>CAVXMK010000001.1:0-180019 GCA_963762985.1 uncultured Chloroflexia bacterium
TAAAGCAGTAGGTGATCTCGTCCAGGATGACGACGTCGTACTCGCCGCTCTCGATGGCGGCCCGGCACTGCTGCCATCCCTCTTGGGCCAGGGCGCGGTCGCGTTCCAGGTCGTCGCTGGTCCAGGTGAACCCGCTGCCGAGGGGGACGATTTCGATGCCGAGCTTGCGCCCGGCGCGGGACTCGCCCCAGTTGCCGCTCTTCGCTTTGATGAATTGGAACATCGCCACCCGCAACCCCTGACCCCGGGCGCGGAGGACGAAGCCGAGCGCGGCGGTCGTCTTCCCTTTGCCGTTGCCGGTGTGGACCATGACGAGCCCCTGCGCTCGCCGGTCGGGTCGCCGGCGGTGTTCCTCCGCCGCCCGCTGCCGCGCCCGGGTCTCCTCGCTCAGCGGATCGGCAAGGCGGGATCGGTCTGGTCTGTCATCGTGTCAAGCCTCCTCAGTGGCGTGGTCTGCCGCCGGCCACTTCAGATCCTGCCTGCCAGGGAAGGCCGCGTCCGCGTCGCCGTCGCTGCCGAGTCGTTCTCGCCGGGGGCAGGAGCACCACCGGGCGCCCGCTCGCGGGTGCGGGATCACCGGGACGCGGAGCCCGTAGGTCATCTCGATCGTGTCCGCCGTCAGCGTCTCCGCCGGGGCGCCGTGCGCGAGCAACTGCCCGTCGCGCATCAGCAGGATCTCGTCGCAGTAGGCGGAGGCGAGATTGAGATCGTGGAAGACGGCGAGGATGGCCAGATCCTGCTCGCGGGCGACGCGCAGCATCAGATCGAGGATGGCGAGCTGGTGCGGCAGGTCGAGGTGGGTGGTCGGCTCGTCGAGGAGGAGGATCGCCGGCTCCTGCGCCAGCGCCCGCGCCAGTAGGAGGCGCTGCTGCTCGCCGCCCGACATCTCGCCGACGCGGCGGCCGCCGAGATGGGCCGCGTCGACGAGTTCCAGCGCGCGGCGCGCGACCGCCTCGTCGCCGGGACGGGCCGCGCAGGACCCCGGTGTGGGCGTCCGCCCGGCAGGACCACGTCCCAACCGGTAAACGCCTCGGGCATGATCGCGGCTGGGGCACCGTCGCCACGTGCGGGCGATGTCGTCGCGGCGAACGACGCCAGGGGCCGCCCGTCGAGACGGACCGCTCCCTGCTGCGGCGGGAGCAGCCCGGCCGCGACGCGGAGCAGGGTCGACTTGCCGGAGCCGTTCGGGCCGAGCAGCCCGACGAGCCGACCCGGGCAAGCGCCAGGGAGACGCCGCCAGCGCCGGCCGCTGCCTCCGAAGGCGAAGGAACGGCGTCGATGGCGAGCGCGGCTGACCCGCTCACCAGAAGGCCATCCGCTTCTGCCGTCGCAGCAGGACCAGGAAGAAGGGGCGCCGATGGCGGCTGTAATTACGCCGATGGGGACATCGCTGGGGCCGGGCGCGGCGCGGGCGCGGCGTCGGCGGCGATCAGGAACGCGGCGCCGAGCAGGGCCGACGTCGGGACCAGCCGGCGGTAGTCGGGGCCAAAGAGCAGGCGGGTGGCGTGGGGCACGACGAGCCCGACGAAACCGATCAGCCCGCGGCGGAGACGGCTGCCGCGGTCGCCAGCGTCGCGGCGGCGATGAGCGGCAGTCGCCCGCTCCACCGGGACGCCGAGCGAGGCCGCCTGCTCCTCGCCGAACTGCAGGGTGTTCATGGTGCGGCCACCGGCGATCATGGCCGCCGCGCTGAGCAGCACGACCGGTGTGACGAGGCGCACCTCCTGCCAGCCGGCCACGTTGAAACCGCCCAGGAGCCACGAGTAGATGACCAGGAGCTGGTCGCCGCGGACATACATCAGATACGCGGTGGCCGCGGTGGCCGCGGCGCTGATGGCGACCCCGGCCAGGATGAGGGTCGTGGTCGGCACGCTACCCCCGACGCGGGCGAGGAGATAGACCGCGACGACGGCGACAATGCCCCCGAGGAACGCGAACGCCTGCACCGCGCCAACGGCGTGGAGATGGCGCGGGAAGGGCAGGATGAAGGCGAGCACGGCGCCGAGCCCGGCGCCGGAGGCGACGCCGAGCAGATAGGGATCGGCGAGCGGGTTGCGGAAGACCCCCTGGTAGGTCGCGCCGGCGACGGCCAGCGCGGCGCCGACCAACCCGGCCAGGACGATGCGCGGCAGGCGGATCTGGAACAGGATCGATGCGGCGTTGGCCGTCGCGTCAGGCGTGGCCAGACCGGCGCGAGCCAGGAGCAGCTCGGCCACCGCGCGGGCGGGATCGGCGCCTTGCCGACGTGATGGCCAGCAGCGCGGCGAGGCAGAGGCATGCCGCCGCGATGACGATGGGCATCGCGCTGCGCCCGCGGGTTGACCGCCGGCCGCCGGCGGTGGCGCGACCGGATCGCGGCGATGGTCACGAGCCGCCTCTGGGAAGCGATCGGGGTGGAGGGCCGCGGCGACCGCCTCCAGACCATCGACGACGCGCGGTCCCGGTCGGGCGACCAGATCGGGGTCGATGGGAACAACGCGGTCTTGCTCGACGGCGGCGATGCCCTGCCATCCGGGACGGGCGGCGACCTGCTCGGGGGTGACGCCGGCGACCTCGTCCACCAGCAGGATGACGTCCGGGTTGGCGCTGACGACCGCCTCGGCGCTCAGTTGCGGCCACATCTCGGCGGCGTCGGCGGCGATGTTGTCGCCCCCGGCGCGATCGATGACGTCGGCGACGAAGGTGCCCGGGCCGACGGTGAACAGACCGGGGTCGAGCTCGAAGAAGACGCTCGTCCGCGGGGCGCCGGCGACGGCCGCGGTTACAGCATCGACCCGCGCCTGCAATTCGCAGACCAGTTCCGCGCGCGGGCGGGCTCGCCGGCGATGGTGCCGACCTGGAGGATGCTGGCGAAGACCTCGTCCAGGTTCGCCGGTTCGACGACGACGGCTGGCAGATCGAGGGTCTCCAGCTCGGGGAGGACTGTGCCGAGATGGACGTCCGTGGCCAGGATGAGGTCGGGCTCGGCGGCGACAACGCGTTCCAGGTCGGGTTCGAGGTAGTCGCCGACCTGGGGTTTCTCGGCCGCCTCGGGCGGGTAGTTGGAGAAGGAGTCGACGGCCACGACTCGGTCTTCGAGGCCGAGGGCGAAGAGGATCTCGGTGTTGCTGGGGGCGATGGAGACGATCCGCTCGGGCGGTTGCTCGATCTTCACCTCGCGTCCGGCGTCGTCGGTGAGGTCAGGGGGAAGACCGGGGCCGCAGTCGGAGTCGCCGCGCAGACAGTCGCGGCTGGCGTGGCTCTCTGGGCCAATACCGTGGCAACGATCGGCAGGGGGGCGAGCAACACGACGACGAGGGCAAAAAGAGTGGCGACGAGAGCGCGCAAGGACCACCTCCTCGGGTGAACGAGCGCGGCGCCGGCGTAAGAAGCTATGCCGAGGGGAAACGAAAACCCTCGGTTCTCACGAGTCCGAGGGGTGAATGGCGGAGAGCCCTGCCGATCCCCTTGGCCTCGAGAGACGCCGGCAACCACGCAGAGGCGGGAATTCCGGCTCCCGAGCCGGAAACGGCCCGGTTACAGCTGCGGGACAGCGCCGGCCTTGCACCGGACTTCCCCCATTTCAGCCTCGCCCCTTCAGACGAGACCCTCTGCTGCGCATTCGATTGTGTGGGGACGCTACCACGGCCACTGGCAGCCGGCAAGCTCCACAATCGGCGGCGTGGTTCGGTCTTGCGCTGCTCGGGGTGGGACACGCCGGTGAGTGGCGTGTCGGTCCGACGCCGTCACTCCAACCAGACCGTCGAGATCGCGGCGTCGGCACGCTGATCGAACCCATACAGGATGGTGACCGTCTCGCCATCGCGGGTGCGCACGCCGTGGATGGTCCCCTCCGGCAGGTAAATCGCCGTCTCGGGGCCGACCTCGACCTCCTCGTCGTCGACGCGGAGCAGGCAGGATCCGGAGATGATGTAGTAGAACTCGGGACCCACCGGGTGGTAGTGCGGCGGATGGACCTGGTTCGGCGTCATGGTGTAGACCCCGACGGAGAACTCCTTTGCCCCGTTGATCAGGGGGCCGAGCAGCGCCCAATCGGTGCCCTGATCGTGCGGGTTGCCGGTCACTTCCTCGAGCGTGTAGCTGGGCCGGTCCGCAACGCGAACGACCTTGCCCAGGAGGGGGTCGCTGCGGGGAACGACCGTGCGCGCATAGGTCACTTCTGACGTCCCCACGCTGGAGTGTTCAGACACGGTCCTCTCCTTCCATCGGCACCACGCCGTGAACCTTAGTGTTGATCACCCGGACTTGCCGCGTTTCCATCATACGCCCGAGCGGCTTGACCATCTCGCCGTGACGTCGTCTATACTGCTGCATAAGAACGCATGTTCGTGCCGGAGAACCCGCATGCCATTGAAGATCGAGATGTCCCCGGAAAGCGTGCGGCCCGTGGTGATCTGCGACGGGTGCGGCGAGCCGATTGCCGACGCGCGCGACGGCAACTACCAGTGGCAGGCCCCGGTCGACCTTGCCCTCACCCGCAAGTTCGTCTTCTTCACCCACAAGTCTTGTGCCCACGCCTTCGAGCAGGCTCGGGGTGGGAGCGGGGCGTGGTACGCCATGGAGCTGACCGAGCTGCTGCCCCACATCGCCCGCGGGCTCAACATCAACTGGGACGAGGCGACGCGGTACGCGGGGCTCAAAGCCGAATAGCGACTGTCGGCCCTTTGCTGCATTGCTGCAGCCCATGCTTTGCCACCCCCTGCCCCCTTGATCAACGGTCGTCCCATGCCGTGTCGACGGACCGCGCTATCCCCCGTCGCCGTCGTCGCTGGCGAACCGCGCGATCTGCTCCTCCACGAACGACTTGTCCCGGCCGAAGAACCAGCGCCATAACCCTTGGTCGTCCTGCACGAGACGCACCACGTCGTTGACGGTCGAGCCGTCGGCGAGCGGCTGCTCATAGACGATGGTGGCGGTGTTCGGATAGGTCGTGCCGTTCACCGCCCACCTCCACTCCCCGAAGTCGACGCTGTCGACCACGATCGGTTCAGGGCCGCGGGGCAGCCAATCGGTCTCATACCAGCCAACTACCGCCTCCTTCGGGATCACCGCTTGCGCGTCGGGGTGGAGCCAGGCGTAGAGCGTCTCGAGATCGCCCGCCGCCTCCAGTTGCGAGAGGTAGACGGAGGTCGCGGCCGCCTGCTGCGACGCTGGAGGGGCCGGCACGGTGTCGTCTCGAGGCAGTGGGCATCCTCCGATCGCCGGATCCGGGGGCACTTCGTCCGCCCGGCGGTAGAGGTCGGCCGTCCAGACCGGTCCGTACCACGCGCCGTCAAACGTCGGCGAGCAGAGCCAGGAGAAGCCGGCAACGGAATCGGCCCCCACCGGCAGTCCCGCCGGGTCCGTGCAGGCGCCGGTCTCGGGGTGGGCACGCACGACGGGTCCGGTCCGCGCTTCCTGCGCCGCAATCTCCTCTGCCGTCCAGTAGACGAGGGAGAGCGCGTCTCCACCCAGCCCGACGCACACGGCAAACGTCTCGCCTGTGGCAGTCGCCTCCACGCTGGCAGGCGCCACGGGACCCGGCGCGGACGCGTCCAGACTCGAGACGACAACCGGCCCGGTGGCATCCCGTTCGACACGATATGTCACCGGCGTTTCGCCCGACGGGCAGCAGAGCGCGTCGTCAGGGGCGTAGCGGGCGAAGACGGCATAGAGGCGATCGGCGGCGCCGATCCAGGCGTCCGTCAGCGCTCCATCGGTGCGCGGGTACATCGCGTCGGGGGCCAGGGTGCCGGCGAAGACGCCGTCGACGAACACGAACTGCTGATAGGGGACGGGACGGCACATGCCGTCAAAACCGAGGAAGCCACCGACCAGGGTGACTCCCCACCCGCGCTCATACGCCCCGTACAATCGCCACCCCTGTGCGGCCACGGCGCGATCTTCGTCCGTCTCCGCCGGCCGCACCAGCGACTCGCACCGCGGGTCGGCGGCGGCTGGTGCAGACGAGGCGGCCGGGATGGTCATCCCGGCCGCGTTCCATCCCTCCTGACCGCCGTCCAGCCATGACCCCTGGGCGGCACCCGGCGTGGGGATCAGGGCCAGCAGGGCGACCAGCAGCGCGATCGAGAAGCGGGGATTATGCATCGCGGGCCTCTCTATTCCTGGATCGGGGCGACGATCCGTGAGCGCCGGGCGGCCGGGCGAGCCTCCCGCCGGCGCTGACTCGCGTCCTCCCGAAATGGATCCCCATCCTAGCATCCGCGGTTGCCGCTCCCACGCGGCCGGCGATGGCTCAGGCGGTGGCGATCTGCGGTCCGCCCGGAGCGGCCGTCCCCTCGATCGGGATGCGGCTGCCAAGCCGGGAGACCCAATACCAGTTCATGTCGTTGCCAAGAACGAGCATCACGGCCTCGAACACCTCGCCTTTGACCAACGCCGTAGCGACCGGCGGCGCCTCGAGATTGGCCCACTGCAGCACTGGAACGCCGTCCCTGGTCGCCGTCACCGGCACGAAGACGTCCCACTCCTGCGGTTGCGGCACGGGAATCCGCGGCTGGAGAACGACACCGTTGCCGCCCATCGCTTCCAGCAGCGCCGACACAGGCTCGTTGAGCCAATAGCAACTTACCTGGTCACCCGTGAGATCGGGGCGGCACGTCGCCACGTCGATGTGGGTGTGCGCGCCAAACATCCCGCCCGACGTGCCGACCTGTTGCCCGGCCACCACCCGGTCACCGGGGTTGACGAACGCCTGGCGGCTATGGCCGAGCGTCAGCTTGTGCCCGGTATCGAGCAGGATGGAGATATTGCCCACGCCGAGATTCGCCCCGTCCGGTCCCAAGTCGCCGGTGTCGCGGAACGCGCCGCATCCCTGGCCCCACATCGGGGTTCCGTTGCCGCCAACGCACACGACCTCGCCGGCCGCCGGGGAGTGCAGTGGCGTGTTATACGGCACCCCAATATCGAGGCCCGGATGCATGAATGGTGAGGTCGTGCCATGCCCAACGCCGTAGTGATAGAGGTCGAGCGTATGCATCGCCAGGTGGCCGAACGTGACCGGTGTGGAGTTTCCGCCGAAGACGATCCCGAGCGGATCGGCAGCCACCTCCGGTTTGTCGTCGTCAACCCCGGCACCCATTTCCATGGCGCCTTCGGCGGCTTTTTGCTCGGCGATCAACGCGTCGATCGTCGCCTTGTACGTCGCACCCGTCACCCTGCTGATGGGATCGTTTCCCCACCAGTTGCACGTCCCGGTGAAGAACGAGCTCGACGCCCCGTCGAGATTGCCGCAGTTCTGGTAGAACGTCTCGAGGATCGCCACCCCGACGAGGATGTTGATGCGCGGGTCGCTGAGCGCCTGCCGCACCTTCTGCTCGGGGGCGTTGGCCGGCAGCCCGGCCTTCTCCTTGACGAGCTGATGCCACCCTTCCCATCCCACCCCGTAGGGCACGACCTGCATCAGCCCGTACGACCAGCCGTTGGCGTTGTTCTGCTGAATTGCGGTGGGAATACCCTGGGTCTCGATCATGATGTGGGCGCGCACCCGTTCGATCGGCCAGCCGACCGGGTCCGCCGCTTCGCGGATGAAGTCATCGTACTGGGTGACGTTCTCCCAGTTGACGCCGAAACTGCCATCGCCCCATGGGGCTCGTGTTTGTACGGGTCCTGACGGTACCATCGTATGGTCTCCTCTCTCCGTGGTGCTGTGCTGTCTGTTGGAACTCGCGCTCTATCAGGCAGAGCGCCTGGATCACCACTCGGTGGATCGCCGAACCGAGAACAGGGATGGTCTGAGCCGCCTTCGCTCTCCCTCCTTTACGCACCGTGCCCAGTGCCGAAGCTACGGCCGAATCCAGAACGGAGCACGCGAAACACGTCCAAGAGGCAGACGAGCTTTATGCCGTCCGCATCGAGCGCCGACGGGCACGTCTGGAGTGGCTCACAGGTGTGCGCCAGCATATCGAACCATCCCAACCGCGCGGCGCCCGGCGCCTGGTCTCACCCGAGACTGGCGGAGCCATTGTTTGACTCCAGCGGTCTAGAGCCACTTCGTTGGACTCGGATCGCATTGTTCCTTAGACCCTCGATTATCGCATCCGTACACTATACCGATTTTTCTGGCCTTTCTCTGACCGTTGGCTCACGTTTGCCCCTTTTCCACGATTCTCTCCGGACGCACGTTTGTCGATCCCACGATGGCTGCGGCAAGTCTCTCGCGTTTGCCCCTTCGCATCGGAGTGCATGGTGATTCAGTAGAGCGGCGCGGCGTCGAGGTCGAAGTAGATCCAGTAGGGCCAGAACGCCGGGAACTCGGAAAAGGGTTGCAGCCAGCGGGGGTGGCGCTCGGGAGCGGTGTCCAGGATGCGGAAGCGCAGCGATTCCCCTTCGCGCACCAGGCGAGACGACAGATCTGCTCCCGGCGCCAGATCAAGGGGGCGGCGGCAGCAAGCTTCGTCCTGGCCGAGCACGGTCGGCCCGAACATGATCGCCACCCGGTGCGGGTGATGCGTGTCGACCGGGAGCATGCGCAGCGCCATCGGGAAGCGGGCGGTGATGCGGTCGCCGGGGTGCCACTCGCGCTCGATGGTCGCCCAATCGCCCGCCATGCCATCGACCGCGAGTGACTCGTCGTTGACGCGCACGGAGAACCCTTCGCACCAGCCGGGGACGCGCAGGCGGAGACGGAAGCGGAGCGGGCGTTCCAGGTGCACGGCCAATTCGGTCGTCTCCGCTTCGGGGTAACTGGTCTCCTGGCGCAGTCGAACGGTCTGGCCGTCCTGCTGCCACGTCACCTCCGAGGGGACGAACAGGTTGACGGAGAGCCCGGCGGGGTCGCGGAAGTAGATGACGTTGTGGTAATCGGCGACTGTTTGCAGGTAGGTGCCCGAGCAGCACGGCCACTCGTACCAGTAGTGCTGCTTGAGACCGCTGGAGATGCGGTAGTCGCCGTAGTAGTAGGTCTTGCCGTCCGGTTCGGTCGGTAGCGCGGCGCCGATGCCGTTGTAGAGCAACGTTTCGATCCAGTCGCCGAAACGCGCCTCGCCGGTGAACCCCATCAGGTAGCGCGACAGCTTGAAGGCCGCCCAGGTCCCGCAGGGGATCTCGGCGTGCCCGGCGTACAGCTCCAGGGAGCGGCCCAGTTGCCCATCCAGCCCCATGAACCGCTCGTCGGGGCCGTAGCCGCCGGTGGCGTAGCACTGGGTGCGTTGCAGGAAATCGTAGGCGTTGACGCAGCTGTCGAGATAGCGGGGGTCGCCATGGACGGCGTAGGCCATGGCGGCGCTGCTGAAGGTGTTGACGTGGCTGTAGGCGTGGACCGGGACGACATCGGTCAGGTGGGACGTTTCGGCGAACTGCCCCCAGTAGTCTTCGTAGCGCCAGACGTCGGCGAACTCCTTGAAGAGCGGGTTGCCTGTCAATAGGTAGGCGCGGTAGAGGTTTTCCGGGAGGGTGTACCACTCGTGGGTGTCGCCCGGTTCGGCGCCCCAGAAGTCGTGGTCGTCGGCCAGGCGGCGGGTGCGGTCGAAGGTGCGGGCGGCCCATTCGGTCGTCGCTTCCAGGGTCGTCAGCGCGTCGTCGTAGCCGGCGTAGCGTTGCAGATCGACCAGACCGCAGACGAGTTTTTCCCACGCGTATGGCCACATTTTGGCATCGCCGTCGGGGCCGATCGTCTCCCGCCACCCCTCGAACAGCGCGATAGCCTTGTCGCGCAGCGCGTCATCGCCCGTGGCGCGGCTGAGGCGGGCCATGCCGCTGAGGAGTTGGCCGAAGATGCCCGCGCTCGTCTTGACGGCCCAACCGCGCATGTCGTTGCCGGGCGCCGGCAGCCCGGCCTCGCGGCGGAAGCCTTTGAGGATGTCGTCGTTGGGAACGCCGAAATAGACCTCGCGCGCACGCCCCATCTGCTCCTGGAAGGGGCTGGGGAGGAGGGTGACGCCGTCGTAGTCGAAGGGGTGCAGGGTGGGAGTGACGGCGGCCGGTGCGTTCTCACCGCATTGCTGCTCGATGGCGTGACTCATTGCAGCCTCCTGTTGCCTGGACCAGCCTTCGTGGTGTCCGGGATCACGATGTCACGGCGTTGAGACAGAGCCTGGGGAAGTCGTAGCCATTTCCGCTTTCGAATGGACTGATCTCCTCACGCAACTGCTTCTGGATCTCTGCTTGCGTTCCCGGCGGCAGACCGCGCAAGATCGGCGAGATGGCCCCTGCAAATTCTGTGAGGTAGCGCCAGTAGGATGAAAAGTCGGCAAAGCGACGGCGCGTCGGTACATGCTCGATCTCCTGCATGGAAAAGCCCGCTTCTGTCACGTAGGTCCGCACGCGGTCGGGATCGGCCATGGCAAAGATGCCTGGCGCCGTGGGATCCGGCGGCGGCGCGAGTCCGCGCGATACGAGGATGCCAGTGACATGCGAGGCCCACGGATTGTGCGCGGGACTCGCCCAGACGGAAAACGCCAGCCGTCCCCCAGGCCGCAGCACACGGCGCGTCTCGGTAAAGGCCTCCGGTGGGTCAATCATCAGCATGTAGCCCCAGCGGCAGAGAACACCGTGAACGCTGTCCGTGGCGAGGTCCATTCGTTCGGCGTCCAGTTCCCGGAACTCCGCGTTGGGAATAGCCAGTTCGGCGCCGCGCCGCTTCGCGGCAGCGACCATTTAGGGCGCGAAGTCGGTGATGAGCACCCTCCCGTTCTCGCCGACCAGACGCGCCGCCATGAATCCGGTATCGCCCACACCAGCGGCCAACTCCAATATCGTGTCGCCCGGCTGGGGAGCGAGCTTGTGGACGAGCCATTCGCCCACTGACCGCGAGTCCTCCCAGATCGCATCGCGGTCAGCTTCCCAGCCCGCGGCCATCGCGTCCCACGCGGCGCGGCTGCGCTTCCGCGCCGCGTCGTCAGCATCCGCTCCCATATGCGTCATCTTCGTACCCTCACTCGCGGATGCAGGGCGGGCGGACTGGAAGTCGCAGCCCGGTCCGCCTGCCGCAATGCTGCCTATGGCCTCTTCAACGCCGCCAGATCCAGCCGGCCGCGGTTGCCGAGGTAGGCGTCGATGACCTCGGGGTCGTTGAGCAGGTCGTGGCCGGTTCCTTCCATGCGGTTTTGGCCCATGTCGAGGACGTAGCCGTAGTCCGACAGGGCCAGGCATTGGCGGGCCTTCTGCTCGACCATGAGGATGGAGACGCCCGCGGCGTTGATCGCCTTGACCCTGGCGAAGACTTCGTCGACGACGGCCGGGGCGAGGCCGGCCGACGGCTCGTCCAGGATCAGCAGTTGGGGATCGGCGATCAGGGCGCGGCCGATGCCCAGCATCTGGCGCTGGCCGCCGGAGAGGGTGGCGGCCCGCTTCGGCAACGCCGGCTCCAGGGCGGGGAAGGTGCCCAATACCCGTTCCAGCCGGTCCGCGAAGTGGCCGCCGGCGGCGTCGGCGCCGATTTCGAGGTTTTCCCGCACCGACATGTCGGGGAAGACGTTGGCGAGCTGCGGCACCATGTTCAGTCCCAGCTTCGTCACGGCGTGGGGGCGCAAGCCGACGAGGTTGTGTTGCGAGCCCTCGCGGTCGCGAAAGATAACCTCGCCGCCGCGCGGAGGGACCAGCCCGTAGAGGGTCTTGAGCAGGGTCGATTTGCCGCAGCCGTTGGGCCCGATTACGGCGACGATGGCGCCGACGGGGACGTCGAGCGACACGCCGTGCAGCACGTTTTCGTCGACGTAGCCGCTGACGAGGTTCCGCACGGAAAGGATGGGATCGCGGCCATCGCTCATGCGTTCACCGCCTAGCTGGGAGCCGAGATGCTGCAAGTTCACTCCGTTCAGCATGACACGACTGCGGCGCCGTCACCCGGCGCGCCAGCGTGCGTACCGAGATAGGCTTCGATCACGCGCTCGTTGCGCTGGATTTCTTCGGGAAGGCCCTCGGCGATGACCGTGCCCTCGTCCATGACGACGATGCGGTCGCTTATGGCCATGACGGCCTCCATGTCGTGCTCGATGACGAGGATGGTCGTGCCGCGGGTGGCCCGCAGGTCGATGATGTGCTCCAGGAGCTGGATGGCCAGGGTCGGCGCGACCCCGGCCATCGGTTCGTCGAGGAGGACCATGCGGGGTCGGGTCATCAAGGCGCGGCCGAATTCGAGCAGTTTGCGCTGACCGCCGGAGAGGGTGCCGGCGTAGTCGTTGGCGAGGCGGCTGAGGCGGATGAGATCGAGCAGCTCGCGCGCCTGCTCGCGAATCTCGCGCTCGCGCCGCGCCAGTTGCCTCGGTCGGTAGAGCGCCGCTCCCAACCCCTCCCCCGGCTGCTCCGTGCCGGCCAGCATCATGTTCTCCAGCACCGTCATGCGGGTCAGCACGCGCGGGATCTGGAAGGTGCGCACCAGGCCGGCTGCGGCCAGGGCGTGGGGCGGTCGGCCGTCGCAGCGCCAGCCGTCGAAATGGATTGCGCCGCGCTCCGGGCGCAGGAATCCGGAGATGCAATTGAACAGCGTCGTCTTGCCGGCGCCGTTGGGACCGATGAGGCCGGTGATCGAGCCGGGGGCGACGTCGAACGACGCCTCGTTGACGGCGACGACCCCGCCGAACCGCTTGCTGACCCCTGCTACCGACAGGATCGGCTGCGCCGTCATCGCAGCAACAACTCCCGGCGATTGCCGAAGAGCCCCTGGGGACGGATCGCCATGAGGACGATCAGCAACAACCCGACGAGGATCAGGCGCAGGTAGGCGCGATCCCCGGAGTCGATCAGCGACAGCGGGTAGAAGTTGAGGAAGCGGGTGCCGGAGTAGAGCAGCCCGAAGAGGAGGGCGCCGACCGGGATGGCCCAGATGCGGGTCGTGCCGCCGAGGATCAGGATGAGGTAGGCGTAGAAGGTGAAGGTCGGCTGGTAGTCGTCCGGGGTGATGATGCCGATCTGCCAGGCGAGGAGGAGACCTGCCAGACCGCCGAGCAGCGCGCCCAGAATGAGAACCTGCATCTTGGCGCGAAAGACGTTCTTGCCGACGGCGGCGGCCGCCTCTTCGTCCTCGCGGATGGCGCGCATCATCCGCCCCCAGGGCGAGCGGACCATCAGCCAGAAGACGACCAGCAGCACCAGCGCGACCGCCCAGACGATGAGCAGCATGGCGAAGTCGCGGCTGGCGGCAGGGGCGAGCACGGGGTTTCGCTCCAGGGCTGCGACGATGGGGCGCAGCAAGCCTTCCCACGACTGGTTGTACTGCGCCAGTTGGCTCGGCCCGAGCATGCCGATGGAGCCGATGGGGCCGCCGGTGAGCCCCTGCATGTTCAGCGCCAGGTAGCGCACGATCTCGGCGCCGGCGACGGTCGCGATGGCCAGGTAGTCGGCGCGCAGCCGCAAGGAAGGGATGCCGAGCACGAGTGCGAAGAGGACGGCGGCGAGCAACCCGGCGAGGGCGGCAAGCGGCATCGGGACGTCGAGATGGATGATCAGGATGGCCATCGTGTAGGCGGCCAGCGCCGCGAAGGCGACGTGGCCGAAGTTGGGCAGACCGGCCAGCGCGTACTGGAGGTAAAGGCCGAGAGCGAAGATCGTGTAGATGCCGGCGATCACCGCCACGAAGATCCAGAAGGGGAGGTTGAAGATCTCCATCACAGCACCCGCGCCTGGCCGAAGAGCCCTTGCGGCCGGTAGAGCAGGAGCAGGATCAGGGCGACGAAGGCCAGCACCGGTTTGTATTTGGAGTCGAGCCCGCCGAACAGCACGTCCCAGGTCGACAGCTCCATCGCCAGGCCGAGCACAAGACCGGCGACGAGCGCGCCGTAGGCGCTGCCGATGCCGCCCAGCACCACCGCGGTGAAGATCAGGAAGAGCGGGCCTAGCCCCATGTTGGGATCGAAGACGCCCTGGCTCAGACCGAGCATCACCCCGGCCAAGCCGGCCAGGCCGCCGGCCAGGACCCAGACGGCGACGCCGATGCGCTCGACGTCGATCCCGGCGACGGAGGCCAGATCCCGATTGTCGGCCACGGCCCGCATCTGCTTGCCGAGGCGCGTGCGGGCCAGAAAGAGCGCCGTCAGCGGTGCCACCACCACCGCCACTGCTACTGCTGCCGCCTGGCCCGGCGAGAGGCGGACGACTCCGACCATGATGACCTGGGATTGGTCGACGTTGTACTGGCGGGTCTGAGAGCCGGCGACGATGAAGATCACGTTGCGGATCAGCAGGCCAAGACCGACGCTGACGAGCGCAATGGCGACCGTGCCCCGGCCACGCAAGGGGCGAAACAGCCCGAAATGGGCGGCGACCCCAAAGAGCGCGACGGCCGCCATCGCGCCCAGGGCCGCGACCAGCAGGTTCTGGCCGAGTGCGACGTTGACGAAGAAGGCGACGTAGGCCCCGATGGTGAGAAAGTCGCCGTGCGCGAAGTTGGCGATGCGCTGGATGCCGAAGATCAGCGTCGCGCCGACGGCGGCCAGGGCCAGGATCGAGCCGGTGATCACCCCGTTGACGAGCAACTGGGCCAGCCGAGCGCCGTCGGCTTGCGGCGCGAGAGCGAGGGCAACCAGGACGACGGCGACGGCACCCACGATGAGCAGGCCGGCGACTGTGCCTTTGCCGGTTAGGCGAGTGCTGGTTGGGAGTGCTGATGTTCGCACGTGCGCCTCGCTCTTCCCTCACCCCAACCGCCGCCCAGAGGGCACCCGGCCCATTGCGATGGGAGAGGGGCTCGTGGCGGATGAGCCAGCTTTCGGGAAGCGACCGCTGCGACTGGGAACGCGACGAGGGCTGATCGATGATGGCGTGCCATTCTGCCATCCCACTCGGCGTCAACGCTCCCCTCTCCCATTGCGATGGGAGAGGGGTTGGGGGTGAGGGCCGGCCCTACCCCTCGAAATCGATCGTCGCCACGACCTCGCTCGAGTTGTCCTCCTGCAATGCCCTGATATCGTAGGCGGTCGAGGTCACCCGGCCCTGGTCGTTGAAGAGGAGGGGGCCGGTCGCGCCGTTGAAGTGGATGTCCCCGCCTTCCAGGAGCGCCTGCACCGCCTGGTCGATTTCGAGGAAGGTGTAGGCGTCTCCGGGCGGGTTGGTGACGGCGACCACCTGCTCGCTGATGGCGACCGGGTCGTTCGATTGCGCCGCGACCGCCGCCAGGAAGGCGATGAAGACGCTGTCGAACGCTTCCGCGGTGAACGGCTCGAAATCGATGTCTGGGTTGCCTTCGCTCTCGAAGAGCTCCTGATAGGCGTCGAACGAGGAGCCGGCGGAGGCATTGGCCTGGATGGCCCGCAAGCCGACCATGCTCCCCTCTGGTATTTGATCCCTGCAATCGACCAGCGTGTCGCCGCCGAAGGTCCGGGCCGGGTCCCACGTGCCGGCGCGCTGCAGCGGACCGACCAGCGCGCCAAACTGGGGACAGAAGTCGATGATCAGCCAGCCGGCCGGTTCGCCTGACGCAAGTTGCTGCGCCTCGGTGTCGAAAGTTGGCTGCTCGGGATTGAGCGTGATGAACTCGCCGATCGTGCCCCCGCCCTCTTCCCAGGCCTGGCGGAAGATGTCGCCCAGACCGGTGCCGTAGGCGTCGTTGCGCAGGGCGACGTTGATGACCGCGTCGCTGCCGAACTCCTCGCCCAGGACCTGGGCGAGCACGCGCCCTTGCAGATCGTCGGCGGCGACCGGCTGCCAGAGGAGCGTGGGGCCATCGCCATTCAGCTCGGTCAAAGCGGGATTGGTGCCCCCGGTGAACATGAGGACGTTGTTCGGAATGACGACCGCCTGGGCCGCGGCGCTGGTGACCGAACTGAACAGGTCGCCGATGATGACCTGCACCTGATCAACGGTGACGAGCTTGGTCGCGGCCTCGACGCCGCGCTGGGCGACGCCCTCGCTGTCTTGCGAGTCGGCCAGGACTGCCGAAAGACGGTCGCCAAGACCGGCTTCCGCCAGCTTCGTGTTGAGGTACTCGAGGCCGAGCACGACGGCCTGGTTCCAGGCCTGACCGCTGGGAGCGGAATCGCCCGTCAGCCCGACCAGGACGCCGTACTCGAGGGTGAGGGAGAGATCGTCCTGCGCGGCGACGCGGCCAGCCGGGACTTGGCTGGCAAGGGTGGTGAGACCGAGCCCTCCAGCGGCCCCGATCACCCGGCGACGACTCCAGCGCACGCGTTGCGATGTCATAGCCCGCCTCCTTTCGCTTGCTCACCAACCAGAATTCGCCTCAACTATGCCGAGACTCGGACGGGTGATCACTCGATCCCGCCCACGCGGCCCGCGCCGGATCGCCGATGATCAGGTCACGACCGCTTCGAAATCGTCAGCACCGGGACATGATACCGGGTTTCGGGCGGCGCCGGGTTCGGTCGCAGGGCCGCAGCGCTGCCACCGAACCTCAACCCCCGCCCCTTTCCTGAGCACCCCTCATTCTCTGGCCGTTTCCCCGCGCACCCTGACAGGGGGAGGGCCAGCGATGTCGCGGCGCACCCCCGCACCGCAACCGCCACCCAGCGGGCGCCCGGCCCAGGGCAATGGGAGCGGGGCGGTGGCTGACGGGACGCACGCCGGCGCCGCGACGCCTCGAGGCCTCCCCACCCGAGCGCGATCGCGGGCCCGGACCGCGCCGTCTGGCCACCGCCGGCCGGGGAAGGGGATCATCCGCGGGGTATCCCGCCGCCTTGATCCCCTTGATCCCCTTGATCCCCTTCCGGGGTCTGCTGCACCACCAGGCCGTGCCCAGCCCCCGCGTGGACCGCACACGACGTCCCACCGAAAGCGCTGGCGACGTCTCCTGACGCCGGCACGTCCATTGGGGGGTTAAAGAGAGGCAAGGGGATCAAGGGGATCAAGGGGATCAAGAATCTCAGGGACGGAGGGATGATCCCCTTGCCCCAACCACACGGCTGACCAGGGGAGGGGGAACGGTACCGCGGTTCTGTCAGGGAACACCCGCATCCCGTTCAGGCGAATAGCGGCTCCATGGCCTGCCGTTCGGCGACCTCCTCCATCTCCGCGTCGGACGGACGCTCCCGGAAGCGGGAAGCGGCGTCGAGCACCAGGGGCAGGACGTCGATGTCGCCGACGGTGTTGAGGAAGATGCCGGGGCGGCCGAGGACCCACCAAACGGCGCGGTCGATGGCGACGGGGTCGCGCAGGGGTTCGTACCAGGTGGCGGCGGTGTGCGGCCGGTCGCCCCAGGGGGCGCGGGTGATCGACTTGATCGTCTGCACCGCGACGCCTCGCTCCTGGCAGCGGGCGACGAGCGCCTCGAAGTCGTCCGCGTACGCCGGGTTCTGCATCATCGGGTAGTTGTATTGCAGCAGGATGGAGTCGAAGTCGAACCGCTCCAGGGCGCGGGTGTGCATCGCGGCGACCGTCAGGCCGTGGCCGGTGACGCCGATGAAGCGCACCAGCCCCTCCTCGCGGGCGCGGACGGCGGCCTCCAGCGCTCCGCCCGGCCCCATCGCGATCTCCCACTCGCCGGGGTCGACGAGGTTGTGGAGCTGGATGAGATCGACCTGGTCGACGCGCAGACGCTCCAGGGAGCGGCGGATCTGGTCGTATGCCGCCTGGGCGGTCCGCTCGCCGGTCTTGGTGGCGAGGAAGAAGTCGGCGCGATGCCGCTCCATCCAAGGTCCGAGGCGAAGCTCGGAGTCGCCGTAGCTAGCGGCGGTGTCGATGTGGTTGACGCCGTGGTGGAGCAGCAGCTCCATCGTGCGGTCCGCGTCCGCCTGGGTGATGTCGCTGAGCGCCGCCGCGCCGAAGATCGCGCGGGTGCTTTCGTGGCCGGTCCTGCCGAATGTCTGTGTCGGGATCATCGGTGACCTCCTTGCGCTTCCGGAATCTGTCCCCTCCGGTCAGATGCTACTCGTTGCGCTCAAGAGAGCAGGGCCGCGCCGGTTCGAGGGCCGGGATACCATTGGCTGCACAATCGATGGTGAATCACGCACCGGGGAGGAACGCATGGCCCGCGCGCCGAAATTCGGAGTCTTCGTGCCCCAGGGTTGGAAGATGGACCTGGCCGAGATCGCGGATCCGGTCGCCAAGTATGCGGCGATGACGGAGGTCGCCAGGGCCGCCGACGCCGAGCCGACGATCGATTCGATCTGGGTCTACGACCATTTTCACACCACCCCGGAGCCGACGCTGGAGACGACCTTCGAGTGCTGGACGATCTCGGCGACGCTGGCGCGGGACACGGAGCGGGTGCGCATCGGGCAGATGGTCGGCTGCAACGGCTACCGCAACCCTGCCCTCTTCGCCAAGATCGCCTCCACCGTCGACGTGGCCAGCAACGGCCGTCTCAACGCCGGTATCGGCGCCGGCTGGTACGAGCACGAGTGGCTCGCCTACGGCTACGGCTTTCCCGATGCCCCGGAACGGCTGCGCATGCTGCGCGAGGCCTGCCAGGTGATCCACGCCATGTGGCGGGATGACTACGCGACGTTCGAGGGCCAGCGTTACCAGATCAACGGCGCCATCAACGAGCCGAAAGGGGTGCAGCAACCGCATATTCCGCTCTGGATCGGCGGCGGCGGGGAGCAGGTCACGCTGAAACTGGTGGCGCAATACGCGGACGCCTGCAACGTCGGCGCCGGCAACCCGGTGACCTGCCGCCACAAGCTGGAGATTCTGCGCCGTCACTGCGAGACCGTCGGCCGCAATTACGACGACATCATCAAGTCGACCAGCCTCGACCTATTGCTGGTGGAGGATGGCGCCGACCGCGACGCGGCTATCGAGGCGAATCGCCAGGGGTGGACCTTCGAGCGGTTCCGCAACCAATTCCTGGTCGGCGGCGTGGACGAGGCCAGTGAACGGATCGAGCGGCTGCTGGATGCGGGCATCGAGTACGTGATTGTCTACGTCCCGCGCGTTGCCTACGACCACACCCCGATGCTACGGCTGGCCCGCGAGGTGCTCCCTCGGTTCGTCCAGGCATGAGCGCTGGTCGCCGACGGCGCGTTGCCGATGGTGTGCCGCGGACGTTGCCAAACCCGATTGACACCCATCCTCCGTGCCCTATGATGCTGGCACCTTGGACATTCCCGCGTTCGGGGCCCGAGAACGCCTGAACCGCGCCGCCGAGACGCCGGACCCGCACCGTTTGGTCCAGGGTCGTGCATCCGACGGCCAGGGGTTGCGAGCGACGCCTTGGCAACAACCAGGGGGGACAGGGATGGATCCGTCTCGCTTCGACCGGTGGACCCGAAGCATGGCCAGGCAGCGTTCGCGGCGATCAACGTTGCGGGGGTTGCTGGCGCTCGGCGCGGCAGCGCTCGCCGGGGGACGACTGGCGACGCCCGAGCCGGTGGCCGCCACCGGCTGCGCCGGGTTCGGCTGCCCGTGCAGCGACGACTCGACCTGCGTCGATGGGCTCGTCTGCTGCGGCAATAGCTGCAACACCTCCGGCAACTGCGGTCTCAATTGCACCGGCACCGGCGACGCCTGCCCCGCCTCCTGCTCCCAGGGCGAGCCGTGCGCGGATTGCTGCGGCGGGTTCTGCGCCTCGTACGGGGGCTGCACCACGATCTACTACAGCCAGGCCGGCGGCGCCTGCAGTCTCGCCGACCCGACTGCCTGCGCCCCAGGTCTCACCTGCTGTCCGACCTATGGTGGCGATCCCTCCGACGGCGTCTGCCAGGATTCGTGCTGACCTGAGGCGCCCCACCCCAACCCGCATCAAAAACCCCACTCCCCGCATACGGGGAGAGGGGTTGGGGTGAGGGGCGTGCGAGGAGAGACGGTTGGGGCAAACCCCTTCACTCCAGAATCGCCCGCACCTCCGGCTTCTCAAGCAGCGACCACATCGACGCGCCGAAATTGCCCTGCTGATAGACACCGCCCAGGTGGATCCCCAGCACCTCGCCGTTGGCCAGCGACACCAGCGGGGCGCCGCCGTCGCCGACCGTCGTGGTGCAATCGTGCCAGAGATCGGCCTGCGCCAGATCCGGCTGCGCCTCCGTTTCTTCCCGCAGCATTCCCAGGGCGATCCGCTTGACGCCGTACGGGGGCGGGAACGCGCGATTCGCGACCGCCGACTCCCCGATCCGCACGCCAGCGGCGGCCGGGTGACCAACGGCGAACACCCGCACGTCGGTCAGCGCCGGACCGTCAGGGTGGGTTCGCGTTAGATCAAGCGGCAGCGGCAACGACTCCCCTTCGGGAACGGTCAGTCGCAGCAGCGACAGGTAGTCGTCGCGGTATAGCTCCTCTTGCGCCTGGAAACGGCGCGGCGGCTCGTCCGCCACCGTCCGCGCGAAATCGACAAAGACCCCTTGTTTCTTGTTGCGCTTCAGTGGTTTCTGCCACGGCAACGGCAAGGTCAGCAGCAGATCGGGCCCAACGAGGAACCCGGTCGCCGCCGCGATGGTAACGCCCTTCCGGTCCTGCGACTGCACGAGACCCACTCCCGGCAAGACGCGGCGCAAGTTCTGGTGCTCGGCGCTGCCGGCCGCGAACCAGTCGCTGGGGAACGGTTGCTCGGCATCGAGGTCGTCGCCGTCGACGAAGAGGACGGGGCGCGACGCCTGCGCCGCCGGGGCGGGCGCCGGGGTCGGCTCCACGCCCAGCGCCTCGGGCCCGGCGAACGCGACGGGCGTGGCCACCCCCGGCAAATCGAGCGCCTCGCGGATGGCAGGCAGCGCGGCGATGCCCCACATCGGCTCGGCCAGATTCGCCTCAACGCCCGCCGGGTCAACGTGGGACTGAAAGTGGAGGCCCCAGATCGTCTGGGTCTGCAAATCGACCAGGGGTGATCCAGAGCTGCCGCCCAGGGTCGTGCAGTTGTGGAAGAGCCGCGTCCCGCGCAGCCCGGAAATCTGGCCGAGCGATACGCGCTTGACGCGGAGCAGGCGGAAGAAACGCAAGGGGCGGGTTATGTCGAGGGACGGGTAGCCCGCCACAAACGCATCGCGCGGCTGACCTTCCCGCAAGGAGGTCAGGTCGGGCTCGGTCGTCTGCAGCGGCACGGGCGGCGGCAGGTCGCGGCCCGGCGTTTCCCGCAGCTCGAGCAGCGCCATGTCCGGCTCGTCCGGCCCGGCGATGTACAGGACGCGTTCGACGCGAAACAGGTTTTGCTGCTCTTCGTAGACCCCGCCGAAATCGATGAGCACGACCGGGGCGTCTCCCGTCGTCAAGTCATTGCGAAACGGGAACTCGGAGTCGCGCCGCCGGGCGAATTGTTCGGCCACGTGGCGGTTCGTCATGACGATGCGCGGCGCGATCATGACCCCGGTCCCGCCGACCAGTCCCAGCTCGTACCCCGAGGGCGTGGGCGTGATGTTTTCCGGCACGAAATGGTGGATCTGGATGCGCCCTACCGAGCGCAGGACGCGTTCGATGTCGGCGCGGCGCGTGTTGATGCGCGGCAGCCATTCGGGCGGGATGCGCTCCAGGTCGTCGATCGCCTCCGGGTCGGCATACAGGCAGGGATGGGTGTACAGACTCGATCCTGGCACCGGTCCATCGGCGACGGCGGCTTCGAGTCTGACCTCAGAAGGGGGCGATTGAATTTCTCGCAGCAACCGCTCGACGGCCCCGTTCCCGGGCTCGTCGGGATACTTCTGGCGGGCGAAGAACGTGAAATCGAGCGGCGCTCCCACCGGAAACGCCGCGTCGCCGGCGGCGACGGCCGGCGCGGGAGCGGCGGCTGGCGGGGGGCCGCCTTCCATCGGCAAGCCGAAGGCCAGACCTCCCGCGTCGACAGCCGGGAGCGCCGCTTCCGCTGCCGCGGCTTCGGCCGCGCGGTCCAGCAACGCCTCGCCCGCCACCCCACCGGCGATGTTCGGATCCAGGGGAGGGGCAGCCGCTTCGGGAAGTGGGTCGACAACGACAATGGCCACGGGCGCCTCCTTGCTCTCAATGACTCCGGTGAACCCGGCCGGGGTTACGCCTTATCCAGCGCGATCTCGATTGACGCTTTCTCGCCCGCCGAAACCGCTGCCTCCACCGTACGCAACGCGAACCCGTCGGCGGCACCCTGGATCTCGTAGGTTCCCGGGGTCGGCGCCGACAAGGTGAACGCGCCGTCATCGTTCGTCAGCGCCGCCACGTCGGGAAAGGAGCCCGGTCCTGAGACGAAATAGACCCGGGCCCCGGCGATCGGGGCGCCGTCGGCGGTGAGCACCCGGCCGGAGATCAGGGCTGGTCCCTGGCTCGCCATCGGTATGTTCCTCCCGGCTCAGCTCGCGGGCCGCGGCGCGCCGCGGCCCTGAGCCGGGCTCGCTATTCCAACCAGGACTTCATCCACCCGTAGACTTCGTCGTTGATGCGGGTTCCGGAGTTGGCGGTCGCGCCGCCGTAGGCGTGCACCGCCACGCCGATGCGATTGCCATCGACGATGCGGAAGACCGGTGCCCCGCTCTGCCCGCCCGCCGTGTCCGCTTCGTAATAGACCTTGCGCGCGTTGACCTGTGCCACGGCGCGCGAATCGAACCACTGGGTGCCGTCTGGTTTGTCTCCCGGGTAGCCGGAGATGTTGACCGACTGGCCCAGCAGCTCGTCGTCCGGATAGACCGCGATGCCGAACATGCCGACCGACTCGCCGAGCGGCGTCGGCACGATGATGGCGCCAAAGTCGAAGTTTTCGTTCCCGTCCTGCGTCCAGCCGTCGACCGACTTGAATACGGTGCTCGTCACCGAGCCATACGGCAGCGTCGAGCCGTTGCGGCCGCACATGACCTGGATCTGCTTGACCCATCCGTCGGTGGCCGGGTTGCCGCCATTGATGTAGACGCAGTGCCCGGCCGTGAGCAGGGTGCGTGGAGAGACGAACCACCCGGTGCCGATGTACCGCGAGTTGTCCTTCGCCGTGATCAGCAGCGAGGCGATCGATCGCCAGGGATACGACGCCGTGTCAGTAATCTGGGTGCGCTCATCGGTGCCGATGACCCGCTCCAGAACGCCCGAACCGAACGAGGCCACCCCGATATCCTGGAGGTCGCTCAAATCGGCGGCGAGCTCTGCGGGAGCCGGGACCGGCGGGCCCGCCATCGCCGCTTCGGGCCCGGCGAAGGCGACCGCCTCGGTGTGCCCGGAGACCGCCTCCAGCCCGAACGCGGTCGGTTCCGCCGTGTTGGGATTGACGCCCTGCGTGGCCGGCAGCGTGACCTCGGTCACTTCCACGGGCCGGTTGGCTTCCGGGGGGACGTTGGAGACCGGCTGGTGGCCGGACGCTGATCCTTGGTTACCTGCTCCGTTCTCTCTCATGACGAACCCTCCGTTGCGCGTGATGCGACTACGACCATGCCCAAAAGCAATGCACCGGCCTCAGCCGCGGGCGAAGGGGCTGAGACCCCTGGGATCCCCCGCCGCCGCTTCCGGCAGCGGCGGCGGGGTCGGGAAGGAGACGCCAACGAAGTCGCCGTCGGCGTCGTATTCGGCCATCGGCATCGCCGCGGCCGATTCGGGCATGGGCCCGGCGGGACCGGAATCGGGGTGGGCGCCGATCGGCTGTCCCGGCTTGGCGGCGCCTTCCGGGGGCATGGCCGTCGTCTCCTGGCTGGCACAGCCGCCGGAGGCAACGAGCGCGCAAAACTCTCCGGCGATCCACCCGGGTTGGTTAAGGTTGGGGAGGCGCACCGGGTACCAGGCATGCCCTTCCGCGCTTTGGGGTTCGCCGGTGACGCAAAGCTGCGCCCCGTTCGGCAGTTCCTGCAGGATGGCGAATCCGGAGCCAGGACCATGGCGCAGGCGCAACGGGCCATCGGCGACGCGGATCGTGTCCTGCCGCTCGAATCCGCTGGCGACGGGTCCGCCGTTCGGACTTGGGCCGCCGTTGGCGTCGTGGCTGGTCAGGACCGGGTCCGGGTCGAGGGAGCAGCCGTTCGTGCCACGCCGTTCCCAGTGCAAGTGCTCGTTGCCAATGGCCAGCGCAGTGCAGTCGCGGTCGACGCAGTTGGTCCCGGTGACGCCGATCTGCTGCCCCTTGCGCACGATCGAGCCCGCGGCGACCCACGCCTCCGAGAGGTGACCGTAGATGTGGTACTCGCCCCGGAAGGGACCGACGATCGGTTCGATGTCGACGTGGTTGGGGGTGTAGAACCCGTCCCACCCGGATTTCTTTACGAGCCCATCGGTCGCCGCGAAGATCGGCTCGAAGACGGCCTCCACGTCATGCCCGCAGTGGACGTGCGCGGAGAGGCAAAGTTCGGCGCAGTAGTCATATCGGATGTCGTTGTTCTTTCCGTTCTCCGACCAGAGGTTGCGGGAACGGGGCGAAAGGACGACCGGAATGACGATCTGTCTGGCCATCGGTTCCTCCTGATCGTTGCAGTGAGTGGCCGGTGGGCTTGTGCCCTGCGCTCACCCCATCTCCTCTCCGGTGTGGCGGAAGAGGAGGCTCTTGTGGCGTTAGCTGCCCGCCAACGCCGACTCGGCCACCGCCTCCGCCTGGGCGACCGAGGTCAGCGCGCTGCAGCCGAGCACGGCGGTCTCCATGACTGCCGCCGACTCCGGACGGGGGCCGCGCCGCGCCAGCTCCGCTTGAGTCAACTGCTCTTCGGTCGAAAGCCTGCGGGCGCCGTTCGGGGACGCGGCCTCGGCCGGGGGCGCCGTCTGGCTCCCGGGCGGCACCGCTTCGACGACACCGGAGCTGTGGATGCGCGGCGCGTTCGGGCCTGCAGAACGCAACCAGCGGTTGTCTCCGGCGACTTCCTGCGACTCGTAGTAGCCGATGCAGCGGATCGCCTCGCCGCCCTGGTACTGGCGCACGATCTCGGAGTCGGTGCTGGCGTGCTTGCGTCCGACGGCCCCGGCCAGGGCCGTGAACTCCTGCGGCTCGAAGGCGAAGAAATCCTCGACGATGGGTCCGACCGGCCAAAAGGCATCGATGGCCCGCACGTAGGCGGTCGCCACGCGGTCGTAGAATCCGGGACCGTCGATGACCGGGCGGTCGGCGACGAGGTCGCCGTGCTCCATGATGACCCGGACGCACTGCTGGCGCACGGACCGGGTCAGGTTGAACATGCCCAGGCGCCAGAAGTTGGGCGGAGCGGCAATGCCGCTCTGCGCCTCGCTCATGCCCCCGAGGAACCCCGGCTCCGAGATGCGCAGGCGGGGGATGTTGGTCTGGCGCGAGACCTCTTCCGCCAGCTTCGCGGCGAACTTCACATCGAGCTGGTTGGCGGCCTTGCTGTCTTCCGGCGCCGGCGGATTGAGGTTGGCCCCGTCCGGGAAGATGCAAAAGCATCCGCTGGTGGGGTTTGGCGAGCCCTGAAAGTGGCAATCGATCATCACCTGGATGTTGTGCCGTCGAATCAGTTCGGCAGATCGGCTGGCCACAAACGCCAGTCCGTTGGGGTTGTGCGTGAACGTGTCGTCGGCGTCGTCGTCCTCCTTTTGCAGGACGTGCACGGTGTGGCCGGCGCGGCGCAATTCGCGCTCGGCCGCTTGCACAATAAAGATGGTCCGGTCCCGTTCATCCGGATTGCCGGGGTCGTCGGTGGAACGGTGACCCATCACCAAGAGGACGTTAGCCATTTCAAACTCCTGTTCCCTAGCCGGTTTGGCCCGGCTGCTGCACCGTGCCCCCGGCCCAGATGCGGGAGCCGCTGTCCGAGATCCACCATCGCCGCTGTCCCTCAACCTCCTCCCCATCGACCCAGTAGAGGGCCTGAAACGTCTCCCCCTGACGGAGAGGATCCCGCGTCTCGCAGCTCGTCGGCAAGGCAAATTGCCGGCAGCGCAGACCGTCCTGGGCGACCTGGACGCTCTGCCCCACCGCGTGGAAGACGACGTCGCCGATCTGCTTGTCCGTGCCGTCGAACGGCGGCGGCGGGAAGGGCGTACAAGCCACCTGGTCGCCCCAGGCGGTCATGTTGCGCACCACGTTGGCGACGTAGCGGTCGGTCTTGTTGAAGCCGTGCGGATCGTTCGGATCGTCCTCGGGCGCCCAGAGCTCGAGAATGGGGCGGATCGTGCGGCGACGCTGCAGGGCGTAGTCGTACGCCGGGTCGACGATGCGGAAGGCCATGTCGCGCCAGCCCTCGGTCCACGAGGGGTAGCGGATGAATCTGCCATTGGGCGGAGCCTCAAATGCGTCGCCGATACCCGTGCGGCTGGAGCGGGTGTTGCCCGGGCTTTTCGAGTTGAACTCGAAACAGACGCCGTCGGTGCCGAACTGGCTCTCCTGGTGGAAGACGGCCAGCGCGAACAGGGGATCCACCCCCGTCGCCCGCACGACCTCCCAGCCCGCCTCGGCCTCGTTGGCGGCGGGGCTGGGGTGGTTGCGCAGCACCGCGGCGAACTTCGCCTGGCTGATGCGGGGCGACACCCCAGCGACGATCGTCCCGTCATGAATGGCCATCGCTCCGCTCCTCACGCGCTTGGACGACTGGCTACGATTGTGAAATCTGCGCGCTATTTTACGTTACGTTCCGTCATGAGTCGTTTAGTTGATCTGGATACTCAGTGTGCGGCCGATTGCCATTCGGCGCATCCGTAATTTGTACGGAGTTTGGTGCGGGGAATTTCACCACCTTGGCCCCAGGTCAACGGAGATCGGCTTTGGGCGATGCCGGTGCCGGCTCCGCGGACGCATCCACTCTGCCACCGCAGTCGTCGGCCGCCTCACTCGTTGACGATACCGCGCAGTATTGCAGGCGATAGTGAATATTGAATCCGTATTTTTACGGATTTCACGCGAAACGTCGCAGAGTGGGCACGCGCACGGTGCAGCCGGGCCGTACACGCTGAATCGTGGGCACGGCGTGCCGTGCCCCTACAGCCCCTTGGGCCCGCCTCCCGCCTTCGTCTATTGGCAGGTCCACTCGTCGCGCCGGCCCTGCTGCCACATCCAGGCCGCCGCGTTGGCGTTGGCGACCGGGTCGAAGATGTCTCGCTCGGCGAAGGGCGTCGAGGCCCAGGTGGTGCGGTGAAACTGAAAGAGCCCGAGCCAGGGTCCCCGCGGGTTGACCGCGCGCGGGTCGAGATTCGACTCGCAGCGGCCGACGCGGAGGAGGTCTTCTTCCGGCTGGCCGAAGGCGCGGGCCGCCTCGCGGATGATCTGGACGATCTCGGCCTCCGTCCTGATTCGATTTGGATCCGTGACCGGGTCCGGGATGGGGTCTGGTTCGTCCCCGCCGATCTTTTCCAGAACCCGGTCGGCCACCCAGCCGGTGCGCCCCTGGTGGCGCACCGGCACCCAGCGGCGCACCTTGTTCCCCTCGCGCTCGACGATGGCCCCCACGGCCAGCTCGGCGATGACCTGGGCGTTACGGCTTGGTCCTTGCCGCAGATGCGCCGGTGACGTGATGCGAAATTGCGTGGCCATGGCGACCTCCGATCGTGCGGCCCTCAACAGGTACAGCCTGTCTCATGGCCCAAGTTGCGATTGACTTTCGCCACCCTGCTGCGTCTCGATGCCCTCGCCAATGGCATACACATTGCCGTCCTGACTGCCAACATAGACCACCCCATCGACGATGGCGGGGGAGGAATAGACCACATTGCCGGTCTCGAACTCGCCGACCCTGTTGCCCTCCAGATCGACGGCGTAGAGCGAACTGTCCTGGCTGCCGAAATAGATCGTCTCACCCGCGATGGCCGGCGAAGAGGTCACCCAGCTCCCCGTTGGAAACGCCCAGCGCTCCTCGCCATTGGCGACGTCCAGGGCAACGAGCGCTCCCGCAAAGGTGCCGACATAGGCCGTGTCGCCCCGCACCGCGGCCGAGGAGAAGATGCTCTCGCCGGTGTCGAGCTGCCAAGCTTGACGGCCATCGGCGGTGAAGACCGCGGAGAACACGCCATCCGTGCTGCCGACGAAGACGAGTCCATCGGCAACGGCGGGGGTGGGGAAGATTTCCCCGCCCGTCTGGAATCGCCAGACCTGTTCGCCCGTGTCCGCGTCCACGGCGTAGAGACCGCCGTCCTTACTGCCGACGTACACGACCCCGTCGGCGACGGCCGGGGAGGAGAAGATCTGGCCGGCGGTCGGGAAGCGCCAGCGTTCCTGGCCGGTGCCGGTCTCGACCGCGTAGAGGAAGCCGTCGAAGCTGCCGACATAGACCGTATCGCCGACCACGACGGGCGCGGCGCTGACCTCGCCACCGGTCTGAAACCGCCAGCGCAAGCGGCCGTTTCGTGAGTCGAGCGCGTACAGCGAGCCGTCGTCGCTCCCGATGTAGACGACGTCGCCGGCCACCGCCGGCGACGACCAGATGACGCCGCCGGTGGCAAACCGCCACAGCTCGCGTCCCTGCTCGGCGCTGATGGCAAAGAACGTGGTGGCTCCCGGCCGAAATCCCCCACTCCCGATATAGACGACGCCATCGACGACGGCCGGCGAGGAGAGCACCGGCCCCTCGGCCCCGAACCGCCACCGTTCCGTCAGCGTCCCGCGCGGTCCCGACCGGTCGCCGAGGTCGCCGGTGCGGGCCGGGTTGCCCCGAAACATATCCACCGACTCGGTCGCTTGCCGCGCGGCCACGTCGGGCGCCGCCAAGCGTAGCGCGGCGGCGAGCAGCAGGCCAACCACCGGGAGCCACGCCAGCAGCGCGCGACGGCGACCACGAACGGATTCCATCATGATGGTGTAGCCACGGGCGTGCTCGCAGGCAGTCCTACGGATGCGTTATCGCGCGCGAAGGTTTCCTCGCACACCGGATGATAGGGCAGGCCAAGCATGAACTCCTCCCTCTCCGCTGGGGTCAGCTCACGATTAGCGATCCGGCAGGCGGCATTTTGCATGGCATCGACACTGAACGACCACAGGAGGATGGCAGGGTCTACGTTGCTTCCCGCGGCGCCGCCGGAGGCCAGCGTTCCGTCCTCGGCAAAGCCGAGCGTGCGCACCGGCTGAGAAAACAAGGGGAGCCGGCCAAGCTCCAGGTTCGTCTCGGCGTCCCAGAGCCGGATGCTCGCGTCCGACGTCGCCGCTGCAAGCACTCCATCGGGGCCGAACGCTACGGCAAAGGCGCCGGGAATCTGGCCGGGCGAGAGGATGGCGTCGACCGGCGCGGCGCCGATGTCCCACACGACGATGCCGCCGTTGGCGTCGGCGACGGCGAGCTCCGGCTCACGCGGACTGAACGCCACCGACCGCATCGCGTTGACAGGACCTTCGAGCACGAGCGGTGGAGCGGCCACGTCAGCCAGATTCCACAACCGCACCGTGCCTTCCGCGCCGCCCGAGGCCAGCATTTGGCTGTCCGGGCTGAATGCCACCGCTTCCACAAAGCGTTCGTGACCGTTGAGGACAACGGGATCGTCGTCCAGATCGGACAATCGCCACAGCAGCACGCGCGCCCGATCGTCGCCGGCAGCAAGCCACTCGCCATCAGGACTCAAGGCGACTGAGAGGACGTTTCCGTACTCGCCGCCGACCCAGACCTGCACCGGGGCCGCTCGGTCGGCGATGTCCCAAAGCAGCAGATCCGATCCTCCGGACGCGAGCCACCGGCCGTCGCCACTCAAGGCCACGCTGCCAGGCAGGTTTTCCGTTTCGAGATCGGCAAGCAGGGCAGGAGCGGTGCGATCGGCCAGATCCAGCAGCCGAATCACCCTGGATGATCCGGCCACCGCCAGCGTTTGGCCGCCGTTGGCGATGGCGATACCCAGCGCGGGCCCGATGTCTTCGGCATCGATTCGCTGTGCGAGCGGGCTCGGCAACGTGAGATCCCAGAGCAGGATAATTCCCTGGGCGTCCTCGGTGATCAGGGTCGATCCGTCCGCGGCAAACGCGGCGGCGGTGAGCGAAAGATTCGTGGCGCCGCTGGCAGGGCGCCCGGTTTCGACGTTCCAGGGGAGCACGATACGTTCCGTCGTGACCGCGGACAGAACTGGGCTATCGGGCGCGAAGCCGACCCCGATCACCGCCGATTGCAGGGCATCGGCAGGGACGGATGGCCCTTGGCGGCCACCGGTGATATCCCAGATGCTGATGCTGCCGTCCTCACGTACGGCAGCGAGCCACTCGCCGTCTCCCCCGAAGACCACGCTGCTGACCCGCGGCACGGGGGCCGCGGCGAATGGCTCGGAAGGGATGGCCGTCGGCGTCCCGGCCGCTCGGAACGGCTCGCAGCGCTCCCGGCCAGCGCCAGCGGCGGCAACACATCGCACCATAGGTGTCCCGTCGACCCAGACAACGACGGCGCCGGTGGTGTCTCCGGCCGCCAGCATCCCATCCCGGCTGAACGCCAGACTCGTGACCGCGCTCGACTGGCCCGTCAGCAGCGCCGGCGCTTCGCCGAGGCGATCGCGATCCCAGAGCGCGATATCGCCGCGCTCACCACCAGCGGCCAGGACGTTCCCATCAGGACTGTAGGCCAGGCTGGAGACGCGAAACGCCGCAGGCCCGCCGGGTACAAAGGCGTCACCCAGCGTCGCGCCGCTTTGAACATCCCGGAGCGTGACCCCCCGGCCGGCGCTGCCAACCGCGAGGGTGCGACCATCCGGGCTGAGCGCCAGGCTCTGCACCGCGACCCCCACCTGCTCTGCCGGGATCGTGACCAACGAGCGCCGCGAATCCAGATTCCAGAGGGATATTTCACTGGCCGGGCACTGCAGGGACACTTGGGTCGCCGCACTGCAGCGAGCGATGGCCGCCGTGCTCCCGTCCGCGCTGACAACCATGGCGTCCGGGGCGCCCAATCCGGGGCTCTCCAGTGGGTCCGGGGCCAATTCCAGCCCAGGTTGCAGGATTGCGACCAGTCCAGGTTGGGCGGTCAACGCGCTCAGGAGCGCGCGTCGCGCCTCTAGCGTTGGGCTGACTTCGATCGCCTGCATCGCGAGCAACAGGGCGCGATCGACCGCGCCTTCGTCCAGGCTATCCCCAGACCGATTCCCCAGTACCGCCGACCTGAGTGTCTCGTTCTGCTGCGCGAGTAACTCGTTCGCCACGCTGGTGGCCGCGGCCTCAATGGCGTTCTTTTCGGACTCGCCACGGAACCAGAAGAACAGGGCCGGGATCAGCACGAGCGCGAGTAGCCCCGCCACGATCGCCGCGATCCGCAAGCGCCGCCGCCCTTGCTCGCGCTGGCTCGCGACGACGTAATCGGCCATCAGCCCTTGCTCCCAGGCCGACAGCACGGGGGCGTTGGCGGCGACCCACGACTGGGTTTCTCGCAGCTCGGCGCCGCGGGGAAGCGTTTCGGGGTGGCGACCGGATTGGTCCCACTGCCTGGCTCGCGCCTGCACCTTGTGCAAATGCTCGCTCAGCCAGGCGGCGTTGTTTTCCCTGACCGGTTGCACCAGCCGGTCGTGCGCCAGCTCGTACCAGCGGTCGTCGGGGCGCCCTTCGCTACGGATCAGGTAGGCGTCCGCCAACCCTTTGATCGCACCTCCGAGCAGGGTCTGCTCGCGCTCCGCCCCGACGCGCAGTTGGGCGCGTGTTCCCCGCTCCGTGATCAGGTTGGTTTCGATCCACTCGCGGATCTGGCGCTCCAGGGCAACCGGCGCGTCACCGCCTTCGTCCCTGGCGATGTCCGCCACCCTGTCCGCGTAATAGGCCGCCAGGGCGTCGTCGACCCGGGCGTGCTCCGTGATGTGCTCCACCTCGATCTGCGGCTGCCCGTCGCGCACCGCCAGCTCCGCCCAGGGCAGGCTGCCCCAGAACTGGCGGCAGACGACCTGGAGCTGCACCGGCTCGACGAACGGAAGCGCGCCCGCTTGCACCGTCCCGTCCGGACGTTTCACGGCAGACAGATCGGCGATCAGGGCGTCGGCGGCGGGGCCGGTGAACGCGACGTGCTTATCCGCTGCCGGTCGCTGAATAGCCTCCTTGGCCGCGATGTGGCCCAGCAGACCGAGCCGGAATGTCGTCGCCAGCCGGGTCGGGATATGGCGCAGGTAGGGATCGAGCGCGGCGACGTGCTCCTCGCGCATGGCGAAGAGCGCCCAGCGGTGGCGGGGCAGCAGCACCGCGCCAACCTGGGCGAAAAACTCCTCCTTGACGGCCAGGTCGGCGGGATCGGCGGTGAGGATCTCTTCGAACTGGTCGAAGATCAGCACAAACGGATCGGCGGCATCGCCGGAGGCTGGTTGGTCGTCGGCCTCCAACCGCGCGAGGTAGCCGTCCAGTGACAGACCGGCCAGGTCCGGGGTGGGAATCTTCGCCTGGCCGTCCGGCCCCCTGTTCAGCGAGTCGATCGCGCTGGCGACGTAGCGGTTGGGGGAGATGTCGTCGCCCGGCATGCGGTTGACCCGAATGGGGGGCAGCGGCCGGAAATGCTCCGCCTCCAGATCGGGGACCAGACCGGCCTGGATGAGCGAGGTCTTGCCCGCCCCCGAGGGGGAATAGAGCAGGACGATGCGCTCCGCGATCAGAACATTGAGCAGCTCGATCTTCTCCACATCCCGCCCGAAGAGCGGGTCGGTGTGGGTGAAGGGGCGCGGGCCGACGTACGGATTCTCCGGGATCGGCAGCGGCTCGCTCATCATGCCACGTCCCGGCCGGGCGCCGCGAGCCGCCGCGCCAGCTCGGCGGCAAAATCTTCGGCATTGCCCCAGAAGATGCTGATCCGGGCCGATTCAGAATTGAGGTAGGTGTCGAGGTAGTCGCGGGCGGCCTCGACCTCCAGAAACCGCCCCTCCTCCGGGGACACCTGCACGCCGACGTTGAAGTAGTCGCGGCGCGCCCTGCCCCCTTCCCGATTGATGAAATCGCTGCGGAAGAGCATCCGGAAGTCCCAGTCGTCCATCTGGAACCCTACGAAGAGCAGCGCGCTCCTGGCCAGCGCGGCGCGCACGTCAGAGCGAAAAGTATTCGGGTTCAGGACCGCACTGTCCCGCACCTTTTCCGCGTCGCCGGCGCGCTTGAGGAATTCGAAGTAGTGGTCTTCGGTGAGCACCAGCGTGTCCGGATGCTCGAGGTTGCCGAACAAGTGATAGACGAGCGGCTCCTGCGGCGATGGCCGATAGGCGGGATCGTAGGCCTCACTGTCCGGGTCGGACATCGAGGGCGGCCAGACGATGGAGGGGTCCGAACTCCAGCGGAAGAGCTCGACCCGCGGCTTCTTGCCGGCATCGAGCAGTGCATCCCGCAGCAGATTGTCCGGATTGGTCGAGACGTAGATGGGCAACGGCAGACCGGCCAGCACCCGGTGCGGCTCGGTATCGCTGCTATCGCGCTGCTGCTTGCTCACGGCCGCCGAGAGGGCGCTCAATGTCGCGTCGTCGGCGGTCAGCTCGGCCGGCGGCTCGCCGTGGTAGCGGCGGAGCAGTCCGGTTCTGATCTGTTTCTCGAGCGTGTGGATGGTCGCCCCCCAGCCCTGCGTGACGGTCAGGAACTGGGCCACTTGAGGCAGATCGTCCCGATCGTGCGGCGCCAGCGGGAAGCGGTACGCCTCCGCCCACCGCCGCGCGATCTCTCGCCGCGACCCGAAGACCCTATCGGCCAGCCCCGACCCCAGGATCGGGACGCACTGCCCATTCTCGATCGCCGTCTTCAACGAGAGCCATTTCTTGAACTCATCTTTGTCGCCCGCGAAGCCGGACTCGTACCACAGCCCGCTCTTGAGCCGCAGGAAGAGCACCGGCATCCAGGCGTCTTTGCGCTCGCGCACCAGGTTGCGCGCCCGTGCCATGGCGCGGTCGATCTCCCCATGATCCCGCAACTCGGTGAAGAATTTGGGCATGAACTGCTTGACGGTTTCCATGGTGACATCGCCCTGCACCGCCACCACCGCCGGCACCCCGGCCGCGGCCAGGAGCGGGCCGAGCGCGGCCAGCGCGCCGTCGCTCCCCTCGACCACCTGCCCGCCGGCGCTCCGGCACGAGGCCAGCACCACCACCTGCAACCGCTGCTCCAGGATATCGAGTTGCTCGGCCAGCTCGGCAGCCGTCACCACCTTCACCGCCCGCTCCTTGTCTTCGAGGTAGAGGATGGGCACGTCGTCGCCCTGGCGACGGCCGCCATGACACACCAGATAGAGCAGATCCGGCTTGTGGCCGCGGACATGCTCGGTCAGGGTATCGATCGTCATCGGCGGCAGCACGTCCGTGGTCGGGATCCGCGGGCCGAGCGCCGTTCTCGCCCGTTCCAGCTCGCCAGCGACGTCGATCTCCGCCAGCCGCCATTGCGCGAGGTCTTTGGTCGGATTGGCGATGGCCACCAGCGCCGTCAGGTCGCCCCGGGCCTGGCGGCGAACGCTGCCCCAGTCGGCGCTGCTCAGGTAGCGGGAAAAGAGCACCCGCTCGCTGCTGGCCAGCGGCGTGTCGTCGTCGGGATGGCGCAGCGTCTCCCAGCGCAGGGCGTCCAGCCGCGGCGCGCCGCGGCTGACGAACAGGCGGACCCGGAGGGGGGTCTTCAGGCCATCGGCGATCGCGCCGGCCTCGGTGAACTTCGCGTGCAGCCCGGCCGCGGCGAAGAGGCTGTCGGTTAGCAGTCGGCCGTACCGCGGCGTGCCTTCGGCGGCGGTCAGCGCCTCGAAATCGAACGCGACCGGGTCATCGGTTTCGGTCTCGACCAGCGCCTCGCTGTCCGACCGGCTGAACCGCATCCCAACCCCATACCCCCCGCTGGGATGGGGGCTGAGGCGAATCTCCAGGTCGGCGAGGGGCGTGGACATGGCGGCCACCTTTGGCCTGTACGCATCGGGGCATGGATGTTGCCCACGCATCGTAGAACGAACGGAAAGAAAAATACAGAGCCCCGCAAAGGATGAAACAACCATTCAGGGGTATCCAACGTATGTGTGGGGTGATACGATCCGGGCACGTTCGGCATCCGAATTCAACGCGGCCAGCATCGGTTCCCAACCGCGGTCCGTCTTGGCCGTGGGATATCCGGGGACGTTGGCGCGGCGGTTCCCAGCGGCAGAACTCCGTACTAGTGCGGATGCGCGCGGGGGTCACGACCGGCAGAATGGGGGTATCCGTGGATCGCGGCCGACCGGCATTCCGTTGAGCCAGCGCGGGCCGCACCCTCATCGAGGTGGACGATGAGCACCTTCGAGATCACCATCGAACGCAAAACCGAAGCGGGGTGGCCAATCGTGGTGGAGCGCACCAGCCCCGGCGCCGTCCTCCGCCTCCGCACCGAGGGGATGCTCCTCCTCGGCCCAGAGAGCGATGCCGCGCTGCTGGCGGCGACGCTCGACCCGCGCGCCTACGGCGAAATCCTGGGCCAGGCGCTCTTCCGCGACGATGTCCGCGACGCATTTACCCGCGCCCGCGCCGAAACGACGGACGACGACCGCCTGCGCGTGCTGCTGACGGTCGAAGACCCGGATCTGCGCGCCTATCGCTGGGAACGCCTCAGCGCCCCGCTCGACGGTGACTGGGATCTGCTGGCCCTCAACCAGGAAGTGCCCTTCTCCCTCTACCTGCCCTCGGTCACCGACCGCCGCTTCCCGCCGGTGTCCCGGCGCCAGTTGCGTGCCCTGGTCATCGCCGCCAACCCAACCAACCTGGGCGAGTACGGGCTGGCGCCGTTCGACGTCGTCACCGCCGTCGGGGGGGTGCGCACCGCCCTGGACGACATCGAGAGCGACGTGCTGGCCACCGGCGACGGAGCGGAGGGCATTCCCGGTCTCCTCGGGCCGGCGACCCTGGACACCCTGAGCGAACGGATCACGGCGGGCGAGTACACCCTGCTCCACATCGTTGGGCACGGTTCGGTCGCGCGTGGCGCCGGGGAGGGAGAGACCACGCTGTACCTGGCCAAGCCCGATGGCACGGTCGATGCCGTGACTGGCACGCGGTTGCTGGAGCGGCTGGGGCGACTCGGCACGTTGCCCCGCTTCGTCTTCCTCTCCGCCTGCGAAACCGCCAGCGCCACCGCCGAGGCGGTCGGGGGTCTGGGTGGTCTGGCGCAGCGGCTGGTGCGCGAGCTGGGCATGCCGGCCGTGGTGGCCATGACCGACAAAGTCACCGTCGCTACGGCCACGACGCTGGCCGGTCCCTTCTACCGTCACCTGCGCGAGGGCGGCCACCCGGACCTGGCCCTGGTGGCCGCCACCGCGGGGCTGGCCGAGAAGGGCGACATCACCGTCCCCGCCCTCTACAGCCGCCTTGCTGGCTTGCCGCTCTTCAGCGACACCGTACTCCCCCTGCAGGATCTGACCCCGCCGCAGATCGGCCACGGACTCGACCGCGCCGAACCGCTCCTGAACGAGCGGGCGCCGGTGCTGATCCCCGACGCGGAGACGGACGGAGGCACGCGGCGCGGATTCTCCTCGCTGGCCAAGACGTTACGCGATCTCGGCCGCGCTGACAGCGCCACGCTGAGCCCAGCGCTGCGCGAGGATCGCCGCCGCGCGCTGGAAGAGCTGGACGCGATCTGCACCGAAGCTCTGGACATGAATTTCCCGGCGCTGGCCCTGGACCAGGACCCGCCGCTGTACGACGCGCGCGCCCCGTTCCTGGGATTGAAACCGTTCCTGGCCAAGGACCGCTCATTCTTCTTCGGCCGCGAGAACCTTGTCGCGGAACTGCAGGGCAAACTGGCGGAGCATCCTTTCCTGCCGGTGTTGGGGCCCTCTGGCAGCGGCAAATCGTCCGTGGTGCTGGCCGGGCTGATCCCGGCGCTGGCCGCCGCCAGCGGCGAGCCGGAACCGTACCTGGAGCGGCACTTCCGCCCCGGTGACGACCCGCTGGCCCGGCTCGATGAGACGGTGCAGAAGCTGGGCGACGCCCCCGGCCCGATCGTGGTCGACCAGTTCGAGGAGATTTTCACCCTTTGCCGGGACGAGACCAAGCGAGCAACGTTCTTTGAGCGAATCCTGGCACTGACCGCTGAACGGCCCGTGGTGTTGACCATGCGGGCCGATTTCTGGGGTGATTGCGCACCGTACCCGGCGCTGCGCACGGCCATGGAGGCGCACCAGCGCCTGATCGCGCCGATGGATGCAAGTGAGCTGCGCAAGGCCATCGAAAAGCAGGCGGCGGCGGTCGGGCTGCGCTTCGAGGCCGACCTGGCAGCCACCATCCTCGATCAGGTGCAGGGCGAACCCGGGGCCATGCCGCTGCTGCAGCACGCGCTGCTGGAACTGTGGCACCGGCGGCACGGGCGCTGGCTGCTGGCCGCCGAGTACCGCACCCTGGGCGGGGTGCAGGGCGCCATCGCCAAGACCGCCGAAACCGTCTACGCCGAGCTGACCGACCCGGAAAAGGAACGCATGCGCGACATCTTCGTGCGCCTCACCCGGCTGGACGAGGAAGCCGCCGCCGGCACGGAACGGCGCGACACCCGCCGCCGCGTGGCCCTGGAAGAGCTGGTGCCGGCCGGCGGCGACCTCGAAGCCACCAAGAACCTGGTCTGGCGCCTGGCCAACGCGGGTTTGGTAGTGACCAGCAGCTCGCCGGTGGCCGCGCCACCGGAGGCTGCAGCCACATCGTCGGGCGCTCCGGCTGCGCAGCCGCCCGCGGACGCCGCGGCTCCGGCATCCGCCCAAGTGCCGTAACCGCCATGAGCGACCCGCGCGGCGACAGTCAGGTCGAGGTCGAAATCGCGCATGAGGCGCTTCTCCAGCGCTGGCCGCGGTTGCGTGGATGGCTGGCACTCCATGACGAATCGCCGCGCTACGGCGCGCTGCTGAAGCAGTTCCGCCGCGATCCAGCCCGGAGCAACGATCGTCCGCTCACGCGCAGGATTCGGCGCCTTGTCGCCGCTCCTGCTCCTCATCCGGCGGTCGATGGCGTCGACCACCCGCCGCTGCTCCAGGATCGGGTGCAGGTCGAGGTGGCGCACGAGGCGCTCATCCGCCACTGGCCGAAGCTGCGCGCCTGGCTGGACGAAGATCGGGCCGACCTGCTGTTGCGCGAATCCGTGCGCGGGGCCGCTCAGGAGTGGGACGGGCACGGACGCGACGAGAGCTACCTGGCACATGGACGGCGGTTGGACCAAGCGGAAGAGCTGCGCCAGCACCCGCGGCTTCGCCTGAGCCCGCTGGAAGAGGCCTATCTCCTGGCCAGTCTGGCCTTGCGAGAGCGGGAAGAACAAGAACAGAACGCACAGCGCCAACGGGAGTTGGCAGCGGAGCGAGAGCGGGCCGAATTAGCCGAAGCCGCCCAGCGCGAGGCTGAACTGCGCGTCGGCGAGCAGGTGGCGGCCGCACGCCAGCTGCGCCGCCGCTTCCTCGTCGCTGCCGCGCTGGGAGCGTTGGCCGTGCTGGCGGCGGGTTACGCTTTCGTCAATTTTCGCGAGGCAGAGAAGCAGCGAACCGAGGCAATTGCGCAACGGAAGCTGGCCGAAGACGAGGCGCACATCGGCCGCGCCCTCGCTTTGGTTGCCGCGGTGCCTCTCCAACTCGATCGGGGCGAGAACGAGCTCGCGGCGTTGCTGGCCCGGCAGGCACACCTGTTCAGCCAGAAGGGCGGGGTCTCACGGCTGTCCCAGGTCGACGAGGCGCTTCGTGCCACGCTCAATGTTCCGCATTTCGGTCGCGTTCTCGCCAGCCGAGGGCAGGCGGTCTTCTCGGTGGCCTTTAGCCCGGATGGAGAACTCCTGGCCACGGGCGGCGCGGACGGCGCGATCCGCCTCTGGACCCCGGACCAGCCCGCTGCTTCGCCGACCATCGTCGCCGGACACGTGGGTTGGGTCACCGCGTTGGCGTTCGATCCGGACGGGAAGACCCTCGCCGTGGGAGGTTCCGGCGGCGCGGTTCTGCTGAGCCCAACGCACCCCGAGACGCCACCAGTCGTCCTTCCCGGCGTGGCGGGGGCGATCTCTTCGGTGACGTTCAGTGCGGGTGGGGAGAAGCTCGCCGCAGCGGGGTCGGACGGCACGGTGCGGCTTTGGGACCCCGCGCATCTCGTCGCGCCGACTGTGCTGGCTCTCCCGGGTGAGACGGTTTCCTCGGTTGCGTTCAGTCCTAATCGACAGACCCTGGCCGCGGGCAGCTCGGACGGCAGGGTGCGGCTGTGGGATTTGACGGAACCCAACGCCGCGCCGACTCTCCTCGCCGGCGCGACCGATTGGGTCTCGTCGGTAGCGTTCAGCAAGAACGGCCAAACCCTGGTCATTGGCGGCGCGGACGGTGCGGTACGGTTGGCGGATGTGACCCGGCCCGGCGCCGCGCCGATCGTCCTTCCCGGCGCGGCCGGTTGGGTTTTCTCGGTAGCGCTCAGCCAGGACGGGCGGACGCTCGCCGCAGGCGGATCAGATGGGGCGGTGCGTCTGTGGGATCCGGAGCACCCGGCGGCCGCGCCGAGGATCCTCCCTGGTCAGGGAGAGACCGTCTCCTCCGTCGCATTCAGCCCAACCCGGAGTGCCCTGGCAGCAGGGACTGAGGATGGCACGGTGCGATTGTGGGATCTTGGCCAACCCGCCGCCCAGCCGGCCGACTTTTCCAGCCAATTGGGACCGGTCTCGTCGGTGGCGTTCAGCCCGGATGGACTCACCCTGGCCTCAGGCAGCGAAGACGGGACGATCCAGATATGGCCTTTGGGGCCGGGAGAGTGGCCAACCCTTGGCCCGGCGTCCGGGCCGGTGTCGTCGGTCGCGTTCAGCCCGGACGGGCGGACGCTGGCCGCTGGCAGCTCCGGTGGGGTGCAGCTATGGAACCCGGCGGATTACAGCGCCGCGCCGACGGTCATCTCCGTCCAGGGCGAAGCGGTCTCCTCGGTCGCGTTCAGCCAGGACGGGCGGAGACTGGCTGCCGGCGGGGCCGACGGCACGGTGCGACTGTGGGACACGACACGCTTCGACAGCGCGCCAGAGAGCCTCGACACCGCGGAGGGCGCTGTCACTGCGCTGGCCTTCAGTCCGGTGGCTGACACCCTGGCCGCGGGGAGCGAGGACGGCGCGGTGCGGCTGTGGAACCTCGCCGCATCCACCCCACCGGTCCATCTCACCGGAGCGCCGGAATCGGTCTCGTCTGTCGCGTACAGCCCGAACGGGATGATGCTGGCGGCGGGTGGAACCGATGGCGCAGTACGGTTGTGGGACCTCGAACAACCCGACGCCGCACCGGCCCGGACAGCCGGCGACGGCGGACCGGTCCTTTCCGTTGCCTTCAGCCCGGATGGGGGGACGCTGGCGGCAGGCAGCGCGGACGGGGCGGTCCGAATGTGGGATCCGGCGCAAACTGCCGCCGCGCCAGCAGTCCTCGCCGTGTCCGACCTGGCGGTGTCCTCGGTGGCCTTCAATCCGATTACGGGGAAGCTGGCCACGGGTGATTTCGAGGCTACGGTTCACCTTTGGATCGCGCATCCCGACACACTTGCTGGCTTGGTCTGCGAGGCCGCGGGCCGCAACCTGTCACTCAGCGAGTGGAGCCGCTTCGTCGGGCCAGGGACTCCGTACGAGCCGACCTGCAATCTGCCAGCTGCCGGAAGCGGTCCCGTTGCCACTCCCCCATCCCGTGCACCAGCTCCCGAGGCGTCGCCGATCGTGCCAGGGGATACATTGTCGACTGAACCGCTGTCGGTGGATCGGGTGCCGGCGGCATCGCTGGCGACGGGGCGACTGGCATATTCGGCGCTCGTCAGCGGGCAATCTGATCTCTTCGTTTATGACTTCGCCACGCAATCGTCGACGCAACTCACGTCCGATCCCGCCTTCCAAAGGGCACCGGCATGGTCGAACGCCGGAGATCGGCTGGCGTTCATCTCCCCCGCGTCAGACGGAACCACCCAGGTCTGGGTGATGGACGCGAGTGGGAGCCATCGCCGTCAAGTGACCCACTTCGCCGATCCTGGAGGTGGCACGATCCATTACGTTGAGTGGGCCGCCAGCGACCTGTCCTTGATCGTCACCGTCGCTGGCGGTGGCCAGGCCTGGCTCATGAGCGTTCCGGCGTACGGGGGCGATATGACGCCATTCGTCGAGGCGCCCGCCAGTCACCCGGCGGTAGCTGACACCGGCCAAATGGTCATCGTCAGCGTCGGGGGACCGAATCTCGATATGGTGTTGACCGACCCGGCCGGAAACAAGATCGCCGTCATCGCAAACACCGACCAATGGGAAGACTTCCCAAGTCTGAGTCCGGATGGCCAGCACGTGGTGTACCAGATCGGTCCCGCCGGGTCGCGCAGGATCGCCACCTCGTCGATCCGCGGCGAGGCCCGGTATCTGCTGCCGCAACTCGGTTCCGACAATAGTCATCCGGTCTGGGCGCCCGGTGGGTCCGCAATCGCGCTCGTCGTTCGTGAAGAGGAGGGCGATTCCGTTTGGATCGCGCGACGTGACGGCCGCGAGGTGGCGAAACTCGACCTCGGAGCCCCGGAGGCCATCGGACTTCTGTCATGGGCAGCGTGAGCAATGGTCACAGCGGTGTGCCAAGGGGCAGCTTGCCGCAGGTCCGGTTCGGCGTGCCGAGCGGCAACGGCTCCTCTCCGTCGGCGACATTGGCGCAGGGATGATGGCTAGGCAGGCAGGCACCGTCCGTGGTGAAGTGGATTTCGCGCACGGCGCACTCATCTCCGGCTGGCCCCGCCTGCGCGGCTGGTTGGAGGAGGACCGCGACGCGCTGCTTGAGCGCGAGGCGCTCCGCGACGCGGCTCAGGAGTGGCACGCCAACGGGCGCGACGACGGCTACCTGGCGCATCGTGACGACCGGTTAGAAGAAGCACGGGCGCTGGCAAACCACCCTCATCTCGCTCTCAACGCGCTGGAGCAAGATTACCTGCGCGCCAGCACCACGGCCGAATTGGCGACGCAACGGGAGCGCGCCGACCTGGCCGAGACCGCTCGCCGCGAGTCCGAGCGGCGGGTGGCGCAGCAGCGGGTCTTTCTGCGCATCGCCACCGCGCTCGTCATCCTGGCCGTCAGCGCCGCCGCCATCGCGCTGGTCTACCGGGTGCGGGCCGAAGGGCAGCGTGACGTCAGTCTGGCCCGCGCCCTCGCCGCCCAGGCCATCGGCGAGCACGATCGCGGCGACGACCAGCGCGCCGCCCTCCTCGCCCGCCAGGCTTGGCTATTCGACACCGATGGCGCGGCGCAAGAGCAGATCGGGACCGCCCTGCAAGCGACGATCGGCGCTCCCTTTTTCAGCACGCTCTGGCGCGACGAGGGGGCGCCGGTGCAACCGCTCGCCTCCCTCGCCCTCGATAGCCAGGGCCGATTCCTGGCCGCGGCCGGACAGAACCAGAGCACCATCCGCATCTGGGATCTGCGCAATCCCGGCGGCGAACCGCTTCGGCTTACCTGCCACGGCAAAGCGGTCACCTCCGTCGCCTTCAGCCCTGGCACCGACGCCGCCCCGAGCGCCTATCTCGCCTCCGGCAGCGCGACAGGCGGCATCATCCTGTGGCGGCTCGATACGCTGGAGACCATCTTCGCCGGCCAGGGCGATGCCACGGCCGATCCCTGTGCGCAGGGTCTCGATCGGACCTCGGTGGAATTCGGGTCGGCGTTGCGCGCCGTCACGTTCGGGAGGACCGGCGATGATCTGTGGCTGATCGCTGGCGGTTGCCGGGACGAGGAAGCATCGTGCCCCTCTGCCAGGGGGGTCTTGCGCATGTGGAACGCCTCGGCCCCGGACCAGGCAACGGACCTGGACGTTCCCGAGGGCGACGTCTGGTCGGTCGCGGTCAGCGAGGATGGGACGCTCGCCGCCGGAACCTGCCCCGTCGTGATCCCGCCAAACAACTACTGCGACAAGAATGCGCCGGCAACGATTTCCGTTTGGCAGGCTGGGGAGTGGGCTCGGATTGGCTCGGCCGCGTCGCCCGTCGTACTCGGCGCCGATGGTCTCGGGCCCCGCGGCGGCGTGGCCGCGCTCGCCTTCAACCCGGACCCGGACGACGGTCGGTTGGCCTCGGGGAGCGGCGACCGCGTCATCCGGCTGTGGAACCTCGACGACGGCTCGGCAGCGGAGCTCAACGGCCACGATGCCGAAATCCGCGCCCTCGCCTTCAGCCCAGACGGAAAGCTCTTGATGTCCGGCAGCCAGGATGAAACAGTGCGTGTCTGGGACATGAGCCGGGGCACCCCGGAACGGGCCAGCGCCGTGCTGGGCGGCAGCGAAGAATGGGTGCGCGCGCTCGCCTTCGCGCGATCCGGAGAGAGTGAACTGACCCTGGCCGCAACGAGCGCCGGCGGCACGGCGCGGGTCTGGCGCATCAGGGAATCCGACGGGGCGCTCGCTCCTCCCGCCATGCTGCGCGGTCACGACCACTACGTGCGCGGACTGGCGTTCGCCCCCGATGGAGCGATGCTGGCCTCGTCCGGCGAAGACGGTACCGTCCGCCTCTGGGGCGATCCAGCGGCCCTGCCCGGCGCGGAACGCAGTCAACTCGGCGACGACGGCGACGACAACACCCTGGGCGACGACGAGGTCAAGGTCACCTCCGTCGCCTACAGCCCAGACGCACCATTCCTGGCCGCCGGTGACGCGCGCGGCGCCGTCTGGGTCCGCCGGCTGGACGACGCGGACGCCGCGTTTACGAAGATCGGCGAGCACGATGGGGACACCGGGGACAAACCCAACAACGGCGTCACCGCCGTGGCTTTCGCACCGCACGCCACCCTCCTGGCCTCCGGCGGCATGGACGGCGCCGTGCGGCTCTGGGATCCCGCCGGGTCGGCGCTGGGCGAGCCGCTGCTGCTCGGCGACGTCGACGTGCGCGCCCTGGCCTTCACCCCCGACGGCAAGACCCTGGCCGCCGCCGGGTGCAAACTGGGCGGCTCCGGGAGCTGTGAGTTCGACACCGGGTTCGTCGCCGTCTGGCAGATCGCGCCGTCCGGGAGATCGCTCGCGACCGGCGCCACGCTCTACCGCTGCGACGTGGGAAAACGGGCGTCCCTTCAGGTTGGGGATATTCGGGATGTGCCGTTCCTGTGCGATGGTCAGGAGCGTGAGGACGACAAGTTCGGGGGCGTGGCCAGCATCGCCTTCGCGCCGTCTGGCTCCCCCCTGCTGGTGACCGGGCATGCCGGCGGGGCCGTGGTGGCCTGGGATACCAACCGCCTCGTGCGGCCGGGCGCGGCGGAGGCGCCCCGGCTCCTGGGCGAGCACGATGGAGAAGTCCGCGTCGTCGCCTTTTCGCCCGCGACCGACGGGACGGACGTGCTCCTGGCTTCCGGCAGCACGGACCAGACCGCCCGCCTCTGGAATCCCGCGGCGGGCGCGGCGGCGGGAACCCCTGGCGAGCGGCTCTTGCGGACCATTCGCGGCGGCGACACCGCGGGGCACGCCCTGGCCATCATCGGCGGGCGCGACGAATTCGTGCGCGCGATTGCCTTCAGCCCGCGCCTCGCGACGGTTGACGACGAGCCCGACCCGGCATCGACGCCCGTCAGGAGCCCCATGTTGGCCTCGGCCGCCGCCGACGGCGCCATCCGGCTCTCCATCGCCAACAGCAACGCCCTGGCGGACAGCGTCTGCGACCAGGTCTGGCGCAATCTCTCGCAAGCGGAATGGGACCGCTTCGTGGGACCGAACGTGCCGTACCAGTCCACCTGCCCAGACCTGCCGGCCGGCGAAGAGGTGAATGACGCCGCGCCTACACCCACACCCCCGCTAGCTCCCGCCGAGGGCGGTGCGGCATGAACGCCCGGCCCCCCGCGTCCGGCGTCACGGTGGAAGTCGTCCACGAGGCGATCGCCCATCACTGGCCGCGGCTGCGCAGATGGCTGGCGCTCGACCAGGCGGCGCGGTTCGCCAACATCGCGCCAGCCGCACCACTCAGCGCCAATGGCCGGGCAAATGAGGAACCCGCCCGCATCCGTCGCGCTCACCGCCCTCGCCGGGGACGCCTCGCTCGGACGCGGATCTCCAGTGATCAGTCGCCCGGCACGCCGGGTTCCCGAACAGACGCCACGACATCGCCTCAGCAACCGGAAGCCTTGGGCAGCGTGGAGGTGGCGCACGAGGCGCTCATCCGCCACTGGCCGCGGTTGCGCGGCTGGCTGGACGAGGACCGCTCCAGCCTGCTGCTGCGCGAGGCTATTTCTGAAGCGGCGCAGGCGTGGGAGCAAAGTGGCCGCGACGAAAGCTATCTTGCGCACCGCGGGCGGCGTCTGGATGAGGCGGCGGCCCTGGCCCAACACCCCCGCTTCGCCCTGAATGCCCAGGAGCGGGCCTATCTCGACGCCGCATTGGCTCTGCGTGAGCGGGAGGAGCAGGAGCGCGAGGCGCAGCGGCAACGGGAGTTAGCGGCCCAGCGCGAACGGGCAGAGCTGGCCGAGCAGCGAGGGACGGAGCAAGCTGCGGCAGCGCGGGGATTGCAGCGGCGGTTGCTGGTGGCGGTCGGGTTGGGGCTGGTGGCCGTCTTCGCGGCGCTCGCCGCCTTCGTGGGTTTTCAGCAAGCCGGCCAGGAACGCGATCGCGCGCAGGAGCAGGAGACGATCGCCCGCATTCGCGCGCTCGCCGCCGAGGCGTCGCGCGAGAGCGCGCTGGGGCAGCATGAGCGCGGGGCATTGCTGGCCCGGCAGGCGTTTCTCCTGAGTGCCGGGTTCGACGGTTCCATGCGAGGGTCCGTCGATGAAGTCCTGCGCGGCTCATTGAATTCTGACCACTTTACCAACGTGCTCTCCGGCCAGGGTGTCAACGACATCTTTGACATCGCCTTTAGCCCCAAGGCTTCCCTGATGGCAGGTGTCGGCGCGGGCGGCGCCGTGCGTCTGTGGAATTTGGATCGGCCCACTACGCCTCCAGTGAATCTCCCCATCCGGAATGTCGGGTCCGTCGCATTCAGTCCGGACGGCCGCGCGTTAGCAGTCGCCAGATGCAGCGCCGCGGATGAGTGCGTCGAGGGCGAGATTCACGTGATTTCGCTGGACGAACCCGAGTCTGCCCCCATCGTATTCGTCATTCCCGAGGTGTGGGTGACCTCCGTGGCCTACAGCCCCGATGGACAAACACTTGCCGCTGGCAGCATCGATGGCAGCGTGCGCCTGTGGAGCCTTGGCGAACCGCGGTCCCCACCCCGCGTATTCATCGGCAGCCCGTATACGGTGACGTCCGTGGCGTTTAGCCCGGATGGGCGGACGCTGGCCGCCGGAGGCTGCGGCAGTTCGCCGAACATGGGCGACTGCTCCCAGGGCGCTGTCCGCTTGATCGCCATCGACCGGACCGCGGCCGACCCGGTCGATTTGCCCGCGGACCATGGTCCGATGCACTCGGTGACCTTTACCCAGGACGGACGATGGCTCATCGCGGCGGCGCGGAGAGAAAGTGGCGTACATCTTTGGCAACTGGCAAACCCGGGTGCTCCCCCGACCTCACTTGCCGGCCCTCCGGGCGGGGTCGCGACGATGGCACTGAGCCAGGACGGGCGGACCTTGGCCGTCGGGGGATGCGGCGCAGCGCAACTCTACGGCGAATGCATTGGTGGCGAGGCCCGATTGTTCGATCTGGCCAATCTCGGCGCCGCCCCCATCGTCTTGACCGGTCTTGGAAAATCGGTGACATCGGTGACGTTCAGCGCGGATGGCGCCTGGCTGGCCACCAGCGGTTGCCGGCAATGGACGAATCGTGTTTCGGAGTGCGCCGAATTCGAAATTCGGCTCATCAGGTTGGGGAGGTCCGCGGCGTCCCCCGTTACCCTCGACAGGGCCGCTGAACGCAGCGATCTCATGGGATTCAGTCCCATTGGGCATATCGTCACCCAGAGTGTCGACGACGCCAAACTGCGGCAGTGGGATCCTGACCAGCCGGAGACCCCCGTCTCGGACCTGGGCGACAGACTGATGTTCGGCATGGCCAGCAACATTGCGTTCTCCCCGGACGGGCAATTGCTGGCTTGGGGAAGCCATGTCGGCGTTGTCTTCATTTGGGGACCAGCGCGATCGACAACTGACCCCGTCGTCCTCCGCGACCGGCGGCGCCCCGAGGTGAACATCATCCGTGACCTTGTTTTCGGCCCAGACGGCCGGATGTTGGCCGGGCTTGATGAGAGCCATGCGGTGCTCTGGGACGTGACGCAACCGACGATCGCCGCATCGGAACTCCCCCTCCCGGCAAATTGGCATGGCGAACTCGTGGAACTGGCTCTTGACGAGGAGGGGACGAGGCTGACCGCCATCGGGATCGAAGACGGGGCCATCGCCGTCATGCGATGGGATGTTCCCACGCCAGCCTCCGGCCCCACTGCTCTGATGCGTTTGGCAGCCAACGGGCTCCAGGTACTCACCCTCAGTTCGGATGGGCAATTGTTGGCAGCCAGTAACGAGTCTGGCGCTGTCGTGCTATGGGATCTCCGCCAACCCGAGCCCAGTCCGGTGTTGCTCGCGGTTCCCCCAGCCGCACCCTCGGCACTTGCCTTTGACCCAAGCGGCGCCCTGCTCGCGGTGGGCACGGCGGACGGCTCCGTTCTCCTCTTGCGCCTCGACCAACCCGATACGCCGGCGGTCTCGCTGACGGTCAGTGATTACCCGGTGAGCCGAGTCGCGTTTAGCCCAGACGGACAGCGCCTCGCCACGGACGCCGCCGACGCCGTGCGCCTGTGGCTCGTGTCGACCGATGCCCTGGCCGAGATCGTCTGCGATCAGGTCTTGCGCAATCTGACCTTGGCGGAATGGCAGCAGTACGTTGAACCAGGCAATACCTATCAACGAACCTGTCCCAACCTCCCGCCGGGCGAAGGCGCACCGCCCGACCCCGCGTTCAGCGCCGCCACCCCACACCCTTCGGGCCCAAGTTGAGCCATTCGCGACACGGTGAAGGAGGATCCGTCATGAGCAGCACCCCGGCCACCGACCCCTTCGTCTTCAACGGTATCGACGGCGCCAGCGGCGGCTACGTCACCCCGTCCCTTTCGATCGAGGATCTGGCCAACCTGGCCCAGGGCAAACCCCTGAGCGAGCCGCAAGCGCCCACGGCGGCTACGCCCTCCGATCTCACCACGCAAGAGCACCTGCAGGATCTCGAGTTCCTGCACCGCAAGGTCACCGAGCCGTCCTTCGCCCTCGCCGAGGGGTACGACGCCAAGGATCTGGCGCAGAGCGGCTGGGGCGTCGTCTTCGCGCACGATGCCAGCCCGGCCGTGCGCGAGGCGCTGGCGCCGCTGCTCGACCACCGCCGCGCCCAGGCGGCCGCCACCCACGAGGGCCGCTACCGCGAGTTCGCCGGGCCGGAGACGGTGCAGCCGGGCGAGAGCAAGAACGCCTTCCTGATTCGCCACGGCGCAGGGCCGGGGCCGGTCGTCCCCGACGTCATGCCCTACTACCTCCTCCTCGTCGGGGGACCAGAGACGGTCACCTATGAGCTTCAATACAACCTCGACGTGCCCCACGCCGTCGGCCGCATCCACTTCGTCGACGAGACCGGCGCCGACGACCTCGACGCCTACGCCGCCTATGCCCGTAGCGTGGTCGCCACCGAAACCGCGGCGCCCCCACCCCTCCGCGCCGCCTTCGTCGGGGTGCAGAACCCGGACGACCCCGCCACCGCCCTCAGCGCCACCCACCTGGTGCCGCCGCTGGCAGACCGAGTCAGACAGGACAAACCGGACTGGCAGGTCGACACGTTCACCGGCGACGACGCGAAAAAGGACGGGCTGCGCCGGGTGCTGGGCGGCGAGGCCACGCCTGCCCTGCTCTTCACCGCCAGCCACGGCATGGGCTTTCCCGCCGGGGACCCGCGGCAACTGCCGCACCAGGGGGCGCTGCTGTGCAACGACTGGCCAGGTCCCAAGAACCACAAAGGACCGGTTCCCCAGGATTTCTACCTAGCCGCCGACGACATCGGCGACGATGCCAATCTGAGCGGGCTGATCGCCTTCAACTTCGCCTGCTATGGCGCGGGCACGCCGAAAATCGACGATTACGCGCACCGCGGTTTCGGGCAGCCCCAGCCCATCGCGCCGCACGCCTTCGTCGCCGCGCTGCCGCGCCGCCTCCTCGGGCATCCGCAAGGCGGCGCGCTGGCCACGGTCGGGCACGTGGAGCGCGCCTGGGATGCCTCGTTCATGTGGGACACGACCGGCCGCCAGATCGAGGTCTTCGCCAGCACGCTGAAGCGGTTGATGGAAGGCCACCCCATTGGCTCGGCGCTGGAGTACTTCAATGAGCGCTACGCCGAACTGGCCACGGTGCTCACCCAGGAACTGGGGAACATCCGCAACGGCATGGTCCCCAACAACCACTTCCTGGCCACCATGTGGACCGCGCACAACGATGCCCGCGGCTACGCCATCGTGGGAGATCCGGCGGTGCGTCTCGTCGCCGAGTGATGGGGTGATGGGGGTTGGCTCGTGGCGGTGGCGCCAGTCGTCCAACCTGTCCGTCCCATCACCCAAACACCCTATCACCCTATCACCCTCGCTTTGGATACAACCCTCGCGCCACGCCTGGCTTGACAGGCCAATATCGGCCCGATACGATCCCGTTTGTATCCCATCCAGCGTCGGCGGATGAACGCGGTTGTCGGGCGGAGCCACCGTGGCCCTGGTTTCCACACCCTCGAATGCGAATCAGATCGGACCCGCGGTCGCCGAGGCCGTGGGCGACAGTCGCGCGCGGGCGGGTGAGCCGCTGGGCGAGATCGTCACCCGGCGCCTGCGAGACGCCATCCTGGAGGGCCAGTTGCGCCCGGGGGCCCGCATCCGGCAGGAGGCCGTGGCGAGGGAGCTCGGCACCAGCCGCATCCCCGTGCGGGAGGCGCTCCTCCAGCTCGAAAACGAGGGCCTCGTCAGCCTCGTGCCGCACAGTGGCGCCCGTGTCGCCAAGCTCGACTTCGCCGAGTACACCGAGCTGTATCGTATCCGCGAGCAACTCGAGCCGCTGGCCATCGCCGAGAGCGCGCCACGGCTTTCCGACAACGCCATCGCCCAGCTTCGCGAGCTCATGCTGCACATCGAGCAAACGCGCGACCCGGCCACCTGGCTGGCTCTCGACCGCCGCTTCCACCTCGCCAGCTACGCCGCCGCGCCGATGCCTCGCCTGCTGAAGATGATTGAGGCCTTCTGGAACAGCACCCAGCAGTACCGGCGCGCGTTTTACGCCGCTGTCGCACCCCCGCACGACGGTTCACTGGCCGGCGATCAGCCAATGACGGTCGTCGAGCACCGCCTGCTCTTCGACGCCCTGGAACGTCGCGACCCTTGCGACGCCGAGTCGATCTTGCGCTCGCACATCCGCCGCACGCGGCTGACCCTGGCGGGGCATACGGAGGTATTCGACGAATGAGAGTTTTCCCTCACCCCCCTACTCTCCTCTCCCATTGCGATGGGCGAGGGGGGATTGCCCCTCTCCCTGCGCACAGGGCCGGGTGCCCTCGGGCGGCGGTTGGGGTGAGGGTTTTTCGAGGACTCCCTGACCCATGCTCACCACGACTGTTCCCACCACAAAGCCATCAGAAACCGCCAGCGGCTATCTGCAACTGCGCGGGGTCGAGCAAGCACTTCGGCGAGACGGTCGTGCTCAGCGACCTCGATCTCGACATCGCCGAGGGCGAGTTCATCTCCCTGATCGGTCCCAGCGGCAGCGGCAAGACGACGACGCTGCGCATCATCGCCGGGCTGGAGTCGCCGACGACCGGGGCGGTGCTCGTCAACGGCCAGGACATCACCACCCTGCTGCCCAACCAGCGCGATTTCGCCATGGTCTTCCAGCACTTCGCGCTCTTCCCGCACCTCGACGTCTTCCAGAACGTCGCCTACGGCCTGCGCATCCGCGGCATGAAGCAGGCGGAGATGGAGAAGGTCGTGCTGCCGATGCTCGATCGCGTCGGGTTGCGCGAACTGGCCACGCGCAAGGTCGGCGAGCTCTCCGGCGGGCAACGGCAACGGGTCGGCATCGCCCGCGCCCTGGTGGTCAAGCCGCGGCTGCTGCTGCTCGACGAGCCGACTGGCTCGCTCGACACCAAGCTGAAGCTGGCGATGCAGACCGAGCTGAAGGCGCTGCACAAGGAATCGGGTCTGACCTTCATCCACGTCACCCACAACCAGAGCGAGGCCCTGGCCCTGGCCGACCGCGTCTACGTCATGAACGAGGGCCGCATCGAGCAGCAAGGGAGCCCGACCCAGGTCTACCGCTACCCGGCCACCCGCTTCGTGGCCGATTTCGTCGGCCGCAACAACCTGATCGACGGCGCGATGGAACGGCGACACGTTCCGCAGCGCGATGGGGACGTTCCCGGCCGGCATGGCGGGCGGCACAGCTGCCGCGTGGAGCCTGCACCGCGGTGATCCGCGCTGATGCCATCCACCTCGGCGCTCCACCGCCCGGCGCCGCCTCGCTTCAGCGTCCGCCTGGACGCCCTGGAGTACGCCGGGTCGGTCGTGACCTGGTTCCTGCGCGGACCCGGCGGCGCCCTCACCGCCGATGTGCCGGCCGACGACTCGGGCCGGCTCGATCCGCAGATCGGCGATGCTTACGAGGCTTGGTGGAACCCGGACGACGTGCATTACCTGCGAGCGGAGACCCGCGACGGTCTCAAAGGAGGGTGACGACACGAGCCCTTGTGCAAGTCGGCACACGACGCGGACCTGGAAGATCACGTCCATCGGCGGTAGGGGCGCTGCTTGCTGCGCACGTCGGCCGCAGGCCGACAACCGTATGCAATTCACGTTGTGGCCCGCGGGGCCACGGGCGCAGCAAGCAGCGCCCCTACATAGGTGCTGATCCATGTCAGAACGGAGAGGAGAGGATTCGTCATGACCCAGAAGCACCTCAGCTACGCGGAAATGATGGCCCGCCGCTTCGCCGCCGATCACCTGGTCACCCGCCGCCGCCTGCTGGCAAGCGGCGTCCAGACTCGGCGGCGCGTTCGCCGCCACGGCCGCCCTGGGGCGCTGGGCGCACGCTCGACGCGGCGGCGCAGGACGTGGTGCTGCGCGAGATCGGCCTGAGCCTGACCGAGGATCCGCGCATCCTCTCCCAGTTCCAGGCAGATACCGGCATCACCATGGAGGGGAACTCGCAAATCCTGGGCAATCAGATCACCTTCTGGCTGCAGAACTTCCAGGACTACGACGTCAACCAGGTCAACTTCAGCCAGAACGCGCCGCTGCTGGCCCAGGACGCCATCCAGGCCTTCCCCACGGCGGATGTCCCCGCCTGGAACGACCAGGTCATCGAGCTCTACCGTGTGCCGGACATGCCGGGCTACAGCGAGCGAGTCGGGGTGGCCGCTGGCCGGCACCTACACCGCGGAGTCGATCGAAGCCGGAACCTACGACACCTTCATCGGCACCCCGACCTGGTTCGGCTTCGACGCCTTCGGCTATCTGGAGGGGCAGGCCCAAGGCGACCTGACCTCCTACGGGGCGATCTTCGACCCCGCCAACGCGGGGCGCGCCGCCCTCCTCAACGAACCGATCACGTCGGTGATGAAGGTGGCGACTTTCCTCAGGGCACCGGACAGGCAGAATTCGAGGGCGCGCTCAACAACCTCACCACCGGACGACCTGGCGACCTGCTTCGACTTCCTGAACGAGTTGAAGCAGGCCGGGCAGTTCCGCCTCTTCTGGAGCGACTTCGGGCAACTGGTCGACCTGCTGGTGGCCGGCGAAATCTGGGTCGGCGACTTCTGGGCCAGCGCCTGCGCCGCCGCCGTCGCCAGCGGCGCCACCGCCGTCTTCGTCAACGACCCGGCCGAGGGGAGCAACGGCTGGATCCAGGGAGCCGACGTCTCCGCCGCCACCGAGCACTATCCGGAGGTGATGACCTTCATCAACTGGTACCTCGACAGCGGCGTGCCCGGCGCCGTCCTCGGCGTGCAGGGCTACTACTCGCCGCGCCCGGACCGGGTCGAGCCGATCCTCTCCGAGCAATCGACGCACGGTCGAGGGCATCTCCGACTGGGACTACTGGTACGAGGGCGCCGTGCCCGAGGAGCGCCCGGCGCTGAGCGAGCGCCTGAACCACATCGCCGACTGGCAGGCCTATCCGGACGAGTTCGAGGAATACTCGCGGCTTGTGGACGGCGTTTACGTCGGCGTAGGACGAGGGTGTCAGGGTGATAGGGTGATAGGGAGTGGCGGATCGGGTGATTGGCGGATCGCCTGCCAAGCCGGTTGGGGTCAGGGCATGGCGATGACTGATGCCACCCCCATCCCCTATCACCCCATCACCCCATCACCCTGACACCCCCGACCGAGGGCGAGATCGACCGGCAGCTGCAGGCAGCGGCGGGCGCGCAACGCCTGGCTGCTGCTGCTGCCGGCGTTGATCGTCGATGCTGGTCGCGGCGGTGGCGCCGCTGGTGATGATCGTCTGGGTCAGCTTCTGGCAGCTCGGATGGGCTGCAACTGGTACGCACCATCAACACCGAGGCGTGGGGCTCGGTGCTGCAGCGATCCGACCTTCTACCGGCTGGCGTGGTCGACGATTGCAGACGGTGATCATCGTGCTGGCGCTGGTCGGGGTGCTGGGGTTGGCCGCGGGGTATTTCCTGGCCCGTTTCGTGACCAACCGCAAGCTGCAGGCGCTGCTGCTGATGCTGGCCATCCTTCCCTTCTGGACCAGCTACCTGATCCGCATCATCACCTGGCAGCCGCTGTTCGGGAACAGCGGAGTCATCAACTTCCTGTTGGCACAGGCCGGGCTGCCGCAGATGGAGCTGTTCCTCTTCAACCAGCGGGCGATGATCTTCGCCATGACCTCGCTGTATGTCGTCTTCGTCATCGGTCCGGTCTTCTGGGCGCTGTCGCGCATCGACCCGGAGGTGATCGCCGCCTCCCGCTCGCTGGGAGCCAGCGCCTGGACGACATTCCGCACCGTCGAGCTGCCGCTGGCGAGGGGAGGGCTGGTGGTCGGGCTCTTCTTCGCCTCGATCTTCCTCTTCGGCGATTACGCCACCGGCCGGCTCATCGGCGGCGGCACCAACCCGCATGCTGTCGGACGCCATCTCGCAGTACGCCGGCTCGGGGCAGTGGCCGGTCGCCGCGGCGCTGGCGGTCGTGCTGTTCGTGCATGGCCATCGTCGTGCTGGCGATCTTCATGCGGGTCTACGACCTGCGCACAGAACTGTAGGGGAATCGGACGATGCAGCTCAGCCACGGGCAACGGATCTTCCGGGATCGTGGGCGGCGGCGATCTTCGCCCTGATCCTGGTCGATCCTCTACGCGCCCTTCCTCATCATGGGTGTCCTCTCCTTCGCCGAGCGGACAACGGCCGTTTTCCCGCCGGCGTACTTCTCATTCATCTCCTATCAGAAGCTGTTCAACCCGAACGACTTCTCGCCTCTTCCGCATCCCCGGCGAGCCGCTGGTCAACTACCTGCGCCCGATTGGACTCTCGCTGACGCTGGCGCTGCTGACCTCGATCATCGCCACAACGCTGGCGCTGATGGCCGCGCTCGCCTTCCGCCAGCGTTTCCGCGGGCGCGGCATCGTCTTCTACGCGCTGCTGCTGGGGATGGTGACGCCGGGGATCATCCTCGGGCTCGGCTTCCGCCTCTTCGCCGACCAGATCGGGCTGCCGACCGGCTGGCGGACGACGGGGCTGCTGACGCACATCGCCTGGACGATGCCCTTCGGCTTCATCGTCTTCCTGGTCTTTCTCAACCGCTTCGACCACACCATCGAGGAGGCGGCGTCGCGTCCTCGGCGCCAGCGCCTGGACGACGTTCCGCACGGTGACGCTGCCCGTGCTGGCGCCCGGCGTCCTTGCCTCGCTCCTGTTCGGGTTCACGCTCTCGTTCGATGAAATTCAGCGCTCATCGCTCGTGCTGGGGCGTGATCAGACGCTGCCCATCGCCATCATCGGCGCGACGACGGTGCGCATCACGCCGGTGCTCTACGCGCTCGGCTCGCTGATCGCGCTGGTCTCGTTCGCCTTCGTCGCACTCTACCTGCTGTTATTCGAGCGCGAGCGGCGACGGTTTTATGGAACGACGGTGATCGAGGAAGAGGAAGAAGAGGCTGACGCTACTTCGGAGGCCGCGTATGCGGATTGAGCCATCCGGTGTTCGATACCACCTCCAGGCAGGGTGTCATTCTGAGCCCTCAGGCGAAGCATCACGGCGCCCAGGACCGACTGTATCGATGGGCCGAGATGCTTCGCTGCGCTCAGCATGACACCGAAATGAGGCGGCAATCCCGAATCACCGCGTTACTGCAGGAGGAACTCAGGGCGTGAGCTATCGCATTTCGGTCGATACCGGGGGCACGTTTACCGACGTGGTCGTAGCGGATGAGGCGGCAAGCTGACGCATCGGCAAGGCGCTGACCACACCGCGACGGGCGTTCGAGGGGATCAGCGCCGCGCTCGAAGAGGTGGCAGCCGGCGCTGGGGCTGACACCGCGCGAGCTGCTGGCAGAGAGCGAGTCGTTCACCTACGGCACGACCCGCGCCACGAACGCCATCGTCGAGGGGAAGACGGCGCGCACCGCCTTCTTCACGACGCGGGGGTTTCCCGACATCTTGCTCCTGCGGGAGGGGGGCAAGCTCGACCCGTTTCGGCAAATCCCCTATCCGCCGCCCTACGTGCCCCGCTACCTCACCTTCGAGATCACGGAGCGGATCGACTCCGAGGGGGATGTCTTCATCCCGCTCGACGAGGCGAGCGTGCATGCTGCGCTGGAGCGCTGCCGCAACCTGGGCGTGCAGGCGATCGGGGTCAGCCTGCTCTGGTCGATCGTCAACCCGGCTCACGAGTTGCGCGTGGGCGAGTTGATCGCCGAGACGCTGCCGGACGTGCCGTTCACGCTCTCGCACGCGCTCAACCCGATCGTGCGCGAGTACCGGCGCACCTCGTCCTGCGTCATCGACGCCTCATTGAAACCCCTGATGCAGGAGCACCTCGCCGACGCTCGACAGCCGATCTTCGAGAGGCCGGGTTCGCCGGCCACCTCTTCATCGCCACCTCGTTCGGCGGTTCGTGGCGGCCGGACGAGATGATCGAGCGGCCGATCTACTCGGTCGGCTCCGGGCCGTCGATGGCGCCGGTGGCGGCGTTGACCTATACGGCAAGGCCGAGGCGGGCACGGATGAAGCTGCGCGAGGACTTGCTCGTCTGCGACACGGGGGGCACGACCTTCGACGTGGGGCTGGTCAGCGGCGGGCGAGATCAACTACACCGCCGAAACCTGGCTGGGCGGGCGCTGGATCGGGCACATCACCGGTATCCGCTGCCGTCGACGTGAAGAGCATCGGCGCCGGCGGCGGCTCCATCGCCTGGCTCGACCCGGGTGGACTGCTACGCGTCGGTCCGCACAGCGCCGGGGCCGATCCCGGCCCGGCCTGCTACGGACGCGGCGGGACGTTGCCGACCGTCACCGATAGCGCGGTGGTGCTCGGCTACATCGACCCCGACTATTTCCTCGGTGGCCGGCTGGCGCTCGACGTCGAGGCGGCGCGGCGCGCCATCGCAGAGCACATCGCCAAGCCGCTGGGCTGGTCGGTGGAGGACGCGGCCTCGGCGGTGCATGGTGATCGCCACCGAGAACATCGTCGGGGCGATCCGCGAGATCACCATCGCCCAGGGGATCGACCCGCGCGAGGTGACGATCGTGGCCGGTGGCGGCGCCTCCGGGCTCAACATCGTGCCCATCGCCCGCGAGCTGGGCTGTCGGCCGCGTGCTGCTGCCGAGCACCGCCGGGGCGCTCAGCGCCTGCGGCGCGATGTACGCCGACATCATCTCGGAGTTCTCGGTCAGCCGCTACGCCGAAACGCGCGCATCTCGATTTCGCGGCGGTCAACGAGGCGCTGGCCACGGTCGAGGCGCGGGCGCGAGGAGTTCTTGCGACGAGCTGGAGGACATCGAGCCGGTGGCGACCAGATCGAGTTCCTGGTCGCGGCCCGCTACCGGCAGCAGGTCTGGGAGCTCGATATCCCGGTCGCGGCATCGCGCTTCGAGAGCGAAGCGGACGTGAAGGCGCTGGAGCAGACCTTCCACGAGACGCACCGCCGCGTCTTCGCCGTCGACGAGCCGGGGCAGTACCTGGAATGCCTGGTCTGGAAATCGCGGGCGACGGCGGTCACCGCCAAACCGTCGGTCAGCGCCCGCGATGTCCAGACGCGGGACGGGCGCGAAGAGACGGACCACGCGTGGCTGGCGTACTTCCGCGAGACTCGGGGCGATCGAGACGCCGCGATGTACGCGGGGGCGCATGCTGGCGCCCGGAACGCACGATCGACGGCCCGGCGATCATCCGCGAGCCGACGACGACCGTCGTCGTCTACCCCGGCTCGACGGCGACGATCACGCCGCTGGGGAACTATCTGCTGGAAGTCGGCACGGCGGAGACAGACATCCGCCGCCGTCCGTGGACGAGGTCGCCGCGTCGAGGAAGTGACCGCGTCATGAGTCTCGATCCCGTCCTGCTGGCGGTCATCGCCAACCGCCTCGACACCATCGTGCGCGAGATGGAGAACACGCTGCTGCGCACCGGGCGCTCGGCGGTGCTCAACATGGCGCGCGATTTCTCCTGCGCCCTGATCACCGGCGACAACCGGCTGCTGGCCTCGGCGGAAGGGCTGCCGGTGCACGTCATCGGCATGGAGTTCCTGGCCGAGGCGGTCACCGACCTGCACGACGACATCCGCGAGGGCGACGCCTTCCTGCACAACGATCCGTACCTGGGCAATACCCACCCCGCCGACCACGTCATCCTGGTCCCCGTCTTCGTCGAGGGGGAGCACCTCTTCACCGCCGCCGCCAAGGCGCACCAGGCCGACTGCGGCAACGCCAACCCGACGACCTACATGCCCTTCGCCCGCGACATCTACGAGGAAGGCGGGAGTCATCTTCCCCGCGGTGCGCGTGCAGCGCGATTACGAGGACATCGCCGACGTCATCCGCATGTGCCGGCGCCGCATCCGCGTGCCGGACCAGTGGTACGGCGACTACCTGGCGATGGTCGGCGCGGCGCGCATCGGCGAGAGCCGGCTCAAGGACGCTGGTCGCCAAGTACGGCGTGGAGACGATGAAGCAGTTCGTCGAGGAGTGGTTCGACTACTCCGAGCGGCGGGTGGCCCACGTCATCTCGCAGATGCCGAAGGGGACGATCACCGGGCACGGGCGGCACGACCCCTTCGGGCCGCTGCCGGACGGCATTCCGATCAACGTCACAGTCAGCATCGACCCCGACGCCGGCGATGATCGACATCGACCTGACCGACAACATCGACTGCGTGCCGGCGGGGGTGAACGAATCGCGCACCTGCGCCATGAACAACGTCATGACCGGGGTCTTCAACAGCATCGACCCCGACATCCCGCACAACGCGGGAACGTTCCGCCGCATCAACGTCCGCCTGCGCGAGAACTGCGTGGTCGGCATCCCGCGCTTCCCCCACTCCTGCTCGGTGGCGACGACGAACGTCGGCGAGCGGCTGGTGGTGACGACGCAGAAAGCGTTCGCCGACGCCTGGGACGGCTACGGGTTGGCCGAGGGGGCCTGCGGCATCGGTCCCGGGTTCGCGGTCGTCTCCGGGAACGACTGGCGCAAGAGCGACGATCCCTATGTCAACCAGAAGTTCCTCGGCTCGCAGGGTGGGCCGGCCGGCCCGGAGATCGACGGCTGGGTGACGTACGGCAACTCGGTCACCAACGGGCTGATGTTCCGCGACAGCGTCGAGATCGACGAGCAGAAGTACCCAATCCGGGTCACCGAAATCCGGGTCCGGCACCGACTCGGAGGGTGCCGGCCGCCGCCGCGGCGCGCCCGGCTTCCGCGTCGCCTACGGCCCCAAGCACGACGAGATGCGCGCCTTTTACGTCACCGACGGCTGCCACTTCCCGCCGCGCGGCGTGCGCGGCGGCGGCGACGCGGCGCTCCTCCCTCCCCTTCAAGGTGAGCGACGGATGGCGAAGAGGAGCCGTTGCCCCCCATCGCCTCGACCGACCTCCAGGCGGGGGAGCAGTTGCTGCATCTGCTCAGCGGCGGCGGTGGCTACGGCGATCCGCTGGAGCGCGAGGCCGGAGCGGGTGCGGGAGGACGTGCTGAGCGGGTTCATCTCCTTCGAGCGGGCGCGGGATGTCTATGGGGTGGTGTTCGCGAACACCAAAGTAGACGATGGGCTGGCGGTGAATGCGGAGGGTACGAGTCGACGGCGGGAGGAATTGAGCACAATACGGGACGCTGTCTCGACAGGCGGTTGATTCTCGGGAACCGGAAAGCCCGTTCCTGATCTGCCCCTGACCTGTTCCCGCTTGACGTGGTACTGAGGAGCAGTATTATTGCCATGATATGCTCGGGTTGCGATTGGGATCCTGAGAAGGAGCGCGAGAGTTTTCGCAAGCACGGCATCTCCTTTGACGTTGCATGTTGCGTGCTTGGGGATCCGCATCGGGACGAAATCGAGGACGACGGTGACTACGGCGAAGTGCGCTGAATCGCCACGGGCAGAGTCGACACAGAGGTTCTGGTCGTCGTCTACACCGAGCGCGATGGGGTAGAGCGCCTCATCACCGCCAGAAAGGCGGCTCCCCAGGAGGAGAGGGCGTACTATGCAAGATTCAGTCGGCCAAGACGCATCTGAAGAACTTAAGACGCTTCTGGCCACGAGCAGGACCGACTGGGCGCGAATTCAGGCAATGACCGGCGAGGAAGTCCTCCGCAACGCGCTCGCCGACCCAGACAATCCTCCGCTGACGGACGAGCAACTCGCCCGGATGCGACGAGTTCCGAATCCGCGCGACATTCGCGAGGCTCTTGCACTCACTCAGCGCGAGTTCGCACGTACGTTCGAGATTGCCCTCGGGACGCTTCGCGATTGGGAGCAGGGCTCCCGCCGACCGGACAGCGCGGCCAAAGCCTACTTGCGTGTCATCCAGCACGATCCCGATGCGGTGATTGCGGCGCTCGCGGCTTCCCGGCCGAATCCGGCGACCTTGACGCGCGAGTCCGAACTGCCGAAGACCGGAACGGGGTAAGCACCGTGCGCACGTACCTCAACCTCGATCTCTCCGGCAAGACGGCGGTCGTCACCGGGGCCAGCTCTGGCATCGGGCGCGCCATCGCGGAGGCGCTGGCCGAGGCGGGGGCTAATCTGGTGCTCGTTGGGCGAGACGTGGGGAGATTGGATGAGACGGTTGCCGCCATCCGGGAGCGCGGTGTCGAGGCCGATTCGGTGGTCGTTGAGCTGACGGACGACAGCGCGCCGAAGGCCATCGTCAATGCCGCCGTACAGCGCTTCGGCGGCCTGAATGTGCTCGTCAACTGCGCCGGCATTTTCGAGCCGCAGCCGTTCGAGACGCAGCCGCTTGAGAGTTTCGACCGGCAGATGGCCGTCAACGTACGCGCCCCGTTCGCCCTGACGCAAGCCGCGCTGCCCTACCTGCGCCCGGAGGGCGCGGTGGTAAACATCTCCTCGATCGCGGGATACGCCGGGTTCCCGCAGTCGGCCGCCTACTGCGCCACCAAGGGCGCGGTCGAGCTGATGACGCGGGCGCTGGCCACGGAGTTAGGGCCGCAGGGGGTGCGCGTCAACTGCGTCGCCCCCGGCAACATCCGCACCCCGATGAACGCAGCCCAGTTCGCCGCCTCCCGCGAGTACGAAAAATCGCTGGAAGACAAGACGCCGCTGGGGCGCATTGGCGAGACGGAGGATATCGCCGCGGCGGTTGTCTACCTCGCCTCCCCGGCCGCCAAATTCGTCAACGGCGCTTCGTGGCTGGTCGATGGCGGCTGGGCGGCGCAGTAGTTCGCCGCCGCAACGAGGCCGAAGCATCAGGATTCGGCGCTCGGCCGCCCTCACCGCTCACGCTTCAACCGGAAAGCAGAATTGGAGCGTCGGAAAAGAGCGGCGCAATTCGATCGCGTCCTGCCTCACCGCCTCGGTCGCACACCGCCCGTCAAGCACATCCACGACGAGGTTCGCAATGTGGGCCATCTCCGCCTCCTTCATCCCCCAGCGGGTCACCTCGGTCGTGCCGATGCGCAGGCCGCTGGGGCGGTCCCAGGCATCCGCGGAGTCGGTCGGAATGAGATTCTTGTTGGTGATGATGTTCGCCTCCGCCAGCCGGGCGGCGACCGCCTCGCCACCGCCGAACGCCGAGACGTCGGCGATGGCCTGATGCGTGCGGGTGAAGCCTTTGTGCGCGGCCAGCATCGGCACGCCGCGCTCGTGCAGCGCGCCCGGCCAGAGCCTGCGCATTGGCCACGATCTGCGCCATGTACTCCTGGCCGAAGGCGAGGAACTCGGCCGCCGCGGCGGCGAGGGCGGCCACGCGGTTGACCTGGTGCGTCGCGGCCAGGGTGGGGAAGATGGCGTCGGTCAGCGGTACGGTCAGCGCCGGGTCGTTCCAGACGATCACCCCGCTCTGTGGCCCGGAAAACGTCTTGCCGGCCGAGCCGGTCAGCACCGCCGCCCCTTCCCGCAGCGGATCCTGGAACTGCCCGCCGCCGATCAGGCCCAATTGGTGCGCGCCGTCGAAGAAGATGCGCCCGCCCCACTCTGCCACGATCTCCGCCATGGCCGCGACCGGGAAGGGGAAGAGCGTCATCGACGCCCCGAGGGCGACGAGCGTCGGCCGAATCCGCGCGCCGCATCCGCGAACGCGTCGAGATCGACCTCCAGCTCGACCGGGTCCATCGGCACGTCGTGGATGCGCAGCCCGCGCACCCCGGCTGGGCCATCGCCGCGGTTGCTGGAGTGCCCGCCGAACGGTTGCGTCACGCTCATGATGGCGTCGCCCGGCTGGGTCATGGCGGCGTAGACGGTCATGTTGCCGATCATGCTCGCCACCAGCCGGTGGTCGGCGTAGCGGGCGCGGAAGACGCGCTTCAGCAACTCGACGCAGAGCGCCTCGATCTCGTCGATGTAGCGCGTGCCGGCGAACCAGCGGTTGGCGGGGCCGATGTGCCCCTCGGCGGCGCGCTGCCCGACTTCGGCGGAGAGAAGCTCGCGCACCGTCGGGCTCATCGGCGCCTCGGGGGCGAGGAGGTTGAGGCATCGTCGCCGCGCCAGCGCGCGTTGCGATCCACCGCGGCGAGCACTTCCTGCTGCATGGCGCGGGCATTCCCGGCGCGGTCGAGCAGGTCGCTCGCCCAGGCCAGAACCGCGGGATCGTGGACTTCGGTCGTCGCTTCGCTGGTGGTTGGCGCGGTCATTGGTATCCTCCCGGGTCGAATGCTCCGGCAATTGATGGCGAACGTCTGGGGGGATCGTACACATGCTTCGCGTCGGATGCGGCCGGGCCGATATCACGCCGGACCTGGGTCTGCCGATGGTCGGCATGCCCGGGTCGCCGCGCGGCGAGGGGGTGCAGTGGCCGCTCCACGGCCGCGTCTTCCTCTTCGATGATGGCGAACGACGCGCCGCATCGTCTGCCTCGATCTGATCGCGCTGGTTTCGGAGCAGGTCGCCGAGCTGCGGGGCATCGTCGCGCGAGCGAGCCGAGCTGCGACCCGAACACATCCTCGTCGCGTGCAGCCACACCCACCGCGCGCCGTTCACGGAAACGGGCTGGGGCGCCACCGACGAGACGGTTCGCCCCTACCTCGACTTCGCCTTCTCGCGCATCCGGGAGGCGGCGGCGCAGGCCGCGGCGAACCTCCAACCGGCCTCGCTGGCCATCGGGCGTCAGAACGGCGCCCGGTTGGGCCTTCAACCGCCGCCCGATCTACGCCGGCGGCCAGGTCGGCACGCACGGCCCGGCCCGTGGCAGACGGTTTCGTCCGCATGGAAGGCGACGCCGACGAGGAGTCTCGGTCCTGGTCGCGCGCGGGGCGGACGGCGCGCATCCTGGGCGGCCTGGTCGGTTTCGCCTGCCACCCGACGGCGATGGGCCACGACCCGGTCTACTCGGCGGATTACCCAGGCGTGCTGACCGAGGCGCTGGAGAGCCGGCACGGCGGAGTATTCGGGTTCCTGCTCGGCGCGGCCGGCGACACCTCCACTCCCGACCCGACATCGCACGACCCCGAGAGCGGGTTCGGGCTCGGCGCACACCGGGCCATGGGGCAGGCGCTGGCCGACGCCGCCGACGAGGCCATTGCGGCAGGCGCACGCCGTGGCCGGAGACGGCATTGCCGTCGAGTCGACGCATCTGCGCATCCCCCAGCGCCGCGCCACGCCGGAGCTGGTGGAGCTGGCGCGCTGGTATCTGGAGGAGCGGCCGGCCGATCTCGACGAGCTGGAGTTCACTCGCCGCTTCTACGGCCACGACTACACCTTCAACGACGGCAAGCAGCTCGGCAACGAGCGCTCACGCCGAGGAGATGCTGCGCATGTGGGAGTGGCAGCATGGGCAAATCCGACGCGGAGCTGACCGAAACGGTCGAGATGCAGGCGATGGCCATCGGCGACGTCGCCATCGTCGGATTCCCGGTCGAGATGTTCACCGCGTTCGGGCGGCGGCTGAAAGCCGAATCGCCATTCCCCAACACGATCGTCGCCACCCTGGCCAACGGCTGGCACGGCTACGCCCCGACCCTGGAGGCATTCTAGCGCGGCGGCTACGAGCCGCGCTTCGCCTACCCCAGCCGCCTCGTGCCGGAGGCCGGCGATCGCATGACCGACGCGGCGCTGGAACTGCTGGGTCGGCTGGCGCGTGGCTGACGACCGCCGTGCCCGTCAACTGCCAATGGTTGACGGCGATGTTGGGAGGTGAAGCACGCCCATGCCCAGCGTGACCGCCGCCGCGTCCTCGACGGCGCCCCAGACGGGATCGGGGATGCCGGTCGCGCGACCCAGCGCCGCGCGAGCGTGATACCCGGCCTGCGCGCCAAGCACGGCCCCACCGGCGCCCAGGACCGCGCCGAGCGCGCGGTGAGCGCCGGGCTTCGCTCGCGACCGCCGCCCCGGCCAGCCGCCAAAGAGCATGCGCCCGAAGAGCGGCCCGGGGTCAGGCGGCTCGGGACAAACGGGAGCTTGTCGCCGACGAGCTCTCCGACCGCCGACAGCACCAGGAGGCGCTGCACGACCGGCGAGCGCAGCAACCCGAGCGGAGCTTCGGCGTCTGACCGCGAACCGGCCCCTTCCTGCCCCTAGCGCCAGCAGGGCGAGGGGAAGTTGCGATCGCATGCCCGCGACGACCCCGAGTCCGGCGGCCTGGACAAAGGGGACCGCGTGAGGGATCGACGGCCATGTGTATTGCCCTACGCAAATGCGCTCCTATGCGGATTGCCCCAGCCTCTTCCTGGAAAGTCCGTTCCGCGCGGTCCAGCACCTCGGCCCAATCGTGGCGCCGCGGGGCGACGCCGAACTCGGTGATCAGCATGCGCACGACCGAAGCCAGGCGAGACGCGGCCCGTCGCCAGGTGGAGCTTGTCGAGATCGATGGATCTGCCGATCGACCGCGCTGGTCTGGGCGTTCAGGGAGGCGGAGACGTGCAGATGGGGATGATCAGGTCCCAGATAGTCGGGTCCCGGTTGCCAGTGATAGACGAGCAACTCTCTGTCAAAATGGTCGAGAAGACGGTACTGATACATGACTAGTTGCACTCGCCAGCGACGGCGCCCGTGATCGGCTTGCGCCTCGACGATGGCAACGTCAGTCTCGACGTCCAAAAGCAACCCGCGACGGTCCACCAGACGAAGCGCGGAGAGAAGCGGGACGCCCGGTGATCAGTCGATCCGATAGCGGCGGTTCGTGCAGAAGGTAACGCGTCGGCCGATGAAGCGAGACGTTGGGCCGTCACGCAACTGGTCGACCCGACCCAAGCGCCTCGAGGTCAGCGCCGCGCTGCTGCTTTCAGGCCGGGATGCGTCGGACAAAGGGAGATCAAGCCATACATCCGTCCCAGCTTGCGGCCCTCTGGCGTGTCGGGGATCGGTCCGTACTCGCCGCTGTCCCAACGCCGCAGAAACTCGTCGCCGGAGATCCCAAGAAGCCTCTGCGCTTCCCGATCGAAGAGCTCGCGCGCCTCTTCCGGGGTCGGGAAGTAGATGCCTTCGATTTCATATGGCTCAAAGTGAACGCCTTCATTCCCATCCGGATCAGCGTGCTCGGCACGCTCCTGAAGGCGCTCTTTGCGAATGGCCATTTCAGCCTCCTTTCGGCTGCAGGATCGGCCCAGATCAGCCACCCCTAACCGTACCACTCCGGCCATGCCCCGACGACCGGATCGGGCTCCACCGAACCCGGATTACGCCGCCTGCCACCCGAACTTCTCCTCCGCCAGCCGCGTGATGTGCCGGCCGATGGGGATGGAGGAGGTGGCGGCGGGCGAGGGGGCGTTCAGGACGTGGATGGTGCGCTCGGTTTCGCCGATGAGGAAATCGTGGACCATCGTGCCGTCGGCCAGCACCGCCTGGGCGCGCACGCCGGGGCGGTAGGGGGAGAGGTCGCCCATCGTCAGTTCCGGGCAGTAGCGCTGGCAGAGGGCGAGGTAGCGCGATTTCACCAGCGAGTTCGCCATCTCCGCGATGCCGGATTTCAGGTTGTCGCGGATGACCTTGCGAAACCCGGGGAAGGTCGCCATCTCGCGCAGGTCGCGCACGTTCGCCGTGCCGAAGCCGTACCCCTCGCGGGCGAAGGCCAGCACCGCATTCGGCCCGACGGTGACGTAGCCGCCGATCATCTTCGTCAAGTGCACGCCGAGGAACGGCAGCGCGGGGTCGGGGATCGGGTAGATGAGGTGGTTGACGATGGCGTTCTTGTCCGGCCCCAGCCGGTAGTACTCTCCGCGGAAGGGGACGATGCGAAAATCGGTCTCTACCCCGCACATGCGCGCGATGCGGTCCGCCTGCAAGCCGGCGGCGGCGATGAGATGGCGCGCCCGGATGCGATCCTTCCCGACCTCCAGCGTGACCCCCTCGGGCGTCTCCTCGATGCGGGCGACCTCGCTGGAGGTGAGGATGGCCCCGCCGCGATCGGCCACCACATTGGCCATCGTCCGCGCGATCCGCGCGTAATCGACGATGCCGGTCGTTTTCACCAGGAAGCCACCGATGCTCCGGATGTGCGGTTCGCGGCGGGCGATCTCGGCCTGGTCGAGGCGTTCGACGTCGAGACCGTTGGTGCGGGCGCGCTCGTAGAGCGCCTCCATGCGGGGCAGCTCCTCCGGCTCGGTGGCCACCAGCAGCTTGCCGCACTGCTCGTAGGGGATGGCGTGCTCCCGGCAGAAGCCGATGGTCGCCTCCACTCCTTCGCGGCAGAATTGCGCCTTGAGGCTGCCCGGCTGGTAGTAGACCCCGGCGTGGATGACGCCGCTGTTGCGCCCGGTCTGGTGCCGCGCCAGCGCCGGCTCCTTCTCCAGCACGGCCACCGAAAGCCCCGGAAACCGCTCCGTCATCTGCATCGCCGTCGACAGCCCGACGATGCCGCCACCGATCACCGCCAGGTCGAAATCAGCCATTGGACACCAACGCGTCACCCACCCATTCAGTCCACGAGCGCCGCCGATGCCTCCGCCCCGGCGAGCGCCGCCTCGCAGGCATCGATCCACGCCGCGGACGTCGCGGTGCAGCCGATCGCGCACTCGACGTAGAGTATCCACTGTTCTGTCCAGCTCCCCGGTTCGTCCACCCCCGGAATCTCGATGGCGTACGTGCAGTCGCGCAACTGCAGCACGCGGTAGTTGCGCCAGAGTGCGTCGATCATCGTGTTGCCGAGGCAGACGTCGAGCGCGAACCCCACGCAGACGAGATACTTCACACCGAGATTGCGCAGCAGCGTATCGAGGCGGGTGTCGAAAAACGCGCTGTGGACGTGCTTGCGGATGTAATGGTCTCCCGGCCGGGGCGCGATCACCGCCGAATAGTCGAGCACGTCGGAGGATCCCTGGTGGTACTCCAGCGGATCGACGCTCCGCTCGGCGTAAATCTCGTCTTTCACCACGTGGAGCGTCTCCCACCCTACCAGCACTGGCTCCGCCACTCCTCGAGATTGTCCGTGGTCAAGCCGATCGTCGGGGCGGAGAAGATCCTTGTCCTCGGCGAGGTAACCTATCAGGCGGAGGGGTGGGACCATCCCCGGCGGGTCGTCGTCAGGGCCGAGGTGCTGCCCAATGGGCCGAACACCCGCTTCGTCGTCACCACCCGGACCGACGCCCCCGAGGCGCTCGACGACTGGGACGTCGCCCGCGGCGACGGCGAGAACGCGATCAAGGACCTGAAAGTGGCCCACTGCGCCGTCCGCTTGAGTTGCCACCGCTTCCGGGCCAACCAGTTCCGGCTGCTACTGCACGCGGCGGCCTCCTGGCTGCTCGACACCGTGCACCGCTGGCTGAGCGTTCGGCACGTCCCGCGCCCGCAACTGGACACGTTGCGCCTGCGCCTGCTCAAGATCGGCGGCCGCATCTACCAATGGCGCGATTGCGTCCGCCTCCGCTTGGCCGCCAGCCACCCCGGGCAACCCCTGTGGGACCACCTGGCCGTCTTTCACCGCCTCCATGAAGAATCCGGGCTAGCGCGCTGCCGGTGCGGTTGCACGATCGAGCAATCGCCAGACCCTAAGCGTCTCGGCGACGCCCCAGGCCTGGGCGATGCACCCTTTCGGCAGGTGTGGCGGGTCGCCCTCGAAGATCTCCGAAATGGTGCCAAGCCCGGCGTCGCGAAGATGGTCGCCAATCGGGCGCAGGATGGCGAGGGCGGCGGCGCGGTCGCCAGTGAGGCGATACCTCGCCTCGGCGTATGGTCCCAAAAGCCAGCTCCAGACAGGACCCTGGTGATAGGCCCCGTCGCGCTGGACCTGGTCGCCTCCGTAGTTGCCGCGGAACGCCGGATCGTCCGGCGCCAGCGAGCGCAGTCCGTAGCTCGTGAGCAGGGAGCGGCCGGCCGTATCGAGGACGGTTCGCGCCTCTTCTCCCTCGAGCAGCGGATAGGGCAGCGAGAGTGCGAAGATCTGGTTCGGCCGCGGCGTCCAGTCGTCCCCATCCGGACCATCGACGACATCCGCCAAGTGATCGCGATCCGGTTGTCGGAAGCGGGCGCGGAACGACTCCCGCGTCCGATCGGCCAGGGCATCGAAGTGCGCGGCCGCGGTCGCGTTGCCGCGCTCGGCGAGCATCTCTGCCACGCTCCGCTGGACGTTGTACCAGAGGGCGTTGAGCTCGACCGGCTTGCCGATCCGCGGCGTCACCACCCAGTCGCCCACCATTGCGTCCATCCAGGTGAGCTGCACCCCCGGCTCACCGGCGTGGAGTAGCCCATCGGCCGGGTCGACGCCGATGCCGTAGCGGGTTCCGGCCAGGTGGCGCTCGATGATCTCCCGGAGGGCAGGCACAAGGTCGGTGACGAGCGAGCGGTCGCCGGTCACCTCCTCGTAGGCACGGATCGCCAGGACGTACCAGAGGGTCGCGTCGGCGGTGTTGTACCCGGGAATCACGCCGGCGCTGTCGGGGAAGTTGTTGGGCAACAAGCCGTTGGCGAGGTAGCGGGCGAAGGTGCGAAGGATCGAGTCGGCCTCCTCGGCTCGGCCGGTCGCGAGCGCCAGACCGGGCAAACTGATCATGGTGTCGCGGCCCCAGTCGTTGAACCAATGGTAGCCGGCGATGACGCTGCGGCCGCCGGGGGCGTCCGCCATTGGCCGGGCGACCAGGAACTGGTCGGCGGCCAGGACGAGCTGCTGCTCGACCGGGTCCGCGTCCTCGGCGGCGGCGCGTGTGAGGAGCGATTGCTGTCGTTCCTGGGCGGCGCCGAGCGTGGCGGCGGCGTTGAGATCAGCCTCTGGCTCGGTCGAATAGACCAGCGCGGCCGTGTCGCCGGGGTCGAGCCGCGCCAGGAACGTCCCTGGGGCGAAGAGGTCGCCGTGGTCAACGAGACCGCGCTCGGTCTTCCGCGCGATGCCGAAATCCCCACCACCAGGATCCACCGGGATGGAACTCGGCCCGGTCCGAGCGCAGCCAGAAGGGCACCGCTCCGTCGTAGGCCTGGATCGTCGCTCCTCGCTCATGCGGATCGACGCCGATGTTCCAGCCCTGCCCGGAGGCGAGCGCGTGGAAGCTGCGATAGGTAACGAGCGGCGTGACCTCGAGGTCGATGGGGCGCGAGCCCCGCAGCAACCGGTAGGTCACGAAAGTCGTGTTGACGCCGTACTCCATCCAGACCCGGCGCTCGATCAGGGCGTCAGCGATGGCGAAGATCCAGACTGGCAACGTCCCTTCCAGGCGGAACGATTCGAGGTAGCGGTAGCCCTCCGGTGATACCGTGCCTGCCGCCGAACTCGTGCGTTGAGAGCGGATACCGTACGCCGTCGTACGTGACCCAATCGACCGAGCCGGCGACGAGGACGGTACGCGCGACCGGCGGCTCGAGCGCCGCGACCAGCAAGCCATGGTAGGAGCGGGTGAGTACGCCTGCCACCGTTGCCGACGCGTACCCGCCCAGCCCGTTGGTGACCAGCCACTCCCGCCGCAGTCCGGCGCCGAGATCGCCGGTGATCTCGCGTCCGAACGCAACATGCGGGCGCTCCAGGATCGAAGGCTCGCCAGGACGAGGCAGGGATGTCGGCGAGCGGACGTCAGCGGTCGCAGAACTCATCATTGTCTCCTTATGGTCGGATCGGGGAACGGCCATCCGCCTGTTTGTAACAAGGGGCGGGTCACAAGGAGCAGGCCCTCATTCGGCCTGGCGTTGCGCCGTGGCGGAGACTAGCTCCCGCTGCGCAGCGTCGGCCGCGGTCCGTTCGATGAGGTTGGCGACGATTCGCGGTCCAGCCGGTCTGATGGCTGGCGCCGATCCCGGCGCCATTGTCGCCGTGAAAGTACTCGTAAAAGAGGATGTGGTCGCGCCAGTGCGGGTCGCTCTGCATCTCCTCGGTCCCGCCAAAGACGGGGCGCCGGCCGTCGGAGTCACGCAGGAAGAGCGAGATCAAGCGGCGCGAGAGATCGTCGGCGATCTGGTCAAGGGGAAGCTGCTGGCCCGACCGGGTCGGGAACTCCACCAGATAACTCGTCGCCGTAGCAGCTATATAGGTTGCGCAGCCCCGCGATCAGCAAGAGATTCGCCGGCATCCAGATCGGCCCGCGCCAGTTGGAGTTGCCGCCGAACATGCCGGTGCTCGATTCGGCTGGTTCGTACTTGACCGTCAGCACCTGTCCGCGCGCCCGGAGTTCGTAGGGGTGGTCCAGGTAGTGCCTGCTGATTGACCGGATACCGTAGTCGCCGAGGAACTCGCTCGGGTCGAACATCCGCGCCAACACGCGACGGAGCCGCTCCTCCGGCACCAGGGTGAGCACCAGACGCTGATCGCCATCGGGGAGCTGCCGCTCGGCGAACAGACTTGCCAGTTCCGGCCGTTGGTCGGCGTACCAACGCAGGCGCTCGCTGAAGCCCGGCGCTCGCTCGAGCAACCGCTGCCGTATGGATTGCGTTACGCCGATCGCCGGCGCAATGGGGAGCAGCCCGACGAGGGAGCGCACTTTCAGCGGTATCCGCTCACCGTCCGCTCGCCGAACATGATCGTAATAGAAGCCGTCCTCCTCGTCCCAAAGGCGGCTCCCCTCATCGCCAAGTCCATTCATCGCCCCGCCGATGGCCAGGTAGTGATCGAGGAACTTGATTGCCAGCTCTTCGTAGGCCGGGTCTTCCAGCGACAGTTCCAATCGCCGCCCACCCCATGTCGAGGCAGAAGTTCGCCATCCAGGCGGTCCCATCCGCCTGCTCCAGGAGAAAGCCCGGCGGCAAGCCCGCGCTGCGGTCGATGACGCTGATGTTGTCGAGGCCAAGGAAGCCGCCCTGGAAGACGTTGTTCCCCGCCTCATCCTTGCGGTTGACCCACCACGTGAAGTTGAGCAGGAGCTTGTGGAAGATGCGGGCCAGGAAATCGCGATCGCCGACGCCCCTGCGCCGCTTGTCGTCCTGATAGAGCGCGCGTGTCGCCGCGATGTGAACAGGCGGGTTGACGTCGCCGAAAGCCCACTCGTACGCCGGGATCTGACCGTTTGGGTGCATGTACTGCTCGCGCAGCATGAGCCGGAGTTGCTGCTTTGCGAACTCGGGATCGACCAAGCCGAAGGCGACGCAATGGAAGGCCAGATCCCAGGCAGCGTACCAGGGGTATTCCCACTTGTCCGGCATCGAGATGACATCGTTGCTGTTGTGATGGCGCCACTGGCTGTTCCGCCCCCGCTTGCGGGGCTCGGGCGCGGGCGGGCCGGCCGGGTCGCCCGCGAGCCATTGAGTGACATCGAATAAGAAGTACTGCTTGCTCCAGATGAGACCGGCCAGAGCCTGGCGCTGGACATGCGCCTCGTCCTCAGTGAGCCGGCCCTCCGCCAGTGACGCGTAGAGGGCATCGGCTTCGGCGATACGGTCGGCGAAGGCTCGGTTGGCATCGGTAAAGGGCGCGGCCTGGCGCTCGCTCGAAAGCCGCAGGAGAATCGTCTCGCTGGCGCCAGGCGCGATGTGGATCTGGTAGTGTGCGGCCACTTTGGTGCCAACGCCGTCCGGGTTGACCGCGCCGCTGTTCCCGCCGACCACCACCTCGTTGATCCCATCTTTGACATAGGGCGTGCGGTTTGGTGCGCCCCAGAGCCGTTGCGCGTTGGTCTCGTTCTTCGTGAAGAGGAGCTCCGGGTTCCCCTGACAGACGAGCCAGTAGTCGCCGAGGGAGTGGTGGCTGGCCTGCACCAGCCGGCCGCCACGGGCCCTGGTGCCGGTGCCGGCGGTGTCCTGGCGCGGCACGGCGCGGAGCTCGGGCTGGCGGTCGTCGAGACCCCAGGACCAGGTGTTGCGGAACCAGAGGGTTGGCAAGAGATGGAGCGGCGCGGGGTCCGGCCCCCGGTTGGTTGCCGTGATCCGGATCAGGAGATCCTGCGGCCCGGCCTTGGCGTACTCGACCTCGACATCGAAGTAGCGGTCCTCGGCGAAGACGCCGGTGTCGATCAACTCGTATTCCGGCTGATCGCGGCCGCGCCGCCGGTTCTCCGCGACGAGATCGGCGTAGGGAAACGCGACCTGCGGGTATTTGTAGAGACCGCGCAGGTAGGAGTGGGTGGGCGTCGCGTCGAGGTAGTAGTAGTACTCCTTGACGTCCTCCCCGTGGTTGCCCTCGTTGCCGGTCAGACCGAAGAGCCGTTCCTTCAGGATCGGGTCGGCGCCGTTCCAAAGGGCCAGGGCGAAGCAGAGCTGCCCCTCATCGTCAGAGATGCCCAGGAGCCCGTCTTCTCCCCAGCGGTATGCGCGCGAGCGGGCCTGGTCGTGAGTGAAGTAGTCCCAGGCGGCGCCAAACTCGGAGTAGTCCTCGCGGACGGTGCCCCATTGCCGCTCCGAGAGGTACGGGCCCCAGGTTCGCCACTCCGCGGCGATTGGTTCGCCGAGCGCGGGCGTCGCCACCATCTTTGTCATCCTCTGGCTCCCCAATTGCCGAGGTCAAGCCGTCGGGTCGGCCTCGGCGATAACGCGAATGACAGCCGGGCACACGCCGAGGCTCTGCTCGGCCCGTTCCAGCCACGGCAAGCCGCCGTCGGAGGTCAGGCGTCCGCCGTCGAAGCCGGCCTCCGGCAGCAACAGGGCGGGGCCGGAAAAGCGATAGACGGCTGTGGCAGTCTGCGGCATGCGGGCGCCGCCTGGCGTGGGCTGGCTTCTTTATCCCACCCATACCAGTGAGGCGCCTCACTGTCACTCATGAATAATCCGGGCTAGAACCGCTCGCGCCGGGCCGGTGCGGCCCGACTCGCCGGTTGCGTTACCCGCACGGGGACGGGGCTGAGCCGCATCACGCGCCGGCCGAACAGGCCGAGGACGGTGCGAAGAAGACGCTCAGCACTCTCAAAGGCCCATTGCCGATTGCGCACGATCCACCTCAATCTTGTGACTCTTGGGTACCCTGAGCCAATTCTCAACCAGACGGTAGTGCGGATCACGTCGTAGCGTCATCCGACGAATGTCGTATTTCTCCGGTGCGGCACTCGTCCGGGAGACGGTACGCGGTCTCATCAGGGGCTAGCCGACGTTGCGGGCTGGCGATGGAGTGCGTAGAAATCAACGATTGAGGGTTCGACGATATTCAGATCAAACCCGCCGAGGTCGCGGCGCAGCACCGTCGGCCACTCGGTCTGGGCGACGTAGATCGCCGTCGGGTCATCGCGCGTGACGATCTGTTGAACCTCAGCCAACGCCGAGAGATAGCGCGCCTCGTCCGCGGTGGACTTCGCCTCCTCCAGCAGCGCGTCGACACGCGCGTTGCAATACTGTCCGGCGTTGCCCGCTTGCCAGGCCGCACACGAAACCTGTGGCCAAAGCTGATTCCAGCCGTCGTTGTAGTCCGGGGTCCAGTACGCGGAGAAGAGGTTGGGCCGCTCTTCCGCGGGCACTTCCCCGAAGAAGAGCCCGATGTACGTCGCGAAGTCAACGACTTCGATGTCGAGTTGTAGCCCGAGCGTGGTGAGGTTGGCCGCGAAAAGCTCGGGGATCGCGGCAGCCTCGCTGTTCCCAACGGGCAGGGCGTAGGAAATCGTCGTTCCCTCGGCGATACCACCGCGTTGGAGGAGAGCCCGCGCGCGTTCGAGATCGGTGTGGTAAAGAAACGTGTCCGAATTGAACCCCCGGCAGAGCTCGGCCACTGGGCCTCTTGCCCGTTTGGCGAACCCTTCGTAGAGGCCATCGATCACCTCGTCGTAGGGAAACGCCCAGCAGTGCGCCTTTCGGGCCTCCCTCGAGCGAAGTGGCCCGGCTACCGTCATCGCCACGTAACTCACCGCCAGGGTGAAGCGGCGGTCGATGTGCAACTCCGGGTTCGCTTCCAGGGTCCTGACGGTGGCCAATGGCAGCGTCGTCGCGATATCAGCGTCGCCATTCTCGACCAACGCGCGCCGGGTCTCCGGCTCGGTCACCACGCGGATCGCGACGCTCTCGAAATACTCGCCCGCCCAACCGCGCCAGTACTGGGGGGAACGCTCGAGGACGATGCCGTCCTCGCCATCGAAGGAGGCGAGCCGATACGGTCCCGTGCCGATCCCGTCGCAATTCGCTTGCGCCCAACCGTGGCCCCAGTCGCCGTCGACCTCATGCGTGCGCAACGCCGCCACGTTCACGACCGCCGCGCCTTTCGGCGCGGCCATGGCGGCTTCGAACAATGGCTGCGGTGCTCCCAGGTCAAAGACCAGCGTGCGCGAGTCCGGCGCGGCAATCCGCGCTGGATCGGAGATAAACCGCCCGAGTACCGTCGACGGGGCAAGCCCCAGGGTCAGGAGGCGTTCGAACGACGCCCGTGCCGCCTCGGCGTCCAGCGGCGTCCCATCCTGGAATGTCACACCCGGGCGCAGGTGAAACGTCCAGACCCTCTTGTCGGCGTTCGCCATCCACGACTTCGCCAGCACGGGAGCGTAGGTATCGACCGCGCCGGGCTGGAGCCGGATCAGCCCTTCAAAGGGGCCGTGCAGCGCGATCCCGGAACCGGGGTCGTAGGCCGAGTGCGGATCGAGGTCGGACGGGGCGCGGTTCGTTGCCAGGATCAGGGTTTCCGCGGCGGCCGACCGCGGGAGCGCGGTGCGCGCGCTTCGCAGGGCCTGGGGGATGGCGGCAGTTCCGGGGATCAGCGGAGATGCGGCGATCAGGAAACCAGCGCGCAGGCTTTGAGCCAGCATTCCCCGGCGCGAATGCGGAGCGTACGCTGCCGCCGACCAGTCCGCGATGCCTCGTCCGGCACGCTCGACTTCCGGCAGGACCGCCTCACGCTCCCGCCCAATGCGGTCAGCGCGCTCGCACCTCGCGCGGCGCATCGGTGGTGGACCGGTTCCCATCGCGCCAGAGCCCCGCCTCGCTCAGAGCAGTCCCAGGTGCCGGCCCTGGTCGACGGCCTGGGTGCGATTGGCCGCCCCGAGCTTGCCCATGATGTTGCTGAGGTGGGTCTTGACCGTCTTCTCGCTGATGAACAACCGCTGCCCGATGTCGCGGTTGGCCAGTCCTTCCGCCACCAGCCGCAGCACCTCGACCTCTCGCTCGCTCAGCGCGTCCGGCGCCTCCAACGAGCCCAGCGGGGCCACGGGCGCCGACTTCGCGATCTCGGCCAGAATGCTCTTGACGTAGTCGCGATGGCTGACGCGCGCCTGGGCGTGGCGCAAGAGCGTGGCCAACTCCTCCCTTTCGTCGGCGAACGTGCGCAGGTAGCCGCCCCCGCTGCCCAGTTCCAGCGCCGCTTGCAGGGCCGTGAAGACCTCCGCGGCACTGTCGCGTGCCTTGTGCGCCAACGCGATCAGGAGCAGCATCTCGACCCGTTCGCCCTCCCGGCCGGCCTCCGCGGCGTGCTGGTCGATGCGCTGCAAGATCGGCAGCGCCAGCTCCGGCCGCCCCTCGGCGATCAGCAAGCGCGCGTAGGTCAGGTGCTCGATCTGCCGCTCGTACTCCGGCGGCAGGTACGGATCGAGATCGCTGCTTTCCGCCCAGCGGCGGGCCAGCCCCAGCCGGTGCGATTTCAACCAGAAGCGGGCCTGCTGAGCATAGGCGTCGCGCACGAATTGCAGCGTGCCGAGTTGGGTGGCGAAAGCGATGGCCTGCTCGATCTCGTCGAAAGCCTCCTCGATCACCCCCTCCGCCCAGGCCACCCGCGCCAGCCCCACACGGATCTGGGAGCGCCAGTGCAGTGTCTGCATCCGCGCGGCCTGGTCATCAGCTTGTCGAAAGGCGAGCCGCGCCTCCTCCAGCTGCCCCCACTCCAGGTAGATGCGTCCCAGCTCGTACAGCGCCGCCTGACACCAGATCTCCTCGGGCTTGTCGCAGATCGCCCGGATCACCTGCCGGCACAGCAGGGAGGCTTCCGGCAGCTTGCCCTGCTCGATCAGGACCGCCGCCGAGTAGGTCATCTCGAACGGCCGCAGCCAGGGCCGCCCCGTCGTGTCGATCACCGTCCGCACCTCGGCGAACATCGCTTCGGCCGCGACCGGCTCCCCCCGGTTGACGTGCCCGATCCCGCGCGTCATCAAGGCGAGGATGCGTTCGGTCGGCCGCTCATGCGTCTGGTGTTCCAGCGCGCGCTGGGCGAAGGTGATCGCCTGGAGATTGTCCCCGGCCCAGAGCAAGCGAGCCGCATGCCAGAGGAGGATCAGTTCTTCCCCCTGGTGATCCCCGGATGCCGTCCAGGCCTCCTCGGCCATGCGCAACGGCGCCGTCGCCCCGGCCCAGCGCCCCGTCCGCCCGTGCGCCCACGACAACCAGAAGGCCAGCCGCGGCGAGGTCGCCAGCACGTGGGGCGGGATTCCCTGCAGCCAGGAGCGCAACGTGGCGATGTGATCGCGCTCGAAGAGCTCACCGCACACCTCCTCGAGCAGCCTGACGGCGTGGTCCCAGTCACGACCGGCCATCGCGTGGCGAATGGCCTCCTCGACGAAGCCGTTCGCCTCCAGCCATGCCGCCGCTCGCCGGTGCAGGTCCGCGATGTCGTCTTCGCTCGCCGTCCGGCTCAGCTGGTCGCGCAACGTGTCGGCAAAGAGGTGATGGTGGCGATACCAGGCACCCTGCCCCACCAACGGCACGAGAAACAGGTTCTCGCGCTCGCACCAGCGGAGCAGCTCGACGCCGTTCCGTGTCCCGGTCACCGCGTCGCACAGGTCGGCGTTAAATCGATCCAGAATGGCGGTGTGCAGGAGGAACGAGCGGACTTCGTCGGGTTGGTACTCGAGCACCTCTTCCCACAGGTAGCGGTCACCGAGGTCGGGCTTGCTGACGAACTCCTGGACGAAGTTGGCGACGTGCGCGCGCTCCCGCCCCCGCAACGCGGTGCCGACCAACTGCAGTCCAGTCACCCACCCCTCGGTCTGCTCCAGGAGCAAGTCGATCTCGCTGGGGGTCAGATCCAGCACCAGCACGTCATGGAAGTAGTTGTGCGTCTCCTCCGGGCTGAACTGCAAGTCGGCCTGGGTCAACACCAGCAACTCCCCGCTCGTCTCCAGCCGCGCCAGGCGCAGCGGCGATTTGACGCGGCTGAGCAGCACCAGGCGCATCGCTGGCGGCCGGTGCTGCAGCAACAGGTCCATCGCCTGGTGCAACTCCGGTGCCGCGATCGCCTGGTAGTCGTCGAGCACCAGCACGAAGGGGCGCGTCGTCACCGACAGGTCGGCGATCAGTTGGGTCATGAGCGCTTCCGGCACCGGCGTCCCCCCCGCCGTGAGGAGCGATTCGACCGTGGCGGCCAGGTCCGGATCGATACGGTGCACGGCGGCGATGATCAGCCCGAAGAAGGCGGCCGGGTCGTTATCCGCTGCCTCCAGCGCCACCCAGGCGGTGGGCAAGGCCAGGTGTCTCACCCATTGCCCGGCCAGCGTCGACTTGCCGTACCCGGCCGGGGCGCAGATCAACGTCAGGCGGCGCTCCGGGTCATCCTCCAGCCGGGCCAGCAGGCGCGTGCGCGCGACCAGATTGCTCCGCGGCCGCGGCGGATACAGCCGCGTCGACAGCATTGGGGGCGGCGATGCAGAAGACGTGGAGGGCACTTCGGGCAGAAGTAGCGGCGCAGGCTCGTTCACCGCTCATCTCCGCCATCAGGTATCCAGCCATGTTGGCCGGGGCGGCGATTGAGGGGGTGAAACTGGCGGGACGAGTGGAGGAGCGGCGGACGTGGATACAGGGAACGTGAGTCGTTCATCGGCGCACCATCCCGAGACCCTGGCACGGTCGCCAGCGGCCTCCTTCAGATCGGGCACTGCCGAGGTGGCAGGCCCGGCCCAGGAGCGTCTCCACCCCGCCCTTTCGAAAAAATGCCTCAGCTTCGTTGTAGCGAGCATTCTAGCATAGTCGCCACGACATGAGCGAGAACATTACGATGAAGTCAACGTTCACGCGCCTCATGCCTATTCGTTCTGACACTCACGTGATAGCCGTGGTCCCTGGTAGCGAGCAGGCCCAATCGGGTTTCCATCGAGCATCGGCCACGTGTACCGCGCGTAGTCGGAATGAGTGGCCTTCGCAACCGGCTTCGATACCGCTCCACACGCTTGCCACTCGGCGGTTCGTTGCGTGGTCCTCGGGCGGAAGAGCAGCGCCGATGCAACGTGTACTGATGAAATCGGGTACCCGTCGCGACCGGCCATCACGTTACCGACATGGACGTGGTAGATTTGAAACGGCCGTGGCCGGCCGCATCTCCCCGCTCGCCGCCAGTGAATGCGGCCGCGGATGTGACGAGAATTCGACTGGACCGGGCGCCGGAACACGACGCCGAATACTCCATTCGGACCATGCGACTCAGACCACGAGTCCGCTAGCTTCATGGTGAGTTCAGAGGTCGATTCGCGAATCCGGTTCCGCCTCGCAAACGTGAATGCATGGCGACTGGGGAGGGGGTCGCCTCGGATCGTTGGTTGGAGGTACGGCTCAGCCGCAGTGTGGAGGAGAAGACGCAATGCGAAACAGGTTGCGGAGATTTGGGGGCCGAGGGCGGACCGGGAGCGTCATGCTTCTCATCGCCACGATGCTGGCGATGCTCGTCGCGCCGGTCGGGGTGCAGCCGGCGGCCGCCCAGGACGATCTGGCGATCCAGACGCGGGTTGTGATCCTGCACGCCGGGGCGGACGCCGGCCAGGTCGAAGTCCACCTCAACTATGAGGAGGTGGTTGACGAATTCGAGTACGGCATGCAGAGCGACTGGATCGAATTCCAGCCGGGTGCTGTTCGCGTCACCATCACCGCGGATCGGGCCGGCTTCAACTATGCAATCTTCGACGCCGTTTACCCGGCGCCCGCGGGCAACGATTACTACCTGATCATCACCGACGGCCTCGTTCTGGCTGGCGCGTTCGACACCAGCCCGATCCCCGACGGCGGTGCTCGCGTTCGCATCATCCAGGGCTCGGTCGCCCTTCCGGCCGTGAACGTCACCGCGAGTGGCGGGGACGCCGAGTTCGCCACGGAGCTCGCGTATCCGCGGTCGTCCGAATCCGTGGTCGTGCCGGCTGGCACCTACGACTTCGAGGTGACCCTGGCTGACTCGGGTGAGACCGCCCTCTCGGCACCTGGTGTGGCACTGGAAGGGGACATGGCGTACGAGCTCGTCATCATGGGGCGACCGGGCGATGAGAATCACCCGCTCGAGCTCCGGGTGCTGGCGGACACCACCGGCGAGCGGGCCACGGCCACGCCGATTCCGTAACGTGCCCGAGGCGGCGACCGCTGGCCGCACGAGTGGTTGGAGCGCGCGTGAAGGCGATAGCGCCCGCTGATCAGCCGCGAGGGTTCGCCGCGATGGGCCAGGGGAACGTGCGTCCCCTGGCCCGTTTGCTCATGACGAGTTGGCTGGGAGGGGTCGCGTCTGGCGACGTGGGATACCCCGCACGCGGGCGACCACATGCCCCTGGACCTGGTTCGTCACGACGAGCGATGGAATGCGGAGGTCGTCCATGGCAGAACATGAGGTAAACGTCGGCGCCCGCGTCAAGAGTCGAGACGGAAAGAAGCTCGGCGTCGTCAAGGAGCTGATCGTCGACCCGGAGGAGAAACGGATCGATGGCTTCATCCTCGGCCAGGGCATCCGGGCTGGCGACACAATCGTACGCCGGGGGCTCGTGGCGGAGACCAGCGCGAAAGGCGTCGTGCTCTCCATTGACGCCGCGGAGGCGGCCAATCTCCCGGCGGTCATTCACGAGCAACTGGTCAGGGGTTCGGGAGCGGTCTCCTATGGCGCGGGATACGGCGCGGATACGGATCAGTCAGCGTCGGTGGCTCCAGCGACCAGATGTTCTTGCGCGGCCCCAGCGGTGGTCAGTTTCCGCACACCGGGACCGAGTCATTCTTTGCCCAGGCGCCTATTGGCAACGTCGTTACCGAAAACATCTCGAACGTCCCGACCGACCGCGTCGCCATCAGTGAGGGCACCGATGTGTTCGGCTCTGACGGGGAAAAGATCGGCCGTGTCGACGAGGTCTTCGTCGACGACCAGCGACAGATCACCGGCATCCTTGTCCGGGCGGGGCGGGTGTTTCATCACGACGTGCATATTCCGAGCTCGATGATCGCCGGTCTCAGCCATGGCCGGATCGGGCTCAACGTGACCGCGGAGGAAGCCGAGCGACAGTCAAAGGGCGATAAATGACGGGTCGTCCGGACAGTCGGTGAGCGCAATTCGCTGTGAAAGGCGTCGAGGCATTCGGCATTGGGCCGCGACGAGGGTCGGTTCACGCCAGGAGGTTGTGCGATGGGCAACGGTGGTTTTCGGTTGGTCGTCGTGACATTCGAGGATGAGAACGAGGCCCGCAACGTGCTCGACGCGCTGCGGAATCTGCAGAAAGCGGGGCAGCTGTCGATCGACGATTCGGCGGTAATCCGGCGCGACATGGACGGCAAGGTCCACGTCGACAACCAGGTCGACAGCTCGGTGAAAGGCGGAGCCGTTATCGGCGGTCTCCTCGGACTGCTCCTCGGGTCGATCTTCTTCCCGATCGGTGGCCTGGTTCTCGGCGCGGCCGGTGGCGCGGCCGTCGGGAAAATGATGGATACCGGGGTCGACCAGAAATTTGTCAAAGACGTGAGCGAATCGCTGCAACCCGGAAACTCTGCTCTCTTCATCACATCGAGCGGGGGCAGCCCGGACGCCGTCGTTGGCGCGCTGCGGCCCTTCAAAGGCAACGTCTACCACACCTCGCTCGATAGCGAGGCGGAGCAGACTCTGAGGAGAGCGCTCGCCGGGTAACCGAGGTGTGCTTCCCACGGCCGACGCTGGCGTCATGCAGCCGATGACCGTCCGGCGAAGCACCAAAGGACGGTCACCCGACCCTGCATCATCACCGCGAGGTGACGGGCGCGGGCCGTGGGTGACGTCGCCTGGACATGGTCGGTCCAAGTCGCGAAGCACGCCGGGCACGCTGTCATTTGGTGAATACGCCTTTGGACCGATGACATTACAACCCGGTCGAAACGATGCTACCAACGTCGCGAGTAGTCCGGCGGGAACGGTCTTGTATCGCGGCTACGGAACTCGCCCTGACGGTGCAGCAGCGCGGTCCCGGTGGTCGAGCGGCGGTAAAGCGCCAAAGATGGAGGTATCAGGCATGAGTACCCTTGCAGTCATCGCGTACCCCGAAATGAACACGGCCGGGGAGGCGGCGGCGGCCCTGCAGCGGATGCAGAAGGAGTTCCTGATCGAGCTGGAGGACGTCGCCTGGGTGACCAAGACGCAGGACGACAAGATGAAGCTGCATCAGGGCGCCAGCCTGACCGGCTCCGGCGCCGCGGGAGGCGCGATGTGGGGCTTCCTGTTCGGCTTGCTCTTCCTCGTGCCCATCTACGGGATGGTGCTGGGAGCGGCCACCGGCGCCCTGGCTGGCAAGCTCAGTGATTACGGCATCGACGACAAGTGGATCAAGGAGGTGGCGAGCGCGATCCCACCGGGCGGGTCCGGGCTCTTCGTCATGGCGCGCAACACCAATGCTGAGCGCGTCCTGCCGGAAATGGCCAAGTTTGGCGGCACGGTCATTCGGACGAATCTCACCCCCGATCAGCAGCAGGCGCTGGAAGAGGCGCTGACCCAGCCCGCCGCGTAAATCCACATAGGAGTTGGCCGGGGATACACCGGCCAGCCCCTGGACACGCATCGACTAATTTGAAGACGAGTCGCGCCAGGGGTGAGCGGTTGTCCTGACAGTATAGGAGTCGTATCGAGCGCCTCGAGTCGACAAGCGAGCAGTTGTTTGTTCGGGCGCACGAAGAGGAGCGATTGGCATGTTCCGACGACGACATACCGGCGACGTCGTAACGTCGCCTCCCCCAGCAGCGGGACCGGCAGCCATGCCGTCCGCCGGCGTTGCGCCCGCGGGCCACCGCTATCGCATGGTCGAGAAATTGGTCTCGATCGGCGACGACTTCTACATCCAGAACGACCAGGGCCAGCGCGCATTCAAGGTTGACGGCAAGATGCTACGCGTGCGCGACACCCTGATCTTCCGCGACATGCAGGGCAACGAAGTCTGCAAGATCCAGCAACGGCTCGCCCGGATCCGGGATTCGATGGAGATCGAGGGGACTGACGGACGCCGCATGGCCATGGTTCACAAGGCGATGATCACACCGCTGCGCGATCGCTTCGCCGTGAAGGTTGACGATGGTCCTGACCTCGAAGTCCAAGGGAACATCCTGGCTCATGAGTACCGCATCGGAAACGTGGCCACGGTTTCGAAGAAGTGGTTCCGGGTGCGCGATTCCTATGGGGTCGAGGTCGCCCCGGGACAGAACGACATCCTGATCCTTGCCGCCACAGTCTGTATCGACCAGATGTCGCATGACGTTCGCTAAAGGTGAGCGAGATGGCATCCAACGTGATTTATGGCCCCCTGCAATTGCTTGTGATCGGCTTCGGTCAGGCGGCGCTCCCTCTTGATTTCGTCAATCAGCTCCGACGCTTGCGGGATGACAAGATCGTTCGCCTGGTCGACGGGGTGTTAGTTGCGAAGGACGAGCACGGCGCCCTGACCCAGATTCGGTCGACCGACTTCAGCCAGGAGGAAACCGCCCTTTTCGGAGCGCTGGCCGGGGCGCTGTTCGGCTTCGGCGCCGCGGGCGAGGAGGGAGCAATTCTGGGAGCGGTGGCCGGAGGGTTGGCGGCCGAGGGCGGCGAGTTTGGTCTCGACCGCGACGACATGGACGAGATCGCCGATCGGATCCCACGCGGCACGGCGTCGGCTTTCATCCTCCTGGAACATCTCTGGGCGATCGGTCTCAAAGAGTCCTTGCGGAACGAGAACGGCACCGTGATCGCTCACGGCTGGTTGACCCCGGCGACCCTGATCGCGATGGGGGAGGAGGCCGCCGAGGCGGGGAGCGACTGACGGTGTCGTCGAGCGGGACAGTTGGGTCATCACGCATCGCGAGGATGGCCGAAGTCGCTCCAGGAGGATAGCCATGTATGTGCCGAACGAATTCCTCTGGTTCATCCTTGCGATGTTCTACATCTCCTGCATCTTCACCGTCTGTCTCATGACCTTCCGGAAGGGACATACGATTCTGGGTATCCTCGGCTTCCTTCTCCCCATTCTCTGGTTGATTGGAGCCTTCCTGCCGGCCAAACAGGGGTCGCGCTACGACGTCCAGCAGCAGATGGTGTACCAGCGACAGATGCAGGAATGGACGAGGTGAGGCGGTAACCCCGCACCCCGCGCTCCTTGTCGAGCAACGCGATACCTCGTGGCCCAGTCCCTACCGGCGAGAAGATCGGTATGCCTCGTTCGCGAGCGAGGCGAACCGTCCAGGTGGAGTTGAAGCATCGCCGATCACACGAGCGGGGGACGCCGCATCAACGTGAACGCTGAACCGAACGGGCACCTGCAGGTGTCGGCGCCCGACAATCCACCGTCCGACAACGCTCCCCGCGACTCCCTGGCCGTGCGGAGGGCGGCCTTGATGACGGCCGCGATCGGACTCGTCCATTCGATCCTGCTGATTGCCGGAGCCCTGGTACTGAAGACGCAGACGCCGGGCGTCGCCGCATCTGACGAGGCGTTGGTCGCCTTCTTCGAGGATCCGGCTCAGCGCCGGATCGTGATTTTCGCCGGGTTGTATCTCATCCCATTTTCCGGCATCGCCTTCATCTGGTTCTTCGTTGCCTTGCGCGCGTGGATCAGTGCCAGCGCTCCGCGTCTGAACGTGATGCTCTCCAACGTTCAATTGGTGAGCGGCATCATCTACACGACGCTCGTCCTGGTAGCGGGTGGCGCGATGTCCGTGACGGCCACCGCCGTCGAGCTTTCAGACGAAGCCGTCGATCCGATGATTGCCCGTCAGTTCCCACAGTTCGGTGTCTCAATGCTTCTGGTCTTCGCGATGCGGATGGCGGCGATGTTCGTGCTTACGACCACGAACCTCGGGCGGCTCTCCGGGATCCTCCCACGCTGGTTCGTGCTGCTCGGATTCGTCGTGACCGCCGGACTGCTCCTGACAGCCTCTTTCAACTCCTGGCTCGTGTTCGTCTTTCCGGCCTGGATTCTCGTCTTCTGCGCCGTCCTCGTCGACCGCGCCAGGAGGATCTCGCCCGATCTCGTGGTTTCTGATCCAGGGGAGTTGCCCCCGCTGCAACGGCCAGTTCGATCGTAACATCGCATCGCGGGCCGGCGGCACGATTTCCATCCGAGATGACTGGCCGGATTGCGTTCCTTAGATCCATTCCAGCAGTGTAAGACCAAAGGCTGTCGAGAACCCGAGAGCGGTAACCAAACCGACGAGATTGCCCCCCTTCGCATAGGCTTCGGGAATCATCGAATCGGTCAGCATCGCGATGATTGCCCCCGCGGCAAAGGCCTGCACGGCCGCGATCGTGTTTGGCGACGCGTTCCCAAACACGGCGTACCCGGCGAAGGACGCGAACGCGCTGGCGATGATGACAGTCGCCCAGATGCGCGTGATGCGGGCGCTCGTCCACCTTGCTTCCGCGAGGTCCTGGGTTGCCGCGATGCCCTCGGGAAGATTGGAGAGCAGGATTGCCATGAGCACCGTGATGCCGACCCCTTCTCCGCCAATGAGCGTCAACCCAAGCACGATCGACTCTGGAATGCCATCGAGGACCGCGCCAAGAATGAGCGCCAGACCGGCGGCACTTTGCGCCTGACTCGCGGTTGCGTCGCCACTCGCGCTTTGCCGCTCGAGGTATCGGTTGCCAAGGAAAAACGTGGTGGCGCCGGCGAATAGCCCGAGAAAGACGATCAGATTTCTCGTCGCCGTGTGGGTGGCCTCGAGCACCAGATCGTAGGACACTGCGCTCAACAGAACGCCAGCGCCAAATCCCATGATGAGTCCGACGGTTCGCTGCGGAATCGTCAATCTGAGCGCGAGGATGCTTCCCAACAAGAGCGGTGATGCGGCCAAACCACCCCACAGGAACGCTTCAACCATCAGGCACTGTCCACTGCCCTGCTCGCCTTCTGCACACCGTCCAATGCGGGCAGACCTCCGTGCATCTGCCGAATCGGCAGTTCGCGCTCGGCCTCGCGATCTCCGGCATTCTGGATCAGCCCCCAAGCACGCCTTCGAGCGACGCGGATGGCTTGATGTCCGGCAGGCGCACCATTCGGAAGGCCAGCAGCAGGCCGATGACGCCCGCGAGGAGCGGAACGAGCAACGCGACCTGGAGCGCCCGTGGCCGAGCCTCGGTGTTGATGCGGACGATCTCCTCCTGCGTTGCCGGGGGTTGCCTGGCGAGCAGTTCCTGGAGCTGGGTGTTGCTCATCACCTCGGCATCCTCCTCCAGCGCAACGGCGACCTGCTGCTGCTCTGCCGGTGAGAGCACGGTACTCTCCTCCGCCATGCTGGTGAACAGGAAAGAGAGCGTCGCCAGCATGATCGCGCCGGCAAACGCCAGACCAAAAGAGAGCCCGAAGTTCCCCGCCGCGGAATTCACCCCAGCCGCCTCGCTGATCCGCTCTTCCGAGATCGGCGCCAATGTGAAGTTGTTGAGCTGAGAGACCATCATGCCCAATCCTGAGCCCGCGATGATCAACGGGATTGCCAGGGACAGCCCTGAATCGGTGCGAGGAACGGCCAGGATCACCAGCACGACGCCGGCGGTGAGCAATGCAAACCCGGCCCGGATGATGCTGCTGGGCCGACGCTTTCCCGCTCTCTTGCCGGCTAGCAACGCAATGGCGAACATGCTCAGCGAAAGCGGCGCGAGTGACAGACCGGCCTGCATGGCGTTGTATTCGAGCACCATCTGAAGGAAGATCGGGAGCGCGATCATCATGCCGCCAAGCGAAATCTGCTGCATCATCTGCTGGGTTATCCCAATCCGGAAATGCGGAGAGGTGAACAACTCCGGGTCCAGCAGGGTCAGTTTGCCCTCGCGCTTGCGCCGGACCAGCCAGTAAGCCGAGGCCCACGAGCGCGAGGACGCCGGTCGCAATGAGCGCTCCCACCCGCTCCCCGCCCTCCTGCCAGACGAGGATGCCCAGCACGACGCCACCCATACCAACCACGGAGAGGACCGCACCGACGGCGTCGATGCCGCGTGGCCCCTCGTACGGAACGTCCTTCACTAGCTTGATTCCGGAGAGCACCACCGCGATGATGACGACCTCCAGCAAGAAGCCGACGCGCCACGACAGGTAGGTGGTGATGAATCCGCCGAGGAGTGGGCCGACGGCGGCGGCGATGGCCGCCGCCGCCCCCACGAGGGCATAGGCCTTCACTTGCGCCTGCCCCTCAAAGTTGCCGTGGATCAACGACTGCATGGCGGGCAGGAGAAGTGAGGCGCCGATCCCGCCGAAGATTGCCCAGAAAATGATGACAGGGGCCAGGCTCTGGGTGAGCGCCATCGTCAACGCGCCGATGGCATAGGCGAGCAAACCCAGAACGTAGGCCCGTTTGCGGCCGATGAGGTCCCCGATCTTGCTGTTGATGAGAATGAACGAGGCGGAGACCAACGCCTCCAGTGCGATCGCCGCCTGGACGCCGCTCACGGTGGTGCCGAGATCTTTGACCACCGCCGAGATCGACACGTTCATCATCGACGTGTCGATCACCAGCACGAACATTGCCATGGCCAGCAAGATGGCGAGTCGCTGATTACCGGCGGCTTCCTCGGGAACGGTGGCGCTCACCGTGGCAGCCATCGCATGTCCTCCTGTCACCCTTGTCGGGTCCGGCGCCATCCAGCCTTCGGTGCGACGGCAGTCAGCCGCTCATCGAAAGCGATGCCCGCTCAGGACGTAGCCGGCCGCTCGTCCGCGGTCGTGCGGCGTGGCGGACGCCGCACCCTCTGATCTGGTCCCGATCTTCTCGGGCGACCACATCGCCAGACGGAGTGCAGGCGAAACCACGGCAGACCCGCTTGACGATGCTAGGGGGGCGGGAGTCCCACCCGCGTCGGTCGAAAGATGTATTCGCGTGGGCGACCATCATCCACTCCCTGGGCGCCGCCGTGACAGCCATGCCGATCGTGACAGCGCTGGACGAACATCCGTCTCGGGCTCGACCGCGGCGTGCCGGGAATACTCCATTAGTCGCTGTTCACTACGACCTGCTCCTTGCCAGGATGGTGTCCTCGACCGGAGTGATCGAGGTCTTATCGGCCTGCGTCGCCACGTGCCAGGTGAAAGGGAGCGTTCCGCAGTAGGAACCGCGGCGGCACAGACGCGGGCCGAGGCAACGAAGCGGCGATCCGGCCGCGAGGACAAGACCTCCGGCGGAGACCACCGCGGGCCAGTTCGGTGCCGCTCGAGCAGGTAAACGGCATGAGACCCCAGAGGAGTTGAGGCCATGGCAGCCACGGCGAAGACGAAAGGCAAGGACAAGGACAAGAAGGGGAAGAAGTCCCAACAGATGACGGCCACCTCCCCCGGGTCTGTCCCTGATGGGGTGCGCCCCCCGATGACGGCCAAGGAGTTCGAGCAAGAGCTGGAACCGCTTCAGGTCGAGCTGGTGAAGGTCCAGCAGTGGGTCGTGGCGACGGGCGCCAAGATCTGCGTCGTGTTCGAGGGCCGCGATGCCGCCGGCAAGGGCGGGACGATCAAGCGCATTGCGGAACGGGTCAGCCCACGGGTCTTCCGGGTCGTCGCGCTGCCGGCGCCGACGGAACGCGAGAAATCGCAGATGTACATTCAGCGCTACCTCCCACATCTCCCGGCGGCGGGCGAGGTCGTGATCTTCGACCGCAGTTGGTACAACCGCGCCGGCGTCGAGCGGGTGATGGGCTACGCCACTGAAACGCAAGTGCAAGAGTATCTGCGCCACGTCCCGGCCGTCGAGCGGGCGATGATCGACTCCGGCATCATCCTGATCAAGTACTGGCTCGAAGTCGGCCAGGAGGAGCAGACCCGTCGCTTGAAGGATCGCATCAACGACGGCCGCAAGACCTGGAAGTTGAGCCCCATGGACCTGAAGTCGTACAACCGCTGGTACGACTACTCCCGGGCGCGCGATGAGATGTTCGCATATTCCGACACGCCCGAATCGCCCTGGTACGTGGTCGATTCCAACGAGAAACGCCGGGCTCGGCTGAACTGCATTTCCCACCTCTTGAGCCTGATTCCGTACGAAGAAATACCGCAGCCGAAGGTCGTCTTGCCGAAGCGGCAATCTGCCAACGGTTACGTGGAGCCGACTTATCCCTACCACTTCGTCCCGCAGCGCTACTGAACGCAGGTCACCCCTGTGGCGGCGACCGCTGACCGGACGAGTGAGCGGCGCGTGCGTGACAACGATCGCATCGTCGGACGACGGTCTCCGCCGAGCTGAGCACCCGGGGAGGGACTGTCGCGGGAATGGAGAGTGAATTTCACGGCCGCGCCCGCCACGCGTCGTGAAGGAGTTGTGGGCGATGAGCACCCTTGCGGTCATCGCGTATCCCGATCAGGGCACGGCCGGCGAGGCCGCGGCGGCTCTCAAGCGGATGCAGAACGAGTACCTCATCGAGCTTCGGGATTTCGCCTGGGTCACCAAGAACCAGGACGGGAACATGGAGCTCCATGAGGGGACCAGGTTGATCGGAGTCGATGTCGCCGGCGGCGCCCTTTGGAGCTTCCTGTTCGGAATGCTCCTCCTTGATCCACTCGCCGGCATGGCCGCCGGCGCCGCTACCAGTGCCCTGGCCGACAAGCTCGCCGACTATGGGATCGACGACACATGGATCAAGGGGGTGGTCAACGCCATCCAACCGGGCAGCTCGGCCCTCTTCGTCATGGCGCGCAACACCAACGCCGAGCGCGCCTTGCCGGAAATGGCCAAGCTCCAGGGCACCGTGCTCCGGACCAACCTCACGTCCAGGCAGCAGCAGGCATTGGAAGACGCGCTCCAGCCTGATGCGTAGCTAGTGCATAATCAGACGACCTCTTGGGGGGTAGCCAAGTGATCGGTCAGCGGACAGCCAAACGCCGCGCAGACGCGTTCCTCCACCTCGCGCGCAGTCAGCAGCCGGGCCGGCTCGACGATACGCCGCTTGCCGTGGAGCCATTTCGGCTCGATGGGGTTGAGCCAGGGACTCTTGCGGGGCAGGAAGCAGGGGACGAGGCGCACCCCGCCTTCGCGGTGGACGCGCTGGTTGTGCGCCCGCAGCCAGGTGCGCACCGCCGCGCTCACATGCCAGGAGGCGTTGTCCCACACGAGCAGCAGCGTCGTCGCGCCCGTCGCCGCCAGATGCGCGCAACACCACTCCAGGAACTGCGTCGTGATGGCGCTGACCGGACGACCCGCGACGAAGCGCAACCACATCTCCTCGGCGGTGGGTTCGTTGGCGGTGGACCGGCGCACCAGCAGCCCGTAGCAGGCCAGCGCTTTCGGGTCGGGATCGTGCTTGGGCGCCGACCGCTGTACCAGACGCAGCGGATCGCGGTCCGTCCAGGCGTGCAGGGCGGGCAAGGCCAGCCGGCTCCACCACGTCTCGTCCTCGTACCCCACCGCCCAGTCGGGGCGGGTCTGCGCCAGGGCGATCAGGCCGTCGCGCCGCTGTTTTTTTGGGTGTATGCCGGATCGGGACTGGTGAGCCAGTCCTTGGCGCGGCGCCAGCAGATCCCCAGGCGCGCCAGCGTGGCGCGCACGGTCTCGCCCGTGATGCGGGTGGGCGTGAGTCCCTCGGCGAAGGCCGTCTCCGCCAGCAGCGCCAGCGTCCACACGCTGGTGGCATGCCCGAACTCGCGCGGTGAGCGATGGATGAGCCCCCGCAGGCGTTCCGCGCCTGCCGCGTCGAAGGCGGCATGGATGGTGTGGGGCCGGGAGGCGCCTGCCTGCAAGGCCGCCACGCCGTCCCGGTCAAAGGCATGGATGGCATTGCGCACCGTCTGGTCGCTGCACCCCACGGAGCGGGCGATGGCCGGCGCCCGCTCGCCGCGGGCACTGGCCAGCACGATCTGGCAGCGGCGCAAGGTGAAGGCGTCCGCGGAACGCAGGCCGACCGCCAGCGCCTGCTGCTCCTCGTCGGTGGGCGGACGCACGAAGCACGGGGGTCGCATGGACCGCAGGATACCGCATTTCACAACACCTCGTCTGAATGGGCACTAGGGACCGCCGGGAGCGAGCAGCGAGGGGGGAGCCCACTGAGGCTGTCTGGCCGCGCGAACCCTACACAAGGGCGCCAAAAAGGTGAGCCGATGAGCGAGGCTTCGCGCGACACACCGGGCAGGGGAGCGGCGGTTGCCGACGCGAGTGGTGATGGCCTGGCGACCGTGGTGCCACCGGCTGCCCTGGAATCGCCGGCGGGAGGGGTACGACGCTGGCTCCCGGGACTGAAGGTTCTTCAGGAGTATCGGGGGGAGTGGCTCCGCCAGGACATCGTTGCCGGACTCGTGCTGACGGCCGTCCTGGTGCCCGTCGGGATGGCCTATGCCGAGGCGGCCGGGCTTCCGCCGATCACGGGGCTCTACGCCACCCTGATTCCGCTGACCGCCTACGCGCTCTTTGGCCCGAGCCGCATCCTCGTCCTCGGCCCTGACTCCTCACTGGCGGGAATCATCGCCGCGGTCGTGCTGCCACTCGCTGCGGGGGACCCGGCGCGAGCCATCGCCCTCGCCGGGATGCTCGCGATCTTCACCGGCCTCATCTGCATCGCGGCGGGTATTCTCAAGTTCGGCTTCATCACGGACCTCCTCTCCAAGCCGGTGCGTTATGGCTATGTCAATGGCATTGCCCTGACCGTGATGGTCGGTCAACTGCCGAAGTTATTCGGGTTCTCCATCGACGCGACTGGTCTGATTCCCGAGATCCGCGCCTTCGTTGACGGCGTCCGCAACGGCCTGACGAACCAAACCGCGCTCCTGATCGGGGTTGCCTCCCTCGCGGTCATCCTCGGGTGCAAACGCTTCCTGCCGAGGGTGCCCGGGGTGTTGGTCGCGGTCGTGGGCGCGACAGCCGCTGTCGGCGTCTTCGACCTGGCGGCGCGCGCCGGGCTGTCCGTCGTCGGCGTCCTACCACAAGGGTTGCCACCCTTCGCGATTCCGTCCGTTACGCCTGCCGACATCGGTACGCTCCTGGTCGGAGCGGTCGGCATCGCTATCGTCGCCTTTGCCGATACGAGCGTGCTCTCGCGCACCTTTGCCCTGCGCGGGGGCTACCAGGTGAATCCCAACCAGGAATTGGTCGCGTTGGGAACGGCCAACGTCGCCTCGGGGCTGTTCCAGGGGTTCGCGATCAGCAGCAGTTCGTCGCGGACCCCGGTGGCGGCGGAGGCAGGCGCGAAGACGCAGCTGACGGGGTTGGTGGGGGCGGGGGCGATCGTCGTGCTGCTGGTCGCGTTTCCCGGCCTGGTCCAGAACCTGCCCTCGGCCGCCCTCGCGGCCGTCGTCATCGCCGCGGCGTTGAGCCTGATTGAGATTCCTGGTGTCCGCGCGCTCTATGACCTTCGCCGGTCGGAGTTCGTGCTGTCGATCGTGTGCTTCCTTGGCGTCGCGCTGGCCGGCGTCATTCCCGGGATCTTCATCGCCGTCAGCGTGGCGCTGCTCAGCTTCATCAAGCGGGCGTGGCGCCCCTACGACGCGGTGCTGGGGCGGATCGATGGCGTGGACGGCTACCACGATGTGTCGCGTCACCCCGAAGCGCGGCGCGTCCCCGGACTGGTGCTGTTCCGCTGGGATGCGCCGCTCTTCTTCGCCAACGCCGGGATTTTCCAGGACCACGTCGAGAGCGCCCTCCGGGAGTCGCCTACTCCGGTGCGGTGGGTCGTCGTCACTGCCGAGCCGATCACCGACGTCGATCCGACCGCCGCCGATACGGTCAGGGAGCTGCTCGATAGCCTGGCCAGCGCCGGGATCCGGCTCTGCTTCGCGGAGATGAAAGGGCCGGTCAAGGATCAGCTCAAGCGGTACGGGCTGTTCGCGGAAATCGGTCCCGACTACTTCTTCCCGACGATCGGCGCGGCCGTTCGCCACTACGTCGCGGAGACCGGGGTGGAGTGGGAGGACTGGGAGGATGCTCGAATCGCGCGGCCAGGGAGCACCCGCGCTTGAGCCCGTAGCTGCCAGAGAGAACGTCGTCAGTTCAACCAGCGCTCCTTCTCGGCCCCAGCATGTCGGCTGCGTTCTCGCCTACGACCTGAGCCGGCGAGCAACATGTGGAGCAATACGGGTTGCCGTTCCGACCATGCACACCATCATGACGTGACATCTTGTGATCGCTTCTGTCACCGGGGACCGGCCTTCACGTGGTGATCCTTCACGTCCTGCGCGATCGCGAATCGCACACGGAGTGACGTGAATACTCCATTTGTCCGTACCCACTACGACCCCCTGCTTGCCAAGATAGTGACACCGACTGGCCTGGTCGAGGCGGCCGGGACTTGCGCTGCCATTTGGCAGTTGAAAGGAGCTTTCGATGGCACGCACCACATCAGGGAAGTCATCCACCACGGACAAGCAGAAACGAACCCGGACCACCAAGCGCGAGACCCCGCCAGCGGCCGCGGCGGGTGCCGAGCCGGGACGATGGCGTCGCGGATGTCGCCATGGCCATTGGCGAACTCGCGGCGGCCGGGGCGATGACAGACGTCGCGGGGGCCGAGCTTGCCGCTGGCGTCGCCGACCTGACCCACGCGGCTGACGCCGCGATCGTGGCGGAACGGATGGGGCTCCTCAGCGAGGTCGTCGCCGGGGCCGGGGAGCTGGACCTGGCCCAAGCCATCCATCTTCTCAGCGCTTCGGAGGACGTCGAGGTCATGGGCGCGGTCGTCGGCGTGATGAGCGCGGCCGACCTCGAGCATGGCCTCCAACTCGCACGGCTGTCCGGCGAGCTGCGCGTGGCCGGCGACATCGTTGGACTGCTCGAGCTACCGGTGCTCGCGGGATTTCTCCAGTCGCGAGGCGACAAGCTCAACGGCATGGCGGTCAACTCCGTCCTCCGCTCGACGAGCACCAGAGCGCTGGCCGCGGCGATGGCGGTCACCGGCGCCGACCTCGCTGACTTGAGTGCCGACAACGTCGCCGATGGGATCGTGCGGCTGGCCGCGTCCGAGGCCATGGCAGAGCGCAGCGGCGAACTGGCAATGGAGAGCGTCGTCGGCGCCGTGCGCGGGGTAGAGGAACTGGCGGCCTCCGCCGTCTTCGACCAAGCATCGCGAGACCTGACCGCTGCCGCGGCGACCGACGCCGTCATCGGCGGGGCGAAGTTCGGCGGCGCCAAGGCGGAGGATGCTCTCGCGGATGAGCAGCGGGGCGCCAAGGGATCGTAATCGCGCACGAGGAGCAGAGCGCGGGGAGTCCCGATAAATTACGCCTTTAGTCCGATGACACTACAACCCGTGGCTCAATACGCTCGCGTCAAAGTAGCCAAATTGCGGGGTGCGTCCCCTCGCATCGCGACCCGCAGGCGGTTCCGGCCAGACTGCGGAGTTGGCCCGTGGACGCTGTCCTCAAGAAGTGCCGACCCGCCGTTGATCGATCAGGCAGGCGGTGGAGAAGGAGCGTGACGAGATGGCCCAATATGGTGTCCATTCCGAGGTCGGCAAGCTGCGCAAGGTCATCGTCCACCGGCCGGACCTGAGCCTGCAGCGGCTGACCCCTACGACCCACGACGAGCTCCTCTTCGATGACGTCCTCTGGGTCGAGCAGGCGCAGCGCGAGCACGACGCGTTCGTCGGGGTGATGCGCGGGCGCGGCACGGAGGTCTTCTACGCCCACGAATTGCTCGCCGAAACGCTGGCCGCCAGCGACGAAGCCCGCACCAAGATGATCGAGTTGGTCGCCTCTCCTTATACCGTCGGCTGGTCCGTGTGCGACGAGGTGCGCGAATACCTTTTGGGACTCGATCCGCAGACGCTGGCCAAGCACCTGATCGGCGGCCTGACCGTGGCCGAATCCAATCTCGACTTGAGCAAGCTGAAGGATATCTCGCTGATCGGGGCGGCGCTCCAGGACGTGGAGACCTTCGTGCTGCCGCCGTTGCCCAATACGCTCTTCATGCGCGACTCGTCGTGCTGGATCTTCAATGGCGTCTCGGTCAACCCGATGTTCTGGCCGGCGCGGCGGCGCGAGGCGCTCAACATGCTGGCGATCTACCGCTACCACCCCATGTTCCGCGATGCCGAGTTCGAGTGGTGGTATCCGCCGCTCGGCGATGAAGGCAAGTTCGACGTCACCGACTTTGGCCGGGCCACGCTCGAAGGCGGCGACGTGCAGCCGGTCGGCAACGGGACCGTGCTGATCGGGATGAGCGAGCGCACCCAGGGGCGCATGATCGAGCAGATCGCCAAGGCGCTCTTTGCCCGCGGCGGCGCCGAGCGCGTGATAGCCTGCGTGATGGGCAAGGACCGGGCGCACATGCATCTCGATACCGTGTTCACGATGCTCGATCGCGACACGGTGACGCTCTACCCGAAGGTCGCGCACGAGATTCGGCCCATCAGCCTGCGTCCCGGCCGCAAGGAAGGCGACTTCCACGTCACCGAGGAGAAGGATTTCCTCTCGGCCGTGAAGGACGCGCTGGGCGTAAAGAAGCTGAACGTGGTCGAGACGGGCGGGGACAAGTACCAGCAGGAACGCGAGCAATGGGACGACGCCAACAACACCGTCGCCCTCGAGCCCGGCGTCGTCGTCGCCTACGAGCGCAACACCTACACCATCGCCAAGATGCGGGAGGCGGGCGTCGAAGTGATCCCGATCCAGGGATTCGAGCTCGGCAAGGGCCGCGGCGGCGGCCACTGCATGACCTGCCCGATCTTGCGGGATCCGATCTAGCGGGGAGTCCGTGGCGATGCGTTATGTCGTGGCCGCAATCGTGGTGATCGCGATCCTGGCGCTCCTGATCGGTGGAGGCGAGGATCACGAGGGGGCTTCAGGGCAAGATCGGGAGGGGTTCGAGGAGCGCTCGGCGCAAGTCCTGGTCGCCGCCCCGGCGGGGATCGACCCCGCGCCCGTGTCTGTCACGGTCGTGGAGCAAGCGCAAGCTCCCGTGTCTGGCGCGGTCGTGGAGGAAGCGCAAGCCCGAGTGTCGCCGGAAACGCTCTCGCAGCTCGAAGAGGTGCGCGACCTGCTGACCTCCGCCGCCGAACAACCGCCCGAACAGGTGCAAGCCACGCTTCAGCAGGCAAACGAGAGGCTCGATTCGGCCCTGAGCCAGGTCGAAACGGCGGTCAATGAGGCGCCCGACCGGCTCACCAGGATTCGACTCCTGCACCTGCAGCGCTTGCTGGAGGCTATCCAGGCGTCAGTCGAGGCGAGGCTCGAGGCAGCGTAGCGGCTGGTTGGTCGCCGCCGACGCGGCGCCAAAGGGGGAGATCCCGGAATGTCGACGCCAGTTGCACCAGGAGAGGTGAACGAATCGCCTGTCCCGCCGGCCGGGGTCGAGGGCGAGCCGAAACGCGGCTTCGCGCTGCCGAGCGCGTACACGATCCTCTTCATCCTGATCATCGTGACGGCCATCGCGACGTGGCTCATCCCGGCCGGGACGTACGACTACAACGCGGACGGCGAGCCGATCCCCGGCACCTACCACGAGATCGAGCACGAGCCGCAGAAGATCCTCCTCGACTCCATCAAGGCGCCGATCAACGGCTTGTACGGGATCGAGGACGAGACCGGAAACATCAGCTTCTGGAACTACGGCGAGCTGTTCGGCGCCATCGACGTCGCCCTGTTCATCCTCATCATCGGCGGCTTCCTCGGCGTAACGATGAAGACCGGCGCCATCAACGCCGGTATCGCGCGCGTGGTCACCAGCATGGCCGGCCGGGAGCGGTTGATGATCCCGATCCTGATGATCATCTTCGCCTTGGGCGGCAGCACCTACGGCATGGCGGAGGAGACGCTCGCCTTCTACCCGCTGATCGTAACGGTGATGATCGCCGCCGGGATACGACGCCCTCGTCGGGGCATCGGTGCTCCTGCTCGGCGCCGGCATCGGCGTCCTCGGCTCGACCGTCAACCCGTTCGCGACGGGCATCGCCTCGGGTTTTGCCGGCGTCTCGATCGCCGAGGGACTAGTGCTCAGACTCGTCGTCCTCGTCGTCGGTCTCATCATCGGCATCATCTTCGTGATGCGCTACGCCGAGCGGGTACGGCAGGATCCCTCGAAGTCGCTGGTCTTCGCCCAGAAGGCGGAGAACGAGGCGCGATTCCTGTCCGGTCAGGAGGCTGGGGCCGGGTTCGGGCCATTCACGGGCCGGCACAAGCTCGTCCTGACGATCTTCTTTCTCGCGTTCCTGGCCATGGTCTACGGCGTCATCCCCTGGTCCGATCTGGGCATCGCCATCCCGACGTTGTTCTGGTGGTTCCCGGAGATGACCGCCTCCTTCCTCCTCTTCGCCATTCTGGTCGGTATCGCCGGTGGACTCTCCGAGAACGACCTCACCGGCTCGTTCGTGGATGGCGCGCGCGACCTGCTCGGGGTGGCGCTCATCATCGGGATCGCCCGCGGCATCACCGTGATCATGAACAACGGGATGATCACCGACACCGTGCTCAGTTGGGCCGAGAGCGCCGTGACCGACACGACGGGCGTGCGCTTCGTCCTCCTCCTGTTCCTGCTCTTCATCCCGCTCTCGTTCCTGATCCCCTCCAGCTCCGGGCTGGCCACGGTGGCCATGCCGATCATGGCCCCGCTCGCCATGTTCGCCGGCGTCGCCGGGGAACTCGTCGTCAGCGCCTTCCAGTTCGGCAGCGGTCTCGTGGCGCTGATCACCCCCACGTCCGCCGTGGTCATGGGTGGGCTCGCCATCGCCCGGGTCGGCTATGGCACGTGGTGGAAGTTTTCCTGGCCTATCCTGTTGATCCTGGGGGTCCTCTCCATGGTGGGTCTGGCGATCGCCTCGGCGATGTAGCGCTCGCCGGGGCGGGCGAGCCAAGCTGCGTAAAGTTAGAATAAAGCGGGCGCCGCTTCGCCTGGTTACGGATCGCCGCGTCACCACATCCGCGGCATCGAAGAAGGGAGTATCGAACATGGCTGTGAGCACGTCGATCAACCTCAAGGGAGGGGATCTCCTCGACGTTGGTCTCCTCTCGAAGGAGCAGTTCGTCGGACTGCTGGATCTTGCCGCGGAATTGAAGGCCACGAAGCGCAACGGCACCGAGGAACCGCGGCTGAGGGGGAAGGAGATCGTCCTCATCTTCGAGAAGAGCTCCACCCGCACGCGCTGCGCGTTCGAGGTGGCGGCCTACGACCAGGGCGCCCACGTGACCTACCTCGGTCCCGAGGGGTCGCAGATTGGCCACAAGGAGTCGATGAAGGACACTGCCCGGGTGCTGGGGCGTATGTACGACGCGATCGAGTATCGCGGCTTTGGGCAGGAAATGGTCGAGACCCTGGCCAAGAATGCCGGCGTCCCCGTCTACAACGGGCTGACCGACGAGTTCCACCCGACGCAGATGCTGGCCGATACGCTGACCATGCGCGAGCACACGGACAAGCCGCTCGAGCAGATCGCCTACGCCTTCCTGGGCGACGCCCGCAGCAACATGGGCCGCTCGCTGCTGGAGACGGGCGCCATGCTCGGCATGGACGTGCGCATCGTGGCCCCAAAGGAGTTGTGGCCGGCCGCCGACTTTATTGAGCAGCACCGGGAGCGCGGGGCGAAGACGGGCGCCCGCATCACCATCACCGAGGACATCGACGAGGGCGTCGCCGGCGCCGACTTCCTCCACACCGACGTCTGGGTCTCGATGGGCGAGGCCCACGAGGTGTGGCAGGAGCGCATCCGGTTGTTGACGCCCTATCAGATCAACGCGGACGTGATGCGCCGCACCGGAAACCCGAACGCCAAGTTCATGCACTGCCTGCCCGCGTTCCACAACCGTGAGACGAAGGTGGGCGAGGAGATCTACGAGAAGTTCGGGATCGACTGCATGGAAGTGACCGAGGAGGTCTTCGAGTCGCCGGCCTCGATCGTCTTCGACCAGGCCGAGAACCGGATGCACACGATCAAGGCCATCCTCGTCGCGACCCTGGCCGGCTGAGCCGGCCAGGACGCGCCGCGCGACCGCGAGCCGGAGACCACGATGTCGGACCAGGGCGTCAACATCCCAGGAGCAGAGCCGCCGGAGCCGCGCCCGCCGAGCTTGCTCGACGCGCTGATCCCGGTGGCGACGTTGCTCGTGGTCATCGCCTTCTCCATCTACCTGTTCGGGCTCGACGCTACCAATGGCCCGCTTCAGGTGGGGTTGTTCACGGCGATGTCCGTTGCCGCGTTGATCGCCCACAAGAACGGTCACTCGTATCCCGCGATCGGGAACGCGGTCATCGGTGGCATCTCGTCGGCCATGGGCGCCGTTTTCATTCTGCTCGCGGTCGGCGCCCTGATCGGCACCTGGAACATGTCCGGCACGATTCCGACGATCGTCGATTACGGTCTCCGGCTCCTCAATCCGAACTTGTTCTACCCCACGGTGGTGATCATCTGCGCCCTTACCGGCTCGGTCACCGGCAGCTCCTGGACCACCGCCGGCACGCTCGGCGTCGCGTTCGTCGGCATCGCGCAGGTGATGGGGCTTTCGCCGGAGATCACGGCCGGCGCGGTGATCTCCGGCGCGTACTTCGGCGACAAGATGTCGCCGCTCTCGGAAACGACCATCCTGGTCCCGAGCCTGGTCGGCGGGCTCACCGTCGCGCAGCACATTCGCAACATGATCTGGACGGTCGGCCCTTCCATCGCCATCGCCTTGCTGCTCTTCCTCGGCCTCAGCCGGAACGCGGATGTCGCCGCATCGGCCGCGGACATCGACACGGCCCGGATGATCCTGGGTCAGTCCTTCAATATCTCGCTCGTCTGCCTGCTGCCGCTGGTGCTGTTGATCGTATTCAGCGTCATCAAGTTCCCGGCTTTTCTCTCGATCTACTTGACGGCGATCTTTTCCGGCGTGCTGGCTGTATTCACCCAGCGCGACCTCGTTTTGAGCTTCGCCGGCGATCCGCTCCTGAGCGAGCCGATGGCCCTCATCAAGGGGATCTACGCGTCGATGGCGACCGGCTACGTCTCCACGACCGGCATCGAGGCCATCGACTCCCTCTTCTCCCGCGGCGGGATGAGCGGAATGCTCACCACGGTCTGGCTCATCCTCGGCGCCCTCGGCTTCGGCGCCATCATGGAGCAGGCCGGATTTCTCGACCGGCTCATTCGCGGCGTGCTCGCCAAGGCCAAGACGGGTGGGACGCTGGTGGCCACGGTGATCGGAACCGCCATCGGTCTCAACGTGATCGCGGCCGACCAGTACATCGCCATCGTCCTCCCCTCGCGGATGTTCCGCCTCGAATTCAAGAAGCGCGGGTACAAGCCCGGGGTGCTGGCGCGCGTCGTCGAGGACTCGGGCACCGTCACCTCCGTGCTGATTCCGTGGAACACGTGCGGCGCCTATCACACCGGGGTGCTTGGCGTGTCGACGTTTGCCTACTTCCCGTATTGCTTCTTCAACATCATTAATCCCATCTTGTCCCTCATCTACGGCTTCACCGGTTTCAGAATGGAGAAGTACGCGCCCGGCGAAGCGCCGGCGGACGATGAGGTCGCAATGCTCCCACCAGTCGAGGAGACCGCGGCGCTCCAGCCAGCAGGAGAAGTGCGATGAGCGAAGCACGGGCGACCGATTCGACCGCCTGGTACAGACTGACTGCCCAGGAGGCGCTGCAACAGCTCGGCGTCGAGCCCGCGCGCGGGCTCGACGACGCCGAAGTCGTGCGGCGACGCGAGCAATACGGGCCAAATCGTCTGGCCGAGGAGAAACCGGAACCTGGCTGGCAGGCCTTCTTGCGCCAGTACCAGGACCTGATGCAGATCGTCCTCATCGCGGTGGCGGTGATCAGCATCGTGGTGCTTCAGGACTTCGCGACCGGCATCTTCGTCTTCGGCCTCACCGTCCTGAACGCCGTGATGGGCCTCAATCAGGAAGGGAAGGCGGCGGAGAGCGTCGCCGCGCTGCGCAAGATGCTGATCATCAAGGCGAAAGCGCGCCGGAACGGCGAGCTCGTCGAGATCCCGGCGGAGGAATTGGTCCCCGGCGACATCGTCACGTTCGAGGCGGGGGACAAGGTATCCGCGGACGGGCGGTTGCTGACCGCGGCGGCGCTCGACATCGAAGAAGCCGGTCTCACCGGCGAGAGCGCACCTGTCACCAAGGACACCACGCCGATCGAAGGCGACAATGTTCCGCTCGGCGATCGCCTCGACATGGCGTATATGAACTCCACCGTGACGCGCGGGCGGGGCGAGATGGTGGTCACCGGGACCGGCATGAACACGGAGGTCGGCCAGATCTCGAACATGCTGACCCAGGTCGAGGAGGAAAAGTCGCCGCTGACGAAGCAGCTCGACCAGCTGACGCGTGATCATCACCGCCGCCGCCGGTGCTGCGCTCGATCCTCGTCATCGCGCTCGGGCTGAGCGCGGGGCGAGGATTTCGATTCACTCTTCCTGATGGGGATCAGCCTGGCGATCTCGGCGATCCCCACGGGTCTGCCGGCGGTGGTCACGACGCTGCTGTCGATCGGGACACAGCAACTGGCGGAGAAAGGCGCGATCGTCAAGCGGCTGAAGTCGGTCGAGACGCTCGGCTCGACCTCCGCGATCTGCTCGGACAAGACCGGGACGCTGACCCTGAACCAGATGACGGCCCGCGAGCTGGTCCTCGCCGGACGACGCTATTCAGTCGATGGGGAGGGGTACTCGACCGAGGGACGGATCCTGCGGGTCGCCGGTGAGGGCGATCCACAATTCGAGCCGATCCTCATGCCGATGGCCCTCTGTAGCGACGCGACCGTAACTGACGGGCAGATCGTCGGCGATCCAACCGAGGCGGCGCTCGTCGTGCTTGCCGCCAAGGGCGGGATCGACGTGAGCGATACGCGGAAGGCGTACCCTCGGGTCGCCGAGGTGCCGTTCGACTCCGCCTACAAATACATGGCCACCTTCCACCGCATGCAGCCGGATGGAGGGCGGCCGGTCGTTCGCGGCTTTGTGAAGGGCGCGCCCGACGTCGTGCTCGGGCTCTCGACCACTGGCCTCAACGCTCAGGGCACGCCGGAGCCGATCGAATCCCATCGCCAACGCGCGCTCGAGGAGAACGACCGTCTGGCAAGCGAGGGTCTGCGCGTCCTCGCGGTCGCCTACCGCGACTACGACCCGGACACGTTCGATCCATCAGGCGATCTCCTCGCTCAGGTCAAGGACCTGACGCTGGTCGCCTTCGTCGGGATCGTCGACCCGCCGCGCAAGGAAGCCAAGGACGCCATCGCGCTCTGCAAGGACGCCGGGATCCGCGTGCGCATGATTACCGGCGACCACGCGACGACGGCGGCGGCGATCGCCCGGCAACTGGGCATCCCCGGCCGGGCGGTGACGGGCAACGAGTTCGCGGCGATGAGTGACGCCGAAGTCGACAAGCAGATCGACGAGATCGGCGTCATCGCCAGGGTGGCTCCCGAGGACAAGGTCCGCCTGGTCGACGTGCTCAAACGGCGCGGCAACATCGTGGCCATGACCGGCGACGGCGTGAACGACGCGCCGGCGATCAAGCGGGCAGACATTGGCGTGGCGATGGGGATCACCGGCACCGAGGTGACGAAGGAAGCGGCCGAGATGATCCTCACCGACGACAACTTCGCCACGATCGTCACGGCCGTGGACGGCGGCCGCGTGCTTTACGATAACCTGATGAAGTACGTCCGCTTCCAGATCGTGGGCTTGACGAGCTTCATTTTCCTCTTCGTCCTGGCCGGTATCTTCGTCATCGCCGACGGTATCCCGCTGCAACCGCTCCAGATTCTCTGGATCAACTTCTCCATTCAGGTTTTGCTGGCGATCGGACTCGGCTTCGACGAGCCAACCCCCGGAATCATGGAGCGCAAACCGAGGCCAGCGAATGCGCCGATCGTGACCAGGGCGGTCGGAGTGCGCCTGGTGATCCTTGGACTCATTGCGGCCGTCACCACGCTCGTGGTGATCGCGTACGGCGAAGATCAATACGAATCGACCGTGGCGCTCACGATGGGCCTCGTCACGCTCTCCTTGATGAACATCATCGCCGCGCTCGAGGAGCGCGATCCCGAGCGAAGCGTCTTTGACCGGCACTCGTTTGCCAACCGGAGGTTCAATCTCACGATCCTTGGCTGCCTGGCTCTGACGGTGCTGGTCACGGAGCTCGGCTTCCTGCAGCGCATCTTCGACACCACCTCGCTCACCGCCGAGCAATGGGGCATCTGCCTCCTGGCCGGCCTCGTCATGGTGGCGCTGGCCGAGATCGTCAAGCTCATTTCGCGGCAAACCGGACGGGCGTCGACCGCGCCGGCGACGATCGAGCCGGTGCTCCAGCCCGCGCCGGGTCAATGAATGCAGGCGGTCCCATAGCGATAGCGCGGGCGCGTCGCGGTTTTTTCAACGCTTCGTCGGCGCACCTTCCCGGTCGTTCGCCGGGGCGCTTCTGAGGAGGTAGTACACCATGCGAGTCGTGGTCGCTCTTGGGGGGAACGCCCTCCTCAAGCGGGGCGAGCCGATGACCGCCGACGTGCAACGCGCCAACGTGCAGGTCGCGGCACGGGCGCTGGCGCCCGTGTCGCGCGAACACCAGCTCATCATCACCCACGGCAACGGGCCGCAGGTCGGGCTCCTGGCGCTGCAAGCCCACGCGTATTTGGCCGTGGAGGCCTATCCGCTCGACGTGCTCGGCGCCGAGACCGAAGGGATGATCGGGTACATGCTCGAGCAGGAGCTCGGCAACCTGGTTCCCTTCGAGGTGCCGCTGGCGACGTTGCTGACGATGGTCGAGGTCGATCCGGCCGATCCGGCCTTCAACGACCCGACGAAATTCGTCGGCCCGGTCTACGACCGGGCCGAGGCCGATCGCCTGGAAACGGAGAAGGGCTGGACGTTCAAGCAGGATGGCGACAAGTGGCGTCGCGTCGTTCCCTCGCCGCTGCCGAAGCGGATCTTCGAGATCAGGCCAATCAAATGGCTGTTGGACCAGGGCACGATCGTCATCTGCGCCGGCGGCGGAGGCATCCCGACTGCCTACTCGGCCGACGGCAGCCGCAAGCTCGGCGGCATCGAGGCGGTGATCGACAAAGACCTGGCGAGTGAGTTGCTGGCGCGCGAGCTCGACGCCGACCTGTACATCATGGCGACCGATGTCAGCGGCGTCTACCGCGACTTCGGCACGCCCGACCAGACGTTGATCGGCCGTGCGACAGTCGCCGAGCTGAAAGGGCAGCCGTTCCCGGCAGGGTCGATGGGACCGAAGGTGGCGGCCGCGGTCCAATTCGTCGAGCAGACAGGCAAGCGCGCCGCGATCGGAGCCCTGGCCGATATCGAAGGGATCGTGGCGGGGGAGAAGGGCACGAACGTCGTGCCGGCGTGATCCTGGCGCACCCACCTCCGATGGACTGATCCTCTCCAGTGGTCCCGGCAATCAGAATCTCACCGACGGCGGGGATGACATTGGGTAACCGCCCTGATTGACGGGCTGTTCAGGAACGATCCGGGGTAGTCCTTCGATCAGCTCGCCTGGCTCACGGTTGCCCTCGCCAAGGGGATCGTCAGCCACTGGTGATCATCGAGCGGAATCACGAAACCGCGTCGCCAGCCGCACAACTCCACCTTTCGGCTGGCGACACTACGACCTCACATGCCGTATACGCAAGACGATCGTGCCGTTGGCGAGGGGGAGCCAAACGGGGAATGGGCTCAGGCCGACTAGCGGAACGGAGGGCAACGTGTGCTGTGTCTTCTTGCTTTTGGTCTTTCTCGGGCCACGGGCGGGAATCCTTGTTTGGTGGTTGGTAGACCAGGCTCGCTGGAATGCGGTGTTCGACACCTTCATCTGGCCATTGCTCGGGTTCTTCCTCGTGCCCTGGACAACCCTGATGTACGTGGTTGTGGCACCGGGGGGGCTCGAAGGCTTTGACTGGTTGTGGCTGGGCCTCGCGTTCCTGGCAGATATTGCGATGTACGCTGGCGGCGCCTACAAGCGCCAGGAGGTTCCGGGTTACGACCAATACGTGAGCCGCGGCGGTCAGCAAGGTCAGCAATAGGAAATCGTCCGCTGCCTCCAAGGCATTGGCCGTCAGTCCACATTGCATGCGGGGGGAGCCACAAGCTCCTCCCGCCGAAAACATCAGCATCCTGATCGCACCTCTGGAGGTCACCCCACCGTGGAAAAGACCAACGCTGGTGGTCAGATCGGCGTCTTTGATGCCGCATTCCTGGGTGTCGGCGCCATGGTGGGCGCCGGCATCTTCGTGCTGCTTGGCGAAGCGGGGGCCATCGCCGGTAGCGCCGTCTGGCTGTCGTTCCTCATCGCCGGCGTGATCGCGCTGTTGCAGGGCTACTCCTTCGCGAGGCTGGGCACTCGATACCCCTCCCAGGGCGGAACGATCGAATTCCTCGTCCAGGGGTTCGGCAACGGGCACGTGACCGGGGTCGTGTCCTGGCTGTTCTACGTGGTCGGCCAGGTCATCACCGTCATGGTCGCCCTTTCGTTTGGCAGCTACGCGGGCACGCTGTTCTTCGGCGAGGACGTCTCGCCCGAGGCAACGAAACTCCTGGCGCTAGTCATTATCGCGGTGATGGCGCTGCTCAATTTGCAGGCGAACCGGGAAGGCGTGGCGCGTGTCCAGACGGCGATCGTCTGGGTGGTCATTGCCATCCTCGGCGGGTTTGCCTTCATTACGATTCGTCACGCCGAGTGGTCCCTGCTCTCCCCTGAGAACTACCCGCCGGTCCGCTCCATCATCTCGAGTGTGGCCCTCACATTTTTCGCGTTCCTGGGATTCGCCGTCGTCGCCTTCTCCGCGGGAGACATGAAGGATCCGCGCCGAGACTTGCCGAAAGCCATGTATCTGTCTCTCATCATCACCACGGTTCTCTACGTCGCCATCGCGATCGGCGTCTACGGCATGCTCCCGCTCGAGGAGGTCATCGCCGCCGGCGAGACCGCGATTGCCAAGGCCGCGGAGCCGATCCTGGGCAGCGCCGGGTTCGTCATCATGACGATTGTGGCGTGCTTTTCGACATCCTCGGCGGTCAACTCCCAGTTCTTCGCGACCAACGGGGTCATTGCGTACCTCACCCGGATCGGTCAGTTTCCCCCGGTCCTGGGGAACAGAGCCGGGAAAAACGGGAACGTCGGGGTGGTGCTCTCGACGATCTTCGTCTCGGTCCTCACCCTGCTGTTCGACCTTTCGGCCATCGCCTCCATCGGCAGCGCGGTGGCCCTTGTGATCTTCATGATGGTCGGCATCGCCCACCTCAGGCTCATCAAGGAAACCGGGGCCAACCGCTTGATCATCTACCTGTCGATCCTGACCGTTGTCGTGACCCTTGTGGTGTTCGCGGTCGAGACCTTGTCGCAGGAGCCCGCCACCGCGTTGGCAATCGTCATCTTTCTGGTCTTGTCGGTCATTGCGGATGCGCTCTGGCGAGCCATTCCGTTCTTGAAAGGCGGGGATGCAGGGGCCAGTCTCTCGAACGACTTGGAGCCGATGACAGACTGATCGCCCTGGTACCGGGACCGGGGAGGTGACTCCGACCCGAAATACGGTTTGCGGTTGAACGGTTCCGGTCTCGACGCTCGGCCCTCACCCCCCAACCCGCCTGCTTCGGCTGCTACGGCGTGGGCGTGGCGCTCGTGGCGTCATTCATCTCGTCGAGCGCTCCTACTGGTACGCCCATGTCCTCGAGTTCGGCCACGTCCTCGACCGTGATGCGCGTTCCCCGCGCCGTCGTCACCCCATACTCCCCAGATTGGGTCCCGTCCGGGCCCACCACCTCCAGCGTGTAGGGGGCCGTGAAACTCAGCCCGTCCTCGGCCACCTCGACCGTGCCTCGGATTATGGCCAAGCCGACAAACGGCACGCCCTGGTCGGGAGCGGTGCCGCGGAGCGTGACGGCCGCGGTGCGGGGACCGGTCGCCTCCCACACCCCGACCGTGGTGCGCCCGCCATAGTCCACGCCGAGGTACAGGCCGTCGGCCGTGGCCACGATCAGTTGCTGCGGGTTGGTCGGATGCGTCATATCGCGGTCGAGAATCCAGGCGCCGACCAGCGGGTGGCCGGTCCTGGCCGTCGGCGTCGCCTCTTGCGCGCCGGCTGGCCGAAGCGGGAGGATCCCGCCGAGGACGATGAGAGCGAACAGCGCAACGAGGATCGGTGAGCGAGGCATCGCGAGCTCCTTGCCAGGTGACCGACCGCGGCCCGAGCGACCGCGCGCCTACATCATACGCACACAAGGAAGAAGAAGCGGTCCGCCGCGTCCGCGCTATCCCCACCGCCGCCACCGGTTCATTCGTCGTCAGGCAGTGGAAAGCCCCGAATCGGCGCCGTGCGGATCTCGAGACGTATCGCTACCGTGCGGATAATCAAGACGATGAGAATGGAAAGCAGGCCGGCCAGTCCCTCAGGCAGTCCGGTGAGGAGCGTCATGGCCGCGTAGGCGACGCAGCCGATGACGGCGACGGCCGTTATCGGCGAGCCCGGCTCGAGCAGCTGCGGCGTTCGACGCAGGATGATGTCTCGTAGCACACCACCGCCGACCGCGTTGACAGTGCCGACGAAGATCGCGGCCAGTACGCTGAGCCCGAGCGCGAGGGAGAGTTCCAGGCCGACGATGGCGTACGTCCCCAGCCCGAACACGTCGATGAACGCGACGATTCGGTCGAAGTGGGGAAGGCGGAGTACTACGGGGCCGGCGACGATGACGATTACCGTGGCGACCGCGATCAGGATGATATAGACCGGGGTACGAAGCAGTGCCGGGGGACCGGCCTGGAGAAAGAGCCCGTCGCGCAGCAGTCCCCCGCCGGCGGCCGTCACCAGGGCGATGATCCCCACCCCGGTCGGATCCAACCGCAGGCGCGCGGCCAGCAAAGCCCCGCTCAGTGCCCAGATAAACGTTGCCGGATAGTCGAAATAAACGGGAAGCTCGAAGGAACCCGAGAGCGCATCTCGTAGCATGGCACGCTCCCTCACGACCGATCATCGCCTACCCAAAACCGTCCCGCGGCATGTTCACGCACCGTCACACGAGCCGCGCTCACCTGTTTGACACGACCGCCGCCTCCCCTCACTTCAACAGGCGACTCTACTGGTGGCGAGACATCTTTACTATTGTCGGGACGTCCTAGACGTCCTAATTGGATCTCTTCAAAGATATTTCTCGATTGCGACTTTCGACGGGTGAAAGTAGGACTCAGCCCGTGGCATTTTTAGTTCGTCGACGCGGGATGGATGGTGGCCGCACCGACGACATCGTCCGAGCCAGTCTCCTGTCGTTGACGCGGCTACGCGAGCACGTCGGGGAGCCATGCGAGGAGGGATACATGGACAGTGAACGCTTCGACCGCATCGGCCAAGCGCTCGGGAATGGAAGCAAGAGACGCTGGCCCCTGGGGTCGATGCTCGGCATCGCGTTTGGGGGCCTCCACGCGGCGCGGCCGGCAGCTTAGTACTACAACGGCACATGCCCTATAACGGCCAGTCGGCACGGCTCCGTGGACCAGGAAAGCTTCTCAAACCTATGCAGAGTCCGGTCGCCTTTGCCCAGGTTTGGCGGCTGTCGAACCCAACTGCCGTTGTAGTACTAGTCCGACATTGCGTCAGCCGGCTCCGGCGGCAGCTACACCATCGGGTTCGTCAGCTAGCTTGACGAGCCCAGGGTCGCAAGGAGGAATTCGATGAACGCGAACGCCTTTGACGCATTCACTCGCCGCACGGCGGACGCCGTCTCCCGCCGACGGTCCCTTGTCACGATCGGCGGCGCCACGCTGGGCGCGACGCTTGCTGCGCCCCTTGGGGCCGAGGCCAAGAAGGGCAAAAAGAAGTGCAAGAAGAAGTGCAAAAAGCAGGTCGAGCAGTGCGAGGACCAGGTCCGGCAGTTCTGCAATGTGGAGTTTGAGGACATAGAGGAGGAGTGCCGCGACGAGCTCCTGCCCTGCTGCGAGCCGCTGAAGAAGTGCAAAGCGGCCGCGAGCACGGAGTGCCTCCTCGACCACCTGATCATCGTGGTCGAGGTGTAGTGGTCCGTCCGGTCGGCGGTCAGCGATTCGTCGGATTGGACGCCTTTCGGTTGACGCGGACTTTACGTCGTTGGGCCGTTGCGCCTCCAACCCGTCTGAGGCTATCGTTGGGGGTGCCGAAACTTGACTGGGCGCGACCGGGGGCAACCGCGGTGGCGAGCCCCGCATGGCGTGAGAGGAGGGCCAGCATGGACGGGAGACAGGGGGACGGCGGCGCCCCACGGATCGGGGAGGCGGCCCGGCGGCGCGTGGCGCCGGCCGCGGTGCTCGGCGCCGCGCTGGCGGGGCTGCGCACCGGGCCGCTGGCGGCCCAGGACGACATCGCCACGGCCGGCAGCGGCGGGTACGCCACCGCCAGCAGCAGCGGCGGCGCGGTCGGCATCGGCGACATCAACAGCGGCGGCAACGTCGGCAACGCCGTGGCGGTCGGGGACACCTACGGTTCGGTGTGGGTCGACGGCGGGGACGTGGCCAATTCGACGTCGATCGGCGTGTCGGCCGCCGGCGGCACGGCGATCGCCGACGCCTCCGGCGGCTCCTACAACACCGCGTTCGTCAGCTAGCTTGTAGCGCCCCGCGCCGCGGGGCGGGCGACACGGCGGCCGTGGCGCCGCCGGGCGTCGCGCGCACCGGGGTCGCCGCCACGGCGGCCCCCGCGACCCGCGGCGCGGTCCCCGGCACGCCCGCGCGCGCGCCGTGGCGCCGTGCGCATGGCATTCAGGTCGTAGCCCAGCAGGGAAGGAGCACGCAATGCGTCGCTTGTCGATTCTGATCCTGGCCCTCGCCCTCGGCGCCCTCACCGCGCCGTTCATCGCCGCCGGCGTGGCCGCCCAGGACGCCACCCCGGCCGCGCAGGACGCCACCCCAGGCGCGGGACCGGCGCGTGCGGAGCGCGGGGTGCCCGTGGAGGACTGCCTGGTCGCGCCGCGCACCGCCGACGACGTGTTCGCCTTGCTCGGGCTGGTGGAGGGCGGGCAGGCGGCTCCCGCGGAGCGCACGCCCGTGCCGGCCCCGCCCTGGACCGCGGCCGATGACGCGGCGGCGGCCGCGGCGGAGGCGACCGCCCGCGAGTGGCTGGCCTGCATCAACGCCGACGACAATTTGCGCATCGCCGCGCTGATGACCGACGCCGCCCTGACCCGGTTCTTCGCCGGGGCGCTGGTCGCCGAGGAGCAACTCGCAGACGCGCAGGCGAGACTGGCCGAGGCACCGGCGCCGCGCGCCGAGGAGGAGCGCGTCCGGCTCCTGTCGGTGAGCGACGTCGCCGTGCTGGACGACGGGCGCATCGTCGCCCTGGCCGTCATCAACGAGCCGGCGCTGCGACCGCGCGGGCAAGAGACGTTGCTGCTCGTCTTCGACCCGTCAGGTGAACGCATGCTCATCGACGACATCGTCCAGTTCAGCATCGTGCCCCCCCGCGCCGGCACCCCGGTGGCCGGCTCCCCGGTGGCCGGTACCCCGGTGCCGTAGCGGCCAGCGCTCCACCGCGCGCCGCCCGATCCCCGGTCCTGCCTTGCTGAGAGGGCGTGCGCGGAATGGCCGGGGAGGCGATCATCGCGATTCGGCGGCTGGAGGGTACGGCGCACCCGCCGTGAGAAGGAGCAGACAGCATGCGACACCGGCTGCGACGTGAGGTCGCCCGCGGGTGCGTCGGGGTGGTAGTCCTGCTGGTGGCCAGCATGGCGGCGATGCTGGTGGGACCGGCCGAGGTGGCGCCAGCGGGTGCCCAGGACACCGGTTCGTCCCAGGCTCGGGTCGTGATCCTGCACGCCGACTGGAGCCTGGGACCGGTCGACGTCTACGTCAACCAAGACGAGGTGCTCTCCAATTTCGCGTACGGCCAGGTGAGCGACTGGATCGCCTTCGAACCGGGCAGCGTCCGCGTCACGGTGACGACGGACCGAGGCGGCCTCAACTACAACTACGTCGCCTTTGACGCGGTCTATCCGGCTCCCGCCGGCAATGATTACTCGCTCATCGTCACCACCCCTCTCATCCTGGGCGGCGTCTTCGACACAAGCCCCATCCCCGACGGCGGCGCCCGCGTCCGCATCGTCCACGGCGCGGTCTCCCTGGCAGCGGTCAACGTCACCGCGAATGGGGTGGGCGCCGCGTTTGCCGAGCAGCTTCGCTATTCGTCTGCGTCGGAATACACCGTCGTGCCGGCCGGGACGTACGACTTCAACGTGCGACTGGCCAACTCCGGCGAGTCCGTGCTGACCATGCCCGGCATGGGGCTGGAAGGGGACACGACCTACGACCTCGTGCTCATGGGGCAACCCGACGATGCGAACCACCCGCTGGAGCTGCGGCCGCTTGCGGACAGCACGTCGGAGTAGGCGACGATGACCGTGGGACGCGCCCCAACCAGCGGGCGCTGGCCGCCCGAGCGCGGAGCGCGGGCCTGACGGAATTGGCGGCAACGGGTGCCGCGCTCCGCCGGGGCCGAGCCCCGGGTCGGGGACGCGCCAACGCGGAACGGGGGCGTGGTGTTCGCGGCCGAGGACCGACACACAAGCTGAAAGGAGTCGTTGTGGCGAGCACTCTTGCGGTGATTGCGTATCCGGATCAGGGCACGGCCGCCGAGGCCGCGTCGGCGCTCCAGGAGATGCAGCGGGAGTTCCTGATTGACCTCCAGGACGTGGCCTGGGTCACCAAGAGCAAGGACGGCAAGTTGAAGCTCCACGAGGGCACCAGTTTGACCGGCGCCGGCGCCGCGACCGGCGCCCTGTGGGGCTTCCTGTTCGGCTTGCTCTTCCTCGTACCCGTCTTCGGAATCGCCGTGGGAGCGGTCACCGGCGCGGTCGCCGGACACTTCGCCAACTACGGCCTCGACCACCAGTGGATCAACGAGGTGGCGAGCGCGATTCCAGCGGGCGGCTCCGCGCTCTTCATCATGGCGCGTGATACGAATCAAGAGCGGGTGTTGCCGGAGATGGCGAACTTCGGCGGCACGGTGCTCAAGACCAATCTCACCACCGAGCAGCAGCAGGCGCTCGAGAACGCGCTGTCCCACTCCGCTTCCTGAGACGTGGGCATCACTTGCCATCACGGCGGTCACCGCACGTGTGGGCGATGCGGCGCGGGCAACGATTCGCACCGGCCCACGAGCGCCGAGTGAAGGAGACGGTCGGCCGTGGACTGGTCGAAAAACCTGGCGCCGCCAGCCGTCTGGGAGCATTTCTCCCAACTGACGCACATCCCCCGCCCGTCCCACCACGAGGAACGGGTCAGCGCCTTCCTCGCCGCATTCGGCCGCGATCTGGGTCTGGAGACCGCCGTGGACGAGGTCGGCAACGTGCTGATCCGCAAGGCGGCCTCGGCCGGGAGAGAGGGCCGACCAGGCGTCGTCTTGCAGGCGCACATGGACATGGTGCCGGAGAAGGCGCCCGACAAGGTCCACGACTTCGCGACCGATCCCATCACCGCCTTCGTTGAGGACGGTTGGGTGCGCGCCGACGGCACCACCCTCGGCGCCGACGACGGCATCGGCGTGGCGATCATCATGGCGCTGCTCGAGGACGACGCCATCGCGCACGGTCCCCTGGAAGCGCTCTTCACGGTCAACGAAGAGGACGGCTTCACCGGCGCCGACGCGCTGCAACCCGGGGGCCTGCGCGGATCGTTGCTGATCAACGTCGATTCGGAAGAGGAGGGAACGTTCACCATCGGTAGCGCCGGTGGCGCCGATGTCGACGCGACGGCCACCTACGCGGAGGAGCCGGCGCCAGCCGGGATGACCGGCGTGCGTCTGGAGATCACAAGTCTGCAAGGGGGGCATTCGGGCATAGACATCAACCGTGGCCGCGGTAACGCGATCAAGCTGCTGGCCCGCCTGCTCTGGAGCGCGCAGCAGGCGATCCCCTTGCGTGTTGCCACGATTACGGGCGGGGGCCGCTACAACGCCATCCCGCGCGAGGCCTCGGCGGTAGTGGCCATCCCCGAGACCGAGGTGACACGCCTGACCGACTTCGTGGCGGCGTTCGCCGCCACGGTCAGGCAAGAACTGGCCAGGACCGAACCGGATCTGCAGGTGGCCGCGACACCGGCGGCGGTTCCGGATATGGTGATGACCCCGGAGGCGCAGCGCCGTATCGTGGGCGCACTGTACGCCGTTCCCAACGGGGTGATCCGCATGAGCGACGCGGTGCCCGGACTCGTGGAAACCTCGACCAACCTGGGTATGGCCGCGGCGGCAGCGGGCCAGTTCAGCGCGGGCTGGCTGGTGCGCAGCGCCATCAACTCGGCGCGCGACGATGTCGAGCAGATGACCGGCAGTGTCTTCGCGCTGGCCGGCATCAACGCGGTGCGCAAGGACGCCTTCACCGGCTGGCGGCCGAACCCGGACTCGCCACTGCTGGCCCTCATGCAGGGGGTCTATCGCGACCTGTTCGGTCACGCGGCCGCGGTCGCGGCCGTGCACGCGGGCCTCGAGACGAGCGAGTTTGGTAGCACCTACCCGGGGCTGGACATGATCTCGGTCGGGCCGACGATCGAAGGCGCGCACTCCCCCGAGGAACGGCTGGAGATCGCCAGCGTCGGCAAGGTCTATGACCTGCTCGTCACCACCCTGGAACGGATTCCGGTGCAAACGAGGAATGCTTCGTCGTGAGTTCTGCGGGCTCCATGTGGTCATGCCAAGGAGGGTTTCGATGGATGGGAACACCTTCCAGCTTGGCAACCGGCCGCAAGGGGTGCCGCAACCCGACGATTCATCGTGGGAACGGCAGCGAAACGTCACTGCCAGCCGCGCAAAATTCGCACCTCGCGTCCCGCGGACTGAGAGCGTCAGCTCCAGGTGAGGACGCCAAGCCCCACCCTGCGGGCAATACGACTTTGGACCGATGCAGATACAACTTGAGGGGTGCTAGCGTCAGAAAAGCCGAAGCACAACCGGGCGCAATCGGGCGCAGGTGCTCGCACTCCCTGCAAGGGTCGGATATCGGCTGTGAATCGATGGATGAGGATCGCTCCGGTGACCGGTCATGTGCTGGCTCGTGGGAAAATGTCGGTACCGAGCGGAGCGCACGTTCTCGGCAAGCGCCGAGAATGGTCACGTCCCGGCTGATGTCTCCAATGGAAAGGGTTGAATCATGGCGCCAGAACTGGTCGTAACGCCCGGCGGCTACCGTCTGCGCGACATGGTCCACAAGATCGGAGCCGACCTCAGGCTCCGCATCCTCACCGGTCGCTTGCAGGGCGTCGATGCCTCGGACAAGTCGGTGGCCGACTACGGTTCGATCCCGCGGGATGGAGCGAACCCGGCCTTGACGCCAGGCTACGCCCTACCGCCCGGAATCGACACCCCGGAGGGCAGCGAGCCGGCCCCTCCGTTCGGCCGTGGGTGGGCAACGTTTGCGCACTGGACGAATGAGGGGAGTGTGCCGATTTCTTCGTTCCGCGCGACGTGGCGAGTGCCACCGGAGCCGGCAACCCGGTCGGGACAGACGATCTTCTTGTTCCTGGCCATGCAAGACTCGATTCCGATGACGCTCTTGCCAGCCCTGCAGTGGGGCGCCTCGGCGGCCGGCGGTGGCGACTATTGGTCGGTCGCGAACTGGTACGTCGGTGGTACGACGGGAGCCGTCTTTTACGGCGAGTTGATGCCGGTCAATGTCGGGGACGAATTGACCGGGTTCATCACACTCGCGAACCGACGGCGAGAGCACTGCGATTACCGCTGCGGGTTTGAAGGTCTCGGCGACGTCGATCTTCCCGTTTACGGCGTGCGCCAACTGTCGCGCTGCGGGGAAATCCTCGCCGCGTATGGCATCAAGCAATGTTCTGACTACCCCGATGCGAGCGCGGCCAGCTTCCGGGATCTCGAGATTGTCACTGGATTCACGCGTCCGGCCTTGGCCTGGAACCCAGTCAACGCGATCACCGACTGCGGTCAACACGTCGTCGTCTTGAGCGATGCGAACCCCGGAGGCGAGATCGACGTCCACTTCCGCCCGAGTGAGGTGGCGGCCGCGACGGAGGCGGTCCCCGAGGAGGGTGAGGAGGTCGCCCCAGTTGCGGCCGAGGTGACCGACGTGACACCCGAGCCGGTGGCCGAGGCGGCCGAGGTGGAGGCAGCGGCGCCGTCGCCGGAGCCGGTCTTGCCCAAGGCGGAGGAAGAGACTGCCCCTGAAGAAGGCGAGCGCCTTCCCTTGGTAGCCGCGGCGATCGAGGCTGAGCCGGTTTCAGCTATCGTGGAGCCGGAGCTGGTGATGGAGTCGGCCGGTCCCCAGGAGGGCGAAGGCGCCCCATCGGTGGAGCCGATCGAAGAGGCGCCGGAGCCGGGCGCCGCGGAGCCTGCGCCGGTGTCGCTGGCGGCCGCGGCGGAAGCGGCGACGATCCGCACGCAGGTGACCGAGCAGCCCTTGACGCCCGCGACCTTGCCGGTCAGTCCCAACATTGGACACCTCGTTGAGGTCACCATCCACAATCACTCCCCAGCCGACTCCGCGTCTGCCGTTCTTGAAGCGAGATTGGCGGCACTGGAGGCAACGGTCGCCGCGTTTGCCCAACTTGTTTCATCGGGTGGACAGTCGGAACGCAGTCCGAGCGACAACGGAGATGTGTCAGCGCGTCTCGAGCGGCTGGCGCGATTGAAAGAGAATGGTGCGCTCACCGATGACGAGTTTGCGGCCGCCAAGGCCCAATTACTCGGTCAAGCAGCGGGGGGCGATGGGCTGAACGCATCGCCTGAAGTGGTGCTTCGATGAAGGGCATCTGGTTCGTCTTGATCTGGATTGTCTGCGTCATCATCGGCGCACTTGGCGGGTGGTGGCTCGGCGGGCTCCTGTGGCAAATGGGTTTCGAGTTGATCGGTAGCTCGGTGGCGCTCGTCGGCGCCGGTGTTGGCGGTATTCTCGTATTCTTGGCGTTCTTGCGATGGTACGAGGATCGCCAGGCCTGAGGATGCGATGCGGGCCGGTTCGGATGTTGGCGCCCGTTTGGGCTAGGAATTGGAGGAACTGGATGCGCTTTGGACCGATCGAGCTGCTGGTAGTGAAGTTTCCCGGGAACCGATTCAGTGGCGAGATCATGCCCGCGCTTGCTGATCTCGTCGAAACAGGCACGGTACGCATCGTCGACCTCCTCTTCGCGGTCAAGGGCAAAGAGGGCGACGTGAAGCTGTACGAGTTCAGCGATCTGGCCCCGGATATCTCCGGGCAGTGGGATCCGCTCGTCTCGGACTTCACCGAGTTGCTGAACGAGGACGACGCGCATCAGCTTACCGCGTCGTTGGAAAACAACTCTTCGGCCGCGATCATGCTCTTCGAGAACACATGGGCGACGCGCTTCGTCGAGGCGGTCAGCAACGCCGACGGAGAGGTCGTCCTCAACGAGCGTATCCCGCGCGCCGTGATCGAGGAATTGGTGGCGACGGCGTAACGATCGATCCGAATTCGAAAGGGGAAAACACCATGATGCGGCGACGAGGTGGAGCCGGGATTGTAGGCACCATGGCCCGAACGGCGGTGATCGCGGGCACGGCGACCGCCGTCTCGAACAAGGTGACTCAGCGCCAGTACAACCGCGCTGCCCAGAGTGAGCAGCAGCAGATGGCAGACCAGGCCGCGCTGTCGAATCAATACGAGCTAGAGCAGATGCAAGCCCAGATGCAAGCGATGCAAGCTCAGCAAGCGCAGGCCGCGGTGAGTCCGCCGGACTTGACGGCGAAGCTCCAGCAACTGGCTGAGCTGAAGGCGTCAGGCGTGCTCAGCGAGGAGGAGTTCGCCGCCGCCAAGGCCAAGCTCCTCGGCTGAGTTCGCCATTCGCCCCGCTCGACCTGAGCCGCGGACGCGGGCTGCGGAGGTCATGGGAAGAGCGGAGAGTACCAATCACGACGTGTGGAAAGTCACGGGCCGGAGCGACACGATCGCCAAGCAGGAGGTCGGGAGCTTGCAGCACGACGGCCAACCCGCATTGGGCGTTACCCACCGCTCCTGATGACGGACCATTCTTGATGGAGGAGACTCATCGATGGTCGAAGAGGAGCAAGGGGGTACGCCCTGGCCGATCGGGTCCAGGAATGATGCGACCTGGCTGAGGCGCCTGTTTGCCAGCAGCCGCTACTTCGTGATCCTCGCGGTGATCGGCTCGTTCCTGGCTGCCGTTACCCTGTATGCCTACGGGGCCTTGCTCGTCATCCAGGTCATTCTGGAGACGATCCGTGAGTACCGAATCTCGCTCGAGGGGGCGAAGCATCTCCAAATTTCGTTTATCCAATTGACTGATGTCTTCTTGCTGGGAACGGTCCTGTTCATCGTCACCTTTGGGCTGTACCAATTGTTCATCCAGCCAAACTTGCCGGTGCCGGACTGGCTCAAGATTCACTCCCTCGACCAGCTCACGGGGAGGCTGATCGAGGTGGTTGGCGTGCTGTTGAGCGTCATCTTTCTCGCCTTTGCATTCGAACGTGGGAGCGACTTCGGTCTCCTGGAGTTCGGCGTCTCGGTGGCTCTCGTTGTCGCCGCGCTGAGCCTGCTGCTCGTTGCCTCGCACCGCTTGGGAACGACCCATCGCCAGTCGCACGACAACTGATGTCGCAACCTCACAGCCGATGACCGGCGCGTCCTGGCACAGTCCGACGACACCCGGACGGTCCAGTTGTCCCGGCAGGAACCGCGGCGTCCGGGCTGGCTGTCGACATCCAGTCCGATGAGGTAGGCACCAAGCAGGATCATTACCGCGGCCGTGATCGAGCGGACGCTGCGCTCCTGCCAGTCACGCCACACCGCGAGGAGGACGGTTAGCCCAGAACCCAGCCGCGGGTAAGGGCAACGCCGTTCTTTTGTCACTCAACCGTGGCAGCGATGAGGATTGCGACGACGATGGCGATGGGATAGAGGACGATTCCGAGCGCGAATGGCAGCGTGTCACGGATCACCCCGCCCAGTGACCATCCCATCCTTCTCAGTTCCCCGCCCGCGATGACGGTTCTGGAGCGAAACGGCCGGGAACGTTGATCCAAACCGCGGCGCTCAGTCTCGGTCGCGGATGAGGAAGAAGCCCAACACCCCAGAGATAATGGCGATCACGAGCGCCCCCAGGATGGCCGGGAGAATGCCGTCGATCACGATGCCGGCGTCAAAGAGCCGCAGGGAGAGCCAACTCGACACCACCAGGACGATCCCGCCGACGACGAACCAGAAGAGCCCGAACGTCACCACGGTTAGGGGCCTGGAGATCAGCGTGAGCAGCGGCCGGATGAGCAGATTGGCGAGGACCAGCATGACCGCGGCGACGGCCAGGCCTTTCCACTCTTCACCAACAATCGTGATTCCCGGGACGATGCGCGTCGTGATCGCGATGGCCACGACACTGATCAGCCATTGGATGATGAGCTTCACCTTGCTTTCCCCCCGGCCCTTGGCCGTCTCTGCGCGTGCACACCCGGCGCCAATGACAATCACGGGAGCCAACGTTCCAGGCGAGGCGAAGATAAGCGGAGCAGCCATGCTCCGAATCTGGCCAACGAGGCAAGAACCCGTCCGCTGACAGCGGTGAGGAATCTGCCGATCGCCACGCTAGCGCCCCGCACGGCACCGTGCCGAAGAAGATTCCGTACCTCATCACCCCAAGAGCCTCAGCGTTCGCGGCGGGCGTCAGGGGCGCCAGCGCAGGGTCAGGGAGTGCGCGGGAACTGTCGGGAGTATGCGGCGCGGCCGTGGGCATTGCCTAGCCCCTGAGCCGACCGGACATCCAGGGCGACAGCGGATGGAACCATTTTGCTCCGGTCGCCGTCCTCGCTCTCTTCTTCGCCGACGACGCGGAGGACAGAGCCGTCATAACCCGGCATTCGGAGGTCAGGAGGAAATGCCAGGAAGTGGCAATCCAGCGGCGATCGGCAGCGTGGCCGTCTGATAGAGCCCGAGGAGGAACAGCAGAATCGCCACTCCGATCAGCGCTTGTCGCGCTGGACGCCACACGATGCGTGGGGCGATCCCGGCGAAGAAGAGCACAATGGCCAGAACGACCGTCGAGGCGACGTAGCGGTCGCTGATCTGGTTGGCCTCCTGCCCCTGGTCGAACAAGGTGTTCGCCTCACCCTCCAACGCGTCCGCCTCTTGCAGCTCAGGCACCTGGTACTCCGGCAGACGGAAGGGATCCGGCGGCGCGTCCGGATTGGAGCGGGGCGAGGTGGCGACCCAGGCATCGAAGGCGGGAGCGAGCCGCGGGCTGAAGCGGCCCTCGATGAACTGGGCGAGCTCGTTGTTCTCGGTGGTATAGGCATTGAGCCAATCCAGGAACAGCGCGATGTCGATCTGCTGGAGCTGGTTGCCAGTCGTGCTCGCGCGGACCGACTCGACTCGTATTGCGCCAGCCCGGCTGTAAGCCGCGATCTGCACTCCCCCCCACAGCGCCGACTGATAGCCGCACCAAGCCGCCAAGACCGAAGCAGTGGCCAGCAGAATGACGATTGCCCAGTCGCTCCACCGATCCTCGCGGGTGAGGGCAACCTCAGGCGTCTCCTTCTCGTCTCGCGCTGGCGCCGCCGCGCCGCCTCCTGTTGTCTCACTCACCGGCGTGATTCAGCGGCAAGGAGCGGAGTGCTGACACGTACTGGAGGGCCACCTCTCACGTCATGGGCAATCTGAGGCAGAGCAGTGACCCACTGCCGCTCTACCAAGTCCCGCGCCACCATCACGATTCTGGGTGACACTGACTTCACTCTCATCGAGGAGTGCCGACTGGAGCTGCATCTTCGCGTCTCGTTTCCAGCAGCGCGCGCAGAATCCGTCGAGCCTGTGGAGGATCCTGATCGGTAACGCGGAAGCAGACCCGGATCAGCCAGACGACGACGGCGACGATCAGCGGCGGCGCAACAACGAAGACCAGGCGCGGCCCGAGAACGGTCGCCAATATGCCCAACCCGACCACGGCGAGGAGGGTCAGGGCGTTGTCGAGCACCTCCTGCATGCCGAACGTCGTCGCCTGCCTGGCTAGCAGCACGTAGCGGTTGACGTACGTCTGCACCGCCGCGCCAGCCCCCGTCGAGCCGAGCGCGGTGAAGATCGAGATCAGCCCCGCCGCCTCGATCTCAGGACTGAGCGAAATCCCGAACAGCCCCAGCAGCCGCAGCGGGCTGAACGGCGCCAGGATGGGCGCCACCACGTCGATCAGGCCGAAGAGGACGAAGCCAAGACTGAGCAGCATCAGCCCCATCACGCCGAGGGCGCGCTCCCCGCGGCGATCCATGATCCAGGGACCGAGCGCGGCACCCACCAGGAAGCCGATGCCACCCGGCGCCAGAATGTACACGGTGCTGGTGGGGTCGCTCCCCAGCACGTCGCGCACATAGACTGGCATCAGGGTGTTCAGCCCGTCGAAGAGGGCGACGACGATCGAGCCGACGAGGAGCATCGCGCCGAGCTTGCGATTGGCCTGCAACCACTCAGCCGTGCGCCGCAGCGTCGGCACCGAGTCATGCCAGTCGATGGTCCGCGCGGCCCGCCGCAATGGCGCCGACGCCTCCTCCGGGGGCACCTTAAGGGCACGCACGGCGCCGAAGGCGAGGATGGCGCCGGAAACGTAAGCGAGCATCTGGAGCGTGCTGAGGTTGATGAGCAGCGGCGCCAGGATCGTCGTTCCCAGCGCCGAGCCAATGCCGCCGGCAACGGAGAGAATCGCGGCCACGACCGCGACTTGAGCGGCAGTGCTGACCAGCGCGGTCGCCGCCTTGACTGCCGGGGTGACGATCTGGCCAAGGAGGGCGGTGACGAAGATGAGCACCATCAGGCTCGGCACGCTCGTGCCCCAGACGGTGGGGATGATGAAGCAGGCCGCGGCCTGCAGGGTGTAGGCGGTCACCATCGCCGTCCGCTTCGACATGGCATCGGCGAGCGCTCCGCCGCCGATGCCGAACAGCAACGCGGCCAGGTAGCGCGTCGCCCCCATCAGGGAGATGATGAGTTGCGGCGCACCGATACTGGCCAGATAGACCATTGCACCATAGGTCAGCGTGGCGATCCCCAGCACCGAGGCCAGGCGGGATCCGAGCAGCGCCCGCACCGCGGGCTCCTTGAGGACCTGCTGCCGCAGTTCCTTCTCCTGCTGCTCCACCGCCTGATCCGAGACGGCTTCGTCCGCGGCGGCCACCCGGCGCGCTTCGCTGCTCATTCGGACGATTCCTTTCTCGCGGCAGAGTGGCGCCTCCCGGGCGCCGCCTGGCCCGCAAGATTGATCGAAACGGGTCGCCCCGGGGCGTCGGCCACGGCGAGCGCCGCGCGTTCATGAGAAATCCTGCTCGGCTACCCCGGCGACACGAAGGTGCGCCAGCGTCATCGCAAAGTCATGGCGCCCGGCTAAACCAATGTACACCACCGCGAAGCCGTTCAGAAAGGCGGCAAACGTCGGCCGTTCCCCGACCTATTGACACCGGTTGACACCGGATTGGCCGTGACCCGGATGGCGTCCGGTCTCCGGCAGCACCGCCCCGCCACGGCGAGGGATCGGTGCGGGGCCGTGGTGGCATTGTCCCGGTCCGCGTCGCCGGCAACCGACTGGGCGATCCGTTAGCGCGGGAGCGCCGCCCTCAGGGCGGACGCGGGACCGAGCCCCGGATCCATTGATGCGGAATACCTCGTCACTCATGCATAATGCGGGGGATGGTAGCCACGGCAACCGCGCGCTCGCCCCACGCCGCGGCCTGCCAAACGTGCGGAAGGGTGAATGGTGCCCAGCACCAGCGATCTGCTGATCCTGCTCATCGTCGTCGGCGCCCGGCTACTCGTGCCGCTGGCCATTCCCCGATATCCGATTCCCGCGGGGATCGCCGCCCTCATCATCGATGGCGTCGATCAGACGATCTTCCAGAGGTTCACGTCACTCCCACTGACAGGCTACCAGGGCTACGACAAGGCGCTCGATATCTACTACCTGTCGATCGAGTACCTCTCGATTCTGCGCAACTGGAGCAACCTGGCCGCCGTGGCGATGAGCCAGTTCCTCTTCTACTACCGGCTCGTGGGCGTCCTCCTCTTCGAGTTGCTGCAAATCCGGGCACTCCTCCTCTTCTTCCCCAACACGTTCGAGTACTTTTTCCTCTTCTATGAAGCGGTGCGCCTGCGCTGGAACCCGCGGCGGATGAGCGCCGTGACGGTCATCCTCGCCGCCTTCGCCATCTGGGTCTTCATCAAGGTGCCGCAGGAGTACTGGATCCACATCGCGCAACTCGACGTTACCGACACCATCAAGGAGGGTATTTTCGGGGTGCCGACAGATACCAGTTGGGGTACGATCGTGTCACAGAACATCCCGTTTGTCCTTGGGCTCATCGTCGCGATTGGGCTGCTGATCGTGGCCCTGTACTCGTTCATCACCCATGAGCTCCCCCCGGCCGACTGGAGCTTCTCGTTCGATGCCGACGCCCACGGCTCGGATGTCAATGCCAACGAGGTCAGCGTCGTCCAGCAGGGCCTCGCGCGGCGGTTCTGGGACGTCGAGCTGTTCGAGAAAGTCGTCCTCGTCTCGCTGGTGACGATCATCTTCTCGCGCATCCTGCCTAACGCCCAGGCATCCGCGACGAGCGTGGCGGTTGCCGTGGCGCTGGTCATCCTGGCCAATACGCTGGTCAGCGAGCTGTTGGTCCGCTCGGGCGTTCGGTGGACGTCCGCGCTTCTGGAGTTCGTGGTCATGGCGGCGGTTAACGCCCTCATCGTCGTCATCTACATTGTGGTGTTGCCGATTACCGGCGGCTCGTTCGACGTCCCGGCTACCTTGTTCGCGGTCCTGCTGCTGACCCTGCTCGTCACCCTCTATGACCGCTTCCGCCCGTACTATGTGGTCCGGAGGTCGAAGGCTGGACGCCGCGTGGCCGAGTAGGCCGTTGAAACGTCGTCACCTGACACGTCTGGGGAGCGTTCTCGGTCATGACCAGTGGTCCGCATTCGCGGCGCTGGGGTATACGAACCTCTGCTGATGACCTATTCTGGCGTCGCAAGGCGCCTCGATACCCGCCGAGCGGAATCTCCCAATCCGGGACACGGTAGGGGTTGCCGATGCTGCGGTACGCGCTACTCTACCTGCGCGCCGTCTTTGGTTCATTGCTGCATCCCCTGGTGCGGCCATACCTGGTCGCCGCCGTCAGCCTCATTGCGCTCGGCACCGTCGTCTTCACCCTGGTCGAGGGGTGGGATCCGGTCGATGCCGCCTATTTCTGCGTCATCACGCTGGCGACCGTCGGCTACGGCGATCTGACGCCGGCAACGCGCTTCGGCAAGATCTTCACCATGCTCTACATCGTGGCTGGGCTCGGCGTCCTCAGCACGTTTGTCGGGGCGATCGCGCGCGTCTCCGTCCAGCAAACGGAGCAGCGCCACAAGGAGCGCGTGGCCAGGCGCAAGGGCGAGCCTGGGGGACCCCGCTCGTCCGTGACCGGCCCGACGCCCGAACGGACGCCGGAGCGCGCCGGGACACAGAAGGGGTGACGGAGGCGCCGGGTCAAGAGGCGGCAGTCCACACCGCGGCGGGCAAAGCGCCGCTGTTCGCCGCCGCCGGGATCGTGATTGCCTGCTACGCCGGTACGATCAGGCTGGCCAGATCGCGGGGGTAGTAGGTCAGCCGCTCGACCCTTCGGCCACCCGCGTCAGCGACGAGACGGTGCGCGCCACGTTGGCCCGCCTCGGCATCCGCTGGCGGCGCGCCAAGCACCGGATCACCAGCCCCGACCCGGCGTACGCCCAAGAAATCGGCGCCGCGACCGGTTGACCGCCCTGGCGGAGGAACGCTCGGACCGGGCGCTGGGGGACGATGACGAAACCTGGTGGAGCCGCCTCGCCCGGGCGGCGCCGCGCGCGTGGGGCGACGGCGGGGCGCTGCGGCTGGCGGCGACGGGGGTGACGACGTTGGTGCTGGTCCGGGACAATGCCGTCTGGCACGTCAGCGGAGGTGCGCCGCTGGCCGCGGACCCACAACCAGCGGGCGCACTGGGCGGGGGCTCCTCGTGCCCTGCTGCCGGCCAAGAGCCTCTGGCTCAACCCGATCGAGCCGAAGTGGGCCCGTGGCAAGCGCCGCGTCGTCGAGCCCGCCCGCCTGCTGACGGCGCGCGAGCTGATGACCGTGTCTGCGCCGCCTTCGTCGGTCCCACATGCGATCATTTGGTCATCCCCAAACAGGTCGCCTGATCATGCACCAAGGTGCCTGTATCCTGACGCGCAGCGTGTCTCACGCATGCGCCGCGAGTCTGGAGGGGTACGGAGGCAGTACATGTCGGAGTCGAACGCCGAATCGAGCGAGGACCAGCAAGGCACGGTGATGGCCAGGGATGGTTCCCCCATCGCCTACTGGCGGAGCGGTGAAGGCCCCCCGCTTCTCCTCTTCCACGGCATCTCTGCCAGCCACCTCCGCTGGGCCCCGGTGCTCCCGGCACTCGCCCAGCATTTCACCGTCTACAACTTCGACCGGCGCGGCCGCGGCGGCAGCGGCGACACGGATGGCTACAAGTTCGAGCGCGAATTCGCCGATACCGCCGCGGCCATCGACGCCATCGCCGCCACGCACGGGCCGGTCAATTTCATCGGCCACTCCTATGGGGCGATGACCGGGCTGGAGGCCGCATTGCTCACCGCCAACCTCCGCAAGATGGTCCTGTACGAACCGCCGTACCGGCTGAGCGAGCCATTCATCTCGCCACCGGAGTCCATCGCTCGTCTCGAAGAACGCCTCGCCGCCGGCGACCGGCACGGCGTCGTCGAGGTCATGATGGGGGAGCTGGTCGGCATACCACCGGAAGCGCTGGCGGAGATGCGGACGACTCCGGCCTGGGCGGCACGCGTGGCCGCCGCGCACACCATCCCCCGCGAGCTGCGAGCGGTGGAGGAGTACCGCTTCGACCCCGAGCGGTTTCGGGATGTCAACGTGCCAACGTTGTACCTGCTCGGCGGCGCAAGCCCACTGCACATGCACCGGGCCACGCACGCGGCGACGGAAGCGCTGCCGAACGCGCGAGTCATCGTCTTACCCGGCCAGGGGCACGTGGCCATGGATTCGGCGCCCGACCTCTTCATGGAGGAGGTCTTGCGGTTCCTGAACACCGAGTGAGCGGCGCCGGGGCCACGTGCCAATGGGGCGTCCGGCCGCCATGAATACTGCATGCCGCGCCCGGCGCACCGAAGCGCGATAGAATCCGGTTGTGATCGCCAACGATCGGGGAACCTCGTTGCGCGTCGGAGCGCCGACGCAAGCGGTGCGACCAATCCCGGGTGCTTCGGGCATCGCCCCGAGCGCGCGAACGCCCCGTCGCGGGCGCGGTGCCGGCGGACTGGCCCTCCTTTTCCTGCTCCCCGCGCTGCTGCTGGTCGGGCTGATCTTCATCTACCCGGTGTACAGCCTGGTGCGCATGAGTCTGTACCAGACCCTCGGCATCATGTCGCTCTACGTCGGGCTGGACAACTACCGGGTGGTGCTCAACGACCCGCTCTTCCTGACCAGTGTTCGCAACAACCTGGTGCTGATGGTCTGCGTGCCGGTGATGATCGCGGTGGCGCTGATCCTCGCACTCCTCCTCTACGAGCAGCGCAGAGCGGCCCCACTCTACCGCTTTTTCCTCTTCACCCCGTACATCATCTCGATCACCGTCTCCGGCATCGCCTTCAGTGCCATGCTGACCAGGAACGGCGCCCTCAACCAGATGCTGGGAGCGGTGGGGCTCGGATTTCTGCAACAGGACTGGCTCGGCGATCCGAAAATCGCGCTCCTGTCCGTCGGCGCCGTCATCATCTGGCGGGAAGCGGTGCTGGGGGTGATCCTCTTCGTGGCCCGCCTGCTGTCGCTCTCCACCGAGCCGCTGGAGGCGGCGATGGTCGACGGCGCCACCCGCTGGCGGGCCCACTGGTCGGTGACGCTGCCGCAGATGCGCGGCATCATCGGTTTCTACGCCATCACCTCCATCATCACCATCGCCGTCTGGACCTTCTCCTACGTCTTCGTGATGACCAACGGGGGTCCCGGCGCGGCCACGATGACCGCCGATCTCTACATCTACCAGAACGCCTTCGCCGTGTCCCAGATGAACCTGGCCGCCTCCGCCGCCACCCTGGTACTGCTCGCCGCCGTCGCGGTGGTCACCTTCGCCGCACTGCTGCCGAAGTTGAAGCGAGGCGCGCCGTGAGCCGCACAGCCGAAACATCTCATCACCCCATCACCCCATCACCCCAACACCCGCGTCTGGGCAACATCCTCCAGCACGCCATCCTCATCCTCGCCTCCATCGTGGCGCTTTTCCCGTTGTGGTTCATGCTGTGGACGGCCATCCGCGGCAACGACGACTACTTCCGCTCCCCGCTCGGCTGGCCGCAGGGCATCCACTGGGACAACTTCGCCCGCGCCTTCGACGAGAACATTGGGCGCTGGGTGCTCAATTCCGCCATCGTCACCACCGGGGCGGTAGTCCTGGTGACCCTAATCAGCGTGCCGGCCGCCTACGCCTTCGTGCGGTTGCCCTTTCGCGGCTCCGGGTTGCTGCTGAAGATCTTCGTCTTCCTGATGGTGATCCCGCCGATCGTGATGCTGCTGCCGCTCTTCTCCCTGATGAACGCATTGGGGCGGGTCAACCACTTCGACGCGGTGATCGTCGCCTACGCGGGGTTGATGTTTCCCTTCTCGGTCTTCATGATGGTCCGCTACATCGAGACGATCCCGCAGGATCTCTACGAGGCGGCGTTCGTCGAAGGCGCCTCGCACGCGCGCATACTCTGGTCGATCGTCACCCCGCTCATTGGCCCTGCCCTGCTGACCCTCGGCATCGTCAACGCCCTGTGGGCCTGGAACGAGTTGCTGATCGCGGTGGTCATGCTGCAACGGGAGGAGTCGCGCACCCTGCAAGCGGGCTTGGCCCTGCTCAAGGGCAAGAACACCCTCGATGTCCCGCTGGTGATGGCGGGTGCGACAATCTCCGCCATCCCCTTGCTGCTGCTCTACCTGTTCGGGCAGCGGGTCTTCATGAGCGGGCTGCTGGCGGGGGCGGTGAAGGAGTAGCGAGTCGAGGAGTCGAGGAGTCGAGGAGTCGAGGAGTCGAGAGGAACGACGAATGTTGAGGCGACGGCTTCGTCGCCCGCAACCACGAAGGAGGCAACGATGAGCGTCAAGATCCGCGTAGGCTTGCTGTTGGGACTCGTGGTGCTGCTCTCGGGAGTCTTCTCGACTCCTCGACTCCTCGACTCCTCGACTGCGGCCACGGCCGCCCAGGACCTCCCCACCGATCCCGTCACCATCGATTTCTGGTGGTGGGGGGAGACGGAGGCGCCGGGGTCGGAAGCGTGGCTGGAGGCGGCGCAGGCGGCCTACGTCGAGCAGCACCCGAACGTGACCTTCACCAACAACCTGTTGGCCCTCGATGCCCTGCTGCCGACCTACGAAGCCGCCGGGCAGGCGCAGGAAGGCCCGACGATCATGTATCTGTGGGGCGGCATCTACACCATGGACGCCGTCTGGAAGGGGTGGATTGTCCCCATCTCCGACCTGGTCGGCATGGAGGAGGCCGCGCATTACATCAACAAGGAAGAGGCCACCTGGGACGGCAAGATCTGGTCGGCCGCCTGGTACCTGCAACCCTCCTACCCCATCATCTTCAACAAGGAGCTTTTCACCGCCGCCGGGCTCGATCCGGAGAACCCCCCCGCCACCTGGGAGGAGTTCCTCGCCGCCTGCGACGCCTTCGCCGCCAACGACACACCGCTGGTGGGGCTGGGCGTGAAAGACACTTGGGGCGCGGGCCGCTTTCTGCTCGACAGCCTGGCGCAGCAGGTCACTGGCGTCGGCGAAGTGCTGCAAACCGTCACCGGCGAAACCAGCTTCACCGATCCCCAATATGTGAGCATCCTCGCCCACTGGCAGGAGATGATCGACCACGGCTGCTTCCCCGAGGACGTCGCCTCGCTCGACATGTACACCGGGCAGCAACTGGTACCGCAGGGCGAGGCCGGGCTGACCTTCATCGCCGGCTCCGAGCTGGCCTCCTACGTCGAAAGCATCGGCGCAGAGAACACCGGCCTGATGAAGATGCCGGCCACCGGCGAGGGACCGTTCAAGGACCAACTCGCCTCCACCTCACAGACCCTGGCCGTCACCGCGTGGGCCAGTGACGACCAGAAAGCCATCGCCGCCGATTTCATCACGTCCCTGCACACCCCGGAGCAACTCGCCGCCTACTTCGAGGCCACCGGCGTGCCCCCGGCCGACGACCGCTTCGACGCGGCGCTGATCGAGGATCCCCTGGTGCGCCAGCTCTTTGAGTGGGGCACCGAGAACCCGGCCCCGCAGTTCGAGAACTTCGTCCCCGCCGACATTTGGCTCAACGGCTTCAACACCGCTCAGGTGCAGATGATCACCGGCCAGATCGCCACCCCGGAAGACGGCGCCGCCTTCACCCAGGACGTGGCCGACAAGTGGCGCCAGGCCAACCGGCTGCTGCTGGAGCAGTACAAGCTGTGGGGCGCGCAGAAGGCGGAGGCGGGGGGGTAATCGAGTCGACTCCTGTCAAGCCCCCGCCGCGGCATTCCCCGCGGCGTATCGGGACCGCTCTTCGGGGCGGTCCCCTTTTTCTACTTGACGCTTCGGACGAACGTTCCGAGAGGAGGCGCGACCTACGGCACGAGGACGTAGACGCGCTCGCACACCTCCCCACCCGCGCACGAGGGATCGTCTGCCTCGATCCGGTCGATGGGGTTCACTGGCTGGAAGCCCAACAAGGAAGGAAATCGCCCCGCGCCGCCCTGGGGAATGCCAACGTCTGCCGCCTGCCCATCCGGTTTCTGGAACCGGAACTCGCCGTGGCGATCGGTCAGCGCCATGTCGCTGGCGCCATCATCGAACCACACGCGAAACAGCATGCCGGCCGGCGCACGGACGCAACCGGCATCGGAATCCGCGAGCGCCTCGTCGCGGTCAATCTGCCGCGGAGAGATCTCTCCCGCGGGAATCCGGTCGCAGGTGACGACCAGGTAGCGGTAGGTGTGATACGGTTCGTCCACGGGGTGCTGTGGGTCCAACACGGGTCTGGCATCCGGGTCGGCATCGATCGCGGGCGGGGGCTGGTCCGCGCAGATCGCTCCACCCCACCGCATGCAGTAGAGCGCGATGTCTCCCGCCTGCGGCTCGGTGATATGGCCGCCCCCCTTATCGACGCTCCGCTTCATCAGCATGGCCGCGCATTCCCGGATGTTGACCCCTGGCGAGGGCACGTCGCCTAGCCCCAATGCGTGACCCGTTTCGTGGGTCATGACGGCCTGGATCAGCTCCTGCTCCATGGGATCGGTCGTGCCCGGCGGTGGCAGCGCATCCCGGTTGAGCGTGACCGTCGCCGGGGCGTTGGTCCAGGTCACCGTCACGCCTTTGAACCCGGCGCCGGGGATGCGCACGTCGCGGTAGATGAGGGTGGCGTTTGCGGGAACCGCATCGCCTGCTTCAGGCGCCTCACGTAAGGGAATGGCGAAGCCGCGTGCCGGCGACCAGACTTCGACCGCGTGCGCCAATCCGTCCTCGTATGCCGTGAACTCCGCGTAGACGATCTCGCCATCCACCACCGTCGTGGGGTCGATGAACCGGATGCAGGACGGATCCAGGCTCCGGGACGGCGACGGCGTCGTCACCTGCCTGGCCGCCGCGCTGGCCAGACCGATCGTCAGCAGGCAAAGCACGATCAGCAGGCTCCGCATGGCAGGCACCCCGTCCCGTTCCTTTCTCCGCAATCCCCCGGCGGCCACCGATGCGTTTCCAGAAGACCGACCGAGCCACTTCAGCCCGCGTCGAGATATGTCTGCCAGGCGTCATGCAGCGTTTCCGTGAACGCTGCCGGCACCGCGACCGCGCCCAATCCCCAGACAAACTCCCCCGGGGCCGCGGAGGCCCGGAACGTCGTTCCATCGTCGAGGTGAACGATCATCTGGTGCGTAATGGGCTCCGTCGACGTGAGCTCCTCGGGGATGACCGCGCCCTCCAGTACCATCCCGACCAGCCGGACCACTGTCGCCGGGTCGTCGATCGCGGCCCAGCCGGACGACTCCGAAAGGTCTTCCGTCACGCTGATGCGGTCGACCCGATCATAGATGTCGAACAGGTCCGCGCCGACCTCCGCATCCTCGTTGCACCACGCCTGGTACGAGACGAATCCGTCATCATGCCGGGCGGCGAGCCGAAACGTCGTGGCATAGCCGCGCACCGCGTAGATCTGATCGCCGGGGGACAGACGCGGCGCCGTGCCGTCGGGACTGTCCCACGAGCAGGGCTCGTTGGGATGGGCGAGCGCGTCGTCGCCATCGACCCAGTTCGTGATCACCTCGCCCACCACTGGTCCCAGCTCCTGGGGACCGATGGGGGTGTATGGAGTTGCGAGGCTGTCCTCCGCCAAATAGATAGTCGAGAGGTAGACGGCTCCGTTGAAGGTGATGAAATCGATCGATGCGGAATCGGCCTGGCCGCTCGTCACGGACGAAACGCGACCGTGCGCCGCCACGCCCACCGAGGTTGCGTCGACGGCCTGCCGGAATCGGGCGACGAGCGCCTCGCGCTGCGCCGGGTCGTCCGCGGCCCGGTGTCCATACCCTGCCGCAACAATCTGATGCCACCCCCATTCGGAGACGCCAACGGTCAGGAACACCTCACTGGTCCCTGGCCGCAATGGCGCGTCGCCGGCAAGCACCAGCGGCTGCCCGGATTGCGCGTCGACGCCGCCAACCTGGTTGACCGTGACCACCCCGGCCGCATCGCCCTTGATCGTCTCCACGACCTCGACGGCGTACTGGGTCTGTGGCATCACCTGGCCCGGCGCCGACGTGGGGGCACCGATGGCGCCGCTCTTCCCCAAGACACGGCCGACGAAGATATCGGTGGCATAGGCGGCCAGTTCCGTTTCGTCGCTCGGGTCGAGACTGTAGGTGGGATGGGCGATGGCGACGGCTTCGCCCGACGCGAAGCGCCCGGGAGCGGCCCACGGCGCAAGGTGCCAGCGACCCAGCACCCCCCCGCTGCCCAGCAGCGCCGCCGCCACCCCGACGATGAAGATGGCGATACCAAGCGATCGCATCATCCGTCTCCGCTCCGATCGCTCCCAGCCAGGACAGACGCGCCGGGGCGCCAAACGGCACGATACACGGATCGTCGCGGGCACGCTATGCGCTGCCTGGCACCGAACGTGATACCAACGGCGGTAATCGACACCGGGCCACCTGCCCCCGGCGGCTCGAACCGCTGCTCCACAGGAGGAACGCCATGCTCCGCGCCGCAACCCTGGGCGCCATCGCTGGCGCCACAGGGAATCTCTCCCTCGAGATCGTCACCTATGGGGACATGCTCCTGCGCGGCCGGGCAGCGAGCGGCGTTCCGGCCAAGATGGCGGGCATCTTGGCCGATAACCTTGGCATCGAGCCGCTCGCCACGGCAGCGACCGGCGAGGAGGCGGACAACCGGCGCAGCGCCACCGGTGCCCTGCTCGGCTACGCGCTGGGAGTCGGGCTCGGCGCCGCCTACGGCCTCGCGCGCTCCTCGGCGGGAGGCCGGGTTGCCACGCCGCTGGCTGGGCTCGGCGTCGGCGTGGCCGCCATGACCGTCGCCGACGCCTCCTACGCGCTCTCCGGCGCCTCTGATCCCGCCGAGTGGACCACGGCGGACTGGATATCCGACCTGGTTCCGCATGTCGTCTACGGCCTCGTCACGGCGGCCGCCTATGAGGCGATTTCGGGGAGTCGAGAGTCGGAAGTCGAAAGTCGTGAGACGAAAGTCGTGAGTCGTCAGGACGACGATTGAACGAGTTTTGCTAAATCAAGGGTATCGCCGGTCTGAAGCTCGGTGAGGCGCACGACGCCCATCGTTCTTCCCACTTTCGACTTTCGACTTCCGACTCTCGACTCCGTATGCGATGATTCGCCCATGCTCGACCACATCCGCGCTCTGTACGCCTACAACGCCTGGGCCAACGGCCGCATCCTCGACACGGCGGCGCTGCTAGACCGAGACGCGTTCCCGGTCCAACACGCCGGCGCGGGCTCCCTGCGGGATATCCTCGTGCACACGGCCTGGGCACAGTGGCTCTGGCTGCAACGCTGGCAGGGCGCATCGCCCCAAGAGCGGTGGGATCCGGCCGACATACCCGATCTGGCGTCGCTTCGCTCCCGCTGGGACGATGTCGAGTCCGAAACCGCTCGCTATCTGGCCGAACTCGATGCACGCGATCTCGATCGGACCATCAGGTACGTCAACTTTGCCGGCGAGACCTGGAGCTACCCACTCTGGCAGCAGCTCCTGCACCAGGTCAACCACGCCACCCAGCACCGCAGCGAAGCAGCGCTGCTCCTCACCGCGGCCGGCCACTCCCCCGGCGATCTGGACTTCCTGCGCTACTTCGACGACCTGAACTGAGCGAACCGCCTCGATCACACCCGCACCTGCTCCAGGATCTCCGACACCTCGGCCAAAGGCTCACCGGTCTCGCGCTCGTGCTGGGAGAAGCCGTCGCAGGCAACGAGACCGCCGAAGTCGAATCGCCGCGGCATATGGCATGACGGCCATGACGGCGCCCCCTGGTATGGGAGCCGCGGTCAGGCGGTCCCCCGCTCCGCGGCGCCCGGCGCGGAACTGGCGGCGATCATGTCGCGCAACGCCCGGGCCAGCGCGATCGAGCTGAGATAGACCCTGCCGTCGTGGGACGCCGTGAGATCCGTGAACCCGGGCGCTTTCCCCTCGATTTCCAGATCCTCCACCATCCGCCCGTCGTCGCCGGCGAAGTGCGCCCGCAGCGGCTCCCGGCCTGTCACAAAATCGCGCGGATCGTAAACATTGACCCACCGCGCCACGCCCTGCGGAAAGCGGAGCGTGCGCAGGCGCCGGCGCACCGTGGGCAGCCCGAGCGGCGAACCGAGGGTGATCAACCCAGGCACGGGCAGGTCGGGATGCTCGCTGAGCACATCGTAGACCACTACGCTGCCCAGGCTGTGCCCGAGGAGGACGACATCGCCGCCGGCCGCGTTCACCGCCTCCACCACGCGGTCGATGGCGGCTTGTCGCCGGGCCGCGTCCGTAAAGTAGAGCTCGATGTCTTCGAGGAAGAGCCGCGTGATGAGATCGCCAGTGTGCAAGAGGTCGTCGAGCCGGGTAGCCAGGGCATTGAGCGAGTCCCAACCGAACAACTCGGGCACCGCCTCTGCCGATTCCGGCGTCCCGACGGCGAGCATGTCCGCGGCAATTGCCTTTTGCAGCTCCGTCGGCTCCTGCGCGGCTGCGGCGGCTTCCGGGAGGGCATCGGGCCGCCAGGCATCCCCGTAAAACGCCATGGAGACGGGGATCGCCGTGAAATCCGGAGGCTGTACCCGCTCCAGGCCGAAGCGGAGCGCCTCTTCCATTGGCCGCTGGGTGGTGACGGGGATGTTGAACTCGTGCGCGCGACCGTGGGTAACGACGAGGTGCACCATGCCAGGCCTCCTCAGCCGCGGGAAAAATAGGTGGGTTCGATGTGTCGCACTATAGCAGACCGCATGAATGCGTGCTTCATGCGCTCATACCCGGCACTTTGTGAACACCGCATGGCCGACGCGGGCTCCCGCGGCGAACCGCCAGTGCTCTGAAGCTGAGCTGCCTCCAATTCCTGGTCGTTGCTTCATCTAACCGCCAGACCCTCTGCCCGCATCCTCCGCTCCAGGCGAAAACGCCCTAGCTAAGACCGACGCATCGGCACGTTGACGCGACCTGCCGTGGTTGCCATCATGAGGAGGTACGCACCGTCGCGTCCTCCGCATGAAGGTTGCCATGGCCGCCCTGCCGCCCGACCGGGCGCTCTCCGAGCCGATACACCTGGCGCCGGTACCCCGTCGCGGGCCGGTGGGAGCGCCGTTCCCCAGCGCGCTGACGGCGCTGGTTGGGCGGGAGCAGGAGATCGCCACCGTTCGCAGCCTCCTGCGCCGCCCGGATATCCGGCTGCTCACGTTGGTCGGCCCCGGCGGCGTCGGCAAGACCCGGCTGGCGCTGGCGGCGGCCGCGGCGGCGGACGAGGACTTCGCCGATGGCGCGATCCTCGTCCCGCTCGCCGCCGTGCCCGATCCGGCCCTGGTTTCAGCCGCCATCGCGCAGGCCCTCGGGGTGCGCGAGTCCGGCGACCGTGACCTGATCGCGATGCTGGCGGCCAGCGTGCGCGGAAAGCATCTGCTGTTAGTCCTCGACAACCTGGAGCACGTGCTGGAGGCGACCCCCATCATCGCCGAGTTGCTCATCGCCTGCCCGAACCTGAAGGTGCTCGCGACCAGCCGCGCCACCCTGCACATCTCCGGCGAGCACGCGCTTCCGGTTCCGCCGCTGGCACTCCCGAACGACGCATTGGATGCCTCGATCGAAGAGATCGCTGCCGCCCCCGCCGTGCGGCTCTTCGTGGCGCGAGCCCAGGCCGTACGCCCCGGCTTCACCCTGACCACCACAAACGCCTCCGCGGTTGCCGCCATCTGCCGGCGGCTGGATGGCGTGCCGCTGGCGATCGAGCTGGCGGCAGCGCGGATCACGCACCTCCCGGCCCCGGCGCTACTCCATCACCTGGAACAACCGTTGCCCCTGCTCACCGGCGGTTCGCGGGACCAACCGCGGCGCTTGCAGACCATGCGGGAGGCCATCGGCTGGAGCTACGACCTGCTCGACCACCACGAGCAGGCGCTCTTCCGGCGCCTCGCGATCTTCTCGGGCGGGTTCACCCTGGAGGCGGCGGAACAGGTGTCGGGTGTCGGGTCTCAGGTGTCGGACGACATGCCCGTCGCGCCACCCGCAACCCCTGACACCCGACACCCGACACCCGACACCCCCTCCGTGCTCGACACCATCGGCGCCCTGGTGGAGAAGAGCCTGCTCATCCAGACCGATCAATCGTCCGGTGAGCCGCGCTTCGGCATGCTGGAGACGATCCGCGAGTACGGGCTGGAGCGGCTGGCCGAGAGTGGCGAAGAGGCAGCAACAAGCGGCGCCCACGCGGCGTATTTCCTCGCTCTGGCACAGGAGGCCGAGTCCCACCTCATTGCCGCCGGGTCCGCCACGTGGGTGGAACGGTTGGCGACCGAGCGGGCTAATTTGCGGGCCGCCGTCGCCTGGGCGTTGCGCACGGGCAAGACCGACGCCGTGTTGCGGCTGGCGGGGACTATCCTCTCCTTCGCCTATGCTCGCGGCGAACCGCGCGAAGGTCAGCAGTGGCTGGAGTCGGCGCTGGCGGCCGGAGGCGATGCGGCGCCGGAAGCGCGCGTCGATGCCCTTTTCACGGCCTCGGCGCTGGCCCAGGTGCGGGGCGATTTCGGTCGCTCGACCGCACTGAGCGAGGAAGGTCTCGCCATCGCGCGTAAGCATCGGTACGCCTTCGGAGAGGCACGGGCGCTCCTCGCGCTCGGGATCACCGCCGAGTGGCAGGGCGATCTCGACCTCGCCGCCGCGCGTTACGAGGCCTCCCGCGAGTTGATGCGGGGCCGCGACGAGCGCGTGCGCTTGCCGCACTGGACACTCCTGCCGGTGGCCAATCTGGCGGACGTGGCCCTGCTGCGCGGCGATCCGACGCTGGCGGCCAGTCTCGCCGCGGAGGCGGTCGCCGGCTGGCGGAATGCGGGCTACCTGTGGGGCATCGCCCAGGCGCTCGGCACGGCCGCCGATGCGGCCAGCGAGCTGGGCGATCTGCCGCAGGCCACGCGGCTGTACGACGAAGCCCTGCTGCTCTGGCTGGACAGCGACGACGGCCGGGGCATCGCCGGCACCCTCGCCGGCATCGCCGGGGTCGTCAACAGCCGGGGCCAGCCGGAGCGGGCGGCGCGATTGCTGGGAGCGGCGTGGGGCGTGGCCGAGGCGCTCGGGGTTCGGTATTTGGCGCACCACGTCCACGCCGAACGGGTCCTGGCCGCCACGCGAACCCGTCTGGGGGATCAGGCCTTCGAGATCGCCTGGAACGAAGGCCGCGCCCTCACCGTCGAGCAGGCCGTCGCCGAGGCACGCCGGCTGTTGACCGCGTCGCCAGCCGGCCAGGCCCCGCTGCCGGCGGCACGAGCCATTTCCCCACGTGAACTGGATGTCTTGCGCTTGCTCGTCGCCGGTCATCACGACCGCGAGATCGCCGCGGCGTTGCAGATCAGCCCACGCACCGTTCAGACCCACATCGGCAGTCTCTTCGCCAAGTTCGGCGTCAACAGCCGCGTCGAGCTGACCGCCGTTTCCGTCCGTCGCGGACTGGTGTGAGGCGGTGCTGGCTATCCGTCAGCAAGACGGCAAGTCGGCAAGTCGGCAAGTCGGCACGAACGAGCCATTAACTGATAGCTGATAGCTGATAGCTCACCGCCTGCGCGTTCTACGGACCCTCGCCCGACTGCACGCTGCACCGGGGCCGATCCTCCATCCGTCAAATCCACGATGTGTAGACCGTTCATTGGGCGCATGATGGCATCCATCAAGCACGGCCGTGGGCCGCAACAGGAAAGGAGTCTGCATGGCGACCCAGTTGACCGCCTCGAGCGCCGCCGCGACGCTGGATGAAGAGACGATTTCGGTGTTGCGCCAGGGATTGCGCGGCGCCCTGCTCACCCCGGACGATCCGGGCTACGGCGAGGCGCGTGCCGTGCGCAACGGACTCATCGACCGCCGTCCGGCCCTCATCGCGCAACCGACGGGCACGGCGGACGTGGTGGCGTGCGTGACCTTCGCGCGGGAACACGAATTGCTCCTGTCGGTGCGGGGCGGAGCGCACAACGTGGCTGGCAACGCCGTCAACGACGGCGGGCTGGTCATCGACCTGTCTCGGTTGCGCGGCGTCTTCGTCGATCCCGAGGCCCGCACGGCGCGTGCCCAGGGGGGAGCGACCTGGGGCGACGTCGACCACGAGACGCAGCTTTACGGGCTGGCCGTGCCGGGCGGAGTTGTCTCCAGCACCGGGATCGGCGGGCTGACCATCCACGGCGGCTACGGTCATCTGCGGCGCACGCACGGCCTCAGCCTGGACAGCCTCCTCTCCGTCGAGATCGTCACCGCCGACGGCCAGGTGCGCATGGCGAGCGAGACGGAGAACGCGGACCTGTTCTGGGCCGTGCGCGGCGCGGGCAGCAACTTCGGCGTCGTCACCAGTTTCGAGTTCCGCCTCCACCCGGTCGGCCCCGTGGTCCAGCTTTGCGCGCCGTTCTACGCGCTGGAGGACGGACCACGGGTCATCCGCGCCTGGCGCGATTTCGTCGCCGCGGCGCCGGATGAGGTCAACTCCCTCATGGTCCTTTGGAGCGTGCCGGACGACGAGCATTTCCCGGAGGAGCTGCGCTGCCGCCCGATCGTGGTCGTCGCCGCGGTCTATGCCGGTCCGGCCGAGGAGGGCGAACGGTTAATGCAACCCCTGCGGGAGTTGGCCACGCCGCTGATGGACCTGAGCGGCCCCATCCCCTACACGGCGCTGCAGACCGCCTTCGATCCCTTCTTCCCCAAAGGCCGCCGCTACTACTGGAAATCGACTTACGTCGACGACCTCAGCGACGAAGCCGTCGACACGATGGTCGACGCGGCGCGGGCACGCCCGTCGTACCTGTCCGGAGTCACCTTCTGGCACCTCGGCGGCGCCATGGGCCGGGTCGGCAACGAGGAGACGGCGTATGGGCGGCGCGACGCGCCGTATCTGTTCACCGCCGAGGCGAGCTGGGAAGACGCCGCCGCCGACGAGCAGAACATCGCCTGGGCGCGGGAGTCGCTGGCCGCGATGCAACCCTTCTCCCACGGCGGCTCATACCTCAACTTCCCCGGCTTCGGGGAGGAAAAGGAGGCAATGCTGCGCGCCTCTTACGGGCCGAACTACGACCGGCTCGTCGCGCTCAAGACCCAGTACGATCCGGGGAACCTGTTCCGAATGAATCTCAATATCCCGCCAAGGACGTAAGCCCCTAATGCCATCGCTCGGCTCCGTGCTGGCAGGGAGGAAGGACGAATCATGAATGCCCCGCGACTCGTCCCGGATCAGAGCCCATTGTCTCTCGAACGCGACCGTTCGCGCCGCGCGGCACTGGGCCATCTTGGTGCCGGGCTCGCCATTGGCGTCGGCTTGCTCACGACGCCACCCATCGGCGCCCAGAACGCGACGCCGGCGGCCTCTCCCGCCGCGCTGCCTCCGCTGTTGCACCAGATGGTAGAGGCCATCAACGCCACGGACAGCGCGGCCCTGGCTGCTCTCTACACCGAAGATGGCACCCACGAGGATGTCCCGGCCGGCCTCGAGGCGCGAGGGCGGGAGGAGATTGCCACGTTCGTCGACACGGCATTGGGCCAGTTCCAGGATGTGCGGTTCGCACCGCTATCTGCCCGACAGGCCGGCGATCTGGCCGTGCTCGAGTACGAGCTCTCCGTCATTGACCCCGCGAGCGGGCGCCCGCTCACCTATCGCGGAGTTCTCGTCTTCGAACTCGATGGGGATCTGATCCGGCGCAGCGCAGACTACTACGACGTTGCCGCCATTCTGGGCCAGCTTGGGTTGCTCCCGGCACCGGAGCCGGAGGGGACACCCGCTCCTTAGCAGGGGGAGAGAGCCGACCCCGGATCGCATGAACAGGAGGCCACATGTTCGGAACAATCGCCCACGCCACCCTCAAACCGGGTCAAGAAGGCAAGCTGCAGAATCTGCTGGAGGAGTGGAAGCGGGACATCCTGCCCAAAATCCCCGGCACGTTCATTCAGCTCACCGGGCATCAGGCCGGGAAACCGGATCAGATCGTCTTTGTGGCGCTGGCCCAGGACGAATCCACCTACCGCAAGCTGGCCGAGATGCCGGAGCAGCACCAGTTCTATCTGCGCTTCAACGAGGTCTTCACCGGAGAACCGACCTGGGAGGACGTCGCGATGGATTTTCAGAAGCGGGATTGACAGTTCGCTGCGCGCGAACAATAAAAGCCCGCCTCCCGCCTCCCGCCTCCGTTCCTGATACCGTACACAGCAGGACGATTGCGCGGGGCAGGAGGCGGACCAGAGATGCGCATCGAGGCGGTCGATTTCTACTACTTGTCGATGCCGGAAGTGCTCGACATCGGCGACGGCAGCCAGGACCTGCTGCTGGTGCGCGTGCAGGCCGGGCCGCACGTCGGCTGGGGCGAGTGCGAAGCCTCGCCGCTGGTTTCCATCGCCAGTCTCGTCTGCCCCATGTCGCACAGCGCCTGCAAACCCGTGCGCGACTCTGTCCTCGGCCAGACGCTGGACGACGTCGCCGACATCGACCGCATTGGCAACCTGGTGCGCGCCAACAGTCTCGATCTATTGCAGGCCAGCCACACCCTCTCCGGCATCGATATCGCCATGTGGGATCTGCTCGGCCGCCGCTTCGAGACCCCCGTCTACCAACTCCTGGGTTACGACCGCACCGAACCGCGCCAACCCTATGCCTCCGTGCTCTTCGGCGACACCCCCGCCGCAACGTTCGCCAAGGCGCGCGGCATCCGCGAAGCGGGATACGTGGCCGCCAAGTTCGGCTGGGGACCGTACGGGCTGGGGAACGTGGCCGCCGACGTCGAGCAGGTCGCGGCGGCGCGGAAGGGACTGGGCGAAGAGGGCATCGTCCTGATCGACGCCGGCACCGTCTGGGGCCACGATCTGGCCGCGGCCGAAGCGCGGCTCCCGGCGCTGCAGGAGCACCGGGCCACCTGGCTGGAAGAACCATTCGTATCCGGTGCGCTCGACGCCTACCGCGCGCTATCGGAGCGCAGCGGCGAGGTGCGCATCGCCGGCGGCGAGGGCTCGCACAACGAGGACATGGCCCACCACATGATCGACCACGGCGGGGTCGGCTTCATCCAGATCGACGCCGGCCGCATCGGCGGCATCGCCCCGGCCAAACGCGTGGCCGACTATGCCCAGGAGCGCGGCGTGACCTACGTCAACCACACCTTCACCTCCCACCTGGCCCTCAGCGCCTCGCTGCAACCGTACGCCGGCCACCCCGCCGGGGCGATCTGCGAGTACCCGGTGGAGCTGAAATCGCTGGCCTGGGATCTCACCTACGAACACATCACCCCGGACGATGAGGGGTTAATCCGGTTGCCCGACGCGCCGGGGCTGGGCGTGACCATCGATTTCGAGTCGGCTCGGCGCTACCTGCTCGACGTGGAGATCGCGGTGGCAGGGAAGGTGCTGTATCGGACGCCGGAGTTAGCCGGGTAGCGAACCAATCTCGTATTGATGCGGAGTCGGCCCGGAAAAAGAGACCGATAATCCCGACGCTCATGTTGGCCGGTCTCGCTGTTGGCTTCCTCCCGCGCCCCTGGTATCTGGTTGGTATGTCGATCGTCGCGGCAACGTGGCCATTGCTTCGGGTCGCGTCAGGTTCCGCGACGATCGACATACCAGGCATGCTGGGAGAATTTGCGCTCGCCTGCGCCAACGTCGCCGTCGGCGCCGAGATCGCGCGACTTCTTTTCAACCTCGTGCGCGCAACGCGCGATTGAGCGTTAGCCAGCCCCGCCAGTGGCCCGGCGATTCGCCAGCCAATACTAGTCCGCTCCCATCCTGCGCGGCAGCCTGCAGGCGGTGGTGGCGACCACCACGCTCATGGCCGCCACGGGTTCCCTGCTGGCCTGGTTCGCCCTCCGCTTCCTGGCCGGGCTCGCCAGCGCCGGTGTCTTCATCTACGGATCGGCCGTCGTCCTCGGCTGGCGCGGCGCGGCCGCCTCGACCCGACCGGCTGGATCTACAGCGGAGTCGGCGTCGGCATAGCCGGCTCGGGGCTAGTCGTGCTCGCCAGCCAGCGTCTGGCGCCCGACGACGCCCCCGCCTGGCACATCGAGTGGATCGGCGTCGCGCTGCTGGCGGCGGCACGGACGGCGCTTTGCTGGCTTTGGCTGCCGCGGGAACCCGCCGCCACGACCGGGGTGGGCACGCCGGAACCACCGGCCGCGCCAGGCAGAATGTCATTCCCCATGATCCTGCTCGGGGTGGCGTACTTCCTCGATGGGGCGGGGTACATCGTCGCCGGCACCTTCCTCGTGGCCATCGTCGCCACGGTGCCCGGGCTGGCCGATCTCGGCTCTGGCGCCTGGGTGCGGGCCGGGGTGGCGAGTGCGCCCTCGGCCGTTCTGTGGACGCGGGTTGGCGGTCGCCTGGGTTCCGTTTTTGCGCTCACGCTCGCTTACGTGTTGCAGGCAGTCGGGCTGGCCCTGCCGGTAATCTCCGCTTCGACCCTCTCAGCGGCGCTTTCGGCGGCGTTGTTCGGGGGCACGTTTATCGGCATCACCTCGCTGACCATAGCCGAGACACGGCGCCGCGTGCCGCCGCGGCTCGTCGCCCGCGCCATCGCCGCGCTCACGGCCGTGTTCGGCCTCGGCCAGGTGCTGGGTCCGCTCCTCGCCGCGTGGCTTGCCGGAGGCGAAGGCGACTTTCGGCGGGCGTTGGGCGCCGCCAGCATCGCGGTGCTGGCCGGCGCGGTGCTGACGATGGCGGCTGGCCTGGTCCCGAAGTGGCGAGCGGGGGTAGCGGAAGGCGAACGCCCGTTCTATGATGGCGACGGCCCGGAGGGGCCGGAAGCGGGCGCACACGAGTTGCGGGCTGGCTGACCGCTTCACCGCGAGAAGGTCGTCGCAAGGAGAAGACTCCCATGAATCCGTCGCGTCTCGATTCCCCACGACTGCGTCAGGATGTCTCGCGCCGAGCGCTGCTGGGAAGTGTCGCGGCCACTGGACTGGCCGCGAGTCTCGGCGGTGTTCTGCGCTTCGCCCCGCCGGCTGCCGCGCAGTACGAGGAAGCAACACCCGCCGCTGTCGGCCCCGCGTCCGCGCACCGGATCAGCATCGGCCAGATCGACGTCGTCGTGCTCGACGACGGCACGTTCCCCGGTACTGCCGATCTCTTCGCCGTCAACGCGCCGGCGGCAGAGCTTGCCGACACGCTGGAAGCACAGGGGGTGACGCCAGACGCGATGTCCCTGGGCGTCCATCCGCTCCTCGTCGAAACCGGTGATCAGCGCGTCCTCCTCGACACTGGGCTCGGCGGATTCGACCCGGGCGGCACCCTGATGGTCTCACTTGCCGCGGAGGGGATTGCCCCCGAGGAGATCGACATCGTCCTCATCACCCACATGCACACCGATCACTTCGGTGGCGCGCTCAACGCCGAGGGCGGGCTCGCCTTCCCGAACGCGCGCTATCTGATCAATGCGGTCGAGCAGGAGTTCTGGGCCGCCGAGCCAGGTCTGGGCGAACTGATCGTCCCCGACGAATTCAAACAGGTGTTCCGGCAGGCGGCGGTCGACGCCTTGACCGCGCTGGACGGGGACATCGAGCAGATCGCGCCCGGCGACGAGATCGCGCCGGGAGTCACGGTCGTCGATGCCAGAGGGCACACACCCGGCCACCTCGCTGTCGAGGTTGCCTCGGATGGCGAGGGGTTGCTGCACATTGTCGATGCCGCGCACGTGCCGGAAATCCACCTGGTGCACCCGGATTGGTTCATGGTCGCCGACAACTGGCCCGCCTGGTCGGTGACCACCCGCAAAGCGCTGTTCGACCGCGCCGCGGACGAGAACCTCCTCGTGGCCACCTACCACTTTCCGTTCCCCGGTCTCGGCCGCGTCACCAAAGACGAGATCGGCTGGACCTGGACGCCCGAAGGGTGATGGCGTGATCAGGAGGCGAAGAGTTCGTCGAGGTCGATAGCAACCATAGGCAGCGATTCCGGCTTCACGATCCCCTCGCGGTAGGTGGTCTCGACGTAGGCGCCACCGGGCATACGGCGCCAGGCGGTCAGGGTGCGCTCGAAAGGATGGGTGAACCAGATCTCGGCATCGCCGCGCCGCTGGTAGTCGGGAAGCTTCAACTCGATGTCGCGCTTGCCAGTTGATGGGGACCAGACTTCAACGACCAACGGCAGCGACTCAGCATAGGCATTGAGCGCGCGCGGATCCTCGGCGAGCCTCTGCCATATTGCCGTGGGAATGACCGCCACGTCCGGCACGTAGTAGGTATCGGCCGAGACACGCAGGCGCGCGAAACCGGCGGATACGCGGAAGTGGTCGCGATCGAGCTGGCGCAGGAGATGCTCCACCAAGTCCATCGTGACACGGTCATGGGTGACACTCATGCCCGGCCTCTCCCACAGTTGACCTCGCACCAACTCCCAGTGCCCGCCCGAATCGCTAAGCGCGAACTCCCGGTACGCCTCTTCGCTCATCGTCTCGGCGTGGGTGTGGACCATCGACATCGGAAGCTCCTGTCGCCGTGGGTTGTGCGTCGCGGCGATCCGCAGTGTACCCGGCAAGCCCCAACCGCCGCCCTCACCTGGCCGCCGGCTACGTGCATAGGGTTTGGCATACAGAGTCCTCCTCTCCCTCGCAACACAGCCCCGTGCAACAGTCGGACCTTGTCGAGCAAGGTTTGCCGCGGGTCTTGCAGCAGACAGTCTGGTCGGCCATTTCCCCGCTTGGGACGTCGCAAAGCAGGTCTCCGCAGCACTTGCGCTTGCCACCCTTCTGGCATGGTTGAAGGTGCCGCTTGCAGCGTTTCTTGCGCCGTTTCCGCTTCTTGCTGGCTTCGGTTTCGGCCAAACCGAGCACGGTGAGTGTCGAGGCCGCGAAGCCCGTTGCCGCCCGACCGAAGCGGCGGCGCGTCCATCTGTCGAATCCCGGTCCATCCATGACGAAGCTCCCTTGCCGAGATTGCGTCGCCTGATTCACCTGCCCGCCTTTCTCCGGTCTCCGGTTTCGGCCGCGGCGCCAAGGACCAGATCGGCTGGGATTCTGGCTTGGCCCCGACCTCAGCCGCTCACAGGCAGAGCGGTCCAATCTCGCATTGGCCACTCCCCGGAACCCCGCAGCACACCAGCCCGGCGCAGCAATCAAGCTCGTCCGCACACGGCTTGCCCTCAGTCCGGCAACAGACGGTCTGGACGCCGTTGTTGTGGAAATCACAGCGCAGATCACCACAGCATTTCCGCTTGCCGCCCTGCACGCACGGGTCGCCGAACTTCTTGCAACGCTTCTTGCGCCGCCGTCGCCGCTTCTTCTTGTTCGCCTCGGTTTCCGTCAAGCCAAGCAAGGCGAGCGCCGTGGCGGCGATGCCTCCCGCCGCTTGGCCGAAGCGGCGGCGCGTCCAGAGGTCGAATCCCGGCCCATCCATGACGAAGCTCCTTTGCCGAAATCCCGTCGTTTGGCGTTAGCGCTCTCCTGTCTCGAGCGCGGCGATGCGCGCCGCCAGCCGAGCGTTCTCTTGGCGCATCTCCTCGACCTGGGCCACCAGCCCCTGGATGGCGGCCAGCGCCACACCTTGACCGTCGATGGGGTGAATATGCCGGTCGTCGGCACCCACGCCGAAGGTGGCCGAGAAGTCCTGAGCCATCGGCCCGATGTGGCGAACCGAGGGATCGTCGCTGGTGTAGTTCCAGGTGGAAATGGGCAGGCCGCGCACCCGGTCCAGCATATCGGCGGGGTCGACTGAGCCGAAGTTGGTCTTGACATCGCGGTCACTCGTGCACGACTGCGAGCAAACCTCGGTGCCAGTACCACCGCAGCAGAGAAACGGATCACAACAATCGGATTCGTTCTCGCACGGCTTCCCTTCGGTTTTGCAACAGAACGTGTGGATGCCCGCGTTCAGCGACGAGGTTCGGCAACGCAGTTCTCCGCAGCATTTGCGCTTGCCGCCGACCCGGCAGGGATCGTGGAGCTTCTTGCAGCGTTTCCTGCGCCGTTTCCGCTTCTTCTTGCTCGCCTCGCTGTCCATGAAGCCAGGCAGGGCCAGCACCGAGGCGGCGACGCCTCCCGCCGCTTGACCGAAGCGGCGGCGTGTCCAGAGATCAAATCCCGGTCCATCCATGACGAAACTCCTTTGCCGAGATTTCGCGATCCGGTATTACTGTCCTCCTTTCTCCAGCGCCGCGATGCGCGCCGTCAGCCGGGCGTTTTCCTGCCGCATCTCCTCGACCTGGGCGACCAATCCATGAATGGCGGCCAGCGCGACTCCCTGGCCATCGAGGGGATGAATGTGGCGGTCGTCCGCGCCCACGCCGAAGAGGGCGGCAAAGTCCTGAGCCATGGGGCCGATGTGGCGGACGGATGCGTCATCGCTGGTGTAGTTCCAGGTGCTGATCGGGAGATCGCGCACACGCTGCAGCATGTCCTGGCCATCGACTGAGCCGAAATTTGCCTTGACCGCGCGGTCACTCGGAGGGGGCTGCTCGAAGCATTTCTTCGTTTCCAGGTTGCACTGGAGAGGGAAGCAACAATCGGTGACCTGCTCGCAGGACTTGCCCTCCGTCTTGCAGCAGACAGTCTGTTGGCTGCCATTGCCGCTGTGCACGTCACAGCGCAGCTTGCCGCAGCACTTGCGCTTGGCACCGCGTGTGCAGGGTTTGCCAAACTTCCGGCAGCGCTTGCGCTTCCTCTTTTTCCTGGCGTCCGTCGTGTGCCATTCGGCTAACGCGGCCGCGAGCCCACCTGCCGCCAGGCCAAAACGACGGCGAGTCCAGGCGTCGAACTGCGGTCCGTCCATGGTGCGTCTCCTTGGGGATGCCGGAACGAGCGTCAAGGGCTTCCGCATCATAGGTCATCGGCCCTTGTGGGGATACCCGGTCCCGGTGAAGATGCGCGCAACCATCGAAGCGGGACGTTACGAGAAGGGACGTGAGGCGAATGGCCGAACCTGTCACCAAGGAAACCGAATACCGTTACAACCGGCTGACCTGGCCGGAGATGAACGACGCCATCGCCCGCCAGCCGGTGGTGATCCTCCCCACCGGCTCCACGGAGCAGCACGGCCGGCATCTGCCGATCGATGTCGACCTGCTGCTGAGCGAATCGGTCTGCCTGGAGGCGGGGCGGCGCGCGGAAGGTGGCATCCTCGTGCTGCCGCCGATCCCCTACGGACTCAACCAGCACCACATCGACTTCCCCGGCACCATCCACATCGAACCGGAGGTCTTCATCGCCTTCTGCCTCAACGTGACCAAGAGCGTGGCCTACCACGGTTTCGAGAAGATCCTGATCGTCAACGGCCACGGCTCCAACGCGCCGTTGATCGACGTCATCGCCCGCCGCACCACACTCCAGACCGACTCCCTCTGCGCGGCCTGCCACTACATCACCCTGGCCGTCGAGAAATTCCGCGAGATCATGGAGTCGCAGGTCATCGCCCACGCCGACGAGTTCGAGACCTCGCTCTATTTGCATCTGGCCCCGGAGCGGGTGCAGATGGACAAGGCCGGCGCCGCCGACGATGTCATGGGCGCCTACCTCTCCTCCGATAGCACCAGCCCTTACGTCCGCTTCAACGACTACTGGTCACGCTGGACCGATCTCGGCGTCCACGGGGACGCCCGCCCCGCCACGGCGGAAAAGGGCGAGGTCATCTTCGAGACGGCCGTCACGCGCCTGGTCGAATTGGCGGAAGAGTGGCGGAACTGGCCAATGGCCGAGCGGCGCGACTTCCACGAGCGGCCGGTGCAGAGTCAGATTCGGTGGTAAGGGGTGTGGAAAAGCTCCGTCCGCGCCGGCGATGAGTCGCACCGCTGGCCGGCACCCAGTACGGATCGTGCAAGGTGGTGGCCGGGTGATGGCCTTGGCCGCGATCGCCCTGGCCGGCGACCAAGGAGATGATCGTCATGGGCCCCGTACCATGTGCTTCGCTGGTACTTTCCCTCGTCGTCACGATCCTGTTCGGAACCCCCGCCGCGGCCCAGGACGCGGCGCCTGGGGCGACGCCAGTCGCCGCACCCGCGGCGATCCCGGTCGCTGCCGCCGCTGCGTCCCCGGCTGCCGGGGCCGCCGAGATCCTGTTCGTACAGTCCTTCACCACGGGTCGCCTGGAGCCGGGCACCGAGGCTGGCGCCGCAATCCTCACCCTGCAGGGATTTGTCGGCGAGACCATCTACTTTTCTGATCGCCCCGAGCGCACCGCGGGGACGATCGCACTGACGCAGTTCCTCGAAATCATGGCGCAGTAGTCCTTCGAACCGCTGAACGCGGCGCTGGTCATCGACCGGGCCGAAGGGGACGCCGTCGTGGTCGTCGAGTTGCTGGACGGCACGGTCGACCCGGCTGGCACTGTGATCTACGACGTGCTGGTGCTCTCCGAGTCCGGGGCGTTCGGCACGGACATGACGGGCACGGCGGAATTGCTCACCGAGGTCACCAGGGCGATCGATTTCGGATCCAACCACCTCTTTGTCGACGGCGCCTGCAACCCCTGGGATCCTCGAGGCTGCTGAGCTGCCAGCCGTACCTGAGACAGCGAAACGCCGGTAGTGGACAACGGGATACCCCGGCAACGTGGGGCCGCGCCCACCATCGCTATGGCGTGTGACGCGGACCCCACGCATCGGCGGTTTGCCGCAGGATGCCCATCTCGCCGATGTGGTAGGCGTTGTGATCGGCGACGATCAGGATTTCGCGCAGCAGGCTGTGCTGGTCGTTGCTCGGCACCGTCGCCAGTAGATCGTTTGCCTCATCCGCCACGATGGCGATGATCGACTCCAGATCCCGCTGGAACGAGGCCACGCTCGCGTCCCAGTCCGCCTTCGCGGCCCGCGCGTCCGGCTCTGGCCAATATTCGCGCGGCCATTCCGGTGCTTCATACGCGGCGTTCGTCATGTAGTCGAGGATGTCGGCCTGGGTCAGCCGCAGGTGCTCGACCAGATGCCAGAACGTGTACGCCACGTTGGTGGGTCTGTCGTTGATCCTGCCCTCCGGGAAGTCGGCGACGGCCTCGGCAAACGGCATGTGCGCGTTGCCGCCGCGCAGCAGGGCCAGGAGTTGCTCGCGCATGAGCCGTTCGCGCGCTTCGGTCCCGGCAAACGATGGGGCACGTTCGGTGGACTGCGTCATGGTTGATTGCTCACTCCTCGACGTCGTTTCGTATCTCGGCGTCCGATACGCGCATCGCGGTTCTCCCGCACCGAGAACGCGTGCTATCGCCAACTCGGCAGCCACAGCCGCAGCTCCATGTCGTGCGCGTCGAGTCCGACGAAGGCGTACAGCGGGTAGAAGAAGGCGAAGGCCAGCGCCACGAGGACGACGTACTCCACCGCCAGGGTGCGCCGCCAGCCGGTATCCGCGTAGTACAGGTCGCTGACCGCCACCGCGACCGCCAGGCAGCAGAACGGCACGGCCGGCAGAAAATGGTAGACGAACGTCGGCCGCTCGATGGCCGCCCACGGCAGCCACGCGCCGAGCACGCCGATAAGGAAAACGAGCAGCGCGCCCCGCCGCTGCTGCCACCAGCGCCAACCGACCCAGAGCAACGCCGGCAGGAACGCCCAGTAGAGGAGGGGATTGCCGTTCGCGTAAACGCTGGCGACCCGCCCGTCCTCACCGAAGGTGGTTGCCCCGTACCAGGCAGGACGCAGCGCCAGCGGCCACTGCCACCAGGACGACTCATACGCGAACTCCGCGTCGTAGGATAGGTGGTAGAGCCACCGCTGCCGCTGCAATTCCACGAAATCGGCGATCCCATTCCCCGTGGCAAAGAACGGGAGATGGGCCGCCGCGTACATTCCGAGCGGGATGCCAATCAGGGCGATGACCGCCCGCACGACCTGGGCCGCCAATTTCGATTCCCCGCCCGACGCCATCTCGTCTTCCCGCCCGAACAGCCCGGCAGCGACGATGCGCACCCCGACGACGAGGCAAACCAGCACCCAGACGTAGGCGGCGCTCCATTTCGTGGCGAGTCCGAGACCGAGCAGCAATCCCACGACAACCAGCGGGCGATGCCCGGCGGCGGGCGGCGCGGCGAGCCAGACGCTTAATGCCAGCGTCGCGCCGAGCACGGCCACGGCGAGAAAGACATCGGGCAGGGCCAACCGCGATTCGACGAACCAGAGCCCATCCAGCATCAGCAACGCGGCGCCCAGGAGCGCGATGCCGCGCCGCCGGGTCAACGCGATCCCGAGCCGATAGAGGAGCGCGATGCCGACCGCGCCCACGATGACCCCCGGCAGGCGACGGCCATGCGGTGTATCGCCCAGGACCGCGATGCCACCGGCGATGGCGAGCTTGCCCAGCGGGGGATGCGTCCACTCGAACTTGCCAACCCGCTCGCCGATCCGCGCGGCAGCGTTGCTCGCCAGGCACGCGTCGTCGTTGCGGCCGACGGCGCACGGATCGTCCCAGCGGTGCGCGGCGGGGTTGCCTTGCAGGTACTCGCGGGCGGTGTAGGCATAGAGGATTTCGTCGTAGAAGTAGCGCTCCGGGGTGGCGAGGCGCGGCAACGTGATCCCCAACGAGACGACGACGAGCAGCGCCATGACAACGGCATCGAGCCGGCTGCCAACGGCCAGCCACGCCCGCACCCGTGCCGCGATGGCGCCCCCAATCTCATGCCAGGCCCAGGGCGCAGGCTGAGCCGGCGGCAACATCACCCGCCGCCGACTCGCGCTGCGCTCCGCGGTGCTCAGGGCAGGCTCGGCGCCCATCCGTGCGGAAACGTCCCGTAAGCCGACCCGCTAGTCGTCGCCGTCGTCGTCGCTGCCAGAACCGGAGTTGTCGTCGTTGTCGGAACCGGAACCGGAGTTGTCACCGCCACCGGAGCCCGAGTTGTCGGTGTCCGTGTCGTCGTCATCGTCCGCCGTGGCCGTATCGGTGTCGGTGTCGGTGCTGGTGTCGGTATCCGTGTCCGTGTCCGTATCGGTCGTGGCATCCGTCGGGCAATCTGTGTCAGCGTCGTCGCTGCTGTCGTCGTCCGTGCTGGAGTCGTCGTTGTCCGTGTCCGTGTCCGTGTCCGTGTCCGTGTCCGAATCGTCGGCGTCGTCCGAGCCGGAACTGTCGTCGTCATCAGTCGCGGTGTCCGTATCGGAATCGGTATCCTCGTCCGTGTCCTGATCGTCGTCGGTATCCGTGTCGTCGTCCGTATCGGAGTCGGTGGAGACGTCCGTCTCGCAGTCGTCGTCGCGGGCGTCATCGGTGTCCATATCCGAGTCCGTGTCGGTATCGGTGTCGGTATCCGTGTCCGTGTCGCCGTCGTCAGTGTCCGTGTCGTCGTCCGTATCGGTATCGGTGTCGTCGTCCTGAAGCGCGGCGATGGCCAACGTCGCGGGAGCCCACGTTGGCCGGTCGTCGCTGACCGTCACGCCGGTGAGCACCATCAGGAAGATCACAACGATCGAGGTCGTGAGTTTCAGCATGGCGGGTTTCCTCCTTGCGGGGTTCGTCGTCGCGGACGCGGAATAGCGCGACTCAGGCCACCGGCGTGGCCATCCCGACCGGCGTCGCCGCCGCCATCGGCTCGGCCACGACGCCGCAGGCAAAGCTCATGCCGGCGTCGCCATCGGGTTGGGTCGTCAGATCGTCCATCCCCTCGTGGATGATGATCGCCGTGCCGTCCTCATCGAAGACCGACGTCGGGCCGTCAGCGAGGACGAAATCAGACGTGGTGATCGTGGCCTCGGCCAGCCCGGCCTCGCTGGCGGTGAAATTACCGAAGTCGCCCACGTGGTGCTCCGGGTCGTCGGGGGCGCCGTGCGCCATGGTGGTGGGATTCCAGTGGTCGCCCGCGCTCTCGAACGGCTCGGCGCCACCCGGGTCGCAAACGCCCATCTCGTGCAGGTGCCACCCATGCTCGCCGGGGGCGAGTCCCTCGACAAGAATGGTCACCGTCACCCCGGCGGCGTCTTCGCTGAAGGTGGCTAGTCCAACCGCGGCACCGCTGGCATCGAGCAACGGCACGTCGATCGGGGCGCCCGCCACCGGCGTGGCCATCTGGGAGGAGGCGACCGGGGTCGATTCCTGGGCCGTGGCCACTAGCGCCGCCGGGCCCATGAGACTAATGAAAGCCACGAGGGCGGAAACACCCCTGCCGATGGTTGAATGGATGCTCATGTCGTTGTCCTCCATGCGTAGCCGATCGGTGCGGAGCCCGGTCGCGATGCGGTCTCCTCTCCCTCGCGCCTCAGCAAGAATCGAACCAATCCGTTAACCCAGCCGCACCGGCTCGGTCTCCCGCGGGATGCGGAAGAGCGCGTAGGGCTGCTACCGCACATCCTGGTCATGGTCGCGGGGTTGGCCATGCAACTGGTTGACCGCGAAATCAGAAAGGCCATCCGAAATCAGCCAGCGGGCTTGCGGAATGACGACCACCTACGCACGCCGGGCCGAACCGGCAGTTCACCGGTGTCACCAGCGCGTGCGGTGCCATCGGGACAAGGGCCGGGGAACGAAAAGAGGATCAGTCGTGTCAGGTACACGCGTCTCGCATCGGTGCGAGTCCGCGACGCCTGGCCGTCCGCCCTACGCGCCGCGCTTCCAATCGCGAAACTCGGCCAGAAGCCGTTCGCGAGCCGCGGGTGCGATGTGCTCCTCCGAGAGCCGCCCTAGGGCGCGGATGGTGAGCCGAATCTCCTCGATGTAGGTGATGCAGGGGTCGCAGTAGTCCAGGTGGGCCTGGAAGCGAGCCAGCTCGGCGGGCGGCAGGGCGCCTTCGAGATAGTCGGTCACCAACTCGACGAATTCCTGACAGCGCAAATCGCCCGGATCAGCCACGGCGGTTTCAATCAGTATCCCGTTCATCACCCTGTTCCCGTTCCCATTCCGCGTCGCGGCGCTCCTGCTCCGCCAGGGAAACTTCCAGATAGGACTCGACCGCCTGCCGCACCCGCGAGCGAGCCCGATGCAACAACACGCGTTGATTGGTCGCGGTGAGGTCGAGGATATTACAGACCTCGGCGGTCCCCCATCCTTCGATGTCGCGCAGGCGGATCACCGCTTGCTGGTTCGGCGGCAGCGCGGCGATGGCGGAATCGATGGCCGCACGCGCCTCGGCCGAGAGGAGCGCCGCTTCCGGGTCGTCAATCAGATCGCGCGGCGGGCTCGCCCAGTAACTGGTCCACTCGTCCCCCGGCGGGAAAAAGCGCTCCGGATCGACAGCGGGCGCATGCTCGGCGTCCGGAGGCCGGCTCAGCGCGGAGAAGGGGATCACGCGCCGCTCCCGCTCGCCGCGGCGCTTGGCTTGATTCGTGAGGATGCGGAACAGCCAGGTCCGAAATGACGATCGCCCCTCGAAACGATCGAGCCCCTTGAGCACACCGATCCAGGTTTCCTGGGCCACTTCCGCCGCTGTCTCGCGCTCTCGCACAAACAGGGTCGCCAGACGCACCAGCGAGGCGTGATAGCGGTCGACGAGTTGGGTAAAGGCCGCTTCGTCCCCACGCCGCGCGGCCAGCAGCAGGGCGCGGTCGTCAGGCGCTCCCGGCGACTCGGCGCCGGTGGAAACCGCGTCGGCATTCGACATGGCAACACGATACGCCAAGTCGCGCCGGGATGGGCGCTCTCGCTGTGCCGGGATGTAACGCCCGGAGGATCCCGGGTGACTCTCCCGGCAGAACACATCGTCTGGCCGGCGCGTGCCACCGCGGCGCCACTGATAGTACCTGGAGTGATGTCATGAGTTCACGGATCACCACGGGGCTGGCCACGGTTGTCATCTGGGCGTTCCTTGCCGCCGCGTTCGCCCCGCTGGCCGCACGCGCGCAACCCCTGGCGCCGGTCTGGACCCCCATCGAGGCCGTCGGCCCGGCCCCGCGTTGGGACCATACCCTCTCGGCCGATCCAGCATCGGGAACGCTGGTGCTCTTCGGCGGCCGCGACGCGGGCGGCGCCGCGTTTGGCGATACCTGGACGTACAGCGCGGCCGACGGCGTCTGGACGGCCATCGAGGGCCCAGCGCCCGCCCCCCGCTTCGGGCAGGCGGTAGCAATCGATGCCGCCAACCGCGCCCTCTACCTCTTCGGCGGGCAGGCCGGCCCCGATTTCTTCAACGACGCCTGGCGCTTCGACCTCGATGATCTCACCTGGTCGGAGATCGCCACCGGCGACGTGAGACCATCACCACGCTATGGCACGTCCGCGGTGCTGGACAACACCGGTCAGGTCATCGTCTCCCACGGCTTCACCTTTGAAGGAAGATTCGACGACACCTGGTCGCTCGATCCGACCACCGGGGTCTGGTCCGACATCTCGCCGCCCGCCGGGACGCGTCCCCTGCGGCGCTGTCTGCACGAGGCGGTCTGGGACGCCGGGTCGGGCCGCATGCTCATGTTCGGCGGCTGCGCCTCCGGATTCGGTCCCTGCCCGCTTGGCGATCTTTGGGCTTTCGACCCCGCCACGAGATCCTGGACGGAGTTGACGCCGGCCGCCGGACCTGCCGCCCGCTCCAACCCCGCGTTGATCCACGATGGCGCTTCGGGCAGTACATGGTTGATAGATGGGTTGACCGAGAGCGGGTACACCGCCGATCTCTGGTCGCTCGATCTCGCCGCCGGGGGCGATGCGCCGAGCTGGGTGGAGGTAAGCCGGGGTGGCATCGCCCCCGAACCGCGCGGCAGCCACGACGCTGCCGTCCTCGCCGGCGATGTCTATCTCTTCGGCGGATTCGGCAACACCGGCACGCTGTCCGATCTCTGGGTGCTCGAGGGTGCCGGAGGAGCTTCCTGAGTCATGACCGACGCAACCCTGAACGATGCCATCGATCGCCCCGCCCCAGGCCGCGACACGACGGCGCACGCGACGGCAACTCCCGCGGTGCGCTGGCTGGCCATCGCCGCCACCGGGCTGCTCTCGGGTGTCGTCACCGCACTGCTCATGGTGCTGCTCATGGCCGCGGCGCGCACCTGGCTCGGCATCTCCCCGCCACCGGAGGCGCTCCCGGATCGTTTCGCGCCCACCATCCCCATCTCGCAGTTCTTCGCACTCTTCGACCGCTTCGGGGGTTACAACGGTCTCAAGCGCTTCGGCATTCAATCTGGTCTCGCGGGCCTTTTCGCTGTCGGCGCCATCGTCGGCGTAGCCTACGCCCTCGTCGTGGAAAGCCGCCGCTCGCGCGCAGCCGGCGCCTGGCGCAACGGCTTTAGCCGGCACGGGGTGCTGTTCGTCGTCGGCGCGGCCCTGGTGCTGTGGGGCGTCTCCGTGGCGCTGCTCTGGCCGGTGCTCGATGCCAACTACCGCGGCTTGCCCCCCGGCGCGGCGCGCGCCGCCAGCATGTTGGCCCTGCTCGTGCAATACGCCGCCTACGGTGCGGCGCTCGTCCTGCTCTACCGCTGGCTGGCGCCGCGTCCGGCGCTCGCCGCGTACCCGGTTCCGGTCGGCGAACCTATGGGCAGGCGCGCCTTGGTGGCCGGCGCGGCCGGGGTGGCGTTGGCGGCCGGGTCCGGCGCGCTGATCCGCGATCTGAACGCGCGGGCCACCTTCTCCTACGACGGCATGGCCTACAGCGGTCCCGGCGTGCAGCCGATCGCCCCGAACGACAAGTTCTACACGGTGACCAAGAACGTGGTCGATCCGAATATCGACGCCGGCATCTGGCGGCTGGAGATCGGCGGCATGGTCGCAGAGCCGCACAGCTACTCCTTTGAGGATCTCATGGCCCTGGGCGGAATAGAGCAAGAATCGACCCTGATGTGCATCAGCAACCAGATCGGCGCCGGGCTCTTCAGCAACGCCGTCTGGCAGGGCGTCCCCCTGCGCGACCTGCTGGAGGCCTCGCGCCCTCTGGACGGCGCCCTGGAAGTCCTCCTCAGCGGGGCCGACGCCTACACCGACACCTTCGCCTTCGAGAAGGCGATGGACCCGACCACCATCGTGGCCTACGCCATGAACGGCGAGCCGCTCCCCATGCGCCACGGCTACCCCGCCCGCGTGGTCGTACCCGGACTCTACGGCGAGAAAAATGTGAAATGGGTGACGCGCATCGAGGTCGTCGACTACGACGCCAAGGGCTTTTACGAGCAGCAGGGCTGGGGCCCGAACTTCGTCATCCCCACCCGCTCCGACATCTTTGGCCCGCGCTGGGTGCGCCGCCGCGGCGACAACTTCGTCGAGCCCTTCGCCGCCGGCCAGATGACCACCATTCGCGGCCGCGCCTTCGCCGGCGACCGCGGCATCCAGCGCGTCGAGTTCAGCCCCGACGACGGCGAAACCTGGCGCGACGTGCGCATCGACTACCCCGGCACGAATTTCACCTGGACTTTCTGGAGCGCCGACTGGCTACCGGAAAAACCCGGCGAATACACCCTCGTCTCCCGCGCTACCGACGGCACTGGCGAACCACAATCGAGTGAGCGCCGCAGCATCGTGCCGCAGGGAGCCACCGGGTACCATCGCGTGGTGGCAACTGTTGTTTAGGGTGACGGGGTGATGGGGTGTTAAGGGTGATAGGGAGTACGAATCGGGAAAGTGAATGCTATGCCAAGTTCTTGCCCTCAAAGGCGGGATCGCGCGCCGGGTCGGGTGGAGGATGCAGGGCGACACGACCAACGCGCCACAACTGCCGGGTTGCCGACACCGTCCAACCGCCCTATTATGCGCAAACCGGAAGCGCTGACTTTTTCACCATGGGGTAACACTGCTAACAACGAAATAGTGGAGGAAGGGCTGCAACCGGTCCGATCGTCGCCGCAGTACACGGAGGAACACGATGTCTCGCCGTATCCTCGCCGTCGTCGCAAGCCTGCTTGCCATCCTGATCGTCGGAAGCGCCCTCGGCCCTAGTGGCCCGGATCCGGCCGTTGCCCACCAAGCGAGCCCCGCCGCGAGCCCGGCGGTCGACTGCCCAACCACAACCGAAGACGAGAACGAGGCGCTGGCTCTCCGCCACGTCGAGCTTCTCCACACCGATGGTGAAGTCGACGCCTACGACGAGATTTTGGCCCCCGACTACCTCCACCACCGGAGCACCGGCCCCACCGAATACAACAGCCCCGAGGAGTTCAAGGCCGCCGTCCAACGCGTCCAGGACGGGGTTGACGCCGCCGACCTCACAATCGAGGTCATGCTCAGCGACGGGGATCTGGTCGCGGTCGCCTGGACCGACCAACTGACGCAGACCGGGGAGTTCTTCGGCGCGCCAGCCACAGGGCACACGGCGACCTGGGAGGCGACCGATATCTTCCGCATCGAGTGCGGCCGCATCGCCGAGACCTGGGCCAGCGGGGACTCGCTGGGGCTCCTCCGGCAGTTCGGGATCATCGCCGACGACGAGCTGGCGAGCGTGGCGACGCCGTCGCCGGGGACGGTTACGCCGTAGCGGCGTCGGCCCACCCTGCGCTCGCATCGCTGCCGGTGCGGCAAGTCCTCGACCGGCTGGCTCGCTCGCGGGTGGGCTCGGCAAGTGGGAGGGCTGACCGCCTCTGCCAAGCCGAGTCTTGTCAGGGCGTTGTCAGGCCGTTGTCAGTATGCACGGCGCTCAACGTAACGTAAACTGGACCTCATCCGCACCGGGAGCATCGGCCGCGACGAGCCAGGGGGAAACGTGCGATGGACCGCGACCGCTTCGATGCCCTCGCCAGATTGCTCGCCACGAGCGGGTCGCGGCGCGTCACACTCGGCGCCCTGCTTGGCGCCCTGCTCGGCCCGGCCACCGGGGAGTCCGTCGCCAGGAAGCGCGGCAACGGCAGGGGCAAGGACCGCAACCGGGACCAAGACCGCGACCCGGGCCAGAACAACGAGCGCGGCGCGGGCAAAGACCAGGGCCGCGAGCGCGAGCAGCGCGTGCAGGCCGAGCGCCGCCGCAAGGCCGGCAAGCGGCGCAAGCACAAGAAGAAGCGGCGCGAAGGGTCGGACGGCGGCGCCCAACCCGAGCCGCCCCCCGCCGACTGCTGCGGGACCGAGTCGTGCCCAAACCCCGAGCCCGGCAGCACAAGCGCGGACTGCGATTTCGCCGGCCGCTCCTTCGCCGGCCAGGACCACAACGGCTCCATCTTCCGCGGCATCGACGGGCGCGGGGCGAACTTCGGCCAGACGAATAACCGCGGCTCCATCTTCGCCGAGGCGTGTCTGCAAGGCGCCTCCTTCCACAACGCCGAACTGGGCGGCAGCACCTGGGGCAACGCGTGCCTGTTCGACGCGGACTTCCGCGGCGCCGACCTGGGCGGCGACTCGGCGGTATTTGCCGGCGCGCTGTTCTGCGGCACCCGCATGCCGGACGGCTCGGTTAACGACCGCGACTGCGGCCGAGCCACTCGCTGCTGCCAGCGCGACGCGGATCCCGGGCCCAGTCCCGGACCCGGCCCGGCCTGCCAGAGCGCCGGCGACTGCCCCGCCGAGGCGTGCCACACCAAGGCGTGCCAGGGTGGGCAGTGCGTCTACGTCGTCGTCGCCGACGGGCCGGACCCGGACGGGGCGTGCGCCGGCGGGGCCCTGCGGCAGTGCTGCGAGGGGGAGTGCTGCGCCGCCAACGCCACCGCGTGCAACCCGCAGGGTCTCTGCTGCGTGCCCAACTGCGCCGGCCGCAACTGCGGCCCCGACGGCTGCGGCAACGCCGATGGCTGCGGCACGTGCCCGGCGGGCCAACCGTGCTCCGATGAGGGCCGGTGCGGCTGCAATGCGCAAACCTGCCCGGACGGCTGCTGCGATCTGAACGGCCTTTGCGTGCCGGGGAACACGCTCCAAAACTGCGGCACGGGCGGCGAGGTCTGCGAGCCCTGCAGCAACGCCGAGATCTGTCAGAACGGGCAGTGCGTGACCTGTTCCCCCAACTGCACCTGCATGGGCCAGAACTTCTGCGCCGAACCGGCGGATAACACGACTTGCTTCGTGGCCGATGCAGGTGAGGGACCCGAGTGCGTCTGCCTGGTTTCGCGAGCGGGTCAGCCCTTCTGCAGCGGAACCCAGGATGCCTCGGGGTTCGCCTGCACCACCGACGTCGACTGCCAGGGTTTTGCCCCCGACTCCGTCTGCGTCGACGCCGCTCCGTCCGGCTCGCTCTGCCAGTCCGGGAACAACTTCTGCGCCGCTCCCTGCTGCACCCCGCAGAACTGCCCGGGCTGCTGCAGCGGCGGGACCTGCCTACCGGGAACCACCCGCGAGGCCTGTGGCATAGACGGCGGGATGTGCATCGATTGCAGCGAAGGCGGGGACGTTTGCCAGAACGGGCAGTGCGTCTGCACGGGCGAGAGTTGCCCCAACGGCTGCTGCGACGCCGGTCCTGGGAACTCCGGAGTCTGCCTGCCGGGAAACAGCGCCGACTCGTGCGGCACGAACGGCGCCCTCTGCGCCACCTGCGCCCCCGGCCAGGTCTGCCATGACCAGCAGTGCTGCACGCCCGATTGCACCGGCGCGCAGTGCGGCTCGGACGGCTGCGGCGGCAGCTGCGGCTCCTGCGCATCGGGCCAGGAATGCAGTCCGAACGGTTTCTGCGTCTGCACCGAGCAAAGCTGCACCGGCTGCTGCGAACTCGACGAAACCTGCGAATCGGGAACGAGCACCGGGGCCTGCGGCATGGGTGGCCAGCTCTGCATGGTTTGCGGCTCGGGCCAGTCGTGTCAGAACCAGCAATGCACCAGCTAGTGCCTGGGCAGCGAACTGCCCACCGGGATCGTTACCCGGCCGTACCGCGCGGCCAGGATGCGATCGGTGTCCCGATGCCGGGGCCAGTCACGCCTTGAGGAGAGGACCGATGGACTCATCGCGCTTCGATGACCTGGCCCGCCTGCTGGGCGCCGCCGCGGGGCGGCGCCCCGTGCTGCGCGCACTGCTCGGCGCGGCGCTCGGGGCGGCGGTTTCCGATACAACGGAAACCGCCGCCCGCACGCGGAAACGCGGCAAGGACCGCGGCCGAGACCGGGATGCGGATCAGGGCCGCGGTCAGGACCGGGACAAGGGGCAAAATCGCTTGCAGGCCGAGGGACGCGGCAAGAAGCGGCGGAAAAAGAAGAAAAAGCGCGGCGGATCGGGCGGTGGCCAGACCCCGCCGCCTTCGGACTGCTGCGGGACCGAGCAGTGCGGGCCTCCTGAACCGGGGAGCACGCGGTCGGAATGCGACTACGCCGCCCGCTTCTTCGCCGGCCATGACTTCAACGGCTCGATCTTCCGCGGCATCGACGGGCGGGGGACCGACTTCACCGCCGCCGACCTCCACGGCTCGGTCTTCGCCGAGGCCTGCCTGCAGGGCGCCAGCTTCCGTAGCGCCCGGCTCGGCGGCAGCACGTGGGGCGACGCCTGCCTGTTCGACGCCGACTTCACCGGGGCGGAATTCGGCGGCGATCTGACCTTGTTCGACGACGCCCGGTTCTGCGGCACGACCATGCCCGACGGAAGCACCAACGACCGCGACTGCGGCCGCGAAACGGCCTGCTGCCGCGCGGAACTCGGCGGCAACCCGGCATGCCAGCGCGACGCCGACTGCCCGCCGAACGACGGCCTGCGCTGCGTCGGCGGCCAGTGCGTCTGCGACGGGCAGAGCTGCCCGGATGGGTGCTGCTTCTCGGACAGCGGCGGCTCCATCTGCCTGGACGGGAAGGTCGACGCCTTCTGCGGCGGCGGTGGCGAGGCCTGCGTGGACTGCGGCGGGGGCGCCAGGTGCGTTGGCCAGGTCTGCGTCTGCCTCGCCGGGCTCTGCGACGGCTGCTGCGAGAACGGCCCAAACAACCCTGGCCGGTGCCTCGCCAACACGCCCCCGGTCTGCGGCGTCGACGGCGCCCAGTGCAGGTCCTGCCCGACCGGCGACGGCAGGACCTGCAACGGGCAGGGGCAGTGCGTCTGCACGTTCGCGAGCTGCCCCACCGGCTGCTGCTCCGACGGGCCGGGGAACCCCGGAACCTGCGTGGAGAGCCAATGCACCCAGGACAACGACTGCCCGAATGTCCGCGATTGCGTCTGCGACCAGGCCCAGGGGACCTGTTGCGGCCGCAACTGCGACGGCAAGGTCTGTGGCCCCGACGGCTGCGGCGGGGATTGCGAAAACCTCTGTCCGCCTAACAGCGTATGCAGCCCGGACGGGACGGAATGTTTGTGCACCGCCCAGAGCTGCCCCAACGGCTGCTGCTCCAACGGGCCGGGGAACCCCGGAACCTGCGAACCGGGGAACATCAACCAGGCGTGCGGCCGCCTGGGCCAGACCTGCCAAACCTGCAACGGGCAGGAGCAATGCGTAAACAGGCAGTGCGTCTGCGTCCCGAAGACCTGCGCCGATCTGGGCCGTAGCTGCGGCACGGCGCCGGACGGCTGCGGCGGCACGCTGGAGTGCGGCGTTTGCCCGGTCGGGGACACGGCGAGCTGCAGTAGCGAAGGCGTCTGCGTCGGTTGCCCAGCCGCGTGCGGGGGGGCCTTCTGCCTCAACCTCACCAATGGCGACACCGTCTGCTGCGGCTGCGTCCCGGTCAACTGTGGCGCCGGCTGCTCCTCAAACGCCGAATGTCCCAGCGGGCAAAACGCGGTCTGCATGGCGAGCTTTACCCCCGACGATGAGGCCATCATGACGGTCGCAAGCATCTGTGGCGCCGGCGTGCCAGCGATCTGCAGCCCCTTGATCGACTGTTTTGGCCCGAATTGCGGAGGATCCCAGTGAGGACGCCAAACGGCTCCATCCGTGGAGCGTTGCGGCGAGACATGACGTCACCCAGCCTTGGCCGCGGTCGAGATCGATGGTTGGCCATCGCGCTCGAACCTGGACGGCTGGAAAGTTAGTTCGGCGACCGTGGGGCTGATCGCACGCGCCACGCCGAGTCTTGTCAGGGCGTTGTCAGGCCGTTGTCGGTATGCGCGGCGCTGAGTGCGGCATAGACTGATCCTTACCCGCACCGAGGCATCGGCTGCGACGAGCGAGAGGGAAACCTGCGATGGACCGAGACCGCTTCGACGCCCTCGCCAAACTGCTCGCGACCAGCGGATCGCGGCGCGTCACGCTCGGCGCCCTGGTCGGCGTGCTGATCGGTCCCACCGCCGCCGAGGCCGCCAGAAAACGGCGGCAGAATCCCGGCAACGACAAGGATCGCGACCGGGGCAAAGACGGGAGCGAGGACCGCGAGCGCGAGCAGCGCGTGCGGGCCGAGCGCCGCAAGGGCGGCAAGCGGCGTAAGTCCAAAAAGAAGCGGCGCGGCGGGTCTGGTGGCGGCCAGACCCCGCCGCCGTCTCCGGACTGCTGCGGGGCCGAGTCGTGCCCCGACCCCGAGCCGGGCAGCACCCGTGCGGGCTGCGACTTCGCCGGCCGCGCCTTCGCCGGCCAAGACCACAACGGCTCCATCTTCCGCGGCATCGACGGCCGGGAGGCGAACTTCAACAGCACCGACAACCAGGGTTCCATCTTCGCCGAGGCGTGCCTCCAGGGCGCCCGCTTCCGCCGCGCCATGCTCGACGGCGCCACCTGGGAGGATGCCTGCCTCTTCGGCGCGGATTTCACCGGGGCCGAGTTGGACGAGGACGACCCGCTCTTCGCTGAGGCCCGCTTCTGCAACACGACCATGCCCGACGGCTCGGTCAATGACCGCGACTGCGGGCGCGAAACGGCCTGCTGCCGGGCGGAACTCGGCGGCGGCGACCCGGAGTGCCAGTCCGCGGCCGACTGCGGCGACGAAGCCTGCCGCACCAAGGCGTGCACCGACGGCCAGTGCGTCTACACGGTCATCGCCGACGGTGCCAGCCCCAACGATGAGTGCGGGACCAATGCCTCCGGGCACTGCTGTGAGGGGGACTGCTGCCAGGGCAACGCCACCGCGTGCAACCCACTCGGGCTCTGCTGCGCTCCCAACTGCGCCGGTCGCGAGTGCGGCCCCGACGGCTGCGGCGGCAACGGGACGTGCGGGACGTGTCAGGCGGGACAGACCTGCGACGACGACAGCGGGCAGTGCGTCTGCACCCGTCAAAGCTGCCCGGACGGCTGCTGTTCCAACGGGCCGGGCAACCCCGGCGCCTGCCGGCCGGGGACTACCGTGCAGAACTGCGGCACGGGCGGCGCGGAATGCGCGGTGTGCGACTCGGGCGACGGGTGCCTGAACCAGCAGTGCACAGCGTGCAACCCCCCCTGCCCGACGGGCGCCGGTCTGCGCTGCGCCGCCAACGGCCAGTGCGTCTGCGACGGGCAAAGCTGCCCGGATGGGTGCTGCTTCTCGGACAGCGGCGGCTCCATCTGCCTAGACGGGAGGGTCGGCGGTTTTTGCGGCAGCGGTGGCGAGACCTGCGTGGACTGCGGCGGCGGCGCCAACTGCGTTGGCCAGGTCTGCGTCTGCCTCGCCGGGCTCTGCGACGGCTGCTGCGAGAACGGACCGGGCAACGCCGGGCTTTGCCGCACCAACACGCCCCCCGTCTGCGGCGTCGACGGCGCCCAGTGCACGAGCTGTCCAGCCGGCGCCGGCCGCACCTGCAACGCTCAAGGGCAGTGCGTCTGCACCCCGCAGAGCTGCCCCAACGGCTGCTGCGACGACAACGGCCTCTGCCAACCGGGAAACACCAGACTAGACTGCGGCACGGGCGGGCAGACCTGCGCGCGCTGCGGCGCCGGCCAGAGTTGCCAGAACGGAGTCTGCGTCTGCACCCCGCAATCGTGCCCGAACGGCTGCTGCGCCGCCGATGGAACGTGTCAACCAGGGGACGCTTTCCAGGCCTGCGGCACGGGCGGAAACGCCTGCGCGGGCTGCAACGACCAGCAGACCTGCCAGGACCAGGAGTGCGTCAATTGCGGGAACTCCACCTGCATCTGTACGGGGCAATCCCTCTGCACCGATGACGGGGCGTCAAATCTGGAGTGCAGCGGCCCTGGGGATCCCAACGCCTGTTTCTGTTACGTCTCACAATCAGGGCAGCCCATCTGCGGCGGATCGGTCACCATCCTCGAACCTAACGGATGCAGCAGCGACGCTGATTGCGGCGCCGGCGGCGCCTGCGTCGCCAGCACCGGAACCGGTCCCTGCGGCGCCAACGGCAAACCGTTCTGCGTTGGCCCATGCTGCCAACCGAACTGTGCCGGCAAGCAGTGCGGACCGGACGGATGCGCCGGGAACTGCGGCACGTGCGACGGGGCGCTCCAATGTGAGAACGGCCAGTGCGTCTCCCCGTGCACACCGCAGAACTGCCCGAACGGCTGCTGCGCCGCGGACGGGACCTGCCAACTGGGGACGACCACAGGCGTCTGCGGAAAGGGCGGCGCGGCCTGCCAGGCCTGCGGAGCCGGGCAGGGCTGTATCGGGCAGCAGTGCCAGGCGTGCTTCCCCAGAAGCTGCCAGGATCTGGGCGCCGTCTGCGGCCCGCAACCAGACAACTGCGGCGGCATCGTGCAGTGCGGCTCTTGCCAATTGGGAGGAGGCGCGCCGAGCTGCGACGACGGAACCTGCGTCTCGTGCCCCGACGCGTGCCCGGCAAGCTGCGCGGTCTGCGTTCAAACTCCCGACGGGACGACGGAGTGCGCCGGCAACGCCGTCACCTTTTGCGACTCGGCCTGCACATCGGACGCCGATTGTGGCCCCGACTTCCCCAGATGCATCAGCTCCAGCGTCGAGCGAGCGACCGGTACGACGTTCTCTGTGCCGGATTCTTGCCAGAATCCGGCCGCCGTCGGCATCTGCGTCGCCTTGTCGTCATGCTGCCAGGCCGACTGCGCCGGCAAGACGTGTGGCGACGACGGTTGCGGCGGAAGCTGCGGCTTGTGCGGCACGTGCCAGGATTGCCAAAACGGCGCCTGTCGGACCACGGGGCAGTTCTGCGGGGGCATCTGTTGCGCGTTGACCGGCGAGTTCTGCTGCACCGACGCGGGCGCGTACTGCTGCGACAATAGCTTCACGGGTTGCTGCCAGGGTTCGTGTTGTGGCTGATGGGACCACAAATCGACTGCTCGGGATCCGACATCTTCGGCGAAACGCAGTGCGTCGCGCGCAGGTGATGCGCCCGCGGCCCTGATCGAGGTCTCAAGTGAGACGAGGACGAAGGAGACTCCGGTGAACACCACGACGATGACCCGCCTCCTGGCCGCCGTCAGCGGCCGCCGCGCTCTGCTGGGCGGCAGCCTCGCCGCGCTGGCGCTGGCCGTCCTCCCCGGTGACCAGCAGGACGTCGCCGTCGGGCAAACCGGCGCGCCAGCGGCGCAAGAAGCGCCAGCGAGGTCGAAACCGCGGCGGGGGCCGGCCCCGCGCCACCCCTTGCACGGTCTGCGATGATCTGGACGACTGCCCGTTCACCTCGATCCAGGCCGCAATCAACGCCGCCAGCGCGGGCGCCACGATCGTCATCTGCGAGGGCACGTACGAAGAAGACATCACCATCTCCAGGAACCTGACGCTGGCGGCCCAGGGCAGGGGGCCCAAGAACTTCGAGCTGGAAGGCACGGGGGCGAGCTCGGTGGTAACCGTGCCGGCCGGGGTCACGGCCACGATCCAGGGGCTGGCCATCAGCGGCGGGTCCGGAACGCTGGATCAGCAGGGCTTCCGCTCGGGCGGCGGGATCTACAACAGCGGGACGTTGACCCTGGCCACCGTCGTCGTCGAGAACAACCAGGTCAACCAGGGCCTGCTCGGCGGCGGGATCTACAACGACGACGGGGCCGAGCTCACCGTCACCGCGGGGAGTGTTATTTCCAACAACGAGGCGGACCAGGGGGCCGGCATCTACAACGACGGAACGGTCACCGTTGGCGACGGCAGCGAGGTGGCCGAGAACACCGCGAACGGCAACGGCGGCGGCATCTTCATCAACCAGGGGCAAGTCACCCTCGACGAGGCAGACGTGATCGATAACACGGCGGCGGGGGACGGCGGCGGCATCTTCAACGACACCGGCAGCCTGACCATTCAGAACAACTCGTTTGTCGCGGACAACGAGGCGACCAACAGCGGCGGGTTCGGCGGCGACGGCGGCGGCATCGCCAACGTGGGGGGAACGGTGACGGTCGACCAGAGCAGGGTCAGTAGCAACGAAGCCGACGAGCGGGGCGGCGGCATCTTCAACTTCGGCACGCTCGTCTTGCAGAACGCCAGCGTCGTCACCGACAACGACGCGGACGACACGGGCGGCGGCATCTTCAGCTCCGGCGGCTCGATAACGCTGACCGGCGCCAGCCGCGTCGTGGACAATAAGCCGAACGACTGCGTGGGAACGAATGCCTGCGCGGCGTAAGACGCCTTGGCGCAAGAGGCGCCGCAATCGCCGTGGGCATTGCGCGGTCACATCGTCGTCCTGCCATGGGGAGCGTCTGATGGCGTTCCGTTTCGGTCGTGCGCCGGGGAATGGGCCATGGATCCATCTCGTTTCGACGATCTCGCCCGCGTCCTGAGCGCCTCCGGCAGGCGCCGTCCGCCAGTAGAACTCGAGCGATGCTTCCCGAGTTGCGCTATGGTTCGGCTGCCGGATGTGTGATGCGTGAGTGACGACGCGGGCGACAGGGCGATGGGGTGTCTTGGGTGACAGGATGATTGGTGGCGACGTCCTCCCCCGACCCCCGTCACCCGTCACTCGTCACCCCCGTACCGCTCTCATCACCGGCGGTGCCGGTCTCATCGGCTCCCACATCGTCGACCAGGCGTTGGCTGCCGGCTGGGACGTGCGCATCCTCGACAATCTGCAACGGCAGACCCACCGCGACGGCAAGCCGCCCTGGGTGCCGGCTGAAGCCGAGTTCGTCCACGGCGATGTCCGCAATCGCACGGTGTGGGAGCGGGCGCTGGACGGCATCGACGTCGTCTTCCACCAGGCGGCCTACGGCGGCTACATGCCGGAGATCGCCAGGTTCATCGCCAGTAACGGCGTCGGCACGGCCCTGATGCTGGAGACGATCCGCGACCGCGAGCTGCCGGTGCGCAAGGTCGTCGTCGCCTCCTCACAGGCGGTCTACAACGAAGGCGCCTACGCCTGCCCCGAGCACGGGCACTTCTATGGCACAACCCGCCCCATCGCCCAACTCGAGCGCGGCGATTTCGCCATGCACTGCCCGGGCTGCGGCGCGGACTCGATCCCGGCCCCGACCGACGAGGACGCGCCCACGGGAGGCGAAAACGTCTACGCCATCTCCAAGATGATCCAGGAACGGCTGGCCATCAGTTGGGGCCGCGCCACTGGCATCCCTGTCGTCGCGTTGCGCTACTCCTGCACCTACGGCCCCCGCCAGTCACTCTTCAACCCCTACACCGGCGTGATCGCCATCTTCTGCACCCGCCTCGCCAACGACCTGCCTCCCGTCGTCTACGAGGACGGGGGGCAATCGCGCGACCTCATCTACGTCGATGACGTGGCGCGGGCCAATCTGCTTGTCGCGGGCGATCCCCGCGCCGACGGCCAGATTTTCAACGTCGGCACCGGGCAGGCGGCCGCTATCATCAACCTGGCACGGCTGCTTGCCGATCGCCTCGGCAAACCGATTGCACCCGAGATCCCCGGCGAGTTCCGCCCCGGCGAGATGCGGGCCCTCATCACCGACGCGTCACGTCTGGCGGCGCTCGGGTTCGCTCCGCGCGTGGCACTCGATGAGGGGATCGACCGCTACCTCGATTGGGTGCGGGCACAGGGGCCGATCGCGGAATACTTCGCCCGCGCCGAGCGGATGCTGCGCCGCCGCCGGGTGGTCAAGCAGGCGCGGCGATGAGCGGCGAGGCGAACGGGCTGCCCACGATCGGCGTCATCATCCCGGCGCTGAACGAGGAGGCGACCATCGCCGAACAGGTCGCCGAGGTACTCTCGGTCGCCGTACTGCCCGATCTTCCGGCACGCATTACCCGCGTCGTTGTCGTCGACAACGGCAGCGAGGATCGCACCGCCTGGCGCGCCAAATCGGCCGGAGCCACAGTCATTTCCGAGCCGAGGCGCGGGTATGGACGAGCCTGCGCCACGGGGGTCGATGCCGCCGGGGACGTCGACCTGATCGTGCTCATGGACGGCGACCGCAGCGACCGTTTTGACGAACTCCCCCTCCTGCTGGCCCCGCTCCTGGCCGGCGAGGCCGATCTGGTCATCGGCTCGCGCACCCTCGGCTCATACGAACCAGGATCACTCCTGCCGCAACAGCGGTTCGGGAACTGGCTGGCGGCACGCCTCCTGCGACTCCTCTACGGCGTGCGCGTCACCGACATCGGCCCGTTCCGGGTCATGCGGCGCCGCGACCTGCTCGCTCTCGGCATGCGCGAGATGACCTACGGCTGGTCGGTGGAGATGATCGCCCGCGCGGCCCGGCGCGGACTCTGGGTCCACGAGGTCCCCGTGACCTACCGCAAACGCGCCGGCGGCGACTCCAAGGTGAGCGGCAATCTCACCGCATCCGTCCGCGCCGGGGGTCGCATCCTCGCCACCATCTTTCGCTGCTGGCGGGAAGGGAAACCGTCGCTGTGACCAGCCACCAATTCCGCGATGCATCCTCTCCAGCGCCCTTCAGGGTGCTTCCGGTCCTGGGGCAGCCGGATGGCTTTAGCCTCCGGCGGGGTGGGAACGGCGGCCGAGGTTGCCAACGGTGTTACTCCCTTGGAACCTCGCTTCCCCTCTGCCGGAGGCTAAAGCCATCCGGCTGCCCCAACGAAAGCCCCGTGAACGGGGCTAAGCACGAAAAAGCGTCCGCATGAGCGCTGCCGAGAGCCAGCCGAGGGCATCGGCTTCACGTTCGTCCATGCGGCGGATGAACGTGACGCTCGCTTCATCGGCGCGGCTCGTTCCCTGGGTGCGGGCCAACTGGCCCATCATCGCCGTCTTCCTCGCCTTCGCCCTCGCCGCCTTCGTCGTGCCGACGATGGCCCCGATCGCCACCACCGACGACTGGGCCTACACCCGCTCCGCGCAAATCCTGCTCGAAGAGGGACGCCTGACCGTCTTCCCGGTGGTGGCCGCTACCGCCGTCTTCCAGACCGTCTGGGGGGCACTGTTCGGGCTGATTTTCGAACCGACCTTCGGCGTTTTCCGGCTCTCGACGGTGGTCATCACCGCGCTGGGGGCGATGGCCCTCTACGCGCTCTGCCGCGATCTGGGCGTCTCCCGGGGGCGCGGCGCCCTCGGGGCGGCCACGTTGCTGTTCAACCCGCCCGTCTTCGTGCTGGCCTTCACCTTCATGACCGACGCCCACTTCATGGCACTGCTGGTGATTGCAACCTGGCTCTACAGCAAGGCCTTGCACGGCTCGGCAGACGATGACGGGATCACGATTGCTACGTCCGCATCGGGGACGACGCCCGCGCTGCCGCAACGAAAACGCTTCCTGGATCGGCTCCGGCCTACCCCGCAATCCGCGGCGGGGGCGACCAACATCGATGGCCGACTGGTCGTCGCCGGGTCGGTCGTGGCCGGGCTGGCGTTCCTGGCCCGGCAGCAAGGCGCGCTCATCGTCCCGGCGGTCGTCCTCTTCCTCGTCCTGACGCGGCGGCTCTGGTTCGATCGGACCAGCCTCGTGCTGCTGATCCAGCTCGCCGCGCCCGTGCTGATCGCCATCGGCGGCTATTTCCTCTGGCTCCGCTTCGGCAACGACGTGCCGCGGGTGCAGACGCAATTCCTGCGCGAGATCCTGGCGGATGGCTGGAGCGGCACCTGGTGGCTGCTGCGGCGGCTGACCGTCGTCGAGCTGATGTACCTCGGCTTCTTCACCGTGCCGCTGATGGCGGCCGTCATCCCATTCCTGAAACGACTGACGGAAGGCATTCCGCGCCGGGGCTGGCTCCTCTTCGCCGCCTGGCAGGCGGTGCTCCTGGTAGGGGTGACGGCATTCTGGGTGCGCGGCGCGTACATGCCCTACATCGCCCAGTTCTTCGGCAGCGGCGGGCTGGGTCCGCCGGACGTCCTCGGCTCACGGCCGATCCTGCTCGGGCCGGAAATGCGCGCGGTGCTGACTATCGTCTGTTTTGCCGCCTCGCTCCTGCTAGCCCTGGTGGCGGCGCGGGCCATGGACGCCCCGCAATCACTGGAGCGGTCGCGGGCCAGGCTCGTGCTTGCCATCGGGCTGGGGCAAGTGGTCGGGGTGATGCCCCCGTCGTACCACTACATCGGGTGGGCCTCGGGGTCGCTCGACCGCTACCTGTTGCCGCTCGTGCCGCTTGCTATCGGACTGGCGCTGTGGGCCCTGCGCGACATGCGCATGGCGCTGCCCTTGGGGTGGGTCGTGGCGGCAGCGCTGGCCGTCTTCGCGGTCGCCGGCACGCGCGATTACCTGGTCTACATGCGCGCGGTTTGGTCCATGGGCGAGGAGGCGGTGGCGGCGGGCGTTCCACTCGACCGCCTCGACGCCGGCTCCGGCTGGGACGGCTACCATCTCTACGAACGCGGGCTGGACACCCCCATCCGCTCCCGCACGCCGAAGGGCGGGCCGTGGTGGGTCTACTTCTACGCCCCGGCCACCGATTCGGCCTACGTCGTCTCGGGCAAACCGCTGCCCAACCACCTGGTCGTGGCCCGCCGTCCTTATTCCTCCTGGTTGCAGGCCAAACCGACGGACCTCTACCTGCTGCGCCGCCTGGGAGCGCCATGGCCCCCAACCGCCGCTCCCAGACCGATCGTGACCCGCCCGGCACCGGGCGGTCTGGAGACGGTATCCCCCGCGGTCGACAAACCGTGGGAGTGGGGAGCCGGAAAGCTCCCGACGGTGACGGCAGGCGACGGCCTGGCGACGGGATCGGCGGCGACGGATGAGTGACGACTCCGGCCGCGGCCTGCTCCTGATCGCCGCTCGGGAGCCCGTGCCCGGTTTCACCAAGACGCGACTGGGCGCCACGATCGGCATGGAGCGCGCCGCCACACTGTACGCCGCCTTCCTCGTCGATCTCGCCGCACGATTCACCTCCTGTCCAGAAGAGGACCTGAGATTCGACGTCGGATGGGCATCTACTCCGGCGGAAACCGATTTCCCCTCCGTTCTGGCCGGGATCGGCTGCGCCCCGGTTCCGCCCTCGTGCCGCTTCGTGGCGCAACACGGCGAGGGCTGGGACGTGCGGCAGGCAAACATCCTGCGCTGGGGCCACGAGCAGGGCTACGCGCGGACGATCCTGGTCGGCTCCGACTCGCCGCAGCTCCCCCGCTCCGTCGTCCACGATGCCTTCATCGCGCTGACAGACCACGACGTGGCCATGGGTCGCACTCTCGACGGCGGCTACTACTTGATCGGCATGCGCGGCTTCCACGACGTGCTCACCGGCGTCCCCATGAGCACCGTTTCCGCCGCCGCCGCCCTCGCCCAGCGAACCGCCGACCTCGGCTTACGCCTCGCCGAGCTGCCTGAGACTTTCGACATCGACGAGGAGCGCGACCTGGCCCACCTGCGCGCCGCCCTGACCCCGAACGGGTCGGCCGCCCCTGCCACCTGGGCGGCATTGTGCCGGCTGGAACTGGCAACACCGTCCTCCCCGACACCCTGACACCCGTCACCTGTCACCTGTCACCCGTCACCCCCGGCAGCGCCAGGAAAAACGTCGATCCCACCCCCGGTTCGCTCTCGGCCCACACCCGGCCGCCGTGCGATTCGGCGATCTCCCGCACGATGGAGAGCCCGAGACCCGTGCCCCAGATGCGGCCGGCGGCACCCGTCTCGACCCGCTCGAAGCGGTCGAAGATACGAGGCAGATCGGCCGGGGCGATACCGAGCCCCTGGTCCTGAACGGTGATGAGCACGTCCTCCCCATGGTTGCGGGTGGCGATGGCGATCCTGCCGCCGCCGGGGGTGTATTTCACCGCGTTGCTGACAAGGTTGGTGATCGTCTGCAACAACCGGTCGCGGTCTCCCTCGACGACGCGCAGATCGGGGGCCAGCGACAACACGAGCTCGTAGCTCTCCGTCAGGGGCCGGAACGTCGCCACCACGTCCTCGACCAGGGCATTGACGTCCAACGGTTCGCGCTGCAGGGCCAGCCGCCCGGCGTCTGCCCGGTCGAGCAGCAGGACGTCGTCCACCATGCGGTTGAGCCGGCTCGCCTCGCGGTGAATGACCGCCGCGTCCTCGGCCACGGTGACCGGCTCATCGGCGTTGGCCGCCAGGAACTCGCTGTAGCCGATGATCGCCGTCAAAGGGGTGCGGAACTCATGGCTGATGGTGGAGAGGAAACGGCTCTTGCTCTGGTTGAGACGCTCCAGCTCGGCGATGGCCGTCCGCTGCGTTTCCAGCGCGGTTTCCAATGCCAGCGCGGCCTCCTTGCGGTCGGTAATGTCGCGCAGGTTGAAGAGGTAGCCATCGATGCCGGGAGTGTCGACGCGGTTGGAGACCGTGATCAGGAACCAACGCCAGCCCTGCTCGCGGTGCTTGATCCTGACCTCGGCGATGGCGGCAGCGCCGGGGCGTTCGGCGAGTTCCCTGAACCGGGCCAGGGCGCCCTCCAGGTCGGCCGGGTGAATGAAATGCAGCGCCGGCTCGATCGGGCCGAGCAATTCCTCAGGAGAGATACCGAGGGCCTCTACCGCCGAGGGGCTGACGAACGTCACGTGCATGGCATCGTCGAGGATGAGGATCACGTCCGGGTCGTTCTGCACCAGGGCCCGGAAGCGCCCCTCGCTTTCGCGCAGGGCCTCTTCGGCATCCTTGCGCGCCGTAATGTCCTGCACTTGCGCGATCAGGCACAGCAGATCGCCATCCGCGTTGCGCGCGGCGTTCAGCGTGACGTCGCCCCACACTGCCTGCCCGTCCGCGTGGAGGAAGCGCTTTTCGGCGGCATGGAACTGGGCTTCGCCCGTGGTCAGATGGTACGCCGCCGCGAGCGCCGCGCTGAGATCGTCCGGGTGCGTGATCTCGGGAATCGTCATGCCCCGCAATGCGTCCCGGCCGTAGCCGAGCAGACGCCCCATCGCCTGATTGGCATCGAGGATCGTTCCATGCGCATCGATTGTCGCCATCCCGATCCCGGCGCCCTCGAAGACCGAGCGGAAGCGCTCCTCGCTTTCCCGCAGCGAAATTTCCAGCCGCTTGCGCTCGGTGACATCGAGCAGGATGCCGTGCCAGGCCAGAGGATGGCCCGCCTCGTCGCGCAACAGGGTGGAGCGGTCCTGCACCCAGATCCAGGAATCGTCGTCACCGCGCAATCGATATTCGAGATCGAAATTGTCGCCGGTACTCCCGGAAGCCATGTCCGCGGCGCGGATTGCCTCGACATCGTCCGGGTGGACCCGGCTGAAAAATGCTTCCAGATGGCCGTTGCGCCGCTCCAGCGACAACCCCGTCAGGGCCGAAAAGAGGGGGCTGGCATAGGTGAAGCGACCGTCCGCCCCTGGCTCGAGGCGGTAGACTGCCGCCGGGACCTGCTCGACGATGGTACGCAGGTGCGCTTCGCTCTCCCGCAGCGAGGCTTCCAGCCGCTTGCGCTCGCTGATGTCGAGCAGGATACCGGTCCAACTGCGCGCCCGGCCCTCCGCGTCCCGCTCCAGCACCGAACGGTCGTGAACCCAGGTCCACTCCCCGTCGCCACGTTGCAGCCGGTACTCCATATCCATCGGCTCTCCCGTGCGCTCGGCGCGGGCCGCGCCGCGTTGCACGGCCTCCCGGTCATCCGGATGGACGCGCCCGAAAAAGGCGGGGAACCCGATGGGCAACTCGTCCGGCTCCAACCCGAGCAGCGCGGCGAAGCTGGGGTTGACGTAGGTAGCCGCCCCGTCCGCGGGCGCATCCTGCCGGTACAGCGCCGCGGGCAAATGCTCGACCAGCTTGCGCAGACGCGCCTGTTGCTCGCGCAGAGCCGCCGAGGCCACCTTGTAGGGGGTTATGTCCTGCAACTGCCCGAAATCGTAGAGCAGAGCCCCCGCCTCGTCGCGCACTGCCGAGACGGTGAGCCGGCCGATCACGATCGATCCGTCTGGGCGCGGGTATCGCTGCTCGATTTCGAACGCGTCCGTTTCTCCCGCGCGGAGCCGCGCGATCTGCTGCCGATACGCCACGAGATCGTCGGGATGGGTCAAGACCTCGAACGAAAGACCAATGAGATCCTCGCGCGTCCGGCCCACGATGCGGCAATAGGCGGCGTTGGCATCGAGACAGATCAGGTCCGGGCTGCCGAGCGACATGCCGATGGCCGCATCCTCGAAGGCACGGCGGAAGCGCAGTTCACTCTCGCGCAGTGATGCCTCCAGTCGCATGCGCGCTGTGATATCGAGCAGAGCCCCGTGCCAGGCAAGGGGCCGGCCCTCGTCGTCGCGCATGAGCACGGTGCGATTGTCGACCCAGATCCAATCGCCGTCGCCGCCACGCAGGCGGTACTGCACATGTGCGGGCTCACCGGTGCGCCCGGCGCGCTCGTCGGCGGCGCGCACCGCGGCGCGGTCTTCGGGGTGGACCTGCTCCAGCAACTCCGGGAAGCTCGTGGGAAGGTCGCCTCGCCCCAGCCCTGAGAGCTGCTCGAACAGCGGGCTGACGTAGTGGAAGGCGCCGGTGGCTCCCGGCTCTTGCCGGTAGAGCGCTACGGGGAGCTGCTCGACGAGCGCCAGCAGCCGCGCCTCGTTCTCCCGCACCGTGGCTTCGGCACTCTTCTGCGCCGTGATGTCCTGAATCTGGGCCAGCGCGCCGATGAACCGGCCGGCGTCATCGCGCAGGGCGGAGATGGTGATGCCGCCCCACCGCTCCTCCCCTTCCCGGTGCGCAAAACGCTGCTCGCGCTCGTATGACGCGATATCGCCCGCCACCAGTCGCCGCCACCGTGCGCCCGCCTCCGCCGGCTCCGTGGGATCGACAATGGCCATCACGGCATCGGGCAGGGCATCGTCCCGCTCGTGGCCCACCATCCGCCCGAAAGCCCGGTTGATCGCGATCACCTGGCCATCGGCGCCGACGACGGCCATGCCGATCGCCACATGCTGCAGCGCCGCCACCAGCCCGGCCAACACCGCGCCAGTGTTAACGCCTCGCTTGCCCCTGGTCCGCGCCTGAGACACGCGACGCCGCCTCCTCGCCCCCGGTCACGCCATTCGACATGAGCGCTTCATGATCGCTTATGGTAGACGACGCGGGGCGAGCTATGGGCTATGAGCTATAAGTCAAAGACGACAGGTCGGCATGGCGGCGAGGGCAAGAATCCGACGACAACCAAGGGCCAGAAGCTCATAGCCCATAGCCCATAGCTCATAGCCAACAGGAGACACCATGACCGACGGGCCGGCTGCGGCCTACGACCTGATCGTGATCGGCGCCGGGGCCGCCGGCAGCACCGCCGCCTTCGAAGCGCGCGGCCAGGGCGCGCGGGTGGCGATGGCCGAGCGATGGAAGGTGGGCGGCACCTGCCTCAACGCCGGGTGCGATCCCACCAAGGCGCTGGTCCGCGCCGCCCACGCGCTGCACGAAGCGCGGGAGGCGCACCGGTTCGGCATCACGGTGGGAGAAATCAGCGCCGATTGGCCGGCGGTGGTCGCCCGCGTGGTGCGAGTCGTCGACACCATCCGCGGCGGCGACGGCGACCGCAACATCCGCGAAGCGGGCATCGACCTGCGCAAGGGCGAGGCCCACCTCCTCTCTCCTACCGAGGTCGAGGTGAACGGGGATATCCTGCGCGGCGAGGCGGTCATCCTCGCCGTCGGCGCGCGGGCGACCATCCCTGCCATTCCCGGTCTGGTCGAAACCGGGTTCATCACCAACGTCGAGGCCGTGACGCTGCCGGCGTTGCCGAGATCGCTTGCCATCCTCGGCGGGGGCACGATCGGTGTCGAGTTCGCCCAGATCTTCGCCCGTTTCGGCGTCGAGGTCACCATCCTCGGCCGCAACCCGCGTCTGCTGCCTCAAGAGGAACCGGAGCTGGCGGCCATCCTGAGCGACCTGCTGGCAGAAGAAGGCATCCGCATCGAAACCGCCTTCGCGGCCGAGAGTGTCTCCCGCGCGGGCGACCGCAAGCGGATCGCCGGCCACCGCGGCACGACCCGCATCGAGGTGGAAGCCGACGAGATCCTGGTCGCGGCCGGGCGCACCCCGAACGTGGAAGGTCTCGGTCTGGAAGCGGCCGGTGTCCGCTTCGACGCCACCGGCATCCTCACTGATCCCTCTCTGCGCTCCACCGTTCCCGCCGTCTGGGCCATTGGCGATGGCGTGGCCGGCGCCCCGCGCTACACCTCCCTAGCCGATCACCACGCCCGGGTGGCCGTCCATAACGCGCTCGGCGGCGATCCGGTACGCGAAGCCGTCACCAGCACCGTGCCCACCGCGGTCTTCACCGACCCCGAACTGGGCCGGGTCGGGCTGACGGAAGCGCAAGCGCGGGCCGCGGGCCGCGATGTCCACGCCGAAACCGTGCCCATGCGCGACCTCGCCCGCGCCGTCATCACCGGTGAGACGGCGGGCGGGGTCAAACTGGTGGCCGACGCCGCCAGCGGGCAACTGCTGGGCGGCAGTGTGCTGGCCGCCGGCGGCGGCGAGCTGCTCGGCGAAATCGCCCTCGCGGTGCGCCTCGGGCTCACCGCTCGCGCCATCGCCGATACCCTGCACGCCTATCCCACCTTCTCCGAAGGCGTCTTCTGGACCGCCTGGGAACTGGCCAAACCGCAATCCGTCGGCTACGAAGCGACGCGCGGCGTCGAAGCGCCACGGAGGAACGTGGAGGCGCTGGACGAGGGTGTCGAGGTGGCAGGGTGATGGGGAGATGGGGTGATGGGACTGGAGCACACATATGGACTCCGTATTGCAGCGCGCTGACATACGGCGTGTCCTTATTTCAATTCTGGGCCAAAAATGGAAATACGGGCGATTCGACACCGCCATATAGACCAAGCGGGGAACATGGGCCAGCGCCGCCTGACCCCGCCTGACTTGACGTATCGCGATTCGGGCGACACTATTCAGCAAAACATACGAACTCGCAAAGACTGGGCTCATCATGAACGCATGCTTCCTTGCCGTGCGCAAGCCCGCCACGCGTTACTTCGGCCGCGCCGCCTTCACGCAGGGCGAGTGAGGTCGCGCGATGGCTATTCGCGCGCGGTTGCCCGAATCGAAGCCCTGGCCGACGCCACGCACCCCCCTGGTTGGGCGCGATGAGGCGCTCGTCGAAGCGCGCTCCCGGGTGCTGGACGAGGCCGTTCCGCTCCTGACGCTGACCGGGCCGGGCGGAGTCGGCAAGACGCGACTGGCCCTCGCCATCGCCAGGGACGTCTCCCCGGCGTTTGCCGCGGGGGTCGTCTTCGTCGATCTCGCGCCGGTCAGCGACCCGGCCCTGCTGCTGCCGGCCGTGGCCGCCGCGTTGCGCCTGACTCCGAGCCGGCAATCGCCGCTGGCCGCGATCATCGCCCGGCTGCATCCCCGGCAGGCGCTCCTTCTCATCGACAATTGCGAACACCTGGTGGCAGCCGCGGCCGCGCTGGTTAGCGCACTGCTGGAGGCGTGTCCCGCGCTGCAGATCCTGACCACCAGCCGCTCGCCGCTCCGCGTGCGGGGGGAGCATCTGATGCCGGTGTCGCCGCTGGTGGTCCCCGATCCCGCAACCACCGGAGAGAGCGAGCTGCGCGCCTCGCCGGCGGTCACGCTCTTCGCGCAACGAGCCAACGCGTCGCGAGTCGGGTTCGCCCTGGACGAAACCAACCTCGCGACCGTGGCGGACATCTGCCGTCAGCTCGACGGGCTCCCCCTGGCCATCGAGCTGACGGCCGCGCGCAGCGGCCTCCTCTCCCCCGCCGCCATGCTGGCGCTGATGAGCAATCGCCTGCGCCTGCTGACCCACGGTCCACGCGATGCCTCGCCCCGCCACCAGGCGCTGCGCGACACGATCGCCTGGAGCCACGATCTGCTGAACGAAGACGAGCGGCGCCTCTTCCGCCGCCTGGCCGTCTTCGCCGGTGGATTCACCCTGGAGGCGGCCGAATGGGTGTCGGGTGTCGGGTGTCAGGTGACAGGAAACGACCCCGACACCCGACACCCGGCACCCGACACCCTCAGCCTCATCGCCTCCCTGGTCGAGCAGAGTCTCCTCGTGCAGCGAGAAGAGCGGAATGGCGACGTCAGCTTCGCGATGTTGGAGACGGTCAAGGAGTTTGCCGCGGAGCAGTTGGGCACGTCCAGGGAAGAAACCGCCGCCCGCGACGCCCATGCGGCGTACTTCCTCCACCTGGCCGAGGCGGCTGAGCCGTGTGTGCATGGTCCCGAGCAAGCAGCCTGGCTGAACCGGCTGGAAACCGAGCACGCGAATCTGCGCGCCGCCCTCGGCTGGCTCCGCGACACCGGCGCCCGGGATCGGGCATTGCGCCTCGCGGCGGCCCTCGGGCTCTTCTGGCGATGGCATTGCCACTTTGCCGAAGGGCGCCGCTGGTTGGAGCAACTCCTCGACGACCCCGGGACAGCGCCTTCGCTCGAGGAAAGGATTCCGCGCGCCCGGGCGCTCTGCGCGGTCGCCGCACTCGCCTGGGCGCATGGCGACTTCGCCAGCGCGGCTGCTCGGCTCGAGACCAGCATCGAACTTTTCGCCGCGGTGGGAGATGCGCGCGGTCTGGCCTTTGCCCGCTACTACCTGGCGCACCAGGTCAAAATGCAGGGGGATCTGGCGCGGGCCGGCGCACTCTACGCGGCAAGTCTGGCCGGATTCCAGGCCGTCGATGACGCCTGGGGAATCGCCACCCTCCGGCACGCCCTGGGGCTGCTGGCTCTCGACGCTGGCGATCCCCTGAGCGCCGAACCCCTTCTGGCAGAGAACGTGGCCCGCGCCCGCGGCGTCGGCGATCGCTGGTTGCTGGCGGCGACGCTCTGTGGGCTTGGAGTCGCGGCGGGGCGACTTGGCCAGCCGGAACGGGCTGATCCATTGCTCGACGAAGCGCTCACCATTTTCCTGGCCATCGGCGAGCGACGCTGGGAAGCGCACACGCGATCCTTCCAGGGACTGCTGGCGATGTGGCGCGGCGACGACGATCGGGCCCACGCGGCGCTGCGGGAGGCGCTGCGCATCGCCCACGAGCTGGGCGTGCCCTTTTTCGTCGCCGAGATCCTGGAGCGGCTCAGCGCCCTGCTGGTGCGGAATGGCTATGTCGAGCCGGCGGCGCGGTTTCTTGGCGCCGCGACCGGGCTGCGCCACACCATCGGCTCGCCGCCGCTGCCAGCCGACCGCCTCACCCGGGATCAAGCCGCCGCCGCCGCGCGGCAAGCGCTCGGCGAGGAGGCGTGGACCGCCACGTTCGCCCTGGGTCGCGATCTCCCCCTGGCTCAGGTCGTCGCCGAAGCGCTCGCGTCCCGGGTCGGGCGGGCTGCCGGGCAGGTCTCGGGAGCCAGCGCCGTAACGATGCTCCCGTCGCCGCTACCGGGGCAGTCGCTCGGGTTGACCGTGCGCGAGCGCGAAGTGCTGGCCATGCTCTGCCAGCGCCTGACCGATCAGGAGATCGCCGAGCGGCTCTGCATCAGCCGGCGCACCTCCTCGGCGCACGTGGCGAACATCCTCGGCAAGCTGGGCGCCGCCAATCGCCGCGAGGCGGCGGCGGTCGCGGCCCGGCTCGGTCTCACCCCATAATGCAGCGGTCATTGCACGATTCGCGGCGTCGGGGTGATCGGGGTGGGGGAGTGGAGCATGAGCGGCGATGGGTTCGAAGCGCTGGTGCGCGCCCTCGCGACGGCGCAGCCGCGCCGGGGAGCGTTGCACGTCCTTGTCGCCCTCCTGCTGGCCATCTGGGGCTCCGCGGCGGACCGCTTGAGCGAGGACTTGGCGGCGAAAAAGAAGAACAAGCGCAAGCACCACAAGAAGCACAAGAAACGTCGTCGCCGGCGGCGGCGCCGGAACGCCTGCAAATTGCTCCCCTCCGGAGCGGAGTGCAGCGCAAGCACTGAGTGTTGCAGCGGCGCCTGCGACGAAAACACCGCGTTTCCCCAGTTCGACATGGTCTGCTGCCGCGCCGAGGGGGAATGCTGCGTCATCGGCCGCAACGAGTGCTGCCAGGACATCGCCTGCCACTGCACCACCCCGGACTGCGTCGATTTCAACGGCGCCGCCGGGGTGTGCGGGTAGCGAACGGATCCCGGTGCCTCGTGGCAGTCGGTCGCTGCCGCGTTGGTCGTGGCATCCGCACAATTACGTACTTTGTACGGATGTTTTCCGCACCATCGGGGCGCATGCTATGGGCACGCTTGGGGCATGTCGGATGGTGGCCCCGCCGGGCATGGATCCGAATGAGTGTCATGACTCGCCGTGTGCTTCAAGACGGCAATCCATGCTCGGTTCGCCTGCTGCTGGCTCTGGCGACGAGCACAGGGCTTGACTTGCGCACCGAAGCAGGTAGTGTGGAGAACATCCGACTGCCAATCTTTCAGATTGGCAGTCGGATAGCTCCCTTCTCTCTCGTGTTCGTCATCCGGCGCCGTTGCCGGTCATCCACGAAAGGAGCGTCCCATGGGTCTGCCTCGGGCCACATCATCCTCAGGGAGTCCGCGTGTTCGCGCCCCCGATCTCGCCGGTTCGACCCCGACGCTACGAGCACACGGATACCACGGGCATCGCCACTTCTGGCACCGCGCCCGCTCTCGCCGGGCGGTCGTCCAAGCCGCCGGTGGGCTTGCCCTCGCTGGTTTCGCCGCCAATCGCTGGGACCGGGTACTCGCCCAGACCACCGATTCCACGATGCCGAAACCCATCCCCGGAGGTGGATTCGAAATCGAGGGAGAGTTGCTCCACGTCTACGACTACATCCCCGGCAATGAGCCGTCGACGATCGGCGACTTCCGTGGGCTGGTGGCGATCAACCACCTGCAGGGCGAAGGCACCGTCACCCGTGGCAGCAACACCGGCGGCATCAGCACGCCGACGGCGACCGGGGACCGACTCGTCTACGACGCCGATATGCGGATCATGAAGGGCCTGTACATCGGCGAGGACGGTCAGGAGCACGAAGGCACCTTCGGCTTCATATGATTCGACCTCTTTGTGGGGGCGGTCGCCCCCGACTTCAGCAACCAGGTTCACGACTACAACCCGGGGATCGCGGAGAGCGGGCTCTTCTGGACGATCCCGTTCCCGGAGGAAGGTGCCTGGATCGATCTGGCCGCGGGCAAGGCAGAGATGCACGCCTTGAGCCTGGAAATCCCCGACACCTATACCTTCGCCAACGCCGCGGCGCGCGGCCCGCAGGAGATGGCGCAGGTTTCGTTTGACGTGTGGTGGCACTCGCCGACGGCCACTGAGCAGATCCGGAACGAGGAGCAGGGGTTTGCCGCCACGCTGCTCGACGTGGCGAGCGCCATCTCATTCTCGGCTGAAAGCGACTCTTTTGCCTTCGTGAGCGACCCGCCCAACGAGAGCCAGGCGCTCTACGCGCGCATCGGCTTCGAAGCAAACGGAGTCTTCCTGCCGCCCGAGGGTGAGCAGGCCACACCGACCGCCTAGCCGCAAATTGGGAGTGAAGGGAGCACTTCCTCATCCACGGCCTGGCTAACCGACCCGAACTCCAGGTCTCACGTGCTCGCACGTTCACACAATGAGGTGACGCCATGGATCCATTACGCTTTGGCCAGAGCGTTGCACGCGCAGCCCGTTCACGCCTGACCCGCCGGGCCGCGCTGGCCTCGAGTGGCGTAGGTCTGGCTACGGCACTGCTGAATCGAAGCAACCTGACGTTGCCGGCGCTGGCCGCCCAGGACGCCACACCCAGCGGCACGCCCACCGGCGACAGCAATGAGCCGCCAGAGGTGCCCGCCTGGATGCGCACTCCTGGCGCTCCCGCCTCTGCCTACGGGGAGCGCGCCCCGGCCGAAGAGGCCGTTGTCCGGTGGTCGCCCAGCCCGGACGTGAGTTTTTCCCCCCTCGCCGACCTGCATGGGACACTCACGCCCAATGCCCTCTTCTACGAAGTTCACTACGGGGGAATCCCCGCCATCGACCCGGCCGAGCATCGGCTCATGGTCCATGGCCTGGTCGAGCGGCCGACGCTGTTCACGATGGATGATCTCAAGCGCTTTCCGTCTGTTTCGGTGATTCATTTCCTGGAGTGCGCCGGAAACTCTTTCTTCGAATGGCAGGAGGGGTCGGGCGGGGAGACCGTTCAGCAGACCGCCGGATTGACGAGTTGCGCCGAATGGACCGGGGTTCCGGTTGCCACTATCTTGCGCGAGGTTGGCATCCATCCGGGAGGCACGTGGATGCTGGCCGAGGGCGCCGACGCCGCGGGCCACGACCGCAGCATTCCGGTTGCCAAGGCGATGCACGATGGGCTGCTGGCCTACGCCGCCAATGGCCAGGATCTGTTCCCCTCACAGGGATACCCGCTGCGCCTGCTGCTGCCCGGCTTCGAGGGCAACACCAACGTCAAATGGCTGCGCCGGCTGAAGGTTGGCACCGAGCCGTGGCACACCCGGCAGGAGACCAGCCACTACGCGGATCTGATGCCCGACGGCATCTCCCGCGAGTTCACCTTCATCATGGAAGCCAAGTCGGTCATCACCTCTCCGTCGGGCGGCCAACGACTCGCTGGCGCCGGCTTCGCGGAAATCACGGGCCTGGCCTGGTCCGGACGCGGGCGCATCACCCGGGTCGACGTCTCCACCGACGGCGGCCAGACCTGGTCCCAGGCAACGCTGCAGGAACCTGTGCGCCCCATCGCCTGGACGCGTTTCCGCCTGCCATGGACGTGGGACGGGCAGCCAGCCCGCCTGCAAAGCCGGGCGATTGATGAGACGGGCTACGTGCAACCAACGCTGGCCCAGCTCGTCGAGGCGCGAGGCGTGAACTCCTTCTATCACTTCAACGGGATCGAGACGTGGGATATCGCCGCGGACGGGGAGGTCACCAATGTCCACGCCTGACGGTCATTTCGGCTTCGGCAGCCCGGCGACTCCGGAGCAAATCGCCGGTTGGGACATCGACGTCAAGGCGGACGGGACCGGACTGCCGGAGGGGAGCGGCACCGTCCAGCAGGGCGAGGAGATCTATGCCCGGCTGGGCGCCAAGTGCCACGGGGCGATGGGCGAGGGTGGAGACAGCGGTATTGCACTGGTGGGCGGTATCGGCTCGCTGAATACCGATGCCCCTCTGAAGACGGTGGGAAGTTACTGGCCCTATGCGCCTGTCCTCTATGACTACATCCATCGGGCCATGCCAGCGGACAACCCGCAATCGCTCATGCCAGATGAGGTCTACGCGCTCTGCGCCTTCCTGCTCTACCTGAACGGCATCGTGCCCGAGGACGCGGTGATGGATGCCCAGACCTTACCCCAGGTGATCATGCCTAACCATGCCGGCTTCACCAGCCCGGATCCGCGGCCGGACGTGTTCAACGTGGCGGAAGAAGTCACCGCCCCTGAGGAGCAGCCCGTGTAAATACCCTTGTCGGGGCTGAT
>CAVXMK010000002.1:0-163262 GCA_963762985.1 uncultured Chloroflexia bacterium
CCTCGACGCTCTGCTGGCGGGGATCCCCAACCTCACGGTCCTGGCGACGAGTCGCGAGCCGCTGCGATTGCGGCGGGAGCATGTGGTCGAGGTGCGGCCCTTGCCGGTGCCCGGCGCCGAGGAGGCGTCCTGGACTGTCACCAACTTGGCGGCGATGCCCGCCGTCCAACTGTTTGTGATGCGGGCCCAGGCCGCGAACGCGCGCTTCGAGCTGTCGCCGGCGAATGCGGCGGCCATCGCCGAGCTGAGCCGCCGCCTGGAGGGGCTGCCCTTGGCGGTGGAGCTGGCGGCCGCCCGCATCCGGCTGTTGGAGCCGAGGGCCCTGCTTCTGCGGATGCACCAGAGCCTGGCCCTGCTGCGCTGGGATGCGCCCGACCTGCCACCCCGCCATCGCTCGCTGCATGCCACCCTCGACTGGAGCTACGCTCTCCTGACGGCGCACCAGCAGGCGCTCTTCCGTCGCCTGGTGATCTTCGCGGGCGGCTTCACCCTGGAAGGAGCCGCGGCCGTCTTCACCGGCGACGTGCCCGGGGCGGACGACGGGGCAGGTGACGGGCTATTTTACCGGCGCCCGGGGCCGCCGCCCCGCCCCCTAGCGGCGCTGAACGACCTGGCGGCGCTGGTCGATCACAGCCTCGTGCAGCGGGTCGACCCGGTCGCGGAGGAGCCGCGCTACCGGATGCTGGAGACGGTGCGCCAGTTCGGGCAGGAGCAACTCCAGGCAAGCGGCGAGGAAGGCGAGGTGCGGCGCCGGCACCTGGTCTACTTCGTGGCGTTGGCCGAGCACCTGTCCGAGCGCCTCTGGCTGCCGCAGGCGAAGCGAGTCTCGGACCGGCTGGACGCCGAGCACGACAACGTGCGAGCGGCGTTGGAATGGGCGGAGGCCAGCGGGGAGGCGGGGCTCGGGCTGCGGCTGGCGCGGGCGATGATCAACTTCTGGGCCATCCGCGGCCATCTGCGCGAGGGCCAGGGCTGGCTGGAGCGGGCGCTGCAATGGGGGGAGACTCCCTCCTCCAGCGGAGGGGGCTTGGGGGGGAGCCAGCCCCGTCGGCGGAGCGGGCGAAGGCCCTGGTCGGGCTCGGCTGGCTGGCTCGCTTCCAGGGCGACTCCGACCGCGCGGAGCCGGCATTCGGCGAGGCACTGCGCGTCGCAAGCGAGGTGGGGGCGGGGATGACGGCGGCGGGGGCACTGTCCGGGCTGGCTCTGGTGGACCTGGACCGGGGCCGCTACGCGGAGGCGGCGGCACGCCTGGATGAGACGCTGGCCCGCTATCAGGAGTTGGAGCCTGCGTTGGTCGCCGGGCCCGTGTACGTCAGTCAAACCCTCCTGCGCCGCGGGGAGGCCGCCCTCGCCGGCGGCGACCTGGCGGGCGCGGCCCGCTACCTGGAGGAGGCCGAACGGCGGCAGCGGGCGCAGAGCTTCGCCTGGGGGCTGAGCGAGACCCTGCACTACCTGGGCGATCTGGCGCGTGCCCGCGGCGATCTCGACGCCGCGCTGGGCTGCTACCGGGAGAGCATGGCCCTGGCCGGGGAGCGCGGCGACCCGCGTCTGACGGCCGCCGCGCTGGACGGGGTGGCGGGGCTGGCGGCCCGGAGCCAGGCGGAGCGGGCGGCCCGCCTGTTCGGGGCGGCGGCGGCACTGCGCGAGCAACTGGGCGCGACGGTGGTGCCTGGGAGCACCCGGCCCGCGAGCGCGACCTGGCGGCAGCGCGAGCGGCGCTGGAACCGGCTGCATTCGACGCGGCCTGGGAGGCCGGGGCGACGCTGCCGCTGGAGGCGGCCGTCGCAGAGGCGCTGGCGAGGCGCGTCGCGACCTCGACGCCGGCGGCGTGCGGGAGGGGGCCGATCCGGCCGGGGCTCTGGGCCTGACGCCGCGCGAGGTCGACGTGCTGCGCCTGCTGACGCAGGGGCGCTCGAACCGGGAGATCGGGGAAGATCTATTCATCAGCCCGCGCACGGTCAACTTCCACGTCACCAATCTGCTGGCCAAGCTCGAGCTCGACTCCCGCGCCGCGGCGGCCGCCTTCGCCGTCCGCCACGGGCTGGCCTGAGCCCCACCCACCACCCACCCTGGCCGATCGGACAGGTGCGGTCGCCTCAGGCACCCGCGTGAAACCCGGTACTTCGGACGGCGCGCGGTGAATCCTCCGCTGGCATGCTGAAGCTCAGACCGGCGGTGCGCGGGCGGCTCCGGTCTGGCTTCGTGGAGCAGGTGGTCGGGAGACGGGGAGCGGGCGCCGTGCACCGCTCGCACGCCCCGGCGAAGGAGGTGCGTCGTGGCCAAAGCAGGAGATGTATTTGAGAACCCTGTCACCGGAGAGCGAGCTGTGATCCGTCTAGGCAGCGAAGACTCAGGCGAGGATCGAGCAGTGGTGGACCTCTACGTCAGGCCTGGCGGTGCCGTTTCAGGTGAGCACGTCCACCCGGTAACGGAGGAGTCTTTCACCGTGGTGCGGGGCCAGGTGGGGTTCCGCATCGATGGGCGCGAGTTTGTTGCGGAACTCAACCAACCGCAGCACGTACCGCCCGGGGTCGTGCACGACTGGTGGAATGCAGGAGACGAAGAAGCGCAGGTCACAGTCGAGTTCAACCATGGAGCAGCGAGGTTTGAGGAGATGATCGGGAACCTCTTCGGCCTGGCTCGGGACGGCCAGACGAACGCCAAGGGGATGCCCACCCTCCTGCAAGGCGCCCTCTTTTCCCGGGAGTTTCGTGACGTGATCGTCTTTACTAAGCCCCCGCTTGTCGTGCAACGCCTGCTCTTTCCCGTATTGGCGTTCATTGGTCGGACTTTGGGCTACAGAGGTAGATACCCCAAGTACAGCGCGCCAGAGCCACCGGGTGGTGAGGCAATTGGCCCACCGTCCACCACAAGGGTAGTGGGAGGGGCGTCCGCTATAGCGGCCTCGCTCGTGCTGGCATCCTCATTCTTGCTCAGGGGGACGCCCCGCCCACCGAACTCTCGACGATAAGCTCTATTCATCGAAGTGTTCCATGACCCTTGCCGGCCAGGCCGAGCCGGTCGCCGCAGTCGCCGCTTTGGATCTGGGGCGAGGACGACTGGCTGCCGGCGCCGATTGGCCGGTCGGCAGTCTCATGTGAACGCGGCGAGGGCATGGGGCGTAGTCCACTGCGCCCCGTATTGCGCGCTTGGATTCCGAGCTCGTGACCTCGACCGCGCCAGCGCTCTCCGCGCGCGGCGTCGGCGAGCCGACGGTGGGGAGTGGCAACCTCCTCCCGGGTGTCTGGGGCATCAGCTTGCTCCTCATACCGCCTTTTCGCTTTTGCGCACGACGCGGCCAAGGTCGATCCACGACTTGAAGCCGCGGACGTAGGCGGCGTCCGAGTGCTGGCAGTCGGGAAGGGACGAAAGAGGATTGCCAGCCCTCTCTCCGAACATCAATTCTAGGAGTGGCCCTCTGGCGCAAGCGAAAATCCCTCTGCCCCGCTTACTGGTCAGATATACCTCCCCTTGGTTCACGTAGGCACCCTTGTCACAGCGTCGCAAAGGGGATGAGGAGTATCGATCACTGGTTCAAAGGAGGTATGTAGCCGACCGTGCAAGATTGAATGGCAACTACGGCAAATGACTGCTCAGCACCGGAATAATGACACGTTTTTGCGATAATATGCTACGATACGTTCATCAAGGAGGGTGGATGAAGGAGGAACCACCAATGTTGACGGTCGAGGAGGTCGCCCGCCGCCTGGCGACCAGCGAAGAAACGATCCGCCGCTGGCTGCGGAGCGGGCGGCTAAGAGGCGTCCGCTTGGGCGCGACTCGCGCCGGCTGGCGCGTGAGCGAAGCCGACCTCGCTGCGTTCCTGAGTGAGCGGGCCAACGTGCAGGAGGAGCCGGGGCGATGAGCGCCACCACCAAGCGGGCCGCGCTTTACGTGCGCGTCAGTTCCGAGGAGCAGGTCGAGGGGTACAGCCTCTCGGCCCAAGAGCGGGCCATCGAGGCGTACTGCCGCGACCACGGCTACGAGATCGTCGCCCGCTACCGCGACGAGGGCAAGAGCGCGCGGACGCGACGACCTCGCCAAGCGGCCCGAGTTCCGGCGGATGCTGGCTGATGCCGAGGCCGGCCGCTTTGACGCGGTGATCGTCCACAAGCTCGACCGTTTCGCCCGCAACCTGCGCGTGACGCTGGAGACGCTCGATCGGCTCGGAACGCGCCGGCGTGGGGTTCGTCTCCATCAGCGAGAACATGGATTTCACCACGCCGATGGGCCGCGTCGTCCTCTCCACGATGGGCAGCCTCGCCCAGTTCTACTCCGACAACCTGAGCACCGAGACGAAGAAGGGCAAGCGCGAGCGCAAGGCGCAGGGGCTCTACAACGGGCTGCTGCCGTTCGGCGCGACAAAGGGCGAGGATGGCGTGCCCGGTCGCTCGACCCGGAGACCCATCCCGGCCTGGTGCTCGCGTTCACGCTCGCCGCCGGCGGCAAGACGGATCGGGAGATCGCCCGCGCCCTGAATGACGCCGGCTATCGCACGACCGGCAACCGCGGCGCCAACCCGTTCACGAAAGACACCGTGCGCCCCATGCTGCAGAACCGCTTCTACCTGGGGGAGTTGCCGGACGGCGAGGGCGGCTGGCTGCCGGCAAGCACGCGGCCCTGATCGACCCGGAGTCTGTTCGCGGCGGCGCAAGACGGCGCGCGAGCGCGAACACGCGGCGGCCGATGCGGGTACCGCCGGCGCCGGCCAGCCGTGGGCGCTCTCCGGCATCGCGGTCTGCACCTGCGGCGCGAGCATGGTCGCCAACGGCAGGCCGGGCGGGCGCCGCAGCTGCGGTGCGCCGGACGCATTCAGGGGCAGCGAATGCGACGCGCCGACGCTTCTACGAGGACGTGCTGAACGAGCAGATTGACGACGGGCATCCTGGCCCGCTTCGTCGTGCCGGAGGCCGAGCAGGAGCGGCTCGTCGCCGCGTGGCATGCGGCGTCAGCGGCGCGACGGTGAGGCCGACGGGAGCGCGCGAGCACGATCGAGCGCCGGCTCGCCCGGTTGCGCGAGGTCTACCTGGAAGGCGACCTCGACCGGGCCGAGTACCGGACAGCGCCGGTCCGCGCTGCTGGCCGAACGCGCGGCGTTCCCGCATCGAGGCGCTGACCGGCGAAGAGGTCGGCGCAGCGACTGGCGGCGCTTCCTGGCGAACATCGCCGGCGGCCTGGCAGGAGGCGACGCCGGAGGAGCGCAACAGCTGGCGCGGCAGATCTTCGCGGAGGCGATCATCGACAACAGAACGGTCGTGGCGGTGAAGCCACGACCGGAGCTGCTGCCGTTCTTTGCGACGCTGACGTGTCAAGTGTGATGACGTACGGCGGAAGCGACGGGATTCGAACCCGCGATCTCAGCCTTGACAGGGCTGCATGTTAGGCCACTACACCACGCCTCCAGTACTGGCTAGGATACTAATTATCGCGCGGTGCTGTCAATGAAACCGTGTCGAGCCGAGCCCGGGCAACGTGGCGTCGGCACCACGTCCCATGGCACGCGACTCTCTGGATATTCGACATCTTCGACATCTTCGAGCCAGGTTCGGCACGAGGAACCGCGCATCGCGTCCGTCACAGCCGCACCTCGCGCCATTCACCCCGGCACGGGTTGCCGCTACACGCCCACAGCGCCCGCTCCGTCACATCGATGACCACACTGCCAATCGTGCCGTAGTCGAGATCGCTCTCCGGCGCGTGGTGCTTGCAAACCGAGCGCGGATAGTTGGCATGGTCGGCCATGACCGCGCGCAACGAGCACGCATCGAGCCGGCCCCACTCCCGCTCAACGAGCGTTTCCACCCGGGTCTGCCGCAACCGTGAATTGAGCAAATCCTCATCCCGGTCGAGTGCCGTCATTTCCGGCAGGGTGAAGTGGTTGGCGTGGGCCAGGAAGCGGTTCCCGCCCGAGCGCATCGCCCACCGCGAGCCGGACACCTCCACATCGAACAGATCGCCGTCGGCGGTGGCGAAGAGGTGGTTGTTGCCGAAGGCACGGCGGGGATCGGTCACTGCCCGGATCGCCCCTTCTATCGTGCATTGGGTGATGGCGCGCCGGTAGAGCAGCAACTTCGGGATGCCTGACCGCGCATCGCGGGCATAGAGTGCGTTCCCCACGGATCCCAACCCGGCAGCGTTCACCCCTTGGTGCAACAGCAATCCGGCGTACGTGAAGGCGACAAAGGCCGGGGCGTCGTCCGGTTCCGCCTTGATGACGTAGGCAAGCGCACCCCAGCCGGCCGTGGCGTCTTCGTTGTGCGCCAGCAGCACGTGGCCGTCGCTCGTCCCCGCGCCGGTAATTCCGACGACTGTGCATTCGAACCGCCCCACCGACTGCGTCAGCTCCGCGCCGGCATTGAGCACGAACAATGTCTCGAATGACACCCCCGAGCCTTCGGCCATCCCCCGCAGTTCGGCGACGACGTCCGGCGCCACCTCCTCTGTGATCCGCAGGTACGGCCCGACGTTCCCCATCACCTCTGCCGGATCCACCCCGCCCAACTCCGCCCGCGTCGAAGCCGCCGCCACGTGCAGTTGCTCGCGCGCCGCCCGCCCGACATCAACGCCAATATCGCGCCAGGAACCACCGGTCTCGATGAGCGGGATCACGCGGCACCAACGAGCCGCTCTCTCCGCGCACGGGGCCGGGTGCCCTCTGGGCGGCGGTTGGGGTGAGGGGCGTTCGCGGAGTGGAACCGGTGGTAATGGAAAGCCATCAACTTCGCCCCCGCGGGTCGAGCGCGTCCCGCAACCCATCCCCGACAAAATTGATCGCCAGTACCGCGATCGTCAACGTGAGTCCCGGAGCAATCGCCAGCAACGGCACCGCCATATAGTTTGGCCGCGCCGCGTTGAGCATGTTCCCCCAGGTGGGTGTTCCGGCGGGCACGCCGAACCCGAGGAAGGAGAGCGCCGCCTCCGCCAGCATCGCGTAGGCGATGGTCAACGTCGCCGAGACGATGATGGCCGCCCCCACGTTCGGCAGCAGGTGCCGCCACATCAATCGCCCGTCCGGCACGCCGATCGAGCGCGCCGCCTCGATGAAATCGCGCTGCTTGAGCGAGAGGAACTCACCGCGGATCACCCGCGCCAGCCACATCCAGCTGAACAGCCCCAGGAAGAGAATCACGGTGAAGACCGAGCTGCCCCGGATCGAAAAAAAGATGAGCAATAGAAAGATCGCCGGAAACGCGAGGATGACGTCGACGAAGCGCATCAGCGCCGAGTCGACCCAGCCCCCGTAATAGCCGGATGACGCGCCGACGACGATCCCGATCACCGTCGAGAGCAGCGCCGTGCCGACCCCGACCAGCAGCGACACCCGCGCCCCGTAGATCAGCCGGCTCAGCTCGTCGCGACCCAGTTCGTCGGTACCGAGCCAGTGCTCCGGCGAGGGGGGCGCGGTGATGTTGAACAGGTCGATCTCGTTCTCGCCATACGGCGCGATCGCGTCCGCGAACACGGCGGCCAGCACCATCAACCCGATAATGACCAATCCGACCATGGCCAGCCGGGAGCGGCGAAAGCGAGCCAGTGCAATCTTGCCCGGACTACGCGCCGGTCGACTCGTCAGGTCGGACCCGAGCGTTGCTGGCGCCACCCCGGCCGTTGCGCCGCGCTCGACCCCGGTCGCCGCCACCGTGCTTTCGAGAGTGGCGTCGGCACTCATGGCACGCCTCCCTCCCGCCTCCCGCCTCCCGCCTCCCGCCCTCGGCTCATCCGTAGCTGATCCGCGGGTCGAACACCCCATACAGGATGTCGGCGATCAAGTTGCCGGCGATGATGAAGACGGCGCCCAGCATCAGGATGCCCATCAGCACCGGGTAGTCGCGCACGGTCAGCGCGTCGTAGAAGAGACGACCCATCCCCGGCCACGAGAAGACCGTCTCGGTCAGCACCGCCCCGGTGAGGTAGAGCGGCACGTCGATGCCGACGACGGTGATGAAAGGGATCAGCGCGTTGCGCAGCACATGGCCGAGCATCAGGCGCCGCTCGGCCAATCCCTTGGCGCGGGCGGTGCGGACGTAATCCTGCCCCAGCGATTCGATGGTCGAGGAGCGGACGTAACGGCTCCAGCCGGCGATACTGCCGATGGCGATGGTGAATGCGGGCAGCGCCAGGTGCCGCAGCAGGTCGCCAGGACCACCGCCGGTCGGCGAGAACATCCCGGCCGATGGCAACCACCCTAGCCGCACCGCGAAGAGGATTTGCAGCATCAACCCGAACCAGAACACCGGCATCGCCAGTCCGAAGTAACTGATGAAGGAGACGACGTTGTCGAAAACACCGTACGGTTTTCGCGCCGCCAGGATGCCAAACGTCAGCGCCGCTACCAGCGAGATGAGCATGCCCGTGCCCATCAGCAGCAGGGTGTTGGGCACGGTGTCCCAGATCACCTCCGACACCGGACGATACTGCGTGTAGGAGATGCCCAGATCGCCCTGCGCCAGGTTCCCCAGCCAGGTCAGCAGTTGCTCATGCATGGGGCGGTCGAGCCCCATGTTGCGGCGGATCGCCTGGAGCTGCTCCTCCGTCATGCGCGCGTTGCGCGCAAAAAGCGCGTCCGGGCCACCAGGGGCCAGTTGCATGAATACGAAGGAGAGGATGGCCACGCCAAGGAGGAGCGGGATGGCTCCCAGCAAGCGGCGGATGAGAAAGCGGGTCATGGCGTCGTTTCCTGCTGCCCTGTCTCGGCCTCGGACCAGGCGAGCCAAAAGCCCCTCTCCCTGCACACAGGGAGAGGGGTTGGGGTGAGGGCTACTGGGTCAGGTACCACTCGTTGGCGTTCCAGAGGAGGTTGTTGAACGCGCTCGGCCAGAAACCGCCAATGGTGTTGTAGACCGCTGGGAACGTCTTCTCCCAGTAGATGAAGATCACCGGCACCTCCTCGTGGAGCAGCTCTTGGATCTGGTAATAGATCTCCTGCCGCTCCTCCTGGTCGGTGGTGGTGTCGCCGGCCGTCGTCAGCTCGTCGATCTGCTCCTGGAAGCTGTACTCGTGGAAATAGGCCGGCAGGTTGCCGCCGGACCCGGTCGGCGTCTCGGGGATCTGGGCCGAGTGCCAGTAGAAGGTGTCGGTCGGGTCGTTGCCGTTGACCCAGGAGTAGAGGCAACCAGTCATACGCTCGGTGAACTGATACCCCTCTGGTCCCCAGATGGTCGAGATGTCCTGGTTGAGCACCGTCGTCTTGACGCCGATGCTGTTCCAGCTCTGGGCCACGACCTGGCAGATGCGCTCGCTGTCGACGTTGCCCGAGCTGTACCACAGCTCGATGTCGAGCGGTTTCACCTCGCCATCGCCGACATTCGGGTCGTTGGTTGGGACGGGCCCCTCCAGCACGCCGTCCGCGCCGGGCGTCAGCCCCGCCTCGGCCAGCAGCACCTTGGCCTGCTCCAGATCGTAGGGGCGCGGCTCGATGTTCGGGTTGTACGCCCAGGAGCCCGGCGCCTGATCGGCAATACTGACCAGGGCACGCCCCTGCAACAGCTCGTCGACGATCTGCTGGGTCGGAGTGGCGAAATCGAGCGCCTGCCGCACCTTGGTCATCCGCAAGTGATCCCACTGCTTGAGGTCGATGTGGCTCCAACTCATAGAGGCATGCTCGAGCACGAGTAGATTGGGGATGGCCAGCGTCTCCTCCACCCGCGTCGGGGGGATCGGGCTGGCGCTCCCGGCAAGCTGGACTTCGCCGGTGCGCAGCTGGACCAGGAGCGTGTTGTCGTCCGGCACGATGCGGTAGATGAGCTGGTCGAGTTTGGCTGGCTCACCCCAGTAGCCGTCGAACCGCTCCAGCACGATTTGCTGCTGCGGTGCCCATTCCACGAACTGGAATGGTCCGGTGCCGAATGGGGCGCGTCCGTACTCCTGCTTGAACGATTCGATGCCGGCCTCGATGGCGCTGCGCGGGACGATCGGCCCAGCACCGACGTAGGAGAGGAAGGGGGCATAGACCTCGCCGGTGGTCATAACGACCTGGTTGCCGTCGACGGTGATGTCCTCTATCTGGTTCCAGCCGTTCTGATTAAAGGCGCCGAAGTCGGGGTTCATGATGACGTTCCAGGAGGCGACGACGTCTTCGCCGCTGAAGGCATCGCCGTTGTGGAACTGCACGTCCTCGCGCACGGTGAAGGTGTAGTTCAACCCGTCCTCCGAGATCGCGAACTCCGTGGCCAGGAGCGGGACGAACGCCTGGGTGCTGTCGTAGCCCAGCATCGGCTCAACCATCCCGCTGTAGACATCGAAACCGGCCTGCAGCTGCGTGATATACGGGTGGAGCGTGTCGGGCTCGGAATTCGAGCCGATGGTGACCGTGCCGCCGCTCTGGGGCTCGCCCTCGGGCGCGGTCGGGGCGTCGGCGGGGACCGTCGCCGCCTCCTGGGCCAGGCGCTGCAGCGTTCGGTCGCGGCCGGACGAGGGCGCGCCGAAGGCCATGTCGGATGTCGCGTGCAGCATCACGCCGACGACCGGGGCGGCGATACCGATGGCCGCGGCGCGGCGGATCAGGTCGCGGCGGCTGATGACGCCGTAGAGGCGGGCCTGAATCAGCCCGTTGACACTCTCCAGATCGGGATCCTCGTCGCCGTAACGGTCGTGACGGGGAATCAGATCGACCATCGCGCTTGCCTCCTTCTAACGGTTGCCGGTGATTCGCCGCGGGCCGGGACTTTCACTGACATGCTTCCGTAGTTTCTGCCGAACCGCGTCCGGCATGGATTGGATTTGGGCAGTGTCGCACACGGGCACTTGTCCGGCACGGAAACCGTGTCAATCTGAGCGCGAAGAGCGAAGCATCTCGGCTCACGGGCAAGGCATGTCGGTTGCGCCGAGATGTTTACTTCGCTCCATGTGATACCCGACCGCGGCTGTTGGCATGACGCGGCGAGTGTGCTCACGTCGTCAGTCCGGCAGCGTGGCCACCAACTCGCGCAGCACGTCATCCGCTGTCACACCCGACGAATCGGCGTCGAAATTCAGGATCAGCCGGTGCCGCAGCGCCGGAGCGGCCACGGCGCGCACGTCGTCGTAGGCGACATTGAGGCGGCCCTCCATCAAGGCCCGGATCTTCGAGCCGAGGACGATGGCTTGCGCCCCGCGTGGGCTGACGCCATAGCGGACATAACGACGGATCACGTCGGGCAGGTCCTCGTTCTCCGGATGGGTTGCCAGCGTCATACGCACGACGTATTCGGTGACCGCGCTGGAGATTGGCACCTCGCGCGCCAGCAGTCCCATCTGGCGGATGGTCGAGCCGTCGGCGACATTCTCCGCGGCGGGTAGCGCCGGGGCCGTAGTGCGACGCACGATCTCGGTGAGATCGTCGGCGTTGGGGTAGGGCACGACGAGCTTGAAGAAGAAGCGGTCGAGCTGGGCCTCGGGGAGGGGATAGGTGCCTTCCATCTCCAGGGGGTTCTGCGTCGCCAGTACGAAGAAAGGTTCCTCGAGACGGTGCATGTGGTTCGCAACCGTGACGGTGCGCTCCGCCATCGCCTCCAGCAGCGCCGATTGCGTTTTCGGGGTGGCGCGGTTGATCTCGTCGGCCAGCACGAGGTTGGCGAAAACCGGTCCGGGCTGAAAGACGAACTGCCGCCCCCCCTGCGGATCCTCGACCAGGATGTTCGTCCCGGTGATGTCGGCCGGCATCAGGTCGGGTGTGAACTGGATGCGGCTGAAATCGAGGTCGAGTGCCTCGCCAAGGGTTTTGACCAGCATCGTCTTGCCGAGCCCCGGCACGCCTTCCAGGAGGGCGTGGCCGCCGGCGATGAGGCAGATCAGGACATCGCGCACGATGTCCGACTGCCCGACCATGACCTTGGCTACTTCCTCTTCGATCCGGGCCACGACGGCGCGGAACTCGGAGATCGGCATGGGAGGAGCGCCGGGTGCGGTGTCGGTGATAGCCACGGGTGCGTTCCTTACCGATTGGCGCGGGCGGGCTGATCCGTCAGCGCAGCGTCTTGAAGATGATCACGACGGTAACCACAAGCATGAGCACGATTAGCCCGATCGCCAGCCCGGCGATGGCCGCGATCTCTGCCTGGGCGCGGTTCGCCCGCACCCAGGTGCGAAACCGGGTGTACGGATTGCGCAGCGGGGGCAGATTCATGTCGGCGGCGACCCGGCGACCGCCGGCTCCCGGTACTCGTGCCGGACGCGGCGCAGGTAGAGCACGGCGCCGACGATGAGCAAGCTCCAGTAGGCGACGACCCGGTCGAGCAGGATGATCGACCCCGCCACGACCGGGTCGATGCCGAGCACCCCCACCAGGACCGACCCCACCCCGATCTCCACCACGCCCAATCCGGCCGGGGTGAACGGGACCACGGTCAGCAGGGCGCCCATCACCGCGACCAGGATGGCCACCGCTGGCGAAATGCCCGCGTCGAGCGAGCGCGCCACGAACCAGACACGCATCCCGTCCCCGAGCCAGAGGAGCAGGCCGACCCCGAGCACCAGCGCCGGTCGCCGCAGGGCGCCAAAGATCGCAGCCTGCAGCCGCGCGTACGTGTCCCGAAAGCGGTGCGGCAAGAAGCGGACGACCGTGTTTCGGGTCACCCAGAGCAGGCAAAGCCCAATCACGCCGGCCACGACGAGGGCGGCGCCAAGGAGTAACGCCGGTCTGGCCTGGTCCGGCATCTGGCCCCCGAAGACCAGAAGCGCGGACCCCACCAGGACGACGACGAGCATCATCACGTCGACGAGGCGTTCCGCCAGGATCGTGCCGAACCCGGCGCTGAATGGCACCCCGGCCTCTCGCTTGAGCTGGTACGCGCGGTATGCATCGCCAAGCTTGGCGGGGACGATGGAATTGGCGAAATAGGCCAGCAGCACGATCTCCGCCAGACCGCGGGTGGGCGGCAGGGCATAGCCATGGTCCCGGTCGAACCCCGCGGAGCGGAGCATGTACCCCCAACGACCGCCGCGAACGAAAAACGCCCCGTACCAGAGACCGAACGCCACGGCCAGCAGCACCGGGTTCGCCTGGCGGATGTTCGCCCAGATCGCGGCGAGATCGACATCGACGCGGCGGGTCACGAACCAGAGCGCCGCGATGGCGATACCGAACGACACCAGGGTGTGCGGGCTGAGGACCCGGCGCCGCAGCGTCGCCTGAATGTCCGTCGTTCCGCCATCTAGACCGTCGCCAGGCTGTGCGCCATTTGGGTGCACTTCCCCGGGCGCGAGGGATTCCGGAGTGTGCTCGTCCTTTGGTACTGAAGGGGTTCGGGTCAGCATGATGCCCTGTTTCATCGCGGACGACCCCACATCCCCTGCCCTGCTCCTCATTCTCCGGGGGGCAGGGAGCCCCTCTCCCATTGCCACGGGAGAGGGGTTGGGGTGAGGACTAGCCCAGGGAGTATAGATTGGCGATTTCCGCCACACTGCTCTCACTCCCACTCAAGCCCGCCGCGCCGGCCGCCAATCGGGGATCTGGGGCAACTCCGGCCACAGTTCCCCACTCCGCCGCCGCTGCAGCAGGCCGCCACGTTCGGCGAGCAGCAACGCTCCGTCGAACAATCCCAACACCAACAGCAGCACGCCGCTCCCGATCAGCAGCAGGATTGGCCACTGCATCGGCACGGCGCGCTCAACCACCAGGCCGCCGATGGTCAATTCGCCCGGCGCGGAAAGCCGCATGGCGACTTCGTGCATGCTGTCCGGGAGTCGCCTCGCCAGGGGAATGTCGACGTCCGCCGCCTGAAACGACTCCAGTGAGACATCGACCGGCTCGCCGTCGATGGAGACTTCCACGGCGCCCGCCTCACGGCTCAACCGCGCCACGGCGATAACGCCGGTTCCCTCAAATCGGAGGCGAAAGCGGGCGTCGACCTCGGAGGTAGTGCGGTAGGTGTCGGCGCCCAGGTGCTGGGAGTCCCAATTGCCCTCCCAGACGAATTGGTGGGCTGCAACCGGAGCGAGCCCGGTTGGCGCCGCCTGCACCCCACCCCGGGCGGCGAGTGCGCCCAGCTCGGTGAATAGCGCGGTGGGAGACCCGTCTTCGCGAAGCAATGAGCGGCCGGGAGGTGTGCCTCCGCCAAGATCGGGTCCGGGGATGAGGCCCCACTGGAAAAGCGGACCCATCCAGGGCCATTCCGCTCGGGACCGCTCCAGTCCGGCAATCGTGTAGGCCGCCTGCGTGGTTTCCGTCAGGAGCCCGGAGCCGTCCGCGGCGGCTTCCCATCCGTAGTGGGTGGCCCAGATCGGTTTGGCGAGATCGCCCGCTTCGTCCATCACATCGCGAATCAGGATCGCCCGGGACAAAGACGGGTCGTTCGCCCGGGTTGCCCGGTCGTACGGCGTGCGCGTGCCGCCATTGACGCGAGCGGCGACGACATCGAAGAATGCCGCGCCGCCGGCCTCATACACCGATTGCAGAAATGCGAGGTCGTTTGTTCCCTGGGCGTCCGGAAACGGGTCGAGCTCGGCGAGCAGGATGACCGAGTTAGGGTTGGCTCCGCGCGCGGCGTTCGAGCCGACGGCGAGGAGCGACACGTACGCAGCGGCATCAGCCGGGGCGCTGCCCCAGTTGCTCGGCCGGTTCGGCAGATCCCAGATCTGGATGAACGGCAGACGGTCCCCATAGCGGCTGGCCACCGCGGCGACGAATCTCTCGTAGGCCTCCAGATCGGCGGGCGGAGCGTCGAACGCGGCCGCGCCGGCCGGCGAGCGAATCCACGCCGGCGAGCGATGGAGGACCGCCACCGGACTGATGCCGCGCCGGTTCAGTGAATCGACAATGGCGTCGTAGCGCTCCCACACGTATTCGCCAGGGGCCGGCTCGATCTCCGCCCAGGAAAAACTCTGTCGCACGTAGCGGATACCGTTCGCCTGCAAGCCGGCCGTCACCGAGGCGACCTGCTCGGGCGTGAAGCGCGTCAGGTCAACATTGGCCGCGAGGTCGCGGCCGGTGTACTGCCGAACGATCGGCGGGGTAATGCCGTCTCCGACGCCGCGATGCAGCGTGACATCGGCCCAGATGGCCAGGATTGCCAACAACAGACCACAGACCGCGAGCGTGACGGCGAGGATGCCGCGCAGCCGATCGGCGTCCCGGCCGATCCCGGCGGCCCACAGCGCCAGGGCGGCGATCACCCGCGGCGGTTCGACGCGCTGCACGGGTAGGGCCGGGGGGCGGCGGCCGCGGTCCCGCCGCGGCCGAGCCGGCCGCGGCGGCGGTTCCGTCCAGCCGCGGCGAGGCGGGTCGCTCACGGCGCCGCGGCCGCGCCGGCCAGGGTCCCGCAGAGATCCCGTAGCGCTGCCATGTTGCGTCGATCGTCTTCACCAGCGTCGTCTTTTGGCGTTTCTAGGATGCCAGGGCGACTGGTGAATCGCTCGTCGTTGACGATCAGGCGAAAGGCGTCCAGGCCGATCTCCCCTTCGCCGATGTGCGTGTGCCGATCGACATGACTGCCGAGTGCCTTCTTCGAGTCGTTGAGGTGAAATACCCGCAGTCGCTCGAACCCGATCACCTCGTCAAAGGCTTGCATCGTGGCGGCATACCCGGTCTCGTCCCGGATGTCATACCCCGTGGCGAAGACGTGGCAGGTATCGAAACAGACCGCGACACGGGCCTGGTCTTCGACGAGCTCCAGAATCGAGGCCAATTCCTCGAATGAGCGGCCCAATGTGGTGCCTTGCCCGGCGGTCGTTTCCAGCAGGACGGTCACTTCCAGATCGGGAAACTCGTCGAACAGGCGATTCAACGACTCGGCCACCCGCTGCACCCCCGCGTCCACACCGCTACCCATGTGCGCGCCAGGATGCGTGACGAGCCAGGGCACGCCCAGGAGGCCGCAACGCTGCAACTCGTCGCCGAACGCCACGGTCGACCTCTCGCGGAGGGCATCATCAGGCGAGGCCAGGTTAATGAGATAGGAGTCGTGAGCAACGACGAATGTCACCGCGCTTGCGGTGACGCGGGCGCGGAATCCCTCCGCGGCGTCCGGGGCGATTGGTTTGGCGTTCCACTGGTTCGCGTTCTTGGTGAAGATCTGGCAGGCCGTCATGTCGAACGCCGTCGCGCGATCGATGGCCAAGGCGTGACCACCGGCGATCGACATGTGCGCGCCGAGCAACTGCATCGCGTCATCCTTCATCACTCAGGGGCGAACCGTGGCGACGATACCATGGACGGGCTATTAGCTATCAGCTATCTGTCAAAGACGGCCAGACGGCCAGACGGCCAGACGGCCAGAGGGCAAGGACGAGCACACGACAACAGCCAAGAGCCAGAAGCTGATAACTGATAGCTGATAGCTCATAGCTCATAACCCTATACTCTCGCCCGCGTGGGCGACTTAAAGGCGATCCGGCCGGTGCGGAGAGTGGAAGCGAACGGCGGTCCGGATCGGCGGTCGGAACCGTCGCTTTCGCTGGTCATCCCGGCGTACAACGAAGCGGCTCGAATCGAGGGCACGTTGCGCGCGGCCACTATCTGGATGCGCGCGCAGGCGTACGCCATCGAACTCATCGTCGTCGACGACGGCAGCGACGACACCACCGCCGATCTGGCCGAACAGGCACTGAAAGACATCGCCACGACCCAAGTCATTCGCATTGCCCACGGCGGCAAGGCGGCCGCGGTGCGCGCCGGGATGCTGGCGGCTCACGGCGACCAGATCGCCTTCAGCGACGCCGATCTGGCGACACCCCTGAGCTATCTGGCCGAGCTTCGCGCGGCTCTGGCCAAAGGGTGCGACATCGCAATCGGGTCGCGGGAAGGGGTGGGAGCGCGGCGGGTCGGTGAACCGGCCTACCGCCACGTCATGGGTCGGGTCTTCAATGGGCTCGTGCGGCTGCTCCTCATCCCAGGGGTCCACGATACGCAATGCGGGTTCAAGCTCTTTCGAGCCGAGGTCGCGCGCGATCTGCTCGAGCGCTCGCGGCTCTATCGCAATCATCGTGGGGGCGTGTCGGGGCCGCGCGTGACGGCGTTCGACGTGGAATTGCTGTCCATTGCCCGGCTGCAGCGGTACAGCGTCTGCCCGGTGCCGGTAGTCTGGAGCTACGGACGAGGGAGCAAAGTGCGCCCGGCGCGGGATACTTGGCACAATGTGAGGGATGTTCTGGAGGTCTGGGTTGGGACGCGACGAGGATGGTACGGTGAGTCGGAAGCCGGAAGTCGGAAGTCGAAAGTCGGGAGTCGTAGGTCGTGAGTGAAAACGCCCCGCCACATCAACTCCTGGAGCGCGAGCCGGCCCACATTCTGGTCGGAGTGGCGTGGCCGTATGCCAGTGGGCCACGGCACCTGGGGCATGCGGCGGGGGCCTATGTGCCGCCGGATATCTTCGCCCGCTACCACCGCATGGCCGGCGATCACGTGCTGATGGTCTCCGGCTCGGACATGCACGGGACGCCGATCACCGTGGCCGCGGACAAACGGGGAATCAGCGCCCGCGAGTTGGCGGAGGAAAACCACCTCGACATCGCCGATAGCTTCCGCCGCCTCGGGCTCCAGTACGACTTGTACACGACGACGCTGACTCCCATCCATTACCGGGTAACCCAGGATTTTTTCCTGCGCTTGCTGGAGCAGGGCTACCTGTTTCAGGACACCCAGCCGGCGATGTTCGATCCCGAAAAGCAGCGCTTTCTTCCCGATCGCTACGTGGAGGGCACCTGCCCCAATTGCGGGTTCCCCGATGCCCGCGGCGACCAGTGCGACAACTGCGGCCGCACCCTCGACCCGACCGATCTCATCGATCCCGCGCTCGAAACTCTCCGGAGCCACACCGGAGACCCGCGATACGACCCACTTCTTCCTCGATCTGCCCAAGTTGCAAGAGCGATTACAGGAGTGGTTCGACGCGGCGTCGGGTCACTGGCGCCCGGCCGTGCGGGGTTTCGTCCAGGGGTGGTTGAACGAGGGGTTGCGGGCGCGCGCCATCACGCGCGATCTCGACTGGGGGGTGCCCATCCCCCTGGAGGGGTTCGACGACAAGCGCATCTATGTCTGGTTCGACGCGGTCATCGGCTACCTCTCGGCCTCGATGGAGTGGGCGGAGCGGCAGGGCGATCCCGACGCCTGGAAACGGTGGTGGGTGCTCGGCGAAGATGGGTCGCCCCCGGGGCGGTCGTACTACTTCGTCGGCAAGGACAACACGCCGTTCCACGCCATCATCTGGCCGGCGATGCTGATGGGCTACGGTGGCCTCGCCCTGCCCTACGACGTACCGGCCAACGAGTTCCTGACCCTCGACGGCCAGAAACTCTCTTCGTCGCGCACTTACACGGCGCGGCTGCCGTTCTTGCCGGAAGCGCTCGATCTGTTCGATGCCGATGCCATCCGCTTCTTCCTGACGATCAATGCCCCGGAAAGCCGCGATACCGATTTCTCATGGGACGAGTTCCAGCGGCGCAACAACGACGAGCTGGTCGCCACCTACGGCAACGCTGTCCACCGGCTGCTCTCCTTTACCCAGTCACGGTTCGGCGGCGTCGTACCCCAGCCGGGACCGCTGACGGCAGAAGACGAGGCGATGCTGGAGCGGGCGCGGGGGATCTTCGCCACGGCCGGGGAGCAGATCGAAGCCGTCCACCTGCGCGATGGCCTACTCTCGATCATGGCGCTCGCGGGCGCGCTGAACCGCTATCTCGACGAGGCTGCGCCCTGGAAGACGCTCAAGACCGATCACGAGCGGGCCGCGACCTCGCTCTGGACCGCGCTGCAGGTTATCAGCGCCCTGCGCGTGCTCACCGCGCCCTACCTGCCCTTCTCGGCCCAGCAACTCCACGCGTACCTGGGCGATGAAGGGGATGTCCACGCGCTGCCATGGGCGTTCCGCGAGATTCCCGCCGACCGGGCGCTGCCCGCCCCGCGGCCGCTCTTCCGCAAGCTCGACGACGACGAGCTGGTGGCGCTCATCGCACGACTCGGAGAGGTAACGGTGGAGACCGGAGAGCCGGGTTAGCCGGTGACGAGCCTTGAGGTGTTCGAGGTCCAGCGCTTTCCGCACGACGTGGTCATGATTCGGGAGGCGGATGACCGGGAAGAAGTCGCGTTCTATCTGGTTTCGGGCAGCCGCGATGCGGCGGTCATTGACACCGGACTGGGTGGGGGCGATCTCCCCGGATTGGTGGCGCGACTCACGTCCTGCCGGCCGGTGATCTTGCAGACCCATCGTCACTGGGACCACATCGGCGCGAGTTCGGACTTTGCGGATGTGCGCGCCCACGCCGCGGAGTTGGCTGTGCGCCGGGTTGGATGGCCGTGGGAGCCGCCGGACGAGGAGGGCGCACACAGCGATACCGACGGCGGCATGGGCCGGTCGAGGTCGGGCGGATTAGTGCCAGGGGTCGTGGAAGTCTCACGCTCACTCCAGCACGGCGACCGGATTGACCCTTGGGGAACGCGCGCTGGAGGTGATTCACACGCCGGGACACTCTCCTGGGAGCGTGTCCTTTCTGGATCGTGATGCCCGTGCGCTCTTTGTCGGGGATCTCTGCTACTTGGGTCAGATGTTGCTTTTCGTTTCCGCGAGTGACATGGCCGACTTTCGTCGCTCATTGCACGCGCTAGGAACGATTGCTGCTGACGTGGACGCGATCTACCCAGCGCACGGATCGGCGCCGATGACCAGCGATGACGTCCTGAAAATTCGGGATGCGTTTGAACTCGTCTGGACCGGCAAGAAGCCGGACTGGCACGGCACGTACTCCGGAAATCGGGTCGCGATCCATGACTTCGGACGCTTCGCGTTCCTCGTTCCGCCCGGATAGCCCTGTACGGACACTATTGGGGTCCGTATACTGGCTCCATGGATCCGCCGCTCCACACCCCGTGGAGCGGCGGTTTCGTTTTGTCTGGGCTGCCGTGAGCCATGACGTGGGGACGCGAGGGGAGGCGCATGAACACGGTACGACTCGACCGTGCGCGATCCCCGGCAAGAGCCGAGGCGGAAATCCGGGAGGACGAACGCCGTCGCCTCGCCCGTGAATTGCACGACGGCCCGGCGCAGACGCTCGCGGGTGCGCTCTTCGGTGTCGATTTGGCGCTGTCCGCGCTCGACCGGACGCCCGAGGCGGTGCGGGATGAATTGCGCGGCGCGCGTGGCCTGCTGCGCGACGCCCTGGACGATGTGCGGGCGCTGATGGCCGGTCTGCGCCCCCGTCAGCTTGAAGAACGCGGTCTTGTCGGAGCCTTGCACTTGCTCGCCGCCATGCCTCCGCTGTGGGGCACGGAGGTGGACGTCGAGACCCGCGGCATCGCGGAGGGGGAACGCTTGCCGCCGGATGTCGAGCTCGGGCTGTACCGGATCGCGCAGGAAGCGGTCAGCAACGCGCGCCGGCATGGAGCGGCGAGCCGCGTGCAGGTGTCGCTCGATGTGCACCCCACGCTGGCCAAGCTGACGATCGCCGACGATGGCCGCGGTTGGGAGGGCGATTGCCCGGAACCGACCGCGGGGCGAGGGGAGGGGCTGCCGGGGATGCGGGAGCGGGCGCGAGGGCTTGGCGGTGAGTTGCGCGTGGAGTCGGCGCTGGGACGCGGCACGCGCGTCATCGTGGTAGCGCCACTCGGAGGAAGCGACGTAGATCCGGGGGAGGGGAACCTGTGAACAGAATCGGGATTCTGGTTGTCGACGATCATCCGCTCTTTCGGCGCGGGATTCGCATGGGGCTGGAAGGGGAGCGCGATTTCCTCATCGTCGCCGAGACGGCGGACGGGCCGGCGGCGCTGCAGGCCGCCGATCAATTCACCCCGGACGTCGTCCTGCTCGACATCAGCTTGCCGACGATGTCGGGATTCGACGTCGCCCGCGCCATCAAGCGGCGGCATCCGCGCAGCGCCGTGATCATTCTGACCATGCACGAGGACGACGGCCACCTCTTCGCGGCGATCCGCTCGGGTGCGGATGCGTTTGCCGCCAAGTCGATCGAGATCGACGAACTCGTGCGCCTGATCCGACATCTGGCGTGCGACGATGCCGAGACGCCCGTGCCCACGTTCGTCGCGGCGCGGCTGCTGGATGAGGTCCGCACCGGCTCTCGTCGCGGCACGGAAACCGGGGAGTACTCGCCGCTGAGCCCGCGTGAAGTGGAGATCCTGGGGTTCGTCTCGCAAGGGCTGAGCAACAAGGAGATCGCCAGCATCCTGACCATCTCCGATCAGACGGTCAAGAACAACATCACCTCGATCCTGCGCAAGTTGCAGGTGAACGACCGCACCCAGGCGGTCATCTACGCGCTCCGCCATGGCTGGATCGATCTCGGCAGCGAAGAGGTGGGTTAGCGCGAGGGGATCTGCTCCTCGTCGAGACCGTTGCCGCTTGGCGATGCCTCGCGCCATGCGCCAATGCGGCGAAACCGCTCGTAACGAGCGGTGCGTAGCCGTTCGATGGCGCCGGAGTCCGCGGCGGGATATGCGGCCACGAGCTCTCGCAGATGCCGGGCGAGCGCGGCGCCGGTGGCGCGGATAGCGTCCTTGGGGCGCTCGTGCGCGGGAGCGATTTCCGGGACAACCTCGTCGATGATGCGGAATGCCTTCAGGTCGGATGCTGTGATGCGCATGGTTTCGGCGGCCTCGGCGGCGCGCCCGGCGTCCTTCCAGAGGATCGCCGCGCACGCCTCGGGCGACGCCACGGCGTAGATGGCGTTTTCGAGCATCAGGAGGCGGTCGGCCACGCCGATGGCCAGCGCGCCACCCGAGCCCCCCTCGCCGATGACGACCGCCACCGAGGGCACGCCGAGGTCGGCCATGGTCAGCAGGCTCTCGGCGATGGCGGTGCCCTGGCCCCGCTCCTCCGAGCCGATCCCCGGCTCCGCGCCGGGGGTGTCGATGAAGGTGACGAGGGGAAAGCCGAACTTCTCGGCGTGGCGCATCAGCCGTTCCGCCTTGCGGTAACCTTCCGGCCGCGCCATGCCGAAATTGCGGGCGATGTTCTCTTTGGTGTCGTTCCCCTTCTGATGGCCAAGCACCATGACGGTCTGTCCGTCGAATGAGGCCAGCCCCCCGATCAGCGCCCGATCATCGCCGAAGGCGCGGTCGCCGTGAAGCTCGACCCAGTCGCTCGTCAGTTCATTCAGGTAGTCGAGGAAATGCGGGCGCTCCGGATGTCGCGCCAATTTGACGCGGTCCCAGGCGGTCGGCGCCGCAACGGCGGGTTCCACCGCGAGATCAGTCATCACCAATCGACGCTGCCTCGCGGGTCGGGGCTGCCTTGCCGGGAAGGTGTTGATCCGATCGCGTGTAGTGGCGCAAGAGGGTGGCCAGCGTGGCCGGCAGTTCGGCACGGGGCACGATAGCGTCGATCATGCCGTGCTCGAGCAGGAATTCCGCCGTCTGAAACCCCTCGGGGAGCTTCTGGCGGGTGATCTGCTCGATGACCCGTGGTCCGGCGAACCCAATCAATGCCCCCGGTTCGGCAAGCACCACGTCCGCCACCGTGGCGTACGACGCGGTCACACCGCCGTAGCACGGATCGGCGAGCACCGCGACGTGCGGGATTCCGGCGCGGCCGAGGCGGGCCAGCGCGGCAACGGTCTTGGCCATCTGCATCAGCGAGAAGAGCCCTTCGTGCATGCGGGCGCCGCCGGACGAGGAGATGGTGAGCAATGGCGTGCGCCGCGCTTCGGCTTCTTCGATCGCCCGCACCAATTTTTCGCCGTAGACGGAGCCCATGCTGGCCCCGAGGAATTCGAAGTCGCTTACGGCCAGCGCCAGCGGGATGCTTTCGATGGTGGCCCCACCGACAATCAGCGCCTCCGGTTCGCCGCTCTTGCCCTGCGTCTGTTCCAGTTTGCGGTCGTATCCACCGACACCGTCGATGAACTGGAGGGGATTCTCCGGCCGCACGTCGGCGTGCCACTCCACGAATGAGCCGGCGTCGATGACCTGGGCGATGCGCTCTCGGGCGCGCAAGCGGAAGTGGTAGGCGCATTTGGGGCAGACGCGGTCGGTTCGGTCCAGCTCCCGGGAGTAGATCAATTCGCCGCATTTGGGGCACTTGATCCATAGATCTTCCGGGATCTGGAGATCGCCGCGATCCTCGTCCCCTTGCTCGGGACGGAATTTGCCTCGGCGCTGGAAGAAATCCCGCATCGCCGGCATGGCGCTCCTTGTCGCGTCATCGATGGCTCGCTGGGCGTGAGGACCGCGTCGCGTTCCGGCCCGCGGCGCGGCCCAGAGAGGATACGGCAGCCCTACGATGCGGACAAGAGATCGAGTAGGGCGACTCAATCGGCGGCGTGGGCCGGGAGCGTTCGCTGGTCGGTAGCAATCCGCGGCGCCTGCCTGTGCTGGCGGTCGGGACCGAGCCGCGGCACGAGCGCGACCGTGATCGCGGCGAGCACCCCGAGCGCGACGTTGAGGAGCAGCGCCAGGGTGTATCCGCCGGTGGTCTCGAAGATGATCCCACCCAGCACCGAGCCGATGCCGAACCCGAGGTTCATGAAGGTGAACATTGAGCCAAAAATGACGCCCAGGTGCTTCGGGCCGTAGCGGTCGGCGGCAATGGCCGCGGTCAGCGGGGTGGTGGCGGTCCAGGAAATACCGAGCACGAGCCCGTAGACATACAGCAGATTGCCCGCGGGGAGCAACAGCAGGAGGAGGAATGCCGCCCCTCGCAGCGCGTACGTGAGCGCCAGGACACCAGTGCGCGCGTAACGATCTGCCGCCAGACCCAGCAAGACGCTGCCCAGGATGCTGAAAATGGCGGTCACGGAGACCGTGTTCGCCGCGTGCAGCACCGACATGCCCATGTCATCCGCGTAGGCCAGGAAATGGGTGTTGGGGAAGGCCATGGTCCAGCCGCAAACGGCGAACCCGAAAGCCAGAATCCAGAACGGCGGACGCGCGATCGCATCCCGCAGCGTCAGGCCTTCCTCGGGCTTGGGCGTTTCAGCGCCGAGCGTGGGGGGCGCGTCGCGCAGGAAGATGACGGTGAGGGGCAGCGCCACTAGCAGCAACGCGACGGCCAGCACGCGATACGTCATCTGCCAGGACGACATCAGCATGATCCACGCCGCCAACGGCACGATCAGGAGCTGACCGAAGGCGGAACCCGAGGTGGCCACCGACATGGCCAGCCCCCGTTTCTGCGTGAACCAACGGCCGACGAGCGAGGTCGCCAGCACCGGCGATGCGGCGGCGAGCCCGAACGACATGAGCAACCCGTAGAGGAGGTAGACCTGCCACAGGTTCGTCACAAAGGAGAACGGAACCAGGGCGACGCCGAGCAACGCCAGCCCGCTGACGAGGATCTTCTTCGGTCCGACCCGGTCGACCAGGATGCCGACGACAGGCTGGCAGATCGAGAGCACGATCATGGCTACCATGACCGCCCCGGTGACCTGCGCCCGGTTCCAGCCGAACTCTTCGGAGATCGGCTTGAGCACGACGCCGAAAAGAAACCGCGCCCCCGAGGCGATGGTGAGCGTGATGGCCAGGACGATGACGACGACCCAGGCGTACGGCGGGACGCCGCTGCCCTGCTCCGGACTTGCGCCGGGGTGGCGAATCAAGCGGCGGGTGGATTGCGCGGATTCGACCTCGAGCACGGTGTCTCCCGGGATGGAGCGGACAGCACGGCCGCCTGCACCGGGTCATGATACCGCCGTGCAAGCTGTCGAGCGTGGTGTTGACAGGCCGCGAGCGCGTTGCTAGTGTCCGGCTCGCACTTTCAGGGCGGTTTTCCTTCGTGGGCGGGAACCCTGGGCTGACCCGTGGAAGGGATGCGGATGGAGATCGGCCTCTACGCCGAATCGGCGGGGCTATTGTCGCTGGACGAGACCCTGCCACGCGCCCGGGATCTGGGCATTACCCGCATCGAGCTGGCCACGGGCGGGCAGAACCCGCGGCCGTTTCTCGACGTGGATGAGTTGCTCGCGAGCAAGCAAGCGCAGCGTGAGCTTCTCCACAAGCTCGACGATCACGGCATGTCGCTCTCCGCGCTCAACATCAGTGCGTTCCCACTGCACCCGCGGGTTGGTGCCGATCACGCCGAGCTCACCCGCAAGACGATGCGGCTAGCCGGTGAATTCGGCGTGGACCGCATCATCGCGCAATCAGGTGCCCCCGGTGACGCGTCGGGCTCATCGGTGCCAAACTGGGTAACGTATCCCTGGCCCGACGACATGCTCGACACCGTTCGCCGCCAGTGGGACCAGGGGATCGCCCTCTGGCGCAATCTGGCCGACTACGGCGAGAGCCACGGGGTGGGCCGCATCTGCTTTGAGCTGCATCCGGTGAACCTCGTCTACAACGTGCCGACGCTGCTGCTGATGCGCGAGGCCGTCGGCGACGCCATCGGGGCCAATTTCGATCCCAGCCACCTCATGTGGCAGGGCATGGATATCCCGGCGTGCGTGCGGGCCATCGGTTCGGCGGTGTTCCACGTCCACATCAAGGATGTGATGATGCATCCCCACAACCGAGCGCTCCTCGGTCTGCTCGACAATCGGCCGGACGTGTCGTTCCGGGAGCGGCCTTGGACCTTCTGCACCCCCGGGTTCGGGCACGATGCCCGCTGGTGGCGGGAGTTCTTCGTCGCCCTGGACGACATTGGGTACGACGACGTCGCCAGCATCGAAAACGAGGATCCCTACCTGCCCGGCATTGCCGGGGTCGAGCGAACCGTGCCGTTTCTGCGGCAGGTCATGTAATACACGGCGAAGGATCAGGGAGCACGATGCGGATTGGATTGATTGGAGCGGGCAACGTCGGCGTCAACGCCCACATCCCCGCGATGCGGGCCAACGACGGCATGGAGTTGGTCGCCGTCGCTGACCCGACTCCAGAGCGGCTGCAGGCCGCCGCTGACGCGGCCGGACTGGGACCCGAAGCCCTGTACGTCGATTGGCGCGAATTGCTCGGCCGTGAGGATATCGACGCGGTCGTGGTGGCGACGCCGCAGCGGTTTCGGCCGGAGATCGTCATTGCCACGGCGAAGGCCGGCAAGCACGTCCTGGCCGAGAAGCCCCTGGCGCTGGCTCCCGCCGACGCGCAAGCGATGATTGATGCGGCGCGCGAGAGTGGGGTTGCACTGGCGACGGTCCATAACTACCACTTCATGCCGGTCTACCGCGACATCAAGGAGGTCCTCGACTCGGGCGAGATCGGTCAGCCGGAGATCGCGGTTCTCAATTACCTGGGTGTCGAAGACCGCCCAGGCGCGGCGTCGTTCGTCCCGCGCTGGCGGCACAGCTCGGCGGAGTCCGGCGGCGGGGTGCTGATGGACATGCTGCACGTCGTTTACCTCGCCAACTGGTTCATGGGTGGACCGCCGGTCGCCGTCTCGGCCTGGGTCGACAAGCGGCTTGAGGGCGACGGCGACGTGGAGGATATCGCGCTGGTCCGCTACGTCTATCCGCACGGCCATGCGCTGGTGAACATGGCCTGGGGCGTCGGTCCGGGTGGGATCGAGATCGGCGGTTCCCGCGGCCGAGTCGTCATGGAGAACGAGGGGTTCGGCACGCACCCCTTCGTCCCCGCCGAGCGCGTCCACGTGGTCGACGAGTCCGGAAGCCGCTCCTGGACTCCGGAGGAGGCTGTTGCCTACGGCATGGCCGGTATCGCCGGCGACTTCCGCGACGCGGTCGCCTCGGGACGAGAACCGATCGCGAACGGTGAAAGTGGCCTGCGGGTTCTCGATGCCGTGCTCGGCGCCTACGTCGCGGGGGCGACGGGCCAGGAGGTCGCCCTTCCGCTGCCGACGAATCACCCGGTGTACGCCAAAGGCTCGGCCGGCATCGCCGACCTCGACTTGCCCGGGTCGTCGCCGGTGGTACGCCGAGGGCTGTTCGGGGTCGCCGCAGCCGGTTAGTCGAGCGTTCGTGGCACAGGAAAGGAGGTTACGCCAGGCGACCGCAGGCAGGGTCCATTCTTCCACTTCGTTCGGGGTTTCAGTCGATGCTCGCTCAGTCATCCGAATGGAGGAAACCATGACGTCCAATTCCCTGGTACGCACAGCGACAACGCCGCAAATCGATCGCCGCACCATGCTGAAAGGCGCCGCGGCCGGTGTCGCGGCGACCGGCCTGACAGCCGTCTCGAAACGGTCGACGTTCGCCGCGCCGGCGTTTCTGCAGGGTTCGACGATCGTTCTGGCCGTGACCAGCGACGATGGACCGAAAATCCAGCCGCTGCTTGACGAGTATCAGGCGGCCAACAACGTCACCATCCAGGTCGAGCAGGCGCCGTACAGCGACATCCAGGCGCGGTTGATCACGAATCTCACGCAGACCACCGGCGCCTACGACGTGGTCAGCATGGACGACCCCTGGATGCCGCAGTTCGCCGGCGGCGAGTTCATCATGAACATCGGGGAGTTGATGGCCGAGCGAGGCATCGAGCCCGACGACGATTTCGTCCCGGAGTTAATCGCGCTCGGTGATTTCCCGCCCGGATCGGGTCTGCGCGGCATCCCCTGGGTCGGCAACGTCCAGGTCTTCGCCTGGCGCAGCGACGTGCTGGAGGAGCTCGGCCTCGACGCCCCGCCCGCGACCTGGGACGACGTGCTGGCCTATGCCGAAGCGATCACAGAGGCCAAGAGCGCCGAGGATCTCTACGGAATCGGGGTGCGCGGGGTGGCCGGTAACCCGGCCGCCACCAGCTTCCTGCCGGTGCTGCGCGGCCACGGCACCGATATTTTCGACGAGAACTGGGAACCGCAGCTCGAAACACCGGAGGCGATGGCCGCGATCACTACCCAACTTGCGCTGGCGCAACTGGCGCCGCCAGGCGTCGAAACGGTCGGCCATGCGGAAATGGGCCGCAACATGAGCCAGGGGCTCATCGCCCAATCGGCCGACATCTGGCCGGACCTGCTGCTTCAGATCTACGATCCGGAGGTGTCGCAGGTCGTCGGATTGGTCGATATCGGTGGCGAGCCAGCGCAGGAGGGCGTGGAACCTGCCAACATGACCGGCAACTGGCTGCTTGGCATCCCCGAGGGGAGCGAGAACGTCGACGCCTCACTCGAATTCATTCTCTGGTTTACCGCTCCGGAGCAGCAAAAGCGGCTCCTGCTGGAGCAAAACATCCCGGCGACCCGGATCAGCGTCCTGGAGGACCCGGAGGCGGTCGAACAATTCCCCTTCCTGCCGGGGCTGCTCGCCGCCGGCCGCAACGCGGTACCGCGGCCGCGGACCGAGCACTACAACGCGGTCGAGGCGATTTATGGCCGCTACGTCGCCGAGGCCATCGCCGGGCAGATCACCGGCGAAGAGGCGATGACGCGCTCGAATCAGGAGATCCGGGATCTGATGGTCCGCGAGGGCGTGCTCGAAGGGTAGTGCCGGCGTGTGCTCTCCCCCTAGCCCGTCTTCCGGCGCGCCGGTTGACAGGGGGAGGTGTCGAGACCTCGGCGACTGACCCTCACCCCAACCCCTCTCCCTGTGCGCAGGGAGAGGGGCTCGCTACCGCCGAAATCGACGGCAACAGGACCGTATTTTTCCCTGACAGGGCGCGACGGAAGAAGGCGAGCGGGGGCGCGGCGAGCGTAAACGAGAGCGAAGAGCGACGATGGCAGCCGAATCCGCGATCAGCGAGCGGGATGTGGCCCGGAGCGTCGTGGTCCCTTGGTGGGAGCGCAACCTGGCCGGGTTGCTCGTCGCGCCGATGCTGCTCATGTTCGTGGTCTTCGCGCTCATCCCCTCGCTGACCGCGATTCTCTTCGCCTTCAGCCACATCCAGTTGGCGCGCGGGGGGATGCAGCGCACATTTATTGGTTTCGAGAACTTCGCGCGAGCGTTCGACGACCCGCTCGTGCGCCAATCGGCTGGCATCACCCTCCGCTGGGCGCTGACTGTGACCGCCGTCGAGGTGCTGCTCGGTCTGGGGCTCGCGCTTCTTTTGGCGCACGGGGTTCGCGGCCGTGGGGTCTTCACTTCGCTCCTGATTATCCCGATCATCATGCCGCCGGTCGCCGTCTCACTGATGTGGTACTTCATGTACGACTACAGTTTCGGCATCTTCAATTACCTGCTCAACCTGGTTGGAATCCCTTCCGTGCGCTGGCTCTCGGATCCCGATATCGCGCTCAACGCGATGATGGCCGTCGACGTCTGGCAGGCGACTCCCTTCGCATTCTTGCTCCTCTACGCCGCCATCCTCTCCCTGCCGCGCGACCCCTATGAGGCCGCCGCCATCGACGGCGCCGGGCGCTGGCACGTCTTCCGCACGGTGACGTTGCCGTTGCTGTTGCCGGTGCTGGCGGTGGTGACCCTGCTGCGGCTCATCGACGCGGCGCGAATCTTCGACAAGATCTTCGTCATGACGCGTGGCGGCCCCGGGTCGTCTGCCTATACGACGACGCTGACGATCTACGTCGAGGGATTCAACAAGTACGATTTCGGGTATGCCTCGGCCATCTCGTTCCTGTTTCAGATCGTGCTCGTCATCATCGCCACGGTCTACGTGAAACGGGTCATCGCCGACTACGCGGCGCCGCGCGAGGTGTAGGGCAAGAGGAGAGAAGGTGGTCGGCGAAACGACGCTCGAGCGCTACGCCCGGCACATCGCGGTCGTGATGGTCGCGCTGCTGGTGCTGCTGCCCGTCTACTGGATGGTCAACATGTCGTTCAAGGACCGGGCGGAGTTCGCGGCCCGGCCGCCGACGATCGTCGTGCAGAACCCGACGATCGAGAACTACTACGACCTGCTGGTGACGCAGCGGTTCTACCTGAAAGGGCTCAATTCCCTGATCGTCGCCGTGCTGGCCGCGACGATCGCGGTCGCCGTCGGCACACTGGCGGCCTATTCCCTCTCCCGCTTTCGCTTGCCTCGCAACTTCAACTACCACCTGTTGTTTACGATGCTGACCGTCCGCATGTTCCCGCCGATCGTGACCGTCATTCCGCTCTTCGCCTTCTACAACCGCGAGCTCTTTGGCTTCAAGCTCTTCGACACGCATCTCGGGCTGGCGTTGATCCACGGGTTCATCGAAATCCCGCTCGTGCTCTGGCTGATGATCGGTTTTTTCCGCGATATCCCGCGGGACATGGAGGAGGCGGCGCTCGTCGACGGGGACACGCGCCTGGCCGTGCTGCGCAAGATCGCGATTCCCCTTGCGGCGCCCGGATTGGCCGCTACCTTCATCCTCGTCTTTATCTCCTCCTGGAACGAATTCCTGCTGGCATTGATCCTGACCGGGTCGCGGTCGCAGACGCTGCCGGTGGCCGTGGCCGGGCAGATTGCCCAATACGATGTCAAGTGGGGCAACATGATGGCCGCCGGCGTCATCACCACCGTGCCGGTGCTGGTGCTGGCGATGCTGACCCAGCGCTACCTGACACGCGGGCTGGCGGTCGGCGGAGTGACGGGATGAGAGATCGTTTCGCCCGGATCGCGGCGCGGGTCGAGGGCCGCTCGGCGCCGGTGGCCTTCGAGCATGTCGGCAAGCGCTTCGGCAGCGTGACTGCCGTCGACGACCTCACCCTGCACGTCGAAAACGGCGAGATGCTGGTCCTGCTCGGTCCCTCCGGCTGCGGCAAAACGACGTCGCTGCGCATGCTGGCCGGACTCGAGTCGATCACGAGTGGGCAAATTCGCATAGGCGAAACCGTGGTGAATGCGCTCCCGCCGCGAGCGCGCGACATCGCCATGGTCTTTCAGAGCTACGCCCTCTATTCCCATCTCACTGTCTACGAAAACCTGGCCTATCCCCTGCGGGTGCGCAAGCTCCCCAAAGCGGAGATCGACCGCCGCGTGCGCGACATCGCCGACGTGGTGCAGATCGGCGAGTTGCTGCAGCGCAAACCGCGCGAGCTTTCCGGCGGGCAGCGGCAGCGGGTGGCGTTGGGGCGGGCCATCATTCGCCGCCCGGCGGTCTTCCTCATGGATGAGCCGTTGTCGAACCTCGATGCCAAGTTGCGGCTCCATACCCGTGGCGAATTGAAACGATTTCAACGCGAATTGGCGACGACCACCATCTACGTCACGCACGATCAGGCGGAGGCGATGACGCTGGCCGATCGCGTGGCGATCATGGATCGCGGCGTCCTGCAGCAGGTCGGGCCGCCGAAGGAGGTCTACGCGCGGCCGGCGAGCGTCTTTGTCGCCGGATTTCTGGGGAGCCCGCCGATGAACCTGCTCGATGTTGGCGTAACGAGCGCCGGGGGTGCGCCCGCGTTCGAGGTCGGGGGGACAGTCGTTCCGTCGGCCGGGAGCCTGGGCGCTCGTCTCGCCTCGCTCCCCGGCAGCCAGGGCCACGCGATTCTCGGGGTGCGGCCGGAAGAGGTGGTACTGCGGCGCGAGGCCTGCGAGGGGACAGCGCCCGGCGATGTCTTCGTGGTCGAAGATCTGGGCAACGAGCGTCTGGTCACGCTCGATCTCGGTGGTCAGTTCGTGGTGGCGCGCACACCGTCCGACTACGCGACCGACATGGGCGATCGCCTCTGGTTCGGGTTCGACCCCGAGCGGGCGCACCTGTTCGATCCGGTCAGCCAGCGACGTCTGAATTAGAGCGCCGTGCCCACCCCGTGTCATGCTGCAAGTGAACGGAGTGAAGCATCTCGGTCGCAGACCGCGTCCGTCCGCGGAGCACGAGATTCTTCGGCCTCCGGCCTCAGAATGACACCATTTTCGCACGCCGCCGTAGCTCCCGGCGGGCCGGCTTGACGGGGAGGGTTGCCGGGTCCCCGGATCTTCAGTTACTTCAACATCTTCCGACAAACACGCCGAGATTCCGGGCCGCACAGCTCCGCGGCCGGCGCACCGGGCTGGGCGCGGCAAACCGGCTTCGGTTTTCACCGACATTCCGGATCAGGCGCCGAGTTCGACGGTAAACCCGCCTGGAGCCTCGACGTGGAAGCCGTACGCATGATGCCGCTCCGGGGCGGCGACGTCGAAGCCATCCTCGCGCAGACGGGCGTTGATCGCGTCAACCATCTCTTCGCTCTCGACGAAAAACCCGATGTGGAACATACCCGGGTAGTCCACGATGACGCCCTTTCCGGCCTTCATCAGCGTCAGCACGAAGCCGTCGTCATCCGTCAGGAACGCCATGCCGGCGTTACCACCCATCTGCCGCATGTCGAAGTACGTTTCCAGGAAGCCGGCCGCGGCGCGGACATTGGTCACGGTCAGGTTGAGGTGGTTGAGCTTCATCAGCGCTCTCAAAATCTGCGTACGACGTACGCTCTTTTAACTGGGTACAGTATACGCAAAAGAGGAGGCGCCGATGCCATACGAGTACGCGGGACGCGGGGATCCCGCGCGCACCATCGCGCTGCTGTGGGGAGTTCGGGAAAAGGGAGCACGGGGCCCGAAACCGGGCCTGACGCTCGACCGCATCGTGGACGCCGCTATTGAGCTCGCCGATGCCGAGGGGCTGGACCGCCTCTCGATGCGGCGCGTCGCCGAGCGCCTGGGGGGAGGGACGATGTCACTTTACCGGTACGTACCAGGCAAAGCCGAATTGCTCGATGTGATGGTGGACCGGGTGAGCGCCGAGACCGCGCGGCCGGGTGAGCTTCCGGGCGGTTGGCGCGCGCGGCTGGAAGACATCGCGCGGGAGAATCATCGGCTCTTCGAGCGGCACCCCTGGCTGCTGCACCTGTCCCTCTTGCGACCGCCGCTCGGACCCGGCGTCATCGCCAAATACGAGTACGAGCTGCGCGCCGTGGAGGGTATCGGGTTGACCGATGTGGAGATGGATTCGGTGCTGACCCTCGTCCTCGATTTCGTGCGTGGATCGGCGGCGAATGCGGTCGAGGCATCCCGTGCGGAGGGATCGACCGGCCAGAGCGACGACCAATGGTGGTCGAGTCTCGCCCCGCATCTGGAACAGGTCCTGGATACCCGCCGCTTCCCGTTGGCCGCCCGCGTCGGCGTGGCCGCCACCGAGTTCTACCAGGGAGTCAGCGACCCGCATCGCGCCTTCGAGTTTGGGCTCGAACGGCTCCTAGATGGGATCGGGGTCTTCGTGGAACGAGGCAGGCGCCGCTAGCGCCTCGCTGGCGATTCGCGCGTCCCTCGGTCCTCGCGCCGTTTGGCCCATTGCTCGATGAGATCAAGCTCCTCGCGGTACAGGGGCTGCAGAACCCGCGGCGCGATCCATCGCTCGAAGAACCCGGTGATGCCCGGCCGCGATGCCCAGGCCGTCTCGATGCGCAAGCGGCTGGCATGGCCCATTGGATCGACGGTGAACGTCGTCACCGCGCCGTTTTCGGCATAGGTCTCGGTGAGGACGCGGCCAGGTTCCGGCTCGGCGACGAGCCCTTCGGTGATCTGCGCCCGGCCTGCCTGGGTCAACGTGAAGCGAATGCGCGTGCCGGCTCCGACTCCCCCTGCGAGCACCTCGAAGTTGGAAAAGGCGGGCGGCAAAATGCTCGGGTGGCCCTGGTGGTAGTCGGCGAGCAGGGCGTAGACCGCATAGGCTGGGGCGGAGATCGTTCGTTCGGCCATAGCGCGGACTCGGGACATAACAGATTCCCCTAGCGCCGCTGGAACTGCTTTTCCAGGTCGCTGCCGGAGAGATGCAGCATCGTCGGCCGGCCGTGGCCGCAGGCGCGGGGTTGCGACGAGCGCTCCAGGGCCGCGACCAACTCGCGCATTTCGGGGATCGACAGCGTTTGCCCGGCGCGGATCGAGGTGTGGCAGGCGGTGCTGATGGCCACCGCTTCCAGCCACGACTCCCCCTGTCCGCCCTCGGCCAGCTCGCGCAGGATGAGCCGCAGGCGCTCCGCGACGTCGACGCCCTTGATCAGGGCGGGAACCGCCCGCACCGCCACCGCACCGCCGTCCCAGCGCTCGATGTCGAACCCGATCTCGTGCAGTTCTTGCTGCGACCTATCGAAGACGGCCATCTCCTGCGGGGTCAGATCGACCACCAGCGGATCGAGCAACGGTTGCCGATCGACCGACCGTTCCCGGAGTTGACCCAGAATGCGCTCGTACATGACACGCTCGTGGGCGGCGTGCTGGTCGATGAGGTACATGCCGTCCGGACCCTCGGCGATGATGAAGCTGGACGAGATCTGGCCCAGCACGCGCAGCAAAGGCACCCCCGAGGGGTGGGAATCATTTGCGCCGTTCGGCTCCGGCGGCTCCGGTGACGATGTGGCCGGCGAATCGAGGGGCGCAAAGCGAGGCGGCGTGAACGGCATGGACCGCTGCCGCGTCGCTGGCGAGGTGGGGATAGGTTCGAATCGGACGTGGGGGATTTCCGCGTGGGGACGGCGAGCCAGCGCAGCGTGGACGGCACGTTGCACTGCCCTACAGGCCGCGCGCTCGTCTACGAACTTGATCTCGGCCTTGGTGGGATGCACGTTGACGTCGACCGCCGCCGGATCAAGCCGCAAATGCACCGCCGCCAAGGAGTGCCGTCCGACTAGGAGGAGCGAGTGGTACGCCTCCTCCAACGCGAATCCCAACGCGCGATTCTGCACCCAGCGGCCATTGACGAAGATCACGATCCCCTGGCGGTGGGACCGCGACAGCTCCGGCGAGGAGATCCAGCCTTCGACGTCCATCCCGGGGACGGCCGCCGACTCGTCAGGCGGTTCGAGCACGATGGCCGCGCGGCCGACCTCGGCTCCATATGTCGCGGTCGCCGCGGCGATGGCATCGCCGGAGCCGTCCGTGACGAATGCGCGGCGCCCGTCGATGGTCAGCTCGAACGCGATCGTAGGGTAGACGGCCGCGTACGCGGCGACGGCGCGCTGGATGTACCCGGTTTCGGTGCCCGGTTGGCGCAGGAACTTGCGCCGCGCCGGGACGTTGGCGAACAGGTCGCGCACGGTGACCGCCGTCCCTTCGGCCGCACCGACGGCTACCGGCTCGGCCACCTCGCCGTAAGAAACCCGCAAGAGCGAGGCATGGGTTGCCTCGGGAACGCGGGAGCGGATGGCGAGGGTGGAGACGGCGCCGATACTCGGCAGGGCTTCGCCGCGGAACCCGAGGGTACTCAGGAAATCGAGATCCTCGAACGCCGCCAGCTTCGACGTGGCGTGCCGCTGCACGGCGAGCGGGAGATCTGCTACTGCAATTCCGCACCCATCGTCGACGACCTCGATCAGTTCTATGCCGCCCCCCTTGACCGCCACTCGGATGCGCGATGCGCCCGCGTCAATGGCATTTTCGACCAACTCCTTGACGACCGACACCGGGCGCTCGACCACCTCGCCGGCGGCGATCTTGCCGATGGTGCGTTCGTCGAGCAGGCGCAGTGTCATGGGTAAGTCCACGCGATCGGCGGGCGATTCGGGGCCGCTGGGAGGGTACCACGCGGCTGCTGGCTGTCAGTCGGGCATTGTCCAGGCGCGGTGATGGGCAGAGACGTGGGGATTGCCAGTGACCCAGAAGCGCCAGGGGTGCTCTTGCCCGCGGCTGATCCCGACGCGGCCTGAGATGGAGACATCCTCGACGGACTCGCCGGTCGCGATCCAGAGTCGTTCGCTGGTCACGAGATCGATCCCGTGCAGATCGAGACCTATGCCGAGCGCCTGGCAGAGCCGGCCCGGGCCGGAGCAGAGCAGATTCAGTCGCTCCGTGCCGCGCCGGAGCCGCATCAATTCGATGCCAACGAGCGGCTGAAGGGCACGGATCAGGACCGCGCCGGTTTCGCCATCAGGTTCGGTGACGATGTTGAGCATGGCGTGGACGCCATAGGAGCGGTAAACATAGGCGATGCCCGGCTCGCCCCACATCGCCTCGACACGGCCTTGCTTGAGGCGCGCCGCGTGGGAGGCGGGGTCGTCTGGCCCCATGTACGCCTCGGTTTCCACGATGCGCCCCGACGTGCGGCCTTCCGGAGTGACGGAAACGAGAATTTGGCCGAGTAGGTCCCGGGCGACTTCCAGCGTGGAACGAGCGTAGAAATCCCGCCCGAGCCTGGCGCCTGGAGGCGAACCGCTCATCCGCAAACGCCCCTCATCCCCAGCCCTTCTCCCCGTGCGCGGGGAGAAGAGAGCACGACGCCGACCAAGCGGCTCGCAAGATCCTATCTCCCATCGCAATGGGGGAGGGGTTGGGGTGAGGGTCGTTGGCGGGGACGCGGTGGCGGTTCCTCAATCACCTAGTTCCGCCAGCCGCTGCTCCAGCAGCGTAATCTGCTCCTCGGCGGTCGCCAGCCGCTGGCGCTGGACCTCGACGACCTTCTCCGGCGCCCGAGCGACGAACGCCTCGTTGCCAAGTTGTGCGCGGGCGCGGTCGCGCTCCGCTTCGGCAGTGGCGATCTCCTTGCGCAGGCGGTCGCGCTCGGCGTCCAGGTCGACCATCCCGGCCAAAGGGAGCATGGCCACCACGTAGCCGGCCACGGCGGTCAGCGCGCCCTGGCCACCCTCGGGAGCCGCATCGCGGATGACCAGCTCGTCGTCGGCGATGCGCGCCAGCGAGCCGAGCTCGCGCCGCGACGCTTCGAATGCCGCGGCGTGCGGCCCGGCGAAGACCTCCGCCGCGATCCAGCGCCCGGGTTCGACCCTTGCCTCGGTACGAGCGTTCCGAATGGCGCGGATCGTCTCGATCAGCGCGCCGAAATTGGATTCCGCATTGGCGTCCCGGATCCCGGACTCGGGCCATGAGGCGATCATGACGCTCTCGCCGACGTGCGGCAGCTCCTGCCACAGCGCCTCGGTGACGAAGGGCATGAAGGGGTGGAGGAGGCGCACCGAGCGCTCCAGCGCGTAGGTCAGCGTCTGGGCGACAGCCGCCTGCTCTTCCGGAGTACCACGCTGGCGCACCTTGGCGGCCTCGATGTACCAGTCGCACAGTTCCGACCAGACGAACTCGCGGATCGCCTTGCCGGCTTCGCCGTATTGGTGCACGCGCATCAGGCGGTTGGCGTCGTCGATGGTGGCGTCGAGGCGGCTCAGGATCCAGCGGTCGGCCAGGGCGAGGTCGCCGGTAGGGCGCGCGGGACCGTCGTCGGCCATGGCGATGTTGGCTGCGGCGATGGGGCGCAGGGCGAAGCGGGTGGCGTTCCAGAGCTTGTTGGCGAAGTTGCGGGCGTCCTCGACCTTCTGGATGTCGAGCTTGAGGTCGTTGCCCGGGGCGCTCTGAGTGATGAGGGCGAAGCGCAGGGCATCGGCGCCGTACTCAGCGGTGACCAGGGTGGGGTCGATGACGTTCCCCATGGTCTTGCTCATCTTGGCGCCTTCGACGTCGCGCACGGTGCCGTGGAGGTAGACGGTGTGAAACGGCAGTTCGCCCATCACCTCCAGCCCGAACATCACCATGCGGGCGACCCAGAAGAACAGGATCTCGTACCCCGTCTCCATGACGGACGAGGGGTAGTAGCGGCGCAGATCCGGGGTGTCGTCCGGCCAGCCAAGGGTTGAGAAGGGCCACAGACCCGGAAGAGAACCAGGTGTCGAGCACGTCGGGGTCCTGCTCGACCGAACCGCCGCAATGCGGGCAGGCGGTCAACGTCTCCTCGTCGGTGACGACGGTCTCGCCACACGACTGGCAGTACCAGACCGGGATGCGATGCCCCCACCAGAGCTGCCGGGAGACGGTCCAGTCGTGGATGTTCTCCAGCCAGTTGAGGTAGACGTTCTTGAAATGGTCCGGCACGAATTGCAGGCTGCCGTCCCGGGCGGCGGCGATAGCCGGGCGTGCCAGGTCTTCCATCTTCACGAACCATTGGGTGGAGATGAGCGGCTCGACGACCGTGTCGCAGCGCTGGCAGTGGCCGACCGCGTGCGAGTGCGGCTCGGTACGCACCAGGCGGCCGTCCTCGTCCAGGCGCGCCACGACACCCTTGCGCGCCTCGGCGATGGGCATACCGGCGAACGGCCCAGCGTTGGCGTTCATCGTGCCGTCGGTGTTCATCACGTTGAGCGACGGCAAGCCGCGGCGCTGGCCGATCGCGAAGTCGTTGGGATCGTGCGCGGGCGTCACCTTTACCGCGCCGGAGCCGAAGGCGGGGTCGACAGCATCGTCGGCGACGATCGGGATCAGCCGGTCCATGATCGGCAGGCGGACCTGCTTGCCGATCAGGTGATGGTAGCGGTCGTCGTCCGGGTGGACGGCGACGCCGGTGTCGCCCAGCATCGTCTCCGGGCGAGTCGTGGCGACGGTGATGACCTCGTTGCTCCCCTCGACCGGGTAGGCCAGGGTCCAGAGGGAGCCCGCCTCGTCGCGGTGGACGACTTCGAGGTCGGAGAGCGCGGTCTGGCAACGCGGGCACCAGGAGATGAGGCGTTCGCCACGGTAGATGAGCCCTTTGTCATAGAGGCGCTTGAAGACGCGGCGCACCGCGCGGGACGGACCGGGATCCATGGTGAAGGCGAAGCGCGTCCAGTCGCACGAGGCGCCCAGGATCATCGTCTGCTCGCGGATGCGCCCCCGGTACTGGTTCATGAAGTCCCAGACCCGCGCCACGAATTGCTCGCGGCCCAGGTCGTGGCGGGTGAGGCCCTCCTTGGCCAGTTCTTTTTCCACCACCCACTGCCCTGCGATACCGGCGTGGTCGGCGCCGGGGATCCAGAGCGTGGGGTCGCCGAGCATGCGGTGCCAGCGAATCATGATGTCTTCGACGGTGACGAAGAGAGCGTGGCCGATGTGCAGCTCGCCGGTGACGTTCGGCGGCGGCATGACGACGACGAACGGCTCGCGGTCGGGCCGCTCCCGAGGCTGGAAATAGCCGGCGTCGTCCCAGCGATCGTAGACGCCTGCCTCGACCTGGCGCGGGTCGTAGGACTTGGCGAGGGTGATCTCGCGTATCGGGTACGGCAGGTTCAGCGATCGTCTGACTCATGGATTGGCATAGCCTCAGGCGCTTGTCGCGCGTTGGATCGGGCGCTGGGCATCGGGTCTTGTGAAGCAGCCACGAGCCGCGAAACGCGGCGTCAGATGGGGATTTTGTGGCCCGGTCGCGGCCCGTGTCAAACCGAGCCGGTGCAGAGCGTCCCGTCGGGGAGGCGGCAGAATCCCCCCGGAGATGGGACTTTGATTCCCGCGTGGGCGAACATCACGGACAGGAAGCACAGCGGTAGCCCGACCACGTTGTTGTAGCAACCGTCGAATCCCGCGATCAGCCCGGCGCCGATGCCCTGGATGGCGTAGGCGCCGGCTTTGTCGCGCGGCTCGCCGGTGGCCACGTAGGCGGCGATCTCGTCATCGCGCAATGGCCTTAGGCGGACGCGGCTGGTGACGGAGCGATGCAAGCTCGAACCGTTGGCAGCATCGACCAGGGCCACACCCGTGACCACCTGGTGCTCGCGCCCGCTCAGCCGGCGCAGCATGGCCGTCGCATGCCCGTCGTCCGCCGGTTTGCCCAGGAGCTCGCCGTCGAGGACAACCATCGTGTCGGCGCTGATGACGCCTCCGGTCTCGAGACCGGAGGCGACGGCGCGTGCCTTGCGCATCGCCAGCAGCGCCGCCTGATCCTCAGGCGCTAACATCGGGTCAATCGACTCCGTCGTCTCGCTGACGATCACACGGAACGGCAACCCCAGCGTGGTGAGAAGCGCGTGCCGTCGTGGCGACCCGGAGGCGAGGAACAGTGGAGCGAGGCTCGGAGTCGATTTAGAGAGGCAATCCTGAGCGTGGTCAACGCCCTGAACTTCATGCATGGAGACATGGTACGCGGTAGAGGCACGTTCAATCGCGTACGGCGGCTCGCGGGTTTTCTGCCCGGGAGCAAATCAGGCTACGGCCTGTCCGCTTTCTCTGGTATTCCTCGAATGGCGTGGTTTGCATTTTGCCAAGTGAGGAGGCATCCGGTCGGCGTCGGCGCCCAACCCCGAGCAGAACCGGGGTCCACAATTATTCATGAGCGGTTGACCCTGACTCACTGGCATAGGGCGTGCTAGACTAGCCAATTGCGATCGTTTGTTCGGATGGCTCCCCGCTGAATCCGAGCGCCTCGAGCGAGGACCGCTTTTTCATGGCTCAACACGACCGGATCAGCGTGCGCGGCGCCCGGGAGCACAACCTCAAAGACATCGACGTCGATATTCCCCGTGACAGGCTCGTCGTTCTGACGGGCTTGTCCGGTTCCGGGAAAAGCTCACTGGCGTTCGATACGATCTTCGCCGAGGGGCAGCGACGCTACGTCGAGTCGCTTTCGGCCTATGCTCGGCAGTTTCTGGGGCAGATGGAAAAGCCCGACGTTGACCACATCGACGGGCTGTCGCCGGCCATCTCCATCGACCAGAAGGGGACGAGCCGTAACCCGCGTTCAACCGTCGGTACCGTCACCGAGATCTACGACTATATGCGCCTCCTCTGGGCGCGTATCGGTCACCCGCACTGTCCCATCTGCGGCCGGCCGATTGTGGCGCAGTCGGTGCAGCAGATGGCGCGGCAATTGCTGGAGCTTCCGGACGGCACCCGCCTGATGGTCCTGGCCCCGGTGATCCGCGACCGCAAGGGTGAGCATCTGGGGGTCATCGAGGAGATCCGGCGCCAGGGGTTCGTGCGTGTCCAGGTCAATGGCACGGTCTACGACATCGACGAGGCGGCTGGGCTGAACCTGGCGAAGTACAAGAAGCACACTATCGAGGTGGTCGTCGATCGGCTGGTCATCCGCCACGAGGAAGGGAGCACGCCGGACGAGCACCCCGACCGGGTGCGCATCATCGAGTCGCTGGAGACCGCGCTCAAGATCGCCGGCGGCATGGCGCAGGCGCAGGTCATCGACGGCGAGCTGATCTCCTTTTCGGAGAGATTCGCCTGCCCGGTGCACGGCGTGGTGGGGCTGACCGAGATCGAGCCGCGCAACTTCTCCTTCAACTCGCCGCACGGCGCCTGCCCGGTCTGCACCGGGCTGGGCACGACCCGCGAGTTCGACCCTGACCTCATCTTCCCGAACAAGAACCTCTCGATCGCGCAGGGAGCGGTTGCTCCCTGGTTGCGCGCGACGGGGGAGGGCAGCGCCTGGTACTCCGCGTTGCTGGAGGGGTTGGCGGCCGAATACGGCTTCAGCCTCGACGTACCGGTGCGCGATCTCTCTCCCGAGGTAATCGACACCATCCTCAATGGGGTGCGCGGCAAGAAAATTACTGTCCGCTACAAGTCACGGTCGGGACGGATGCGCGCATACGCCGTCGAGTACGAAGGGGTGATCCCCAACCTGAAGCGGCGCTACTCCTCCACCTCCTCCGACTATGTGCGCGAAGAGCTGGAACGCTACATGGCGGAGCGTCCATGTCCGGAATGCCACGGGGCGCGGCTCAAGCCCGAGGTGCTCGCCGTCACAATCGAGGGGCGCTCGATCGTTGACATTACCCGGATGCCGATCCGCGATGCGCAGGCCTGGTTCACCGACCTGGCGCGCGATCCGGCTGAGGATTCGGGCGCGCCCCTGAGCGAGCGCGAGTTCCTCATCGCTCGCCAGATTTTCAAGGAGATCCGGGAGCGGTTGGGCTTTCTGGTCGACGTTGGGCTCGACTACCTGACGCTGGAGCGCGCGGCCAACACCCTCTCCGGGGGCGAGGCCCAGCGCATTCGGCTGGCGACCCAGATCGGTTCGTCGCTGATGGGGGTGCTCTATATCCTCGACGAACCAAGCATCGGTCTGCACCAGCGCGACAACGCGCGGCTGATCCACACCTTGGAGCGGTTGCGCGATATCGGCAACACCCTGATCGTCGTCGAACACGACGAAGAGACGATGCGCGCCGCCGACTGGATTATCGATATCGGTCCCGGGGCCGGGCAGCACGGTGGGCGCGTGGTGGCCGAAGGAACGATGGCCGATATCGCCAACGCGCCCGAATCGATCACCGGCCAGTACCTGTCCGGCGTGCGCGAAATCCCGATGCCGGATAAGCGCCGCACAGGCAACGGCAAGGCACTCGTGCTGCGCGGCGCGCGGGAGAACAACTTGCGCGATGTTACCGTGCGCTTCCCACTAGGGACGTTCATCGTCGTTACCGGCGTCTCCGGGTCGGGCAAGAGCTCGCTGGTCACCGACACGCTCTACCCGCGCCTGGCGATGGAATTGCAGCACGCCCGACAGAAACCGGGTGCGCACGATGACATTGAGGGTATCCGCCTCCTCGACAAAGTCATCGACATCGACCAGAGCCCGATCGGGCGCACCCCGCGCTCGAACCCGGCGACGTACACAGGGCTCTTCACCCCGATCAGGGAGTTGTACGCCTCCATGCCGGAGGCCAAGGCGCGGGGTTACATGCCGGGCCGCTTCTCGTTCAACGTCAAGGGTGGCCGCTGCGAGGCGTGCAAAGGGGAGGGGATCATCCAGATCGAGATGAACTTCCTGCCCGACGTCTTCGTGCCGTGCGAGGTCTGCCAGGGACGGCGGTACAACCGCGAAGCTCAGGAAATCACCTACAAGGGCAAGTCGATCGCCGATGTGCTCGAGATGACGGTGGCCGAGGCCCTCGACTTTTTTCAGAACGTGCCCGCGGTCAAGAACAAGCTGCAGACGCTCAACGACGTCGGGCTGAGCTACATCAAGCTCGGCCAACCGGCCACCCAGCTCTCCGGCGGCGAGGCGCAGCGCGTGAAACTCTCTAGCGAGTTGTCGCGGCGGGCGACGGGCCGCACCCTCTACATCCTCGACGAGCCGACGACCGGACTGCATTTTGCCGACATCGAGAAGCTGCTCGGCATCCTGCAGCGGCTGGTCGACGGCGGCAACACGGTTATCGTCATCGAGCACAACCTCGACGTCATCAAGTCGGCGGACTGGGTCGTCGACATGGGTCCGGAGGGTGGCAACGGCGGGGGAATGATCATCGCCGAGGGGACACCGGAGGCGATCGCGGCCTCGCCTGGCTCGTTCACGGGGGATTTCCTGCGGCCGGTGCTGGGGCTGCCGGCGATGGCGGCGGATTAGCCGCTGGATTGGTACGCCAAAGGGGGGGATGGCGGCATCGGTTTCGGGGAGACCACTGCTCCTCGATGGAGGCATGGGCCGTGAGCTTCGCGCGCGGGGCGCACCACTGCTGGATACCATCTGGTCGGCGAACGGACTGGTTGCGGCCCCGGACGTGGTCAAGCAGATCCACATCGACTACATCGACGCCGGCGCCGATGTCATCACGACCAATACCTACGGCCTTATCCGGATTGATCTGGCCAACGAGGGGATCGAGGACCGATTCGCCGAGTTGAACGTGCTGGCGTGCATGTTGGCGCGTGAGGCACGGGAGACGAGTGAAAGGCCAGTGCTGATCGCCGGGTCCCTGCCGCCGCTGCGCGGCAGCTATCGGCCGGATCTCGTGGGGCCGTGGGATGAGATTCGTCCGCTCTACGACGAACAGGCAGGGTTGCTGGCCGCTCACGTCGATCTGCTGCTGTGCGAGACGATGTCGAGCGGAGCAGAGGCGCTGGCGGCCGCGTCCGCCGCGGCCGATACCGGGCTGCCGGTGTGGGTGTCGTTCACGCTTGCCGACAGCGGGCGAGGCGAGCTTCGCTCCGGTGAGTCCGTCGCTGACGTGCTGGATCAGCTGCGTGACCTCCCGATCGACGGTGTGCTGGCAAACTGTTGCACGCCGGAAAGTATCAGCGCGGCCATGCCGGAGATGGTCCGCTCAGGGAAACCATTCGCCGGCGGGTATGCCAACACATTCCAGCCAGTACCCGAGGATTGGACCCTCGAGGGCGACGGCCTCCTGCCGACCCGCGACGATCTCGACGCCGAGGCATACGCGATCCATGCTCGCACGTGGCTGGCGGCAGGGGCGACGGTCGTTGGTGGCTGCTGCGGCACCGGACCGCGCCACATCGCGTGTTTGCGCCACCTCCTGGACGACATGACAATCGTGACGTAGGGCTCAGTGTCGCGTGCTGTTGTGCTCCACGGCGGTGGGCGTTTGCGCCGAACGACGACCGGTGACGGGCACATAGAGCGGTTCGTCGGCGTTCGGGCGGTCGGTCGTCCAGCGCGCCCCTTTAGGAGCCCGTTTCAGCCGCACCAGCGCCATGAGAGCGCACTCGTACCTGACCCGCTGCTGGGCGAAGGCTTGCCAGGCGGCGTCTTTATCCGGCTTCATGGGCAGCCCCGACGCGGCCAGGTGATCGAACGCCTCGTTGAACTCATCTTGCGTGACGTTGATCGAGGTTTCCGGCCAGGTCGGGGTCGTTGGGCAATGGAGGCGCAGCGGTTCAAGGAGTTCTCCCAGGATGCGGGAGCCGAACGCCACGAGTTGCTCCGCTGCCGGGTCGGTAGACAGGTCAAGGCTGGAGTCGACGAGTGCCGCGGCGTCCAGTACCGATCCGGCGGCGACCACCCAGGAGCGGTCCCAGCGCGATGAGCGGAGATAGAGGTCTCCGGAGAGTGTGGAGCGGGCGCTGACGAGTTGCGCGAACCACGCCAACCAGGTTTGCCAGAGCGTCCCCAGTTGCGCCGCCCCGAACGATGTCACGAACGAGTCGATGACCTTGAGGGCGTCCGGGGTCGGTCCGGTGAGCGCCTCGAGGGTGGTGACGGCCTTTTCCCGGTCCTGGTAGGCCGAGAAAATGCCCGGTACGTAGCCGACCAGGACCGCCACGACGGTAATCACCGTCAAGGCCTCCATGACCGACAACATGATGACTGGCACGCTGTTGCCCGGGGACTCGAACCCGAGCGTCGACAGGGCCGAGCCGCTGAACAGGACGGCGCGGACGAAGGGTTTGACACCGACGCCGTAAAAGGCAAGCGTATATCCGAAACCGAGCAAGACGAGGATCGTGACCAAGACCGTCAGCAGCGAGACGGGGGCGAAGAGGCTGAGAATCTGGTGCCGGCGAGCTTCGGTGCGCGCCAGCCGGATGACGGCGTCGAACAGCCCCTGTGCCAGCCGCAAGACTACCCGGTTGATGAGTGGTGGCGGCGCGCCCGGAATCATGAACGTGCGGATGGCGAGTCCGGTCGAAATGACGATCACGACGATGCCGGCGACGACAAACAGCGTGTCGATGGCCTGGTCTTCCATACTCGCGTTTCACGTCCGGCGAGGCCGGCAATCGCGCGGAGCGCGCGGCCGATCGATCTATTTTCGCGGACAATCCGGCAAACGGTAACACAGGCTCCGGTCGTTCTGGCCGGGTCGTATCTGGTATGGAGGGCTCATGACGACGCTCCTGGCACGGAATGCCGATGTCCTGGTCACGATGGACGGGGAACACCGGGAATTGCGCGACGCGGGACTCTTCGCGCGGGACGGGTTCGTCGAGCTGGTCGGCCCCACGTCGGAATTGCCGCAAACCGCTGATGTGGTGCTCGATCTGGGGGGACAGATCCTGCTCCCGGGGCTGATCAATGCCCATCATCACCTCGATCAGGTGCTGACGCGAAATCTGCCGGCCGCGCAGAACACGAACCTCTTCAACTGGCTGAAGGCGCACTATCGCATCTGGGCCAGCCGCACACCGGAGGACTCACGATCGGCGACGATCGTCGCCTGCGCGGAATTGGCGCTGACCGGTTGCACGACCGTTTTCGACCATGCCTACGTCTTTCAGAATGGCTGCCGGATCGACGACCAGATCGCTGCCGCGAAGGAGGCCGGGGTTCGATTCGTCGCTTCGCGGGGGAGCATGTCGCTGGGCGAGTCGAAAGGCGGCTTGCCGCCGGACGATTGTGTGGAGGAAGAAGGGGCGATCCTGGCCGATTGCGAGCGGGTGATCGCCGCATACCACGACCCGAACCCCGGGGCCATGACCCAGGTTGCCCTGGCTCCGTGTTCCCCATTCTCCGTCACGCCGGAGTTGATGCGGGACTCCGCGGCGATGGCGCGCGAGCGCGGCGTGCGGTTGCACACGCACCTGTGCGAGACGCTGGACGAGGAGCGCTACACCCTGCAAACGTACGGACTGCGCCCGGTGGCCTACATGGAGACGCTCGACTGGGTGGGCGACGATGTCTGGTACGCGCACGGCGTCCATGTCAACGACGATGAAATCGGGCTGTTTGCGCGGAGCGGGACGGGGGTCTGTCACTGTCCGTCCTCGAACATGCGGCTCGCCTCCGGGATCGCCCCGGTGCGCAAGTACCTCGACCGTGGGGTGAAAACCGGGTTGGGGGTCGACGGGTCGGCTTCGAACGACGCGAACGCCATGCTCGCCGAGGCGAGGCAGGCGATGCTGCTGGCCCGGTTGCAGATGGGTTTGCTGCCACCCGAGGGACCGCGCACGCTGCTTTCGACCTCGGATCCGCTGCGGGCCAAGGAGTGGATGACCGCCCGCGAGGTGCTGGGCATCGCTACCCGCGGCGGGGCGGCCGTGCTGGGACGGGACGACATTGGCGCACTGGAACCGGGCAAGTGTGCCGACTTCTTCACGCTCGATCTGAACCAGGTGGCGTTTGCCGGCGGGTTGAGCGATCCGGTGGCCGCGACGCTTTTCTGCCTGCCGCCGCGCGCGGTCTATACCGTCGTCAACGGCGAGGTCATTGTCGATCGCGGCGAGTTGGTCACGCTCGATCTGGCCAAAGAGGTGGCTGGGCACAACCGGAACGCGGCCCGGCTGCTGGCGGAGGCTGGCTGAGCGTCGCAACACATCAAGGGTGACATGCTGCAAGTGAACGGAGTGAAGCATCTCGGCTCATGGGCAACTCGATTCGAGAGGCGCCGAGATTCTTCGCCTTCGGCTTCAGAATGACACGTTTCGCGGGGCTGCGGATCCCTCACGAGCCAAATGTGGAGTCCCGACCAAAGCGTACGACGGTGGTCCCTCATCGGCCGGGCTGACTTGTCCGGGGAAATTGCCGCGTGTTACAGTGAAGTCCGGACTCATTTCGGCCGGAACCCCAATCGCCACGCGCGGTTTGCACCCCCGGCGGGTCCACAGCGGCAACTCGGTGTGGTTGCGCTGGAGCCTGGTGCGAAGGTGACCGCGGCAACCCTGATCCCGGTGAGGCATCGGCAGGGTGAATGGCGCTGTCTTAGTGCTCAATCAGAATTATGAACCGCTCAACGTCTGCAACCTGCGGCGGGCGATTCTCCTTGTCTACGACGGGAAGGCGGAGATCATCGAGGCCAACGGCCGGGTGGTGAAGTCGGCGACGCATGCGTATCCCGCGCCGTCCGTCATCCGCATGGTCTACCTCATCCGGCGGCCACACCCACGGGTGAAGCTGACGCGGCGGGAAGTGTTCATTCGTGATGGCTACACCTGCCAGTACTGCGGGCGGCAGGCGCACGATCTGACCATCGACCACGTCGTGCCGCGCTCGCGGGGTGGTGTCCACTCCTGGGAGAATCTCGTTTCGGCCTGCAAGTCGTGCAACCACCGCAAGGGCGGCAAACTCCCGGCAGAGGCGCGAATGGCGCTGCGCAAGGAACCGCGGGAACCGCGCGCGGGGCGCTATTACACCATCGAGCGGCGCATCGAAGGCACGGTTAACAACGGGTGGTCGAAGTTTCTGCCCGGGTTCACGCCGATCTCGGTCGGCGCTCCCACCAATGGGCGAGGAGCGAGTCGCGCGGCGCGCTGATCCCGGTGCTCCGCCACAACGGAATGCCGGCCCAGCGCCCCGTTCTGACGGGGCGCTTTCCTTTGCCCGAATGAAGCGTGTGAGGGGGAAACGATGCTTGATCTGCGATTGATCCGAGAAGAACCGGAACGCGTCAAGGCTGCCGTAGCCACCACCTACACCGAGGCTCCGATCGACGAGATCGTCGCCCTCGATGAGCAGCGGCGCGCTTTGTTGACCGAGGTTGAGGCGCTGAAGGCGGAACTGAACAAGGGCTCAAAAGAGGTTGGCCGCACGAAGGTCGCGGAGCAGCGGCAATTGTTGATTGGCCGCATGCGTGAGCTTGGCGACCGCATCGCAGCCCTCGACGACGAGGTCAACGGGGTGGAAACGCGGCTCCAGGAGCGCATGCTCCACGTCCCCAATATCCCACTTGAGCACGTGCCAGTGGCCCCGGACGAGAGCGGCAACGTCGTCGTCGCCGAATTTGGCACGAAGCGGGAATTCGAGTTCACGCCGAAACCGCATTGGGAACTGGCCGAATATCTGGGGATCATCGACTTCGAGCGCGGGGTGAAGGTGGCCGGATCGCGCTTCTACGTGCTGCGGGGGGATGGGGCGCGTTTGCAACGCGCGTTGATCACATGGATGCTCGACCTGCATACGAGACAGCATGGCTATCAGGAAGTCTACCCCCCGTATCTGGTGCTGGAAGAAACCCTCGTTGGCACCGGGAATCTGCCAAAGTTCTCAGAAAATCTCTATCGCGACATCGATGAGGACAAGTGGCTGATCCCCACCGCCGAGGTGCCGGTGACGAACCTTTACCGCGACGAAATCCTGGACGAGGCGCTGTTGCCGATCTACCACGTGGCTTACACCCCCTGTTTCCGGCGAGAGCAGATTTCGGCCGGGCGGGACGTGCGCGGCATCAAGCGGGGCTACCAGTTCGACAAGGTCGAAATGGTGAAATTCGTACACCCCGACCGCTCCGAGGAGGAGCACCGGCGCTTGATTGAGGAGGCGGCGGATACGCTGCGCGCCCTCGATCTGCCCTACCGAGAGGTTCAGCTCGCCACGGGTGACCTGGGTTTTGCTGCCGCCGACAAGGTCGATCTTGAGACATGGGCGCCGGGGTCGCAGGAGTGGCTGGAAGTGTCGTCGTGCGGGCGATTCGAGGATTTCCAAGCGCGGCGGGCGAATATCCGGTTCCGTCCTGCCGAGGGGGGGCGTCCTCAATTCGTCCACACGCTGAATGGGTCGGGGTTGGCGCTGCCCCGCACGATGATCGCCATCATGGAGCAGTACCAGCAGGAGGACGGCACAATCGAGGTCCCGATGGCGATCAGGCCGTATATGGGCGGGCAGGCGATGATCGGGCCACAGCCGCCGATCGGACCGGCGAAGGCTGACGCGTAGTGCCGCCCCAAAATGGGTGTCATGCCGCAAGTGAGCGGAGCGAAGCATTTCGGTACGAGACATAACCAGAGCGGAGAACGAGATTCTTCACCCTGCGGGTTCAGAATGACACGAAAATGGACGGTCGCTGATTTCGATCAATGTGGTAAGATGCGGGGTCGCGTGTCCGGGTTGGCCGGTTCAGGCCAGCCCGGATTGTTGTGTTCCGTAACCCAAAACCCCATGGGCTCTGCGGGTGTCCGAATCAGTGAGCAGGTAGGGTGATGGCAATCCAGGAATTTCCGGCGCGGCGGCGCACCGTTCTCGGCAAGCAGGTCAAGCGTTTGCGGCGCGAGGGGCTGATCCCCGGCGTCGTGTATGGCCCGGTTGTTGAGGGCACGGTTCCCGTCAGTGTCGATTACCGTGAGTTCGTGAAGTTTTACCAGCGCACGGGGCATTCGACCCTGTTCGACCTGCGGTGGGAGGACGGCAGCCAATCGGTCTTTATCCGCGAGGTGCAGAACGACCCGGTGCGGCGGACACCGGTGCATATCGACTTTTTCGCGCCGAATCTGCTCCGCGTCGTGCGGGCCATGGTGCCCCTGGTGCTGCACAACCCGGTCCAGACATCGGTCGGCGTGCTCACCGAGGCGCGCACAGTCATCGAAGTCGAGGCGCTGCCGACCAGCATTCCGCACCAGATCGATGTCGATGTCTCCGGACTGGAGCAGCCCGGCGATGCGATCCGCGTCGGCGACCTGACCCTGCCCGAGAACGTGACCGCGATTACCGACGCCGGCGAGTTGCTGGTGCTGATCGAAGCGGTCTACGTGGAGCCGGTCGAGGAAGAGGCCGAAGAAGCGGCTGAAGAGGCAGAAGCCGCCGCCGAAGCTGAAGCTGGCGAGACCGAAGCCGCCGGCGAAACCAGCGAAGAGTAGGACAGCAGTGGCCGAGGTCGCTACGACCTCGGCCTCATCCAGGGCACAAAAATAGGGGCCGGACGATGTCCGGCCCCTATTACCGTGGCATCACGGCAGCCGTGCCTTAGCGGCGAGCGGCCTCCACCGTGATGCCCTCGGTACCGTGACTACTCATGGGCATCACCTCCTTTACCCTGATCGGACTTCGGAGTTCACGCCGCTTCTCGCGGCGTGTGAGGAACGGTACCACGCACCCGGAGCGTGGTCAAGGAATCTCGGCATTGACGCCCAAATTCAGGACCGGCGCCTATGGCTGCGTGGCCGGGATGATCAGTTCTTCGCCGACCAGGAGCCGGTTCGGATCGGAGCGGGGATTCTCGTCCAGGATGGCCTCCTCCGACACGCCGAAGCGAGCGGCGATGCCGGACAGGGTGTCCCCCTCGCGTACGACATAGCGTTGCTGTTCGCCCGGCGTGGGGACGGGCGGCGGTCCCTGGGTGGCCGTGACGACCACGAACGTTGGCGCGGGAGGGAGCGTCGGCGGCGCGCTGCTCCCACCACAGGCCGCCAGCATGAGGACGACCGTGAGCGTCGGAGCCGCGATGGCTCCTTGTTGGGTCAGACCGCGAGTCGGCCGGCGGCGAGCGCCGCCGATTCCTCTGGCCACCGGTAGGCTTCCGGGCGGCGATTGGCGAGGGACGGCACCTGGCGGCGCACGGCCTCGACGCGGGACGGCTGGATAATGGCGCTGGCGACGCCGGCGCCGTCAGCGGCGGTGGCGACGACCGTGCCCCAGGGGTCGACGATCATCGAGCGGCCGTAGCACCAATTGCCTGGTGGGTGCATACCCCATTGCGCGGTGGCGATCATGTAAACCTGGTTCTCGATGGCGCGGGCGCGGATGAGCGTCTCCCAGTGGTCTTTGCCGGTGGTCATGGTGAACGCCGCCGGCAGGACGATGGCTTTCGCGCCGCGCAGAGCCAGGATGCGGAACAGCTCGGGGAAGCGCAGGTCGTAGCAGGTGGCCAAGCCGACGGGAATCCCGTCGATCTCGGTGATGACGATCTCGTTGCCGGGCGTCACGGTCGCCGATTCGCAGTACGACTCGTCGCCGGCGAGGTCGACGTCGAACATGTGGATCTTGCGGTACTTGGCAATGAGGTTTCCGCTGGGGTCGATGACGAACGCGGTGTTGTACATGCCGGGGTCGCCCCCTGCGACTTCCAGGATGCTGCCGCCGTGGATGTAGATGCCATGACGTTGTGCCCGCTGCGCCAGGTGTTCGGTGATCGGACCGGGGATCGGTTCCGCGCTGGGGCGGTTGCCCTCGTCCGGGCCGAGGTAGGCCCACACTTCCGGCAGGGTCACGAGACGCGCGCCGGCCGCGGCCGCCCGGTCGACCAGCTCAAGAGCGCTGGTGATGTTGGCGTCCTTGTCGGCGCCGGAGTTCATCTGGGCGACGGCAACGTGCAGCCCCGCGGAACCGTTTGCATGCATATGGTGGCTCCTGTGTCTGGTCGGAACGGTGCGCCATTCGGCGCCGGATCGTCGAGTCTGAGGCGATCATAGCACCGGGGTGGTATCCGCGGTCTGTTCCGCTACTGTCCGCCGCCCGCACGGTAGACCACCCAGATCACGAGCACCAGGACGATGATCGCACCGAGCACCACGATGGCCATGCATGAGCGCCCCGCGGAGGCGACGTCTTCCGGAGATGTCAGGACGGGCTCCCTATCGTTAACCGGCTGGTCGCCGCTCGTCAGGCCGTCAGGATCGGGATTGCGACGGTCTGTCATGTGTCAGCCCGCGCGCGGCTCGACGCTGCGCGACAATCGCCAGACGTGGGCCATGCGCGTCACCACGGTGAGTTGGGTGCCAATAGCCAGAATCCAGAGCGCGGGGATGACATAGCCCGTCAGGAGTCCGATGGCGAGAACCACCACCCGTTCTGGCCGCGCCAGCAGGCCGACCGAGGCTTTCCACCCGGCGGCCTCTGCCCTGGCTCGCGCGTAGCTGATCATGATCGAGCCGACCGTGGCGGCGAAGACGAGCAATGAACCGAGCCAGTAGTCGCCGGTACCGAGGACGTAGAGCAGCACGCCGCCCAGGACGACGGCCTCCGAATAGCGGTCAATCGTCGAATCGAGGAATCCGCCGAAGCGCGTCACCGTGCCGGATGCCCGCGCCACGGCGCCGTCGAGCATGTCGAACCCACTGGCGATCAGCAAGAGAATGCCGCCGGGGACGAGGTGGCCGGTGGCGATGACCGCGGCGACCAGCACATTCAGCACCAGACCGATGGCCGTCAGCGCGTTCGGCGTCAGCCCCATGCGGGAGAGGAATTCGCCGATGCGCAGGGTGTACCCCCTGATCTGCGCCCCGATCAGTTCGGAGATCACGCCTGGCCGCCCATCACACCACGCCGCTCAACCGCGGAGCCGAGGCCGATCGCCCCGCGCGCTCGTACACGTCCAGGACGCGCGAGGCGATTTCCGGCCAGTCGTAGCGGCCGGCCGTCGCCTGACCCGTCAGCGCCATGCGCGTCCGCAATTGCGTATCGGCCAGCACGCGGACAATGGCCAGGGCCAATGCGTGCGAATCCTTGGGTGGGACCAGCAACCCCTCTTTACCGTTGGCCATGACGGTGCGGTACCCGGGGATGTCGCCGGCCACGACCGGTCTGCCTGAGGCCATCGCCTCGAGCAGGACGATGCCGAAGCTCTCGCCCGAGATCGACGGTGCGCAGAAGAGATCGCAGCTCGCGTAGTACCGAGGGAGCGCCTGGGGCGAGGCGAGCCCGACGAAGTCGACGTTGCGCACGTGGTAGCGCTCCATGAGCCCGTCGAACTTGTCGCGCTTGCCGCCGCCGACGACGACAAGACGCGCTTCGGGAAATTGCTGGTGCACATACGGCATGGCGCGTAGCAGGTATTTGAAACCCTTGCGCGGTTCGTTATAGCGCCCGACGAAGAGGATGCGGGGAATGCCGTCATTGGCCCAGGGGAACGGTTCGATGTCGTGGAAGCGGTGGACGTCGATACCGTTGGGGATGATGTCGTACGGCCCGTGAAAATAGCCGCTGACGAAGTTCCGCGCCGGCTCAGAGACGGCGATGCGCGCGTCGAGCCGGGACATCATGAAGGTCATGTAGGGTTTGAACGCGGTGTACCAGGGGCTCGAGGCGCGATAGGCGTGGAAGGTCGCCACGTTCACGGAGCGCGAATTGAGCAACACGAGGTAGGGCAGCACGGGGATGAGTGGTTCGTGGAGGTGAATGACGTCGAACTGCTCGCGCCGCAGCAAGGTCTTCACGGCATTGTAGAGCGTCACGTCGAAGGTGACGCGAACCGTGCTGCCGTTGGCCGGAATGGGTACGGTGCGGCCGATACCGTAAAACCCTTCCCGAATCTCCAGGCCGCCCTTGCGGCCGCGCGGAGCCAGCACCGTGACGTCGTGGCCGGCACGCACGAATTCGCGCGCGCAGATGGCCGATGTGTTCGAACACACCGCCTGGGTGTCCGGTGTCGTAAGGCGAGACGAGCGCGATCTTCACCGTTGTGCCCGACGTCCCTGATGCGCCGCCCTTCGGCCGCGATTGAGAACGTGTAAGGGCGATGCCTGCATCGCCCGCCTTCGCGGCCAGGCTGCCCCATGGAGCACAGCACCGTCGCTGATCGCGAGCCGGCGTGGCGAATCAGCGCGGGCAGCGCAGGCGCCGCCCCTACGGATCATAACAAAGCCTGAGCTTTTCGAGGTCACGGTAGGCCGTCATGCTTCGGGCTCCGAACGCACATCTTCCGCGAAATGGCACGCCACCCAGTGCCCCGGTTCGAGTTGCCGCAGGAGCGGGAACTTCGGTCGCGCAGCGCTCCAGCGGCAAAGGGACAGCGGGTGCGGAAGCGGCATCCCGAGGGCGGCGCCAGCGGGACTCGGCGGATCGCCGGGAATCGGTGCCCGCCTGCGGCGCAGCCGCGGGTTGGCCACGGGAGCGGCGGCCAGGAGGGCGCGGGTGTAGGGGTGGAGTGGGCGTTGGTAAAGGGCTGCGGTCGGGGCACGCTCGACGATGACACCGAGGTACATCACCGCCACCTCGTCGGAGATATGGCGGACGACGCCAAGGTCGTGGCTGATGAAAAGGTAGGCCAGACCGCGTTCGTCGCGCAGGCGCTCCAGCAGTTGCAGGATTTGCGCCTGCACCGAGACGTCCAGCGCGCTGACCGGCTCGTCGGCGACGACCAGCTCCGGATTGACCGCCAGGGCGCGGGCGATGCCGACGCGCTGGCGTTGGCCACCCGACAGCTCGTTCGGATAACGGCCGGCATGGCGTCCGCTGAGACCGACCGTTTCCAGCAATCGGCAACGGCGCGCTGTCGATTCCCATTCGCGATCATCTTGTGGAACAGGAGCGCCTCGCCCAGGGTCTGGCCGACCGTCATGCGCGGGTTCAGCGACGAATTCGGATCCTGAAAGACGATCTGCAATTGCTTGCGGCGGCAGGCGCATGGCGTTTTCGTCGGTCGGGTCGATCGGGTCGCCGTTGACCAGCACCTCGCCGGCGGTCGGGTGTTGCAGGAAGAGGACGCAGCGGCCGGTGGTCGTCTTGCCGCAGCCACTTTCGCCGACGAGTGCCAGCGTCTGGCCCTTGGCCACGCTGAAGCTGACGCCATCGACGGCGCGCACCGCGAGCGGCGGTGTCCGGCGCAGCGTGCCCAACAGAGGCCGCCCCACGGGGAAGTGTTTGACAAGTTCTCGTACTTCCAGCAGTGGCGGCTGAGTCCGTTCTCGAAGAGAGGTCATCGTCGCGCCGCCGTCGCGTGCGTCGTGGCAAGCGGCTGGAAAGGCTTCACGCCCGCGAAGTGGCAGGCGGTTTCGTGCCTCGGGAGCGATTGTGCGCACGGGGGGCACTTGCTCGGCGCAGATCGGCTTCGCGATACGGGCAGCGCGGGTGGAACGGGCACCCGGACGGCGGGTTGGCCATGTCGGGCGGTGACCCTCGATCGGCTGCGGTGCGATGAGTGGCAAATCGGGCCGCGGCATGGCGTTCATCAGTCCCAGACGTGTAGGGGTGCTCCGGGTCGTCGAAAAGGGTTTCGATCGGTGCCTGCTCGACGATACGACCGGCGTACATCACCGCGGCCCGGTCGCACATCTCCGCCACCACGCCGAGGTCGTGGGTAATAAGGAGGATGCTCATGCCGTAGTCCTGCTGCAAGTCGCGCAGCAAGGCCAGGATTTGCGCCTGGATCGTGACGTCGAGCGCGGTCGTCGGCTCGTCTGCGATAAGCAACTCCGGCCGCGACGACAGGGCCATGGCGATCATGACGCGCTGCCGCAGACCGCCGGAGAGCTGGTGTGGATAGGCGGCGTAGCGCATCTCGGGGCTGGGAATGCCGACTTCCCGGAAGAGCCGGATCGTTTCGTCGCGGGCGGCGGAGCGGTCGAGTCCCTGGTGGCGGCGGATGGCCTCGCTGACCTGATCCCCGGCGGTGAAGAGCGGGTTGAGGAAGGTCATCGGGTCCTGAAAGATCATGGCGATGCGGCTGCCGCGCAGATCCTCCATCTCCCGCTCCGACAGCGAGGACAGATCGTCGCCGTGGAAGAGGATGCTGCCGGAGACGTGTTTTCCGGGGGGCATCGGCACCAGGCGCATGATGGAGCGGGCGGTGACGCTCTTGCCGGAGCCGGATTCGCCGACCAGACCCAGCACTTCTCCGGGGAAGATCTCCAGATTTACGCCATCAACCGCGCGCACGTCGCTCGTTCTCGTGGCGAAGGAGATGCGCAGGTCTTCGATTCTGAGTATTGGCGCGGTCATCGCTGCGCCTGTCGCGGATCAAGCACGTCGCGCAGGCCGTCGCCCAGAAGGTTGAACCCCAGCACCGCCAGAACGATGGAGAGCCCGGCGGCAAGAGCGACGTGCGGTGAGGTGAGCAGCACCAACTGCCCCTCCGACAGCATCGTGCCCCAATCGGCGGTGGGAGGTTGCACACCGAGACCGAGGTAGGAGAGGGCAGCCAGATCGAGCAGGGCGTAGGCGAAGTCGATCGAGGAGATGACGATGATGGGGGAGACGCAGTTGGGCAGGATGTGACGGAAGATGATTCGCCCCTGCCCATACCCCAGCGCCCGCGCCGCCTCGGTGTAGGCCATCTCCTTTTGCACCAGCGTCACGCTGCGCACGACACGGGCGATGAACGGCACGTAGAGGATACCGAGGGCGATGGCCGCTTTCTCCAGCCCGGGACCGAACGCGGCGACGACGGCGAAGGCGAGCAGCAGGGGCGGAAAGGCGAGGAGCATGTCCCAGACGCGAGTCACGGTCTCGTCGACCCACCCTCCGCGGTAGGCCGCCCAGATGCCGATGGGGACACCGATGACCTCGGAGATGCGCCACGACGAGGATGGCGCCGACGAGGGCAGTGCGCGTACCGAAGATGAGGCGGCTGAGGATGTCACGACCGTTCTTGTCGGCACCGAGCACGTACTCCTGTCCGGGGGGGGCCAGACTGTCGGCCAGCTCGCCGTCATTCGGATCTTTCGGCGCGATCAGGGGGGCGAAGAGCGCGACAACGAGCAGGAAGATCACGATCGCGCCGCCGATCATCGCCTTGGTGTTGTGGCGCATGCGCCACCAGAACATCGACCATGGCGAGTGGACGATCTCCGGAACCTGGGGGATCGGCAGTTGAGCGACGTCCGCGGCCACGATCAGGCCTTCCCTGCGAAGCGCACACGGGGATCGATGATGGCGTAGAGCACGTCGACGACCAGGTTGATGACGATGAACAACCCAGCGATGAACACCGTCGCCCCCTGCACAACGGGGTAGTCCCGCACCTGCACGGCATCGATCAGGAGCGAGCCGAGTCCGCCCAGCCCGAAGGTGTGCTCGACCAACACGGTGCCGACGATGAGAAAGCCGAACAGCAACCCGAAGACGGTCACCACCGGCACCAGGGCGTTGCGGAAGGCATGCTTGAGGATGACGGCACGGGCGGGGAGACCCTTGGCGCGGGCTGTCTCAATATAGTCCTGGGTGAGGGCCTCGACCATTGACGAGCGCGTGATGCGGGTGGTGATCGCGGCCAGAGAGAGACCGAGGGTCAGCGACGGCAGGAAAAGATGGAGCAGCGTATCCCAGCCGCCGTCGCCCGCGCCGAGCGCGGGTAACCAGCCGAGCTGGTAGGAAAAGACCAGGATGAGCAGGATGCCGGTGAAGAAGACTGGCGACGAGGCGACCAGGACGGCAAACATCGTCGCCGCCACGTCGATCCAGGAGTTGCGATGGACGGCCGCCAGCACCCCGAGGGGAAGGGCGATGATGAGGGCGAGAGCGAAGGATAGTCCTGCCAACTTCGCGGTCAGCGGGAGCCGCTCGACGATAAGTGTGGTGACCTCGGTGCGCTGGCGGTAGGACCGGCCCAGATTGCCTTGCAGCAGGTCGCCGACCCAGAGCCGGTACTGCGTGAGCAGCGGCTGGTCGAGCCGGTACGCCGCCCGGATGTTGGCGAGGTTCTCCTCGCTGATGCGTTGGCCTCCGGTCATGATTCGCGCCGGGTCGCCGGGGACGAAGCGGACCATAAAGAAGACCACCGAGGTGACCAGGAACATCAACGGGATCAAAGTCAGGAGGCGGGTGAGGATGAGGCGGGCCATCAGAGGACCCGCCCTTGGTTGTGCTCCAGGGTGCCCGCAGTCGCCGCGGCTCGGCCGTAGGGGCGCTGCTTGCTGCGCCTGTCGGCCGCAGGCCGACAGCACGCGCCTGGAACCCCATTGTGGCCCTCCGGGCCACGGGCGCAGCAAGCAGCGCCCCTACGGAATGTGCCGTGGCCGCTCAATACGCAGGTCTCGGCAATGCGATTTGTCACGGCGCTTTCGCCCCAATGCCTGCATCGACATCGACGCGGTTGAGGAAATCGAGCAAGATCTCGCTTGAACCGCTCGTGGTCTTCCAGGTGCGCGGCGTGGCCACAGCCCGCGAAGATCTCGAGTTGCGACCCGGCGATGCCGCGGTACAGCGTCCGTGCGCACGACGGGTGGACCTCGTCGAACTCGCCGACCGTGATGAGTGTGGGGATCGTGATCTCTTCGAGCCGGTCGGTGCGGTCCCACTCGATCAGCGTGCCGGTGCAGGTGAACTCGTTTGGACCCCACATGGTGGTGTAGACCGGCATCGCCATGTGCTCTGTGGCAGTCTTCAGTGGCTCCGGCCAAGGCGAAACCCGGCAGAAGTTGCGGCTGTAGAGCAGGTCCATCGCCGCCAGATAGTCCGGGTGGTCGTACTCCTGGCTCGCTTCGTAGCGAGCCATGACCGCCTGCGTCTCTGCCGGGAGCTCGCAGCGCCAGGCGTCCATCCCGGCCACGCATTCGCGGGTGCTGGCCGCGCCGGAGGCCAGGGTCAGACTGCGCAGGTGCTGGCCGTGGTGCAGCGCGTACTCGATGGCCAGGAACGCGCCCCAGGACTGACCGAGAAGATGCATCCGTCCCAAATCGAGCGCCTGGCGAACCCGCTCCACCTCGGCGGCAAAGCGGGGGACATTCCAGAGCGAGAGATCGTCGGGCTGGTCGGACCGCCATGAGCCGAGCTGGTCGTAGCGGACGACGCGGAACCCGTCGTCCGCCAGTTCCAGGAATGGTGAGAGGTCTTCGGAGTTGCCGCCGGGACCACCGTGCAGGAGGAGCAGCGTGCGGTCGCCTTGACCGGCGCTCTCGTACCAGACGCGGCCGTCGCCGACGTCAACGAATCCCTGGTGTCGCGTGGCCATGAAAATGCGATGCTGCCTTGCGCGTCGCCGGGTTCCGCGACATGTCGCGGAACCCGGCACATTGAATTGATCAGGCCTCGGCCGGAACGAGGTCGCGGCCGATGGCAGTCCCAAGTACCAGAGCGGGGACAAGGGTATAGCCGGTGATGCTCGACGACATCGGCAGGAACCACTTGAAGTGCTCGAGGAAGAGCATCGGCTGGTCCTCGGAGATGATGCGCTGGACCTCCTTGAGCATTTCGGTGCGCGCTTCCTCGTCGAGCTCTGACTCGGACGCGGTGAGCAGCTCGTCGACCTCCGGGTTGTTGTAGATAGCTCTGGTTGTTCTGCGGCGGCACGTTGGTGGACAGCAGGAGTGGGAGCAGAATGCCGGCGGCGTCCGGGAAGTCGGCGCCCCACTGGACGACGACCATGCCCTCGTACTCGCCGCCTTGCAGCATCGTAATGTAATCGGCGTAGGGATACTGCACGATCTCGACGTCGATGTTGATCTCCTGCAACGCCTCCTGAATGGCGACCGCCTGCGGCACCCAGATGTCGTTCGGCGCGATCACGTGGAGTTGGGTGGAGAACCCGTCGGGCATACTCGATGCTGCCATCAACTCCTTGGCCCGCTCCACGTCATAGGGGATCGGCTCCAGTTCATCCGAGGCGCTGCCGGGCATGTTCGGCGGCACGGTGGTGTTGCGCGACTGCACGCCGGTGACGCCGACGATGTTCTCCATGATGTCCGCAATCGGTGTGGCATGACAGACCGCCTTGCGGATATTGACGTCGTCGAACGGGGGGCGGTCGTTGCGGAACTCGACGCGGTTGATCGTGTAGCCGATAACCTCCTGGAAGTTCACGTCCTCGAAACCCATGACGGCTTCCAGTTGATCCGGAGGCACCTGCGCGAACATGCTCAGCTCGCCGGTCCGGAGGCCCGTGACGCGAGTGGTGCCCTCTTCGACGATCTTGAAGATGAACCGGTCGAAGTGGGGTTTCCCTTCCTGCCAGTAGTTCGGGTTCTTCTCGAGGACGATCTCGCTGCCGGCGGCCCAGTTGCCCAACATGTAGGGACCAGTGCCGATCGGGTTGCGCAGCAGGTCCGGGCCGTACTGCTCGATGGCGGCGGCGGGAATGACGTGACCCGCGGTGGTAGCGGGGACGTAGCGGAAGAGGGCGCTGGGGGTGGCGAGGGTGATGGTCAGCGTGCGGTCGTCAGTGGCCTCGACCGTGGCTTCGGGAACGTCGTACATCCAGGCCAGCGGACCTGCCACTTCGGGATCGCGCACCCGCGCGATCGAGGCGACAACGTCGTCGATCGTCACCGGCGACCCGTCGGAATAGACGACCCCGTCGCGCAGGGTGTAGATATAGGTCACTTCGTCGGTCTGCTCGAAGCTGTCCGCGACGAGTGGTTCGAGACCGCCATCCGGCGTGAACATCATCAGGCCTTCGGTGATGTTGCACATGACGGGGTTGGCGGTGAAGTCGTAGGCCAGCGCGGGCTCGAGACCGCGAATATCGCCTTCGAGCCCGTAGGTGATGGTCGTCGCGTCCTGGGCCAGGAGGTAGAGCCCTGGCAACACGCGCCGGGTAGCGGCTTCAGCCGGTCCGCCGAGCGCTGTTCCGAGCGCCGCGGCTCCCGCGGACCCCGCGGCCAACTTGAGGAACCCGCGGCGGCTGGTCCATGCCTGCCGCAGTTCCGCGAAATAGCCTGCCATGCGGACATCGAATTCACGGCCGGGATCGCGTTGTCGGGTCACGCTCTGCTCCTCACGCTTGCCTGCCGGGACCGCGTGATGCCGCGCCCGAGCAGGTTCCGCCCTAAACCTCCGAAAGCACGCACGTCTTTGTCCGTGCGCGGATGGTACCGCAGCGCGGCAGATTGCGTTGCCGTGGTGTGTTGCCAGGCCTGTGTCATCCTGAAGGCGAAGCCGAGGCATCTCGTTCTCTGCGCACGAGTATGGCCCGCGGACGAGATGCCTCGTTTCAGAGCATGGCACGACGTGTGAGCGGTCTATGCTGATGCCGAAGTTACGGTCAACCCATCCCACGCCACCTCGATCTCGGCAGGAAGAAGCCGTTCTGCCTCGGCGTGGCTGGTCTCGTGCGAGAGGTGCACCAGATAGGCGCCGCTTGCGGCCGCACGGTCTGGATGATCTCGACGGCCTCCGCAGATGCTGAGGTGGGTGGGGTGACTGCGCTCCCGCAGGGCGTTCAGCACCAGCACGTCCAGATCGCGCAACAGGTCTAGCGAGGTTTCCGGGATCTCCTTGGCGTCGGTGACGTAAGCCAGATCGGCAAAGCGGAACCCGGTGATCGGCAGGCGGCCGTGCATGCACCGGGATGGGGATGATCTCCTCTCCGAACGGTGCGAACGGACCGTCGATCTCGTGCAGGATGAGGTCGGGCTTGCCGCCGTAAAACGGGTAGAGATCGCTGAAGGTGTAGGCGTAGCGCTCGCGCAGCATGGCGGCGGTGCCGGGATCGGCGTAGACGGGGATGTGCTGCTGCTGCAGCTCGTTGAAGCGGCGCAGGTCGTCGAAGCCGCCGGTGTGATCGGCGTGGGCATGGGTCATCAGCACCGCGTCGACGCGGCGGATATCGTAGGCCAGGGCTTGCGAACGGAGCTCGGTTGCGGTGTCGATCAGGAGGGAGATGACCGCCGTAGCGGACGAGCGCCGAGGTGCGGGTGCGGCGGTCGCGAGGGTCGGTCGATCGGCAGACGGCGCAGTCGCAGCCGATCACCGGAATGCCGTTCGAGGTTCCGGTGCCGAGGAAGGTGATCTCAGGCATACTCGGGCGAGTATAGGGCGGCGCCGCGGTCGAGCGGTCGAGTCGTCGAGGTGTCGAGTAGTCGAGGGGATGGCGGGTGACGAGGGAGGTCGAGAACGTGACAGTCGCCACGCCAGCCGCCGGCTCGATCGTCGGGGCTATCGGCAACACGCCGGCGGTCTGGCTCGATCGGCTCACGGCCGGATTGCCTGGGCGAGTCCTGCTCAAATTGGAATCGATGAATCCCGGGTGGGAGTATCAAGGACCGCGCGGCGTTGCAATGCCTGCGCGATGCGGAAGTCTGAAGGCCAGCTTCCGCCCGGTACGCCGGTTGTGGAGCTGACCAGTGGCAACATGGGGATTGGGCTGGCGGTGGCCTGCGCGGTGATGGGGCGACGCCTCATCGCGGTAATGAGCGAAGGGAACAGCCCGGAGCGGCGGCTGCTCCTCGCGGCGTACGGTGCGGAGATCGAGCTGGTGCCGCAGGCGCCGGGCGGATTGCCGGGGAAGGTGAGCGGCGAGGATTTGGCGCTCGTGGAAGCGAGAACGGTGGCATTGGTCGAGGAGTTGCGCGCATGGCGACCGGACCAGTTCAACAATCCCTCCAACCCGCGCGCGCATGAGCTGGGCACCGGTCCCGAGCTGTGGGAGCAATCGGGCGGGACACTCGGGGCGTTCATGGCCATCGTGGGCACGGGGGGGACGTTCGTCGGGATCGCCCGTGCGCTCAAGGCGCGGGACGCGGCGATTCGTTGTGCTGGCGGTAGAGCCTGCCGGAGCCCAGGCGCTGGCGGGGAAGCCGATCGAGTCCCCCGGCCACAAACTTCAGGGTGCGGGCTACGCCATGGTCCCGCCGCAGTGGGATGCCGCCCTCTGCGACGGGACCATCCCGATAGACGATGAAGAAGCGGTCACCGCGGCGCGCGATCTGGCGCGGGTGCGAAGGGATTCTGGCCGGGTTCTCGACCGGGGCGAATGTCGCGGCCGCCTTGCGGCTGGCCGCGGACGCGGCACCGGGAATCACGGTCGCGACTGTCGCCTGCGACACCGGGACGCGGTATCTGAGCACGGATCTGTTTGGTTGACGGCGAGCGGCGCTCAGAGCCGCTGGCGATGGACGAACCGTGTCATGCCGAGGAACGAGGCTTTTCGGCCAAATTGGACGTCGTTCCCTGAGGGCCGAGATTCCTCGCTGGCGCTCGGAATGACACCGTCGGCTCGCCCTAGAGCAGGTTTCCCTCCGGCACGTTGAGGATGACGGTGTTGCTCTCGACGCGGTCGATCATCCCCGCCCCGGCGTACTTGTCCGCGGCCCACGGGATGTCGATGTGGATGAACCCGACGCGCATCAGTTGCCCTTGGGCTTGCTCCGGGAGCTGGCCGATGTCGTAATCGTTCCCCCACAGCCCGAGGAATCCTTCGCTGTAGCCCCACTGGCCTTCGGTGGTGGCGGCGTTGGGATCGCCCATCTTGACGAATTTGACCTTGCCGATCTCCTTGCCGGTCGAATCGACAACTTTGTCGCCGATCTCGACCTGGCTGATCGGCCCGCCTTCGACGGTATCGGCGTACATTTCGCCTTCGGGGGTGTTGTCTGTTGACATCGAAAGGGGATCTCGCTCCGTCATGGGGAAGCCTCCTTCGTGCTTTCTTGGCGACGCCCAGGGCGCCAGCTCCGGCGGACGTGACTTCGCCCGGTCCGCCGACTCTCTGGTCGGCTGCCGGTCGAACGAGCGTCCGCGCATCCTATCAGAAAGTGTCCGGATGGCGCGGGAACGTCCGCGTCTCATGGGCAACGCGCCGCCGCGACCAGGACCAGAGCGGCACACAGGAGCAGAAGGCCAAGGATTGCGGGGCCACCGAAATCCAGGGGAGCCGCGAGCGACTGCCCCGGCGGGGTAGGCTTTTCCGGCGCGGGATTGTGGTGGACCGGTCCGTTCATGCGTTCAGCGTAGCAGGGCGCGGGTTGCATGCCCGTGGTCGCGGTCATCGGAGCAAGAGCAATGATCCAGATCGACGGGTTGGCCGAGGTAGTGCTCAACGTGCGCGATGCCGATCGCGCGGTCGCGTTCTATGGCGGTCTGCTCGGTCTGGAGCGCATGACGCCCGAAGGGCAAGCCGGGACCGATCTTCTTTCGCGCGGGGCAGGCGACAGACCAGTGCCCTCCCTGCTGGTGCTCGTGCCGCTTGCTGCCGGATGCCGGCGAGTTCGGTGCGCCGAGGACGCTGCATCACCTGGCGCTGACGATCCCCGCCGCAGCGTTTGACGACAGCGCGCAGCGCGCTGGTCGATGCCGGGATCGAGGTGCGGGATGGCAAGCACCCGGTGCTGGCGGTGCGGACCATGTACGTGACCGATCCGGACGGCAACGAGGTCGAGTTCATCTCGCCGGAACTGGCGAAGTTAGATCGCCGCGCCCAGCAGGGGCATGAGCAGCCGTTCCCACGAGGCGGCGACGATCTCGCGGTACGGCTCGGCCGCGACGATGCGGATCAGCCGGCGGTGCTCCTCGTAGCGCTTGAAGTCGTCGTCGGTCAGCCCAACGACGTCCCGCCAGGGCATCAGGGGCGTGAACCCGACCGGGTGGCCGCTCGAAGGCCACCCAGACGTCGGTGCGCCAGCGCTCGGGTTTCGGGATGTCGATCAGGATCGTTTCGGGGGGTATCTCCTCTCCGAGTTCATTGGCCAGCCCCGACGCGAGGCGGACTCTCCACCTCTCGCCGCGCACCTGGGTCGAAGTAGAGGTTGCCCAGTCGCGCGTAGAGCTCGAAGGCGCGGGAGCCGATCTCGACGGCCCGCTTGTGGATGCGCCGGTCTCGCAGCGCCCGGGCCAGCCGCGCGCGTGACGGCCGGCATCGATGGCCGCTTCGAGGCGAGCCAGGAGCGAGGCGTCGTCGAGCCCTTGTAAGTTCGTCCGGCCGTAGCGCGCCGGCGAGGAGCGCCTCCTGGACGGCTCGCAGGAGCATGGCCATGCAGGCGCGGTTGGTGTGGTGCCAGTAGACGTTGTCGAACATCTCCTGCCGCGCATTGATCAGGGAGTGGAGCGGGCTGATCCCCTTCTCCCGGATGCCGACGCGGAGTTCGGTTTCGTGCTCAGAACCTGGGATGCGCACCACGGTGAGCGCGTCGATCAGGCGCGGGGAATCGACCCCGCCGTAGGGCACGTTGCACGCCCGCGCATCGCGTGGGAGATAGTCCAGTTTGTCCATGTCGAGGGCGCCGGAGAGAACGCCGCGCAGCAACCGATCCCCGGCCGGCAGATCGCCGTCGCGGGGATCGATGAAGGCCGCCACCCGGGCCGGGTCGACTCCCCAAGACCCTTCGAGGATCGGGAGCGATTTCAGGACCTTCGATGAGGCGTCGCCCCGCTTGTTCGTGGGGAACGATTGGTGGACCAAGCTCTTCGATGGCGTGGGAAAAGGGGTAGTGGCCGATGTCGTGGAGCAAACCTGCAACGACCGCCACGCGGGCGTCTTCGTCGGTGAGCCAGCGGCCTTCCGGGGTCGTGCGCAGGTGGGCGATGGCGAGGCGGGTGAGGTGCATGACGCCAAGTGAATGCTCGAACCGGGTGTGGCGGGCGCCGGGCCAGACGCGGGAGACGAACCCGAGCTGCTGGATCCGCTCCAGGCGGGCAAAGGCGGCGGTGCCGAGCAGAGCAAGCTCGGGACCGGCCAGCGGAATGCGGTCGTAGAGCGCGTCCCGGATCGTGGTTTCGATGGCGAATCCGGTGGCTGGTGTCGTCCCAGGCGCGGTCATGGGGTGAAGCATAGACTGCGCTCGGCAGCGGGCAGCGAAATCCCATCGCCGGGGCTATGCTCGGCGCAATGGGTTGTGGGCAGAGGAGCGGGGTCGCGGGTGAGCGGGTCAGGGATTGCGCACGAGGGCGACGGCGTTGCGTCAGATGCGCGAGTGGCGCCGGCAAGGGCGAAGTCCGCGCATGCGACGCTCCCGCTGCGCATGTCGCTGGCGATCCTTTTTTTCACGTACTGGTGCGTCGATATTGTCTCGCCCGCTCTCCCGGCGATTCAGGAATCGCTGGCCCTTAGCGCGACCGGGGCGGGCCTGGTCTTCTCCGTTTTCTTCGCCGGGCGATTGCTGACGAACCTGCCGGCCGCGTGGCTCATCGAGCGGGTTGGGCCCAAGTGGACGGCGGTGCTCGGGGCGACGGTGCTCCTGGCCGGCTCGGTGCTGGCTGGCTCGGTGAGCTCCCAGGCGACGCTCCTCCCCGCCCGCGGGTTGCAGGGGGTTGGGGTCGCGATCCTGGCCACGGCGGGCCTGCTTTCGGTGTTGCGGGCACTGCCAGGCGGGGGAGCCGCCATGACGGCTTTCAATGTCTCCTCCGGGGCGGGAGGGAGTGGCGGTCTCCTTACGGGTGGGTACCTGACGGCCGAGCTGGGTTGGCGAGCGGTCTTCTGGCTCTCGACCGCGCTGTCGGGCGTGTTGCTGGCCGGGTCGTCGCTCGCCCGGCTCGAATCGGCTCTGGCGCACCTCGGGGCTCCGGCGCGCGAGGAGCCGGGGGCAGGCGTGCAGCCCTCTCGCTCGGCGGAGGTCGCCGCGATCGCCGCCAATCTGCTGGTCTTCGTGAACTATTCGATCTGGGTCGTCTCCTTGCCGCTGCTTGGGCGGTGAAGTTTGGGTTTGGTGCAGGGCAGGTCGGGATGATTCTCCTCTTTGTCAACGTCGTCCATCTCGCCAGTGCCGTGCCCATCGGCGGCATCATCCGCAAGGCGGGCGCGGCGCGCGCCCTCGCACTCGGGTTCGGGGTCGGGGGTCTTGGCATGGCCGTGCTGCCGTTGGCTCCGAGCGCCCTGTGGCTGCTGGCCCCGATGACGCTCTACGCGGTGGGGCAGGTGGCCGGGAATAGCTCGGCAGGCGACCTCATCCTGCGACTTGGCGGCAGCGGGGCGCGGGCCGTGGGGGCGGTGCGCCTTTCGAGCGATGTTGGATTGGTGGCGGGGCCGGCCGCGGTCGGTTTTCTGGCGGACATGGCAGGGGTTGACGCGCCCTTCGTCGTGCTCGGGGCGGTGGCGCTGGCCGTGACAGGTGGCATGCTGGTTGTGAGGTGGTGGTTGCCACGGATAAGGAGCATCATCCGCGCATGATGAGCACCGTGTTCCGAAACGCCGTCCTTGCCATATCCGAGCAGGACGAGATCGAACGCCTCGTACGGAGCAGCCGGCTCTCCCGCCGGCTGGCAGAGCGCTTCGTTGCTGGCGATTCGCTGGACGAGGCGTTGGTGACGGCGCGGGCGCTGGCCGACCAGGGTCTGACCACCACGATGGATCGGCTCGGTGAGAACGTGCTCACGCCAGAAGAGGCGAACCGGGCAGTCGATGCTTACGCGGAAACCCTGCGCGGGCTGGCCCGAGACGGGTTGGATCCGAATATCTCGGTCAAGCTGACCATGCTTGGGCTCGATATCCGGGACGAAGCGGCGTACGACAACATGGCCGAACTCCTGGAAGCGGCAGAGTCGCTGGCGGGATTCGTCCGCATCGACATGGAAGGCTCGGCGTACACCGAGCGCACGATCGCCGTCGCCGAGGCGCTGCATGATCGGTACCCGGAGCGGGTGGGGACGGTGATCCAGGCGTATCTCCACCGCTCGGATCGCGATGTGGAGCGGTTGATCGCGCGGCGCATGCGGGTGCGGCTGGTGAAGGGCGCGTACGCCGAACCGGCCGACATCGCGCTGCAGCGGCCGAGTGAGATCGACGCCGCGTTCGTGCGCCTCATGGAGCGGCTGCTGGAAGACGGCCGCTTTCCAGCGATTGCCACGCACGACCCCGCGCTGATTCGCGCCACGCAAGGGTTCTCATTGCGCATGGGCATCGACCCAGGTCGGTGGGAGTTTCAGATGTTGTACGGGGTGCAGCGCGATGCGCAGCGCGAGCTGGCGGGAAAGGGGTTCGGTATGCGTATCTATGTCCCCTTCGGAATTGATTGGTACCCCTATTTCAGCCGCAGGATCGCCGAGCGCCCGGCGAATCTCCTCTTTGTGCTGCGTCAATTGGCGGGTAGTTGACGGGCCATCGGTCGAGGGGCAGGATCGTCACCGGCTATACTGAGTCCGAGGTTGGGAACAAACCTTCCCCTGGGCGTAGATGCTCATGGGGCGCTGGAGCGAATCAGCCCACTCGTTGCCGCGGGTGCGGAACGAGCGCGCTGACGGAGGTCGCCCAGAAGTAGAGGTGGATTAACGATGAGCCGCGAGCGACGCCGGCTCTTCCCCGCGGAAGAGCAGACGGCGGAGCCGGGGCGCTTTGGGTGTCCAATGCTTGTGCGAGCACACTGCGGACCATTGCGTGGCAGAGCCGAACCGGTCTACCGGTGCTCCCTGGCGTGGGCTCTCCACGGGAACGACGACGTGATGCGATGCCGTGCCACAGACACGGTTAACGAATGTTGGAAACAGCACCCTGAGCGCCTGCTGGCCGTGGCCGAGATCGAGGTCCTCGAGGTTGCCGAAGACGCGTCCATGCGGATTGCAGGAGACTAGGCGACATCGCGAACTCGAACGAAGCGACCGCCCCGGCGAACTTCGCCGGGGCGGTTCCGTTTTCCTGGCCAACCTCGGCGCGGTCAGATCCGCGGCGCCGACTGCTTGATGAAGTCCTCGACCTCGGCCGGCGCGTGCTGGCGCAGATCCATGGCCGGGTATTTCAATTCCGGCGGAATGTAGAGGTAGAAGGTGAAGCGCACCGGCTCGATCCGTTCCATGTCCGCCCACCAGTCGTAGAGGACCGGCAGCCAGGTGAAGCCGCGGGCGCGCACTCGCCATAGGGCGACCGCCGCGCCGCGCTCATACGTGAGCGCTTCGCCGAAATAGACCTCCGCGTCGGGATCGCTCTCGATGATGCGCACGACGTCGTCGTAGAACCGGGGTGATCCCTTGAGGGAAAAGCGCCAGCCGTCGGTGACCGGGTTGCCACGGGTAACCTGATCGAGGAGCGTTGCCGAGCCGCGGTCCGCGTCCGCTTTGCGCCCTCTGCCGAACAGCCCCGCCATAGTTACCTTGCCCTCGCTCAACCGTCCCGACGCCGCCCGGACACACCCGACCACTTCCAGCGAGCGATTGTACCCCGGCTGGGAGTCAAGGGCGCCATTGGCGCGGCTTTGTCATCGCGAGCAGCGCGGCGTACAGTGGCCCAGCCATGGTGGCTGGAGTCGGCAGGTCGCGTCAGTCCAGGGAGCGATTGTGAAAATCGGGGTCATGTTGCCGATCGCCGAAACGGATCGCGGCGCGATGCTGCGATATCGGGAGATTCGCGATGCGGCGCTCGCGGTCGAGCGCGACGGGTTCGATGCCATCTGGGTCGCCGACCATCTGCTGTTCGAGTGGGAGGACCAGCCGCGACGCGGTATCTGGGAGAGCTGGACACTGCTGGCGGCGCTGGCCGAGGCCACCGAGCGCGTCGAGATTGGCGCGCTGGTGATGTGTACGGCGTTCCGCAATCCTGCCCTGCTGGCCAAGATGGCGGATGCGCTCGACGAGGTTAGCGAGGGCCGCTTGATTCTGGGTCTTGGCGCGGGGTGGCACGAACCGGAGTTCCGCGCGTTCGGCTATCCGTTCGATCATCTGGCCAGCCGCTTCGAGGATGCTTTGCGCATCATCGCGCCGCTGATCCGCACCGGAGCTGTCGATTACCAGGGTGAATACGAGCAGGCCAACCAGTGCGTGAGTCTTCCGCGCGGTCCGCGGCCTTCGGGCCCGCCGATCCTGATCGGCGCGTCGCGGCCGCGAATGCTGCGTTTGACGGCGGAGTTCGCCGATGCGTGGAATACCTGCTGGCTGGGGCGGGCGAGCGAGCTTCCTGAGAAATTGGGAGCCGATGCAAGCAGCATGCGCGGAGGTTGGCCGCGATCCCGGAACGCTCGAATTGACGGTCGGCCAGATCGTGACGTTTCCGGGTCTGGCGAACGAAGACGATTTTTCCGGCGAGGGCGAGCGGTTCGTGTTTGCTTCGGCCGAGGAACTGGCGGACGCATGGCGCAATTTGCGTCCCAAGGCGTCCGCCATCTGATCGTGTGGCCGATGCCCTATGATCCGCAGTGCCTCGAACGGGTGACCGCGGCATTGCGGTACTACCGGGATGGGACCGGTCGATGAGTGAACCCCGCACCGGATTGGAACGAGTCAACGGTGTGACGCTTGGCCTATCGGCATTGGCCGGAGCCCGCGGCAGTCGCATCGTCCCCCGGCGGTGGTGTTGCACGGCGTTGCTGCAAACCAGTGCCGGCATGCGGCACCTCGCCGAGCGAACTGGCGCTGGATCGCGAGGTGCTCGTGCCTGACCTGCGCGGTCGCGGCGACAGCGAGCAGCCTCCGGACGGCTACGATCCGGCGACGATGGCCGACGACGTCGCCGCGTTGATCGAAGCGCTCGCCATCGCGCGGCCGGCATTGATCGGCCGATTGCACGGGGGGCTGATCGCTTACCACCTGGCGGCGCCGTCGGCCGGACGTGGTGAGCGGGGTCGTGCTTGGCGACGCCAACCCGGAGGTGTCGGCCGAGCGGGCGGCCAGGCTGATCGCCTCCATCGAATCGCTGCCGCGGCGGTTCGCGTCGCACGAGGAGGCGATGCGCTTCTACGAGGAGGGGCTGCGGCTCTCGCCCGACCGCGCCCGGCACGACATGCCGAGCGATCTCGAACCGGACGGCGACGGCGGGTATCGTTGGCGGCATAACCTGGATGTGATCTCGCGCATCGCGCGCGCGACGCTGCCCCGATCCGACTGGGACATCCTGTCCAAGGTCACATGCCCCGCGCTGATCCTGCGCGGCCAGCGCGGGCAGATCGCGGACGAAATTGCGGAGCGCATGCTGCAGCACGATGCCAAACGCCCGCGCCACAGGTGATTTACGGGTCGCGGTACGACGTGTTCCTGGGGCCGGGTTCGGAGCAGACGTTGGCGGCAATTCAATTGTTTCTATTTGGGCTTGGCGGCAACGGCTGACGCATCCCCGGCCGCTTGCTACCGGAGCGGGGCGCTCGTCACTCGCAGAGGCCGTCGCTGCCGTAGTCGTTGCTCAGGCAGTTCCCGTCGACGTTGCACGGCAACCCGCTCCCCGAGAGCGAACAGACGCCGCCGGGTGGGTTGCCCAATGGGTTGCAGACATTCGAGCAGCAAGCGGCGTTGGCTACGGGTTCACGGGGGTCGCTGTTGTTCGCGCAGGAGACGCTGTTGACGAAGCAACAGCCGCAGGTGTCCGGGTTTCGCGCCTGAAACACCGCGCAGGGCGCAACGCAGGCGCCGTCGCACTTCTCCGTGTCACCCTGACAAACGCACGCTCCGCTCGAGCAAGTTCCACCCGCGGGAGAGGAACAGGGCGTACCGTTGTTTCTGGGTTTGCACTTGCCTGCCTTGCACCGCTTCTTGCCGCGTTTGTTCCTTCTGCATCTACCCCGGTCGCAGGACTCGCAAGGACCGCAGTTTCTCTTGCATTTGGCCGATTTGGCGGCGTCAGCCGCGTCGGGTGCCGCCAGACTGAGGCGGCCAAGCGCCCCGACGAACAGGCCATAGAGCGCCCGCCGACTCGATGCGGAGGTCAGGGCTTTGGCGATGGCGTCGAAGCGCAGGGGGTCCATGGGAACGTGGTCCGGGTTGAGTTTGGGCAACGCGATCCTGGGCGCTGGCGGCGGCCCGAGCCGTGGTCTAACCAGACTTCTCACCGCTACCGTATGCCGGTATTAGCGTCATGTCAAGCCCGTTTCGCGTTATCTTCCCGGCTTGCTCAGTAGGTCGCCCGGCCACCGGAAATGTCGTAGACGGCGCCGGTGGAAAAGGTGAGATCGGGGGAGCAGAGGAAGGCGACCAGAGCGGCGACTTCTTCCGGTTTGCCGACGCGGCCCATCGGGATGCGGCTGGTCATATAGGCGACGTGTTCGTCGCTGACCTGAGCCAGGATCGGGGTCTCGATGACGGCGGGGGCGACGGCGTTGACCAGGACCCCTTTGGTGGCGACTTCCTTGGCCACCGCTTTGGTCAGGCCGATGACGCCGGATTTTGCCGCCGAATAGGGGACGGCATTGGGGTTGCCTTCCTTGCCCGCGATCGAGGCGATGTTGACGATGCGGCCGGAGCCGGCGTCGAGCATCACCGGGATGACGGCCTTGCAGCCGAGGAAGACGCCGGTAAGATCAATGTCGATCACCTGCTGCCACTCGTCGACGCCGAGTTCCCAGATTGGCGCAGAGCGCCCGGCGATACCAGCGTTGTTGACCAGCGCGTCGATGCGGCCCCAGTGGTCGAGCGCGGCGCGCACCGCGCCATCCCAGGAGACCAGCTCTATCACGTCGAGTGGCTGGGCGACCGCGAGGTCGCCGATGGCCACCGCCGCAGCCGCGGCGGCCGCCTCGTCGACGTCGGCGATCATGACCGCGGCGCCTTCCTGGGCCAGCCGCTGGGCGATCGCTGCACCGATCCCTCGTGCCGCGCCCGTGACGATGGCCGTCTGCCCCTCGAACCGCATGCCCGTTACACCCCCACGCCGACTGCGCTGCTTCCTCGCGGCGGTTACTATACCGGTTGCCATTCCGCTTGCGCCCCGGCCCTGGACCTTGATCCTCACCGAGCGAGGGGAATTCTCAACTTGCACTCCCGCTATGATGGCCCCGGCATGCGACGTCTCAGCGACGACCAGGAGCGATGGTGTTTGAGCCCAAGGGGGCGCCGGCGCGACCACGCCCCGGCCACGAGTGGTCGGACGAAATCGATGACGCGGTGCGCGGGCTGGCGAGTGGGTTTCTGATCGGGATCCCCGTCGTCTTCACTGTCGATTCGTGGTGGCTGGGCGACCAAGCGGGGCCCCTGGATGCCCTGGCCATGCTGGCCGTAGCGTATGTGCTGACCCTGGCGGCGGTCAGCTGGATCGGGTTCCACCGCGAACTGCGCCGGGGTTGGCAGTATTTTGCGGATGCGCTGGAAGCTCTGGCCCTGTCCACGCTGGCCCTGGTGGCGGTGTTCTGGACGCTCGGCCAGATCGGCGACGGGCAACCACCCTCGATCGCGGTGGGGAGGATTGCGGTCGCCATCGCTCCGGTGAGTCTCGGCGTAGCCGTCGCTAACCATTTACTCGCCCGGGATGCCTCCCGATCCGAACCGGATCGGGAAGATGCCAGCTCGCTGCGGGGGTGGCCGGGGAGGAGGTGGCGGCACACGGTCCTGGATCTGGCGGCGTCGGTGGCCGGGGCATTCTTCCTGTGCGTGGCCATCGTTCCGGTGGACGATCTCAGTCCAATTGCGACCGAGGTTCCGGCGCGCAATCTGCCACTGGTGATCCTCCTCTCGCTCCTGGTGACGTACAGCGTGGTCTTCGCGGCCGGGTTTTCCGGCGAAGCGAAGCGGCACGCTTCTCCGGGTGTGCTGCAGACCCCGTTTGGCGAGACGCTCACGGCTTATGTCGCGGCACTGGCCGTCTCACTGGCGGTGCTCTGGCTGTTTGGGCGCGTCGATGCGGGGTCGGCGCCGTACGCAATCTATGCCAAGACGGTGCTTCTCGCCTTTCCGGCATCGATGGCCGCGGCCGCGGGAAGACTCGCCGTATGACGCCGCGCGGCCGGCAGCCAATCTCCGTCGCCGAGTGGGTGACGTTGTCGCTGAGTGCCCTGATCGTCGGCGCGCTGGTGGTGGTAGCCGTGGTGGAAGAGGTCCGGCTGCAGGAGAGCCAGGAAATTGGCGTTCGGATGACGTTTGCCACGGATCAGACGGAGGCTCGCGGCGGTCAATTCTATGTCCCTTATACCGTGCGCAACACGGGCGCCGCGGCGATCACCGCGGCGGAAATCTGGATACAGGTGTACGACGGAGATCGTCTTGCCGAGTCAGCGGAGGTCGCCGTCGAGTTCCTGCCGTTGCAGGGGACGCAGGAAGGCATGTACGTGTCCAACCATGACCCGACGACTCATGAATTCGTGGTGCGGGTAGAGTCGCTTCAGGTTCCGTGATCCGCGAGGGAGATCCTGTCTTGAACTCTCACGCCCCAACATCCGCTTTTGTCGACCTGGGAGAAGGGGAGGGGGCGCCGGGCAGATTGCCGAATGTCGGGGGGCGTTTCTCGACGAAAGCCTGCATCCCCTCGCGCTGGTCCGGCGCGGTGAAGGCGGCGCCGAAGGTGGCGACCTCCGCGGCCAAACCAGCACCCTGATCGCTGGAGGTGGCGAGGGAAATGAGCCGCTTGGAGGCTTGCACCGCAGTCGGGCTGTTACCGGCGATCTGCGTTGCCAGGTTGCGGGCCGCCGCCATGAGTTTGTCGAGCGGGTGGATGGCGTTGACCAGACCGATGCGAAGGGCTTCGTCGGCGTGGACGTGGCGGCCGGTGTAGATCATCTCGGCGGCGCAGCCCGCGCCGATGAGCCGGGGCAGCCGTTGCGTGCCGCCCCAGCCGGGCGGTATGCCGAGCCCGACCTCCGGTTGGGCGAAGCGGGCGTTCTCCGCGGCGAGGCGGATGTCGCAGGCGATGGCCAACTCGCACCCTCCGCCGAACGCGAACCCGTTTACCGCGGCGATGACCGGTTGCGGCAGCAACTCCACGGCGGCGGTCGCGGCGTGGCCCTTGCGCCCGAAGGCGATCCCTTCGGCAGGGGACATGGCGGCCATAGCCTTGATGTCGGCGCCGGCGGCGAAGGCGCGGTCACCGGCCCCGGTGAGGATGACGGCGCGCACCGTGCGGTTTTCGCCGAGCGAACGGAAGGCGTCGATCAGGAGATCGAGTTGCTCTACATTGAAGGCGTTCAGCGCCTCGGGGCGGTTCATGGTGACGGTCGCGATGCGGTCTGTGATGTCGACGTAGATCGCCATGTCAGCCCTTTCTGGCGCCCACGAGAATGGCTTGATACATCGCCGCGTTGCGGACGTAGCGGCGCGCGTTCTCGCGCGATGCCACGCGCTCCGCTTCGGTGAGCAGGCGTTTCTCGCGGGCGGGGACGCCCATGACGAGGGTGCCCGCGACGACGACCGCGTCTTCCGGCACCAAGGACCCCGCCGCGACGATGGCCTCCTCCCCGATCGTGGAGCGGGAAAGAACGCTTGCGCCCATGCCGATGGTGACCCCATCCCCGACCGTCGTGCCATGGACCACGGCGACATGACCGATGGTGACGTCATTGCCCACTACGCAAGGGGTGCCGCGATCCACATGAAGCACCGCGCCGTCCTGGACGTTCGATCCCTTGCCGATGCGGATGGGCGCCACGTCGCCGCGGATGACCGCGTTGAACCAGACGCTCGAATCCTCACCGAACTCCACATCGCCGATGACCACCGCGCCGGGGGCCAGGTAGACGCCCTCGGCAAGGCGCGGGAAGACTCCATTGAAGGGGAGGAGCAATCCGGTGCTCACGAAGCGCCCGGGACGTCGAGGACGACGGCGTCGCCGCCGCCGCCGCCGGAGCAGATCGCGGCCACCCCGATGCCGCCGCCGCGACGGCGCAGCTCCTCGATCAGGGTGAGGACGATGCGCGCTCCGCTGGCGCCGATGGGGTGACCGAGGGCGACGGCGCCGCCGTTGACGTTGACGCGATCGGTGTCGATGCCGAGGCGGCGGGCGGAGATGATGGGGACGCTGGCGAAGGCTTCGTTGATTTCCCAGAGGTCGACGTCGGATGGCTTGAGTCCCGCCTTGGTGAGCGCCTTTTCGGCGGCCATGGCGGGAGTGTAGGCAAGGTAGGGCACGTCCCAGGCGGCTTCGCCGTGGGCCAGGATGGTGGCGCGGGGCGACAGGCCCTGCGCGTCGGCCCAGTCCCGGCTGGTGGCGACGAGCGCGGCCGCGCCGTCGTTAACGCCGGGCGCATTCCCGGCGGTGACGGTGCCTTCCGGGTCGAACGCGGGTTTGAGGCGGGCGAGCGCCTCCGCGCTGGTGTCGCGGCGGGGGGCTTCGTCCTGGTCGACGGTAGTTGTGACGGCTTTGCTCGCCACCTCGACAGGGGCGATCTCGCGCGCCAGGAGCCCGGCATCCTGTGCGGCGAGCGCCCGCTGGTGGGACCGCAGCGCCCAGGCGTCCTGCTCCTCGCGGTCGACGTTTTCTTCGGCGGCGACGTTGCTGCCGTGGATGCCCATGTGGCAGCCGGCGATGGCGCACTGCAAGCCGTCGCCGATCATCATGTCCTCGAGGACGCCGTCGCCCATGCGGTATCCGGAGCGCGCCTTGCGCAGCAGGTACGGTGCGTTGGTCATACTTTCCATGCCGCCGGCGAGGATCACCTCGTAGTCGCCGGCGCGGATCATCGTCTCGGCCAGGGTCAGGGCGCGCATGCCGGAGCCGCAGACGCGGTTGATCGTCTCGGCGGGGATTTTTACGCCGATGCCCGCTTTGAGCGCGACCTGGCGCGCGGGGTTCTGGCCGGCGCCGCCTTGCAGCACCTGCCCGAAGATGGTGTTTTGCACATCGTTGGCCGAGATGCCGGCGCGCTCGAGGGCGGCCTTTGCCGCCACCGTGCCCAGTTCGACCGCGCTCTGGGACGCCAGCGCGCCGTTGAGCTTGCCGAACGGCGTGCGTGCTCCGCCGAGGATCACCACCCGCCGTGAAGGGTCTGTCATCGTGGTCTGCCTCTTACCTGTCAGATGCTACCCGCGGAATGTTCAGGAGTTCATTATGCGTTCGCGGGGTGACGTTCTTCTCGTCACCCCGCGATGCTACCGCACGGAGGCGGGCGGCGGGAGGCATGGGGTGAGGCAAGGTTACGGTTCGAGCGGCAAGCGTTGCCCGCTCAGCGTCCCGGAACCCTGCCCGATCGACTGCCCATCCGTACCGACGACCTCGAAGTCGAATGTCCCTTCAAGCAAAGCGCCGTCTGCCGCGAGTTGAACTTCGCCGTCGAACGTCACGGTCGCCGCGAAGCGTTGATCCGCGTCGTTCATGAGCGCGGCCAGGGCAAAACCCCAGATCCCATCCCGGGCGGTCCACTCGCCCTGACCTGAGGTGATGAGATTCTCCGGAATGCCGTTGCCCGGTGCAGCGGCAAAATCGGCTTCGAGCATGCCATCGGGGTGGAACGCTACGAGTGCCTGCTGGCCACCGAGGATGACGTCATTGTCGGGGGTCAGCTCGAACAACCACACGCCAGCGGGAGCTGCTTTTTCCGGGCCAGAGGCCGCGGTCGGCGTCGAGGGAGCCGCCTGAGCCACGCCAACGGTCACCGAGCCAACCATGTCTGGATGGATGGCGCAGATGTAGTCGAACGCGCCTTCGGCATCGAATGTGTGGGAGAAGGTTTGACCAGGGTCCAACACGCCGGAATCTGCGAAGTCACCGGTGACTGTGTGTGGAGCGAGACCGTCGTTGGTCCACATGACGGTGTCGCCGGCCGCGACTTGCAGTGTCGGCGGCTCGAACGCAAAGTCGACGATGGAGACGGCAGTGCCGGACGGCGCCGCGGACGACGAGCTTGCGGCCGCAGCTGAGGTCGTGTCTGTAGCGTCTTGAGTCGTCTGGGTATCGGGCGTGTCCCCGGCAACGGGTTCGCCTTCGGCGGTCACGGTGCCCTGCATCTGCGGGTGCAACTGGCAGATGTAGGGGAATGAGCCGGGTTCGTTGAAGGTAAATGCGAAGCTGCCGCCCGGGTCGAAGATGCCGGAATCGAAGATGCCGTCCGTGGAGGTCACGGTGTGAGGAACCGAGTCGTCGTTCGTCCAGGCCACCGTGGTGCCGGTGGGGATGGTGATCGCCGCGGGGTCGAAGGCGAGGTTGGCGATGACGACCGTGGTTGCGTCGGCAGGCACCTCCTGGGTGGTGGCCTGGGTTTCCGGGACGACGCCGGTTTCGTCGCGGACGCGGATGACGCCGGTCATTTCGGGGTGGATCAGGCAGGCATAGGGAAAGACGCCCGGCGTGTCGAGGACGACCGTGGCCGTCCCGCCCTCATCCGAAATGATGCCGGTGTCGAAACCGGAGCCGGTAGCGGTGTGCTCGTCGCTGTGGACGTTGACGAAGGTGACCGATTGACCGAGGTCGACCGTCAGTTCCCCCGGAACGAAGTCGCCCGCGTCGTCGCCGACGATGCGGACTTCGAGCGATCCGGCAGGCACCTCGGCGATGACGCCGCCTTCCTCCGCGGCCTCCTCCGCGACTTCGGCCGCTTCTTCGGCGACTTCCTCGGCGGCTTCTGCCGCTTCCTCGGCTGCTTCTTCGGCGGCTTCGGCGGCTTCTTCCGCGGCCTCCTCCTCCCGGTCTTCTGCGTTGCCACGTCCGCTGTTGTCCTGGGCGAGCGCGAGAGGTCCGTCGGGGTTGAAGCCGGCCTTCAGCAAGAAGGCGCTGCCGGCCATTGAGGCGACCGTCTGGGCGACCCGTCGGCGGTCGTGGCGAGCGGCAAGCAGGCTATGCAGGCGATCGGTTGGAGTAGTCATCTGAGCGGCTCCTTTGTTCGGCGCCTTCCGCGACCGCGGCGCCGGGCGGCTTCGAGCCGCGAATGCTGGTAATACCCGCGACGCAGTTACCCCGGCGACCATTCACGGAACGTGCCACATGCGCTCGATGCGCCCCGGTTTCCCGGCGCGCATCACGTTTTCGTCACGTTATAGAGCCGAGTCGGCAGTCGGCAATCTGCCGCCTACAGCGCCATTGCCGGCACCCGACCCTCTTCGCGCTCGAAACCCTCGGCCGGGGGTTGCGGGCAGCGTAGCGGCTTGTCCTGGCGGTAGCCGAGCGCGTAATCGGCTTGCAGGATGGTGTGGATCTCGCGGGTGCCTTCGTAGATGACCGCACCGCGGGAGTTCCGCCAGAAACGCTCCACGGGATATTCGTTGGAATAGCCGTAGGAACCGTGGACCTGGATGGCGTCGTTGGCCGCTTCCAGGGCAGCGTCGCAGGCGAACCACTTCATGAGGGATGTCTCGCGGGTGTTGCGGATGCCGCGGTTTTTCAGTTCCGCCGCCTGCATGGTCAGCAAGCGCGAGGCCTCGTGGCTGGCGACCATTTTGGCGATCATCTGCTTGACCAGCTCGAAGCGGCCGATCTCCTCGCCGAAGGCGTAGCGCTCGTTGGCGTATTTCACGCTGGCGTCGAGACAGGCGCGGATCAGCCCGACGGCGCCCGCGCCGACGGTGAACCGGCCCTGGTCGATGCAGCTCATGGCGATCTTGAAGCCCTCGCCCTCTTCGCCGATGCGGTTTTCGAGGGGGATGCGGACGTTGTTGAAGGCCAGCTCGCCGGTGTTGCCGGCGCGTACGCCGAGCTTGCCCTTGATGGTACCGGTGGTCAGACCCGGCATGTCCTTTTCGAGCATGAAGGCGGTGAGGCCGTTGTGCTTCTTGCCGCGGTCGAACGAGGCGAAGACCAGCATGTGGTCCGCCATCGCCGCCAGGGAAATCCACATCTTGGAGCCGTTGAGGACGTAGCTGTCGCCGTCGCGGACGTAGGTGGACTCGATTGAGCCGGCATCGGAGCCGGCGTTTGGTTCGGTCAAGGCGAAGGTAGCGATCTTTTCGCCGCGAGCTTGCGGAAGGAGGAAGCGCTGCTTCTGGTCCTCGTTGGCCCATTGCAGCAATGCGAGACTATTGAGCCCGACGTGGACGCTCATCACAACGCGGAGGAAGGTATCGACATATTCGAGCTCGTCGCAGGCGAGGGCGAGCGAAACGTAGTCGAACCCGGCGCCTCCGTACTCTTCGGGGATGGGAAGACCGAGCAAGCCCAACTCGCCCATCTTGTAGAGAATTTCGGGGTGGAACTCGCCCTTCGCGTCCCACTCCTGGATGTGCGGCGCGACCTCGCGCGCGGCGAACTCGCGCACCGAATCGCGAAGCTGGATTTGCTCCGGTGTCAGCGAGAAGTCCATTTCTGCCTTTCCCCTTATCTGCATCGTGAGAAAACCCGCGGATCGGCGCGGATTCCGGAGCATGCGGCTCCGTCGCAAGAGCGCCGGAGAGTATAGCCGGGTGATGGGGTGCTAAGGTGATGGGAGATGGCGACGATGGCGTGGCGTACGGCTGGTGGTCGTGAGTGCGCGCTTGCAGATGAGTCACGACGAACGACTCGGAAAAGGATCTGAGGTTGGACGACGATCGATTTGACGCCATCGTCGTGGGGGCCGGGCCGGCCGGAATCAGCGCGGCGATGGAGATGGTCGCCGCCGGGCTTTCAGTGGTGGTCCTGGAGCGGGGGCAGTTCCCCGGGGCGAAGAATGTCTGGGGCGGGATCCTCTATCGGGAGCCGACAGAGGCGATGGTTCCGGGTTTCGAAGGTGAGGCGCCGCTGGAGCGTCCGATCGTCGAGCAACGCTATCTGCTGCTGACGGACGACGCGATGATGGGGGCGACGTACCGGTCGGAACGCCTCGCCACGCCGCCGTACAACGCCTACTCCGTGCTGCGCGCGCCGTTTGACCGCTGGTACGCGACAAAAGCCGAAGAGGCGGGGGCGGAGGTCTATGCCGAGTTCACCGTGGTTGATCTGCTCTGGGAGGACGGCGCGGTCGTCGGGGTGACGACGGGGGACGAAGAAGGGGAATTGCTGGCGCGCTGCGTCGTCGTCGCGGACGGGGCGAACTCATTGCTGGCCCAGAAGATCGGGTTGCACCGGGAGTGGGCGCCGATCGAGCAGGCGCTGGTGGCCAAGGAGTTGATCGCGCTGCCGGCGGACGTCATCGAGGCGCGGTTCGCACTGCCGGCGGGGCTGGGGACCGCTCTGGAGATCTTCGGCGAATCGACAGCCGGTTTGCTGGGCTATGGCTTCATCTATACCAACAAGGAGAGCCTTTCTATCGGCACGGGAGCGCTGCTGGAAGACCTCATCGAGACGGGGCTGAACGTCAACGACATGCTCGACCGCTTCAAGGCGCACCCGGCGATCGCGCCCCTCATCGCGGGGGGGAAACGTTGGAGTATTCCGGGCATTTGATCCCCGAAGGGGGGTACAACCGGCTGCCGCAGGTCTATGCCGACGGGGCGGTAGTTGTGGGCGACGCGGCGCAACTCGTCAACCCGATCAATCGGGAAGGCGGGAATCTGGCCATGTTGTCGGGCAAAGTGGCGGCGCAGGCGATAATCGAGGCGAAGGCGAACGACGATTTTTCTGCCATGAGCCTGTCCCGCTACCGGGAGCTGCTGGATGAGAGCGTGGTCATGGCGGATTTGCACAAGATCCGGAACGTGACCGAATTCGCCCACGCCCGTCCGCACCTGTTGCGCGAGTATCCGGGCGTCCTCTCGGGGATGTTCGAAGAGTATCTGCGCGTGGACGATGTGCCCAAGAAGACGAAGCAGAAAAACTTGCTGCACATGGCCATGGGGTTGCCGAAGCGGCGATTGCTCGGGGATCTTGTGGGCGCGGTGCGATCGCTGGTTTGAGCGCCGAGCGCACGAAGGGTTGTTCCGAACAATTGCAACCGACCACGTTTTCCACCAACTTCCGCGCGTCCGTGACGAGATGCCTTGTATGTTGCCAGAACGTCGCCGCCGGTGTTCTGGACGGTGAGATCGGCCGCAGTGGCGGATCGGGTGGCCGCCGCCGCACCAGCCCGCGGAATCCGGGATCGATCGAGATCGAGAACGAGCAGGGTCGGTGCGGGGGCGGTCCCATGCAGAACCCGACCGGGTGCCGGGGTCGCGAGCCCGCAGCAGGCAAGGCAGGGCGCCCTGGGATCCGCACACGCGGAGGCGCGGGGATGAACGCGCGGGCGGTCTGGATCGGCATCGATGTGGCCAAAGCGTGGCTGGATGTGGCCGACAGCGGTGCGGAACACCCCTGGCGGGTGGCCACCGGCCAGCGGGCAACGGGCCAAGACCGAGCGGCTCGATGCGCGCCTGCTGGCTCGCTGCGGGGAGCGGATGCGCCCACCCGCCCGCGCGGCCGGACGACCCCACCCCGGACCTGCGCGGCATGCTGGCCCGACGGCGGCACGGGGTCGAGATACCCACCGCCGATCCCACCCGCTGGCCGAGCACCGCGGCGTCGCCGCGGGCCGAGGTGGAGGCGCCCCTGGCGTACCTCGAGACGCAGCGCGCCGCCCTGGATGCCGCGGTGGCGTGGACCGTCCAGGCCAGCCCCGCCGGGCCGGCCCAGGAACCCGTGCGGCGCTCCATCCCCGGCGGCGACCCTGGGGTGGCGCGCCCGGTGCTGGCCGCACGGCCGGCGTTGAGCCCGCTGACGCGCCAGGAAGCGGCCGCCCGCGCCGGGGTGGCGCCCCTGCACCGCGCCAGCGGGCGCTCCCCGCGGCGTCGCTGCATCGGCGGTGGCCGCGGCGGCGTGCCGGCCCAGGTGTCCATGGCGGCGGTGACCGCCGTCCGCGGCGACCCCGCCCTGCAGAGCCCATGCCCAGCTTCGACGCGCGGCGGGTGCAGCACGGCACACCCGCCACGGTCGCCCGCGGCCCCGGCAGGCACAAGCTCCTGACGATGGCCAACGCCCTCCTGCGTGCTGGAGCGCCGTGGGGCGCCCACGGAGGCGCCATCGCTTGACCACCCAACACGGTTGCTCTCCCGAGGGGCACGGGAGAGGGGGAATATGTCCCCCGCCTGCCGCGGGCTCCCTGCTCCACGCTACGGTCATTCCCATTCGATCGTTGCGGGGGGTTTGGAGGAGATGTCGTAGACGACGCGGGTGATGCCGTGGACTTCGTTGACGATGCGGGTGCTGATGCGGGCCAGGGTGTCGTGGGGGAGGCGGGCCCAGTCGGCGGTCATGGCGTCTTCGGAGGCGACGGCGCGCACGGCGCAGACGCGGCCGTACGTGCGGTAGTCGCCCATGACGCCGACGGAGCGGATGGGCAGGAGGACGGCGAAGTATTGCCAGACCCCGGCGTCGGGGCCGAGCGCGTCGATTTCCTCGCGCACGATGGCGTCGGCTTGCCGGAGCAGGGCAAGGTCGTCGGCGGTCACTGGGCCGATGATGCGGACGGAGAGGCCGGGACCGGGGAACGGTTGGCGCTCAACGATCTCGGCGGGGAGGCCGAGGGCGCGGCCGACGGCGCGCACTTCGTCCTTGAACAGGTAGCGGAGGGGTTCGACCAGGGAGAAGGAGCAGGTCGGCCGGCAGGCCGCCGACGTTGTGGTGGGTCTTGATCTTGACCGCGGCTTTGGTGTCCGGCGCGGTGCTTTCGATGACGTCCGGGTAGAGCGTGCCCTGGGCGAGGAAATCGAAGGGGCCGTGGAGCGGCGGTCTGGGCCTCGAAGACGCGGATGAACTCGTCGCCGACGATGCGCCGCTTCTCCTCCGGGTCCTCGACGCCCCGCGAGGCGGGCGAGGAAGCGCTCGCTGGCATCGACGAAGACCAGGTTCATGCCGAAGGTGCGGCCGAAGACCTCGCGCACTAGATCGGCCTCGCCGAGGCGGAGCAGTCCGTTGTCGACGAAGACGGGGGTGAGGCGGTCGCCGATGGCGCGGTGGATGAGGGCGGCGGCCACGGAGGAATCGACGCCGCCGCTCAGACCGAGGAGGACGCGGCCGTCGCCGACGGTTTCGCGGATCTGCGCGACGGCGCTGTCGATGAAGTGCTCGGCGGTCCAGTCGGTGCGGCAGTGGCAGACCTCGACGAGGAAGTTGCGAATGAGATCCCGGCCGAGCGGCGTGTGGGCGACCTCCGGGTGGAACTGGATGCCGAAGCGCTGGCCGTCGCTCATGGCGGCGATGGGGGCGTTATCGGTGCTGGCGATAGCGACGAACCCGGCGGGGAGCTGGGTGACGTGGTCGCCGTGGCTCATCCAGACATCGAGCGAGGGCGGGAGGTCGCGGAAAAGGGGCGAGGCAGAGGTGACTGAGATCGCGGCCGAGCCGTATTCGCGTCGCGGCGCGGACTCCACGGCGCCGTCGAGGGCGTTGGCGAGGAGATGCATGCCGTAGCAGATGCCGAGGGTGGGCAGGGCTTCGCCGAGCACCCAGGGCGGCAGGGTGGGCGCGCCGGGCTCGTAGACGCTGGCCGGGCCGCCGGAGAGGATGACGCCCTTCGGGTTGAGCTTGGCGACCTCGTCCCACGGCGTATCCCAGGGGAGGAGGACGCTGTAGACGCCGGCTTCGCGCACGCGGCGAGCGATGAGCTGGCTGTACTGGCTGCCGAAATCGAGCACGACGACGGTGTCGAAATCCCGGCTCTGGCGTCGCGTCTGCTTCGCCGCCTGCGCACATTTGCGAGTGTTGACCTTGCCATCCGTGCTCCCGAGGCGGCATCGCGCCGTCAATCCGGCCGCCTGATCGTTCACCAAGATACTGGTAGGTGCGGTCAAACTCCCAATCGGGGATCGTTTCGAGCTCGACTTCGACGCGCGGGCGCAGCGGATCGATCTTCTTGGAGAGGTGCAGATCGACGACGGCGCGGTCGTCGAAGCCGAGGGTTCGGCTGAGCGCATCGAGGGTGATTTTCAGGCCACCGTCGAGATCGCGCCGGTGCGGGGTTTCGAAGAAGTAAACGAGATAGACGCCGATCGCGGATTCCGCGAATGCTTGCTCCGTCGCCGGTGAGAGGGCGCCGCTGGACATGAGGGCCGCGATGTGCCTGGCAACGTCGCGGTGAAACGCTTTTGCGGGCGCGCTGAGGACCCGGCGCTTGCCCACGGTGAGGTACTGGTTGTTGACACCTGGCGGCAACGGGAGTACCAGGCGAAGTGTTGTGGGTTGATGGACGGCGGAGCGTGGCACAGGACCGATCCTGGCTGGTGGGGCGAGGGCAGTGTAGCGACGGGCTGGAATGGCGGGCAACCTGTGGTGTAAGGGTGTCGTGAGGCCGGGTTACTATGCTTCCTCCATGTGCGTTGCCGCAGTCGGCCCTCACCCCCCTTGCCCCCCTCTCCCATCGGGGATGGGAGAGGGGGGAACGAGAGGCGAGTTGCCCGGGACTGCGGGAGCGTTTTCCCGGGTTTCTCACTACCCATGCATACCGAGATTGGTCATGATCGAGGCGGTGATGCTCGGGACGGGCGGCATGATGCCGCTGCCGCGGCGCTGGCTGTCCAGTTTGCTGGTGCGGGTGAACGGGGCGCTGACGCTGTTCGACTGCGGGGAGGGGACGCAGATTGCCTGGCGTGAGACCGGGTGGAGCATGCGGCGACTGGAGGCGATCTGCCTGTCGCACACCCACGCGGACCACGTCGCGGGGCTGCCGGGTCTGCTGCACGCCGTGGCCAATTCCGACCGCACCGAGCCGATCACGATCTACGGTCCGCCTGGTACCGGTGAGGTGGTGAGCGGGCTACGCACGATCGCCCCGTATCTGCCGTATGCGGTGCACGTCAGAGAACTCAGAAGTGGCGAGACGTTTTCGCTACCGGGAGAGATGACGGGGAGTTGCCAGGTGGGAGAGCACGGGCTCCCGGTCCTGGCCTATCGAGCCGATTTGGCGCGCAACCGGGCGTTTTTGCCGGATCGGGCACGTGCGCTCGGGATTCCGATGCAGCTATGGGGGGCGTTGCAGGACGGTGAGGGTGTGTCATGGGACGGGGGAGCGGCGTCTGCGGATGACGTTCTCGGCCCGCCGCGGAGGGGGCTATGCGTGGCGTACATCACCGACACGCGGCCAACTCCGGAGCTGGTCGACTTCGCGGCAGGTGCTGATCTGCTGGTGTGCGAGGGGACGTACGGGAGCGACGAGGACACCGAAAAGGCGAAACAGAATCGACATATGACGTTTCGGGAAGCGGCGACGGTGGCGCGGGATGCGGGGGTGGAGCGGTTGTGGATTACGCATTTCAGTCCTGGGTTGCATGATCCGGGGGCGTTTGTGGGGAATGCGGTGGAGGTGTTTCCGGAGGCGATGGTTGGGTGGGATGGGTTGCAGGGGGTGTTGGCGTTTGGGGAGGGGTGAGTGTGGCTCGGTGCACTCAATCTCCATCCCTTGAGAACTCTCACTCCAACCCCGCAAACGACCCTCACCCCCACCGCCGCCCAGAGGGCACCCGGCCCTGTGCGCAGGGCGAGGGACTCTTAGCGGCTTGGATTTTGGCGTGGTTGTCGGAAGATGTTGAAGGTTCTGTAGACCTGGGAAGTGGGAGGGCCGCCCTCACCCCCGACCTCCACCCAGACCGGACTTCGGGCGGAGCTGGGCGATTTTTTGGCTGGGGCCGGCCGAATCGCGTGTTATTCCCGGTCGCCGCGTTCGCGCTCGGCGAGGACCTGGGTGCGCTGGTAGGCGGCATAGACGGCGCGGGAGAGGACGGTGCGGAGACCGCCTTTTTCCATCTGGTAGATGGCCTCGGCGGAGGTGCCGCCGGGGGAGGTGACCATGTTGCGGAGCTCGGCCATGTGCTTGCCGGAGTCGCGGGCGAAGGCGACGGAGCCGGAGACGGTCTGCAGGACGATCTGCTCGGCGATGCGGCGGGGAAAGCCCATGTGGACGCCGGCGTCGATGAGGGCCTCCATCATCAGGAAGACGTAGGTCGGGCCAGTGCCGGATAGGGCGGTGGCCATGTCGACGTATTTTTCCTCTTCGACCCAGAGTTCTTCGCCCAAGGCGCGCAGGAGCGCCTGGATGCGCTGCCGCTGCTGCTCGGTGACGCCGGGGGTGGTGCTCCAGACGCTCATGCCCTGACCGACCTGGGCGGGAGTGTTGGGCATGACGCGCACGATGGCCTCGTGGCCGAGACCGTCCATGAGGACGTCGATCGGGGCGCCGGCGATGACCGAGACGACGACTTGCTCGGGCGACAGGCTGCCAAAGAGCTGGCGCATGACGGCCTTGAGGACCTGAGGTTTGATGGTGAGGACGACGAGATCGGCATCCTGAGCCGCCTCCCGGTTGCTCTCGACGGTCTCGATGCCGAAGCGTTCTTCGAGCTTGTGGCGGCGATCGGCGCGGGGATGGCTGGCGACGATGTGCCCCGGCGGGATCATCGCCTGCTTGAGCAGGCCCGCGATCATCGACTCGGCCATGACGCCGGCGCCGACGAAGGCGAGGCGGGCGTCGGCGAGCGGAGTGATTGAGCCGGGCGCGTCGTTCCCTCCCTGAGCGAGTTCGTCGGGCATGTGCGGCCTCCTGCGAACGTCCTGTGCCACCATTGTAGCGGGGCACAGGACATCACCTTCCATCGTCGGCCCCGCAACCCGCGAGCAGAAAGCGAGTCACCGTGGCGAACCGTCTGGCTACCGAAACAAGCCCGTACTTGCTGCAACACGCCGAGAATCCGGTCGACTGGCATCCCTGGGGGGAGGAGGCGCTGACGAAAGCGCGGGAGGAGGACAAGCCGATGCTGGTCAGCATCGGCTACTCCGCCTGCCACTGGTGCCACGTCATGGAGCACGAGTCGTTCGAGAACGACGAGATCGCGGCGGCGATGAACGAGCGCTTCGTCAACATCAAGGTCGACCGCGAGGAGCGGCCGGATCTCGATTCGCTGTACATGACGGCAGTGCAGGCGCTTACCGGACATGGCGGCTGGCCGCTGAACGTATTTCTCACCCCGGACGGGACGCCGTTTTATGGGGGTACCTATTTTCCGCCGGACGACCGGATGGGGATGCCCGGGTTCCCCAAGGTGCTGGAAGCCGTCTCCGCCGCGTACACGGAGCGCAGGGAGGAGGTCGAGGAGAGCGCGGGGCAAATCCGCGAGCTGCTGCGACGGGCGACCGGCAGCATGCCGAAGGCGGACGATCTGACCCCGGAAATCCTGGCCGAGGCCGTCGAGCAACTGGCGCGGACGTTCGATGCCCGCAACGGCGGATTCGGAACGGCGCCGAAGTTTCCCCAGCCGGCGGCGGTCGAGTTTTTGCTGCGGCAGAGCAGCCGCACGGGTGGGCAGCGCGAGGCGGTCATGGCGCAGCGGACGCTCGACCGGATGGGCGCCGGGGGCATCTACGACCATCTCGGTGGCGGGTTTCACCGTTATGCGGTGGATGCTGTCTGGCTGGTGCCCCACTTCGAGAAGATGCTCTACGACAATGCTCAGCTCGCGTCGGTCTATCTGGCCGGGTACCAGGCGTTTGGCGAAGAGCGGTATCGCCGCGTGGCGGAGGAGACGCTCGATTTCGTCGCCCGCGAGATGACGGACGAGCGCGGCGGTTTCTACGCCACGCTGGACGCTGACACCGAGGGGCACGAGGGGCTGTTCTACACCTGGACGGTCGAAGAGGTCGAGGAGGCGCTGGGAGAAGAGGACGCCAGGATTGCCAAGGCATGGTTCACCATCGAGCCGGGCGGCAATTTCGAGGGCCAAACGGTGCTGGCCACGCCGCGGACGGCGGCGGATGTCGCCGATCGTCTCGGCATCGGTGAGGAGGAGTTGGCTGATGCACGCAAGCGGATCAAGGCCTCGTTGCTGGAGGTTCGGGAGAAGCGCGAACGGCCCGGCCGGGACGAAAAGGTCATCACCGGCTGGAACGGGCTGATGCTCAAGGCGTTCGCCAACGGGTCGCGGATTCTGGACCGGTCCGATCTCCGTGAGATCGGGGAGCGTAACGCGGCGTTCGTGCTCGAGCACCTGCAGCGGGAGGGGCGGCTGCTGCGCAGTTGGAAGGACGGCGACGCCCGCATCGGCGGCTTTTTGGAGGATTACGCCTTCTTCATCGATGGGTTGCTGGCCTTATACCAGGCGACGATGAACGAGCGGTGGCTTCGGGAGGCGATCCGGCTGACGGAGGTCATGGTTGCCGAGTTCGGGGACCCGGAAGGACCGGGGTTTTTCGACACGGCGCTGAGCCACGAGACGCCGGTGGCGCGGCCGCGCGATTTGCACGATGGCGCAACACCGTCCGGAAATGCGGTCGCCGCCGACGTGTTGTTGCGGCTGGGCGCGATGACGGGGAATGAAGAGTGGTCTGAGCGCGGCAGCGAACTGCTGCGCGCTATGGCCAGGACCATGCGCGAGCACCCGCTGGCGGCGGGGAGATACCTGAGCGCGACCGACTTCTACATCGGTCCGGTCAAAGAGGTGGCTCTTGCAGGCAAGCGGGAGAGCGACGACCTGCAAGCGTTGCTCGATGCGACCTATGGCCTCTTTGAGCCGAACATGATCGTCGGGCTACGTCGGTTCAAAGCGCTCCCGAGTGGTCAGACAGTTGCCGTTTCTGCAGGATCGGCCTGCTCGCAACGGCCGGGCGACGGCATATGTTTGCGAGCACTTCGCCTGCCTGCCGCCAGTGCATGAGGCGGAGGCATTGGTACGGCAACTCATGGAGGGAACGGGGGTGGCGTGGAGAGACTTTTGAGGGTGACGCTGTGTCGGGGTGATAGGGTGTCAGGCAGAGCTTGCCTCGAGCGTGATTCCATCAGCACGAGCCCTGAAACTCCTATCACCCGGACACTCTATCACCCCGTCACCCCGTCACCCCGCGCAAGTAGAATGGCGGTCGGCGCGCAGCGCCTTGACCCGCTGTAGTATCCGGGACGCCGCATGCCCGATCTGTTCCTCGAACTGCGAGATGAGTCCGGCGGCGGCGAGGAAACCCCGGCCCCACTGCCCGAAGAAGACGCGCTCGCCCTGCTGCGGGATGCGGATTTCACCGCCTCGCGGCTGATTCCCTGGGGATCGAACTACTCGTTCGCCGTGGCCCTCGAAAGCCGGGATGGCCGGTCCCAGCTCGCGATTTACAAGCCCCAGGCGGGGGAAGCGCCGCTGTACGATTTCCCCGACGGGACGCTCTATTTGCGGGAGCTGGCCGCCTACCTGTTTAGCCGGTGGGCGGGCTGGGATCTCGTGCCGCCGACGGTGGCGCGGGAGGGGCCTCGGGGCGTGGGCAGTGTGCAGTTGTACGTCCAGCCGGAGGCGGAGCGGCCGGATCGCAATGTGTTCTGGGGCAGCACGGATCCGGCGGTGGAGCGGCTGGTGCTGTTCGATCATCTGGTGAATAACGCCGACCGCAAGATGAGCCACTGTTTGCGCGACTCTGCCGGGAAGGTGTGGGGGATCGACCACGGGCTGACGTTCAACCGGGAGCCGAAGCTGCGTACGGTTCTGTGGCAGTTCGTGGGCGAGCCGGTCTCCGCGCCGCTGAAGCAGGAACTGCTGGGGTTGCGGGAGCGGTCAGACGAACTGCGGGAGGTTCTCTCCGGCGTCATCGGTTCCGGGGAAATTCAGGCGCTGCAACGGCGGATTGCCGATTTTGCGGAGCACGGGTGCTATCCGATGCTCAGTCCGCGGCGGAATGTGCCGTATGGGTGGTGGTAAAGCGTGGCGCCGGGGGCTCGTCTTTCTCGGGAATTCGGCCTAGTTGTCGGAAGATATTAAAGGTGTTGAAGGTCCGGGGAGGCGGCGGATTGTCCTCACCCCCAACCCCCTCTCCCGTGTCCCAAGGGAGAGGGGGCTTTTCGTGGCTGGGAGTTCTGGATCAGTGGGTGGGAGTCGCGTTTAGCTCGGGTAGCTCTCGACGTCCGCGTTCGTAGTCGGTGATGCGCTGGCGGAAGATCCACCACATGACGAAGGCCGCCGGTGTTGTGGTGATGACGAAGGCGGTCCAGACCCAGCCGAGGCCGGCGCCGTAGAACTTGACGCCGATCCAGGCGAGCAGGACGGCGAGCCACATCGACGAGGCGCCGATGATGAGCGGGGTGCGGGTGTCGCCGCTGCCGCGTAGGCTGCCGCTGCTGACGAACCAGATGGCCCAGAAGGGGAGGGCGATGCTGAGGGCGTGCAGCGCGTTGACCCCGGCCGTGATGACCGCCGGATCGGACGAGAAGATCCCGATTAGCCGCTCGCTGAAGATGTAGACGAGCAGACCGCCGATCCCCAGCCAAGCGATGGCCCAACGGAGCGCGATCGTCCAAGCCTTCCGGGCGTCCGATGGCATGCGGGCGCCGATACTCTGGCCGACGAGGGCGGTGGCGGTGATGGAGAAGGCGATGCCGGGCAGGAAGGCAGTGGAGAGGGCCGTGAAGGCGATCTGCTGGGCGGCCAGCGCCGGGGTGCCGATGAGGGCGACGACGGCGATGAGCACCATGAAGGCGCCGGAGGAAAGCATCTGCTCCACCGCGGCCGGGACACCCAGGGTGAGGAGCTGCTTCGCGGTTTCCACCTTCGGTTGCCAGCCCCACGAGCCGGCCAGCGAGATGGCTTTCTTGCCGCGTGCCATGACGATGAGCATGAACGCCGCACCGAGACCGCGTCCGGTGGCCGCGCCGAGTGCGCTACCGGCGACGCCGAGGGCAGGAAAGCCGAAATGGCCGAAGATGAGGGTGTAGGCGACGACGATGTTGACGATGTTGGCGATGACGGCGGCGTAGAGCGGCGTGCGGCTATCGCCCGCGCCACGCAGGACCGCGCCGCAGACAAACGACAGGAAGAGGGTGATGGCCGTCGCGGCGATGACCTGGAGGTAGGTCGTGGCGGCAGCAGCGACGTCCGGCGCCGTGCCGAAGAGCCCGATGATGTTCGGGGCAAACGTATAGAGCAGGAACGACATCGGGATGGCCAGAATGAGGCCCCAGACGATGGCCTGACGGGCGAGCTGGTTGGCCCGATGCTTATCGCCCGCGCCGATGGCCTGCGAGACGAGGACGGTGGCGCCGATATCGATGGCGGAGAGGATCGAAATGATGAAGAAGACGAACTCGAACGCCGTGCCGACGCCGGCCACCGCGGCCGCGCCGAGACGCGCGACCATGAAGGTGTCGACGGCGCCGACCATGGTATGCAGCAGGTTCTCGCCGATAATGGGAGTGGCGAGTCTCAGCACCCGCCGTTGGGTCATCGGCTCCGGGGTGGGTTTCTCTGGTTGCTCGGGAGTCTCGGGCAGGATCGACGGGACCGCCGTCGCCCCAGCAGACTCGATAACCTCGTCGACGATGGTTGACACTGGATCCCCCGAACGCGATGGTTGACTGGTGCAAGAACCGGAACACGCATCTGTTCTTCGGATACCAGCATGGTATGGGTGAAAGAGGACGGCGGAGTCCGCTTTCGCGGCCGGAGAGAATACTCCATGATCCTCCGATTGGCACGCTCCCGCAAAAGGCGCCAATCTCTGTGAAGATAACGCCGAAATATGAAGGTCGTGAGGCGGGGAGTGCGGTACTCTCTGTTGAGAGCCGGCAGCGGCGATCCACGTTGGACCTCACATCCAGGTTGCGGGAGAGATCATGAACCAGCGCTATGACACAAGCGGGTCCGGGAACGGCCGGATGCAGTGGGGCGGGTACGGCTTCATGGCCGGGATCGTGCTCGGCGTACTGATCGGGTGGTTTTTCGCCGGGTTCATCTGGGCATTCATCCGGGTCGGGATGGTCGCCCTGGTGGTGATCCCGGCCGTGTTGCTGTTCATCGGGTGGCGGAAGTACGTCGCCCCGATGTTGCGACCACCCGTGCAGCGCGAGCCTGCGCGGCACGAGTACATCGATCCTGGGTATGCGATCGAAACGCGGGCGGTCGTTCACGGCACGGAAAGGGAACCTCTGCCTCGGTGACGATCGGGGCGCAGGATCTGCGCATCATCGCCGAACTCGCGGTCGTCACGTTCGCCTTCGGACTCATCGTGGGTTTTATCGGCGTGGGCGGGGCGGGGGTCGCGGTCGCTCTCCTGACGGGGGTGTTCGGTCTGCCGGCGCATACGGCGATCGGCACCGCGATTGCCGCCATGCTGTTCGTGACGTTGACCGGATCCGTCTCCCATTACCGGGAGGGGAACGTCTCCTATCGACTGGGGCTGGTCGTCGGGCTGGCGGGGGCGGCTGGCGCGGTGCTGGGCGCGGATTCGAGTCAGGGCGTTCCAGACGAGGTGTTGAAAGTTGCCGCCGGGTTGGCGCTCTGGAGCCTGGCGGTGCTGGTCTTTTTCCGGTCGCGGATCACGAATGGGGTCATTATCAGGTCCGACGCGATGCTGGACGACGAGCCTTCCCGGTCTAAGCGCGAATGGGCGGCGGGGATCGGGATGGGGGCGACGGGCGGGGCCGCGGCCGCATTCCTGGGTATCGGGATGGCGCCGCTGCTCCAGCTCGGGTTGCTGACGATCCACCGCTTGCCACTGCGGCAGACGGTTGGCACGGCGATGATGGCGCTGGTGTTCATCAGCGCGGCGGGCGGGCTGGCGATGGCGCGTCATGGGGATGTGTCGGGGCCGCATCTGATTGGACTGACGATCGGGTTGGCGTCAGGGGCGTTCATCGGGGCGCGGTTTACCCGGCGCGCGCCGCGGCAGGTGTTGCGAGTCGCGGTGGTGGCGGTGCCGATTACGGCGGGGGCGATGATGTTGTTTCTGTAGGAGCGGCCTTCTCCCCAGATTCTCGGCGGCTTTTACCCCCAACTCCTCCCGAACGACCCTCACCCCAACCGCCGCCCAGAGGGCACCCGGCCCTGTGCGCAGGGAGAGGGGCTTTCGGTCCCTCGTTCAAGCGCTGGTGCCGGCGACCTGGACTTTGAGGCCTTTGCCGCTGCGGACGTGGGCGAGGGCGGCAGGGAACTCGTCAAGGGTGAAGGTGTCGGAGACCATGCGATCGACGTCGATGGCGCCGGAGGCGATGATGTCGATGGCGGGGCCGTAGGAGTTGAGGACGGCCATGGTGCCGAGGATGGAGATTTCTTCGTTGTAGATCTTGAAGGCGTCGTAGCTGGCTTTTTCGCCGGGTGGGCAGACGCCGAAAAGGAGGAGTTTGCCGCGGCGCTTGACGGCGTCGATGGCCTGCTCGGCGACTTTGGTGACGCCGGTCGCTTCGATGACGTTGTCGAAACCGCGAGGGGCGATGTCGCGCAGATCATTCAGGCTGGTGGCGACGTGCTCGAAGCCGAACTCGTTCTTCGCGCGGTCGAGCCGGCTCTGATTGATGTCGATCAGGGCGACGAGGCTGGCGCCGTTGTAGCGGGCGACCTGGGCGTTGAGCAGCCCCATGGGGCCGGCACCGTAGATGAGGTAGGTCTCGCCGGTCTGTGGTTGCAGGCGATGGAAACCGCGCACGACGCAAGAGACCGGCTCGATCAGGGCGGCGCCTTTCATCGACATGTTTTCGGGGATGGGGTAGACGACGCGCTCAGGGACGGAGACGTACTCGGCGAATCCTCCCGAGTGGTTGGCGACGCCGACGGCGTTCCAGCGTTCGCAGAGGTTGCCCATGCCACGCTGGCAGTAGTAGCAGGCGCCGCAATTGAGGGTGGGGTCGACGCCGACGCGGTCTCCGACCGCGAAGCCGGATACGTTGTCGCCCACGGCGGTCACTTCCCCGCCGAACTCGTGGCCGATGACGATGGGGTAGACGGTGGGGGGGAACTCGCCGTCGATGATGTGGACGTCGGTGCCGCAGATGCCGCAGGCGCCGACTTTGAGGACGACGTCGTCGGGGCCGGGGGTCGGGGCGGGGATGTCCGCGACCCGGACGGTGCCGGGTTCGTCGACGACTACTGCTTTCATTGGAGACCTCCTGCTTCTCTTGATCGGCTCGCACCACCACCGTGTCATGCTGTACGAAGTGAAGCATCCCGGCGCAAGAGGCCGACGTGGACTCCTGAGCCGAGATTCTTCGCCCTGTGGGCTCAGAATGACACGGTTGGGGCGAGCTTGTCACATGGCGGAAGGCGTTGGTGCGGGTCGTAGACCGCCTACTTCACGGCGCCCATGGAGAGGCCGCGGACGAGCTGGCGTTGGGCGATCCAGCCGAGAAGGACAATGGGGAGGACGGCCATGGTGGAGGAAGCGGCCAGTTTGGCCCAGAAGAGACCTTCCGAGGTGACGAAGCGGACCATGAACATGGGGACGGTCGATTCCTTGGGGGCCAGGTTGTAGGCGAGGAAGAATTCGTTCCAGGCAAAGATGATGGAGATGAACGCCGTAGCGACGAGGCCCGGGAAGATCATCGGGAGCACGATCTGGACCATCTCGCGGGGGATGCTGGCGCCGTCGACGCGGGCGGCATCGAGGATGTCGCGCGGGACCTCCTCGAAAAAGGAGCGCAGCATCCAGACGGCGATGGGCAGATTCATGGCGGTGTAGAGGAGGACCAAGCCCTGCAGGGTGCCGAGCAGGCCGAGACCGGGCACGCCAAGGACGGGATCGCCGACGGGGCTGAAGAGGACGTAGAGAGGGACGATGACGCCGGCGACGGGGAGGAAGCGCGTGGAGATGAAGAAGAAGAGGATGTCCTTCCACTTTTTCGGCCGGTAGATGGCCAAGGCATAGGCGCACGGGATGGCGAGGAGCAAGACGAAGAAGGTCGAGACGATGGAGGTGATGATGGAGTTGCGGAAGAAGGGGATGAAATTGATGCCGAAGACGGCTTCGTAGTTCTCGAAGGTGGGCCAGAAGATGAGACGGGGTGGTAGCTCGACGGCGGCGTTTTCGGACTTGAAGCCGGTGAGGAACATGTAGAGCACCGGGAAGAAGACGATGAGCCCGACGATCCAAGCCGAGATGGCCCAGAGTGGGGAGGCAGATTCTCTGGAGAAGCCTCGGCCGGCGCGAGGGATGGGCAACGACGCCATGGATTAGGCCTCCTGCCGTTCCAGCATGCGGTCGAGAGCCCGCACGAGCAGCGTGATGACCGCGATCGACATGAGGACCACGATGACGCCGAGCGCGGCGCCGCGGCCGATGTCGAACGATTCGCGCGCTTTCTCGTAAACGTAATAGGGGAGGGTGGTGGTGGCGTCGCCCGGGCCGCCGCCGGTCATCATGAAGATGGGGTCGATCTCCTGGACGATGAAGACGGTGCCGAGCAGCCCGCCGAGCTGCATGAAGCGCCAGAGGTGGGGGAGGGTAATGTCGACGAACTCCTGGCGGGCGCTTGCGCCATCGACGCGGGCGGCTTCGCGGACCTCTTCGGAAATCGACTGCATGCCGGCGAGCAGGATGAGCATCATGAAGGGCGCCCAGCGCCAGACGATAACGCCGATGATCGACACCATGGGGTAGTGAGAGAGCCATTGCGGACCGGTGTTGCCGGTCAGGGAGATGAGCCAATCGACGATGCCGAAGTTGGGATCCAGCATCTGGTTCTTCCAGGTCAGGGCCGCGGCGGCGGGCATGATGAGGAAGGGGGTGATGAGCATGGTGCGGACGATGCCGCGACCCGGAAAGCGGTGGTTGACCAACTCGGCATAGAGAAGTCCCAAGGCAAGCGACGCCAGGACCGAACCGACGACGAAGACGACCGTGTTGATGATGACTTCGTAGAAGGCGGGATCACGCATCAGGAGGTAGGTGTAGTTGTCGAAGCCGACGAAGCCGCGCTGGTCCGGGCGATTGAGATTCCAGCGCTGGAAGCTGTAGAGGATGGTGAGCAGAAACGGGGCCTGGGTGACCAGGATGGCGAAGATGAGGGCCGGCATGACCAGGAGACGCCCGATCTGGTGTTCCGCCAGGTGACGCTTGGCGGCGGGTGCCGCGGGCGATGCAACAGTGGACTGGGCTGGTGTTTGGGCAATAGCCATGTGGCGAGATTCCCTGGGGCGCCCTCACCCCGCTCCCTGAACGGCCCTCACCCCAACCCGACGAACCCTCACCCCAACCCCTCTCCCTGTGCGCAGGGAGAGGGGCTTTGGGCGAGCGGGGTGGCAAGTTCAGAGCCGCTCGATCGGGGCAGCTTACTCCTGGTAGCCGGCGTCGATGGCGACCTGGTTAGCCAAGTCGTTGGCTTCCTCGATCGCCGCGTCGATCTCCGTGTCTCCGACGAGGGCGGAGGCGAAGATTTGCGTCGCGTCGTTGCCGAGCTGCTGGAATTCGGGGATGCGCACGAACTGACCGCCGGTGTAGGGCACCGGTTCCTCGGTCGGCTCGTTCGGGTTGGCCTCGTTGATGGAGTTGAGGACGATCTCGGCGAAGTCGGCGGCGCGCTCCTGGTACGAGGGATTCTCGTAGACCGAGGCGCGGGCGCCGGTCGGGGCACGGCCCCAGCCGCCATCGAAGGCGACGATGGCGTCGACGTAGGCTGTGGACGTTGCCCACTGCATGAAGGCGTTGGCGGCTTCCTTGGCGTCGGAGTTCGCCGCCATGGCGAAGTTCCAGCTCCATAGCCAGTTGCCGGTGGGCAGCTTGTCGGAGGGGCCGTAGGCGAAGCCGACCTCTTCGTAATCGGGGTTGATGGATGGGTCGGTGATCAGCTCGGCGGCGGAGGTGGCGTCGTACCACTGGGCGCACTGACCCTGAATGAGAAGGGTTTCGTTCTCGGTGAAGCCGTTGCCGACGGCGCCTTCGGGGCCGTAGTTCTGCAGCAGCTCGATGTAGAAGCGGATGGCCCGCGCCGAGTCCTCGTCGTTGAGCTGTGCGACCCAGTTCTCGTCGTACCAGCGGCCACCGAAGGCATTGATGACGGTGCCGAGAGGCGCGCCCATCTCACCCCAGCCAGGAAGACCTCGCAGGCAGACGCCGGAAACCGTGTCGGAGTCCAGCGCTTCGGCGAACTCGGCGATCTGCGTCCAGGTCGGGCGCTCCGGCATCTCGAGACCGGCCTCTTCGAAGAGGTCGGTGCGGTAGAAGGTCATGGCGCTCTCACCGTAGAAGGGGAGGGCGTAGAGGCCGTCCTCGTAGGTGAGACCGGCTTTCATGCTTTCGAAAGACGTCGGTCAAGGTCGTAGTCGGGGTTGGCTTCCGCTGCCGCGCCGACCTCTTCCAACCAGCCCTGCTCGGCCCAGAGAGGAACCTCGAAGGGGCCGATAGTGAAGACATCGAACTGCCCGGACTGGGTGGTGACGTCCTGGGTGATGGTCTGGCGAATTTCGTTCTCGGGGAGCACGGTCAGATTGACGGTGATGTTGGGATAGAGCTCGTTGAAGGCGCCGGATTCGACCAGCTCCTGCAGCGCCACCATCTGCGGGTTGGCGACCATGGCGACGTCGATCGTGCCCGAGATGTCGCTGTTGGGCTCGGCCACGGGCGTCTGGGCATACGACGTCAAGGCAAGCGGGATCATCGTGGCGGCGATGATCGCCAGGGTGATCAGGCTGCAATCAATCTTCTGCGCACCATGGGATCCTCCTTTGCAGAATGATTTCGACGCCATCGTGCACCGATGCGCGATGGCGTTGCAGTGCGGGTTGCCAACCCACGCGGGCGAAGCTGGGCCCCCGTCGTCGTGCGTCGGCGCGAACCGGCGCCGTCGCGGCGACCCGGTCCGCGGCGACCGAAAGGTTCGGCGGATCGTATCGACCCGTGAAACGACTGTCAACGCGTCTCACCGATACACGGATACGATCGCACGAGTCAGGTCAAAGCCTACACCGGGGTTGTGCCGCGCCGCAGGAGCCGGTAGGCTATTCTCGTCCCCGCCGTGAACGGACTGGCATCGCTGGGCCGTTGAGACCCGCCCGGCAGGCATGACGTTCCGCTTCCGGACCGAAGGCTGACCGAATCGTATGGAATGGCGGCAAAGCCGGCAGGAGGACGTTGCCCGAGGCGCAATCATCCTGTTGATCTCGGTGGGCATCGCCCTCCTTATCGTCGGGGTGCGGCTGGGGGCCGACCGCTTCGCGGCGCCGCCGCCGACGCCGACTCCGCTCCCCACCGCGACTCCGCTGCCGGCGACACCGACAGCGACACCGGAGCCGCCGACGCCGACACCGCTCCCGCAGCCGCCAACGCCGACGCCCGTGCCGGTGCCCGTAGAAGGGATTGATGAGCTATACGCCCAAGATGGGCGCAACATCGTCTGCCTCGATCCCGGTCACGGGGGGATCGATCTCGGAAACGTGCTGCTTGCGAGGACAACGAAATCGTGCTGCAGGAGAAGGATTTAACGCTCGAACATTCGCTGATGCTGGCCGAGCGGCTGCGGGAGCAGGGGTACGAGGTAGTGCTCACTCGGGAGACGGATACCGAGGTCAATCCCTCAAACGAGGACGTCAACGGCGACGGCGTCGTGGCCCCGCCTGAGGGTGAGGCGCGCAGCAGCGAGCTTGACGAGCTCCAGGCGCGGGTGAACATCTGCAATCTGGCGGGCGCCGATCTGCTGATTTCGGTTCACTACAACGGGGCATAAAACGGCCCTGCAAGGCTACGAAGTCTGGTACAACGGGGACCGTCCGTTCAGTGGCCGCAGCGAGACGTTCGCTAACCTCATCCACGAATCGCTCGGGAATGCATACGTCGATGCTGGCTACGACGCGTTCGACAAAGGCATCGGGCTGGAAGACCATGCGGTGACGGGCCCGGAGCGTCCGGGGAAGTTGACGCCGAGCGAAATGCCGGGCGCGGTAGTCGAGGGGTTGTTTCTTTCAAACGAAGAGGATGCCGCATTTATCCAGTCGGATATCGCGGCAGAGACCATCATCGGAGCCTATGAAGAAGCCATCAACGCCTATTATCGACGTATATCCGGGATGAGCGGCCTATCGCAGGGTAGGTTGCGTCTCGCGTGCCGCGCGTGACGGGGATGGGAGAACTGGGCAGGGAGTACGCGAGTCGAAGCAACCTGGGGCCGCGATCGTCCGTGGCGGCCTGGTCGGTCTCGTGGGCCGGATGACGGGCAATGGCCGCACCTTGACGGAGTCCGAGCGGCGCGCGCTGCGTGCCCGCCGCGATTCGCGTGCAGATCCGGGAACGGGGCCAGCGGGCAGATCCAAACCGGTGCCGAAGATGCCCAAGACTCGGCAGGACACGCGGGTGCGCTCGCCGGGGATCACCCTGGCCGGGACGCTGCTGATCGTGGGCCTGACGGTGCTGGCCTTCGCCGGTGGACGCCTTTTTGGACGGGTCGACGAGCCGACTGGCGGCGCCCAACAGCTGGAAGCGATGGTGCCGGATGCGCCGGCCTCGGAACCGCTGATCGAGGTTGCCGCGCCGGAAGCGGACTCGCCGGTCGAGACGCCGCAACCGCTGCCGGCGGCGTTTGCACGGGCGCCGGTTGTCTGTCTCGATCCGGGGCACGGCGGCGACGACCGCGGGTTCCAGAGTTTCTTCACCGATGGCGGTCCGTCGATGGAAGAGGCGGTGCTCGTGCTGGAGCACGCCTGGGATCTCGAAGCGCGGTTGCAGCAGCGGGGATACGACGGTGGTGATGACCCGGGAGACCGATGCCGCGGTCAACCTCGACGGCGACCGATGTCAACGGCGATGGGCGCACGGCGGCGCACGATCCGCCGCGATCCGACCGCAACAAGAATCTCGACGAGCTCCAGGCGCGCATCAACATCTGCAACGAGGCCGGCGCCGATCTGTTGGTTTCGATGCACGTCAATGGCTATTCCAACGGAGATCCGCGCGGGTACGAGACCTGGTTTACGCGGGAGCGGGAGTTCGGGGACAGGAACGCGGTTTTTGCCACGCTCGCCTACGCGCACCTCAAGGAGCAGCTCGGCTACATCGGCTACGTGCTGCCGGCGGAGGAGGAGCGCGGCGTGCTGCCGGACACGACGGCCGACGTGCAGAAGGAGCTACTCCCTGTTCCGCCACTTCATCATGACCGGGCCGGAGGTCCCGGGCGTCATCGAGCCAAGCGAGATGCCGGGGGCGACCGTGGAGGCGCTGTTCGTCTCGAACGATGGCGATGCCGCGGTCCTGGCTCTCCCGAAGGGCGCAACGCGATCGTGACGGCCTACGAGAACGCCATCGTCGACTACTTCGTCGACTACTATCCGCCGGAAGCCGACCAGGCGGCGACGCCCGTGGCGCCAAGCGGTGACTGAGCTCGCGCGTCGGTGACACGGGCCGAACTCGCGACGGGTCGCGCCCGTTCACGCGGCGGGAGGTGATGCTGGGGGCCGTGCCGGTGGTGGCCGTGGCGGCGGGGGCCGCCGGTTCCCTGGCGCTCCAGACTCTCGCGACGTGCGCGAGGCTCCGGTGATCGCCGTTGCTCTCGCGGAAGTCGCGGCCACGCCGGCCGCGACTCGCGCCGGCGACGCGCGGCAGCAACGCCCAACGTCGGCTGCTGCCCGCCGGCTCGACGCCGGTGCCTCGAGCGCTGCGTGCCTTTGCCGAACTCCGGGCTGCCCGAGGGGATGGCGCTGGTGGCGTCGCCGCGGCTGCCAATCTTCGGCGTGGGGATCGAAGACCCGTGGCGGCTTGGTCAGCGGGGAGTGTCGGCAACTGGACGGATCCTCGGGCTCGCCCGTGCCGTATCCGGTGCGGCCCGTGGCGCTCGCCGGCGAGACGGTGAGCGGGATGCGGCCTGAGCAGACGTTCGACACGTACGACGCGTTGGCGACGGCGCTCTGGCCGGGATCCGGGCGCCGTGGCGCTGGTGCCGAGCGAGTTGATCGATTTTCGTGTGCAGGCGCTGGCGGTGGGCGGAGTCGACCCGCTGCTGCGAGCCGAGCGGTGGCGCGGCACCGGTGCGGATCGGGGTGGTCGGGGATATCGTGCCGGGGCGCAACGTCCACCTGCACATGCAACAGTATGGCGATTTTACGCGGCCGTTCCGGCGGATGGCGCCCACTGCTCAGCTCGTTCGACGTGACGGTGGCGAACCTGGAGGGGAATCTTTCCGACACGCTTGCCCCAACCGGCCGATCCCCACTCGGTGACGTTCGTTTCCAGCCCGGCGATGCTGGAAGGATTCGCGCTGGCTGGGATCGACGCGGTGACCCTGGCGAACAACCACTCGGTCTGGAACGACGAGGGGTGGGGCGTGCAGGGGCTGCTGGACACGATTGCGGCGCTTGGATGGGGCGGGGATTCCGTATTTCGGGGCCGGATCGAGCATCGACATCGCCCGGGCGCCGTGGGTGGTGGAGGCCGGAGGCATCAGGATCGCGTTTCTCGGCATCGACGGGGTGACGGCGAACTACGAGGTCGAGCCGGGGGTGGCCACCGGCGTGCTCGACGTGGACGTGGGCGCGACCGCGGATCGGGCCGGGACGAATCCGTATCTCGCGGCTCAGGTGGCGGCGGATATCGCGGCGGCGACCGCGATCGCGGACGTGGTGATTCCCTATTTTCACCTCGGGGCCGAGTACGTCGCGGTGCCGCCGCCGTGGGCAGTGCAGGCGGCGCACCTGGCGATCGACGCCGGGGCGGCGATGGTGGTGACGAATCACCCCCACCTGATCCAGGGGATGGAAGTGTACGCCGGCAAGCCGATCGTCTATTCGCCGGGGAACTTCATCCTCGACCAGATGTGGGCGGCGGAGGTGCGGTCGGGGTACGCGCTGGAGGTCATTCTGCGCGGGACAACGATCGCGGGCCTGCGTTTCCACGGGGTGGAGATCGAGGAGTTTCACCAGCCGCGGCGGATGGCAACCGGAGAGCAGGCGGCGCTCATGGACCGCTTTTGGGCAGCGACGGATCGCCTCGCGGATCGGGAGAACGGCGCGCCTCAGTCGTGAGCGGCGGCCGGCCCCGCGGCGCGCTGAGCTTGCGCTTCGCGTAGGCGGGTTTCGGCGTCCGAAACGGCGGATCTGCTGACGGCGACGCGATTTTGCGCCCGCAGCAAGCGGCGTTCGTCTGCGGCGAGGGCGGCGATGGCTACGGCGAGGCGGCGTTCAGCCTTGCGTTCTTTTTTCAGCAGGCGCAGCTCGGCTTCGGCTCCGGTGTGGAGGAGGTCGAGGGATCGTTTTTCTGGGGAGACTTCATCGTTGCTAATGGTCATTTTTGCTCTTTCGGTTGGTCCCTCACCCCCTCCCGTCGAGCCGGGAGAGTGGCGCTATTCCCTGGGGGCAAGGGAAGATTTTGGCAACCCTTCGATCCGAGGCCGAGCCGCTAGACTTCTGCGCATGATACGACTGTACGGATTTCACTTCAGCATTGATGGGCCGGGCGCGTGACCGCAACCACTGGTGGTGCGACTGCGGCCGCCATCGATATCGGCTCGAATTCTATAAAGATGACTGTGGGCAGGCTGGATGTCACAGGCAGGCTCGAACAGCTCGCCTGGGCGTCAGAGGTGGTGCGGCTGGGGGAGGGGGTGGCGGCCACCGGTCGGCTCGACGAGGGGCGAATGGACGCCGCGCTGGACGCACTGCAGCGGTTCGTCGATCAAGCGCGGGGTCTGGGCGCGGGGCGGGTTGTGGCCGTGGCGACCGAGGCGACGCGGGCGGCGGCGAACGGCGAGGCATTCCTGGAAGTAGTGCGGGGTGCTACCGGGATCGAGGTGCGGATTATCGATGGCGATGAGGAGGCGGCGCTCACGTTTCTGGGTCTGGCCGCGGCCATGGACTTGAGTGGACCGGTGCTGATCGCGGACATTGGTGGCGGCAGCACGGAGCTGATCGCGGTTGTCGATGGCGAAATGGGAGCGGCGCGGTCGCTTGGGCTGGGATCCGGGCGGCTGACGGAGCGGCTGGTGCAGACGAATCCTCCGACGAACGCGGAGTTGGCGGCGTGCGAGGACGAAGCGGCGCGGATCGTCGCCGATGGCTTGCGGGCATTGAAGCTGCCGGAAGGAAGGTTGAAGCGGTTGGTGCTGGTTGGGGGCACCGGAGAATATCTGGCGCGACTCCTCCAGGAGGACAGCGTTGTCGATGCGGCGGCGGTGCGGCATGTGCTTGACAGTTTGACGACGCAGACCGCGGCGGAACTCGCCGCACGGATCGCCGTGCCGGAGGCCCGGGCCAGGGTGCTGCCGGCGGGAGCGGCCATCGTCGCGGCCATCGTGGAGCACGTGAGCCCGGAGTCCATCGAGATCTCCCACAGTGGGGTGCGGGCTGGCTTGCTGCTGCAGACGTTTCAGGATGCGGAGGATGCGGTTCGGGGGCCGGAGGCAGAGAATCGACACGGAAACGTGACGAGGAAGGTTTCGAGACGCCCCGCGGCGAAGGCGCATGAAGCCGCAGAATCGGACGCCGAATTTCGCGAGACGATGCGGGCGTTGATCGCCGAGCGGTGGGCGGCCGTCTGGGAGGCGATCCCGGTAGCCCTGGCCGGCGAGGATATCGAGGGCGTGCACGACGTGCGCGTCGCCTCGCGGCGGTTGCGGGCGGCGATGGACGTGGCGGTGCCGGTTTTTCCGCGGCCGTGGTACAAGTCGCTGCATCGCACCGCGAAAGAGATCACCGGGGCGCTGGGCGAGGTGCGGGACCGCGACGTCCTGCTGGAGGCGCTGCGAGCCGATCGGGCCGAGGCTCCACTGGTTGAGCATCCTGGTATCGATCGCCTCATCGACCGTGTCGAGCGGGAGCGCGTCGAGGCTCGGCGCGAGATGGAGGCGTATCTGGAAGAGATCGTTGCGGGTCCGGTGCGCGGTGAGGTCGAGCGGCGCTTTGGATCGGTGACGGGGGAACCCAACGTGGTGACTTCCGAGCAGGAGTTGTCGTGAGTCGGGCGTGGCCCGTCGTCGATGTTGATCCCGAGGCGGGCGTCTGGAGAATGCGCGGCGCGTGCTGGCGGTGCGGATCGCAGAGTTCTACTCGTTCGCTCCCATCGTGCCGCACCCCGAGCTATCGGATGCCCTGCATGGCTTGCGCATTTCGGCCAAGCGACTTCGCTATACGCTGGAACTCTTTCGCCCGCAGTTTGGCGACCCCGGCAAGCGACAGATCGACCGCGTGAAGTCGATCCAGGAAGCGCTGGGGACGCTGCACGACCACGACGTGCGCATCGAGCTGATTGGCGACGAGCTTTCGCTCCTGATGGTGGACCAGAGCCGGCAGACGCGGCGAGAGATCGCAGACGCATCGCCGGAGGAGTTGGCGGAGATCGCGGCGGCGGCGCTGCGGCCGCCACCGGACGACCCGCGGCGCGGGTTGATCGCCCTGCTCGGGCGCGAACACGCCGGGCGGCGGGCGGCGTATCTGCGGTTTCGCGGATTGTGGCAGCGGTTTGCGGATGAGGGAATGCGGGAGCAGTTGGTGGCGCTCTCGATGACGCCCCTGCCCGAAAGCGCGGCGGAATTGGGGAGCGAGGGATGAACGACGGAAAAGCCGCCCATCGCCGGGACCAGACGATCCGGGAGGCGGTCGAAGCGCTGCGCCCGTCGATCGTTGCGTCGTTACAGGAGCTGGTCCGCGTGCCGAGCCAGACAGGGGACGAAGGGGCCGCACAAGAGGTCGTTGCGCGCATGATGCGGGACCACGACCTCGAGGTCGATGTCTGGGAGCCGGACCCGGAGACGCTGGCGCCATACGCACAATCGGTGACGTTGCGGACCGGGTTCGCGGGCCGGCCGAATGTCGTCGGCGTTCACCGCGGCGGCGGGGGTGGGCGCTCGCTGATTCTCAATGGCCACATCGACACGGTTGAGATCGGCGACGAAGGCGCGTGGAGCGTGCCGCCGCTGGGGGCGCAGGTCGCAGAGGGGCGACTTTCCGGGCGCGGTTCCTGCGACATGAAGGGCGGGCTGATCGCGAACCTGTTTGCCCTGCGGGCTCTGCGCGAGGCCGGGTTCGAACCTGCCGGCGATGTGATCGTGGAGAGCACGATGTCGGAGGAAGATGGCGGGGCCGGGGCGTTGGCGGCCGTGTTGCGCGGCTACGTGGCCGATGGGGCGCTCATCTCGGAACCGACGAATCTGGCCATCGTGGTGGCGCAGGGTGGGTCGCTGATGTTCCGGCTGACGGTGCCCGGGCTCTCGGCGCACGCGTGCGTGCGCGACGAGGGGGTGAGCGCGGTCGAGAAGTTCGCCTATCTGCATCGCGGGTTGCTCGATTTCGAGGCGCGGCGGAATCGGGAGATTGCGCATCCGCTCTACGCGGGGATGACCAACAAAGTGCCAATCAACATCGGCACCGTGCGAGCCGGCGCCTGGCCCTCGTCTGTGCCCGAATCGCTGGTGGCCGAAGGGCGGGCGGGGCTCGTGCCCGGCGAAACGCTGGAGGCGTTCAAGAGCCAGTTGTCCGACGAGATCTCTGCGCTGGCGAATGACGACCCCTGGTTGCGAGAACATCCGCCTCGTATCGAGTGGCGGGAGGGACAATTCGCCCCGGCCGATGTGGCGGTCGATTCGCCGCTGGTGCAGACGTTGGGTGCAGCGTGGCGGCGGGTGAATGGCTCCGATGCGCGCGTCGAGGCCGTGACCTACGGCGCCGATATGCGGCACTTTGTGCTCATCGGTCGAATGCCGTGCGTGATGTTTGGGGCGGGCGATGTCCGATTGGCGCACGCGCCGAATGAATCGATACCCCTGGACGAGCTGTTTGTGGCGACCACGACGACGGCGATGTTCATCGCCGACTGGTGCGGAATTCGTTGACCGGCGTGCCGAGAAATGAGCGACTGGGTGATCGATGAGCACGAACACCGGCACAGGCGAGGACGAGGCGCGTGCCGTTACCGGCAGAATTTTCGTCACCGGCGGGACGGGTTTTGTTGGCAGCAACATCGTCGAGGCTCTTGGTGATCGCCCGGTACGGGTGCTAGTGCACAACCAGGCCGACGCCGCACGCGTGGCGGCGCCGAACGTCGAGGTGGTCACCGGGGACGTGACCCGGGCCGAGTCGTTGCGCGATCTCATGGATGGATGTGAGGCGGTCGTTCATCTGGTGGCCATCATCGAGGAGGAGGGCGGCGCGACCTTCGACGGTGTGATCCGCGGGGGCACGATCAACGTGGTTCGCGAGGCCCAACGCGCGGGCGTGCGGCGGTTCCTGCACATGAGCGCGTTGGGCACGCGCAACGATCCCCGGTTCGGATACTTCGAGGCCAAGTGGCAGGCGGAAAAGGCGGTCGAGCAGTCGGGCATCCCCTGGACCATCTTTCGCCCGTCGGTGATTTTTGGGTCCGGAGACGGGTTCATGACCACGCTCGCGAATCTGATAAAGACGGCGCCGGTGATTCCCGTGGTCGGTGCCGGGAGGAGCCTGTTCCAACCCATTGCCGCACAGGAAGTTGCCGCCGCGTACGTGCGCGCGCTGGACGACCCTGCCACCGCCGGCCACATCTACGAGCTGGGAGGCGGGAAGACGTACACCTACGAGGAACTGCTCGATGCCGTGTCCAAGCGGTTGGGCGTGTCCAAACGCAAGGCCCACGTTCCAACCTGGGTGATGAAGGCAGTCGTGCGGATGTCTTCTCCGTTACCGCGGGCGTTGCGGCCGCCGGTGACGAGTGAGCAGCTCAAGATGCTGGCAATCGACAACGCAACGGAACGCTCGGCCACCGCGGAGCTGATTGGGCGTGAGCCGATCCGGCTTGAGGATGGGTTGGACTACATCGCGCAGGGCAGGCGGGGTTCCAGTCGCGCGGCTACTTCCCGCGCGTAGACCATGAGTTCCCAATGCGGTGTGAGTGTCCGGCGCTCGCGAGCGACGCGGGAGACGGTCAGACTCTGACCTATACTGCCGCGGTGACGATCCGGGCTGGTTCTGGCAGGCGGGTGAGAAGTCACCACGTGGGAAAATCGCGAGTCCTGAAGCGAAAGGGCGGAATAACGGCCAAGGTTTGGGCACCGCATGCCGTGCCCCTGCGGCAGCCTGGTCCTGATACCCATCGGGTTTGGGTGACTTTCCGTTGCGCGCGAGCATGACACGCGGGCTTGAACTCGAGTCGGAGCAGACTCCTCTCTTTCCTGGCGAGCGGAGTGCATCGCCGGCGATCGTTGCCTCGGCGCGCGTTCCCGGGAAACGCGAGGTCGATCTCTACGTACGCACCTATACCACCCTGCTGCAAAGTTCGGGGGCGATCCCGGTTTCCAGCTTGATCCCGGCCCATCTGACCGCGGCGTCTTCGCTCCACGCGGGGGCGGTGGAACAGGCGCCGGATCTCAGCGCCTTCATCTACTCGGCGCAGCGCCTGCCTGAATGTATTGTCGACGTGACGGACATCGTGCTCGGGCAGTCGGCTCGCGGGTTCCGGCGGGCCGGTTTTGTGGGCATGGATGCGTGGCGGGTTGTCTCGGCGCCTGGTCGGCGGCGGCGCTGGCGGTTCGACGGAGAGCGGACGTTGGCGGCGACGATCGCCTCCGCCTCGGACCTGGACGATCTCGTTCCCTCGATCGTGGCCTACCAGATCGAGTGGAACAAGATGCACGGGCTGATCGAGTCCGATCCTGTCTTGCGCGAGGCGATCGACCGGGCCGTGGCGGGCGCGGCGCTTGACGAGGCGGAGATTGCGGCAGTCGGTGAGCAGCTGTTGCTCCAGCCCGCGGACTGGCAGCGGTTGCAGAGTGTGTGGGGGACCGCGCTCTGGCGAAACCTCGGTCTGTTGGCCGCGCAGCGCAAGCGCTACACGCTGCGGATGATCGGCGGGAGCCACCTGGGCAACGCCCGTGCGACCCACCAATGGTGGCTGCCGGCGGAACGTGTTCTCGACGGACTGGGGGCGGTGGAGCGGCCGGTCTTTTTCGTTTCGTCGAACACCCATTCCATCGTCAACGTGCTTTCCGGAACCGCGCGGCGCCGCAAGCGGGAGTTGACGGAGTACATCAGGGATCACGGCGCGGCGGAATTGAAGGAGGAGTTGGCGCAACTGGAAGCCGGGACGAGCCGCTCCAACTGGGAGAACCTGCTCTATTTCGCGGCGCGACAGTACTTCTCCGGCGCGGGTCGGGCACAGGATCGGCGCGAGCGAAGCCATGAGGAGCGCTCAATCGGTATCCACCACATCGACGCGACGGGCGCCATCGACGTCGGCATCCAGATCATCGAGTTGTCAAAACTGGACCCGTCGCAGTTCGATGCGCGGTTGTGCGGCGACGATGGTGTATGTCTCGACCCGCGCGGGTCGGACGCCATCATCGTCAACGTGAACTATCCGCTTGGTCTGGCCGCCTACAACATCATGACGCAGGTGGGGATGACGACGGACGAGCTGCACGGCGTCTATATCCTGGGCAAAGCGGCGACGCTGAACGGGCGCATCGGGGACGTGATGATCTCCGACGTCGTGTATGACGAGCACTCGGGGAATACCTACTGGTTCGAGAATGCCTTCAGCTACGCCGAACTGGCGCCGTATCTTGACTACGGGGCGGCACTGGACAGCCAGAAGGCGGTAACGGTAAAGGGCACCTTCCTCCAGAACGAGGGGTATCTGGACTTTTTCTACCGCGAAAACTACACCGTGGTTGAGATGGAAGCGGGACCATACCTGAACGCCCTGTATGAAGATCATTACCTGCGCCGATATCCGTCCGGTGAAGCAATCAACCTGCAAACGCATCGTCCGGGGACGCTCGACCTAGGGATCATCCACTACGCGTCGGACACGCCGTACACGCGGGCGCAAACGCTTGGAGCCCGCGGGATGTCGTACCACGGAATGGATTCCACGTACGCCTCGACGGTGGCGATTCTGCGACGGATTTTCCATCAGGCCATGGCTCCGGCCGATGCCGACGCCGGGGAGGCGACGAGGATGTCGCGGGAAGGCGCCGCGGCGTGAAGGGCGACCCGGGGTTCGCCCCGGGGCCCGGCGCCCAGGTGTGCGAATCGTTCGTCCGGGTTCGCTTCCACGAGGTGGATGCACTCGGTCACGTGAACAACGCCGCGTATCTCAATTACCTGGAGCAGGCCGCGATCGATCACGCGACTTTGCTGGGGCTGGATCTGGAACGCCTGCGCGGGCTCGGTGGGGTGTTCGTAGCGCGACGGCACGAGATCGAGTTCCTGAGACCGGCGCATGCCGGGGACGAACTGCGGATCGTGACCTGGCTGGGCGAGCCGCGCGGTGCTCGGGTGGAGCGCCGGTATCTGGTGTTTCGGAGGGATGGCTTCGGGGTGAGCGCTCCGCTGACAGGACGCCTCGTCTGCGCCGGTGAGGTGGACTTCGAGGAGGAGGAGCAAATTATTCAGGCAATGACCGAATGGGTGTTCGCCACCGAGCAGGGCCAGCCGCGCCGGATCCCCAACGAGGTGGTATCGGCGATTGGTGCCGACCCGTGCCAAAGCGGCTCAGAGGAGTGCGATTCCGCACCCGACCGCTGAACGGAGGCGCCCGCCTATACTGCGAGAAATGTCGCGGATCGACCACGAAAATGGCAGGGCAGAATCGGTCTTGAGGGTTCACGATGGCGCTGCAGCCTGACGCATCCCTGCCGACCGTGCTGGTGGTAGACGACGAATCATCGGTTCGCGACGCGCTGTCATACACCTTGCGCAAGGAAGGGTATCGGGTCGAGGTCGCGGAGACTGGACCCGAAGCGATCCGGGCGGCGCGCAGGCACCGACCCGACGGGGTGGTGCTGGACGTGATGCTGCCGGGCATGGATGGGCTGCAGGTCTGCCGGACCATTCGCGCGGAATCGACGGTGCCCATCCTGCTCTTGTCGGCACGCGGTGAAGAGATCGATCGTGTGGTCGGCCTGGAGATCGGCGCCGACGATTACCTCACCAAGCCGTTCGCCATGCGGGAACTGCTGGCGCGGGTGCGCGCCATGTTGCGCCGGGTGGAGATGATGCGGCCGAGCACGGGGCAAGCGGCGGCGGAGGTGGCAGCGGCCACCAATCCACCGACCAGGTCTTGCTGAATCTCATGCACAACGCCGTGAACTTCACGGCGGTTGGGGGCGTGATTTCGCTATCGGCGTCTCCAGTGGAGGGTGCGGTTCAGTTTCAGGTGCGCGACACGGGGGTTGGGGTGTGTCCAGAGAACTTGCCTCGCGTGTTCGAACGGTTCTTCAAGACCGATCGCGCACGCCACACCCAGGTGACGGGGCTGGGTCTGGCGATTGCAAAGCACATCGTGCAGGCCCATGGGGGGCAGATTTGGGCCGAGCCGAACCCAAAGGGTGGCGTGGTCTTCAGCTTTACGTTGCCGGTGGCGGGACCGTCTGGGGTTGTCGAATTGGAGGGATTCGCGTCTGGGGCTGGTGTCGGCCGTGAGGTGGGGCGGTAGGACCGATTTCGGGGCGTTGCTGTCGTGGTGTCGGCCACGCCCCCTCACCCCAACCCCTCTCCCTGTGCGCAGGGAGAGGGGCTTTTTCGGCCCGGCAGCCAGGTTCGGGGCCAATACCTCCCCCTCTCAGCTGAGAGGGGAGAGGGGCTTTCTCGGCCCGGGAAATCGGCGTGGTTGTCGGAAGGTGTTGAATATGTTGAAGATCCGGGGATTTGCGGGTCGATGGCTTTGTTGAGATCGTTTCGTTCGGCTGGGTCAGCGGCGGCCGGAGCGGGGGTCGAGGGCGTCCTGGAGGCCGTCGCCGAGGACGTTGAAGGCAAAGACGGTCAGGGTGAGGGCCACGCCGGGGAAGGTGGTGTACCACCACGCCTCGCGGAAGTAGTTGCGCGCGGTGGACATCATGGTGCCCCATTCGGGGGAGGGCGGCTGGGCGCCGAGGCCGATGAAGGAGAGGGAGCTGGTGGCCAGGATGGCGTAGCCGACATCGAGGGTGAGCTGGATGATGATGACGGAGACAGCGTTGGGGAGGATGTGACGCAGGAGCATCCGCGGCCCGGACATGCCGATACTCTCGGCGGCGGTGACGTAGTCGCGCTCGCGGATGGAGAGAATCTGGCCGCGGACGAGGCGGGCGTACCAGGGCCAGAAGACGGTGGCGAGGGCGATCATGGTCCAGTGCAGCTCGCGGCCCAGGGCGGCGGCGATGGCGATGGCCAGAATCAGGGCCGGGAACGCCAGAAACATATCGGTAAAACGCATGAGGACTTCATCGACGATGCCGCCGAAGTAGCCGGCAACGGCCCCGACGAGGGTGCCGAACACCACCGCGAAACCGAGGACAACGGCGGCGACCTGCAAACTGATGCGAGCGCCGGTCATGACCCGGCTGAGTAGATCGCGTCCCAGCTCGTCGGTGCCCATGGGGTGGGTCAGGGACGGGGGAAGGAGCTTGGAACCGGTGATGTCCTGGGCGAATGGGTCGTGCGGGGCGATGGCCTGACCGAAGATGGCCAGGATGAGAAAGACAACGATGATGATCAACCCGGCGAGGTTGAGCTTGTTGCCGATGAGAAATCGCTTCAGGTTGCGGCGGAGTTGGCTCTGGCCGGTCGCCGCGCTGCGCAGCCCGGGCGCGTCGAGGGCAGAGATCTCGCCGGGATAGGCGACGGATGCCGGCTCGGCGCCGATGGCGGTTTCTGCGCTCATCAGTACGAAATCCTGGGATCGAGGAACAGGTAAAGGATGTCGACGACGAGGTTCATCAGGACGAAGACCAGGGCGATGACCAGGGTGGTGGCCATGGTGGCATTGTAGTCACGGTCGGTGATGGCTTCGACCGCGTAGCGGCCGATCCCCGGCCAGGAGAAGACGATCTCCACCAGGAACGCGCCGGAGAGGAGCAAGCCAATCTGCAACCCGAGCGAGGTGACGGTGGGGAGCATGGCGTTCTTGACCGCGTGCCCGAAGATCACGCGCCTCGGGGAGATGCCCTTGGCCCGGGCGGTGCGGATATAGTCCTGGTTGAGGACTTCGAGCATGCCGCCGCGCACCATGCGGGTGATGACGGCCAGGGAGCCATACGCAAGTACGGTGGCCGGCATGATGAGGTGTACGACGGTCGTGCGCAGCAACTCCCAGTCGCCAGCGATGAAGGCATCGATGGTGTAGAACCCGGTCACCTGTGGTGGACCGTCCATGCCGATCGGGATGCGGGCACCGTCGGGGAGCCACCCCAGGCTGCCGAAAAAGACGAACTGGGCCATGATCGCCAGCCAGAAGACAGGGAGCGCTAGCCCCGAGATGGAGACGAAGCGGGCAACGTGGTCGGGAAGCTTGTCGCGGCGGACGGACGAGAGGATGCCCAGGGGGATGCCGACGAGGGTGGCCATGACGAAGGCAACCGCTCCCAGTTCGATGGTGGCGGGCAGGTAGCGTTTGAGATCCTCGGAGACCGGTCGACGCGTCGTGAACGAGGTGCCGAGGTCGCCCTGAGACGAGTTCCCAACGTAGGTGACATACTGATGCGGGACGGGATCGTTCAGGCCGTACTGCTCGCGGATTTTGTCGACGGTGGCCTGGCTGGCCCGTGGCCCGGCCATGAGCCGGGCCGGGTCGCCGGGGATGATGTGCGACAAGCTGAAGGTCAGCACCGACAGTCCGAAGAGGACGAAGACGAGAAAGATCAGCCTGCGGACGATCAGGCGAACGAGCATGCCACGCCTCGCGGAACTGAGGGCGCGGCATTCACCGCGCCCTCAGCGACATTGCACCGGATCAGGAGGATGCCCTCGACATATCGTAGACATTGTAGCTGTCGAGGTAGAGCGGGTTCGGAACAAAGCCCTGGATGTCTGCGCCGAGGACGACGTAGCGCAGGATCTGGCCGAGGTAGATCGCGGGCGGGTCGAGCTCGGTCAGGATATTCTGCGCCTCGATCATCAGTTCCTGCAGGCGCTCCTCGTCCTCGAAGTTTTCCGCCTCGGCCATGATCTCCTCGAAGCGGGGGTTCCGCCAGTAGCCGCCGTTAGAGCCGCCGCCGCCGATGTTGGCCTCGGTGAAGTTCGGCCAGAGCTGGTTCCAGGGATCGTTGTAGTCGGGCCACCAGCCCCAGGGGGCGATGAAGTGGGGGCGCTCTTCGGCGGGCGCGTCACCGTAGATGGTCGACTCGATCGTGGAGTAGTCGACCGAGATGATCTCCAGATTGAAGCCCATCTCCGCGACATTGGCCTGGAAGAGCTGGGCAACCGTCTGCGACGTCGCGAGGTTGGCGTCGGTCATGTACTCGAAGGTGTCGCCTTCGGCGAAGCCACCGCCCAGGATCAGATCCTTGGCGCGCTCCAGATCGGTCTGGTAGAGGAAGACGTCGGGGTCGAAGCCGCGGACACCATCGGGGATCGGTCCCGAGCGCTGCAGGAGCCCCTGGTAGACGGAGTTCTGCACGTCGTCGTATGGGAAGGCGAATGAGAAGCCCTGGCGGACCTCGGGGGACATGAGCCGCGGGGCATTCATGATCGTCCAGTTGACGAAGGTGGAGGCGTACTCGATGACCTGGACAGCCGGGTCTTCGCGCAGGGCGACGAGGTCGTCGACCGTCAGGTTGTTCGCGGTTCCGTCGGCCTCGCCGCCCTCGATGAGTTGGCGCCGGGTGGCGTTCTCGGGGACGACGCGGAAGACGACCTGGTCGAAGTGGTTGCCTTCCCAGCCGTGGCGGAAGCCCTCGAAGCGGCTGAGGACGATCCCCTCGTTGATCGAGTTCGATTCCAGCATGTAGGGGCCGCTGCCGATGGCGAACTGCTGGGCCCAGAGGTGGGCTAAGGGATCGTCTTCGGTGGCGTTCTCGGCGATAGAGGTGGGGCTGATGACCATGGGTCCGTACGAGGAGGCCATGGCTGAGAGGAAGAGTGGCTCCGGTCCGCTGAGATTGAAGCGGAGCGTGACGTCGTCAACGACCTCCATCTGGTCCGGGGACTCGACGAAGCGGGTGATGACGTTGACCGGCGAGCCGCCTAGTTCGATCCAGCGGGTATACGAGTCCTTGACGGCCTGGGCGTTGGCGGGGGTGCCGTCGTGGAAGGTGACGTCGGGATAGAGCGTGAAGGTGTAGGTCGCCTGGTCGTCGCTGACTTCCCACGACTCGGCAAGCCGGGGGTCGAACTCGTCGGTGCTGTCGCCGCGCAAGATGATCAGCATGTCGTAGACGAGCAGGGCGATGGCGGAGGCGATCTCGGAATAGGTGTAGTGGGGGTCGATGTCTTCCGTTCCGGAGGTGAGAAGCGCGGTGAACGTGCCGCTCGAACCATCCTGGGCAGTGCTGGTGCGCACGAGTCGCGCATCGGGTGCCGCCGGGGCCGCCGCGGCCGACCTGGGCGCGGCCTCGATGAGGGAGAGGATCACAGGAGACGCAAGACCGAGCTTCAGCCCGGTTTCGAGGAGCTGCCGCCGGCTCATGTGGCCGGAGCGGGCGAGCGAAAAGAGACGGTTCACGCGGGAATCGTTCACGGGGCCTCCTTCACGCGAGTCGCCTGCGCCGTCTTCCGGGTCGTTGCCGAACAGTGAGGGCGCAGACGAGGTTCGGCTTTCCCCGATCACAATCCGTCCCTGATGGAAGTCCTGAGCGCAAGCATACCAATCATTGCCTTGATTGCTGCGGCAATGCTATGCGCACGACTCCGCGCACGGCAACATTGGCGTTGGTCCTGATTGAAGTGAGCGACAATGATGAGGATGTTCAGTCGGAAGTGCCGAATTATTCGTCATCAGGAGAGAAGACGCCTCCGACAGGATCGCGAGAGCCGCCCAGGCCTGACATTCAGACAGCTTCGAAGCCGCGGGTGATCTCCCAATCGGTGACGGCCCCGAGAAAGGCCGTCCACTCGGCGCGGGCGTGGGCCGCGTAATGGGCAACGGCATCCGCGCCGAGGGCATCACGGACAAATGTCGAGTGCTCGAACGCGGCCAGGGCATCGCCGAGCGAGGCGGGGGTTCTGGTCAGGTCGCGGCGGACGTCGGCGTCGCCTTCGGTTGGGGGGCCGGGGTCGCGGGCGGCGGCGATGCCGTCCAGGCCGGCGGCGATGACGGCGGTCGCGGCCAGGTAGGGGTTGGCGTCGGCGCCGGGGTAGCGGTGCTCAAGGCGCAGGGAGTCACCGTGGCCGGCGACGCGGAGGGCGACCGAGCGGTTGTCCATGCCCCAGGCGACGACGCCGCCGGCGGCGAAGCCGGGGGCGTGGCGTTTGTACGAGTTGGCGTTGGGGGCGAAGAAGATCGCGGTTCCGCCAGGTGCGCGAGCAGGCCGCCGAGGAAATGCCGCCCAACAGGAGAGAGCGAGCCGGAACCCGGTTCCGCAGGAAACGCGGGCTGGCCGTCGGCAGAGGAGGGAGCAGTGGATGTGGCACGAGGACCCGAGGTCGTCGGGGACCGGTCTGGCCATGAAGGAGACGGAGTGTCCGGCTTGCCGCGCGAGCTCCTTGACGCCGAGCTTGAAGAGCAGGTGGTGGTCCGCCGCCGTCAGGGGATCGGTGTGGGGGAGGTTGACTTCCCATTGGCCGCGGCCCGCTTCCGTCTGCGCGGAGCCGGCAGGGACGCCGGCGGCCGTCATGGCCTCGGACACGATCAGGAGAAACAGTTGTTGGGCGATGGCGGCGGCGATGCCATAGGTGGAGCGGGCGGGGGTCGTCGGCTCGAGATCGCGGTAGCCGCGCCGGCGCGCGTCGCGAAGGTCGTCCTGAAAGAGGTAGAACTCCAGTTCCATTGCCATGAGCGGCTCGAAGCCGGAACGCGAGCGCCACGTTCGGTTTGTCGGCGGAGCATGGCGCGAGGCGCGATCGGCACTTCGCGGCCGTCGGCGTCCACGACATCGGCGATGCAGATCGCAGTTCCGGCAACGCCGGGATAGGGGCGCAGGGTGGTCAGGTCCGGGCGAAGGCGGATGTCGTGGTAGCCGGTGTGGGCGCCGGCGAACGGGCTGTCTTCGAGCGGAATTCCGGCGAGGTCGTAGACGAGCGCATAGGAGGAGATGTCGACGCCCGCTTCGGGATCTTCGAGGAAGCGGTGCAGGGGAAGGGTGCGGCCGACCGGGCGGCCCTGGGTATCCGGAGTGGCGATGGCGACGGTGTGGTATCCGGATCGGTCCAGATCGTCAATGGCGAGCATTGGCATCACTTTCGGTTGACCGCCATGTTGCCGTCCCTATGCCGCGATCTGGTTCGCATGAGGTGACCCGGCTCAGGTGTCACTCTGAGCACAGCGAAGAGTCTCGGCTCCCCGACGAGCTTCTCATTGAGCCGAGATGCTTCACTTCGTTCAGCATGACACGGTTAGCGTGGTGGCCGTGCTCACTCTAGCCGCTCCTCACGGCGACCCGAATGCAGAAGCTGTCGGGAGCTAGTCGCGGCCCTCGCGCAGTTCGGATTTGGCGACGTCGCCGATGATGCGGATGCCGGGTTCGATGAGGTCGTCTTCGACGAAGGAGAACGAGAGCCGGATCTGGTTCGCTCCCGCGTCCGCGGCGTAGCAGGCCGGGCCAGGGAGGTACTCGACGCCGAGCTCCTGGACTTGGGGATGCATCCGCTTGGTGTCGATGCCCTCCGGGAGGGTAACCCAGATGAAGAATCCGCCGTCGGGCACGGTCCAGGTCGTGCCAGGGGGCATGTGCTGCTCTAGGGCGGCGAGCATCAGGTCGCGGCGACGGTGGTAGACCTCGCGGAGGCGGTCGACGTGGGCAAGAGGCGCTCCGGGAGCCAGTCAGCGGCGACGTGGGCGCCGAAGACGTTGGTGCCGCCATCGACCTTCAGCGCCGAAACGCGGCGGATGAGACTCGGCGGGCCGACGAGCCAGCCCAGGCGCATGCCGGGGCCCATGGTCTTGGAGAGCGTGCCCATGTAGACGACGGAGCCGCTGTCGTCGAGAGAATAGATCGTGGGGAGGCGTTCTCCATCGTAGCGGAGGTCGAAGTAGGCGTCGTCCTCGATCAGCATGGTGCCGGCCTCGCGAGCAAGCGCGAGGAGATCCTGCCGCCGCTGGAGCGACATCGTGGCGCCGGTCGGGTTCTGGAAGTTGGCGTTGGCATAGATGAACTTCGGGGTGATGGCCTCGCCGCGGAGGCGTTGCAGCTCACGATCGAGGGCTGCTACGTCGATGCCTTCGTCGTCGATGGGGATGGAGACGATGTTGGCTCCGGTGCTCTGGAAGGCCTGGACGGCGCCAAGCCAGGTCGGCATCTCGCTGACGATGGTGTCGCCCCAGTCGACCAAGGTGTCGAGGAGGAGATCGATGGCCTGCGACCCTCCCGCGGTGATGAGGATGTTTTCCCGATTGGCGCGGATGCCCTGGTCGCGTGCGAGTTTGGCGATGAGCGCGTCGATGAGGCCGGAGTAGCCGGCATTGTCGCCGTACTGGAGCGCGGCGTGGCCACGCTCCCCGAGAACTTTGGTTGTCGTGGCCGCGACTTCGTCCGCCGGGAGCGAGGCGGGGTCCGGGAAGCCGAAGATGAACGAGATGCGTTGCCCGACCCGATCCATGCCCTGCAAAAGGGGGGCGGTGCCCACCTGCTTGGCGCGGCGCGAGAGGAGGGCGTCGAGTCTCGTGCCCTGTGGAACCTGCGTCTGAACAGTCATATGGTCTCCGTCTAATCGAAACACACACAAGATGGCTGCATTCTACCGGGCGCAGAGACGCCGGTTCGGGTATCGGTGCCGCAAGGCGCGAGAGAACCGGTCGCGAGCCGATTGTGCGCTGAGCATAGGACTTCAAGCGAGGTCGCAGATGGCGGCGATGCTAGAATCGCTGCCGTTATCGCTCGGGGACCCATCCATCGCATCCCCGGTCAGGAGTCAACTACCATGTCCGACGCACCGGCGGCAGTTCTGGAGCCGCCGCGCGCCATCCCAGGCGACGATATCTACGACATCACCATCATCGGCGCGGGGCCGACAGGCCAGTTTGCCGCGTTCTACGCCGGGCTGCGCGGGGCGCGGACCCAGGTCATCGACGCGCTCGAAGAGCCGGGCGGGGCGCTGACGGCGATCTATCCGGAGAAGTACATCTACGACGTGATCGGGTTTCCGCGCGTGCTGGCCAAGGATTTCGTGGCCCACTGCGACATCCAGGCGCGCCAGGCCGAACCGACGATCCGGCTCAACGAGCAGGTTCTGGAGCTGGAGGTGCTGCCGGACGGATTGATCCGGCTGGGCACCTCGAAGGGCGACCGCTGGAGCCGAACGGTGATCGTCTGCGCTGGGGTCGGCGCCTTCGAGCCGAAGCGGCTGAACGTGCCCGGGCTGCGCGAGCTGGAAGGCAAGGGCGTCCACTACTTCGCCAAGCGGGTCGAGGATTTTCGGGACAAGCACGTCGTCATCGTCGGCGGCGGCGACTCGGCGGTCGACTGGGCGGTGACGCTGGAGCCAGTGGCGGCGCAGGTGACGCTCATCCATCGATCGAAGTTCCGCGCGCACGAGGCGACGGTGCGGCAGCTCGAAGAGTCGACGGTCGATATCAACTACCCCGGGTGTGAGATCACGGCGGTTCATACGGGGGACGACGGCCGGTTGTCCGCGATCACCTTCAAGACCACCGAGGGAGACGAGCGGACGATTCCGGCCGATGACCTGATCGTCGCGATCGGATTCGTGGCCGACCTGGGGCCGATGAAGACGTGGGGATTCGAGCTGCAGCGCAACCAGATCGTGGTCGACAAGACGACGATGGAGACGGGCCTCCCCGGGGTCTATGCCGCCGGGGACGTGGTGACCTATCCCGGCCAAGTTCAAGCTGATCGTGACCGGCGCGGCGGAGGCGGTGACGGCGGTCAACCACGCGGTGACGTTCTACGACCCCAAGGCGCGGCTCGACGCCGGCCACTCCACGAACATCATGGAGAAGCGGGAGAAGGCGGAAGCGGCGGCGGAAGGGTGACGGGTGATCGGGTGACGGGTGTCGGGTGTCAGTTCGTTCTCGACCCCGTCACCTGAAACCTGTCACCCAACGGGCAAGTCCTCGGCGATGGCGCGGGCGGCTTCGAGCCAGCGGGGGTCGGTGTCGTCGGGGACGGAGCAGCCGTTGGCCAGGATGAACTTGCGGCCGCCGGTCTGGGCGATGGCGTCCCGGGCCTCGGCTTCGATCTGGTCCTCGGGGCCCTTGTGGAGGGCGCCGAACTCGTTCCAGCCGCCCATCAGGCACTTGCTGGTCTTGACCCGCGCTTCGCGCAGGCTGGGGCCGGCGATGCGATCTGACCAGCTCAGGACCTGCACCGGGTAGTCGAGAGCCATGTCGAACATCAGGTCCTTCTCGCCGTGGACATGGAGGATGTTGAGCCAGCCGCTCGAGGCGCCGCGCAGGGCGAGCAGGTCGTAGGGGCGGCCGAACTCGCGGTACTGCTGCTCGGTCATGATGGTGCGGGTGCAGCCCTGGAGGGCGAAGAAGACGCCGTCGGCGCCGGCGGCGATGATGTCGCGCAGGTGGGCAGCCAGATTGTCGGCAATGATCCCCAGCGCCTCGTGGACGACGACCGGGTGCTCCTGCATATGGGCCAGGAACTGGTCGCGGTCCTTCGCCGCGTACATCGCCTCCGCCAGTGGGCTGAAGACCGTCATGACGACGGGGGTGTCGAAGCCGAGGGCATCGCGCAGGACCGCCACAGCTTCCGCGCGCTCGCGGAAGTAGCGGGAGCGCATGCGGGTCGATCGGCTCGAACAACCGCCAGTCATCGACGGTCGAGATCGACTTCTTCGGGAAGGGGTAGGGGATGTCGGGCATGACCTTGGCGATGTCGAGGTCGTACTCGTCGTCGAAGAAGCGGAGGGTCGCCTCGGCCATGGCACGGCCCGAGCCTTCGGGCTGGAAGTGGTGCCAGAAGCAGACCGGGACGCGATCGACTTCGCCGCCGTTGACGGCGGCTTGCACCCGCTCCGTGCGCGTCATGTACTCGACTTGCAGCCGTCGTGGGGCGGCGTTACCCGTGTGCGTCTTGGCCACGATTGGGGGCTCCTTGGCTAATGCATTCAACTCGGCCGGGATCGTAGCATAGGGTGAATAGGGATTTGCGCGGCCCGCCGCCCCGTGCGCGGGAGCAAGGAACGCGAGGTCGAAAGCGGTGCCCCCAGAAAGAGCGAGCGATGACGGAACCAGTGCCGGCGAAAGAAGTCTTGCGGTCGTGCTCAATCGAGACTTGATGTTTGGATCGCGCATCCGGGGCGCGTTGGGGGTGCTGGGACTGGAAGTCGCGATTTGTTCCCGATACGGAGCGTTTCTGGCCGCTGCTGAGCGGCCGACGGACGGGTCGGTCGCTATCGGCATTCTGGACATGAACGGCGCGATTGACTGGGAGGCTCTTTCCGAGGCGTTGAGCGAATTGGCCGATGCGCCGCCTACGCTGGCGTTCGGGCCCCACGTCGACGTGGAGAACCGGAGGGCCGCGAAAGCAGCCGGAGTGACTCGAATCGTTTCCAACGGCCAGTTTCACAGCGAAATGGCCACGTTGATCGACCGCTATCGCCGCCGCTGAGGCCGTCGGATCTAGCGGCGTGCTACCCTGAGTCCACATTCTCCAACCCGCGCGTAAATGCACGCCCCGCCAATGCTGGAAAGGGATCGTTCATGGTGCGGTCGGTCGTCGCGCGGGAATTGGATGATGCGCCTGAGCTCGATTTGGGACTCTCAGCCACGGAGGCGGGTGAACTCAGTGAGGACCTGACCATCGCCGGCGCGGTGGATGTGTTTATCGCCGATCTGCGCCTGGCGCCGCGGTCGAAGAAGACGTACGGGCATGGGATCGCCAAGTTTCTGCGGCATCTTGCGCAACACGAGGGGATCGACCCGGAGACGGCGCCGGTGACGGCGCTGCGGCCCGAGCACGTGACGTCGTTCGCCGCGATCCTGGTGCCACCGGATATTCGGACGCCGGAAGAGGTGTCCCAGATGCGGACGGCGCAGAACAACATCTCGGCGGTGCGGAAGTTCTGCTCGTACCTGTCGAGCTACGACCTCAACACCGATCTGGCCGGGGATCGCATCAAGACGCGCATCGCGGCGATGATGCCGCGCTTCACCGCGCCGCCGCCGGACGTGAAGCTGTCCGATCTGGACCGGATCGTGGCGTTCGTGGACGGATTGCCGCGGGAGGAGAAACCAAATCAGGAGCTGAGGCGCCTGAAGGTGCGGGCGATGATCCGGTTTCTCTTTCGCTCCGGGGTGCGCGTTTCCGAGCTGTGCGCGCTGCGTCGTCGAGACGTCGAACTGGCGGACGGGGCGGCGAACATCTACCGCGCCAAGGGCGGCAAGAGCCGCACCGTCCATTTCGATGGCGACACGGCGGCGGCGCTGACGGCGTACTGGACGATGCGGGGGGATCCGGCGCGAGGGTCGGGTGCGCTCCCGGCGTTCAGCGGCCGGGATAGAATTGGCGTTCCGGGCTCCGCGATCAGTCCGCGCACCGTCGAGCACATCGTGGCGCAGTTGGCGGAGGGGGCGGGGGTCGAGAGCGACGTGACGCCCCATTCGTTCCGCCATGGGCTGGCGACGGAATTGGTCCGCCGGCGCGTGCGGGAATCGACGGTACAGACCATCCTTGGCCATGCTTCACCAGCCACAACCCGCATCTATGTCCACAAGTCCGCGGTCGAAGTCGCGGACGAGTACCAGGACGCCTTCGGACCGTACCGCCCGCCCCGTGCGTCCGCGGCAGAGGTGTAGCTCGACCGGGATCGGGCTCGTGCTGCTTGGCGGCCGTGCTGGTGCTCGCGGGATGTTCCTCGGGAGCCGCGGTCGATGCGTACCGCGATCAGGCGCGGGACGCGGGACTGCGGGACCAGCTCGCGGCCGAGCAGGCGACGCGGACGGTGCAGCGGTATTTCCCGCCCACGGGGACGCCCGCGCCGACCAAGGCGCCGGCGCCGGCGCTGGGTGGGCTCGCCATCACGTTCGGGTTTCGGGCGGATGGAACGCCGGATGGCAGCTACGCGAGTGTGCCGGCCGGCGTCGGGACCGCCTACGTCGCGGTGCGGTTGACCGGTGTTTCGGCCGGGCAGGTGGTGCGGGCGGTGGTGACGGATGCTTGGGGCAACGAGGTCGCCGCGCCCGAAGCGGCGATCGACCCAGGCGCTTCCGACCGCTGGCTGGCATTGCCGATCAGTCTGCCGGCCGAGCTTCAGAGCGGGCAGTATGGGTTGTTCGTATTCGCGGACGATCGTCCGCTGGGCTCGCTGGCGTTTGGGGTGACCGGGGTGGGGACGTCGGCGCAGTTGTTTCCCGACTTGCCGGCGAATCCGCGAGTGCGGTCGACTCAGCCGCCGCCGGGCGCGGCGGTAGTGGACGGGCAGCCGACGCCGACGGTGGAGCCAGGTGGGTAGGCTGTGTCCAGCATCGAGGCCACGGCTGAGCATCGCTGTTGGTTGCGTCCGTTGCGAAGGATGTCGGGCGCCCATACAATCGGGCGTGGGGAGGCGCTGACGAGCAGCGCGGCGATTGGGGAGTGGGCCGGATGACAGGGGTACGTCCGGGGAGGGAAGCGTGAACGACCGGGATCTCTGGAAAGCATGCGTCGCCGAGTTCATCGGGGCGTTTACGCTCGTGGTGGCGGGCGTCGGCGCGATCATCTCGACGCAGAACCTGGCGGACGGCGGCAACCTGGTGGCGGTTGCACTCGCCCACGGGTTGGCGATCGGTCTGATGGTGGCGGCGCTGGGGCACGTCTCCGGGGGGCATTTCAACCCGGCGGTGACCATTTCCATGCTGGCGACCGGCCAGGTGAACGTGACCCGCGCGGTCGGCTACATCGTCGCCCAACTGCTGGGCGCCGTCGTCGGGGCGGGCATCTTGACGGTCATCTTCCCGGCGCTGGGCGAGATGGGCCGCAACAACATCGGGGTCAACCTCGGGCGTGCTGGGTCTGGGGCCGGACGTCACTGTCGCCGGCGCGGTCGTCATGGAAGCCGTGATGACGTTCTTCCTGCTGCTGGTGATCTTCGGCACGGCCGTCGATCCGCGCGGACCGCGGGCGATCGCCGGGCTGGCGATCGGGTTGATCATCTCCATGGATATCCTGGCGGGTGGCCGCGTGACGGGGGCGGCGATGAACCCGGCGCGGGCATTCGGACCGGCGGTGGTGCAGCAGGATTTCACGAACTGGTGGATCTACTGGGTGGGCCCGATCATCGGGGGCGTCATCGCCGCATTCGCGTACAAGTACGTCTGGCTCTCGCAGACCGGGCCGGCGGCGCCAGCAATGCGGCGCAGACCGGATCAGGAGGCCGAACTGGCTCCCGTTGAGCAGCAGCCCGCGGCACAGCCGCCACGCCGGAGGAGCAGCCGGCGGCGGTAGCGCGCCCTCCGCGTGTCATTTCGACGACGGAGAAATCTCGGCTCTTGGGGTGCGATTGTGGCTTGGAGCCGAGATTCCTCGCTCCGCTCGGAACGACACTGATCCGGCGCCTCGGCCATGCCGTCAGCCCCGGGGTCAGCGGCGGATGGCTTTCCAGTCCTTGCGGATCGTGTCCCGGATCTGTTCGTACTTGCGGCCTTCGGCCAGGGCGTCGCGGATGGCGGGCTGGAAGATGACCTCGTAGAACTCCGGCCCCATGCGGTCGATGATTTCGCGGTCGAACGTCTCGTCGGTCTGAAACTCGCCGTCCAGGGCGCGGAACTTGGCGTCGCCTTCGCCGCCGAAGCGGTCGCCGGATGCTGCTTCGCGGTCGGTGGGCGATTTCTTCTTCGCGTGCTCTTTCTTGGATGCGCCGCCGAAGCGCCGGCTGGCGACGATCTTGGCGATACGGATGCCGTAGCCCTTGGCGACGTCCTCCGGTTCGCCGTGGTTCAGGGCTTCGAGTCGCTTGGTCTCGGCAAAGACGTCGAAGCGGCGAATTGGTTGCAGCGGGCGGAGGTCGGCTTCGGTCGACATGGTCCTGGTACCTCCTGACGTGATTGGCGACGTAAGGAAGGGCTGCTATTTGCGGCTCGACTCAAGCTTACTGGCGGCAGCCTCGTCGGCTATGACGTGCAGGCGGGATCCGGCTTTGCGCAACCACGAGGCGGGGACCTCGGCGCTCATCGGCTCCTCCAGGGTGCGGTGCAGCATGTCGGCTTTGGCCTCTCCGGAGACGAGGAGGACGATCTGGCTGGCCTCCAGCAGCGTGCCGACGCCGATCGTGACGGCGGTGTCCGGGATGTCGACCGTGCCTTGCCAGTACGCCGCAGCCTGTGTGATCGACCCAGGGGTGAGTTTCACGACGCGGGTGCGCGAATCGGCGGCGGAGCCGGGTTCGTTGTAGGCGATGTGGCCGTTGGGGCCGAGACCGAGGATGGCCAAATCCAGACCGCCGAGCTCGGCCAGCTCGCGCTCGTAACGACGCGCTGCGGCGGCGATGTCGCCGGCGGTGGCCGGAAGGGCGTGGACGTGGTGCGGTGGGATGCCGGCGCGGTCGATCAGCGCGCTCTGCAGCCATCCAGTCAGGCTATTCGGGTCGTCGGCGGAGACGCCGACGTACTCGTCGAGGCAAAAGACCTCGATCTGGCAGAGGTCGATGGCGCCGCGGGCCGCGCGTTCGGCCAGCAGATCGAACATGGCCAGAGGCGTGCTGCCGGTGGGGACGCTAATCAGGGCGTCGCGTTTGGCGGCGACGGTTGCAGCAACGATGTCGGCGGCTGTTTCGCTCATCGCCGCGGCGTCGGGGACGACGGTGAGCTTCCACTGATCGACGGCGGTATCCATTCTTTCCGACTGGCTCCTTGGATCGACGGCGCAACACGGGTCTGAATGGCATCATAGCCCACGGGCCATGCGCTAGGTCGCGGGCGATGCGGCGGCACGTGTGTGGCCGCGGAGGTGGGCATCCTGAAACCGGACGCGCGGGCGATGACCGACGCATTACGGCTCATCGATGAATGGGTTGGGCCACAGGGACCGCGGGGGGTCGGCGCCGCTGTCTGGCATCGCGGAGAGATCGTCGTCGAGCATGTGGTGGGGGAGGCGAGACCGGGCGAGCCGGTGACGCCGGAGACGCTCTTCGCGCTCGCCTCGGTGACGAAGCCCATTGCCGCGGCGACCGTGATGACCTTGATTGATCGAGGCGTTGTTTCTCTCGATGAGCCTGTGGGGCGGCTGCTGCCGGAGTTTCGCGCCGGGCCGGCGGCGGGGGTGGATGGGGTCGATCCGGCGCTGGAGCGGTTGCGGCCGATGATTTCCACGCGGCAACTCCTCAGCCATGTGTCTGGACTGCCGGAGGATATCGGAGTGCGCGAGACGCGGTATGAGGAGATCGTCTCCATCGACGAGGTGATCGACCAAATGTGTCGATTGCCGCTGCAGTCGGCTCCTGGCGCGGAACTCCGGTATTCGAACGTGGGCTATGGTGTGCTGGCGCGGCTCGCGGAGCGGGTGAGCGGTCGGGGTTTCTGGGAGCTGGCTCGCGACGAGGTGCTGTCGTCGCTGGCAATTCGCGACATCGTCGCCGACCCGGCGGGATCGGACCTGGAGCCTGTCGCACATCTAGCGGACACCAACCACGTTGGCACGGAGGTCGAGACGTACAACAGCGCTTACTGGCGTGGGCTGGCGCTGCCCTGGGGAGGGCTGTTCGGCACGGCGCGGGATGCGGTGCGCTTTGCCGCGGCGTTCCTCCCCTCGGGACAACGATTTCTCTCCGAGGTGGCGACGGCGATGATGACCAGCGACCAGACATTGGGCGTTCCCGGCGGCGTCGAAAGCGCGAAGGTGCGCTGGGATCCGGGCGCCTGGGGATTGGGGTGGGAGGTCAAAGGGGGGAAGCGGCGGCACTGGACCGGGGACTTCACGTCTCCGCGAACCTTCTGCCATTTCGGTCATGCGGGGACACTGTTGTGGGGTGATCCTGACCGCGATCTCGCTCTGGCGGTCTTCTGCAATCGAACGGTGACGCACATGTGGGCGTTTATCCTGACCCGATGGGCGCGACTGAGCAATGCGGTGGTGGCCGCGGCCGATCGGTGATGGATTTATTCGAGTCTGGAAGTGCCTTCGCCAGACGTTCCAACGGTGATGTTGGCCGCCGCCTTGACGCCGGTTGACAGGTGAAATCCCCCTCGCTACCGTAGCGCGGCACAGAGGCCATTGTCGGGGCGGCTCCGTGCGGGGCCGCGAGCGTTTCGCGCCGCGCGAGAGTGCGGGGAGGTAACGAAAGGTGACCGGAGAGAACGCTCGTCTGTCGTCTTTTGTATCGGAAGCCATCGCGGGCCGGCTTTCGCGCCGGGAGATCGTGCGCCGAGGCGCCGCGCTGGGACTGGCCGGATCGGCCATCGGCACGGTATTGAGCCGCGTGTCGGCAGCGTCGGTGGCCGCGCAGGAGGGCCCGATTCAGGTCAGCATCCTCAACCAGGAGATGACGCAGGACGACATCGTCGCGGCCATCCAGGCCGAGGGCGAAGTCAACGTCGGCAACTGGACCTACACGGCAAACGACACCGTCATCGCCCAGTTCCAGCAGCACGTCAGCGACACTTTTGGCGTCGACATCACGCTCAACTATCAGGCGAGTCAGGCGCCAAGCACCTACATCACGAATCTCTACACGGCGTTGCAGAGCGGGAACCCACCTTCTCTCGACGTGATGGCCATCGAGGAAAACTTCCTGGCGGAGGCGCTCTCGCAGCCGGAACCGGTGGCGGAGGAGTTCCTGCCGTCGGGGCTAGTGCCGAACGCCGAGCGGACGCTAGAGATGTTCCAGCAGTTCCCCTTTGGGGTGGGGTTCCAGGCATCGGCGACGCCGGGGATCGTCTTTGACCGGGAGCGTGCCCCGTTCATGGAGGATTGGACGGACCTGGCAGACGAGCGGCTGCGCCAGCGCCTGACCATGCCGCCACCAGGAGACATTACCTGCGGCGGCATCCTGTTGGGGATCGCGGCGGGTCTCGGGCTCGACTACCAGCAGCCAGCGGAGATGACGGAAGCGCTCGATTTTGCGATCGAAGGGATCCACCCGAACGTCCTGCAATACACCACCGACAGCGCCACGATGCAGCAACTCCTGCGCAACGGCGTCACCGATGCCGTTGGGTTCTGGAACAGCCTAGCGCGAATGGAGTTCCTGAGCGGGCAGGCCAATACGGCGTTCATGATCGCCCCGTCGGGTCAGTTTCTGGCCAATGGCTACATGTGGATCCCGAAGGGGACGCCGCACCCTGTGCTGGCCCAGATCTTCGTCAACTGGCGGCTCAGTGACGATGCGCAGTTCCCGCCGGAGAGTTGGGGGCTAGAGCCGGGGCCGTGGGCCGAGCTCAACGAAGGCATCCTCGGCGAGTCGTACGAGGACCTGGTGCCGGAGTGGTTCGCGGAGGATTACTTCACGTACTACCCGACGATCGAGCAGCTTTCGACGAGTTACCGGTCGGTGGACTGGGACTACTACGCTGAGCACGTGGGCGAGTGGTTTGACTATTACGCCCAGGGTATCGGGCTGTAGTTGAACTGAGTTCGGGTGTACGTCCGGTGCTCGGTTGGAATTGCCGCCCCGTGCCCTCAACCTACTTCGTCTCCCGTCGATCCGAGAGCGGGAGCGTATCGTGGCGCTGGCGGCCGGCCCTCACCCCAACCCCTCTCCCATCGCAATGGGAGAGGGGCTCGCGACGCCGAAAATGGCGTCATCCGGGATTGCCCTCCCCTGTCAACCGGCTCGGCGAAAGTGGGGGATGTCAGACGGATTGCTCCAGTTCACGAGTAACTGAGTAGATGACACACGCACCCGCGGATGTGGCCATCGAGTATCAGGTGGCGCAGAGTGCCGAGCGGCGGCGCTTTGGCTCGCAGCGGCTGAAGGGGCTCGCGCTGCTGGCGCCGGCGACGATAGTCGCGGTGCTGTTCTCGCTGATTCCGCTGGCGTATCTGTTTCAGGTGAGTTTGACGCAGGATTCGTCGTTCTTTTTCACGATCGAGTACACGCTGGACAACTACCGGGAGGTGTTTGGGCGGTATCGCTCGGCGATCGTGGTGACGGTCTATCTGGCGGCGATGGCGTCGCTTCTCGATCTGGTGTTTGGGTATCCGTTTGCCTACATCCTGATCCGCAAGATTCGGTATCGCGAGTTCGTGCGCACGATGATGACCTTCCCGCTGTTTGGGCCGTTATATCTGGCGTTCGGGTTGTTCTATGTGCTGCTGCCGAATGGGCCATTGGGGCCGCTGTTCGCCATGCTCGAAATCAATGTCGCCAGGTACCTGTTCTCGCAGGCGGCGGTGCTCTTCTCGATGGCGGTGTTTACGTTCCCCTTCATGGTCATGAATATCGGAGCGGCGCTCTCGAATGTCGATCCGATGCTGGAGGAGGCGGCCAAGACGCTCGGGGCGAAACCGTGGCAGATTTTCGCGCGCGTTCTCTTTCCGCTGAGCTGGAGTGGGATCGTGGCGGGGTTCCTAATGTGCTTCGGATGGAATCTCGGCGTTTTCGCCCAACCGCAACTGCTTGGATCGCCGACTGAACAGGCGGTGTTATCCATCCAGATGTATAACAAGGGCTTGGTCCAGTTCAACTACGGGCTGGCGGCCGCGCTCGGTATTCTGCTGATGGTGATGGCGTTCGTGGTCACGTGGGTATCCCTCCGCTTCTCGCGCGGTGCGCTCGGGGCATAAGGACGATCATGGCGAGTGTGGCGGTCTCGGCCCCGATTCCAGCAAGGCCTCGGAGAGGGTTCAACCTGCGCTGGCTGGGAACGGCGCTGGCCCACGGGTACATCTGGGCCTGGCTGGCCGTGTTCGCTCTGCCGTTCGTGGCGACCCTGGCGTATTCGCTGCGGACCCCGGACGGGGAGTGGACCATTAGCGCGTACCAGTATGTGTTCGGAAGTTTTACCGACAACCTGCTCCTGTCGGTGCAGACGACAGTGATCACCATCGTGCTCAATCTGGTCATCGCGATCCCAGCGGCGTACGCGATCGTGCGTTATCCGATCCCGGGGAAGAGTTTCGTGCTGTCGACGTTGAACCTGTCCCTGTACACGCCAGCGGCGGTGATGGGGATCAGTCTGGTCATCGCGTACGCGTTTCTGTTTCGCATTCCGCAGACAATGACGGGGCTGATTGCGGCGTACGTGGTAGGCACGTTTCCGTTGATGCTGGTGCCAATCATTGTCGCCCTGCGCGATCTGCCGACGGTGTTCGAGGAGGCGGCGCGGACGCTTGGCGCGACGCGGATGCAGACGTTCTGGCGGGTCGAAATCCCGCTGCTGGGACCGGGGATCAGCGCCGGGATTCTGCTCACGTTCGTGATTATCTTCAACGAGTTTCTGGTGACGCTCTTCATCGCCGGGCCAAGTACGACCACGGCGGCGCTGCGGGTCTACAACCTGACCCGTACGGCGGGGTTCCAGCCCTCGACGGCTGCGCTGGCGACGACGATGCAACTGGTTTCATTCGTCGTGGTGCTGCTCTTTTTCCGCTTTTTCGGGTCCCGATATCTGAAGGGGACGTACCTGATTTGAATTGCGCGCGACGCGTTCGGCGGGACAGGCGATGACTCGGGTTCAGCTTGACGAGGTGACGAAGCGGTTTGGCGCGACGGTCGCCGTCGACGCCGTCAGCGCGGACATTCAGGATGGCGAGTTCGTTACCCTGCTCGGGCCGTCTGGCTGCGGCAAGACGACGACGCTGCGCATGGTGGCGGGTCTGGTCGACCCGACGGCGGGGAAAATCCGCTTCGACGGCCAGGTTGTCAACAACGTGCCCTCGCACAAGCGCAACATCGGGCTGGCGTTCCAGAGCCATGCGCTCTTTCCGCACCTGAGCGTGGCGCGCAACATCGCCTTCGGGCTGGAGGTGAAGGGAACGCCGAAATCGGAAATCAAGACTCGCGTGGGCGAGATGCTCGACATGGTGGAGTTGTCCGCGCATGCCGACCGCATGCCGTCTCAACTCTCCGGAGGCCAGCAACAGCGGGTGGCCTTGGCCCGAATGCTGGCGACCGATCCGCGCGTCTTACTGTTCGACGAGCCGCTTTCCGCGCTCGACCGCAATCTGCGCGACACACTCAAATACTCGATCCTCGACCTGCAGCGTCGGACGCGGAAGACGGCGATCTACGTCACGCACGACCAATCGGAGGCGTTCGCCATCTCGGATCGCATCTTCGTCATGAACGAGGGGCGGATCGAGCAGGCCGGGACGCAACTCGATATCTACCTGCGGCCGCGGACAGAGTTCGTGGCGAACTTTGTCGGCGACAACAACGCGATTGCTGGGGAGGTCCTGACGCTCCTACCCGGCGCTCCTGGTGAAGCCGGTCTGGTCGAGGTCGGCGCGGGAGGCATACTGCTGCGGGGGTTGGACCCCGGCACTCTGCAAGTTGAGGATCGGGTGCTGGCCTTCGTGAGGCCGGAGAACATCGAGATTCTTCCAGACGGAACTGGGAGTGAAGGGGAGAATCTCCTGCGGGGGCGGGTGGAGCAGATCGTGTTCGAGGGGCCGACCGTGCGCCTGCTCGTCGATGTCGATGGGACGCCGATCAAGGTGACGGCCGGTGGCATCGAACGGCTCACGCTGCTGGACAAGGAGCACCGGGACGTCACGCTGCGGCTGCAGGATGTGACGGTAGTTCGGGACGATCCGAACGTCGTCGCGTAGTAGCCGGTAAAGCACCGGTCCGGTCAGCAGCCGTCGTCACTCCATGCCTGGAGCGCGGCCCGCACGTCTGCAAGCGAGTACTGGGGCAACGAAACGGACGGCCAGTCTTTCGCCACGGCTTCCGGTGTGGCGTCTTCCGGGCGAAAGGTGTTGAGTCGGTCCCCCGTCAGGGGGACGTTGACCAGGCCGGTGCGGGGATGGATCGAGTAGGGCACGCGGAAGTTGGCGTTGTCTTTCAGGATGTACTCGTCGAAGAGGAGCGCGTTCGGGTTTTCGCGGTCGGCGTTGGCGGTGGTGATGTGGGGGCGGTCTTCGCCGACGGCTTCGCGGATCGGGGCAGCGGCGGGGTCATCAGCCAATCGGCGCTCGACTTCGCAGGCGACGGCGCGGACGACGGCGCGCTCCAGCTCCCACAGCTCCTGGTCGTCGATGCCGTCGAGGTCGGGGACGTCCCACATCAGGTGGTAGCCGTCGGAACCGGAGAATTTCACGAGCGGGTCGATGCCCTGCTCGCGCAGGACCTCGGCGGCGTGTCTGGCGGCGAGGAGCGCCATCTCCGTCGGCAGTTCCCGGGAGTCGATGTCGATGACGAACCAGGCGCCGCGATCCTCGGAGTGGATGTGGGCGTGGAGGCCTTCGGCGTACTGGCGCGCCCAGTCAACGAGCGTTGCCTCGTCCGCGATGCGAATCCAGGTGTCGTCGCCGGAGCCGCCGGTGTGGCGGCGGTAGACGAGGTCTTTGGAACCGGGAAATAGCTGCTCGATGGCGTTCTGCCGGCCCTGGAGGAAGGGCACGATGCGATCGGCCATTCGGGTGTAGTAGTCGAAGTATTTAGCGGGCATGAGTATGCGTCGCCATTCAGGCGGCGCCTTCCTGCTGCCCTTCGCCTTCGAGGTTCCGAGGGCCGAATGCCCGGGGGAGCAAATCGCCGAGTGGGATGGCGCGTCCTGAGGCCCGGTCGTCGAGGATGACGATCATGTCTTCGTCGACGGGCCGAAACTCGTTGAGCACCTGGCGGCACGCTCCGCAGGGGGTGGTCAAGGGGACGCGCGGCGCCGAGACCGCGATGGCGACAATCTCGCGATGGCCGGCGCTGACCAGCGCCGTCACTGCGGAGCGCTCGCCGCAGATGGTCAGCCCGTAGCTGGCGTTCTCGACGTTTGCTCCGGCAAAAATCGAGCCGTCCGCGGTCAGCGCCGCCGCGCCGACGGGGAAGTTGGAATAGGGAACATACGCGCGCTGGGCCACGTCTCGCGCTCGGTCCAGCAACGTCTGCTGGGTGGCCGCGTTGAGCGTCGGCCGGGACGGCGTCTTCGATTCAGGGGCACTCACTGGCATTGTCTCCTCATTCCCTATACGGTCGCGCGATTGATTTCCAATGTCGGTCCGCACATAACCTCGTCAGCAGCATCTCCGCCCTCCAGGTAGCGGCGCTGCCGTTCCCCGGCGAGGGTATCACTGACCCGGACGAACGTCGCGGTAGCAGTCGCGATGGTGGTTCCATCGCTATCGCGTGTCAACTCGGCAGTGGTGGAGACGACTCGGCCGCGATTCTCCGTGACACGAGCGGTGACCGTAGCCGGTTCGCCCACCGCCAGAGGGTTCCTGAAGCGGACGGCAATTTCGGCGGTGACGGCCCAGACCCCGGCCCGCGTCGTGGCCCAGGCCATCGCTTCGTCGACGACAGCGGAGATGATGCCGCCGTGGATGACGTTGTCGAATCCCTGGTGGGCGGGTTCGGGGACGAACGCGGCGGCGACGCCGTCGGCGGTGGGCGAGAATTGCAGGTGGAGGCCGATGGGGTTCTCGTCGCCGCAGCCGAAGCAGGCATGGTCGAAGCGGACGGCCGGGAACGGGGCGGTGGCGGTCGGGTCGGATCTCTCGATCATGGCGGCAAGTGTCCACCGCCACACGGCTCGCGTCCAGAATTGGCAGGATGCGGAAGGCGTCTACTGGTGCCGAGACACGAAACGGCCTAAACTTGACCAAGAACTCAAGAATACGCATGCGGCAGGGAGTTACGATGCCAACCTACCAGGAAATCCTCGAGCAGAAGCGGGCGACGGTGCGCGAGGCCGATGTCCGCCAGTCAGCGCGATTGCGGGAGCAGGGGGCAATCCTGATCGACGTGCGCGAGCAGGACGAAGTCGACCAGGGGATCATCCCCGGCGCCATCCACATTCCGCGCGGGTACCTCGAAATGCGGATCGAGGAAGCCGTTCGCGATCGTGACACGCCACTCGTTGTCTATTGCGCGGGCGGGGTGCGTTCGCTGTTCGGGGCGGAAGCGCTCACCCAGCTTGGCTATCAAGACGTGGTCTCGATGGCGGGCGGATTTTCGGGCTGGAAGGCGGCCGGGTTGCCCTGGCGGGTGCCGCAGGCGCTGACGCCAGATCAACGGCGCCGGTACAGCCGGCATCTGCTGATCCCGGAGGTGGGCGAGGAGGGGCAACGCAAGTTGCTCGATGCCAAGGTGCTTCTGGTTGGGGCCGGTGGGCTCGGTTCGCCGGCAGCGTTGTATCTGGCCGCGGCCGGGGTGGGCACGATGGGGGTCGTGGACGACGATATAGTCGACGACTCGAACCTACAGCGACAGGTGATCCATACCACGGATCGGGTCGGCATCCCGAAAGCGGAATCTGCCCGGCTGGCCATCGAGGCGATCAATCCAGACGTGAATGTGGTGAAGCACGAGACGCGGCTTGACAAGAGCAATGTCCTCGATATCTTCTCCCAGTACGATGTGATTCTGGACGGCACGGACAACTTCGCCACGCGCTACCTGATCAATGACGCGACTGTGCTGCTAAACACGCCGAATGTCCACGGCAGCATCTTCCGCTTCGAGGGTCAGGCGACGACGTTCATCCCCTACGAGGGCCCGTGCTACCGTTGCCTCTTCCCGACCCCGCCGCCGCCCGAGCTGGCGCCGAGCTGTGCCGAGGCCGGGGTGCTCGGGTTGCTACCGGGGACGGTCGGCATGATCCAGGCGACCGAGACGGCCAAGCTGATTCTGGGGATCGGCGAGCCGCTGGTCGGGCGGTTGCTGACGTACGATGCGCTAGGGATGGAGTTCCGGGAGCTTCGGCTGAGCCGGGATCCGGAGTGCCCGATGTGCGGACCGGGCGCGCCGACGTCGTTGGAAGACATCGAGTACACGGACGTGGGGTGTCTGATTCCGGCGTTGGCGGTTCACTGAACGAAGGAGTCAGGGTGACAGGGGAAAAGCCATTCCTGTCACCCCATCACCCGAGACTGAGCCCCATGCGCTCGCGGACTTCGGCCATTTTCGGGATAGCGCGGGCGCGGGCGCGTTCGGCGCCGTCGGTCAGGACGGAGCGGGCGATGTCGGGGTTGGCATCGAGGTCGGCGAGGCGGGCCTGGATGGGAGCCAGGGATTCGACGACGACGCCGGCGAGATCGGCCTTGAAGGCGCCGTAGCCCTTGCCGGCGTAGCGTTCTTCGAGTGCCGGGATCGGATCGCCGCTCAGCAGGCTGTAGATGGTCAGCAGGTTAGTGAGGGCCGGCTTGTCGGGGGCGGCAATGACCTCGCTGCCGGAGTCGGTGACGGCGCGGCGGATCTTGCGGCGGATGGTGTCTGGGTCGTCGGTCAGGGCGATCGCCGCGTTGGGGCTGGCGTCGCTCTTGCTCATCTTCTTTGTCGGGACTTCCAGGGACATGACGCGGGCGCCTGTGGCCTTGATATCGGGCTGGGGCAGAACGAAGGTTTCGCCGTAGCGGGCGTTGAAGCGAGCGCCGATGTCACGGGTCAGCTCGATGTGTTGCTTCTGGTCCTCGCCCACCGGAACGAGATGCGTGTCGTAGAGAAGGATGTCCGCGGCCTGGAGGACCGGGTAGAAGAGCAGGGCGGCGCTGACCTGCTCATCGCGGCCGCCGGCCTTGTCTTTGAACTGAGTCATGCGGCGCAGCTCGCCGTATTGGGTGACAGAGCTGAGGAGCCAGCAAAGCTCGGTGTGCTCTCGCACGTCGGACTGGACGAAGATGATCGACCGTGCGGGATCGAGACCGGCCGCCAGCAGCATGTTGGCCAGGTTGAGGATATTGTCGCGCAGTGCCTGACGAGTTGTCGTCTGGGAGATCGCGTGCAGATCGACGATGCAAAAGATGTTGTCGTAGGCGTCTTGTTGGGCGACCCAGTTGCGGATGGCCCCGAGATAGTTGCCCAGGTGAAAGTTGCCGGTCGGTTGGATCCCGGAGAAGACTTTCTGCTGGACAGGCTGGGAGACGGTGCCGGGCTGCTCCGCGATCGCCAGACCGCCGGGTGTCGTTCCGCTTTCCACGTTTCCTCCGAGATCCTGTGCAAAGGCTCAGGCTATCAGGGGCCGATTATAGCGGTGGCGCGTTAGCTGCTGGCTTTGGGCTGCGGAGTTGCAACGGCGACCGAGAGCCAGATGACACCGAAATCGCGCATGCTTTCGATGATGGGAAGCAAGGCGTGTCCCTTGTCAGTGAGGCAGTAATCGACGCGAGGTGGCATCTCGGCGAAACAGGATCGGGTCACAATCTCCCCATCCTCGAGCCGGCGCAATCGTTCCGATAGCGTCTTGGGACTGATGTTTCCCAGGGAGCGCTGTAGCTCGCTGAAGCGCCGGCAGCCGGGCGCAAGGTCGCGCACGATGAGCGGCGTCCAGCGGTCGCCGATCAAGGTGGCGGTGCGCGCGATGGGGCAGCAGATCTCGTTGAGCCGAGCCATGGATCTTCCCAGTCGAAAGCGGCGCAGCAGCGCTCGCTCCGCGCGGTGGCCGCGCCGCTCCGATGCGGCCGCAAGCTACGATAGCACGCGGCTCGGTCGGCATGGTCGGCGCTTGCGTGTCATGGCGAACGAGTGCACTTGATGACGGCGAAACACACGCTGATCGGTGCGCCGACGGAATCGCGGATGTTGTGGAGTCCTGCGAATAGTGGCGAAGAGTAGGGGCGTCTGGACGAGGCAGCTTCCCATCGAGGAGCGGCGCATGCGCGTCAGTTCCCCGCTGCGACTCGGCGTCGTCAGTGACACGCATGGTTCCGCGTCGCCTTCGCGGCAAACGTTCGAGTTCGTGGCCGAGTTTTTTGGGCGAGCGGATGTCGACCTCATCCTCCATGCGGGGGATGCGGGGCATGTTTCAGTGCTGGAGGCGCTCGAGGCCGTGGCGCCGATCGTCGCGGTTCGCGGGAACGCCGATCCCCTTGCCCTCATCGAGGTCCTGCCTGATCGCGTGTGGATCGAGGCCGGAGATCGAACTGTGCTCCTTTTGCATGGGCACCATGGCAAGACGGCCGTCACGGCGGCGCGTGCCGCGGCCGAGCCGGCGATCGACCTCATCGTGTTCGGGCACAGTCATAGGCCGTTGATCGATCGCGAGGGGACGACGATTCTGTTCAACCCCGGGTCACCGGTCGAACGGCGCTGGAACCCGCATTTCGGGCTGGGACTGATCGACGTTTCGGATGAGGCGATCGAACCGGAACTCGTGCTGTTCGCGAATCGGGCGCATCTGGCGAATGTCGAGGTTTCGCCGCAGGCGTCAGGTGGCGGCCGGTAGTCGCGGCTCCGTCGCGATGAGGCCCATTGGGAGGGTGGCCGTGGGGATGCCGGCCGCGGTGGCGAGGGTTCCGGCGACGCCGTCGGGGGTCACGGCCGAGAGTTCGATGAAGTTCTCTTCGCCCTCGGCGACGACCCGCTCTACCACCTGAAGATCGGGCCAATCGAGTGCACCCGGTTCGATCATGAGGACGATGGTGGCGTTGCGCCGATCCTTGAACGTGCCGGCGATGCGTATCAAGTCGGGCGCGGAGCGGACCTCTTCGATGTGACGCACTGTGCCGGCCATCAGCTTGGCGTGGAAGAAGCTGGCCACAATCTTTAGCACTGCGGCGACCGGGACCGACAGGATGAGACCCAGCGGGCCGAGCACCGAGGTTCCGATGACCAGAACGAATAAGACCACGAAGGGATTGAGATGAACGAAACGCCCAATCACCAGCGGAATGACGAAGGCGTCTTCCAACTGCCGCAGCGCGAAGTAGATGAACCCGATGACGATGGCGAGCGTCGTATTCGACCAGTCGAACGGAGCGGTGGGCTGGAACAGAGCGATGGTGACCGCGATGGCGCCCGCGGTCCAGGGGCCGATCAGGGGAATGAGCTCGAGGAACCCGGTGGCGATGGCGACCGACAACGCATAGTCGATATCCAGGATGCGCAACGCCACGTAGGACGCGCTCGACATGATGAAGACCAGGATCGCCTGACCGCGCAGGTAGGCGCCCAGGGTGCGGTTGACGTCGGTCATCAAGCGGTCGTACTCGCTGTGGTAGCGGCGGTTGATGGCATCGCGGAGGAATTGCATGAAGCGGGGACCATAGACGACGAGATAGAACGACGAGAAGAGGTAGATGAATAAATGGATGGCGAAGGCAAACGTTTCGAGGAGCAGCGGCACGGCCTCGGTGCCGATGAGCTCGGCGAGCTGCTCGCCGAGCGCGTCCACGCGGGACTGGATGAACTGGGCGTCGATCGCCGCGAAGCGCTGATCGTAGCGCTGCCGGTCTTCGATCCACGTGTCGAAGTCGTTGAGGACGTTGGGGATAAGTTGCTGCTGCACCTGCTCGATCTGGACGACCAGCAACGGCGTGACGTTGATGAAGAAGATGGCCAGAACCAGCCCGAGCAGGAGGAAGAACCAGAGCGCGACGAGTTGCTTCGGCAGTCGCGTCTTGCGCTGGATGAAGGCGACGATGGGGTGGAACAGATAGGCCGTGATCACGGCCCAGATGAACGGGGCAAGCGCTTGCCAGGCGAGGAAGAAGATGAACACCGCGACGGCAACGCCGATCCAGACGACCGTCGCGCGAGCCCGTGGGGAGAGTGTGACTTCCATGCCTCGTCCAGCCAGCACGCGACCAGGGCTCCTGCCCCATCGGGCCGTCTGTTGTTGAACCCCCTGCTTACCCGTGCGGACCTGCCCGATTTGCCCGAATCGACGCCAGGATTCTAGCATGACGACGGTCATGGACTGGACACTGCGGGCAAGCAGATCGGTTCGGTCCATGACTCGTACCGACGGAGTGCAATCGATGCCGGTCAACTTTCGCCTGCCAGGCCCTACCCCGCTCCCTCCTCAAGTAGTCGCGGCGCTCGGGCGCGACATGATCCCTCATCGCGGTCCGGCGTTCCGCGACTTCTACAGTGAGACGTTGCGGTTGGCCCGCGACCTGCACCGCACCGACGGCGACGTGCTCACCTGGGCCGCGACGGGATCCGCCGGATGGGAAGTCGCCATCGTGAACCTCCTGTCGCCGGGAGATAGGGTCCTTGCTGCCGTCAATGGGAATTTTGGAGACCGCTTCGCGCGGGTGGCGGAGCGGTTCGGGCTGGACGTCAAGCGGCTCGATGTACCGTGGGGGATGCCGATCCTGCCCGAGCTGGTTGGGAGTGCGCTCGGTGAACACCCCGACGTCAAAGCCGTGCTACTGGTCCACAACGAGACATCGACGGGCGTGACCAATCCACTGCGGGAGATCGCCGCCGCCGTGCGCGACCATGGGGTGTTGGTGATCGCCGACTCGGTCAGCGCTGCCGGGGCGCTGCCGCTGTTCGTCGAGGAGTGGGGGATCGACTTCGTTTTCTCGGGATCGCAGAAGGCGTGGATGTGCCCTCCGGGTTTGCTGATTGCGGCAGTCGGCCCCCGTGCGTGGGATGCCTACGAGCGGTCGACGTATCGCCGATTTTTCTGGGATATCGGCGAGGCAAAGAAGATGGCGGACGAGGGGATGACGCCGACGACCCCACCGCTGTCGATGTTGTATGCGTTCCGGACCGCGCTCGACATGATCTCCGCGGAGGGGCTCGAAAACGTCTGGCAGCGTCACCAACGGCTCGGCGCGTTGACGCGAGATGGCGTGCGGGCAGCCGGCCTGGAGGTCTTTGCGGCCAAGGGCTACGAGAGCGACACGGTAACGGCATTTCGGCCACCGGTCGGCGTGGCCGCACGCGAGATGCTGGACCGACTGCGGGAGCGGCATGGCGTGGAGGCCCAGGGTGGACAGGCCCATCTGACGGACCAGTTGGTGCGAATTGGACACATGGGCTGGGTGCACGAACCCGAAATGCGGGAAGCGATCACCGCGGTGAAGGACGTCGCGGACGAGATTTCTGAGACAGTCAACGTCCCAGCGGTCGATGAGCTGAAGGCAAAAGAATCAGCCAAAACGTAGTTGCGTAGAGCTTGGCGAAGTCGCTATACTCCTCTCTCTGGCTTTTCGGACCGACGGCCCCAAATTGGGGAGGGATGGTTCCGGGAAGCTTGCGGCATGTTCGGATTTTTCGGAAGGCCTTATGGACGGAATTGACGTGAGCGAGCAGACGAACCAGTCACCGGTCGAAGAAGCCGTACCGGATGGCGCTCCAGTCGAGGCCGTCGCGTCTCCTGTCGCGGCGGTAGAGGCGCCCTCTGAGAATGGGGGAGTGGCCGAGGCGCCAGCGGAAGAAGTCGTTGCGACCGATGACTCCGAGTTGGATGCCGCTTCGCTCATGGAGCAGTTCCTCAACGATCCCAGCCACGACTACAAGAGCCTGAAATACGGGGATGTCATGGACGGGGTGATCATGCACCTCGACCGCGAGGAGATCCTGGTCGATATCGGCTCGAAGTCGGAAGGGATCGTCCCGTCTCGGGAGTACTCGAGCCTTACGCCGGACGAGCGCCAGGCGCTTGCGATTGGCGACACGATCCTGGTCTTTGTGGTGCAGCCGGAGAACCAGGAGGGGCACGCGGTCGTCAGCATCGACCGCGCCCGCCAGGAGAAGAGCTGGCGCCGGCTGCAAGAACTGCACGAGGCCAACGAGGTCATCGAGGCCGAGGTCACCAATTACAACAAGGGCGGTCTCCTGGTGAATCTCGATGGCGTGCGCGGGTTCGTCCCGGCCTCGCAGGTCACCGAGATCCGGGGCGGCGACGAGGCCAGCAAGCAGGCCGACATGGCCCGGCTGATTGGCAGCTCGCTGCCGCTGAAGGTGATCGAGATCAACCGGCATCGGAACCGTCTCATCCTCTCCGAGCGCCAGGCGGTGCAGGAGCGGCGGGACGTGATGAAGGAGCGGTTGATCGAGGAGTTGAGCGAGGGCGAGGTCCGCAAGGGCCGCGTCTCTTCGATCTGCGACTTCGGCGCCTTCGTCGACATCGGCGGGCGCGGACGGACTGGTCCACCTCTCCGAGCTCTCCTGGAGCCGTGTCCGGCACCCAAGCGAAGTGCTGCGCGTCGGCCAGGAAGTCGATGTCTACGTCCTGGGGATCAACGCCCAGGAGAAAAAGATCGCCCTCTCCATCAAGCGAACCCAGGCCGAGCCCTGGAGCCGGGTGGCCTCGGCCTACGAAGTCGGCCAGCTCGTGCGGGGCACGGTGACCCAGCTTGCCAACTTCGGCGCTTTCGCCCGCATCGAAGACGGGATCGAGGGCCTCATCCACGTGTCGGAATTGGTCGACGATCGGGTGACGCATCCGAAGCAGGTCGTCTCCGAGGGCGAGGATCTGCTGCTGCGCATCATCCGCATCGATCCGCAGCGGCGGCGCATGGGCCTGAGCCTGCGGCGCGCTCTGGATACGCCGGATTCCGAATTGGCAGGAGTCTTCGGCGAGGAGGCGTTGCAGGAGCGCACCGACCTGATCGAGCGCATTCGTACCCGGCTCGAGACCGAAGGGATCGAGCTCGGCGACGCGTTCTCGGCGAGAGGCGCAGGATGCCCTGGCGGTCACGGGCGCAGGCGGAAGGCCGAAGCAGCGGCGGCGGTCGCGACCGAGACGCCGCCCGCGGTGGCGGAGGCCGACGCCGAGACCCGGCAATCAGCGGCACGTCCGGCCGCCCAGCCGAAGCCGCGGCGGGAGACCACCCGGCCGGCCGTCGAATTGCCGGACGAGATCGACGGCGAGCTTTCGGCGATGGCGATGGCCTTTGCCATGGCTGGCGCGCCGGTTGATCTGGTGGCTGAGGCCGCGGGCGAAGGTGAGGGCGAAGGCGGCGAGCAGGAAGGCAACAGCGCCGAATAGCCCCGGCCGATGACGTCGCCTTTCATCGGGCGACCGGACAACTAACCGACGAATTTCTGAGAGCGGCAGGCCTTCGGGCCTGTCGCTTGCGTATACCGAAACGGAACACCGGCAAGGCGGCGTCGTTGCCTTTGTGCGAGGCGCGCAAGACACCCTTGCCATAGGCGACTATCATAGAGGGACGAGCGGAGGTGGCCGGGGCGCGGCCAACCGAAGGCGACGGGAGATCCACGGATGTCAGACAAGTTCGATAAGTTCACGGAGCGCGCCCGGAAGGTGCTGACGCTGGCGCAGGAGGAGGCGCAGCGTTTCAACCACAACTACATCGGCACCGAGCACCTCCTTCTGGGTCTGGTACGAGAGGGCGACGGTGTTGCCGCCCGGGTTCTGAGCAACATGGGCGTGCAATTGCCCAAAGTGCGCTCGGCGGTCGAGTTCATCATCGGCCGCGGCGAAACGATGGTCATGGGCGAGATCGGCCTGACGCCCCGGGCGAAGAAGGTCATCGAACTCGCCGTCGACGAGGCGCGACGGCTCAACCACCACTACATCGGGACCGAGCACCTGCTGCTCGGTCTGGTGCGCGAAGGGGAAGGCATCGCCGCTGGCGTGCTGGAAAGCCTCGGCGTGAACCTGGAGAAGGTGCGGGCCCAGGTGATGCAGGTCGTCAGCCAGAGCCCATCGTACAGCCAGAGCAAGCAGCAGACGAAGACGCCGTACATGGACGCGCTGGGCGTCGATCTCACCGATGCGGCGCGCACCGGCAAGCTGGGGCCGCTCATCGGCCGCTCGACCGAGATCGACCGCGTGATGCAGATCCTGTCGCGGCGCACCAAGAACAATCCGGCGCTCATTGGCGAGCCGGGGGTCGGCAAGACGGCGATCGTCGAAGGTCTGGCCCAGCGCATCATCAGCGGCGACGTGCCGGAGCAGCTTCAGAACAAGCGCCTGATCGCGCTCGACATCGGCGCGCTGGTGGCGGGAACCAAGTACCGCGGCGAGTTCGAGGAGCGGCTGAAGAAGATCGTCGGCGAGGTCAAGGAGACCGGCAGCATTCTCTTCATCGACGAGCTGCACACGCTCGTCGGGGCCGGGGCCGCCGAAGGCGCGGTCGACGCCGCCAACATCCTCAAGCCGGCGCTCTCGCGCGGCGAGTTGCAGACCATCGGCGCGACCACGCTGGACGAGTATCGCAAGTACATCGAGCGCGACGCCGCGCTGGAGCGCCGCTTCCAGCCGGTCCAGGTCGATGAGCCGAGCGTCGACGAGACGATCCTCATCCTGACCGGGGTGCGCGTCGCTCTACGAAGATCATCACAAGCTGAAGATCACCGACGAAGCGCTGAAGGCGGCGGCCAACATGGCGGCGCGCTACATCACCGACCGCTTCATGCCGGACAAGGCGATCGACCTGATCGATGAGGCGTCGTCGCGGGTGCGCATGTACCGCTCGGCGGCGCCGCCGAGCCTGAAGGAAGCGCTGGCGGGGTTGCAGTCGCTGAACCGCGAGCTGGACGCGGCGGTCTCCAACCAGGAGTTCGAGCTGGCCGCCGAGCTGCGCGACCGCGAGCGCAAGCTGCGCGACCGGATCGATTCGCAGGAGCAGGAGCTGCGGGACGCGAATTCCTCGGACGAGATCTACGTGACGGAAGAGGACATCGCGGGAGTCGTGTCCATGTGGACCGGCATCCCGGTGGTGCGCATCGCGGGCGAGGAGTCGGAGCGGCTCCTGAAGATGGAGGAGACGCTGCACAACCGCATCATCGGCCAGGACGAGGCGATCACGACGCTGGCCAAGGCGGTGCGGCGAGCGCGGGCCGGGATCAAGAATCCGAAGCGGCCGATCGGCTCGTTCATCTTCCTCGGCCCGACCGGCGTCGGCAAGACGGAGCTGGCGAAGGCGCTGGCCGAGTTCATGTTCGGCTCCGAGGAGCATCTGATCAAGATCGACATGTCGGAGTTCATGGAGCGCCACGCGGTCAGCCGCCTGGTCGGGGCGCCTCCGGGGTACGTCGGTTACGAAGAGGGCGGGCAGCTGACCGAGGCGGTGCGGCGCAAGTCGTACAGCGTCATCCTGCTCGACGAGATCGAGAAGGCGCACCCGGAAGCGTTCAACATGCTGCTGCAGATCATGGAGGACGGCAACCTGGCCGACGCCAAGGGGCGCAAGGTCGATTTCCGCAACACCATCATCATCATGACCTCCAACGTCGGCGCGGAGCAGATCTCGCGCGACATGAACCTGGGCTTCACCATGAAGGAGGACGAGGAGAAGACGAAGGCGCGCGAGTACGACCAGATGCGGGAGAAGGTGACCAGCGCAACTGAAGCAGACGTTCCGGCCGGAGTTCCTCAACCGCATCGACGCGACGATCGTCTTCCACTCGCTGACGAAGGACGAGATCCGGCAGATCGTCGAGCTGGAGCTGGCGCGCGTGAGCAAGCAGCTCCTGGAGCAGGAGATCGAGCTGGAAGTGACCGAGGCGGCGATGGACCTGCTCGGCGAGCGCGGCTACGACCACACCTACGGCGCTCGCCCGCTGCGGCGGATCATCCAGAACCTGATCGAAGATCCGCTGGCGGAAGGTGTGCTCGATTCGCGGTTCCAGGCGGGGTCGACCGTTCGCGTCGACGTCGAGGACGATCTGCTCAAGCTCGAACCGGCGACGACGGTGAAGAAAGGCGAGTTGGCGGGGGTTTCGTAGCCCCCTAGGTATAAATCCGGATGACATGAGTGGGGCGGCCTCGGGGCCGCCCCATCGCATCGCAACCGTGCGTTTTGCATCATCCCTGGAAAGCAGGCATCGTGGCCAAGGTCAAGACGACATTCATTTGCCAGCAGTGCGGGGCCGCGAGCCCGGCGTTCCTGGGGCGGTGCCCAGGGTGCAACGCCTGGAACTCGATGATCGAGACGATCGAAGAGCGGCGCGCAACCGGCGCTCGCTCGCGCGCGCCGGAATGTGGAGCGGCCGCAACCTCTGTCGGTGCTCGGCGCCTCGGCCGTCGAGCGGATTCCGGTGCCGATCGCCGAGCTCGATCGCGTGCTGGGTGGGGGGCTCGTGCCGGGGACCCTGGTGCTCATCGGGGGTGATCCGGGGATTGGCAAGTCGACGCTCGTGCTGCAGGCGGCTGCCGCGCTGGCCGAACGAGCGCGGACCCGGTGCTCTACGTCTCGGCGGAGGAATCGGCGCAGCAGATTCGCTTGCGCGCCGATCGTCTCGGCGCGCTGTCGGAAAACGTACTGGTGCTTTCGGGGACCGATCTCGACGCGGTGCTCGAAAGTGCGAACGCGGTCGAATCCGACGCTCCTGATTGTCGATTCCATCCAGACCGTGTCGGTGGACGAGATCACGTCCGCGGCGGGGAGCGTGTCGCAGGTTCGCGAATGCACGTCCCGGCTGATGCAGTGGGGTAAATCACGGGAGGTGCCGGTGTTCATCATCGGCCACGTGACCAAGGAGGGCGCTATCGCCGGCCCGCGCGTGCTGGAGCACATGGTCGACGCGGTGCTCTACCTCGAAGGCGAGCGGCACGGGCATTTTCGTGTGCTGCGGGCGGTGAAGAATCGATTTGGCTCGACGGACGAAGTCGGCGTCTTCGAGATGGCGGAGGTCGGGTTGCGCGAGGTGCGGAACCCGTCCGAGGCGTTTCTGGAGGAGCGGCACGGCGGGGCGTCCGGCTCGAGCGTGGCCGTGACGATCGAAGGCACGCGCCCAATTCTGGTCGAGGTGCAGGGGTTGACGACGCCATCGGCCTTTGGACTGCCGCGGCGCAGCGCCAATGGCCTGGATACCGGAAGGCTGCAACTTCTGGTCGCTGTGCTGCAGAAGCGGGTCGGGCTTGCCCTGGGCGGGCAGGACATTTACGCCAACGTCGTCGGCGGGATGCGTATTGGCGAGCCGGCGGCCGATCTCGCCGTCGCGCTGGCCATCGCCTCCAGTTTCCGCGACCGGCCGGTCGATCCGGAACTGGTCGCTATTGGCGAGATCGGGCTATCCGGAGAGTTGCGCTCGGTGGCGCAGATCGAGCGGCGTTTGGGCGAGGCGCAACGACTCGGGTTCAGCAAGGCGGTCATCCCGGCTTCGGCGGCAAAGCGGGGAACGACGAATGTTTTGGGGCTGAGAGTGATGCGGGCTGATACGGTGTCGGAGGCGATTGAGGCGAGTATCAGCGCGGGGTAGATGGTGCGCGGCTCGCTGCCAGTGCGACCAACGCATCGGCCAGACGGCTCGCCGCATCAGGGTTCGCGACAGTCCGGGCCGCCGCGCTCATCTGTGCTCGTTTCGTCGGGTCTGCCAGGAGAGATCCAATTTCTGACCGCAGTTGCTCCGAGGTTGCCTCGCTCTGCGGAAGGACGATGGCGGCGCCGATATCGCCGAGGACGCGCGCGTTGTAGACCTGTTCGTCGCCGCCGGTGCCGGGCAGCGGGATGAGGATCGCGGGCAAGCCGACGAACGCCAGCTCGGCGATCGTGCCGGCACCGGAGCGGCCGATCACCAGGTCCGTGGCGGCGTAGAGGTCGGGGAGCTCGTCGCGGACGAACTCGAATACGCGATACCGGCGTTGCAGACGATCTGGAAGCGCCTCTTGCAGCCGCTGCATCGCCTGGGCGTCCGCATTGGCGGAGGCAGGGCCAGTCTGATGGACGACCTGGGCGTGCTCGAGCAGCTCGGCAAGCAGCCCGGCGATGCGCTGGTTAATCGGGCTTGCACCCCGTGCCCCGCCGGTGACGTAGATGACCGGAAGTGTCTCATCAAAACCGAGCCAGGCCAACCCGCGGTCGCGATCCCCCTCCGTAAGTCCGGATCGAACGGGATTGCCGGTGACGATGACGCTGCGGTGGATGCGTTGCGCGTCTCGCGCGGTCTGCTGGTGGGAGACGGCGAGTTGGGCGGCGAATCTGGCGTTGATCCGGGTGGCGAGGCCGAGGATCGCCGTTTGTTCGTGCGTCAGCACGGGGGCAACGCCGCGGGCGGCCACGACGGTCGGGACGCTGACGAACCCGCCGGTACTGAGCACCACATCGGGGTCGAACGCGTGAAGTCGTCGGCGCGCGGCGATCATGCCGAGTGGAACGCGAGCCGCGTCGGTCAAGTTGCGCAGAGAAAGGTAGCGACGTAGTTTGCCGGTCGGAATGGGGGCGAAGGTGATGCCGGCGTCCGTAGCGGCCTGACGTTCCAGCCCACCGTGGCTGCCGATCCAGAGTGCGTCGATCAGTTCCGTACGGCGGCGAAGCTCGTCAACCACCGCCAGTGCGGGCAACACATGGCCACCCGTGCCCCCGCCGGCAATCGCCAGGCGAATCTCACTGATCGCGTTCCCCATGTGAGCGGCCTCCGCTTAGACGATGTTTGGTCCGAGCGAGTATAGGAGCCTCACCCCTGGTGGCACCGATCTGGCGATGGGCACGATCTGGCGCTGTGATACCATCGGGCCGCTATCTATCTGTGGCCACCTGGTTTACAGGGTCGAACTGAGCGTAAGAGAGTACTGAGGAGCGCAGGTCCCATGAACGCGAAGACGCAGGAAAAACTCCGCAAACACCTCGAAGAGCGCAAGGCCGACATCGAGAGCAACGTTTCTTATATGGCCGACGAAATCCGCGCCATCGGCATCGACCAGGACGATGAGAACGGGAGTCTTGGTAATCACATCGCCGACGACGGCTCCAACGTGACGGAGGCCGAGCGCCTGGTAACGATCAGCGAGGATTTTCAGCAGATCATCGGTCAGATCGATGCCGCGCTGGAGCGAATGGACGAGGGGACGTACGGGACGTGCCTGCGCTGCGGGAAACCGATTGGCGCCGAACGGCTGAAAGCCTTTCCTTATGTTGCGTATTGTATCGAGTGTCAATCGATCATCGAGCGCGAACAGGCGCTCCGTGCCGGCGCCTAGCGCCATCGCCATCGTCGCCGCGACCGCGGCGATCATCGCCGGGATCGATCAATTGACCAAAGCGGTCATCGTTGGTGCCGTCGGACCCGGGAGCGCGGATTCCCGGATTGCGTTGAGCGGGGACTGGGTCACGCTGGAATACGCCGAAAATCGGGGGGTGGCCTTTGGGCTCTTTTCTACCCTGACGCCGGTGCTCATCGCCCTTTCGGCGGCAATTCTGGTCGGCGTCCTCATCTATTTCTTCCGAATGCCGAATCCGACGCGGGCGGAGGTGATCAGCGTTGGTGCCATCGCGGGCGGGGCGCTCGGCAATCTCGTCGACCGGGTCAGGCTCGGGTATGTCGTCGATTTCGTGGCGGTCGGTCCATGGCCCAACTTCAATATTGCGGACAGTGCCATTACACTCGGGGTCCTGGGCCTGATCTGGGGCTGGGTGCGGACTGAAGTTGGCAATAGCACGGTGAATCGACCGGAGCGCTTGTGGACGTCGAACTCGTCACTGAAGAGGCCGGGGACGAGGAACACCTGGTGACGTTGCGCCCCGAGCGCGCGGAGCTTGGGCTGAGACTGGACCGATTCGTCGCCGATCGTCTTCCCGACTTGAGCAGAGGCACCGTGCAGAAGCTGATCGAGTCCGGCCATGTGCTGGTCGATGGCGTGGAGCGCAAGCCGAAGTTTCGGATTACGCCGGGCGAGGTTGTCAGCGTCAACGTCCCGCCCCCGGCGCCAGACGAGATCGAACCGGATCCGATCCCCTTGAGCATCGTTTACGAGGATGCCGATGTCATCGTTATCGACAAACCCGCGGGACTCGTGGTTCATCCGGCGCCTGGCCATCCGCGGGGAACCCTGGCGAACGCGCTCGTCGCGCACGTCCCGGGGATTTCGGTCGGTGGGTCGAATCGGCCTGGGATCGTGCATCGCCTCGACAAGGACACCTCGGGTCTGATCGTTGCGGCAAAAACTGACCGCGGACGCACTGCTCTGGTCGACCAATGGGCCGACCAGTCGGTCGAGAAAACGTACTTGGCACTCGTTTCTGGCGTGGTCGAGGAACCCGAAGCGACGATCGATGCGCCGATCGGCCGCGATCCGAAGAACCGCCAGCGCATGGCGGTCGTGCGCTCCGGGCGCCCGGCGGTGACCCACTTTCGGGTCGTCGAGCGATTCCCGAGCGCGACGCTGCTGGAGGTGCGTATCGAAACCGGGCGCACGCACCAGATTCGGGTCCACCTGGCCTTCATCGGGCATCCGGTCATCGGCGATATGGTGTATGGAAAACCCCGAGAATCGGACCCACGAGTCGAGCGTCAGTTTCTGCACGCCGCGGCGTTGGGCCTGAATCTGCCTGATAGAAGGCGAATGCGCTGGTCTGCACCGTTGCCAGGTGATCTGGCCGGGGCGTTGCAGGAGCTTCGCGCCGAGTCAGCGATGCGCTCGTGAGCGAGATGATCCCGGACACAACGGCTATCGAACGGGCACGCCAGACGGTTCAACAGCTCTTCGCCGCGGCTTTGAGCGCTGTCGAACCGAGCCGGGCGGTGCGTCGGGTGCTGAGCTTTCGCGACGACGAGCTTCAGATTGGCGACACTTGTGTCCCCGCGCCTGGCCGGATCACCATCGTGGCGATCGGGAAAGCTGCGGTGGCCATGACGCAGGGCGCGCTGGAAGCACTCGACACGTCGCTTGTCAGCGGCGACGTGATTACCAAGGAAGGTCATGTCAATTCCCGATTGCCAAATGCGATTGCCGTGCATGAGGCGGGGCATCCAATCCCCGACGATCGAGGCGTGGAGGCGACGAAAGGCGTGCTGGCCAGGCTCGCATCACTGCACGACAATGATGTCGTGCTTGCCCTGATTTCGGGCGGAGGGTCCGCGCTCCTCGAAGCCCCGCGCGAGGGTGTGAGCCTCACGGACCTTGCAGCAACCACGGATCTCTTGCTTCGCGCTGGGGCTCCCATCGATGCGCTGAATGCGGTGCGCGCTCCCTTGAGTCGAGTCAAGGCGGGGGGGTTGCGTGCCGCTGCGCCGAAGGCGACCTGGGTGACGCTCATTCTCTCCGACGTGCTCGGGAATGATCCGCGAGTCATTGCCAGCGGGCCCACGGTCCCGAACGCCGTCGATCCGGCACTTGCCCTATCACTCCTTGACAAATACGGCGTGCGCGACAGGTTGCCTCCGTCAATCATGGGCGCGGTCGAAGGCGCGGATCGCGCATTTCCAACCATCGATCACGAGCGAGATACCCTCCTAGTTATCGGCGACAATGCGGCTGCGGTTGAAGCGGCCGCGGTCGAGGCTCGGGGGGCCGAGTTGAATGCATTGATCGTATGGAGCGCCGTCGAGGGCGAGGCGGCTGAGCTCGGGCGCGGGTTCGTTGCCGAAGCGGCGAACGCCGATGACGAAGTGGAGGTCTTGCTCGGCGGCGGCGAGGCCACAGTGACGGTGCGCGGCGATGGCAATGGCGGGCGCAATACGGAGTTCGCCCTGGCGGCGGCGATCGAGCTTGAGCGGCGCGGCCTGCATGACTGGGTAGTTGCCAGTCTGGCCACGGACGGGCAAGATGCCATGACCGAACTGGCGGGGGCGATCGCCGACAGCCAGACATGCCAGCGGTCGCGCGACAGGGGAGTCGATCCGGCATTCGCATTGGCGCGCAACGACAGCGCGACGGTGTTTCACGCGACCGGGGGCGCCGTCGGGACGGGTCCAACCGGAACGAACGTGAACGATCTCTACATCGCCGTGCGAGTGAAAAGCCCAAACTAAGTACGCGTCGAGGAGGGAATCAGCCATGCAAGGGGCACGCGCGCTGGTCGAAGTCCTAGCCGAATTCGGGGTGCGGCACATCTTTGGTCTGCCGGGCGATACCGGCATGCCGTTCTACGATGCCTTGCTCGACAAACGCGGACAGATCGAGCACATCATGACCCGCGATGAACGCTCGGCGTCGTTCATGGCCGATGTCTACGCGCGGGTCAGCGGGCGGATTGGCGTGTGCGAGGGGCCGAGCGGGGGTGGGGCGACCTACATCGTGCCCGGGGTGGCCGAGGCGCAAGGGTCGGCGATCCCGCTGCTATGTCTGACGTCGGACACGCCGGTCAACCAGCAGGGGCGCGGCGTCCTCACGGAACTCGATCAGGAGAGCCTGTTTCGGCCGGTGACCAAGTGGAATGCGCGCGTCAATTCTGCGGCGACGATGGCGGAGGCGACGCGGCGAGCAATTCGCATGGCCACCGGCGGCCGCCCCGGAGCCACCCACCTGGCGCTGCCGACCGATTCGCTGGAAGGAGAGACGCCGGACGACTCCATCTATGGCGTTCCGGAATCGGGGAGTGCCCCGGCGATGCGGATGAGACCGGATCAGGCGCTGATCGAACGCGCCGCGGCGGCGCTGGCGGCGGCGGAGCGTCCCGTCATCATCGCCGGCGGTGGCGTTATGACCTCTCGAGCGTGGGACGAATTGACGGCTCTGGCCGAGGTGCTGAATGTGCCGGTGGCGACCTCGATCAACGGCAAGGGCAGCATCGCTGAGACGAGCGATGTCTCGATCGGGGTGATCGGCGGCAATGGGGCGCGGCCGTACGCGAAACGCGTGCGTCGCCGAGGCGGATCTGATCGTCTACGTGGGTTCGCGCACCGATTCCACGACGACGTGCCACTGGACGCTGCCCTCCGCTGGGCGAACCCGCCGGACATCATCCAGATCGACGTTGAGCCGTTCGAGGTCGGCAACAACTACCCGGTGGTCGTCGGGCTGGTGGGAGACGCCGGGTTGACGCTGGCGGCGATGCTCGAGGCGGTGAGCCGCCCGGGGGCCGTTGCCGCGCGCAACCGGCCGCGAATCGAGCATCTCTAGCGCGAGCGCGTTCGCTACTGGGACGATGTCGAGCAGCAGGCGGCAATCCACAGCCGGCCGATAAAGCCGGCACAGGTCGTGAAGGCGATGCGGAGTGCGCTGGGCGACGACACGATCATCGTGGCCGATCCGGGGACGCCGACGCCGTTCCTGAGCGCGCAGTACGAATTGCGGCGATCAGGCAGAACGACGGTGATCCCCCGCGCCCACGGCGGGCTCGGTTATGCGATCCCCGGCGTGGTGGGCGCCTGGTACGCGGGCGAAGGGCGTCGCGTCGTCGGGATGACCGGCGACGGCAGCTTCGGCATGTCGGTTGGCGAGCTGGAGACGATCACCCGGCTTGGGCTTGCCGGTGGTCATCATCCAGTGCTCGAACGGCACATTCGGCTGGATCAAGGAATTGCAGCACCTGTACCACGAGGATCGATACTTCGGGGTCGATTTCAATCCGGTCGACTACGCCGGCGATCGCGCGCGGTTTCGGGTTCCGGGCGGCACAGGTGACGGAGCCTGACGATGTGGAGCGCGCGGTCCGAGAGGCGTTGGCGGACGGCGGCCCTTATTTCCTCGACGTGGTGACCGAGTCTCCAGTGACAGAGACGCCGCCGGTGGCCGCGTGGACGGCGGCGGAGGCGAATCGGGCGACAGCGGCGGAGCCACGACGATGAGCGCCGATTCCGGTCATCATGGACGTCGATACCGGCACCGACGATGCGCTGGCGCTCGCGTACGCGGTCGAATCGCCAGAAATCGATCTTCTGGCGGTGACGACGGTGGCGGGCAATGTCGAACATCGAGCGAGCGACGGCCAATAGCCTGGCGGTGCTCGACTGGCTGGGTGCGGCGGACGTGCCCGTTCATCGCGGCGCCAGCCGGCCGCTGACCCGGCCCCATGTCGACGCCGCCGATGTCCACCACGAAGGCGGGCTCGGCGGGCGCCGAGATTCCCGATTCGAAACGGCCGCTCGGCAGCGGACCGCGGACCCGCGGCCATCATTCGCCTGGCGAACGAGCGGCCGGGGGAGATCACCCTGGTCGCCGTCGGCCCACTGACCAACGTGGCGATCGCGCTCAACGTGGAGCCGCGCCTGCCGGAGCTGCTGAAGGCGGTGGTGATCATGGGCGGCGCCTTCAACGTGCCGGGCAATACGCTGCCGGATGGCTCCTTGGGGAGCCCGGGGAAGCGAAACCGGTGGCGGAATTCAACATCATCGTCGATCCGGAGGCCGCCCAGCAGGTATTTGCCGCGCCGTTCAAGAGCTTGACTGCCGTCGGGCTCGACGTGACGAACGCAGGTTGCCCTGACCCGCGAAGACTGGGACGCGGTGAACGCCGGCTCAGATCTGAAGCCCCCGGCGGCCTTGCTGCGCGAGGTCGGGAGGCACGCCTTCACTACCAGGGCTCGGGAACGGTTTTCGCTGCACGATCCGCTTGCGGCGGCGGTGGCCGCGGATCCCGGTCTGGTTCGCATGGAAGACGCTGCCGTGGATGGTGGAATCGCGGGGCCGGAGCTAGGCCGGACGCGCATCGTCGGGCCGGGGCAGGTGCGGGTGGCCGTGGCCGTCGACAAGGAACGAGCATTGGACGAGTTCCGGAGGACAGTGGGGCTGCCGACGGCGGTGAGTTAGCGGATCGCGAGGCTTGATCTCGCCGCCAGCGACGGCGCCGAGCATGTTCAGGGGCGCTCGAATGTGGTATTCAATGTGCTGTCAGGTTGTCGCCCCGGGGCGGCACTGCCCCGTCACCGTGCGAACGGAGAGGCGAGAATGACCGAACGTGACTCCCTCATCGAGCAGGCTCCGATTCAGGATCGGGATCTGCTGCAACGCATGAGCCTCTACTTCGATGCGGTGGAGCATCGGTTGCGGCTCGGCGAAGGCTGGCTCATCTTCAACGCGAGCCATCGCCGGTCGCGGCGGATCGCCGTCGTTCATCCAGCACCGGCTCTCCGAGCATCGGCCGCCGGTGTCCTACTTCCTGATGCCGTGGCGCGATTTCGCCTTGAGCGCGTTCGTCACCGAGGTCGGCATGCCCAGCCTGGCGCCTGCCGTGGCCACCGATGACCGTGCGCGGGCCGAATTCGATCTCGCGGCGCGGGTGACATCTTCGACCTGGACGCGGATGCTGAGCACGGATCTGCTGGTGGTGGTCGGCTGCAAGCCGACCGAGCGCCGCGAGGCAGAGTTGCTCGACCGTACCCTGGCCAACCGGCAAGTCGCAGCGGCTGGCGACGATCCTGATGACGCCGGACATGCCGGGCCAACTCGAGGCCGAGTTGGGGACCGTCGATCCGAACGGGCGCTATTGGCAGAGTATTTTTGGCCGCATGTACGAGACGGGGTTGGTGGCGATGTAGCCTGCCGAAAGTCGGGCACATTTCACTTGAGAACGACTGGTTCCGCTCAGGCTGACCGCTCACAGACGAAATCGGCGATCTCCTCCAGCATCTCCCGTGTTTCCAGATCCGGTGCACTGGACGCGTGCGACTTCGCCCGAGTGACGAACCGCTCTGCCTCGATCATGGCGGCATCGAGCGCCCCCGAATCGCGGATGTCCTGAACGACTTTGGCAACGTCTTCCGGATCGTCGAACTCGCCCGAAACAACGCCTCTGTAGCAGGGTCATGGCGGCTGACGATTCGTTCAAGCCCGATGGCGTAGATGATGGCTGGCAGCGTGACCGTGCCCTGGGTCAGATCGTGGCCGGCGGGTTTGCCGAGTTGCTGCGTGCCTTCGCGAAAATCGAGCACGTCGTCCACGATCTGAAACGCCATGCCGACATCGGAGCCGTAGTGGCGAAGCGCCTGGACCGCGTCTTCCGGGGCGTTGGCGATGATCGCGCCCATCTCCGCGGCGCCGGCGAACAACGAAGCGGTCTTGCCGAAGATGCGCCGCTCGTACTCCTCACGCGTCTGGTCGAGCCGATGGGCGACGAACATTTCCCGCAACTGCCCGTCGCAAATATCGGCCAGCGTCGAGGCGAAGATGCTGACGACGCGTGGGCTTTCCGTCGCGGCGGCAAGCATGGCCGACTGCGCGAAGAGATAGTCCCCGAGCAGGATGACCGCGCCCGAGGAGAGCACGCTGTTGAGGGTCGGACGGCCGCGGCGCAGCGCGGCGCGGTCGACCGTGTCGTCGTGGACGAGGGAGGCCGTGTGGAGCAGCTCGACACCGGCGCCGGCGGTGAAGATCGGTTCGCGATCGAATCCGAAGGCACGTCCCGCAAGCAGGAGGACGAGCGGCCGCAGCCGCTTGCCACCCGCGCGAACGAGACCGAGGACGAGGTCGGACACCACCGGAAAATCGATGCGGGCCGCGTCTTCGAGACGCGCTTCCACCTGCAGCATGTCCGGGCGCATGGTGGCAAAAACGTCGCGCGTCCGGATATTCACCATCGCTCACCCCGGAACGCGCTGTGGCGCTCAGTCTCTGGCGATCCTCGCCAGTCCCCGATGCGGAGTATAGGTTGCCCACTTTTGGCCCAACCAACGACGGAGGCGGGCCGAAGACCTATGCTACACTCGCGCCGCGCGAGCCCCGTTCCGCCTGGGTGTACCCGTGCCCGTGCCCGGGACCGGTCAGGCCGACGGGCGATGCGGACGGCGCAGCCGGGTCACCACCGCCAAGGCATCTGCATGCAGTTGAAACAGTCGACAGTTCGCTTTGGCCGCTGCCGCTCCTCGCTCCGAGCGCCGCACCGGCGCCACCCCTCGACCTGCAACGCCGGGCAGTGGAGCGCGCTCACCTGGCCGTTGAGTATCGCCGTCTTTGCCGTTCCGCTTGCGCTCGCTCTGTCTGACGGTGGTGCTGCCGCGATTCGCGGCCCCCGCGGCAACCGAGGTTCGGGTCGTCGATCGCTTCTACCGGTCGAGCAGATCTCCGGGGCCGAGATCGTCCTGGACGAGGGGATTCCTGACGACGGGGGCCGACGGCGCGGCAACCTTGCAACTCGATGCCGAAAACGACGGCGGTGCAAATCCAGGCGCCCGGGGTACGAGGCCGTCACGACGACATTAGCGCGCGGTGGGCCGGCAGAGTGGCAGGTTGCGCTTCGCCCAACGACTCTGCGCGGGACGCTCTCCGACGTCGACGAGTGCCGAGGGGATCGCGGGGGCCACCGTCGCCCTCGTCGCGCCCGACGGCGCCGAATTGCTGACGACGACGGATGCGGAGGGCCGGTACGCCTTTGACGGCGTCCCCGAAGGGGCGGTGGTCCGCTTTGCTTCGACCGATCATGGCGTTGTCGAGGAGGAGGTCGGGCAGCGCACGGCGATCGACGTGACGATGCAGTCAACGTTCGTGGCCGGAGTGGTGACCGATGCAGTCGGGCAGCCGATTGCCGGGGCGCGAGTCGCCGCCGCAAACGGCAGCGCCGAAAGCGTGACCGATGCCGATGGCGCCTTCCGGATGACCGGCGGCAACGAAGTGAGCGAGGTTCGTCGTCTCGGCGCCGGGGTTTGCGCAGCAGACGGTGGCCGTCGACCAGAGCCGGCAGGTATCCGCCGCGCTCGACGTGGAGATGATCCGCGCCATTTACGCGAATCTCGGGGTGTCTCAGCGATCCGGAGCGCTGGAATCGTCTCCTGGAGATCGCCGACACGACCGAGATCAACGCCATCGTGATCGACGTCAAGCAGGACACGATCTACTACGACACGCAGGTGCCGTTTTTCCGCGACATCGACGGCATGGTGACGCCGCATCTTTGACCCCGCGGAATTGCTGGCTGAGCTGGACGAACGCGGGATCTACTCCATCGCGCGGATGGTGGTGTTCAAGGATCCGGTCGTCGCCGAGGGCCGGCCGGATCTGGCCGTAGGTGACGATGTCACCGGCGGGCTTTGGCTCGACATGAACGGCACGCCCTGGGTCAACGCGTTCAATCAGGAACTGTGGGTGGCCAACGCCGACCTCGGCGCGGAGCTGGCGCAATTGGGGTTCGACGAAATCCAGTACGACTACATCCGCTTCCCATCGGACGGGGATTTGCGCACCGCCGATTTCGGCACGGAGTACTGCGAGGCCAACCGGCGCGCCGCCATCACCGGAGCGGTGGCGCTCGGGAGCGAGAAGGTCCGCGCCGCCGGCGCCCAATTCGCCATCGACCTGTTTCCGATCATCGCGCTGATGGGGGACGATCAGGGTATCGGGCAGACGCTGCAGGATCTTGACGCCGCTGGCCGACTACGTCTGCCTGATGGTTTATCCCTCGCACTACATCGTGGGCAACATCCCGGTTGACGGGCATCCCAACGATTTTCCGGCAGAAACTGTGACCTACACGCTGGAGCGGTCGCAGGAAGTGGTGCCTGGCACCATGGCCAAGATGCGGCCCTGGCTGCAGGACTTCACCTATCCGCTGGAAGGCTATTCCGCCTATGGCCCGGCCGAAGTGCGCGCGCAGATCGATGCCGCCGAGGCGATGGGGGTCAGCGGGTGGCTGCTGTGGAATGCCGCCGGCGAGTTTGAAGTTGAAGCGTTGGCCCCGGAATGAACGGGAGACATCGGTCGGCTCGTGCGATCGATCTTCGCGGACAGCCAGCCATCGCCAACGACTGACGCCTGCCACCGTGGCCGGCCGAACCAGGGCCGTGCGCCGCGAATCAAGGCGGCGGACATCGTCTACGCACTCGTGCGGGGTCTGCGGCCGGCGCAGTGGATCAAGAACGGGCTCGTCTTTGCAGGACTGGTGTTTGGCGGCAGACTGCTCGAACCCGCCGCGGTCGCGAGCGCGGTACTGGCAGCGATCTGGTTTTCAGTTCTCAGCAGCGGCTTCTACCTGATCAACGACGTGCGGGACCGGCATGTGGACCGGTTGCACCCCGTGAAGGGGCTGCGACCGGTCGCGGCCGGAGATTTGGCGCCGTCGAAGGCGCTCGCGTTCGGTCTGCTGCTGGTGGTTGGCGCCCTTGTCGGCGCGGCGAGTCTGGGCAGCTCGTTCCTCATGGTTGCGCTGTCCTACGCCGCGTTGATGGCAGCGTACAACCTCGGCCTGAAGCAGATCGTCATTCTGGACGTTTTCGCCATCGCCATTGGGTTCGTGCTTCGGGCCGTGGGGGGTGCGGTTGCCGTCGACGTCTCGATTTCCCCCTGGCTCCTGGTCTGCACAATGCTTCTGGCGCTACTACTTGGGTTCGGCAAGCGCCGCCACGAATTGGTGTCGCTCGAAGTGGCGGGGCTACACCGGGCCAATCTTGAGACCTACACCGAGCGGATGCTCGATCAGGCTGTCGCCGTGTCGGCAACTGGAACTCTACTGGCGTACGCCGTCTACACCTTTGACAGTGAATCGGTGGCGTTCGATCAGCGCATGATGGTGACGATTCCGATCGTCGCGTACGGCATATTCCGCTATCTGTTTCTCATCTACGGTCGCGGGCCAGGGCGGTGCGCCCGAGACCATGTTGCTCACCGACCGCTCGCTCCTGGGTGCGGTGGCGACCTGGGGCCTGGTCAGCATTGCGCTGTTCTATTTGGCCAGCTAGGCAGAGTGGCAGCCGAGTCGTCCCCGTGCGGCATCGGCGGAGGATTGATATGAGCCATAGCAACTTACCGGATATGCGTGTATAATCCCGAGAACTTCTGAATCCGGAATGCGACGGTGAAACGCGGGGTGGTTGCCCCAACTCAGCTGGTCGCGGACGGAACTCAGCACGATAGGACTCACGAAGGACCTGGGATGATGATATTGCGTCGGGGCCGGTCCGTTCAGTCGGCCGCTTCGGGTCTCGATTTCGAGATGACATATGGAATCGGCATGGGTCACGGACGGCGCCCTGACTACCTCGAACCGTGGCGGCCGCCAGTTGAGGTGGTGGAGTGCACGGAAGAATTGGTTGTCCGGGTGGAGATCGCCGGGTTGACCCCTGCCGACCTGGACGTCATGGTGGAGGGAGACGAGCTCCGCGTTCGCGGCGAGCGAACAGTTGCGTACCCGAATGGACGACGGATTTATCACGAATCGCGAATCCGCTATGGTCCATTCGAGGTCGTCGTACGGTTGCCCTTCCCGATCTCGGTGGGAGCGGCGAGCGCAGAGTACGTGGACGGCCTTCTCAGAGTTCGACTCCCGCGCCAGGCAGCCGCACAGGTGCCAATGCGAGGAGATTCCAGTGCGCAAGAGACTGACCGAGGAGAACGGTAGACGATGGTCAAGAATGACGAGCAGAAACCGCGAGCGAGGAAGAGTGACAGGAAAAAGGATCCTGCCCACAGCGAAGAATCCACAATGGCGACCCAGGTCGCAGAGGCAGAAACCGTCGACACGACCCCATCCGACGAGGTGACGGCCGGTGGCGACACGATAGTCGAATTGCCCGTGTTGCCCCTCCGCGGCACGGTGGTCTTCCCGCTGACCGTGGTGCCGCTCGCTGCCGCCCAACCGCGATCACTGCGTCTCATCGACGACGTGATGTCCGGCGACCGAACCGTCGCTCTGGTCATGCAGAAAGACGCGGAGCTGGAAGGCGCTGGCCCCGGCGACGTCTACGACGTGGGAACGATCTCCACGATTCACCAGATGATGCGCGTGCCCGATGGCACCGTGCGGCTGGCCGTGCAAGGCAACGAGCGGATGCGGATCCTGGAGTTTCTCCAGGAAGAGCCGTTCTTGGTTGCCCGCGTGGAGCGCGTGCCCGAGGATATGGAAGACTCGGTCGAGGTCGAGGCGCTGACGCGCAACACCCTGGAGCTTTTCCAGCGGCTCGTTTCGCTGGTGGCGCACATGCCCGACGAGTTGATCACCGCGGCGCTCAACGTCGACGACCCGCGACATCTCGTTTACCTGGTGGCCACCAATCTCGCGCATGGATCCGGAGGAGCGGCAGCAGTTACTGGCTCTGGACGCGGTGCGAGATAAGCTGGTCGCCTTGAACGCTTTTATCGCCAAAGAGCTGGACGTGCTCGAGCTGGGCAAGAAGATCCAGAGCGACGTCCAGGAAGAACTTGGTAAGAACCAGCGAGAGTTCTACCTGCGCGAGCAACTCAAGGCGATTCAGCGCGAACTGGGCGAGGGTTCGGAGACTGAGGCGGAGGCCACCGAGCTGCGGCAGAAGATCGAGGACTCGGGCATGCCGGAGGAAGCGGCCAAGGAGGCCAGGCGTGAACTGGATCGCCTGAGCAAGTTGCCGCCTGCCGCCGCTGAGTACGGGGTCATCAAGACGTATCTGGACTGGCTGACCAGCTTGCCCTGGAACGCGCGCACGGAAGGCGAGATCGACATCGCCAAGGCGCGTCAGATTCTGGACGACGAGCACTACGATCTGGAGAAGATCAAGGACCGCATCCTCGAGTACCTGGCGGTGCGCAAGCTGAAGCAGGACGCGGCGGCCGAAGCCGGCGAGCCCGAGCCGTTGCAATCGCGCGAGCCGATCCTGTGCTTCGTCGGACCGCCCGGCGTCGGCAAGACGAGTCTGGCGCAGTCAATCGCTCACGCGCTGGGTCGAGAGCTGACGCGCATGTCGCTGGGTGGGGTGCGCGATGAAGCCGAAATCCGGGGGCATCGGCGCACGTACGTTGGCGCCATGCCGGGGCGCATCATCCAGGCGATCCGACGGGCCGGATCGAGCGACCCGGTCTTCGTGCTGGACGAGGTCGACAAGCTCGGCAGCGACTGGCGGGGCGACCCGTCCTCGGCGTTGCTCGAGGTCCTGGATCCGGAGCAGAACAACACGTTCCGGGACCACTATCTCGACGTGGCGTTCGACCTGTCGCGGGTGATGTTCATCGCCACGGCGAACCTGCTGGACGGTATCCCGGCGCCACTGCGCGACCGGATGGAAATCCTCGAACTGAGCGGGTACACCGACGAGGAGAAGCTGGCAATTGCCAACCGGTTCCTGATCCCGAAGCAGGTCAAGGCGCACGGGCTGGCGGACGAGCCGCTGGAGTGGACGGACGATGGGCTGACGTTCCTGATCCGCAACTACACCCGCGAAGCGGGTGTGCGGAATCTGGAGCGGGAGATCGCCACCGTGGCGCGGAAGATCGCCACGCGCAAGGCGGAAGGGAAGGAATTCAGCCGTTCGGTCGGAGCCGAAGAGGTGCGGGAGTATCTGGGGCGCCCGCGTCACTACTACGAGGAGCGATCTCAGCGCACCGAGCAGCCGGGCGTCGCGATAGGCGTCGGCGTGTCCGGCGTCGGTGGCGACATCATGTTCATCGAAGCCTCCAGGATGCCGGGGAAGGGGTCACTGACCGTGACCGGGCAGCTCGGGGACGTGATGAAGGAGTCCGCGTCGGCGGCGATGTCGTTCGTGCGCTCCCGCGCGGGCGATCTGGGCATCGCCCAGGATTTCTTCAAGGAGTCCGATATCCACCTGCACGTGCCGGCGGGGGCGATTCCAAAAGATGGCCCTTCGGCTGGCACGGCGATGACGACCGCGCTGGTGTCGTCTGTTGACCGGAGTGCCGGTTCGCGACGACGTGGCGATGACAGGCGAGATAACGCTGCGGGGGCAGGTGCTTCCCGTGGGCGGCATCAAGATGAAGGCGCTTGCCGCGCGGCGCGCCGGGGTTGAGACGTTCGTGTTGCCCAAGCGCAACGAAGCGGATCTCGACGATCTCCCCGAGGAACTGCGCGAGGAGATGACGTTCGTGCTGGCGGAGACGCTGGACGACGTGCTGGCGGCAGCCATGCCGCCGGCGTTCCTGGCGCAGCGGCCGGGTATCGACGACTCGCTGGAGTTCGCGGAACCGGCGCCGGGAGGGGCGGAGCCCGTGGCGGCGGTGGCCTGACCTGCGACAGACGTCGTATGTGAAACACGGGGCCGGCGATCGCCGGCCCCGGGTTTTCGACGCTCGTCGGGTATGCTCGATCAGGAGGCGGCGGTAGCGAGGCGCCTGGCGGTCGCGGCTGCAACGAGGTGGGCGAAGGGACGGAGGTGGGCGTCGTCGCGCTCGAACATCAACTCGGGGTGCCATTGCACGGCGAACACGTCCGGGGCAGCGGGCATGACGACGGCCTCGATCAGGCCATCCGGGGAGAATGCGACCGGCTCGAGACCTGGCGCGAGATCGCGGATTGCCTGGTGATGAAACGAGTTGACGCCGAGCGTCCTGGTTGCCAAAGAGCGGGAGAGCGCCTCCGACGTGGCGCTCACCGTGTGTCCGACTTGCCAATCCTCGAGATCGCGCTCGTGCTGGCGGTGACCGATATCGCTGGCGCCTGGGTGCTCGGTGGCGACATCCTGAATGAGGGTGCCCCCGAGGGCGACGTTGATGACCTGAATCCCGCGGCAGATGCCGAGGACCGGCGTGTTCGACCGAAGGGCCGCATCGAATAGATCGATCTCGAACTGGTCGCGCTCTGGGTCAATTCCATACGTTGCGGGGTGAACGACCCGATCACCGTATCGGGCTGGATCGAGATCGGGTCCTCCGCTCAGGAGCAGGCCGTCGATCAGCCGCAGGAGGTCATCGACCGCCTCGCGTTGCGGGGGCAGGATCAGGCCCACGCCGCCTGCTTCCTCAACGGCCCGGACGTACGGTGCCGAGAGTACGTAGCGTTGAAACGTGCCGTGCGCCAGCGTATCGATCTGTGCCGACGGCGTAATGCCGATAATCGGCTTCATGGTGGTGCTGCCCCTCCCCAAGCGAATGCCCGAACGATGCGCGGTAGTATAGAGTTGCGCGAGCGATCCGAGAATTTCTTGAGTTGGTCAGCTTGACACGTTATTCTGGACGTAGTATGATTCTCGTCTGCCGTGGAGAGCGTGACGCTCGGCAAGTTTTCCGGCGTCGCGGCCTGACAAAAAACTCCTCCCAGATCCCCTTGACAGAGGCGGATAGGGTACGGTAGGCTCTGCGGGCTCCGAAAGGGGCGACCCCCTGGGTAGGTCTGGGTGGCCGGGTGTGCGTCGAGAGTGGGTAACCGCTCTTGCGAGCACGGGCGCTTGGGCCGAACCGACGGGGAGCACGTTGACAAGCTGGCGCAGCGGACCAGAACGAATCCTGGTGACGGGGTCGTATCTCAGGTCGTGTGCCGAAGACGGAGCGCGCGGCGCTTGTTGACCTTGTTCGCCCTTGCGGCGGGCGAGGGACGCGAGTGATCGTGCGCACAGCAAAGCAAGCCAGCTTGTGCGAGAGCAACAACATCGCGTGGCCATCAACACGCAGCAGAGCCGCAGTGGCGGCTGGGGTCTTACGGGACCCGAGACATTGGTGGAGAGTTTGATCCTGGCTCAGGATCAACGCTGGCGGCGTGCCTAATGCATGCAAGTCGGACGGGGTGTTCTTCGGGCACTCACGTGGCGGACGGGTGCGGAGCACGTGGGCAAGCTGCCCCGGGGCGGGGGATAGCCGGCGGAAACGCCGGGCAATTCCGCGTACGTTGGCCGCTCGGTGGGACGGAGTCAGGAAAGGGTCTTCGGACTCACCCTGGGAGGCGCCTGCGGCCGATTAGCTGGTTGGGGGGGTAACGGCCCACCAAGGCGATGATCGGTAGCTGGTCTGAGAGGACGGCCAGCCACACGGGGACTGAGACACGGCCCCGACTCCTACGGGAGGCAGCAGCAAGGAATCTTCCGCAATGGGCGCAAGCCTGACGGAGCAACGCCGCGTGGGGGACGACACCCTTCGGGGCGTAAACCCCTTTTCTTGCGGGAAGAAGGGCGCTTCGGGCGTTGACGGTACGGGAGGAAGAAGGACCGGCTAACCACGTGCCAGCAGCCGCGGTAATACGTGGGGTCCGAGCGTTGTCCGGAGTTACTGGGCGTAAAGGGCGCGCAGGCGGCGGCGTGGGTCCGGCGTGAAAGCCCCCGGCTCAACCGGGGAAGGTCGTCGGGGACCGCGCCGCTTGAGGGCGGCAGGGGCCGGTGGAATGCCTGGTGTAGTGGTGAAATGCGTAGAGATCAGGCGGAACACCCGTGGCGAAGGCGGCCGGCTGGGCCGTCCCTGACGCTGAGGCGCGAAGGCGTGGGGAGCGAACGGGATTAGATACCCCGGTAGTCCACGCAGTAAACGATGCCGACTGGGCGTGGGGGGAGTTGACCCCCTCCGTGCCGGAGCTAACGCGGGAAGTCGGCCGCCTGGGGAGTACGGCCGCAAGGCTAAAACTCAAAGGAATTGACGGGGGCCCGCACAAGCGGCGGAGCGTGCGGTTTAATTCGACGCGACGCGCAGAACCTTACCAGGGCTTGACATGCACCTGCATCCTCCGGAAACGGAGTGGCCTTCGAGGGTGGCGCACAGGTGCTGCATGGCTGTCGTCAGCTCGTGCCGTGAGGTGTTGGGTTAAGTCCCGCAACGAGCGCAACCCCTATGGTCAGTTGCATATCTGGCCAGACTGCCGGTCGCAAACCGGAGGAAGGTGGGGACGACGTCAAGTCAGCATGGCCCTTACGCCCTGGGCTACACGCACGCTACAATGGCCGGGACAGCGGGTCGCCAAGCCGCAAGGCGGAGCGAATCCCCCAAACCCGGTCCCAGTTCGGATCGGGGGCTGCAACCCGCCCCCGTGAAGCCGGAGTCGCTAGTAACCGCGGGTCAGCACTACCGCGGTGAATATGTTCCCGGGCCTTGTACACACCGCCCGTCACGTCACGAAAGCCGGCAACGCCTGAAGCCGGGGGGCCAACCTGGCGTTTGCGTGGGAGGCAGCCGTCGAGGGCGGGGCTGGTGATTGGGACGAAGTCGTAACAAGGTAGCCGTAGCGGAAGCTGCGGCTGGATCACCTCCTTTCTAGGGAGTGGGCGCACCACGTGTGCGCTCCGACCTGTCAAGTCGGCGCGCGGTGAGGCGTGGCAGCATGGGCACCGAGCCCCGGGGCGTTCCTGTCGCAAGTGAGTCGAGGGCCGGCAGGGGCGCCATGCGCACGCGGAGTGTGGCGGCGCCGGGTGGTGTTGGGAACTGGTTTGAGAATTGCTGTGCGCGCGTGACGCGCGCTTCGTCTTGGGCATAGGGCGGATCGGTCGGTTCGGTGGGAACCGAGACGGAGACAGCTGCTTGGACGCCTGCGGGGGCGCATGGCCGCTTGGGCGCGTAGCTCAGGTGGTTAGAGCGCGGCCCTGATAAGGCCGAGGTCCCTGGTTCGAGTCCAGGCGCGCCCACCCCGCCGGTGGGGCGGCGCGGCGGGACCGTGGGGCCGTAGCTTAGCCGGGAGAGCGCCGCCTTGCAAGGCGGAGGTCCGGGGTTCGAATCGCGGCTCCACCCCGTGAGCTTGACGCCAGTCGTTGTCCACAGTGCCAGCGTGAGGTCACCGGCCGCGCAGCGGATGGGTGGCTTCGTCCGAGGTCGGAGAACGATTCGGACGAGGTTGGACGACCTCGAGGAACTGTATCAGACGAGGGGCGTGACGAACTGCGGAACTGCACCTTGACAATGCGCCACGCGCGACCCGCTGGGTTGCGCGGCCGTGGGAGGACGCGGGCCCGTCGCATGGGGATGCGCGTGACGAGCCTGGCGTCGCACCGCGAACTTGCGGCCGCGGGGCTCGTGTCCGGTCGCCCGCGCGCACTGACGCAAAATATGAGAGATACAGACGGAACAGAGTTGTCTGCCAACGAGCGACGCCGCGCGGCGGGGCAGCGGGCAGGTGAAGCGGCAGGATGGGCTCGTCCTCGCTGGCGCGAGCCGGTCGGCGGTCGAGCCGCGACCGACTGACGGATCTGGATGGCGAGAGGCTTCCGCAGGAAGGGCGCATGGGGGATGCCTAGGCGTTGGCGGCCGAGGAAGGACGCGGTCACGCGGCGAAACGCCCCGGGGAGGCGCTGGCGGCCTGGGATCCGGGGGTGTCCGAATGGGGCAACCCGCGCGGGGCACGCCCGCGCACGTCTGGCGTCGAGGCCGGGAAGGCAACCGCGGGAACTGAAACATCTCAGTACCGCAAGGAGAAGAGAGGATTCCCCCAGTAGCGGCGAGCGAACGGGGAGGAGCCCAAACCCC
>CAVXMK010000003.1:0-165431 GCA_963762985.1 uncultured Chloroflexia bacterium
GCGTTTCTTTTCAAACCAAGGGTTTCTCCCGGGCCAAATTCACAAGGTGGGATCCAAGCCGGGCAAGCAATCTGAAGCGAAGTGCGACGTGCAGGTGACGAGTCGAGTCGCGGAGCTGAATTATGAAACGTATCCTGAATTCAACCGGAGCGCGGGATGGATCTTGGGGTTGCAAAAATTGCTTTCACCGATGAAACGCGAAGCAAAATACTTTCCGCAGAGTGGAAGCCGAAGGTCGGACGCAGTTCCAGAGTTCAACTGCGCTGAGCTCACCGGATGAGCGCGTGACTCCGGATCTCGGTGCAGGTCGAAAATATTACCGCGTTATGCTCGGCAGCAAAAGTGTACACGCGGAAGAGTGCTTTGCAGGGGAATTCATCGGAACGGACTTCGGCATTCACGAGGATCTGACACCATATTTGTCGGATGAATGGCGCGACTTCAACAATCGGTACGTCCCAATCTATCTCTCGTCGCATCCAGATAAAAATAAAGACGCGCATCGGAGCGGGCCTTGCCGTGATTTCTTTTTGACCGTCTCAAAAGGTATAAAAACGGGTGACTTCGTTCTAAGCCCAGATGGTACCGGCCGTTACCGGATCGGTGAAGTGACTGGTGGCTACTACTACGCGCCTAACCAGGTTCTTTTCCATCGGCGTCCGGTACGCTGGACAGACACCTATATCGCGCGCGAAGGCATGAGTGAGTCCCTCCGTAGCTCGGCGCGATCTTCTGGCACTGTCTCCGATCTTTCCAACTCCGGACACACGTTAGAACTAGATCGACTCGTAGGCGCAACCCGCGCCGCTATCATCGTGGCGGACAAAACTGTCGAAGATCCTACGGTTTTTGCGTGGAGAAACACCTCCAGGAGTTTTTGGTCCACAACTGGAAATACACCGATTGGGCAAGAACTACGAGATCTGGAGGACGAAGACTCGGACGGTGAGCAAGTGAAGGCTGATGACGGTTACATCGATATTCTGGCGTCAGTAAGGACAAGAAAGAGCTCTTAGTCGTCGAATTGGAAGAAGAGGCCGGGCGAGCGACGTCGTGGTCGGCCAAATATGCAACGTTCATGGGATACGTCCTCGATGAACTCGCTGAAAAAAATCAGAAGGTTCGCGGAATGATCGTTGCCCTTGAGGACGATCAGCGGATCCCGGCGGGCGATGCGGGTGACCCAAAACATCGAATTCTACCGGTACAAAGTCGGTTCGAATTGTTCAAAGCGTGATTCTTTTAGTCGGTTCGGGTTCGAATTTAGGAAGCCAGATCCTACTAAACGCGATCTTAGTACTAGCCTCAGGAATCATCTTATAAAATGAAGATCTCTGACTGGTGGATGGTTTATGTATTGATGGGGTATGGACTGCTTTTCGTTGTCGCAGTGTTTGGCTTCGCGATCTGGTCGTCCAAGCGCCGCAAAGATCGACCTCCCCTTAAATTCAAACTGCTGCGAGGTCCCGGGAATCGCTCCGTCGGAAGGTGGCGAAGATTGAAGAAGACTTATTCATCACTCTCGTCGGCGCGGCGATCGTTCCCATCATTGCATTGGGTATCCCGGCTCTCGGGGTTAAGTTTTTCCCGCCGAAAACGTGGCCTCAGCTATATGCATGGGCGGGCTTCGCACTGCTCGTGCTCCTCGTTTCGTTGTTCTTCTCGTTGCGATGGGCGGTCCGACACATGCTGACGTGGAGAAACTACAATCTTGGATATCTCGGCGAAGCGAAGTCGGAGAACATCTCAGCTCTTTGTCGAATCGAGGATATCGCGTTTTCCACGATGTTCCTGCCATAGGTGAGACAGAAGCGCTTCAATCTCGATCACGTTACAGTCGGGTGCGACGGGCGTGGCTCTCGTCGAAACGAAGACTCGTCGGAAAGGCCGCGCTCGCGCCGGGATGAAGGATCACGTCGTCACCGTACGACGGACACCAACTCATCTGGCCTGGTCGGAAGCCGATTTCGGACTTCAAGCAAGCAATTGCTCAAGCCGAGTGGCTCCGGCACTTCATTCAACAAAGGACGGCGATCATCACGCCGGTAAAAGCAATCCTCGCCCTCCCTGGCTGGTGGGTTGAAGCGAAGGCGAACAAGCCAGTCGCGGTCGTGAATTCTAAATCAGTGGCCACCGCCGTTCATGGATCGGGCGTCCGACTGCTTACTGACGAGCAAGTGGATCTCATCTCTCGCCAACTCGATCAACTCTGCCGCGACGTGGAGGATTGATGGTGGGCTCGACGGAAGAAAACATCGTAGTCGGCATTGACGTGGGTGGACCGGCAAAGGGCTTTCACGCTGTCGCCCTCAATGGTGCTATATACCTTGGAAAGTTCTCGTCCTTGAACGCAATGGAAGTCGCGAAGTGGTGCTCTTCACAAAACGCGCAGGTCGTCGCAGTTGATGCACCGTGTTGCTGGCGAACGGAGGGGCAGAGCGCGCGAGCGGCGGAACGGCAACTCGCAGCGGATCGCATTTCCTGCTTCTCAACGCCGACCGAGGGACGCGCGCGAGGGCACGCCTTCTACACCTGGATGCTTGCGGGAGCTGAACTGTATGCTGCGCTTGCGCCAGATTTCCCGCTGTATCTCGGCGGGCGCATCAACGGCCGACAGAGTATCGAAACGTTCCCTCAAGCTATCGCCTGCGCGCTCGCTGGAAAATCAGTTTCGGCCAAGAAGAAACGGGAAGTGCGTTCAATGCTGCTCCAGGCGTCTGGTTTCGACATCAGCCTGTTTGAGAACATTGACGAAATTGATGCTGCACTCTGCGCGGTGGCTGCCCGGTCGTTTCTTCGCGGAGAGTTCAAAGCATATGGGGACCACAGCAGCGGCTACATTATTGCCGCCAGACCTCTTCCTTCGTCAGAGGCTTTAGTGTTCCCAAAGACTCCAGAACACGGATCCCCATTGGCGAAAATCTCGAATTTAGTCGCTCGCTTGAGCAGCTCCGAAAGAACAGAACTCCGCCGCCTTCTCTGAGAGGCACCACAGCTAACCAAACTATCAACGACACACGACAATGAACATCGAAGACGCAATCAAGGCAGGCATGGCGGGCAGCTTGTTATTCGCTGCGTTCATGTTCCTGGTCGTCGCCGTTATGCTTGTCAGTTGGTTCGGCGCCCTGGTGCATTGCATCAAGCACCGCCATGACAAAGACCGATTGATGTGGGTATTGATCGTTTTATTCGGCGGGCCGATCGGCGCTTTTCTATATTATGTGATGGGAAGACAGCCCAGCTCCGACTCAGGACTCACGATCGCGAGACCTAGGTCACCGGTACCGGAGGCACCCCTAATCGATTTCGATCACTCAGCGATTCATGACGAAAAGCGACGAGTTCAAGCGATCAGCCAAGCCCTTGGTAAGAACACGAGAGAATAGACCCCGACGAAGCTGATGGTCCGTCCACGTCTCAATGGGGACTTTATCAAATGAGATCACTGTCTGCGGTTCGGATGATCCCACTCGCTCTCGCAGATTTGCACATGGGTGCGGCTGCCGCACTCAGCCGTAACCTCACTCAATACCGTCGTTTCAGACGGGACCACGATCCACTCTGGAAACGCTTGATATCAAAATCCGCAGCCTGGACGCCTTTCGGTCCGTCCCTTTCAGGTTCGTCCAGCAACTAATCATGAGTTTATACGCATACAAAGTCCGGCTTGTGGATGGCGAAGAAAAGTCGGGAAAGACCACGGCCAAGACGGAGGAAGCGGCGAGACTGCGCGTAGCGGAAGAGAACAATGTGACTGCTTGGCTGAGCCTCAAAGTTCTCCCCTCGCCTAAGGCCACAAATCCCGCACTCATCGAAAAAGCTCCGTCGAAGCCCGCGAAGACGGCTCCTGCCACGAAACTCGACAAGCTCCTGTTCCTCCAGTCGTCGAAATGTTTTTTCTGTGCGAGGACCCTGACAAAGGCGGAGGCTTCGGTTGAACACCTGCTTGCCGCCTCAAAAGGTGGAACGAACGACGACGAAAATGTCGTCGCCTGCTGCGTCACTCTCAATCGCGCGTTCGGCAGCATCGGACTTCGCGAGAAAATCCGGATCATCCTCGATAAGGCCGGCGATTTTCGGTGTCCCGGACAATAAACCAAAAGTCTGACGGACGCCCCGAGATGCTCCGCGGCTCCAGTCGGTCCAAAATCGTCGGGTCGTGATCAATCGTGGGAACTATAGGAGAGATATTTTCGAAACGACCGGTGCCGCTCATTCGTTTGTGACGGCTCTAACCGAGGCCGTCACCCGCTTGGGCGGAAACTGCAGGCCTATGTGCTCATGCGGAATCACTTCCGGGTAAAATAAATGGAGGGTCTTTCTGCAGCCCAAAACGCCGGCGCCTGATGCAAAACTCAGAATCGCGTGGCCGCACCAAACGCTGGCTCAAAACTACTTCAACGACGGAGAACCCATTTCGGTTTTGGAAAACCTCGCGAGAGGAAATACAAAGTCGTTCGCGGCCCCGGCTTTGTTGAGGTGGCATTCCGCGCAAGACGCCGACCCGGAAGGCGGGACTGAATGGCTGCCATCCACCCGGTAGCTGACAAATTCCCATTCGCCCGCGCGATTCTTCCCATACGCTTCGCCGAAGCCGCGTTCACGTCGCATCACATCCACGCGATTGATCGGACCTCTCTGCGGGTTTCCATCGGGCTCGAGCATTGGATTGCCACCCCCATCCTTCACCACTGTCGCGAACTCCATGACCAAGACCGATCCGTACGCAAAAGGGAGCTTGGCCGAAGCGACGGCGGACGAAGCCGGTTCGTTGCCGTACGCCGTCTGCACCATGCCTAACTTCGGATTGAGCGTCGGAGGCGCCAGCATTGCGAACCGACTACGGTAGTCGCGGGGGAAGCCCACGCGGTCTGCCGTTGGCGCCGCAGCGGACCTCGTATTCACAATGTCCCGGTAGATCTTCCATAAGCCGTCCTCGTGCTTCCAAACAAGGAGGTAATTGTCCTGCGTTCGTCCTTTTCCCTCCTTGTCGAACATCTCCAACGTGCCGGTTTCCACGAGGAGTTCGCCGCCCAATCCATCGAGGTCCCTCGGTTCAAAAGCCACGCGGGCCACAGCGCCACTGGCGAACGCAAACTGCCACGCCTGCTGAATCAGTGCACGGCCTTGGAACGGATCGAAGCCCGCCAAGATGAGCTTTGCGTCCGTGGTGAAGAGGTTGGCCACGCCGGCCGCATCGGCGCGGCTGACTGCGTCGACGAACTCCTTGCGTCGCAATTCCAACGTCGTGCGCGTCTCATCACTACCCGGACGGTCCTCCGGTGAGACGGCGAGGGCGAGCTCAGCCGAGACAAGCACGCCGGCGATGGCGACCAGGCAAATTCGATGCACAAAATTCGAGTTCATGATGCGGTATCCGTTTTTATGGTATGTCCCTGGGAGCGATTATGATTTCGTAGGGCGATGCGCCTTGGCCCGGCCCGTTCTGATCGCCGGAACATTGAGCACTGCGTTCTCATGTCGGCGCATCTCAAACCCTTCGACGCCCGACGAAAGATTAATGCGACGAACCCTGAATCGCCGACGACCAAGCCTGATTTACGCTGCCCGAATCCGCAGCCTCGATCGGAAAATCGGCCGAGGAATTGCTATCGCCCCATCACTCGGGCGAATCGAGCGCCTCCGGGCCGAATCAGGCGCCAAGTCGTTCCTGGATCTCCTTCAGGAATGCATAGCTGGCTTCCAATCGTGCCCCATTTTTCAGGATGATCGTTGATTCGCTTCGCGAGGAAGGCCGGAATTCTCGGACGTGAGCGAGATTGACGAGTCGAGATCGATGAACGCGCACGAAGCCCTCGACCGCGAGCCGCTTTTGCATGTCGGCCAGCGTGGATCGCGTCAGATGCGATTCGGTGCCGACGTGCACCGTGACATAGTCGCCCACCGCTTCGATCCAATCGATGTCGCGCGGCCGCAAAACCAGCACGCGACCGTCCCGTTTCACCAACAGGCAAGAAGGAGGCGGTTCCCTGGTGGTCCGCAGAAATTCACTCATGTGGTCTTGATGGGCAGCGCGATCCGGTTTTCCAGCGAGGAACGTGCGCACCCGTTCCAGCGCGTAGGCCACTCGGTCTTCACCAAAGGGTTTAAGGAGATAGTCGATCGCGTGTGTTTCAAACGCCTGCAGGGCGAACTCGTCGTAGGCCGTGACGAATACGATCAGGGGCAGACGGTCCGGATCCACCGCGCGCAAGATGTCGAAGCCATTCATTTCCGGCATTTGCACATCGAGGAACACCGCGTCTGCAGCGCATGCACGAAGTGCGTCAATCGCGGCCGCGCCCGTGCTGCATTCCGCCACGATCTCGACATCCGGCGCCGCAGAGAGAAACCGCTTCAACCGGCGGCGCGCCATTGGCTCATCGTCGACGATGATGACGGACAACTTCATGTCAGGACGATTGCAACGCGGGCGCCTCTGCCGTCGTGAATGGAATCCGCACGTCTACGACCAGGCCGCCCTCGTTCACCAATTCGAATCGCTGCCTTGCGCCATAGAGCCGTTTCAAGCGGTCCGCTGTATTCGCCAATCCGATGCCGCCACCGCTGAGGGCTTCCTCGGGCCGCAGTCCGGGACCCGTATCCCGAACTTGAAGATGAAGAAAACTCTCGTCGCGTCGTACCCGAATCGAAAGGCGTCCGGGGCGCGTCAGCGCCGCGATGCCATGCTGAATTGCGTTCTCCACCAGCGGCTGCAACACGAGGCACGGCACCCGCGCGACCAGGGTTTCGGGAGCCACGTCCCACTCGACACTCAGACGATCGCCAAGACGCATCTGTTCGATTTCCAGATAGCCGCGAATGAACTCGAGCTCATCCGTGAGGGGCCCCTCCTGTCGTACCGGCGTTTTCAAGACTTGGCGCAGCAACTCCGCGAGTCGAAGGATCAGTTGCTCGGCCTGCGGCGAATTCTCGTGCGCCAACTCCGCGATCGAATGAAGCGTGTTGAAGAGAAAATGCGGATGCAGCTGGCTACGCAGGGCCTCCAGCTGCGCCTGGTGCAGGAGCGACTCGAGTTCGATGGCCTTCAGCTGTCGTTCTTTCAGATCTCGATAGAAGGTGACCGCGTACCAACCTAGGACGGTGCCGACATAGAGCACGACGGTCGGGCCTAGAAGATTCAGCGCCGTTCCCCGCACCGTCGGCCAAAACGCTGTGCCATGACTCGTTGTCAGCGTTGGCGCCCGCGCCAGCCATCGAACGGCAAAAAGAAGGGCCTGAAACAGCACGGGAAACGTGAGCACCGCTCCTGCAGCCCCGAGCATCAGGACGATCACATACCGCCGCCAGTCCTGCGATCCGGCATGAAGAAAGCGGCACACTCGAAAAACGAACCATGCGACGACGCTCCATGAAACCCAAAACACCAACTCCATTCCGAGAGCGGACCCCCACGAAACCGCCTGGCCGACCAGAACGAGTTGTGACGCGTAGACGACACCGATCACCGCCAACAGTACGATCGGCGTCCACCAAGCCGCCGGGAACTGAGGTATTCGCGGCGGCGTGTTCATGGGAGGAGGATTGACGGAATGAAGTACGGTTTAATCCGCACGTCCAGCCCTGCGCACACGGTTGTACTCTGTTTGAACACAGAGGACGCAGAGATCCACAGAGAGCGGAACTCTGATTTACTCCGTTCTCCGTGAGCTCCGTGCCATCTGTGTTCAAATTTTCCCGGCGGGGACGACGTCAGATTCCCTACCTTTCTTCTGATGATCGATCTCTCAGCCCGAACAATGCAGTTGAACCACGTTTCCGAGCGAAGCGACATCGGCCATGGACACGAAAAACACGAATGGAAAGCCCCGTATCACTGTATATTTCGGGCGGATGAAAAAGGGATGGCGGTAAAGGGGTCATGGCTCGGCCTGACCCCATGTGATGGACGCCCAGATGTCGTTGGCCTCGCAGCAGCGACGAACGTATTCGAGACTCTTGAGAAATGCGGAAGACGTCAGGTCTTGAAGGGCGTTACGGTCTTTTCTGCCCTCACTAAAAGCCGGACGTCGGTCTTTTCGAACTATAGCAAAACTCGGCCTCACCCATCGGCGGTGACGCATGACTCAGAGGAAGAGGAGATAAAAGTTCGCGACGCTCGGAAGGCGCGGCTCGTCGGCGCTGGGTGGAATTCCAGTGCATTGGCCAGAGGGCCGAGACACCTCTGATCACGCCGCCGGGCAAAAAATACGTAGAGAGGATTGTGATCCCGCTTCGGACCAACAGACTCCTGCTCGTGCTGACTTTGCGTCCAACGAAGAAACTTGCCCGGCAGCTTGGGATCAGCGTTCCGCGTCTGTCACCTGCGGTGCCAAGTCGGGTGACAGATTGGTGCGCGCACACGTTTCTACGGGATGACCAGCCGTGGCTGATATTCTGCAACACTGCCTCGCTTTATCCGGTTTTCGCCAGCGCGGCAGCCGTGACCGATGGCGAGGCTCTCGCCCGTCGCCTCTGCGGCATGGTTCTAGAGGTGCTGAAGAAGAACGGATTCTCCACGCAGGCGAAAATTTTTGAGCGCGAGCTGACTGATTTTCAATTCGCGCCGATTCCGGATCGGGCGGTGTTAAGTTCAGTCAGCGAACTGATCTGGCTCGAGTGATGCGTGGTTCAACGACGTCGACCTTACTCCCGCCAAGCTTTCGCTTAAGCTGGGCGTAACGCCGATGTCGACTCTTGGCATGAACAGCCCAGCGCGCGCTCTCGCATCCCTGCACGCATGAAGTGGCTGGAAGTCGGTAAAACAAGTGCGATCGGCGAGTTCCGAGACTTTTCGGACGGCAGCGGTCGATCCAAAGGAGTTCGCGCGTTGCAGGCGTGAACGGAAAGTTAAACGCTAAAGACTACGGAGTTGTTAACCGCTGATCTTCGCTAATGAACGCTGATTTCCGGAATTCGGAAGATTCACCTGATCGGTGAATCAAGGCCTAGGGTTGGGGTTCGGATCAGCGATGATGAGCGTGGATTAGAGGGACAAACGGCCGCCTTGGCGTCACTACCTCACCGAGGTCCGGAGCGCGCGCCCCACGACAGGCTCGGGGCCCTGAGCTAGTCGAACGGGCGAGCGAGCTGCCTACAACGATCGGAAACCTTCGCGGACTTGGCGTGAGGCAATTCGAGTGAACGGAAAGTTAAACGCTAAAGACTACGGAGTTGTTAACCGCTGATCTTCGCTAATGAACGCTGATTTCCGGAATTCGGAAGATTCACCTGATCGGTGAAATCAAGGCCTAGGGTTGGGGTTCGGATCAGCGATGATCAGCGCAGATTAGCGTTCCACTTTTCCCTGCTGTTTCGGAGATGGTTTGAGCGCACCCTCACTCGCGTAATGTATCGTTAGGGTTTTGTCGCGACGGCGACAGAAGCGGCCTTGAGCGCAGCCTGGTGGCTTTCGGGCAAAGCGATGCCTTTGCGGTATTTGAATTTGCGACCAAACGTGATCAAACGGTTCTCCAGCGCGAAATAGGAAACTGCGGCCAGGGCGAGAGTACACGCGAAAGCGAGGGATGCGATCCCCAGCCCTCGCAACGCGCCGGTCTCATGTCGCGCAGGTTCTCCGGTAAAACCCACGAAGAACAAGAGAGTGACAAGCGGGTGAAACAAATAGAGGGCGTATGAAACTTTCCCCACTGCCCGCAAGGCCACGTGACGCAGCGGCGCAGTCCAAGCGGTGCCCATGAACGAAAGAACCAGCCAGAGAAACGAAGCCCAAAACGTCGCAATCACCGTGACGGCAAACACCCCGAGATCCCGTTTCGCCAAGATCAAAACCATTCCGAGCTCACTCAACGCCAAAACGCCGAGCACCCCTTTCCGCCAGCTGGAATTTCGAAAAATCTCCGGCTTGTTTGCGAAAGCCCACGCCAGCCAGGTTCCCAAAAAAAGGGCCTCCCCTGAACCGGGCACCAAAAACGGCGGATACGCGAGCGGCGCAACACCCCGGAATACGGGACTCAGCGCGGCGAGACCAAGAAACGAAAACGGCAGCCAACGGGCCGGCACAAAGCGGATCCAGAGCGGCAGGAATAAATAGAATTGTTCTTCCAAAGCCACAGACCACGTGACTCCCAAAACGTCTGCGCCCCATTCCCCCGTGCGCGCCATGGAAAAATTCTGGATCAGCAAAAAATAATTCCAAAACGGCACCTGGCCCGGCTGCGAATTCGGGCCGCACCAGCAATCCCGGTATCATTCGCACGGCGAAAAAGAGACCTAGCAAAATAAAGTACAGGGGAAGGATGCGCAGCCCCCGTCGCAGATAGAAGATACCGAAATAATTTCGGGCCGACCGGTTTTCCAGCAACACCCCGCCAATCAGAAACCCGGACAAAACATAAAACAGATAGACGCCCGTCCAAGCCTGCCCCGTCAAGGTTCGCAACCAGAAGACCGATACCGGCGACGCTGGTATCCACATAAGAAACAAGTGGGCGTAGATCACCAACAGCGCCGCCAGGCCGCGAACCCCATCGAGTTCAACCCACCGCTTTTGTCGGGTGCCAGTCTGTTCCTCCATGGCTTCAGACCAGCAAGAGCATCCCGCTGAAACAAGCAACGACTTCACGCCACGCGTCGCGTGGCGTTCCAGCCGGGGGAAAACGACCCGGCACAGGCCACAATCAGGAGTTCCCCTATCTGGGTTGATAAGGCATAGTAAGTTGATGCCGCAGCTCCATCCCGTGAAAACATCCCAGAAGCGTCGGAAGCAGATTAGGAGCTGGGCCGTGCCGCTAATGTATGCGTCGACGACGCTGATCGTCGGCATGCTCGGTCCCCGGCTCGAGCACGACTGGCTGCCCGAACTCGTCTCTAACATCAGTGCGCCGGCGGCAATGGCGATCTGCTCCGCCGTCTCCTCCGGGATGATCGCGCTGACGGGCATCGTGTTTTCGCTCGCGTTCGTGATGGTCCAGTTTAGCGCCACTGCCTATTCGCCGCGGCTGGTGCTGTGGGTTGCGCAGGATCCGGTGATGTCCCACGCGCTGGGCTTGTTCACGTCCACCTTTCTCTACTCGCTCCTGTTCATGATCTGGATCGACCGCGAGGCCGCGGGTACGGTCCCGCTGCTGGGCAGCTACCTGGTGCTTGCGCTGCTGCTGGGCAGCATGGGCATGTTCATCGCCTTGATTCACCGGATCGGACTGCTGCAGGTGAACCGCATGCTGATCTTCACGGGAAACCGGGGACGCCGCGCCATCGAGGAAATGTATTCGGCCATCGGAGACGCTTCGCCGGAGCCCGTGCCCGCTCCAGATTCCGGCCAGCGGCCGGTCACTCAGACCGTGAGGCATGTCGGCCGCCCGCAGGTCATCCAGGCGATCGGCGTGCAGGAACTCCGGCAGTATGCCATCGAGACCGACGCGTTAATCGAGGTCGTCGCCGCGGTCGGCGACACCGTGCTGGAAGCGTCTCCGCTGGTGCGCGTGCATGGTTCGCGGATTCCTCTGGACGAAGTCCGGCTGAGGCGGGCGCTGGCGCTCGGCGACGAGCGCACGTTCGAACAGGACCCGAAGTACGCGCTCCGGATCGTGGTCGACATTGCCATCAAGGCCCTCTCGTCGGCGATCAACGACCCGACCACCGCCGTGCAGGCGCTGGATCAAATCGAGGACCTGCTGATTCGACTCGGCCGCTGCTCGCTCGACATCGGCGAGTATCGCGACGAGCGGGGCGAGTTGCGGCTGTCGGTTTCGTTTCCGACTTGGGATGATTTCTTACTCTTGGCGCTGGATGAAATTAGGTCGTGCGGCGCCCAAAGCGTGCAGGTGATGCGACGGATGAACGCCCTGATCCGGAACCTCCGCGAGGTGCTGCCCCCCGAGCGGGGCCCGGCGCTGGACTCCTGGAAGAAACGCTTGGGGCGCAGCGTCGCGCGCAATTTCGAGGATGCCGAGGAGAAGCAGGATGCCTCGGTCGCAGACCGGCAGGGCCTGGGCATTGGCGAGGAGCCGTCAGAGCGGTAGACATCTGGCCCGCGTCCCCGGGAAACGGGGAGGACCGAAGAGAAGCTTTAAGTTTTTCGGTTAAAAAGGAATGCCACCGCTCACTGAAATACGTAACACTCGACTCCTTCGGACCGTGCTCGTCGCTCTCATGGTCGCCGATGGGGGGCATAGGGCAGACTGAACCCATCTTGCTTTCACCCCATCAAGTCGTCGAACGGTTGACTCAAATTCCGCCGCAATCCGTCAGTGAGTTATGACCGACGACACCCAAAAGATCCTGGCCGAGCTGCGCATTCACCGCACAATCCTGCTGGAGCTCACTGCCGACGTTGCCGCGCTGAAACTCGGAGTGTGCGCCGCCGTGAAGGCTGACGGACTGACAGCCGGCCAAGTCTCGGACATGATGGCCGACCTTACTCGGCAGATGAAGAATCGGTTTTCCGAATACGACGTTCGGCCGGATGACGAGGACGAGGGCGCAAAAAAGCCCCAGCTGTGACCCTCCCGCGTGCGCAGAGGATTCGCCTTCAGGCTACTGGTTTCGTAGCCGGGACCACGAGTCACGGAGGGTACCGTTGGCTTTCGAGCTTGGCGGGCACCTGAGGAACCAGCGCAAATATTTGGTCGCGGCGACGAATCCGTCCGTGCATTTTGGCCGTGGGTCTGTGGCAGCGGGCCGTGGATCGGCGTCGAACGCTTCGTTGACGCGACGGGGTCGCCATCCTCCCGTGGTTATGTGCGCCAACCTTCCCGCATAGAACTACGTGTGACTATGGGCCAAGCAGCTCGGCTAACATTCCGTAGTATTATTACTCCCATCCTTGGCGGTCGCGCACGCATCCCAAGTCACTTGTGCCTAAGTACGATTTGTCGGTCCTCAACAACAATGAGGTCAGTAAACTCTTTAAAAGCTTCAACCGCTTTCTGCGGACCACCGGCGATCTTTGCAATTTCTGCCATCCACTTGCCCTCTGTCGGCGAATTTTTCCAAGCAAGTTCTGCAGGCCCATCCGGCATGGGGATGTACACAATCAGGTCCCAAGGGCCGCTTTTGCATTCAAAAGCAATCACCTCGCGCCCGATCGCCTTGTCGGCCGGAACGAAGTACTGGTTAATGATCTTTTGCGCTTCCTCAGCTCGGTTTGATTTGAACTTCATATACACTGCCGCGTACCAGTTCACATTTTCATACTTTGTCGGCTTTGGAGGTTCCTGCCCAATGGCATGGGGCGTTGATGTCGCGGCAATCGCGCCGAGTGCGATGAGCGCGATGAGTGTGCGTAGCGTTTTCATAGTATTTGGGGTTGGGAATTCTTGTCTCGCTTGATCAAAACTAAATTTGGCTCGTGGTTTCCGTCCGACCCGGTTGGTAAGACCGTCCGGTACCGAAAATAGGAATTCATTGCTTAGGAGTTTGGCTAAGCTATTCCGCGCGGAGCGCGACGATGGGGTCGATTTTGATGGCTCGCCGGGCCGGGAGCCAGCAGGCGATGGCGGCGACGACCATGATCGCAACCGCGATGGTGGCAAAGACAAGGGGGTCATAGGCGCTGACGCCAAAGAGGTGGGATTCGATCAACTGCGCTCCGGCGACGGCCGCAATTAATCCGGCGCCGAGACCAATCAATGCGAGGCGCATGCCGTCGCGGAACACCATTTTCAGGAGTCCCGGGAGAGATGCGCCCAACGCCATCCGTATCCCCAACTCCCGGTCCCGCTGGCTGACGGTGAACGCCATGACGCCATAAACGCCAATGCAGGAGAGAAATAGCGCCCCCAACGCGAATGCGACCACGAGTCCCAGTGTCGCACGCTTTCCGCGCAGGGTACGCTCGATCTCTTCGTCCAGCGGGCGGAAGTTGGGAAGCGGTTGGTCTGGATCCATGGCGACGATGGTCTCGCGAATCGCTTTCACGATGCCCTGTGGGGAACCGCTCGTGCGTACAATCACTGCGGGCGTCCATGGATTTTGCTTACTGGGCTCGTAGTAGTGAATTTCGCTCGGCAACTCGAGGCTCAGCTGACGCACATCTCCGACCACTCCCACGACCTCGACGTTCTCGCCCCGAATGCGAACGGCTCGTCCAATCGGATCTTTTCCGCCGAATAGTGCGTGGGCCAGCATCTCATTCAGCACAGTCACTTTCGCTGCTCCCGGTAGATTGTCGGCTTCGGTGAAAGTCCGGCCCCGCACCAACGGTGTGTCCATGGCGCGAAAATAGTCGCCGGCGATTGCGGAGTGAAAGGCATGCAGGTCGAGCCGGCTCTCGGCATTCGGCAACCCGATTTCATTATGTCTGACCCCGCGAAACGGAGGATTGTGAGTGGTGCCGACCGCCTCAACGCCGGGCAACGCACTCAGACGCCTCACGACTTCCGCGCCCAGGCGGACGGCCGCTGCTGTATCCGGATATTTGGCACGCGGGGTGACCAGGTCGAAGGCGACCGCGCGACGCGCATCGAAACCGGTATCAACCGCCAGAACCTTGACGAGACTGCGGAGCAACAGTCCGGAGCCGACCAGGAGCATCGCCGACAGCCCGATCTGCCCCGCAACGAGAATCGACTGCATCCGATTGCGCGAACCTGAACTGCCGCGTCCAGTTTGCTTGAGGTCTCGGACGAGATCCACGCTACAGCTGCGCACGGCGGGAAACAGACCGGAAGCGACGCTCGTGACAACCGCGAGCGCCATGGAGTAAGCGAGGACGGTCCAATTCACCTGCGGTTGGAGCATGGCCGGCAACGAAGGCCCGAGAATCTGCTCTCTCATGGAGCGCTGCAGGTTCGAAAGATTTGGTTGGACGGCTTCCGTAACGGGCCCGAGAAGCTCGACGGCAAACATTGCGACGAGCGCAGCCAAGCCGGCGCCGAGCAGCGATAAAACGAGGCTTTCGGCGAGCACTTGACTGACGATGCGACGAGCACCGGCGCCCAACGCCATGCGGACCGCCATTTCCTTCTGCCGCGCGACGGCGCGGACGAGCAGCAGGTTCGCGACGTTCGCGCAGGCAATCAGGAGGAGCAATGAGCCGGCGCCGAGCAGCATCAGGAGCGTGGGCCGCATGGTACCGGACAGTTCTTCGCGAAACGGTATGACGAATGGGCCGGGGAGTCTCGCATCTTGGCGGGGAGCTGCTCCCGAATGTTTGCGATGAATGGAATGTCAATTCCGCCGCGAGTTGTGCAGGCGTAACTCCAGATTTCAACCGGCCGAGCACGGATATGAAATCCGGCCAAGGGATGGGAAAGCCAAGGGTTGGTTGGATCGTCGGTGATGAACGGTCGGAGGAAAAGCGCATCGCTGCGTGGAATGCCTGTTGCAGGCAGGACACCGACGATCGTATGCGGGATCTGATCGAGAATGATGGTGCGATTGAGCACCTCGGGGTCGCCCCCGAAGCGCGTTTGCCACATCCGGTGGGAAAGTATCACCGTGCGATTTTCTCCCCCGGTGAGATCGGCACCGGCTCGCGAAATCGCGGCCGATGATCGGAGTTACGCGTAGCACTTTGAGATAGTTCGCTGTAACGTAGAGCCCATCGATGTATTCGGGCGCATTGTCGCCGGTCAGGGTGGCGGCATGCGTCAAAACTCGTTTGAAATGCGATGTCCTGCAGCCCGTTGCTGTTGTCGCGCCATTGTTTGAAGATAGAACACCGAGTCAAAGCCGGGTTGCCCCGAATAGAAATCGCGTTGCCAGATATAGACGAGCTGCTCGGGTTGCGTGAAGGAGAGCTTCCGGAGCAACACCGAATTGATCACGCTGAAAATTGCCGTGTTCGCGCCGATGCCGAGGGCGAGGGTGAGGACCGCGACGAAGGTAAAGCCCGGTGACTTGGTGAACTGACGAAGGGCGGAAATCATGGGGAAAGGCCGGGGTCTGCGGCAGTGACCGGGGTGGGGAACCCTTGCTGTATCGTTGCATTCGCCGTGCCAAGGTCTGGCTGCCAGGATAATCCGCGGCTTGCGAGCGAGATGAATTATCGAGTGACTTCTATCTCCGGCGCGGCCCGCTCACGAGTGGGATAGCGGCGTCCCGCAAGTGGGACGTTATGCAGCTGCTGGCTTGAGGCATTTGGAATCGCTGAGCAGGTAAGTCGCGCGCGCAGAGGTTCCTTTCACGCCTCAAGGACGATGCGCAACGCGATGGCTGGGCCCGTCTCTGTTTTCGAGCAGCCAAAATGAATCAGGTTTTAATCTTTAATATTTCTCGCGCTTCAATCGAAGCCAGCTTGCCGAGACGTGCGCGAAAGCTGAGGCGCGCGCAAGCGCGCTGACCCACGTGATTCGCTTTCGTGTTTTCCGTGGGTTGGCTGATGTCGCTTCGCTCGGAAACGTGGTGAAACTATTCCTCGCGTTGCGCTCGACGCCAACAAACCAACGAGCTTATTCCCTCACCGGTATCCGAAAACCCAGTTCACCCGTGCTCTGGCGTCACGCCCATGACAACATCCCACTTCGCCGCGAGTTCGTTTGCGGTTGATCCGGGCAAGGGTGCGAAATCGATCGTTACCAGGCTCTCTTGTTTCGCTGCCGCGAGCTGCTTCCAGATGTTGTCCTTTTCATTGCCCGCGTGTCCTTTGATATAGCATTGGGACACGAGATCCTTTTTGCCCTTCAACTTCACCGCGAGATGGATGTGCGGGGTGCGGCCGGGATAAGGCACCGGCTTGATCGTGCGGAAAACATATTCACCCGTCGTACCGGTGACGAATCGACCGAAGCACTGGAAGTTCGAGTCGCGCTTCGCCTTGTCGCCGCCGGTCCTCGAATGCAGATAAACGCCCGTTGCGTCGCACTGCCAAATCTCGACTGTGGCGTTGCGGACGGGACTGCCGCTGCGCGTCAGGATGCGGCCGCTCAGCCAGGTGATTGTGCCCACCGCAGGCGTGAGCCGGTCATTGATGACGATGAGATCGTTGTCGGTATCGAGGGGGAGCGTATCAGGATAAAAGGGACCTTCCGTTTGTGGCGGGGTCAGGGCGAGTTGCTCGGCGAAGAGGCCCGGGACCGCGAACAACGCCGAGCCAAATGCGAGCTGCTTCAGGAAGTGTCGACGCGGAACATAAATCTCAAACGTCTGGGGTTTCATCAGGCTGAATGATACTCGTTTTCGCAGGATCGTCACCCAAATTCATTGTGCCCGGCCCAGGCGCGACCCTCGCGTAAGATCGAATAAGATCGGGCTGAAAAGGTTCAAAACCTGACCCGTTTCGTCGGGTGTCACCCGTTTTGTGGTGTGCGGCTTTATGCCGCGATGTGTTTGTCTGACCATCGCGGGATAAACCCGCTCCTACGCGTAACTACACGGCGGATACAGAGAGGGACGCATCTCCGGGGGTCCGACATCGCCGGAATGGCCGTAGGGACGATGGCCGCTGCCTCCCGCAGCGGGCTACGTAATCGGAGCGACGTGAGGGCACGCTGATAGAAGGCACCCACGCGGCCGCGCGCGAATTCTTACGGGGCGACACCCGCGTCAGGGTCGGCGTGCATGAGTTCCTGCGCAATGCGCCAGTGGCCGTCCGCTTCCCGGCGCAACACCAGAAGCGAACGGACGCGCGTCATGGGCTTTGCGCCAGACGGATCGTCGTTCCATTGCCCTCGCACGTAGGCGTAAGCCAGTGTACCGCTCGATTCAATACGTAGCGGCACGATCTTCACTGACCGCAGCGGCGTCATGCTCTTCGCCATCTCCAGCAGCGCGGCGCGCCCCTGCACCGGTGCCTCGCCGGGTCCGACGAACATCGCATCTTCGCTATACCAGTTAACCCAGGCGGTCGGATCCGCTGCCTGCAACGCGGCCTCCAACTGCCCAAGATCGCGACGGATCTCGGCTTCGTCGGAATTGTTCGGGGCGGCGCTCACGAGAGATACACCCCCCGCAAGGGCGAGGATCAGCGCAATGCGACGAAACACGGAAGAGATGGATCTCATGGGAGTCTGGGTTGAAGCCGGAAGCCAGTGTGAGCGGAGAGCAGCGTCTGTCGCTGGATATTGAGAACTTCATTTTGTCTTTGCGAGGTCGAACGAAGAATGGGGGCGCCACCGGCTTTGCACCCGCGACGAGAAATGCTGCGCGGGGCGAATCCCGCTCCTTGGGCGGAAGACCGATTCGCGCTTCCGCGAGCGATTGCTCAAGCGGAGTGGCTCCGGCACTTCATTCAACAAAGGACGGCGATCATCACACGGGTGAAAGCAATCTTCGCCCTACCCGGCTGCTGGGTTGAGCTAAGGCGGACAGAGCGCGTTGAGAGGTTATCCAACAAAAACCCACGCGCCATGATTTCGCATATCTGTGGCCCGCACCCTTCATGCCTTCCTGAAGCATCGGTGGCCGAAACCACGTGGGTCAGCTCGCTTGCGCGCGCTCAGCTGTAGCGTGATTCGTGAGCATTCGTCCGCGCCCTCATTCGATCCGCCGACCGCGAAACTCGCCTTCCAGGAACCACGTCTGGCCGTCTGGCCTAAGAGATTCTCCCAGCCAATGAAAGGAATCCTTTTTGATTTCAGTAAAGCGCCAGCGCGTCGTGGTACCGTCCGGTCGGGTGCCAAGTTGAACGATGTCCGTGCCGCTTCGCCGGCCAATCTGTTGCTCGAAATGTTGTCCGGCTGGATTCAACCAGATGATCCGCCATGCCCGCAGAGTGCTGTCCCAAACGCGCAGCGTCGTGCCATACATGTTGAATTTGGCGTCGAGCTTTGACGAACGATCCGCGCGCCGGGGCATGATCCAGACGTCCTGCACCGCGAGCCCTTCGAGCGCGCGGGCCACATGAACTTCGCCACCGATCTGTCGCGCAGAAACATCCTCGGCCCAGTACACCAGGACCTCCAACTCCCAACTGCCCAGAAACCAGCCGTAGATGTCGTCGTTGTTGTCGATTGCTGCAGAACGTTCTTCCGACGCAATCGCTTCAAAAGCAGAATTCCGTATGAGTGGCATTTTCATGGCGCTTTCCTCGGTTCGAGATCGCACCTCGTGGTGCAGCTGCGCGACTGCGCGACTGCGACCTCTTTTGCGGCAATTGACTCAGCTCGACCCAGCTGGTTCCGCCGTCAGTCTACGATAATCCCCGAATTAAACAGTTCGGCGCTCTGAGGGACGCATCTCCGAAGCGGCTCGTGATCTACGCCCGAGTCGCGATTTGAACGTTACGGAGGGGTCGGAGGCCGTCCCTGGCGTGCCCCCACCGGCTCAAGCACGCCGATGAACGACTGCTCGCGAACCGCTGGCAATCCTTCGCTCATCCAGGCCGCACCGGTGCGGGCCTCTGTTTTCTCGACGGTCGCAAAGTCGAGATCGCGCACACGGTATCGTATTTCCGGAGACAGCGCTACCGGACGTGTGCCCGTGCCGTTCGATTCCGACTCGAGCCCGAAACCGAGAATGAGATGCCGGCCGTTGTGCGAAAGTTGAAAAGTCGGGTGCTGCACTCCACCGCCGTCACGCCGCGGAGTCTCCGTGAGCCGTCGCAGTTCGCCGTCGCGAACGAACGGTCGAACCTCGCCCTTGTAGAGTTCAACATGGCAGGCGAAGCTTTCGCGCCAATGCTCCGGCAGATCGGGCAACTGCCATGAAATTCCGAACCGATTCAGGAAGGCGGCTCGCACCAGCCATCGAAGGAGGCCTCCGTCAGCCAAGGATCGCGCAGGTCCAGCGTTTTTTGGGATGTTTCCAGAGAGACTCTGACATCGCCCAACGCAGGGAAACAGAAGATTCAGAAAGGGTCAGGTTGGAAAAGAGAAGAGGTCAGGTTTCGAGTCAGGATTTAACCTTTGATGTGGTTCGCCTCGCAACCGCAGCCAGATCGCCGAGTCGCCGCGAAAGCTGAGGCTCAAATGCCGCGGCGCCGGGATCACTGCTAGGGCTGAAGCGTTGCGCGTCCGCGGGGTCAGGCTGAGTTTTTTTTTGCCAGCCGTTATCGTTCAATCTTTCAGCGCCTACTGAAATGCTTTCAATGATGGCTAGACGAAGTGACTTGCCACAACGTCCGAGTTTGAATCAGGGCGATGAATACATCGTCTCCAAAGCTCAATCAGCTTTAGCCAAAACAATCCTTTGTCTGGCTTGCGGAGCTCGCAGATCAGCGACCTCCTCTGCGCAGGGATCGTATCCGGTGCCAGTTTTGCAGCGTCCCTTTTCCAAGTCTGAGATCTCGTGCCTGCGGGGAGACGACTTGCAGGTTCGACCGGGCCGGATTGCGTCTTCTCATTCATCCGCTGCAACCGCTACGTTTTTGCCATGTTCGTGCGCACCCTTCGAAGCCTCCTCGCCTGGCTCGGTAGTCACGGCCAGGTCGTCATTGTGGCCGCCCTCGTCGTCGTCGCCGGGACGTGGGGGTTCGTCGAATTGCTCGACGAGGTGATGGAGGGTGAGACCCAGCAGTTCGACGAGTGGATGATTCGCATTCTACGGGAGCATGAAGGTCCCGCGTGGCTCCAAGAGGTGGGGCGCGACCTCACCGCGCTCGGGGGTGTGGCCGTGATGGCGGTGGTCACCGCGGCGGTCGCGGGGTACCTGCTGCTGTGCAAGAAGTATAGCGCGATGTGGCTCGTACTGGTCGCCACCGGTGGGGGGCTGCTGCTCAGCACCGCGTTGAAGCACTTCATCGACCGCGACCGTCCGTCGCTGGTGGAATACAAGTCGATGGTCTACACGAGCAGCTTTCCCAGCGGCCACTCGATGATGGCCGCCGTCGTTTACCTGACGCTCGGCAGTTTGCTCGCGCGGATTATGCCCGGGCGGCTGCTAAAGCTCTACTTCCTAATCCTGGCGATGGTCCTGACCGCCCTCGTCGGCGTGAGCCGCGTCTACCTGGGGGTTCACTGGCCGACCGACGTCCTGGCCGGTTGGTGCGGAGGCCTCGTATGGGCGCTGCTGTGTTGGCTCGTTGCGCGCTACCTCCAGCGGAAGGGTGCTGTCGAAAAGGATGACGACCCGGCGGCACCGGATGTTGAACCGGGAGCGTCAGTCAAAAAGATTAAACCCTGACCCGTTTCGCCTCCCTTTAAGTTCTCCGTTCGCGCTCGCGCTTCAGGTAATTTACTTTCCTGCGATGACCGTCGATGGACTATTTTTCAAGTCATCGAGGCTTTGAAATAACTCCGTGTCGGTGTTAGTTGGTCAGCGAAAGGCGACTCAAATGGCCATTATTCTTAGCGAGGACTTAACGACCAAAGTCCTGAATGTACGGGTGAGTGAGAAATTCACGCACGCCGACTATCAGCAGTTCACGTCGCGATTCGAGACACTCCTCAAACAGCACGGAAAGCTCAATGTACTTTTCGAAATGCTGAACTTCCATGGGTGGGAAGTCGCAGCGGTGTGGGACGATCTCAAATTCGACGCCAAACATTTTTCGGATATCCAGCGCCTCGCCATGGTCGGAGACAAACAGTGGGAACACGCGATCAGCGTGTTAGCCGGGCTCTTTACAACGGCAAAGATCCGCTACTTTGACTTGGCCGCGATTAACGAAGCACGGGCGTGGGTAAGCCGGAATGATCCCGTCAAAAGTTGAGCGCTGAACATTTCAAAAAAATCAACGAGACCCGCTCCCGCAGTTCGCCGCGCTCTGGCCGTTCGGTCGCGACCGCTTGTCCCATCCGAGTTCCTTCCTCCATGTGTGAGGATGTCGCTTCGCTCGGTACTCGTGGGCAATCTGCGGAGCGTCCAAGTGCGTGCGCTGAGCCGAATCTAAAACAAAGGCATGCGATGGTTGCAGGGTACGCGGGCGGGCCTAGGCTCGGTGGCATGATTCGAGGAGTTGATCACATCAACCTGGTCGTGGCGGATCTAGCGCGCTCGGTAAAATTTTATACCGAGTTGCTCGGCTTCCGGAAAACCGCAGAGGTGTTCATGGAGGGCGAATGGATCGAGGAGATCATCGGTCTCAAGGGTGCACGGGGCGATGTCGTCTTCATTGAACCGCCGGGCGGTGGACTGCGAATCGAGCTGCTCCAGTATCACACGCCGGGCGGGGTGGCTTTGCCCGAAAACTCGCGCGCGAATACCTTGGGCGTGCGGCATGTCGCCCTTCGCGTCGATGGTATCTCCGCCTTGGCGGAGAAGCTGCGCGCCGCGGGCGTGACGTTTTTCAGCGCGCCGGTGAAAGTTCCGGCGGGCGTGGTGGCGTTCGCCGCAGGAGAAAAATCACTCTGTTACTTTCTCGATCCCGATGGCGTGATTTTGGAGCTCTGTGAGTATCGTTGAATTTTTCGCAAGTAATCCGAAGAGGTCAGAGCTGTATTCCGGCAACTGGGTGAACGACCATTATCCAAAACGCGAATACTACGCCTACATGACCCGCGGATTTCGCGTCGTGCCGAAGGCAGCAACCGGCAACTAGCCCCAGGCGAGCTGAGGTTCAGTCTTGGCTACCTAGGATTCGACGGGAGTGCCTCACGCGAAGGACGCAAAGTGCGCGAAGGTTTGTTGTAGGAAGCGCGCTTGCGCGCGGTCGTGTGACGCTTTTTGCCGCGGCCTACGAGTTCATGATTCGGAGCGGCCCCGCCCGGAGGTCGGGCCCTACCATGGTTTGTTCGACGCGATCTGCGCTACCCATGCAGGCGACAAATAATCCTAACGCCGGAACTTTCCCTTCGGTTGGATCACCATTGAAGAGCACAGCCATAACCCCATGAAAACAAAAAACTCCTCAAGCCCTGTAACCAAGACTCTTCAATCGCTCAAGAAATCACGCGCCGCCGGTATCGTCGCCGCCGTGGTTGGAGCAGCCGCCGCGTCCGCTGTCGGCGCCGCGCTCGTCAAAAAGGCCCGTGTTTCGGCCGGGAAAAAGAAAACCGCCGCGAAGAAAGCCACCGGCACACGCGCCGCCAACTCCGCGCGTCGCCCGAGCAGGACCAAGGGCAAGGGCCGCACCCGATCCACTGCCAAAGCCAGCGCGTAATCCTCACAAAACCGAAGGCTCCCAAAAACCTGCGTGCACCCGCCTGTACCGCGGGTGGCGCTCCCTCCACATGGCTACTCATTCGTCCAACTCCCAAGGTTCGAAATCCTCCGGCGCTGCGGCGCGCAAGCGTGCCAACGTAATCGGCGCCGTTGCGGGCGCGGTTATCGGCGGCGTGCTCGGCGCCGTCGCCGTCCATAAGGTCCGTCAGAATGGCGGAGCGAAACGCCTCGTTCCCGCCAAGGTGCCCGTCCTCGCGAAACGCGCCGCCGGCGTCGTGAAAGGTATCGCCCATGATGCCAAGGTTGCTGCCAAGGCCACGGCGGTCATCGCCGCGGACACCGCCTTCCAGCAAGTCAAGAATGCCGCAGAGCAATTCGTGGCGGACGTCGCCTCCGGCCAGCCGCCGACCCCGCCCAAGCTCGTTGCACCCCACGAGCCTGATGCGCCAGCTACGCCCGACGCGACGGCCCACGCGCCAGAGAGGCCCGACGCCGCGACCCCGCGTGGCATCGCCGGCAGCAAGAAGAGCGCGAAGAAGTCACGAGCCGCGAAGCCTCGCCCTGCGAAAAAGCGCGCCAAGGCATCCAAGGCTCGTTGAGTTTCAGTTACGCCCAGCCCGTCGCCTTCGTGGCGGCTCTCGACTTCCGGCCTCGGCGAGCAACCTGCTAGCGGCCGATTCGGAGATTGCTGCGGGGAGGATTGCCCTTTTCACCCCGGCTGGCGCCGGTTTGGTCTCTGTTGCTCTCGCGCCGTAAAGCGCGCCAATCTGGACTGTCGACGGCCGGTTTCCCGGGCGCCTCCCTGGCTTTCACCAGGCACCCACGCTCTGTGCAGCTCGGACTTTCCTCTGACGCCGAAGCGCCAGCGACCATCCTTGCCCACCCCGGTCCTCGGTTGTTAACGTGCTACGAAGATGTCGGGGCGGCAGGGTGTCAAGGTGTCAGGAGAAACCTCTCCCTGTCACCCAGTCACCCCAAAGCCCTGTCACCCTCGTCGGTGCCGAAGGGGAGATTTGAACTCCCACGAGGTTACCCTCACTACGCCCTGAACGTAGCGCGTCTGCCAGTTCCGCCACTTCGGCAAGTGCTATGTGCGCCCGCTGGCAACGGGGCTGGAGCCGACCTCCGGACTCGAACCGGAGACCTGCTGTTTACGAAACAGCTGCTCTACCAACTGAGCTAGGTCGGCCCGTATTCCACCCCAGCAAGCCTGTTAATTGTAGCAGGCGAAGGGGGTGACAACAACCGGAAAAACCGTAAGAGTTCAGACCAAGGCAATTTGGGGAGATGGTCGTGGGGCGCGCAGGAGCGCGAGAAACTCCTCGACCGGGTCGAGGTCGCGCAGGGCCCAGGTGGCCACCAGCGAGTGCAAGAGCATGCGGGTGGTGCTGCCCGGCCCCGAGCGGGTGCCGCCGCTAATCTTGCGCGCCACCACCAGCGGGCGCAGGGCGCGCTCGGCGGCATTGTTGGTCGGGGGCACGGCCGGATCGGCGACGAAGGTGAACAACTCGGCCTGATAGCGTTCGACGCGGGCGCACAGCACCGCCTGCGGGGTATCGGCCGGTTGCGCCCGGCAGTGGGCGACGAGCTCGGCCTGGAAGCGGTCGCGCGCCCGCTCGCGCAGGATGCCGTTCGTGCCCGCCGCCGTCGCCTCCGCCGCCCAGGCCACGGCGCGGTCGTAGACATCGCGCACCCCCGCCGCCCACGCCGCCACCCCCGGGTCGTCGGGATGGGCCAGGACCAGGTCATGGATGTCGCGCCACAGGTGCGCCCAGCACCGCTGCTGGACCCGCTCCAGCCGGTCGTAGGCCCCGAAAAAGTCGCTGACCACCACGCCCGTGCCCATCTCGCCCAGGAGGTCCTGCGCCACCGCCCCGGCGCGACTGCGCGCGAAGTGAAACACCTGGATCGAGGGCGTGGTCAGCGTCCACACCCAGCCGGTGCGGCCGTTCTCGCGCCAACTCGTCTCATCGAGATGGACGACCGGGCTGGCCCGCGCCTCCCCCAGCAGCGCCTCGTAGGCCGGGCGTCCGGCCCGCGCCGCCTCCGCCAGCAGCGCGCTCAGCTCCCCCACCGACAGCCGCAGCCCCCAGACCCGCTGCAGCAGCCATTGCACCTGGGCCAGCGGCAGCCGCAGTTTGGTGCGCAGCGTCGCGACCCACGCCGCCACCGACCACCCCACCCGCCGGTGGGCGCCGGCCTGCTCCCCCAGATCCGGCATCGTCCCCCGGCTGCGCGTCCCGCAGCGGCGGCAGGTCCGCTCCAGCACCCGGTGCTCGACGACCGCAGCCCGCACCGGCGGCACCTCGATGAGCTGGCGGCGCCGCACCACCCGTCCCCGTGCCAGCGGGGCGGCACAGGCCGGACAGACCCTCGGCGCGTGCAGCACGATGCGGTCCGGACGCTCACGGCGGCGCCCCGGCACGGGACGGCGCGGTCGCCGCGGCCGGCGCTGCTCGCGCACGACGACATTGGCCTTGACCCACGCGGGCGGACGTTTGGGCGGGGGAGCTGCGGGCGGCGACGGCCTCGCGCCCGCCTGGCCCCCCGCCGCGTGGTCGTCACCGCGCAGCGCGGCCACCTCGGCCCGCAGCGCGGCGTTCTCCGCGCTCAGCGCCTGCACCTGGGCCTGCAACTGCACCACCAGCTCCGCCAGTGCGTCGTAGCTGAGCCGCTCCGTGCCGCGGGTCATCTCCCGCCCCTTGCCCGTCCCTGCCGTGAGAACCGGCATTCTCCCACAATTTCGGGTCAGTCTGAACTCTTACGGCTGACCGATACCGAGATAAAAGTGGAAACTCGGCGTTCACGACACATCGTTGCGCGGCAGCCGAGATTCTTGGCTTCGCTCGGAATGACACGCCTTACTCGCGGCGATTCAGGGGCGCTTCACGGTGAATTCGATGCCGCGGGCGATGGGGATGGTGACGGTTTCCAGGTCGTCGCGGGTGCGAACGAAGTCCTGGTAGGCCGAGATGTCGTGGGAGGCGACGTTGTCGGCGAGGATGAGACCGCCGGGGCGGATGCGGTCGAGCACGGCGAGGAGATGGTCGACGTAATCTTCCTTTTCGGCGTCGATGAAGACGAGGTCGATGGGGCCCGGAATGGATCGGGCGGTTTCGCGGGCGTCGCCGGGGATGACGCGGGCGACGGCGTCGAGACCGGCTTCGGCAAGGTTGCGGTTGGCATCGGCGGCGCGGTCGGGGAGGATCTCGGTGCCGGTGACACGGCCGCCGTTGTCGCGGGCGGCGGAGGCGAGCCAGATAGTGGAGACGGCATTGGAGGAGCCCATCTCGACGATCTCGCGGGCACCGGTGGCGCGAATGAGGAGTCCAAGCCAGCGGCCGGTTTCGCGGTCGACGTTGCGGGTGCGTCGAGCGGAGGGCAGGTTGGCGGCGCGTTGAGCGGCGTCCTCGGCGTAGAGGCGTTCCAGGGTGGCCGACACGCGTGGGTCCATCAGCCCACTTCTCCGGTGAGTGCTTCGACGAGAGAGGGGAGATCAGAGACGATGACGTCGGGCAGGGCTTCGGCGGTGGCCAGGTCTTCCCGCGTGGAGACGCCGGTGAGGACCAGGACCGTCGGCATGCCGGCGCGCGCGCCGGCCAGGATGTCGGTGTCGAGGCGGTCTCCGAGCATGACCGTCTCGCGGGGGGTGGTGCCCATCTGCTCCATCGCGGCCAGGAGCATGGGGGTTGCCGGTTTGCCAATGATGACCGGGTCCTGACCGCTCGCGGCCGCCAGAGCGGCGACGATGCTGCCGGCGCCGGGGACGAGGCCGGTTTCGGTGGGGAGAGTGGTGTCGGCGTTGGTGGCGACGAATGCGGCGCCGTTGCGGATGGCTTCGTGGGCGGCTTTGAGCTTGTCGTAGGTGAAGGTCATGTCGAGGCCGACGACGACGGCGTCGGGTTGCTCCTCGCCGTATTGGATGGGGTGGAAGGTGGTGCCGGTGAAGAGTTGCTCGCGCAAGGCGGGCATGCCGATGACGTAGATGCCGGCGCCTGCTGGCAGGGTGCGCTCCAGGTAGGCGCGGGTTGCCCCTGCCGAGGTGATGACCGAGGAGGCGGGGATATCGAGGCCCATGGCGGTGAGTTTGTGCTCGTAGGCTTCCGGGGAGGACATGGAGTTGTTGGTGGCGAGCATGGCGGAGCGCTCGCGCAAGGTGAGTGCGTCGAGGAGCTCTTTGACGCCCGGGAGGAGCTCGGCGCCGCGGTAGAGGACGCCGTCCATGTCGAGGATCCAGGCTTTGGCGTCGCGGAGACGGCGCAGGGCGTCAACGGGCTGGGTAGGGGCTTCTATCAGTTCAACCAATGTGGGGTGCCTCCAAATTGACCCTCACTCCAACCCCTCTCCCATTGCGATGGGAGAGGGGCTCTGGCCGGCCCGCGTTTCTACCAGAAGGACGCGACATTCGGCAGTGACGGAGTGAAAGGGCGCGAGGAGAATGATCTAGTCCGCGACGTTGGCTGTTGCCTCCTGGTTCAGACCGACGGCGGAGGCCAGGGCGTCGTTGAACTGGGGTAGATCGCCGGGGACGCGGGAGGTGATGAGGTTGCCGTCGATGACCAGCGGCTCGTCGACGTAGTGGGCGCCGGCGTTCATGACGTCGTCGCGGATCTTCTTGACAGCGGTGACGGTGCGGCCGTCGAGCACCTTAGCCGAGATGAGTAATTGCGGGCCGTGGCAGATGGAGCCGACCGGTTTGCCGGATTCGACGAAGCGGCGAGTGAAGGCAACGGCCTGGTCGACGATGCGCAGATTTTCCGGGGCGCCGCCGCCGGGGATGACGAGCATGTCGAACTCGTCTGGGGTCACCTCGTCGAAGGTGCGCTCGACCTCGAGGACGGCGCCCTTCTTGCCCTCGACGGTGCCTTTCGTTTCGCCGATGGTGACGACGTCCGCGCCGAGCGATTCCAGGTGGTTTTTGGGATCGATCGCTTCTGAATCTTCAAAGTTGTGGGCCAGGACCATCGCGACTTTCGGCTTTGCCATTGGCTGCTCCTCTCGTGGCAAGCAATGTGGCGCAGGGACGCCGGTCGAATGGTCAGTATACTGGCGGGCCGCCGTTGGACTGGTCATTGCCGGGCAGGTTCCCGTGCATGGAGAGGAGCTTGCCCCGTGGATGGGACATTTCCGGTCGGTTTCCGCGAAGACGATGCACAGGCTGTGCTGGCCGCGATCGACGCTGAAGAGACGATCGCGTTTCTGCGCGATCTGGTGCGTTCACCCTCGGTCAATCCTCCGGGCGATGTGAGCGACTCGGCGGCGATCTGCGAGCGCCCGCTGCTGGAGGCAGGGTTCGCGGTGCGTAGCCTCGCCCACGCGCCGGGGAAGCCGAATATCGTGGCGGAGATCGGATCGGAGGATGGCCCGCGACTCTGTTTCAACGCGCACCTTGATGTCGTGCCGATCGGGGATGAAGGGGCGTGGACGTATCCGCCATTTGGCGCGGAGGTCGCCGATGGCCGGGTCTTTGGCCGCGGCGCGGGGGACGACAAGGCGAGTGTGACGGCGCAGGTGATGGCCGGGGTGGCGCTGGCGCGCTCCGGCGTGCCGCTGCGGGGCCGGCTGGTGGTGACGGAAGTCGCCGACGAGGAGACCAGTGGCGGTGGGGCTCGCCACCTGATCGCCGAGGCGGACTTGCGTCCCGATGGGGTCATTGTGGGGGAGCAGACGCTGAATCGAGTGGCGATCGGGGAGAAGGGGAACGCCGGGGTCGAAATCGTCGTCAGCGGGCGGACGGCGCACGGGGCGCTGCCGTGGGAAGGGGCGAACGCCATCGAGGCTATGGCGCACGTGATCGTCGCGTTGCGGGAGCGCGTCTATCCCCGGCTCGCGGAGCGGGTACACCCGTACTTTCTGCCGTCTTCTGCCTCGGTCAACATGATCGAGGGCGGGGTGAAAGTGAACGTGGTTCCGGACCGCTGCTCCATCCAGATCGACCGGCGGATCATACCGGGTGAGGATCCGGTGGCGGCCAGCGCTGAAATCCGCGTTGCGGCGGAGGCCGCAGTGGCGAACATGCCGGGGATCTCGGTGACGGTCATCGAGAGTCCTTATGCGCTGCCGGCGACGATGAGCGATCCGTCCGGGAGCCTGGCGCGGGCGATGCTCGCCGCCAATGCGCATCTGGGTCTTTCGACCGAGTTGACCGGATTCAGCATGGCGACCGATGGGCGGCACTTCGCGGCCGCGGGGTATCCCACCGTGATCTACGGGCCAGGCGACCCCAAGTTGGCTCACGTACCGGATGAATGGGTTGGCGTCGACGAGGTTCTGGAGGCGACGCGAGCCTACGCCCTGGCCGCGCTGGCGTTGATCGGGCGCGGCGATCGATAGCACAGGATTCGATTGTTCTTCACATCATTGGGATCGGTTGCGAGCTCCGACCACACTCACCCTGGCGCGGTTCGTGCTGTAGAGGGAGGGAAGGAGGTGCAAGGATCATGTATATCGGCGGCGGCGTGCTCTTGGTGATCGTGGTGATTCTCCTGCTCTGGCTGGTCTTCTAAGCGCCGGGCACTCCCAATCAAATGTAAAAGGCGAAACACAAATCCGGCTGGGGAAATGTGCCCAGCCGGATTTGTGTTGCCGTCTCGCTATTGTCGGCCTCGATGTGAATCGGTGACTCGACTCGGGTTGAGGCGGCGCATCTCGCCGCCCCAATTCCGTGATTCGTCTTACCGATCGTCCTCGGCCAATTCGGAATCGCGGCGAGCGCGAAAGCTGACCGCGCCAAACGCCGCGGCGGCAGAAGCGGCCGCGAAGAGCGAGGAGAGCCCCGGCGACGCCGGCCATGCCGACGCCGGTATCCGGCACCTGCACGGGCACGGGCTCCGGAGCTTCCGGCGCGGGCTGCGGGCGCGGGCTCGGGCGCTCGGCGCGTCCTTCTTCGGCGGCGCCTTCTTCTCTTCTTGTCGTCTTCGCCGCAGCGATTCTCGACGATCGTGCGGACCGGGCTGTCGTCGTCATCGCCGCCGCCGCTGATCGAGGCGCGAACTTCTTCCTGGATCGCGGCGACCATCTCGCGCGGCGGAGCTCTGGGTCATCGCGCCTTCGTCCGGGATGGGCGACGGCGAGCGCCGCGGCGCCTTCGGCCAGCGCGCCGTCTTCGCAGTCGGCAACGGCGCGCGCGGCGGCGCCGGTGGTTTCGGCGTGGCCGGGTTCCGCGATCGCGGAGGCCGCGGCCCCAATGGCGGCGGCTTCGCCGCCCGGCGTGACGCTCAACTCCGCGCCGCCGGCGGAGAGGACGATGGTGTCATCGTCGTCTTGCGCGGCAACGGGTTGGAGCCCGCCGAACCCGACGAGCGCTACGGTGAGCGCCGCGCCGCAGACTGCTTTCCGAAGCCAGCTTGCGAAGCATGCGCATCCTCTGTCGATCGAACCGGACATCGTGCATCGTGGTTCCCCCTTCTGCCTTCGAACGCGGGGTGAGCGGCATCACGGAGTCCCTCACCTGACGCTTCCCCTCGGCACCATACGTTCCACATCGCGGCTCGAGCCGGTTCTGCGCGCGACATGGAAACACCATATAGCATGTATATCAACGCTTGTGCGCTGTTGTGGTTTCGCATTCTCGGCGTACCAATGGTCCTGATTTATCCTGGCGCGGGGATCTTGACCCGAACGGCCCAAGTCCGATGGCGGATCGTGCGCGACGCTTGCGATAAGCCGTCCCGAGCCCGCGATCGGCGAGTCGCCGGCACCAGACCCGGACTATGGACTTCGCGCAAGGCTCAGTCTTCGACGACAACCGGAAGCGCAGCCACGGCTGCCTCGGGCTCCCGGCGTAAGAACCACCGAGCCCAAGGCGGCGGCTGCCGATGCCGCCGCGAACAGCGACGCGAGCGGTCCGGGCTCCAATGGAGCCGATTCCGGAGACGGCAGACTGCCGACCGGTCGCGGCGCCCGCCTCGTCCGCGGCGCCCTCCACCGCGGCCTGCAGCGCATGGCCCGCGCCACTACCCGGTCGCCGCCGTCGGCCATCGGCCCCACCGCCGGCCGCGCGGGCGCCGCCACCGCGGCCGCCACGGGCTGCCGGAGCGATGATCTTTGCTGGCGCCGAACCCCGCGCGTCGTCGGCGTCGTCCTGGCTCGATGCCGACGCCACCGCGACGGCGCTCTGGGCTTCGGCGCCTTCGCCGGGAATCGCGACGGCAAAGGCGACCGGGCTCTGGGTGATCGCGCCGTCGTCGCTGTCGGCTTCCGGCCAGGGCAGCGGCCGCCTGGACTCGCGCCGCGCCGCGCTGCGGCCGCCGCTTCGGCGGCGGCCGAGCGCGCAAATGCCGAGCCAGGACTCGCGCCAATCTCAGACGCCGCCGGCGGCGAGGATGACCTCTTCCTGGGCCGCGGCGAAGTCGGGTCCAGCGAGTGCCCGGAATCGCTGTCAGAGCTGCGGCGCCCGCGGCGCCCGCGGTCCAGCGAACCAGCGCACGCCGGCTGGCGGCGGATGCCCGAGGCGAGGATCCCGAGCCGGGCTGCGTGTCGTGCATCGTGCTCCTCCGTCCGTCCTCGATGCGGGAAGGCGACGGTCAAGACAGGCGCTTCCCACTTGCTGACACGGTTGGAGCGCACAATCCGTTCCAGCCCGATCCGACGGCGAAAGTGGCCCTCGTGGGCGGCCATGTTTCTGGGGAGGTGAGCGGCTTGCACGGGCGACGCCTTCGTTGCCCGTGAGCGGCGGGGCGCCGACGTCCCGGTCGCCGGCACGCGTTTGGCCTGCGTGCCGACCGGGCGACGCAGGCGTCGCCCTGTACGGGCCGGAGTCTGCTTCTCGGAATGCTGCGACTGCGCCGTCGCGGTTTCAGACCGCGGTCAAGGCCGCGCCCCGGGCTTCCTCCTCCTCGACTTCGTCGAGGTAGAGCGAGCAAGATTCGATGCGTGGCAGCGCCAACTCCAAGAATGCAGCGACGGGCATGGCGCCGAGATCGCGGCCGTTGCGCAGGCGAACGGCGACGGCATTGTCGGCGGCCTCGCGTTTGCCGATGACCAGCATGTAGGGGATTTTCTGGAGTTGGGCTTCGCGAATCTTGGCCTGCATGCGGTCACGCCGATCGTTGACCTCGATGCGCAAACCCGCGTCTTCGAGGCGGCGAGCTACCTCGCGCGCGTAGTCGATCTGGTCGTCGGTGATGGGGATGATGGCGGCCTGTATCGGGGCCAGCCAGAGCGGGAAGGCGCCAGCGTAATGCTCGACGAGTCCGCCAACGAAGCGCTCCATCGAGCCGAGGAGCGTGCGGTGGATCATGGCCACGCGGTGGCGCTCGCCGTCCTCACCGATGTAGTTGACGTCGAAGCGCTCCGGCAGGTTGAAGTCGACCTGGATCGTGGGGCCAGTCCACTCGCGACCGAGGGCGTCGACCCACTTGACGTCAATCTTCGGACCGTAGAAGGCGCCGCCGCCTTCGTCGATCTTGTACGAGAGACCGCGCATTTCCATCGCCCGGCGCAGGTCATCCGTGGCCCTCTCCCAGACCTCCTCACTGCCGATTGACTTTTCGGGGCGCGTGGCGAGGTAGGACTGGAATTCGTAACCGAAGACGTCTGCCAGATGGACCACGAAATCGAGGACTCGCGCCACTTCTTCGATGACTTGCTCCGGCATGCAGAAGACGTGGGCGTCGTCCTGCGTGAAGCCGCGCACGCGCAACATGCCGTGCAGCGTGCCCGAGCGCTCGTAGCGGTAGACCGTGCCGAGCTCGGCGAGCCGGATGGGCAGATCGCGGTAGGAGTGGACCCGGTTCTTGTAGATCATGATGTGGCCGGGGCAGTTCATCGGTTTGAGGTAGTAGTCGACCTCCTCGATGCTCATCGGGGAGTACATGTTCTCCCGGTACGTTTCGAGGTGCCCCGAGGTGCGGTAGATCTTCTCGGAGGCGATGTGCGGCGTGTAGACGAGGTCGTAGCCGCGGTCGAGTTGCTCTTTCTGCTCGAACTGCTCGATCAGGTAGCGGATCATTGCGCCCTTCGGGATGCCAAAGGATGAGCCCCGGGCCGATTTCTTCGTTGACGGAGAAGAGGTCGAGGTCGCGGCCAAGACGGCGATGGTCGCGGCGCTGGGCCTCTTCCAACCGCAGTAGATGGGCGTCGAGTTCCTCCCGCGTTGGCCAGGCCGTGCCGTAGATGCGTTGCAGCATCGGGCGCTTTTCGTCGCCGCGCCAGTAGGCGCCGGCGATGGAGAGCAGCTTGAAGGGGCCGATCTCGCCGGTGCTTTCCACGTGCGGGCCACGGCAGAGGTCGAGGAAACGCCCCTGCTGGTAGGTCGTGATGATTTCGTCGGGCGGTAGCCCCTGGATCAGCTCGACCTTGTACTCACTGTTGCCAAAGATGCGCAGGGCTTCCTCGCGCGAGACGACTTCGCGCACGAATGGTTCGCGTTGCGCCTGGTTTTCCGCCATGCGGCGTTCGATCTCCTCCAGATCGTCGGGCACCAGCGACCGGGGGAGGTCGAAGTCGTAGTAGAAGCCGTCGGCGATGGCTGGACCGATGCCGAATTTGGCATCCGGGAACATTTCCAGGACGGCCTCGGCCATGAGGTGGGCCGCGGAGTGGCGCATTCGGGCCAGCTCGTATGCGTGGGCGTCGTCGAGATCGACAGCGATGTCCATACTGGCTACGTCTTGTTGCGTGTCCGCCATGGTGGTGCTCCCCCTGTGATTGGTTGTCGCGGCGAATGTCGCGCCGCGGGCATGAAAAACGGCCCGTGTCCCCAAAAGGGACGCCGGACCGGCGTGGTTCCACCCTTGTTCCGGGTCAGCGCGATCGAGCGTGGCTGCCCGCTCGATAGATGGCCGATAACGGTGGCCAACCGGGTCAGCCTACAACCCAGATCCGGGGTTCGGTGACCGGCTCACGGGTGGTGTTCATCGGGGCCATACCGAACCGGACTCTCAGCCTCGGCCGGTCTTTCTGGCGGCGGTCCCGCGAAGACGTCGTCCCGATCGACGCCGTCGGACGTCAATTGACTCGCTAAGGATAGGGACGAGATGCTGGGGGTGTCAATCGCTGGCGGGCGCTGTGGAGTCCGCTCGCGCCATTGTGCCAGTCGCTCCCGCCAGGAACTCGCTTTCACGCTGAGGAGCGCGTAACTGCCAGGTGGCAAGCCCCTGCACCGCGATCAGCACGACGGCGACCGCCGCCGCAACGGCCATCCCGGCGCCGCTGACGCCCATGCCGGGATTGGGCGCAGAAGCGAGATCGGGTAAGGCTGGCGCCAATGCGCGCTCCGAAACGACCGCCGGCATCGGCTCGCCCACCGCGGCGCCAGCAGACCCCATGGCCAAAATGCGCGCGGCGTCGGGATCGCGAAAGGAGACGATTTCGCCAGTAATCGGAGCGCCGGACTGGGCGCGCAGCGCTTGCTGGTCGAGGGCGTAATCGAGGAGCACGCGATTGTCGTCATACCAGTCGTCCGGCGCGACGCCGTTCAGGGTGACGGCGATGACGCGGCGACCGTCTCGCTGAGCCACGTTGATGAGGCACCAGCCCGCGTCGTCGTCGTAGCCGGTCTTGCCGCCGACGATGCCGTCGTAGGTGCGAAGCATGCGGTTATTGTTGCGAAAGACGTAGGCGCCGTCGGCGGTTTCATACTCAAGGGTCGAAAACGCCTGCACGAATCGCGGATAGCGGAGGGCGTACATCATGAACGCCGCCAGGTCGTGGGCCGAGGAGTGGTGACCGGGGACACCCCAGCCATCGGGGTTGACCAATTGGGTGTCGGCTAGCCCCATGTTGTCGATGCGCTCGTTGAGCCGGTCGAGGAAACGGTTGAGTGCCTCTTCGTCGTCATCGCCTTCCTCGGCGCCGAGGCCGCGAGCCAGGGCGCGAGCGGCGTCGTTGCCGGATGGAAGCATCATGCCGTACAAGAGCTCCTCGACGGTAAAGGTCTCTCCCGGCTCGAATCCGACCCGGCTGGCGAACTCGCTGACCAGGTCCGATTCCGCGGTGATGATCTGCTCGTCCGGCCGGGCCGATTCGATGGTCTCGATCGCGGTGAACATCTTGGTGATGCTGGCCGGGGCGCGTTGCTCGTGGGCATTGCGCTGAGCGTAGATTTCGCCGGTTTCCGCATCGATGGCGATGTAGCTGGTCGAGGTGATTTGCAGTTCCGGCACTTCCTGGGCCACCGAAACAGGGACAGCCGCCATCGCCACGGCGGTGGTCGCCATCGCCAGGGCGAGGGCGCGTAGCGCGCGGCGGAGCAGGGACGGTGTAGTGAGCGTGCCCAGCGTCGTCACGAGAAGATGCTATCGAGACGGCGCGTGGAGCGTCAAGCAGAATCAGGCCGTCTTCTGAAACTCGAGGGTGTCGATGCGGTGCATGGCGCTTCCATCGCCCAGTCTCGGCGCGACATGGCAAGATAGCGGTGGGTACAGGTCCGCAGACCAGGGTTGAAGGGTTCGGGGCCATGTTCTTGTGGCTGGCAGTCGCGGTGCTCATATGGATGACCAGCCGGCTCTTGCGGTGGCCGCGGGATCGCGCGCGTCGTTCAACGGAACTCGCTCAAGAGGCGAACTTCCCTATTCGGAGTCACGCGACAACTCCGTTCGGAGGCAGGATCGTGCGGCCGGCGGCTCCGTCAATCGGTCGGGCCGGCCGGGAACCAACTTGCGAACCGAGGGCACCTATGAGCGACCGATCGCGAGATGGGACTCCATGGGGACGGTCATCCCATCGTCGCGCAGATAGTCCTGCAGCATTGCACGCACGTCTCGCGCGATCGCGCCGCGCGTCGCCTCCGTAAGGTCACCGATCGTCGACACCGGGGTGGCGGCGAGTTGGGCCGCGACCAACGCTTCCGGCGATGAAAAGCGGGCCGGCTCGACACGGGTGTGGATGTGTACGTCGCGAAATCCGGCGACGTCGAGGAGGTCGGCAAGCTCGCCCGCGTCGGCGAGCGCGAATGGCGCGCGGCGGTTGTTTGCCGCTTCGGCGCCGACGTGGCGCTGCAGCGCTGTGACCAGGGCGGCCATCCCGGGGCTTCCCTCAATTCGGCTCCAGACAGCGATCGCCAGGCGTCCGCCAGGGGCCAGGACGCGGCGCATCTCGCTGAGCGCGGCCGGGCGATCGGGAATCTGCTGCAGGCCATGTTGGCAGAAGACCATGTCGAAGGCCGCGGGGGCGAAGGGCAGCGCCAGGGCGTTCGCTTCCACCCACTCGATCGGGGCGCCCGCAACGGGAGGGAGCGCGCGGGCTACTGCCAGCATTGGCGGGCTGAAATCCAGCCCCACGACTTTGCCGGCGATTCCGGTGCGGGTCGCGGCCATGCGCGCCACGACGCCGGTTCCGCAGGCAACGTCCAGAATGCGCTCACCTGGCTCTACCTGTGCCAGGTCGATCAGGTTCGCCGCCCAGGGCGCGAACATCGCGGGCACGAGCTCCCGCTCGTAGAGCTCCGCGGCGGAAGCGCCGACCTCATGCCATCGAGTCTGGAATGACACGCTCTTTTTCCCTTGCCTACGCGTGGCGGTTTGGTTCCCCCGGGCATCGTACAAGGATCTCTCCGTGTGCGCCGAAGGCCGCGCACCGGGTGGTCGCGGAACAACCGGTACACCACGCGGGAGCGGACTGCTTGCTTCAAGCGAAGGGCTTATGCGCCAGGTTGCGAGTCGCACGGACGGGGCTGCATTGCGAGGATGAGGTGATCGAACCGTTCACCCGCCGCAAAGGAGCCCGTGATGGAGTCTACGCCGGTCCTCGCCCCGCTGTCGGTCGCGGCCACGAGTCTGGCCACCGCCTTCGCCGCCGTGCCCGACCCGCGCCGGTCCGCGAGCGTGGTCTACCCGTTGGCCGCGATCCTGGCCCTGGCCGTCGCCGCCCTCCTGGCCAACCACCGCTCGGTGCTGGCCATCGCCGAGTGGGGGGCGCGCCAAGAGCCGGCGCTGCTGGCGGCGCTCGGCTTTGCCGATGGGCGCACGCCCTGCCAATCGACGCTGCAGCGCCTGTTTCGCCAGCTCGATAGCGCCGCCTTGTCCGCGCGGCTGAGCGCGTGCTTCGCGCCCGGGGCGGCCCCGGCGCCGGAGGCGTGGGAGCCGCAAGGGGTGGCCATCGACGGCAAGGCGCAGCGGGGGCGGCTGCGCTTCGCGGCAGAGCACGGCCCCATCGTCCACGCGTTGAGCGCCTTCTGTCACGAGCAAGGGATCGTGTTGGCCCACGAGCCGATCGCGGCTGGCGCGGACAAGGCGGAGGCGGAGCTGACCGTGGCCCCGGCGCTGCTGGACCGCATCGATTGGCGTGGCCGCGTGCTGACCGGCGACGCGCTGTTTTGCCAAACCGCGGTGTGCGCCCAGGTCGTGGGCGCGGGCGGGGACTACCTGCTGGTCGTCAAGGAGAACCAGGGCGCCCTCTACCGCGACATCGCGTTGCTGTTCGCCCCCCCGCCGGCCGTCCCGGCCGCGCCGCTGACCGACCGCCGCGTGGCCCACACGCTGGAGCGCGGGCACGGGCGCGCCATGGAGCGGCGGGAACTGGTCGCCTCCACCGACCTGACGGACTATCTCGCCTGGCCGGGGGCGGCGCAGGTCTTTCGGTTGGAACGCACCTGGCGCGAGCACGGGCAGCCCAAGCGGACGCTGCGCTATGGGGTCGCCAGCCTCAGCCCGGACCACGCCGACGCGGCGCGGCTGCTGGCGCTGCGCCGCGGCCACTGGAGCATCGAGAACCGCTTGCACCGGCACAAAGCCGTCAATTTCGGCGAGGACGCCAGCCTGATCCACGCCGGGCAAGGACCGACCATCATGGCCTTATTGCGCGATGCCGCCGTCAGTCTGCTCCATCACGCGGGTGTGCAGCGCGTCGCCTCCTGCTTACGTCGGCCCAGCCAGCGGCCCGAGCAGGCCGTCGCCCTCGTCGTCGGCCCGCTCCCCACTGGCGCATAAGCCCTTGCTTCAAGCGAAAGAGCCCTTGACACGTTTCGGAAGCGCGGCTAGGATCATCGTATTGGTCAACCAGTCAACCTTTAGACCGGTTAGCGCTGCCGAGGACCGGCTCCCCGCGAGCCACTGCCAAACGCCCGCGTTGGCTACGTCGGCATGCGTCACCGAGGCGGAGGCACGCACTGTGGGGCGTCTGGATGGCAAGGTCGCCGTCGTTACGGGCGCGGCGAGCGGGATCGGGCAAGGTGCGGCGCGCGCGTTCGCCCGCGAGGGAGCGATCGTCGGGTTGCTCGACCGCAATGCCGAGTCTTTACAGGCGACGGTCGAGGAGATCGGCGGGGAGGCGTTCCCGCTGGTGACCGATGTCACCGACGAGGGGAGTGTCGCCGCCGCGTTCGATGAGGTTCGGCGTCGCCATGGCCGTCTGGATGTGCTCCTCACTTGCGCCGCCGTCCAGCTCATCGGCGAAGATGCGCCAGTGCATGAGCTCGACATCGACGTCTGGCAGCGGACGCACGACGTCAATTTGCGCGGGGTCTTTCTCACCTGCAAGCACGGCGTGCGCCTGATGATGGAGGGTGGCGAGGGAGGCTCGATCATCAACACCGGGTCGCCAACCGGGCTGACGATGTGCGGGGCGGGCTGGCACGCCTACTCATCGTCCAAGGCCGGGGTGATGGCGTTGACCCGCATCATGGCCGTCGGATTACGCGCCATATGGTATTCGCGTCAACGGCATCGTGCCGGGGACGATCGAGACCACGCTGACAAAACCGCTCATCGACGACCCGGAGATTCACGCCAGGCTGGTGTCGTTGCACCCGATCGGGCGCATCGGCACGCCGGAGGACATGGCCGGCATCGCCGTTTTCCTGGCCTCGGACGAGTCGAAGTTCGCCACCGGTTCTCATTTTCACGTCGATGGCGGGATTTCGGTGCGGTGAGAAGATTGCCGCGAGGTTGTGTCATGCCGAGGCGTAGCGAGAAAATCTCGGCGATGGCTTCGTCTGGTGCGGGTGAACAACAAGATTCATTCTGCACGTTCGTCGGAATGACACGTGGTTGGTCGCCAGTGTGAGAGAGGGGCATGGCTGCATCTGGACTGTTTCGCGTCGGGATTACCCGCGACTTCATCCGGCCCAATGGGGAGCTCGGATTCGGCGGGGCGGGGGTGCGCCTGCTGGAGCAGACACCGGGCATCGAGGTGACGTTTCTCCCCGAACACGGGAAGGAGCTTCGGCCGGAGGACATCGCCGGATTTGATGCGCTCGGGGTGTTGGGGCCGCGGGTGACACCGGCCACGCTGGAGGGCAACGAACGGCTCGCGCTCGTAGCCCGCTTCGGTGTCGGCTACGACAATATCGACATTCCGGCCTGCACCGCGTGCGGGGTTTTCCTGACGATCACGCCGGAGGCGGTGCAGCGACCGATGGCGGTCGTCAATCTGACCTTCATCCTGGCGCTGGCCGGCCGGTTGATGGAGCAGGACAAGCTGACCCGCGAAGGGCGCTGGGCGGACAAGCAGGACGCGCGCGGGACCGGACTGGTCGGCAAGACGCTGGGCACGATCGGGTTTCGGCCGCATCGCCCAGGAGACGCACCGGATCGCCAGGCCGCTGGGGATGCGCCACATCGCATTCGACCCGTATGCGCTGCCGACGGTGGCCGAGGCCGAAGGGGTCGAGTCTTGTCGACCTCGACACACTGGTGCGCGAATCGGACTTTCTGGTCGTGGCCGCGGCGTACACGCCGGAAACGCGGCACATCGTCAACGCCGAGCGGCTGGCGATGATGAAGCCGACGGCGTTCCTGATCAGCACCGCGCGGGGTGGGCTGGTCGATCAGAAGGCGCTGTACGAGGCGTTGCGGGACCGGCGCATTGCCGGGGCGGGGATGGACGTCTTCGAGCAGGAGCCGGTCGATCCGGACGACCCGATCCTGAAACTCGAGAATGTGATCGTGACCCCGCACGGGCTCTGCTGGACGGATGAGTGCGAGCAGATCATGGGGGAGAGCGTGTTGCGCTCGATCCAGGCGGTGGCATCCGGGCAGGCTCCGGAGCACGTCGTCAACCGCGACGTGATCGACACCCCGAGGATGGAAGAGAAGTTGCGGCGGTATCGGGAACGGACGGAGCAGGCATGAGGGAGAACCGGGTCAAACGGGCGTTGCAGGCCGGGGAACGGTCGCTGGGGACGATGATTTTCGAGTTCCCGTCGACCGGCATCGCCCGCATTGCCGCCGAGGCGGGGGCGGAATTCGTCATCTTCGATATGGAGCACACGGGCTGGAGTATCGAAACCATCCGGGCTCTGATCGCCACCTCGCGCGCGGCCGATCTGGTGCCGATGGTGCGGGTGCCGGCGACGGAATACAACCTGATCGCCCGGCCCCTCGACGTCGGCGCGATGGGGCTGATGATCCCGATGGTGGAATCCGCGGAGCAGGCGCAATTCATCGTCGACTCGGCCAAGTACCCGCCTGTCGGAAAACGGGGCGCGGCCTTCGGCGTCGCGCACGACGACTACACCGGTGGCGACATCATCGCCAAGATGGAATTCGCAAATGACGAGGTGCTGCTCATCGCCCAGATCGAGACGGGGCTGGGGGTGGACAACGCTGACGCCATTGCCGCTGTGGACGGTATCGATGTCCTGTGGATAGGCCATTTCGACCTGACGAATTCACTTGGCATCCCCGGGCAGTTTTCCCACCCGACGTACCTCGAAGCCGTCGATCGGGTGCTGGAGGCGTGCCGCACGCACGGCAAGACGCCGGGAATCATGGCCGGGGCGGTTGCGGACGGCCAGGCGCAACTCCAGCAGGGTTTTCGCGCGATGGCATATTCCGGGGACCTGTGGCTCTTTCAGCTGGCGCTGCGGCAGGGGCTCGAAGCCCTGCGCGCGACGCCCAACGCCTGAGCCGGGCCAGGCGGCCCGGCTGGCAGAACCGCCGTGCAGGGGTGCGGCGCATCGGGTTGCCCACGGCGGAGTGGGCGAGAGTCGAAAGGCGGCGCAGATGGGCGCGAACTCAGGATTCGACCCGGCGTGGATGCTGGCGAAGGCGCAGTACAAGATGAATCGGCGCCGGATGCTGCAAGGAGCGGCGGGAGCGGCGGCGTTGCCTCTGGCGACCCGGATCGCCCCGGCACGGGCCTCGGTGGTGCCGCCGTTGAGCAACCCCAAGGCAGTGGCTGCCGCACAGAAGGTGTTGCAGGAGACGGGTGATTCGGCGGAGGCGGCGGTGGCCGCAGCACAACAGTACTCTGGCGCTACCCTCAACTACCTCTCAGAAGACGCGCTGATGGCGGAGGGGCCAATCAACTTCTCTGGTCCGCAGTGGCAGGAACTGACCGGGATCACGGTCAACGTCGTTGCCAAACCGTTTCCCGAGCTCTTCCCCACAATCGTGCAGGAGACCATCGCGGGAACCGGCGGGCTCGATGTGGTCGATGCGGTGCCGGCGTGGATGGCGGATTTGGTGACTCAGGGCGCCATCGAGGCGCTCGACCCATTTATCGAGCAGTACATGAACCCGGCCGATCTGGAGGACTTCCACCCGGTCTACCGTCAGTTCATGAACTACGGCGGCAATATCTATGGGCTCTTCGACGACGGCGACACGTTCCTCCTCTACTACCGCACCGACCTATTCGACGATCCGGCTCATCAGGAGGCTTTCGCCGAAATGCACGATTATGCCCTGGCGCCGCCGACGACCTGGGAGGAGTACGACGAGATCCAGGCGTTCTTCACCGAGCAGGGGGCTGGTGAGTACTGGGGTGGCATGAGCCAGCGCGCCCCATCGCAGATTTACCACTGGTGGATGCTCGAGTTTCGCACCCGCGGAGGCAAGTTCTTCGACGAAGAGACGATGGACGCCACGCTGGACACCCCGCCTGGCGTCGAAACCCTGAACCGGATGCTGGCGTCGAATGCCACGATGCCGCCGGGCATTGAGGAGTTTGATTTCATCCGGGTTCTCCAAGAATGGACCGCCGGGCACTCTGCGATGGTCGGGGGCAGCTGGCCACCATTCGGCCGATTCTCCGAGGGGTATGGGAAAGACACCGTACAGATGGAATGGCTGCCGCCGTCCGCGATTGTGGACAATGTGGGCTACGCGGTGATGCCAGAAGGCTGGAGCATGCTTGCCTCCGGCTTCGTGCTCAGCGTGCATAGCGGCAGCCCGAACAAGGATGCGGCGTACCTCTTCGCACAGTGGATGAACAGCCCGTCCGTCAGTCTAGAGCGGGTGATGCTGCCCTACACATTGCGCGATCCGTTCCGGCTCAGTCACTACGACTCGGAGTCATACCGAGCACTGTGGCCGAAAGCGGGCGAGTACCTCGACATGTTGCGGGAGCAGACGAATACCGCGCTATTCGACATCGTTATGCCGGGCTCGCAGGAGTATCACACCGCGATCGACCAGATGTGGGGCGCGGTGCAGGGCGGAACGCCGGCCGAGCAGGCGGCGGCGGATGCCAACGCCGCGTTCAACGCGATCACCGATCGAATTGGCCGCGATGCCCAGCGTGAGGCGTACCAGGCGTATCTGGCGCTGGGGAACGTGTACCCGGACGAGTAGGACGACTTCCCGCAAACCACCAGTTCCCCCTCCCGGAGCTCAACTTCGGGAGGGGGGATTGGGCGCCGCAGGAGAGATCCTTGGCAACGACGTTATCGACCGAGCTGCCGGCTGTCGTCGAAACGGATTCAGGTTCTCTTTCCGGCCGCAATCGGCGTACCGGCTGGCTCATGGTGGCTCCAACCGTTGTGGCCATCCTGGCCGTAGGCGTCTTTCCGCTGCTGTACTCCCTTACGCTCAGCTTTCAGAACAAGAACCTGCAGCAACAGGGGGCCGACCGGTTCGTCGGGTTGGAAAACTACGCCGCTGCTCTGATGGACTCGCGGGTCCACGTCTCGATGGTCAATACCATCCTGCTGGTCGTCGTGGGCATTGCCGTGCAGTTCGTGCTTGGCTTGGGACTCGCGCTTGTGGTGGTCGACGAACTGCGGGGAAAGCGGTTCATTATCCCACTCCTGATGCTCCCGGTAATGATGGTTCCGGTCGTCGTCGCGCTCGGTTGGCGTCTGCTCTGGGACAGTCAATTTGGCCCGATCAACCAGATCCTGGGCGTCATTCTCCGACGAGATGTCGATATCCTGTGGTTGACCAACAAATGGCCGGCAATGTTTGCCATCCTCGTCACCGATATCTGGCAATGGACGCCATTCATGTTCCTGATTCTGTTGGCTGGCCTGTCGGGTCTGAACCCAGAGCTCTATGAGGCCGCGGCCCTCGATGGCGCCGGTTGGTGGCAGCAATTGCGGGAGATTACGCTGCCGGGGCTGGCGCCGGTCATCGCGGTGGCGATTCTGTTCCGGGCGTTGGATGCCTTCAAAATCTTCGATCAGATCTTCATGCTGACTCAGGGCCAGCCAGGGACATCGACAGAGACGATTTCGTGGTACATCTATCAAGTTGGCTACAAGTTCTTCAACATGGGCTACGCGGCGGCGGTTTCTTACTTGCTCCTGATCTTTCTCAGTGTGATTGGAACGCTCTACGCTCGTCGGTTCTTGCGGGAGGATCGCCTATGAGCGCGGCAGCCGCTGGGGCGCCGGCATCCACCGAGTCTGGGCCAACCATACGCCTGCGAGTGGCGCGCACCGGCCGCCGCCGATCACCGCTGGTCAGCGCGCTGCGCTATGTCGTGGTCGGACTGGCGCTGGTCTTCTTTCTGTTTCCGATCTTCTGGATCGCGGGGACTTCGCTCAAGCTCCCCGGAGAATTTCTCAGCAAACCACCGGTCTGGATCCCGAGCGAAGTGACCTTCGTTCACTATCAAAGCGTGATGGCGGACAAGGGCTCTCTCGCGTTGCGCAACAGCCTGATTATCGCCGGCAGCGCAACGATTATTTCGGTGATCGTCGGCAGCCTGGCCGCATACAGTCTGGCACGGTTCAACACCGGAGGCCGCCATCTTGGGTTCTGGCTCCTCTCGCAGCGGATGCTGCCGCCGGTGGTGTTGGTCATTCCGTTCTTTCTCATTTTGCGCGAGACCGGCAAGATCAACCCTCGTCTGGGTATCGATCAGCACCTCCCGCTGATCGTCCTCTACGCGGTTTTCAACCTGCCGTTTGTCATATGGATGATGCGCTCCTATTTCGCCAGCGTTCCCGCGGAGATCGAAGAGAGCGCCATGATTGATGGGGCGACCCGGCTTGGAGCGTTGATGCAGATCACGCTCCCGCTGGCACTCCCTGGCTTGGTCGCCACGACCGTATTCGCATTCATCTTCTCCTGGACCGAGTTTCTGTTCGCGGTCGTTTTCACTCGCACGAATGCCTTCACGCTGCCAGTCGCCATCGCCGGGTTCACTGGCGCCCAAGGGTCCAACTGGGGTCGTGCTTGCGCCCTGGCCATGGTGGCGACTTTGCCGGTGTTCATCCTGGTGCTCCTGGTGCAACGGCATTTCGTGCGGGGGCTTACCCTCGGCGCGGTGCGGGGCTGAGCTGATGAAGGTCGTGCTTCTTGGCCCGGGATTGATGGGTGCGCAGATCGCGTGCGAGTACGCCATCGGCGGGCACGACGTGATCGTGCTGGCGCGCCGGCCAGAGATGGCCCGAGAGCGGATCGAGCGGGGATTCGCCACGGCGCGGGAGCACGGTCTGCTTTCCCAGGACGAGGCCGATGAGGCGCGTGGGCGCATCGAGATCACCGGGGACGACACGCCAACCGAGGGTGCGGACATCATCGTCGAATCGGTTGTGGAAGACCTTGCCGCCAAGGGAGCGGCGTTGCAGCCGGTGGTCGCCCGGAACCCGGGGGCAATCGTGGCCTCGAACACCTCATCCATCCCCATTACGGCGATAGGCAGCGCGATTGGCGCCGGGGAGCGGACGATAGGCGCGCACTACTGGAACCCGCCGCTGCTGATGCCGATGGTAGAGGTTATCCGTGGCGACGAGACCGAGGATGCGGTCGTGGAGCGTATGACCGCGACGTTGCGCGCGCTGGGGAAGCGGCCGGTGCTTGTCGATCGGGACGTACAGGGGTTCGCCTGGAATCGCCTCCAGCTCGCGCTGCTGCGGGAGGCGGTCTGGCTGGTTGAAAATGGAGTGGCATCGCCTGAAACGGTCGATGAGATCGTGCGGGATGGGTTGGCGCGGCGGTGGCGCTATACCGGTCCATTTCAGACCGCGGCGCTGGGTGGCGCGGAGACATTCGAGCGGGTGGCCGCGCTGCTCTGGCCGGCCCTGTCCCAGGCGACATCGCTGCAGAATTTGCGGCAGTGGCTGGACGAAAACCCGGAGACCACCGGGCCGCTGCGCGAGCGGCGGGATCGTGGTCTGGCCGCCGACATGTGGGCCGATGCCGAGCGCGACAACGGGACCGGCACATGACCACCCCCCTGCCGAACGTGACGCCGATTCGGAGAGAGCCCCTCGCCGCAGAGGTGGCGCGGCGGCTCGTCGATTACCTCCTTTCCGGAGGTGTGGAGCCAGGGGCGCGGATGCCCTCGGAGCGGCAGCTTGCCGAGGCCTTCGGAGTCGGCCGCTCGGCGGTGCGGGAGGCGATCGCCGCCCTCACCCTGATCGGGCTTATCGAGGTTCGGCATGGCGACGGGACGTATCTCAAACGCCCCGATTCGCCGCTCTTGCCGCAGGTGGTGGAGTGGGGACTTCTGCTGGGGGAAAAACGCACCATCGATCTGGTCGAGGCGCGGCAGTTGATCGAGGTCGATATTGCCGGGCTGGCGGCACAGCGTCGCTCCGAAGAGGGTCTGGCCGATTTGACGCGCATCCTGAGCCGTATGGAGTGGGAGTCGCGCGACGGCACGGTGAGCGCCGCATTCGTCGACGCCGATGTGGAGTTTCACCTGCGATTGGCGGAAGCGGCCGGAAACACGGCGCTGCGGGATGTGCTGACGAGTATCCAGGCGCTGCTGCGGGCGTGGATCGGGCGCGTCATTGCTGAAGGTTACCGGGACATCTCGTACGCCGAGCACGTGCCGATTCTGGAGGCCGTGCATGCCCAGGATGAACGCGGGGCCCGACAGGCGATGGATGCCCACATGCGCTCCGCGGCGCGGCGACTCCAGGCGACTCTGGAGCGGGCGAACCAAAATGGTGGCGCCGTCGAGGGTGCGCTCGATCTGCACGCAAAGAGGGCAACATGAGCGAGGAACGAACTGGACCAGCCGAGTTTCCGCCGAGGGTCAAGTACTACGGCAAGGACGAGGCCTTGCCGGAGCGCATTCCCGTGCGCGCGGGACCGCTGTCGGCGATTCTGGAAGGCGGGGATCTGCGCTACGTCAGACTTGGGAGCGATCCGGTCGTGCTCCGCCTCTACGCTGCGATTCGGGACCGCGACTGGAACACGATCGAACCCAGGTTTCTCAGCTATGACGTCGACCGGCGCGATGATGGGTTCACCGTCCGCTTCGTGGCAGAGAATGTCGGCGGGGATGTCGATTTTGAATGGCAGGGGGAGATTACAGGCACCGGGGACGGCGTCGTTACCGCGACGATGGACGGGGTGGCGCGCAAGGATTTTCGCCGCAACCGCATCGGTTGGTGCGTGCTGCACCCGATGGAGGTGGCGGGAGTCAGCGCGACGACCGAGACGCCGGAAGGCCCGGTGGACGGGGCGTTCCCCGATCTGATCTCCCCACATCAGCCGTTTTTCGATATGCAGTCGATCTCCCACCAGACGCCTGGGAGCGGCGAGGTCACGATCCGGTTCGAGGGCGATCTGTGGGAGATGGAGGACCAGCGCAACTGGACCGACGCCTCCTACAAGACCTATTCGACGCCGTTGCGCATTCCCTATCCGGTCGACGTGGGCAAGGGAGAGCGCGTGCGGCAGACGGTGACGATCTTTGGGACTGCCGGATCTCCGGCTGAGACGGATGAAAGTGGTTCGATCCGGGTGTCGGTTAGTCCGTCCGGGTCGAAGCTGGTTCCAGCCATCGGTCTCGGGGTCGCCAGCCATGGAGCGCCATTGAGAGACGACGACATTGCGCTGCTGAAGGCGCTGAGTCCGGCGCACCTGCACCTCCCCATCGACCTCACGGGAACAGATTGGCGGAAATCCCTGGCGCAGTTGGTGGGCGAGGCACAAGCACTCGACGCGGCGCTGGAAATCGAAGCGATTGCTGGGTCGGATGGCGCAGGTTTTCAGGCATTGGCGGAAACGTTGGCGCAGTCCGGCGCGGATATCGCTCGCGTGCTCGTATTTGCAGAAGGGCACCTGGATACCACCTATGACGTGATGGACGCGGCGCGCGAGGCGTTCGCCACGGCGGGTATCGAGGCGCCGATTGGCGGAGGCACGAGGGGGTATTTCACCGAGCTGAACCGGGCCGCGGAAGTCCTGCCGCTCGACCGGATGGATGTGGTTGGCTACACGATCAGTCCGCAGGTGCATGCTTTCGACAACTCCTCTCTCACCGAGACGCTGGCGGCGCAGCCGGAAACGGTGCGCAGCGCACGGGCCTTCATCGGCGATCGGGAGCTGGCGGTGGGGCCGATTACCCTGAAACCGCCGTTCAACCCGAATGCGACCGGTCCCGAGCCGAAACCCGCTCCAGGTGACCTCCCGGCGGCAGTCGATGCCCGGCAGCCTTCGCTCTTTGCCGCTGGCTGGCTGGTGGGGAGTCTCAACGCGTTGGGGAACGCGGACGTCGACGCCCTGACGTATTTCGAGACTACCGGGTGGAGGGGGCTGATCGAGCGGCGCGACCATCCGCTGCAGGTGGGGAAGTTCCATTCCTGGCCGGGCATGGTGTTTCCGATCTACCACGTGCTGGCGGATGTGGCCGAGTTTCGCGATGGAGCGATCCTGCCCGTAACGGTTGAGGACGGGCTGCAAGTACAGGCGCTGGCACTGCGCGATGGCGATCGCATGCGCGTGCTCCTGGCGAACATGACCGACGACCCGATCGAGGTGACTTTGCATCTACCTAGCGCGGGTGGGGCCGAGGTGCGGCAGCTCGATGACCGGTCGTTCACGGGCGCCGCGGCCGATCCGGGGGCATTCCGTGAGTCCACTCGGCCGGTGGAGTTTGCCGACAGCGTGGCCAAGGTGGCGCTGCCGCCATTCGCGGTAGCGACTCTTACTGCCAACGTGGCGACGGCATGATTCACGCGGCTCAGCGCGACGGGCGCGGCGATGGCGAGGGGAGGGGCGATGGGTGAGTCGACCATAGGGCTTCCCGCCAGCGACGAACCGCGCCGGGGCGGCATCCGCGACCTGGCGCGCAAGTTGGGCCAGATTGATGAGATCGGCGTCATCGGTGCGCTGGTGGTGCTGATCGTTCTGCTGGCGGTGCTGGTGCCGGAGACGTTCCTGACGGCACAGAACTTCATCAATGTTTCGCGGCAGGCCTCCTATGTCGGGATCATGGCCGTTGGGATGGTCTTTGTCATCGCCATGGGGGACATCGACCTCTCGGTCGGGTCGATCTGGATGTTCAGCAGCGTGCTCATGGCCATCGCGCTGCGTGACGGATATTCGATCTGGATAGCCGTGCTGGTCTGCATGCTGGCCGCCACACTTTGCGGGCTGCTCAACGGCGCGCTGAGTGTCGCTCTCGGCATCCCGACCATCATCGTTACGCTGGGCACGCTGAGTCTCTACCGCGGATTGGGACTTGTCGTCAGCAACGCCACGCCGGTCTCTGGATACGACCTCGAAACTTGGTTCTTCGAGTGGATCGGCGGCCGTGATCCCGTGTTCGGTGTCTGGATCAGCGTCTGGGCGGCTCTCGTCGTCGGCATCGTGGGCTGGATCTTGTTCAACCGCACCCCGTTTGGACGGCGCGTGCAGGCCATCGGCAGCAATCGCCAGGCCGCGCTTTTTTCGGGCATCCGCATCTCGCGCACGCGGATTCTCGTGATGACGCTCATGGGGTTTTTCGTCGGCATCGCTGCGGTGGTGGCGTTGGCCTTCAACCGCAACGGCAGCCCCACCGTCGGGGTCGGGACCGAGTTGTCGGTGATCGCGGCCACGATCATCGGGGGCACCGCGCTGAGCGGCGGCTCGGGATCGGTGCTGGGAGCAGTTCTTGGCGCGCTGATCATCGCGCTCATCCAGAACGGGTTGGCGTTGCTCGCCGTCCCTCCGGCCTGGTCCACGGCAGTCACCGGCATCGTCATCATCGTCGCCGTGACTCTCGATTACCTCATCAAGCGACGGGCGTAGTTTCGCGCCACACGGTGTGCGATGAAGGTCGTGCTCCTGGGAAGGGAGGTGGAAGGACCAACCTGGTGGACCGACGAAATCACACGGACGTGTCTCACGACGGCTTGGCGCTGCCCGGCGATGCGTGCTTGGGCCCGGGGCCGAGCGAACGAAACGAAGGAGTTCAGGCGTGAGAAGGTTGCGAACCATCTTTGCCGTAGCCACGGTCCTGTCCCTCCTGGCGATGCCGATGCTCGGCGCCGCGGCACAGGACGCTACCCCAGCGGCGGACAACAGCGACGTCGAAATCGCTTATGTCCTCCACGGACTGAACACGTTTACAGAGCGGATGAAGACCGGGGCCGAGGACGCGGCGCGTGACTACGGCGTGACCCTGGAGGTCTTCGGCGACGCCTCGTTCGACACGCCGACGCACCAGGCGTTTTTCGAAACTGCCTTGCAGCGTGGATTTGATGGCATCGCCGTGGTGACGCTGCCAGGCGATCAATGGATCACGCCGATTCAACAGGCGGTCGACCAGGGCGTGCCCTTGGTCGGCGCGAACGTGACGGGACTCGAAACCGCGCTGACGGCATGGGTCGGTCAGGACGAGTACAACTCGGGCGTGATTCTCGGCAACGAACTGCTGAACCAACTTGACGCGGCCGGCGTCACTGAGGGGAAGGTGGCAGTCGGCATCTGCTCCGCTGCGGCCCAGGTGCTTCAGGATCGCGACGCGGGGCTGCGGAAGGCGTTCGAAGGGACAAGCTTCGAGGTCCTCGAGGCGCAAGAGGTGCTCATCCCGGTGCCGGACAACTACGGCCGCTGGGAGAACATCATGGCCGCCAATCCAGATGCGGTGGCGGCCGTTGGGCTCTGCTCGATCGACATCCCGAACCTGGCGCAGCTCAAGGAGCGCACCGGCGGCACGTGGCTGATCGGCGGCTACGACCTCGACCCGCCGACGCTGCAGGCTATCGAGGATGGTTGGGCGCAGGTGACCGTCGGCCAGCAGGAGTATCTTCAGGGCTATTTGCCGGTGCGGTTGCTCGCGGAGCACCTCATCAACGGCACGCAGCTGGTCGAGGGTTGGCAAGAAACCCCGACCGAGACGGTTACGGCCGAGAACGTCGCGGACTATGTCTCGCGCCAGACCGACGATCAGGTCCAGTACGACTACTATCAGGAGTACATGGACGAGAACTTTGCCGACTTGGAGGCCTCGGCGCGCCCGTACGACGACCTGCGGACGCCGGGCATGCCGCGGGCGACGCCGGAGCCGTAAACGACCCTCACCCCAACCCCTCGCCCTGTGCGCAGGGCGAGGGGCTTTCGGTCGCTTCCCTGGCGCAATTGCGTTCCCGATTCCGGTGCTCGGGAACCGGTTTGGGTGAGGGCGGTTCGCCGATGAGAAACTCCATTGCCATGACCGCACTACCGGCAACTGAAGAAATCATTCGGCTCGATCACGTCAGCAAACGATTTGGCGGCATCATGGCCGTCAATGACGTGTCGTTTGGAATTGCGCGGGGCGAAATCCACGCGGTCGTCGGCGAGAATGGGGCCGGCAAGTCGACCATCATGAAGATGCTGGCCGGGGTGCATCGGCCGGATGGCGGGGCGCTCGTGCTGCGCGGAGAGCCGGTGAGCATCGGCGACCCGTTGCAGGCGCGCCGCCTCGGGGTGAGCATCGTCTTTCAGGAATTGAACCTCTTTCCCCACCTGACGGTGGCGGCCAACGTCTTCGCCAATCGCGAAACGACCCGCGGGCCGGGTTTGCTCGACGAGCGCCAGATGGTCGCGGCGACCCGGCGCGTGCTCGACGAGATGGGTGTCTTGATCGATCCGCACGCTCGCGTGGGTCGGCTCACCGTGGCGGAAAAGCAGCTCGTCGAGATTGCGCGCACGGTGGAGCAGCAGTCCGACATCATCATCATGGACGAGCCAAATTCCGCTCTGAGCGCGGCGGAGACGGAACGCCTCTTCGAGCTACTCCAAAGATTGCGCGACAAGGGGCTGACCATCATCTACGTCTCCCATCGGCTGGAAGAAGTCTTTGCCATCGCGGACCGGATTTCGGTCATTCGCGATGGCCGGTATCAGGGGACGTGGGATGTGGCACAGACGTCGATTCCGGAGATCATCTCGCGGATGATCGGGCGCCGCCTGGACGAAACGTTTCCGCAGCGGGAAGGCGTCACGTCTGACGCGCCAGTTGCAGTTTCGGTGAGCGGGCTGAGTATCGGGAACGATGTTGGTCCGGTCGACTTTTCCGTTCGCGCCGGGGAGATTCTCGGCTTCGCCGGACTCGAAGGTTCAGGCGTCACCGAGGTATTCCACGTTCTGTTCGGATTGGTCAAGCCGGGGAGCGGCCAGGTCGCGTACAAGGGTCGCGCCACGTCGCCGCGCTCGCCGTTCGAGGCGATTCGGCAGGGGTTTGCGCTGATCCCGGCCAATCGGCGGGACGAGGGGTTGATGACCTCGTGGTCGATTCGGCGCAATGCCAGTCTGGCCGTTCTCGACAAGCTCCTGGACCGGTTGGGAATGATCGATCGCTCCCGGGAGCGGGGACTGGCAAACGACTACGTACGCAAACTGCATGTCGCCACCGACAGTATCGACAAGCGGGTGGTCAATCTTTCCGGAGGCAACCAGCAGAAGGTCGTGGTTGCCAAATGGCTGGCGACCGGGCCCGAGATTCTGATCCTGAATGATCCGACGCGGGGCATCGATGTGGGCGCGAAATCCGAGATTTATGCTCTCTGCGACGAGTTGGCGCGGCAAGGATTGGCGCTCCTCTTCACCTCGTCCGAAATCGAGGAGACGCTGGGCGTCTGCGACCGCATCCTGGTTTTCCACAAGGGATGCATCATTCGCGAATTCGTGCGTGGGGAAGCGACCAAGGCGGATGTGATGCACTGGGTGGCCGGGGGCGTGATCCCGGAGGTGGAGGTGGTCGTCGAGCATGAGAGTGTCGATCCCAGGTTCGCGACGTGAACTGGAGCTGCTGCTTCGCGAGGTATTCCGGACCGGCGGGCGGGGGATCTCAACGTTAGAGCGGCGTGCAAACACAGTGTCATTCTGAAGGCGCAGCCGAAGAATCTCGTTCTCAGCGGACAGTGTCAGCGATGAGCCGAGATGCTTCACTGCGTTCAGCATGACACTGGAACCGCGTTGATAGAGGGCCGCTACGCGGATGCTCCCGAATAGTGGCGGACGCCGAACTTCCAGAACGCGCGAGCGGCCAGTGGAAGAGCAATGGCCAGGGCAATGGCGCCGAGTAGCGCCGGTGAGGTCAGGCGGCCGACCAGTCCCTCGGTGGGGACGGTGATGGCGAATCCGACTGGCACCAGGAAGGTGAGGATGTAGCGGAGCCAGGGCGGGTAGATGCCGATGGGCCAGCGGCCCGCCTCGTACATGCTCTGGAAAATATTGAGGATGTTGTCGAGGCGCACCCACCAGAAGGCGCAGGTGGCCAGGATGAGCAGGAAGCTGTGGATGATGGTCACCCCGGCCAGGAGCGCGACGGCGAACGCGAGCGCCTCGGCCGGGCCAATCGACGCGCCGAGCTGAGTGATAGCCACGACCAGCACGACGATGCCAATGAGGACGTCGAGCAGTTTCCAGACTTCGATCTGACGCATGCTGACGAGTGCCTGGGCGTCGACCGGTTTGGTCAGCGTGAAATCGAGGGTTCCGAGCCGAATGTCCTCCATAAACCGCTGCAGGCTCGGGCGCACGACGAGCTGCGTGATCCCGGAGACGAGTGTATAGACGCCGACGACGGCGAGGAGCTCGGCCGGTCGCCAGCCGCCGAGGGTGTCGGTCTTGGAGAAGACGATGCCCAGACCAAGCAGGGCCGTCACCAGCCCGACGGCGGACTGGATGAACTGGATGATGAGATTGGTTCGGTACTGAAGCTCGTTGAGGATACCGAGCCGCAGATGGAGCCAGAGCAGGCGCAGATACGTCATGCGATCAGGCCCCGACCGCCGAATACTTGCGGATGCCGCGTGCCCAGGCGAGGTTGAGGAGCACGACGGCGATAGCCAGCCAGGCGATCTGTGCGGCGAAGCCGATGAGGACCTGTTGCGGGGTAAGTCGCCCCAGGAGCACCTCAACCGGAAACCCGAGCATGCGGTAGAACGGCAGCCACTCGGCAACGATGCGCACGGGCTCGGGGAGGAGCGCCAGCGGAGCGGCCACGCCGGCGAGGAAGAGGAATGCGACGTAATAGAGTTGATTCAGCGCATTGACCCGTGTCACCCAGAAGGCGAGGGAGGCAAGCGTCCACTCCACGGCGAAGCGGAGCGCCATCGCCAGCAGCAGCGCGGGGACGAAGGCGAGCGTGGTCGCGGGGGTGATCGTGAAGTTCGGGCGAAAGACGAGGCTCAGCCCGACAACGACTGGAAGTACCACCACCATCGTCAGAAGCTTGAACGTGAGGTTGTTGGCGATGTGGCGGTGGATGGGGTGGACGGGCCGCACCAGCAGCGGGGACAGGTTATCCTGTCGGATCCAGTACTCCATCTCCCACATGATCCAGGTGAACCCGGCGTGGTCGACGATCATGGTGAGCAGGAAATAGGCGGCGAAATCGTTCGCGGTGAAACCGTCGACGGCGCCGCCTTGGGAGCGGGCCACCGTGGCCCAGACGGAGAGGAAGATCACTGGTTCCAGGATGAGGCCGGTGAGCCAGATTACCAACGCGCCACGGTACTGGAATTGCTCAGCGATGGTCGTCTTGAATTGGGCGCGGTAGAGGTGGAGCAGGTCCGTCATGCGTTGAGCGGTTCCAATGCTGGCTCGGCCTGCGCCGCGGCTGGGGATTCTTCAGCGGATTCGCCGCTGCTGAAGACCATATCGATGACCTCGTCCACCGGCGGGTCGGTCACGGAGAGATCGACCACCGGGAGGTCGGCCAGGAGGCGGGCGGTTACCGCGGCCGCCTGCGCTTTCGGGACACGCAACGTGGCCTGGCAATCATCGACTGAGACGACGTCGCCAAATCGGGCCAGGTCGGAGATCGGGTACTCCAGGTCGATGGTCAGCGTTTTGTGCGGCGAGAAGCGCTCGACGAGCGCGGTCAGGGCGCCGTCGAAGAGGAGCGCCCCCTGGTGGATGACGATGACCCGTTCGGCAAGGGCCTCGACATCCGCCATGTAGTGGCTGGTGAGGAGTACGGTCGCGTGGTGACGGGCGGCATATTCGGCAATGAAGGCGCGGATGCGGCGCTGCGCCGTGACGTCCAGGCCAAGGGTCGGTTCGTCGAGGAAGAGCACGCGCGGGCGGTGCAGCAGCGCGCCGGCCAGCTCGCACTTCATGCGTTCGCCGAGGGAGAGGTTGCGCACTGGTTTTGTCAGGAGCGGTTCGAGGTCGAGAAGCTGCGTCAGCTCGAAGAGGGTTTGGCGGTAGCCGCTCTCGGGGATGCGGTAGATGGCGCGGTTGAGCTCGTAGGAATCGGCAACGGGGATGTCCCAGACGAGCTGGTTGCGTTGCCCCATAACCAGCGTCATCTGGCGCAGGTACGACTTTTCCCGCTCCCATGGTATGTGGCCGAGGACGGCGGCCTCGCCGGCGGTGGGGTAGAGGAGCCCGGAAAGCATCTTGAGGGTGGTCGTCTTGCCGGCGCCGTTCGGGCCGAGGAACCCGACCACCTCGCCCGGCGCCACGTCGAACGAGATGCCGCTGACGGCGACCACCTCTTTCGTCTGCCGCCGGAACAGCGAGCGTGCGGACGTGCGCAATCCGGATTCGCGCTCGGGGACGTCGTAGGTCTTGCGCAAGTCTCGAACGCGGATCGCTGGATTGCTGGCGAGATTCGCGCCGCTGGCGAGGCCCTGACCCAACGTTTGGTTCGTGGGATTTCCATTCACCGCAGGATCCTCCTCAGCGCAACCACGAGACGCCAAAGAGCGCCTGGAAACCGCGGCCGGCCCACGATACACCCGGAGGTCTGATAAAGCCAGTGATTTCTGTGTTTATCTGAATGCCTGGTTCGCTATCAGCCCAGCAGGGAATCGGACGACGTGGAGACACGCGTGTGCGGCAAGTGGCACGGCCCGGACGCGGCAAGCGCCGCCTGTGCGGCGCCGGGTGGCTGTTCGGATGTTTCACGGGGTGGGCGACACTGGACTCGAACCAGTGACCTCCACGATGTCAACGTGGCGCTCTAACCAGCTGAGCTAGCCGCCCGGAAACGCCTCAACTGTACGCAAAATCGCGTGTGCTGTCAAACCGAATCAGGCTGACAACCGGGCGCGGCTGGTATCCTGCAAGAGGGACTTGCTGACCCCTCGAACCATCGCTTCTGCACCGGAGTTGGCGACGTGACCACTGTTCGTGCCGTGACATACGATCTCCTGCGCGCCCTTGGCATGACCACGGTCTTCGGCAATCCCGGTTCAACTGAAGAGCCGTTCCTGACCGAATTTCCGGACGATTTTCGCTACATTCTTGGCCTGCAGGAGTCCGTGGTGGTGGCCATGGCTGATGGTTACGCGCAGGCGAGCGGCAACGCGGCGTTTGTGAACCTGCACACTGCATCCGGAGTGGGCAACGGGATGGGCGCGCTGGTCACCGCCTGGCACAACCGCACGCCGCTGCTGGTGACTGCTGGACAGCAGACGCGACAAATGTTGGCCCTGGAGCCGTGGCTGGTGAACCGCGAGGCGACGGAACTGCCTCGTCCTTACGTGAAGTGGAGCCACGAGCCGACGAGGGCGGAAGATGTACCGGGGGCCATCGAGCGGGCGTACCACATTGCCATGGCTCCCCCGCGGGGACCGGTTTTCGTTTCGATCCCGATGGATGACTGGGATGCCGACGTGGAACCGCGGCCTCCGCGCGCCGTGGCGAGCCAAGCGGCGCCAAACGGGAAAGCGCTCGACGAGGCGATCGAAGCGGTGGCTTCGGCAGTGAATCCCGTACTCGTCGTCGGGGGCGGGGTCGACCGCGCCGGGGGATGGGACGCGGCGGTGCGGCTCGCGGAGCGCATGACCATGCCGGTCTGGGAAGCGCCAGCGCCGGAGCGGGCGTCGTTTCCGCAGAATCATCCTCTGTTTCAGGGATCGCTACCGCTGGGTATGAAACCGCTCTCCGAGCGGTTGCGCGATCATGACCTGGTGCTGGTTATTGGGGCGCAAATCTTCCGTTACTATCCGCACATTCCCGGGCCTGTATTGCCGGAGGGCACGCGGCTTATCCACATCACCGATGATCCGGACGAGGCGGCCAGGGCCGCTGCCGGTGATTCGATTGTCGGTGACGTCCGCATCGCGCTGGAACGGCTTGCCACGACGACACCGGTTGTGGACCGCCCGCATCCGACACATCGGAATCCGCCTTACGAAGCTCTCGAGACCGATCCAATCACGGTGGCATTCGCCATGCGCTCTCTGGCCGCGGCGTTGCCGGCAGACTGTGTTGTGGTCGAGGAGTCCGCCTCCAGCCGGGCCGAGTTCTACGACCAGGTGCGGATTGCACAGCCGGCGTCGTACTTCGCAACCGCGAGTGGTGGGTTGGGGTTCGCATTGCCGGCGGCGGTCGGCGTCGGACTGGCGCGGCCGGAGCAACAAGTTGCCTGCATCGTCGGCGATGGCGCGGCGATGTTTGCCATCCAGGCGATCTGGACGGCGGCGCGCTATGAGGTGCCTGTTGTATTCGCCGTGATCGACAACGGGCAATACGGCATTCTCAAAGCGTTCGCCGCGTTTCAGCGCACGCCAGGGGTTCCCGGTCTGGATCTGCCTGGTCTCGATATCGCGGCAATCGCACGGGGGATGGGCGCCGAGGCACAGCGGATCACTGTTGCCGCGGACTTACCGGATGCATGCGGTAAGGCGTTCACGTCGGCCTGGAAGCGGCGGTGCCCGGTGTTGCTTGACATCGTCGTCGATCCTGAGGTTGGTGACCTGTTTGGTCAACCGACGGGGTAATTCCGCGCGCAGGAGCAGTGCGTAGCCGACCGCGCGTTGTCTCGGCGGGCCCTCGTTCTGCGCGCAGGCAGGGGATGTCGCGGTCGAGCTCCCTATGGGATTGTATGGGACTGGTTATCGAGGCGGACAAGTCGCGGGGCAGGGCAACTCTGCTAGCCCACCTCGCCCCGCCAGATTTGGCATTCTTGGCAAAGTTGGCATTCTTTGCCGCACCACTCGCGGGGTGGTGCCGCCTCAATGACCGAACGTTCGCACGGACTCCCGGCGAGGGTGCCAGGCAAGATCAACCGAGCCGAAGCGGTCAAGCAGCTCTTTCGCCTGGCGATGAAGCGGTTGCAGGCCGGGGTGTTTGACCTTCCACTCCCCCGTTAGGCCACGAATAACGAGCTGGCTGTCGCCGCGAACGGCGATGGACTGGTCCTTTGCCTTCACCCCAACGATGGCGAGCAGCGCTTCCAATCCGGCGATGAGGGCGCGGAATTCGGCCTGGTTGTTGGTCATGCCGTTGCCGAACTCGATCTGATTGTCTGCAATGCTGCCCTGCGGGCCGACGACCTCGAAGCTGCCGTAGCCCAGACCAGGATTGCCGAGTGATCCGCCGTCGAACACGACCGTGAAGTCGGATCCGGCCACGGCGCGAGGAGGGCGGCGAATCGGGGGACTTGCCGTGGCCGGAGCTCGAATGGAGGAAGCGAGGGCGCTTTGCAGATCCCGCACCAGTTCGATCAGTTCGTCGCGATTGAGTCCGTCAGGATCAATGTCGACGAGCATCTGCCTCTCGACTTCGTCCTCCGGATCAAACTTCACGCGTGACTCGCTTCGGCCTGCTTGGCTGCGGCGGCCTTGACCTGGTCGGCGACGTGAGCCGGCACCGGTTGGTAGTGCGAAAAATCGGTGGTGAACGATCCCCTGCCCTGGGTGATGGAGCGAAGATCGGTGGCGTAGCGCTGCACCTCGGCGGCCGGGACGGTGGCCTCGATGGTGGTCGAGCCGTTCGAGCCGGGATTCATGCCGCTTACGTGCGCCCGCTTGGTATTCAGGTCGCTCATGACGTCGCCGGTGTACGACTCGGGGATGGTCACCCGCAAGGTCACGATCGGCTCGAGCAAGACGGGTTTTCCTTGCAGAATGCCCTTCTTGAATGCTTCCTTCGAGGCGATCTTGAACGACATTTCGTTGGAGTCGACGGCGTGGTACGAGCCGTCGGTCAGGGTCACCTTCACGTTGACAACTGGATATCCGGCGACCGGCCCCGATTCCATGCCCTCGCGGACGCCCTTTTCCACGGCGGGGTAGATAGTTGCGGGGCACCGAACCGCCAAACACCTTCTCGCCGAATTCGAACTCGGCGTCCGGCAGCGGTTCCAGCTCGAGGAAAACGTGGCCGTACTGACCGGCGCCACCGGTCTGCTTCTTGTGCTTGTACTCGGCGATGGTCTTGGCGGAGATCGTCTCCCGGTATGGAACGCGGGGCAGGCCAAGCTCGACGTTGACCCCGAAGCGGCGCGTCATACGGTCGAGGGCGATCTGCACGTGCGGCTCGCCGAGACCGGAGAGGATCGTCTCGCCGCTGGCGGCGTCGCGGGAGAGCCGCAGGGTGGGATCCTCTTCGACCAGCCGTTGCAAGGCCGGGCCCATCTTGTCGAGGTCGGTTTTCGATTTCGGATGGACTGACGTCGCGTACGACGGGTCCGGAAAATCGACGCCGGCAAGCTCGATCGGGTTGCTCTGGTCGGATAGCGTGTCGCCGGTCATCACCGAAGCCAGTTTGGCAACGGCGCCAATGTCGCCGGCGTCGATCGAGTCGGTATTGATGTGGTCCTTGCCGCGCACGTAGAAGAGCTGGCCCAGCCGCTCGTCTTCCCCGCGGGAGGCGTTCCAGGCGTGGGTGTTCGATTTGATAGCGCCAGCGTAGACGCGGAAAAACGTGACGCGCCCAACGTGCGGATCGGCCAGCGTCTTGAACGCGATGGCGACGGTCGGCGCGCCGCTGTCCGGCAATACCGCGACGTCCTCGCCCTTGAGCGCGCCAGTGGTTTTCGCCTCCGCGGCCGTTGGGAGCAGTTCCACAATGGCGTCGAGGAGTTGCGGCACGCCCCGGTTCAGGGTCGCGGAGCCGACGAGCACTGGCACCACAACGCCGTCGGTGACGCATTGCTTGAGACCCGCGGCGAGCTCCTCGGTGGAGATCGGCTCGTCTTCGAGATACCGCATCATCAGATCTTCGTCTTGCTCGGCGATCGAATCGAGGAGCTGGCGACGATAGGTTTCCTCGTCCTCCTTACAGTTCGTCGGGGATGGGACCGGAGGTGAACTCGCCGGACGTGCTGTCCCCGTAGACGTGGGCCTTCTCCGTAAGGAGATCGACCACGCCCCTGAACTGCTTTTCGGCTCCGATCGGGAACTGGATCGGCGCTACCGCGTTACCGAACGCCTCGCGGGCGGAGGCCAGTGCCCGCGCGAAATCGGCGTTCTCGCGATCCAACTTGTTGATGAAGATCAGACGTGGGATGCCTCGCTCCTCGGCCAGCCGCCAGGCCTGCTCGGTGCCGACCTCGACCCCTGCCGAGGCGTCGATGACGATGATGGCGGCATCGACCACCCGCAGCGCCGACTTCACCTCGCCGATGAAGTCGGCGTAGCCCGGCGCGTCGATGATGTTGATCTTGGTTTCCCGCCACTCGAGCGGGGCGACGGCGGCGCTGACCGAGATGCGCCGCTTGATCTCGTCCGGGTCGTAATCGGTGACGGTGTTGCCCTCATCGACGCGGCCGAGGCGGGTAGTGGCTTTGGTGTCGAAGAGGAGTGCCTCCGCCAGCGACGTCTTGCCCGCGCCACCATGCGCGAACAATCCGACGTTGCGGATGCGGTCGGCGGAATAGTGCGGCAGACTCACCGTTCTCCTCCTCCAGATTCGGTTGCGATTCGATCTCGCATCGATCGGGCGGCTCTGCGCTCTGGGCAAGCCAGTCAGCGGCCGGGCGAGCCGCGCGGCGCCGCGCCGTCCGCATCGCGCACTGCCTGGTTTTGCGTCCGATCCCCTCCCGTTGGAGAGACGTTGCCGCCCGCCGCGAGGGCGGACGGTCTGCATCGGTCCAGGTGACGCTCGCGATGATGGGAAGTATAGAGGCGGGTGCTGGCTGCTGGCTATGGGCTATCGGCTATCGAGCTATGAGCTATGACGAGCTGCTACCGGCGTTTCGCAAGCGTGGCTCGGTAGCCGACATCCTGACTGACAGATCATCGCCGATAGCTCGATAGCTGATAGCTCGTTATCCAAGCATGCCAAGGAAGGCGCGGTCGACGGCGAAGACGTCGGTGACGCCGAGGCGGTCCAGGACGGCGAGGTGGATGGTGTCGGTCAGGGTGGCGTGGGGCGGGTCGTGGCCTTCTTCGATGGCGCGGCGGCCTTCTTCCAGGTCGGCGGGCGTGATGGCGATGGACGCGGATGTTGCAGTGGGCCAGCCAGGTGCGGGCCGATTCCGGGCCGAGCGCGGCCGCGATCAGCGCGTGGGCTTCGGCGAGGGCGAGGTCGGTGGTGAAGAAGCGAAACTCGCTGTGCTACCAGATCGCGGTAGGCGCGGCGACCGCCGCATCGTGGGTGGCATCGTCGCGGTCGGCGAGCGCGACGAGGGCCGAGGCATCGACGAAGACGACGTTCGCGGTCGGCCGCTGCGCGTCTCGGTCACGGTCATTGCTCCACCGGATAGGGAGCGGATGATACGCGATTCTGCCGGCGGCGATATCGGCGCCGCCGCTGCCGCCGATGGCGATGGCGCCGGCAAGGGGATCGGGATCGCTCAGCTTGCAGCCCGCCGACGAAATCGGCGCTCTCGTGCACGGTGCCGGAGGAATGCTTCGGCGTCGGCGCGTGGTGAACGAACCACTGCCCGCCCAGCCGCCGGCCGGGGAGCGAGCCTTCCCGCAGATAGCGGCGCACCTGCTCCGTGGAGCGTTGGAGGAGTTTTGCCGTTTCGGCAACGGTCAGCAGCCCACCCGCCTCATCTGCCATGGCGTTGCCCTCGTTCCGGCGCGGTCTGGTCCGTCTCAGATTCGGTATTGGCCATCGCGGAGGACCAGTTCCCCATCGGCCGTCACTTCGCCGCCGGCGCGCAGATCGCAGATGAGATCCCAATGGATGGCCGAGCGGTTGGCGCTGCCCGGTTTCGGGATAGCCGGAGCCGAGCGCCATGTGGACCGTGCCGCCGATTTTCTCATCGAGGAGGATGTTCCGCGTCCAGCGGTCGATGCCGTCGTTGGTGCCGAAGGCAAACTCGCCGAGGCGGCGGACCCCGGGGTCAGTATCGAGAGCTGCGATCAGGAAGTCCTCGTTCTTGCCGGCGCTGGCGTCGACCACCACCCCGCCTGCGAAACGGAGCCGGATGTCGGAGATCTCCCGACCCTGGGTGACAACCGGGAAGGTGAAATGGATGTGCCCTTCGGCCGAGTCCTCGACCGGGCCGGTGAAGACCTCGCCGGATGGAAAATTGCGCTTGCCGTCGGAGTTGATCCAGGTCTCGGCCGGCGATGCTGAGGCGCAAGTCGGTGCCGGGGGCAGTGATGTGGATGTCGCTCCGGTTCTCGAGCCAGTCGATCATGCGGGCCTGGCGGTCGGAGAGCTGGCGCCAGGCGGCGACAGGGTCGGGGCGATCGAGCATGCAGGCGGCGGCGAGGAATGCGGCGAACTCGTCGGTCGCCATGTCGGCGTCCTGGGCGAAGGCGGCGGTGGGGAAGATCGTGAGGGACCAGCGGCGCTCGCCGCGGGCCGCGCGTTGGGCGGCGATCTCCCGCAACTCGGTGCGGGCGCGGTTCCAGATGGTCTGGCGCGCGGGATCGACGGCGGAGAGGGCGCGAGTGTTCGTGCTGGCCAGTACGTCGATGGTCACCGTTGCCTCTTCGCGGGCCCAACGCTCGGACGGCGAGATGCATTGCAGCTGCTCGTCCGAGGCGATCGGGAACAGGTCGGTCTGCGCCTCGGTGAAGGAGGGGATCAGGACCGCGTGCGCCCCACGCTGGAGTACCGCGCGGTAGATGGCGCGCAGGAGCGGTTCGGCGGCGACGCCGCCCGAGATGGCGACGGTGTCGTCCGCGCTTGACCTCGGTCGAGTAGTCGACGAGAATCTCGGCCCAGCGATCGAAGTACGATGCACGCGCTGCTCCTTTCGGCCTCAGCGCACGCCGCGCACGAGCACGACGCCGACGAGGAGCGCGGCCACGCCGAGGACGCGGACCGCGTCGATGGGTCGCGTAGCGGTGCCCAGCACCCCGAAATGGTCGAGGAGCACGCCGCCCCCGAGCTGACCGGCGATCAGGGCGCCGCAGAAAAAGCCCAACGCCGATTCTCGGCGCCAGGTATGACGCGGCGAGCAGATAGGGCACGGCGGTGAGCCCGGTGACCGCGTATCCAGGCCGGGAAGTCCGCGCAGGGCCAGCGCCAGAAGAGCTCCAGAGACCAGCGCCACCGCTCCCATCGCCGCGGGGTGATCGAGCGGGTCCGGCAACGCGGGACGGGACCCCATGAATCCGCGGATCGCGAGCGCCAGCGTCAGACCCGCCAGCGGTGCCCAGAATCGAGATGAACGCTGCTTCGGCTGGTCCTCGGGCGCGGTTCATGGCTCCCAAGAGGGCGACCTGAATGGCCTGCGTGACACCCAGCGAAACGACCACCGCGATCCAGATGGTGTTGCTCACGCTTGGTCCTCGTTCATCACGCTCATGCCTCGATCGTCCACCATGCGTCGCTGAGTCTGGCGAACGCGTTCACGTATCGACGTCGATCCCGAGTCCGGGCGCGTCGGGGACCGTGACGGTGTCGTGCCGATACCACGAGCCGGCGTTCCCGATATCCTCGGCGAGCATCAGAGGGCCGCCCATCTCGACGGTGCGGACGTTCGCCAGGGCGGTCGCGGTGTGCAGCCCGGCAGCCGAGGCGATGGAGCTTTCGACCATGGTGCCGATCTGGGCCGGGATACCGGCGGTTTCGGCGATGGCGTTGAGTTTCAGAGCGTTGAGGATGCCGCCGGTCTTCATCAGCTTGATGTTCACCAGATCCGCGGCACGCAAGGCCACGGCGCGCAGCATGTCGCGGGGTCCGTGGCACCCCTCGTCGATCATGATGAGGGCGCCGGTCTGGCGGCGGACCTCGGCGAGTCCTTCCAGGTCCCACCAGACGACCGGCTGCTCGATGTACGCGGGTAGGGACGGCAGCATGGCGCGAATGGCGCCGATGGCGACGCCCGGCGTGTGCCAGCCCTTGGTTGACGTCGACCTTGATGGCGATATCGGGTCCGACGGCCTCCCGAACAGCCGCGAGCCGCCGCACATCAAGCATTGGGGTGGCGCCGTCTCCGACTTTCGCCTTGACGGTGCGGAAACCGGCCGAGACGTGGCGCGTCGCTGCCTCTGCCATCGCTTCCGGCTCGCCCATGCTGATGACGCGGGAGATGGGTAGCGCCGTCGTGGGATGCGGCCGCCGAGGAGTTGCCAGAGGGGGATGCCCAGCGACCGGGCGAGCAGATCGTGCAGCGCGATGTCGAGGGCGGCTTTGGCAGCAGGAGCGCCTTCGACTCGGGCGTCGAGCGCGAGCAGCGCCGCCTCGCGGTCGCGGGCATCGCGGCCAATGAGGGCGGGGGCCAGATCGTGGCGAAGTATTTGCGCCACTCCGGACCAGGTTTCGCCGGTGACGTTGGGATCCGGGGTGGCTTCGCCCCAGCCTTCCAGGCCGTCGCGGGTGCGGATGCGGACCAGGACGCTCAGCGTATCCGGGTAGGTCGCGTAGGCGACGACGAACGGCTCGCGCAACGGCAGGCGAACCGGGATGACCTCGACGGTCGAGATGATCATGGGCGGCATCGTCGCACAAGCGACGCCCGTCGTGGGGCTGCAGGTCTCGAGCGGCGCAGCCGGCGATCCAGGATGAGCGCGGGGATGCACGCCGGATGCGCCGGCAGAAAGCCCGGTGATCGGCGAACCCTTCGGCGAATGCGCCCAGCAGCGCCTCCGGACGCGCATGTCGCCAATCGAGAGCGTCCTCGGGGTTGTCGCAAGCAGCGCGTCGATGTCGGCGGGATGTCGACGGCGATGTCTGGCCGGTGCTTCCCGGTGCGTACGGCGAGTGGCGGCGCATCGGGATGGGACGTGATCGGCCCGGCTAAGCAGAGCATCGATGACCGAGCGGCGACGTGATGTCCCAGGTGACGTGCAGCCGGTCGGAGGGCATGCCGCCGTAGAGACCCGGCGCGAACGCCGAGCCGTAGCGGTCGATTTCGTAGCCCGTGGCGATGGCGCCCAACTTTCCAAAGTTCAGACGGGCATTGGCGGCGCGCAAGGGGTCGACGGTCCAGACGATTTCCGCGAAACCGCGATCGAGGGCGATGGCCGCTTGCAATCGCTTCAGCTCGGCCGCGAGTCCGAGGTTTCTGGCTTCAGGTCGGACGGCGAGGAAATCGGAGACGATGCGCGGCTGGTCAACGAACCCGCCCCAGCCGACGAGTGACCCCCGCGGCGTGTCGGGTTGCTCGGGACAGAACGCGCCGATGACGGCGCCGCCAGTTTCCGCGACCACGATCAGCTCGTTGGCGGGGATGAGGTCGCGTTCGCTGACGCCGAAAACTTGCTCCTGCAAGCTGCTCGGCCTGGCCGAGGTCGTCGAGCGTACGCAGGAGCCGAAACTCGCACATCGCGGCCGCGGATCGATCTGGTCCAGCCGGATGCCTCGTTTCCAGGAATCCAAGGTCCGCGGCCGTTGGTGGCGCAGGGATGAGTTTTGTGTCCATTGAGGTCGAAGCCTCGCAGCCGTAGGATTGGGAGTGATACGGGATCCGGATAATCACTCGCGCCTCGCGAACGACCCTCACCCCAACCACCGCCCAGAGGGCACCCGGCCCTGTGCGCAGGGAGAGCGGCCGTTGCAAGCCGGTCGGATCGTCAAGAAATAGCGCAAATCTTCACCCGGATTCCGCATGAGTAGGCGAAGCGCCACGCGCACCGTGAACAGCCTGTCCCTGGAGAACGAGATGCTTCGAGTCTCAGCATGACATGCGGTGGCGGCGCGGCGCTAGTCGTGGGCGATCGGTGTGGCCAGGGCGGGAGGGATGCTGACCGGGGTCGCCGACGCGGGGGGCTCAATGTCGAAGCTCGGCGCCGATATCGGTGTATTCGTCCCGGCCCTGGGTGACTCCGCCGGCGCCGGTTTCGATGAAACAGGGGATGTCGTTCTGGTCGATCGCAATGGTGTAGTCGACCCGCATGCCCGTCGCCGGCACGGTGTCGGCGGCCGCGAAGACGCGGCATTCGCGTCCGTCGTGCTCGACGGGCTCGAGTTCTCGCATGTCTTGCGACCGCAACCGCTCCGGGAGGGTTGCCAACGGGGCGCAGGAGGAGTTCCGGGAGTCCGCCGAGCAGGTGGAGCAGCAGGGCGCCTTCGGGTAGGTTCGTGGGGTCGATTCGATCCAGTCATCGGTCGAGGCGTCCGGAGCGATCTGTTCGAGGACGGGTCCGCGGACGTAAAGCGCGTTGCCGATGGCGATGGCCTCGTGATCGTCGGCGCCGAGCCCGGTCACCGTTTGTCGCTGCCGGTCGGGAAGCTCGACCTCGCGTACGGTGGTGTAGGTGTCGCGCGGACGCGCCACGGGCGTGGCACCAGGAGTTGCCGCGGGCGCGCCACGGGTGTTCCCGCGGCGGCGGAATTGCTCGGCGCAGTCCCGGTGAAGGTGACCCGGTACGACTGCGACGTCGTGCCAGGCGGCGCCGACGCGATCGGCGAGATCGCCAAACGTCAGCGGGCCCGTCGCTGGCGTGCTCGAGGGAGGCGTGGCTACTAGTCCGCCGGGATCGATAGTGGCGTGGCACAGCAGGTGCGGTCGGCGTGGCTTCCGGCATCGGGCCGCACCCGGCGAGGATGGCTAGCGAAAACTATGGCGACAGCGGCCAGCTTCACGTTCCGCATGGCGGTCAGCACACCTCGATTCCGCGATTGCTCGCGGGGCGATGAACCTGAACCCGCTCCGAGTCGATCAGTCGGCGGGGAGCAACGCTGTCGAGTGTGCCGCGCAGCATCGAAAGTGGCATATAGGCGGCACCGCCTGGCACCAGCTCGTCGGGCGGGATCCGCGAAAGGGTCCTCGCCAATGCGAGTACCTCTTCGCGCAGCCGGTCGCCGTCGAACGGGCGCGCTTTTGCGCCTTTGGCGGCCGCGGCCAGCGCCTCGGCGGATCCCCGCTCATGGGCAGCCGGCGGCTTCGATGGCCGCCAGAAGCGCCGCTGTTTGGGACAGGGGGTCAGGGTGATGCGGCAGTATTCGGGGCGTCGGACGCGGAACTGGGCGATCCAGGTATCCGCGGCGGCGCGGTCATCGTCGAGCTCGGCGCGCTTCAGGGCGCGGGCGATGGCCATTGCCTCTTCGGCCGCGAGGTCGGAGTCGACGATGGCGTCCCGCAAGGCTTCCTGGTGGGCCTCCGGGAGTCCCTGCAGGGCGCGGCTCTGCTTTTCGCTGATACGGCCGCCACGGATGTCTTCTCGAACGCGGTCGGGGAGTTTTTCCGTACCCAGGAGTTGGAATAGCCGGCTGCGGCGAATGCCGACGACCTCGGCGACCGCGTCCCATGGCGCGTCATCGAGTTGGGTCTTGAGTGCCCGCAGTGCCGCGGCCCGGTCGACCGCGTTGAGGTCGTCGCGGACGACGTTCTCCATCAGCTGCTGCACGAGGCGGCGACCATGAGGCACGTCGCGCACTATGGCCGGTATTGCCGGGAGACCGGCCGCCCGCGCCGCCCGCAGCCGGCGCTCGCCATGGACCACGACATAAATATCGCGATCACCGTCGTAGCGGACGGCGATAGGTTGCAGGACGCCTTCGCGGCGGATGCTGGCCGTCAGCTCGTCGAGGCGCTCGGGATCGAAGGTACGGCGGGGCTGATCGGGGTCGGGCTCGATGCGGTCCAGGCGGATCTCTTTGGCGGTTGGCAGATCCTCGACGCCGACAGCCTGGGGACGATGGTCGACGAACAGCGCATCGACGGTGAAGCGGCGCCGGCCCTTGGGTGGCGGGGTGGCCCCATCTGGAACGGCGGAGAGGCTAGACATGGAGACTCACCGGGGCAGCTCTGGCCGTCGACGTGCGGATCGTTCGCTTCGAGCCATGAGCCGACGTCTCGGTATGCCGCGGCGATGGCCGAGCGGGGCATGTAGTGGAGCACGCTCGTGCGCTCCGCCGCCGATTCGGCGCCGCGCACGGAGAGAGGAACGGCGGGCAGGAGAGAGAACTGCGGAAATTCCTCGCCCAGAACGGCCAGCATGTCGGCTGCCAGCCGCGAGGAGTGATGCACCTTGGTCGGCAGAAAACCGTGGACGCGCAATTCGGGGTTCAGCCGGCGCACACGGGTGATGGTTTCGAAGAGCCGGCGCAGCACCATTAGCGACAGTGGGTGCGGCTCGATGGGGATGACCAGTTCGTTGGCGGCGACGAGGATGTTGATGGAGAGGACGTTGAGCGCGGGCGGGGCATCGATGAGAACGTAGTCCCATGGGGAGAGATCGCCACGTTGTAGGCGCTGCTCCAACTGTCGTTCGCGTTCGAGGACGTTCAGCAGCTCGAGCTCGGCCGCGGCCAGATCCGGGTGCGACGGGACAAGAGAGACCCCGGGGATGGAGGTTGGGACGACCAGCGACGGGAGGTCGAGGCTATCGTCGAGGAGCAGATCGTAGATCGAAGCGGAGAGCGCGGCGATGTCGACACCGGTGGCCATGGTCAGGCTGGCCTGCGGATCCATGTCGATGGCGAGCACACCCCGGCCCCGTTCGGCCAGCGCGGCGGCGACGTTGAGCGTGCTGGTGGTCTTGGCCGTGCCGCCCTTTTGGTTGAAGAAGGCGATGACGCGAGCCATGGAACCCCGCTTTGGCGATTGCTGTGCAACGAGCGTTGTCCAGTGTACGTACGCCTTTGGAGGATACCACACGGGGTTGTAAGTCGTGGGTCGAAAGAAAGGCGAGCGTGTTGGTGGGGCCGAATTTGACATCGCGGAATGGGGAGAGGCGTCACGTGTGGGGTGACGCCTCTCCTGGTTTGCGTGCGGGCTCCGGCCGGGGTCATTGTCCGGGTCGGAGCTCGAAGGCGCAGTTGGCCGGGTTGCTGCAGCCGTTGGGCGCTTCCTCCGGCATCAGCCAGGAACCGGCGCGGAGCAGAACCGAAGCGACAGAGGCGCGGGCTCCGGCGAATCTGGCGCGGCGCGACTGCGCTTGCCCGTTTAGAGCGAGGCTGACCGTGCGCTGGCGATCGGCTTCGGCGAGAAAGTCCTGGGCGCGCTGCTGCGAAACCTGATAGTTCAGGGTGATACTGGTTCCGAACATGGCGGTCGTTGACTCCAGTAGGGTTTCCCCCGGTGATGGTCACATCGTTTGGGTGGGTCGCCGTCGGGCGAACCGGCCGCCGCGGGTGGCCTGGCGCCAACCGCGCGGTAAGGATTGTGTGCGGCGTGGCCGCGATTGGGACTTCTCAGGCAGTAATGCATGTGATTGTCCTCCCGCTTTGCCCGCGATCCGCAGCGCCCGTCCGGACAGGGCGACCACGTTCGCGAGGCAAACAAAAACCCCGGACCTCGATGAGGCCCGGGGCGCGCGGATCGCGCAAGGTTCAGGTCAGCCGCCGATGCGGCTCACCCCCAGGCTCACGATGGTGAAAACAGCCAGACGTGCGCTGTGCATAATCACTGACTGCCTCCTTTCCGTGACTGCCCGGCTCGCGAATCCCGCGTCCGCTCCATACTGTCTGGGCAGCACCCAGACTGCACACAACACTTGTATCACTTCGACCTGCGAGAGTCAACCCCCTCGGGGCGGATTTCTTCGAGATTCAGGCCAAGGCCGCGTTTTGGTAAACATTAATTGCAGCTGGCGGGTTGTAGTTGGCGTATTGGTTGCCGTGGCTCGGATGATGCTCGTGCCCTTGAAGGGCGCCCGAGGGGCCACGTTTCGCTGCGGCGACGGACCAGGTTGGCAATCTCGCTCGCCGCGGCCGCCCCGCCGGAGGCTAAAGCCCTCCGGCTGCCCCAAAATCGGAAGCCCAGTGAACGGGGCTGAATGTTATCACCGGCTTGGTCAGCCGTGGCCCATCTTCTATGCCGAAATCGTCGCCAGATTGGCCGCGGCGGGCAAGCGGCGGCCGACTGCTTCGGCTACGGCGGCGATGCGCGGCATCAGATCGGCGAACTGCTCGAAGGTCAGCGATTGCGCGCCGTCGGAGAGGGCGTGATCGGGGTTGGGGTGAGCCTCGATCATCAGACCGTCGGCGCCGGCGGCGATGCCGGCCAGGGCGAGAGACGGCACCCAGGCGCGCTTGCCGGCGGCGTGGCTGGGGTCGATGAAGACGGGAAGGTGGCTCATGCCCTGGATGACCGGCACGGAGCTGACGTCGAGGGTGTTGCGCGTCGTGTGCTCGAAGGTGCGGATGCCGCGCTCGCAGAGGATGACGTCCGGGTTGCCCTGGGCCATCACGTACTCTGCGGCGAGGAGCCACTCTTCCATCAGCAACGAGAGACCGCGCTTGAGCATGACCGGCTTCCCGGCCTTGCCGACCTCTTCCAGCAGCAGGTAGTTCTGCGAGTTGCGGGCGCCGATCTGAAAGATGTCGGTGAATTCCCCGACTTCGTCGATGTCGCTGGGGGTCATCACCTCGGTGATGATCGGCATGCCGGTCTCTTCGCGCGCGGTGGCAAGGATTTCCAGCCCCCGGCGACCGAGGCCGCGAAACTCGTAGGGGGAGGTGCGCGGTTTGTAAGCGCCGCCGCGCAGGATGGAGGCGCCGGCGGCTTTCACCGCGAGGGCGGTGGCGACGGTCTGTTCCTCCGACTCGACCGAACATGGGCCGGCGATGACCGTCACATCGTCGCCGCCGATGACGACATCACGGATGACAATGCGGGTTTTTTGCGGATGGAAGTCCCAGCCGGTCAGCTTGTACTTCTTGGTGATGCGCACCACCCGCTCGACACCTGCGTGGATCTCGAGCTCGTCGTCGAGCGAGGGGGGAGAGGAGAACCGACGATGCCGATGATCGTCCGCTCTTCGCCTTCGGACAGGTGGGCGCCGAGCCCGAGCGCCTTCACCCGGGCCACGATGCCGTTGATCTGCTCGCGGGTGGCATCGGTCTCCATCACGATGATCATTGCATTCCTCCTCGCTGACGACGGTGCGTCAGGTGTGTCATTCAGCTCTTGCGTGTCGGCTGCCCGGTCGGGCGGCCGAGGACTTCGGTGAGTCGCGCGTCGTCGTACCCCCATTCGGGTCGCAGCGCGCGGGCTTCGCGCAGGTAAACGTGCCGAATCTCGGACGGCGAGCGCAGCGTGTTGACGTGGAGCAGGATGCGCACAACGCCGCGCAGGGCGCCCGGAACGTTCATCTCATGGGCGCAAAGCAGGGGCACCTCGGTCCAGCCCAGGTCGCGCGCGGCCAGGGCCGGGAAGGCGGCCGTGATCTCCGGTGTAGTGGTGAAGATGGCGCTGACGACGTCTTCCGCCGCGATGGCGTTGAGGCGGATCATGGCTTCGAGGAGGTCGGTGGTGGCTTCCTGGATGTCCTCGGCGGTGTTGGACTCGATCGTGGTCGCGCCGCGGATGCCGCGGCAGGCGGCGGGGCGATTGGGGTCAGATCGGCTCGTGGCCGCCTCTGGCGCAGGTCGTTCGACCATAGCCGTTCCAGGCCCGGTCGCCGGTTGTCGCGCGTCCACCATTGGAGGAAATGGCGCTTCGCCGCGCAGCCCGCGTATGAACTGTTCCGCCGCGGCGGCTTGTTGGGTGGCTGGTACGGTGTCGAGGAAATTGATCATTGCCGAGGCGATTACCGCGCCGTCCGCGACCTCCCCGATCTGGCGGACATGGTCCGGTGTGGAGACGCCGAACCCGATGGCCAGAGGTAGATCGGTGCGGGCGCGAACGCGGGAGAGATAGGCGGTCAGATCGGGAAGTCTGTCGCGTTGGCCCGTGACGCCGGTCAGCGACACGCAGTAGATGAATCCGCTGGCCCGCTCCGCGACGGCGGCGATCCGCTCGTCGGTCGAGGTGGGGGCGAGGAGGAAGACGAGATCCAGTCCGTGCTGACGGCAAATGCTCAGCAGCTCGTCGCTCTCTTCCGCCGGGAGATCGGGGACGATGAAGCCGTCGACGCCGGCGGCCGCACTGTCGGCGACGAGCCGGTCGAGGCCGTATTGCAGCATCGGGTTGAAGTAGCCCATGAGCAGGATCGGGACCGAGACGCCATGGGCTTCTCGCAGGCGCTTTGTCATCGCTACCGCGTCGGCCAGGGTCACGCCGTGGCGGAGGGCTACCTGGCTCGTGCGCTGCACGGTCGCGCCGTCGGCGAGGGGATCGGAGAAGGGCACGCCGAGCTCGATGATGTCGGCGCCGCCGCGCACGAGGGCCAGAACCCACTCCTCGGATCGCTCCGGCGTGGGATAGCCCGCCGTGACAAAGGGCATGATGGCCGTGCGGTTTTCTTCACGAGCACGGGCGAAGGCGGCTTTGACGCGGCTTCGGCTCTCAGTCCGGGTATCTACGGTGAGGGATGATTCGGTCGCGGTCACAGCGACATTCCCAGTGCGTTGGCCGCGGTCTGCAAATCCTTGTCGCCGCGTCCCGAGAGGTTGACGAGCAGGGTCTTGTCCGGACCCAGGCGCCGAGCCAGGGGGAGTGCATGGGCCAGCGTGTGCGACGATTCCAGGGCGGGGATGATCCCTTCGGCGCGACATAGGAGTTGGAATGCCTCCAGCGCCTCCTCGTCGGTTACACCGACGAAGGATGCCCGGCCGGTCTCCTTCAGATACGAGAGTTCCGGGCCGACGCCGGGGTAATCGAGACCGGCGGAGATCGAGTGTGCTTCCTGCACCTGTCCGAACTCGTCCTGGAGAACGTAGGTGCGCGAGCCGTGCAGCACGCCGACGGTGCCGGCGCAGAGGGAAGCGGCGTGGCTGCCGGATTCGATGCCGTGCCCCGCGGCCTCGACGCCGACGAGCTCGACCTCGCGGTCCTGGAGGAACGGGTAGAAGATGCCCATGGCGTTGGAACCGCCGCCGACGCAGGCGACGACGGCATCCGGCAAGGCACCGATGGCGTCCAGCATCTGGGCCCGAGCCTCGCGGCCGATGACCGACTGGAAGTTGCGGACCATCATCGGATAGGGATGCATGCCCACGACGGAGCCGATGATGTAGAACGTGCTCTCGACGTTGGCGACCCAATCGCGGATGGCCTCGTTGGTGGCGTCCTTCAGGGTGCGCGAACCGGACGACACCGGCCGCACCTCGGCGCCAAGCAGCTTCATGCGAAAGACGTTCGGCGATTGGCGGGCGATATCGAGCTCGCCCATGTAGACGATGCACTCGAGCCCGAGGAGCGCGCAGACGGTCGCGGCCGCAACTCCATGCTGGCCGGCGCCAGTCTCGGCGATGATGCGCTGCTTGCCCATCCGCTTGGCCAGGAGCCCCTGACCGAGCGCGTTGTTGATCTTGTGCGCGCCGGTGTGCGCCAGGTCCTCGCGCTTGAGGAAGATACGCGCCCCCTCACCAAGCTCGGTCAGGTTCCGGGCGAAGTAGAGCGGCGTCGGGCGCCCAACGTAGTCGCGGGCCAGCCGATCGAGAATGTCCTGGAACTTCGGATCCTGGCGGGCCTCTTCGTAGGCGGCTTCAAGTTCATCGAGCGCCGGCATGAGCGTTTCGGGCGCGTACTTGCCGCCAAATTGACCGAACCGCCCCCGCGCATCGGGTACAGGCTCCACCTGCCGCTTGGAGACATCCGCTTCTGCCCTCAGATCGACTGCCATGAACCAATCCCGCTCCCGCGTGGCTGCGCCTCCGAAACCAGCCGGCCGAGGCGCGTCCCTCTTTCTGATAAGCCGCGCGAACTATACCCGCTTCACGCGTTATTGCGGCGGGATTGCCCCCGCAGATGGTACGGTTGGTGGTTGCTTTTGCGGGGACCCGCGGAGTACGGCGAAGGTCAGAGGCACGGTGCGGTGGGGAACGTGGTGGAGGGATCTCCTGGCGGCATGAACGGGCACGGGCCGGTTGTGCGCGCGATGCCGCCTGCCGAGCAGCTCTATCAGAAGCATCTGGTCACGATCGCGGAGCGGCGCCGTGACCTGGCGAACCTGGAAGGCGACCTCGCCACGCTGCGTGATGCGGTCACGGGGTTCGAGGCGGTGGCGCAGTCGCGTCTTGGCGAACTGTTTGCCGAGCTGCGCCGCCTGGAGAGCGCCACGGCCGATTACAGCCACCGCCTGGCGCGGCTGCGGGCAGCGATCGAAGCGCGCGAGCCGGACGATCTCGATCTCGACGGGCTCGATCTCGACGAAGAAGAAGAGATGCTGGCGCAGGCCTCGTTTGCCGCGTCGGGTGCCCGGGGGGCGCAGCGAGGGCCGCACGTTCCGGCGGCGACGAGACGCTGGTTGGCGACTGAAGCGGCAGAGGCCAAGCGACTTTACATCGATCTGGCCAAGCGGCTCCACCCCGATCTGGCGCGCGACGACGAGGACCGTCAGCGCCGGGAGCGCATCATGCAGCGCGTCAACGAGGCTTTTCGACTCCGTGACCTGGCCGGTCTGCGCGCCGTTCACCTGGAATCGATCGCCGATGATCCGCGCTGGTCCGAACGGCCAGTGACCGATCGCCTGGCGTGGGCGGAGGAGGAGCTGCGCCGCCTCGACGTGGCATTGGAGGAAACCCGGCTGGCGATGGCCAGGTTGCGCAGCGGTGAGTTGTTCCGCCTGTACACGCGATACGAATCCGGGGAACCGGTCTTCAGTGATTTGCGGACGCGCATCGAGGACCGCATCGTTACGGAGAATCGCCGGCTGGAGCGGATGAAGGCGTCGTACAGCCGGTTGGTGGATCGGTGGCGGAGGTCGGCGGTCGCAGGGTCGTAGTGCTTTCTATCTTGCGATCGATTGGTCGTGGCATTCCGCCAAGAGAGTGGGCTCGCCGTCTATTGCGCTTCGGCCTTCTCCCCGTGCGCGGGCTAACAGGCGGTGATACTGAGCGAATCCCCGCCTCGACCCTAACCGCTGGGCGCGCAAAGCTCCTCTCCCATCGCAATGGGCCGGGTACCCTCTGGGTGGCGGTTGGGGTGAGGGCCCGCGGCTGGCAACCCAATACCTACCCTTGGGGAAGGGGATCATCCCCCCGGCCCTGTGATTCTTGATCCCCTTTACCCCCTGGCGACCACCGGGGCGGACTCAGGCCGGACCTGCGCCCGTGTTCCGCGCATGCGCGACCGATTCCGGAGTTGGCGAAACTTCATTCGGAACCGGTTCCGGCGCGCGCGACGCCCAGGCGTGGCCGGGAGCGATGCGTTCGGCGAGCACTTCGGCGATGTGCTTCGTCTTGCGCTCTGTGAAGTGCTCGATCTGCTGGCGGCAGGAGACACCGGCGACACTGACGACCCTGTCGGTGGTCGTGGCCGCGACGGCGGGGAAGAGGCGGTCTTCGCCGATCTTGCGCGAGACGTCGTAGTGCTCGGCTTCGTAGCCGAACGAACCGGCCATACCGCAGCAACCGGCGCCGCTCTCCTTTGCGGTGCAGCCTGCCGTGGCCAGGATCGCCATCGAGGGGCCGACGCCGATCAGGGTCTTCTGGTGGCAATGGCCGTGGAACAGCACGTCCGGTCCGGCGTCGGTCTTCCAGACGATGCCGAGATCGTCGGCCTGATCCAGCTTGGCCAGAAACTCGTCGATCATGAATGACTCGCGGGCGATCGCCACGACGTCCTCGTCGTCCGGGAGGAGATCGCGGTACTCGTCGCGCAGGGTGAGGATGCAGCTCGGCTCCGTGCCGATGATGGGGATGCCGGCGCGGGCATATGGCGCCAGGACTTCGACGTTGCGCCGCGCCAGGTTTCTTGCCTCTTCGACCAGTCCTTTGGAAAGCATTGGCCGGCCGCAGCAGGCGCGGCGTTCCTCGACCACGACCTCGAACCCGGCGGCTTCCAGCAGCTTCACCGCCGCCACGCCGATGCGCGGGTAGTTGTACTCGGCGAACGTGTCGTGAAAGTAGACGGCCTTGCCGCGCGTCTGGCGCGGAACGGTTGCCATGCGCTGTTGGCGGCGATGCCAGCGATCGGTGAATGTGCGTGAGGCGAACGGGGACAAGCTCCGCTCTGGCGCGACGCCGAGCGCCTTCTTTACCGGCCAGTCGAGTCCGAGGCGCATCCCCAGGTTGACGAAGGGGGCGACGGGGGAGGCCAGGCGGGAAAGGTCGTGGATGTGGCCGAAGAAGCGGGAGCGGAGGGGAGTACCGTGCTCGGCGTGGTAGTGGGCGAGGAACTCGGTCTTGAGCTTGGCCATGTCGACACTGGAGGGGCACTCCGTCTTGCAGGCCTTGCATGACAGGCAGAGGTCGAGCACATCGTAGACCTCGGGAGAGGCCAGGTCGGAGCGGTTCAGCATGTCGCCGGCGAGGGCGTCGCGCAGGGCATTGGCGCGGCCGCGCGTCGAATCCTTTTCGTCTTTGGTGGCCATGTACGAGGGGCACATGGTGCCGGCTTTGAGCTTGCGGCAGACCGCGGCGCCGTTGCACATCTCGACGGCGCGGGCGAAACCGCCCTCGGCCCGGAAGTCGAGATAGGTCTTCGGCTCCTGGGCCCGGTAGGTTGGGCCGAAGCGGAGGTTTTCCGTCATTGGCGGCGCGTTGACCTTCTTGCCGGGGTTCATCAGTCCGAGCGGATCCCAGAGGCGCTTGAACTCCTGCATTGCGGCGTAGAGCTCCGGGCCGAAGATGAGCTCGTTGAGCTCGGAGCGTTGCAGCCCGTCGCCGTGCTCGCCGGACATCACGCCGCCGAAGCGGCTGGCCAGCTCGGTCGCGGCGTGCGCCATGTCCACCATCGACTGCACTCCCGCGGCGGTCTTGAGGTCGATCAAGGGCCGGATATGGAGGCAGCCGGCCGAGGCGTGCGCGTAATAGGCCGCGGTCGTTCCGTGCGCGGCGACGAGATCTTCGATGGCGCCGACGTATTCGGCGAGGTGTTCGACCGGGACCGAGACATCTTCGATGACCGGGATCGGTTTGTGGTCGCCGCGCACGCTCATCAGGAGCCCGAGACCGGCCTTGCGCACGGACCAGATGTCCTCTTGCCGCTTGGGATCGAGGATGACCAGCGGTTCAGCGGCGGTGCGGATGCCGCGCGCCACGAGGTGCGACTTGAGCTGTTCCGTTTTGCGCTCGAGCTCGGCGTCGCTTTCCCCGTAGTACTCGACGAAGAGGACGGCGGCGGGGTCGCCTTCGATCATCGAAATCTGTTGCGCGAATCCCGGCTGGGAGCGGGTGAGGTTGACGAGCATGCGGCCCATGAGCTCGACGGCGGAGGGGTCGGTTTCCAGGATGGCCGGAGTGGCGGCCATGGAGGCGACCAGCTCGTCGAACTGAAGCAGAACCAGGCCCGTCGTTGTCGGCCGAGGCACGAGATGGAAGGTGATTTCGAGCAGCGTTGCCAGGGTCCCTTCGGAGGAGACGAGCAGCCGCGCCGGATTGAATTCGGTGTCCGGTTTGAGCAGTTCGTCGAGGGAGTAGCCGGTGGCGCGGCGCCAATGGGGTGGGAAATCGCGGGCGATCAAGCCGCCGTAGCGCTGGCGAAACGCCAGAAGCTCGCCGAAGAGGCGCCCTTTCGCGTCGTCCATGCTGGCGCGGCCGGCCATCGCCTGCGGGAGTGACGGAGTCCGAGTTCGAGAAGCTTGCCGTCGATGGTGGCCGACTTCAGTGAATGAACGTTGTCGCCGGTCATGCCGTAGAGGATGGAGTGGGAGCCGGTCGAGTTGTTGCCCACGACGCCGCCGGCGGTGGCGCGATTGGCGGAGGCGGGATCGGGGCCGAACATCAGCCCGGTTGATTTCAGTTGGCGGTTGAGCGCGTCGATGTTGATGCCCGGCTCGACGGTGACCGTGCGCGCCTCGCTGTCGACGTCGAGGATGCGGTTCAGCACCTTCGAGAAATCGATGACGAGGGCCGCGCCAACGGTCTGCCCGGCCAGCGACGAACCTCCGCCTCGGGGCAGCAACGGCACGCCGTGCTGGGCGGCAATCTCGATGGTGGCGAGGACATCCTCTTGCGACGACGGGATGACCACACCGACCGGTTCGATCTGGTAGTTGGACGCATCGGTGCTGTAGAGCATGCGGGAGACGGCGTCGAAGCGGACTTCTCCCGAAATGCGGGATTGGAGTGTGTCCTGGAGCGCGCCGGCCGCTGAGGCCTCGGCACTAGCGTGACCTGATGTCCGGCCGTTGGCGCCGGCGCTCCTGACTCTGGCTGAAGCGGGGACGGTGGCGGTCATCTCCCTGTCGTCCTCTCCTGTGCCCGGCGGCCTGAACCAAGTTGCCGAGCCTGACACTCTTCGGGGTGAACTGCCCGCGAGTGTAGCATCGCGTTCTTCCTGCTCCGAGATGGAGAATTGGTGGCAAGAATGAGCATCTTCCGGATCGAATCGTGTCGAGGTTCAGACGCGCATCTGGCAGTTGCCGTGCGACTGCCGCCCCCGTACCATGCGCGCACATCCGACGATTCGTGGCAGATGGCCCGGAAAGGAAGCGATTAACCGCGTGGCCCTCGTCGCCGCGTTCGCGTCATTGAAGGAGCGCCAATATGGCAGAGCAAACCCGGTATCTCTTGCCCGAAGACGCCATTCCGACTTCCTGGTACAACCTGGCGGCCGATCTTGCCCAAGCCGCCGCCGCCGGTGCTCCATCCGGGAACCCACCAGCCGATTGGGCCGGAGGATCTGGCGCCGCTGTTCCCGATGGCGGTCATCGCGCAGGAGGTTTCGACGGAGCGGTACATCTCCGATTCCGGAAGAGGTGCATGGCGGTCTACCGGCTGTGGCGGCCGACACCGCTCTACCGGGCGCATCGGCTCGAGCGGGAACTGGGGCTGCCTGGCGACGTGCGTATCTTCTACAAGTACGAGGGCGGCAGTCCCGCCGGGTCGCACAAACCGAACACCGCCGTGCCACAGGCGTTCTACGCCAAGCAGGAGGGGGTGAAGCGGATCGCGACCGAGACGGGGGCCGGGCAGTGGGGAAGTGCGCTGGCCCTGGCCGGGTCGCTGTTCGACCTCGAGATCAAGGTCTACATGGTCAAGATCTCGTACGCGCAGAAACCGTATCGGCGGGCGCTGATGGAGACCTGGGGGGCGCAGTGCGTGGCTTCGCCCAGCACCGACACGAACGCGGGGCGCACGATCCTGGCGCAGGATCCGGATTCGACCGGGTCGCTCGGGATCGCCATCTCCGAGGCGGTCGAGGACGCGGCCACGCGCGAAGACACCAAGTACGCGCTCGGTTCGGTGCTCAATCACGTCCTGCTGCACCAGACGGTCATCGGCCAGGAGGCCATGCAGCAGCTCGACATGGCCGATGCCTACCCCGACGTGGTGATCGGGTGCGTGGGCGGCGGCTCGAATTTCGCCGGGATCAGTTTCCCGTTCGTGCGGGAGAAGCTGGCCGGCAAGCCGATCCGCATCGTCGCCGCGGAGCCGGCGGCCTGCCCCACCCTGACCCGGGGGACGTACGCCTACGATTTCGGCGATACGGGGCAACTCACGCCGCTGGTGAAGATGCATACGCTCGGGCACACGTTCGTGCCGGCCGGTATCCATGCGGGAGGACTGCGTTATCACGGAGCGGCGCCGCTGGTCAGTCTCCTCCTGGATGAGGGGCTGATCGAGGCAACGGCGATCAAGCAGCGCGCGGCGTTCGAGGCGGCCACGCTGTTCGCGCGAACCGAGGGGATCGTGCCGGCGCCGGAACCTTCACACGCCATCCGGGTGGCGATCGACGAGGCGAATCGGGCGAAGGAGGCTGGCGAGGCGAAGACGATCCTCTTCAATCTCTGCGGACACGGCTTTTTCGATCTGTCGGCCTACGACAGCTACCTCTCCGGGTCGCTGCAGGACTACGAGCATCCGCAGTCGGAGATCGAGGCGGCGCTGGCGGGGTTGCCGAGCATGGCGGAGTAGCGTCGGCCGCGGTTGAGGGCCGTTCGAGCGACCAAGTGGAGTTTCGTGGTTTCGGTAGTCTGTGGTTCCCGGGGACGAGATTCCTCGTTCCTGCTGTGAATGACTCGCAGCAGACCGCGTACGTACCCAGAGACGTTTTTCATGCCGTGGTGGCGCCCCACCGGGGCATGACTACTTGGAATGACACGCGTCGCGCGGTGACCCCGGGTGGAATTGTTGGTCCCGAACGTGCTGTCATTGCAGTACGCTCGATTTGCAATCGCGTCGCGAGTGCGTCGTGATCGCCTGCAAGTAGCTGGCAGGGGAACGTCGTGGAAGCTGTCCTGGTCATCATCGCGATATCTGGCACTCGTCGGCGGTTCGGCGATGCTGCTCATGAGGCAGAGATTGCCGCAGTGGACGCTCCCTGTGCCTCGGGCGTTGGGAGGTGCAGCTCAGCCCGTGCCGATTGCCGAGGATGGCTCCGACGTGATTATTGGTCCGGTGCCGGAACCAACGCCACTCAACCCGGCCGCCGCCTGTGAAACCGGTGCCGGTCACTGGGCACGGCGCGAATGCGGGGGCGTTAGAGCCGGTTCGGCTTGACCTGGTGCAAACGCCCAACGACTTCGCCTCAGTGCGGCTCGATCGCATCGAGACCCGGCTGGAGGAGCTGCAGCGCACGGTGGCGAGACAGAACGAGTACGTCGCTGAGCAGGCGCGGCGCATCCAGTCCGACCTGATGTCGCGGGCAGAAGCCGAGGAGGCGCGGCGGGAGGCGGCCCAGGAGCGGCTGCGAGCCGATGTTCTCGCTAGTTTGGCCCGCGCCGTTCCCGAGCGGCAGCCAGGGGTCAACGCCCGCCGCCTGGAGGTCAGTGCCGATCTCTATGCCCAACTGGCCCGCCTGGAATCCGCGCTGTCGACCGTGACGAATCCGATCCTGCTCCCAGGCGAATCGTACGAGCCGCCGGCCGAGCTTCTGCCGGAGACGCTCATCTGGGAAAACTGGAACGAAGTCGGCGAGCGCGCGTTTGCCTTCGCCGAAACCTACAGTGCGCAGCGGCTGCACTTGTCCGGCCAGACCCGCTCCGACGTCGGAGCTTTTGTCACGACGTTGCGGAAGCTGCTGACGCGGTCGGTTTATCCCAATGTGCAAGGGGACGCCGACACGGCCCACCAGGCCGCGCTGCGGGGCGCGCTTGCGGAGATCGCCGCTGAGTTGCCGAAGATCCGGGATTTGCTGGAGACGGAGTATCTGGAGGGGCGGAGCACCTGACGGCGCACTTCACGGGGCCGTGATCGGCTGTTACCCGGTTCCGGCGCCCCCAGCGCCGCCGGTTCCGCCGTCTCCGCCGCGAGTGCCATCCCCTTCCGGGTCGCCCGCGCTGTCTCCGCCGTCCCCACCGTCGCCGCCGTCGCTGCCACTGCTCCCGCTACCGCCGCTCCCGCCGTCGCCACCATCTCCACCGTCGCCGGCGGCCCCGTCGCCACCGTCGCCGCCATCGCCGCCGTTTCCACCAGTGCCATCTTCGCCGCCGTTACCGCCTCCGCCTCCATCGCCGCCATTACCGCCGCTATCCCCATCGCCGCCATTGCCGCCGTTTCCACCGTTTCCGCCATCTTCGCCGTCCCCGCCGTTTTCACCAGGTTCGCCGTCGCCGCCATCTTCCCCGGCGCCGCCGTTTGGACCGTCCTTGCCATCCTTGCCGTCTTTGCCATCGCGTCCGCCACGGCCTCCGGAATCGTCGCCTTTGTTATTGTTGCGGTCGTCCTGGTCGGACTTGCCGCCCCCGCCGGACTTGTCTTCACCGCCAGATTCTCCAGGCTCGTCGCGGTCTCGACGCTTACCGTCTTCGGTCGACTCATCAGCGGAGGATTCGTCCGCGTTCCTGCGCTTGGTGCCGTCTTCGCCGCTGTCGGTGGTTTCTGTGTCCGTTCCGTCCTTGTTTCGTTCTCGGCGCCGCTCGCGCTCCTTGACTCCGGGTTCGTCGGTTGGCTCGTCGCCAGTCGATGACGCGGTCGGTTCGTCTTTGGCGGTTCGCTTCTGCTCGATTCTGATCCGATTGGGACGAGGCATCGTTTTGCGACGAGCCATCGTTGTCCCGAGCCGCGCGGCGCTCCGCGCGCTCCTCGCTGGAACGGCGTTCGGAACGGTCCCGTTCGCGCCCGTCGTCGGGTGGGGATTCTGGTACGTCCTGGCGAACCGGCGGCGGCGGCGGGGACGGATCGGCGGATTCAGGATGTCCCGAGAGTGGTGCCGGCCGGAAGACGTAGTCGTGCACGCGGTGGCGTGCTGCCTGAGGAAGTCATCGGGAGCGGATTCTTCGGGCAGCCAGCGCATGGGATCGACGTGCTCGCCGGTGTCGAGATCGGTCACCGAGAAATGGAGGTGCGGACCGGTCGAGTAGCCGACGGAGCCCACTTCGCCAATCGGCTCGCCGGCGCGGACGTAGTCACCTTCCTCGACGTAGCTGGCGATCCAGTGCAAGTAGTCGGTGGCGTAGCCCTCGTTGCGGCCGTCGTGCTGAATAATGATGCGGGTGTTGGCGTCGGCCGTCGGGCGGTCGTAGTCCGCTAGCGTGACCCAACCGGAGGAAGCCGCGAAGAAGGGAGTGCCCTCCGGCGCGGCGAGATCGACACCGGTGTGGATTACCGGGGCGCTGGCCGGGCACCCATCGCCAGGGAAATAGAGGTTGCCCGAGTTGCTGTGTGCAGCCGAACTGCTGGGTAAAAGCGTACGACTCCTTGGGCATCGGCCAGACGCGGCTTGGCAATTCGGCGCGATCCTGGACGCGATCGCGGGGTTTCCGGTCGCGGCGAGGGACGGGACCGTCACCGGGGTCGGGTTCCTCGTTCTGGTTTCGCTCCGTGCGCTCGGCGTTGACTTCTCCGCCGCGTTCTCTGGCCATCTGCAATTCGACTGGAGCCTCCAGACCACGCAGCCGGATGCTGCTGGCGTCGTGTGATTCTCGATCGTCTGGAACCCGGCCTTTGTCAGCGCCGGTGCGAGAATCCGCGGGAGGGGCTGTTGCCTGGTGGGAGTCGGAGTCGCGTCGCCCTTCGTCGGAGTCCGAGCCGGATGTGCTTTCCGAAGCCGCGATCGGTTCCGGGGCAGCCTGAGGGGGTTCCGCCGCGAGGGGAGCCCCCGGTGTGAGGGACAGGACGAGGCCGCCGATCAACACGGCGATTCCGCTCAGCTGTTTCAGGCTGAGTTTCAGCTCCCGGCTGCTTGCGAGCATCGACTTGTCGCCCCGTTGCCGCACCTGCAGCTCCACCCCGTCACGTATCGGTCGATCGCGGGGCTCTGCGTCCGACCGGCTGCTGGAGAGACTCGATCGTCTATCGTCATCCGGCCCCGATACATTACCACTCCACGACGCACTCTGAAACCCACATTAGGAACCCCCGGTTTCGGCGACCGTGCTACGATTCTGGGCAGGAGAACCACGCGTGTTCCTGTCGGCACGCGGTACGCCGATTAAGAGACAACGGCGTCGTTGGCGCGCCAGGGCGCGGCCGGTGGCAACCGCTCGCAGAAGCGATTGACGAAAACGACACCAGCGGGAGCAAGAGTATGACGGGGTCAAACGGCAGCACGGCCGTGTCCGATCAACCCGCCCTGCCGAAACCGGAGGGATTGGAAGGGGTGGTCGCCGCGTCGACCGCGCTCAGCCATGTTTTCGGCGAAGAGGGCCGGCTCGTCTACCGTGGCTACGACATCCACGAATTGGCGGGGAACACGTCGTTCGAGGAAGTCGCCTACCTCCTCTGGAACGGCCACCTGCCAACGCGAGACGAGCTCGCCTCATTGTTGCGCGCGCTGGGCGAGCAGCGGCCGGTGCCGGCGCATGTCATCGAGGTTATCCGGGCGCTCCCGGTGGACGCGCAGCCGATGGACGCGCTGCGCACCGGTGTCTCCGCACTCGGCGCGGGAGGCGGCAATCAGTTCGACGATGTGCCGGACCTGGACGAGGCCATCGCCCTGACGGCCAAGTTTCCCGGAATCCTGGCGGCGTTTTTCCGGCTGCGGCAAGGGCTGGAGCCGGTGACTCCGAAACCCGAGCACAACACCGCCCAGAGCTATCTCGATCAGCTCTTTGGGCGCGAACCGGAGGAGCGGCACTGGCGACCGCTCGAGGTCTATCTGACGCTCCTTGCCGATCATGGGATGAACGCTTCGACGTTCACGGCCCGTGTCATCGCCTCGACGGGATCGGACCTCTGCTCCGCGATTACCGGGGCCGTCGGCGCGCTGAAGGGCCCACTCCACGGTGGGGCGCCGTCGAAGGTGCTCGACATGCTGGAAGCCATCGGCAGCGCCGAGAATGTCGATGCCTGGCTGACTGACGCTCTCGATCGCGGTGATCGGCTGATGGGGTTCGGGCACCGCGTTTACAAGGCGGAGGATCCGCGGGCGGAAATTCTGCGCGGCATGGCGGCGGAGGCGAGCACGCCAGAGTTCTTCGAGCTTTCCCGGCGCACCGAGGAGCGTGCGTTGGCGATGCTGCACGAGCGAAAACCCGGCCGGCGTCTTTACACCAACGTCGAGTTTTATTCCGCGGCGGTGCTCTCGGCAGTCGGGTCTTCCTGGGGACATGTTTACGCCGACGTTTGCCGTCTCACGTGTTACAGGATGGACCGCGCACGTACTCGAGCAGGTGGCCAACAATCGTCTCATTCGGCCGCAGTCGGAGTTCGTCGGACCCACGGACAAGAAGTTCGTGGCGATCGAGAGCCGCTAGCTACAAGTAAGCGAATTCGCCAACACATGACACCCGCACAACGACGGCGATTGGCGGTGACGCGCTTTCGCAATGATTGCCAAAGGCATCCTGACGAGCTAGTCGGACGTACATTCGGCCGAGGGGAGACGCCCAGGTGTTCTGGGCTGGAGGCCCGAGTGCGTTCATCGATGTTTCGATCTGGTTGCTTTGGCGTGCCTGCTGATCTCTGTTCCCCTCACAGTTGGGGGCATTTCCGCGGCCACCGGCACACCTGTCTCATCCGCCAGACCTGTCCGAACAGACCGACGAGTCAACCGCGGCCGACGCCGCACGCGAATTCTCGTTGCTCGAGGCGGATCGCGCGTTCGATGCGCTCTACGAGCGAATGCACCCGGACGCGCTGGAGGTCGTGCCGCGTTCGGCAGTCGTCGGCTGGTACGAGAGTTTTTTCACCGACCGTGAGACAGCCGAGCTGACCGTTACGAGCGTCGAACCCGAACCATGGACCTGGGGCGTCACCGGGGTGACGTATGAAGACGCGGTTACCGTCAACTTCATCGCAGCCATATTCGGTTGGTGGCGTGGAGAGAGAGGTGACCGGAGAGGTCCACCTCGTTCAGTACGATGGCGAGTGGGTCTGGTTTTTCGGGGCCTCCCGCGCCTTCGTAGACGAGCAGATTGCCCTTTACGGCGACGATGGCTCGGCGACGCTCTTCTCGCTTTCGCAGGAGGGCGTGGCCGAAACTCCGGTCCCGCGGGATGTCCTCTTCCCCGATCCGCTGCACGCGCATATCGACCAGTTCTGGGCGGCCCGATTCCTGGAGGCGGGCCTGTCATACGACTCGCCGGGTGGGGTGATTGCCTTCGACGAGCCGATCGTCACCGCCTGCGGCCGGGCCGAACCGGAGCAGGAGGCGGCGTTCTACTGCGTCATCGACGAGAAGATCTACTACTCGTCGGAGTTTCGTGCGCTCATCGAAAGCCAGATCGGCGACTTCGCGTGGGTGATCGTCGTTGCGCACGAATGGGGGCATCACATTCAGGCCAACCTCGGATTTGATCTGGGTGTCGTACCCGACCGAGCGGGCGAGATCCCGCCGATCGAGCTGGAGCAGCAAGCGGATTGCCTTGCCGGCGCGTACGCCCTGGACGCCGAGGTCACCGGATGGCTCGATCAGGGCGATATCGACGAAGCACTGTACATGACCGAGATCTCGGGCGATCCTCCTGGTACCGCCTGGAACGATCCCCGCGCTCACGGTACCGGCGCCGAGCGGATCGATGCCTTCATGCTGGGATACACCAGGCGGCCTGGTCGGGTGCAAACTGGACCTGGCGGCAGGATGGTAATACGGGGTGATAAGGTGATAGGGTAGTCGCGGAGAACGACCGCGAATAGGGGCTCGCGACTTGTGACGTACCTGACTTCCCGAACTCGTCACGGAGGCCGACATGGGACTCGAAATCTTCGAGCGTGGCGAGTTGCCGCGCTGGGCGCCCGTTCGCCAGTTTCTCGACGCGACCGATATCGGCGACGTGCGTGCCGCGGTCGCCGAGCAATTCAGCCGGCCGGGTAGCGGCGATCGCCTGCGTCCGGGTCAGCGCGTAGCTATCACTGCTGGTAGCCGCGGCATCGATCGCATCGACGAGGTCGTGCGGGCCGTGGTCGACGAGGTGCGATCGCTCGGGGCGGAGCCGTTCGTCGTCCCGGCCATGGGGAGCCACGGCGGGGCCACGGCCGAGGGGCAGCGCGATTTGATCGCCCACTACGGAATCACCGAGGCGACGATGGGCTGCCCGATCCTGTCGAGCATGGAGACCGTCCATCTCGGAGACGTCGAAGATGGCGTGCCGGTCTGGTTCGACCGCAACGCCTTCGCCGCCGACGCGGTGGTGCCGGTGGTGCGGGTGAAACCGCACACCGATTTTCGGGGACCGGTCGAGTCCGGCTTCATGAAGATGATCGCCATCGGGCTCGGCAAGCAGAAGGGGGCGGACTTTTTCCATTCGCAGGGAATGGACGAGTTTCACCACCTGATCCCGGCGGTGGCCAGCTTCACCCTGTCGCAAGTGAACATCCCCTTCGGGGTGGGAGTCATCGAGAACGGATACGGCAAGCTGGCCCAGGCCGAGGCGGTGCCGGCGGCGCGCATGTGGGAGCGCGAGCAGGAGCTGCTCAAGATCGCTCGCGAGCGGATGGGACGTCTGCCGGGCGAGCGAATCGATGTCCTCATCGTCGACCGCATTGGCAAGGACATCTCCGGCGATGGCGCCGACCCGAACGTCATCAACCGTGACGTGGCCGGGCGCTTTGCCCCCGACCGAGGAACCTGTCACTCCACGCGTGCAGCGGCTCATCGTCCGCGATCTGACCGATGACACCGAGGGCAACGCGTCCGGGATCGGCATGGCCGACATCGTCTTGCGCCGCGCCGTCGAGCGCATGGATCCGGTCGCCACCTACATGAACATGATCACCGCCAAGGCACCGCAGGGGGCGCGCATCCCGCTGACGGTCGATACCGATCGCCAGGCGCTCTTCGTGGCCCTGGCCTGCTGCGTGAAGACGGAACTGGAGACGGCGCACATCGCCCGGATCCAGGACACCAAGAACGTCGAGACGTTCTGGGCATCGGAGCACTTGCTGCCTGAGCTGCTGGAGTCGGGGCGGGTCGAGGTGACCGGAGAGTTGCGGCCGATCACGTTCGATGAAGAGGGGATGCTGGCCGAATAGGAGGTCGATGGCAGTTCGGACCGGCGTTGTCGCCTCGCCTGGCCCTTGAGGGCAAGGCTGACCCGAACGGGAAGCACCCTCAAGGGCGCTGCTGCTTCAGTCGTCGTTGAGGGCGGCGTCGCGGATGGCGGCGAGGAGTGGGTCGTCGATCGTTTCCAGAACTTCGCGGCGGAACGAATCCATCGGCGCGGTCGGCATCTGGTCCAGGTAGGCGCGGGACTGGAGGAAGGTCTCCAGGCGGTCGATCTGCTTAACGAACTGCGATTCGGCGCTGGTGCCGTGCCGGAGTTCGTCCCAAAGGGATTCCAGTGCGGACTGGACCGTGGGCGGAAGGACGTTCAGGAGCTGGCGCATGGCGGCGTCTTCATGTGCCCGTTTGAGGGAAGCGGTTTCCTCGTCCCGGATGTGGCGGCGATCCAGGAACGCGCGGCGCTCCTCCGCGCCGGTTTGCGTTGAAAGATCCGTGGGGTCGTACGGGGGAAAGTCTCCCGTTTCGGCTTCCGGAAGGTCGTGGAGAAGCGCGAGCAGGGCGACGCGGGCGGGATCGAGCGTCGCTCCTTGGGCTTGCCTCTCGACAGCGCACGCCCATGCCAGGAGCGCGACGCCGAGGGAATGGTCGGCGACCGACTCCACTTGGGGTGGGGGGATGCCCCGGTCGAGCCATCCGGTGCGCGGCTCGCCTTTCAGCTTGGACAGGAGGCGAGCCAGCGTGAGCAAACCACGCGATTGCCGATCGACGTTTCGACTCATGGATATCGCGCCTTCGCAACTTGCCGATCTGTGCCAGTAAGAGTTCAGACCAAGGCAATTTGGGGAGATGGTCGTGGGGCGCGCAGGAGCGCGAGAAACTCCTCGACCGGGTCGAGGTCGCGCAGGGCCCAGGTGGCCACCAGCGAGTGCAAGAGCATGCGGGTGGTGCTGCCCGGCCCCGAGCGGGTGCCGCCGCTAATCTTGCGCGCCACCACCAGCGGGCGCAGGGCGCGCTCGGCGGCATTGTTGGTCGGGGGCACGGCCGGATCGGCGACGAAGGTGAACAACTCGGCCTGATAGCGTTCGACGCGGGCGCACAGCACCGCCTGCGGGGTATCGGCCGGTTGCGCCCGGCAGTGGGCGACGAGCTCGGCCTGGAAGCGGTCGCGCGCCCGCTCGCGCAGGATGCCGTTCGTGCCCGCCGCCGTCGCCTCCGCCGCCCAGGCCACGGCGCGGTCGTAGACATCGCGCACCCCCGCCGCCCACGCCGCCACCCCCGGGTCGTCGGGATGGGCCAGGACCAGGTCATGGATGTCGCGCCACAGGTGCGCCCAGCACCGCTGCTGGACCCGCTCCAGCCGGTCGTAGGCCCCGAAAAAGTCGCTGACCACCACGCCCGTGCCCATCTCGCCCAGGAGGTCCTGCGCCACCGCCCCGGCGCGACTGCGCGCGAAGTGAAACACCTGGATCGAGGGCGTGGTCAGCGTCCACACCCAGCCGGTGCGGCCGTTCTCGCGCCAACTCGTCTCATCGAGATGGACGACCGGGCTGGCCCGCGCCTCCCCCAGCAGCGCCTCGTAGGCCGGGCGTCCGGCCCGCGCCGCCTCCGCCAGCAGCGCGCTCAGCTCCCCCACCGACAGCCGCAGCCCCCAGACCCGCTGCAGCAGCCATTGCACCTGGGCCAGCGGCAGCCGCAGTTTGGTGCGCAGCGTCGCGACCCACGCCGCCACCGACCACCCCACCCGCCGGTGGGCGCCGGCCTGCTCCCCCAGATCCGGCATCGTCCCCCGGCTGCGCGTCCCGCAGCGGCGGCAGGTCCGCTCCAGCACCCGGTGCTCGACGACCGCAGCCCGCACCGGCGGCACCTCGATGAGCTGGCGGCGCCGCACCACCCGTCCCCGTGCCAGCGGGGCGGCACAGGCCGGACAGACCCTCGGCGCGTGCAGCACGATGCGGTCCGGACGCTCACGGCGGCGCCCCGGCACGGGACGGCGCGGTCGCCGCGGCCGGCGCTGCTCGCGCACGACGACATTGGCCTTGACCCACGCGGGCGGACGTTTGGGCGGGGGAGCTGCGGGCGGCGACGGCCTCGCGCCCGCCTGGCCCCCCGCCGCGTGGTCGTCACCGCGCAGCGCGGCCACCTCGGCCCGCAGCGCGGCGTTCTCCGCGCTCAGTGCCTGCACCTGGGCCTGCAACTGCACCACCAGCTCCGCCAGTGCGTCGTAGCTGAGCCGCTCCGTGCCGCGGGTCATCTCCCGCCCCTTGCCCGTCCCTGCCGTGAGAACCGGCATTCTCCCACAATTTCGGGTCAGTCTGAACTCTTACCTGTGCCAGTCAGGCATAGACAGCGATGTTCGTACACCGTTATGCTAGCGGAAGCCGCGCCCGGAGGGACCGAGCGTCGTGGCGGAGTGCCTGGTTGGCGTACCGGGCACGACGCGAGCCGAACAGGGCCGCGCCGCCGCGATTGCTGGGAGGGAGATGCCAGTGCCGCGAGGAGCCGCGCCGCAAGCGCTGCTGGGCGTGCTCGCCCTGTTCGTCGCCTGGCGCTTGCCGTGGTCCCGGTCGTCGATGCACGGCCGAAGGACAAGATGGTGGCAAGCAGGACGAGGTCGCCGCGGAGACGGTGCCGGCGGAAGAACCCGCGCCAGCCGATGCGGTCGTGGCCGAACCTGCGCCCGGTAGCGGAGCCAATGCCGGTCGTCGAGCAGCCGCTGACCGCAAGCGAAGGCAATGCGTCGAATGATCGCTCCCTGATCCAGCTCGACGCCGACGGGGATTACATTCCTGATGCCCTCGACAACTGTCCCAACGTTCAGAATCCCGATCAAGCCGACGGCGACGGTGACGGGCATGGTGACGCTTGCCCTGTCTTGCTGGATACCGACGGCGACACGGTGCCGGACCAGCAGGATAACTGCCCCACAGTCGCCACATCGGACTTCTCCGACAATGACGGCGACGGGGTTGGGAATCCGTGCGACAAGTCCCCGGACGGCATCGAACCGGAACCGGAGCCTCTGCCCGATCTGGATGGGCAAGGCGGCGAAGGTGGAACTGGGCGCCGGCTCCCGAGAATGGCGAAGGGTTGGCCGGGGAAGAGGTCGAACGATCTGGGCGATCGCGTTCGAGGGAACGCAGCCGCACCGACACCTCGCAGCCGCGAGATCACCACCGGTGTGGATGGGGCGGAAGAGGGGGTGGGTGGCCCGCCCGCGCAGGAAGGGCCGTCGGCTGAAGGAGGCGGGCCGCGACAACCCGCGGCGGAACGAGGAGCTGATCGCGGAAGCGGCCGCGTCTGGCGAGCTCTATGCTCCGCCGGAGCCGCCGCCGGTGCCGCAGCGTGCCTGGGACGAGGAAGCGGCCGGAACCACTGAGTGGGAGTCGATCGTGCGCATAGACGCGGGTGCGACCGGCGACGAGGCGCAAGGCGGCCAAGACGAGGACGACGAGGAGCCAAATGATGCGGGCCGCGCGCAGAGGTGGCGACGGGCGCGAGCCGCGGGATGCCGGCGAAGAGGAAGTCGGTGACAGCGAGTTTGCGCGCGGCTGGGTGCGGGCCAAGCTCCTGCTTCAGGACGAGATCGAAGGATGACGCCGGAGACGGAGGAGCGGAGACCAGTGGTGGAGACGCGGGCGTAGCCCCGGTTCCGGTCGAGAACGGGCTCGTGATCGACGGATCGCGGAGACGACGAGATGCCGGGCGCGGTCAAGCCGCCGGCACTGAGTCTGAGCCGGATGACGAGCCGCTGGATGAACCAGAACCGCTGGATGAACCGGAGATCCTCATGAGCGAGCCCCGAAGAGACACGAGATCTGCAACGGCCGGCAGCGGGAAGACAGACCGCGGGCGAGCGCAGGGACGGTAGCCGGCGCAATGGGTCGTCCCGAAGCGCCGCGGCGCCCAGCGGAGCGCCAGCGCCCGGCGGCAACGTCGGCAGAGAATGACGGACAGGGCAAGGACGACCGCGAACGCAAGGGACGCGATCGACGCGAACGCGCCAATGGCGGCGTCCCCGCGGGGTGGAGCGACGACCGGTACTACGCGGGTGGATCGGCGCTGAACTGGAGCGGCGATATCGGCGTGGCGGGCACCGACGACGATGGGCTCTATCTTACCCAGCGATCTGGTTCTGGTCCTGGGAAGCGGCGCGGCTTCGACTACGCCATTCCGGTTGAAGGTGAAGGCATCTACCTGGTGCGGCTCTACTTTCGCCGAGCCGTACTGGGGAGCGCCGGGTGGGCCAGAGGGCGAGGAAGGACGCCGCGTCTTCTCCGTTACCGGGGAAGGGGAGGCGCTCCTCGAAGATTTCGATGTCTATGCCGAAGTCGGCGCGGTGACGGCATTGGTCAAGCAGGTCGAGGTCGAAGTCACGGACGGCGAGCTGAATCTGCGGTTCACCGCCAGCGAGGGCGAGCCGATCGTTGCGGCCATCGAGGTGCTGCAGCCGTCACAGTAGGGTCCGGTGCGGCGGTGGTATAACCCGAACCGGCCTCCGGCATGATGGCCGGATGCGACGCAGACGGTTTCTCAGGAGTCTTCGCCCAGTGACCGATCCCCGCATCGAGGCGTGGGCGCGCACCCTCGTGACCTACTCGACGCGAGTCCAGCCCGGCGACGTGGTCTCCATCGAAGGGGACGTCTCGGCGCGGCCGCTTCTGGCGGCGCTCTATCGCGAGACACTGCGCGCAGGCGGTTTGCCGACGGTGATCCCTCGCCTGGGCGAATTGAACGTGGAACTGCTCAATCACGGCGTCGGATGAGCAACTCGCCTGGCTCTCTCCGGTCGATCGCTGGTCGCGCGGCGAGGCCGACGTCTTCATCCGGGTGCTGGGCGAGGAGAACACCAAATCACTCTCCGGGGTCGACCCCGACCGCCAGATCGTGCGCAAGCGGAGTCAAGGAGTGCTGCTGCAGACGATGATGGAGCGCGCGGCCGCGGGCGAGTGCCGCTGGACGTTGACCCTCTACCCGACAAACGCCTACGCCCAGGATGCCGAACTCTCGACGCCCGAATTCGCGGAGTTCGTCTTCGACGCGTGTAAGCTCGGAGCGGAGGATCCCGCCGCGGCCTGGCAGGAGCAGGGTGCCATGCAGCAGCGGCTGGTCGACTGGATCAGCGGCAGGCGCGAGGTGCATATCCAGGGTCCGGATACCGACGTGCGGCTCTCCGTCGAAGGGCGGACGTGGATCAACTGCGACGGGAGCAACAATTTTCCGGACGGTGAGATCTTCACTGGCCCGGTTGAGGACGCGACCGAGGGCTTCATCCGGTTTTCCTACCCCGTGGTCGTGGACGGTCGGGAGATACACGACGTTCGGCTGCGGTTCGAGGCGGGGCAGGTCGTGCAGGCGACGGCGAGCCGGGGCGAGGAGTATTTGATCGAGACGCTCGACGCCGACCCCGGGGCGCGCAGGCTCGGTGAGCTGGCGTTCGGGACCAATTTTGACATCACCCGCTTTCACCCGGAACATCCTGTTCGATGAGAAGATCGGGGGACGGTGCATATGGCGCTCGGCGCGGGCTACCCGGAGACGGGGAGTCCGAACGAGTCCGCCATCCACTGGGATCTGATTTGCGATCTGCGCCAGGGCGGATCGGTTCACGTCGACGGCGAAGCCGTTTCTGATGATGGCCGCTTTCGGCGTGTGAACGCATCGCGCCCGAGACCCAAGCGACCCGGTGACCCGATCCGTGCGGTCCGACAGTGATGAGGATGCCACGCCCCAGACGCTCATGCGCCGAGGGTTCCTGCAGGCAGTGCTCGTGGCGATTGGCGCAATGGCCGCGGTCGGGCTGGCGTGGGTCATCGGCCGCGGGGCGCCGAGCGCCGGACGCGACGCCGAGTTCACGCCGCCAGCGCCCGCGCCGACCAGCGAGGCAGCGACGGCGGTGCCAAACGAGGGTGACGAGTGATCGGCTACGCCTGATCGGTCATGGCACTGCCACGGCGAACCAGGCGAACCCGACCGAGACCGCGTACGCGGCGCTCAGCGCCAAGATGATGCAGATGTCCGTTTCGGCGCAGGAATCGGACTGTGCTGGTGCTGCCGTAGATCGCCAGCAAGCTCAAGTGGACGGCGAAGATGATCCCCGATACGCCCAGGGCTACGAACGCGTAGTACAAGACGGCATCGCCCGCGGGCCAGAGCGCTGGCCACACGCGGGCGGCAACAAGGCGATAAAGCGCGGGGAGGGCGAACCCCAGGACTGGTAGCGCAAGGCAGGCGCGGATGTTGGCCAGGGTCAGGTGGTACGCGAACAAGGCAACCCAGCTCGCTCCGGTAATGTTCACGCTGAAGAGCAACCAGGTGAACGCCGCGGCGAGTTCAGGGAGCGAGAGCAGGCGGAGAAGAGGCACCAGGGCTAGCCAGCTCATGGCCAATCCCAGGCAGCCGCACATGTTTGCCAGTAGATGCGACAGCGACGGGATGACCGGGTTCGTGGTGTCCCCGGGCGCATTGGGGGCCGAGGCATACAGGAGCGCCGAGAAGATCAGGATCAAGAAGGCAATCAGCAGCATGCCGATCACTTCCGCGAACGCGGGGGATGCTTGCGACGCCTTCGAGTCCGGCGACAAAGATCGCGGACGTCACGCTGAAGCCGCCCAGGGTGCCGACGATGCCGGTGTAGGTGCCGCCCAGGCTGGAGATATCCCATACCGGCTGGCTTGGGGTGAGTCGCGGCTTCAGACCGATGACGACCACCGCCCCGATGCCAAGGGCAATTGCGATCAGTGTCCCGACGAGCCACACGTGCGGTCAGCGCTTTCGCAAGAACGAGGTCATTGCCCGGTCAACTCCGTCTCAACCTGGGATCGACGATTGGCTCCAGCGCCAGGGCCAGCAGCATGAAGGCAAGGGCGGTGAAGACGATCAGGATGCCCGGCGGTAGTACCCACCACCAGTAGCCAACGTAGAGGGCGCCGGTGCGAAACCCTGCTTCGAGCATCTGGCCCCAGGTCGGGATGGAGGGATCGCCCAGGCCAAGGAACGAGAGCGATGCCTCGGCCAGGATCGCGCCCGGCGCGAAGAAGATCATCTGGGCGACGATGAACGGCGCCACCTGCGGAAAGACGTGCCTCCACATGATGCGCGAGCGCGAAGCGCCCATGGCCCTCGCCGCCTCCACGAGCTGCCCTTCGCGAATCTGCAAGACCATGGAGCGGACGAGGATCGTCAGCCCTGGCCAGGAGAAGGCGACCAAAATGAGCATGATCAGCCAGAGGTGGCGGCCCAGAATCGAGACGATGAAGATTAGCAGGGGCAGGGTGGGGACGTTTGAGACGATGTCGGATGCCCGCTGCACCAACGTATCGGTGACACCGCCGGCGAAACCGCTGAGGATGCCCAGCGATGCGCCGATCAGGGTCGATAAGAGCGAGGTCAGCGCGGCGATGAGGAGGGCAACCGGGAATCCATAGAGGAGACCTTGCCAGAGGTCGCGCCCCAGCCCGTCGGTGCCCATTATGCCGAAGACTGTTCCTCCCAGGGTGACGACCATCGGGGCGATCTCGTCGGCCGGATCGGCGACGACGGCTTGCACGTCTATGGAGTAGTCGCCCTCGAGCGGCTCTATCCCTACTGAGCCGTTCGCAACCGGAACGCCAAAGAGCGCGGCCGGAAGGTTCGCTTGCGAAATTGTTGGCACCGGCACACCGGGATACTGCTCGGCATAGAAGCGGCGGATGGCGTCGATTGCCGCGGGGTCGTCGGCGAGCGAAAGCTGTACCGGGACATCGTAGAAACGGCGATACGGAGCCGTTTCCCCTGGCCGAGGACCGCGAATGGGAACGCTGGCGAGCCGAATCTGACCGCCATCTGGGCGCTGAAGCGCGGTCAGGATGGCGGGTGCGCGGCCATTGAAGGTCACGCCGTTGAGGGTGAGGTTCAAGGATGCCGGCGCCGCGTCTCCGGCGACACGGACCGGCGCCTGGAAGAGGCGGATCTCTCCCGCCGGAATCGTGGAGATCTCGGTCGGTTGTTCGATCGTAATTGACGTCTGTGGGAAGGCGGGTTGGCCGGTGAGGCGCGCCGCCCAGACCGGCGGGGCGTTGCGGGGATTGTTTGCCCAGAACGCCGGGCTGGCCCAGCGTGACGATCCAAAATCGACCGGGTAGGTGAGAAGCACCCAGGCTGAGATAAGCACCATGACGGCGAACAGCGCCAAGCCCGTACGGCCGCTGCCACTGGTGATCAGCAGACGCCACGCGCTCGGTCGCTCCGGTTCCGATCGAGTTTCCAGCTCGGCGGCGGCATCCTCAACGTCCGCGGACGGGTGGTCGACGACGATCGCCGGTGGCGGCTGCATCGGGACGGCTGATGCGATATGGGGCGGGTCGGAGTAGGTTTCGTCGCTCATTCCGCATCAGCCATAGCGCACGCGCGGATCGAGCAGGGTGTAAAGAATGTCGAGGAGGAAGCGGAGGACGACGTAGAGGAGGGTAAAGACAAAGGTGAGGGCGACGATGACCGCTTCGTCCACGGCCCCGATTGCCTGAAAGTAGAGCTGGCCCATGCCCTGCCAGTTGAAGATGGTTTCCACCAGGATCGACCCGGAGAGCGACCCAGCCAGGCCAAGCACCAGTCCGGTGACGATGGGCGGCGCGGCCACGCGCAGGATGTGGCGGCGCGTCACATGGCCTTCTGGCAATCCCTTTGCCCGCGCAAGGGCGACGTGGTCCTCCTGGGCGACGGTGACTGTCATGGTGCGCACCACGTAAATTGACGGCCCCACGCTGACCGTGACCAGGGTGATGATCGGCAGCAGCGCATGCTTGCCGAGGTCGAGGAGTCGCGGCCAGGTTCCTTGCGGAGGCGGGGTGGAGAACATCCCGCCCGAAGGGAGCCAGCCGAGCTGGAACGCAAACAACACGATGAAGAGGATGCCAAGCCACCACGCCGGAACGGCAAATGAAATCGCGGCGAAGTAGGCGACGAATCTGTCGAGCCGGGAACCGACCCGAGTCGCCATGCGCACTCCGATGAGCAACCCCACGGCGGCATTGATGACAAACGCCGTCGTCAACAACAACACCGTGTACGGAAGCCGCTCCAGCACGATGGCCCCGACCTCGCGCGAGCCGCTGGCCGTCCGCAGCGATCGGGACTCGCCGAGATCGAGGCGCAACACGCGACCAACCGTCGCCGGGAGTCGGGTGTACCACGGCTCGTCAAGGCCATAGAACGCTTCGAGCTCTTGCTGCCGCGCCGTCACCGTGCGCTCCAGCTCCGCCGGGTCGCGGATCGTTTGCGAGAGGGATTGCCGGAGTGCTCGCACGTCCTCGCTGACTTGGGCGCGCAGCAGGTTGTCGGAGAATCCGGTGGCGCCGAGCAGGACAACCAGCAGCGTGAGCACGGCGATAAGCACCGCAAACAACGACGCGGCGCGGACGGCCAGTTGGCGAACGGTGCTTGCCACGAACCTGCTCTGCTTCCGCTACCGCGGCTTCAAACGAGCGAGTTGAGACGCGCTAGTCGCGTAGGGGCACGGCATGCCGTGCGCTCGACTGGCGTTTCGCCATGGACTCAGGCTCGGACTGCGAGCTGGAATGCGGAGGGCACGGCATGCCGTGCCCCTACCTGGGACGACCACGGTCCCTCGCACCTCCGTGCCGTCTCGTCATTCCCTAAACCCCGATCGGCAAGTCCACGACCCGTTCGGTGACTCGGGCCAGTTCGTCGCTGGAGGCCAACAGGAAGAGCTGGTAGACGCTCGGGAAGAGCGCGCCGGTCACCTCAGGGCCAATCTCGACGGTGAACGAACCGTCCGCGCCGGTGGCTTCGCCGCTTGCCACCACGCTGCTCGCCGCGTCCGCGGCGCTGGGGTCGATCAGCGTGTAGCGGAGGGACAAGGCGCCTGGTCCCTCGACCGTCACCGGCACGTTGACGGCATCGCCCAGGAGCGCGGGCGGGGGTGGTTCCACGCTGAGGTCAAGTGTCGGCGGCTCGCCGAACGCCCAGTCGCCGGGTTGGAAGGGGTAGCCTTCGGCGCGGAACGCGTCCGCCTGGGCAAACTGGGCGGGTGGATCGTAGCGGGTGAGAAAGAACGGGCCGTTGGAGATGACGAGGAGGTTCGTCTGGTCGAACCAGTCGAGGCAGGCCTGGTAGCGCGCGCTCGCCTCCTCGGCGGTTACCAGATTGCGGCCGTTAACGTTGAAGATGGCCTCCGGAAACGCGCTGTCTCCCTGCAGGCGTTGCATGGTGCGGATGACGAGCCGGGCGTCCGTCTCCGTGACCAGGCTCAGCCAGGGCACGCTGAATCTCGCTGCCGCGGTGTCGGAGTACGCCCCCCGCCGTTCCTGGAAGACGACATCGTCCATGGCGTAGAGCAGCTCCCATGGGGTGCTCACCCCGCCCGCCGTTGCGTACGACGCGATGTAGGCCGGCTCGAAATGCCAGAAGTCCACGTAGGTTTCGAGGCGGTCGTCTTCCAGCAGGCGGAACCCCTTGAAGGTCTCGAGGAAGGGGCGAGCGGTGATGCCCAGCGCGGTTTCGATCTGGATGCGGTTTTCGTCGTAGGCAAGTTCCCAGGCCTGGGCGATCGAGTAGATGAGATCGGCCGGGGTGATCTGCGCGCCGTGGTGGAACGGCGCCTGGAAAAACTGGCTGTAGTCGTACGTGACCTTGCTGACGGCGGTGATGCCCGCGCCAACCGGGGTCCAGGCGTCCGCGGCCGCGTCCCAGAGCACGGCGTCCTCGGGGACATCGAGGGTGCCGTCGGGACCCGCCGTTTCGGTTTCGAAGGTGGCGCGGAAGGGGATGGGCAGTCCGCTGAAGGGATGGTTGATGATGGCGGCGTCGACCAGGTTCTTGTAGATATCGCTGGAGTAGGCGTCGCCGAAGCCGCCGACCGGGTTCCAGACGGTGCGGTCGGTCCAGACCCACAAATTGCCAACCCGGATCTCTTCCGAACCGGGCATTCTGGCTTCGCGCAGGGTGAGCGCCGATTTCGGGCCGCCGACGATGTCGATGTTGAGGTTTTCGAGCTCTTCGCGGGCGGGAAAGGTTTGCAGCGCCGTGGCCAGCCAGAGGCGCACGCTCTCGTCGAGTCCCATGGCGGTCATCTCGCGGTAGAGGTCGTCTCGTTCCTCCCGGCTGCCGAACTCGCCGCGGTAGAGCTGCTGGCCGATGCGGTCGATGGCTTCATTTTCGTACTGCCAGAAGCCGGTCTCCAGCCAGCCCGGCATGTTGCCGAGCCAAGGGGCGGTCATCTGGTTGATGGTGCCGAAGTCGTAGCGGTCGGGGGCAGAGCGGCTCCAGCCCTCGGTGTAGGCATGCCATTGGAAGGTGATCGGGTCGCTGGCGTACACCGCGAGGGTGGCCGGGCCGAATGGCTGATAAACAGGCTGGACCTGGAACCCCGCGCCTTCCAGGGCGGCGCGGAAGAGGTCGCCGATTTCGCGCCGCTCATCCTCGACGCGGATGACGATTTTGAGCTGCACCGGCTGGCCTTCGAACGTCCAGAACCCGCCGTCGAGGGTAGCGCCGGCGGCCTGCATCTGCTCGGCGATGAGGGCGTTGGCGAACTCGGGGTCGAAGCGGATACCGGAGCGGCGGACAGTTTCGAAGACGGTCAGCTCGTCATAATCGAGCGGGCTGACGTGACTGATCATCGGTACGGCGCGGCCGGCGTAGATGTCGCCGGCGATGAACTCGCGGTCGACCAGATACTGCGCCGCCTGGCGGACTTCGCGGATGGCGAAGGGGTTGAGCTCGCCCTCGCGGGCCGGGGCGGGGTTGAGGATCATGGAGAGGGTGGAGGCGGGCGCCTGGATGAGGCGCACCCCTTCGGTGTCCGTGAGTTCCTCGGCGCCCGCGGCGCGGAGGCCGTAGAGGTAGAGGTCCATCGCATCCTGGGTGATCTCGATCGGCGCCTGGTCGACGTTGAACGCCGAAAAGATCAGCCGGTCGGTGGCGGGACCAGGACCGGATACTTCCTGAGCCGCGGCGCGGGCCACGGCCGTGCGGGCACCGGTGCTGCCCACGGCCGCGGCCATGCCGAGGCCGGCGGCGCCCTGAACCAAGTGGCGGCGCGGAGATCCCGCTGGACGTGATATGGGGTTGAGCACTCGTCCTGGTCATGGTGATCGTCCTCCGACGGCGCGGCCGCATTGCCGCTTGCTCAGGGCGATGACTCGGAAGCGGTGTCATTCTGAGCGCCAGCGAAGAATCCCGGCTTAGCGAATGATCGCGTTTTGGTGCCGAGATGCTTCACCGCGTTCATTTGCAGCATGACACATTCGTCATGGGGCGTGCTCAGGGAAGCTCGGTCGGGTCCGCCACTGGTGTTGCCGCGGCCGGGCCGAGATCTTCGCGAATGTTCTCCAGCTCTCGCGCGATGGAATCGAACCCGAACTCCGTGAAGAACGACGCGGTGGCGACATTCCCCGTTTCGTCGTAGGCCGTCACGTTGCGAGCGCCTTCGCCGGTAACCGGCATGTAGACGTTGGTCTGGAACTCGCCGCGCTCGTTGGACAACAGATTGGTGATGGTGATGCCGCCGACGTCGATGGTGATATCGGAGTCAGGCTGGAACCCGAATCCCTGGATGGCCACATCGCGGCCGGCATCACCGCTGGGTGGGTTGAGAAAGAGCGACGGGGGCGCAATGGCTCGCTTGCGGGCGAAACCGACCTGCTGGTTTGGTCCGGCATACTCGCCCAAGCGGGTGTCTGCCCAGACGAGGTAGACATCCTCTTCGGCCGCCGAGATGGCGAAGTAGTCGCCGAGGAAACGACCGCCGGGAAATCCCCGGAGTGAGTTCGACGGAAAGTCCGTGACCCGTGTGTCGGGGGTGTTGAGACCGATCTGCTCGTCGACGAACCCCCACGTCTCTCCCTGGTCGCTCGATTCGGAGTAGTAGATGTGGAAGCGAGCTTCCTGGGGGTCGTCTCGCATGTCGCCCCACATGGCGTGCAGCGTGCCGTCCGGGCCGACATCGATGGCGGGGAAGAACTGGATGCGGTCGGTGTCGTCGGTATTGACGCGGACCGGGGTTTCCCAGGACTGGCCCTTGTCGAGGGAGCGGAGCAGGTAGATGTCGCCGTCGTCGGTTGGATTGTCTCCCGGTTTGGCGGTGATGGCCACGTAAATGTCGTCGTTGGCGCCGACCGTGAGTTGGGGGAAGGCCGATCCCCACCAACGGAAGAACGAGTTGCGCGGGCGGAAATGTATCTCGCGGAACACTCCAGCCTGGACCGGTTCGGAGAAGGTGCGGCCGCCGTCCTCGGAGAGGGTGACCATGATCGTGGCCAGCCCCTCCTGCACGCCGTCAAGGGTGGTGTCGAGGTAGGCGACCACCACGGTGCCGTCCGGCATAACGGCGGGCTGGGGGCCTTGCACGGTCTGGTCGGACTCGGCGCCCGCGACTGGACCTTCCTGCTGCGCTTGCTGGTTGATTGCTCCGTCGTCGTTTGCGGTGCCGGCGGCACTCGCCCCGGCCCCTTCAGCCGCGCTGGCGCCTTCCGCCTGGAATACGGTGGGGCTGACCCCAATGGGCTCGCTCCACGTTTCGCCGCCATCCGTGGAGCGGACGAGGCGGATGGTCGTTTCGGTGATGGGAGAGGTCAGGAAGGGCAGTTCGTCGGCGTAGAGGGTAGTGTAGCGAGTCTTGAACTCGGTGTAGACGACGTAGATGATGTCGCGCTCTGGATCCGCCGGGTCAGGTCCGATGGCGATCCACGGCTTGTCCAGAAAATCGGAGGCAACCTCGCCCCGTTCGCGGCCAGTTTCGTCGATCGACGAGGTGGTCTCGACCGTCGAGCGCGCGGTGGAGACCGCATCACCCCAGGTCAGGCCGTCGTCTTCCGACTTGGACAAGACGATGCTGGAAATCTCGGTTGAGGAGACCAAGGTTCCGAGGCGGAACTCCTCGAAACCGAGGGAAATGGAGACCATGTAGACGTTGCCGTCACGGTCAAAGGCCAGGACGGGGTCGCCAGCGGCGCCGAAGTCTTCCTGGAAGTAGCGAAGCTGGTTAGGCCCCTCCCAGGTTTCGCCGCCGTCGAAGCTGACGTAGGTCGACATGGCCGGGAAGTTGTAGTCGATGACGCCGAGGACGATGTGCTCGGGGTCGAGCGGATTGACGGCGAGGTGTGGCTCCGTGTTGAGGGGAAAGAGGCCGATCTGGCGTGAAACGATCTGGTTGCGGCTGAACGCGGGGGCCGCGGATCGGAATGGAACCTGCGGCTGGTAGGAGGCGGGGTGATTCCCCGTTCCGCCTGGAACGACGCCATAGCCGGTCCAGTCGACGCCGCGGGCACGGCCGCCAGTGGGAATGTTCATCATCCGCGGATCCTGGCCGGTGGCCATCACCCATGACGAGGCGCTAAGCATGTCCTCGACGGGGTCCAGGAGCCGGAAGTCCCCAACTGGAATCGCTTCGCCGCCTTCTTCCGCCTGAATCGCGAGGGGGGGCGCCATGCCGGAAACGAGCGCGATGACGACGAGGAAGGCGAAGAGACGCGCTGGCAATTGCGCGCACGATGCCCGGCGACGCGGCACGGGCGCTGGGCGAGGTCGGGCAACGGTCATCAGTACCCCCGGTTTGCATGGCGACGACTGGTTTGCCGCGCCCGAGTGCCCAACGTGTCGCCTCCGTAAATGCCAAGACGCTGGCCACCGGCATCGACGCGATTCTGGCCTCATGCGCCACACTGATGGGCAGCGCGGTTCGTCGCATCGAAGTGATCGTATGACGTTGATTGAGCGTACCACGGTCGGATACTTCAGGACCGAATCGCCGCGGCGGATCGATTTGCCGCCTTTCGGCTTGCCGAATGGAGAGGCTCTGCCGTGTAATCAGGGAGTTCGCATCGTTTGCCCACGTCGTGTGCTCGGCGGCGAAGGGCCCGCGACTCGGTCAGGAGCTGCCTTACATGAGAACTGGAATCGCCTTCCGGCCTGTGTGGCTCCGCCTGGCGGCGGTGGTGGCCACGATGGCTCTTCTGATCGCCGTGGTGCCGACCTTTCCGGCGCTGGCACTGTTGCAGGACGACGCTGAGGCTCAGCCGTTGCGAGGCGTCTTCACTGTCACCATCACAAGGGCAGACATCCCGTCCGGCCTCGCGGGGGGGCCGTCGTTGACTGGTCTGTGGAATATCACGTTCGATGCGGACGGGACGTTCAGTCTGGCCCGGCAAGATGTGGGCGCGATCGTCAGAGGCACGTTCGAGGCCGGGGACGCCACGCTGAGTTTCAACGAGTGGAGTGGCATCGTTGGATGTGACATCTCGGCCGACGGGGAGCCCGCGACGTACGCCTGGCAACAGAGCGACGACACGTTGACGCTTACCCCGATCTCGGATTCCTGCACCGAGCGGCTCACCCTGTTGACGACGCGGTCGCTTGGCGGATTCGAGGCGTGTGTCGTCAGCGCACGGTCGGTGACTGATCCATTCGCCACGGACGTTCCTCTGGCGACTCCAGTGGCCGCGCCAACTGCGCCCGCATCCGGGGTGGCCGCCCAGGAAGGACTCAGCGAAGGGGCGGACGCGGAAGAGGCCATCGACAGTCTGTTACGACAGGCCAACGGCTGCTGGGCGACTGGCGATCCGACGCGGTTCATGGCTCTGCACAGCCTTGGCGTCATCGACGAGATCAGTTTTATCGGTCCGTTCGACGAATTCGCGCGCCAACTCCGGCTCCTGATGTCGACCCCAGTGGCATTCGAACGCATCGGACCGGTCAATCTGATCGATGAGGACCACGCCTGGGCCTATATCGAAGTGACTCTCGATGGCGAACCCTTGCCGCAGCGCGTCGATTTCGTCTTCGAGAACGGCGCTTGGCTGTTCGATACGTTTTTCCTGTTCGGGCCGCCGACCCCCACCGGGCCTGTCGAGGTCGAACCGGTGGCACCCGCGGAAGCAGAACCGACCGCAAAACCCCATGACGAGCCGTAGGAGCAGCGTGGCGACGAATATTCGATGAAGCCGGACGATTCGAGCCTGGACGTCAAAGGCGAGGAGGCGCGACCCTCGGAGCCGGACAACAGTCCGATAAGCGCGACCGACTCGACGGTCGGCACGGGCAGTGCCCTGGGGATCGGATGCGTCATCGCCGTCGTCGTTCTGGTGCTGCTCGCAATTGCGCTGCGTTGGCTGACGGGAGTCTGGTAGGGGTCGACACGCCGCCGGAGATTTCGGAGGTCTCAAACTGCGTCTCCGAAGTAATGCGGGAAAGCGCTGGGAATCGTCCGACACCGCGCGGACCCGGGAGGGCCAGGTTGCGGTCTCGTGCGTGGCTACACTTATGGGGTGATGCCGACGATTCCGCGGGCACCAATGGCGTCCGCCTCGAACCACAACGAATCACAGTGGCATGGCCGAGGGGATCGGGGTCGAAGAGCGGAGGAACGGAACGAGCAGATTCGCCGCATTCTGGCGGTGGTGCTGCTGCTGAATCTGCTCGTGGCCGGGGCGAAGCTGGGGTATGGGTTCGTCAGCGGCTCGGTGGCGATGACGGCGGACGGGTTTCACTCGCTGCTGGATGGGTTCGCCAACGTGATCGGGATCGTTGGTATCGCGGTGGCATCGCGGCCACCGGATCGCGAGCATCTTTTCGGGCACGGTCGTTACGAGACGCTTGCTTCGATGGCCATTGGGGGGCTCATGGCCGTCGCCGTGATCGAGATCGTGCAGTCGGCCGTCTCGCGGTGGCAGGACGGCGTCACACCGGAGGTAACGCGGCTGTCGTTCGGGATCATGCTGGGTACGATGGCGATCAATACCGGGGTGACGATCTGGGAACGCCGCAACGCCCGGCGGTTGGGCAGCGACCTGCTGGAAGCGGACGCACGCCACACCGGATCGGATGTGCTGGTGTCTGCCGCGGTCATTCTCGGTCTAGTCGGCGAGCGGATGGGTTTGCGCGGCGCCGATGCCGCGATCTCGCTGGTGATCGCGGCAACAATCGCCTGGGCGGCTTGGGGCATTTTGCGTGAGGCATCGCTCGTGCTAACCGATGCGGTGACCGACGTCGAGCCGGCGGCGCTGCTCGGAGCGATTTTGGCGGCTCCGGGCGCGATTACGGCGCACAATCTGCGCATTCGCTCGTCCGGCGGGCGCAACTGGGTGGAGGTCCACGTCACCGTTAAACCCGAGCTGACAGTCAAGCAGGCGCATGAGGTCGCGACAGGAGTCGAAGATGCGATCAGGGACGAGCTCGGTCCGGAGACGCAGGTCATCGTTCACATCGAGCCAGCCGAGCCGCCGCACACTCGCCCAGACCCCATATTTGGACACGAGACCGCGATTGGTTAGGCACCGAGCCTGAGGCGCCAAGCAGAGTCAGTGGAGAGGACGTACGTGACACACCGAAAACAGCCGTCGGAATCGCGCGATGCCCAACCGTGGCAGGGTCGCGACACGCAGGGTCGCGATCGGCGTCAGAACCGGTCTAAAGAAGAAGTGTCGAGTTCCGATCGACCGCCGGGCCAACGCCCGCCGCGCCCGCGCCCCGGACGGCGCCCGCAACGGGATGGGCAGGGGCAATCGCGGTCGCGCCCCAGTCGAACCGGTCACACGCCTTCAGCACCGCAGCAGCCACGAGGGGCCCGAGGATCCGCTCCTCCGGGAAGCGATATCGGGGAGGGGCGGCTGCGGGTCATTCCCCTGGGTGGCACCGGCGAAATCGGCAAGAGCTTGATGGTGGTCGAGTACGGCAACGATCTGGTCATCCTCGACGCTGGCGGAAAGTTCCCCGAGGAGTGGGAGCGCGGGATCGACCTGATCATCCCGGATATCCGCTATGTCACGAATCGGCTGTCGAAACTGCGCGGCATTGCCGTTACCCATGGGCACGAGGACCACATCGGGGCGCTGCCCTACCTGATCCCGCAGCTGGAAGGCAAGGGCAAGATTCCCGTCTACGGCTCAGCGCTGGCACTCGGATTTGCCGAGAACAAGCTGCGCGAGGCTCGGCTGGATGACAAGGTCGAGCTGCATCCCGTCGAGTCGGGAGACCGCATCCGGCTGGGCGAACTGGAGCTCGAGTTCATCAATGTGACGCACACCATCCCGGCGTCGAATGCCATCGCGGTACATACCCCCGCGGGCACGATCATCGACACGGGCGATTTCAAGCTCGACCCGACCCCGGTCATGGGGGAGCCAACCGACGTGGCACGGCTGCGTCAACTTGGCGACGAGGGTGTGCTGGCGCTCTTTTCGGACACCACCCGCGTGGAAACGCCAGGGCGGACACCGTCCGAGCAGGTCGTCATGGAGACGCTCGATCGGGTGATCCGGACGGCCAAGGGGCAGACGGTGGTCGCCACCTTTGCCTCGAACATCAGCCGGGTGTACATGGTGCTGGAGGCGGCCGCGAAGTATGGCAAAAAGGTAGCAGTCGCGGGGCGATCGATGGAGCAGAATGTCCGCACCGCGATCCAGCTCGAATATCTCGATCCGCCGGAGGGGGTGCTGCTGCCGCTCAATGATGTGCTCAAGCTCCCGTCGGAAAAGCGCGTGTTGGTCGTCACCGGGAGCCAGGGCGAGGCGTCCGCGGCCCTCGCTCGCATCGCCGCGGATGAGCATCGGCAGATCCATATCGGCGCCGGCGACGTGGTGCTCATTTCGGCCACGCCGGTGCCCGGTAACGAAGAAACGGTTTCGGAGACGATCGACAATCTTTTTCGGCGCGGGGCGAATGTCGTGTTCAGCTCGACCGAAGGCCGGGTGCACGTCTCCGGGCACGCGGCGCGGGAAGAGCTCCGCGAGATGCTCGAACTGGTCCGACCGCGTTACGCGGTGCCGATCCACGGCGAGTATCGGCATATGGCGCTCTACCGCGATCTGGCCAAATCGGTAGGGATTCCCGCCGATCGGATCCTGATGACCGAGATCGGCAGCATTGTCGATTTCGAGAACGGGAAGGGCGCGGTGCGCGGGCGTGCGCAGTCGGGATCGGTGTTCGTCGACCGGCTCGGCGACTTCGAGCCGGGCAAGGTGCGCCTGCGCACGCGCGACAATTTGACCGATGATGGGTTGGTGACGATTACCATGATCGTCGACGCGGAAAATGGAAAACTCATCGCTGGGCCCGAGTTCGTGACCAAGGGACTCAGCATGGAGAGTCTGGCGGGACCGATCCGGCAGGCAGAGCAGGAACTGAAACGGTGGCTGGAGCGGCGCCCGGAAGGTGAACCGGAAGTCGGCTACCTGGTCTCGCAGGCGAAGGGGATTACGGCGCGATCCCTGTTTCGCAAGACGAAGCAGCGCCCAATGATCCTGCCGATGGTGCTGGAGTTGTGAACCCGGCCGCCGCGCGGCGGATACACTATTGACCCCGAACCCCGCGTCTGGCGCGTTAGACCATTGACGCGCCCAGTCGATCGAGCGACCCCGCGAAGAAAGGGAGGGGTATGCTCTCCGATGCCGTCGATGCCCTGGAACGTGCCCTGGCGCACGAACGACCGCGACGTGCCATCCCCGGCGCGCTGGCTGCCGCAATCATGGCGGTCGCGTTGCGCAGCTCTGGCGAGGCCAGGAAACGAGACAAAAAGCGCACGCGCCGCCGGAACAAGGGAAGGGGCAAGAAGCGCGACGACCGCTGCAAGTCCCGGCACAGCGAGAAGGAAGTTCTCGCGTTCATTGGCAAAGCAGCAAAGAAGTACGGGCAGTCGAAAAAGGTCATGGAGCGGGTGGCGCGCTGTGAGTCGGCGCTGGATCCCTGCGCGGTGAACCGCAGTGGCCCGTACTATGGGTTGTTTCAGTTCCTGAAATCGACGTGGAAGACCACCCCGTACAAGAAGCGCAGTATCTGGGATCCCGAGGCTCAGGCTCTCGCCGCCGCCTGGATGTGGAAACAGGGGCGCAAGAACGAGTGGGCGTGTAAGTAGACGGCGAGACGGCGAGCCGGCAAGACGGCAAGAAGACAAGTCAGTAGCCCAAGACAGGCGCGGCCAAGGGTTGACGAAACGCTCTCGTCCTTGCCATCTTGCCGTCTCGCCGGCTAGCCGTCTCGCTTCTCCAGGTCCAGGGCGCAGCCGTTCATGCAGAAGCGGAGACCGCCGGCCTCGCGGGGGCCGTCAGGGAAGAGGTGGCCGAGGTGGCCGCCACAGCGCGCACACTGGACTTCGGTGCGCACCATGCCGTAAGAGCGATCTTCGATCTCTTTGACCGAACCGGGGATCGCCTCGGTGAAGCTCGGCCAGCCGGTACCGGACTCGAACTTGACACTGCTGTCGAACAGCGGATTGCCGCAGCCGGCGCAACGGTACGTTCCCTCGTCCTTAGCATCGAGATATTGCCCCGTGAAGGCCCGTTCCGTGCCGTGCTTGCGCAGGACGGCGAATTGCTCGGGAGTCAGGCGCTGGCGCCATTCCTCGTCGCTGGCAGGAACGTCTTTGAGTGGCGTGTCTGTCATGGGTCCTCCTTTCGGTGGGGCGGACGCGGTCGTGTTACCGAGTTGCCCCGTTCATGGATTTGCCGTCAACCATAGCGATGGGACCGGCCCGATGCAATTGCGAAATCATGTCTGGACGTTGTTGACCAGGAGGCTCGACCGCCAAGAAACACCCTGACCGCGCACGCGGTCAGGGTGTTTCTTGGCGATGCGAAGGCCAGAGAGGGGCCTAGGAAAGGCGCTAGATTCCGCGGTTGGCCCCGCGCTCGGTCCCCTCGATGCGGGTCGGATCCGCGATGGTGTCCTCGTCGACGAAGACCTCTTCCTTGCGTACGGTGTCCTTGACGCGCTCGGTGCGCTGGACAGCCTCTTTGCTGAGGACGACCTCTTCCGCTACGCGAGCCTGCTTCTGGACGTCGACCACCTCACTCTCGAGCGGAACCTCGATGACCGTGTCGGTAAAGGCTTCCGCGTCGGCGGCGTTTACCGGCCGATCGACGACCCGGCGTTCGACGCGGACACGCTCCTCGGTCACCGGGACGTCGAGGACACGCTCCTCGGTTACGACGTCCTTCTCGACCCGCACCGAACCAGCATCCTGACGCCGGACCGTCGCGGTCAGCTCTTCTTCCATGACCGGGATGTGGATCTCTTCTTCGCCCGTCTTCCGCGCGACGTCGGTGCCGATGGTGTCTGTTCCGGCAAAGGTTGCCGTTTCCAGATCGACTGGCTGGGCGTCCCAGCCACTCTGCAGCGCGGCGTCCTTGGCGACGTTCAGGTAGACATGGCCGCCGTCGTAACTGGCGATGGCGTTAAGCGGGATGTAGTAGTCGGTGGGGAAGAATATGCCCTTCTCGACCACGATATAGCCTGGGTACGCCGCCGCGACGGCCCCGACTTTTTCCCCGTCCGCGCCAAATACATCAGCCCCGGTCGGAATGTCCGTTCCCTGGTATGTCATGCTCACGATGAATCTCCTCGATCATGACGTGACGCATTCGTCGCGGTCGATACCGCGGTCGGGCCACCCTGGCCAGCGTCCACGATTCAGTTAGTCGCAAGCGGCATGCCACGGGAGATTGGCGCTCAGGTCAGGCGCACTGAATCCCCGAAAAACCCGGAAAGTCCCTGCGATCAGGACGGCGCGGAACGGCCCAGTTGATCGTAACTGACGATTTCCGAAAGCGGTCTGCGCCCGGCGGTCGCCGGATTGGGACGATGATCCTTGTGGGTCGTCGGGTACCCGAGTACGACGACCGAGCGCGCGGTGCGCTCCGCCGGGATGCCGAGGATGCGCTTGCCCTCTGCTTGCTGCGCGTCGTCGCCAAACCAGGCGGTGCCGCCGCCGAGTCCGAGCATGTGCGCCCCGACGAGCAGGCGCTCCGTGACCCGGCCCTCGTCGAAGGCCTCGGAGAGCGGGTTCTCGCCTTTGAGCACGATGGCGATGGCGAGAGGAGCATCGGCGACCCAGTTGATCGGCGTGCGGATTTGGCTGATTTGCCGCAACTGCTCCGGGTCGGTGACGACGACGAACTCCCAGGGCTGGGTGTTGCGCGAACTCCCCGTCCAGCGGGCGATTTCGAGCAGCTCATTCAGAACTTCATCCGGCACCGGAGTCGGCTCGTACAGGCGTGCCTGACGGACTTTGCGCATTTCGCGAGCGACTTCGGGAGCATTGGATACGGCGGCCATCGTGCTTCTCCGTCTCAACCGTGCAGATGGGAGGCGACGCTCGGCTCGGTCAGCCCTTGCGCCCTTTGCGGCGGCGCTCCACCTTGCGCGGTTTTGGTGGCTTGGGCGCCTTCTGGGGTTTGACGCGTTCGGTTTCGGGCAATTTGGCTGGGGTCGACGGTGACTCGCGATCGGTCATGGTGCGATCTCCTTTCCCTCTTTACTGTTGCACAGTATTGTCGATGATGGTGTGAGGGGTCATCAGCGACGCCATTACTCGCGCCATGCGACTCCGACCTTTGCCCCACAAGCGACATTCTCGATCTTCAGGTCGCCGTGCATTGAGGAGTAGCTGGCGGACCCGGTCCGCCCAACGGTGCCCTTCCTTAAACCTCGATGGGGCGCCGAAGTCATTCCCCGGCCAGTAACCTGCCTGCGTGACGGACCAGAGCGCGTGATCCGCCTCACGTGCCCTGGTCGCTACCGTATGCTCTAGACATCACTCACCTAAGGGACAGGAGCGAGTGAGTTCGGTCGCCAGTGCGGAAGCGCGCTCTCCGTCTACAAACTGTTGGGGTCGTGCGGATCAGTGCCGTTGGCGACTTCGTCGCCGTCGAGGACGCCGTCGCCGTCGTTGTCGGGGTTTCGTGTGCCGGTTTGGTGGACGTAATACTCGTCGCCGTCGGTGGCGCCGTCGTCGTCCGTGTCGGTGTCGAACGGGTCCGTGCCCAGTTCGGCCTCGATCGTGTCCTCGAGGCCGTCCCCGTCGCCGTCGATCACGTTGACCGGAGCCGCTGCTTGCTCCGCCTCTGCCGGTGCAACTTCCGCCGGCACGGCTTCCGCTGCAGCAGTTGCCGCGAGCGGGTCTACGATGTCGATGGTCATCAACGAGGATGTGCTGCCCGGCCATTCCACCTCGCTCGACGTCGGGGTGTACCCGGTGACAGCCGGGCTGACCAGGAAGATGCCGGAGGGGTTTAGCAGGAAAGCCGCTGGAAGGTCATCGACCAGGATCTGACCTGCCTCCTCGTAGTAGACGAGACGTTCCGCCGGGTCGATCGTGGTGTCTCCCTGACCGGTCAGCTCGTCGTACGTCTCGTTGCAGTAGCCGACCTGGTTCAGGCTGGATTCACACGTCCAGACGGCGCTCAACCAGTTCTGCGGGTCGGGATAGTCCTGGTACCAACTGCCGAAGTAGAGCAACTGCGGATGGGTGGCGGGCTCCTGGCGCAGGGCGGTCAGTGCCGCTCCTTCCATCGGCTCGATGGTGAGCTCGACGCCAAGGATGTCGCGGATCTGGCCGGCGATCCACTCCGACTGGTCGCCGCGCTCCTCATAGTCGCTGTTGAAGTAGAGCGAGATCTCCGGCAAGTTTTCCGGACCGCCATACGACGATTCGGCCAGTGCCTGGCGAGCGGCATCGGGATCGAACGCGTACTGGTTCGTCTCGATGGCGCCAGGGAGCCCCGGCGGCATGAAGGAGACGGTCGGCAGGCAGTCTCCGGAGCGGAGGATCGTGCAGAGCGTTTCACGGTCTATGGCGTAGGAGAAGGCCTCGCGCACCTTCTTGTCCTGGAACGGCTCCGTGGACAGGTTCATGGCCAGATACTGGGTTGCGGCCTGGGGATAGGTGACGAAGGCCGCCACGAGCTCGGGGTCGGCTTCGACCTCGGCGATCTGGGTGGCCTGGAGCTGCACGATGTCGAGGTCGCCGGCGCGGTAGGCCTCCAACGCGACGGCGCCCTCATCGACGTAGATGTACTCGATTCCGTCGAGGAGTGGACGGCCCTGCCAGTAGCTCTCGTTGGCGGCAAACGTCCAGAGCTGGTCTTCGGCGATGTCCGTGACGTTGAAGGGGCCGTTGCCGATGTGGTTCTCGGCACTCTGCCACCAGGTGTCGGGGTTATCTTCCGCGATCTCCTGCTTGACCGGGAAGAAGGGCCACAGCGAGGCGATGGTGTGAAAGTAGGGGGCAGGATTCGTGAGATCGATTTGCAGGGTGAGGTCATCAACGACTGTCGCGCCGAGTGCGTCCTGCGCCGCGTCATACTCCTCGGGGGTGAACTCGCGCGGTTCACCGTCGTCGTCGGTGGCCAGGTTGGCGAACTCCGCGCAGCCGACGATCTCGAAGAGCAGGTACTGGTACTCGCCGGCGGTCTCCGGGTCGCAGGTGCGCTCGATGGCGTAGCGGAAGTTCTCGGCGGTCAGTGGCGAGCCGTCACTGTAGGTCAGGTTGGGGCGCAGGGTGAAGGTGATCTGGGTGGCGTCGTCGGAGTATGCCCATGATTCCGCCGCGCCAGGGACCGTCTGCAGGGTGGCATCGAGGCGGGTGAGTCCTTCATAGGCCAATTGCAGGATGTCTATCTCGGCGGTGAACGAGCTTTTCTGGGGATCGACGACATCGGGGTAGGAGAGGTGGTGGACCCTGAGGATTTTTTCGCCGTCCTGCGCCACCGCGTTGGTTGCAAATGCCGGCAGAACGAGTGCGAAAAGCATGGCGAACGCGGCAAAGCCGGACCAGCCATGGGATACCCGGTGCATGGGCTCCTCCTGAGCACGGTGATTCGGTTCCGCTTCCGAGAAGCGGAATGGACAGTTGGGGATCACCCTATTCGACAGTTTGCCCGGCGTCAATCCGTAGTTTGTACGGATTTTTGCCGTGGAGGAGGCAGCGACATCGTGGGCTGCAATTCGTTCGGACGGTGCAGGACATTGAGACGGCCCAGTCCGCGGCGATCGTTTCGCCCTGTGTCGCGGAAATGTACTACCGTGGTCTTCCCTGGACGGTCAGACTCACTGGTTCGCTGTAACGCCAAGCGGCGCGGGGCAGCCGACGCCGGTTCCGGCGAGGCCGCAGTAGCCGTTCGGCACCTTGTGCAGATATTGCTGGTGGTAGTCCTCGGCGAGGTAGATCGGACCGGCGGGTTCGATCTCGGTGGTGATGGCGCCGAAGCCGGAGCGGCGTAGCGCGGCGTCGTACGACTCGCGGCTCTTCTCCGCGGCAGCCTGCTGTTCGTCGCTCGTGGTGTAGATGGCCGAGCGGTACTGGGTGCCAAGGTCGTTGCCCTGGCGCATGCCCTGGGTTGGGTCGTGCGCTTCCCAGAAGACTTTTAGCAGATCGTCGTAGCTGATCTTCGCCGGGTCGTAGACCACCTGGACAACCTCGGCGTGCCCGGTCTTGCCGGAGCAGACTTCTTCGTAGGTGGGATAGGGGGTGAAACCGCCGGCGTAGGCGGCCGCGGTGCTGTAGACCCCCGGGAGATCCCAGAAGAGGCGCTCGGCCCCCCAGAAGCACCCCAGTCCGAAGATGGCGGTCTCCAGCGCCGGTGGGAATGGTCCCTGGAGCGGGGTGCCGAGAATCTCGTGGCGTTCGGGGATGCGGAAGCTGGGTGTTTGCCGGCCCGGCAGCGCGTCCTCGGAATCGTTCATCGTCATTTTCTTGCGGCCATACAACAAAGCGTCGAGCATGTGTACCTCCATTCGCCCGCGAATCATGCAGGCATCTCAAAGCATAGTCGCCCAGCGGCGCTATTTGTTACGGCGCCTGCCGGAAACATCGAGCCATGATTCCGACTGGTCGTTTGCTAGACTCCGGCTCAGATGCCGTAGTCAGATTCACCGTGACCCCCGCGGGGCATGGAGCTTCCCCGATGCAGACCCGCGAAGCGATTCCGTCAGACGCTACGGCGACCCCTGAGAGCCTCGAACAGGAGATTCGCGTTCTGCGCGAGCGACTGGCGTTCTACGAGGGGTTCGATCGGCTGATCAACGAAAACGTGGCGCACGCCCGCGAGCTCTTCCGCCTCGCGGCTCAGGAGCGGGAAGCGGGGTCCGCCGAAGTGGACCGGGTACGACGGGAAGCCGGCCGCCGCGAGGCTGAACTTCGCGCCGAGCTTGAATCAATCGCGGCGGAAGTCGGGGGGCTGGCGGAGGCAGTCGCGGCGCTGTCAGCCCGCATGGCGGGAGTGCTCGGAGGACTCGGGGAGTCCACCGGCGGGGAAGAGCCGGCCGGGTCGGGCGGCGCGCTGGCGGTGGCGGTTGTGGCGCATGGCGTGTCCTCGGCGGGAGACGCCTTGTCACTGCAGCGATTCGTGGCTTCGTTGCCCCAGGTTGCCGTGGTGACGGCGCGAGAATATGCGGGGGGGGTTCTGCGTCTCGATGCGCGGGTGCACGATCACTTGCGGGTGGAACAATTTCGTTCGTGGGAACCATCGCGGCGTGTCGAATCGCTCACGGAGCGAGAGGACGTCATCGAGTTCGAGTTGGTGGCGGGCTCAGTGCCGTAACAGGTTGAAGGTGTCAACCTGAACGGAGAGAAGCATCTCGGCCGATGACCGCGGCCGTGCGCAAGGCGACGAGATTCTTCGGTTTCTCCTTCAGAATGACACTTTTGAGGCGGGAGTGGGCTCAGACTGGTGACTTCGCCTCGATCTCGACGAAGACGAATTCCGTGTCCGAGTCGTTGATGACGTCGTGCTCGATTCCGGCTTCGCGCGCATATGAGCGTCCGGCGACGAGGTCGGTCACCACGGGACCTTCTGCAGTCTCGAGGCGAAGGCGGCCAGTACTCAAGGGAACGACGACGTAGTCGTACGCGTGGCGGTGCCAGCCGGTGTGCGCACCGGGCGCGAACCGCCACTCGGTGACGATGAAGCGGGCGTTCTCGACTTGCCGCGTGGGGAAAGCAAGCGGGCGTTGCACCTCGTCGGAGACCGACACGGGCGGGCCTTTCACATATTCTGGGGCACGGAAAAGCCCCGCGCCGTCCACGGCGCGGGGCGAAGTTCGCAGCTAGGCGCTACCGACTACGGGTAGGCCGCAATGTTACCAGCGACGGGGTCGATCACCGTCGGCCCGCTGACGTCGGGCGTGAACTGAACCACGACAGCCTCGGAACCCGGAAAGAGACCGATGCCGAGGATGGCGGTGTCGCCATAGCCGGGGGTGTTGATCAGCGCGTAGTCGTAGCCAGGAACCGGATTCAGGACGACAGGGTCGCCGTCAGCGGTAAACCCGGCTGTGCCACTGGACTGTGCGCTCGCCACACCAACGAGCCCCAGGGACAACGATGCAACTGCCGCAAATGCGATAAGCCCGCGGCGAACGAACTGCGTAGCACGCATGGAAACCGGCTCCTTTCGTACAACCCGCGCCCGATCCCGTCTCGGAGCGCCTCCCCGATCCCGCACCCGAACACGTTGGTCACGCTGGGCGACCCGTGCTCCCCCCACGTGATCGACGTCATCATACACCATAAACGGTGGCTGCCAAGTCTCCGGGGGGACCGATTCATCCCAAAGACGCCATCACCTCCTTGCGCGGGGCGTCGGCGAGACGATCTGCAACGCTTGCTACATCGCCTCTTCGCAGGCGATCCCGTCGTTATCCGGATCGAGCGCCGCGACCATGGCCGGGTCGGCGGACGTCATGCCGGCGGCTTCGTAAGCGACCTGAGCGTCGTACCAACTGGCGTAGCTGGTGCAGTCGGCGACTGTCGTTGCCGGGGCAGCTTCTGGAGCCTGTGGTGGAGGTGACAGCACCTCGGTGTCGCCAGAGACGCTGACGTTTGGCGGCGCGACCTCGCTTACGCTGTAGTTGCCGTCGGGTCCCAGGAGTGCAGTCCCCGAGCCGCTGCCTCGGGTCACCGAGCCCGGCGAGGCCGATGCACTGCCGGGGCCGAGCGCGGCGGCGTCGCCGTCGATGGCGGTGACGTCCTCGGTCGTCTCCTGGGCGAGTGTATCGACGAAATCAGATGTCACCTGGGCGAATTCAACTGTGCCGTCGGGTGCCGGTTGCGCGACGGTCTCACTCGTGTCGCTGCTGAAGTCGTCCCAAACGAGCGGATCGGTGGAGATGCCGAACAATTCCTCGCCATCGTTGACGCCGTCGCCGTCCGAGTCGAAGATGGTCGGGTCCGTGCCGTAGATATTGAGCTCGTCGCCGTCCGCCGTGCCGTCTCCGTCGGTGTCGGGGTTGTTGCCGTCAAGCCCGAGGTCCCATTCCAGTGAGTCCGGGTAGTTGTCGGCGTCGAGATCGGATTCCGTCGCCACCGCGGTATCGGCGGCCACTGGCTCGGCGGCGGGCGGGTCCGACATCGTCTCAGGCGCTGGCGCGGGCGCGGCCACAGGAGCGGGGGCGGTCGACTCGACTTGGGACACGGTCGGCGGTTCAATGACGGTGTACCCTGGACCCGTATTGATGTCGCCATAGATTATGGTGCCGCCGGCACCGTTGGCGGTCGGATTCACGCCGGACGTCGAGGTGACGTGCGAGCCATCGGCGTTCGTGGTGATGCCCTGAACGTCGCTCTCTTGCGCCAGAGCGGCCCCGGCGATAGCTGACAGGCTCAGACTCAGGCTGGCTGCAATAACGAAGAGCCTTCGCATGTCCTGATTCCTCCCGCTCGAGGCCGTCCCGCGAACCTCGCACCGCTGCCCGGCTGGCATGCACACGCAACCCTCGGGGCACCGCTACCTCTACCTTCGTCAACGCCGGGGCGAAGGGCGCGGTTTCGGTTTGGTCCAATCAACGAGCGTCAGACCCGGGTGCGTCGACGCCGCCGTCACTCGACGCATGATCGAAAGTGCCGCTATCGATCCAAGTCGGAATATGGCGATTGCTTCAGTGGCTATGGACACGGCCGTCCCCGTCCGCCCTGGAACCAATTGGGTGACCCATGAGGATGGGCGCGACCGCCAGCCGCAACCGCACCACTCTACCGGTGATCCATGCGAGCGCTGCAACCGCCGCGACCGCGCCAAGGAGGGCCACCGGCAAATGGTAGCGGTCGAACTCGGATCGCATGCCAATGATGGTGACTATAACCTGACCTCCAAGCACGGCCAGGACGAGTGCACGCGAGGAACTAGGACCGGCGCGCGCGGCTTGCGTGGCCATGACCGCGACGCCGAAACCGACGAGCACGATCTCGATCTGTCGCACCCACGCCGGAGCCGGGCCGAGTCCTGCCCTTTCCGAGAGGGATGACGAGAGGTTGTAACGGTCGCTGAAGTTGACGTGGACTCGACGCAGGGCCTCGAGCCGGTTTGGCACCGCCATTACCGGCCAATCGGAGGCCTGGACGGCCATTTCCTCCACGCGAAACGCGAACAGATGCCGAGTTCGGGTCACCGGGTCGGGCCACAGGTAGGGATAGACGGCAACAAAGGTGACGAGGGCCGCGGCGCCGATCGCCAGCCCGAATGCGGCTGAAACTGCTGGCGCGGGCACATGTTGGCGATGGCGCACCGCGGAGAAAATTGCGGCCGCGATGAATAGAGCGGACATCCCCGCTGCCACGGCCAAGGGGGACAGCTTGGTGGCGCCGCCCAGACCCAGCATCGCTCCGAGCACGATCGCGCGCCACCAGCTGGGCGCACGGGCGAACGCGGCGGCGGACCAGGCGGCGAGCGCGATCAGCAGTCCGAACAGGGCATCGGCCATCGCGATCGAGCCGATGTACATCGAAAAAGGGTGAACCGCGTAAAGGGCGCCAGCAGCGATCGCCCAGGGCTGAGACACGAATACTCTGGCGACCGGGATGAGGACCAAAGCCGTAAGCGCGACAAGCGCGGCGCTGGTGCGGCGGCCAGCGGACAGGTCGTCCGCGACCGGTTTGTTGCCGATGGCAAAGTTTTCCTCCCAGGGAAGGGAAAAATCCCAGGGCGGATTCGTTTCCAGATCGCGGCCCTGGAGCAGCAGGCCGAGACCCATGGCGTATGAGCCGAGTGGAGGCTGGCCGCGGGTCATGTACTGGTCGTCCCAGGTCGGGCCGGTTGGATCTGTGAGCGCGGCAAGGTAATGGGCGCGGGAGATCCAGCGGCTTTCGTCCGGATTGAAGTGCGATCCGTTCCCGGCGGCGCTGGCGAGTACGAAGGCAAGCGTAGCGACTCCGAAAACGGCAAGGACGGCGATGCGATGCGGTTTCTCTGGTCTATTCATCATGGGCTGGAGCATACGTGACGTGGGCGTCTGGAACCGCATCCTGGCCGTGTCATAACTTCCTAACGATGCGCGGAAACGACGTTGGCACGGTAAAGTAGCGAATGTGAGGACGTTCAGCTCACTGAACATCGGGGAAACCGTATGAAGACTAGCGCATCCCTCGTTATCGTCGGGGCCGGCATTGTGGGAACGGCGGCGGCGCACTTCCTGTCCCAGCTGGGCTGGCGCGACGTGGTGGTGGTGGAGCAGGGGCCGCTGTTCGCTACGGGGGGCTCGACGTCCCATGCGCCCGGTCTGGTGTTTCAGACGAACGCATCCAAGACGATGACCGCGTTCGCGCGCGAAACCGTCGCGCTTTACGAATCTCTGGAGCACGAGGGCCAATCTTGCTGGTACGGCGTGGGCAGTCTCGAGGTCGCGGCCACGCCGGCCCGCTTGGCGGATCTCCAGCGCAAGCTTGGCTGGGCCAGGAGCTGGGGGATCGAAGCGGCGCTGCTCTCGCCTGACGAGGCCAAGGCGAAACTCGACCTGATCGACGAGGCGGCCATATGCGGTGCCTATTTCGTCCCTTCTGACGGCGTCGCCAATCCGGTCAGGTCGGCCGAGGCCCTCGCTCGTTCCGCCGGGGGTGCGACGTTTTATCCACGCACCGAAGTCATTGGCATCGAAACCGAGCGGGGACGGGTCCGCGCGGTGGAGACATCGAACGGGCGGATCGAAACCGAACGTGTCCTGGTCTGTTGCGGCATCTGGGGACCGCGCATCGGCCGTATGGCGGGCGTCCCCATTCCGCTGGCCCCGGTCGAACATCAACTCGCGTGGACGAAACCCTTGGACGCGTTGCAGGGGGAGACGGCCGAGATCTCCCAGCCGATCCTGCGCCACCAGGATTGCGATCTCTACTTCCGGCAGCGGCGCGACCACTATGCCGTGGGCGGTTACGGTCACGAGCCGGTGGTCGTCGACGCGGCCGACATCCGGCGGCATGGGGCGCCGGACGACGAGCCCGCCTCCAACCCGTTCGATGCGGAGGCGTTCGCTCCGGCGTGGCAATGCGCGGTCGAGTTGTTGCCGGCGCTGCGCCGAGTGGAGATTGCCAGCGCCATCAATGGCATGTTCTCGTTTACCCCCGATGGTTTTCCGCTGCTTGGTGAATCGGAGCGGTTGCAGGGGTTCTGGTTGGCCGAGGCGATCTGGATCACCCACGCTGGTGGCGCCGCGCGAGCGATCGCGCAGGTGCTGACCGATGGCCGCTCCGATCATGACTTGCGCGAGTGCGACGTGAACCGGTTCGATGCCTTTGCTGCCACCGATGCGTACGTCAGGGAACGCGGGGCGCAACAATACCGCGAGATCTACGACGTCATTCACCCGCTGCAACCACTGGAGCAACCGCGGCCACTGCGCCGCTCGCCCTTCTTTCACCAGCAGCGCGAGTTGGGAGCGGAGTTCTTCGAGAGCCGCGGCTGGGAATCTCCGCGCTGGTATGAAGCGAATGCGAGACTGGCCGACCGCTATGAAATCCCGCCATGTTCCGGGTGGGCAGGGCGGTTCTGGTCGCCGATCGCGGGAGCGGAGCACCTGGCGACGCGGGAGCGGGCGGCGTTGTTCGACATGTCGCCGCTGACCAAGATCGAGGTCTCTGGTCCGGGCGCGGCGGAGTGGCTGGAGAGCCTCACCAGCAACAAGGTGGCTCGCAAGATCGGAAGCGTTACGTACACGTTGCTGCTCGACGATGCTGCTGGTATCCGAAGCGACATCACCGTCGCTCGGCTAGCTCGCGAAACGTTCCAGATCGGGGCGAACGGACCCGCCGATATTGCCTGGCTGCGGCGGGCGCTGCCTGAAGGCAGTCCCGTTCAGGTGCGTGACGTCACCGGGGCGCTGGCGTGCGTTGGATTGTGGGGGGCTCGCGCTCGTGACATCGTCGAGCGGGTCAGCAGCGACGACTGGTCGAACGCCGCGTTTCCCTACTACACCACCCGTGCAATGGCCATCGGCGAGGTTCCGGTGCGCGCGCTGCGTGTTTCGTACGTCGGCGAACTGGGTTGGGAGCTCTACGTTTCGCCGGAATACAGCGGACGGTTGTGGGATCTGCTCTGGGATGCAGGGCAAGAGGACGGGCTCATCGCGGCTGGCCGCGCCGCATTCGACACGCTGCGGCTGGAAAAGGGATACCGGCTGTGGGGGGCGGATATGCACAGTGAATATCGGCCCGAGGAAGCCGGAGTCGCGTTTGCTGTGAAGCCAGGCAAGGGAGAGTTCAGGGGGCGTGAGGCGCTCGAGCACGGCGGGCGTGGAGCTCAGAAACGGCTCTGTTGTCTGCGTCTGGAGGATCCGAGGCAGATCGTGATGGGCAAGGAGCCGGTGATCGTGCGCGGTGCGGTGGCCGGGTATGTCACGAGCGCGGGGTTTGGCTACTCGGTCGGCGAAAGTCTGGCTTACGCGATTCTTCCTGCCGACTATGCGGCCGAAGGCCTCGAAGTAGACATCGAGTACTTCGGCGAAAGCTGCCGCGCCTCGGTCGTGGCGGAGCCCCGGTGGGATCCCGAGGGTGCTCGATTGCGGGTGTAGCGCCTACGCCGGCAAGGGGAAAATCTCGATGGTGCGGATGTCGAGATCGACGCCCTGCGACCAGATGCCGGCTTCGGCTTCATCTGCAGCGTCCAGCGGCGCGTCCAGGGTTCCGGTGACGATGCCGACGCCGTCCACGATAAGGCGCACGGAGTCGCCGCGCAGCTCAAACCGATAGGTGCGCCAATCGTCGCCTGGGTCGAAGGCGTTCTCATCCATGGCCGGGTCCGCGTGATAGCCATCCTCCCACACGGAAACGTCGGTCAATCGCGCTGTTGCCGTGCCCTCTCCGCACGGGAAGAGAACCCCGGCTCCGAACACCGTTCCCGCGTTCGCGTTGCCCGCGGCGAGGCCGAACGATTGGTTGCAGAACGTTTCGAGGAGCCCGTTGACCCGGATCTCGGCCTCGATGGCGACGTTGGGGACTGGGATGGTGGTGAGCTTCAGCCAGGGTTCCGCGTCGGCAGATTTCCCTTGATTGCGGAGCGCGTCCGGGGTGGGTTTCCAGGAGCCAGACGCGAATGACGCGAACGGGATGTTGTCGGGCGCGGAAAACACCATGCCGTCGCCGAGCGAACCCGATTGTTCGCCATCCGGCATCGTGAGCAGCGCCGGAGCAGGAGAGCCGTCCGAAGGGGAAGCAGCGTCTGGCGATTCCGGCATAGCATCACCTGCTGAGGGTGGCAGTTGCGCGGCGGGAGCGGAGTTCGATTCGCCCTCGCGCAGGAAAGAAAGCGAGCGAGGGGTCGGGGTCGGGGGCGGAAGTCCACCGGCCGCCGGGGCGCTGGGCGACGAGCGACCTACCAGCCAAATGGTGCCGACACTCACCGCCAGGAGCAGTAGCACCCCGGCAGCGACGCCGGCTGCCAGAATGATCGCTCGCCACCCTGCCTGGTGATCCTCTGGTTGACGCTGTCGCATCATGCCGACCCGCCGATGGACTCCCCAATCGCCCGACGATGAAACGGAGCGTACCGCCTCGTGAGCGGCGCGACAACGCCCGGTCGTGCCGATCGCGGGGGCCACTGTGTTAGGCTAGCGAATCGCGTTGCAACAACCGAGGCGACACCGCATGGATTTCCCGAACCCGATCCCCGCCCCGCCGAAGGTGCTGACCGTCGCCGGATCCGACTCCGGTGGTGGCGCCGGCATCCAGGCCGATCTCAAAACGTTTGCCGCGTTCGGGGTCTACGGAACCTCCGCATTGACCGCAGTTACCGCGCAGAATACGCGCGGCGTTTTTGCGGTGGCGGAAGTGCCGGAAGAAGTCATCGCCTTACAGATCGACGTCGTGCTCGAAGACATCGGGGCGGACGCCGTCAAGTCGGGGATGCTGTCCAGCGCCTCGATCGTCGAGACCGTCGCGGATCGGCTCGAAGCGTGGGGCGTGGACCATTTCGTTGTCGATCCGGTCATGGTGGCCAAGGGCGGGCATCCCCTCTTGCACGAGAGCGCCGTGGCGGCGCTCAAGGAGCGTTTACTGCCACTGGCGTCCGTCGTCACCCCGAACATCCCGGAAGCGGAGATCCTCTCCGGGATGTCGATCGACTCGGATGAGGCGGCGCGGGAGGCGGCTCGCGCGATCGCAACGCTGGGTCCGCGGTTCGTGATTGTCAAGGGAGGGCACCGCACCGGTGATGCCACTGACCTGGTTTTCGATGGCTCTGAGTTCACGGAGCTGACGGCGGAGCGGATCGACACTCCCAACACGCACGGAACGGGTTGCAGCTACTCCGCCGCAATCGCCGCCCTCCTGGCGCGAGGATTGCCGCCGATCGAGGCCATCGCCAACGCCAAGGGATGGCTGACCGAGGCCATTCGCGCCAGCTACGCCATTGGCGGCGGGCACTCGCCGGTGAATCACTTTCATGCCGTCGAGTTGTCGTCCATCACCGGCCGAGCCGGAGCGGGGTGATCCGGTGCCCGAGACGCGGATGAGCGATGTCGAACTGCGCGAACGGTTGGCGGTTTACTATGTGGCCGACCCTGAGCAGACCGACCGGGATTTCCTGACGCTGGTCGACGCCGCGCTGGCGGGCGGCGTGACTTCGCTGCAATTGCGCGCCAAGCAGATGGGCGGACGGGCAATGTTCGATCTCGCCAGTGTGCTGCGAGATCGCTGTGCGGCCGCTGGGACGCTCTTTTTCGTCAACGACCGTGTTGACGTGGCGTTCGCCGTCGCGGCCGATGGGGTCCACGTGGGCGTCCGCGATTTGCCGCTGGAGGAGACCAGGCGGCTGATCGGCGACGGGATGGTACTTGGCTATTCCCCGCTCGACCTGGAAGAGGCAGCGGCGGCCAGGGGGAGGGGAGCGGACTACGTCGGGCTCGGACCGGTCTTTGGCACGTCCTCGAAGGCGGATGCCCAGCCCGAGCTGGGGCTGACCGCGTTGGGCGAGCAAATTCGGGCGGCGCGTCTCCCAGCCGTGGGTATTGGCGGGATCGAACAGGCGAATGCCGAGCCGGTCATCCGTGCTGGCGCTGACGGGGTGGCGGTCATCAGTGCCATTCAGGGAGCGGAGGATCCCCGAGCCGCCGCGGAGTCGCTGTTCAACGTGGTTAATGGCGCCAAGGTGGGGCGTTAAGATCAAACCGCAAGGTGTGGTTCCGGGAATTCGCGAGACGATTTTGCTATTGCGGGAATCGGGCCAGGGAGAGCCGAGATTTCTCCTTCGTCGAAATGACACGACGCCTCCGTCTTCGAAATGACAGGGCGCCTTTTTCGAGATGACACGACTTCATCGTTGGATCGAGGCGAATTGCGCGGGGCTAGTCCGGCGCATCGCCACCCTCTTCGTCGGGAAGCCAGAGGCAGGCACGAATATCGACGCGATGGGGCGCGACAAACGGCACGCCTTCGTCCCGCAGGAGCGCGGCCATGATGTCGGGGTGGCCCCAGTGCCAGCCGCCGCTGAGGAAGCCGTCCCGGTTGACGACGCGATGACAAGGAAGCCGGCCCTCTGGCGGCGCGATACTGAGCGCCCATCCCACCGCGCGAGCGCCATTGGGTCTGCCGAGGGCGTAGGCGATCGTGCCGTAGGTCGTCACTCGGCCCCGCGGAATGCTTGCTACGAGTGAAAAGACCGCGGCGTAGAACGCCGATCTGTGGTTGGTCCGATCGGCAACCCACACTGGTGAATCGCTGACGATTTCGGCCACGCGTGTTTCGGGCATGGGCCGATGGTAGCATCGGGGCCGAGACGTGTCTGGAGATGAATGACGATGGATTCCATTTGCGTGTTTTGCGGGTCTCGGGATGGCAACGACCGGGAGTACGTGGCCGCGGCGAAGAAAACGGGCGCGGCGATCGCCAAGCGAGGATGGAAACTCGTCTATGGCGGCGGGCACGTCGGATTGATGGGTGCGCTGGCCGATGCGGCACTGGCCGAAGGCGGAGAGGTGATCGGTGTCATGCCACGGGCGCTCCTGACCCGCGAGATCGCCCACCCGGGCATCACGCGCTTGCATCTGGTCACCAGCATGCACCGGCGCAAGGCGCTCATGTCGAGTCTTTCTGACGGGTTTCTGACGCTTCCGGGCGGGTACGGGACGCTCGAGGAATTCTTTGAGACGTTGACGTGGGCGCAACTCGGGCTGCATACCAAACCGTGCGCGCTGCTGGACGTGATCGGGTTCTGGGATCCGCTGCTGGCGATGGTGGACAACCAGATAGCCGGAGGATTCGTGCCCGCGGAGCACCGGCGCCTGATCATGACCGGCGCCGATCCCGACGAAATCCTCGACCGAATGGCTGTCTACATCCCTCCTAGGTCCATTGACCCGGTCCCAGACCTGCCGGTCGATGGTCCGCCCGTTCATCGCGACCTGGAACCAGAAGTGGACGCTAATGGCAAAGGCGCTTCGCGGCGCGATCGGGTTGGCGCGGAGTAGTGAGGCTATGGGCTATAGGTTATGAGCTATGAGCTATGGACTATGAGCTATGGGCTCGTGGCTGTCGTCGTTGTTTCGTCCGTGCCGTCAGGCCGTCTTGATGGCTTGGCGGGAACTACTGCACCGGGCGGCTCGTATACTCGACGGACAATCTGTCGCTTGCCCCAGTCAATACCGGGTACGCACACGCACCGAGGCTAACCCATGCGAAATTTGCTGACCAAGATCTTTGGAGACCCGAACGAGGCGCCGCTCAAGCCGTTCCAGAAGGTCGTCGGCCAAGTCAATTCGTTCGAGCCCCAGATGGAGACGCTCTCCGATCTGGAGCTGCGCGAGATGGCGAACGGCTTTCGCGACCGGCTCGAGGATGGCGAGGCGCTCGACGATCTGCTGGCGGAGTCGTTTGCCGCAACGCGGGAGGCGGGGCGGCGCACGCTCGGCCAGCGCCACTTCGACGTCCAGCTCATGGGCGGCGCCGTGCTGCACTCGGGCAAGATCGCCGAGATGCGCACCGGAGAGGGCAAAACCCTTACTGCCACGCTGGCCGTGGCGCTGAATGCGCTCAACGGGCGAGGCGTGCATGTGGTCACGGTCAACGACTACCTGGCCAAGCGCGACACGCAGTGGATGGGGCAGGTGTACGACGCGCTCGGATTGTCGGTAGCCTGCATCCAGCACGACGCGGCATTCATCTACGATGCCAATCACGTTGCGGAGGACGAGCGGCTGGCGCGACTGCGGCCGGTTTCCCGCCGCGAAGCGTATGAAGCCGATATCACCTACGGGACCAACAACGAGTTCGGCTTCGATTACCTGCGCGACAACATGGTGCCGACGCTGGACCGTATGGTGCAGCGCGATCTGGCCTATGCCATCGTCGACGAGGTGGACAACATCCTCATCGACGAAGCCCGCACGCCGCTGATCATCTCCGGTCAGGCCGAGCAGGCGACGGACCGCTATTACCAGTTTGCCCAGATCGTGAAGCAACTGCGCCAGGGCAAGGACTATGAGGTCGACCTCAAGCACAAGTCGGTGGCGTTGACGGAAGAGGGGATCGACCGGGTCGAACAGCACCTCGAACTGCAACCCGGGGAGAGCATCTACGACGAGCGCTACATCGAATTGACGCACTTTCTGGAGCAGGCGCTGAAGGCGCAGGCAACGTTCGAGCGCGACAAGGACTACATCGTCCGCGATGGCGAAGTCATCATCGTTGACGAGTTTACCGGCCGCATGATGCTGGGCCGGCGGTACTCCGAGGGGCTGCACCAGGCCATCGAGGCGAAGGAGGGCGTGCGCGTTCGCCGCCAGAATGTCACGCTGGCCACGATCACCTTCCAGAACTATTTCCGCATGTACGACAAGCTGGCGGGCATGACGGGAACGGCCAAGACCGAGGCGGAGGAATTCCGGCGCATCTACAATCTGGACGTGGTCGTTATCCCCACCAACCAGCCGATGGTTCGCGAGGATCGAGGCGATCTCGTCTTCAAGAACGAGCGCGGTAAGTTCGGCGCCGTCATCGAGGACATCAAGGAGAAGCGGGATATCGGTCGTCCCGTGCTGGTGGGTACAGCATCGATCGAGGCATCGGAGCGGCTTTCGGAGCAGCTCACCCGCGAGGGTATCCCGCACCAGGTGCTCAACGCCAAGCAGCACGAGCGGGAGGCGGCCATCATCGCCGAGGCTGGGCAGCCGCAGGCAGTCACCATCGCCACCAACATGGCGGGTCGTGGCACCGACATTGTGCTCGGCCCAGGCGTCAAGGAGGCGGGTGGGCTGCATATCCTGGGCACCGAGCGCCACGAGGCGCGGCGCATCGACAACCAGCTTCGCGGTCGCGCCGGTCGCCAGGGCGACCCCGGATCATCGCAGTTCTACGTCTCGCTCGAGGACGAACTGATGAAGCGCTTCGGGTCCGAGCGCATCTCCGGGCTGATGGAGCGGCTGGGGATGGAGGAGGACGTCCCCATCGAGCACGGGGTGATTTCGAAGTCGATCGAGAACGCCCAGGTCAAGGTCGAGGGGCACAACTTCGATATGCGCAAGCACGTCGTCCAGTACGACGACATCATGAACAAGCACCGCGAGGTGATCTACGCCGACCGTCGGCAGTTGGTGATGGGCGAGGACATCCAGGACCGGGTCTGGGAGATGGTCGAGCGCGAGGTGGAGAAGATCGTCGACGCCAACATCGGCGACAGCCGCGACCTGGAACGCTTTGACGACCGGATCCACGAAACCTACACCGGGCTCGTGCCGATGTCGAAGGTGACGGTGGAGGAGATCGCCGCGCTCGACCGGGATGCGCTGGTCGAGTTCCTCATCGCCGACGCGGACGCGGGGTACGGAGAGGTTGAGACCCGCTTCGGCGAAGAGGTGATGCGCAAGGTCGAGCGGCACGTGATGCTCACCATCATCGACAAGCTGTGGGTAGAGCATCTCACGGCGATGGACGAGCTACGCGAGGGTGTCGGGCTGCAGGCCTACGCGCAGAAGGACCCGCTCGTCGTCTACAAGACGCAGGGCTACGAGTTCTTCCAGCAGTTGCTCGCCAACATCCAGCACGACGTGGTCCATACCATCTTCCGCGTGCAACCGGTAGTCGCTCAGCAGCCGGTGCGGACCCGGGTCACCGACGAAGCGGAAAAGCCGCAGGGGGCGGCGGAAGCCGGCAACGGGGCCAAACCGCGCAAGTCGCGCAAGATCGGGGTGAACGAGCCTTGTCCGTGTGGCAGCGGGAAGAAGTTCAAGCATTGCCACGGAGCGCGGGCGGGGCGGACGTTGGTGTAGGCATTGCCCTCACCCCAACCGCCGAACGACCCTCACCGCAACCGCCGCCCAGAGGGCACCCGGCCCATTGCGCTGGGAGAGGGGAGGTATTGTGACGTCGCGACCTCTGCCCTCACCCCAACCCCTCTCCCATTGCGATGGGACAGGGGCTTTTGCCGCCTGCTGAGCCACCAGTGATCGCGGAAGTCTTCACCCGGAATCCCTATTACTCGTTTCGCCTGTTTCGCCTGGCTGTTCGGCGCGTTTGAGGACGTCGAGGGAGCGTTCGATGGCGGCGATGGCGCGGTCGTAGGCGATGACCAGGGCCGCGAGCGTGTCTATGCGCTTGGTGAGGTCGAGGATCGTGTCGAGGTCGCGGGGGCGTTCGCGGGCGGCGAAAAGCACCTCACGCAGATCGGCGACGTCGTCTGGCGGCAGGGCACCGGGGGGTGTGAGCGCGACCTCGAGATCGGAAATGACACCGCTCAGATCGTAGGAGTTGTGCGTCTCGATCGAATCGATGACGGTGCGGAGCTGTTCGAGGAGATCGAGGGCCTGCGCGCGAGCACCACTCCTGGCGTCGCTTATTGCCTCTTGCTCCGTCGGCTCTTCGAGTGAATGTTCCGCCGGCACGTTCTGGTCTTCGGTGCCGGGGTGGAGGACGGGGGCGGGCCAGGGATTGGCGGTGGATTCCGGCCAGAATCCGGCGGATTCGGACTCAGACAGGACGACCGAATCGGGATCGAGCGTGGCATCGATCTTAGAGGGCCGTTCCTCGGCGCCCTCTCCCGGTGGGTCTGCGGCCGGGGCGACCGGCCAGCCCTCATTGGGATCGGTGTCGTTCGACACCCACGCGGGAGCGTCCTCGTTTGCGGGTGATGCGCCCGCCCACGATGCGGCTCCGTCCGCTTCCTGGAATTGATAGCCGCAGGTGGTGCAGAACTTGGCGTCAGTTCGCGCCGGGGTGCTGCAGTTCGGACAGCGCACCATCGCTCCCTTCTCAGGTCTCGGGCACGGGCCTCCTGGGTCCGCTCAGGCGTCAATTCCTCGCATGGTACATCGAGAGAGCGTGGCTCTCGCGGGGCAACAATCGTCTATGCGGTTGGCCGGCGGGCGACGACGCTGCGACAATCCTCCCGTTTGTTGAGGTCTGGACCGTATCATTGCGCGCTGACGGACCCGGAGCCGCGAGGAGGAGCACCCAAGGGTGAGCGACCTGTTGAACGAAAAGACTGCGATTCGGGCGCGCCACATTCGCCCAGGACAAGGCCAGGCGGTCGAGGTCAAGGCCGGACAGTACCTCCAGATCCAGACCGTGCAGGGCAAGCAGGTCGCCGACTTCGTGGCGTTCAGCCAGGCAGATGCGGACGAGTTCCTGTCGACGGCCGCGACGCGGTCGACGAACGCCAACATCGTGCCGCAACTCGGAATGACGCTGTACTCGAACCGGCGCAAGCCGCTTTTCGAGATCGTCGAAGATACCGTCGGTCGTCACGACATGCTCTATGCCTGCTGCGATCCGGTGCGTTACGAGATGCTCGGCGCGGAGCCGGGGCATGCCAGTTGCCGGGCGGCGCTCACGGAGGCGCTGACCGGATTTGGCATCGGTTTCGACCGGATCCCGGATCCGATCAACTGGTTCATGAACGTTTCCATTCAGCAGCGTGGCGAGCTGGAAATTCGGGAGCCTCTGGCAGAAGCGGGGGATTACGTTCTTCTGCGCGCGATCGAGAATGTCGTGGCCGCTATTTCCGCCTGCCCGCAGGATATGGGAGCGACCAATGCTGGCAACCCGACTGAACTTGTGATCCGGGTCTATCGCGATGCGCCGCTTCCGGGGGCAACGGTAGTCGATGGAGTCGCCGCTGGTGGGGAGCAGGCCGACTTGTCGGGTGCGGAGTTCGCGTCCGTGCAGGCGGCCACGATCGAGGCGGCGGCGGCGCCGACCGCTGCTTCGGCACCGGAGTCTGCCGCGGTTTCGAGCGGAGCCGCTGGTGCGGTCGGGCGCCCGGCGCGGCTTAGCGACACGGCAGAGGCAACCGTGATCCGGGTTGAGCCGGGCTAGGTGCGGGAAGTAGGCTGAACATTTGATACGGAGTCCGGTCAACGACTTCCGCCGGCGCCGAACGACCCTCACACCAACCGCCAACGAGCTACACCCCAACCCCGAACGGCCCTCACCCCAACCCCTCTCCCATTGCGATGGGAGAGGGGCTCGCAGTTGCGAGTTGAATTGCCGAGCATCGAGGAAGGATTCAGCTGGAGCTCGTTAGATCTGGTCTCCTGGGTGTCCCAAGGTGAAGCGCCGGCAACCGCGGAAGCGGTCATCGGCGCTTCGGGCGGATGGTGGGCGGTGTTCGGCAGGCTTTCGCGCCCGGCCGTGACCCGGTTGCGGCGGCAAGCCCGAGCGGCTCGCCGCATCGCGTGAACCTCGGCGGCGTCGCGTTGGAGCGCGACTGCCGATCCGCCGCCCGCATCGCGGACGAGTCCGGAGCGAGCCGACGTTCGCCCGACAGGCCCGCGGGCCGGTCGGACGAGTTCCCGGGTGAACGCCCCCACGGGGTGAAAAGGAGAACCGCAGGCAGGGATGCGAGGCGGATTCCGTTCCCTGCCCCCATGGTCTGGGCCGCACCACCTCCGTACGTACACCCTACCGGATGCTGCGTCTGCCGTCAACTCCCCGATTGGGTCGACGGATCCGAAAGCGCCAGAAGCGCTCCGCCAGCATCCCCTCACCCACGCTCGTGCGCGTACGCCGCAAGGGCTTCGCTGATCTCCGCAGCGAGTCGTGCCGATGCCGACGTACGAGCGAAATACGGTTTCGAGCTGGGAGGGGTACTTGAGGATGGCGTCAAGCTTCCGTTCCCAGGTTGGCTCTGCGGGGACGAGAGCGGCAGTTTCCATGGGCGTCGATTGCGAGAAGTCTGCCAATCGCGAGTCTAGGGCATCCGGTTTCAGTGCGTACGGGATGTCCTCGTAGAACCAGACGTCCCAGCCAGCTTGGGCCAGCTCGACCCCGGCGCGGAAGACGGTTTGGTGGTCGACGTGGCGGCCCACGCCGAGGGGCGCATAGAAGCGGATTGCTGTGTCAGGCGAACTTGGCAACCCGAGAGCGGAGATGATTTCGGTGGGGAGGGCGGATTCGGCGGCGGCCGGCACGCCGAAGAGGTCGTCGTCAGAGAGATAGAGATCGCCCCGGTAAATTGCATCCCGAAACGGGAGGACTCCGGTGCTGGCGCCGAGGATCGCGGCGGCGGCACTCTCTTCGGCACGACGGCTGGCGATGACGTCGCTCGCGTCGAGTCCCCAGGCATCGTGCAGTTGGCGGGCGAAGGGAGTCAGCGGTTGTTCGGGGTCCGGTTCGGAACCGAAGACCACGAGCGAGTCGGGCATGATACCTTCGTTCGAGAGAAGCCTCACTGTGGCGCCGACCGACAGCGGAATGTCGTCATAGTGCGGTGAAAGGAACAGGTGCCGCGCAGGACGGGTGAGGGTAGGGGGCAGAGCCATTGCTGAATCCATCACCAATGCTCCTCAGGTCGAGCTCGGACTGGACGCGTCGGGTCGTCGGGGACCGCGCACACGATCGTCGCCCACGCGCCGGGTGTATTTCAGGCGGTCGAGGTGCTCCAAAGCGGCCTGAGCGTACTTGCGGCTGGTGCCGAAGTGGTCGCGAAATTGGGCCAGGGTTATTGTTCCGTGGTCGTCAATGTAGCCCAGGGTATCGGCAACGAGCTGGCGCCAGGCATCCGGCGCGAAGTAGACGCCATCGGCGATCTTTTCGATCTCCCCCAGGTGCTCAAGCGCGGCAAGCGTTTCGGGGTCGAGTCCAAACTCATGTGGACCTGGAGGCGCATACGGCTGGGCTCGGGCCGCGGCCACGAAGGCATCCGCCCGCTCTCGCTTGGCGGGAGCAAGCGACACGTGGAAGCCGGGCAGTCGAAGTGTGGCGCCGTCGTCGACCACGGCTCCGGAGGCCGCGGCGGAAGCGACCATTTCGTCGAAGAGCCGAGCGGGGAGGCCGCTCATGCGGCTGCGTGCCTCCTCGCGGGCCATGCCGGGCCGCGTTGGCTGTGAGACATGGTAGTCGCGCACAACGCCCGTGAGCCGTTCCAGCGTCGAATCCCAGAGGCTGGCCGACAGAACGAAATCCCCAGGACTCGCGGGCCGTTCACGAGTGCCAAGCACGACGACATCGCCTTCGGCGACGAGCTGGGCGAGGGCCTCGTCAACCTGATTGGCGTCCAGGCCCGGCGTGCGGGATCTGAGATCGCGAATCTCTTGCGGTCTTTGTTCCAGGGCATGCAACACAATCTCGTCCGGACTGCCGGCGGCCAGCGTTTCCAGCGCCTGAAGAGTCTCCGGGCGGAAACGCCGGTGCCGAAGTGGGTTGGGGTCGATCACTTCGCCGCCGCCGATCGTTTCGCTTGGCGAGGCGCGGCGGATGATGAAGCGATCGTTCTTCATCGACGCGATGGGCGAGCGGAAGCGGAGCTGGACCCAGGCAATTTCGCCTGGCTCCAGCAGATCCCGATCGAGGAGGGTGATGCGCGCGGGAAGCTCGGCCGCGCCGATGAAGAAGTCGACTTCGGCGTTTTGCTTCAGCGGGACCGGCGCTTCTGGGAGGAGCCGGAGGCGAGCGTCGAGGCGCTGGCTGGGAACCATGAGCCCAGGAGGGGCCAGGACATCGCCGCGCGCGATCTCCTCGACGGTGATGCCGGAGAGATTTAGGGCGGTGCGGCTCCCCGGCAAAGCGCTTCGGTCACCTTTTCCTGATGGCTTTGCAAGCCTCGCACCCGCACCCTACGGTCGTGTGGGTACAGCCGCAACTCGTCCCCAATGCGTGATGCTGCCGCCGCTGAGCGTCCCGGTGACGACGGTTCCGAACCCGGCGACGGAAAAGACGCGATCGACCGGCAAGCGAGGCGCAGTTCGCGTGCGGCTTTCCCGGCAAGGTGGCGAGCACGTCTCCTGGAGTGCGACGAGCAGCGCGGGAAGTCCCTCGCCGGTGAGGGCGGAGACGGCGACAATCGGGGAGTCGAGCAAGCGAGGATTCCGCCATGCGCTCGCGCACTTCCTCGCGCACCAGATCGAGCCAGTCGGCGTCGACCGCGTCGACTTTGGTCAGGACGACGACGCCGCGATCGACGCCGAGCAGGTCGAGAATGGCCAGGTGCTCGTCGGTCTGCGGCATGGGACCTTCGTCGGCGGCGATGACGAGGAGTGCGGCGTCGATGCCGCCGACGCCGGCGAGCATGTTCTTGATGAAGCGCTCGTGTCCCGGAACGTCGACCACGCTGACGCGCTGGCCACCCGGCAGGGTGAGCCAGGCGAAACCGAGGTCGATGGTCATCGCCCGCGCCTTCTCTTCGGCCAGGCGGTCGGGATCGATACCCGGTCAGCGCCTTGACGAGGGTCGATTTGCCGTGGTCGACGTGGCCGGCCGTGCCGACGACAAACGGCTGGTTCGGCGTCGGGCGCGGATTCCTGCGACGGCGGGGTCATATCGTGGAGCGTGGACACGTTGCTACGTGGCGACGAGACGCGGCAGACTGCAGTCATGAGTGCCATGGTGGTAGACGGCCGCGCCCGCGTCAAGGACCGGCGGCTGCGTTCAGCTATCGCTTGCGGAGCGGAGTAGGTCGCCGTCGAACCAGCCGCCGCCGACCGGGAACGACGTACCCGCTGACTTCGATCGTCTCGACGTGGTCGGCATCTCCCGACGACTCGGGCAAAGAGCGAGCTTGGCCGCCCGATCTCCTTGCCCTGGGAAATCCGAATCTCCGTGCCCCAGGGAATGCAGGCCATGCCGGGCGAGGTGCAGCGCCAGTGGACCTGCGGCGGAGCCGGTGGCGGCGTCTTCCGGAATGCCTTCGGCCGGCGCGAACATGCGGGTTTTCCAATTCGTTCCCGCACCCGCGAAGACGTTGAATCCGACGATGGGATCTCCGGATTCGCGTGCGAGCCGAGCCAGCGCTCCGAGATCTGGTTGCAGGGCGGCGACGTCGTCAGGGTGGTCGAGGACCACGTAGACGTGGGGGATGCCGTTGTCGTAGACGGTGATCGGGAGTAGTGACTGATTGCACCCCGAGTGCGCTCAGGAGCGCCTTCGAGTGCGGGTAGAGCGCGAACGAGGGGATTGGCTGCTCCATCGTGCCACGGGACGCGGGTCCTTCCGTGTGCTCGATTCGTACCGGTACCGGACCGCGACCGGTTTCGAGCACGACCCGGACCTTGCCGAGTCGCCTGGCGACGACCGTGGCGGTGCCGAGGGTCGGGTGGCCGGCGAACGGGATCTCGTTCTCCGGGGTGAAGATGCGCATGCGGGCTTCGTTGCCCTCGTCGGCGGGATAGAGAAAGACCGTTTCCGCGAAGCCGATCTCCTTGGCCAGCGGTTGCAGCAGCGCCTCCGGGATGTCGGGCGCCTCTTCGAAGACCGCGAGTTGGTTGCCCGCCAGCGGACGGTCGGTAAAGACGTCGAGGATGTGAAAGGCCCAGCGATTCCACGGTCATCCCTATGCCTGAGGCGCGAGCGCCGGCGCGCCAAGAAGGGTGGCGGCGTTGGCTGGACCGGCCAGGAGCGCGGTGTGCAGTGTGCGCCCCGACTCGATGATGGTCGGCTAGCTCGGTCAGGGTGATCGTCTGCGGGCCGTCGCAGAGGGCACTGTCGGGGTCGGGATGGGCCTCGATGATCAGGCCATCGGCACCGGCGGCCAGGCCGGCCAGGGCCATGCGGCCGACCAGGGAGCGCTGGCCGGTGCCGTGGCTGGGATCGACGATGATCGGCAGATGGGATAGCTCCTTGACGAGCGGCACGGCGGTCAGGTCGAGGGTGAAGCGTGTGGCGGAGTCGAAACCGCGAATGCCGCGCTCGCAGAGGACGACATCGGGGTTGCCCTGGGCCAGGATGTATTCGGCGCTCATCAGCCACTCCTCGATGGTGGCCGAGAAGCCGCGCTTGAGGAGGACTGGCTTGCTCGCCTGGCCGGCGCGGCGCAGGAGGGGGAAGTTGGCCATGTTGCGGGAGCCGATCTGGATCATGTCGGCGTAGCGGGCGACGAGCTCGACGTGGTCGGGTTCCATGGCCTCGGTGACGACCGGCATGCCGGTCGCCTCGCGAGCCTCGGCCAGGTAGCGCAGGCCTTCTTCGCCGAGTCCCTGGAAGGAGTAGGGGGACGTGCGCGGCTTGAATGCGCCGCCGCGCAGGATGTCGGCGCCTGCTGCCCTGGTGGCCTGCGCGGCTTCGATCAGCGCCTCACGGCTCTCGATGACGCAGGGACCGCCCATGACCACGGGACGGCCGCCGCCGATGCGGACGCCGCCGACCTTGACCACCGTCGGCGCGTTGGGGCGCCCCTCGCGGCTGGCAAGCATGTACGGGCGGTGCTTTTCCAGGACGGCGCTGACCCCGGGCAGCCCTGATACCGGCACCGTGCCGACGATGCCGACCACCGTGCCGCCGTGTCCGTCGTCGAACGTGCGGAACTCGCAGCCGGCGGCAGCGGCGGTCGCCAAGATGGCGTTGACGGTTGATACCGGCGCACCGGCATTCAGCGTGACGATCATCGGACTCCCTCCTCCAACCAATCGCGGGGTGCGCCGACCGGGCGGCGACCGCGGGGCAACAAAAAACCGAGGCATCTGCCTCGGCCCCGGCGCTGCGTTCTGGTCTTCTGGGACGGTTAGCGCTTCATCGCCTTTCGTCCCGCGAGCAGCGCCGGGGGAACGTAGCCAAAAAAGACGTAGCCGTACCAGCGAGCCGCTGGCTCGTGGTTGCGGATGGTCCCGGTTGGCGCCCCGTCGCTGTTGTGCATGGCGGCACGGTAACGTTCCGTGCCGCGTCTGTCAAGGTGCTCGTCCAGTAAACTGTCGTGGCGGCATGCCATGCGTGAGGAGATACCTCGATGTCAGCGGCGGACGGAGCTATTTCGCCACTCCACCTGACGCGCAGCCCGCGCCTCGACAATGCGCTCCGTTTCGGCTGGGACTCGTTCTGGCGGACACTGGCCGCCGTCGGGGCCGAGGATGCGGCGCGCTGGCTCTCCGCAAGGATGAACGACCCGGAACTGGCCGCGGTGGCCGAGCCGCTGCTGGAGGCGGCCATCGGCGCCGAACTCGAGGAAGCGGCCGAGGGGATCTTTGCCCTGGCCGAGCTGGCGGAGGAGACGGGCGACGATCTGCTGGCCGATACCCTTTGGGAAGGGGTTCTCGAGCGCGCCCGGGACGCGGGAGACGGCGATCTGAACGCGGAGGCCACCCGCCGCCTGGCTGCCCTGGCCGAGCGCTTGGGGGATCCGCTGGCGGCCGCGGAATTCTTCATCGCGTTCATCACTTGGCGGCGGGAGAACGGGCACGCCGCCGACCCCGAGGACGTGCTTGATGCGTTCGACGAGATCGTGCGGTTGGCCGGGGTCGATGGCGCTCAGAAAGCAGCCGCTGAGTTTGCGTACTGGCAGGCGAGGTTTGCGCGGCTGGTGGACGAAGAGGACTCACGGGTGCTGGAGGGAGACTGGGAACCTGGCAAGGCGCCCTTCGAGACGTGGTCGTGAGAAGGAATCCGGCGGCTGGCCCTCACCCCAACCCCTCTCCCATTGCGATGGGAGAGGGGCTCGCGACGCCGAAATCGGGCGTCATAGTGAATGCGGTGGTGTGCGCCCGGATTCCGCATGAGACAGTTCGTTCAGTACTCTGCGCGGGCCGGTCGTGGCACAATGGTATGCAAGACCGCAGTCAGCGATATGGAGAAACCCGTGAACGTACTCGAAGGGTTACAAACGATTCGACTGCGACTGGTGGAGAATGGGGCGGCGCCTGAGACCCTGGCGCTGGTCGACGTGATCATGCAGCGCGCGGCGTTGCCGGCGGCGGCTCCGGCGTCGGCGCAATCGCTGCTGCAATTGACGCGCATGCTGGCGCGGACCCCGGCGGCGAGTGCCAACATCACCGTCTACAACGATCTTCTCCGGTTGGAAGAGGAGTTGCAGTCGGCCGCGCAGCAGTTCCGCGAGCGAGCGGAGGCCGAAGACGCGAAGCCGATACCGAAGAACAAGAAACATTACAAGCAAATCCGCGAACGGGAAGAGCGCAAGAACCAGGCGTCGTAACAAGCCCCATACGGGTCGTGGGTAAACGCGACTGAAGGAGATGGCGTGATGGCACAAGTGGTGGAGCGGGTGCAAGAGATTCTCGATCCGGCGGAGATCATCCCCCGCGTCGTTGGCCGGTACTCTCCGCTGCACATTGACCACGGTGAGGGCATCTACGTCTGGGATGTGAATGGCGAGCGCTACGCCGACTTTACGTCGGGCATCGCCGTGGTCAACACCGGGCATTGCCACCCACGGGTGGTGGCGGCCATTCAGGACCAGGCCGCGCGCATCATCCACGCCCAGGCCAATATTCTGGCCCACTCCCCGATGCTGCGGGCGGCCAAGCTGCTGACCGAGACCACCGCCCCGAATCTGAACCAGGTCTTCTGGACGAATAGCGGCGCGGAAGCCACCGAGGGGGCGATCAAGCTGGCGAAGGTCGCCACCGGCCGCCCGGCCGTCATCGCGTTTCGGCATGGGTTCCATGGCCGGACACACGCGGCGATGGCGGTCACGTCGTCGCGGGTCAAGGTGCGCGGGCACTACGAACCGCTGATCCCCAGCGTCTACTTCGCGCCGTTCCCGTACCTGTTCCGCAGCCCGTACAAGGGCGCGCCCGAGGATGCCGATCTCTACTACTTCGCCGAGCTCGAGGCGCTGTTCGACCACATGGTGATGCCGGATGACGTGGCCGGCATGCTCATCGAGACGGTCGTGGGCGAGGGCGGCTATCTGGTGCCGACCAAGCGCTGGCTGCAGATGGTGCGCGAGCTCTGCGACAAGCACGGCATCATGCTGATTCTGGACGAAGTGCAGTCCGGCATGGGCCGCACCGGGAAGATGTGGGCTTACGAGCACTTCGACGTGGTTCCCGACATCATGACCGCAGCCAAGGGGCTGGCCTCCGGAATGCCAGTGTCGGCGGTCGTTTCCGACCGCGCCCACATGGACAAATGGGCGCCGGGCTCGCACGGCGGCACGTACGGCGGCAACGCGGTCGGCACCGCGGCGGCGGCGGCAACGCTGGAAGTGATGCGGGATGAGGACCTCCCGGGAAATGCCGCGCGGATGGGCGCGATCCTGATGGAGGGGTTGCGCGAGATCCAGGCCGATTTCCCGGTCATCGGGGATGTGCGCGGGCTGGGACTGATGGTGGCGACAGAGTTCGTCCATCCCGACGGCTCGCCGAATCCGGAGGCGGTCAAGCTGGTGGTGGCCAAGGCGTTCGAGGACAAAACTCTGTTGATCACTTGTGGAACATACGATCAGGCGATTCGCATTGTGCCGCCGCTGGTGGTGAATGAGAGGCAGATTCGGGAGTTTCTGGAGGTGTATCGGAGGGCGGTGGCGGCGGTCGGGTAACGTCGATCGATCTTCCCTCCGACCACTCTACGCCCATCACCCCAACCCCGAACGACCCTCACTCCAACCCCTCTCCCTGTGCGCAGGGCGAGGGGCTTTCTGTCGCCGAAGTGTGTGGGGGGGAAGGCCGCGTCGGCTATCATTGTGGGTTGCTGGCCGATTCGGGCCGGAGGAACCTTTGCGATGAGTACGTTTCTTGATACGCTCGGTGATATCGAGCGCCGATACGATGAACTCGATCAGTTGCTGGCAGACCCGGAGGTGACAGTGGACCATCTGCGGCTACAGGAGATTGGTCGCGAACGCGCGGAGCTTGAAGAGGTAGTTTCCGCGTTTCGCCAGCTTCGCGCCACGGAAACCGCGATCGAGGAGACTGAGGCGCTGGCGGCGGATCCGGAGATGGCCGAGTTGGCGAGCGACGAGTTGCGCGTGTTGCAGGAGCAGCGCGACGGTCTAACGCAGCGCGTGCGTCTGCTGCTGATTCCCAGTGATCCCAACGATGACAAGGACGTGATCGTCGAGGTCCGCGCCGGAACCGGTGGGGATGAGGCGGCGCTCTTCGCCGCGGATCTGTTCCGCATGTACACACGCTATGCGGAGCGAAATCGCTGGAAGCCCGAGGTGCTGTCGGCCACCGGGACGGATGGGGGAGGCTTCCGCGAGGTCATCTTCGAAGTGCGGGGCAAGGGCGCATACAGCCATCTCCGCTACGAAAGCGGCGTCCACCGAGTGCAACGGGTGCCGGCGACGGAGCGGCAGGGGCGGATCCACACTTCGACCGCGAGTGTCGCCGTTCTTCCGGAGGCCGAGGAGGTCGACGTCCAGGTCAACGACAATGATCTGCGCATCGATGTCTACCGCTCGACAGGGCACGGTGGGCAGAGCGTGAACACGACCGACTCGGCGGTGCGGATCACCCATCTGCCCACGGGGATCGTGGTCACGTGCCAGGACGAGAAGTCGCAGCTCAAGAACAAGACGAAGGCGATGACCGTGCTGCGGTCCAGGCTGTATGAGATGGAGCAGCAGCGTCTGGCCCAGGAGCGGGGGGACGCGCGCCGGTCGCAGATCGGCAGTGGGGAGCGCTCCGAGAAGATTCGGACTTACAACTTTCCCCAGGACCGTATTACGGACCATCGCATCAATCTGAGTTTGAGCAACATCCCCGGCGTGCTGGATGGGCAGATCGATCCGTTTGTCGAAGAGTTGAGGAATGCCGACGAAGCCGAGCGCTTGCGCGAAGCGGGGTTGGAGGAACAGGGCGCGGCTGCGGATTGAGTGAGAAGGAACGTCCGCCCCTTGTGCGGGGGGTGCCAAGTCGGACTTTCGCTGCCCTTTCGCCTGGCCCTAAAGGACCAGGCTGACTCGAACGGGAAGCACCCTGAAGGGCGCTGGAGTGTCCCGCTAGTGCTCAAATTGGCTGTGCTATCGTTTCGGCCATTGTCGGTTTTGCTCTTGATTCCAGGAGGAATGGTCGATGGTTGACGCGCCTGCTTCGCTCCGGCAGCGGCCGGTTGCGGTGTCTCCGGTAGCGCCTGAAGAGCTCGCGGAGGTGCGGCGGCCGACCCTCCAGGCGTCGGTCCTGCCACCGCGCGCGTTCCACGACCAGAGCATTTTTGACTACGAGCAGGATGCGTGGTTTGCCGGGGGGTGGGTGAGTGTCGGCCGCGAGGAGGACGCGCTCAAAGCCGGTCAGTATTTCCTGGTTTCGGTGGCGGGGGAGAACCTGATTATCGCGCGGGGGAACGACGGGGAGCTGCGCGGCTTCTTCAACGTTTGCCGGCACCGGGGCGCGACGATCGTGGAAGAGGCGTGCGGCACGGTGCCGCGTTTTCAGTGCCCCTATCATGCCTGGGTCTACGATCTCGAAGGGAAGCTGAAGCAGCCGCGGCACACGGAGCTGCTGGAGGATTTCGATCCGGCGGAGTGGGGACTGATCCCCGTTCACGTGGCGACCTGGCAGGGAATCGTCTACGTCGATATGTCGGGAACGGCTGAGCCGATCCGGGATTATCTCGGCGACATCGCGACTACATTCGATCGCTTCAACCTCGGGGGGCTGCGGCGGGTGCGGCGCATCGACTACGACGTGAGAGCCAACTGGAAGGCGATCGTCGAGAACTTTCAGGAGTGCTACCACTGCCCTGGGGTTCACCCGCAATTGAACCGCATTACGCCTTACGACTCCGGCAGCTACATGGCATCCGACGGCGCGGCGATCAACAGCTACATGGAGGTTCTGCCGCAGTTCGAAACCCTCTCGTTGACAGGCGCGGCCGATGGGCGGGGGCCGATGCCGGGGATGACCGACGAGGACGACAAGCGAATCTATTACTCCGTGATCTGGCCGAATCAACTGTTCAGTCTGCACCCGGACTATCTGATGTTGCACTGGGTAACACCTCTTGAGCCAGGGCGCACCATGGTGCGTTGCGAGTGGTTTTTCGACCCGGAGGAGATAGCGAAACCAGACTTCAACCCGGACGATGCCATCGGGTTCTGGGATCTCACCAATCGGCAGGACTGGCACGTTTGTGAGCTGCAGCAGCAGGGAACGAAGTCGCGCGCGTACACGGCGGGGCGCTACTCTTCGATGGAGAGCAGCGTCCACGGTTTCGACCTGATGGTGGCCGATCGCTACGCCAATGATGGGATCATCACGCCACAAGACCGGGTGACCAAGCAGGACAGCGCGGCCGCGATCAGGGAGCGCGCCAAGCGGATGGCGCAGGGGAGTGCGGCGGCGGATTGATCTCGGATTGTCTCCGGGTGCTGGCTTGCGTGTCGCCGCGGTTGGCACTCGCCCTGACGCCGAACGACCCTCACCCCAACCCCTCTCCCATTGCGATGGGAGAGGGGCTCGTTGACGCCGAAAACGGGTGTGAGACAGCAACACCTCGCCCTGTCAGATAGCGATGAGAGACGGGGATGCGGTGTCGGGTGGTGACAGCAACACCATTCATCCGAAAGCCGTATCAGTCGCTGCCGGTCATGGCGAAGACGTCGTAGCCGGAGCAGAGGTGGGCGCGATGACCCTCGGCGAGTCGGCGGTAGACGTGCATGACCTGGTGGGCGATGTTGGACCAGTCGTAGCGCAGGACTGACGGTCTGGCGTTTGCCGACATCGACGCGCGAAGGGGGGCGTCGGAGAGGATGGTTTCGAGGCCGGCCGCCAAGGCTTCGGGAGACTGGGGTTTGACGAGCAAGCCGGTGCGCCCCTCGTCAATGGTGAAGCGGAGGCCGCCGGCGCGGGAGGCGACGACTGGGGTGCCACACGCCAGGGCCTCGACCGCGACCAGCCCAAACGATTCGTATCGAGACGGCACGGCCACCACATCGGCAGCCGAGTAGAAGACCGGCAATTGGTCCTGCGGCCGAGACCCGACCAACCGGAAACGCGACGCCAGGCCTTTGGCGGCGACCGTGTCGGCGACTCGGGCCAGGGGTCTAATTGGCGCGCCGGTGGCATCGAGCTCGCCGCCGACGACGACGAATGTCGTGGGTGACTCGATCGATTCCCGAGAAGCCATCAGTTCGGCTGCGTCGATCAGGGTGTCGATGCCCTTGATGGGGTCGATGCGCCCGACGAAGAGCACGACCTTCTCGGAGGGGGAGATGCCGATCTCGGTCCGGCAGGCATCTCGCTCCAACGGCTGGAACACGTCCAGATCGACTCCGGGTGGGATGGTGCAGACCTTGTCGGTGGGCACGCCCATGCGCCAGATGAGGTCGGCGCGCTCGTCCGGGTTGGCGGCGATGATGCCGCTGGCGAGGGAAAGCAGGCGCTTCTCCGTGCGCAGTCGCAGATCGGTTTCCCGGTCGACGTCGGCGGCGACCGCGTTCTTCATGTGTGCCGTGGTGTGGAACATCTGCACGAACGGGGTGTCCCAGTATCGCCGCGCGAGTTCGGCCACCCAGCCCGAGAGCCAGTAGTGGGCGTGGACGACGTCGTATCGGACACCTTCGCGCATGGAATAGAGCGCCATCTGTTCGGCGAACTCGGGCAGGTAGGGAAACAGGTCGTTCTTGGCGATGGGCTCGGGCGGGCCGGCGGTGATGGCGATGACGTTGACATCTGGACAGATCTGGCGGACCTCGGGGGTTTCGGGGTCGGTGCGCCGGGTGAAGATATCGACGGGAAGACCGGCCTGGGCCAGATGACAAGCCAGCTCACGGATATAGACGTTCATACCCCCCGCGTCGGCGCCACCGAGTGTGGCGAGAGGGGAGGTGTGAACCGAGATTTGGGCGGCGCGGCGGAGGGGCATATCGGTTTCGTATCCGAAAACCGATGGCCCCACGTATGGGGCGATGGACAAGGGTTGACCTTTCTCAACACCCGGCCGCGATTTCGCGGTCGCAGTCTCGGGTTGGCATCGTTACCTTCGGACGATCATTTCGATCAACGTCTTCAGGTTGCGCAGCATACCAGCAGATCGGCAACGATGAAGGGCTTGGATAGGTGTGTGCAAACGCCGCTTGATCGGCGCCCTGCCCTCACCCCCCTACCCCCCTCTCCCGTGGGGCACGGGAGAGGGGGACCATGTCCCGCGCCTGCGGCGCGCTCCCGGCTCCCCTCTCCCCGCTCCGAGGGGAGAGGGTTGGGGATGAGGGAGTGACGCCACGACGACCGGCATTTGAACGCTTCCGTTTGGATGTGTTCCGTGGTGACGCGCCGGCAGCGGGACTGAATGTTCGCTGGGCGTGCCTGGTGGAAGTCAGCCGCTGTTGGGGATGAGGAGACCGTATGCGCCGTCGCGGCGACGGTAGACGACGCTTGGGATGTCTTCGTCGGCGTAGTGGAAGAGGAAGAAGTCGTGGCCCAAGAGCTCCATCTGCTCGATTGCTTCTGACACGTCCATAGGTTTCAAACCGAAGCGCTTGGTCCGCACCAGGTCGCCGACTCGTTCGTCTTCGTCGAGGCCGAATTCGTCCAGATCCGAGGCCATGTCCGGTGTGACAGGGGAAACCCGGATCGTTTCCTGACCAGGGGCACGCCGGCGCGACCGTTTGTCGTGGACGCGGCGGATCTGGCGCTCCAGCTTGTCGAAGACCTGGTCGACGGCCTGCGTCTGGTCGGTCGCGCGCTCTTCGGCGCGGAGGACGTCCCGGCCGGAGCGGATGGTGAGCTGGGCGGTGGTTGTATCGGGACCGACGCGGTTGTGGAGAGCGCGGAGCTCGAGTTTGGCGTCGCTCGCGCGACCGACGAGATGATCAAGTTTGGCGGCCCGGTGGTCGATGAACTCGCGAAGTGCGTCGTTGATGGTGACGCCGTTGCCGCGAACCTGGATATCCATCGGGGCGCTCCTTCCCGACGACAATACCGCGGAGGGAACGGATTGACTCCCTACCGCCCGCGACTGGGAGAACCGTGAAGGGTGCGGTCCTGGATGAAAGCCTGAACGGTGCCCGCGGAGGGACTCGAACCCCCGACGCCCACCTTAGGACGGTGGCGCTCTATCCACTGAGCTACACGGGCAGGCAAGCCACTGCGCCTCTGAGATTCATGCTAGCACAGAGCGCACCAAGTGGCCGAGCGCCGTCCCTGGCGTGCTTGGATTCGCGATGAAAACGGTGTCCGTACGCGGTAATTCGCAAGGGCGTCGCGGGCGACAACTCATGGGAATCGGTGGCTATCAGATTGCTCTTGGCGGTTCAAGATTGCGTTGCTGATACGTGCCGGCTGTGGTATCTTCGATCGGTCCGGGGAGTAGCGCAGTCCGGTTAGCGCGCAGCGTTCGGGACGCTGAGGTCGGAGGTTCAAATCCTCTCTCCCCGACCGGTTCGGGAGTGGCGATGCGCCGCTCCCGTTTTGTATTCCTCGGAGCGACCACGCCATGGCCGCGATTGAGCCACCTTCAGGTCGATCAAGCCACACAGGCGACTCCGACGGCGAGCGTCACGCTGTTGACGCCGAACTGACGGAGCGGCTGCGGGCTATTCCTCCTGTCTCTTCGATCGTGACGTTGGCGCGGCGGAGCGGCAGCAGCTTTAGCGACGACACGTTGGCCCGCGCCGCACGTGGCGAGTTGGAGGGCGTTCGCCGCGGGCTGATTAGCGGCGAAACGTTAGGGCGGGCGGATATCGAGGAGCGCGTCGTTGCCGCGATTTTGGCGCTGGAGACGTCCCGACTGGCGCCGGTCATCAACGCGACTGGGGTCATCGTTCACACCAACCTGGGGCGGGCACCGGTGAGCGCGGAGACCGCCGAGGAAATGCGCCTGGCCGCGGCCCACCCGGTGGCACTCGAGATCGAACCGGAGAGCAACGAGCGCGGCGGTCGCATGCGCGAGATCGGTGGGCTCGTGCGAGCGCTGACGGGAGCGGAGGCGGCGCTGGTCGTCAACAATTGCGCGTCGGCGGTGATGCTCGCGCTGGCGGCGGTGGCGGCTGGCAAGGGGGTTGTCGTTTCCCGGGGTGAAGCCGTCGAGATTGGCGGCGGTTTCCGGGTGCCGGACGTGCTGCGCCAGTCGGGAGCCCGGCTGGTCGAGGTCGGGACGACGAACCGCACCTACGTCAGGGATTATGCAACGGCGACGGACGAGGAAACTGGCGCCTATCTCAAGGTTCACCCCAGCAATTTTCGCTCGTTTGGGTTCGTGCATGCCGCGTCGACCGACGAACTCGCTGCCGTGGCCGGAGAGCACGGAGTGCCGCTGCTGGAGGATCTCGGCAGCGGCGCATTGCTCGATACGACCCGGTTTGGTCTGGCGCCAGAACCAACCTTGAGTGGGACCATTGAGTCGGGCGCAGATTTGGTCATGGCCAGCGGTGACAAGCTGTTGGGCGGGCCGCAGGCTGGACTCGTGATCGGTCGCGAGCGCTGGGTCGAGCAACTGGCGCGACACCCCTTAGCGCGGGCCGTGCGCGCTGACAAGACGACGCTCGCCGGCATCGCGGCGACGCTTCGGCACTATGCGCGCGGTGAGGCCGAGACCTCTATCCCTGTCTGGCGGATGGTGGGCGTCACCGAGACAGCCGTTCGCGATCGCGCCGAGCAGATGTCCGTGGAACTGCGGGGGAGCGGTGTCGAGGCCGTTGCCGAGCCGGTTGTTTCGACCGTTGGCGGAGGTTCGTTGCCCGGGGAGACTCTGCCCAGTTGGGCGGTTGTTCTCAGCGCGACGGGGGATGAGGGCATCGAGGCGCTCGCGCGGCGGCTTCGGCTGGGCGTCCCGTGCGTTTTTGGCCGTATCGATCGGGGGCGGTTGTTGCTTGATCTGCGGACGGTGTTGCCGGAGAACGATGGGGGGTTGGTCAAGGCGATTCGGGTGGCAACAAGTGTGAGTTAGGGTGGTTCATTCGACTCGAGTTGTTCGACATAGGGCGGATCCCCGTGGCGGCTGCCGGCCCTCACCCCCTGCCCCTCTCTTCCCCTAGCCCCATTGCGATGGGAGAGGGGGGACGCGAGGCGGGTTGCCCGAAGCGGCAACGACGTGATCCGATATCGGTATTTCCTGGCAACGTGGGATTTCCGGCTCAACTGGACGATTGTGCTGGCGGACGAAATTCCTCGCTCCGCTCGGATTGACACGGAGATTGCGGGGCGCTCTTGAGTTGTGTGACCTACCTTTGACCGGAGGCGGCGTGGGGGCCGTCGCCGTCGCGGCTGTCGCGAAAGTAGGGGCTGCGGGGGGGGTAGAACTGGCGGTGGCGTTCGTAGAGGGCTGAGAGTTGGTGGCGGAGGTCGGTGAGGGCTTCGGCGTCGTCGGAGGCTTCGGCGGCGGCGATGCTGTTGTGCAACTGGCCCATCAGGTAGTCGAAGCGCTCCTTTTCGAGGCGGATGAGGGCGCGGCGGGCGTCGCGTTCGATCTGTGCCGGGAATTGGCGCGGCGTCTCTTCGAGCCGTTCCAGGAGTGCTTCGGCGTGGTCGGCGACGGCGTCGTCCAGTCCGGCGACGATCATCTCCGGGACCAGGCCGATGGGGATCTCGGGATCCTGGAGGATGCGCAGGAGCTCGCGGTTGCGGGCGTCGGCCAAATCTTCCACTGGCACCAGTTCCAGGATGCCCTGGCAGATCGACCGGTAGCGTAGCAAGAGCGCCAGGAGATGGTTTTCGTTCGAGGCGCGCTGCGACGTGGCCACAGGCGGAGCGAAATCCGTAGATTGCCGGACTCGAGAACGAATTGCAATGCTTTTGATTTCTTCTCGGACCCTGTTCTCGGAAATCTGTAGTTTGCGAGCGACGATCCCGATGTAATGGTCTTGAATCGTCTTGTCGCCCGCAGCTTCAATCAGCGGCGCTAAGTGTCTGAGAGCCGCAGATTTTGCCGCGCCATCTGTGAGGTCGATGGAGGAAATCTGGGCGTCGATATAGAAGTCAAGGAATCGGGTTGCTGTCGCAACAACCGCTGGCCACGATTCCGAATTGAGACGGATCAGTTCGTCAGGGTCTTTGCCTTGAGGCAAACGGACGATCGAAATGTTGGTTTTGAACTGACGCTGCCAGATCATCATCCGCTCAGCGTTCGGGCGACCCGATTCACGGTGGGCATCTAACGACTTTAGCTCGTGGTCCAGGGCGCTAGGCAGCATTTCCAACGAACGGATGGTGGCGCCCTGGCCGGCGGAGTCGGCGTCGAGGGCCAGGACGATGTTGCGGCTCAGCCGCTTGACGAGACCGATCTGCTGCTCGGTGACGGCGGTACCCATGGCGGCCACGACGTTGGAATGGCCGAACTGGTGGGCGGCGATGGCGTCCATGTAGCCCTCGACGATGACAACCTGATCGGCGCTGCGAATCGCCTCCTGGGCCAGATCGAGACCGTAAAGCAGGGCGCTCTTGTCGAAGATGGCCGACTGTGCTGAATTGAGGTACTTGGGGACGGCATCGCCCAAGGCGCGGCCGCCGAAACCGACGGTGCGGCCCTCGCGGGTGCGGATGGGGAAGAGGAGGCGGTTCCAGAAACGATCGCGAAAGACGCCGCTGTCGCGCTCGACGAGGAGGCCGGCTTCCACGGACATGGCGGAATCGACGCCGCGCTGGCCGAGGTAGCGGACGAGGGCATCGCCATCTGGGGCGAAGCCGAGACCGAACCGTTCGGCGATCTCCAGGGCGACGCCACGCTGCTCGAGCACTGCCCGCCCGGCGGCTCCCGCGCCGGTGTTGCGCAACACGTTGGCGTAGAAAGCGGCCACCATCTCGTTGAGCTCGATCAGGCGGTTGCGGTGGGCATCGACCTCGGGGGGCAGGCTGGGGGTTGTGCCCAGTTCGACCCCGGCGCGCTTAGCCAGCTCCTGAAGGGCGTCGCGAAACTCAACGTGCTCGACGCCCATGTAGAAGGTGAAGATATCGCCGCCGCGGCCACAGCCGAAGCAGTGGAAGTTGCCCGATTCGGGGAAGACGACGAACGAGGGTGTCTTCTCCTGATGGAAGGGGCAGAGTCCCTTGTAGGAGCGGCCGGTTTTTTTGAGTTGGACGTAGCTGGAGACGAGATCGATGATCTCGGTGCGGTCCCGCACTTCGGCGACGGCATCCCGGGCCATTTTCCCTCACCCCCTGCCCCCTCTCCCGTGGGGCACGGGAGAGGGGGTATGTCCCGCGCCTGCGGCGCGCTCCCTGTTGCCCTCACCCCCGGATGTTTCTGCCACCGCGGTGGGAGTGAGGAGTTAGACCGACCAATGATGCGGGACGAATACGCTTTCGTAGCACTCGATCGCGTAGCGATCGGTCATGCTGGCGACGAAGTCTGCCACGCAGCGGGCGGGGTCTTCGTCGCCGCCGGCGCGGTATTCGGCGGGGAGACGTTCGGGGTCTGCGAGGAAGTGGTCATAGAGCGCCTGGACGATGTGTTGGGCCCGGTGCGTGTTCGCGTCCTCGTTGAGCGGAGTGTACACGCGGCGGAAGAGAAACTCCCGCAATTCGTCGGCGGCAGCCTGGATCGGTTCGGAGATGGCGATTGTGCCAGGTGCGACGGAGGTGACCGACTGGGCGATGACATCGGTGACCAAGGTGTTGATGCGGCTGGCGTGGCTCGGGCCGAGAACCTCGATGATCTCGGAGGGAACGTCGTTCATGGCGATGAGACCGGCGCGGATGGCGTCGTCGAGGTCGTGGTTGATGTAGGCGATACCGTCGGCGATGCGGACGACCGCTCCCTCTGGCGTGGTGGCTTGGCCAGCCGCGGCGTGGGTAATGCCGGAGCGGAGCTTGGAGTGGCGCAGGATGCCGTCGCGGACGGCATGCGTCAGGTTGAGGCCGCGGCCGTCGCGCTCCAGGCGGTCGACGACGCGCAGACTTTGCTCGTTGTGGCGAAAGCCGGGGAACGATTCGGCCAGGGCGGTTTCTCCGGCGTGGCCGAAGGGCGTGTGGCCGAGATCGTGGCCGAGCCCGATGGCTTCGATGAGATCCTCGTTAAGGCGCAATGCGCGGCCGATGGTGCGCGCGATCTGGGTAACTTCCAGGGTGTGGGTGAGGCGGGTGCGGTAGTGGTCGCCGGCCGGGGCGATGAAGACCTGCGTCTTGTGCATGAGGCGGCGGAAGGATTTGGCGTGGAGAACGCGGTCGCGGTCGCGCTGAAACGCGGTGCGCAGGTCGCACTCGGGTTCAGGTGACGGTCGCGGGGCATTGCGGCTCCGTGTGCCGGCTGGAGCGAGGATGTCATTTTCGCGCGTTTCGATCTCCTCACGGATCGCCAGTGCCATTGATCTCACATCGCTCCCTCGGGCCGAGTTCTCTCTGCAGCGAGTTTACAAGCGGCGCGAGCCACATTGGACGCGGGACCGTCGGAAGCGAGCGAAGACGATGGTCGAGGCAATTGGACTGGTCGGTGTGCCATCGAGCATGGGCGCGTTCGCGCCGGGCCAGGAAAAGGCACCCAGGGCATTACGACAGGCAGGACTCGTCGGGGAACTCGATCGTGCGGGGGTAGAGGTCGTCGATCACGGCGATTTGGCGGTTCGCCGCTGGTATCCCGACCGCGACCATCCGACGGCGCAGCATGCTTCCTCCGTCACCGAGGTCGTGCGTGAGACGGCGCGATCCGTCGAACGCATCGTGGCGAACAGCCAAACGGCCCTGGTGCTGGGAGGGGATTGCACGATCGAATTGGGGACCGTCGCCGGCTTCATCAACAGCGGTCGGGCGGTCGGATTGATCTACCTGGATTTGCACCCCGACCTCAACGTTCCGACGGCGGTCCCAGATGGGGCGCTGGATTGGATGGGTACGGCGCATTTGATTGGGGTGGAGGGCGCGGTGGAAGAGCTTGTGCAATCAGGCCCAATCGCGCCGATGCTCGAATCGGACCGCGTTGTTCTCCTTGGATATGGGCCGTCGGAGACGACGGCGATTTGAACGCGCCGTCATTGAGCGGCGCGGGATCACGGCGATCCCTGTCGGCGACGTCGCGGTGGCGCCGGAGGTCGCGGCCGGGGCCGCGCTGGGCGCGATCCCGGATGTGGTGGACAGTGTGCTCGTGCACTTCGATGTTGACATCGTCGACTTTACTGACCTTCCGCTGTCGGAAGAGCGCATTCGGAATCGCGGGCTGACTTTCTCTCAGGCGATACGAGTGCTGCGCACACTGATCGCCGACGAGCGATTTGCCGCGCTGACCATCACAGAGCTCAATCCCGATCACGGCGCGGAGGACGGGTCTACGCTCGACGTTTTCGTGAAAGGACTTGCCGCGTCTGTCGCTTTGAGCTAAGCCATAAGGTATCCGGATGATCACTTCCGCCCGGCGAACGGCCCTCACCCCAACCCGGCGAACGACCCTCACCCCAACCCCTCTCCCATTGCGATGGGAGAGGGGCACGTCGCCGCCAGTGGGGTCGCCGGGCATGGCGGAAGACGTCACCCGGATTCCGTGTCAGTGGCCACGACTTCCTGAAGCGGCGGCGGACCTGTCGGGGCGACGCCCGCGTCGCTTGGTGGCAGCCGGGCTACAACGTCGATCTTGAGCGCCTGTTGTCGGCCTGCGGCCGACGGGAGCGGCAAGCAGCGCCCCCACCTGTGGGCTCGTTGCGGCGGCGCTCCAGAAGGATCTAGTCGAGAACATCCATCGCCGCGAGGCTAGCCAGGAGGCGTTTGGGGCCGTGGCGGATGAATTCGACGGCGACTTCCTGATCGCCTCCGCGCTCGGTCGTCTGGATCACGGTGCCTTCGCCGAACTTGGGGTGGAAGACTTTCTGGCCGGACGCGTAGGTGACGGTCGGGATGGTGGGGCCGTTGGTTGCGGCGGGCGTGGAGACGCCGCGGACCTTGTCGCGCAGGCTACCAGCGGACCCCGGGCGCAGGGCGCCGCGGCGGCCGAGGCTGCGCAGGAGGTGGTCGGGGATCGATTGCAGGAAGCGGGAGGGGACGGAGTAGCCGAAGCGGCCATAGGTTGCGCGTGAGCTGGCGTAGGTCAGGTAGAGGAGGCGTTCGGCGCGGGTCATGCCGACGTAGAAGAGGCGGCGCTCCTCTTCCATTTCTTCCGGGTTGAGGTGCTCGCTCTCGACGGCGCGGCTGATGGGGAGGAGGCCCTCTTCGACGCCGGCGACGAACACGACGGGGAACTCGAGACCCTTCGCGGAGTGGAGGGTGATCAGGGTGACGCGGCCGCGCTCGTCGGCATCGAGGCTGTCGACGTCGGCGACGAGGGCGACGCGTTCCAGGTAGGGGGCGATGGTACTCTTGAGCCGGTGCGTCGCCGACGCGCTCGAGCTCGGCTCGGAGTTCGAGGAGGTTTGCCCAGCGGTCGAGATCTTCCTCCTCGGTGCGGTCGAAGGTGGCGCCGTAGCCGGTGCGTTCGAGGATGGCGTCGAACAGGCCAGTGAGGGGCGTGTCGGCGGTGAGGTCGTGGAGGGCGGCGAGGACCGCGCCGACGCGCTGGGCGGCGCTGCGCGTGGCTCCGCTGAGGGCCGGGGCGCTGGTTGCATCGCTGGCGCCGACGAGGGCGAGGAAGCCATCGAGCATGGGGCGCCGTTCGGTGGTGGCCCAGGAGCGGATGGTATCGAGCGCGCGGGGCCCAAGCCCGCGGCCGATGGGGAGATTGCCGACCACGCGCTCGAGGGCGATCGTGTCGGCCGGGTTGTGCAGAAGGCGCAATACGGCGAGGACATCCTTGATCTCCTTGCGCTCGTAGAAGCGGACGCCGCCGACGACCTGGTAGGCGATGCCGAGGAAGCGGAGGGCTTCCTCGATGGCGCGGCTCTGGGCGGTGGTGCGGTACATGATGGCGACGTCGTCGTAGACGGCGATTCCCCGCGGGCCACCATGCGACGGACTTCGTCGGCGATGAAGGAAGCTTCGTGGGCCTGGTCGTTCAGCTCGCGGAGGACGATGGGTTCGCCGTCGGCGTTTTCGGTGCGCAGGCGGCGGTCGATGCGGGCTTCGTTCTCGCGGATGACGCGGTCGGCGGCTTCGACGATGCGGGCGGTGGAGCGGTAGTTGAGCTCGAGGTGGATCTCGGTGGCGTCCGGGTAGTCCTTCTTGAAGTCGAGGATGTTGCGGATATCGGCCTGGCGCCAGCCGTAGATGGACTGGTCTGGGTCGCCGACGACGAAGAGGTTGCGGTGGCGCTCGGCGAGGGCGGAGACGAGGACGTACTGGACCCGGTTGGTGTCCTGGTACTCGTCGACGAGGATGTGCAGGAAGCGCTCCTGGTAGCGTTCGAGGAGGAAGGGCGCTTCTTCGAAGAGATTGATGGGCTGGACGAGCAGGTCGTCGAAATCGAGGGCGGTGGCGCGGCGCAGGAGGCGTTCGTATTCGGCGTAGGCGCGGGCGATGATCTCCTCGTCGTAGGTTTCGGCGAGGTTGCGCATCTCGTCGGGGGTGATCAACTGGCTCTTGGCGGCGGAGATGCGGGCGCGGATGCGGCGCGGTTGGTAGACCTTGGGATCGAGGCCGATGTTCTTGAGCGCCGTCTTCACGGTTTCGATCTGGTCGTCGCCGTCGTAAATGGAGAATTGGGGCAGGATGCCGAGGCGGTCGGCGACGACGCCGGGGTTTTCCCGCAGCAAGCGGGCGCCGAAGGCGTGGAAGGTGCCCATGACCACGCCGTCCATGGGGCGGCCCTGGCGGAGGTGCTCGATACGGGTGCGCATCTCGCGGGCGGCCTTGTTGGTGAAGGTGACGGCCAGGATGCGGTCGCCGGGGACGTGCAGGACTTCCATCAGGTAGGCGATGCGGTGGGTGAGGACGCGCGTCTTGCCGGAGCCGGGACCGGCCACGACCAGGACCGGGCCGTCGACGGCGAGCACGGCTTGTTGCTGGGCGTCGTTGAGGCCAGCGAGGAGCTCGGTCTTGATGGCAGCGGAGATGGAGTCCAAGGGGCGTCGTGTGCTCCGGAGGCTGGCGGGCGCAACGCGGGTCGGCGGAAGTCTAGCATCGGCGGTGGGAGGGGATTGACTGACTGACCTGTGCCCTCACCCCCTGTCCGCCTCTTTCGTGGGGAACGGTCGACAAGGCGAAGTCTCGTGCCATCGCCGCCTCTGCCCTCACCCCCCTGCCCCCTCTCCCTGTGCGCAGGGCGAGGGGGAGTATGTCCCGCGCCTGCGGCGCGCTCTACGTCGCCATTGCCCCGTTTTGATCAGTGTTGCGCTGAGGGTGAGAGGTGGCCGCGGATTGCGAGAAGGGTCGGGAAGATCTTTCTCGCTGTTTCTTCTGATTGACGCGTTCAGGACGGGTTGAGTACCATTCTGGCATCAATCTGCCGACGTAGCTCAGAGGCAGAGCAAGGGACTCATAAGCCCTTGGCCGGTGGTTCGATTCCACCCGTCGGCACCAGGTGAACCCCCCACAGCACGAGCCCAACGACGTATCGTCCCATCGCGCAGACCGTCGCGGTGGGCGTCGTTGGGATGGTCGGCAGACCCCGGCCGGTCTCGAGCAGCGCCTGCTGGCTCGGGCCAGGCAGGCGGGATTTGGACGCGGCGGCCGCCTGGTCGTCGCCTTTTCGGGTGGGCGCGATTCGTTGGCACTGGCGGCGGGGCTGCGCGGAGCGCGGGACGTGCTTGGCGTGCGGCTGACTCTGGTCCATGTCGATCACCGGCTGCGAGCGGAATCCGGGGAAGATGCGGCGAAGGCGGCGGATTTGGCTGCGGCTCTGGAAATGGAGTTCCAAGGCTTGGTGGTGCCGGCAGTACCGACCGTGACCCATCCTGGTGTGGGGATGGAAGAGGCGGCACGACGGGAGCGATATCGCCTGCTGTTCGATGCGGCTGACGAGGCGGGCGCACAGGCGGTGGCCACCGGGCATCACGAGCAGGATCAGGCGGAGACGGTGCTACTGCACCTGTTGCGCGGCGGGGGGGTGCACGGGGCGATGGGCATGGGAGAGCGGACGGCAGCGCCGACCGGCGTCGGGCGGACCCCGAGCGACATATCCCAAGAGCAACCCCGGCCGTGGCTGTGGAGGCCTTTGCTGCGGGAAGCGCGAGCCGAGATCGACACCTACGTGGCGCAGCTAGGGCTCGAGTGGGTGGAGGACTCGTCGAATACGGAACTGGGTCCGCGGCGGAATGTGGTGCGGCATCAGGTCATCCCGTTGCTGGAAACCGAGTTTGCGGGTGCGACGGCGGCGCTGGCCCGGTATGCGAGCCTGGCCGCGGCGGACGACGAGGCGTTGGAGCAGTTTGTGCAGTCGGCATTGGCGGGCGAGGTCGACCCGGGTGGACGCTTGCGGGCAGGCGCCTTGCGCGGGCAACCGCTGGCGGTGCAACGCCGCATGATTCGGCGTTGGTTTGGCGACTGCACTGGTTCGCGGGAGCTCACGGCCCAGCGAACCGATGCCATACTCGACCTGGGTTCCAGCAGCCGAGGGTATCGAACCATCGAGGCCGGCGGGGGCTGGTCGGTGAGCCTGCATGAAGGGATGCTGCGCGCGCGGCGCGACGACACGGACGAGAAGGGGGCCCAGTGAACGACGAGCCGCGCGCGGATGGGGTGGCACGAATCCTGATCAATGCCGAGCAAATTCGGGAGCGAACCATCGAGCTGGCGCAGGTTCTGGATGAGGAATATGAGGGTGACGTGCCCCTGCTGGTGGGTGTGCTGAATGGCGCGGTCGCGTTCATGACCGACCTCATGCGCGCGATGACGATTCCACTCGAGATCGACTTCATGGCGGTGTCGTCGTACGGGGCGGCGACGGAGAGCTCCGGGGTGGTCCGCATCTTGAAGGACCTCGATCGCGAGATCGAGGGGCGGCGCGTTGTTGTTGTCGAAGACATCGTCGACAGCGGGCTGACGTTGCAATATCTGCTCGACGTGCTGCAGACGCGAAACCCGCAAGACGTGAGGGTCGTTGCGCTGTTGAAGAAGGAGAAGCCGGACGCCCTGGAGGTGCCGGTGGATCAGATCGGGTTCACCATACCCGACGAGTTCGTGATCGGGTACGGGCTGGACTACGCCGGGAAATACCGGAATCTGCCGTACGTTGCAGTCCTCCATCCGCGCATGTACACCGCAGAGTGAAGCGGCAAATCCCGATGATATACTCCCGGCGCGTGGGAGAGTAGATAGACAGTACCCAACCTCACCGCGTTGGAGACCGTTGGATGCCCGAACAACGTTGGATTCGCAGCAGCCTCGTCTGGATCGTCCTGATCGTCGCGGTCCTCGCGATGTGGGCCACTTTTGTCGGCAACGATGGCGCTCCGAGCGCGCGCAGCATCGGCCAGGTAGCTGAGGATGTGCGGGACGACAAGGTCAAGACACTATCCCAGGCGGAGGGGAGCCGGGAGGTCGAGGTCGTCTACGCGCCGGAGGCGGGACGGCGAAACGCCGTGACCACCATACCGGCCGACACGGATCTGCTCACCGTTCTCGACAACTACGGCATCGACCCGGCAACGCTTCCCTCCGGCATGATCGTGTTCGAGCCGGCGAGCCGATGGGGCGCGTGGCTGGGGACGCTGACCTTCATCCTGCCGATGCTGCTCATCCTTGGCATCTTCGTGTTCATGATGCGTCAGTCGCAGGGGTCGAACAATCAGGCGATGTCGTTCGGGAAGAGCCGGGCGCGGCTCTTTACCGCGAATCGCCCCTCGGTGGTCTTCTCCGATGTGGCGGGTGTGGAAGAGGCGAAAGAGGAACTGGTCGAGGTCGTCGAATTTCTGAAGTACCCGGAGAAGTTTGCCGCGCTAGGGGCGCGTATCCCGCGTGGCGTTCTGCTGGTCGGGCCGCCAGGTACGGGCAAGACCCTGCTTTCGCGAGCGGTGGCGGGGGAAGCCGGGGTGCCGTTCTTCAGCATCTCCGGATCCGAGTTCGTGGAGATGTTCGTCGGGGTGGGCGCCAGCCGGGTGCGCGACCTGTTCGACCAGGCCAAGCGGAATGCGCCGTGCATCGTCTTCGTGGACGAGATCGATGCGGTCGGCCGGCAGCGCGGCGCGGGTCTGGGCGGCAGCCACGACGAGCGCGAGCAGACGCTGAACCAGATCCTGGTGGAGATGGATGGGTTCGATTCGTCGACCAACGTGATTGTCATCGCGGCGACGAACCGGCCGGACGTGCTGGACCCGGCGCTGCTGCGGCCGGGGCGGTTCGACCGCCAGGTGATTCTCGACCGGCCCGATATCCAGGGTCGCATCGAGATTCTGAATGTGCATGTGCGTGGCAAACCGCTGGAAGAAGACGTCTCCATCGAAGGGTTGGCGCGGCAGACGCCGGGATTTTCCGGCGCCGATCTTGAGAATCTCGTCAACGAGGCGGCGATCCTGGCCGCGCGCAAGAACCGCAAGACGGTGGGGCGGGACGAGATGACCGAGGCGATCGACCGCGTGATCGCCGGGCCGCAGCGAAAGAGCCGGGTCATTTCCGACCGGGAGCGGGTGATGACGGCGTACCACGAGGCCGGGCACGCGCTGGTGGCGCGTATGCTGCCCAACGCCGACCCGGTGCGTAAGGTGAGTATCGTGGCGCGCGGGATGATGGGCGGGTACACCCGGGTGGTGCCCGACGAGGACCGGTTGTTCAAGACCAAGGCACAGTTCGAGGATGAGCTGGCGGTCTACATGGCGGGTCATGTGGCCGAGGACATGGTCTTCGAGGAGCAGTCGACGGGAGCCGCCAACGACATTGAGCGGGCGACCGGGATGGCGCGGCGGATGGTGACCGAGTTCGGTATGAGCCGGACGCTAGGGCCGCGGGCGTTCGGCAAGAAGGACGAGCTGATCTTTCTTGGCCGGGAAATCAACGAGCAGCGCAACTACAGCGACGAGATTGCCTACCAGATCGACCAGGAGATTCAGGAGCTGATCGACGGGGCGCATGAGCGGGCGCGGGCGATCGTGGAATCGCACGTCGACAAGCTGACGGCGATTGCCGAGCTGCTGCTGGCCAAGGAGACGATCGAAGGCGAGGAGCTGGAAGCGTTGTTCGAGACGCCGCGGCCGCGGCCGAATCTGGTCGGGCCGCCGACGGGCCGCCCTGGGCGGGGGTTGACGCAGGCGACGCCGCCAGCGGAGCCGGCGGCAGCGCGGGGAGAGCGCGATCTGCCGCCGAGTGCGGGGCAGTTGAGGCCGCAGCCGGCAGATTGACGCCAAGTCTGGTTGATGAGTTCCAGGCGGCCGCGAACGACCGTCACCGCGACTGCCGAACTGCCCTCAGCCCAACCCCTCTCCCATCGCAATGGGAGAGGGGCTTCTTGCGGTTCGGAAACTTGGTGTGGTTGGCGGAAGAATGTTGAAAATCTGGGGAGGCGGCAGCTTGACGTCGCCCCCAGCCGCCACCCAGAGGGTGCCCGGCTCCCGTGGGGCACGGGAGGGGGGCGTTGCCAGAGCGGGGGCCATGAGTTCAGGCGAGCTCTTGATCGGCAGGCAGGGTGATTGAGGCGACTCGGAAGTTGTCATGATGCTGGTTGGCGGCGGCTTTTTCTGCGTCGATTTCGGCGAGCACGCGCTGCAGGTGGGCGCTCAGGTCGTCGGAGGCGCTTGGGCGGAGGTGGGCGGCTCGAACGGAGACGTTGGCGAGGCGGGAGATGCCGTTCGCCAGGCGGGTGGGGTCCAGTTCCTCACGGAGGAGGCGAACCATGGCCAGGCGCAGGGCGCCGATCTCCGGATCGAGTGAGGTCTCCTGGGCGGCCTGGCGCAGGCTGCTGCGCAGTCTGCGCCCGAGGAGGGCATCGTAGTCACCGGCGTCTAACCGGGCGCGGAAGATTTCGAGGTCGCGGGGCGGCACGGGCGGGTTGATGACGTCATCCTGATGTGTGGTCGGCAGATTCCTGGATTGCGACACGGGCAGACTCCTCCCTGAGATGTGGGCCGCGCGGACGCGGCTATGCGGTGGATCGCGGATTTCGCCGCGGTGGTTGGTTGGGAACTGTCACGGCACCGCGCTGAAGCACGAGAAACCCCAGGCCATGCGCAGGGCCTGGCGCGTCCCTTCCCTTCCGGGACCCCCGGCTCCCCCCGTTGCCCAACGCCCTGGACGGTGCCTGCGCGATGGGCAGGCCGGGAAGAAGGCGGCGGCACTGGTGGTGCGGCCGCCGACGGGGATCTGGCGGAAGAGGCAGGTAGGATGGGTCTCGGTCGGGCGGAGCGTGAACAGGTCGAGCCGGTAGCGATCGAGCTGCGGGTGCGGGCAGCGCGGGGTGGCGATCGTTCCACCTCGCTGCTGCTGGCCGGCGCGGGCACCCGGTCTGGGGCGTCAGGCCGGGGCAGGGGCACGGGAGGCGCGGTCTCGACATTGGCCGCGGCTGGAGCCTGCCCCTCTCATATATAAAGACGGATTGAGCGGGGCAAAATATGACACTTTTGAAAATATTGGCGTGGATGCGTGGGTTTTTGAGCAGGAAATCGGGGCTTTTGCGGGGCAATTCGGCTCCGAGCGGCGGGTTCGGTGGCGGGGAAAAGGAACGACCCGGCTTCGTGCCGGGTCGTGTGGTTCATGGTTCGGGTGGAGGCGGGGGGACTCGAACCCCCGACCTCTACAGTGCGATTGTAGCGCTCTCCCAACTGAGCTACGCCCCCCGGAGTGAACCTCGGTCAGTATACGGAGTGGAGGGACGCGTAGTCAAAGGCGACTGGGGCGGTGCGGTGGACCGGCGGCACGCGGGGGCGTATAATCGGGGTGCCTCAGGCGGGGGTAACTCAGTTGGTAGAGTACCTGCTTCCCAAGCAGGCTGTCGCGGGTTCGAGTCCCGTCCCCCGCTCCAACCGCATAACCATGCTAAAATTGGGCATTCCGGCCCCGATGGACTGGATGCCACAACGCAGCAAGACACGATAACTGGGACGGTTTTCCCCGAGAGCTCCACCGGCGGCCGTGCCGTCGCCGGCTTTCGGCTGCTCCTGACCTCCTGGCGGCGCCATCTGGCCGCCGAGAACAAGGCTCCCAAGACGCTGGAGACCTACACCGAGGCGATGACGCTGTTCGGCCGCTTCCTGGTCGAGCGCGGCATGCCGAGCGACCCCGCAGACATCACCCGCGAGCACGTCGAAGAGTTCATCACCCACCTGCTGGCGCAGTACAAGCCGGCCACGGCGGCCAACCGCTACCGGGCGCTGGGGACGTTCTTCCGCTGGCTGGTGGAGGAGGGGGAGATCGCCGTCTCGCCCATGGCCAAGATGCGCCCGCCGACCGTGCCCGAGGAGCCGCCGGCGGTCCTGACCGAGCCGAACTCGGCAGGCTGCTGAAGACGTGCGACGGCACCGACTTCGCCGAGCGGCGCGACCTCGCCATCATCCTGCTGCTGCTCGACACCGGCATGCGCCTGGGCGAACTGGCCGGTCTGACGCATCGAGGACCTCGACCTCGATCTGAACGTGGCCCGCGTGCTGGGGAAGGGGCGTCGGCCCCGCGCCTGCCCGTTCGGCAAAAAGACCGCGCGCGCGCTCGACCGCTACCTCCGCGCCCGCGCCCGGCACCGCGACGCCGACCGGCCGCAACTGTGGCTCGGGCACGCCGGGCCGATGACCGACAACGGCATCTACCAGGTCGTGCGCGACCGCGCGCAGCGGCCGGCATCGGCCACGTCCACCCGCACCAGTTCCGGCACACCTTCGCGCACGCGTGGCTCGCCGCCGGCGGCAACGAGGGCGACCTCATGCGCCTGACCGGCTGGCGTTCGCGGGAGATGGTCAACCGCTACGGCGCCAGTGCCGCCGACGAGCGCGCCCGCGAAGCCCACAAGCGACTGAGTCCCGGAGACCGCCTATGAGCCGTCACTTCAGCGTCAAGGACCGCCACTTGGAGAAATCCGCTCCGCCCGGTTGCGCCGACTTTCCGCCCGTGAGATAGGAGTCCGTGTTCGGGTGACGTTTCAGTGGTAGCAGGTAGCCGCAGCGCCGGGATTCGTTGCTCTGGGCCGGTTGCGCGGGCTTGGGCGGGTACGTGGCACGACTCGAAGGGGAGGAGCCCACCCCCCGGCGTGACGGCTTCGGTTCGTGATGTCCTGCTCGTTGTGTTCCCCCGCGGCTTTCGCTGCTCGTCGCTGGAGTGGGAAATGCGTGGTCGCTGAGCTCGACGGCCGCCCATGGCGAGGCCGCAGATGATACCGGTGGAACGACAAGAAGTTATCAACTCTCAAGAGGGCCGCCAACTCGCGCCGTAGTGGCTTCCTCCCAAAGGGAACGCCGCCAATACCCTGGAGATATGGGGCTCATGGACATGTTTGGTACTGTGCCAAGCGGCATGGTCGCCGCCCATTCGCCCTCCTTGAGCCGGTCGGGGCGATCCGGTTTTCGTGCTCTGTCCGAAGTGCGGTCAAGACCCGGCTGGCGCGCTGGCTCGAAGTATCCTGGCAGGCCGCCATCGAGGCAATGGCTTTGCCTGTACCACAGCGCGAGAACTAGGGTAGACTTAACACGAAGCGCGAGCGGGCCTAGCGCCCGCGAGCCACCGAGTCGAACACAGCCGACGAACGGCTCCTATGGACTGTGGAGGTTCCTCCTCCGCACCAAGGAGCCGTTTTTTATGGCAGAGACCATCCCCCCGACGCATCGTCCCTTGACTCCGCCGATCGCGTGCTCCGCGGTCGTCTCGGCGCCTACGTCACCCACTCCCGGCACGACTCGCGCGCGATCACCGCCGCCGCGCGCAAGACCTTCCTCGAACGGTTCGAGCGCGAGGTCGATCCTGACGCCGTCCTACCGCCTGATGAGCGCCGCCGCCGGGCAGAACACGCCCGCAAAGCGTATTTCACCCGACTCCAGTTGAAATCGGCCCAGGCCCGACGCAAGCCCAAAGAGTCTGTTCTTCAGGTCGCGTAGTCGCTGAAACGGCGATCGCCGCGCTGGTCGGGGGCGGCCAGGGTGCGCGGCGATTGCCGAACCGGGAGAAACGAAAATGGCAGAGACGCCAGCCACTATTATGCGCATACCCGCCCGAAAACTGCGGCCGCGCGATCACGCGTCGAGCCCCGTCGCCACGCTCAGGGCGGGATCTGCCGTTCTGGTCGAGTTGCAGCAGCCGCGCAAGAGCGACGGCGTCGACGCCTGGACTTGGGGTCGTCCACGCGGTCGATGCCGTGGCGGTCAGGTCGTGCCCGCTCGGCACCGGGTGGTGACAACCCGCCGAGAGTGGGGGCGGACATACCGCCAGGAGGTTTGGCGCGACCTCGAGGATCCCCTCCCGATCGTGATTCCCTGGGGCAGGATCGCCACGATCACTCGTCGCGCCCGACAGACCACGCGGCGGGCGGCCCGAGGACGTGATCGATCTCGCGACCGCCCGCGCGGTCGCTGAGCGGAAGCGGGTGAGCGCGTGAGCGCCCCGTGGTCCGCGCCCGAAACCACGTGCCCCGACTGCGCCACCCCGATCGCGCCGCAGCTAGCGCTGGCCGTCGATTCGGTGCGCGTCGCGGCCAAGCGGCCGGCGACGCCGGAGGTCCTCTACGTCTGCGCCGGCTGCGGCAAGCTGTTCGTCATTTCCCTGCGGCCGGTGCGGGGGCCGGCGCCGTGAGCCTCCTGGCCCACCACGCCCAGGAGCTTTACGAGGGGTCCGGCATCGATCCTGGTGTTGTCGCCGCCCGCGGCTATCGCTCCGTGAGCGCGCGCGAGGTCGCGGCGCTCGGGTTCGCCCCAAGCCAGTGCCGCCCCGGCCTCTTCCTGCCGACGTATTCCCTCGCCGGTGTGCGCTTGGACGGGATGCTCAAGCCCGACGAGCCTCGCACCGACGAGCACGGCAAGGCGATCAAATACGAGTGGCCGGCCGATAAGCCTCATCTCTTTGATTGCCACCCTGACGCCCTCACCGCCGTGAAAGCGGGAGGCGTCGCGAAGTGGTGGACCGAGGGCCACAAGAAGGCTGACGCGGGCTGGAGTCACGGCATCGCGTGCGTCAACCTGTCGGGCGTGTGGACGTTCTTGCGTGGCCGGCTGGTCGTGCCGGACCTGGACGAGCTCGACCTGGACGGTGAAACGAGTTACGTCGTCTTTGATAGCGATGTCACCCGCAAACCCGCCGTCGCCGAAGCGTTGCTACGGCTCTGTGAGGCTTTGCGCCGGCGCGGGGCGAAGGTGTTCGTTGTCTATCTGCCCGAGGGGCCGGACGGCGCCAAAGTCGGCCTCGACGACTTCTTTGTCGCTGGCGGCACGGTGGAGGAATTGGAGGAGCTGGCCCAGCCGTGGGATGGCGCCGGCCCCGGCGTCTGGTTGCGCGAGGGCACGGAAAGCGACGTGTCCGAATTGCGCCGCCAACTCGCCGCGGCCCGCGCGGACGCCAGCGCCCTGGTGGCCGCGATCGCCAACCCGGAGCTGACCCGCAGCCAACTCATCGCGGCGGTTGCCGTCGCCACCGAGACGCACGCGAAGCAGGCCCGCGGCGCCGTCGAAGCGAACGGGAAAGTCGTTCTCTCCGCGTCCGAGATCGCCGACGACTGGCGCCCCAAACCCGAACCCGGCAAACGTCTCTCGCCGCTCAACCCCACCAGTGGACGCCGGCCGCGCATGGCCCGGGAGCGCGTCGGCGCGCTGATGACGGAGGCGATCGCCGCCGGTCTCGTTCACGCCCGTCCCCTCGCGGTCACGCGCCGGCACCCGAACGGCTCGACCTACAAGGCGACGAATTGGGTTGTCGATCCCGCGCCATCGGTGGCCGCGGCGCTGAAACCCTGGACAACCTACGGCCTGGGCGATCCCAAAGCCCGTAAGCCGCGATCGGCGGAGCCCTGCCCCGACTGCGGCGAGTTTCACCCCATCATGCGGCAGGGCATCTGCACCAGTTGCGGCTGCGTCATCTCCCAGCGCGTCACCGCCCCTAAGCCGCCGGCCGACGATGCCCACAGTAACGTGTCAAGTGCCTCCGATAAATTATCGGAGGCACGCAACCAAGCGGAAAATCGGGCCAATGGTGGACATAATTTTCAGATTGGCGACGTTAGGGACTCCACTTCCGCCCCCTACTATATACAGTCCGACGATTTATCGGAGGCAACGGATTTCGTGGCCTCCAACGGCCACGCGGAGGGAGAGGCGGTCGGCGCCATGCCCGCACTCGCGACCTGGCCGGTTCGCGCGGAGCGACGGCCGTGGCGACCCGGGCGCTCGCCAACATGACACCGCACCTGCTGGCAACGAGAGGAGTAGCCCGATGAGCACATGCACCGCAACCTGCACTGCGTGCGGACGGGTGTTTGGGCCCGATCCCGAAGCCATCGGCGCCGGCGTCCGGGATCGCTGCCCGGAATGTCGCGCAAACGGCACCGGCGGTAGCGGCGCCCACGCGGCGCCGGATCACGACCGAGGCGAGCCCCGGCCCGAGACGCCCACGGGGTCCCAGCGCTGGTCTTCGGAGATGTCGGTGCGGCGGGCGCGCTCTTGCTGAGATTCCCGATTCCGCTCGAGGCTGGCTTGCTCCCAGTCCCGGTCCTCGGCCGTCATGCCGGCCAGCCGCCGGTCTTCGTGCTGGCTGACCCGATCCCCGGGCAAGTCCGCCTGCTCCTGCGTTTGGACGTTCATCCGCCGATCCTGCTCCGTGCGCTCCCGGGACTGCAGGCTTCGTCGATACCCGATGACGGCCACGACGACGGCCACGACCACGAGCACGACCCACCACTGGGTTTCCACGACCCGACTCCTTTCGCTCCGCGGCGGCGCGCACCCTCAGTTTCGCCGGTCGCGCGACTGCCGGCTATGATCGGCGTCACGACGCAGCACGAGCAGGATGTAGCCCCACGGCGTCTCGCCCTCGCGCTGCGCCATGATTTCGATGTGCTCCCGCAGCTCATCCGGGATGCCGAGGTCGGCGACGAGCCGGTTCCACACCGCACGATCGTCGTCGTCCATGGGTCGGACCCTCCGCGGTCGATCGCACGGGAGCCGCGCCTCGAGCATGCCGACACGGTACGGGTCAAGAGGGCGCACCGCCCGGGATGAGACGGGCAGCGCGGCCTCCTTCTTGGAGGGAAGGAAGGCGAGTAGTAGGCCCAGGCGGGTGGGCCAAGGGTGAACGACGGGCCCGCCCGTCGGGGCATTCGCCCGTCGGGCTGCATAGAGCGTGCCACCGCGATCTGCCGCTGACCACGATCATCGGTGCCCGTCGCGGTAGCGGCGGCCGTCCCTGCGTTTTCGGGACTGAGAGGCCGACCCCGCGGTCGGCGACGGCGCGGTCTCGCGCATAGGTGGTCCAACTCTTGCATCCCACACCGTGTACGCGATACAGCACAGCGTCTGTGCCACGCGATCCATTCCCCCCAGGAGCGACCCGATGCGATCCTCGATGCGCCCGTTGCGAACCCTGGCCCTCGGCGGCGCCCTGATCGGCGCCGTCCTGAGTGCCGCTCCTGTAAGCGCCCAGCCCCAGATCGTCTCGACCAGCCCACCCGTCGTGATCGTGGTCGGGATCGGTGTCGGGGCCACCGTCCCGCTTTCCCCGATCCTCGTGATCCCCCCGAGTATCCCCGGTGGCGACCTCCACGGCGGGCCGTGGCCGGCGCAGGGCCGGGCGGACGTCGCGGTCGATGTTGACCGGAGCCGCGAGCCCGGGCAAGTCGTGGTGCGCTAGGGAACCACGGGGCAGCGGGGGCAAGACGCAGATCGACAGCACGCGGTTGCGGCGTCGGTCGGGCGGAGGACTGCACGCCTGACTGATTGGTCAACGACTCGGGGCGCGGCTTCAGCCATCGTCATGCAGCGGGGCGATCGGCTTGGACACCGGCGACCCCGTTGCCGCAGGAAAACGGACAGGTCGACCAGGATGCCAACCGGCACGAACGCCCGCTGCCAGTTCTGCAGCGACTCGACCGAGAATCGGGCGGTCGTAACGGGTGCCCCTCGTTCCACGCACCCCGGCACCGTGCTCTGTGGGGTTGGGGGCCGTTCGGTCGTCCGCCAGCCCAGCAGGCCGATTCCTGGGGCGGTGGCGACCGCGACTCACTTATCGCCGCTAGCCTTCCTCCCGCCCCGTGTAAGGCTCGTACGAGGCTATCAGTTTGTGATTTGAGGACCAGCCGGCGCACCTGCCGCGATACCGAACGCGCCGCACGGGGATGGCGGGCAACGCGGCGCTCCTTGGAGGGAAGGCGGTTGGAGTCCCCGGCGAGCGGGCCAAGGTGGTGCGGTGCACCGCGCCGGAAATGGGTGGACGTTGGGTCCGCCCCCTGCTTGGCCTGTGCGCCAAGTCGCTACGAGGTCGGCGTGGCCACCGCAGCCTCCTCCTCGAACAGGACCTCGAGCGGCCCCGCCGGCGTGCCCATCGGCTCGACGGCGATGCGGGTGGCCGTCGCCGTCCCCGGGCCGTACTCCCCGGTCGCCGTCCCATCCGGTTCGATGAACTCGCCGGTGAACCGCGCGGTGAAGGCACCCCCCGTCTCGTCGACCTCGACGGTGGCTCGCACCATGAAGGTACCGGCGAATGCCTCCTCCTCCATCCCCGGCGAGACGATCGTCAACGTCGGCTGACCGCTCCCCGCTGGGCTCCCAGACCCCGTGATTCGGGAATCCCTCGGCATCGACGGAGATGTAGGCCCCATCGGCGGTGAAGATGGTGACCTCCGGGGCATTGGTCGGGTCATCGGCGTTGGTATCGAGCAGCCAGGTGCCGACGAGCGGGTGCTCACCCATGGCGGCGGGCGTGGCCTCCTGGGCGAGTGCCCTCGATCCGACCCCGACGGCAACCGTCGCGAGCAACAAGACGGCCACGACGACCACGAACGCGGCGATGCGGTGCACGATAGACCTCCTCGTCTCTTCTGACCGCCACCCGGCGGCGCGCAACGAGGCATCATGCACGAAGCGGGCCGAGGATCCCGGCACTCTGGAACTGGCGTCACGGCCATCCGGCCGCTCCGCCCCCGGACGCGAACCCGGGGGCGTTATGGTGCCCCGACACGCGCCATCGTGCCCCGACACGCGCCATCGTGCGCCGACACGACCGAGGCCAGCACATCGGCCTGGGGGCGCTACACTCGTGGCGCCTCGTTTCATTCTGCGGAGGTACCACGATGACCGATGATGCGATGGACACGATGGCACGATGGACTGCCCGGTGTGTGGCGGAGACGGGTTCATTGAGTGCGACGATGGCTCAGAGGTGCAGTGCGACCGCTGCGACGGGACAGGTCGGATGCCGATCGAGGGCGACGAATCGAGCGCGGCGAACCCCCCGAGCACCTAGTGCGCGAGGAACGACACGGCATTGCGGCCCCGGGCATCGCGCCCGGGGCCGGTGCGTTTCTGCAACGACTGATGGCGGCGCCGGTGGGTATTCGGTTACGTGACGGCGGCGCGGGCAAGCACGGCCAGTATGACGACGCCAATGTCGACCCACGTCAGGAGCCCAAAGATCGTCCCGACAAAGCCGCGACCCGTGGCCTCCAGAGAGGTGTGCTGTTCGTAGCGGCGGGGCATGAGCGAACTCCATCCGACGCGGCGAGGCGAAAGGCAACGGCCGACGGGCCGCGGCAGACGAGCGAGGGGATGCCTGCGCCCGTCTGCCGGGCGCTAGTTCGCCTCGCAGCCGTAGCCGTCGACGTCGGCGTCGAATCCATGGGGATCCGGCGCATACACGGTGAACCAGGCGGCGGGGACCTGGGAGCAGTCGAGATCGCCGACCTCGTATGCCGGCTGAATGCAGAAATCGGGGTAGCTCGGGTCGCAGCTTTGGGCCGCGGCCGGAAGGGTGCTGAACGCCGCCCCGCCGACCATCGCGCCGCCAAGAACCATGCCGAGAGCCACCCGTCGCAGGGCTGTGGTCATAGCGCTCCTTGCGTGCATGTGGATGAGGAGGTGAATCGGTGCCGATTCTGAGTATACACTATTTTGGACTCTCGGAGGACGGGAGGCGGCTGGTTCGTGGGGAACGGTGATCGCTGCGGCGTTCTGACGACGCAGCGCTTCTGAGTGGAGAGAGCCCCTCTTGCCGCCATCGCCCCGCAGCGGGGCAGGAATCGCGCCCAGGGCCACACACAGAACCGTGCCGCCCGGGATGGCAGGCGGCACGGCACTCCTTAGAGGGAAGGTGGGTTGTGGGCCCCGGCGGGCGGGCCACGGTATGCGGCTCCTGCCCGCGGGTTTCGGCAGGCGTCGGGCCCGCCCGTCGGGGCTTTGGGCTGCGGAGCGCCGCATAGCCCGTGCCACGCAGGCGTCGTCACGGCACGCGGACAAGGAAAGGCCCCGGCCGTTGGGAAGCCGGCCGGGGCGGTGGGCGGCCGTGCCACCGCCAACGAGGATGGAGCGCACGGGCGAAGCGTACGACACGACGGCGCGCCCGGGCGCGGGCGCAGCCGTAGCCCGGCGCGGCGGCGGTGCGCGGCCTAGCTCAGGACGAACAGCGTGTACCGCGTGCTGGCGCCGCTGCGCTCGTGCCCGCCGCCGGCCGGGCAGGCCCCGACGTTGCCCCCGGCGTAGTTGTACACGCCGCTGCACTTGCGACATTCGTCCCAGGCGTCGTCCATCCCGGGGACGGTCGCCCCCTGCCACAGCGCGAAGAACGCACCGGGTCGCCGCTGGCGTGGGCGCCGCCCGCCGGGCACACGCCGGTTTCCCCCAGGTCGTTGGCGAAGAGGGCGCGGCACTTGGTGCACTGCTGGAAGTTCTTGAACAGGTCAACGTTGGTGGGGAGCGAGTCGGCGGTGAACAGCACGTAGCTCAGGTCCGTGCGCGGGGCGTGCTTGCCGCCCGCGGGGCAGACGCCCAGCGTGCATCGCCCGACGCCTGGCCTCCTTGCCCTTCTTGCCCTTCTTCTTCTTTTTCGGTTTCGCGGCGCTGCCCTGGAAGAAGAGCCCGCGGCACTTGGTGCAGAAGCGCCAGCCGGCCTGGGTCGCGGCGCCGGCCGGCTCCCAGCCGGCGGCCAGGGCGGCGAGCCCCAGGCCGGCGCCGGCGCGCAGCACCGCCCGCCGCCCCAGGGCGGCGCCTGACCCGATGTGCGGCGCGCCCGTCGCCGCGTCGATGCGGGCGCCGCCGTCGTTCGTTCGTCATCGTCATCGCGGTCCTCCACCTGGGCGGCGCGCCGCCCCGCGGACCCGCGCCGCGTTGGCGGGGTCGGGCCCATCATAGGGGCTTCCGGCGACGGCGGTATCCGTATTTATCGCAACGCCGCCACCGGCACGACGATCAGGCGGCTCGTCTCCCGGCCCGCGTTCGCGCCCGGCACGTTCGTCTGCTCGCGCCCCTGATAGCCGGCCAGGCAGGCGATGC
>CAVXMK010000004.1:0-100984 GCA_963762985.1 uncultured Chloroflexia bacterium
TAGGATCAAGGGAGAGCATCCGGAAGCACGGCGTGCCCCGGGTGCGGATGCCCGAGAGAGCGGCGAACGCTCATTGCCACAGGAAGGAGGCCACCATGGCCGTGACGTTCCAGGCGTTGACCCCGGCGGTCGCCGTGCAGCACGCGCACACGGCAACCAATCGGACCAGGACCCGCAAGACGCGCATGAACACCGGCCGCGGGCGGCGGCGTTAGCCCTGCGGGAACCTGCCGCAACGAGGGAGCCCCGCCGCCAGGCGGGGCTCTCCCTGTGTCGGCTCGAGGCTGGATTACCGGATGAGAGCACTCTCACCGTGACCTCACTGGCTTCTCATTGCCCACTGGCAGACTTGCGGTAGATCCCGATGCGCACCGGGCGCAGGGAGTCGAGAAGCGGGAGCCAGAGATCTCCCGCACACGAAGGAGACCCTCATGAATTCGGTCTTCACGGCATTGGTTCCCGCGGTGCAGGTCTGGTGGGGCAACTGGTGGACCTCCGGCGACGGCGCCACCTGGGACGACGGCTACGGCGGCAACAACGGTGGCGGCTACAGCGGCGGCGGTCCTGGTCCTAGTCGCGATCCGATCCGGCAGCCGGGCAGAGCCCCGCCGACCGGCGGGGCTCATTTCGTGCGTGACAGTGAGCAAGATGGATAGGGTGAAATCGCTATTCGAACGATTTGCGCGGGAGGCGGAGATCGACACCGCGTCGCTGGCGCCGACCGTGCCTCTGCGCGAGGTTGCTGGCTCGCTTCTGGCCGGCCGTGCGGCCCTACCGGGGCAGACTCGCCATCGTGCTGCTGCTGGCCATGGTCGGCCCGCTGCTCGATACGCTCTCGATCTCCCTCTACGGGCGGCTGGTCGACGATGTCCTGGTTCCCCGGCAACTGGCGATGCTGGGGCCGATCGCCGCGGCCTACATCGGGTTGACGGTGCTCGGCGGCATCGTCGGGTTCGGGCGCAGCTATCTTTCGGCCTGGGTGACCGAGCACCTCCTCTTCGATCTGCGCAACCGCCTCTTCGTCCACCTGCAATCGCTTCCCCTGGAGTTCTTCGAACGCGCGCGTCTGGGCGACACCGTCACCCGGGTGACGGACGACGTCGACGAGCTGGGCGATTTTCTGGCGAATGGACTCGCCGAAGGCATCTCCCATGTGCTGAAGATCGTCTTCTTCATCGGGGCGCTGTTCTGGATCGATGCCCGCCTGGCGCTCATCTCCCTGGTCGTCGTCCCGCCGTTCTGGTTCATCGGCCGCCGCTTCGCCACGCGGGTGAAGGCGCTGGCGCGCGAGCAGCGCGCCCGCGACGGCGCGGTGACGACCGTGGTCGAAGAGAGCCTGGGCAACGCTCCGCTCGTGCAGTCGTACAACGGCCAGGCCGCCGCCGCCGCAGGGTTCGCGCAAGAGACGAAGTCGGTCATGCTCACCCAGCTCGCGCTGGAGCGGTTGCGCGCCGGGTACGCCCCGTTCATCAGCCTGATCGAGGTCGGCGGCATGCTGATCGTCATCGGCGCCGGCGCGGTCGATCTGGCGCAGGGGCGCATCACCCTCGGTGGGTTGCTCGCGTTCCTCGCCTACCTGAGCCAGTTGTACAGCCCGGTGCGCGGACTCAACCGGCTCTGGGGCGAGGCGGTCGCGACCTCGGCGGCGGCGGAGCGGGTCATCGAGCTGGAAGAGCGGCAACCCGCCGTGACCGAGCCGCTGCATCCGGTTCCGCTGGATCGCATCGCGGGGGCCATCGCGTTCGAGGACGTGCGCTACCGCTACCCTGGCGGGGACCGCGACGCCCTCGCCGGCGTCTCGTTCGAGCTGGCCCCCGGCGAGACGCTGGCCCTGGTCGGGCAGAGCGGGGCCGGCAAATCGACGGCCACCCGGTTGCTGCTGCGCCTGGACGACCCGAACGCCGGGAGCATCCGCCTCGACGGGCACGACCTGCGCGATGTCTCCATCCGCGACCTGCGCGAGAACGTAACGGTGCTGCCCCAGGAGGCCCTCTTCTTCGACGTGCCGGTGCGCGAGGCGATCGCCTACGGCCGGCCCGGGGCCACGGAGGAAGAGATCGTGGCGGCGGCGAACGATGGCGGGTGCCCACGAGTTCATCGAGCGCCTGCCGGAGGGCTACGACACCCGGGTCGGGCAGCGCGGGCGCAGCCTCTCCGGCGGTCAGCGGCAGCGTCTGGCCATCGCGCGGGCCCTGCTGCGCGATGCGCCCGTGCTGGTCCTCGACGAGCCGACGACGGGGCTCGACAACGAGAACGCGGCCCAGATCCTGGCCTCGATCCGCCGCCTGATGGCGGGCAAGACGACCATCATCGTCTCCCACGACCTGCACCTGGTGCGCCAGGCGACCCGCATCGTGGTGCTTGACCGCGGGCGCGTGGTGGAGGAGGGGACGCACGAGTCGCTCATGGCCGAGGATGGGCTCTACGCGCGGCTGTCACTGGCGCACGAAAGTCGGAAATCGGAGGTCGGAGATCGGAAGTCGAGGAGTCGCGGGGGCGAGAAGGTCAGGCGGAAAGTGACATCGCGGGATATGCGGCGGGCGGGGGTGCTGTCGTGATCGAGGAAGAGCGCGACCTGCCCAGATCTTCAACACCTTCAACATCTTCGACATCTTCATCTTCGGGGACGGATGAGGAAAACATGGGGCCGCCCCCGCTGCTGCCGGGGGCGCTGCTGTCTCCGGGGTACCGGGTGGTCGGGTTTCTGCGGCGGGGCCGCGACCTCGACGTCTACGACCTCTGGAGCGAGGAGCGCACCTGCCGCTGCGTCGGCAAGACGGTCCGCCCCGACCGCATGACGAAGAACACTTCCCGCCCCCGGCTGCTGCGGGAAGGCAAGCTGCTGCTGAAGCTGACCCATCCTCACATCGTCCGCGCCTACGAAGTGCAGACCTCGCCCGTGCCGCTGGTCGTCGAGGAGACGTTGCCGGGGGAGACGCTGGCCCACCTCATCGACCGCCGGCGCAAGCGGCTGAGCGTCCCGGAGATCGCCCACCTCGGGCTGCACCTCTGCTCGGCGATTGGCTACCTCCACCGCAACAACGTCCTCCACCTCGACCTGAAACCCTCCAACATCATCGCCACCCATGGCATGGCCAAGGTGCTGGATCTGAGTCTGGCTCGCCCGCCCGGACCCCACCGCGGCGGCATCGGCACCACCGGCTACATGCCCCCGGAGCAAGCGCAGGGCGGCCACCTGGACACCTCCAGCGACGTGTGGGGAATAGGCGCCGTCCTCTACGAGGTGGCGACGGGGGAACCGGCCTGTGATGTCGGCGAAGAAACCTCGACCACCGAGGCGCGCAAGATCGTCTGCCAGCCCAAACCCGTCCGCCGCTTCCGCCGCCTGCCGCCCTCGCTGGCCACCGCCATCGACGCCTGCCTCCGCATCGACCCGTCCCAGCGCCCCACGATCCCCGAGCTGGCGATGTTCCTGGAGGCCATCGTGCAGGAAGCCATGGCCCGGACCGCCCCGCCGGAACCGGCCGAGCCCGAAATCGTGGGCGCGCCCGGCGCTTGACAGTCCACGGACCCTGGATCGAGTGAACCGCCGCTGGTCCGCGGGCGCGCTCGGGTATGCCGCATACGCCCGAGCGGTATGTCCCATGGCAGGGGCCGAGTGGTGGCGGTCGCGTCGCCCGATTGGATACCATCGCGTGGACAGCTTGACGCCGCGTTCGCCTGCGACGTTTGTCCTGGCCGCGATTGGGCAAAGAAAGACGGAATGCCGTGGACGCCGCTCTCGACCGCTTGGGGAAAACCATCTGCGATCCGGGCGCGCGCGCCGAGCTGGACCCGGCCGAACTGCGCGACTTCGCCACCGATTGCGTGGTCGCGTTGCCCGTCGGCGGGGAAGGCTCGCGGCTGCGGGCGGTCACCGATGCCCTCGGCATCCAGAAGAATGCCATCCGCCTCCCCAACGGCGAATCGCTGATCGAGCGCACCATCCGCATGTACCGTGACGAGGGATTTCGCGAGTTCGTGGCCCTCGTTTTCCACAGCAAGGGATCGATCGTCGACCTCCTCGAGGATGGCAGCCGCCTCGGCGTCCGCGTGCGCTACAGCGAAGACCCCGGCACGCCCGTGGGCCGCGGCGGCGCCATTCGGCACGCGCTGGAAAACGGCTCGGTTCCCCGGGGAAAAAGCTTGATCGTCCACAACCCGGACGACGTCATCGCGCGCTACCCGGGGAGCTTTCCGCGGGACATCGTGGCGGCCCACCTGGCCGGGCTGCGGCGCGGGGCGGTAGCCACCGCCGTGATGGTGGCTGGCGCACGCGCTCCCTACACCGGGATGCGGATCAGCGACGGCATCGTGGAGGAGGTCGCGCCCTACCCTTTCGTGCCGATCCCCGCCCACATCGGCGTCAGCGTCTTTTCCTCGGCGGTCTACGGACTTTTCGATGAGCTGTTCGACCTGACGCGGAGAACCGATTTCGAGGGGGTGCTATTTCCCATCCTGGCCCGGGAGCAGAAACTCTATTCCGCGCTCATCCCGACCGAATCGTGGTTCCAGGTCAACGACCCCAAGTCGTTGAACGCCCTCATCGACGTGGTCCGCGAGGAAGCCGGCGTTGCGACCGCTCGGTTGACGAATGCGTGAGGGGCGCCCGCGTCCGCCCTGAGCGATGAACCGCGGCGCTGGTTGCGATGTCCCTGACGGAGCAACTAGGGTGTGACCGTCGCGCTCGGTGTGGGCGGTGCGCCTGCGGGCGGGCTGGGGATTGGCATCGATGTCGGGGCCGGATCGGCACCCGCCGTACCCAATCGCTCGGCGACCGGCGTAGCCAGCCCTTCCGCCGCCGGCTCGTCCTCCGGGGGAGCGAGTTCGGGGACCTCCGCCCGCAGCCGCCGCAGCGTCTCGTCGTCAAACGGGTTGCGACCCGCCTCGAGCTCGGCGATCCACGTTCGGCGAAGCCGGATGAATTCCTCGCCGAGGCCGGTGGCTTCCGCCCATGCCACGAAGGCTTTAAAATCTTCGATTGCCCCCGGGATGTCCCTGTCTCTCTTGAGCGCGCGCGCCACACCGCGGCTGTCGCGTACGCTTCCGTCGTCTGGCGCCAAATCGACGGCCCGTTCGCACGCTGGCAGCACCAGATCGGCGAATTTGAGCAGGCTGCCTTGCCAGCAGATCGCGTTGTTGGTATCCGCATTATGGGTCTCGGCTTCCTGGACGGCCTTTTCGAGGAGCCCAGACGCTTGGTCGCGGTCGCCGGCTAAGATGAGCCAAAGCACTTCCGGCAGGACGCCGCTCGGGCACGTCACCGGCACTGGTTCGACTCCCAGGTAATCGGCGCCTTCCTCCTCTGAGAGGTTGCGCGCAGCGAGCTGGCACGCGATTGCTGGCCACGTCTTGTCGTCGAGGTTCCACGCCTGAAGGAAGGACTCGCCATCGAAGGACTCGCCGTAGCCTCCTACGACGAGCTGGAGGCCATCCGGGCTGACGGCGATGTCCAGAATTTCCTCCAGGGGAGACGTGGAGAGGGGCGGGGGAATCACCTGGTGGGTTGCCAGATCCCAAAGGACAAGCTCGCCGCCTGCGCCGGCGGAAGCCAATGTCCGGCCCTCTCGACCGATGAAGGCGAGCCCGATGACGGCAGTGTCGTGCTCGAGCATCTCGCGCCGCTGCTGGCGGCTGTCGAGGTCCCAGAGCATTACCTTGGCATCGGAGGTGCCCGTGGCAAGGGTGAGGGTGGTTGCGTCGGGGCTGAAAGCCAGACTCTGCACCGATCTGTCGTGGGGCAGGTATGGGTTCTCCAGGAGCGTGCCGCTCGACGCATCCCACAGCGCCACCCAACCGCTATCGTCGCCAGAGGCCAGGATCGCTCCGTCCGGACTGAACGCCACGCTTCGCACGATGTTGTCGTGCCGACCCGTTGAAACTGGCGCGAATTCGCCGTTGACCTGCGTCCAGAGGACGACCTCACCATCGTAGCCCCCGGTGGCCAGTGTCTTGCCATTGGGACTGAAGGCCACGGCAAGGATTCGCTCCGAATGGGCGGCGAGCGTCGCCCCGATCTGCTTACCCTTCGCGATGTCCCAGAGCCGGAGCTCGCCCGCGATGCACGCGGAATCCTCCTCGCTCACGCGTCCGCAGCTGACCGTGGCAAGCGTCTTTCCATTCGGGCTGAAGCTGAGATCCAGGACCGGATGCTCCTGCTGAAGGCGCTTCGTTTCGGTCCAGGTGGTGGTGTCCCACAAGATGATGGAGCCATCGTCGCCGCCTGACGCCAGCGTCCCGCCTTCCGGGCTGAAGGCGACACTGTCCACCCTCTCGGAATGGCCCACCAGTTCCAGGGTCAGATGCCCGCGCCGAAACGGGTTCCACAGCACGACCGTGCCATCGCCGCCGCCCGACGCCAGCAGCCAATTCTCCACGTCAGCGCTTGTGTACGAGACAAACGCCAAACCGTACACCCCTTCGGCATAGCCTTCGAGAGGAGTCCCGATCGGGTCGCCCGTGGCCACGTCCCACAGGATGATGCGCTTGTCGGTGCTGGCGGTGGCCAGACTCCGGCCGTCAGGGCTGAAGGCCACGCCGAACACGGCGTTCTCGTGCCCGGTCAGGGGGTCCCCCTTCTGCGTCCCCGCGGCCACGTCCCACAGGATCACGTTCTTGTCGCGCCCGCCGGAGGCGAGCGTCGCGCCGTCAGGGCTGAAATCGAGACTGAAGACCTCGTCCTGGTGTCCGGAGAGGGGAGCGCCCTGGGGCCGGGGCGCACGTGCTGCGACATCCCACAGGACGATCGACGCGTCTCCGCTCGCCGAGGCGAGGAGGGTTCCGTCGTGGTTGAAGGCCACGGCATACACGGGGCCGGCGTGCTCAACCAGGGGCTCGGCCAGCCGGCGCCCGTCGACCGTGTCCCAGAGCGTCACCTCGCCGTTGGCGGCGCCGGCGGCCAGCACATTGGCGTTGGGGCTGAAGTCGACGCTGTAGACCGTGCCGCCGCCGGGATCGAGCGCATCGATCATGACCGGCGCTGACGGATCGGCGATGTCCCACAGCACGATCTTGCCGTCGCTGCCGGAAGAGGCGAGCCGCCGGCCGTCCGGGCTGAAGGCGAGGTCCATGACGCCGTCTGGATGAGCGCCAACAGCTGGTGGCCCCAGGGGGAGCATGGTCACGACGTTCCAGAAGATGATGGCGCCATCCTCAGAGCCCGAGGCGAGGACTTGGCGATCCGGGTCGAAGGCGATCGACCTGACCCAGCCCGTGTGGCCGCGCAGGAACCCGACGATGTCGTGGCTGGAGGCGATCGTGGTGAGCAGACTGTGCTCGACTGCCGGCTGCGGGTCCGTGTCAGCGCCGAGGCGGCGATTCGCCTCGAGGCTGAGCAGCAGGGCCAGATCGGCCCGATCGTCGACGCGGTTGATGGCGTTCGCCGCCAACTGCCGCGCGAGCGCGACGCGCGCTTGTCGCTCAGCCTGCACGTTGGCCGCAAGCACCGCCCTTTCCGCCGCCCTCGCTTCGCTCGCCGCTGTCGCAGCTGCGAGCGCTGCCTCCTCCGCCACGCGCGCCGCCGTGGCCTCGGCGTTCGCCGCCTCCTGTGCGACGGACTCCGCGTGTCGCGCTTGGGACTCTGCGGTTCGCGCTTGGACAAAGAGGAACAACGAGACGCCGGTGAACAGCACGAGCAGCGCCGCCAAGGCCGCCGCGACCCGGCGCGTGACGCGGGACCGGCGCCGCCGCTCCACGCTGGCTCTCAGGAACTCCCGCTCGATCGGCAGCAAGTCGGTCTCGTACTCACGAGCCCACTCCTCCGCGCCCGCCAGCACTTGGCCACCCAGCAGCAGATCCGGGGCGCGGCCGTGCTTGTCCCACGCCTCGGCCTCTCGCTGCAGCACGCTCAGGTTGTCCACGAACCAGGCGGCGTTGCTGGCCCGCACCGGTTCCACCAGCCGATCGTGAGCCAGCTCGATCCAGGTCTGTCCACGCCGCTCCTCGCCGCGCACCAGGTAAGCGTCGATCAGCCCCAGCACGGCGGCGTTCGGGAGCCCCTGGCTGGACTCTGGTTCGAGCAGCACCTGCGCCCGCACCCCGCGCTCGGTGATCAACTCGTTCTGGAACCACTCCCGGATGGCGCGCTCGGGCACGCCGGTGCGCCCGGCCACGGCCTTGACCCGGGACGCGTAATGGTCCGCCAGGGCGCTGTCGACGTTGCCGGCGGCGGCCAGGTGCTCTTCGTCGATCTCGTCCGTGCCCTCCGGCAGCCGTTCCCACAGGTTGAGGCACACCACCTGCAGGTTGACCGGTTCGACGTAGGTCCCCGGTCGGTTGACCAGGTCGCCGTTCTGCTCGACCCGCACCCGGCTGAGGTCGTCGACGAGCTTCCTGGCCGCCGCATCGGCGAAGCGGACTCCAACCTCGGCCGCCGGTTTGCGGATGGCCTCCATGCCGGCCTCGGTCCCCAGCAGATCGAGCCGGGCAGTGGCGGCGAGCCGGGTCGGGATGAAGCGGCGGTAGGGGTCGAGCCCGGCGACGTAGTCCTCGCGGATGCAGAAGATGGCCCACCGGTTCCGGTCGGCCAGGGCGGCTCCGACCTGGGCGAAGAACGCCTCCTTCGCCGGCCGATCGGTCGGATCGAGCGTCAGGATCTCTTCGAGCTGGTCGAAGACGAGCATCTCGGGCTTCGTCGCGCCCTCCCCGGCGCGCTCGCGGCGCTGATCGAGGTACGCCGCCAGGGAGAGGGCTGCCAGCTCGCTCTCTGGCGTTTTTTCCGCGTCCGGCAGATCTTGCTCCAGCGAGAGAAGGGCGCTGGCGACGTAGCGGTTGGGCGCCGGGCCGGTCGCCGTCGGGTTCGGTTCCACGTTGACCCGGATGACCGGGAGCACCCGGAATCCCGCCTTGTCGAGTTTGGGCAAAAGCAAGGCCTGCACCAGCGAGGTCTTGCCGGCGCCCGACGGCGAATAGAAGAGGACGATCCGCTCCGCGATCAACAGGTCGCGCAAGTCCGCCTCTTCCCCGTCGCGGCCGAAGAAGCGCCACCGATCCTCCGTCTTGAAGGCGAACGGGCCAACGTAGGGAACGCGCTCGACGGCATTGGCGTCGGTCATGGGGTATCTCCCTGCCAACGGTCGTGGAGCTGCTTGGCGAAGTCCTCGCTGCTGCCCCAGAAGACGCTGATGGCCGCGCCCTTGGTGAAGTACTCCTCCAGGTACTGCCTGGCCTTCTGCGGCGACATGACGCGCTCGTCGTCCATCTCGACCTGCACCGCGACGTGGGAGCGCTGGCCGCGGAGCCCGCCGCCCTCCTGGCTGAGGATGCTGCGGAAGAGGGCGCGAAAGTTCCAATCCTCCATGTGGAACCCCAGGAACATCAGGGCGGTGCTAGCCAGCGCGGAGCGAACGACTTTCGGCATCAGGTCCTTGCGCGAGGTCAGGCCGATCAGATAGTCGAAGTAGTTGTCCTCGGTGAGCACCAGGGAGTCGACATGATCCAGGTGGCCGAAGACGTGGTAGACGAGGGGACGTTGCGCCGTCGGCCGGTAGCCGGGTTCGGTGTCGTAGATCGACTCCAGCAAATCGGTGGCGGGGTTCCAGCGGCAGATTTCCACCTGCGGGTCCTTGCCCTCTGCCTTGAGGGCGTCGGCCAGCATGTTGCTTGGGCTGGTGGTGATGAACAGGCGCAAGGGCAGCCGCGCCAGCACGCGGTGGGGCTCTGCCTGGTTCTGTTCGCGCCGCGGTCCGGCGACCATGGACAGCAGATCGACCAGCGACGCATTGTGCGCCTCTGGTGGCAGCTCGGTTGCGTAGCGCTTGCGGACCTCTTTGCTGAGGTGCTCCCGCAGCGCCCGGGCGGGAAAGTCGCCGGAGAAGGCGACGGCCAGGTACTGCGCGACCTCCGGCAAGCTGTCTCGTTCGTGGAACGCGAGGGGAAACTTGTACCGCTCCGACCAGCGCAGCGCGATCTCGCGGCGCGAGCCGAGCAAGGAATCCGTCAGCCCCGGGCCGAGGATCGGGGTGGCGTCCCCGTCGCGGATCGACGCCAGCAGCCCATCCCACAATTTGAAGTCGGGCTCTTGCCCGCCGAAACCCGGCGCGTACCACAGGCGGCCGGAGCGGAGGCGCAGGAAGAGGACCGGCATCCAGTTGTCGGCTCGGTCGCGCACCGCTCCTCGCGCCGCCGCCAGTGCTCGGTCGATCTGTCCGTCCTGCTGCAACTCCACGAAGAACGTGGGCAGGAACCGGGCCGCGGTTGCCATGGTGAAGTTGCCCTGCATGCCCAGCACCGCCGGGATGCCGGCCTCCGCCAGGCGCGGGCCGAGGGCGCGCAGGAACGCGTCTTCGTCGTCGCCCGGCGTCGGGGCGCCCTGGCCGGCGCTCTGGCACGAGACCAGGACCGCCAGCCGTGGTAGGGCGGGGAGGTCGCGCAACCGGACCAGCAGGTCGCTCCCGTCGACGAGGTCGAGGTTGCCGGTCGCGGTCTCCAGCCACAAGCGAGCCTCGCCTTTGATCAGGGCCCCATGGCAGACCAGGTAGAGGATGTCGCACCCCTTTCTCAGGTGATCGACAAGGTTATTGACCGTGGCCTTGCCATGCGAATCCAGAACCGTCAGCTCCATCCCCGCCAGGCCGGTTTCGGCCCGTTCGCGCTCACCGTCGACGTCGATGCGGGCGAGCTTCGTGCCGCCGCCTTCCTCGCCCGCCTCGGAAGGATTGGCGATTGCGACGAGCGCGGACAGCCGTGACTGCGGACGGAGGCGAACACGCTGCCAGCCTTCGCCGCTCAGGTAGCCGAAGCTGGAGAGGTAGCGCGAAAAGAGGATGTGCTCGCTGGTGACCAGCCAGGATCCCTGCGGGGACCGGGGATCGCGCAGCGTTTCCCAGCGCAAGCCATGGAGTTCGGGCGCGCTGGGGCCCACGAACAATCGCAGCCGGAGTTTCTGCTGCCGTTCCTGGGCGCGGGTGCACGCCACCGCGAACGCCGTGCGCAGACTTTCGGCGAACAGGCTGTCGGTCAAGGTTTGCCCGTACGCGACGGGATCCAGGGCTTGTGTGCGCAAGGCATCGAAATCGAACTGGACGCCGCGGACGACCTGCACGTCGATGAGGTCGGCGTCCAGCTTGGGCGCGTGGGGATCGTCGTCACGGTCTCGCTTCTGATCCTGATCCTGGCTGAAGCGTAGCTCCGCCGAGTAGCTGTCGATGTTCCAGCGGTGTAACCCGATCTCCAGCTCGCTGTAGGAAATGTCGGCCATTACTCGCTCCGCTTCCGGCTGCCCACGGGTCGCGGGGCCGCTTGGACACACTCAAGCCTAGTGCGTCGGGGTTGAGCGTTCATGATTATCTAACTCTTTATGACCGGCGGCAACTCCCTTCGCACCGTGCGGTCGTTCATCTCATGCGTCCGCAGGCAAGGACTTTCCCATCTTCTATGACGGCCTGCGCCGCCGCATCGGTACAAATCCGTAATTCACCTATGCTTGAGAGACGAAGTGCGGCGGCGCGTGCCGCCATCGGCGTAAGGCTCGGCGCCGCCTACTCGCGGTCCAGCGCCTCCAGTACCAGCCCAAACCCCTCGATGCCGGCGACGGTACCCGGGGCGTGGATGATCTGAACGTGGCTGATCCCCTCCCGCGCAAAGCCACGCAATGCCTCCGCGATCTCCTCGGCGGAGCCGATCAGCGGTTCGCCACTGCCGGTGGGTGAGGTGGAGACGAGGGTCGAAGACTGCCCCGGCACTTGAACGAGAATGGCGACGGTGCGGCCCAGCGTGGCGGGGTCGCGGCCCTCCGCCTCGCAGGCGGCGTCGATCTTGTCGCGCAGGGGCGGGATGGCGTCGGGCCAACTGCGGCCCCACGTCAGCCAGCCATTCCACAGGTCGGCGTAGCGCGCCGTCAGACCGAGCATGCGCGGGCCGGTCCCCAGCGCCCCGATGAGGACCGGCGGCCCCTCCGGACGCGGCCCGCGCGGGCGCATCTCGCAGTCGCGCGCCGCGTAGTATCGGCCCTCGAAGTCCACGTGTCCCTCGCGCAGCAGCGGCAGGATGATCTGCAGCGCCTCTTCGAAGCGGTCGACCTGATGATCGAACGGGTAGCCAAACGCCCGGTGCTCCGGTTCGTGCCGCCCGGTGCCGAGCCCGAAGATGAACCGGCCGTTGCTCAATTCGTCGACCGTCACCGCGATCTTGGCGGTCAGCGCGGGGTTGCGCAAACTGGTGGCCATCACCAGCGCGCCGATTTCGACGCGGGAGGTGGCCACGCACAGCGCCCCCAGCAGCGCGCCGCACTCCCACGCGCCCTGCGGCTCTCGCCCCTCGTCGTGGATCAGGACGTGGTCGGGGATCCAGACCGAGTCGAACCCGACCGCCTCGGCCATGCGCGCCATGGCCAGCACGTCGGCCCCGCGCGGTGAGGCGCCATCCATCTCCCCCTCGACCGGCGGCAGAAACGCGCCCACCTTGAGGGGACGCCGTCGCGTGGTGTCCAACCCTTGCATCCTTTCTCTGCCGCGGCAGACTCGCTCGGCTCGCGCGATCGTGTCAGGCGAGATCATCCAACACGAGCGCGTGGTTCGCCATCGCCCCCGCCATCGCCCCGGAGGAGACCGCCGTCGCCACTTGCTGCATCGGGGTCGCCACGTCGCCGACCGCGTACACCCCCGGTACGGTCGTCTGCCAGATGGGGTCGACGCGGATGAGCCCGGGGAGGTTCGGGGCGTCGTCGTTCAGCTCGCAGCCGAGGCGGATTGCCAACTCGGTGCGAGGGCGCTGCACCGGCCGCACAAATACCCCGCCGCGAGGGAGCGCGGAGCCATCGGCGAAGGCGATCTGGGTCAACCGGGCCGCTTCGTGCTCCAGCCGCGCGATGGGTTCCTCGCGCACGACGACGCTCATGGCCTTCAGGCGTTCCCGGTCCTCGGGACCGAGGCCGTCCGCACCGTTGGTGAGCAGGACCACGTCGCGGGACCAGTTCCGGATGAGCGTGACCATGTGCCAGAGGATGTCCGGGGTCGCGCCATTGGGCAGGATCGCTAGCGGTTGGTCGCGCACTTCCCAGCCGTGGCAGTAGGGGCAATGGAAGACATCGGTTCCCCACAGCTCGGCCAGCCCGTCGATGGCCGGCAACTCATCGCGCACGCCCGTCGCCAGGATCACCTTGCGCGCCGCGACCCGGCGACCATCGCCGAGGGTGGCCGCGAAGCGGCCATCGGCAGGGATCACATCGAGGATGTCTGTCTCGGCAACCTCGACCGATGCATACGGCGCCAACTGCTCGCGCGCGATGCGGCGCAATTCGAGGGGCGGCGTGCCGTCTTGAGTAAGAAAGCTGTGGGCCGCTGGCGAAGCGGCGTTGCGCGGTTCCCCGCCATCGCAAACGAGCGCCGAGCGGCGCGAGCGGCCCAGCAGCAGGGCCGCGCTGAGCCCCGCCGGGCCACCTCCGGCGATGAGCACGTCGTACGTCACAAATGATCCTTTCCGATCCGAAGCGCGGTTTATTGAGACATTGTATCAAATAAAGAGCAAACGATTCGGCCAGGGTCCGCTGTTGGCCGTCAGCGGCTCCTGGTGCGAGCGAGGACGGCCGCCTGCGACGCGGGGAGGAGATACCCCGCCTGCGCTTCGGTCCAGGGCCGGGCGATCCCCTGTTCCTTGAAGACCGCGGAGATCGCGGCGAACCCACGCGCAACCTCATCATGCCGTTCCAGACCGAGACGTTCCCGCAACGCCGCGCCCTCGAATCGCTCGTCCGGGTGGTCGATGAGGAATGCGAGCAGCCGATGGGGCGTTCCCTCCGGAATGGCGGCGTAGGCCTGGACCACCGTCGCTTCATCGATGGCGGCGAGGTCCCCGGTCAAACGCGGTTCCGGCGATGCGGGGGCCGCTGACGGCGTCCGACCCCGCAACCCGGGGATCATATTCCGCGCTACCTCCCGCAGCACCGGCACCTCGGCCTCGGTGCGTGGCCATGGCAGATAGATGTCCCGGAACCCGATGGCGCGGTAGGCGGCAACACCTTCAGCGAAGGCCTGCGCCGACTCCAGCAGATTGAGGCGCGGACTGACCGTGCGCACGAGTGAGGCGGGGTCGCGTCCCTCGGCGAGGCACGCCTCGTCCAACCGCTCGTTGATCGTCGCCAAATCATCCGGCACCCCGACGGCATTCCAGATGTCGGCGTGACGCGCGGCCAGGCGCAGCATGCGCGGCCCGGAGCCGCCGATGAGCAGTGGCATACGCGGCCGCTGCAACGGTTTTGGCTCGAACGGGGCATCGAGGATGCGGTAGTGCTCTCCCTCGTAGGTCGTGCGTTCTTCTCGTTGCAGCAGATCCCAGATCTCCAGCGCCTCAGCGAAGCGGTCGACCCGCACCTTCGCGGAGGGGTACTCCCACCCGTACGCCTCATGCTCGCGCTCGGTCCACCCCGCCCCGACCCCGAAATCGACGCGGCCACCGGAGACGTGGTCGACGGTGACCGCCTGTTTGAGCAGAAACGCGGGGTTGCGATAGGTGTTGCCGCAGACCAGCACCCCCAGGCGCAGGCTTTGGGTGAAGGGCGCCAGCGCGGCGAGCATGGTGTAGGCCTCGTGCGTCGGGTCCATGACGTCGAAGAGGCCGTAGAAATGGTCGACCAGGAAGAGCCCGTCGAACCCGAGCGCTTCCGTCTCCCGCGTGCGCGCCAGCAGTTCCGGCCACGGCGCCCGCTGCCCGAGCACGATGCGGAACTGGGGTCCGGTCTCAGTCATGCCTCCACGCCCCGATCTCTCCCTGGAAGGACGCTCGCCGCATGGAGTGGCGCGGACGGCCGCGGCCCGTGCCCATAGCGGCAAGATCCCACGCGCGAAAAGGAACTCCGTTCCCTGTTAGCATAGCCTCCCTGGCGCCGCCAACCGATCGCTCGTTGGCTCGACAACGAGTTCCGGTCGGTCGTGTCTGAGCAAATCCCCGATGGCGCCGCCCCTGGTTCCGGCAACGGTTTTCGCGGCGCGAAGCCGATCGGGCGATAGCGAAACGTTGCGTTCAATCCGAAGAGCGGACCAAGGAGGCAGACGGCGTGACGGACCCGTTGCGGGGAGCGGTGATTGGGGCGGGCGCCGTGGCGCGGTTGCGGCACATCCCCGCGTTCCAGGAGGCCGCGCGGCGGGGCACCGCCGAGCTGGTCGCACTCTGCGATGCGATGGCGTCGGCGCTGGATGCCGCCGGAGACGAGGCGGGGATCGGGGCGCGGTACCGGGACTATCGAGAGGTGCTGGCGCGCGACGACATCGACCTCGTCACCATCGCCACGCCGAATTCGCTACACGAGCCGATCGCCATCGCGGCCTTGCAGGCCGGCAAGCACGTGCTCTGCGAAAAACCCCTGGCCCTGACGCTCGACGGGGCGCGGCGGATGGCCGCGGCGGCGCAAGACTCCGGGCTGGTGAATTCGGTCAACTACCGCTACCGCTGGGTGCCCTCGGCACGCTACCTCAAGGAGCTGCTCGAAGGCGGCGAGGTCGGCGAAGTGCGGCAGATCTTCATGAACTACTTCAACGCGTCGGTGCTCGATCCGAGCGCGCCGATCCAGTGGCGACAGACGCGGGCCGAGGGCGGCGGCATCTTGGCCGACATTGGCTCGCACCTGATCGACCTGAGTGTATGGTGGCTGGGGCCGATCCGGCGCGTGCGCTGCGATCTGCGCACCTTCACCCGCGAGCGGCCCGACACCGGTGGTGGCCTGACCCCGGTCGATGTGGACGATGCGGCGACCTGCCAGCTCGAGTTCGCTTCCGGCGCCGTCGGCGTGCTGAACGCCAGCGGTCTGTGCCCGGGACGCCTCAACCACCAGCGGATCGAGGTTTACGGCACGACCGGTGGGGTGGTCTACGAGATCGCCCGGCCGGGCGACATTGGCGGGAACGTATTGCACGCCTGCTTCGGCGACGCCCAGCACCGCCTCGTCGGCATGGCCCCAGCGCGCACGCCGCCGTGGTTTACCGGCACGCCCCTCGACGCTTTTCTCGAGTTCTTCCAGGCCATCCACGACGGGCGCGAGGCCCCGGTCACCTTTGCCGACGCGGTGCGGGTGCAAGCGGTGCTCGACGCGGCGGAGCACTCTGCTGCCGGCGGAGGCGGCTGGATGGACGTGCTGGGCGACGACTGAGGCGCGATGAGGGCCGGCTTGGTAGTGGAGGCGCCGAATCGTCTGCCTGGCGGCTTGCGCCGATGCCAGAATCTGACATGGCAGCCCGCTGAGGGCCGGGATCTTGCCTGAACCGGCCCCACCCCCTTTTCTGTCGAGCCAGAAGAATGGGAGGTTTCGTACCTCGGATCCTGGCGTGGTTGTCGAAAGACGTTGAAGGTGTTGAAGATCCCGATGGCTCGGGGGTGCGGCCGTCCCTGGCCCCCAGCTGCCGCCTGACGGTGGCCACGCTTACGTCGAGCCGGGCGAAAGCGCCTTTGCCGAGCGAGCCTCGAAGGCGTGCCAGACGTGTCGCCGTGTTGCCCCTCCCTTCCGGCCGCAGATTCCCTGCGAATTGTGTGTCTGCCGAAGCACCGAGTAGGTAACAGGGCGAAACGGGTTGAGCAACGTGGCGAACGGGAGAGGCGGGCTTGCTCATTCCGACTCAAGCTCGCTCCGACACTCCGTCGCCCGACTCTCGAAGATGTTCTACTCCTGGCCCAGGTCGATCGTCTGGATCCTCCAGGGAAAGGGGTTGCGCGCCCGGTGCTGGCTGAACAAACCGACGCGCTCGCCGAACAGACAGGCATCACTGCCGAAGCTCCGCCCACGCACTCCTCGAAGGTGATCGGATCAGGCAGGGGCTATGGCCCGAAGAAATAGCGGACCAGATGGAAAAACACCGGCGCGGCGAAGCAGATCGAATCAATACGGTCGAGGATGCCGCCGTGGCCTTCGATAGCCGCGCCGAAATCCTTCACCCCGGCGTCGCGCTTGATGGCGCTCATCACCAGCCCGCCGGCGAATCCCATCAGGGTAATCGCCAGCGAGAGACCAGCCGCTTGCAGCGGGGTGAAGGGCGTGGCCCACCACAGGGCCGTGCCGAGCAGGGTGGCCGTGGCGATGCCCCCGACAAACCCTTCCCACGTCTTGTTGGGACTGACCGCCGGCGCGATCTTGCGGCGCCCGAAGAGTTTTCCGTAGACGTACTGCAGCACGTCGCTGGCCTGCACGACGATCACCAGAAAGAGGAGGAGCTTCGCCCCCTCTCCTTCGTAACCGGGGATTTGCAGCATCAGCAGGGCGGGTGCGTAGCTCAGGCAATAGACGCAGATCATCAGCCCGAACTGGATCTTGGCAGCCCGCTCCAGGAAGTGCGCGGTGTCGCCGGTCAGGGCGATGCGGGTGGGGATGAAGACGAAGACGAACACCGGGATCATGATGGCCACCAGCCCGTACCAGTCGATGCCGATCAGGAAGTACTGCAACGGGGTGACGACGAAGAAGCTCCACACCAGCGCCCGGTGATCGCCGCGCCGGGTGGGGATCAGCGTGATGTATTCGCGCAGGGCCAGGAAGGAGAGAAAGGCGAAGAGGAGCAGCGAGCCGGTCTTGCCGACGAGCAGCGTCAGGGTGAAGACGCCGGACATCACCCACCAGGAGCGGGTGCGCGCGTTCAGGTTCTCCACCACGGCGCGGTTGGCCGCGCCGGTGACCGTGCGGGCCAGAATGGCCCCGACGACCGTGCCCACCACGAGCACGGCGAGCACACCGCCGAAGAGCCAGACGAGTTGCGGATCGCGCAGCGCACTCGGCATGTCAGTTCCTCAGCTCCTCAGCTCCGTCTCAGGGCGAGGACGGCTTCGTGGGCGCGGGTCAGAAACGGCTGCCTGCTCTCGCCGTCGGCCAGGCGCAGCGGCGGGCCGAAGGTCACGGTGCTGATCAGCGGGACGGGGAAGATCTCGCCTTTGGGGAGGATGCGGTTGAGGTTGTCGATGTGGACTGGGACCAGCTCCACGTCCGGCCGGCGCCGCGCCAGGTGGTAGATGCCGCTCTTGAAGGGGGCGACGGTCTCGCCGCTGCCGCGCGTCCCCTCGGGGAAGATGATGAGGGAGGTGTCGTCGACGAGGGCGGCGACAAGCCCGTCGATGAGATCGCGGGCGGCGACGTGGGTGGGGGTCACGTCGGTGGGTGTTGGGGCGCCCCGCTCCAGCAGCACGGCGTGGAAAACGTGCTGGGCGAGGTAGGGCCGCAGGGAGCCTTTCTCCCAATAGTCCTTGGCTGCGACGGGGCGGGTGCGGGCGCGCAACTCCGGCGGCAGGGCCGCCCAGAGCACCACAAAATCGAGGTGGCTGGAGTGGTTGGCGAAGTAGATGCGCTGGCACGGCTCGGGTTCCACCCCGTCCCAGCGTACCTGGACGCCGCTGACGAGCCGGCCAAGCGCCGCGATGACCCCGGCGAGGGGGTGAATGGGATCGGTCATGACGAGCTGGGCTCCCGGCCCGCCACCTGGCGCAGCGCCGCGCGGGCGCGATTGGCGATGGTGACCACCAGCAGCAGGATCATCAGCGCCAGGAGCGCCGTGACCCAGGGACCGGCGGGGACGCCCAGCCCGAGCAGCAACGCCAGCGCGCTGAAGGTAAAGGCCCGATCGCTCTTGCCGAGGGGACCGTCGTAGCGCCGCGAGGCGCCGATCTGCACGGCGACGACCCCCGTCATCTCGGCGATGACGCCCAGGAGCACGATGACGACGACCAACGTGGGATCGAAGCCGGGGACGAACGCGAGGGGCAGGTAGAGACCGGTGTCGGCGACGACATCACCCAGCTCGTTGAGCATGGCGCCGAGCGGGCTTTGCATGTCGTGCTCCCGCGCCAACATGCCGTCGATGGCGTTGAGGGCCATGCGCACCAGGAGCACGATGGGGAGGAGGAGCAGGGGCCAGCGTTGCTCCGGCCAGAGAGCAATGGCCGCGCCCGCCGCCAGCGAGAGGACGACGGCGGCGACCGTGACCTGGTTGGCGGTGACGCCAGCGCGAGCGATCCCTTGCGCGACCGGGCGCAGGACGCGCTGGAACCCCGGTTTCAGGTCGTAGATGCTCGGCATCGCAGATTCACCGAGGCGGGGAGGAGATCACGGGCGGGTCTGGCAGGCAAGGGTATCTCACACCACGCTCCAATAGAAAAGGTAGAACGGAACCCACAGCGCCGCATGGACCCCGGCCAGGAGACCCCAGCGCCCCGGCTCACGGCGCCGCAGCCAGGCGCCGAGGATGGTGAACAACGCCCAGACGAGCAGGAAGCGCGCGGCGCGGGCCGGCACGGTCCAGGCGAGGAAGAGGGGCGCCGTGAGCCGGCCAGGCGCCTCGACGGCGTAGATCTTGTACGGAACCCCGGTGACAGAGCAGCGGAAGAGTGCCAGCGCCCCCTCGTTTTCCAGCCCCTCATCCACCCGCGCGAACATGGCCTCCCGCACAAAGGGCACACTCCGCACGGCGGCACTCGCGGTCGGGTAATCGGAAGCGGACCAGGCGAACATCACCCCTCCGGCCAGCGCCGCGCCCACAACGGCGGCGGCCACGTGCGACAATGCGCGCCGCCCGCCGCACAGGGCCGCCAGCGAAATCAGCACGTCAGGGACGATGAAGAAGAGCGTGCCCTCGGCGAAACCCCAGACGCAGGCCAGGGCGATCCCCTCGCGACCAAGGAGGCGCGACGCCCACCCCGGCACGGCAGGCCCTGGTGCTGCTTCGAGCCGGTTCACGCTCTTACACGCCCTCGCGGTCGGTCGAGGAGGGAACCGGGAGACCGTCGGGCAGCGGGGTCGCCGCGACCGGCGTCGCGGCGGGCGCCGGCGTGGCGCCTGGTTCCGCAATCCGCTCATCGCAGACGTCCTGGTCGTTGCCGGGGGGCGGGAACATGTTGTCGGCGACACGGACGTCCGGCGCGTTGGCGTCGATGCTGATGGCGCAGCCAGTCCCGGATGCCTGGTTGACAACCTCCGAGATGCGGTTGCCGCTGACGGTCCCGTGCGCGTCGCGCTGGATGTGGACGCCGTACGGGCCGGAGTCGTCCGCGTTTGGCTCGGCGGGTCCGACGATGGTGTTGCTGGTCACCTCCACCTCGGCGCCGACGCCGAATTGGATCCCGGCGAATGTCGCCCCCTCTACCGTGTTGTCCCGGATGGCCGCGTCGCTCAGACGCGCCTCAATGCCGACCGTTCCCGCCTCCTGCAGGGTGTTCTCGCTGACGAGAACGTCATGCGCCGCATCCATGACCCGGATGCCGGTGTTGGCGACGGCGCGCACGAGGTTGTCGCGCACCGTGCCGGTCGCGCTCTGACTGACCTGGATACCGATGCCGTCGATGTCGGAAATCTCGTTGCCGGCGATGGTCGCCGCGGTCCCTGGCCCGGCCACGATGATGCCCCATGCGTCGAGCCCCAGGCGGTTCCGCTGCACGCGGTTGCCGGTCACGTCGGCGCTCGCCCCGTCGCGCACCGCGATCCCCTCGCGCTCGAAGCCGGAGACGCTGTTGTCCTCGACCACCGCGTGGACGCCATCGCCTGCGATCACGACGCCGCTTGAACCGCCGGACACGACGTTGTCGGCGATCCGCTCGGCGGCCGCTCCCTCCCAGACGTAGATGCCCTGTCGCTCGGCGGTGACGGAATTGCCGGTAATGACAGCGCGCGAGCGCGGGTGACGGACATAGAAGCCGCTGTCGCCGTGGACGGTGTTGCCGACGATGACAGCATACGCACCGTGGACGATGGAGACGCCCTGGTAGCTCGCGTCGCGCACCCGGTTGCCACGCACCTCGGCCGTCGTCCCGTCGCTGAGAATGGCGATGCCCCACTTGCCGCCGCTGACGACGTTCCCATCGGTGATCGTCGCCGTAGCAGCCCGCTCTACCTTGATCCCTTCCGCGGCGGCGTTGCTGACGATGTTGCCCGTCAGCGTCGCGGCCGTGCCCTGACCGTCGATCCAGATGCCCGTGGTTCCCGCCCGCATCACCACGTTCTCGTGCAGGGTGGCCTCCGCTCCTGTCTGGATCTGGATGCCGCGCTCGACCGTATCGGAGACGCGGTTGCCGGACAGGGAGGCGGTGGTTCCGATGCCAACGATGTCGATCCCCAGGCCAGCTTCCGTCACCGCATTGTTGTCGACTGTGACGGTCGCCCCGTTCGCGACGGCAATGCCCGCTCCCGAAGGCGCGGCAATGCTGTTCTCCATTAAAGTCGCGGTCACCCCAGCGCCGGTGACAACGACGCCGTTTTCGCCGCCGCTGATCTCGTTGTCGCGGATCACGTCCGCCTCGACAGGTTCGGCGACCGCGACGGGCCGAATGCCCGGGGCCACGAGCAGTTCCGCGACCTGGCCCGCTTCCCGGTGCCCAGGGACGCCGCAAGAGATCTCGTACGTGCCCGCCGGGGCGTTGATGATGACTTCTTCGGTTTCGCCGGGGGCGATATCGACGTCGACGCCGAGGGCGTCGATGGTGACGTTATGCGGCGCCGCTCCCTCGTTGGGGAGGATGAGCGTGACATCGGTTCCCGCCGGAATGGTGATCGCGGTGGGCTCATAATAGATGTCGTGCGAGACGAGCTCGACCGCATCACCGTTTACCGTGGTAGGCCGGACGCGCTCGAGTCGGATGCCGTCGCCGCGCGCGTCCTCGATCGTGTTCCCTTCGAGATGAACCAGCCCGGCGTCCTCGATGTCGATGCCGTTCGTCCCCGGCTGGAGCAGCGTGTTGCCGGCAACGGTCGCCTGGGCGCCGTCGTTGACGCTGATGCCGCCGTTGGTCATTCGTTCCACCCGATTTTCGGAGAGGTCGGCGGTCGCGACCGCGCCGGTGACGATAACGCCCCAGCTAGCGTCGGAGACGTGGTTGCCACGGAGCATGGCGGCGGCCCCGTCCTCGACCGTGAACCCGGATGCGCTCAGCTCGGAGACCGTGTTGTTGGCGACCGTCGATGTCGTGCCCGCGCCCAGGGTGACGATGCCGAACCGCGCCTCGCTCACGGTGTTGCCGGACACATCGGGCGCCGCCGCGCCCTGGTTGATGGTGATGCCGACGACGCCGACGCGCTCGACCGCGTTGTTGACCACTGTCGCCGTCGTACCGGCCCCGGCGATCTCGATACCGCGCTGGCCGCCGGCGACGCGGTTCTCGCGAATGCTGGCCTCCGCGCTGCCGGTTGCCAGGATCCCGTCTTCGGCCGCGTCGTTTACGGCATTGCCGCTGATCTCCGCCACCGAGCCGATGCCAGCCCAGACGCCGTTCAGTCCGGAATCCGCGACGGTGTTGTCGTCGATCGTGACCCGCGTGCCGGCGCCGATGGCGGCAATGCCGTAGCGCGCCGACCCGGTCACCGTGTTGCCCAGGACGCTCGCCTGCGCCCCCTCCTGCACCCAGATGCCATCTGAGAGGGACGAGTCGATCGTGTTGTCCTTGATCGTGGCCCGGGTTCCGGTATTGGACACAAAGATGCCGCTGTCTTGTGCGCGCCGGATGGTGTTGCCGTTCATGTTAGTGGCAGCCCCGCTGGAGGCGAAGATGCCGTAGAAGGCGTCTTCCACGGTGTTGTCGGCCACGGTGGCGCGCGCATCGAGGATCACCGCGATCCCGGCGCGACTCATCGACTCGATCGTGTTGCCGGCGATGCGGCCCCCAGTCCCGCTGTCCTCAAGTTGGATGCCGACCTGGCCGTTGGTGACGCGATTCCCGGGGCTGACGCGGACGTTGGCGCCGTTCACGGCCAGGATGCCGGTTTCGGCCACACGGTCGATCGTGTTGTGCGAGATAGATGCCGTGCCCTCATTGATCAGGATGCCGGCCACGCCGGCATTCTCGATCGTGTTCTCCACGACGAATGCCTCGGCCGTTGGCCCCTCAACGGTGATCCCCGCGCCGCACGATGCCAAGACGCCCATGTCGGCGGCGCTCCCGGCCGGGAGGGCCTGGCTCAGGTTCCGCACCGTCACGCCGGTGACCTCGCCGCCACTCCCCTGCACGAGCACGCCCGCGAGTGATGTCGCGCCATGGTCGACCAGGCAGGGCGCGGTCAGTTGGGAGCCATCGACCGTCACGTTGCGTACCGTGCTGCCGTCGCCGCTGACGGTGACAACGCCGCCGCTGAGCCGGCCGCCGTCCGGATCGCGGGCATAGATGGTGTGCCCACCGCCGTCGAAGACCCACGCCTCAGGAACGAAGAGCGGCCGGTCGGTGGTGCAGTCGGCGCGGAGCGTGCGCCGCTGGCCCGGAAAATCGTTCTCCATGACATCGCGGCAGGGTAGGGCCGCCACGGGGGTGGCGACCGGGGTGGCCATCGGTGCCGGAATTGGGCTCGGGGCAGGCGTCGCTGCGATCTCGGAGCGGACGACCAAGGTGCCGACCATGCCCGCTTCTCGGTGACCCGGCACGTTGCAGTAGTACTCGTACTCGCCCTCGGGGGCGGTGAACGTGACTTCCTTCGTCTCGCCGGGAGCGATGTCGACGCTGATGTCGAGCGCGTCGATGCTGAAGTTGTGCGGGGCCGCGCCCTCGTTTGGCAGCAGGATGGTGACCTCGGTGTCGGAGGGCACGTCGAGTTCGGTCGGCTGGAAGAAAATGTCGTGCGACTCGACCGTGAACTGGTTGGAAACGGCCGCATCGTCACCCACTTCAGCCAGGCTCACGGATGCGCCGACCAGAGCCGCCGGGGTCGGCACGGAGGTGGGAACCCAGAGAACGGGCCGGTGTTGGCCGGACGCATTGGCCGCGTATCCGCCGACGACGCCGGCGTTCGTGATGCTGTATGACCCGCTCATGTCGTCGACGAAGCCGGGCAATTGCGTGCGCTTCCCGTCCCGCCAGATAACCGCGCGCATCTGTGGGGTCGCGGAGGCAATCGAACCGGAGATGTCCCCTCGATCATTGATCGCCACCGCCAGCGTGGCGGTCGGGTCGTCGGGATCGAGCCGGTGCGGAGTGCGAACCCCATCCCGCCAGACGAGGGCGCGCTGGACGCCGTCAGGATCCGAGGCAAAACCCACGAGCAGCCCGGACGGGTTGACGGCCATCGCGTAGGCGGCGTCCCCACCGAGCGTGCCGAGGGCAGAAGCGAGGCTACCGCTCCACATCACCGCTTGGGGCGATCCGTCAGGAGTGTCGGCGGTGCCGTACACGACGCCGTTGTCGGCGATGTCCATGGCTTCGCTTGCGGCACCCCCCAGGGTGCCCAGATCCCGCATCTCACCATCCGACCATTGGACGGCGTGGACGTCACCGGATGCGGTCTGGGCCCTGCCTACGACCACCCCGCTCTCGTTGACCGCGTTGGCGCTGCTGTTCTCGCCACCAAGTGTGCCGAGATCGGCGATGACGCCATCGCGCCAGATAACAGCGTGGCGCTCACCGGCGGCGTTTTCCGCGTACCCGACGATGACGCCAGCAGCGTTGATATCGATCGCCAGCGAATCGTCCCCGCCGAGGGTGCCGAGGTCGATCGCCTCGCCGTTAACCCAGAGCGTGGCATGCGCCTCGTCCTCGCCGGGGCGCAGCTCGGACCAGCCGACGGCCATCCCGGCGTCGTTGACCTCGACCACGGAACCGGCATCGCCGCCGAGCGTAGGCAATTCGTGGACGACGTACGCTGCCGGCGCGGGCGGCGTCTGGGCCAGCACGCCGGGCGCGGGAAGCAGCGCGGCCCCGAGCATGGCCAGCAAGGCAAGAACCCGGCCGACATTCCCGAGCGGGGACACCACGCTGGTTGCTACGCGAACGCTCCGGAATACGGGCATATCCATACCTCACCGACGAGCTGTCCACACATCGCTTGCGAGCGCACCTTGCCGGTTGCCACGGCGGTCATCCTGTTGCTCTGTCCGTAGCATGCGGTCTCATGTCCCGCCGCGCACCCGTACTCGGTACGGGGAGACTACGGGGTTTGCGGCGTACGGCGCTCGCCGGGATACCGTGCCCTGGTTCCCTGAATCTTCGGTATCTTCGACATCTTCCGCCAACGGCACCAGATGTGCGGGCCGCACGGCGCGGGGAAGTCGTTTACCTCCACGCCGCCAGGACGAACCCAACGGCGAGGCACCCGACGTGGATGGCGATCAGCCCCCAGCGGGCGGGCGAGAACGGATCGTCGAAGGCGGCGGGCGGTGGCGGTCCCCAGCGGAACCAGAACCACCCGCCCGCGACCGCGCCGATCAGCAACCCCACGGCGATGAGGGTCCACCCCAGGCTGGGTATCAGACGCTCGGGAGACCACCAGACCACGATGCCCAGGATAGGAGCCGTGATCAACGTGGCGGGAACGATCAGCAGCGGCCGCAGTGCCGGGAGCGGGATGCTGGCGAACAGAACGGACGGCATCAGCAGCCAGCCGGCGAGCATCGCGGTGAGCAGCGGCGGCGGGAGTGCCAACCGCGTCACGGCCAGCCACCAGAGCAGCCCCGGACCAGCGAGGCTGACGATCCCCAGCCGCCGCACCCGGCGCGCGAACCGGGGATCGGCGGAAAGCTCGATCGGAGGCGACGGGTTCGTGCGCACGCTCACGTTCCCCGCTCCCCGGCGATGGACGCGCCCACCGTCTGCACCGCGGCGGAGCCCTGCAAGAAGCGCACGAAGACGATCAGGAACAGGATGTCGATGGCGGCGAAGACGAGGAATACCGGATGGGGAACCTCGCCGCGGACCAGCGCGTACGCGGCAAGTAGGATGTAGAACGCCTTGAATACCGCTCCCAGCAGCACGAGATCCCGGTTGCGCAGGGGATCGCGCCAGGCCAGGAAAAACCCGAGCCCCATGATCGCGATCAGCCCGGCGGCAAGGTGGATGTAGATGGGATCGGCCGTGCTCTCGATGCCAAGGACGCGGAAGATCGGTTCAGCAAAGAAGAGAAACGCCAGACCAAGGAGGCCGTCATAGATGGCGCAGAGCAGGAGCACCGGGCGTGTCTGGCTCACCAGCGGCCCCGCGTCGTCAATCCGCGGCGAGTGCATCGCTCTCCCTCCGTTCCGCTTTGGCGCGATCCGCGCGCATCCCCTCCCGCCACTGTTGCTTGAACGCGCGCTGCCGGCGCCGCTTGGCCTCGTCGCCGTACAGCTCGCGGCCGAGGTCGATGAGGCCCCGCTCCAATTCCTCCACCGACATGTCTTTCGGCCGCACATTGACGTCGAACACGGTGCAGCGCTCCCAGCCTGTCGGGTCGATCAGCCGCCCCTCGGCAGCCATGCGAGCATATAGCGGCGTGCCGGGCATCGCGGTCAATACCGTGATCTGCACCTCGTACAACCCGCTCTCCTCGACGAACTCGCGCATCGCCGCGAATTCGTCGACCGTCGCCCCGTCGAGCCCGAGCACGAAGCAGCCGTTGACCGCGATACCGCGGCTCTGGATGCGGGTGATCGACTCCCGGTAGCGGTCGAGCCGGACTCGTTTCCAGTTCTTGCGGGTCTCCAGGCCGTCGAGCGCGGACGCGGTCGGGCTCTCCAGCCCGACCAGCACCTGGGCGCACCCTGCGTCGCGCATCAGGTCGAGCAATTCCTCGTCGTCGGCGATGGCGATATCGGTCTCGGTGAACCAGCGCACGTCTTCGGCGGCCACGGCGCGCAGCAGCTGCTTGGCGTGGCGGCGGTTGACAAAGGAGTTGTCGTCGGCGAATTCGATGAACGCGTGCGGCCAGAGCGATTTGATGGCGCGGATTTCGGCGATGACCTTCTCGACCGGTTTCACCTTGTAGCGGTTGGTGAGCAGGATCGAGGAGGCGCAGAACTCGCAGCGCCAGGGGCAACCGCGCGTGGTCTGCACCGTGATCCGGTTGTACCGCTCCACGTCGAGCAGGTCGAAGCGCGGCATCGGCGCCTGCGCCAGGTCCCACTCGCGACCAGCCGCGCGGTAGATGCCGCCCAGCTTCCCCGCCTCGGCGTCGCGCAGCACGTCGGCCCACACCACTTCCCCCTCGCCGGCCACGACGGCGTCGACGTGGTGCGCCGCCTCCTCGGGGAGCGCGGTGGCGTGCAGACCGCCGATGATCGTCGGCACGCCCAGCGCCCGATAGCGAGCGGCCAGCTCGTAGGCCTCTTTCACCTGCGCGGTGAAGGTGGAGATGGCCGCCACATCGCACGCGGGCAGCTCGTGAGCTTCACGGATGTCCTGGATCTCGTGGTAGGAGACCTCGAAACGGTCGGGTGTCATCCCGGCCAGGGTGAGCAGGCCCAGGCTGGGCAGCGACGCGACGGCCTTGCCGCGCTCGACGAACCCGGGCAGGGTCATCCCCAGCCGGGCCAACTCGGGGTTGAAGGTGCGCAGACCGCTCATGGCGATCAGGGCCAACTTCATCGGAAACGCCTCCTCGCGGCGACGATGCATGCGGCAACGGGTCGCGCCGGACCAGGTTTCGCGTGTGCTCAGCGCGACCAGCAGGTCATGAAAGGATGACTCATGGGCGCCGCCGCGTCCCCCGTAGGTTGTACGGGTTTCAGGGCGCCAGCCGCGAGGAGGCGCCTGCCAGCATCGAGGTCCTGCCCACTGTGGGAGAGGAGCGCTCAGTCTTCGAGCAGCAACCGGTAGCCGCACGCGGGGCACACTGCGGTCAAGCCGTGTTCGAGCTGCCGCACGCGCAGAATGCTGCCGCAGACCGGGCAGAGCCGAAACTCTGCGGGGAGCCTAGGCGGCCCCGGTGGGGGAGGTCTGGAGAGCGCGAACGAAGCGTATCGCCACGCTACCCACAAGATCAGGGCGAACGGGACCGCGCTGCCAAGACTCTCAGACGTCCGAATAGCCAGGTAGACGGCGCCGATGACCAGCGCCACCAGCGCGATGGCCAGGAATGCTGAGTAGCGGCGCGCCGAGACAACCTTTCGCGGGTCGACATGAAAGGTCCGGTCTTGCCACCGCCGGAAGCGGGCCAATTGCCCATGATCTATCCAGGGAGTCGGCGTTCGTTCATGAGGCGCATCAATCCGCTCGACCGCGAGACCCTGCTCGGTACGAAGAGAAGATACGTGGATGCGCCCTTGAGAGAAACCCGTACAAGCTACGGGTTTCCCCAGACGGGGCGCGGTCCACAATCGTGCCACGTCATCGTCCCGACCTGGAGGGATGGCCCATGGATTCGTCTGGCGAGAGTGGCAAGCGGACCCGGAGCCGCCGCGGCGCGGACGCTGGTGATGCATTCGACCCGATGGCGCTCCCCGCGATCACCGCTCGCCTGGATGCACTCGACGGCGCGATGGCGAGCTACGACCAGCGGTTGCGGGTGATCGAAGAGCGTCTGCGGATCACCGCGTCGCCAACCGTGGCGCCGACAACGCCGCGCCCCGCGCCCCCCACCCCCGCGCCGCAACCTGCGCCATCGATGGTCGCAAGTGGTCCGGAAGCGCGACGAACCGCCGCGCGCCGGCTGTCGGACGGGGAGCCGCTGTGGCGCGGGTTGGACCAGCCTGCCGCCGCGAAACCTTCGGCGCCCACGGCGCCGGCTCCCGCGCGACGCTTGCCCTCCGTTTCGCTGGCCGACCTGGAGCGAGCCGTGAGCGGGCGCGGGCTGGCCTGGGCAGGGGGATTGACGCTGCTGATCGGCGCCCTCTTCTTCTTCAGCCTGGCCATCAGCCGGGGCTGGATCGGCCCCGAGATGCGGGTGGTCATCGGCATCGTCGCCGGGCTGGTGATCACCGGGCTCGGTGACCGGCTGATGCGCGGCGGCGATCGGGTGCTCGGCCCGGTGCTGGTCGCGGTCGGGATCGGCGTCTGGAATCTCGCCCTCGTCGCGGGCACGCGCCTGTACGACTTCGTGCCCATCTGGGCGGCCCTGGCCGGCGCCGCGGCCGGCGCGGTCGTGGCCGCGTCGATCGCGATCCGCGCCAACGCCCAGGTCATCGCCCTCTACGGGATGATGACTGCGCTGGCGGCACCGATGCTCTTCGCCGTGCCGGCCGAACGCGACGCCGATGGCGTACCTCGTCGTCATCCTGCTCGGGTCGACCACCGTCTCCATCGCGCGGGGTTGGGCCTGGCTGCCGCCCGTCGCGTTCGTGCTGTCCGATGCCCAGTTCTGGGACTGGTGGCGCGCATCAGACGCTCCGCAATGGGCGACGCTGGTGGCGATCGCGAGCTCTCTCGCTGCTGCACCTCGGCGCGGCCACGGGCGCGGATCTGCGGGCGCGGACGCCTGGCTCACAGATCAGCGCCTTCCTGCTCCTCCTGGCGAACGCCATCGCCTTCACGACCGTTGGCTTCGGCACGCTGGGCGACGAGAAGCTTCGTCTCGGCGCGTATCTGCTGGGCGGCGTCGCGGCCCACGCGATCGCCGGCGTGGCCGTGCGGCGGCGCACGGGCGAGAGGCGACCGCCTTCGACATACGGCGCCTTCGCCATCGCCGTGATCCTGTTCACCATCGCCGTCCCCGTCGTCTTCGATGGGCCGGCGGTCGCGATCGCCTGGGGCGCGGAGGCGGTTGGTCTGGTGTGGCTGGCGCATCGCTTCCGCAGCGCGGCCGGCTTCGGGGCCGCGGCGATGGTCTATGCGCTGGCCGTCGCGCACCTCTTCGCCGAGGAGTACGGCGCCGTTCCGGGGCAGACTCCCGTGGCGGGCGAGGGGATTCCCTTCGTCAACGTGGCCGGGCTGACGCTGCTCGGGTTGCTGGCGGCGCTTGCGGCGGCGGGGGCGATCGTGCGCGAACGGCTGCCCCGCATGGTTTTCGCGATGATCGGGTTTGGTATCGTCATCGCCGCGCTTCCCTTCGAGCTTTCCGGGTTGTCGCTGCTGACCGGGTGGGCACTGCTGGCGGTCCTCGCGCTGGCAGCCGGACGCTTACTCTCAACGCTCCCCGACGGGATGCCCAGCAATACCGACCTCGCCTGGATTGCCAACTATGGACTGCATGTCCCGGCCGCGGTGGCGGCGGGGCTTGCCATCCTCCAGGCGGTGCTGTTCGAGATGCCGGTCTGCGTCCATCGCCCAGATCGGGGCCGGGACGCTCTCCGCTCGAGCCCGTGTTCGCGGCCGGCGTGATCGTCGCGGCGGCGCTCGCCGCGGCATGGGTGACCGAGTCGGACGAGGTGCGGCAGATCGCCGGGTCCGTGGCCATCCTCGTCGTGGCGAATCTGGCGGCGTACCTGCTCGATCCCGCGCTTGCCGTCGCGGCCTGGTCCGCGTCTCGCCGTTGCCGCCGCGTTCCTGCAACGGCGGGCGACGACCGGTTCCGCCTGCTGTTGCTGACCAGCGGCATCCTGCTGGTGCTCGGGGTGGCCGTGACCCTGGCCGCCATCGCCCCGCCTTCGCGGTTACTGGTCACGGCCGGGACCGCGATCGACCACCCCTTCCTCTGGAGCGAAGCCACCCTGGCCCTCGGCGCGCTCGCCGCCGCGTGCCTCGTCATCGCCCGTCGGCTGCGCGCGAACGACCGATCGCGGTCTGGCTGGCGCTTGGTGGGCGGCGTGACTCGCCCTCTACATGCTCTCGGTCGGGATCGTCGATGCGTTCCAGGCCCGAGTGGATGGGGCAGCGAGCGTGGACGAGTTGCGCCGCCAGTCGCAGATGGCGCTGTCGGTGGTCTGGGCGGTTCTGGGTGGGGTGGCCGTGGCGACGGGACTGGTGCGCGGCATCGCGCCGCTGCGCGTGTTCGGGCTCGGGCTGCTCGCGCTGACCACGGCGAAGGTCTTTCTCTACGACCTGGCCTCGCTCGACGCGGTTTACCGAGTGATGTCGTTCATCGTGCTGGGTGTGCTGCTCCTGCTCAGCGCGTACGCCTACCGCCGGTTCGGCGGGATGCCGGATGAGAGCCACGGCGTCGCCGATGGCAGCGCGCCCGCGGAAGCGTCGGCGGAACCAGGATGATCGGGATCTTTGGTCAATGGCTGGAAGCTCCGCCTCGCCGCGGAAGAACACGGGCTGACAACCAGCGCGGACAGGAGCGCTTACCTGATTCCGGAGAACGTCTCTATCCGGCCAGGCTGGGTGATCTCCGTGGCGGCGATGCCGATTCAGCTGGCGGGAGCGAGTTTGACGAGCCGGGTCTGCTTGATACGAGCGCCATCGGTGGCGAACGGCCCGGTGCCAAGCGCAAAGAGGCGAATTACCGGCATCGCCGCACCCGCGAACTCCTCGATGGCTTCACGATAATCGGCATTGAGTGCCCGTAACCGGTCGACGATGCGCTGCTCAAACTCGGCTTGCAGGGTCGGCGTGATCGCTCCGCGAATCTCGAAGGCCAAGTACGGTCTGACGACGGCATTGCTCGCCTCGTCCAGACTCAAAAGGAAGGAGTGAGTCACGCGAGCAAGCTCCGGCTCATCGTAGAGACACTGCTCGATGTCCTCGGGGTAGATGTTGGCGCCCATGACGCTGACCGTTGCATCCTTGCGGCCGTAGATCCAGAGAAATGGGAGTTTGAAGCTGCGCACCCCTGAACTGGCCGAGAGCTGGCCGAGAGCCAGTCCAGCCTGCTCGGCTCGACTTTGCATCTCGGCAAACGTGGCGCACCCGCCTTCATCGTGGATGTTGTAACGAATGCGCGGGGAGAGGATATTCAGCCGCGTGATCGAGAAGATCAACTCCCCAACCTCGTTCGTTTCGATGTGATGCATGAGCGGGTTGTACTGGAAGAGCATCGGCAGCCTTGAGTCGGCGCCAAACAGCGATTGCCGCAATCGCTCGTCGGTGCGGGCTTGGCGGCGAATGGCCAAGCTGAGCGGGGTCTCCCCAGCGATGCCGATCTCGATATCGGTCGCGCCGTAGCCGCTATAGATGGGATGGAAGAACCGGGCCAGGTAGTCGCGCAGGCCTTCGGAGTTGCCCTCGCCGCCCAGCAAGGCCATGAGACTGTAGCGCTCCAGCGGAAAACCACGGTCCGCGGCGACATCGATCATGTGTTTCAGAAACGGCGGATAGCCGCAGACGAGGTAGCGGTAGTCCGGTCCGAAGAACTCGAGCGTGGAAAAGATCTTGTTCAGGTCGGGTCCCGTGTTCTTGATCATGCTGTTGGGCTGCAATGCAATGCCCATGTTGACGCCGGTCGCCCATGCGCCCATCGAAAAGGCATTGATCGTGATCCACGGTTCGGCGCCAAAGCAGTAGCGGGCAAAATGGCTGACGAACTGGTGGCTGGCGCGACGCTCTTGCAGCGAGCGCACCCAGTTGTAGGGCGTGCCAGTGCTTCCCGATGATTCGTCCGTCGCTGTGCCGATGAGCGGGATTGTGCCGCCGACGCACCGCGCCCCCGGTGGGAAGACGTCGATGTAGAACTGCTTGTCGGTCGTCGGCAGATCCAGCGTCATCACCGCGGACATGCTATCGACGTTGTTCGATTGGAGAAACGCGCGATACGCGGGAACCTTGCGCACGGCGCGATCGGCCGCGCGAACCGCACGGAGCCGAGCGAGCCGGGCCACAAAAGCGGGAGGAGCGATGGCGAAGAACCAGGAGAACAACCGGTAGTTGGGCCCAATAACGTGGAGCAAGAGGTCGAAGGGCATCAGGCCCAGACGGATGAAGGTCATCGGGAATCGCACTGTCGCCTCCCTTGTCGGACGCCTGTTAGTGATGGGCGATCACCTTGGGCTAGGTTTGAAGATCGCCATCGGGGGTGATACCGCTGCAGGCAGAGAATTGCTACGAGTTCCGCAACCGAACCTGGCGGGCATGCAACGATAGTGCAGGCTGATAACGAAGCCCGCACCCGTACCAAGTACGGGGATTGATGAAAGCTCTCATACGGATTCCGGGTGAACGCCGGGCCAGGGTGCCGCCCCGCCGGGTCTCGTAGCCTTCGCAGCCTTCGCAGCCTTCCCGCCCCCGCGCCGCCCGCGCCAAGACAAGCCATCACCCGGAATCCGTATCAGCTTTCAAATCAACCCGGGAGCGCGAAGCGAGGGGGACGACTTCGAGGTTGGCCAAAGCCTGATGACGTGAAAGGCTGACTTTGCCCTCGTGGCACGCCTCGAACGACGAGCCGGATGATCCCCGTTTACGGATTCCGGATGAACGCTGCCGGGTCTGCGCGGGCGCCGCCGGCACAGGAAGATCGCCGGCCGCCCCGCCAAGGTTGGCATTCTTGGCATTCTTGGCATTCTTGGCATTCTTGGCACTGTTCCCGGCACGGCAAGGCACCGGCCATCACCCGGATTCTGAATTACTGAACTCTGGACGGGCTCCAGTATCGGTTCATGCCGCCTGAATCGTACCGGCAAGGTGCCGGCAGCATCGCGCCAGTTTCGCACGGACCGTGACAGAAGACCTTTGTCGTTGTCAGCAGGTTCGTCCTCGGGAATTGTGCGGCAAGGTTGCGCGGTAGACAGATGAACTCCTGACGGTCCCGGCGCGATCGCCCAAGCCGATTCCGGGTACGTTGCTTGGATAATCCCGTAGTTTGTACGGGCGCATCTCTCCTCAGCGGCCCCCAGTCTGTAGCCAGGCACGAGTGCCCAACTCAGGATCCGCCATTTCACACAAGAGAGGAGTCTGACGATGAAGCTGGGGTCCCGCCTGTGTGCCGTTCTCGCCACGTTTTTCCTGCTCGCGTTCGCTCTGCCCGCCGATGCCCTGCAGGCCGACGTAAGTCTGCGCGGCGACGATGTCCAGCCGATCGTGATTGCCCATCGCGGCGCGAGCGGCTACGTCCCCGAGCACACCCTCGTCGCCTATTTTCTCGCCATCGAACAAGGCGCCGACTACATCGAGCCTGATGTCGTGATGACCAGGGACGGCGTTCTCGTGGCGCGTCACGAGAACGAAATCTCCGGTACGACTGATGTGGCCGATCGCCCTGAATTCGCCGACCGCCAAACGACAAAGACGATCGACGGCGCCGAGGTCACCGGCTGGTTCACCGAGGATTTCACGCTGGCCGAGCTGAAGACCCTGCGCGCGAAGGAGCGCCTGCCAGAGCTTCGCCCAGCGAACACACGCTTTGACGGCATGTTTGAGGCGCCGACCCTGGAAGAGGTGCTCGCGCTCGTGCAGGCAGTGAACGACCAGCGCCGGCAGGCGGCATCCGAGGAGGAACGGCAGCTCCTCAAGCCAATCGGCGTCTACCCGGAGACCAAGCATCCAACCTACTTCGCGGACATCGGGCTCGCCATGGAAGAGCCGCTGGTCGCGCTGTTGGATCGCTATGGCTACCGTGGAAGTGACGCGCCCGTATTCATCCAGTCGTTCGAGGTCGGCAATCTGAAGCAGTTGGCCGAGATGACTGACCTGCCGCTCGTGCAGCTCCTCAACGAGACCGGCCAACCGTATGACTTCGTGGTCGCGGGCGATCCGCGGACCTACGCGGACCTGGCGCAGCCCGCGGGTCTGGCGGAGATCGCGACCTACGCCAGCGGTATTGGCGCGAACAAGAACTTGCTGACTCCGCGCACGAGCGACGGCCTCCTTGGCACGCCGACCACGCTGGTGAGCGACGCCCACGCGAACGGCCTGGTGGTCCATGGCTGGACCTTCCGTGCCGAGAATAGCTTCCTGCCGAAAGATTTCCAGTCAAGCGCCGACGAGGCGGCGTACGGCGATCTGGCAGGCGAAGTGAACCACTTTCTTGAGTTGAGCATAGACGGATTCTTCACCGATCAACCCGACATCGGCGTGCAGGCGCGGGATACCTTCGTGAGCGGCCAGTGATCGCTCCCCGTTGCGGCCGAAGCCAGGCACGGTCGAAACCCGGGTAAGGATCTGCTGCCCGGTCGCACCGAGGAAGCCCTGTGCGACCGGGCGTAGTGGGGAGTGGATCAGCACGGGTCCGTGCCGGGATTCTAGGCACGCCTATCGGTCGCCGATGGAGACGAGGTGGAATTCAAGCAACACCGTCAGGTCATCGCCGAGGCGGCCGGTTCGTTTCCTGGGCCCAGAAAAGGTCAGACCAGCCCCAGCCGGGCGGCGATGGCGGCCGCCTCGCGGCGGTTCTCGGCGCCGAGCTTGCCGATGATGTTGGCGACGTGGAACTCGACGGTGCGGGCGCCGATGAAGAGCTGGTCGGCGATCTCCTGGTTGGAATAACGCTGAGACAACAAGTCCAGGATCTCCTGCTCGCGCCGGGTGAGATCGATCGCTCCCGCCGGCAGCGACAGCAAGGCGGAAACGGAGCCGGAGACGGGCAAAACCCTGGACGGCATGGGGATCGGGGGCGGCCCCGACGCCGGGGGCCGGGACTCCCGGCGGAAGGTGGGATGGGGAGGCGGACTGGGCGGCGCCGCGGCGTCGCTCACCTGCGCCTCGTCCCCTGGGGCGATGCCGGCGGCGATGTCGGCGAGAAGGGCGCGCGCCGCGGCGAACGCGGCGGATCGGGAGAGACTGGCGCCTTCGGCGCGGGCCGCGGCGAACGATGCGTCGCCGAGGGCCGACCGCGTGGACGCCGCCGCCAGAGCCAAACGGGGATCCTGGCCCTGCCCGCCTTCGCCGAAATCGCCGACCCACGCTTCGGCGGCCCCGATGAGCCGTGCCGCGCCTTCCACGCGCCCGGCGCGCGCGGCGAGGTCGGCGGCGTGGACGAGACCTTCCACAAAGCCGCGTTGCTCACCGATCGACTCGCGAAACATGAGGGACTGGCCGAGGAGCGTGGCCGCATGCGGCAGATCGCCGCGGCCGACGGCTAAGGTGGTGAGCATCTGCAAGGCGTTCGCTTGCCCCAGCTCGCTGCCAAGGTCCTGGAAGAGGTCCAAGGCTTCGGCGGCGGCGGCTTCGGCGCGGTCGGCGCCGACGACGTCGGGGGCCTCGCCGAGGACCGCCAGCGACCAGGCCAGCCAGATGGGGAGGATCTCTTCGCGCGCCTGGGCGATGGCGGCCAGGGCGTGGGAGACGGCACGCTCGTCGTCGCCCATGCGGCGCGCGGTGTGGCAGAGGGCGTAGTGGGCGCGAATGGTGTTGACCGGTCTGCCGGAGGCGCGGGCGGCGTGCAGCATCGCTTCGCCGGCGGCGATGGCGCGGTCGTAATCCCCCTCGTTGCTGGCCAGCACGCAGGCGCCGTAGAGCGACGAAAGGCGGTTGGAGGTGGCGGTGACGTCGATGGCCAGGGCCAGGGCACGCTCGCACCAGGAGCGTCCCTCGGCGAAATCGCTGCGGAACCACCAGTAGTCGACCAGCGCCCCGGCCGTGGCGAGCGCCGGTTCCGAATCGCCGTGGTGGAGCCACCACGCCAACGCGGCGCGCAGGTTGCCCCGCTCGTCGTCCAGCCGGACGAGCCACTCCTGGGAGATCACGCCATCGCGCAGCGCGGTCGCGGCCCGCTCCGCCAGCGACTGGACATAGGCTCCGTGCGCGGCGCGGGTGACCTCGGTCTCGCCCAGCGCCGCCAACTGTTCCTGACCGAACTCGCGGATCGTCTCCAGCATGGCGTAGCGCGGGGCGCCCGCGGCGCCGCGCTCACCTTCGACCAGGCTGTGGTCGACGAGCGTGGCGAGGAGGTCGTGGACCGAGAGCTGAGACGGGGAGTCGTCTCCATTTCCGGCGCCAAGCGCGCTTCCCCCGACGGCCTCGACCCCTTCGAGAGCGAAGCCGCCGACGAAGACGGAAAGCCAGCGGAAGAGACGCTGCTCCGGGGCGCCGAGCAAGTCGTAGCTCCAGGCGATGGCGCCGCGCAGGGTGCGGTGGCGCGCGGGGAGATCGCGCGGGCCGGCGCCGAGCGCCTCCAGCCGCCGATCGAGCAGCCCGACGAGCGTCTCCGGGGGGAGGGTGGCGACCCGCGCCGCGGCCAGCTCGATGGCGAGCGGCAGGCCATCGAGGCGGCGGCAGATCTCGGCGACGGCGGCGGCGTTGCGCTCGGTCAGGGTGAAAGCGGGATCGACGGCGTGGGCGCGTTGCACGAAGAGGGCGACGGCGTCGGCCTCGGCCAGGACGGAGAGGGTCGCGCCATCCTCATTCGGGAGATCGAGTGGAGGGACCGGCAGCACGCGCTCGATGCGGACGCGCAGCGGCACGCGGCTGGTGGCCAGGACCTGCACCGCGGGGCAGGAGGCGAGCAAACGCGCGGCGACCTCGCCGGGCGTGCCGGCCAGGTGCTCGCAGTTGTCGAGAACGAGCAGGGTTTGGCGAGGATGCAGCCAGGCGACGATGGCGTCGGTGAGCGACCCCGCCTCCGCGGCCACGCCGAGCGCGTTGGCGAGCGTGGAGGGGAGGAGGGTTGGGTCCTGCAGCGCGGCCAGATCGACGTAGACGACGCCGTCGGCGAACGACGCGGCAACCTCCCGCGCCACGGCCAGGGCCAGCCGGGTCTTGCCGACTCCGCCTGGGCCGGTGAGCGTCAGGAGAGGGACGGCGTCCTCGATGAGGAGTTTGCGCGCCTCGGCGATCTCCGCCTCCCGCCCGATGAGGGAGGTGCGCGGCAGTGGCAGAGCGTGCCCGTGGTCGATCGTCGGCATAGCGGCTACTGACTTCTGGCTTCTGGCTTCTGGCTTCTGGCGTTCATCGTACCCCCAACCGAGCATGATTGCCGACTTGCCGTCATAAAGCCCATAGCCAAAAGCCCATAGCCCATAGCCCCGTTAGCGACCGATCTGGCTCAGGGTCTGCAACAGGGCCGCGCGTTCGGCGGCGGTGAATTTGCTGGTCAGCGTTTCGTGGACGGTGCGGGCGTGGACGACGATGGCGCGGTCGAGGAGGGCAGCGCCAGCGGCGGTGAGGCAGACGACGGTGGCGCGGCCGTCATCTTCTGCCGGGGAACGGATGAGGAGATCACGCGCTTCCAGCCGAGCCACGAGGCGGCTGAGCGCGGGTTGGCTGAGGGCGACGGCGTCGAGCAGCGCGCCGGCGCGCACCTCCTCGGCGGCGTGCGTGTGCAGATAAAGCAGCACGTCGAACTCGTTGATGGCCAGACCGCACTCGTTGGCGAGGGCCGCGCCGAGCCGCCCCGCGACCCGGTCGTGGGCCAGGCGCAGGGTTTGCCAGGCGAGGGTGCAGGCGGCGCTGTCGTGCAGGCCGGGGTCGCTCATGAGCCTACTCCACCGGCCAGCGGTCCCAGGTGCTCAACAGAGGGCCGAGCGATTCTTCCTCGAAGGCGAGATGGGACAGCAGGTGCTCTTCCAGATCGGTGAGCGCGGCGACCAGCTCGAAGCGGCTGACGCCCGAGGCATCCGTGGCGACCCTGTCGGCCTCGGCGGCGATGCGCTCGGTGATGTGGTGGACTTTGAGGTGATCCTCTTCGAGGCGGTCGACGACGCGGTTCAGCGACGGATCCTGCTTGCGGACCATGGGGAAGAGCGCGGCGTCCTCGATGGTGTGGTGGGTGTGGACGAAGCGGCAGTAGTGCATGCAGCCGAACTTCAGCCGCCACAACGGGCTGTTGGTTTCGAGGTTGCGGATTTCGGCCAGGATGGTCTGCGGCGAGAGACCGTCGCGGGCGTCGCGGGCGAGGCGGCGCACCGTCTCCAGGTCGCGGCGCAAATAAGCGTGTATGGTCAGCAACTCGCGGAACATCCCCTCTCGGGGGGCGGTCGAGGTGGAGTCAACTGGCGGTGCGGTTACCAAGGTTTGGGTGCTCCTGATTGTGACAGATGGCCGCGCGATTTTGATGCATGTGCATAATTCTATCGTGATGAACCGCCCTGCCGCCAGTGCTTGCTGGCGGACCATTCCCCTGGAGGCGCTCCATGGCTGACTACGGCCACGATTTGCAGTTCGGCTTTTTTCTCGATCCTTCAACCGGCAACCCGGCGCGCACAATCGAGATCGCCCGCATCCTTGACAACCTGGGCTACGACCTGATCGGGGTGCAGGATCACCCGTACCAGCAGAAGCACTTCGACGCCATGGCGCTGATGGGCTACATCCTGGGGCAGACCGAGCGCATCCGCGTCTTCCCCGACGTAGCCAACCTGCCGCTGCGGCCACCAGCCATGCTGGCCCAGGAAGCGGCGACGCTCGATCAACTCAGCGGCGGCCGCTTCGAGCTGGGTCTCGGCGCGGGAGCCTTCTGGGACGCCATCCGGGCCATGGGCGGCCCGGTGCGGGCGCCGGGGGAGGCGCTGGCGGCGCTGCGCGAGGCGATTCTGCTCATCCGCGCCTTCTGGGCCGGCCAGTCGCTGCGGCACGACGGCGCGTTCTACCAGGCGATGGGGGCGCGGCCGGGACCAACGCCAGCGCACGACATCGGTATCTGGCTGGGGGTCATCGGGCCGCGGGCACTGCACCTGACCGGCGAACTGGGTGACGGCTGGATCCCCTCGATGGCCTACGTGCCGCCGTCCCAGGCCGCCAAGTCGAACGCCATCATCGACGGGGCGGCGCGCGTGGCCGGGCGTGACCCCGCCGCGATCCGGCGCATCTACAACCTCGGCGGCGACGTGGCGCCGGTGGTCGAGGCCGGGCTGAGCGACGACGACCAGCAGATCGTGGGGCCGCGGGAGCACTGGGTGAAGGTCTTGACCCATCTGGCGGTCGACCTGGGATTCTCGACGTTCGTGCTGTGGGGTGTGCCGACGGCACCGCGGCTGCGCATGTTCATCGAGGAGATCGCGCCGGCTGTGAAGGAGAGGGTGGGAGACGTGCGGGAGGAGCGGGGTATTACGGAATTTCGGTAAAAGCCCTCACCCCGACGCCGAATGACCCTCACCCCAACCGCCGCCCAAAGGGCGCCCGGCCCATTGCGATGGGAGAGGGACTTTCGGGTGTCCGCTCGCCGCGTTTCAGACGAGTCGTGTGGGAGAAGTCTGTCCAGCATTGCAGAATTCCCGTAGCACGTACGGGGGCATGTGGCGGTGACGTGGTTCAGGCTGTGCGTTGCCGAGGCCGCCATCGACGTGCTTGAGGAAGCGAGCCGCGCACCCATGGCCATCGCTGGCCAAGATGATACGAGCGATGCAGGCGCGGTTTTCGCGGCTGGTGGTGAACTTCATCGGGCGGGGGCTGTTCGGGTTCCGCATCGAGGTGAGCGGGGCCGAGCACGTGCCGGCGGGGGAACCGCTGATCGTGGCGGGGGGACCGCACCGCAACTGGGTCGATGGCTTCCTGCTGATGCTGGCGCTACCGGCGCTGCCACGACTGACCTTCCTGGCCTCCGAGAACGTGTCCGACCGGCTCTGGAAGCGGGTGCTGGTGTTCATCGCCGGCGGGTTCGAGGCGGTCTCGTTCACCAGTGCGGTGAACCGGGAGGTGCTGGCCGCGGCGCAGGAGGTGCTGCGGCGGGGCGACCGATTGGGCATCTTCCCCGAGGGGTGGGACCACCTGGAGGAGCCGATGCGCGAGATCGGCCCATTCCGGCGTGGCGTGGCCTTCATCGCCCAGCAATCGGGGCGGCGGGTGCTGCCAGTGGCGCTGGCCGGGGCGAAACCGCTGTGGCGGGGGAAGATACTGCGGGTGCATATCGGCGCCCCAGTGAATCCGCCACCGGGCGATGCCGACCGGGCGGCGCAGCAGGCGTGGAGCGACGAACTGCGCACGACCCTGGAAGGGCTCATCCCGCCCGAGCCGCCGGAGATTCCGGTTGGTGCGCGGCGGTGGCCGTGGCTAACCGATGTGTTCAATTGACGATGCCTCCTCAACCAGTTCGGCGGGATGTCAATCTTTGTTATCCTGTGCTTTGGAGGTGCATCGATGAACGTGTCCTTGACGCCAGAACTGGAAGCGATGGTCCGTCAACGCGTCGAATCCGGCCGCTACAACAATGCCAGTGAGGTGGTGCGCGATGCGCTGCGGCACCTGGAGGAGCACGAGCGGTTGGAGCATCTGCGGGCCTTGCTCAAGGTCGGGCGGCAAGACGAACTGCGGGGCGACTGGGTCGCATTCTCGCCGGAGTGGATGGCGGATCTCCATCGTAGGGTCGAGGAACGGTTCCAGCGTGGCGAGGAACCGGATCCCGATGTCTGCCCGTAAGGTCGAGATTCGGATCTCCCTTGCCGCCGATCGGGATGTGGCAAACATGGCCCTGTACACCCGGCGCACCTGGGGCGAGGAGCAGCTATTGGCATATGAGGCGGCGATCTACCAAGCTCTTGACAAGCTCTCCCAAAATCCGCACGCGGGCCGTCTGCGGGACGACGTCTTTCCTGGTTGCCGCAGCTTTCCGGTCGAGCAGCACGTCATCTATTACGACCAACTCAACGACACGACCATCTTCGTGCGGAAAATTCTGCACACCCGCCAGGACGCGAGCACCGTGGTGAAAGACCCGGACTCATGAGCAGCAGGCAAAACGCAGAAGACCCAGCAACGAGGTGCAAGATGAGCGTGACGCTGACCCCAGAACTGGAAGCGATGATCCGCGAGCGGGTCGAGTCCGGCCGCTACCACGACGCCAACGCAGTCGTCGGGGACGCGTTGCGGCTGCTCGAGGAGCACGAGCGCCTGCAGCACTTGCGGGCCTTGCTCGATGTCGGGCGTCAGGAGGCGCTTCGAGGTGAGCTGGTCACGTATACACCAGAACTGATGGACGAAATCTATCGGGAAGCAGAGGAGATGTTCCTACGCGGCGAAGAACCAGACCCCGATGTCTGTCCCTGAGCGGGACGTCCGCCTCGCTCCAGCCGCCAGGCGGGATCTGAGGAGCATTGCGCTATATACCCGACGGGTCTGGGGAAGCGAACGGCAGGCGAGCTATCGCGCCGCGCTCGATAGGGTATTCACACTCCTCCGCGAACACCCACAAGCCGGTCGACCACGGGACGATCTTTTCCCCGGTTGCCGCAGCATTCCGGCTGAGCAGCATGTCATGTATTACTATCAGCCTCAGCCGAACGAGATCGTCGTCGTCCGCATCCTCCACGGCCGCCAAGATGCCAGCGCGGAGGTTCAAGACCCACGTTCGTGACGTGCGCTGGTCATCCACCCGTCATCCAAAATCAATCACCGTCTCCCCAACCAGCACCCAGGGAGGCTCGCCGAAGTTGGCGGTTGGCTCCAGGTTCGCCACGGTGAACTCGTTGACGCCCGTGAGGAGGTGGCCGGCAGGGATGGCATACGTCGCCTGCGCCCACGCGGCATCCGCGCCCTGGTTGGCCATGTTGCCGTCCCAGTTGGCGAAGGGGCTGGGGCCGGCGTGGATGGACACGTCGTTGACGGTTACGCGAATCTGGGCATTGGCCGGAAATTCGTCGTCGAGACAGGTGAGCGCGAGTGTCGCCCCATTGGTCAGCACGGCGTCGAGCGAGAAGGTGAGCGCCGCTGCATCTTCGTTCCCCTCTCCACCCCAGATTGTGACGATGAGCGCATAGTAGGGGCTGCAAGGCAAGTGCGCAATAGGGGCGCATCACTCGACCGCTGCAATATCGACGCTTCCCAGTTCGCGCGTGAGATCATCGATTTCTGTACCGCGGTCGGTATACATCCCGGCGAGAAATGTTGTTGGAGTGTTGAGTGCGCATCGCCGTGGCGGGTGTGCGAACCCTCCTGCGATCAGGATGTATGGCTGCTGATGCCCGGATTCAATAGACCAGGGCTCTTGGGAGAGGAGCAGGCCATAACCTGCCCATGGCCAGGAGGGAATCGGTGCGAACAGGAATCCGCTCGCGAATTCTCCCTCGCCAGTCTTGACATGCACGAGGTTGGGCCGGCCGAAGAGGCCAGGTTCAGATTGCGTTACCTCCAACACGGACAGCGGAGACCATCGACCAACGATCTTGAATCCGACTGCTCCACGTTCGTCGCTCGCAAGGTTCCAGATTGCGCGAAAGGGAGCGGGTGGGTGTCCGTCTTTGTCATCAGCGGCCTCGAAGCCTTGCGGCCCCCTGACATAGATGGAGAAGAGGTGTGCCGGCCTGCCGAATAATGATGACGACTTTGTGCGGATTACGGAGTCGATCCTCTTCGTTTGCGAAAACAGCACCGTACCGCTTTTGTGAAACGACAGCTTTACGGGCTGTCTGGTGACCTTGCCACCTTCCAGGAGCGAGACGCGACCTTGATCTCCTTGAGGAAATTCATAACGGCCAATAACGGCATGCGAGGGAGAAAAGTACCGAAGTCCGACCGAGAGACCGACCTCGCTCTTGAGCCAATCAATTCTGAAAATCTTGACGCGTTGATCCGGTGTCTCAAGCGTGACGACGATCTCCTTCGATCGAAAGGGGCTGGGCTGTCTTCCAGGCGATTCTGTCAATGACTTGCCGGTCAAGGGGTCGTAGGAGCGATGCATGCCACCAATATCTCTGTTGTCGTCGCAGTTGAGCTCAATACAAACCGAAGCGAGGTTACGATGCGCGGAACAAGAGTGCGAAGGGTAATGCAGCAAAGACCGCGATGAGAGACACGGTGAATCCTTCGCTCCCCGCCTTGATTTCGATCTCTTCCCCGCTGAAGACATCGCGGTAGCGCGTCCCTTCCGCCGCGTCGGCAATGGCCAGGCGCGTATCGCCCCAAACCGCCGGGCCGATGGGGTCGACCAAGTCCTTCCCGGTCAGCCCGGCGACGAGGCGGGGCACGACCACGATGATCTCTTCGCCCTCATACCGGCGGGCGAAGGCGGCGACGTGGTCGGCGGCCGAACCCTCGGCGAAGAGGGGGAGGTAGTCGCCGCGGGCGAAGAGGGCGGGGTGCGCGGTACGGAAGGCGAGCGCGCGGGACGTCAGGTAAAGCTTCACCCGGCCGTCCGCTTTGTGGTCCAGAAGATCCCGGGCCAGAGCGGAACTCGGTTCTGCCGCAGCCAGTTCGTCCAACAATCGAGTCCGCAGACCATAGTCGACCGGGCGGCGGTTGTCGGGGTCGACCAGACTCTGGTCCCAGAGTTCGGTGCCCTGGTAGATGTCGGGCATGCCGGGGGCGGTCAGCTTGAGGAGTTGCTGGGCGAGGGCGTTGATGGCCCCGGCGTGGGCGACGAGGTCACGCAGCGGGGCGAGGTCGTCCAGGAATGGGTTTGCATGGGAGGCGTCGAGGGCGGCGCGGACGAACGACGAAAGGGCCGCTTCGTACGTCTCGTTGGGGTTGATCCACCCCGAGTGGACCTGCGCCTCGCGTACGGCCTTGGACATGAAGGCGTCGACGCGGGAGACGAACGCCTCGTCCGGGGTCTCCATGCCCCACGGCCAGGCGCCGAGCACGGTCTGGTAGAAAAGGTATTCGTCGTTGCTGTCGGGGGCGAGGGCGCCGTCGAGGCGGGTCTTGCGGCGGCGGTTGAGACGTGCCCAGCGATTGACGGCGGCGCGCCACTCGCGCGGCAGTTCGGAGAGGACGGCGATGCGGGCGCGCGCGTCCTCGCTGCGCTTGGTGTCGTGGGTGGAGGAGGTGAGCAGGGCGTACGGCCAGCGGCGGGCGCGCTCGTCGTTGGCGCGGTGGAACTCGGCGACGCTCACGCCGAAGGCGGCCGGATCGCTTCCCACCTCGTTCAGGGCGATGAGGCGGTTGTAGCGATAGAAGGCGGTGTCTTCTACCCCTTTGGCCATCACCGGCCCGGTGAGCTGCTGGAACTTCATTACGAAACGGCAGCGTTCTGCGCGTTCGGCCTCGCTCAAGGTGTGGGTGTCGCGCAGGAGCAGAACGTCCTCCAGAAAGTCGAACACCGACAGGTCGGAGGCGGGGTTGCGCCGCTTGGACAGCGCCACGGCCTGCTCGATGGCGCGGCGGTCGTGGTCGGAGAGGCCCTCACCCCAACCCCTCTCCCATTGCGATGGGAGAGGGGCTTCGTCCCCCTCTCCCGTCGAGCCGGGAGAGGGGGGTAGGGGGGTGAGGGCATCTTCGCAAGCGACGTACGTCCGGTAGACCGGAAACGCGGTGATCACCTCGCGCAGGGCGTTGCGCAGGGCGCTGAGGGTGAAGTCGCGGGTGCGGCGGTTCTGTTCGGAGATGCGGTTGAGGGCGCGGGCGAGGACGTTGGTCTCGCTGGCCAGGGCGGTGCGCAGCATCAGGCCCTTGGTTTCGTAGGCGACGGCGGAGAAGGTGATGCGCCGCCCCTCGCCGCCGATGCGGGTGTAGAGATCGTCGAAGGCGCGCTGGCTGGCGGGATCGACGAAGAGGCCGGTGGTCACCCGCGCGAACTCGTAGCCGACCGTGCCGTGGATGGCCCAGTCGTTGGGCAGCGTCTCTCCCGGCTCCAGGATTTTTTCCACGACGACATACAGAGGGAGGCGTGCGGCCAGCGCGATGCCTGCGTCCGATTGGCCGGGCCAGGCATCGGCGAGAGGCGGAGCGATCGCGTCCCAATCGGGAGGCTGAGGCAGCGCGTCGGCTGGCGCGGGCGACGCGGGCGTTGCCCCTCCGATTGCTTGCCAGGCGGCGCGCTGGAGATCGCGGAAGTAGCCGGCGGGATCCCAGAGGCCGTCCGGGTGGTCGATGCGCAAGCCGGTGATTTTTCTCTCGGCGACGAGGCGCAGCAGCAGCGCGTGGGCCGCGGCGAAAACCTCGGGGACTTCCTGGCGCACGGCGGCCAGGTCGTTGATGGCGAAGAAGCGGCGGTAGTTGATTTCCTCCCCCGCGGTGCGGAAGGAGGAGAGGCGGTACGACTGCGCGTCGAGCAGGCGGTCAAGGGCGTCGAAGCTGTTCGGCTGGGCGGCATCGCCGTTGAGGGCGCGGACGGTCTCTGCGATGGCGTGTGCCACCTCCAGAGACGACGCCGCGAGGTCGGCCAGACGGCGCTTGGCGACGACCTGCTCACGCCGTCGCTCGGTGATCAGTTCGGGGTCCTGCTCGTGTTGGGGTGGCAGGCGCTCGAAGGCGGTGATGATGCTTCGGAACTCGAGGAGGGTTGGGTCATCGTCTTCGGCCCTCACCCCCGACCCCTCTCCCATTGCGATGGGAGAGGGGAGCAGTTCCTCCAGCGCCTGGTTGAGGATCAAGGGATAGGTGGGCGGGGCGATGGGAAGTTTCGTTTCGAAGTAGTGGACGGTGAAGGCGCCGTCGGCAAAGACCAGCTTCAACTCGCCGCGTTCCAGGACGACGCCATAGTGGTCGCCGAGGACGGGGAGGAGAATCTTGCCGCGCAGTTCTTCTTTCAACGGCCGCCAGTCGATGTCGAAGAACTCGGCGTAGGCGGAGGTGCGGCCGTTCTCGAGGACGTCTTGCCACCAGGCGTTGGCGCCCCCGGCGATACCCATGTGGTTCGGCACCACGTCGACGAGCAGCCCCATGCCGTGCGCGCGCAGGGTGTCCGTCAGGGCGTGCAGATCTTCCTCCGTGCCGATCTCCGGGTTGAGGCTGCCGTAGTCGGTCACGTCGTAACCGTGGGTGCTGCCCGGCGTGGCGCGCAGGAAGGGGGAGGTGTAGAGCGCGCCGATACCGAGCCTGGTCAGGTAGGGCACGATGGCGTGGGCGTCGGCGAAGGTGAAGTCCGCGTTGAGCTGGACGCGGTAGGTGGCTCGTGGGTGACAGGGTGACGGGGTGTCCGGGTGACTGGAGGTTGGGGCTGACGCATTCAAGGGGTGAGACTTCCTTCTGGTCGAGGCACCCGCGATCGGCCCTGTGGAACGCGGGATGAACGATCCGTGCCAGGATCTTCGCGCTATCGTGCGCGTGCAGAGTATGTGGGATGCTGCCGGCTTGGGGGCTGGCATGGGCGGAAACGACGCGAGCGGTCTGGGGCGAAGGATGACGGATGCGCGAGACGCTGGCATGACGACGGATCTTCCCAAGGCACTCCTCTTCGACGTTTTCGGCACCTGCGTCGATTGGCGCTCCGGGGTCGCCCGCGAGGGAGAGGCGCTGGGGAGACGACTTGGGATCGGCGGCGTCGATTGGTTTGCCCTGGCGGACGCCTGGCGCGATCAGTACCAGCCACAGATGGAGCCGGTGCGCGGCGGGAAGCGCGCGTGGGTGACGCTGGATGTGCTGCATCGCGAATCGCTGGAGACGGTGCTGGCGGCGTTCGGGCTGGAGGATGTGCCGGCGACGGAGCGGGATGAGCTCACGCTCGCCTGGCACCGGCTGGATCCGTGGCCGGATGTGGTCGAGGGGCTGAGCCGGCTGAAATCGCGCTACATCATCGCGCCATGCTCCAACGGGCACATCGCCCTGATGGTGACCATGGCCAAGCGGGCCAGGCTGCCGTGGGACGCGATCCTGGGCGCGGAGATTGCCCGGGCCTACAAGCCGCAACCGGCGGTGTATCTGCGCAGCGTGGCGGCGCTGGGGCTGGAGCCGGGGGCGGTGATGATGGTGGCGGCGCACCCGAATGATCTGGTGGCCGCGGCCGGGTGTGGGTTGCGCACCGCATACGTGCCGCGGGCGGCGGAGTTTGGCCTGGATGCATCGGGCGATCCGGCGCCGGGGGTGGAGTTCGATTTCGTTGCGATTGATTTCCGCGATCTTGCTGGGCAGTTGGGTGCCTGAAATGGAACCCCCTCTCCCTTAGCGAAGGAGAGGGTTTTTGCGTCGGTGCTATCGCCTCATATGGAATCCGGTGGATGACTTACTGCATCGCTAATGGGCTGGATCCCTCCCCCCTCTCTCCAGCGCACTGGGAGAGGGGGCAGGGGGTGAGGGAGCGTCGTCGCACCGTCGCCTGATCATCCGGATTTCGTATCAGACGTGCGAAGCCATCCCAGCCCCAGCGGGTCAGGGAATGCTGATGCGCCGGGTGGTCTGGCCGGTGCTCTCCCAGAAGGTCGTCTTGCCCGCCAGCAGCGGGTCATCCGGCGCCGGCTGGACATCGCCGTTTTCGGCGACGGCGCGCGCGGTGACCGTGTGCTCGCCGGAGGTCGGCGTGCCCCAGTCAAACGTCCAGAAGGTCCAGGCGAACTCGTCGCCTTCCGTGAGCGTCGCCGGCTGCCAGGGCTCGTCGTCGATGCGGACCTCCACGCCCGCGATGGGCGCCCCCCAGGCCGCACCCATGATGCTGTAGCGCTCGCCCTGCCGCGTCACCTTGGCGGGCGCGGACTTGAGCCGGTCGCGCGAGACGGCGGTGAAGGTCCAGACCGTCTCCCCATCGAGCTCCTCTTCGCGCATGGTCACGTAGTCGCGGGCCATGAAGTGCCCCTGGTAGCGCCGGTCGAGCACCTCGATGCGCGTCAGCCACTTCACGTTGGCCACCCCGTACCACCCCGGCGCGATCAACCGCGCCGGAAAGCCGTGCGGGGCTGGCAATGCCTCGCCGTTCATCTCGTAGGCGAGCAGGGTGTCGGGGTTCATGGCATCGTCGAGCGACATGCTGCGGGCGAACTGCTCGGTGATGGTCATCTCCCGCCAGACCTGCTCCCCGGCGTCCGCCCCCCAGAAGACGACCTCGACGCCGTTCTCTTGCACCCCCGCTTCTTCCAGCAGCGCGGCCAGCGATGTGCCGCCCCACGTCGCGTTCCCGATGCCGCCGGTGAAGAAGGGGAGTCCGGAGTTCCCGGAACACTCCATGGTGAACGTCACCTCGGCGCGCTCCCGGGCTTTCAGGTCATCGAGGGTCAGCGTCACGGGGTGGTCCACCAGCCCGCCGATCTCCAGGCGCCAGTCGCGCTCGCTCAACTCGGGCTGGTTGAAGTGCTTGATGACGAAGAATTGGTCGGGCGGGGTGATCCAGGAATCCAGCTGCTCCCAATCCAACTGCTGGACGATGACGTCCGGCACCGGATTGGCCTCGGGTTGGTCCAGCCACGGGATGACTTCCGCATCCTGGCTGAGGGGGAAGGCGTGCGCTGGCCCCACCAGCCGCAGCACGCTCAGGCTAGCGATCGCTGCCCCTCCACCCTGAAGCAGCGTCCGGCGCGAGAGGTTGTTGTGGGGAAGCTGGTGTTGCGTCGTTTTCATCGCGGTCTCCTTCATCCATATCGTTCGAGAACCAGAATCGTTCGCAAGGTGCTTCCCGTGCAGGCTCCCTCCTTATTTGTCAGGTGGCCACGCGAGCCGCCGTTTGGGCGTGATACGGAATCCGGGTAATGACATCTGGTCCATCCGGCAAATACGCCCGAGTCGTGGGACGCCGCGGCTCGCATTGCGCCGCGGATCGCCACGCTCGAGCCGAACCCCGGGTCCGAGGCGAACTTACCGGATGGACCACATCCGCGGCGGCGGAACGCCCTCACCCCCTGCCCCTCTTTCCAGTGCGCTGGAGAGAGGGGAGACGGACCCAGGACCTGAGCGCCGCAGGAACCGATCAACCGGATTTCGTATCAGTTCATCAGCTCGTCGCCGGCTGGCAGCTGCAGGCGGTAGGCTTCCACACCACCGTTATGAGCGGCGACGACGACTCCGTCCGTGGTGACCACGACGCCGGCAACGTACGGCAATGGCCCGGAACCCGGACTACTATCGACCTCCGCCAGGAACCGGCCGTCCTCGGCAAAGACCTGCAAACGGTGGTTGAACGTGTCGGCGACGTAGACGCGGCCCAGCGTGTCGACCGCCATGTCGCTGGGGCCGTCCAACTCGCCTTCAGCATCGCCGGGGATGCCCCACGTTTCAACGTGCGCTCCGTCCGGGGTCAGGATCTGGAAGCGGTCATTGGATGCGTCCGACACCCAGATATCGCCTTGCGGGTCAATGCCCAAACCGTAGAGGGAGTTGACAGGCGGACCGCCGGCCGATGTCCAGACATGTTCCAGCGTGCCGGCCAGCGCGGGGAGCATCGCGTGCTGGCTCTCTTCCCCCTGCTGGCGCAACGGCCCGCCGTACGCCACCAAGCTGCCAACGAGAAGGACCAGGACCAAAGCGGCCGTAGCGATCTGCGCTCCAATCGGGGCCCACCAATGCGGTCGCGCCGGGATTGCCTCTGCCTTCAGGACGACGGATTTGGTCGCGCCGTTGGCCGTGAACAGATGGTGTGGGCTTGCCGGGACCACGAGCGTGTCGCTTGGCGACGAAGGGGGTTGCGCCGCGGCGGTTCGTTCGATGGCGGCGAAGATCGTGCGATCGACGCGGTCTCGGGCATCCTTGGCCGGCGGAGTTTGCGACATCGTCTCCTCGCTTCACCTGGACCGATCTCGAACACTGGACGGGGTTGGGACTGTTGCGGCCCGAGCAGCTCACCGCGATCCGTGACCATCTGACCGAGGACCAGACTGCGCGGGTGCAGCCCGCCCCCGTCTCCGCCAGCCGGGAACGTCCGGCTGGGCTGAATCTGGTCACCGTCGCCTATTACTTCGGGGCCTTCATCATCCTCCTGGCCGGCACGATCTTCGTCGGGCTGCAATGGGAAGACCTGGGGCGTCCCGGCCAGTTCGTCGCCTCGTGGGGGGCGGTGGCCGGGTTGTGGATTCTTGGCGCATGGCTGCGCCGCGCCGGGCACTTGCTCGGGGGGAACCTGCTGATCTTTGCCGGGACGGGGGTGGTCCCGCTCGGGGTCTACACCCTGCTGCGCATCCTCAACCTCTGGCCCGATTCGGCGGATGCGGCGACCTACCAGGCGTTCTACCGGACCATCGATGCGGCCTGGCTCCTCCTCGAAGTCGGCAGCATTGTCGTCACGCTGGCCGTGATCTGGGTCACCCGCTTCCCGCTGCTGACATTGCTGCTCGCGTTCTGGGGCTGGTACCTCTCCATGGATCTGACCGAGTTGGTCACCGGGCACGACGATTTCGCCTGGGGTCCGACAGAGTGGGCCGTGGGCGCGGCGGTGGGGGTCGCCATGCTCGGCATCGGCGTCTGGCTGCAACGCCGCCAGGGCGGGCAGGAGTGGAGTTTCTGGTTCTACCTTTTCGGGCACGTCGCATTGCTGGGCAACCTGTCGGCCTTGGCCCTGGGAAACGATCTGCTGCCGGGGGTGCTCTTTCTGGCAGTGTACGTGGGGTTCGTGGTGGCCAGCGTCTGGCTGCAAGCGCGGGTGTTCCTGGTGTTCGGCGCGATCGGTTGCTATGCCTACGTCGCCAAGCTCGCCTTCGACGTCTTCGACCGCTCCTTGGGGTTTGCGCTGGTCCTGGGTATCGTTGGGCTGCTCATCGTGCTCGCGACGGTGGCGTATGAGCGGTACATCCAGCCTTGGCTGGCGCGGCGTTTCGGCGCGGCGCCAGCCAGGGGTCTTGCTGGGGGCGGCAGCGCTGCCGAGTCAGACGGCGAGGTTCCAGCGCCGCCTCCATCTCCACCAGCGACAGGAGCGCCTCGGCCGTCGCCTGCGGGTCGTCGAGGTTGACCATGTGGGGGTCGGCCAGCTCCGGGTCGCGCTCCAGCCCCTGCCGAGTGCAGAGGACGGGGCGGTCTGAGAGGCAGTATTCGCAATGCCCGCAGAAGATGGAGAGGCAGCCGATGACGTGGTCGCCCGGCTGGACGTGGGTGACGTCGCGCCCGACCGCCTCGACGACCCCAACCGCCTCGTGACCGGGGACGGTGGGGGTATCGCAGCCGTACTTGCCTTCCATGAAATGCAGATCGCTGTGGCAGAGCCCGGCGTCGACGGTACACAACAGCACCTCGCGTGGGTCTGGCGTGTCGACCTCGATGTCGGCGACCTCCAGCATGGAGGGGATCTGCGCGAGTACGGCGGCCCGCATGGCGAAGTCCTCTCACGGCGAATAACGATCAAGTGTCTCGACGTGAGGGATGGTACGCCAGCAACCGGTAGGGTGAAGGCGTCGCATGGTGAAGGAGTTCACCAACCCCGCGCGTTGTGGGCTTGGCTGCAGGGCCGCTACAAGACAAGAGACAATAAGGGATAGGGCCTGCGAGGGCCGGGAGGATCTTCCCGCCCTCGGACCATCCGGTATGTCTCCTGGGTCTACGGCGTTGGCGTCGCCTCTCCGGACAGCTCCGCCGGGATGACCGGAGTTCCCCCTGGCACAAGGTCCGACAGCGGCTCCACCGGCAAGACCTCCAACCGAGTGCCCGTGGCCGGCGACTCCACCGCGATGGCGACGGAGCCGTCTTCATAATGTCCCACGAAGGTGCCCTCCTCGGTCAGCGCGTTGCCGGTCTCGTCCACTTCCACCGTGAGCCGCACCGCCCCCTCCACCAGACGGTCGCCGATGAAGTAGTTCAGGTAGCCGGTCAGGGCGGCGGTACGCTCGCCCGTGGGACGCCACAGGCCGGTGAGCACCAGACCGTCCGGCAACACCTCGGTATAGGCGCCGTCGGCGTGGAAGGTGGAAATGGAGCTGAAGGGCGTGGCCCCGACGTTCGAGACGGCGGTTCGCCACACGCCGACAACCGGGTGGGCAGCCATTGCATCCTGGGCGGTGGCCGCGTCGTCACGGGCATACCCCGGCAAACCGGCGAACACGACGAAGGCCGACATGAGCAGCGCGAAACGGCGCACGGGAAACCTCCTGCGACGCGATTCCGATCCGGACACGTTGGCAGCGGCGCGGTGGAGATGAGCGTTAACCAAGCCTTTGCTCCTTCGCATCCTGTGACCGTCGCGAAAACACCGGCTGCCTTGATCAGATGCGGCGGCGATCGTCCGGAGCGCCGTCGAGCCCGCACGGTCGTGGGCCTGCTCATGGTTCGTTGGAGACCGAGGGGTCAATCGTGACGACAAGGACGGCGACGGGATTGGCACTGCCATTTGCCAGTTCGGTGGTGGTTTCGAAATGCGCCATGCCTCGCCCGGCCGGGATCGACATCCAGCTCACGGGCGCCAGATCGCCGAGGCGGCGGGCGCCCGTGAGGTCGAGCGTGCCCTCTTCGACATACACCATCTGCAAGCCCGGCACATCCTGGATCGCAAGCCGCTGCCCCGGCAGGAGATGGAGCCGGCGCACGGCCAGTTCGGCTGGAGCCGGCAACGCGCTGTTGAGGACCTTGTCGGGCATGAGGCGGACGTTGGTGACGCCTTCGGGGTGGAGGAACGCTTCCCGCTGGGTGATCTGGAGCCCGAGGATGACGGCGGGAGCCGCGGCGTCGTTGCGCCGGCGAAACGGCGCCCCAGGCGGGACGAAGAGGCGGTCACCCGCGCTGAGCACGATCCTCGATCCGGCAGGCAGGGAGGCCGCCTCCGCGCTTTGATCGACAGGTTCACGCCACAGGAGCATCGGACCGTCGGCTTCGACCGTCAACTGGCCAGACTCGACCGTGAAGAGATCAAGCCCGACGCCGGTGCCGTTGCCGGTGCTGTTATCTACGCCAAACTCTTCCCCCGCGCCCGGATCAAAGGTCTGGCGCCTGAGGCTGGCCCAGAGGAGTGGGTCGGCAGCGGGCCATTCGGTCACGAAGACATCCATCATGGTGACCATCCCCGGCAGGTCATCGCTGGCGGAGATGCGAACGACCTGTTCTTCCGGGGTCGAGAGCGGCGGCAGGCCCTGAATTGCCACAAAGCTCCACATGAGCGTCACCAGCACGAGCGCCGCGGTGGCAAACGGCGCCAGGCGGCGGCGCCCAAGCCTCCCAGCGTGTGGGGGCGTCGGTGGCGGTAGGGTCTGGTCAGACCGCCCATTGAGGGAGAGCGATGCGGGCGCGCCAATCGCCGGCAACTCCGCAGCGCCGGCCCCCGTCGCAAGCTGGCCCGTCGCGCTTCGCCACCGGACGGCATCATGGCCTGGTGGCGGGAGGGGGCTGACGCGGCCATTGGGAGACCACGGCGTCGACGCTGGCGCGTCCAACGCCATGCCGGAGAGGCCATCGTCCGTTTGCGCCTCGCGGGCGGGAGCCTGCACGCGCTGCCAAACTCGCTGCCGCGCCTGCTCCGCGGAAGGCGGGGCGGCGAGCGCCCAGAGCCGGTCGATTTGGGCCGCGGTTTCGGGCTCGAGGCCGCTCGTCCCGGGTGGATCGCCCGTGAGCGCGAGGGCATCCCAGTAGTGGTCGATGGCGGCAGCGTGGCGGCGTTCCTCAGGCGTCATGGCGCCCTACTTTCTGCGTTGCGGCGCCCATCTCCGTCCGGAGGCGGGCAAGCGCGCGCTGCTGGAGCATTTTCACTGCCTCGTGACTGCGGCCCAGCTCGGCGGCGATCTCGCGGCCGGTCAGGCCGGCCAGACGCAGCTCGATGGCGCGGCGCTGGTCGTCGGGGAGCAAGGCGAGGGCGGTGCGCAGGGCGTGTTGCTCGGCCGCGGCCAGGGCATCGGCTTCCGGTCCCGCCGCGGGGTCGATGGCGACGGTCAGGTCGAGGTCCGGGCCGGCCCGGGGGCGGGCCCTGAGCTCGTCGGCAACCACGTTGTGGGCGATGGTGAAGAGCCAGGAGCGGAAGCGCCCCGTTTCCTGGTAGCGGTGGACCGCCTCCATGGCGCGGATGAAGATCTGCTGGGCGGCGTCTTCGGCGCGGTCCCGGTTGCCGAGCCGAACGTAGCAGTAGCGGTAAACGGCGGCGAAGTAGCGGTCATAGAGGGCGGCGAACGCTTGTCGGTCCTGTCGCGCCAGGGCCACGAGGGCAGCGTCCGTTTCCCCGGTGGGGAGAGAGCTTTCCCGGAGGTGGAGGCGGCGAAGCATAGCGCCCACGGCTTCGCTCTTGGCGTTGGTCTGCTCTGACGAATCTGTTCTATCACGGTAAACCGGCGCGCGGTGGAAAGGTAACGGTCCATCCTGGCGCCGGACGAGATCGCAGGACGTCAGGAGCTACCGAGGCAGTACAGGTGTGGCACACCGGACCATGCGGGCCCGCGAGAACACCCGCTCGGTCCAGAGAGCTGCATGGGTCATCCGGCTGGGCGCAAAGGGAATCAGAACGAGGATCAACCGGAACCGGGGTCCTGCACGCCGATGCTGGTTAGCGCCTCGATCCGCGCGATCGTGTCCACTGGCAGCTCCCCGCCGCCCTGGGCCAGCGCTTGCCCGACGATTTCCAGAAGCCGGCCGGTCTCCGGTGACAGCCCGACCGCGCACCGCCGCTCCTCGTCCCGCAGCATCACCAGCGCGGATCGCCAGGCGGCCAGACTCTGCTGGGTCACGAGGCAGGCGCCGTCTTCGGTATCAGGAGTCTTTGCGACAGTCAATGGTCCTTGTCTCCCTTTGGCGCGCCGCTCGCTTGACAGTTCTGGAGGTCCAGATCATCTGCGCCCGGGCGATTGGCGGCGCCTCCTTGCAGGGCCGCTCCTCGTGCGCTGAGCGCCTCCCGCGCATCGCGCAGGGCCAGAACGGAGACAAAGGCCGTTACGCGACCGCCCCACAGGTGGCGCACCGCGGTCTCGGCAAGGAGATCCAACTCCCCGGCCGACCGGGCGTCAGTGCTCCCATCGGCCACAAGCTCGCGATGCACGTAGGCGATGCTCGCTTCCGCCGTGTTGGGCGCCTGGGCGAAGATCCCCGCGATGGGGCTGCCAACGTCCGTCACGAACGCCGGCTGCCGGCGGCGGCTTCCGGGATGTCCGTCTGCATAACCGGGATCTTCCCTGGCGCATCGACCGTGGCCGCCACGAACTGCACGGCGGCGGCGAAGCAGCTCGCGGCATCGGCGGTGGCCGGGAGGGTATTCCGCAGCGGGGTCCTGTTTTCGATGATGACGCCATGCCAGGCCCTATCTTCCCGATAGGCACGGAGGGCAAAGGTGCGGTCGCCGTAGCCAAGCGTCATGTCCCGCTTGGCAGTATCGAGGCCGTCCATCGTAGTGCTCCTTATCGCCGGATCGCCGGCTTGTGGACCTCGCCGGAACCGGCCGTGGTGACGCCCGACTGGTTAAGACTGCCGAAGGGCGCCCGACCGGTCGGGCGCCCTCCGACGGTGCTTCTCGGTGGAGCGCCGTTCGCGGTCTAGTAATCCATGCCGCCCATGCCGTTCATGCCGGCCATGCCATTACTGGCCGCGCCGGGCGTCTCCGGCTTGTCGGAGATGAGGGCTTCGGTGGTCAGGATCATGCCAGCGATGCTGGCCGCATTCTCCACCGCCGAGCGCGTCACCTTCGCCGGGTCGACGATCCCGGCCTGGAGCATGTCGACGTACTGCTCGGCCATCACGTCGTAGCCGATATTCGGGTTCTTCTGCGCCTTCTGAGCCCGGCGGACCAGTTCCATCGCCACGCCACCATCCATGCCGGCGTTGCTCACGATGCCGCGCAGCGGCGCCTCCAGCGCGCGGCGGAAGATGTTGACGCCGGTCTGGACGTCGCCCTCGGCCTGGACCGTGTCGAGCGCGGACAGCGCATTCAGCAGCGCCACGCCACCGCCGGGCACGATGCCCTCTTCGACGGCCGCCCGGGTCGCGCTCAGGGCGTCCTCGACGCGGTGCTTCTTCTCCTTCAGCTCGGTCTCGGTGGCCGCGCCGACCTTGATCACCGCCACCCCGCCGGCCAGCTTGGCCAGCCGCTCCTGCAGCTTCTCGCGGTCGAAGTCGGAGGTTGTGGTCTCGATCTGGGTGCGGATCTGCTCGATGCGGCCCTTGATCGTGTCCGCGTCGCCCGCCCCTTCGATGAAGGTGGTGTCGTCCTTGGTGGAGAGGACGCGGCGGGCCCGGCCGAGGTCGGCCGCCGTCACGCTGTCGAGCGTGCGCCCAATCTCCTCGGAGACCACTTGAGCACCGGTCACGGCCGCGATATCGCGCAGCATCTCCTTGCGGCGGTCGCCGAACCCGGGGGCCTTCACGGCCAGGACGTTGATGGTGCCGCGCAACTTGTTGACGACCAGGGTCGCCAGCGCCTCACCGTCGACGTCTTCGGCGAGGATGACCAGCGGCTTGCCCTGCTGCGCGACCTGCTCCAGCACGGGCAGGATGTCCTTGATGGAGGAAATCTTCTTATCAGTGATGAGGATCAGCGGCGCGTCCAGCTCCGCTTCCATTCGCTCCGGGTTGGTGACGAGGTAGGGCGAGAGGTAGCCGCGGTCGATCTGCATGCCCTCGGTGTACTCGGTCTCGAACGCGAGGCCCTTGGACTCCTCGACGGTGATGACGCCGTCCTTGCCGACCTTGTCCATCACCTCGGCGATGAGGTTCCCAATCTCGGGGTCAGCGGCGGAGATGGCGGCGACTTGGGCGATCTCGGCCTTGCCCTTGACCGGCGTCGCCTGCTCCTGGATGCGGGCGACCACGGCATCGGACGCCAGATCAAGCCCGCGCTTGAGGAGCATGGCATTCGCGCCGGCGGCCACGTTGCGCATCCCCTCGTGCACGATGGCTTGGGCGAGGACAATCGCGGTGGTCGTGCCGTCGCCGGCCACGTCGTTGGTCTTGGTCGCGGCCTCCTTCAGGAGCTGCGCGCCCATGTTGGCGAAGTGGTCGTCGAGCGCGATCTCCTTGGCCACGGTCACGCCGTCGTGGGTAACCGTCGGCGCGCCCCACTTCTTGTCGAGCGCGACGTTGCGGCCCTTGGGCCCGAGCGTGGTCTTGACCGTGTTGGCGAGGAGGTCGACGCCGGCTTTCAAGGACTGACGAGCTTCGGTGTTAAATTCGAGAACCTTGGACATGGGGAACTCCTTGCCGTGATGGCGTGAGCGGAGGTGGGCCTACGAGGCGACGACTGCGAGAATGTCTTTTTCGGCCAGAATGAGGAGATCCTCGTCGTCGAGCGTGAACTCGGCGCCGCCGTATTTGGTGAAGAGGATCTGGTCGCCGACTTGCACCTCAAGGGGAATGCGCACCCCGTCGTCGGTGCGGCGTCCCTCGCCGGTGGCAATGACCGTGCCACGCATCGGCTTCTCCCTTGCCGTGTCTGGGATGACGATGCCGGACTTCGTCATCTCTTCGCGAGCCAGTGGCTTGGCGACGACGCGATCCGCCAGCGGTCGCAGCGTGGCCGCGGTGGCATTCAGCCCGTTGGTCTTGGCGCCCATCGTTGTCTTGGTACCCATGAATCGTACTCCTCGCGCGAACGATATCTGCGCAACAGATCATCTGAAGGCGGCCCGAGACGGACCGCGAGTCGGGATTTCCGGCTGGACCTGGAGTATAACAGCTGTTCTAGTTGTTTACCACTAGGGTTTCTGTTATAGTTCGACGCGATGAGAAGAGGCGATCCATGAAGACGATTCGGCAGCTGCGGCAGGAACGAGGCTGGACCCAGTTCGAGCTGGCGCTGCGGGTGGGCGTCCAACCCCAGGCGGTCTACCTCTGGGAAAGCGGGCGGCGGACACCGCAGGTGCCCCAGCTCCGGAAGCTCGGCCAACTCTTCGATATGTGCTCGGACGAGATCGCCCTGGAGCCGGTCGGCGACCCCGCCGCGGCGATGCATCGCGCACGCGCCGATCGGCGTCTGGGGGAGGCGGTCCCTGGCCGTAACCCCGACGGTCGCGCCGTCACCCGTGGCCGGGATGCCGCGGCTGCCAAGCGTGACGATCTCTGAAGGGGCAGCTACACGCCCGTCTGGTGGCTTCCTCTCCACATCACCGATGCGCACGATTTCCAGTCAGGAGACAGACACCCATGAACAGCAAACAGATCCGGGGACTCACCGTGATCAACCTGGCAGACGGCACACAGGTCGGGACGGTCGACCAGGTCTTTCTTGACCTGACGGCCAAGCAGGTGGTGGGGTTTTCCATCACGAACGGGGTTGGCCCGTTTGGCGGCGCGCGCGACAACGCGCCGACGGTGGCTGCCTCCGCGGTCCATTCGCTGGGCCCCGACGCCCTCACGCTCGACGATGTCACGGCGGCTCATGCGGCCTGGGTTGATGCGACCTTTGGCGCGGTCGTGCCCTTGGACGACGTGGTAGGTCGGCGCGTCGTGACCGAAGGCGGCGTCAACGTCGGCGACGTCGTCTCGCTCGGGTTCGACGAGACGACGTTTGCCATCACGGAGGTCGAGGTCTCCCCGGGGTTCCTCAAGACCCACACGTCCATCCCGCTCGACCGGCTCGTGCGCATCGGGCAGGACGTCCTCGTGGTGGCGGACGTCGCCATCGCGGCGAGCGAGCCCGCCACGGTTGCCGGGTAGCGCCCGAAGCGTCACACGTACGACGTCGCCAGGAGGTTCCACGATGACCATGACACTGATGACACCGTCCACAGCCGGGACCGCCGATCCGACTGATGCAGGGCCGTTGCGCAACCGGGACACGACTGGGACGCCATGGGGCGCATGCCGGATTCTCCTCGTGGCCGACCGCGTGCCGAGCTTGCGCGCCGGCTCGACGCATAAGGTCTACCGCGGCTGGCGCTTCGCGGCCGTGATGCAGCAGGGCCAGCCGCAACCCGGCACGACCGTGGTCACCGTTCCGGTCGATCCCGCGCACCTGGCGACGAGCCGGTCGCGGTATGCCCTGGTGCAACTGCCGATACCGGAAGCGATGACCGGGGAGGGGATGGCCAGTTTCTCCTGGTCGATATCAACGATCGGAACGGCCGATCCCTTTGCCGAGGCGCAGACGCGGGCGCAACGGCGGCTGGAGGACACCGGCTGGACGCAGGACGCCGTGGTCCTCACGCGGTATGCGAAGTCTGACCCAAGCGTACCCAGTGGCGAGGCGGCGGCGACGCCATCACCCGCCGACATCGCCCACCCCGCCGTACCTGGGGGCGCTATCGCACCCGGCGTGTTTGAGTCGGCCCATCTCCGTGCGGCCGCGCCGCCACCCGAAATCACCGGGCTGGATGAGTGGGAGATGGATGGAGGCGCCTGAGGAGATGGCTAGTCAGCAACGGGGCGCGGTCTTTGCTACGCAGACGCGATGAGGAGCCACGAGCATGGACTATCTCACGGTCAATGAGGTCGCCGCGCGGCTGAACGTGACATCACTGACGGTACGGCGCTGGCTGCAGGCGGGTTCGCTTGGCGGTATCGCGGTGGACGACCGCGTCGACTGTCGGATCGGCGTGAAGGATCTGGAGGCGTTTCTCGACGCGCGTCGTCGTGGCGGCGTTCAGGAGCGAGCCAAGCGACAACCGCTGGCATCGTGAGCGCAGGCTGGCTCCGCTGGGCATCTCCGCCCGTCGAGACAGGGATACGACAGGGAGAGCACGCTGATGAACGACGAATGCGACGATGGCTCAGCGGCGAGCAAGCGGGCAGATCAGGTCCGCGTCGCTACGGAGCGGTTCCCGTGATCTGGAGGGATTCCGGAGAGCGACCGGTTCGCGTCACGATCCGCGAGAGAGCGCGCCGATGCTCGTGGACCACGGCTACCTGACCGCGAAGGAACTGGACACGCTTCCCGTGAAGGACGCGATCACGGCGGTCTGAAACGGACGGGCGGCGAAGGGCGCGGGACCCGGCGCGAAACCGCAGGACGGCAGCCGCGGGAGAAGGAGCGGCAGGACCGGGGGTACCGCGGGACAGGCACGGTACGGCGACACGGGGACGGACCGGAGACGAGGGCGGAGCGAGACGGGGAGGAGGCAGCTCCGGATACAACGACGAACGGCCGACCGCGAGGCGCAACGCGGGCGCACGGCGCTGAGGACACCGGCTGGACGCAGGACGCGTGGCCTCACGCGGTATGCGAAGTGACCAACGTACCCAGCGGCGAGGCGGCGGCGACGCCACACCGCGACACGCCACCCGCCGTACGGGGGCGCTATCGCACCCGGCGTGTTTGAGTCGGCCCATCTCCGTGCGGCCGCGCCGCCACCCGAAATCATCGGGCTGGATGAGTGGGAGATGGATGGAGGCGCCTGAGGAGATGGCTTGTCAGCAACGGGGCGCGGTCTTTGCTACGCAGACGCGATGAGGAGCCACGAGCATGGACTATCTCACGGTCAATGAGGTCGCCGCGCGGCTGAACGTGACATCACTGACGGTACGGCGCTGGCTGCAGGCGGGTTCGCTTGGCGGTGTCGCGGTGGACGACCGCGTCGACTGTCGGATCGGCGTGAAGGATCTGGAGGCGTTTCTCGACGCGCGTCGTCGTGGCGGCGTTCAGGAGCGCGCCAAGCGACAACCGCTGGCTTCGTGAACACGGCTGGCTCCGCCTGGGCATCTTCCTGCCCGTCGAGACAGGGATACAACAGGGAAAGCACGCGGGTGAACGACGATGCGGCGACGGCTCAGCGGCGAGACATCCGGCGCGGAGTGAAAGGAGTTCGATCGTGGATACTCAGCGGTGGATCCTCCTCGCGGTCGTCGTCATCATCGTGGCCATCATCGTCTATCTGCGGTACCGGCGGAGACAGGAGCGAACCGCACAAGAGCGCCGGATCAGCGTTCAGGCGCAGGGGCAAGCGGATTTGCCCGGGGATCGGCTCAGCCAGCGCGAAGACCGTCGGCTGACCGGGATGACGGCTGAGGACCGGGCGTGGGAGCAAGCCAGCCTGGAACGCAATCGCCAATCCCAGGAGCGCACCTAACCCGCGGCGCATCCCGAAGTCCACCACGAGAGCGCCGAGCCCATGAATGGGCATCTCGGAGGCAAGGCGCGTCCGTTTGCGACACCCCGATTTGCCTTCGACGTCGGCGTGACACGTCATGGGCGCGCCAGGCGGTCGGGAGGATTGGCGGGACGGCCCGCTTCTTGCCTGTCAGGAGGAGATCACCCGACCGTGCAGCCGCGCAGGAGACGACAGCATGGACGCCTACACGATCCTCGCCGAGGCCATCAACTCCAAGCAGCAGGTCGTGGCCCGTTACCACGACCAGGAGCGCGTGTTCAGTCCGCATGCGCTGGGGACCAAGGGGAACGCCTCCCACGTGCTGGCCTATCAGTACGCGGGCGGCAGCGAGAGCGGACTGCCCACCGGCGGCGAGTGGCGCTGTCTCGATCTGGACGATCTGAGCGATATCCGTCTGGAACCGGGGGCCTGGCGCACGGCGGCCAACGTCTTCAATCCCCAGAGCTGCCTGGACGAGATCGATGTGGTCGTTGATGCGCTGCCGCCGCGGAAGGCAAGGGGGCAAACTTCCTGAATGTCGGGAACTTCGGGAACGTTGCGGGGACTCCGGGTGGCTTGTGCTTGCTGAAAAGGGCCGCCGCGCATGCGGCGATTGACCCTCATTCCAGCCCCTTGACGACCCTCACCCCACCCGCCTTTTCAGCCACCAAGCGGTTGCCGCCGCTCGCCGCTTCGATCGGGTTCACGTGCCATTGCCGATGACGTTGCCGTCAGCGCAGTGCTCCACACGGAAGCAGGCCGAAGCTGAGCGCGCTCATGCCAATGCACTCGGCGCAAACAGTTCCCGCTTGGGGGCCTGCGCTCCGGGTCTCACCCCTTTCGCCATGACGTGTTGGGGCGACGTCTGTCTCACGCGACGGCCGGCACAAATCGGCTCCGCTTGAGGAACCGCCCAGCCCCGATATCGCCCACAAAGGCGTTGTCTCGGACAATGACTCGACCGCGCGAGAGCACCACGCTTGGCGCGCCGCTGACGGCGATGCCCTCGAACGCGTTGTGATCGAGGCGCTGATGCTGATGCCGCACACTGAACGACCGCTCGCGGTTTGGATCGAAGACGACGACGTCGGCGTCGCTGCCGACGGCGATCGTCCCCTTGGCGGGGTACAGACCGAAGATCCGGGCTGGCGCCGTCGAGACGACATCGACGAAACGGTTGAGGTCGAGGCGCCCCGCGCGCACGCCTTCCGAATAAAGCAGCATGACGCGCTCCTCGATGCCGGCCAGACCGTTGGGGATGAGCGCGAAGTTGTCTTTGCCAAGTTCCTTCTGGCCGGCAAGGTTGAAGGAGCAATGATCGGAGCTGACAACGCGCAAGGAGCCCGTCCGCAACCCGGCCCAGAGCGCCGCCTGATTGGACCGGTCGCGCAGCGGCGGTGAGCAGACGTATTTGGCCCCATCGAACCCAGGTGACGCCAAGGCGGTTTCATCCAGGACCAGGTAGTGCGTGCACGTCTCGGCCATGACCGGCTCGCCGCGGGCTTGCGCCGCCTGAATCCTGGAGAGTGCTTTCGCGCAGGTCACATGCACGACATAGAGGGCGGCTCCGGCGAGGCGCGCCAAATCGATGGCCCGTCCGGTGGCCTCCGCTTCGACCACGGGCGGCCGGCTGACGCCATGAAACTTGGGCTCCGTCTTGCCGGCATCCAGCAGTTGGCGCGTCAGGACGTCGATGGCGTCGCCGTTCTCGGCGTGGACCATGACCAGGCCGCCGCTCTCCTGCGCCGTTTGCAAGAGGCGGAGCAGGGTGCCGTCATCCACCATGAGGGCGCCTTTGTAGGCCATGAAGCACTTGATCGACGGCACGCCGCCAGCGACGATCGCGGGCACTTCGGCCAGGACGGCGTCGGTCAGGTCGGTCACGGCGATATGAAAACCGTAGTCGATGACAGCTTTCCCCGCCGCCTTCTCGTGCCAGATGTCCAGGGTCTCTGCCAGCGAGGCGCCGTTGGGCTGGATCGCGAAGTCGATCACAGTCGTCGTGCCGCCGGCGGCGGCCGCCTTCGTGCCGGACTCGAAGTCGTCGGCGGTAATGGTGCCGCCGAACGGCATCGAGAGGTGGGTATGCATGTCGATCGCTCCTGGCATGACGTACATCCCAGTCGCGTCGATGACTTCGTCAGCCGGTTGGTCCAGATTGGCGCCGATCAAGGTGATGGTGTCGTCCTCGATGTACAGGTCCGCCCGCGCCGTGTCCGAGGCGGTGACGATCGTGCCGCCGGTGATCAATGTGCTCATCGGTGTTCCCCTTCCTCGGTCGGAGTTGCGACGACGCCCCAACGATCGGGGCCGGTACGCCATCGTGCCCCCGTCCAGTATCAGGCGACTACCAGGGGACCGGCCAGACGATCGCGGTTGGGACAAGCGAGCGCGGCGCAGGCCCGCGTCCAGAGCCTGCTGCTCCTCCTCGTTGTGCGGTGGCGCCAACAGCGGGGCCGCATGCGTGACAGGATGCTCGAACCTGGGGATCGCGCGAGTCGGCGGGACCGAGCAGTCCCTGCTCCTCGACGCGCTCCCGGATGCTGTCGACCACGGTTCAGGCCTGTTGCACGGCCCGGTCCTGATCGACACGTGCGGTGAGGCGGGCGCCGACGATTATCGCCCGCATCGATTCCCACGGGTCCATGGGCGCCCAATCGGCGGCGAGGCTCGGGGAGGCTCCGCCGCCCCGAGCGCTCCTGGTCAGATTGCCATTGGTGAGGGGCTTTTCGCGTGTCGAAGCGCGTTTCCAGTGACTGAGATTGGCCGGTTACCCGATGGTTCCCAGGGCGGAGAGGATCAGGTCGGTCGTGGCCTGCGGCTGCGAGATCATGGCCACGTGCGAGGCATCGACCTCGACGATGACGGCCCCGGCGCGCTCGGCCATCAGGCGGAGCCCGTTGGGGCCAATGGTCAGGTCATTGGGGGAGATCATCGCCCACGAGGGGAGCGTCTTCCAGCCGACGGGACCCGATGGCTCGCCAAAACCAGCGCCGCCGCCGGGGCGCTGCGACACGGCCATGACGGCGGCCTGCTCGGCCGGGAGGTCGGCGCAGAAGACCTCGTGGAAGACCGCCTGGTCGATGTACAGCTCGATGCCCGGTTCGGCGCCGCCGCTGGGGTACTGGGCCGGGCGCAGATTGGGACCGAGCAAGCTGTCGGTCGCCTGCTCGGCGAGTCCCTGCACCGACTCGCCCTCTTCCGGGATAAAGGCGCAGACGTAGACCAGACCAACGACGTTCTCGGCCATGGGGGCGGCGTTGGAGATGACCATCCCGCCGTAGGAGTGCCCGACCAGCAGCACCGGCCCCGGGATCTGGTTGACCACGCTGGCGATGTAGGCGGCGTCTCCGGCGACGCTGCGCAGCGGGTTGGCGGGGGCCATCACTGGGATGCCCTGTTCTTGGAGCCGGGAGATGACGCCTCCCCACCCGGAGGCATCAGCGAAGGCACCGTGGACGAGAACGACGGTCGGGCCGCCGCTGGCGGCGGGGGTTGCTTGGGCCATGAGGACTCCTTTCCGGGAATAGTTTGCGGCTCCGGACGGCTCCGAAACCGCAGACAGTCCCCGCGCGGTGGCGGGGAACGCGCCGACGGCGACGGACGCCAGCGTGGCGCCCGCTCCCATTCCGGCCAGGCGACCCAGGGCCGCGCGGCGGGACAGGTGGCGACCGAGGCTGGGCGGGACTCGGTCCGGGGTCTTCCCGATCATGAGCATGCCTTTCTGACGACGTTCGACCGGCCGGAAGCTCGGTTCCCATCATCGGCGGGTGGCCTGGGAAGCGCATCGTGAAGATTGCGAGGTTCGCGTGCCATCGCAACCGGCCGCGGACCTGGGAGTTCTACGGGGTTGGGGTGGGCGTTGCTTTGCGGCTCGTCAGGCCAGCCCCTGGCGCAAGGCCAGCGCGGCGGCGGCCGTGCGGGATTCGACGTCCAGCTTGGCGAGCAGATTCGAGACGTGGTAGCCGGCCGTGCGCGGGCTGATGAAGAGGGCTGCGGCGATCTCACGGTCGCTCAACCCCTGGGTCAGCAGGCGGAGCACGTCGATCTCGCGCGGCGTCAGACCCGGAATGTGCGGCGCCGGATCGGGAGCAACGGGCGCGGAGAGCATGTCGGCAGCCGCCTGCGCTTCCGCGACGAGCGCCGCGAGCGTGAGCGCCTCCCCGGCCCGCCAGGCGGCGGCAAAGACGTCCGGGGCGAGCCGCGCCTGGAGCATCGCCACCGTGGGTTCGTGCCGGGAACGCTGCCACCATTCGACACCGGCGCCGATCCGCCCGCGAAGCATGGTGATGGCCCCGTAAAGGCGTGCGGCGGGCTTCAGCCTTCCCTGCTCGGCGGCCACGGCCGCGATACCGGCCACGGCGTTGGAGAGGAATCGCCGGTCGCCGTGATCCCGGGTGAGCGTCACGCTCTCCCGGTAAGCTGCCAGTGCGCGCTGCCACTCTGCGCGCTCGCGGGCCACATCGCCGAGGATGCGGAGCGTATCGCCCAGGGCCCACGGATAGTCGAGGAGTCGCTGCCGCCGCACTGCCTCGTCCGTGTGCGTCATGGCCCGGTCGATGTCGCCGGCGGCCAGCGCGACCTGACCCAAGTTGGCGTGGGCCACGCTGAGGAGGTGGGAACCGTCGGGAACGGTGGTCTCCGCATCCTGATAGACGAGCAACGCCTCGTCAATGTGCGTCAGGGCGCGGCCGAACGAGCCGCGGTGCATCTCCACCAGACTCATTTCCTGCAGCGCCGCCGCCGCGCTCAACCGGTCGGCGATGGCCAGAGCTCCCGCCAGGGCTTCCGTCTGGTGCGCTGCTGCCACATCGAGATCGTCCTGGAGGCGGGCCAGCCAGCCAGCGGCGCGCAGCGCGCTCACGCGTTCCGGCGTCGGGGTCGGTCCGCTCACGGCCAGGGCGCGTTCCAGCCACCCCCGCCCCTCGGCGTAGTAGCCGCGGATGACCCAGAACCGGGCGGTCGCCGTCGCCAGGCGAAGCGCGAACTCGGGCACACCGGACGCTTCCAGCCGCGCCAGCGCCGACCGCGCGTTGTCGTGCTCCGCGTCCAGACGGACCAACACCCGCACGTAGTCGAATCCGGCGATGTCGGCTGACGCCTGCTCGACGATGTCGACGAGATGCCTGGCGTGGGCGGCGTGGACCGACTCGGCCTCGCCGTTCGCCTCCAGCCGCTCCAGCCCAAACTCGCGCACTGTTTCCAGCATGCGGTAGCGCGGCTCGGCCGCGTCCTGGCCATCGACCTGGCGGACGATGCTTTTTTCGACCAGCGACTGAATGATGTCGAGCATGGTGGTCCCCACAGGCAGGCGGAACGGCGATGCGTCGCCGCCCTCCGCGTTGAGGATCTTGCAGACGGCCTCTGCCGAGCGCAGCTCGAAGCCACCGACGAAGACGGCCAGGCGGGCAAAAAGGGTCCGCTCCAGCGGGCTGAGCAGGTCATAGCTCCAGGTGATGGCGGCGCGCATGGTACGCAAGCGGTCGGGTTGGTCACGGGCGCCGCCGATCAGCAGCGGCAGCGCGTGCTCCAGGCGCGCGAGCAGGGCCGCGGGGGCGAGGGTTGGGGTGCGCGGCCGCCGCCAGCTCGATCGCCAGGGGCAGCCCGTCCAGCCGGGTGCAGATGGCCGCGATCACCGCCGCGTTGGCCGCGCTCAGCTCGAACTCCGGGCTCGCCGCCCGGGCGCGGGTCACGAACAGCTCCACCGACTCGGCGATGGCCAGCGGCGCAACCGGCACATCCTGCTCCAGCGAGAGGCGCAGCACCACGCGGCTGGTGGCGAGCACCGTCAGTCGCGGGCAGTGCGTCAGCAGACCGGCGATCTGGGGCGCGGCGTCGATGACCTGTTCCAGGTTGTCCAGCACCAGCAGCAGATGCCGCCGCTGTAGGTGGGTCAGGAGGTGATCGCGCAGCGGGGCGTCGCCTTTGTCCCGGATGCCGAGGGCGCGGGCGATCGTCGGCAGCACAAGGCGGGGGTCGCGCACGGCGCCCAGCTCGACCAGGCAAACGCCGTCGGTGAAGGCGGGCGCCAGCTCGGCGGCGATCTGGAGTGCCAGGCGCGTTTTGCCGACGCCGCCGGGACCGGTGAGGGTCACGAGGGGGACGTCCTCGCGCAGCAGCAGCTCGCGCACGGCGGCCACGTCGTGATTGCGGCCGATCAGGCGCGTGCGGGGGAAGGGCAGCGGCGCAAAGGGTTCGCTCTCGCGCCAGGTCATCGGCTCCCGTGCGGGCGTCGCTCGCGGCGCCGTCACTCATCGCGGCTCTCGTTTCTGCGATCGTCGTGCGACGAACGGCGGGAACGGGGTGGACCGCGGCCATGGTACCGCGCTGGCGTCGACGACTGGTTAAATGGTGGCGCACTGGAACCCGTGCACCGTTCACCAAGGCGACGGGAGGGCGCCACGCATGCGCGAAGATCCGGGTCTCGATCTGGCGGCCATCACCGACTCGCTCGCGGAGCACTACGGGGTCGACGTGGCGGCCGTGACCTACCTTCCTGTTGGATACGACCTCAACGCGGCCGTTTACGAGGTCAGTGCGGCTGATGACGCGCCCTTTTTCCTGAAGATCCGCAACGGTCCCGCCTTCGAGCCGGGGCTGGCAGTGCCGCGCGCGCTCATCGACCGGGGCATCCCCAACATCCTTGCCCCGCTCCGCTCGCGCTCCGGAGCGCTCTGGCGCCCGCTGACGGGATCCCCCGGATACACGTTGGTGCTCTACCCGTTCGTGCGGGGCGAGAACGCGATGACCGCGGGCATGTCTGCCGCGCAGTGGCGGGAGTTTGGGGTCACGTTGCGCGCGGTCCACGGCAGCGGGGTGGGCGAGGGGTTTCGCGACCGTCTTCGGATCGAGGAGTTCGCCTTGCCGTCGGCGGCGCTGGTGCGCCGGATGCAGGCCGTGGCCGAGGAGGGCGAGCTCGCGAGCCCCGCCGCGGCCCGCTTCGCGGGCTTCTGGCGGGAGCAGGCGGCGCGCATCGGCTCCATGCTGGCCCGCGCCGAGGCGTTGGGTGTGGAACTCCAGGCGAAGCCGTTCGACCTGGTCCTTTGCCACGCCGATATCCACGCCGCCAATATCCTCGTCGGCGACGACGGCATCACCCTGATCGACTGGGAGGCGCCGATGCTGGCCCCACGTGAGCGCGATCTGCTCTTCGTCGTCGGTTCGGTCATTGCCCGCACGGTCGAACCGCAGGAGGAGGGGTGGTTCTTCGAGGGGTACGGGTCGGTCGAGATCGACCCGGACGCTCTCGTCTACTACCGCTACGAGCGCATCATCGAGGACATCGGGGAGATGGGGCGCAGCGTGTTCCTCGACCCGAACCGGGGAGAGGCGGCACGGATGGCAGAGGTCGAGCTGGCGATGAGCTTTTTCGCCCCGGGCGGGGATATCGACCGCGCGGAGCGGGTGGCGCTGCCGTGGTGAAGGGCGCCCGGCGTTCTGCGTCTTGCCGCGCTGGGTGGTCGCCGCTACGTCCTCCCCGTTGACCCTCCGGGTAGCCTGCCGTACACTCGCGCTCGCGGCGGCGAACCCCGGGAACGGCCCGGCGCCGCGATGAGATTGTTCGCGCCATAGCCATCCAGAGGGAGAGGCTTTGATGTCCATCGTAGCCAGTGTTCTCCGCTCGCGCGCCGCGATGGCGGCGGATCGGATGGCTCGCTAGCCCCCGTTCTTCCCCGGTGCCGAGCGCCAGCAACCGAACCTGACCGGTTCCTACGGGAACCGCGCCAGCGGTTGGCCGCGCCCGGCTGACGCCTCACTTTCGAAATCGAGCCATTCCCCTTTGCCTCCGCGTGGCCGCGCGGGTCTGCCGCCGCGGGGTCGTCCCGCGCTGCCCGTCGTGAGCCAGGGGGTATTTCCATGAAGACCAGGACCAAGAGCATGACCATCACGGCGCTTGTGTTCAGTTCGATCCACGCTGCCTTTGACCCAGCACCGATCGGAGGACACGGTCATGCCACGCCTGACGCCAGAAGAGTTGGCGTATCACCTCGACGAGGAATCAGACCCGCCGTTGCGAGGCGCGTTGCGCGCTCGCCAACCCCGCTCCCGCCCACAGCGGCCGCGGGCAGACCTTCCGTTTCGTCCGCGGCAGCGCGCCAACGAGCGCAACCCGTTCAAGTGCGGGCGCTGCCGCGCCTTCGTCGGACCCGTTGTCTGCGGTGGCCGGCATCGCAATCACTGCCCGTTCTGTCTGGCTTCCCGCCACGTCGACGTGCGGCGGCCGGGGGACCGGGCAAGCCCGTGCCGGGCGCTGATGCCGGCCATCGGCGTGGCGTATCGGGCCAACGGGGAGCAGATGGTGGTCCATCGCTGCAACGGGTGCGGTATCGAGCGGCAGAATCGGATCGCCGCCGACGACGATCCGGTGGCGCTGCTGCGGTTGCCGCCGGTGATGCCGGCGCGGCGCGCGGCAGCTGGTGAGGAGGAGGCTATCGCCTGAAGCGGCGTGCCGCCGTGGCGTCATGTCGATGATGGAGGGATCTCGGCTCTGCTGGCAGAACGTTTCGCCGAGCACGAGACCCCTCGCTTCGCTCGGGATGACACAACGTGCGGGCTGCGCGTTAGACCGGCAACGGTGGAACCGTAAACCCACGCAACGGCGGGGCGACTGGTGTATCGCGGGCCATCATCAGGACGCCGAAGCGGCCCATACCGCCCGGATCGATGAGATGCAGCGTGGCCGCCTGCGCCGCCAGGTACTCGGGCAGCGTGGTGTCCGCATCCTGGCCCAGCGCGACGAGGAGATCGCCCATCTCCAGGCTGGCCAGGAACGCGCCCTGGGTGGTCTGCCCGGCGAAGAGGAGTCCTTCGTCTTCGCCCGCGCGGCGCAGGGCGCTGAAGTCGACGTGGGCGGTGAGGTCCTGTTCGCCGACGTGGGCGAAGGGGTCGTCGCTGGCGGTGTGGCCGCGATAGGCGCGCACGGTCCCGGCCAAGCGGTGGGAGTGGTACAACTCGGGGGCGGGGTAGCCGTAGTCGATGACGATGGCGTAGCCGCGGCGGAGCCCGCGGGCGGCGCGGGCGAACCACGCCGCCGCGGCCGGGCTGATCTCGATGCGGTCGCCTTCGGCCAGGGTGATACCGTGCTCGCGCAGCATGACTTCCGGGTTCGCGGCCGCGGCAGCGGGCGACAACTCGCCCTCTAGAGAGGCGAAGCGGTCGCCAGTCCAGACCACCCACTCCTCCCGCAAGTGATCGCCACGCCAGATCAACCGGTGAACGCCGAAGGCGTCGGCGACCTCGTTCGCCAGCACCACGCCGACGATCGGTTCCGGGTCCGCGCGCGCGGCGAAAGTCTCGGCGCGCACGATGTCGGCCAGGTCTTCCGCCGCGAAGGCGGAGAGGGCCTGTTCCAGCCGGTGCCGGTTCGGCTCGACCAGACGATATTCAAGGGCGGCGCGGCAGGCTGGGGCCTCTGCAGCCAGCCCGGCAACGATGTCCCAGGCGAGGGCGCCGCTGCCGGCCCCGTACTCGCGCACGACGAAGGGCGCGGGGCGGCCGAGGCGGTCCCAGCATTCCGCGACCTGGCGGGCCAGGGCGATGCCGAAGAAGGGGTGGGTTTCGGGGGCGGTCAGGAAATCGCCGGTACGGCCGGGTCGGCGCTCGGGGGCGAGGTAGTAGCCCCATTGCGGGTGATAGAGCGCCAGATCCATGAACCGCGCGAAGGGGATGCGGCCGCCGGCAGCGGCGATCTCGGCGCGGATGGCGGCGATGAGGGCGGGGTTGCTGGTGTCGGCGGGAGATGGGAGGCGGGAGGCGGGGGGCAAGTCCTGGTTCATGGCGCCGATTGTAGTAAGGCCCGGAGAAACGACGATGCCCCCGGTCTGAACGAAATCAGAACCGGGGGCATCCGGGCGAGTCAACCCGAGCGCGGGGCGTCGGGGTGGACACTAGCGGACCCAGCCGTACCGATTGACGGCGCGGTCGTGCCGCAGCATGTCCTTGCGGGCCTCGTCGGCGGTCGGGTAGCCGACCCCGGCGCGGGCCACGTCGCCGTAATAGCGGTCGAAGCGACCGTTGCTGCCGCCAACGCGGCTGAAGAGATTGCGAAGCAGCGTCATGTCGAACCTCCTGAGAGACGCTTCCATATTCAACATGGGGAGTATATCACATTATCTCAATAATGGCATATAGGGGTGTCGGGGTCGCGTATGGACTCATGCGGTGCGACAATCCCCCGCCGAGTCATTCGCCGATTGCCGGAGGACGCCGCGTGACGACGCATCGCTTCGATCCCGACACGTTTCACAACACCTCGGGTGAGCACCCGCCGGCGCTGCGCGTCGCGCCGGGCGACAGTGTGGTCATGCAGACCCTCGACGCCGTCGGGGTCGACCGTGCGGGTGTCCAGCGCGGGGAGCGGCCGAATCCGCAGAGCGGCCCCATCTGGATGGAGGGCGCGGAACCGGGCGACGCGCTGGAGGTCGCCATCGTGCGGCTCACCCCCTCGCGCCCGACCGGCTGGACGGCGTACCCACTGGCCCCGAACGTGGTGGAGCCCGCGCGCGCGGCCAGCCTGCCGGAGCGGAGAACCGCCGAGTGGGCCATCGACCTCGAGGCGGGGACGGTCCGCCTGCTCGATCCGCCCCCGGCGCTGCGCGACGTGGCGCTGCCCATCGCGCCGATGATCGGCTGCCTGGGGGTGGCCCCGGGGGGCGGGGAGGCGATCTCCACCGCGACCTCGGGGCGGCACGGCGGCAACATGGACTGGCGAGGGTTCCGGCCGGGCGCCACCGTCTGGTTTCCGGTAGCCGTGCCCGGCGCGCTCTTTTTCGCCGGAGACGGCCATGCCCGGCAGGGCGATGGCGAGATCGTCGGCACCGGGATCGAGGTCTCCATGGAGATGGAGCTGCGCTTCGCCCTGCGCACGGGGTGGCCGATCGGCTGGCCGCGCGGGATGACGGCGGAAGGGGAGCTGTTCACGGTCGGAAACGCCCGCCCCCTCGACCAGGCGCTGCAGCACGCCACGAGCGAGATGCTGGACTGGCTGCATGCCGACTACGGGCTCGACGCGATCGCTGCCAGCCACCTGATGGGGCAAACCGTCCGCTACGACATTGGCAACGTCTTCAATCCCGCCTACACCGTCGTTTGCCGCATGGACGTGGTGGGGGTGATGGGGTGTGAGGGTGTTGGGAGGGTGTTGGGGTGATAGGGAGGAACGACTGGAACACCGCCGCACGTAACTGACTGCTCGTCCCATCACCCATCGTGCTACACTAAACTGTGCGTTTGGCGTCACAGATCGCGACGCGCTACTTAACTCAGGAGGAACACGTGGACGACAAGCGATTCGACAATCTCACCCGCAGGATCGGGGCAGAGACCAGCCGCCGTACCATGATCAAGACCGCGGCAGGCGGCACGTTGGCCGTACTCGGCCTGGGGTCCATTGCCCGGGTGGCGCTGGGCCAGGATGTTTCGGCGGAGGACCAGGGCTTCGAGGGCGACGACTGCGACACCAGCAACGACTGCAAGAAGGGCTTGGTCTGCAAGCTAGAGAACACCCGCAAACGGTGCGAATACAAGAAGAACTGCGGCGGCAAGAAGAATGACGCCTGCAAGAACAACGGCGATTGCTGCAAGAACAAGAACCTGAAGTGCCAGAACCGCAAGTGCAAGCGGGACAAGCGGAACTAGAGCGCCGCTGTTGCCGTTTTGGTCTCGGGTCGAGAACCCGAGCGAATCGGGATTTCGCTGAAGCGGGACGACTGGGAACATCCAAATCGTGTTCCCGGTCGTTTCATCGTGTGGACCGCGGCGGGGTTTGGCCCCGACCGTCTGATTTCGGCGTGAGCAGCGCATAGGTAAGGAAAGGGACAACACACAGAATGGAAGCCAATCGTTTCGATGCCCTGTCGCGGGTCGTCGGGGAGCAGACCGATCGGCGCGGCATGGTGAAGGCGGCGGCCGGTGGCGCGCTGGCGCTGCTGGGGGCCGGTGCCCTGGGCCGGGCCGCACTCGGGCAGGAGGTCGGCGCCGAGTCGCAGGGCTTCGACGGCGACGAGTGCAAGCAGAACAACGACTGCCGCAAGGGGCTCTTCTGCAACAAGAGCAACAACAAAAACAAGGGCCGCTGCGACTACAAGAAGGCCTGCGGCGGCAAGAAGAACGACGCCTGCAAGAACAACGGCGATTGCTGCAACAAGTTCAAGTGCAAGAACCGCAAGTGCAAGAAGAAGAAGAACAACTAGCCTCTGGCTGAGGCAAAACCGGTCATGAACGCCGTGGCGGGGCACCTTTCGGGGTGCCCCGTTTCTTTTGTGCGTTGGAACCGCCGAACCCGTGACGCGCTGGGAAAACTGGTCTTGAGCGGAGGGATTTGCGCTCTTCGCACCCGGTGGCATTAGTTATGCAATGTACCAGACGATGGCCATGTTGGCGACGAACCCGTCGCATGGCCTCACCCGTCGCGACCGGCCCAATCCAATCAAAGGAGATTGCCCCATGGAAGACACCCGTTTCGATGCTCTCGCCCGCTCTGTGGGGGCCGTGTCCACGCGCCGCACCGCGCTGGGCGGGGTGGTCGCGGGGATCCTGGGGTCCATCGGGCTGGCGGCGGTGCTGGACGACGTCGAGGCGCAGAACCGCCGCCGGCGGCGTCGCCGCAACCGCCGCCGTGGCGGCCGCAGCAATTGTGGGGAGCAATACGCCGGCTGCAATCAAGGCGGCGATTGCTGTACCGGGCTGATCTGCAAGGAGCTGCGCAACCCCAGCGCCGAATCCGAGTTCGACGGCACCTGCGCCTACCGGCGGGGCTGCGGCAAGAAGAACGACTATTGCGCGAAGAACCGCGACTGCTGCCGCAGATTCCGCTGCCGTGGGCGCAAGTGCAAGCGGCGGAATAATTAGTCGAAAGTCGAGAGTCGAGAGTCGAGAGTCGGCGAACGGCCCTCATCCCCACCCCTCTCCCTGTGCGCGGGGAGAGGGGTTTTTCGTCGCATTCCCTATGACCCTATCACCCATCACCATCGTCATTCGTCGCCGGGGACGCCGTAGCTGGGGGAGGAGGCGGGGTCGAGGGCGCGCTGGCGATAGGCGGCGGCCTGGGGGCGCCAGAGGCGCCAGAGGGCGGTGAGTTCGGCGACCGGGTCGTTGGACCAGTCGACGCGCAGGTCGGTGACGGGCCAGGGGACGTCGTCGACGATGAGCAGGCCGGCGGAGTGGACGGGGCCGGCCTCGCCGCCGGCTTCCAGGCCGGCGGCCAGGGCTGCTACGAGTCGGGTGCCGAGGTCGTCGTCGGGGCGGGCGGCGAAGGCGCGGGCCATCGTCAGGGGGACGCGTTCGTCCGACAGGAGGTTGCCGGCGGCGACGCAATCGGGGCCTTCCGCGGTGGTGTGCGTGCCTAGGGTTTGCGCGCCGGACCAGGTCGCGATACGGCCCTCGCGGTCGATCGCGGTGAGCTGGCGCCAGGCGATGAGCGGTTCGGCGCCGACGACGGCGTCCATGGCCTGCGCGGCCGATTCCCCCGCTTCGATGCGGTCGAGCAGGAGCGTGCCCAGGCGAGGATCGGTGATGTTCTGGGTGCAGGCGGCGCCGACCCCGGCCCGCGCCCAGGCGCATCGCGCCGCCACCGCCGGCGATGAGGAGGAGATGGAGATGCCGAACTGGCCGGTGCGGGCGCAGCGGGCGGCGATGGAGAGGGTCACGGCTGCGGCCGGAGACGGCGAGACGGCGAGACGGCGAGTCGGCAAGACGGTAAGACGGTAAGACGGCAAGCGAATGATCGAGGTTCGAGGGACGAGGGCCAAGGATAGTCTGTGCAAAGGAACATCGTGCTTCGCCTTTCTCGGCGTTCGACTCTCTACTTGCTGTCTTGCCGGCTGGCCGTCTCGCCGTCTGAGATGACCGCCGTGGCGTCGATCTCGACGACCCATTCCGGGCGGGCCAGGGCGGTGACGACGACGCCGGTGGAGACGGGGAAGACGCCTTTGAGCCAGCGGCCCATGACCTGGTAGACGGGGTCGCGGTAGCGGATGTCGGTGAGGTAGACGATGATTTTGACAATGTCTTCCAGTCTGGAGCCCGATTCTTCGAGGAGCATGGCGATGTTGGCCATTGCGCGCTCAGTCTGGGCGGCGACGTCGCCGACGCCGACCGACTCCCGAGTTTCGAGGTCTTGCCCGATCTGACCGCGGAGGTAGACGGTGTTTCCGGCGACGACGGCCTGGCACAGGTCGTTGTCGAGGTTCTGCTCGGGGTAGGTGTCGCGGGTGTTGAAGGGGCGGATGCGGCGGTGGGTGGTCATGAGGCGGCCTTGCTGCGGCTCGGCCGCAGGTGATGGGGTGTTGGGGTGATGGGGTGATGGGTTCTTGCCGTTTTTCCCTATCACCCTATCACCCATGACCCTATCACCCTCGACCCGCTCCGACAGACCGGCCGATTCGCGCACGATGCGCATCGGTTCCGAAAAATCGAAGTTGCGGTAGACGGCGAGGAGGTGGGCGAAGGGGGGCGACTGGGCGAAGAGCTGGAAGGTCAACCTGTGGCCGGCGTAGTCGGAGTTGAGGAGGTCGCGGGCGTAGGCGAGGAGTTTGCGCCGGTCCTCGGCTTCCCAGTGCTGGTTGATCGTATAGAACTTGGTCAGCCAGGGTTCGGTTTCCGGGTTGGTGAAGGCGGCGAAATCGGGGGTGACGCAGATCTGGCCGCCGCACAGGTCGCGGGTGAGGTGCATCATCTCGGCGAGATTCGCGCAGGCGTGGACGCGGCCGGCATAGAGGAGGGACTGGTTCGGCATGAGCAGGCCGCCGGGGCTAGGCTCGGCCTCGGCGATGGCGGCGGTGAGGTGGGCGTTGATGCCTTCGCGGTAGACGGCGAGGGTGGCCAGTTTTTCCTGGACGGCTTGCTGCTTTTCCAGCCCCGTCTGGCGGGCGTTGAACATGGCGGTCCCGAGCATCATGTCGGCGTAGCGCAGGATGCGCTGCACGAAGGCGAAGGCGCTGTAGCGATGCAGCGTGGCTCGGATGAAGGCGGCGGCGCGGGTGTGGCGGTAGAAGAGGACGTCCTCCCAGGGGATGTGGACATTGTCGAAGATGATGAGGGTGTCGACTTCGTCGAAGCGGTTGGAGAGGGGGTAATCCTCTCTGGGGGCGCGGCCGGCGAAGCCGGTGCGGCAGATGTGCTTCATGCCGGGGGCGCCCATGTGGGCGATGAAGCCGACGGCGTAATCGGAGAGTTCGCTGTCGCCCCAGTTGGCGATGGTCGGTTTGACGAAGGCTTGCTCGGCGTAGGCGGCGGCTGTCTCGAACTTGGCGCCTTTCACCACGATGCCGGCGTCGGTTTCTTTCACGACGTGGAGGAGCATGTCCGGGTCCTGCTCCTGGGGGCGTTTGGAGCGGTCGCCTTTGGGGTCGGTGTTGGCCGAGACGTGGAAGGGGTCGTTGCGGGCCGCGAACGCGACGTGGCGGCGGATGTTCTCGGAGAAGGTCGGGTCGATCTCGTTGAGGACGTCCTGGCCGTCGTAGAGGGACCACATCTCGCCGACGGTTTCGTCGCCGACGCGGGTGACCACGCCGCCGATGTCGTCCATGACGGCGTCGACGGCGCGGCGCTTGGCCTGCCAGTCTTCCTTGGTATAGGGGAGTTGGAGGCCGACGGGGAAGCGCTCGCCGGTGGCGGGGTCCTGGGTGGTCATGAGGTCTTGCGTGGCGGGGTCGTGGGCCATGTCGTAGATGCGGGCGCGGATATCGACGACCGGTTGGAACATGGGGTGGGTGGGGACGTCGGTGACGCGCTCGCCGTTGACCCAGACTTCGCGGCCGTCGCGGATGGACTCGATGTATTCCTTGCCCGTGCGGATCATGCGCTTTTTCCCTCATGGCCTCCTGGCCCGCCGGTTTTGTGTGCCGGCTGGCTGGCGAGGCGGTTATCGGATTGTGCCGTCCCCTTCCGGTGCGACACCCGCACGAGACCGGATGGTGTGGAGGAGGGTAGTGTGGCATATTTCATAGGTCGACCAACGCAAGTGAAAGGCAGAGTGTCATGGGACGCCCTCGCTATCACGATCAGCCTGTCCTTCTTCTCATGTACCGAACGATTCAGAACCTTGAGTTCATCGATCATCAGCGTTCTCACAATGGACCTTTTGAAGTGACCGAGTTGATCAACTCGTTCCTGGCAGTTGTCGCCCATCCGTGGGACCGGTTGCTCGACAAGTGCAAACTGGAAAACGTCGGGGTGGAATCAGCGACATTTAGGGAATGCGGTTTTCCGGGGTTTCCAGCCTTGCCAGTTGAGGGAAAAGCGGCTGAGGTGAACAATGCATGCGAGCTTCTCCGCGTTCTCCGCAACGGGATGGCGCATGGCAACATGGAACTGCTGGACCGCAGGACTTTGCGAAACCTGCGGCAGACAGGGCCATTGCCGCGCGTCACCGAAAATGAAATCGCCGGAATTAGCCTGTGGAATCGAGCAGGGGATGGCAGAATCAACTGGCGCACTGCCTTGAACGTCTATGAACTTCGTCAGGTTCTTACGGCCATGATGCGCTTGTGTGAAAAGCGACATTTATGGATCGATGAGGTCCGGATTCTCCAAGAGCAACGTGATGCGGAGCGAAAGGGACGGCGAGTCCGCTGAGCTGACAGGTAAGACATATGGACGCATGAGGAAGCGTGGGCCACTCCAGGCTCGAAACCAGGAATTAGGCGCTCAAGCTCCACGTGCATGGCGACGATACAATCACTTTTTGGGGATTCGCGACCGCAGCAAGTCTTGGATGGCCTGTTGCCCGTGGGTGTTGAGGGAACGCTGCAGCGAGGCGAGGGCGTCCGCTTCGCTCGCGAAGCCCCGAGCACATTGCCGAACTTCAGTCGGATGAGACCAAGGGCGTTGGCCATATCATGTTGCTTCGTTGACTGCCACCGAATTATGCCGGTCCGTTCACCAGCGCCTTGACCCGCGGCGCGTCGATGAAGTGGCAGAAGGGAGATGGTCCGTGTCCAGCCAATCCGAACAGCTGGCAATCACGCCGTCGGTCATCAACCTGGGAGGACGCGATTTCGCATTCGCGGAATCACTCACACCTGAGCGCAACGTGTCGGGGGCGATCATGGAACTGAATCCCCAAGCCGAGTACGCAAAGTCTGGCTCCGTCCCCTTGCACAAACACGGTCGTGGGCCCTTCTGCCGTTTTCGCATTTCCGTTGGTAAGGGGCTGGCTGGGGTCTACGCACTTGTTGAAGCCGGAACCGTGCGCTACATCGGCCAATGCATAGACTTGCAAAGGCAGTTCAGTGTCAACTACGGCAACATTTCTCCATCGGCCTGCTACCAAGGAGGCCAGATAACCCACTGCAAAATCAATCGCCAAGTGCTCAACGTGTCAAGCTCAGGCGGACGCATCGACCTCTATTTCCACCCCACATCGCTGCCGGTATCGTCGTCGATCAAGAAGCAACTCATCACACGCTATTCGCCGTCATGGAATGGTCGAAGCGGCGAGTGAGAGCGGTCTACTGAGGCGCAACGCAGATCGGCAGGACTGAACAGCAGGGTCTGGCAGCGCTGAGTGCAGATCTGGTGACGGATTCACGCGGTCCGCCGGGTCGCTGTTCGTGACGCACCGGTGACTACCGAACCAGCACGCCGAACACGCGATCGATCTCATCCAGGAGAGCATCACCGATGGGCCCGGTCGCGGCCACCGGCCATGTCGCTTCCCCGCTGGAGCCGAAGAGGGCGAAGCCGACGAGCTGCATCGAGGGTGCGGTGCTGACGAGGTAGCGCACGCCGTCGAACCCCGCGTCGAGGAAGGCTGCGGCCCACGCCTGGGTGAGGGCGCGTTCGGACGTTGCGTGGATCAGCCCGGTGGCTCCGAATGCCAGGGCGCGGGAGGCGGTGCAATCGGCGAGTCTGAACGAGCCCGGCGCGAAGAGGTCGGATGCGAGCCGAGCGGCAACTTCGGAGCGCGGGATCGGAATCCGTTGCACAAACCAGCGTTGGAACACTTCGACGAAGGCTCCAGTGTGGCTCTCGGCCAGATAGCACGTGCCGTAGGGACTGGGAAGGTCGAAGCGCCCAGACATGCGCGACGAGAAATACCAGGGATTGCGGTTGATGGCATGGATACGCGCGAGCGCGAGGCTAGCTGGCAGATCGTAGCTTGGGAAGTTCCTCAGGCGTTTTGGCGATGGTGGCTGACCAAGCGAACTCACCGCCGCCGGCTACGCGGCGAGGCGGGCGGCGCTGTCTTCGGCGGCCTGGATGATGACCTCCGGGTCTTCCCCGCTTTCGATCCACTCCGCAATGCTCTTGTCCTCGAAGCGCGCGCCTCGTAACCAAGAGGCGGTAGTGTACGGCGTGGCCACCACGCTGCCGAAAATCTGGATGACTCTCGAGATCGTCGGGTTAAGTTCACCGCCGACAAATTGCAACCGCGGAAAGGCCGTGCCGTGCGTCGTCGGGACGGCGAGGATTTCGTGCCTGGCCACGAGTTTCTTCAAGACGCGCGGATCGTCGATCCCCAAGAACTCCTGGGTTTCGGTTTCGTCCAAATATTCACCAAGGTACTCGCGCCAATACTCCTCGTCTTCGGGGAGTGGGTCTGGGGCGGGATTCTGGCCCTCGGTGCGGCTTCGCGGGCGACGCTCAATGGTCTGTTTCATGGTTGCTCATCACTTTGTGGCCGGATGCGGTCACCAGGCGGGAATGCACAACCTCCACCGTCAGCATACTGCCAACCACCGCGGAACCGCCAAACATGGGCAAATGAGCCGGCGGACGCGGATACTCAACGATAACGTTTCTGTCGACATCGGCGACGCAACCAGGCATCTAGGAAGTCATCAGCGTCCGCTTCGGCCGCCGGCCAATCTCCGTCCCGATGCGCGCCCCCAAGGAGTGATTCACGGTCGAGCCGATCCTTGGTGAAGGCGAAGAGCGCGAGTTGCGGGTCGCCGAATTCCTCGCGCAGCCGAGCGACCTCTTCCTGGTGCTCGCGGAGGCGCTGTTTAAGCAATGCTGACATCTCATGGCGCGGTGTGGACGGTGACAAAGCCATCGTGTTGCGAGCCTTTACGAGCTTCCCGCACGGATGTCTAGACTACACCAGTGATGTGGCTCGGTGTGACAGCCTTTTGGTGTCAGAACTTTCAACTTACCAGCCGGGGCGTGCCGGGCGATGCGTTAGGCTACGGCGCCAGGGCGAGCGAGGAGTTCCTGCTGCACGAGGGGGTCCGTCCGCAATGCGTCCAGGAACTCCGTGGCGTCGATGTAGTCGCTCGTGTATTCGGAGAGGCGGTTCAGGACGAGGAGCAGCAGGTCGACGTCCTCGTCGCTGCCCTGCTGCTCGATCGCGGTGTAGTTCGTCCAATACCAGCGCTGAAACTCGCCAAGGTCGATGACGCCCGCGAGCAGGCCGGCGAGGTGTCGGCGGAGATTTGGCACTGACGTATCCATAGAAATACCCTCTACACCGGTAAGTGAAGCGGAATTGCGCCGGCGCTTTGCCGAAGGAGATTACCTGAACCGGGCGGAGCGCGGCGAGTTCGGGTGCTGCCTCGCGGACTCCAACCCATCCAGAAGCCCAGACAAGCCGCCCGGGACGCGAACCGTCGTAGTGTCGTATGTCGACGATGACTTCAACCGCATTTTTCTGGTCCATTTCTACCTGCGGCCCGACGGGACGATTGGCGCAAGCGGAAAGCCGGACCCCAAATGGCTCTTCGAGGATGGCATCGTGTACGTGGCCGAGAAGGAGTAACTAACTCAAGGTTCGAGGCTCATGGCCGGCAGTTGGAGCGTGCCGTTTCGCGGCGCAGAATCCGTTAGGCTACGGCGGTGCGGTGCGCCGCCAGCTCCTTCTCGACCAAGGGATCGGTGCGCAAAGCGTCTACGACCTCCGCGGCGTCGATGTGGTCGCCCGTGTATTCGTCCAGGAGGCCGGCGACCAGGTTCAGCAGCTCGACATCGCCGTCCCTGCCGTCGAACTCGATGGCATCGGCGTTGGCCCAGTACCACTCCAGAAAGCGGTCAAACGGAATGACCCCACCGAGGAGAGCGGCGAGTTGCTCGCGCAGACCTGGCAACGATCCGTCCAAAGCGGTTCCTCCTACGCGCGTCAGCAAAGCAGAGTTCCGACAACGCTTCGCGCAGGGAGATTACCTCCGTCAACGAGTTGGGGCACCGCATTTTCCTGGTGCATATTTATTTGAGACCCGATCGGACCATTGGCGCAAGTGGCAAGCCGGACCCGAAATGGCTGTTCGAGGCCGGCGTCGTGTACGAAGCTGAGACAACGTAGTGTTCCGTCACGCATGAATTGCGGGGTAGTCGACGAGGCGATAGGCTGAGTTTGGAGCCGCCGTTCATCGTGGCAAGGAGTCCCCGCATGCGCCAGACCACGTATGCCGTCGCGCTGACGGAAGCCGAACGCGCTCGGCTGCGCACGCTGATCGGACGTGGGGAGGCGCCCGCGCGGCGGCTGACCCGCGCCTGCATCCTGCTCACGGCCAACCAGGGCGCGGGTGATCCCGGCGGGAGCGAGGCGGTCAGCGCCGGGGCCGTGGCGGGGCCTCCCCCCACGGCGGCCCGCGTCCGCCACGCCCGCGCGCCGGACGCTCTGGCCGCCGCGCGGGAGCGCCAGCACCCCGATCGGGTGGACGCGCGCCAGCGCGCCGGCGCCAGCGCGGCCCAGCTGGGGACCGTCGCCTGTGCCGCCCCGCCGGCGGGCCGGGCGCGGTGGACGCCGCGGTTGCTGGCCGAGGAACGGCGGCGCCTGGCGGTGGTCCCGGCCGGCTCCCACGAGCCGGGGCGGCGGACCGTGGAGCAACCGCGCTCAAAGCGTGGCTGACGGCACCGTGGTGCCTCCCGCAAGCGGCTGCCGGCGGCGGCTGGCCCAGGGCAGCCGGGCGCGAGGGCTCCCCCCGCCCCGCCGCCCCCGCGCGACCGCTGGTCTGCCTGGACGAGCCCAGCCGGCCCGGGCGGGCCGCGGGGCGCGCGCCGCGGCCCGCCGCCCCGGGGCGCACGGCGCCTGGCGGAACATGACCGAGCGCGACCGCCGCAGCCTGGCGCGGCCGTGCCGGCATCGGCGGCCGCGCGACCGCGCGATGATGGCGCGGGAGACGGCCGCCTGGACCACGGCGCGCCATGCCGCCGCGACGACCATCGCCTGGCGCTGCCCCACGGCGGAGACCCGCCTCAAGCGCCAACGGCGCTCCCCCGCAATTGACGCATGTCGGAACACGAGTCCTTCATCGCTAGCGACGAAGCATAGCTAGGAACAGGCCGCCAGCATTGTGACAATAAGCGCGATCAATGAACGACGCCCTGGATAGATCTGATCTGAATCGCACACTACTAATCGGTACTTTGTTGACGTCATGACGAGGTGGGAGAAGGTCGGGTGCGGTGCGGCACATCTGTCCGGAATTTCGTCGATTTCCGCCAGTTCGAGGCATCCGGAGCACGGTTCGATGTCCACCTCACTCGCCTGGGCTGCATGCCAACAAAGTACCGATTAGAGGTGCAGAAGTGGTGTCATGCTGAGTGCAGCGAAGCATATCGGTTCATCGCCAGCGTGGTTGCGGCGAACGAGATTCTTCGGCTTCGCCTTCAGAATGACACGATTTGCGCACGTCGCTGTATGGTCCATCCGGCAAGTTCGCGTGAGTTGGAGTAGCGGGTTTACGCCGCTATCTGGCGGCCGGATCCGGTTTGTCCGCCTGCCGGGACCGAGCGGAACTTACCGGATGGACCATGTAGCCCATTGAACCGGTTGTGCCGGTAGGATGGACCGCGCGTGCGGTATGCACCGCATGCCGGCGCATGGTGATCGGCTGCATGCGCTCTAGCAGAGAACGCACGTCGAGCTGATGGCGCGGGCGTTGCTTCGGCCTGGCGTCGGCGCGGTGGCGGGGAGCGATGGCCTGAGCGCATCGCGCGGACCTGCGTCCATCACCAATCACCCCATCACCCCATTACCCCGTTACCCCGTCACCCCTTCGTCGCCCCGGCCGCGATCCCCTCGATGATGTGCCGCTGCGCCCAGGCGAAGATCACCAGCAGCGGCGCGATCACGAACAGCGAGGCCGCCATGACCGGCCCCCATCTGGTGGTCCCTTCCTGATCGAACAGGTACGTGAGGCCCACGGTGAGGGTGCGCATCTCCTGCGTGTTGGTCACGATCAGCGGCCACAGGTAGTCGTTCCACTTGGCCACCAGCGAGATCAGGGCGAAGGTGATCAGCACCGGCCGCGACAGCGGGATGACCATGTCCCACAGCAGCCGCAGGTGCCCGCAGCCGTCGACTTTGGCCGCGTCGAGCACCTCCCGCGGCAACCCGAGGAACGCCTGCCGCAGCAGGAACGCGCCGAAGGCCGTCGCCGCGCCGGGCAGGACGATGCCCTGATAGGTGTTGATCCACGACTGTCCGAAGACATTGGAAAGGGTCAGGTAGTTGGGCAGGATCGTCACCTGGCTCGGGATCATCAATGCCGCCAGCAGCAGCACGAACACCCACTCCTTTTTCGGAAAGCGCAGGAACGCGAAGGCGTAGGCGGTCATGGTCGCGTTAATTAGTTCCAGCCCCGTACCGGCCAGGGTGGTGACGATGCTGTTGAGATAGAAGCGGCCGAACGGCGCCGCATTCCAGGCATCGACGAAGTTCTCCCAACGCCACGTCTGTGGCAGCCACGGCGGCGGCAGGGTGTAGATCTCCTGATTCGTCTTCAGCGAGCCGAGCACCATCCACAGCAGCGGCAATCCGATGATCGCCACCGCCAGCGCCATCAGCGCATAGCTGACCACCTCCCCGAAGTTCGGCCAGCGCAGCCGGTCAGGCATAGTGCACCCGCTCCTCGGCGTAGCGCAGTTGGATCAGGGTGACGGCGAACATGATCACGAACAGCACCAGCGCCGCCGCCGCCGCCCGCCCGGCGTTGTAGGCGATGAAACCCTGCTCGTAGACGTAGTAGATGAGGGTATTGGTGGCGTCGACCGGTCCCCCCGCCGTCATCACCTTGATGATGTCGAAGGCCTGGAACGAGCTGAGCAGCGCGGTGATGACCAGGAAAAAGGTGATCGGCGACAGCATCGGCAGCGTCACCGAGCGGAAGCGCCACAGCACCCCCGCGCCGTCCACGCGCGCCGCCTCGTACAGATCCTTGGGGATCGCCTGCAACCCCGCCAGGTAGATGACGGTGCTGAACCCGACGTTCTTCCAGACGTAGACGATGATCACCGCCGGCATGGCCCAGGCCGGATCGGTCAGCCAGTTCGGCGAGCTGATGCCGACCGCCCCGATGATGCGCGCCAGCAACCCGAAGCGGGGATCGAAGATGTAGACCCAGACGATGCCGATGGCCGCCCCGCTCAGCAGCGTCGGTGCAAACAGCACCGCCCGCGCCCCATTGCGCCCCCACAGCGCCTGGTTGAGCAGCAGCGCCGTGGCCAGCCCCAGCAGCAGCGAGCCCCCCACCGCCCCGGCGGTGAAGACCAGCGAGTTCTGCAGCACCTGGCGGAACACCGTGTCGTTGAACAGGTAGACGAAGTTCGCCGAGCCGACGAAGGTCTTCACCGGCGAGATCATGTCCCACCGCACCATGCTGAGCTGCACGTTGGCAATCATTGGCCAGTAGCTGAAGACGCCGAAGAGGAGCAGATTGGGGCTGACGAAGAGGATGAAGAGGAACCACTCGGAGCGCCAGAATGCGCGGCGGCGGGCAAGGTGCGGCGTGGCACGGGCCCCATCGACTTCGCGCGCCGCCGACAGCGATGCCCGGCTCAGCATGCGGTCCTCCATGCGGTCACGGGCCATCATCGCCCGTAGTGTCCGCGCTCACCCTCGCCCGCAGACGAACTGAGCATGAAGTTTACCAGTGCCGGCCGGGCAGCGGGTCGAGTTGCGGCGATCACCGGGCGCAACACCTATCTCAGCTCAGGCACTGGCTACGCGGTGGCAGGTACAGAACGCATGCGGTTGGCGCCCCAGGGCGTCGGGCCACGTCGCCTCGCGATGGGTTTCCGTGGGAGAATGGCGCTTTCCCGGCCCACGACCTCTGGAGAACTCATGCTCAGCTTTGGCGTTACCATCCTGCCCGACCCGCCGTACACGCGCCTGATCGAGCTTACGACGCTGGCCGAGCAGCAGGGCTTCGCGTACGGCTGGACGTACGACTCGCACGTCCTCTGGCAGGAGTCGATGCCCCTGCTGGCGCTCCTCGCCAAGGCGACCACGCGCATGAAGCTCGGGCAGATGGTGACCAACCCCGCGACGCGCGACCCGACGGTGCTGGCGAGCGCGTACGCCACGCTGCACGACATCTCCGACGGCCGGATGATCATGGGCGTCGGCCGGGGCGACTCGGCGGTCCGCTCCATCGGCCGCCAGCCGACGACGGTCGCCGACTTCGAGAGGGCGCTGCGGATGGTCAAGCCACTCATGAATGGCGAGGACGTAACGTGGAACGACACGCAGCTCCAGCTCACGTGGGTGCGCCCGGAGCTGCCCGAGATCGAGATGCACGTCGCCGGCTACGGGCCGAAGACGCTCGCCGTCGCCGGCCGCGTCGGCGACGGCGTCATCATCCAGCTCGCCGACCCGGACATCATCCAGTGGATCATGGACACGGCCCGCAAGGCGGCGGCGGAGGCGGGCCGGGACCCGTCGGCGCTCACGTGCATCGTGAGCGCGCCGAGCCACATCTCGGACCATCTGGCCGAGGCGCGCGAGCAGGTGCGCTGGTTCCCCGCGATGGTCTCGAACCATGTCAAAGACCTGATCGACCGCTACGGCGGCGACGGGTCGATCATCCCGCAGGCGCTCACCGACTACATCGAGGCGCGGAAGTTCTACGATTACAACGAGCACTCCCGCGTCGGCGCGAAGCACGGCGCGTTCGTGACGGACGAGATCTGCGACCGCTTCTGCGTCCTCGGCAACGCGGAGCAGGCCATTGCCAAGCTGCGCGAGCTCGAGGCGATCGGGGTCGACCAGTTCAACATCTACCTGATGACGCATGGCCAGGAGGAGACGCTCGAGGCGTACGGCCGCGAAATCCTCCCCGAGTTCAGCGGGGTCGCCGTCTGAGCGACGCTACCAGATGACGATCCGCTCCACGGCGGGAGCCATATCGGATCGTCCGGCTCAATGCCAAAAGCGGCGAAGAACGGGTCGGCGTTGCGCAACGGCTGCGTTCCGCGCACGACATCGGGCGAGTGGGTGTCGTTGCGAACGAAGAGTTCCAACGCCTCCGGGCGGATCGCGATGCGCCAGGTGGCCGCGGCGGCGATGAAGAAGCGCTGCCGCGGCGTGAATGGCGGCGTAACCGCGGCTGCGGCCGGGGTCGCCCACGATGGGGGCGACGCGGCAGCGGCCAACTCGTCCTCGCCCAGGTTGGCGAGGAGAGCGGCGTACGCGTTCTGGATGCCGCCCAGGTCGGCCGAGTTCTCGATGACGGTGAACTGCCCGTTGACGAAGAGGCCCGGCGCCACCTCGATCGCCGCGTACTGCGCGGCGAGGGCTTCGTTCAGCGCCAGGAATCGCTGTCGATCGTCGGCCGTCCACCAATCCCGCAGATTTCCCTCCCCGTCGAACTGCGACCCCCCGAGGTCGAAGCCGTGGGTGATCTCGTGGCCGGCGATGAAGCCGATGCCGCCCAGGTTGGAGGCCGCATCGGCTTCGTAGTCGAAGAAGGGCGGTTGCAGGATGCTGGCCGAGAAGAACATCGCGTTCTCAGGCGGGACATAGAACGCGTCGACGTCCTGGACCGGTCGCGTCCACTGGCCGCGATCGACCGGGTGGCCGGCTTTGGCAAAGTGCTCAGCCAGCCGCATGGCCAGCGCGCTGCGCAGCGAGCCCACGAAGGAATCGGCCAGCGCGACCGCCTCGTACGTCTCCCAGCGATCGGGGTAGCCGACTTTGATGGTGACCGCCGCCAGCTTGCGCAGCGCCTCCGCCTTGGTCGTGGGCGTCATCCAGGGATTGGCTTCGAGCCGCTGCCGGAAGGCGGCCAGCACGTCGTGCGTCAGCGCTTCCATGGCCGCCTTTGCTTCGGGCGGGAGGTGCGCGGCCACGTAGAGTTTGCCGACCGCGTCCGGCACGGCGCCGTTGACCCGCTCCAGGACGCGCTCCTCCAGCGGCGGCGGCGTCTCCAATCCGCTGAGCGCCTGCGTCAAGGCGAATGCGGTCGTTCCGATTTCCTCGCTCAGGGCATCAGCCCACGCCATCATCAGCCGCAGCGTCAGATAGGCGCGCAGGGTCTCGGCGGGCGTCTCGGCCATGATGTCCGGCAGCGCCGCGAGGTACCCGCTATCGCCGACGATCACCCGATCGACGCCCGAGATGCCGAGCGCGGACAAATAGGCCGGCCAGTCCATGGCGGGGTAGGCGGCCGCCAGCGCGTCGAGCGTCATGGGGTTGTACTGGAGGCCATAGTCCTGCTTCTGCTCGCGGGTCAGCGTTGCGGCCATGAGCCGTTGCTCGAAGTCATAGACCGCTTCCGCCGTCGCGGCGGCGTCCTCCGTTGGGTACCCGGTGGCAATCAGCAGTGCGGCGCCGGTGTCGCGGTACGTCTGGCGCAAGGCGGCGAGCGCGGGATCGTCGGCCAGGGCGAACATTGGCATGTAATGGCAATTCCACCAGCACCTCAGCAGCATCCATAACGCTTACCGATAACTCGCCGCCTGCAAATCGAACAACTCCGCGTACCGCCCACCCAGAGCCATCATCTCCTCGTGCGTCCCCTGCTCCACCAAGCGGCCGTTCTCCAGGAACAGGATCCGGTCCGCCATGCGCACGGTGGAGAAACGGTGGGAGATGTAGAGGGCCATCTTGCCCGCCGTCAATTCCTTGATGCGGGCGAAGAGGTCGTACTCGGCCTGGGCGTCGAGGGCGGCGGTTGGCTCGTCCAGGATGAGGACCTGGGCGTCGCGCATGAAAGCGCGGGCGAGGGCGATTTTTTGCCACTCGCCGCCGGAGAGCTGGTGGCCGCCTTCGAACCATTTGCCCAGCGTGGTGTCGTAGCCCTCGGGGAGTTTGCCCACCACGTCGTCGGCCCCGGCGCGCTCCGCCGCCTCGGCGATGGCTTCCCTATCATCCGCGTGGTCGACGTTGCCGACGCCGATGTTCTCCCCGGCCGAGACCTGGTAGGCGGCGTAGTCCTGGAACATGACCCCGAACTCGCGGCGCAGCTCCACCGGGTCGTAATCGCGCACGTCGCGGCCGTCGATGAGGATTTGGCCCTCGTCCGGGTCGTAGAGGCGGCCCAGCAGCTTGACGATGGTCGATTTGCCGGCGCCGTTGCGGCCGACGAGAGCGACGGTCTGGCCCGGTTCGATGGTGAACGAGACGTCGTCAAGCGCCTTCTCCGCCCGATCCGGGTAGCGGTAGCTGACGTTGCGGAACTCGATGCCCTGCTGGAAGGGACGGCGCACCGGCGCGGGGTTTTCCGGGGCGTGGATCTTCGGTTCCCGCTCCAGCAATTCATAGAGCGTCGAGAGGTAGAGACCGTGCTCGTAGATGCCCTGCACGCCGCCCAGGATGCCCTGGAAGGCGCCCTGCACCTGGGCCGCGGCCTGGGTGAAGACAGTCAGCGCACCGAGGGTGACCTGGCCCCGCACGGCCAGTAACGCGACGTAGAGGAAGGTGCCGGAGGAGGCCAGCGTGGTCAGCGAGCCCCAGCCGAACCCGGCCAGGTAGCGGCGGACCAGGAGCTGGCGGGTCTCCTCGTAGTAGCTCTGCGCCGTGCGGTCGTAGCGGTCGATGAAGTAGTCGCCAGCGGTGAAGAGTTTCACCTCCTTGGCGTACTCGTCGGTCGTCATCAGGGTGGTCAGGTAGGACATGACGCGGCGGATGGGCGATTGCCGCCGCATCTGCTGGAAACCCCACCAGCCGTAGCGGGAGCCGGAAACGAAGGCCGGGATGGGCGAGATCAAGGCGGCGGCGGCCACCCAGGGCGAGAGTCCCAGCAGCAAGGCGACCATGGTGGCAAACGTGACCAGCGAGCGCCCCAGCCCGAAGACGCCGGAGACCATGTCCACCGGTCTTCGCGCTGATTCCCGTTGCGCCTGCTGCAACTGGTCGTAATAGGCGGCGTTCTCGAAATCGGCCAGATCCAGCGTGGCGGCGTGGCGCATGATCTGGAGCTGGACGTGGATCGCCATCCGCTCTTGCAGCAGTTGCTGAGAGATGTTGCCGGCTGTCTGCAGGAAACTCGACCCGAGTAGCAAGGCGAACTGGATGATGGCGAGGACGACGATGGCGCGGACGCTCTCCGGCGCCCCGCCGGTCTGGACTCCGGCCACCACCTCGTCGATGAGCCGCCCTGCCAGCCAGACCTGGGCGGCGGGGGTGATGCTTTGAAACAGCGTCGCCGCGGCGAGGGCGGAGGTCAGTTTCGGGCTGGTGGCCCAGACGAGGCGCATGACGCGGACGATGCTGCGCCACGTCTGCCGGGCCCCATTGACGACGGCACTGACGTCGTCGCGACGGGGAACCCTCAGGCGTCGTGGGCCATCACCCGGATCCGGGCTCCTCCCATTGGAAGGCAGGCTGGAGCGGCCATCACCCCGGAGAGGGATAGCTTGCGAGGCCGGGGAGAGGCGGCGGCCGTTGCGGTCTGGCGGCGAGCCGTTGGGAGAGGTGTCCATGCGCTCCTGGGGCGAACCTCGCGGGGCACGCCAGCGAAGCGCCGATGAAGACAGAATGTTGACATAGTGATACCGCGTCCGGTGCGCGAGGACAACTCATCGTTCGGGTAGGTGAGACCTGCTGAAGGCGGTGGCTTCTGCTGCCCTACACCATCCAGGGCGCCCTGGCAACGCACCGACGCCATCGCGGCTATTGGGGCTGCTGGCCGTCTCGGCGTGGTACGCGCGGTCGTGGCCATGCCCGGCCTCGACTCAACCCGGCTTGCTGGCGCTCACGAGCGAGTAGTAGGCATAGGTCGGGATCATCGAGACATCCGTGAACCCCGCTTCACCGAGGAGGTCAGCGAGATCCCCAAACGTGAACTGTTGACCGCGGGTGCGGGTCAGCATGACCAGCGAGAACATCGCCGCCGCCGGCGGGCCGTCCCTGGTGTCGGCCAGCAGCATCTCGTGTAGGGAGATGCGCCCGCCGGGCGGCAGCGCCTCGAAGCTGCGCTGGGCCAGGTGGAGGCAACTGGCGCGGTCCCAATCGTGGAAGATGTTGCTGAAGAAGACCGCATCATACCCATCCGGCCAAGCATCCGTGAACATGTTGGCGGCAACGGTGCTGATCCGCTCCCGCAGGCCGTGCCGCGCGATGTACTGCTCCGTCACCGGGCAGACGGCGGGGAGCTCCAGCACCGTACAACGGAGATCCGCGTGCTGTTGAGCCAACGCGATGCAGAAGCAGCCGGAGCCGCCCGCTACGTCGAGGAGGCGCCGCACGCCGGCGAAGTTCCCGCGCCGCGCCACGCCCATGGCCGCGGGGAGCGAGTGACTGTGCATCAACGCGGTGATCGCCGCGGCGTGCTCCGCGGTCAACTCGCCGGTTTCCCACGCGGCGGTCAGCTCCCCGAAGTCCTCGTAGGCGACGGGCTGGTCGCTCAGCAGCGCCTCGCGCAGCGCCGCGGGCGTGGTCGGGTTGTCGCGGAGGAGGCGCAGGAGCCCGCCGTAGTAGTAGGGACTGTCGGGGAGCAGGTATGTACGCGCCGCCTCCGTGAGGTGAAACACGCCTTGGCGCTGGACCAGGAAACCGAGCGAGGCGAGCACGCCCAGGAGCGCCGTGGTGCCGCGGCGCCCTAACGACAGCCCCCTCGCCACCTCCTTGGCTGTCGCTGGCGAGGCCGCCAGGAAGGGAAAGAGCCCGGCTTCGTCCGCGACGATAAGCGCGGGGAGGTGGTACGCGGACATCCAGACGTCCCACAGCGGGCGGTCGTCGCACAGCGGCGGCTCCAGAGCCAGGACATCTTCACGCTCGAGCATCTGCTTCTCTCACTTACGGCGCCGCGGCCGGCACCAGGGCGTCCAGCTCGGGTCGGAGCACGACGCTCTCCTGCTCGTTGGGGTCCGTCCGCGCCCCGAGCACGACCAGTGGCTCGGTCTGGCTGCGGTTGACGGCCACGTGCGGGACGCCCGCCGGGATGTAGAAGTAGTCCCCGGCGCGGACGATCTCGTGCTGGCTCAGGTCCTCGCCGTACCACTGGTCGGCCTCGCCGCTCACGAAGAACAAGGCCGTCTCGTGCTGCTCGTGGAGGTGCGCCTTCGTCCGCCCCTTGGGCGGGATGGTGATCATGCCGAGCCAGATCGCCCGCGCGCCGACCGATTCGGCGCTGACGCCGCCCGCGTAGGTGGGGCCCTGCTTGCCCTGGTAGGACGCGACCGAGCGAACCACCCGGCAAGTCGACCCGGTCTGTCGGGATTGGATGTGAGCCATGATGGTCTCCTTCATGCGCTGTGCAGCCGTCGCATGTTGGCGACGCCGTATGAGCGAGATGGGCAAGCTCGGCCAGCGTGGCGTTGGCCGCTGAGTCTAGCCGTAGAGGGCGGTCAGCTCGAGCTGGATGTTGTCGGGGTCCCGGAAGGCCAGAATATACATGCCGAAGGCGTCGCCCAGGTCGGTGATCTCGCCGTGGGGCACCCCGCGCTCATCGAGGAGACGGCGCGCCCGCTCCAGCTCGTCCCGGCTGGCCACGCCGAAGCTCAGGTGGTCGAGGCCCACGCGCGCCTCGTCGAACCGATCGTCGCCGGGGGCGCGGGAGGGATCGGGGCTGGGACCGATGCCGAGGCCGACCGCCCCGTTGCTGAGGAAAACGCCCGAGGGCAGATCCATGACGTGTTGGAAACCGAGCACTTCGGTGTAGAAGGCCCGGCTGCGCGCGACATCGCGGACCGTCAGCCGCAGATGGTGCACGGATCCCGTGGCGATCGGCGTGGTCATGATGCGATCCTCCTTGGCGCGCTCGCGTTCTGCCAGAACCTCGATCTCCTCGTCACACGGGTGTCCCGCCAGCGCTGGCGGTCCATTGCGCTCGAAATGTGGGGTTGCTCCGCACGAGACGGAGACCCATTCCAGCGCGGCGTCGATTCGGCGAGATGCTCCGCAGCCTACCGGGTTTCTGCTCGATGTCAACCGGGCTCCGGTTGGCCACAATCGCCGATGTCTCACAACGAGCCCCCTCGCCCAGATACCGCGCGACGCTGATTCTGCGGCGGCGATGGGCGAGCGAACCCGGCATTACGGACCGATCCCTTTCCCCATGCCGTCGTTGGCGATGCCTTCCGTACGGGCCCGCGCCGGTCGCCAGCCGAGCAGCGCGGCGGCCAGGCCAAAGAGCGGAAGGCCAATGGCGACCGCGCCGTACCCGGAGAACGCGAGCAGCGCGCCGCCAATCGCCCCACCGGTGGCTCCTCCGAGGTTGAAGACCGCCCCGCTGAGGGTCAGCGTCGTGCCGGCTCCGCTGGGTGTTTCGTCCAGGAAGAGCGCGATCAACCCCACCACGCCCACACCCATCGCCAGCGCGGATACCGCAATGAGTGCCGCCGTGCCCAGCGGCCCGAGTCGGGCCGAGAACGCGATCCCCATCAGCAGCGCCATGATCGCGTAGCCGGCAACGACCAGCATCCGCGCCGGCACCCGGACCAGGGGTCCACCGACGGCCACGCTCCCCAGGAACAATGCCGTGCCACCGGCCATGTAGACCAGACCGATGTGCCCGGCATGCATGCCCAGGACGTTGGCCAGAAATGCGCCAAGGTACGTGAGCAGGCCGTACCAGCAGACGGAGCTGAGCGCCCGTGCCGCGTAGAGGCGGCGCATCGTGGGTTCCCGCAGCAATGGTCGATACGGTGCCAGAAGGGCGTCGAGGCGGAAGGGTTCGCCAGCCGGGCCGCGATGTCGGGGGAGGCCAACGAACGCGACCAGAACGATCGCCAGCGCGGCCAGGCCGACGGCGACAAAGGCCGCGCGCCAGCCAGCAACCGCACCGATCGCGGTCAGCACCGGCACCCCGACGATGGCCGAGAGAGCCGTCGCGCCGTTGGTCCAGCCCACGGCCCGCCGCCCCGAGGAACTCTCGAAATGCGTGCCGGCAAGGGCCAGCGAGGGGCCGTTCACGGCCGCATCCGCCATCGCGCCGGTGGCGCTGGCCAGCACAAGCACCAGGAAGCTCGGCGCGAGACCAACGGTGAGCAAGGTGGCGGCGGCCGCCACCAGACCGGCCAGGATCAGCCGGTGGTAGCCAAACCGGTCGCTGAGGGGTCCGAAGATCAGACCGAGAGCCGCGCTCAGCAGCAACATCGCGGTCATGATCTGCCCCAGCAGCGGCACGCTCACCTGCAGATCGCGCGCCATCTGGGGGAACAATGGGGGCGGGGCGATGGTCACGAGCGAGGCCACGAACGTTCCGCAGCACAGCGCGATCAGCACCCGGTGCTTGCTGGGATAGGTCGGAATGGGTGCAATCGGTATTGGAGGAGCCGTATCCAGATCAGGGATGATGGTTGGCGCGGCCGGCACGTCGGCGTTCATGGCGCGGCGACCTTTCCAGGGCGAGATGCGGCGCAGGTGGGAACGGTCCAGGGACACCGCTCGGAAACGTCCGCGGCATCATGGGCATCATCTCACGACTTACTTCTTCAAATGGAGGATGGCCGTGACCCCAGCGTGGTCGGAAGGCCAGAGACCGGAAGGTGTCTTGTCCCCGCGTTTGTCGCCGACCACCTTGACGGCGGAGGCCGCGAAGCCACCCCGCGTCAGCACGAAATCGATGCGCACTGTCAGGTTGGACGCGGCGTTCGCCAGGTCCGTGTCCTGGCAGCAGGTGAAGCCCGGCTTCTTGCCGGCCGCGGCATCGACGAACCCCGCCGCCAGGAGATTGGCGTAGGTCGGCGTGTCGTTCCCTGGCGGCACGGGGCCGATGCTATCGGCGGCGGAGTTGAGGTCCCCCACCAGCACCACCGGCATTTCGGTGTCCAGCGGCCCGGCGAGGAGCTCGTTCCCCTGCGCGACCTGGAGGTCCGGGTCCAACGGCTCCAGATGGGTGTTGACCACCCGCACGGCCCGGCCGTCCAGCGTGGCGTCGACGGCCGTCCACCCTCGAGGGATGGGAATTACTAACCCAAGCTCTTCAATTTCCAAGGTGAGCGGATTGGCGAAGTTGTCCGATTGGGTAGCGGTGACCTCAAAGCGGCTGGCGGGGAGATCCGTCCGCGCCAGGATGACGTCGCGGTCGGTGAAGCGGATGTCCTCCAGACCAGTAGGCCCAAGGCGCGGCGCTTCGGCATCGGTGTTCTCGACGATCGCCACCGCTTCGTAGGATTTGCCGCGCTGGGCCAGCTCCTCCAGCAGGATGGCCAGAAAGTCGTACTCGACCGTTTCCGCATTCGGTGTCGGATTGAAATCCGCTGGCCCACTGCGCCACAGGGCGACCTCCTGCAGCCCGACCAGGTGCGGATTGAACGTTGCGATCTCCTTGGCCAGCGCTTTGGCCCGCTCCGGGAAGTTGGTCGCCTCCACCAGGGCGAAGATGTCTGCCACCGCATCGAGGAGATCCTCGAAGCTTTCGACCGCGAAAACGGGCGCCAGGTCGGTGCCGAAATAGATGTTGCGCGTCATCACCCTGAGCGTGGCCGGGCTGTCGTCGCTCTTCCCTTGCGCGTTCACGCGGGGATTGTTGTCTTGCTGGTGATGTCGCTTGTCGCGACCCGTCTTCCTTCGCTTCCTGGCCGCGTCGCTCTCCTGCCAGCCAAGGAGTCCCGCCACCGTGCCGCCGACGAGCCCGCCAAGGATGCGGCGGCGGCTGGCGACAGAATCGATGATCGAGGTGAGTGTTTCGCGGGTCGGATCAACCATCTCACGGCTCCTTGTCGATAATCGCTGCGCGCGTCGAACTGGCTGGCCACGATGCCCTGAGGCGAACGCCACCATGCATCATCCCGACCAAGCGGGACTGCATATCGTGCGGACGACGGATTTTCCGCATGCGCACGGCACACTGTCGTCAGTCGGAGTGTCTCGTATCGTCTCACAAAGCGGTCGTTTGCGAAAGACGGGCGGTACGGTCGCGGTCGCGTCCCAAAGCCGGTCACGAGCGGGGAAGGGGCGCATCCTGTCAGGATTGAGCGGCTTCTCGACGCATCCCGCGATTGCTTGGCGCAGGTCGGGCGCACGCCGACGGCGGCAACGTGCGCCATGCAGATCGGGTTCTGGCGGAATTGCCTCCCCTCAGGCCCGGAAGCAGCACAGCCGCAGCAGATCGGTCGGGCCAGCGAAGAGCATACGCACGCTTCCGAACCCGGCCTCGTGGGCGAGGGCGCGCCAGCCGGCGTCGGTCTCGGGGAAGTCGTCGGCGTGGACGTGGTCGGTGACGGCGTGCCAGCCGGCGTCGTCGTAGGCGGTCCACCAGGGGCGCTGGGTGTCCCAGCGGCGCAGCCACGCCTCGCGGGTATTGCCATCAGGGCCTGCGTCCTCGTAGATCAGGAAGAGACCGTTCTCCCCGACGATGCGGCGGACCGAACGCATCACCTCCAGCTTCCGCGGGGCCTGAAGATGGTGGAGGGAGAGGCCGATCCAGACCACGTCCTCGTGCCCCGGCCAGTCGCGGACGGCTTCGGCGTAGTCGCGCTGCTCCAGGATGACCGGGCAGACCAGTGAGGCGAGGTTCTCGGCGGCTAGCGCCAGCGCCGGGGCAGAGAGGTCAACACCGGAATATTGGGCGATGTCCGTGCCCCGCAGTGCCTGGGCGGCGCTCGCGTCGCCGCAGGCCAGGTCGAAAAAGCGAAACGGCCGCGGCGCCTCTTCGATCAGCACCCGGTGCAAGCAGGCATACGCCTCGCGGTGAAAGAGGTAGTTGTGGTCGACGAGGATACGGTAGGTCTGCCACTGCTGCTGGAACAGCGCCTCTCCGGGCGACAGCTTGCCCTCAGTTTCGATTATGCGCAGGGTGATCCCCCTCCTTGGCAGCCCGATAGCTCAGGCCACGCAGACGTTGGCGGCGCACAGACCCACGCAACAGTCGACGGTGGCCGAACAGCTCCGGCCGGTCGCTGCACAACTGGCGTCGCGGCAGAAGCAGGGACATACCGCGAAGCTGCAGCCGCAGACGCCAGAGGCGCATTCTTCGGTCGTGTCCGCGTTGCAGTGGGCGCCTACCGCCTTGTTGCTGCCTCCGGTCACCGGGGGGCAGACGGGGCACTCGTCGTTCACGCAGGTGTGACCGAGGCTGCATGACGTGCCGTTCGGCTGGGTGACACACGTGCCATCTTCACAGACCTCGCAGCGATCGGCGCCGCAGATGGTGTCGTCTGGTTTTGGCACACACTGCCCGCTCTGGCAATGGACACATGTCCCGCCACATTCGGCGTTGTCCTGGCTGGTCTGGCACACGCCGTTCAGGCAAATCCGGCATACGCCGCACCCGGTTTCGTCCGGGCTGGTCTGGCACGCGCCGTCCTGGCAAGTCTGGCAGACGCCGCATGACGTCTCGTCGGCGAGGGCGACACATGATCCGCCCTGGCACCGATTGCATGGGCTACCACACGCAGCGCCATCCGGGAGCTTTTTCTTGCCCTTGCCCTTGCTCCGTTTGCGGCACGGCGGGCAGGGTTTCTTTTTCGCCCCGGTTGCGGTCACGGCGGCGACGTCCGCGGCTCCGAAGGCAAACCCCATCAGCATCCGAGCCAGATCCCGGCGCGAAGGGGTCGACGGAGACACCGTTATCGAGCGGAGCAGGGCATCGAAACGCGTGCCGTCCATGGGACTCCCCACGGAGAGTCGAAGGGTATTGCTCCCTAGAGGAACCAACTTTTGCTGCTGGACGATCGGACATTGGTCGTGCTGGCCGGTTGGCGATGGCGCGGGGTGGGCAAGGGTCGCTGCCTTTTGCGGGGTTTTCGTGAGGCGGGAGGAGCGGATTTGGCGCGGAGGCCGTCGCGGAAGACGGTGACTTCGGAGAGGGCGGCCTGGAAGATGGAGTAGCGCTCGGCGGTGGCGTAGCCGGCGCGGCGGAGGCGGGCGCGGAGGGCGGCGTCCTCGATCAATGTGGTGGCCGCGGCGAGGCAGGCGTCGAAATCGGAGGTGTCGACGACGAGGGCGTTGTGGCGGTCGATGGCGTACTCGTCCGTGCCGCCGAAGGTGGGGAGGACCGTGGCGCAGCCGCAGGCCATGGCTTCCAGCCCGGTGCGGCCGAAGGCCTGATATTCCGAGAGGTCGAGGAAGACATCTACCGCGCGGAGGAGGTCGGCGACCTGCTCCAGCCGGAGCTTGCCGTGGTTGACGACGGGGAAATCGGGCGTCAGTCCGTGGTGGGCGACGACGGCGTCGCTCGAGCCGAAGATGTGCAGCCGGATCGCATCCCCGAACCGCTCCTCCAGTGCTTCCAGGACATCCATGGTCAGGTGCGCGGCGCGGCGCGGGGTGGTGGGGCGGATCATGGCCGCGACGTGGACCGGTGGGCCAGCGGCCTGAGGCCGGTCGCCGGGGAAATAGACGTCGGGATCGAGGCCTGGTTGCACCCGGTGGACCGAAACGCCATGCCTTTTTTGGACCATCGCGCAGAGCCAGTCGGTCTTGGCGAAGAGGAGCATGCCCGGGATGGCGGTGTAGGTGGCCAGCGCGGCTTCGCGGGCGCGGGTGCCCTCGCGGCAGAACCAGGGTTCGTAATCCTGGACATAGTAGGCCGGGAGGACGCTGGGGTGGGCCTCGGCCACGGCCTGGAGGAGGTGCATCGAGGTGTAGATGGTGGCGACGACCACGTCGAAGTTGCCGGCGATGTGGACGAGGTGCTCTCTGGTGTCGTATGGCAGGAAGAGTCCCCGACCCCACGCGCTCGGGTATGCGGCCGCGTGCAGGTGGGATTGCGCGGCCTTGATCGCGACGTGGCTGCGCACGCCGAGGGGGTGCATTCCCAGCGCCTCCTGGACCACGGAATGCGCACCGCCGCCACCGCCGCTGACGGGGAGGAGGAAGAGAACGGAGAGCGCGTCGGGCGCGGCAGGGGCTGGGGGCGGTGAGGTCTGGCGGAAGGCCTCGCGGACCATGTCTCGCACCCGTTGCAGCTCGGCATTGGCCTCGATGGCGGCGATGTCTCGACGCACGCGCTCGGCACCGTGCTTGCGCTCCAGGGTCTGGCGGGCGGTGGCGCTCAATACGGCGCGGCGAGCGTTGCCGAAGCTGCGCGACTTGGCGTGAAAGACGTAGACGTGGTCGGCTACGGCGAGGGCAAACCCCGCGTCGCGGGCGCGCAGGCAATAGTCGTTCTCCTCGCCGAAGCCGAGCGGGAACGCATCCTCGTCGAAGAGTCCGATGGTGTCGATGACCTGGTGGGCGATCATCAAGCAGAAGCCGTTGAGGACGGGGAGTCGCGGGAAGCGGCGCGGCGATACCTGGCGCACGAGGGCCGCGATCTGGTCGACGCTCCAGGAGGCGGGGACGGAGTTGAGCGACCAGTCGCCCGAGGGGGAGCGGATGGCCGGGATGGACTGGTAGCTGGCGGCGTTGGAGAGGGGGCCGACGATGCCGATGTCGGGGGCGCTGTGGAGACAGTCACGCAGGCCTGCCAGCCACCCTGGGGTGACGACAGTGTCGCTGTTGAGGAGGACGACCTGGGGCGCGGTTGTCCGTTGCAGCCCCGCGTTGGCGGCGCGGGTATAGCCGCGGGGTTCGTCGTGGCGGATGACCTCGGTTGTCGGGTGACGGGCGGCGAATTCTCGCAGATGGGCTGCGCATTTCAGGCCGCTGCCGTCGTCGACGAGGATGAGGCGGAACGGGTAGTCATCGCCCGCGGCGACGACGGCGTCAAGGCAGAGGCAGACATCGTCGAGCGCATCGTGGATGCAGACGACGATGTCGGTCGCGGGGTCGGAATGGCCGTTCGGGCTTGTGGCGGACGTGGCCGGCGACGGCTGGTTGAAGCGTCCGTTGCTCCGACGAGGCCGTCGGGGCGGGTGATTGCGCTTGCGCCCGCGCTTCATGCGTCCGCCAACGAAGATCGCGCGCACGCCGGTCGACGACGGGTTGCAACTGATCCCGGTCTGGTTTCAGGAGAGGGCGCCGCAGAAGCGATCAAAGCAGACCCCGGCACAACATTGCGCGTCCCGCGTGCATCGGATGCCGTCCGGGCGGCAGGCGCATTTTTTCTTCTTGCTGCGGGTGGTGATGTTGTAGCCAGTGCAGCATTTCGAGCAGGGCATCAGCTTGTTGCCCTTGCCGCATTTCTTGCCGCTGCGGGTGCAGCCTTCGGTATGGACTCCGCGCAGAGACTGGTCTGCGTGGGGTGATGCCTGTTGCCGCGCTGGGCGGTGGGAGAGGTTTTTGCGACGATCGTTGTCTGCGCGACGCTGGCGACGGTTGCGATCGTTCTTTGGCCTGGCGAGGGAGGCCTCGCCGAAACCGAACATGGCAAGCATCCACGATCCGAGCGATCCCTCGACCACGGAGCGCCGGGACAGGATGCGGGCCATACGGCGCGCGACTTCATCGAACCTGCGAGGTTCCACAGCGTCTCCCTACCGTGGCTGACCGGCTCGGACAAGACTGCCGAAGATGCTGGTTCGGAATGCAGACGCATTCTTGCAAAGAATGGGGCTCTGTCAAGTGACGTGGCGATGCTTCGTTGCTGGAGGCAGACCTGTTCGGCGCTCACAGTCAGGACCAGGTCGTTCTGAGACAAGCGCCGATCCCATGGCCAATGGATCATGTCGGATCATAAAGCGTGAGGCCGGTGATGTCCTCGTAGTCCCTGCGGTTGCGGGTGACGAGGGTGTACCCATGTTCGAGCGCGATCGCCGCCGTCATCAGGTCGAGGGCGCGCGTGCGGACGCGCCTGTCCTGGCGAGCCAGGTCCTCTCGCAACTCGGCGCACCGCCGGGCGCTGGCCAGTGAGAAGGGGACGACGGGAACCCGGCCAGGAAGGTGGCGAAGCCCGCTTGGGCCCGCACCATGTCGGGGCTGCGGAGCGTCCCCTGATAGACCTCCATGTAGGTGACAATCGAGATGGCCAGTCCCTCGGTCGCGAGGCGCTCGAGCAACGCCAGCGCGCCGGGTTGACCCTCGCGTTGAGCGATGAGGATGTCCGAGTCGATCAGATACGGTATCGCTCAGGCAGGTCGGCCAACGCTGTCCTGCGCCCGCTGGGCGCGCAGGTCGGTCAGCAGGTCTTCCCGGTCGACGCCGGCCAGGGCACCGCCCAGCGCCCGTAGCGCAGCGACGGCGGCTTGAGGATCGTAGCCGGCGAAGACATCCCGGCTCGATTCCGCCAGTGCCACGACGAGGGTGTAGAGGTCCTCGCCGGTGTCGACGACGACGGGTTCGCCGCTGGCCCGCGCCACTTTCAGCGTCAGGCCTATTTCGCTGTCCGGGGGTACGGTAACGGTTATGGGGACGGTTGGCATCAGATGATCTCCTCCGGTGTTGCTCCAAGGCGTGTCCGCAAACCGTCGACTGCTTCCGTCGGTCGGCTTGCACCCCGATCGTCCCGGCCGTAGCATGAGCCGCGGGTTCCGCGGTGTGCGCCAGTCTCAAGCATAGGAGTTAGCAGTGGAACCGCCCCGCCGGCGACCGCTCAAGGTCGGCGTCGACCTGCCGGCCTTCGACCAACCCTGGGCCGACGCCCCGTGTCCCCGTTGGGCGGACCTCCTGGCTATGGCCAGGCTGGCCGAGCAGGCAGGGTTCGACTCCCTGTGGGTGCCTGACCACGTGCTCCTCCGCTTCCCGGACGAAGGAACCCTCGGACCCTGGGAGGGCTGGTCCCTACTCGCCGCCCTCGCCGCCACCACTGAGCGAGTCGAGCTGGGGACGCTCGTCGCCTGCACCGCCTACCGTAACCCGGCGCTGCTGGCGAAGATGGCCGACACCGTGGACGAGATCAGTGGCGGGCGGCTAATCGTTGGGCTGGGCGCGGGCTGGCACGAGCCGGAGTTCGACGCCTTCGGCTTTCCGTTCGACCATCGCGTGGGACGATTCGAGGAGGCGCTCCAGATCATCTGCCCACTGCTACGGGAAGGCAGCGCCGACTTCGCCGGGGAGTACTACCGAGCGCGCGGGTGCGAGCTGCGCCCACGCGGCCCCCGCCCGCACGGCCCGCCGATCCTCGTCGGGGCGAGGGAGGGGGAGCGGGTACTGCGGCTGGCAGCCCGGCACGCCGACGAGTGCAACCGGGACTTCGCCCCCTTCTCGGTCGAGGAGTTGGCCGCGTGGCAGGCGAAGGTCGACGCCGCCTGCTTGGAGGTCGGGCGCGACCCGGGGACGCTGGCGCGGAGCGCGGCCGTCTTCGTCGACCTGCCGCTCGCGCCGTCGCGCGAGGGGTGGGGGGCGCTCACCGGGCCGCCGGACGCGATGGCCGAGGGGCTGCGAGCCTAGA
>CAVXMK010000005.1:0-357234 GCA_963762985.1 uncultured Chloroflexia bacterium
TTTTGGCGAGCACCGATGCTCGTATCGAGCCGATCGGGTAGGGCGCTCCTGTGCCAAGGTGAGACCCCGACCACGGGAGCTCGGCTCCTTGCCCTAGTTATGCTTCCGGCAGCGGTGCTTGCACCGTCGCTTCTTGGCCTTCGATTTGCCCTCGCAGCGACGATGGCACTTGCGCTGCCCGTGGCCGTACTTCTCTGCCGAGACCTCGGTGACCTCCACTTGGCCCTCGTACGAGCCGTCCGGCTGCGCCGCGACCGCGGCGGTGATCTGGTCGAAGCGGTCCGAGCCGGCGAGAGCGGGGACAGTCTGGAGCGAGAACTCGACCCGACCCCCGCCATCGGCCGCGACGAGGCCCTGCCCGGCCAGGACGGCCAGTCGGCCGGATTCCTCGGATGCCTCGTCCACGGCGTAGGCCGCTATCGTGAAGGTGCGGTCCCCCGCCGGCGCGCTCTCGATCGACCAAACCTCCTTGAGGCAGGTGACGACCATCCCCATGACCAGCGGTTCCGTGAGCAGCCGCTGCGGATCGCCGTCCGGGCCGAGGAGCCCCGCGCGGGGAATGAACGTCGCCCGGAACTGGCCGATCGGCAGATCGAAGCCGGTCCGCGGATCGAGGGGCACCGCGTCCAATGCGGCGGGCAGGACGAATTCGGTCGGCGCCTGCGAGGCCGCCTCAAACGTGGTAGCCGACCGCTTCTGGCGTCGTGGCGCGGCCGTGTGGCTCGGCGTCCGGGCGCGCCCCTGACCGGGTAGACCGACCGCGCCGAGCGCGACGCCGGTGGCGACCCCCGCCACGGCATCACGCCGGGAGAAGACTGCCGCCAGCGTTCCGCGCGCTGGCGGGCGGTCGGCTGGCAAGGCATGCGCCCCGGTTGGCGCCTGGCTGGAGGCGTCGTGTCGGTTCCCACGCCGATCTGCACGGTTCATGTTCGGTCCTCCTCGTTTGCTGGCTTGCGTCCGGGTGTCTCGGCCTTTCCGAGGCCCTAGTGCCAACTCCGGCGAGGAGTTTTGACATGCGGTATTCTGAGCGGCATGCAAGCCCCACTGTTCGTGCGTCCGCCCACCGAGGAGGAGCGGCAGGTCCTGGCGGCCGGTCTGCGCTCCGGGGAGGCCTTCACCTTGCGCCGCAGCCAGATCGTGCTGGCCAGCGCCCGCGGCGAGCGGGCGCCGGCCATCGCCCGCGCCCTGGGCTGTACCGGCCAGACGGTGCGCAATGCCATCCGCGCCTTCGACCGGGACGGCACGGCGGCGCTGGTGGAAGGCTCCTCCCGCCCCCACACCCTCCACGTCGCCTTCGATGCGGCGGGAGCCGAGCGGCTGCGGGCACTGCTCCATCGCTCCCCGCGCGACTTCGGCCACCCCACCAGCGTCTGGACCCTGGAACTGGCGGCGGACGTGGCGTTTGCCGAGGGACTCACCGTTCGCCGCGTCAGCGACGAAACCGTACGCGCCACGCTGAACCGGCTCGGCATCCGCTGGCGCCGCGCCAAGGACTGGATCACCAGCCCCGACCCGGCGTACGCCCAAAAAAAGTCCGTCGCGACCGCTTGATCGCGCTGGCCCAGCAGCGTCCCGACTGGGCGGTAGGGTTCCAGGACGAGACGTGGTGGAGCCGGCTGGCCCGCCCCGCGTTGCACGCCTGGACCGCGGCGGAGCCGCTGCGGCTGGTAGCGCAGACCGTGCCCAAACACGACCCCGACCCCAAGGCGTTGGCCTGCTATGGGCTGCTGGTACGACCGGGGAACGCCGCGCCGGAGGATCTCTGGCTGCGCTTCGTGGAGGAGCGCCCGATCAGCCCGCTGACCACCGCGTTCCTGGCGTGGTGTTGTGACCGGTTGGCGGGGACGGGGATCACGACCTTGGCGCTGGTCTGGGACAACGCGCCGTGGCATGTGAGCCAGGCGGTGCGCCGCTGGCTGCGGGACCACAACCAGCGGGCGCACCGTGAGGGTGGCGTCCGCCTCGTGCCCTGCTGGCTGCCGACCAAAAGCCCCTGGCTCAACCCCATCGAGCCGCACTGGGTCCATGGCAAGCGGCGGGTGGTCGAGCCGACGCGCCTGCTGACCGCCGCCGAACTGGAGGCACGCGTCTGTGCCGCCTTCGATTGCCCACTCGCCGATCATCTCGCCATCCCCAAAGAGGTCGCCTGATTATGCACTAGCCCATCGTTTCCCTGATAGGCACGCGCGCTAGTGAACCCGGAGGTTCAGAAGAGCCGACGACTTGCCTCGACAAGAGCCGCTCCGTCGACGCGTCCGCCGCCTTGTGCTGTCTGCCGCCTGTCGCAGTGTCAGGAACAGGTCGGACCCACGCTTTCCGCATCGATCATGGGGTCAGCTTGGGCGCGCTCGGCAGCCGTCGCAACCTCAGGTGGGGTGGTTCGGTACCAGGACCGGGATCGTTCCATCCCCGCCCCAGCGGGTAGGGGCGCCGGACCACCGCTGCCCGGTGCGACTCCATTCTGCGGCTGAGGAGGTAGGCTCGCACCCGTACCGAGTACGGGGATCGGTACGGGGTTGTGCGAGCCGGGGAAAGGGCTCCGAGCAACTCGCCGACGGTGGCGATGGAGACTTCGTCGCTGCGTGGGCACACTGGGAGCCGGTCGGCTCAGGACGACCCAGATGGATCGAAACCGGGATCAGCGCTGGCCCCTGTGTCCCCCGCGTCTCCCGCGACGGGTCGGACTTGCTTTGCGCGCATCAAATTCCCGGCTGAAGGTCTTCCAGCCCTTGGCATGGAACCTCGACGCGCGAAGGGCTTGACCGGGATGATAGAATCGTTTCCTGTCGACAGATCAGCACCGCGGACCACGTGCCATGCCGTTTCGTCGTCGCTGCCGCGGACCACCGTCGCCCGGGCCTGATCCGGGTTCATGGGTGTTCCGGTCGGTACGCAGTCGTGCGATGGAGGTTCCACCATGCCACTCTACATGACCCAGTTCTCATACACTCCGGAGGCTTGGGGGGCGTTGCTGCGCAACCCCGAGGACCGCTCCGAGGCACTGCGGCGGCTGGCCGAGCAACTCGGGGGCAAGCTGGTCAACCTGTACTACGCCTTCGGCGACTTCGACGGGGTGTTCATCAGCGAGGCGCCGGACGACGTCACCGCGGCGGCCGCGATCCTGGCCGCGGTCAGCCCCGGCCACGTCAAGGCGACCAAGACGACACGGCTGCTGACGGTCGAGGAGGCGATGGAGGCGATGCGCAAGGCCGGGAGCGTGACCTACCGCGGGCCGGGATAGACCGCCAAGGAGACCCAGGAGCCCCCTGTCATTGCGGGCGCGGTGGCCGAGTCACGGTGTCATGCTGGGCGTTAGCGAAGCATGTCGCTCCCAGCAAACTGTCGCGTGGGTGAGCCGAGCTGCTGCAAGTTCACGGCGTTCAGCATGACACGCTGCCTGATTCCCTGAACCTGGGAAGAAAGAGGGGCAACATGAAGGTCGCCATCGTCGGTGGCGGCATCGGCGGGATGACCCTCGCTCTTTCACTCCATGACGCCGACATCGACGATGTCGAGGTCTACGAGTCCGCCTCCGCCGTCAAGGAACTGGGCGTCGGCATCAACGTCCTGCCCCACGCGGTGCGCGAGCTGACCGAGCTCGGTCTGCTCGACGATCTGGCCGCGGTCGGCATCCCCACCGCCGAGTATGTCCTCTACTCCAAGCGCGGGCAGCGGATCTGGGGCGAGCCGCGCGGCCTTGCCGCGGGCTCGCAGTTCTCCATCCACCGCGGCGAGCTGCTCGGGGTACTGCATCGGGTGGTGCTGGCCCGGCTCGGCCCGGCTCGCGTCCACGCCGGCCATCATCTCGCTCGCTTTGAGCAGGAAGGCGGCACGGTTTGGGGCGAGTTTGTCGACCGGCATACCGGCGCGACCGTGGGGCGGATTGAAACCGACCTGCTGGTGGGGTGCGACGGCATCCACTCGGTCGTGCGCCGCGCGCTCTACTCGGATGAAGGGCCGCCCCAATGGAACGGCATCACCATGTGGCGGGGGCTCACCGAGGGGAAGCCCTACTTGACTGGCCGCAGCATGCTCGTGGCGGGGTACTCCGGCCGCCAGATGGTTGTCTATCCGATCTCCAAGCGCCAAAAGGATCGGGGCCGGGCGCTGATCAACTGGGTGGCGCTCTTCCGCACCGCCGATGGCCGGCCGATGCCGGAGCAGGACTGGGTGCACACGGCGCGTCACGAATAGGCCATCGCCCCGTTTGCGGCATTCACGTTTCCCTTTCTCAATGTGCCGGCCCTCATCCGTGGGGCGGATGTCGTCTATCAGTACCCGATGGTGGATCAGGACCCGCTGCCGACGTGGGACTTCGGGCGGGTCACCCTGCTAGGCGACGCCGCCCACCCGATGTACCCGGTCGGGGCCAACGGGGCCTCGCAGGCGATCCTCGACGCGCGGCATCTGGCCCGCGAGTTGGCGCTGCAACCTTCCGTCGAGGCGGCGGTGGCGGCCTACGACGCCGAGCGCCGGCCGGCGACCGCGGGCGTCGTCCTGGCAAATCGCCGGGCTGGGCCGGAGCGGCCGCTGGATCTCGTGGAAGAGCGGGCGCCCGACGGCTTCACCACCCTCGACGACGTCATCAGCCGCGCCGAACTGGAGGAGATCTCGCAAAACTACCGGCGCACCGCCGGCTTCGATCCAGAGGTCCTCAATCACCGCCCCTCGTTGTCGGTGCGCTAGGTTGTTGCCTGCCCTTGGCCGTGGGCGGGTGATTCGCGTCCCAGCGACCAGCGGCGGAAAAACGCCGATCGTTGATCTCATGCAGCGGGCAGGTTGATCGTCGCTCGGGTCAAGCTACCCTCCCTTCTATCCCCATTCATCCCTACGCAAACGCGATCACGCTGCGCGCCACCTCGCCGCGGCGCATGGCCTCGAAGCCCTCGTTGATCTCGTCCAGGGTGATGCGGCGGGAGACGAGCTCGTCGAGTTTGAGGCGGCCGCTGAGGTAGAGGTCGACGTAGCGCGGCATGTCGACGCGGAAGCGGTTCGAGCCCATGTTGGAACCCTGAATCTTTTTTTCGTCGAGAAAGTCGGAGCCGGGCAGCTCGATCTTCTGCCCCTCCGGGATCATGCCGATGATCGTGGCCGTGCCGCCCTTTTGCAGCATGGCGAACGATTGCTCGGCGGTGGTCTTCAGGCCGATGGCCTCGAAGGAATACTCCACCCCGCCGTCGGTGAGTTCGTGCACCTGCTCCACGGGGTTGCCGGCGCTGGCATCGACCAGGTCGGTGGCGCCGAACTCGCGGGCCAGGTCGAGTTTCCAGGGGTTGGTATCGACGGCGATGACCCGCCCTGCCCCGGCGATGACGGCCCCCTGCACACTGTTGAGCCCTACCCCGCCGCAGCCGATGACTGCCACCGTACTGCCCGGCGGCACCTTAGCCGTGTTGAAAACCGCGCCCAGACCTGTGGTGACGGCGCAGCCGATGAGAGCGGCCTGGGCGAGGGGCATGTCGTCGCGGATTTTCACCAGCGTGTTCTCGTGGACCAGCATCATCTCGGCGAAGGCGGAGAGGCGCAGGAACTGGTGCAGCGGTTCGCCGCCGCGCCAGGAGAGGCGCGCCATCTCCTCCGGGTCGCGCTCCAGTCCCTGCCGGGTGCAGAGGACGGGGCGGCCGGAGAGGCAGTAGGCGCAGTGCCCGCAGAAGATGGAGAGGCAGCCGATGACGTGGTCCCCCGGCTGCACGTGGGTCACATCGGAGCCAATCGCCTCCACGACGCCGGCCGCCTCGTGGCCGGGGACGGTGGGAGTGTCGCAGCCGTACTTGCCTTCCATGAAATGGAGGTCGCTGTGGCAGAGGCCGGCGGCGACGGTGCGCACCAGCACCTCGCGCGGTCCGGGGGTGTCGACCTGGATGTCGGCGACCTCCAGCATGGAGGGGATGGCTGGCAGTACCGCGGCGCGCATTCTTGATCCTTTCCGTACTGCGCATGATCGCACGCAGCGCGGATCGGTGCGCCGGTTAGCAGAGGAATTGAGGAGTCACGAACCGACGGTAGACAGCCAAAAGCCGATAGCCGATAGCCAGGATTGCGTGGCGGGCCGCGGATCGGGCGCGGGTGAAGGGGAGGGATGGAATCCACGTCCCGTCACGAGGTAGCCATCATCGGTGCTCGGGGGATCCGGCGCATCCGTATGTTGTACGGAATTCGGCGCTATGGCACTCCCGGCTAGGGTATCAGCAGGGCGCTCGTGGGCAGCAGTACCCGAAACGCCTTCAGGCCGGCGGTGTCGCTGACGTAGACCGCGCCGTCGGCGGCGACAGCCACGCCGCGGGGCGAGAAGAGGGAGTTGTCGGCGTACCCGGAAACGCTTGCCAGCGCCCGTCCATCCTGGTCCAGTACCTGCACCCGGCTCATGCCTTCCTCCGCCACGTAGAGTCTGCCCAGGCGATCGACCGCGACGTCGTGCGGCTGGTTGAGCTCACCCTCGTCGAACCCGACCGTGCCGACGATGGCGTGCACGTTCCCTTCGGCATCGAATTGCTGCAGGCGATTGTTGCCCCGATCCACGACCCAGAGCAGCCCGCGCGGGTCCAGGGCGATCCCCTGGGGCAGAATGAGCTGCCCTTCCTCGACTCCCAGGCCACCGAAGGCGTTCAGGAAGCGTCCCTCGCTGTCAAACACTTGAATGGTCGCCCGCTGTTCGTCGCTGACATAGACCATGCCGGCTGGATCGACGGCGATGCCCGCCGGCTGCAGGAACTGACCATCCGCTTCGCCCTCCTCGCCCCAACTGAGCAGGAAACGGCGATCGGGCGCGAACTTCTGCACGCGGACGTTGCCGGTGTCGACGACATAGATGCTGCCGTCGGGGCCAAAAGCGATATCGCCGAAGCTGTATGGGTGAATGCCCGAGAAGGAGAACTGCCCGTCGCCCGTGCCCGGACCGCCCCAGGATTCGAGAAAGGTCCCATCCGGGGCGAAGATGTCGATGGTTCCCCGGCTCGCGTCGACGACCCAGATCCTGCCCTCGGCATCGATGGCGAGGTCGCTGGGGGCGTCGAGTCGGTCAGAACTGCCACGCGCCTGCCAGAGGGGCTCGAAGTGGCCCACGGCGATACCGGTGTTCTCGACGGCAGGAAGCGGCACGACCTCGTCCCTTGACGGCGCGCCCAGCGGTCCAATGGTGAAAAGCCCCGCGATGAGAGTGAGCAGGACGAGCGCCGCTGTCATCAGCACGCCCGAACCCAAGTGCCTCGGGATGGGCGACGATTTCGACCGTGTCGCGGGGATGGCAGCGGCGGCCCGGCCGTTCGGTCCGAACGGGTGAGGCGCGAATTGGTCGCGTGGAGACCACGCTGAGCGTTCGCCGGGAGCGGTATCCGCGGCCAGGATTCGCGCTAGCACTCCCGGCCAGGCTGCTTCGGCGCGGTTGCCGGCGGTGGTAGCCAACGCGGCGTGGGTGAGGCGACGCACGGTGTCCATGTCGTCCGCGTCAAGCGCGAATCCGTCCGCGACGCTTTCGCCGGCGACAACCGCGTTCCAGTACCGGTTGAGTTCCTGGCTAGGGTCCTCAGTCATGCCTGTGCCGTTTCCGATTTCTCTCGTTGTCCGGGGAAACGCCCATCAGGCCGCGCAGACGGGACACGGCGCGCGACTGGGCCTGGCGCACGGCCTCCCCGCTGACGCCGAGGACGGCGGCGATCTCGCGGTCGGTGAGACCCGCAAGCCGCAATTCGACCACCTCCCGGGACCGCACCGGGAGCTGACCCAACAAGGCGACGACCTGGGCCAGGTCCCCGGCGGCGATGGCGGCGTGCTCGGGGGAAGGGTTCTGGTCGCGCACGTCACCGGCCGCATCCAGCGGGCTGGCGGGATGGCGGGTCCGGTAGCGGTGGCGGTTGACCACCTCGTGGTGGGCGATGGTCAGCAGCCAGGCGCGGAACGATCCCTCCACGCCGCGGTCGGCGAAGTGATGGAGTCCGGCGTAGGCATCGACGAAGACCTGGCTGGCGGCGTCCTCGGCCTCCTGCCGATCGAGCAGCCGGAGGCGGCAGTAGCGCAAAACCACGTCCCAATAGCGGGTGAACAGCGCGGCAAATTCGTGGGGATCACTTTGCGCCGCGAGGACCATTTCCGCGTCGCTCGCGAGGTCATCGCCGCTGGCGGATGGGGGAGCGTGCGTTGCTGGTTGGCGATGCAGGAGCGGCATGAGTCGTCCCGTGGGGTAAACGCTCCCCCTGTCAGGGATAACACCGCGGCGGCCAATTGTGTGACACGGGGCGGTGAGTTATCAGCTATCAGCTATCAGCCGAAGACGGCCAGACGGCCAGAGGACAAGGACGAGCACACGACAACAGCCAAGTGCCAGAAGCTCATAGCCCATAGCTGATAGCCCGTGAGGTATCATCCGGCGGTTTGGGACGTTCTGTAAAGTGGAAGGGCGCGAATTTCGTGGCGACGTTGGACTCCTCGCCAAAGCACATCCTGGTCATCAACGATACGGTGGCCATCCTGGACCTGTTCCGGACATTGCTGGAAGAGGAAGGGTATCGGGTCAGCACGGACGATTTCTCGATCGACTTGCTATCGATGCTGGATCGGGTCAAGACGGACCGGCCGGACCTGATCGTGCTCGACTTCATCGTGGTGGATGAGGGGAAGGGATGGCAGTTCCTGCAGATGTTGAAGATGGACCGCGCCACGCGCGACATCCCGGTGGTCGTCTGCACGGCCGCCGTCAAGCTGGTGGAGGAGCTGCAAGCGCACCTGGAGGTGATGGGCGTGGGCGTGGTGCTCAAGCCGTTCGATATCGAAATCGTACTGGCCGAGATCGCCCGCAAACTGCATCCCCCAGCCTCGGCCTGAGCGGTTGGCGTTCGGCCTCCACAGGTAGCATCGGAATCGATAGGAGCCCGTTTGCGGTTGCAGCGGCGTTACCTCGCGCCTTGCTCATGGGGAGGAAGCTGGTTGTATTCCTCAGCCGCGCGACGGCCCAGGATGGTGGCGCCCTCGAGCAGCAGCGAATCGGCCTCGGCGGCGACGGTGATTCCTGGTTGCGTGCCAGTCGGCTGAGGTGACGGCTTCGGCAGCAGGCGATCGACGAGAGTCAGCACCTCGGCCGTGGGTCCGGGGAGGAGTCCGCTGAAGCGGGCGGCGAGGGTGGCGGTGAAGGGGAAGGTGCATTCGGGCTCGCCGCGGCGGGTAGCGCGCACGATGAGGCGGGCAGCCCGCTCGGCGCTGGAGGCGACCGGGTAAGGGGCACTGGCGCCGAGGGCGAACCAGCGGTACTCGGCCTCCTGATTTCCGCCGAACTCGGCGTGCAGATGGGAGCCGGTGCGCATCAGGCCGGGCACGACGGTGGTGACGTTGATGCCGGTGCCGGCCAGTTCGGCGCGCAACCCCGTGGAGAAGCCGATGGCGGCGAATTTGGCGCAGTCGTACGGGAGCAGGTGGGGCATGGCCAGCTTGCCGCCGATGGAGGTGATATTGACGATGCGGCCCGCGCCGCGCGCCCGCATCCCCGGCAGGACGGCTAGGGTCGGGTTGAGCGTGCCCCAGAAATTGGTGGCCATCACCCGCTCGAAGTCGTCGTGTGTCAGATCTGCTACCGGGGCGACGACGATGATGCCGGCGTTGTTGACCAGGATGTCGATCTGCCCGTAGTGGCGGGTGACCACCTCGACCATGGCCGCCACCTGGGTCTGGTCGGACACGTCGCAGGGCACGGCCAGGACCTCGGCGCCGCGCTGCTCCAGATCGGCCCGGGCGGTTTCCAGCTCGGTTTCGACCCGGGCGCAGATAGCCAGGCGGCAGCCCTGCGCGGCCAGTTCGCGGCTGATGGCCAACCCCAAACCGCGCGAGCCGCCGGTGACGAGGGCGACCTGCCCATGCAGTGCCGCCTCCGGCGGCCGCTCCAATGCCGCCCGCGCCACCCCCAGCCCGAACGCCATGCCGGCCACCAGCCTCGCCCCACCCGATATCCCGTTTCGCATCGTCGTTTCCTCTCCAGGAACGGGCGGATCGCGGCTGCCCGTATGGGACGCGCTGCCGCAGAGTGCGTGCCAACCAGTCATGACGTGAGCGGGCGAGCGAGGCATGCGTGGGTGCGGCCGCGCGTGCGCGTTCAGTCAATCGCACGGCACCATTGCCGTTCATCGCGCGTTTGGGAGAAGTATGGACATAAGGGCATCGTTCATGCAGTGTTCATGACAGCGCCCTGTCGGGCCACGTCACACGGCAGGCAACGGCCTCTTTCTCAAAGCGGGCGCGGATACGCACGAGCCAGGAGGGGTCTTGGACGATCGGTACTTCGACGACCTGACCCGATGTCTCTCGGCGATTCCTTCGCGGCGGAGCGTGGTGCGTGCCCTGGCGGGGGCCGCGCTTGGCCTCGTTGGCGCGGCCGCGCCGGGTGAAGCCAGGAAGAAGCGCCGGCGCCGAAAGAAGAAGGGCAAATCGGGAGGTGGCACGGGGAGCGCACCGGCTTGCATCCCGGACTGCGATGGTATCGCATGCGGCGACGACGGGTGTGATGGCTCCTGCGGCGATTGCGACGACGAGCTTGCATGCCGGGACGGCGAGTGCGTCGAAGACTGCGTTCGCGACTGCCGTGACAAGACCTGCGGCGGGGATGGCTGCGGCGGCTCATGCGGCGCTTGTCAAAGCGGAACGACGTGCCAGGGCGGGCGCTGCGTCTGCGTTCCGAACTGCACGGGCAAGTCCTGCGGCAGCAACGGGTGCGGCGGCAGTTGTGGCACGTGCTCCGGTGGGCAGGGCTGCCAGAACGGGAATTGCATCTGCGCGCGGAACTGCACGGGAAAGACGTGTGGCGCCGACGGCTGCGGCGGGAACTGCGGCACGTGTGCGGGCAACCAGGCCTGCCAGGGTGGGTCGTGTGTCTGTACCCCAAATTGCGGCGGCAAGGTCTGCGGCAATGATGGTTGCGGCGGCTCGTGTGGAAATTGCCCCGCCGGATCGAGCTGTCAGGGCGGATCGTGCGTCTGCACGCCGAACTGCAATGGTAAATCGTGCGGCAACAACGGTTGCGGTGGAAGTTGCGGAACCTGCCCGAATGGCACGACATGCCAGGGTGGCTCCTGCGTTTGCACGCCGAATTGCGGCGGGAAGGTCTGTGGCAACGACGGTTGCGGCGGCAGTTGTGGATCCTGCGGGAGCGGGCGGATCTGCCAGGGCGGGCAATGTGTCTGTGTGCGGAATTGCAACGGCAAGACGTGTGGCAGCGATGGGTGTGGGGGGTCGTGTGGAACGTGCCCCGGTGGGCGGACATGCCAGAACGGCGTCTGTGTGGCCGACCCGGATTGTGCGCGGGCGGTGGCGGTTCAGATGCTGGATCTGGTCAATGCCTGGCGGGCGCAGAATGGCGTGACGCCCGCGCTGGTACTCGATAGGATTCTCATCGCGGCGGCGGAAACGAAGAGCGACGACATGGCGCGCACCGGGCAGCTCTCGCACACGATCGACGGGGTGACGGCCCGCCAGAATCTGACCAACCACGGCTACCCGACCAACGTGTCGTGGGGAGAGAACCTGGCCTGGGGGCAGTCGACGGCGCAGGCGGCATTCAACTGGTGGAGGAACAGCTCATCCCACAATGCGAACATGCTGAACGGGAACTACCGGGCGCTAGGCGTCGGGCTGGAGCAGCGGTCGGGAACCCAGTACACCTACTACTGGTCGCAGACGTTCGGCTCGGCGATCGTCGAGCGGATCGAGGAGTGCTGACGCGTCGCGCGATGAAAGCGCCGTGCTGATGTCGTGTCATGCTGAAAACCCCGACACAGTTGAAGTGGCATTCCGAGCTTGCGAGGAATCTCCGGCACCCCACGCCGTGATGCCGAGAACGACGAGACTCCTCCTCCGTCGGAATGACACGGCCTTGGCACACCGCTGAAGACGGCGATGTACGGCAGATGAGTGAGCCTGCGACGGACCCGGCCTGTTCTGCGCGATTCTGTTGATGCGGATTGCGACGGGCCGAAGGCGGCGATGAGCAGCGAGCGGCGGTGGCCCGCCGTGCCGATGCTCCCGCTGAAATGCCGGTTGCCCCATTGACTCGCCCGCGGCGATTTGATATGGTCCTATCGAAGAGTTCATAAATTATTCGATTTCGACGATCGGGGTGGGATCGAGCGATCACGCCGCGGTGCGCCATCCCCGTCGTCGCTCATCCCCCTGGAGGAGGACACAGCCCGCGTCGTTCCTGACCAGAGATCCCACGAACCACGTTTCAGCAAAAGGAGCTCCCGAATGCCACGCATCCTCCATGGGCAGGTCATCCCCATCAATACGGTGGAAGTTGCCGCCGACATCCTGGGCGGGCCCGAATCCGCCATCTCGCGGGAGGTCGAGGAGGCACTGAAGGACGATCTGCGCGCCTTCGGCTTTCTCTTCCCGGCGCTGCAGTCCGACCCGAACAACTTACTGCCGGAGACGCTCGACACCCGCGACCACCTGGTCTTCCTTGGCCAGTCCATGCGCGACCCGGGACCGGGCGACGAAACCGACCCCGGCAACTCGACCATCCCGGCGATCTACACCTACTTCGGGCAGTTCGTCGACCACGACGTGACGCTGGAGGCGGCGTCGGCGCCGCTGCCCAACCTGCTGGCGCAGAACGTGACCCCGCTGGCGATGAGCGTCATCACCGGCACGCTGAAGAACCTGCGCACAGCCAGCCTCGACCTGGACAGCGTCTACGGCAAACCGGCCCCCCGCGACCCGGCCAACAACGACAGGATGAAACTGGGCACGGTGACGCCGCTCAACGGCAATTTCGTCCCGATCCTGCGGCCGCCGAACAAGGACGACTTCAACGACCTGCCCCGCGAGGCGCCGAACCCGGACCCGACGCACGACCGGGCGGCGCTGATCGGCGACCCGCGCAACGACGAAAACCTGATCGTGGCGCAGCTCCATCTGGCGTTTCTGCGGGCGCACAACGCGATCATCGACGACGGCAGCGGGTTCGTGAAGGCGCGGCGCATCATGCGCCAGCACTACCAGCACATTGTGGTGCACGATTTCCTGAAGCGGATCTGCGATCCGGCGATCGTCGACAACATCCTGCAGAACGGGAATCAGGTCTACGACCCGCCGCAGGGGGCGTTCTTCCTGCCCTTGGAGTATGCGGTGGCGGCGTACCGGTTCGGGCACACGATGGTGCGCGACGAGTACGATTTCAACCTCAACTTCAACACCAGTGGACCGCCGGCGTCCCCGGCCAGCCTGGCGCTGCTGTTCACCTTCACCGCGCTCAGCGGCGAAGTCGGCTTTGGCTTCCCCACGCTGCCCGACAACTGGATCGCCGAGTGGGAGAACCTGGTCGACGGCGCGCCGCCGGCGGGCATGGCGCGCAAGATCGACACGATGCTGGCCGACCCGGGGTTGTTCCAACTGCGAAACCTGATCGGGCAGATCGAGCCGGGGTTGGCCAGCCGCCTCGCCACGCGCAACCTGCTGCGGGGCTACCTGCTGCGGATGCCGACGGGGCAGGCGGTGGCGGGGGCGCTAGGGATCACGCCGCTGACGCCGGCCCAGCTCAGCGCCGCGGCCGGAAGCGTCGACCAGGTGGAGGTCCTCGACCACGCCGGGTACCTGACCCGCACGCCGCTCTGGTACTACCTGCTGGCCGAGGCGGCGCACGCGGGCGGCAACCACCTGGGTCCGGTGGGGAGCACGATCGTGGCGGAGGTGCTCATCGGGCTGGTGCGGCGCAGCAAGGACTCCATCCTGACCGCGGCGAACTGGGCGCCGACGCTGCCGGCGGCGCAGGCCGGGACGTTCACGCTGGCGGACCTGCTGCGGTTCGCGGGGGTGCTCGACGCGACGGCCAACGTGATCCTGTATACCGTCGTCGCCGGCGACACACTGGGGAGCATCGCCCAGCAGTTCTACGGTGATTCGGCCCAGTGGACGCGCATCTTCGACGCCAACCAGGATCAGATCTCCGACCCCGATCTGATTCTCCCGGGCCAGGTGCTGCGTATCCCGCAGTAGTGTCGGGGGGCGTGGGCCGAGATCCGGGGCGATCCTTCGGCCGTGTTGAACGCCCCTCACCCCCTGCTCCCTCGCCTTGCGCACACGTGCAGGGCGAGGGGAACGTCGCGAGCCGAATTCGCGTGTGTGGCACGGGTCAACCTGTTTATCTGGATTCCGTATGACCCCACCGCGCGCCCCGCTCAGAGCGATGAGGGTTTCTACGGCCGCACCACCGCCTTGATGAACCCCTGCGGCTTCTGCAGCAAATCGCCGTAGGCCCGGTCCACCTCGTCCAGCCCATATCGATGCGTCACCAACGCCCCCAGATCGATCAGCCCCTGCGCCGTCAGCTCCAGCCCGATGCGCATGCTCTCCATCAAATCCGCGTGGCGGCGGACGTGGGCGTTGACGACATCGATCGCCTTCCAGTTCCACATCCCCACGTTGACCTGGCGCGGCCCACCCTGGTGGTAGCCAAGAATGGAAAGCACCCCATGAGGACGCACCAATTCCCCCGCCAGCGTCAGACCAGCCTGCGTACCGGAACCCTCGACCACGACCTCGAACCCGCGATCACTTTGCCAGACGCCGAACTGGGTCAGGGAGAACTCCGGCGGTAGCTCGGACGGATCGTAAACCTCGTCCGCTCCACGTCGCCTGGCCGCCTCCCGCGCATCCTCCCGCACGTCGATGGCCACAATGCGGCTCGGTCCGCGCAACTTCAGCAGTTGCAGTATGCCCAGGCCCATGTACCCCAGCCCGATGACCGCCACCCGATCCGCCAGTTCCACCGGCGTCCGCCGCTGGGCGTTAACCAGGCAGGCGAGCGGTTCGCCCAGGGCAGCCTCGTCGCCAACGTTCGCGGGAACCGGCAGCAGGATGTCGTCCGTCGCCAGGCAGCAGTCGGCGTAGGCGCCCTTGAACAACCCGGTCACCCGGTCGCCTTCCTGGAAGCGCGTAACACTTTCGCCGACCGCGGCGACCACGCCCATCGGCTCATGCCCGAACCGGTGCGGATACCCGAGGCGCCCCTCGGCCCACGGGTGCAGCTCGGATGCGCACACCCCGCTGCTCTGCACCCGCACCAGCACCTCCCCCGGCCCCGGTGCCGGCGTCGCCGCCTCCACCACCTCCGAAGTCCGCGGGGCGATCAATTGACTAAATCGCATGCGAATCGTGCCTCCACGTTCGGCTATGGGCTATGAGCTATGGGCTATCAGTCGTTAAGTCGCTGCGTTTCAAACGAGAGCGACGTGCGTCGCACAGCAGACAAAAGCCCATAGCCTCCAGTGAATCAGGGGATCTGCTGGGGCGCGGCGAACTTCGGGAACTTCGGGAACTTCTCGGGGGTCGGGGGCCCGGCCGTCACCCCTTCAACGCCCCCGACGCCAGCCCCTTCACGAAATCGCGCTGGAAGACCAGGAAGAGGATCGTCACCGGCAGCGAGATGATCAGCACCCCCGCGCTCATCAGCCCGTAGTCGATGGTGAACCGGCCCTGGAAAAAGAGCATTCCCACCGGCAGCGTGCGCAGCTCGTCGCTGACCAGGAAGACCAGCGGCAGCAGCAGATCGTTCCAACTCCAGAGGAACTCCAGCAACGCCACCGTCATCAGCCCCGGCCGGGCCAGGGGCAGCATGATCTGCCAGAAGATCTGAAACTCGTTCGCCCCGTCAACGCGGGCGGCGTCGTCCAGCTCGGCCGGCAAATCCTTGAAGAAGGCTCGCATGATGAAGACGAAGATCGGCGCCGCCAGGGCGATGTCGGCGATGATGACCGAGCCGTAGGTGTTGAGCAGCCGGAAATCGCGCATGGTCAGGTAGAGCGGGATGATGATGGCGGCCACCGGGATCGTCAGCCCGATGAGGAGCCCGTAGAGCAGCACCTTCTGCCCCGGAAAGCGCAGGCGGGCAAAGGCGTACCCGGCCAGCGACGAGATGATTACCATCCCGATCACGTCGGCAACCGAGATGATGACGCTGTTCTTGAAGTAGATGCTGAAGCGGCCGACCGTCCACGCCTCGGCCAGGTTTTCGAGCGTCGGCGGGATGGGCAGTCCATAGGGATTGACCAACTGCTGCTCGGCGCTCTTGAATGCGGTAAACCAGGCCAGCAGCAGCGGCGCCACGGCGAAGATGAACAGGATGGTGAGGGGGATATAGACCAGCCACCAGCCGCGCGGGCGACGTTGACTGCCAAAGGATGCCGCATCAGTCATCGCCGCGCTCCCGAATCGTGAGGTTGAAGACCGAGCTGACCAGGATGATCAGCGCCAGCGCCACCGCGATGGCCGAGCCGTAGCCGTACTGGTTCTGCTGGAACCCCTCTTTGAAGAGGTACGTGGAGAGCACTTCGGTGGCCCGGATCGGCCCGCCCTCGGTGGTGGCCCAGATGATGTCGAACACCTTGAAGGCGTCGACCAGGGCCAGCAGGATGACGATGGTTATGGTGTTGCGCAGCGACGGGATCGTGATGTCGAGGAACATCCGCCCGTACCCCGCGCCATCGACGCGCGCCGCGTCGTAGAGCGTGGGGTCGATGCCCTGCATGCCGGCCAGGAGGATCACCACGCTCAACCCGAACGTCATCCAGCTCGAGGCGATGGCCAGCGCGGGGAGGACGACGGTGAAATCGCCGAGCCACCCCCGCGTCAGAAAACCGAGACCGAGCGTCTCCAGGGCCGAATTGAGCACCCCGGTCGGGGCGTAGATCCAGCGCCAGATCATGGCGGTGACGATGGAGGCCTGCACCACCGGCAGGAAATACCCGAGCCGGAACAGCAACCGCCCCCGGACGTTCCCCGCCAGCAGCGCCGCCGCCATCAACCCGACCCCGAGATTGAACGCCACCACCACCACGGTCCAAATGAGACTGTGCTGCAAAGCCTGCCAGAAGATGGCATCCCCCACTAGGCGCTGGAAATTCCCCAGGCCGACCCACTCGCGGTCGACCGAGATCCCGTTCCATTCGTAGAAGGCGAGCCAGAACGTCTGCAACGTCGGCCGCAAGACGAAAATACCGTAGAGCAGCAGCACCGGCAGGATGAACAGGTACGCCACCAGATACCGCTGCAGCACATGCCGACGCAGCCGATGGGAGACGGCCAGACGGCCAGACGGCGAGACGGCAAGAGACGGCTCGCGAACGCTGCCCCGACGTGGTGGGGTAACTGGTTCGAGACGGCTATGCACCTTCAACGCCTAACTCCAAGCAGTGCCTCGTCGGCTTGCCGACTTGCCATCTGGCCGTCTAACAGCTCACCCCACCCGGCAGCAAATGCTCGTTCTCCGCCTTGGCCGCTTCCCACGCCTCCTGCACGGCGGCGGTGAATTGCTCCGGGGTCATTTGGCCGGCGAGTACGGCTTGCAGCCCGTCGTAGCTGGCGTCGGTCATGCTGGCCGGAGTGACGGTGTCGAGGAAGGCGTGGATCGTGCCGTTGTCGCGGTACTCGTTGGTGAGGGCGAAGACCTCCTGCAGAATCTGCGGCAGCTCGACGTCCTCCAGGGTCAGCTCACCGACCGGCACGTTGTCGCCACTCTCCAGCATCAGATCCCGGCTCTCGTCGCGGAAGAGCATGAAGTCGAGCAGATCGGCGGCCACGTCCGGGTGCTCGGTGGCCGCGTTGATGTACCAGCCGGTGCCGATGTCCTCGGTCGGGTAAATGGGGTCGCCGTCGATCGGGGGCGGCACCTGGAAAACACTGAAATTGACGATGTCTTCGCCGACGGCATCGATACCCGGACCGATGATCCACGGACCGACGTAGACCATCGGAACCTCGCCGCGCCAGAAGCGGGCCTCCACGTCGTCCTGGATCTCGGCCAGCGGGTTGGGGCCGAAGCAGCCGGCGTCGTTCAGCTCCTTCAGCTTGGCGGTCGCCTGGATAAACGGCTCGGTGTTCCAACTGCCGTCGCCGAACATGACCTCGTCGACCCCTTCGGGGCCGGCGTAGCGGCCCCAGAGGAGCGACTGCCACCAGGAGATTGGGTACTTGTCCGCTCCACCGAGTCCGATCGGCATGACGAACCCGGCGCCCTGAAGCGTCTCGCAGGCGGCCATCAACTCGTCCCACGTCTGCGGAACCGACAAGCCGTTCTCCTCGAAGACCGCCTTGTTGTAGAACATCAGCGTCGTCTCGACGCTGTCGCCGACGGCCCACAGCTTACCGTTGGACGAGGTGTAGTTGACGATGCCCTCGGGGATGATCTCGTTCCAGCCCAGCTCGCAGTAGTACGGTGTGAGATCGAGGGCGTGCCCAGCCTCGATGATCGCCTGTGGCTGGCCGGGACCGCTGCCACCCATCCAGATGGACGGTCCCTCGCCCGCGTTCAGCGCCGGGACGAGCGTGGGGTTGAAGAGGCTGCTGCCGACGAACGTCGTCTCGACGTTGACATCCGGATTTTCCTGCATGTACTGGTCGAGAATCTCGGTCACCGCGTTGACCGTCCCCGGTTCGCCGTCGAGCCAGATGGTCAGATTGACCGGCTCGCCGCTCTCCTGAGCCAGGACTCCCCGCGCCCCCAATCCGCTCCCCAGTGCCGTCGCGCCGAGACCGAGCGCCGCGCCGCCGCGCAGCAGCCCGCGCCGGGTCATGCCCGATGCACGAAGGGCCATGTGCAAAGTACGTCCAGTGTTCACGATCGCATCCTCCTTGATGTGACGCCGGTCATCCGGCGCTGCATGATGATGGTGTCCCGACCTTGGCACGCGGTGCGTTTGCAACCTCCTCGCTCACTCGGTCTACGCCTCGAACCAGGATCTCTCCGCGCCGCACATTGCCCCCACTTCCGTCCAATCTTTCGACTTCCGACTTTCGACGCCTGACTCCGCTTCATGCCGATTCCCGAAGCTTCACCTCGTACGGCATCTCCTCACGCCGGCCCTCACCGGTCACGCTGCCGTCGAGCCGGGCGAAAAGCATTTCCGCGGCGCGTCGTCCCAACCGCTCCGGAAACTGGGCGACGGTCGTCAGTGACTGGGTTGAGCAGCCTGGCCACGGTGATGTCGTCGAAGCCGGCGATGGCGATGTCGTCCGGGATACGCAGCCTCGCCTCGCGCAAGGCCACCATCGCCCCGATGGCCTGCATGTCGTTGGTGGCGAACACCGCCCGCGGTCGCGGCGATCGGGTCAGAAGCTGGCGCATCGCGGCGTAACCGCCCGCCTCGGTGGCGTCGCTTCCACGCGCCAATAACTCGTCTCGCAGCAGACCTCGTTCGGACAACACCGTACGGCAGGCAGCGATGCGCCCCTCGCGGCGATGCACCTCGCCGGATTCGGTGATCATGCCCAGCGGCAGGTATTCGCGGCTGAGCAGATAGGTGACCAACGCGGTCGCGGCGGCGAAATCGTCGACGAATACCTCGTCAAAGCCGCGGACGGCCGGCGCCTCGGTCATCTCGCCGAAAACGACGATGGGCACCCCGTTGTCGAGCAAGCGGGGCGAAATCCACCGCCGTCAACTGAAAGGGGGTGGCGATGATGCCATCGACGCGCGCCCGCTGCACGAGCGCAGGCAGCGCAACTCCTTCTCGCGCTGCCCGTCGGTGTTGTAGGCGAACAGGTCGTAGCCGCGCTCGTCGGCGACATCCTGAATCCCGCGTTCGAACGCCGGGTAGAAGGGGTTGGTGATGTCGGGGATGAGACTGGCGACGATGAGCGATTTTCTCGTGCGCAACCCGCGGGCCGCGCCATCGGGGACGTAGTTCAGTTCGGCTATGGCGTCCAGCACCCGCTGCCGGGTCTCCGCAGAGATCGAGACGGCGGAGCGCTCGTTGAGCACGAGCGACACCACGGTCTGAGAGACACCCGCGATACGAGCCACGTCGTCCTGGGTGGGGCGTTTGCGGAGGGGTGTCGCGCTCATGGGCGATTTGCCTGCCGGAGTTGCTACGTATTAGTGATACGAATTAGTATTCCCGATCACGATGTTCCTGTCAATTGCTGGTCGAGAAAAGCCGGGATTGTCTCCGGCTCGGCAATATGGACAATGGTGGATCGGCGAGCATCGCGGGCTGCCTTCCAGCCCGGTGCACCGGGCTTCACGTTTAGGTCAGCCGGATGGCTTAAGCATCCGGCAGGGCCGATACAGAGGGGTCGTGTTTGCCAATACCGCTGGGAACCTTGAACCAGGCTGCCACCCCGCCTGGCCCTAAAGGACCAGGCTGCCATGAACGGTAAGCACCCTGAAGGGCGCTGGAGTGCGGCGCTATGACAGGTGAAGGGCGCAGGCGGAATTTCAATCGCGGGAGGACAGACAACGCGTGGACACGCTAAGGGTCGGGATCGTCGGCGCCGGGTGGATGGGGCACGTCCATGCCCGCGCCTGGGCGGAGAATGCGCCGCGCGGCAGAGATCGTCGCCATCACCGACGTGTCGCCAGAGCGGGCGCACCACCTGGCATCAGAAGTCGGGAGGGAGGTCGCCATCTTCGCGGAACTCGAGACGATGCTCGCCGGGGCCGACATCGACGCCGTCGATATCTGCCTGCCCCACCACCTCCACACCGGCGCCATCATCGCCGCCGCCCGCGCCGGCAAGGCCATCCTCTGCGAAAAACCGCTCTGCACCACGTTGGAGGACGCCGCCGCCATCCGGGAGGCGCTGCAGGCGACCGGGTCCATTTTCATGGCCGCGCACAACCAACTCTTCCAGCCGAGCCTGATGGAGGCGCGCCGACTCCTCGCCTCCGGGGCGCTAGGACGCCCCTTCCTGTTCCGCTCGATCGAGGCGGTGCAAAACCGTGGGTTCGCCGGCGGCCGCCATCCGGCCGAGATCGGCGGTGGCGAGAGCCCCTGGGCCTGGCGCGCCGACGTCGCGCGCATGGGCGGCGGTGAGGTCATCGACACCGGCTGGCACGCCACCTACCGCCTGCTGGCCCTCGCCGACGACCGCCCGGTCGAGGTCACGGCGATGATGGACCGCTTCGCCATCAAGCAGCTTGTCGCCGAGGACACCGGCGCCATCCTGGTCCGCTTCGCCTCCGGGGCCATGGGCCAGATCGTCACCAGTTGGGCCTTCGCCCCGGTGGGGAACTGGCACTTCGAGGTAGGGGCCGAACACGGCAGTCTGGCCGGCGCCCAGAACCGCCTCGTTCACCAACTCCACGGCTGGCCTGAGGCGGTCGAATACAACCGCTTCACCCACCCGCTGGCCCTCACCTTTGCCAGCGAACTGACCCACTTCCTGGACGTGGTCCAGCGGGGAGAACCGTCCCAGGCGGGGTTCGACCACGCCGCCCGCGTGCTGCAACTGACACTCGGCGCCTACGCCGCGGCCGAAGGGCACTGCGTCATCGCCCTGCCGGAGGATCCGACCCAACCGGGTGTCCCCGCGGCCACTTCCACTCTGGCGACGGCCTGATGTACACGACCATCGGCCCGGAAGCCCTCGGCATCCGCGGGCTGTCGCTCTCAGAGGCGATCGCCCTGGCCCGCGACGCGGGGTTCGCCGGGCTCGCCTTCGATAGCCGTCTCGCGGCGCAAGCCGTCGCCGATCAGGGCGTCGAAGCGGTGCTCGAGCAGTTCTCCCAGGCCGGCGTGCGCCCCGCGCTCTGGAATCTCCCCGTCGCCTGGCGCGACGACGCGACGTAGGAGACCGATCTCCGCGAACTCCCCCGGTTGGCCTCCGTCGCCCGCGAGTTGGGCGCGACACGTACGGCGACCTTTATGCCCTCCGGCTCCGACGAGCGGCCGTATGAAGAAAATTTCGACTGGCACGTCGCCCGCCTCCGCTCCATCGCCGAGGTGTTGCGGGACGAAGGCTGCCGCTTCGGCATCGAGTTCATCGGCCCCAAGACCTTTCGCGCCGCGTTTCGCCACGAGTTCATCTACACCCTCGCCGGGCTCATGGATCTGATCGCCGCGATCGACGTCCCGAATGTCGGCGTGATGCTCGATTCGTGGCATCTCTTCGCCTCCGGCGGCACGCTTGCCGACCTCGACCGACTAACCAATGAAGACATCGTCGTCGTCCATGTCAACGACGCCCCGGCCGGGATCGCCTGGGACGAGCAGATCGATACCGTGCGCACCCTGCCCATGGAGACGGGCGTCATCGACCTGGCCGGGTTCATGCGTGCCTTGCAGCAACTGGGATACGACGGGCCGGTGATGCCGGAGCCATTCAGCCAGCGCGTCTCCGATCTGGCGGCCACCGACCCGCTTGCCGCGGCACGCGAAGCGGCGCGATCGATGGAGGAGCTGTGGAGACTCTGGGGTGCAGGGTGACCGGGCTGAGGGTGTCAGGAAGAGCGTCACCCGTCACCCTGACACCAGAAGGAGGCCTCCCGTGCCCATCGTAGACCGCCGCGAGTTCGGCGGGCGCTTCACGGTCAAGGAGAACTCGCAGCGCCTGGCCAACTACCGCTACCTCGAAATCCAGCTCATGGAGATGATCGGCGGCTGGTCCCACACCACGCCGCAGCTCGCCTTCAAGGCGACCTTCGGCTACCACGTCTTCGACCACGCCCAGGCCGCCGATCTGCTCAGCGAGCGGCTGGAGCAATTGCGGGCGGCGCGCACCAGCCAGGAACCGGCCACCGACGACTTCGCCCGCCTCTGCGAACACGTCTGGCTCCTTCCGGACGCGATGGAGCGCCTCGTCGCCGTCTACCGGGTGCTGGAGCCCCATCTCGTCAGCAGCTACGTCTACCACGCCGACGCCACCGATCAGCTGACCGACGCCCCGACGGTACGGCTCTTGCGGCAACTGGCGGCGATGGGCCAATCGCACGTGGCCTGGGGGCAGGCGGTGCTGGAAGGGCTGACCCGCTCGCCGGAGGACCGCAAGCGCGCCCTCGACGTGCAGGCGGACATCGAGGCGCGGCTGGTCGAGTGCGGCGGCGTCACCGGTCAGGGCATCGAGGCCCACTGGCTGACGTTCCACAGCGCCAAGGAAGAGGAACGCTCCCCCGCCCGCCTCAAGCGCGGCCGCGGCGGCTACAAGTTCCGCAAGCAGTCCCCGCCCGCTCGACCACCCCGTCGTCGAAGAACCGCTCTGGTTCTCCGACAAGCAGGACGATTTTCAGGTCTACCAGACCGAGGACGAGTGGTCGCTGGAAGGGTTCCGCCACAAGTTCCACCAACTCCTCTACGGCGAAGTGGAGACCACCGACCGCATGGGCAAGATGCTGGCCGAGTTCCCCGACCTCCCCTGGGAGATGCGCATGGAGCTGGCCCACCAGATGTGGGACGAGGCGCGCCACATCGAGATCGTGGCCAAGGCGGTCGAGGAGGAGCTGGGCGGGGAGCTGGGCTACGGCCCCTGGACGCTGGTCTGGTGGTGGATGCAGAACGACGAAGACCCGCTGCGTCGCATCGCGGTCACCAACAGCTGGGCCGAGGCCAACCTGATGCACACCCTGGCCCAGTGGCGGAAGGAGGCGGAGAAGCGCGGCTACACCCGCATCGCCGAGCTGGCCGACTACCTGCAAGCCGACGAGCGCACCCACGTCCGCCTGGGCACCGACTGGATCCAGAAGCTGACCGAAGACGAGCCGCGCAAGCGCGACGAGCTGGCCTCCTGGGGCCGCAAAGCCATCGACCGCATCCAGTCCTTCCACGCCTCGCGCTACAAGCAGATGCCCGATCCCAGCGAGGCCCGCTTCACGTTTCTCAAACCCGACGGGCGCGTCGAGGCCGGCGCGCTGAGCCCGATCATCGGGGAGTAGCGATTTTCGACGGATGTACTGGCTACGCAGAAAGGGGGGATTGCCCGCAATCGATCCGAATCATGGCAACACTTCGACGGTGTCATGCTGAACGGAGTGAAGCATCTCGGCTCAGGGTAATTCTGCTCCGTCGAGACCGAGATTCTTCGCTGGCGCTCAGAATCACACGCTCTGAGGAGGTTCCAACGTGGTGAACCGCAAACGACAACGGAAGTCTGTCCTGCTGGTCGGCGTCCTCGCGCTGATGCTGCCGCTGCTGGCGGCGCCGGCGCAGTATTCGGCCGCACAGGAGGCCTCACCGGAGGCTGTGCAAGGCCTCGGGCGACGTTTCGCTCTGGACCGAGTTCACCCAGGGCGGCGAAGCCACCGGCATCGATGAACTGGTCGCGACCTGGAACGGCATGGGCAACGGCATCACCGTCACCCATCGCCCATCCCCAACGACGAGTTCTTCACCGTCATCCGCACCGCGCTGGCGGGCGGCGACCCGCCCGATATCCTCGGTACGAGGGCTACCAGCAGACCCGCGACTTTGCGGCAGCCGGGCAGCTGACGGACCTCACCGCGTTGTGGGAGTCAGTGCAAGACAACTTCGCCCTGTCCGAGGCTGGCGCGGCGGCCTGCGCCTACGACGGCAAGGTCTACTGCATCCCCTACACCTACGCCACGGGCTGGCAGATCTACTACAACCCGGAAATCCTCGAAGCCAACGGCATCGAAGTCCCGCAAACGTGGGAAGAATTCGTCGCCGCCATGGAGACGCTGAAGGCCGCGGGCGTGACCCCGATCGCGCTGGGCGCCATCGACGGCTGGCCGGCCGAGCACTGGTGGATGGCCTTCCTCGTCCAGCGCTGCGGCGTGGAGACCGTCTACCAGGCGATCAATCAGGACGGCGCTTCCTTCACCGATGAGTGCTTCGTCCAGGCCGCCGCCGACCTGCAGGCGCTGGCGCAAAATGGGTACGTCTCCGCGGGCGCCACCGGTGAGAACTACGACACGGCGCAAGCCGTCTTCCTCTCCGGGCAGGCGGCCTTCTTCCAGACCGGGAGCTGGTTCGCTTCCGGGTGGGAGCAGACCCCGCCGACGTTCGACGTCGGGATCATGCCCTTCCCCCGCTTCGAGGACGCCGCGTTCGCCGAGGACGTGACTGGCGCCGTGACCCACGTCTTCGCCATCCCGAGCGAGGCGCAGAACCCCGAGGCGGCAATGGAAGTCCTGGAGTGGATGGCAAGCCCGGAAGCGGCGCCATCTGGGCCCGCAACGGCAACATGTCGATGATCGACGGCGCCGTTGCCGAGAACGCGCCGGAGGTCGTCCAGGAGTTTGTGGGCGACCGTCGGCGAGGCCTCGGCCGCGCTGCCCTGGATCGAGAACGAGCTGCCGCCGGGCGTCGGCGAGGACCGGGTCTACTCCGGTTCGGTGGCGCCTGCTGACCGGCGAGATGACCCCGGAGCAGTTCGGGCAGTCGATCCAGGAGGCGCTGGAGGCGAGCGGGACGTAGCCCACTCATCCCCGGCCTCTCTCCCCGTGCGCGGGGAGAAGGGAGCACGCCGGGGCGGCGCAGGAGGCCCCTCTCCCTGCGCACGGGGAGAGGGGTTGGGGTGAGGGTTCTTTCCCAATGGCGACCGAAACCATCCCAACAACCAGGCCGCGCGTCACTGAGGCCGCGCGGCCCCGGGCGATGGCGCTGGCGCCGGAATGGCTGCTTGCCATCCCGTTCCTGGCCCCGGCGCTCTTCTTCTACGCGGTCTTTCTGCTGGTGCCGCTGCTGGGCACCCTGGCCCTCAGCGTCACCGACTGGTCGGGATTCAACATCGCCGACATCGAGTTCGTCGGGAATCGACAATTTCCGCGCGCTCGGCGGCGACGCCGTCGTTCTGGCAATCGCTGCGGCACAACCTGCTGTTCCTCGTCGGTTCGGTCATCCTGAAGACGACCGTGGCCCTCACCCTGGCCTTGGCGCTCGACCAGAACCTGCCCTTCTCCAACTTCTTTCGCGGCGTCTACCTGATGCCGACGGTCATCTCGCTGGTGGTGGTCGGCATCGTCTTCACCCTGGTCCTCAGTCCCTCGCTGGGGTTGATCAACCCGTTCCTGGAGGCGATCGGGCTGGGGCGGTTCGCCGGGCGCGTGGCTCGGCGATCCGGATCTGGCCCTGCCGATCGTTATCGCCATCGACGTCTGGCACGGGTTCGGGCTTTACATGTTCCTCTTCATCTCCCGCCTCATCGCCATCCCGCAGGATTTGCACGACGCCGCCTTCGTCGACGGCGCCAACGGCTGGCAGGACATCCTGCACATCACGTTGCCCCTGATGAAGAGCATGGTGGGGATGGTGGTGCTGCTGGCCTCGATCGAGGCGTTGAAACTCTTCTCCATCGTCTACGTCATGACCAAGGGCGGCCCCAACCACGCCACCGAGGTGCTCTCCACCTGGGCCTATTTCCAGGCCTTCACCGCCAACAACGTCGGCTACGGCAGCGCCATCCTGGTCGTGCTGCTGGTCATCACCTTCATCCTGGCCTACATCCAGGTGACGCGCTTCCAGGTGCAGGAGGAGATCTGAGTGCGGGTCTAACAGACGTTGCCAACCGCCGCGCTCGTAGGGGCGCTGCTTGCTGCGCCCGGTCGGCCGCAGGCCGACAACAGACGCCCGTCAACCACGTTGTGGCCCTACGGACCACGGGCGCAACAAGCAGCGCCCCTACATCGTGATTGGCTGAGGGCTTCCGATGCAACGACCAAACACCACCAAAGGCCTGATCCTCTACCCCATCTTCCTGCTCATCTCGGCGCTGATCCTCTACCCGCTGGTCTGGATGACGTACAGCTCGTTCAAGGGGAACGCGGACATCTTCGCCAACGTCTTTGCCCTGCCCCGCGAGCTTTACCTGGGGAACTACGTCACCGTCTTCACCAAAGGGGCGATGGGGCTCTATTTCCGCAACAGCCTGCTTCATCTCGGTCGTGTCGGTGGCGGGGTTGCTGCTCTTTTCCTCGCTGGCGGCGTACGCCTTCGCCAGCTTCCGCTTCCGCGGCAGCACGCCGCTGTTCATGATCCTCTGCTGGGGCTGATGGTGCCGCCGCAGGCGCTGATCATCTCCGGGTTCAAGCTGATGTCGATCCTGAATCTGATCGACACCTACTGGGCGCTGATCTTCACCTACTTCGGCTGGACCTCGTTCGGAATCCTGGTGCTGCGCAACTTCTTCCAGTCCGTGCCGCGCGACGTCAAGGACGCCGCCCGCGTCGACGGGGCCGGGCACTGGCAGATGTTCAGCCAGATCATGCTGCCCCTGGCGCGTCCTTCTCTCTCCACCATCGCCATCTTCTATTTCATGTGGGTCTGGAACGAATTCATCTATCCCCTGGTCTACATGCAGACGCCGGAGAAGTACACCGTGCCCCTCGGCGTGCTCTTCTTCAACGGCCGCTACACCGTGGAGTGGGGGTTGCAGATGGCGGCGCTGGCCGTGGCCACCATCGTGCCCCTGGTCGTCTACTACGTCTTCCAGAAGCAGTTCATCCGGGGCATCCTGGCGGGCGCGCTCAAGGGGTAAGCCTTCCCCGCCGCTGATCGCCCCGCAATCTCCACGCACCCTGGAGCATATTCCTGTGCCATGAGCGATTCCTGAAATCGCCAGTGGCACCATTTATGCAGCGCATCTCGGGACAGGACATTCCGACTGGCGCCGGCCTCGGTCATCGAGGCGCGTGGAGGAACGAGAACCATGGCGATGCTGCGGCAGGGTGATCTCGAGATCACCGTCAACGGCCAGGCTCACGCGGTCCAGGCCGACCCCGAGACTCCGCTCTTGTACGTGCTGCGCAACGAGTTGAACCTGAACGCCGCCAAGTTCGGCTGCGGTCTGGCCCAGTGCGGATCGTGTACCGTCCACGTCGACGGCCAGCCCGTCCGCTCCTGCGTCTTCCCCGTCGGCGAAGTCGGCGAGGCCGAGGTGACGACTCTCGAAGGGCTGGCGCCGGGGGACGAGATTCACCCCTTGCAGCAGGCATTCATCGACGAGCAGGCGGCGCAATGCGGCTACTGCATCCCCGGCATGGTCATGTCCGCCGCCGCCCTGCTGGCCCAGAACAGCGAACCGGACGACGCCGCCATCCGGGAAGCCCTCTCCGGCAACCTCTGCCGTTGCGGCACCCACGTCCGCATCCTGCGCGCCGTCAGCCGCGCCGCCGCCACCCCGGCCTAGTCGAAGGGGAAACCTGACCATGAACGCTCAGACACAGGATCGCTCCCTCACCCGCCGCCGCCTGTTGCAGGGTTCTGGCGGGATCGTGATCACCTTCAGCCTCGCCGCCGCCTTCCGTCAGGCGGGCGTCTCCGGCCAGGAAGCCACGGTCGCCCCCGAGCTGCCCGAGGCCAGCGTCACCCCCACCGTCGAACCGGGTCTGGTCGCCACCCCGGAGAATCAGACGCAGCAGGAAGTTGAGACCCGCGACGTCTCCGGAGACACGGTCGATTCCTGGCTGGAAATCGACGCCGACGGCAACGTCACCGTCTACGCCGGAAAGGTCGAGCTCGGCACCGGCTTGCAGACGGCGCTCACGCAGATCGTGGCCGAGGAACTGGATGTCCCCTTCGCGCGCGTCACCATGATCATGGGCGACACCGCGCTGACCCCCGATCAGGGGACCACGGCGGGGAGCAAGAGCATCCAGGTGGCGGGGCCGGTCTTGCGCCAGGCCGCCGCCGAGGCCCGCCTGGTGCTGCTGACCCGCGCCTCCGAGCAGCTCGGCGTTCCCGCCGACGACTTGCAGGTGCAGGATGGCGTCGTCAGCGCGCTCGGTGACGAGTCGACATCCGTCCCGTACGGTGACCTGGCCGCCGAACCGTTCAGCCGCGAGGTGACCGGCGATGCGCCGGAGAAGCCGCCGGCCAGCTACACCCTGGTTGGCCAGCCGATCGATCGCGTCGACATCCCGGCCAAGCTGACCGGTGGCGAAGCCTATGTCCAGGATGTCCGCCTCCACGGGATGCTGCACGGCCGCGTCGTGCGCCCCTACGTGCGCACCATGGAGGGGGTCGGGGCAACCCTGGAGAGTATCGACGACAGCGCGGCGCGGGAGATACCGGGCGTCGTGCAAATCGTCCGCAGCGGCAATTTCGTCGGCGTCGTCGCCGAGCGCGAGGAGCAGGCAATTCGTGCCGCCGATGCGCTCGAGATCACCTGGGCACCCGGCGACCCCCTCCCGGCCCATGATCGGATCTACGACCTGTTGCGCGAGATGCCGCTGGCCGAGGACGAAGGCGGCGAGATCGTGCGCAACGGCGACGTCGACGGGGGTCTGGCTGCCGCCGCCCAAACATTGGAGGCGACCTTTACCTTCCCCTCCCAGGCCCACGCCATGATGGGTCCGGCCTGCGCCGTGGCCGACGTGCGGCCCGAAGGGGCGACGGTCTATTCGCACTCCCAGAACGTGTTCAACCTGAGCGAGACTCTGGCCGATCTGCTCGGACTGCCGCCGGAGCAGGTTCACGTCATCTTCCGCGAAGGGTCCGGGTGCTACGGGCACAGCGGCGCCGACGACGCCGCGGGCGACGCCGCCATGCTCTCCCAGGCCGTCGGCCGGCCCGTGCGCGTGCAGTGGATGCGCGCCGACGAGTTCGCCTGGGAACCGAAGGGCCCACCGATGACGATGGACGTGCGCGGTGGTCTCGATGCCGAAGGCAACATTCTCGCCTGGGACTATGAGGTCTGGACCGCGACGCACACCACCCGCCCCGGCGGCGATGCATCGAGCGTCCTGGCCGGGCAGTTGAAGGAACCGCCGGCGGAGATGTTCGAGGTCAGGTACATCGGCGGTGACCGCAACGCGCCGACCAACTACTCTTTCCCGAACAACCGTGTCACGGTCCATTGGGTCACGACGCCGCCCCTCCGCCCATCGGCGCTGCGCAGTCTGGGCGGGCTGGCCAACGCCACCGTCAACGAGCTCTTCCTCGACGAGATGGCCGCCGCGGCCGGGATCGACCCGGTAGAATTCCGCCTGCGTCACCTCTACGACCCGCGCGCCATCGACGTCATCCGCGGCGCCGCCGATGCCTATGGCTGGGACTCCCGCCCCGCCGGACCGGACCCCGCCGCGGCGCCGGCCGAAGGGGAAATGTTCACCGGCCGGGGTATCGCCTTCGCCCGCTACGAAACCGAGTTCGCCTACGCCGCCGTTGTCGCCGAGGTCGAGGTCGACCCGGCCAACGGCAATGTCCGCGTCACCCGCGTTGTCGTCGGTCATGATTGCGGGTTGGTCATCAACCCGGACGGTCTGGCCAACCAACTGGAAGGGAATGTCATCCAGGGGGTCGGCCGTGCGCTGAAAGAAGAGGTGACCTGGGACGATCATCACGTGACGAGTCTCGACTGGGATACCTACCGCATCCTGACATTTCCCGAGGTCCCCGAAATCGAGACGGTGCTGATCGATCGTCCCGAGGAGCCGGCGCTAGGCGCAGGCGAACCGGCCATCTGCCCGGTGGTGGCCGCGGTGGGCAACGCCATCTTCGATGCCACCGGGGTGCGGCTGCGGGACGTGCCGTTCAGGCCGGAGCGAGTGCTGGCGGCCATGGAAGGCTAACTCCACTCTGTTCTTACAAACGTGACGGCTGGCCGTCCTCGCTTTCCTCAGAAGGCGAGGACGATCGCCAGCATCGGAGTAGTTCGTCGAGTCATCCAGCCGCCGGCGCGAGGAGGTCGAGATGCGTTGCTGCCCCGCCCCGCCCAGCCGCCAACGTTGCCGTTCCCCGCCCCGCGATCCAGCCCAAGAGCGCTCGGCATGCAGCAGGGTGGAGCGAGGCACGGAGGAGCGACCTCATGAACCAGGCACTCCAGCAACTGATCGACGACTTCCGCAACGGCTACCTCACGCGGCGTGGCGTCCTGGCCAAGGCCGGCGCCCTCGGACTTTCCACCACGGCCCTGATGGCCCTGGCCCGCGAGGTCCAGGCTCAAGCGACTCCCGACGCGGGCGCCACTCCCGCCACCGGGATGCCGGCCAATAGCCCCGCCGAGGTCATCTGGACCGCCGTCGCCGGCGGTGATTGGGAACTCGTCGATCTCTCCCTGGCGGCAGCGCCCAACTACCCGGTCGCCTGGCCGGATCAGCCGCAGCTCACCGTCACTCCGATCATGTGGTTCGAGGAGATCACCGGCCCGTACGGAACCGTGATCGCCCGTCAGGGTCCGGTCGACGTCACCGTTTACCAGATCACCGAGCACTGCGCGACGCAGATCGACTTCGCTCCCCACTTCATCCCGCCGCCGGGCGTGAACGTGGAGGGATCCGAAGGGAGCGAGATGGGTCTCAAGACCGGCGACACGTACGAACTGTCCACGCTGATGGGTCCGGCGGTTGTCGTCGATGCGCGGGAGTTGCTGGCCAGCAACACCGAGAACGGCATGAGCGCCCACATCACCCGCGCCTGGCTGGAGCAGTGGGAGGCGCAAAACGGAGAGTTCCAGCCCGGCGACGTGCCGATCTGGTACTCCGAGTACACCGACATGTATTACCAGCCGTTCCCCAACGGCGACCGCTTCCAGGACCGCATGCTCTGGGCCCCGCTCATCACCAAGACAGCGCCCGGTTGGGTGGCGGCCGACCCCGACGCGATGGAGCTGCTCCAGGAGCGCGGCGTCGTTCACGTCGCCACCGACGGGCCCAGCTTCGGGTGGACCGAGGGTGGCCAACCGACCCACGTCGCCGGTCTGAAGTACGGCATGAGCTGGACCGAAGGAGTGATCAACGCCGGCAGCCTGCCCATGCGCGGCGCCTTCTTCGTCTCGGCGCCGTACAAGATGGCCAACCAGGCGGCCGGGCTCACCCGCGCCTTTGCCATCAAGCCGGCGGGCGTGGACGGCGTCTCCGCCAGTCCTCCGCTCGTCCTGGAGTAAACCGCCTCAATCCGGGAATGGGCGAAATCGCCGCAGTCCGTTCGCGGCGCCGCGGGCGAGAGCCCGCGGCGCCGCCCGTTCGACGCAGTACGATCCCTCATGACAATGAGGGGGCCGGCCCCCGCTCCCCAAGTCGACGTCACCGCCCGTTGCGCACGATATTTGACTTTGTTGACCCACAACTCTAGTATGCCGCCAATCAGGCTTTGCTCGTTTCGAAGCGCACCGCGCGACGCGGGCAACTCGCTCGTTCAGGAGGTTCCCTCGATGACCGGCCCCACGATGACGGCCAGCGACCGGCGCAGACTCGCCCGCATGGAGCGTCAGCTCTCCCGCCGCGCGCTGGTTCGCGCCGGTTTCGCCGCCGGCGCCAGCGCGGTGGCCGCATCCGGCATCCCCGCCTGGCAGCGCGCCGTCGCCGCCCGTGCTCAGGAATCGGCCTCTTCCGGCCAAATCGTCATCTCCCTCGCCGCCGAGCCCTCCACCCTGGAGTGGTGGAATGCCTTCAGCATCGACGGCCACCCGGTATTGCGCAACATCTTCGAGGCGCTGCTCAACCGCGACCCGGTCAGCAACGAGCTGGTCGGCGAGCTGGCCTCCGCCTGGGAGTGGCAAGACGACCGCACCGTCCGCTTCACGTTGCGCGACGGGGTGACCTTCCACAACGGCGATCCCCTCACCGCCGAGGACGCCGTTTTCGGGATCAACCACACGTGGGATCCGGAGAACGCCTTCGACATCGCCCAGTTCATGGGCTCCCAGATCACCGCCAGCGTCGTCGACGACCTGACCATCGACGTGCAGACCACCGAGCCCGACCCTCTGCTGCCAGCCATCCTCTATTTCGCGCCCCTGCCCAGCGCCAGCCAGGTCCGCGAGGATCCGGACGGCCTGATCAACGCACCCATCGGCAGCGGTCCCTACCAGCTCGTGGAATGGGTGCGCGGCGACCACATCTCCCTCACCGCTTTCCCCGAGTGGTGGGGCAACGCCGACCCCGAAGCGGCCCTCGGCGCGCAATCGATCCTCGACGTCGAGTACGTCTGGCGCCCGGAATCGACCGTGCGCGCGGCGCAAGTCTCCGCCGGCGAAGCGCAAATCGGCCGTTTCCTGGCGCCCGAGGACTGCGAAACGACGCCAGTCTGCAAGGAGGCGCTCAGCGTCGAGACCGTGCCGCTGCGCATCGACACCGTCCACCCCACCCTGGGCGACATCCGCGTGCGGCAGGCCATCGCCCACGCCATCGACACCCAGCAGATCGTCGACGCCGTCTTCGCCGGGGGCGAGGTGGCGACGCAACTCGTCGGCCCTTCCGCCGCCGGCTACAACGAGGAACTGGAACCAACCCCTTACGACCCGGAGCGCGCCGCCGCCCTGGTGCAGGAAGCCGCCGCGGACGGGACCGACATTAGTCTGCCCGTCGTCGTCGCCGTGCGCCGCGGCTCCTACCCCCGCGCCGAGGAGCTGGGCGAGTTCATCGCCAATTCGCTGACCGAGATCGGGCTCAACGCCCGCACCGAGGTGATCGAGCACGCCGCCTACCAGGAGCAATTCGTTCTGCCCTACGACCAGATTCCGGAGGACCGCGGCTGGATCGGCACGCTCTCCCACGGCAACGAGATGATGGACGTCGGACTCACCGCCGCCTCCTGGTATCGCTGCGACGGGGGCGTGGCCGCCTACTGCAACGAGGACCTCGACGCCATGATCGACGCCGCCAATCCCCTCACCGGCGAAGAGCGCGCCGAGGCGTTCCAGGAGATTACCCGTGTCTTCCAGGAGGGGTACTCAGTGATCCCCATCGTCCACCTCGCGTTCTTCTACGGGACGACGGCCGATCTGGTCTGGGAACCGAGACTGGACGGGTTCATGTTGGTGAAGGAGATGTCATACGCGTAGGGTGTCAGGGTGTTGGGGTGACAGGGAGTGCGACCGTTTCGTACCCCCTATCACCCCGGCACTTCGTCACCCTGACACCCTGACACCCTGACACCCCGTCACCTTCAACCCGCTGGCATTCCTCTTGCGACACCCATCGAGCGAACTGGTCAGACAGTTTGCCCGGATGAGATCGAGGAGGCGAGCGATGGCGCGGGAGCAGTCGGCTGCCGGGACGTTGACCGCCCCCGGTCATGCCGCCACGCCCGCCGCCGTGCGCCGCCTCGCGGGCTTCTCCCGCTGGCTCAGCCTGCATTGGCTCGAGCTCCTTATGGTGGCTCCCCTCTTCCTGTACATCCTCTTTTTCATGTTCATCCCGGTGGCGCAGTCGATCTACCTCAGTTTCGTCTCCGGCTTCACCGGCGAGTTCACCCTCGACAATTACCGCACCGTCATGAACCGCAGCCAGTTCCGCGACGCCTTCGTCAACACCATCGGCATCTCGGTCATGGGGGTGACGATGGAGATGATCGCCGGCATCATCATCGCCCTCATGCTCTCCCGCGAGTTCCGCGGCCGGGGGCTCTTCCGCTCCATCGTGCTCGTCCCGCTCGGTGTGCCGACCCTGGTCGCCGGCGCCGCCATGCTCTATTTCGTCGGCTTCAACGGCTATCTCAACGAGAGCCTTCTCGACCTCGGGATCATCGAGGTGCCCGTCTACTGGCAGCAGAGCGGGTTGCGTGGCATGTTCGCCATCGCCATCGCTGACCTCTGGAAAACCACGCCGCTGGTCGTGCTCATTCTCCTGGCCGGGCTGGAGAGCATCCCCGGCGACGTCTATGAGGCCGCCAGCGTCGACGGCGCCGGGGGTTGGCAGCAGTTCTGGCACCACACCATCCCGCTGCTGATGCCCTCCATCACCATGGCCCTCATCCTGCGCGTCATCGACGCCTTCCGCATCTTCGACATCGCGCTCGTCCTGGCCGGTCAGGCCATCCCGGTGATGAGCTCCTTCGTCTACTTCGACTACCGGTCCGGTTCCATCAACACCGCCACCGCCGCCGCCGTCATTTTGCTGCTGATGATCCTCGTCTTCGTCGTTGCCTACCTGCTGCTGGTGGCGCGGCGCACGGAGGACGCGCAATGAGCGCCACCGTCGCCACCATCCCCGCCGACCGCAAGCCGACGGTCTCCTTCACCGAGCCGGAGCACCGCCCGCCGTGGCGCGACGCCGGTTTCTGGGTTCTGGCCATCATCGTCGGCGCGCTCATCCTGCTGCCGATCTACGTCCTCTTCAAAGTGTCCGTCAGCACCCTGGCCGAGGCGACCGCGCCCCGCCCGTCCTACCTGCCGCGTGAGATCACCTGGGCAAACTGGGAGCGGCTGCTGCGCTGGGACATCATCGGCGCACCGCTCGGGCACAGCCTGACCGTCGCCTTCAGCACCGCCATCGTGGCCGTACTCATCGCCGCCCCCGCCGCCTACGTCATCTCCCGCATCCCGAGGGGACCGCGCTATTTCGTGGTACTCGGGTTACTGCTGACGCGGATGTTTCCCGAGGTGATCATCGCCACCCCATCGCCGCCAACTTCTTCAATTGGGGGCTCGACGACACCAACCTCGGGCTGACCATGGCCCACCTCATCCGCACGTTGCCCCTGGCCTGCTGGATTCTGGTCGGCACCTTCGAGGTCATCCCGCGCGATCTGGAGGAAGCCAGTTTCGTCGACGGCAACGGGCGCGTGGGCACCCTGCTGCGCGTGGTGCTGCCGCTGGCTGCGCCCGGCATCGCGGTGGCCGCCATCTTCGCCTGGCTCGACTCCTGGAACGACCTGCTCTACGCCATCTACCTCTTCCTGACCGAGCAGACCCTGCCGCTGATCACCTACTACTACGCCAACCGCGGCACAGTCACCGACGTGGCCACCTTCTCCATCATCCTCACCATCCCCGTGCTGCTGTTGACCCTCTTCCTGCAGCGCTGGATTCGCAGCGGGTATCTGAGCGGGGCGGTGAAGGGGTAATGGGGATGGTTTTGGCACGCGGGAGGAGCGCTCACCACCCGGCCGTAGGGGCGCCGCTTGCTGCGCCCGTGGCCCGCAGGGCCACACCAATGTTGCCGAACGCAGTTGTCGGCCTGCGGCCGACGGGCGCAGCAAGCGGCGCCCCTACTCTCGCGAGATGGGCGGCCCGAAACGATCGGACCGGCTTCGGTTCAAAGGAAAGGAGATCTCATGATCCACCGAAACGACGCGACGCGGCACGTGGCCGCCGACCTGATTACCGAGTACCTCAGCGGCCGCCTCGACCGCCGCGAGTTGCTGTGGCGCGCGGGGGCGCTCGGCGTCTCGATGCCTGCCCTGACTGCCGCCTTCTGGGCGCAGCAGCCGGCGCGGGCCGCGCAGGACGCGACCCCCGCCGCGGAAGTCGAGCTCGGCAACTACGAGGGGCGGACGCTGCGCATGTCGGTCGCCCTCGCCGAGGACGAAGCCATCGTCTTCGAGGAGGTGATCGTCAACGGGTTCCGGGAGGCGACCGGCGGCGAGATTCAGCTCATCCGCATCGAGGCGGCCGACGTCATCCGCACGCTGGAGGCCCAGGTCGGCGCGGGCGAGGTCGAGATCGACATCCTCGCCCAGGACAACAACTCCCTGGCTCCCCTGGTCAGCGGGGAGCTGGTGGAGGAGATCCCGGAGGCCGCGGAGATTCTGCCCCCGGAGACGATCGAGGCGCTGCTGCCCGTGCTCCAGTTCGACGACGTCTACTACTTCCTGCCGGCGCGGCCGAACGTCCAGATCACCTACTACAACTCGGCCCGCTTCGAGCAGTACGGTCTGCAGCCGCCCCGCACCTGGGACGAGCTGATGGCCGCCGCCCAGGCGATCCAGCAGCAGGCGGGGGTCGGACTCGTCTCCATCCAGGGTGTTCCCCCGGGTCCCGTCGGCGTCACCGTCACCCAGTTCATCTGGCAGGCCGGCGGCGATCCGCTGCAGATCAATACCGAGGAGGCGGCCGCCGGCCTACCAGTTCATGCAGGATCTCAAACCCTATCTCACCCCGCAGTACCCGACGGCCACCTTCGACACCACCAACACCTACCTGCTCAACGAGAGCGTCGTGCTGGCCCAGAACTGGCCCTTCGGTATCAACGTCATCGTCGGCCAGGGCGGCAAGTCGGAGATCCTGACCTACGACGGCTGGGAGGGACCGGCCGGCAATGCCCTGGTGCTCGGCGGCGACGTCTTCGGCATCGTGCGCGGCACCCCGAACCGCGACATGGCCCTCGACTTCGTCCGCTACTTCACCTCGCGGCCGGTCCAGGAGACGCTGACCTCCCGCCTCGGCTGGCCGGCGATGCGCACCGACGCCTTCGGCGCGGTCGAGGAATGGCAGCAGCCCTACTTCGAGTCGGTGCTGAACGCGCTGGAGCACACCATGGCCCGGCCGAATGTGACCTACTGGTTGCAGGTCGAGCAGATCCTGGCCAACGCCTTCACCGACATTGTCACCAACGAGCAGGACGTGCAGCCGACACTGGAACGGTATCAGGGGGAGATTACGGCGCTCACGGGGTGAGTTTGGAGCGGCCCTCGGCCCTCTTGCGCCCCTCACCCCAACCCCTCTCTCATTGCGATGGGAGAGGGGCTTTCGGCGGCCCGGCAAGCGGGCGCAGGACGAGAGCGGCGTGCCAAAGTCGTGTCATTCTGAGCGTCAACGAAGAATCTCTGCTTCCCGAGACGGCGCCTTGGCCACGCCGAGATGTTTCGCTTCGCTCAACATGACACAACTTGCGCACGCCGCTGGAGGACGTGCCCAGCGCCTCCGGCCTGCGCGTCGTGCGGGGAAGAATGCGAAGGGTGCGAAGAATGCGAACTCTGGCGGTGGGGGTGGGGAGCACGGTTGACCCGCCCCACACTCCACCCAGAGGGCACCCGTCCCACCGCGGCGCGAGCTGGGCGCGTTGACGCCGGAAGGCGGCACACATTCTGCCATCCGGCCTTCTTTCGGCGTGCGTGGAGAGAGGGGTCCCTGGTGGCCCAGAAAATTGGCGTGGTTGTCAGAAGATACCGAAGATACCGAAGATCCGGGGAGGCGGACCCGTGAGTTCTCCGTTCGGATTGACGGTAGCTTCCGGGAGGGGGTTCAGGGATCGACCACCTCGACGATGAAGTCGTTGATTCCCGGCGCGCTGATGCGCGTGTACACCCCCGGAAATCCCGGCTCCGCGCAGCCCTCGCCGAAGCTGACGATCCCCATCTGTACCTCGCGGTAGATCGGGACGCGCACCCTCTTCCGCTTCTTGCCCTTCTTCTTTTTCTTCTTCTTGATGTCGAACCCGATCACCTCGCGGGCGAAGAGCGGGCCGCCGCTGTCGCCCTGGCACGAATCGCGGCCCTGGAAGGCGGCGCAGACCATCACCACCTGCGCGAAGTCGCCCCCGTAGGCGGCGGCGCAGGCCGCATCGCTGACCACGTTGAGGTTGGCCGACAGCAGGCGATCCGACGAGGGACCGAATTCGGACGTCCTCCCCCACCCCGCCACGACCACCGGCTGCCCCGCGTCGTCGAAGCGCGTCTCCCCGGCGCCCACCAGCGCCAGCGGCCTGGCGACACCCTCCGGCACCGCCGCGCTCAGCTCCAGCACCGCCACGTCGTTGGCGCTGGTCTGAGGATTCCAATGCGGGTGCAGCGCGACGTCCACCACGCCACGTACGATCCCCTTTCCGCCGTCGGTCAGCACCGCCCGGCCGATGGTGAGCGTGAGAGCCTCCGCGTCCGCGTCCTCGACGCAATGGGCGGCGGTGAGCACGAATTGCGGCGCGATCAGACTCCCGCCGCATCGCAGCGAACCGCCAGGGACCGCGATCCGCACGAAGGTCATGAACCGGAACGTCTCCTGCGCCACCGGCTTCCCACCGACGACCTCGGTGTTGACGCCGTTTCTTTTTCGCTCCCGCTCGGCCGCAACCGTGGCCGGCAGCAGCGCCTCGCCGGCCAGCGCCACCACGAGCAGGACGGCCAGCGCCAGCAGCCCCAGCCGCCAGCGGATTGGATCAGCTGACTGCATCATGCCCTCTTGTGCGATGTTCACCTGTCGCCAATTCGGTCGCCCCGTCCACAACCGCCGCCGTGAGCTCGCCCGGCGCCGGCTGCCAACCCACCCCCGCCAGCACCACCGTCGCCGGTGGTACAACCAATCTCGCCGGTCCAGGGTAGGCGACGTAGGCCACTTTCAGCGGCGGCAAGAGCTGGTCAAAGTGGACGAGATCGTCCCAGAACGGCTCGTCGTGGTTGAGCCGCTCGGGCCACCAGAGGTGAATCGAGGCCTCCTTGCGATCGTTCTCGACGTCCTCGTACTCCGTCGCCAACTCGGTCAATCGGCGGCCGACGGCCGGCGTCCCCTGCCACAGGGCGGCCGGTTCGGGCAGGGGCGGCCAGCCATCCGTCTTGATGCGGGCCATCGCCGCGGAGAATGTGCCGACCGCCTGGTTGACGCGACCGAACCACGCCGGCCACGTCTGCGGGGTCATCCCGGCCGCGCGCAGGCTGCCGTCGCCGTCGGCATGGCGATCGAACGGCGCGACCCGCAATCCGTCGCGCTCGAGAGTCCAGACACAGAAGTCGAGCCACTGATCGGGGCCGAGACTGACGTGCCAAGTGTAGCCAGGCGCATTCATCAGACACCTCATGGGCGAGCACCGCGATCGGAAGAATTGGCACGCGTCACAAGAGTCCCATCGGGCTCGCGGATTGCGTAGGGTACCCGGTGATGGGGATTGCCCTCACCCCGGCCCTCTCCCACCGCAGTGGGAGAGGGTGTGTTGCCATCGGAGTGAATCCCCGGAGAGGGCTGAGCTGGTCCTTTCAATCCGGCGAGGACGAGGTCTATTCCGAATCGCCAGAAACCTGAATGCCCCTAGCGCCACCGGCTGCCTGCCGACGACTTCGATGTAGATGTCGTAGTTGGATCGCTCCCGCTCGAAGAAGAACTCCGGCTACGCCAGCCGGCCCGCCTCGACGCCCGCATCCTGGCCTCGCGCGCGCCGCTGGGCCGGCACCTGAGCCGCCAGCAAGAGCGCAGCGCCAGCCATCGCCCAGACGACGAGGAATGGCAGCTCAACCAACGCCGCCCCCGATGTGCCGTTGTACTAACACCCCATTACCCTCAACGAGTGTCACCTCAGTCTCCACCGGCACGTAGCGCCGCAGCAGCCGCAGGGAAACGGTGGTGCCGATCTCGGCGCGGCCGAGGAAGCGCTGCAGGTCGTCGACTCCGTTGAGCGGCGAGTCACCCAAGTGCGTGATAACGTCGCGCGGTAGCAGCCCGGCCGCGGCGGCCGGGCTACCCTCCGCGACGTCGACGACGCCGACGGCCACGGGCGAGGAAAGACCGTGCTCGCGTGCCACGCGGACGTGAATCTGGCGATTCTCCGCGGTGACGCCGAGGAAGGCACGACGCACATGTCCCTCGTTGATGAGGAGACCGGCGACCCAGCGGGCGGTGTTGACCGGCACCGCGAAGCAGATGCCCTGCGCGCCTTGGATGACGGCCGTGTTGATCCCGACGACGCGCCCTCGGGAATCGACCAGCGGCCCGCCGGAGTTGCCGGGGTTCAGCGCGGCGTCAGTCTGGATGACGTTCTCGATCAGCCGGCCGCTGCCTGAGCGCAACGAGCGCCCCAGCGCCGAGACGACACCGGCGGTGACGGTCGCCTGGAAGCCCAGGGGATTGCCAATGGCGATCACGAGCTGCCCCGGCTTGAGACTGTCCGAATCGCCGAGGTGAGCCGCCGGAAGGCCGCCAATCGTGGTCTGCATCACGGCGAGGTCTGTCGCCGGATCGTCGCCGATCAGACGCGCGGGCAGGGTGCGGCCGTCGGCGAGGATGACCTCCAGATTCCTGGCGCCGTGGACGACGTGGCTGTTGGAGAGGATGTAGCCGTCGGGGGCGATAACGACGCCGGACCCTCCGCCGGGCACGGTATAGACCCGCTGCCCGCTTGGCCCTTGGGTAGCCACATCTTTTTCGAGCGCGATGTTGACCACGGAGGGTCCGACGCGATCGGCGACGGCAACCACAGCCGCGGAGTAGGCGTCGAGGAACGCTTCGGACGCTTCCTCCGTGAAGCGAGCCGCGGTGGCATCTGCTTGGGCATTGGGCGTCGTTTCGGCAATGTCAGTGGCAAGGACCATATATCGATCTCCAGATCTGGTCTTGCAATTGGACATAAACGAATTCTTGGGCATGGGCGCCGGCCGCGCCGCTCCCTCTCTGGATAGGGGAGCCACTGCCCGGTCGGGTAGGTCTCCGAGCGGCAGACCGCGCGGTGTTCTCCGGTCGGTGCGGCCCAGAACATGCAGGATCAGGATGCTTCGGCGCGTCTCTGGGCCGTCCGTTGAAGCGGCCAGTTCGAGGATGATCACGTGAGGTCCGAGCCGGTGTTCTTCGAGGGATTCGATCTCGCGACTGTCGAAACGGGCGGCGCAGCTATCCGCGTGCGACACGGCGGCGGCGGCCCAGCCATCCTGCTCCTCCACGGTCACCCGCGCACCCACGCGACCTGGCATCGGGTGGCGCCGCTGCTGGCTAGCGAGCACACGGTAGTTTGCCCCGATCTGCGCGGGTACGGTGGCTCATCCAAACCGCCGACCACCGCCGACCATGCGCCGTACTCCAAACGGGCGATGGCCGGTGATTGCATAGCAGTGATGCGCGCGCTGGGTCACGAGCGGTTCGCGGTCGCCGGACACGATCGCGGATGCTACGTCGCGTTCCGCCTCGCGATGGATCACCCTGAGGTGGTGACCCACCTGGCCGCGCTCGACTGCGTGCCGATCGGGGAGGCGTTGGCCCGGTGCGGGGCCAGGTTTGCCTCGCGTTGGTGGCACTGGTTTTTCCTGGGGCAGACCGCCAAGCCCGCCGAGCCGACCATCAACGCGGACCCGGAGAAGTGGTACGGCTACGGTCCCGAAATGATGGGCGCCGACGCCTACGACGATTACCTGCGCGCCATCCGCGACCCGGCAACGGTTCACGCCATGTGCGAAGACTACCGGGCCGGACTGGGAATCGACCGCGAACACGACGACCAGGATCGCCGCGCCGGGCGACACCTCGCCTGCCCGCTGCTCATGCTCTGGGCCGCGGAAGACGACATGGAAGATCTCTACGGCGATCCGCTCGAGGTCTGGCGCGCGTGGGCAGGCGACGTGCGCGGCCGGGCGCTCGCTTGCGGTCATCACATGGCGGAGGAGGCGCCAGAAGAACTCGCTTCCGAACTGCTCGCGTTCGTCGCCGGCTGAAGTGCCGTGTCGGAACCACGCCTGGGCTGGCGAAATGCTAGCGCCGGAGATTCAATCCGAATCGGGAACGAAGCAACGCCGCGTTTCGTGGTCGCAGATCCCGTTGCAGCAATCCGATGGTCGATCGCACGGGAACCCACCAGGCAGGCAGCAGACGGGACCGCTGACACGGTCGGCGTCCTCACACACGGCGCCCGAGCGGCAACACAGATCGGTTTCCGGTTCGCAGGACTCCGTCAGCCCGATGCACGTACTCGAGCACGAACCCTGAACGCACTCGCCGCTGCAACAGTGGCCCGGTCTGTTGCAGGCAACGCCCTCCCCTCGGCACGCGCAGCGCTTTCGCCTGGCATACCCGGTGCAGCAGAACCGGCAAGGAATCCCGCCCCGGTTCCTGGTTCGGCTCCTGCGCCCGCAGCGCCGCCCGTTTCGCAGGCACCCCTCAATGGATACCCCGGCGGCGACCCTATTTGTGGCGGGCACGGTGAGGGCAACGAGCGCGGCCAAGCCGTGGCGCCTGGAAGCCGAGCAGGCCAGGAAACGCGTAAGGAGATCGAACCGAATACCCTCCACCGACGTCATTCCCTCGATGCGCTCGTGCCCGCGACCGGTGACTGGCGGGCCGTCCGCACGGTAACAGCGCCGCCGCGACATCGCAAGCGACAACCAACTGCCAGCTATCGGTGATTGGCTCCTGAAGAGTGCTCGTTCGTGCCGTCTCGCCGCCCTGCCTTCTCGCGACTTCGTCGGATAGCCGACGACCGATAGGCCGTATAAGATTCTCGCGCCCGAACGGATGCGCCTGTGCATCCGCGTGCCTGTTGCAAGCGAGGAGAAACGAGATGTCCGTCGCCAAAAATTTTCGCGGACTTTCACAAGCGCCGCTGTCACGGCGTGGTGTGCTCAAAGGAGCCGCGGCCGCCGGGTTGGCCGCGCCGCTTGCGGGTCTGGCCGGCCCGACAGCCGGGATGGTGGCCGTTGCCCGCCAAACGAACAACGGCTCGACGCTGATCGTGGGGCTCGATGGATCGCCGTCCGATCTCGATCCGCAGTCCCAGTACGACTACCGGTCAGTCACCGTGGTGCGCTCGCTCTACGAAGGTCTTGTCGGGTTGGTCGGCAGCGCCACCGACGAGTACGAGGGGTTGGTCGCCGAGAGCTGGGAATCCAATGAGGATCAGAGCGTCTGGACGTTCCAGATTCGCCCCGGCTTGACCTTTCACGACGGCTCGCCGTGCGACAGCACGGCGGTGAAGGCCTCGTTCGAGCGGTTGCTGGCGATGAACCGAGGCGCCGTCGGCGTTGTTTCGCGCTTCCTCTCCGACCCCGCGCAAATCGACGTGCCCGACGCGGAAACCATCGTCTTCAACCTGGGGGTGCCGCAGCCGCTGTTTGTCACCGCCCTGGCCTCGACCTACGGTCCGCAGATCGTCAACGCCGCACTCGCCATGGAGCACGAGGTGGACGGCGACTTCGGGCAGGGCTGGATGACGATCTCGCCTGAGGGGACCGGCACCGGCGGCTGGACGCTCGCCTCATTCGAGCCCGGTCAGCAGGCCATTCTGGAACGGAACCCCGATTACTGGCGAGGCTGGGAAGGCAACCACTTCGAGCGGGTCATCATCCGCGTCGTCGAAGAATCGGCCACCATGCGGCAGTTGTTGGAGGCCGGTGATGTCGACATCATGGATCGCTTCAGCGTCGAGTACGAAGCTATCGAAGAGCTGCAGCAGGTGCCCACGCTCGTTGTCGATCTCGCGGATAGCACCGAGGTCGAGTACTTGACCATGACGGAGGCCGGTCCGTTGGCATCGCCCGAGGCACGCCAGGCGATGTGCTTCGCCTTTCCGTATCCGGAGGTCATCGAGGGCGTCTACCTGGGCCACGCCTCGCGCGCGAACAGCCTGATCGCGCCGTCAGTGCTCGGGTTTCAGGAAGACGGGTTCTTTTTCGAGACCGATCTCGACCAGGCTAGGGAGCTCCTCGTCGCTGCTGGAGTCCCAGAGGGCACGGAACTGACCCTTGTCCAGGGCGAAGGCGCCGTACAGACGACCGCGGAGCTATTTCAGGCCAACCTGGCTCAGATAGGGATCACGCTGAACATCGAACTCGTCGACCAGGCAACCTTCACCGGAATCTTCTATGGCGACACGCCGGCTGAGGAGCGGCCGAACTTCATGCGCTGGAGTTGGTGGCCCGACTACAACGACGCCTGGAACGTCCTGCAGCCGACGATGTCGTGCGAGGCGTGGGGATCGAAGGGCGCAAACGGCGGGTTCTACTGCAACGAAGAGGTGGACGAGCTCCTCGCCGAGGCCAAGGACGCCTCCACGCTGGAGACGTATGAGGATATCCTCGCCGAAATTCAGACGATCGTCACTGAGCAGGACGTGCCGACCATCTGCACGGCGCAGCCGAAGTGGCCGACCGTCTTGCAGTCGAACATCCAGGGGTTCGCTTTCAACCCCATCAACCTCGGCACATACGACTTCTGGACGCTCTCACGGGCTGAATGAGCGATTGCAGGAGCCGGGGCGAACAAACATCGCTCCCGGCTCCTTAGAAGTTCCCGAAGTTCAAGAAGATTCTTGCTGGGCGAATCCCCAAGCGCCCTTTCTAACCGATCTGATCGTCAGACACTCGTGAATGGTGCCTTGGCCTACCGTAGGGCATGAACCGCCAGCGGCGGAGTGTCGGCGCCAACGCTGAGGATCCCCCGCTCGCACCCGGCGTCGCCTATTCTGGCACTTGAGCGTTCACCGCAAGGAGGTCCCCCATGCTCCCCTTCCGCCTCTACGCCGCCACCGGCGATGCCGTCGCCCAGATCGACAGCCTCGACGGGGAGCGCGCCGACGTCACCCTCAATCTGGAGGGGCGCGGCGTGCAGTGCGTCGCCGTCGATCCCCACGATCCCCAGCGCATCTTCGCCGGGACCTTCGACCGCGGCATCTACCGATCGCGCGACGGCGGCGGGATCTGGGAGACGGTCGGGGCGGGGATGGCCGATGCGCGGGTGCTGTCCATCGCCGTCTCGCCGGTCGATCGCGTCAACGGCCGGTCGGCGGTTTATGCCGGGACCGAGCCGAGCCGTCTTCTCCGCTCCGAGGACGACGGAGTAACCTGGCAGGATTCTCCAGCCCTCAGTGAATTACCAAGCGCCCCGACGTGGTCGTTCCCGCCCCGGCCCTACACGCATCACGTGCGCTGGATCGCGCTGCACCCGGTGGACCCGAAAACGATCTACGTCGGCATCGAGCTGGGTGGGGTGATGATTACCCGGGACGGTGGCGCGACCTGGGAGGACCGCAAACCGGGCTCGCAGCACGACGCCCACGCCATCGCCACGCACCCTGCCGCGCCAGGCCGTGTCTACGAAGCAGCAGGCGGCGGCGTCGCCGTCTCTGAGGATGCGGGGCGAACCTGGCGACCGGCCGACGAGGGCATGGACCGGCACTACACCTGGGGACTGGCCATCGACAGCGCCGACCCGGACCTCTGGTACGTCTCTGCCAGCCACGGGGCGCGCACCGCCCACCGCCGCGACGGCGATGCCCAGGCGATTCTTTATCGGAAGCGGGACGACGCGCCGTGGGAGGCGCTCGGCGGAGATGGAACCAGTATCCATCCGCCCCTGTCGTACATGCCCTATGCCTTGCTTGCCCCGCGTGGTCAGCCGAACGCGCTCGTCGCGGGGATGCAGAACGGCGACCTGCTCCTGAGCGACGACGCGGGCGAGTCGTGGCGAACGCTTCACACCGGGCTCGACAGCCTGCAGGCGCTGAGCGAGAGCGCGCCGTAAGGATCGCCTGTCGGGCTCGGCCTCGGCTGGACTTCGCTGGCGCCGCCGCTTGGCGCTCGTCGGCCCCGTGTGGGCCGAGTTCAGGCGAAGAGCTCCGCGACCGCGACCGCGAAGCCGGGGAGGACTTCGCCACCGTCGAGTGTGTCGCCCACGCCCAACTTTGTGGGAGGCTCATCGTGTCGGAAAACCGTGACGGTTTGCGACGCCGGATCGACGAGCCAGACGAGTTTCACCCCTGCCGCGAGGTACATCGCAATTTTGGCGAGCGCATCGGCCATGCGATCCGTCGGCGATAGAACTTCAGCCGCCAAGTCCGGAGCCATCGGAACGAACCCGCCCGACAGGGACGGCAAGCGGTCGCGGCGCACAAACGCCGCGTCGGGGGACCGTACGGTAGCGCGGTCATCGAATAAGATGAAGCCCGTTTCTGGGGGGAATGCCCAGCCGAGGCGATGAGCATCAACGAATCGCTCGATGCGGGAGAACACGCGGCCATTTACCCACCCGGATTTATCGGCGGCCGGCGACAACTCAATCATCTCCCCATCGACGAGTTCCCAAGCCCCTTCGAGCGGCATGGCGGCGAACTCGTCGACTGTCACCGGTTTGGCCGCAACCATGACCCCGCCTCTCGACTACTCGAAAAACTCGGCGACTGGGACGCTGAAGCCGGGAAGGATGTCGCCGCCATCGAGGATGTCATCGCCGCTCAGCTTGGTCGGCGGAGCATCGGGACTGAAGATCGTGATCGTTTGCGTAGCGGGATCAACGAGCCACACCAAGCGCACGCCAGCGGCGATGTACATAGCAACCTTCGCCAGGGCATCCGCCATGCGATCGGACGGCGACAACACTTCGACCGCCAAATCCGGCGCGATGGGCACGAATCCCTCTGCCTCACTCGCCAACCGATCTCGGACGATAAACGCGGCATCGGGTGAACGAACGGTTTGCCGGTCTTCAAAGAGCAGAAATCCCGCATCGGCGGGATATGCCCATCCGAGTCCGGCTTCTTCGCCATGGCGCAAGAACAGCGCGTAGACGCGCCCACCTATCCGAGCTGACCGCCCACTGGATGGGTTCAACGCGACGACCTCTCCGTTGACCATTTCCCAGTGCTCCGGCAGCACCACGTCGGCGAGTTCTTCGATGGACTGTGTTCGGGTGGAAACCATGCGGAGTCCTGTCCGATGCCGCGGCCAGTTTCATTCAAGTCTAGCGCCAGCCCGAACGAGAGCAATGCTCAGTCCGCCGCCGCCACCGCCTCCGGTTCCCGTTCCTCGACTGCCTCCGGCCGCCAGCGCAGGTTGAGCGTGCGGTTGGCGGCTACCTCGTCGAGGCGCTTGTACTCCGTGGTGTGCGGGGCGTTCTGCACCACCTCCGGCGTCTCGGCGGCTTCCTGGGCGATCTGGCGCATGACGGCGATGAAGTGGTCGAGTGATTCTTTCGACTCCGTCTCCGTGGGCTCGATCATCAGCGCCTCGGAGACCACTAACGGGAAATAGACCGTGGGCGGGTGGATGCCGAAATCGAGGATGCGTTTGGCGATGTCGAGCGCACGCACCCCTTGCGCCTTCTGCCGGGTGGCGGAGAAGACCGTTTCGTGCATGCAGGTGCGGTCGCCAAAGGGGAGGTCGTACAGGTCGCGTAGGCTTTCCCGGATGTAGTTGGCGTTGAGGACGGCGTCTTCGCTCACCTGGCGCAGCCCGGCCGCCCCGTGCATGCGGATGTAGGTGTAGGCGCGCACGAACATGCCGAAGTTGCCATGGAAGGCGTGCACGCGGCCGATGCTTTGTTCCGGCTGGAACAGCTCGTACCGCTCCTTGCCGTCTTCCGCGACGCGCCGCACGCGCGGTCCGGGCAAGTACTTCGCCAGGTCAGCGCGCACGCCCACCGGCCCCGATCCGGGACCGCCACCACCGTGCGGGGTGGAGAAGGTCTTGTGCAGGTTGAAGTGCATCACGTCGATGCCGAGATCGCCGGGCCGGGCGATGCCGAGAATGGCGTTGAAATTCGCGCCGTCGTTGTAGACCAGTCCTCCCGCCTCGTGGACGGCGGCGATGATCTCCTCGATGTGCTCGTCCCAGAGGCCCAGGGTGTTGGGGTTGGTGATCATCAGCCCGGCGGTGTCCGGTCCGACGGCCGCCCGCAGCGCCTCCAGATCGCAGTTGCCGCGGGCGTCGGAGGGGATGGTCACCACCTGGAACCCGGCCATCACCGCCGTGGCCGGGTTGGTGCCGTGGGCGCTGTCCGGAACCAGGATCTTGATGCGGCCGGTATCGCCGTGGGCTTCATGCCAGGCGCGGATGACCTTGCACCCGGTGAGCTCCCCTTGCGCCCCGGCCACCGGCTGCAACGCGACTTCGTCGAACCCCGATATTTCGCCGAGCATCTCCTGCAGCTCCCACATGAGCTGCAAGGCGCCCTGGACGGTGCTCTCGGGCTGATACGGGTGGATGTTGGCGAACCCCGGTAGACGGGCCACGACCTCGTTGATCTTCGGGTTGTACTTCATGGTGCAGGAGCCGAGGGGATATATCCCGATGTCGATGGCGTGGTTCTTCTGCGACAACCGCGTGAAGTGGCGGATCACGTCTATCTCGCTGACCTCCGCCCAGTCGAGGTTCTCCCGGATCAACTCCTCCGGCAGAGGAGTTTCCGGCACATCGGGCGCCGGGAAGCGAACCCCCCGCCTCCCCGGCTTGCTCAGCTCGAATAGCAGCGGTTCGACCGCCATACGTGGGTTTCCTTTGGAATCATGGGCAGAACCCGCCCGCGCGACCGCTCAAAACCCCGCGATGGTAGCACGGCCTCTGGATCGGTACGTCGGACATTCGACATTGAAGACAATCGGTGTGAGATGAGACCTAAATGAGACACCTTCCGAGAAACAGGATGTCCGTACGCGGCGGGTTCCCCTTTGCGGAAGCCCCGCCGTCGACACCGTCCTTCCCCGGTTCCGGGAGGTTGAACGTGGCTCCGCGCCGCGCAAAGCGTGACTACCGGTCGGGGCGGCGTCACGCCGCGTCCGCAACGGACTGATGTTTTCTCTTCGCGCTGCCGATCCCGTGCTTCCACGGGGAAGCTCCCAACCCGGCAATGAGCATACCGCCGCCCAACGCCGACCCGAACGTGACGCGCGACAGAGAACTGGTCACGTCTGCCCTCCACCCAGGCGACGACCGGATCGAAGGTGCGTAGTAGCTGACTTTACCGCGTTGGGCGAGGAACGGGCGGGTCATTCGGGGGCCAAGGCGACGAAGGGTGCGGAGACGAATCCCGACCGCCCCTCCGCGTCTGTCACCGGATACCAGCCGCTGGCGTCGCCAGGCGACCGCACGGCGGGACCGGTCACGGTGAGCTCGGTGCCCCGCGGCAGCTCGGCGAGGATGGCGTCCGCCGTCGATGGGCCAGCCCGAAGCCGCACCCGATCTTCCGTCGTGACGACCACCATCCCCACTGGGATCTCGGTGGCTGCTGCCGGAGCGTTTCCCGATCCGGGTGGGGGAGGCAAGACGAGCCATGGCTGGTCCGAAGGGAACACGCCCAGCGCCAGCAGCGTCGTGCCGGCGCCGCCAAAACCGCCGAGTGGGACGCCGGCCCTGACCTGGACCGTTCCTCCGCTCCCGAGCGAAGCGGCGACGTCCGGGTCGTAGGACATCTCGCCGACGCGGAAGACGAAGCTTCCCGATTCCACCACGAGCACCAGCGGTCCCGAGGCGGTGAAAGAATCGGACACCCCCTGGATGGACGCGGGCTTGTCCCAGCTCAGCCTAGCGATGAGCGGGCGCACCACGAGTTCCGTGGGCGGGTTCTCCGGCCACGGGAAGCGTGCCAGTGTGTAGAAGAGCTGCTCGTATTCGCCGCAGCCGCGCTCGGGGCCGCTCGGGGCCGACGGGATCGCCCCCCGGCCCGGGCCCGAGAAGTGGACGCTGAGGCGCAGGACCGTCGCGCAATCGGGAGAGTCGTTGCGCAAGTCGTACGACGGCCTCGACCCGGACTGCCTCGCTTCCTCGAATTCGGCTGCCGTGGGCTGGGGCACGAACGCCGATTCCCCCTCGTGGACCGTCGCCTCGCCCTCCCGGGTCCCGACCACGACCTCGCCACGTTCGACGTGGAGCAGGTGCATCCCGCTCCCTTGCGCGAGTGACCCGAGCGAGCGCGCGCCGCCGCCCGACTCATCCGGGTCGCGGCCATCGACGGCCTCCCCGGCGTCCAGCGGCACCCGCTCGACAAGGATGTCCACGAGGTTGCCTCCCGGCCAGGCCACCGTGACGTTCTGGCTGGCCAAAATCTGGAGCGCGATGCCATCCGGCAGCTCCGGCTCCGCCTGAGCGGCGGGCGCCGCCCCGGCGCTTGGCGCGGCCAAAGGCGTGGTGGTTGCGACGACGCTGCTCACGGCGGCCAACGCGAGCGCCAGGCTCGGCAGCACGGCCAAGGTGGGTACCCATCGTTGCATCGTCTTACCTCCCCACCGCTTCCCGACCCTCACGGGGCCACAAACGCCTCGGACTGGCCCGCGCCGTCCGTCGGGCGTTCGGCGCCGAGCAAGATGCGTCGGCGCAATGATCCGTGGTCCCCAAAACCGTCCGCTGGCGCAAACGGGGCACTCATCGAGCAACCCCGAACCTCACCACGCCGGTCGCGGACGCGGCTAGGGGTCGAGGGGAAAGACCCCGGCAACGAGGACGACCGTCTGCTGGTTCCACGCATTGTCGCTCGTCCCCTCCCCGGTGAAGGGGACGCCGGCGTCGATGGTGAGCCATCCCCCCGCCGGAAGGGAGACTCCATAGCCGTCGGCGTATCCAACGACGGTTCCTCCCGCGGGAAACTCTGCCCAGAGCCCCGGATCCCCGACCTCGCCACCCCTGGCAGCGCGGCAACTCTGGGAGCAGCTTTCCGTCCCCGACAAGGCGGTCGGAAGCGCCACTACGGCGCGACGGGCTCGATCCCAGCCATGAGGGCCGCCGTGCCCGCATCCGCACTCACCCCAAGCGAGACGCCGGGTTCAATACTGATCAATCCCCCTGCTGGGACTTCCACTACTAGGACTCCCGGAGAATCGGCGTCTTTGTCGGTGAACAACGTCAGTTTCCCCGATTCCACCAGGAGTACGCGTGCTCCCGGGAGGAAGGCGCTGGATAGCGAGGCGGACGCATCCCAGCGGTAACGCTCGATGAATAGCCGCACCGGGAGCTCGGCCGGGTGGTTGTCCGGCCACGGGTAGGTGAAGCGGTTGACGAAGAGGCGCTCGTACTCGCCGCAGCCGCGCGCAGGACCACGGGGAGCCCCTGGGATCGCCTGCATTCCTTCTGGCGGGATGGGGATCAACCGCACGCTCAGCCGCAGCACGGCTGCGCATTCGCCGGTGTCGTTGCGGAGATGGTAGCCCTGGGCGGGACGTCTCCCTGGATCGACCCCTGGCACGAAGTCCCCTGGCACGAAGGCCGATTCGCCCTGCCGGTACGTGGCCTCCCCGTCTGCGGTCGCCACGACGACCTCACCGGTCTCAATGTGCAGCAGGTGGATGCCGTCAACCTGAATATCTGCCCACAAATCTTGGCGTCCCGCTCCTGAATCGTCCGGATCCCGGCCGTCAACATCGTCGCCGGGATGAAGCGGTATCCGCTCCAATTGCATCTCCGCGTTAGGCGTCCCCGGATAGGTGACAGCGACCTCGTAGTTGGCAAGCACGGTCGCGGAGAGTCCTGCTGGCAGACCCTGCGCATCCTGAAAGGACGGCACCGCCACGAGCTCGGTCCGCGCGGGTCGAGCGAAGGCCGGGACCGCCGCCGTACTGGCTGTCGTGAGACCTAAGCTCGCCGCGACTATAAGGGCACTCATCCACCGCGGCATCGTCTTACCTCCTCGGGCTCATCCGGCTACGCGCTCACGGTGAAGGTTGCCGGCTGGCCGCTGGTGTCCGTCGGTCGGGCTGCGTCGAGCCGGATGCCCCGGTCGTCGTAGGCCTCGAGTTCGACGAAGAACTCGCCCGGGGCGACGTGCGGCACGAAGACCTCGCCCTGCCCGACGTCGCGCTCCGGAGCCTCCACGGTCCAGTACCCGTCCGGCCAGCCCAGCGCGTGGTTCGTCTTCCACGCGCCGTCCGGCACCCGCTCCCTCGTTTCGGCGTCGTACAAGGTCCACCGCACTTCGCAGCGCCGACCGGGGAGCCCTTGAAACTCGATCCGATACGACACGAGCTGGCCGGGCTGCTCCAGTTCGGCCGGGCCGATCCCGTCCGCCTCCGGATCGAGGCCCCGATCCCGATAGACGTCTCCGAGGAGCACGTTTGGGGCCCCCAGTTCCACGTCGGAGAACGTCGCCGCCAACTCGGACGGTCCCGCGGTCGGCGTGGGATTCGGAGCAAAGGGGGGGAGCCCGGCCTGCACCCACGCGGTCAGAAGCGGGATGAGCACCGTCAGCAACCCAATGACCGCTTTCGCGGCCCCGGGTAGGGAGGCCCAAATGGTGCGGACCGATCGCGTTCCTGGCTCGTCTCGCTCGCCGGTACGCCCCGGAGGGCGCTCGGCAGGGGAAGCACCGGGCGAGGGTTGCGTGGGAGCGAACAACCGGCCAGCCGTGAGGCGCATGAACAGGACCGGCGTCGACCAGTCCGTGCCTGCGTCGTCGACCAACAGCAGCCGCGCCGCGTTGAGCGCCCGGTCGACCTCGCCGTGCGCCAGCAGGCCGCGCCAGAAGTCCCCGGCCAGCTGCCGCGCGGACCGGACCAGCACCCGGTCCTGCATGGCCACCACGGCCGGCACCCCGGCTTCCACCAGCTTCGGGCCGAGTCCCACGAACGGCTCCAGCGACTCGTCTTCCCGCACGGCGCTCTCGCACGCGACGAGGAAGATCAGGTGCGGCAGCACCCCGGCCGCCGCCAAGGCGGGCACGAAGCGGTCGTCCGGCACCGCCTCCCAGGACCCGTCCTCGGCCTCCAGGTGGACGAGTGCCACACCGGGCTCCGTGTCGCTGCCGCGCCGGAAGCTACCGTGGCCGACGAGGTGCAGCGCGTGGCGCGAGAGCAGGAGCCGTCTCACGGAGTCCAGGCTCGTTGGCCCCTCCGCCACCTCGTAGCCCGAGGCCAGGGCACGCTCGTGCAAATCTGGAGGAAGCCCGCTGCGTCCCGGAAGGATCGTGACGGCAAGTTGGCGGTTCTGCCGCAGGTCGCCGAGGGCCGTGACCAGCAGCTCCACCTCGCGGGCCACGTCGACGGGTGCCAGGGTCGTCGGCAGGCCGGTCGGGTTGGCCACCGCGATGAGGAGGAGGACCGGGCGCGCGGCCAGCGGGGCGACCTCGGCCGCCTCGAGACCCACGTACCTGGAGAACGGCGTGCGTGCGGAGGTTGCCAGCGGGACGTCTTGACCGCGGTGCCGGTGGCGCAGCCGCTCCCACAGGACCGAATGCAACTCGGCCGCCGCGGCGTCGATGCGGAGCCGGACCCGAAGGCGACCGTCTGTCCGGGCGTCGGCCTGGGCGGCGGCGAGGTCGTAGGCCTGCCGAATCGGACCGGCCAGCAACGCGTCGGTCAGGACCCGGCCATACTCGACCGGGTCCAGCCGCGCCCCGCGCAGCGCTGCGCGGTCCGGCACGCACCGACCACCGCCGAAGGATCCCCCGTCGCCGAGCGTCGCCTCGACGGGGTAGGCCTGCAGAGCCTCATCCCAGGCGCCGATCCGGATCTCGAGGTCGACGGAGCTATCGGCCACGGGACGCCTCCGGAATGGATCGAACGAAATCGGGACCGAACCGGTCCACGGTAGTCCCTGGTTAGATTGGCATAAGCGAATTCTAACAGGAACATTCGCTGTCCGATCCGCCACACGAAGCCAAGGCCATTGCCATAGGTTTTGTGAGCCAATGCGACGAGCATGACCGTGCAGCCCGAAACGGTTGAGTCCGGTGCTGCGCTAGCGGCGCGCTACCGTTTCCGCAGGCTGAAGCCCAATACGCGTCGACGCATGCGTGGTAAATACGGAATTAATTTCGGGGACCGGCCGGAGCGCCTGCTGCCTCGTGGGGAGTTAAGCCAAGTACAGCCCGAAACCCAAATCCGGCTCCATCAACCACACGAGCGTCCACGCCAATGCTTGTTCGAGGATCCGGCCGTAGAACTCGTGTTCCTCAGGGGAGTGCAGCGCCACGACCCAGCCGGCGTGGTCCACGTCCCAGGGGCAGTAGCCGAGACGGGTGGCGATGGCGCGGCGCAAGGTGTCTTGCAACGTGCGGCTCTCGAAGTTGGGGACGCCACCAGCCCGGGCGACGCCGCAAGCGGGTCGCTTGTCGAAGGACTCGGCCGGAGCGCTGATGGCCCGCAAGGATGGCACTTTCGTTCATTGACCTGCGGCGCAATAGGCGTACACTAGCGATGGCTTTCAATGTCGCTGGATGCCGTGTGTCCTGGAACGGGAACGACTATGGATGGCGCCAGGTTTGACCGGTTCGCGCGCAATGTCGCCAAAGGCGTCTCGCGGCGCGGGATGCTGGCCGCATTGGGAGGGCTGGCGCTCGCCGGCAGCCAGCGGGCTCGTGCCTCGCAACTGACCCCATCCACCTGCGGCGCGTCGGGCGAAGTCTGCACCATGCTCATGGGCTGCTGCGACGGTCTGACCTGCGTGACCTCCGCCATCAACACCAACTACGGCGTCTGCGTCACCGGCGAAGGCGGCACCGTCTCCATCGGCACTACCCTCATCTCCCCCTTCAGCGAGAATGTGGAGCAGGAAGTCGCCGCTATCGCCGCCTCCGAGACCACCTCCACAACAACCACGACGACCGATCCCGAGGCGGAGCGGGAGCAACTAATCGCCGAACGCAAATCGCGCAGGTCGAGCAGGAGAAATGACCGGCAATTGCGGCGGTCTACCAACCAAAACGAGCAACAGGATCGGCGGGAGGACCTGCGGCTGGCGCGCGACGCGCGGCGCGGCCCAAAGCTCTCGCTGGAATTCTTCCCGCCGACGCGTGAAGTTAACTATGAGACGGTCAGGGCTACTAACCGAGACGATGTCGATATTGCCCTAACCTGGATAGAGTCATTCCCGAGGGCGTCGGCTACTACTGAGTTGACACTGCCACAATTCACCTTGGATCCCGGCGATTCGTTCCGTTTTGCATCCGGTTTCGAAGCCGCAGATGCAACCAATCGCTATGCGTGGAGTAATTCGGAGATTTGCGCAACTGAAGGTGAAACCGGATTCCTAATTCGGGCGGGTTTTTCCACCTTCACTGAGAGCTTCGAGTTCGTCATTCTTTGCGACGGATCCAGTCCAAGCGACGGTGCCGGCAAGGCTAGGCGCAAGAAGCGCCGTCGCGGCCAAAATGGCGGCAAGGACAAGAACAGGAACCGCAACGGCGGGTAAACTCCTCGCGTGGGTAGCTATTTCGTCCGTCGTGGTCTGCGCACAATCATCGTGCTCGCCGTCGCCTCGATCGCGGTTTTCTATGGGCTGCGCATCGCCCCCGGCGATCCCACCGGCGGCGTGCTCAGTCCGACCGCACTGGAAGAGGTCCGCGAGGCGTACCGCCAGCGGCTGGGTCTGGACCAGCCGATCTGGTTGCAGTACGTCGTCTATCTGAAAAATCTCACCCAGGGCGATCTCGGCTCCTCCCTCGTCACCGGCAAGTCGATCCAGGAACTGCTCGGCTACTACGGCCGCAACAGCCTGGTGCTGGGGCTGGCGGCGACGGCGCTGATCTACGGTATCGGGTTGCCGCTGGGCGCCCTGGCCGCGGCGCGGCGCAATACCGCCGTCGACCAGGCGATCACCGGTTTGAGCATCGCCGGCATGGGAATGCCGAACTTCTGGCTGGCGCTGCTGCTGATCTACTTCTTCGCCTCGAAACTGCATTGGCTGCCGTCCGGCGGCTGCTGCGAACCGGATCAGCTCATCCTGCCCGCCGTCGTGCTCGCCGCGGAGGGGGCGGCGGTCACCATCCGCATGACGCGCTCCTCGATGCTGGAGCAGCTCGGCGAGGACTACGTGCGCACCCACCGCGCCAAGGGACTTTCCGAGACGATCGTCGTCTACGGCCGGGTTTTCCGCAACGCGCTCAATCCCCTCATCTCGCTGGCCGGGCTGCGGCTTGGTTGGCTAGTGGGGTACGCGCTGATCGTGGAGACGATCTTTCAGTGGCCGGGCCTCGGCTACCTGCTCGTCGATGCCATCCTGCGCCGCGACTATCCGGTGGCGCAGTTCTTCTCCCTGCTGCTGGTGACGGTCGTGGTGGTCGCCAATCTGCTGGCGGACGTGGCCTACGGCGTCGCCGATCCGAGAATCCGGCATGCGTGACTTTGTGGGCGGCACTCGCGCCACGATGGTGCCAACCCGGCCCGTGTCATTCCGAGCGATAGCGAGGATTCTCGTGCCCAGCGACCGGTTCCGCCTTGTGTGCCGAGATTCCTCCTGCGTCGGAATGACACGAAACATGGTTGCCAGCATGGGATCCAGGTCGTGGCGGTAGCTTCTCCGGATGTGCCCGCGCTGCGCGGGGAGGTGTCGGCGCGCCCGATGCGGGCGGAGGGTCCACTTGCCACGGCGTGGCGCCGGTTGTCGCGCAACAAGCTGGCCCTGTTTGGTTCGCTCGTCGCCGCGGTGTACATCCTGCTCGGCGTCTTCGGTCCCATGGTTGCGCCGTACGACTACGCCAAGCAGAATCTCCTCTCCGCCAATCTGCCGCCCTTGAGCGCAGGCCATCTGCTGGGGACCGATCAGGTCGGGCGCGATATTCTCTCCCGGCTCGTCACCGGCATCCGCATCTCCCTCATCGTCGGCTTCGGCATCACCGCCATCTCCATGGCGGTCGGCACGCTGGCCGGAGCGGTCGCCGGCTACCGCCGCGGCTGGGCGGATACCGTCATCAGCGGGATCGTGGAGTTCACCTGGGGGTTCCCGCTGATCCTGCTGGCGGTCCTCTTCGCCGGGGTGCTGGGGCCGGGGCTGACCGCGACAATCCTGGCGGTGGGACTGATCAACTGGGCCGGGTTCGCGCGGGTGGTGCGCGGCGAGGTGCTCGGTTTGCGCGAGTCTGAATTCGTCCAGGCGGCGCGAGCCAGCGGCCAGAGCGAGCCGCGTATCCTCGCCCGGCACGTCCTGCCGAACGTTCTGGCCCCGGCGCTGGTCATGGCGTCGTACTACGTGGCTCTGGGCATCATCGTCGAGGCCGGGCTCTCCTTCATCGGCATGGGCGCGCAGCCGCCTCTGCCAAGCCTAGGCGTGATGATGGCCGAAGGCCGCAACTACATGATGCAGAGCCATTGGATCACCACTATCCCCGGTATCGCGATCGTCTCCGTCGTCCTGGGTCTGAACCTGCTCGGCGACGGCCTGCGCGACATCCTCGACCCCAGGTTGAAGTAAGTGGAGGGTGACAGGGTGACAGGGTGTCGGAGTTACGGGAAAGACACGACGTGACCCTGTCACCCTGTCACCCCGACACCCTGTCACCCGTCGATGTTGCCATCGTCGGTGGTGGCATCGCGGGGTCGACGCTCGGCGTCGTGCTGGCGCGCGCCGGGGTGAGTGTCGTCATCGTCGAGCGAGAGGCGAGATTCCGGGACCGCATACGCGGCGAGGCGTTGATGCCCTGGGGCGCGACTCTGGCCGGGCAGCTCGGCATCGCTGATGCGCTGCCGGAATCGGGTGCCCATCCCCTCCCCATCTGGCAGACGTACCACGACCGCGAACCGCAACCGCCGTACGATTGGCGCACCGATTCTCCCTCCGGAGACGGGCTCTGGGGCGTCAACCACCCGGTTCTCCAGGAGACCTTGCTCCGGCGCGCGGAGGCGGCGGGCGCGACGGTGATGCGCCCGGCCAAGGCGCATGGTCCGCACCGGGATCCGGGAGGAGTTCTCCGGATTCCCATCGAAGCAGAAGCAGGGACGGTCGAGTTGCGTGCCCGGCTGATCGTCGGCGCCGATGGCCGCGAATCGGGTGTGCGGCGCTGGATCGGCGCGGAAACGATCCGCGATCCGGTTCGCCACGCCATCGGCGGCGTCCTGGTAGAGGGGATCGATCTCGACTCGACGGCTTCCCACATCGGCTTTTGTCCCGGCCGGGTCTCGTTCATCTTTCGTCAGGCCAGTGGCCGGGCTCGCGCCTACCTCTTCTGCCATCCCGAGGACGCCGAATCCATGCGGGGAAGAAACGCGGCGAACGCGATCATCGAGACCTGCGTCGCCTCCCTGCCAGCAGGAACCCTGAGCCACCTCCACGCCGTCGGCCCGGCGGGCTTTTTCCCCGGAGCGGATGTCTTCGCCAGCCGCGTTGCCGGTGAGGGGATTGTCCTGATCGGCGATGCCGCGAGCGCCAACGACCCAACTCAGGGGCAGGGTCTCTCGCTGGTTTTCAAGGATGTCGCGGAACTGAGCCGTCGTTTGCTGGCCTCGCCGGATTGGGACGCGGCGATCGCGGATTACGCCCATGGCCGCCCGAGCTGGTACGAACCCCTGCGTGCCTACGCATCGTGGCAAGGACCGCTGTTCATCGGCGTTGGACCGGAGGCGGACGCGGCGCGCGAAAGGGAGGAGCGTGCGCGGGAAGTCGACCCGCTCGCGGGCGGATACGCCATCATCCACACGGCAGGCCCTGAGGGCCTGCCGTATGATGAAGCCGCGCGCCGGCACTTCCTCGGCGAAGACCTCGGATGCTGAACCACGGCCGCCGAGCAGGGGTCGTGTCATGCTGACTCAGCATCTTGAGTTTGGACAAATGATGGAGCCGCGAGCGAAAGCGCGCCGAGGTGCGGATAATCGGAGGTATGGACACCACTCCCACCTCCCCGCTGGCGCGCTTTCGCGCCGAACTGTATCAGAGCGTCTTGAGTCTGCGCCGCGATGCGCTGTTCGAGTTGGTCGACGCGGTGCTGAGCGGCGAGCGGGCCGAGAGTCTGGTCCGGCACAGTCTGGCCCCGGTGTTTCGCCGCCGCTGGGCCAGTGCGTGCGATGCCCTGAGCGACGGCTCGCTCGATGGGGCCGCGCTGCGCCGGCTGCTGGCCCGGCACACCCCCGTCCCGGCCTGGGGGCGGCGCGAGTTGTGGGTGCTGGACGGCTCGATCTGGCCGCGCCCCGAAGCCAAGACCAGCCCGGAGCGGACCTGGGGCCGCTTCGTGACGGCCGGCACGCCGCAGAGCGGCATCATCGGTGCCTGGGAGTATCAGTGGCTGGTGACGTTGCCCGAAGCCAGCGGCAGTTGGGGACTGCCGTTGGAGGTGGAGCGCCGCGACCTGGCGGCGGGCACGGCCACGACCTTGGCCGTGCGCCAACTGCGCGCCGCGCTGGCCGTGCGGCCCCCGGACGCCCCGCGGCCGTTGCTGCTGCTGGACAGCCACTACGACGTGGTGGCCCTGGGCGAGGCCGGGGTGCCGGTCGACATCCTGGCCCGGCTGGCGGCCAACCGCCGCTTTTATCGCGCGCCGGGGCCGTACGCGGGCAAGGGCGCGCCGCGCAAGCACGGGCCTGTCTTTCGCTGCGCCGCCCCGGCCACCCACGGGCTGAGCGACCGGACGCAGGTCCATCACGATCCGGACTACGGGCTGGTGCGCCTCGACGTCTGGCACGGGCTGCACATCCCGCGCGCGCCGCTGGTCGCGCTGACCGTCGTCCGCGTCAGCGTGGCGCACCTGCCCCGGCGCAGCACGCCTCCCAAGCCGCTGTGGCTGGTCTGGACGGGGGGGCCGTTGCCGCACGATCTGCGCGTGGTGTGGCGCTGGTACCAGCGGCGCTTCGCCGTCGAGCATCTGTTCCGGTTCCTCAAACAGAGTCTGGGCTGGACGGCCATCCACCCCCGCTCGCCGCAGAGCGCCGACCGCTGGAGTTGGCTGCTGGCCGTGGCGGTGTGGCAGGTGTGGCTGGGCCGCGACTTGGTCGCCGAGCGGCGCTTGCCCTGGGAGCGGCCGGCCCCCGACGGCTTGAGTCCGGGGCGGGTGCGGCGCGCCTTCGCCGGACTTTTGCCCACGTTGGGCACGTGGGCGCGGCCCCCCCGACCGCGCGGAAAAGCACCCGGACGCCCGGTCGGGCAGTGCCCAGGACCGGCCCCGCGCTGTCCGGTGCTGCGGCGGGGACCGCCGCGGACCGCCTGACCCCCGTTTCGGCCCCATCAGCCCCCCGCCCCGTCTCGCCCCGCCGCGTCGGCACGGGCCCGTTTGTCCAAACTCAAGTCAGCATGACACCCGCGTGGAACTCCGGAAGCGGGCCTGTCGCGTGGGAACTGCTGCTCTCATGCCTGCGCCCTGCGCGGTCAGGTCGTGGCGCCCGGCCGCCCCGCTTCATCCCACCCACGCGCCGCGTAATACGCGGAGATCTGGCGCTCCAGCCACTCGGGGCCGATGTGCGATCCGTCGCCGTTCGGTGCCAGCAGACGGGGCGGCAGCGTGTCGAGGGCGCGGGTCCAGCCCTGGGCCAGGTTGAAGCGCTTCTTCGTCTCGGTGATGCGCGCCCCGGCCGCGTGGAGACCGTCGGCGGTGGTGGGCAGGCCGGTCACGGCGCGGTGGAGGGCGGCGCCTTCCTCGTGGACATCCCCGATGGCGTGGCGGAGGAATTTGCAGAGGGTCAATGAGTCGAGCAGCGCAGCCTGATCCTCCGCCGCCGCAGCGGCTTCAGCCCGCGCGCGGGCATCGGCCGCGGGGTCGAGGCGGTCGGAGAGGTCGACGTCGTAGGCGGAGGAGCGGTTGTGGCAGGCGCCACGGGCGGCGACGGCCAGCCCCAGCGCCAGCGTTTTCAGCTTGCGCGGATCGTAGCCAGGTAACTCCAGCCCCTTGACGTGCATGGCCCACACCTCGCTGCCCTGCCCGACGCGCGCTGATGCGGCCCGCGAGCCTTCGGCCAGCAGATTGCCCAGCCCTTCCCGGAACCCGATCTGGCGCAGGGCGCGCAGCAGCGCCTCGCCGTCGCCCCAGCGCGGAACCGCATCCATCGGCACCCCGAGGTCAACTCCGCGCTCGCGGCATTCCATCGCCCAGGCGATAGTGCCGCCGGCCGAGATGGCGTCCATCCCCAGCTCGTCGCAGAGGGCGGAGGCGCGCAGCACCACGTTGGGGTCGCTCACGCCGCAGAGGGAGCCGAGGGCGAAAAGCGTCTCGTACTCCAGCCGGGCCGAGGTTTCGGGGCCTCCATCGCGCGTGCGGTAGTGGTGCTCGCAGCCGACGGTGCAGGCGGCGCAGGCGTGCTGGCCGACGTGGTGCTCCAAGCGCAGGGTTTCCCCCGACAGCGCTTCCGCCTCGGCGAATGTGCCAGTGCCGAAGTTGCGCGTGGGGAGCAATCCCAGTCTATTGAAGAACGCGACATTGGCGACAGTGCCGATCTCGCGGTACTTGGCCGTGGCCGGTCCCAGGCTGCGCGCGGCCAGATCCCGCGCCAGCGCCGCCACCGCCCGCGGATCCGCCGCCGGTGGTAAGCGGCTGCCGCGTACGGCGATCGCCTTCAGCCGCTTGGCGCCCATCACCGCGCCGGTCCCGGTGCGACCCGCGAGCCGTCCGTCGTTGGCGATAGCCGCAAAACGCACGCCGTTCTCGCCCGCGGGTCCGACGGCCGCTACTCGATAGCCGGTTCCCAATTCCGCGCGCAGGCGGTCCGCCGTCTCCCGCGGCGAGTGTCCCATCAGGGGACCGGCGGGCCTCAGCGATGTCGCGCCATCGTCGACCACCAGCACGCTCCAGTCCGGCGCGCTCCCGGTGATCGCCAAGGCGTCGTGGCCGGTGCGCTTCAGCTCCAGGGCGAGGTAGGACGACGACAGCGAATCGCCGATGAGGCCGGTCTGCGGCGAGCGCGCGGCGACGGCGATCTTGCTGGAGGTGGTGATGCCGGTCCCGGCGAACGGCGAGGTGGCGAAGATCAGCGGGTTGTCCGGACCGAGGGGTTCGGAGCCCGGTGGGCAGAGATCGAGCAGGAGCCGGCTGGCCAGCCCGATGCCGCCGATAACCTCACGGAACGCGTCGGGAGGAAGCGTCTCGCTCCAGCCCGCGCCCGATGCCTCCCGCAGATCGACGCGCAGCAGCCAGCCGTGGATGCCCCCGATGCGCGAGCTCATCGCGTCACCCGCCGGCCGCGCTCGCCACGAGCAGGACGGAGGTTCCCTCGCGGAGGGGATGCGACCGGTCGCGCGTAAATTGCTCCGCGACGACGAAGCTGTAGCCGTCCAGGGGCCAGCCGCTGCCCGCGTCGAGCACCCGCCCGGCGAGGATGGGACATCGCCGCACCAGGTCGGCGGCCAGCTCGCCCAGGTTGGCGCCGGCCGCGAGAACGGAGCGCTCGGCAGCGAGGAGGCGCGGCACGCCGAACAGCTCCACGCGGAGGGTGATGGGGTGATGGGGTGGTGGGGTGATGAGAGGCGTGATGTGAGGTTGCTTCATGAGAAGCTCCTTGGGCCGATTGGCGTTGATGGTAGCAGCACCGAAGCCAGCTCACACGGCTCGACCGGCGGGAGCGCCCCACATGCCCCTCCCAGGGCACGTTGCACACGATGGGGCATGCGCGCGGTTTCGGCCTTTCTATCCGTATAGAGTCGGTTGAGTCGGTGAACGACCGGATGGGATACTGATGACCACCCCTCACACCCGTGGTCTTCTATGGTCATCAGCTCTATCAGCGCGCTCAAGTCCGCTTTCCTGGGTGACACGTGTGGTCGAGCCATGCCGACCTACTCTCACCTCGGTGTCCTACTCCGGGCTGCGCGGAGCCAAAGGGCGTAGGCCCTAAAGGCGTTCGGTGGACATCGCCGCCTGCGCTCACAGTCTCGCGAGGGGGCCGGACCAAGCGAGATTATCCGATCGCTGTCAATGCTGCTTGCGGGGCGACAAGCCGCGCGGGGGCCGACACCCAGCCATTCCTGATGGCGCCGGCTCCTCCGGTGGACTGGTTCATGAGGATGGAGGATCGCCCCACCAATCCGTCAACCGAGCTGGCGGCGCGATGTGCATGCACGCCGTTCGTTTCTCGTGGCCTCGGCATACGATGCACGGGTCGTGAGAGCGGCAAGGTGCGTGGCCGCCGGACCAGCGATCTCTCCTCGGATGGGAGTCCCCGTTCAAGAAAACCCGTACTTTCTACGGGCGCGGGAGCCCCGGCGGCGCACCGAGAATGGCTGCCGAACAAGGCACGCTAACGCGGGCAGCGGGCGCCGCGAACCGGGAGGCGGGCTTCGCTTGGGTCGGAGATAGGAGCAACCGTCATGGACACCGGCAGACGCGGGCAGCGCGCGTGCGGTGAGCCGACGAAGCCCCTACGCCTTGAGGCGCTCGCCCAGGCACTGGGCGCCGCTGCCTCGCGCCGGCGCGTGCTGGGGGCGGCACTGGCCGCGCTCCTGGTCCCCCGGCTGCCCGTGGCCGGCGCCGCGGCCACGCAGGAAGAGACCTGTCCCGGAGGCGCCTGCCCCTGCCCGTGCTCCGATCCTCCCTGCTTCGTCCCCGCCTCGCTCCAGGAACAAGGCGGCGGTCAGTTCAACGGGCCGACCGGCGTGGCGGTGGCCCCCGACGGCGAGACCGTCTACGTCAGTGATGCGCAGGCAGGCCGCATCCAGGCCTTCTGCGTAGTCCCGTCCGCCGCGGGGGAACCGGCACGCGCCACCCCGGTCGCCGGCTCGCCCGTCGTGTCCGGGGCGGCCACGCCCGTAACCGCCGGGAGCGGCTGACGGAACGGGAGGACGCCTCGCCGTGATCCAACGGTCCGACGATGGCTGGCCGCATCAGATCGTGCTTCACATTCGGGCGTTTCTAGTTCCGCGCTAGTCGCCGACGGTCAGCGTCCCGACCTGGCCCGCCTGCTTGTGGCCCGGCACGTCGCAGTAGAACTCGTAGACCCCGGGCGGGGTGTTGAGGACGATGCGCTCCGTCGTTCCCCAGGCGACGTCGACGCTGACCCCCAGTTCATCGATGCTGAAGTTGTGTCCGGTCACGCCCTCGTTGGGGAGGACGACGACGACATCTTCGTTCGCCGGGATGGAGACCTCGTTCGGCTCGAAGTAGATGTCGCGCGAGACGATCTCGACGCTGCCGCCGCTCGTCTCGGGCAGCGGCTCGGGCGTCGGCGTCGGGAGCAGCGCCGCGGCCGGCGGCCGGACGTCGACGGGGCTGCCGAAGTCGGCGTAGACCGTCTCGTTCCCGCCGACCGCGACGTCGTCCAGGGCGAGCCGCGCCGCGTGCTTGCGGGGCAGAAACGTCGCGGCGTCGATCCACAGCGTCTGCGTCGTCTCGAGCACGCCGTCGCCGTCGGTCCGTTCGACGACGTGTGCGGGCCGCCCGTCGACGAATTCCGTCCCGCGGAGTTCCCACCCCTCCGCCGGTCCCTCGACGAAGCCCAGGAGCGGCTCGCCGGGGCCTGTCGGCGGGACCCGGACCAATCAACCGCCGTCCGGGCGCAGGGTGTACAGCGTCTGCCCGTCGTAGTACTCCAGGTTGGAGCCGTCGGTGGCCTGGGTCTTGATGCCGACGCCGATCTCGACCTCCCCGAGCCGCGTGGGCTCGCCGTCGGCTTCGTGGAGACGAAACGTTCGGTAGCGGTAGGCGCCGGCCTCCCGGATGGCGCGCTGCGCCCGCCTCACCACGTCGGCGACGTCGACCTCGGTCACAACGGCGGCCGGCGTCGAGGCGCCGGCGGCCGGCGTGAGCAGGAACGCCCGCGGCGCCCCGCCGTCGCTGCCGAAGACGATGATCTGCCCCGCGCCGTTGATGCCGGTGGGGAACCGCAGTTCCCAATCCGAGTCCAGAGCGGTGGCGCCGGCGAGGCCGATGATCTCGCCGCCGGCCCACACGACCGCGTGCGTCGGGTCGTCGAGGAGTTCGTCGCCTGCCGTTGTCGACGACCCGACGATGTGCCCCATGCCGTTGATGGCGTACGCCTGGCTTTCGCCGCCAAGCGAACCGAGTGGCGTCAGCCGTCCCTCGACCCACGAAACCGCCTGAACGTCCCCGTCTGCGGTCGCCGTGTGTCCGACGACCTGGCCGGGCGCGTTGATTGCGGAGGCGCCACTCGTCGCACCTTCGGGCGTTTCGAGCTCCACGAGGCGATCGCCTTGCCACACCACGGCGCGCTCTCGGCCATCCTCTGCCTCTGCAGCACCCACGATTGCGCCCGCGTCGTTGATTCCGAGGGCCCGGCTTCCCGCTCCACCGAGGGTGCCGAGGTCGGTCATCGTGCCGCCGGTCCACAGAAACGCCCTGGTGCGGCCCATCGCGTCTTCCGATTGCCCGACGACCTGCCCGGCCCCGTTGAGGTGCAGGGCGAAACTCGTCTGCCCGCCGAGGGTGCCGAGGTCGGTCATCGCGCCATCGTCCCACAGGAACGCGTGGGTTCCCGGCCCGTACAACTCTTGTCCCGGTCCGGTGGTGGAGAATCCGGCGATCTGGCCCGCGTCGTTGATCTCGGTGGCCACGCTATCCTCGCCGCCGAGGGTGCCGAGGTCTTGCGGGCGACCGGCCTCCCACACGACGGCCCGCGTCCGCCCCTCGGGATCGTCCGCTTCGCCGACGACCTGGCCGCGTTCGTTGATCCCGAGCGCGCGCGACCCTTCGCCGCCGAGCGTCGCGAGCTCGGTAATCGCGTAGGTTGGCATCGCAGTCGGCGTGGCTTGCCTGGCTTCACCCGCTGCCGCCGGCGGCACCGCAAGCGTCGAGCCGAGGACCAACGCACTAACAAGGCTACGATTGACTCGCATCCCGCTTTCCTCCAGGTGATTCACGATGCCTGCCGCGCCCAGCGCACCCGCCAACCGGCACCCTATCATCCCGACACCCGGCTCTGGACATGAAAATATCGCGCCGCCCGGATAGACAGCCCCAGCAACAGGACCAGGATGACGAACGCCAGGATCAGGTCGATGAGCGTCACGTCCGGCAACGGCGTCTGCACCACGACCGAGCGCACACCCCAAATGCCCAGGATGATGCCGCCGATGCCCAGCACCAACTCGTGCAGCGAGCGCAGGCCGAGAGCGAAGATGCCGGATGCCGAAATCAGGATGACCAGCAGCACGGTGACGATGCGCAGGTGATACGGCCGCTCCCACTGCAAGCGATCGACGATGAGGAAATCGACCGGATCGTTGGCCGAGCGCACGCTTGCCGGGTCGACGGGGACCGGCTGGGCCATGCTCAAGCGTGCCACCCTGTCCTCGAGCGTCAACGACGCCTGGTTCTCCACCAGGGCCGGTGAGGTGATGACGCGTTCCGTGCCGTCCGCCAGCGTGACGGACATCACGAGCCCCAGCAACAGCGTGTACCGATCGAACGGGTAGCGTTGCGGGGCTCCGAGGACCGGAAGCTCGATCGTGAACGTGTATGCTCCCGACTCGCCCGGCACCGAAACCGTGGCCGACGGCGGCAGCCCCCGCCGCTGGGCGGTGTCGCTGCCGAGCGAGAAGAATGTCCCGGTGAGGGGGAAACAGGCGCCCGAGCAGACGCGGTGCCCCGAGACGATCAAGGTGGCGATCCCTTGCGTCTCGTCGAGGTTCATGACCGTGATGTTGACGAAGGCCGCGTTGGCGGCGAAGGTCTGATCGGCGTTGATGTTGGTGCCGGTGAAGAGGTCGTAGACCGGGCTGACATCCTGCCCGCGCAAGTCGTCGACCATGCTGGTCAGCGCCGTCGGCAGCAACGCCACGACCAACGCCACGAGCGCGACGGTGATCCCGAACGCCAGCTGATAGCGGCGGCGCATGCCCAATGAACGCTCCTGGCTGCGGGATATTGGCTCCTGGCTATTGGCTCTGATCTTCAGGCATTTTCTCGTCCATGGCGTCTTGTTGCCATGCGGCCCCAGCGCGAGCAACGAGTCAATAGCCAGCAACCAACATCCAGAAGTCTGCTACCCCACCGGCGTTGCCAACGCCGGCCTCAGATCGCCGCGCCAGGCGGCGGACACGTCCAGTCCGGGTGAGATCAGGCCGCGCTCGGTCATCCAGGCCGCGTAGGCGTCCCAGCGTTCTGCGGTCTGCGTGCCGAAGGGGACATCGCCCGCCGTCCAGACCGGGATGAGCAGGGCGATGCCCTCCTCCTCGACCGGCACGTCCAGATCGGGGCTGGCCGATTGCAGCGCCGCGATGGCCGCCGCGGGGTCGGCGATGGCGTCTTCGTAGCCGCGCCGGGTGGCGCGCAGGAAGCGCTCGACCAGATCGGGGCGGGCGGCGGCGGTGGCTTCGCTGGCGGCGATGACCAGCTCGTAGTACGGGGGAACGCCCCAGTCGTCGACGCGCAGCATCTCGGTGGCGAACCCCTCCTGCGCGGCCAGGATCGGCTCGTGCGTCCAGAATGCGCCGAGCGAGGCGTCGACCTGCCCCGAGGCGAGCGCCGGCACCAGGTTGAAGTCGATGTTGACCAGCTCGACGTCGGCCATGGACGCCCCGCCGCTCTCCAGCATCGTGGCCAGGAACGCCTCCTGGCTGGGGATGCCGGGGTAGCCGACGGTTTTGCCGACAAGGTCTCCTGGCCGGGTGATGCCGCTGTCGGCGAGGACCATGATGCCCTGCAATGGGGTCTGTACCAGCGCCAGCACGGAGACGACCGGCACCTCCGCCGCCCGCGCCAGCAGGATATCGGTCTGGTACGAAATGCCGAAGGCGTCGCGGCCGGCGCCGACGGTCTGCAGCACGGTCGTCGGATCGGACGGGGTATAGAACTTCGGGGCGAGGCCTTCGTCGGCGTAGTAGCCGCGCTCCTGGGCCAGGAAGAGGCCGGCATGGTTGGCGTTCGGGTACCAATCGAGCGCCACGGTGAAGGATTCCAGGTCGGTATCCTGGGCGTTCGCGCCGCGAACAGGGTCAGACAGCCTCGCAGAGGCAGCCGCCAGCGCGGTCGCGGCGCCAGCGACGATGGCGCCGCGACGGGAGAGACGGGCGGGAACAGGCACGAGGAACCTCCGGGGCGAACGGCAAACACGGTTTGTTGGGGAGAGTGTCACGCGGGGGCCATCGGCGCGGCAACTGCCGCCTTTCCCGGCGCACGTCAACTCGGGGAAAGCCCCTCTCCCTGCGCACAGAGAGAGGGGTTGGGGTGAGGGTCGTTCGGCGTCAGACTCGGGTGCGCGATTCGGTCATCAGGTCGTCGACCGACCAGGCACCGGGCCCGGACAAGACCAGGCAAAGCGCCGCGGCGGCGAAGACGGCTTCCTTCTCCCAGGAAATGGCGCCGTTCTCGATGAACGGCGTGCCAGTCCCCAGGTACGCGTAGACGATGGCGCCGATCATGTTGATGAAGAGCAGGATGCCGACGATCTGGGTCAGCGCGCCGGCGATGAGCAAGAGCCCGCCGACCAGCTCGACGATGGTCACGACCCAGGCCATCAGCTCCGGCAGGGGGACGCCCAGGTTCGTCAAGGCATTGGCCGCGAAGTTGCCGACCCCGCCGCTGAGCTTGCTCCAGCCATGCACGGCGAAGGCGATGCCGAGCACGATGCGCAAAATCGCCAATCCATAGTGCGCCGTGATCCTGACGTCGAGTCCGGGCATGTACACGCGGTCCCTCCCTCCGTACGCCCGCGGGTCCCCGCTGGAACCCCAGGCAGAACGCAACGTTCCAGGAGCGGGGGCGAAACCGAACGGCATTCAGCGGATGGGGGCTTTTAGGTCGTTTGCCACGTCCGCTAAGGTCCGTCGGGCCAGCGCCTCCTGAAACCGAGCCTCGGCCTCCGTCGCGATCTGGGCGAGGGCCGGGCCCATGGCCACGCTGATCGGGCAGCGTGGGTTTGCCGCGGCGGGGTTCGGCGGCAGCAGGGGCTCGCGGGAGACGGCCAGGTAGATCTCGTCGAGGCTAATCTCCGCGGCGGATCTCGTCAGACGGTATCCGCCGTCGCGACCCTCGAATGCCTCGACCAGACCAGCCCGGGCGAGGGCGGCCAGCACTTTGCGCAGGCAGGTGGCGTGCGTATTCACGCTGCCAGCCAGAAACGCGCTCGTGGCAGGCGCTGGCGACCTCGCCAACAGCACGAGCGCATGGACGGCCAACGCGAACCGATCCCGCGCCATCTGGCCCCAACCCCCGGTGCTTCCCCCCACGTGTACTCTACGGGGCGGTGGGGCCGTTGGCAATCCCCACGCGGGTGACAGGGTCTCCGGGGATCGTGGCGTTCCTGTCACCTCGACACCCCGTCACCCCGACACCCCGTCAGGAGCCAACCCCGCTTGCCGGTCGGCATCGATGAGCTTCCGCTCGCGTTCGGCAGGGTCACCGTAGCCTGCGCCCCCGGGCACGGTGACTTCGAACCTGTCCCGGGGCGTCGTCAAGGTGATCTGGCCGGACCCGATCTCGTCTGCCCCCAGCACTGCGCCGTTGAGACGAATCTCCGTCAACGGGCCGTCGTGGCCACCCGCCAGTCCCCGGGAAGGGAACAACAGCCGGTCGGGATTGAGGAAGAACGATAGCGGCCGCGTGTAGCCCGGCAGGGGGCCAAACACCACGCTGTGCCCGAACGCGCCACGCCACGTGCCGTCACCCGCCGACCCGGGCCGCAAATTCCGGTCTTGGACGAGGACCGGCGCCCGCGATTCGAACACCTCGACCGAGACGTTGCGGGCGCTGCTCGGGAAGCAGTTCCGCCCAATGCCGTCTCGCCCCTTGCTCGCGCCCCGCCCGCCGGCCGCGAAGAAGTGGACGTTGAAAAACCGGCCGTCCTCCTCCTGACCGTAGACGTGGACCGAGTGCATCAGACCGTTCCCCGCCTGCACACGGTCCGGCATGACCGGCTCGAGCGCGGAGAAGAGCAGCGGGTGCAGGTGCCACCCGGTGCGGGTGCGGGATCCGACGGATGCCGGCTGATTGCAATTGAGCACCGAGCCTTCCGGCGCCTCGATCGTGAACGGCCGGAACGTGCCTTGATTGGCGGGCACGGTGGGCGAGAGGAGACACTTGAGCGGATAGACGGTGTGGGCCCTGGTGTATGTCAGCGTGCAGTTGATCCCGCCCCGCGGGACTTCGCGGTCCGAACCGGCATAGTCGATCGTCATCTCGTCGCCCGCGATCGTGATCCGGCAACGCAGCCGGATGGGATGGTCCAGACCATCCGCCACGACCTCGCTCTCATAGGCGCCGTCGGGAACGGCGCGGATCGCCTCCCGCATGGCGCGTTCCGAGTGATCCTGAATAACGCGCGCCACCGAGGCGAGATCCGGCAAGCCGTACTCGTGCAGGAGCGCGACAATGCGGCGCGCGCCCAGTTCGTTCGCCGTGACCGTCGCCTCGATGTCGGTCAGCACCATATCCGGCGTGCGCACGTTCTCCTGAATGAAGGCGTGCACCGCCTCGTTGTGCTTACCGGCGTCGTACAGCTTGAGGATCGGGATGCGCAACCCTTCCTCGTAGACGTCGCGCACGGTCCGGCTCGTCAGCGAGCCGCCGATGCTCGTGGTGTGGGCGATGGTGACGGCAAAGCCGACCACCCGATCGTCCATGAACGCCGGCGTGATCGTCGCGATGTCGTCGAGGTGGCCGGCGCAGAGCCAGGGATCGTTGGTGACGTAGACGTCGCCGGGACGCATCGTTTCGATGGGGTGCCGCTCCAGGACGGCGCGGGTGACCGTCGGCATGACAATGTTGAACACCGGCATGCTCCGATTCGAGTGGGCGACCGAGTTGCCCTCGGCGTCGAGAATCTCGCACCCAAAATCCTGCGCGGCGCCGATGATGGTTGAGACGGCGGTGCGCAGCACGGTGGTCCACATGTCGTCGGTAATGCCGATCAAGCGGCTCCAGATCACGCCCAGGGTGATGGGATCGAACGTATCGCGCGCGGCCGGCGACGTGGCCGTGGTCATGATGCAGATCCCTCCGTTTCGAGCGTGATCACGAGATTGCGAAAGGCGTCGACGCGAACGGTGCAGCCGGGTGGCACGATGGCCGTCGCCTCGCGCTCCTCGATCGCGCAGGGACCCGCGAACTCGGCCCCCGGCGCCAGCGCGTACCGGTCGTAGACCGGACACGTCCGGTATCCGGGCTGAGGGGCCGCGAAGAAGATCTCCCGGTCGTCCTTGCGCGCCTGCTTCGCATCGCTACGGTGCACGGGCTCCGGAGCCAGCGCGAAGACGATCTGGTCCGACGCAGTTTCGAGATGCCAGTTCAACACCTCGATCGGCAGCCCCTGCGGCATGCGTCCATAGACCTCGGTATAGCGATCCCGGAACGCCTCGACGATGGCGTCGACATGGCTCTCGTCCGGGATGATCCCCGGCAATTCCACCCGAATCTCGTGGTACTGACCGGCGAAGCGCATGTCGAGAGCGCTGCTGTGGCGCAACGTTTCCGCATCGGGCACACCGGCGAACGAGGCCTCCGCTTCCGCCCGCATGTCGTCGTAGAGACGGGCCACGTGGCGCCAGTCCGTTTCGTCCAGGCGCGTCAGGTACGAGCGCACCAACGGCAGCGCCATCGGCGCGGTCAGGGCGCCGATGGCCGACGCCACGCCGGCCCCGAGCGGCGCGATGATGGTGTTGATGCCCAGGATGCGCGCCACTTCGAAGGCATGTGCAGGTCCGGCTCCGCCAAAGGCGACCATTGCCACCTGGCGGGGATCCTGGTTCCGCTCGATGAGATGGGTGCGGGCCGCCCGCGCCATGTTCTCGTTGACGGTGGCATGGATGCCCCACGCCGCCCCGGTGGTATCGAGAGCGAGCCGCGGCGCGATGTGCGCGTCGATGGCGTTTCTGGCCAGTTCGGGCTGGAGTGTCATGCGACCGCCCAGGAAGTAGCCAGGATCCAGGTAGCCAAGGACGGTGTTGCCGTCGGTGACGGTTGGCAGCTCGCCGCCCAGGCCGTAGCATGCCGGCCCGGGATCGGCTTCCGCGCTCTGCGGCCCGACGCTGAGCAGACCGAGCTCGTTGATGTGCGCGATGCTGCCGCCGCCGGCGCCGATCTCGATCAGATCGACGGTGGGAGCCATGATGGGCAGACCGCTGCCCGGTTTGAATCGGTGCACGCGGTCTGCCTCCAGCATGCCGGCGACTCCGGGCCGGCCGTGCTCGATCAGGCAGGCCTTGGCCGTCGTCCCGCCCATATCGAACGACAGCACGCGATCGTGCCCCGCGAGCTTGCCGAAGTATCCCGCCGCAAACGCGCCCGCGGCGGGTCCCGATTCCAGCAGCCGAATCGGAAACTCCATCGCGGCGTCGGCCGTGGCGATCCCCCCGGACGAGAGCATCACGTACAGGGGGCGGTCATATCCGATCTGCCGCAGTTCGCCGATCAAATCGCTGAAGTAGGTGCGGAGCAACGGTTTCACGTAGGCGTCGGCGGCTGCCGTCGAGGTCCGCTCGTATTCGCCCATGACCGGCGCCACCTGGGACGAGAGCGATACGGCGACATCCGGCGCCGTCTCGGCGATCAGCTCGGCGATGCGGCGCTCATGGACCGGGTTGCGGTAGGCGTGAATCAGCGAGACGGCGATGGCGCGCACGCCCTGGGCGACCAGATCCGCGACCTCGGCGCGCACGCCATCTTCGTCGAGCGCCTCCAGAATCTCGCCGTCGCGGCTGACGCGCTCGGCGACTTCCCGCCGCAATTGGCGAGGCACGATCGGGGAGGGGTACGGTGCGAACAGATCGTAGATGTCATAGAGCTGCTCAATACCGATCTCGAGGACGTCACGAAACCCCCTGGTCGTCAGCAGTCCCGCCTTGGCCCCGGTGCGGGCGACGATCGCGTTGGTGACGATCGTCGTGCTATGCACCGCGTAACGGATCTCATCCGGCTCGGCGCCCGCCATGGCGAGGAGTTCGCGCCAGCCGGCGATCACCGCCCGCGCTGGCCGCTGCGCATCGGTAAGGACTTTGTGGAAGCCCGCCGTCGCCCCGGTATCCATATTGAAGAGCACGAAATCGGTAAACGTGCCGCCGACGTCGACGCTGACCGCGTACCGTGCCGCCACGAATGATCCTCACCCCAACCCCTCTCCCATCGCAATGGGAGAGGGGCTCGTTTTCGCGAGCGTTGGCTCCGTCAGGGAACGAACCGTTGCTTGTAAACACCCCGCTGGCCGCCGTGCTCCCTTCTCCCTGCGCACAGGGACCGGATGCTCTCTGGGTGGCGCCGGGGATGAGGGTCGGTCCCAACGACCGCGCTCGATCTCTTGCCGCACCATGTCGATTACTCCGACATCTCCGCCACGAGGCGCGCGGCCAAGGTTCGGGCTAGCACCACGGGGCCTCCGAAGTGACGCCGCGCCGCGGCTTTCATCGCCAGGTCATACCCGAAGCAGTCCATGAACAACGCGGTCGCGCCGTCGCGCCGCGCCATGTCGCTCGCCCGCTCGATACCAGCGATCGGGTCGTCGCCGTAGGGACTGGCGGGATAGAGCGCGACGTCGTTGATGCCGCGGTCCGCCCATTTGCGAAGGGCCTGCTCTCGCTGCTGCTCCAGCGGAATAAGCGCTCCTATACGCCCGCCCGCGGCGAGACCGGCGACGACACCGTAGAGCGCCTCCTGCGGCAACAGGAGCGGCTTGCGGTGCGCGAACGGCGGGAAGGCGCCCGTGCACAGGAGCATGGTGGCGTCGACGGCGTCTTCCTGCTCCAGATGGGCGATCTGTCGCTGCAACCGCTCTAGGATGGCCGGCTTGCCGATCTCGACCGCGCGTCCGCTGCGCAGCAACGTGATGAGGCGGTAGTCGCCGTCGGCCGGGGTCAAGCGGTCGATCTCCTCGTCGCTCATCCCGTCGAGCGCGCCGCGCTCGACCACCCGCGTGCGCGGACCGAGCACCGAGCGCACGTCGTCGCCCAACCGGTCGGCCCGCGGCGCTTGGCCGATGGTAAGGACGCCGATGACCCGCTCGGGGCGCTGGCTCGTCGCGTTGTTTCGTGCCTGCGCCACGATTGTCGTCGTCATGAATTCTTCCCTCGCGTGTAGAGCGATTCCAGCCCGACGAGCCGTTCCGTGACCAACACGACGATGACCGTCATGACGATCGTCACCGTCGAGACCGCCGCCGCGGTCGGATCGAACGAGAAGCGGAGGTAGTCGAAGAGTTGCACGGGCAGCGGCGTGCTGCCCACCCCGGCCAGCAACAGGGAGATGGGAAACTGATCGAAGCTGATGATGAAGGCGAATACCGCGCCCGAGACGATGCCACTCTTGAGGATCGGCAGGGTGACGCGGCGGAAGGTGGTCCAGGGGCTGGCCCCCAGACTCCGCGCCGCTTCTTCCAGACTACGGTCGAACCCGACCAGCACCGTGCTCACCGTCAGGAAGACGTAGGGGATGGTGACGACCGTGTGACCGATGACGAGATTGACGAAACCGTTGGTGCTGATGTCGGTAGCGTAGAAGAAGATCAGCAGCGCGATCCCGGTCAGGATGGCGGGCACCGGCAGCGGCGAGATGATCAGGAGCCGCAACAGCGAGCGGAAGCGGCGCGAGTACCGCGTCAGATAGAGCGCGGCGGCCGTGCCAATGATGGTCGACAGCATGGTGACGACCGCCGCCAGCCGCAGGCTGAACAGGAAGGCGTTGATAAAGGGCTCACTTGCTGCCAGTGACTGAAACCACCGCAGCGAAAAGCCGTCGGGCGGAAACTGCAAATACTCGCCCGCGTTGAACGCGGCGATGACGACGATGATGATCGGGGCCAGCAGAAAGAGGTAGAGCAGGGCGACGACGACGTTCAGGCCTATCGTGCCGCGCCGGGTCAGCTCCACTACTGCACCCCCTTCATGACTCGGTCCATCAGCTTCAGGTAGACCCCCACGATGGCGATGGTGATCACGAAGAAGACGATGGCGAGGGCGCTGCCGAGGGGCCAGTTGAACAACTCCTGCACGGTCTGCACCACCAGCAGCGGCACGGTGAGCACGCGGTAGCCGCCCAGCAACGAGGGGGTGACGTAGGCGCTGACGGTCAATACGAAGACGAGCACGGCGCCGGAGGTGACGCCGGGCAGGCTCAATGGCCACGTCACTCGCCGCCAGGTCCGCCAGGTTCCCGCGCCGAGCGAGCGGGCTGCCCGCTCCAGGTCGGGGTCGATCGTCTGCAAGGAACCAAGGATAGACAGCACCATGAACGGCATGTAGATGTGGATCAGCCCGATCATGACGCCGGTCTTGTTGTACATGAGCTTGAACGGACCGATGTTGAGCTCGGTCGCCAGTTGGTTGATCAAGCCATTGTCCGCGAGGATGATGATCCAGCCATACGTGCGAATGACGATGCCGACCAGCAGCGGCGCCAGCAGCAGAATCATCAGCAGCCCCTTGAAGCGGCTGCTCGCCCGCGCCATGTGGTAGGCCAGCGGGTACGAGAGGATCAGCGTGACGGCGGTCGTGATGATCCCGAGCTGGATGGTCTCCCAGACGACCTTCCAGACAAAGGAGTCCCCCAGCGTTTCCCCATAGTTCTCGAGCGTCGGTTGCGTGATGTAGGCGGCGCTCGGCGTGTGCGTCATGAAGCTCATGTAGAGCAGATTGAGATACGGCGCCACGAAAAAGAGCCCGAGCACGACGAAGGCCGGCAGCATCAGCAGAAACGGCGACCGCGAGCGCCCCGCGCCGCGCTCGGCGCTGCTGCTCACGCGTGGACTCGCGCCCTGCTCGACGACGGCGCTCACGGGGCGACTCGCTCGTCGGCGGCGATCAGCCACGCCTGGTCCGGGGTGAACGTCAACCGCACCGCGTCGTTCACCTGGAAGATCGGATACGGCTCGGCCTGAACACGCAAGACCAGATCAGGACCGGCCCGCACGCGGTAGTCCGCGAGATTCCCCAGGTAGGCGCGCTCGGCGACGATGCCGTCGAGTTGGTTGCCGGACGGAGTATGACCTTGGGCGCCCGCATCGGATGCGTGACGCACGCGAAGACTCTCGGGCCGCACGTTGACCAGCACCGCCGTGCCCGGCGCCATCGGCTCGCCGGCGACGCCTTGCAGCCGGCCGACGGCCGAGTCCACCTGATGGACGCCGTCGGCGTACCCCGCCACCGTGCCCGGAATGAGATTGGCGATCCCGACGAAGCCGGCGATCCACTCATTGCTCGGGCGGCGATAGATCGCCTCCGGGGCGTCCACCTGCTGCAGCACCCCGTCTTTCATGACGGCCACGCGATCCGCCAGGACCAGGGCCTCGGCCTGATCGTGGGTCACGTAGACGGTGGTGATCCCGAGCTCCTGTTGCAGATGCCGGATGTAGAAACGCATCTCCTCGCGCAGCTTGGCATCGAGGTTGGCGAGCGGCTCGTCGAGCAGCAGCACGGTCGGGTTGATGACCAGCGCCCGCGCCAGCGCGGTGCGCTGCTGCTGCCCCCCTGAGAGCTGACGCGGATAGCGCTTTTCGAGTCCGGTGAGTTGGACTTTGGCGAGGATATCGGCCACCCGCCCCGCGATGTCGCTCTTGGACAGCTTGCGCATTTGCAGGCCGAAGGCGACGTTCTCGAAGACGGTCAGGTGCGGGAAGAGCGCATAGTTCTGGAAGACCATACCGGTGTCGCGGTGTTCCGGCGGGAGATCGGTGACCTCCCGCCCGCCCAGGTAGATGGCGCCGGAATCAGCACGCTCGAAGCCGGCGATCATGCGCAACGTGGTCGTCTTGCCGCACCCGGACGGCCCCAGAAACGCGACCAGCTCGCCCTGCTGCAACTCCAGATCGAGGGTGTCGACGGCGACGAGCGGCCCGAAGCGCTTGGTCAGCGAGCAGAGACGGATCGACGACATGTGGATGCCCACGAAGCGAGTCGCAAACCCGTCGTGTCAGTCCGACGAAGGAGGAGTCTCGGCTCCATCGACCGCCTGCTCAGGGAAGCCACGAGATTCCTCGCTCCGCTCGGAATGACACGAGGTGCGCACGCCCCTCTAGAACGTCATCTCGCGGTTCCAGCGCTGGATCATCTCCTCGCGCGGCCCCGAGTTCAGCCACTCGTAGTCCCAGTGCTTCATGCGGTCGAGATTGTCCCGCGTCACCGGGATAGCCTCGGCGAGATCGGCGGCAATCTCGACGGTGATGTTGCCCGGTGTCCAGAAATAGGCCTCGGAGAATTTCGTCTGCACCTCGGGGCCGAGCCAGTAATTGACCCAGGAGTAGGCGAGATCCTTGACCTTGCTGCCGGTGGTGATGTTCGTGTTCTGCTCGAACATGAGCAGCCCCTCTGCCGGCCCGGCCCAGGCGATCGGGACCTCCTGGCCGCTCAGTCGCGCTACGGCCGGCGAGTCGAGCATGCCCACGCTGATCTCGCCGGTGGTGAGCAGGGTTTCCATGTCGCCGGAGAAATCGGACTGCTTGGCGTCGCGCAGGTTGTCCCGGATCCAGTCGAAGCCCGGTTCCCAATCCTTGTAGTCCCCGGTGACGACCTCGGCGGTTATCATGATGTGCTGGGCGGCGGCCGAGTTCTTGATGTTGTAGATGCCGAGATCGGGCAGGAAGCTCGCGAAGTCGAGCCAGCCTGGCTCGCCCTCGATGGTAGCGACTTCCGTCATGTAGCCGAGTCCGATCGGGGCCACCAGGGCGAAGACTCCTACGTCGTCCGGCAGGCGCAAGGAGGCGTCGATGTTCTCGAGGTTGGGGATCCTGTCCATCGGCAGCGGGTCGAAGAAGCCTCCGAGTCTCCCGGTCGAGATATACGTCTCGTTGGCGATGACCACGTCGTAGGGCGGACTGTCGACTCCGGCGGCGCGCAATTTGGTCATCCAGTCGGTCGACAACCCGACGGCAAGCTCGATGGTGGCGCCGGTCGCTTCTTCAAATGGCGGCAGGATCTCGCCCCGCATGAACTCTTCCCACGTCCCGCCGTAGCTGGTGACGATCAGGGTCTGCCCCGCGAAACTGGGCGAGGTGATAATCTCGTCGCTCGCCCCGGCGGCCGGCGAGGCGTCCTGTGCGGCAACGGACTCGCCACGAGCCGCCAGAACCGCGGCAAAGGCGGACGCGCCGATCCCGAGGATCGACAGCCGCACGGCGAGGGCGCGCCGGGAAAGGCGGCCAGCCAGCCAGGACGACGCGAGGTGTTCGAGGCGTGGATCAGACATTGCGGAGCCTCCAGGTATCCCGTGCAACCGACGGGTTCAGCACCCGGACCGACACGCAATTGGCGCGAAGGGACCAGGATTGCTGGACCTGCTCGGGACTCTATCACAGGGGGCGTCCGGTTCGCGACAGGTGCGGCGTGGGCTCCTTGCCGGTTGCGCGCTTCCCCTGGACTGGTCGTGGCGGGGGAGTGGAGGCCGCGTTCCGGCGCCCGCATCGCCGCACAGGGGTGACGCGCGGATGACGACCCGAGGCATTGGACTCGCCGGAGAAACCCCGCTGGCATCGATCCGCACCGCCGCGCTCGCCGCAGAACGAGCCGGGTATGCCTCGTTCTGGTTGAGCCAGCCGCTGCACGGGTCGTCGCTCGCCAAGCTGGCGCAGGTGGCCACCGAGACGCGGCACATTCGGCTCGGCGTGGGGGCCATTCCCTTCACCGGGCTAACCCCGGCCCAGATGGCCGCGCAGATCGACGCCTCCGCCCTCCCGCCGGAGCGGCTGCGGCTCGGGGTCGGCAGCGGAACCGGCCGCGGTTCGCTCGATCGGTTGCGCCAGGGCGTGGCTGACCTGCGGCGCCTGACCGACGTGGAGGTTGTCGTTGCGCCGCTGGGGCCAAAGATGTGCCGGCTCGCCGGCGAGCTCGCCGACGCCGCGCTGCTCAACTGGCTGACCCCCGCTTACGCGGAGCAGTCCGCGCGCTGGGTGCGGGAAGGCGCGTCCGCGTCCGGCCGCGCAGTTCCCGTACTGGCGTGCTACGTCCGGTGCGCGCTGGGAGACGAGGTCGAAGTTCGCCCCCGCCTCGACGCCGAATGCGCGCGGTACGGCTCGTTCCCGCACTACGCGGCGCACTTTGCGCGGCAGGGCGTCCAGCCGATCGAGACCACGATCCATGCGAGCGATGTAGGCGAGCTGCGCCATAGATTGGCAGCGTACGAGGCGGTGCTCGACGAGGTCATCGTCCGCGTCATCACGCCGCACGATCGCCCGTCGCAGATTCTGGAGACCATCGAAGCGGCCCGCGAGCCGTAGGGCACGGCGATCGTTTCCCATACAGCGGCGTGCAAAATGGGTGTCATTCTGAAGGCGAAGCCGAAGAATCTCGTCGTTCGCGAACAGATGCGGCCCGCGGCCGAGATGCTTCGCTCTGCTCAGCATGACACGACCTGCGCATGCGGCTCCAATCCGCTCTTCCCACGCCCAAAGACCCCGGCGGTTTGCCAGGGTCCTTGGGGGGAAGAGGGGGTTGGGTCGGAGGGGGAGGGTCCCTCCGGAATGTGGGTTGGGATGCGCGTTAGCGGGTGGCTGCCGCGGGCTGCAGCCGGGAGGAAACGGCGCGGGCGGGGAGGGCAGGCAGGCGATCGAGGTTGCGGATGGCCAGTGCCGCGGCTCCGGCGATGAACCCGACGGCCGCCAGGAGCGCGACGGAGCCCGGAATGCGCGCGGGGAAGGCAGTCCCATGCACCGGTTCGGCGTGGAGGCGGTAGACGCTGCCCGTCATGCCATCGATGGTGACGCGGACGCTATCGCCGACGCGCAATCCGTCAAGCGGGACGTTCTCTCCGCCGCGGACGATCTGCGCGTCGGCACCGACGGAGAAGGCCACCGGCGACTCCGCGCCCTCCTCGACCAGCGCGACCAGCCCATCACCGGCGCCGACGAGCGATCCCTCGACCGTGACCGGCATGGCAGCCACGATGGCGCCGCGCTCCGGGGTAAAAATGGTGGCGCCTGTCGCCGCCACATCGCTCCAGCGCACGGTCATGGCCGAGGCGAGCAGCGCGGTGATGACGATGGCGGCCAGGGTGCGGGCCGAGCCAAACAAACGACTGGACCAGGACGGTTCCGGACGGTGCAGATACATGAACGAACCCTTTCCACCACGGCGATCCGCGCGGCTGCCGTGCGCAGCGTCTGGCGCAATCGCCAGGGACTCCAAACATCGGGCCGCAACGCGGGAGAGGCGCCGGCGACCGGTGTGCCGAAGCGGGATGGGACAGAAATCCCGGCCGCCGGGCGCGTCTCCTTCGTTGCGGGGGAGATGGCCACGGGGCCATCTCGGCGGGGTCAGGTGCGGGGTTCGGCTCCTCTGGGGGAGAGGAGCGGCGCGGGCGGTGCGGGTCCGGTGAGCGGTGGCTGGGCCGCTGTCCGGAGGTTCCGGCAGGGTCCGCCGTGCCTAGAACGAATGTACTACCTTGGTGCCTCCCTGTCAAGCAGTTTCAGAACGCATTTTCTGATTCGGCTTGTCGCCATTGCGGGTGGCGGAGGGCCATCGGTAGCCACTCGCCATGGGACATTGCAAAGATCGTGCCAACCGGCGCGGAAAACGCCTCGTGACGGAACAACGCGGGAGGCGCGATTTCGTGAGCCGGTCTGTCAGGAGATACGTCGGGCAACGGCGACCGGATTGACAATCAGGCCACGGAGGCGCACGGAGCGCGGCGCCTCATCACGCTCTGGGAAGTGAGCCCGATCGATCCTCAGCGCCGAGGCGGCCACGCGCGCCGGGCGCTACAGGCTGGTCTGAAATGGGGCAGTCCTCTCCGTTTCTCGCCGCGATCTCCTCAGGATGAACTTCGGACCAGTGATCCGTGGCGCGCCAAGTGGTGCCGGCGGACGAGTGTGGCCTACTCCGCCAGCCCTGGGAAAGACGATGGGTGGGCAGTGCTTCGATTGCGTGACATCGCAGATTCGGCGAGCGCTGAGCTGCCGCCGGTGAGTTCTGTCCTCCCTTTCCCTGAATCGGGGCGGTTCCGGAGGTGTTTAGCGGCGAGCCTACGACCAGGGTAGCGCCCAATCGAGCGCATCCTGTGCTCTAATGGGAGCTACTTGGGAGGGTTCACCATGCGTCTGCCGAACGGTCGTCGTCTTCTTGCCGCGCTCGCCGTGCTGCTGCTCATGCAGTTCCCGGCCACCCTGACGAGCGCCCAGACGCCGCCCCCGGCCACCTACCCGCTGACCCCCGAACCCAAGGACTGCGCGGTGGAGCCGGCGCCGCTGGACGGGGTGATCGCCATTCTGGCCACCCCCGTCGCCGCCCCAGCCGCCAGCCCCACCCCATTCGTGCCTCCCCTGAGCGTCCCCGCTGACGCCGAGATCGGCTCCGATGTCGTGGCCACGCTGTACGAGGTCTTCGCCTGCGCTAACGCCGGCGATCCGTTGCGCTTCGCCAGCCTCTTCACCGCCGATTTCATGCGCGCCTTCTTTGGCGAGTCGACCGTGGAGGAGGTCGCCGCGTTCCTCAACCAGCCGCCGCAACCGCTGCCGGAGGAGGAGCGGCGCGTCATCGTCCGCCTCGGCGAGGTGCAGATGCTGCCGGACGGCCGCGCCGGGGTGCTGATCGTGCTCGACGAACCGGACGACCCGCGCACCGAGGAACTGGACTACGCCATTCTGGAGCAGGTCGTCGGCCGCTGGCTGGTCGACGAGATCCACGAGGACGGCGGCGCGGAGTTGGCCACGCCGACTTCCTGAAGCGGCACGCTCACGCCGTGTCATGCTGACAGCGAAGCCGAAGCATCTCGTTCAGCGTGGACAGACGCGGCGCAGAGCGGGGATGCTTCGTGTTGCTCGGCATGACACGTGTTCGCGGGGTGTTCTCATCGCCTCTCGTGCTACCGGCAACGCAACTCCCTTGGCCTGAAGGTTGCATCCTCCCTGGCGAAGTTGAGTGAATCAGCCGCCCAGAGGAGGATGCCCGTGTCCGATGACCACAGCCCCGGCGACCGGCGACAACCGTATTCCGACCGCGGCGCCCCCGAGGCTCGCCACGCCGAAACGCACGACGTGCGGCGGGAGCGGCACACGAATCCCACGGGACCAGAACCGGAAGACCCGAGTTTTGCCGCCCAGTTGGCCCCAGTCGAAACCAGGCCGGGAGGCGGGCACGCGATGGAGAGCGCCCCCGCCGCCGCCGACAAGACACTTCACGACCGGCTCTCGACGTTCAGCAGCGACGAGCTGGCGCGCCTGCCCGTGCTGGAACCAGGCACGCGCCTGGAGCAGGGCGGCGTGTACATCGACCTCAACCGCCTCGCCGACGGCCCATTCCAGGCGCTGGGCGGCCACGAAGCAACGACGGGCAACCGCTTCGTAGCCAAGCGCGACACCGACTACGAGCTGTGGAACCGCCTCGCCGGCCAGGACGCCGAACCGGAGATCGAGCGCCCATAACGGGGTGTCGAGGCGCCACGGGGGCAAGACCGCTCAGGTGCCAACTCAGCCCAGCACCGACAACCAGACAGAGATGGCCGCGATCCTGGCCGAGCCCGGCGTCGAGTCGCGCCCGCTGGCCGATGCCGGTGCCCTCCAGGGCCGCTCGGCCTGATCCGGCGCTGCCCACCCGCGCCAACGGGGGGTCCTCACCATGCGCCGCGCCGGCCAGGAGCATAGGGTGGGTGGCGAGCGGTGATGCGTGTGCCCGCAGCCTTGCCATGCCTTCCGGTACCGCGTGAAGCGGGATGGACTGGGGCGCCGGAGTGTTAACAGCCGGGTAATGGCGGATGCCTAGAGTCGTGACCATGGTCGCCGGCGGCCGGCGCCTTGGCAACGACTCACGTCAGGAGGCATCCCATGGCAGCAATCACATTCCCGCTCAAACGTCCGGGTTCCGTGCTCGATCGCTCCGGGGCACGGGTCAGCGTCGAGTCTGCGTCCCAGCCGTGCGTGTGCACACGGCGAGGGACGCGGCTGGCGGTTCGCCTGACGGCCGTGGTCCTGGCCACGGCGCTGGTTCTCCCCCTGGCCGAGAGTACGCAGACCGCGGAAGCGGGCAAGAAGTTCAAGACCGTGACCAAGACGTTCTCCAGCAACGGGCAGATCGACATCCCCGATGCTGGCACCGAAGGCCCCTCCGATCCCTACCCCTCGATCATCGAGGTCGACGCTTTCGGGAAATACAAGAAGGCCAAGATCAAGGACGTCAACCTCACCTTGCGCGGGTTCAGCCACACCTTTCCCGACAACGTCGACGTGATGCTCGCCGTCGGCAATCGGCGCGCCACCGTCATGAGCGACGTTGGCGACAGCGACGACGCCAACACCGTGCAGCTCACGCTCGACGACCAGGCAGGGTCAGATTTGCCGAACTTCTCGCAGTTGAGTTCCGGTACGTTTCGGCCGACCAACGAGACTGGCACGTTCGAGGCGAACCCCGCTGACGACCCATTCGCCGCGCCGGCGCCGGTTCCCAACGCAACCGTCGACCTGGCCACATTCAACGGCGCCAAGCCGGACGGGGAATGGCGGCTCTTTGTCCACGACGACGCCAACGGCGCTGACGGCGAGCTAGCCGGCGGCTGGAAGCTGGAGATCACGGCCAAGGTCAAGAACGACAAGAAGAAGAACGAGAACAAGGCCGAAGACTGACCCACCCCGAGGTGGCGCCGCCCGCGGGGATGCGGGCGGCGCCAGGGACCGTCAGCACGACACAAGGAGGCCGTCATGGAAGCAACCCACTTTGATGCCTGGACTCGCCGCCGCTTCGGTCTCGTCGCGGGTGGCCTTGCCGCCACGGTCCTGGGTTTCGCCGGGATCGAGGATGCGCAGACCAGGAAGTCGCGCAAGAAGCGCTGCAAGAAGCTGGGCGTGAGCTGCAAGACCGGCGGCAAGCGCCGGTGCTGCGGCACGCTGAAGTGCGACCGAATCCACTTCGACGCCAGTCCCAAGACCCGCTGCTGCCGCAAGAAGGACCAGCCGTGCGGCGACAACGACGACTGCTGCTTCGGTCTCTGCTGCCAGCTCTCGGGGACATGCGGCCCAGCGTGCCTTGTCAGCGACCGCAACCTGAAGGCCAACTTTGGTTCCGTTGACCCGGCGGACATGCTGGATCGCGTGCGCGATCTGCCCATCGCGACCTGGAACTACACCGCCGATGACCCGGCGGTGCGCCATATCGGCCCCATGGCGCAGGACTTCGCCGCGCTCTTCGGCGTCGGCGCCGATGACCGGCATATCCACGTCCTCGACGGGCAGGGGGTGGCGTTGGCGGCGATTCAGGGGCTCGTCGCGCGGATCGAGGAGCTGCACGAGGAGAACTCTCGCCTTGCAGCGCGAGTGGCGCGCCTGGAAACGGCCACCTGGTCGTCGCTCCTGGCGAGAAGTCACTCGTCGCCGGCCCGGTATCGCCACTAGTCCGCGGCAGCGGGAAAGGAGCATCCCATGAACGGGGTCCACGTCGAAGCCATGACACGCGACCTTCCCTGGAACGCAACCATCGATCGCAAGACCGCACTCAAGGTCATTGGCGGCTGTTTCGCCCTGCTCGCCGGTGCGCCGCGGCTCGAGCCGAGCGTGGTCAAGTCCCACCACGACGGCACCTGACACCCTTCCGACGGGTCCGGTTCGGGCTTACGACTGAGGAACGTATTCATTACCTCGTACAGCGTCTCGGGCAGCGCCGACACGCGCGTCGACCTCCGCGTGACGATCGCCCCGGACGGGAGCGCCCAGATGGACGGCGCCATCCTCGTCGTGTCGGCGCTGGACGGGCCTATGCCACTCGACGATCCGGGTCCGACTCGGCGCCTGGTGGCGCGCGGGACCGACGCGCAGACGAGCTGCGCCGATGCCGACGGCGATGGCCACGCTGGGATCGTCCAGATTGTGGCGGATCTGGAGGACGCGCGTTCCGGCGAACCGGTTCGCATCATGTTGGAGACCGAACCCACGCGAAACATCGACGAGCGTGGGACGTACCCCCTCATCCTCGTCATCGGTGACGAGCGCTGGACAGTGGATGCGTGGGTCACCCTGGCTCCGGCCCGGCGCCGCAAGAGCCGCAAGCGCAGGCGAACGGGTCGCCGCTGGCGCTGACCTGACCGCGGTGGCGCAATGCGTGGGCCGGCCGCGTGGGGTGCGTCTGTCCGCAATCGAAATTCCAGGTAGGGTGGAGCCACGGCAAGGAGGTCGCCATGGCAGGAACGCATTCCGACGCCTGGACCCGGCGTCGCCTCGGCATGCTCACCGGCGCTTCATTCCTGCTCGCCACGGCCACCGGATCGCGGTCGGCTGCGGGCAAGAGCAACAGCGGCAAGAACTGCCGCAAGAAGGTCGGCCAGACCTGCAAGAAGCAGCGGCAACCGTGCCGCGACTACTGGGTGGAGGTCTGCGGGTTCGACCCGGAATGTGCGGCATCCTACGACTCGTGCTGCGAGGCCCTGGCCGGCTGCAAGGCCGCCCAGTATTACGAATGCATCGCACCTACGCCGCGCGCGTGAACGCGGGCCATCGACTCCCGGCCGACGACGCGCCGCGGGTTGCATGCACACGGAGGTGGATCCCATGGACGCCAGCCAATTCGAAGCTCTCACCCGCACCATGGCGCAGTCGCCCACCCGACGCCGGCTGCTGGGTCTCCTGGCCGCCGCCATCTTCTCCGCGTGGCGCGCCCCGGCTGCCCGCGGCGCCCAGGCCGGCTGCGCCCCCGGATTAACCGACTGCGGCGGCGTGTGCGTCGACCTGCTATCGGATCAGAACAACTGCGGCGCGTGCTTCACCCCCTGCGAGAGCGGGCTTGTCGCCGTTGCCTGCCCGGGCGGGCAATGCGTGCGCGACGAGTGCCCGCCCGGACTGACCTACTGCGCCGCCGCCGATCTGTGCCGCGATCTCTCCGCCGACCCCTTGCACTGTGGCGGGTGCGGCAACGCCTGTGCCAGCGGAATCTGCAACGGGGGAGCTTGTGTCGCGCCGGCGTTGTGCGAACCCGGACTCACCGAGTGCGGTGAGCGTTGCGTCGTCCTGCAGAACGACCCATTCCACTGCGGCGCATGTTTCAACGCCTGCGCTGGCGTGCCGCTGCCCGGGCAGTCGAGCGTGGGCGCCTGCGTCGAGGGCGTCTGTCACATCGTCTGCGAACCGGGCTTCGCGGAGTGCAGTGGCCGCTGCGTCGACCTGGCTTCCGACCCATTCCATTGCGGCGCGTGCTTCAACGCCTGTGCCGGGGAGGCGCCTGCTGGGCAGTCGAGTGTCGGAACTTGCAGTGAGGGCGTCTGCCGTATCGCGTGCGAACCCGGTTTCGGCGAGTGCGGTGGAGGCTGCGTCGATCTCTCTGCCAGCGTCGACAACTGCGGCGCCTGCGGCAACGTCTGCGCCCGCAACGCCGGTTGCCGCGGCGGGAACTGCGTCTGCGACGCCGGGTTCACCTTTTGCCCCGGCACCGGCGCCTGTTTCGACTTCGCGCGAGATCCCGCCAACTGCGGCGGCTGCGGCCAACGCTGCGGGGAGGCAGAGACGTGCCGCGACGGCGCGTGCGTGGGGACATCGGACACCACCCCGACGCCGCGCGTCGAGACCACCTCAGTCATCGGGTGGCCCTTCGACTCGGACGAAGCAAGGGACTGGACCATCATCAACGGCTACCGCGGCGAAGGGAGTCACGCCGTCCGCTCCGACGGCAGCGCCAACTACTTCCTCTATGCCCTCGACTTCGCCCGCTGCGCGCCCGATCGGGTCGATGCCGCGGCCGGGGTGTGTCGTCTCGCGCCCGGCGGCTTGCTGGCCGAGGGGGCGGACCGCGCGGGATGGGACGAGGACGCCACGGAAGGCGCAACGATCCTCTCCCCCGTGGACGGCACGATTGCCTGGGTCGACGAATCCAATCCACCCTGTCTGGGGTTCGGCATCGACATCGATGATGCGCCGGGGTATCGCCTGGCGCTCTTCCACGTCGAGGGCTACCCCGCCAGCGGATCGGTGCGCCGCGGCGAGCCGATCGGGACGGTGGCGGGGGGCGGTTGTGGGCCGGGGAACCGCATTGAAATGGTGCTCTATGAGCTCGGCGATGACCCCGCGGACCCGGTCGCCCAGCGCACGGGCATCCCCTTCGCCGGGGAGTGGGAGATTGCCGGCTGCGCCTACCCCGACAACAAGCGGACGATCAACCATTACCGCGGCGAGCTCGTGCCGTGCGTCATTGTCGACGCCGCCGACGCCGGGGCGTGATCGGCGCCAGTGAAGGAGGTTCGTGATGCGAGAAGCACCCTTTGACGCCTGGACTCGTCGTCGTTTCGGTCTTGCCACCGGGGGCGGCCTGGCCGCGCTCCTTGGGGCGCTGGCGCTCGGCGACACCGATGCGAAAAAGAACAGGAAGAAGCGCAAGAAGCGTTGTCGCAAGCTCGGCAACTTCTGCAAGCCCGGCAGTAAGCGGAAATGCTGCGGCGACTTGAAATGCAACCGGGAGTCGTCGGTCAATCCCGCCAAGAAGCTGTGCTGCAAGACCGCGGGCAACGTCTGCTCGAAGACCGCCCAGGAACCCGAATGCTGCGCCGGGCTGACCTGCTGCGGCCCGATTGGCCAGCCTCCCCGATGCGAGCAACTCTGCCCGGCTTAGGCTGGAAGTCGATCGGGAATGACAAGGCTGGCATCACCAGCGTGCAGCTCCTCGCGCGCAACCCGAAAACCGCGGCGCTCGCGGCTGGTGACGAAGGGGATGGTCAGGGCGCGGGTGTTAACAGCCGGGTAATGGCGGATGCCTAGAGTCGTTGCTGTGATCGCTGGCGGCGATCGATCCGGCAACGACGCCAGTCAGGAGGTATCCCATGGCAACGGTCACCTCTTCCCCCAAGCGTCCGGGTTCAGCGCTCGGACGTGCCGCTTCCGGTCCCCAGCCGCCCACGCGCACGCAATGTGGCGCGCGACTGTTGGGGCGCCTCATGGCCGTAGCCATTGCGGTGGCGCTGGTCCTTCCCCTGGCCGAGGACACGCAGACCGCCGAGGCGGGCAAGAAGCACAAGCTGGTCACCAGGACCTTCTCCAGCAACGGGCAGATCGACATCCCCGACGCGGGCACGGATGGCCCCGCCGACCCCTACCCATCCATCATCGAGGTCGACGCGTTCGGCAAGTACAAGAAGGCCAGGATCAAGGACGTCAACCTCACGTTGCGCACCTTCAGCCACACCTTTCCCGACCATGTCGACGTGATGGTGGTGCATGGAAACCGGCAGGCGACCGTGATGAGCGACGTCGGCGGCAGCACCGACGCCGTCAATCTCACAATCACCCTGGACGACGAGGCCGCCAATGGGGGATTGCCGGGCTCTGTTCCCCTCTCCAGCGGCGTGTTTCATCCGGGAAACAGGCTTGGCGGCACGGAAACCACCGATCTCTTCCCCGCACCCGCGCCGCCGCAAATCTGGTTTCCGACGGGCTACAGTAACATCGCTCTCTCCACCTTCGATGGCGCCAAACCCGACGGCGCCTGGAGGCTCTTCGTCCAGGACGACACCACCGCCAACGCCGGCAACGTCGCCGGCGGCTGGAAGCTGGAGATCACGGCCAAGGTCAAGAAGGCCAAGAAGAACAAGAACAAGGATTAACCTGTCTTGATGCGGCGGCGCCCGCTCCCCCTCGGGCGCCGCCGCGACCGCGGCGCACTCGATCAACACGACCAAGGAGGCCATCATGCATCACACCCGCTTTGATGCCTGGACTCGCCGCCGCTTCGGTCTCGCGGCGGGGGGACTCGCCGCCACGGTTCTGGGTCTCGCCGGCATCGAGGACGGGCAGACCAAAAAGAAGCGCAAGAAGCGGTGCAAGAAGCTGGGCGCGAGCTGCAAGCCCGGCGGCAAGCGCCGGTGCTGCGGCACGCTGAAGTGCGACCGAATCAGCTTTGAAGACAGCCCCAAGAAGCGCTGCTGCCGCAAGAAGGACCAGCCGTGCGGCGACAGCGACGACTGTTGCTCCGGCCTCTGCTGCGCGACATCGGGGCAATGCAGCAGTGTCTGCCCCATCAGCGACCGCGCAAAGAAAGACAACTTCGGCTCCGTCGACCCCGCCGACTTGCTGGCCCGCGTGCGGGACCTGCCGATCGCCACCTGGAACTACACGGCTGACGACCCCGCGGTGCGCCACATCGGCCCCATGGCCCAGGACTTCGCGGCCCTCTTCGGCGTCGGCGACGACGACCGCCACATCCACCCGCTGGACGGGCAGGGGGTGGCGCTGGCGGCCATTCAGGGGCTCGGCGCAGAGGTGGCGCGTCTTCATCACGCAAACGCGGAACTCGCGGAGCGGCTGGCGCGTCTCGAAAGCGGAGGTCCGCAATGATGACGGAAAGGTTCGATGCGGCGGCCGCGGCCCTGGCGCGGGCGCGGACCCGGCGAGCATGGATCGGCGCGCTGGCAATCGCGGTCTCCGGGGCCATCCTGGGCCGGGCAATCCCCGTGGGCGCGGGACAGGCAACCGTGGCCTCTCCGTGCCGCGGCAAGCGGTCGAAATGCCGGCGTGGTGGGCAGTGCTGCTCCGGGCGCTGCCGGAAGCGGAAGGGCAAGAAGCGAGGCAGGTGCCGCTGTAGCCGCTACCTGGAACCGTGCCGCAAGGACGGCGATTGTTGTCCGCTCAACGGCAACCCCCTGGTCTGCGCCAGCGAGAGGTGCCAGACGTAATTCGCCCTTACGGCGCGATGCAGGCGTTGTGTCATTCCGATCGCAGCGAGGACTCCCAGGAATCATCTCGTCGCCAGCGAAATGATGTCTCCTGCGCGCCGAGATTCCTCCTTACGTCGGAATGACACGATGTCCGCACGCCGCTGGAGACGCCTCACATATCGCAACGCGGGGAGGCGGTCCCGGCACCAACCGGGCGATCCCACGCAGCCGTTCACGCACGTCCCAATGCGTGCGCCGTGTGCGTGCCCTGCACGTGTTGTGAGCACACCGCGCTCCCTATCGTGCGGCCACGGTGATGACACTGCGGGTCCGACTCCACCGTGCGGACCCGGGCACAGCACAGCACACGAGAGGAGACCCGGTGAACGCGACTGGTTGGCTGGAGTCGTTCGGATTTGCTGGCATCTGGCGGGGGTACGGCCTCGCCTTCGGCGCGATGCTGGCGCTGGCGGGACTGGACATGCTGGGGGCGGTGCTGGCCAAAGAGTGGGCTCTGCGCAACCAGCCGGTTTGGTTCGTGGCCGGGCTCGCCGCCTTCATCGTCCTCTTCGCCGTCTACGCCGCCAGCCTGCACGTGGCCGAGTTGTCGATCGTCACCATGGGCTGGATCGTCTTCCTGCAAGTCGGTCTGCTGGTCATCGACAGTCTGCGCTACGGCGTCACGTTCCCGCCGGGCAAGTGGGTGGCCATCGGCGTCATCCTCATCCTCCAGGCGTACCTCGTCCTCGCCCCCAACGGCGGTTCGAGCTAGGGCACGCACTCTCCACCCCGAATCACCCCACAATCGCCAGAAAGGTTGCCCTCATGGTTGCCACGCTGGTTCACCAGGGAATGTCTCCTTGCCCGCCAGAGGCGATCCCGGCGCACGATCACTGTCGGGTCCCGATCGTCGAGGCGCTGCGCGCTTACCAACGCAGTGGCACGGTTTCCTTCGCCACGCCGGGACACAAGCACGGCGCGGGGTTCGATATGGAACTGCACGCTCTGCTCGGCCCCGACCTGGGCGCCGCCGATGTCTGGCTCAACACCGCCGACCACTGCGCGGCGCTTTCCGCCGCGGAGGATCTGGCCGCGGCAACCTGGGGCGCCGACCGGACCTTCTTCCTGACCAACGGATCCTCCGGCGGCAACCATGCCTTCCTGCTGGCCACGCTGGCTCCCGGGGACGAGGTCATCGTCGGGCGCGATCTGCACCAGTCGCTGCTGACGGCGCTGACCCTGGGCGGGGCACGTCCGGTCTACGTCGCGCCGCGGCTCCACCCTGAATTGGGCGTAGCGGTCGGGATCGACCCGGCGGATGTGGAGGCCGCCCTCGCTGCCCACCCGACGGCCAAACTCGTCGCGATCGTCAGCCCGACCTACTGGGGCGTGGCCAGCGATGTCGACGCCATCGCTGAGGTGGCGCACAGGCGCGACGTGCCGCTCTACGTTGACGCGGCGTGGGGTCCGCACTTCGGGTTCCACCCCGCGTTTCCGGTATCCGCGCTGGACCGCGGCGCCGACGGCGCGGTGACCAGTCCCCACAAGCTGCTCACCGGTCTGTCGCAGGCGGCCATGCTCCACGTGAACACCGCGCGGGTCGACGCGGCGCGGGTGGCCAGCACCGTTGCCATGACGCGCACCACCAGCCCCCTGCTGCCGATCCTGGCCTCGCTGGATGCCTGCCGCCGCCAGATGGCCCTCGGGGGCGAGGCATTGCTCGAGCGCGCGCTGACCATGGCCGAGATCGCCCGGCGCCGGCTGCGCGCCGTCCCCGGCGTCGACCTGCTCGATGGGGAGCGACTCGGTCTCCCGCCGAGCCGGGTCGATCCTATGCGGCTCGTCATCGACGTGGCGGGGCTGGGCTACACCGGCATCGCCGCCGAGCGCGTGCTGCGCGGTCGCCACGCGGTCGCCCCCGAGATGAGCGACCTGCTAGGGATGGTTTGCCTGGTCACGCCCGGGGACGACCACGCCAGTATCGACCGCCTGGTCGGCGCCGTCTCCGCCCTGGCCAGCGAGGGGCGCCCGCCGCTTGCCCCGCCCGCGTCGTTGCGCTCCGCGGCGGCGGCAATCGCCCCCGGGACGCAGGCGTTGACGCCGCGCGAGGCGTTCTTTGCGCCGGCACGGTCTGTTCCCCTCCGGGACGCGGTGGGGGAGATCGCGGCTGAACCCGTGACGCCCTACCCGCCGGGCATCCCGGTGCTCACGCCAGGAGAAATCATCTCCGCCGAGAAGATCGAGTACCTGTGCGCCGCTTTGGCCGCGGGGGTGCACATGCGCGGCTCGGCGGACCCGATGCTGGAGACGGTGAGGATAGTTGCCACAGCCGCTTGCACACTCAGAGAACGCGAAGAGAGATCAAGCCGTAGCCTCACTGCCGCAGCGTCGGCTGATTCCGCAGAGCCTCCCGCAACGCATCGCCCGCGAGCGGAGGTTCCTCGTCGTGAGCGACCGTGAGCATATCCAGGTAGTCTTCGTCGTTGATGGCGAGCAATGCCGCAACGTAATCGACGGCGACCTCGCGTGACTCGAATGTACCCAGGATGTTGAATTGCGTTTCGTCGATGACTCGGTAGCGTCTGTCCGTCATTCGGTCCTCCGCTCAACGTCGAACCTGTCGTCCGACAAGCAGCGCTTCAATGTGTCGAGGTTGCCACGGATGTCAAGGTGTCCCGGTTCACCGGTCTGCTCGTAGGCGATCCCGGCATCTCCCGGGATATCGAAGCACACGACGTATACCGGGCTGATACGGATCCGCGGGCAACACGCATGGCCGCTTCCAGCGTATCCCACGCTGAGAGGGCGTCCCACGACCGGCGCTGCTCAGCGGAGGCATTGACGGGAAGCTGCCTGCCCTGTGCCGCTGGCGTCCGGTACTCGCGGTCAGGGGGTGGGTATCGAGTCGCAGCGCGGTACAGGCGCTTCGTTCTGGATTCCACCCCACCTCCCTATGGCCGACTATATCACCAATGGCGCGATGATCTGTGTTGGGACAGCGGTGTTTCCCCGCGGCGCCGGCGCCGTTCCGGCTTGCATCCATCGCCTTGGGCTGGTGATATTGCACTAGCGGACCGGGCGCCCCGCTCAACGGCGCCTCACATCGGGCAGGAGTACCACCGGATGGCTCGCAGGCGAATCGACGCATCGCACGTGATCGCGTTTCAGGACGGTGGGCACCGTTATCTGCGGGATGGCGTGGTCGTCACCGACGGCAGCGACATCATCCACGTCGGTCCTCAGGAGAGTTGGGACGCACCGGTCGACGAGACCATCGACGCCTCGGGGATGGTGCTCACCCCAGGGTTCGTCAACACCCATGCCCATCTCGCCGATTCGCCGCTGGACAAGAGTTTTGTCGAGGATATGGGCCGGCGGCAGTTTTACCTTTCCGGACTCTTCGAATACCTCCCCGTGCGCTCGCAAGCTATGGACGAGGCTGCCGCTCACGCCGGTCTCGCCTTTTCGATGGCGGAGCTGCTGCGCACCGGCACCACGACCGTCATGGAGATCGGGTTCCACGGCGAGGAAGCCGTGCGCCAGGCCGGCAGGATCGGCATGCGGCTCTACATGGGCCTCGGCTACCGCTCCGCACGCTGGTACACCGACGACGGCAAGGAAGTGAAATACGCCTGGGATGAGGAAGCCGGGCTGCGCGGCCTGGAACGCGCCGTCCGCTTCATTGAGGAGCACGACGGCGCCCAGAACGGCCGCATCAAGGGCTTCCTCTCGCCGCTGCAAGTCGATACCTGCACCGAGGAGCTGTTACGGAAATCCCGTGACGCCGCGCTCAGCATGGGCGTACCCCTGGCGCTGCACACGTCGCAATCGGTCAACGAGTTCCTGGAGATGACGCGCCGCCACGGACTGACCCCCATCGAGTGGCTCAGAGACATCGACTTTCTGGGGCCGGAGGTCATCCTCGGTCACGCTATTGTCGTCGCGCCGGGAAGCTGGTCGAACTGGTCGGGCGACGACATCGGCATTCTGGCCGATACCGGGACGAACGTGGCTCACTGCGTCTGGGTCTTCGCCCGCCGCGGTATGGCCATGGAGAGTTTCGCCCGCTACCTGGCGCGCGGGGTGAACATGACGCTGGGCACCGACACCTGCCCGCAGAGCATGATCGAGGGGCTGCGCTACACCGCGGTGGTCAGCAAGCTGGTCGACCGGCAAACGGAGGTGGCGACCGCCGCCGACGTCTTCAACGCCGCTACCCTCGGCGGGGCCAAATCCCTCGGCCGCGACGACCTGGGCCGCGTCGCGCCGGGCGCCAAAGCCGACCTCCTCCTCTGGAACGGCGATTCGCTGTTCATGACCCCGTTGCGCGACCCGATCCGCAACATCGTCTACTCCGCCGCTGCTGAAGACCTCCATACGGTGCTCATCGACGGCGAGGTGCGGATGCGAGGGAGGGAGATCCTCGGCGTCGACCTCGCCGCGCTGACCGGCGATCTACAAGCGGCCGGGGAGCGGATGTGGGCCAACGTCGACAAGGGGGATTGGGATGGCCGGTCGATTGACGAGTTGGCGCCGCAGACGTTTCCGGAGTGGCGAGGGTAAGAAGGAATCCGAACTTCGGTTGAACGCCGGATGAATTCCCGGGGTCCGCGGCCATAGCCGCAGATTGCCGCTCCCGTCGAGCGGGGAGCCGGAAATCTCTTTGCAAGCCGTCTACAATCGAGCATTCGCGCAACTGTGCGACTGCTGGCACAGATAATGCGCGTGTCTACTGGATGGGGCCGGCTCGGCACCGAACCGACCGGCCGAAGTTTGCGAAAGGAGGTGACACAGCCAGGGAGACGGGCCCGACGACCGTCGTCGCCTCGCACCCGCGCTCACCGATGGTGATGAGTTTGAGTCTTCTCTGCCAACGATGGTGGATGTTCACAAGACATTCTCGAGGCACTGAGCGATTTTCGCGCGAGACGGCCTCCGGGGAGACGACTTTCCGGGTGAAGGGTCCAGACGAACGACATTCATTACCCGCTTCACGCGTCCCAGTGACGATGTACGAAAGGATCTCGTTTTGGATAGCCAACGATTCGACCGCCTGACGCGGCACGTCGGCAAGCAGACCAGCCGCCGCGACGCGATCAAGGCCACCGCGGGCGGCACACTGGCCCTGCTCGGACTGGGCGTCCTCAGCCGGACGGCGGCGGCCGTCGGCTTCAATGGCGATGCGTGCGACACCAGCGCGGACTGCCGCGACGGTCTGGAATGCCGGGGAGCCAGCCGGGGCCTGCTGGGCGGCACGCTGGAGGGGGCCCCGTATGGGCCGCCGGGCATCACCGATGTGCCCCCCTTCGCGCCGTCGAGCGGCGTTTGCCGCTACCGCGACAGTTGCGCCAACGAGGGCCAGTCCTGTCAGCGCAACGACGATTGCTGCAACGGCGAGAACCTCGAGTGCGGCAACAACCACTGCCGCCGCCGAAGCTAGGTCTCGCGCAACCACGGCGGGCGGTAGCGGCCGGGAACGGCCGTCAACCGCCGAACTTCGGGAGAGCCCGATTGGGCTCTCCCGTTTCAGTGCGCCGTGCCATGAGCCTGCTGGTCCGCCGCCCGCGGGAGGATGCCGCCCATGGCACAATGCAGCGTATTCGGCATCTGGCGTGACGGGGCCAATCCGGGCGAGTGGGAAGGGGTCGACATGGACGAGACGAATCAGCCGCCGGCAGGCCAGGGCGCGGAACCGCGGCATCACGGCTCCCCGGAAGGAATGGTCATCGGTGCTTTTGCGCCGGACGCGATTGAATCCGTGACCGCCGCGCTGGTGGTCGCGGGTTTCGCCGCCGACCAGATCGACGTGATGACGGCCGACGACCTTCAGAACCTGGCCGCCCGCATCGATCGACCCGGCCCCGTCGGAGCCCTGGGCCGCTTCCTGCTGAGCCTGGGTGACGATCTCGATGAACTGGAAAAGGCCCGTCAGGAACTGGCCAGCGGCCACGTCCTCATCGGCGTCCCGGCCATGGGGAGCGAAATCATCCACCGCGTGCGCGATGTCATGCGCGACAACGGGGGGCACGGCATCATCCACTACGGCCGCTGGTCCATCACCACCTTCGATTGAGCGGAGCCCTACGCGAACACCAGAGCGGGCGCGGAGATCATCCGCGCCCGCTCTGGTCTGATGGTCATTCCTATCCGGCTCGGGACGACGCCACGGCTTCCTGCGGCGCTTCGCTGGACCACTCCTGCATCGCCTGCTTGCCGGGGCGGTCGACATGCACGTGCTCGTCGACGCGGGTCACCCACGACATCGGGATCCAGTGGTGCTTGCCCTGCTTGTCCTTTGTCAGCTTTATGGTGTTCCCCGGATCGGTGTGATCGACCGTGCCGAATTGTTCGCCGTTCGAGCAGATCACCGGCATGTGGGGGCGAATCTGGCTGGCGTTTATGTTTTGCATACTTCGACAGTCCTCCTGTTCCGTAGTGCAGGGACGTGACAGCCCCTGTACCCGGAACAACGCAGACGGCATGCCACCCACGTCGGGACCAGGCACGAAACGCGCAACGATGCACCACGGCAAGGAAAGGAGTGGCCGATGACCGAAGCCGTTGACCGGTTTTTTTACAGCTACGTCGAGGCGTTCAATCGCTCGCTCGGCGATGCCGTCGATGTCGAGGGTATCCGCGCCCATTTCAGCGACTGCTTCGTCGGCGCGGGACCGCAGGGCGCGAGATGTGGCGAGAATGGCGACGAATTCGCGGAGACGCTGCGCCAGGGGTACGCGTTCTACACCTCGATCGGCACGAAGGCCATGGCCGTGCGCGGCGTCACCGCCACCCCGATCGACGACACGCACCAGATGGCGCGGGTGGACTACCGCGCGACCTACGAAAAACCGTCGAGGGAAACGGTCGAGATCGACTTCGCGGTCACCTATTTCCTGGAGCCGCGAAACGACACATTCGCCATCTTCGGGTTCGTCGCCGGCGACGAGATGGCGCTCTATCGCGAGCTCGGTCTGCTCCCGGACGCACCGGCCTGATCGCGCCGGGCGTTTGCCGAGTGTCGGTCACCTGTCAGCAATTTAGAGGGTGATCACCTGGTCCGGCATGTTGCCGGAGAGCGCGATGTAAAGATCCGGGAAGCAACCGACCTGCACCCCTTCGACGGTGCCGACGGTCTTGACCGGGCTGGGGACCGTGCCCGGTTCCCCCTCGGCCAGCCCGCGCTCGATGGCGCACTGGTCGCACATCATGAGCAGGATGTTCTGCTCTTTGGCCACCTTGGCCAGCCGCTCGCCGATGGGGTCGCCCTTGCGCAGGATGTAATTGTTGTCGTCGAAAAAGAATAGGCCGACGACTTCGACCCCGTGCGTGCCCTGTTCGAGCTGGGGCAGGATCATCTTGCCGAGCTTGTAGGAGGCGGTGTGACCGGAGGTGCTGAAGACATAGGCGACTTTCATCGACGCGGATTGCTCCTTCGCTATTGCGCCCGGGAGGGTCGGACATTTCGGTATGTGAACCGGGATGGAGCCTACGAGGAGGCCCAGCGGGTGTCAAGGATTGGCAAACCGTACCGGTATCGGCAGAGATGGGTTGAGGGGTTGGCCACGTGTGCCTGGTGCCGCGCAGCACGAAACCAGGCCGGGGTGGATCAGGTCTGATCCGACCCCGGCCTGGCGGTTTGGTCCGAGACGGGCCCTGGGGAGGACCTGACTGGGACGCTAGTTGTCCCGCCGACGTTCCCGGCGGCGCTCCTTGCGGTTCCGGCGGCGCTCGCGCCGGCGCTGCAGGACCGGGTCGCCACCCGTGCCGTTGCCGTTGGCGGCCATGGCCGGGAGGCGGGTGAGGCCGATCGAGGAAACGATGGCCGCGGCCCCGAGGGCCGCCTGGGACAAAACAGCGCGTCGCGTGGTCATGGCGATCTCTCCTTGTCTCACGGATACGTGCGGGTCGAAGTCGACTTCGTGCGACCTTGTGGTCGCGTGGGCGATGGCCATTCGCCTGCCCGTAGGATGCAACCGCAACCATCCGATGACATCCGTACAAGGTACGGAGCTTTGTACGGAACGTCGCGAAAGCGGCGCGCTCAGGAGGCTGGTTGCCGCGCGAGCATGCGTGCCAGGATCCACGGCAGCGCCGAGCCGGGCCGCGAAGCCGTCCGCGGGCCACATCGTCCGTCGATCACGGCACGCGCGGGGTACGTACGCCCCTCGTTTGGGCGCTCGCCTGGGATGACCTCGGCCATCCCAGATCCCGGCGCACGGCGCGGCCTGGTTCGTGCGATGCCGTCCATGAGGCGGAAGGCGATTCATGGACGACTTGCCCGGAGAGCGGCCATCGCGCCCGCGGTTGCCAACTGAACGAGACGGGCCGCGACCAGATATGCATGCCTTGCGCACGCCACTGACGGTGGCGATGCTGCGCGCCCAGATCCTGCGCCGCCACCTGCGACGCGGCGACGAGCTGCCGAGTCTGGAAGGCGAGCTGGACCAGATCGACGCCACGCTGGCGGAGCTGGCGGTGGCCATCGACCAGTTCGAACGCGAAGGTCAGCTCGGTTGACTGCCCCGACTGCCCTCCCGTCGAGCCCTGAGAGGAGCTTTGCCGCGTCTCAAGCTGATTGCCGATAGCTGATAGCCGATAGCTGATAGCCGATAGCCGATAGCCGATAGCCGATAGCCGATAGCCGATAGCCGATAGCCCGTTATGCCCTCATGGCATCGACGATCTGGCGCATGAGCCGCAGATCCTCCACGAAATCCTCCGGCGGTGTCCGGGGGGCTGCGCCCCGCGTGACGACCTCGTAAAAGTGCTCGAGCTCGTGGGTGTAGGGATCCTTGTAGGTGGGACGCAGCACGCGTTGCTCGTAGGCGTCGCCGGTCGTTTCGTGGACGACGAGGGTGGTCGGCAGGTGGCGAATGTAGGGAGTGTCGTACTGAACGCGGAGCGATTTGGTCTGGCCGTAGACCTCCAGATGGGCATCGAAGCGGATTTGTTCGTCGACACCCGATTCGAGCACGGCGCAGTACCCGTCGTACTGAAAGACGACCACCAGGAAGCGGCCTCCGTTCCAGTGCCGCGCCGAAACGACCCCCTGGGGCAGTCCCAGCAGATCGCGCATGGCGGAGATGTCGTGGCTGTTGAGCCCGAGCAGGAAGCGGTAGGCGCCCATGATGTCGGGCGGCGCCTCGCCGATGGCTTGCTCCACCAATCGCGCCGCGCGTTCGGCGCGATCCGCCTTCATCTCCTCCGGGATGTCGTCGGGGCGGAGCACGATGCTCGACTGGTCGACGATGAGCCGGTTGCGGCCGATGATGTCGCGGATGCGGGCGTACTGGATGGCGCCGAGGGTGGGCAACTCCTCTTTCGCCTGGACGAAGGCGGGGGCGAAGCGGCGCATGTAGCCGACCATGATGCGGACACCCGTCGCGTCCCGGGCCTGAATGATGGCGGTGGCCTCGTTGAGGGTGAGACACATCGGTTTTTCGACCAGGACGTGCTTGTGGTTGTAGGCGGCGGCGATGACGCAATCGGCGTGGTACTCGTCGCTGTTGAGCACGAAGACGGCGTCCAGATCTGCCTGCTGGGTCAGGGCGATGGGGTCGTCGTAGCGGTGGGGCACGCCGTAGCGGTCGCCGATGACCTGCACCAGCGCCGGGGAGATATCGCAGACGGCGGCGATCTCGAAGCGGTCCGAGAGCGCCGCCAGGATCGGCAGGTGGATGACCTGCGCGACCTCGCCCAACCCGATGACGCCGACTTTGACGCGTTCCATGGTTTGTTCCCTCGGTGCTGCTGATGCCCAGGCTGCCTTGTGGCGAGAGGCTAGACATGGGGCGGGGTGGGTGGCAAGCGGGGGGCTCTCGAATGGGCCTCACCCCAACGAACGACCCTCACCCCAACCCCTCTCCCATCGCAATGGGAGAGGGGCTTTCGCTGCCAACACGGGCGTCATATGGGGAATACCTCCCCTTGTCAGCTCGGAGCGGGGAGAAGGGACCGTTGGCGTCGCGAGGGGTTTCAGGAGGGGACGGAGACCGAGGGTCAAGGATGCGCCCTCGTGCGAAGCATGCGCGCGCTCCCTTTCACCCAGCCTCCGCACTCTTCGCACTCTTCACCGGCAGGGACAAGAGCCAACGCCCATTGCTCGTCTGCTCCGACTCGACGGGCCGGATGCCGGGTACCTCTGAGTGTGGCGGCGGTTTGGGGGTGAGGGCAGGGCGTCGAGGTACGGTCCTAATGCCTCGATTTGCTCAGCAGCCGGCTTCTCGCCGGTCTGGATTCTTCCAGCCGCGTGCGAACGTCGTGTCATTCCGAGCGTCAGCGAGGAATCTCGGTCGCCGACGCGATGGTACAGAGAACGACGAGATTCCTCCCGCGTCGGAATGACACCGTTTCGGCGCGGCGCCCTACGCGGCCAGCTTCTCGACGCCGTCGGGCGCCGTCTCGGGGCCCGCTTCGGGGAACACCAACTGGATCGGCTCGGGGCCGCGTGCTACCCGGACATCCCGCTCATTGCGCAACGCCGTTTCGCGGCGCCCCAACAGCGCCAGGTCCTGAGAGGAGCGGTGGCGAGCAACGCCAAATCCGCCCCGCGCCCAGCGGCTGCGCATCCGCTGCACGTCCAGGCGCGTCTCCAATGCCGCCAGCTCATCGGTGGTCAGGCCGGTGAGGGCCCGGCGGAAGCGGTCCAGCGGCAACGCCAGCAGGGTATCCATCCGCTTCGTCTCGTTTCGCTTCGTCGTTCGCGTCATCGTCTCATCCAATCCAGTGCTGGCTCCGGCGGCCGGAGCCCCATGACATCGTGCGATAGGCATGTATCGAACATCGGCGCCGAGCGCCGTTTCTCAGGCTCCAAGTATACCACTTATTGTCGTCTCTGGCGATAGAAATTGGCGTGATCACGCCGATTTTTGCACTGATGGATCTATCTAGCCACTCGTGGGCGTGCTGGCTCGGCGATGGCACATGTGCCGCCTATGGAGGACTGGTCGTGGGCACGGCATGCCGTGCCCCTCCATTCCCCATCCGCCCTCTGCCGCCGATACGCTACGATTCTGTCACGCGCAACAGAGGACGGCGCTCGCGCCCGCAGGTGGCCGATTGACCGCCGCGGGGTGCTCCTCCCCTGTCGATTCTCGATGGACGAAAGGAACCACCGTGACGGAAGGGAATACCTGGCCGAAGCTGCACAACGCGATGTGGCCGGGGCTGGTCGGCAAGGGCGGCGACGCCGAGCCGCCGATCGACCTGGAAACGATGCTCGATCTCACTGCCGCCGCCGAGGTGGACGGCACCCGCTTCGACGGGGTCGATCTCTTCCTGGCCGAGCCGCATACGCCCATCGACGCCAGCGACGACCAGATCAAGGAGCTGGCCGAGGCGGTCTCGTCGCGCGGGCTCGTCGTCGGGTCGGTGGTGGCGCCGGTCTGGCCGCCCGTCGGAGGCGGCTCGGCGATGGGCAGCACCGAGGAGCGAGCCCGCTTCGTGGAGATGGTGGACAAGGCGTGTCGCATCACCAGTCGCCTGCGCGAGTTGGGTCTCCGGCCATATGGGGTGGTGCGCATTGACTCGGCGGCGCCGGTCGAGGAATGGGCGAAGGACCCTGAGGGCAACACGAAGATCATTGCCGAGACCTTTCGCCAGGCCTGCGACGTGGCCGAGAGCCATGGCGAACGGCTGGCGGCGGAAGGGGAGATCTGCTGGGGCGGCATGCATAGCTGGAAGGCGATGGTCGATCTGCTGGAGGCGGTCGACCGTCCGCGGACCCTCGGCTTCCAGGCGGACATGGCCCACACCCTTCTCTACACCCTGGGCGCCAACGCCCCGGAAGCGCGCCTGCTCCCCGGGGATTTCTCCTGGGAGAACCGCGAGGCGCTCGACGCGGCGCTGGCCAAGCTGACCGCCGCGCTGCGCCCCTGGACGATCGATTTCCACGTGGCCCAGAACGACGGTACCGTCTTCGGTTCCGGCAGCCACGACAAGACCGGCCGTCACTGCACCGTCAACGATCCGAACGGCCGCCTCGACATCGTCCACCACGCCGGATTCTGGATGCGCGACGAGACGGGCGAGCCGACCCACGCCTTCCAGCACATCTGCTGGGACGGCTGCATGTTCCCCAACACGACGATGATGGATCAGCAGACCTGGAACGACGTGCTGGGGGCAATGATCGCGGTGCGGGACGCGCACGGGTGGACGGACGGGGGTCGGAAGTCGGAAGTCGCAAGTCGGAACTGAGACGGCAAGACGGCAAGAGCGGAGGTAGGGGCGATGCCTGCATCGCCCGGTGGCCCGGAGGGCCACGACGGAGTTTCCCATGGCATGTTGTCGGCCTGCGGCCGACCGGGCGACGCGGGCGTCGCCCCTACGCCAGTTCGCCGCACGGCAGCGCCGCACGGTTTGGTCACACGACGCGGGAAGGAGCAGCAATGGCGGCGAAGAGGCCTCTCAATATTGGGCTGGTTGGGTGCGGGTTCATGGGGCGGACCCACTCGAACGCCTGGGGCAAGATCAACAACTTCTTTGATCTGGAGTACCAGCCGGTGCTGAAGGCGGTCTGCGCCCGCAACCCGGAGGAGGTGCAGGGGTTCGCCGAGCAGTGGGGGTACGCATCGACCGAGACCGACTGGCGGGCGCTGGTGGCGCGGGACGACATCGACCTGATCGATATCGCCAGCCCCAACGATACCCACGCCGAGATCGCCATCGCCGCGGCGCAGGCCGGCAAGATGGTGTCCACCGAGAAACCGCTGGCCCGCGGCGGCGCGGAATCGGAGGCGATGGTGGAGGCGGTGGATGCGGCCGGGGTGCCGAACATGGTCTGGTACAACTACCGCCGCGTCCCGGCCGTGACGCTGGCCAAGCAACTCATCGACGAGGGGCGGCTGGGGCAGATCTTCCATTACCGGGCCAAGTTCCTGCAGGACTGGACGATCTCGAAAGACCTGCCGCAGGGGGAGCGGCGCTGTGGCGGTTGGACGTGAATGTGGCCGGCAGCGGGGTCACCGGCGATCTGCTGGCCCACTGCATCGATACCGCGCTGTGGCTGAACGGCGACATCGACCGCGTCTCGGCGATGACCGAGACCTTCATCAAGGAGCGGCACCACACGCTCACCGGCAAGACCGAGCCGGTCGGCATCGACGATGCCAGCGCCTTCCTGGCCCGCTTCGCCAACGGCTCGCTGGGGACGTTCGAGGCGACACGCTACGCGCGCGGGCACAAGGCGCTCTACACCCTGGAGATCAACGGCGAGCACGCCTCCATCGCCTGGGACCTGCATGACCTGCACCGGCTGGAGTACTTCGACCACCGCGATGAGGGGCGTACCCGCGGCTGGCGCTCCATCCACATCACCGACGGCGACCATCCCTACATGGACCACTGGTGGGTGCCGGGGCTCTCCATCGGCTACGAGCACTCCTTCGTCCACCAGGCCGCGGATTTCCTGCAGGGGCTGGCCTCGGGGGAGGCGATCTCCCCCACGTTCCGCGAGGCGCTGGCCACGGATTTCGTGACGGATGCGGTGCTGAAATCGGCGAAGTCGGAGACGTGGGAGACGGTCAAGCGTCCGTAGGGACAGAAACGCCACGATCGGCCAGCGCCCGCCGGCACGGTCAGGTCGCTGCCTCAGGAATCCCCAACGACGCGCGAGCGGCGGGACCGCGGCGCTCCTGGCGGCGCCGGGACGCACGCCGCCGGGCCAGATCCTTCGTGACCCGTTGGTGGCAGGGGACGCAAAGGGTCCGGATGTTGGCCATCGAGCATTCCCCGCCGCCTTCGACCACGGGCACGATGTGGTCGGCGTCCCAACAGGTGCGGCGGGCGAAGAACCAGCGGTACTCGCGGCGGAACTCGGCGCGGGTCTTGCGCTGCTGGTCGGTGGTGGCCAGCTTGAGCCGGCGCCACTCCGCCGAGAGCAAAGTGCCCAGCAGCGCGCTGTCGACGCCACAGAGGGCGCAGACGCCGCGATCTCGCTTGAACACGCGTTGGCGCATCAATGACGGGCTGTTGCGCACCGCCCAGTCGCCGGCGCAGTCGTCGCCGCAGAACGTGCGGCGACCCTTCGGCACCTCAGTGGCGCAATTGCGGCAGAGGGTGCGGCCGTTTGGCCCTTTGGGGAGCAGCTTTGCGTCCACCCGCCCCGCTTCTGGGCTGACGCGGTTGGTGCTCACGAGGTCGCCATGGGCTTGCCAGACCGCCCGCTTGCGCGGGTCAAAAGGTGCGGCCGAGTCGCTGGTCCCAGGGTTGGGGGGCGGCGACGCGGATCAGCTCGTCCTCGTTGTCGCGGGCGTAGAGGTAGAGGTGGGCAAAGAACTCGGCCTCCGGGAGGGGGTAGGCCGGGTTGATGCAGAGGAAGGGTTGGCTCCAGGGCGGGTCTACCCCAGGGGCGCAACGGACCTCGATGCGGCGGCCGATGCGCAGGCGGTAGGTGACGCCGGGGAAGCGGCGTGAGGGGAGGTCGACGTGGCCGACGCGCCGCACCCGTGACCAGAGCTCGTCGCCGAGGGTGAGGCGGGCGACTTCTTCTGCCCGCGCCCGTGCTTCCTGGTACTCGTGGTCGGTGAAGCCGAAGCCGGCGGTGCGCTTGGGCACGTGGTCCCAGCGGTGACGCCAGGGGCGTTCCAGGCCCATTTCGTCGGTAACCGGCGGGTCGCCGCGCCGGTAGAGACCAATGCCAAGGTCGAGGTTGTCCGGCTCCTGGCGTAGCCAGTCGAGGAGACGGCGGGTTGTTTCGGCGAGCCAGGTGATCATTGGCGGCCCTCACCCCACCCCCTCTCCCATCGCAATGGGAGAGGGGCTTTTGCCGCCTGGGATTTGGCGTGGTTGTGGGGAGATGTTGAAGATCTGGGGAGGCGGAGCCTGACCTCACCCTTCAACCGACACCCAAGGGGTACCCGGCTCCCATCTCCGATGGGAGAGGGGGGCTTTGGCCGCGTGGTGGGGGCCATCCCGGCAGTCAGCGCTCGGATGCCAATTAGCCGCCGGCGATGGGGGCGACGATTTGATATTCCTCGGCTTCGGGATCGAACTTGCCGTGGTCGAGGACGTGCTTGCCGTCGACTTTCTTGGCGATGGCGCAGCCGGCGGCGCGGGCCTCGCGCAGGATGCGCTCGGCCTCCTCGACGGTGGCGCGGGCTTCCTCGGTGTCGGTGGCGGCGTCCCACTCGACGACCTGATGGCCGCGGCGGTTGGCGACGATGATGCGTCCCATGGGGAATCTCCTTTGCTCCCGCGAGGGGTTCGGGCGGCAAGGGGGTGTCCGGCGAGCGGACGACGGAAGGGGAGCGCCGGGGAGCATCGCGCCCCGCTTCCGGCTGGCGTCCACTCTACTCCGGTTGTGCCGAATGGGCAAGGAGCCTTTCGCGGGCGTAAGAGTTCAGACTGACCCGAAATTGTGGGAGAATGCCGGTTCTCACGGCAGGGACGGGCAAGGGGCGGGAGATGACCCGCGGCACGGAGCGGCTCAGCTACGACGCACTGGCGGAGCTGGTGGTGCAGTTGCAGGCCCAGGTGCAGGCACTGAGCGCGGAGAACGCCGCGCTGCGGGCCGAGGTGGCCGCGCTGCGCGGTGACGACCACGCGGCGGGGGGCCAGGCGGGCGCGAGGCCGTCGCCGCCCGCAGCTCCCCCGCCCAAACGTCCGCCCGCGTGGGTCAAGGCCAATGTCGTCGTGCGCGAGCAGCGCCGGCCGCGGCGACCGCGCCGTCCCGTGCCGGGGCGCCGCCGTGAGCGTCCGGACCGCATCGTGCTGCACGCGCCGAGGGTCTGTCCGGCCTGTGCCGCCCCGCTGGCACGGGGACGGGTGGTGCGGCGCCGCCAGCTCATCGAGGTGCCGCCGGTGCGGGCTGCGGTCGTCGAGCACCGGGTGCTGGAGCGGACCTGCCGCCGCTGCGGGACGCGCAGCCGGGGGACGATGCCGGATCTGGGGGAGCAGGCCGGCGCCCACCGGCGGGTGGGGTGGTCGGTGGCGGCGTGGGTCGCGACGCTGCGCACCAAACTGCGGCTGCCGCTGGCCCAGGTGCAATGGCTGCTGCAGCGGGTCTGGGGGCTGCGGCTGTCGGTGGGGGAGCTGAGCGCGCTGCTGGCGGAGGCGGCGCGGGCCGGACGCCCGGCCTACGAGGCGCTGCTGGGGGAGGCGCGGGCCAGCCCGGTCGTCCATCTCGATGAGACGAGTTGGCGCGAGAACGGCCGCACCGGCTGGGTGTGGACGCTGACCACGCCCTCGATCCAGGTGTTTCACTTCGCGCGCAGTCGCGCCGGGGCGGTGGCGCAGGACCTCCTGGGCGAGATGGGCACGGGCGTGGTGGTCAGCGACTTTTTCGGGGCCTACGACCGGCTGGAGCGGGTCCAGCAGCGGTGCTGGGCGCACCTGTGGCGCGACATCCATGACCTGGTCCTGGCCCATCCCGACGACCCGGGGGTGGCGGCGTGGGCGGCGGGGGTGCGCGATGTCTACGACCGCGCCGTGGCCTGGGCGGCGGAGGCGACGGCGGCGGGCACGAACGGCATCCTGCGCGAGCGGGCGCGCGACCGCTTCCAGGCCGAGCTCGTCGCCCACTGCCGGGCGCAACCGGCCGATACCCCGCAGGCGGTGCTGTGCGCCCGCGTCGAACGCTATCAGGCCGAGTTGTTCACCTTCGTCGCCGATCCGGCCGTGCCCCCGACCAACAATGCCGCCGAGCGCGCCCTGCGCCCGCTGGTGGTGGCGCGCAAGATTAGCGGCGGCACCCGCTCGGGGCCGGGCAGCACCACCCGCATGCTCTTGCACTCGCTGGTGGCCACCTGGGCCCTGCGCGACCTCGACCCGGTCGAGGAGTTTCTCGCGCTCCTGCGCGCCCCACGACCATCTCCCCAAATTGCCTTGGTCTGAACTCTTACTCGCGGGCTCGTGAGAAGTCAGTGGCTGGAGTGCGCTAAGTGGTCCATCCGGCAAGTTCTTCTCGGTCCCGGCAGGCGGACGAACTGGTTCCGGCCGCCAGGTGGCGGCGTGAACCTCGCTTCCCCACGTCTTGTGTCCTTGCCGGATGGACCACCGGTGCATTGCGGCGCGCTGCCCTCACCCCCTGCCGCCGCCCAGAGGGCACCCGGCTCCCATGGCGATGGGCGAGGGGGAATGCGGTGCCGGGTCGTGGCAGGCACCAGCGTTCGTCCGGATTCCGTATTAGGGCTTATCAACGCGAACATTCAGGGGCTGCTGATTGCCGCGGGGCAGAACCTGAAGCGCTCCTGGCCGCGATGGGCTGGGGGCGACGTCATGCCCCATGTTGGAGCCTGGTGGCCCTTCCCAGGAACCCACAGTGGCTAGCCGCCATCTTCGGCTGATCGGCTGCTCGCTCGAGACGGACGTTGACCGATGAGTCGAGGGTGGATCCAGCGACGTCGGGCGAGGCCGGAGAGGTGTTTTTCAACACGCTGGGGGAATCTGGGGCGAGAGCACATCCGGCGCGGTGGAAAGAGCCCCTCTCCCTGCGCACAGGGAGAGGAGTTGGAATGAGGGTCGACCGCGAGCAGAGCGATTCCTCACCCTGCGAGGACCAGCCGCAAAAGGCGCTACGCCTCGGGCGTGGCCTCCGCCGCAGCGCCTTCGATGCCGGCCTCTGCCGCACGCTCGGCTTCGCCGACGTTGTCGATGGTGATCAGCATCGGCTCGATGAAGGTGTCGTGCTCGGCAGGCTCCGTGCCGTCACGCAGGAAGCTGACGAGGATCTCCATTGCGCCGCTTGTCTGGCCGCCGGGAAACTGCTCGACGGTGGCGGCGAGCGTTCCGTCCTGAACTGCTTGCAGCGCCTCAGGCAGCGCGTCGAAGCCAATAATCGGGATTTCGAGCCCGAGTCCGGACGCGGCCTCGGCAGCGCCGAAGGCCATGTCGTCGTTTGCGGCGACGATGGCGTTGACATCCGGGTTGGCCTGCAGCGCCTGTTCGGTCACCGTAAGACCCACGTCGCGTTTGAACTCGGCCGTCTGTTGGAAGACGATCTCGTATGCGTCGTTCCCTTCGAGGACTGAGTTGAATCCCGCAGAGCGGTCGATTGCGGGGGAAGCGCCGACGGTTCCCTGCAGCTCGATGACCTGACCGCCGTCGGGAAGGATCTCAAGAAGATACTCACCCTGCTTTTCGCCGCCACGCACGTTATCGGCCCCGACGTGAGCAAGGGTCTCGGCACCGGTAACGTTTCGGTCGACGGTGACGACCGGGATGCCGGCGTCCGTCGCTGCCTGGATGGCCGGAGCCAGCGCTTCCACATCTCGTGGTGAGATGACAATGCCATCCACACCCTGAGCAATCATTGATTCGATCCCGGCCGACTGCGTCGCCGAGTTGTCCTGGCCGTCGAGCTCGATCAGCTCAACGTCAAGCTCGGCCGCCGTGTCGCGGGCAATGTTCATCATGTGGACGAAGAACGGGAAGTTGAGTCCGGGAACCGAAAAGGCGATTTGCAACTGCTCGTCCTGCCGGGCCGGTGCTGCCGTGCCGGCAAGGGGCACGCTGACCAGCAGACCGAAAAGCAGGGCTACCGCCAGCAGGCGGGACGTCGTTCGTTGTCCGCGCATCGTTTGCTCCTCCGCAATTGGACGCTCACGCGCTGCACGCCTTGCAGACCGCGGGTCTCAGTGGCCATGCGTACGACTGCCGCAATTTCCGATGTCTAGCACCTCGTTTCGTCGATCCTCCTCCTTTCCGAACATATTGGTGGTCTCTGCAAACGGCCCGGATTGGGCGCGATCACACAAGCGCGACGGCTACGCCCGGCGCCGGCTCTTGGCGAGTTGATCGAGGAAGACGCTGAACACGACGATGACGCCGATGATGATCGGCTGGTAGTAGGGATTGACGTTGTTGATGGCCAGTCCGCTGTAGAGGACGCCGATGAGGAGTGTCCCAACTAGAGTGCCCAGGATGCTGCCCTCACCGCCAAAGAGACTGGTGCCGCCGATGACGACCGCGGCGATAACGATCAGCTCGTAGCCCTGACCGGCGACAACCTCGGCCGCGCCGAGCCGTGAGGTGAGCAGGAATCCGCAGAGCCCGGCGCAGACGCCGCTGATGACGTAGACGCTCATGATGAGGCCGGTGGTGTTCAATCCGGAAAGCCGCGCTGCCTCCGGGTTGCCGCCGACGGCGTAGATGGAGCGCCCATAGGTGGTGAAACGCAACACGAGAAAGCCAACGACGACGAATGCGGCGAAGATGACGACCGGCACGGGTACGCGCTCGCCCAGGACCCACCCGGAGCCCCAGAAGCGGTAGTCGTCGGAGAAGCGATTGATCGGCGTTCCCTGAGACATGACTTGCGTCGCCCCGCGCCAGGCCGACAGGCCGCCCAGGGTGACCACGAAGGCAGGAACCCTCAGCTTCGCGATGCAAAAGCCGTGGATCAATCCGGCGCCGGCGCCGACCGCCACGGCCGCCAGAACGGCGTAGAGCACGGCGCTGCCGCCCGGGTCCGGATTGCCAACGTCGCGCCAGTTGCTTCCCTTGGCCACTGCCGCCCCAACCATTCCCGCGAAGGCGACGACCGAACCGACCGACAGGTCGATACCACCGGTGAGGATGACGAAGGTCATGCCGACGGCGAGGATGCCGTAGACGAAGTTCTGGCGCAGCAGAAACCAGAAGTTGGTTTCGCTGGCGAAGGCGGGTTGCTGGCTGGTGAAGATCGCCGACAGGATGACCAGGAAGATGATCGGCGCGAACCGGCCCAGGAGCTCGATGGGGTCGATCCGCCGCTTCGGTGTTTCCATCGTGGCGCTGCCGGTGACGGCGCCCGTCTCTGTCGCCATACCTGCTCCTTAGGCCGCGGTTTCCACGGCGCCCGCAATACCCGTGGCCAGGCCCATGATCGCTTCCTGCGTGGCGTCGGCGCGGGCCAGTTCCCCGGCGATCCGGCCTTGGCGCATTACCAGGACGCGGTCGCTCATGTGAACGATCTCTGGCAGCTCGGAAGAGATCATCAGGATGGCCACGCCATCGGCGGCAAGCTGGTGCATCAGCCCGTGTACCTCTGCCTTGGCGCCGATGTCGATGCCGCGGGTCGGCTCGTCCATGATCAGGATCCTGGGACGCAGAGCCAGCCATTTGGCAATGACCACTTTCTGCTGGTTGCCGCCGGAGAGGTTGAGGACCTTCTGCTCGATGGACGGGGTGCGCACACGCAGCGCCTGCACCATCTCCCGCGCCAGCCGCCGTTCCGCGCCGAAGCGGACGATGCCGAAGCGGCTGAGCCGGTCGAGCACCGAGAGCGCCATGTTTTCCCGGATGGCGAGGCCCAGCACCAACGCTTGCAGCTTGCGATCCTCCGGCACCAGCCCGATCCCGAGCCGGATGGCCTCCCGCGGGGAGCGGATGCGGGCCCGCTGACCGGCGACGATGATCTCGCCACGGTCGTACTCGTCGGCCCCGAAGATGGCGCGGGCGATCTCCGTCCGCCCGGACCCTACCAGACCGGCCAGCCCGACGATCTCCCCGGGACGCAAATTGAACGAGACATCTTCGAGCACAATGGCGGCGGGATCCTGGCCGGTGCCGGTGCGGCCGAGCCCGCGCACCTCCAGCACCGGTTCCGGTTGGCGTTCTGCCAGAATCTCCACACGCCGTTCGGCCTCTTCGTCTCGGAAGATGTCGCCCAGTGGGCGGCCAACCATGAGGCGCACAATACGGTCGGGAGTGGCCTCCGTAATCGTCAGTTCGCCGGCCAGTTCGCCATCGCGCAGCACCGTAACGCGGTCGCAGATGGCGAAGATCTCTTCCATGCGGTGCGAGATGTAGATGACAGCAAGACCGCGTTCCTTGAGTCCGCGAATGATGTCGAAGAGGGCCGCGACCTCGGTGTCGGTCAGCGCCGACGTCGGTTCGTCCATGATGACGAGCCTGGCGTTGAGCGACAGCGCCTTCGCGATCTCCACCATCTGTTGCTCGGCGACCGAGAGGGAGCGCACGATCGCGCCAGGATTGAGCTGCACGCCGAGCTGGTCGAGCAGATCCGTGGTTTGCTTGCGTAGTTGGCCCCAGCGGACGAACTTGCCGGAATTCGGTTCCCGGCCGACGAAGACGTTCTCCTCGACCGAGAGATTCGGCATCAGATTGAATTCCTGGTAGATGATGGAGATGCCGAGATCCTGCGCCTGACGGGGATTGTGGATGACGACCGGTTTGCCGTCGAGGACGGTCTGCCCCCCGTCCGGCTGGTAGACGCCGGAGAGGATTTTCATCAGGGTGCTCTTGCCGGCTCCGTTCTCCCCGACCAGCCCCAGCACCTCGCCGGGGTAGACCTCCAGGCTGACGTCGTTCAGGGCGAGCACGCCGGGGAAATGCTTGCTCACCTGCTCCATGCGGAGCAGGGGCGATCCGCCGCGTTCGTCCGGTCCTGCCGGATCGCTGACCATCATGCGCGGACTCGTCCCCTTTTGACGCCCAGCGGGCGCTGGCATGCCAATTGGCCACGTTAGCTTGTGGTACGGCGGTAGCGTGCGTGACGGTGCACCGACTGTCAAGGCTGCCGAGTTCCGCTGTGTGGCTCCCCAATTGTGCTGAGAGTCCAACACAACCGGCAGTGCATCACGGCACGGTCCATCGGCGATCGGGCATCGGCTGTTGGAGCCCAATGGTGGTTTGCGGCGCCGTCAGGATTGGTGACTACCGGGTCTTCGCCCAGTGGCGAGGGGATCGAGTTCCCAGGATGGCAAGGCGAGGCCGTTGGGATTGTAGACAATCTCGCCGGCGCGGATCGTGAGTATGCAGCGGAGCCGGTGGCGGGCGTCCAGCCGGTATTGGCCGCAGTCGACGAAACCGAATTCGCCTTCGTCGAGTGCGAATACCGCCACATCGGCCTCGGAGCCTGGGGTAAGCGTGCCCAGTTCCACATGGCCGATTTCTCGTGCGGGGGCGACGGTCGAGCGCGCGATGACCTCCGCCAGCGGCACGCCCATGCCCAGCATCTTGCCCATGGTCTCCGCCATGTTAATGACCGGGCCGTTGAGGTTGCGGGTGTGCAGGTCGGTGCTGATGGAGTCCGGCACGAATCCCTGCGCAATGGCGGGCACGGCGTTGCGGAACCAGAAGCTGGCGGCCCCGTGGCCGAGGTCAAAGATCACGCCCCGCTCCCGCGCCCGGAAGAGGTGATCGAAAACCTTCCCCTCGTCGTCGATGACCGGGAATTGCTGGGCAAACACGTGGGTGTGGATGTCGCCGGGCCGCAGCTTATCCAGGATCAGCTCCGGGTAGGGGCGCTCCGGCAGCCACGGGTAGAAATCGACCATCACGGGCAGCCCGCAGCGCTCCCCTGCCTCGATCGCGGCATCGACCGCCGCCCACGGCGGGTGCTCGGCGTCGAAAGGGCGGTTGGCCCAGTAGTGCGCGGTCTTGATGCCCACCACCACATCCCGGTGCTCCTCGGCCATGGCCGCCGCCAGCGCTGGGCGCAACTCTCGCACGTCATGTTCCCAATCGCCGCCCATTCCCGAGCCGACGATGTTCACGTACGCCAGCAACTTGATCCGGGCGCGGTCGATCACCTCGCTGCGGAACTCGGTGAAATCGCGCCAGCCCGAGGTGCCGGCGTCGACCACGGTGGTGACCCCGGACGAGAACGTGTTGACGTGGGGATCGAGCGACAGTCCGGAGCGGCGGTGGGTGGCGAAGACGTGGGCGTGCATGTCGATGATGCCCGGCACGACGTACGCGCCCGCCATGTCGAGGACGATTTCCCCTGGCGATTCCGGAAGGGTCGGCGCGACCGCCACGATATGCCCGTCGCGGATGCGCACGTCCGCGAGTTGGTCGACCCCGTTGGCGGGATCGATGACGTGGCCCTCTTTGAAAAGCAATTCGGGCCGCTTCCAACCTTGCGAATTGGTCATCAGACGCGCTCACTCATGAAGATAGAGACTGTGGCCGCCGTCGACCAGAAGCGCCTGGCCGGTGATGAATTCACTCTCCGGCAGGCAGAAGAAGCGCACCGCGTGGGCGATGTCCTCGGCGCGGCCGAGCCGGCCGGCGGGGATGTTGCGAAGCGCCCCGGCCCAGGCCTCGGGTCGAGGTGGGGCGCCAGGGCGATCGGCGATGGCGCCAGGGATCACGCAGTTGACGCGGATGCCGTGCGGCGCAAGTTCGTAGGCCATGGTTTTCGTCATCACTTCGACGGCGCCCTTGGCGCTGTCGTAGACGGCCGCGTTCGTGTGCACGGCGTGTGCGCCGATGGTGCTGATGTTGACGATGCGCCCGCTACCCGCGCGCTCGATCATGTGCCGCGAAACGTGCTGGGCGAGGATGAACGGCGACCGAAAGTTGACGTTGACCTGGTCTTCCCAGTCGGCGTCGCTGACCTCCCAGAAACGCCCGCGGATGCTCATGCCGGCGTTGTTGACGAGGATGTCGAGACGTGGCACCAGGTGCAACGCCTCTTCGGCCAGCCGGTGTGCCTCGGAGACCCGCGCCAGATCGGCCGGGATGCCCCAGGCCTCGACGCCCAGGGAGCGGATTGCCGCCACCGACGCCTCGACCGGCTCTCGCTCGCGCCCGGAGACGACGACATTCGCCCCTTCCCGAGCCAGCCACTCGGCGATGGTGCGGCCTAGGCCGCGCGTGCTGCCGGTGACGAGGGCGGTCCGCCCGGTCAAACGATGTGTGGAAAATGCCTGCTCGAGCAGGTCTCCGGGGTCGTGAGACGACTCAGTCATTCTCGAATCCACCTCTTCGACCGACCGTCAACAGTCGTTCGTACTCGCCGTCTCACCGTCTTACCGTCTCACCCCTTCAACGCTCCTGCCGTCAACCCCGACTCCAGACGCCGCTGGAACAGGACGTAGATAATCAGCGTCGGGATCATGGTGATGACCATGGCCGCAAAGAGGGCGCCGTAGTCGTTCTGGTAGCCCTGCTGCACCGCCAGGAAGTAGAGCCCCTGAGAGAGGAGGTACTTGTTCTCGTCCGGCATCAGCACCAGCGGCAGCAGGAACTGGTTCCACTGGCCGAGGAAGTTGAAGATGCCCATGGCGATGAGCCCCGGTTTGGCCAGCGGCAGCATGACCTGGAAAAAGACCTGGTATTGGTTGGCGCCGTCGAGAATCGCCGCCTCGGCCACCTCGCCCGGCAGCGTCTTGAAGAAGGTGGTCAGGAAGAAGATGGTAAAGGGGAGCGAGTAGGCGATGTAGACGAGGATCAATCCCTGGTACGTGGCCAACATCCCGAGGTCGGCGACGAGGAAGTAGAGCGGCACGAGGGCGAGGAAGACCGGGAACATCAACCCGGCGATGAATCCGTAAAAGATGGCGTCACGCCCAGGAAAGGCGTAGCGCGCCAACACGTAGGCGGCCATGGCCGAGACGAGGAGCGTCCCCGTCAGCGACCCGACGAGGACGATCAGGGTGTTGACGAAGAAGCGCCCGATGCGCGCCTCAGTCCAGGCGCGAGTGAAATTGTCCCACTGCAACGCGGCAGGCAGGGTCCACGGGCTGGAGAGGATCTCCGGGTCGGTCTTGAGCGCGGTGACGATCATCCAGGCGAAGGGGAAGATGACCAGGACCGCCCAGAAGATCAGCAGGATCTGAGAGAGCGTGCCGAAGGTGAGAGAGCCGAGTCCCGACCGGGTCCCGGCGATCTCCGGCCCTACCGCCGGCCGCGTCTCCTCGAACCCCCGGGCCGCGTCTACGCCCATCGCTTACCGAGCCTCTCTGGATCCAGCGCGCTTTCCCCCCTCTCCCATCGCAATGGGAGTGGGGCCGGGGGTGAGGGCCGTCCGCCGCGACACGTTGCGGCCTCCCCGTCACCCGGGAAGTTCGGGAAGTTCGGGAAGTTCGAAGGAAACTGCCTCATCCCATCCATCATCAAAACTCGTACGTCTCGCGCCGGGTGACGCGCATGATGACGACCGAGAGCAGGAGCGTCAGCACCAGCAACACCACCCCGATCGCCGAAGCGTAGCCCCAGCGGCTGCTGACGAACGCCTGGTTGTAGAGATAGAGCGCGGCCACCTCGGCGCGGCGGGCGCCGGTGGTCGTGCTGCCGCCGGAGACGACGACGACGAGGATGAAGAAATCGAGGGCGAGAATAGCCAGATAAATGAGCGAGGTGCGGATGGTGTCCCAGATCAGGGGAAAGGTGATGTCCTTGAACGAGGTCCAGCGGGTGGCCCCATCGAGAATCGCGGCCTCGTAGAACGAGGTGGGAATCGTCTGCATCGAGGCCAGGAAGATGACCATGTAGAACCCGACGCTCGACCAGATGGCCACCGCGGCGATGGCCCACAGGACGACGCTGGGGTCGGTCAGCCAGGAGCGGGTAAGCCCCTCCAGACCAAGGGCGCGCAACACGCCGTTGAGGAGCCCGATGTTCGGGGTGTAGACATAGCTCCAGAGGATGCCGACGATCACGGCGGGGATGATCTGGGGGAAGAAATAGACGATCCGGTAGAAGCCCGCCCCCCGCACCTGCTGGCTACCTTGCGTGAAGAGCGCGGCGAAGGTCAGCGATATGGCGATGGTGCCCAGCGGCAGGACGATCAGCAACTGCCCGTTGCGGCCGAGCGCCTCCAGGAAGCGGCCATCCCCGAGCAACCGTTCGTAATTCTCCAGCCCGACGAACGGCCGGTTACTGGAAAGCCCCCGCCAGCTCGTCAGCGAAACGTAGATCGCCTGGGCATACGGCCAAACGACGAAGACCGCGTAGAGCAGGATCGCTGGCAGCAGGAACGGGATGATCAGGCGGTACTTGTGGTAATGCATGGATCATCCTGGCTATCAGCCATCAGCCATCAGCTATCAGCTTTTGGCTGGTGACCAACGGCGAAACCTCAATTCTGCCGTCTAGCCGCCTCGCCACGTCCAACTGATCGCTGAAAACTGATAGCTGATAGCTCGTTACCCCCTCGTGTACTTCGGAATCGAGTCATCCTCGGCCAGGAAGTCGGCGGCGTCCTGGACGGTGTTCTGGAAGTCTTCGATCGAAATGCGCATCTGCAGGAGCTCGGCCAGCTGGAGTTTCACCTCGTCGGCGAACTGCTGGTACCAGTCCTGGTAGCGCGTCACGTACGTGTTCTCTCCGGCGGCCGCGATGGCCTCCTGGGTGGAGGCGAAGGCGCTGCCGAGGTCGAGTCCTTCGCCGGAGCCGATGACGGTGCTCAGCGACCGGGTCAGTTCGGAGAAGTTCCGGCCTCCCTCCTTGGAGAAGAGCAGCCGCATCCACTCCTTGCCGCCCTGAACGTTCGCGCCCTGGGACGGAACCATGTACGGTTCGCCGCCGCCGGCGAAGATGCCCGTGAACGGGATCTGATCGCCGGACAGCGACGGCGTCGGCGCGAGCACCATGTTGAAGCCTTCAGGGATCGAGTCCTGCATCTCGTTTTCGAGCCAGGTGCCGCAGGGGAGGAAGACCGCTCGCCCTTGCAGCCACTCGTTCTGGGACTGGATGTGGTCGAGTCCTTCCCAGCCCTGGAGCAGGTAGCCACCCTCCGCCAATTGGTAGAGCGCCTCGAGCGCGGCAGTGACCGCTGGGGCGCGCCAGGCGTCAGGTTCGAGGTTTTCGATGTTGAGAATGGCCTGCGGGTCGTTCTTCCAGACCATCTGGTCGAAGACGAACTGGCGGACGTATTGCGGGTGGACGCCGGTGGTCACCCATGGTGCTACGCCCGAGGCGCTGATCTCTTCGCAGAGGGCCAGCATCTCGTCCCAGGTCTGCGGGTACTCGTACCCGTTCTCTTCCATGAACGTCGAGCTGTACCAGATGCCGTAGGCCGACAGCGCCCAGTTGAGGAGGTATTGGACACCGTCGAAAACGCCGGACTCCTGCGATCCGGGAACCAGCGTCTCGGCGAAGGTCGCGCCCTCGGTGTCATAGGAGGGAGCGGCCATGAGATCGGCCAGATCCGCCAATTGGCCCTCGGCGACGAGAGCGGCCTCGTCGAGGGCGCCGGCGCCGGAGTTGTCGATGACGTCGGGGGGACTGCCGGCCACGAAGCGTGGTTGCAACTGCTCTGCCAGGCGCTGGATGCCGGCGTAGGTGATCTCGGCGTCCGGGTAGAGCACGCCGTACATGTTCTCGTTGACGTAGATGGCGTATTCGTCGCCGAATCCGCCCTTGAAGATGACGACGTCGAGAGGGGCCGCAGGGTCGACCCCGAGCGGATTCTCCGCATCCTGGGCCAGAACCCGTACCGGGATGGCGCCCGCGAATAGCGCGGCCACCGCAGGCGCGGAGAGGCCGAGGGCGGCCGCCCGCTGCATGATCTGGCGGCGGGAATACCTCCCGCTGGCCTCGTCCCGGATAAGCTGCTGGATGAGGTCGTGGTTCACGGGTCTCTCCTTTGTTCGCTCGGCGGGCCGTTCGCTTGCGTCGGCTTGACCCCTGCTTGACCGAATCGGTGAAACCGATCTCGAGTGCCGCGAAAGCGATGACCGCAGGCAGGTCGCACCCCGTCAGGGGAGCGTTTCGGTAGGCTCACATGCGCCTAAAGCTGCTGTCAAGGCGAACCGCCGATGGCGCCAAAGGGCCACGACGCTCACGCTTGTCGAATCAGAACAAATGATCTATTCTGCGGACATGAGCGACGTGGAGTACATCGCATCATCCTGCAAGTCGGCCCTCAACCGGGTGGAGGGGATGCCGTTTCGCTGGTCGCTTAATCCGTACCGGGGGTGCGTTCACGGGTGCCATTATTGCTACGCCCGCGCTACGCACCCCTATCTGGGGATGAACGCGGGCGAGGAGTTCTCGACGCGCATCGTGGTCAAGCACAACATGGCGGACGTCCTGCGGCGGGAGCTGGGCCGGCGCTCGTGGACGCGGGAGCGGGTCGCGCTGGGTACGGCCACCGACGCCTACCAGCCGTGCGAAGGGTGGTTTCGCGTCACCCGAGGGATCCTGGAAGCGATGCTCGATTTCAGCACCCCCGTATCGGTCGTGACCAAATCAACGCTGGTGTGGCGCGACCGCGACCTGCTAGCCGCATTGGCCGAGCTGCCCGGCACGCGCGTGCAGTTCACGATCACCACGCTCGACCCCCGACTGTGGAAGCGGCTCGAACCCGGCACGCCTCCGCCCGCGAAGCGGCTGGAGATCATGCGCCGGCTCACCGACGCCGGCGTGCCGTGTGCCGTGTATATCGCCCCGGTGATTCCTGGGCTGACTGACTCGGAGGCGTCGCTGGCCGCGATCGCGGCTGCCGCTCGCAACCATGGGGCGACCGCCCTCTGGGCCGGGCCGCTGCGGTTGGCTCCGTTGGTCAAGGAGCATTTCTTCGAGTTTCTCGGCGAAACCGCTCCCGATCTGCTGCCGCGGTACGAGCGCGCCTACCCCCGCGCCGATGCGCCGCGCGGTTACCGAGCCGCCCTCGAAGAACGCATCGACCGAATCCTGGTCCGGTACGGATTCGACCGGACCAAAGCCAAGGGCGCGGGTGTGGATCGGGAAGCTACTAGCCCGCAGCCGGGCATCGCAGGACGAGTTCAGTTGCCCTTGCCGCTGTGAGGGCCCACATTTGGTGCGGCGCGCTCTTCCGCGGTAGGCTCGACGACTTCGATCCCGCGCCGAAACCATCGCTCCATCTCATCGACGGTTAGCGGCGGGGCGAAGTGATGTCCCTGAGCGCGGTCGCAGCCCAGCTCGCGCAGGAGGGCGAGCTGTTCGACGGTTTCGACGGCGCCGGCTGTCACGTCCAGACCAACGGCTTTGGCCATGCTCACCAGGGCGCGCACAATTGCCGCGTCTCCCTCGTGCCCGCCGAGGCGCGAGACGCACGAACCGTCGATCTTGAGGTCGTCGATGGTGAATTGCGTCAGCGAGCTTAGCGCCGACCAACCCTTGCCGAAATCGTCGATGGTGACTCTGACGCCGAGTTGCTTGAGAGCCTTGAGAGTGGCGGCGACTTCCGCCGCGTTCGCCAGGGCATCGCCCTCCTTCAGCTCCAGCGCCAGGCTCTGCGGCGAGAGACCGGTTCGTCCGAGCGCGCGCGCCACGTCGGCGTGCAGGGCCGGACTGTCGAAACTGCCGCCCGGAGAGGTTGACGCTGACCTGGAGCGAGCGCGCGGTCGGAAATCGCTCCTGCCACTCGCGCACCTGCCGGCACGCTTCCTCGATCACCCATTGCCCGAGCGGGACGATCAGGCCAGTTTCGTCGGCCAAGGGGATGAAGGCCGCGGGCGGCAAGATGCCGCGTTCTGGATGGCGCCACCGCAGCAGCGCTTCCACGGCCAGGATGCGTTTGGATGCGATCTCGACGACCGGTTGGTAGGCGATCTCGAACTCGCCCCGCTCCAGCGCTCGCCGCAACTCAGCTTCGTGCTCCAGCCGCTCCAGGCCGCCCTGGTCACGTCGCGGGTCGAAGACGGCGAACGTATCGCCGCCGTGGGACTTGGCCCGGTAAAGCGCAACGTCGGCGGCGCGCAGGAGATCCTCCGGGGTATTCGAGTTCGGAGACGAGATCGCGACGCCGATGGTGCCCTCCACGATCAGGTCGTACCCGCCGACAGAGAAGGGACGGCGCAACGCGTCCAGCAGCGTCTCGGCGACGGCCTCGACATCGGCGAACCCGGCGACCTCATCGAGCACGGCGACAAACTCATCGCCACCGAACCTGGCCAGCGATCCGTGTGCAGCGACGTGCGGGGCCAGCCGGCGCGCGACGGCGACGAGGAGATCGTCGCCGGCCGCGTGGCCGATACCGTCGTTGATGACCTTGAACCGGTCGAGATCGAGGAAGAGCAACGCCACTTGCCGGCGCTCGGGGTGGGCGAGGACGGTCTGCAGCTGATCCATGCACATGCGGCGATTGGGTAGGCCGGTGAGCGGGTCGTAAAAGGCGAGGCGATGCAACTTTGCCTCGGCGTCCTTGTCGGCGGTGATATCGACCACGAGGCCGTTCCAGACGGATGCGCCTTCGCCCGGAGCTGCCCCCGGGACGGCCATGTCGCGGACCCAGACGACCCGTCTGTCGCGAGCGACCATGCGGTATTCCGCGTGAAACGGCTGGGTCGTTGTCGCGGCGTCTGCCAGCGCGCCCTGGAGTCGGTCCCGGTCGAACTCGTGAACGCATTGCAGCCAGCGATCCGGTTGCGCCATGAACTCGGCCGGGTTCACACCCAGGAGCGTTTCGACCTGCGGGCTGACGTAGATAAGGGCGCCCCCCGCCCCGGTGGGTCGGGTGTAGGTGATGGCGGGGATCGACTCGACCATTTTCTGGAACGGAGTAACCCGGTCGCCGCTTTCGCGCCCGCTGAGCCTCTGGTGCGTCATCGTCCGCGCGGCCATGGCTGATACTACGCCAAGTGCTCGACGAACCGACTGGCACGACTCCGCGACCAGTGCCGGCTCGATTGGACAAGGAGGGCGACGCGGCGGCAGCGGGAAGGTTCACGCGTACTGTCGTTGCCTGGGTTCGGCATGGCACCGCCCCTCGTCGTGAGCCGAATCTTCAGGAGCATCATACGGGAAATCTCCGTTTGCTGACGGAACCATGACATTCGGTGTCGCGGACGGCGATAGTGGGGCGCTTTCCGGATCCAGGGTGGTGCCAAACGACCAGATCAGGGAGCATGCTCTTGACAAATTGTACGTGTTTTGGGTTAAAGGTACAGTAGGGAGGTGGCGTTACGACCAAACTCTTCAACCCGTGCACTCGACGCCCACGGCCACGCTGCGAACCCGGGCCGCGCCGCATTTTGGCACTCCCTGCGAAAACCGAGCCGAACCCGCATCGGTACCGAGTCAGGAGCCGACGCTTGGCCCACTGGACGTCATCGTGCAGGGCAGACGAAGCGACGGGTTCGCGCGGGGACGACAATCGACGCGCCGCAAGGATCGGAGGCCAGCATACGAGATCACTCGCGCGCCCATGACATGCGGCCACGGCTGAGGACTTGACAACCGGGAATCACCGTGCTATCGTAGGTTTCATTACGAAAATCTCTTCGTAATGAAGGGATTAGGTGGAATTAGGTACCGTGAGAATGTTATTGTTCTCGCTATACCTAACTACTGCCAAACCTGGAGTGTCGACGCGACTAGCTGGAGCGGCAGCTTCGCAATGGAGGCGTCACAACGCTGAACGTGGGCCGCGGCCCGACGAGCGACGAGGAGGAACGACATGACCTGGGACACACGCTGCGACACGCCGTTCGACGGCGCGACCTGGAAGCACTAGTTCGCCACGCGCGACAAGGAGGATCACCATGACTTGGGACGCACGAGCCGAGAACCCGACCGAAGGCGCCACCTGGAAGCACTAGAACTCACCGACGGCAAAGGGAGGATAACCATGACCTGGGACGCACGCAGCGACAACCCATTCGACGGCGCGACCTGGAAAAGCTAGCGAGCAGCGCGCAATGCCAACGCTGGCATCGGCCCGGCATCAGATGAGGAACGAACAGATTCTCGTGCAAGATACAAAATCCAGAATACAAAATACGCCAATCGCCTGTCGGCGCCGTGGCAGCCACGGCGTCGTCGCGGCGGGTGGCCCGTCGTCACTTCGTGATCCGGACGCGATAGACTAAGACGAAGCATCGCGTCCCGCCAAGCGTTGGCGGTTCCTTCGCGGTAGGGGTTCCCGGCTGTGAGCGAATTGCCACTGCGAACCCGTGTCTACACGGTGATCCTGGTGCTCGTGACGGCCGCGGCCTTTGCCGCGGCCTGGTACCGATCCCCGCAAGCGCTGAGCAGCGGCCACCTCATCACGGCGGCCATCCTGCTCGTGATGATTCTGGTCGCCGAGCTGCTCGATGTTTCCTTTCCCCATTCGGTCATCACGTTCCACGTCTCGGTCTCGGCCGCGTTCTGCTTCGCGGCCGGCTTGACCGCGGGGCCGCTGTTGGGGGGCATCGTCGTCGCCCTCGCCCACATCATCGACGGCCTCTACACCCGCCGCGAGCCGATCAAGACGGTCGTGAACGCCACAAGCCATGGGCTGTCGACGGTGGTCAGCGGCATGGTCTATTTCGCGCTGGCCGATCCGGGACAGTCGACGCTGGGTAGCCTGCGCAATGTCCTGGTCGCGATCTTCGCGGCGGCCGTCTACACCCTCATCAACACCGGCTCGCTGGCGCTCATCGTTTCGCCGGTGATGGGCATTGGGCCGTTTCAGATGTGGCGCGCCAACTTCGGCGGGTTGCACGTCGAGCTCATTACGATCGCGACCCTTGGGAGTTTGATCCCCGTGCTCGTTCGGGAAAATCCCCTGGCGATCATGCTGCTCATCGTGCCGCTGTTGCTTGGTCCCCACTTGGCGTTCAAGGGGATCCGGCAGGCGCATCAGGAGAGCCGCATCGCCATGGAGGGGTTGGCGAATGCGCTGGAGCGGCGCGACCCCTACACGTTCAGCCATTCCATCCGGGTCACCGAGTACGCGCGGGCGATTCTGAGCCTGATGCCCTACATTCCGCGCCCAACCGCCGAGGCCATCATCGCCGCCGCGCACGTGCACGATCTGGGCAAGGTCGGCGCGCAGGATAGTTCGCTCAAGAAACCGAGCGCGCTGACCCCGGCCGAGCGGGAGGCGATCGAGCAGCACCCCGTCATCGGCGCCGAAATCGTCGGACGTCTTGAGGTGTACAAGCAGAGTGTCGACATCATCCGCCATCATCACGAACGGTGGGACGGCACGGGCTATCCGGATGGTCTCGTGGGAGAGGCCATTCCTCTGGGCTCGCGCATCATCGCCGTGGCCGACGCGTTTGATGCCATGACGTCGGAGCGGGTGTATCGTCCGGCCATGCCGGTGCACACGGCGCTCGCCGAGTTGCGAAGCGGGGCAGGAACCCAGTTTGATCCCCAGATCGTGGAGCTGTTCTATCTGGTGGCGGCGGGGGCGCTGGAATCCGCCCCCGGGAGTGCCGCCGTCGATCTGCCCGCGGGGAGTGAGCCGGTCCCGATTGGCTCGCCAGCGGGCGACACTGCCGATCCGGCGATGGACGCTTCCCGGCGCGCGCGAGTCGTCGCGGCGTTGCTGCTGGCGCTGTTTGCCAGGTTCAGGCACTAGAGGGCGCCTGCGAGTCCCACGTTCGCGACATGGCCATTAGCAGCAGCGCCAGCGCCAGGGCCGGAACCGCGAGGATCGTCAGCGTGTTCGCCAGACCAAGCTTCTGCTCCAATACGGGTCCCGCGAGCGCGCCCACCAGCGCGCCGGCACTGAGTGCTAGCAGGAACACCGAGAAAAACCGGCCGTAGACGCCACTCGGCACCGACCCCTGAAAGTAGCTCAGCCCAACGACTTCGTAGAAATCGGTCGCGAAGCCGGCTATGACCAGCGTCACGAGGGCGACAGCGGCCGACGCCGCGGCGCCGAATGCCACCAGGGCAATGGCACAAATGCCCATGGCGATTGCTGCCGGATAAAGGGGCACCACGTGCTGGGCACGCGTGCCTGCGATCACGCTCCCGGTGACTGAGCCGATAGCGACCGCCATGTAGAAGATGCCGACGCCGCTGTCGCCGAATCCCAGCGCATTGGCACGGATGACGAAGAGGGTGACGGTCGCCTGCACCAGCAGAGCGAGACTCAGGCAGACCAGGATATAGAGACTCAGATCCCGGCGCCGCAGGAGCCAGCGATAGCCCAGTCGCGTGCCGGGCGTTGCCTCACCCGCGTCCCGACTGCCGCCGGCGCCAGCCGGTTCGCTGTGCCTGGTGCCGCGGAGTCCGCCGCGGAGCGCGGCCACCGCCATGGCCACGACGAGAAAGGTCAATCCATTGAGCACAAAAACGACTGCTGGCCCAGACAATGCCAGCGCGAACGCGCCGAGCGGCGGTCCCAGAATCTGGGCTGTCGTGGCGCTGGCAAACAGTGCGCCGTTTGCGGTAGCCCGTTGCTCTTCCGGGGCCTCGGCCTTCAATTCGACCATGAACGCGGGGCGGGCGATGCAATTGACTGCCTCGAGCAAGATGACCAGCACGTAGAGCAGCCAGAGTGCCGGGAAAAAGACCAACAGGGCGAAGGATGTCGCGATCACCGCCATCGTCAGTTGCGTGATAAAGAGCAGCGTGCGCCCGGCGAGGCGATCGACGAGCGTCCCGGCGGGACCCTGCAGCAGCAACCGCGTCAGCATACGAGCCGCGAACATGCCGCCGACACCGAGCGCACTATCCGTAAAGCGGAACGACAGCGAGATGAGGGCGACCGTGTTGAACCAGTCACCGAGCTCGGAGGCGACTCCAGCGCCCAAGAGCGTTGCCACGTTGCGCTCGCCGAGGATGGAGCGATAGAGGTCGCGCGTGCGCCGCGCCGCGCCGCCGATGTCGCTGAGTCGCTCCGTGGCCACGAACTCTGATCCTTCCAGGAGGCGGCTTACCGCGCGATTTCGTCGCTGAACGCTTTCGCGCCGGCTGCGCTATCACGCGCCCATGGTAGAGTCTGGCGCCATGGATGCGGCACGTTGCTCGGTTGCCTGCGTGCCGCGGTCGAGTCAAGTTGCTTGTCGAACGCATCGCGTTTCCGCATCGCGCGTGCGAGCGGCTTCGTGAGACCACGATGGCCAGGATGTGTGACAGCCCGCCCGAAAACGAGCGTCCGACGTGCCTCCCCTGACGTCTGCCGATGTCGCTGCTCCCTTTCTGGCCCTCCTTGGCAGGACGTCGGACGGCGTCATCGTCATCGACGCGGGTGGCCAGTGTGTCGCGGCGAATCAGGCGGCGGAGAGCCTGCTCGGCTACGAACGGGACGAATGGCAGAAGCTTGGGGTGGCCGACGTGGTCGTTGGCGTTCCCGGCGGCTTGCTCCTGGCGGGACGCCAGGGCTCCGGGCCGAGCACGGGTCCGCCGCAAGGATGGCACGCTAGTCGCCGTGGACGTGTGGTCGACCGGAGTCTGGGGCCGTCTGGCACCGCTTCGCTGATCTATCTCCGCCCCGGAGGAGATCGCGATGACGCTGGAGAGCGCGCCGAGGGGCTGAGCGTCGACGATGGCCGGGACGCGCGGGCCGTCTTTGGCGTGACACTGGAGGGCACGATCACCGACTGGAATGGCGCGGCGGAACGGCTGTACGGATTTGGCGCGCCCGAGGTCGTCGGCCGATCAATCGCGAAGCTGGCTCCGACCGAGGCGATCGATGACGTGGCGTCGATCCTGGACCAGATTCGCCACGGTGCCCGCGCCTCGTCGTTTCACACGTCGCAACGGACGAAGCATGGTTGCCGCATCGATGTCTGTCTGGATGTCGCCCCCGTGTGGGATGACAACGGCGACATCGTGAGCGCGATGGTGGCCGTGCGCAACGTGATTGGGTGCGTCAGCAACGATCGTGAGTTACGGAAAGCGCGCGCCTCCGCCAATGACGCCAACCTCGCGCTGCGCGAAAGCGAAGAGCGATTCCGGGGCGCCTTCGATGGCGCGTCAATCGGCATGGCGCTGGTGTCCCCCGAAGGCTGGATCATGCTGGCGAACCCCGCGCTGCGCGGCATCCTGGGCTACGGCGGAAACGAACTGCTGACCATGACGTTCCGGGATCTTACCCACCCAGACGATCTCGATTCCGATGGCGAGCTGGCGAGGCGGTTACTGGCCGGTACGATTGAGACGTACCAGATCGAAAAGCGCTATCTCCGCAAGGACGGCCAGCCGATCTGGGGCCGGCTCACCGTCTCGCTGGTGCGGGATGGCGCGCGCAGCCCGCGCTATTTCGTGGCCCAGATCCAGGACATTACGCCGTACAAGGCCGCCGGAGCGGCGCTGCGGGAGGCCGAGGCCCGCTATCGCACTCTGGTGGAGCAGATTCCGGCCGCCGTCTACGTCGACGCGGGGGAATCACTCGGAACCCCGCACTACATCAGCCCCAGGATCCAATCGCTGCTCGGATACTCGCCGCAAGAGTGGATCGCTGATTCTGAGCTCTGGATCCGCGTCATTCATCCAGAGGATCGCGAGCGCATCATCGCCGCCATCGCCGGGGCCGCCGATAGCGGCGGGCCGTTGCATCTGGAGTACCGGTTTCTGGCGCAGGACGGCCGGGAAGTCTGGGTTCACGATCAGGTGGCCCTGGTGCGCGACGAGGATGGAGTTGGCCAGTATTGGCAAGGTTTCATGGTCGATATCACCGACCGGAAGCGGGCGGAAGAGGAGTTGCGTCTGGCCAAGGAGGCCGCGGAAGATGCCAACCGCCTCAAGAGCACGTTCCTTTCCATGGCCACCCACGAGCTGCGGACGCCGCTGACGATCATTTCGGGTTACGTGGAAATGCTGGCCGAGAGTTCGATGGGGCACCTCTCGCCGGAGGAACGGGAGTTTCTGGACATCGCCCAGACCGGCGTGAGCACGTTGGCGGCCCTTGTCGACGATCTGCTCGACCTGGCGCGGATGGAAGCGGGGCGCCTGGAGTTGCTCATCCGCCCGGTCGATGTCATGGAGCCGATCGAGCGGGTGCAGCGGTTGGTGGCTGCGCAGGCGGCAAGTAAGGGGATCGAACTGGACGTCTCCGTCGCGCCAAATCTGCCCCCGGTGGCGGCCGATCTCAACCGCCTGGTTCAGGTGCTGTTCAATGTGCTGGGCAACGCGATCAAGTTCACCGAGCGGGGGAGCGTGCGGACGACCGTGCACGCCGTTGGTGAGGGGATCGAATTCCGCGTTGTGGATACGGGTATCGGTATCGCTCCCGATGTCCTGCCCCGCATCTTCGACGAGTTTCGCCAGGCTGACGCCGGTACGACGCGCAAGTACGGCGGCAGTGGTCTCGGGCTGGCAATCGCCAAGCGGCTGGTCGATATGCAAGGCGGGACTATCGCGGTGCAAAGCGCCGTTGGCGAGGGCAGCACGTTTCGGGTCTGGCTACCCGCGGCGCATCGCGAGCCAGCCACTGAAGCCACGGCGAAGCTTGACGTCGATTCGGTACTCCCTGTTTGAGAAGCTTTCTTCAGGCGACTGCGTTGGCATGCGCCGATGCTCATGGCGACGTTGTCGAATTGGTCAAAAGGTCTACTCGACCACGATAGTGCCGGCCATGCCGACACCGTTGACATCGCCGTGATAGCGGCAGTAGTAAGGGAAAAATCCGGATTCGGTAAAGGTAACGCTGTAGCTCTGGCCGAGGTCCTGATTTCCCGAATCAAAGGTGCCGTCGTCGGCGGTGGCGGTGTGCTTGGCGCGCTCGTCGTTGATCCAGGTCACAGTCGTGCCGGCGGGGATCGTCAAAGACGAGGGCAGGAAGAGGAAGTGGTCTTCGCGAACCGTCACCTCGCCGGGCTCACCCAACGTCGCGGCAACAGCGGGCCGCGGGGCTTCGACGACGCCAGCGGAGCGGGCTGCCCGATCGATGACAAACACCCCCTCGCCGTTGGCGCGTTGGGCCAGGTCGAGGATTTCGGCCACCGGTTCTGACGATTCGTCAACATCGCGAGCGCCCAGGAGATCGACCGATAGGTTGATGATCTGGTCGAGCTGGCCTCGCACCGCCTCGGTTTCGGCGGTCACGGCTGGATCGGCGGCGACCGCGGTGACGGTGTCGAGACGTGCCAGGAGGCCGATGCCGTCACCGGGGTCTTCAAGTTGGCCGTCGGTGTCGTTGTCGCCGTAATGCAACCCTTCCTGGCCTTCGACCAGGTTGATTAGGTGCTCGGCGTGGCGCTTGACCGCCGGCAGGCTGTCTCGGTCGACGGCGTCCTGAAGCTCCACGGCATGGACGTAGAGATCCGCGCCGAGCTGGCGCAATTCGAACAGGGGAGCGCTGGCGACAGTGCGCTGGTTCAGATATCGCTCGATGTAGATGCCGAGTCCGAGCAGGACCAGCACCACCCAAAGCGCCAGCGTGACGCGCATGGCCGCCTTGATGTTATCGATTCGCAGACTCTTCGGGATGAGGTCGGTCCGCATGCGCAGGATCAGATAGATGGCAAAGGCTTCGACGACGAGTCCCAGTAGGCCGTGACCGATCATCAACTGGGCAATGGTGCCGGTCGTGCTGCCGCCGGCCACGACGTACCCGTAGAAGCTCGGGACCATGATGAAGGCGATGAAGGCGAGATTGAGCAGGACCATCGCCGTTTGCACGTTCGCGTGGCGGTCGAAGCGTTTCTGCCATGCGAAAAGGAAGCCGATGATGAGTCCGGCCAAGAGGAGAATCTGGGCCGCGAGGTTGATGTCGGCGGCGGCGCGGGCACCGAGGAGAGATTGCATGGCTGGCTCCGTCCTGATGGAACCGTCGTGTCATGCTGAACGCAGAGAAGCATCTCAGCTCATGGGAACGAACCGTCGCTGAGCCACGAGTTTCTTCGCCCTTCGGGCTCAGAATGACACGGACTTGGCGCCGCAGTCTAGCGGCTTGAGGTGTCCCGGATCTGGGCTTCCTCAATGAGGGGCGCAACCAAAGCGGTCCACCCTGTCTGGTGGCTGGCCCCGAGGCCGGCGCCGGTGTCGCCGTGGAAATACTCGTGGAAGAGGAGATGGTCCCGCCAGTGCGGGTCCGATTGGAGGCGTTCGCTCTCCCCACAGAAGGGACGGCGACCGTCGGGGCCGTGGCGGAAGATGGAGACGAGGCGGGCGGCGAGATCGTCGGCGATGCGGTCGAGGGGGAAGTGCCTGCCGGAGCCGGTAGGGTGCTCGACCAGCACGCTCTCGCCGTAGTAGCGGTCGAACTCGCGCAACGCTTCTATGAGCAGGTAGTTGAGCGGGAACCAGATGGGGCCGCGCCAGTTGGAGTTCCCCCGAAGAGCCCGGTGCGAGATTCGGCGGGCTCGTAGGAGACGACGTGTGTTTCGTTCTCGACCGGAAAGACAAACGGCTCGTCGGCGTGGCGGCGGCTCAGGGAGCGGATGCCGAAGGGGCTGAGGAATTCGCGTTCGTCAAGCATGCGCTGCAGGAGCCGGCGCATGCGGTCTTCCCGCACCAACGACAGGAGGCGGCGCTCGGATTGACCGGGTTCCTGCCAGTGGGAGACGAGATCGGCCAGTTGTGGCCGGTTGTCCAGGAACCAGCCGAGGCGACGCTTGAAGCCGGGCAGGGCATCGAGCAGTTCCGACTCGAGAGTTTCGACGGCTAACAGGGGAATGAGTCCGACGAGGGAGCGAACCTTCAGGCGGGCCATACCACCGTGCGGGAGCTGGAGTACGTCGTAGAAGAAGCCGTCGTCGTCGTCCCAGAGCGCGACCCCTTCGCCGCCAATGTCGTTCATCGCCCCGGCGATGTACAGGAAGTGCTCGAAGTACTTGGTGGCGACGTCTTCGTAGACGCGGATTCTCGCGGGCCAGCTCCAGGGCAATGGTCATCAGGTGCAGGCTGAACATGCCCATCCAGGCGGTGCCGTCGGCCTGCTCCAGGTAGCCGCCGGTGGGGAGGGGTTTGCTGCGGTCGAAGACGCCGATGTTGTCGAGACCGAGGAACCCACCCTGAAAGACGTTGCGCCCGGCGTGGTCCTTGCGGTTGACCCACCAGGTGAAGTTCATCATCAGCTTGTGGAAAACCCGTTCCAGGAAGGCGCGGTCCTTCTTGCCGGTGACGCGGGCGTCGATGTTGTAGACGCGCCAGGCGGCCCAGGCGATGACGGGTGGGTTGACGTCGTCGAAGGTCCACTCGTAGGCCGGAATCTGGCCGTTGGGGTGCATGTACCACTCGCGCAGGAGGAGGACGAGTTGGCGTTTGGCGAATCCGGGATCGATGCGGGCGAAGGGCACGCAGTGGAAGGCCAGGTCCCAGGCGGCGTACCAGGGGTATTCCCAGGTATCGGGCATGGAGAGGACGTCGGCGTTATTGAGATGGCGCCAGCCGGCGTTGCGGCCGTGTTTGCGTGATGCAGGTGGTGGTGGCCCGGCAGGGTCGCCGTCGAGCCACTGCTCCGACGTCGAAATAGTAGAACTGCTTGCTCCAGATCAACCCGGCGTAGGCCTGTCGCTGGATACAACGGGTTTCGTCGTCGAGGTCGGCGGCGAGCGGCGCGTAGAACGCGTCGGCTTCGGCGATGCGCTGGGCCGTGATTGCTTCGGCATCAGCGAAGGGATCTGCCCATAGGCGGCGCGGTGCCAGCGGCGAGGCGCAGCCACCGGGTGACCGTCTCTGCCGGAGCCAGAACGGCGGTGTAGTGGGCGGCGACTTTCGTACCGGTGCCGGCCGGGTTGGTCGCATCTGTCAGGCCGTGGACGACCGCGTCGTGGATCCCGTCCTTGACATAGGCGGTGCAGTTCGGCGATCCCCACAGCCGCTCGGTGTTGCTTTCGTTTTCGGTGAAGAGCAGAGGGGGATCGTCCGCGCAGGCCAGCCAGTAGTCGCCGAGGCGGTCGTGGGTGGCGTGGACAGCCCTCACCCCCTGCCTCCGCCCAGAGGGCATCCGGCCCACTGCGGTGGGAGAGGGGGAACGGCTCGGAGCGCGGGGCGGGGACGGTCGCCGAAGGCGCCCCAGGCCCATTCGTTCCGGAACCAGAGCGTGGGGAGGAGGTGGATCGTGGCCGGGTCGGGGCCGCGGTTGGTGGCGCTGATGCGGATGAGGATGTCGTCGGCGGCCGCTTTGGCGTACTCGACGAGCACGTCGAAATAGCGGTCCTCCGCGAAGGCGCCAGTGTCGAGCAGCTCGTACTCGGGTTGCTCGCGATTGCGGCGGCGATTTTCGAAGACGAGCTCGGCGTAGGGGAATTGCCGCTGGGGGTATTTATAGAGGGCTTTGAGGTAGCCGTGGGTGGGGGTGGCGTCGAGGTAGAAATAGACATCTTTGACGTCTTCGCCGTGGTTGCCCTCGGGGCCGGTCAGCCCGAAGAACCGCTCCTTGAGGATGGGATCGTTGCCGTTCCAGAGGGCGAGGGCGAAGCAGAGGCGAGCCTGTGAATCGCTGATGCCGAGCAAGCCATCTTCGCCCCAGCGGTAGGCGCGAGAACGGGCCTGGTCGTGCGAGCAGGCGTTCCAGGCGTCGCCGTTGGGCGAATAGTCCTCGCGCACCGTGCCCCACTGCCGCTCGGCCAGATACGGTCCCCAGCGATCCCAGCGGCCAGCGCGCCCCTCGGCAAGGCGCTGCCGCTCGGGGTCGCTGGTAGATACGGCGGGCTCGCTGGCGCGAGGCACTGATGGGTTCTCCTGCTGTTCTGATTCCCGGCGATCCGTATTCGATGCGACAAGCTCGTCGCCCATTGTCCACTACCGCGTGAAATTTTGGCGCACCGTCGCGCCCGGGCGCCCAACGCCGGGGCCCCCGTAAGCATCTGGAATGCAGGGTGGCGAGCAGCAGGACTCAGTTCATGTTCGGGAGCATCTGCTCGACAAAGACCTGCTTGACCAGCGCTCGCCGGCCGCGGACGCCAACTTTCTCGAAAATGTTGGAAAGGTGTCGTTGCACGGTGTGTTCGGCGATGAAAAGGCGGTCGGAGATCTGCTTGGTCGAATGGCCGCCGACGACGAGCTTGACCACTTCTTCTTCACGCGGGCTGAGATCGTATGCGGCCATCCCAAGCCAGGCCACCTCTTGCGGTTGGGCGGGAGCGATGACGACGATCCGCTCCGAGGGCCGGCTGGGCGTCGCTTCGGTCTCGGCCGCGTGCAGGGCGAGCCAACGGCCATTGCGGGCGCGCACGCGCAGTCGAGGCACCAGGTGGCGATCGTTGCTCCCGGCAGGAGCCATCGCGCGCCCCAGCATTCCCAAAAGGACCTGAACCGGGACCGGCAATGCACCTCGCTCTCGCCAGCCCGGCTCGAGATCGGCCAGACTCGCCAGCAGTCGCTCGGTGGCCGTGGTGGTGGTGACGCGCCCTTGCCCGTCAATGACCAGCACCCCGGGCGTGGTGTCGACGAGCGTGTCCATGTCGGCTTGCGCCCGCAGGGCGGCGAGTTTCAAACCGGCGCCGACATCGGGCGCGATCCGCCGCACAAGGGAAACCTCGTCGGCGGAGAATCCGGGACTGCCGACGGCCCGGTAAAGCTCGATGTCTCCCCAGCAAAGACCGCGATCGACGAACACGGCGTGAATCTTGTCGTCGATACCAGCAGGGCGCATGCTTTCGCGATAGCAGAGACTCCAGTCGGGTTTGCCACCGGTCTCCTCGGTAATCGTGGTCGCCCATTGGTGGCGGCGCAGGAGACCGACCGTTTGCTCGAAACCCTCCTCGAAATAGAACTGCTGGAACCAGGCGGGGTGAACGGGCCGCAGTTCGCTTTCGCCGCCATTCATCGGTTCGGCGAAGGCGGCCGTGATCAGGTTGCTCGCCGGATCGATCGTGGCCGCGGAGTAGAGCTCGAATGGCGCCGCCCGGTGCAGCGCCCGTGCGACTCGCCGCAGTAGCGATGTGGGATCCAATCCGGCGTGACTGAGCCGACGGACGGCGTCGATGGCTTGTGCTTCTCGGGTGGAGGGAGTGACAGTCGATGCGGTCATGGTTCTCACCGGCGCCGGGGTACCGGCGTGTTGGCGCGGCCGGCGCTCGTTCCTAGTTCAAGTTGGGGAGCACCTGATCGACGAAGAGCCGCTTGACGAGGTCGCGCCGTGATCGCACCCCGACTTTCTCGAAAATGTTGGAAAGATGGCGCTGGACGGTATGTTCGGTGATGAAGAGGTGAGCCGCGATCTGGCTGGTGGCGAGCCCGCGGACCACGAGCCGCACCACCTCTTCCTCGCGAGGGCTCAATTCGAAGACGGCCAGGGTGAGCCAGGCGATGTCCTCCGCCTGTGCCGGACCAACCACCACCACACGCTCGCTGGGACGATCGGCCGACGGCTCGGTCAGTGAGGCATCGAGTGTCAGCCAGCGCCCGGAACGGGCCCGGACGCGGAGGCGCGGCACGCGAAGGCGGTCTCGATCGGATGAGGGGGCGAGCGACCGCTCCAAGGCGCCCAGCACCACCTGAACCGCCACCGGCAGGTCGCGGCCATCCCGCCAGCGGTCGACGCGGGCGCCCAGATCGAGGAGAAACCCTTCGACGTTGGCGGTCGATGAGACCACGCGTCCAGACCGGTCCAGGATGAGCACCCCTGGCACATCGGTCGCGTCGTGCTCAGTCATCACGGCACCGCGCGCGCAGCGCCGAACCTTTCAGCCCGGCGGCGACGTGGGGAACGATGCGGCCCAGGAAGTCGAGGTCGTGAGCGGTGAAGTCGGGGCTGCCCAGCTCGCGCGTCATGTGCAACTCGCCCCACAGTCCGCGGTCGACGAGCGTGACGTAGGCCTCCGGACCGAGGTGGCGGGGTTGCAGATGCAGGCGATAGCGTCCGCTGCGCTCGAGTGAACCGCCGGTGGTATCGGACAATCGCGCCACTTGGCGTCCCTCGCGCAGCATCGCCAGCGTGTCTCCCAGATCGTGCTCGAAATAGACCCGCTCAAAGTAGTTGGCAAAGACGCCGTCGCTACGATGACCACCGGATGATTCGCGCTTCGCGATGGCGTCCGTGATGAGATTGGTCGTGGGATCGGTGGTGGTGGCGCAGTAGGCGTCGAACGGGATGAGAGGACGCAGCGTATGCGTCGCCCGCCTCAGGAGATCGAGACTGTCGAGTCCGGCGTGACTGAAGCGCTTGATCTCCGCGACGGCCCGCTCTGCCCGCGCGGGTGCGATGTTCCCGGCCATGAGATGACTCCCGCCCCCGGTGGCCCGCCGGAGAGCGTGTTGGCAGCCACCGGTTTCATGGTGGCCAGCGTGGGTGCAGGGCCATTATCGCGCGGATGTGGGGCCCAGGTCGATATGGCGACCGGGCCCCCTCCGCTCCACACCATCCGGGAGTAGGCGCCCAAGCTCCACCCTGCGCCCTTGACCCGTCGACGTCATCGAGGACGGCTAGTACACCTCCACCGTGCCGGCCATCCCCGGATGAATCTCGCAGAAGTACCCGTAGGCGCCAGGAGTCCACAGGGTGGCGCTATATGCGCCCCCCGCGCCGAGTACCCCTGAGGCGAAGGCGCCGGAGTTGGACGTTGTTGTGTGGGGTGCCGCTCCGGCGTTATACCAGGTGACCGTGCTTCCCGCCGGAATTGCCACGTATGCTGGCGAAAACGCGAAGTCGACGATGGTCACGCCGGTCGCCTGGGCGTACTTGATGCTCGTTATTGGTGCGGCGCCAGGGTCGGCAATGTTCGCCATCGCCGCCGCGGGCAACATCAGCAGCAGGGTGAACCCCAATATTGCCGTGATTCGCTTCATGTCTTGCTCCTCCACACAGATCGTTCGGTCATCAGAACTCCCGGCTGAACCGGTACGTGCGCCCATTGTGCCGAGTAGACGGGAGAACTGGAATGGCAGATTTCTGCCATTTTCATCGCGGTAGTGAAATCCACGGGCACCGCGAAACCGACGGGCTCATTCGGTGGACGTGACGAGAGACGGCACGGCGGAGTGCTCGATCGGTTCCACCCATTGCGACCGCCAGGCCGGTGGCTGCCAGGGCTCTCCGAAATAGATCGTCTCGTGTGCCACCTTGCCGTCCTGCCACTCCATGATGTTGACCGCGTGCATCGGCTGCTGGCCGTCGTACGTGATGACGAGCTCGGTGACCCAGAGATCGCCGCTGCCACGCATGCGCTCGATGGCAGCGCTGACCACGGCGGGGTAGGCCTCGCGCATCCCCCGCACGTTGGCCAACCCAACGAGTCGCTCGTTGCCCTGGGGAAACTCCAGGATGACGTCGTCGTGGTAGATCTCGTGGACCCGCTCCTGATTCTCGATATCGGACCAGTGTCGGCGTAGCAGGTCTCGAATTTCCCGGTCATCTGTCATTGTTGACTCCGATCCCGTATTGGGCCCCAAACTTCGTCACTTTCGCCAGGAGCCAACACGCTGTTGCGTCCGGCAACGACAGGAGAATGCCCTCGCGGCGGCTTTCTCAGGCTCACACGAACTTCATCATCACGAAATACCAGATTTCTGCCATTCCCTCAATCCCCCGGCGTGGTTATCGTCGCCTGGCGGAACCCGATTCTGGCATCTCGCATCTCGCAATGTCCTCAGGCGGTTCCCGGAATTCGATCCGTGGCTCCGGCCACGCCAGACGCTGGCTCTCTGCGAGCCGCAATGGAGGAGTGCCGATCATGCATCCGTATTCACCCGCACTTCGGCTCATGGTGGAACGCAAGACTGCCCAGGCACGATTCGCTGACCCCATGGCGATGGAACCGGCCGAGCTCGAGCGCAGCATCCTGCGTGCGCTGAGCGACCTCTCGCAAACGCGGCCGCGGATTGTCGAGTTCGCCCCAAAGGTGGCGCTCAAACGGGCGCTGGATCATGTCTACGCGGCCAACCGGGATCGGGAAGCCGTCCGGATGCCCACCTTTACCGGGCACCGGCAGAGCCTGACGTCGACCGGCTGACCAGTCCAGGACGCGGTCGGATGCATCTGCCCCGCAATGTGTTCCTGCGCGTCGCCAACCCCGGCGTGCGCGCCCTGGTTTGGGACAGGCCGGGAGCGCGGTGACCGATTTGCCTCAGCGATCTCGTGATCGCGCCGAAGGAAGGAAGATGACCTGTGCACGACGTTCGTTTCGATGCCGTGATCCGATCCCTCCGTGTCATCACGCGCCGCAACGCCATCAATGGTCTGCTCGGCGTGGGAACGGTTGCTCTTTTGAGTCGGCTGGGGGTCGACGACACCGTCGCCAGCAAGAAGCGGCGACGACGAAAGCGGTGCAAGGGCAATACCAGGCGCTGCGGCCGGAAATGCATTCCGCGGGCCAATTGCTGCAACGACGGGGATTGCTCCGACATCACCGTCTGCCGCAATGGGTCATGCGTCTGCCCGGTGGCCGGGCAAGCAGTCTGCGATGAGGTTTGCATCGATGCCACGGGCGATGCCGCCAATTGCGGCGATTGCGATTTTGCCTGTGCTTCCGGTGAGTGCGTTAACGGCGCCTGCATATGTGAATCCGCCATCGAGTGCGCCGGTCTCTGCGCCTGCGGCGCTCGACTGGAAGGTGGCAGTGTCTGCTTCGCCGGTGGCAACAACGGAATTCCTTGTGATGACGACGACGATTGCCCCTTCCGCAGTCTGTGCTTCGACAACGGCGTCTGTTCGATACCGTGCCTGGGGTGAGGGTGTAATCGGTCCCTGGCTCGATTGCCAGTTTTCTGCCATTCCGCTCTGCCGCGAGGCTCGTTAGACTCCTGGGTGGGGTTGGCGAGCCGGCGTGTCGCCGCGGCGGCATGGCCCGTTGGGCCGGCTTGCTCTGCCGTCACATTCCAAAGCGCCCTGGGGGTCAGGGCGCCATCCCTAGATTGGCCGGCGGGCCAACCCGATTTGCTGTGGAGGAAGGACGCATCATGACTGGAATCGAAACCATCATTGGCGCGGAGATCGCGCGAATCGTCGGGCTGGTCCTGGCGATGGTTGTCGGCGGCGCGGGCGCGGACAGTGTCCCCGACGCGTTGAGTCAATCGGAGACGCCAATGAGCCAGGGGTGTGAATTTGTTGCGCCCGAGATCGACGCCGAACCCTGGGTGCGCACCGAGCTCTTTTTCGGGACAGCCAAACCGGACGGCACAGCTATTAGCGAAGCCGAATGGCAAACGTTTGTCGACGCGGAGATCACGCCACGCTTTCCCGATGGGTTGACAGTGCTGACCGGCTCGGGGCAGTGGCAGGGTGACGATGAGGAAATCGTACAGGAACGCAGCAAGATCGTAATCCTGCTCTACCCGAGGGAGGCGATCGCTGAGAGCAACGCTGAGATCGAGGATATTCGAGCCGCCTACGAGCGCGAGTTTCAGCAGGAATCGGTGCTGCGCGCTGATGACGATCGGCCAGTTTGTGCCTCGTTCTAGTCAGGGGAGTTCATGGCCCTTTCGAACGATCTGAACATCGCCTCCATGCCGGATTCAATTCGCAGGGAGATCCAGCCGTTCGTCTGGTCGAGCTCGCGACACGCCGCGCACATCGGCCACTCCGAGCGCGCAGTCAAGCGTTTGGAGCTCTCCGTGGCCACCTCCGAACCGAAACGGTGGCAACGGGCCACCGCGGACGCGCGGTTGGCGCTCGAGCAGGCCGCGTCCGCGGCGGCAGAAGCCGCGGAGCGAGCCATGTCCGTCGCCGAGGTTCTTGACCAGGCGCTGGCAATGCTGGCTGAGGCGGCCAGCAGCGGATCACGACCGCTGGGTGACGAGTCGCCGCTCGCAGCGGACGTGCTGAGCCCACGTGAACGCGAGGTGCTGTCGTTGATCGCCGAGGGCCATTCGAATAAGGCGATTGCGGCGGCCCTTTTCGTCTCGCCAAACACGATCAAGACGCACGTCGCCTCGATTCTGCACAAGATGCGGGCTGACTCTCGCGTGCAATTGGCGGCGATGGCGGCCCGAAATGAGGGTGCGGCCAACGTCCGTGAATCTCGGTCCGCGGCAGCACGATGATCGGGCGCGCCGGACCCTGAGTGGCGCGAGCGAAAACCTCACTTGACAAGCGAACATCGTTAGCCTGTGCTTGAGCTGACGACGTTTGCTTGATGTGTCCTGCAAGGAGGAACTCGTGCCGGAGCAACTTCATTCGGACATAGTCATCGAGGCTTCGCCAGCCCGGGTCTGGGAGATCGTCTCTGATTTCGACGCGTACCCGGAGTGGAACCCGTTCATCCGGCGCATCGGCGGGCGAATGAGCGTCGGCTCAACGCTCGAAGCCGATCTTCAGCCCCCGGCGGGCGTGGCATGACGCTCCGCCCGACCGTGCTCGGCGCGGAGGCGGAGCGCGAGTTTCGCTGGATTGGCTCCTTGATAATCCCCGGTATCTTCGACGGTGAGCACATCCTTCGCATCGAGCCACTTGGCCCCGACCGCGTCCGATTCGTGCAGGAGGAGCGGTTCAGCGGCGTTCTGGCGCCGCTCATTCTGCGTTTCATCCGGCAGTCGACGTTGGAGGGGTTTGCAGCGATGAACCGCGCGCTCAAAGCCCGCGCCGAAGCCACAATGCTCTCCCATGCCTGAACTGCGGACAGCGCCGGCTGGCCGCGAACCCAGGGGCCAGCGCGCGCGCGATATCGTCGTGGCCGCCCGCCGGATTCTGGAGGAGCACGGCCATGAGGAGCTGACGATGCGGCGACTGGGTGCGGCGGTCGGAATCCGTGCCCCATCGCTGTACAAGCACTTCCCGGACAAGGCGGCCGTCGAGGTGGCGCTGATTGAGGAAGGGTTCGCGGAGATCGCCGCGGCGTTCGAGCGCGCCTTTGCGGAGCCTGGCGAATCGTTGGCGTCCCTTGCCGTGGCCTACCGCGGCTTCGCCCGCGAGCATCCCGCCCTCTACCGGCTGATGACCTCCGGACCACTCCCCCGGGACCGCATGTGTCCGGGTGTCGAGGCTCGTGCCGCCGCGCCGCTGCTGCGCGTGGTCCCGGACCCCGATCTGGCGCGGGCGGTCTGGGCCTGGGCGCATGGCATGACGATCCTGGAGCTGGACGGGCGCTTCCCGCCCGACGCCGATCTGGACGCCGCCTGGGCGAGAGGGGTTGCGGCGTTCAACCAGTGCTGATCGCCAACGCTTCCCCTTGCCGTTGGAGACGACGAGAATGCGTCCTGTTCCACCGCATCGATTGGTGATGGACCACGGCCCGTTCCTCGGAACCCTGGTTCAGACATACCAAAGCACGCCGTTAACAAGAAGGACTTTTGGGTCGGGCAGACCGGAGGCGCCGATCGTGCCGTCGGGCAGGAGGACGAGATGCACCATGGCAACCCTCAGGTCTCCGTCGTAGTACTCCAACAGTTGCTTTCGCGTACCGAACGGGTACCCTTTGGCGAGGCAGGTCGCCTCGCTGAGCGGTTTCTCCAGTCTGACGATCTGCCGTAACTCGCCGCGCTGGACTCGCCCGGTGTAGTCACCCGCGTTGAATTGCTGGCGAATCTGCTGGGCTGGTACCCGCAACCTCGGAGGTGATGCCATGGAGCCCTCACTCGAACGCGATATTCGCGATCACCTTCTCGCCTACCTCAATGGCGACGCCACTCTAGACCAATTCAAGGACTGGCTGATTTCCAAGACCTGGCGCATGCCGGATGGCATCGACTCGGCCGCGATCGAATTGTCCTACGAAGTCCAACTTGCGCTCGCCGATCAGTCGAGTGGGCTGACCACCGAAACCGAGTTGCGCGACGCGTTGGCCGATCTCATTTCCGTAGCCCGGTAGCGATCGTGATCGATGAGGAAGCGATGGCCCCTCAACAGGTGTGGGATCTCTGGTATCCAAACGCCGCCGCGCAGGGAATGCCGTTTGCGCGGGGACGACTCGACGCGACAGATGTTCTCCTGGTCCACGCCGCGCCGGACAAGATCGACGTGGCGGCGCGGAGCGATTATGGCTGCCTGTTAGCGGAGGGCAAGGCGTTGCCGCGCACCGCGGAGCGGCCAATGGCGCGGCTGACGGTCCACGGTGACCGCATCGAGCGGGAAGACCTGTGGCCAGAACCAGAAGACATCGGCCAGCCGGTGATCCTGCCCGGCGGGGAGGTCGGTATACTGCTGGCCTGGTGGAACGCCGAGGACGGTTCCGAGTGGCGGTGGCGAGTGGAGTTCTACAATCACCGCTGATGCGCGCCATGATCATCTACGGAGGGTCGACCCTCATGGTCAAGTACACATCGCGGCGCATGCATCGTCGGGACTTTGAGAAACTGGCACTGACCGCGGCGCTGCCCGCGTCGTTGGCTGCTTTGAACGGGAGATCGGCAGGCATTGCCCTGGCCCAGTCGGACGACGGCACTGAGGCGCCGACGCTCGCGCCGACGCCGCAATGCGGCGACGAGGACGAGCTGATCGCGACGGCGCCGCAGACGGCAGGCCCGTTTTACACCCCGCAAACGCCGGAGCGCCGTTCGCTGCTCGAGCCTGAGATGACCGGGAGGCGTCTCGTCGTCAGCGGCCACGTCTACAGCACCGATTGCGAACCGATTCCAGGCGCGCTGCTTGATTTCTGGCAGGCCGACGACGCGGGGGTCTACGACATCCAGGGGTATCGGTTGCGGGGGCATCAGTTCGCGGACGACGAGGGCCGGTTCGAGTTGGAGACAATCGTGCCAGGGCTGTACCCGGGCCGCACGCGCCACATCCACGTCATGGCCCAGGCGCCGAATGGTCCCGTCCTGACCACTCAGCTCTATTTCCCCGAAGAACCGGCCAATGCCACGGACGGCATCTTCGACCCGGCGCTGCTCATGGACGTCACCGAAGCTGAAGACGACCGGGTTGCCTTCTTCACGTTCGTGCTGTGAATGTTGGGACCAGAGCGATCGCGCCCGGTCTTCAGTCAGTCGATCAGGAAGTTTCCGGCTTCGAATACGCGCCGTCCTCCGAGCGCAATGGTTCCATCGCCGCGAAGATCCTTGACCAGATCCCAGTGGAGCGCGGACTGGTTCGTGCCGCCGCACACGGCGTAGGAGCGGCCGAGCGCGACGTGGTTGGAACCCCCGATCTTTTCGTCGAAGAGGATGTCGCCGACGAAGCGGTCGATGCCGAAATTCAGGCCGACGCCGAACTCGCCCATGCGGCGCGCGCCGTCGTCCATTGCCAGGATCTGGTGGAGAAACGACTCGCCTTTCGCCGCTTTGGCCTCCACGACCTGCCCGGCGCGAAAGCGGAGGCGAATCCCTTCGATCGATTGACCGGCGTAGAGGGCAGGCCACTCGAAAGTGATGACCCCCTCGGCGCTGTCTTCGACCGGGGCGGTGTAGATTTCGCCGTCGGGCATGTTGATGCGCCCGTCGCCTACGGCGTAGGTGCGGCCCGTGGTGGAGAAGGTGAGATCGGTGCCACGGCCCACGATGCGCACCTGCTCGGCGGCTTGAAACGCGGCCCTGACCGCTTCGTAGCGCCGTGCTTCGGCGGCCCAGTCGCGCAAGGTCGCCGCGAAGAAGAACTCCATTGTTTCGGACAGACTCATGCCGGCCTGGTAGGCGAACGACTCGTTGGGAACACGGACGAGGACCCAGCGCGTCTGTTCGTTGCGCAACGCTGAAATTTCGCCTTTCGCCCGGCGGAGGGAGGCAAGCCGCTCATCGGGGATGCCGGCGAATTCGTGCGGATTACGGGCGCCGCGCAGGCCGACGTAGGAGTCTGCCCACTGCATTCCCTCCTGCTCGAGGTCCGGGATGCGCGCGATCTGCTCGTCGCCGCCGTGCCGGAGGAGCGCCCGCTCGAAGTAGGCCGAAGTGAATTGCACCTGGGGATATGCGCCGGCCCGCACCGCGTGCTCGTAGACCGCGAGAGCGAGAGGGAAGGTTTCTGGCTCGGTCATGGCGATGAACAGGCGGTCTCCGGGTCCGGTCCGGGTCGAGTAATTGACCAGGACGTTGGCCAGCCGGGACCATCGCTCATCAAACATGGGTAGACCCGGCCCAATAGGCATCCACGCCGCGTCTCAAGCGGCACGCTGCATTCGTGTCATTCCGACAAAGAGGGAATCTCGGCGCTCAGGGAGAGTCGTCTTGCTGAAGCCGATATTCCTCGCTGGCGCTCGGAGTGACACCGCCTTGGCAGGGCGATTTATGGTTGCCGGTTCTTGTCGACGCCTGGTCCCAGGAGCGCCTTGCCGTCGCGGGTGCCGGCCCAGGCGTCCGGCGCGCCGGCGAACTCGCCGGTGCCGCCTTCCCACCAGTTCGGGAGCTGCTGGCCGATGGCGGCGAGCTCGATCTTGGTGTAGATGAGACCATCGCGGTCACGGGTGGCGAGCTCGTATTCGTGGCTCATCGTGATGGCGTCGACAGGGCAGGACTGGGAGCAGAGTCCGCAGAAGAGGCAGCGGCCGGAGCGGAGGATGAACTCTCCAAGTTCGCGATCGCCTTCCTCCGAGGGGACAACGTGCATTTCCAGGCAGGACGTGGGGCAGATGCGTGCGCACAACCCGCAGGCCACGCACAGCGCCTCGCCCGTTTCGGGGTCGGTGCGCAGGGAAGGCAGCCCCCGGAAGCGGGGCGCCATATGCCGTTTTTCTTCGGGATACTCGATTGTCACATTTGGCATGAATAGCCGCTTGAGAGTGACCTTGAATCCCATGATCTCGTCGAACATGCGTTGCTCCAGTTCCAGGCGGTTAGTTGAGGGCGCGGGCGGCCAGGAGCCGCGGCGACAGAGTGTCAGTTTCGGGAGAGAGGATGGGGGTACCGGCGTCGCCATACGACGATGACGGAACCTTCACGCCCTGACGCTCCAGCCGGGCGTAGGTGATCCCGCCGTAGCCGGGAACGAGTTTGGTAATCTCGTCCATGACCTGGGCTGGGCCGCGGAAGTCCATGCCGTACCCCATGCGCCGGGCGATGAGCGAGAAGATGTCAATGGCGCTCCTGGCCTCGCCCATGGGCGGGACGGCGATGCGGACGCGCTGCACGGTGCGATCGAACGCGGTGAAGGTGCCGTCCTTCTCCATCGACATGGCCATCGGCAGCACGACATGGGCCAGGTTGCCGAGGGGCGTGTCCTCATAGAAGTCGGTCACGGCCAGGAACTCGAGTTTCGGCAGCGCGGCTATCAGCGCCGGGTTGAGCGCCTCGAAGCGGCCGCCGATCGTGTTGCCGATGAGCATCGCCTTGACGCGACCTTCCTCGATCGCCGCCGGCAGCGCTTCAATGCCGATGCCGACATGCGAGGGCAAATGGCGCACCGGCACCAACCCATTGCCCGTCATGGCCCGTTCGGCCCAGCGGGGCATCCACGCCTTCTCGAAGCGCAGTCTCGCCTCCGGGTCGAGGACGCCGAGGCCACCCGGAAGCAGATCCGGGTGCGCGCCCATGTCGGTGGCGCCCTGGTAGTTGGCCGGTCCACGGGGGCTGGCGACGCCGCCGCCAGGGCGGCCGAGGTTCCCGGTGATGATGGCGAGGTTGAGGCAGGCCGCCGCGATCTCAGCGGGATCGCCGTCGCGGGCATCGTCCGCGTCAGGTGAGCCCTCGTGGGCGGTGGTCTGGTAAATCAGCGAGGCCGGGTACTCGCCCTCGGGCTGCACGTCGGCGCCGCCGGTCGCGTAGTGGATGGCCGCCCGCCGGATGGTGTCGGATTCGATGCCGGTGAGGGTGGAGACGCGGTCGATGCCGAAATCAGCCAGACTCTTCTGCCACTCGGCCATGTCGGCGCCGGCCGCGGGCCGGGCGAGTCCCTGCTCGATGATCTCCCGCGCGATCCCGTTGAGGAGTGCCGCGGTCGTGCCGGGGTTTGGTTTCAGGGAGAGCGTGGCGCGCCAGCCGAGCGGGTAGTCGTCCTGACTGATGACGACGTACTTCGCCTCCCGGTAGAGCTGCGAGTGGTAGAACCAGTAGGACGCGACGGGCGCCGCCTTGCCGATGTTTGGCCCGACCACCAGACCGGCCTTCACGTCGGAGAAGAGTTCCTGCATATCGTTGGTGTTCGAGACGTCGACCCCGAGCATCGCCCGCGTCGTTTGGGCGACCAGCGTCTGGGCGGGAGTCTGATAGCGGTCGACGTTGGGGCTGCCCATGACGGCGCGGGTGAAGAGCTGGGCGACGTACGCTTCTTCGTTCGTGCTGTCGGGCGAGACGAGCGCGGCGAACTGGTCGCCCTGGTAATGGGCGAGGGATTCAGCGATGATCTCGATGGCGTCGTCCCAGGTCGATTCGTGGGTTAGCTCGCGGCCGCCGCCGTGGGAGCGGCGGATCGTGGGGTAAAAGAGACGAGCGGCGCTCTGCACCTGCTCCTGGCCCCACTTGCCCCGTTCGCAGAGATAGCCGTGGTTGGTGCCGCGCTCCCAGAGATTGGTGGCGCGGCGCACGATGCCCCGGTTCGCCTCGACGTTGATGGTGCAGCCGACATCGCAGAAGCCGCAGATCGTCTCGGTGGTGTCGAGCTCCCACGGGTGGTGGCCAAAGTGGCGGTCGGTGAGCGCGCCGACCGGGCAGACGGCGATACACATGCCGCACGAGGTGCAGAGGGTGTCGGTGAGGTCTTCGCCGTAGGCCGGGGCGATGGTGGCCTCAAGGGCGCGGTAGGCGCCCTCGATGGCGGTGACGCCAACCATCTCGTCGCAGACGCGCGTGCAGCGGTTGCACATGATGCAGCGGTCCCATTTGTAGTCGATCAGCTCGCTGAAGTGGGTGTACGGCTGGGCGAACTTGGGACGGCGATAGGGGTTGGCATGGATGTTGTGCAGGTAGGTATTGTCCTGCAGATAGCACTCGCCCGACTTGTCGCAGGTCGGGCAGTCGAGCGCGTGGTCGATGAGATACATCTGGAGGATGAACTGGCGGGCGTTCATCACCTCGGGCGAGTGGGTGAGCACCTCCATGCCGTCGGTGAGGGGGGTGGCGCACGACTCGATCAACCCGCCGCGCTTGCCGAGGATTTCGACGGTGCAAATACGGCACGACCCCCACGCGCGCATGAGCGGCTGAAAGCAGAGATTGGGAATCTCGATGCCGGCCATGCGCGCCGCTTCGAGAAGGACCGTCCCTGCCGGAACGGTCACCTCCTGGCCGTTGATTGTGCCGGTCACGAGTTTCTGTTCGCTGCGAGTCGCAGTCACCATCGGTTCGTCGTTGCTCTCCAGGCGGTCAACTGACGGCGCATCGTGCGCGGCCAATCGCGGCGTTTGCACGCGTAGTCTGCGGCGATTTTACCACGGGCGACCGTCCCGCCCGCCGCCGTGGGTGTCTTTCGGCAAGGCCAGGAATGGTAGACTTCGCGGCCGTTTGAGGGCGATTCGCGCGCGACGGACAGGGTTCTCATTGGTCGACGAGGCTGGCCGCAACGAGGGTATGAGCGACGGATACGAGACGGTCATCGGCCTCGAGGTCCACGCGCAGTTGCTGACCCAATCGAAAATGTATTGCGGCTGCTCGGCCCGGTACGCCGATGCCCCGCCGAATACGCTCGTCTGCGTGGTCTGTGGCGGTTTCCCCGGTGCGCTGCCGGTGCTGAACCAGGCGGCGATCGAGGCGGGCATCCTGACCGGGCTGGCCCTGCACTGCGATATCCCGCCCTACTGCAAACTCGACCGCAAGAACTACTTCTACCCCGATCTGCCCAAGGGCTACCAGATCTCGCAGTACGACCTGCCACTGGCGATCGACGGCTTTCTGGAGTTCGAGTCCGGCGGCGAGATGCGGCGGGCCGGTATCACCCGTGTCCACGTCGAGGAGGACACGGGGCGGCTCGTCCACCGCACCGGCGACGACGGCAAGGAGATCAGCCTCGTCGACCTGAATCGCTCCGGTGTGCCGCTGATGGAGATCGTCGGCGAACCCGATCTGCGCTCGGCAGACGAGGCGCGGGACTATCTGATCGCGTTGCGCCAGATTCTTCGCTACATCGGGGTGTCGACCGGCAACATGGAGGAGGGAGCGTTCCGCTGCGACGCCAATGTCTCCGTGCGCAACATCGGCGACGCGCTCGGCGCCAAGGTCGAAGTGAAGAACATGAACTCGTTTCGCGCCGTGGAGCGGGCGTTGCGCTTCGAGGAGGCGCGGCAGCGCGAGCTTCTGCGTTCCGGCGCCACGATCGAGCAGGAGACGCGCGGCTGGGTCGAGGATCGGGGCGTTACCGTTTCGCAGCGCACCAAGGAGCAGGCGCACGACTACCGGTACTTCCCGGAGCCGGACTTGCCGCCGCTGGCGGTGGCCGAGGAAACGGTGAGCGCATTGCGGTCGCGGTTGCCGGAAATGCCATCGGTTCGCCGCGATCGGTTCGTCCGGGAGTACGGACTCAAGACTGCCGAGGCTACCCAGCTCACCGTCGAGCGCGAAATTGCCGACTACTACGAGACGGTGGCCGCCAGCGACGGGAAGGACCGTCCCCGCGCGGCGGCGAACTGGATCATCAACGACCTGACTGGACTTCAGCGCACTCGCGAATTGCCCCCGGAACGGTTGCCTCTGACGACGAGTCAGGTGCAGGAGCTGCTCGACGCGCTCGACCAGGGTCAATTGTCGGGCCGCGCGGCCAAGGAGTTGCTGCCGCACTTGCAGGAAGGCGAGCCGGTCCTGGAGGCCGCGGCGAGGCACGATCTCCTCGTGCTGGATGAAGAGGACGCGATCCGTAGCGCCGTTCTGGAGACCATGGAGGCGACCCCTGCCGCGGTCGCCGACTACCGCGGCGGCAAGACCGCGGCGATCGGGCGCCTGATCGGCGAGACGATCCGGCGCACCGGCGGCCGGGCGAACCCGGATCAGGTGCGGCGCATCCTGGAGCAGGAACTGGCCGGCGAAGAATCGGCAGTCTCGCGGTAGCGGCGGTTGGGGCTGGCATGTCATTGGCAGAGCAACAACGCAACGGAGCGTCGAATCCCGAAGGAGGGGTGATGGTTCTGCAGCAGCCACCGGCGGTGGCCGTTCCCGAAGCAAGCCCGAGCGTGGTCGCGACAGAGCGCGATCTGTTCGCCGTGGCGGTCGAGCAGTTCGACATCGCGGCCGACGTGCTCGGACTCGACGACGATATGCGCGAGATTCTCCGCCATTGCCAGCGCGAGCTGACGGTCAACTTCCCGGTGGAGATGGACGACGGTTCGGTGGAGGTCTTCACCGGCTACCGGGTGCAGCACAACACGGGTCCTGGTCCCACCAAGGGCGGCATCCGCTACCACCAGAGCGTGAACCTGGCCGAGGTCAAGGCGCTGGCGATGTGGATGACCTGGAAGTGCGCGGTGGTGGGGCTCCCGTTCGGCGGGGCCAAAGGGGGCGTGCGGGTCAATCCGAAACTGCTTTCCCAAGCCGAGCTGCAGAATCTGACCCGCCGCTACACGACGGAAATCCAGCCGTTCATCGGCCCCAACCAGGATATCCCCGCGCCGGACGTCAATACGAACCCACAGATCATGGCCTGGTTGATGGACACCTACTCGATGAACGTCGGGTACTCGGTGCCGGGTGTCACCACGGGCAAGCCGATTGTGCTGGGCGGCTCCGAGGGGCGCAACGAGGCGACCGGGCGCGGCTGCGTCTTCGCCATCGAGAACGCGGCGAAGCGTGCTCGGACCTCGACCTGGCCAGATCGCGCACGGTGGTGCAGGGGTTCGGCAATGCCGGGTCCGTCGCCGCGCGGTTGATGGCCGAGCTCGATTCGCCGGTGGTCGCCGTGAGCGATTCCCGGGGCGGGATCTACAACCCGGATGGGCTCGATCTGGCGGCGGTCAGCGCCCACAAGGCGCGCACGGGAACGGTGCAGGGGTTCAGCCGAGGCGGAGAACATCACGAACGCGGAGATTCTCGTCCTCCCGACCGACATCCTGATCCCGGCCGCACTGGAGAACCAGATTACCGCCGACAACGCGGGCCAGATTCAGGCGCGGCTCATCGCCGAGGCCGCGAACGGCCCCACGACGCCCGAGGCCGACGCGATTCTGTACGACCGGGGCGTCTTCGTTCTGCCCGATATCCTTGCCAACGCGGGGGGCGTGACGGTCTCTTACTTCGAGTGGGTGCAGGCGCTGCAGGCGTTCCCCTGGACCGAGCACGAAGTCAACGAGCGGCTGCGGCAGATCATGGACAAGGCGTTCGACGCGGTCTATCGGCACGGCGACCACGTACAACGTGCACATGCGCACCGGCGGCTCTGGTGCGCGCCATCGACCGCGTCGCCGAGTTCACCCGCTTGCGAGGGATTTACCCATAACCGTCCCGACCACCAGAACTCCGTTTTACGAGCGCCTGACATGCGCGGTGCGTCGGATGCGCGTACGAGCGTGTTCGTCGCCGCCACGACACGGCGATGACGCATCGCGGAAGCGCATGGCGCTCGTCCTACACCTGGCTCGGATGGAACGGTGGAACCGCTGTTTCTTCCTGAGGATCCCAGAACCGGCCAACGCGATCGGTCTGGCCGCTGTTGCTGGTGGGCTCGGTCGCGGCGTTGATCGCGGTGGTCAGCTTCGGCGCTGGGATCGTCGCCGAGCGGCACCTCTTCGGCGGCCCTTGGCTGGGATCGGGGCGGCTCATCGGCGGGTCTGAGCGGTGACGGCGGCGCCGCGTCGGATCCGGCTTTTCCCCGGCAGGCCGAGATTCGGCACCTGATCGAGGACGAGTACTTCTTCCTCCCGGCATCGCCCGAGGCGCAAGCGACGTTCTGGGCGGAACTGGAACGGGGCGCCATGGACGGGATGGCCGCGGTCGCGGCCACCCCGGTGGCGTCGCTGGACGAGTATCAGCGGGAGCTCGACTACGGCGCGGCGCAGGGCATGACCGAGGTGCTCGCCGACGACTACACCGTCTTCCTCGAGCCGCTGCTGGGCGAGCCGCTGCGCGAAGAACTGGCCGGGGAGTACGAGGGGATCGGCGTCTGGATCGAGCAACCGGGATGGCGAGTTCACCATCACGGCGCCGATCCCTGGTTCGCCCGCGGCCGCGGCCGACCTGCGACCGGGCGACGTGATTCTCGCCGCGGACGGGACGGCGTTGACCGATCTGGAGAACGACGCGGCCATGTCGCTGATCCGTGGTCCGGCCGGCACATCGGTGCAGTTGACGATCCGCCGCGAGGGCGTTGCCGAGCCGTTCGACGTCACGGTGACCCGCGAGGCGATCGTTATCCCGGCCGTCGTCTACGAGACGGTGGCGGACGGGGACGGTGGGGCACATCACCGTCACCATCTTCGGCGACAACACGACGCGGGAGTTGGACGCCGCCCTGGCGCAAGCCAGGCAGGACGGGGTCGAGGGGCTCGTGCTCGATCTGCGCGGCAACGGCGGGGGCTGGGTGACCAGCGCGCAGGAGATGATCGGCCGCTTCGTGCCGGAGGATGCCGGACCGGCGCTCTATCAGGATCTCGACCTCGAGGACAACGGCGATCTCATCTCCGAGCCGATCGTCGGCGGCGGCGAGACCGCGTACGATATTCCGCTGGCGGTGCTCATCGACGGCGGGACGGCCAGCGCCGCCGAGATCGTCGCCGGGGCCATCCGCGACTACGACCGGGGCACCCTGGTCGGCGCCCACACGTTCGGCAAGGGGCTGGTGCAGCGGGTCCACGATTTTGACGACGGGTCGTCGGCGCGGATCACGTTCGCCCGCTGGCTGACGCCCGATCAGATGCCGATTCCCGAGAGCGGGCTGGCGCCCGATATTCCGGTCGAGGTGGCGCCGGAGGCGAGCGGGGATCCGCAGCTCGAACGCGCGATCGAGGTGGTGCTGGAAACGGCGGAGCGGCGCGGCGCCATAGCGCAGCCAGCCCGCGTTCCAAACGCTTTCCAGGATTGAACAGACCGATTTCCGTCCGTTAACAGGTGCGGCGGCACGGTAACCGCGTGATGCACGAGATGTCGCTGGCTCAGCCAGCAGTCCTGCTAACCCGGATTCTTCATGAAGTGACAGCGAGGCACCGAGCTGGTATCGGCAGGGGTGTTGCATCACTACCACCAGGAGGTGCCCCGCATAGCTCAGTCTGCCACAACCGCGCTCGGTTTTACCCCACTCGGAACCCTGCCGCATCTCCGGCCATCGCTTCCTGGCCAACCAGGTCCGGTTGCTGCTGCACGGGGCGGCCTGCTGTCTGCTCGACACCCTGCGCCGCTGGCGGGTGCAAGCGGGCGCCGAGCGCATGCCGTTGGACACGCTCCGCCGGCGCCCCGGCAAAATCGGCGGCCGGGTGCGTCAACTCGCCACTCAGGTCCATCTGCGCTTGGCGTCGCACCATCCCGGCGAGCCGCTCTGACATCGCCTCGCCACCCGAGAGGAACGCGTATGAAGAATCCGGGTTAGATCGTCACCGCGGATGGCACTGCCGATAGGATGGGAGCTGAGGATGGCAATGGTCCGCGTAAAGTACGCCCACGAACTCGAAAGCTTCCGCGGCGCGGTGGTGGCCATGTCGAGCATGGTCGACAAGGCCATCTCGCGCTCGATCGAGGCGTTGATGCGCCAGGATGTGCGCATGGCCGAGGAGATCATCGCCGCCGACCGTTCGGTGAACAGTCAGCGCTGGGCCATCGAAGAGGACGCGCTGCGGATCATCGCGACGCAGGCGCCGATGGCCCGCGACCTGCGCAATATCGCCGCGGCCATCCACATCGTGACGGACCTGGAACGAATGGCCGACCACGCCGCGGGGATCGCCAAGATCGTGGTGGGGACCGCCAGCGAGCCACTGCTCAAGCCGCTGGTCGATGTCCCGCGCATGGCGGAGATTTCGCGCCAGATGCTGAACGACGCGATCACGGCGTACATCGAGGCCGACGCCGAGGCGGCGCGACGGATCGCGCTGGTAGACGACGAGGTCGACGCGCTGTATGAGCAGGTCTATCGCGAGCTGCTGACGTACATGATGGCCGACCCTTCGACCATCAACCGCGCGACGCACCTGCTCTGGGTGGGCCACAATCTGGAGCGGATCGCCGATCGCGTCACGAACATCTGCGAGCGCGTGGTCTTCGCTGAAACCGGGGAATTGGCCGAAATCAACGTCTCGACGTACTGATCAGGCGCGGCGAACACCACGACGCAGGACGAAGCTTGCGGCCCCCAATAATGCAAGTATGCCCGCCGTCAGAAGCACACTCGCGGCAAGGTGGATTTCCGTTCCGGAGCCGGTCCGTGGCACCTGGGAGACGAGGGGATCGGACGAGGGGAGGGACGAACAGGCGAACCCATCGCCGTTCGGGTCGAGGTTGTAGGGGTCCGAGACATCCTGATTGTAGACCCGCTGTGCTTCCTCCTGAAACGTGAAGTCGATGCAATCGATGTCTTCCCGCACCAGCGGTTCCGCCGGTTCGTCGATGACGATCTCGACGTCGGCGGGTTCTTCGTCCTCATTGCGTTGCGCGCGCCGTTCGGCACGGGTCAGGTCGTCCTCAACGGGCTCGACGTCGAGGAGCTCTTCGCAGGCGATACCGTTGCCGTCGGCGTCCAGATCGGCGAGTGTGGCGGGGTCCGCGTCGAACGCGGCCTGGGCGTCTTCCTGGGTGGCGAAGTCGGCGCACGTTACGGGTACTTCTTCCTGCTGTTCGCCGTCTTGATTCTCCTGGCGCTCTGCCTGACGTGCCGCGCGGCGTTCCTCGCGGGTCTGGTTGCCGTTCCCGGTGTCTTGCTCGGCTTCGACTTCGGCGCCGTCGCGCGGGGTTGGATCGAGGTCTGAGGCGGAGGGCAATAGCGCGCAGGCGATGCCGTCGCCGTTGGGGTCGAGGTTGTTAGGGTCCGCGGGGTCTTCGTCCAGGACGGCCTGGGCTTCCTCCTGGGTTTCGAAGTCTTCGCAGTCGAAGTCGCTTTCCTCCTGCGCCAACGAGGGGTCGCTGGACGTCGGAAGAGACGGTGCGGCGAGGGCGCTCGAAGCGGAGGGCGATGCCACGCCAACTGCCAGCACGAGCGTCAGAATATAGCCCCAGATCTTCATTGCCCCACCCATTCCTGACTATCCGGTGTTGGCAAGAGTCGTGCCCGTGTTGCGGTCACGATCCATGACGAACGGCACCGCGGAGCCGTTCCGGGACAGCCCGCCACCGGCGAGGTGTCCGTACACGCCACGTTGCCATGATATGGGCCATTTGGCAAGCCCGTCGCCGCGAATTACGCGCGTGATTGAGCCGCTTCGTCGGCCCATGGACGCTCTGGATGCGCTGTTCGCCATTCCCGCACCAGGTCGGAGAGCGCTGCAGCGAGGTCTTCGAGCTCGATCGGCGCCGCCATTACCCTGTCGATCCCGGAAGTGGGTGATGGCGCGGAATCGGGCTCACGCCCTGACAGTGATTGCAATGATGGGAATATCGGTCCTTCCCGCTGGTGCCGCCCGGTCCGAACGGCCGCGCAGGCGGCGCACGAGCTCGGTGGCGCCGATGCCGCCGAGCTCGGCGTCGACGATCATGAGGTCAAAGGTGCGGAGGCGAAATACTTCCAGGGTCTGCAGTGCGCTGGCGATGACGCTGGTCCAAAATCCGGCGTAGACGAGTCCCTCACCGAGAAAATCGGTCAGGTCGGGGTCGTCGCTGACGATGAGCACGTGCGGTCGTTGCAGGGCCGGCATCTTCTCCTCTGGTGGCCGCCCGAACCGGGGGCGGCGCGCATACGGTATGATGGCCCCGTCCCGCATGTCCTCGCTCGGGGATGGCGCCCGCTTCGCCGTCCAGCAGCACTCTGCCAGGGAAGGCGGCGCCGTGGACGACCGGGTCGATCACGCGGAAACCCGCGAGCTGCTGCAACGGTACATCAGGTTGCTCGACCTCCCGGTCGACCGGCTGCGGGTGACGACCGACCGCTCGGTCTTCGAGGGATGGCTTGGCCGCCGCGTGAGCTCATCAATAGGTGGCGCGTATGCCTTCGTGCCGCAGAGAAACGAGCACCTGATTCTCATCAACTTGCCTCGCATAGACCGTTCGCAGCCGCGGGCGCTGGAGGTCGTGATCACCGAGGAATTGATTCACATGCGCGATCGCCTGGACGGCGATGTGCGACGGCATGCGAAACACGGCTACGACCGAATCGCCTATCGCGTGGCCAAACTTACAGGAGCAAGCCTCGAAGAAATCCGTGGTGCACTTGTGCCGGTCGCGCGCCGACCGGCGCGCTACCTGTACGGCTGCCCCAACTGTGGGGCATCGGTGCCGCGACGGCGGAAGGGAACCTGGTCCTGTGGCCGATGTGCGCCGCGCTTCGATCCCCGCTTTATCCTGCAACCGGTGGCGGCAAGGTGACTTGCCCGGTGGCGCCGAGCGGCGGGATCGGCAATGGTTCGTGGCGGCGTTTCGCTGGCCGTGATTGTGCGATAGGCTGGGGTGCGCAAGGGCCGCGCCCGAATCTGGCAGGGATGCCTGGGTGGGAGCGGGGAGTGGGGTGGCTGTGAGCATCTGGGACCGACTCAACGAGTGGCTCACCGCGGCGATCGTGGCATCGCTGACGTGGGTCTCCGGTGTCGTCTCGCTCGGGTTGCCGCCAGAGGCACCGAGGGCGAATGCCGACCCCGGCAGCTTTATGATCGGTTGGGCGCAGGAGGCGGAGCAGCCGCCAATCGAACAGGTCGGCGAGGGGACCGGGGACGACGTGGAGACGCTCGACGAAGGCACGCTGCCAGTCGAGGACGCGGCTGTCGCGGATTCCGAGACGCTGGACGCGGGCGCGCCCACTGCCGCGCAGGACGAGGATGTCGAGCTTCTCGACCAGGGAGCACCGCTGGCCACGGCTGGGCAACCGGTCGAAACCGTCTACGTGGCGCCGGCTGCGGAGCCCGCGACAACGTACGTGGCTCCCGAGCCCGCGCCCGCGGTGGCCACCGGTCCGGTGCTGCCGGAGGGTTTTGGCACCGGCCGGGTCCACGCCGTGGCAGGGCATTCGGAGACGCCCATCGGGCTCGCGGAGTGCCATGTGGGAGCGGTCACGGGCCGTGCCTACGTCGGGCTCGACTGCGGAGAAGATGAGGGGAGCTCGTTCGTCGGGCACGCGCCGTCGTTTGAGGAGTTTCCGTTCGTCCTGGAAGCCGAGTTTCCGTTCGAGGGGGACGAGGCTTTTTTGACGGACCCGAATTTCCCGTTTGGCGACGACGAAGAGTTGGCGGTCGCCGCCAGCAGGGACGACGAGTTCGGATACGGACGTTTTCGTCGCGGCGAGAGGCGAACAGCGCGATCGCGATGACGAGGCATCCACCGCTCCGGTCATCGAGACCGGCGAGGAGAACTCGGTGGCGTTCGCACAGCGCGCGCGCGAGCGGGAGCCGCGCGTGAGGGTCGAGAATCGTGGCCGGCGCGACGACAAGGGCGACAAAAAGCGAGCGCGGGCTGAGGCCGACGACGGCGGGACGCATGCCGAGTCTCGGGATGATGACCGGAGAAATGGTGCCGGCGATAGCGACCGGGTGTCTGCCGAGGGCGATGAGAAAGAGCAGAAGAAGGCGAAGGATAGGAAGGACAAGAAGGATCGCGGAGAGCGGAAGGAGAAGAAGCGCAACCGCGATCGGCGTTGAGTTGATCTGGCCGGGGTCAGTTCTGTGCTGGAGATGACTGGCGCTTTGCCGCGACCGACTCTCACCCCGTGCGCAGGGAGAGGGGCTTTCGGCCCGGTAGCCAGGTTCGGGGCGGGGATTTCGTGAATACCTGCCCCCTCTCAGCGTACGCGGGGAGGCAGAGGGAACGGAGACCGGTGGCGAAGGGGGCGAAGGCCGGGGGATGGGGCGCGGGCGCATGCTTCGCGCGAGGGCGCAGCCCCGGCCGGCCGGGCCAGGGGCCACCTCCCAGGGCGCGCCTGCTCCGGAGATCCAGGGGCCCGGCGGGGCGCATACCTGGGAAAGCTCAGTCGCTGGGTATGACGTCCTTCGGCCTCGGAATGATGCCGTAGCGGCCGGGATTGCGCTTGAGCGGAGCCACCCTAGCTGGTGAAATCGAGGTCGTTGTTGCCGCCGTCGTCCGGGGGCTCGTCGGGGTCGGGTGACGGGGCTGGCGTGACAACAGCCTCCGGGTCGTCGGATGGATGATTTGCGCGCCATCGGGTCCGGAGACGGCGATGACGTCGCCGGAGCGGGCGAAAGCGAAGCCGCCGCTGGCGCTGACGCCGGCGACCACGTCCGGGTTGGCTTCGATGAACAGGTCGACGTCCGTCAGATCGTCGGCAGGGTCCACGGGGAGATTTGGAACGCTGGGCACGGTCGGCGTCGTCGGGACGTCGTCGGGGGTGTCGTCGACGTCTGGTTCATCGTCCCGATTGCGGTTCTGGGTCAGTTCTTCGGTGCGGCGACTTCCTCTGCCGCCGGCGTCGCCTCGTATATGGCTTGCTGCTCGCGGGCGCCGACCGCCGGCCGCCACCTGCCGATTCGTGCTCGACAGAATCGTCGTCATCCCTGGAGCGGTCTTCCCGGCGTTCCCTTCTGTCGGAGCCGTCATCTCGACTCCTGATCTTCGTCCCTGGATCGTTTGGATGGCTTTTCGTCGCTATCTGCTTTGCCGCTGTTCCGCTCCCGCTCGTCGCGCTCGGACTGATCGGTCTTGGCCTCAGGGCGCGTTCGCTTCGTGGAATCGCGGCCGATCGCCTCGTTGTCGCCGCTCGACTCGTCGTCGTTCGGCTCAGCGTGGTTGCTCGTCTCGTTGTCGCCGGTCGTATCGTTGCCGTCGCTCGCTTGCTTGTCGTCGCTAGTCTCGTTGTCGGCGCTCGGCTGCTTATCTTCGGACGTCTTGCTTTCGTCGGGCGCCTCGTTGTCGTCGGTCGTCTTGTTTTCGTCGCTCGCCTCATTGTCGCCGGTCGCCTCGCTATCGCCGGTCGCGTCGGCATTCGGGCGGTCCTTGTTCTTACGGGCGGCAGAGGCGGGGTCCGACAGGGCCGCGGTCATGCCGAGACCGAAGAGGAGAGTGCACGAGCGGGTGAGGAGCGAGCGTCCTGCCTCGCGCCAGGATGCGAGTGGCGGCCGGCGATTGTCCACGTTGTTCTTCCCTCTACCCGTTGCCGGCACTGTCGCCGTACGTCGACGGTGGTCTCGAGACCCCTGTGGGGGTGTTGGAATGGCGCTCCGCGTCGTTGGCCACCCATCCACTGGCTGCTAACGAACGGACCCCAAGCGCCGTTTCCCATCCGGCCGATTCCGCCGGTTTCGAGACGCTGCCAGTCTATCACGCCCGGCAAGCCTTGCTCCGCACGCTGGTCGCGTACGTACGCGCATGAAGTGGACACTTATGGCTGGAGCCGGGGCACCAGGTCGGAGGTGACGAGCGCGATCGTCTCTTCGTCGTCCGGATCCAGGGTTTGCACGATGAAGTACTCGATCCCGGCGTCGACATAGTCCTGGTAGTGCCTGGCGGCGGATTCAGGCGTGCCGGCGACGAGGTAGGCGCCCCAGAAGGCATCGAGCCCATCGGGAAAGTAGCGGGCCACCTTGGCGGCCACCGTGTTGTCGTCCTGGGCGAGGATCAGCCAGTGGGTGAAATGCGAGCGCAGGATGTGGTCGTATGGCCGGCCGGCGAGCTGGCATTGCTCGCGGAGGGAGGTGAGGCGGTCCCTGGCGTCGGCCGGAGAGTTGGCGTTGCCAGCCGGACCTGGGCCGAAGTTGCTGACGTCTCCTAGGCGCGCGAGTTGGTTCAATGTGCGCGCTCCGCCGCCGGCGATGATGAGGGGCACGCCGCCATGCTGGACGGGCGGATCGACCTGGGCGTTGGAGGCTGCGTAGTACTCGCCGGACATCGCGAAGGGCTCTTCTCCCCAGACGCCGCGGATGATAGCAATTGCTTCCTCGAGTGCGGCCTGGCGGGCGGGGACGGGAGGATAGAGGAGGCCCATGCGGTCGAACTCGTTGGCGCCGAGGCCGTATTCGGAGGCGTTCCAGCCGATGCCGAGGCCGAGGATGGAGCGGCCACCGCTGAGCCGGTCGAGGTCGGATTGCAGCCGGGCGGTGAGGAGCGGATTGCGGTAAGGCGCCGCGGCCACCAACTGCCCGAGGCGGATGCGGCTGGTCTGGGTGGCGATGACCGCCAGGTGGAGCCAGCACTCTGGCGCCCAGGCGGGATGATCGCCGAGGAAGTAGCCGTCGTATCCGTACCGCTCCGCGTGCAGCCCGGCGCGGATGAGGGCCGCGCCGGGATCGCCGGAACTTCGGGAGGCAACGGCCTGGAGCGCGAATCCGACCGTTCCCTTACGCGAAGCCACCCACGGGTGCGGGGCACGAGTGTCCATTCGCCGTCCTTCCTCGTGACGAGTTCAGGGTCGATTCCGGCGCATCTTCGGGGCGGTTGCTGTCGCGGTCAAGACGCGCGCCAATTGGGCGGTCTGGTTGTCGCGGGACCTGGGACTTCGTACGCTTGTGGGGATCGCGCGGCCCGGATGCCGCCACACGAAGAGGTGGATGATGTCGCTTTCCCGCGGACGTGGACGCATCAGCATCGACGCCGGGCGGGCGTTCGTCAGCGCCCGGTGTCCGCTGTGCGGCAAGGAACACCGATACGACAAAGGCAATCCGAGCGGACCCGAGATCGAGGAGATCCGCGCACGCGGTTCCACCGACGAGTGGATGCCGTGCCAGGGGGATCTGCCAGGCAACTTCTGGCGGATCGTGATCGCTGGCAGCAAGGACGGGGGGCGTTCCGGACCGCCGCGGCGACGACGCGGGAAGGCGGCTTGAGCGGTTTCGAGGCCGCCGACCGCCGCGCCCTGGCGCGCGAGCAACCGGCGAAAACGGAGTGGTGGCCGCGAACCGAGCGGCGCCAGGCGCGGATTCGATCCGTTCTGTCGCGGCGGCAGCCGGACCTGACGGTGGTGCTGGAGAACATCCACGACCCGCACAACGTGAGCGCGATCCTGCGCAGTTGCGATGCGGTTGGTGTGCTGCGCGCCCACGCGGTCTACACCATCGAAGAGCCGCCGCCCGGGTCGTTTGCGCGGCAGACATCGGCCAGCGCGGCCAAGTGGGTCGACGTGCAGCGGCACGACTCGGTGGCGGCGTGCTACGAAACGTTGCGCGGTGATGGCTTTCAGGTGCTCGTCACCAGTCTTGGTCTGGAATCCCGGTCGCTCTATGAGTGGGATCTCACCGCGCCGACCGCGCTGGTCCTCGGCAATGAAATGCGGGGCGCTTCCCCGGAGGCGAGTGGCCTGTCGGATGGCGCCATTGAAATCCCGATGATGGGGATGGTGCAGAGTCTCAACGTGTCGGTGGCGTGCGCGGTCTGCCTGTACGAGGCGTTTCGCCAACGGTGGGCTTCAGGTGCCTACGACGCGTCCAAGCTCGACGCCTCGGCGCTTCTGTTCCTTGAGGAAGAGTGGCTGCGCCGGTAGACGCGAGGCGATGGGCCGGCGGCTCTACGAATCCCGCTCAGCCGGTTCATCTGGTTCATCGTTGGAAATGAAGCGGCGCGAGAATTGGTGCAGCACCCTGAGCGCAATCACCGTCCCGACCGTGGCCACGAAGGCGATTGGGTAGAAGCCCGCGCCGATGAGAAGTCCAACCGCCGTTGCTACCCAGAGACCGGCCGCGGTGGTGAGCCCGACGACCTCGCGGCCGGTGGTGATGATCACGCCAGCGGCGATGAAGCCGATGCCCTGGACAACCGTGGAGGCGATGCGGCCGGGGTCGGACACGGTGCCGTCGAACATGGTCACCTGGGCGCTGAGCATGAGGGCGCAGATCATGAACAGGGCGGCGCCCTGGGTGACCAGCATGTAGGTGCGGAGCCCGGCCGGCTTGTCGGCGCGTTCGCGCTCGTACCCCAGCACGATGCCCGCCAGCATGGCGGCGCCCAGACGCTGGATGGCTTCGATGTCGCTCAGGGGTTCCACGAGGCAAGAGACACGGCTTGGACCCACGGGGAACCTGGCAAGACGAGGCACGAATCGGAGCGCTGCGCCCGCTTCGTGTCATTCCGACGAAGGAGGAATCTCGGCTCCTGGGAACGTCCGCTCCTGGGGGCCGCGAGATTCCTCGCTCCGTTCGGAATGACACCGCTCATGAGTGCCACCTCAGAACTGCAGGACGACAGACTGGCTCTCTCCGTCGCGAAGGAACTTGGCGGTCGCCTGGTCTCCCGCCTTGAGTGTCTCGACCATCTGGTCGAGGGCAGCCATGTTGCGCACGCGCTTGCCGGCGAAGCTGGTGATGACATCGCCCGGTTTGAGATCGGCGCGTGAGGCGACGGTTTTGGGCCGGATCTTGCCAATGTAGATTCCTTTCGTGCCCTCGGGGACTTTCTCTGCCTTGTCGGGATGCTTGGCGAGATACTCCTCGGCGTCGGCGGCGAGGATGCCGAGCGGCGGGCGCTTGGGTCCGGCGAACTTTTCGGCCAGCTTGGCGAATTTCTGCTGGTCGAATCCCAAGATGACCTCGCCGTCGGCGACCGTGACCGGCACGCCTTGCTGACCGCTGAGGCGGATCATTTCCATCGCCGCCGCGTAGTCTTTGGCCACGTCCTTTTCGACGAAAGGCACCTTGTTTCGGCTAAGGAACTCCTTAGCTCTATCGCACCATGGTCAGGTATTGGTCGTGTAGACCGTGACCTGGGGTGTCGCTTCGGTCATCGATGTCCTCGTTTCTTTCGGCATGGCCATGCCGTCGCTATCGGGAAGAAAGCGCGCTGGCCTCATGTATGACGTTATGGTACCAGTGTTGGGTCGGCTTGCTGGTGGAAATTGTTGCTGGTGGCGCGGACCGTCCAGGCCAGCCCCGCCGGGCCGGCCCAGGAACCCGTGCGGCGCTCCATCCCCGGCGGCGACCCTGGGGTGGCGCGCCCGGTGCTGGCCGCACGGCCGGCGTTGAGCCCGCTGACGCGCCAGGAAGCGGCCGCCCGCGCCGGGGTGGCGCCCCTGCACCGCGCCAGCGGGCGCTCCCCGCGGCGTCGCTGCATCGGCGGTGGCCGCGGCGGCGTGCCGGCCCAGGTGTCCATGGCGGCGGTGACCGCCGTCCGCGGCGACCCCGCCCTGCAGAGCCCATGCCCAGCTTCGACGCGCGGCGGGTGCAGCACGGCACACCCGCCACGGTCGCCCGCGGCCCCGGCAGGCACAAGCTCCTGACGATGGCCAACGCCCTCCTGCGTGCTGGAGCGCCGTGGGGCGCCCACGGAGGCGCCATCGCTTGACCACCCAACACGGTTGCTCGTTCCTTCTGTGAAAGACTCGCAGCAGACCGCGTACGTACGCAGAGACGTTTTTCATGCCGTGGTGGAGCCCCACCGGGGCATGACTACCCGGAATGACACGGCTGGTGTAGCGCCACTGGGATCGCCAACCCCCCTACGCCATCGCGAGCTTTCCGGCCTTCCAGCCGATCAGCATGGATGCCGCCTGGGTGTTGACCGAGACGATGTCGGGCATGATGGAGGCGTCGGCGACGCGCAGGCCGTCGATGCCGTGGACGCGGAGGGTGGGATCGACGACGGTGTCGGCGCCGGTCCCCATGCGACAGGTGCCGACGGGGTGGAACCAGGTGCTGACGTCCCGCGCCACGTACTCGGCGATTTCCTCGTCGGATTCGACGGCGGGGCCGGGGAAGTGCTCGCCGGCGTTCCAGGGGGCGAGCGCGTTCTGGGTCCCGATCTCGCGGCTGAGGCGAACGGCCTGGATCATGACGGCCATGTCGTTGGGGTGACTGAAGTAGTTGGGGTCGATGGCCAGCGGGGCGTCGCATTCGTTGGCCGTGAGGCGGACGGTGCCGCGGCTCTTGGGGCGGGTGATGCCCGGGATGATGGTGTAGCGCGGGATGCCGTCGTTCGTTACCGGGGCGAAGTGGGGCTCCTTGGCAAAGGAGATTTCGATGTCGCAATGGCCGGGGTCAGGTGACGAGTGGGCGAACGCGCACGATTCGGTGTTGTAGGCGTTGACGTCGGAGATGAATTGCCGCGAGTTGTAGACGATCCCGATCAGCAGGTGGTCGATGAGATTGTCGCCGACTGGCAGATCGGCGACCGGGGCGATGCCGAGGGATTCCAGGTGCGCAGCGGGGCCGATGCCGGAGAGCATCAGCAGGCGAGGAGAATCGAATGCGCCCGCGCAGAGGATGACTTCGCTCGCGGCGATTGTTTCGGCGCCGCCTCCGTTTGTTCGGACCTCGACTCCGCGAATCGATGTCCCGTCCATGGCCAGCCGCAAGACATGGGTGTCGGTTCGGATGTCGAGGTTCGGGCGGTCGCGGATCGGGGCAATGAAGGCGCGGTGGGCGTTGAAGCGCTCGCCATCGGCGACGGTGGCCTTGTTCCAGCCGGCGCCGTCGAGGGTGCCATTGTCGAATGTTTGGCTGCGCGGAAAGCCGGCCTGCACGGCAGCTTCGATCATCGTGGCGGCGAGGGGGTTGTGCGGGTGCAGCACGGCGGGGCGCAGCCACGATTCGATCTCGTCGAAGTCGTGGCGGACGCTTTCCCACTCCCAGCCGGGGCAGCCGGAAGCGGCCCAGCCGTCGTAGTCGGAAGCCGCGCCGCGCAGGTAGACCATGCCGTTGATGCTGCTGGTGCCGCCGAGGACGCGGCCACGGGGCATGACGTGGGTGCGGCCTGCCGTGCCCGGTTGTGGGGTGGAAACGTAGCCCCAGTCGACGTCGGTACCCCACAGGGAGAAATACTGGCGCGGGACGCGGATCGCCTCGCGATCGTCCGGGCCTCCGGCTTCGAGCAGAAGGACGGAGGCCGATGGGTCCGACGAAAGCCGGTTCGCCAGGGCGCACCCGGCCGAGCCCGCGCCGACGACGATGAAGTCGTACGAGTTGTTTGCCACTTGCCTAGCTCGCCCCGCTCGGTTCGAAATGCCAGATTTCGCGCAGTTCCCGCGAATCGATGACGCCGTCGTCGTGGTAGTGCATGAGAGGACTCATCAACTCGCCCCAGCGCTTGTGGACATCGGAGCTCCAGAGCCGCGTCCAGGCGTCGGGGTCGTTGACCTGGGAGACGAGAACGATCATGTCATCGAGCTGGTAGAGGGTGATCTCGGCGATGCCCTGGTTGGCGATCTCCTGCTGCAGCTCGGGCCAGATGTTGTCGTGCCAGTGGATGTAGTCGTCGAGGGCGCCGGGTTTGAGCCGGAGCAGGAAGGCCTTGCGGATTGAGTTGGGCATATGTGTCGCCTCCTCTCCCCAATCGGCCCTCACCCCAACCCCTCTCCCATCGCGATGGGAGAGGGGCTTTTGCGGTGCGGCGTTCGCGACCGCTTGGGATGTGGGGTTTCCGGACTACTGGCCGGCGGCTTCTTCGACGTTGTCGATGTTGTAGACGGTGAAGGGGCCCATGAGGACGCGGAGGGCGTCGACGTCGGGGCGGGTCGGATCCTTGGTGATCGTGTACTCGCCCATGCGGCCGGCCTCGAAGGTTTCGCCTTCGACGCCCTCGATGGCGCCGGTCGCCAGCAAGTAGGAGACGTAGTAGGTGAGATAGCCGAGGTCGACGAAGCTCCAGAGGGCGTACTCGGGGGTGCAGCCGTTCAGGGTGTACTCGAGCAGCTCGGCCGGGTCACCCAGACCGGAGACTTTCACCTCGTCGCAGAGACCTTCGTTCTGCACGGCCTGCGCCGCGGAGACGATACCGACCGAGGTCGGGGCCATGATTAGCTCCATGTCAGGGTACTTGGAGAGCAGCGCCTGCGCCTGCTCGAAGCTCTTCTCGGACTGATCGTCGCCGTAGACGATCTCCAGCAGCTCCAGGTTGTCGTAGACCGGATCCTCGAGGACTCGCTCCAACGCGGCGATCCAGGCGTTCTGGTTGGCGGCGTCGGGGGAGGCGGAGAGGATGGCGAACTGGCCGCCGTCTTCGCCCAGGATGCTCCGCGCCATGTCGGCCATCACCTGGCCGGTCTCGTCGAAGTCGACCTGGGCCACGAAGAGGCTCTCGCCTTCCGCCGTGGGGATCTGCGAGTCCCACGTGACGACCAGGGTGCCGGCTTCCTGCGCCGCCACGGCCGCGGGCACGATCTGATCGCCGGAGTTGTTGGAGAGCATCACCACATCGTAGCCGGCCGCTGGGGCGTTGGTGACGAACTCGATCTGCCCGGCGACGCTGTTCTCGGCGGTGGGGCCGACGAAGTCGAGGGCGATCGGGTTGCCGAGTTCCTCGGCGGCCTCCTGGGCGCCCTGGTTCGCCTGGTCGAAGGGCAGGATGCCAAGGAACTTGGGCAGGAGTATCATCTTGACTTCCTGCCCGGGTTCGGCAACGGCGGCCTCCCCGGAGACCGGGGATGCTTCCGGTGTCTGCGCCAGCGCGGCGAAGCCCATGTTCGCCGCCAGTAATCCGGCGCAGATTACGCCGGTTACCCATCGTCGGGTCTGCACGTTGACGTTCACGTGGTCCTCCTCTTCGTCCGCGAAGATGCGTTCGGCCGTCGTCGAATTGTGCCTGCGATCGCCTTCCGGGGGACGGCTACCCCGGCGCGGTCTGCGAGCGAGCGGGCTCTGCCGCCTCCGCCGGCGGCGAGCGCATGCTCGGGTCGGTCTGCCGCCGCCGCAGGCGCTCCCGCACGCGCCCGGCCAGATTCGGCACGAGCACGGACAGGATCAGCAGCAGGCCGATGATCCCCGTTTGGGTGTTGCCGGTGACCCCGGCGATGACGAGACCGTTGCGCAGGTTGAGCACCAGATACGTGGAGAGCAGCACGCCGGCCATGGAGCCGACGCCGCCGAAGATGCTGACCCCGCCGAGCAGGACCACGGTGATGATGTCGAGCTCGAAGCCTTCGGCGGTGCTGGCACGCACGGCGCCGAGGCGAGCCGCCATGAGCACGCCGGCCAGGGCGGAGATGAAGCCGCTGGCGGTGAAAATGATCAGCTTGGTGCGTGCCACCGAGACGCCGGAGAAGCGGGCGACCTCGGCGCTGTTGCCGATGACGTAGGTGAGCCGGCCGAACCCGCTGAAGTGCAGAACGACGATGGCGATCACGGCCAGGACGGCGAAGATCAGGATCGAGAGCGTCAGCGGACCGATCAGCCCCTGTTGGCCCAGATTCGTGAACCACTCGGGGAAATTGCCCACCGAGCGGTCCTGGACCAGGAGTCTGGCCAGACCGCGAAATCCGACGTAGCCGGCGAGGGTGACGGCCAGCGAGCTGAGGCCGACGATGGCGACGAAGTAGCCATTGATCAGGCCGAACCCGGCGCCAACGCCGAGGGCGATCAGCACCGCAACCACCATCGGCGCACCCGATTCGAAGAGATAGGCGGCGGTGGCCGCCGAGAGACCCATCATGGAGGCGACGGACAGGTCGATCTCTCCGCTGATGATGACGAAGGTCATGATCAGGATGACGATGGCTTTCTCGATCCCCAACTGGAAGAGGTTGATCTGATTGGTGACGGTGAGGAAATTCGGCACCCGCGAGATATTGAATGCCAGCACGACGAGGAGCAGGACGAGGAGCAACCCCTCCCAACCTCGCAGGCGGCGGAGAACGTCACGCGCCACGGGCCAGTCCTCCCTCGTCGGCGACGGTTACCTGAGCGGTCGCCCGGTCGCGGCGGCGGACGCGCGTCCACATTTCGCGCAAGCGCCCCAGGATGATGGTGTCGGCGGTTACGGCTATCAGGATGAGCAGGCCCACGATGGCGTCCTTGACGAACTCGCTCACCCCGGCCCAGCGCAGCAGACTCTGCTGCATCGTTTCGATCAGCAACACGCCCAGCAGGGCCCCGATCATCGAGCCCGAGCCGCCGAAGATGGCGACGCCGCCGACCACGACCGCGGCGACCACTTGCAATTCGAGCCCCTGCGCGGCGGTGACGGTGATGTTGCCGAACCGCGCGAGGAACATGAACCCGGCCAGTCCGGAGAGCGTGCCGCTGATGACGAACGCGGTGAAGACATCGCGCTTGACCGGCAAGCCCGCGATGCGCGCCGCCTCCGGGTTCGACCCAATGGCGTAGAGGCGGCGCCCGAACGGGAGGTAGCGCAGGGTAAGTTGACCCAGGATGACGACCACCAGCGCGACGGCAACCATCAATCGCAGATCGTAGTCGGCGACGGTGGCGATATTTGCGCCCGGCACGTCGTTCAGCCAGTTGGGCAGGTCGGCGGTGGTGACGGTTTTGGCTCCGGAGAACTCGACCAGCACCACGCGGTAGAGGGCCAGGGTACCGAGGGTGGCGATGATGGCGGGGACGCCGCCATAGGCCACGATCAACCCGTTGATGACCCCCAGCGCCAGCCCGATGAGCATGGCGATGGCGACGGCGGCGAACGGGGAGAGAGCCTGGTCGCGGGTGAGCAACGTGCCGGTCATGTAGGCCGACATTCCGACGATGGAAGAGACGGACAGGTCGATGTTGCGCGTGAGGACGACCATGACCTGGCCGACGGCGACGATGAGGGGGATGGTCAGGCCGGTGGTGAGCCGGTTGATGCTGCGCGGGTCGAAGTAGTTCGGGATTTGCGAGGCGAAAACCAGGATGAGACCCACGGTCACCGCGAGCAGGATGACTTCGCGGAACTGCTCGGGGCGGATGCGTCGCAAAACGGCGTCGCTCACGAGACCGCCTCGTCCTGTGGCGCACCGGCGGCGAGCAATTGATCGATGGCCGCCATGGCTTCCGCCCCGGCAGCGGCGTCGATGCCGGCTTCATCGGCGAAAGAGATCGCCGGACTGGCCCATGGCGGCTGAGAGCACCCGTTCCTGGGTGGCGTCGTCGTGGTCGAAGATGGCCATCTGGCGGCCTTCGCGCATGACCAGGATGCGGTCGCTCATGGCCAGCACCTCGGGGAGATCGGAACTGATCAGGATGATGGCCATACCCTCGGCGGCCAGCTCGTCGACGAGCTGGTGAACCTCCACCTTGGCGCCGACGTCGATGCCGCGCGTCGGCTCGTCGAGGATCAGGATCTTTGGCGTCGTTTCCAGCCACTTGCTGATGACGACTTTCTGCTGGTTGCCGCCGGAGAGGGCGGCGGTCGGCGTTTCGACCGACGGGGCGCGGATGCTGAGGCGCTGGCGGAACCCCTCGGCGGCATCGCGCTCGGCCGCGCGGCGGACGAGACCGTTGGGCGAGAGGAAGCGCGGCAACGAGGGGAGCGAGATGTTGGCGGCGATGGAGAGGGGCAGCACGAGACCGAGTTGCCGTCGGTCTTCCGTGCTGTAGGCGATGCCGCGGGCCATGGCGTCGCGCGGACTGGTGATGACGACCGCTTCGCCGTCAAGGAGGATCTCGCCCTGGTCGGCCGGGGCGATGCCGAAGAGGGCCAGGCCGACATCGGTGCGGCGGGCGCCAACGAGCCCGGCGAAGCCGAGGACCTCCCCGGCGCGTAGTTCGAACGAGACGTCCTGGAAGACTCCCTCGCGGCTCAGGTTGTTCACCGCGAGGCGGACGGCGCCGGGTTCGCGCCGCTGGCGGCGGAACAGCTCCCTCACCTCGCGGCCGACCATCTGCCGGATGGCGGTGGCCGGGGTCAGCTCGGCGCGGGGCGTGGTGGAAATCCAGCGGCCGTCGCGCAGGATGGTGACCCGGTCGGCGATCTCGAAGACCTCTTCCATGCGGTGTGAGATGAAGAGGATGGCCACGCCCTGCTGGCGCAGGTTGGCCACGATGCGGAACAGGCGGCGCACCTCGTGCGCCGAGAGCGAGGCGGTTGGCTCGTCCATGATGAGGACGCGCACATCGAGGGAGATGGCCTTGGCGATCTCGACCGTCTGTTGCTCGGCGAGGGTCAGACCGCGGGCGGGCTCGCCCACGTCGAGGTGGACGTCGAGGCGCGCCAGCACCTCCTCGGCCTCGCGCTCCATGCGGCGGCGGTCAACGATCTTGCCCCGGTCGCGGTGGCCGATGAAGATGTTCTCCGCCACCGAGAGGTCGGGGAAGATCATCGGTTCCTGGTAGATGGCGGCCACGCCGAGGCGTTGCGCGTCCTGCGGAGACGCGACTCGTATCGGGGCGCCGTCGATGCGGATTTCGCCGCTGTCGGGCTCCTGGATGCCAGTGAAGATCTTGATCAAGGTCGACTTGCCGGCGCCGTTTTCACCGAGCAGGGCGTGGATTTCGCCCTGTTGCAACGCCAGGGAGACGTCGTCCAGGGCCTGGGTGGCGCCGAAGGCTTTGGAGACGTGGTCCATCTCCAGCACGGGACCGGCGGTTCCCTGCCCGGGAAGATGTTCTTCGGCTGACCGCTCTGTAATTGTCGCGGTCGCGGACCCCACCATCGCGTTCGCGCCTTTTCCGCCTGTTCGCGGCGGAGTCGCCACAACTCCTGGACCTCGCCCAGTCTGCTCGTACCGAGAGGTGCGCCATGTAAGCACAGGCGGCGGCGGGGCGCAACAGCGCGCGAGGCGCTTGCGCGATTTCCCGCCGCTGTTATGATCCCTCGCATCCCAAGTGCGTCTGGACGACGTCTGTCCGGCGCGGCGAACAACCTGAACTTTCAGCCAGGAGGCAGCCAGGTGGACCACCGAGACACGTTTCTGACGCTTTTGGAAGGCTACCGCGATGGGCGGTGGTCGCGCCGTGACCTGCTCGTGCGCGCGGCGGCACTCGGCGTGAGCGCCACGACGCTGGGGCATGTGCTGGCGCGGGAGGCGGCGGCGGCACCGCTGGTTCAGGATGAACCGGTCGTGGGCGGCACGCTGCGCGAGGGGTATGACCTCGATTTTTCCAGGCTCGATCCCGTGGCGACCTCCTGGTACGACCCGGCGTTCCATGCGCTGTACGAGTCGCTGATCATTGACGCGCCGGACGGGACGCTGCAGCCGAATCTGGCAGAGGCCTGGGAGGTCTCCGAGGACGGAACGCAGGTCACCTTTACGCTCAAGGAAGGTGGCATGTTTCACTCCGGGCGGCCGTTGACGGCGGAGGCGGTGAAGGAGGTCTACGAGGCGATCCAGGATCCCGCAAATGGATCGCCACTCTCAACGCTGTTCACGCCCGTCGAGTCGATCGAGGCCGTCGACGAGCGCACCGTCGTGCTCACCATGTCGCATCCGTACTACGAGGTGCTCAACGTGGTGAAGACGGGCTACTGGGCGATGGTCAACATGGAGACGCGCACCGAGCTGGCGGACGCGTATGGGCAGAGCGGGGTCGACGGCACCGGGCCGTTCCTCTTCCAGGAATGGGTGCCGGGAAGCCATACCTCGGTGACGCGCTGGGAGGACTACCCGGGTTCGATCGTCCCGTACTTCACGAACAAGGGGACGGCCTATCTCGACGGGATTCGCTGGGAGACGATTCTGGAAGGGGCGCAGCGGGCGGTCCGCATCGAAAACGGGGAGATCGACACCCTGCGTAATCCGCTCACACAGGACGTGGCACGGTTGGAGCAGAATCCCGACCTCTCCGTCTCGTCGTTCAGTGAGCCGTCCGGCTACATCATGAGCACGAATTTCGAGCGGGAGGACCTGGACTTTCACGAGCAGGCGATGCGGCAGGCGATTTCGCATGCCATCGACCGGCCGTCAATCGTTTCTGCTCTCCTGGACAATCTGGGCAGTCCGCTCTACGGACCGATCACGCCCGCGGACGTCTACTACAACCCACCGTCGAGGAGTTCAACCAGTTCGACCTCGACCAAGCCAAGGCGTTGGTGGCCGAGCTTGGTTGGACACCGGGCGACGACGGCATTCTGACCAAGAACGGCGTGCGGCACGCGTTCAACCTCGTGCTCCAGGCTGAGTCATTCAATCAGGTGCTCGGCTCGGTCCTGCAGGCGTCGCTGGCCGAGCTGGGGATGGAAGTCTCCGTCGAGTCGCTGGACCGAGGATCGTACTTCGCGCGGATCGAGGAGGGAGTCGACAGCTCGCTCTTCTACTACCTGTGGCCGGTGCCGATCGACGTCACCATCCTGTTCGTGGGAAGCGGCACGATTCCGGCTCCGAACTGGAGCCGAGCGCAGGTTCCGGAGGTGGATGCGGCGATCGATGCCTGGAAGCAGGCGGCGAACGCGGAGGAACTTCGGGCGGCGGGGAATCAGTTCCAGATGGCTGTTGCCGAGACGCTGCCGACGATCCCGCTGGTGGTGCGCAACAGCGTCTGGGTGTCGCGGCCGAACGTGCACGGGTGGCTGCCGCACCAGTACGACATCTATCCACATTACAATGATGTTTGGCTGAGTGAGTAGGGGGGCGAACACCTGCTCCCTCAACGGCCTTTACGCCAACCCCAGAGGCCCTCACCCCAACCCCTCTCCCACTGCGGTGGGAGAAGGGCTTTTTTCGGTCGCCGGGCGATTGCGGGAAGCTCAGGAACTCCTGTTCGGGACGAAGAGGAATGGCACAGAGGCCGAATGTTATCGCCGCTTCTTGGCCTCGATGGTGAGTCCCCAGCCGCCAGTGAGTTGGCCGGCGGCGGGGCCATCGGAGCGGATGAAGATTTGCCAGGGGCCGGTGGGGTCCATGCCGCGGAAGGTGGAGAGTTGGTAAGCGTCGCCGAACTCCGGCGCGGGCGGGGGGAAGTCGTCATTGACGAATCCGGGCGTGCCGCCTGGCGTGCCGGGTTCGCCGGGTGTGCCGGGATCACCGGGCGTGCCGTCGCCGGGATCGCCCTCATTGCCAGGGACGCCGTCGCTGCCGGGTTCGCTTTGAGTGGTGACGGCGGCGCGGGGTGATCCGTCGTCCTCTCCGTAGTTGGCGGGGCGGTATCGCCCGCTGGCAATGGCCCCGTCCTCGGGAAGTTGCTTTTTAGCGCTGTCGTCCAGGGTGAGGGTGATGGCGCCTGAGGTGGGCTGGCCGCCGGCGTCGCTCATGACCAGGGCGGTGCGGCCATCGGGGGCGACGAGGAGGATGTCGAGGTCTTTGGGCATATCGTGGGAAAAGCCGTAGAGGTGCAGGTCGATGTCCTTGAGGCGTGAATCCTTAGGCACGCGGACATCGATGGTGTCCGGGTAGCGCGTGGCGAGGGCGATGCCAGCCACGGAGATGAACGGTTCGGCGCGGTAGGTGCGCTCGATGATCTTGAAGCGCGGCTTCTTTCGCTTCGCCGTGTCGACCTCCGCCGGGAGGAGCAGGAGGACGGAAACGGCGAGTGCCGCGGCGATGATGCGGGAGAACATGGCGGGGCCTCCTCGCGGGTTGCGGTGGCTGGAGGATACCGCATGGCTTTCAATGTGGATAGAGGGAGCCGTTCATGCTCGTGAGGAACATGGCATGGCCCGGTGTCGATCCCGATGCAGCAATGAGGCTTTGCCGCCGACCGTTGGACAGAAGTTGCCCTGATGCAGGATCAGGGGACCGGCTGGGCGCTGCGAACTTGGGGAACTTGGGGAACTTCTCGCGGAGCGGGGGGCGCGGCCGACGCCGCGTCGCGGCACCCTGGCCCAGGCCGTCCCCTGACCAAGCACTCTATGCTCAACAGTCCGTTCAACGGAATACACTCGTGGGCGAGAAAGTGGTTCAGTTCAGTATCCGATCATTCCTGATTCGCGCCCCGAGGGGGCGTTCCATTAGTGGTCCGATACTTGCAGGCTAGGGAATAGACAGATGCAGCCATTGGAGCTCACGGACCAAGATGGTCCGAGCGGTCTGCAGTTGTGAGCCGTTTCCCGCGGCAGAGGAGGTACGGTGGAGAGCGAACGATTCGACCGGTTGGCGAGACTCATCGGGAGGTCCTCGTCACGAAGGTCAGCGCTAGGCGGCCTCGCAAGAGGAGCCCTCGCCAGTGCATTTGGGGTCGCGGGAGCCACCGTGCTGGCCGGCAACGAGGAGACGGCATTCGCCAGGGACTGTAACGGCAACGCGCAGTGCAAGAATCCGAAGAACCCGTGCAAGAAAGGCGTCTGCAAGCACGGCAAGTGCCGCAAGAAGAACAAGCGGAATGGCAAGAATTGCGGCGACGAGTAGGTGTGTCGCAATGGGAGCTGCCAGTCAGCGTGTAGCCCGGCTTGCACCGGCGGACAGGTTTGCCAACAAGCGGTTTGTGTGTGCCCGGACAGCGGCGAGTGCACGATCACGCCGAGCAGCCTCGATGGCTGGACGATCGTTCCTGGGGGAGAAGTCGAGTTTGTCGAGGGACCGGAGACGCCGCCGCTCGGGACTGGCAGTGTCCAGATCAGTACGATCGACGTGACGCGGTCGACGATCGCCAACGCGAATTACGCCGGATTGGAGATCGCCGACATCGAGTCGCTTGGCTACTCGACCTATATGGTGGACGGCAGCACGACTAATGTTGTCGTCCCGGCGATCAAGCTGCCGGTACGCTTCGACAATGACACGCAGTTTGCCACGTTGGTCTTCGAGCCAACCTATTCGGAGAATTCCGATGTGGTGGCCGACGAGTGGCAGACGTGGGACGCTCTCAGCGCCGACGCGCGGTGGTGGTCGTCCAGAGCGCTGCCGAACGACATCTGTGCTTTCGACTGCTTCGTGCCATGGGCCGACATTCTGGCAGCGATCCCCGACGCTTTCATCACCGGCGCCTTGTTGATAGAGACGGGGAGCGGGACGGACGACGCAGACGGAAATGTCGATGCGTTGAACATCAACGGGCTCATCTTCAACTTCGAGCCCGATCCGCAGTAAGCGTTCCGCGAGAGCGATCGGCCCTCACCCCCTGACCCCCTCTCCCATCGCAATGGGAGAGGGGGAACGGCGAGCACACCTCGCAACGTTTCGGCAGTGTTCACCCGGATTCCGAAAAAGTCCGGTATTTTTCTCGCTGAGTGCGGAGGCTGCCGTCCTGGGCGAGTGAACCGCGAATGGTCCGAGCGGTGTAAAGTGGGTGGTGACGACACGCCTGGTTCCGACACCGCGTGGGAGAACGGGTTGTGAGCGACCGATTCGACTCTTTCGCGATACACGTTGGGGGGCTTGGGTCCCGACGCGCGGTCCGACGCGGTTTGCTGGGGATGGCCGCCGGGGTGCTCGGGTTTGCCGGTGCGATCACGCGCGGCGACCTGACGAGCGAGGCAAAGCCAAAGCGGAAAAGGAAGCCGCGGCGAAAGCGGCGGAAGACACGGCAATGCTCCGGTGCGGATGACTGCCTGGCGGCGGAGAACCCGTGCGAGACGACGATTTGCCGGCGGCACAGATGCCGGGTGCGAAACAGACTGGATGGGACGGCCTGTGGTGACGAGCGCGAATGCCGCGATGGGGCATGCGTCGTTCCTTGCGATGGGGTCTGCGCGGGCGGCCGGATTTGCCTGAACGATACGTGTGTGTGCCCGGAGAGCGGCGTTTGCGAGATTTCGCCGACAGCGCTGGACGGTTGGTCAATACATGACGAGGAGAGGGTCAGTTTTGTCGATGGTCCCGGGGAGCCGCCGGAGGGAGGTGGGAGCGTGCGGCTCAGCACGATTGACGACCTTGGGTCGGCCATCGGCAATGACCAGTTCGACGGGTTGCCTATTGCCGAGATCAGCGCTCTCACCTTCGCTACCTATGTCGAGGATGAGTCCGGCGGAGTTGATGGCGTTCCGTCGGTGGAGTTCGAAATTTTCTTTGGCGAAGGGATAGGGCGGATACCGCAACGCTGGTCTTCGAGCCGGAAAACACCGCGAATGCCGCGGTGCTGCCGGATGTCTGGCAGATCTGGGATGCAGTGGGTGAAGATGCGCGGTGGACTGTCGAAGACGGTCCGGGTTGCGATGAAAGCTGTCTCATGTCGTGGGACGAAGTTCTCGCGGCGTTCCCGGGAGCGAGCATCGTTGGCGGATTGGTGATCAGGTCGGGCAGTGGCGCGTCTGATGCGGTGGGGCATCTGGATGCGCTGAATGTCAATGGGCTTATTTACAACTTCGAGCCGGATGCGCCGTGATCTCCCCGGGATTGGCTTGCTCCTTCGTTAGGCCGATTCATGCAGTTTCCGGAAGATCACCTCCGCCCGGCGAACGGCCCGCACCCCAACCCCTCTCCCATTGCGATGGCTGACAGGGGGAGGTAACGCGTTCTCGGCGCCCAACCCTCACCCCAAACCGCCACCCAGAGGGTACCCGGCCCTGTGCGCAGGGAGAGGGGCTTTCGACGCCGAAATCGGGGAAAATCCCGCCATACCTCCCCCTGTCAGATTGCGATGGGAGAGGGGCTCGGCACCGCCTGCTGAGCCAGCAGCGGTCACGGAAGGTTTTTTTCCGGGTTCCGTATCACTTGTCGAGCAATCGTTGAGGTCCGCGGGCCAGGTCACCCGCGACTACCCTTCGCATCCCCGATAAGGAATCCTGCAAGAGCAAGGCGCCGTCGTCGTCGATGCCGGCGTAGATGCCAGAATGGACGCGGCCTGCGTCCTCGATGGTAACCGGCTCGCCCAGGAGTGCGGCGCGAGATCGCCACGCGGCGAGCGACGGGCGGCCTCCAGATGCCAGGAAATCCGCGTAGGCGCGGTCAAACTGAGCGAGGATGGTTTCGAACAGGTCGGCCGGCGCGATCCGTGACCCGGTGGCGACGAGGAGGCTTGTCGCCCCGGGCGGGAGGGCGTCGGTTTCTGCCGCGACATTGATGCCGATGCCGACGAGGACATACGCGACTTCGCTGCCGCGCAGCGTCGAGGTGGCCAGGATGCCGCCGGTCTTGCGCCGATCAGGGTCCGTGCCAATCCACAGGTCGTTCGGCCACTTCACCTGCACCGGGGCGCCGGTGCTAGTTTCGATCGCTTCGGCGACCGCGACCGCGGTGACCAGCGGCAGGGTGGAGAGCCGATCCGCGGCAACACGAGGGCGCAGGATCAGCGTGCAAAAGAGCGAGGAGCCCGGTGGCGCCTGCCAGGATCGACCTGCTCGGCCCCGGCCGTCGGTTTGTTCGGTGCTGATCGCCGCGCTGCGATCCGGGGCGCCAAAGCGGGCCAGCGCGGCCGCGACGTCCATGGTGCTGGTGACCCGGTCGTAGCGGTGGATCACCCATCTCTGGTCGCCGGTCATGGGGAGGGAGCGGACGACGCGCTCTCGGCGGCCGCCTCGATCGGCTGCTCCAGCGGCAGGTCGCTCTCGGTCGAGGCGGGTCAGGCGCAGGTGGCGCAGACGGTGGCCCTCCATGTCGAGGACTTCCGCGCGCAGCCCGTGGGCGTCGAACAGGTCGCCAACCCGCGGTAAGCGGTCGAGGTGCCAGTGGACGAACCCGGCTGCCGTGCCGTACGAGTCGTCGTCCCCGGTCAGGCTCAGGCCCGAGCGCTTCTTCGACGGCCTCGATCGGCAGGCGGCCGTCGACGATGATCTCGCGCTCGTTGATGTGCTCGAGGAGGATCGTCTCTTCGTCGTACTCGTCGTGGATCTCGCCAACGATCTCTTCCAGGATGTCCTCGATGGTGACCACCCCGGCGGTGCCGCCGTACTCGTCGGCGACGACGGCGATGTGGACGCGGTTGCGGCGCAGCTCGGCCAGCAGATCGTCCAGCCGCTTCGACTCCGGAACGACGTACGGCGGGCGGACGAGCCGCTTGATCGGTAGGCTGCGGGTCGAGCCGATGACGAAGGGGAGCAGATCCTTGGCGTAGAGGATGCCGACGATGTGGTCGATCGAGTCGCGGTAGACCGGCAGGCGCGAGTGGCCCGTCTCGGTCATGGCGTCGACGATGGCCTGCGGCGAGGCGTCCTCCGCGACGGCGACGATATCGACCCGCGGCACCATGATGTCGCGCGCCGTGGTTTCCTCCAGGCGGAGGACGTTGTCGATCATCTTGCGTTCTTCGGGTTCGATGACGCCGTCGTCCTCGGGGTCGTGCGTGATCAGGAGCATCTCGTCCTCGGAGCCGGCCGGGACGCTCTCCGGAGGGTCGCCGCCGAGGGCGTTGGTCAGCAGATTCGCCGTGCCGTCGGCCAGCGACGAAAGGGGGCGCACGAGGATGGCGACGAACCGGGCCAGCCCAAGCAGAATACCGGCCACGGCTGCCGGTCTGGTTCGCGCGAGTGCGCGAGGGATGGCCTGCCCGAAGATGAGAAAGACCAGCGAGACGATGACGACGGCGATCAGGACGGCGCCTTGGCCGCCCTGAGCGACGACGACGAAGGCGATCAGGCTGGCGGCCAATGCGATGGCGATCGCCTGCACGAGCTGCAGCGCGGAGATGAGCGAGCGCCGGGGGTCGAGCAGGGTCTGCACGCTTCGCTCGCGGTTTCCGCTCGCGGCCGAGCGGAATCTCTGCCGGCTGATGAGCCCCGCACTCGATTCGACGATGGCCGCGCCCGCCATGACCAGAAGCGCGAGAGCCGCGATGCCGATGAGGGTCCAACTGTCGCCGGTCACGGGCGAAGGCGCCTTTCCGGGTGATTCCCGAGCCCTCCTCAGGTGAAGAGGGCGCTAATACTGAGATCCTTGTGGATGCGCGTAACCGCCTCGGCCAGCAGCGGGGCCACCGATACCACCTCGATCTTGGCGGTGGGGCCGTTTCGCGGGAGAGGCAGCGTGTCGGTGACGAGTACCTTGTCGATCGGCGAGCGGTCGATCAACTCCAGGCCGTCCTGGGCAAAAATGCCGTGGGTGGCCGCCGCGTAGATCGGCGATGCGCCCCGCTCCTGAAGCAGTTCCGCGGCCAGCGCCAGCGTGCCGCCGGTCGAGATCATGTCGTCGACGATGACGGCCGGTTTGCCGTCCACGTCGCCGACCATCTCCAGCGCCTCTGAGACATCCGGTCCGGGGTGCCGCTTGGAAATGATCGCCAGCGAGCCGCCGGTGCGGCCGCGCAGTTCTTCGGCGCGGGCGACCCCGCCCGCGTCCGGGCTGACGATGGCCAGATCCTGCAAGCCCTGGCGGTTGATGTGGCGGGCCAGGATGGGGGCGGCGCGCAGGTGGTCGACGGGGATATCGAAAAATCCCTCGATGGCGGGGGAGTGCAGATCCATGGTCAGGATGCGGTCGGCGCCGGCGGTGGTGAGCAGATTGGCGACGAGCTTGGCCGAGATCGGTTCGCGGCCCGAGGTCTTCTTCTCCTGTTTGGCGTAGGCGAAATAGGGGATCACCGCGGTGATGCGGGCGGCCGAGGCGCGGCGCAGGGCATCGACGATCAGCAGCAATTCCACCAGGTGATTGTTGACCGGGTGGCTCATCGACTGGATGGCGAACACGTCGGAGCCGCGCACGTTTTCTTCGAGCTTGACGCGCGTCTCGCCATTTTTCCACGTGCCAACCACGGCCCGGCCGAGCGGTGCTTCCAACTCGGCCATCATGTCGCTGGCGAGCTGAGGGTGCGAGGATCCCGTGAAGATTTGCAGCCGCCCGTCCACCTACATCTCCCCGCTTGTCTCGTCCGCTTCTGGCGGCGCCCGGCGCACGACGCGGGCCGGAATGCCGACGACGGTGGCGCCTTCCGCAACGTCTTTGGTCACGACTGACCCGGCCCCGGTACGCGCGCCGTCGCCGATACGGATCGGGGCGCGCAGGACGGTGTCGCTGCCGATGAAGGCCCGGGCGCCGATCTCGGTGCGGTGCTTGGCCGTACCGTCGAAGTTTGCGGTGACGGCGCCCGCCCCGATGTTCGTGTCCTCCCCGATCGAGGCATCCCCGATGTAGCCGAAATGGCCCACTTTGACACCGGCGGCGAGACGCGCGTTCTTGAGCTCGGCGAAATTGCCGATATGGACGTGGGGGCCGATCTCGCTGCCGCCGCGCAGATGGGCGTAGGGACCAACGTCGGAGTCGTCGGCGATGCTCGAATCCTCGATCGTGGACGAGCGGACGATGACGCGGTGGCCGAGCCGGGCGTTGGTGAGGATCGCGGAGGGGCCAATCAGGCAATCTTCGCCGACGGTCGTGGCGCCGAGCAACTGCGAGTGGGGGAGGATCACCGAATCGGCGCCGACGCACACATCCTCGTCGATCACGATGGTGTCTGGCAATCGCATGGTGACCCCGGCGCGCATGAGCCGCTCGCGTTTGCGCTGCCAGGCCCGCGATTCCGCGCGTGCCAGGTCGAGGCGGTCGTTGACGCCAAGGGCGTCGTCTGGGGTTCCCGCGACGACGGCGACCGGCCACGGCTCGCGTATTCGCCGCGTGGTCCACGGCGATGGCGACCAGTTCGGTCAGGTACAGCTCGCCGGTGGCGCCGCTGGGCCGAATCTCGGTCAGCGCCGTCCGCGCCCAAGGGGCGTCGAGGACCATCATCCCGGAGTTGATCTCGGTGGGGCCTGCTCTAAAGACGGGGGCGTCGTCGCTGCGCTCGGCGATGCCGATCGGCCGTCCCGCCTCGTCGCGGACGATGCGGCCGTACCCCGCGGGGTCATCGAGCGTGGCGCTCAGGATCGTCACTTTCGCGCCAGAGGAGCGCGAGCCCGCGATCAGAGCCGCGACGGTATCCGGTTCGAGCAAGGGATGATCGCAGTAGAGGACGACGAGCCGATCGATTCCGGAAAGGGCGTCGAGGCCGAGGCGTACCGCGTCCCCGGTTCCCCGCGGCGGGTCCTGAAGCACCGTCGCCGGGCAACCGGGAAACCCCAACGCATGCGACAGATCGGCGGTTTCCTTGCCGACGACGAGCACGATGCTGTCTGGCCGTGCCCCCGCCCCGGCACGGAGGACGCGCTCGACCATGGGCACCCCGGCGACCGGGTGAAGAGCCTTGGGAGTCGCGGACCGCATACGGGTGCCGGCGCCAGCGGCGAGGACAACGAGTCCGACCCGTTCGTCTGGAGGTGTAGCGATCCCCACGGCGCCTACGCGGTGTCCTTGTGCGACTGGGCTCGGGGTGTCAGATGACGGGAGGATGGCTGGCGGGCCAGGATTCGAACCTGGAACAAAGGTTCCAAAGACCCTTGTGATACCATTTCACCACCCGCCAACGGAAAGAACAGATCCGACCGGCGCACGGACGCGGGCGATGGCGTCTGTCTCCACGAGGCAAGTATAGCAGCCCGGAATGGCGGTCCCGAATTGTGCCGGCCGGGATGGTCTACCTACCAATTGGTCGGGAATTGGACGTCAGTGGGTGCACGGTGCGGACCCTGGACACGGTGCTGCATGCCCCTTTCCCTGCGCTCGAGTGGACGGGGGCGAGATCTCGTCTGCGGCGATTGGCCCTCACCCCAACCGCCGCCCAGAGGGCACCCGGCCCATTGCGATGGGAGAGGGGCTCGTTGCCGCCGGAATGGGCGGCAACAGGGCCAAACTTCCCCCTGTCAGCCACCTCAACTGGAGAGGATAGGGTGAGGCTTCCTACCTCAATGCGTCCTTGACCCGGTCGAAGAAGCCCTTTTCGCCTTCCACGCGCGGAGTTTCCGGATCGAGCGAGGCGGCGAGCTGCGCGAACAGCTCTCGCTGCTCCGCGGTCAGCTTCTTCGGGGTCACGACCTGGATGGTGACGATCTGGTCGCCGCGGTCCGTGCCCCCCACCGACGGGGCGCCGCGACCCTTGAGGCGGAATTGCTGGGCGCTCTGGGTGCCTTCCGGGAGCCGGAAGGCGACCGGGCCGTCGATGGTTTCGATCTCCAGCTCATCGCCAAGCGCGGCCTGGGCCACGTTGACGCGGACCTGAGAGAGGACGTGGCGGTCCCGTCGCGTGAAGAGCGGGTGCGGCGCGACGGAGATGCGCACGTAGGCGTTTCCGGCCAGCCCGCCGTCCGGGCTGGCCTCGCCCTGCCCGGTGAGCCGCAGTGAGGCGTTGTCGTCGATGCCGGCCGGGACGGAGATCGTGATCGATCGGGACTGCGCCACCCGGCCGCGGCCGCGGCAATTCGGGCAGGGGTCGGTGATGCTGATGCCCTCGCCGCCGCAGGCGGAGCAGGGCATGCTGGTCATGAACTGGCCAAGGATCGTCTGCTGGGCGCGGCGCACCTGACCGGCGCCGTTGCAGACGGAGCAGATCGGCGGCTTCTGACCGTCGCGCATGCGGCTGCCGTCGCAGCTCTCGCAGACTTCGAGGCGGGTGATCGCGACATCCTTCTCGGCCCCGAAGATCGCCTCCTCGAACGCGATGGTCAGTCCCACCTGGATGTCCGCGCCGCGGGTTGGGGTGCGCGCGCGGCGCGTCGTTGCCGCGCCGCCGAAGAACGTTTCGAAGATGTCCGCGAACGGCGAACCCGCCGCACCGCCGAACCCGAAGGGGTCCGCGTTGCCGGCAAATCCGCCGTAGCCGCCGGGGAAGCCCGCCGCGGCGTGGCCGAACCGGTCATAGGAGGCGCGGCGGCCATCGTCGGAGAGAACCTCGTACGCTTCGTTGATCTCCTTGAAGCGCTCCTCGGCCTCCGCGGACGGGTTCAGGTCGGGGTGGTATTGCCGCGCCAAGCGGCGGTAGGCGCGCCGAATCTCTTCGGCCTTCGCCGAGCGGTTGATCTCGAGCACCTGGTAGTAGTCGCGCTTGTCAGCCATTGCGTCCTGAGACATGGTCGATCCAAATCCGTCCAAAAGGCACGGCGGCTAATCATAGTGAATCGGCGGGGAGCCGTGCCGGAACCTCGCGGGACCGATATCAAGAGAGGCCCGACTCGCGAGCCTTGCGAGACGTGCCCGGGCCTGACTCTACATTGACAATATCTCCGTCGTCAACCAGATTCTGGCAATCCACGGTTGCGAGCGCCAGGCGGCAGACAACGGAGCGCCGTGGCCGCAAGACATTCCTATACTCTGGTGGCGGAAACGTTCTGTCAGCCCGCCGGTCCGCGTGGTTGAGGGTCCCAATTGAATCAGCGTGCTCGAACCGTTCGATTTCGCCGTCCGGTCGTGCCCGAGGCACTGGCGCATCGCGTACCTCCAGGGCAGATCATCACGCCGCGCTGGCCGGTGCTCCATCAGGGCGAGATTCCTGATTTCGATCCCGCTGCCTGGGAGTTCCGCGTCTGGGGCCTCGTCGCGAATCCGCAGGCCTGTAGCTGGGACATGTTCCGGGCGCTTCCCGTGGTGACGACTCGTGGAGACCTGCACTGCGTCACCCGCTGGTCGACCCTCGATCACGACTGGACAGGGGTCGCTCCGCGCACCATCGTCGAGATCGCCGGAGTCGGTCCTGCCGCTCGCTTCGTGATCCTTCACGGAGAAGGCGGGTACACCGCGAATCTTCCCCTCGACGCCTTCCTCGGTGAGGACGTGGTGCTGGCGACCCACCACGGTGGCGAACTGCTGAGCCCGGAACACGGAGCGCCGCTGCGTGCGGTCGTCCCGGGCCGCTACGCCTGGAAGAGCGTAAAGTGGCTGCGCGGTGTCGAGTTTCTGGCAGAAGATCGGCCCGGGTTCTGGGAAACGTACGGGTACAGCAAATCCGCCGATTCCTGGCGAGAGGAGCGGTTCGAACCCCAAACCGATATGGACACGAGCGGCTGACCGCGCTCTCCAGGAGCGGCCGGCCAGTATGCGTGTGGTAGGATCGAATGAGGATCGGCACCGGTCCCGGGAGACGATCGGTGCGTCAGGCTGGGGGTGCAAGAGCCTCGATTCGGGGAGGGGAGACTCGTGAGGATGCCTGCCGCGGCGTTGGCTGTTCTGGCCACGCTCTGCTTGTCCTTGAGCGGATTCGCCGGAACGGGGTCGACCCGGGCGGCCGAGCTGGGCTATGTCGGCGGGTGGGCGACGCTCGGGTCGGTGACCCCCGCGGCGGGGTGCTGGCTCGACGCCAGCGTCGAACTCCACCACGCGGGTGCCGCACTGACCGATGTCGCCGTTGCGCTCAATCTCGTCCACGGCGGTGAGATCGTTTCCGCCGACTGGGGCATGACGGGTAGCGATGGGATTGCGTTCCTGGGGGTCGACACGAGTTGGGCGGCCCCCGGCTCCGACGCCTGGCTGGACGTGGTCGTCGGTGGCGAATACGCCGGCGGCATGCCGGTCTATGTCACCGAGAGTGGCGGCTGCGCCGACAACCCGGACATGGTCGAGATCGGCGCCGAGGTGCCTCTCGCCGGGGCGAGTGGTTCGTTTCAGGCCTGGAGCGCGGCGCCGGTCGATACCGGAATGGTCGACGTTGGCGTGCCGACGTATTTCCAGCAGCGCAACCTCTCCTGCGAATACGCCGCGCTGGTGATCGCCATGGGCGCGTACGGCGTGTGGGTTTCGGAGTACGAGTTCGACAATCGTGTCGGCTGGTCGGAGAACCCGCATTGGGGGTATCGCGGCGACATCACCGGCTGGTGGGGCAACACCACGGACTACGGTGTCTACGCCGCGGCCCTGGCCCCGGCGCTTGGGGATTTCGGATTCTGGGGTGAGACGTTCTACGGGGCGGGGAACCCGACCGCCCTGACCGCACGGCTCGACGCCGGCACGCCGGTGCTGGTCTGGCTCGGTCTGTGGGGCGATACCGGGTTCTATGAGTACACCGCCGATGGGACCCCCTACAAGCTCATCCCGGGGTTGCACGTGGTCGTTGCCTACGGGTATGACAGCGGTGGGGTCTACTTTTCCGATCCCGCGACCGGGGGCAAGAGCTTCTACGACTGGTCGACGTTCATGACCTATTGGAACGTGGTGGACGGGATGGGGCTCGCGGTTGGCCCGTATTAGCGGCCCAAGTCACGGCGTGGAGCGGGTATCCGTGTCTGGTGAGCGCAGCGTCGGTCTGGTCTTCGATGACCGCTACCTGACCCACAATACCGGTCTCGACCTGATCGAGGACGTGGCGCCCTGGCCGTTCGCGGAGCCGGTGCCGCACGTGTCGAGTCCGGCGCTGGTCGGGCGCGCCAAGCACCTCATGGATCTATACGGCGTCGCGGAGCGGATGCGGCGCATCGAACCGGCGCTGGCTTCCGATGAGCACCTGACCGTCTATCACACGCCGGAGTATCTCGCCCGGGTGGCGGCAATCGCCCGGACGGATGGCGGCGACACCGGCGCGGGGGCGCCCATTGGCCGCGGCGGGGACCGCGTGGCGCGGCTGGCCGCGGGAGGCACGATCGCGGCGGTGGACGCGGTGATGAGTGGTGCGGTGGCCGCCGCGTATGCCCTGGTGCGGCCGCCCGGTCACCACGCGATGGCCGGCGAGGGGATGGGGTACTGCGTGTTCAACAACGCGGTGGTGGCCGCGCGGCAGGCGCAGCGCAGCCATGGCGCGGAGCGGGTGCTGATCCTCGACTGGGACGTGCACCACGGCAATGGGACGCAGGCGGCATTCTGGTCGGACCCGAGCGTGCTGTTCGTCTCGCTCCACCAGGACGATCTCTATCCGGCGGGCTGGGGCGCGGTCGATCAGGTTGGACTTGGTGAGGGTGAGGGGTTCACGGTCAATTTCCCGCTCCCAGCCGGCGCCGGCAATCGGGCCTACGCGGAGGCGTTCGCCCGCATCGTGGGCCCGATTTCGCGTCAGTTCGACCCCGATCTGGTGATTGTCTCGGCGGGGCAGGATGCCAGCGTGTTCGATCCCCTGGCGCGGATGTCGCTGACGCTGGCTGGGTATCGGGCGATGACCGAGGCGATGATGGCTATCGCCGCCGATTGTTGCGAGGGCCGGCTGGTGGTGACCCAGGAAGGGGGCTACGCGGCGCAGTACGCCCCGTACTGCTCGGCCACCATCGCGCAGACGCTGGTCGGGCTGGATGCGGATGAGGCGGCGATTCCCGATCCTTACGGCGAGCGGGCAGTGCTGCAACCGGCGTCGAACGAGGTGGGTCTGGATGCGGAGCGGGCGATTGAGCGGGTGGTGGGGGTGCAGGGCGAGTATTGGGCCTTGTGAGCGTGCCGGAATCAGCCAGGGAACTGAGCGGATGACCTTCTTTCCCATCGTCGTCTATCACACCGAAGAGGATGGTGGATTTTTCGCTGTCGTTCCTGACCTTCCGGGCTGCACCGCGCATGGAGAGACGCCCGAGGAGGCGCTCCGCGAGGCGCGGATCGCACAGGAACTTTGGTTGGAGGGCGTGCGGGAACGTGGATGGACTGTTCCTGAACCGTCGCGATATCCCGCGCTACGGGCCGTGGGATAACCGAGGGTCAAACTGAATTGGCTGCGCTGGTGGCGTGCTGGCGCTGGCCACTTGCAGGCTCGTATTTAGATCCGGTTGGACGGAGTGGCAGGACATACACCGGGAGTCTTTCTTCAATCTGGACCTCCAGAATACGGTCCATGACCACGTCGAGCACTTCTTCCGTGTCTTCGAGATCGACGGTGACAATTAGATAGACCCCATCCGGTTCGCCACCGACTTCGACGTCGAAGGAGGCTTCTGGATATGCCTTGCCGATGAGATCCTCGAATTCCACGAGGATCTCCTGACTCCGCGTGATCGTGAACCATGCTGTGGCGATCGACATGGTGTCTCCCTTCAACCGTTGCGAATGGTCTCGACGAACTCGCGGCTTCGGCGCGAAGCGCGCCGTGCCTGGTCTTCAGACACCCGGTCTCGCGAGTAATCCGCTCTCACTCGGGTCGATGACAAGCGAGAAAGCACGTCTCGCACTACCCGACGGCGATCACGTCCAACTCGAACAAGACATCCGGTCGAAACAGGGCCGAGACCTGAACTGCCGTACTGGCTGGTGGCTGCGCCGTATTGACGAACTCATCGCGTACGGCGCGCAGTGCGGGGAGGTGCGACATGTCGGTGAGATACAACTGCACCTTCACGACATTGGCGAAGGTCAGGTTCACGGCTTCCAGGGCATGGCGGACGTTCTCGAAAGTTTGCCGGGCCTGGGCGGCGAAGTCTCCGGCGCCGACCAACTCGTTGTTCTCATCGAGCGGAACCTGACCCGAAATGTAGACCGTGCGTCCGCCGGTGACCTCCACCACCTGCGAGTATCCGTATGGACTAGGCATCGTGTTCGGATTGAGCCCGCGGATCGACGCCGTTCCCTCGCTCATGGGCGCACACGCCTTTCGTTCATAGCCAAAACCCCGCGGTCGTCGCCGGCGAGCTCTGCGTCCGCGAACTGGTCCCGCTCCGGGTGGGCGAAGTGGAGGCGCCGGGCCACGCGGGCGGTGATGGCGCCGGTACGCGGGGCGAAAAGGAAGACGGCGATGAAGTTGGCGGTGGCGACCAATACGATGCTGGCGCCGGAGGAGATGCCGCGGTAGTAGGAGAGGTAGAGCCCGGCCACCCCCGAAAGCGCGCCGATGGCGGCCGAGACGGCGATCATCGGGACGAGGCGGACGGTGAGGAGGCGGGCAGTCGCGGCCGGGGTGACCAGCATGGCCAGCACCAGAATGTTGCCGACAGTCTGTAGCGAGATGACGATGGTGAGTGCCAGAAGAAGCAGGAAGAGTTGGTCCCAGCCCCAAAGGTTCAGCCCCTGCGATTGGGCGTAGGTGCGGTCGAACGAGAGCGTGACCAGCTCGCGCCGAAACAGCCAGAGCGCGACGAGCACACCCAACCCGACGAGCGCCGTCAACGCAAGATCGGCCCGCGATACACCCAGGATCGAGCCGAAGAGGAGATTGGTTACGTCGCGGGCATAGGACTGCTGGGTCGAGATGATGGCCACCCCGAGGGCGAAGGCGCCGACGAAAAAGACGCCGATGGCGGTGTCGTTGCGGAGCAGCCCGCTCTGGGTGACGAAGCCGATGGCCAGCGAGACGATCGTCGCGGCGATGACGGCGCCGACCAGGAAGTTGCCGCCGATGACGTACGAAATGACGACGCCCGGGAAGACGGCATGGGCGATGGCGTCCCCCATAAAGGCCAGACCGCGCAAGGTGACAAAGACGCCCATCACGCCGCAGATAATGCCGACCAGCACGATGGCCGCGAACGCGTGCTGCATGAAGGCGTGCTGGAACGGTTCGAGAAGGGAGGTGGGCATCGAGGTTACGGTCTTGGCTCAAGCGCGACGGGCAGCAGCGCGGCTCCGCCGAAGGTGGCCTGGAGATGGGAAACGGTCAGCACCGCCGAGGGCGGGCCGCTGGCGATGACGTGGCGATTGAGCAGGACGCAGGCATTGGCGGACCGCTCGGCCATGGCCAGGTCATGCGTGGCGAAAACGATGGTTTTCCCGGTCGCGCGCAGATTGGCGAGGATGTCCAGTACCAGCGATTGGGTGGGGGTGTCGACTCCGGAGAATGGCTCGTCGAGCAGCAAGACATCGGCCTGCTGGAGGAGGGCGCGGGCGATAAAGACTCGTTGCTGCTGCCCTCCCGACAAGGCGCCGATCTGCACAGACGCGAAGCGGCTCATGCGGACGGCATCGAGGGCGGAGAGGGCGGCTTTGCGGTCGCGCGCGGGGACTGGCCACAGCCGGTTGACGTCGAGCGCTCGCCCCATCAGTGTCACGTCGAGGACGCTGATGGGAAAGCGCCAGTCGACCTCCGATCGTTGCGGAACGTAGGCCACGTGCTGGCTTGGCCGGCACACGGGTGTGCCGTCGAGGAGCACCCTGCCGTGTGTGGGAGGGAGCATGCCGGCCAGGCATTTCAGGAGGGTACTCTTGCCCGCGCCGTTCGGTCCGACGAGCGATGTGGTTTCGCCGGGATAGAACCGCAGCGAGACGTCGTCGAGCGCCGATCGATCCTCGAAGTGGACGCTCAGGTGCTCCGTCGCGAGCCGGGGCGCGCGCCGATCGTCCGGGGCGATGAGCGAATCTCGTGACATCTGACCGAAATCTGTCACCCCGAAAGCCGGGGACCGCGTCGATCCATTCGCGCTCACGTTTCCCTCGCGCGGTGCGGTTCAGCGCCTATGGCTATGCGCGCCGCACGCCGCGGCGAACCAGGGAATGAGACTCCAACTGAGATGGTGTGTCAATTGCGCGAGGTGTGGGCGATGCGATCAGCGGGGGCTGGTGCGGCAATCGCCGCAGGTGCCGAAGATCTCCAGCAGGTGACCATGGACTTCGAAGTCGTTCTCTCGAGCCAGTGTCGCGGCCAGATCGCCGACTGGACAAGCATTGAACGGAACGGCCGTGCCACATCCGGCGCAGACGAGGTGGTGGCGATGCACCGGGGCGCCAGCGACGTAGACGGGGCGGCCGGAGGCATCGAGGATGCGCGAGAGGACGCCGAGCGAGGCGAGAATCTCCAGCGTGCGATAGACCGTAGAGCGACCGCTTTCGCCGGCGCCAGCCGCAGCGTCGGCGACGAGCTGTTCGGCGGTGAACGGCCGCTCCTGGCGGAGGGCGGCGGTGATGATGGCGCGGCGGGGCGCTGTCATCCGGTAGCCGCGATCGGTCATCGCGGCGATCGCCTCTTGCGGTGAATAGGCTCCGGACTTGCCGCGCAGGGGCGATTGACGGTTGCGTGTCTCGGTGACCATGAGTGAAGCGTAGCACTTCGCGCTGGGGTGCCCGATGGTGGTGAGACGGTGGTGAGACGGGCCACCGGTGCCGTATCCTCGCACCGATGATCCAGACACTGACTGGTTCCGGGAATGTGGCGGGTATGGTTTGGCGGCACCTCGCGGTGCGCTGCGTGCTGGCCGTCCTGATGGCGTTGGTGGTCGTGGCGCTGCCTGGGGTGGAGCCGGTGGCCCTCACGCAGGCGCAAAGCAGCCGGTCCGTCGTCTGGGACGAAATCGACGTGACGATCGAGTTGCGGGAGGACGGCTCTTTCCATGTCACGGAGCGTGACCGCATCGACTTCAACGGTGGTCCGTTCCGCAGCGGCTTTCGCGAAATACCGTTGGCTCGCATTGAGGATTTCGACAACGTCCGAGTTGGCGAGATCCAGGGCGGCACACTGCAGCCGTACGAGTACGTGCCGCCCGGCGCGTTTTCGAGCAACGTGCCGAACACGTATACGTACCGCAGGGTCGGACCTAATTTGCGGGTCGACTGGAGTTTTCCTCCGACCTCGTCGCGGGAGCGCACCTTCCAGATGGAATTCGATGCCTACGGAGCGCTGCGGGTCTACGACGAAGGGGAGACGTCGTTTCCGGGACCGAGTCAACAAATCTCCTGGATCGGCGTTGGCCAGGAGATCACCGAGAACGCCCCGGTCAACAACGCGACGCTGCGCATCGTGCTGCCGCGCCCGGTCGACCCCGGTGAGACCTTCATTCAGGGACCGGGCAGCGAGCGGCCGGAAGACCACACCGAGGATGGTCAGACGTGGACCTGGACCACAAGCGATCTGGAGCGCGGCGATTCGCTGGAGGCGGGTCTGCGCTTCGAACGGCTGGTAGAGGCGCAAGCCCCTTCCTGGCAGGCGGCCAGCGACCGGCGGGAACAGGAGCTGGCGGAGCAGGAGGCACAAGGAGAACAGCTCTCGCTCGTCTTTCTGGGGCTGGGGTTGCTGGTCGCGGTGGGCGGTGGCATCGCGGCACTCGCGGTGTGGTGGACGCGGGGACGCGATCCGCAAACGGGACCGGTCGCGGAGTTTCTCCCCGATCCGCCAGACGATCTATCCCCCGGCGTGATCGGTGCGCTGCTCGACGAGCAGGTCGACCAGCGGGATATCGTTGCGACGCTGGTCGATCTCGGGCATCGTGGGGTTCTGCACATCGACCGCGTTGAGGAGAAGGGCGTTTATCCGAGCAGCGACTTCCTGCTGACGGCAACGGGGCCGTCGGAAGGTCGACCGCTCTTCGAGCAGGAGTTGCTGGAAGCGCTGTTTGGCTCCGAGATCAAACCAGGAGAAAAGGTCAAACTTTCGGCGGCCAAGGCGCGCTTTGCCGCCGCGCAGCCAGAGATTCAGCGGCACCTGTACGACGAGCTGGTGACCCATGGGTACTTCACCCATTCGCCGGAGCGGACGCGGTCGCGCTGGAAGTCGATCGGGATGGGCGTGGCGATCGTAGCCGTCATTGGCGGCTGCGTGGCGGTCGGTTCGCTCGCCGGGATTGCCCCCACCATCTGGGTGCCGATCGCTGCCCTGTTCGGGATCGGCTTGATACTGGTGGCAATCTCACGCCATATGCCGAGGAAGACCCAGGCGGGCGCCGAGGCCGCGGCCCGGTGGCGGGCGTTTCGCAATTACCTGGAATCGATCGAGCGCTACGAGAAACTCGACGAGGCCGCTGGCATTTTTGATCGATACCTGCCATACGCGATCGCGTTCGGGCTCGAGAGTTCGTGGATCGACAAGTTTTCTCGCGTTCCCACCGCAGCGCCGGAGTGGTACGGGGATGAGGACGCGCCCTATCCGGGCCCCGTCGGGCGCTACCCATATCCCCGGCCCTGGTACCGGCCGTATGGGGGCACGGTCATCATTCCGGGCGGCTGGGGCGGCTCGGGCTCGGGTTCTGGTTCGGGAAGTTCGGGCGTTCCCGGTGGAGGGGGGGCCGCGCCGAGCGGCGGTGGCGGGTGGAATATCCCCGACCTGCAGGATTTCAGCAATCAAACTGGTCAGTCGCTTCAGTCCTCATCGGGGTCGCTGTTCGACCTGTTCAACTCCGCGGGCGAGGTGTTCTCATCGGGCAACTGGAGCAGCGGCGGGGGCGGGCGCGGCTGGAGCGGTGGCTCCAGCTTTGGCGGCGGCGGCGGGTTCGGCGGTGGGGGATTTGGCGGTGGCGGCGGTGGCGGCGGGGGAGGCGGCGGTGGATTCAACTAGCGCCGGCCGCGCCGGGTGATGACCGAGCTGCCCCAGACGTTCGCCGGTACGGGCCCTGTTCCGTGCGCCGATCATCCGGATGTGGAGACGCGGCTGCGGTGCTCGCGCTGCGGCAAGCCGATCTGCCCCCGGTGCGGGGTGCGTACGCCGGTGGGGATGCGTTGCCCCGATTGCGCGGGAACCCGCTCATCGGTCGCCGCGAACCCGAGCCAGACGCTCGTAGCCGCGGGCGCGGGTCTCGCGGTGGCAGCGGTGACGGGCGTAGGGTGGGGATTCTTTCCGGACTGGGGATTTTACTGGGCATTGCTGCTCGGTTTTGGCACGGTGGAAACGATGGTGCGGTTCCTGCGCAAAACGCGGGGAGCCGACTTGCAGGCCATCGCCATTGTCATCGTGGTCTTCGGGGTGGTGCTGAGCCGGGTGATCCTGGCGCAGCGGCTCGGCATTGGGCTGGGGGTCATGAGCGACTTTGGTCCCGCGGTGCAGAGGGCGCTCTATTTGAGACCGATTCCGGACTTGCTGTTTGCCGCGTTGCCGGTGCTCATCGCCTGGATTCGATTTCGCTGAGGGACACACCGGTTTCGCCGTGGCCCATCTGGTGGTCTACCCAGCGCTGACCGATGAAGACATCGCCCAGGCGTTTCGCCTCGTCCCAGATTTCGGCGGTCGGTACGTCGCGCTCTCGGCTCAGTTGCAGGCAGTCGTCGTACTCGGGCATGACTCCGGTGACGCGATCCTTCCAGCCGCGCAGTTTCAACCGGACGTCGCCCCAGCGCGTGGTCACCTGCACGAAGCGGCGCAAGGCGCGGGTGCGTGAGATGGGCGTGGCGCGGATGCCCAGGGTCGTGGTTTCCGCGAATAGCACCTGCTCGATCTCGTCGCGGCGTGCGGTGGGAACGATGGCGGACACGACCGTGGCTGGCCGCCCCTTTTTCATTGTGACCGGGGTCAGCCAGACATCGAGCGCCCCCGCGGCGAAGAGACGCTCGCCGAGCGGTGCGAAGAACTGCGGGTTCATGTCGTCGATGTTGGTTTCGAGCAGCAGCTCGCCGCCTGCTGACTCTTGGGTCGACGCCGTCTCGCCGATCCAGAGGCGAAGCGCGTTCGGCCAGGGCAGTTCCCGGTTGCCGAATCCGTAGGCGACCCCATCCGGGGTGAACGAGGGTATCGACCACGTCGCCAAAGTGCCGAGGATCGCGGCTCCCGTCGGTGTGAGCAATTCTCCCGGTTCCGCATGTGCGGGTGGAAACGGCCGGATGGGGACTGAAACGCGCGCCAGGATGTTTGCCGTCGCGGGCGCGGGGACGGGCAAGAGTCCGTGCGCCGCCCGCGCCCAGCCGGCGCCGACGGCAACGGGATGCGAGACGATTTCCTCCACGCCAAGGAGGTGCAACCCGGCGCAGGCGCCGACGATGTCGACGATGGCGTCGACGGCGCCGACTTCGTGGAAGTGGACCTGATCGATCGGTTCCCCGTGTGCCCGCGCTTCGGCCGCGGCGAGGGTGGCGAAGACGGCGAGCGCCGCATCCCGGACGGGCGGTTCAAGGGTGGAGTTTTCCAACAACGCGCGGATGGAGCGCCAATCGCGTGAGGGCTGATAATCGCTGGATTCGACGTGGACCCGCGTGCCCTGGACGGCACCACTGCGAGCGGGTTCCGTCGTGACGCTGACACCTTCGATTCCGAGGCGAGCAACGGCCGATTCGATGGCGTTCACTTGCACGCCCGCGTCGACCAGCGCCCCGAGCACCATGTCGCCGCTCGCGCCTGAGAATGGATCGAAAACCGCAATTCTCGCCACGGATGAAGTCCCTTTGCAGACGGCGTGTCCATGCTTCAATTTCCGGAGGAAGGATACGCTTGGCGCGGAGGTGCGCGGGAGCACCTCGTGGGCGCCCGGCAACGTCGCGCTCAACGAAGGGAACGATGCGAGATGGCAACGGTGATGAAGGATTCCACGGTCACGACGGCTCGGGCCTGGGGTGGCCAGAGCATGGTCGCGCCCCTGAAGCGGGTGCTGGTGCGCCGGCCAGCGGCGCCCGATACTGGAACCGAGTTTGCCGAGTTCGGCTATCCGCACCCGGTGGACCACGTCCTCGCGGTGCGGGAGCACGAAGCGTTTCGAGCGATCCTGACGGACGCGGGCGTGGAGGTGATCGACGAAGGACCGGACAGCGCCGGGTTGCTCGACGCCATCTTCGCCTACGACCCCTCGCTGATGACCGATGCCGGGGCGGTGCTGTTGCGGCTGGGCAAGGATCTGCGCCTGCCGGAGGTCGCGCTTGCGGAGCAGTCGTACGACGAGGCGGGAATCCCGATCATCGGGCGAATCGAGGCACCGGGGACGGTTGATGGCGGCGATGCACTCTGGCTGGACGAGCGGACGCTGGCCGTGGGCCGTGGGTATCGCACGAACGACGAGGGCATCCGGCAACTGCGGGCGATCCTGGAACCGGATGGCGTCGAGGTGCTCACCGTCGATCTCCCGCACTGGCGCGGGCCGGGGGAGTGCCTGCACTTGATGTCGTTCATCAGTCCGGTAGCCGAACGGCTTGCCGTGGTCTACCTGCCGCTGATGTCGGTGCGATTCGTGGAGGAGTTGCGGCGGTGGGGGTGGTCGTTCATCGAAGTGCCGGATGAGGAGTTCGACCGGCATGGGTGCAACGTGCTAACTCTGGCGCCGATGCGGGTGCTCGTGTGTGAAGGAAGCCCCATAACGCGAAGCAGGCTGGAGGCGGCGGGTTGTGATGTGGGGGCCTATGTCGGTGACGAAATCTCTCACAATCGGGCGGGTGGGCCGACCTGTCTGACGCGGCCGATTCTGCGGGGGTAACCATCTTGTCGACGTGCGTCAGGTTCTTGATGGGATCGAGTACAGTCGCCGATACCGCGACCCACACCACGTTCCGGAGCGGCAGGAGGCAGCCGTGGCGACCACCCAGACCGAGCGAGTGAGCGAAGAAACCTATCGCCGGCTCGCGCTCGCCGATCCGGGCGGTCAACTCGAGTTGTATCAGGGGGAGTTACGGGAGAAGCCGGCAATGGGCGCCAGGCATGGCAGCTTCATGTTTCATCTGGCGTTCTTGCTTCAAGATCAACTTGATCGCAACGAGTACCCACTGCGCGTCAGCCACGCTCGACTTCGGCGCTCGGCAGCTACCTACTACGTTCCGGACGTCGTGGTTATACCAGCGGCACTCGAGCGCGCCCTGCTCGATGATCCAAATAGCCTCGATGCCTATCCCGAGCCGCTGCCGCTGGTCGTAGAAATCTGGTCGCCTTCGACGGGACGGTATGACATCAAGGAAAAGCTCCCGGACTATCAAGCGCGCGGCGATCTGGAAATCTGGTACATCCATCCCTTTGAGCGCACGATTGCGGTGTGGCGTCGGCTGCCCGACGGCTCGTACAGCGAATCGCTCTACCGCGAACGAACGGTCGTTCCGAGTTCGCTCCCAAGCGTTTCCATAGACTTCGAGGCGCTCTTCGACTTGTAGCCCGAACCGAGCTATGTGGGGTTCCCGCGCCGCTGGTTCCGCGTGAGAGCCGCTTTGTCTTGACTCTGTGTCGTGCAGGCGCTACCGTGCGCGCGGTTCCACAACCGGCAAGGCGTTCCGACCTCGACCGGGGCGGTCCCGATGCGTACGTGGCTCGAGTGCGAGCCGCGCAATTGGACGTGGAGACGAGGAGCATCACCATGGCGCAAGAACCAGCGAACCGCGTTGAGCACCTGATGGAGATGGACCCGGCAAAGGTCATGGCCACATTTCGGTCCGGGGCAATCAGCCGGCGCGACTTGAGCAAACTCTTTACCGCGCTCGGGCTCACGACGGCGCTGGGGCCAATGATGGGCCGTAATCCGGCGCTGGCCCAATCGAACGACCTGACCATGATCATCTGGGAAGGCTACACCTCCGACTCGTTCACGGTACCGTGGGAAGAAGCCAATGACGCGAACGTCGAGTCCACCTTCGCGGGTTCGGGCGACGAGATGTTCGCCGCCATGCAGGGAAGCGGCGGGACCACGTACGACATGGTGTCGGCGTCGTCGGATTTGCCGCAGCGCCTCTACGACGCCGGGTTGCTCATGGAGATCGACCCCTCCACGCTGACCAACTACCCGGATCTCTACGAGCAGTTCCAGAAGCCGCCATATATCACGTTCGACAACAAGCTGTATGGCGTGAACTTCGCCTGGGGTCCGACGACCTTGCTGTACAACCCCGAGGAAGTTGCCGAAGAACCGACGTCGTGGAACGCGATGCTCGACGAGCAGTACGCGGGCAAGATTGCGACCTGGAACTACCCGTTGCAGATCGCCCAGTACGCGCTGCTGCTCGATCCGCAGCCGGAAGACCCGTTCCTGCTCGACGACGAGCAACTGGCCCAGGTCAAGGACATTCTGATTCAGCAGCGGCCGTTGATCCGGAAGTACTGGGATTTGGGCGGCGAGGTGGCCGAACTGTTCGTCAACGGCGAGGTCGTCCTTTCGGATGGCTGGCCATGGATCACTCTCCAGATTCTGGGCACGGGGGTCGGCTCCGTGGTCGAGGTAACGCCGGAGGAGGGCGTCACGGGGTGGTCGGACTCCTGGTGCATTTCCAGCGAGGCGGCCAATCCGGAGCTGGCGCTGAAGTGGGCTGACTACATGATCGGTCCCGAGGGGCAGCTCGGGGTCATCGAGAACCTCAACTACAGCATCACCAACAAGACGGTGGTGGAAGGGCTGCCGATGGAGCAGCGCGAGCAACTGCGGATGGTCGATGTGCCGGCCGAGTATGCCCGCATCCACATGTGGAAGTTCGTGCCGAATTACGACAAGTGGGTGCAGGTCTGGCAGGAAGCGACCGCGTCCTAGTGCCGCGCGGGCTGAGCTCGTAACCCCCGCCCGGAACTGTCGGGTGGGGGTTGCGCCGCGTCAGCTAATGCGGCGTGCTCAGAATGTGTCATTCTGAAGGCGAAGCCGAAGAATCTCGTACTCATCGGGCAGGTCCGGTGATGAGTCGAGATGCTTCACTGCGTTCAGCATGACACGAGGTGGACACGCCGCCGTTGGTCAATTCGGCTCGGCTTGTCAGGTGAGCCGAGGGGCAGATAGAGTGTAACGATGGCAACCGCGGCGGCCGTTTCGGCGCCACCCGCAGAGAGCTCATCGCCCTTCCGGATCGGCGCGGTCGGGTTGCTGGCCGCGCCCCTGGTCTGGATGTCGTTCTTCTATCTCGTCCCGCTCGGGTTGCTCCTCATCTACGCCTTCTGGTCAGTCGATTACCTGACCATTGACCGCACCCTGACTTTCGAGAACATCGAAACCATCGCTCAGAACCCGCTTTATTCGACCGTGCTCATTCGCACGCTGCTTATGGCCGGCGCGGTGACCATCACCGACATGGTGCTGGCCTTTCCGGTTGCCTATTACATTGCCAAGCGCGCCACGCGGCATCGTGAACTGCTGCTGATGCTGGTGATCTTCCCGCTGTGGAGTTCGTACCTGGTGCGGGCCTTCGCCTGGAAGACCATCCTGGGCACGAACGGGATCCTCAATTCCTTCCTCCTCGCCACCGGGATTGTGAGCGAGCCGGTATCGGCGTTTCTCTATTCCAAGACCGGGATGTACATCACCTTTTGTCAGGTGTGGCTTCCGTTCATGATCCTGCCGTTGTTCACGGTCCTCGACCGCCTGCCGAACTCGCTGCTGGAAGCGGCGTCCGATCTCGGCGGCAACTGGTGGCAGACGTTTCGCCGCGTCGTACTGCCCATGTCGTTGCCAGGACTGCTGGCCGGCAGTCTCAGCGTCTTCAGTCTGACGATGGGCGACTACATCACGCCGAGTCTGATCGGGGGCAGTCCCGGGACCGAGATGATCGGCGGCATCGTGGCCGACCAGTTCGGCGTGGCGAATAACTGGCCGCTGGGGGCCGCCCTCATTCTTCCCATCCTGGCCATCATCTCCGTCTTTCTTCTCGTGGCGAACCGGTTCGGCGCGCTGGGGCGAGGTGAAGCGGGATGACCGCCCGATCTGCCGGTACGCTCGCCGCCGAGACGGTTGCCCCCGCGGCGATCCCAACCCGGGCGCCCTTGGGCCGGCGGGGCGGACCCTGGCTGGGTATCGTCTCCGCCATCGTCTTTCTCTTTCTGTATCTGCCGCTGTTCGTGGTGGTCCTCTATTCGTTCAGTGCCACGAAGGTCAATGCCTGGCCCATCCAGGGGTACACGCTCAACTGGTACCGCGAGCTCCTGGTCGATAGCGACATCCACGAATCGGTGCGGCTCTCCGTCACGGTTGGTCTCATCGCTGCCAGTACCGCTGTCGTGCTCGGGACCCTGCTCGCGCTGGCGCTCGACCGCTACGACTTCCCCGCGAAGCCGGCGGTGCGCTTTTTCGTGGTCTTGCCGATCCTGTTGCCTGGTATCGTCACTGGGGTGGCGATGCTCTCGTTTTTTACCTTGCTCGGGGTGAAACTGTCGCAATGGACAATCGTCATCGCCCACGCCACCTTCTGCATGACGCTCATCCTCAACAACGTCGTCGCGCGCTTGGGACAGCTCCCGCGAAGCCTGGACGAGGCTTCGGCGGACCTCGGCGCACCACCTGGCAAGACGTTCTGGCGGGTGACGTTTCCACTCATCCGGCCGGCCATCCTGGCCGGGGCCATCCTCGCCTTTACCCTGTCGTTCGACGAAGTGGTGGTGACATTCTTCCTGACCGGGCGCGACAAGACGCTGCCGCTGCTTATCTGGGGCCGCTTGCGGCAGGGAATTTCGCCGGAGATCAACGCGGTTGCGACGGTGATCATTGGCGTTTCGCTGGCGGGAGTGCTCCTTTCGAACCGGTTGTCGAAGCAGGCGAACATCGGACGCTGACGACCGGGTGGAGGTGACTACGACCGTGGAAATGGCCACGAGCGAGAGGCAATTGAACGGGCATCTCCGAGTTCCGGGACGATCGAGTGTCGAATTGCGCGAAGTGTCCAAGTTCTTCGGACAGGTCCCGGCCGTGAACGGTATTTCACTCGATGTGCGGCAGGGGGAGTTTCTGACGCTGCTGGGGCCGTCCGGGTGCGGGAAGACTACGACGCTGCGCATGATCGGTGGCTTCGAACTGCCCTCGGCGGGGGAGATTCGCATCGAGGGGGAGGCGATGGGGGACCGGCCGCCGTATCGGAGACCGGTCAATACGGTGTTTCAGAATTACGCGCTCTTTCCGCATATGACGGTTGCACAGAATGTCAGCTATGGGCTGGAGATGACCGGGGTGGCGAAACCGGAGCGGCAGCGGCGGGTCGCCGAGGCGTTGGAGATGGTACGGCTGCCGCACGTTGAGAACCGCAAACCGGCCGAGCTTTCCGGCGGGCAACAGCAGCGGGTGGCGCTGGCGCGGGCGCTGGTCAATCGGCCGGCGGTGCTTTTGTTGGACGAGCCGCTGGGCGCACTCGATCTGAAGCTGCGCAAGGCGATGCAGCTCGAACTGAAGCAGCTCAACCGGGAGGTGGGGGCGACGTTCGTCTATGTCACGCATGACCAGGAAGAGGCGCTGACGATGTCCGACCGCATCGCGGTCATGAACGAGGGGCGCATCCTGCAGCTCGGTACGCCGGGCGACATCTACGAGCGGCCGCGCACCCGGTTTGTCGCTGATTTCATTGGCCAGACGAATTTTCTCGAGGTAGACGTAATCGGCTCGGATGGGACAACGGCGGAGGTCGATCTGCCCGGGTCGGGGCCGCTGCGCGTCCCGGATGCCGGAGGGTATTCAGGCGCAGGGGAGAATGACGCTGGCGGTGCGTCCCGAGAAGATCTCGCTGCTCGCCGATCTGCCGGGCTCTGAAATCCCTGGCTGGGACCGGCTCAGCGGGCGGCTGGAGGAGGTCATTTACGTGGGGACGTACACGCAGTATTTGCTGCGCCTGCCCGGCGGTCAGGTGGTGGCGGTGCATCGCCAGAACCGCGCGGTGGGGGAGGCGGAGCATCCGATTGGCGAGACGTTGACGGTGGTCTTCAATCCGCAGTCGGCCGCGCTGCTGGCTGATTAGCGATGAGTGATATCGATCCGACGCGAGCGCTGCTGGTCGAAGCCGATCGGTTTCTGGCCGAGCGCGAGGGCGAGGTGATTGCGCTGACCTCGGCGCTGGTTGCGGCACCGAGTCCGAATCTGCCTGGGGATGAGACGGCTCCCGCCGCGGTGATCAAGCGGGCGCTGGCGCACTATGGGCTGCCCGCGGCGCGCGTGCTGGCCGAGCAGCCGCATCGCCCGAATCTCATCGTGCGCATCGACGGGGCGCGGCCGGGACCGCACCTGGCGCTGTGTGGACACCTCGACACGAAGCCGGTGGGGGAGGCCGCGGCGGAGTGGCGGACCGACCCGTTCAGTCCGACCATCGAGGGCGACCGTCTCTTCGGGCTGGGATCGACCGACATGAAGGGGGCCTGCGCGGCGATGGTGCTGGCCGGGGCGGCGTTTGCTCGAGTGGCAGACCGCGCGGCGGGGTCGTTGAGTCTGATTTTCACTGCTGACGAGGAGTACGGCAGCCACTTCGGGGCGTCGTACCTGGTGCGGACCAATGCCGTTGAGGCGGATGCCATTCTTCTTGGGGAGCCGGCGGGGGTGCATGAGGATTGGGAGGCGATTCGGGTCATCTCGCGAGGGTTCAGCGGGTTTCGGGTGATCGTGGGCGGGACGCAGACGCACTCGTCGATTTCGGATCAGATGCCGACCGTCAATGCGGTGGAGGCGATGGCGCATGTGCTGGTGGCGTTTCGTCGAGAGTTGCGACTGCGCTATCCCGAGCATCCGCTCTGCCCGAGCGGACCGACGGTCAACCTCGGGGTGAAGGCGCTGGGTGGCGTCGGATATGGCGTGCTGCCCGGGCACGCGGAGTTCTGGTGCGATATCCGGACGACGCCCGGCATGACGCAGGAAGCGCTGGCGGAGGACGTGGACGCGGCGCTCGAGCGGATTCGTCCTCTGGTGCCTGGCGCGGAGATCTCCTGGGAGTTCAACCCCGACCTGGCCTGGATGGCCCCGACCGAGGTCGTGCCCGACTACCCGATGGTGCGCGCCGTCGAGCGTGCCGCGGCGGATGTGCTGGGTGAGGCGCCGCCGTTGGCGGCGTTTCCCGGGGCGACGGATGCCTGGCCGTTTCACGGGCAAGGTGGGATTCCGACGCTGGCGGCGTTTGGGCCTGGGTTGCTGCCACTGGCGCACGGGCCGAATGAGTGGGTGAGCATTCTCTCCCTGCAACAGGCGCCGCGGATTTTTGTGGACGCGGCAATACGTTACGGGGCCGGGGAAGGGAAGAGCTGAGCAGCCCTGGTTCAAGCAGGGCGCGAGGTTTTTTGGGCATGACGAGATCCCCCTGGGGCCCACTCCAAGCGGAGCGGGGCCCAGGAGGGGCAGACCTCGGATGCAGTTCGGGGCCGCCGGCCCCGCCAGGACCGCCGGACCCCCCCGCTGCCCAACGCCCTGGGCGGCGCCTGTACGCGACAGGCCGGGGAGTGCGCGGCCGCACAGGGGGTGCGGCCGACGCCGGAGATGAGCTGGCGGAGGATCGGTTCTCGGGGCGGGGTGCGGGGGACCGCGGCGGGCACCGCGCCTGGGGCGTCAGGCGCGGGCCAGGGGCAGATGGCGCCGGGGGCCGACGGGATCTGGCGCGGTGTGCTGCCCCCTCTACCTCTAAAGACGGATTGAGGAGGCCAAAATAGGACACCTCTGGAAATATTGAACGTACGTACGCGGAGAAATCGGAGTCCCGGCGCTGCAAGCGACCGTCAGCCCAACCTCGCGGACGACCCTCACCCCAACCGCCACCCAGAGGGTACCCGGCCCTGTGCGCAGGGAGAGGGGGAGGCGCGGGTGGCACTCGACAACGGCATACCGCGCTCATGCTACGCGAAATCCCGGACAGGAGTCACCGCCAAACTGAAAGCGGCGCAACAGCGAAACCCGCATTCGACGGTCTCGGGGGCCTCGAGCAGATACGCGCCCCGGTCGTGGCGACCGGGGCGCTGTGGCATGCGCGGAAGGCAGAGAGGCGCTCGTTGGCTGGAGGCCGGACGGGCCGGCGCGATCGCGCCGGGGTTCGGCGGCGTGTGTCGGGCGCAAGCCGCGATCAGCCGGAGGTGATCGGCAACTCCGTGCACTCGCCTTCGGCATTGCAGACGCCCGCGGCAGGGAAGAAGTCGTTGCAGGGTGCTCCCTCATCGGGCTCGATCGCGCACACGCTATCCCCACCCCCACTGCAGCCGGTGATGACGAAGCACTCGGGCGGCACGGGGCAGATGATGTCGCCGCGACGCCGGTGTGCCGGCACGGCCGATTGGCCCACGCTGATCAGGTTGAAGCTCCTGCGCCGTCGGTTGCGGCGACAGACCTGGACTTTCGCAGTCAGGGAGCCACCGCCGTTGTTGTGCCTGCGGCCCTTGTTCTTTTGCTTCCTGGCGTCGCTGCCGGCGGCACCGGTCAGCATCGCCGCCGTCCCGAGCAGCCCGGCCAGCAGCCGACGCCGCGAGGCGTCCGCTTCCAGCCGGTGGATGATTTGGTTGAACGTGTTGCTTTCCATGTCAGTCCCTTTCTCTGAGTGGAGCGTGCCGTCTCTGCCGCGATGCCTCTGCGAGCCTATAAGGTCAGCATTACCCGGCTGTTAACACGGGTGATCTGTGGCCATCGCGCTGGATGTGATTGATTGATACGGTTTCCGGATGGACTACTACCGCCCGGCGAACGACCCTCACCCCAACCCCTCTCCCATTGCGATGGGAGAGGGGCTCGTGACGCCGAAATCGGGCGTCATCCGGGACTACCTCCACTTGTCAGATTGCGATGGGAGAGGGGCACGTCGACGGTCGGTCAAGCTCCGACAGTCACACAAGGCTTCACCTGAATCCCCAATAACTGGGAGAAAAGATCGGCCCTACTTTGGGGCTTTCGACCGTGGAGAGCGTCCCGGCTGCCGAGATTCGGTCACGATGCCGGGCGGAGGCGGCGCTGACCCGCGCACAGGCGGCCGATCCCCGCGGGCCGAAGTGTCGTCACGGCTGATTTGCGGGATGCGTCCACGCTCCCAGGAGCAGCAACGAGAACGCGGCCCCGACGAGGGCGACGGCGACCGTGTGGTCCATCCCGGTGGCGGGGCGCAGGGTCCAGTATGGGTCGGGGTGCGCGGCCTCCCAGGTGAGATCAATCCACGTCCGGGCGGTCTCCGCGGCCGAGGCGGTGAACGCCGCCGCGGCGACGAGGGGGCAGAGGACCGCTACCGAGACGCGCTCGCGGTTGGCGCGGCCGAGGGCCAGCGCGGCGAGCACGAACACCCCGGCCCAGGCCGCCACGTTCTGCCATCCCCACCCCTGGATAGCCTGGGATCGGTAGACCACGGAGACGTGAACGGTTTTGGGGTTGAACCAGGCGAAAAGGAGCAAGACGGCACACCCTTGCGCCAGCCACCAGAGCGCTTTCTCTGCTTTCATCGTCGCCCCTTATTGAGAGTCTTGCTGTCATCTCCGCTGTCAGAGAAGCGGCGCGCCCACGTTGACTCGTCGCGATGATGCAATGGATGGCGCCTCTTTCAGGTAGCCGGTACGTCTGGGTGCAAGCTGCGGTACATACGGCAAAGGGCGGTCGGACGGAGCCGAGACAGCAGTCGCTCCGGCGTTTGATTCTCCGCATATTCTCGTCGTTTTTGGAGGCGCGGGCGCACGGGAGTTGAACCCACCAGTGAGGGGGGCATCTGACTCATGCCGCGGGCTGGCGGCGTGGCTCTAGCGCTTGCGCTACGGCGAGGGCTACCTGGGCGATGAAAGCGTGCGTGGTCATGCCCTGAGCATCGGCGGCGCGACCGATGGTGCGGTACTCGTCTCGTGTGAAGGCAATGGGCAGCTCGATCTGCACGTCCGGCATGGGGGGGAGTTCCTCGGCGTGCTCCCAATCCCATGACTCGGGATCCATGAGTTCGCGTTCGTCTTCGTCGAGCGGCTCCTGAGTCGATTCGTACCGGGCGGGTTTGGACATGTCGGTGCTCCTTTAACGCAGCTTGGCGGCTTCGCTGCGCTTGCAGTACCAGGCTGTGATGACGCGCCACACGGTTGGATCATCCGTTTGCCTGACGGGGACCGTCAGGCAGCGGCCTTGCGCGTCGCGGCCTATCAGGACGTGAGAGGCGGCACGGCCTTTGCGATTGCGCGCAAGCACTGTGCGACCCGCAGGAACCGCAGCGACCTGATCGCGCTCAATGCCATGCGACCAAAGCTTTTCTTCGGCCGTCCTGGTGATCTGCAATCGAGCAATTCGGCCGGCGATTGGATGCGCTCCAGGTCGCTCATCACACTTGGCTGCACGTTACCACGTAGCCGCGTCGACCGCGAATGCCAAAGTGCTCCTGGAATCCGCACAAGCTCTATGAGGCTAGTGGCGAGGGCGCATGGGAGTCGAACCCACCAGTGAGGGGAGCACCCCCACTCGCACAGTTTTGAAGATCGCCTATCCCCCGTCCAGGGCGGCCTACTCCGGTCCAGATTCCTCGTGGTGACGCGGATTTTCGCCTGCGTCCGTCTCGGTTGGTCCACCGCCGTCTACCGGCTTTGCTGTCACTTTGCTGTCAATCGAGGGTGAATCCTTACCCGGTTCCGGCTCGTCCGCCTCCTCGATAACGGCATCGACGCCCCCAAGCAGAATCTCCCACAGGAGCCCCTGCCAGGATTTCTCGCGCGCTGCCCATTCCGGCCGAGGGAACTCCCGGGCCGCATGTGCCATGAGGCCCGGACCCCCGCCGGGCCAGTCGCCGACCCGATCCCCCATCTCGTGCAGCAGCCGCGCCCAGTCTTGCGCGTTCTGCGCGTTCTGCCACGGCGCCGTGGCCAAGGTGAGGTCGAGCGCGTGGGTCTCGTGGTCGTCCGCCCGCGACCATTGGTAGCCATGCGCCACGAGATGGACCCAATCCGGCGGCATGGTGGGCGCCGCCTTGCGCACCCGCACCACCCAGCCGGCCAGGTCCTTGCTGAACCAGACACGGCCATCAGTCCGCCGCACGATCGGGCTGAGAACGTCGAGCACGAGCCGGGCGTCGTCCGATGGTGTGTCCACGAACGACCAGGGCGCGGTGGGGTCCTTGCCGCGCGCCACGCGGGCTATCTCTTGAACGGTCCGCCGGCTTACGGGCTCGCAGCCGAGCCAGGTCCGCTTCTCAAGGTCTCGGAAAATCTGCGACGGGCCGTATCCATCGGCCGTCAGCCTCGCGATCTCGTCGACGATCTGGATTGCCGTCTGCCTGCCGCGTGACATTGTGCGAACTGGCTCCTAAGCTGCGCGTATACGTACTGACGAGGCGCGTCTACCGCCGTACAGTGTGCGTGATAGGTGTTCATCTCGTCAAGCGCGAGCGATGGGAGCAAGGTATGGCAGAAGGACGACTCCTGTACCGGCCGGCAGAGGCGGCCGCGGCGCTCGGGCTGTCTCGGGCGCGTCTGTACCAGCTTTTGGCCGCCAACGAAATCGGCAGCGTCAAGATCGGGGCTTCGAGAAGGATCGCAAGCGTTGATCTGGAGGCGTACGTCGAACGGCTCCGGTCTCAGTCCGGGACCGAGGCGAACGCAGAGCAGCGGGCTTCGATCAACACGGCAGGAGTCGCCGCCTGACGACGGACAGCCCGAATCTGCCGATGGGCGGCGATCCGGAGGCAGAGACAGGCTGAACGTGGGGACGATCACGATGAGTATCGCACACGCGGCCGCACTACAGACCGAGCGCCGCCACCCGACACAGCCATGGCGCCAGGCGGCTGATGTCGCCCCGGTTGGTTGTCATTTCGTCGCCGCCCACGCTCGCCGCAGTGTCCGCGGCATTTGGCACCCTGTTCAGCGCTATGTCCGGTGCACGGTGCGCGGACGGCCCGACGCCGGGATCGTTCCGGTGCCGCCGGCACAGATTCGCGGCGGAGGGATGGCGGTATGACTGCCCCCTACCCGCTCGCCTTCGCCCTCCCCTGCCCTGCCGGTTGCGACCGCAGGGCCGCGCTGACGTGCTGGCTGCGGCACGCGCGGGAACTCCGTGGCGACCTGGCCGCCGCCGTGGCGACCGGCAACGACCACGACGCCGAGGTTCTCGCGTTCGATTTGCGCAACGCGGAGCGGCGCATCGACTACCTGCTCGCGCTGGGCATGACAGAGGCGGCCTCGCGATGACGGCCGTCCGCGAAGCCGCCTTCGCAGCCCACGCGGCCGGCGTCTGCGTCGTGCCGCCCAGGCAGGATGGCAGCAAAGGGCCGGCCGTGGATTGGAAGGTCTATCAAAGGCGCTTGCCGACCCTGCAGGATCTGGTGCGCTGGTATGCCGACCCGCGGCGCACCGGCCTCGGTGCCGTCTGCGGCCAGATTTCCGGCGGGCTGGAGCTGCTCGACTTCGACGATCAGGCGTCCGCCTGGGAGCCATTCTCCCAACTGGTCGAGGACAACGGTCTCGGAAACGTCTGGTCTCGGATCGTCGACGGGTATTGGGAACGAACCCCGAGCGGTGGGAATCACGTCCTCTACCGCTCGCCCGTGTTGGCCGGGGCCCTGAAGCTCGCGCAGCGCGCCAAGCGCACCGATGAGAAACGCCACCCTCGCGACAACTGGCAAGCCGTGATCGAGACGAAGGGCGAGGGCGGGTACGCCGTCGTCGCCCCGACCAACGGGACCGTCCACGCCTCCGGTGGGCGCTATGAGCTGCTGCGCGGCGGCTGGGACTCGATCGCCACCGTCACGGCCGAAGAACGCGACGGTCTGCTCGCGGTTGCCCGCATGCTCGACGAGCGACCACGGCCGGCCTTTGCTCCCTCGGCGCACGGGAGGACAGGCGCCGGGGGCGGCAAGCCCGGCGACGACTTCAACAGCCGCACCTCGTGGGAGGAAGTGCTGCCGCGCTACGGGTGGTCGCTCGATCACCGCCGCGGCGCGACAGGCTACTGGACCCGACCGGGCAAGGATCGCGGCATCAGCGCCAGCACCAACTATCAGGGCAACGATCTGCTGTGGGTGTTCTCGACCTCGACCGATCTCGACCCCGATCGCTCCTATGACCGCTTCGGCTACTACGCGGTCGTGGAGCATGGCGGCGATTTTCGCGCGGCGGCGCGTAGCCTGGCTGACCAGGGCTACGCCGCCCGATCCGCGCTAGGCGGGAGGCCGCTAGCGAGTCGCACTATCCGTCAACTCCCGCCCGTTCGCGGTAGGCGCCCGGTCATCGACCTTTTGGGCGAGGAGGTTCGCCATGCGGGCTGACACGCTCAAGATCGTCATAGGCGAGGCCGCCTACTACGTCGACGACCCGAGACCCGGCGACGGCGTCAAGGCCACGGTCTCCGTCGTCATGGAGGGCGAGCCGCTCGCACGGCCCCTGCACCGCGACCGTCTCAACCTCGACTCGGCCAAGGCGCGCGACAAATTCGCCAAGGAGGCCGGGACCGACCCCGACGATCTCAACGAGGTCCGCGACCGCGTCCTCGATTTCCTGGCGCCGGCCGCGCCGTCGTCCGCAGAGACGAGCGATGAGACCGATCCCGAGGTCAGCAAAGCGGCCATGGCGCTCCTCGATGCCCCCAACGTGCTCGATCAGGTACGAACGGCCATCGCGGCGCTCGGGTACGCCGGCGACAGGACCCAGCCGCTTCTGGTGTTTCTGGTGCTGCTGAGCCGGCTCCTGGCGCGACCGATCAACCTCGTGGTGGGCGGCCCCTCAGCCGCCGGCAAGAGCTTTCTGGTCATGCTCGTGGCGCGACTCTTCCCCTCGGTCGCCACGTACTCCCTCAACGGCATGAGCGAGCGGGTGTTGGTTTACACCGACGCTGACCTGCGGCATCGCACGCTCATCGTGGCCGAGGCGGCGGCTTTGCACCGGGACGGGATCGGCGCCGCGCTGTTGCGCTCGATCGCCTGGGAGGGGAGCGTCGTCTACGAGACCGTCGAAAAGACGCCGGACGGCTTGCAGCCGCGCCGCATCGAGAAGGAAGGCCCGACCGGCTTCGTCACCACCACGACCAAGAGCGTGGAGGCTGAACTCGAGACACGGGTCTTGACGATCCACGTTCCAGACGACCCGAAGGCCACGCGCACGATCCTGCTAGCGACGGCCGAGCGCGCCAACGGGCGGCTACCGGACGCCCCCGATCTGCGTCCCTGGCACGAGCTGCAGCGCTGGCTCGTCGAGGAAGGCACGCACGAGGTCACAATCCCCTATGCCGACCGGTTGGGCGCGGCTTACCCCGCCGAGAAGGTCCGCAGCCGGCGCGACTTTACCCAACTCCTGGGCTTGATCCAAGCCTGTGCGCTGCTCCATCAGCGGCAGCGGGAGTCCGATGCCGCGGGCCGCGTCATCGCCACGGAGGCCGACTACCGCGTCGTCTACGACTTGACTCATCCGGTCTTCGGCGCCATCGCCGCTGAGGGGGTCACCCCAGCCGTGCGCGCGGCGGTGCAGAAGGTCGCCGAGATGATCAAGGACATGGACGGGGGACGGTCACCCTCAACCAACTGTCGACCGCGCTTGATCGCGACAAGTCCACGGTCAGCCGCCATGTGCGCGCCGCACTGGCGGGCGGCTTCCTCGTCAACGACGAGACCGGCAAGGGCAAGCCGTCCCGCTTGCGCGTGGGCGATCCGTTGCCGGAGGAGCGGCCGGCGCTGCCGCATCCAAGCCATGTGTTTGACACCCCCACTGCAACACTGCAACACCCGGCGGATTCCGCCGAAAGCTCGCACAACCGCGCCGAAAACACGGTTGCAGAGCCCGATGCAACGGTCGTGCAACAGTGCAACGGTCAGCCGCGGAACCGTTGCACTGTTGCAGAGGTGTTGCAGAGCCCAATGCAACAGTCGTTTTCGCATGACGACGCGGAAAACGAGGCGCTGGGTGGGGAGTGTTGCAGTGTTGCAGTGGGGGATGAAGCGGAACTTCAGGGAGACAGAGAGAGCGACGGCGATCCGTGGGACGACTGGGCCGGCGACGAGTGGCCGGAATGACCGCGCCAAGCGAGCGAAGAGGCGTCATGAACACGACACCCAAGGATGACCTGGAGCAGCCAGAGCCGCAGCCGGACGCTGCCGAAAGGTCCATCGGCCGAGACGAGCCGGGGGAGCGCGAGCACAACGCTGAAGCGGACCCCGCCCCATACGAGTCCGAGGGCGAGGAGAGCGCCGGCGCACCGCGTCGGCCACGCCCGTGGGTCGTGTTGGATCACGAGCCGTGAACGCGGCAGCGAAGGAGCCACGAACCGCGCATCGCCGGCGCCGGCAGCGGCCGGAATGCGCTCGATGGTGGGCGTGCCTGCGGTCGCGCGACCGCCCCCTCACCGAGGAGTGCCGCGGCTGTGCCGCGCTTCTCGGCTTCTTCTGTCGATCCGATGCGCCGGCGCACGCGCGCCGCTAGCCGAGAGGAGACCGTGAAATGGCGTTTTTGAGGAATGTTGCGCGAGATGTCCAGACCGGCGCTGCGATTACCACGGGTGATGCCGAAATTCGCGGCCCAGACGGAGTGCTGCTGGACAGTGTGCCGGTTGATCCGACAACCGGCTTTTGGCAATTTCAAGAGAATGGATCCCCCGGATTTACCGAACAAACCTTCGCGGCTGGCGGGCAAACCAAAAAGATCGACGGATCGGCTCACGGCCAGGCCGGGACGAATTTCGAGGGCGAGTGGGACCGCATCCTGCGCCTGTTCGGGGACGGCGTCATCACCGGGATGGCTGTCACGGCGCCGGGCGGCATGGCCGTCCAGGTCGGGACCGGCGACCTCCTCAACAAAGGGACGCTCCACCCGATCTACACCGCCGAGACGGTCAACATCTCCGCCGCGGACGGAAGCAACCCGAGGATCGACCTCGTCGTGTCGGAGTTGACCCGCACCGGCACCTTCGAGGGGCGTGTGCGCTTGCAAGTCGTGGAGGGGACGCCTGCCGCATCCCCCACCGCGCCCACGCTCACCGACGACGCCACGACGAGCGAAATCGAGGTCGCACGCGTCACGGTGCCGGCCGCCGCCGCCGCCATCGTGCTAGGCAACATCGACGAGACGGAGCGCCCCATCGCCACCGGACCGCTAGCCGACGGCTCCGTGACGCAGGCCAAGCTGGCGAAGCCCTCGGTGGGCACCCCGGAACTGTTCGACGAGGCGGTGACACTGGCCAAGACGGCGGACGGGCTCACGCTCCCGTTTCTGAGCCCGGGGCTGATCGCGACGTATTGGGTGAGCGCCGTCAACGTGCTCGGGGGCGAGGTTTCCGGCCCCGACTCGCTGGGCGTGGTGAGTCAAGACACCCTCTGCGGCAGCATCATCTTCGTCCCGAAACCGACGACCTTGACCGGGATCGGGGTGCGCCGCGCGGGAGGGACCACCGCCAGCGCGACGGGGCGTTTGGGACTCTACGCCGTGGGGAGCAACGGTCTCCCGAGCGTGAGAGTCCACGATGCCGGCACGATCGACCTCTCGACGAGCGGCGTCAAGTCGGTCACCGGATTGAGCGTCACATTCAACCCCGGCTGGTACTGGGCGACGGTGTGCGCCGGGACGTTCGCCGGGACGTTGCAGCTGGAGACGTTGCGGGTGCGCGTGTCGGGGGGTGGCAGCGACCCTGCTGGGTTCGACATCGCCCGCCCCCTCCACGGCTGGCCCGAGATCAGCGCCACGTCGAGCCCCGAAGTGCTGTGGTCAGCGCAGGGTGTATTCGTCGGCACGGGCGCCCTGCCCGACCCCTACCCGTCGCCAGGGTTGGCGTCGTCCGGTCCGCTGGTGTGGATCCAGACGAGCGGGAGTTAGGGGCGGCAATTGCCAGCACAACGGCGGATCTCGAACGTTTGTTCCGCCACACCCCGCTCACACACTGAGGGCGTTTGCACCCTTGCCGCTGCGGAACACCTCGGCGCACGCGAACTGTCGCTGGATGGCTCGTACGAGCCCCACACGCGGCGGTGAGCCTCTGAAGGGGCATCCAGTGACCAAGGAGGGTAGAAGCGATGGCGCTGCGCATGCCCCGCTCCTGAGGAGAAGCCGCCGACTTGCTTACCCCCAGGAGCACAGCCGAGATTGATCTCGGCGCGAACGTTCTTAGGGGATGCGTGCAAGGGGAGGCAAACGCGAGGTCAGCGTCTGTGTAGCGGGTCCGCGCCGAGCCGGAGGCGCTGGGTGTCTTCGCGTTGCCGTTCCTCCGCTGAGCCCGGCTGACCCTAAAGCGAGAGGAGACCAACGCATTGGGCACGAACACCCCGAACATGGTCATCAACGGCGCCCGCTGAGACTCGGCGACGAGTTCGACCGTCGCCGTCTCCCCGTCCCTGCGCGCCGCCGGTTTCGGCCGACTCCAAGTCGGCTTGGGGCGTTTTCGTGCCTCCACGTGGAGATCAACGTGACCATTGGGCGTCTCCTTGCGCCCCGAGTGTGGTCGCGCGATGATGCTCGATCGCCAGAGACCGCCGAACCGTGCGCCGCCGCTTGGGGTGAGACATGATCGCTCAGCTCGATCCGGGATTCACGACCGAGGGATTCCTGGCCAACTTCGGCATTGCAGCATTGGGCTCGTTTGTTGGAACCATCGGCGCGTTCGTCGTCGCGTGGGTCATCTATAGGCGAACGAGCAAAGACGAGCGGGATCGCTTCGAGCAGACGCTGGCGAACGAGCGCCAGGTCTTCCAGGACACGATCGCACACGACCTCAAGCTGCGGAGAGAAGAGGACGAGGCACGGCAGAAAGAACGCGCCGAGGCGGCCAGGGAGGCCTACAAGCAGATGCTCGTCTCCTTGCTCGGCGAGATCATCTACAACCTCCGAGTCGTGGAAGAATCGGAGCAAAAGGCCTACATCAAATTCCCCCTCCGGGTTCTAGGGTTCGAGCACGCCTATCCGGCGTTTGGGATGCTACCGAGCGGCGTCGGCGAGGCGGTGCAATTCGCCCTCTTTCGCATCGATCTGTACAACGCCATCGACCCGGGCGATAGTGGCCAACACCGTGCGCTCTTAGATCTGAAGGAGCCGCTCAACGAGGCGGCCTCCTTGCTCGCCACCCACATTCGGGCGCAGGGGTTTATGACCGAAGAACACACAACGGTGCCGGGGCCGCCGTCACGACCGTGGTCGTGACGACGAACTGACGTTCAGACGCCAGCGCGACAGGATGCCCCGGCCGCCTTCCCACGGCCGGGGCGGCCTTCGCCACCGCATCGAAGAGGAATACCCGAGAGCATGATGCCCCAGGGCGCACCGCATGCAGCCCTGGGCTTCGGCTCGGGGCCGTTGTTTTGTGTCAATGCGTCTGCGAAGATGCCGCATGAAGGCACGCTACAAATGGGAAGGCAAAACGATGGAGCCATTCACCTTACGTGACGATGATTGCTGGGAATGCATCGCTGAAGAAATGGACAGCATGGATGCCGCCTTGGCTGAGGAGTTGCGCGAAGCTCTGAGTGGCCCCATGCGCGATCTCCCTGGTTCCGCGCTCGCAATGTTTACGACGGCGTATCGCGTGCAGATCGAGATGGCCGCAAGTGGCTGTCGGGTCCAGCTCAGATGCACGCATTAGCGGCCGTCGCTTGACGATTTTGGCACGTTATTTGGGCCTGTGACGAACGCACAGCTCCGGGCTGCCGAGCAGCGTTGATCGCCCCATCCTGGCCAGCGATCGCCGCCACACAGCGCGCTACGCTTCCCGGTGCGCGGATCGCTGGGTGAATCGCTCTCCGAACGGTGCCCTCTCGGCCGTGGCCGGGGTTGGTCTTTGTCGAAAGGGAGCATCGCTGGCGCTGTGGCGATCCGCGCCTCGCTCACTGGCCACCTAATTCGCAGGGCAAGGCGCTAGCCTCGGCTAAGGGCAACAGCGCCAGAGTGCCGTGACAGAAGGATCGTGACGTCTTGGGTAACTCGGCGCGACGACAACGAGCGTGTCGTCGCGCCGAGCTTTTCGCTAGTGCCGCGGTCTCGGCCGAACTCCCCTCACGGGCTACGCACAGGTGAGGTCGGAGCCGCACACACCGGAGCAGCACCGGTCGGCGGTACCCGGATTGCACGGGCTGACGCCGCTGACGCCACAGCAAAAACTCTGTTCTCCAACCGTCTTACAGAAATTCCGCGGCGCGGCGCAACATGTATTGGTGGTGGGGTCGCACGCATCGCGAACAAACGTGCAGCAGCCGGACGGAGAGCAATTCTGCCCGTTCGGGCAACAGCCACAAGGGGTGCAATGGGTCCCGCCCGGGCAACATGGCTGGCTGGGGGTACACGGATTGACACAGGTGCCGAAGCCGCCGCCGACGGCCCCGCAGCACGCGCCGGAGTCGCACGCCTCGTTGAAGCGGCACGCGGCTCCCTCCCCGCCGCAGGTTCCGTTCGTCTCCGCCGAGCAAAAGGAGTTGTCGGTCCCTCCGGGCACGCTCACCGCGCAGCAGTCCATGCCGAGGCCCAATCCCGAGCATGGGCCACCAAGCGTGCTGCAGCACACAGTCTGATCGACAACCGCATTATTTTGTGCGCACGCCACGTCCTCGGCCGCACAGCACTGGTCCACGGAGGTACAGGGTTCGCGCAGGGCTTCGCAGCAGGCGTCGCCGCTCTCGCAGAGCCCGTCGCAGCAGACCTCCCCAGCATCACAGTTGCCTCGCACGCCCTGGCCGCAGCATTCGCCTTCCACGCATTGGTTGTCGCAGCAAACTTGGCCATCCTCACAATTGCTCCGCACCCCATCGCCGCAGCATTCGACCGCCTGACACCGTCCCTCACAGCAGCGTTCGCCATCCTCACACTGGGTGTCGCTGGTACAGGTCGGGCAGCAGGCTGTGCCCTTGTTGCACCCGCTGTTGTTCTCTGTGCCGTCCGGCATGGTGGTGCGGCAGAAGATGGCCGTGCCGGTGTTGGCCCCGGCCAGCCTGGCCCCAGTCAGGTCAGCGTCGACCAGGCAGGTCTTGTCCAGGTTGGCGCCGGAGAAGTTCGCGTTGGTCAGGGTGGCGCCGGAGAAGTTGGTGCTGCCGAGGTTGGCGCCCTTGAAGCTCTTGCCGGTCAGGGTCTGGCCCTGGTAGCAGCAGCGGGCGAGATTCTTGCCCGGTCCTGGAGTGCAATTGCCACCCGAGCAGCAGCCGGCAGCCGCTTCGGCCCTCGCCCGTTTCGTGCGCTGCTGCTGCTTGCGCTTCTTGGCTTTGTCAGTGTTCTTGTCGTTGTCTCGGTCTTTGCCCCGGTCCCGGCGTTTGCCGGGTTTGGCCAGGACCTCAGCCCTCGAGCCGAGCAGTGCGGTGCCGAGCAGGGCACCGAGGGCTGTTCGCCGTGAGCCTGGGGTCGCCAGCAGACGAGTCAGCGCATCAAATCGCTCGCGGTCCATCTCCACCCCCTCATGTTCCGTTGCAGTGCGGGTGCCGAGGCCTCGCTCGTCTGGATTGAAGTGCTCCTGGCCGGCATCATCTCATGCCCCTGGGCAAAACTCAATGGCCGCGCGGGATGGGTTTGGCACCGGCAGGGCATAGGGCGTACAAGACCGCCGCATCGGGATGGCGATACGGCGGTCTTGGACAAAGAGGGAAGGCCCTTGATGGCTCCGTGACCCGGCTCCCGAACGGGGCTCTACCGGGGTGCTGTGGCAGACGCGGGGTCAGGGGTCGGGCGAGGGGCGGGCCGCGCCCGTGTCGTCACGGCGCGGACGCCTCCCGCTCCGCGGCCAGCACGGCGAGGATTTGACGCTCCTGGGCCTCCGCCTCGCCCCGGAGCGCCGCGTGGTCGTCGGGCGTGCCCCACCAGTCGCGCCAGCCGCCCGGCACGCCCCACACGGCGCGCGGCGGCTTCGGCCGTGCCGTCGCAGCCACACGGCACGCTCAACACCCCGCGGCCCCTCGCCGTGCGGCCACGGCTCTACGGCGGTTCCTGCGACCCGCGTGTGAACAGATCCCTCAGGCTCGCCCAGGCCCGCCGGTGCGGCGCCCGCCGGCCGCCGCATGCGTCGGTGACGCGGTGTTCCCGATGTGTCGCCCCGCCTGCCAACGGCTTGGCAGCCGCGTCCTCCGTCGCCTGGTGCAATGGTCTCCACGCCGCAGCAGGCGGCGCTCGACTTCGGGGTCGGACGACCGGCTCCACGCGCACCTGAACGGAGGCACGAAGATGTCGAACGGACACATGCACCGCCAGGCCATGCTGCACCGCAGTGCCCAGCACTCTGCGCACCACGCCGCAGTCCACCGCCACGCGCGGGACACCGCGCATCGGGCGCACGACGGGTTCGTGCACCGAGCCCACGCCAACGCGGCCAATGCCGCGGCCGCACATCGGCGGCAAGCCGACGCGTGGCGGGACCAACACGCCCACCCGCGCCACGCGCCGATGGACGCGCCAGAATCGGTCGGCGGATTCCCGGTGTTCGCCATCCAGGCGGCGATCTTCCTCGGTTGGCTGGTGTTCATGGGGTGGCTCTTTTTCGGCCGGTGACGCCGGGGCAGAAATCGCGTCCGCGGGGTCGGGACGTCCCAGTCCCGCGGACGCCTCAGTACCCTTCCTCGCCGTCGGCGTGGGGCCGCGGTGGGCGCCCGCGCGGGCGCAGGCGGCGTGCGGTAGAGTGCCCGCGTGCGCGCGTCTGCGCCCGGTGGTCCAACGAAGGGGGACACGCATGGCCGAATCGATCAAACGCGCCTGGGACGACGCGTGTTGGGGCTGCGTGGTCGAGCAGCTGAAAGAGCGGGTTGACTCTGCCGACGCCGCGCTCCTCGCGGGACTGGACGCGGTCCAGGAGAAGGACCGCGAGGCAGCGCTGGCGCCATTCGAGCAGGAGACCGTCGACGCCGCGTGGCAGCTGTGCCGGCATCGCCTGGAGTGCCGCTGAGGATCCGGACGCTCACATGGCTGGTCATTAGCCCTGCCGCGCCGCGAACTCGACGGCGCTGCCGGTCCACGTGATGCGACGCCACCCCTCAATACCCCTCTTCGCCATAAGCGTGCGTCCGCGTCTGCCGTCCCACGTCGGCCGACGCGGGACGGACCGGAGGGCGTCGCGGGCTTGGCCCCGGCCCGCTGCGGTCAGTCCGCCGGGTCGCACGATGCGATGCAGCGGCCCTGGCTGCCTTCACAGAGCGCTGAGCCCGGGCAAAGCACGCCGCCGCCGCACGTTGGGCCAAGTACCGAACCGGTGCAAAAGCTCCCGCCTTCCACAGCGGTGCAGGCAATGCACGCGGGGCAGTCCGCCGCGGTGCTGCACGGGGTGCCGCACGCGCCTTCGGTGCCGAGGGTGACGCAGACCTGGCCGTCGCCGCAGCCGGGGCCGCTGCCGCAGCGGCAGGTGTCGTCCTCGCAGTTGTCCTGGGCGCAGCACACGGCGCCGCAGCAGACCCGGCCCGCGGCGCAGGGCACGGCCGGCTGGCCGTTGGGCAGGATCGTGTCGCAGCCCACGGCGGCGCAGGCCAACTGCGCGGCGGTGACGTTGGAGCCGCGGAAGTCGGCCCCGCGCAGGTCGGCCCCGCAGAAGTTGCTGCGACTGACGTTGGCGCCGCGGAAGTCCGCGAATGTCAGGCTGGCCTGGCCGAAGCACACCCGGCTGGCGTTGGCGCCCTGGAAGGAGACGGTTTCACCGAAAAACTCGGAGAGGAAGAAACTGGCGCCGGTCAGGTTGGAGCCGGCCAGGTTGGCGTTGAGGAAGTCGCGATTGATGAGGTCGCACCTCTCGAGGTTCACCCCCGGGCCGATGGGCCGGGTCGAGCAATCGCGCAAGCTGGGTGGCCCCGGGCAGGGAACGACGTTGGCCTGCTCGGCCCGGACGCCGCCCCGGCGGCGGCGGCGCTTGGCGGCGCTCCCCTCCAGCGTGGCGGTCCCGCCGAGGAGCGCCCCGGTGGCGAGGAGCCGCAGCGCCGTGCGGCGGCTGCCCGCCGACCCGATCAAACGAACGAAACGGTCGAAGTGCTCGCGGTCCACGTCACGTCCCTCCATTTGGATGCGTCCGAATCGCTGCCGGTGCCGCGGTGGCCGAGACTCTTCCGAGTTTGCGCCGGTTGCACCTCCCATACCTGGCCCGGTCCGTGTCGCGGCCGCAACCCCGGTCGCGGTCGTTGCCCTGGTCCCGCTTCCTGGCGGCAATCTCGGCGGTGGTCCCGGCGAGCACCGCGCCGAGCAGGGCCCGCGGCACCGCCGGGAGCGGGCGCACCGCCAGCATACGCCCCCACTGCCGCGCGTCAAGCCGAGCGGCGGTGCCCTCGACCTCCCGCGCCATGTGCTCGACCGCCACGGCGCCGGCTTTCTTGAGGCGGAGCTGGCGTACTCCGTACAGAGCCGCGCCGCCCGGGATGGCGGGCGGCGCGGTCTCCTTGGAGGAAAGGCGGTTTGGAGGCCCCGGCGGGTAGGCCGCGGTATGCGGATCCCTGCTCGCGGGTTTCGGCAGGCGCTGGGCGCGCCCGTCGGAGCTTTGGGTGTGGCGCCGCATACTCTGTGCCAAGCCCGTCCCGCGTCGGGCATGAATGCAGCAGTTGCCGGGGCTGCACCCCGGCGGCCCCGATGCCCGCAACGCCGACTCGTCGCCACGCCGGCTTCAGCGCGACCGGATCGCGGCGACGAGCGCTAGGCTTCGCTCACCCGCAGATCGTGGAGCTCGTAGGTCACGTCGCCGCTGGCGGCAAACGCGAGCGCGGCCGCCGCAAGGTCCCCCGTCGTCGCGTCGACGGACACCTCGACGGCGGCGTCGAGCCGGGGCAAGGCAAACCAGTGCTCGAACGCGGACCGGCCGCCGAGGTCCTCCAACCGCAGGCGGGCTGCGGCGTCGGGGCTGCCGCGCAGCTTGACGGCGCGGAACGCGACGCGATACGTCTTCCCCGGCGCGAGCCCGAGGTGGCGGTTGCGCAGCCCCCACGCTCCCCCGTGGTTCGGGCCCACCACGACGCCCGCGAAGGAGCCCCGGGTCGACCGCGGGGTGACGAGCGAGTCCTCGGAGTATTCCCACGTGGCGCGCTCGGCGTACGTATCGAAGCGGTGCACGTGGTCGTCGGCGACGATCGTCAGTTCCTCGACCTCGAAGATGCCTGGGCCTACCGCCGCCAACACGGGTCGGAAGTCGGCGCCGGGCGGCACCGTGATCGTCCCCGTGTGGCGCCTCCAGCCGGCGGTGGACGGCCGGACCCGCCACGACCCCTCACCCTCCGGAAGCTCGGAGCGCAACGTCACGGTGATGGCGCTGTCGGGGATCGTCGGGAGCCCGGGCCGCACGGCTTGGCGGGCTACCAGGCTGACCCGGTAGCGCCGGCCGCCGGCGAACTTCGCCACGGAGTGCCAGGCCGCCGCGGCGTCTGACCCGAACATCACGACGCTGGTGGTGCCGATCCGGGCGCGGGACCCCGGCGCGAGCCGCCACCACGCCCGTTCCAACGGGGACCCCACGCGCAGCCGTTGGAACGGCAGCCGGATCGCCGTCGCCAGGAAGTCCTCTTCCACCACGTCGACGACGGCGTTCTGGGTGTCGTCGCGCCGCCCGACGACGTAGCGGGTGTCGGCGGCGGTGCGGCTGTTTACGTCCCCGGTGGACGAAACGCCGACCGCGCGGCGGTTGTGGCTCGGGCCGGCGCCGATCACCGCGCTACCGGACGAACCGCCAACCCCCGGGAAATCGTACCGCGTGTAGTTCAGGGCCGGGCTACCCCCCTGCCCCGTGCCAAGTTCCACGGCCGCTCCCGACGAGTAGAGCAGCGTGTCGGTAAGACCGAACTCGACCACGGGGTTCCACCAGAAGCTGTAGACGTCCTCGCCCACCTGGGTGGCCGCGGCGCTCAATTCCAGGAACCCGTACTTGATCCCGGGGGGCACCCCGTCGCGCCCGGCCGGCAGCCACCACAGCATGAAGTCCGAGACCCCGGCGAGTCTGCCGTCCACGAGGTCCACGAAGAGCTGCCAGGGCAGCGAGGCGCCGACGTAGCGCTCGCTAACCTGCTGGCTCTGCGGCCCGGGCGCGCCGAGCGGGTCGATGTGGAAGAACCGGACGCCGCAGTGCGCGCGGTCCGGGCCGCCGCAGTGCGCGGCGGTCATGCACAAATGGGGCGAAATCATGGTCCCCGTGCACCGCCAGCCGGCGTCGAGGTTGCCCACGGCAAAGGACGTCAACAGGCGCTGCTGGCGGTCGTTGCCCCCGTATTCTTGCCAGAACTGCTGGACCGTGCGCACGTTTGCTTGCGTCGCGGTGATGGGCGCGACGCCGACGCCGACGGCCGGTGTCGGCTCCTGGGCGGCGGCGCGGCGCGGCCACGCCAAGCCGTCCCCAACGACGGCAGAAACAAGGCTGGCCGCGCCCATCGAGAGCGCAACCCGACGGGAGAAGCGCGCCATAGCGAAGCGAGCGGCAGACTGCGCGAGCCGAACCGGGTCCACGAGAAGCTCCCCATTGGCGGCGAAGGCTCACCGGGCGGTGAAGTCCGGGCGCCCGGCGAAGCAAACGGGGCGCGACGACCGCGACGCGACGCGGCGCCCCGCTACCACGTAAACACTGCCCAGAGGAATGTGTTACGGGGACCCCGGCCGAAACTCGCGCGTCCCGCGGGGTTCCGGATGCCTCCCAGCGGTTCCGGTCTCGGCGTACCGCTTCGGCTGCCCAAGATCGGCCGGCGTCGGCCCCCGATTGGCGTCGATCAACCCCGCGGCATCGCCTCGGGAAGCGGGTCAGGACGCGGGAATAACCCCGTGTTGCCCGACGCGCCGCTTCATCCGCTCCCGTGCTTGCTCCGCCTGCTACGCCGGCGCCAGGGCAGCGGTCCGCTGCTCGAGCCGGCTCGAATCCCGCCCTTGTGGCGGACGCGAGCCATCGGTGCCGTGACGCGACCGAACGCCCGTCCTATGGCTCGCACGAGCCTCCTAACGAGGCGTCGGGGGGGCGGCTGCCAGATTGTGATCTGTCTTGGGTATCGCTGCGTTCACGCCTGCGCGCGAGACGGCGGATCGTCCGGCGCGTGGTCAGACCGCGCAGGCCACGAGCGCGCTGCAAATCCCGTCCGGGAAGTCGCAGCTCGCATCGGCCAGCGGTCGAATCGCCGCGCTGCCCTTGGTTTGCACCGCCCGCAGGCACACGGCGCCCGTGCAGTCTGCGCTGCTGGAGCAAAACACGGACTCGTGGCAGGTGAACCCGCTGCCGTCCGCACAGTGGATCCCGCCCTCGGTGTCGTAGAAGCAGAAATCGCACGGGCCAGCGCAGACCGCCTGGCAGCGCCGGCGGCGAGCCCGTCGCTTGCGGCGGCGTTTGGCCGCCTTGCCGGCATCGCCGCGGTCGTGCTCGGCGGCGATGCCCACGGTCGCCAGCACGCCAGCCGTGAGACCGCGCACCATGGTGCGACGAGTCGGCGAACCGCGCATCGCCCGAAAGAGACTGGCAAGGTGTTGAGCGGCCATACCGATGCTCCTTGGTGGCCTGGAGAGTGAAACGGCATCGTCGGCGGTGCGCCTTTAAGGCGGCGGTCCTCATTCTTCCTTCCCATGCGTCTCCTGTCAACGCGACCGGCGCGCTGAGCGCTGCGACGTCACGACGCGAACTCCGGAGCCGGAATCAGCAAGACACGACTCGTCAGCCGCCCTTCGGCGGCGCCTGGCACGTAGGTCTGCTGGCGTCCCTGGTAGCACCCCAAGCAAGCGTATCCCTCGAAGGGCGGCTCATGCCGCACGTTCGGGGCGAGCCGAATCAGGCGCCGCGGTTCGTCGGCGGCGAGGGTGCGCCCGCAGACCCAGCACTCGATGGAGATACCGTCGTCCGCCTCCGTGCCAAAGCGGAAGGCTTCGCCAGGTTCCGGCGTCACCACCGCTGCTCAGCAATTCACAGAAGCGTCCACGCCGCCGCGATCTACACTAGGAGCACCGTCCGTCGCTGCGCGAAGACGCTGGGGAGGGGACGATGGAAGAGAGCACCTGTGGTGATGCCTGTTGGGACTGTGGCCGGGGATGTGCGCCCGGAGATCCGTGCCACGTTGAGCAGCACCCAGCCCGGCACACCGTCGCGGCCGCCCTTTCGGGTGACCGGCCGCCCACTTGACAACGCCCGGGACACGAGCGACAACCCGCGGTGCGGGTCGCAAAGCACCGCGGCCCGCCCCGTCTGGGGGATCGGTGCTTCCGGGCCGCCAGGCGTGGCCGGCCCCGTAGTCGACGGAGGCACAGGGCGATGGCGCGCGTGATTTTTCAGAATGTCACCAAGTTGTATGGTGGCAACCCGATCCCGGCGGTCAACGATTTGAGTATGGAGGCCGAGGACGAGGAGTTCCTGGTGCTGGTCGGACCCTCCGGTTGCGGCAAGAGCACCGCGATGCGCATGGTCGCGGGGCTGGAGGAGATCAGCGGCGGGCAGATCATCATCGGCGACCGGGTCGTCAACGATTTGCCGCCGAAGGACCGCGACGTGGCGATGGTCTTCCAAAGCTACGCCCTCTACCCCCACATGTCGGTCTACGACAACCTGGCCTATCCCCTGAAGCTGCGCAAGGTGCCCAAGGTCGAGCGCGACCAGCGCGTGCGCGAAGCGGCGCGCACCCTCGACATCGAGCAGTTCCTCGACCGCAAGCCGAAGGCGCTCTCCGGCGGGCAGCGGCAGCGCGTGGCCCTCGGCCGCGCCATCGTGCGCAACGCCGACGTCTTCCTCATGGACGAACCGCTTTCCAACCTGGACGCCAAGCTGCGCGTGCAGACGCGGGCTGAGCTGATCAAGCTGCACGAGCGGGTGAACACCACCACCATCTACGTCACCCACGACCAGATCGAGGCGATGACGATGGGTGACCGCATCGCGGTGATGAGCCTCGGCGTGTTGCAGCAACTCGATACGCCGCAGAACCTCTATGACCATCCGGCCAACAAGTTCGTGGCTGGCTTCATCGGTTCGCCGTCGATGAACTTCGTCGACGTGGCCTTGCAAGCCGCCGACGGTCGGATCTACGCCGTCACGCCCGGCTTCAAGATGCGGGTGCCCGACCTCAAAGGACGAGCCCTGGAGCAGCACATCGGCCAGACCGTCACCCTCGGCGTCCGCCCGGAGCACCTCGTCGAGCACTCCCGCCTCGGCGGCAAAGCGCCGCCGGATGCGACCATCCCGGTGACGGTCGACATCATCGAGACGCTGGGCAACGAGCTGTTCATCTACCTGACCAGCGGCAGCGTGTTGCTCACCTCGCGCATGGCGCCGGACATGCACCTCCACCGCGGCCAGCAGATCGAGGTCGCGGCGGAGCCGGACAAGTTGTACTTTTTCGACCCAAAGACGGAGGAGAAGATCGCCTAGCGCCGCACCCGAGGCCCCGCGCTCGGATGCGCTGCCGCTCCCCCGCGCGCTCGTTAGAAGCGCAGTTCGGAGTACAGGGCACGATCGACCACGGTGGCGATCGCCCCGCGTTCGTCCGTGTCGCCCAGCAGGAGATACGTGGCATCCTGGCGCTCGCGGTCGACGGTGCTCCCCCACGAGGCCAGATCGGCGTACTCAAAGACCAGCGAGACCTGACCGCTCCCCGGCCCGGCGACCTCGGCCTCGAAGAGCCGCATCGACGTCAGGTTGACGGCGAGCCGATCCTCGACGCTCTGGAGGTCTCGGACCACCGCGATGAAGTCGCCCATCCGCCCGGGTGTGACCTGAAACGTCACCACTGAGAGTACCGCCATCGTAGTCCTCCTCCTCTGTGCCTTGAGACGACTGGTCGGATCCACCATACCGCGCGGGCGGACTCCCGCAGGCAGGCCCACTGGCGTGCCGGACGAGCCAATCGCCGTCACCATTGCCTACGCCAACGACACGGACACCGAGCACTCCTGACCGTGATCCACGAGGAGATTGGCGTGATCTTCAGTCGGTTCATGGGACACGGCACCGTGGTCAGGCAGAGAGGCCAATGCGTGCCGGCGAAGCGATCGTCCGCGTCTAACACGACGCACGATGGACGCGCCGTACCACCGTACCAACGTGTGCCTGCGCCCAGGGGTGCAGACGCGCTTAGGCGGCGCTGACGTGGTGCGCTCGGCGCCGATCCCTGTACCACCCTTCGGCGCAAACCGCCGCCAGAACGACTGCGACGCCACCCCACGTTGCGAACTCGGGGAAGGTGTCCGACCGAGAGAACTCCACGATGCCATCGACGCCGAACACGATGCCGGCGATCAGGACGCCAAGGACGAGGGCTCCAGCCACCACGCAGAGGAGCGCGATGACCATGCCGAGACCGACGCTCTCGGCCTCCGTGGCGGCGATCACAACCTCGTCAGAGCCCGCCATGGGATCGCCGCTGTCGACCGCATCGCGATTGGGTTGCGTTGGGGAGCGCACCCCGGGAGCGTTCGGAGCGCCAGCGGCCTGAGGGACGGCGCTCGACGCGCCCATCGGGCGCAGGTCAATGGGCACCCCTCCAAGGGACAGAATGACCGCCTGGGGTTGACGGGATGCGATCATGAGCGCGCTCCTCTCTCGCTGTTCAGTTTTTATTGTACTGGACACATCATACACGATCGCGGGCGTTATTTCCAGTGAAAGACGGCCCGCTTCACGGGTAAGCATCCGGGCACGCCGGACCGTTCGGTCCCTGCATCTGGGCGGCACCGACTCGGTATCGCCTCGGGGCCAAGAGTGGTGAAGTCGGCCAGCGCCCGCATCGCCGCTTCCCTCGGCGTTCAGAGGCGCTCGGGTTCCATGACGACGGCCCTTCTCGCAAAACGCCGATGCTGTCTGTCAAGGGAGCCACGGCCCGGCCCACGCCGCCCGCTGTAGCACCCTCACCCCTGCGGCACCTCCTCGTCGTCGTCCCCATTCGGGTGGGAGAAGCGCATCGATGCGGGGTCGCTCGTGTCCACGATGTGCGCGTCGAACACCGATTCGCCTGGGACAGGGAGCGTGGGTCCCGGGACCGCCCGCCCGCCCGGCTGGTCGCTCGCAAAGTCAGTGGGTGGGGGTGCGGTAGGGAGGCGCCCCGACTGCAACGCGAGCAACGTCGCGGTATCGCCGGATGCCAGGGCCGCGGCGAGCATGGCGTTGAGTTCCGCGGCGGTGTAGGGGAGCGCGGCGGGCTGGCGCACGTCGAGGGTGACGTGCTGCGGCGGCTTGATGCCGTGGTTGGCGTAGACGGCCAGGGCGGCGCGGGTCGCCATCGGCGCCGGGGCGTCGACGTGCTTACCGCTATCGTCGGTGCTGTAGGGGGTGCCGTCCGGGCCGATGCGGGCGCGCAACGCCAGCCCGATCACGGTGTCCGCCTCTCCCAGCCGGCGGGCGTGGCGGGCGCGGGCGTCGGTGATGGCCGCGTCGGTGTGATCGCGATCGATATCCGCTGCGCGGTCGCGCCAGCCGTAGCGCTCGCTCCACCGCTGCACCGTCGGTCGTGGAGTTCCGCAGAGCCGCGCCACTTCCGACGCGTTGCGCCGCCCGTCGTGCAAGTAGAGTTCGAAGGCGGCCAGGACCTCCGGCGGCATATCAGCGACGTCGATCATCACCGCTCCCATGAGGGGTAGTATGCCCGAGGGCCGCGATCCGTTGCGAGGGAGCAATCTACGCGTGGCCAGAAGGGGCGAGGGAACCGCGGAGGCCGAGTCCACGTTGCGACACCAGCGTCCACGTCCGCCGCACCGGGAAGGGGCACCATGAGCAGCCTGCCGCATCGGCTCCGCGTCGCGCTGGTCTCCGCCGCGGTGTTCGTCGTCGCGGTGACGCTGGCGGTCGCCGTCGATCAGAAACCGATGACGGCGCCGGTGATGACGACTTCGGCGACCGCGGCGACTGCGACCGCGACCGTCCCGGCGGCGCTACCCGCCGCCGCGCCGAATCCACGCGTAACCCCATCGCCCCGACCTGAAGGCAACGCCGAGCGGAGACGAGAACGCCGGCGGGCGCGGCGATTTGCGGGCGCAGTCCCGGCGCAGCCAACGCCGAGCCCGACCCGACCCACACAGGCGCCCGGTGCCGATGAGGTCATGGGGGAATGGGCCGAGGAGCAGGCGACCGCGGCCGCCCGCCAGAACGAGCGGATTCAAGACACGATCGACACCGGGACATCGCTGGAGCTGACGCGCGCGGCCGAGACAATCGACCGCATGCAGCAAACCGCCGCGGCCGAGATTCAGGCGATGTGCGAGCCGCAGTGCCTGGGCTCCGCGAGCGATGCCGGATACCCCTAGCGGCGTCGTAGCGTCCGTAGGAGCAGCCGCGCATTAAGAAGGGCCGGCGCGACGGCATCCACCGCCGGCCGGCCACGTCAGGCCGCTGAATCGCGCGTCAGCCCTCGCGCGCGCCCTCGATCGCTTCCCCGAGCCACAGATCGCCGGTCTCGTAGAAGGTGATGGCGCGCTCGATCCCCCGGCCGCCGACCTTGTGGCGCTCGGCCAGTTCGCACAGGTGCCCGATCAGGGCGGCCATTGCCAGCCGGGTCTCGATGAGGGCGTCGACCGCGCCGGTGTCGTTGGTCGCGGGGGAAGTGTTCGTCGCGTTCATGGCGAGCTGCTCCTCTTGTTGGTTCCGATCGGGCGGCGCCGGATGGCCGGCGCCGCCAAGGGATTCGGGGAGTCACGGCATAGGCGACCTCCTGGCCGAGCCCGACGCGCTCGCTAGGCCGCCAGCGCGGAGGCGTCGGCGACCAACGCGGCGGCTTGCGCACCGAGCGGGGCGAGCCCGGCGCCGGCGCAGACCGGGCAGCCGGTTTCGCGGCCACGACAGCGGAAGCACACCACCGGGGCGACGGGCGCCGGCGGGTCCGGCTCCGGGTTGGGATCGAGGGCGCCGATCAGGACGAAGTAGGCGGCGCGGTGCTTGCACACCGGATCGTCGTTGAGACCGGCCAGACAGCTGCACCCGTGGGCCACGTTGCCCGTGACCTCGACCTCGTAGGCGGCGTTCGGGTCGCTGCCGGAACTGGCCACCCACGCGCCGGAGCCGGCCAGTTGCCGGATCTGGACGCCCTCGGCGACGGCGCGCTCGGCGGCCTTGATCCACCGGGCCGGGCTACTGGTGCGCGGGCGGGACTGTGACTGGATCATCTGGTTCCTCCTACCACGACTGATACCGGAAAGCCGGTGAAGGCGTCCCTTCCTTCACTGGAGTAATTCTAACACAATGGCGATATGTTGGCAATACGTCTCCTCTGTGATAGAATTCCGGAGAGAGAAAGGAGGCGCGCATGCCGTTTGATGGGCTGAGGCTGCGGGAGTTGCGCCGTCGTCGCGCGCTTACGTTGCGCGAGTTGGGTGCGCGGTCAGGCGTGGGCTATGACACGATCCACGGCCTCGAGACCGGCAAGCACCAGCCGCGGCCGAGCACCGTCCGCAAATTGGCGGATGCGCTCGACGTGGCGCCCGACGTGTTCTTTTCCGATGACGCGCGCGACGAGGGAAAAGCCGCGGCCTGATCTAGCCAGGCACGCGGCTTCGGGACGCCTTCACCCGCCGGTATCACGTCGGGTGAGGACACAAGAGAGGATACACGATGGCGACGAAGCGACGGGGGCACAACGAGGGCTCGATCTATCAAGCGAAAAGCGATGGGCGATGGGTGGCCGCGCTGATCCTCCCGAGCGGCAAGCGGAAATACCTTTACGGCAAGACCCGCAAGGAAGTCGCCGACAAACTCCGCGAGGCGCAGCGGAGTCTCGACGCCGGCGCAAGCCTCGAGACGGACCGGATGACGGTCGCGGCGTATCTCGACAAGTGGCTGTCGGCAAGTGCCAAGCCGTCCGTCAAGGTCCGCACCTACGAGGGGTACGAGAGCATGGTGCGCGTGCGGATCGTTCCGCGCATCGGCGCCAGGAGACTTGCAAAGCTCACGGCGCTGGACGTCCAGGGGCTCTACGCCGATCTTGCAGCGTCTGGGTTGTCGGCGCGCTCGGTTGGTCATACCCACCGCTGCCTACACTGCGCGCTTGATCAGGCGGTGAAGTGGGGGGTGATTGCCCGCAATCCGTGCGACGGCGCCACGGCCCCACGCGCCGAGCGCGCTGAAATGAAGGTGCTCACGCCGGAGCAAGTCAATGCCTTCCTTGCTGCCACGACCGACCACCCGATGCACGCACTGTACGTGCTGGCCATCACGACCGGGATGCGCGCCGGCGAACTGCTGGGCCTAAAATGGGGCGACATTGATTTCGAAGCCGGTCAATTGAATGTGCGCCGTGCGCTGCAGAAGCAGAACGAGCACGGGCTCGTGTTCGTTACCCCGAAGTCGGCGCGATCCCGGCGCACGATCGTGCTCAGCCAGCGGGCTGTCGAGGCGCTGCGCGCGCACCACGACCGGCAGGCGTTCCTGCGCAAGCAGCTCGGTGACGAGTGGCAAGATCAGGAACTCGTGTTTCCCACGCTCAAGGGCGGACCGCACGATCCCGGATGGCAGCGCCAAGTGTTCTACGCCGCGCTCGACAAGGCCGGGGTACCGCACATCCGGTTCCACGACATGCGACATACCGCGGCGACGCTGCTCCTCGGACGTGGAGTGCACCCTAAAGTGGTCTCGGAGATGCTCGGCCATTCGACCATCGGTCTGACGCTCGACACGTATTCTCACTTGCTGCCGGCGATGCATCAGCAGGCTGCGGCGGCCATGGACGCGATTCTCGCGGGCTAGCGATCGGCCTCGGAGGCGCTCATGCCGGATGTCGAGAGATGAAGTCCCGAATCCCCGCTAGATAGAGCGCGATCTGCTGAGGAGAAAACTTGTCGTAGTGGCCGTGCGCGGGTTCGTTGCGAATTCCGAGCCAGGTCGTGACCTGCTTCTGCTCATTCAGATCATAAACGCCGGCGCTGTACAGCTCGGTGTTCAACGCCTCTGCCTTCTTCGGCTTGTTGCCACTCGTGATCTGGATCCCCTGCTTGGCACAAAGGAGCCGTAGTTTTTCCTCCAAGACCCCGCCGCCGAGCACTGTTGCAGCGTCCTGAAAACCGTCGGCTTGAAGATGCTCGGCCATGCCGAGAAAGTCAGAGAAGAGACCAGCCCGGACGCGCTCCTCAAACCTCACCAAATGCCCGCCAGCAAGATCCTTGTGCGCGGCCCTCAGGACGCCAATACCGTTCTGGACGCCGCCGTATTTGGGCGCCTGCGTGTAATCCTCAAATTGCCGCCGGTACGGACCTATGCTGCCAATTCCGAGATCGAGAAACGAGATCGAGCGTGCGCGCCATTCGGACCACAGACCTGAGTTAACGGATGTTTGCCAGGAGATTCCAGGCGACCTACTAGCCCGAGCCCGTGGATCGGGATCGACCTGCGCGGTCTTGAGCACAGCTTCTCCCTCATCGATGAGGTCACTTGCTCGCTCAATTTGCTTCTGATCGATCAATTTGTTGCCTCTCGAGTTTTGCTGTCAGTTTTGCTGTCAACATCGCGCGTAGCGAAACATTGTCCGACGGCGGCCGGTCTATCGCAGTCCGAAATCCGCGTGGTTGCGTCGTTTTTGGAGGCGAGGGCGCATGGGAGTCGAACCCACCAGTGAGGGGAGCACCCCCACTCGCACAGTTTTGAAGACTGGGGAGGCCACCGGGCCCCATCCGCCCCCGAGGCGCCGGGAGTCTAGCACAGGGATTCTTCCGCTATTCGGCGTCTGGCGTGGGGTCGTCGGTGGCGAGGACGCCGAGGATTTCGGGGCCGTATTTTTCGGTGCGGGTGGGGCCGAAGCCTTTGATTTCGGTGAGGGCGTCGAGCGAGCGGGGGCGGTGGAGGGCAATTTCGGCCAGGGTGGCGTTGTGGGCGACGACGTAGGGGGGGACAGCGTCGCGGGAGGCGCGGTCGCGACGCCAGTCTTGCAGGCGGCTCAAGAGCGCTTCGTCTTCGGGGGAGAGGTCGATCTCGCTTTCCACGGTCGAGCCGGATGAGGTGGAGCGGGGGCGGGCGGTGGCTTCGTCGTAGGCGGCGAGGTCGTCGAGGGTGGCGGTGGCGCCGCGTTCGGTGAGGTGGATGAGTTTGTACTCGTGGTCGAGGTCGCGGAAGAGGAGGCCGTCTTCGACCAGGCGGTCGATGAGGCCTTCGACCTTGCCTTTCTTGAAGGCGGAAAGGGCGCCGAAGGAGGCGGAGCGGTCGGCGCGGACGCGGCTCTCGACAGAGCCGAGGAGGAGGCGGGCCAGGCCGGTCTTGCCCATGCCGAAGGGGAGGGTGCGTACCGCGTTCAAGACGGCTTGGGCGTCGGCGGGGGTGAGGCGGGTTCGGGAGGCGGTAGTGGTTTCGGACGTGGCGGGTTTACCGCGCTGATCGGGAGCGACCGCGCCCAGGCAGATGTCGCACGCATCGCCGCATGGTTCGAGTGCCTCGCCGAGGTGGCTGGCCAGGACCGCGTGGCGGCAGCGGGCGCCGGTGGCGTAGGTGATGACCTGCTGGATGCGGGCTTTGGCTTCGCGGCGGGCGCGGGCGAGGATGTCGTTGAGGCGGGCGGCGGCGTCGGTGCCGGCCGGGAGGAGTTCCAGGCAGACTAGGCGGGGGCCCTCGCTGACGGAGAGGTCTGGCTGACTGGCGAACAGCCGGCCCAGGTCGAGCGGCGAGAGGTCGAGATGGTCGCAGGCGTCGGCGGTGCGAATGGTTGCGGTTCCGCGCTCGTCGAGACCGGACCACGCGGCCAGGTCGGCGAATCGTGGGTCGATGTCGGTGGCGGCATCGGGTGCGTTCTCGACAGGTCCGAATTGCTGGAGGGAGTAGGTCACGGGTGCGTCGGGGTGGCGGCGCAGGAGGCGGGCCTGGGCGAGGAGGCCGAGACCGATGCGGGGGTCGGGTTCGTCGTCGGGGTCTTCGTCGTAGGCGGGCGGAGGGAGGAGGGCGTTGGGGTCGACGATGGCCCGGCGGCCGTGCGCGGTTTGTTTCACGGCCATGTAAATGCGGCGCAGGGTTTCGATGTCCTGCTCGTCGCGGCGGGCGAGGCGGTTGAGGCTGGCCTGGTCGGCGGGGGCGATGAGGAGGGCGCAGCGGGCGGGGAGACCGTCGCGGCCGGCGCGGCCCGATTCCTGGGCGTAGGCCTCCAGGGAGCGCGGCGGGTTGAGGTGGATGATGAAGCGGACATCGCGCTTGTCGACGCCCATGCCGAAGGCGACGGTGGCCACCACGACGCGGGTCTGGCCGCGCATGAAACGCTCCTGGTTGGCGGCGCGGGTGTTGGGGTCGAGTCCGGCGTGGTAGGGGACGGCGCTGACGCCGCGGTCGCGCAGGAGGGCGGCGATGGCTTCGGCGTCCTTGCGGGAGGAGACGTAGACGATCCCGGCGCCCTTTTCTTCGCGGGCGATCTCGAGGACCTTCTTGACCTTCTCCTCGCGGCCGGAGAGGCGGTGGACTTCGTAGTGGAGGTTCGGGCGGAAGACGCTGGTGCGGACGCGGTCGAGCTCGCGGTCGAAGCCGGCGGCGATGCCGGTCTCCATGCGCGGGGTGGCGGTGGCGGTGATGGCCAGCAGGGACGGGTCGCCCAGTTCCGGGAGCGCGGCGGGGATAGTGAGATAGTCGGGGCGGAAATCGTGGCCCCAGAGGCTGATGCAGTGCGCCTCGTCGACGACGACGAGGGAGACATTGCCTTGACGTAAGGCGCGCAGAAAGCTGTGCTGGCGGAGTCGTTCCGGGGCGGCGTAGACGAGTTTCACGGAGCCGGCGGCGATCTCTTCGACGGCGCGTTGCTGCTCGGCCGGGGAGAGGGTGCTGTTGATGAGCACGGTGCGTTGGCGGAGCGCTGGTGGCATGGCCTCGACCTGATCCTTCATCAAGGCGATGAGAGGGGAGAGGACGAGGGTGGTCCCGGGGAGGAGGAGTGAGGCGAGCTGGAAGGTGAGGGATTTGCCGGCGCCGGTGGGGAGGATGGCCAGGGTGTCGCGGCCGGCGAGGACGCGGTTGATGACGGCAGATTGTCCTGGGCGCAGCGATTCGTGGCCGAAAACGTCGTGGAGGGTGCCGAGGACGCGATTGTCGCCGATCGGTTCTTCTTCGGTGATGGGAGTGGCGGGCGATGGCTCGGGTTCGGGTTCTGATGGTTCTGGTGGTTCTGCAGAGTCCGCACGAGGGAGCGGGGCCGCGGTTGGCGACGCACCATCGTCGCGTCCGTTCGGGGCGGTGACCTGTTCCCGGCCGAGTGCGGTGTCAATTTCGGCGGCGAGGGCGGCGGTGCGTTCCGCTTCGAGCCGGGCGTGGCGCATGCGCAGTATTTGTGCTCGTGACGGTTGCCCCAGCATTTCGGCCAGGCCCGCGGCGGATGCGGCCTGGGCGGCGGTGAGGGTGTCGGGGTCGGAGAGGGCGCGGGCGAGGGAGGCGCGGGCCTCTTCGAAATCGCCGGCCAGGAGGGCGATGCGGGCCAGGGCCAGGTGCGGGGCTATGCGGGAGTCGTCCTCTGCCAATTGGGCCGACCAGTAGTCGTGGGCGGCGCCGAGGTCGCCATGGAGCATTGCCATCTCGGCGGCGAGGGCCTGCACGGTGGCCAGCTCGGCGTGGTTGGCGGTCAGGTCCGAGACGATGGCGGCGGCTTCGTCGAAGGCGCCCAGTTCCAGCAAGGCGCGGGCAAAGGCAGCGTGGGCGCTCGGTGATTGGCGATTGGCGAGGCGACGGGTGAAGGCGTTGCGGACGGCGGTGGCATCGCCGGCAGCGAGGGCGAGCGCGGCCCGTTCGTCCAGGAGGGTTGCGGTTTCCCCGGACAGTTGCTCGATGAGATCCAGGACACGAGCGGCCTCGTCGTGGTGGCTGCTGATGCGAAGCCAGGCGGCGTAGCGAAGGCGCAGACTCGCCGGAAGGGCAGCGACCTCCTCTGGAGTGGCTTGGGGTTTGATGAATGGCGGCGATGGATCTCCCCGGCGCTCGGGAGCCGCGTCTAGGTGGGTAGGCATGACTTCCTGGGGCGGCGACCAACTCGTGGAGGCGGCGCTTGCGTCGCGAGTGGTCCATAAGGGCGCGACGTCGGTTCCGGGCGTGGGTTGTCGGCCTGCGGCCGACGGGCGCAGCAAGCGGCGCCCCTACGGGCGGGACGTGGCGGCGCTCCTGAGGGCCATGACCATTTACTCAGGGTGCGTGGCAAGGACATTCTCCGGGGAAGATGGACATACTACCGAAAGAGTATAGGCGGCGCGGGCGGACGGAGGGCCGCGACGGAGGCCACCATGCGCTTTGAGCGGATCATCTCGACCATCGACGCGCACGCGGCGGGAGAGCCGCTGCGCATCATCACCGCTGGCGTGCCGCCACTGCCGGGGGCGACGGTGCTGGAGCGGCGGCGGTTCATGGCCGAGCACTACGACCACCTGCGGCGGACGTTGCTGTTCGAGCCGCGCGGGCACGCCGACATGTACGGAGCGGTGCTGACGCCTCCGGTCACGCCCGGGGCTGATTTCGGGGTGCTGTTTCTCACCAACGAGGGCTACTCCACCATGTGCGGGCATGGCGTCATCGCCTTGACGACGGCGCTGCTCGAGACCGGAATGCTGCCGCGCCGCGCGCCGCAGACCGAGGTGGTGTACGACTCGCCGGCTGGGCTCATTCGTGCCTGCGCGACGGTTGAAGAGGACCGGGTGACGTCAATTGCGTTCCAGAATGTGCCGTCGTTCCGGTTTGCGCAAAGTCTGGAGGTGGAGACAAGCAGGGGAACGGTGCGGGCTGATGTCGCGTTTGGCGGGGCGTTTTACGCGCTGGTGGAGGGTGCTGACCTCGGCGTGGAGGTTCTACCCCAGCACGCCAGCCTGTTGACCCAACTGGGTATGGAAGTGAAGCGGGCGGTCGAGCGGGAGGTAGAGGTCGTTCACCCTGAGGAGCCGGAGCTGCGGGGGATCTACGGCACGATCATCTCGGAGCCGCCTCGCACCGAGGGGGGAGATGGACGGAACATCACCATCTATGCCGAGGGGGCGGTCGACCGCTCGCCGTGCGGGACGGGCACCTCGGCCAAGCTGGCCTGCCTTTTCGCCGACGGGCGCATCCCGCCGGGAACATCTTACGTACATGAAAGTGTTATCGGAACCACGTTTACCGGCCGCGTGCAGGGGGAGACGACGGTGGGTCCGCTTGCGGCCGTCGAAACGGAAATCGCCGGTCGTGGGTTTTTGACAGGGCTCCACCAATTTATTGTGGACCCGGAAGATGTCACCGCGGGAGGCTTTCTGGTGCGATGAGGAGGGGGATTTGGGGGGTGCGCGGCTCGCGCCGGGCGCTGCTGGCTGGGGCTTCGGGTGTGACGCTTGGGAGCGTGGCTGGTTCGGCTGTGGCGGCGCAGCGGGCCGCGCCGGTTGTATGGCCGACGAATCGTTGGAGCGTCGATGACGCCACGAACCACGGCGTCGATCCGTTCGGACTCGAAGGAGTCGATGCGCGGGCGCTGGGTGAGGTGCCTTCGCTTTCGGCGCTGGTGGCCGCCCGGCACGGCGCAATCGTCTTCGAGCGGTATTACGGCGGACACGATCCGGAGCGGCCAATCAATACCCGCTCGGTGACGAAGAGCGTCACCGGGACGCTGGTCGGCACGGCGCGCAAGCAGGGGCTTTTCAGCTGTATCCACGCCACGGTCGGCGAAACGATTCCCGAGCGCATCCCGGACGGGGCGGACCCCCGCGTCGCCGACGTCACGCTCTGGCAATTGCTGACGATGACTAGTGGGCTGCAATGGGATGCCCACGGGGACTGGTTCCGGCTGCTTGACGCCCCCGATTGGGTGACCATGACGTTGGGTCTTCCGGTCGTCGGGATCCCTGGGCAGACCTACGTCTACAACACGGGCGGCTCGCACGTGCTGGGGGTGATGGTGGCGAAGGTGGCGGAGATGCCGCTGGAGGAGTACGCGCAGGAGGCGTTGTTCGGGCCGCTGGGGATTGCGCCGGGTGACTGGATGCGGTCGCCGCAGGACGAGGTGAGCGCCGGGTCCGGGTTGGAACTGACCGCGCGGGACATGCTCAAGCTGGGATACCTGTATCTGCGCGGCGGCGCCTGGGATGGGGAACAGATCATCGAGCCGGACTATGCGGCGGAAGCGACCACCTGGCAGAGCGCGGGCGACTCGACCGGGGCCTGGGCCGGATATGGATTCCAGTGGTGGGTGACGGCGACGAATGCCGGGTATCCGGCCTACTTCGCGCTCGGGTACGGCGGGCAGCACATCTTCGTGGTGCCCACGCTCGATCTCGTCGTGGTCGCGGCCATCGATCGTCTACTGAGTCCGGGGGAATTGCGAACCCCGCGCTATCTGATCGAATCGATTGCCGCTTGCTGCATTCCGGACTGATGGGGGAGTGACGCGTCGTCTCCGTGGGGCGAGGGGGGAAGGGACCGTGGACGAGGAACGACCGGGTCTCACCGACGACGAACGCGAGACAATCCGCGTCCTCCAGGACGCGCACGAATTCATCCTGGCCTTGCCGCCGGAGGAGCGGCACATTGCGACGCTGGCGGCGAGCGGGTCGCCAGTGTGGGAGATCGCGCAGCAGGTGCGCATGAGCGAAGGAGCGGTGGCCCATACGATCGACAGCATCATCGCTGCCTTGACCGGCAGGGAAGTTGAACAGGTGGAAACGGGCGGACTCGGCGCCGATACCGACCCGGGGGTGAGCGGTGGCTACGACCCGGACCCGTTCGGGGGACTAATTCGCTGACCCGACCGCGTACGACTCTGTTCGCCCACGGCATAACTCTTGCGACTTTAGTCGCGGAAGGTTTCTCCGGCATCGGTCTGGGTGTCCTGAATCGATACCCAGATTGAGGCGAGTCCTTCCGCGGGGAGCCTGGATCGTCTTGTTCGCACACTTGATCAGATATGTTGCCTTGACCGCGTTGCTAGCCATCTCCACCATCCCGGCCGCGAATGCTGCCTTTGCGCAGCAGGCTCCGCAGGCACCGCAGGACCAGCTTGCGCGGGACTACTGGCCGACGCAAGGGTGGCGGACGGCGCCCGCGGAGCAGCACGGGATCGATCCCGGGATGCTGGCCTGGGCTGATCAACGCCTGCTGGCCGAAGCGCCGCTGCTGTCTTCGATCGTCGTGGTCAAGGATGGCTACATCGTCTTCGAGCGCAATTACAACGGGTATTCGCTGGACAAGCGCCCGCACATCTGGTCGGTGAGCAAGAGCGTCACCAATATCGCCGTCGGGTTCGCTTTGCAGGAGGGTTACATCGGTAGCCTGGATCAGACGCTGGGCGAGCTGATTCCCTACCGCATCCCGGCAGATGCCGACCCGCGAGTCTGGAACGTGACCATCGAGCAGCTTCTGACCATGACCGGCGGCTGGGCGTGGGACGGCCGCATCAATTTTTCCCGCACCCACGAGACGGACGATATCGACGCCATGCTGCGGCGGCCGATGCAGTGCGACCCGGGGACCTGTTTCGAGTACGACTCCGGGTGCTCGAACCTGCTCGCCTTCGTCGTCGAAGAGCTCACGGGCCAGACCATGGCGGACTTCCTGACCCCCCGCCTGTTCGAGCCGTTGGGGATCGAGAAGCCGTACTGGATCGTCACCGAGGACGACACCAACCGCGGTGGAGGCGGGCTCCATCTCAATACCCGCGAGATGGCCAAGATTGGCTACCTCTACCTGAACGGCGGGCGTTGGGACGGCCAGCAGATCATCAGCCGCGAGTGGGTCGAGCGGTCGACGCACGCTCAAGAGAGCGGCATCGGCTTTCTCAGCGGGGTCAACATCGGCCACGGCCCGTACGGCTACCAGTGGTGGATCGCCGAGCCGGCGGGCTGGTCGGCGTTCTCGGCGCAGGGTTATGGCGGGCAATTGATCTACGTCGTGCCAGGGCTCGATCTCGTTGTCACCACGCTGTTCGCCGGGGCCGATCCCCTGGCGCCGGAGCAACAACAACGCCCGATACCCATCATCGAAGAGGTAATCGTACCCGCGGCGATCGCCAGCCAAGCGTCCGGTGGGGAGCCCGCCGCGACGACCTGCTGCTGATCGGCGGCGCCGGCGCGGGGCACGCGAAAGCAGGGTCAGTCATCATGGCACAGCATCGCCAGCATCCGTCCGAACGCTCGCGCCAGCAGTCACGACCGCACCGTCGTGGCACAGTGAAGGACGACGCCGGTCTATCCCGCCGGGAGGTGCTGGCCGGGTTGGGGCGGGTCACCGGAGGGGCGCTGGTCGCCGGGGCGGTCGGCAGCCTGCCGGCACCGGGCAACGGTGGTGCGCTCTCCGGCGGGGCCGTCATGCCGGCCGCGAACCGTGGCATCTTGCCCGCCGTGGCGGCGCAGGCGATCGAACCCGACCCGGGCGAGCACGTCCAGGCTGTCGTCTCTTCGCACGAGCTGGCGACCAATGCCGGGTTGGAGATGCTCGCCGCGGGGGGAACGGCCGCGGACGCGGCGATCGCTGTCGCGGGCGCCCTGACCGTGATCGAGCCGTGGTTCTCCAGCGCGCTGGGGGGTGGCACCTGGGCGCTCTATTTCGACGCCGAGGCGGAAGCGGTTACCAGCCTCGACGGGGTGGGGCCGATCGGGAGCAACGCCACCCGGGATGATTACGCCTCGCGCGCGGAGGCGAACGGAATGCACCAGTCGATCGTGCCCGGGTCCTGGGACGGCTGGATGCTCTGGCTCGACCGGTTCGGGCAGCTCGATCTGGGGCAGGTGCTGGCTCCGGCGCTGCGGCTGGCGCGCGACGGCTACCCGGTCAGCGCCGACATGGCGCGCTGGCTCGAAATGGATGCCGAGTTCATCGCCGGCTATCCCGATAGCGCGCGGACATATGTCTCGGACGGCGAACTGCCCGCGGCCGGCAATGTCATGCACCAGGAGGAGATGGCGAACACGTTCGACGCGCTGATCCGGGCCTATGACGAAGGAGCGGCGCGCTCACGAAGCGAGGGGATTCAGGCGGCGCGCGACTATTACTACCGGGGTCCTCTGGCTGAAGCGATCGTGGCCGTCTCCGATCGTGAGGGCGGCTATCTGACCCTGGAGGATTTCCAGTCGTTCGAGGCCGAGATCGTGGATGCGCTCGCCATTGATTACCGCGACGGCATCACCGTCTACGAGAACCCGCCGAACAGCCAGGGCATCACCATGCTGCTGGCCCTGAACATCCTCAAGGGCTACGACTTCTCCGGAGTGGACCGATACGACCCCGACGCTGTCCACTTGCAGGTCGAGGCGGTCAAGCTGGCCTTCGCCGACCGGCACTGGTACGTGGCCGACCCAGACCGCATCGACGTGCCGGTGGATGAACTCCTCTCCGACGAGCATGCCGCGCGGCAGAGGGATCGCATCAACATGAATCAGGCGCTGCGCTGGCCGATCGCTGGCGGGCTCGAGGACCGCAATCCGACCCATACCACGACCTTCCATGTCGTGGACCGCTTCGGCAACGGGGCGGCAGTGACGACCAGCTTGGGCGCCCAGTTCCTGCTCATCGGTGATACCGGTATCCACATCAACAACCGGATGCGCATGACCTCGGTCGAACCCGGGAATGCGAACGAGCTGACGCCAGGCACCAAGCTGCGGCACACCTCCAACCCGTACATGGCGCTGCGGCTGGGCCGTCCGTACCTCCTGGGCGGCAACACCGGGGTCGATACCCAGCCCCAGGGCCAGATGCAGCAGGTCATCAACGTCGTAGACTTTGCCTTGACGGCCCAGGAGGCGATCGACGCGCCGCGCTTCGTGAGCACGGCGTTCCCGGCCGGCGACCAGCCCTGGGACGTCGGGAATCAGCTTCAGATGGAGGATGGGTTCCCGGAGGCGCTCGTGCAGGCGCTGGCGGAGCGCGGGCACGATATCGTGGTGGGGGAGGGGATTTTTGGGTCGGCGAACATGATCGTCGTGAATCAGGAGGGGACCGATGCCGAGGTCGGGGCGGAGTCCCGGAGTGAAACGGCGTTCGGTTTGGTGGTGCCCGCGGCGTCCTGAGTGTTGTGATGGGGTAAGGCTGACGGAAGGTCGCGCTACCGGGGCGCCAACATTGAGCTTCGTAGCCCTCTCGCGTGGCCCTAAAGGACCACGCTGCCCGACCGGAAGCACCCTGAAGGGCGCTGGAGCAGAGGGGACACGTTTATTGTCGTAATGGGCGGTTGCCAAGGATCTCGGTGCGCGGGGAGGTACGTTGTCCTGAGCCGAGATGCTTCACTTCGTTCAGCATGACACCTGTGTGTGGTGGATGCCGTGGATGGCTCTCCGTCGCGTTGACGCGGTGATTGAAGAGGCGCGCGAGCGCAAGTCCGATTAGACTTGCCGCTGATACAACACTGCTGCTCCGGGGGTGCCGCGTACCCCGTACCCACGCGGCTGACGGAGGGGACTGCCAAATTGCGGTCCCCTTTTTTTGGTGTCTGGATGGGCGGTCTGTTCGGCCGCGGGGGTTTCGTGCATGTCGGAACTGATGCTCGCGACGATCATCTTTCTGGTCACCTACGCGGTGATCATCAGCGAGCGGCTGAACCGGACGACCGTGGCGTTGGCGGGCGGCGCGGCCATGATCGCCGTCGGCGTGCATAACCAGGAGTCGGCGCTCGCGTCGGTCGATCCCAACACGATCGCCCTCCTCGTCGGCATGATGATCATGGTCAACGTGTTGCGTCAGACTGGGATCTTCCGCTTCGCCGCATGGGGCACCGCCGTCGCGCTCGGGGGCGACCCGTGGCGGATGATGGTCGGGTTTGCGCTCTTCACGGCTCTCGCCTCGGCCCTGTTGGACAACGTGACAACCATCCTGCTGATGGCCCCGGTGACCATCGCCCTCAGCGACGATCTGGGGCTCGACCCACGGCCATTCCTGATCACGCAGGTGATCGCCAGCAACATCGGCGGAACGGCGACCCTCATCGGCGACCCGCCGAACATCCTCATCGGCGGCGCCACTGGCCTCGACTTCCTGGCGTTTCTGACGAACCTGGGGCCGCTGGTGGTGATCCTGCTGCCGCTGATGATAGGAGGCTTCTGGCTTTTCTATGGGCGCAACGGGCGACTTGGCGCGCCGACGCCGGAGAGCAGGCGCGCGCTGGCGGAGGCGGACGTCACGGCCCACCTGGGCGATCCCAAGCTGCTGCGGATTTCGCTCATCGTCCTGGCGCTGACGATCCTGGGGTTTTTCCTGCACGGCGCGCTGCACTACCAGGCCGGGACGATCGCGGTCTTTGGCGCGGTTGCGCTCTTGCTGCTCACCAACATCGATCCCCACGACGTGCTGGCCGAGGTCGAGTGGTCGACGATCTTTTTCTTTATCGGGCTCTTCATCGTTGTCGGTGGTATCGAGGCGACGGGGCTGATGGATCTCATAGCCAACCGCGTGATCGGCATCGTTGGTGGCAACGTGGCCCTGGCGGCAATCGGGTTGCTCTGGTTCGCGGGGATCGCCTCGGCGATTGTCGACAACATTCCGGCCGTGGCGACGCTGATTCCGCTGACGTTTTCCATGTCACGGCTGCTCTTCCCGGAGCTGGCCGGGCTCGACGATATGGCGCTGGCAGCGCACCCGGACGTGACCCCGCTGTGGTGGTCGCTGGCGTTGGGGGCCTGTCTGGGCGGTAACGGCACGCTGGTGGGGGCCTCGGCGAATGTGGTCGCGGTTGGCATCGCGGACCGGCGCGGGGATCACATCGGGTTCTGGGGGTTCACGCGGGTTGGGTTGCCATTTGCCCTGGTGAGCCTCGTCGTTTCCACGATCTATGTCGGGATTCGCTACCTCGGCGTGAGTTGAGGCGACCCCTTTTGTGGTGCCGGCACGGCGCGCTCGCGGGGGCGCGAACTGTGCCGCGGCGCGGCTAGAATGAGCCTCGGTTGAGCCTGCACTCGCAATCACGGCGGAGTGCGGGGTGGCGCGATCTGAGCGAGGAGAGCAAGCGCAATGGTCCTCAGTAGGTTCGTTGGCGCGGAAGTACGGCGCAAAGAGGATCCGCGGCTGATCACGGGCTCGTCGACCTACGTCGATGACGTGCCGATCGCGGGGATGGCGTTCATCGCGTTCGCGCGCAGCCCCTATCCGCACGCGCGCATGCGCGGCATCGACACGGCGGAAGCAAAGGCGATGCCTGGTGTCATCGCCGTCATCACCGGCGATGAGCTTTCCCAGTATGTCAGCCCACTTTCCGAAAGCGCTGCTGAGGGCTACAGCGGCGAACAGGCGGACTACGAAGAGCAGGAAGAAGAGGCAGAGGAATCGCCGGAGATCTGGCCGATTGCGCGCCGCAAGGTTCGTTACGTCGGCGAGATCGTCGCGGCCGTTGTCGCGGAGTCCCGCTACCAGGCCGCGGACGCCGCGGACGCTATCCTGGTCGACTACGATCCGCTGCCGAGCGTGACCGATCCCGAGGAAGCCAGGCAGGACGGGGCGCCGCAACTGTACCGTGAGGTGCCCAATAACCTCGGGCCGCGGTGGGACCGCGACCATGGCGATATCGAGGCGGCCTTCCGGGACGCGCCGGTGACCGCCAAGGCGCGGATTCGGTCGCAGCGGCTCTCCGGGGTGCCGATGGAGGGGCGGGCCGTGGCCGCGGCGCCCGACCCGCTGATCAACGGGGTGACGGTCTGGACCTCGACCCAGGCGCCGCACTGGAACCGGAACAGTATCGCCGACTCGCTGAATATCCCGGCCACGCGGGTGCGGGTCGTGGCGCCGGAGGTCGGCGGGGGGTTTGGCGTCAAGATCGGTGCGTATCAGGAGGATTTCATCGTCGCCGCACTGGCGTTGCGGCTGAAGCGGCCGGTGAAGTGGATCGAGAGCCGCAGCGAGAGTTTTCTGGCCACCCATCACGGCCGGGACCAGTGGGCGGACATCGAGATCGCGGGCGACGAGCAGGGGCGCATCCTTGGGCTGAAGATGGATGTGGTCCAGGATCTGGGCGCGTACCCGAAGGGGACCGACCTGCCGGAACTGACCGGGCGGATGTCGTGCGGCTGCTACGACGTTCCGGCGCTGGAGTTCCGTTCGGTCGGGGTGTACACGAACAAGATGGCGGTGGGTGCCTACCGCGGCGCGGGGCGGCCGGAAGCGGCCTACTACGTGGAGCGTGCCATCGATCTGCTGGCGGATGCCGCCGGGGTCGATCCGGCCGACGTGCGAGCGCGCAACTTCATTCCGCCATTCGACAGTGGGTACACCACGGCGTCGGGTCAGGGGTACGACACGGGCGATTACCAGAAGGCGCTCGAAAAGGCGCTGGACGTGTCGGGATACCAGGGGCTGCGCGCCGAGCAGGCCGAGGCGCGGAAGAATGGGCGCTATCTCGGCATCGGCATGGCCTCGTACGTTGAGATTTGTGGGTTTGGTCCGTACGAGAGCGCGACGGTTCGCGTCGAGCAGAATGGCGACGTCACCGTCTACACGGGCATTTCGCCGCACGGTCAAGGACAGGAGACGACATTTTCCCAGATCGTGGCGGACGGCCTCGGGGTGTCGATGGACGTGGTCGGAGTCAACCACGGCGACACGCTGAACACGCCGCAGGGGAACGGCACCATGGGGAGCCGGGGGCTGGCGGTCGGCGGCGGCGCGGTGGTGCTGGCGATGAACAAAGTTCAGGAGCGGGCCAAGGCCATCGCCGCGCAGTTGCTGGAAGCATCCGTCGACGACATCGAGATCGCCGACGGGTCGTTCCGCGTACGCGGGGTGCCGGATCGGGGCGTGACGCTCAACGACATCGCGGGCGCGGCGTATTCGGATTCACTGCCGTCCGAGTTCGGCGCGGGGTTGGAGGCCACCGAGTACTTCCGGCCCGATTCGGAAACGTATCCGTTCGGCACGCATATCGCGGTGGTGGAGGTCTTTCCCGACACCGGGGTCGTCACGTTGGTGCGCTACGTCTCCGTCGATGATTGCGGCAAGATCATCAGCCCGAATCTGGTGCGGGGGCAGGTCCACGGCGGATTGGCGCAGGGTATCGGTCAGGCGCTGCTGGAAGAAGTGGTCTACGACGGGTCGGGCGAATTGCTCACCGGCACCCTGAACGACTATGCCATCCCGCGGGCATACGATTTTCCGATGTTCGAGACACACCACACCGAGACGACGACGTACCTCAACCCGCTTGGGGCTAAGGGGATCGGCGAGGCGGCGACGATTGGCTCCACGCCGGCGACGGCGAACGCGGTCATCGATGCGCTGGAGCCGTGGGGTATCACGCATCTGGACGTGCCGTTCACGCCGGAGAAGGTGTGGCGGGCGATTCAGGAGAGGGGTGAGAGCGCGGCGGCGGCGGACTGAGGGCCCTCACCCCAATAACAGCCCTCACCCCAACCCCTCTCCCATCGCAATGGGAGAGGGGCTTTTTGCTGCCCTGAGAATTGGCGTGGTTGTCGGAAGATGTTGAAGGTGTTGAAGTCCTGGGGACTCGGGGGTGATGTTCTACGGGCGGTCGATGACGACGCCCTGGCGGGTTGCCCAGTCGTCGATGAGGCGGCGGGCGATGCTGAGTTTGGTGGGGATTTCGGGGAGGTGGTCGATGCCATACCAGGCGGCTTCGGCCAGTTCGCCGTCGTCGAGGGTGATTTCGCCGTTGAGGTGGTTGGCGCGGAAGCCGATCATGATGCCGTGGGGGAATGGCCAGGGCTGGCTGCCGAAGTAGGCGATGTCGGCGATTTCGATGCCGACTTCTTCGTCGACCTCGCGGCGAACAGCGTCCTCGAGCGATTCGCCGGGTTCGACGAAACCGGCGACGATGCCGAAGCGGCGCGGGACGAAGGCGTGTCCGCGGGCGAGCAGGATCTGGTTGCCGCGCTCGATGAGGACGATGATGGCCGGGGAGAGACGGGGATAGGCGGTGAGATCGCACGCCGCACAGCGGCGGCCCCGTTCACCGGCGACGCGCCCGGTCGGGGCGCCGCAGCGGCCGCAGAACTGGTGGTCTCGCTCCCAGGCGACGATCTGGGCGGCGCGGCCGGCGATGGCGTAGTGCGACTCGGGGAGCGTGTCGTAGAGGGCGCGTAGATTCGTGAGTTCCGAGCCAACGGGAAGGTGCGCGTCGGGGGCCAGTTCAGCGGACCAGCACGGTTCGCCGCCGAGCTCGCCCAGAAACTGGTAGCGGATCGGCGCTACGCTCCACTGGCGCAATGCATCCCAGGTAGGTACGTCGGGGGTGCCTTTGGCAGTCACGACGAGCATGTCGGAGCCGCGGAATGCGAAACAACGTCCGCGAGGCTCGCCGTTTTCGAGCCACTGGGCAGCCTCGGTGGGCTCGACGGCGGGGGAAAATGCGGTTGGCGTGGAGTCGTTCATACGTCGCGCGCCGGACCTATCCGGCGACCGGAGTGGCCGTGTCCAGTTCCGGGACGTGGGCGACGAACTCCATGATCCCGGCATCGGCCATGAGGGCCAGATAGAGGTTGCCGTCGCGGAAGACGTGCGAGCGGACGTCGCCCAGGTCGCGCACGAAGCGATCCGACAGGGAATCTGGAGGGCACAAGGCGCGCGTCATGCCGCCAACGGTCAGTTCGAGCGACGGTCCATCGACAGTGTAGGCGCCTGTGGCGCGATTGCAGTCGGCGCGGATGGCCAGTTTGTCATCAACGAGGAACGTCAGGGTGTAGTTCTCAGGATGCTCCGGGGCCACGACGGAGTCGTCGCCGCCCCGGAACTCGCGCCACTCCCAGACGACGGCGGTGAGGGAGGGGCGCAGGGAAAGCTCGCCCTCCGGGCCGGTCAAGATCAGCAGGCCTTCGTCGTCGAATTCGAAGGTCGTCGCGGATTGGAGGAGGATCAGGAAGGGGTCGGCCTGGGAATCGGGCGGACAGCCCATGAGGGTGGTGCGAATAGGGGAGATTTGCAAGGTGCTTTCCTCGGCGGTGTACGTCGCCCCGCCGGAGTTGCAGTCGGCGCCGACGGCGAGTTCGCCCTCGGGGAGAAACTGGACGGTGTAGCGCTCTGGTTCAGTCACCTCGACGGGATCGGCGTCGGCTTCGGCGAAGGCGACCATCTCCCAGACGACGGGGGGGATCGCTGCTTGGTCAGGCGGGGTGGGGGTCGCTTGGGCAAGCGGCGTGGCGGCGAGAAGTATCGCGAGGAGTGCGAATGCGGCGATTGGCATGGTGGTGTCCTCCGGGCGACCCTCACCCCAACCCCTCTCCCATTGCGATGGGAGAGGGGCATTTGGCGCGGGATGCCCCGCCCCCGCAGCCAGCAGCCAGTCGCTGAAAGCCGCGAGCTGATAGCCGAAGGCCCTATTGCACGACTATCGAGCCTTCCATATTGGGATGAAACTCGCAGAAGTACTCGTAGGTTCCGGCGGTGTCGAAGGTCTGGGTGTAGGACTCGCCGAAGGGGATGGTGCCTGATTGCAGGGCGTCGCGGTCGAGACCGGTGGCGGTGTGGGGGGCGTTGTCTTCGTTGGTCCAGGTGACGCTGCCGCCGGCCGGGATTTCGATGGTGGGCGGGTTGAAGGCAAACCCCTGGATGGTGACCGCGGTGGATTCCGCCGCGGCGTCCGCCGCATCGGGAGAGGCTTCCTGGGCGGCTTCGGCGCCCGCACTCGCCATTTCGGATGGCTCGACCAGCATCACCGCGACGTGCGTTTGATCGCCATCCGCGCCGAGCCACGCGACCCCCGTGTGGCCGGAGTCGTTGAGTTCGCCGAGTCCAATGATCAGTTCCTGGTCGGAGTCATTTTCTCCGGTATTGACGACGCCGCCGATATCGCCGCAGGCGATGTAGGTGCCAATGTCCTCGGCGCTGAGATGGACATTGATGGCATGCCCGCCGTCGATGATGTCCTGCAATGGTGCGTCGACGGTCGTCTCGCTCACTTTCACGGGAAGGGCTGAAGCGGCGCCACTACTTTCACCTTCGATCGGCGCGACATCGGTCAACGGTAGGACGACATCGCCCAGCTCGGCGCAGGTGCCGGAATGGATGTGCGCGGGGTGGGGGGCATCGTCATCCTGCGCGGCCATGGCCGGGGCCAGGAATGCGAGAGCGCCGAGCGCTACAACCGATGCCAGACTCAGGTAGCGACCGGGTCGAGCGAGGGGGCCGTTCATGGCATGCCTTTCCGTCTGATATTTCGCGAACTGGAGCGTCAACTCCACCGGCGGTTTGCGCCCGGGAGGTCCGTATCATATCCCGAGCACACCGTTTTCGGGTCAATGTTGGCCAGCGTGCGTTGACACCATGATTTCCCGGTTCATACAATCCCCCTACCTAGCGGGATCAATGCGAGCGGCCGGGGCGGCAGTTGGTGTCACCCGACCACCCGGCCCCGCGACGTAGGCGTGCGTTGTGTCGCACGCGAGCGACGGAACAGGAGGCACCCGTGTCAAAGAAACTCGCCGCACGCGCGTTGTTCGCCGATGCCCTGGCCGGGCGGCTCGATCGGCGCACCGTGCTGGCTCGGGCGGCGGCGCTCGGCATCAGCGCTCCCATCGCGGGCTTCCTCGCCCAGGAGACCGATTCGCGCGGCGCGGCTGGCGGATCCAGGAAAGCCAGCCGAGCACGACGTTCATTGAGCAGGATGCCACCGCCCCGGCCTGACGATTTCAATACTCGGTTCGGCGAGGAGTAGGGGGTCAAGTCGAAACGGCGCCGTCCGCGAACTTCGGCACTGACGTGTTCGTGTCCGAGGCGCGCGGAGCAGACGAGCACCTGGGATTTCTACACCGGAGTGACGCCGTTCCTGGAGATGATTGCACTGGTGGGACCGCGGACGTCATCGAGCCGTGGGATCCGTATCTGCCGGAGGGGATGCTCGAGGACCTTTCCCGCCGGTCCGCGCGCCGAGGGCACCTAGGAGGCCAGTTCTACGTCTGGCCGCTGGCTGCTCGACATCATCGTTCAAGGGTGGAACGCGGAGCTGGTCGCCAGGCGGCGGTCTCGATCCCGAAGTGGCGCCGGCGACCTGGGACGAGTTCCTCGCGAATGCGCGCAACGATGCATGGACAGCGGCGTCGCCCCGTTCGGGCTGTACTTCGACTACCACGACTGGCGGTCGCTGATCCCGATCACGCACTCGATCAGCCCGATGTCTATACCCGGGACGGGCCTCTTCATGTGGAACAGCGAGCCGGCGGTCCAGGCGCTGGAAATCATGAAGCGGATGATGCCGCTGGCCAACCCGGACGTCCTCAACCCCGGCGCGACCACGGCGGCGTAATCAGACACCGGATGAGCAGGCGCTTTGCCGCGCAGCAGGCGGCGTACTACATCAAGTACCAGAACGCGCAGCTGCGCTTCGCCAGCACTGGCCGGACCCGATGCCAGTTCGCTTTGGCGCGCTGCCGGCGCCCGAGGGCGGCGCGGGCGGCACGGTCTTCTGGGACACCGGGCGCGGTGCTGCTCAAGTATCGGCGAGAACAAGGAGCAGGCGGTCGAGTACATGTACGGCTCACCCAGCGACCAGCGCGATCTGGCAGAACTCCATCGCCGGGCAATCTGCCCGAATCCCCGGCGGCCGGCCAACTCCGGTGTATGCAGAGCCAAGTGGGCGGAATACGAGGCGAACCGCCCGAGTGGCTGACCGACTGGGCGCTCGCCATCAAGGACAGCCTGGAAAACGCCAGGCCATCACGCCGTCGATCCTCTCCATCCAGCAGTTCGACGTGGCGCCGCCGTAATGCACGCGTACCTGCCCGGGGAAGACCCCGACGCCACGGGCGCGGCGACCAAGGCGATGGACGCGGTGCAGCGGCCGAGTACGACGCGACGGCGCAGCGCGCAGTAGCGTTCAGCCGGGGCTCACCGCATTGCGCCTCCCTCGTTCTCCTTCGGGGTTCATTGCGAACCCTGCGGGTCGCGAGGGAGAGGGCACCGAAGCCGGCGCGCACCGCTCACGAGAAGAAGGGGAGCGAAATGGCACAACAGCCGCGCCGACGAGAAGCCGCACACGGCGCCGGGGCGGTCAAGTCCGCCCGCACGGGACCGGTGGACGCGCTCGATGTCCCCTGTCCCTTCTTGCTGCCGGCGATCCTCTTCTTCCTCGGCTGGCAGTTCTGCCGATCTATGCGCGTCGGCGTGGTTTCACTGACGATTACCGGCCGATCAGGCCGACGGCCGGTAACGTTCATCGGCCTGCAGAACTACCTCGAAGCCTGTCGCCGATCCGCTGCTGCAAGGGGATCATAGCGCGCCGCCATTTTCACCGCTCTGTTCGTGCCCGGCATGATCTTCATCCCAATGGCGGCGGTGTCTGCATCGACCGAGTCACGCAACAAACTCTCGCCCGTCTATCGCGTCATCCTGCTCATTCCCGCGATGATCCCGGCGCCATTGATCTTCGTGCTCTGGAAGTGGATGTACAACGAATACATCGGTCCCATCAACTACATCCTCACCGATGTCCTCGGCATCTTCACCATCCAGAACCAGCCGCAGTGGATGAGCAACCCGCTTGTCTTCCCCTCGCTGGCGTTCATGGAGTGGTGGTGGGGACTGGGCTACCACACGATGTTCTTCCTGGCCGGGCTTGGCGACGGTCCCGCGCGATCTGTTCGACGCGCCCGCGGTTGATGGCGCGAACGAATGGCAGATGTTCTGGACCGTCACCTTCTGGCGACTGCTGCCGGTGACGCTCGTGCTGGTGGTCCTCCGCTTCGGCACCGCGATGGCCGTCATCGACGAATACCTGATCATGGGTGGCTTCATCGGACCGGCCGACCTATACCTGGACGGTGTACATGTGGGACACCGCGTTCCAGGGCATGCAGGACCGCGGCTACGCCGCCGCGATCGGCTGGGTGGGCGCCTTCGTTCATGCTGATCGTGGTGGCGGTCCTCTTCTGGCCGTTCCGGTCGCGAGACTGAGGGGCGAGTTCGACTGATGGCGACACAGGCAGCGATCCCGAGCCGCTCGGTGCTGGCGACCACCTCACCCCAGGCGACCAAGGAGTCCGCCAGATCAAGTGGGGGGCCATCGCCCGCCACGTAATCCTCGGCTGTCTTCGCCCTCGTCATCCTGTTGCCGCTGGTCTGGGTCCTGCTGCTCTCGGTGAAGTCGCTGCCGGACGCTTACCAGAACGACATCTGGCCGAAGACGTTTGATTGGACCCATCTACGGCTACTCGCTCAGCAAGATTCCGACGCTGCCCGAGAACTACATGAACAGCATCATGGTGACGGTGCGGCACGTGGTCATCGCCACGCGATCTGCGCCATCCTGGCCGGCTACGCCTGGTCTTCCTGCAGGTGCCGGGCGATGTCGTCGTCTTTGCCTTGCTGGTGGCGTCGATGTTCTTCCCGACGCGCGTCACGGCGGTGATCGCCATCTACGAGACTCAGAAGCACCTGGGGCTGATCAACCCGGCCGGGCTTCATCTTGCCGTACGTCGCGCTGTCGCTGGCGATGTCGGTCTTCGTCATGCGGGGCATGTTCCAGACGGTGCCGCGCGAGATCTGTCGATGCGGCGCGCATCGATGGCGCGGGACCGGCGCGGATGCTGGCGGGCGATCATGTTGCCGCTGGTGCAAGAACGGCATCGTCGTGGTCATCATCGTCAACTTCGTGGCGGCCTGGGGCGAGTATCTGCTGGCGCAAGACCCTGATGAACGACGCCAGACAGCGCAGACGCTGCCGGTGGTGCATCGTCAGCGCCACGGGCGGCATCGGCGGATCGGTCTGGCCGCGGGTCGCGGCGCTGTACGTCATCGCCATATTGCCGGCGCTGATCGTCTTTGCCATCGCGCAGCGCTGGTATCATGAAGGGGCTCCAGGAAGGGGCGCTGAAGGCGTAAGGGCGCTTTGCCCTCTAGCCCGGACGCCTCCTATATGGTACAAAATCACGCAAGTGGGCCGACAAGTGAATAGGGATGTGCCGCGATTGCCGGGTGAGGGTGCCGATCCTGATTCGGTACGGTATCGAACCATCGAGGTGGCGCGAGGCAGGGTCCGACCGCCAGGAGTGGGTGGAGAAGGCGATGCACATGCGAGCAGCCATGTTGATCGTTCTCGCGGTGATGTTTGCTGCCGGCACGGCGATCTTGCCGATCACGTCTTCGCGAATGGTCAACGCCGCCGATGAAGGCGCTGGCGTTGCTCGCGGCGCCGTGCTTAGCCTCCAGATCAGTCAGCCAGGGACCGCGGAAACGGCGTCGCGCTACCAGTCGGTGGCGGCCTCGCTCACGGACCAGGGTTTGGCTGCCGCCGACTTTGGCGAAACGGAGGTCGCCGCGCGGTACGACGTGGTTGCCGTCTCCCTGGCCACCGATGAAGGGACCGGGGCGGCTCCACTGGCGCTCATCGGGACGGACGGCCGTTTTCAGGCCGTGGCCGATATGCTGGTCAGTCGTGGGCTTCAGCCGACCGCGCGTCAGGATATCGGTGCGGCGGATGCGGCGGCCCGGTATCAACTGGCCGCGGCCGCTCTGGCGGCGCGCCCGGATATCGGTTCTGAGGCGCCAGCGGAGGGGATCGCGGCTCGCTACGACGCCGTTGCGGGCATAGTGGCGGGCCGCGAGCACGCCACGGCTCCGATCGAATCCGCTAGCCGGGCGGTGGAGCCGGCGAGACTCGCCGCCGCGCTGGCCATGGCGCCGTTGGCCGAGCATGAGACCGAAGAGGAACCTGAAGAAGAGAGCGGCAGCAGCAGCGGCGACGGCGAAACGTTCGAGAGCGTGAACTACGACTACACCGTCACCTTCGACGATTCGGTGTGGGAAGTGGTGAACGAATCCGACGAAGAAGACGACGCCGGCAATCCCTTTGAAGTCCTGCAACTCGGTTCAGAAGCGGCAGTCGTCACCTTCTACGGATTGACGGCCGACTTCAATGACGCCGAAGAGTGCGTGGAGAGCCTGGAAGATTTCGTCGCCGGTATCGATGGCATCGACGATGTCGAGGAGCGGGACGATATCGCAGGGGACGGTGAGGATTCGTCGGTGGTCATCGACTACCTGTACGAGCCCGAGGACGCGGATGAGACCGAGTGGACCTCGCTGTTGCGCTGCCAGATGATCGACGAGGAGGAAGTTTTCCTCATGACCTGGTACGACGCGCTGCACGACAACTACGAAGACGACGACAACGAAGAGGCGCGCGAGGAGCTTCTCGCAGGCGTCGAGGTCGGCTAGCGGGGCGACTTATACGGACTAGGGGTAATCACTTCCGCCTCGGCAACGAACCCTCACCCCCTAACCCCGTCTCCCTGAGCGCAGTTCAAGGGAGGACAGTTTGCGACGACTGAGCGGCCTGGTATTCGGCATGCCAACTGGGGGCCAGCAGCCGCGGCAAGCGCCATAGCAGGCGGAGGCACCTCGTGCCGTACAACCCGGCGCGCAGGCGCTCGCGGCCCAACGTGAACAGGCTGTCGCGCGGATGGCTGGGCTGGCCGCGGCGGCGACGCGCCTGCCGCAGGACCGCCGCGGCGTGCTGGGCCCCCAGGCTGAGCACCAGCAGCGAGGCCCAGGCCAGGCCCAGCAACAGCCGCTCCTGATGGGCAGGTCGGCGTACCTGACCGTGCGCCCAATCCCAGCCGGCACGCTTGTCCTGGCGGAAGGCGGCATCGATCCAGAAGCGACGCGCATAGCGGCTGAGCACCGTCAAGCGCGGCGGCAGGCTGGTCAACACCACCAAGGGCTCGTCGTCGCCGTGGCCCCATTCGCCCGCCAGCTGCACCGGCCGCCAGCCCGCCTTCTTGAAGGTCTGGCCCGTGGCGCGCAGCCGCGTGCCCGGTCCCGTCAGGCTGGCGCGGACCAGGGTACGCAGCGGCTGCTCGATGCCATCCTCTCCCTGCCAGACCATCGTACCGCGCGCCTTGACGCGCAGGATCCAATTCCAGCCGCGAGCGCGCAGGCGGTCGATATGGGTTGGCTAACCCCACCAGTATCTCGAAGGCACGCCGGTGTCCGTCACCGCTCAGCAAAACTGTCCTCCCTTGAACCGCAGTGGGAGAGGGGGTGCTGCCGCCGAGCTGAGCTACCGGGAGAGACGGACAGCATCTCAGGATCGGCTCTCCGCATCCGGTAGCGGCGCATCGAGGAAGGCGGTGACGATGTCGGCGAATCCGGGGAAGGTGAGGATGTCGTAGTGGGTCGTGCCGGGCAGAATTGCTAGACGAGAAGTCGGGCGAAGGGAGCCGTCCAGGCCGGCGTCGCGTTGGCCGCCGCCGAGGAGTTTGTAGAACTCGACCATGTGCTCGGGGCGGATCGAGTCGGCATCGGCGAAGATGAGCATCGATGGTGCAGTGATGGCGGCGACATTCGCTGACCAGTCGTAGTCCCGGCTTGCCATCTCGCCCGCCTTGGCGAAGAGCGTCTCCCAATCGGCCTCGGGATAGACCGTCGCCAACGGGGATTGGGCCACCTGGGCACCGAGTTGAGGGGCGTTGGACTCCAGCTGATCGAGCTGCGCCAACACTTCAGGGTAGGAGCCGTCGTGCCGCATGGTTGCCGAAACGATGATCAGCTTACGCACGATTTCGGGATGGCGGAAGGCAGTTTGGAGGGCCACGCCGCCACCCATCGAGTAGCCCAGCAGGTCCGCCTGTTCGATCTCCAGGTGCGCCAGCACCCCGGCGACGTCATCAGCCATCGTTTCATCGCGCAGCGGACGGTCGATGTCGCGCGTGTGGCCGTGGCCTTGTAGATCGACAGTGATCACTTGGCGGTTTGCACTCAATCCCGGCAAAAGGGGAGCGAAGGTCACGCTGCCGACGATACCGCCGTGCAGCAGCAGAAGCGGTGTGCCGCCGCTGCCATGAATTTCGTAGTAGATCTGCAAGCCGTTGATCGGCGCATAGCCAGTGATGGGATTAGTCTGTGTCACGTCAACTCCTCGACTGGTTGCGGTCGCCGTACCGGTGTCTGTCTGGGCGGACGCCTTGATCGGAGCTGCACGTGTCACGCCAGTGGCGGCCATTGCGGCTAGCAGTGCACGTCTCTGCAAGGTGACCTCCCCGGTGCTATCGCCGAAAATTCGTCATGCGACACGATCGTGCCACCAGATAGTCGTCCGTGGGCAACGAGAATCGACAGCGACGTTGTTCGTGCACCTAGCGGCGCTCGCCGCACGGCCTATAGCGGTGCTCTCCGGCTGCGCGGCACTGAGGCCCATGGCGGTCAGCTCCCGCGCCGCGCCGCGCAAGGTACAGTGCTTGATCTGGGCCTCGAGTTGCTGGTAGATACGGACAGGGGCGGACATCGGACGCCTCCGAGACACCTGATGGGTCGGCTAACCCCACCAGTATCTCGAAGGCACGCCGGTGTCCGTCACCGCTCAGCAAAACTGTCCTCCCTTGAACTGTGCGCAGGGAGAGGGGGAAACGGTTGGAGGCGTGACCGTGTTGGAAGCATTGTTCATCCGGATTCCATATTATGTAGCAGATCCTGGCTCTCGGCACGTGCATTGGGGTGGCCCGAACAGGATCGCCGCATTTGCAGTTCCTGGCGGCAGGCGCGGCGACGATCCGGGGTATGATGGGGAGACTTCCCTGAGGTTGTGCCCGGCGTGGCTCACTCGTTCACCACGACGCGGAGAAGCCGATGAAACGAGTGGTGATTTCGCTCCTGGCTGTCACGGGCGTCGCCGTGTGTTTCGTACCCGAGGTCCGCGACTCGCTGACCGCAAGCGGCGGTAGGGATTCGGTTGTTCTGGCGGAACGGAGCGGCTTCGCATTTGCGGACGGTGATCCAGTCCTGCTTATCCAGGAGGAGCCGTGGGAGGCCGCAATTTATGAGGGGAGTTGCGCTGACTACGAGGCGGAGCCGATCTTCGAGCTCGATGACGTCGAATTGCGGGACGAGGCGCCGGGTGCGCCCGCGACCGCCGTCCTTACGAGTTACAACGCGTCGGTCGACATCGAGCTGGTTGACCTGATCGACGATGCCCACGCCATTGGCGTCGGCGATGGCGGCGCCGATGGACCCGGATTCGTCGCGTGCGGCGAGATCGGTCAAGAGGGGGACGACGACGAGCGCTTCGTGGGGCTGCGGGCGCAGCACGGATCGGTTATCGCGGGTATCGCGCGGCTGCGCCCGAACGACGACGATTCGACGCAGGTTACGCTCTACGTGGCCGCCGGGTTGATCCTGGATGCGGCGCAGGCGGACGACGTTGCGACCGCGACGGCGACTCCCACTGTGGAGGACTCTTTCAAGAAGGCCACGCCCGTGCCGACGTCGATTGGCGAGGGCACGCCGGTTTCGCTTCCGACTCCCAAGACCGATGACGAAGCAGCGCAGGATGCGCCGGAGACGTACGAGAGTCCAAATTATGGATACACGGTCACCTACGACTCTGCCGTGTGGTCTGTCGAGGAAGCGCAGCTCCTCGAGGACGACGCCGGCTATCCGGTCGATGTGCTCGTGCTCTCCAATGGTCTGACGACGGCGGAATTGCTGGCGCGGTTTGGCACGCTGGACGCGCTGAGTTGCATTGACGGACTCGCCGCGGAAATGGAGTCCACTGCCGGGGTTACCGGTTTCTCGCCGCACCAGGCGCCGAGCGGTACGCCGATCGCTGGCGGCGATGTCGTGGACGCCTTCGCCGCGTTCGACTACGCGAGGGAGAACGACGGAGCCGATTCCCAGGTGACCGCGTACGTGAATTGCCGCGTGATGCCTGGCGGTGAGGCGCTCCTGCTCATGTTTCTGACCGCGCTGTCCGAGGATTTCGAAGCGGAGGATGAGGCCCGGAATGCGTTGCTGGACGGGATTGAGTTGCCGGGTGAGGACTAAAAAGGTCGACAATGCTTGCTGGAGGGGTGGGCGTTGTCGTGGGAGGGGCGCTGCTTGCCGCGCCCGTCGGCCGCAAGCCGACCGCCCGCGTCTGATTTCACGGTTGTGGCCCTGCGGGCCACGGGCGCAGCAAGCAGCGCCCCTACGGCCAGCTCCGGGGCATGCAGCGCCCAGGATGCTTTGACCGCCCACTTGGATCAACATGCGCGCCTCGTGTCGTGCTGCAAGTGAGCGGAGCGAAGCATCTGGGCTCATAGGTCCGTCCGTTTGTGGAGCACGAGATTCTTCGGCTTCGCTTTCAGAATGACACGACGTTTGCATGCCGCTCTAACCTGAGCCACCGCGATGGAACCGGGGGGCGGTGATCTCCTCCCCGTTTACCGCGCGGACTGCATGCGGATTTCGCCGAGGTCGACCGTATCCGGGGAAGAGTCATCGGCGAACACGCGGTTCTCGGCCACTTTGCCGAGGTAGCCGGACGCCAGGATGATCACCCCGTACGCCTGGTTGCGCTGGACCGGCGGCTCAGCCACGAACCGCCCGTCATCGTCCGATCTCCCGTCGGCATAGACAAATTCGGAGCCTGCCGTGTTGAACTGGGTACTCTGTTGTTCGGCGTAGTCGGTGACGCTGACGCCGGGATTGAGGATGAGGAAGCGGCCGCGTTCGATCGGTTCACCGTCGTCGGCCGATACCAGTTTGCCAGTGACGGTCACGCCGCCATCCCCGGGACCGGCAATCGGCTGATCCTGTCCCAGCAGCGCGAGCGCTTCGGGAATCGGCCGCAGGAGGGCGGGAAGCGCGGTCTGCGTGCCGTCGCCTGCGGTACTGGCGGGCTCCCAGGTCGGGACGCCGATCAGGTGCCCGGCCACGTCCGCCGCTGTGCCGCCGCTGGCCGCGGGCTGAAGCGAGGCGTCGGTTCGGATCCAGGCTTCGCCGCCGAGGTCGGGAACCTGCGGGTCGGCGGCAAACCCCGTGACCGTGCCAGCGGAATACGAAATCTGGTCTCCTCCGGCTTCGGCGTAGCCCAGGAGATGAAGCCGGTCACCCATCTGAACCGACTGGGGTTCGGTCGTCGGCATCGCGGCCATGTCGAGGTCGTCGCGGTCAATCGATTCGCCGTTGCGGGTGTATGACGGGACGATAGTCGCCAGGTCGACATCGACGTTGGACGCGGTGACGCGGGCGAAGAACACGGGAAGCGCGGCCTGGCGCGGGTCGACCGTTTCCAGCACGAGATACCAGCCGGCGCGTCCTTCGTAGTCGGCCGGGACAAGACCGTGCTCCCAGGGGCGGACGACGTGGTTGTTGGTGAGGATCGTTCCGTGCTCGCCGATGATGGTGCCCGAGCCGACGATGCGCTCGTCGTCGCAGGCGATGTCCGAGTCGCGATCGATGGGAGTTTCCGTGTCGTCTCCGTCGTCTGGCGGCGGGGTGTCGCAGAAGAAGGTGATGATCTGCACCACCGAGCGCATCATGGTCTCGACGTCCGCGCCGTCCTGGCCCCGAACCTGGGTGACGGAAGCCAGGAGCAGGCCAAGCAGCACGATGGCGGACCAGCCGGTGCGTCGCAACCTCATCATCCCAGATCTCCACCCGAGCGCTCGGAGTTCGGCCAGCAGCTCCCTGGTCCAAGCACGGCTCACGCGCCGCGTCAGATCTGGAGCTGGGAAACGATCCGATCGAAGATGTCTCGCGATGCGTCCCACGCGTCGTTCGGCGATTCCAGGGCGAGCACGTGAACCTGGTCATCGCTGATCCAGGCGATCTGCTCGCCGCGGATCACCTCTGGCGGGGACGCGCCGCCAATTGTGGTTGCGACGTACGCGTATTCGGTTCTGAGGGCCGGGGTTCCGTCGCGGTCGACGCGCTCGTTGGCGAGTAGGGTGTAGGCCGTTTCGCCCGCGGCCGGGTTGCCCACGCCTGACACGACAGCCTCGAACAGCCCAGTGCCGCCGGCGGGTTCGGCGTAGAGCCAGAGGGTGGTTTCTCCGTCCTGGTTCGAGACGGCTTGAAGCTGGGCGGGCTCATCAACCGGGTAGAGGAACCAGCCGCGCGGGTAGCCTACGGTGATGCCGTCGATCTCGGCGGCGAGGGTGCGGCTGTCAAGCATCTCCTTCAGGGCGGCGCCGGCGACGATCAGCACCAGCGCGACGGCGAAGACGACGAGGTCGCTGCTGGAAAGCCTCGGGTTGAAACCCTTGATGTCGAGCGCCTGGCTTTCCGGGCCCGCGCCAGGCGTTTCCGCTCCCACGCTCATGTCAGCCCTCCCCCAGCGCGGTCGCCGATCTGCTGGCGATAGCGCGTGTCTGGCGCACGGTATGCTGAAGCAGGAAATAGACGATACCCAGCACCACGAGCGCAAAGAGCGCCGCCACCAGCACGGCCGACCAGGCCTCGAAGACGAACTGTCGCCGGGTGAACTCGACCACCAGCCAGTTGAAGACGCCGTTGAGGAAGGCCGCGGCGACGACGAACGCGGCGGCGAACCAGGGCGCGTGCCGCTCGAACTTGACCTGGCCCAATCCATAGCCGACGAGACCGCCCAGGGAGGCGAGCACGAGCGCGGCCACGATGATGCGGGCCGTGCCGACATCAAGTCGCAGCCCCTGGTGATCCAGGACGTACTGCAGATTGAGCGTCATGGCGATGCCCAGTCCGGCCGCGGTGCCGTAGATGATGCCGTCGGCGCGCTCGTCGAACTCGTCGGAGAGAAAGACCGTGTAGCGCACGGTGACGTAGACGATCGTCGCCTGGATGACGCCCTGGATCATGGCGTTGATGGCAATCCCCCAGTACCACGTGTCGTCGATCCATGTATCGAGCCCGAACACCTTCCGCCGCAACGGTTCTCCGATGGCCGCGGTCAGGAGTGCGGCCAGCACTACGACACTGAGGAGGTAGTGATGCGGCTCCTGCTCCAGCCGATCGAGCTGGCGGAATACTCCGAGCCAGAGCAGGGTCGGCAGGACGGCGAGGACGATGCCGACGACCAGTAGCCAACCGTCGTCCAGGGAGTCCGAGATGCGCGGTCCGACGACATACATCACCAGGCCAAGGGCGAAGAGACCGATCAGCATGGCGGCCATGGCGGGCCAGGTGCCGCGGCTGCCGAGCGTGGCGCGGGAGTAGTGCTCCGCGCAGTACGGCCGGCCGCCGATGGTATGGACCCGGCCCTGGATGGGCCGGTGGCAGCAGACGCAGTATTCGACCTTGCCGCGATCCGATGGCTGGTCAGGGCGGACCTCGTCGCCCGGGAGGCTATTCATGGCGACCTCCTGGCGAGCGGGACGGGCAGCTTCGGAGCCTGATGGGCGATGCGAACATCGTGTCATTCCGACGAAGGAGGAAACGCGGCTCAACCGGACGCCTGTGCGAAGAAACCTCGAGATTCCTCGCTCCGCTCGGAATGACACGGGGTGGGCGCGCGGGTTTACCCATCGCAATGCTCGCCGATGACTTTGGCGGTGAACTCGCCTTCGACGATGGAGTACAGATCCCGGTCGTGGTTGCTCAGGATGAGGTACAGCTCTTCGACTTCCTCTGCCGGTTCGGAAAGGCAGAGCGTTGCGGCTCCACCTGCCGCCAGCCGGCGCCGTTCCCATTCGCCATCCTCGATCTTGAGAAGGACGTCGATATCGAGGGCGGAGGCGGGCGTCAGCCCTGAGAAGTCGAGGAGGAGCTGCCCGCCGCGGGGGTCGGGTTCGATGCGGTAGTAGTGGGCGGTCAGCGAGCGGATGCGATCGGCGAAGGAGCGCGGTTCGTCGTCCGCGGCGAGGATTGGCAGCTCGGCGTCTTCGTCGTCTTCGCCCACGATCAGCGGAGGTGAGAGCGCGAGTGTCGGAAACTCGGGGTCCAGGTCGTCGTAGCTGGGGTCGATCGGGTCGCCGGGCTCCAGCTCGAGGTTGAGGTTGCGGACCGCGAAGTCGCGAAAATGCACCTCGAAGGGGAGCTTGGCGTCGATGATGGTCATGGCTTCATCAATGTCGTTCGGGCCGAGACCGGCGAACTCTTCCCAGATCTCGGCGATCGCCTCGGGTCCGATCTCCTGTTCCATGAAGTAGAACCAGATATACGTCGAGTACATGAAGTGCCACCCGGGCTCGTCTTGCTGCTGGGGTGCGTGAAGGGAGATGTCGGGGGAACTGTCCAGAAAAAACTGGAACTGATTGCGATATTCGGAGCGGCGTGTTGCGTCCTGCTCCGCAATGTCTCTCGTGAAGTGGAAGGCGGCCCATTCCGCGCCCGCTTCGGTCCACCAATGCTCGGCGTTGACCAACGTGTCCCAATCCGGGTCATCGTCGGGTCGGGTCGCCCAGTTGAAGGCAAGCTCCCAGTTGCGGGCCTGTTGCAGCACGTGGAAAAACTCGTGGACCAGGACGAAATACAGGAAGGGGTCACCCATGTACGCGCGCCGCAGGACGACGGCGCTGCTGCTGGAAACACTGCTCTCCGCTTCATCCGAGGGTTGCGGCGCGGCATAGGCGGCGGTGGTCCCATCGGGGGCCGAAAGCCCGCGTGAGGGGATGTCCTCGCCAGGATTGACGACATAGAAGTCGAGCGCGGAGTCGCCGCCGGCTCTCTCGGAACCGTCGTCCGGGATCGGTTCGATGCCCATGAACTCGGTCATCGGACCCCAGAAACTCTCGATGATTTCGAGTGCTTCTTCGAGGTCGTCTTCGTATTCGCCGGTGCACGTCGCCCAGACCCTGAACTTGCCGGGAAACTCCTCGCTGGCGAGGGACGCCCATCCGTCGTCGCAGCCCGGTTCGGCGCCGCGCTGCCCGAGCGTGACCGTCGTCGCCGGCAGGGTGCCGCACATAAGTAACACCACGAAGGCAATGGAGATCAGCTTTGGGCGGAACCTGACCGCGGTCATGGCAACGCACTCCTCGGTCGACATCGACTCCTGAGCGCCGTGACCAGCCTCCGGGCGCTGCCGTGGCTATCCCACCAGGCAACGAGCGAGACGGCGAGTTCGATGCATCAGCATTCATTGACGGCAACTCCGCATAAGATACCCGAATTCGCAAGCGTGGGAATCCCCTGTTTCCTCTTCATGATGATTCTCATGCGCGCCGGGAGGGCCGTGGAATTGGCGGCAGGTATCACTCTCCATCAGGCTGGCGAAGGGACATTGCGGCGGTTCACTGGTTGCCCGGATACTCTGATCGACGGGAGCAGGCGCGTGATGGAGTTGAAACGACCATGAGTACGCTGCGCGAGCGGCAGGCGCCGCTGAAGGCGCAATACGAAGCGGACCCCGAAAGCGCCAAGCTGGTGATGACGGTGCGCAGCGCCACGACGAGTGACGACCCGACGCGCTGCACCGTGGCCGCCTGCGACAGGGACGGGAATCCTGTCGTCTCGTGGCATGCCGGGGCGCACCCCATGGCCGGAGGCGACGGCGATCTGGCCTGCTCCGGCGATCTGCTGCTGGCTTCGCTGGCAGCGTGCCAGGAGATCACGTTGCGCATGGTTGCGGCGGCGATGAACATTGAGCTGCGCGACGTGGAGGTGACCATCGAGGGCGATCTCGATTTCCGGGGGACGATGGGGATCGATACGGAGACGCCAGTCGGGTTTCAACAGATTCGCAGCTCGGTTCGATTCGAGTCCGACGCCGCGCCGGACCGGCTGCAACGGCTGGCGGCGCGAGCGGAGCGCTATTGCGTGGTGGGGGCGACGCTGCGCGAGGGCACGGCCCTGACGACCGACATCGCGCCGCGGGCGGAAGGTGGGAACGGGCAGCATGGCTAAGACGACATCCAACGGTAAGGTCGTCGCGGATGGCGCTCCGCCGGACGACGACGAGCGCATCTTCGGCTTCGACACCCTGGCCGTGCATGCCGGGCAGCGGCCCGACCCCGTCACCGGCGCGCGGGCGATGCCGATCTACCAGACGACCTCTTACGTCTTCGAGGACACCGATCACGCGGCCGAGCTGTTCGCGCTGCAGCGGTTTGGCAACATCTACACCCGGATCATGAACCCGACCACCGCGGCGTTCGAGGAGCGGGTGGCGGCGCTGGAGCAGGGGGTCGGGGGGCTGGCGACAGCATCGGGGCAGGCGGCGCAGTTCATTGCCCTGGCGACGCTGCTTGGACCCGGGGACCAGATCGTGACCTCCAGCGCCCTGTATGGCGGGACGTACACCCAGTTCGACATTACCCTGCGGCGGTGGGGGGTGGATGTCGTTTTCGTCGATTCTGCGGACCCGGAGAACTTCCGGCGGGCGATTACGCCCCAGACCAAGGTGCTGTACGGGGAGACGATCGGCAACCCCGGTATGGGGGTGCTGGACATCGCCGCCGTCGCCGGGATCGCGCACGAAGCCGGCGTGCCGCTGATGGTCGACAACACCTTTGCCACGCCGTACCTGTGCCGGCCGCTGGAGCACGGGGCGGATATCGTGGTGCATTCGGCGACCAAGTTCATCGGCGGGCACGGGACGGCCATCGGCGGGATCATCGTCGAGTCGGGACGATTTCCCTGGGATAACGGCAACTTCCCGGGCATGACGGAGCCGTCTCCCGGCTACCACGGTATCCGCTTCTACGAAACTTTCGGCGAGTACGGGTATCTGATGAAGGCCCGCGTCGAGAATCTGCGCGATATCGGTCCCGCGCTGAGTCCGTTCAACGCGTTCCTCTTTCTGCAAGGGCTGGAGACGCTCCCGGTGCGGATGGAGCGGCACACGCGCAACACGGAAGCAGTGGCGGCGTTCCTGGCGGAGCACCCCGCCGTGGGGTGGGTCAACTATCCGACGCTTCCGGATAGTCCGTATCGCGGTCTGGCCGGCCGCTATCTGCCACTCGGCGCGGGTGCGGTCTTCACCTTCGGGGTCAAGGGTGGGCTGGAGACGGGGGCGCGGTTCATCGAGGAGCTGCGGTTGATCTCGCACCTGGCCAATATCGGGGATGCCAAGACGCTGATCATCCACCCCGGCAGCACCACGCACCAGCAACTGAGCGACGAGCAGCGAGCCGAATCGGGGGTGAGTCCCGATCTGGTCCGCATCTCCGTCGGGTTGGAAGACGTCGACGACATCTGCTGGGACCTGGACCGAGCGCTGCGGCGGGCGACCGCGGCGGTTGGGACCAGCACGGGCGGAGCGGGATCATGAGCATCGAGACTCGGCCGCTGGCCACCATCCGCGCCTCGAGCGGGGCGTGGGAGCGGCTGCGGATTCTCAACGAGAACCGGACCATCGCCATGGTCGGGTTGTCTGCTGACCCGATGCGGCCCAGCCACTTCGCGGCCATTTACATGCAATCGGAGGGGTACGACATCATCCCGGTCAACCCGCGCTACGCCGGGGGAACGATACTGGGGCAGACGGTCTACGCCTCGCTGGAGGAGATCCCGCGTCCGGTTCAGCTCGTGGACGTGTTCCGCCGCACGGAAGAGGTGCCGGGGATCGCGCGCAGCGCCATCGCCATCGGGGCGAATGTCCTGTGGATGCAGCTTGGGGTGATCAACGAGGAGGCGGCAACGATCGCGCGCGAGGCGGGGCTCGAAGTGGTCATGGACCGCTGCGTCAAGATCGAGCACGCGCGCTTTTTTGGCGGGCTCAATCTGGTAGGGATGAACACGGGGGTGGTCACCTCGCGGCGGCGGGTCGGCTGATCGGTCGCAGGCAGCGATGGCGCAGGCGCAGTGCCACCATGCCCCAGAGCAAGATCAGCGGAATGACCACGAGGCGCGACGACGCGCCCATCGGGATGGGCAATGCGGTCCACCAGATCTCGGATTGCGTGAGCATGGCACCGGTCAATGACGCCAGGAAGGCCACGGTCGCCGGCCAGAACAATGACTGCCAGCGGCGATCGGCCCGCGCGGCCAGGACAAAGGCGAGCGCGGCAACGAGTTGCGCCACCCCGCCGACCGTGCCGGCGGTCTGATGGGCGTCCCCCATGAACGTGTGCGGGCTCGGCACCCCCATCGGATAGACGACGAGCCCCAGCCCGCCGATGCCGGCAATGACGAGACTGGCAACGACGAGGGAGCTCCATCGGGAAGCCGGGGGCGAGCGGTGCACGCCGATGGCCAGCGCGATCGAGGCGACCCCCATCGCCGCGAACGCGATGGCTTGCATCATCCCGAATGGTCCGGTGGCGTAGTAACTCAGCGCCTTTTCGAGGAGATCGAGGTCGGGGCGCACAATCGGCGCCGCCACGAGCCATCCCAGATTGACGGCGATGCCCAGGAGAGCGATGTCGGGCAATCGACATGCCGACAGGGGATGCCCGTCCCGCTCCCTTTGGGTCGCGTCAATCATGGCCACGACGCGCGGAAGCACCCGGCGACGTGGTCGTCGACCAGCCCGGCGCTCTGCATGAACGCGTAGCAGATGGTGCTGCCGACGAAGCGGAACCCGCGGCGCTTGAGGTCTTTGCTCATCGCGTCCGATTCCGGGGTGGTTGCCGGAACTTCCGCCAGGGACAGCAGCCGATTCGCGTGCGGCTTCGGCGCGAACCCCCAGATATAGGAGTCGAACGATCCGAATTCCTGCTGGGTCTGGAGGAAGGCCTGGGCGTTCGAGATTGCCGCCGCCACTTTCAGCCGGTTGCGCACGATGCCCGCGTTACCGAGGAGCCGGGCTTCGTCGGCGGGACCGTAGGCGGCGACGATTTCAGGTTCGAATCCGTCGAAGGCGCGGATAAATGCTTCCCGCTTGCGCAGGATCGTCGACCAGGAGAGACCGGCCTGAAATCCTTCCAGGATGAGACGCTCGAACAACGCCCGGTCATCGTGGCAGGGGACGCCCCATTCCTCGTCGTGGTAGGCGACCATGAGGGGATCGGTGCCGGCCCATTCGCAGCGTTTGAAGCCATTCGCCGGCTGGGTTGCGATTGACATGGAAAGACTCCGTGAATACGGAGCGTCGATGGTGACGCTCCGTCGATGATAGCGGGAACTTCGGTCACGAGCGATCCAGAGCAGCGGGCGGAAGTCGTGTCATGTTGAACAATGTGTAGCGTCTCGGCCCCAGGGAGCACGAGTGCGGGGGAATGAGATTCTTCGCCCTCTGGGCTCAGGATGACACAGTTTGTTGCAGCTTCCGGAAGGTGACCTCGGCTCGGCGAACGACCCTCACCCCCAGCCGCCGCCCAGAGGGCCCCCGGCCCTGTGCGCAGGGAGAGGGGGAGGTATCGTGACGTCGCGGCCTCTGCCCTCACCCCAACCCCTCTCTTCCCCTAGCCCCATTGCGATGGGAGAGGGGCTCGTGACGCCAAAATTGGGCGTCATGCAGGAATACCCCCCCTGTCAGCCTGTGCGCAGGGAGAGGGGGGACGGCGGGCGGCGCCGCCATCGCACGCGCATCATCCGCAATCCGGAGTAGGGGGCGCATGAGTGTGTCGCCCGATTGCATGGGGCGTGGCGGAGTTCCGGATGGCCATGACCACGTCTATCGCAGCTCTTGCCCCTGAGACTCCAGACTTTACGTGGAAGAGCCATAGTCAACGATGGGGCTTGGGTGAAGCATGCGGACGCTGTCCGGCTCGACAACCGCCATGAACACCGCGGCTTCGGGAACGTTTGCGAATGCGCTGGCCGCGGAAAGTGCATCGTCTCGCGACGCCCAACGTACGACATCGATCCATTGGCCGTCGTCCTCCAGGAGCTCTCGGCCAAGGTATCCGGGCTGCTGCTGGAGCCACGCGGTTGCCTGGGCCGAAATGGCCAGAAATCGATCCCGGTTCGTGTCCGGCTTCAGGCGGTAGAGGACGATCTCGTATTGCCCATCAGTCATTCGTCGATGCTCCATGCTTCACGTTGGCGACCGAAACGTTCGGCCCCGCCAAACAGTGAAGCAGGGAGGCGTGACAACCCTATGTCAGTGTCCGCAATACGCCGCGGGCTTCATCCCGCAGCCACCCCCTCAGTTTTTCCGGCGTGAGCACTTCGGCCGATGCGCCCCACCCGAAGAGCCATGACGCAATCTCGTCCAATCGATCGGGACGATACCGGGAAGCAGGCCCCTGTTCTGTCTGAATGTCTCCTACGTACGACCAATGCTGCCGTTCCTTCACCCAACGCGCGGCGTCACCGCGAAAACGGGCAACGACCTCAATCCCTGGAGTCTCAGGGCCTTCCGACACCTGGCGCGGTTCAAATCGCGTCGGCTCCAGGCGAATATCCTCGATGCGTTCGAGGCGGAATTCGCGCTCGCTTGAGCGAAGGCGGCAATAGGCGGTCAGATACCAGGCGCCGTCGGCGTACGACAAGCGCAGGGGTTCGACCAGGCGAGTGGTTTCCGCGCCTCGATTGCGGCCGAAATACCGGAGCGAAACCACGCGACGCTCCAGGATGGCCTGCCGCAAGAGGGCGATCGGCGCGGTTTCGAGATCGAACCGCTCGATGGTATTCGGCGCCAGAGACATTTCAACGGTGGTGTCTACCTCGCGGACTCGGCGCCGCGTTTCCGCGTCGACCACGGCGACGATCTTGGCAACTGCCTGGTTGGCGGCTGTCGCGAGCTCAAGGCTGGCCTGTCCCGAGAGCATGCGCCCGCCAAGCACGAGTGCGGTCGCCTCTGGCACGGAGAGGACGAGCGGAGGGAGGAAATAGCCGTCGCTCAACGCGTATCCCTGCCCAGGCAAAGAGACGATCGGGACGCCGGATTCGCTCAAGGCGGCGATGTCGCGATAGATCGTTCGCGTGCTCACTTCGAACGTGCGGGCGAGATCGACAGCGCGGATGCGGCCCCGCGCCTGAAGGTGGGTGGTGATGGCGAAGAGTCGATCGATGCGATTCACGGCCGGATTGGGGAGAAGCTTGGGTCGCCGTGGCCCGGAGGGCGGCAGTGGGACATGGGGCCTAGGTTGTCGGCCTGCGGCCGACCGGGCGCAGCAAGCAGCGCCCCTACAGGCGGGAGGGGACTGGCGGCGCGCCAGAAGGCCATGATCGCCCCCCTAGATCTGGTCTCGCGGATCCAGCGCGTCGCGCAGGCCGTCGCCGACGAAGGTGAAGGAGAGGGTGATGAGGGCGACGGCCAGACTGGGGGCGATGAGCAGCCACGACTGGTTGCGGTAAGCGGTCTGGCCGGCCTGGATCATTTGCCCCCAGGAGGTGGGGAAGGGCGCATCGAGGCTGACGTCGGGGCGCAGGCCGATGCCGAGGTAGGTCAACACCGCTTCGGCGATGATGGCGCCAGGGACGATGAACGCGCCGGCGACGATGATCGAGCCGAGGGCGTTGGGCAGGATGTGCCGGGAGACCTGCAGCCAGGACGACGCGCCGCTGGCCCGTGCCGCTTCGACGTACTCCTTTTCCTTCAGGGCGAGGGTGTCGCCGCGAACCAGGCGCGCGACTCCCGTCCAGTTGATGATCGAGAGGGTGACGAAGAGCAGGACAAGTCCGTTCAACAGTCCGCCGATGTAGGTATCGCCGAGCGATATCTGCATGATGATGAAGAACAGCAGCGCTGGGAAGGCATAGACGATATCGGTAATGCGCATCAAGAAATTATCGAGTCTGCCGCCGACAAATCCGGCCGCCAGCCCAACAGGAATCCCGACCAGCCATGATGACCGCCATCGGAATGAAGCCGACGACCAGCGAAATGCGGGTGCCGTAGACGAGACGGCTGAAGACGTCGCGTCCATTGCCGTCCGTGCCGAGGGGATAGCTCCAGTCGCCGGTCGTCCTGGGGTCGTCGGTTTGAATCCAGGCCGCCTGGCGGTATTTGCCCGCGGTGCGCAGGTCGCTTTGCACCGGATTGTGCGGGGAGATGACCGGAGCCAGCACGGCGACGAAGGCCAGGAAGATGAGGTAGACCATCCCGACCATGGCCAGCTTGTTGCGCCGGAACTGCCGCCAGGCATTCGACCAGAGACTGCGCGAGGCGCGGGCGCTGGTGAGGGTCCCCGGCAATGCGGCGGGAGGGGCCTCGCTCGCGAGCGTCATGGTGGCCTGCGACATCGGGTCCTCCTTTGCCCGTCCTAGCGTTGGACTCGGATGCGAGGATCGACGAGGCCGTAGGAGAGATCGACGAGCACGTTCGCCAGCGCGACGAGGATGGCGTAGAAGATGGCGGTGCCCATGATGACCGAATAGTCGCGTTTGGAGATCGATTCGACGAACTCGCGGCCCAGCCCTGGTGCGCCGAAGATCGATTCGATGATGATCGAGCCGGTCACCAGATCCGCCGCGGCCGGGCCCAGGATGGTGACGATGGGGATCAGCGCATTGCGCAGCATGTGAGCCCCGACGACCTCCCGGCCAGCCAGCCCCTTGGCGCGGGCGGTGCGGATGTAGTCCTGCCGCTTGATCTCGAGCATGCTGACGCGGGTGAGGCGGGCGATGTAGGCCATGGTGCCGAGACCGAGCACGATGCCCGGCAGGAAATACGCGGGGCCGAACCCGGCCCACTCTTCGGGGCTGCGAATGGGCGAGAACGAGAAGGTGCGGCTCAGGAAGAGTAACAACAACAGACCACTGACGAATGTCGGGACCGAGATGCCGAGCGTCGAGGTGCCGAGGCAGAGGTAGTCGAGCCAGGTGTTCTGGCGCAGGGCGGCGATGACTCCGAGCGGGATGCCGACGATGATCGAGAAGATGATGGCGACAATGCCGAGTTTCAGCGAAACGGGGAATTTGCGGATGATCAGCTCCTGAACCGACTCCGCACCCTTTGACGCGTAGGACGGACCGAGGTCGAAGCGAAAGACGCCCGTCATGTAGTTCAGGAATTGGCTGTCGATATACGCGGTGGCGAGTGCGATCGGGTTTCTGACCCCTTCGGCACGTTTCTGGTTGACGGATTCCGGATTGACCCACAGGGGCCGATCCAGCCCAAACTTGGCGTCGAGGGACCGGACGGTGGCCACGGGGAGGGTCTTCTCGCGGTCCCAGGGACCGCCGGGGGCGCGGTACATGAGGAAGAACGTCACCGCCGCCACGGCGACGATGACCGGAATGACCCACAGGATGCGGCGCAGCGCGTATTCGAGCATCACGATTCCTCGGTAGTGAGTATCATATCAGGTCGCCAGACTAACATAAGTTCCGCCTCGGCTCCAGATCAACCTGGGCGCCAGCGCGGGGATTGGGGAGGGCCGGTCTCCGTGCGGGAGCCGGCCTTCCCGATGCTGCTAACCGGCCTTGTCGAGCGTCATGAGCGACGAGAACTGACCGGGCCATTGCGATTCGGCCGGTGTTGGTGTGTAGCCCGTGACGGCCGGGTTGACGACGAAGACACCGACCAGATTGAGGAGGAAGGGTCCGGGCTGATCGTCGATCAGGATTTGACCAGCCTCCTCGTAGTAGGCAAGCCGTTCCTCGGGATCGACGGTCGTATCGCCCAATTGTGTCAGGCGGTCGAACTCCTCGTTGCAGTAGGCGACCTTTTGCGCGAAGGTCGAATCGCACCTCCAGAAGACGCTGAGCCAGTTCTGCGGGTCGGGATAGTCCTGGATCCAGCCGCCGATCATGACGAGCTGAGGATGGGAGGCGTTGTCCTTGGTCAGCGCCGTGAGCGTGGTGCCGTCGCTTGGTTCGAGGGTGAGCTCGATGCCGAGGATGTCCCGGTACTGGCCGGCGACCCATTCCGCGCGCTCCGTTCCGCCGGAGCGGTCGGCATTGTAGTAAGCATGGATTTCCGGCAGATTCTCCGGGCCACCGTACGACGATTCGGCCAGCGCCTGGACCGCGGCCTCTGGATCGAACGCGAATTCGTCCGTTTCGATGTAGCCGGGGGTTCCGGGCGGAATCCACGATAGGGTCGGCGTGCAGTCGCCGTTGCGCACCACCTCACAGTACGTCTCGCGGTCGAAGGCGTAGGCAAAGGCTTCTCGTACCTTGGGGTCGTTGAATGGTTCGAGGGCGAGGTTCATGGTGAGGTTGTAGGTGGAAGCGTTGGGGTAGGAGACAAAGGCCTCGGAAAGCTCGGGGTCTCCCTGAACTTCCGGGATCTGCGGCGGCTCGAGTTGGACGATGTCGATGTCACCGGCGCGATAGGCTTCCAGGGCCACCGCGGCATCATCGATATAGCGGTACTCGATACCGTCGAGGAGAGGACGGCCCTGCCAGTAGTTCTCGTTGGCCGCGAAGGTCCAGCGCTGGTCCTGGTCGATCCCGGTGATGGTGAATGGCCCGTTGCCGATGTGGTTTTCGGCGGTCTGCCACCAGTTATCGGGGTCTTGCGCCACGATTTCGGCCTTGACTGGGAAGAAGACCATCATGTAGGCGACGGTGTGGTAGTAGGGCGCCGGGTTGGTCAGGTCGATCTGCAGCGTCAGATCGTCCAGGGCACGGACGCCGAGCGCCGCTCTGGCCGCCTCGTGCTCCTCGTCAGTGAACTCGCGCGGCTCGCCAGCCTCATCTAGCCCCAGCCCGGCGAAGTCCGCGCACCCGACGATTTCGAAGAGTATGGACTGGTATTCGCCGGCCGTGACTGGGTCGCAGGTGCGCTCGACGGCGTAGCGGAAGTTCTCGGCGGTCAGCGGCGTCCCGTCGCTGTACGTGAGACCTTCGCGCAGGGTGAAGGTGATCTGGGTGGCGTCCTCGTTGTACTCCCAGGACTCGGCCGCTGCCGGCACCGTCTCCTGGTTCGTGTCGAGCCGGGTCAGCCCTTCGTAGGCGAGGGCCAGGATGTCGATCTCATTAACGAACGAGCTTTTCTGAGGATCGACGACATCCGGATAGACCGGCTGGTGGATGCGTAGCACCTTGCCCGCGTCCTGGGCGGCGGTGACCGCCGCCATACCCGGGATGAACAGGGCGAGTGCGAGTACGACGGCGATGCGCCTGGACCATGCGCTCAGCGGGGAAGGCATGGAGACCTCCTTGGACCCGAATCGGGTCGGAAACGACGTGGTGTCTGGCGAACCGCGGTGGTGAGCGCGAGCTTAGCCACCGGATCCCGTGATGTGCCAAGCATGGATCGGACCAGCATGACCGGCTACGCCGCCGAGACGGTGACGGGACGGGGCGCCCCTGTAAGCAGGGGCGCCCCACGATGCGCGACCGAGCCCGTTACTCAGTCTTGTCGATCGTCATCAGCGATGCGAAGTTTCCGGGCCACTCGACGTCGGTTGGCGTCGCGGTGTAGCCGGTCACCGCCGGGTTGACGATGAACTGTTGCGAGAGGTTGTACAGGAAGACGGCCGGAACGTCGTCAACCAGAATCTGCCCAGCCTCTTCGTAGTAGGCGAGACGCTCGTCCGGATCGATCGTCGTGTCGCCCTGCGCCACGAGCTCGTCAAACTCCTCGTTGCAGTAGGCCACGCGCTCGGCGAAGGTGGAGTCGCACGTGTAGTAGACGCTCAGCCAGTTCTGCGGGTCGGGGTAGTCCTGGATCCAGCCGCCGACGAAGAGGAGCTGCGGGTGGGTCGTTGGGTCCTTGCGCAGCGCTATTAACGTCGTGCCGTCGGTCGGCTCGATGGTCAGTTCCACCCCGAGGATGTCGCGATACTGCCCGGCGACCCATTCTACCTGCTCGCCGCGGCCGGAGGTATCGCTGTTGTAATAGAGCTTGATCTCCGGCAGACCTTCCGGGCCGCCGTAGGACGACTCGGCCAGCGCCTGGACCGCTGCTTCGGGATCGAAGCTGTACTGATCGGTTTCGATGGCACCGGGCACGCCGGATGGCACCCAGGAGTACGCCGGTGTGCAGTCGCCATTGCGAATCACTTCGCAAAGGGTTTCCCGGTCGAATGCGTAGGCGAATGCCTCGCGAACTTTCTTGTCCGTGAAGGGCTCCTGGGCCAAGTTCATTTCCAAGTTGTACGTTGACGCGGTCGGCCAGGTGACGAACGCTTCGGAGAGCTCTGGATCAGCGAGAACTTCGGGGACCTGTGGGGGCTCGAGGTCGACGGTGTCGAGGTCACCGGCGCGGTATGCCTCAAGGGCCACGGCCGAGTCTTCGACGTACACGTACTGAATGCCGTCGAGCAGGGGCCGGCCCTGCCAGTAGTTCTCGTTGGCTGCGAATGACCACTGCTGGTCCTCGGCGACCTCGGTCACCCGGAACGGGCCGTTGCCGATGTGGTTCTCGGCGCTCTGCCACCAGTTGTCGGGGTCCTCTGCCACGATCTCGGCCTTGACGGGGTAGAAGACCCACATGTAGGCCAGGGTGTGGTAATAGGGTGCGGGTTCGATCAGGTCGATTTGCAGCGTCAGGTCGTCGACGGCCGTCGCGCCCAGCGCCGCCCGCGCCTCCTCGTACTGCTCGTCTGTGTACTCAACCGCGTTGCCTTCCTCGTCGAGACCGAGTCCCGCGAACTCGGCGCAGCCCACGATCTGGAAGAGGATCGACTGGTATTCGCCGGCCGTGACCGGGTCGCAGGTGCGCTCGACGGCATAGCGGAAGTTCTCCGCCGTCAGCGGCGTCCCGTCGCTGTACATGAGACCTTCGCGCAGGGTGAAGGTGATCTGGGTGGCGTCCTCGTTGTACTCCCAGGACTCGGCGGCCCCGGGGACCGTCTCCTGGTTCTCGTCCAGGAGGGTCAATCCCTCATACGCGAGGTTGAGAATGGCGATCTCGTTGGTGTAGGAGCTTTTCTGCGGGTCTACGACATCGGGGTAGGTGATCTGGTGCGCGCGGAAGACTTTTCCTCCGTCTTGCGCCGCGGTTCCGGTTGTCAACACCGGGACCACGAGCGCAAGGACCGCGACAATGGCGGCCAACCGCGCCCAGTGGCGGGATACGTGGTGCATGGGCTCCCTCCTGTCACGAGAGAAAACGCGGGGTCGGCATCGACCCTCGAATCGCACGGAACGCTAAACGACTCATGACCTACCGTCAATGCATTTTACGAGCCAGGTTGCTGGTGTGGATGGATCGAGGGCAATGGCACGTGGATTCGGGAGGGACTTTGCCAGGAGTGGATGCGCGAAGCCCGGCGCGCCGGCCGGGCTTCCTCGCTCACCATTTCAAATTCAGATCGTCTAGATCAGTTGATCACCGACACCGCCGTGCCCACGGGCGCCCATTCGTACATGAAGGCGGCAATGTCCATGGGCAGGTTGACGCAGCCGTGGCTCATGGGCGCGCCAAAGTTGCTGTGCCAATAGGTGCCGTGGATGGCGTTGCCGTGGTTGTCGAAGTACATGACGTAGGGGACATCGGCGACGAAGTAGTACTCGTCGCTGATGGTGCCTTCCATGTCCTGCACGTCGATCTTGGAGACCACGCTCCAATGGCCGATGGGGGTCGTCGTCTCCCACACCTCGGCGGTGCCGGTGCTCACCAACGAGGACATCACCAACTGACCTTCCTCGTACGCCCACATCGACTGGGCTGAGATGGAGACGACGATCTCTTTCCACGCACCCTGCTGGGGGCCGGGCCCGGAGGACCACTCTGTGCCGCTCCCGGTCTCCTCAACCGGGGTCGCCTCCGGCGGCGCCACGAAAAGTCCCTCGTCATAGGCTGGCACGTCCTGGGGGCGCTCGATCGGCTTGGTGTCGACCTGCGCTTTGCGGGCGGCGATGCTGCCCAACGGCAGCGGCTCGACCGCGCCGTCGGCCGCGAGGCGCAGGATCCCGTTCTCGAAATATTGGATGCGCGTGCGGTCGGGGGCGGCGAAGGTCTCGGTGAGGGGGAGCCCGAACCAGCGCGCGGTTTCGCCGGACTGCCAGAATGCCAGGAAGGACCCGCGCACGGTGTGGCCCGTGGCCACGACGGTGGCGCACGAGGCGCTCGACGGGGCGCAGACGGCGCGCTCAAGGGCCCGGTCCAGGGCGCGTGAGGTTCCGGCGGCCACGGCATCGTCCAGCGCCTGGCGCCCGAGGTCGAGGGCTTGCACCTGTTCGCCAGGCGCCTCGTCGGGCAGGTAGACCAATGCCATGTGCTCGTAGTACTGAACGACGTCGGCATGGCCGGCGGCGGTGAAGCCGGTGCGGGCACGGAACTCCTCGGTGATCGGGTCGCCAAGCAACGCGCGTTCGGCCCGCCAGAGGTCGAGGAAGAGTCCGTCGGTGGTATGCCCGGTGGTGGGGACGAAGACGGTGCGTGGGGCGGACCAATCCTGGGCCGCGGCCGCGAGTGGCGTCAGCATGGCCGCCAGGACGAGAAGTATTGACGCGAGAAGTAGCGAACGATGCGCCAGCCCGCGCCGCCACGCGGAGCAGCCGTGCAACCCGGCCCCCATGACTCTCCCCCAAGAACCCCTGTGGCGCGGCCTCGTCCGCGGGGCACGCCGCAACCACTCCCGCCCGCATTATACTCGTCGGCAGCCATGATGTACGTACACGACGTTTCGGGGCAGGCCGCGAGCAAGACTGATACCGGATCGCGACCGATCTGGGTCGAGCCTGACCCGCTGCCGGCCGGCGGTCCCAGGTTGCACGACGACCCATTGCTGCATGCCATTTTGTCCCGGCGCCTGATGGACCCGGCGGACGCCGCTGAGTTTCTCGACGCCAGCAGGCGGCCCGCGCCTGATCCCCGCCTCTTACCTGGAATGACCGATGCCGTGAGCCGGATTGCCGATGCCTTGCGGCGCGGCGAGCAAATCGGGTTGTTCGGCGATTACGACACTGACGGGGTGACGTCGACTGCGCTGCTGACGCACGCGTTGCGGGTGGCGAGCGGCGGCGCGCAGCCAGTGGCCGTGAGGCTGCCGTTGCGGCAGGAGGGATACGGACTCAGCGTCGTCGGTGTGGAAGAGCTGGCGGAGGATGGGGCCACCGTGCTGCTGGCCGTTGATTGCGGCAGCCGGGACCACGCCGCGGTGGCACGGGCGCGCGAACTGGGACTCGACGTCGTGATCCTCGATCACCACCGACTGGTCGAGGCGCCGCCGGAGGGAGCCATCGTGGCCTCGGCACAACTTCGCGAGGATGCGCCGTACCGCACGGTATCGGCGGCTGGACTGGCGTATCTGCTGGCTACCGCGCTGGCGCAGGAGGGGTTCGACGCCGGGAATGGCCCCGGCGCGGAGCCCACGGGGTTGCTGGATCTGGCCATGATCGGGCTAGTCGGCGATGTCTCGGTGCTGACGGGGCTGAACCGCGCCCTGGTGCGCGACGGCCTGCGTCAGTTCCGCGAGCACCCCAGACCCGGTCTGCGCGCCCTGTGCGAGGTGGCGGGGACCGACCCGGCCAAGGTGACGAGCGAGGTCATCGCCTTCCAGATATCGCCTCGGCTGAATGCGCCTGGCCGCCTTGGCAACCCCCAGGCTGCATACGAATTGCTTGTCACGTGGGATGCCCGCAGAGCGGCGCGGCTGGCCGAGGAGGCGGAACGCGCCAACCAGAAACGCAAGGTGCTGCACGATCGCGTATTGCGCGAAGTCGAGGAGATGTTGGCCGCACATCCCGAGCTGCTTGAGCGGCGGGTGCTGGTGGTTGCCGGCGTAGGCTGGGAACCGGGCATCGTCGGGTTGGCGGCGAGCAAGTTGGCCGAGCGCTACGACCGGCCCGCGGTCGTGCTGACGCTTGCCGACGGAACGGCTCACGGTTCGGCCCGGTCGGTGCCGGGTTTTGATGTGACCGGTGCGCTCTCGTCCGCCGCCGACTTGCTCCTGCGTCACGGAGGCCACGAGCGGGCGGCAGGGCTGGCCCTGGAGACATCGAGACTAGGCGAATTGAAGGACGCGCTCGAGGCGTCTATTCGGGACTCAGCAGCGCCGATGCCGGGACCGCCTCGTCTGGCGATCGAGGCCGATCTGGAACCGGAACGCCTTCGCCTCGAGACCGCGAGACTGATCCAGACCATCGGCCCGTTCGGCGAGGGGAACCCGGTGCCGCTGCTGCGGGTAACGCGGCTGCCGATTCGGGGTTACGCGGCGATGGGCCGGCAGAACCAGCACCTGAAGCTGCTCAGCGACGGCCCCGGCGGGTTTGTCGACGCGATCTTGTGGGGCGGTGCGGGGCGGTCGCAGGAGCTCGTCGGAGCGCGCCATGTCGACGTCGTTGGCAACCTGGAGACCAACGTGTGGAACGGATCGCAGCGGGTGCAGATGCGGCTCGCCGATTTTCGGCGCTCCGATTCGTAAGTCTTACATTCTGCCTACAGCGGCGTGCCACCGTTGTGTCATTCTGAGCGCCAGCGAACTTGCAGAATCTCGGCTCCCCTAAACGCCGTTTGGCCTACGCCGAGATGCTTCACTCCGTTCAGCATGACACGACTCTTACATGGCACTGTAGTGACTATTGTCAGCCGCATCCAGCGCGGACGTCGATTCCAGGCGCTTCCCCGCAACCTCAGCAGCCCGCGACGCCGACGCAGTTGTTGGGGGTGTTCCCACTCACCACGGCGTCTTCCAGAGTGACCGTGCCTCCTACATTGTGAATACCGCCCCCGGTGTTGGTTGCGTGGTTTCCGCTGACGGTCGAGTCATTTCTGAGGACAACGGTGTTTTCTCCAGTGGAGAAGATGCCGCCACCGTTTCGCGCGGTGTTGTTCGTGACGTCAGTGGCGCCGAGTTCGAGCGTGCCGCTCGAGAAGATGCCGCCGCCGCCAAGCGTGGCGCGGTTGCCGGTCACGCGCACGTCGATCAGGGTGAGACTCCGCGCGGTGGTGAGGATGCCGCCACCCTGCTCGGCGTGGCCGCCCGTGATCGTCAGTCGTTGCAACACCAGGGCTGGTCCTTCGGCAGGGTTGGCAACCACCGGGCCAAATCCGTCACCATCGATGATGGTATCCCCGGCTTCTGAGCCGGCGCCAACGATGACCAGTCCGCGCAGGCTGGCGCGCGCGGGTATCGCAATCGTCTCCCGATACGTCCCGGGGCAGAGGCCGATGATGTCGCCGGTGCGGGCGGCATCTACGGCGGCCTGAATTGTCGGGAATATGCAGGTGGGGCAGACGGTACACGGTGGGGCAGATCCTCCTGGCGGATTGCCGGAGGGACACGGGCCGCGTTTGCCGCCATCGCGCAGGATGGCGCGCACCGCATAGCGCGGTACTCTCAACTCTTCGTCGCTGTGGCAGACGAGCACGCCGCCCCTGCCGCGGCTTTTCCTGCCACGTCGCTTCGCCCTGGCGCTGGACTCGACGCTGGAAGCGCCCGGCCATCCAATCGCGGCGCCAAAGGCGCTGCCCAGCAGCCCACACATGATTGAGCGCCGCGAGGCGCCTCGGGCCGTGACCCGGCTCAACGCGTCGAATTGTTTCCCGTTCACGCGGTGACCTCACTCTTTGGTTGGGCACACGTGAGCACGGGCTGCTACGCGTTGGCCTTCATGGAATGTCGAATGCAGTATGCCGCAATTTCGTGATACATCAATAGGCACACGGCGAAACCAGGCATCATGTCGCCGTGAACGATCACCTCCGCGTGGCCCTCGACGCCGATCGAGGTCAGGACGCTCCCGGCATGGGGCTTTCGGTGTGGTTCGGAACCGTGCCTTGGGCTGGCACGGCGGCCATCGGCTCCGGCACGGGGGCGGGTGATGCCGGCTCGATCCCTTCGAGGAGCCCGCCGACTTGATGCTTGTCGAGGCAGATGGCGGCGGCGATCACCTGGTCCATGCTGGCCGCGAACACGATCTCCATGTCGCGCCGCACGGCTGCCGAGAGCTTGGACAGATCCCGGCTGTTCTCCTGCGGCGCGATGAGGCGTTTGATGCCGTGCCGGTGGGCGGCAAGGGCCTTCTCCCGGAAGCCGCCAATGGCGAGCACCCTGCCGCGCAACGTAATCTCCCCGGTCATCGCCGTGTCGCCACGTACCGGGCGCCGCACCAGGGCAGAGATCAAGGCGGTGGCCATGGTGATCCCCGCGGATGGACCGTCTTTGGGGGTTGCGCCCTCCGGCAGGTGGATGTGCAAGTCGAGTTTCGATTGAAACTCCGGGTCGATCTGCAATTGCTCGGCGCGGGCGCGGGCGTATGAAACGGCGGCGTGGGCCGACTCCTGCATGACGTCGCCGGCTTTGCCGGTGATGGTCAAGCCGCCTTTGCCCGGCATCGTCGCGACTTCGACCGGCAACAGCTCGCCGCCTATTTCGGTGACGCCGAGACCAATGGCCAACCCGATCTGGTCGTCGCCCAGGTGCAAATCCTGGCCAAACCGCGGTGGACCTAATAGCTCCGCGAGGCGGCTTTCGCTCAGGCGCATGCGGTCGCTCTTGCCGCGCACCACGTCGCGCGCCAGGCGGCGGCAGACGGCGGCCAGTTCCCGTTCGAGCTGGCGGACACCCGCTTCCCGCGTGTAGTCCCGCACCAGCCGCACCCAGGCTCGGGTCGGGATGGTGATCGATTTGGCGGGCAGCCCGTGGGCCGCGATCTGCTTCGGCAGGAGGTACTTGCGGCCGATTTCGGTTTTTTCTTCTTCGGAGTACCCTGGAATCTCGATCACTTCCATCCGGTCGCGCAGGGGGCGCGGCACCGGCGCCATGCTGTTGGCGGTGGTCAGGAAGAGCACCTGGGAGAGATCGTAGGGCATGTCGAGGAAGTGGTCGCTGAAGGTGCGGTTCTGTTCGGGGTCGAGTACCTCCAGCATGGCCGCGGCCGGATCGCCCCGGTAGTCCGACGAGAGCTTATCGATCTCGTCCAGGAGGACGACCGGGTTGGCGGTACCCGCCTGTTTCATGGCGGAGATGACGCGGCCGGGCATGGCGCCGATGTACGTGCGGCGATGGCCGCGGATTTCGGCCTCGTCGCGCACGCCGCCGAGGCTGATCCGCACGAACTGGCGGCCCATCGCCGCGGCGACGGAGCGCCCGAGGCTGGTCTTGCCGACGCCTGGAGGGCCGACGAGGCAGAGGATCTGCGTCGTGCCGTGGGCCGCGGTGTCCAGCGTCAGTTTGCGCACGGCCAGGAAATCGAGAATCCGTTCCTTGACGGTTTCGAGCCCGAAATGGTCGGCGTCGAGGATGCGTTCGGCTTCGACGAGGTCGAGCCGGTCGGTGCTTGCTTCATTCCAGGGCAGCGCCAACACGGTGTCGAGGTAGGTGCGCACGACGGTGGCCTCGGCGGAAACGCCGGGCATGCGTTCCAGGCGAACGACCTCTTTCAAGACCCGATCGGTGATGTCGGTGGGCATGCCGCGTTCGGCGATCCTGGCACGGAGGGCGTCGAACTCGTTGCCGCTTTCGCCGCCGAGCTCGTCGTGGATGGCTTTCAGTTGCTCGCGCAGATAGTACTCGCGCTGGTTGCGGTCGATCTGGTCGCGCACGCGGTCCTTGATGCGGCGTTCCAGCGCCGCCACGTCGATTTCGGCGGAGAGGTGGACGGCGACATGCTCCAGGCGGCGGAGCGGGTCCGCGATCTCCAGTAGCGCCTGGCGGCGCGACACATCGGTGAGGAGCTGGGTGGCCAACAGATCGGCCAGGTGGCTGGGGTCGGAGGCGCGCTGCACCATGTCCTGCACTTCGACCGGCAACGCGCCGCGGACATCGGCGTAGCGGCTGGTCAGGTTCTGGACGTGGGCGATGAGCACCCGCGCTTCATGCGGCGGGGCATCCGGTTCGTCGAACGGCTCGGCGTCGACGGTGTAGAACCCGGCATGGTTGGCGAAGTCGTCGATCTGCACGCGGCCGACACCCTCGAGCACGACCTGGACATTCCCCGCTGCTTGCCGCTCTGATGAGACGATGGCGACCATGGTGCCGACGCGATGGAGGTCTTCCGGGCGGGGGTCGTCGGCGTCGGGGTCTCGATGCGCGGTCACGATGAGGCGGCGGTCGGCGGCGAGGGCGTGATCGACGGCGCGCACCGACCGCGGCCGGCCAACCAAGAGCGTGACGACGTTGCGCGGAAAGACAACGACGTTTTTCAGGGGCAGCAGCGGATATCGGTCATGGAATCCGTTGCCAGAATCCACGACGCTCACGACAGCGTGCCTTGCATGCGAGAAAACCCCTCCGCGGGATGCGTTACGGGCGCCGATCGACGTGGAGCAGCAGAATGCGTTCACCCTGCCGGTGCAGCGGGAGTTAGAGCATACCGCGAGTCGGTGGGTGTTGGCTATGGGCAATGGGCTGTGGTCAGGGCGGTGGCAAAGGCAAAGTCCCTCGGCGCGACGGCCTGGGACGTGCTGACGAACGCGGCTTCCCGAGGAGGACTGCCGATGGACGCCCCGCAGGAGACGGACCTGCGCGCCGCCTTGACCGCCGTGCCCGACCCGCGCCGACGACGTGGCCGGTGCTACCCGTGGCCGGTGCTGCTGACGCCGATCGCCGCCGCGCCGCCCAGGGCGCAGCCTTGTGGCGCGGGCACGGGACCAGTGAACACCGGGGCCATTTGCGTGCTGTCGTCCACCCCGATGCCCTCCCACGGCGGCTGGTGGCCGCCTGGTCTCCACGCTCAGGTCGAGACCGGGAGGGTATCACCTCACCCCGACATTTCTTGCGCACACGCTTACGCGGTCTGGCCTGGCGCAGGAGCATGACGAGGAGGGCATCAAGAACACGGCGCCTGGTCGCGCTGGCCCGCGCGGGCGCAACATGCGAGAACGACAAGGTCGTCGCACGAGCCGACGAATCAGGAGGTGGCGCTCAAGCCGCGTAACGCGCCGATCACCAGGACTTGACGTCCTGTAGCATCGGTGTCGGCGTCTCGCGCCGCGGTGGTCTGGTAAGAAATGCTTGCCGGCAGCCTGTCGGTTCCGGAGCGAGGCGTACGTCGTGGGGGTAAGAGGCGGCCGGGACAAGGAGCCACGAGATGACGCGATACCTGATCTCGTTCGATGACGGCGCGATGACCTTCCCCGAGGAGGAGTTGCCCGCCGTGGCCGAGGCCGCGCACCAGGTGGTTTATGAGGCCAAGGACGCCGGCGTGTGGATTTTCGGGGGCGGACTGCTAAGCCAGCGCGCGAGCATCGTAGCCACCGACGGGACGGTCACCGATGGGCCATACCCGGAGACCAAGGCGGTCATCGGCGGGTTCTCGATCATCGACGTGCCCTCACGCGAGGAGGCGCTGGCGTGGGCGGCCAGGATCGCCGTCGCCTGCCGGTGTGCCCAAGAGGTGCGGGAGATCATGTACGACCCGGACTCCTGATCGGCGGCCCCTGCGGCCAGTTCATGCCCACCGGCCGCGACCACGAGGGTATAACGACCAGTCCGCCTCAGCCAGAGACCGGCGGGGCCAGCCAGGATAGAGGCCCGCCGATCCATGGCGGGCCAAGCCACGACCGGCCAGTCCGAGCCGGGCCACCGTCGACCCACCCCACCTCGTCACGCTCGTCCGCGCCGGCGCTAGATGCGAGAACGGCAAAGGGGGTCAAGGGGATCAAGGCGATCAAGATGCTCATGACCCGCTGGATGACCTTCTTGTTCGCCTTCGTCGGTGTGCTCCCGTTTCCTCACTTCAGTGGAGAAAGGACAGTGAGGCGGCGTGCTGATGACAGCGAGGGGTGGGCGGTGGCGATCACCGTGGCACGGGCGGATGTGCCGCGCGGGGCATGGCCGCCGGCGCGCCCGGCGGCTGGTGGTCGTTGCCACGCGCTGTCGGGGAAGGGGATCATCCTCCCGGCCCTGAGCATCTTGATCGCCTTGATCGCCTTGATCGCCTTTCCACCGTGACCGAGGCGAATGCGACGAGGGACGACGACGGCCCTGAAGGGGGGCACGTCTCGGCGATGAACCGGCTCCTTGGGACCAGCGGTGCGTCGCACTCGGCCACGGGCTCCTGCCGAACCAGAGCCGTTTCTGTGCGTCGTGTGCGACCAAGGAATCCGTAACAGCTCGTTGAACGGTTAAAGTGATTGTGGGAAAGGGGATCAAGGCGCTCAAGGCGCTCAAGGATCTCAGGGCCGGGAGGATGATCCCCTTCCGGCAACTGGGCGAGGCCGACGATCCGGTCGCAACGGCATCGGGTCCCAGGCTTGCGCGGTCGCCCTCTCTACCGGAGGAGGGAGTCTCCGGTCAGGCCGGAAGCGGGAGGGTCGCGAGGCTGGCCTTCTGAAAGAGCACCCGTGTGCAGTCGGATTCGGGATTTGGGAGACGAAGGATGCACGACACATTTACGCGTGTGCCGCTCGACACGGTCAAGCTCCTGCCAGTGGTCAACCGCCCTGGGAGTACGCCCAGCTTCTCCCAGCGCGCGGAGCTGAACCGCACGTACGTCATGAGCCTGGCCAATGACCATCTGCTCCAGAACCACTACCTGGAGGCGGGGCTCTGGCAGACGCGAGGCAAGCCCAAGGGGATCCACTGGGGCTGGGAGTCCCCTACCTGCCAGGTGCGGGGGCACTTTCTCGGGCACTGGCTCTCCGCCGCGGCGCGCATCTGGGCGTCTACCGGCGATGTCGAGGTCAAGGCCAAGGCGGACCGGATCGTTGCCGAGCTCGCCCGCTGTCAGCGCGAGAACGGGGGCGAGTGGGTCTTCCCGATCCCCGAGAAGTACCTGCACTGGATCGCGCGGGGCAAGACGGTCTGGGCTCCGCAATACGTGGTCCACAAGACGCTCATGGGGCTGTACGACATGGTCGCCTTCGCGCAGAACGAGCAGGCGCTGGAGATCATGGCGAACGCGGCGACCTGGTTTCATCGCTGGACCGGTCAGTTCAGCCGGGAGGAGCTGGACGACATCCTCGACGTCGAAACCGGCGGCATGCTCGAGGCCTGGGCCGATCTCTACAGCGCGACCGGCCGCGAGGAGCACCTCGACCTCGTCCAACGCTACGACCGCCCGCGTCTCTTCGACCGGCTGCTGGCCGGCGAGGACGCGCTGACCAACCGGCACGCCAACACGACGATTCCGGAGGCCCACGGCGCCGCGCGGGCGTGGGAGGTCACCGGCGAACAGCGCTGGCGGGACATCGCCTTCGCCTACTGGGACCAGGCGGTGACCAGACGAAGCTCCTATGCGACCGGCGGCCAGAACTGCGGCGAGTTCTGGACGGCGCCCAACGAGCTATCCGCCCGGCTCGGCGACAAGACCCAGGAGCACTGCACCGTCTACAACATGATGCGTCTCGCCGAGTACCTGCTGCGCTGGACGGGCGACGTCCAGTACGCCGACTACTGGGAGCGCAACCTGGTCAACGGCATCCTCGCCCAGCAGCATCCCGCCACCGGGATGATCTCCTACTTCCTGCCTCTGAACCCGGGGGCAACCAAGAATCAGACCAAGCTTCCCCGCCTGGAGAAGACCTACTGGGGGTCGCCGACCGAAGATTTCTGGTGCTGCCACGGTTCGCTGGTGCAGGCCCACGCCGCCCACGGCGCGAGCGCGTATTTCGAGGACGAGGAGGGGCTCGTCCTCGCGCAGTACATTCCCACCGAGCTGAATTGGGAGTGGGACGGGGTCGCGGTGAAGGTGACCCAGACCATCGACCCGCAGCTCGACCAGCCGCGGCGGCCGGAGTGCCTCGCATTTGACATCGCCGTGGAAGCCGAACGACCGGTCGAGTTCACCCTGAAGATTCGACTTCCCTGGTGGCTGCGGGGCGCGCCAACCATCGTCGTGAACGGCACGCCGCAGGAGACCGAGCTCGCGCCCTCGAGCTACTGGAGCATCCGCCGCACCTGGCAGCGGGACAGGCTTCACGTCGAGCTGCCCAAAGGCCTGACGACATCCCCTCTGCCGGATAGGCCGGACCTGATGGCCTTCATGGATGGGCCGGTCGTGCTGGCCGGGCTCTGCGACGAGGAGCGGACCCTGTGCGGCGACATCGATCATCCCGAGACTATCCTGGTCCCCGACAACGAGCGGGAGTGGCGTGGCTGGAAACCCGGCTATCGGACGAGGGACCAGGCTCACGGGATCCGCTTCCTGCCCCTGTCCGAGATCGTCGACGAGCGGTACACGGTCTACTTCCCGGTGGTGAAGGCCAGCGGGGAGTGATACGGATTCCGGGTGAAGACTCGCGCTCGTGCCTGATCGCGCGACCGGCGCGCAAGAGCCCCTCGCTCACCGCAGTCTCACAGGGGAGGTATCGGCGAAATTCCCGCCCTGAACCCGGCCACCGGACGAAAAAGCCCCTCGCCCATCGCAATGGGAGAGGGGTTGGGGTGAGGGTCGGCCGCGAGGCGCAAGCGAGTATCCGGGTTCCGAATTAGAGCACCCCGGCCACCCCACGGCTCAGCAGGTACATGCCGATCACCCCCAACACGCCCGCCGTGATCGTCGCCACGTGCCGGTTCAGCCACATACTCCACCCCGCCAGCGTGGCGTCGGCCTCTTCCCCGCCGAAGAGGCGTACCAGCAGCGGGACCAGGATGCCGATTGAACTGACGACAAGGAAAGACGCCACGGCGACGGCCCACTCGACGAGGCCGAGATCGACCCCGCCGATGGCAGCGGCCGCCGCGGCGAGGAGCGCCAGATTGCGGAGGCTGACCATAGCCAGGACGAGCCCGATGCCGAAGATGCGGACGGGGCCTGCAGTGTCGATGGCACGCAGCCAACGCGGTGTGACCGGCGCTTCGCCCGGTAGCGGGCGGCCGCGGATCGCCCGTACGGCGGCGAGTAACACCAGCGCCCCGATCGCGACCCAGATCACGGACGGCAGATCCCGCCCCGCCTCCCGGGCTTCCGCGCGCTGAAGCAGGACGAACCGAGATGAGAGGACGATGAGCAGCAGGAGTCCCAGAATCCACCCGATAGCGAACAGGAGCCCGTTCACCCGGGGGCGCGCGGTGCTCAGAATGAGGATGCCGGCCCCGATGGCGATGGGGTTGAGGGCGATGCCGAGCCCCAGGGGCAGCATGCCCAGGATCGCGCTGACCAATGATTCCCCTTGGCGTGGGGCAAGGTGCTGCAAGATGCCCGACTATCCATTATGCTGAACCCGCCCCGATTCCGCCATCACACGCGGAACAGAAGCCATCCGAAAGGAGATTGTCGTGGTTGAACGGGCAATGTCGATGGCTCAGGACCACGTGTCCTGGCGCGCCGGTACCCCGTGGTGGGTGACCGGCATTGAAGCGGTCGTCCTCATCCTCGTAGGGCTCTTTCTCCTCCTGCAGCCAGAATCGGCGGCGGGGCTGATCATCCAGATCATCGCCCTCTTCCTCCTTATCGAAAGCATCCTGCACATCGCCGCGGAGGTGCGCCGCCCCCGCGGCGAAGCCGATCCCTGGGGCATGTTGCAGGCGGGCATCGGCGCCACGGTCGGCGTGCTGCTGGTATTGCGGAACTGGATCCTACCGCAGATCGACGCGGAGTCGGTGCGCAATATCCTCGGATTCGGGCTCATCGCCTACGCCATCGTCGGCGCCATTGGGGCGCTGGTCATGCGCGACGAGGGCGAGGCCTGGCATCGTCCGATCGTCAACGCCCTGTTGCTGATCGTCCTGGCCATCCTGCTGCTGACCTCGGGCGAAACCAACGCCGTCGACCGGCTGGGTCTGCTCGGCTGGGTCGCCCTCATCGGCGGCGCGATATTGCTCTTCCTCACCTGGCGCGCCTACAACCGACCCCGGGCCGTTGACGGTGCGGGATCCTTTTGATGGTATCCCCGCCTCGTTTGCCGACGAGACCACGCACGCGCCCTCGCCCTGCTCGAACGCGCCGAGCAGGAGGGACTGGACGATCTCGAGAACGCCGCCGTCATCGTTAAGAACGCGAACGACGACGCCAATGTTGCCGAGACGCGCGATCAGACGACCTGGTAGGGCCTCGGCTCGGGGTTGCTCTTGGGCGGATTGCTCGGTCTGCTCCTGCCGGGCCTGTCACTGCTGCGCGGCGCCCCGAAGTTCGGCGTGCGGAGCACGTTCACGGCGCGGCTGCGCGACACCGGATTCGAGGACGATGATCTCCGCGCCATGGCCGAAACGATGGCTCCTGGCGCCTCGATGGTGGTGGCGATCGTTCAGTACCACCTCGCCGACGAGTTCGTGCGGATGCTCGCCGAGCGCAATGCCGAAGTCGTTTCGGCAGGGTTGAGCGAAGCCGGGGCCGTGTTGCTGGCCCGCTTCCAGAACCGCATCACCCGGGAAGGCGGCAACGACGTTTCAGCCGACTGGGACACGCCGCGGCAGGAGCAATGATCCAATACGGCCCGATCTGCGCCAGCGGCCCCGCGTATGACCCACCTCGCATGCGACCGGTCGCGTCTCGAGCATGCTTCATGGCTCCCAAAACGTCCCCTACAGCGACACTTCGACGATGGAACCGTGACCCTGCTCGAATCGGTGCCACATGGGCCTAGATTTGCCGAGGATTTTGAGCGGCGGGACCAGCCCGACCAGCCCTTCCAGTGCGCCCTCCGACCAAGTGACGCTGTAGGGCCCATACTCGGCCCCAATAGTTCTCTGGACAGTTCGCAGCACCAGAATCAGGCACACTATGACACTCATTCGTGATGTGCCCGACTGGAACGTTCCCAATGGTTGCCCCTGCATCAACGCCGCTGCTCGGATCAGTGCCGATCCCGCGCACGCGGCTCATCGGCCGAGAAGCCGAACGAGCCACGGCCCGTTCGCTCTTGCTCGATGAGGCCGTCCCGCTGCTGACGCTCACCGGTCCCGGTGGCGTGGGCAAGACCCGTCTGGTGCTCGCTGTGGCCAGCGATGTGGCGGACCACTTTGCCGATGGCGTCGTTTGGGTCGATTTGGCACCGCTCACGGAGCCAACCCTCGTGCCGGTCGCTGTCGTCACGGCGTGCAATGTATGCCTCACCCCCGCCAATTCGCCTGCCGAGGACCTCGGCCGCGTGCTCTATACACGCCAGGCTTTACTGCTGATCGATAACTGCGAGCATGTCCTTGACGCTACGGCCGAGCTGGTGAATTTCCTGCTGTCCTGCTGCCCTGCGCTGCAAGTGCTGGCCACGAGCCGGGCACCCCTCCGCCTCCGCGCCGAACAGGTGCTCCCGGTCGGGCCGCTGCCCTTGCCGGCCGCAGGCGCGCCGTTCGAGATCTTGACCAGCAATGAGGCGGTGGGCTTGTTTGTGGAGCGGGCTCGCGCCGTCCGCCCCGCGTTCACCATCGATGCCACGACCGCGGTCGCCGTCGGCGAAATCTGTCGTCAGCTCGATGGCCTGCCACTGGCCATCGAGCTGGCCGCCGCGCGGAGCACGATCTTTCCGCCGCAGGCGCTGTTGGCCCAGATGAACGATCGGCTGCGCTGGCTCAGCGACGGGCCACGCGACCTTCCGGCGCGGCAGCACACGCTTCGCGACACGGTCGCCTGGTCCTACGATCTCCTCGATCGCAAAGCCCAGCGGCTCTTTCGCCTCCTGAGCGTCTTCGTTGGCGGATTTACCCTGGATGCCGCCCAGGCCGTCATCGACCGCGCCGATCGCGCCGGCGGCGATGATGTGGCGGCTGGAGTGCGCGAACTGGACGACCACGGGCTCGTGCGTCGGGTCGGAGCGGAGGTTGCCCCCCGCTTCACGATGCTGGAGACGATCCGCGCCTTCGGGCAGGAGCGATTGGCAGAGTCGGGGGAGGCTGACGCCATCGGCACAGCCCATGCGGCCTACTTCCTCGCATTCACCGAGAACCTGCATCCCAATCGCGTCGAACACCAAGAGCGGGTCGAGCACCGCGTGCAACGGATCGAGGGGGACCTGGCGAATATCAGGGCCGCGCTCACCTGGCTTGCCGAGCATGGCGACGCGCCCAACCTTTTGCGTCTGACTGCCGCGCTGGCCGTCTATTGGCATCTGCGCACGCATTTTCGCGAGGGGCGGCACTGGCTCGAGCTTGCCCTCACGCAGGCATCGAGCGAGCCAACCCGGTCGCGAGGTCAAGCGTTGGCCGGGCTCGCGCTGATCCTCTGGGCGCAAAGCCACTACGAGCAGGCCACAGCCGCGGCCCAGGAAAGCCTGGTCATCGCCGAGTCACGTGGTGAAATGGAACTGGCGGCCAACGCGCTCCATGTGCTGGGAATGGTCGCCGAGGTCCAGGACCACTGGGTGGATGCCGCGGAGTACCTCACGCTCGCCCGTGAGCGGTGGCGCGTGCTGGATGCGAGGGCCGAAGAGGCCTGGGCACTGACACTCCTGTGTCGTGTTGCCTCGGGGCTGAACAATCGCTCGCTGGCCGCGCAGCACGCGGAGCAGGCGCTGACCCTGTTTCGTGACGTCGGTCACCCCACGGGCAGCGCGACCGCGCTCAGCCGGCTGGCGGAGATCGCGCGCGGGCGAGGAGACGACCAGCACGCCGCGACTGCCTACCAGGAGGCGCTGCGAATCTATGCCGAGATTGGCGATCGCTGGCTGATCACCCTGCCCCTCGCCGGGCTCGCCGATCTCGCGGCCGCACACCATCAGGTGCCGGCGGCGGCAACCCTGGTCGGGTTCCTCGATACGTTTGCGCAGGAGACGGGGGCGCCGCTCCTGTCCGCAGCGCGCCTCAGCCGCGATCGCGCGGCGCGCGGCGCCGCCGCGCATTTCGGCGACGCCCGCTATGACTCGTTCCGCGCGGCCGGTCATGCGGTCACACTCGCTGAGGCGGTCACTGTCGCGACGACGGTCATCGTGCCGGATCGTTACGGGCATTCAGGGCCGGGGACGATCCGGCTGACCGCCCGAGAGAGGGAGATCCTCCGCCTGCTGGCCGGAATGCACACCGACCAGGACATTGCCCAGGCGCTCTCGCTCAGCCGGCGCACGGTCAGTGGCCACGTGACGCACATCCTCGCCAAGCTCGACGTTGCGACCCGCCGCGCGGCCGTCGCGCGAGGCCGCGAGCTTGGGCTGCTGGGGGACGCGGGATCGTAGCGATACCTGTTCCCTTCGGCGCCGCAAAACCGCGTACGTTTTCCGGATGTCCTGCGCCTGATAGAGCCGTAGGGTGGTCGTGTCCACACACATTGGACCGACCTGCCGTCCGCGAACGGGCGGCGTCGACGACGCGAAGCGCAGGAGCGAGGGACCATCATGTGGAAGATAGGAATCGTCATCGCAATCGTCGTCATGGGCAGTCTCACCACGAGTGGGCGCGGCGATCTGGGAACGTTCGCGCAGGAAGCGACGCCTGCTAATCTCGCGGACCATCCCCTGGTCGGCACGTGGATCGTCGATACCAACGTCGACACGGAGACCGACGCGCCGGAGATCGGCATCTTCCATGCCGATGGCAGCGTCTTCGGGCTCGGCGCCAGCCGTTGGGTTTCCGGTGCCTGGGAGGCCGCCGGCGGCACCACCGGGGCGGCAACGATGGCTGGGGTCTTCGACGCGAACGGTGGCGGCTACGTCGTGTTGCGCGGTCCGCACGCGGTGGACGAGACCGGCGACGGCTGGACCTGTGAGTGCACCTTCACCGTCGTGGCCGCGGATGGCACAGTGCTCGATTCTGGGAAGGCCACCGCGCACGGCACGCGACTCCCCATCGAGCCGGTGGAGGCCATGGGCATGCCGCTCGCCGGGTTCCCGACCTGGTCGCCTGCGGCTACGACCGACGCCACTCCAGCCGCGTAGGCGGGAACGAGTGAGCGGGGCGGCCTGATCCGTGGGGCCGCCCCGTTCTTACTCTCTGACTTCGGCGATCGGTCATGAGGGACACCATGGTGGACTTTGCCCTGGCGCCAGAGCGCACGGCTCTGCTCAACATCGACATGCAAAACCTCTTCGTCGAGGGGTTTCAGACGTCGGCACCGGATGGGCTGGCCACACTCGCGCGCATCAACCAGCTTGCCGCGGTCTGCCGCGGCGCGGGAGTGCTGGTCATCCATGTCAGCCATGTCCTGCGGCCAGACGGCTCGAACATGGGGATCCTCGGCACCCTCCATCCGAAGGTGCGTGCCGGCCTGCTGCGCAAGGGCGGCACGGCCACGGCCCTGCATCGTGCCCTCGACCGTGACCCGCGTGATCTTCTCCTGGAGAAGCCCCGCTACGGAGCCTTTCACGGAACGGACCTCGAGCTGATTCTGCGTGGCCGCGGCATCGATACGGTCATCATCTCGGGGATTGCCACCAACATCTGTTGCGATACGACCGCGCGGGAGGCGGCGGTGCGCGACTTTCGCGTCCTCTTTCTCCGCGACGGCACGGCCACGAGCGGTGCCATCGACCTCGCGGCCGACGTGGTGCAGGCGTCGACCCTAGCCACGATCGATGACGCCTTCGGGCAGGTGCTCAGCGTCGACGAGGCGATCCGGAAGATCCGGGGTGCCAACGCCCGCCGAGCGCGTGACGCGGCTGAGAGGGCGATGCCGGTCGGCGCTGATCGTCACGTTGGGCTTCACACCCCTGAGTCCTGAACGCCTCTCGGTTCCCATAACGCCCCTGCCGGTTGAAAAGCTCGCGGGTTGCCCATGCGAGGCCCGGCAAGACCCAAGTGCGCGCGGATTCAAGCCAAGATCCTGCTCAAATCTGAACACGCGAACTGCCCTTGGTCCCCGCTTCGACCGTTGCCCCGCTTTTTTTAACAGGCTGGTCCCTCATCGGCGCCTACCGGCGTCGGGTTCGGCGCCCACGGGTGGTGACGGCACATTGGTCGTCGACGCGATTGCGGCCGCCTCGGCAATGGCCCCCGCGAGCGGGAGAGCGCGCCCCTCTTCCCACGCGGCCGCGAACGCCGGCGCCGGGAGCGTGGTGCGCGCCGCGGCCACGATGCGCTCGGCGTGCCAGGCATCGCCGATCCGCCCGGCGCCGCTCGTTTCCCGGGCCGCATCCACCGCGCCCAACAGCTTGGCCGCGCGCTGTGGCTGTCCCAATGCCAGGGCGACCCCCGCCATGCCGGCGACCGCCCGAGGACGATGCGCTCAACCCCAGTCTGCTGCGCCGCGACGATGGTTTCGGCGAAGAGGTGGGCGGCCAGGGCCGGATCGCCCTGGGCGAGCGCGGCGTGCGCGCGCTCGCCGAAGCCGGCGACACTGCCACGCGCAGACCCCAAGCGGCGGGTCGTCTCCACCGCCTCGTCGAGGAATGGCGCCGCGGCGGCGAGATCGCCGGTCGGGTGCCGGTCTGGACGTCATCGCCGACGAGGCAGCCGGGCGCAATCCGTTCGCCGATCTGCCGCAGGTCCCGGTCACGTCGCACCTCGCGGGGGCCAGCCGCGGCGCCACGCAGCGCATGGGCGAGCGCTCCGCGGCCAACATCCGCCGGTTTCTGGCCGGCGAGCCGGTGCATAACTTCTTGCCGGGGCTCGGTCAGGCAGGATCCCGGGAACGTCAATAATCGGCATGGAGCCCGGTCCACCTCGAAAGCCCTGCCCTGCGATCCGGTCGCCCAATCCATCGCTTGACAGTGCGTCGATTTGAGTCCATACACCTCTGAGCGCCAAGGAACGGCTCTGGGTCATGTGAGGGGGGATGATGGCCATTCGTACCGCGCTCACCGACGCCTTTGGCCTGGATTACCCGATCGTGTCCGCTCCGATGGGCTTTGTTGCCGGTGGGCGGCTGGCCGCCGCCGTCTCCAACGCCGGGGGATTGGGGCTGGTCGGCGGCGCCTACGGCGAGCCGGAATTCCTGCATCGCGAGCTGGCCCTGGCGCAGGCGGCGACGGACCGGCCCTGGGGAGTCGGGCTGATTACGTGGTACGTCACGCGCGAGGCGGTAGTGTTGGCACTGAGCTACCGTCCGGCCGCCTTCCTCCTTTCCTTCGGCGATGTTCGCCCGTACGTCGATGCCATCAAGGCGTCTGGCTGCACCTTGCTCTGCCAGGTGCAAGAGGTGGAGGCCGCCCAGGAGGCCGCCGCGGCCGGCGCCGATTTCGTTGTGGCCCAGGGCAACGAAGCCGGGGGCCATAGCGCCATCCGCGCCACGCTCCCTTTGGCACCGGCCGTGGTCGATGCGGTGGCACCGGTCCCGGTGCTGGCCGCGGGCGGCATCGCCGACGGTCGGGGACTGGCCGCGGCGCTGATGCTGGGAACCCAGGGGGCGATGATCGGGACGCGCTTCTCAGCAGCCAGAGAGTCGCTGACCCACGAGCGAGCGCGAGATCGCATCGTGGCGGCACGGGTCGCCGAGACCGTGCCTACCCGCGTCTTTGACGTCATCCGCGGGTTCCACCCGTGGCCGGAGCCGTACGCCGCGCGGGCCGTGCGCAACGACTACCTCGCCCGTTGGCACGGTCGAGAAGCGGAGTTGGAGGCGTCCCTGGAGGCAGAGCGACCGTCCTATCAGCGGGCGGTGGACGCGGGGGACTTTGCGACGGCAGTGGTCTTCGCCGGGGAAGCGGTGGACCTGATCGATGCCGTGGTCCCAGCGGCCGACCTGGTGCGGCGGATCGGCGCCGAAGCCGAGGCGCAGATCCGAGCCGGGGCCGCAATGCTTACCTAGCGCCCGGGGCTGCGCAACCGCTCCCGTATCGTGAACGACTCGGTCGCTACTCGGTGCGCGGCGCGTCGACGATGCGCGCCGCCTGCTTGACGTGCGGGCGTTCGTGGCCGGCCGGCGAGCAGGGCGCGGTGGCGAGGGTCGGGGTCGCTCGCCGCGGCCGTGATCTCCCGAAGTCCGTTTCAGACAGCAACCGCATTCTGCCCCACGTCACGGGCATATTCCGCGATGATGGGGGACGGCTTGAACCCTTTGACGACGAGGTAGATGCCGAGCGACAGCTCCCACAAGAACTCCGGGATCGTGGCGATGGCCGCCCACGGCGAGACTTGCTCGTAGACCCCGAACAGCACGGCGACAAACGACGCGATGAGCAGGGGACCGCCACGAGCCCCAGCATCGCCATGCCCCGTGGCACGAGACCGGAGCGATACATCAGGTAGCCCAGCAGGATCCCATTGCCGAGGGGGCCAGTACGCCAGGCCCGAGCAGAAACGTCGCGTCATGGACCGCGACCAGCGCACTGCCCACGGGGACGAGCGCGGCGGCATCGGCGCCGGCAATCCCCGGCACGTCCTGCCGCAACGCCACGACCGAGAGGAGGCTGATGATGCCGACCGCGATGACGGTCGATTCCACGACCCGCGCGGCCACATAGCCAAGGGCGACGGCGTCGTCCTGCCGCTTGACGAGCGGATACAGCACGACGGCGGTCCCCACATTGGCGACCACCAGGATGACTTCCAGGAGCGGCCCCAACGACACCCGCATGTCCGCGCCTACACCGACGATGTAGCTGGGGTCATGGAGCACCGGGGGGTAGAGCACAAACACCGCGGGGATCGAGGTGACGAACGTGCCCAGAAAAAGCACGCCCGTCACGGCGGCAATCGTTCTCGTCGAACTCACGCGAACTCCTCGCCGGCCGGTGTGCTGAGCAACGTCAAGGCCGACGCCTACGCCGGCGGCTCCCGCGCCAGGACCAATCGGGCCAGCGCGACCGCAGCCGGCTCAGCAAGCAGGGCTGTCCACCCCTGCGCCGCTACCTGGACCTGGCCGCCCTGACCGCCGTCCGCTGCGACCCGGCCATGGCCGCCTGGCCCGCCAAAGTGCTGACGCGGCACGGCGACCGGGAGCGCCACCTGCGCGGTGGCCCAACACACTGCTGCGCCCGCTGATGGACCAGATCAAGGAGATGCACCAACCCCATGCCCTCATCGCCCCGCTCGTGGCTTGGCGGCCAACACCGTGTCTACGGCTGGGGCCTGGCATCGGCGCAAGATGCGGTGCCTACGCCGCTAGTAGCCCTCGCCTTCGCAGCCCCAGCCGTCGTCGACGTAGTTCCAGCCGTCGAGGCCGTGGGGGTCGGTGTAGGGGTCGGCGAGTTGGATGTTGGAAATGCCCTGGGCGTAGAACCAGTCGCAGTTGAGGTCGCCGGTCTCGGCGAGCGGTGGGACGCAGTGGCTGACGTAGGCCGGGTCGCACGATTGCGCGGAGGCCGGCGGGGCGCCCAGACCCGCCACGATCATTCCTCCACCAAGCGATAGTCCGAGGGCAAGGCGCCCCAGTGTTGTGGTCATGGCTCGTCTCCACCCCGAGCGTCGTGAGCTGTCCGGCCGCGTGCTCGGGCGAATTGTAGCTATTGTCAAGCGAGATGCAAGTGGAGAGAACGGCGGGCGATCTTCTCGCTGGCGCAGGGAGCGTGTTAACAGCCGGGTAATGGCGACGGCCCAGAGTCGTGAGCGGAGTCGCGGGTGACTGGTGATGGGGGATGGGTGATGAGCGGCCGTTGTCGTCTTGACACCTGACGGAACCGGCCGTCGCCAAATGCGTGACCCCACTGCGTGCATTGCGTCTGGTGGCTGAGCGATCTGACTCCCAGGATGCAGGTGATAGAGGAAGGAGGCCCATCGTGCCACTTTTCGAGGACTCGTCCTGGTCTACCGCCGAACCGATTCGCGTGGGCATGATCGTACCCAGTTCCAACGTGACGATGGAGCGGGAGTTGGCGGCGATGCTGCGGGCGCGCGAGGCCGTGGCGGCAGAGCGGATCAGTCTGCATGCGAGCCGTGTCCGCATGCGCAGCGTGACGGCGGCGGAACTGGCCGCGATGAACCAGCAGGCGGAGCGAGCCGCCACGGAACTCGGCGACGCGGCGCCCGATGCGGTGGTCTTCGCCTGCCTGGTGGCGGTGATGGCGGAGGCGCCGGGGGCGCACCGGCGCATTGAACGGCAGCTCGCCGATGTTGGCGCCGCGGCTGGCCGGGAGGCGCCGGTGATTTCCAGCGCGGGGGCGCTGGTGGAGACGCTGCGGCTCATGGGCGCGGCGCGGGTGGCGTTGGTGGCGCCGTATCTGCCCGCGTTGACGGACCGGGTGTGCGGCTATCTCGAGGCGGAGGGCATCGTCGCGGTCGATCCCGTGGCGCTCGCGGTCGCCGACAACGCCGCCGTGGCGAGACTGCCCCAGGAGGACTTGCTGGCGCTCTGCGACATCCTGCCCCGGGATGTCGATGCGGTCGTGCTCTCGGCGTGTGTGCAGATGCCCTCGCTCAGGGTGATCGAGGCGGCCGAGCAGCGGTTGGGTCTGCCGGTGATCTCGGCGGCGACGGCGACCCTGTTTCAACTGCTGGACCGCCTCGAACTCGGCACGTGGGTGCCGGGCGCGGGGCACCTGCTGTCGGGCGCGTTCGACCGCGTCCCGCAATTCGCGAGGTGACGTGATGCGCGTGATGCACGTGTCTGAATCCGGGGTTGCCGAGGCGGCGCTGGAGGCGATGCGCCGGGATGCGATCCTGCTGCAACTGCCGCCCGTGTTCGTGTTGCTGGCGCCGGCCACCCGCGACGGGGTGCGCTGGCTGGACCGCACGAAGCGGCGGCTGCCGGACAAGACGTACGGGACGGCCATCGGGGACCTGAACCGGTTCGGCGCCATGGTGAACCCGGGCACTCGCCCACCGGAACTGGAGACCACCCGGGGGCTGACGGTCCTGACCGGGGCGTTCATCCGCTGCCGTGTCGCGCCCGCTACCTACACGTCGGCGCTGGTGCGCCATGGCACCCATCAAGGCGTGCTGCTGGATGGTCCCTACCGGGAACTCATTACGGAGATCGAGGCGGGGCTGGCCGCCACGAGCGATCCCGAAATCCTGGCCGGCCACACCTACACCGCGCCGCTGTGCACGAGCTGCAACATGAGCGGCGATCCGCTGGGCTCCATCACCGAGTGGGAACGCGCGTACCGGTTCGCCATCGACCGTGACGTGCGGCTGGTCATTCGCGGGCAGCCGGCAGTGGGGCAAGCCGGCTCGTACCCGATCTTCGCCATCGAGCGGGACCGGATCACGATTCCGCGGGAGGGGCCACGTATGGAGGCGATCCGGGCAGCGCTGCCGCAACGGTTGTTTGCCCAGGCGGCATGACGTCTGCCGCGGAAGGGACGGACCATGAACGAGTTCCACTTCGCTGTCGTCACCTGGTTCCTCGTCCACGCATCTCCGCGCAAGGATCTCCCGATCAGGCGAGAGCGCTTCTCGGGCCGGCCAGCCTGCGCCGCCCGGGTCGGGCAAGCGCGACGAAGCGCACGACCCTCAAACGCAACGGGGTCGACCGCGTCGAGACGAGGGGGGTGTGCCAGGGCCGAGTCAAGCCCTGCAGCTCCGGCATGTGCCAGGGCACGAACCCGACGAAGGAATCGCGGAACGCCAGGCCGACGAATGTAGACAACATCATCGCGGAGTGCGACGATGCCCGCGCCTTCTCCGTCCAATTTGATCTCTCGCGCTAAGGAGTACGGCATGGACGACAGACGCTTCGACGCCTGGACCCGACGACGATTCGGTCTCACCACCGGCGGTCTGTTCGCCTCGCTCGTTGGGGTGGCGACGGTCGGGGATGACGCCGCGGCCAAACGCGACCGCAAGAAATGCAAGAATGGCGAGAAACGCTGTGGCAAGAAGAAATGCGTCAAGGGCGACTGCTGCCCCGGGAAACCGTGCGGCGAGCTATGCGAATGCCGGCGCACGGTCGGAGGCCGCACCTTCTGCACGGCGCTCAATATCAAAGTGGTCTGCGCCCAATGCGACAGCAACGCCGACTGCGGCGAGGAACGCCGCTGCGTGAAGACCAACGGCTGCGGTCCAGACATTACCGCCAGTTGTGCGCTGCCTTGCGGGTTCGAGGTTTGAGCGGCGTGGCCGGGAGCACCCAGCCCGGGGAATGACCGGCCGGTGGCTGTGAGCGATCGTGCTGCGATGGCCGCCGGCATTCCGCTGACGGATCGCCGATTGGTGCTGCCGCGGAGCCGGTGCATCTACACCATTGCCCAACCGCGCGACGTGACCGCGTTACAGGCGCAGGTCGCTCGCGACCAGACGGGGCCGGGGCCGTACTGGGCCATCCTGTGGCCGAGTGGCATTGCGCTGGCGGACGCGATCAGCCAGACGCCCGCCATGGTCCGTGGTCAGCGGGTGCTGGAACTGGGTTGTGGTCTCGGGGTGACGGCGAGTGCCGCGATGGCCGCCGGGGCTGACCTGACCGTGGCCGACTGCACACCGGAGGCGCTGATCCTCTGCGGGATGAATGCAGGCCGCAACGCGGGCCGGTCGCCGACGTCGCAGCTGTGCGACTGGCGCCAGCCGGAGACGGCATTCGCGGCCTTGGGTAGTGAGCGTTTTCCGATCGTTCTCGTCGCCGACGCAATCTACGATCCACGCGACGTCGAACCGCTGTTCGCGCTGCTGGAGCGGGTCGTTGCCCCGAGTGGCGTGCTCTGGCTTGCCGAACCGGGACGCTCCGCCGCCCAGAGCTTTCTGGAGCGGGCAGACGAGGCGGGTTGGCGAGGGAAGCGGGCGGAGTGGCATGGTCCGTGGCCGAGCAAGCAGGATTCGGCCGTCGTGGTTGCGGTGCATCAGCTGCGCCGGCCCGGGATCGAGACAGCGCTGGCGCCTTTCTGACCCATGAATGGCTCGCGGGTGTTAACAGCCTGGTAATGGCGGCCGCCTAGAGTCGTGAGCAGGGTCGCTGATGGTCGGTCCCGCCGCCGAAGTCCATCGCCACAGCCGTGCTGATTCACTCCAGGATTGAGGAGATGCAGCGATGTGTGAGCACCCCGTAGCGGTTCGCCATGAAGCCGCCGAGCCAGCGGTCCCGACGCGCCGCCGCCTGCTGGGCTGGAGCGCAGCCGTTGCCGCGGCCCTGGGACTGGGAGCGCATCGTGATCAGGATGCGGCGGCAAAGCGGAAAAAGAAGCGCAAGAAAAAAAAGAAGCCGCCCGCGTCGCCGTATGCGTCGTGTGAAGATCGCTGTCATCCATCATGTAGTCGCTGCTTTCTCCGCCCCGAAGGCACGCCGCTGTGCGCAGACCAAGGATCGAGCAACTGCAATTACAACTGCACCAGTGACAGCAATTGCGTCGGCACGGGCTATCCGTATTGCACGACGGGTTCGTATCACTTCGCCTCCGGCACGTTGCACACGCATGACGACTGCCTGAACGGAAACACCATGATCTGCTCGGACGTGGAGCCGTGCGGCTAGTTTGACCGGGAACTCGGCGAGAGATCGCCGTATCGTCCACGGTCGCCGAAAACGTGTCCGACGATGAGCCTGGAGCGTGGTTCGTTCCGTCACTCGCCATGTGGCGCCGGGGCGAATCCCGATCGGGTCACACCGGGGCCACTGCGCGGCAGGCGGCGTGGTGACGGCTATGGCGCGTGTGGGCGCGACGGAGTGCGCGTGGCATGGCCAGGAGGAGTAACGCAATGGATGAATCACGCTTCGACAGCATGACCCGGTTGCTTGCCGGCACGGCGTCTCGGCGCGGTGTGCTCCTTGGTTTGGCGAGCGCTGTGCTCGGGCTGAGCGGAGCGCAGCGCCCGAATAGGGCGAGCGCCAAGAAGGGCAAGAAGCTCAAGCGCAACGCGTTTGGCTGCGTCAACGTGGGCGGCAGGTGCCGAGGCAAGGACAAGCACTGCTGCTCCGGCGTGTGCCAAGGCAAGAAGCCGAACAAGGGTGACCAGGATCGAAGCCGCTGCGTGGCCCATGGCGCAGACACGTGTCACGCGGGGCAAAATCTCACCGGGTGCGGCGGTCAGACGGTCCAATGCACGTCCAGCACGGGCGGGGTCGGCGCCTGCCGCACGACGACCGGCAAAGCCGGGTACTGCGCTGGCGATGGCCAGTGCCGTCGCTGCAGGAAGGATGCCGACTGCCGGCCTTTCTGCGGTCCCAAGGCGGCCTGCGTCGTCTGTGATTCGCCTCTCTGTGAGGTTGGAACGCTGTGCGTAGGCCCCACGGATGATGGCTGCACGTTTCCGCCTTCCTTAGCACCCGGGATGGAGACGTACCGGGATGGCCCCACGTCATCCCGTGCGTACCGGAACCACGAGCGAAGGGAGTAAGCGATGAGCGATGTGATCCTGGACGCTTTCTCGGTGCGGACGGCACGGCTGCTTGACCGGCGTTCGGCCATGCGGGGCGCGGGTGCGGGGCGTTGGCCTCGCTGGTGGCAACGGGCGTGCCGGGAGCAGTAGCGGGCGACGGCAAGAAGAAGCGCAAGCGGCGGAAACGCAAGAAGAACCAGAAATCGCCACCGGCGAGAGCGTTCCCTGCTCGATCTGACGGTAAGCCTCGATCATGATGGGGATTTTGATCGTGCTGGCCGCGCGGAAGTGGCGGTCGCCGTGGCGGGTAAAGCGTTCCCCGGCAGCGCCATGGACCTCGACGCCGACGATCCCGTCCGTGCCCTCGGCATCAAGCACCAATGTGTCGAAGGTGACCCAATCGTCAATAGCGACCGGCGTCGTCTCCTCGGCGCGCTAAGTCCTGGCCGAACGTGGCGAGGGCGACACCCGCCGCGAGTGTTCGCAGCGCCCCCCGCCGCGAGTGTTCGCAGTGCCCCCCGCCGCGACGTTGCGCCAGCCACGTGCCGCGTCAGGTCCGCGATCAGCGTCGCGCTTCCACGGTGACGCCCTTTTCACGAGCCAGCAGGCCGACCGACGGCCTCCGGGCGGACGACGCGGGACATGAGATCGCGTGGAGGCGGCATTGCAAGGAGACACGCCGGGGGGCCGCCGCGCGTTCTATTTCTAACCAAGAGACCGACCCCGCCCATGCAGGAGCCGATCCATGCGTCAAGTGCTCTCGATCGCCGTGGCCGTTTTGCTGCTCGTGGCAGGGTCATCGGCCATGCGGGTGACGGCCCAGCAGACCCCTCTGCGCGATCTTCTTCCGTCCGCGGCCGAGATCGGCCCCGCGTTCGTGGCCGTCGACGACCGCCCCAGGACGCTGGGCGAGCAGGCGGCGATGTTCGGCACCCCGGATGACGCGGCGCGCCGGCTGGCGGAATGGGGCTGGCAGGACAATGCCTTCATCGTCTTCCAGGCGACGGAGCTGACCCCCGACGGAGCGCCCGTGGCGACGGTCGACATCAGCCTGACCCGCTTCGCATCCCCGGCGGCCGCTGCCGCCGCGCTCGCCTACTTCCTGGGCGACCGCGTCGCCGTGCTGGGCCAGTGGGAAGCGCAGAGGCTGAGCCAATGGTCCGGCGGCGACGAATTGCGCACCGTCGCGGGTCCGGTCCCCGGCGGGGAGGACACGACCGCCTACGCGCGCTCGGGGCCGCTGCTGCTGCGCGTCAGCGCGACGGCTGCGCCCGGCCAGACGGTCCCGGCTCCGGACGCGATCGCGCGGGACATCATCGCGCGGTTCACGGGCCAGGCGGCGCCGGTCAGCGTGGGCGTGATGCAGCCCGCGGCAGAGACGCTCTTTCCGTCGCTGGCGTCGTTCGAGCCGTTGCCGCTGGACAACGCGGCGTGCTTCCGCGTGGCCGGCGAGGGCGACATGGACATTCCCGCCGTAGCGGAACGTCTTGCCGCCGGGGAGGATGTGGCGGGGTCGCTGGATGCGCTCGGATGGGCCGGAGGCGTCTACCGGCAGTTCGCCTGCGACCCTGAACCTGGGCATGCCGGCTGGATCGACCTGAGCGTGCATCGCTTCCCCGATGCCGCTTCCGCTGCCGAGGCGGCGGCCATGTTCGCCGAGACCCGGGCGCGGGGAATGGATTTGCAGTCGGCGCCGTTGACGGCGCTGGGCGAGGGCGATGCCGCGATCGGCGGTCCCGCGGTCAATGGGACGGAGTACAGCCGCTACGTCAGCCGCGGACCGCTCCTGTTCGCCGTCACGGGGGTCGCGCCTGAGGGCGACCCACGACCGGACGTGGAGGAGGTTGCGGCCGCACTCGTCGCCCTGCCGCTGGAGGAGCCGGCGCCACTGGCCGTGGCCGTGACCTCGACGCCGTACACGCTCGGCGAGGCAGAGCCAACCGTGGTCGTGGCGGCAGCGCCGACCTCGACGCCGATCCCTCCCACGCCGGTGCCGCCGCCCACCGTGCCACCGACCGCGCCACCCCAGCCCACGGCGACCGCCATCCCGCCGACGCCGGTCCCAACATCTACCCCGCTCCCGACGGCGCCCCCGCCAACCCCAACGCCGGTCCCGACGCAGGCGCCCGCGCTGATCCCGGTCGCCGTACCGCCGCAGCCCACGGCCACCGCTGGCCCGCTGCCGACGGCGACGCCTCGGGTGATCAATCTGCCGACGGCGGAGGGGGGGTGACGTTGGGTGATGGGGTGATGGGGAGAACGATATACCGGCATTCGCGCCCCTTATTACCCCATCACCCCGCGTCCGGCGTTGCCTCCGCGGCGCCGGTGAGTTGGGCGTTGCGGCTGAGGGCGTCGACCTCGGACCAGACCTCGACGATCTTGCCGCACTCGATGCGGAAGATGTTCACCCCGGTCCAGGTGGCCGTGCGGCCGGACGGCGGCAGATCGCCCAGGGGTCCGTCCTGGGTGCCGGTGGCGGTGTAGCGCTCGACGACGAAATCATCCTGCGTGATCCAGAGATCGAACTCGTAGGTCAGATCCGGGAAGGCGTCGAGGAACGAACCCATCATCGTGCCCACTTCTTGCGAGGTCATCACGTCGGGGTAGCCGCCGGCCGCGTGGTGGACAACCTCGGGGTCGAGGACGGCCTGCAACGCGCCCGGGTTGCGCTGGTTGATGACCTCTTCGTGCCAGACGCGGGCGATCTCGATGTTCTCCTCTTCGGTGGTCACGGGGCAGTCGGCGGGGTCCGGGGTCGCCTGTCGGGCCAGACCCGATTGGCTCAGACCAAGGGCCAGCGTCAGCGCGAGCAGGGCGACGACGGCCAAGATTCGGGGCATGATCTCCTCCCGGGAGTTGAGATGGGTTGCGGGTTGCCCGGCGCAACCCGTCGCCCGGCAGCATATCGCAGGTCGCCGCTGGATCGCGCATGGCATCCTGTGTTCGGCCAGAAAGGAGGCCACCGGTCATGAACCCGAGCATCAGCGTCATCACCCTGGGCGTGCAAGACCTGGAGAAGGCGCTCGTCTTCTACCGGGACGGACTGGGGCTGCCAACGCAGGGGATCGTGGGTACGGAGTTCGAGGGCGGGGCGGTGGCGTTCTTCCGGTTGCAGGGCGGGTTGATCCTGGCGCTGTGGCCGCGAACGGAGCTGGCCCGCGAGACGAGGCTGGAGGCGGGCGAACCGACGTTCCGGGCCGCGGAGTTCAGCATCGGGCACAACGTTGAGTCGAGAGAGGAGGTCGACCGGGTCATGGCGCAGGCCGCGGCGGCGGGGGCGCGGATCATCGCCCCTGGCCAGGACCGGGTCTGGGGCGGGTACTCCGGGTACTTTCAGGATCTGGACGGGCACCTGTGGGAAATCGTGTGGAACCCGGGGTTGGAGAGCCTGGTCGAGCCGCGCTGAGCTGGCCTCATGATGGTGTCGCCACGGGCCGAAGTCGGCAGCGTTAACTCCTCAGCGGCAGCAGTGACCGCGCCGGCGGTTCGAGTTCCGCTCCGGCGGTGATGGTGCGCCCGCTGCTTCGGTGGATTCGCGGTGGTGTATTCAGTTCGGGGACCGTGCCCTTCCGAGAATCACCTTGCTATCCCGACGCTTCATGGCGATATACGACACAAGATCGTTGGCCTTGGCAATCAGGGTCGGGCGATCGTCTTCAAAACGAAAGAGTGCGAACTCCAGAAGCGGTTCAATCCCTTCGTCAGCTCGGATATCCCTCAGGGCCTCGATCGCCTCGTCCTCCGAGTCAAACTCGGTAACCAGATTTCCTGTGGTTGTGTCCCACAGCTGAAAAAACACGTTCATGCCCTTACTTTCCTGGCGCTTTCGGAATAGGACGGACTTTTGACACAAGCGCCATCAACTGCTCTGGCTCGCCGAAGATAGTGTAGTGGTGTCGGTCCCTGCCGTACTGGCTGACTTCATAGCCAGCCGTATACTCGAGGGCGATCGTCGCGATCCAACCGAACCCAAGATCGGCAGCGAGCTCACACGCCCGTGTGAATTCATCGAAGACGGAGATACCGTCATTCCACCGTCGCACGGCGTCTGGATCATCCTGACCCCGGCTCATGCGTTTGCCGAGCGCACCATGGGATTTGAAGTCGTCGAGCGTTGGCGTCTCGCCGCGAATGAACCGGAACAGTTCTCGCGCCACGCTCCGTTCTACCTCGTCTGAGCAGCGTCATCGCTTGAAGCGATGGGTTTGTAGCAGAAATCTCCGATTCGGGGGTCGCGCTACCGGCGCAGCAGCAACATCGACCGCGCCGGCAGCTCGAACTCCTCCCCAGCAATAATTACCCGCCCCCCACCATCCCGATTGACCTCGCCATTGACCGTGTCGACGACAACCGTCCATGCGTCGTTGCCCTCGGGGGGCAGGCAGAAGGTCACCGGTTCATAGTGGCCGTTGAGGAGGAGGAAGAGGTCGTCGTCGATCAGGCGGTTGCCCTCCTGGTCGACTTCGGTGAGGGCCTTGCCGCCGAGGCGCATGGCGATGGCGCGGGCCCAGCCCTCGTCCCACTCCTCGTCGGTCATCGGCTCGCCGTTGGGGCGGAACCAGGCCAGGTCTTCCACGGGGGAGCCGCGGATGCGGCGACCCTGGAAGAAGCGGGGGCGACCCAGACTGGGGTGGCGCTCGCGCAGGGCGATCAAGTCGCGGGTGAACTCGAGCAGGGCGCGCTCGCGGTCGTCGATGTCCCAGTCGACCCAGCTCGTCTCGTTGTCCTGGGCGTAGACGTTGTTGTTGCCGCCCTGGGTGCGGCCGATCTCGTCGCCGTGGGCCAGCATCGGCACGCCCTGGGAGAGGAGGAGGGTGGCGATGAGATTGCGCTTGGTCTGCTCGCGCGCGGCGATGATCTTCGGGTCGTTGGTCGGGCCCTCGACACCGTGGTTCCAGGAGAGGTTGTGGTCGTGGCCGTCGCGGTTGTTTTCGCCGTTGGCCTCGTTGTGCTTGTCGTTGTAGGAGACGAGGTCGTGCAGGGTGAAGCCGTCGTGGGCGACCACGAAGTTGATGCTGGCCGAGGGGCGGCGGCCGTCCCCCTGGTAGAGGTCGGAGGAGCCGGTGAGGCGGTAGGCCAGCTCGGCGACGGAGACGTCGCCCGCTTTCCAGTAGGCGCGGACGGTGTCGCGGTACTTGTCGTTCCACTCGCTCCAGAGCGGGGGGAAGCTGCCGACCATATAGCCGCCCTCGCCGACGTCCCACGGCTCGCCGATCAACTTCACCCGCGACAGGACCGGATCCTGGTGGATGACGTCGAAAAAGGAGCCGAGGCGGTCGACATCGTGGAGCTCGCGGGCGAGTGCGGAGGCGAGGTCGAAGCGGAAGCCGTCGACGTGCATCTCCTCCACCCAGTAGCGCAGGGAATCCATGATGAGCTGGAGCACCTGGGGATGCATGGCGTTGAGGGTGTTGCCGGTGCCGGTGTAGTCCATGTAGTGGCGCGGATCGTCGGGCACGAGGCGGTAGTAGCTGGCGTTGTCGATGCCGCGGAACGAGAGGGTGGGGCCGAGGTGGTTCCCCTCGGCAGTGTGGTTGTAGACAACATCCAGAATCACCTCGATACCGGCGGCGTGCAGGGCTTTGACCATCCCCTTGAACTCGGTGACCTGCCCGCCCATGTCGCCGCTGGCGCTGTAGCGGGCCTCCGGGGCGAAGAAGTTGATGGTGTTGTAGCCCCAGTAGTTGCGCAGCTCGCGCTCCAGCAGGTGGCGGTCGTCGAGGAAGGCGTGCACCGGCAGCAGCTCGACGGCGGTGATGCCGAGGTCCTGTAAGTAGGAAACGACCGGGGGCGCGGCGAGCCCGGCGTAGGTGCCTCGCAGTTCCTCCGGCAGATCCGGGTGCTTCTCGGTGAAGCCCTTGACGTGCAGCTCGTAGATGACCGAGTCGTGCAGGGCGATGTCGGGGCGACGATCGCCTTCCCAGTCGAAATCGCCGGCGATGACGATTCCCTTGGGCACGCCTTGAGCATCGTTGCGTCTTATCGCGGACGAGGTCGCTCTTGCCGAGGCGGTAGCCGAAGACGGGCTCGTCCCAATCGACCTCGCCGGTCAGGGCGCGGGCGTAGGGGTCAATGAGGAGTTTCGATGCGTTGAAGCGGTGGCCGTTCTCCGGTTCCCAAGGGCCGTCGACGCGGTAGCCGTAGCGCTGTCCGGGGCCGATGCCGGGCAGGAAGCCGTGCCAGACGTGGGCGGTGGTTTCGCGCAGGGGCACGCAGCGCTCGTTCTGGCCGTTCTCGTCAAATAGGCAGAGCTCGACGCGCGTGGCGTTCTCGCTGAAGAGGGCGAAGTTGGTGCCTTCCCCGTCCGGGGTGGCGCCCAGGGGGAAGCGGGTACCGGGGCGGACGCGCTGCCGCGTCGCCGCGTCAGTCATGGTGGTGTCCTCCAGAGTTGTCATTGGTGTGGCCGCACGGTACCACGCGCCGGGGCGGGCGCACAGGGCGTGCCAGATGAGGCGAAGCGGTTCGCGGCGCCGATGCCGACGAGCATGAGCGCCAGACCCGCCCGTAGCCATGCCAGAAACGACCGCTCATGCGCCAGGTGCATCCGCGCCCAGCTGTTCAGGTCGGGTCGTCCCCTCAGGGCGATGGCCCGCTCACTCGGGGTTGACCCGCTTCAGGGGACGAGAGCAGGCGCTGAAGGTCACGCAGCGGGATCCCCACCCAAGCGGGGCGTGTGCGCAGCTCGTGACCAAGCTGGTACACGCCCTGCTCGAGTAAGAAGCTGTCGAGCAGGGTCTCGCGGTCCTCGCGGGACGCCGGTATCAGTCGTGGGTCAATCGTGTCGAGGTACTCGCGCAAGAACGCGGCCGAGGTCGCCAGGCACCAGTCTCGCACCCAAGGCTTCATGTCCGGCTCGGCGGCCTCGGTCCACCCCATCCCATGTTCGGACTGGTGCCCGTGGGCGGCTTCAGAGGCGTAGGAGAAGGAACGAAGCATGCTGGCCACGTCGCGCAGCGGTGGCCGCTTCAGCCGACGTTCGGCCAGCGGGAAACCTGGCTCCCCCTCGAAGTCGATGATAGCGACGTCGTCCTCGGTAACCAGCACCTGACCCAGGTGGTAGTTGCCGTGGCAACGAATGATCGCGGCCGCGATCGGCCGCTCGACCAGCTGCCGGAATCGGACGAGCATCTCCGCCTCGCGCGCGATAAGGTCGTCGGCTTCCCGCCGCTGTGGCTCCTGCAGCCCGGCTCGCTCGCGACGAAGATCGCGGAAGGCGCGGACCGTCAGGCTGCGCATCGCCTGGTAGAGCGAGCGCTGGCCGAAGGCAGTGAGCGACTCGGGCGCAAACGCCGGATCCGTTTCGGCGGCGAGAGCGCCATGCAGTTCGGCGGTCCGCCGCCCCAGCAACCGCGCCACGCCGAGGAATGCGCCAACCCGCTCCTCGGCCGGCTCCGGCTCGCGCTCGGCCAGGTCGAGCAGCGTGCTGGCGTTCGGCGGTACCAGGATCGGGGTCGGCGCATCCGCCGCCCTCATCTGGTCGAAAAAGCCACGCGCCGCGGCGAGGGCGTGTCGCCACGCGTCTCCGCGGTGGGGCACGAAGCCGTGCAGCGCGGCCAGCGTCGTCGGCTCGCCGTGGCGCGTGCGGTACTCGAGACTGGCGACGAGGGGCGGGGCGTGCGGGAAGCTCCGTTCGGTCAGGACGCGGCCGATCTCCACCTCCGGATGGGGCCCGGGTTCGATCCGGCGGAAGAGCTTCAGGAGCAGCCGGTCGCCGAAGACCACCGACGTGTGCGTCTGGTCGACCCCGGCTACCGTCGGCCGCAAGTCAACAAGGGCGGGGCCGGCAATCCGCCGCAACGCCGGCGCGCGCGTCGCCAGCAACTCGCCCGCTGCCCCCTTGAGCGGACGGCGGGCGTGCGCCACGGCGCCGAGCAGGGCAGCGAGGAATGCCGAGGTTCGCGTCGCGTCGACGAGCGCTCCCGTCTGCTCCTTGTCCCCCGGCCGCCACCAGGCAACGGTCGCGTCCGCGGGACCATCCTGGTCTTCGCCGACAAAGGCGAGGGGAACGACGTAGGTCTCCGGTTCGCCTTCGGCGTAGTCGACGTGCACGAACGTCACGTAGCCGCGTGTTTCAGCCGGGGGAACCGGGATCGCTTCAACGATCCGCGCCCCCAGGATCCGGCGCCCCCGGCCGCCGAACCACGACATCGTCGACAGCCAACCGGGAAGCACGGCTTCCAGAGCGCCCTTGGCGTCGCCGAGGAGGGCTTCCCACGAGCCGCTCTCCGTGAGGATCGGGACCCCCTCTTCGCACGCCGCATCTGCGGCGTCCATCCTCGGCTCGAGCGCGAACCAGTAGAAGGCGTGCGGGCCGAGGGTGAGCGGGTAGGGATCGTCGCCGATCGGCCAGAAGGGTGTGCGGCCGAACAGCTCGACAGGCACCAGGTTCCGGTAGGGGTGCAGGTCCAACTCCACATTCTGGACAAAGCGCGAGAGGTTGGCGACGATCAGGAGGTGCTCCCCTTTGTAGCGCCGGACGAAGGCCAGCACCGCGTGGTTCGTTGGGTACAGGAGCTCCAGGTCGCCCAGCCCGAAGGCGGGGTGGCGCTTCCGCAACGCGAGCAGCCGCCGCATCCAGTTGAGCAGCGAGTGCGGGTTCTGCTGCTGGGCTTCGACGTGCACCGCCTCGTGGTGGAACTCGTGGTCGACGATGAGGGGCAGGTAGAGGCGCTGCGGGTGGGCCCTGGAGAAGCCGGCGTTGCGGTCGGCGCTCCACTGCATCGGGGTGCGCACGCCGTTGCGGTCGCCGAGGTAGACGTTGTCGCCCATGCCGATCTCATCCCCGTAGTAGATGACCGGCGTGCCGGGCAGCGAGCAGAGGAGGGCATTCAACAATTCGATCCGCCGGCGGTCATTTCCCAGCAGGGGCGCCAGTCGGCGGCGGATGCCGAGGTTGACTCGTGCCTCGGGGTCCTGGGCGAAGGCCCGGTACAGGTAGAGCCGCTCCTCGTCGCTGACCATCTCCAGCGTCAGCTCGTCGTGGTTGCGTAGGAACAGCGCCCACTGGCAGGACTCGGGGATCGGGGGCGTCTGGGCGAGCATGTCGCCGATCGGGAGCCGATCCTCGGTGCGGAGCGCGAGGTACAGCCGCGGCATGAGCGGGAAGTGGAAGGCCATGTGGCACTCGTCCCCGTCGCCGAAGTAGGCAGCGGCGTCTTCCGGCCACTGGTTGGCTTCGGCCAGGAGCATCCGGTCCGGGAACCGCGCGTCGACGTGGGCGCGCAGTTCCTTGAGGAACGCGTGCGTCAGCGGCAGGTTCTCGGAGCCGTTCCCTCGGCCTCGTGGAGGTAGGGCACGGCGTCCAGGCGCAGCCCGTCGACGCCCAGCTCAAACCAGAAGTCGACAATCCCGAGGACCGCCGAGCGGACGGCCGGGTTGTCGTAGTTGAGGTCGGGTTGGTGGGCGTAGAAGCGGTGCCAGTAGTAGGCGTCGGCAACGGGGTCCCAGCTCCAGTTGGACGGCTCGAAATCGCGGAAGATGACTCGCGCGCCCTCGTAGCGCTCCGGCGTGTCGCTCCAGACGTAGAAGTCGCGCTCGGGGCTGCCTGGCGCCGCGCGGCGCGCCCGTTGGAACCAAGCGTGCTGATCGGAGGAATGGTTGAGGACCAGCTCCGTGATCACCCGCAGCCCGCGCCGGTGCGCCTCACCGAGCAAGCGCTTGAAGTCGCGCGAGGTGCCGTAGGCGGGGTGGACGTCCGTATAGTCGGCGATGTCGTAGCCGTCGTCCTTGAGCGGCGAGGGGTAGAACGGCAGCAGCCAGAGGGCCGTCACGCCCAGGTCTTGCAGGTAGTCGAGCTTGCCGAGCAGGCCCCGGGAAGTCACCAACGCCGTCGGCGTTGCCGTCGCAGAAGGCGCGGACGTGCAACTCGTAGATGACGGCGTCCTGATACCACCGCGAAGCCAGGGCGTCGCTCGGGCCGGGCATCGTCAAACTCCGTGTCCCCGGGCGGCGCACCGCCGCTCAGCGCGCGTCGTCGGCAGAGCCTTCGGCCCCCGGATCGTCGACCTCGGCCCCGGCCGCGGCGGCCGTGGCGCGTTGCTCGTCTCGAAGTTTCGCTCCGGTCAGGCGCGCCCCGCGCAGGTTGGCGCCCGTCAGGTCCGCGTCGCGCAGGTCGGCGCGCTCCAGGTTGGCGTGCGCCAGCGTGGCGTCGTGCAGGTCGGCCGCGGCGAGGTCGGCGTGGGTCAGGTCCGCCTCGGTCAGGTCGGCTCCCTCAAGCTTGGTCTCCTTGAGCGTGGCGTCGCGCAAGATGGCCTCGTGCAGGTCGGCCCCGGACAGGTCATCCCGTTCCAGATTGACGAACGAGAGATCCTTCTTGGCGAGTTTGGACCGCTTAGGCATGTCATGCTCTCCTCTCGGTTCATGGTCGATCCTGGACACTTCGGTATTTGGCGGGATATCCGCAAGATCGCCGTGCCGCATTGAGGTTCCAAGGGATTGGGCGCACGATCCGTGCCGTGGCGGCGTGATGGGCACGGCGAATCCACGCTGGCACACATTCCGAGCGCCACGCGCGCAGCGACCTGGGAACGTCGGTGGCTGGCACAGGAGGCGGACGCAGCCTTCAAGCGACGGCGTGCCGTGGGCAGCGTTTCGGAGCCGAAGGAGTGGGCGCCGGTCAGGAGAGGATGGAGATGTGCGCGACGAGCGACGTGGAGCGAAACAAGGCGGTGGTGCGGCGGCTGGTGGAAGAGGTGCTCAACGGCGGGAAGCTGGACGTCATCGACGAACTGTATGCGCCCGAACTGGCGGCGGAGGCCCGAGATTGGATCGCCCCGTTCCTGGCGTCCTTCCCGGATACGCGCATGGAGATCGTCGATCTCATCGCGGAAGGGGATCGGGTGGCGGCGCGCTTCACCTGTTCGGGGACGCACACGGGGGCGTGGCTCGGGCACGCGCCGACGGGAAGGCGCTTCGAGCAGATCGACGAGGCAGCGATCTACCGGTTTCGGGATGGCCGCATCGTGGAGAGCTGGGGGGTCGAGGACACGCTACGGCGGCTGGAGCAGCTCGGTTTGCGGTGACGGCGCTGGACGGGGCGCGGCAAGCGACAGCTTGCCGCGCCCCGTCTTTGCCCCAGGTGCCATGCCGGCGCGCGATCCCGAGGGCTACTGGCACATCCCTCCCAGGCAATTGTTCGGGATGCAGCAGTCGATGTCGTCGGAGCAGAATTGTCCGCCGACCAGGCAGCAGGCGGGGACGAACCCGCCGTTGTCGGCGCAGTCGACGGCGCCGCCGCCACCGAGACATTGGTCCGCGGAGAAGCATTGATCGCCGAGGGACAGGAAACTCTGCGGGGTGGTGCCGCATGAGCCCTGGACGCAGGTCAGAAAGCCGCAGCAGCCTTCGTCGGCGTAGCAGTAGCCGTACTCGTATGCGCAGCAGTTGAGCGGGCCGTCGTAGTCGAACCCGTTGTCGTCGCAGAACATCTGGTTGTAGCGTGTGGCGCCGCACTGGTTGCTGTCGTAACACGCCTCGCCGGGGCCAAGGTAGCCGGTCTGCGCGGCAACGCCCGGAACGCGCCGGCCAAGCGCCAGGAGTGCTCCCACCGACGCGAGACCGCGCAGCAGACCACGTCGCGAATTGTTCGCCCCTATGGCGCGCGCCAACCCATCGAATGCTCGATCGTCCATTCCCTTCACCCTGTTGCCAGCCATGAAACTGGCCGGTTCCCTAATTGGTTGCTCCAATCGCGCTGATCTTACACCTACTGCCTGGTAGCGCGGCCGTGGGCGCAGCCAGCGCGGGGAACCCAATCGCGGTCAGCACAGGCGGGCATCGGCTCGGCGAGCCGCTCAGGGGAGTGGGCAGAGCAGAGTCCTGTTAGTCTCGCCGCAGCCAGCCCCAACGGGCGAAGAGGAGGAGCGCGCCGGCGGTGGTCAGCACGATGAGGGCGATCATGGCGACGAACCCGGCGGTCGTGCTGATGGGCGGCTCTTCGAAACTCGTGCCGAAAAAGCCGAGGATGACCGAGGCCGGCAACAGGGTGACGGAGGCGATGGTGAGCACCTTCATGATGTCGTTGGTGCGGTGGGAAACCTGCGAGACGTAGATGTCGAACGCGCCGTTGACCGATTCCTTCGCGGCCACCAGGGCGTCCAGGAGGCGCCCCAGTCGCTCATTGAGGTCCCGGAAATAGGGCTCGACGGAATCGCCGCCGACGAACGGGAAATCGGGGCGCAGGAAGGCCTCGAGCGGCGCCCGGTGCTGGCTCGCCAGGCGGTGGACGGCGAAGACGAGGCGCTTCAGTCGCAGGAGCTCTTCCAGCAGCACATCGGAAGAATCCGTGAGTGCGCGCTCTTCCTTCGCCTCGACTTCGTCTTCAATCTGCTCGGTCAGCACCTCGTAGTGCGCCAACAGCTCGTCGACGAGGATCGACAGCAGAAAGGAGGAATCGAGTTTGAGCAGGGCCGGGTTCTGCACGGCCCGAGCCAGCACCCGCTCGGCAAACGGCAGCGGTTGCTTATGGGCGCTCACCAGGTAGTTGCGCCCGACGAACACGTCCAGCTCGCCGGCCTCCACCCGATGCGCCGCGAGATCACCGTGCGGGACGGTGACGGTGACGACAAACCGGTCGCGGAAGACCCCGAGGCGTGGCCGGCGCCAGCCTTCGAGCGCGGTTTCTACCGCCGCCTCCGGCAAATCGAGGCGTTGGGCCACCGCCGTCAGATCGTCCGACCCGTAGCCGTCGAGATCGACCCAAACGAAGCTGTCGTCGTCCGCGGCCAGCTCTGGCAGATCCTCGAGAGCGACCCGGCGCGGTTCCGCATCCTCGCGGAAGAGCCGTGCGATGACCCCGGATTCGGCGGATGGTGCGCCATCTTCCGCCGACCCTTCGGTGACGACGACGTCCGAAACGGGTTCGGGGATCTGGTCGGTCCCTCCGACGAGTGTGTGGACATCGGCCTCGTCCGGCTGGGATTCGGAGCCCTCGTGTGCATCGTTGTCCACGAACTCACCCCTCTCGCGAATGGACGCATCCCTGAGCCGACATGCTGAGCGGAGCGAAGCATGACACGGGGTGCGCACGTCACCCTGGCGGCGGGATGGGGCAAAGAGCGGGCAGCGGGTCAACCGTCGCCGCGCAGCGCGGCGATCTCCCGGTGCAGTGCCTCCTCCGATTCGTCCTCGGCGCGCATCATCCGGTCGTCCGCCTTGTCGATCGCCTTGATGATGGCGTCGAGCTTGACGTGGGTGGCCAGCGAATCGCGGTTCTGGGTGTGCTGCAGCACGAAGACCATCAGGAAGGTGATGATGGTGGTGATAGTGTTGGCGTAGAGTTGCCAGGTGTCGGACCAGCCAAAAAGCGGTCCGCTCACGCCCCAGACGATCACGAGCGCCACCGACAACGTGAACGCCGCCCAGTGCCCGGTCCAGTACGCGCACGTCGAGGCGAACCGCGAAAACTTCTCGTTCACACCGTCTCTCCCTTCCGAGCGAGCCGCCGTATGAGGCCGGTGCTCTGGTCGTCGCGCCGCCCCACGGCGTTTCGCCGTACGCGGGCACGCTCCGGTCGAGAACGCATATTTCCGACCACGGCTGCGGAATCAGGCGACGCCCCACTCAGGTCGTGCTGAAGACTTCCACCCGGTCGTTGTCGGTGTCGGCGATGTAGACGCGGTTGGCGCTGTCCACGGCGATGCCGATGGGGTCGAAACCGGAGGGGGCGACGGTGGCCCCGCTCCACTGGGTGAGGTAACGCCCACTCTTGCGGAAGACCTGAACGCGAAAGTTGTCCGAATCGGTGACGAGGACGCGGCCCTGCGTGTCGATGGCCACGTCGCGCGGACCGCGGAAGGCGCCGTTGGCGCTCCCCTCCCGGCCCCAGCGGCGCAGGAACTCGCCGTTGTGGCGGAAAACCTGCATGCGGTGGTTGGCGCCGTCGACCACGTAGACGCGGCCCTGGGGATCGGTGGCGATACCGCGCGGGAAGAAGAATTTGCCGGCGACGCTGCCGCGCCCGCCCCACGAACGCTGAAATTTGCCGCGGCGGTTGAAGACCTGGACCCGGTTGTTGTCGGAGTCGGAGACGTAGATGCGGCCGTTGCGGCCGATGGCCACGCCCCAGGGGGAGGAGAAGCGGCCGGTGCCCGAGCCGCGGCTGCCAAAGGCGCGAATGAACGTGCCAGAGGCGGTGAAGACCTGGATGCGGTGGTTGAGGGTGTCGGCGACGTAGACGCGGCCCTCGGGATCGACGGCCACCCCGCGGGGGCGGTTGAACTGGCCGTTGCGCGTGCCGAGGCCGCCCCAGGAGCGGACGAAGGACGCGGTCCGCGTGAACTGCTGGATGCGGTTGTTGAACGAATCGGCGACGTAGACGCGATCGCCGAAGACGACAACCCCGCGGGGTCCGTCGAAGCGGCCGCTGCCGCGCCCGAATCCGCCCCAGCCGCGCAGGTAGGTGTAGCGGGGCACGGCCTGGAGGGCGGAGATCGCCGCCTGCTTCAGGGATGCCGCCAACGCCACGGACCCGGCAAGCACCGTTCGCCGAGAAAGTTGCACCGTCATCGAGTCTCCTCCCAAGTTTAGGGAAGGGTATCGCACGCCGGCTGCTTGCGGCATGCATTGTAGATGGCGCGAACTCATTGGGCGCCGAAACCCGGCCACCGCGTCATTCTGAATACAGTGTCCAAGCCAGTGTGTCATGCTGAAGGCGAAGCCGAAGCATCTCGTCTCGCGCGAAAGGACGCGGCTTGCGGTCGAGATGCTTCACTCCGTTCACGTGCAGCATGACACGGCGCCGGTGGGGCGCCGCGGCGGGACGAGGAGTGGGCTCACCCCGTGACCACCTCGATAATCGCTTCCGGGTAGCGCTCGTTGCGGGCGACGATGACGTGGCGGCGCAGGCTGAACTGGATAACGACCCTGCGATCGTATCATCCGGCTGATCGGTTGTAATCCCGGTGGCCAAGTGGCGCGTGACCGCGCCAACCGGCCGCGGACTGGTGGCGGCCAGGGCGGCGGATGGGGCGACAGGGCGTGCTACGATGGCAGTGAATGCGCTCGGCACATCCGCCGCGAACACCACGCTCGATGGCTCGGCTCCCGCCGCCCGGACGGCGAGAGTGATGAAGCATTGACCACTCCTCCATCTCCACCGATCGCCGACGCACCGATCGCGCAGCAGGAGCAATCGCTGCGGCAGCAGGTGCTGCGGAACCCCGGCGTGCGGGCGTTGATCGGGGCGCGCTTCGTGGCCTCGCTCGGCCTCTCGACCCTGGCCTACGGGGCGATGGTCTTCCTGGCCACCGTGGGCGCTTCGCAGATGGCCATCTCCCTGATCGGCTCCACGCGGTACTTCGCGGCGCTGCTGTTCGGCATCGGCGGCGGGGCGCTGGTGGAGGCGATGTCGAAGCGGACGGCGATCATGACCGCCTACGCGCTGCAGGCCGCTGCCTGCTTCATCGTGCCGACCGTCTGGGGCACGGACATCCCGAGCCTCGTCCTGCTCGTCCTCCTGGTTGCCATGCTGGGGCAGATCGCCACACCGGCGATCAAGGCGACGACGGCCCTGGTGAGCACCGCGGCGCAGGTAGCGGTGGTGGCGGCGGTCGTCTCCGTGGCCCACGGGATCGGCTCGGCGCTGGGCACGGCGTTCCTGGCCCCGATCCTGATCAACATCGCGGACATCCGAACGATCATCTACGTGACCGGGGTGGTGCTGTTGTTCGGCGCCTTCCGCGCCACGCGGCTGCCGCGGGAAGAGGAAGCGCGGCGGCTGTCGGAGGCGGTGCGGACGGTCGAATGGCGGGCGACGATCCCTTCGTTGCGGCGGACGGGGGAGTGGCTCCTCGACAACCGGAAGGTCGGGGCGATGATCCTCGTCGGCTCGATGGTGCTGGGGCTCTTCGACGGGTTGAACACCGTGATGCCGGTCTACGTGCGGGACGTGCTGGGGTCGAACCCAACCAACACCGTGTATATCCTGGCGCCGGGCGGGATCGGGTTTCTGGTGGGAACAGCGCTCGGTCCGTGGCTGATGGACCGCCGCGGGGAGCGGGCGCTGGGGGTGATGTCGCTGGTGGTGCTCAGCCTGGGGTTCATGCTGTTCGGGCTGATCGATCTGGTCGCGCCGCTGCTGGCGCGGTTCAGCCCGCTGCGGCTGCTGGAGCTGGTGGGAATCTCCTTGAGTCCGCAGATGCAGGCGGCGGGGTTGATCTCGATCTTCACCGCGCTCGGCTCGACGGGCGCCGCGGCGGCGGTGCAGACCTACGTGAACCGCTATGTGCTGCTGGCCCGGCAGCCGTCGACGTTCGGCATGCAGGAAGTGCTCGACAATTCGCTGGCGCTCTTCGCCGTGCTGACGTTCGGCATGATCGCGACAGTGCTGGGCCCGCGTCTGGTCTTCGTCATCGCGCCGCCGCTGATGGTGGTGGTCGCGGTCTGGTTGATCCGGGTCTGCTTCCGGGTGACTGAGCAGGATACGCCGCAGGCGCGCTTGATCCTCCACGCGCTGCTCGACACGTCGCGCCCGGAGCCGCCGGCGGCCGAGGGGGCGGGAAGCGAGCGCTGACGCGGCACGTCAGGCGCTCGGTGGGGAACGAGGACACTCCATGCCCAGCAAAACGATGACGCCCGAGCAAGTCCTGACCGTGCTCGCCGAAACACCGCCTCGCCTCGCTGCGCTGACCGCCGATCTTCCAGCGGATTGGTTGCGCGTCGCGCCTGCCCCCGGCGAATGGTCCGCCAACGAGGTGCTGGCCCACCTGCGCTCCTGCGCCGACATGTGGGGCGGCGCCATCGTGACCATGCTCGCCGAGGACGCGCCAACGATTCGGGCGATCAATCCCCGCACCTGGATCGATCAGACGGACTACCCCGATCTGGAGTTCCGGCCCTCGTTGGCGGACTTCACCGCGCAGCGCGCCGAGCTGCTGGCGGTTCTTGAGCCGTTGCCGCCCGCGGGCTGGGAGCGCGCGGCGACGGTGACGGGGGCGGGGAGGCCGCTGCAGCGGACCGTGCTGTTCTACGCGCGGTGGCTGGCCAGTCACGAACGGCCGCACCTCAAGCAGGTGGCGCGTATCGTCAAGGCGCTGCGGAGCGAGTAGCAGGCGAGTCGTTTGGGTCGGTGAACCCGACGAGGAGCATGGTCATGAATAACAGAACAGTCCGCCCGTCGCTGCGCCTGTCCGCCGCGCTGCTGCTCGTGGGACAACTCCTGTACATCGTGGTTACCCAGCTCCACACCGGCGGGGACGCGAATAACCACCCCGCCATTTTCGCCGCGTACGCCGGCAGCGGGATCTGGACGGCCGTGCACGTCGGCCAGTTCGCGGCCATGGCGATCCTGCTCGCGGGGCTGCTCGCCCTGTCCTTCGCCCTGGACGTTCAGGCTGGAACGGCGAGATTGGCGGGTCAATTCGGCGCCGCTTCGGCGGTGGCCGCGCTGGCGCTGTACGGCGCCCTCCAGGCGGTGGACGGGGTCGCCAACAAGCAGGCCGACGTCGCGTGGGTGAGCGCCCCGGACGCCGAGAAGGCGGCACGCTTCGCCAGCGCCGAGGCACTTCGCTGGGTCGAGTGGGGGCTGAGGAGCTACCACGCCTTCGCGCTGGGCCTCGCATTGCTCCTGGTCGCGGCCGCGGTCGTGCGGACGGCCTGGGTCCCGCGGCAGATAGCCTACCTGATGGGGCTCTCCGGCCTCACCTACCTGATGCAGGGCTGGCTGGTCGGCGAGGAGGGCTTCTCGCGATCGATGTCGATCGCCATCGTGCTGGCCTGGGTCCTGAGCCTGGTGTGGATGATCTGGCTGGTCGTCGTCGCCTGGCGGATGCCGGATGCGGAGCCCCGGCCCCTGGCCGATGAAGGCAGAGGCCGCCCCGACGCCATACGCACCTCATCCCGTTGCTGTCCATACATCGGCCTTAGCGCCGCGGTGTGCCGCCGTCTGCCGGGGTGGCCGGGGGACGGCTATGGCGCCTCCGCCATGTGGCCTGCTCACGCGCCGCCGCGGCCATGGTCAGCAGCAAGACCGCGATGATGACGCAGTCCACGATGAACAGGATGGAGAAGGGAAAGATCTTCCACATCTGCGTGAAGAACGCCGTGTACAGCACCGGGATGATGGTAGGGAAGACGAACAAGAGCCAGCGGCTCGGCGCGAGCACCCGGTGCGCCAGAAGTCCCGCAGCGCTCAAGTGCTCGAACCGCGCATCAGCGAGCGAGATGTCGCGGCCGAGCACCTGTGAAACACCCTCGCTCAGATCGCGCTCGATGTAGCCCGCGATGCCGAAGATCATCAGGTCATGGGCCAGATAGAGGTAGCCAAAGGGTCCCGTGACCAGCGGGATGAGCAACACCAGGGCATCGAAGCGGTCCGTGCGGCCCTCCTCGAACTGCGCGGCGCCGACAGCGATCAGCGCCGTCAGAACGACAATGAGGAAATTGAAGGCCTGGCCCTGGAATTGGAAGCGCTGAAACAGCTCCTCGCGGAGCGATCCATATTTCGCCAGGTAGATGCTCAGCAGCTTGTCGGTTACGTCTGCAGGGAAGTCAGGCGGTCGGTCGGTCGCGGACATCAGACCATGTCCCGGAGCCTATCGGGGCCGTCTAGGATCAGACCGACCCGACCGCGAACGCGCGCGTCGTCGTAGCCAGGCCGCGGGATGTGCCGGCTGATCATCTCGGTCATTGTAGAGCGGTTCCCGAAGCCAGCCCACCAGGGAATGAGGCTTCTGAGTCGACCGGTCATCAGCGCTCTGTTGTAGATAGAGAACGTGGCCGCCGTGGCTGGCCCGATAATGGGCGTATATCGGCACCGATCTCCGATTTCCGCGACGCCGACAACGGGCTGCGTTCGCCGCTCTTCGAAGCCTGCCGATGTCCTGTTTCGCGTCGACCGATGTCCTTTACCTCGCTACCGGCTTTCGCGCCCAGACCGCCGTCATCATCCAGCACTGGGTCCAATAGGCGGGGTCGTCCAGGAGCGCCAACGCGGCGTCGAGGGGCTTCGCGTCGAGCAGGCCCGAGACCAGCACCCGGGGCGCAACGAGGCGACCTCATCTCATCCGACAGTCACCATTTTCAGCACGTCAGGATGTTGCCGGAACCGAGCCTTCCGCGCTTACCGGCTGGCGATCGTGGCCGTGGTCGGCTTGGGCCATTGGACGCACTTCAGGCACATCTTCCATGAGTCGCACGTCCCGTCGCAGCAGACGTAGATGCAGTTCGGCGGGATCGACGTCGCGGCCACCGCCGCGTCGGACCGCGGCGTCATGGCCAGTGCCGCCACGGCGGCCAGGCCGAGCCCGGCCCGCAGCCCGCGCCGGATCAGCTCCCGCCGCGGCAGCGTGCCGGTCGCCGCGGATCGCATCAGCTCGGACTCGGTGGCAGCAGTTTTGCGCGTCATCTCGTGCTCCTTCCTGGAACTGGCGCTCAGAGCACCGTCGGCTCTGTGCCACCACGGTACGGGAGCGAGCACGCCGTCACCGCTAAACCGAGAACGGAGCAGGTGTCAAATGCGCGACAGGTGGCGGCGTTCTCTGGCAATGCGTTCGGATGGGAACGGCAGCATGCCTCTGCCCGGCGCGTGCCGGCGCCCTGTCCGCAGGTCAAGGAACACGTCATGGCAATTGCCCGTACCCGACGAGAGCATATGCTGGCGGGAACCCGGTCGCCACGGGCGCTGGCCAGCACCATCTGGCCGCGGCGCAAGAAGAAGGCCGCATCTGCATACCGCCCTGCGGCTTCATGCTCTGGCGCGATGGGCTGGCCGGGACCAACCAGCCCTCAGGCGTGTCCACCCCGGGGCAACAGGCAGTGGAACCTCAGGTCGACACCGCACGCCGATATCGTACGCCCGGCGTCGCGGAACGAATTCGCGGGCTGGCGCGCTTGAGCCAATAGTCGCGGATCGATCGTCTTATGCTCGAGGACGGCCCCACGCGTGGATGGACGACGCTTCGACGGCATCGCGCGGATATGGGCCGGCACCTCGGATCGTCGCGGCGCCCTCCGCTCGTTCGCGTCCTTGCTCCTCGTGGCGTGGGGTGCCAGGAATGGGCGCAGCGGCGCACGTGCCCAGGAGAACTGGCCAACACAGTGCGCCAGCACCGCCGATTGCCGCGCCGGCCTCCCCGACGACTGCGTCCGCGCCCACTGCTGGCGCGGCCGCTGTGCCTACGCCGCCATCCGCTGCGCCGCCGGCTACCACTGCTGCGGCAACGGCCGCTGCTGCGAGGACGCACCCGAACCAGTCCCCGGCTGCGCCGCCGACGCCGACTGCGGCGCCACGAGCGATCCCTGCGTCCAATCCCGCTGCGAGGACGGACTCTGCGTCTCCCTCGTGGTCGACTGCGCGCCGGGATACACCTGCTGTGGGAACGCGGAGTGCTGCCCCGCGCCATGAGGCGGCACGGCGCGAGGCGGCACGCTTGCGACTGAGCCAGGCGCCAGTGCCGGATGCGGGGCATCGCCGGTCAATGCCCCGGCGCGGAGGGTGCCAATGGAAGGCTCGCGTTTCGATGCGTGGACACGGCGGCGATTCGGCTGGGCATCAGGCAGCGTGCTGGCCTCGCTGCTGGGCTTGCTTGCCCGGACAATGCGGACGCCGCGGACAAGGACCGCCGCCAGCGCCGGCGCAAGCGCAAGCGGCGCCAGAGGCGCCGGCGCCGCAACCAGAACCAGAATCCGAATCCGAACCCGGCCCCCGCACCGACCCGGATGCGCCGCCGACGCCCCGACATCTCGTCATCTACGTCGACGACATGCGGGAGAGACGACTTACATCGCGCTGCCACGCACGCGGGCGCTGATTGCCGGCCAGGGGGCGACCTACCCCAACTACTTCATGACCACGCCGCTCTGCGCGCCCTCCCGCGCCACCTTTTTCCGCGGCCAGTACGCCCACAACACCGGGGTGCGCGCCAACAACGGCGCCAACGGCGGGTGGACGGCCTTCAACCGCATCAACGAGAACACCATCGCCACCTGGCTCCGCGACGCCGAGCCGAGCTACCGCACGGCCCACGTCGGCAAGCACATCAACGGCTATGGGGCCGCGCGGGGGCAGGTCGGCCCGATCGGCCCCGGCTGGACCGACTGGATCGTGCCTGAGCCCGTCGCCTTTTACGACTACACCCTCAACGTGAACGGCACCCCCGAGCAGCATGGGGACCGGCACCCGCGACTACCTGACCGACGTCATGGCCAGGAAAGCGCGCGCCATCATCGCGACCACGCCGGCGCAGACCCCGCTCTTCCTCTACTTCGCGCCGAAGGCGCCGCACGGCCCCTCCACCCCGGCCAATCGCCACGAGGGGGACTTCGCCGACGCCGAGTTGGACACGAATAAGCCCTCCTTCAACGAGACCGACATGTCGGACAAGCCGGCCTACATGCAGCGCGACCCGTTGAGCCAGGCCGACATCAACGCGCTGGAGCGCAGCAACCGGCTCCGCCTGGAGAGTCTCCTGGCCGTCGACGAGGCCATCGAGGATCTCATCGACGCCCTCGATCGAGGCGGGCCGGCTCGAGAATACGTTCATCTTCTTCGTCACCGACAACGGCTATCTCCTCGGCGAGCACCGGCGCACCGCCAAGAATGTCCCGTACGAGGAGGTGATCCGCATGTCGATGCTGCTGCGCGGGCCGGGCGTGCGCCGCGGCGTCAACGACGCCATGGTCGCCAACATCGACCTGGCGCCGACGATCGCCGCGCTGGCCGGCGTCGAACCGCCGGGCTTCGTCGACGGCCGCTCGCTCGTGCCGACGTTCGCCGGCTCCGGCAACGGCCGTCAGGCCATCCTGCTCGAGATGTTTCCGCCCAGCCAGCAAGCGGACCCGGAGGAGGCGGAGATCCCGGCCGAGGCGCGACTGCTGGCGGTGCAAGCGGAACCGCCATCGACGCGCCGCGCGATCCGCACCGACGACTGGGTCTACGTCGAGCATGGAACCGGCGAGCGGGAGTTGTACGATCTGCGCGACGACCCCTTCCAATTGGAAAGCCGCCACGACGACCCCGCCTTCGCCGACGAGATCGCGGATCTCTCCGCGTGGCTCGCCACGCTCGCCAATTGCGACGGCGCTGCCTGCCGCGCCGCCGAGAACGCTCCGCCGAACGCCGCGTCGTAGCGCTCATCCGTGCCCGCATGGCGGTCGCGCGCGGCGCCGCGCCCCCGCGATAAACGCACTCAGCAACTGCGTGGACTGCGTGTGGTTTCCCCGCGCTCGGCTGATACGGTGGCCCCACGTCGCAGGAGGGCGTCATGGACAGCGTACGATTCGACACCTGGACCCGCCGCCGCATCGGCTTGGCCACGGGAGGCTTGGCGGTTTCCATCATCAGCGCGATCGCGCCCGGTAGCCTGATCGCCAGGAAGAAGCACAAGAAGAAAAAGCGCTGCAAGAAGGTCACGCGATCCTGCAAGATCGGGAAGCACAAGCGGCGATGCTGTAACGGGTTGCGTTGCGCCAAGGTCGCGGGCGTTGCCGGCCGCCAGTGTTGCCGTTCGTTGCAGGCAGCATGCGGGGCAGCAGCGAGTGTTGCTCCGATTACTTCTGTGGGGTGGTCAGCGAGCTGCCGCCCGGAACGTACTGCTGCGGCGGCAGCCAGGTTCCGTGTACCGAGGACGCCGATTGCTGTTTCAACAACCCTTGCACCGACGGATTGTGCGAAGACTGACGGCGTGCCGAGGCCCGATGTGGCTGGAGCCGAAGTCGGAGCCCGGCTTGTCCATCGTCGTGGGAGGACGGGAGCGCGCTAGATCAGCCCCCGCCGCGTCGCCAGCGTCGCGGCGGCCGTGCGCGAGGGGACGTCGAGCTTGCGCAGGATGTGACCGACGTGCTTGGCCACCGTTTGCGCGCTGATCGCCAGGACCGCGGCGATCTCCTTGTCGGCATGCCCCTCGACCACCAGCCGCAGCACCTCTTGCTCGCGAGGCGTCAGGCCGTGCGTGGCGCTAGTGGCGGACTCGGCGCAGATGGCGAGCGCCTCCTCCAGCGCCTCCTCTTGCGACAGCGACCGCCCCTGCTCCCAGGCCGCGGCGAAGCCGTCCGCTCCCAGCGCCGCGCGCAGCGCCTGCATGATCGGCTCGGCATAGGCGATCTCCGTCGGCGAGAGGGGCCAGACGAGCTTCTCGCGCAAGGCCTCTGCCGCGCCGAACAGCCGGGTTGCCTGGTCTGCCTGGCCAGACACGGCGGCCAGTCTGGCGAGCCCCTCGATGCCGTCGATGACGCTCCCCAGGTTCCCCGTGGCCACGGCCAGGGAGAGGCTTTCGTGGAACACCGCGATGGCCCTGCTGAAGTCGCCAAGGTCCGTGGCGGCCAGCCCAAGTCCAAGCAGGACGGGAGGCAGCAGCCAGTTCATGCGCTGTTCGCGGGCCAGCGCGAGCACCTCGTCCAGGCTTTGCAGCGCTGCCGCGCTGTCGTATTGCGCGCGCCGTATCTGGGCGAGGTTGTGGAGCGCACGGATTTCCAGTTGCGGCGTGCCGATTTCGCGTGCGATGGCGATGCAGGCCTCGAATCGCCAGCGCGCGGCGTCGAAGTCGCCCATGTCCATGGCCTGCGCCCCCAGGTTGTCGAGGGCCAACGCCTCCGCCTCGCGGTCGCCGATCTCTCGCGCCAGACTCAGCGCCTGATCGTGGTAGCTGATCGCGCAGACGTAATCCGTGTGGTGCCGGGCCATCGTGCCGGCTCCCGTCAGCACCCGCAGGCGATCGGCCGGCGAGGCCTCGCCCTCGAGAGCGAGCGCGGCTTCCAACCAGCGGCGTCCTTCCGCGTAGTGCGCATGCTCCTCCCAGAATGACCACAGCGCTCCCGCCAGCCGCACGAGCCGTGCCGTGTCGCCCTGCTCCAGCAGCCAGCCCAACGCCGCCCGCAGGTTGGCGTGCTCGCGTTCCAGCCGCGGCAACCAGGGGGCGTCCGCATCTCGTGCCTGCGCGCCGGCCTCCTCGGCGAACTCGAGTGCCCACGCGACGTGGCGCTCGCGGATCTGCGTCTCCTCCTCGCTGGCCGCGAGCTGCTCCAGACCGAATGCCCGGATCGTCTCCAGCATCCCGAAGCGGGGCTCATCGGCGTGATCCCCGGCATAGCGCACGAGACTCTTGGCGAGGAGGGAGGCAATAAAGTCGAGGGCGCCGGGTGCCGGGTGACGGGTGTCAGGGGCTGGAGGAAGCACGCTGGACTCCTTCTCCGGCGCCCGCCACCCGCCACCCGACACCCATTCGGCCGCCTCCACCGTGAATCCCCCCACGAAGACCGACAGCCGCCGGAACAGCGCCTGCTCCTCGACGCTCAGCAGGTCGTGGCTCCAGGCGATTGCGTCGCGCATGGTGCGCAGGCGGGCCGGCGCATCGCGCGGGCCGCCAGTCAGCAGGGCGAACTGCGCCGAGCGCTGCCGGTCGATGCGCTCAAGGATGGCGCGCGGCGAGAGGTGCGTCATCCGCGCCGCGGCCAGCTCGATGGCCAACGGCAACCCGTCGAGCCGGGCGCAGACGGCAGCGACCTCCGCGGCGTTGTCGTCAGTGAGGTGAAAATCGTCTCGCGCCGCTCGCGCCCGCTGGACAAAGAGCCTGACGGCTGGCGACCCAGCGATCCAGGCGGCAACCTCGGCTCCTCCACTGGCCGTCTTGCCGTCTTGCCGTCTCGCCGTCTCGTCCGGCAGGGCCAGCGACGGCACCGCCAGGACGTGTTCGCCGCGCAGGCGGAGCGCCTCGCGGCTGGTGACAAGGACCTGCAGCCCCGGCCCGGCCGCCAGCAGGTCGGCCACGTGCGCCGCCGCCGCGAGCAGATGCTCGAAGTTGTCGAGGACAAGCACGTGCTCGCGGTTCCGGACCACCTCCAGCAACGCGGCGCCCACCGGACGGCCGCCGAAGACGCTCACCCCCAATGCCTGCGCGATGGCGCCTGGGACCAGGTCGGGGTCGGCGACCGCCTCGAGGGAAACGAAATGGACCCCATCCGCCGCCGTGCCGTCGAGCACGACCGCCAGCTCGAGGGCCAGGCGCGTCTTGCCGACGCCGCCAGGGCCGATCAGGGTCACGAGGCGGACCTGGGGATCGCCGCACAATGCGAGCGCGGCGGCGAGTGACGCTTCCCGCCCGATCAGCGGCGTCGGTGGAATGGGGATGGCGCCGCGGGAGTGGGGAAACTCAATCATGGCTCTGACGTCATGTGTGGGAAGGCGCGGCCACTCAGAACCGCGATCGCTCACGTCCGCGCGCGGGGCGCACGGAGTCTACCAAAGGCATCCCCATCTACCCCCATCATCCGGGATGCCGCGATGGCAACGTACCCAATCTTGGGTATTCCGGGCACAATGCGCCTCCCGTAGGCTGCGGATAACGTCCGGCGCCGACCTCCGCTGCCGGCGTCTGTGTCGTGTCCCTGGGCGGTGGAGGCCGCGCATGCGTTAGCAAAGCGGCGCTCAGGGTTCACCGCCGCCGCGATCGGGAACCCATGGACGCATCCAGTTTCGACATCATCGCTCGCTCACTCACCGACCTAAGCTCGCGCCGTGCCCTCCTGCGCGGCCTCGCCGCCACCCTCGGCCTGCAGGCGGCCCACGCCTCCGATGGCACGGACGCCAGGAAGAAACGCAAGAAACGCAGGAAGCCAAAGCCCAACGCATTCGGCTGCCTGAACGTCGGCCAGCCATGCGGCGGCAAGGACGAACGCTGCTGCTCCAGCATTTGCCAGGGCAAGAAGCCGAAGCAGGGCGAGAAGGACAAAAGCCGTTGCGTCGCCCACCACACCGGCGGTTGCCAGGCTGGGCAGCAGGAAGTGTTTTGTGGCGGTGCCAACGTGGACTGCACGACCAGCACGGGTATTGAGGGGGTCTGCAATACGACGACCGGCAATGCCGGCTATTGCATGTTCTCCGGCACCTGCTCCCCCTGCAGCAAGGACGCCGATTGCCGCCCCGTCTGCGGACCAGGTGCGGCGTGCGTCAAGTGCGCTACGTGCATCGATGACGGAGGCACGCGCTGCGTCGGCATCGGGCCCGACGCCTGCACGTTTGACTAGCGCGGAGCGCCGCGGGGACAGGCCAGAATCCCGGTCATTCTCGCCCCCGCCACGCCAGCCACCCCGGAGGGAGGTTATGGACGAGCACGAGTTCGATCTGCTCACGCGTCGCCCATGACGAGAGCACGTGCCCGGCTGGCCATCGGAACACCGGCTGCGGCGGCAGCACGACGACTCCCTGTTGTGGAGGATGCCATGGACGGTTCGCGATTCGACACCTGGACACGTCGCCGATTCGCATTGACCACGAGCGGCGCCGCGGCCACGTTCCTCCTGCCGCCCAGCGTGCGGCGGGCGGTCGAGGCCCACGATGCCGCGAAAGCGTGCAAGAAGAAAGACGGCAAGAAGCGCAAGAAGTGCCTGAAGCGCGCCAGACGACACAACGCCGCGCACACCGCCCCCCAGATCTTCGAGTTCACCGGCGCCCCGCGAGACTACACGGCTCCTGATAGCGGCAGGGTGACTGTCGAACTCCTCGGGGCGGAAGGTGGACGCGGCGGCGACGGAGCATTTGGCGGAGAGTTCGGCCAGCACACGTCTGGCGCGGGCGGCGCGGGCGGATTCGGGAGTAAAGTCACCGCCACGTTCCCGGTAGCTAAGGGAGAAATTCTCCAGATCAATGTTGGCGGAGTCGGGTCCGCGGGCGCGTCCGGCGCCGCTGGCGGATCCGGCGGCGACGGTGGGTTCATAGGTGGCGCAGATGCCGATGGCGGCGCCCCTGGCTCCGGCGACAGCGGCCGTGGCGGGGGTGGCGGGGGTGGCGGCGGCGCCTCCTCGGTGGTCCGAAACGCCAATGCTCCCGGCGAGCAAATCGTCGCCTTGGCCGGCGGTGGCGGCGGCGGTGGCGGCGGCGGCGGCGGCGGGGTCGGAGGCGGTGCGGGCGGCCAGGCCGGCAGAGGCGGCAGCGCAAACGTCATCGGTGGCGGCGGTTTTGCCGAAGATGGTGACCCAGGGGTCGATGCCCCACTGGACGGCGGCGCCAAAGGCGAGGGCGGCCGAGGTGGGATCGCGTTTGGCCCGCCGGGAGCCGTCGTCGAGCTCGGCAATGGCGGTCCCGGACGGGTGACAGTGACGTTTCGCTTCGCCTGACGGATTCAGAGAACGTCCCCGATTGGTCTCATGCCCAAACTTCGACCGCGGGGGCTCTGCGGCGAGAGGATCAGGACCGGGAAGAGGACGACCATGGACCACGATCACTTCGACGCTTTGACCCGCCATCTCGCCGCGGTCTCGCGCCGCCAGCTGCTTGCCCGGCTGACCCTTGGTGCCCTGGCCATACCCACGTTGGCGGTCGGCGGCGACAGCGCGGCTGCCAAACAGTGCCCGCCGTGCCGAAGGAAAAGAAGGGCAGGTGCAGGAAGAAGCGTCCAGATGGCGCACCGTGCGGGAACGGCGGCCGCTGCCGCAACGGCCACTGCGACCATAACGCCTGCACCTTCGACTGCCCCGGCGGTCTGGAGCCGCAGTCGTGCGGCCCGGTCGGCTCCTCCTGCCAGTGCGTCAACGTCATCGAGGGGGAGAGCGCCTGCGTCAAGCGGCAGCAGGGCGACGCCTACGGCATGGAAACGGTCTGCGACCCCGGCCTCATCTGCGGCATCCCCTGCACGGGCTACATGCCCTTCTGCTGGGCGCCGTGCGTTTGAGCCACGCCGCAGGGCACGCACGGAACGGGTCTCGGTCCTTGCCACACGGTGGCCGAGGCTGGTCGCACCCGGTACCATCGGGCGCTTGCCGAATACCGGGCGACGGAAAGGAGATTCCCATGGCTAATGGGCTCGAACGACGAGGGTTGTTGGGCGTCGGCGGCGCAACGTTGGCGATGCTCGGGCTGCGCCCTGTCACGACCGAGGGGAAGAAGAAAAAGAAAAGGAGAAAGAGCAAAGGCGACGCGGGCGGGTGCGCGGAGTGCTTCCGCAACCTCGGCGTCGGCGAAGAGACCATCTTCGCCGTTGAGGGCGGGACCGAGAACGAAGGCATCTCCCTCTGTCCCGCGGGGAGCCGAGCCGTCAGCGGCACGCACTTCCTCGGCAACGTGGCCTGTGTCGTCACCGAGTTCACCGCAGTGGACGACAGTTTCACCGGGTGGAAGCTGGCCATCCGCTGCCCCCAAGGGCAGGATTCCGATGCCAACGCGGTGATCGCCATCTGCATCTCGTGAACGAACGCGCGAAGAACTTCTTGCAGTGGTACGCTCACAATGGGACGCACGGCGGCGTGCGCACCCCGTAGTCCCACGGAGGGAACCATGGACGATTTGACCTTCGACCGGCTCGCTCGCCTCATTTCCACGGACGCCTCGCGCCGCAAGATCGTGAAGGCCACGAGCGCCTCTGCCTTGGGGGCGCTTGGCCTCGCCGGGCTGCTCGGCGTGGAAGAAGTCAAAGCGAAGAAGGGTGGCAAAAAGAAGAAGAGCCGCCGCTGCAAGGACAAAGCCGGCGCCACTTGCAACCCACCCGGCAAGAAGTGCTGCCGCGGTCTCGCCTGCCAGGAGGGCAGTTGCTGCAAGAAACTCGGGACCAAGTGTGGCGACGGCAGCGAATGCTGCGATACAGGCATCTGCGACAACGTTTCTGGTGGAAGCGTACAGACGCTCTGCTGCAATCTCGCGGGCAACTTCTGCGCCAAAGACAAGGACTGCTGCGAGGGCTTCACCTGCAACGAAAACACAAACGAGTGCGAGGAGGAGGCCTAGCAGCAAGGCGCGGGGCGGCGCATCGCCGCCCCGCGCCTCCGGTCAAGCGCCAGAGCGCGGACAGACGACCGTTGCGGACGATGCGCGGCAACGTCACCACGGGCTGTGGCGAGCTTTTTGGCAGAACCCCGCTCTCAGGGGCCATGATTCATCTCGATATCGCGAGCCCCTCTCCCTGCGCACAGGGCCGGGTGCCCTCTGGGCGGCGGTTGGGGTGAGGGTTGTTAGGGTCGGGGGAGGGGCGCTAGGGACTGGCGTGAGGGTTCACCCCTACCACCCTTCCGCAATCACCCGCCCCAACACATAAAACACCGCAATCACCGCCATCAACACAATCAGACTCGTCGCCTGCGACCACGACTTCATCTTCATCGCCCCTCCTGTCAGCCCCGCGCCCGTTCCCGCCACCCGCTCCGCTCCGTGCTGGGCATCGGAATCACCGTCGCCGCTGGCCCAGCAGGCCCCGCCTGGGGATACCCGGTCTGCTGCCAGCCGGGCCGCCGGCTCTGGCTCAGATCCACTCCCACCGTCTGGCCGACCACCGGCTGCAACAGCGCCACCTCATTCCGTGTCAATTGCGCCCACACCCGCTCCCCATCAGGCAGCGTCAACTCGATGCGATTGTCGAACCCCAGCGTGATGACCCGCTCGATCCGCGCCGCGATGCACCCATCCCGATCCGGATGGCAGATCACCACCTCGTGCGGCCGGATGTAGGCATCGCCGACGCGGTTGACCTTGCCCACGAAGCTCATCACGAACTCCGTCGCCGGCTGCTCGTACAACTCGGCCGGCGTGCCCACCTGCTCGATGCGGCCGTGGTTCATCACCACGATGCGCGAGGCCACCTCCATCGCCTCCTCCTGGTCGTGCGTCACCAGCACCGTCGTCACGTGTACCTCGTCGTGCAGCCGCCGCAGCCACTCCCGCAGCTCCTCGCGCACCCGCGCATCCAGCGCCCCGAACGGCTCGTCCAGCAGCAGCACCCGCGGCTCCACCGCCAGCGCCCGCGCCAGCGCCATCCGCTGCCGCTGCCCGCCGGAGAGCTGCGCCGGGTAGCGCTCGGCGAAGCCGTCGAGCTGCACCAGGTGCAGCAGCTCATCGACCCGCTGCCGGATCTCCGGCCTGCGGCCGCTTGCGGATGCGCAGCCCGAACCCGACGTTGTCGCGCACCGTCATGTGCTTGAACGCCGCGTAGTGCTGGAAGACGAACCCCACGTTGCGCCGCTGCGGCGGCAGCCCGGTGGCGATCTGGCCATCGATGACCACCTCGCCGCTGTCGGGTTCCTCCAGCCCGGCGATGGCCCGCAGCAACGTCGACTTGCCGCTGCCGCTCGGCCCCAGCAGCGCCGTCAGCGACCCGTCCGGCACCTCGACCGAGACGTCGTCCAGCGCCCGGAAGGAGCCGAAGCTCTTGTAAAGGTTGCGAACCGTAGATCCCCATCAATCGGCTCCCCGCGGCTTCAGCCGCTGCATGAAGAACAAGCGTCAGCAAGGCCAGCAGCGCCAGCACCAGCGAGGCGGTGTAGGCCCCCGTCATGTCGAAGTTGAGGAATCGTTCCTCGACGTGGATCGTCAGCGTCTCGGTGCGCCCGGAGAGCTTGCCGGAGACGATCGCCACCGCCCCGTACTCGCCCAGCGCCCGCGCCGTGGTCAGCACCACGCCGAAGGCGACGCCGACGCGGATGGCGGGGAGGGTGACCATGCGGAAGATCTGCCAGTCGGATGGCGCCCAGGGTGCGCGCCGCCTGCTCCTGCTCCGTCCCGATCTCGCGCAGCACCGGGATCACCTCGCGCGCCACGAACGGGATGGAGACGAAGATGGTCGCCAGCACCATCCCCGGCATAGCGAAGATCACCCGCATGCCGTGCTCGGCCAGCCAGCCGCCGAACTCGCCCCGCCGCCCATAGACGATGATCAGCGCCAGCCCGACCACGACCGGGGAGACGGCCAGCGGCAGATCGAGCAGCGCGGTAAGGATCTGCTTGCCGCGGAACTCGCGACGCACGATCAACAGCGCGAAGATGATGCCGAAGATCGTGTTCAGCGGCACGGCGATGGCGGTGATGATCAGCGTCAGCTTCAGCGCGTGCAGGAAGGCCGGCCGCGTCAGCGCCTCCATGACCGGGGCCAGACCTCCGGCAAATGTCGTCCAGAGCATGATCGCCACGGGTCCCACCAGCAAGAACCCGAGGTAGGCAAGAGCGATGACGCGGAGCGTGATCTTGGCGCGGCCGCCGCTCTGTCCCTGCCGAGGGGAGGCGGAGATCGCATCGTTCTGCCGACCGCCGGCTGCCGACTGCATGCTCGCCTCACTCGTCATGCTTGCGGCTCCGTCGCTCAATGAAGCTGATCAGCAGCAGCACGGCGAGCGAGATCGCCAGCAGGACGACGGCGATGGCGGAGGCGGCGACGATGTTGTCGTTCTCCACCTGGCTGTAGATGCGCACCGCGGCGACCTCGGTCTCGAACGGCACGTTGCCGGAGATCAGCACCACCGAGCCGAACTCGCCGATGGCCCGCGCGAAGCCGAGCCCCATCCCGGCCAGGATGGCCGGCAGCAGGTTCGGCAGCACGATCAGGCGAAACGTCGTCCAGCCGCTGGCCCCCAGCGCCGTCGCCGCCTGCTCCATCTCCCGGTCGATCTCGGCCAGCGTCGGCTGCACCGCCCGCACCACGAACGGCAAGCGTCACGAAGAGCAGCGCCAGCACCACCGCGACCCGGGTGTAGGCCACGTTGATCCCCAGCGGGCTGCGCACGCCGTACATGGCGATCAGCGTCAGCCCGGCCACGATCGTCGGCAGGGCGAAGGGGAGATCGATCAGCGCGCTGACCAGGTCCTTGCCGGGAAACGCGTCGCGCACCAGCACCCAGGCGATCAGCGTGCCCATCACCGCATTGATGGCCGCCACCAGCAGCGACGCGCCCAGGCTGAATCCCAGCGCCGCCAGCGCCTGCGGCGTCGTCACCGACGCCCAGAAGCCGGCCCACCCCTCCTGGGTGGAGCGGAACACGACCGCGGCCAGCGGGATGAGGACGATCACGCTCAGGTAGGCGGTGACGATCCCGATCGACAGCGGCGTGCCCAGCGACCAGCTCCGCTCCGTCGCCAGACGGGGGGCCGGCGCCGCCGGGGCGGCGCCGGCCGGATACGTCGTCGCGCTCACTGCGCTGCTGGACCTGGGCCACGATGCCGTTGTCGGGATCGAAGAAGCTGGTCGTGACCTCATCCCAGCCGCCGAAGTCGGCGATGGTGAAGACCGTCTGGCGGGGCCGGGTCCGTCGAACTCCGCCAGCACCTCCGGCAGGATCGAGCGATAGCCCTTCTCGCCGAAGACGCGCTGCGCCTCCGGCGTGCGCAGGAAGGCGATGAACTCGGCCGCCTTCTCCGGATTGGCCGACTCGGTGACGACCGCGACCGGGTTCTCGATCAGGATCGTCTGCTCGGGGACGACGTACTCCAGCTCCTCGCCCTTCTGCTGGGCGGTGATGACCTCGTTCTCGTAGCCGAGCAGCACGTCGCCCTTGCCCCCGGCAAAGGTCGCCAGCGACTCGCGCGCACTCTTGTCCTGCACCGCCACGTGGGTGAAGAGCTGCCGCAGGTACTCGGTCGCCTCCTCCTCGCTCTTGCCCTGCTCCAGTTGCGCCCCCCAGGCGGCCATGATGTTCCAGCGCGCGCCGCCGGAGGTCAGCGGGTTGGGGGTGATGCACCTCGACGCCCTCGCGGAGCAGGTCGTCCCAGGTCGCGATCTCCTTGGGGTTGCCGGGGCGGACGATGAAGACGACCACCGAATCGGTGACCATGCCGTTGTATTCGTCGGCGTTCCAGTCCTCGGCCACCAGCCCCGGCTCGATCAGGCGGGTGATGTCCGGCTCCAGCGAGAGGGCCACGATGTCGGCCGGCAGCCCGCTCTCGACGGCCCGGCTCTGCTCGCTCGAGGCCGCGAACGATGTCTCGAAGACTGACGTTGGCGCCCTGCTCGGCGTGGCCTGGAAGAGCGGGATGATCTCCTCGTAGGCCTCGCGCGGGGTGGAGTAGGCAACCAGGGTCAGCGTGATCTCGTCCTGAGCCAGCGCGGCCGCCGGCGCGGGGCGAAGGCGGCCAGCGCGGGCGCGGCCCCCGCCGCGGCCAGGCCGAGCAGGGTCTGGCGGCGGGTGAGACGGTTCTGGAGCAATCGGTGATGCGCGAACGAGTTCATCCAGGCGTTCCCTTCCTGTCGGGACACGGCGCGTCGGTAACCGCGGCAGTCCAGTATTTCGGTTTTGTCTACCCATATAGTAGACAAAGGGGACAATACACCACGGTCGACTCCTTTGGCAAGCCCGTTGCGGCTCGCTGCAGGCGTCGATCTGCTCCAGCGGCCGTAACGCGGCGGGATCGCCGTCGCGGAGACGAAGGTCTTCGAGTGGAAGGGCGCTTCGAGCCTTAGGCTCGAGCCGTCATCCGTCCGGGCGGACGACTGTGCGTTGCGTTCATCGTGCTCCTCCATCGCAGCTCCGGGCGCTGGCGAGCCGTTCTTGCGCCGTGACGTCCCGGATCGTCACGTTGATCTCGTGAATGCCGTTCTGCCCATAGCCGCGGGCGTTCCATGCGGCGCGAGCCGGTTGCCGCGAGCCCGCGCTCATCCGTGGCGCGGGCCATGCAGCCGGTGCCGGCCCGGGGAAGCGGTCCATGTCAGGTCGAAGCGGAACCACGAGCGGCGTCCGCCCCCTTCAGCCCGGCCCGTTCCCAGGAACCGCCGCCATCGACGCTGATCTCGACCCGGTCGATCGGCGCCCTGCCCCGACCAGGCGTACCCCGCGACCGTGACTGGCCCGGGAGCGAGCACGCGCCGCCGCGCGGGACCGCGATGATCGACTTGACGGGCATCTCCGTCACCGGCCGCAGCGGCGTCCCGTCGTCCGACCAGTAGACATAGTTGTCACTGTTCCAGAAGCCGGCGAAGGCGTGGTCGAGCACCTCCAGGCCAACCAGCCATTTCGTGGAGGCGATGCCGGCCCACCCCGGAACCAGCAGCCGCGCCGGGCCGCCGTGGGCGAGGGGAAGCGGTTCGCCGTTCATCTCCAGGACCACCAGCGTGTCCGGGTCGCAGGCCACGGCGAAGCGGCAGGCCGCGCCGCATCTCCGGAAAATCGCCGCCTTGAGCGACCACGTCGACCGCGCCGTCGCGGACGCCGGCCAGGGCGAGGACGTGGCGCAAGCGGGACACCGCTCCCAGACCGCGTTGCCGGCCGCGTCGTTCACCCAGGGCGTCCCCTCGGGCACCGGGTCGAAGCGGGTGCGGCCGTTGCCGGCGCACTCCAGAAACGCCGTGATGGTGCGCTGCGGCATGGCGCGCAGATCGTCGAGGCGCAACACGAGGTCGCGTTCGACGTGGCCGGTCGACGCTGTAAGCTCCAGCGCCGGGGGTCGATGCAGCGGCACCGGGCCGTTGGAGCGCATGAAAAAGCGGCTGGTCGGCACGACGAGCTCGCCTCCGGCTCCATCATCGCCAGGGGCATCCCGAAGTTGCCCCCGCCGTAGGGGACCGACGTCGCGGTCCTTGCCGAGCGCGGTCAGCAGTTCCGCCGGTGCGCACTCAAGTTCGATGGGCGTTGACGCGACTCCTGATCAAGCATGATCGGCCACTGCGAACTTCCTTTACTATGAGCCACTTGCCGCGGGTCAACACGGGACGCCCACGTTCCGGCGTATCGCAGGACACTCCGCGTTCATCGACGGCCGCGTGGCAGGTTGCGCCAGGCGCGCTCCGGGGACGAGGCGGTCTTCCTCGCCCCGGTTGAGGAGCACGACGGCGACCGAAACAACCAGGAGCACCCCGATCGTGAGCACCGTCAGCACGGCCAGGGTCGGAAAATCGGCGTTCGTCCGCGCCAGCAGGTCGAGGCTGTAGAGGGAGACGGTCTCGAAGCGGGCGCCGACCAGGAGCTGCGCCAGGGCGAACTCGCCGAAGCTGAGGGCGAAGACGAGCATCCCGCCCGTGGCCAGCCCCGGCCCGATCTGCGGCACGACGACCAGGGTCAGTGTTTGCCAGGCGTTGGCCCCGCACATGCGCGCCATCTCGTCCAGCTCGACCACGCCGATGCTCGCCATCGCGCCGTCGACGGCCCAGTAGAGAAAGGGAAAGGCGATGGCCGCCTGCCCCAGCAGGAGCAGCCACGGGCGTCCCCAACGCCTGGGGGAAGACGATCCCGTAGAGGCGCAGGATGCCGAAGGCGATCACCACGAACGGCAGCACGAACGGGATCGCCGCCGACAGCTCCACCACCGTCCGGATGCGCGGGTTGCGCACCCGCTGCCAGAAGACGGCCGGCACGACCAGCGCCGAGATCGAGCAGCAACACCGCCAGCCGCCAGGAGGAATGTCCGCCCCAGCGCCGACAGGAGCCGGGCGTCCCCCGCCGCCTCGCGCCAGTGGGCGAGGGTGTAGCCGTCGGGCAGGGCGTGCGCTGTCCACGAGGTGGCGATGGAGTAGAGCGCGATCGCGGCCACGGGCAGCAAGAGGTAGATCGCGACGGCCGACGAAGAGCGTCCAGCGTGGCAATCGGCTCAGGGGACCCACCGCACCGCCCTCCGCACGAGCATCCGGTACGTCAGCAGGAGCCGTCGTCGCGATGAGGAGCAGCAGCGTGGCCATCACCGCGGCCCGCTCCTGGCTCGACGCCGCCGAGTTGAGCGCGACGCCGATCTGCAACGTCATCAGCCGCAACTGGCTTGTCGCCGGCGTTGCCGGCCAGGGCGTAGGCCAGCCCGTAGATGCCGATCGACCAGGTGAAGATGAGCACCCAGCCCGCGGCCAGGAACGGGGCCAGCACCGGCCCCGCGATGTAGCGCCAGATTTCCAACGCGCGAGGCGCCGAGCGTCGCCGCCGCCTCCATGGCGTCGCCCTGCACGACGCTCATCGCCGGCAGGGTGAGCAGCACGAAGAGCGGCACGTTGGTGTAGACGTAGACGATGCAGCCAGCCCCAGGAACGACGCCGGGCTGGGCGGGGTCAAGGCGATGCCGGCCTGCTGCAACAACAGCGTCACCATGCCGTAGGTCCCGAGCGAGGCGGTGAAGCCGAAGGCCAGCCCGATGCCGTTGAAGTTGGCTCCCACGTTCAACAGCGAGAGCCACGATGCCCCCGTCTTCGCGTGGCCCGCGCCAGACGCCCAGGCCAGCGGCGCCCCGACCAGCAGGGCGACGGTGGCAACCAGGCAACCCCGAACGCCAGGCTGGTCACGATCGCCGCGCTGGTCGCCCCGCCGCTGCCAGGTCTCCTGCCCAGAACTGCACGGTCGAGCTCCGGTCCTCCGCCGCGGAAGCTCTGCACGACGACCATCGCCGTCGGCGCGACGAGCATGGCGAGGGCGAGGTGCAAGCAGCGGCAGGGCGGGCAGCCAGGCCATGGCGATGTTCGCGCCGTTGCCGAGCGGGCGTCAGCGGGCCACGCCGGAATGGCGCGGCCCGCGGGGGTGGAAGACCGTTCCCGGTCGAAGGCCCGGCGCTAGCCACCCAGAACCTCGACGTCCCAGGTCTCGGCGATGGTGTTGGCGTCGACCTTGGTCCAGTCCTGAACCTGCCGCGACGTCGGCGTAGGCGGCGTCCGGGAGCCACTTCGCCTTGGCCTCGTCCGGCAGCTCGAGGTCGCCGAGCACGTAGCGGATCGGGCGCGCGCCGAACTCGGCGAAGGCGGTCTGCGCCTCGTCGGCGAGGACGAAGTCGAGCAGCAGCTTGGCCAGGTCCGCCTTGGCGGTGTTGTATTTGTTGATCATCAGCGCCGAGGGGCGCGTAGACCGAGACGCCGGGGATGACGACCGCAGTGTTGATCCCCTTCTCGGTCGCTGCCGCCGCCCAGGCCAGGGCGTTGAAGTCGTACTTGATGGCGACCGGGATCTCACCCTTCTCCAGCTCCTGGCAACCCCTCCTTGCGGCGCGAACTGCGGCAGAAGCTTCTGCGCGAACTCGATGCCGGGGCCGAGATTGTTCTCGTCGCCGCCGTTGGCGTAGGCCCAGGCGAGGAAGGCGACCGCGCCCTTCGCCCGCTGTGCGCGGGTCGCGGATGCCGATCTTGCCGGTGAACTCCTCGGCCAGCAGGTCGTCCCAGGTCTCAGGCACAGTGGAAATCACGTCGGTGTTGACGATGATCGGCCGGCACCCCGGTGAAGGTCGCCACCCAGCCGCCCGTCGGCCGCCTTCAGCCCGGCGGGGAGGTTTTGCGCGCTCGGCGGCAGATAGGGCGGCACCACGCCGACCTCCTCCGCGATCGGGCCGTAAATGAGGCCGATGTCGGAGCTGACGGCGACGGGGTTGGCCTTCTCCGCGTCGTACTTGGTGATCTCCTCCATCGAGGTCATGTCGGTGTCGACGCGGTTGATCTCGAGGTCGTACGCCGCGGCGAAGGCACGCAGCACGCCGCCGTAGTTGGCCCAGTCGTCCGGCATGCCGTAGGTCTGGAAGTCCTTCGCCTGCTCGGCCGCCTTCGCCACGTCGGGCGGGTCGCTCCAGACATCTCTCCTGCGCTACCGCGAATGGCGCCCGGACGAACGGCAGCGCCGCGCCGAGGCCGAGCGCCCCGGCGAGCTTCATCGCCGTGCGCCGGTGCAGCCGTGTGGTTCATCGTCGTTATCGATCGTCATGTGCGTTCGTCCTTTCATGAACGGCGATGCCGTGCATCGCCCGCATCCCCGACACAAGGATTCGATTTCTGCCAATGTCGTTAAGCGGTAGCGCGCACGAGCAAGACCGTTGGCAGAAGCCCGCCGTCCGGTTCACGAGCGCGCGGACGCGCGGCGAGCCGCGCGTCGGCGCACGCCAAGCACCTCGTCGAGCACCGCGGCCTTGATGTCGTTGAAGGGCGGCGAGGCATGGTCGCGCGGGCGGGGCAGGTCGACCGGAAGGTCGAAGGAGACCGCTCCCGCCGAGAGCACGATGATGCGGTCCGCCAGCGCCACCGCCTCGTCCACGTCGTGCGTGACCAGGATCGCGGTGAAGCCGTGCTCGCGCCAGACGCGCTCGATGAGGCCCTGCATCTCCATCCGCGTCAGCGCGTCGAGCGCGCCCAGCGGCTCGTCGAGCAGCAGCGCCCGCGGCCGGGAAGCGAGGGCCCGCGCCAGCGCCACCCGCTGCCGCTGCCCGCCTGAAAGCACGCCGCGGCCAGTCGCGCGCGCGATCGGCCAGCCCAACCTCCGCCAGCGCCGCCTCCGCCTCGCCCTGCCGCCCGTCGTTCAGCCCGAGGGCGACGTTGCGCAGGACGCGCCGCCACGGGAGGAGCCGGGCGTCCTGGAACATCATCCGCACCAGGGCGCTGCCGGCCCGCGGACTCTCGCCGTCGAGGGCGACGGCGCCGGCGCTCGGCGTCTCCAGTCCGGCGATCAGCCGCAGCAGTGTGCTCTTGCCGCAGCCGCTCTGGCCGACGATGGCGACGAACTCGCCCGGCTCGATCGTGACGTCGATGCCCTGCAGCACCTCGCGCGGGCCGAACGCCTTGTGCAGGCCGGTCGTCTCGATCGGGACGCCGGCCACGTGATCAGGCATTGCTGATTCCTCCGTTTGCCGTGTAGGTCCTGGAGCCAGTTCGGGTTCTGGGCTTCATCACGTCGAGAACGGCCAACCCGCTGCAGCCCAGGAAGCATGCGTACGGCATCTTCCACCTGCCGTCCCCACGATGGCCGCCCGCATATCGGCGTTCTCCTCACCTACCGCCTCGTCTTCCGCCTGCGACTCAGGCATACGCGGGATTCCAGGCCAGCATCCGCCGCTCGAGCGCCCGCGCCGCCACATCGGCGCAGCTTGCCGAGCAGGGCGTAGAGCAGGATGCCGAGCACCAGCACGTCGGTCTGCAGGAACTCGCGGGCGTTCATGGTCACGTAGCCGATGCCGGAGGTGGCGGCGATCGTCTCGGCCACGATCAGCGTCAGCCACATGATGCCGAGCGCGTAGCGAATCCCACCAGGATCTTTGGTAGCGCGCCGGGCAGGATCACCTGGCGGAAGAGCTGCCAGGTCGAGAGGCCGTAGGTCCGGCTCATCTCGATCAGTCCGGCGTCGACGTTGCGCACCCCGTGGAAGGTGTTGATGTAGATCGGGAACGCCACGCCGATGGCGACCAGGAAGAGGCGCGCGGACTCGCCGATGCCGAACCAGAGGATCACCAGCGGGATCAGCGCCAGGTGCGGGATGTTGCGCGCCATCTGCACGCTGCTGTCGAGCAGCCGCGCGCTCCAGGGAAAGAAGCCGTTGACCAGCCCCAGGACGAAGCCGAACGCCGCCGCCGATGAGAAACCCGAGCAGGCGCGGCGGGCGCTGGTGAGCACATCCTGCACCAGCTTGCCCTCGCGTCACCATCTCGATCCCGGCGCGCGCCACCTCCAGTCGGCGCCGGCAGGACGCGGGCGCGGGATCACGCCGGTCAGCGACAGCATCTGCCAGACCACGAGGATGAGGACCGGGACCGAGCCAGGGCACGACCTGCAGCGACGGCCTCGAGACGTGCCGGCGGAAGCGCGATCGTCGCCATCGCCTTACCCCGCCACCCGCGCCGCGCCGACGCATCTGCCGGCTGCGGCAGCTCGCTGTTGGCGACGATCTCGCCGCCGAACGGGCTAAATCGGCCGCGGCTTCGCGGCCATGGCTCGTCCGCGTCGGGCTGCACGCCAAAGCGGGGGAAGATCAGCTCGGCGAAGCGGTAGGCCTCTTCCAGGTGCGGGTAGCCGCTCATGATGAAGGTGTCGATCCCGAGGTCGCGGTACTCCTGCATCCGCTCGGCGACGGTATCCGGGTCGCCGACCAGCGCGGTGCCGGCCCCGCCGCGCACCAGGCCGACCCCGGCCCACAGGTTCGGGCTGATCTCCAGGTCGTCGCGCGAGCCGTTGTGCAGCGCCTTCATGCGCGACTGGCCGTGCGAGTCCATGCGCGCGAAGACCTTCTGCGCCCGGGCGATGGTGGCCTCGTCGACGCGGCTGATCAGCTCGTCGGCTGCTCGCCAGGCTTCGCTCGTTCGTCTCGCGCACGATCACGTGGAGGCGGATGCCGAAGCGCATCTGCGCGCCCTTCCGGCCTCGGCCAGGTGGCGCACGGCGGCGATCTTCTCCGCGACCTGGTCGGGCGGCTCGCCCCAGGTCAGATAGAGGTCCACGTGCTTCGCCGCGACCCGCTGCGCCGCCGGCGAGGAGCCCCCGAAGTAGAGCGGCGGGTGCGGTTTCTGCACGCCGCAGGATCAGCACCTGCCGCCGCGGATGTCGACGTAATCGCCTTGCAGAGTCGACCGTCTCCCCGGCCAGCTCCTCGCGCCAGACGGTGAGGAACTCGTCGGTGATGTCGTAGCGGGCGTCGTGGTCGACGTGCAGCCCGTCCCCGGCCAGCTCGACCGGATCGCCGCCGGTGACGACGTTGATCAACAGGCGGCCGTCGCTGAGGCGGTCGAAGGTGGCCGCCATGCGCGCCGCCAGCGAGGGCGACATCAACCCGGCCGGATGGCGACAGGAACTTCAGCCGCTTCGTGAGGGGGATCATGGAGCTGGCCACGATCCAGGCGTCTTCGCAACTGACGCCGGTCGGCAGCAGCACCCCGGCGTAGCCGAGGTCGTCGGCCGCCTGCGCGATCTGCCGCATGTAAGCATGGCTGGTGGCGCGGCCCGCCTCGGTGGAGCCGAGGTAGCGGCCGTCGCCGTGGGTGGGGATGAACCAGAACAGATTCGGTGTCGACATCGTTCTCTCCAACACGACCATGCGTGTCCTTCCGGACGAACCGGGCCGCTTCCCGCGTCGGCCCGGCCCGCCCCCGGAAATGGCCGCGCCGAAGCGCGGCGGACTCGGCGCGACGCTAGGCGACGGTCTGGTTGATGAAGCGTCGCGCTCGCGACATCGATGGCATCAGGGATCAACCCGATCTCTAGGAAGAGGTCGGCCAGCTGCTTGCTGGTCGGCGACCACCTCCGCCGTGATCGGCTCGATCCCGTAGACCCGGCGCTCCTCGACGTTGAGGAGGACATCCTCAGGCAGCCCGGTTTCGCCGGAAATGAGCGCGGCCACCTCCTGCGGATGGTCGTCGGCCCACAGGTCGGTTTCGGCCAGAGCCTCGCCCAGGGTCTCCAGGGCGGCAGTGTGATCAACCGCGAACGGGCGGGCGGCCAGGTAGAAACTGCGGTTGGGGGAGCCGGTGCTTTCATCGGTGGCGATGGTGCGGGCTCCGGTATCCGCCTCCGCGGCGGCGTAGTACGGATCCCAGATCGACCAGGCGTCGACGCTGCCCCCCTCGAAAGCGGCCTTGGCGTCGGCCGGTTGCAGGAAGACGGCCTCGGCGTCGCCCCAATCGAGCCCGCTGGAGCGCAGCGCCCGCACCAGCAGCGCGTTCGCGCTGGAGCCCTTGGTCGACCGCCACCTTCTTGCCGGCCAGCTCGGCCGGGGTCTGGATCGGCGGAATCGGCGGGACGATGATCGCCTGCGGTCAGCGGCGATGGCCGGATGCGGGAGGGCGTAGACGAGGTCAGCCCGGCGGCCTGGGCGAAGATCGGCGGCGGGGCGCCGGTGGCCCCGAAGTCGATGCTGCCGGCGTTGAGGGCTTCCAGCAGCGGCGGACCGGAGGTGAACTCGTTCCAGGTCACGGTGTAGCCGAGGTCGCCCAGCCGCTCCTCCAGCTCGCCCTGCGCCTTGAGCACCAGCAGATTCGCCGATCCCTTCTGGTAGCCGATGCGGACCTCGCCGCCTTGGGCACGGGCAGCCTGGAGCGATAGGGCGGGCAACGCCGCCAGCGAGGCGGTGCCGGCGAGGGCGTAGCCGAGGACGGCGCGGCGGGTTCTGGTCGAGCGGAAAGCAGCATCGAGAATCGTGTGGTTGCGGTTCATACGGCCATCTCCATGAGGACTGGGGCTTGGGCGCGGCGGAAGCTGACATCGTCCTCGAGGGCTTTGAGGGAGACGGCCAGGCGACCGCCGGCGGCGGTTTCGAGGCGGAGAAGGTGGTCCCCCTCGTAAACGAAGTCGGCGTCGATAAGACAGACGCCGGGCAGGAACGACGAGGCGCCGAGCGCGGAGAGCACCGGCTTCAGCGCATACTCGAGCACCAGGCAGTGCGCCAGGGAGCCGGCGGTCGCCACCGGCAGCACGCCCTTGCCGGCCAGGGCGCCGCCCGGCAGCAGGTCGAGGAACGATTTCAGCAGGCCGGAGTAGGACGCCTTGTAGACGGGGGTGGCGACGACGATGGCCCGCGCCTGCTCGACGAGCGATCGCCGCCCGGCGCACCGCCGGGTCGTTGGGGTCGGCCCAGAGCAGCGCCTGAGGCGGCAGCTCGCGCAGATTGACGGCGGCGGTGGTCAGCCCGCGCCGTTCCAGCAGGTCGCGAGTGGTTTCGAGGGCGGCGGCGCAGCGCGAAGGCGCGGCGGGGCTCCCGGCGATGGTGACGACATCGATCATGGCTCCTCCCGAGCGAGGGGAAAGCAGCGAGACCTTCCCGATCTCTACAATGTCCACCTATTTAGTAGACATGATGGACATTACCAGCCGGAGCGCGATCCGTCAAGCGGTCAACCGCCGGTTGCCGTCGCCTGGATCGAGACGTGCCGCCGGGTTTACGACCCCGACTTTCGACTCTCGACTTCCGCTCGCGCAAACGACGGGAGCCCGGCGTGCAGGCCGGGCTCCCGGGGGATGGGGTTGGGAGAGGGGAAGTCTCCCGAAGGGTGGTGACCGGGCTCCCAGGGAGGGAAGGAAGGAACCCGATCCGGGTTGTCTTGCCGTCTCGAGCGGCGGACCCGCTCTCGACGTGCACCAATCCTACTGGCTTTGTGGACAATTGTCAAGGGGCGCCGGCGAGAATGCGGTCTCCGGCTGGTCGGCTCCTGGCCCTGCATCGCCTTCCAGCCTCCCGCCTCACGCGCGGCGCGGCGAACGCACGCCAAACCAGATCAGCGCCAGCGCGCACACAATCAACACGGTCGTCATCGCGGGTCTCCTCTCGTGGCCATGCGCCATGGCTCCTACCGAACCCTACGAGGCAACCCTACCGATCGGATATGGAGACCCTGAGAATCCGCTGGGAACGACTCGTGGAGGTCGCGCCAGACGACGCCGAGCGCCGACCGAGCCTCTGGGCATTGGCTACGCTAGGCCATGTGTCGTCCGCGTATCGCGAGGTTCCCGTGACGCCGGAAGAACTTGCCGATATCCACCCCCGCCTCTACCACGTGACCAGCCCGACAGCCTTGCCAGTGATCCGGCGCCACGGCCTGTTGTCGACCGATCGTCTTCTCACCCTGTTTGGTGTGTCGGATGCCGAGCGCGCCGCCATCGCGCGCCAGCGGCGCCCGGAGAGCCGGATGCTCACGCATCCCGTCCACGGCGAGGCGATCATTACCGACAACCGCCCATTGAGCGAGACGAAGTTGGCCGCGTGCCTGGACGACGGGCTGACGCCTGGGGACTGGTTGGAGATCCTCAGCCAGCGGGTCTTTTTTTGGTCCGATCAACAGAGCCTCGACACGCTGCTGAACGCGCGGCTCAACCGGGGACGAGACCGGCTGGTGCTGGTGCTCAACACCCTAAGCGTGGCACGACAATACGGACCGGTGGTGGAGTTGTCGCCCATCAACTCCGGCTCCACCATCCACCAACCGGCACGGCGAGGCCGAACGACGTTTTCACCGCTGTTCAGGTACGACTATGCGACTTGGCGAAAACTGCGCCGCAAGAGCAAACCGGACCACATCCGGGAGGTGATGGTCATCGGCGGCATCGATCGCGTCGAGGACCACCTGATCGAGCACTACACCGTCTCGGGTCGGGTTGGCTGAAGCAACATATCGATGAACCACGCCGACCACGTCCGCCTGATCGAGGGAGGAATCGACCGTGGAAGCGGCGGCGTCTGGGCCGACTTCGGCGCCGGAAGCGGCGCGTTCACCCTCGCCCTGCGCGACCTGGCCGGCCCCGACGTCGAGATCATCGCCGTCGACCGCGACCGGGGCAGCCTGCGCGCGCTGCGCGCGGAGATGGAGCGGCGCTTCCCCGGCACGCGCCTCCAGACCCTCGCAGCCGATTTCGCCGGGGCAATTGTCCCTGCCCGCCCTCGACGGCATCCTCACCGCCAACGCCATCCACTACGTCCCCTGGCATGATCAGGCGGCGCTACTGCGGCGCTGGCGGGACTCCCTCAAACCGGATGGGCGTTTGATCGTCGTCGAATACGGCGTGGACGTGGGAAATCGCTGGGTTCCGTACCCGGTGTCGTTTGCCGCGTTCGGATCACTGGCTCACCAGGCGGGATTCGCGGCGCCGCTCCTGCTGGGTACAGTTCCGTCCCGGTTCCTGGGCCGCATGTACGCGGCCGTCACGACCGCGCCTTGACCGCATCGGGCGGACGCGTCGCACGGCCTCGGCGTCACCGGCCGCCGGGCGGGACGAAATCGCCCAGCCAGCGCACGAAGGGCAGCGAATCCTGCACCCGCCGCAGCAGAGGCTGATCGGTGGTCCAGAACTCACAGCCAAGGAGTTCCGACAACGCGAGATAGTGGGCATCATATGCCGCCGGCAAGTCGTGCGTCACGGCCAATCGTAGCGCCAGGGTATGCAACTCTAGCGGATTGTGGACCTGAATCTGTAACGCAAAAAGCTCGGTAAGAAGGCTCGTGGCGGTGCCCAACGTCAACTCGGGCTGGCGCCGCAGCTTCCGGCGTAGGACGTTGGTGACCTCAATTGGCAGGAGGGGCGGTGCCACGATGGGTTGTCGCGTCGCCAGCATGGACTGATACAGCGCCAGGGCGCGGTCGCTATCCTCTTCGTTGACAATCAGCTTGACGGCAACCGATGCGTCGAGGCAGATCATCCCATCAACTCACGGGTGCGCTGTTCGCGCATCTCGTGGATGATTTCCAGCGAATCGGAAAATGGCATTCCGCCCCGGCGAGCAAGGATTTCCGTGTTGATCTGCTTGATGCGCTCCAGTGCCGCCAGCCCCTGCTCGACCTCCTCGGACGTCAATTCGCGGCGCTTGATGCGCTCCAGGTCGTCATCATCGGCGACATCGTGGCCTTGCGCCTCGCCCGATCGGGCAGGCGTCACCAGGAGCGAGAGGTCGGTGCGCCGCAGCGCCACTCGCCGTCGTCCGAGGCGGTAGGCGGGCACATCCCCCTCTCGAATCCAACGACGAATGGTGGAGGGGCCACGCGCAGCAGCGCCGCGGCCTCCGTCACGGTCAGGTAGTCCTCTTCGAGCGCGGACACGGCGTTCATACTTCGCGTCGGCTACTGCTATTCAGGAGTGCTCATAGTGTATCCGAATCGTCGCACCTTGGCGCGCCGACATCGCCTCATCGTGATCGGCCACATGGGGTGCTGCCAATGGAGAACGGCCTCCCGCCTTGCTACGAAACGAAGTTGTAAATGTGCAAATCCGCCCCTGGGGCGTCCGCCGACAGCCAGACCACCGATCCATCCCCATCCGCCGGGGCATGGAGCACGACGCTCCCCCACGATCCCGGGGGCGGGACGGTTTGCACGACCTGATACGGATACACCTCTCCCGGTGGGCCAACCGGCAGCCACGCCCAGGTCCAGGTCCATCCGTCGAAGTACGCATCCCCGAATCCGCGCAGCGGGACGCCATCGAGTGTCCATAGTTGGACATCGACTCCCTCGGTCACCAGGGCACAAGACCAGGGATCGAGCGACTCGGCGGTCATCCAGGATGGGCACGCATAGACTTGAATGGCGACCCAACCCGTGGTTTCCTGAGCGGCGGCGCCCTCCGGCGCCACGAAACCGAGCGCCAGCAGCGCCAAACCGATCGCGAAAGCGGCTACCCGGTGGACCACACGTATCCCCACGGACGTCGCCGGTTGCATCGCTGATCCTTCTCTCAACAATTCACCCCGCTTCCGAACCTTCACATCTACCTCGCACGGTCACCGCCGCGCCCCGAACCCGTGCATGATTGACTCCCCAACAGGATTCCGCCATGATACGGCCCACATGTTCAGTGTCGATCGCATTGAGCCCATCATGGCCGCAACCACGGACCACGCTCCCGCGCTTCCGCTCCCCCGCACGTCGCTGATCGGCCGCGAGCGCGAACTCCTCGCCGTGCGCGAGCTGCTCCTGCGCCCCGACGTCGCCCTCCTCACCCTGACCGGTCCCGGCGGCGTCGGCAAGACTCGGCTGGCCCTCCACGTCGCATCCGATCTCCAGGACGAGTTTGCCGATGGGGTCGTCTTCGTTCCGCTCGCCGCGGTCAGTGATGCGGCACTCCTCTTGCCATCCATTGCCCATGGCCTCGGATTGCGCGATCTCGGGAGCCGCCCGCTCACCGAGCGGCTCTTCGACTACCTGCGCGATCGGCATGTGCTGCTCGTGCTGGACAACCTCGAACAGCTCCTCGACGCCGCGCTGATCGTCTCCGAGCTCCTCTCGGCGTGCCCGCACCTGACGATTCTGGCCACCAGCCAGTCGGTGTTGCGCCTCTCGGCCGAACACGACTTTCCCTTGCCACCGCTACCGCTGCCCGCGCCGAACGACGACGTTTCGTTCGAAACCGTGGCGGCGTCCGATGCCGTCCGCCTGTTCATCGTCCGCGCCCAGGCGACCCGGCCAGATATCGCCCCTACCGTGGCGAACGTCCCGGTCATGGCGGCGATTTGCACCCATCTGGATGGGCTGCCGCTGTCCATCGAGCTGGCCGCGGCGCGGGTCGGCCATCTGCCGCTGCCGGCGCTGCTCGATCGCCTCGAACAACGTCTGGCATTCCTCACCGGTGGCCCGCGCGATCTGCCAGACCGGCTGCGCACGCTGCGCGGCGCCATGACTTGGAGCTACGACCTGCTCGATCCCAATGAGCAGCGCCTACTGCGTTCCCTGTCGGTCTTTCGGGGAGGATTCTCGCTCGATGCGGCCGAGGCGATCGGCCGCGAGCTCGGGATGCGGGATGGCGACATTCTAGAGCCGATCGCCTCCCTGGTCGACAAGAGTTTGCTGCGACTGGACGAGTCATCGCTCGAACCCCGCTACCGCATGCTGGAGACGGTCCGCGAGTTCGCGGTCGAGCAACTTGCGGCACGCGGTGAGACCGACGCCCCGCGGCAGGCGCACGCGACGTATTTCCTGGCGTTGGCCGAGCGGGCCGCGCCGGAGTGGTGGGGATCGGAGCCGGCCGCGTGGCTCGACCGTCTGGAGTCCGAACACGACAACCTGCGCGCGGCGTTGAATTGGGCGGCCGACGCTGGCCACCGCGACCTCGGGGCCCGGCTCGCGATTGCCTTGCACTGGTTCTGGCGCTTGCGGGGCCCGGTGAACGAGGGACGGCACTGGATGGAGTCTATGCTGGCCACCAGCGATGACCTCCCGCCCGCCTTGTGCGCCGCCCTCCAGACGCGGGCCGGCGATTTGGCTATGGTGCAGGGCGAGTTCACGCGGGCGCAGGAGTTGCTGGATGCCAGCATCGCCCTGGCCCGCGAGCTCGGCGACCGGCGCCTGCTCGCCTTCGCACTCGGTTTCCGAGGCGCCGCGGCCTACCCGGCGGGCGATGACGACCTCGCCAGGCACCTCCTGGAAGAGGCCGCCGCGCTGGCGCGGGCAGACGCCGTGCCGCTCTGGGACGCCCTCGCCTTCGTGCCCCTGGCTGGCGTTGCCATTCAAATGGGCGACCACGACCGGGCCGCGGCACTGCTGGAGGAGGCCCACGCCATCTGCCGAGCAGGCCGCATCATGTGGACCACCACGTTCATCCTGCACATGAAGGCGTACCTGGCCGCGGATCTGGGAGACTTCGCGCGCGCCAGCAAGCTGTACCGCGAAAACCTGACCCTCGCCTGGGCGATGAGAGACCACCGCTTCTTCCCCAGCGCTCTCGGTGGGTTCGCCTGGATGGTTGCCGCGCGGGGTGATCCCGAGCGCGCTTGCCGTCTCTGCGGGGCCCTGGACGCCTGGCTCGAAGTGACCGGCGTGGGCCTGACGCGGACGGGCCGCATCGGCTATGAACGCGCCCTGGCCACGGCCCGAACCAGACTGGGCGAGCCGGCCTGCGAGGCGGCGCGGGAAGCGGGCCGCGCGCTGCGCCCCGAGACCATCCTGGCCGAGGCGAGCCAGGAGTCCCCCGGTGACCCATGGACTGACGGCGGGCAGCGGGCGGCTCCGCCCGGATCACCATCCGGCTTGACTCCCCGCGAGCGGGAGGTGCTCGCGCTCCTCTGCCAGCATCTCACCGACCCGGAAATCGCCGAGCGGCTCTTCCTCAGTTCCCGCACCGCCTCCAATCACGTGGCCAGTATCCTGAGCAAACTCGACGCCGCGAATCGCCGCGAGGCCGCCGCTCTCGCCGCGCGCCACGGACTGGTTTAGGGAGCCGCGGCGTCGGCACGTCGCCGCCACCATCAGGTGAGGCTCGCATCACAGAAGATCGCTGATCCGGCCATCCAACGCGCGCCGCGGCCCATCCCCCATCTCGCCGCCTACCGCTTCCACGCCTTCCAGACCTCCTCGCACGGCCACCGCCGCGCCCACTCCGGTGTCACGAATGGATACGTCGTGGTCGCCCCCTCCGGAATCTGCACCTCGACCAGATCCTCGATCTCGAATCCACTCTCACGCAGCAGCCGGATCATCTCCCCGTGCGGGATGTGAAACTCGACCGCACCATCGCCCCAGGAAAACTGGTGCATGCCAAACAACGGCCGCTCCAGCTTCTCGGTGACTGGCGCGTCTTCGTCGTCGTACTGCGAGCAGAGCATGAGCAGCACCGAATTGCCCAGGAACGCCAGCCGCCCGCCGGGGCGCAGGATACGCGCCGCCTCCGGGATCCAGCGGTAGGGGTCGCACCAGATGGCCGCACCATACTCGCTGATGGCGAAATCGAAACTCTCGTCCGCAAATGGTGTCCGCTCGGCATCCCCCAGATGCAATGGAAACTCGATGCCGAACTCCCGCTGAAACCGCAGTGCCGTCTCCAGTTGCGTCGGGGAGTTGTCGATTCCCACCGGCCGCGCCCCGCGCCGGGCCAGCCACGCCGAGACGTAGGCCGTCCCGCACCCCAGCTCGACCGCATCCATCCCGGCCAGATCGTCCGGCAGCATCCCGATCCGCGCCTCGGGCACGCTGAAGATGCCCCACGTCACCTCATCGCTCGCCCAATTGGCACGCCCCGCCTCGACGTAATCGGCAGCCATCCGCTCCCACGCCTCACGATTCCGCGCGACATGATCCTGAGACTGCATTTCTGCCGCGCCGCCCACGGCTTACCCTCCCGGACTTTGGGCGACCGATCGCCCCGCTACACCCATGTCATGCTGAATGCCCTGACACGGCTGACTTGCCCTGTTGGCACGGAGCGGCGAAGATGGGCGTCCGACCGTGAAGCCGCCGAAAGGAGCCCCGCCATGCCCAAGCAGCACGTCGTCCGCCTGAGCCGTGAGCAGCGGGCCGAATGCGGAGCGGTGCTGCGCCGGGGCCGCTCCTCGGCGTTGACCCAGCGCCGGGACCGCATCCTGCTGGCGATCGACACCAGCCAGGACGGGCCGCGCCTGACCGACGGCGAGATCGCCGCGGCGGTGCAGGTCACCCCCCGCACCGTGGCGCGGGTGAGGGAAGCGTATTGCCGCCAGGGCTTCGGCGTGGCGCTGCGGGGCCGCCCCCGCCCCCGGCCCGTCCCGCCCAAGCTGGATGCGGTGGCCGCGGCGCGCCTGATCGCCCTGGCCGGCACCACCCCGCCGGAGGGGCAGGCGCGCTGGAGCGTGCGCTTGCTGGCCGACCAAGTGGTGCTGGTCGAGGGCATCCCCCCCGTCAGCCGCGAACTGGTGCGCCGCACGCTCAAACAAACAAGCGCAAGCCCTGGCTGGTGCGGTGGGTGATCCCGCCCGAGCTGAGCGCGGCCTGCGTGGCGGCCGTGGAGGACATCCTGGCCGTCTACGGCCGCCCCCCCGACCCGCGCCAGCCACTGGTCTGCTTCGCCGAGAGCGGCAAGACGTTGCAGGCTCACGGACGGGAACCGCAGCCCGCGGCGCCGGGGCAGCCGGCGCGCGAGGACCCCACCTACGACCGGGAGGGGGACGCCAACCTGTTTCTGGCCTGCGCGCCCCATCAGGGCTGGCGCGACGTGCTCCCCACCGCGCGGCGCACCGCCGTCGATTTGGCGCGCCGTGCAGCGCCTGCTCGACGGGCCGTTCCGCGCCGCCGACGGCATCGTGCTGGGCACCGACCAGCTCAACACCCACACCCCGGTCGCCTGCTACCAAGCCTTCCCCGCCCCCGAGGCGCGCCGCCTCCTGGAGCGCATCGAATGGCACTCCACCCCCAAGCCCGGCTCCTGGCTGAACATGGCCGAGCTGGAACTCTCCGCCCTGGCCCGCCAGTGCCTCACGCGCCGCATCCCCGACCGGGACACGCTGGACCGCGAGGTCGCGGCCTGGGTCGAGGACCGCAACCGCGCGCAGGTGCGCATCGACTGGCGCTTCGGCAGCGAGGACGCCCGCCACAAGCTCGCCCATTGCTATCCTATCCCCGAACAGGACATGCCAGCCGTGTCATCGCACTGAGCGGAGTGAATCATCTCGGTTCGAGGCCGCACACTTTCGCGAACGACGAGATTCTTCGGCCCGCGGCCTCAGAATGACACGCGTTTCGCACGCCACTCTACTGTCGCGGCGGCATATCCGGGCGCGGGCCGTGCCGAGGTGTGAGATCGATGAGCTGGCCGGCGCGCTGCCGGGCCGCCTTGTGGAACCACGGAGCGGCGAGAGAGACGTAAATCCGCCCTTCCAGCCCGTCGATGAGATCCTGGGGAATCCCGGAGGCGCCATTGGCGGCGCCGGCCAGCGCGCCGGTCAACGCGCCGGTGGTGTCCGTCGCTCCCCCGGCGTTGACGGCGGCGAAGACGGCACGCTCAAAGACGGGTTCGAGCACGGCCGCGGCGAACGCTGCCGGAACTGATTCGGTGGCGGCAAGCCCGGTGCCGGTCCTGGCGAAGATCTCGGCGAGCGACCCATCCGCCAGCCATTTGGCAAGGTCGCCCAAGCGCTCGGCAAGCTCTCCTCCGCCGAGGAACGTGGCCGTTTCGCGGACCCACGATTCGCGTGGCTGGCCGGTTGCCGCCAACCGCACGGCATAGGCGACGGCGGTCGCGGCGTTGATGGCGGCCGGCTCGCCGTGGGTCAGCCGTACCACGGCTTCCGCGTCCGCGCGCAGGCGATCCGGGTCGAATCGGCCCATGGCGTGGATCAGCCCGACCGGGACGCCGCGCGCCGCCACATCCCCCGTGGCCTCGCCGTCCTCGTGCAGGGGAACCTCGAACTCGAGCGATTCCGCTGCCTCATCCAGGGCGGCGGCGGTCGCCGGTTGCATCCAACGGCGGGACGGGCCAGCGGCGAGATGCACCAGCCGCACCCCGGCGGTTTCGGGATCGAACCGCCCCCGACCCGCCGTCATCGACTCGACGATGCAGAGGGCGAATTCTGATTCGTCCGTGAACTCGCCCGGGTGCGCTTCGTCCTCCTCGGCAGAAGCGGTGCCGTGATACCTGTCGATGGCCCCGAAGCGGGCGGCGATTTCCTCGCGGATCATTCCGGAGACCGGGGCGCCGAGGGCATCGCCGATGGCCATACCCAGCAGCGCGCCGAGGAACTGGTTCTCTGTTGCGTCACTCACCGTTCGATCGACCTCACTTGCCGAGCCAGCGTCTCGTGTTTCGTTGACTCCCCGCCCGGTGGCTCCTAGACTCCCCGGCAGTGACGATCGTTGCCTCTATCACGGGAGCGTATCCTTGACGCCGTCGAAATCGACCGTGGAATCGCCCCAGGCGGAAAGCCTCGGGTTCGCCAGCCGCGCGGTTCACACCGGGGAACGGGGACCGCGCCCCGACTTCACCCCGACTGCCACCCCGATCTATCCGGCCACCGCGTTCGTCTACGACGATACCGACACACTCGACGCCGTCTTCGGCAACGAGCGCCAGGGCTACGTCTACACGCGCTATGCCAACCCGACCACCACGGCGCTGGAATCGGCCATCGCCGCGTTGGAAGGGACCGAAGACGCGGTCGCCTTCGCCTCGGGCATGGGGGCAGTTTACGCGGCCATGCTCCTCGATGTCCGCGCCGGACAGCGCATCGTCGCCGCGCCGGACGTCTACGGCGCCACGTATGCCATCCTCAACCGGTTGCTGCCAACCCTCGGTGTGGAGACGACATTTGTCGACCTGCGCGATCTTGGGGAATTGGAACAGGCACTGCAGGCGGAGCCAACCGCCCTCGTCTACGCCGAAACGATCTCCAATCCGCTTCTGCGGGTTGCCGACCTGCGCGCGGTCACGGAACTGGCCCATCGCTACGACGCCAACGTTGCCGTCGATAACACGTTCGCCACCCCGTGGCTGGTGAATCCGGCGGCGTTCGGGGTCGATTCCGTGATCCATTCCACCACCAAGTATCTCGGCGGCCACGGCGACGTCACCGGTGGCGCGATTGCGACGAGCGCCAGCCGGGCCGCCGAATTGCGAGAGATCAACAAGCTGATCGGCGCCGTGGCCGGGCCGTTCGAATCGTGGTTGACATTGCGTGGGATCAAGACGCTGCCCCTGCGCATGAAACAGCAGAGCGACAGCGCCCGCGCTGTCGCCACCTGGCTGGCCAGACGATCCTCGGGTGTCCCGCGTCAATTACCCCGGCCTGGAAGACCTGGGCGCCGCCGAGGCCATCTTCAACCGGACAGAGCGGGGAGGCATGATCTCGTTCGAAATCGCCGCTGCCGGGCGCGACGACGTGTTCCGCTTTTTCGAGGCGTTGCGGCTGGTCATTCCGGCCACCACCCTGGGTGACGTCTACAGCCTGGTCCTTTACCCGACGATCTCTTCCCACCGGGCGGTGCCCCCTGAGGAGAGGGCGAAGATCGGAATTTCCGACGGGCTGGTGCGCCTCTCCGTCGGCATCGAGGACGTCGAGGACATCATCGGGGATCTGGACCGGGCGCTGGCCGCGGCCAGCACGCGGTAGGCAAGAGAAGCGAGGGGACGCGAGGAACGATGGCAGTCGACACGGCGACGGACACGAGGGTCGACGCGCTGCGGGAGCAACTCCCGGCGGTGCGGACCACGGGGTATTTCAACACGGGATCGAATGGCCCCATTCCGCGGGTTGCGTATGAGGCGGTTGAGGAGGCCACCCGGTGCGAAGTCGACCAGGGCCGCATCGTCCCCGGCAGGTATGTGAGCAACCGGGACCGGAACCGGCGCGTCGCCGCGTTGGCCGCCGATATGTTCGGGGCCGACGCCGACGAGATCGCCCTGACTCACAGCGCCAACGAAGGTATCAACGCGGCGCTCATGGGCATGACCTGGGAGCCAGGGGACGAGATCGTCTCCACCACGGAGGAGCACCCGGGGCTGCTACTGCCCATGGCGCTGTTGTCGCATCGCTACGGCGTGGTCACCCGCTATGCCGACATCGGCAACGATATCGGCGGGGTCGTGCAGGCGTTGGCTGGCCAGATCAATTCCCGGACTCGCGTCATCGCGCTGTCGCATGTTCTGTGGTCGACCGGGGCGGTGCTGCCGCTGCGGGAAATTGCCGAGCTGGCCCGGGACAACGAGCTGATGGTCGTCGTTGACGGCGCCCAGTCGGCGGGTCAGGTCCCGGTCGATCTCCACGCGCTGGGCGTCGATGCTTACGCAATGGCCGGGCAGAAGTGGCTCTGCGGCCTGGAATCGACTGGACTGCTCTACGTGCGGCGGGACCGCTTCCCCGACATTGCCCCGACCTACGCCCGCTACGGCCAGTTCGAGGCGAGCGGCTATTTCCTGCCCGCGGCCGGCGCCATGCGCTACGAAATCGGGGAGTTCTACAGTCCGGCCATCGCGGCGCAGGCAGCCGATCCTGACCTGGCTCCGCGACGACGTTGGCCTCGACTGGGCCTACGACCGCATCGCCACGCTGGGCGCGAACTTCCGCGACCGCCTGACGCGGATCGACGGCGTCACGGTCGTCACCCCGGCCGAGGCGATGGCGGGTCTGGTGAATTTCAGTGTGAACGAGCTCACGCCGCAAGAGGTTACTGACCGTCTCTACCAGCGGGGATACACGATCCGCTACGTCGATTACAAACCCTGCACCGTCTCGGCTCGCGCCTCGGTGGGATGGTGGAACACGGAGGAGGAAGTCGCGGGCTTGGCCGCCGCCATCGCCGAGATCGCGGCAGAGCTGGGCGATGGAGCCGGGTGACACCGAAGCCGCCGAACGCTGGCCACCTGGGTATCGCTGCGCGCTCTGCGTGACCATCGACGTCGACGGGCGGTACGGCGAGGCGAACTCCCGGCCTGCCGACGACACCTACTGGATTTCGCAAACCGCCTATGACCCACGGGGCACGGAACGCCTGCTCGGGGTCCTGGACGACCGCGACGCTCTGGCAACATTCTGCTGGGTCGGGCGCGCCGCGGAAGATCACCCCCTGCACGTTCGCGCCGCGGCCGACACCGGGCACGAGATCGCCCTCCACTCCTGGGACCACCGCCCGTACAACCGCATGAACGCCGACGAACAACGCGCCGACATGGAACGGACCATGGAGGCGCTCGTCCGCATCTCCGGCACGACACCCGTTGGCCACAAGACCGCGAGCTGGCGCTACGACGCGGCCACCCATCGCGTGGCACAGGAGCTGGGGCTGCTGTGGGTCATGGACGAGCCGGGCGGCGATCTTCCGTATCTGATCCAACCGGACGTTCAGCGCCCACCCGTAGTGCAGTTGCCCCCGTCGCGCTGGTTCGACGATTACACGGTCTTCGTCGATCAGGTCCTATCACCCCGCCACGCCGCCGAGATGTGGTGCGACGATCTCGTCGTGCTGCGAGAAGAGGGCGGCATGATGAATCTCACCCTGCACCCCTTCGTTACTGGCCGCCCCGGTCTTTCGCGGGCGCTCGGTTGGGTCCTCGACTATGCGATCGAGATGGGCGACATCTGGATCGACCGTGCCGACCGAATGGCGCTTTGGTGGCTGGATCAATCCGGCGATCCGCGCGGATCGGCCTGAAATCCGGGCGCTATACTTGGTGTGCTGCCCCAGTAGCTCAGTGGACAGAGCATCCGCCTTCTAAGCGGCAGGTCGCAGGTTCGAATCCTGCCTGGGGTACCGGGACGAGGGTGACGGATATCGGGTGTCGGGAGATCGGAGTCTCGTCTCCGGTCTCCCCGACACCCGACACCCGGAACCCGTCACCCAAGGAACGGTCGCACCACCTCCTGGGTATCCGCCGAAGGGCACGACGGGGACGATTTCGACTTCTGCCAGATCGCCCCAATTGAGCACCCATGTTGCAGCAGCCGCGCGTCGTCGCAAGCCATGAGCTGAAAGCAGCGGGCGAAACTCGCCTCGATCCAGCTATCGACGTACTCCAGTCCGTCGGGCAGGGAACGGCCTTTGTCGCGCAACTGGCCGTAGATAGCCGGGATCGTTCCGGGCTTGAAACGCTCGATGACCATGAACAACATCGTTTGCTCCTTCTCGACGGTAGAATCAGCGGCATGATGCCAGATCGTGCCGGGGAGGAACGCTGGTGAATCGTCGCCTTTCCGGCCGCGGCAGGCCTGATCGCGCTGGCCTGCGCCGGCGTCGTCGGGCGGGATGCGTTGCAGCGGCCACGACCCGAGCGCATCGTCTGGTTCGTGGCGTTCCTCGTGTTTGCCCTGGCCGCCGCCGCCGAGGTCGTCGGGGCGACCCTCGGCTGGAGTCCGGCCCTGGCGCGGGTGTACTACCTCTCCGGAGCCGTCCTCGTCGTCGGTCTCCTCGCCCTGGGCGAGGCGTATCTCCTCTGGCCAGCCCGCATGCCGGCAGCGGCCCCGGGGATCGCGTTGCTGGTCGTGGCCATCGCCGCTACCGCCGTCTGGAGCGCCCCGGTCGATTCCGCGCGGCTGCCCGAGATCGGCTGGCACGCCCTCGAGCGTGGACCGGCGCTCGTCGCCCTGGCGGTGGCCATCAATGCGGGCGGCACGCTGGTGTTGGTTGGCGGGGCGCTCTACTCGGCGTTGCGGAGCCGGTCCATGGCCGGATGGAGCCGGCGGGCCGCTGGTTGTTTGCTGATAGCGGCCGGCGCAATCCTCGTGGCCTCCGGTGGCACGCTGACTCGATTGGGGCGGCCCGAGTACCTCTACCTGGCCATGTCGGCCGGGATCGCCGTTATCTTTGCCGGCGTGCTGTTGACCCGATCGCCAGGAGGCAGATGTCCTCGACGGTCGCTGCTGGCGACCGCCATGTGGCCGAGAACGACGTCGCCTCACTGCCCGCTACCGGCAGTGCGACGGCCCGGTCGCTCGGGGCGACGAAGGGCTGCGTTTCATTGCCGACAATCTCTGACCTTGGACGACGGCGGACGTCGCGGATGCGTGCCGTCGCTGGAGCGCCGCGCCGATCGAGGGCGACGCGCTGACTCGCGAGCAGGCAAAGCAGACCTGGGAATTGCGGGTGCTCGCTCGCCGGAGCCGCGCGAGGATCGCTTCGACCGCCTGCCGCTCGGGTCCAGGCGCAGCTCGCAGAGCTCTATTGAACGTCTGGGCAGGTGACAATTTTCAGCATCGACTCTGAATCCGGCGCCGGAACGCGGCGCTCCCTGGCTATACTCCGCCCAGCAAGCGAGGCTGAGGGTGAGGCGCGATGAACGTGTTCGACTTTGGCGACGAGGTCACGGTGGCGATGCCGCGCGGCGATCAGCAAGCGCGGCATCCCGGGAATCAGCGTGCTCTACACCACGTGGCCGGAGGCGCGGTTCGATGGGGCCACCGGCACGGTCATCGGCATCGACGCCCGCAGCACCCACGGCATCCCCCTCTATCTGGTCGACTTCTCCACCCACAAGAACCGGGTGGCCATCCCCTGGCAGCGGCAATGGTTCCGCGGGGAGTGGATCAGATCCGAGGGCGACAGGACGCCGCAGCCGATTGCGACCGAAGGGGCGCTGATGGCGCCGTCTGGGCAGGCGGCAACGACGGTTGAGGAGTCGACGTAGGCAAATCTCTTTCCCGGAACGCCCCTCACCCCAACCCCAGAGAACCCTCACCCCAACCCCTCTCCCTGTGCGCAGGGAGAGGGGCTTTTGCCTGGTGGTCGGTTATGACTTGGCGAGGGCTTGGTCCAGGTCGGCGATGAGGTCGCTGGCGGTTTCCAGGCCCACCGAGAGGCGGACGTAATCGGGGCTGACGCCGGTGGCGGACTGGGCATTCTCGTCGAGTTGGGAGTGCGTCGTGGTCGCCGGGTGAATGACGAGCGACTTGGCGTCTCCCACGTTGGCCAGGTGGGAGAAGAGCTGGACGTTGTCGATGAAGCTCCGGCCGGCTTCGAGACCGCCCTTGATGCCAAAGCCGAGGATGGCGCCGAAGAGGCCGTTGCGGTGGTATTTGGTGGCGCGCTCGTAGGCGGGGTGGCCGGGCAGACCCGGGTAGTTCACCCAGTTCACCTTGGGGTGCTCGCTGAGGAAGCGGGCCACCACCATGGCATTCTGACTGTGTCGTTCCATGCGCAGCGGCAACGTTTCGATCCCTTGCAGGAAGAGGAAGGCGTTGAACGGACTCATCGAGGCGCCGACGTCGCGCTGGCCCTGGACGCGGGCCTTGATGATGTAGGCGATGTTGGCGCCGAAGTTTGCCTCGTTGAAGACGTCCGTGAAGACCAGTCCGTGGTAGCTGGGGTCCGGCTCGGTGAAGCCGGGGAACTTGCCCGAGGCTTTCCAGTCGAACGAGCCGCCGTCGACGATCATGCCGCCAATGGACGTGCCGTGTCCGCCCAGAAACTTCGTCACCGAATGCACGACGATATCCGCCCCGTGATCCAGTGGCCGCACCAGGTATGGTGTGGGCAACGTGTTGTCGAGCATCAGCGGCACGCCGGCCGCGTGGGCCTCGTCGGCGACGCCCTGGATGTCGAGGGTGAGCAGATCCGGGTTGCCGATAGTTTCGGAGTAGACCAGTTTCGTCTTCGGCGTAATCGCCTTGCGCACGCCTTCGGGCGTCGGTTCGCAGAAGTTGACCTTGATTCCCACCTTGGGCAGGGTGTGCTCGAACTGGTTGTAGGTTCCCCCGTAGAGACTGGTGGTGGAGACGATCTCGTCGCCCGCGTTGGCGATGTTGAGGATGGCCAGCATCTGCGCCGCCTGCCCGGAGGCAGTTGCCAACGCGCCGACGCCCCCTTCGAGCGCGGCGATGCGCTTTTCCAGCACATCCACGGTCGGGTTCATGATCCGGGTGTAGATGTTGCCGAATTCCTGCAACCCGAACAGCCGCGAGGCGTGGTCGGAGCTATCGAAGACGTACGACGTGGTTTGGTAGATCGGGACGGCGCGCGATTTGGTGACCGGATCGACGTCCTGGCCCGCGTGCAGCGCCAATGTCTCAAATCCCTGCTGTGAGGGCGTGACTTCGGTTTCGCGGAGTGCTTCCAGCTCGCTCTCAACCATTGTTCCTCGTTCCTTTCTCGTGCAACCGACCGTTCTCGTGCAACCGACCGTGTCTCCCCGAATACACCGACACCGAGACGTGTCATTTCGAAGAAGGAGGAATCTCGGCGCTCGCCACCAGCGGACGCGCGGTGGGACGAGATTTCTCGCTGCAAAAAGCTCGAAATGACACCGTTACCCTATCACCCTCCCCCAACGCGTGCAGTGACGAACGGGCCGACCGCCCTGGTCATCTGATCCCATTCCTTCAAGAAGGCGTCGTGACCGTGAGGAGAGTCGAGCTCGTGGTACTCCACATCCTTGCCCAGGTCACGGAGGCGGCCGCCTAGCTCGCGAATAGGACCGGCAGGGAATAGCCAGTCCGAGCGGATGCCAACCAGCGCGATCGGCGCCAGGATGCGTTGCAGCCAGGCGGTTTCGCCGCCGTCGCGCCCGACGTCGTAGAGGTCCATGGCGCGCGTCAGGTAGAGGTAGCTGTTGGCGTCGAAGCGCCTGGTGAGCGCATCGCCGTGATAGTGCAGATACCCTTCGACATCGAAGGTGGGGCCGAACGAGGGGTAGAGGACCGGCCGCGTGGCCGGATTGCGGCCGAAGCGTAGGTCCATGCTCTCCTTGGAGTGATAGGTCACCATGCCGACCATGCGGGCGATGGCCAGCCCTCGCGCCGGAAAGACGCCGTCCAACGCGTAGGCGCCACCGCGCCAGTCGGGGTCGGCCATGATGGCGCGACGCCCGATCTCGTTCAGGGCCACACCTTGTGCATCCAGCGTCCCGGAGGCCGCCACGGGGACCACGCCGGAAACCAGGTCGGGGTGGCGGGTCGCCCACTCCAGCGCCTGGAACCCGCCGATAGAACCGCCGATGGCCACGAGCTTGCGCACGCCGAGGCGCTCCACGAGCGCCCGTTGGGCGTTCACCATGTCCCCGATGGTGATGAGGGGGAAGCGCATGCCATACGGTCGTCCCGTGAGCGAATCGTCCGACGCGGGCCCGGTTGTCCCCTGGCAGCCGCCCAGGATGTTGGCGCAGACGACGAATGCCTGGTCGGTATCGAGCGCCCGGCCCGGTCCGATCAGCGGCTCCCACCAGCCGCCCTGGCCACCCGCCTGACTGTCGCCGGTGAGGGCGTGCAGGACGAGGACGGCGTTATCGCCCGCGTCGTTGAGCCGGCCCCAGGTGCGGTAGGCGACCGTGACGTGCTCCAACCGCCCGCCGAGCTCCAGCTCCAGGGCGCCAATTTCCATACTCAACCTGGGGACATCCAGAACGGCAGCGGCCTCCCCGCGCCGGCGTACGACCCGCAGCCGGCCGCGGGGCTCAGTTTGGTCGTCAAATTGTGGGATTGCCGGCACGTCCGCCATGGACTCGCAGATCTCCGTCCGTCACCGGTCGCCAACTCGGTCCGGGCCGTCGCAAGCGAAACGCTGGCGACCTGTTCGCCAGCAACAAAGACACCCCGGCCGAGGCAGGGGTGCGTTGACACGCCATTCCCTTATCTCGCAGATCGCTCTGCCGGATTTGGCACCTTGCGGCTAACCGCAGGCTGCCGGGCTTCACAGGGCCGCATCCCTCCACCCGTCTCGATAAGGCAGCACTCTTTAGTTGTTGACCGAGAATCTACGGAATCGCCCGGTCGCTGTCAAGCCGTCGTGCTATTGCCTTGCGCTGCACGACCGATGACCGCCCGTTTCGTCTTCGCCCCGCCATATGCCTCGTCCAACAAATCGGCGATGTGGCGGACCCGCGCTGTGCTGCCGTTGCGGCGCAGCGAGGCGCCGACTTGCATCTGGCAGCCGGGATTGGCGGTGATCACCTCGACCGCGGGGGTCTCCATGACGTGGTGCGCCTTGCGGTCGCCCAGCTCGTTGGCCATCTCCTCGCGGATGATGTTGTAGATGCCGGCGCTGCCGCAGCAGAGCGCCGACTCCTTCATCTCAATCAGATCCAGACCTGGAATGGCCGCCATCAACTCACGCGGCTGGCGGCTGATGCGCTGGGCGTGGGCCAGGTGGCAGGGCTCCTGGTAGGTCACGCGGCGGTTGAGCGCCCTGGTTGGCGGGACGATCTTCCGGTCACGCAGATATTCAGTGAAGTCTCTTACGCGCTCACTGAAGCGGCGCGCGCGGTCGGCATAGGCGGGGTCGTCCTTGAGGAGATAGCCGTATTCCTTGAGCGCGGCGCCGCAGCCGGCGGCAGTGACCACGATCGCGTCGTCACCAGACGCCTCGAACACGTCGATGTTCGTGCGCGCCAGTCTGCGAGCTTCCTCCATCATCCCGGCGTGAACGTGCAAGGCGCCGCAGCACTGCTGGGCCACGGGTACATCGACGTCGGCACCGTTTCGAGCCATCACGCGGGCAGCGGCCCGGTTCGTATTGGCGAAGACCGTACCCATCACGCAGCCATTGAACAGGCGCACGCCACCCGGCTCGTTTGCGGTCGGATCGGCGAACCACCGCTCGTTGCCGGGAATCAACGCCCGGCGCGAAATTTTCGGGGTCAGCGCTTCCAGATCGGCCATTCCGAGGCGATCCAGTATGCCGAGCCTTCGCGCCAGTGCGGTGAGTCCCGTGTGCTGCGCAAGACGCAATAGGCCGACGACTCGGCGCAGACGGCGGCTTTCGGCGAACAACCAGTCGAGGCCGACCTTGCGCAATGCGCGCTGCGGCAATGGGCGCGGCCGATGCCGCTCGAGTTGGGCGCGGGAGGCCTCCACCAGCGGTCCGTAATGGACGCCAGAGGGGCAGACCGCTTCGCACGCGCGGCAGTTGAGGCATTGGTACATCTGCTCGTCGAAGAGTGGATCGAGCAGGTCGAGGCGGTCGTCGGCCACCGCCCGCATCAGCCAGAGCCGGCCGCGCGGCGAGGACATCTCCTGACCCGTGAGCCGGTAGGTCGGGCAGGAAGACAGGCACATGCCGCAGTGGACGCACGCCCGCAGCAGATCATCCTCTGGGGTGTCCGGTCCCGAGAACCCCCCGAGGCGCAAGAGGCTTGCGTCCGTTGCTTCCGCCACTGCCATGAACCCGCTGTCCTCCGGCAGGCTAACCGCCCGCAAACCTGAAAGTGCGTTACAGGAAACCGGCGAACCTGCCGGGATTGATTGTGCGCCGCGGGTCGAACTGCTCACGCAACGACCGCATGACATCGAACCCTTCGGGCAGCTTCCCCCAGACATCGATGCCGCGCTTCCACTCGGGAGGCGCCGCGAGGATCGTCACGGTCTCGGCCAGGCCGAGGAGCAGCGCCCGCACCTCCGCCAGCCTCTCCGATGACCCGCCTTCGCCCATTTCGACCCGGGCCACGACCGAGCCCAATCCGGGCGACGCCGCCAGATACGGAATCGCAACGCCAAGCTCGGTCATCGCCGCAGCAACACCCACGGTGAGGGCAGCAGTCTCCCTGGGCCGAACGCCGCAGCGAACGAGGATTGAGGCGCCGTTGGGATCGGCCACTTGCGGCGCGACATAACCATACCACCAGTCCTCGCTGGCGTCCTTGTCGTGCCGCACCACATCGCCACGGGAATTCTCGGCGATGCGGGAGGCGACGGCGTCAACCGTTTCCTCTCGCCCCTCAATCCGTGACGCTACGAGCCAGTCCCCGTCTTGCCGCGCCACTTCCAGTGACGCGAGTGGCTCCTGACTCTGACGTAGTCGATCAGCTTCGGCAAACGCGTTGTCCAGCGTATCGAAGCTGGCAACGACGGTGGCCTCCGCGCGCGGGCGGGGGAGGACCTTGAAGTTGGCTGACACGATCACGCCGAGCGTGCCGAGCGATCCCAGGTAGAGTCGCGGCATGTCATACCCGGATACGTTTTTCACGACCATGCCCCCGGCGTTGGAGACAGTCCCGCTCGGGTGCGCGACGGCGATGCCGATCAAAAGATCGCGCAGGGTGCCGGCGCTGTACCGCAGGGGCCCCCAGCGTCCGGTGGCGATGAGGCCGCCGATGGTGGCGTCCGCCCCACCCGGCGGATCGAGCGGCAGGCGCTGCCCATGCTCGCCGAGCACGGCCTGCACGTCCCCAAACGTCGCGCCCGCGCCGACCGAGAGGACCAGATCGGTCGGCTCATAATCGATGATTCCACCCAGGCGCGCCGTGGAGAGAACCAGATCGACGCGCTCCGGCGGATTGCCCATGGTCAACGCCGTGCCGCCGCCGACGGGAGCGACCGCGTGCCCCCGCGACTCGGCCTCGGCCAGGACTTCGGCGGTCGCCTGCGGATCGTCAGGAACGACGATATCCGAAGCGGTCACCGCCGTCGACAGTTACGGACTCCGACTTCCGACTCCCTCAGAGCGCATGGATGCCCAGTTTCTGCGCCATGGCTTGCATGCGCAGGGCACGCACCTCGCCGCACATGTAGCCCTTGGGGAAGAGTTTCTCCGGGTTGAACATGCCAGCAGGGTCGAAGCTGTTCTTGAGCCCGGCCATGGCGGCCAGGTCGTCGGCGGTGTAGACGAGGGTCATGTAGCCGCGCTTCTCGGTGCCGATGCCGTGTTCGCCGGAGAGTGCGCCGCCTACTTCGACGCAGTAGGTGATGATCTCCTTGCTCGCCTCCAGCACCCGCTCGGTCGAGCCGTCGATGCGGCGATCAAAAAGCATCAGCGGGTGGAGGTTGCCGTCGCCGGCATGGAAGACGTTGGCGATCGGCAGCTCGAAATCGCGCGAAATCTCCTCGACGCGGCGCAGCGTTGCTGGCAGCTTGGAGCGCGGCACGACGGTGTCGTGCAGGTAGTAGTTCGGCGCCAGGCGGCCCATCGCGCCGAGGGCCATCTTGCGTCCCTTCCAGAGCAGGTCGCGTTCGGGTTTCGAGGTGGCGGTGCGCACCTCGGTCGCGCCCGCTGCCAGGCAGATCTTGGCGATCTCTTCACCCGTGCCCCGGACGTCGTCGGCAATGCCGTCGATCTCGATGAGCAGGACCGCGCCGGCATCCATCGGGTAGCCGGCGTGGTAGGCCGGCTCGACCGCCTGGATGGTGAGGTTGTCCATCATCTCCAGCGCCGCGGGCACGATCCCGGCCGCGATGACGTTGGAGGTCGCCTGCGACGCGGATTCGATGTCGGCGAAGGGCGCCAGCAGGACGAGGGTGGCTTCGGGCGTCGGGGTGAGGCGGACCAGCGCCTTGGTGACGATGCCGAGCATCCCCTCGGAACCGACCATCGCCCCGGTCAGGTCGTAGCCGGAGACGCCGGCTGGCTCGCCCTCCGGTCCAGATGATGCGGCCATCCGGGAGGACCACTTCCAGGCCCAGGATGTGGTTGGTCGTCACGCCGTACTTGAGGCAGTGCGGTCCACCCGAGTTCTCGGCAACGTTGCCGCCGATGGTGCAGGCCTTCTGGCTGGACGGATCGGGCGCGAAGAAGAAGCCGTGGGGCAGCGTCTCCTCCGACAGCTCCAGGTTGATGACGCCCGGTTCGACGAGGGCGGTGCGGTCTTCGCGGTCGATCTCGAGGACGCGGTTCATGCGGGTGAGAGCTGACGATGATGCCGCCGTTTTGCGGCACCGCCCCGCCGGACAACCCGGTTCCCGCGCCGCGCGCCACGACGGGCAGCCCATGCCGCTTCGCCAGGAGCACGATCTCGGCGACCTGTTGCGGGGTCGTGGGCAAGGCGACTGCCGCCGGGGCCGCGGTTTCGACCGCGCCGTCGACGCTGCCGTCGTATTCGTAGACGAGGAGATCGGCGGGACGCGCAAAGACGGCGTCCTTGCCGACGATGTGCTCAAGATCGGCGACCAGCGAGTCGTGTTGGGTCATGGTACTCATGGGAGTAGCGTACTTGAAGTCGTCGGGCGAACTCGACCCGGAATGGTAGCGAAAATTGCCGGTCGCCGGGCCGATTAGCCCGCTGGCCCATCGCATCCTTGCCGGAGCGTGACATACTCTCGACATCGCCCCGGACCTCACGTCGCTCGAGGCGAAAGGAGTCATGGTTTGATGTCTGACGGCGCCAAGCCGAACTACTGGATCGTTGTCGGGTCACCCGAGAATTTCGCGCGCACCGGCGGAGCACGGGTTCACCGTTCAGGGGCTGAAGTCGCGGCACCGCAAGAAGGCCGAGCGCATGAAGCCCGGCGACAAGATCGTCTACTACATCACCGGGCGCAAGGCGTTCTGTCGGGATCGCCACCATCGAGTCACCGTACTACGAAAGTCACGAGCGTATCTGGGAGAGCGGCGACCCCAAAAAGGCGGCCGAGGACTATCCCTTTCGAGTCAACATCTCGCCCGACCTCGATCCTGCCCGTGGACGACGCGGTTCCTGGCGGAACCGATCGCCCGGCAGATGGCGTACGTCGCCAAATGGCCGGCGGCCAACTGGACGCTGGCGTTTCAGGGCAACGTGCACGAGATCGGCGAGTCCGACTACCGCCTGATCCGGGACGGGATCGAGGCGGCCGCGCCCGTGGGAGCCGGTGTTCCCCGAGGATGACGGCGGCTTCCCGGCGGCTGATGCGGAGCCACAGTACCGGGTGCATCTCTGCTTCGGGCCAAACTGCACCGAGCGGGGGAGCCGGGCATTGCTGCCGGTTCTGGAGCAGGCAGTCCAGGACGCGGGTCTCTCCGGGAGGGTGGAGATCCTGGCGACTACCTGCCGCAACCGCTGCGACTACGGCCCGTCGCTCAACGTCTATCCGGGTCCGGTGTTCTACAACGAGGTGGACGCGGGCGCGATCCGCGAGATCGTGGAGCGCCATCTGAAACGCGGCGAAATCGCAGACCGCTGGCTGTTTCGGCCCAAGCTTGAGGTCACGCGGCGGCGATGAGCCGGTGCCCGGCCTCGTGGAGCAGGTGCGTGGAGAAGGACGGTCGTTCGTGGCAACGGTGACCGTGACGCACGTCCCGGGCACCGCCTATCAGACCCGGATCGACACCGGCGATCTGGCGCTCATCGGCGATGAGCCGGAATCGTCTGGCGGGGACGGCCTGGGACCGGGGCCGTACGATCTCCTGCTCGCGGCCCTGGGCCACTGCACGGTGCTGACCATCCTGCTCTACGCGCGGCGCAAAGGGTGGCCGGTGGAGGGCGTCTCGGCTCGCGCCAGCCACGAGCGGCTTGTCGTGGAAGAAGAGACGATGGCGAGATCGTTCGCAGGAAGGTCGAGCGAATCTTGCAGGAGATTTCGCTCAAGGGCGACCTGGATGAGGCGCAACGAGCGCGCCTGATGGAGATCGCGGGCAAGTGCCCGATCCACCGCACCATCACTGGCGAACTCGAGATCATCGACGTCGAGGCGTCCGTCGGCGATCCGTTCGCCGTCGGTTAACCCGGCTCAATCATCCGCCAGTGCCGCCCGTACCGACCCCTTCTCAATCGCCCTGACGAGTGCCTCGCGATCCTGCTCCACGCGATCCGCGTACGACTCCGCGAACTCGGCGATGGCGTTGTCGAACTGGGGCCCACGTCCGAGGTAGCCCCCGATCAGCGCGGCGTCGCCCGAGCAGGCGTGGGCCCGCGCCAACACCCCGGCGCAGAGGACCGTGTACGCCTCCAACCCGTCGGCGTCGAGCTCGTCGAGCGGCACGGTCGATTTCATATCGCGGAGCTGCCGCACGAAGTAGTCGCGTCCCCCGCATCGGGTCCAGCCCAGGAACGGGTCGCTGGCGGCCTGCATGATTCGCTGCCCGGCGACGACGCGCTGCCCGTCGTGCGAAAACGGGCTCGCGTTCAGGTGCGGCGCGAGCACCGATTCCCGCGCCTCCTTCAATTGCAGGATCAACGGGTCGTCCTCGTTGACCCCCTTCAGGAGCAGGACGTACGTCCCGAGCCCGACGCTGCCGACGCCCACCACCTTCCGGGCGACATCGACGATCTCGTAGCGGTCGAATAACACCCGCCGATCGACGGTGAGCGAGCGGCGATACCCCGCGACGACCGCGTCGAGCTCACGCCGAATCCGATCGACCCGGCGCGCGATGAGCGGAGGGTCGTGCCGGAAGCGGAGCCGGCCATTCACCGATTCCGCGAGTTCTTCGAGCGCGGAGAGGTTGGTGCGATCCTCCCCTTCATCGAAAGCGACCTCGATCGGCTCCGCGTTCGCGGCGAAATTGTCGACCGCTGTTTCGGCGAGAATCGGGGTGAGCCAGACATCGAGGTATGGCGTTTCGCTGAGTTCATGCATGCGTTCCCGGTACGCCCGGGCGGCGGCGCGGGTGATGCGGCGGCGGTCCCCGTCCTTGATCCCTAGCTCTCGGCCCAGAACGACCACACTGGCGGCCAGCCGCTTGAGGTCCCATTCCCACGGACCCGCGTAAGTTTCATCGAAATCGTTGAGGTCGAAGACCAGTGAGCGCTCGGCGGTGCCGTAGCCACCGAAGTTGCCGATGTGCGCGTCCCCGCAGAGCTGCACGTGAATCCCGGTCGTCGGCGTGTTTGCCAGATCGTGCGCCATGATGACGGCGGCCCCGCGCAGGAAAGCGAACGGCGAAGCGGCCATCTTCCCGTAGCGAAGCGAGACGAGGTGCGTCGCGCGGCGATGATTGGAACGGCGCAAGAGCGCGAGCGAATTTGCCCGCGGAGCTGCTGCTGGGAACGTGGCGTGGTCGGAGCGAGGGACTCGCTCGCGCAGATGTTTTCCGCGCTCGGCCCGGCCGCGGCGCGGCTCATGGAGGGTGTTCCGGGAAGAGGCAATCGTCGTGGCCATAAAGCCAACCTGCCTTTCCGCCTTTCAACGGGGACGACTGCCCGCAAAGCGATTCGTCGGTCCCCGGGCACTCGCAGCGGTGCGGGGAGCGAGCAGGGCCGACGCTGCACGCTGGGAAAGCAAGAACCTGGCCAACGAGTGGAGAGATAGCATGGCGCGGCCGCAGACACCAAAACGACCCGCCAGACTGGCGGGTCGTTTCAGCTGGTCGGTGGAGATGGGGGGAGTCGAACCCCCGTCCAGAACCGCCGGTCGGCAGCATCCTACGTGCGTAGTCGGTATATTATGTGCTGCACGCGGTCTCCTACCGACGGGATCCCGCTGCAGTGAGCCGAACTGCCTTTGGCGACCGCGCTTCGGCGGACTAGGTCGCCGCATCCTTCCTTGGTGACGCCTGTCCCCGGTCCCGGAAGGCGGAGGACCGGACAGACGCGCTACCTAGAGGTCAGTGACTTAGGCAGCGTATGCGAGCTGGTTAGAGTCCGCAGTTCTTGGTTTGCCCGTTTTTACGAAGTGCATCGGGCGCTTCGGCACGCACCTACCTGACGTACGACCCTGTCGAAACCAAACATCCCCAAGCTCGCGAAATATACCATAAATCCGGACGAGATTCCAGCAGCAGTTCGTTATGTGATTGTTCACGGGTCGGTAGGATTGGGGTAAGATGGCGCGCCGCGGTCGCCGCTGCCGTGCAGGAGTCCCGCGA
>CAVXMK010000006.1:0-35806 GCA_963762985.1 uncultured Chloroflexia bacterium
TTGTGTCGTGCCTGGTTCGGTTGGTATTGTCTATCGGCGCACGCAATGAGCTCGCGGCCTTCTCGTCGATCGGTCGCTCCCACGGCCATTGACGACGCTCGTCGGCCGCGATCGTGAAACCGCGGCAGTGGTCGCGGCGCTTCGCCGCTCAGACATCCGGCTCATCACGCTGACAGGGTCTGGCGGCGCTGGGAAGAACCGGCTCGCCATCCAGGTTGCGACGGAGCTGCAAGGAACTTCCCGCCAGGGGATCGCCTGGGTTGCGCTGGAGCGGTGCGCGACGCTGACCTCGTCATCCCGACCGTGGCGCACGCGTTCGGTGTGCCTGATGCCAGCGACCAACTTCCGCTTGACGACCTGATCGCCACGCTCCAGGATCGCGACCTGCTTCTGGTGCTCGACAAATTCGAACATGTGGTGGAAACCGCTCCAGTTCTGGTCGAGCTCCTGGAGGCTTGCCGCGATCTAAAAATCCTGGTCACGAGCCGGGCGCTCCTTCGTATCTCCGGCGAGCATGACTTTCCGGTGCCGCCGCTGGCCGTGCCCGCGCATGGCGCCTCCATCTCTGAACTCGGTGAATCGGACGCGGTGCGCCTCTTCGTCGAACGGGCGGAGGCCGTGAATCCGTCCTTTGCGCTGACGCCTGAGAACGGCGCGGCGGTGGCCGCGGTTTGCCGACGCCTGGATGGACTCCCCCTGGCCGTTGAGTTGGCCGCGGCAAAGACGCGACTCCTTCCTCCGGAGACGCTGTTGACAGGATTGGCGGCTGCACTCCCCCTGCTGGAGGGCGGTGCACGCGATCAACCCGCTCGGCTGCGGACGATGCGAAACACGATTGGCTGGAGTTTCGACCTGCTCGCGGAAGCGGAGCAAAGGCTCTTCTGTACGCTGGGCGTCTTCGTCGCCGGATTCACCCTGGACGCGGCAGCGGCGGTTGGCGGCGTTGGACGCCTGGACGTTCTTCCATTATTGGAAGAGCTGACCGCACAGAGCCTGGTGATCGTGCTGGGAACCATCGCGGGTGAGCCGCGGTTCACCATGCTCGAGACGATCCGTGAGTTCGCGCTGGAGCAACTCGCCGCGCGTGGAGAGGAAGGGCCGGCACGGACGGCCCTCGTCTCCTGGCTGATCGCACTTGCCGATGCGTCCAGGTCCGAGCTGCTTCTGGGTCCCAGAGGATCGTTCTGGCTCAGCCGCTACGACGCCGAACTGGGCAACATTCGCGCGGCAATGGCATGGCTCCTGGAGACGGGTGATGCTCTGACCGCCCTGCATCTGCTGATTGCCTACGATGACTATTGGTCCTCTCGGCGGTACCGGGCGGAGTCGCTGCGGTGGGCCGAATTCGGGCTGAGCCGGGCTCCGGATGCTCCCCCTGAGATTCGCGCGGCAGCCCTACACATTGCCGTCTTCTCGGCCCGCGCCCTCGGAGACTTTCGCGCCGCCATTGCCTATGCGGAGGAAGGTCTGGCCGTCGCGCGAGCGCTCGGGGACCACGTCGCCATCGGGCGTGCCTACTACCAACTCGGGAACGCGTGGCATCACGTTGATGCGGCTCGGGCGCGGGAGGCCGGCATCGACGCCGTGGCCGCGTTCCGGCAGACCAACGATCGCATGTGGTTGGGCGTGATGCTGGCGGATCTGGGCGACAAGATGCATAGCTGCGGCGACGCTGATGCGGCAGCATCGCTGATCGATGAGGGGCTCGCGATATGCCGGGAGATCGAGAATTGGTGGGGCGTCGCGCAAGCGCTCGGACAGCGCGCGCACGTCGCCCGTTCTCTGGGCGATCTCACGCATGCGCAAGAGCTCTTCGCCGAACTCATCCCCATGCACAGGAGATTGGCGACGAGCACATGGTCATGGGCGCGGTCGCGGGGCTCGCTGGTGTCGCTCTCGGTCGGGGTCAAGCGGAGCGGGCGGCCCGCCTACTCGGTGCGGTGGCGGCAGAACAGGTTGCGACGGGATGGCCTCGCATCGCCCACCCGCTCAACGTTGCCCGGATCACCGCGGATGTTCATGTCGCGCTTGGCGAGGACGCGTACTCGGCGGCATTCGCAATCGGCCGCGCAATCCCGTTCGACCAGGCATTAGACGATGCCCTCTCCATTGCACGCGGGGACGATCGTTTCCCACCCATTGGCCTTCGAGATCGGCCGCCGTCCGGGCTGACACCGCGCGAGCTCGATGTGCTGCGCCTGCTCGTGAACGGACACTCCGATCGTGAAATTGCCCGCGTGCTCCATGTCAGTCCACGGACCGTCGGCGTCCACGTCACCGGGTTGCTTGCGAAGTTCGGTGTCGAAAATCGGACCGCGGCGGCCACTCATGCGGTCCGTCACGGCCTCGTCTGATCCGCGCTCAGTAGCATCCCGATCCCTGACAGGCCCAACTACGGAGATCTCCCGACCCCTGGAACACCCGACTACGGAGATTTCCCGACCCGGCAGGTGATCTGCGCCCCAGCGAAATTACGGAGTTCTCACGATGCGCCCGCGAGCGGAAGAGCGCACCATCGGCGTGTGCCCATTGCAGGGCCGCAGAGCTCCGAACTGCCATTTCAAAGGATCGACTGGAGGTTCCCATGAAAACCATGCTGATCGTGACAGCCCTTGGTGTACTCGTGTTGTCGTCAACCGCGGCGCGTGCGGCCGACTTCGCGGGCATCTTCTCAACGAGCGCGATCAACACGGCGCCACTGACTGCCGTCGATGGTTCAGATGACGTATCCGCAGACGATCGCTACCTTGTGCCGGACCTTCCAACGCGCGTGATCGAGCAACTGCCGGCCATCGAGACCGAGGGAGATCGCTACCTTGCCGAGCGCATCGAGCTGGCTGACCTGGTGATTGGCGATCACATCATCGCGGCAGAAGATCTGGCGACAGCCTATGCGCGCGAGCTCCCCGGGTTTACCGACGTTCTGCGCGCCGACGGGTTCCGCCCGGGTACGAACGGCGCCTGGTACTACGAGCGCTTTGAGTCCTGGATGAGGTTCCCGCTCAATCGCTAGCCAGAGAAGCTGAGTGACCCACCTTTGCGACCATGCATGCGCTTCGCTCCTGCAACTTGCGGCGTCGACCTCCATACGGAAGGCAAACCAACGCCCTGCTGGCGACCGACAATGACCGCGACGCGGGCAGGGTCGTGTGAGATCAACCGATCGTTGCACGCCGATCGACGTTGCGCGACTTCGTCGTGCCGTACACTCCTGCCGGCCAACGCAGAGGTTACAGGAAAGGCAGTGGAGTGCAGCTTTTGGGAACGGTGGTCGCCCTTCAGGTTCAGGTATCGAGCCTGAAGGTTGGCGAATCGCCGCGCCGCTACGATCCCGCGCCGCTGCAGGCGGTCTACGCGCTGACCGTCGCGCCGGGCGGCGTGGTGGGTGAGGCGGGCGAGGCGGCGGGGGTGATCGACGTCCATCATCGCGACCATCCGGCCTCGAAGAACCGGGCCACGAACGGCATCTCGCTCGGGTTCACGTCGCACTACGCGGCGATGCGCGAGCGCTTCGGGCCGCACCTGCGCGACGGCATCGCCGGCGAGAACATCCTCATCGAAACGGATCGCGTGCTGACGGCCGATGACCTCGCGGGCGGAGTGATGATCGCCGGTGAAGATGGCGCGCGGCTGGCGCTGCAGCCGGTGATCGTGGCCGCGCCATGCGTCGAGTTCTCGCGCTACGCGCTGCGCTTTCCCGAGGAGCGCAAGCCGGACAAAAGCGTCACCGAGGCGCTGCGCTTTCTCGACGGCGGGATGCGCGGCTTCTACGCGACCTACGAGGGCGAGCCGGCGGTGGTTCGCGTGGGGGATCGGTTGTTGCTGGCGTGAGGCGCATTGCAGCACATGCCCTCACCGCGAGGAACCCTCACCCCAACCGCGACCCAGAGGGCACCCCGCCTGTGCGCAGGGAGAGGGGCTTTATGTCGTGTGGTGGCCGGCTCGGGCGAACACGTCCGCTGGCTACCTTCTCGGCTCATAGCGCATCGCCACCGCCCCCGAGCCGAACTCCAGCCGGCCCACGAGCTTCAAGTCGACATGCTGCGAGAGCCCCGCGAACACCGTCGGCCCGTGGCCCGCCAGCCTGGGGTGCACCACGAACTCGTACTCATCGATCAAGCCCAGCTCCGCCAACGCCAGCGGGAGCGTCACCCCGCCGACGAACAGGCCCTTGCCCGGCTCCTGCTTCAGCTGCTGAACGGCCGTCCCCAGATCGCCGCGCAGAAGCTCCGCGTTCCAATCGACCCGGTCCAGGGTGCTCGACACGACGTACTTCTTTGCGGCGTCGATCGTCCGGGCGAAGGGTTCCATCCAATCGGCCATCCAATCGGGCCTCACTCCCGTCCGCGCCGGCCGCCGAAACGCGGCCTCCATCATTTCGTAGGTGACCCGGCCAAAGAGGAGGGCATCGGCCCGCGCGAGGGTCTCGGCCGCGTGACGATGCAACTCTTCGTCCGTGGACCCTGCGCGATGATCGCAGCAGCCGTCCAAGGTGATGTTGATGGAATAGCGAAGAGGTCGCATGGCCTAAGCGTATCACCGATACGGTGCGATGGGACGATTTCTCATAGCGGGCCCGGTCGACCCGATTATGGAATGAGATCGCCTCTTCTGAGCGCGGCGATATCACTAATGATGGAGATGGTGCAGACGGAGATCGCCTGGGTGTAGAACTCCGGTGACCCGCCTGTCACTGGACCAAGGAACGAGTACAGCTTGTCTTGAAGGCCTCTGATGCAACTCGTCGTGAGCCGCTCATGGAACGCATGCTCACGTATTGCCCATGACTGATCGCGTATCCCGATGACCGTCGCATAGGCATCGACGAGGCCCTGATAGCCCAGGTCGCCGGTCGGCGAGCTTCTGCGCTTCGTTGACGACCGCGTTTGCAATGACTGGTTCGCAGATTCCGACAAGGGCATTGAAGAGGGCCGCCTCTTCAGCATCTTTTCCGCGACCGTCGGGCATGGCCTGGATCCTGGCGCCTGGTCTCGCCATTCCGCGCCCTTTGCGGCAATCCGCATCTGGGTGAGGGCCTTGCCTTCCTGCAGGTAGCGCACATAGCGATACCCGGCTTCCGCTTTCCGATCGATCGCCTGGATCTGCTGCTCCAGTGCCGCGAGCTTCTGATTGACCTCGGCCTCGACCATTGGAGCAACGGCCAGCGTGGCTTCGTCCCGCAGCATGGTCTGGATGTCGGCCCTGATGGTGTTCTCGAGCTTCGTGATCCGCTTTCTGGCAAAAACACCGAGACCCCAAATCGCGCCCACGATGGCCAGGACGCTGACAATGATGCTGAGGTTAGTGTTCAGATTCTCGATGTCCATGCCGCTTCAACTCCGCACAGAAAAGCGGACAGGGAATCGGTCACACCGTCATACCCTGTCCGCTGAAGCGCTCTGCCGGGCGCGGCAGAGAAGTATCAGGACACTCAGTCAGCCACGGCCGCGTCGACGAACATTTCCCTTTCCTGGGCTACCTCGAGACGCGTTTTCGCGGCCTCGATCAAGCCTTTTCCATACTCCGCCCGGTCCGCGGAGAGCGGACCAGTACTCTCAAACATGGCGACGATCTCTTCGTCTGTCGCTGAGCTAACCCAGCGCTCGAGCTCCTCTACCGTGGAGAATCGTGGACCAGGTTCTGGCCGTGTTTCTGCAAGCACCACGCACCAGCCTCCTTCTCGATCATGCGTCACATGCTGTCTCAACGGAAACCCGAACTGCTGTCAGGTTTCCTACTCACCATTCTACCCGGGGCAACCCCGTATTCCGGGCATTTGTCAAGCGGCAAAATTCTTGCACGGCTATGATGCGCTCTCACGCGGATCATCGCAGAACGGCACGTGGTCTGGTTGAAAGAGCATCGGGATGCACGATCTGCAGCGATGAACGATCGCGTTTGGCGAAGCGCCGTTCATGATGTCTGCCACCGCCCCGTTCGCATGAACCACACCGGGCTGCGCGAGCTCGCCTACGAATTGGTCGAGGCCTTTCCGGGGGATTTGGCGAAAGCCGTTACCGCATTCCCTGACCAGGTGATGCGCGCATGGCGCATCGACCAGGACGAAATCCTTGTGCTGATCGATCAAAAATCTCCCATTTCGCAGGGAACGCCGCGTTGGCGAGAGGTGGAGGTGGAGCTCGCCACGATCTGCATTTCCGCGATCGAAGGGGATCTCTGCCGGATGTGCCGTGACAGAAGCTTTGACGAGGTGGACTTGCAGATGTATGTGCGGCGCGTCTGTTTTGAGGAGATATTTGGGTTCTTCTTCTTTCTGTTGAGGCAGTGAGCGGTTGCCCTCACCCCCAACCGCGACCCACTCCGTGGGTACCCCGCCCGTCGAGCCGGAGAGGGGGCTTTTGGTTGCGTGGCGAGTGTGGCGCGAATAGCCATCTCGCTAGAAAATCCCGGTAAGGGCTCCAGGGTCTGGTCAGGGTCCGCGCCAGGGAGCGGACGCCGATCAGCAGGCTCCAGACGCGAATGCTTGACTCGTGGGCCGGGGGGAGTGGCGTCACCTGCTGATAGCCCTCGAGGAGAGCGGGCATGGCCTGGAACGGCAAGAACTCGCCGTCGTGGAGCGCGAAGTGCCCCAGGTCGTAGAACGGATCGCACTGCGGATCTCGCCAAAGTCGATGACGCCGGTATAGACGCCCTCGCGGTGGTAGATATGGCTGGCGTCGAAATCTCCATGGACGAGGATTGCCCGTCCTTGGGCGAGTGCTGGCACGCCCGGGGCAAGGGTGTTTTCGATGGCCGTGATTTCGTCGTTTTCCAGAATGCCTGTCAGGGAGGCGAGATGGTCCTCGAGTCCATCGAGCGCGAACTCCGCAAGGGTCGGAAAGGCGGCTTCCAACCGCGACGCCTCATGCCGATCGCGGCGAACCCAGCCGAAGCCTGTCACCGCGATCTGGTGCAGCGCCGCGAGATCGCGTCCCGCGGCGGTCAGCACCGCCGCGGCATCGATCCCCTGGTGGCTCGTGCTGAGGGGTTCACCAGGAATCTCGGCAGTCACCATCACGGCGCGGCCCAGCACGTCGTTGACCGGCTCCAGATAGATGACCTCGGGCACGCGGACGCCGCGCTCCCGCATCAACGTATGGGCGAGGGCCTCGGCCGCCAGCGATTGCTCAGGCGTCTCCGCCAGGCGGAGATAGCGGGTCACGCCGCCGCGCTGGAGGCGGTAGACCGGGGTCGAGACGCCACTGGCGGTCCGCTCGATACGCAATCGGCCCGAACCCGGCAGAACGCGCGCGGCGATGGCGCCGAGCTCTGCCATGACGTCGGGCTCGCACATGCTTTATGACGCCGTCAGCGCGGCGACCTCCGAGCAGAAGCGCTCGATCTCCGCCTCGTCGTTGTAGTAGTGGACGGAGGCGCGGACGATCTCGCGTGAGGCCGCGCGCCTCCATGTCGAAGCGGGTGGAGGAGGTGCTGGAGACGGTGACGTTGATGGCCTGCGCGGCGAGCGCCTGCTGCGATCTCCTTCGCGGGGACGCCGTCGACGGATGAAGGTGACGATGCCGCACTGCTCGGCGCCGATGTCGGTCACGCGTGACGCCGGGGATGGCGCGCAAGCGCCTCGCGCAAGCTGGCCGGCCAGGGGCTGGACGCGCGCCCAGATCGCGTCCAGGCCCCAGGCCGAGCGCATAGTCGAGGGCCACAGCCAGGCCGACCTTGCCGGCGTAGTTCGTCTCCCAGTTCTCGAAGCGGCGGGCGTCGTCGCGGATCTCGTAGCGGATCGCGCGCGGTCCAGGTGGCGGCGTGCAGGTCGAGGAAGGGCGGCTCCAGGCGCTGGCAGAGCTCGCGGCGGACGTAGAGGAAGCCGGTGCCGCGCGGGCCGCGCAGGTACTTGCGGCCGGTGGTGGAGAGCATGTCGCAGCCGATCTCCGCGACGTCGACCGGCATCTGCCCGACCGATTGGCAGGCGTCGAGCAGATAGGGGATGCCCGCCTGCCCGCGCCACCGCGCCGATCGCCGGCGGCGGGATTGACCAGGCCGCCGTTGGTCGGCACGTGGGTGATGGCGATCAGCTTCACCCGCTCGTCGATCATGCCCTCCAGCGCATCGACCGAAATCTGGCCGGTCTCGTCGCTCGGGATCACCTCGACCACGGCGCCGGTGCGCTCGGCGACCTGCAGGAAGGCGACGACGTTGCTGGCATACTCGGCGCGGGCGGTCAGGATGCGGTCGCCGGCGGCGAAGGGGATGGCGTAGAAGGCCATGTCCCAGGCGCGGGTGGCGTTTTCGATGAAGGCGATCTCGTCGGGGTCGCAGCCGAGCAGCGCCGCCGCCGCGTCGTAGAAGCGCTCGATCGCGTCGTGCTCGCGGTCCGCCGCCTCGTAGCCGCCGATGGCCGCCTCGAGCTCGAGGTAGTCGACCGTGGCGTCGAGCACGGCTTGCGGCATCAGCGCGGAGCCGGCGTTGTTGAAATGGAGCACGTTGGCGCACCCGGGCGTCTCGCGCCGCGCCCGCGCCACATCGATCGTCATGTCCCTCCCCTGGGCTATCGGCTATCGGCTATTGGCTGTTGGCTGTTGGCCTTTGACTTTCTTCCAATCACCCTACCACCCCAACACCCTATCACCCCATCGCCCGCTCCATGACCAGAAGATCACCCTCCGCGCCCCCGGTCAGCCGGAAGCCCAGCGACTCGTAGAGGCGGCGCGCGGGGTGGTGGGTTGGGCTGACCCAGAGGCGGATGGTGGCGATTTCGGGGAAGCCGCTCAGGTAGGCGATGGCCGCCGCGAGGAGCATTTGGCCGGCGCCGCGCCGCCGGTAGTGCGCGTTGACGTACATGCTGATCACGACACCGACGCGCTCATCGTCGCCGTCGCCCCGGCAGGCTCCGGCCATGCCGATTGGGGCGCCGTCAGCGCGGGCCATGAAGGTCGCGCAGCGGGGGTTGGCGAGGCGTGCCTGCCAGGCGTCGTCCGGCCAGACCACGGCCTGCGCGTAGGTGGTGTTCAACGCCGCGGGCTCCCGCTGGAGCGCTTCGAGGCGCAGGGCTTTCGAGCTCCGCCCAGTCATCGGGCACCAGCGTCGCGATGGCAGTGGGCTCCACGTTCTCGCCACTCAGCAATGCGACTCAATCCTGCTTGGCCCACATATCGTGCGAACTTCTGCTTGCACATACCAGGGCGAGGCACTTCAGCATGGTTGATGTAGATCCGAACGAGGATCAAGCCTATATCAACGCAATCGCTCTCATGCGAAGAGCAAAGCTTAACAGACAGTCCAGCGCCGACTCTGAACGATTCTGGGCTCGACGTTCATACTTCTTCGAATCGATGCTGAAGACTTGGGGTAAGTCGATTGAAGCCTATGCTCGGCTAGTGATTTATGCCCAACGGTTTGGCAACGATATACGACCAGAACTCGACGCGAAATTGGGTCAAGATAGCCATCATCTCGTCCAAGTATTGAATTTGCTTCATGGAAATTCCCTCCGCGTAGCATGGGAAGTGCTGGAGTTAGCAATATCCGGGTACCCACAAGGTGCTCTGGCGCGCTGGCGGACAATGCACGAAATAGCCGTCACCGCACTCTTCATCGAAGAGCATGGTGAGGATGTCGCATGTCGCTACTGGATACATGGTGCAATCGAACGACACCGTATCTCTAATCTTCATGAAGCCATCTGGGGGCCACTGGACAAAGTCGCGTCTGAGGAAATCAGGGCTGACTGGGAAGCGGCAATAGATCGCTTTGGCGTGGACTTCAAATCCCAATACGGCTGGGCCGGAAATGCGTTGACCAAGAAATGTCCCAGCTTTAGGGATATAGAAGCTAGTGTCCGTGCGCTCCCTGTCGATGCGCGCTGGACGTACAAGTGGGCCAGCATCGCTACCCATCCGCAAGTCTGGGGCATAGTGGGAAATCTGGGGTCGCCCGAATTCATCGGTGATGGAGCGCTTGTGGGTCCAAGTGCTCATGGACTTGATTTGCCCATGAGTTCAGCCCTGATTTCTCTGTTCCAATGCGGTGTTGCACTTGGCTCATTGCACCTAGCAGATGAGTGGGCAATCCGATTAGCAGTCATGCGCGACCTCACGGAATGGACGCAAGAGTTCATCTCAGGGAATGCAGAGGCGGTCGGGAGAGCCACTCGCATCGACCTTGAGCCGCTGTAGGATTAGGACACATGCCCACAGCGCAAATGGTTCACGCCAATCGGCATCTCGCTCTCGTTCACTGATTCACGTCCGCCGTCACGATCCGGCTCTCGAAGAAGCGCTCTTGAAACTCGACCCGATCCTGCATCTCGGCCACGGTGATCGTGACGCCGGCCGGCACCACGATCAGCTTGTCTTCGACGTCGTCGGCCCGTAGCACCACGCCAATTGCGATGCCGGATGCCTCACTTACTGGCTCAGCAACACCGAGCAAGTACACATTGATCGGCTCGCCATCGCCACCAATTGTGCCGGGGAGATACCCGTAATTGACGGCATAGCGCAGATCGTCATGATCCGGGTGCAGGCTGCCCAGCAGACGATCGACGACGACCGAGACGGATTTGCCGAGATAGGGTCGCAGGTCGGCACGCACGTTCAGCCACCTTCTCCAAGCTGGGGATACGCGGACACGCGCTGTCAGGTATTGCCGCGTACTATCGTGCCACGGATTGGCAAGCGATTCGGGCAGGAGGAAGCATGGCGACGTACGTGCTGGTTCCGGGGCGTGGCTGGGCGGGTGGGCGTGGAAGGATGTCGCGGCGCGGCTGCGGGCGGCGGGGCACGAGGTCTTTCCGATGACGCTGACTGGGCTTGGCGAGCGGGTGCATCTGGCGCGGCCGGACGTCGACCTGGAGACGCACATCGCCGACGTGGTGAACACCATCACCGTCAACGATCTGGACGAGGTCATCCTGGCCGGGCACAGCTATGCCGGGACCGTCATCACCGGCGTCGCCGATCGGGTTGCGGAGCGGCTGGCGCAGCTCGTCTATGTCGATTCGGCGCCGCTGGCGAATGGCATGGCGATGACCGATCTCTACCCGCCGGAGGCGCTGGCGGGATTCAACAGGCGGTAAACGACTTCGGCGACGGCTGGCGGTTTCCGTTCCCGGGCATCGAAGCGCTGGCCGAGAACGCGAGTTTGCGTGGGGTGAGTGACGAGCAGAAACTGCAAATGGAGGCAAAGGCCGAGCCGCAGCCGTGGTTGACCTATACCCAGCCGCTGCGCCTGGAGCACGAGGGGGAGCCGCCGTACCGGCAGGTATGGTCGCCTGCGATGACATGCGCCGCTGATCGCGGCCGGCGTGCCCGGAGATCATGCCAATGACGCAAGCACCCTGGTTCTCCATCGAATGGAGACCGGTCACTGGCCGATGTTCTCGGCGCCGGCGGAGCTGGCCGGCGTGCTCGATGGGTTGGCGAGCGGGCGATGATACTGATGACGAGCCGCGGCGCGAATCCTCACCCCCAACCTCTCTCGAACGCCCTCACCCCCAATCCCCTCTCTTCCCCTAGCCCCGTCGAGCCGGGAGAGGGGGCTTTTGGTCGCCTGATTAGCAGCAATTTCGGCATGCCGTTCGCTGTCAGGCCCTATGATGGAGCATGCCGTTTCGGTCGGTGACAGGGGCTCGCGGGCGGCGTGGCCGCGCGGGCGGAGGCGTCAGGGAGGAGCAGCGGTCATGATGAAAGTCGTGGCGGCGGTGGCGGAGATCCTCAAGCGGGAGGGCGTCGACGTGTCTGATCGGCTACCCGGTCAATCCGATCATCGAAGCGGCCGCCGTGGCCGACATCCGGACCATCATCGTCCGCCAGGAGCGGACCGGCCTGCACATGGCCGACGCCCTCAGCCGCGTCACCTCCGGCGACAGCATCGGCGTCTTCGCGATGCAGCACGGGCCGGGGACGGAGAACGCCTTCGGCGGCGTCGCCCAGGCTTACGGCGAATCGTCGCCGATCGTCGTCCTGCCGGCCGGCTATGCCCGCGCCTTGGCCACGGTGCCGCCCCAATTCAGCGCCTACCTCAATTACCAGCACATCACCAAGTCGGCCGAGCTGGTGACCGTCCCGGCGGCGGTGCCCGATGCCCTGCGGCGGGCCTTCACGCAGGTGAAGAACGGCCGTCCGCGACCGGTGCTGGTCGAGATCCCGACCGACCTCTTCCAGGAAGAGCTGCCGGCGCCGCTCGCCTACCAGCCGACGCCGCGGGTGCGCACGGCGCCCGACCCGGCCGCCGTGGACGAGGTGGCCCGCGTGCTGGTGGAGGCGGAGCGGCCGGTCATCTACGCCGGGCAGGGCGTCCACTACGCCAAAGCCTGGCCACAACTGCGGGCGCTGGCCGAGCTGCTCGAGGCGCCGGTGACGACGAGCCTGCAAGGGAAGAGCGCCTTCCCGGAGGACCATCCCCTGGCGCTCGGCTCCGGCGGTCGGGCCGTGCCAAAGCCGGTGCACCACTTCCTGGCGCACGCCGACGTCATCTTCGGGATCGGGTGCAGCTTCGCGACGACGAACTACGGCGTGGCGATCCCTTCCGGCAAGACGATCATTCACGCCACGCTCGATCCGGCCGACCTCAACCGCACGGTGCCGGTCGACTACGCGCTGGCCGGTGACGCCGACCTGACGCTCGATGCCGTGATCGCCGCGGTCAAGGAGCGGGTCGGTGATGGCGGGCGGGGCCGCCGCGACGCCGTCGCCGAGCGAGATCGCCGCGGCTGCGGGCGAGCTGGCTGGCCGAGTGGGAACCGAAGCTGGCGTCCGACGAGGTGCCGCTCTCTCCCTACCGCGTGATCCGGGACCTGCTGGCGACGGTCGATGTCGCGAACACGATCATCACCCACGACGCGGGCTCGCCGCGGGACCAGCTCTCCCCCTTCTGGGTCTGCACGGAGCCGCTGACCTACCTCGGCTGGGGCAAGACGACGCAGCTCGGCTACGGCCTGGGCCTGGCGATGGGGGCCAAGCTGGCGCGGCCGGACAAGCTCTGCATCAACGTCTGGGGCGACGCCGCCATCGGCTTTACCGGCATGGACTTCGAGACCGCGGTCCGCGAGCGGCTGCCGATCCTCTCGGTCCTGCTCAACAATTTTTCGATGGCGATCGAGCTGCCGATCATGGAGCGGCGCACCGAGAAGTACCGCTCGACCGACATCAGCGGCGACTACGCCGCCTTCGCCCGCGCCCTCGGCGGCTACGGCGAGCGGGTGACGGAGCCGGGCGAGATCATGCCCGCCATCCAGCGCGCCATCCGCCAGACCGAGGAGGGCACGCCCGCGCTGCTGGAGTTCATCACCGCCAAGGAGATTACCTATTCGATCTTTGGCTGAGAGCGGCGCGTGCCCTCACCCCCCTACCCCCCTCTCTTCCCCTAGCCCCGTCGAGCCGGGAGAGGGGGAAACGGTCGAGCACAAAGCAGCCTTTCTGACACTGATCAGCCGGATTCCGGATGAGAGGGAGGCGCCGTGAATCGGTTCGAGGCGGAACTGGACGAGCTGGGGCTGATGGCCCTGCACGTGGCGGCGCTCTTTACGACCGATGCGCGGGGCAGGATCGTTGGCAGCAACGAGCCGGACCCGGCGCGCGCGCCGCGGCTCTATATCGGCGTCACGGAGATCGGCCTGGCCCCGTACTATCGGGACGATCTGCCGGAAGCCATCGCCCGTGAGATCGAGCGCTATTTCGCCAGCATCGCCGTGCGTCCCGCGCCGCACGAGCTGCCGGCGATGATCCTCCCGGTCATCAAGCTTCTGGAAAAGCACGGCCCGGTCACCGAGATGGATCAGGGACCGGCCTGGCGCTTCCCGGCGGAGATACCCGCGCCGAAAGGGGTGACCGCCATCGGCCCGGAGAACGTCGACGTGCTGCGGGAGCACTATTCCTACACGGCCGATCATCTCGACGAGTTGTCGCCCGTTTTTGCCATTGTCGAGCAGGGAAGCGCGGTTTCCGCTTGCTTCAGCTCGCGGAATACGGCCATCGCCGCCGAGGCCGGGGTCGATACCGAGGAGCCGTATCGAGGCCGGGGCTACGCACCACGGGTGGCAGCGGCCTGGGCGCGGGCGGTGCGCGACGAGGGGCGTCTTCCCCTGTATAGCGCCGATGGCCAGAACACGGCATCACGGGCGGTGGCGCGGAAGCTGGGGCTCATCATGTACGGGTTTGATGTTTCGATCTCCTGAGGCGGCTATCAGCTATCAGCTATCAGCTATTAGCTAAAGAGATACGATGATCCGCGCGGCGCGTGCAGAGGATGCGGAAGCGGTTCGGGCGCTCGTCGATGAGGCCTACGGGCACTACGTCGAGCGGATTGGGATGCGGCCCGGACCGATGCGCGATGACTACACGCGGCGGATCGCGGCGGGGCAGGCCTGGGTGCTGGAGGAGGCCGGGGCGATCGTCGGGCTCGTCGTCCTGGAGGATGCGCCAGCCGCGCTCCTGCTCGACAATGTCGCGGTGGCGCCGTCCGCGCAGGGCAAGGGGTATGGCCGGCGGTTAATCGCCTTCGCTGAAGAGGAGGCGCGACGACGTGGCTACTGCGAAGTGCGGCTGTACACGCACGTGCTGATGAGCGAGAACGTCGCGCGTTATCAGCATCTCGGCTTCCACGAGCTTGGCCGGCTTGGCGAAAAGGGGTTTGCGCGGGTCTTCATGGCGAAACGGCTACGGCCGGGGTGATGCTGGTGGAGGGGCGCTCGCTCGTGCGCCGGGACGCGCCCTCACCCCCTGCCCCCTCTCCCAGCGCACTGGGAGAGGGGGAACTATCGTGCAAGGGGAGCGCGTTTCCAACTGTGATCACCCGGATTTCGTATCAGGCCGCGGCCTCGGTGAAGTCTTCCTTGGCGTTGCGGCGCATGCAGACCTTGTGCTGGCCCGGGCGGCGGCGGGCGCACATCAGGCCGGGGCAGCAGTCGTTGTTGGAACTGCAGTGCATCGTGCCGTCATCCACCGGCTCGCAGCAGCGGCCGTTGTGGCAGCGGCGGCCACGCTTGCACTTGCACTTCTTGCCGCCGCAGGGCTGGCCAGCCAGGCCGGAGCCAACACAACGCTTCTTGCCGGTCGCCTTGCAGACGCCAGTCACGCACGTCTGCTTCGAACCGCACGTGCCGCAGTCGTAGTCGACGCCGCAGCCATTGGAGGCGGGACCGCAGGCGAGTCCAGCACAGGCCACCTCGATCGACTCCGGTACGCACTCCGGGGTGATGCAGGTTCCCGCCGCTGTGCAGGTCTGACCATCCGGGCAGGGACAATCCGCGGTGAGCCCGTCGCAGCCATCGTCTTGCGGGCCGCAGACGCCAGGGTACGCCGCACAGGTCAGCGGTGAGCAGCAGGTTCCGTCCGCGATACATATCTGGGGTTCGGGACAGGGACAATTGGCGGTTAGGCCGCCGCAACCATCGTCTTGCGGACCGCACAGGCCCGGGAAGTCCGAACACGTCAGTGGCAGGCAGCAGCCTTCGGCGATGCAGACTTCGCCAGTCTGGCAGCAGACCGGGGCGCCATTTTCCTCGCAGCAGACCTCGCCAGGACTATCACAGAGCGGCCCCTGTTGATTTGGGGGAACGGCGGTGTACTCGCACGTCCCATCATTGCAGATGGCGGTCTCACAAACCTGCTCGGAGCACTGCTCGGCCAGACAGCACTCCACATTCGAGACGCACTCTGTGTCGCAACAGACCTCGTCTCCGGTGCAAATGGTGTCACAGCTTCCGCAGACGTCGATCGTGGGAACACAGTCCGTGCCGCAGCACGTTTCGTTTCCAGCGCAGACGTTGCCGCAGATGCCGCCGCAAAGCTCGCTCGCGTTCGTGCAAATGCCGTCGCAGCAGATCTGGCCCTCAGGGCAGCAGGCGAATCCACAGATGCGCTCTGTCGGGCAATCCACGCAGGCGCCAGGGGTGTCGGACGCTCCCAACTGACAGCGGCAGTTCGCGACTGATGTCGTGGGGCAGGGGAAGTTCACGAGGTCGCATTCGCCGCTGCAGGCCTGCGGCCCTGGAGGGCAAGCGCCGTCTGGCCGACACCGGCCTACGTCACATTGTGGAAATGGCTGACCCTGCTTATCGACGCACCCCTCCGGAACGTCACCGCAGACACAGTCGCAGGGAAGGTCATTAGCGTGTCCGACTTTGCAGGCAGCGGGGCCGATACACGTGACATGTGCGTTTTGCGGGTTCCCCGGCGGGCAGTGACACATTGCCACTTTCTTGATGGCCCTTTGCTCACAGGGCGGTGGCAGGCCCACAAGGAGGCGCCTCAGCCTTTTCCTTTTACGCTTTTTGCGGTTCCTCTGTTTGGCTCCGCTCTGGTCGAGCTCGACGGTCGCCGGCAGCGCGGCCATGGAAAGTCCGGCCAGCAGTTGAAGCACCCGCTTCCGGGTAAAGGCGGCTCCCAACAGCCTCGTGAAGTCATCGAACCGATTGCCGTCCATGGTTGCTGTCTCCGCTCATGATTGGGCAGCGCCCGTGCCGGGACTCCTGCGCCCAACGGCAGCGATCGACGCTTTGCCGATTGGCGCGATGAATCGCATCAATTGTGTGTGAAGTCAACTGTACTGTTTGGCAACTCACACCTAACGTAGCCGCGGGTTGCAGCCGGCGGTCCGCGGCCTCTGGCGTCAAATCTGGATCGCGCGAGTCAGTCAGCGGTCCGCCACAACCGCCATGTCAGTGCCGGCAATGGTCTTGCGGAGAAAGCGCCCTGGGGCAAGAGGAGCATTCATGGCGTGTGGGCCGCAGAGCGCCTGACGGGACCTACGGAACGACCTCGACGACGCCCATCATGCCCTTGTCCTCGTGGTCGAGGATGTGGCAGTGGTAGACGAACTTGCCGGGGAAATCGAGGAAGCGGGTGCGGATGACGACCTCCCCGAAGGCCGGGATCGGCGTTCTCCCAGGAATCGGCATCGACCGGCTCGCCATTAACCGTGATCACCTGGAAGTCGTTGACGTGAATGTGGAAGGGGTGCCAGTCGGGGCTGGGGTTGACCAACCGCCACTCTTCCGTCGCGCCGAGCTGGACCGTCTGGTCGACGCGGTCGTGGTCGAACGTCCGGCCGTCGATGAAGAGGCGGAATGGATCGAACGTTTCCAGAAGACCACCTCCCGATGGCGGTCCACCGCCGCCTGGCGCAGATCGTCGAAGGGGAAGAGCTGGTCCGGCAGTGGTGAGGGCTCTTGCGCTGGGCCGGCGCTGACCATGGTGGCAATCGGGTACTCGTCTTGCGCCTGGAACTCCGTCTCCTGGCCCCAGGCGAGCGAGCGCAGGGCGTAGCGGCCGGCAGGGCCGCCCTGGACCAGCACCTCAGCCCGCTCGCCTGGGGCCAGCAGGATCCGGTCGCGGCCGCGGACGGCGCGCAGGGGATTGCCATCGGCGGAGATCTGGTGCAACTGGTGATCGTCGAGGGCCAGCTCCATGAAGGTGAAGACGCTGGTGTTGAGGATCCGCCAGCGCTGTGTCTCGCCGGGAGCAATAGCGATCGCCGGCTCAGTCTGGCCGTTGACGAAGACGGAGGGCTCGAGCATGTCGGCAAAGAGCAGCAGCGTGCCGTCGAGGGCGATCTCGGACGTTCCCAGCACGAGCAGCCGCTCCGTCAGCCCGGCGACGCCCGGCAGCTCGTCGAGCTTCCCATCGACAATGAGGGCGCCGGCCATACCGCCGCCGACCTGGAGGGCCGTGTCGCCGTGCAGGTGAGGGTGGTACCAGTAGAAGCCGGGAATGTTGAGCCCCGACGTGCCATCGGGCGGAATGGCGAACTCGTAGTCGACCGTCTCGCCCGGCTCGATCTGCAGGAGCACATTGTCGCTGTTGCCGGCCGGCGAGACGTGCAGCCCGTGGGTGTGGAGATTGGTTCCCGCGTCCAAGCGATTGGCGAGCGTGACGGCGAGCGTCTCGCCCGCGCGCATGCGCAGCATCGGCCCCGGGACCATGCCATTGTAGGAGTAGGTCATCACCTCCCGGCCCCCCATGGTCGCTGGGCCGTATTGCGCTTCCAGGGCCAATTCGAGCCGGCCATCGGCGCTGTGCAATACCGGCGGTTCGGCCAACGGCTGGCCGGCCAGCGCCGGGAGAGGCGTTGCCTCCTGCATCGCGGCGGACCAGGCCGCGCGCGCCGAGACTGGTGGCGGCCAGCCCCGCCGCAGCGATTGAGCCGCCGAGGATTTTGCGCCGGGAGAGGGGGCGTGGACGAGCAGCCGCCTGGGAGCGGGACATGGCAGAAGCGCCGGTACGCGGATCAAACATCGCTCCACCTCTGCCACGGGTTGGACAGGCGGGCGCCGCGACGCTCCGGGAGAGCGCGAATTGTGTGCCCGCTTGCAATTTCGAGATTTTGTGAGGTGGATGGTACTCGGCTTGGGGATCCTTACCCCTAACCCTCACCGAAAACCCTCACCCCCAACCCCCTCTCCCGTCGGGCCGGGAGAGGGGGCTATGTGTCGCGTGATCGGCGGCAAATCCGGCATTCCGTTCCCTGTGAGCCGTCGAGCCGGGAAAGAGGGAAACGGTCGGGCAGTGATCAGCCATTCCGGCATTGATCAGCCGGATTCCGGATCGTGGCCAGATACACGCGATGCGCCATTAGCCCCAAGGGAGCGCCAGCGAGGATGGGGTGATGTGCAGCAGGCCGTCATCGGCGCCGCCGGTTCGAATCGCGGCGATGGACTGATCGGCGGCTCCGGCGCACCCCTCGCTCCTGGCCCCGCGGTAGGCAGCCGCCGCGGCGAAGAGCAGGATGCGCAAATCCCCGGCCGACTCCACTACAAACTTCGCCTCGCTTGCCTGATCGAACAGGACGACGGCGCGCCCATCGCCGCCATTTGCGCCCTGGCCGAACGGTACGCGCGGAAAGCCCGATCCAGGTGCGCCAGGTCCCGGATGCCATCCGGAGTGAACGGGGTAATCTCAGTCAGTATTTGCATGCGCTGCTGACCGTTTTGCCTTTCTCGTCAGCGATCGTGCCGCGCAACGCGAGCGACGTTTGCCTCACCACAATGCAAGTCCCGCTCCAACCCTGGCGCGCCGGTGGTCCAGGTTTTCGTCACGGCCGGCGTCCGAGGGAGATCGCCGCGCCAGCCCCGCTTGCCGCCGCGCGTCTCCAGACGGATCTCCCCAGGCTCCAGGGCAGACAGTGATGGACCCAGGGCACGAAGAAATCCGTAGTTTTGCGGATGCGCCCGGCACGGGTAGGGCCTACTATGCCGGAGTCGTGAAAAAGCGGTCGTCCTCGCCCAAAGGAGCCCTGTACCCATGGACAGCCATCGCTTCGATGCCCTGACCCGTCGTCTCACTGTTCAGTTGAACCGCCGCCGTAGTTTCGGGCTACTGGCACTGACGCCCCTTGGTTTGACTGGCTCGGCCTCACCCGCCGCGACTGAAGCCAAGAAGAAAAAGAAGAAGGTCACGCTTTGCCATCAGGGGCAGACCATCTCGGTCTCCAAGAAGGCCAAGAAGAAGCACCTCAGGCACGGCGATACGGTCGGGGCCTGTCCAGGCAGCACCCCCACCGCCGCCGCCACCCCGGGTTGCCCGGGCGGGCAGAAGCCGTGCGACGGCGGGTGCATCCCGAACAACCAGTGCTGCACCGACGGCGACTGTCCGGGCTCCAGCCCGGCCTGCTGCGACCGCGAGTGCGTCAACGTCCTGACCGACGAGCGGCACTGCGGGAGCTGCGGGGCGGGCTGCGGGTTCGGCGAGCAGTGCGTCAGCGGCAACTGCCGCTGCGGCGCCACGGCGGCGTGCGCGCCCGGATCCAACTGTTGTTCCGGCGGCTCTGTGCGTCGGGGCCGTGCTGCGCCTGCACCTATAACGAGACGCAGTTCTTCGACCCGGTCGTGTGCAACCAGGTTGCCGCGTGCCCGGCGGGGAGCACGGAGTGCCTGGCCGCCACGACCTCGTGTTCTGGTACGGGGCTCTCCCGCAGTTGCTGCCCGGGCGGGACGACCTGTGACGAGGGGAAGTGCCGCCAGTGATGTGCATCGGAAAGGACGTGCCCCATGGATGGCGGCCTCAGTTCGACCGCCTGACCCACCGCCTCACCGCTCGGCTGAGCCGGCACTCCAGCTTCGGGCTCCTGGCCATCTTCGGCCTGATCGACACGAGATTTTCCGACAAGGCCGCGGCAAAAAGAAGAAGAAGAAGGGCTGCCCTCCCTGCAAGAAACGGAAGAAAGGGAAGTGTAAAGGGACGCTCACGGAATGGATCGCCTTGTCCGGGCGGCGTGTGTAACGCCGGGAGCTGCGTGACCTGCACGCCGAGTTGTGGGCAGAAGCTCTGCGGAGATGACGGCTGTGGGGGCAGTTGCGGGAGTGTGGCGGCAGTGGTCTGTTCCAGCGGCCAGTGCTGCCCCGGCCGGGATATACGAGTTGCCAGGGTCAGTGCGTCGACCTCTCCGACAACCCGAACCATTGCGGGGTTTGCGTCAGGTCTGCTCGGCCGGCAAGACCTGTTGCGGTGGGGCGTGCAGCGAACCTTCTGGACGACGACAACAACTGCGCGAGTTGTGGTGTTATCTGCCTTCCCAATCCCAACGCCGATAGACCCCAGGGAGCGATCTGCGACAACGGCACGTGTGAGCCTTGCGCCCTCGAGGGAAACCAGGGACCGGAACCACAGCTCAGGTGTTGCCGGGGGCTCGTCGCGTGTGTGAGCCCAACCGGCCAGTTTACTGACAAGTGCATTCCCGTTGGAGCCCCATGTCCATAGCGCCTCTGTTTGGCGCATCCGAGCCGAGGTTGAGGGAAAGCCCGCCTGGCAAGGAGAAGGCTCCCCATCGATCGCGATCCTGGACGCACAAGATCCGCTCACTGCGCCGCTTGCCGTCGCATGGCGGCGAGGGCGCCGGTGGCGAGCAGGATGAGCGGGCCGGCGATGCCGACGATGCCGCCGAGGAGGGCCAGGGTCAGCGGCGGGCCGAGGCGCGGCGTCAGCCAGCCGACCAGGACGAAGGCGAGCGCGCCGGCCAGGGTGACGACGCCGGTCCAGGTGGCGTAGACGCGACCGCGCAGCGCGTCGGGGACCGCTTCGGCGAGGTACGACTGCATGGCGATCACCGCCCAGGCATCGGTGAAGCCGAGGGCCAGCCAGCAGGCGAAGAGGACGGGCAGGGGCGGGCTGAAGGCAGCGGGAATCAGCATCAGCGGGGCGAGGTAGCCGATAGCCATCAGGCGCGGGCGGCCGATGCGCCGTTCCACCGGCCGCGCCACCAGCGCGCCGAGCGCCGGCGCCGCCGCCAAAGGCGGCCATCACCAGCGAGTAGGCGGCGGGCGCAGTCCGCGCCGAGGCGCAGCGTCTGCTCGACGTAGATGAGGACGGTGACGATCAGCGTGGCGAAGACGCACTGCCAGAGCGATTCGACGGCGGTGATGCCGCGCACGATCGGGTTTTCAACAACGACGCGCAGGCCGTCGCGCATCTCCTGGCGCATGGCGGCCAGGGCGCTGGAGGCGGCGGCGGTCGCGCGTTCGACGGGCGGGAGCGTTAGCCGGACGAGGACGAGGGCCGAGGTGAGGAAGCAGAGGGCTTGCGCGGCGAAGGCCAGACCCGGGCCGGTGATGGAGATGATGCCGCCAGAGAGGGCCGGGCCGACGACGCGGACGACGGCGTTCGCGACCTGCGTGGCGGAGAGCGCCGGGACGAGCAGGCGCGGCGGCACGACCATCGGCACGGCGGCCAATTCGGCGGGACGAGCCAGGGCGCTGCCGATGGCCACCAGCGTCGCCAGGACGGCGACCTGCCAGGCCTGTTGGGTGAAGGGGAGCAGGGAGACCAGCGCGGCGCGGCCCAGATCGGCGCCGATCATCAGGCGGCGGCGGTCGACGCGGTCGGCGAGGACACCGGTGATGGGGGCCAGGACGATGCGCGGCAGGAGCTGCAGGACGAAGATGAGGCTCAGCAACTCCGGCGAGCCGGTCATGGCATAGGCGAGGAGGGGCATCGCCACCAGGGCGATCGCCTCACCAAGCTGGGCGATGAGCTGCGCCAGCCAGAGGCGGCGGAAGGCCGGAATGGCGAGGACGCCGCGCGCTCCGCGATCGGGAAGATCGTCGCCGGACTCCCTGGTTGCGCCGCCAGGCTCGGTGATTTCGGTCAGGTCGAGGGCTATGGGAGGCCGCTCCGTGGCGATGCCAGCGCCGCGCGCCGGCCGAACCTGTCGATTATCGCCATTACGGAGGCGGGAGGACGGAGGACGGAGGACGGAGGACGGGAGCGCCCGCGCCTGGCGGGAGGCATGGGACTTGCGCGAGGCGGGCAGAGGATGTGGGGGCGTTCGGATTCAATCACTATCGTGGTCGCCGGTGTAGACCCTCACCCCCAGCCCCTCTCCCGTCGAGCCGGGAGAGGGGAGCCGTTTGGGGCGGCTGATGTACATGCTGGGACGCCGCTTCGCAGGAGTAATTCGCATGAGTGACAGCGTTTCTCGTCGCGTCCTGCTGCGCGCCCTGGGCGGTGCGGCGGCCGCGGTGCTGACGGCCGGCGATGGATCGTGGGCGCAGGAACTGCCGATGGCGACGCCGCAAGCGCTGGGACCGGCGCTGCCGCCGGAGTTGGCCGATTACGCGGCGGATTGGCCGACGGCGCAGGGCTCGCTGGCGGGGCGCCGCGCCGCGGCGGCCTCGCCAATCGATGCCGGGAGCGTCGAGCGTCTCGCGGTGGCCTGGCGGTTCCCGCTCACGGCGATGGGTGGGTACGGGGCGATGACCGCCAACCCGCTGGTCGTTGGCGATACGGTCTACGTGCAGGACATGGAGTGCAGCATCTTCGCGCTCGACCGGGAGAGCGGCACGGTCCGCTGGCAGCGGGATTATGGCGTGCCGACGGCGGGGGCGAACGGCGTCGCGGCCGGGTATGGCCTGCTCTTTGCCTCGATCGGCTTGCAGGCCGAGACCGTGGCGCTGGACGCGGCGACCGGCGAGGAGATCTGGCGGACGAAGCTGTCGGCCAACCCGAATGAGTTCATCTTCATGCAGCCGGTGGTCTACGACAGCGTTGTTTACATCGCCACGTCGCCGGCCGCCTACGTCGGCGGCACGCGGGGAATCCTCTTCGCGCTCGATGCCCAGAGCGGGGCGGTCCTCTGGCAATGGGACACGACGGCCGGCAACCTGTGGGGCAGCGCCCGCGTCAACGCGGGCGGGGGGTCTGGTACCCGCCATCGGTCGACGAGCGGGGGAACATCTACTTCGGCACCGGTAATCCCGCGCCCTGGCCCGAGCTCGGCCTGAGCGCCGACGAGGGGACGCGGCCGGGCCCGAATCTCTACACCAGCGCAATGGTCTCCCTGGACACCAGCGATGGCTCGTTGCGGTGGTTCATCCAGGCGAAGCCGCACGACCAGTTCGATCACGATTTCCAGCTCACGCCGATCCTGGCGACGGTGACGATCGCGGGCGAGGCGGTCCCGCTGGCGATCGGCGGCGGGAAGACGGGCACGGTCATTGCCGCCAATGCGGAGACGGGGGAGGAGATCTGGCGCGCCAGCGTCGGCGAGCACAACGCGTACGGCGACGGCGCGATGCTCCCCGAGCCGTCCGCGACGCCGGTCACGATCCTGCCCGGCCCCTTCGGCGGCGTGCTGACGCCGATGGCGTACGCAAACGAGACGATCTTCGCGCCGGTGGTCAACATGCCGTTGACCTACACCGCGGAGGAGTTCGCGGCCGATCTGGCCACGGCCAGCGGCGAGATGGCGCGCTCGATGCGCGGGACGGTTCCGCAGCGCTGGCGGACCGAGGTCGATACGTTTTTCGCGCCGGGGCCACGGTGGCCAATGACGTCGTCTTCGGCGGCCGGGCTCGATGGCCTGGTGCGCGGCTTCGCGACGAGCACCGGCGAGGAGATCTGGCGCTATCCAGACGGGGGCCGGCATCAACGCGCCGCTGGCGATCGCGGGCGATCTGCTCCTCGTGCCGGCCGGGGGGCCATTCCTGACGACGGCGGAGCCGCCGCCGGCCGCGCGGAACGAGGTGATCGCGTTTCGGTGGGTGACGGATGACGAGGGGGAAAAAGGGGAGAAGGGGGAGGAGGGGGTGGGGAAATGGGCGCAGTGCGGCCTCGGATGAAGAGGGGACCCGCGGGAGTCACCGAACCGGTGACACGCTTGGATCGACTCGGGAATCACGAAGGACTGGACACGATACGTTGGACCACGAGGACTCTGACCACGCTGAACATTGGGTTCGGTGGTCTCCCGCGGGACCGGAACAACGGCGTCGCCGGGCCTGCTCGCTGCCAGGGCGAGCGGGAGCGGGGACGCGAGAGGGAGCACCCGGCGGGCCGCTGGCTCAGCCCGTCGAGAAAATCCCTCTCTATAAAAGCCGAAGACACATCGAGACGGCCAAAATGGGACACCCTGGATGAGTGACTTCCGGATGTTGGACGTTCGTACAGGGTTTTTGGGGCGATCCTTGTAGCGCGTGCTACGTGGAGCGGCGTGCCGAAATAGTGTCGTCCTGAGTACAGCGAAGGATCTTGTCCTTGACCTGATGCCGCGAGGCCACGCCGAGATGGTTCACTGCGCTCACCATGACACCCTCACTGTTCACCCGATTTCGTATCAGCGTACTGAGCGCGGCGAACCACCTCGGCTCCAGGCGACGATGCGGTCCATCAGCGGAGAATCCTCGCTGCGCTCAGGATGACAGGGGGGTTGGGCGTCAGGATGACACCCGGGTGGTGACGCCGTCTGATTTGCGACACCTTCACGATGGCCATCCTTTCCGCGCTCCCGTGCAAAGGCCATGCGGGCGGCGCTATTCAGGAGCCCACGTCGTAGCCCGGCGTCTTGCAACACCTCGCGCGCGATGCGGCAGATGCGCGCCCACCGGCGGCTGATGGTGCGGCGGTTGACACCAAGCCGGCGCGCGATCTCGCCGATGCCGGCGTTCTCCACCAGACGGAGATGCAACACCTCCACGTCTCGCGGCGAGAGCGCGGCCTCGATGGCGCAGCGCAACTCCAGCGAATCGATGGTCGGTCTCTTGCGAGGGGCGCACGCTGACCGCGCCACACGCGTGGGAGCGAGATGACGCATGGCGTTGCGCAGCCGCCACGGGAAGTAGGCGGTGATATAGGGAACGAACGAGCCTTCACCATTCCATTGCAATGTCAGATCGGCAAAGACGAGCCAGGCTTCCTGACGGAGATCGTCCAGGTCCCAGGGGCGGCCATTCCGCCGCGGCCAACTCCGGTGCTGCGTCGTCCGCCCAACCGTGAAGAGCGCCGGCTGCAGGCGGGCGTAAAAGGCGCGCCAGAGAAGATCGCGGGCGACGTCGTCGCCAAGGCGGGCCTGGCGGGCGATGGCGGTCAGCAGGGCATCCTGCGCCGGGGTGACCGGCTGGTGCGGCCGCAACAGCGGGACGAGCGAGCGGGGGTTGCCGGAAGGCCGGGGGCGAAAGCGGGGGCAGCAGGCGCAGATGGCTTCGCGACGAGCTGCTTGTGCGGATCGCGCCAGGTGTGACGGGGATCGCGGGGACCGTTGTTCTGGGCCATGAGGCCTCTCCTCGAGCTTATCCGGCCAACGTTGGCCGGCCACGGAACCCGAAGGGGCGACCTCCGGGGGTGCGCTCTGGCGCTGGAGAGGCTCGGAATGAGCCAGACGGGGGTGACGGGTGATGGGTGATGGGTGATGGGACGAGCGGAGGGCGGAGGACGGAAACATGGAATGTCCGTTCCCATCCTTTCCGTCACCCATCGACCCATCACCCATCACCTTTCCCATGTCGAGGGTGTGTTCGGAGCCGCAGCGGGGGCAGACGGTTTGCACGACGCCGTCGACATGCCAGTAGCGGTCGCGTGCCTTGATGTGGATGCGGCCACGGGAGTCGTAGGTGGCGAGCAGGACGGGGGAAGCCGGCAGCGGCACTCCCAGCGAATGAGCGCGCGCGAGGCGCCCGCCCCGATTTCGGCCCGAACGGCGCTTTCCTGGCCGGTCATCACAGATTGCCTCCCGCTCAACACGCCCTCAAATACGAACATTTGTTCTAATTGAAGGAGTGTATGAAGCGGAGATCAACCTGTCAAGGGGAATTCGTGACCGATCGTCCCGGCGGGACGTGATTCCCCGCCTGTCGGATCACGGCTCGCCGGAAAGCGTCGCCGCGCTCAGCTCGCCAGCGCCAGCCATGCGGTCGTTTCTCTCCCGCCGCGGCCGCGCCCAGGCAAGGACGACGCCCAGCCAGCACCGCGCTCGTGCCAGGCCGCTCCGGGCGCGCCGCTCGCGCGGTTCTCGGAAACCCGCGGGCTGCAGCCCTCCAGACGCGGCCAGGTTCTCTGGCCGATGCCTCATCGCCGTGGCGTACGTGGTGTAGATGATCAGCTCCATGCCGCTCGCTCCTCTGCCTGTGTGGCGGCGTTGCTCGCGCTGCTGGCAACCGCCGATTCGCGACCGCGGTCAGACGCTCGTCTGCAGCGTGCCCGCCTCGGAACCCATTCCCGGCGCCGCGCCGCGCTCGGGGACGCCACTGAGGCGTTCTCCCGCGCGGACCAGCGCCTTACCGATCGCCTGCCGCATCATCGAGACGAGCGATGCCGCCGTCCGCGGCGTGACGCCGTGCTCCTTGAGCAGCTGGTTCACTTCGGCTTCGGCTTGCCATCCCCGCCGCCGCTCCAGCGCGGCGATCGAGGCCCCGGCAAGGTACGAATTCATATCAAGGCATTCGTCGATGTCGCGCTGCTGAATCCTGGCCCGGGTCTTCGTGGTATATGGGTTCACCTTCAATCTCCTTGGCCTCTCGTCTCTGGCCTGGTTGCATGAAAGCCGCAAGGTCGCGTTGCTCGGTCCTGGCGCGGCCCATGTCGGAGCCGGCGACTTGCACCGGATTCTCCTCGTGTCTCACCCGCGGCGTCCGTGCTTCGGGTGGCCGGCGCCGTCCTTCGGGCGTGCTCCTATCCTGCGCGCCGCGCGCGACGTAGCCATCCGTACAAATACGGAGAAATCTACGGAAGTCTGGCCGTCGCCGGCCGCGCGGGCCGAGATGCCGCAATCGCCTTCCGCTCCTGGACACCCTCAGTCAGCGGCGCCTCATGACGCATGAACGCGAATGCCGTCAACGAGTCGGGATGCGCGATCATCTCCGCGCCTCCATGCCTGTGCTCACGCACAGGAGCGGTGTCCCGGCGCGCGTCCATCCTGCGCCCGACAATCGCGCGGGACATCGTCTGTATGACGTATCTCTTGAACCGTTGGGGGATTCACGACCCTGCGTAGGGGTACGTAGCCCGTGCGTACGACGCGGTCAGCCTGCAGGTCGCTCAGGCCAGCCCTTCGCGCACGGCCCACGCGGTGGCTTCCGTGCGCGAGGAGACCCCGAGTTTGCCGAGGATGTTGGCAACGTGCGTCGTCGCCGTGCGGTGACTGACGAACAGGCTGTCGGCAATCTCCCGGTTCGTGCGCCCCTGCGCCACCAGGCGGAGCACCTCGCGCTCCCGGGGGGTCAGGCCGAGCCGCGCTCCTGGCAGCGCCCGATGCCCTTCGCCGATCCTGGCGCCGCTGGTGGTCTCGCGGTTCACCTCGGCCAGGATGGCGTCCGGCCCCAGTGCACGGCCTGGCTCTCGAGCCGCATCGCATGCCGCCTCACCGATCCCCTGCCGGGCGGTGGCCAGGGCGCGTTCAAAGCCAATCCGGCCTGTCCCCGTGAGGCTTACACCGGTGACATCGCGCAAGGCATCCACTGCTCCACAGAGACGGCACCCGCGCTCATGCTCACCCCGTGCGGCGACCGTCCAGGCGAACCCGGCAATGGCACTGGAGAAGAAGCGGCGGTCTCCAATCGCCGAACTGAGCGCCAGGTTCTCGCGGTACAGCGTGTCTGCGCGCGCGAAGTCTCCCCGCTCGGCGGCGATGTAGGCCATGACACCCAGGGCGACCAATGTAACCCACTCGATCCGACCTGAGCGACACCTGGCATAGGCCTCCTCAATCAGCGGCAAGGCGCGGATTCTGTCGCCCAGATGATGAGTGATGCTCGCCAGGATCGCTGTTCCGAGGGCGTCCCAAAGCGGGATGGAGGCCGCCGCGAGAGCGACACGGCCTGCTCCAGGAATTGCTGGGCGAGGGCGTATTCTCCCGCGGCGTACGCCGTGACTCCTCGCCAGCCAAACGCGAAGGTCAGTGTCTCCAGATCGTCGATCTCGCGCGCCAGGGCGATACTTGCATCGAGCAACTCCCCGGCTTGGGTGAAGTCGCCCTGCACCGTGGCGAGATCGCCAGCCCGCGCCAGGAGGGCAGCTCGCAAGGCAGGGAGAACCACATCGGCGACCGTCAACATCGACTCCATCCAGCGGCGCCCCTCGCTCACCGGATCGCGTAGGCGCCAGAACCAGTGCAATGCGATCGCCAAGCGGTAGCCAACATCGAAGTGTCGCCCTTCGACTGCCCATTCCAGTGCGGCCCGGAGGTTGTCGTGCTCCGATTCCAGGCGGTCCAGCCAGGCGGCGGGATCTGGCCCCCACCACTCCGGAGCGGCCCGCTCCGCCAATGCCAGGAAATACGCGGCGTGCGCCTGCCGGGAAGCGTCAGCCTCGCCGCAAACGGCAAGTTGGTGCAATCCGAACTCGCGGATTGTCTCCAGCATGCGGTACCGAGGCTCGTCAGCCGCCTCATCCAGGCGCAGCAAGCTCTTGTCAACAAGGGACGAGACCAGACTCGAGGACGGCGCTCTCACGTCCACCGATCTCGCGGTAGATCGCCTCGGCGGCGTCGAGCGAGAAGCCGCCCCGAAAGACCGCCAGGATGCGTAAGAGGCGCTGTTCATCGGCCTGGAGGAGGTCGTAGCTCCAGGTCATGGCGTTCCGCAGGGTGCGCAAACGATCGGGCTTGTCGCGGGCGCCGCCAGTCAGAAACGTCAGCCGCTGTTCGAGCCGCGTCAGAATGGCCGGCAGCGGGAGATGGCCGACCCGCGCCGCGGCCAACTCGATCGCGAGTGGCAGGCCATCGAGGCGCGCGCAGATCGCCGCCACGGTGGCGGCGTTGCTCTCGCTGAGGTCAAAGTCCGGTCTCACCGCCCGCGCGCGATCGACGAACAAACGGACGGCATCCGCTGAGACGATGTGCGCAACCGGCGCATCGCCGGCCTCGGCCGCCAACCGCAGGGGCGGGATCGGCAGGACGTGCTCCGCCGAGAGATGCAGCACGGTCTGGCTCGTCGCGAGGATCGTGAGCCGGGGACACGATGCGAGGAGGTCGGCGACAAGCGGGGCCGCGTCGCTCAGTTGTTCGAGGTTGTCCAGAACGAGCAGCACCTGCCGCTGATGCACGTAATCGACCATCCGTTCCACCAGCGGCCGGCTTCCCAGGTCGCCGAGGCCCAGCGCGCGCGCGATCGTTGGCAGGAAGACCTCGGCTTCCCGGACGGTGGCAAGCGGCACGAAGTGGACGCCATCCACGAATTCGGCCTGCAGATCGGCCGCGATCTGGAGGGCCAGGCGGGTCTTGCCGACGCCGCCGGGGCCGGTCAGCGTCAGCAGCGGGACGGTCTCATCGAGGAGGAGCGCGCGGGCGGCGGCGCGCTCGGTCTCGCGGCCGATGAGCCGGGTGCGCGGGATTGGCAGGGTACTGGCGGCCAACGAGGGGGCAGGAGCAGCCATGATCCAGCCTTCACTACGGGTTCCGGTGAATGCCGGACGCGTATGGGTCAGCGTGCCGCATTTATAGCGCGGATCACGGGGCAATCGTCCGACCCTCGCCCTGCACATCTCGTCGTCGCTCGCCACCTTCGTGGGAAAATGCGCGAACGGGACCGCGACTTCGCGTTTGGTCAGGACGGGCTTTCCGGGGAGGATTCATGGCGGATTCGCACGCACACCTGCGCATTGGCCTGGCGGCGGCGAGGAATCTGCCGTCGTTCGAGGAGCGGCTGGAGAGGGTCGACGCGTTTCCTGGCCGAGGCGGCGGCGCGGGAGGTGGCCATCGTCTGCTTCCCGGAGGCCTATCTGCCCGGCCTGCGCGGCTTCGACTTTCCCGGTGCCGCCCCCGGACCAGCGCCGGCAGGAGGCGGCGCTGGAGGTGATTCGCGCCGCGGCGCGGGAGCACGGCGTGGCGGCGGTCGTTGGCATGGAGTGGGAGACGGCGCTGGGCCTGCACAACGTGGCCTTCGTCGTCTCGCGCGAGGGCGAGGTCGAGGGCTACCAGGCCAAGAACCAGATTCCCACTCGAGGAGGCGCCGTACTATGTGCCGGATGGGCGGCGCCGGCTCTTCGCGGTCGATGGCGTGCCGTTCGGCATCACCATCTGCCACGAGGGTTGGCGCTACCCGGAGGGCGTGCGCTGGGCGGCGACGCGCGGGGCGCAACTGGTCTTCCACCCGCAGCTGACCGGCAGCGACACGAGCGGGCCGACGCTGACTCGCTGGGGCGACCCGGACGCGCCCTACTACGAGAAGGCGATGATGATGCGCGGCATCGAGAACACGATCTATTTCGCCAGCGTCAACTACGCCTTTCGCTATCAGGAATCGGCGACCAGCCTGATCGGTCCCGAGGGGGATTGCCTGGCCTACGTTCCCTACGGCGAGGAGGGGCTGCTGGTGCACGACCTCGATCTGTCGCTGGCCACGGGGCTCATCGCCCGGCGCTACAACCCGGCGTACTTTGGGTGATGGGACGAGGGTGATGGGTGATGGGGTGATAGGGTGTTAGGGAGAACGACGGGCCGCCAATAGCCCATCACCCATCACCCATCACCCTCGTCTGTCACCGTGGTGGGAGGGGGTCGGCGAGGACGTCGATTTCATCGAGGCAGGTCTGGGGATTGAAGACGTTGGCGCGGTGCGCCAGGGGCCGGCCTCCAGGCGGATATCGCTCAGGCGATCGACCTCGAGGCAGCGCCACTCGCCGCCGGGCGGCAGGCCGCTCTGGCTGCCGCCCGCGTACTGAAAGACCAGGACATGGGGGACGCCCCGCTTGGTTCCCAGCGCGTGTGGGCTGAAGGTACGTGTTTTGTCGTTGTAGCGCGCCGAGACCTGCTGCCTGGTGCTGATGGCCTCGGCCAGGATCGTGTGGGGGTCCATAACGCTTCTCCGTTGGGTGATAGGGTCGTGGGGTGATGGGGTGATAGGGACGAACGGACGGGCGCTGAACTGTCCACTCACCAACCTTTCGTACCTGTCACCCATCACCTATCACCTATCACCCTCGTGCGGGTGTCGTCACTTGGCGCGCCGGCGGCGAGCCAGGCGCGGAAGCCGCCGGAGGCGACGGCGAACGTCCATTCCTCTCGCACTTGGCGGGCCATGGCCCGCGTGGCGCCAGCGAGGCCGCCGGCCGCCTGCACCTGAGCGAAGAGCCAGGCATCGAAGTCGTCCGGGTCCGGGTCGTCGGCGATGGCCGCTTCCAGCAGGCCGCGCTTGACCTCCATGCCAAGGGCGTCCGGGGTGGTGTTCCGCTTGCGCCGCTTGCGCCGCCCCTCGGAGGCATCCATCGCCTGCAGGAGCTGGGCGCAGATCGTCGCTGGCCGAGGCGGCGCGCCATCCGGATCCGCGCTTGTTCCCTCGCTCACGATGCGCTCCCGCTTGGGGCCATTGTTTAGCCGCCTTCCCCCGCGCGGTCCGCGCGCGCCAGATCCTCCTCGTAGGCGAGCCGGTCCTCGCGCGTGCGCGCCGCGACGTAGCCGCCGATGGTAAGGAGGATCATCGGGCCGAGGATGATGCAGAAGACGATTGCCAGCAGGCCGGCGTCCTGCGGCCTGGCGCGGTAGACGATGACCACCCCGAAGAGCGCGGTGACGATCAGCAGGGCGAGAGCCCAGAGCGCCGCGCTGGAGGTGACGCAGCCGCGAGCATTCGTATTGATATCGGGCGGCCGGGAGGCCTGAGCCGTAGCGGGCAGGGCGGTCGTGGCAGCCGCGTCCGCCGCCCGCACGTACCCGAGACGGCCGTAGGGCAGGTGGATGCGCACCCAATCGGCGGGCGCCGCCGCATCCTCGATCACCTCCAGCTCGCCGCCGGCAGGCAGGATCTCGATCAGGCGCGCCGCGGGATCGGGGCGCTCGAAGACGCGCAGGCCCTCGGTGGCATGGAAGGCGTCGACGAGGGTGGCGCCGCAGGCGGCGCAGTAATGGCTCGAGGCCGGATTGAGCGCCCCGCAGAGGCCGCAGTAGATGAGGGTCGAGCCGCCAGCGCTGGCGCCGCGGTCCCACTGCTCGCCGATGTCTGCCTCGCGCCTGCTGCTGGAATCGTCCGTCAAGCCGCCTGTCCTGCCCATGTGCCGCGGCATCACGCCACGGCGCCGTCATTCCGTGCCCTCTCCGCGTGCCGCGTGTAGGAATACCACGCTCCCACGCTCCCGCGTTGCCGAGCTAGTTGGCTAGTTGGCTAGTTGGCTTGCGGTTGGCTTGACGCTTCGCCGACGATCGGGGATGCTCGGGTGGTTGCGCTGCCTGAGGGTGGAAGGCAGGAACGATCGAGGAGTTGCGCGTGAGCGAACAGGAGCCGGCCGGGACGGAGCGGCGTGACACGATCTCCGTCTGTCCCGCCTGCGGCACGCCGCACGACGCCGGGGACCGCTACTGCGCTGAATGCGGCGCGGCGCTGGCAGCGCCGGCGTCGAGCGTGGGGGAGGGTGGTCCCGGCGTCGCGGAAGAGGGCTCGCCGCCAGCGATCGTCCGCGAGGGGAGTCTGTGGGTGCTCGGCGCCTCACCGGCGACTGTCATCGGCGGCGGGATCCTGCTGTTGCTGCTGGCGGCGGCGCTGCTGTTCATCGGTCAGCGCGACGATACGGGGACCATCGTCATGCTCTCGATCTGCCTCACGCCGCTCGCGCTGCTCGTGCTTGTGGTGGGCATCGCGCGCGCCGTTATTGGCGCGGCGCAGCGCGGGTGAACATGGGGAGGGTGACGGGTGACGGGTGATAGGGTGATAGGGTGATAGGGTGTGGTGAAGGACGGGGGACGGGGACGGGAGAGCGGGCCTCGACCCTAGACCTGGGGCGCCTCCAGAGTTTCCTGGCTTTCCGCGTGGGAGTCGTGATTGGGCGTCTCGCCACGCAGCTCGTGCAGCAGGCGGCGCATGGCGGCGGTTTCCGTTTTGGCGACGATCCAGCGCTCGCTCGGGCGCTGCTCGGGCTTGACGGTGCGGGCGCCATCGCGGGTCCGCGGGCGCAAGGTGTGCCCGGAGCGAAAGCCCCAGGCGGCGCCGGAGGGATCGCGCCCCTCGCCCATGCGGTACCAGCCCAGCTCCATCAGCTCGTGGACGAACTCCCAGTATTCGACATCGGTGCGATGCCGCCGCTGCCGGGGAGCGCCTTTGATCGCCGATCGAAACTGCGTCATGTCGGTACCTCTGCGACGAACCCCCTGTGCCCGTCATTGTAAAAGGGTGGACGATCGAGCGAGGGGGGAACAACGAAAGCGTCTGATGTGACCGAGGCTGCCACGGCCTGTCGTCTGCTACATCCCGCACGGGCGCGGAGCCGGGTTCGCGTCGATGGGGTTTGAGGATATCACAATAGCAGCGCCAAACAAGATGCTGTTATGGAAACTCGACAGAGGGAGGGCGGCCAGGCGCCCCTCACACCCCGGGACACTGTACCTCCGCACCGCCAGATGGCGCGCGAGCTCCTTAGGACCGCTAAGAATTCATCCAGGCCACAGAAATTCATAGATTTTGTCGAAAGTCAGGGTGGAGTGCTGCCGCACTCGCGCTGATGCCTGAGACAAAACTGACGCAATTCCGCACATTCAGCAGGCATGGACCGTTATGCACCGTGGCGCCGGTCGACCGGCGATCTCATGGTATTTATCGTCTCTTTATCAATCTCTGAGAAAACCTAACTCGCCTAATCGGTTCTGTATCGGAATTTTCCTCATGGCGCCGTATCAAGCGGCTCATCGGAGCCTGGAGATGGCGGGCCAGCACCTGAGCACCCCTCGATACCTGAGCCGTTCTCGTCTCTCACATGAAGGTCCGGTAATAAACGCCGCTGAACTGGCATTTTGCTCTAGTATAGATGATTGAATCAAGTATAAAATGTGAATGTTTTATAATTCAGTGGATTATCAGTCGTAGATGATTCTGGTTTCGTCTTATGTATGAAATATAAGGGAATAACTGCAATATACGTCCTCTCTCATCATGCAACAATCCACAAACAGTTGACTACGTATTGACTACTTATGGTAGGATCAGTAATCGCATTACGTAAGAATCTCGCTGCCAGAGGATTGCTCGCGCTGTGCGGGCGAGGCGACTGGGTGGAAGCCCGGTGGTGGCACGCGGCCATCGGGCCTTTCAGGAGGATGGACGTCTATGGATGGGACCAGGTTCGACACCATCATCAAGGGACTCGGCACCACAAACGTGACCCGCTTGCGCGCGATCCGTGGCTTGCTTGGTGGGGCGGCGGCGGCCGCCGTGGCCGTCACGGGTGGCACTTCCGCGCAGCGCGTCACGACCCAGGCCAGCGTGAGCAAGAAGAAGACCAGGATCTGCCACTGCGTTAGCAATGATCCCACGACCTGTTCGTCGATCAGGATTCGCCGATGGTCGGCCAGGAAGCACCTGAAGCACCCCTGCGACTACAGGGGGCCGTGCACCGGCGTCTCCGGCTGCCCGACCCTGTTGTCCTAGATGATGATGACGGCACGCGTGAACGGCGTGCGCATGGGTCGCGAAGGAGCAGCACCGTGAGCGTGGATGATGGTGTAAGCGCACTGCGTGCGTCACCCCGTCACGCAGGATGGTCATGGCACGACTCGCCGGATCAGCGCTGCGTTCGCCCGTCGGCGGCCGAGGCAGGCGGGTATACGCCAGGTGGTGGCCGGTGGCCATCGGGCCTTGCAGAACGGTCGCCTTGCTCAGGTCTCAGCGATTCGTTCGGTTCACGAAAGGCGTAACGAACCATGGATGGAAAACGGTTCGACGATCTGGCGAAACGCGTGTTTGCGATCCGGCTGACGCGCCTGCGGTCCCTCAAAGGGCTCGCGGGTGGCGCGCTGGCCGCGGTGACCGGCACCGTCGTCTCTGGGGACGAGCTCGAGGCCAAGCGCGGTAAGCACAAAGCGCGGCATCAGCAGAAGCAGAAGAAGCAGAAGAAGCAGCAGAAGCACGACGGGAAGAAGCACGACGGGGGGGCGGGTTCCGAGTTCCGCAACCCCAAGAAGAAGAAGACTATCTGTCACTGCACGGCTTCTGATCCCACCACCTGTCGAACGCTCAAGATCCGCAAGAAGTCCGCCAAGAAGCATCTGAAGCATCTCTGCGACTACCTCGGCGCGTGCACGACCGGACGTTCCGGCTGCCCTGCCCCACCACCGCCGCCGCCGACGGGCTGTACCGTTGACGAAGAGTGCACGGCCGTGCCGTGCCAAAAATGCGATGTGGCGAGCGGCCAATGTGTCTCGACCTGTAACGCGGCCCTCTGCCAGGTCTGCACCAACAACCGTGCCAAGACCAAATGCGACGCGCCCACGGTCTGCGACGGCAACGGCACCTGCGCCGGGTGCGAGACCGCTGACACCTGCCCGCCACCGACCGATCCGGACTGCGCCGAGGCGACCTGCGAGGGTGGCGTCTGCGGCATCGACAACTTCCCGCCTGACACGGACTGCCCGGAGGGGGTCTGCGACGGCAACGGCATCTGCGTGGGCTGCCTGGTCCCGGGCGACTGCCCGCCACCGGCGGATCCGGACTGCGCCGAGGCGACCTGCGATGGTAGCGTCTGCGGCATCGACAACTTCCCGCCTGACACGGACTGCCCGGAGGGGGTCTGCGACGGCAACGGCATCTGCGTGGGCTGCCTGGTCCCGGGCGACTGCCCGCCACCGGCGGATCCGGACTGCGCCGAGGCGACCTGCGAGCGGTAACGTCTGCGGCATCGACAACTTCCCGCCTGACACGGACTGCCCGGAGGGGGTCTGCGACGGCAAC
>CAVXMK010000007.1:0-62051 GCA_963762985.1 uncultured Chloroflexia bacterium
CCGAGCTTGTCGGTGATGTGGGCGACGTGGTTCTTGACCGTGATCGGCGAGATGAAAAGCTCCTCGCCGATCTCGGTGTTCGTCAGTCGCCGCGCAAGCAGGCGCACCACCTCGAGTTCCCGGTCCGTGAGTGGCTCCGCCAGAGACGGGCGGCCGAGAGTCTTCGTTCCTGACTGGTTCGACGGCTGGACACCGAGCACCGCCTCCAGCGTTCTGAGCACGGCGCGCGCGTGGTGCTGTGGGGCGCGTTCGGCGAGGAGACGACTCAGGATCGGCGCGAGTGCAGGTCCGAGGTACGCGTACCGCTGGACGACGCCCTCCGGCGCAGCCAACTCGAGCGACTCGCGCAAGGCGCGCGCCACAGTAGCGCCGTCGCTTCGGGCCTGTTGGAGGAGAGCCTGGACGGCCAAGCCCTCGATCAAGGCGAGCCGCATGTGCCGCGATACGGGCGAACGCCACGAACGCCGTCAGGAGGTGGTCGGCTTCGTTCAGCGTCGCCGCCGTCCCCAGGGCGATCAGGACCTTGACGCGCGTCAGCGTGGGTTGCTCGGTCGCCTTGAAATCTTCGTACGCGGATGATGGCGACGTGGTCTCGAGCCAGCGCTGGGCGGCGGCGAGGTCTCCGCGGATAAGCGCGGTGCGGGCCAGGAACGAGTCGATGAGCTGGAGCTGGCTCATGGTTTCCGACCCGACGGCGCTCTCTCGCAGCCGGGTTATGGCCCGGTCCGCCTCGGCCCGCAGCCCCTGCGCTTCGTAGGCGAGAATTTGCACGAAGAACGATTCGCGCAGGCAGATGAAATGGACGCGGTCGGCATCCGCGATCACCGTGCCGACGTGGCGACTCGCCTGGGCAAGATCGCCGCGCTCGTGGGCGACGGCGCCGAGGTTGAGCGCGCCCCACCCCGCGGCGACCGGAAGGCCGTTCATCGCCGCGAGCTGCAACAGATCAGCCGCCGTCTGTTCGCAGCGGGCGAGGCGGCCAGATTGGCGGAGCACGATGGCGCGCGCGAAGTACCCCCGAATCGAGGCCGCGTCGATCCGCACCGATTCCCGTTCCGTGAACGCGGCGAGCCGGGCCAGCGCCTCGTCTTCTCGCCCCGCCGCGGTCAACGCCATGCCGAGCGCCATATGGGCATACCCGTAGCGATACCGCCTGCTGGACGGGATGACGGCGATCGCGCGTTCTGCGATCTCGATCGCCTCGATTGGATCGGCCTCCGGGATGGTCGTGAGGAGGGCGATCTCGGCGCGCTGGGCCGGAGTCGCGCGGCGCCAGATTTCGGCGCCGCGCATCGTCTCCAGGATGTCGGTAAGGAGGGCGTCGCGGCCGCTGAGGTAGGCGACCCAGGCCGACGCGAGGAGGAGTTCCGGGCTCTCCCGCACCGCTTCCATCGGGATCGAACGCAGCCACGAGGCGACCGATTGCCAGTCCTCCCGCGCGAACGCCTCGTTCAGCCGCGACTCGATGAGCTCCGTCGCTGCCGGGATGTCGTCGAGCGCGACGAGGTGCTCCACCGCTTCCTGCGTCAGCCCGGCCGTCGCGAACCAGCGGGCGATGCTCCGCCGCCGCGCGGCGATCGCCGCGGCATCCGTCGTGCGTTCCAGCTCGCGGCGAAGGACTTCCCGGAACAAGGGGTGGTAGGCGAACCAGGTCTCGCTCAGCCCGGGGATCTCCCGGAACAGCTCGAGGCCGCGCAGTCGTTCCACCTCGTTGCGACGAAGCGGTTCGCCGCCCTGCTCGGCCGCCAATGTTTCGAGGAGCGGCGCGTTGAAGCGGTCCAGCAGCGATGCCCAGAGGAGGAGATCGCGGTGGGCAGGCGGAAGGCGGGCTAGCACCTCCTCGCCGAGGTAGTCGCCCAGGAGCTGTGCGCGGCGTTCAACCACCGGCTCTCGCCGCTGCAAGGCGTCGCCGGCGCCGCTCAGCGCGATCAACCGGATGGCGGCAGGCCACCCGCCGACGGACGCCTGAACGCTCGCCTCCAGCGCCTGGTCGACCGGCTCGCCGGTTTCGAGGCGCAGCAACTGGCCCGTCTCTCCGGGCGACAAGCGGAGATCCGCGCCTGTCAGCTCTTCCACCTCACCCATGGTCCGGAGTCGAGCCAGGGGAATGTTGGGACTATTTCGCGTGCAGAGAATCGTATGCAGCCGGCGAGGAGCGGCGGTGAGCAGCCCGCCAATGAATGCCGACGCCGCCACGGAGCCGGCCGCGTGGAAATCGTCGAGGACGAGAAGCACGTCCCGCTCGAGGTCGTACAACGCCTCGCCGAACGACTCGCCGAACTCGGGCGGCCCGAGCCGGTCGGGCGCCGCGAGCATCGCGAAGAGTTCGGGGGCGACGCCCGGGACAACGCGGTCGAGGGCGACGGCGACGTGGGTCGCGAAACGGGTGAGATCGGCATCGCGCTCGTCGACCGACACCCAGGCGGCGTCGAGGTCCCGGAAGCGAAGCCAGGAGACGACGGTGCTCGTCTTGCCGTGCCCGGCCGGGGCGGTGATCAGGACCAGCGACCGTTCAAACGCGCGATCGAGCCGGGACTCGATGCGCGGGCGGCGCACCCAGTGACCGTTCAGCGACGGCCGCTCGATCTTGGAGCGACTGACGAGCGCCGGGGGCGCGGAAGGGGCGGGGGGCGCAAGGAGACTCATCGCTCGTCCACGCGTGTGCGCGCAATGCTGAATACGCGCGCGGTTGGGCGTTCGGCGTGAAAGCGCATAACGAAATCAAGCGCCTCCGCGCCCGTCGCGATGCAAGGCATAGAAATCGACCAGATCGCCGACGACCAGATTGGGTGTGAACCCGCCAATGTCGCGGCGCAGCACGGTGAGCCATTCGGGCTGGGCGTAGTAGATCGCCGCCGGATCGTCTCTGGTGACGATCTGCTGGATCTCGCCCAGGGCGGATCGGTACAGCGCGTCATCACCAGCGGTCCGCGTCTGCTCCAGCAATGCCTCGACCCGCTCGTTGCAGTAATGGCCGCCGTTGCCCGCTTGCCAAGCCTGACACGACACTTGGGGCCAGAGTTGGTTCCAGGCGTCGTTGTAATCGGGCGACCAGAACGCCGGGAGGAGGTTCGGTCGCTCCTCGGCCGGCAGGTCGCCATAGAGCATGGCGACGTAGCTGGCAAAGTCGACCGACACGGCTTCGAGCCGCAATCCGACGGTTTCAAGGTTCGTGCGAAAGAGCTCGGCGATGCTTGGCCCCTCCGGATTCCCAGGCGGCAACGGCATGCTCAGCGTGGTTCCCGGCGCCACCTCTGCTTCCTGCAGGAGCGCGCGAGCCCGCTCCAGGTCCGTCTCGTAGACGAATGTGTCAGGGTCGAAGCCGTGGCACAACGCAGCGACCGGACCAACGGCCCGCTTGGCGTATCCCTCGTAGACGCCCTCGATGACCTCATCGTAGGGAAATGCCCAGCAGAGCGCCTGGCGCGCTTGCGGCGAAGCGAGCGGCCCGGCGACGGTCATCGCCAGGTAGCGCACGGTCAGGTTATACCTGCGGTCGACCACCAGGTCCGGGTTCTCCTCTAAATCGCGCACGGTGGTCAGCGGCAAGACGGCGGCAATGTCCGCATCGCCGATTTCGATCAAGGAGCGGCGCGTCTCCTGCTCGGCGACGACGCGAAGGATAACCCGTTCGAAATGGTTGCCTTCCCATCCCCGCCAGTACCCGTTGTGGCGCTCCAGGATGATTCCAGTCTCGATGTCGATCTGCGTGATTTGGTACGGCCCCGTGCCAAGCCCCACGCTGCTGGTTTGCGCCCAGGCGTGGCCCCAGTCGCCGTCAACCTCATGCGCCAATAAAGCGGCGACGTTGACGATGGCGGTCCCAAAATCGGCCGCCAGCGCCGCCAGAAAGAGTGATTGTGGCTGGCCGAGGTCGAAGACGAGCGTACGCCGATCTGGCGCGCTGATCTGAGCCGCGTCCGGGATGAAGCGCCCGAGGACTGTTGACGGGGCGAGATCCAAAGCAAACAGGCGCTCGAACGACGCCCGGACGGCGAAGGCGTCGAGCAGCGTCCCGTCCTGAAACCTGACGCCCTCCCGGAGCCGGAAGGTCCACCTGCTTTCGTCGGCGCTGGCTGCCCAGGATTCGGCCAGGACCGGCTCGTACTCGTCCGTGGTCCCCCGTTTGAGGCGGATCAGCCCCTCGAACGCCCCATGCAAGGCAACACCCGAGCCGGCGTCGTAGGCGGAGTGCGGATCGAGGTCCGACGGCGCGCGCGGCGTGACGAGCGTGAGGGTCTTTGGCACGTCTTGTGGCAGGGGAGCGGCGAGGACTCGGTCGCCAACGAGCGGAGTGCCGCGTCCGGCTCCCGCCGCCGGTGCGACGACGGCCGCCCCACCCAGGAGCGCGCCTCGCAAGAGCGACCGCCGGGAAACGCCTTGCGAACGGTCTTGCGTGCCGTGAGAGCGGTGCGGAGGCGCCAGGGATTCGCCGGGGCACATGGAATCTCCCACTCGGACGAGGACGCTCGAAACGACAGCTGATAGTCCAAAACTATAGACTAAAGCGTTGCATCACGCGAATCATTAACATATTGTTTCATGTAGCCCGCAACACAGAGGTGCTAGTGCAGGGTCCGGGGACTGCTTGGGCCATGGCGCCGCGAAGCGTGGTCGGCAGCGCGCCCCGATCCCCGAGAAGTTCCCGAAGTTCCCGAAGTTCCCGAAGTTCGCCGCGACCCAGCAGGTCCCCTGATCCAGCACTCGGAAGCCGATCCTAAATCGAGACATATCCGCCTCCATACCGTGGAAACCCTCCACCCCGAGTTGGCGGAGCCCTAACCTCCTGCCACCGGCGTCGCCTCGCCCGACCAGGAGAAGATCCGCCCCCAGTCGTCCTTCATGCTGATCACGAACCAGCCCCGCTCGTTGGCCTCGTCCATCAGCGCCTCGGTGAAGGTGCCGATGTGGGTGTTGGGCAGACCGCCGGCGGGACCGTAGGCGTATTCGCGCACCGGGTCGTCGTGGTAGACGAGCATCATCAGCGTGGCCCGATCGGCCGCCCCGGTCCACTCCAGCATCTGCTGGTCGCCGGTCGAATTGCCAAACGCCGCTGCCGGGCGGCGGCCGATCATGATGGCGATGTCCTGCGGCTTGCCGGCGTTGTTGTCGTCCATCAGCACCGCCGAGTCGATCGTGATGGTCGGCACGCCGTTATCGCCCATGGCATAGGTCAGCTCGAAGGTGGTGCCGATGACCTGCTCCGGCGGCACGCCAAACGCCGACTCGGCGAACGCCCGCATGAACTCCTGCCCGCTGCCGGAGACGATGTAGGTGCGGAAGTCGTTCTCCCGTAAATAGGCCATCACCTCCAGCATCGGCTCGTAGACCAGGTCGGTGTAGAGCCGGTCGAAGCGCGGGTGCTTCGTCGCGGCCAGCCATGCCGCGGTGTCCTGCACGTACTCCTCGATGGTCGAGCCGGCGTGGGTCACGCCCATGATCGCCTGCCAATCGTTGTTGGAGAAGGTCACCAGACTCGGCTTCGTCGCGCGAAAAGACGGCGTCGAACGGGGGAGTGGTTTGCCACTCGGGGTGCTCGGGGATCATCGCCTTGATGCGGTCGATGGAAAACGTGCTCTGGACATACAGCGGCATCTCGACCCAGAGGGTGCCGTCCATGTCGAACGTGGCGATGCGATCGGGGATTGGCACGAAGTCGGTCGTGCCCTCGTCGGTCGCCGCGGCGACGAAATCGAGGATCGCCTGCTTGCCGGGGCCGTCGTTCCACGACGGCAGCGGATCGCCGCTCTGCATGGCGAGCCGGGATGGCGGAATCGGTCACTTCCAGCGCCCCCGGCGAGGCGATGCGCCCCTGGACGGAGAAGGGCAGGAACGCTCCCAGCAGTGCCGCGGACCCCGCGCCCAGCAGGGTGCGACGCGTCACCGCCCCGCGTGGAGTCCCGGCATCACGACCCGATTCGCGCATGTCGCATCCTCTCCAGATTGTGTCTTGTCATCTGCACATGTCCGGCGCGGCATCTTCGCACACGCGGCCGATCGGCGCGGCACTCGCCGAGGCGGGCTCTCAGCCGTGAGCCGGCCGCACCACGCAGCGGAAGGAGATGTGGTTGGTGCCGGTGTCGATGGGGTGGTGCATGCGCGCCGCCGGCCGGTAGCGCTGGCAATAGTTCTCGGCGCAGGCGAACGACCCACCCTTGAGCACCTTGCGCGGGATGTCCAGCCCGTCCGCGTTGGGATCGATGCTCGCCTCCCGGCTCGCGCCGAGCGGATTCACCGCCGCGCCGCAGCAGGGACTGCCCACGTCGTGCTGGTCGGTGTACCAATCCGCTGTCCAATCCCAGGCGTTGCCGATCATGTCGAAGAGCCCATAGCCATTGGGCGGGAAGGAGCCCACCGGCGCCGTGCGCTCGAAGCCGTCGCGCGCCAGGTTCTGCCAGGGGAACTCGCCCTGCCAGTAGTTGGCCAGCATCTTGCCCTTCGGGGCCAGCTCGCGGCCCCAGGCGAACGGCCAGCCGTCGTGCCCGCCGCGGGCAGCGTACTCCCACTCGGCCTCGGTCGGGATCGACTTGCCCGCCCACGCGGCATACGCGGCGACGTCCTCCCAGGCCACATGGAGTACCGGGTGCCGGTTGCGGCCGTCCAGGGAGCTCCCCGGTCCCTCCGGGTGTCGCCAGTTCGCGCCGGGCATCCAGTCCCACCAGGTGTAGTGCGTGTTCATCGGGACCCGGCCCGGCGGCTGGCGGAAGACCACCGAGCCGGCCACCAGCATCTCCGGTTGGGCGCCAGGGTACATGGCCGCGTCCGGCACGCGCTCGGCCACCGTGACGTAACCGGTGGCTTTGAAGAAGCGGCGGAACGCGGCGTTGGTGACCTGGGTACGGTCGATCCAGAATCCGGAGACGCGCACGCGGTGGGCGGGGACCTCCTCCGGGTAATGGTCGTCGGAGCCCATCTGGAACTCCCCGCCCGGGATCCAGACCATGTCCAGGTCGGGCGCGGGACCGGGTGGTGCGGACGACTCGTTTTTTGACTGGGAAGCGGAAATGGAGGCGCTCATGCCTGTGGTACTCCTGGGGAACCAGAGCGATGGACTTTGCGAAACGGAAACGCGCAAGACTGGGATGCACGAACGGGAAATCCGGTACAGTATGCGATGCAGAAGGCGGGATCGGGTAACGGCGAGGGGCGAATGGGCGGAATCAAGCTGGTCACGGCGCTGTACACGATCTTTTTCGTGCTGATGATCCTGATCGCCATCGGCTCGTTCTTCGGCGTCTTCGACAACCCCCTCATCGACCCCGGCCTCTGATCCGCAGGCGGCAATCCACGTCAAGTATTTGAGCGCGGGACGGGATTGCCCGTCCCGTTTGGCGTCTGCGGCTGCTGTGAGGGTCGTCGGTACACTTCGTGCGGCGTGAGGAGGAAACGCGATGGCCCTGACCAAACCCGCCGGCACCTGGACCTACGATGATCTGCTTTCCCTGCCCGACGACGGCAAGCGCTACGAGATCATCGAGGGGGAGCTGTACGAGATGCCGCCGCCAAACGCATACCATGCGGTCACGCTCATCAATCTGCTCTTCTTGCTGGGTCCTGCGGTTCAGGCGAGTGGGGGGCGGATATTCACTGCTCCGTTCGATGTCTTTTTCCCCGGCGCCAACCCGGTCCAGCCGGACATCGTGGTCACCCTGAGGGGGGTGCGCGGAAGACTCCGTCGGCGCGGTTACGAAGGCGCTCCCGACCTCGTCGTTGAGGTACTGAGTCCAACCAACCGGGTCCATGACCTCTTGACCAAGCGCGCCCTCTATGCCCGCGCCGGAGTGCGCGAGTATTGGATCGTCGATCCGATCGAGCGCACGGTCGAGGTGCTCACGATCGACCGCGACGCCCTGCACCTGGCGCAACGCGCCGCCGGCAACGACGCCGTCGTCTCCCCCCTCCTTGCCGGAACGGCCTTTCCGCTGGAAGCGATCTTCGTCGGGCTCGATGAGATCGAGGACGAGTGACGTGTTTCCGGCGCCGGCCCCAAGGTGAAGTGAATTCACCGTTGCTGGACGCCGCTCCAATATCCAAAGACCGACGTCTTCGCCGGACTCGACGATCCTCCCGCCTGACCGCTCAGGTCAAACCGTTCGGGGGGCGCCTTACTTTCGATCGCCGCGCCTACCCTGGTCAGAACCAACGCCGCACCGGCGACCTGAGTTGGGCAAAGTGCTTCGCCGCGCAAGTGCGCCGCGGCGGCCTGGCGGGCGCAAATCCCGGTGGCGCTTGGATCTCATTGCGGAGAACTCGGATGCGTAAGGCCGCGCCGGGGCCGTGGTCGGCGTGGACCCCGACCCCGGCGCGGTGCCGAGCTGCCGGTTAGACGATGTGCTGGCTGGGAATTTCCTCGCCCGCGGAGCCCTTGGACCGCAGGTTGGTGACTCCGCCAGCGGCGCCACCTGCGCGCGATGGCTCATCGACCGATGCTGGCGCGCTCGCCGCCTCCCCGGACCGGCTACCGACGACGCCTCCATTCAGGCCGCCGCCGCCCGATGGCTCGTCGAAGCTGGCCGGCACATCGACCAGGGCATCGGCAGTCGCGGTGGTCAGCGCCGCCACGCCCGCCTCGGCGACGGCGCGGTCGTCTTCCACCGTCGATCCCGAGACCCCGATGGCCCCGATGACCAATCCGTCATCGCTCTTCAACGGCAGCCCGCCGGGAAACGTGATCAGCCCGCCGTTGGACACCTCGATGCCGTAGAGCGGTCCCCCCGGCTGCGAGAGTTCGCCCAGGGCTTCGGTGGGCATCTCGAAGTAGCGCGCGGTGCGGGCTTTCGTCACCGCGATGTCGATGGAGCCGAGCCACGCCCCGTCCATGCGGGCAAACGCCTTGAGGTTGCCGCCGGCATCCACGACGGCGATGTCCATGAGCGTGCCCTGCTCCTCGGCAGCGCCAAACGCGGCCGCCAGGACGGTCCGCGCCTGAGCCAGGCTGAGATCCTGGGTGGGCAAGGGCGCCAGGGTGGTATCTTGGGCGGCGACTGGGACGGCGCGGTGGCCGGCCACAACCACGACGAGAGTCAACACGAGAGCCAACGTTGCTGTGATCATACGGCGAATGCTGCGCTCCATCCTGGTGTGCTCCCAGTTCCGCTCGCCGCACCAGCCGTGTCAAATGCGACCTGGCCGGCGCCTGCGCCGAGGATGCGTGCCTAGACGAGCTGGGGGATTTCCTCGCCGATGTGGGAGAGGACGCCGCCCGGTGATCCACCCATCGGCACGGCCGGCTGGGCCTCACCCAGTTCTAGGGCCGCGGTGGTGAGGGGCGCGCGGGCGGTCTCCGACGCGGCCAGCGACGTGGCGGGCCGACTCAGCCCGAGGGCGACGAGGGTGAAAGCGAACGCCAGTGTTCCAGTGATGATGCGGCGCATGATGCGCTCCTCTCTCTTGCGATACGAACCTGTGCGAAACGAACGATCGGGTGAAGGTTGTGCCTGAGGCATCTCCCGGCTCAGGCCAGCGGACATCAACGGCTGGGCATTCGGTCACCTCCTCTCTTTCCTGACGCCGGCACCTCTAGTCGCACTGCAGCCAGACACTGCCCGGTCCCTCCGGTTGCGCGCAGAAGTACTTTCCCGTGCCCCACCACTGGTCCGGAAAGTACCGGTCCAGAGGGCAGCACCCCTCCGGCAAGTCAAACCAGTCAAAGGGAGGGCGGTTAAGGCCACTGGCACAGAACGTGCTGTCGGCTGGACACGTTTGACAAGAGGCAACGCCCGTGCTGGGGCGGCAGACCCACGCCCCGTTGTTGCAAAGCTCCTCTTCGCACGCGCCGCAGAGCGGGGCGGTGAGTTCGCAGCACTCGTTGTCCGGAATGCACCCCTCGCCCGGACAGGACTTCTTGCCGGGACAGCAGTTGGTGGGAGCAATGCACGAGCCGTCGAGGCAGGATTTCAGGTTCGGGCCGCACGGGTTCGGCTTCTTCTTGCGCTTCTTCTTCCGCTTGCCCTCGGCCTGCAGCTGCCCTTGCGCCATTCGCTCCGCCTGCGACGTCCGCTTCTGGTTGGGCTTCGCCTTGTGCTTCTTTGCCTGCGCCTCGCCGACCTCGACTAGGCCGACTCGTGCGGCCAACCCGCCTAGCGTGCCCCCCAGGAGCGCGCCCGCGAGCGCTTGCAACGCCTGGCGCCGGGAGGCTCCGGTCCCGCTCAGGTGCTGGGTGAGATCATCGAACTGCTCAATTTTCATCACTGGTCCTTCCCCTCTTGGAGCGCACCGCGCTCGCGGTGCGCTTTGGTCCGGAATGTCTCGTCTCTGTGACGCGACCCGCTTGCCGCGCTGTCCTGAACCCCTGGCCGCGCGCGACGGATCAGCAGCCTCGCTACCAACCAGTGAATCACGGCCTTGGGCAGTGACACGCCTCAGGGCAATTCGATTGGCGCGGATTGTTCGGATCGCAGCAGATTTGAGGATCTCCTGGGATGCAGGCACAGACGTTGCCGAACCCGCAGTTGAAGCAAATCTCGTTCGCGGCAGTGCAGTAGCACCGGACATCCAAGAAGTAGGGGTCTTGCACGCAGCAGAGCTGCGGGAGGGGATCCGCGCATGCCACTTGGCAAATCCCCTCAATGCACCGCTCCCCGTCCTTGCATTGTGGCGAGCGGCAGAGATCGTTTCGGGGATCGCCACAGTCCTCCTCGCAGAACTCGCAGCGGCAACGTTCAGGATTCCACCACCCTCCCGATGGGCAGTCGTGGTTGCCGCGGCACACATGTTCCCCGTGCTCGCAGACGACCGAGTCACATTTGCTGCAATCCGGGTAGGGGGCATCGGGGCAGCAGGCGTCCTTGGCGATGCAGCCGCCATAGCAGGGTTTCTCGTCGGTGCAACACATGTCCCTGGGAACGCATTCTCCGCCCCGGCACGGCTTCTCGCTTGGGCAGCACTCGTCTGCCGCCACGCACGCGTCGTCCCCAAAGCAGCTCCGCTCGCCCAGGCAGCATTGGTCCCGGGGCACGCACGATCCGTCGTCGCACAACTTCTCGTAAGTCGGGCAGCAGCTTGTTTTCCTGATGCAGCCGCCGCCGCACGGCTTCTCATTGGAACAGCACGCGCCCGCGGCCACACACTTGCCGTCGTCGCAACAGCGCCCACCTCCCGCCTCGCACTCAGGGTCCAAGGAGCACACTACCCCCAACTTCGGCTTCTTGTGCCGCTTCTTCCGCTTGTGCTTCCCTTCGGCTTGGAGCTCGCCATGCGCCTTGCGCTCCGGCCGGGACTTCTGCTGCTGCTTTGACTTCGTCTGCTTGTGCTTCGCCTTCGCCGCGGCGACCTGGGTCAGGCCGAATCGTGCGGCGATGCCGATCATTGCGCCGCCTGCCAAGAGTCCCAGCACGGCACGCCGGGTCCCTTCACCACTGGCTGCCGATCGCGTCAGATCATCGAAGTATTCGTGGTCCATGGTCTGCTTCTCCTCGAGTTGAGCTCAAACGGCCGTTTCCGGCCCGGGCCGGGCGCGCCGGCCCAGGTGCATGCGTTGCGAATCGATGGCGGCAGGTCAGCCGCCTATTGCGGTCAGCAGGTTCGCGCTCCGCCCGCGCCGTTCCGGCTCATCCTGGCCCTCGGCGGTCAGACGCCGCCGACCGACTCGCGAGTCGGCCTCGGCCTTCCGGACCGGCGCGATGCTGCGCTCGGCGCCGCGGGCGGTAAGGAACTCCGAGCAGCTGTATCCGGGCCAGGCACAGAACCCGTAGGGATCGGCCGGGCTGGGCGGGCAGCAGGTCTCGTTCGCGGCGCAATACCCGCCGAGGGGGCAGCACGTGTTGCCCGTGGGGATGCACGATCCCTCCGGCTCGAACAGGCTCGGTGGGCAGCAGATCGGCGAAGACCTATGACAGGCGCCGCCGCCGGCCGCGGCGCTGCAGCAGACTTCGTCTTCCAGGGCGCAGGAGCCACCCGGATAGGCCACGCTGGGCGGGCAGCAGTCGTTTCCGATGAAGCATGCGCCGCCCCCGAGGGCGCTGCCACAGCAGTGCGTGCCGGCGGGGTAGCAGATTTCGTTCGGCGCGCCAATGGGCGGCGGGCACTGAATCGGGAAAAGTCCCCCACACAGTCGCGCAATCTTTTTCTTCTTCTTCCGTTTGCGCTTGGCTTCCGCCGCGTTGCTGAATCCGGGGACCGCGGCCACCCCGCCCAGCGCGCTCCCTGCCAGCAGCCTCACGAGCGCGCGGCGGGTGCCCGCACGACCGGCCACCGATCGGGTCAGGGCATCAAACTGTCCGTGCTCCATTACCTGCGCTCCTTCTGCGGCTGCCTGCCGTCTTCCTGTCGCGCCATTACTGACGTGCCGCGATGATCTGGTGCGCCGCGGATGGATCCAGGAGGTGCTCGTGCAACACTTGCGAGGCGGCGTGCGCATCCTTCTGCAGATGGTTTGGCCCGTCTGCACGAGACGACGTGTCGACCACGCCGGATCTCGCCGCAAACAGGAGCGCGAGGGCCACCACGACCGTGAGCACGGCCGTGAGGTCGATCCACCCCTGTAAATTGGCGCGCTGCTCGGCAAGGCACGCCAGCCGGTAGTGGTCCGCCCAGGCGTAAAGGTCGTCGCAGCGCTGCTGGGCGAGTTTGGTCATGACGAAGGGGTGCGAATTGACGGTCATTACACGCTCCTGTGCTCATTCGGCGCGGGGTTTGCGCCCCGGTGTCTCGTTTCTGTGGTGTGTTCCCGTGGGGAGAGCGTCGTCCGCGGCGCCGTTGAAGGTGGACGGGGCAGATCGCGCGGAGCCACACCGGTTAGCTGACGATGTTGCTGCCGCTGCCGACGCCGGGTTTGGAGCCCAGTCGTATCACGTTGCTGCCGCTCCCGATGCCGGGCTTGGAGCCCAACTCAATCACGTTGCTGCCGCTCCCGATGCCGGGCTTGGCGTCTAGCGTGGTGTGATCGTCCATGCCACTGGCTGGGCCGATGGCACTGGCCACAACCAGCAGCCCGCCCGCGATCAGCGTCGCCAGCCCTCTCCACTTCCTCGAACCGACTTGCCTGGCATGCTCGACATCGAAACCTCCTGTGCTGCGTTCCCTGCGTGCCGCCCCTCGCGGCACGCCCCCATCCTGCGCCGCGTCCGCCTCCTCCACCACGCGGCGCGCACGCAGTTCACCCGCGCCTCGCCCGCAGTTCGGCCGTTCCCGCCACGCGCTACACTGCGCCCGCGCGAACGTCACCATGCCTTCGTCGCGGAGACGCCGTTCGGGAGTCGGCGCATGGCCACCACCTCCACCACGTTTGGGGCGTTGCTGCGCCAGCACCGGCTCCGGGCCGCGCTGACCCAGGAGGCGCTGGCCGAGCGCGCCGGTGTGAGCACCCGCGGCATTCAGGATCTGGAGCGCGATCGCGCCTTCCCCCGCGCCGAGACGGTGCGGCTGCTGGCCGAGGCGCTAGGGCTGGAGGGCGAGGCGCGGGCCGGGCTGATCGCGGCCAGCCATCCGGAGTTGGTCGCCCCCACGGCGCCGCTCCCGAGTCCGCGGCGACTGCAGGGCGCGCCGATTCCTCCCACCCCCCTGGTCGGCCGCGAGCGCGAAGTCGCCACCGCGTGCGCCGTGCTGCGTCGTCCCGAGATGTAGGCGGCTGCTGACCCTCACCGGTCCGGGTGGGGTCGGCAAGACCCGGCTGGCGCTGGCCGTCGCCAGCGAGGTGGCTGAAGACTTTGCCGACGGCGTGGCCTGGGTTGAGCTGGCGCCGCTACGCGATCCGGCGCTGGTGGCGAACGCCGTCGCGCGTGCGCTGGGCGTGGGCGAGAGCGGTGAACGACCGCTACCAGAATCGTTGGCGCTGGCCGTGGCGGAACGCCATCTGCTGCTGGTCGTCGACAACTGCGAGCACCTGTTGCCGGCCATGCCGCTCTTCGGCGCAGCTCCTTGCCGCCGGGCCACGACTGTCGGTGCTGACCACCAGCCGCGCCCGCTTGCGGCTGCGCGGGGAGCGCGAGCTGCCGGTCGAACCACTCGCTCTGCCCGCGGCGGAGGGTCCTAACGCGCCACCGCTGGCCGGGCTGGCCGGCGTGCCCGCCGTGCGGCTGTTTGTCGAGCGGGCGGCCGAGGTCCGGCCGGGGTTTGCGTTGACGCCGGACAACGCCGTCGCGGTCGCGGCGATCTGCCGCCAGGTCGAAGGGCTGCCCCTGGCCTTGGAGCTGGCCGCGGCGCGGGTCAAGATCCTGCCCCCGGCGGCCCTGCGCACACGGCTGGCGCAGCGCTTGCCGCTGCTGACCAGTGGCGCCCGCGACGCCCCGGAGCGGCAGCAGACCATGCGCCAGGCCATCGCCTGGAGTCACGATCTCCTCAGCGAACCCGAGCAGGCCCTCTTTCGCCGCTTGGCCGTCTTCGCCGGCGGCTGCACGCTGGAGGCGGCCGCGGCGGTGGCCGCGGCGGCGGCTCCCGGGCAGGACGAGCGAGGCAGACATCCTCGACGGGCTGGCTGCCCTGGTGGACCAGAGTCTGGTGCGCCTCGAGGAGTCGTCCGCGCGCGGGGCGGCCGAGGCGCGCTTCGCCATGCTGGAGACGATCCGCGAATACGCGCTGGAGCGGCTGGAGGCCAGCGGCGAGGCGGAGGCCATCCGGCGCGCCCACGCCGCGTTCTACCTGGCGTTGGCGGAGCGAGGCGAGCCGGAGCTGACCGGACCGGCACAGGCCGAGTGGCTGCACCGGCTCGAGCTCGAGCACGACAACCTGCGCGCGGCGCTGGGCTGGGCGCGCGACCACGGCGAGGGCGAGCTGTGGCTGCGGTTGGCCGGGGCGCTGTGGCGGTTCTGGGAGCTCGGGTTCCACCTCCGCGAGGGGCGGGCTGGCTGGCGGAGGCGCTCGCCGCCGATCGTGGGGCGCGCGCGTCCGTGCGCGCGCAGGCCCTCAACGGGATCGCCAACCTGGCCTACGTGCAGGGGGACGTCGCGCAGGCCGCCGCCTACCAGGAAGAGAGCCTCGCCCTCGCCCGGGCGGCGGGCGACGACTACGGGATCTGCCGGTCGCTGAACGACCTGGCCAACGTCGTGAGCGAACGCGGCGACTACGCCGGCGCCGTCGCGCTGTACGAGGAGAGCCTGGCGGTGTCCCGGAAGATCGGCGCCGCCTGGGCGGCGGCGTGCGCGCTGCACAACCTCGGCGTCACCGCCGACCAGATGGATGACCTCGAGCGGGCGGCCGCGCTGCTCGCCGAGGCGCTGCCCCACTGGGAGCGCCTCGGCGACGAGGTGTCTCGCGCCCGATCGCTCGACGCCGCGGCCCACGTGGCGCGGCGCCGCGGCGACCTCGACCGCGCCCTCGCCCTCGGCGAGGAGGGGCTCGCGCTCCGCCGCCGCTGCGGCGACCGGGGCGGGGTCGCCCACTCGCTGGGAACCATGGGCTGGACGATGCTGGAGCGGGGCGAAGGATGGGGTGCGGCGGCATTCTTCCATGAGGCGCTGCCGCTCCACCTGGAGGCTGGCAACCGCCGGGGCTTGGCCGGCTGCCTGACGGGGCTGGCTGCCCTCGCCCTGGGTCGGGGGCGGCCGGAGGCGGCGGCCCGCCTCCTGGGCGCCGCGGACGTCATCGACGGCGCCGGGGGCGCGGTGCGGCCACCCGCCCTCCAGCGCCGCCACGAGCGGCTGGCGGCAGACATGGCCGCGGCCCTGGCCGAGGACGCCTTCGCCGCCGCCTGGGCGGCGGGGCAGGCGCTCTCGCCGGAGGAGGCGGTCGCGCTGGCGCTCGCGGAGGGGTACGTGCCGTGACCTCAGTCCCTCAGCCGCTCCTGCTGCTCCCACAACCATTGCAGCGCCGCTCGCGCCGTCATTGCGTCTCGATCGAGCGCCCGCAGCTCGTCGGCCAATTGCTCAGCCGGGGTCGGATCCGGGGTTGGCGGTGGAGCGACGGCGCGTTCCTGCCCCCTTGGCGCGGTCTTCGGCGACGGCGCGCTCGGTGGCGGTCTCGCGGGTCGCGTCGGCCAGCAACGCCTCTGCGCGGTCGGCGACCCAGCTCGGAAGGCCGGCCAGGCGGGCCACTTGGATGCCGCAGGCGCGGTCGGCGGCGCCGGGTTGGACCGCGTAGAGGAAGTCGACGAGGAGGCCCGGCAGTTGTTGCAAGACCTCGGGGACGACCGTTCCACCGCAGAAGCGTGCTACGGCCTGGCGACGCTGGCGCTGATCGGCGGGGACGCCGCACGGGCCGCAACCCTATTCGGGACGAGCCTTACGCTCTCGCACCACGTCGACGACAAGATGATCGTCGCGCGACGCCCTGGAAGGCTTGGCCGGCGTGGCCGTCCGGCAGGATGAAGCGGAGCGCGCCGCGCAATTGCTCGCCGCCGCCGCCGCCCTCCGGGAGCGGATCGAGGCGCCGGTGGCCGCGCACCGCCGCGCTGCCCACGCCGAAATCGTCACCGCGACCCGCGCCGGACTGGACACCGCCGCATTCGCCGCTGCCTGGGAATCGGGCCAGGCATGGCCGTTGGAGCAGGCCGTCGCCGAGGCCATGGTGCTGGCTGAAGCGTTGGCTGGAGCGTCGTCCTCACCTCATGCCGGCAGCCAAGCGGGTTGGTCGTGACGCGGAGGCTTCCGCACGCGGTCATCGGCCAATACCACCCGTCCCGGCCGGGAAAGCGTCAGCCGGCGCGGTCGCGCGACCGCGCCGGCAGGGGATCTCCGCCCCGGTCTAACTCCCGGCGACGCCCCCGTTCAAGCCCCCACCCGACGGCTCGTCAAAGATGGCCGGAAATGCGGCCAGCGCCGCCACTCCAGCCTCGGCCACGGCGCGGTCATCCTCGACCGTCGAACCCGAGACACCGATGGCGCCGATCACCGTCCCATCCGCGGCCGTCAGCGGCAGCCCGCCGGGGAAGGTGATCAGCCCGCCATTGGAGACCTCGATGCCGTACAGCGGTCCCCCCGGCTGCGAGAGTTCGCCCAACGCTTCCGTGGGCAGGTCGAAGTAGCGGGCGGTGCGGGCTTTCGTCATCGCGATGTCGATGCTGCCCAGCCAGGCGCCGTCCATGCGGGCAAACGCCTTGAGGTGGCCGCCGGCGTCGACGACGGCGATATCCATCCGCGTCCCTTGCTCCTCGGCGGCGGCCGAAGGCCGCGGCCAGGACCATTTGCGCCTGGTCCAGGCTGAGGTCCTGGGTGGCTAAGCGGCGCCAGCGGCGCTTCCTGCGCGGCGAGCGGCGCCGGGGCGCGGCCAGAGACGGCCACGACGACGGTCAGGACGAAAGCCAGGGTGAACGTGATCAAACGTGTCATGACGAACTCCTTCCTCCTGTGATCCGAACGATTGGTGCTTGCCGGAGACCCGTCCGAACTGCCAAGAGGCACAATCCACGAAGGATGGCTGCGCGCTAAAGCCACCTCCTTGCCGCACCGGCGGCACGCATCGCGTTCTCCAAGCTCCGTTGCCCCGTGCTGAGCGCCGATGCACGCCGAGCAGGACATGAGTGTGGCGTCGAGGCCGCTGAGGATGCTGCCACTCGGTTGCTGGGAGCCGCTGGCCGTTTTCCGTCAATCTCGGCAGCAGCTATCACCGCAGCAGTGGTAGCCGTGCCCGCAGCAGCGGTTCGGGCAACAGACGGCATCCTTGAAGCAGCTGCCTCCGCCGCTGCAGCACTGGTAGTAGTCGCTCCGCATGCAGTGGACGCCGCAAGGAGCCCAGGGACCCAGGTTCTTGGGCAGACAATTGCCGTTGCAGCACACGTGAGTGTCCAGTGGGCAGCAGGAGTCGCCGCCGCAACACACGGTCCCTTCGGAGCAGCAGTACTTTTCGTATGCTGGCCTCCCTGGCGCCGGCCCGCAGACCGTCTTGTTCCCGTCGCAGCAGTGCCCGTTGACGTTCAGCTCGTTGGGGCAGCAGCGCCAGATCCAGGGAGGTCCGCCCGGGTCCTCGAGGCACGTCTCGTCCGCCTCGCAGCAGACATCGCCACAGCGGGGTTTCCCGTCGCAGCACTGGCCCGCGGGGGCGCACGAGCCATTGGCGCACGGCGTCTCGTCCGGGCAGCACTCGTTCTTGCCCACGCATAATGAGGGATTGCACCGCCTTTGTTCCGGGCAGCACGCCGCCCGGGGCAGGCAGGAGCCGTTGGCGCACTTGCGCTCCGTGTCGGGGCAGCAGACATTCCTGTCCACGCAATAGAACCCTCTCGGGAGTTCGGGGTCGGTGCATTGCTTGGCGCCTTCTTCGGGACAGCACTGGCCCTTGCGCGGACAGACCCCGTCCTGGCACGGCCGCTCCTCCGACGCTGCGCACACCCCGCCCTGGCAGTAGCCGCAGGCGGCGCCACTGCCCTGACAGCGCACCCGCTCCAACGCCGGGTCGGGCACGCACGTCCCGTTCTTGCACATCTGACACTCGTTGCAGTCTTTGCACCCCGGTGGCAGTGGCGGCGGCTTCTTCTTGCCCTTCTTCCTTGCGCTTGCCTTCGGCCTGGAGCTGGCCGTGTGCCTTCCTCTCGGCCTGCGGTGCCCGCTTCTGTTTGCGCTTTGCCTTGTGCCGCTTTGCCTTCGCTTCGCCCTCGGTGAGTCCGAATCGCGCGGCGACCCCGGTGAGCACGCCCCCGAAGAGCATCGTCCCCAGCAGCTGCAGCGCCTGGCGGCGGGAGGATCCGGCGCCGCTCAGGCGCCGGGTGAAGGAATCGAACCGTTTCATCTCCATGACTGGTCCTGCTCCTTGCTTCGGTCGCCGCTCATCGCCAAGGAGCGGTGCTTACCAACCGTCCCGGCAGATCCAACCCGTCTGGCCTCCCGGCTCCTCGAGGCACATGTACGCGCCAGTGGCCGGGTCCCATCCCAGGTGGTGCCAGGGGCAGCAGCCGTTCGACAGGTTGATGCTCCCCCCATCCGGCAATGGCCACGATCGCGCGGGGGCGTTGGGGCAAACCATCACCTCTGCGGGGCATGTGCAGTAGGCAAGCTCCTTCCGACAGACATACTCCCCATCGTCGCACTCCAAGTAGTGGCAGTTCGCGCAGAGCGGGACCGGGTCATGAGGGTGATCAGGGCAGCAGTGCTCGAGCGGAACGCACGAGCCATCGGCACAGGGCTTGCGGCCGGGGCAGCATTCGTCTGCGGGCGCGCACCAGTCGTTGGGGCACAACCGCTCGTCCGGGCAGCACTTCCCTGCCGCGACGCACGACCCGTCGTCGCACATCCGCGCATCTGGGCAGCATTCGAAGACGGAGATGCACAAGCCGCCGGCACACTCCTTCTCACCAGGGCAGCAGGCATCGAGTCCCACGCACGAGCCGTCTGGGCATGTTCTCTCATCGTATGGGCAGCAGGTCGTCGCCGCGATGCAACCACCGCCGCATTTCTTCTCGCTGGGACAGCAATCGCCGGGGGCCGCGCAGGAACCGCCACAGCAGCGCCCACCGTTGTCGCAGAACGTCTCCGTGCACCCCTGCGGCGGCTTCGGCTTCGGCTTCTTTTTGCCCGGCTTCCCCTTGCCCTTGCCCTTCCTCTCAGCCTGCAACTGGTCCTGCCTCTTCCGCTCCGCTTGGGTTGGCCGCCTCCTCTTCTTATTCGCCTTTTGCTGCTTCGGCTTCGCCGCGTTGACATCGCCCAGCCCGATGCGGGCGACAAAGCTGCCGAGTGCGCTCCCAGCCAGCAGCCGCAGCAGTGCGCGGCGCGTCCCGCCCTCGGCCATCGCCGAGCGCGTCAGGGCATCGAAGTCTCTGTGGTCCACTCCCTGTTTCTCCTCTTGCGGCCGCATGCGGGCCTCGACCGCGCCGATCATTCCCAGCGCGGTCGAGACTGGCCAGGTCTTTAGCCCAGCAGCGACGCCACGAACGGCAGCGCTAACGCAAGCACGGCCGCCATGGCGCCCCAGTCACGGCGGGCGCTGCTCTTATCCATGGCGCGCTGCGCCAACCGGTAGCGTTCGGCCTCGTCCAGAAGCTCCGCGCGACGTTGCCCAGCGAGGGCGGTCAGGGTGGATGGGTGCGAGATCATGGCGATCGGTTGCTCCTCCATGTGGTGTTGTGGAGTGTCGCTCGCTGCGACCGAGCTCTATCCTGCGTTTGCAGGGCGGAGCGGACCACGACACGCGCACGAAATTCACACGCAATTCGCGTCTATTCCGGGCAATTTTCCCGCCCCGCGCTACACTTCGCCCGCACACGGTCTTGGCCATCGCGACCCCGTCGACACGGTGCGGGTACCGGCTCATGGCGACGATGTCTCCCCCGACGTTTGGCGCGTTGCTGCGACGCCACCGGCTGGCGGCCGGTCTGACCCAGGAGGCCCTGGCCGAACGGGCCGGCGTCAGCACCCGCGGGCTCCAGCTCCTGGAGCGCGACCGCACCGCCCCCCGCGCCGAAACCGTCCGCCTCCTGGCCGACGCCCTCGGCTTGTCAGACGCGGCGCGGGCCGGCCTCATCGCCGCCGTTCATCCCGAGCTCGCCGCCCCCGCCGCCCCGCCCCCCGCGCCGCTCGATGCCGCACCCAGCGTCCCGATGCCGCCCACGCCGCTCGTCGGGCGCGAGCGGGAGGTGGCCGCGGCCTGCGCGCTGCTGCGCCGACCGGAGGTGAGGCTCCTGACGCTGACCGGTCCCGGCGGCGTGGGCAAGACCCGGCTGGCGCTGGCGATCGCGGCCGAGGTCGCCGCCGACTTCGCCGACGGCGTGGCCTGGGTCGACCTGACACCCCTGCGCGATCCGACCCTGGTTGCCGCCGCGGTAGCCCACGCACTCGGGGTGCGCGAGACCGACGATAGGCCGCTCGCCGATGTGCTGGTCTCGGCCGTGGCGCAGCGACATCTGCTGATCGTGCTCGACAATTGCGAGCACCTCTTACCGGCCATGCCCCTCGTCGGCAGGCTGCTCGCGGCGAGCCCGCACCTGACCGTCCTGGCCACCAGCCGCGCCCGGTTGCGGCTGCGCGGCGAGCGCGAGCTGCCGGTCGAACCGCTGGCGCTGCCGTCCGGCGACGGCGCGTGGGCGCCGCTGGCGGGCTTGGTGGGGGTGGCGGCGGTGCGATTGTTCGTTGAGCGGGCGCAGGCCGTGGCGCCGGGCTTCGCTCTCACCGACGAAACCGCACCGGCGGTGGCGGCGATTTGCCGGCGGTTGGACGGTCTGCCGCTGGCGCTGGAGTTGGCCGCGGCGCGGGTGAAACTCCTCCCGCCCGACGCGCTCCTGGCCCGGTTGGAACGGCGGCTGCCGCTGCTGAGCGATGGTCCCCGTGACGCACCGAGCCATCAGCGGACCATGCGCGACGCGATCGCCTGGAGCCACGACCTCCTGACCCCGGCGGAACAACTCCTGTTCCGCCGTCTCGCCGTCTTTGCCGGCGGGTTCACCCTGGAGGCGGCCGAACGGGTGTCGGGTTCCGGGTCTAAGGTTTCGGAATCCGCGCCTGTCGACCGTCCGCCCGACACCCAACACCCGACACCCGACACCCTCGATCTGATCGCCTCGCTCACCGACCAGAGCTTGCTGCGGCCGCAACAGCAATCGATGGGCGAACCGCGCTTCGCGCTTCTGGAAACGGTGCGCGAATATGCGCTGGAGTGCCTGGAGGCCAGCGGCGAGACGGCGACGATCCGGCGGGCCCACGCCGAGTGCTACCTGGCCCTGGCCGAGCGAGCCGAGCCGGAGCTGACGGGACCGAAGCAGACCCTCTGGCTGAACCGGCTCGCTGCCGATCACGACAACATCCGGGCCGCTCTGGGCTGGGCCCTCGCGGAAGACGGCTGCACGACGGCCGTGCGGCTGGCCGGGGCGCTCTGGCGCTTCTGGTGGATGCACGGCCACTACCGCGAGGGGCGCGGTTGGCTGGAGACGGCCCTCGCCCAAACCGCCGGCACCGACGCCCAGCGCGCCAAGGCGCTCTACGGGGCGGGCAGCCTGGCCACGGAGCAGGGCGATTACGCGCACGCCACGACGCTGCTGGAGGCCGCGTTGGCCGCCGCCCGCTCGGCAAGGGAGCAGACCGTCACCGCCCTGGCGCTGACCGACCTCGGCAGCGTCGCCCGCCAGCAGGGCGCCTACGGGCGTGCCGCCAAACTCCACGACGAAGCGCTCGCGCTGCGGCGCGAGGCGAGCGATCACCGGGGAATCGCCGTCTCGCTGGGGAACCTCGGCCTGGCTTTGCTCTACCAGGGCGAGTACGGCCGGGCGGAGGCGTTGATGACGGAATCGGCGGCGATCTTCCGCGAACTTGGCGACCAGCACTCGCTCATCACGACCATCAGCAACCTGGCCCACCTGGCGGTCGTCCGCGGCGACTATGAGCGAGCCCGCGTGCTGGGCGAGGAATCCCTGTCTGGCTACCGCGGCATGGGAGACCGCCAGGGGATGGCCGACGACCTCGTCACCTTGGGCCTCGCCGCGCGTGGGCAAGGCGACCCCGTGCTCGCGGCCGCGCTCTACGCCGAGGCCCTGGAGCATTCCCGGGAGATCGGCTACCGCTTGGGCGAGGCCGCCGCGCTGCACCGCCTGGGTCTCGCCGCGCTCGAGGCGGGGGATGCCGCGCGGGCGCTGGCGCTGCTCGGCGACAGCCTGCGTATCGTGGGGTTGACCGGCGATCACGAGGAGATGGCCGGCATTCTCGATGGGGTGGCCCGCGTGGCCGCGCGGCGGTCGCCCAACCAGGCTGCCCACCTCTTCGCCGCGGTCGCGGCGCTGCGGCAGTCGATCGGCGCATCTCGCCCACCGGCCGAGCGGGCCTGGTGCGAGGAAGCCATGGCGGAGATCCGGCGCGCCCTGGGCGAACCGGCGTTCGCCACCGCAGACGCGGCCGGCCGGGCACTGACGCCCGACCAGGCCGTGGCCGCGGCGCTCGCCATCTGCGACACGCTCGCGTGACGCCCTCGGTGTCCTACCGGCTCAACTCCGCCGTATCAAGCCAAATCGTCACTGGCCCGTCATAGATCAGCGCGGGCGGCGACCAAGTGGCCTCGATATTGACGGCACACCGCTAGCCGACGATGATGTCGCTAGCCAATCCTTTGACGTGATCGGTGCAGCCATGGCCATGCTTCCTCCCCGTCGATCGAATCTGCCAACTCCACTTTCTCCCCTCATCGGTCGCGAGCGCGAAACCGCTGCGGTAGCCAGCCTGCTGCTCCGTCCCGATATCCGCCTGCTCACCCTCACCGGCCCGGGTGGGGTGGGCAAGACCCGACTGGCTCTCGAGGTCGCGGCCGAGCTGGCCAATGTGTTCCCCGACGGGGTCTGGTTCGTCCCACTCGACCCCCTCCGCGAGCCTGGTCTCGTCATCCCCGCCATTGCCCAGGCGCTGGGTCTGCGCGAGGTGGGAGGTCGCCGATCCCTGCGCGACCGCCTAACCGAATATGTGCGCGATCGGCATATGCTGCTGATTCTCGACAATTTCGAGCACGTCGCGGCGGCCGCGTCCGATATCGCAGCCGTGCTGAGCGCCTGCCCGAGCCTCACGGCGTTCATCACGAGTCGCGATCTCTTGCACCTGTCCGGGGAACACAGCCTTCCGGTGCCGCCGCTGGCGCTGCCCGAACCGGGCGTGACCCCATCCGCGACCGACCTTATGGCATTCGACGCGATTCGCCTGTTCCTAGCGCGGGCGTTGGCGGTCCAGCCCGGCTTCGCCGTCACAGATCGCAACGCTGCGACAGTGGCGGGCATCTGCGCTCGGCTGGATGGTCTGCCGCTGGCCATCGAGCTCGCCGCTGCCCGGGTGGGCCACTTGCCCCTGGTAGCGCTACTGGAGCGCTTGGCGGGAACAGTTGACCGCCCAGTCGGCCTGCGGGTGCTAACAGGCGGAGCGCGCGACCTGCCGGCGAGGCTGCGGACGATGCGGGACGCGATCGCCTGGAGCTACGACTTGCTCGCTCCCGAGGAACAAGCGCTCTTTCGGCGGCTGGCCGTGTTCCGGGGTGGCTTCACGCTCAACGCCGCAGAGGCGGTCAGCGTGGGAATTGGCGGCGACCGCGACGTGTTCGAACTGGTCGCGTCGCTGGCGGACAAGAGCCTGCTGCGGCGGGAGGAGCGGGAGGACGTGCCCCGCTACCGCATGCTGGAGACGGTGCGGGAGTACGGACTGGAGCAGCTCGCGGCGAGCAACGAGCTGGATGACACCCGGCGCGAGCACGCCGAGCATTTTCTGGCGCTGGCCCAGCAGGCAGCGCTGGCGTGGGGGGGACCGGCGCCGGGAGCATGGCTGGACCGGCTGGAGGCCGAGCGCGACAACCTGCGGGAAGCGCTCGCCTGGGCCCACGAGGAGCAAGCTACCGAGTTCGCCTGTCGGTTGGCGAGCGCGCTCCACTGGTTTTGGCGATCGCGCGGCCCGGTCGGCGAGGGGCGCCGCTGGACGGAGCAACTCCTTGTCGGCGCGGGGGAGGTGGCGCCCGCGCTGCGGGCCGACCTCCTGATGGGCGCCGGTGACCTCGCGATGACGCGGGGCGAGTTCACGCGAGCAGCCGACCTGCTGGAGGCAAGCATCGCCCTGGCCCGGGAGTTGGGCGATCGGACAACCCTTGCCCACGCGCTCTTCTTTCGCGGCGCAACGGCGGTCTATGAAGGCCAGTTCGACCTCGGCCAGGAATTCATGGATCAGGTGATAGACGTTGCCAGCGCGATGGGCGCGCCATTCTGGCACGCCTTGGGGCTATCTGTCCTGGCGGCCATCGCCCGTGCCCAGGGCAAGCACGCCCGCGCTGCGGATCTGCTCGCAGAATCGAACGCCCTCTGCCAAGCTGAGCGAATAGCGTGGCCCACCGCGCTCAATTTCAGTCTTATGAGCGAGATCGCGACCGACCTGGGGGATCTGGACCGCGCCGAGGCGCTGGGCCGTGAGGGCCTGCGGCTGGCCTGGGCAGTCGGAGAACGGCGCTACTTCGCCGGCGCCCTCGCCGGATTGGCGCGAACCGTGGCCGCGCGCGGCGACCCGGAGGGGGGAGCCCGCTTTTACGGGGCGGTTGACGCGGTGCTCGAAGCCACCGGCGCCAACCTCCCCCTGACGGCCCTGCCCAGTTTCGAGCCCGGCCGGGCCGCCGTCCGCGCGGCACTGGGCGAGGAGGCGTTCGCGGCGGCGCTGGCCGCGGGCCACGCCATGCCGATTCCGCAGGTGTTGGTCGAGGCCGAGCGAGGGGTGGCCTCGGTTGTCCCGCTGGCCGAGGCAGAGCACGCCGGGCGCACCGGGACCCCGTTCGGCCTCACGGCGCGAGAGCTGGAGGTGCTGAGGCTGGTGTCGGCTGGGCGCACTAACCGCGAGATCGCCGCGGCGCTCTACATCACCCAGCGGACCGCCGCTACCCACCTCACGCACATCCTCGCCAAACTTGGCGTCGCATCGCGGGTCGAGGCTGCCGCCTGGGCCATTGGCTACGGCGTCGCCTGAGTCGTCTCCCATTCCGGCGCCTCCCGCTCACTGCCCCATTCGTACGTGGCCCCACCCCCACGTACGCGCCCTACGTACGCCAAAAGGTGCGTAAACCCCACGGAAAATCGGTCAGCTTGACGATGCGTGGAGCCCGGCGCGAGCGCACTGTAGGGGCACGCCGGCGGTCGTAACCGGCGCAAGCTGGAAGGAGGCCCCATGTCAGCGCCAGGCGCTCGTTCGGTCGCCGAGCTGGTCGTCGAATTCCTCGTCGCGCGCAAGGTGGACCGGGTGTTCGGTCTCCAGGGCGGTCACATCCAACTAATCTGGGACCAACTCATCCAGCGCGACATTCGCATCATCGACGTGCGCGATGAAGGCGCGGCCGTTCACATGGCCCACGCGCACGCCACGCTCACCGGGCAGCTCGGCGTCGTCCTGGCGACGGCCGGTCCCGGCGTCACCAACTGCGTGACGGCCATCGCTAACGCGCACCTGGAGCGCGCGCCGGTACTGCTGATTGGTGGCTGTGCCCCGCAGCTCCAGGATGATCTGGGCCCTCTGCAGGGCGTGCTGCATGCCGACATCCTGCGGCCGGTGACACGGCTGTCCCGGACGTTGCGGGCGGCGGACAACCTGCTGCGTGACCTGGACAAGGCGGCGAGCGCGGCCACGGGTGATGGCGCTGCCCCGGGTCCCGTCTACGTCGAGATCCCCCCGGACGTGCTGCGACAAACGGTTCATCCGAATCTGATTCTGGAGGAGTATCTCCGCCCGAAACCACCGCGGTGTATCCCGCCCGACCCGGCCGATGTCCAGCGCGCCGTCAAGATCATCGCCGCCGCCAAGCGCCCGTTGGTCATTACTGGCCGCGGCGCGATGGGCGCGGGTGAGGCGCTGCTGCGCTTCCTGAACGCGTCCGGCGCCCTCTACCTTGACACGCAGGAAAGCCGCGGGCTGGTTCCAGCCGACCACCAATCGGCGGTGGGCGCCATGCGCGGCCGCGCGATGCTGGAGGCCGACCTGGTCGTCGTCATCGGCCGCAAGCTCGACTACCAGTTGGGCTACGGTTCGCCGGCGGTCTTCCCGCGGGCTCGCTTCATTCGGATCGCCGACTCTTGGGAAGAGTTGCGTGAGAACCGGCGCGGGGAGGTTGAGCTCTTTGCCAGTCCGGCCGCCGCCCTGGCGGCGCTGGCGGAGGAGCTCGAGGGGAGCCCGCCGGACGTCGATACCGCCTGGACCGAGGGACTTCGGAGCGAACATCTCCGCCGCTCGTCACGCTACGCCGAGGCCCTCACGACCGCGCCGGCCGGGAAGGATGGCCACATGCATCCCAACCGGATTTTCGCCGCCCTGGCGGAGGTCCTGGCGCCCGACGCCATCGCGATCGCCGATGGCGGAGACATCCTCAGCTTTGCCCGCGTCGGTCTCAATACCCGGGCATACCTCGATTCCGGGGCCTTCGGCTGCCTGGGCGTCGGCATCCCGTACGGCATCGCGGCTGCCCTGGCCCACCCGGAACGACAGGTAGCGGTCGTCTCGGGCGACGGCGCATTCGGCATCAACGCCATGGAGATCGACACGGCCAAGCGCCACGACGCCAAAGCGGTCTTTGTCATCGCCAACAACGCCGCCTGGAACATCGAGCGCCTCGATCAGGAGATGAATTACGGCGGCCGGGTCGTCGGCACGACGCTGCAATACGCCGACCACGCCATGATGGCGCGCGCCTTCGGACTCCACGCCGAGCGCGTCACCGATCCGGAGCGGCTGCGCCCGGCCCTCGCGCAGGCGTTCGCGTGCGCTCCCGCGTTGATCGATGTCGTGGTGACCCAGGACGCGCTGTCCTCGGATGCCGGCAAGGGTTTGGGCTGGGTCCCGGACTACCAGGCGCTGACGGCCTGGGATGACGCGGAGAGGCGCCGGCGCGGCGAACCGGTCGCGTAAGAACCACAGGGTCGAGCACATCCAGTTTTCACGTTTGAGCGGAGTTGTCGCGAGTCGGCACGCGGCGATCATGGAGGCACGACGATGAGCCACTTGCTGCACCTGGGCGAGGTCGTGAGCCGGAATGCCCGCCTCTTCCCCCACAAGATCGGGGCGCGCGATCTGACGCGATCCATGACCTTCCGGCAGTGGAACGAACGCTCCTGCCGCCTGGCGAACGCCCTGCTCGGCATGGGTCTCGCGAAGGGCGACCGCGTTGCGATCCTCGCCTACAACTGCCTGGAGTGGATGGAAATCTACGTGGCCATGGCCAAGGCAGGTCTGGTCGCGGTGCCGATCAACTTCCGGCTCGTTGGTCCCGAGATTCGCTATATCGTAGACGATGCTGATGCACGGGCTATCATCGTCCAGGACGACCTTCTCGATCGAGTCGAAAGCATCCGCTCCGACCTGTCACTTTCCCCGGATAAGTACGTGCACGTGGGCGGCACGAAGACGCCGGCGGGGTATCGATCCTACGAGGCGCTCATCGAGCGCGCCTCAGCCACCGATGCGACGGCGGCGGTTCTCCTCGAGGACACCGGGACGATCATGTACACCTCCGGGACCACCGGCAGCCCAAAAGGCGCCATCCGCAGCCACGAGAGCAGCGCGCTGCTGGCGCTCATCACGGCGCTCGATCAAGGATTCACACGCCACGACACCGGTCTGCTGGTCATGCCCCTGTGTCATGCCAATTCCCTGTGGTTCGCCACCGTGCTGGCGTACTGTGGTGCCAGCACGGTTGTCTATGACCGGAGCCATTTCGATCCAGAGCATTGCCTGACAACACTCTCCGAAGAGCAGGTTACCTTCACATCGCTGGTTCCTACGCAATACATGATGCTGCTGGGGTTGCCCGACGCGGTGCGCGGAACATACGGCGCGGACACCGTCAGCAGACTCCTCATCTCCTCGGCTCCGGCCCGCAGGGAGACAAAACTGGCGGTCATGGAGCAATTCAGGAACTCGCAACTGCTCGAAGTGTATGGTTCAACCGAGGCGGGGTGGGTCACGCTGCTGCGACCCGAAGAGCAACTCAGCAAGCTTGGTTCAATCGGACGCGAGCTCACCGGCTGCGGGCAGATCAAGCTCCTGGATGACTATGGGAACGAGGTTGCCGAAGGCGAGGTGGGCGAGATCTATTCGCGCACGCCCTATGCATTCCGCGGCTATTGGAACCTGCCCGAAAAGACCGCCGAAGCGTTCCGCGGTCCCTATTGCTCAGTCGGCGACATGGCCCGGCGGGACGAGGACGGCTACTACTATCTCGCGGATCGCAAATCCAACATGATCATCAGCGGCGGCGAGAACATCTATCCGTCCGAGGTGGAAAACGTGCTCAGCTCACACCCGAAAGTGAACGACGTCGCCGTCATCGGCGTACCGGATCCGAAATGGGGCGAGTCGGTCTGCGCCGTGGTGGTGCTGCACGATGGACAGCGCGCAACCGCGAACGAGCTGATCGATTGGTGCCGGTTGAGGATCGCCGGCTACAAGCGGCCGCGGTCGATCGCGTTCCTTTCCCAGGAGGAGATGCCGAGGACCGCGACGGGCAAAACCCAGCATCGGATGCTGAGGGACCGATACAGCACGGTCGCGCGTTGATCCACGACGAAATCACGACCGCGGCCGTTCAACGTCAGAGGTCCGCCGTATCCAGCCAGACCGTCACCGGCCCATCGTTGACCAACGCCACCTGCATATCCGCCCCGAAGCGGCCGGCGGCAACCGGCAGTCCGAGGGCACGGAGCGCATCCCCAAAATGCTCTACCAACGCCTCTGCCATGGCGGGAGGCGCGGCGGCGACGAAACTCGGGCGGCGCCCTTTGCGGCAGTCGGCGTAGAGAGTGAACTGCGACACCACGAGCATCCCGACCGCCTCGCCGGCCGCGAGGAGATCGAGCGCCGAGCGGTTGAGGTTCCCCGCCTCGTCGTCAAACACGCGCAGATGCGCGACCTTGCGCGCCAGGAGATCCGCCTCCGCCGTCGTGTCGTCGTGCGTGACCCCGACGAGAAGGAGAAACCCCGGGCCGATCTCGCCGATCGGCTTGTCGGCCACTGTCACCCGCGCTCGGGTGACGCGTTGCACCAGAACGCGCACCGGTCAATTCCGCGGTGGCGGTGAGGCAGGCACGAGCGTCGCAATGGCCAGGGCCGCGATCCCCTCACCGCGGCCGATGGCACCCATCCCCTCGTTCGTCGTCGCTTTCACGGCGACGGCATCGGGCTGAATCCCCAGACAGGCGGCGACTCGCTCCCGCATGGGGCCGACGTGCGGCGCGATGCGGGGCGCTTCGGCAAGCACGGTGGCATCGACGTTTGCCGGTGTCCAGCCCGCCGCCTGGATCAGACGAACGGCGTCGCGCAGCAGATCCTGGCTGTCGGCATCGCGGAAGCGTTCGTCAGAAGGAGGGAAGTGCTCTCCGATATCGCCCAGCGCGGCCGCTCCCAGGATGGCGTCGGCGATGGCGTGCAGCAGCACGTCGGCGTCGGAATGCCCGGCCAGACCCTGATCGTGCGGAATCTCGACCCCACCCAGCACCAGTCGGCGACCCGGCGCAAAGCGATGCGCGTCGTAACCGATGCCGGTCCGTACCACGGGAGTGCCTCCCAAAACCTCCGTGTCATTCTGAGCGCCAGCGAAGAATCTCGGCTGATCGTGGCCAGACGCGTTCGCCTGACGAGATTCCTCGTTCCTCGGAATGACACGAAACCTGGATTCCGGTGCGGTCGGTTGGCGGGCACGCAGCAGCGCTTCGGCCACGGCGATGTCCTCCGCTCGCGTCACCTTCAGATTGGCGGCCGAGGCGGGCACGACCCGGACTGGCACGCCAGCCGCCTCACACACCAGCGCCTCGTCGGTGACCGTTGCCTCGGCACAGGTCTCCATTGCGCGCCGCAAGGTGGCGAATCGAAACGCCTGCGGCGTCTGCGCCGCCCATAGACCGGAGCGGTCCACGGTGGCGGCGATCTCCCCCGCCGTGACACGTTTCAGCGTGTCGACGACGGGCGTCGCCGCGATGGCGGCGCCCGTCTCCGCGGCGGCGCGGACGCAGGCGTCGAACAGCTCCGCCTCCGCCAATGGCCGCGCCCCGTCGTGGATCACCACGATCTCGATCCGGTCCGGCAACACCGCCAACCCCGCCGCGACCGAATCCTGCCTCCGCTCGCCTCCCGCAACGACGGCATGCACCTTGGCGAAACCCTCGTTACGAACGAGCTGGGTAATTGCCTCCTGGGTATGCGGCCCGGCGACCACCACCACCGAGCCGACGGTCTGCGCCTGCTCCAGTGCCCGCAGCGACCAGGCGAGCATCGGCTGGCCCGCCAGGGGCAACAGCACCTTCTCCGGAACGCCAAGCCGCTCCCCGCGCCCGGCGGCAACCACCACCGCGGCTACCCTCTCCGGTGAGAGCAGGCTCGTCACGCCCGCACATATTCCCCCTCTCCCATCGCAATGGGAGAGGGGGATAGGGGGGTGAGGGCCAGCAGCGGCAGCGCCACGCGAACTCCTCCCATCCAGCCTATCGCCGCTCCGCCGCCGCGGCCAACCGCCGCAGCGACTCCACCGCTTCCATCGGCACCGGCGCCGACCCCAGCTCCCGCGCCGCCCGCAAGTCCGGCCCGTGATAATCGCTGCCGCCGGTCGCGATCAGCCCCCGCCGATGCGCGATCCGTCGCAGCGTCTCGCGGTCCTCGGGGCTGTACTCGCCGTAATCGACCTCCATTCCGGCCAATCCCGCCGGCACAAGCCGATCGAGCACACTCTCCACGCCGCCCACGCTGAAAGGATGGGCCAGCACCGGCACGCCGCCCGCGGCGCGCACCAGGGCGATAGCATCGGCCGGATCGACGCGGGGGCGCGGCACGTAGGCCGGCTTGCCCCCGCCGATATAGCGATCGAAGGCATCGGAGAGGTTCACCGCATGCCCCGCTTCGACCAGAGCCCGCCCCAGGTGCGGTCGGCCCACCGTGCCGTGCCCGGCGATTTCCCGCACCCGATCCGGGTCAACCGGGGCGCCGACCCGCAGGAGCCGGTCGATCATGCGATCCATCCGCTCGGCGCGCGCGTGCGCGTAGCCAGCCAGCCGCTCCAGCAGACCGGGGTCGTCGATATCCACGAAATAGCCCAGGAGATGGATTTCGCCCCCATACCCCAGGGAGGTGCTCAACTCGACCCCAGGGATGACCTCGACGCCGAGCCGCCCCCCGGCGGTTCGCGCCTCGGGGATGCCGGCCACCGTGTCATGGTCGGTGAGCGCCAGCACCTGCACCCCACGCGAAACGGCCTCCTCCACCAACGCGGTTGGTGAGAGGAGACCGTCGGACCAGGTGCTATGGGTGTGGAGATCGACGCGATGGTGAGTCGAGGGGTCGAGGGGGCGAGAGGTCGAGGAGTACGGATTTTCTTCTCGACTCCTCGACCTCACGACTGTTCGACTTCGTGCTACCGCGGCTCGACGACAAGCCGGATGGCGGTGCGGTCCTCGTTTTCGATGGTCACGTCGATGAACGCCGGCAGGCAAACCGCCTCGATGCCGGTTTCGCGTAGGTAGTCGCGGGCGATGGCGACGGCCTTGACCGCCTGATTCGTGGCGCCTGCGCCGATGGCCTGTACCTCGGCGCGGCCATTCTCGCGCACCACGCCGGCAATGGCGCCGGCGACGGCACTCGGCCGCGACCGTGCCGAAACTTTCAGCACATCGCCGTTGCGCTGCTCCACCACCGCGGCCACGTCCGCCGCGGCCAGGACGCCGTCACCCACCCCGCCGTTGGCGTAAGGCGCAGCATCATCGTCCTCGTCATCTTCCTCGTAACCGTTGGCCGGGGCCACGCTGGTGTTACTCGTGGTAGCAGCCCAAGCCGGTGTGTGCGGTTGCCGCGCGCCGCCAAAAGGGCGCTCGGCGGCCTCCGTCTCCACGCCATGCTCCGTGCCCGCCTCGACGACCTCTTCGGCGTCCGGTGGGTAACTCGCCTTGAACGGATCGATCTTGATGTCACGCAAGTCGAGTTTGGAGAAGAAGCGATCCACGTTGCCGAACCCCCTGAACGTTAGAAGCTTTGGGCCGCCGATGCGTTCGGCGCGCCACCCGAACCAAGGAAAACTGAGTAGCGAAATTGTCTAGTCGATTGGCGGTCTTCCCCCCGGCGGACCCGGTCTTTCCGAATCAGGCGCGCCGCCGACCCACATCCCGGCCCGGCACGGCGCGTCCGCGCATGACGAGGCCGGCAGGGTGCCGGCCAGTGACCCGAGCGTTGCTCACGGGCTTAAGCCTAGTCTAGTACAGTCCGCGCCCGTTCGGTGTCCATCGGTACACAATCTGGTATCCGTTAGTGCGCACCTGGAGCCTATGGCGAGGCACCGGGGCCGTGTCATTCCGAGGAGGAATTTCGGCTCCATGACACGTATGTTTCCTGGAGCCGAGATTCCTCTCACGCTCGGATGAAACGAATTCGGCACGCCGCACTACCGTGCGTAGTCGACGGCCCGGGTCTCCCGAATGACCGTGACCTTGATCTGCCCCGGATACTCGAGGCTCTCCTCGATCTTGCGCGAGACGTCACGGGCCAAGCGCGATGCCGCCAGATCGTCGATCGAATCCGGGGAGACCAGGACGCGCACCTCGCGCCCGGCCTGGATGGCGAAGCTCTTCTCGACGCCGTCGAAGGAGTTGGCCACCCCCTCCAGCGCCTCCAGCCGCTTGATGTAGGTCTCGACCATCTCCCGCCGCGCGCCGGGACGAGCGCCAGAGATGGCGTCCGCGGTGGCGACGATAAAGGCTTCGACGGTCTGCGGCTCCTCCTCCCCGTGGTGGGCGGCGATGGCGTGCACGATCTTGGAGGAGCGGCCCAGCCGCTTGGCGATATCGGCGCCGATCAGGGCGTGCGGTCCCTCCACCTCGTGGTCGACCGCCTTGCCGATGTCGTGCAGCAGCCCTGCCGTCTTGGCCACGTTAACATCCGCGCCCAGCTCGGCGGCCAGCGCGGCGGCGATCATAGACGTTTCCAGCGAGTGCCCGAGCACGTTCTGCCCGTAGGAGGTGCGGAATTTCAACCGCCCAAGCAGCTTGATCAGATCGGGGTGCAGTCCGGGGACGTTCGCCTCGTAAGCAATCTTCTCCCCTTCCTCGCGCATCACCTGCTCCAACTCGGTGCGGGTCTTGGCGACGACTTCTTCGATGCGGGTGGGGTGAATGCGCCCGTCCTGCAACAGCTTGTTCAGCGCCCGCCGGGCCACCTCGCGCCGCACTGGATCGAAGGCGGAAATCGTCACCGCCTCCGGCGTGTCGTCGACGATGAGATCGACTCCGGTGGCCGCTTCCAGGGCGCGGATATTGCGCCCCTCGCGGCCGATAATACGGCCCTTCATGTCGTCGGAGGGGAGGGGGATCACGGAGACGGTCGACTCGGAAACGTAGTCGGAGGCGATGCGCTGGATGGTGGTGGCCAGCACTCGGCGCGAGCGCCGGTCGGCCTCTTCCCGCAGTTCGAGATCCAGTTCGTGCAGCCGGCGCGCGGCCAGTCCCCGCGCCTCTTCCTCGACCTCGCGCACCAATTCGTCTTTGGCTTCGTCCGCCGTCAACCCGGCGACGCGCTCCAGCTCTTGCAGGTGGCGATCGCGGGCGACGTCGAGATCGGCCTGTTGCCGCGCCCGATCGGCCTCGAACTCGGCTTGCTTGCGGGTCCGTTCAGACTCCCACGCCTCGCGCGAGCGCTGCGTCTCCTGATCGAGACGACGCAGATCCCCTTCGCGCTTGTCCAGGTTGGCGGTCTTCTGGTCGATGGACTCTTCTTTTTGCTCGACGCGGCGCTCGATACGCTCGATTTCCTTGCGCCGTTGCGAGATTTCGCGGTCGAGATCCGCGCGCAGGCGGATCGCCTCGTCTTTCGCCTCGAGGGCGGCATCGCGTCGTCGGGTTTCGACTTCTTCCAGGAGCCGGTCAGCTTCCGCCTGCACCTGCTTGGCGCGGGAGTTGGCGCGGCCTTCCAGATACCACCGGGTCGCGAAAAAGGTGGCAATGACGACGAGAAGGGCCTCGAGGACGCCGAGGATGAACGTTTGGGTATTCATCGGCATCCCTGACACATTGAGTTGTGACGCGCGCACGCGAATCGGGCGCGCGGCATAAGAAACACCAGCCCCGTTGCCGGGGACTGCGCATTGACCATAAGCGTGGTAAGACGTTCGTCTTTGTGGCGCGAAGGCCCAAAGGGCACACGTTGAGTTGCCTGCGCTTACCCCACCCGCAGCCATGATACGGTCACGGCGGAGGGGGCGTCAATCTGACGTTAACGCACACTCAGCCTTTCGGGCCGGCACGATCGCCGCGCGCCAGCCAGAAGTAAGCATCGCGACGTTTCCGTACACTCCGTACGGAGCGCGGGGGACGGCGATTATCGCTCGCCTGAGGGGTTCGCCCGGTCCTCGTCCTGCCGCTCCACCCGCCGCGCTTCCAGGTATTGAGCCAGCTTCGACAACCCACGCCCGGCCAGCCCGATCGCCTTGATGACCAGTTTCTCGGCCTGAGAGATGACCGGCGCCGCGTAGCGCAGCGCATCCCATCCCGCCGCGCTCACCGGCTTGCCGCTGTACGGCGGCCACTTGCGCAGTTCCTCATCGTCCGCTTGCGCCGAGGACGACGAGAAGCTCGTCGTTGGCACACCCTTCCAATCGGCCGTTTGGGCCGGCGCAGCGTCCCCCGGCGGCGCCGGCTCTCGTGCCGCGGCCGGTGGCGTGGACTGCGCTTCATCCAACCCGGGGATTGGCCCGTCCATGTGTTCCTGCCAGATCGGCGGGACGAGCACGCCGTCATCCCCCTGTGGGGCTGCTTCTGGTGTCGATCGCACGCGCCCGGCGCCCGCCTCCGAGACTGGCGTGCCCTCGTCGATCGGACCGCCTTCTGGGGTGGAAGAAACTTGACCGGTTCGGCTGTCTTCATCGCTCATGGGAACCTCCGTGGCTGATGAGGGCAAAAGGCCATGGTGATCGATTGCAGATACCTCGATTGCGGCGGTGCATGCCAACTCCGTGCCAGCACTCGCACCGCCACTCCTCTCCAACCGAGTATCTCACCGGGGTGCGGCTCCCAGCGCCTCGTCCACCACATCCAGCGCCCGGTCCAGCGCCCCATCCTCGATGACCAGCGGCGGCTGGATGCGCACCACATTGCCGCCCTGGCCACCGACGCCGATCAGCACCCCTGCCTCCCGCGCGAAGCGGCGCACCGCCGCGGCCTCCTTGGCCGCCGGCTCCTTCGTCTCCCTGTCCTTCACCAGTTCGACGCCGATCATCAGCCCCAGCCCCCGCACTTCGCCAATCAGCGCGTGGCGCTCGGCCATCTCACGCAGCCGCGCCATGGCGTGCTCGCCCTTGCGCGCCGCTGCCTCCGGCAGACGCTCTTCCTGCATCACCTCGATGTTGGCCAGCCCGGCCGCGCACGAAACCGGGTTCCCGCCGAAGGTGGAAAGATGCTCGCCCGGTTTGAGACTGTCGGCGATCTCCGGCGGGGCGATCGTGGCGCTCAGCGGAAAGCCGTCGGCGATTCCCTTGGCCAGCACCATGATGTCCGGCTCGACCCCGAAATGCTCGACGGCAAACGTCTTTCCCCGTCCGCCCGAATCCCGATTGCACTTCGTCGGCGATGAACAGGATGCCGTGCCGGTCGAGAATCTCTTTCACCCGCCGGAAATAGCTGGCCGGGGGAACCAGGATGCCGCCTTCGCCCATCACCGGCTCGGCGATGAAGGCCGCCACGTCGCCGCTCGATTGGTAGTCGATCGCCCATTCGACCATCGCCGCGCAGCGCTCGGCAACCTCCTCCGGATCGTCCGCGCCGAAGGGATTTCGATAAACATAAGGCGCAGGAGCGAAGGCGATGCCTGGGAGGTACGGTCCACCCCGCGTCTTGCGCGCCTTGTTTCCGGTGATGGACAGCGTGCCCACCGTCCGCCCGTGGAACGAGTGGGTGAGGGTGATGAACTCGTGCCGCCCGGTGTACGCCTTGGCCAGGCGCATCGCCGTCTCGATCCCCTCCGCCCCGGAGTTGCCGAAAAACGTCTTCTGCAAACGCCCCGGCGCGATCTCGGCCAACCGCTCGCCCAGCCGCCCGACGACCGGCACGTGATAGATGTACGTCGCGGCGTGGACCACCTCGTCCATCTGCGCCTTGGCCGCGGCGATCACCTTCGGGTGCCGATGACCGGCATTCACCACGGCGATCCCGGCGAAGCAGTCGACGTATTCGGTCCCGTCCTGGTCCCAGACCGTCGCCCCCTCCGCCTTGCCCACCGCCACCGGCTCGATGGCCGCGACGAACGAGGTCGTCACGTAGTCCCGGTAGCGCGCGATAGTCTGATCGTGGGCGGCTTCGCCGGTGACTTCACTGGCGCGGTCACGAACTTCAGTGGCCATGGGACGATCTCCCCCTTCATTCGCAAGACGATTGTGCGGTCATTGTACCGGCGGCCATCGCGGCGTTACTCCCGCCTTCCGACTCCCACCTCCCGATCCCGCCGCGCCGTCACGATCGGCTGAAAGAACCCGCTCTCTTCCGGTTCGTGCCAGCGGATCCCAGCCAGGGCAAAACCTGCCTGTCGCAGCACTCCCACCAGTTCTGCCGCCAGGAGCGCCCGGTACTCGGTGCTGAAGTGCTCCGTCTGCCACCCCGCGCCGTCCTGCCTCACGAGGAATTGATGCAGGCGATAGCGCGAGCCGTCCTCGGCCCAGTCCCAGATTTGAAACGAGATGCGGCGACCGCTGATGTCGTCGAAAACGCGCGGACCTTCACCCCGCGGCCGCTCCTGCACGAGCCGGTCGTAGTCGCGCAAGCTGGCCAGGAAGAGCCCACCCGGGCGGAGCTTGGCCGCCATGTTCTCCACGGCCAGCCGCAGGTCGTCGTCGGTGAGCAGGTGCGGCAGCGCGTTATCGCAGGCGAGCACGACGTCGAACTCGCCAGCCACGTCGGCGGCGAGCGTACGCAAATCGGCCACCCCGAACGTGAGGGAGGCGTTCCGAGCGGCCGCTTCACGCTCGGCGCGCCCCACCGCGTTTGGGCTGAGATCGGTCGCATGCACCCGATGCCCGAGCAGCGCCAGCCCGATCGCCTGCGTCCCGATCCCGCACGCGCAATCGAGAATGGCGTGCGGCCCCGTTCCAAGTTCTGCTGCGATGATCCGATCGAGCGCCGCGGCCTGACGACGCATCGACCCCTGCCAATCGGCAAAGATCAGATGGTACTGATCAGCCAGCGCGTCATAAAACGACCGCGTCTCATCGACCATAGCCGCATCATACGGTGAGCGATCAGCTATGAGCTATGAGCTATGAGCTATGGGCTATTGGCTTTGCGCTTTCGGCTATTGGGTATCAGCCCTGCGTGGATATGGCCAGCCAGTGATCCGGCAAGGTCGGAGCCAATAGCCAATAGCCCATAGCTCATAGCCCGGAGCCTTGAACCCCGCCGCGTGGGGTGCCATCATCGACCCATGATCGCTTCCCGCGACGGCACGACCGTCGCCCCGGGCACCCTGCCGGCCCCGGCTCCTTCACCCGCCCGCCCCATCCGCCGTCGTCGCTCCCTGTGGGGGGAGACGTGGCGCTGGTTCGTCACGGCGCTCTGGTTCAGCCTGGCCGCGCTCGCCATCGCCGGCCTCTTCCTCATCGGGGCTATCTACCGTCAGGCGCGCACGGACGGGGCGCGCCCGGCCGAAGCCATCGTGGTGCTCGGTACCGCGCAGTACAACGGCTGGCCCGGTCCCGTCTTCCGCGCCCGGCTCGACCGCGCACTCACCCTCTGGAACGAGGGATACGCCCCGCTCATCGTGGTCACCGGCGGCAAGATGCCGGGCGACGGCTTCACCGAGGCCGAGGCGGCCTGGAACTACCTCACCGAGGCCGGAATACCCCCCGAGGCGATCGTGACCGAGAACGCGGCCAGCGATACCTGGGAGAGCATGCAGGGCGTGGCGGCGCTGGTGCAGCCGCTGGGTGTGGACGAGGTGATCCTCGTCAGCGACGGATTCCACCTCTTCCGTGCCCGCATGATGGCGCGCGACGTCGGCTTGCAGGCCTGGGGCTCTCCGGCGGAGGAGAGCCCCATCCGCACCGGCGGCGGCGGCGAGCTGGCCTACGTCATCCGCGAGGCCGCCGCCGTGGTGGCCCACCTCTGGCAGACTCGCATCGGCCCGCTCTCCGGGGTGCCCATGTTGCCATCGGACGATCCGGCGAAGACTGTACCGGTCAGCTAGCCGACGCTGGTCGAGGTCGGCGCTGGTTCGTGAGCCTCTGCGCTATGCGCCCGTCGATCGCGGCCAACCCGGCGGCGATGAACGCCAACCCCAGCAGATCGCGGGGCTCGATGCCCTCCCCGAGGAAGAGCGCGCCCAGGAACAATGCGCTGGGCGGGATGAGCAGCGTAACCAGCAAGACGTTGGTCGCGCCCGCGCGCGAAAGGATCTCGAAGTAGACGATGTACCCCGCCGCCGTGCTCACCAGCGCCAGCGCAATGAGTGCCCAGATCACCCGTGCACTTGGCATGGCTAAAGTCCAGGGCCGATCGAGCAGCATGGCAACCGGCGCAATCACCAACGCGGACGCGGTCAGTTGTCCCGCCGCTATCGTCGTCGGCGGCCATCCGCGAAACCGCCTGCCCCAGATCGCGGCAAAGGCATAGGAGAGCGCGGCCCCCAGCACCGCGACCTTGGCCAGTGTGTCGCCACCGCCGCCCGCGAACGCCCCCTGCCCAATCATCACCGCGACCCCGACGACACCGGTCAGCACGCCCAGCAGGCGCGGCAACGTCAGCTTTTCGTCGGTGGTTGCCACGTGCGCGACCAGGACCGTGAAGAGTGGTGTGGTCGCGTTCAGAATCGAGGCCAGCCCGGAGGCAATCTGGGTCTGGCCCCAGAAGATGAGGCTGAATGGCACGACGTTGTTGAGCAGCCCCATGACGAACAGCGCGCCCCACACCCGCGCATTCGCCGGCAAGCGCCGCCCGCCAAGCAACAGGATAGCGTTCAGCGCCAGGGCCGCCAGTGCCACGCGAACCAGCACAACGCTCAGCGGCGGCAGCTCGCCAACGGCGATCTTGGAGAAGAAGAACGACCCGCCCCAGAGCAGGGCCAGGAGCAGGAGCAATCCCCACTCTACCGGCCCCATCACACGCTTGACGGCGCTTGTTGCTGTCACCATGACCCGGAACCCCCGCGGGATCGATCGTCCGTGTCAAGCCTATGGGGCCGATCCCATTCGCGGCGTGCCGCATCGTGCGCTCGAATTGGGAACGCGGGAGTGATACGGTTGGGAGGTGCATCACCTTCCCATGAACCCATCACCCCATCACCCCATCACCCGGCGTCGCATCGCCGGCGCGCTCTTCCTCCTTATCTCCGGCGCTGGGCTGGCGGCGCAGGACCGTATCACCGACGCCCAGTGGATCGGTCTTCTCTGGCTGAGCTGGATCCCGCTCCTGGTCGCCGTCTGGCCCGATCTGCCGGCCACGGTGCCGCCCCTGGGCCGCTCCGCGCTGCGCATGACCATGGTCTTCCTCAGCATCATGGCGCTCTTCGCCGTGCAGCTCCTGCGCGTCCAGGTCGTCATGAGCGACAGCATCGCCCATCGCGTCGGGGTCGACCCCGCTACCGGCGACATCGTCTCCAATCCCCTGCTGGCCAACCAGGCGCTCACCACCCCGCGCGGCGCCATCTACGACCGCGACGGGGTGGTGCTGGCGCAAACCGTCTTCACCGACAGCCTCGCCCACCGCGTCTACCCCGAGCCGGCCACCGCCGAGGTCACCGGCTATTTCTCCCCGCTGCTCTACGGCGCCACTGGCCTCGAAGCGTCCTGGGAGGACGAGCTCGCCGGCCGCGCCGGGGGCAACCCCTTCCTCGGCACCCTCGATGCCCTGCGCGGCCGGCCGCCACGCGGATTCGATCTGCATTTGACACTCGACACCGACCTGCAACAGCAAGCCCACGCCGCGCTCGGCGACCGAACCGGCGCGGTCGTCCTGCTCGATGTCGCAACCGGCGCGACCCTCGCCTTGGCCTCCAGCCCGTCGTTCGACCCCAACGCGCTGGTGGCCATGACCCCGGAAGAGCGCGAGCCAGCCCAATCCACATGGGCCGCGCTGACCACCGACCCGCGCGCCCCTCTGGTCCAGCGCGCCACCTCAGGGCTCTACCCGCCCGGCTCGACCTTCAAGGCGATCACCGCGGCGGCCGCGATGGCGAGAGGAGCGGCCGAACCGGACACGATCTACGAGGACGCCGGGCAATTGACCATTTCCGGGCACACCCTGGTCGAGCAGAACCGCCCGAACGAGGAACAGACACTCTGGAGTCTGACCGATGCGTTCGCCTGGTCACTCAACGTCGTCTTCGCCCAGGTCGGACTCCAGCTCGGCGGCGAGGCGCTGACGGAAGCCGCCCGCGGCTGGGGATGGGAGGGCGAGATCCCTTTCGACCTTCCGGTCGAGCCCAGCCGGGTCAACGTGACGCCCGACTTCCTCGACGACCCTGTAGCGCTGGCCGAGACCGCCTTCGGGCAGGGCGAGTTGCTCGCCACCCCTCTCCAGATGGCCCTCGTCGCCGCCGGCATCGCCAACGACGGCGAGATCATGCGCCCCCACCTCGTCGCCAGTCTCTCCGCGCCGGACGGCGAAACCGTGCGCCAGACCCGCCCCACTCGCTGGCGCCGCGGCGCCGATCCGCGCGCGGCGAACCAGACGGCCGCGATGATGGTCTACGCGGTGGAGAACGGCGCGCTGGGCACGGCATTTGCGCCGGGATACACGGTCGGCGGCAAGACCGGCACCGCCGAAACCGGCAGCGGCGACCCGCACGCCTGGTTCATCGGGTTCATCGGCGGCACCGGGAGAGTCGCCACGATACGCGGTGGCGGTGGTCGTCGAGGCGGGTGGGGGCGGTGGGCAGGTCGCCCTCCCCATCGGCCGCGACCTGCTCGTGGCGGCGATGATGGCTTGAGCCAGCACGATTCAGGGAATCGGAAGCTGCCATGGTGCGTCCACGCCCGACCTCGATCCTGGCGCCTGCGCAACGACGTTCGAGAAAGGAGCCCGAATGAGATCGACTGCTCCTCGCCGAGTCCTCATCCTGATACTCGTCGCTATCGCCATGGCGGCGTTGTTCGCTCCGTCTCCGGCACTGGCGCAGGAGACCGCCGAAGACGTCCTCGTCCGCGTCAATGGCACCGTCGACCTTCCGGCAGGTGATGGTGTCGACGTCCTCGTGGCGGTCAACAGCCCAACCAACATCTCAGGCTCGGTCCGCGACACCCTCGTGGTCGTGAACGAAACCGCGACCATCTCCGGCGACATTGGCAGCGAAGTGTTCGTCTACAACGGCGAAATCCGCCTCGAACCGACCGCCCGCATCGCGGGCGACCTGACCCTGGTCAACAGCCAGTTCGTTCAGGCTGATGGCGCGGAGGTGGCCGGCGAAGTCGTAGAGCGCCAGGGGGCCGAGGTAGCAGGGGAGTTGAGCCGGGTGGCGGAGGCCGTCTCCTTCATCGCCTGGATTGGGATGACGATTCTGTTCGTCGTCGTTTCGCTCGTGTGGGCGGCGGTGGGAGGGCGCCAGCTCTCGGGGCTGGCCGGGTTGCTGGCCGCGCGCCCGGAGTTGGCAGTCGGTGGGGCGCTGGTCTTCTGGATCGCGGCCCCGATCATCGCCGTGGTGGTGATGTTCACCGTCATCGGCCTGCCGCTGGGTCTGGCGATCCTGCTCGTCCTCCTGCCGATCATGTGGGTCCTCGGGTACGTGGTGACCGGAACTCGGCTCGGCTTTTTCATCGACGAGTTGCGTAGTGCAAGGACCGATCTGGAGCATCCGTACCTGACATCTGTCATCGGCGTTCTCGTCCTTCAGCTCATTGGTTTGGTTCCGTGGGTCGGTGGGTTCGTCGTCTTGCTGGCTGGCCTGTTCGGCGCGGGGGCGATCGTCGTCCATGCCTGGCGCCGGGTCCGCGCCGCGCCCGCACCCAATTCCCATCCCCTGCTCGACACGGGAACGTGACGGACTCGCCTGCTGGACTGGCCTAGGGTCCGGAACTATCCGAAGGCATGCACGATATGGTCGCCGCCCATGGCATGCCACATTCGGACCTCCGCCGTTCTCCGACGCAGCGGCCGCACGATACGATCTTCCCCCGGCGAGCCGATAGCCCATTCCTCCCTGCCGGCGATCGTTTTACTCGCCGAACGCCTCCCTGGCCGCTTGCAGCCGCAGCGGCTCGACGACATCTCGCTGCTCCTCGGCGCGGCGGGCCATGCTGGCGGCATCGAAACCGGCCAGCTCGGGGGCCACCCCGGCCGCGGCGGCCAGCGTGTGCGCGAGCGCCCGCTTCCCTTCGATGCCGAGGGAGATGGTCTCCAGCGCTTCCAGCCGTCGCAGCGCGCCCTGATGCGGGTCGTCGATGCGCAGCTTGAGCTCGCCCAGTTTTTCGGTGAGCCAGGCCGTCGCCTGGCGCGGCTTGCTGACCTCGATCTGCAGCCGGTCCATGAGCTGCGCGAGGGTGTCGCGATCCGACTCGATCTCGCCCCGCAACGTGGACAGGATCGGCGCATCGGGCGTTTCGCCTCGCTCCGACTGGAGTTGGTCCAGCAGTTCCAGCGCGATGACGGCGCCTGCCAGATGGTCGTTCAGGTACGTTGCCAACGCGTCGTTTGCCATGAGCCCTCTCCTTATGCGACACCGATTCGCCACATCTCGCGTTGCCGGAACGGCCCCTACGACGTTGCCCGTAGCAAGCCCTGATCCATCAGCCAGGAGCCCAGGTCGTCCAGCAGCGCGTTGACCGCTGCCAGGACCGCCGACGTCGCGGGCCGCGGCGCGATCTGAAGAAGCGCGTTGAGATGTCGTTCCATCTCGGGTGGTCGGCGCTCGCAACGCGTCATCGCGAACAGAAGCTGCCGCTTTTCACCCGGATGGGGCAACCCGTTGACCGCGAACAGGATATCGAAGTAGCTGGCGAGCAATGCCGCTCACCCGGTGCTGCACGCTGACGCTATCGCCGCGCTGCACCGCCCGCTCGATCTGATGACGATATGACGACAGCGTTTCGCGCAAGATCGGGTGGTTCCTCGCCACGATGGCGCGCTTGAGCGGCTTCCGGATAGGGCCGGTCCGCCGTGGTTTGCAAGCGCCGATACCAGCCCGTCCGGTCGAACAATGGCGTGGAGTTGCAGCACGTTGTGCCAGAAGCAGGTCGAGTACCCCACCGATGCCTCGTGCCGAACGAGGACGCGCTCGAGGTGCTCCTCGATCCAGTCCGGGGTGCGGTGCATGACGTCGACGTGGACGCCGGTCCCGGCGTCGATCCATTCGTCGCCTGGCTCCCAGAACGCGTTGCCGACCTCCGCGCGGGTCGCGAATCGCGCCGCAATGGCGCCCCGATGCGCCAGCGGCAAGGCTCCGTCGGCGTACACGTAGAGGTCGATGTCGGAATCGGTCGTCGCTGACGCCGGCGACCCGTGATCCCGCCATCGCCACGGCCACGACCTGGGGCAGATCGCCAAACGCGGCTGCAACGTCACTGGCCGGTGCTCCTGGCCACGCGCGTTGGATGGGGGGATGACACAGTTCCCTACCCTGGGATCACCGCCGGGTGAATTTCGACCCGAATGACGGAGCCGGGGTCGTACGCATCCCCATCGTAGGTGTAGAGCACCAGCACCGATCCGGTGCGCGGCTCGCCCAGCAGCCGGTAGCGTGCCGCCAACTGCCCGCTGACCCACTCGTCCGCGTCCTGCGGCGCGCTCTGCAGCGTGCCGAACCCCCAGGTTCCGGCATGGACCGCGTCTTCCGGCAGCAGCGTGCGCACCAGCTCGCGCGCCGATGCGAAGTCGGCGAACTCGCCATTCGGATCGATGTCGAGGATCAGATCGCAGTTCGAGATCGTCAGGTCGAACCCGCGCGAACTGGTAAATCCACCCGGTCTGTGCCGCGATGCCGGGGCCGTACAGCGCATCCAGCTCCTGTCGCGTCAATCCCACCGCTGCCGAGGCGAGATCGTCGTCGGGGAGCGTTTCGACGGCGCAAGCCGATCCGCTCTGGGCAGACGCGGGAGCCCCGGTCACCGGAGAGAAACCCGAAAACATCAAGGCAAGCGCGAGGGCGCCAAGGACAATGCGAACGGCTGCCACGTGGATTCCTCCCGGTTAGTCGATGATGGTCAATCGCGCCGCCCGGCGCAGCCCGCTCACTCCGCAAGCGCCACGGTGCGCAGCTCCACGCGCTGGAGCACCGATCCCATCTGCTCGTAGGTGTAGACGACGAGGATTTCACCGCCACGCGGCTCGCCCATGGACGCGAACCGCTCGGCCAGCGCGGCGCTGCGCCACAGGGTATTGCCCTCGAACTCGGCGATGGTCGTCCCCAGGGCCACGGTCCCCACCAGCACCGCATCGGCCGGCAACAGCGATTCCGCCAGCGCCGCCTCATCGACATCCTCGCCGCTACCGTCGAGCGGGAAGGCCAGGATCAGATCGCACCCGACCTTGTGCAGATCGACGCCCTGGTAGTCAAAGATGAGCGACCCCTGCCCGATCTCCGGCTCGCCGTAGAGGGCCTCCATCTCCTGCAGCGTCAGCCCGACGCCTGCGGATTGAAAATCGTCAGCGGGTGAGGTTGCCTCAACGCAAGGGCGGTCCACCGGCTGCGCGGAGACCTGGATCGGAATCATGAAAATCAGCGAAAGGACGAACGCCAACCGGGAGAGTCGAGGTAGCGCGACAAGAAGTTGGACGTTCAAGCAATGTGCTCCGCGATTCCAGGCCATATCGGCTGAACCCTCCTCATTGAGAACTGAGGTATCTGGCCGGGTCCATCTTCAAATGTAGAACACGGGCGATTCTGACCGCGCCCGCGTCCGCGAAGTAATAGATCGCGTGCTGACCCGCAAGATACCGTCGCAATCCAGGCTGCAGTTCGTTTCGTTCGCGTCCCAGATGAGGATACGTTCGCAGTTCATGCATCGCGGTTAGCAAATGCTCAGCGTAGGCATCCCGCTGCTCTGCGCCCCAAAATTCCAGTGAATGGGCGAGCAACGATTCCATGTCGCTCTCCGCCTCGGCGGCAAAAACGAGCCTACGGGATGACCTCATCCTTGTAGGGTCTTCCAAGGCGGAGGTGCTCCTCGGATTTTTGCTTCAGCCGATTGAGAAAATCCGGAGTCCATGGAACAACCTGGCCACGCTCGAGTTGCTCCACGCCAACGGCGATCGCGGCTTTCAGCTTCGCATATTGGTCCCGCTCCTCTAGGACTCGCAATGCCTCGTCGACTACCGCCTCAGGTCCATCGTATCCGCCGCGATCGATTAGCTCCAGAATGCGGGCTTCGGCTTCAGGTGAGAGTTGAATGACCATGAACGTGATACCTCCGCGGGCATGCTACACCGGGTGTCCGTTCAGGAAACAGGTCTGAGCCAGAGCGTCGTTGCGCGCTGGAGCAATCCAAAACTCAGCATCGATCGGACGAATGCGTGCCTTAATGGATGCAACACCTCCACCGGGATGCTACCAGCGAGTCGCGCAATTGAGGACTATCGATCGCTGCCGCCGCGCGGCCATCACCGGTGATCTCGGAGATGACGAGACGGGTCCGTCTTCACATGCAGAATGCGCTCAACGCGAACGAACTGTTCGAACACGCGATAGTACGCAACGTGTTGACCCACGCGGAGGTTTCGAAGCCCAGGTGCAATATCGTCCCTCACCAGGCCACGATGGGAATGCACAAGAAGATCGCGGAGCGCCCGCATTAGGCGCTCCGCGTACGCATCACGCTGCACCGCGCCCCAATTGGCGTTGGTATAGCGGAGCAACGTGCGGAGGTCACTTTCAGCCGCATCGGTGAGATCAAGCCTACGAGATGACCTCATCCTTGTACGGTTTCCCGAGACGATCGTCCTCGGCCGCTTCCCGCTTCAGTCGATCGAGGAAATCCGGTGTCCATGTGATGACCTGGCCGCGCGCAGCTTGCTCTTCAGCGACCGCAATCAGTTCCCTGAGGCGCGCAAGCTTATCGCGTTCCTCGAGGACGCGCAGTGCCTCGTCGAGCACGGCGTCCGGGTCGTCGTAGCCGCCCCGATCGACAAATTCCCTGACGCGCGCTTCGGTTTCGGGAGAAAGCTGGATGGCCATGAATACGGCTCCTCCGCGGTGATGTTGCCGGGGGTTATTCCCCCTCCACCTCTTCCAACGTCGCCTCCGCGCCGCCTCCCACGGTGACCACGTCCCCGGCCAGGGTTGCCGCCAGCGCGTCCGGCACCGGCGCCGGCACATCCACCCGGGGCACGAAGCGGTCGACGATCTCGCCGCTGCCGGCCACACCCAGCCGCTGCATGAGCAGGCTGAACGAGGCTTCCAGATCGTCGGCGATGCGGTCGCGCGTTTCGGCCGGCAGATCCCACAACTGGCGCTTGAATGGACCGAAGGCACGCTTGCGCGCCCCGTAGAAGAACTGCGCGTCGGTCTGGCCCTCTTTTCGCTCGTCGGCGTGGTTGGCGGAAAGATACGCGTAGATCTCATCCTTAAGGTCGGCCGGGAAGGCGGCGTGCTCGAAGATCTGGTTCTGGAACGCCGTCGCCAGATGCACCTCGATCGCGTTGGCCTCGGCGAAGCGGCCAAACGCCACCTCGGGCAAGGTCGAGGCCCCGTGCTGTACCGCGCCACCCAAGCCATAGTCGATGCGCGCCGCGTCGGATAGCTCCTTGAGCGTTTCGAAGTCGACCGCGACGTCGGCGATCGTGCCGTCCGGCAGGACCACACCCCCGTGCGAGGTGCCGGTCTGGACGCTGATCTTGGAAATACCCGCCAGATGACGCCCGGTCAGCCGCTCCCGGTCTTGCATCTCGGTCAGATAGGCGGTCATGAACGCGTGCAGCTCCTGCACCGTGGAGTTGCGCTGCCCGACCTCCCCGATCTCGCCGCCGACGGAGACCGTCACCCCCTCCGGTTCGTTGTCGCGGATGAGCTCGGTGAACATCGCCGTCAGGTGCGCGTTCAGCGCCTGCTGCTCGGCCAGTGTCGGCAGTGAGATATCCACAATCGTCGAGGCATCGACGTCGATGTTGAAATAGCCGGCGGCGATCGCCTCCCGCATCAGGTCGCGCAGCGCGTTCAGTTCTTTCTCCGGGTCGGCGGCGTAGTTCTTGGCGCTGATCTGGTAGTGGTCACCCTGGATGAAGACCGGTCCCTGATGCCCTTCCTTGATCGCCGCCGCCAGCGCGTTGCTGGCGTACTCGCCGGGGCGTTGTTGGGTATAGGACATCTCCGAGCGGGCCAGCTCGAAAAGCATGATCTTGCTGTCGTTGGCGCGCGCCGCGCGGTAGATGGCGCGCATGGTGTCGTACGTCAGACCACGCACGTTGATGGCTGGGGCCGTGCGATTGGCATACTCGCCGCGTCCTGCCGCCATGTACAGATCGTGGATCGAGGCCGGCCAGGCGCCCAGCTCTTGCGCGGCGACGCGAATGACCCAGCGCGCCGCCTCCCGCTCCGGCCCCTCGGCGAACACGGCGGTGGCGATCAAGCGGTCGATCAGCCCGTTGCGGAACCCGGCCACATCGACGATCTCGATCCCGGGCCGATCGTGATCCTCCCTGATGCGGGCGATCCCTTGCAGGGCATCGAGCAGTTCGCCGATCGAAGCGAAGGGGTGGGTGGCGTGGGTCGTGGTCATGGCGGCCTCCTGTGCGCGAACGGTTCTCTGCCCATTGTCCCAAATACCGTGGCGGGGACGAAAAACGCCCCGCAGCACCGGTCTGCGGGAACCGTGCCACGGGGCGTCCTCTGGCTTGCCCGAAGGCGGAAGGCAGCGCGGCGTTACTCCACCGTCAGCGCCCCCACCATCCCCGCGGGCTTGTGCCCGGGCACGTTGCAGTAATACTCATACGTCCCTGCCGGCGCATTGATGACCACCTCCTGGGTCTCTCCCGGAGCCTGGTCGACGTCGATCCCCAGCGCGTCGATGGCGAAGTTGTGCGGGGTTACGCCCTCATTGGGGAGCACGAAGGTGACGTCGGTATCGGCTGGAATGGTGATCGCCTCCGGCTCGAAATAGATGTCGTGGGACACCACCTCGACTGGCTCGGCGCCCGCGGCCGAGTCCGCCGCGGCCTGAGCAGCCTCGGCCGGCGCCGCCTGGGTCATCGGAGTTGCCGCCGGGGATGCCGCGGCTTCCTCCGCGTTGGCGGGCGCAGCGGCTGCCTCGCCCGACACGATCAGCGTCCCGACCATCCCGGCATCTTTATGGCCAGGGACGTTGCAGTAGTACTCGTACTCGCCGGCCGGGGCGTTGATGACCACCTCTTCGGTCGCCCCAGGCAAGATATCAATGTCGATGCCCAGTTCGTCGATCGAGAAGTTGTGTGGTGGAACCCCATCGTTGGCCAGCGTGAACACCACATCCGTGTCGGCCGGGATGGTCAGCTCCTCCGGTGCGAAGAAGATGTCGTTGGCCACGACCTCGACCGGTCCCGCCTCGGCCGGAGCGGGCTCCGCCGTCGCTGCGGCAGCTTGTGGCGCCGGCGTCCCGCCCGCGGCGGGCGCGGGCGCGGCGCCCACGCCGGCATCCTCGGTGACAATCAGCGTGCCCACCATGCCGGCTTCCTTGTGGCCGGGGACGTTGCAGTAGAACTCGTATTCCCCGGCGGGGGCATTGATCACGATCTCCTGGGATTCGCCGGGAGCCTGGTCGACATCGACGCCGAGCGCGTCGATGGAGAAGTTGTGCGGGGTTACGCCCTCATTGGGGAGCACGAACGTCACATCGGTATCGGCTGGGATCGTCACTTCATCGGGCTCGAAGTAGATATCGTAGGACACCACCTCGACCGGCTCGGCAGCCGCTCCTGCGGCCTCGGCCGCGGCTTCCGGGGTCGCCTGGACCGCTGCTGCCGGGGTTGCCGTTGTCTCCGCGGGCGTGGCCGGGGATGCGGCTACTTCCGCTGCTGGCGTGGCCGCCGTGGCCCCTGCTTCAGCCGGAGCGGCGCCCGCCTCCTCCGACACGATCAGCGTGCCGACCATGCCGGCTTCTTTGTGCCCGGGTACGTTGCAGTAGTACTCGTACTCGCCGGCGGGCGCGTTGATCACCGTTTGCGCGGTCTGGCCCCGGGGCGATGTCGACGTCGATCCCCAGCTCGTCGATGCTGAAGTTGTGCGGTGCTGCGCCGTTGTTGGGCAGGTCAAAGGTTACGTCCGTGTCGGCCGGGATGGTGAGTTCGGCCGGCTCGAAGTAGATGTCGTACGAGACGACCTCAACCGTCATCGCCTCGGCGGTTTCGCCCCCATCAGCCGGGGTTGCTTCGTCCGTGACCGGCGTTGCCGCCCCATCCTCGGGGGTCGCGCCCGGGGGAGGGGCCTCTCGCGTCGCCTGCGCCGCCGCATCGCTCATCGTCGGCATGCGAGTGACGTCTTCGAGCTCCGCTTCCTGACCCGCCGGCTCGCCGCACGCCGCGAGCACGACCAGGGCAAACGAGGCGACGACCGCCATCGTGCTCGCGCGCCGGACCCTCTCCAGGTTCAATGGCCCCTCCGCATTCACGAACGAGACACGGCAAACCGCCCCTCGCCAATCGCATGCCGCCCCTTCCCCGGCACGCCCGCTCCAACCCGAGAGTCTACCGCGTGAAAAGAGTGCGGAGTCGAACGTCGAACGTCGTCGGTCGTTAGCGGTCAGTCGGGCGTCACATGGCAATCGGCTATCCTCGTCGCTGTTGCCTCGCCGCATTTCGTCGTTCTTTCGACTTCCGACTTCCGACTTTCGACTCAAGGAGCACCCATGTCACGGAACACCGGCCACGAGCGGATCATCGACACGCGGCGATGCTCCACTCGCCATCGTGGAGTTCCCCAACCCGGGGCGGCCGCCGGTGGTGCTGCTACACGGCATCGGCAGCCGCGGCGAGTCGTGGTGGCCGGTGATCGATCCGCTGGCGGAGCGGTTCCACCTGATTCAAGTCGATATGCGTGGGCACGGCGCCTCCGGCAAACCGGAGCGCGGGTATCTGGTGGACCACTACGCGGCCGATCTGGACGTTATCGTCGAATGCGCTCGGGCTGGAGTCGCCCCGCATCGTGGGTCACTCGCTGGGCGCGTTGGTGACGCTCGTCTGGGCCAGCCGGCATCCGTCGCGGGCGGCGGCGCTCGTGCTGGAGGATCCGTCGCTGCGTACCCGGGCCACCATCCTTGATGCCTTCGATGGCTGGCAACAACTCGCGGCGCTGACCCCTGCCCAGGCCGCGGCCTGGTATCGGCAAGAGTATCCCGCCTGGAGCGAAGACGACTGCCGGCGCCGCGCCGAAACGATTACCTCGACCGCGCCGGGCGTCTTCGCCGAGCTGCGCGCCGAGGCCGAAGCCGCACTCGCCAGCGGGACGACCGACCGCTCGCACATAGTGGCCGGTGTGCAGAGTCCGGCTCTCCTGGTGTACGGGAATGCCGGACTCGGCGGCATGGTGCTGCCAGAGGATGCCGAGCGGCTGCTGCAAATCATGCCGGGCGCGCGCGCCGTGTACGTCCCACACGCGGGGCACAATCTCCACCGCGATGCGACCGATGCCTTTCTCGCCGCGGTGATCCCGTTTCTCGACGGCGACGAGGCGCCGGGATCGTGAGGGGCGCTCCCGGCCGAGTGCGTCAGCGCGCGAGGGTTCGGCGCCGCCGTTCGCGCAGGAGCAGATAAAGCGGAAGCCCGCTGGACGCGCCAATAAGGACCGACGCGGCGGCCACGGCCAGGCGCTGCCGCGTCGCCAACGTGCGGTCGGCGGCGGGATTTCATTGAGTCGTTCGGGCTCTCCGCTGAGGCGTCAGGAGCATCGTGCGGCTTGGGCATAGCCGCACCACCGCTATGCCGGCCTCATCTCGGGCGGAACGGTGCGAGGAGCGGATTCCCGGCCTGCCCCATCACCTCGTCGGCCAGGGACCGCGCGATCAGTGGGGCCAGGGTGATTCCGTAATCGGTGACGGCTTCGAAGTAGCCCGGAACTCCGGGCACGGCACCCACGCACGGGAGGCCGTTTTCCATGAGAGGCCACGCGGCCATCACGGCACTCTCAGGCCGGGCTTCCGCCAACGCGGGAACCGCCTCGGAGGCCTGCGCCAGTGATTCGGTCACGCGCGGATCGTCGTGCGGGAGCGGACCAGGCGGCGCATCGCCTGGATCGACCTGGGGTACGAGCATGACTCGGCCGGGACCATCGGGCCGCATGAAAACGCGGTCAACCCGCAGCGGCCGCCGGAGCGGGTCCTCTGCCCGTCTGGCAACCGGCGGAGAGCGCCAGGCTGATCGGGGCCGTCACCGCGAGATGCCGTCCCACGAGACGCGGCAACGCGATCCGCGTTGACACCCGCCGCATTGACCACCGCTGCCACGGGGATCGTCTGCCCGCCGCGCAGCGTCACCGAGGCCACCCGAGTGTCCTGCACCCCAACGGCGACGACTTCCCGCTCTGGGCCGGTCAGCACACGGCCGCCCGCGTTGCGCACCCCCTCGACCAGCCGATTCGTTGCCGCGAGCGGGTCGATCCAGGCGTCGTCCGGAAACCAGGCGACCTGCGCCTCCGGGTCGGCGATGGCCAACCCCGGTTGCAGGTCGCTCAACACCTGCCGCGCGGGGAGCATCTCGGCAGCGTATCCCCAGGATCGGAGCCGTTGCACCCGTTCCGCTTCCACCGCCGTGCTCGCCGGTTCGCGCATCCAGGCGAGCGCGCCATCGGCGTGGTACCAGGGGGCCGGCGCCAGCTTCCAGGCCAGCCGGCGATAGTCCTCCATCGCCGCCACGCACAGGTCAAAAAAATCGCGGCGGATCTGCTCGCGCGCCGTCACGCCCCCGAGCGATGCGCCCGTGGCCCCGCTTCCGGGCTCCGCCCGGTCGAGCAGCAGCGTCGCCACCCCTTTTTCCGCCAACCGGTGCGCCACCGCCGCGCCGACGATACCGGCGCCGATCACGGCCACACGGGGTGATGGGGTCATAGGGTGATGGCGTGAAAGGGGCTGATCCTCGGCAATCGTCCCATTCCCGTACTTGCGGCCCTGCTGTTGTCGTTTCCCTATCACCCTACCATCCTGATAACCCCAACACCCGCACCTACAGCTTCTGGCGGCCCGCAAACCCCGCCTCGATCTCGTGCCAATAGCGGATCGTCGGACCCTCGCCCAGGCGCCAGCACAGAAAGACCACCCGGTCCCCGCGCAGCGCGGGGAAATCGATCAGCCCGTGGTCGATGCTCTTGATCTCGATCCCCTGGTCCCGCAGATGATCGACCCCCGCCGCCAACTCCGTGCTCGAGTCGTGGATTTTCGCTTCCAAATCTCGCGCCGCGGCGGCGTGCCCGTCGAGCCGCATCGCCGGGGTGAGTTTCTCCAGCGCCACGAGCGCCATGTCGAGTTCGACTTTGCGCGCTCGCATCTCCATCAGCAGCGGCACAATCTCGGGCAGCAGCGCGTTGGCTTCCGCCACCGTAAACAGCACCGGCCACGAGGTGGGGTCGCGAGGGTCACGGTCACCGCGGTCGCTCATCGCCGCTCGTCCTCGCCCGCGACATCGTGCGGCCCCGGTCTTGGTTCCGGCGGAGGGGTGACATCGTTCATACCCCTCCAGCGCCGGCCGGCGTCGGGATCCTGCGCCCGCGGGGCAGTTCCGCGCCGAAACAGGCGTGCCAGGACCCCCGGTTCCTTTGGCGGCCGGGCGGCTTCCTCCAACCTCTTGCGCAGGTCGCGCTCGAGCCGCTTGCGATCCGGGATCACCAGCCGCATCCCGGGCGGCGCCGATTCCGGCACGTCCGGCACGATGACGTCGATTGCTTCGAACAACCCGAGCCGCCGCTCCGCCGCGTAGGCGGCCACCTGAAGCAGCGATCCCAGCAAGGCGGGCGCATCCATCTCGGCTTCGGCCATGCGCCGCGCCAGACGGTCCATGCGCTGTTCGAGCAGGTCATGAAATTGCGGCGTCAGCACCGGCGGGATGAAGGCGCCGCCCATCATCCCCCCCGCGGCATCGACGCGGATCGGCATGGCCCGTGCCGCCGTCGTCTCCAGCCCCGCATCGGCGAAGAGCCGCGATGGCGGCCGCAGCAGCATGCCGATCCCGCGATCGACCTTCGCTTCGAGTTGCGTGAACCCCAGCCCCGGCAGATAAAAGACCGGCTCGACCGCTCCCAGCACACGGGCCAACCCGAAGCTGACGGCATTCGCCCCTGCTTCGTTGCCGCCAAGGGCGCGCCCATACCCCTGCCGTGCCCGCTCCAATTCGTTCGCCGCCCACGCCGGGGCGGCGGGCAGCAGCTCGTTCGGCGAAACCTCACCCTGCACCGCCGCGATGTAGCGGGCGACGAACGCCGGGTCGTAGGGTTGGACGGTTGCCAGCTCGCTCAATCGCCGCTCCACTCGCGAGGGTCATTGGGTGATGGGGTGTTGGGGTGATAGGGGAGAGCGGGTGGTAGATCCGGATGGATTGCGACACTCGTCATGACCCCACCCCATCACCCTATCACCCCATCACCCAACTACCCACGTCGTATCATCGCATCCCGGCGCGATGGACGTGTCGAGAGAGGAGCACTGCGCCGGTCATGGCGATCGCTGGCGTTCCCCTGACTGGGTTCCTTCCCCCGCCCACCGGCAACACGTCCCTCCTCCTCCTCGGCGGAGACGAAGGCGTTGCCGCGGCGTTCCGACGTGCTGGCTACCGGGTCGACCGCCATGCCCTCGACACCGGCCCGTTGGCCCAGCTCGCGGGTGTGCCCTTCACCCCGCCGGTCGTCGCCTGGCCCTTCCCCGATGCGTCGTACGACGCGGTCGTACTCTTGGACGAACTGGCGCTGACCGTGCGCGAAGAGGAAGCGCTGGCCGAGGCCGCCCACGTGCTGCGTCCGGGCGGCACGCTGCTGTTGCGCGTCCCGGCAAGTGGCCCGCTGACCTGGCTCGACGGCTACAACGTCTACCGGTACGTGCGCGACATCACCCGGCGCGGAAAACTCCTGCCAGAGGTGAGGGGGATCGGTTGGCGGCGTCACTATCGACAGAATGACGTACGTGGCCTGCTAGCCCCCCATTTTCAGGTGCGGGCCATGCGCCCCTCCGGCATCGGGCTCTCCGACACCGCTCGGCTGGGACTGTTGCTTATCTGGCGCTGGGCACTGCGCTCCGAGCGTGGCGACGATGCTATCCGCCGAGTCCCGCCGGCGATCGCGCGGCATGAAGGTCCGCTTTCCCTCTACGGACATGGTTCTTGGCTGGTGGTCGCTGCGGAGCGGCATCCGCCGCGCCGGTGAGTCTCAGTTGGCGCGGCCCTCCCGATTGGGCCGTGCCTGCCGGGTCTGCTGGTTCTGCCGGCTCGTCCGATCCCGCTGAATCCGGTCCGCTTGCGCGTCCTGATCGCCCGCCGGCACACCGTCGCCGGGGTCATCTGCCACCGGCTCGGCCACGGTATCGGCCGGCGGTTGCAGTTCAATGTCATCGACCGGTGCGGGCGCCGCAGCCAGGGTCAGCGTGCGCAGCCCATCACCCCAGTCGTTCGCCGTCTCGGCCGTAAGCGCCTCCAGCCAGAGCAGGATGTGCCCGCCGCCCTCGGCCAGCCCGGCATCGGCGGTGCTCAGGGCCGACGTGTCGCCCAACGCGGCGCTCTGCGCGGCGGTTGCGGCACTCTGGTACGCGGCAGACGCCAGCCGCAGCTCCCCGACCGACGCCGTCAACTCGGCCGGCGGCTCCATCGCCCCCAGCACCGACGCCACCGCGCCGATCACGCCGGCCTCGGCGGAGGTGGTCGCTTGCCAGTCGACATCCTGGGGCGCAGGTGTAGCCAGGAACGGACGCAGCCGTCGAATTGACTCTGCCTGCAACGTCGCCAACGCCAGCACTTGCCCCAGGTAGAAGCTCACCGGGTCGGCCGCCACGGGCTGGGCCCGCACGACGCCGGCGCCCGCCGCGACGAAAACGCCCGCTGGCATCGCCGCCAGCATCGAGCGGCGAGAGATAGACACGCCAGATGAGCGTTGCACCGCCATGACCATCTCCGGGTCTAGCCGTCCATACATCGAGGCGCCGATCATAGCAGGGTCTCGGCTATGAGCTGTGGGCTATGGGCTGTGAGTCGTCAGCCGTCAGCCGTCTTTCGTGAGCACTACGTTAGCGACAGCCGAGAGCCCATAGCCCATAGCCCGTCCGTACACCCCTCCCTCCGCTCCCCAAAACTGGTGAGATCACGCCGAAACTGGTAGAATTAACCCCATGCACGACCGGGTCCGTAGCCGTGTCGAGCAGGCGCGCCGGCAGCGTTTTCAGCGGCTCGTGGTGCGCGCCCTGGACGGCCTCCCGCCCGATGTCGTCGCTATGCTCGACAACGTCGACGTCATCGTCGAAGACGAACCGACCGCCGAGCAATTGGCTCTTGGCCGAGGGTACCCGGAGCACCCCGCGCCCGCCGGCGAGGACGAGACGCTGTTCGGCCTGTACGAGGGGGTGCCGCTGACGCGGCGCGGATCGGACTACCACCTCGTCCCGCCAGACCGGATCACGATCTTCCGCGGTCCGCTCGAACGCGCATTCGCCTCGCCACAGGCGATCGCGCGCGAAGTGCGGATCACGGTCATGCACGAGCTGGGGCACCACCTCGGCTTCGAGGAGGACCGCCTGGAGGCGCTGGGGCTGGGGTAGCCCTCGCCCGATCAAAGCGAGCGACGTTCAGCCTGCATCTGAACCTGAAGGAGAACCGACCGGTGGCAGTGATCACGAAAACCAAGACTCCGGCCTACGACGCCTCGTCCATCCAGGTGCTCGAAGGGCTGGAAGCCGTGCGCCGCCGTCCGGGCATGTACATCGGCAGCACCGATTCGCGCGGCTTGCAGCACCTCGTCAAGGAGATCGTCGACAACTCCGTCGACGAGGCGCTCGGGGGCCATGCCGACACCATCGTCACCCGCATCAGCCCCGAAGGCGTCGTCACCGTGACCGACAACGGCCGCGGCATCCCCGTCGACAAGCACGCCAAGCAGAACAAGTCAGCCCTGGAAGTGATCATGACCGTCCTCCACGCCGGCGGCAAGTTCGGTGGCGGCGGTTACAAGGTCTCCGGCGGTCTGCACGGCGTCGGCGCCTCGGTGGTGAACGCGCTTTCCGAGTGGTGCCGGGTCGAGGTGCGCCGCAACGGCAAGCTCTATCGCCAGGAATACCAACGGGGCAAGCCGACCGGTCCGGTGAAGACCGTTGGGCCCGCCGACCCCGCCAGCCATGGCACGACGACCGCGTTTCTGGCCGATCACGAGATCTTCAAGGACGGGCTCGACTACGACTACGACCATCTCGTGCAGATGTTGCGCGAGACGGCCTACCTGACTCGCGGTCTGAAACTGACCCTGATCGACGAGCGGTCGGATCGGGAGATGTCGTTCTACTTCGAGGGCGGGCATCATCTCCTTCGTGCGCCACCTCAACCGCAACCGCAGCGCGGTCCACGACAAGCCGTTCTACGTCCAGCGCGAAACCCCGGCCTGCATGGTCGAGGTCGCGCTGCAGTACAACGACTCGTACGGTGAATCGACCCACACGTTTGCCAACAACATCAACACCGTCGATGGCGGCACCCACCTCTCCGGGTTCAAATCGGCCCTGACGCGGACGATGAACGAGTACGCCAAGCGCAACGGCTTCCTCAAAGCCGACGAAACCCTCTCCGGTGAGGACGTGCGCGAGGGGCTGACTGCCATCGTCTCGGTCAAGCTGGCCGAACCGCAGTTCGAGGGGCAGACCAAGGGCAAGCTCGGCAACGCCGACGTAGCCGGGGCCGTGCAGAGCGTCGTCAACGAGGCCCTCGGTGCGTTCCTGGAGGAGAACCCGCAGGCCGCCAAGCGCATCATCGAGAAGTGCATCACGGCCGCCCGCGCCCGCGAAGCCGCGCGCAAGGCGCGCGAGCTGGTGCAGCGCAAAGGCGGGCTGGAAAGCTTCTCCCTGCCCGGCAAGCTGGCCGACTGCACCGAGCGCGACCCGGCCAAGGCCGAGCTCTACATCGTCGAGGGCGACAGCGCCGGCGGTTGTTTTGCCGCCGACACGCAGGTCGCGCTTGCTGACGGTCGCCATCTCTCCTTCGCGGAGCTCGTGAAGGAGCAGGGAGAAGGGAAAGCGCACTTCGGCTACACCATTCGGCGCGATGGCCAGATCGGCATTGCTCCATTGGTTCATGCTCGCCGCACGAAGCAGCACGCTGGGGTCATCCAAGTCATTCTCGATACGGGCGAAACCATCACCTGCACGCCAGAGCACCGGTTCATGCTGCGCGATGGTTCCTACAAAGCCGCGTCCGAGTTGACGCCTGACGATTCGCTCATGCCGCTGTATCGGAAGTTGTCCGACAGGGCGGAGCCAGGAATAACGATCGACGGCTACGAAATGGCGTGGGACCCGCGCTCGGATCGATGGTTGTTCACCCACTTGCTTGCTGATTGGTACAACCGATGGCAGGGCGTCTATCAGGAGGGTGACGGCGACCACTGCCACCACGTCGACTTCGACAAGCGCAACAACGACCCGACGAACCTGGTGCGCCTGGAAAAGGAAGACCATCTCGCACTTCACCGAGTGCACGTGCACAAGACGTTGCACCGGCAAGATGTGGTGGACAAGGGACGGCAGATTCGGCAGAGCGACGAGTTTCGCCGCCGCATGAGCGAGCGCATGCAGGAGCCCGAGACACGAGCATTGCTTTCGGCGCAAGCGAGAGAACAATGGGCTGATCCGGCCTACAAATCGTTCATGGTCGAGCAGTGGCGAGGCTTCTACGATAGCGATCCTGAGTATCGGGAACGAAATCGCGAGCAACTCGACCGCGCTCAGCGCACGTATTGGGCGGACGATTCCAATCGCGAGGCGCAGGCCGACCGAGTCCGCGCGTTCTTTGCCGAGCGGCCCGAACGCCGCCAAGAACTGGCTGAGCAAGCGACCCTGCAGTGGGCGGATCCGTCACTGCGCGCATGGCGGAGCGAAACCACTAAGGCTCAGTGGACGCCCGAGTTTCGTGCGAGTCGCAAGACGACGCTGGAGGGTACCTACTTCCGGAAGACGATGGCTGCGCTCCGGTCATTCTTGAGTGAGGACACCGGGCTCGATATCGAAGCGTACCAAGCCCACCGGTTGGCAACGCGCGATCGCTCCTTGCTCCGCTTTGATCGGTTCTGTGATCGGTACTTCGAGGGCGATCCGGCACGAGCGGCCGAAGCAGTCGTGAACTTTAATCATCGCGTCGTTCGCATCGAGCGGTTGCAAGACCGGATCGACGTTTATGATGTCGAAGTCCCTGGCACGCACAACTTTGCGCTGGCGTCGGGCGTCTTCGTCCACAACAGCGCCAAGCAGGGCCGCGACCGCCGCTTCCAGGCCATCCTGCCGCTGCGCGGCAAGATCCTCAACGTCGAGCGGGCGCGCCTGGACAAGATGCTGCAAAACAACGAAATCCGCACCCTGCTCACCGCGCTCGGCACTGGCATCGGCGACCAGTTCGATCCGACGAAATTAAGGTACCACCGCATCGTGATTATGACGGACGCCGACGTTGATGGAAGCCACATCAGAACATTACTCTTGACGTTCTTCTTCCGCCATTTGGAACAGTTGATCCTCGACGGCCACGTCTACATCGCCCAGCCGCCGCTTTACCGCGTGCGCAACGGCAAGCAGGAGCGGTGGACCTATAACGAGGAGGATCTGGCCGCGGCCCTCAAGGAACTGGGCGCCAAGTCGGAGATTCAGCGCTACAAGGGTCTGGGCGAGATGAACCCGGACCAGCTCTGGGACACCACCATGGACCCGGCCACCCGCACCCTGCTGCAGGTGACCATCGACGACAGTGTCGGGGCCGACGAGACCTTCGACATGCTCATGGGCGCCGCCGTGCCCCCGCGCAAGAAGTTCATCCAGACCCACGCCCGTGAGGTCCAGAACCTGGACGTGTAGACGCCGTTTCGGGGTTCGCGACGAGCGAGGGGCGGCCGAAACGGCCGCCCCTCAGTCGCAGGTGCATGGCCAGTCATGCACCGCACATGGTCTGCTCAGATTCTCGGCGCGTAGTCTTCGGCCGTGGCCAAGCTTGTGCCGCGTCGCCAAGGCTCCGGCTGTTCCCCGCGAACCCGGTCAACGACGACGCTCTTAGGGTCGTGCCTCGCCGTTTCCGTCGCCTTGGCCTTCGCCGAACCGCTTCTCCAGCCACGCCTTGGCAAACCGGTGGAGCGCCCGCGCCGGAAAGAGGACGCTCGGCGCGGCGCCGACCCGCCCTTCGGCCCCAATCCCCGCGGCGAGGGCTTGCCTGGCGATGGCCTCGAACGGATCCTTGTCGGGCCCGATCCCCGGCGTCGCGGCGACCTCCTCGGCCACGAGATCATACGGGAAGGCCCCGTGGGCCGTGTCGATGTCGTCGAACTCGCGCCAGATCGTCTGGCCGTCGATCAGCAGCGGCATGCGATAGACGACCCGGCGCTTCGTTGTCACTCGCGCGGTCGCCTCGGCGTGGTGGAGCAGCGTGACCGTCGAGAGCGGAGCGCCGAGCATCAACACCTGACCGTCGGCCTCGACCAGCCTGGCGAGGGGCGATCCGACGCCGTAGGCGTCGTCCATGGGATGATCGGCGGCAAGCCAATCGGCTCGTCGCCCGACAGCCACGATGCCCGCCTCCGGTTGGCGGCTGCGCACCGCTCCGGGCCAGGTCCGAATGCGCTCAGGCAGTCGGCCATTGGCGTGAACGGCCTCGGCGGTGTGCGGGTCGAACGGCGGCAAGTCTGCTTCGTAGGCCGCCCGCCACGCCTCGGGCCATTGGTCGATATCGAACGGGTCATCCTCCCAGCCAGCATAGGCCATCAGCGTTCCGTCCGGTCCGATCGCGTCGAGGAGTGCCTGGACAATGGCGCCCGAGCCGCCCACCACCCAACCGAGCGCACTGATCCGCGCGTGGACCATCAGCACGCCGCCCTGCCGCACCCCCAGCGCACGCAGCTCCCGAGCCAGTCGCGCCCGACCAACCGGGTCCACGCCGATCGTCAAGACCGCTTCGTCGGGCATGTCATGTTCTCCCCAGTAGCCGTGGGGCCGACCCAGGTTCACGTGCCGCATTGCTCACTCTGGTTCCCCTGACGCATTAACAACCCTGGGGGGCCCGGCGGTGCGGAGCAGCCCATGCTCGCGGGCGATTGCCTCGATATCGGCCGGCCGACCCGCCATGATGGCGCGGGCGTTCTCCGTCACGAGTTCAACCGGCCAGTCCCACCACGCGGCCCGCAGCAACCGGTCGACATCGGCCTCGTCGAAGCGGGCGCGCACCACGCGGGCAGGATTGCCGGCGGCGACCCCGTACGGCGGGACATCATTGCTCACCACCGCCCCGGCCGCGACGATCGCCCCGTCGCCGATCCGCACACCGGGCATGACCATCGCCTCGTAGCCGATCCAGACATCGTTGTCGACAACGGTGTCGCCTCGGCTTGGGCTCGCCATCACCAGGTCGAGTGTCTGCTCGGCCCACGCTCCGCCGAAGATGGCGAAGGGAAAGGTGGAGACGCCGGCCATCGGGTGGTTGGCGCCCGCCATGACGAAGCGCACCCCGGTCGCCAGCGCGCAGTACCGCCCGATGACCAACCGCTCCGGGCCATAGGCATAGAGCACGTTCTTTTCCTCGAACGCGGTCGGGTCGTCCGGGTCGTCGTAGTAGGTGTAGTCACCCACCTCGATGTTCGGCGAACGGATGAGCGACTTGAGAAAGACGACCCGTGGGTGTCCCGCGACGGGGTGGAGATTGTCCGGGCCCGGGATGACAGGCATGAGCGAGCTCCTCGAACCCCTCTCGACGAACGCCTGCAGGCCCTAGCCGCGGTCCAGCAACTCCAGCACCGGGGCGAAGGCCTCGATCCCGGAGGCTGTCCCGGCTCGAGCCATAGCTGGACGTGGCCGACGCCCGCCCGCGCGTAGAGCCTGTTATGAACTTGGTAGGCTTGGGGGATGGAAACAACCCTCCCACCCCGTAAGCCGTACCCGACCGACGTGAGCGACGACGAATGGGCCTTCGTCGCGCCCTACCTGGCGCTGATGACGAGTGACGCTCCGCAGCGGCGCCACGACCTGCGGGAGGTCTTCAATGCCTTGCGCTGGATCGTGCGCGCGGGGTCGCCCTGGCGGCTGCTGCCGACCAATTTCCCGCCGTGGGAGGCCGTCTACCAGCAGACCCGGCGCTGGTTGGCGGCCCAGGTATTTGAGACGATGGCGCACGATTTGCGCATGCTGCTGCGGGAAGCGAGCGATCGCATGCCCCAGCCGCGGGCGGTCATCCTCGACAGCCGCACCGTGCAATCGACCCCGGAGAGCGGGGCGCGGGCCGGCTACGACGGGCACAAGAAGCGCAAAGGCGCCAAGACCCACGCCGCCGTCGACACGCTCGGGCACCTGTTGGCCCTGGTCGTCACCCCGGCCAACGCGCAAGACCGGGCCCAGGTCGCAGCGCTGGCGGCCGCGGTGCAAGACGTCACCGGGGAAAGCGTGGAGCTGGCCTATGTGGATCAGGGCTACACCGGCGAGCAACCGGAAGCGGATGCCGCCGCGCACGGCATCCGCCTTGAGGTCGTCAAGCTCGCCGAAGCTAAGCGCGGCGTCGTGCTGCTGCCGCGGCGCTGGGTGGTGGAGCGCTCCTTCGCCTGGGCAGCGCGATTTCGCCGCCTGGCGCGGGATTACGAGCGGTTGCCGGCCACGGTGGTGGGGTTGCACTTCCTCGCCTTCGCCTGCCTGCTGCTCCACCGCCTCATCCCCCTGCTCGCCGAAAGTCCATAACAGGC
>CAVXMK010000008.1:0-817890 GCA_963762985.1 uncultured Chloroflexia bacterium
TAGACCTCTAGACAGGAACCACCAATCGCGGGAGAGACGCGCATGGCCTTCGAGACCACGCTGCCCGGTCGCTATTTCTACGAACCTGACATCTTTGCCGCCGAGCAGGAGCGCCTCTTCGGCCAGATGTGGACCTGCGTTGGCCGCGCTGACACCATGCCCAATGCCGGTGATTTTCAGACGGTGGAGTTGGGCGGGGAGAACGTCCTCATCGTGCGCGGCAGGGATGGCGAACTGCGCGCGTTTCTCAACGTCTGTCGGCACCGCGGGGCGCGGCTCTGTATGGAGCCGTGCGGCAACAGTGGCGCCGCCATCCAGTGCCCCTATCACGCCTGGTCCTACGCCCTCGACGGGCGGATGATCGGCGCGCCCAACATTGCACGCGACGAATCGCTCGACCGCGACAAACTGAGCCTCATTCCCGTTCACCTCGACATCTGGGAAGGACTCATCTGGCTCTCCCTGGCGGATGACCCGGCTCCGGTTGCGGCACAACTCGAGCCGGCGCTCATCGACCGCTTCGGCGAGTTGGCGAAATTCGAGCGCTACGGCATCGGATCGCTGGCGGTCGGGAAGTCGATCTCGTACGACATCGCCGCCAACTGGAAGCTGGTCGTGGAAAACTTCATGGAGTGCTACCACTGCGCGCCGATCCACCCCGAGCTGACCAGTCTCCTCCCTGCTTTCCGCCAGGGCACCTCCTACCAGGGCATCGTCGGCCAGGGCACTGAGTTTGCAGAGGAGATCGAGGCCTTCACCCTCTCCGGGTCCGGCGACCGGCCGATGCTGCCGGGGCTGCTGCCGAGCGATGGCCGGCTGTATTACGGATTCGTCCTCTGGCCGAACCTGTTTGTGAATCTCCTGCCCGACCACGTCATCCTGCACACCCTGACCCCGCTTGGGCCGGAGCGCTCCCGCGTCGTTTGCGACTGGCTCTTCACCCCGGAGGAGATCGCCAAACCAGGTTTTGACCCCTCCGACACTGTCGCCGTTTTCGATATCACCAACCGGCAGGATTGGGAGGTGTGCGAGCGCACCCAGCTCGGCATGCGCTCTCGCGCTTTCGCCAACGGTGGACTCTACGTCACCAACGAGCAGCACATCGCCGTCTTCCGCGATCTGGTGCTCGATCGCCTCGGCGAAACCGTGCCGGCATGACGGTGCTCGATTGGGCCGGGCTCGTCCCGGATCGCGCCAGCCCGGTGCCGCTCTATTACCAGCTCGCCGCGGCCATTCGGGAGCGCATCCGCTCCGGCTCGCTCGTGCCGGGAGAACAACTTCCCGCCGAACGCGATCTGGCCGAGCGCGCCGGCATCAGCCGCATGACCGCCCGCCAGGCGCTGGCCGATCTGGTGCGCAGTGGCGACGTAGTGGTCCGCCATGGCGTCGGCGCCTTCGTCGCCGAGCCGAAGCTGACCCACGACGCCCTGCACCTGCTCGGTTTCACCGAAGAGATGGGGCGCAATGGCGGCGCGGTCAGCTCCCGCGTGATTGACCAGGATATCGTGACTCCTCCGTCCGCTATTGCCGCCGCGCTCGATCTGGCGCCGGGCGAGCAAACCGTGCGCATCGTCCGACTCCGCTCTGCGGCCGAAACACCATTACTGCTGGAAACAAGCCTGGTGCCGCGATCTCTCTGCCCGGGACTGGAACTCGAAGATCTGGAGCGGCAGTCGCTCTACGCGACTCTGGAGCTTCGCTTCGGTCACCGGCCACGGGTCGCCCGCCAGACGATCGAGGCCACGGTCGCCAGCGCCTTCGAGAGCGAGCAACTCGGCATCCCGGAGGGCGCGCCGATGCTGCTGCTGGAAGGGATTACTACCACCGACCGCGGCACGCCGATCGAATGGTTTCAGGCCATCTACCGGGCGGATCGCGTGAAGATCGCGGTCGAGAGCCAGGGGGAATCGCCCTCGTTGGCCGCGGCCGCGCCGCCGATGAGCGTGATGCTGACGTGAGACTGGCGCGGCAGCCAAAGGGCGTCTTGCTGCAAGTGAACGCAATGCAGCATCCCGGCTCATGGGAAAGTGGGTCTCCAAAGCACGAGATTCTTCGGCTTTGCCTTCAGAATGACACGGGTCTGGTGATGCGGTTTGGTCCAAAGCACGACGGTGATGGAGGGACGATTCGTGGTCGTTGAAACAGCCCCATCAAAGCGCGTTCGCGAATCCGGGAGCGGTCCCATCCGCGTCGGGGTCATCGGCAGCGGCAGCGTGGCGCGCAAATACATCCCGCACATGCAGCGGCTGAATATCCCGCGCCAGCGCGTCGACATCGCCGTCGTCTGCGACACCAATCGGCAGCAGTGGGACGAGGCGCGCGAGCGCTACGCCCTCGACACCTTCACGCCGGATTACCGCGAGGTTGTCGCCGACCCGGACATCGAGCTCGTGCTCGTGCTGACCTCCATGCAGCAACACGGCGAGATCGCGATGGCCGCGTTGGAAGAGGGCAAGCACGTCCTGGTGGAAAAACCGATGGCCATGACGTTGCTCCAGGCCGCCGAACTGGTGAAACTGGCCGAACGGAGCCCTGGATACCTGGTGTGCGCCCCGCACGTTGTCCTCAGTCCGACGTATCAGGCCATCTGGCAGTGGTTGCAGCAGGGCGCAATCGGTAAGGTGCTCACCGCGCGCGGTTTCTACGGGTGGTCCGGTCCCAGTTGGGGGCAGTGGTTCTACCAGCCCGGCGGCGGGGCCATGTTCGACCTCGGTGTGTATAACGTGACCACTCTCACCGGGCTCCTCGGTCCCGCGAAGCGGGTGATGGCGATGAGCGGCATCGCGATCCCGGAGCGGATCGTTGACGACGAGTTGATCCGGGTCGGCACGCACGACAATGCCCACCTCCTGCTCGATTTCGGCGATGCATGCTACGCCGTGGTTTCAACCGGGTTTACGATGCAGGCGTACAAGGTGCCGGGGATCGAGCTGTATGGCACCGACGGCACCATCCAGATGATCGGCGAGGACTGGGCCCCCGCCGGTTACGAGATGTGGCAGAACAGCGCCGGCTGCTGGCAGGTTTTCGACGAAGGTTCCAGCTGGCCCTGGACCGACGGCATCCGCCACATCATCGAGTGCATCGAAACCGGGACCGCGCCAGTGATTACCCCGGAGCATGCCTACCACGTGCTGGAGATCATGCTCGCCTCGATGGCGTCGGGGGACAGCGGGCAGGCCATTCCCATCGAGAGTACCTTCACCCCGCCCCGCTTCGAAGGCGCCTCGACTCTCGGCCCCGGCGCCCACCTCATCCACGACCCAGGCGCCGAGACATGACCTACAAACCGTCCCCCCGCCCCACCTTCGACGCCCCGGCGGCGATCCCCTATGGCGCGGTGACCCGCCACCTCTGGGGCGACGAGGACGCGGGCGAGGTGGCGGACTGGATCTACGTCTCCAGCGACCGCATCCACCAACTCGTCTACGGTCTGCCGCCGGGCGGGTCATTCCGCCATTCGAACGAGTTCCGCACCGTCTTCGCCGCCGACGTCGTCTACTACGTCCTGAGCGGCACGCTGGTCATCGCCAACCCAGGCACGGGAGAGGTGCAGCGACTGGAGCCGGGCGAAGCGGCGTTCTTTCGCCGCGACACCTGGCACCACGCGTTCAACTACAGCACCGAGCCATTGCGCGTATTGGAGTTCTTCGCACCGCCACCCTCGCAGGGCACCTCTGGCGCCTATGCCCGCGCCCAGCCGCTGCTGGAAGAGACCCGCTACTCACGCAACGGCTCCCTCGGGAATTGGCCCGAATCCGCGCCCGCAGAGGCGGCGAGCCGCACCATCCATCCCGTTCGCGCCACCGACATCCTGTGGGAGTTGCAGGGCGGCAAGCATCCTCTCCTGGTCGGCTTGCTCGTCTCCACCGAGCACCTCACCGTCGGGCGGATCGATCTTCTGCCCGGCCAACGTTCGGATGTCGAATGCCACGCGGGGGACGAATCGGTCTACGTGCTTTCCGGCACCGTGAACATCCGTCCCCTGGCCGAATCCGGCCCCGGTTGGCTGGAGCTGAAGGAGCGCGACGGCTGCTACCTCCCGGCGGGCACCCCGCACCAGTACTACAACATCGGCGGGGAGAGCGCGTCCCTGCTGTTCGGGGTGGCTCCGTCGTTCCGCTGTGAGGAGGGCTAGGTGGACGACTACCGTCCGCGTGAAGATTGGCCCATCGGCGTCGATGTCGGCGGGACCAAGATCGCCTTTGGCGCCGTCAATGCCCAGGATGGTCGGGTCGCGCACCGACGCGAGATTCCGACCTGGCCGCAACGGGGCGTCGAGGCAGTCTACAGCGATATTCTCATCAACGGCGTTGCTATCGCCCGCCGCCTGTTGCGCGAGCATCGTTGGGCCAGCGCGCTCGGCGTCGGGCTGCCGGAGCTGGTGGACGCCGACGGCGAGATCGGTAGCAGCCATCTCCTCGATTGGTCGTCGTTTCCGCTCGCGCAGCGTCTGCGCGCCGTGGCGCCGCCGCACATCACCTCCGACGTCCGGGCCGCCGCGCTGGCCGAGGCGACGTTCGGCGCTGGGAAGGATTTCGACCTGTTCGCCTACGTTAGCATCGGCACCGGGATCAGCTCGGCGGTGGTGCAGGATGGCGAGCCGCTGGTCGGCGCGCGGGGCGGGGCGCTGGTGCTTTCGTCCGGCTCACTCGGTGTGCCCTGCCCCGAATGCAGCAACTGGACGGAGTTCGTGCTGGAAACCTATGCCTCCGGTCCCGCGCTCGCGCGCCGCTACGCGGAGGTGACCGGCAGCTCTGTCCCCGACGCGGAAACCGTGATTTCCGCCGCGAACGCCGGAGACCAATCAGCCGCCCAGATTGTGGACAGCGCCGCCGATGCCCTGGGCAGCGCGCTGGGCTGGCTGGTGAACGTTATCGATCCCGAGGCCATCGTGGTTGGCGGCGGACTCGGGCTCGCGCCGGGACGATTTCGGGAGCGCCTGGAGCAGGCGACGCGGGATCATATCTGGAACCCGGGCGCGCGCACGTTGCCGTTTCTTCCGGCAGCACTCGGCGCCGACGCCGGGCTGATCGGCGCGGCACTCTCCGCCCATCGCCGCATCATCAGCGACGACCACCTCGAACTGCCGCTCGCGGCCACGAATGGCGAAAGGAGGTAACGTCGTCCCAAACGTAGGGGCGCTGCTTGCTGCGCCCGTCGGCCGCAGGCCGATAGCCCGCGCTCGGGCAACCATTCTGTGGCCCTCCGGGCCACGGGCGCAGCAAGCAGCGCCCCAACATCACCTTGAGGTCGCCAACCGTGGCAAACAGAGAAAGGAGCGAACTATGACGACACGACGCGGTGATCGCCCCAATCGCCTCACCCGCCGCCAGATGCTCGGGACCGGGGTCGCTGGCGGAGCGGCGCTGACGCTGCTCGGCGGGTCGGGGCGAGTTCCTGGCCTCATGATCGGCAATGTGGCCGCGCAGGAACAGACGCCACTGCGCTTCTGGGTGCCACCCGGCTCCCCCCTCTACTGCGAAGTGCAACAGGAGATTGCGGCCGACTACGCCGCGATCGATCAGACCATCGTTTGGGAGGAGGTGCAGTGCCTCCCCGGGGAGACGGACGACTATTTCCAGGCCATCCTCGCCGCCATCGCCGCCGGCAACCCACCTGACGCCATGATCATCTGGGACACCCCGGTTGCGCTCGGCGCACGCGATGCGCTCCTGCCGATCGACGAGCTGATGGCCGCCTCCGAGCACGCCCAGGCCGACAAGTGGCCAGCCGGGTTGCTCGCCTCCTGCCAGTACGAGGGGCAAACCTACGGTCTGCCGGTCACCGCCGGACTCTACGGTCTCTGGTACAACCCGAACCTCTTCGAAGAAAAGGGGATCCCGACCGACCGCGAGAGCCTGCCCAAGACCTGGGAAGAGATGCGGCAGCTCTCCAAGGAATTCACCGTCTGGGACGGCGACCGGCTGGTCTCCGCTGGTTTCGTCCCCAACAATGGCGAGTTCAACGCCTTCGAGCTCGAGGTCTGGTCGGCCCTCAACGGCGGCACGCTCTACGATGCCGAGAACCAGACCTACACCATCGACAGCGACACGAACGTCGAGATGATGGATTTCTTCGTCTCCTGGATTGACGAGGAGTATCGCGGCGACATCGCCCTCGTGCGCAGCTCGGCGGGCTGGGCCGGCTACGTCACCGAAGACGGATTGCCTCCCGCCTATCAGGCCGGCAACCAGGCCATGCTGCAGCAGGGAAGCTGGCTGATGGGCGACTTCGACGCTGAGGTAGAGCCGGTCTTCGACAACTGGAACATCGGCAATCACCCGGTCGGCCCCTCTGGCGAATCGTCCGTCTCCGGCTACTGGCCCAACTGGCTGGCGCTCCCCGCCGGGGCGGCCAATCCGGAGGCCGTATTCGGCTATGTGGACTACATGAGCGCCGTCGGTGTCGAGAAGTGGTTCAACGCCATCCCCGACATTCCGACCAACGCCGACGCCCCGGACGTCCTGCCGCAAGGGGTCGTCGATTCCCGCGGCGAAGAGTTCGCCGCGGAGATCATGGCGTTCTGGGATACCCAGGCCGAGATGTCCACCGCCATGTGGACCTCGCCGGTGCAGGGATTCGCCAATGACCGCCTAGGGCAGGCGGTCGAGCGCATTCTGACCAAGGCGGCGACCCCGGCCGAGGAATTGGCGTCGGCCCAGGCGGACTGCCAGGCGGAGTTGGAATCGCTGTTGGCGGAGCAAGGCTAAGGAGAGGCGACCCAATCGTGTCATTCTGAGACCATAGGGCGAAGAATCTCGTTCTCTCCGTCCCGCTACGCCCGACGAGATTCTTCGGCTTCGCCTTCAGAATGACACGGTGGGGGCGAAACGCTCGATGCGAGTTTGTGGCCGCCGGGGACTCGCCCCCGGCGGCTGGCAACGGGAGCAGCGACGATGGCGACCATAGCCCTGCGCCGAACGGCCGCAAGCCCATTGCGGCGACAGGAGACGCGAGCCGGGCTGATCTTCATCCTGCCCTGGCTCATCTCGCTGCTCGTCTTCACCACCTACCCGGTACTCGCCACCTTCTATCTCTCCTTCACCGAGTACAACATTCTGCAGCCGCCGTCCTGGATCGGGCTCGAGAACTACCGAACGATCTTCTCTGAGGACCCCGCCTTCTGGATTGCCGTGCGCAACAGCGCCGTGTACGCCCTCGTCTCGGTGCCACTGAAACTCGTCGTCGCCTTTGGGTTGGCCATGCTGCTCAATATGGGCGTGCGCGGCATCGGCGTCTACCGCACCGTCTTCTATCTGCCGACCCTCGTGCCTCCCATCGCCGCCTCTATCATCTTTCTCCTTCTCTTTTCCCCGGCCGGCGGCCCCATCAACACGATCTTAAGCTGGTTCGGGCTTCGCGGTCCCGACTGGTTCAACGACCCGACCTGGGCCATGCCGGCATTGATCGTGCTCGGCGTCTGGCCGCTCGGCGTCGAGACGCTCGCCTTCCTCGCCGGGTTGAAAGAGATTCCCCAGGATCTCCTCGACGCGGCAGCGGTCGACGGCGCCCAGGGCTGGCAAAAGCTGCGCCACGTGATCCTGCCGCTCATCTCGCCAGTGATCCTCTTCAATCTCGTCATCGGGGTGATCTACTCATTTCAGGTATTCACCCAGGCGCTCGTTATCGGTGGGTTCAACGGCGAGCCGCTGGAATCGACCCTGATGTTCCTGGTTCTGATCTACCGCAACGCCTTCCGCTACTTTTCGATGGGCTACGCCGCCGCGCTCTCGGTCATTCTCTTCCTCGCCGTCCTGGTCCTGACGCTGCTGATCTTTCGCTCCTCCCGCTCCTGGGTGCACTACGAGGGAGGGCAGCGATGACTCACGCCGTCGAGCGTCGCCTCGAACCGGCAGCAGGACTCGCCCCGGCCGCGACCCGCGTCCGGGCTCAGCGCGGCTGGGTCGGCTCGCTCGCCCGCCATGTCTTGCTCATCGCCGTCGCCGCGCTCTTGCTGCTTCCGTTCTACTGGATGCTCAACTCGGCCCTGAAAAGCAACAATGAGATCTTCGCCTATCCCATTCAGTGGTGGCCGGACCCGATCCAGTGGGACAACTTCGCCAAGACGATCGAGTCGCGCTATTTCCCGTTCCTCCGACTTCTCGGTAACAGCGTCTTTTTCGCCGGGGGCGTCACCATCGGGACGGTGCTCTCCTGTGCCGCGGTCGGTTACGGATTCGCCCGGCTGCGCTTCCCCGGCCGCGACATCCTCTTCACTATCACGATCGCCACGTTGATGATCCCGCCGATCGTCCTCTTCATCCCGACCTACGTGCTGTTCTCCCGGCTGGGGCTGATCGGCGGCTACGTACCGCTGATCCTGCCCGCGTTTTTCGGCAACGCCTTCTTCATCTTCATGATGCGGCAGTTCTTCCTCGGCATCCCCTGGGATCTCTCCGACGCTGCCCGCATCGACGGAGCCGGCGAGTTCCGCATTTTCTGGGAGATCATGCTGCCGCTGGTGCGGCCGGCGTTGATGGTCGTGGCCGTCTTCACCCTCCTCTACACCTGGCACGACTTCTTCGGGCCGCTCATCTATCTACAGGATGCTTCGCAGTATCCGCTCAGTCTCGGGCTCTATGCTTTCAAGTCGCAGCGCACCGCCGACTGGGCCAGCATCATGATGGGCTCCTTCCTGACCACCTTGCCGTTGATCGTCGTCTTCCTGTTCACGCAGCGCTACTTCCTGCGCGGCATCACGACGACGGGGCTCAAGGGATAGGACGGAGTCGAGGAGTCGAGCAGTCGAGGAGTCGAGCGGACGAGGAGAAAAGGTCGTGTCGCGGGCAACCCAAGCGTCGCCCGCTACCGCAAGCCGAGCGTCCGCGCTTCCAACGTTCTGTTCGGTCGCGAAGACACATTTACGAGGGGGAAATGCCGAAACCCATCAAAGCAGGTCTGATTGGATGCGGCAGCCTGTCGCTCATCGGCATCCTGCCGCAGTTGGCGGAGCCGGACGCCAGGGAGCGGGTCAAACTGGTCGCCGTCTGCGACGTCAACGAGGCCCGCGCCCGGGAGACCGCCGCGCGTTTCGGCGTCCCGGACGCCTATGCCGATCTGCAGGACGTGATCGCGCGCGACGATATCGACCTCGTCCTGGTGATCACCCCGATCGAATTTCACTACCCGATCGCCATGGATGCGCTGCGCGCTGGCAAGCACGTCTACGTCCAGAAGACGATGGCAGAGACGTACGTCCAGGCGAAGGAGATGGTCGATACCGCCCGCGAGCGCGGTCTGACCCTCGTGGCCGCGCCAGGGCAGATGCTCGCTCCGGCCATGCAGGCCATGAAGCGGATGGTCGATTCCGGCGCGCTTGGCGATGTGTATTGGGCCTGGGGCAACACTGGCGGCTGGTATCACGACGAACCAACCCGGCGCGGCGAGGGCGCCCTCGGCTCCGTCGACCCCTCCTGGTATTACCGCGCGGCAGGCGGCCCACTGCGAGATGTGACGGTTTACGTGCTGCACAGCCTGACCGGGATCCTGGGGCCGGCCGATCGCGTGACCGCGATGTCCGGCATCCGCACCCCGATGCGTCACTGGCGCGACAAGGAAATCCCGGTCGAAGTCGACGACAACTCGCTCCTGCTGCTCGATTTCGGCGGAGCCACGTACGCCATGGCCGGGGGTCAGGCCAGCCGCACGGGGCCTCTGATGGAATGGGGCGCCATGGGCATCTACGGCTCAGGCGGCGCCATCGAGACCCTCGAGATCGAACCGCTCTCCGGCCACCCCAATCGCCTCTCCGTCACCGCCCAGGACGGCGCCGCGGAGAACGCCGGGCTGACGCACGTGGACGACGGGAGCTACGCCCTGTCAAGCTGGCTGCCCTACGTCACCGAGACTCACGCCGCCATCCCGGAACCGCACGTATACGCCGACATCCTGCACGCCGTCGATTGCATCGAGCAGGGCACGCAACCCCTCGTCTCCGGCGAGCACGGCGCCCACGTGGTTGAAATCATCGAGAAGGGCTATCTGGCGGCTCGCACCGGGCAGACGCAGGAACTGGAGAGCACCTTCTGATGGCGGACGTGGTGAAACTGGCCCTGATCGGCTGTGGGGACGTGGCCCAACGCGACTACCTACCGGAAATGCACCGGTTGGCCGATCGCGCCGAATTCGTCGCCGTCTGCGGCCGCGCCCGGGAACGCGCCCGCGACGTGGCCGCCCGCTACGAGATTCCGGCCTGTTACGATGACCTCGATCGAATGTTGGCGGAGTCCGACGCCGACGCGGTGATCAATCTCACCCCCATCCAGGCACACACGGAAACGACGCTCGCGGCGCTGCGGGCCGGCAAGCACGTCTACTCCGAGAAACCCGTGGCTACCTCGCTGGACGACGCCCGTAGCATCCGCGACGAGGCGTCCCGGCGCGGTTTGACCCTCGTCTGCGCCCCCTCGGTACTCCTCTTTCCGCAGGTGCGGTACGCGCGGGAGGTCGTTGCGGGCGGGCAGATCGGCACGGTCCACGCCGCGCTCGGCCGCGGCTACGGCGGCGTGCCGCCCTGGTCCGGCTATCCGTCCGATCCGAGTCCGTTCTTCGCCCGGGGCGGGGGACCGCTGGCCGACATGGGGGTGTACCCACTGCACGCCATCACCGGCATCCTCGGCCCGGCGCGGCGGGCGAGCGCCTTCGCCGCCCAGGCGCAACGCGATTTCGTGGTCGCGGATGGGCCGTTCTCCGGCAGGCGCGTCCCGATCGAGGTTCCCGACAACTGGCACCTCATGCTCGATTTCGGGGATGGCCGGCTCGCCTCGGTGACGGCCAACAACGTCGCCCAGAGCAGCCGTGCGCCGCAGATGGAGCTGTTCGGATTGGGCGGGACCATCGCGGTTGATCTGCTCGATGTCTCGGCGCCGGTGGAAACCTGGCTTCCGGATACAGGCTGGTCATCGCGGGTGATCCCGCACGAGCGCACCGCGGGTCCGGATCATCTGCTTGGGGTCGAGCATCTGGTTGAGTGCCTGACGACTGACGCGCAACCGCTGCCCAGCATCGACCACGCGGTGCATGTGATCGAGATCATGGAGGCCGCGGCCGAATCGGCAGCTTCGGGTCGTGTCGTTGATCTGGGCACGACGTTTGGTCAGCAGGATCTGGCGTGAGACAACCCAAACTCCCCGGCGTCTGACACTCGAAACCCGCTACCCGCTACGCGCTCGTATCGAACACGACGATCCCCATCGGTTCCTCGCCCGCCGCGATACGCCCGATCACCGTCAACTCGGTCATGTCGATGGCGACGACGTCGTTGCGCCCCGTCACCGTGACGTAGGCCATATTCCCGTCCGGCATGAAGCTCGCGTTCGCCTGCGGCCCGCCGACCTCGATGCGCTCCGCGGCCCGGCCGGTCTCCCGCTCGACCGCCAGGACATAGGTTTCTTCGAGATGCATCACCAGTCCGTACCGCCCGCCTGCCGGCCCGAACGCGGACTGCACCGGCCCCTGCCCGACCGGCACAGTGTGGACCGTCTCCATGGTCTCCGCGTCGAGGACGACGTTGGTGTGCTCACTGGCCGTCTGCACCCAAACGACCTTCCCATCGGGAGAAACCCGCAGCATGTACGGCTTGCTCCCGGCCGGGAACTCGGAGGTTTCGACGACGCGGCGGGTGCTCAGATCGATCTTGGAAACCGTGTCCTGATCCCGCTCCGGAGTGAAGCCGAACCGACCGTCCGGCGTAAAGTGCAGATCTCAGGGAAACGTACCGGTCGCGATCTGGTCCGTGACCTCGCCCGACGCCAGGTCGATGACGGCCAGGTAATCGCCACCGGCCACGTTGACCCACGCCGTTTTGCGGTCTGGCGTGAGCATCAGGCTGTGGGCCGGGCCGGCTCCGCCGGTTGGAATCGCGCGCGCAATGGCAACCTCTCGCGGATCGATCGCGATCGCCTGCACCTCATCCTCAGGAAAGTCGTAGGTCCAGATCGACTGTCCGTCCCAGAATCGTTGCTCGTTGGAGAGCCAGCGCACGACCGCGCCCAGCGGTCTAGTCGCCAGCACCTGACGCGTCACCGGGTCAAATAGCGTGACATCCTGGGTCCGGGCGTTGAAGACATAGCCGACGAGCCCCGCCGGTGTCGGGGTGGCGCTCCCCGCGCCAACCGAAACTGGTCCGGGCGTTGCGCTCTGGAGCATCGTCCTCCTGCCTGAGTCGTGCGTCCCCAGCGCGGCGAATGGCAACGCCGCCGCACGTTTCAATACCGAACGACGACTCGTTCGCGACCTGATTGCTGCAGATGGCACCGAGTCGAGCAGACCGCTCGCGCACTGGTGCGGAGTTCAGTGGGGCCTCGACGACAGCGAAGGGAGCGGGTTCACAACAGGCGGCATCTCATCACCTCGGCGACACACGCATCAATCCAGAGCGGATGGTACTCGCCAAACGCGTACCAGACATCGCCATCCGCGCGCGAAAAAGCCCCTCTCCCTGTGCGCAGGGAGAGGGGTTGGGGTGAGGGTCATTCGAGGCGTTGGGGTGAGGGTCGTTCGGGAGATGGCACTGTTGCGCAGCGCTACCGCGCCGCCAACGCCCCCACTCCACTCCTCGCCGCAATCGCCGCCAGGTGCGCTCGCGATTCGGCGCGCAGCTTGCTCAGCAGCGAGGCGACGTGCGTCTTGACCGTGTTGGGCGAGACGAACAGCGCCTCGGCGATGGCTTTGTTGGTCCGTCCTTCGGCCACCAGCGCCAACACCTCCCGCTCTCGCGGGCTGAGCGAGTCCACATCAGCCTCGGCCACAACGGTCAACGCGGACTCCGAATCGACCTCCGCGGCCGCCAGGATGGCCAACGTCTCATCGAGCGCGTCGGCGACTTCGATCGCACGCTGGGCGGCAATCGCCGCGGCGACCACCGCCTCTTCCAGCGCCTGTCGTGCCTCCAACGTTGCCCGCTCGAACTCGGCGCGCTCCGTTCGGCCCGGCTCCCCGTTCCTGATTGCCGGGAGGGAAAGCAGACCCCGCCCCACTTCGGACTGAGCGGCGACCGTTCGCAGTACCGCCCTGCCGCCAGGGAACGGCACGAGCCGACGGTCGGGACTAACAATCACTGACGACACTCGGCTGCTCCACGACGCCCGCCTTCGTCCCGCGGGCAATGACTATCATATCGGCGTACGGCTGCGCCAGCCGACCGCGTGTCGAGCGTTGCGGCTGTGAAACGATTTCGGCATTGGCCGTCGCCTTCGGTTCCGCGACGGGGTGCCGCGCCTCGGCCGGCGGCGTCGAGTCGAACCTCGCCATCCAGGCGTTCAGCAGGCGGGCAATCGCCCCATCGATCGAATTTTCCGCGGCGGATGACGCCTCGTTTCCCGCCGCCTGATCGGCCATTCGGCGCTGCTCCGCCTCCCGCCATCTCCTCTCCTGGAAGTCCTTGGCGTAGACTTCGATATCCCAGTGACTTCGGTGCATGAACCCTACCTCTCCGCGTGTTCGGCGCCGGCCGCCGGGGCAACGGGCCGTGTGGCACACATCCAGTTCGGGGGAAAGAACATGTGTTCTTTCTCTGCTACCATCCTACCGCCGAATGCGGACAGGGGAGGTCCGCTTTCACTAGAACGCCAAGGTTCCGACAATGTGATGTGAGACCGGCAGGTTCGGAGGTATCGAGGCGTGTACCACCCCACGACGCGAGTGCTCACCGTTCTGGAGTTGCTACAAGCCCGGGGCCGGCTTTCGGGTCCGGAGATCGCCGAGCGGCTGGAGGTGGATCTGCGCACCGTCCGCCGCTACGTCACCATGCTGCAGGATCTCGGCATCCCGGTCGAAGCGGCCCGCGGCCGGCACGGAGGGTATCGCCTGCGGCCGGGATTTCGGCTGCCACCCCTCGTCTTCTCCGATGACGAAGCGCTGGCCCTCACCCTGGGGTTGCTATCGGCTCGCCGCCTGGGTCTGGTGACCGATGCCGTCACCGCGGAGGGGGCGCTGGCCAAGCTGGAGCGCGTCCTGCCTCCCGACGTGCGCGCTCGGGTCGCCGCCGTGCAGGAGACCCTTACCATCGACCAGACCCACGGAGCGCCGATCCCCACCACCGCCATCGTCATGGCGCTGGCAGCGGCAGTCCACGAGTCTCGCCGGGTGCGCCTTGACTACGCCTCGGCGCGCGGCGAAGAGACCGTGCGCCTGGTGGATCCGTACGGGTTGGTTCATGTCGTCCGCCGCTGGTACGCACCCGGCTATTGCCACCTCCGCTCCGGGTTGCGCCTGTTTCGCCTGGATCGCATCCGCACGGTCAATCTGCTCGACGAAGCGTTCGTGCCACCCGCCGGTTTCGATCCGTTGCGCTTCGTCCAAGACGCCCTGGCGGTCGCCCCGAGTGCCTGGCACGTCGAGGCAGCGCTCGATACGACTCTCGATCGGGCGCGGCAGGTCATCCCGCCTCACGAGGCTACGCTCGAGGCTGGTAAAGATGGCGTTGTCCTGCGCCTCAACGTCGAGTGCCTCGACGATGCGGCCCGCTACCTGATCCGACTCGGGTTTCCCTTCGTGGTCAGGCGACCGGCAGAGCTGCGCGCGGTCTTGAGAGACCTCGCCGCCGAGATCGCGCGCATCGCTGCCGAGAACCCCGTCGTCGTTGCCTGAAGCCGGTTTCTCCACTCAAGACCCAACCGCGACCGGTCCCGGCAAGGGCGACATGACCGCGTCGGGGTCAAGCCGGTGCAGCAGGTCGAGCCCCAAGCGGGCGCGGCGCAACCGCTCCCGCGTCAGGGCGACGGCCGTCGCTTCCAGGTGCGTGCCGCTTGGGTAGATGTTTGGCGCGTTGCGCAACCCGAACTTGAGGTAGACCGGGGCAGTGACGCGCACGATCTCGGCGATCTCGTAGTGGCGGATGAACCCCCCGATGTCGTCCGGAACCTCGATGTAGATGTCGAGTGGCATCGTCGTTGCAGCGCGGATGGCGGCGAGTTGCGGCAGCGACAGGTCGGTCGGGACGTTGAAGGTCGTCAGGCCGAGCCGCTCCAGATTCCGCACCGACACCGGGTTCGCCGCGCCGAGCATGACCGATCCCTTGAGGATCAGCGTCTCCGGCAACTCCCCGGCCCGCTTCATCTCACCCAACACCTCGAGCAAGCCCTCGTCCGTCACCAGTACGCTCTCGATGCCGTGCTCGCAGGCGCGGCGCGCGTCCTCCACGGCCTGCACGAGCTGGTCCATTCCGCGCACCTTGGGCGCGACGACGCGGCCGGCCGTGGCGTAGGCCATGGCGCCCGTGTCCCACCCCGCCCTCGGCCCGATGAAGAGACTCACCTCGATCCCGCGCGCCGCCGCGATCTCGCGCATCTCATCCAGCTCGTCGTCGGTGAGCAGCATCACGCCGCTCCCCTGGCTGACCCGATGCACGGGGACGCCCAGCGCGTCGGCGCTCTCGAAGACGGCGCGCAGGGCGTTCGGTCCTTCGACCGAGGGGATTTCCACTCGCCACTGCCCGCCGTCGGGAAATCGCTGGCTGGAACTGGGCAGATCGTGCAGATCTCCAGGCGGCAATCCGATGCGCTCCAGAAACGCTCGCGTTTGGTCCATCCCGTTCGTCGCCATCACGCCCCCCTAGCCGCGGTCTTGCCATGAACCGGCATGTGTATTGCGCCACATCTCGCCAGCCTCTATCGTGCCACACGCGGGACGATCCGAACGTGAAGGAGTCGACGATGGCCGATGAGGACATCCCTGGAACGCCAAAGGCGCTGATCGATCGCACCGAGTGGCAGTGGCAGGCCTGGGTCGATGCCGTCGAAGGCATCCCCGACGAACGGCTCGCCGAGCCGATGGTCGGCCATTGGTCGGGCAAGGACCTGCTCGGGCACGTCGCCTTCTGGGAGGATTGGGTTATCGGCGAGTGCCAACGCATCCTCGCCGGTGAGCCCAACGCCGAGGAGGATCTCGACCCCCTGAACCAGGCCCAGGTCGAAGAGCGCACGCGAGCGTCAGTCGCCGAGCAGAAGCGGTATCGTGACGAGGCGCACGCTCGACTGATGGCCTTTCTGCGCACGATCCCGGAGGACACGCCGGTCTTTCCCGCGCTGATCAAGGCGCTGGAGTGGGAAACGTACAAGCACTACGACGAGCACGCCGCCGAGGTCCGCGCCTGGCGCGAGGCGAATGGCATCTGAGCGGCGGCCCCGGAGGCAGGATCATGACCGATGACGCGATGGTCCGCGATGCGCCAGACGACGTCCGCGCCCTCCTGGAGCGGATCGAGGACGCGTGGCGAGCGCTCTTCGCCGCACTCGACGGCATCCCCGATGACCGATTCGAAGATTCCGGTGTGATTGGCGACTGGTCGCTGAAAGACCTCTTCGGCCACCTCGCCTTCTGGGACAACCACGCCGTCCAGGAGATCGAGCGCGCGCTGGCCGGTCTCCCCCGCGAAGACGACGAGTGGCAGGCGATGAACGAGGCGGACCACGCCGCCCGCCGCGGCCGCTCCCTTTCGGAAGAGCGCGCCGCGATGCATCAGGCGCACGCGGAGTTGGTGGCGCGCCTCGAAGACGTGGCCGGTATCGACGCCGGCCCGCATCAATACCGCCATCCGCCCGGATACCTACGATCACTATGCAGAGCACATTCCGGACATCCAGCGTTGGCGACAGCACGAGGGCATCTGATCCCGCCACGCGGCATTGGGGGGCGCCATCGCCGCGGCATCGCCCGGCCGTGACGCATGCCGCGTCGCGCCATGACGACACGATTCTGCCCCGGCAGTCTCCACTGCTGGTCATCGCGCTCGTCGTCACGATCTGCATGGCCTGGTGGCTCAGTGGTGCGGGCGCCGTCGTGCCCTCGGGGGCAGTCCTCGCATACCAGGTCACGTCCACCCCGGCTCCCATCACCGGCGTCTTCATCGAGCCCGGCGACGGCCGCGTCCCACTGCTGGACGAGATCGGCGCGGCCCGCGTAGCGATCGACCTGGAGGTCTACATCATCACCGATGAGATCATCCTGGCCGCGCTGGAAGATGCACAGCGGCGCGGAGTGCGAGTGCGCGTCATTCTGGAAGAACATCCCTTTGGCGGCGGAGGCGGCCAGGAAGCGATCTTCGCCCGCCTGCAGAACGCGGGGATCGCGGTGCGCTGGGGTAATCCCGTGTTCCGCTTCACCCACATCAAGGCGATGACCATCGACGGCGAGATCGCCATCATCATGAACCAGAACATCACCCAATCGGCGTTCACCACGAACCGCGATTTCGGCGTGGTCACGAACGAGCCTGCCGCCGTGCGCACCGCAGCGGCCATCTTCGAGGCCGACTGGACGCGGGGCGCGGAACCGCCCCCCGCACCCCTGGTGGTCAGCCCCAGCAACGCGCGGGAGCAGCTCCTCGGGCTCGTTCACGGGGCGCGGACCTCGCTCGCCCTCTACGCCGAGGTGCTGCGGGATCCCGAAATCCTCGATGCCCTGATCGCCGCGGAAGCGCGCGGGGTGCAGGTCCGGCTTGTCGTCTCGCCATCACCCGAGTTCGCGGCGGAGCGGGAGCGATTGACCGCGGCCGGGGTGGAGATCCGGCTGGCGAGCAGCCTCTATATTCACGCCAAGGCCATCATCGCCGACGGCGAGCGCGCCTTCGTCGGCTCGCAAAACCTCTCGGCCACCTCGCTCGACCAGAACCGGGAGCTGGGCATCATCGTGGACGATCCAATCAACCTGGCGCGGTTGACCCGCACGTTCGAGATCGACTTCCGGGCCAGCACGCCGCAGCAGGCGCCATGAGCGGGCAAGACCCTACCGTGGAAACCTGGGACCCGGTCCTTCTCGCGCTGGCGGACAATCTGCGCGATCTGGGGTACGATATCGAGCCGTCGCAGCTTGGCGAGGGGCCGGTGCGCGATATCGTCGCCCGGCGCGACCTCGAAGATCGGGCCGTGATGCTGGCCGTCGATGCCAGCGGGCCGGTTCCGCGCCGCGATCACCTGGGTCGTCGGCGAATGGCCAAGCCAGGACGACGATCGCGGGGGTTCCGGTGCGCGTCGTCGACGCGGTGTCGCGTTCCGTGACCATCACCGGTCAGGTCGCATCGCCTCGATCAGCTTCTGCCGGTCGTCGCCGGACTCGGCGAGAACGTGCCCTGGGCGAGTGTCGCAGGCACCGGCAGCGGCGATTCCTGATAGAATTCCTTTCACTCCCTATTGACAACGACGGTGTGTACGTATACAGTGTGCGTACAGTCAGTCCCGAGGGGCCGAGAGCCACGGGCCATGACTCACCGGGAACGGCAACGGCGGGCGATGCTGCGGGGTTTCGTCCGGGACCGGGTCGGTAACCGGGCGGTTCGGGGGAAGCGTACGCGTAGCGGGGCGACGTACGTGAAAGCCGTTCAGCGCGAGTTGTGTGCGAGTACTCCGGTCGCTTGGGACTGATTTTTTGCGTGGGTGATAGGGTGTTGGGGTGTTGGGGTGTTAGGCAGGGCCATCGATCCTCCACCCATACTCCATAACCCAAGACCTATCACCCCTTCACCCTAAGACCCCATCACCCTCGTGCGCCGCACGAACCTCTGGCGGAACGCCGATTTCGTCCACCTCTGGGGCGCGGCCACCGTTTCGACCTTCGGGTCGCTGATCACGCGCACGGCAATTCCCTTCACGGCCATCCTGCTGCTCGATGCCTCGGCGGCCGATCTTGGCGCCCTGCGCATCGCCGAGCTGCTGCCCGCCTTCATCGTGGGACTGGTGGCGGGCGCGTGGGTGGATCGCCTCAGGCGCAGGCCGATCATGATCGCGGCCGACCTGGGGCGCGCCGCGCTGCTGCTGACCATCCCGGTGGCCGCCATCGCGGGGTTGCTCGGCATGGGCCAGCTTCTCGTCATCCTGGCGGTGGTCAGTGTGCTCGGGGTCTTTTTCGACGTCGCCTACCAGTCGCACCTGCCATCGGTCGTCGCCAACGACGAACTGGTCGAGGCCAACAGCAAGCTGAGCGCGGCGGCATCGGTCGCCGAAGCCGCGCTCGTTCAGCGCAGCGGGCTGGCTGATCCAGCTTTTCACGGCGCCTTTTGCCATCCTGGTCGACGCCGTATCGTTCGTCGTCTCTGCCGGGCTGGTCGCCCGCATGAAGGATCCGCCACTCCCCTCCCCGGCCGAGGAGATGGAAACGCCCGGCTCGATCGCGGGCGACGTCGCCACGGGGCTGCGCGCCGTGTGGCGGCAACCGGTGCTGCGCGGTCTCGTCGTCTCCGGCATCTTTCAGAACCTGTCGTTCGGTGTGTTTGGCACGGTCTACCTGCTGTATGTCAGTCAGGAGGTCGGCTTCGACCCCGGCGTGCTGGGGCTGATTTTCGCCGTCGGCGGCGTCAGCGCCTTCGCGGGTGCCGTCATCGCCGGCCGGGTCGCGCGCTTCGGGTTGGGGACGGTGATGATCGCCTCGCTGCTGCTCACAACGCTGGGCGAGGCGTTCATCCCTCTGGCGACGGCGGCGAACGCCGCTGGCGTGGCGTTCCTGGTCGCACAGCAGATCGTCGGCGATGCGGCCTATACCGTCTACGACATCAACCAGGTCAGTCTGCGCCAAGCGATGGCTCCCGATGCCGTACTCGGCCGGATCAATGCCAGCATGCGTGTCGCGGAGTTCGGGGCCGTTCTGCTCGGCACGGTCGCCGCCGGCTATCTGGGCGAAACGGCCGGTCTGCGCCCCACGCTCTGGCTCGCGGTTGGCCTATTCTTGGTGGCGGCCATCAGTCTTGCGGTATCGCCGGTCCGGGGTATCGAGCGCATCCCCGGGTCGCCAGTCGAGGTGGAGTCATGAGTGTCGGCGTGGAGCAGGATGTCTTCGATCAGATTCGCACCGCCACGGCGGAGGTGGCGCGCCGGGCGCGGCACGTCCATCTGGTCGAGTCGCGGATCGCCCCGTACGCGGCGACCCTCGCCGCCGACGGGCTGCCCGATCTGGTCTACGACGCCGAGCACCACGCCCAGGGCTCCGACGCGGACGTGGCCGCGTTTCAGCTCGTGCTCGATACCATCAATTTCGGCTCCGGCTATTTCCCTCACCTGCGCAAACGCCCCGGCATGTCCGGCTATTACACCGTCTCCTCGTCACTGAAGGACCGCTGGGAGCGGCATGGTGCCTTTACCGGCGACCAGTTGCGGGCACTGCGGACGGAAGATTGCGCGGTCATCTTCGGCCAGGTGGGCAACGAAGGTCCTGCTCAGGAGCTGATGTCCCTCTTCGCCCAGGCGCTCAACGACCTGGGGGATTGGCTCGGTCAGCGCTACGACGACGATCCACTGGGCCCGATCTCGGACGCGAACCGCTCTGCCGCGCGCCTGGTTACTCTCGTTTCCGAGATGCCACTCTACCGCGACGTGGCCGCGTATCGCGGCATGAATGTTCCCCTGTACAAGCGGGCGCAGATCCTTTCCACCGACCTGGCCATCGCCTTCGGCGGTCAGGGTCCCGGCGAGTTTCACGACCTCGACCGGTTAACCATCTTCGCCGACAACCTGGTTCCCCACGTGCTGCGCGTGGACGGTCTGCTCGAGTACGACCCCGATCTGCTGGCGTGCATCGAACGCGGCGAGTTGATTCCGCCCGGCTCAGAAGAGGAGGTGGAGATGCGCGCGGTGACGATCCACGCGGTGGAACGCCTTGTGGATGAGCTTCGGGCCACCGGCGTGCCAACATCGGCCCGCCACCTCGACTACGTCCTCTGGAATCGAGGCGCAGAGGAGGTCTACAAATCCCTGCCCCGCCACCGGACGCGGACGGTGTTCTACTGATGCCGCGAGGCAGCACGTCACGAGCGAGATAGCGGCCACCTCCACCATGCTGGCATCCGCGCCGCCATCTGGCTGGCTTCGCCTCGCGCTGAAAGCGCCGCACTGGCTGTACCGGCTGCACCTGGGATGGCTGCTGGGTCACCGGTTTCTGCTGCTCACCCACCGTGGGCGGAAGTCGGGGCGGGTGTACAGCACCGTGCTTGAAGTGGTCCGCTACGATCCGGCCACGCACGAGAGCGTGGTCGTTTCGGGCTGGGGCGAGCACGCCGACTGGTACTTGAACATCCAGGATGCCCCGGCGCTCGCCGTAGAAACCGGCGGCAAGCGCTATGTTCCCACCCAGCGTTTGCTGACGCCCGAAGAGGTCTATCAGGCATTGCGGGACTACCTGCGCCGCAATCGCTGGGCAACCGGTATCGTGCGGCGGCTTTTCGGGATGCTATTTGACGGCTCAGACGGCGACCGGACCCGCATCGGTGAACTCTGCGGCGTAGCGTTCCGCCCTGCGCGCTGACGCGCCGCTCCACGAAGCGACCCCTGAATCTTGGGCGCGTACCAACTCTAAAGGTCGAAAATTCGGACCAAGGGGCGACGATCCGATTCTGAGCACACGCCGCGTTCCGCCTGGTCCCCGGAGGCTTCGCGGCATCAATCTTGTATCCTTCGTCGTCTTACCGTTCGACACGAGAAAGGAGCGTTTCATGCGCCGCAGGTCCGTCGTCCAGTCACTGGCCGCGTTGGCACTGGCCCCCGCCGTCGCCGACGAAGGGTCGTGGGTCCTTGCCCAGGAAGCCACGCCACCGGCCGCTGGGCAGGACGGCCTACCCGAGGGCGTCGCCGCTCGGGTGGTCGCCTCCGGCTGGGTCGACATCACCTCCCCTGGGCGGGCGACCATGGACCTGGCGCGCATCGCGCTTGCCCCGGGAACGTCCGCGCCATTCGGCAGCGAAACCGGTGCGGCCGCCTTGGTCTACGTGGCCTCCGGAGAGTTGACCTTCCAGGTCGGGGTGCCGGTGACCGTGGCGCGCCGACCCGAGCCGGGAACGCCCACGCCGCCGGAGCCGGATGCGGTGGAGGCCGAGACCGACTTCGTCTTGCGCGACGGCGACTCCACGCTGTTCCCGCCGGGGGCCGTCGGGGAGGTCCGCAACGACGGTAGCGGCGATGCAGCGGCCTGGGTCGTCACGCTCGGCCTCGCGGCGGCCAACGCCGGTACCCCAAGCCCGTAATCGGAAAGACCGCAATAGGGAGAAACCCGTGCGAGCGGGCGGGTTTCTCGATCGACCCCATGGGGACTTGGTAGCGCATAGGGGATTCGAACCCCTGATCTCCGCCTTGAGAGGGCGGTGTCCTAGGCCACTAGACGAATGCGCCTTGACGTTATGAAGATACCATTTTCGGCTCCGGTGCGTCAATGTTCGGCGTCGGCCCTGGCCATGAGAAACGCGCGTTCCGCCGCCGCCCGGCCGCGGATTTCGAGGTGCGTCGCCTGCTCCCTATATTCGTCCGCCAATGCGGCATCGCGCAGCATGGCGGCATTGCCACGGACGTTCAACAGCGCCCCACGCAGCGCCGCCTCGGCCAGCACGGCGCCGAGTGCGGCATCGGAGCGGACGTGCGGGTTGCCCACGCGGGCGACGACCTCCAGGATTTCGGCCGTTTCCACGGTGGCGCGGGCCGTGCCCATTGGCACCTCGGTCGCCGCGACCAGCGCCTCCTGCATGGCTGCCACTCGGGCTCCTTTCTGAGCGGCGGTCTCGCGCGTCGTCGCCGATGCCGCGCGGTACGCCGCATAGGCGCGTTCGTCCTCTAACGCGGCGTCGATCAGCATCTCCCGCAACTCGGCTAAACGGTCTCGCGCGGGCCGCAACGCCTCCTCGGCAGCGGCGTACCGTTCGCGCCCCAAAGTGAGGTTGGCGACCATCTCGCCCAGGGCCGCGCCCAACGCCCCGACGATGCCGGCTACGCTGCCGCCACCGGGCGCCGCCGTCCCGGCCGCCACGGCATCCAGATAGCCGCGCAAGCTTCGCTCCTGGTCCATGTCAGGCTACTGAGTCAGGGATCCGGCGCGTCGTCAATCCGCTTCGTCCCATCACCCTATGATCCCATCACCCCAACACCCTTCACCCTGTCACCCCGACACCTCGTCACCCGCCGGCAAAACCAGCTCCTCCAGCTCCCGCACGAACCGCTCTTCGTCGGCAAACTCCAGCCGGTAGGCCGATTCGTCCGGCGTCGGCGCGGGGGGAAAGACGAACCGCACCCAGCCCTCTTCGGCGCCGCGAGCCAGCAAACCGGTCACCTGAGATTCGAACCGGTCGTAGGGCATGTCCGGGGTCAGCACCTTGTAGTAGCGCTCGCCCATCCCGTTGCGCGTCCAGATCAGGCGGATCAGTTGCCGGTGCTTCGCTTCGAGTGGAGATGCGCTCAGCTCGTTGGCCATGAACCCGCGCGCGATGGCGGCGAACCGGCCCATCTCGCGCATCGGCGCGGCGCACACCGGGCATGCCCCGCCAGTCGCGTCGGCGTGGGAATAGGACCGCCGGCAATTCCGGCACCAGAGATAGGTTTTCGGGGAGCTCGTTCGAGCCATCTCAGAAGCCAATCATACAAGAGCGCAACGCTGGTTGATGTCGCTCATGCCCTTGCAGGCCGCAGAGCGAAAGCCCCTCTCCCATTGCGATGGGAGAGGGGTTGGGGTGAGGGCCGTTGGGGTTGGGCTGAAGGCCCGTCTTCCACTACCCCCGCAGCGTATTCGGCTCGTACTGCTGCGCCGCGCCGCTCAGCCCCTGGTTGTCGGCCGGGGGCGGCTCGCCCGCGCGGTCGGCCCACTTCTGGACCGCGTAGGTCAGGTAGAGACCGCCGACGATCATGATCACGGCGATGATGACCTCGATCGTGTCCGCCAGCACACCGAAATCGGCGGCGAGATTGTTGGAGATCATGGCGAGCTCCCGCTCCGTTACTCGACGACCAGCATGCCGACCATACCGGCTTCCCGGTGACCCGGCACGTTGCAGTAGTACTCGTACGTCCCCGGCTCGGCGCGTTGATCACGGTTTGCGCCGTTTCGCCCTGGCGCGATGTCGACGTCGATCTCCAGTTCGTCGATGCTGAAGTTGTGCGCCGATGCGCCGTCGTTGGGCAGGTTGAAGGTAACGTCCGTATCGGCCGGGATGGCGACTTCCGTTGGCTCGAAGTAGATGTCGAACGAGGTGACGACCTGCTCCGTGAGTTCCGCTGGCGCCTCGCCGGCCGCTTCCTGCGCGGCCTCTACTTCGTCCTCGGCGGCGCTCTCGTCGACGGTCGCCGGCTCGTCGGCCGACTCCATCGGCCGCGCGATCAAGGTGCCGACCATGCCAGCCTCTCGATGCCCGGGCACATTGCAGTAGTACTCGTACTCGCCCTCGGGCGCGGTGAAGGTGACTTCCTTCGTCTCACCAGGAGCGATATCGACGCTGATGTCGAGCGCATCGATGCTGAAGTTGTGCGGGGCCGCTCCCAGGTTCGGCAGCAGGATGGTGACCTCGGTGTCGGAAGGCACGTCAATCTCGGTCGGCTCGAAGTAGATGTCGTAGGACTCGACCGTGAACTGATCCGAGGTCGCCACATCGCCCGCTTCGTCGCCTGCCCCCGGCGTTGCCCCGGGAGCGGGTGTCGGCTGCGTGCCCCCAGCCGGGGCGGGCGGAGGCGGGAAGGTCGGGTAGCCGCCGGAGGCGACGATCGTCTCGTTGTAGACCAGATCCCAATCGACATTCTGGATCATCAGGGCCACGTTGCTGATCTGTTCGTCGTTGAGGAGCGCGCCGCCTTCCGCGCCGCGGCCGAAGGGGGGCATCAGACCGCGGCCCTGGTGCAGCGTTTCGGTGATCAGATTGAACCGCTCTTGACGAACGACCGGATCCTCGCTCTGGTTCAGCTCGGTCGCGGCTCGACCCAGTTCGGTGTCGCCGCCCAGCGGCGCGCCAATGCGGCCGGTACCTTCGGCTCCGGGCTCGGAATAGCCCTTCGCCCGCCGGGCCGTGGCACACACGCAGTTCTGCAGATAGATGTCCATACCGTTCTCGATGGCGAACTCTTGCTTCTCGACAGTTTCGGCAGCCATGCGGTTTTCTTCGTCCGCGAGGTAGACCACCAGTAGCGCCGACAGGGCCACCAGGCCGACGATCACCACCGTCGCGAGCTTCTGGACCGCTCCCACGCTCAACCGCCCCTTCGCGCTACAGGATCACCGGCCCCGCCCCCGGGTGCCGGGATCGCGACTCGCTGCCTTCGCCTCAGACCGCGTACGGTGTCGCCTGCTCCGGCGAGTATTCCAGCCGCTCGTTGATGTCGCCAGTGTCGACGGTGACGTTGCCCGTCGCCGCATCGACGCGGACGGTCATGAAATCCATCGGACGCGGGGCGGGGCCACCGGTGCGGACACCGTTGAAGTCGTACATGGAGCCATGGCACGGGCACTGGAACGCATTCGGGACTATCTGGCGGGCCGTGCCAGGGGACCGTGCACCCGAGATGCGGACACTTGGTGTAAAGCGCCAGCAGCCCGTCCTCGTTGTGCACGAGCCAGAACTTCCCCGCGATGTTGCGGAGCGGCGGAGCGCCGACCGCCGGCACATCCTCCGCCGCCACGGGCACCTCGCTGCCGAACGCGCCCGTACTGCGCGGCCAGAGCAGCAACCCAAAGGCTGCGGTGGACAGCGCCAGCACCGAACCCACGGCGCCTAACGCGGCATTGCGCAGGAATTGCCGGCGATCCGGGACGCACGGCGAGCGCGCCCTGGTTGTGCCGCCCCAGCAGGGCGAAGACCCCCGAGGCGATCCAGCCAACCACCCATCCGAAAAGCGTGCGCAAAATCATGAACATCCGCGTGTCCTTTACCAGGCCGGTTCTGTGACCGGCGATGCGACCTCGTGCTAGTGATGTTCCAGCGGCAGTTGCCACGGGAGGTCAGGTTCTGTCCTTCGCCACGGAACGACGTACCGCTGATCGTCAGGACGAGAAAGGTGATGACGAACCCGGTGAACAGGGCGATGATCATCTCGCGCCGCGTCGGTTTGAAGATGATCTGCACCAACACCATCAAAACGGCGATGGTGACCAGGATGATCCCCACTGGCAGAATCTGGTTGTAGACCCACTCCGGCGCGTCGAATTGGTTGCGCAGGAAGGCGCCGATGCCGAACTGCGTGCGGCCGGTCATCTCATCCAGGAAGATCATCCCCACCAGCACAACCGTGGTGAAAACCGTGGTGAAACCGGCGATCTTGCGCCCCTTGGCCGACGTGCCCAGGATACCGACCCCGAGCGGCGAGCGGTCGAAATAGGGGATGGCCGCCAGCGCCACGAGGGCCACCGTCGGGATGATGACCCCGGCCACGCCCGCGTTCATGTGCAGCAGCAGTTCCTGCAGATTCAGGAAGTACCACGGTGCTTTGGACGGGTTCGGGGTCTGGTTCGGGTTGGCCCGCTCCGTCAGCGGCGCATGGAACAGCGCCGACACCGCCGTCAGCAGCAGCAGGAACACCGTGGCGCAGACCGCCTCGACCACCACGAGGGATGGCCAGACCATCACCTCGTCTTCGGCCAGATCGGTGGGACGTGCCAGGGCGCGGCCCCGCACCAACTCCAGCAGCTTCTGCCGCTTCGCCTCGTCGATCGCCGCCGCGGGCGATCCGCCCGGCATCTGTTGCGCTATGTCAGCCATCGTGTCCCCCAAGCCGGGTGTCGGGTGACGGGTATCGGGTGTCGGGGTGAGACGACGGACATCAGTCCGTGCTCCGATCGCGTTCCCATGGCGCCCTGACACCCGATCACCCGTCACCCGTCACCCTCGTCCTACAGCGGCCCGGAGATGCCGCCATCCTTGCGGATGCGCCAGAAGTGGACCGCCATCAGGAACGCCGCCACCAGCGGCAGGAAGAGCACGTGCAGCGTGTAGAAGCGGATCAGCGCGTTCTGCCCGATCTCGAAGTCGCCGCGCAGGATCAGGTTGACGTACTCGCCCAAGCAGCGGCGCGGCGCCGCCGATCTCCGTGCCCACCGTGATGGCCCACAGCGCGAGCTGGTCCCACGGCAGGAGATAGCCGGTGAAGGAGAGGAGGAATGTCGTCACCAGCAACAGGATGCCGATGACCCAGTTGAACTCGCGCGGGGGTTTATACGACCCGGTATAGAAGACGCGGCACATGTGCAGGAAGACGGCGATCACCATGCCCTGCGCCGACCAGCGGTGCATATTGCGCATCATCTGCCCGAAGGTGACGTCCGCCTCGATTGCTACCATGCTCTGGTAGGCCAGATCGGCGGAAGGGATGTAATAGAACATCAGCAGCACGCCGGTCCCTGTCAGCACCAGGAACATGAAGAACGACAGCCCGCCCAGGCAGAACGTATAGGTGACCTTGGTGGCGTAGCGCTTGATCTTGACCGGGTGGATGTGGAGAAAGACGTTGCTCGCGATGATGAGAGCCTGGTTCCGCTGCGTGTCGGGGTAGCCGTGCCGCACCACCGACCGCCACAGGGACGAGCTGGAGATCTTGTCCGCCAGCGTCTGTTCCCGCGCCATTCCGTCCTCCGCGTCCGTCCGATCTCACTACCGCCGCACGCGGCAAATCCGTGTCCACGCGCACGCCTCACTCGGCGGGCCCGGGGCTGGGCGCCACGGTGGCGGCGCAATTGTCCGCGCCGCTTCGAGCCCGGTCAAGCCGCGCGGCTCGGGCGCGTGCCCGCCAGCACGCCGGCCGGGCCGCGTTCCCCAACATGGTACCCGAGAACGGCGTCCGAAGTCCGGAGTCGAAAGTCGCGAGTCGAATGCACCAAGCTGTAAAGGCGCGCAACCAGGAGAGCCACCGACGCGAAAAGCCGAAAGGCCGATAGCCGATAGCCGATAGCCGATAGCCAACGCTCGGTGGGCGCAACAGGACTTGAACCTGTGACCTCACGGATGTGAACCGTGCGCTCTAGCCAACTGAGCTATGCGCCCTCGATGCCGGAAAGTATAGCAGCAGGGCCAGCGTGAGAGGGAGCGAGGGCGGGCTCGGCCCGCCCTCGCCCGGCATGCCATCTCAGAGCCATGCACCGCGAGGCAATACCTACGAACGAGAGCTCTCGTTACTGGATATCGCTTTCGGGCGGCGGGAGTTGATAGGAAACTTCCGGCTCGACGGCGGCGACTCCCGCCACCTTCTCGACATCTGCCAATTGGTCTTCTTCGACCGTCCCGGACACGATTCCGACCGCCGCCAGCTCTTGCTCGACCTGGAGTCCGGCTTTGCGTAGTTCGCTCACGACCTCAGGAAAGCGGTCGAGATGGTCGTCGGAGACGGAGATATTGACGGGCGTCTTGCTCATCGAAGAGGCCTCCTTGCCCTGACCGACACGGGGCAGTGTACGCCGTGGCCGGAGGCGCGGCGGCGCGATCGCTCGTCGGTCGCGCTGCCTGCCTCAGACTGACGACCGGCCTATGGCGCCTGAACCAGTCCGGCACCGACGTCGCGGGCCGGCAGCGTCAGCCGCCGCGCGTGCTGATGCAGGAGACTGATCAGATCTCGCCCGCGCAGACCCGGGTTCGCCTCCGCAAAGAGTGCCGTGATCCCGGCCACATGCGGAGTGGCCATACTCGTTCCGCTAATGGTCCGGTAAAGGCGAGGAGCCGGCCAGGAGGAATGGACATCGACACCAGGCCCCGCAATATCGATCTGCCCGCCCTGCGGATTGAGTCCCCCGTTGGAGAACCTGGCGATGCGGTCCCGAATGTCGGTCGCGGCCACGGCCAGGATTGATGGACAGTTGGCCGGGTGTGACACCGGGCAGACGCGTTGTGGGCGGACGCTGTCGTTGCCGGCGGCGGCGATGATCACGGTTCCCCGGGCAAGAGCCCGGCGGCCCACTTGCTCGAAGACCTTGGAGTACGCCTGTGATTGGCCGGACCGGCAGAGCGGCGCCCCCAGCGACATCGAGACGATGGCGCAGCCTTCGGTGATCGCCCAGTTGATTCCGTCCAGGATGCTGCTGTCGGTCCCGCTCCCACCGTTGCTCAGCACCTTCCCGACAAAAATGTCAGAGCCGTACGCGACGCCATAGCGGGGAAGTTGACCCGGTCGCTCCGGACCGCAGGCTGTCCCGACGCAATGGGTGCCATGGCCATGGCCGTCCTGCTCGGTCTCCCCTGGCACGAACGAGCGGGCGGTGATGCGCCGACCGGCGAAGTCGGGATGCTGCATGTCGAATCCGGTGTCGAGCACCGCGACCCGCACGCTCACACCGCTGAACTTTGACTCATTCACCTTCGTCGCCTGCAAGCCCCAGGTGAAGGCCGATTGGTCGAGCGCCGCGGACGACAACATCAGCGCCGAGGTCGTGGCGTCGTCCGGTCCCAGCAAATGGTCGACCAGCCCGACTATGGCATCCCGGTAGCCCCGGAGATAATCGACCGGCAGGGATCCCGACTCGAGGACCGACGGCGACGGCGACATCGTTGGAGGCTCGATGGGCACGACTATTTCGCGGTCCAGGATGCCCGACTCGATGGCATAGACCACCCGCTCCGGTTCGATCGCCAGGATGGCGTCCGATTCTGCTGCCATCACATTGAATGCGCCGAAGCGATCGGGTGGCGTGTTGACGACGGCGACACCCAGCTTGTCGAAGACGACCGCGCCATCCTCTCCGACCGCGTCGGCCCCACCCTCTGCCTCGTCGAACTCGAGCGCATTGAATACCTGGAACCCGGGGCCTTCGGTCAGAGCCTTGATACCGGCCTCGGTCGCGTCTTCGCGAAAGGCTATGAGCCAACGACCGGTGGTCTCAAGTCCCCCGGTGTCTCCTGCCAGAACGTTGCCACCACCCATTCCGCCACCCGCGTCGGTCCCGGAAATCTCGGCGCTGGATCGTCGCGATGTGTGTCCGTTGCTCTGGCTTCGTCTCGAGCGTGCCATGATCGTCTCCTTCGTCAGTGCGCTCTGCGTGCCGTTGACGCCTCTTCGCGACCGTGACTGCCGCAAGTGTCGATGCCTGTGCTCACCTCCTTCGTGGATTTGGGCGCACGGCGCCTAGAACCCGTCTGGTTTCTGCTTCGTACCGCCGACCCAGATACGGTCACCCCGATCGGTAATCCACCAGCGCCGTTCACCCTGAACCGACACGCCATCGATCCAGTAGCGCGCCTCGAACTGTTCGCCGCGGTTGAGCGACTCGCGCGTGATGCACGACGAGGGATCGGCCCATAGGTGGCTCCTTAATCCGTCGACTTCAGCTTCCACCGTGCGCCAGAAGGGACGAAAGATCACGTCGCCGATCCGATGCTCCTGGCCATCGAAAGCGGGCGGCGGGGACGGGTCGCAGAACCCATCAGCGGCCCCACCGGTCAGAACCGGCTCGGGATCGATTGCACGCTCCCCGGCCGCCGTTACCGCGCGTGCCTCAAAATGCAGGTGCGCCCCCGTTTCATCCGGGATCATCGAGTCGGGATAGGTCTGCTGTCCCGAGCCGCCGAGATACTGCCCGCGCTCCACTCGACCGCCCTGAACCACGGCGGGATCGACCCACCACATATGGGCGTATACGTGGTGTTGTCCGTCATCGGTCAAAATGTCGACGTGGTGGGGGCGGTAATACTTCTTGCCGAACGCGGCGTAGAGCACCCGGCCCGCCTGTGCGGCTCGCAACGCGGTGCCCCGCACCATGGAGATGTCGACGCCAGGATGGGTGTGCGCCGGCATGCCGACGCCGGTCGGCCAATCAACCCCGCAATACCCGCAGGCGGAGCCGTGTTCGCTCGTTACCGTCGCGCTCCACCCGCCCCAGACCGGGCTGCTCATCGCGCGTTGCACACCTACGGTTTCCGCGTCGGACACGGGTGGATGGTCCTCGGCCCCAACGTAGCCCGCGGGGAGTGTGCTTGGTGTCTCCGCGTCGCCCGCCATCGCCGTTTCCGGGTCGGCGCCGGGCTTCTGGCGGGTGCCTCCTGCCCAGATGCGGTCTCCCGCCGCGGCAACCCACCACCGGCCCTCGCCGTCAATGGGAACGCCGTCGACCCAATACACGGCGTCGAAGACCACGCCCGGTTCGAGCGCGCCGCCGGTTTCGCACGTGGCTGGGTCGGCAAATTGGCGTCTGCTCACGCCTTCCGGACCTACCTCGACGGCTTGGCCCGCCGCGTGAAAGGTCACCGTGCCGACAAGCTTGTCCTCGCCATCGAACGCGGGCGGGCGCACTGGCGTGCAGGGCACGTCCTGCCAGGCGCTCATGTTGCGCACCACATCGGCGACGTAGCGCTCGGTGTCCTGATCAAAATCGGATGGCGGCGCCCAGGTGAAGATGATCGGGCGGATGGCGCGCAGGCCCTGCTGGGCGTAGACGAAGTCGGGGTCGACGAGGCGAAAGGCGAGGTCGCGCCACCCTTCCGTCCAGCTCGGGTAGCGGATGAACCGCCCGAACGGCGTATTTTCGACCGGCGTGCCCACACCGGTGCGGCTGGTGCGGGTGTTGCCGGGGCTGCGCGTCTGGAAGTCGAAGCAGACGCCGTCGCGCCCGAACTGACTCTCCTTGTGGAAGATTGCCAGGGCGAACAACGGATCAACCCCGAACGAGGCGACCGCCTGCCAGCCAGCTTCGGCCTCAGCCATTGCCGGGCTATCGGCATTGCGCAGAATTCGAGCGAATCCTTCTGGACCGATCCGGGGCGCCACGCCGACGACGGTCGTCTGCTCGTGGATAGTCATTGCGCGCTCTCCTTTCTCAACGCGTTTGAGTTCGCCGGTGGCGCCTACCGTCGGTCGAGCGTCGCGGGATCTCGTCCGTGATGCCTCAGTCGCGGTTCTAGCCGACCATGTTGTTTGGATCTCCGCCTACGAACAGAATGATCCGGCGCAGGTCGAACCGCGATCCGGAATCGAACCACTTCGAGACGGAGTTGACGTCCGCGTGCCGCATGTGATGCCCACGATGTGGACTGATGCCGCAGACCGCCGGGTGGCAGAAGGAGCGACAGAGCTGGATCGCCGTCTCGTACTGCCGGTCGGTCGGAGGGATATCGAGCGTGCTGATGAACTCGTAGGTGATGAAGAAGTCGTTCAGGTTGTGCTCGCCCCGCTCGCACGACTGGATTGCGCCCGTAAACCAGGGGATGAGCGTGGTTCGGATTGTTCCAGGCGCCGGTTTCGACGTCCAGATAATCCCCGTGGGTCCAGGGCGCGACCTCGCTGCCCATCATCTGGTACGGGGCGGCGCCACGATCGATGACAAAGGTCGAGCTGGCCCACGAGTGAGGATTGCGGAAATGCTGGATCACGTTGTCCAGATTCATGTCCCATGTTGTGTGGCAACAAATGGCGGCCGGTTTGATGCCACCCAAGCGATGGTGCCAATTGTTCGTCCCCACCCAAACGATTTCGGGCAGCGGCGGTGCCCCAACCGGAGTGTCGGCTTCGTTCTCGGTTTCGGGCCCAACCGCCTCCCGGATGCGCGTACCAGACGTGGCCATAATCGCCTCCTTCTCGAGGTGTCAAAGGGATGGCGGGTCGTATGGAGGTCTCTCGAGCTGGCGATTCGGCCGAAGCCGCGGACGGAGTGGACGCGCCCGCCATGGAGGGCCACGGCAAACCTGTCCGAGCACGCCAGGAGCGAAGAACAGCGTTTCGGGACCGAGATCGGGACCGATGATCGAGGTGAACGCGATCCGTTCGGCGAGGCTCGCGAGAGCGTACGCAATCGCCAAGCGCACATCGGGCCAAGTCACCACGAGTGGCCTCTCTATGGCCGCTCTGCCGGATGTAAACATCGATGAGATTCTTGGTAGCTGAACCTTTGAGTTTCGTGAGTCCGTGGATCATAGCACGCTATTTCTCGCGGCGCAATCCCCAAAATCGCCTTGGCCGCTTTCGATCCTGTCGGCAGCCTAGCCGGGATGACGGCGAGCGCCTGCGAAGGCGTTCGTCTCAACTTCACCACGACGGGATACACTCGCCACGATGAACGACGACACGCTGCTTGAGCTCGACCCCGCGCGAATCGGTCCGATCCTCGCCATAGACGTCGGGGCCGGCACGCAGGATATGCTGCTCTTCGACCCAGCTCGGGAACCCGAGAACTGCCTGAAGCTCGTGCTGCCGTCGCAGACGCAGGTCGTGGGACAACGCGTGTGCGCGGCGACGGCCGCGGGATGCCCGATTCATCTCAGAGGCGTCCTGATGGGCGGCGGCGCTTCGACCGACGCCATGAAGGACCACCTCGCCGCTGGATTGCCCCTCTCCGCGACCGAAGACGCCGCCCGCACCCTGCACAACGATCTGGCTCGCGTGCGCGCCATGGGTGTCGAAATTCGTCCCGATGCCCCACCAGACGCGGTCGTCATCGAGACCGCCGATATCGACCTCGAAACTCTGGCCACAGCGCTTGCCCCGTTCGGGGTCGAGCTGCCGTCGCTCGTCGCCATCGCCGTTCAGGATCACGGATACCGCCCCGGCTCCGGCAACAACGAGGTCCGCTTCGAGTATCTGCAGGGCCTGCTCGAGGAAGGCGGTGATCTGCGCGGCATGGTCTACACCGAGCCGCCAGACGGCATGACGCGGATGGAGGCGGTCGTCCCGCACCCACCCCGGCGCCTTCCTCATGGACACCGGTGCCGCTGCCGTGCTCGGCGCCCTCGGCGACCCGATCGTGGCCGCCGCTGCCGCCAGCGAAGGGGCGATCCTGGTCAACGTCGGCAACATGCACACGTTCGCCACCCTGCTGAAAGGGCAACGACTCTACGGACTCTTCGAGCACCACACGGGGGGCATCACGCCGCGAGATCATCGCCGGGCTGGTCTCCGGGCTGCGCGACGCGACGCTCGATACGGAGCGCTTCCGCGAGACATTCGATGGCCACGGCGCGGCGCTCGATCCCGCCTATCGCCAGGCCGGACCCTTCACCTTCGTCGCGGTGACGGGACCCAACCGGCGCCTGGCGCGCGGTCTCGGCTATCACGAGGCGGCCCCGCACGGCGACATGATGCTGGCCGGCGCCTGGGGCCTCGTGGCTGGAGTGCGGCTGCTCGCGGGCTAGTCACAGAAGGGGAAGCAGTCGTCGCTTGGATCTTCGTTGTTTCCCCGGCCACCGCTCCCGTTGACAGGGGCGGCGTTATCGCCACTCGACCGGCTGTTGGAACCGCGACCGATGCGGTCGTTGATTCGCTCACGAATACTGCGCGACCGATTGTCGGCATCGGACGATTCGCGGTCGTCGTCGTCCCGATTGCGGTCGCTTTCGGTTTCGGTCTCGACCCCCACTATCCCGCTCTCGTCCGTTGCTTTCCCGGTCTTCGTCCTCGTGCTGATCGTCGTCCTGCCGTCCCGCGTCGCCGACGTTCGGATTCCGGTTCGGGTCGGTGACCTGCGCCGTGATCTCGTCGATCATGGCGTCGACGTCCGGCATGACGATCTCCACCGAGCCATCGCGCCGATCGGTCGGTGACCGCGATTCCGCCGGCACGATCGCCGGCACGGCGATCGGCTCGAAGCGCGTCCCCGTTCTCCTCACCGTCGTCGCCGTCGGCGTCGTCCTGAATCGCGCGGACCCGTTCCATAGCGTCGTTCTGGGCCGGCACGATCCGCGACCCGTTCCCGTCTTCGTCGCCGAAGATGTTGAACGGATCGTCGTCGGCCTCGCTCGGAATGCGGAGCGCCGCTCGCGCTCCTCCGCATCGTCAGGCGCGTTCGGCCGCGGCCGTCGGCGCGGGCTGGGCAGACTCGACCGGTGCGAGCGCCACGACCGGCACCGCTTCCACCGGCACGGCAGGCGGCAACGTCGGCGCGGGCACCGGCGTCGGCTGGGCGGGCGGCAGGGTGGCAACGGCGGCGCGGCGGTCGGCAAGGCGACCACCCGCGGCGTCGGCGTCGGTCCCGCCGCCTGGGCGTGGTCGGTCTCCGCGCTTCCTGCGGGCGCGGCCACCGTCGGCAGGCCGCTGACCTCCGGCGCTTCGCCGGTGAATCCCGGCGCCACCGGTTCGGATGCTTCCGTGGGGATCGGGGTGGGCAGCGTCGGCTGCTCGGTAGGGGCGGGGAGCGCGGTGCCGACCGGTTCCAGCCGCTCGGCGGAATCGACCGCTTCCGACGGGGTACGAAGCACGAGCCAGGCAACGGCCGCCACCGCCGCGGCGACCACCAGCAGCGAGAGCACCGTGGTGATGACGACCGGCGCGTTGCTGCGCCGGGCGGTCTCCTGCTCTACGCGCATTCTCGCGGGCGAGCCGTACACGGGGGTTCCTCGCAACTCACGCCAACAAACGGAGCGCCTCGGGCCAGCGACCGTTGACTCGTAAACGTCGGCGTCCGCCGCCCGGTTTCCCGCTGCCGCCCGCCAAGGGTACCGCACTGCTGTCGAATTCGCGCTGGCCAATCGACTAATCATCGAGACGGCCGGCAGCGGTGGCACGCGAGATGCCCGATCACGGCACGCTCGGGCTCCCGTTCCGGTTCGCTTCTCACGGATCGTCGGATCGAGCCGTTGGACCCACACGGGGTGTCGAAAGCGGACCTGCAGGTGTCCGGTTTCGCGCATACGGTTAACGTGAAGCGCGTCTTCTGGCGTGTACCAGGTTCATGAAGATTCGTCCCGGAGACGGAGGGTCAATGCACCAGGAGCACATCGACAGACCAACGCCCGCCCACGCCACCAGGGCAGGGCGCCGGGCGTGGATGGGTCTCGCCGTCATCGCCCTGCCGTGTCTGCTCTACTCCATGGATCTGACGGTGCTGCACCTGGCGGTGCCGGCCCTCACCGCCGACCTTCAGCCCACCGGTTCGCAGCTCCTGTGGATCCTCGATATCTACGGTTTCCTGATCGCCGGAACGCTGCTGACCATGGGCACGCTGGGGGACCGCATCGGCCGGCGCAAGTTGCTGCTGATCGGCGCCGCCGCATTCGGACTGGCCTCGATCTTCGCCGCCTTCTCCACCAGCGCCGAGATGCTCATCCTGGCCCGCGCCCTGCTCGGCGTGGCGGGAGCCACGCTGGCGCCGTCGACCCTCTCGCTGCTGCGCACCATGTTCCCTGACCCGGCGCAGTTCACCGCCGCCATCGGGATCTGGGTGTCAAGCTTCTCCGCCGGGGCGGCGATCGGGCCACTGGTAGGCGGGCTGCTGCTGGAGCGGTTCTGGTGGGGCTCGGTCTTCCTCATCAGTGTGCCGGTGATGCTGCTCTTGCTGGCGGTCGGCCCGTTCCTGCTGCCCGAGTACAAGGATCCGAACGCGGGGCGCCTCGATCTGGTCAGCGCCGCCCAGTCTCTGGCGGCCATCTTGCTGATCATCTTCGGTCTGAAGCAGATCGCGGTCGAAGGATTCGGGGCCGTGCCGGCCACAACGATCGCGACCGGTTTGCTCATCGGGGTCTGGTTCGTGCGCCGGCAGCGGACCCTGACCGATCCGCTGGTCGACCCGGCGCTGTTCGCCAACCGCGCGTTCAACGCGTCGCTGGCCACCTACCTGCTCGCCATCCTCTTCATCTTCGGCCTCTCCTACTTCACCGCGCAGTACCTGCAACTGGTGCTCGGGCTGTCGCCGTTCACGGCGGGGCTCTGGACGATTCCGGGGGTGGTCGCCTTCATCGTCTCTTCCAATCTGGCGCCCCGGATCGTGCGGCAGATTCGGCCGGGGTATCTGGTCGCAGGCGGTCTGGCCCTGGCCGCGGTCGGCGTCGGGATGCTGACCCAGGTTAGCGAGGCGTCGTTGACGCTCCTGGTCACCGGCAACTTCATCATGTCGCTCGGGTTCGGTCCCGTCATCACTCTGGCCACCGATTTCATCGTCGGTTCCGCCCCGCCGGAGCGGGCCGGAGCGGCCTCGGGTCTCTCTGAAGCCAGCGCGGAGTTCGGCGGGGCGCTCGGCATCGCCATCCTGGGCAGCATCGGCACTGCCATCTACCGCAATCAGGTGACCGTCACCCTACCCGCCGGTCTGTCCCCAGAGACAGTCGCAGCCACCCGGGAGACCCTCGGCGGCGCGGTCGTCGCGGCCGAATCGCTGCCGTCCCCTCTGGGGGGCGCGCTGCTCGCCGCGGCCCGCGAGGCGTTCGTGCAAGGGTTGCAGGTGTCGGCGCTCATCGGGGCAATCGGCCTGGCGGTCATGGCGGTGGTCGCGTTCGTCTTCCTGCGCCACATCGAATCTGGATCCGCCCAGCACGACAGTGCGATGCTGGCGCCTGATGGCGAGGGCGCTGAAGAGGGTCGCGACCGGCTGGAGTTGGCCGCCTGACCCATTATCCGAGGCAAACCACAGGAGGAGTCCATGCCGAGACGACTGACCGAGCAGGAGCAACAGGAATTCCTGGCCGACCTGCACATCGCCGTGATGAGTCTTCCCAGCGGCGACGAGCGCCCGCCCCTCGCGTTTCCCATCTGGTACGGGTACGAGCCGGGCGGCCAGATCACGTACTACACGCACCGTTCCGAACCGAAATCTCGCAAGCTGCGGCTGCTCCACGAGGGCAGCGCCGTCAGCCTGGTCGTGCAACGGGAAGAGCTCCCGTACAAGTACGTGACCGTGGAAGGGACAGTCGTCGCCGAGAATCAGGCGCCGTCGTTCGAGGAGATGCTCGCCATTGTCCGCCGCTACCTCCCCGAAGACGATGCCAAGGCGTACATCAATCACGAGATCGAATCCGGCACCGCCCTCGTCATCTTCGCCATTCGTCCGGATCGGTGGTCGGGATATGACTTCGGAGAAGACGGGGGCTAGGTTTGCGCGAGGGCGGCCGTGCCCGTTCCGGTGATCGACCCCGATCTGCGCGCCGGCTGGGAACCCGACATCCCGGTCGAAGACTCGCTGCTGCGCCGCTTTCTGGCGAACTGGACGGCCTCCATCGAGGCCCATGGCCTGCCGATGGGCGGCCGCGCGCTGCGCCGCGGCGACTTCGCCGCCGCCGATCTCGGCCGCCCGTCCTTCGGCGGCAACGTCGTCACCCTGCTGGCTCCGCTCTTCCCGGAAGCCCTGGAGAGCATCTCCGCCGTCCTCGACGCCTTCTACGGGTTCGCACGCGGCGACAGCTCCGGGACGGTCTTTCTCTTCAGCCCCTGGCCGACGCCCGATCTGCGGCCGTACGGCTGGAGCCTGCTCGCCTACCAACCGCTAATGCTGCGGATGCCCGGCGCCGCCGCGCCGCCTGACCCGCCGCGCCTGCGCATCGAGCCCGTCACGGATGATGCCGGTTTGCGCGCGTTCGAGATCGCGATGGTGCGCGGCTTCGAGTCCCCCGAACTGGAAGCGGAAGGACCGGGCACCGTCTTCGGCCCACCCATCCTCGGCGAGGACCGTCTTCGCATGTGGGTTGGATGGGAGGAGGATCGGCCGGTCAGCGCCGCGGCGGCCTTCGTCGACGCGGGAATCACCAACGTCACGCTGGTCGGCACGGTCCCCGAGGCGCGGCGGCGCGGCTATGGCGCCGCGCTCACCTGGCGCGCGACGTTGGCCAATCCCGCGTTGCCGGCAATGCTGCTGGCCACCGACGAGGGCCGCCCCGTCTACGAGCGGATGGGGTATGTGTCCTTGTTTCGCTTCGCGGTGTGGTCCCGAGAGCGGCCGGATACCACGCGGTAGTCTTCGCGAGCCCGTGTCATGCCGAACGGCCCGTGTCATGCTGAACGGAGTGTAGCATCTCGGCCGCGGGCCGCGGTGTTCGCGGAGAACGAGATTCTTCGGCTTCGCCTTCAGAATGACACAATTTGATGACACAACCTGAAGTCCCCGCTCCCAAGCCTACAGGTTCCCCGCCACCGCCTCTCCAACCTCTCGCGTCGTCGCCTTCCCGCCCAGATCCGGGGTGACGATGCCCGCCGCGGTCGTCGCCTCGATGGCGCGCATGACCCGGTTCGCTTCGTCCGCCAGACCCAGGTGGTCCAGCATCAGGGCCGCGGTCCAGATCGCCGCGATCGGATTGGCGATGCCCTGCCCGGCGATGTCCGGGGCGCTGCCGTGGACCGGCTCGAACATGCTGGGGTGGCGGCGCTCCGGGTCGATGTTGGCGCTGGCGGCGATACCGAGGCTGCCGCCGATGGCGCTGCCGAGATCGGAGAGGATGTCGCCGAAGAGGTTGGAGGCGACCACCACCTCCAGCGTCTCCGGGCGCAGCACGAAGCGCGCCGCCATGGCATCGACCAGCCAGGATCTCCGTTTCGACGTCGGGGTAATCGCGGCGGACGCGGTCGAACGTCTCGTCCCAGAGCGTCATGGCGTATTGCTGGGCGTTGCTCTTGGTGACGCTGGTCACCTTCTGCCGCTTGCGCGTCCGCGCCAGCTCGAAGGCGTAGCGGATGATCCGCTCGCACCCCTGGGCGGTGAAGAGGGCCGTCTGCAACGCCACCTCGCGGCTCGGGACCGCGGGAGGCCAGGTTGCGCCCGCCGATGCCGGCGTACTCCCCCTCGCTGTTCTCGCGCACCACCACCCAGTCGATCCGCTCCGGGGTGGCGTCGCGCAGCGGGCTCGGCACCCCCGGCAGCAGCCGCACCGGTCGCACGCAGGCGTACTGGTCGAACCCCTGGCAGATGGCCAGCCGCAGCCCCCAGAGGCTGATGTGGTCCGGCACCTCGGGCCAGCCGACGGCGCCGAAGTAGATCGCGTCGAACCCCTGCAGCCGCTCCAGCCCATCCGCGTCCATCATGCGGCCGGTTTCGCAGGTAGTATTGGCTGCCCCACGGGAACGGCTCGTAGGCGAAGCGGAACCGGCCGCCGCTCGTCTCGGCGAGGCGATCCAGCACGCGCAGGCCCTCCGGGATGACTTCCACGCCGATGCCGTCGCCCGGGATAACCGCGATCCGGCACTCCCGCCTCTCTGCCTCGCTCATGACCCCTCCCACAATCCGCGGTACGAACGGTCCCTGCATCTGGCCCAAACGTGCGGGACATCCGATTCGCGCCAGCGGGTGGAAACATCCGACCCCTCAATGCGCGTATACACGGATGCAAGCTGTCCCCACCGAGCCTTCCCGTGCCACGGGACGGCCATGCTAGGGTACAACGCGGTCCGTGCGTGCCCCGCGCCGCGCTACCGCGGGTTCTGGTTGGGCACCCGTCGCCATCGGGCGAGACCTTGCTCCGCGGAGGGGTTGCATGCGCGCGCCGTTCGGTCGCTCTCGAATCCGCGGCTGTCCGCGCCTCGGCGCGCGTGTTGCACGGGCTGTTCGTCCTTTCCCTGTCGCCAGCCTCTTCACGCCCCTGGTCCCGCTGACGCCGCCGGCCGCGGCCCAACAGGGCGGGCAGTTTCCGCCGCCGCTGCCGGCCCCCGGCCGCGTGGCGCTGGCCGGGTCATTCCAGACCGCGCTCGGCTGCCCGGCCGATTTCGACCCCACCTGCCAGCTGACGCAGCTCCAGGACACCGACGGCGATGGCTCCTGGTCGGCCGTCCTGCCGGTCCCGCCCGGCGACTACGCCTTCCGCGTCGTCGCCTCCAGCGACGCCGAGCGCTCGCTCGGCCAGGGCGGGGATCCAAACGGCGGCGACATTCCCTTGAGCGTGCCGGGGAACGCCGCCGGCGCCTACTTCCGCTACGACAGTCATCACCGGCGAGATCGTCGCCGAACCGGTCGCCGCCGCCGCCACCCTCGTCACCGACCTCGGTGAGGAGTTCCCCATGGCCCCGGCGCGGCGCGGCGGCTACGAGGTGACCTGGGACGCCCAACCAGGCAACTACGGCTTCCAGATCCTCTTCAACGGCGAGCCGGTCGCCCAGGACAGCGTCAGTCTCGACGGCCCGCGCCGCGTCATCGTCGCCGTCGACGACTCCGGCGCGGTCACCACCAAGGACACGCTGCGCGACACCACGCTCACCGTGGCCGCGGTCGATGCGAACGGCGCGCCGCGCACCGGATCCTGCTTCGCCCTCATCGACCGCGACGACCGCCTCCGCGCCCAAGCCTGCGACGGCGACGACGGCCAGCCCGATGGCTTCGTCGAACTGCGCGTGCCGAACGGTCTCGAGGATGCCAACTACACCCTGCGCGAAACGTTCACTCCCGAGGGCGGGATGCCAGCCGAGGACCAGCGCCTCGATCTCGGCGTCGGCCGCGCCGATGCAACGGCGCAATCCGCCGGCGGCCAGGCCGAGGAGCCGCCTGCGGAGGAACCGGGAACAGAAGAACCGACCGACGAGCAGCCGGCCGGTGCCGAGCCCTCCGAACCACCCATCGCCGAACCAGGCGACCAACCCGGGCAACTCACGGTCATCCCGGTCGACGACGCCGGGCAGCCGCTCCCCAACGCCTGCTACGCCATCACGGAGTTCGACTTCGAGCTGTGCGACGACGACGGCGATGGCACGATCGTCTTCGACGGCGTTCCCCCGGGACCAGTGACCCTGAGCGAGACCGTGCCGCCGGCCGGGTTCGCCGCCGTGGACGACCTCCCCGTCACCGTGGAGCCGACCGGCGCCCGTATCCAGGTTCCGCACGAGTCCGCCCAGGAACTGCCACCGATTCAGCCCGCGGAGACACCGGAAGCACCCGTCGAAACACCCCAAGCCACCACCGAGACCGAGGGCCAGGCAACCCTCGACCTGCGCGACCGCGACGGCAATCCCGTCCTCGGCGCCTGCTGGGCGCTGACCAACCGCGACTCCGGCGAGGCGATCCAGGGCTGCGACGGCGACGACGGGGCGGAGGACGGCACGATCGCTTTCGGTGCCGTCCCCGCCGGCCGCTACCGGCTGGACGAGGTGCAGACACCGGCCGGGTTCCGTCCCGCCGATGGGCAGAACATCGAGGTGGCCGCCGGATCCGCGACCGACGTGACCGTCGAGTACCGGCCGGCGCAGGGACAGCCGGGGCGGCTCATCCTGGTCGTCGCCGACGACGAGGGGAATCTGGTTCCCGAAACGTGTTTTGATCTGCGCGGTCCGATCGAACTGACCGAGGTCTGCGACCGCCAGAACGACGGGCGCCTCAACATCCCGGACATTCCTCCCGGCCAGTACACCGTCACCCAGACGCGGACGGCAGAGGGTTTCGACCTCGCGCCGGAAGCCACGGTTGACGTTCCCGAGGGGGAGACGGTCGAGCTGCCGCTGCTCAATGCCGCGACAGAGCAAGCGCAGGAACCGGCTGAGGAGCCGACACCTGTGTCGACACCGGAGCCAACACCGGAGCCGGACGAAGGTCCGCAGGTGGTCCCCGCCGAGGAGAGCCGCGTCATCGTCACCATCCAGGGCGAGGACGGTGCGACGCTCCCCGGCGCCTGCGTCGAGCTCGACGACGGCGTCTCGATCCTCGCCGTCTGCGACGACGGCGAGCGCGACGTCAGCCCGGAACCCGGCCAGATCGAGATCGCCGCGCTCGCGCCCGGCTCGTACTTCCTCAGCGTCACCCCGCCGGACGGGTTCGACGCGCCAGAGCCGACGACCGTCGAGGTCACCGCGGGCCAGCTCACCCCATTCGAGATCGTGCTCGTCCCATCCGCACCGGACACGGGCAGCATCGCCATCCTCGCGGAGGACGACGCGGGCAACCGCCTCCCGCTCGCGTGTTACAGCCTCGAAATCCCGCCGGGCGGCCAGACCTTCGGGCCGTTCTGCGACGACGACGGCGACGGCGCCGTCACCATCCAGGGCATTGCCTCGGGGTCGCTGGCGGTCATCGAAACCTCACCGCCCACGGACACGGCCGCGGCCGAACCCGTCCGCCAGGAAATCGAGATCGTGGCCGGCGAAGAAGCCAGCGCGCTCTTCCTGCACGGCGCTCCTCAGGAGCAGGAGCAGGAGCAAACCCAGACCGGGATCGTCGATGTGCGCATCGTCGATGCCGAGGGCCAACCGGTCGACGCCTGCGTGGAACTCTTCAACGAGGCCAGCCAGTTCATCGCCTGCGACAACGGCGAGGACGACGCGGACGACCGGCCGGGGCAAATCCGCCTCGCGGCCGTGCCAGCCGGAACGTACACCGCCGAACTGTTCGATCTTCCCGAAGATACCGAAGTTCCCGAAGTTCAGCCCATCGAGGTCCGCGCCGGTGAGACGACCGCGGTCGAGTTCGTCATTGCCGCGCCCGAACCGGAACCGGAGCAGCCGGGCAGCGTCGAAGTCCGCATCGTCGATGCCGCCGGACAACCCGTCGACGCCTGCGTCGACCTGTTCAACGACGCCGGCGAAGCCATCGCCTGCGACAACGAGGCCGACGACGCCGACGACCGGCCCGGCGTGATCCGGCTCGAGCCCGTCGTGCCCGGCGACTACACCCTCGAACTCTTCGATCTCCCCACGAGATTCGTCGAGCCTCAGCCGCAATCTGTGACGGTCGTGGCGGACGAAACGGCCATCGTCGACATCGCCCTCGCGGCCCAGGCGGGAACGCTCGTCATCCTGGTCGAGGACGAAGAACGGCCAGCTCCTCGGCGGATCGTGCTTCACCCTGCAAAGCGATGCCCTGACCCTGCCCGACATCTGCGACCAGGGCGACGATGGTCGCCTCAATTTCCCCGACCTGCCCCCAGGCGACTACACGGTGACCCAGACCCAGGCCGGGGAGGGTCGCCAACCCGCCCCCGAGCAGACGGTGACGGTCGCACCCGGGCAGACGGTCGAGATCACCCTGAGCAATCTGGCCGAGCCGCAGACACCGACGTCGACTCCGGAGCAAACGGCCACTCCCGAGCCGGAAGCGACGGAGACGTCGGAGCCGACGCCCGAGGTCGATCGCTACCGCCGAGCAGGAGCAACCGGTGGCCCCCGGCGTCCTCTCTGTGCGCAACGTTGGCCCGGACGGCAACCGCCTCGGCGGCGGCTGCTTCGTGGTGGCCGACGCTTCAGGTGTCCCGGTCGCCGAGCGCTGCGACAACGAACCGGGCGATCTCAACAGCAGCCCGGGCGTGGTGCAGTTTGGCGCGCTCCCGCCCGGCGCTTTCACCATCACCCAGACCCGCGCCGCGGAAGGGTTTGCCCCCGCCGCGCCGGTCCAGTTCGAGCACGGCTCGGACGCCCAGACCGTCGATATCGTCGAGCGAACCGGCCGCGCCGGAGACCGGAATCGGTCGAGTTCCTGACGTTCGATGACGCCGGGAACCCGGTCTCGGACCAGTGCTACACCCTCTCCGGTCTGGCCGGAACCTTCGGCCCCTTCTGCGACAACGGCGAAGGGGACGACTCAGGCGAACCCGGTCTGCTCGCGGTCCAGGGACTCCCGACCGGCACCTACGAAGCCGTGCTGGAAACGACGGTCGAAGCGCCCGATGTCGAGCAGCCCCAGGAAGCGCGGCAGCGCCGCTCCGTTTCGGTGCGCGGCGGCAACCGCCCCACGCGGGCCGAGTTCCGCGTGCGCGCTCAGCAAAACCAGCGCGGTTCGCTGCTGATTCGGGTCCGCGACCAGGATGGGACGTACCTGGCCGGCGCCTGCTTCGAGCTGATTCGCGACGGCGAAACCGAACCGGACGTGGAGGTCTGCGACAACCGCTCCGGCGACGAGAACAGCTCCAACGGCCGCATCCTCATCAGCCGGACTGCGCCCCGGCGGCTACACGCTTGCCCAGACGGAAGCGCCAAACGGCTTCGCCCCCGCCGCGGATCAGTCGGTGCGCGTGCCTTCGCGCTCGGTGCGGGAAGTCGCCGTCACCAACCGCGCGGAACCGGACAACACCGCGAGTCTCGACGTCGAAACCATCAACCCGGAGGGCGAAATCCTGCCCGGAGCCTGTTACGCGCTGCTGCGCGGGAACTCCACGGCGGAAGCCTGCGACGACGACGGCGGCGACGAGGGCATCACCCAATTCACCGACCTCGAGCCCGGCAGCTATCTGGTGCGCCAGATCGAGCCTCCGGCCGGGGGATTCGCTCCCGCCGGCGACACGGCCACTCGCCTCGACCCCGGCGAGTCCGCGACCGTCACCGTCACCAACGAGGCACGGCCGGGCAGCCTCTCCATCCGCAAGACCGACGACGCCGATCAGCTTCTCGGCGCCGCCTGCTTCGCCCTGGTCGTCGATGGCCGCGTCGCCTACTCCTTCTGCGACAACGACGCCAGCGACGCCAATCGCGGCGAAGGATCGATCGTGCTCGGCACGGTCGCTCCGGGCACGTACATCCTGCGCGAGACCCAACCGCCGGTCGGCTACCTCCCCTCCGCGGATCAGGACGTGACCATCAACGCCAATCAGCGCACCCAGGTCACGGTTCTCAACGAACCGGAACCGGAACCGGAGGTCACGGGCGACCTGCGCGTCCGCAAGGTCGACACGCAGGGCCAGTCGCTGGCCGGCTCCTGCTTCACCCTGATCGACGGCGACGGCAACTCGCTCGTGCCCCGCTGCGACGCCGACGACGGCTCCGACGACGGAACCATCCTGCTCGCCGGCGTGGAGCCAGGCAGCTACACCCTGCGCGAAACCCGCCGCCCCTCCGCGGATTACGAGACGGCGGCTGATGTAGCGGTCGAGATCATCGAGAATCGCACCGTCGACGTCGACGTCGAAAACCGGCTGCGCACCGGGCGCATCCTCATCCGCAAGTTCGACCCGAACGGCGGGCCGCTGGCCGACGCCTGCTTCGAGATCGTCGACACCCCCAGCGAGGCCTGCACTGACGAGAACGGCGAGCTTGTCTTCTCCGGGCTGGCCCCGAGTGTCTACCGCGTCGTGGAGACGGAAGCGCCTCCAGGGTTCCTGGGCGGGCCGGCGCTTGACCCGGTCACGGTGCGCCCCGGCAGCACCACGACCGTGGACGTGATCAACCAGCCGGAGCCCCCGCCGCCGGACAGCGGCTCCATCCAGGTCCGCAAGTTCGTTTGCCTGGTCGAACCGGGCGGCGGCGGCATCGACTTCGTCGATTCGTCCGATCCGGACGGCGGTGGGTTGGCCCGTACCGCCGGCTGCAACCCCGGCGACGCCGCCTTCGTCCTCGACGGCCCCTCCGGCCCAATCGAGTTCCGCACCGGGGCCGGTGGCCGCTTCCAGACCACGGTCGACACCGGGGAGTACGTCCTCACCGAGTTGGCAACCGGCGCTTCGGAAGCTCTGGTCGTCTCGATCAACACCCTGACGACGGTGGTGGTGGTCAATTACGTCGAACTGGAGACTCCGGCGCCGGCCGCGGTCGACGTGCTGAAGTACACCTGTGCCCCCGGGTTCCAGGGCCGCGTCTGGCTCGACTTCGCCGAAGGGTGCCTCAGCGACCAGAACCTCACCAGCAACGTCGGCTTCCGCCTCTCCGGCGCGGTTTCGGCCCGCCGCGTGACGGGCGACGCCGGATTCGCCGGCCAGACCCGCTTCGACAACCTCCCGCCCGGCGACTACCGCCTGCGCGAGGAGACGCCCCTCGGCGTTGTGGCCATCTACGCCTTCTGCGGTCTCGACCCGGCCGCGCCGGATGGGCGCGCCGTCGGCGAGTCGCTCGGGCTGCGCCTGGCGTCGGGGCAGAACGTCACCTGCTACTACTTCAACGTGCCGGAGGATCTGACCGGGAGCACCGGAGCGGTCACGGTCTACAAGTACGCCTGCCCCATCACCACGCCGCCCACCTCCTACGATTGGTTCGGCCACTGCAGCTCGCAGGGCGGTGGCGTCCGCTTCAGCCTGGCCATCCTCGACGGCGACCGCTTCCTGCCGGTGATCACGGGCGCCACCGACGGCGACGGCATCCTCCGCTTCACGCGCCTGCAACCCGGCACCTATGAGCTTACCGAGGTCGACGCCACCTGGTGCCATGCCGAATCGGACAGCGTCACCGCCCAGGGCCACCTCATCGTGGAGGCGGGCGAGCGGGCCAGCGTCTGGATATTCAACTGCGTCGGGGCCAAGAACCCGCCGAATACCGGCGCCGGGCCGATGTGGTCCGGCGCGGCGTCGGCACTGCCAGGGATGGGGGCGGCCGCCGGAATGGCTGCTGGCTTGATTTGGCCGGTGGTGGGATTGTTTGGACTGCGGCTGCGGAGGGGGAGGTAGTGCATTAGCCTCCAACGCCTCTCCCCGAACGCCCCTCATCCCCAGCCCTTCTCCCCGTGCGCGGGGAGAAGGGAGCGCTTCCCGGAGCGGGTTTCGCGACAACGAGCCCCTCGCCCTGCGCACAGGGCCGGGTGCCCTCAGGGCGGCGGTTGGGGTGAGGGTCAATCGGGACTGGGATAAGGGGATTGCGCCCTTATGTGGTGCAAACTCCAACAACTCGCTACTATTCGCCTCGATCATCCCAGCCGGAGCGTCCGGTCGTAATTTGGCACTCGTCAGTCGTCGCGGCGGAGCGTCGTCATCATGCCCATGCGGGTCCGAATTCCTGGTCGTGGCGCGGCAACGCGGCTGCTGCTGGTCCTGATCCTGGTCGCCGCATCAGCCGCGGCCGGTCTGGCTCCGGCTGACACGCCGGTCGGCTCACCATCCCACGCCACCGCGAAGGAAGCCAAGAAGCACGAACGAGCCAGGGCGAAAGCGAAGACCAAGGAAAGCAACCGCAAGGGCACCAAGGACGGCAAGCAGAAGGGCAAGGACAAGCCCCGGCGCGGCAAGCGCTCGAAAGCCGCGCTCGACGCCCGCCGCATCGCCGCCGAAAAGGCGGACAGCCTCGAGGCGATGGAATGTGGCGGCGAGCTCATCGCGCTCCGGGTCGATGGCCGCGTCTACTGCACCCACGGCGAAGACGAGGCGCCGCCAGGAGGTGATGCAGCGACAGGCGCGGCGAGCGACGAAGCGGCAATCGCCGCCGAAAGCACCGCCCCGGCCCCGCGCGCCCTGTGCATCGATGATGGGGTCTCCGGTCCCCGCGTCCAGATGGTCTACGTCCACCGCATCGACCGCGCCAACCGCCTGGATGAGTTGCTGCCCACCTTCCGCCGTCTCGCCTCCGAGATGGACCTCATCTTCGACCAGAGCGCCCGCAAGACCGGCGGCTCGCTGCGCGTCCGCTTCGTCACCGACGCAACTGCCGCGTCGATGTTCAGCGCCTCGCGGTCTCCGACAACGCCATCTCCGGATTCGGCTCCCTGATCCAGAAGATGGACGAGGCCGGCTACGACGACCTCGACCGCAAGTACCTGATGATGGTCGACGCAAGCGTCTTCTGCGGCGTCGGCACCTACGCCGGCGGCAGCAATGCCGACAACCCCGACACCGAGGCGCACGACTTCACCGGCTACGCCCGCGTCGATGTGCCCTGCTGGGACGCCGGCAGCATGGCCCACGAGATTTCCCACACCATGGGCGCGGTCCAGAATTCCGCCCCCAACACCAGCCGCGGCGGGCACTGCATCGACGAGTGGGACGTGATGTGCTACTCCGACGAGCCGTTCAAGCCCAAGATGCGGTTCGTCTGCGAAGATGGCGCACAGGACTTCCGCCTCGACTGCGGCAACAACGACTACTTCGCGGCCCGCCCGAAACCGGGGTCGTACCTCACCAGTCACTGGAACATGGCCGACAGCCAGTATCTGACGCACCGGCAGCGGGCAAACGTGCGTCGACGCCCGTATCGAGCCGGACGACGCCTTCTGGTTCGACTACTGGAAGGTGCCGATGCCTGCCTTCCCGTTCGGCCATGACCAGCAGCGCGCTTTCTGCTCCGAACCGGGCGACACCGACTGGGCGCTCATCCGCGCCAAGGCCGGAGAGACCTATTCGGTCGAAACGACCAATCTGGCGCCGGGCGTCGATACCCGCATGGTTCTCTATCGCGGCTTCGAGGAGCAGCGCTGGGACGGCATGGACGAGTTCGGGGCAAACGACGACCGCGCCGAGGGCGACCCCTCCTCCGCCATCACGTTTACCGCTCCCGCCGATGGTTCCTTCCTGGTGGGTATCGCCGAGGTCAGCGAGCGGGCCGGGATTGGACCAGACCTACACCCTGTCGATCGAGAAAACGGGCGCGGTCCAGGCCCCGCCGATGGCGCTCTCGCGCAATTCCGCCAAACCCGGCGGGGCGTTCACCGTGACCGTGGGCGACCTCGATCCCGCCGAATCTGTTGTCATCTGGCGCCAGCGCAATGGCCAGTCGGTCAAGCTCGGGGACGCCACCGCCAGGGAGGATGGCACGGCCAGCGCGACGTTCACCATCCCCCGCGGACTCACCAAGGGGACGTACCAGATCGAGGCGGTGACCGAGAACCGCTCGGCCGCGACCGCTCCCTTCAAGGTGCTAACTGCCAAGGACGGCAAGGGTAAAGGGAAAGGAAAAGGCAAAGCCGGCAAAAACCGCAAGTCCAAACGCGGCGGCAAAGACAAACGGTGATCCCGTGCCCGCGAGCTGACGGCATTGCCGATCTCCCGCCTTGCCAACTTCATGAATTATGTCGCATTATTCCCACCTGCCGCGGTCGGGTGATCGCGGAGCGAGACGCCCGATCCCCGTGGTGATGCCATCGTGCCCATGCGAGTAAACGAGCAATCCGGGGTGTCCCTACCCACGCGCGTACTGTTGGCCCTCATGGCCGCGGTCGTCGCTTTCGGCGTTCTCCCCATTGCATCGCTGGCGCCGGTTCCTCCCGCCTCCGCCCAGGAAGCGGAAGGCGAAGAGGTCATCGTCGTCCTCGAAGACGGTGAAGATCCGATTGCCGTCGCCGAGGAGCTGGGTGTCGACGTCACGCACGTTTACGAGGAGGTCTTTACTGGATTCGCCGGGACGCTGCCGGCCGAGGCCATGACCGAAGCCCGCTCCACCCGCGCGGTGCAGCGTGTATTCCTCGATGGTCCGGTGCAGGCGGAAGCGCAGACGATCCCGACCGGCGTTCGCCGAGCCGGCGTTCCCGTGGAGCCCGGCACCGACAACCTCGCCATCGACTCGCCGATCGACGCCGACATCGCCATCCTCGACACCGGTGTCACGCACCGCAACGACCTCACCGTGGCCGGCGGCAAGGACTGCGTCGACCCGAAAAAGAAGAAGACCAAAAAGAAAAAGGGCAAGAAGGGGAAGAAGGGAAAGAAGGGAAAGAAAGACAAGAAGAAGAGCAAGAAGCAAAAGCGCAAGCAGCGGCGGAAGAACCGCGGTAGCAAGCCCTGGGAAGACGGCAACGGCCACGGTACGCACACCGCCGGTATCGCCGCCGCCATCGACAACGGCTCCGGCGTCGTCGGCGTTGCGCCCGGGGCGCGCATCTGGGCCGTCAAAGTGCTTGACGCCAATGGGAACGGTACGTTCGGCGATGTGATCTGCGGACTCGACTGGGTCGTCCAGAAGCAGGGCACGATCGACGTCGTCAACTTGAGCCTCAGTGGCGCGGGAAGTGACGGTCCGTGCTCGAACACACCGTTTCACCAGGCCATCTGCAATGTGGTCGATGCCGGAATCCCGGTGGTCGTGGCCGCCGGCAATCAGAACACGAGCGCTAGCAGCCGCGTGCCCGCGGCGTATGACGAGGTGATCACCGTCTCCGGACTCGCCGACTCCGATAGCGCACCCGGCGGCGACGGGCCGACGACCTGCTTTGGTCACGGAGATGACACCTTCCTCAGCTTCTCGAACGACGGCCCGGACGTCGACATCATGGCCCCCGGCGACTGCATCCTCTCCCTATCGAACCGGGGAGAGCCAGTTCGCGAATCCGGGACCAGTGAGGCGACGCCGCACGTCGCGGGCGCTGCAGCGCACTTTATCGCTCAGGAAATCGAAGTCACCGGCGACCGCCCGACGTCCGAAGAGACCAAGCAATGGCTGCTCTCTGAAGCTTCCCGTTCCCAAGCCGTCGACGGCGTCTCCGGCGACAACGATGGCTTTCCTGAACCGGTCCTCTGGCTGGAGGTGCTTGAGTAACCATAGTTCGTCAAGCGCCCTAAAGGGCGAGGTAGATTCCGTTGGTTTGATGCGCAAACGACGTGCAAACGCCGATAGTCCATTCAGCCGCGCATTATGCACTTGGTCGCGGCGTAAAATAGCTCGAACGAACTTCCGGAGAGGTGAATCCCATGCCCTCCGCAGCCTACACGAGCGCCAACGGTTGGTCGAGGCGCTCCCTGACACGCAGCATTGCTTATCCTGCCCTGCTTCTCGGCGCTGTCGCGTTTATGGCCTACGGGGCCTTCTGGCCGATCTTCGATACCCTTCCCGGCCGCGGAATCCAGCTCCTCACGGTTGTTGCCATCGCCACAACGGGCGCCGGCGGGCTTGCGTTGCCCCGCGGCAGCCGTCCCGCATTCCACATGCTCTGGGTCGCATTCGGCATGGCCGCGGCGCTCGGCACGGTGGGCATCTTCTCGGTCGGGTTCGTCTACCTCGGCGCCGCAGCGCTACTGGCTCTCGCCATCATCGCGACCCCGAACAGTTCAGATATCGAACTTCACTACGACTGGCGGTATGAAGCGGGGTTCCATGCCGGGTACCTGGGCATCCCCTGATCTGAACTCAAGGCGTCCTCTTAAGCGAAACTCGGAAGCCGACCGTCGTCCCAGCGAGACCTGCCCTCGCCTCCCCAGATCTTCAACACCTTCAACATCTTCCGACAACCGCGCCAGAATCTTGGTCGCCAAAAGCCCCTCGCCCCGCGCACGGGGCCGGGTACCTTCTGGGCGACGGTTGGAGTGAGGGGCGTACGCCAGGCGACGCAACTCGCTCTCCGCGACGGAAGATTGCCAGCCACCCTGCCCCGCCAAAGTTGGCATTCTTGGCAAAGTTGGCAAACTTCCCGGCGCCGCTCCTATGTCACGAGCGCCACGCACTCCACCTCCACCAGCGCCCCCATGGGCAGCTTCGCCACCTGCACGGTGGAGCGCGCCGGCGGGTTGTGCGTCAGATAACGGCCATAGACGGCGTTGAACGCGGCGAAGTCGTTGAGGTCCGCCAGGAAGCAGGTCGTTTTCACCACCTGGTCGAAACTGGAGCCGGCCTCGGCCAGCACAGCCGCCAGGTTCTGTAGTACCCGCTCCGTCTGCGCGCTGATGTCGCCTTCGACCAGCTTCATCGTCTCCGGATCGAGCGGGATCTGCCCCGCGGTGAACACCAGCCCGTTGGCCACGATCGCCTGCGAATACGGCCCGATAGCCGCCGGTGCCCCGTCCGTCGCCACGATCGTCCGCTCGTGTGTCACAACACGCTCCTTGAACGCAGGTGACAAGGTGACAGGGTGTCGGGGTGTCAGGAGAGCCGGAGAGCCGCGGAATGCGCTTCCCACTACCAACTCCCTTGGTCCCGCCACCTTGTCACCCTGTCACCTCAATACCCTATCACCCCCGTTACCCTAACACCCCAACACCCTATCACCCAACTACCGTCTATACTGCCCGCAACAATCACTCGCGCTCATCGTCTACCCGCCGGAGACTCGATGAATCTCACCAACCGGCTGAGCGGCGCCGCTGCTCCCGGCCATACGCTGACGCTGCCGCTTCCTCCCCCCTCCCCGGCCCTGGCCCGGTCGATCACCCGCGTCCTCCTCGTCTTTCTTCTCTTCGTCGCCGCTGGCGCTGCCGGGCTGGGTTTGTATGCGTCCTCGTACTCGGGCCGCGTCCTGCAGGGAGTCGATGTCTCCGGGGTCGACCTCAGCGGACTCTCGATCGCGGAGGCCCGCGCCAGGCTCGACGATCATTTTGCCGCCTACGCCGCCACGCCGCTGACCCTCACGGCGGGTGAAAGGACTTTCCAGCTCACGCCGAGCGAGGCGGGCGCCCACCTCGACAGCGCGGCCACCGTTGAGCACGCCATGGCCTGGGGCCGCGAAGGATCCTTCTGGGACCAATCGCGGGCATGGGCGCGGGCATTGCTGCGGGGTGTCTCGATCACCCCGGTCGTTACCCTCGATGCCGAAGCCGCACGCGAAAGCATCGCCGCCTTCGCACCGGACATCGTCCGGCCGGCGGTCGATGCCACGCTGACCTATGGTGCGGCGGGGGATGCGGAGATCGTCCCCGACGTCACCGGTATCCGCCTCGATTACGGCGCCACCCAATCAAGTCTCGCGGCCCGCATCGCCGCGTTCGGCAGTGACCCGGTTCCCCTCGTCACGCACGAGGAGCCGGCCGACATTACCGTCGCCTCCCTTTCGCCGCACTTGTCAATTGCCAGCGATGCCGTCGATGCCTCGTTGACCCTCTCGGCGGTCGAATTCGTCTGGCACATCCCCCCTGAGAATCTGCGCCCGCTGCTGAGCGTCGATCCCGCCACGTCGACCCTGCGCGTCGACCGCCGGCCGATCGCCGCGCTCGTCGAAACTCTGGCGGCGGAAGTCAATCGCCCGGCCCGCGACGCCGGGATCACCGTTGATGGCAATGGCCGGCTCGCGGTCGTCCCCGCGGTTTCCGCGGCGAACGTCGACGTGGAAGCATCTGTCGCGGCCATCGCCGAAGGGCTCCTCGCTGGCGACAATGAGATCGCCCTGGTCGTGGCGGAAACCCCGGCCAAAATCTCGGATGCCATGGCCGCCGCCGCTGTCGAGCGGGGCGAAGATCTGATGGACGATGGCATCGCTCTTACCTGGAAGGGCGGCGAAGGCGTGCTCGACCGGGGCGATCTGCTGCGGGTGCTCACCATCCGCTCCCGGCCGGGCGAAGAGGAGCCGTTCGTCTTCGGTCTCGATCCGGATCTGGTTGCGGGAGAGTCTCGGCGGCTACGCCGCGGAGTTCGACATCCCGGTGCAGGATGCCCGCTGGCGCATCATCGACGGCAAGATCCAGCTCGCCGTCCCCGAGAGCAAGGGGCGCGAGCTCGACCTCGAAAAGGGCGTCGCAGACGTTGCCACAGCCTTCCTGGCCGAAGAGCCCAAAGTCACCCTCCAGGTGCGCACCATCGACCCGGAGTGGACCGGTGCCGACGGCAGCGCCATCACCCTTGGCAGCGACATCCTGGGCGAAGGCGGCACCTGGTACGGCGATTCCAGCGACGCCCGGCGCCGCAACGTGGAGCTGGCCTCTTCCTTCCTCACCGGCTGGCTCGTGCCGCCGGACGGTGTCTTCTCCTACGCCGACAGCGTCGGGCTGATCACCGAACAACGCGGGTTCACGACCGGGCTCGGCATTGTCGACAACGGAAACGGCGGTTTTACCACCGCCCCGGTCGTCGGCGGCGGCATCTGCCAGGTCTCCACCACCCTCTTTCAGGCCGCCTTCTGGGCCGGGCTGCCCTTCGAGGAGCGCCACCAGCACCCCTACTACCTGTCCACCTACGGCGAGGCGCTGACCGGCCTTCCCGGGCTCGACGCCATGGTCAACATCGAACCCGACTGGCGCGTCGACCTCAAATTCCGCAACACCACCGAGCACTGGATCGCGGTGGTCATGATCCCGGACGGGGCGATGGTCTACGCTCGCATCGTCGGCACCGATCCCGGCTGGGAGATCACTGTCCCCGCACCCACAATCGAAAACGAAGTCAAGGCGCCCACCGATATGCTCTACACCGAATCGCCCGAGTTGCCGCTCGGCCAGGAGCGCGTCGTCGAGGTCGCCCAGGATGGCTTTGACGTCCGCATCGACCGCACCGTGCGCGACGGCAGCGAGGTGATTCTCCAGGACTCGATCTTCAGCTCGTTCAACCCCTCGCGCAACACCACCATGCGCGGGACCGGCACGGGACTCGAAGCGGGAACCCAGGGCGGCTGACGGGCGTTCTCCCTGCACGGCGCCGGCTTGCTGCGAGTACAGGCCGGCGCATGCTCCGGTCGTCCGCTGGCCGGCGAACTTGACCCTGGAAAGGATCACCATGCCGATCGCTCCTCCCACCGAAAACGCCACCCGCCGCGGCCCGGATCGCCGTCTCATGGCGGCCGGAGTCCTCCTGGCGGCGGCCGCGGGCGCCTGGGTTGGCAAACAGTTGCAGGAACAGGCGCGGAAACCGTCCTCCGCCACCGAGCCGCCGCGCCTCATCGACTGGCGCGCCGCGCGCGACATCGCCGTATCAATGAGCCGGGATGAAGCCCTGACCATGCCGGAGCGACGCAAGCTGGACGCGGAGTACCGCCAGCTCGTCGCCCGCTGCGTGCCCATCGTCAGCGACTACACCGGCGACCGCCTCCCCGACGCGCCGGAGCGCACCTTCGCCTTCGATCGCGTCGACTGGGTCAACGCCAACATCGAGGCCTTCGAGCACATGTTCGCTCCCCTGGAAGGGATCCACCTCCTGGGCGACGCGGCGCAGCGCACCATCGCCGGCCAGATGCTGGGCACTCTCAACCAGAAGCTTCTCAGCGCCGAGGTCGGGCTGCTGCTGGGCTACCTCGGACGCAAGGTATTGGGCCAGTACGATCTGACCCTCCTCGGCCGCGAGCCGATGATTTCCGGCCGCCTCTATTTCGTCGCACCGAATATCCGCGCCGCCGAGCGCACCCTCAGACTGCCCAGCGACGAGTTCCGCATGTGGCTGGCACTGCACGAAACGACGCACGCCTTCGAGTTCGAAGCGCACCCCTGGCTGCGCGACCATTTCAACGGCATGCTGGAGCGCTACTTCGAGTTCCTGAAAGACGACGCACAGAGCTTGCGCGCCGACGGTCTGGGCGGTCTCAAGCTCTACCTCGACCGCATCCGCTCAGGCAGCGGCGAATCCGGGAGCTGGCTGGAAGCCTTGATGAACCCCGAGCAGCGCGCCCTCTTCTCCGCCATGCAGGCCACCATGTGCATCGTGGAGGGGTACTCGAATCACGTCATGAACGCCGTCGGCCGCGATCTGCTGCCAAACTACGCCCTCATCTCCCGCCGTTTCGAGCAGCGCCTGGAGCAGCGTTCCCAGGCCGACCGCCTCCTGGCCAAACTGACCGGTCTCGACGTGAAACTGGAGCAGTACCGCCTCGGCGAACAGTTCATCGACCGCATCGTGCGCGAGCGCGGTCACAACTTCGCCCGCCGCGTCTGGGACGGCCCGAACTACCTGCCGACCATGGCCGAGATTCGACAACCGGACCTCTGGCTGGCTCGCATCGACTATCGCGACGGGCGCGTCCCGGCCATGCCCGCGACCGTGGCCGCGGGATAAGACCCGCGAAACGCCGATGCGGTGCCAGGAGTGCGGCGCCGACCCGCCGGGTGAGACATCCTGCCTCGACTACTTCCACGCGCTGCTCGCGGCGGAAGTGGAGAACGCGGAACTGCGCAGCATGCACGGGTTGACGGTGCTGACCTACCACCTGCAGCACCCGTCGCTGACGAAGACCGTGGTATCAGGTCTTGGGCAAGGAGGTCATGCGACGGGTGTTCGCCGACGGCGAGGACTGGGGCAATGTCCTGATGGAATCGCACCCGCGGCGCATCGGCCGGCGCGCGGATGCTGAAGTCGCTCGACTCAAGGCGGCGGGAGGGGCAACGATGCCTGGCTGGGTCGTCACTCAGCCAATTGCCGGGGAAGTGACGGTTACGGCCGTTTCTGCTGGGGCGCCGTCGGGGCAGACCGAGCAGGTCCGGGCCTGGGCGCGATCCGTCGCCGAGCACCGCTTTCTCGACGGCAACCACCGCGAGTCCTGATGTTGCATCGGTCCCGGCGCCCATCATGAACGAACCCCGCATCGTCACGAATCGGCTCACCCTGCGCCTTGCCCGGGCCAGTGATGCTCCTGCCCTGCTCAGCTACTTCACCGACAACGCCGCGCACCTCGCCCCCACCTCGCCGTTACTGCCGCCGGAGTTCTTCACCGAGCCCTATTGGCGGGCCCAGATCGCGCGAAACCAGGAAGAGTTCGCTGCCGGCCGATCCGTGCGGCTTTTTCTCTTCCCCCGCGACAAACCGGATACCATCATCGGCACCCTCAGCCTCAATACCATTGTCCGCGGCGCGGCCCACTACTGCGACCTGGGGTACTCGCTGGCGGAAAATCGGCAGGGTCAGGGGTTGATGAGCGAGGCGATCATCGCCGCCATCCGTTACGCCTTCGACGAGCTGCGATTGCACCGGGTGAAAGCGGCCTACCTGCCGACGAACGAGCGCAGCGCCCGCCTTCTGCGCCGCCTCGGGTTCGTCGTCGAGGGCGTACGCGCGAGACTATCTGCTGATCCAGGGGCGGTGGCAGGATCAGGTGCTGGTGGGGCTGCCCAACCCGGGGTGGCGCGCTCCGGATTGAGCGTGCGCGGAAATGACCAGGCTATGCGCTCCGCAGGGCGGGGCGATCAAGAACAACGTCGTCCAGGGCGGTGAAGCGGGGCTCTGGCAGCGCGATACCGTGGCTGGCGCGGGAGGCAAGCACCATGGCGATGGCCTCTTCGCCCATTCTGGCGGCCTCATCGCGCGTGGCGCCGTGCGTGCGGCAGCCGCGAATGTCGGGGGCCGTGGCGATGTACACCCCGTCCTCTTCCGACCACTCGATCACGAGCGCGTAGGGCTTCGCCGCCGCGTACTCCTCAGCGTTCAGGCCGCGTGGCTCGCTCATGGCGCAGTCTCCTCCTTGGCGCGAACTTCAGCGATGGCTTCGCGAACTTCCCGCTCTTGGTAGTGGTGAGCATCGTCTCCATCGTGCCCGGCGAGATTGACGCTGATTCCGGGGTGAGAGCGGTGTACCCACAGCACGTGGCTTCCCTTGCCGCGCATGGGTTCGATCACGAATCCTGCCCTGCGGAGGTCGGCTTTGAGCTGGCGAATCTTGCGCGGCATGGGCGAGACTAGCAGGCGACTCTGGCGACGGCTGCATTGGCTCTGCCCATGATCACCGATCTCCAAAGCTGATGACACCAAGCCATGCGCTTTGGCAAGAGAAGTTTCCCATATCCCACGTGCGAGCAGCGTTCGAGAATGCACGCAAAATACGTGTTCTCGAGGCAACGAACGAAGCGCCCGCCGCCTGCGCCGCCTCGGCTTCGTCGTCGAGGGCTACGCGCGTGATTACCTGACCAGATCGACATACGAAAGGACACGGAGGCATGACGCAGACACAATCGCACCCGTATGAGCCGCACGGGACGCGCCGCAGGGCATTGGCGACCACTGGCTTGACCGTCGCCAGCCTGACCGCCGTGGTAATTCTGGCGATGGCCGCTCTGACCGGGCAGGCTTGGTTTGGCGGGCAGATGGCGTTGATTCGCGTCCACGGCATGATTGGCGGGATCGCCCTGCTTGGCGCACTGGCCCTGTCGGCGATCACCTTCATCGAGTGGAGACGGTCCGGCCGCGGCCAGGCGCAACTCGCCCTCTCCGTGGCGTTGTTCGTCCTGATGCTGGGGCAGACGGCGCTCGGGATGAGTGGCCGCGCCAGCACGGCAGCGGCGGCGCTGCACATTCCGAACGGCGTCCTCGTGACGATGGTCGCCGCCGCCGTGCTCACGCTCGCGGCAAGCGCCGGCAGCCGAGTTGAGTCATAGCGCGGGATTGCCGGTAAATTCAGGGGCGGTGGCAGGACCAGGCGCTGGTCGGCCTCACGAATCCGGCGTGGCAGGCCCCGAGCTGAGAGCGAGACGAGGTCAAGCGGGGCTAGGCACTCCGAACAGCGGCGTGGTCGGAGGCGGATTTGTCGAGTGCGGTGAAGCGAGGCGCTGGGAGCGGCACGCCGCTGTCCGCGAACGTGGCCAGCATCGAGGCGATGGCCTCCTCGCCATTCCTGGCGGCTTCCTCGCGGGTGACGCCCGATGTGCGGCAGCCGCGCAAATCGGGCACGGTGACGATGAACTTCTGGCCGGGATCGGACCACTCGATGACCATCGCGTAAGGCTGCACGGCGGCGTAATCCTGTTCGGTCATGTCGGTGTCGTGCCGGTTCATGGCTCCTCCTGTACGCCCCTCAAGTGAACGAGGGCGATTGCTTGTCACACTGCACGCTCTTCGTAAGGATCGGCGTCTTCGCCGTCCTGGATGGCCAGAACGACGGCGATGCTGGGATAGCGTTCGTGCTCCCACGTGACGTGGCTCCCCTTCTGCCGTTCCGGCCGGAAGCCAGCTTTGCGCAGGTCGGCTTTGAGTTGTCGGCCCTTACGCGGCATGCGTAAGCCGGTTGGTCATCGGCGATCCTCGTGTCCAAGACAGCTCCCGGCACCGGTCTGATCCAAGCGAGCTAACCTGCGCAATCATAGCTTCACGCCGGGGTTTGATCGGCAACACGACGGTTGACATCCGGGCATTCACCCCCTATTGTGTCACCCTGCCCCAAGCGGGGCTCGCGTCTCGATGCGGGAGACAGGCGATGGAGCGCATTCTGACCAACACCGGGTTCTCCGGCCGAAGCTTCGGCCGGCCCGTGGTGTGCCCGCGCGTGTGGGACATCGCGCCCGGCGCTAATGGCCGGAATCTGCCTGTCGGCTGGGAGACGTGAGCGAGTAGCATCACGCAGCGCTTTCCCACCGCGGGCAGAGGACCACCTCTCGCCCGCGGTTCTTTTTTGCCCGCGTTGCCCCGAGAGGTGTCGCGCAATCGACGAGAAGGGGAAAAGACCATGGTTGCAACACTGGAACGACCAACAGCGCAGGTGCAGCCCGAGCCTCACATCGCAATGATGCCCGTCATCGAGCCGGCGGCCGTCGTCGAGCACGTCTCGAAGGTCTTCGTGCAGCGCCCGCTCTTCTGGCGCGGGCAGACCAAGACGGTGCAGGCGGTCGACGACGTCTCGTTCACGGTCGGGCGCGGCGAGATCTTCGGCATCCTGGGCGCCAACGGCTCCGGGAAGTCGACGCTGATCCGCATGCTCTCGACCTTGCTGATTCCCGATTCGGGGCGGGTCGAAGTCTTCGGCTACGACGTGCGCCGCGACGAGGCGCAGGTCAAGCGGCTGATCAACCGCGTCTCGGTCGAGGCGTCGTTCTTCAAGAAGCTCTCGCCGGGCGAGAACCTCGCCTACGCCCTGCGCCTTTACGGGCGGACCGGGCCGACGGTGCGCGACGAAACGTACGCCGTACTCGATCGGCTCGGCATCGCCCGCGACAAGGTCGGCGAGCCGCTGGAGCAGCTCTCCCGCGGCATGCAGCAGAAGGTGGCGATCGCCCGCGCGTTGCTGACCTCGCCGGTGCTGCTGCTGCTCGACGAGCCGACGACCGGGCTCGACCCGCGCTCGAAGCTCGACGTGCAGCGCTTCGTGCGTGAACTGCGCGATGGCCACGACGCCACCATCCTGCTCTGCACCCACGACATGGCCGAGGCCGAGGCGCTCTGCGACCGCGTCGCCATCGTGGACAAGGGCAAGCTGGTGGCCCTCGACACGGTCGACGGCCTGAAGCGCCGGTTCGGCGCCGAGATGGATGCCACCGACCCGACCCTGGAAGACATCTTCATCCACCTGACGGGGCGATCCCTGGAGGATGACGAGGAGGAATCAGACGAATGAACCAATCGCTAGGCCCGGCGCAACGCACGCTGCCGGGCGCCGGCATCTGGTGGGAGACGCGCGCCTCGCTGGCGTTCGTCGAGCGCAACCTCTACCTGGTCAAGCGCTACTGGCATCTGGAGCTGGCGTTTCTGATCTTCAATGTCGCCTCCGCCATGAGCGTGCTCTACATCGGCGAGGCCCAGATGCAGCGCGAGGCCGGTTCGGCCGAGGCCCGCGTCGATCTGGTGCTCTACCTCGGCATCGGCACGGTGGTCTGGGCGTACCTGCGCGCCGTCTTCTCCAACGTGGGCGAGATGGTCGCCTGGGAGCGCTGGGAAGGGACCATCGAGTACACGATGATGGCCCCGATCTCGCGGCTGGCGCACATGCTGGGCGTCTCGCTCTTCAGCATCGTCTACGGGTTGGCCCGCTCCGCGCTGCTGCTGGGGGTGCTGGCGCTCTTCTTCAGCGTCGACCTGAGCAACGCCAACCTGGCCGGCGCGGCGGTGATCCTGCTGGTGGGCAGCGTCAGCTTCCTCGGCTTCGGCATCATGGCCGCGGTGCTGCCGCTGCTCTTCCCGGAGCGCGGCGAGGAGATGACCTTCGTCATCTCCTCGATCCTGCTCCTGGTTTCCGGCGTCTACTACCCGATCTCGGTGCTGCCGGACTGGATGGAGCCGCTGGCGACCGTCTCCCCGGCCACCTACGTGCTGGAGGGGATGCGCGCCGCACTGCTCGAAGGCGCGCCGACCTCGGCGCTGGGGCCATCGCTCGTGCCGACCGTGATCCTGGGCGCGCTGACGCTGCCCATCGGGATCGCCATCTTCGGCTGGGGCGAGCGCTACGCCAAGCGCACCGGCCGGCTGAAGCGGAGCGGGTAGTTGTGGAGTCGGAAGTCGGGAGTAGCATGTGCGAAGCCGTGCCCAACGGGGAGCGACCAACATTGGACGAACCACAGCACATCGACTTTCGACTCTCGACTCTCGACTCTCGCCTGTCATGCGTCCGTATCGGCAACGCGGAGCGTATACTCCTGCGAGAGAGGCGGTCATTCTCGACGCCCGCAACGCCGGGGGTGTCACGCCAGTTCACCTCGGTTACTTCGATCCTCGTCGCCCTGCCCACTCCGTTCCCCAGCGTCCGGTGGATCGCGGACGCGCTTCGTCTGGCCCCGGTCTCTCCCTGTAGCAATTCGGCGCGCAAGCGCTCGTACACCTCCCGTCGCGGGACATGGCGTTCCGGGGAGGGCATGGCGCGGAACTTGCGTTTGCGCATCCCGCCATGGACAACGTCGGGCGCGCCCGCCGCGTCGCACGTCACGTGTCAGCGTTGGCTCTCTACGTCCCGGAGGTTGGGCGATGAACGAGACAGAAACAGCATCCACGCTCAGCCCGCAACTCCTGGCGCGGGCGTACGATCGCTTTGTGTCGGCGCGGTGGCGAGGCGAAGACGAGGCGGCCGATCCGGTCGCTCTCTGGTTCGAGGCGCACTGGGTTGCCGAACCGTCTCCCGAGCCCGAGTCGCCTCCCGCCAGCGCCAGCGTCCTCGGCGCCTCGGGGCGCGGCATCCATTGGTACGCGCGGGGCGATCAGCTCCTTGGCTACGTCCCCGGCCACGTCGAGGGCTGCTACCGGGTGGCGGCCGGCGAGACGATGCCCGCCCTCACGTCGCCGTGGGATGCGGCGCCGACGCAGGAGCGCACGCTCTCCGAGAGCTTGGCCGCGGATCGCGTCCTGAGCCATAAGCCGGCGAACGCCCGACCCGGCGCCGCTGCGAAGCTCTAACCGATTTCCATCGCGCTGCGCGAGGGCCGTTCGCGGAACTCGGTGGCGCACCACTCACGCTGGCCGCGGCATCCGAGCTCGATAGCAGGCACGCATCATCGTGCGATACACTGCCGCCGCAATCGGAGGCGAGCGGTGAACGGCGTCCACGACCTCGGGGGCATGCACGGCTTCGGTCCCATCGATCTTGGACCGTACGGCCGGGCGACGATCCACGCCGATTGGGAAAGGCGCCTCGTCGGCATCGAGGAGCTGACCGCCGATCGGTATTTCAGTCTTGACGCGTTCCGCTACGGCATCGAGCGGATGGATCCGGCCCACTACCTACGCTCGTCGTACTTCGAGCGCTGGCTGGAGACGATCGTCGCCAACCTGATCGAAGGTGGCTTCCTGACCGCCGACGAGCTGGAAGCCCGAACGGAGCGCCTGCAGCAGCCCGACGCCGTACTGCCTGGTCCCGCCGCCGGCGTTGACCGCCCGGCCGCCCCGGTCCAACCTTCGGACCCGGCGCCGGCAGCGCCGGAACCGCGGTTCGCTCCCGGCGATGCTGTTATGACTCGCAATGTCCATCCGACCGGGCATACCCGGCTCCCACGGTACGCCCGGGGGAAGCGGGGCATGATCTCCCTCGTCCATGGCCCCGAAGTCTTCGCGGACACCAACGCCCACGGGCTGGGAGAGCAGCCACAGGTGGTCTACAACGTCCGCTTCGAGGGTCGCGAACTCTGGGGCGACTCCGCCGAGCCGGCGACCATGGTGTCGATCGACCTCTGGGAGAGCTACCTGGAGCCGCTCGCCCGCTGAACCGGCATCGGGTCGGCGCCGATGCGCGCAGGGAGGGTGGAGCCAATGCCGAGTGACCCGGAACAGGAACCGTACGTCGCACTACGAACCAGGGCGCTCGAATCGCTCCTGATCGAAAAAGGGCTGGTCACGGCCGAAGCCGTCGACGCCAGAATCGCCCGCTACGAACAGGACATTGGGCCGCTGGCGGGCGCCAAGGTGGTCGCCCGCGCCTGGACCGATCCCGCATTCAAGGAACGGCTCCTGCGCGACGGCGGCCAAGTCCTCCCCGAACTCGGTCTTCCCGCCAACAATACCCTGGTGGTCATCGAGAACACCCCGGCGGTCCACAACCTGGTCGTTTGCACGCTCTGCTCCTGTTACCCCTGGGCGATGCTCGGATTGCCGCCCACCTGGTACAAGAGCTTTGCCTACCGCTCGCGTGCCGTTATCGAGCCGCGGGCCGTCCTGCGCGAGTTCGGACTGGAGCTCGATGGGGCGGTGACGATCCACGTCTGGGACAGCAGCGCGGAGCAGCGCTACCTGGTCCTCCCCCAACGCCCGACCGGCACGGAGGGCCTGCGCGAAGAAGAACTTGCCGCGCTGGTGACGCGCGACGCCATGATCGGCGTTGCCGTGGTCTCCGCCACGCCGCCCGCTGGCACCGTCGTCCGCGTTGGGGAGAGCGCCGATGCCGGCTGACAATCGGATAGAGGATCTCAGCGACGACCTGGCGGTGCCTCGCCGCAACGGCGAGCTCGTGTTCGAGGCCCCATGGGAAGGGCGCGTCTTCGGCATGGCGGTCACACTCAGCGACAACCAACTCTGCGATTGGGACGCTTTCCGCGACCGTTTGGTCGCCGAGATCGCGGCGGCAGAGGAACATGACGACGACTCCAGCTACTACGAGCGCTGGCTCGCCTCGTTCGAGCGGCTGCTGCTCGATTCGGGCGTCCTCACCGCCGAGGAGCTCGACACCCGCACCGCCGAGTACACCGCGGGACTCTACGACGAGCACGAGCATTACGAAACCACGTCGGACGCCATCCCCAGCCTCACCCGTTCGCCGCACGCCTCGCGGGCGCGCAACATCGTCTGGCGTGCCGACGGAGAACCGATCAACGTCTTCCGCCGCCCGGGGCAGCTCTTCGTCTGCGCGACCGGCTGCTGCTGCGGTCACACCGAGCGCGGCCACGCGCCGGTGCCGGTCGAGCTCTACCACCGCGAGTGGTCGCGGCGGCGCATTCGCCACAAGGTGCATCTCTCGCTCGGGGGTTGCCTGGGACCGTGCGCACTCTCGAACGTGGTCTTGCTGCTCTACGCCGCCCGCGAAATCTGGTTTCACTCCGTGACCGGCGACGAACAGATCATCGCCATCTTCGACTACGTGGAAGCGATGGTCCGCGCGGATCGCCATCTGCCGCCGCCACCCACCCTCGCTCCGCAGGTGTTCGATGTGTTCGACTGGCCAAAGCCGGCACCCAGGCCTTCGCCCGCCATGCCCACATATCGCGTCGCGCGTGGGCACGGGCAGGAAGATCGCGCAACCGCCGCGCGTTCCAGCTCGGCTGCGCCACTTCCGGAGTGACGTTGGCGGCATCGGCGGCCCAGGAGCGTCGGTGGTACGCTCGCGGAGTCCTCCGCGAATTCGCACGAAGGATGCCAATGAAAAGAGCGGACCGGTCGGCCTTCTGCCTTCGTCGCGGCAATCAGCCGCTGGTCTGCATCAGCGCCAAATATGCCCCAGCGGGATCCTGGATGACGCAGTAGCGACCCTCGCCCTCATTGCCCCTGATCTCGGTGACGATCTTTCCCCCACCTTCCAGGCACCGTTGCAGACTCGCGTCGAGATCATTGACCACGACGTAGGTCAACCACTGCGGCGGCATCCCGGCGTTCTCGCCCCGCGCGTGGCACACGCCGGCAACGACTTGATCGCCGTCTGGCGTCTTCATGAAGTAGTCGGCGTAGCCGCCCATGTCGAATGGTTCTGACCGCCATCCGACGACCGACGCGTAAAAGTCGCGGATCGCCTCCGCGTCGGGTACAGTCAGGTCGAACCCGATGACCGTTCCCGGAGCCTGCTTCTGCTCTTCTGGCACGCCTGCCTCCCGCGTATGCTGGTCTTCCTCAAGCGGGGCCAGACAAAAGTATGCCGGTTCCCGCGCCCAGAGTCGCTTCCCTGTCGATGGATGCAGAGTTCGCCACGCGGCATCGCGGGTTCCGAACTAAAGCGCCCGCAAACGGCGAGGGACGGGTCGCTACGACCCGCCCCTCCTCTTACGTTCCGGAAATCTGGACTCGCTAAAGCCCCGGCTCGCTCCCCTTGGCGATCGGCGACTTGACCAGGCTGCCCCACTCCGTCCAGCTTCCGTCGTAGTTGCGCACGTCGGGATAGCCGAGCAATTCGCGCAGCACGAACCAGGTGTGGCTCGAACGCTCCCCGATGCGGCAGTAGGCGATCACGTTCTTGTCCGGCGTGATGCCCTTGCCCTCATAGATCTCCTTGAGTTGCTCCGGGCTCTTGAAGGTGCCGTCCTCGTTCGCCGCCGTCGCCCAGGGGATGCTCTTGGCTCCCAGCACGTGGCCGCCGCGCTGCGCCCCCTCCTGGGCATAGCCGGCCATGTGCAGCACCTCGCCGGTGTACTCCGGGACCGAACGGACGTCGACCAGCGACGGCGCGCCGGACTCGACGTGCTTCAGCACGTCGTCGCGGTAGGCGCGGATGCGCTCATCCGAGTCCTGGGCGGTGTAGGAGGTTTCCGGGTAGGTTGGGCACGTCCTTCGTCATCGGCCGCCCTTCGGCCTCCCACTTGGCGCGGCCGCCGTTCATGACCCGCGCATCCTTGTGCCCGAAGTACTTGAAGAGCCAGTAGGTGTAGGTGGCGTACCAGTTGTTGCGGTCGCCGTAGAAGACGACGGTCGTGTCGTTGCCAATGCCGCTACGGCGCATCAGGGCTTCAAACTCGGCCTTGTCGACGAAGTCGCGCGTCGACCTGATCTTGCAGATCGGTGTGCCAGTCGAGCTTGATCGCGCCGGGGATGTGTCCCAGGTCGTAGAGGAGCACGTCCTCATCGGACTCGACGATGCGCACGTTCGGGTCATTGAGGTGCTCGGCGACCCAGTCGGTGGAAACGAGCACGTCCGGGTTGGCGTACCCGCTGTCGGCAAAGCGCGGATCGGTGGCGACCATGACTGCCTCCTTGCTTGCGTTGGGCTCCCGCGACGCGCCGCGACCGCCAGACGGCGCTCCGCGACGCGTGCGGCAGACCGATTCTAGAGTTCTCTATGAAGATACTACAGATCGTAAGCGGCGATCAGTCGCCTCGCGCTCCGGCCGCCCAGTTGGCGATGTTCTGCCAGAGGGTCGCGTACCCGTCCCATTCGACGAACGCCGGCGGGGCCCAGTGCGGTCCGCAATCCGAGGCGAACGCCACGGCGCGGCCGTCACCATAGTCCCAGCCCACCACCAACGGATCGGAGCCAGCCACGGCCACGGTCGTCGCCTCGGGACGCGCCGCGAGGCGGTTGTAGCCCAGCAGCGCCGGCCAGATGTCGGGCAGACCCGCCGCCAGGGGGTGGTCGGCGGCCGTGACCTTGGGAATGACGCCCTCCGGAAGCTCGACGCGGTCGTCGTGGTAATGCATCGTCACCGGCAGCGCCTCTTCGACTGCCGATCCGGCATAGTGCCCCTTGGCCTCGATGCCCTGGAACGTCAGGTAGCCGCCGACCATCACCAGGCCGCCGCCGCCCCGTACCCAATCGCGCACGAGGGCCAGCCGGTTCGGCGCCGACTTGGAGCGCACGAAGGTATCTGGAGACAGCAGGAGCGAATTGGCCCCGATGTCGCTGAGGATGACGACAGCGTACCCCTCCAGCTCCGCCATCGTCGTCGGGAACTCCGCCGGGGCCAAATGGTTCGGCAGGTGCACGACTTCCCAGCCGCCGCCCTCCAGCGCGGCTTGCAGCCATTTGTGCCCGGTGCCGTAATCCGTCGTGGTAAACGAATCAACGCCCTTCTGGTGGATCGTGTGCATGATCCACGATTCCCCAGCGAGCAAGACGCGACGGGATCCTGATGGCACTTGCTTCCTCTCCCTTCGTTGCTTCTGCGCGACAAGCTAACGGCGCGCGGCAAAGGTGCAACCTCGCTGTCGAGGACTATCTCCAGGTTGACATCAAGGAAAGTTCGGACATCGGAAAATCCTTGACGTTACCGGTCACAAGCGTTGCGCCGACACTAACGGCAGTGGCAGCGATGATTGCGTCGGTTGTCGCAAGCGTCGTCCCCCTCCTGGCATATGTGAAACGATAGATGCCGGCCTGCATCGCGATTTGCGGCGTCACATCCCAGAACTCGAGCCGCTCAACGAACGTCGCCCAACGCGGCCGCTGTTCCGGCCGCAGCCCGGCAAAGAATTCAGTGACGACGACACCACAGACGCCCACTTCAGTCAGGTCCGCCAACCAACGGTAGATAATTGAGGAAATTGGCTCATGTTTCTTGGAGATGTCGATTAGGACGGTCGCGTCAAGTAAGTAGCGACCAGTTGCCGTCACCGATTGCAATCCCCAAGCTGTTCGGCCAGCCTTTCTGGATTGTATCGGAGATCATGCACCCACTGGGCGACTGCTTCCGGCGACTCCCAATCTGGTGTGTCACTATCCTTGAGCGAGCCGACTACGTGTTCGAAAGCCTCGACACGGCTCAATCGGGTGAGCTTCTCCTCGATCGCTTCCTGAATAAACTCGCTGCGCCGACGTTGACCTACTCGTGCGTCAACGTTGCGCAATAACTCGTCAGGCAACACGACGTGTGCCCGACGCCGTTCGGTCGATACGGCCATGACCTGCTCCTTACCGTTGGAATGACTCGTCAACGCGCAATCGGTGGTCCCTATCCTCTCGAAGCTCACGTAGCCACTCAACCGTCATCTCTCTCGTAGCCCATTCCGGAATCGTTTCGGTCGGGGTGGCCATGACGCGCTCAAACGCCGCAACGCGTCTCAGCATCTGCAGCTTTTCCGCCGCGGCTTCCTCAAGAAACCGGCTACGGCCGCGCCGGCCAACCAGTGCGTCGATTTCTTCCATCAGCGCAACGGGCATCGTCACGTGCGCCCTGCGCCGTTCTGGCGACACAGCCATGGCAAGCTCCTATCCGTCTCAGGAGCTTAGCACACAGCCGTGTGCTAAACGTCGGGTGTCAACGCTGGCGCCACTATGCCACCTCGTGAATCCGCCCCGTCTTCACGTCGTAAACGAACCCGGTTACGTCGATGTCGCTCGGGATCAACGGCGAGGAGCGGACGATCTCGATGTCGTCGCGCACGCTTTGCTCCACATCGGCGAAGGGCAGGAAGTCGATGTCCGAGGCATCCACGCCAAGCCGCTCCTGGCAGATGCCGTGCATGGTCGGGTTGTCGAAGGTGAGCATGCCGCAGTCGGTGTGATGGACGACGATCACGGCGTTCGTGCCCAGCAGTTGCTGCGAGATCGCCAGCGAGCGCAGTGCGTCGGCGGCGCGCCCGCCCGCGTTGCGGATGACGTGGGCGTCCCCCTCTTCCAGCCCGAGCGCCCTGGCGGGATCGAGCCGGGCATCCATGCAGGCCACCACGGCGAACTTGCGCCCCGGCGGCATCGGCAGATCGCCCTTGGTGAAGTTCTCGGCGTACGCCTCGTTCGCGGTGCGGACCTCGTCGATGAGCGCCATGTCGTCCTCCTTCTCCCATGCGGATGCGACGAAGAACTGGATAACTTGATCCAGAAGTCAAGAATATCGCGCGCGGAGAGCAAGAGCAACCCCGCGGCGACCCATGGGTCTCCGCGGGGTTCCGTATGCGTCACGCCGAATGCACGGCATGCCGTGCCCCTACCGCCGTTCTTCCAACCTTACGACTTACGACTTTCGACTTCCGGCTCGCCCAGGTAGCGCAGCGCCACGTTGACCATCGATTCCATGCCGATGGCCAGCGCGGCCTCGTCGAGGTCGAACTTCGGGTGGTGGTGGCCCCAGACCAACCCGCGTTCCGGGTTCTGGCTGCCGATGAACCAGAACGACCCCGGCACTGCCTCCAGGAAATAGGAGAAGTCCTCCGCACCCATCCTCAACGGCGCATCGCGCACCCCCTCCGGTTCCACGATCTTGGCCGCCTCCTCTCGCACGAGTTCGGTCATTTCCGGGTCGTTGACGGTGGCCGGGTAGCCGCGGGTGTAGGCGAAGTCGATCTCCGCGCCCATCGCTTGGGCGATGCCGCGCGCCAGTGTCTCAATCCGCGCTTCGAGAAAATCCCGGTTCCTGGCATCGAAGGTGCGCACCGTCCCTCCCAGCTCTGCGGTGTCGGGGATGACGTTGAACGCCTCGCCCGCCTTGAACGTCCCGACGGTGACGACGGCCTCGTGCGTCGGGATCGACCGCTCGTGCCACCAGCGTCTGCAACGCGGTCACGATCTGGGCGCCGATGACGATGGGATCGACCGTCTCGTGCGGCTTGGCGCCGTGCCCGCCCTTGCCGCGAATTACGAGGTGGAACCGGTCGGCGGCGGCCATCGCCGGGCCGGGGCGCACCTCGATGAACCCGACCGGATTGCCCTGGTCGATGTGGATGCCGAACGCGGCGTCGACCCTCGGGTCCTCCAACACCCCGGCCTCGATCATCGGTTTGGCGCCGCCCGGCGGCGATTCCTCGGCCGGCTGGAACAGCACCTTCACCGTGCCTGCGAATTCATCGCGCCGGTCGAGCAGAAGGCGAGTCACCCCCAGCAGCATGGCGGTGTGCGCGTCGTGCCCGCAGGCGTGCATCACGCCCGGGGTCTGCGAGACGTACTCGATCTCGTTCTCCTCCAGGATCGGCAGGGCGTCCATGTCAGCCCGCAGCAGGACCGTCTTGCCATCGCCCTTCTGCCCGCGGATGAGCCCGGTCACCCCGGTCTGGGCGATCCCGGTGCGCACGTCTTCCACGCCGAGCGCCCGCAACCGCTCCGCCACGATGCCGGCGGTGCGCACTTCCTGAAAGGCCAATTCCGGGTGCTGGTGGAAATCCCGCCGATCCGCCACCACCCCCGGCAGGATCTCGTCGATGTCGTCCCGCAGCCGATTCTTCTGAGCCAACGCCCTCTCCTTTGCATCACGCGCGTCCCGCGGCCGTTCACGATACCAAAGCCCCGGCTCTCCATCCCGAGTACGATCCCGCAACCGCGGACTTGGGAGCGGCGCAGCGCGGAGGGGCGCGGTGGATCTCGAAGGACCGTTTCAGATCCCGCTCTGGTTCGACTACGGCGCCACCTTCATCTGGGCGCTCACCTGAGCCCTGATTGCCGCCCGCCGTGGCTACGACATCGCCGGCATCGCCACCCTGGCACTGGTCTCCGCCACCGGCGGCGGGCTGCTACGGGATTGCATCTTCCTGCAGAACGGCCCGCCGCACTTTCTTTGCACCTGGGTGTACATGGCCCTCGTCATCGCCGCGGCCCGCGCCGTTCATCTGGCCGGGAGCCGCATCCAGCGCATCCCGTTGATCAACCGCACCATCGCCATCGTCGATGCTCTCGGGCTGGGGGATTCGCCATCACCGGATTGCAGATCTCCCTGGCCGCCGCGCTCAGCCCGCCCGCGGCCGCGTTCGTGGGGGTTGTCAACGCCGTCGGCGGCGGCGTGTTGCGGCGTGTTGCGGGACCTGTTCGTGCGCCGCGACCCGGCCATGTTCCGCCCCGGCCCGCCCGCCGCACTGGCGGCGCTGGCGGGGAGCATCATCTATCTTGGGTTGCGCCAGGCGCCGGAAGTCGCGGACATCGTCGCCGGCACGATTTCCGTGATCGCCGTCTTCCTCATCCGCATCGCCGCGCTACGCTACGAGTGGCAGACCCGCGCTCCGCGGGGATTCGCAGGATCGGCTGACTCCGATCCTTACCAGGGCTGAGCGCCCGCAAGGAGCCATCGGTGTCGGATTCGCCGGAACAACGACCATCGCTGAGCGAAGCCGACGCCACCGGTCTCGCCTGGCAGGCTGTCGAGCTGGCCGGCGGGGCGCGCATGGTCTATCGCAGTCCCCGCCAGGCCTTCAGCGCGAAAGGCCGCGAAACGTTCGACATCGACGGTCACGCCGTTGAGGTCCGCTGGGGCGAAATCAGCTCGCCGGCTATTGTCAGCGTCAGCGGGTACGTCTTCGAAATCCTGGATGAGGGAATCTCGCTGCTGGCGCGCCCGCCAAAGCCAGATCCTGAACGCAATTCCGCGGCTGTCCAGCGCCCTCCAGGGTACGAGCGTCGTGGGCCAGGTGGGGCAGCAGCGTGGGTTCACAACGTCAATCGCTCCTACGCCAGCAGTGCCTCGATATCCGCCAGATGGTTCTCCCGATGCTCGGCCCGATCGAGCTTGACCTGGCCCACGCTCCGAATCTCGGAGACCAGCGCCTCCGGCGTACGCGCGGCGGCCTCGTCCGCGGTTTCGGCGGCGGCCAGCACTTCCGCGGCGACGGCGCGGGGCGGGATGCGGCGGGTAAAGTGCGGCAGACGCCTCGTTGATGGTGTCGTAGTCGTAGGGCGAGGCGAAGACCCCTTCCTCGGCGAAGCGGCGCAGCAGGATGGCCGCCCGCCGGTCGTAAAAGGCCAGGTGCGCCAGCGCGTCGGCGACCGTCCAGCCGTCGGGCAGCTCCCGCATCAACTCGTCGTCGCTGAGCCGCGCCACCAGCGCCCGCAGCCGCTCTTGCGAGACTCGGTTGCGTTCCACATAGCTCGATTCCACGCTGTCCTCCCTCCTTCGCAGCCTTCGCACCTTGCGTCCTACGGCGCAGCTTCTCCCGCCCCGCGCTCGCGCGCCAACGCCTCCTGGCATTCCACGCCCGGCGGGCTGATCCCGCGGTTCGGGCGTGGGACGCGGTGGGCGGCCCGCCATCGCCCGCGGCGGTGACGCCGGGCGCGAACCCCGGCGGGGCCACCGAACCCGCGCATCCAGCGCCAGCCCGGCAGCGCCGACAAGCCCGGCCAGCTTCGCCTCCCGCCGCGCCTCGGTGTACTGCGACAGCAACACCTGGATCGCCGCCGCGACCGGGATGGCCAGCAACGCCCCCGCGATCACCGGCGAACTCGGTCCCGGCCAGGATCGCCAGGAAGACGGTCAGCGGCGAGAGCCCCACCGCCCCGCGCATCACCCGCGGCACGAGAATCGCGTTTTCCGTCATCTGCAGCAGCAGGATGAAGCCCGACGACCATCAGCGCCTTCTCCCACCCCTGGGTGAGGGCAATGATGACCGCGGGGATGCCGCCCAGCCATGGCCCGAGGATGGGGATGAACTCGGTGATCCCCGCCCACAGCCCGAGCAGCGGCCAGAAGCTGATGCCCATGAGCGGCGTACCCGATCGTCGCCGTGACGCCGATGATGAGCACCAACGTCAGTTGCCCGCGCAGCCAGTCGCCGACCTTTTGCTCGACCTCGTCCCAGGTCTTGCTGACGCGGATGCGCGTCTCCGCCGAGGCGGTGCTGAGCACGACCCGGCGCAGCCACGCCTTCTCCATCAGGTAGTAGAAGGAGATGATCAGCACCGTCACCAGCCCGATGACCCCGCCACCGAGCCCGGTCAGCAACCCGACCGCGGCGCCCCCCGGCACGGGAATGCTGGCCCCGACCGCCGGGTTTTCGATGAAGGCGATGCCGCGCCCCAGCAATTGCTGCCCGACGCCGCTGAGCAGCGCGTTGCCGCTCGTCCGCCAGGCGTCCCGCAACTCATCCAGCGACTCCGGCGCCTGCTCCCGGAACATCGCCGCCTGCTCCCGGACCGCCGGGCGAGAACAGCATGAAGAGCACGCGTGATCGCCGCGATCAGCATGGCGTAGACGAGCAGGATCGCCAGCGGCCGCGGCACGTGCCGCCGCTCCAGGGCATCGACCGGTCGCTGGATGACCGTCGCGAAGACCAGCGACAGCAGCACCAGCACCAGCACGAACTGGATCTGGATCAGCAGGTAGCCGACCGCCAGCACGATGAGCAGGGAAAGGGCGTCAGCCCCGGCCGCCGCTCGCTGGCGGCCGGGGCGGCTGGCGCCACATCGGCCGCGGGGGTCGGCGGGCGCGAGGGGGCGAGGCGCTGGGGATGCACGGGAGCGGGAACCTCGCTACTCACGACGCGGCCTCATCCAGAAAGGACGTCGGCAACCGACCCGGGCCATCGCGGGCGGCCGGTGCGGGGCGCTGTCAATAGACCTCGTGCTCGCCGCGGCGCCGGCGCGATCTGCCAGTAGCGGGCATCCAGGGGATCGACCCGCTCCCGCTGCTTTTCGCGGCGGCAGGCGTGTTCCAGACGGTCGGGAACGAGAAGACCTCGCGGCCATCGACGACGATCCGCCGCGCGGCGCCGAACGGCTTGTTGACCGGGAAGATCTCGCGCGGCGGCCGCGAGATGACCTCGGTCTGAAACCAGCCGTGCTCCGGGCAGCGCCCCGCGTGGATCTGCCAGAACAATCCGGCGGTGACCCCGCCCAGCATCCCGGACCAGGGTCTCCTCCAGCTCGCCGCCGCAGATCGGGCAGCGCAGCGGCGTACGCGCCTGCACCCGGTCGCGCGACGGAAACGTGGCATCCATAGGCGTTCGACTGGCTCCCTGATCGTGACACGAGCGGCGCACTGGCGGGAGTCTAGCATTCGCGGGCTATGGAGCTATGAGCTATGAGCTATGAGCTATGGGCTACGGCTACGAGCGATGGGCGTACGCGTCATCCTTGCCAGTCTTGCCGACGAACGACTGATAGCTCACAGCTCATAGCTCATAGCTCCTAGCCGCGCCCCGTGGTACGATCCCGCGCCAGAATCCGCGCCGCCAAGAGGGGGAAAGCGATGAGCGAGCAACGCAACGGCCAGCAACACCTGTTCGATGGGTTGATCGCGACCTACCGCGAGCTCAACCTCAAGGTGCGCCCGCATGCCCGAGGACCGCCTCACCATCGGCCGCTCCGGGCAGACGGTGCGCGACGTCATCGTCGACTTGCGCGACGACGAGCTGCGCTTTTCGCAGGCGCTCAAGGACCGCCTGACCGGCAGCACCATGATCGACGTCTTCAAGGACGAGGAAGGCGTCGCCAAGGCCGAGATCCCGTCGGCGGACGACACCACGTCGAGGTCATCTCCCAGTTCGGCACGGCGCGGGAATCGACCCTGGCCATGCTGCAAGGACTGTCGCCGGAGGCACTGGGACGACGGCAGCCAGGGCCCGCTCACCATCCGCGCCGCCTCCGACGCCCTGCTTCGCCAACGACCGCGCGCACATGGAAAAGATCGTCAGCCTGCTCGGCTCGCCCACGGGGTGACGGGGTGATTAGGGTGCTCGTGTGGTCGGAGTGACAGGGGCGCGGACCGTTCGACTTCCACTCCCGTCACCTCGCCTACACCCGTCACCTGCCGCCCCAGCGTCACGTCGAACACCTGCTCCTCGTTGTTGCGCAGGACCGTGACGGGAACCGTTTCGCCGGCCGCGCGGGCGAAGAGCGCCTCGGGGAAGGTCGTGCTGCCCGCTGATGCGCTGGTCGCCGATAGCCACGATGATGTCCCCGGCCCTGATCCCCGCCTCGGCGGCCGGCCCGCCCGGCTCGCTTTCGATGACGTACGCGCCGTAGTCGATCGGCAGATCGTTCTGGGCCGCGAGGTCGGGCGAGATCGGTTGATAGCGGATGCCGATGCGCGGGTAGGACACCTCCCCATTCTCGATCAGCTCATCGGCGATCCGCGCCACGTGGTTGGCCGGAATGGCGAAAAAGAGTCCTTGCACCGGGGTCATCCCGGATTGCGGAATACCGAGCGTGTTGACCCCGATGACCCGGCCGGCCAGGTCGAAGAGCGGCCCGCCGGAGTTGCCGGGGTTGATCGCGGCGTCGTGCTGGATGAGATCGGTATAGACCCCTTCCCCGCTGCCCGCCGGGGCAGGCCGGGAAATCGCGATTGAGCGCGCTGATGATGCCGCTGGTGACGGTGCCGGTGAACTCCCCCAGCGGCGAGCCGATGGCCAGCACCGGTTGACCCTGCTGCAAGGTGTTCGAATCGCCGAAGTCGACGCTGGCCGGCACCGACGCCCTCCATGCGCACCACGGCCAGATCGCTCAACGGATCGGCCCCGACCAGCTCCGCGGGGCGGTTTTCGCCATTGGCCAGAATCACCTCGAATCCCGTCCCACCCTCCACCACGTGCTGATTGGTGACGATGTGCCCGGCGTCGTCGATGATGAACCCGGTGCCCCGCCCGGCCTCGATCTCGGTCTGCCCGAAGATGCCGTCGTTGAACTGCTGCTCGTTGATGACCGTCACGACCGCCGGCATGACCCGGTCCACCACCTGCGCGGCGTCGAAGGTGACGACGAAGAGCTCCCCCGGTTCCCTCGCTGCCGCCGGCGGGCTGCCGACGATGGTGACCCCGGCCTCGTCCAGATCGACCGTCACCGGCACCGGGGTCGGCGTGGGTGGCGGGGGCGGCGGCGTAGGCGTATCCTGCACGGGGGCGCAGGCGGAGAGGAGGAGCAGGGTCGCCAGCATCGCCGCCAGCGAGGATCGACGCGGTAGGTTCACACGGTTCCTCCCGGAATAGAGCGTCTTCAGCGCCCGGAGCGATACGGAGCAGACGCGCGGTCAGGGTCGCCAAGCCGCAGCCTATCGTCGCATGGAGGAGGCCATCCAGACAGCACCCCGGCTTGAGAAGCGCCGATGCGGGCGAGATCGACCCGGCCACCCGGAGGGGACATGGCCAACGGTAGACCATCAACCACCCAGACCCCGTCCTCCGCGCGTCCCGACGAGCCGCCAGCGCCTTCCGCCCCCGGTCCAGATCGATCCCGCCCGCATGGCAGGCCGACGAGGCGCGCTGGCTGGAACGCTCCCGCGCCGCCTGGGACGCCCGCGCCGAGCGGTGGGACGCCCGCTCCGAGGCGAACGCGCTGGCCCCAGACCGCAAACGCGACCTCGACCGCATCTGGGACGCCCTCCGCCTCTCGCCCGGCGCCCGCGTGCTCGATGCCGGGTGCGGCAGCGGCCAGTTCGCCATCGCCCTGGCCGAACGTGGCGCGCGGGTGACCGGCATCGACCTCTCGCCGGAGATGATCCGCCGCGCCCAGCACCCACGCGGCCGAGCACGGCGTCGGTGACGACATCGAATGGCGCGTCGGCGACATCAAGCATCTCTCCGATCCCCTGGCCGTCTTCGACGCCATCCACGCGCGGGTGCTCTTCCAGTTCCTGCCCGACATCCCGGGAACACTGCGCGAGTTGCGGCGCGTCCTGAAACCGGGTGGGCGGCTGCTGGCGAGCGTGCCGGGGGCGCTCTCGCCGATCTACCGCGCCTCCTGGATGCGCCATCTTCCCGGCGGCGATCCCGGCCACAACTACCTCTTGCCCTGGGAGCTGGAAAACCTCCTGATCGAGTATGGCTGGCGTATCCTCGACGGCTGGGGCGAGTGGGGCGACGATCTCTACGGCGATCCCAACGACGCCAATGCCGCCTATCGCCGCGCCGACCGCGCCATGCAGCAGGCGACCGCGACGACCTGGACGGTGGTTGCGGCGTGAGGTCGTGTCATGCTGCAAGTGAACGGAGTGAAGCATCCCGGCTCAACACCAGCCTTGTTCGCGGAGAACGAGATTCTTCGGCTTCGCCTTCAGAATGAGACGATCGGGGCACGCCGCTGTCGGGTGTTGAGGTGTTAGGGTGATGGGATGATACGAGCGCAGAGCACACCGACCATCGCGCTGTCGAGCCGGGCTCTCGCGGGCCGATCCGGTTCCCCTCGGTCAGTCCGTCGTCGCCGGGCCAGTCGAGCTTCAGGTGCAGGACGTGCTCATCGGTCCTGACGCGGTGGCCGCCGTGCTGGGCGCCTCCCCGAGCAACGTCGAACCCCGCGACGGGACGACCTACGTGGCCGTGAACGTCTCGGCGCGCAACGCCGGGACAACGCCGCTCTGGATCAGCAACGACGACTTTGCGGTGACCGGAAGTTCGGGGCTGATCTACCGGTTCCTGGGTGCGCAACCTCCCGAGCCGGCGCTCGACCAGACGCTGGGGCCCGGGGAGAGCGCCTCAGGGTGGGTCGGCCTTCGGCGTTCCGCTCGAAGAGGCGTCGCTTCTGCTTCTGTTCGACAGCCTCGAACTCGGCGGGGTCTGGGCCGATCGCGTTCTGGCGCTGCAGGACGGGGCCGCGCATGCCCGATCTCGCGGAGCGCACCGCGGCGCCCAACGGCGAAGGAGCCTCGATCGGGGCCGCGCTCGGCTTCGGGGCCGTCGCCAGTGACCGACCAATGGTCCGTGGAGCTGCTCGACGTCGTCTCGGGCGCCGCCGCGTTCGACCTCGTCGATTACCGCACCGGGGCGCTTGGCGTCGGGGATGCGGTGGGGGACGACGGTTCGGTCTGGGTCGCGTTGCGCTTCCGCATCCAGAACGCGCAAGCCGGCGGGGAGCTGGCCTGGTTCCCGAGCAACGCCTTCGCCCTCGTCGACGATGCCGGGAGCCGCTGCTCGACGTCGTCACGCTCACCCCGCCCCGGCCGGACGCCGCCGGCGGGTACTATCCCGGCGCCGCGCGCGAAGGCTGGGTCATGTTCGACGTGCCAGCGGGCTACACGACGGCCACGGTGCGCTTCCTGCCGTTCGCGCACACCTCCACCCCGCTCGACCCGCGCTTTTTCGTCTTCTGCCTGAGGGACGAAAACGCCGCTACGGCGTTGGCATGACGGCATCGCACGATGCCACGGGTGGCGAGAGCGGATCGCTCGTCGTTGGATCGATCGTCGTTCGGCCCCCGCGTGGCCACTGGAGGACCGACGCTCGCCCTAACGGGAAGCACCCTGGAAGGGCGCTGGAAGGTCCGCGGGCGGCTAGCGCTGTAGTAGAGGTAGATGACGGCATGTCCATCGACATCGCTCATCGCTCAGGCGCCTGCGCCACCCCGATCCCGTGCCGGGGACCGCACCCTCGAGCGGCGCCCGGATCGCCGCCGCGGCCGGATTCCTTCTGGGCGTGTTCCTCTCCTTCCTGGGCTTTACCTGGGACGTCCAGTGGCACACCGACGTCGGCCCCGACACCTTCTTCACCGCCCCGCACCTGGTGCTCTACGGCGGCGTGGCCATCGCCGGCCTGACCTCCCTGGCCATGGTGCTGCTGACCACTTGGTACGCCCGGCGCGGCTCGTCCGCGGCGCTGGAGGGGACTATCGCCGTTCCTGGGCGGGCTTTTTCGGGGGCCACTGGGGTACATCATCGGCGGCTTCGGCGCGCTCTTCTTCCTCCTCTTCGGGCTGATGGACCAGTGGTGGCACACCCTCTACGGCTTCGACGTCACCCTCGTCTCGCCGCCGCACGTCGGGCTGATCCTCTCCATCATGGTCACCATGGCCGGCTGCCTCACCGCGCTCGCCTGGCACGTGCGCACGGCGCATGGCCCCGTCCAGCGGTTCTTCGCCGCGATGGGCGCCGCGTTTGCGGCCGCCGTGCTCGTGGCCTTCATCACCCCGACACTGACCGATCTCTTCCCGTGGCGGTTGTTCGGAGTGGTCTCCTGGCCCAACACCGTCGTCTCATTGCTCTACCCGGCAGCGATTTTGACGGTCATCTCCGTCGTCCGTCGCCCCTGGGGCGGCACCCTCTTCGGCCTCGTTTTCACCGCGCTCGATCTGCTCACCACCGCCATCATCCCCGGCATCACCCGCGACTACGCGGCCAGCATCGGGTTGTTCATGCGCGACAACACCACCGGCGACGTCGTCGTCTCCGGGCTGTTGCCAACGTATGTCCTGCTCGCCGGCATCGCCGCGGATCTCGTGCTCCTTGCCGGCCGCGCGTTGGGATGGCGTCTCTCGATCGTCGTGCCGCTCGCCGGCGCCGCGGCCGCGTTAGCCCTGCGGCTGCCCGAACCGAACCTGCCGCTCTATGCGCCGGACCCGCTGGCCCCTGCCGAGGTCATCGCCGCCTGGACGGAAATCACCGCGGCGGTCTCCACCTCCAGTCTCATCCTGGCCCCGCTCCTCGGCGCGTTGGCCGGGTGGTTCGGTTGGTTGCTCGGGATCGTGCTCACGGGGAGCGCGTCAGGAGCCGCACCCCGCGTTCCGGGAAAGGCTGTCGTGGCGACAGCCGCGGCCATCCTCCTGCTCCTGACCCCGGCGACGACCTTGGCCCACGCGCCCGACCCGCACCACGAAACGATCCAGGCCGGCCCCTATGAGGTGCTCGTCGGCTTCAGCGAGTGGCCCATCCGCGCCGAGCGCTCGCTCGACATCACCTTCGAACCGGAAGGAGGGATCGGAGACAAGACCGCCACGATCCGGATTACCGACCCCAACGGCGAGTGGGAACGCGGCGGCGTCGGCCCCCTCGGCCGCCATCCCCGCCAGCGCGACCTGTGGGGTCTCGACCTGATCGCCTTCCCTACCCCCGGCGACTGGACGATCGAGCTGACCATCGACGGCCCGGAAGGAACTGGCACGGGAACCCTGTCAGGCATCGCTGTCGGCGAGCGCCCCGGCCCGCCCCCGGCCCCGATGTGGGTCATCGCCGCGTTGCCGCTCCTCTTTCTGGTCTGGCTCGGGGTGCGCGGCTGGGTGCGGGTGCGACCGGGCAAGAGGCAAGAAGCCTTTGCCTGGACGACGTAAGCAGCGGAACTGTGCCGGGGCGAGTTCGCCCGGACCATGGCTGCGGCGCGGGTCCCCTGACCCAGGCCTCCACGAGTGTCCTGCGTGGTGTCGCCGGTCGCGTTGCATGGCCAAAAGTTGCAGCGGCCCCCCGGAGGCGGGCCCCACGGGACCCGCCTCGCCGCCTGTTAGCGTCTCGCCTCACGCTTCCTGCATCGCCAGGAAGTTGCGAGAGGCGACCTCCATGGTCCGGTGAAACGGCTCCCGCGGGCTGAACTCGATGACCTCCGTCCCGGCTTCCATGGCCGGTGCGTGTCCGGGCGGCAGGTAGTAGGCATCGCCGGCCTCGACGATCTCCTCCCGGTCGGGATAGCGGACTCGCATCCGGCCCCGGACGACGTAGCCCCAGTGCGGGCACTGGCACATGTCGTCCGGCAACCCCTGCAGGAGGGGACCGACGTCGAACGCCGTCTCGAAGGTCTCGTGCCCGACATGGAAGTCGCCCCACTCGGCCTCGCGGATGACGACGCCATCCTCTTCAACCATGACCTGAAGTTCTCTTGTTGCCGCGTGCATGGTAGATACCCCCTCGGGAGCGTGCGGCCGTCGTACTGGCCAGCTCCCGACTATCGACTCGATTCAGACTGGCACGGAGGCCGGCTCGATGGCGACGATTTCGCCGTCGTTCCACTCGGGGTCGCGCTCCAGCAGCGCCCGCATCGCTTCGTACTGCCGGTGCTGCTCCGGGTCGGCGGCGTTCTTTCGGTAGTTGGCTTCCGAGTCGAAGATCGACAGCACGAGCCATTCGCCGGGGACCCGCTCCGACTTGAGCACGTAGTTGGCGATGAACCCGGTCGCCTGTGGTTGGTGTTCCCGCGGCCACTCCTCGTGAAGCACCCTGGCGGCCTCTTCCTTTCCGGGCTTGATCTGGATCCGCGCGACGGTTCCATACATGCCTCGCTCCTCTCCTGTGCCGTGCCGCGCCGGTCGATTCCGGCTGGAGAGAGCGTGCCAGCGTTCGGCGCCGCTGACGATTGTGGAAAGCACCGATTTTGCGCGGTTCCGAGTACGCAGATCGCGGGCTGGGCGTGACGCAGTACTTACGTACCGGGATGGGCGAGGCGCTGTCGCTCCGCCCAGGCCGCGACGCCGGCTCGTGAGCGAACCTCCAGCTTGCGGAGGATGCTGGCGACGTGCGCTTCGACGGTGCGCTCGCTGACAAAGAGCGCCGCGGCGATCTCGCGATTGGAGCGGCCGGCCGCGAGATGCACGGCCACCTCGCGCTCACGTCGCGTCAGACCTCCGGCAGCCTCTGTCGCTGGGCGCGTCGCCGCGTCGTCCACTACCAGATCGGCGGCGAGCCTGAACTCCGCGCGAAACGCTTCTTGCGGGATCGTCTCGGCAAGTCGCTCGGCGATTTCGCGGGCCAAGGTCTCCTCCCGGCCCGCGTCGTGCACCCGGCCGTGGTCACGCAGGACATTGGCAAGCGTCGCGTGCAGCACCCGCAGCGTTGGGGCGGCGCCTTGTGCCCGAGCCGCGTCCTGCGCTTCGCGCAGGAGCGCCTCGGCCCGCTCCACGTCGCCAATCGCCGAGAGTGCGGCCGCCTTGCGCCGCGCCAGGTGCGGAATCTCGCCTTCGGCGCCGAGGTTGACGGCGGTGGCATAGAGCTGGTCGACGATGGCAATGGCGTCCCGAGACCGGCCACTCGCCAACGCCATGTCGGCTTGAGCTGCCCAGAGCAATCGCTCTCCCTGCGCCCGCATCGGTGTTTCGGGGGTCAGCACGTCGGCCAATGCTGAAGCGGCCGCCTCCGTTTTCCCCAGCGCAACGAATGCCGACGCGAGGCCCGCCGTCGCCGTGCTCGTCCACCCGCGGGAGTGGATATCCCGCGCCAACCCCAGGACACCCTCCAATTCGCCCCGTTCCCGCTCGGGCATGAGCATTGCGCCAAATAGCCGAGCCAGTCCCCAACGCGCCTGCACCATCCATTGCCGGTGATCGATCTCTTCGGCGATGGCCGTGCTCTGGTGCAGGAATGCGAGCGCCTTGCCGAAATCCCCCGCGGCCGCCCATCCCTCCCCGAGCAATGCCAGGAGAAAGGCCTCCCCAGAGCGCCAATCGATGTCACGGGCCACGGACAGGGCGCGCTCAACCGCGGCGATGGCATGGGGAATGCCCGGTCCGCCAGCCAGCGTCTCGAGCTCGAAAAACGCGCCTGACTGCGCCGTCAGTGGCAGGACGCCGGCAAGCCCCTGCCGATCCTCGAGGACCTCGAACAGGTTCGCGGCCCGCTCCGCGGCTTCCCGCGACGCGACGAGATCGCCGCCCAAGCTGTGCGTCATGGCCAACAGGTCAAGCGTTTCGGCGAGACCGGAGCGGTCCTCCAGTCGCGCAAAAATCACGAGAGCCTCATCGTGGCAGCGCAACGCCTCAGTCAGCTCCTCGCGGTTGGCATGCCAGTTGCCGAGCCGATTGAGCGCGCCTGCCAAAGCCGCCGCGTCGTCCATGGCGCGCGCGAGATCGACCGCGCGAAGCAGCCAGGCGTGGGCCCGATCGTAGTCGCGCCCGCTCCAGAGGAGCCCAAGAGCGAGCAGCGAGGCCATGGCGAGCGCCTGGTCGTCGGTGGCTTCGGCAGCCTCCAACGCCGCCGTGTAGTCGGCATGCGCGGCGCTGAAGTCGCCGATGGCGTCGAACGCTTGCCCGCGCGCATGAAGAAGCCCTGCGGCGGGAACAGCTTCCAGACGGGACGCCGCTTCCATGGCCCGCGTGTATTGGTCGGCGGCGATCTGCGGCGCGTAGAGGGCGCGCGCCCGGTCGCCGGCTGCCCGAGCAAGCGCGCTGGCGCGCTCCCAGTGCTCTGCTTCGAAGTGGTGGTACGCGAGATCCTCAAGCAAGGCATCGCGCGTCGAAGGCGTCTTCCGCTCAATAGCGTGCGCCACCCGCTCATGCAGGGTGCGCCGCTCTCGCGCAAGCAAGCCGGCATACACCGCTTGCCGGGCCAGGGCGTGGCGAAAGGCGAATTGATCGGCGGAGACCTCCACCAGGAGCTGGGCTGCGATCAACTCCTTGACGGCGGTCACCAGGGCCGCTTCGTCGAGCCCGCTCAAGGAGCGGAGGAGGTCGAAGTCGATGCGGCGCCCAACGACCCCGGCCAGGGTAAGCACCTCGCGAGCGGTGGGGCTAAGCAAGGCGCCGCGTCGCTGCACCGCGTCCTCGACGCTGCGTGGGACTCGCAATCGATCGAGCGGCTTGCGCTGCCATCCTTCATCCGACGGGTAGATGCCCCCCTCGGCGATGAGGGACCGCACAACTTCCTCCGCGAAAAACGGATTGCCCCCGGTCAGCCCATGCAGCGAACGCACGAAGACCGCGGCCGGCGGCCGCGGGAGATCGAGGATGGCTCGCAGCAATTGCCCAGTTTCAGACGGAGTGAGAGGTCGGAGTGCAATTTCGGCCGCAACGCGCTCCCGATCGATTTCCGCCAGGAATCGGGCGAGCCCTGAACCCTGTTCGTCGCTGCGATATGTGAGCAGCAGCGCAATGGGTGTGTCGGCTCTACGCCGAATGAGGCGCAAAAGCAACTCGAGACTGGCCTCGTCGCTCCAGTGGAGATCCTCAACGACGACGAGCAAGGGACGTTCCCTGGCCAGATGGGCCAGAAACTCCCGCATTTCATGGAAGAGGCGATGTTGCTCCAACCCAGGATCAAGCGCGGAGCGCGAGCCGACTGACGGTCCAGCCAGTTCGGAAGCGAGCTTGAGCAATTCTGGCGCCGCGACGTGCAGATGCTTCCGGACCTCATCCGGATTCGCCGCGACGTAGGTTCGCCAGAGGTCGAGAAACGGTGCGTAGGGAAGCGACCGGTCGCGCTCGAAGCAGGCGCCCTGCAGCACGCGATACCCGCGAGCCTCGGCGCGGGCAACGGCTTCACGCGCCAAGCGACTCTTGCCGATGCCTGCCTCGCCAGATACGAGGAGCAGACCGCGTTCGTTCCCGAGCAGGGCATCGATGGCGGCGAGCTCCTGGTCGCGGCCGACGATGAATGGTGCGCTGACTGGGCCAAGCAATGGCATGCGGGCGGAGACCTCCGCGCTGAAACGGCGCCTGCGCTATTGTCGCGCACAGAAGCGAACGTTCTCCCCTCAAGTGTGCGAGAGCAAGTTGAAGCCCATGGCTGCCACGCGTCTTGCGCGGTTCGAGCATCGCGGCCTACAACGGTGATTCATGATCAAACGTCGTGCCGTGTTTCGGATGCAACAAGAAGAGGAGACTCCATCACATGGTTGGCCGCCCCTGGACGTATCTCCCATCCGAACCCTCCGCCATCGCCGTCGACCGCCCCTTCTACGACCGCATCGCCAGTGAAACCGATGGCCGCGTCTTGACTCACCGCCACACCGTCCCCATCCGCTCCGGCTACGCCTGGCCGGTGAGGGCGGGACAGGTCTGCCGCGTCGTCGCCGTCGAGGGACCGCAGGTCGTCGACTTCAACTGCTGGAACAGGCACAACCCGCGGGAGCGCTTCTGGGCGGCGCGCACCCGGCAACTGGAGAGCACCCACCTGACCGACAGCCACCGCCTCTGGTCCGTCCTCCCCTACCTGCGGCCGATGCTGACCATCACTCGCGAGACGGTCAAGTACGGCGAGGACGCGGACGGCGGGCGCTGCCACGACCTGCTCGGCACGCGCTGCGATCCCTACGTGACCAAGCTCCTCTCCGGGGAGACGTTCGATTTCAACTGCCACGCCAATCTCACTCGCGCCGTCCTCCCCTGGCATCTCAACGAGTCGGACGTCCACGACGTGCTCAACATCTTCCAGGTCACGGGACTCGACAAGGATGGCCGCTACTTCATGACGGCGAGCCCCGCCAGAAAGGGCGATTACTTCGAGTTCCTGGCCGAGATAGATCTCCTCTGCGCCGTCTCCACCTGCCCCGGCGGCGATCTCTCCGTTCCCCTCTGGGGACCGGAGACCGGTGATCCTCTGCCGACCTGCAAACCGATCGGTATCGAGGTCTACGATATTCCGGAACGGCTGCTAACCGGATGGTCGTCGCCCGCGCCTTCGGACTATGACGGGTTCTTCGGGTTGCGTCGGCCGGTGTGGGGCGAGAACGACTGATTGCTTTCCGTCAGCCGGTTGGCGTTGCCTCGATGGCCGTCGCCACGGCGCGCCCCCCACCGAGCACGATGAAAACCCCCAGCAACGCCACCACGATCCCGCCCGCCACACCGTACGCCGGCAGCCAGCCGTATCGCTGCGCCGTCCAGCCGAACAGCGGAAACGCCCAGATCATGGTCACCGAATAGAGGAACCCTTCAACGGAGAGCACCGTCGCTCGTTGCGCCGAGGAAATCGCCATGTTGACCCGCTGCGCGATCATCGGCTCGAAGGCGCCGGCAAAGAGTTCGGCCACGATCAGTCCGGCGATGGCCAGGGGGACCGAGGCGCCACCCAGCAACAACCCTGACCCGGCGATGGCGCCCGTCGCCATCACCGTCCAGAAGCGGAATGGGCGTAGACGCGTCAGCCGCCCCGCCAGCCACGCCCCGATGGCGGTGGTGAAGAGGGTGACGCTGAGCACGATGCCGATCTGCGATGGCGCCAGACCGCGTTCCGACAGCACCGCCTGGGCATAGAGATGGACCAGCGCCGAAACCGTCCACAGCGCGGCGGCAAAGACGATCAAGGCCGCGAGCTGCCCATCCCCGCGCACGATCCGCAAGGCCTCCACAATCGTGCCGCCCATGCCGCGCCGCTCTTCGCTCGGACGGGTCGGTTCGTTGAGACCGACGCCAACCAGGCTGCGGCCAGTCCCGCCCCGACGGCCAACCCGAAAGGCAGGGCGTAGTCGCGCTCGGCCAGCGTGGCCCCCAGCGCGGTCGTTGCCGCGATGGCCACATAGGCCACCGCGTTCAGCTTCCCCAGCAAGCTCGTGAAGCGGGTTCCCGTCGGCTCGCTCCCCATGCTGTCGAAGAGAAATGCCTGCTGCGCCCCGGAGCGGAAGGCGTACGCCGCGCCGTTGAGGTACATGGCCGGCAGCAGCAGCCAGAGCGAGTCCGCCACGAACATCAGCGTCGTCGATCCGGCGATCAGCAGCGCGCCGGCCGTCATCGACCACTTGCGGCCGAGCACGTCGGCGAACGACCCGGACGGGAGTTCCAGCGTCACCGGGGCCAGGTGGAACGCGGATTCCGCCAGCCCGATTTCGGCCAGCGAGAAGCCGCGGCTTTGCAGAAAGATGATCCAGATACCGGCGGTGAAGCTGAAGTCGTTGACGACCTGGAAGGCGTAGAAGCGGCGCAGATCGGCGCCCGGGGGCGCGGCCTCGGCCGCCGCCAGCGTCGCCGCGCTCTCGGCCGGAACGTGTCGGATCTGCTCCTCAGCATCCATCCAGAAGTCCCTCTTCGCGCTCGCCACGACGGCTGGGGGAGTCTAGCAGCGCGTCGATCCGCCACAATTCGGGATTCGGTCGCTACAATGGGTCTCGGTCGCATCGTCCTATTCGCGTATTCCGGGTGGTTGCGTGCCTGACCTCAAGACAGTGTTGCTCGTCTTCGCGGTGCTGCTGTGGGCCGGGGTTCAGTACGGTCTGATGGCCTGGGCCGTGCGCGACCTCGTCCGCCGGCCCCGCGTGCGCGGCGACAACAAGATGCTGTGGGGCATCCTCATCCTCACCGTGCCGGTCATCGGCGCGCTCTTCTACGCCGCGGTCGCGCCGGTGACCCCGATGGCGCGCGCGCCACGCCTCGTCGTGCCGCAACGCCGCCTGGCCGACCGTGACGAATCAGCCGCCTGACGCACATCGAACGGCGCTCTACCGGTCGCCTGCCTTTCGCGACCACGACACCGGAGCCCACGTCGAAAACACTTCCCGCCTCGTCGCCATCGACGCGGAACTGGAACGGCGCGACCTGCTCCGCGGTCGCCCGGAAATCCCCTTCGCCGCAGCGTCTGACGAAGACCTGTCTCGCGTGCACGATCCGCGCTACATCGCCGGCGTGCGCCAGTTCGCCGCGGGCGGAGGCGGCTGGTTGGACGCCGACACCGCTGTTTCCCCGCGCTCCGTTGACGTGGCCGCGCTCGCCGCCGGGGCGGGCATTGCCGCGGTCGACGCGGCGCTCGATGGCCGGGCGCGACGCGGTTTCGTGATGGCCCGGCCACCCGGCCATCACGCCACCCCGACGCGAGGGATGGGATTCTGCCTGTTCAATACAGTCGCCGTCGCCGCCGCGCACGCGCTGGACCAAGGGGTGGATCGGATACTCATCGTCGATTGGGATGTCCACCACGGCAACGGCACCCAGGACGCCTTCTACGACACCGATCGAGTGTTGTTCGCCTCGGTTCACCAGTGGCCGCTCTATCCAGGAACCGGGACCACGTCGGAGCGTGGCACTGGCCGCGGTGAGGACTACACCATCAACCTGCCCCTCGCCGCCGGCGCGGACGACCAGACCTACGCCGAGCTGTTCGATCGGGTCATCCTCCCGGCCGCCGCGGGCTACCAACCCCAGCTCGTCCTCGTTTCGGCGGGGTTCGATGCCCACGCCCACGATCCGCTCGGCGGGATGCGTCTGACCGACCAAGGATTCGCCGCGCTCGCCCGCCGCGTGGTCCGCATCGCCGATGAACATGCGGACGGCCGCGTCCTGGCCTTCCTCGAAGGGGGCTACGACCCGCACGCGTTGGCCGCCAGCGTGGTGGCGACACTGGCCGCGCTCGACACAGACGACGCATCATTGAGCGGCGGCGCCCCCCGTTCCGAACCCGAGCGCCGCCAGAACGGAGACGCGGCACGATGAGCAGCACGCGGAGCAATGCGCAAACCCCTATCAACCCTGGGGCCATGCGCCAGGACGACGAGCGGCGGCGCGACGAGGCCCGCTTCTCCGCCTTGCAGAACCAGGTCGACGAACTGCGCCAGGCCATGCGCGAGGTGCTCAGCCGCCAGGGCCGCGACGAAGAGATGCTCAAGCACTACGAGAGCGCTGCTGCCCAGAACCGGATCGCCATCGAGCAGCTTCGACAGGAGAGCCAGCAGAGCGCGCAGGCCCGCGCCCTGGACGAGAACCGCACCCGGCAGCAGGTGGGCGATCTCGACGCCCGCCTCGAGGACGTGGCCCGCCCCATCCGCTCCCTGCAAGCCCACGTCATGGAGCTGGTCGAAGCCGCGCGTCTCAAGGCCGAGGACACCAGCCAGTATCGCCAGCGCGACGACGAGTTACAGACCCAGATCGAGCACCTCTCCGCGCACGTTGACCGCACCGGCGTTCTTATCCACCAGGTCCGCGACTCGATCGACGCCGCCCGCGAAGAGACCGATGGCCTGCGCCGCGACATCGTGCGCGCCGAAGACAGCATCAAGATCGTCGATCAGGATGCCCGCCGCCGGGTTGCCGAGGTTGCCCAGTCGGGCGAAACGATCGCGGCACGCATCGACGAGCTGCGCTCGGACCTCGGCCACCTCTTCGATTTGATCGACGACACCCGGCGCTCGATCGTCCATATCGACCCGTCGTTGGAGGAGCTCCGCGAGGCAGACGCGGCGATCCGGCAGGAGCTGGGGCGGGTGCAGACGCAGGGCGCGGAGCGCCACGAGCTGGTGATGGAGCGGGTGGAAGACATGCGCGGCGACATCGACGCCCGCTTCGCCGACGTGCGTCAGGCGTTGGAGCAACGACACGAGCGCCTGGCCGAGCGGATCGACGACCTCAACGAGGCGCACCGCGACCTCGGATTCCGCATCAGCCAGCTCAGCGGGCAGCTCGACGAGTTGCGGCTCGTCGACGCGGGGGTCCGCCGCGACCTGTGGCTCCTCAACGAGCAGCGCGTCCGCCTGCGCCTGGACCAGGCCCAGCAAGAATTGGACATGATCGCCGCCCAGCGCCGCGACGCGGAAACGGAAAGCGGCGCCGGCCGCGTCCGCCGCCCCAGCGACCACTAGTGTTCCCATAGTGTTCCCAGATTGGCATCGCGTACGAACGCGGAGACAAACCCTCACCCCAACTTCGCTCCCTGCGCGCCACGAGAGGGGCTTTCGCTCGCGTCCGACTTCCGACTTTCGACTTTCGACTTCAGTCTGCGGCTGGCCACGGGTTGACACCCCGGCGGGCCTTTGATATGGTCGCTCCAACCCGACGCCTTTTGGGCGGTGGAGCGGGTTTGGCCAAGGGTCGGAAGCGGCCCTTTCGCACGACTCACGGATGAGGAGCCGCACCGATGCGGAAGGCCGGGAACACCGCGCTTCTTCAGCGGAACGCCTGCCATTCCTCATCGTGGATCAACATCGCGGTGCCGTGGCGCATGCAGGCACTGCCCAGGATCATCTGACAAACATCGGCTTCGGCCGCGCGGCGTGGATGGACGCCCGCACCGGAGCCGTTTCATTGCCCCGGCGGGCTAGGGATGGATCGCCGGAGCGAGTGACGACGGCGGAACCCCGGACAGAGGAGGTCGCAATCAGGTTCTGAAAATCCCGACACCTGCGGGCCGGTCGAGGGGCTGCTCGGCCGGAAAAGTTGGAGGGAAGGGTCTTGACGTTTCGTACGCCGATCGTGCGCAGCCGCCTCGCAGCGCTGATCGCATGCACACTGATCGCTACCATCGTGCCGCTGTCGGCCGTGGCCGAGCAGGGTATCGCGCCGGGAAGTGGCGCAATCGTCACCGCCGGGCAACCGCTTATGGTTCGCGCCACGCCCGGTTGGGATGCCGAGATTTCCTACGAAATCGCCAACGGTTCCTACGTCACGGTCTGGGATGTGGCCCAGACCGCACCGGATGGCACCCTGTGGTATCCGGTTGATGGCGGGTTTGTGCCCGTCGATGCGGTCACCAGCCAGACCGCACTCGAGGGCGGTGTCGCGCTGTACCAGGAGGCTTCCCCCGAAGCCGTCGCCGAGGAATGGGTTGAGCCCGCGCAAAGCGAGGGCTGGGTCGATCCCAATACCGGCGAGTGGGTAGAGCCCGCTGCTGAAGAGTGGGTCGATCCGGCGGCGACGGAATACGTCGAGCCCGCCAGCGAAGGTTGGGTCGATCCCAATACTGGCCAATGGGTCGAGCCGGCCGCCGAGGAATGGGTGGAACCCGCTCCCGTCGCGCAAGAAGGCTGGGTCGATCCCAACACTGGCGAATGGGTAGAGCCCGCCGCCGAGACAGGATGGGTAGACCCCAACACCGGCGAGTGGGTCGAACCGACCGCAACGGAGACCGGTTGGGTCGATCCCAACACCGGCGAATGGGTGGAGCCGGCCGCGGAAGAGTGGGTCGAGCCTGCACCCGAGGAATGGGTCGAACCCGCGCCGACCGAAATGGTCAACACGGGCGGTCCCGAATCGTGGGGTGAGCCAATTGGCACCGCGTATATCTCGGGCAGCAGCGGCGACGGTGCCGTCTGCCGCGCGGGCGCCGAGCGCGGCACCGACCGCCTGGCGGTGCTGGGCGAAGGCGAGGCCGTCGAAGTTCGCGGCGAAGCCGTGGGCGAATGGCAACCCGTCAATTGCGCCGGTATCGGCGGCTACGTCCACACCTCGCTCATTTCCTGGGAACCGGCGGCCCCGGTCGCCGAAGAGGGGCGAAACGGCAATCGCGGCAACGCCGGAAATAATGGCACCGCAAACTCGAGCGGCACCAACGGCGGCTCTGGCAATCAGATCGCCAACTTTGCCATGCAGTACGTCGGCTACCCGTATGCTTATGCCGGCGAGGGGCCGTACGCCTTCGACTGCTCCGGGTTCACCAAGTTCGTCATCCAGAACACGCTCGGCATGGACATCACCCACGACATGTTCACCCAGATCGGGATGGGCCAGTCGGTGGGCATGAACGAGCTGCAACCGGGTGATCTGGTCTTCTTTGCCAACACGTTCCGGCCGGGGCTGTCACACGCCGGCATCTACATCGGCGGCGGGCAGTTCGTCCACGCCGAGAACGAAGGGACTGGCGTGAAGGTCAGCGACCTCAATTCCGATTACTACGGATCGCGCTGGGCTGGCGGTACGCGACTCGCGTAACGACACAGGCCCGCGCCAGCGGGATCCTCGGGGGACGAGGGCTGGGACCGGCGATCGCGCCAGGGACCGGCAGGGGGAAAGCGAAGAGGGCGCCGCAATCGCGGCGCCCTCTTCGCGATCGCTTCCAACGGCGAAGGCAACAGAAGGCCCCTCTCCCATCGCAGTGGGAGAGGGGTTGGGGTGAGGGTTTCTCAGGGAAAGCGGCTAAAGGCTCCTACCCCAATTCTTCCTCCGCAAACATCGCCCCCGCTGCCACCGGCGCGGCCGGCGCGGCCACCTCTTCCTCCGACTCGCCACCATCGAACGCCAGCCGGCCACTCAATTCCGGCGAACCCGCCTTGATGCGATCGCGGATGGACTCCAGCACGTCCGGGTTGTGTTTGAGGAACTCCTTGGTGTTCTCGCGACCCTGGCCCAGCCGCTCCTCATCAAGGTAGAACCAGGCGCCGCTCTTGCGCACGATGCCCAGATCGACGCCGACGTCGAGCACGCTGCCCTCGACCGAGATGCCCTGGTTGTACATGATGTCGAACTCGGCCTGACGGAAGGGGGGCGCCACCTTGTTCTTGACCACCTTGACCCGCGCCCGCGACCCGACCGCGTCCGTGCCGCTCTTGATCGTCTCGATGCGGCGAATGTCCATCCGCACCGAGGAGTAGAACTTCAGCGCGTTGCCGCCAGTGGTCGTCTCCGGGCTGCCGAACATGACGCCGATCTTCATGCGCAACTGGTTGATGAAGATGACGCAGGTGTTGGAGCGGGAGATGGCCCCGGTCAGCTTGCGCAGCGCCTGGCTCATCAGCCGCGCCTGCAAGCCGACGTGGGAATCGCCCATGTCGCCTTCGATCTCGGCCTTCGGCACCAGGGCCGCCACCGAATCGATCACCACCACGTCGAGCGCCGCGGAGCGGACCAGCGTCTCGGCGATCTCCAGCGCCTGCTCCCCGGTGTCCGGCTGCGAGATCAGCAACTGCTCCAGATCGACGCCCAGGCGGCTGGCGTAGATCGGATCCATGGCGTGCTCGGCGTCGATGATGGCCGCCATGCCGCCCAGCTTCTGCGCCTCAGCCACGATGTGCAGCGCCAGGGTCGTCTTTCCCGACGACTCCGGGCCATAGATCTCGACGATGCGCCCTCGCGGCACGCCGCCGATGCCGAGGGCCAGATCGAGCGCGATGCACCCGGTCGGGATGGCCTCGACCTGCATCGGGTTCATCTCGCCCGGTGTCATCTTCATGATCGAGCCCTTGCCGAACTGGCGCTCGATCTGGGCGATGGCCGTGTCTACCGCGCGTTCCCGGTCTGACATTTGGATTGCTTCCCTCGTGATCGCCGGGAGCGGTGGCCCGGGCGTCCGTATTCTCGATGCGGGAGCCGAAACTGGTATAGAAAACTTGTTCTATTTTCCGTGGGAATAGTACCCCAGCACGGGGCGTCCGGTCAATGCCGAAAAGGGTGATAGGGTGATAGGGTGATAGGGTCATGGGGTGGTGGGTTCCGTGATCTATGTCTATGGAGCCGAGGGCAGGACCTGTAGCGTGATCGCCGCGGCACCCAGTCCGCAAGGAGCCATGTCCTATCACCCCATCACCCTGACACCCTATCACCCGGGAGAGACCACATGGCGCGCATGACGATCCTCGGCGCCGGGGACATGGGAACCGCCCTCCTGACGCCACTTCATGCCGTTGGCCACGAGCTGCGCCTCTGGGGATCCGAGCGCGATGCGGCCATCCTGGCGGTGTCTCGATCGTGGAGACCCACATCCCGAGACTCGGCTCGCCGGTGCCGGCCGGGGTGGAACTCTATTCAGACGCGGAAGCCGCGGCGGCACTCGACGGCACCGGACATCGTGGTGGTTGCCATTACCTCGAATGCCATCCGCCCTGTCCTCGGCTCGCCTCGCTGCCGAGCTCGATGCGCCACGCGCCATCGTCGTCGTCGGCAAGGGGTTCGATTCCGGTCCTCGCGGCGACGAGATCCTGCTCCTGCCACACGTCATCGCCGAGTTCAATTCGGCGCCGGTCGTCGCCGTCGGCGGACCAGCAATCGCCAAAGAGATCGCGCTCGGGACCCCAACGGCGGCCGTCTTTGCCAGCACCAACCCGGATGCGCTCGCCTTGACCCAGCAGGCATTCAGCACGCCCAACTTCTTCGTCGAGACGACCGATGATGTCGTCGGCCTCGAAGTGGCCGCGGCCATGAAGAACGCCTACGGGGTGGCCATCGGCATCGCCGACGGTATTGAGAAGCGGACCGGTCTGCCCCACGCGAACCTGCGCGCCGCGCTCTTCCCGCTGGCGGTGGCGGAGATGGGGTTGCTGGCGGAGCTGCTCGGCGGTCGGCGGGAAACTGTGGCCGGTCTCGCCGGGGCCGGTGATCTGCAAGTGACGGTCACGTCGGGTCGGAACCGGCTGCTGGGCGAGCGGGTCGGGATGGGGATGAGTGGGGCGGAGGCGTTTCGGGAGCTGACCGCGGCAGGGACAACGACGGAGGGGTATTTGGCGACAGAATTTGGGTATCGCCTCGCCACACGCGCGGGGGCGGGAACGGAACCGGCCGACCGCCGGTTTCCCTTGCTCGATGCGCTGTATCGGATCCTCTATGGAGATGCCCAGCCTGTTGAGGCGTTATGGGATGCCATCATCAAGGTGCACTCGACGAGCCGCCCTCACCCCCAACCCCGTCTCCCGGCTCGACGGGAGAGGGAGTCTTCTCGGCGCATTGGAAAGTGAACATCCGGACTCGGAATGACACGAGGCAAATGTTGGGAGGCAGCTTGAATGAGTCCTGGCAGACCAAGAGGGCATTCGCACAATGTGCCCGCGGCGCGTGAATTACGGGCTCGCGAAACCGACGCCGAGGATCTTCTGTGGAAATCGCTACGCGGGCGCCGTCTGGGAGGCTTGAAGTTCCGGCGAGCATCCCATCGGCCCGTTCGTCGTCGACTTCTGCTGCGTCGAACGGCGCCTTGCGATTGAGCTTGACGGCGAAGTGCATGACGAGCAGCAGGAGCACGATGCCGAGCGCGAGGCACTGCTGGTTTCCGCCGGGTATCGGGTAGTTCGTTTCACAAACGAAGCCGTTCAAAAGCAGTTATCAACGGTATTGGCATCGATTCAAGCCGCGGCGCGAGAGGAACCAACGTCACGACCACCTGCGCCCGGTCGGCGCCCAGGATGGAGCTAACGTTCGTCGGTGGATAGCCCCCTCTCCCGGCTCGACGGGAGAGGGGGTTGGGGGTGAGGGCCTACGCGAGCAACATCCCGGATCTCCCTACCCCTCCATCCGATCCTTCTCCGGCGTCACCACCCCCCGCTGCCACTCCGGGATCCCCGACCACGGCTGCAGCGGCAGCTCCGGCGCGTGCCCCAGCACCTCGCCGTCGATCATCGTCAGCGAATTGATCAGCCGCTGGTTACCCCGTCGCGGGCTCATGCGTACGTCGCGGAAGACATACTCCCCTTCCTCTAGCCGGAAGATGGCCACGTCCGCCACGCTTCCTGGCTTCAACGTTCCCAAATCCGGGCGCCGCATCGCCGCGGCCGGGCGGGACGTGGCGCGCTCGATCACCTCAGGCAGGGTCAGTCCCAGGTTGAGGAATTTCGAGAGGGTCGTCGGCAGGTCGAACATCGGCCCCTGGATGGCCATTTGATGGATGTCGGAGGAGATGACATCTGGCTTCACCCCGGCTTTCAGCATCGCCTCGGCGGTGTCGTAGGAGAACGACCCGGTGCCGTGGCCGATGTCGAGGATGAGGCCCTGCTCCCGTAGCGCCATGATCGCGGGGTTCGGCACGCCAGCGTCGTCAACGATTTTCATGTCGCCGCCGGTGAAGCAGTGGGTGAGGATGTCGCCCGGCCGCAGCAGCGGCGCGACCTCGTCGATCGTCGGCGGACCGTACCCGATGTGCGTCATCAACGGCAGCCCCACCCGATCGGCCAGCTCACGCGCCAGCTCCAGAGGCACGGATGCCTACGCCGCGCGTCGTGTTCTGGTCGATGCGCGCCTTGATGCCCAGGATGAGGTCGCGGTTGGCGTTGACGATCGTCTCCGCCAGGTCGAGGTCGCAGTAGTCGAGGTTGGCGAACTCCCAGGTCGGCGCGATCAACCCGATCGAGGAGGCGTTGAGCAAGGCGAAGATGCGCGATTTACTCGGCTCGATCAGAAATCGCCGGAACGCCGGCCACGAGTACGAGCCCGACGAGCCGACATCGAGCCACGTCGTCACTCCGGTGCGCGCCGCCACCGGATCGGCTTCGATCCCCCAGTAGGTCGCGCCCCAGTAGACGTGGGTATGCAGATCGACCAGCCCGGGGGTGACGATACCCCCCGTGGCATCGATGACCTCGCGCGCGGACGAACGAGCCAGATTCGGCGCCACCTCCGCGATCCGGCCATCCCGAATCGCCACGTCGAGCGCGCCCTGGAGACCCGCGCCTGGATCGACGACCTCGCCGCCCACGATCAGCGTGTCAAAGACCTTCGGTTCGCTTGCCGTTGTTGCCGACACGTCGCTCTTCCCCTTCATCCCGCTCATGATCCGTGTCGGGAATCGTATCAGCGCAGCCACCGGTCCTCACGCCTCTGCTTCCCAGCCCCCCGTGAATCAGGAGCGTGTGGGAGGGCCATAGGCGCATCAATGCGACCCGCACAGACGAACCGCAAGACTCAGGCTCCAGACCCCATGACAAGTCCCGTACTTGGTACGGGGGCCGCCATGCCGGATGCCACGTAGGATCGACGGTATCCGAGCGGGGCTTCGCGGCAGGTGGCGGCGATGAAGCAGCGATGTGCGCAGTGGGGCTGACCAAGCCTCCGCACCGAGAGGGCACCGAGGAAGCAGTCGCGAGCTGCCGTGCTCCGGCTCCACCGAGGAGGACAACTGTGGCAAGGCTGGTGATGCTTGCGTTGATCGTCGTGGCCAGTATCGTCGGAGCGACGCCAGACGGCGTTGCACAGCAGTCCGGGGTAGCCGCCGACATTCGCCAGGGAAATTGCGAGGAGATCGGCGATGTCGTCGCGCCGCTCGTCGAGGCCACGATCCCCGAGGGCGAGCCTCGCGGAAACGCGTAAGCGATGCCCGCCGCCACCTCCTTCACGACCATCCCCCTCCCGCTCGCGGCGTTGGTGGCGAGCGACCATGCGCTCGTCATTCCTTTTCCGGCCGGGGACGAACTGGTGGCCTGCGGCGAACTCGGGGGAGTGTTGACCGAGGCGGGGGCTCTGGTCGTCGGGATCAGGCCGCAGGGCGACGTGGGGATCTCGGGCATCGCTTTCCTGAGTCCAAGCGCCGACGGCGCGCAGACCAACGTCTCGCTCTTCATCTCCGGCGCAGGGCTGAACACGTTCTTTGCCGCCACCTTCCTCCCACCGACGGTCGCGGAAGAAGACGCCGCGCGCTTCGCCGCGGCCCTGGCTGCCCGGGACGGATCCTCAAGTCTGGCCGGACCGTTCGCGGGCCAATTCGTGCAGCGCGAAGGCCAGCGCGCCGTGAGGGGCGCTGGGATCGCGGCCGCGGACTTCTCGGCCACCGTCACATTCGTCAATCCAACCGAGCAGACCGATACGCCGTGGGACGTTGGCCTGGCATTCCATCAGAATCCAGAGCAATCCGCGGCCCGGGAGATCGTCGTCAGTTCGGATGGGGGATGGCTCTACAGCGATCCCTGGACCGGAACGCTCGGGGCGGGACCTGAGACCACCTTCGACGCCACGCCAGGAGCGACGAATACCCTCGACCTGGTGGTGGAGGGCGCCACAGCGCTGTTCGGCGTCAACGGGGAGTTGGCCGCCACGTTCGACCTGTCGCCCGCGGCCACTTCGGACATCTTCGTGACGACCGACTATCTCTCGGAAAACATCGTGGACGGCCGCGTCATCACCTACACCGACTTCCAGATCTGGGATCTGGCAGGGACCGGATCGCCGGCAGAGACGCCCGCGTCGGGGGTCGCCGCGGACGACGCCGCGCGGTTCGCCGCCGCCCTGGCGGCCCGGGACCGCGCATCCCACCTCGCCGGACCATTCGGCGGCACGTTCTCGCAATCGATGGCCGGACTTGCCGCGGCCCCGGCCGGGATCACCACCGAGGACTTCTCGGCGACCCTCACCTTCGTCAACCCGAGCGAGCAATCCGGAGCGCCGTGGGACTACGGGTTCGCCTTCCATCAGGTCCTCGAGCCGTACAGCGTGCAGGAGGTCTACGTCGATTCGAGCGGGGTCTGGTTCTACGCCGACTTCCCCAATGGCGTGCGGCAGTCGGGCCTCGTGCCCACCTTCGACGCCGCGCCAGGGGCGACCAACACCCTCGACCTCATCGTCCAGGGCACGACGGCGCTGTTCGGTGTCAACGGCGAGTTCGTGGCCACTATCGACCTGACGCCGCCGATCGCTGCGGACGTCATGGCGGCGACCGACTTCGCCTCGCAGATCATCGTGGAGGGCCGGCAGATCATCTACAGCACCTTCGAAGTCTGGGAAGCGCCGACGCCCGCTGCGCTGGCCGCGTCCCCGCCGCCGGCTTCCACCCTAGACGATGCAACGCGGTTTGCGGACGCTTTGGCCACTCGGGATGCCATGCGGGAATTCGGGAGTGGACCGTTCACGGACACGCTCGTGCAACAGCAGGCATCCCCGCCTCCAGGATCGCGGAGATCGACTTCGAGGATCTGTCAGCGACCGCCGCCTTCACGAACCCGGCGGAGTCGAGTGGAGTGCCTTGGGACTACGGGTTCGCCTTCCACCCGATCGACAACGCGGTCCAGGTCGTCTCTGTCGACTCTGCAGGGTTCTGGCACTTCAACGGCACGCGAGCAGGATGGGTCGCCGCATTCGACGACACCCCCGGGGCGACGAACACCCTCGACCTCATCATCGAAGGGGACCCGACGAGCTTCCGCATCGGGGTTGTCACCGGCTTGGACCCGGAAGTCCGGATCGAGGGCCGGGAGATCGCCTTCACCCTCCAGGTCTGGTATTAGGGCTGGAACAGGGTAGCTGGTGGGGCACGGCGAAATTTGGGAACTTGGGGAACTTCGGGAACTTCTCTGGGATCGGGGCGCGGGACCGACACCGCTTCCTGGCACAGGATCGAGTGAGCCGACTGCCGCGCTCATGGTCGTCTCGGCGTCATCACTGTCGTTCTTGCGCTGAACGCGCGCTTCTCTGATCGCTGGAGGTTGCTCATGTCCACACCGTCTGAATCGCCAGGACTGCTCGATCAATTCCGACCGCATGTCTTGCCCGCCAAGGACACCGCGCATACGCGTGCTCAGCTCCTCGTCCTGGCCTTCCGCCCATGGTAGCGGCCGGGGCGCAGGCGTGCCCTGGGCGGCGCCCGCCCTCAGAACCCTGTTGCCGCGGGCGCCACGAGCCCGCCCCGAGCATGCGGCGTCAGGCTGGGGTTCCATGAACTTGATCGGCGCGATGTTTGGAGTTGGAGCGATGGATCAGGCGAATTCGACGTGGCGATCATCGCTGTGGGCGCGGTGGCTCGGCTGGACACTCGTGTTCGTCCTGGTCACCGCCGCCGGTTGGCTCGTCGACCAAGCGGCCAGGATGGCGTTCTCGTTCTCCCTGCCGGCCTCGTTGCCCTTTTTGGCGTCGGTCATCGCCGTGTTCTGGATCGGGCAACGGTTTCGCTCCTGGTGGTGGGTGGCGGGACCATTGGCCGCGCTCGCGGTGCCGGCCGCAGGATTTGCATTGTGGACCGTCCGGCTGATGTGGGAGCCGCAAGTCTCGGTGGAAACCGTCTGGGGACCGCAAACGCCGCAAGATTCGGCTGAGTTCATTTTGTTCTTCCTCATAATCGGTGTGGCGATGCTCGGCATCATGTATACCGCGGTGGCCGCCGCGGGCGTGTGGTGGGGCCGGCGCCGCCGCGAACCCGACCCGGCACCGCATAGGGTCGATGGCTAATAGATATTCGCCTGGGGACATGCAATGCCCGACTGCCCGGTGACCGTCAACGATGTGCATTCCCGGCTCAACGCGACGCGGGTGGCCCGCATCATCCGCCCACGGACTGTCGCCGAGGTGCGCGACGCGGTGCGTGCCGCCGCGGGTCGCCCGCTGGCGATCGCCGGGGGTCGCCACGCGATGGGCGGGCAGCAGTTCGCCCGTGGGGCCGACTTGCTCGACCTGACGGGATTGGCCGACGTCTTCGCTTTCGACGCGGCGCGCGGCGAGGTCGAGGCCGCGGCCGGGATCACCTGGCCCGCGCTCATCGACTGGCTGCACAGTGCTCAGCAGAGGATGCCCGAGCCCTGGGGCATCATCCAGAAGCAGACCGGCGCCGACCGTCTCACGCTGGGTGGCGCGCTGTCGTGCAATGCGCACGGCCGCGTGCTCGGCCGCGCCCCGCTCGTCGGCGACGTCGTGGCCTTCACCCTGATCGACGCCAACGGCCAGGTCTGCCGTTGTTCCCGCGAGGAGAACGCGGAGCTTTTCCGGCTCGTCATCGGCGGCTACGGACTCTTTGGTCCGATCGTTTCGGTGCGTCTGCGCCTGGCGCCGCGGCAAAAGGTGCGGCGCGAGGTCGCCATGCTGACCATCGACGAAGTCGTGGCCACGCTCGAAGCGCGTGCCGCGGAGGGGTGCCGCTACGGCGACTTCCAATTCGCCATCGATCCCGCCGGCGACGATTTCCTGCGCCAGGGCATCTGCTCCGTCTACCGGCCGGTCGCCGACGAGACGCCGATCCCGCCGGGGCAGCGCGTCCTCTCCCGCGCCGACTGGGAAGCGTTGTTCTTGCTGTCGCACACCGATCCTCGCCGCGCCAGCGACGCCTACGCCCGCCACTACCTGGCGACCGACGGCCAGGTCTACTGGTCCGATTCCCACCAGCTCGCGGACTACCACGACGGCTACCACGCCGCGCTCGATCGGCGGTTGCGGGCGTCGCATCCTGGGTCGGAAATGATCTCGGAACTCTACGTGCCGCGTCGTGATCTGCCGCGTTTCATGGCCGACGTCGCGGCCGACGTGCGGCGGCACGGCGCCCGGGTGATCTATGGCACGGTGCGGCTGATCGAACGGGACGTCGAGTCGTTCCTGGCTTGGGCGCACCAGCCGTGGGCTTGCGTCGTCGTCAACCTCCACATCGACCATACACCTGCCGGAAACGCGTGCGCCGCCGCGGCCTGCCGCCGCCTGATCGACCGCGCCCTGGCCCTCGGTGGCAGCTACTACCTGACCTACCATCGCTGGGCCACCCGCCGCCAGGTCGAGACCGCGTACCCGCAATTTCCCGCATTCCTCGCCGAGAAACTCCGCCACGACCCCGAGGAGCTGTTCCAATCGGAGTGGTACCGGCACTACCGGGAGCTGTTTCGCCCCGAGGCGCCGCACACGGGCAAGGGCGACTGATCATCGCGTGGGCTCCTCACGAAGCGTGGCCGCCCCGGGCCAAAAAACCCGTACGCCCTACGGGCGCGCTACAGGCCGACGCCGACGAGAATGCCGGATGTGAGCCGGATCGCGAAACCCGGCCCGTCCCGGACCGTCGTGCGTATCACCGCCAGAGAGGAGCCACCATGGATAGCGACCGCTCCAACCACCCGTCGGGTTGGGAGGCCGTGGAGGGCCCCGTAGCCACATGCTTGATCGCTCTACTGGTGGTGGGGATGGGGGGGTGGCCGCCGACTGGCTCCTCTTGCAGTTCCTCTATTCTGGCCACCTATGTTCGACGCCGAATTGCGTGGCGGAGGTGGACGCCCTGAACATGTCGGCGATCGCTGCCCTCGTCGGCGCCGGCTGCGTGGTCCTGAGCGCCTCCGAGATTCGGGTCCGACCCATACCGCTCCTGGCCGGAGCTGTTGGCGCGTTCGCCTTCGCCGCGTGGGCAAGCTTCAGGGCAGAATTGTCGATTATGCCCCTCATCGACGCAGTGCTCATGGTCGTCCCGATCGTGTTGTTTCTGTACCTGGAACCGACCCGGCGGGCGACCGATCGCCACACCGCGCGGATGGAGTCCTACGCCCACCGGCTGTATTGGCTCGCGATGGCGCTCCTCTTACTCGCTTGGTTCGCCATCGTGTTCGCGGTCCTCACGGCGGCGACGTTTGGGCGCTGAAACGCCCTCTCGATTAGGACAATTCGCATGATCCTCAACACCTAGCCCTTCCTGCCACACGTCGTGACCCGCGGAAATCGCTCGCGGCGTGGCCGTGGCTTCGGGAATGGTCGGCTCGACGGGCCGTGCGCGAGGCCTCGCGCACGACCACTCGGCGACCTGGGCGATTGGCCCATCCTCAGCCGACGTGCACGCCCTTAACCGGTCGGCGGTCGCCGCCTTCGCCGGCGTCGGCTGCGTCGACCTGGGCGCCTTGACCGCCCCGGTCTGGCGGGCGCTGCTGCTCGTGGCGGCGGTGGGCGCGTACGGCTTCGCCGCGTGGACGGGCTCCGGGCCGGGGTTCGTCGTCTTGCCCGCCTCCGCGCTCGTGCTCACGCTCGTCCCGATCAGGCTGCTCGTCCTGGAACACAGCGAGGGGTGAGGCCGGCGGGCGGGAACCCGTCGCCGCCCCCGGCGCGGGCGGCGGGCCTGCCCGGACACAGGGACAGGGCCTGGAATGGCCGGAGGAACACATCGCCCCCGCCGCAGGGCCGGTCGGGCTGGAAGGAGGCGCCGACGATTGCATCGCGAGTCTCGATGTGGGTTCGCCGCATCGGCTGGGTCTTGGCGCCCTTCCTGGTACTGGTCGCATCAGCGTTCCTGACCAACGCGTTCGGTCTCGCCCTGGATTTCTGGCCGGTTCTGCCCTCGCTGGTGGCGACCATCCTGGTCGGGGTGCGTGTGCGGGAGCGGTGGTGGGTGAAGACGATGCCGGTGGCCATCGTCGCCTTGTGCCTTGCCGCAACCGCGCTGCTCGTGGCGCCGGTCGTGGTGGAATTGGTTTCGTCCCGGGGCGACGGGGCTGCCTCGAATCCCAACCCCGGCCTCGGGTTCCTCCTGTTCGCCATGCCGCTCTTCGCCCTGGTGGCCAGCGCGCTGTACGTCCTGCCGGCCGCATTGGGCGTGTGGTGGGGCAAGCGCCGCGACAAGAATCGGCCGGGTCAGGGTTGAGTCGCCGCGGCGCACGGCGCCAACGATGGAGGGGGCGACGATGGACTGGCGGTACACGACCTTGGCGCGATGGCTCGGCTGGACGCTGGCGTTCGCGCTCCTGTTCGTGAGCTTTTTGGTTCCCTTCGTCCACCCCGTGTTGCCCGACGTCGCGAATCTCCTGGTCCTGCTTTGCTTCGTGCTGTCGTTTGTCGCGGCGTACTGGATCGGCGTGCGCTTTCCATCGCCGTGGTGGCCGGCGGGGCCGCCGGTCGCGGTCCTCGCCGCGGTGCTGGTAGTGCTCGCCGTGCCGGAGTCGGGTCCCGCCACGCCGACCGCGATGGGCCCCATGACGGGGAAGGACAACTTCGAACTCTTGCTGATATTCGGAGGGTGGATCCTGCTCGTCCTGCTCGCCCTCGCCTACGCGGCCCTGGCCCGGGCGGGCGTCAGGAACGGCAAGCTCCGCGCGGCGGAACGAAGGCGGGAGGTGAGGCGATGAACGGGTGCGCCGGGGTTAGTAGGGAATCCTCCTTTCACAGGTTGGGCCTCCTGACCGGAATCGGGCGCTGCTTGGCCAGCCTAGCAGTCTACGTCGGCGCTATGGCGGTGGTGATCCAGGCGTCCCATTGGCTGACCAACCCCTCGACGTGGCGCGACTACCCGTTCCTGACACCGTGGTTCCTGGCGTGGTGGGTCCTCTTCCCGCTTGCCAGCGGCGTGTGGATGCGGTCATGGTTGTGGTCGCCGGTGGCGTGGCTCGGTCCGCTACTGCTGCACCCGTTCGCGCCGAACCTCATGGGCGAGCAAGCCGCGGCCTTCTTTGCGTTCGGGGCATTCGTCACCGCCCTTGGAGGGACGATCATTGGCAAGTGGCGCCACAGACGCACCTAACCTCCGCCGATGCGGGATCCTCGGATCGTCGGGCACCGGCCGCAAGCAGCGCGCACGCAAGCGCCCGCAGAGCCCTGACTGCCCAGCCGCGCCGGCTCGCAGGCGGCCTGCGATCACGAACCGTTCAGCGGTCTGGGCACAGGAGCGCAATACCCAGCGCGCCGCCCGCACTCCAAACTGCCCTCTTGATATCCGATCGCCCGGCGCGTCCCGAAATCCCCGTACCCGGTACGGGCGACGACTCCCTCGAAAGTGACTGATTATGGGAGGTGTAAGTCAGAATGCTCGGGACGGCCAATATCCTGCATTCTCCAGCGGGCCTACGACTGCCGGCCAGTAATTGGCGACTATGAGCACGTCGCCGCGGAACCACGTCCCTTCGAAGACCTGCTTGTGCGCCACCTTGAGTTACGCCGAATCCTGTGACTCGCCCCGTTTCTTCGCCGCCGCCCGCGCACTCCGCCGCTCCGCCCCATCGCCGCTACGCGCCATCGGCGTCGGGGCAGCACCGTCGGCGGCCATGGCCGGCACAGTCCGCTCCCCCAGCGCCAGCGGTATCACGTCCTCTGCCGAATCGGCGAAGATGAACTCCATCTCGCCTCGCAGCTCCTCCGGCACATCCTCCAGGTCGCGCTCGTTCCGAGCGGGGAGGATAACCTTCTCGATCCCGGCACGATGAGCTGCCAGCACCTTTTCCCGGATGCCCCCCACCGGTAACACCTTGCCACGCAGGGTGATCTCCCCGGTCATCGCCAGATCGTCGCGCACCGGGCGGCCGGTGGCCATGGATGTCAATGCAGTCGTCATGGTGACGCCGGCCGAGGGGCCATCCTTCGGTACCGCCCCGGCTGGCACGTGGAGGTGGACCGCCTTGCCGGCGAACACCTCCGGGTCGATTCCGAGTTGGGCCGTATTGGAGCGGACGTAAGACAGCGCCGCCTGGGCACTTTCGCGCATCACGTCGCCCAGCATCCCGGTGAGGATCAGCCGCTCCTCGCTACTCGGCATCATTGTCGCTTCCACAAAAAGAACGTCACCGCCGGTCGGCGTCCAGGCCAGCCCAGTCGCAACGCCGGGCCGGTCAGTGCGCTCGGCGACCTCATCGAAGAAACGCGCCCGGCCAAGGTAGGCGACGACCTTGTCGGGCGTCACCTCGACGTTTCCGCTCTTGCCCTCGACGATGTCTCTGGCGATTTTGCGCGCGATCGTCGCGATCTGCCGCTCCAGGTTCCGAACCCCCGCCTCGCGCGTATGATCGCGGATTATCCGGCGCAGCGCCTCGTCGGTAAACGTCAGTTCCTCGGGCGTCAGCCCATGCGCCGAGACCTGTTTCGGCACCAGGTACTTCTGGGCAATCTGCACCTTCTCCTCGTCCGTGTAGCCGGAAAGGGGGATCACCTCCATGCGATCGAGCAATGGAGCCGGGATCGTGTCGGTGGTGTTGGCGGTGGCGATAAAGAGCACTTGCGAGAGGTCGAACGGCACTCCCAGGTAGGTGTCGAGGAAGGTGTGGTTCTGTGCCGGGTCGAGCACCTCCAGCAGCGCCGACGACGGATCCCCCCGCCAGTCGGAACCGACCTTGTCGATCTCGTCCAGCATGAAGACCGGGTCGCGCGTCTCGCCGCGACGCAGCGCCTGGATGATCCGCCCCGGCAGCGCGCCGATATAGGTCCGGCGATGCCCCCGGATCTCCGATTCGTCGTGGACCCCGCCCAGGCTAAGCCGCACGAACTCGCGGTCGAGCGCGCGGGCGATCGATTGCCCCAGGCTCGTCTTGCCCACCCCCGGTGGCCCCACGAAGAGCAGGATCGGCTCCCGCGCGGCGCGGTCGGTCGGCGTCTCGCGCCGCACATTCGACTCCGGGTCGGGCACAATCTCGCCCTCGCCTTCGACATCCACGCCGACATTGGCCGGGACGACCTCCTCTTCGCGCTGCTCCGCCTCTCGATCTTCGCGCAGCTTGCGCACCGCCAGGTACTCCAGAATGCGGACCTTGATCTTCTCCAGGTCGTAGTGGTCCTCGTCCAGCACCCGCCGCGCCTTGGCGATATCGATTTCGCCGCCGGAGAGCGAGTCCCACGGCAGGTTGGCGATCCAATCGAGGTAGGTGCGGATGATGCCGTGCTCCGGCGAGGCCTGCGGGATACTCGAGAGCCGGTCCAGCTCCCGATCGGCCTCTTTCCGCGCCTCCGGCGGCAAATTCGCCTCGGCGATCTTCTGCCGCAGCTCGGCTATCTCGGGGTCGGCGTCACCCCCCTCGCCCAGCTCTTGCTGGATGGAGCGGAGCTGTTCGCGCAGGAAGTACTCCCGCTGCTGCTTGCTCATCCGCCCTTGCGTCTCGGAGGCGATGCGCTGCCCCAGTTCGCGCACCGATTCCTCCCGCTGTAACAGCTCGATCAGCCGCCGCAACTTCGCCTCAACCGAATCCAGCTCAAGGATTTCCTGCCGCGCTTCGACATCAATCAGCCCCGTGGAGGCGATCAGGTAGGCCACCTGCCGCGGCTCGGCGATCGTCTCCGTGGCAGCGGCCACCTCGTCCGGCACCTCCGGGATGAGTGCCACCAGCCGCCGGAAAAGATCGAGCGCCGCCCGACGCAGACCGTCGACCTCCACCCCAGTCGCGACCCGGTCGGGCGCTGGCTCGACGCGGGCCACGAGGTACGGCTCGGTGGCAATGAAGTCGAGCACCCGGATGCGCTCCACCCCCTGCACGATCAGGCGCACGCTGCCGTCCGGCCCTCGCATCAATTGGTGGATCAATGCCGCGGTGCCAATGCGGTGGAGGTCGTCTGGGCCAGCCTGCTCGGTCTCCTCATTGCGCTGGGCCACTAACGCCAGCATGCGGTTGCCGCGCATGACGTCGTCGACCATCTGAACCGATCGCGGCAGCCCAACCGTCAATGGCACGACGGCCAGAGGGAAGACCACGGTGCCCCCGCGCAGGGGCAATACCGGCAACGCATCGGGGATTTCGAGGGTACCGGACCCGTCGGGAACGCCCCCCGGTGCAGCGGCATCGTCCGTTTGGCGCTGCTCGGTTGCCTCGGCGGTCTGCGACTGCGCCAGAGTCTCGTCGGAGCGGGTCCGTTCTTGGTCCCGATCCGGACGCTGGTTCACTTCGGCATCAGGCTGGGTGTCATCCTGCACGGCAGTTTCCTTATCGTCGAGGGGCGTTCGCGGTGCGCTGGCGCTTGGGGAAGGTAATGCGCAGCAGCCCCTGGTCGTAGCGGGCGTCGACACGGTCCAGATCGAAGGCCACCGGCAGACCCAGTTCGAGCCGGAACGGTCCCTGCCGGATTTCCGCCAAGTGGTAGACACCACTAGGCGCCGTCTTCAGCCGGCGCTTTCCCTCGACGATCAGCGCATCCTCGTAAAGCACGACGTCAAGTTCGTCCTGATCCACCCCGGCCAGATCGACCGTCACCTCGATCGCACTCTCCGATTCACAAACATCGGCCGGTGGCCGCCACCAGGTCTTCGCAAAACGCACGCCAGATTCCGCGGCCAGACGGGCGTTGTCCCACGTCCGGTCCCGATCGGGCGCCAAGACGAGCGCGTACCGGTAACTCAGGCGTCGATAGCGCATGGACGCGGCCTCCGGTCGTGGGTGATGGGGTGATGGGGTGATAGGGTGCCAGGAATCGGCAATTGCGTGGAGTGCATGTGACATTCCTGAGAATCAACACGATCGGCCAGTCGAGCCAAGATCATGTGCCAGTCGTTGCTGCCTGACACCCTATCACCCTACCACCCCATCACCCAAATTAACCCGATCACCTTCGTTCTCAAACCGGGCCAGGTAGCCGAGACGTCCACCGTGGCGGCTGGTCAAGCGTAGTCCAGCGGCTTCGGCTCGCCCGCGGAGGTCATCGATGCGCACGTGGTGCGGATCCGGTTGCCCCTCGCCGACCACGAGTCTGCCGCCGGGCTTCAGCACCCGACGCAGCTCGCGCAATGTCCGCTCCTGATCGGGGATCTCTCCCAGGGTGGCCACGAGGAACGCAGCGTCGAACGTCGCATCCGCGAAGGGAAGCATCTGAGCATCACCTTGGACGGGGGCGATATTGACGATCCCCTCGGCTTCCGCCCGTCGCATCAGCTCATCGAGCATCGACGGCTGGAGATCGAGAACGACGAGCTGACCGCCCGGCGTGACCGCTCGCGCGACATGGAGGCTGTAGTACCCGGTGCCGGGGCCGGCTTCGAGCACGCGTTCTCCCGGCACCGGCGCCAGGATGTCGAGCAACGTCTCGCGCCGCAGAAACGGGCGCGGCAGATCGAGGAAAAACCGCTGGCTGTATGGGCAGGCAGAAGGCGATCGCCGCTGCTGGAGCGCCCAGGCGACGGCGCCCCCCGCGAGGAGCGCCGCGCCAAACACTATCAGGCCTCGACGTTTCGACAAGATGTCCCCTGTGAGCAAAGGCCCTTGCTACTCCACGGTCAGCGTTCCAAACATCCCCGCCGCCTCGTGACCGGGGACGTTGCAATAGAAGTAGTATTCCCCAGCCGGCGCATTGATCGTGACCTGCTCGGTCGCTCCCGGATCGATGTCGATATCGATCGGTTCGAACGGCAGATCGTCGTTCTCGTGATCGGTGATCGAGAAATTGTGCAGCGTGACGCCCTCGTTGGGCAGCATGATGGTCACGTCGGTGTCGGCCGGGATCGTGACCTCCTTCGGTTCGAAGTAGATGTCGTACGAGACGATCTCGACCTGTTCGCCCGCCACGGGGCTCGCCCCTGGGCTGGCTTCGGGACTGGCGTCCGGGCTGGCTTCGGGACTGGCGTCCTGCGCGATCCCGGCCGGCGCGGCTACGAGCGCGATACCCGGCACGGCAGCCATAGCGCCAATCATGATCGTCAGTTTCCGGCGGTCGAATTGCCTGTCCACAGTGTTCCTCCACGGTAGCGATGGCCAGTTGAGCGCGCGCGGCGGCACCGGGCGCAGGGCCAACGTGCGAGACAACAATCCATGTCGCAAGGTTGGTGCCATTTGGCGCGATTCCGGGGCCCTTGGCCCGGCGGCCCGCGGTCATCGTCGCGGAATCGCGGCCGTTCGCCATGTGGTGGCAGGCGATCAGGAAACGTCGAACCACGCCCGCCACATCGCGGCCGCCCAGGCCCCACTGCCAGGCCCGGGCAGATGGCTGGCCGCGCCGATACGAGCGCGCTCCCCGTACCGTTCCTCTCCCACCAACGCGCCTAACTCGGCGAGCGCGGCGGTCAGCGTCGCCACCGGAGAGGGGAGCACATCGTCCATGATGGCGCGGCTCAACGGCGGCACCCCTGAATCCGGTGGACGGTCGAGCCAGCCCCCATCCTGTCCGAATCGGTCCAGGACCACGTCGGCCAGCGGACGCGCCCGCTCCAACCATCGGCCCTCCCGTGTCACGCGGTACGCGGCGACCATGGCGGCGAGGAGAGCCGCTTGATCTTCCAGCCAGCCATGTGCGGGCGCGCCGGGACGGGCATAGCCGAGATCCGCGCGGAAGTGGACGGCGGTAAGACCGTCCAGGTGCTCCACCAACGCTCCGACATCACTATTGCAGCCTTGCTCGGCCGCGCAGAGCAGCCAGTGAATCGTCGTTGCCGCCCAGCTCGGGGCCGACAGGCGCACGCGCGGGAGGGCGGCGCTGAGACCTTGCGCGGCGCAATTGCTGCCGGCCGGCCTCGAGGCGTTGACGGAGTGTCTCCGGACGCTCTGGCCCGAACTCCGCGATGGCTTCCGCGCCGCGAGCGCGGTACAGCACCTGTCGGGTTGTATCGGGCATCATGTTGTAGTGCAAGCTGACCGCCTGCCGCAGCGCTGGGTCGAGCGCCCCCATCATCTCGCGCGATGTCCAGGTGTACGAGTGGCTATCCGAAGCAACGGCATCCACGCCCGCGCGCAGGCACGTCTGGCTGAACGTAGCCAGGGCGTTGGCTTCAGTCAGCAACGCGGTGTCCTTTAAGCGGCGGGCCGCCTTGGCATAGACGCACGCCAATTGCGCGCTAAGCGGCACCGGTTTCTCGAAGTGCGGCACGATCCAGCGCTCATCTCGCGCGCAGCGGTGAAACCCCTCTCCGACCTGGTCGTTGATCCCGCCCCGCGCCATCGCGCCGAGCGTGATGTGCACGAACCGGCTCGCCTCCAGGCTGTCCTCGTGGCGAAGCAGGAGCCAGAGCACCTGGGGGCGCGGATGTTTGGGAATCTCCCGCATGCCTCCATAGAGGGGATCGGTCTCGCCGGCGAGCGCCTGCCACACCTCCTCCACCGAACGGTACGCGGGCGAGGCGTCCCGCGCTGGAGGCGATTGCAATGTGCGCGCCTCGGCAACGATGGCCTCCGGGTCACGGGTGTACGCCTCGGCCGTGGCCCGCGCCAGAGCCGCCAGCGACGGGTGCGGTTCGCGTCCTTCGGGCCACATCGTGTCATAGCTCAGGAAAGGCAGCCCCTCGTGGCTGAGGACCATGAGCAGCGGCGGGCCGACCGCCCCTTCCAACGCAAGGGACGCCGTCCGCCACTGGCTCGCCAAATCCGGCCGCGCGAACGGATCGAGAAGGACAGGGACGACCGTCTCCTCGAGCAGTCCGCGCAGCGCCCCATCCTGCTCCAGGACCAGCCCCAGCCGCTGGGCGCTGTTTGTCCATGGCGGTTCAGCGAGAGCCAGCATCGGCACGCAACGGCGCCCTGCCTCGGCGAGCCCGGTTTCCCAATCGCGCCAGGCGAGGGCTTTGGTGATGTCAGGGAGAGATAGCGGGGGTGGTGAGTCGGGAGTCATCGACGCACTGACGTGCTGGCTCACCCTGGCTCCTTCTCCCTGGGACGCACTCGCCCCCCGGCCCCTTTCCGCGCGCACGGGGAAAGGGACCGGGGGCGAGGGGCGTCTACCGCATGTCGTGCGAATCGAACAGATTGACCTTTTCATTCACGATGGCGTCGGCCTCCCAGAACCCGAGCATCCAGATCGTCTCCGTCGGATTGTGCCCGGACATCGTCGGGTAGAGCGCACCACCGCCGACGAAGATGTTCGGCATCGTCCAGAGCTGCCCATAGCGGTTGGTGGCCGACATGGAGGGGTCGTTGCCCATGCGCAGCCCGCCGCAGTCGTGCGTCATAGACGCGGTTGGCTCAGGTACGTCGCTGCCCCAGACCAGACTGGCCCCGGCGGCCTCCAGAATCTCCTTGGCCTTGGCGAAGATGTAGCGGGACATGTTGATCTCGTTGGTCTTCACCTGCCGCTGCACGCGCGCAGCCGGCACGCCCCACTGGTCGGTATAGTTCGGGTCGAGGTCGATGTAGCTGGTCTCGTAGGGTATCGGTTCCTGCAGCAGCTGCAGGCTCATAAAGCGGTTCAGGTTTTCGGTGTAATACCGCTTGAAGTCCGGTCCCCAGGTCGGCACGTCGGGGGGCACGGAGTCGTAGGTTTCCAGCGGCATTCGCTGCGACGGCGAGCCGATGAAGGCGCCACCCACGAAGAACTCGTCTTCGGGCAGCGACATTTTCTCCTCGGCATTGTTTTCGCCGTTGTAGTTGTCGAGTCCCTGCCGCTGCACGGCGGGACCGTTGTAGCCGTTCAGGTAACGGTCGTCGAAAATGGCGCTGGCGCTGGGGCCGGCACGGTTGATGAAGTACTTGCCGACCTGCCCGTCGCCGTCGATGCCCGAATACAGCAGCAGCCGCACGTTCTGGAATGAATAGGCGCCGAGCACGAACATCTCGCCCGGCTGCGTGTGCAGCTCGCCGGTCACCAGATCGAGGTATTCGACGCTGACGGCGCGGTTCCCCTCGTGGTTGATGCGCATCACCTGCGCGTTGGGGCGCAACTCGAAGTTGCCGATCTCCTCCGCCGCCGGCAGCAGCGATACCAGCGAACTCGACTTCGAGCCATTCCAGCAGCCGTGGTTCGTGCAGAAGGTGCAGTAGGTGCAGGCCGCTCGCTCCACCCCGTATTCGGATGTCCACGGCTCGGTCGTGATCGCTGTCGGCACGTGGAACGGGTCGAGACCGAGTTCCAGTGCGCCCTCGCGGAAGGTGATGTCCGTGGCGTTGTCTCGCAGCGGCCGGAACGGGTAGTCGCGCTGCCGAGGCGCTTCGAACGGGTTGCCCTCTTCCGGGTTGACCGGGCGGATATCGCCCTGGATACTGCCGGGCCAGCCCCCGACGCCGACGTAATACTCCACTTTCTCGTAGAACGGCTCGAACTCGTCGTAGGAGACCGGCCAATCCTGGATGTTCGCCCCGTCGGCGCGCAGATACGCCAGGCGCTCTGCGCCGTACAGTTCCTCCAGCGTGGTCCGGACGCGGAAGTCCTCTTCATAGAACCGCCAGGATTGCCCGGACCAGTGGACCGACGCGCCGCCGACGGTGCTGGCCATCTGGTACCTGGTGGGGGTCGCCACCGCGCTGAGATTGCTGCGAAACGTGAGCGGCAGCTCCATCAGGGTCGGTACCATCTCTGCTCGCGTCGCCCACCGCAGCGTGTCGAGGGCATTCTCCGCGAACTCATCGGTGGTGCGATGCTCGCCGCGCTCCAGCGCCACCACGGAATACCCGGCCCGAGCCAACTCGACCGACAGCGGCCCCGTCGCGGCGCCATACCCGACCAGGACAACATCTTTAGCAGGTAGGATTGCCATGTCCGTTTCTCCGTTTCCACATGAACGTCAGCCGACTGCGTCCTCGCCGCTACAAATCGGCAATGCTCTGGAACGGCTTGTCGAGCGGTTCGAACGACTGCTGTTCCTCCTCGGTGTAGACGTAGTAGGCGCCGGGGTAGCCGACCGCGCGCCAGCCGGCGAAATCGCGATTGCCCCCGTAGATGGGATCGGCGAAGAGGCCTTCCATGGTGTGGGCGTGCACCAGCGCGAAGAAGGTTGGCAAATCGGCAGCCCTCGATGGGTTGAGCCCGGCCACCTGGCGTTCGACGACGCCGACCTGGGTGGGCAATCCCGGTGATGCGGGTTGCGCCGCGGCCCCAGGGAGCTGGTGCATCGCCGGCGCCGGTTCGGCGGAGACGTCCTCAGCGGAAGGCGGGGTGTCCTCCGAGCCTTCCTGCTCCTGCGCCTGCTCGGTCGACGCCGCCTCGTCCGACGCGATGTTTTCCAGCAGGGCGTGCTGTTGCTCCGCGGACAGGTCGGCGAACTCGCCCTCGTGCTGCGTCATGGCCAGGGCATTCAGGGCGTCGATCCCCGCGCGGTAATCGAGTTGGTATGCGGCGTACTCGCCCGCAAGAGCGTGATCGATGTAGTACACGACACCGGCCTCGGTGGCGCCGGGCCCGTCGTCGCCGGCGGGCCAGATGCGCTCCGCCATCGCCTCGATGGTCTCCGCCTGCGGAGTGACGAAGAACTGGAACCCGGTGACAATCGGGTTGTTCTGGTCGTTGTCCTGGGCGAGGGCGTCAAGCGCGAACGCCGAGTCGACCACGAGCAATGCGGTCGCCCCCGCGGACGCCTTGAGAAACGTGCGGCGGTCGAATCCGTTCACGACCAGCCACTGTGGGTTCTGCTGCTGGGCCATGATGCCTCCCTATTTACCGGGCCAGACCGCAGCCGGGAGTCAGTACCGGGCTGGGACTCGTCCACCTGCTCGGGCGCGATCGCTTGCACCCAATCGCGCGATCAATCCTGACGTTCCGAGGCGAGCAGCGACTCGCACTGGCCGGCGTGACGCCGTGCCAGGAACCGGTTTGGCGTTACCGAAGTTGCCAGACGAACTCTGCAAGAAAGGTGCCATCTGGCGACGGAGTGGCAGCGAAAGGCCCTGCCGTCTTCGGGCGCTGGTCCCGAGCGCCACGTCCATCCACCGGGAAGCGGGGTCGGCCCCGCTCTTGCATCAAGACCAAGGCAGGGTGCGCCGGCGGAAACCGCGGGCGCCATCACCTCCGCAGAGAAAGGAACGACCGTGGCTACAGACCCCGTGCAACGGATTCGCACCTCGGAGCACGCCACACCGCTGGCGCTCGACCTCGCGCAAACCCTGGCGCGGCTGGCGAACGTGACACCTTCCACTGAGGCGCCCTATTTGACCGTCAGCCTCGACTGGCGCCCGGAAGGCTCCGAACCGGGGCGCATCCCGCCGCCGGAGCAGAAGCGATCCGAACGGCGTGGGCGAGGCGACGACAACGGTACGCCTCGCCGCCCCGCCTGGGAGACCCTCCGCCGCGACCTGGACGAGACGATCAAGAAGTACGGGCCACGCGGCGCGGCGTTCGACAGCCTCAGCGCCGATCTCAAGCGCATCACGACCTACCTCGACGAGGAACTCGATCCGGCCGCGCATGGCGTGATCGTCGTGGCCTGCGGCCACCAGGACATCTTCGAGCCAGTCCCCCTCGATATCCCCGTAACAACCGGGCTTACCGTCGGTCCCGTCCCCTCGCTCCGGGAACTGGTCCGCGCCGGTCTCGACTATCCCGAGTTCGCCGTCCTCGTCGCCGATCAGCGCGAAGCCAACCTCTGGCTCATGCAGCGCCAGACGTGGGATCGGGGCGTGCAACTCGAAGCGGACGACTACCCGCGCAAGCAAGCGCAAGGCGGCTGGTCGCAGAAGCGCTTCCAGAATCGCGCCGACGAACGGGTCGAAGCGTTCGCCAGGACCATCGCCGACGAGACGCGCCGCGAGATCGCCGAGGGGAACGCCCAGGTTCCCTACCTGATCCTCGCCGCCGACGAGCCGATGGCCACCGCCCTGAACGAGGCATTCCACCAGACCGTCAGCGAGCGGATCATCGGCACCATCGCCCTCGAATCGGACTCGAACTTCGCCACGATCGCCGCCGCGGCCGAGCCGCTGGTCGCAGCGCGGGAGCGGCAGCACGAACGCGATACCGTGCAGACCATGCTCGACGGCGTCGGCGCGGGTGGCCGCGGGGTCGCTGGCGCGGAGGACACCCTCACCGCGCTGGAAACGGGCCAGGTGTTGACCCTGGTCATGAACGACGACTTCAACGGGAACGGCTGGGCCGATTTCACCTTGCCACTGCATGGCGTCGGGGACGTGCCGCGCGAACATCCCGCCGCGGGCGACGTTGCCAACATCGTGCCGGTCGCGCTCGAAGACATCGCGGTGCGGCTGGCGTTGCAGACCGACGCCGGCATCGAATTGATCGCGACGGACGTCCCGGTCAGCGACGACGAACAGGAGCACATCCCCGCCGCCGGCAATCCCATTCCCCGCACCAGAGCCGCCCGTTCACTCGACGACATGGGCGGCATCGGCGCCATCCTCCGTTTCGTCCTGGACGAAGGCCAGCCAACGGCGGATCGCTGACGCCCAGGACCCACATCTGTCGGCACGGTCTGTGCGTGACCGAGTCGACGGATGTTCGGCGCATGGAGCGCGGCATGGACGATTGGACGCGACCGATGGACGATTCCCCCCGCCGCTACCAAGCCGGGTACCTCGAGCCGACGACAACGGAATGGGTGCTCGGGCTGCCTGCCGAGGATGCCGTAGTCGACGTCGGCTACTTCGACCTGGAGCTCGAAGTCTGGGCCTTGGGCGAACCGGACATTCTCTCCGGGGAGTGGATACCCAACGATGCCTTGCTCGCCATGGGCGCCGACTGCCCGAGCGACCACCCGATCAAGGGAAACCTGCCCTCCCGCATCTACCACCTGCCCGGCCAATCAACCTACGACCGCACCGAACCGGAGATCTGCTTCAGGGCCGAAGATGCCGCCAGGATGGCCGGGTTCCGGAGATCGCGGGCACCGCAATCGGCGACGTAGAATCCCCGCGGCCGAACTCGAAACGAGCCGTCACACCTTCACACACGTGTACGCCGCGTAGATCCGGTTCGCGCTGTGCTCGGCGCGCCGGATGGCGAAACCCGATCGCTCCAACATCGGCTCCAGCAGCCAACTGAACGTGCTGTACTCCTGGCGCAGGTGCACCTCCAATTCGGCGCGGGTCCACCCTTCCTCGGATCGCGCGGTCGCTCCGGCGAGCCACGCCTCGATGGCCTCATCGGCCTCTGCCGGGTCAAAGGAGTAGACGAGATCGCGCAGCAACAAGACGCCACCCGCCGCCATTATCTCCGCCACCCGCTCCAGTGCCACCGCCTTCCAGAAATCGGGGAGATGATGCAGCACATTGCGCGAATAGACGAAATCGGCCGGCTCGCCCTGGTGCTCATACGACAGCAGCCCGGCCTGAATCACCTCCAGGTTCCGCAGACCCAACCGCTCCGCCCGATCGCGCAGGACCGAGCGCATGGCCGGGGAGACATCGACCGCGGCCACCCGTCGGCAGAAGGGCGCGGCGGCCAACGCCAGCGATCCGGTTCCCGCTCCGAGGTCAACCAGCGTGTGGCGCTCACCGAGCCCCAACTCCCTGAGCAGCGCCAGATCCTCGCCCGATTCCGGCCCCGCCTTGCGGTCGTAGCCGGCCACGTACGCCGCGTCCAGATGCTCCGGCCCGGCGTGCGCCAGCTCGTCGGGATACCAACCGGGATCTACCACCACGGATACCGGGAAAACGCGAGCAGGGAAACCCCGTACAACGCAACCACAAGGGCAACCCCGAGCCAGGTGCGCCGTTCGGTCTCGCTCCCCGCCGGTTTCAGCCACCAGGAGAAACGCCGGCTTACCCACGGCACCAGCCAGTTGAGAATGGTGACCCCGGCCACGTTGCCGGCGAACAGCGCCAGCCAGAACGGCCATCCCCATTGCCCAATGAGCACCGGGTTCTGCACGAAGGCGCCAAACAGAAACACCACCGGGTAGATCACCAGCAGCACCAGCATGTTCTGTTTCCAGGCCGGCGCGTGCACCGCGCCGCCGACCTGGAACCATTGCTCGAACCCGGAGCGGACGGTGCGGTAGTGCGTCTCTGTCGTGAACGGTTTGGCTTCCTCTAGCAGCGCCAGCCGCTCGGGCGACGTCATCCAGGCGTTGAGGTGCTCCTCGGTGTCGAACTGCAACATCGTCACCCAATCGTCCTGGATGCCAGGGCACGGGCGGTTCGACCTTATACCCCTGAAATCCAGAGTACTTCGCCTGCGCGGCGGCGATGCGTCGCCCCCACGCCTGAAAAGCCTCCTCCTGGCCGGGCGCGATGCGCATCGAGATCACCGCCGAGACCGCCTCCAGTGGCCGGTCGGCGACATCGTCCACCACGACGTGGATGTCGTCGTGCCCGACCAGCATCGGTTGGGCGATGGCGATCAGGCGTTGACGCTCCTGGGAATGCAGCCAGGTCTGCGCCTGCTCGGATGAGGCGAATTTCTGCAGGATGACCCAATCGACCTGTGCCGGGGGGTTGGGCGGGATTACCTGATGATCCACGAAGCCGGGAAACGCGGCGACTGCATCACTGATGCGCTGCTGCAGTGCCGCGAAGTCGTCGTTTCGCTCCGGTAACACCCGAGTCTGGGTAATGATCGTTACCGGCTTGGCGGCTTGCTCGCGAGTTGACGAACGAGCAATCGACTCCGTAGCCAACACTCACCTCTCTCACGCACACGCATACTTCCTCGCCCGGCTCGACGGGCGAGGTGGTTGGGGGTGAGAGCTGCCCGCGCCAACACAAGCCGCCGAACACCCAAGCAGACCCACGTACATGCCGCGATCCCGCGGGTGGTGGGCCATATGACACGCTAGTTTGAACCTGCACACAACCTACACTGGCAACGCAGAATGTCAAGCCCCCCAAACGTGCGACTTCTGCTCCCGCGCGCTTCCCGGCACACAGACCGCGGTCCCTATGCGGTGGCTCTCACACCCTGGGACCAACGGCTCCCGCGCGTGCCGTCCAGCCCTCTTGCGTTTCGCCAGGTTCGGGTGTAGCGTGTACGCCGCTAGTCATAAGGCCCCGCGAGGCGGGGCCGAAATAGTGTGCGCTGTCACACGTGACGTTGCCGGCAGTCGCTGGCTCCTGCGTCGTGATGCGCACGGTGGTGTCGACCGTCCCGACCGTGGAATGCAACGCGCAGGAGCAGGGCGCATGAACCTCAACACGATCGCCGAAGTCCGGGACGCCACAGCCGTCTCGGGCGGAAATTCCGCATGGCAAGACGGCGATAGCTGGCTGGCCGGGGGCACCTGGCTCTTCTCCGAGCCGCAAGCCCACCTGCGCCGGTTGCTCGACTTGCGGGCCTTGAGGTGGGACCCGCTCACGACGAGCGACGACGGATTGCGGATCGCGGCGACCTGCACCATCGCCGAGCTCTACGCCTTTCCCGGCCGGCCCGACTGGCCGGCGTCGTTCGTGATCGGCGAGTGCTGCCGCGCCTTTCTGGCCTCGTTCAAGATCTGGAACACCGCCACTGTCGGCGGCAACATCTGCATGTCCCTCCCCGCCGGCCCGATGACCTCCCTCGCCGCCTCGTTGGAGGGCGTCTACACCCTTCTCGCCCTCGACGGCAGCGAACGCCAGGTCATCGCCGTCGATTTCGTCACCGGCAACCACCAGAATGTGCTGCAACCAGGCGAGCTGCTACGCTCGATCGATCTCCCGGCGTCGGCGCTGCGCAAGCGCGCTGCCTTCCGCCGCATGTCGATGACCCACATGGGCCGCTCCACCACCCTCCTGGTCGGCACCGTCCTGCCGCAGGGCGGCGCCTTCACTCTGACCGTGACCGCCGCCACCCCGAAACCGGTCCAGATCGTTTTTCCGGAGCTGCCCGATGCTAGTGCCCTGCGGGAACGCCTTCTGGCCGAAATCCCCGACGACGGTTACTTCGACGACGTCCACGGCTCGCCGCAGTACCGCAAACACATCACGCACTACCACGCCGAACAAATCCGCGCCGAGCTGGCGACGCCCTGATTCCACCGCGACAGTTCGGTGTCATGCTGAACGAAGGGAAGCATTTCGGCTCGAGGGGAACGTCACGTCAGAGAGACCTGGATTCTTCGCTAACACTCAGAATGGCACGGGATTGGTGAGGGAGAGGCATGAGCCACCACGTCAACGGCAAGACCTTCTCCGAGGAACCGGCGCCGGGGCAGTGCCTGCGCACCTTTCTCCGCGACCTCGGCTGGTTCGGGGTCAAGAAAGGCTGCGATCAAGGAGACTGCGGCGCCTGCACCGTCTGGCTCGACGGCACGCCGGTCCATAGTTGCCTCATCCCCGCCTATCGGGCCGCAGACGTTCACGTCACGACCATCGAGGGGCTGGCCCAGAATGGCGAGCTGCACCCGATGCAGCGCCAATTCCTCCAGGCGCAGGGGTTCCAGTGCGGCTTCTGCACCGCCGGCATGATCCTCACCGCCGCCTCGCTCAGCGCGGACGACATTCAGAACGACCTTGCTCGCCACCTGAAGGGCAACCTCTGCCGCTGCACCGGCTACCACGCCATCGAGGACGCCATCCACGGCGTGAAAACGGTCGAGATCGACAAGCCCGGTCACTCGGCCGGAACCGGCGTCGGTGCCCCGGCCGGGCCGCACGTCGTCACCGGGACCGCCCCCTACACGCTTGACACGCACATGGATGGGATGCTCTACCTGAAAATCGTCCGCTCCCCGCACGCCCACGCCAAGATCACGTCGATCGACACCAGCGCGGCGTTAGAGGTTCCGGGGGTCCACGCGGTTTACACCTGGGAAGACGTGCCACGCAAGCTCTACACCACCTCCATCCACGAGGATTTCCGCGTCGATCCCAACGACACCTACATGCTCGACAACGTCGTCCGCTTCGTCGGGCAGCGGGTGGCCGCCGTCGTGGCCGAGTCGGAGGCCGCCGCCGAGGAAGGCTGTCGCCAGGTCGTCGTGGAGTACGAGGTGTTGCCGGCGGTTTTCGACCCCGAGGAAGCGATGCGAGCCGGCGCGCCGATGGTCCACGACCGGGGCGAGGACGCCTTCATCCGCAACCCCGAGCACAACGTCCTCATCGACGTCCACGGCGGGGTCGGCGACGTCGAGGCCGGGTTTGCCGAAGCAGACGTCGTCCACGAGGCGACCTACACCACCCACCGCGGCCAGCACGCCCACCTGGAGACTCACTGCTCCATCGCCTGGGTCGACGAAAACGGGCGGTTGAACGTCCGCACCACCTCGCAGTCGCCGTTCATTTGCCGCGACAAGCTCGCGTACCTCTTCGGTCTCGGCTTACAGGACGTGCGCGTCTTCTGCGACCGCGTCGGCGGCGGCTTCGGCGGCAAGCAGGAGGTGCTCACCGAGGATCTCACCGCGTTGGCCGCCATGAGGACCGGCCGCCCCGTACAGTGGGAGTTCACCCGCGAGGAGCAGTTCGTCGCCAGCACCTACCGCCACCCGATGAACGTCACCATCAAGCTCGGTGCGAAGCGCGACGGCACGCTGACCGCGATGCAGATGCGCACCGTCTCCAACACGGGCGCCTATGGCAATCACGGTGGGGAGACGCTCTACCACTCCTGCGGTGAGGCCGTCGGGCTCTACCGCTGCCCGAACAAGAAGATTGACGCCTACACCGTCTACACCAACACCGTCCCTTCCGGCGCCATCCGCGGCTACGGGCTGACGCAGACCCTCTACGCCGTCGAGTGCGCCATGGACGAGCTGGCGCGCGCCCTGGAGATGGACCCGTTCGACCTGCGCAACCGCAACGTCGTCGTCCCCGGCGACCCCATGATCTCCCTCGGCGAAGAAGCCAGCGACGCCGAAATCGGCAGCTACGGACTCGATCAGTGCATGGGCCTGGTGCGCGACGCCCTGGCCCGCGGCAACGGCGTGGAGCCTCCCGCGGGTGGCGACTGGCTCGTCGGCCAGGGCATCGCCTACGCCATGCACGACACCGCGCCCCCCACCGAGCACCGCTCGGAAGCGCGGATCCGGCTCCTGGAGGATGGCGCCTACGAATTGGCCATCGGCACCGCCGAGTTCGGCAACGGCACCACTACCCAACACGCTCAGATCGCCGCGTCCATCCTGGGCACGACCGTCCCGCGGATAGGGATCGTGCAGTCGGACACCGACAAAACGGGGTTCGACACCGGAGCATTTGCCAGCACCGGCACCACGGTCGCCGGCAAGGCGGTCGAGCTCGCCGCCGCGGCGCTGCGCGACCGCATCCTCGACTTCTCCGCCTCGGACACCGGGGTCGAGCGCGCCATGTGTCGACTGGACGGCGACACCGTCATCTGCGGCGAGGTCCGCGTGCCGCTTTCCGAACTCTATCAAAAGGCCGAAGAGGCAGGGCATGTGCTGGCCCTGTCGCGCAAGGGGTACGGTTCGCCGCGCAGCGTCGCTTTCAATGTCCACGGCTTCCGCATTGGGGTTCATCGCGTAACCGGCGAGATCATGATTCTGCAAAGCGTCCACGCCGCCGACGCCGGCACGGTCATCAACCCCATGCAACTCCGGGGACAGGTCGAAGGCGCGGTCTCCCAGGGCATCGGCTGGGCGCTCTACGAGCGGATCGTCATCGACGACACGGGCACGGTCGTCAACCCACAATTCCGCAACTACCGCATCCCCGCCTACGCCGATATCCCGCGCACCGAGATCTCATTCGCCGACACCCACGACGCCATCGGCCCCCTCGGCGCCAAGGGCATGGGCGAGTGCCCGATCAACCCCGTCGCTCCGGCCCTGGCCAACGCCATCGAAGATGCTACTGGCATCCGTTTCCGCGAGTTGCCCTTCCGCCCGGACCTCATCTTCAAGCCGATCTTCGAGAAGCACGGGGCGGCGACCGCGTAGCAAGCGTCGGTGATGATGGAACGGAACTGACGATCAAGAACATGGGCAACGCCGCCTGTTCGAGACCAACGAATGCCGGATCAGGAATACGTCACCGCTCGGTTCAGGCCGCCGAGCAGGGAATTCACCCCAATCCTCACTCTCCCGCTCAGTCGGGTCCATCGTGCGCGTGTGGTCCATACTGATCGGGCAACAGACGGAGCCCATGCTATATGACGAGCGGTGCTGGCTCATACCTGGGAGCGTCCATTCGGCGGAGGGAAGACCCTCGCCTGTTCGTGGGCCGTGGCCGCTTCGTGGCCGACATCGCGCTCCCGCATATGCTGCACGTCGCCTTCGTGCGCAGTCCCTATGCTCATGCCCGGATCGTGGGGATTGACGCGACCGCTGCCCAGACGGTCCCTGGCGTCACCGCCGTCGTGACCGCCGCCGATCTCGCCGGGCGCGTCAAACCGATCCTGGCCGACGCGCGGTACCCCGGCTTTCACTCCTCCAGTTGGCCGATCCTCGCTGACGACACCGTGCGCTACCAGGGCGAGCCGATCGCGGCGGTGGTGGCCGCATCGCCGTACCTCGCCGAAGACGTGGCCGCACTTGTCGACATTGACTTCGATCCGTTACCCGTCGTCGTCGATGCGGAGGCGGCGCTCGCCGCCGATGCGCCACTGGTCCACCCCGCGTGGGGAGACAACATCTTCCTGCGCCGGTCCAGCACGTTCGGCGACGTCGACGGCGCCTTTGCCACTGCCGACGTGGTGCTGCGTCGCGTCTTTCGCAACCAGCGCTACACCGGGGTGCCCATGGAACCCCGCGCCTGCCTCGCCAAGTTCGAGCCCGACGGCGGCGCCGGCGCGCTGACGCTGTGGACGACCACCCAGATCCCGCACCTCATCCGCTCCGGCGTCGCCGAAGCCCTCGGGTTCCCGGAGTCTCGCCTGCGGGTCGTTTCGCCGGACGTCGGCGGCGGCTTTGGCGTCAAGGGCTCGCTCTATCCCGAGGAAGTGCTCATCCCGTATCTCGCGCGAATGCTCGACCGGCCCGTGCGCTGGATCGCGGATCGCAGCGAGGATTTCATGGCCAGCATCCACGCCCGCGAGCACGTCCACACCCTCGAGCTCGCGGCGCGTCGGGACGGCACGATCCTCGGACTCAAGGCGCGGATCGTCGTCGACAACGGCGCCTATTCGACCTGGCCCTGGACCGCCTCGATGGAGATCGGGATCGCCGCCGGCAACATCCCCGGGCCCTACAAGATCCGGAACTACCAGTTCGAGGCGCTCAGCGTCTGCACCAACAAGATGCCGATCGGGGCCTACCGCGGCGTCGCCCGCCCCGCCGCCTGTTTCAGCATCGAACGCGCCATCGACGATCTGGCCCGCGAGCTCGACCTCGATCCGCTCGACGTGCGCGAGCGGAATCTCATCGACGCGTACCCCTACGTCACGGTCACCGGGCTCGAGATCGACTCCGGGAGTCTCCTGCCCGCCGTCGAAGCGGCAAAGGAGGTGCTGGCCTATGACGATCTGCGGGCCGAGCAGGCCGAGGCGCGCCGCCAGGGCCGCCTGGTCGGCATCGGGATCGCGAACTACACCGAGCAGACCGCGCACGGCCTGACCGAGTACGCCCGGCGCATGCTTCCCATCACCCTGGGCTTCGACAGCGCCACGGTGCGCATGGACCCCCAGGGCACGGTCTCAGATCGCGGTCGGCGTCCACTCCCACGGGCAGGGCCTGGAGACGACCCTCGCCCAGATCGCCGCCGACGAGCTCGGCGTGGGCATCGACGACATTCAGGTCGTGTACGGCGATACGCAAGTCAGCCCCTACGGGATGGGGACCTTCGCCAGCCGGAGCGCCGTGGTTGGCGGCGGCGCCGTGCTCGGCGCGGCCGGCGCCATCCGGGGCAAGCTGGAACGCATCGCCGCGACCTTGCTGGAATGCGCTCCGTGACGACCTGGAACGCGCCGACGGCGCCTTTCGGGTGCGGGGTGTCCCCACCAGCGCGGTGACCATCCGCGAGTGCGCCCGGGTCGCCCATTTTCGCGCCGAGCTGATTCCGGACGTCGGCCCCGGTCTGGAGGCGACCGTCTTCTTCGACAATCCGCCGGGGACCGGAACCTTCAGCAACGGTCTCCACGCCGCGGTGGTCGAGGTCGACCCGGCCACCGGCGAGATCGCGATCCAGCGCTACCTCGTGATCGACGACTGCGGCACCGTCATCAATCCGACCATCGTGCATGGCCAGATCGTCGGGCGGGACGGTTCAGGGCATCGGGGGCGCCCTGTGGGAGCACCTGGTCCACGACGACCAGGGTCAGCTCCTGACCGGGACCTTCATGGAGTACGCCATGCCGAAGGCCGCCAACGTGCCGCCGATCGAGGTCGTCTCCCTGTGCACGCCGTCGCCGTTCACCCCGTTGGGCATGAAGGGGGTCGGCGAAGGCGGCGCCATCGCGCCTGGCGCGTGCCTGGCGAACGCCGTCAGCGACGCCTTGGCTCCCCTCGGCGTGGCCGTCGACCGCCACGCCGATGACCCCGGAGGCCGTCCTGCGGCTGATCCGCGGGGCATCGCGGTGACGCCGGCATTAGTGACCAACGCCCGATTCGCCTCCCGGCTCGACACGATCGCCGGTGCCTCCGACGCACGCAAAGCGTCTTGAATCCGGTTCCGGTAACGCCCCTGCTTGTTGAAGAAGCGCGCGGCTGGGCACACCGAGGGCGGTATGAGCCTCGATGCCGAGATTGTTCTAGATTTTCGCTCGAAGGTCTCGGAAACGGAGGCCAGGGACTTGTTCAACAGACTGGCCCCTTTACCGGCCCCACTATGCCTCTGGACAGATCGTGGGAGCAATATCTGGCACACTATGCATCACACTTGGTTCCTGAATGGGGGTGGGGCTTCTCAGATGGCGCCTTCGGTCTCGTCGCCCCAGCTTGCATCGCTACCGATTCCGCGCACCCGCCTCATTGGCCGGGATGATGAGCGAACCACGGCCCGCTCACTTCTGCTCGATGAAGCCGCCCCCCTCCTGACCCTCACCGGCCCCGGAGGTGTCGGCAAGACGCGGTTGGCCCTCGCCATCGCACGGGATGTGGCCGCGTACTTCAGCGATGGGGTTGCCTTCGTCGATCTGGCGCCGCTCACTGATCCGGCACTGGTGCCGACGACCGTGGCCGCGGCGTTGGCGCTCTCGCCTGGCCCCGATCAACCGACTGTGCACGGATTGACCCGGCTGCTCCGTCCCCAGCAGGTCTTGCTGCTGCTCGACAATTGCGAGCACGTCATCGCCGCCGTCGCGGACCTCGTGTCCGTGCTGCTCGCCGGTTGCCCGGCCGTGCAGGTGCTAGCTACCAGTCGGGCTCCCCTCCGGGTGCGAGGCGAGCAGGTCTTGCCCGTTCCCACACTGGCGGTACCACCCATAGGCGTCACCACACTGGATGACATCCAAACTGCGCCGGCGATCGCGCTCTTCGTGCAACGTGCGCGCGCCACCGATCCGCGCTTCACCGTGACGAAGCAGAACGCTGGCGCGGTGACCGACCTGTGCCGGCGGTTGGATGGGCTGCCGCTCGCCATCGAGCTGGCCGCGGCCCGCTCCAGCACGCTCTCCCCGGCGGGGATGTTGGCGCTCCTCAGCCAGCGGCTCAGGGTGTTAGGGACCGGACCGCGTGACGCGCCCGCGCGGCAGCAGACACTGTGGGACGCGATTGGCTGGAGCTATGCGCTGCTCTCCCCGGAGGACCAAGCCGTCTTCCGTACCCTCGCCGTCTTCGCCGGTGGCTGGACGCTGGAAGCGGCCGCAGCGGTCTGTGCGCTCCCGGTCGAGCGTTCGCTCGACCGCCTCGAGGCCCTGGTCGACCAGAGCATGGTCGTCCGGCAGGCGAGCGCGGAGGCGCCGACCCCGCGCTTCACCATGCTGGAGACCATCCGCGAGTTCGGTTTGGAGCAATTGGCGGCTGGGGGTAAGGAGGCCAGCGTCCGAAAATGGCACGCGTGCTACTACCGCGATCTAGTTGTTGCCACGCCCGAACTCCACCGACATCACGCCAAGCACGGGGACGACGCGTGGAGGACCCAGTTTGCCGCAGATCAGGACAATCTCAGGCAGGCCCTCACCTGGTTTACCGAACGCGGCGACTGGCTATCTCTCAATACGATGAGCGCTTTGCTGTGGCATCACTGGCTCATCCACGCCCAGTTTGACGAAGGACGAACGTGGCTCGGCCGCGCGATGGCGCACGACTCGGGAATTCCCCTGGCCATCCGTGCCCGCACTCGGTGGACAGCCGGTTGGCTCGTGCTGGATCAGGGTGAACTCGATGCGGCGAGGCCGCTGCTCGAGCAAGCGATGGTGCTGGCGCGACAGGCGAATGATCCGTCTTTGCTCGCGGAGGCGTTGTGGGGGGGCGGGAGATTGGCCTATCTCCAGGGAGATCTCGCGCGCGCCGAAACGCTGATGGCAGAAGTGCTCGCCATCTTGCGCGGCCTGGAGGAAGAGGGCGCCGCAAATCCATTGAGAGTCTCTGGCGCGCTTAGCACCCTGGGAGCCATCGCTCTCACGGCCGGCGACATTGCCCTGGCGACGACGCTCTACACCGAGGCGATCGGGTTGGCGCATATCCCGGGCGGCGCCTGGGAGCGATGCCATGTCCTCTCCGGGCTCGGCTGTGTTCGCCTCTTTGAGGGAGCTGTGCCGGAGGCGGCGGCGTACTTCCTCGAGGCGATGGCCCTCGCCTGGATGATTCACTACCACACACGTCTGGCGAGATTGTTCTGGGCGGTCGCCACCGCGGCCGCGTACAGCGGCCAGCCCGAGAGCGGCGCCCGTTTGCTCGGCGCCGCGGATGCAGTGGATGCGCGCACCGGGGGTGTGAGGTGGCCGCTCGACCGCCAGATCGCGGCCATCTGTCTCGCGCGGCTCGAGACCAATCTGGGCGCCGCCGCCATCCTCGAACTGCGCCGGGTCGGAAGAGGATGGTCCCTCGCACAGGCCGTCGCCGCCGCCTATGCCATTGGTGAGGCGATCCTCGGGGCGGAGCGCGCGGCGGCGATCTGGGAAGCAGTTGGAGTTCCCCTTCCGCCACCATGCCACTCGGAGCCGATCTCCGCCCGCGAGCGCCAGGAGGCGAGTGCGTTACCGAGCCAGATCGACTTCGATCTCACCCGCCGCGAGCGGGAGATCCTCGGCTTGCTCGCCCAGCGCCTGACCAACCCCGAGATCGCCGCGCGGCTGTTCATCAGCGCCAAGACCACCGAGCACCACGTCGGCAATATTCTGGGCAAACTGGGCGCATCCAACCGGCGGGAAGCCGCTGCGATCGCCGTCCGCCATACCCTGATCTAACCCCTCTCTCAGCACAAATAGGGGGATTTCTAGGGGAGTTTCCCCCATGGCTGCGCGCTGGTCAGGCCGCATCCTCTGTGCGTGCCCACGAGATCGGCACTGGGGATCCGGAGGGGTGACTCCCGATCCTTAAGTCCCATCACGAGGAGAAGGCAGACCGGAGCGAGGACAAGCGCGACGACAACGAAAGGAGGCGAGAGCGAAAGAACCCAAGCCGCTCAGCCCCGGAGATCGCGATCTCCCGACCCAAACAGATTCTCCATCCGCGAAAGGAGACAACACGATGTTGCGCGAGAGAACGCCGAAAGTGGCACTGTTGCTGGTCATAGGAATCGGCGCCATCGCCTTCGGGCTGGCCCGTTCTGCGCCTGTTGCCAGTCAGGATGACGCGGACGTTGCGGCGAAGATCGAGAATGCGATGAGCGCCGCCCCGGCCACCATCTCCGCAAACGCGACCATCAACGACTACGAATTCGATGACGATGGGGCATTCGTCGTGCTGCGCGAAGGCAGCAACGGCTGGTACTGCTTCCCCGATATCGTCGCTACACCGGGCAATGATCCCATCTGCCAGGACCAGGCCTGGCAGGATTGGACCTATGCGTTCTTTGCCGGCGAAGAGCCGAACGTGACGGTCCCGGGGTTAGCCTACATGCTGCAGGGCGGCAGCGATGCCAGCAACAGCGATCCCCTCGCCACCGAGCCATCGGAGGGTGAGGAGTGGGTGAACGCTCCTGCTCACGTCATGCTTCTCATGCCGGGAGAGCTCGACCAGACCGTCTTCTCGACCGATCACGACTCCGGTGGGCCATACATCATGTGGGCCGGAACCCCATACGAGCACATCATGATGCCGGTGGCGGCGGGCGAGCACGAGCAGTAAGCACGCTCGATTGCCAAACCAGCAACGGCCTGACGGTCCGTGGAACCCGTCATCGGCGCCGGTCCGCTGTACGACCGCTGCCTCGACCCCCCATCAATCGCGACTGCTGCCGGCGACTCGGCACGAAGGAGGCCGCCGAGGGCGCCACCGCACAGATGTTCTTCCGCGCCAGCGCGGCCCTCGCCGTCTACTGGCGCGGACGTTTTCGCTCCTGGATTTTCGTACCACGTGCTTCTGCATGGAAGACGTCGATGCCCCACCGGCTCCGCCGCGACCATGGTCGTCGGTGACCCCTCGACCAGGGAGCTTGACATGCGCCAGACCGCGATCTTGGTTGGCACAATCGCCTTCTGCTTGGTGACCGCCGTCGCCATGTTCGCGGCAGTCATCGTCATGCAGCCGCCACCGATTGCGGCGTCCACGGGAGCCGACGCGCGCCCTGTCGTCTACGCCTTTTACGACGCGGTCAACGAGGTGCTGCGCACCGGCGATTCCGCCGCCCTCGACGGTGTCCTCGCGCCGCGGTTCGTCATGCACGGGTCATTGACAACCGTCTCCCCGGATCGCGATGGGCTGATGCGCCACGTCGTCGCCACCTCGACCGTCAACTCGACGCTGCAGCTCGACATCGAGGACCTGGCGGTGGTCGCCGATCGCGCCGTCGTGCACCTGGCTCAGACAGGCGATAGCCCCGGCGCCTTTCTCGGGACGGCAATCGCCACCCCCTCGGTCTTCTGGGGACAGGTCGATGCGATGCGTGTCGAAGGCGGCCGGATCGCCGAGCTGTGGGGCGGCGTGGGGCAGGCGCCTTTGCTGGAATCGCTCGGGCAGGGCCAGCTGGAACGCCTCGTGACGCCCAACCAGGCCATGACGTTCCGCCGGGTCAGCGCCGAGGCGGGGAGCGACTGGACCTGGGCGGCGATCTACCAGTCGCGCGTGCTCTACGTCGACGCAGGCGCCATCGAGGTCGAGGTCGCCCCGGCGTCGATGGAGCCCGCGGTCATCTTCGCCGTTGGCGACGGCCGCGGTGAGGAAAGGTCCGTGCTGCCCGGCACGCGCGATCACCTCTGGGCTGGTGAGGCACTGGTGCTCTCCCCGAGCGTCCTTTGCCTGCTGCGCAGCGACGAGTCGCAGCCGGCACTGCGCGCCTACGTGGTGGCGTTCCCCGGCCATTGGCAGACGGAACCTTACGGCCCAGGGATGATGGCATCTCCCGCCCAACCGCCCGCCCTGCCGGCGCGGGAACTCCTCGCGGAAGTGGCAGACCCAGGGTTGCCGCACCATGCGCTTCGCCTCGCCTTCGGACGCATCGTCATGCCGCCGGGGAATCCGCTCGCGCTGGCAGAAGCGACCGGTCTGCTGTTGCTCACCGTCGAGGCGGGCTCGCTGGGGATCGATGGGAACCCAGGCGAGTCCGTCGCCGCGTGGAGGAGGTTGGCGCCTGGCAAATCGGCGGTCGTCCGCAGCGGCAACTCCGCCATGCTCCAGGCGGTCGGCGTGGAGCCGGTCGTCATCTTCGCCGTCACCATCCGCGCCGCCTGATGCCATGACCAGGACGCGAGCCATGCCACCGTCTCGCTCCTCACGCTGGCAGAGGTCTGAGCGCGCCGCTCGCGGTGTTCGCCTCGCCGGTCCCTGCCTCGCTGGGTTGGAGCGAACCGTTGTGGTGGCCGTGGCGGCCGCCGTAGCCAAGCGCCTTCGCGCGCGTCCGTCACCGGCACGCTGAAGTGAACTGGCCAGTCCTTGCAGCGAGCAGGATGGAGATTCATGATTGCAGGAGGGGTCTATCATGTCTCGCCCGATTGCCAGCCGTTGGACGGGGTTGACCGCCGTGGTGGTGCTTGCGGTCGGACCGGATGATGCGCTCAATGCGCTGGAGATGGTGACCGGCAGTATCGAGGAAGCCCCGTTCATCCTGCCCGACACCGGACGGATCGTCCGCCAGACCGGACCCGACACCCTGGACGTAGTGGCCGAGGGGCTGAACTTCCCGATCGGTCTCGACTTCGGCCCCGACAGGGCGTTCTACGTCAGCTCGCCGGCGCTGGGCGCGACCCCGGGGCAGGGGACGATCGCCCGGCTCGACCTCGAGAATCAGACCGCGGGCGAGGCTGCCGCGACGCCCACCACCGGCCCCGACTGCCTCGTCGCACCGTCGGCGTAGCGCGTGCTCAAGATCACTTCCGGCAGGCTAGGGCGCCCTAGCCTGCCGGAAGTGATGTACGCGCCGAGCGCCAAGGAGCGCCCCCGACCCTGCGGTCGAGTTGGCGCGATTCCGCCGCTTCCTGGCTCGGCTCGTCTTGCTGCCGCTTGACGATGCCGTCATGGAACGCTTTGCCTTTATCCGCGCCGACCTCCGCCGCCGCGGCCAACTCATCCCCGACCTCAACCTGCTGATCGCGGCGACCGCGCTCCACCACGACCTGACCCTGCTCACCCGCAATGTCCGTCACTTCGACCGCATCCCCGAACTGAGGCGCTGCTGGCCGCACTGACGCTCATTTGGCATGTCGCGGTTGACCAGTCAACGCAGTCAAGATGCCCCATCAGCTCGCGATGCGCGAGCCCACCGTGGCCCGAGCACATCAGCGAGATTCGCCCCCACGTCGACGACCCCGGCTCAATCACGCCCGGGGCGTGCCTGGCGAACGCCGTGAGCGACGCGCAGGCGCCCGTTTCTGAGACAGTCGGAGCCGAATGGACAGCTCGCGCATGGGCGCTCATCGCGCATAATCCGGAGGCGGATATCATGGAGCCACACCGTGTCCGGCTCGGATCGGCCCGATCCGCCGATTGGCGCGGCGCTGCATGGGACGGTTGACGGGGGACGGCGGGTCTCGGTCGCCGCTGAAACGGCCGCGGACGCCGGAGGAGGAATAACGGTGGCGCCAACGAAGCTCATCCTCGACGTCGACACGGGAACCGACGACGCCGTGGCCCTCATGTTCGCGGCGTTGCACCCGGACCTCGAGCTCGTGGCGGCGACCACGGTGCAGGGCAACGTCCCGGTGGAGCTGTGCACCGAGAATTCGTTGCGCGTCTTCGACGTAATCGGGGCGAACGTCCCGGTGTACGAAGGCGCGCGTCGCCCCATGGTGCGCCCCGATTTTCCCGTGCCGCGAGAGGCGACGATGGTAAGCGGCATCCACGGGGAGTACCTGGATCTCCCGCCGGCGCGATCCGAGAAACAGCGGGAGCGTGCGGTCGACTTCCTGATCGACACCTACATGTCGCCCGCGGGCGCGGACATCGTCCTGGTTCCGGTGGGTCCCCTGACGAACATCGCCCTGGCGATGGCCGTCGAACCCCGCATCATCGAGCGCATCCCCCGCGTGATCATCATGGGGGGCGGCCACGAGGTGGGGAACGTGACGCCCGCGGCGGAGTTCAATATCTGGGCGGATCCCGAGGCGGCGAAAGTGGTGCTGAGCAGCGGGGTCCGGAACCTCACGTTGGTCCCCCTCGACGCCACGCACAAAGCGCTGCTCACACTCGACGATTGCCGGCGCTTGCGGGGGCTGGGAACACCCGCGGGCGCTGCCGCCGCGACGGTGGTCGAGCGGCGGATCGCGGGCTACGGAGCCACGCAGCCGATGGCGCTCCCCAACGCCGCGCCGGTGCACGACGTCCTCTGCGTGGCCGCCATCGTAGCCCCCTCGGTGATCACGACCCATCCGTTTCATGCCGATGTCGAAACGACCGGCGAACTGACGGTGGGTCGCACCGTGATCGACACCCACCGCCGACGCGGGCTGGACCCCAACGCGCACGTGGCGTTGGACGCCGACGGGGAGACATTCGTCCGCCTGATGATGAAGACCTTCGCCCGCGCGCTGCCCGGTTCAACCGGCTAGGAGCCAGGCGCCACGAGGTCGGGGACGCCGATTCCACCACAGCGGCCACGTCGTCCCGGCACCGCTCCGTAGCCTTCCTTTTTCAACACGCTGGCTCACTACCGAACCCACGTGGGTAACGGAGGGAGCCGCGGAGTCCCTTCCTTCAGTTCCCAAACGGCATGACTCTTTTGGAAGCGGAAGCATGGCGCGACGATCTCTTCATTGCACCCGGGATCGAGTTTGCGCACTCGTTCGATACGATCGCCTCGTCCTGCCTGTATCCCATCGCCAGATCCTGGGTCTGTGACGGTCAAGGCCGCGCCCCCCGTTTCACGGGCCCTTGCCTGACAAACGCCACGAGGAGCGCAACCGAGTGTTCCAGATCCGATTCGTCAACCGTCTCGAACGGCGAATGGGTGTATCGCGTCGGATACGTCAGGAGCGCCGAGTCGACACCCCGTTTGATCAGCGCGGCGCCATCGCTGCCGAAATGCTGGAAGACGGCGCGTTGCACCGGGATGTCATGCTGACAGGCGACCTCAATGAGCGTATCGGACAGGCGGCGCGAATAATGGCACATCGCATCCTGGTAAACGATCATCGGACCGCCGCCCAGCCGCGAGGGAAAGTCGATTTTATCGACACCCGGGATGTCGCCGACCAGTCCCACATCGATGGCGATCGCCATATCGAGCCGGAGTTCATCGGCCAGGCTGGAAGCGCCCAGGAGCCCGTTCTCCTCTTGCACCGTCGAGGCCAGCCAGAGCTCGAACGGTAAATCATCATGACCAGCAAGCTGTTCACCGGCGGCGGTGGCAATGGCGATCGCGGCCCGGTCATCCATCGCTTTCCCCGTGATATTGCACCCGATGCGCCGGGTTTTGGGATTCCAGATAACCCGCGCCCCGGGGCCAATCCCCAGATCGTCGACCTCCTTGCGGCTCCGGATACCGAGATCGATGAACCAGTCGTTCCACTCGAAATCCTTCTTCTGATGGTTGGGCCCCCCAACCACATGGCCGGTGGCGGTCGCAAAGACTCCTGGAAAATACCCGCTCGACGTCACGACAAGCGCCGGCTGGCCGATGGGCATGAACCAGCGCGGCGGGCGGCCGAGTGAATCGCTGTATGGCCACAGGTGGAGAAAGCCGTCGTCGCTGATGCTCTTCACGAGCAGACTCAGTTCATCCGCGTGGACAACGAGCGCGAGCCGTGGCCCCGTGCCGCCGACATGCGCCAACACGTTGTCGACTCGGGTGCGCCGGACTTCGCGCGAAAACGCCCCCCACCGCGCAACCACCCAATCCTGGACGGCGTCTTCGTGCCCGGTCGGTCCCGGAATCTCGCTCAATTCCTTGACGAGTTCGAACACGTGGTTGCCCTCCAGAGTTGGTTCCGCACAGCTGGCTTGCGAGCGCTGACAGTATGACCAGTCAGGCAACCATACAAGAGCGTCATCCCAGGTGCTCGCCGCTGGTGGTCAATCAGGATGCCTCGAAATGCGCCCGCGTTCCCCGAGAAACCATTGTGTCCAAACCACGAAATCTAACGGCAGGGGCGCTAACTGAGCATTTACACCGGTTCGAGTGGGCCGTCGGTCCTGCCGCTATGCGGTCCTGGCAAGTTGAACTCGATACCCGGTGAGCAAGCGCGGGCGTGCTTGGTGAGCATTCAGAAGCATTGATCCAATGGAACTTACTCGGAGACCCACTGCGCGATTTAGCCTGTCAGGCGTGATCCCGTCGTTCCCCGGCCAGCTTTCGGTGGGACGAGCAGACCCGAGCGTTTTCCGACCTGACCGCCGCGGCGCGCCACGACTCTGGTAGGCTGACGACCCGAACCGAGCTGCAGGCATGCCGTACGCTGGAGTGAACCGAGCGGGGGGGCGGGGCATGGCGCCGCGGACCAAGTACGCGCGTAACGGGGATCTCAGCATCGCCTACCAGGTCGTCGGCGACGGCCCGGTCGACCTCGTCCACGGTCCCGGCTCCGTCTCCCACCTTGAATACGCTTGGGAGGAGCCCTCATACGCGCGGTACCTGCGGCGGCTGGCCACGTTCTCCCGCCTGATCCTCTTCGACAAGCGCGGGACCGGACTCTCCGACCGGTCCGCCGGGATCGCCTCCATGGAGGAGCGGATGGACGATGTGCGGGCGGTCATGGATGCCGCCAGCTCGGCGCGCGCCGTACTCTTCGGCGTCTCGGAGAGCGCGCCGCTGGCCTGCCTCTTCGCCGCCACCTACCCCGAGCGCACCGCTGCGCTCATCCTCTACGCCGCCTACGCCTCAGAGGTGCGGAAGCCCGATTATCCGTGGCCGCCCACCGCGGAGGAGCGGGCAGCGCAGATTGATGAATTGGCCGCCACGATGCATGAGACCTGGGGCGACGTCGACTGGCTAGCCGACGCGGCGCCGAGTGTCGCGGACGATCCTGCATTCCGCACCTGGTTCAGCACCTTCCTCCGACTCGGGGCGAGCCCAGGCGCGGTTGTCACGCTGGAACGCATGGACGCCTTGATCGATGTCCGCCATGTTCTGCCGACGATCCGTGTACCCACGCTCGTCCTGCATCGACTGGATACCCGCAATTACAACGTCGAGCACGGCCGCTACGTCGCCGCGCGCATCCCCGGGGCGCGGTTGGTCGAGTTGCCCGGCGCCGATTACTTCCCCTTTGTGGGTGACACAGACGCTCTGATCGACGAGATCGAGGTCTTCGTCACCGGCGCGCGGCCAGTCGCCGTCCCCGACCATGTCCTGGCCACCGTCCTCGTAAGCGAGGTTGCCGCCACGGCCGGCCAAGTGGTCATGCTCGGCGACCGGCGGTGGGGCGATTTTCAGGAGCGGTTCCAAGCGCTGGCCGTCTGGGAGATCGACCGCTTTCAGGGCCGCGTCCGCGAGTTGACTGGCGACCGCGTGTTGGCGACGTTCGACGGGCCGGCCCGTGCCATCCGCTGCGCGGAGGCGATCGGAGACGCCTGTCGCGACCTCGCTCTTCCCATCCGATCGGGTTTGCACACCGGCGAGTGCGAGCTGCGCGACGACCACGTGAGTGGCGTCGCGGTGCCGCTCGCCGCCTGGATCGCCACCCAAGCGGCGGCCGACGAGGTCTTGGTCTCAAGCACCGTCAGGGACCTGGTGGCAGGGGCGGGGCTGCGCTTCGCCGATCGCGGCATGCGGTCGCTCGACGGTATGCCGAGCGACTGGCGCCTGTTCGCCGTGCTTCCTGATGCGCTCGAGGACACCGAGCCGAGCGACGACACCACCCTCCGGTCCCAGCCGGGGCTTCCTCTCGCTCGGCTCACCCGTCGCGAGCGGGAAGTGCTGCCGTTGGTGGCACAGGGTCTGTCAAACCGGCAGATTGCGGACGAGCTCAGCATCGGCGAGCGCACCGTAGAGGGCCACGTCGCCCACATCCTGGCCAAGTGGGGGTTGTCGACCCGGACGCAGCTCGCCGTCACGGCAACTGCTGGTGACAATTCGGGCGACACCCCGCGGCGCTGAGGCACGATCAGCCTCGCTCCAGGTCGCCAAATCGCGAAATCCCGTACCAAATCGCGTACCGCCCGCGTACTTCCACGCGAGCCGCGGCCGATCCCACGCTCTATTGTCAGGGTAGCCGGGTATTCACCCGTGCAGCGTGCGGAGTACGGAGGTCTGGGTGTTCGCTCGCGTCAGCCACGTGCGGTACCCCCCACAGCACTACGACGCAGGGCTGCGGGTCGTCGTGGAGGATCTGCTGCCGGCGCTTGGAAGGGCGCCGGGTTACCAAGGGTGCTGCCTCCTCGCCAGTGGCAAGCCGGGCACCGGCCTGGCCGTGGTGTTATGGGAGACCGAGGAGGCCGCTGATGCCGCTGCGATCGACCGCGCGATCATGGCAGCGCAGATAGAGCTCGCGGCGCTGGGGCTTTCGATCGAGGAGCGGAAGATCTACGAGGTCATCGCCCGAGACGCGTGTGGCCGGGAGCCGGCGTAGGCGGAAGGAGGGCTGGCCACGGTAGCGAGCGTCCCGTCGGGACAGCCGATGGGGACGAACGGCGGCCGCGGGAGCGGCCTGGTCGAGGAATCGCCGCAAGAAGGAGCGCTCACATGCAGCGCCACAATTCCGTTTCGCACTCCAGTCTGAGCCGCCGCGGGGCCGTGGGAGCTCTCGTGGCCTCCGCGGCTGCACTGAGCCTGGGAGGTTACCTGAGCCGCGTCACCGCGCAAACAGCCACGCCGGAGAATTCACCAGCGAAGGAGTCTCTGATGTATACCCTCGTCGAGCGGCGCACGGTCAATCCCGCCACGATTGAAGAAACGATCCAGCGCGGGCAGAGCGAATTCTTCCCCCTGCTGCTCGCGGCCCCCGGGTTCGTCAGCTTCTCCCTCGTCGCCGATGAGCCGAATACCACCAACACGGCGATCATCGTCTGGGAGAACCAGGCGCAGGCTGAGGCCTTCGACGCGCAGAATCGCGTCTGGATGGAGACACTGGAATCGCTCGGCCATCCACTCCTCAGCCTCAATCGCGGCGAGACGGTCATCACGATCGAACCGGAGGCGTAAGGAATGGCTGAGACGTCCTCTGATATGTCCGGACCCCCGAGACGGCGGTTACGACGGGTTCGGTCGGGTTCAACACCATATTCGGGCATAACCGTCGGCCACCAGCGGGGTGGTTAGGCGAGCGCGTTGCCGAACGAAGGAGCAGGTCATGGAGTCCCGTCACCGTTCGTTGTCGCCATCGAGCCTGAATCGGCGCGCAGCACTGGGCAGGGCGGGAGCAATTGCCGCCGTCCTGGGTTTGAGCAGCCGCATTGGCCACGCCACCGCCCAGGAGGCCACGCCGACCGATCTGGCCGATCATCCCTTGACCGGCATGTGGTTGGCCATGGCCAATCCGCCCCTGCCGGGCGATCCGCAGTTCCCGGCCACATCGCTGTACACCGCAGACGGCGTCGTCCTCCTGGTATTTCCAACAACGCAGGTGGGACCGCAAGGTGTGGTGTTCAATGCCCCCGCCATGGGAACGTGGGAAGCGGACAGCGACCGGCGCGGCCACTTCACCGCCGTTCAGCTCCAGTCTGATGCGAATGGGGTGTTCCTCGGGTCCGTCACCATCGACGGCTACCCGGAGGTGAGCGAGGACGGTCAGACGTTCGCCGACGACGGATCGCGGGCCGTCATCACGATCCGCGACGCGGCGGGAGCCATCGTGCAGGAGGTTTCCGGCGTGTTCGACCGGCCCGTGACCGCGATCCGCATGGGGGTGGGCGCCCCTGGCTTCCCGACGGGGACGCCGGTGACCGGTACGCCGGCGGCGTAACCAGCCGCGCGACCAAGCGCGACGACGGGTCGGAGCAACCACCGGCCCGTCGTGCTGTGCCTTCCGGTTAGGACGCAAGACCGTATCCCCTGCCGAATCTCTTCGCCGGAAGCCGCGACGTGGGTTAGAGCCGGATCACCGACCGCAAGGTCTCGCCCCGCTCCATGGCGTGAAATCCCTCTTCCGCCTCCTCCAGCGAAATGACCCGCGTCACCACGCGATCCAGATCGAGTCGGCCCTGCCGGTACCACTCGGCCAACAGCGGAAAATCCCGCGTCGGCAGGCAATCGCCATACCAGGAGACGCGCAGGTTGCCCCCGAGATCGAAGAACTTGCCGATATTGAGCTCCTCCAAGGTCGCGCCGGGACCGCATACACCAACGATGACGCACGTGCCGGCGAGATCCCGGCTGAAGATCGCCTGCATCGTCGTGTCGGGACGCCCGGCGGCCTCGAAGGAGTAATTGACCCCATGGCCGCCAGTGATCTCCTTGACCGCCGCGACCGGATCTCCCTCGGTCGCATTGACCGTATGGGTCGCTCCGAACTCGCGCGCCCACTCCAGCTTGCGTGGGTCGACGTCGACGCCAATGATCGTCGTCGCCCCCGCCAGCCGGCAGCCCATGATGATCGAGTCCCCCACCCCGCCACACCCGAAGACCGCCACGGAGGTTCCCGGCTTTACGTCCGCGGAGTTGAGCGCTGCGCCGATCCCGGTCGTCACGCCGCAGCCGAGGAGGCTCATCTGCTCCGCGGGCAACGCCGCATCGTACGGGATGCACTGCTTGCTGTGGACGAGGGTATGGGTGCAGAAGGTGCCGATGCCCAAAATCGGCGTCAGGGTCTTCCCGTCCATGGTGCGCATCCGCTTCTCGGCGTTGAGGCTCGCGGCGCAGAGATGGGGTTGACCGACGCGGCAGAAGCGGCACTCGCCACACGGCGCCCGCCAGGCGAGGATGACGTGGTCGCCCGGCGCGACATTGGTGACCCCCTCCCCCACCCGCTCGACGACCCCGGCCCCTTCGTGTCCCAGCAGGAACGGGAACCACTCCGTGCCGAAGACGCCGTTCTTCGCCGAGAGGTCGGTGTGGCAGACGCCGCTGGCCAGGATGCGCACAAGGGCTTCGCCCGGTCCGGGGGCGTCGATGGTGAACTCCTCGACCACCCCGGGTTGTCCCGGCTCGCGGGCGATTACACCCCGAGCAACTATCGAACCGGCGCCCTCTCCCCCTACTGACGTCATGTCGCTCCTCCTCGTCGCCTGATGCGATGTCATCCGATCGTAGATGATGCATCGTCAGGGTGATCAGCCGTTCCGTCAAGGATGGAGCGATTCACGAGGCGCCCCCGAAGACTGGCCCGCGGATAACGAGGTTCCTCGAGAGCGGAAGCGACCGCAAACAGCGTCGCGCGCCGGTTCCGGATAATGGCTCCGTTCCCTAGATATCGGAACCGGATGTCCCGAGGACGCGGGATTGCCCTTCCCTGTTCTCGGTTGCCAGTGCAAAAGTCCAGACCGGAAGAAATGTGTGCGGCTCGATCGGGCCGAACAAGGAGTGGTAGCAGCGGAGAGCCGGACGGCCTGCCTCTTCGACCTCGACGGTGCCCACGTCGATTCCGTCTACCAGCACGTCCTCGCCTGGCAACAAGCGCTGGAAGCCGTCGGTATCAAACTGACCGTCTGGCGCATCCACTACTTCGCCATTCACCCCGTTTGGGCATGAGGGGCGTCGGCGAGGGCGGCGCCATCGCGCCGGGCGCGTGCCTGGCGAACGCCGTCAGCGATGCCCTGGCGCCCCGCGGCGTGGCCGCCAACGCCACGCCGATGACCCCGGAGTCCGTCCTGCGACTGATCCAGGCGGCAGCGCGGTGAAGCCGGCGCTGTTCATCCACCTCAGTCATCGCGCGATTCAGGTGACGCTGCCTGCCCTCAACGAGCACGAGGAGACCGACGGTCTCACGAACCACGATCTGTTCAGCGGCGTGTTGAGGCCAAGATGGGAAGGTATCAGAACTGACTGGATGACGAGAGAAGGCCGGGGCGTCGAGTGACAGAACGGCCACTGGCCATCGGCGCGTGGGTCATCCTGCCCCATGTTCCGCTGAGCGCAACGCCCAAGAGATAAACGCGTTGCCGGCAGCGTGCCACACCACCAGGTCTCCCCGTACCAGGGACATGCGGGGAGGGTTGAGACAGGCTCGTCTGCTAGAGTGCCCCGGTCAGAGGCGTACGGACCTGTGGCGACGCGGCTGGTGGCACGACGAGAGGCAACGATGGCTACGCGTTGCGCGTGGACGCGACACCCGGACTTGGCAGGACACGCGGGATTTGCCGATCGTGTCCTGCTGTTCATCGTCGTTGGCCTATGCACGCTGTCAGCGGCTGGCGTCCCCCGGGTCGGCGCTCAAGCTGGAACGCCCCCCAGGGGCTCCGATGCTCCAACTGCGAATGAGTGCACGATCGCGCCTCGCTCTGAAATCGAGCTGCGCGCGCTTTTCCGCGAGACCGCGGCCACACCCGTCCCCGAATCGCTCGTCGCCAGCCCCGCGCCTGCCACTCCCCCGGCGGGCGTCCCTGCCGACGAGCAGACCCTGGCCGCGGTCACCGCGACGTGGCGTCAGTACCTGGCGTGCCTCGCAGCCGGCGACCAGGCGCGGATGTTCGCCGTCCTCAGTGACAATATGGTCCGCCGCCAGTTCCTCGTCGATATCGCCTTCGGCGTCACCGAGGACGCCTTGTTCGCCTACCTCGCGGCCACCCCAGTCCCGCTCGCCCCGGACCAACCCGTTCCGTTCGAGCCCTTCGAAGATGTGCGGGTACTCAGCGACGGCCGCGTGGCGGTCGTGGGACCCGGCGACCAGGGCCGAGGGGACGTCCGCATCTTCGTCAAACACGGCGATGTCTGGGTGCTCGATGACTGGTTTGATCTGTCATAGGGCCACCCCCGTATATCACCCGAACCCCCACCTCTGCACCATGGAGGGACAGCCGTGAATCGCATCCGCTCGGCGCCCTGAGCTCCGTCGCAATCCTGCCGCAGGGGGTCAACACGTTTCTCAAAGGGGGCAGTCTCGATGCGTTCTCGGACCACGTCCTGTCGGCCGCCGGCGGAATGTACGTCGCGGATCGCTGGGTCTATTTCGCGGTCATCCTCAACTGGAGCAGCGACGAGGGAGGCAGCGTGGCTACCGTGGGGCCGACGTTTATCAGCGTGGCGCATGCGGCCTTCACCATGATCCGCGACCGGCTCGGCGCTTGACTCATCACGCTGCGCCTCGCTCGCCACGGGCAATGCGGAGAGCAACGCCTGCTGTCGCTGGCCCAGGGCAGACGATCGCTGGCGGCAGCATCGCCCTGCGGTGAGAGAGGGGCATGGGGCGAAGGTTGGCAGCCACGACAGAAGATGGCCATGGCCGGCGCTACCATTTTCGGCAGTTGGGGTGCGTGCCGAGGACCGGGCCCATCGCCGCGAATCGATTCAAAACAGGTCGAGCGAAGCCTGACTGCCAGCATCCGCCCCAGGCGGGTAACGAGCGCGTTTGAGATCGATACGATAGTTCTCGCGAGTGCCAGTCAGCGGCGTACCCTCTTCCATGTAATACGTCCACGCTTGCGCTTCGTGAAATTTCGGTGGTTGGCCACTCGCGCGAATCACGCGCCACCAGGCCACGCCCGAGCCGAAGCGTGCCATCACCTGACCAACGAGACGTGCCCCATAGGACCCGGCCGCCTCGGTCAGGTCGGCGTGGTCGCCAATCTCGCCGGCAATGTCGCCATAGGTCATCACGCGGCCCGGTGGGATGGTCTTCACGATCTCCAGGACGCGGTTCACAAAGTCGGGGGATGGATCTTTGACGTCATTCCAGGTCACGCGTGTCACCGCCTGATTCTGCCGCGTGAGTATGTGCCGCGAGTGGAGCTGAAGCTGCGTGCAATCCCTCGACAGACTTGTCGATGATAGCCCGTTGATGCGACACGTCGCTCCTGAATGCCTTCGGCACGGGAACCACGTTGCACACGGCGACCCGGAATCGGACCGCTCCCAACCGGTATCAGGCAGTGCCTCTGGCTCTCTCCAACCCGTCGAGAATCAGGTCGAGACCGAACACGTATTCGTCCGCATAGTCATAGCCGGGTTGCAAGACGTGTTCGATGGTCAGCTCGGCCAAGTGTGGGTAAGCCTCAGTGGGAAATTGCCGCAGGAAGGCATCGGCCATCTCGGCGGTCTCTTCCGGCGTGCGGAACGGCAGATGCGCCTGCTGCAGGGCGAATCCATAGATGTAGCTATCCAGCAGCGAGTAGGCGTGCGCTGCCATCGCGACCGAAAAGCCCGCTTCCCGGAGACACCCGATCACCGCGTCGTGGTGGCGCAGCGTCGCGGGACCCGGCCGCATTCGCGATTCCATCAGCCCAATCGCCCAGGGGTGGCGCGCAAGCACGTCGCGGGCCGAAATCGCCCGCTGGCACATGGCCGCCTTCCATTCCATGCCTTTGGGCGGGACGTCGATCTGATCGAACACTCTATCGACCATGCCGTCGAGGAGATCGTCCTTGTTGGCGACGTGGTTGTAAAGGGACATCGCCTCGATCCCGAGCGCCTGACCGAGCTTGCGCATGCTGAGCGCGTCGATGCCACTCTGATCGGCAAGATCGACGGCGGCGCGCAGCACCCGATCCCGGCTCAAAGGTGTGCGGGATTCCACGTTCGGCTCCTTCCGCTTCGCCATGACTCCCCTCCTCAATCGAGCGAACACCGCAAGTGCGGAATCTGGTCACAGCCCACGCTTGACAACGCGGAGCTTACATCGTAAGCTTACACTGTAAGCACCGAGTCGGCAACTCGCGGGATGCCCCGTAACGGTTTGTCCCCGCCCATCGGACCAAGGAGCAGTCAGGCATGGCAACCGCGACATCAGACCTACAATTCCTTACCCTTGATGAGAACCGAACCACCACGCCCAACACGAGGAGTTTGGGACTGGAGACCGCCCACATGAAAGCGATCGTCTACGCGGCCTACGGCTCTCCGGACGTGCTCCGCGTCGCCGAAATTGCCAAGCCAACCCCGCGCGGCAACGAGGTCCTGATCCGCATCCGGGCCGCGGCGGTCACGACGACGGATGTCAATCTTCGCGGCGGCGACAGGCTCATGCGGCTCGTTTTCGGTTTCAGGAAACCCAAGCGGCCGATCCTGGGCACCGAGTTTGCCGGCAAGATAGAAGCGGTTGGCGAGGACGTCACGCGATTCAAACCCGGCGACCAGATCTTCGCCGCGACCGGCGCCGGATTCGGCGCACACGCCGAGTACATCTGCCTGCCCGAAGACGGAGCGCTGGCGCCGAAACCGACCAACGCCATCTACGAGGAAGCCGCCGCCATCTGCGAAGGAGGACTGACCGCCCTCCCCTTCCTGCGCGACACAGGCAAGATTCGCCCCGGGCACAAGGTGCTGATCAACGGCGCCTCAGGAGCCGTCGGCTCCACCGCCGTGCAGCTCGCCAAACACTTCGGAGCCGACGTCACCGCGGTGTGCGGTCCGTCAAACGTGGACTTGGTGGCATCCCTGGGCGCCGATACGGTTATCGACTACTCCGAGGAAGACTTCACCCGGAACGGCCAAACGTACGACATCATCTTCGACGCGGTCGGCAAGCGCTCATTTTCCGAATGCGAAGGCTCGCTCGAGCCGGGCGGGGTCTACATGGCCACCGTTCCATCGCTGGCGCTGTATGCGCACGTGCTCTGGACGACAAAGTTCGGCAACAAGAAAGCTCGAGTCGCGGCAACAGGATTGCGGTCACCGGGCGACAAGGCGAAGGACCTCATCGTCCTCAAGGACCTGGTCGAGACGGGGGAGTTGCGACCGGTCATCGATGCCTGCTACCCAATGGACCGAATCGCCGCAGCGCACCGGCACGTCGAAACAGGTCACAAGAAAGGCCATGTCGTGATGACGCTGGATTCCAGCGAAACGACGCGGCAATGAGGTGCGCCTGGCGCCAAAGACCGACTGGGTAGTCAGGCGGATTAGCGGTCGGTTTCCTGGAATCGCCAACGGGTTGGCGTGAATGAGCCCGCTTTCCCGACCCCTTCTTCCGTTCCGGCGATACCGGGAAGACCAAGAACTGTCGTCGGCGTGAGGGCAAAGACGGCGTACGGCGGTGGCCCAGCGGTCGGCGCGCTCGGGCCGAAAACGGCACCGTCACGCAACGTGAGGGGCCAATCCATCGTTTTTTGATACGCCTTGGCCACCCGCTGCAGCGTGGCATCGTCGCTCACCTTCCGGCAATTGCCTTCGACGACCAGGTCAAGCGCCGGGAGCATTTGGCTGCTGACGGTCATCACGCACTGGGAACTGCCGGCGAGGTTCTTTTTCCGCCGCGTCGTCTCGCCGGTGAGGAAGTAGAAAGCCTCATCCAGCCAGCGGCCGAGGAGCGGCACGACATGAGGCCGGCCATCGGGCCGTACCGTCGCCAACCAGTACGTCCGGTCCTGCTCCGGGTTCTCGAGGCGCTCTCTGGCTTCTGCCCAGGGTGTTGCCGTCGCGTCTCCGACCAGCGGCTGCTCGGAGACCGGCGTCCGTCGTGTCATGTCATCGCTCCTTCCGTTTTCTCAGCCCGGCCTCTGCCCTCAGTCATGGGCGCGAAGCCAGTCCATCGCTACTGGGCAGGCGTTCAGGACCGAGATGTGCCCGTCGTGGGGACGAACCCACAGCTCGGCGTCCCGGCACTGGCGTAGCAGCCAGTCGGAGTGCGCGGGCGGGACCACCCGATCCTGACCGCCATGCACGAGCAGGATGGGAGTCAGGATCGTCTCCACGTCGAAGCCCCAGGGAGTGGCGTACGCGACGTCGTCATCGATGATCCCGTCGGGTCCCGCCGCCGAGGCCAGTCCCACATCGGCACCGAGTGAGGCCCATGCGCCATCCAGTGCGGCATAGTCACGCTCGGTGAAGATCGCAGGGTCGAACGCCGCCGTTTCCTCGTAGCGTTCGCGGGCTTCCCGGCCGCGCGCGGCGGCGCGCAACGCTGCGTCGTCGGCCATTCCGCCGAACCAGTCGATCCCGGCGGCTTCGTATGGGGCCAGACCGGCGATGGAGGCCGCGCCGGTCACCCGGTCGGGCAACAGCGCGGCACACGCCAGTGCGTGCGGACCGCCGCCTGACGCGCCCATCACCGCGAAGCGATCGAGTCCCAGCGCGTCGGCGATCTGCGCCACGTCGGACGCCGCTGAGGCCACGTCCCTGCCTGGCCGCGGCGACGACCCGCCGTAGCTCGGACGACCGTAAGAAACCAGCCGGATGCCTCGCTCGGCGGCGGCGACCAGCAACGGCGCCAGCAGAGCCCCAGTCTGCGGCGAACCGTGATGCCACAGCACCGTAAACGCTCTGGCCCCACCCTCCTCGGCGGTGTGCTGCACTTGCAACACACCACCGTCGTTGAGCCGGAGCTCCATGGACGAGGGCACTAACGCCTCCCGCTGATGTCACCCGCTATCGGGGCTGGAACACACCGCGAAGCTTCTCGGCGAACGCCTCGGGATGGGTCGCCATACCCACGTGGTCGCCGGGAAACATCACCGCGTCTGTCCCCAGGCGCTCGGCCAGCGCGAGCGCGGTGTCGTAGGTTTCTTGCCCGACTGACGCCTCGCCAACTCCCACCTCGACCCGGGTTGACGCCTCCTGCAGAGCGGCGAAGTCGGGCTCGTACGAGGTGATGGGCAACAGGTAGTGGGCAAGGAAAAAGTCAAGATTCTGTTCGGTGCGCGCCATTGCCTCCGAGACTACTTCCAGCGCCTCGGGGCTCATGTCTGCCGGCGGTCCTTGCTCCTCGCCATCCAGCCCCGCGGCCCCCATGAACTGCGCCATCGCCGCCTCAGCGCCGTGCTGTTGGTACGTCTCGTAGATCGCTTTGCCCGCCGTTCGGCGCGGATCGTCCTCGGGGAGGAGTTCGACGAGTGGCGGCTCATGCGCCACATATGTCTCAACCAGCTCGGGATAGCGCTCGACCAGGGCCAAACCGATCACGCCACCGCCGCTGTGCCCCAGCACAAACGCGGGCTCGCCACCGATTGCTTGCAGCAGCCGTGCCGCGTCGTCAGCGTGGGTCTCGACCGAAACCGTTTCGGGGTCCTCGAGCCGGCTGCGTGAGATTCCGCGCGGGTCGTAGCGCACAACCGAGTAGCGCTCCTCGAGGAATCCAAGGATGGGCGCCCAGCCGTCAGCGTCCACCGGGCCGCCCGGGATCAGCAGCAGGGTCGGGCCAGAACCGGAGACCTCGTAGTAGAGACTTGCCCCCGGCACCGGCAGGGTCCTCGTGGTTTCGGAGCCTTCGGTCTGTCGCGCCATGATCGTACCTCCTCGGTCTTGCGTCATCGTCGCAATAGTTGCCTTCGGATCAACGGCCGGCGAAATAAGACCGGCGGCAAAGCTCGCCAGGAACCGGCGCCGATTGGTGCGGACGGGCGCCCGGCGGCCGCTCCGCTTGGGATCTTGGGACACGTTCTCACCATTTCCTGTTTGCAACGGCCGTATCGCCCGCGGGACAGCGCGTCACGTCGGGCGGCATCGGCGCACGGCGGCTTACCCGATGCCTCACCGCATCGGCGGTGACACCAGCTAGTCGTTTGGTCAAACCCGAAATCGACAACTGGGCGATGCCCTCGCGCGATCGTTCACCGCGGTGTTCCTGCTTCACCTCCAGCCGGTACCATGTTTTGGGGATCGACGTGGATGCTCAACACACCTCAGGGCTTCTCGGTAAAGGATTGGGGACGGTGGCGCTAGCGATAGGGACGGTTCTGCAAGAACGCTATCGGATCGAAGGACCAGCGGGGCTGGGCAGCATGAGCGCCGTCTATCGCGCGACTGATCTGCGCCTCGACGCCGCGGTGGCGATCAAGCACCGGATGGGCGCGGAAGGGATTCTTGCCGAGGCGTTCGAGCAGGAGGCGCGCCTGTTGGCCTCGCTACGTCACCCGGTGCTACCCAAGGTGACCGACTCCTTCGTCGAGGACGGCAATCAGTACCTGGTCATGGAGTACGTGGCGGGCGATGACCTGGCCACGCGCCAGCGGCGCGAAGGACGGCCTTTCCCGGTCGACTTGGTGCTCGCCTGGGCGGACCAGGTGCTGGACGCGCTGGCCTATCTGCACGGCCACGACCCGCCCGTGCTCCACCGCGACATCAAGCCAGCCAACCTGAAACCGACAGCGCAGGGCCGCATCGCGCTGCTCGACTTCGGGCTAGCCGGACGGCGGACAGATGGCGAGGCGAGCTTGGCCGGCTACACGCTGACCTACGCTCCCCCGGAGCAGATCCGCGGCGCGGAAACCACCTGCCGCGGCGATCTCTACGCCCTGGCCGCCACCCTCCACGACCTGCTCACCGCCAAGCCGTTCCCGGACGCCTTGCAACGGCTCGCGGCGGCAGAAGCCGGGCAACTCGACCCGATGCGACCCGTGCACGAGCTGAACCCGGAGGCGCCACCGGGCATCTCGCTGACGCTGGAGCAGGCGTTGGCCCTCGACCCCGCCCACCGACCGCCGAGTGCCGAGGCGATGCGGGAGCTGTTGCAACGCGCCTCCGGCGAGCGGGCCACTGTCCACGTTCCGGCTCCCGCGGCCACAACCAGCCGCCCCGGCTCCTCAGCCAGCAACCTTCCCACGTGGCTGTCGCCGCTCATCGGACGGCAGCGGGAGGTCACCGCGGTCCAAGAACTCCTCGGCAACGAAGGGGCACGCCTGGTGACGCTGACCGGCCCGGGAGGCACCGGCAAGACACGCCTGGCCCTGGCGGTGGCGGAGGGGATCGCGGACCGGTACCGGGACGGCGTCTGGTTTGTCGACCTGGTCCCCATCAGCGACCCGGACCTGGTAGCCTCCAGCATTGCCGACGCGCTCGGGATCCGAGAACGCGGTTCCAAGACGGTCATCGAGGCCCTGCAAGAACACCTCCGAGCGCAGGAGGCGCTGGTGGTGCTGGACAACTTCGAGCAGGTGCTGGCCGCGGCGCCGCTGGTGGTGAGTGCGTTGACCGCCTGCCCGGACCTCCGCGTCCTGGCGACCAGCCGCGAGCCCCTGCGGGTCCGGGGAGAGCGCGAGTACCCAGTGCTGCCTCTCCCCCTGCCGGATGCTGTTTCGCTGTTCGTCGAACGCGCCCGTGCAGTCCAGCCGGAGTTTGCCGCCAGCGGCGAGTTCGAACCGGTGGTCGCGGAGATTTGCGCGCGGTTGGACGGCCTGCCTCTGGCCATCGAGCTGGCCGCCGCTCGCACCCGGCTCTTGCCGCCGGGAGCTATGTTGGCCCGGCTGGAACGCCGCCTGCACGTCGTGGCAAGTGGTCCGCGCGACCTCCCGGCGCGGCAGCAGACCCTGCGCCGCACCATCGATTGGAGCCACGACCTGCTCACCCCGGAAGAGCAGCAGCTCTTTGCCCGGCTGGCCGTCTTTGTCGGCGGACGGACGCTGGAGGGCATCGAGACGGTCTGCAACGCGGACGGCGCCCTGGCAGAAGGCGTTTTGGACGGGGTCGAATCGCTGGTCGGGAAAAGCTTGCTGCGCCAGGAAGAGGGAGCCGGGGGCGAGCCACGCCTGGTATTCCTGGAGACGATCAACGAGTACGCGCGGGAGCGGTTGGAGGCGAGCGGCGAGGCGGACTCGCTGCGGCGCGCTCACGCCGACTACTACCTCACGCTGGCGGAAGCATCGTTGCCGGGGCTGCTCGGACCGGAGCAGGGCCGGTGGATGGCGCGGCTGGTGGAGGAACACGAAAATCTCCGCGCGGCACTGGGTTCGGCGCGCGACCTGGGGGAGAATGAGCTGTGGCTTCAGTTGGCCGGGGCGCTGTGGCGATTCTGGGATCTGGGGTTCCACCACCGAGAGGGACAGGCCTGGCTGGAGGCGGCGCTGGCCGCCGACCAGGGCACGCTGCCAGTCGCGCGCGCGAAGGCGCTGGCCGGGGTCGCGAATCTGGCGCGGGTCCAAGGGGATCTCATGCAAGCCGCCGCCTACCAGGGCGAGGCACTCACCCTGTTCCGCGCGGCCGACGACCAGTTGGGGATCGCGCGGACGCTGAACGACCTGGCCAATACCGTCGGCGACCGGGGCGACTACGCGGGCGCCATCGCGTTGTACGAGGAGAGCCTGGCCGTGTCCCAGGAGATCGGCGCACGTTGGGAGATCGCGTGCGCGCTGCACAACATCGGGCTCACCGCTAGTCTGCTCGACGATCACGAGCGAGCGGATGCGTTGCTGGTCGACGCCCTGACTCGGTGGCTCCAGCTCGGCGACGAGGTGTCCCGTGCCAGGACGCTCGATGTCGCCGGGGAGGTCGCGCAGTGCCGGGACGACACCGATCGGGCTCTCGCCCTCCACGAAGAGAGCCTGGCGCTGCGGCGGGGTCTCGGCGATCGCCAGGGCGTCGCCCTCTCGCTTTCCAATCTCGGCTTGACGATGCTGGCGCGGGGCGAGGGGCAACAGGCGCAGGCGCCCTTGCAGGAGGCACTTCGTTTGTACCACGAAGCGGGAAACCGTCATGGGATGGCCCTCTGCCTCACGGGGCTGGCGATGCTGAGCCCGGCCCGGGGGCAGCCCGAGGAGGCGGCTTTGCTGCTTGGCGCTGCAGATGCTCTCGGACGCGCCGATGGCGCCGTGCTGAGGCCGGCCCATCGAAGGCACTGCGAGCAAGCGCTCGCCACAGTCGAAGCAGCCCTATCCAAGGAGGTGTTCGCCGCCGCCTGGGCGGCTGGGCGGGCGCTGTCCCCGGAGCAGGCGGTCACCTTGGCGCTCGGGAAGGACGGGTGATGGCGCCTGGCGTTCACCATGGTCCCGTGCCGCGGCTGCTGGCCCTGGAAACGGACATTCGACCAGACGAGTTCGCCCTCGAGTCCGACGTCTGCTCCCTCGGGCGCTCCGCCCTCTGCGAAGTCGTCATCCCGCGGGAGACCGTCTCCCGCCTTCACGCCCGGATCGTCCGCGACGGCCCGCGCTTCCGCCTGGAAGACGCCGGCAGCGCCAACGGCACCTTCGTCAACGGGGAACGTCTGACGGCCCCGCACCTGCTCGCCGACCGGGACCGGATCGGTCTGGGCAGTCCCGCCCCGCTGCTTGCCTACGCCGATCCCGACCCAACGGTGGTCGCCACCGGCCGGCTCCGCTTCGACGAGCGTTCCCTGCGATTCTCGCTCGGCGGGCATCCCGTCGAGCTGACCCCCAACGAATTTCGGCTGTTGCGTTTTCTGCACCAGCACGCCGGTCAGTTGCGCACGCGCGAGCAGTGCGCGGAGGCGATCTGGGGCCCGGACTACGTCCCCGGCTGGGAGAGCGACGCCCTCGATCGGGTCGTCAGCAATCTGCGCGGCAAACTGCGCCGCATCGACTCCAGCGAGCTAATCCGCACCCGCCCGGGACTCGGGTACGAACTGATTCCCTGATCCAGGGTCAATAGAGTTCCTCGGGTATCCCAACCCGAGGTTCCTGCGACGGCGTTGCCTCACCGAACGGCGGTGCGTTGCGGCGCCGGGCACGGCGTACCCATACCGTGAGGTGCCGTGGCGGGGCATCACTCGGTCTTGATCCCGGCGTGACCATCCGAATCTCCCAACGCCAGGCCCTCCCAAACCGTCAGCCGATCGGGAGGTCGCCATCGTCGTGTTTGGCCCCTCGCAGCCATAGGGTAGCGACAGGCGGCCGGGACGCCCCGGCGACGACCGCCGAAACGGCGAAAGGAGCTTGCCATGACCGCTGCCACCCTCTCGGCCCCCGATCGCGCCTTCGCGCTGCCCCTCGATCCGTTGCAGGGCCTGCGCTCCCGGCTGCTCGGCCGGCTGATCACCCCCGACGACCCCGACTACGACGCGGCGCGGCGCGTTGTGAACTTCACCGTCGATCGCCAGCCGCGGGCCATCGTCCGCGCCGAGGACGCCGACGACGTGGCGGAAGCCGTCGATTTCGCCCGCCTCCACGACCTCCCGCTAGCGGTGCGTAGCGGTGGCCATAGCCTCGCCAAACTGAGCGTCATCGACGACGCGCTCGTCGTCGACCTTTCCGGCATGGACCGGGTCAGGATCGACGCCGCCAAGGGGATCGCCCGGGTCGAGCCGGGCGCCACCTCCGGCGACCTCGCCGGCCCGGCGCACGCCAACGGCTTCGCCCTCTCGACCGGCGACACCCATTCGGTCGGGATGGGCGGGCTGACCACCGGCGGCGGGATCGGCTTCATGGTCCGCAAGTACGGCCTAGCCATCGACAACCTGCTCGAGGTCCAGGTCGTCACGGCCGCCGGGGAGATCGTCACCGCCAGCCCCGACGAGCATCCCGACCTCTTCTGGGCCATCCGCGGCGGCGGCGGCAACGCGGGCATTGTGACCCGGTTCACCTTCCGTTTGGCGCCGGTCGGCCAGATCCTGGGGGGCGAGCTGATGCTGCCCGCCACCCGTGAGACGCTGCGCGGCTATCTCGACTACTCGGTCGCGGCGCCCGACGACTTGACGACGATCGCCAACCTGATCCAGGCCCCGCCGGCGCCGCACGTTCCCGCGGAGTGGGTCGGCAAGCCGGTCCTTTCGATTCTGGTTTCCTGGACGGGCGACCTGGCCGCGGGCGAGCGGGCCGTGGCGCCGCTGCGGGCGCTGGTGACGCCGGTCTTCGACGCGGTAACGCCGAGACCCTACCCGGAGATGTACACGTTCACCGCGCACTTTGCCGAGCCGCACGGGGCGTCGCTCCGGATGATGTTTGCCGACGAGCTGAGCGACGCGACGCTCGACGCGTCGCTGTCCGCCATGGCGCACGCCTCCTCGCCCTACAGCCTGATCCAGTTCCGGGGGCTGGGCGGGGCGATGGCCCGCGTGCCCGAGGACGCCACCGCCTTCGCCCACCGCCAGCGCCGTTATTTCGTGGCGGTCATCGCGGTCTGGCTCGACCCCACCGATAATCCCGCCCCGCACGAGGCGTGGACCGCGGCGCTCTGGCAGCAAACCCGCCACGAGGGGAACGGCGTTTACGTCAATTTCCTGGAGACCGAGGGACCGGCCCGCGTCCATGATGCCTACCCGCCGGCGACCTACGCCCGGTTGGCGGCCATCAAGCGCCGCTACGACCCGGGCAACCTCTTCCGCTTCAACCAGAACGTGCCGCCGCAATCTCGACACGAGGACGGTCCGCAGATCGGCGTGACCAGCTCGCTCCCCGGCACAGCGCTCCTCGCCGCCAACCCACGAGTGAACCCGTAGCACGAGCTATCGACGTGCTCTGACCGGCCGCCGCGGAGGCACCACGCCGCGGCGGCCATTTCCGCGGAGGATGCGATGGATGGCCACACCTTCGACGACATGATTCGAGCGGTTTCGACCCGCGGCTCGCGGCGATTCGCGCTGCGCGTCCTAACCGGCAGCCTCGTTGCCGCCCTCGCCCCTGCCGCTGGCGCCGGAAAGGCAAAACGGCGCAAGAAGAAAAGCAAGCGCCGCAATCCGTGCGCCGAGCGCTGCGGCGGACGCTGCGTGTCCAAGTGCCCGGACGTCATGATCCGCAACCAGAGCACGTGCGAGTGCGAGTGTCCCGAAGGGATGAACAGGTGCGGCCAGGTCTGCGTCGGCCAAGACCGCTGCTGCCCCCGCGAGAAGACGTGCGGCGGCGGTTGCATCCGCGAGCAGGACTGCTGCCCGCTCACCGAGCGGGATTGCCCCAACGGGGTCTGCGTCCCGAAGGACGCCTGCTGCCCGGTCATCGAAACGGAGTGCGGCGCTGACTGCTGCGTCGTCGGCGAAGAATGCTGCAACGGCGTTTGCGAGGTCGTGGGGGGCGGCGGGGTCTGCACCAAGGACGGCTGGTGCCCACCGGTCACCGGCATGGCCTGCTGCGCCGGCTCGGTCGAGGACTGCTCCGACGACCCGTGCTGCGACCTCTCGGCCGGCGAGTATTGCTGCGTGTCGAGCATCGAGCCCTTCCTCGAAACCACCTGCTGCCCCAGCCCGGAGCAGTGCGCCCCCGGAGGCTGCTGTCCGGCGGGGACGGCGTGGAAGGGCGACTGCGACGCCTGCTGCACGCACGGAACCACCGGCTGCAGCAGTTGCCGGACGCCGGTTTCGGGTCGCGGATAGCGGTGGGTTCCAACGGCGACGAGCCCCCCGACAACACCGGCCTCGAACAGGACGATTCCCAGGAGGCCATCATGGACGAACGCTCTTTCGACCACTTGACCAAGTCATTTAGCGCCACCCGCACGCGGCGGAGCGCGCTTGGTCTGGCCGCCGGCACCGCCATCAGCGGCCTCGCTGGTCGCTTCGGATTGGGCGAGGCCGACGCCAAGAGCAAGAAGAAGGGAAAGGGCAAGGGAAAGAAGGGGAAGAAGAAGCCGCAGGGCGAGCGGTGTGGGCGCGTCACCTGCCGCCTCAATGAGCGTTGCTGCGGGGGCCGCTGCGTCGACCCGCTCCTCTGCTGCGAGTCGACCGAGGACTGCAACGGCTGCCAGGCTTGCGTGGGACGGGCTGTGCGAGGTCGACCGCTCCCGGAACCGGGTGCGGTGCTCGGATTGCCTGGTGTGCGACGACGGCGCCTGCGAAATCCCCAACAACGAATTCTGCCAGGACCATCAGTTGTGCCGGCCCGAGAACGGGCGATGCTGTGAGAAATGCCTCAACGATCGGTGCTGCGAGATCGGCGAAGTCTGCATCAAGCCGGTGTCGTCCGGTCCCAACTCCTGCTGCAACACCGCGCGCAACGAACCGTGCGGCGACAACGGCGACGGGACCTACCGGGAGTGCTGCGTGAGCGGCGTTGAGGAATGCGTCCAGGGCACATGCGAATTGAGAATTCCGTGCCCCGGCGGCCGACTGAGCGCGCAGGGGCTCTGCTGCGAGGGCGGGCAAGCTCCCTGCTGGGGACCGGAAGGGCCATTCTGCCCTCCGCCTGGCCACACCTGCTGCGGCGCCGCCAGCTGCGATGCGACGCAACGCTGCTGCGACGAGACGCGGAGTCTCTGCTGCCCCATCGGGCAATGCGCCGCTGGGCAGTGCTGCAACGGCGGCCTGAAAGGCTGTAACGGCGAGTGCGTCGACACGCAGACCGACAAGCGCCACTGCGGCCGATGCGGCTTCGATTGCATCGCCCCCGGCTTCGACTGCTGCTCCGGCTCCTGCACGAACCTGATGTCGGACGAAGAGAACTGCGGCGCCTGCGGCAACACCTGCAACCCCCTCAGCGAAGTCTGCCGCGAAGGGGAGTGCCGCGAGATCTGCTCCCTCAACCAGCCGCCCTGGCGGAACCCCTGCGACGACGGCGTCGACCACTGGTGCTGCCCCGACGGCTCCACCCAGTGCTGCCGGCTCTCCGGGCAGCCGCATTGCTGCTAAGCGGCGCGACCACGCCACCGAGTGACGGGAGGACGAGATGGACGGCAATCATTTCGACGACATCCGGCGCGCCTTGGGTGAGCACGGCTCGCGCCGCGATCGCCCTGCGAGCACTGGCGGGCGCCGTCCTTGGCGTCCTGGCCGGCAAGCCGGCGGCGGAGACCTCCGCCAAGGGGAAGAAAACAAAGAAAAAGGCCTGTCCGAAGAAACCGTGCCCACGCGGCCACAAACGCAACAAGCGCAGCTGCAATTGCGAGTGCGCGCGCACCCCCTGCACCGGCGGCATGGAGTTCGACATCGGCTCGTGCCGCTGCAAGTGTCCGAGCGGCATGCGGGAGTGCCGCGACCTGTGTGTCGGCAAAGACCAGTGCTGCCCGGGCGACCCGCCCTGCCCTGAAGACCCGAAAGGGTGCTGCCACGCGCCAGGGCTGGACGTCTGCACCATCGACGGCTGTTGCCGGGAGATCGATGGCATCAAGGCCTGCAACGACTTCTGCGTTGACACGGACTCCAACCGCAATCACTGCGGCGATTGCAACTCGCCTTGCGGACCGGGGGAGATCTGCGCCAATGGCGAATGCCGGACGACTGACGAGTGCCCGGATGGACGGCCGCCGTGCCCAGGAAAGCCGGGAGGTGAGGGACCATTCTGCAGACCTTCGCAGCACGAAGCCTGCTGCGGAGCCACCAGTTGCAACGCGCTCCAGGACTGCTGCGACTCCGACGAGGGTGTCTGCTGCACCAAAGGTCGTTGCACCGAAGGTCGGTGCTGCAGCGGCAACCGGGAGATTTGCGCCGGAAAGTGCTGCCCCTTCGGCCAGATTTGCTGCGGCAGCGAGTGTTGCAGCGAGTTCGGCTGCGTGAACGGCACGTGCTGCGAGATGGACTCGTGCGGTGCCGTGGACGCGTCAAGCCGCATCTGCACCGGCCCCAATGAAACCTGCTGTCGGAGCGGTCCCGACAGTAGCGGCTACGCCTGCCCTACCGTGGAGTGGGGGGGTGCCTGCGCCGCGAACGGTCGGTGCTGCCCAGAGGGCAGCTTCTACGACTCGTCGTGCGATAAGTGCTGCGCGGACGTGCGCCAACGCTGCGAGGACTGCGTACCGACGTTCGCGGGGCGCCTCTGACATGTCCGGCCCGCGACGTTTCGAACCCTCCGGCGGTACACAGAGCGGGGGCATGGTCCGCCATGCCCCTGCCCCGCCGACTCAAGCGGCGCGGCGGCGATGTGCGGGAAGTTGCGACATACGTTTCAGATCATCTCGGTCAACGGGGAACCGGTCGCCGCCCGCTTTCCTCGACCAGGAAGATCGGGGCATGATGGGCGTGGTTGAAGTTGACTAATGGACGCCCGCAATCACGTGATGCGGAAGCTGCATGGACGCTGCCAGGGCGGCGCCCGCGTCTCTCTCCGCGGCGGAAGGTTGCCAACTGCCCTGCCCCGCTAGCGTTGGCACACTTGGTACACTTCCCGGCGCGGCACGACGCCAGCCTTCACCCAAAATCCCGTGCCAGGCGATCTCTCCGCAATCCGTATCACTGAATGGAAGCGGACCCTGAAACGGAACGACGCATCGCGGCTTTCAGGCGAAAGGCTTGAAGGGCGAAGCGGGCGGCGGCAAAGGCACGCATGCCGTGCTGCCGGAACGACGCCAGGTGGGTGCCAGGGCCATGTCGTGTTGAGGGGGCGCTCGTCCTGGGGCCGCTCGCCATGCGAAGCGACTCTTGATGACGCTCAGTCGCGGCGAAGTACGACGTCGCCAGCGGACCGGCGTCCACGAGCGTGCGCATCACGTCGCCCTGCCATATCTCGAAGGAGGAGTGCTGCTGGGAAGGCATGTCAATCGCTTTCCGTGCGCGTTCAGGACTGGCTCCAGGCGTCGACCGCTACGTTTCTGGCTGAGGTTCGAAATCGGCGGCGGTGATTGCCTTGTAGCCGGCCGCCAACGTCAACCAGCGCGGCGCCTAGCCGGCGTCGCAGCATCGCCACCCACCGCCGAGGCGCCACGGCGGCATGACTCGATGCACAGGCCAACGCGGCGCGCGCCAACTCCCGATCACGCAATTCATCGGCAGCTATTTTGGCGGGGGCAAAGAATCGGTAGTCGACAATAGTGTCGAGAACCGCTTGACGTTGGGCAATGACGTCCCGTTGCCGTGATGGGTGGTTATCGTAGCGGAGCATGACCGTCCCCTGCCGTCGGCGTGCGCCGGTTCATCCCGGCACGAGCCAAGCGTGAGACATCCGTCGGGGCCATGCATCCGCAAACGGTACGGAGATTTGTACGGAGGTTAGTGAGCGAGGCGGTTTACGCCACCTCATCCGCCGTCCACGAACTCCACCACCTGCATCATCCCCAACTCTTCGTGGTTCAACATGTGGCAGTGCAGCACCGTCTTGCCGGGGAAATCGAGGAACCGCGAGCGAAAGGTGATGCTCTCCTCACGGGGGACGATGACCGTATCCCGCCAGACCGAATGCGCCAACGGCTCGCCGTTGACGTGCGTCATCTGGAACGGGTTGGTGTGGATGTGGAAGACGTGGTCGTCCTCGTGGTCGTTGACGACGGTCCACTCCTCCGCCGCGCCAAGCTCGATGCGCTGGTCGACCCGGTTGGGATCGAACAGGAGACCGTCGATGAGGAACTTGAACTCCTGAAAGTTAGCCGCCGGGGGGAACTCCGGTTGCAACGCCGAGAGGATCAATTCCCGAGCCCCGGTGATCTCACCGTCGCCGATTGACTCCAGAGGCGGCACGGGCAATACCGACGGCAGATCCATTGGCAGCGGCTCGCCTTCGACCACAACGCGCCCTAGCGGCCCAACCGGCGACGGATACCCCTGGTCGTTGGCGATGGCCTGCAACAGGTACTCGCCGGGCTCACCTGCCCGAACCAGCACGTCGACGCGTTGACCTGGGGCGACGACGATGTTATCTGAAGAATCGAGGTGTTCACTCTGGATGCCGTCGTAGGCGATGGCATGCAATTCGTAACCATCGAGCGCGATCCGAAAATTACTCTCGTGCGCCGCCTGTATTATGCGCCAGCGCTGGACCTCACCCGGCTGCAAGCGGATGATGGGTTCCCGCTGGCCGTTGATCGCCAGAAAGCGCGGCACGGCCTCCGGCCACACGGTGTCGTACGACTCGATGGCGCCCAGGTAATCGAATAGCACCTCGCTCACGATCAGCACGCGCTCCCGCGCCGCCGCGATCTCCGGCACGTCCGCGAAGTCGCCCTCGACGATCAACGCGCCGGCCATGCCGCTCGTGATTTGCACATCGGCGCTGCCGTGGTGGTGCGGGTGATACCAGTACGTGCCCCGCGTGTGGTCAGCCGGAATGGCGATCTCGATGTCATGTCTCTCTCCGGGTTCCATGGTGCGAAAGACATTGTCGGAGATGCCGGCGGGGCTGACATGCAGGCCGTGAGTGTGGACATTGGTGGTATTGAGGTGGTGCGGCAGGTCGACAGCCAGCGGGAGCGGGTCGCTGTTCGGCGGAAGCTCGTTGTGGAGCCGGATCCGCAGCGAGTCGCCGGGCTGAACCCGCAGGGTCGGCCCGGGTATCCCGCCCTCGTACGAGCGCATGTTGAGCCGGTAGCCGCCACTGTCGTGCCAGGCGTATCCGACGCGGAGATCAGTGTCGAGCACGCCGCCGGCTGACGCGCGCACCTCCGGCTCGATAAGATCCGCTGGCTCCCAGAGCAGCCAGGACGGCGTGGCCTCGAGCGGCGGCGTCTGGTCGTGTGCCCCATGGGCCGTCGGTGTGGCCTGGAGCGCTCCGGCCGGTCGCCGCAAGACGCTTGCGGCAAGAAGCGAGCCGCCAACACCCATGCCGCCAGCGAGCAGCGTGCGCCGGGTAACCCGCCGATGGCGCCTACCGACATACCATCGCTCCGCCAACGCCAAGGACATGTCGCTCGAAGGCGACGACTTTTCGCTCGCCACGCCGCGCCCCTTCGCTCATTCGAGATCCGTCAATCGGGCGCGCGTTCGCGCGGCCTGACCTGGCTCGGCACCAGGTGACCGCCGTGTGGCAGCGCGCGGGGATCCGTCGCGCGCATGCTACCGCACGCGCGGCGATGGGAAAGGTGATTCGCAGCGAATCGTCGGACCTGGCTGCTCCGCTTGGCCAAATAGCAATCAACCAGACCCGATTCTTGGTCGGGCTTGGTCGCCGAAAACTGATTGCAGGAAGGCCGTCTGCCGGAAGCCGAAAGCCGTCCTATGTCCCCGCTTGATCGCCTTGAGCACGGTCGCCGCGGGCCGAAATCACGATGTCGTCGGCACCCGTCTTCCGGCCGCCGCGTTCGTTGGCCCGCGGATTGGGTCCGGACGAAATCGGCGGCTGCGGCTGCTTCGCGGTGCCGTGCAGCAGCGGGTTGGGCTGCGGGCCGATGCCGTTGTCGGCGGTGAGCGGCGCCGGGTCGGCGATGTAGCTGAACTCGCCCTGACCATCGTACGTCGGCCCCTTGGCCCAACGACCCTGCTTGCTCTCCGTGCCGGCGGAACAGTTCCAGAAGGTGTGCGCCTGGTCCATCATCACCCGGTCGAGCGGCATGGTGCCCGGAACCAGGAAGTCCTCCAGCCCATCTTCGCGCAACTGTTCGATCGCCGCCTCCCACTGGTTCTGGTGCATGTAGTCACGCGCGAGCATGAACGAAAGCATGTCGCGCACGCCGCGATCTACGGTCATCTCGTAGAGCCGGCCGACTTGCAAATTGCCCTGCGACTCGGCCATCAGATTCCAGCGGAAGTCGGCGAGCAGATTGCCACTGGCGGCGATGTAATTGCCGTTCCAGGGGAACCCCACGCTGTCCTTCGGTGTGGCCCCCAGCCCGCTGACGATTGCGTGCTGCGGGTTCATGCCAGCCACGATCGCATCGCGCATGTCCGTGCCGCCCATCGCCGCCCCCACCGCCGCGTTGCCGGCCACTGCGTCTTCCTGCGCCTTCAGCGGTGCGCCTTCCAGGAGCCGGGAGATCATCACCGACAGCATTTCGACGTGGGCGATCTCCTCGGTGCCGATGTCGAGCAGCATGTCGCGGTACTTCTCAGGCCCGCGGCAGTTCCACCCCTGAAAGAGGTAGGACATCATCACCGTCATCTCGCCGAACTCGCCGCCCAGGATCTCCTGCAGCTTCTTGGCGTAAATCGGGTCGGGCCGCTCCGGCTTGGCCTCGTATTGCAATTCCTTGACGTGGAAAAACATGCTCCCGCTCCTGACCGCGACGTTCGCGTGAACGTTGTCCTCGGGCGACGCCATCGCCGCCTCGCGTATCACCCCGCCGGTGCGAGCAGCACGGGCGGGTTAATCAATGAGCGAAAAGCACAGGCCATGCCATGACCGGAAAACTCTGCCGTGGAGCCGCCTCTTTCTAACGCCATCCACCCCCTCTTGCTTTCTCCAATGCGCGCATCTCCTTGTGGATCGTCTTCCAGCGTCGACGTTCGTTTGCCGCAAGCATGGGATCACGTTTGCGCTCGGCCGCGGCGACCTCCCTCTGTAACTTGCGGTAGCTCTGCAACCGCTCGGCGCTGAGCGTCCCGGAAGACAGCGCCGCCTGCACCGCGCACCCGGGCTCCGTTTCATGCCCGCAGTCGTTGAAGCGACATGCCTGGGCGAGGTCCGCGATGTCGGCGAATGCGGTGTCGACGCCTCCCTCGTCCTCGATCAACCCCAACTCGCGCATGCCGGGCGTGTCGATCAGCACGCCGCCCCCAGCGAGCGGAACCAGCTCCCGCCGCGTCGTGGTGTGGCGTCCCCGCGCATCGTCTTCCCGGATGTCGCTGACATGCTGCACGTCCCGGCCAACCAGCCGATTGATCAGCGACGATTTCCCCACGCCGGAGGAGCCCACCAGCCCCACGGTGACCCCCGGGCCAATGTGGGTCCGCAATGCCTCGATCCCTTCGCCGGTCAGCGCGCTGACCCGCACCACGGGGACGCCAAGCGACACCGCCTCGATGCGCTCCAGCAATGGCCACACATCCTCCACGAGGTCCACCTTGTTGAGGACGATTACCGGCGTGGCGCCACTATCCCAGACCGCCGTGAGGTAGCGCTCGATCCGGCGCGGGTTGAGATCGCGATTGGCCGAGCTGACGAGACCGAAGACGTCGACATTTGCGGCGATGGCCTGACCCGTCGCCTCCGTGTCGGCCGCGCGGCGGATCATCGCCGTCCGCCTTCGCAGTACGTGGTGAATGACGGCGCGCTCGCCATCGTCGGCCACGGCGACCCAATCGCCGGCGACTGGGCGCTCCGTCCCATGCAACTCGTGCCGCAGCCGCCCGGACAGCTCCCCAAGCGGCGCGCGACTACCGAGCAGGGCGTAGATACCCGGTCCGTCGGCGGCGATTCGCGCCGGTACGAGTCCTGGGCGTTCGAGACGCTCGATCTGCGACGAAAAGAACGGGCTGTACCCGAGATCGAAGAGTTCGATGAGGTTCGCGGTCAACGCGTTGGCTCCTGTGTTGAGGCTGCCGGTCAAGCCGCCTCCAACAGAAGCCGTGTGGCGCACACGCGGGCGCGGACCCACGAATCCGGGAGTCCGAACGCTGTCTGTGCGCCGAGCGGGCGCGATGCCGGGGGTGTTTCCTAGCGGTCGCGGCTGTCGGAGGCAGCGATGGGTGAGCTATGGACAAGAACACTCGCCATATGTCGCCTCCTGATCCAGCGTTACCGCATCATGCGTCTTTTCGTGTCCAAAGCGGAGCCATCTGCTCCGCGGCGCGAATGGTAATCGCTCAGGGCGAGAATGCCCAGCCTCCGATGTCATGCACCACACCAGGGGGTTCCCAACTGCCGCTACGCTCGGTATACCCACTCCCCACCGAGCATCGTGGCAATCGCCTGCACCTGGTCCAGCGCTTCCGGCGCGATCGCCAGCGGATCCCGGTCGAGGACGACCAGATCGGCGAGCTTGCCGGGTGCGATCGATCCGTGGCGATCTTCCCGCCCGGTCACGAATGCCCCACCAAGCGTGTACGAGCGCAACGCTTCTTCCGGAGTGATCCCCTCCGCCGTCTTGCCCAGATCGCGCCCGGTCGCCGTGGTGCGGTTGACCGCGGCATGCATGCCCACCCAGGGGTTGAAGTCGGTGATGTATGAGTCGGATGATCCGGCCAACGGCACCCCGGCGTCGAGATAGGAGCGCATCGGCATGGCGCGGCTGGCGCGCTCCGCGCCGACGCTGTTGACGAACCCCTCTCCGAGGTTGGTCAGGAACGGGGAGGAAACGACCGCCGGGATTTGCGCCTCCGCCATGACCACGAGCGCGGTCGGCGTGGGAAAGTACGCGTGATGTACGCGGTGGCGCAGCCACGGTTTGGGGTTCTCGCGTTGCGAACTTGCGAAAGCCTGGACGACGGTCTCCTGCGCTTCATCGCCGCAGGTGTGGATGTCCATCGGCCAGCCCAGGTCGTGCACCCAGCGGATGAGCTCCACCAGCCGCCGCGGCTCGACTACCCACGTCCCCCGGTTCTCCGGTTCGTTGAGGTAGGCGTCGAACATGCGCGCCGTGCGGTCGCTCATGCCGCCGTCGATCATCAGCTTGATGCCCTCGAGCCGCAGCAGATCATCACCAAGCCCGCCGCCGACCCCAATCCCGGCAAACCGTTCCTGCAAGCCCCCTTCGGTCTCTGGCGCCCCGAAGCCCCAGGCCGCCATCAGCATGTCGGTGCGGACGGTCAGCTTTCCTTCGCGCTTCGCCCGGTCATATGCTCGTATCTCTTCCGGGTAGAGTCCCGGTTCCGCAACCCCGACCAGTCCCACCGCGTTGTAGGCGCGGCAGGCGGTCTCGATGGCGGCGACCAAATCCTCTTCGGTCGGCTCCGGAATGTGCCGGGAGACCATTTCCTTGGCGCGGTCGCGGAAGAGTCCCGTCGGCTCGCCTCCCTCGTCGCGTTCGAAGGAACCGCTGTAGAGCACGTCTGCTGGCGGATCGGGCGTCTCGCGATCGATCCCGGCGGCTCTCAGCGCGGCGGAGTTGCAGACGAGCTTGTTCCAGACGCGGTGGATGACCACCGGGTTGTCGGGCGAAACCGCGTCGAGGTCATGCCGGGTGGGGTGCCGGCCCTCGGCCAGCAGACTCTCGTCCCAACCACGCCCCACGATCCACTCACCGCGCGGTGTCTCCCGAACGCGTGCCGCAACCCGCTCCACAATCTCCGGGAGCGAGCGCGTATCGTAGAGCCGCACCTCGCGCAGCATCCGTCCCGTGGCCAGGAGATGGTTGTGCGCGTCGATCAGCCCCGGAACGACCGTGGCCCCACGCAGATCCTCGATCTGCGTTCGCGCCCCTGCCAACGCCCTGATTTCTTCGTCGCTGCCGATCGCGACAAACCGCCCGTCGCGGATGGCGATGGCCGTGGCCATCGGGTTGACGGCATCGACCGTGTGGACGCGGCCACTGACAAGCACGATATCGGGAGACAGGACATCGGACATTCTTCGCTCCATGGATCACGTCGATTGGCAAGCCCCTATACTCACCTCAGAGGAGGATCTGACGTGAGCAACCTGGGCGAGGCGCAGCCCGGTTACCTGGACCGGATTACCGTCGATCCCGATATCCTGGTCGGCAAACCAGTCATCACGGGCACACGCATCCCGGTCTCGCTCGTGCTGAATCTGCTGGCGCATGACTACACGTTCGATCGCATCATCGAAGCGTATCCGATCTTGACCGCCGACGATATCCGCGCCGCGATCTCCTACGCCGGCGCTCGACTCGACCGCGAAGTGGTGCACGCGCAGTCCGAGAGAGGTCGTCGCGGTCTACCCGTCTAGTGCATGGTCAGGGGACCGGTTGGGCCATGCTGCCGCGATTGGTCCCGGCTCCCCACAAGTTCCCGAAGTTCCCGAAGTTCACCACACCCCAGCCGCTCCGCTGATTCAACACTAGTCCTGCAAGTGCGCCTGCAAGAACCAGAGATCCTTGTCGAGCTCCCGCGAAATCTCGGTGAGCAGGTCAGCAGTGTCCATATCGCCTGCCTTGTCCGCCTGGTCGATCCCGGCTCGGGTGTTGTTGGCGTGCTGCGCGTACCGCTCGACCAGCGCCCGCACGTAGTCGATGCCGGCGTCGATGTCGGTCGGGATCTCGGGCAGGCGGGAACTGGCCACGGCCATGCGGATCGTACCGGTCGCATACCCGCCTAGCTCGGTGGCGCGCTCGGCCAGTTCGTCGGCTTCGCCAATGCGCTTCTCAGCCAATTGGTCGAAAAGGAGGTGAAGCGGGTAAAAGTGGATACCTTTGACGTTCCAGTGCGCCTGCTTGGTCTGGCTGTAGAGGTCGCTGGTGTCCGCCAGTTCCTGATTGAGCAACGCGATCATTTCGGCGCGGGTGCTGGCAGAGATATCGACCGAGGTCTCAAACGTCCGGTCGAGTGCAGCCACCGATTCGCTCTGTGACTTCATTAAGCGGACCTTGCCCTTTTCCTTGGCCACGATGTGTGTCTCCCTTTCGTGGTGCGGTGCGGTGCCAAATTTGGGACGTGCAACGCCCCTGCCGATGGTGATGTATAGAGTACTGTGCTACGACATCGTCGGGGTCGGCGGTGATTGTTGGCGGTTCATGGGAGAATCCAGTGCATCGGTTCTACTGGGTCATCGACAACGTCCTGGCGGGCTGCTCCCGGCCCGGCGCGGGAGGCGGCAACATCGACGGCGATCTGCAAACGCTCCGCGGACACGGCATCGGGGCTCTGCTGACGCTGACCGAGACGGCCCTGACCGGCGGAGCGCTGGAGCGGTACGGGATCGCGGGGTTGCATTTGCCGGTCGATGACTTCCACGCGCCGACCACGGCACAGATGCTCGACGCCCTCGCCTTCCTCGATGACGCGCGGAGCGCGGGTACGCCGGTGGCCGTCCACTGTCTGGCCGGGCAGGGGCGCACGGGCACTGTGCTCGCCGTCTACCTCATCCGCGGTGGCCTCACTGCCGCGCAGGCGATCGCCGAGGTCCGCTCTGTCTGCCCGGGTGCGATCGAAGCGGCTCCGCAAACGGCGGCGCTGAATGTCTGGGCAGCGGATCGCCCCTGGTTTGTCTGAATCGCCGCCACGCTTCACCGCGACCTCGCGACGGGAGGGAAGACTGGACGTCACACGCTGGGGGATTCTGGGGACGGGGCGCATCGCTGGCGATTTCGCCGCCGCGCTCGGCTCTTTACCCGATGCGGACTTGGCCGCGGTCGGTTCGCGATCGCCAGACGCCGCGGCGGCATTTGCCGCAAGGTCCGGCGCCTCTCGCTCTTACGGCAGGTACGAGGATCTGGCCACAGACCCGAACATCGACATCATCTACGTTGCCACGCCGCACACGCTGCACCACGCCAACGCCCGGCTCTGTCTGGAAAACGACAAGCCGGTCCTCATCGAGAAACCGTTCACGCTCAACAGCGCGCAGGCACGAAACCTGGTTACCCTGGCCCGCGAGCGACAGCTTTTCCTGATGGAGGCGATGTGGACCCGGTGTCTGCCCGCGCTGATTGAATCTCGCCGGTTCATCGACGACGGAGCGATCGGAGAGCCACGCTTCCTGGTCGCGGATTTCGGCTTCCGCAAGGCGTTCGATCCGGGGCATCGCCTGTTCGATCGGGAAATGGGCGGCGGGGCATTGCTCGACGTCGGCGTCTACCTGGCGTCGCTTGCCTCGCTCTATCTCGGGCCTCCTGAGCGGATTGCCTCGCAGGCGCGCATCGGTCGTAGCGGCGTCGACGAAGACACGGCGCTCCTCTTCGGCTACGAGGGAGACCGGTTCGCCCAGTTGACCGCGTCGATCACCACCACCACGCCTCAGGTGGCGACGCTGTTTGGCTCGGCCGGGTCGATCCGGCTGCATGCTCCGTGGTGGAAAGCCGATCGACTCACGGTCGCCGTGGCGGAGCGGGACGCAGAAACGATCCACGCTCCGTATGTGGGGAACGGCTACACCCACGAGGCGATGGAGGCGATGCGCTGCCTCCGCGACGGCGCCCTGGAAAGCCCTCTGATGCCGCTGGATGAAACGGTCGCCGTCATCGAGACGCTGGACAGGGTCCGGGCCGAGTGGGGGCTACGCTACCCAGGGGAGTGAAGATCGCCGTGGAATACGGGTACGTACCAGGAATCGATAAGCCGATCTCGCGCCTCGTCCAGGGCACCATCATGGTCGACGCGGACGATCTGCCAGGCAGCTTCGCCCTGCTCGATGCCGTCGTCGAACTGGGAGGCACCGCGTTCGACACCGCGCGCCACTACGGCCGTGGCAACGAGGCGACCGTCGGTCGTTGGGTACGGGAGCGCGGGCTGCAAGACCAGGTCGTCATCGTCGGCAAGGGCGCCCACCCCACCCCCACCGAGCCCAAACGGGTCACGCCGGAGGCCATCGCCGCCGACCTCGACGAGTCGCTGCGGCAGCTCGGTCTGGAAACGATCGATCTCTACCTGCTGCACCGCGACGACCCCGACGTGCCGGTCGGCCCCATCGTGGAAGCGCTGAACGACCACTACCGCGCCGGGAAAATCCGTACCTTCGGCGGCTCGAACTGGACGCACGGCCGCATTGCCGAGGCCAACGTCTACGCCACGGAGCGGGGCCTGGTCCCCTTCGTGGCCAGCAGCCCGCAGTTCAGCCTGGTCGAACAAGTCGACGAGCCCTGGCCGGGTTGCATCTCTATTGGCGGTCCGAGCAATGGTGAGGCGCGGGCGTGGTACCAGAGCAACCAGATGCCAATCTTCGCCTGGTCCAGTCTGGCCGGCGGCTTCCTCTCGGGCGGATTCAGCCGAGACGACGATGGATCACTTCCCGAGGATGCCGCCGCGCGCGCCCGCCGGTCGTACGGCACGGAGGCCAACTTCGAGCGGCTGAACCGCGCCAGGACGATTGCAGCCGATCTCGGCCTGACCGTCCCGCAGATCGCGCTGGCCTACGCGCTGTCGCAGCCCCTCAACCTCTTCACCATTGCCGGCAGTGAAAGCCGGGAGGAGCTCGCCGCTAACGCGGCGGCAGGAACCGTTCGCCTTTCGCCCGCGGATCTGGCCTGGCTCGATCTGCGGCAAGAGTCCCGCTCAGGCTGAACGGCCGATTGGGCCAGGCGACCAGGATTGCTCCACAGTCGACGCGGCCAACTGACCGAAGTAGCATCCCTCGCGGCTCGCGCCTGATGATCGTCCGTGAAAGGCTTCCCGTGTCAATAGTCCCAACGGTGCGTTGGCCGCACCGGATTGCGGCAACGTTCCTCACCGTGCTCGCGTTGGTCGTCAGCCTCAACGCGGCCATGGCCCAGGCTTCAGCAACGCCGGTTGCCGAAGCGACTCCGAGATCGTCTACGCCAGCGCCGGGCGCGCCTGGCATCGGCGATCCCTATTTTCCGCTCCTGGGCAATGGCGGTTACGACGCGCTCCACTACACACTCGAACTTGACCTCGATGTGGCGGAAGGAAGCATCCTCAAGGCAGAGGCCACCATCGACGCCGTCTCCACCCAGGCCCTGTCGTCCTTCAACCTCGACTTCCGCGGGCCCGAGATCGACGCCATCACCGTGAATGGCGTCGCTGCCGATTGGTCGCGGGATGGCGGGGAACTGACCGTCACGCCCGCGGAGCCGATCCGCGTTGACGAGGCTTTTCAAACCGAGGTGCGCTACCACGGCACGCCCGACGTGGATGAAGAGGACCGTTTCGAGCGCGGCTGGTGGGCGAGCGGAGACTCTATTTTTGCCGTCGGGGAGCCGGCAGGGTCGGACGTGTGGTACCCGGTCAACGGCCACCCGCTGGACAAAGCGACCTACACCATCTCCGTCACGGTTCCGGAACCGTATGCGGTGGCGGCCAATGGGCTGCTGGCCTCGGCGGCGATGTCGACCGGCACCACCGGGAACCCTTCAACGGCCACGTACACCTGGGAGAATGCGGATCCGACCGCGAGTTACCTGGTCATCTTCAACGCAGCCGATCTGGAAATCGCCACCGAAACGGGACCAGGCGGGATCACCGTCATCGAAGCGTTCCCGCCCGATCTCCTCCAGAACGAAGAGCGCTTGTTCAATCGTGTCCCGGAGATGGTCGCAGTGTTCGAAGACCTGTTCGGCCCCTACCCGTTCCCCTCAATCGGCAACACGGTCTTCGAGGACACCTCGTTCAACGCCGCGCTGGAGACACAGGGTATGATCGGCTACGATGCCTCCGCGGTGAACGAGCGCACTATCGCCCACGAAGTGGCGCACCACTGGTACGGCAACAGCGTCTCCCCCGCCCGCTGGCAGGACATCTGGCTCAACGAGGGGTTCGCGCGCTACGCCGAAACGCTCTGGTTCGAAGCCGCACACGGCCCAGACGCCGCTGCGGCCTCACTGCGCCGCCAGATGACGTCCTTGGCCACCGTCACGCGCACCCCGATGGGCGACGGCGTTCTCATCGGCGATCCGGGACCGGATCGGCTCTTCTCCGAAGTCGTCTACGCCGGCGGTGCTCTGTTACTGCACGACTTGCGTCAACTTCTGGGCGACGATGCGTTCTTCCGACTCCTGCGAGAGTGGGCCGCCCGATACGAACACGGCAACGCCTCGACTGAGGAGTTCATCGCGCTCGGCGAGGAGATTGCGGGTGAAGACCTGGACGCGTTCTTCGCCGACTGGCTTTTCACCCCTTGGACACCAGAGCGCGTCGCGGACCGATTTCCCATCGCGGGAACGCCAATTCCCTGATCAGCATTGACGCGCGCCCCTGGCAAGGCTCATCGTTCGCGGTCGAAGGAAGGGAACAGGGCATGCTCAGGGGTAGCCGATCGGACAGCGCGCGAAAGCGGGTCGCCGTCATCGGACTCGGCCGTTTCGGTTCCAGCGTGGCTCGTGTCTGCCATGAGCTCGGGTACGAGGTGACCGCGATCGACATCGACGAAGACCGGATCGCGTCCGCCGCTGACTACGCCACGCTGGCGGCGGAGGCGGATGGCACCGACGAGGAGGCTCTCCTCTCGCTGGGGGTCGACCGCTCCGAGGTCGGCGTCGTCGGGCAGGGGCAAAACGTCGAAGAGAGCATCAGTTGCGCCCTGATCCTGAAGCGGATCGGGGTACCCTGGGTGATCGCCAAGGCCGAAACCGAGCTGCATGGCGAAATTCTGGTCAAGGTGGGGGCTGACCGCATCGTGTTTCCCGAAACCGAGGCCGGAAACCAGGTGGCGCATTCGCTCGAGATCCGACATCACGTCGACTACATGAACCTCACGCATACCAGCGGCGTGGCCCGCATGCAGGTTCCGACAACCGCCGTGCGCCAGACAGTCGGCCAAATCGACGCGGCGCGTCCGGGTGTCAGCATCGTTCTCGTGCAGCGCGGCAACCTGCTCCTGCCGCGCCCGATTCCGGACACCACCCTGGAAGAGGGAGACGTCGTGCTTGTCGCGGGGCTCGACGAAGCCATCGACGCCTTCGCCGACAATTGAGCGCCACGTGGCCGGAAAGGTGATCGACGCCGGGACGCGGATGCGGCGCGTGATCCTCGCGCCCCTCCCACCCGGCCCTGGAACCCGCACCAATGCGCGTCGCCACGCGCAACTCTTCGTCCTCGGCCTGTTCGTGACGGCTTTCATTGGGACCGTGCTGCTGGCCCTGCCGTGGGTGACCAGGAGCGGCCAGCGCACTCCACTCGTCGACGCCCTCTTCACCGCCGTCTCCGCCTCGACGGTGACGGGGTTAGTGTCTGTCGACACCCTCGATCATTGGAACTGGGGCGGGCAGATCGTCATCCTGATTCTGATCCAGCTCGGGGGGCTCGGGTTTTCCGTCGGGGCCAGCCTCCTCTTGCAGATGCTGCGCCGCGGCGCTGGCGCGTACACCCTGCGCGATGAGATGCTCCTCAAGGACGGCGCCCCCGCCCTGTCCATCCAGGAAGCGGTCTACCTCGCCGGGCACATCGTGCGCTTCACCTTCGTCGTCGAGCTGCTTGGGGCGGCACTGCTCGCCATCTGGTTCGCCGCCAATACGGACATGCCCCCGCGAGAGGCACTTTGGAACGGACTGTTTCTCGCCGTCTCCGCCTTCTGTAACGCCGGTTTCGACCTCTTCGGCGGGTTTCGCTCGGTGCAGCCGGTGGCTGCCGATGTCTGGGTCAACCTGGTGATGATCGCGCTGATCCAGGCCGGCGCGCTGTCCTACATCGTCTTCGCGGACGTGACCGAGAAGCGGTCCTGGCGGCCACTCTCGCTCGATACCAAGATCGTCCTCAGCATGAACGCCGCGCTCCTGGCGTCGGGAACGCTGGTCTTTCTGACCGCGGAGTGGGGGGCAGCGTTGTCCGGGCTTCCCCCGGCATCAAGACCCCTCGCCGCGCTCTTTCAGACCGTGGCGGCCCGCACCGCGGGGTTCACCTCGATCGATTGGAACCTGGCCCACCCGCTGACGCTCTTTTTCTGGCTGGGGCTGATGTTCGTCGGCGGCGCGTCAGGTTCGACGGCGGGCGGCGTCCGGCTGAACACGGTCGGCGTGGTGGTCGCGGCGGTGGTTTCCACCCTGCGTGGGCTGACCGAGACCCAGGTCTGGGGACGGCGCGTGGCAACCCCGCTCGTCTTCCGCGCCATTACCATCATCGCCATTTTTCTCGGTATTTACGGCATCGCCACCGGCCTCCTGGCCATCGCCGAAAACCATATCAGCCACCGCGAAACGGCCATCATCGACCTGATGTTCGAGACCATGAGCGCGATGGCCACCGTTGGCCTCTCCACAGGGATCACCCCCGCGCTTTCGGTTGCCGGAAAGCTGGTGCTGTGCGCGGCGATGCTCGTCGGCCGCCTCGGTCCGCTGACGGCCGTTTACGCCCTGCAGCGCCATCAGGAGCCCGCACGCTACCGCTACCCGGAAGAAGCGGTGCGAATCGGGTAGCGATGGTAAAATTGCCCCAGCGACGCGGCCGCCTCCCTGGCGGCCGGTCGTCTGAAAATCGCCCGAGCACGAGGGGTCAACACACGCGTGAGCATGGAAACCTTCGGCGGAAACTGGGTCATCATCGCACTGATGCTGACCGCGGCGTTCGGCATGGGGATGACGCTGCTGATCCTCAACTGGATCGTCGCGCCGCAGAAACCGAGCTGGCTCAAAGCTGCGCCATACGAAAGCGGTCTGCCAAATGTGACCCCCGTGCAGCCGCGCTACACGGCGCGTTTTTACGTGGTGGCCATGCTCTTCGTCATCTTCGATATCGAGGCCATCTTCATGTTTCCCTGGGCCGTGCTCTTCAGCAGCTTGGGCTGTACGGGTTCGTCGAGATGCTCGTCTTCATCGCGTTGCTGTTCCTCGGGTACATCTACGCGTGGCGGAAAGGGGCCCTGGAATGGGTCTGATTCACGATCGTTACGAGAAGAACGTCTTCATCACCTCGCTCGATTTCCTCTTCAACTGGGCGCGCCGCTCCTCGCTCTGGTGGTTGCAGTTCGGACTCGCCTGCTGCGCCATCGAGATGATCGCGGCCTCGATGTCGCGCTTCGACCTGGCCGAGCGCTTCGGCATGCTGTACCGGGCCTCGCCTCGCCAGGCCGACATGATGATCATCGCCGGCACCGTGACCAAGAAGATGGCTCCGGTGGTGCGCACCCTGTACGACCAGATGCCGGAGCCGAAGTGGGTCGTCTCCATGGGCTCGTGCGCCAACGTCGGCGGACCGTACGACACCTATGCCGTGCTGCAAGGCGTCGATCAGGTCATCCCGGTCGATATCTATGTGCCGGGCTGTCCCCCCACCCCGGAGGCGCTCTACTACGGCATCCTGGAATTGCAGAACCGCGTCATCAAGTACGAAACCATGGCTCGCAAGCAGGGCATCGTCGCCGCCGAGGAATACCGGCAGGAGGCCCGGCAGGCCGACATGGCCGCCGTCGACGCCGCGCCGGCAACCCCCGGCCTGTAGCACAAGACAGGCGAGAAGGATCAAAGGACCATCCGCGTGACACTGCAACCGACCGAACCGGACAAGGCACGGGCCGAGCGCGACACCCAGGACGTTCAAGAAGCCGCGGCCATCGCGCGGGAGTCACCCGACGCGGCGGTGGCCTCGGCCCCGGTCAGCAACGTCGAGGGTCTCAAGGAGGCCCTGCTCGATGACGAGGAGTGGTCGCGTGATCGCTGGTTCCACGACGACATCGAGATGCACCCGGCGCTCTTCGTCTTGCGCTCGGCCTTTCCAGACGCGATCGTCGACGCCGTCCGCTTTCGCGACGAAACGACCATCCACGTGGCGCGGGCGCGGTGGCGCGAGATTTGCCTCTTCCTGAGGGATCATCCACGGGTACGCTTGAATTTCTTGTCCGATCTCACCGCGGTCGACATGCTGCGGCTGCGGCAGAGTCCCCGATTCGATGTCGTGGCTCAGCTTTACTCCCTGCCGAACCGGGTCCGTGTCCGGCTCAAGACCGGCGTCGATGACGGCGAACCGGTCCCTTCGCTGGTGCCCATCTGGAACGGCGCGAACTGGCTGGAGCGCGAGTGCTACGACATGTTCGGCATCATTTTCGAGGGGCACCCCAATCTGAAACGGATGTTGCTCCCCGACGATTGGGCCGAAGGCCACCCCTTGCGCAAGGACTACCCCCTCCGCGGCTGGAGCGAGTTCCCGGTGCTCAACACCGAGCGTCCGGTCGGCCGCGTCCGCACCCGCTGGACCGGACGAGGAGCTTCATGAGATGAGCACCGATACCTCCCTTCCGCCTCTGGCATCCAACCTCCCATCTCCGTATGAGGCGGAGGCCGTCTTCAGCCCCGACGCGTCGTCCTACGGCACGCTGACCGTCGAAGAAGACATCGCGCTGCAATCCGGTGAGCGCCTGATGACGCTCAACATGGGTCCGCAGCACCCCAGCACCCACGGCGTGCTCCGCGTCGTGCTGAAGCTCGACGGCGAGTTGATTGTCGACTGCGACCCGGTCATCGGCTACCTGCACCGCGGCACGGAGAAACTGGGCGAGCACCACCGCTACGCCCAGGTCATCCCCTGGACCGACCGCACCGACTACGTCGCCGCGCCGATGAATAACCTGGGGTGCGTGCTCGCGTTTGAAAAGCTGTGCGGGGTTGAGGCGCCGGAGCGCGCCCAGTACTGGCGCGTCATTATGTCGGAGCTGGCGCGGATCGCTTCCCACCTGGTCTGGCTCGGCACCCACGCGCTCGATATCGGGGCGCTCTCGATGTCGTTGTACTGCTTCCGCGAGCGGGAGTTGATCCTCGATCTGTTCGAGGCTTTCTGCGGGGCGCGGCTGACGACCAACATGATGGAGATCGGCGGCTTCTCTCGTCCGATTCCCGAGAATATGCCGGGCATGGTGCGCGATTTCATCAAGATCTTCCCCGAGCGGCAACAGGAGTATGCCGATCTGCTCTCGGCCAACCCGATCTGGATGAGCCGCACCAAGGGTGTCGGCATCATTCCCGCCGAGGTGGCCATCAATTACTCGCTTACTGGCGCCTGTCTGCGCGGTTCGGGAGTCAACTACGACATCCGCAAGGCGATGCCCTATCTCGTGTACGACCGCCTTGACTTCGAGGTGCCCCTGGGCGCCCACGGCGACACCTACGATCGCTATCTGGTGCGCATGGAAGAGATGCGCCAGACGATCAAGATCATCGGCCAGGCCCTTGACCAGTGCGAGCGAATGGACACCGAGGTGATGGCCTGGGATTCGGAATACGTCATCCCGCCGCACAAAGGGACGATGACCACCGCCGAGGACATGCAGCGCCATTTCATCTGGGTCATCAAGGGGATCAGCCCACCCATCGGCGAAGCCTACGTGGCGGTGGAGCACCCCAAGGGCGAGCTCGGCTACTACGTTGTCTCCGACGGCTCACCGTTGCCGTACCGCTTCCGAATCCGCAGCCCAGATTTCGTCAACCTTGCCTCCCTGCCGTATATGGCCAACGGCTCCATGCTTGCCGACGTGGTGGCCCTCATCGGCACCATCGACATCGTGCTGGGCTCGGTCGACCGCTAATCCGGAGCGAAAACACATGAGCGCATCGTCCGTCGCCACCCCTCCCCGGATCGCGGCGGACGAGCGCGTTGTGGTGCCCCGCGTCAGTTGGGAGACCTACGAGCGTTTGCTGGCCGACGACGAGGGGCGCCGAGTTCCGCGGATGACCTACGACAAGGGAGTACTGGAACTCGTGACCCCATCAATGCCGCACGAGGAGGATGCCGACAGGATCGCCCGACTCGTCGACATCGTTGCGGCCAACCTGGCGATTCCTATTCGCAGCGTTGCCTCAACGACGTTCAAGCGCCCGGATTTGGAGCGGGGATTTGAGGCTGACGCCAGTTTCTACGTTCAGAGCGAAGCGAAGATTCGTGGTCAGCGCGAAGTGAATCTGTCGGTTGACCCTCCACCGGACCTCGTGCTCGAGATGGAGATGAGCCGCTCGGCGCTCGACAAGCTCGCACTCTTTGCCAGTATGGGTATCCCCGAGGTCTGGCGATGCGACGGCCAGCGCGTTGCCATCTTTGTCCTCGATCAGAATCGCTATCGGGAATCCCCCGCCAGTCTCGCCATCCCGGCGCTCACGAGTGAGGTGCTGACGCGCTTTCTCCGTGACAGCCGCGCGATGCTCAGTCCGGACTGGTTCCAGGCGGTCAGCGATTGGGCGAGGGAACGACACGGGCCGCAGGACTGAAGCGGAAGGCCTGGCCATGTGGCGACCGTGGCCAGAACAAGTCCATCGGAACAACAAATCGTTCTCCATGACATTGCATGGGACACCTACGAGCGATTGCTCTCCGATCATGTTGACAGCAGCGCGCCGCGCTCTACCTACGATCATGGAGAGATCGAGATCTTGTGTCCGTCGACCGAGCACGAAGAAGACAATCGCACACTCGCGCTCCTGGTCGAAATCATCGCGCTGGAGTTGTCGTTCGATGTCCGAAACGTCGGCTAATCGGTACTTAGTTGACGTCATGACGAGGTGGGAGAAGGTCGGGTGCGGTGCGGCACGTCTGTCCGGAATTTCGTCGATTTCCGCCAGTTCGAGGCATCCGGAGCACGGTTCGATGTCCACCTCACTCGCCTGGGCTGCATGCCAACAAAGTACCGATTAGTCACCTTCACCTACCTGCCCTTGCCGCGCTACAAGAAAGCCACTCTCAGCCATTGCGAAGGGAGAGGGGTTGCGGTGAGCGATGTTCGTGGGAATTGGGTGAGGCCGCCTTCCTCAGGGCCGCTCACCAGACTCCTTGTTCAGGCGAGACAGATGATGGCGGCGCAACTCCCGGTCCTGGACAGGGCCGGGTGGGTGAAAGGTCAGGTCCATGGCGATCCAGACCGTGCGGGAATACGGGAAGAAGAGCAGCGGGAAGACGATCGCCAGCGCCACCGCGACGGCCTCCTGCCAGATCAGGTCCGCGTCGCGCAGTGCCGTTCCAAAGATCAGGAAGATGGCCAGGCTGAGGGCGAGGACTTCGGAGACGATGAGGTTCAGCGCGTAGGCGCCGAGGAAATAGCCCTCTTCCCGCTCGAACCGCACGCCGCAGGTGGGACAAGACTCACGCAGCGCCAGATAGCCCTCATAGATTCCGCCGCCGCCGCAGTAGGGGCAGCGCCGGGTGAGCGCCCGGCGCAACGTGACCAGGGCCCGCCGCCCGGCGTTCGCCGGGAGACTCCAGAGACTCGACCTCGTGCCGCGACCGTTGGAAGATACCGGAGTGGCGTCAGGTCTTGACGTTGCGCACCTCCGCGGTCAGGGCAGGTACGATCTCGAACAGGTCGCCGACGATGCCGAACGAGGCGATCTTGAAGATCGGGGCGTCGGGATCGCGGTTGACCGCCACGATGGCATCCGCACCCTGCATGCCAACGTTGTGCTGGACGGCCCCACTGATGCCGACGGCGACGTAGAGCTTGGGCGAAACGGTGCGGCCAGTCTGTCCGATCTGCTCCTGGTGCGGCCGCCAGCCAGCATCGACCACGGCGCGCGTGGCGCCCACCGCGCCTCCCAACGCCTCGGCCAGTTCCTCCACCAGGGCGAACTGCTCCGGCTTGCCCAGCCCGCGGCCCCCGCTGACGACGATCTCGGCCGAATCGAGGCGGGAGACGCCGGAGCCCTTCGGGGTGATCTCGACCTGGGAGACCCGGAGATCGTCCGCGGTCAACTCCACGTCAAGCGTTTCCACCTCGGGCTGGGAAACGTTAGGCTCGGCTTTGGCAAAACTGCCGGAGCGCACGGTGGCCAGGGCCGGCCCATCGCCGAGAAAGCGGACCCGCGACAACGCGCGCCCACCCAATACGGGCCGGGTTGCGCTCAGCGTGCCGTCTTCGACGGAAAACTCCACGCAGTCCGCCGCAAGCCCTGCTCCGAGTCGTGCGGCGACAAGCGGCGCATAGTCTCGGCCCGCGGTGGTCCCCGGAACGAGGACGACGGCCGGCTGCACCTGGGAAATGACCCCGGTCAGGACCGCCGCGCCGGCCGCGGGCATGACGCCCTCCAGGCGAGCGTCGTCCGCGATCAGCAGGCGATCCGCGCCCGCCGAGGCCCAGTGCCGGGCAGTGTCGGCAATACCCGCGCCCACGAAGAGGGCGATCACCTTTCCGCCAGTCGCGTTCGCGATCTGTCGCGCCGGGGAGAACATCTCCCAGGAGACCGGGCGCGCCGATCCATCGGCCGCGGCCTCTCCCACCACCAGCACATCCGCGCCAGCCTGCATGCGTTGCGTCCTCCCCAGCGCCCTCGGTTCCCGATCGGGCGACGATCAGATCAGCTTCTGCTCCTGCAACCAGGCGACGAGCTGCCTGGCGGCCTCCGCTGGGGCCACGTCCTGGACGATCGTGCCGCTGACCGTCTTCTCGGGAACGACGGGTTCGGACCAGTCCAGCCGGCGCTCGTCGGCGCTCACCGGCGTCTCCTCGATGGGCTTCTTTTTGGCGGCCATGATGCCTTTGAGCGACGGCACACGCGGCTCGTCCAACCCGGTGGAGGAGAGCAATAACGCCGGAAGCGTTGTGCGCACCGTCTGGTAGCCGTCTTCCATATCGCGGCGGACGACGAGATCGCGGCCTTCGAGCTGGATTTCGACCACATTTGAGATGACCGGCACATTCATAAGCGCCGCAACCTGGGCGCCGACCTGCCCGGCTTCCAGATCATCTGAGGTCTGTCCGGCGATGATGAGATCGCACCCCAGCGGCTCCAGCGCCCCGGCGAGCAAACGGGCAATGCCGAGGGTATCGGTGGCGTTCACGTCGGGGAGCATCAGGTGTACGCCGCGATCTGCGCCCATGCTCAGCGCCCGCGTCACTACGTCCCGCGCCGACGGCGGCCCGGCCGTGACGGCGACGACCTCCCCGCCTAGCGCCTCCTTGAGCCGGAGCGCCGCTTCGACCGCGTACTGGTCATACGAGCTCATCACGAGTTGCGGGCTGGGGACGATGGTTCCCCTGGTGCGGTCGATCCGGATCGCGTTCATGTCCGGCACCTGCTTGACGAGCACCGCGATGGTCAGCGACCCACCTTCCGCCATGTCGTTTCGGCTGCTCCTTCGTTTTCGTGGCGTTCGTGTCCGTATTTCGCGCGGACGCGCCGACTTCATGCCCAGCGGGGAAGGATAGCAGCGGGGAGGTTATGGGCTGAGGGCTATGAGCTATGAGCTGTGAGTCGTAGATTCGGAGAGCCGATGATTCGGGAGTCGGCGGCACGACGCTCTCGCAGAACCCACCAGCAAACTGCCGGCGGCAAATAGCCGATAGCTCATAGCTCATAGCCCATAGCTCATAGCCCGCCTACCCCGCTAGCGATTCGCCGAGCGCGGTGTGGACGTGCAGGGCGAGTTGCAGGCGTAGGCGCACTCCCGCGTCGTCCAGGTCGTAGCCGGTAATTTCGCGGATGCGGTCGAGGCGGTAGAGAACGGTGTTGCGATGCACGCCGAGGCGCTCCGCGGCGTCCTTGGGACTCCCGTTGGCGGCGAAGAAAGCGTCGAGCGTGCCGACCAGCCCGGCGTTGTTCCGCTGGTCGTAGGCGATCAGCGATCCGAGGGTCTGGCTGTACAGGTCGTGCAGCTCAGGCAGGTTCTCGGCGGCGAAGATGAGCCGGTAGACTCCGAGGTCGCCGAAGAGCGTGAGGTGACCGGGTCCCTGCAATCTGCGACCCAGCAGGAGCGCCTGGCGCGCCTCGGCATGGGAGCGCCGAATGCCGACCAGTCCATCGCGGATGGCGCCAACCCCAAACGAAATGACGCTGTCGCCGCCGGATGGCATCAGACCGCTCAGGTCGTCGCGCAAGGTCTCGGCCAATCGCCGCTCGTCTCCCGCCTCGTCTACTGGAAGGACAAACTCGGCGCCATTGTTGCGGACGCGCCAGAGCACCCGCCCGCCGCGTGTGGTCGCGGCGCGAGCTATGACGTGTTCCAGGCCCTGCCAGCGGTCGTCGCCAGTGCTGGCCCGAACCGGGCCGGTCGCCGCCGTGTCCATGCGCGCCACGACGGCGACGTGGGACGCCAGGAGATCGTGCCCGAGCCGCCTCGCTTGCTGCAACAGCGTCGTTTCGCTGCGTAGCGCGCCGTCGAGCACCTCGTCGAGGACGTGCAGCTCCACCTCGCGCCGCACGGTGGCCGCGGCCTGCTCGCGGGCCAGGACCACGGCGCAGGCCGCGGCGCCGCGGGCGGTCACCTGCGCGTCCTCCGGGGTGGCGCGTCCGCGAGGAACGATGAGGGAGACGCTGCCGAGCAGCCCGTCGCGCCCGATGACCGGGGCCACAAGCCGCGACCAGGCGCTATCGAGATCGTAGGTCGAGGTGGGCGGGTCCGCCGGGCTGGCTTCGGACGTGGTGCGCAGCCAGCGCGCCACAAATGGTCGATCGCGCCCGAGGATCGGTCTCCACACTGCTGTGGGCCGGCGCCGAGCGTCCCGCCGCGTGGTAGGCGAGCAGTCGCCCGTCCCGACCTTCCAGCGCGACGGAGCGGCGGCTGATGCGCGCCAGCTCCTGGACGACGTCGCTCAATGGCGCGCCAGCGATCGCCAGGTCCATGAGAAGCCGCAGCACCTCCTGGCCACGATGTTGCAGCTCGCGCCTCCGCTCGGTGATTAACCTTGCCGCGTGGCGTTCCAGCGCACCGAGGTCCGCACCCTTGGGCAAAGCCAGGAGCGGCAAACCGGCCTGGTCGGCGGCGGCGCGCGCGGGTTTGCCGATCGGGCCCAGGATAGCCGCGGCAGCCACACCCAGCTCGGCCAGCCGCGGTACGGCCTCTTCGAGGCCCAGGCGCTCGTCCAGTTCCGCCAGGATCGCGACCGGCAACAGCACCAGCTCCCCGCCCGTCAGATGCCCGAAGGCGGGCGGGCTGGAGCGGATCCTGGTGGCCCAGGTCACTTCGCGCCCCAGCCCGGCCCGACCGGCGGAAACGGTGGTTCCCGGCGGCAGCGCGAGCTGGATGACGTCCTCGACCGTGATCATGTCTGGCCGCGCCTCGCTCCAACCCGTGTCGTAGCCCGCACCGTGGTCATGGCATCCTGGATCGACGCCGACCCACCGCATAGGCGTAGGGGCGCCGCTTGCTGCGTCCGTCGGCCGCAGGCCGACAACATCCAGCGGCAACGATTTGGCCCTCCGGGCAACGGGCGCAGCAAGCGGCGCCCCTACCGACCGCTACTCCAGAGTGCCATGGCCATCCACTTAGTCGCCGTAGCGCTCCCGCTCCCAGGGGCTGACATAGCGGCGATAATCGGTCCACTCGGCGCGCTTGACGACGAGAAACTGGTCGCAGACGTAATCCCCCAGCGCTTCGCGGATCACGTCGTCTTCGGCGAGGGCGGCCAGGGCATCGCCGAGTGTTTGCGGCAGCGGTTCGACGCCGAGGCGCGCCAATTCGGCGTCGTCGTGGCGGACGAGGTTTTCGTCGGAGGCCAGCGGCGGCTCCTCGCCGCGCTGAATACCGTCCATCGCGCTGGCGAGGGCGACCGCCAGCGCCAGGTAGGGATTGGCCATGTTGTCCGGCGAGCGCAGCTCCAGCTCGACGGTCGATTCGACCGATGGCCCCCAGGAGGGCACGCGGACGAGGGAGGTCTGGCTCAGTCGGGCCCAGGTCGCGTGACGTCGGCGCGCGATGCCCCGCCGCCAATCGCTTGTAGGAGTTGACCGTGGGACAGACGATGGCCGTCATGCCGCGGGCGTGCGCGAGCTGCCCGGCGATCGCGTATCTGGCCTGGAGCGAGATCGTCTCGCCCTCGCCACGCAATGCGTCGGCGCCATCCGCCAGGCGATACAGCCGCTGGAAGACATGCATGCCGGAGCCCGGCGCGTCGGCGAGCGGTTTGGGCATGAAGTTGGCGCGCAGACCGTGCCGCTCGGCGACGGCGCGGATGACTTCGCGCACCGTCAGCGAGCGTGTCGGCCATCCGCAACGGGTCGGCCGTCAGCAGATCGAGCTCTTCCTGCCCGGGTCCGGTTTCGTGATGGGCGCCGCCCACCTTGATCCCCATCTCGGCCAGCGAGGCGACGACGTCGTCGCGCGTCCCGGTGCCGAGTCCTGGTCCGGAACCGAAGTAGCCCGCGGCGTCGGGCGGGGGCAGCAACCCCGCGTTATCCAGCCGGAAGAGGTAGTACTCCAGCTCGATGGCGACGCGGTAATCGAACCCGGCCTCATGCGCGGCGGCGACGTTTCGCTCCAGTACCGAGCGGGGATCGCCGGCGAAGGGCTGCCCGTCGCGACGACGGACCGAGCAGGTAAGCGCGCCCGCCGGCCATCGCCCGAGGGTTCGATGTACGTAACCAGCGTCCCCGGGTCGGGAACGAGGAAGAGATCGAGCTCGACCTCGCGCTGCCCGCCCGTCACCGCCGACCCATCGAATCGATAGCCCTTGCGCAAGACGGACGGGAGCAGATCGCCGGGAATCGTCATGACCCTGGCGCCGCCGGCGATGTCGCTGAACTGCAAGATCGACCAGCCGCACGTTTTCGCGAGCGACGCGCTCCAGCGTCTCTTCGATCGCCGCTGGCTCAGCCGAAACCGCGGTCATTCGCTGCCATCAGCTTCCTCTGCGTCCGCACCGACGCCGACTTGGACTTCGCGCACAAACATGATGGCGGGAGGGTACCGCGCTTCGTGCGGCGCGACAACGGGCTGCGGGCTACGGGCTATCAGCTATCAGCTATGAGCTACTAGTGCCTGGTCGGGGACGGCGTGGGCCATGGCGCCGCGACGCGCCGTCGGCCGCGCGCCGAGTCCCGAAAAGTTCCCAAGTTCGCCGCGCCCCGGCACGTCCCCTGATCCCGCACGAGGCTCTTGTCACTTTCCCTTGGGTTTGGGACGGCAGGGCGGCACAGATGCGAATGGGCTGATAGCTGATTGCTGATTGCTCATAGCCCATAGCCGCGTTTGGACGCTCCGCCCAATTCCCGCGTGAGCCGGACCATGCTCGCTGGCCGTTGGGATATGGCGTGATGAGCGATACGCTCGGTATTCCACAGTGACGTGGAGGGCCGGAGATGGTTCCGGGTGGGGGCGGTGTGCGCCCTCTGGTACGGCTCGGTGTGACGCGGCACGTGCCGGGCCGACGACGTGGACACCAACCGGAGAACTCACATGAACGCATCTCCCGCCAGACCGATCGGCAGGCGCCGCTCTGGAGCCCCGCCTTCGAGCACGACTCGTGCGGTGTTGGTCTGGTCGTCGACATCGCCGGCCGCCCGTCGCGAGAGATCGTCGAGCGCGCGCTGGCCGGGCTCGTCAACCTGACCCACCGCGGCGGTGTCGGCGCCGATTCCCGCACGGGGGACGGCGCCGGGGTGCTGACGCCAGCTTCCGGTCGCCCTCTTCGCCGAGACGCTGGCGGCCGCGGGTCATCGCCGATGCTGGTCCCGGCGAGCTCGGCGTGGCGATGACGTTCCTCCCCGCGGACGACGGCGCTCGCCAGCGCGCCGCGCGCAGCTCCCTGGAGGAGGCGGTGCGCGGCCGCGGACTTGATCCAGTCGCCTGGCGGGTCGTCCCGACCGATCCCACCGCGCTCGGCGAGCAGGCCGTCGCGTCGATGCCGCGCATCGAGCAACTCCTGATCCTGCCGCCCGCCCGCGATGGACGAGGAGACGTTCGAGCGGGAGCTGTTCCTGGCGCGCAAGGCGGCGGATCGCGCCGCCGAGGCGGCGCAGTGGCCGGGTTCTTCATCGTCTCCTGCTCGGCGCGGACGCTGATCTACAAGGCGTTCTGCCTGCCGCGCGATCTGCCGCTGTTCTATCTCGATCTGCAGGACCCGCGGTACGAGAGCGCGATCGTGCTCTTCCACCAGCGGTACTCGACGAACACGCTCCCCACCTGGGGCATGGCCCAGCCATTCCGCTTCCTGGCCCACAACGGCGAGATCAACACCATCGGCGGCAACCGGCTCTGGATGGAAGCCCGCGCGCCGCAACTGGCTTTCCCGGACGGGACGGCGACCGAGCGCACTGCAACCGGTCGTCTCGTTGGAAGGAAGCGACTCGCTCAGTCTCGACGATGTGGTCGGGCTGCTCTACCACGGCGGGCGCTCGCTGCCGCACGCGCTGATGATGCTGGTGCCGGAGCCGTGGGAGCAGCTCCCCGAGATGGATCCGGCACGGCGCGCCTTCTACGAGTTCCACGCCGGTCTGGTCGAGCAGTGGGACGGCCCGGCGGCGCTGGGGTTCAGCGACGGCGTCATTGCCGGCGCCACCCTCGACCGGAACGGGCTGCGCCCGCTGCGCTACGCCATCACGAGCGACGGACTCTTCATCGCCGGGTCCGAGGCGGGCACCGTCGAAGTCGACCAGGCGACGGTCATCGAGAAGGGCCGGCTCGGCCCAGGGCAGATGATCGCCGTCGATACCCGGCGCGGCATCGTTCTGCGCAACGACGTGTTGAAGAGCGAGGTTTCCGCTCGCCAACCCTACGCGGAGTGGCTGCGCGAGGGCCGCGTCGACACTCGATGTCCGCGAGGACGCCTCCAGAGGATGCGGTGCCGACGGCGGCGAGCAACGGAACGCCGGTGCGGGTGAAGGCGGATCCGGCAACGGTCGCCCTGCAGCGCGCCTGCGGCTACTCGGGCGAAGACCTGCGGCTGATCGTCAACCCGATGGCCGAGGGGCAGGAGCCGACCTGGTCGATGGGCGACGATGCGCCGCTGGCGGTGCTGTCGGAGCGGCCACGCGCCCTCTGCACGCGTTCTTCCGCCAGCGCTTCGCCCAGGTGACCAACCCGGCCATCGATTCCCTGCGCGAGCGCAAGGTGATGGCACTGGACAGTTTCGTCGGGCGGCGCGGCAACCTGCTGGCCGAGGCGACCGACCAGGCCCGCCTGCTGCACCTGCCAAGCATCGCCATCGACGACGCGACGCTGGACGCGATCAAGCGGCTTGACGATGCGATGGCGCGCACGCGGTCACGATCTCGACGTTGTTCGCGCGTGCCGGAAGCAAGGCGCGGCACCCGGCGCGACGCTCGAGACGGCGCTCGAGCGCATCGTCGCCAGCGCCGAGGCGGCGGTGCGCGAGGGCGCCGGGGATTCTGGTGCTCTCCGATCGCGGCATCGACGAGCGGCACGCGCCCGTGCCGATCCTGCTCGCGGTCGGCGCGGTCCACCACGCCCTGATCCGGGCCGGGCTGCGCAACCTGGCGGACATCGTCGTCGAGAGCGGCGAGGTCTACGACGTGCATGCCCTGGCCTGCCTCATCGGCTACGGCGCGTCCGCGGTCAACCCCTACGTCGCCCTCGCCGCGGCGGCCAGCCTCAGCGGCAGCCGCGGGTACGAGGCGCTGGCCCCGGCCGATCTGCGGCGGAACTATCTGCAAAGCCTCGAGAAGGGATTCCTCAAAGTCGCCTCGAAGATGGGCATCTCGACGGCGATGGGCTATCGCGGCGCGCAGATCTTCGAGACGATCGGGTCTTTCCGCCGAGCTGGTCGACCGCCACTTCACGGGCACGCCGGCGCGCCTCTCCGGCATCGGTCTGCCGGAGATCGAGTCCGACATCCTCCGGCGGCACACGGAGGCCTACACCGATCCCGCGCCGAAGCTGGCCGACCCCGGGTTCGTCCGCTACCGCAAGGATGGCGAGCCGCACGCCTTCGAGCCGCCGCTGGTGAAACTGCTGCAAGAGGCGGTCAACACCGGCAGCGCCGAGGCGTACCGGGCGTATCGCGAGCACGTCGCGCAGCACGCGCCGACCGCGGTGCGCGACCTGATGCGGGTACGTCCGCTCGGCGATCCGATTCCGCTGGATGAGGTCGAGCCGGTCGCGCAGATCGTGAAGCGCTTCGTGGTGACGGCGATGTCGCTCGGCTCGCTCAGTCCGGAGGCGCACCGCACCCTCTCCATCGCCATGAACCGGCTCGGCGCCCGCTCCAACTCGGGCGAGGGCGGCGAGGACCAGACCTGGTACGACGAGGTCCGGTCCCGACATCGCCCACTCCAAGGTGAAGCAGGTCGCCTCCGGCCGCTTCGGCGTCACCGCCCGCTACCTGTCGATGGCCGAAGAGCTGGAGATCAAGATTTCGCAGGGGAGCAAGCCGGGCGAGGGCGGGCAGATCCCCGGCCACAAGGTGACGCACTTCATCGCCAGCGTGCGCCACGCGGTGCCCGGGCATGCCGTTGATCTCGCCGCCGCCGCACCACGACATCTACTCGATCGAGGATCTGGCCCAGCTCATCTACGACCTGCGCCAGATCAACCCGCGCGCGAAGATCGGGGTGAAGCTCGTCGCCGAGGCGGGTGTGGGTACGGTCGCCGCCGGGGTGGCCAAGGCGCGGGCGGATTACGTGCTCATCAGCGGGCACTCCGGCGGCACCGGCGCCTCGCCGCTGGCCTCGATCAAGCACGCGGGCTGCCCGTGGGAGCTGGGTCTGGCGGAGACGCAGCAGACGCTGGTCAAGAACGGGCTGCGCTCCCGCGTGCGGCTGCGCACCGACGGCGGGCTGAAGACGGCCGAAGACATCGTCATGGCGACGGTGCTCGGCGCGGAGGAGTACGGGTTCGGGACGTCGGTCCTGGTCGCCATCGGCTGCGACATGGCCCGCCAGTGCCACCTCAACTCCTGCCCGACCGGCATCGCCACGCAGAAGGAGGAGTTGCGCGCCAAGTTCACCGGCAGGCCGGAGCAGGTCGTCACGCTACTTCACGCACCTGGCCGGGGCCATCCGCGAGAAGCTTGGCCGCACTTGGCGCGCGCTCGCTGGACGAGCTGGTCGGGCGCACCGATCTTGCTGGCGGCGAAGAGGCTTCCCGGCCGCGCCGGCATGCTCGACGTCTCGCCGTTCTTCGTGGAGCCGGCGCCGGAGGCGCAGCGGCGCAAGAGCGTGGACCTCACCCCGCAAGCCATCGACCCTCGACGACGCGGTGATCGAGCTGGCCGGCGACGCCATCGCCAACGGCGAAGCGGTCGCAATCGAGATGGACGTGCGCACCGAGAACCGCACCGTCGGGGCCAGGGTCGCCCACGCGATCACGACGCATCATCCCTTACGGCCTCCCGGCCGGCACGGTCTCCATTCGCCTGAACGGCAGCGCCGGGCAGAGCTTCGGCGCCTTCGTGGTGGACGGGATGCGGCTCGATCTCGAGGGCGAGGCGAACGACTACGTCGGCAAGGGGATGTCCGGCGGCGAGATCGCCATCCGGCCGCCCGCGTCCGCGCCGTTCGAGACGCCGCAGGCGATCGCCGGCAACACCATCCTCTACGGGGCGACCGGGGGGCAGCCTGTTCGCCGCCGGCCGCGTGGGCGAGCGCTTCTGCGTCCGCAACAGCGGCGCGACGGCGGTGGTCGAGGGCATCGGCGACCACGGCTGCGAATACATGACCGGCGGCATGGTGGCCGTGCTCGGCCCGACCGGCCACAACTTCGGCGCCGGGATGACCAACGGCGCGGCGTTCGTCTACGACCCCGATGGCGACGTTTCCTGACCGGACCAATGGCGAGTCTGTGCTGCTCGAGTCGATGGGCGCCGGGTCGGAGGCCGATACGTTGCGGACGCTCATCGAGCGGCATGTGTCGGCCACGGGCAGTGCGCTTGCGCGGAGTCTGCTCGAGGATTGGGAGACTTCGCTCGCCTCGTTCTGGAGGGTGATTCCGCGGGCCGCGGTCGCCATCCGCGCCGAAGCGGAGGAGGCCGCGGCGGAGGGCAGGCGCGAGGAGTCGCGGACTGAAGGCAGCCACCTCAACATTCTGACAGAACAACCGCCGCGCGGGACTCATTGCGCGGCGGTTGTTGCATGTGGCCATCGCGAAGCTCAGCATTCACAGGGACCCGACACCAGGAGTTTGACGTCATTCGACGGCCCCGATCCGAAATCGATAGTGAGCACCGACGCGATTTCGACCGGACTTCAATTTCGATTCCCGTATACTGGACGATTGAAACGAGGTGATCGAGCTATGCCAGTAACACCGACGATCATCCGAATTGAACACGAGAGCGAACTTGGCCAGCTCCTCGACACGATCGCCGAATCGGACGTCGTCCTGGAGATGGATGGCGACCGCTTTCGCGTTTCTCGCCTCGACGCACCGGTTCCGTTCAGGCCCACTCATGGCCGTCGCCGACTCGCGCCCGAACGAGTGCTCAACATCATCGGTCTTGGCGCCTCGGCTCACGGCAGCGACATTGCCCACCTCAAAGGTGAGTACGTCGCCGACGCCGCCGACCGGAGGGAATGAGCGCGTCGCACGCTGATCCGCGCATCTTTGTCGATACCTCGGCCTACTACGCCGCGGTTGACGGCCGCGACGCAAGTCATGCTGTTGTCGCGGCCACAATGCGTCAATTGCTCGCCGAACGGCGCAAGTTCTTTACGACCAACGCCGTCCTCTTTGAATTCCACGGCCTTCTCCTGAGCCGTCTTGGGCGGCGAGTGGCATTGGAGACCATTGGTGAACTGCGCGCAAGCCAATCGATCGTGCGCGTGCGAGAGCGGGATGAGCACCGCGCCGAGGACATTTTTGCACTCTTCCAGGACAAGGAATTTTCTCTGACCGATGCCTTGAGCTTCGCCGTCATGGAGCGGCTCGGCATCCAGGTGGCGCTCTCACTCGATCGGCATTTCACGCAATTCGGCTGGGAGATTGTCGCCCTCTCGGAACCGGAGCGAGAGCGATACTGAGCGCATGTCTTGGACGACAAACGGACCAAAGACAGGACTGCTGCTCCGGCGAGGTGTGGGAGGGCGAGGAGCGTGAGCATCAGGCGCTATTGCCTGTTCACTGGGAAGGTGGTCGATCGGCGGAGCGAGACCTGGGGCCGCAGCCCGCACTACCAGATTCTGCTCGAAGGCGGCGGGGAACGTTTTCGGGTGGCGGTGAATACGCGGTCGGGGACGAGCCATTCTCGGGAATCCGATCTGCTCTACTTCGCCGACGACGATTTCCGCCACGAGATCACCGCGCGGCTTGCCCAGGTGGACGATGGCGTGCTGCATGTCGAGTCGCGGCCGCGCGGATTGGCACTCGATTACCAGCGAGGCGGGATGTTCGACCGCCGGCAGATACGCCGTATCCCCGCCAGCCGACCGGGTCCGCGCAACGACCTCGTCGACGAGATCGACGAGTACGTGAGCCGGCTGATGGCCGATCCGACCGCGCGACTGCATGCCTTCGGCACCCGCTGGGGACCGGAACCGCGCACCCCAGACCAGGTGTTCGAGTTCTTGCCGGGCAACGGCATCCACGATGTCCACATGAACCAGGGCAACAGCGACGAGCATTGGCACGACAACGGGATCTGGTCCGATGGTGGGCTTATCTTCCACGAGCCGGGGCACAATCACTGGAGCGCGATCTTCCTGGCCTTCCAGACTCAATCGTGGCACACAGACGACCGAGGCGATCCCATCCCCTACCCGCGACACGACCTTCGCCGTGACGGAGGCCAGGTGGACGACGGCCCGCCCGCGCGCATCGTGAGCGCATACGTCCACCCCAACGAACGCAAGGAGGGCGTCGAGCACGTCGCGATCAGGAACCAAACCGATCAGCCGTTACCGGTCGCTGGTTGGCGCGTGCTGAATCCGGGCGGCGATGAGGTCATCCTGGAAGGGCACGTTCCGCCGAGGGCCGTCCGCCGTTTCCCACTCCCTCGCGATGTCCCGCTTTCGAACCGAGGAGGGCGCATTCGCCTGCTCGACCACGAGGGAACGGAAATCCACGGCGTCGCCTACACCCGCCATGAGGCGCGGCGCAAGCACGGATCGCTCACGTTCTGAACCGTGCCTGCCAGAAGAGAAATGCCGCCTGCAAGAGACAGACAAGACCGAGACCGAAAAGCAGACCGCCCGCCACGTCGCTTGGCCAATGGACACCCAGCCGCACCCGCGACCAGGCGATGAGGAGCGTCGCCATCACGGCAATAATCTGAAGAACGCGGGCCAGAGGACGATTCTTCACAACCTGGGGCATGATGATGGCGATGGCGCCGAAGAAGAGCGCTGCCCCCAGGGCATGCCCACTGGGAAAGCCGAGACCGTCCGCCTGGGCGACGACGACCACGGCGTCCAACGTCGGTCGCGGACTGTTGATAAGCACCTTCAGCATGGGACCGAGCGCGCGCAGCGCGGCGGCAAGCCCGAGGAAGAGCGCCAGGTCTCGTCGTGCCACGATGCACGAGGAGCACGACGCCGCCGAGCGCCATGAGCGCCATGGCCGGAAACTCATCGCCGACGTCGCTCACCACCCGTGCCGCCGCGTCGAGCTGTGGGGAGGGTGGTTGCTGGATTGCCCGCGCGATGGCGATATCGCCGGGCACGATCCCTTCGCCCGCCGCAACAAGGGTCAGGACAATGGCCGCCAGGAGAAGCGCCAGCCCGGCGATCAGCCAGCGCGTGGCTTGATGCTCGGGAGATGAGGCGATACGTGGGGTCACTGTGAGGGACGAGGCGTGACACGGCGATGTGTCCGCGTCCGTATACGGAATCGCGCGGGACAAGACGCTTTGGCCGTCGGAAACGCTTGACAAATCTTGGTAATCCTCGTATCGTCGCCCTTGTCCAACGGCGGACAGGTCAGTCATCGTGCTTTCGGTAGAGGTTAGCCGTTCTCATGACCGCACTCTCGGTCCCGAACCTCCGAACCCGTACGTGCCGGACGGGCGCTCCCCGTTCGGCCTGACAGCGACCACCCTGCTCGGGGTGCGTCTGGTTCGCGTTCACCTACTGACCGGGAGTTTTAGCAGTGTCATCGTCCGCCGGCCACGCGCCGCACGAACACAACGCTTCTACGGAGGTTGCCCGATGATACGGGCCAATCGGCGCGAGTGGGAGGGAATCTCCCGCTCTCCGCTGGGGCGGCCAGCGCGTCGGTCCCGTCCGACGCGCTGACGGCCGCCAGGCAGCGGAACAGTCAGCGCTCTGCCGCGCACAATCGCATAGCCACGCCTCGATCGCCTGGCTGGAGGGTTCCAGCCGGCGGTCCCCCGCAACGACGGGGAGGAGTACGGGCGAAACCCGCGCGAGCGACCCAGGGATGGTGGAAGCCTGGGAGACGCGGAATCGCCCCGAACGCGCCCCGGAGCGGCTGGCCGAAGAACGTCGCACCGCGCGGCAAGTAGGCTCAGGTGGGTGGTCCCCACGGAAGCAACAACCGAGAGATGCGCTCCTCTGGCTCGAACCGGCGGCGCGCAAGAAGGGTGGTACCGCGGGAGCAGACACCTCTCGCCCCTTCGGTCCGGATTTGGCATACGAGATGCCAGCCGGCACCGGGCGTCATCGTGACGCCAGGAAGCGAAGGGAGCACACGGTGGTCGATTCGTCCGCATTCCCGCAGCCAGCGCCCATTCACCCGAGTCCGAATCTGACCCGGGTCGAACCACAGTCCGATCCGTTCCGGGACCCAATCGCGCCGCGCGCCATTTCGCTTGGCGGACCCGGTACGGGCACCTTGCCGACGTTCACCATCAGCGCGCGCCTGCAAGGGCGGAGCGTGCTGACCGACACGGATCTCACCCGCGATGAGATCGTCGAGGTGCTGGAGACCGCGGTACGGCTGAAGAAGATGCGCTACGCTGGCCAGCCGCACGCCTACCTGGCCGGCAAATCGCTCGGCATGATCTTTCAGCATCCCAGCACGCGCACCCGCGTCTCGTTCGAGGCGGGCATGGCTCAACTGGGCGGGCAGGCGATCTTCCTCGGCGTTCACGACTTGCAGATCAAGCGGGGCGAGAGTCTGGCTGACACGGCACAGGTGTTGAGCCGGTACGTGGACGGCATCGCCGCCCGGGTCGCCGCGCACAGCGACATCGAGGAGATTTCCGCGGCCTCGGGTGTACCGGTGCTGAACGGGCTCTCCGATCGCTGCCACCCGATGCAGGCGCTGAGCGACCTGCTGACGATGCAGGAGGCGTTCGGGGGGCTGGCCGGGCGCAAGATCGCCTACCTCGGCGATGGCAATAACGTGGTCCACTCCCTGTTGCTGGCCTGCGCCGCCATGGGAATGAGCGTCAGCGTCGCCTCTCCGGAGAAGTACCAGCCCGACCCGGAAGTTGTGAACTACGCCAGGTGGCTGGGCGCGGCGAGCGGGGCCACCCCCGAGATCGTCGTCACCGACGACCCATTTGCCGCGGCCAGGGACGCCGATGCCGTCTACACCGACGTTCACGTCAGCATGGGTCAGACGGACGCGGCGGCGCGGGCCGTGGCCCTGGCTCCATACAAGGTGACGACGGGGATCATGGGCGCGGCGAAGCGCGCGGCGGTTTTCATGCACTGCCTGCCGATGCACCGGGATCAGGAAGTGGAGACGGCAGTCGCGGATGGGCCGCAATCGATCATCTTCGACCAGGCGGAGAACCGGCTCCACCTGCAGAAAGCGGTGCTACTGCACACGATGAGTACGACGGCATGATTGTTGTCACCCGCGCCACCCACGATTCTAACCAGCCCCGTTCACGGGGCTTCCGTTGGGGCAGCCGGATGGCTTTAGCCTCCGGCGAAGGCGTTGTGGCGGCCAAGTATTCCCAGATTGGTTCGCGAAAAGAATCACACTGCCCCTCCTCCTAGCCCTGAAGGGCGCTGGAGTTTCATGCGCGCTCGTTTTGCCGGGTTGGTGGGGCTGCGAGAGGCTGCCACGCAATGGTAACGACGATGGGCGAATACGGATCGGTGGCGGCAGGCGGTCAGGTGTATTCCTGGATCGACGAGCCGAGCGCGCGCGCCGCGGCCCCCGTGCTGCGCGGCCGCAGCATCCTCTCCGATCTGGATCTGTCGCGTGCGGAGGTAGATGCGCTGGTCGAGACCGCATTGTGGCTGAAGATTCAGCGCGAGCGCGGTCAGCCGCACCCCTACCTGGCGGGGAAGACGCTGGGCATGCTCTTTCAGCACCCCAGCACGCGGACGCGCAACGCGTTCCAGGCGGGCATGGAGCAGCTTGGTGGGCACGCCACGTTCCTCGGCGCGCACGACCTGCAACTCACGCGTGGCGAGACGTTGCCCGATACGGCGCAGATTCTGAGCCGCTACGTCGATGGCATCGCCGCCCGCTTCGGTGCGCATGAGGATCTCATCACCTTCATGGGTGGCGCCTCGGTCCCGGTCTTCAATGCGCTCACGGAGCGCTTCCACCCCATCGAGGCGTTGAGCGATCTGCTGACGCTGCACGACCGGTTCGGAGGGCTCAAGGGGCTCAAACTCGCCTATATGGGCGACGGCAACAACGTCTGCCACTCCCTGATGTTGAGTGGCACCGCGGCCGGGATGCACGTGAAGGTCGCGTCGCCGGTCGGATTCGAGCCGGACACCACGCTGGTCGAGCGCGCCCGCGAGTTAGCGGCGCAATCGGGCGGCTCGATCGCGGTTACGCGCGATCCGGTCGAGGCGGCGAACGCGGTCGATGCCATCTACACCGACGTTCACGAGAGCATGGGCCAACCCGACGACCCCCACAAGCGGGTGACGCTGGCGCCGTACAAGGTGACCTCGGCGCTGATGGCCGAGGCGCGGCCGACGGCGGTATTCATGCACTGCCTGCCCATGCAGCGGGATGTGGAGGTCGAAGCCGCGGTTGCGGACGGGCCGCAATCAATCGTGTTCGAGCAGGCGGCAAACCGCCTGCACATGCACAAAGCCGTGCTCCTGCTAACGATGGGGTAATGCAACAGAGCCACGATCGTAGGCAGTGCTCAGGTTCTGCCGCGGCGATTGCGAGACGAAGGAAGGGAAACCAATGGCGGAGCAACCACAAAACGTGACGTGTCCGGAGTGCGGCGCCGAGTGGGAATTAAGCGGCGTCGAACAGGGGGAAATCGTCACCTGTCCCGACTGCGGCGTCGATCTGGAAGTCCTGACCACGAATCCGACCACGGTCGGTCTGGCACCGGAGGAAGGCGAGGACTGGGGCGAGTAACCGGGGCAATCGGGCCCCAGGAACGTTGACGAGAGCGAAAAGGGAACGACGATGGCGACGGTAGGCGTGCTCTGTGCGCGCGGTCGGGTTGAAGAGAAGGCGCTCATGGCGGCGCTGGCGGATGCCGGCATCGTTTCCGCGCTCTTCCCGCCTGCCGACGAGCCGTTGCCGGTGGGGCCGCTCCCCGTGGCGCCGGGAGAGCGGCCGTTCCCCGTTCCGCAGATCGTCGTCGATCGGCACGCTGACCGGCAGGTGGCGCGGGCCGTGCTGACGACGTGCCGGGCGCTGGCCGTGCCAGCGCTCAGCGCGGGGATCGCGGCGACCGGCGACCGGCTCGACGTGGCCTCCGCGCTCGCCGCGCACGGGTTGCCGCGACCGCTGACGGCTCTTTGCACGTCCGAAGACGCCGCACTCGAGGCCGTGGCGGCATTCGAGCTGCCCGCGACGTTGTTGCCGCTCGACCTGAAAGCTCGACCCATCGAGATGCGCGATACCGACGCCGCGGAAGCGGTCCTCGAGCACCGGGCCGTGCTGGGCGGCTCGGTGAGCTCGCTCGGGTTGATTCAGGCCGGTGCCCCCGCCCCGCACGAGCTAGTGAGCGTGGTTGTCGTCGATGGCGTGGCAGCGGCGCTCGGGCTGGCAGCCGACACGTCCGTTCCGGATGGGGTGCTGCGGCTGGCCGAGGAGGCCGCGCGTGTGTTGCGGGCGGAGTTGGTGGCCATCGAGGTTGCATTCGCGGCGACCGAGCCATTGGTGTGGGACGTGCGGCCGGTTCCGGAGTTCCGGCAGGCGCTGCCCATCCGGGAAGTCACCGTGGCGCAGGCCATTGCCCAGGCCGTGGAGCAGCGTCTGGCGTCGACTCCCGGACTTCCGGCCGAACAGCCGCCCGATTGGTCGACACTTGTACGACAAGGAACGCATCGTGATCTCGTCATCAGCGCCTGACCGAGCGGCGGCGGTCGATACGCCGCTCGCCGCGCCCGAAGATGTCGAACTCCTGCACCGGCTGGTGGAGATTCCCAGCCTGTCCGACCAGGAGCGGCCTGCGGTCGAAGCCCTCTGTCGCGATATGGAGGGGCGCGGCTTCGCGGTCGAGATCGACGATGCGGGCAATGCCGTCGGCACGATCGGGTCCGGGACGAGGCGCGTCGTGTTGCTGGGGCACATCGACACCGTCCCAGGGCACATCCCGGTGCGGATCGAGGATGGGGTGCTGTGGGGGCGCGGCGCCGTTGACGCCAAGGGGCCGTTGTGCACCTTCGTTGCCGCCGCAACTGCCGCGGCGCCGTTCCTCAATGCCACGGTCACCGTCGTCGGCGCGGTCGGCGAGGAGCGCCTCGGTTCGCCGGGAGCGAAGGCCGTCGCCTTGTGGGAGGCTCCCGATTTCTGCGTCATCGGCGAGCCGAGCGGGTGGGATGCGGTCTGCCTGGGGTATCGGGGCACGTTCGGGTTTCACTACCGGCTGTCGCAACCCTCCCGCCACAGCGCGGGGCCGGGCGAATCGGCGGGGGAGCAGGCCATCGGCTTCTGGAATACGCTGACGGCCGAGCTCGATGCCATGAACGCGGCGACTGAAGCAACGACAGGCTTTACCACCATCGCCCCAGCCCTGCGCGAGATGCGCGCCGGGAACGACGGGATGCGGGACGAGGCGGTCCTCTCCATTGGGCTGCGCCTGCCGCCGGGAATCGACACCGAAGCGTTGCAGTCCCGAATCCACGCATTGGCGGGGTCCGCCGAGATCGAGGTCAGCGGGGTGCAGGAAGGCTTCCGCTCCCCGAAAAAGACGCCGTTGGGACCGCCGTTTCTGCGCGCCATCCGCGCCGCGGGCGGCACGCCGCGGTTTACCCTGAAGCTCGGCACCTCCGACATGACGATCGTCGGGCCGGCGTGGAATTGCCCGATGGTGACGTACGGCCCGGGAGACGCCGCGCTCGACCACACCCCGGAAGAGCGGATCGACCTGGACGACTACGGTCGAGCCATCCGCGTGCTGCGCGACGTGCTGGTGTCGCTATGAGTGCGATAACTGCCAACGGCCGCGGGCCGATACCGATCTCGCGCCCGGTGCGGCTTGGGGTGCTCGTCTCCTACCTGCGACCGGAGGAGAAAGCAATCCTGGCCGCGGCCAGGGACCGTGGCATCGAGGTTACGCCCATCTTCGACCGCCAGCTCGTGATCGACCTGTCTTCCGCCGACGCGCCGGGGAGCGGACTCGATTTCGACGTGGTGCTGGACCGGTGCGTGGCGCACTCGCGGTCGGGCTACACGCTGCGCGCGCTGCGGCGGTGGGGCATCCCCACTCTCAACAACGCGGAAGCGGTGCGCCTATGCGATGACAAGGCGGAGAACAGCCTGGTTCTCGAGACCGCGGGCATCCCGCACCCGCGTACCTTGATCGCCTTCGACGTCGAATCGGCGATCCGCGCCTGCGAGACGGTCGGTTACCCGGCAGTGCTCAAACCTGTCACGGGATCGTGGGGGCGGTTGCTGGCGCGGGCAAATGGACCCGAGCAGGCGCGGGCGATCCTTGAGCAGAAGAAGGAACTCGGTTCGTTTCACCACGCTATCTTTTATGTCCAGGAGCACGTCGAGAAGCCGGATCGAGATATCCGCGCTTACGTCGTCGGGGATCGGGTCCTGGCCGCCTCCTACCGCACGGCCAAACACTGGGTGACCAACGCCGCGCGCGGTGCGGAGTCCGTTCCCTGCCCGGTTACGCCGGAGATCGAGGAGTTGGCGCTGCGGGCCTGCGCGGCCGTCGGAGCGCGGCTGGCCGGTATCGACCTGCTGGAAACGCGGGACGGCCTGGAGGTGCTGGAGGTCAACACCGGCGGCGAATTCAAGGGATTGATGTCGACGACCGACGTCGATATCGCGGGGGCCATCGTCGACGAGGCGGTCAGCATGGCGCAATTGAGGGTCGCATGAGTCAGAGAATGATGCGGGGGCTATCGCGGTGAACGATCCACTCGTCGTCGGTGTGCTTCAGTCGCGGGTGCGCGTCGAGGAAAAGCTGCTCCTTGCCGAGCTGGAGACGCGAGGAGTCGAAATCGTCCGCTTCGACGACCGCCAATACTTTCTCGATCTGGGCGCGCCCGACCCGGCCATGACGCGCTGCGAGGTGATCCTGGAACGGTGCATCAATCACCTGCGGGCCCTGTATTCCCTGCGCGTGCTGAACGACTGGGGCGTGCCGACGGTGAACAGCTACGACGTGGCCAACATCTGCGGCGACAAGCTGCTGACCTCGACCGCCTTGGAACGCGCGGGCGTTCCCACGCCGCGCACGCTGATCGCCTTCACCCCGGAAACGGCGCTCGACGCCTGCGAAGAACTCGGCTACCCGGTGGTTATGAAACCAGCGGTCGGCTCCTGGGGTCGGCTGCTGGCGCGGGTCAACGATCGTGACGCGGCGGAGGCGTTGCTGGAGCACAAGGTCACGCTCGGTTCGTTCCACCATGGCGCGTTCTACATCCAGGAGTTTGTGAACAAGCCCGGCCGCGATATCCGCTCCTTCGTCGTTGGCGACGAGACGATCTGTGCCATCTACCGCGATTCCCCGCACTGGATCACCAATACCGCGCGCGGCGGGGTCGCCAGCAACTGCCCGGTGACCGACGAGCTGCACGAGTTGTCCCAGGCCGCCGCGCGGGCGGTCGGTGGCGGCGTGCTGGCGATCGACCTGTTTGAGAGCGACCGCGGGTTGCTAGTGAACGAGGTCAATTACACCATGGAGTTTCGCAACAGCATCGACACCACCGGGGTCGATATCCCGGCCAGAATCATCGACTACGTCCTGGCCGTCGGCCAGTCCGAGCGCGAGCGGCGGGAAGCGCTCTCGGCCGATATCGTCCTCGCAGCGGCCGACGATTGATGCAGGTCATGGCTGACCCCAACGCGAAAACGGTCGACTACGACCACCACGCCGGCGCTTACGCTGAGCACCGCCGTGTGCATCCCGGCGTGGTCGAGACGTTGGTCGCCGATGGGCCAATCACCGCGACGACCCACGTCCTGGATGTCGGATGCGGCACGGGAAACTATGCCGCGGTCCTGAGCGCACGAACCGGTTGCCGCTTCTCAGGCGTCGAGCCATCGGACCGCATGCGCGACCGCGCTCGCAATGCGGCGCCATGGGACTCTCTCGCCGAGGGGACGGCGGAGCGTCTGCCATTCGCGAGCGGTCAATTCGATCTGGTGATGTCCACTGACGTCATCCACCATGTCGGTCACCGGGACGCCTTTTTCCGCGAAGCCATGCGCGTGCTCGTGCCGGGCGGTCGGGTCGTGACGGTGACTGATTCCCACGACGATATTCCACGGCGGCGCCCGCTTTCGAGTCATTTCCCGGAGACGGTGCCCATCGAGCTGGATCGCTACCCCGCGACGTCTCAGCTCGTAGCGGAGATGTCCGGCGCGGGATTTCAGGATATTCGGCTGGGCCAGGTCAGTTACGAGTACGAGTTGAACGACATTCAGCCGTATCGGAACAAGGCATTCTCTTCGCTGCTTCTCCTCGACGACGAGGCGTTCGCGCGCGGGTTACGCCAGCTCGAGGACGAACTGGCACAAGGGCCGATCCCGTGCATATCGCTTTACACGATGATCTGGGGCTCGAAGCCGCTGACATAGCCAGACGGGCATGGAGGACACGGTTCACAATGGTCAACGTTTCGATTATTGGCGGGAGCGGATACGCGGGTGGGGAACTCGTGCGGCTGCTGCTGGACCACCCGAAGGTCACGATTCAGCAGGTCACCTCGGAGCGGAATGCCGGCAAGTTCGTCCGTTCGGTCCACCCGAACCTGCGCAAGCGTTCGGACATGAAATTTTCGTCCATCTCCGCCTTGCAGCCGGTGGATGTCCTCTTCAGCGCGCTGCCGCACGGCGTGGCGATGGGCCAGATGACCGAATTGCGCCAGAAGGCGCCGATAGTCATCGACCTGAGCGCTGACTTCCGATTGCGCAACGCGGGCGACTACCCGAAGTGGTACGGCCACGAGCACGTCGCCCCGGCTCTGCTGGATTCGTTTGTCTACGGCATCCCGGAATTGCACCGGGAAGCAATTCGCCAGGCAGACCTCATCTCCAGTGCGGGGTGCATGGCGGCTTCCAGCATCCTGGGGCTGTATCCGTTGTTCCAAGCCAAGGTGGTCGATCTCTCGCGCCCGGTCGTGGTCGAGGCCAAGACCGGTTCTTCCGGCTCCGGCGGGGCACCGGGGCTGGGGTCGCACCACCCCGAGCGGAGCGGGGCCATGCGCTCGTTCAAGCCAACCGGCCACCGCCACTCGGCCGAGGTCATTCAGGAGTTGACCGTCGACGGTCAGGCGCCGGAGGTGGCCTTTTCCGCCACCGCCATCGAGGCGGTGCGCGGCATTCTTGCCACTTCGCACGTGTATTTGAATGAACCGCTGCCCGAAAAGGAAATCTGGGCCATCTACCGCGCCGCCTACAAGGAAGAACCGTTCATGCGGCTGGTGAAGGAGGCGTCCGGGGTGCACCGCTATCCCGAACCGAAGTTGCTGTCCGGGTCCAATTGGTGCGACGTGGGGTTCGAGCGCGACCCGAACTCCAATCGCATCGTGGTGATGGCGGCGTTGGATAACCTGATGAAGGGTGCGGCCGGAGGCGCGGTGCAGGCATTCAACATCCGGTGCGGGTTCCCGGAGACGACCGCGCTGGAGTTCACGGGGTTGCACCCGATTTAGGTGGAGAGCGGTTGTAGAGGCGACGCCTGCGTCGCCCGTGGCCCGGAGGGCCACAACGTTGATTCTGGGCTCATGTTGTCGGCCTGCGGCCGACCGGGCGACGCAGGCGTCGCCCCTACCACTTGGTCGTGCGTTAGAACGAAACCTACCGGGAGGACACGCGACTCAATGCTCGTGGTGAAGATCGGCGGTGGTGCGGCCATCGGCGAAGGTGGGTACACAAACTTTGCAGAAGATCTGGTGGGCCTCGCTGAGCCGGTCGTCGTCGTCCACGGTGGGAACGCGGAGTTCAGCCAGCTCAGCCGCCAGCTCGGGATGCCCCCGCGCATGATTACCTCTTCCAGCGGGCGCGTGACACGCTACACGGACGCCGCCACGATGGACGCCATGCTGATGGCCTACTGCGGCAAGGTGAACAAGCGGCTGGTCGCCACCCTGCGCGCCGCCGGGGTCAACGCCGTGGGCCTGAGCGCCATCGACGGCGGGATCGGCGTCGGGCGCCGTAAGCCGGTGCTGCGCGGCAGCGAAGATGGCAAGCAGAAGATCCTCCGAGACGATCACGCGGGGACGCTGGAAACCGTTGACCCGTCGCTGATCCGGCTCTTGTTGGACAATGGCTACGTTCCGGTCCTCACCCCGCCCGCGCTGGGTGAAGAAGGTGTGCCGATCAACGTCGATGGCGACAAGCTTGCCCTTGAACTGGCGACCGTCCTCGGCGCGGACGGGCTCCTCTTCTTCTCCGATACCCCCGGACTGCTGCGCGACCGCGGCGACGAGGCGTCACTGATCGGCGAGATCGATGCCGGTTCTCCGGAGAGCGCGCTTGCCGCGGCGGGCGGGCGGATGGTGGTCAAGGTGGAGGCCGCGCTCGGCGCCATCGAACGAGGCGTGGGGCGCGTCGTCTTCGCCGACGGGCGAATCTCCCATCCGATCCGTGCCGCGTTGAATGGGCAGGGAACGACCGTGCGCCGCGCAAGCATCGTCACCGCGTGACAGGGAGTAGGACAACATGACCGCGGGAACACTGACCCTCGCCGACATCCAGCGCCTCGAGAACGACCACCAACCGCCGCTCTATGCGAAACGGGAGATCGCGCTGGTGCGAGGCGAGGGCGCATACCTGTTCGACTCGGACGGGCGGCGTTACCTCGACGCCATGAGCAACTACGGCGTCGCCATCCTTGGCCATGCCGATGAGGAGTACGCCGAGGCGATGACCGACCAGTTGCGCACACTGGCGACAGGGCACCAGAGTTTTTACAACGACATTCGTGCCGAGTTGCTCGGCGAAATTGCGGCGATCGCCCCGGCTGGACTGACGCGGTCCTTTCTCTCGAACTCGGGGGCGGAGGCGATCGAGGCGGCCTTGAAATTCGCCCGCGTGGCCACGGGGCGAATCAAACTCGTCGCCGCCAAGCGCGGGTATCACGGCCGCACCCTCGGGGCCCTGGCCGCGACCGCGGACCAGAAGTACCGGGCGCCCTTCGAGCCGCTGGCGCCGGCGGCGAGCCACGTCTCGTTCAACGATGCCGCGGCGCTGGAAGCCGCTGTTGACGACGACACCGCCGCGATCCTGCTGGAACCGATCCAGGGCGAGGGCGGCATCTGGCCGGCATCACCCGAATACTTGCAAGCCGCCCGCGAGATCGCCACCGCGCGCGGCGCGCTCCTGATCGCGGACGAGATTCAAACCGGGTTTCGCACGGGTGAGCCCTGGGCGATCGCCATGTCCGGCGTGACGCCCGACATCCTGGTCACCGCCAAGGCGCTGGCCAATGGGTTCCCGATCGGGCTGACGATGTTCACCGAGGCCATCTCGGAGGCGATCCCGGCGGGAGGGCACGGCACGACGTTCGGTGCCAGTCCACTCGCATGCCGCGGCGCGCTGGTGACGCTGCGCGCGCTGCGGGAGCGCGGACTCTATGCGCAGTCGGCACGTGTGGGCGAGGAGATCATGGACCGGCTGGTCGCGCTCAACAGCCCGAAGGTGCGCCAGGTGCGGGGCCACGGCATGATGATCGGCGTTGAGTTGAAGGAACGGGTGACGCCGACGCTGCGCGCGCTTCAGGAACGGGGAGTGCTGGTACTGCCCGCCGGGGCGACCACCTTCCGATTGCTTCCTCCACTTGTCTGGGACTCGGGGCAGGTCGACGAGTTCATGGAGACTGCCGGGGCGGTCCTCCAGTAGGCAGCAAGAGCCCACGCCTCCCGAGGTTTGGTTACTCGGGATTTGCGTTGAACTGAACCTGGGGGCTTCTGGACTTGGCCGACCGCAAAACGGCTCTGTTTCATTGCATTTCACGAACTCGTCAGGGCAGCTATTCCACCGGCCCAGAGGCACCTCGGGTTTCCCGGGCTGCGCCTTGAGCCGGCTCCCCAATGCGTAGCAGTCAGGTGGAGGGCTTTCCTACCCTCCAGAGACCTCGTCAACTCCGGGTCCACTCTCTGTTTGCCGATACGGATGCAGCGCATCGTCCACTTGCTCGCGGGTGAGGCCAGACTCCTCGTAGGCAAGCTCGCGCACGGTGCGGCCGGTAGCGTGGGACTTCTTGGCGATCTTCGCCGCGTTGTCATAGCCGATGAGTGGGTTGAGCGCGGTGGCCATGCTGATCGAGCCCTCGACGTACCCCGCGGCCCGCTCGCGGTTGGCTTCGATGCCGGCCAATGATCTATCGACGAAGACGCGGGCGGCGTTGGCCAGCAAGCGGATACTCTCCAACATGTTTCGCCCCATCATCGGCAGCATGACGTTGAGATCGAGCTGTCCCCACTGGCCGCCGAGGACGATAGCCTGGCAATTACCGGTGACCTGGGCGCCGACCTGAATCACTGCTTCGCAGATGACCGGGTTGACTTTGCCCGGCATGATGGAGCTACCCGGCTGGATAGCGGGCAAGATCAGCTCGCCCAACCCCGCCTGAGGTCCCGAAGCCAGGAGCCGGATGTCGTTGGCGATCTTCATCAGAGCCGCCGCCAGCGCCGTGAGCGCCCCGGCGGTGAAGACGTAGGCATCGCGGGAGCCTTGTGCCTCGAAGTGGTTTTCCGCTTCCCGAAACTCCGTGCCGGTCAACTCCGACAATTGGCGGGCGACGCGCGCGCCGAACTCCGGGTGGGTGTTTAGCCCGGTCCCGACCGCGGTACCACCGATGGCCAGCTCGCGCAGACCGGGCAATGTCGCCTCGATGCGCTCTATGGCCAGTTCGATCTGGCGGGCGTAACCGCCGAATTCCTGTCCCAGCCGGATGGGCACCGCGTCCATGAGGTGGGTGCGGCCGATCTTCACGATGTCGTCGAATTCTTCGGCCTTTTGCCGCAGGGTCTCGTTCAGACATCGCAGCGCCGGCAAGAGCGTATTTTCGATGGCGAGGACCGCCGCGACATGCAGCGCCGTCGGGATTACGTCGTTGGACGATTGGCCCAGGTTGACGTCGTCGTTGGCGTGGACGCGGCGGCCAAGCTCGGCGGAGGCGACAGCGGCGATGACTTCGTTCGCGTTCATGTTCGAGGAGGTGCCGGAGCCGGTCTGGAAGACGTCGATCGGGAACTGATCGTCCAGCTCGCCATCCGCCACGGCGCGGGCGCCGCGCTCGATGGCGCCGGCCACCTCGACATCAAGCAACCCGAGCTCGCGGTTGACGCGTGCCGAGGCCAGCTTCACCAGGCCCAGGGCATGGATGAGCTCCGGGGGGAGCGGCTCGCCCGAGATCGGAAAGTTCTCCACCGCCCGTTGCGTCTGCGCACCGTACAGGGCCGAGGCGGGCAGCACGACCTCCCCCATCGTATCGCGCTCGATCCGGGTTTCATCCATGATTGTGGGTCTCCAGGTGGTTTGGCGCGTTATGGAGCCAGCTCATCGCCCGAGAGGGTCAGAAGGAGCTGGGCAAGCATGGCGCGGACAGTCGGGACCACCTCCGGGAGGGGGACAAAGCTCGCCTCGCTCGCGGTGCGAAGCTTGATCTCCGCCTCGCCCCGTTCGAGGGTGCGGGCGCTGACCGAGACGCGGATCGGGTTGCCGATGAGGTCGGCGTCGTTGAATTTCACCCCCGCTCGCTCCGGCCGATCGTCGTAGAGAACCTCGATACCGGCGGCCTGGAGATCCTCGTAGAGCCGGTTGGCGGCCTCACGTGGCTCGGTATCCTCCGCGCCGCCGATCCATAGGAGCGACACGTCGAATGGCGCCACCGTTGCCGGCCAGGCGATGCCCCGCTCGTCGTGGTGCTGTTCGACGACGGTGGCGGCGACGCGGCCTGAACCGATGCCGTAGGACCCCATGAAGATGGGGTGGCTCATACCTTCCGCATCGAGGTAGTCCGCGCCGAGTGCCTGGGAATAGCGAGTGCCGAGCTTGAAGATGTTACCGACCTCGATGGCGCGGTCCGCGGTCAAGGGAGCGCCGCATCTGGGGCAGGGGAAACCCGCCTCCGCGGCGGCGATGTCGGCGACAACATCTGGTTGGTAGTCCCGCCCCGGGTTGGTGTTGAGGGTGTGCCAGCCAATCCGGTTGGCCCCGGCAACGAGATTCGGCGAATCGCGGACGCTCTCGTCGATGACGATGACCGCATCGCGCACCCCGATCGGAGAGCCATACCCCGGCTCGGCCCCGAAGGCGCGGATCTCTTCCACTGTTGCCGGGGTGAATCCGCTCTCGGCGGTCGCCTTGCGCAACTTGGTCTCGTTGACGTCGAGATCGCCCCGGATCACGACGAAGATGAACTTTCCCGAATCGCCCTTGTAGAAGACTGCCTTGGCCGTCCTGGAGAGCGGGACGTTCAGGAAGTCGGCCAGCGCCTGAATGGTGGTGGTATTCGGCGTCTCGACCTCTTCCAGCGGCAAGAGCGCCTCGCCGCTCGGTGCTTCGCGCGTGAAGGTGGCCACCTCGCGGTTGTCGGCGTAGTCGCCGTTCGGGCAGATGAGCACGATGTCCTCGCCGTACGGGGAGAGGGCCATGAACTCGTGGGAGGCGGTGCCCCCCATCATCCCGGTGTCGGCCCCGACCACGACGAACTCCAGGCCGACGCGGCGGAAGATGCGCTCGTAGGCTCGCCAGTGGTTTCGGTATTGGACATCGAGTCCAGCATCGTCCAGGTCGAGACTGTAAGAGTCCTTCATGGTGAACTCGCGGACGCGAATCAGCCCGCCGCGCGAGCGGGGTTCGTCACGCCACTTGGTCTGGATGTGGTAGACGAGCATCGGGAGCTGGCGGTAGGAGTTGATCTCCTGCCGGGCCAGGTCAGTGACGATCTCTTCGTGCGTCATGGCCAGGACCATGTCGCGCTCGCCCCGGTCCTGGAAGCGGGTCAGCTCGGGGCCGACCACATCGTAGCGGCCAGATTCGCGCCAGATATCGGCTGGGTGGACGACGGGCATGAGCATCTCCTGCCCACCGATGGCGTCGATCTCCTCACGGATGATTTGCTCGATCTTGCGCACCACGCGCCAGCCGAGGGGGAGCAGGCTGTAGATTCCGGCCCCGAGCGGGCGGACGAGCGCGGCGCGCAGCATGAGCCGGTGGCTGGGCAACTCGACGTCGCCAGGCGCCACGCGCAGGGTCCGGCCGAACAAGTGTGACATCCGCATGAGTTGGTGAACCTCGCAGTGTTGGACGAGTCGCAAGTCGAAAGTCGAAAGTAGTCCGACTGGACGTAGTCCGCGCTGAGCAGCCTATTCATCCTCACGGATGCCGCACGAACCTTCTCTGCAGATTGCCAACTGCCGACTCTCGACTTTCGACATCCGACTTTCGACTTCCGACTTCGCTCCGGCAAGGAGGATACCAGCAACATCGCCCGCTGTTTAGCGGGTTTTGGCGCGTCTCGGCGCGCTTCCGGCAGCGGCGTCTTCCACCCGGGCTGCGATGAAAAGCAGGGACGACAGGCGATTGAGATACCCCACGATGTGCGGGTTGACCTCATGGCCGGCCTGAGCCAGGGCTACGACCTGACGCTCCGCGCGACGCGCCACCGTGCGCGCGACGTCAAGGCCCGCGCCCGGCGTCGATTCCCCGGGCAAGATGAATTCGCGCGGGAGCTCGACGCCTTCCGCTAGCGCATCCGTCTCGGCCCCGAGCCAGCCAACTCGGTCCTCCGCCAATCCGTACGATGCTGGCCGCAACTCGGCGGTGAAGGCCAGTTCGGCCATGATGCGGTAGAGGTCGCGTTGCACGTCGATCAGGTCCGTGCGAACTCGGTCGTTCCCCGCCAGGGACCGGGCGAATCCGATTGCCGAGGTCGCCTCGTCCAGTGTGCCGAGTGCCTCGATGCGCGGGTCGTCCTTTCCCACCCGCGCCCCCAATAGATCGGTTGAACCGTCGTCGCCAAGACCCGTGTAAAACCGCATTCAACTCCTCCTCGCCGCACCAGGGGCGATGGTACGCGAGCGGGCGCAGGAGAGGGGGTGAGCCCCGTATGGTAGCCTTCTTGCCCCGGAACGCCCTGAGCCCCAGACGGCCCCTGGCCGTCTCTCGGCCACGCCAGGATGCACCGTGAGCTATCCCGAATCCCTGTCCGAGAGCGTCTTCGAGCCTATGGCCGCGCCGCCGATTCGCGTCGGTGTGATCGGAACCGGGTTCGGCGCATCGCTCCACCTGTCGTCCCTGCGCGAAAACCCCGATTTCGTCACGGCCGCCATCTGCTCCCGGCGGCCTGAGCGAGCGCGGGCCGCGGCACTGGATCACGGCATCCCGGTGCATCGCGCCGACTACCGGGAGCTCGTGAGGGACAACGACGTCGAAGCGGTCATCGTAGCCTCTCCACCGCACTTGCACCACGCCATGGTGATAGCAGCGCTGGAGGAAGGCAAGCACGTCCTGTGCGAAAAGCCGATGGCGCGAAACCTGGCCGAAGCGCGGGACATGTTGCGTATCGTCGAGCGCGTCGGCACGGTGGCGATGGTCAACAACCAGCTTCGCTTCCTCCCCGCCCGCGTCCGCATCCACGAACTGATTGGCGAGGGGTACATCGGCGAACCGCATGCCGCCAGCGTCGTCGTCCATCGCTCCAGCCTCAACGATCCGCACGACCGGCCCTGGGGCTGGTTGATGGAGCAGGAGAAAGCGGGCGGCATGCTGGGCGCGACCGGCGCACACTATCTCGATGCGTTGCGCTGGTGGTTCGGCGAAGTCAAAGGCGTCGCCGGCGCCGTTTCGACGATGGTCCGTCAGCGGCGGTTGCCCGACGCCTCGGCCATGGCCAAGGTCGACGCCGACGACAACTTCTCGGTCATCCTTCGCTTCGCCAACGGCGCCCTGGGCACCATCCACGTCTCGGCCACCGCCGGCCACGAAGGAGACGAGGAGATCACCCTCTCCGGGTCGGAAGGCACCTTGCAGGTGCGGGACGGTCGGCTGTGGGGCGCCCGTGCCGGCGAATTCAGCCTGAACGAGCTTCCGGTGCCGGAGCGGTTGCTGGGGGGATTGATCCCCGGCGGTCACTATCTGGTCCAGCCCACCACCTTGCTGCTGCGCGCCTGGGCGGGCGCCATCCGCGGACTCGCCCCGGCGTCACCCTCATTCGCGGACGGCGTCAAGACGCAGGAGCTGATCGACGGGGCGCTGCGCTCCAGCCAGCAAGGGCGTTGGATCGACACCAGCGGTGCCCGTTGGCCGATGGCCGGGCCGGCGTAGGCTGAAACGAGCTACAGTCGAGACCAGCCCCGTTTACGGGGATTTCGTTTGGGCAGCCGGATGGACCGTTTACACGCTATCCGGAAAGTGGCTGGCGATGGTAGGCTCTCGGCATGACCACCCCGCTTTCCGCCGCGACCGCGGCGACGACCGCGAAGGACGACCCGACCATCTGGCGGGTCGACGACGCGCTGTGGGCGCTGCTGGAACCGGTCCTGCGCTCCACCAAGGCGCGCAAGAAACCGGGCCGCCCCCGCCGCGACGACCGGGCCATCTGCGATGGGTTGATCTGGCTGACCCGCACCGGCGCGCAATGGTCGCAACTGCCCCGGGAGTTCGGCCCCAAGTCCACCGTCCACGAACGCTTCACGGAATGGATCGAGACGGGCGCGCTCCAGCGCGCCTGGGCGGTGCTGCTGGGCGCGTACGACCACGACATCGGCTTGGACTGGACGTGGCAAGCGGCCGACGGGTGCATCGTCAAAGCCCCGTTCGGCAAAAAGGGGGCGCTGGCGAGGCGCAGGCCACGGGGCGCAACCCCACGGATCGGGGCAAACCCGGCACCAAACGGCATCTGCTGACCGAGGCCAGGGGTCTCCCCACCGCCCTGGTCATCACCGGGGCCACCCGCCACGACATGACCCAGTTGGCCGCGCTGCTGGACGGGAAGGTGGTCGAGGCCACCCCCACCGAGCCACCCCACCTGGCCTTGGACCGCGGCTACGCCTACGACGCCTGCCGAGAGGCCGCGGCAGCGCGCGGGTACACGGCGCACATCCCGCCCCCAGCGAGCGACGCCGCGCCGCTGCCGCCGCCGGGGCACCCCGACCGCCACCCGCCGCGGCGCTGGGTGGTCGAGGTGGCGCACAGTTGGTTCAACCGCTTCCGCCGGCTGCTGACCCGCTCCGAGAAGCAAGCCAGCCATTACCTCGGCTTCAGCCATCTCGCCGCCGTCCTCTTCATCTACCGCAAGGTCCGCCATGCGCGACTACTTTCCGGATAGTGTGTTAGTACTACAACGGCAGTTGGTTCAAACGGTTGCCAAACCTGGGCAAAGCGCAGTGGCCATTGCCGAGAATTGAGCGGGTTTCCTGGCCCACATGGCCGTGCCTTCCCGCCGGTTCAGGCTATATGCCGTTGTAGTACTCACCTATGTCTCCGAACACCTGGCATCCATCTCTCCGCTCTGCACAGGAACGAGGAATTTCGACCACAAGCCGCGTCGGTTCGCACATTCGGCGCGATTCCTCGCGAGCTCGGCATGACATGAATTGTCCTCGCGGCTCTATTTCGGCGCGGACTATTGGGTGCGGGAGCGGGACGGGCGCGATTTCTTGCCAGGCGGAGAAGCGCCGTCGGGAGACGAAGGCGACCGCTTCCTGCCATTTCGATCGGCTTGTGCATTCGACCGGCCGTTCGTCGTTTGCTGTTCTCGGGTTGAAGGCCTCGCTTTGGCCCGGCGCCGCGCCGGGCGAGGCTCCTCGGGCAGTGCCTGGTCCTTCTTCGCCCTGGACCTCGACCGCGCTCGGGGTGGTTCGGGACGCTCGGCTTTTGCGGCTTCGAGCTCGCTCCTGGCAATCTCCGGGAGTTCGATGGGAGCGTAGCCAATGGCCAGGGAATGCTCGACGATGTCGCGGCGCAGGAGCGATTCCGCCTGGCGAAGACGCGCGCGCAAGGGGTGCTCCGGCCGCACGTGGGTCAACATCTCCCAGACCTGGCGCATGAGGTCGATGGTCTTGTTGATGGTCATGACCAGATCACCCTCGGAGAGCTCGATCTGGTCGCCAATCTCGGTCATGGTGGCGCCGCGGGACCACGCCCGCACCGCGCCGTAAAAGTTCGGGTTGTGTCCCTCCGAGATGGCGAGTCCTTCGCCCCGTTCTTCGCTCAGGACCGCATGCTCGACATCCTCAATGCGGCGGCGGGCGAGCACGAGGCGGTCGGGCAGGATGAAGCGGTTGCCGTAACGAAACTCCCGGTCGAATGAGAACCAGGAGAAGACCTCCGTCAAATCCTCCGGCAGCAGGGTGTCCAGCACGCCGCGGTCGATCATTTCGCAGAGAATCAGCCCATCGTTGTCGAAGACCTCGGCCAGCATGTCGGCCTTTTCGGTCGGGTAGCCGCGGTGCAGGTAGCCGAAGCGATGGAGGACGTTTCGGATGCCTCGGATGACGTTGCGCAGCCGTTCTTCTTCGAGGTCGATCTCCCGGCCGAGGTTTTCCTCCAGACCGCGGCGCTCCTTTTCGAGCCGGTCGACGAGGACCAGATAGTCCCGATGTTCGTTGCGGCGGGTGCAGGCGTGGCAAGGATGTTCCTGGCGGTCGAACCAGAGCGTTTTGATCTGGGCCGCCGCATCTTCGAGATCGTCATCGAGGCCGAGGATGCGAGAGGCGGCGCGCTCCTCTTCGATGGCGCGATGCTCCGCCGCCATGGCGTCGAGATCCGGCAATTCAAGTCCGTCGACGCGTTTCCACAGTGCCGTGAGGCGCCGCTTGCCGCCGAGTGTGACGCCATCGGCGACACCGTCGGGAGGATTAACAAACTGCTCGGGGAGGTCGATGTGCTTGTCGGTGAGGTGGTCGATCTCGCGGTACTCCGTGAGGAGCCGGATGGCGCCGTCGCGGAAGAGGAACTGACCCACGCCGCCGCGCGTGCCCTTGCCGAGAAAGACGGCCCAGCCCCCCTCGCGGGCGTGGGCGATGGTGCCAGGTGCGGCGGAGCGGAAGGCACGGCGGAGCGCCTGCCGTCCCGGTTCGGCCCAGGGGGTCGTGATCGACAGGGTGCGGCGAACGCTGATGCGCTCCTCTTCGAGGCGGCGCTGCTTGTTCTGAGCCGCGGCTAGCGAGCGGTTCGCGCGGCGGTAGTCTTCCAGCAGCTCGTCGCCGGCGTCGAGCCCGATGAGGCAGCCCTGGGGGACGCGGTCGATCTCCTCGCCCATGGCGATGATCTCGTCCTCCAGCACGCGGATGCGCTGGCTGCTCTGGAATTGGGCAAGGCTTTGTTGCAGCAGCGTTCGCACCCGCTCTCCGTGCGGAGGATCCCAGAGATTGAGCACGGTGTTGTAACGGATGGCGAACGCCGAACGCACCGGGTGCAGCTCGCCCGTGGCGATGTCGAGCATTTCGCGGAAGGTGAACCACGGCGAATACGGGACGACGACGTGCCCGAACGGGTCCATGCCTCGGCGCCCGGCACGACCGGCCATCTGCTGAAACTCATTCGGAATCAGCATGCGGCGGCGGCGGCCGTCCCACTTGCTCATGCGACCGACAACGACGGTGCGAGCCGGCATGTTGATGCCGAGCGCCAGCGTGTCGGTGGCGAAGACCACCTCCATCAAGCCCCGAGCGAACAGTATTTCGACGAGCTGCTTCAGAATCGGCAAGCAGTCCGGCATGGTGGAAGCCTATGCCCTTGCTGGCCAGTGCGGTGATGGTCTGGACCTGCTCAAGCTCGCGGTCTTCCGGACGCAGCCCGGCCAGTACTGCCTGAACGGTCTGCTCGATGAGGTCGAGTTGGCGCGGGGTGACCAGATTGGGGCGCATGACGGCGAGACGTTCCGCGTAGGCCTGGCAGTCGTTGCGGCTGAAGAGAAAGTAGATCGCCGGCAGCATGTCGCGCGCGGCCAGAGCGTCGACGATCTCGCGCGGTTGCGGCTCGTCCATCTCCGGCGTGCTTCGTTCGGCGCGGCGCTTGGCGAACCCGCCGCGCGCGGCCTGACGGCGCAGCTCGCCGCCGGTGTGCGGGAAATCTCGCACCTGATTGCCGGTGTGGTCGACCACCAGATTGAGCTTGCCGTCCACGAAGTAATGCAGGGCCAGCGGGACGGCGCGCTCGGTGTGGGTGATAAGGCGGATGGGCCGATGGGTGCGGCTGATCCAGGCAGCGATTTCGTCGGCGTTGTTGATGGTGGCGGAGAGGCAGATCAACTGAACGTGGTCGGGGCACAGGATGATCGACTCTTCCCAGGTGGTGCCGCGCTCGGGGTCCGCGAGGTAGTGGATTTCGTCGAAGATGACGGTATCCACGTCGTCGAGATCCCAGGGGGTCTGCAACAGCATGTTGCGCAGGACCTCGGTGGTCATGACGACGACGCGGGCGTCGCGGTTCTCCGAGACGTCTCCGGTGAGGAGTCCCACTTCGTTGCCGTAAATCGCGCGCAGATCCCGGTACTTCTGGTTCGAGAGCGCCTTGATGGGCGTGGTGTAGATCACCCGGCCGGTACCCTTGAAGGCTTCCCAGACGCCGAAATCCGCGATGATAGTTTTGCCGGTTCCCGTGGGTGCAGCGACCATGACGGAGTCGCCCGCGAGCAGAATGCGAATCGCCTCTTGCTGGAAATTGTCAAGAGCAAACGGATAATGAGCCTCGAACTGGGCGAGGGTTGCGGCAAACTGTTCCGGATCGTCGTCGGAGATGCGGTCGCTTGCGGGGCTGAATTGCTCGGAGTCGACAACGGCGGCGGTGCTGGTTGAAGGCGTCAGGGCGGCTCTCCTGGTCTGAAATCGGTGGCCGCGGAGAACCGCGCCACGTGCAATGCTACCAATCCCGGGAGATTCAGCCCCCAAGGTCGATGGATGAGGGGTCTCCTGGCGCAACCACGGCAAACGAGGGATGTGTGAGCGAAGAACGCGTTCGGGACATCGGCGAGTTCGGACTGATCGAGCGGCTTGGCGCCGTCCTTCCGCCAGCGGTGCGAGCGTCGAATGGTCTGCGCATCGGCATCGGTGACGACGCCGCGGTGTGGCGGCCCTCGGCAGACGAAGATGTCGTCGTGACCACGGACAGTCTCGTCGAAGGAATCCATTTTCGGCGAGACTGGACGGACTGGAAGAGCCTCGGGCACAAGATCCTCGCCGTCAACGTCTCCGATCTGGCCGCCATGGGCGCCGCGCCGAAGCTGGCGGTCGTGACGCTCGGGTTGCGTGGCGATGAGACCGTGCGCGATCTTGAAGACCTCTACCGGGGGCTCGGCGAGCTTGCGCTTCGCCACGGGATGGCTGTTGCAGGCGGCGACATCGTGAAATCGCCGCATGGATTGGCGTTCCATGTTACCGCGCTCGGTCAGACGCATCGGCGGCGGGTATTGACGCGGTCTGGAGCGAGACCAGGCGACGTCATCGGCGTCACCGGCACAATCGGGGCGGCGGCGGCGGGTTTGCGGCTCCTTGCCCTGGACTCGGACGACCCTCGGCGCTCGGCAACGACCGCGGACGTCTTGATCGCCGCTCATCTGCGACCCGAGCCGCGGGTGGCCATCGGCGCGGCGCTGCTCGATCACGGCGCGACATCCGTCATGGATCTCAGCGACGGTCTCGCCGGCGACTTACCGAAGATTCTGGCCGCCAGCGGTGTGTCTGCGTTGATCGATGCCAAGCGGCTCCCGGTCGCCGCCGCGGTGCGGGCGCTCTTTCCCGCGGATTGGCTCGACCTGGCTCTGCGCGGTGGCGAAGACTACGAACTGCTCTTCACGGCGCCGCCGGACGCATGGGATGCCATTGCCCGCGAGGTTGCGCATGTTGGCGGGGTGGCAACGGCGATCGGGGAGGTCGTTCCTCGCCAGGCGGGAGAGTCCGTCGTGGAGATTGATCGATCTCGCCGGCGCCAGGCACCGTCTCTTGCCGGGTGCGTTTGACCACTTCGGAAGCCAGAGCGCAGAGTCGGCTCAGGAGTAACTGGTGACCGCCGCGACTTCGGCGAGATCCATCGCCTCCGCCAGCGCGTGAAAGAGATCGGTGTTCTCGATCGATCCCGAGAGCCGCTCGGCCCCGGGACCGGTCGCCGTGATGGGGACCGGGGCCGACGTGTGCCCGGTGGTGGCCCAACCGAGGACGAAGCCGTAATCGGTTCCCGCGACCGGGAATGGGCCGTCCTCGCCCGCGAGCATGGTATCGAGGAGACCACCGCCCGGCTCGTAGGGGTAGGGCTGGTCGAGCGAGCCGGCGACCGACAGGCCGCCGCACTCGTGGTCGGCGGTGACGACGATCAAGGTGTCGTTCGGGGACCGGCTCGCGAACGCCAGGGCCACCTGCACCGCGCGATCGAGCTCGAGCACTCCCTTGAGCGTAAGCGGGGCGTTGTTCTGGTGGGCCATGCGATCGATGGCCGATTCCTCGACCATGAGGAAGAACCCGTTCGGGTTCGTCTCAAGCACCTCGATGGCCGCGGACGTGAGGTCGGCCAGTGACACCGGTGGGTCGTAGACCGCGCCGAGACTTTCCGCCGTCTGGACGAAGAACTCTTGCGCGGCGAACAAGCCGAGCAGCGGTCCGCCCGGTTCGGAGGCGCCGCCGGTGCAGACTGCTTCGCAATGACGCGGCATCGAGCACGAATTCGTATCCGAGGTCCTGCGCTCGCGCGACGAGGTTGCCGTCGGCGCCGATGCCCTCTCGGCGAAAGGTGTCGGCCAGTTCTGGAGGCAAAGGCCCTCCCGCCGGAAACCAGTGCGCCGCGCCCCCGCCCAGGATCACGTTGACGCCGGATCGCTCGATGTACTGCCGGGCGACTTCGCTCTGATCGGCGCGGTGCGGGACGTGTGCGGCAAAGGCGGCCGGGGTGGCGTCGGTGATCTGGCAATTGCTGATGAGCCCAACCGAGCGCCCGGACGCCTTGGCGAGCTCGAGAATGGTGCGCTGCTCTCGTCCGTCCTGATCGATCGCGACGCTGCCGTTGACCGTCTTGACCCCGGTGGCGATGGCCGTGGCCGCGGCCGCCGAATCGGTGACGAAGGTCGTGGGATCCACGCACATCGTCCCCATCTGGCCGGAAACAGGCAGGCGATCCATCGCCAATCGGCCATCGCGACCGGCGGCGAGTAACTGACCGGCGAAACGGTGGGCCTGACCCATACCGTCGCCGATGAGGAGGATCACATTGCGCGCGGTTCTCCGGTTTCTGTGTTCAATGTCGATGGCGCTGGTCACGAATTCCTCAGGAACGAATGGGGATCACGCGGTTCTGGCCCCGCCACCGCACCGGCGAGGCCAGACAATCGCGTCTTTGCTTCTCTTGTCAGTATCGGTCGTGCGCATGGCGCTGTCCAATCTCACCGCCGGCACGCAGAGGCACCAGGCCCAAGTCGAGAATAAGAGCGAGCATCTCGACATCGGACTGCTAAATCGTTAACACGCTTTGAATCCAGGCGATCTCTCTTGTTGCTAGCAGCCGACCTGTCGTACCGTTCGCATATCCGACTAATCTAGTCGGATATTACCACAGTCGGTCGCCCGGGCACTCGGGCATGGGTGGCCGCGTGAACGGTTGTTCAGGAGGGGACAGTCTCGTGGCAAGCGCAGGAACCGGGTTTCGGGTAAGTCAACAGATCCGAACAGGCGAATGGCGGTTTGGCCGGCGTACACTGCTTGCAGGTACGGCAGGGTTTGTCGCCGTCGGCCTGGCGAGTCCGCTTGGCGCCGTCGGGCAATCGGCTACCCCCGAGGCGGGAGTGGCTGGGGCTGGAGATTTCACGCTCTATTCCGGTCGCAACGAGACGCTCGTTGGGCCGCTTCTGGAACAGTACGCCGCGGAGACGGGGGCAGCCGTCGACACCCGTTTCGGAGGCACCGGTGAGTTGGCCGCGACCATCCTCGAAGAGGGCGAGAACTCCCCGGCCAGCGCGTTTCTGGCGCAGGATGCCGGGGCCTTGGGACTTCTCGCCGACGAGGGACGGTTTCAGCAGCTTCCCGACGAAATCCTTGACCTGGTCGACCCGCGATTTCGTGATCCCGATGGGCGCTGGGTTGGCGTCACCGGCCGCGCCCGAGTGCTGGCCTACAACACCGATGTCCTGACCGAGGAAGAGTTGCCGGCCTCGGTCCACGACTTGACTGACCCGTTCTGGGCTGGCCGGGTTGGATGGGCGCCGGAGAACGCCTCGTTCCAGTCGTTCATCACCGCCTTCCGGCTGCTGGAGGGTGACGACGCTGTTCGCGAGTGGCTGGAGGCGATGATCGCCAACGGCACCGTCAACTTCGGCGACAGCAATACCTCCATCGTGCAGGCGGTCGGGGCCGGGGAGATCGACGCCGGGTTGGTCAACCACTACTACGCGTACGTCGTCGGCCGCGAAGAAGGGGAGGGATTCCCGGTAGCGAACCACTTCTTCGCAGCGGGCGATCCGGGATCCCTGGTCAACATCGCCGGCATCGGCATCCTCGAGGGCGCCGAGAACACCGAGGCGGCATTGGCGTTCACCGAGTACCTGCTTTCCCCCGAGGGTCAGGAGTACTTCGCGACGGAGACGTTCGAGTACCCGCTGGTAGAGGGTATCGAGGCGTCAGAGGGTCTCATCCCATTGAGCGAGATTGGGCATCCGGAAATCGACCTGGGTGATCTGGCCGATCTGCGTGGGACGCTCGATTTGCTGGCTGAGGTGGGGCTGATTTAGGTTCGATCCCTGTTGGGGAGCGCCCCATCGCCGAACGACCCTCACCCCAACCCCTCTCCCTGTGCGCAGGGAGAGGGGCTTTCTCCTGCGATCTCGCCCCCATCGTGCTCTCTTATTTCCGCGCGGGGAGAAAGGGTGGGGATCAAGGGTGCCCGGCCCGAACCGGTCAAGCGATCGGCCCACGTCTGCTTGAAGATTTCGCGGCTTGACAACCGAATCGGGACAATTCGGCGGCGTTGCTGCCGGTGCTACCATGCCGGGCATGATCAAGCGTTGGCTGCGGCGCCGCCTCCAGAGCCGCGCGGAAGAGGAGGAGCCGGATCCGGGGAACGAGGATCGGGGGCGGGGAGCGCTCGTCCGCAAGGGCCGGCTGGTCGCGCTGCGGGCGCATGTTGCCGCCAACCGGGAGGCGTTTCAACGCTGGTATGCCGACCCGGAGATCGCCGAGCTGCTGCGCCACGACCTCGAACCGCTGACTTCATGGCAGTCGCGCGGCTATTTCGACACCTTCATTCTTCCGTCCTCGGCGCGGGGAACCTGCTTCGCGATCCACGAGCGCAAGACGAAGCGGCTGATCGGCACCACCGCGTTGACCGATCGCGTCAGTGGCCGCGACGGCGTCTCGGCCCTTTTTCGCATCGTCATTGGGGAGAAAGACGTCTGGGGCCGAGGCTATGGCACCGAGGCAACCCGGCTCGTGGTGGAAGAGGCGTTCGACGCCATGGGGTTGAGCGCGGTGCGGCTCGAGGTGTTTCGACACAACGCGCGGGCGATCGGTGCCTACAAGCGGGTCGGTTTCCAGGTGACCGGTGAGCACACGGAATGGGTGCCGCGCAAGAAGACCGAGTTGCGGGTCATGGAGATGAGCCTCACCCGCGATGCGTATTACGCGGCCGGTGAAGGCGAAGGGCAGCTTCCCCGGGCGACCACCGAAGAGACACGCAAAGAGCGGCGTGAACGGCGGGAAGCGCGCGCCAGGATCCGCGCCCGCAGGCGGGAAAGAGGCATAGTTCTTGCGGACACGGCAGCACAGGAGGCGCCCGAAGCCCGGCTCGGGGAGCTGCCGGCCGAGGATTGACAGACGGGAGCTGCCCCCGTACCATCGGGTGGGCTGACAGCCTGTCGCGGGGATAACGAGGATGGCGACGTGGGAATCGCGATCCGCTGGCGCGACAACAGGGGTGGAACGCAATCGGGGGAGGGATCGGTTCTCGTGACCGAGAACGAGCGGCGCGCCGCGGACTCGCTGCGCGCATCGGATTTGGTGCTTCGAGGGGTTGGGGTCGTCGGGTTGATTACAGTGGCGCTCGTGCTGCTCCTGGTGCTGTACCCCACATAGTGCGCGGTCGCGACGCCGAAAGGCGGGTGGCGGCGCTTCGATTCACGACAAGGAACCCGGCGAGTGGCTCGCCGGGTTCGCTGTGTCCAGTTCCCGCGGAGGCGGCCATGGGATGGAACAGTCGTGTCACGGGCTCCCTGCGCGTCGGGGTCTGCCTTCTCGCGTTCGCCGTGTTGTGCGCCGGTGCCGCGCGGGGCGCGGACTTCGGCCTGGCCATGCAGGAATCTGGTGACGGCGCTGGTTCGGCCATCCACATCGTTCATGGCATTGCCAACGCGGGTCCACTCGACGTCTACGTCGACGGCGCCATCGCGCTGATCGGGATCAAGTTCGGAGAATCGAGCGGAAGCCTCGCCCTCGAACCCGGTGAGCATGCGTTCGTCGTAGTCCCCTCCGGGGCGGCCCCGGACGCCGCGATCGTCGACGGCCCAATCTCATTGCAGGATGGCGAACGGTACTACGCCGCGCTCCTGGGTACGGCCGAGGAGGCCAGCGTCGGGTTGTACGCCATCGACGATCGGCCGATCGATGCCGGAAGCGCCCGGTTCAGGATCATCAGCGGCGTTGCGGGCGCCGGAGAGATCGTCCCGGCGTTCTCCGGTGGAGATGCTCTGTCGGAGCCGCTGGCGTTCGGCGATGCCTCGCAGTACGCGACCATCGACGCGGGCGTCTACGATCTGGAAATCCTCGACGCGGTCTCCGGTGGACCGCTGTTGTCGCTGCCGCAGACGCCATTTGCGGAAGGTGCGGCAACCGACGTCATCCTGTTTGGGCAACTGAGTGATGGAACCTTGCAGGCGCTGATTGTCCCGACCTCTCTGGAAACGACGCCCATCGAGGGGATGGTGGCGCGGGTTTTCTCCGGGGAGTGCGCTACGCTCGGGCCGCTCGTCGCTGATCTCGGCGTTGTGCAGGAGGGGCAGGGAGCATCGGTTGGCGTTCAGGAGACGCCTCCGGTTGCCCAAGGGTTCGGGCTGGCCCCCGTTTCCTTCGCCGCGTTGACGGCGACCCCCCATGTTGTGGCCATCTCCGATACCGCGGATGAAGAGGCAGCCTCACTCGCGTGTGGCGAGATCGGAGGTCAGCTCACCGACACGGGATCGCTGGTGATTGCGCTGGAGGCCAGTTTTTCGGGTGGGCCCGGTGGGATCGCGGTGCTGGCTCCCGCGCTGGAGAATCCCGAGGCAACCGGAATCTCGATCTTTCTGACGGGGTCGGCGGCCGGAGAAGCGACGAACGATGCGGAGCCAGTCAGCGAAGAGGCTGCTGACTGATACCCGCGGGTGCTGCCGGCTGGTTCTCCGGATTCTGCCCATCATTCTCCAGGAGCGTGGCCGCGATTTGCACGGCCCGATCTCGATCGTCTGGGGCGAGTTCGCCGTCGATGACCAGTTCTCGCAGGTGCTCCTTGATTCGTTTGATCCAGGGGCCGGGCGGAAGCTCGAAGAGCCGCATCAACTCATTGCCGTCGAGCGGGCTTTCCAGACTCGCCAGGGCCGCCTGCTCCTGGAGCAGCGCGAATCGGTCGCGGAGCCCAGCCACGCGGCGGGCTGCTTCGATGCGCTTGCGCTCGCGGCCCGAGGTGACGTCTGCCGCGGCCAGATCGAGGAGGTCGTCCCAGACCGGGCCGGCTTCGAGCGCCAGCCGACGCACGGCGCTATCAGTCCAGGTCGTTTCGTAGGCGGTGGGGCGGCCGTGCAGCTCGACGAGTGCGCGGACAGTTGAGCGCAACGACTTGTCGGCATTGAGGCGAGAGAGGATGCGCCCGGCTATATCTGCCCCGACGCGCTCGTGGCCAAAAAAATGTACCTCTCCCTCCGGGCCGAAACCGCGCGTGAGCGGTTTGCCGGCGTCGTGCAGCAGGGCCGCCCAGCGGACAACAGGACGGGCTGGCGCCTGACGCACGACGCGCACGGTGTGGTCCCAGAGATCCTTTTCCCGGCCCGGCCGCTCGCTCAGGTCGGAATCTGCCTCCGCGGCGAGAGGTTGCAACTCGGGCAGGGCTACGGTGAGGAGTCCGGTGCGGCGCAGCACGTCAAGACCATGGTCGACATACTGTCCGAGGAGCAAACGGGTCAATTCCGCAAGGATGCGCTCGTGGCTGATGCGGTCCAGGCTTTTCGCCTGCCGCGATATGGCCTGCTCGGTCTCCCAGTCGAGCCGGAAGCCAAGCTGGGATACGAACCGCACAGCGCGCAGGAGCCGCAACGGGTCTTCGGCGAATCGCTCATCAGGGTGGCCGACGGCGCGGACGATCGCCAGCGCGATATCGGCCTCGCCGCCCCAGGGATCGACGACCGTGCCAGAGGACGCATCGACGGCGATGGCGTTCATCGTGAAGTCGCGCCGGCCCAGGTCGTCGGGGAGCGTGGCGTCGAACACGACGGCGGGGAAGCGGGTGGCGTCCGGGTATACCTCGTTGCGATAGGTGGTGACTTCCACGGTTGAGGACTCGGGCTCGTCGCCAAAAATCGCCGCGACCGTGCCGAAGCGCTCGCCGACCAGGTAGACAGAGCGCGCCCCTGCCGTAGAGAGCAATTCACGGGTCAACTCGGGCGGGGCCGAGGTGGCGAAGTCGAGATCTGCCGGGATGTCTCGCTCCAGCAGCGCATCGCGCACGACTCCACCGACGAGGTACAGCTCCGCCCCGGCGTCGGCGAAAATCAGGGCCAGCGACTGGGTGATCTGCTGCTGAGCCTTGGGGAGGCAATGCAGCGGCGTCTCGCTCACAACGGTGCGTCCGATGGTCGTTTCCTCCTGCGCGCAGCGGCCTCGCCGCGCACGTTTGAGTCTACCCGTACCGTTGGTGCGCACTCGGTCAAACGTGTTCCCGGGGGAGCGATTTTGCGGCGCGCATACGGTATTCTTGACGGTACGGCGTGGCGCCATTGCTCGCGACGCACCCCGCGGGCCCGCCCTGGCCGTTCGGCGTTCGGAGAGGGGTCTTCTATTCGTACCTCGTTGTCGTTGCTGGCCGTCATGCTCCTGGTGCTGGCAAACGGCTTTTTCGTCGCGACGGAGTTTGCGCTCGTCTCCGTTCGGCGCACGCGGATGCAGCAGCTTGCCGCGGAAGGCAACCACCGGGCGCACCAGGTCCTCGGCGAGCTGCAGCAGCTCGACACCTACATCGCGGCCACGCAACTGGGTATCACCATCGCCAGTCTCGGCTTGGGCTGGATCGGCGAGCCGGCGGTGGCCACACTCATCGAACCGCTCATTGGCTCCCTGGGATTCATCCCGGAGGCCACCCGTGGCGCAATCACGCACACCATCTCATTTGCCATCGCCTTTTCGTTCATCACGACGCTCCACATCGTTCTGGGTGAGCTGGCCCCGAAGAGCATCGCCCTGCAACGTCCGGAGCAGACCGCGCTCTGGGCCGCGGGGCCGATTCATTTCTTTTATCTCGCGCTGCGGCCGGCGATCGTCTTCCTCAACACGATCGGGAATGCGGTAGTGCGGTTGATCGGGATCGAGCCGGCCAGCGGGCACCAGCTTGTCCAGTCGGCGGAAGAGCTCCGGCTGGCGGTGGAAGCGAGCCGCGAGGCGGGGCTGGTGGAAGACTCGGCGCACGATCTGGTCGATCGCGCGCTGCTCTTTCCCGATCTCGAAGCCCAGCACGCCATGGTGCCGCGTACGGAGATGGCCGCCGTTCCGTTCAACTCCAGTCTTGACGATGTCGTGCAGACCGCCTTGCAGACCGGCCACACGCGGCTTCCCGTCTACAACGGCAACCTCGACCACATTGTCGGTGTCGTCAACGTCAAGCGGCTCCTGCCCCAGGTACTGGCGAATCGAGAGACGAACGGAACCCAGAGGTCGCGCCCATTCCGGCTCGCCGAGGTAATGACCGAAGTCGTGGCCATTCCGGACACGGCGCCCGCTTCGGCACTTTTGCCTCAGTTGCGCGATGCGCATACGCCGATGGCGATTGTCATCGACGAGTACGGCGGCACAGCCGGCTTGATCACGCTGGTGGATCTCGTGGAGAGTCTGGTCGGCGAGATCACCGACGAGCTCGAACCCGTCAGCACCAATGGGCAGCTCACCGCCGATGGCAGCTTCTCGCTGGACGGCCTGACCACGTTGCTGGAGGCCAAGGAATTCTACGATCTCGATCTCGAGGACGACGCCGACGTGGAAACGGTCGGTGGGTACGTCTTCAGCCGGCTGGGTCGCCCCGCCGCGATCGGCGACGAGGTGGCCACCGCTGATGGTCACGTCCTTCGTACCGAGGAACTCGATGGGTTGCGCGTTGCCCGTGTCCGGGTCTTGCCGGTTAGCGGGGTACCGGTTCCGGCAGAACTCGTCTCCGGGTCGGCGGCGTGACCGGCACGGCGCTCGATCCGACCGCGGCCCTTGCGACTCGGCCCGCCGATGTGGACAGCCGGGCGCGGACCCATCTGGCGAACGAGCGGACGTTTCTGGCCTGGCTGCGCACGGGGCTGAGTTTAGTCGCCGTCGGCATGGCCGTGGCCGGGTTTCTGCCGGTCGATCTGGTGCCAGGGATTCGCTACGTCACCCTCTTCGCCGCGTGTCTCGTCGTGTTTGGGACGGTGATGGTGGTGTACGGCGCTAATCGCTATGTTTCGGCGTATCGTCAGATCGAGACAGGTTCGTACCGGCCAGCGATCAGCCCGATCGTGGCATTCGCGGTCGCGGTGGGGATCCTCGGCCTCATGGCGATTCCCGTCGTGTTTCTGCTGCGATGAATGCGCCGCGCGCCGAGCCAGCCGAAATGACCGAGGCGACACAGGCGGGGATGCCAGCCGAGCACGCCCTCCTGGGATTGCTGGCCATGCGCGAAACCGAATCCGGTCACGGGTACGAACTGGCGCGCAGTTTTGGCTCCGATGCACCGCTCGGCAACGTTATCCGGCTCGAGCCGGGCATGGTCTACCACCACCTCAAGAAACTGGAGCGGCTGGGGTGGGTGACGGTTTTGCCGGACGCCGCGCCGGAGCGGCCGGCGCGCAGACCCTTCGCACTGTCCCAGTCTGGACGCGAGGAACTTCTCCGCTGGCTCGCGGAACCGGTGGCGCACACGCGGGAGATCCGCCTCGAGTTCCTGGTGAAGCTCTATCTGGCGCTCGTGCTCGATCCGGCTCTGGCGATGCGGCTGATCGACGAGCAGCGAGAGATGTGTTCCCGTTTGATCGAGTCTCTCTCCGAGCAGCGGCGACACGGCCGAGCGACGCGAGGCGATGACTTCGGCGTGATCCGGTTTGGTGAATTGGTTCTCGATATGCGCCTGGCGCAAACGGAAGCCGCGTTGGCTTGGCTCGACCGCGTTCGGCGGGAGGCGGCGGCAGTCGATGTGGCGGCAAGCCGCAAAGACGAGCCGGGAACGTAGGGACGCTTCCGTTTTGGTGCGGGACGAAAATCAGGGATAATCGTCGTCAGATTGCCCTGGGCATGGTCGCCTCGGCGCTGGATTTGGGTGGCGCTGGGGACGGCACGTTGATTACTCTGTTTTTCACATCGGCGGTGGCCCACGCGAGGCGCGGGGACGAGCATGCCTGACTTCCTGGCCGTGCTGCCAAGCGTGACACCGGCGTCGGTGCTTCTTGTCGCGCTGGCCGGCGCTCCGCTGACGGCGGTCCTCGGGTGGGGGCGGCCGCGGGTGGCGGCCGTGGTGGCCGTCGCTTCGTCCATCGCCGCACTGCTGTTCGTCATCGCGGCGTGGCTGAGCGGAGGAGGATCTCAGAGTCTCCCCTGGGCTCCGACCTGGAACCTTTCGATTGCGCTCACGTTCGATGGGTTGTCGGCCGTTTATGGGCTGCTGGCCACCGGGATTGGCGCCGTGGTGCTGGTCTACTCTAGCGCCTACCTGCCGCGGCATCTGAACCATCACGGACGCGATGCGCGCGAGGCCACCACATTCTATGCGCTAATCCTGCTCTTCATGGGCGCCATGATCGGGTTGGTGCTGGCGGACGATCTCATCCTGCTCTTTGTCTTCTGGGATCTCACCGCCATCATCTCGTACTTCCTGATCGGCTTCGACCGCGACGAGCCGGCCTCCCGGCCGTCAGCGTTGATGGCGCTGCTCATCACCGCGGGCTCCGCCATCTTGATGCTGGCGGGGATCGTGGCGCTCTGGATCCTCGGTGGAACTACCGCGATCCCGGTCTTGGCGGATCACGAACCGCGCAATGCGGCGTTCACCATCGCGGTCGCGCTCATCGTGGTCTCGGCCCTTGCCAAGAGCGCCCAGGTTCCTCTGCACTTCTGGCTGCCGCATGCCATGGTTGCCCCAACACCGGTGTCGTCGTACCTCCATTCGGCGGCGATGGTGGCCGCCGGAGTATTTCTGATCGCCCGCATCGGTCCGCTGGTGCATCGGGCCGCCGGTGTGCCGGAGGCGCTCATCGCCATCGGTTTCGCCTCGACCATGATCGGCGGTCTGCTGGCGCTGGGCCGCGACGAGATGAAGCGGCTGCTTGCCTATTCGACGATCGGGCAGTACGGCTACGTGGTGATGCTACTGGGCGTTGGCGGGACGTATGGGGCGATTGGAGCCGCGTTCTACGTGATGGCGCACGCCCTTGCCAAGTGCGCGTTGTTTCTCACCGCCGGGACCGTGACCGAGGCGACCGGGCGCAAGCGGCTGTCCGAACTGGGCGGGCTGGCCTTCTCAATGCCGGTGGTCGCCGTCGCCAGCGGGATCGCGGCGGCAACCATCGCGGCGCTGCCATTGACCATCGGGTTCTTCAAGGACGAGGTCTTTTTCGCGGCGATGCTGGAGCGTGGGGTTGGCTTTGGCATCGCCGCCGTCGTGGCGGCTGGGCTGACCTTTGCCTACATCGGCAGATTCTGGTGGAGGATCTTCCTCGGATCCCATCGCGCCGTGGGCGACCGGGTCCCATGGGACCTGACCGCGCCGATTGTGCTTCTGGCCATGCTCTGCGTGGCCGGCGGCCTCTGGGTGGCGCCGGCAAATCTGCTGGCCAATGCCGCGGGCAGCGCAACGCTGGCGACGTCCGTGGAGACTCGGCTCGCGTACCACCTCGATACCCGTCCCGGGAACCTGATGGCACTCGCGGCCTATGCTCTGGGGATCGGCCTGCTCGCCACCATTCGCGTGTGGTCGGTCGTGTCGCGCGGGTTCGCCGCGGTGACCGAGCAAATCGGGCCCGAACACCTCTATCGCGTATCGCTGGCGTTCCTCGGCCGGTTCTCCGACCGCATCCATGGTTATGAGGTCCACGACCTGAGGGGCCGCGTCGCCTGGGTGCTGGCACCGGTGGGCGTGCTCGTCTTGCTGGGCCTGATCTTCACTTCCAACGAAAACGCGTTTCTGGCCGGCCAGATCGCGCCGCCGGAGTACGTCATCGTGCTGGTCCTGGCTGTAGCGTGCGGCGCGGCGCTGACGGCCACGCGGGTACCCGCTCACTTGCCGGCAACGCTCCTCCTCTCCGCGGTGGGGTTCATGCTGGCGACGGTCTATGCGTTTTTCGGCTCGCCAGACGTCGCGTTCGTCGCGGTGCTGATGGAAACGATGATCACCTTGCTCTTCCTCGGTTTTCTCGCGGCCATGCGCGATCGGCCCCGTATCGAAGGATTCGAGGACGAGCCGCTCGTTTCACATCGCTGGCGCGACCGGGGGCTCGGGCTCGCGGCCGGGGCAGCGGCGTTCGTGACGGTTTGGGGAGTGCTCTCGAAACCCGCGGCCATCGAGAGCGCCTCACGCGATCAGATCGCCCTCACGCCATCCGCCCATGCCCGGGACGTGGTTACGGCGATCCTGTCCGATTTTCGGGGTCTGGACACGATGGGTGAAATTACCGTGATCGGGGTGGCCATGATCGGGCTGCTGACACTGATGCAGCGCCCGCATCTCAGGCGGTTCAGGAAGTGACCGAGGTGATTTGCCGGCTGCTCTTTGCGCCCACCTTGATGGTGGCGTTCGCCACGCTCGTGAAAGGGTATGCCGAAGCGGGCGACGGATTCGCGGCCGGGATTATCGCCGGTCTGGCCTTCCTCATGCAGTTCGTGGCATTCGGCGAGAGGCACGTGCGCCGCGCATTGCATACCAGATATGCGCCGCCGGTCGCCGTGCTGGGGCTGGCGCTAGCGCTCTGCGTCACGTTCCTCCCACTCCTGCGAGGGTTGCCGGTGCTTACTCACTGGCCGCCGCCCGACGCGCCGGTAGTCCACCTCGGGCGCGTGGAGCTGATCACCGCGTTTGTCTTCGATATCGGGGTGTTTCTCCTCGTCCTCGGGTTCGCGGTCACGGCACTGACGATGGTTGCCCGCGCGGAATCGCGGGACGCGCCATGACGCTCGTCATTTCGCTTGCGGTTGCTGTCCTGATCGGGACAGGCTCCTACCTGCTGCTGAAACACGACCTGGTGCGGGTGGTGATCGGCATGCTGCTGATCTCCAACGGCGCGAACCTGTTCATCATGAGTGCCGGGCTCTCCCGCGGGGCCGCGCCGGTCTACCCGCTGCCCCAGGATGGCGCCGTCGCCGATCCCCTGGTGCAGGCGATGACCCTCACTGCCATCGTCATCACCTTCGGCGTCGCGGCGCTTCTGCTCAGCATGATTTACCGGGTCTATGTCGCCCACGCCACGCTCGACACGGACAGCCTGGCGGAAGCCGAGGAGGCGGAAGAGCTCATGGCCGAGCTGGACGCCGATGCCGGTGATCCGCTCGACGACGCGGCGATTCTGGCGCGTGAAAGCCACGTCGCATGATGCTCGTCGCTCCACTGGCTATCTTCTGGGTCGCCGGCCTGGCCCTGGCGCTCGCCAACGGCCGCCAGCGAGCGATTGGCGGGCTCGGCCTTCTCTCGCTTGTGGCGGGCCTCGTCGCCATGGCTCGACTGACACTCCACGTGGTGGCGCATGGGCCGCTTGAGATGGTCGCCGGGAGCTGGCCGGCCGGTGTCGGCATCACCTTGCGGGCAGACGCGTTGGGCGTCGCCTTCGCGATGACGGCCATCGCGGTACTGGTCGTAGCATACGGGTTCGAACTGGCAGGGGGAATCGAGTCCCAGTCGTTTCCGGCGCTGACGCTCTTCCTGGCCGCGGGATTGACCGGCGTCTTCATCACCGGGGACGCGTTCAACTTCTACGTTTTTTTCGAGATCTCCATGGTGGCGTCGTACATCCTGACCGCGTACGGGGAAGAGCGGCGGCAGTTGCGGGCGGCGGTGATCTTCGCGGTGGTGAATATGCTCGGGTCGGTGATCTTTCTCATCGGAATCGTCTCGCTCTACCACACGACCGGCACGCTCGACATGGTGTCGATTGCGGCGCGGATGCCGATCGTGGAGGAGAACCCCGCGGTCGTCGCGGGCACATTGCTCCTGGTCGCGCTGGGGGTGAAGCTGGGGATTTTCCCGTTCCATTTCTGGTTGCCCGCGGTCTACACCGGCGTCCACTCGTCCGTCGCCGCGATGCTGAGCGGCGCGCTGGCGATCATCGGCGCCTACGGCTTGCTCCGCATCGGTGCGGGGATGCTGCCTCGGGAACTGGCGCTTTCCGCCCCAGTGCTGATCGCGCTCGGCGTGGCCAGCATCCTCTATGGTGGACTGTTATCGATCTCCCGGCACGACCCGTCGGCAGTCGTCGCCTACTCCGCAATCGGCCAAGTTGGATATATCTTGATCGCGGTCGCCATCGGTGGCGTGGTCGGGTACGGGGCGGCGGTCCTCTTTACAATCTGGAATTCCATGAACAAGACGCTGCTCTTTCTCTCCGGTGGCCAGATCAACCGCTACGCTGGCATTGCCTACGCTGTCGGTGGGCTGAGCGTGGCCGGCATCCCCCCGGTGGGCGGGTTCTGGGGCAAGACGGCGGTATTGCGGGCAACGCTCATCGCGGACGGGCAAGCCGCGCCGGCGTTCCTCGCCGCGATCGTTGTGCTTGGCGGTGGGCTTTCACTGCTCTACATGTTCCAGTCGTACGGGCGAACGTACTGGAATGTCACGAGCGGCCCGGGGCGGGGGAGCGCCTGGACGCGGACCGGTATCGTGGTGCTCCTGGCGGCGACGATCGTTGCACTCGGTGTCTGGCCTGAGCCGCTGCTGGCCCTCAGCGACCAGGCGGCGATGATTTTCGAGGCGCCAACACCATGATGCGCTTCGTCCTCACCACGGCCGCCTTGACCGCCGTGTATGCGCTGGCGCTCGCCTCGGCGGATCCCTGGGATCTGGGTATCGGCGCCGTGATCTCGGTGTGCGTGCTCCTGGGTTTTCGGCGCTTCATCTTTCCAGATCAGGGGTTACCACCCCGCCTCGCGTTGCAACGAGCCGTCCATTTCCCGGTTCTGGTCGTGGGCGCCGTGGCCAATATCGTCCGCGGCACCGTGCAAGTCATCCGCGTCGTCCTGGGCTGGACCACCGCGCACCATGCCGGTTTTGTCGAGATTCCCAAAGGAGATCGCACCGATACCGGGGTGGTCGTCAGCGGGTTGCTGGACACGCTCTCGCCCGGCAGCGTCCTGGTCGACATCGACCCCGAGGCACGGATCTGGACGATTCATGCGCTTCAGGCAGAGGATCCAGACGCGGTGCGGGAGGATGTCGAACGATTCTACGAGCGCTTCCAGCGGCCAGTCTGGCCCTGATCCGGGAGGGGAACGCTCCATGCACATCGTGGTTTTTGGCGCGGCGGCCGTCTGGATGACCGGTTTGCTGGCAATGCTGGTGATCTTCGCGATTCGAATCGAATCGACGACGGTGCGCATCCTGGCCATTGATGCCCTGGCGCTCGTCCTGGTCGCCTTGCTGGTCTTCTACTCGATGTTCGGTCAGCAACCGTATTACCTCGACGCGGCGCTGGCGATCTCGCTCTTCTCCTTCATCGGCACGGTGGTGGCCGCGCGGCGGCACGCGAACGAGCGCATCCTGTGACGATCGAGGCGTGGGTTCCCTGGCTCTCCGATGCACTGGTGCTCCTCGGCCTGGTTGTCATGACCATTGGGGTAGTCGGCATCGTGCGCATGCCGGACATCTTCACGAAGCAGCACGCCGCCTCAAAATCGGTGTTTCTCGGCGTCTGCTCGATCCTGGTTGCGGTCGCGATCTCTGGAGATGCCGCCTTCACGGCGCGGGCCGTGCTCATCGGTACGTTGCTGATCCTGACCACGCCGGTTGCCGCGCACGAGATCGCGAAGGCGGCGGCAAAGGAGCGCGGGATGCGGTCACAAGCGGAGGATGGGTAAGGCGGTCACGGCGCTCAGACTGCCGCCAGCGCCGCCGGACCCGCCTTCGCTTCCTCGGCGGCAATGGGGAAGCGCAGGACGGCGATAGAGCCGACAGCGCCGGGACCGATCTGGAACGTCCCGTGCAGATCGGCGGTAACCAGCCGCTGGATGATACGCATGCCCAGACCGTGGCTGCCCAAGGGATCGAAATCCTCGGGGATGGCCTCGCCGTCGTTGCCGATCTCGATGACGGCCTCGCCGTTTTGCTCGTATGCCCGGATCGAGATGGTGCCGCGGTCGCGGCCGGCGAAGCCGTGCTTGACCGCGTTGGCGACCAACTCGTTGATAAGCAGGGCGAGGATCGTGGCCTGCCGGGAGGGGACGCGTAGTTCGCTGGGCGGTATATCGAATTTCACCGTCAGACCGGGCGGCGTCAGGGTGCCGTAGGCCTCGTCGGCCGCGTGGCGGGCGATGACGTCGACGGTCGTGCCGCCCAGGCGACTTTCGTCGCTGAGCAGGTCGTGGACGGCGGCGATGGCCTGCACTCGGCTGATCGCCTCGCGCAGGTGCGAGGCCCAGGAGGCCCGTTCGTTGTGCCGAAGCTGGATGGAAAGGAGGGCGGCCACGGTCTGCAGGTTGTTGCGCACGCGGTGGTGCATCTCTTGCAGCAAGGCCGACGCGACCTCCAGACCGCGGCGGGCGTCCTGGTAGAGGGTGGCGTTCTCGATGGCGACCGTCGCCGCGTCCGAGAACGCCTGAAGGAGACCGAGTTCGTCTTCGGGCAACTCGGTGCCGGGCGCCATGCGCAGGCAGAGAGCGCCGAACGGCTCCCGCGCGGAGCGCAACGGGAGACAAAAGAGCCGCCCCGACCCGTCGACGTAATCCATGTCGAGGGCGCGGGCGGCGCCCGTCTGCATCACCTCGCGGATGATCTCGTCCCGCCCTGGTTCGTCGACAACGTCCTTGGCGCGGCCGATGCTGTAGCCGATCGTCGGCGGCTCGACGGCGTCGTCGCTGCGTCCGGGGAAGCGGAAGATTGCCGCCGCCTCGACGTTGAAGAGGGCGACGGCCTGCTCGGCAATCAAGCGCAGGACGTCTTCCAGATCAAGGGTGGAGGCAATCGTGTGCGAAACACGCTGCATGGTGCCCAGCTCGGTGATCTTGCGTTGCAGCCGCGCGTCGGTGCGGCCGTAAAGTCGGGCGTTTTCGATGCCGATGGCCAGCTCACCGGCGACGAGCTGCAGGAAGGCGATCTCGTCCTCCGAAAACTCCCGGCGCTTGAGCGTGAAGAGGTTGATGACGCCGACGAGCACCTCCGGTTCGCCGCCGCGGCTCAGCACCATCGGCACGGAAACCTGAGAGGCATAGACATCCTCGCCGGTGGCGGGGATCGGGACGTAGGAGGGGTGGGCGCGGGCATCTGGCGCGGCGATCACCCGGCGCTCCGCGGCCGCGGTGCCGGTGATACTTGATCCTGGGTGGAGGGTGAGTGCGCCCACGGCAACGGGATTGAGCCCGACCGCGGCGCGCAGGGCCAGCGTGTCGGTCGTTTCGTCGTAGAGCATGATGCCGCAAGCGTCGGCGCTCGTCGTGTCGGCGAGCACGCGCACCGCGGTGACCAGACGGTCGGAGAGGTTGAGATCAGCCGTGGCCGAGCGGTTGATACGGTGCAGCGCGGCCAGCCAGGGGAGGGGCGCCACGCCCGCGTCTTGCTCCGAGGCGGCAGCCTCGGTTTCGTGGAAGGCGGTGGCGAGGGCCGCGAGGGCGGTTCCCGCGGCCAGGGCCGTTGCCGGATCCCCGCCATGTCCGCCGGTGCGGTCGAAAAGCTCCTGTAAGGCGGCGATGGCCGCCGACATCGCTTCTTCGAGCCGAACTCCGGCGAGGCAAGCGTCGACGCCAAACGCGGCGAAGCGATCGCGCAAGGCTTCGGCGCTGGCTCGGCTCATGGTCATGCAGCTCGGGTAATCGGCGCGCAGTTCCGCGATCAGGCGGTCGCTCAGGTCGTAGATGTTGATGGATTTCACGGGGTGCTGCCTCGGGGCGACAAGCGCAAGTCGTGTCATGCCGAGGAACGAGGCATCCCGGTCACCAGCCGCAGCGAAGTGCGGGGCGTCGGGATTCCTCGCGGGCCCGGAATGACACGATGACGCGTTCTAGTCCAGCGTGACGGCTTCACTCTCCAGGCGGTTGAGGACCATCAGGCGTGGTTCGGTCATGTCTTCGATGGCGTACTTGAGGCCCTCACGGCCGAGACCGGAAGCTTTCACCCCGCCGTACGGCATGTGGTCGATGCGGTAGGTCGGGATATCGTTGATGACCACGCCGCCGACGTCGATGTTCTCGTAGGCGACGAGGGCCTTCTCCAGCGAGTTGGTGAAGACGCCCGCTTGCAGGCCGAACTCGGAGTCGTTCAGCTTGCGGATCGCCTCGCCGAACGACTTCACTGGGGCGATGGTCACCAGCGGCGCGAAGGCTTCTTTTGAGCAGACGAAGCTGGTCGGATCGGCGTTCTCAATGACGGTCGGCGGGAAGAAAGTGCCGGCCGCGGAACCTCCGGCCAGGACTTGGGCGCCGCCAGTTGTCGCCTGGTCGATCCAATCCTGAGTGCGTTGGACGGCTTTCTCATCGATCATCGGGCCGAGATCGGTGGTGCGGTCGAGCGGGTCTCCAAGCTGGATCTTGCCGACGGCATCGATGAGCTTATCGCGGAACTGTTCGTAAACGTCTTCGACCACGAAAACCCGCTGCACCGAGATGCAGACCTGCCCGGAGTAGGCAAAGGCGCCAACTCGAATGCGGTTGACGGCGAAATCGAGATCAGAGTCGGAGTCGACGATGACCCCGGCGTTGCCACCGAGTTCCAGCACGACCTTTTTCATGCCGGCTCGCTGCTTCATCTCCCAGCCAACACCGGGGGAGCCGGTGAAAGAAAGGAGCTTGAAGCGGGGGTCTTCCACGAGCGCGTCGCCGACCTCGCGGTCCATGGGCATGATGCTGACCGCGCCCTTGGGGACGCCGGCGGCCTCGACGATCTCGGCGAAGAGGAGCATCGTCAACGGGTCGCGAGACGGCGGCTTGAGCACGATGGTGTTGCCGGCGGCGACGGCGGGAGCGAGTTTGTGCAGGGCCAGGTTCAACGGGAAGTTGAACGGCGAAATACCGGCGATAGGCCCGATCGGGAAGCGCCGCACGATACCGGTGCGTCCCTTCGAGGAGGCCATCAGGTCGAGGGGGATGACCTCGCCTTCCATCCGCTTCGCCTCTTCGGCGGCGGTCTCGAGGGTGAAGACGCCGCGATCGGTTTCGACTTCGGCGTCACGGATCGGCTTGCCCGCCTCGGCGGCGATGGTCTGGGCAACCTCGTCGCGGCGCTCCTTGAGACCAACGGCCATCGCCTTGAGCAGCGCGACCCGCTCGTAGGTCGGCATCTGGCGCGTGGTTTCGAAGGCGCGCTCGGCGGCGACGATGGCCTCCTCCAACTGGTCGCGGCTGGCTTGGTAGGTAACGCCGATAGTGTCGCCGGAGTAAGGATTGCGCACCGCGAGCGGATCGTCGGAGGTCTGCCATTCGCCGGCGACGAAAATGGGCTGCTTCCTGGCGCTGGCAGTCGCTTCGCTTCGGGTGTCCTGGGTAGTGGTGGCCATCGGGGTTGCCTTTCACTGAATGCCGGGCGGCTCAACCTCAGGATGATACGACACGGAGGTGCGATCCTGGGCTCAACCGGGCCAGGACCCCGAAAGCACTCAGGACCAACAGACCCCCATCGCGGCGCGCATGTTGTGTCATGCTGCAAATGAGCGGAGCGAAGCATCTCGGCTCATCGCCATTCCAGTTGCGATAAACGAGATTCTTCGCCCTACGGTCTCAGAATGACACCTGGGGGTGGCGCCCTAGGTGTCGCCCTCGAACAGCGTCCACGGTTGGTGCGGCATGTCCGGCAGGTAGCCCTCCTGCCAGGCCCACTGCGGATGGACGCGAAGGAACTCGGCGGCGTCGAAGGGCGCGCCGTCGGCGCGTCCGAAGCGTCCCCACATGCTCATCTCCTCGGCCATGGCGGCGGTCGTCACCTTGCTGTCGACCGATCCGGCCGGGTAGAACGGGATGTTCCAGACCGCGTTTGGATCGCTTACGAACTGCATGGGATCCTCGTCGTAGTGTGAGGAGATGGTGCGCGACGAGGGGTTGATGTAGCCGAGGTAGGGATCAAAGGTGTCGCCGAGCATGACCTGCCCGATCTCGGCATCGATGTTGCCTTCGTGTTGAGCGAGCAATTGCGGCCAGCGGACGCGGCGGGCGCCGGTTTGCTGGCGGACGTCGTTGTATCCGGTGTCGGTGCTTTCCACGAAGCGGATGCGCGGGTCAGACGGCGCGTTGTCGCCGTAGAACCAGCCGTCGTTCTTTTTTTCGAGGTTCTGGTAGATCAGCCCCTGCTGGTAGTTGGCGATTTCCCCGGTCTCGATGTCGCCGATCAGCCAGATGTTGGCGTAGCCACCGTTGTTTTGTGCGTCCATCAGCTCGACCCATTCGTCAATCGATGTCCCGTACTGGCAAGCGTTGCGGGCGCGCACGTATTCCGGAACCTTGTCCGGGTCGAATCCCAGATAGCCGACCATCGTCGTCTCTACGACAACGATGCCGCCGCCAGTTACCCAGAAGTCGGTCATGCTGGCGGTGTAGCCGGGGCTGGTCTGCATAACCATGCGGTAGCCGTTGTCGGGGGTGATGTCGAGAATGACGTTGTTGAACTGGCCATTCCAGAACTCGGTGAAGGTTTCGTGGCCGATGACGATGCGGCCGTCCGTTGTGGCGGAGCCGGTGGCGATAAAGGCGGAGCAATGGCTCTTGCGATTGCCGCTCGGGGCGGAGTTGACGTACTGGCTGGCGACAGTCGGCCACCAGTAGCCGGTGATTTCGGTGTTGGCGATCCAGCCGATGATGTCGTCGAGCGAGGCCGGCACCCCGGCTTTGGTCAGCCCGGCGGCGATGCCGCTCATCTCCTCCAGTTGTTCGTCCGGGATCTTCGATTTCTGGAGCTCAACCGCTTTCTCGACGAAGAAAGCGTAGTCAAACCCGCTAGTCAGGTAGGTCATCGCCTCGAAGACGCGCATGGCCTCGGCGTACTCCGCGGCGACGAGGTAGCCGTGCTGGAATCCACGCGCGAACGGAGCCCCGCCGATCTTGAGGTGGATCCACCCATTGATATCGTTCCGTTCCGCCCGCCCCAGCCAGCCGAGCTCCTCGTCGGTCAGCCCGGCAAGCGGCGTCGCCTGGTATGCCCAGATCCGACGCGGATCAGCCACCAGCGCCGCTGATGCTGCCGCGCTCGTTGTCAGGAGCCGACGGCGGGTCAGGGAGTGGTCGCTGACAGGAAGTCCAGGCTGCGAGATTGCGTCGATGCGAGGAGGAACTGCCATCATCGTCTCCTTGCGCCCTGAACCCGGGGCGTGCGGGAATAACCGCGTCGCGACCCACGGCTTCGGCGCCAGGAGCGCCGCGTCTTTGCGGTGGGTTCGACTGGTCTGTCGAATCACCTGCACTTTACGACAATGCCGTGTGTTCGTAATCGGCACCATCGTTCCGTCAGAGGGACCCATATGAGTGATGGCAGGGGCGGGTTCACGATTTATGGTCATAGGGATTGCTCGCCTGGGCGCCTGCTCGCGCCCCACTGACGTGGCTCGAGTGTCCAAGGGTGCCCCGCATCGGCCGCGGGTTCGGGTGGAGATCTCGGCGACGATTTTCTCTCTCTCGTCGCCAGTTGGCCCTGCGGTTCGACACCAGCCGGGCTCCTGGCTCCCAGTCGAGCAATTCCCATTCCGCTCCATGCATCGCCTGTGGCGGGCATGGCGCCGGATGCGCCCCTCGCCGCGTTCTGCGACACTGAAGCAGGCATTGCTGCCCGATTCAAGCCATCGGGGCTTTGTCCGATCGCCGACGCACTGATGCCCCTCGTCGTGGCGCTTCAGTCTCGGAAGTGGATTTTGCCGTTGAGGCCTACGATGAGATTGCCCGGCAGCGCACTTCTCGGGCTTGCCGCGATGCTGTTTTTCTCCTGCATGAATTCGCCGGACGCTGCCATGGCGCAGGGCGCGACCGACGGACTTCGCGGCGATTTCGCCGTGACCATCGCCCCTGAGGACATCCCGCCGGTGTTGATTGGAGGCGCGTCGCTCATCGGCCGCTGGCACATCAGCTTCGACGAAGATGGAACGTATGAGCTTGGTCGCCAGGATGTCGGCTCGCTCGCGGTAGGCCAGTTCGAGGCCACCGACGATCAACTTCGCTTACACGGGGAAACCGGAATCCTGGCCTGTGCTGACGGCTCCGATGGCGCCGAGGCACGCTATGAATGGACCGTCGCGGAGGATCGGCTGCTCCTGACGGCCATCAACGAACCATGCGACTTGCGCCGGCTCCTCTTCACCACCCGTACGCTCTCGGAGCTTGTCGCCTGCCCGCAGTTGGGGGTTTCGGCTGGCTCGGACTTTCATGACGATGGACCAACTGGTGCCACGCCGGCCACGAGTCCGCGTGCGACGCCGTGGCCGGACATCTCACCGGATGCCGAGATCGACAGGTTGCTGAAGCAAATGTCGGATTGCTGGGCAACGCGCCAACCGGAGCGCTTTCTGCAGCTGCTTAGCCAGGAGCAACGCGCCACGCAACGTCCAGCGGAAGGGGACGATGAGACACGCTTCATCCTGACCATGGGCGCTCCAGTCGTCTGGGAACTGGTAAGCGAGATTGAGTGGGATGGCGCCGGGCGCGCCACCGCGACGGTGCGGCAGACACTCGGCGACAATATCGACGAGCAGCGGTATGCGTTCGTCTTCGAAGACGGGGTGTGGCGCTGGGACGGCATCTCCGACGATTCCTGAACGCCGCGCTTCATCCCCGGTCCCCTCTCTTCAATGCCCCACGGAAACGCGTAGGCTGGTGACAGCAGGTGGTCGCCCGGCTATCCTGACGTCCCATAGGGTGGCGTAAGGCGCCGAAGTTGCTCGGCACGGGTTCGCGTCTGCTCGCAAGGGTGGCGGAGTCCAGATCGAGAGAGGTGAGAGGACCCAGTATGGCAAATCTGCTCGAGACGACCCGGACCGGCCGTCGCGCGGTGCTCTCTGCTCTCGGCGGACTGGCGGTTCTGGGACGCGGCCTGCGAGCGTCGGCGCGCGGCAGACGCTCGGTTCGCTTCGCCTTCTTCGGCACGGATGCCGAGCAACGCGCCTACCAGCAACTCGTGACCGCGTTCGAGAAGACCCATCCCGACATTGCGGTGGAGGTGGCGGGGCTCGATTCCGGCGACGCGTCGCTGAATCTCACGACGCTGATGAGCCAGCCCAATCGGCCATGGTTGCTGCGTGGCGGTCCCTACCAGTCGTGGCTCTGGAAATCGCTGGCCAGTCCTACCGCGCCCGACGTCTTCGTCCTCAGCTACCAGCGGTTCCCTGCCTATGCCGCGCGGGGAATCCTGGAACCGCTTGGGGAGCGGTTCCGCGCCAGCCGCATCCTCCACGAGGCGGATTTCTACCTTGCCGCGCTCGACGCGTTTCGCGGCGCCGATGTGGGAGTAGGCGGTCTGGGCGCCCTCCCACTCAACGCCTCCAGTCTCGCCGTGTACTACAACGCCGATCTGTTCGCGAAGCGCGGCGTGGCGCTGCCAGGCGATGGATGGACGTGGGAAGACTTTGCCACCGCGGCCGAAGCGTTGACATTCGATCGTGATGCGGATGGCCGAACTGGGGTTCACGGACTCGCCATCGAACCGCGGCTCTCGCGGTCAGCCGCGTACGTGTGGGGCGCTGGCGGGGATCTGACCGACGATCCCGTGCGCCCGACCCGGTTCACGCTGGAAACGCCCGCGGCGCAGGAGGGGTTGCGCAAGTTCGCCGAATTGGGACCGGTCGGCCGCAACGTGACCCCAACCTCCGCCGAGGCCCGGCAGCTCAACGACCTGGCGCGCTTTGTCGCCGGGCGAGCGGCCATGTTTGTCCATACACGGCGAGTGGTGCCCACGCTGCGCGAAGCGCGTGGGCTGCGCTGGGATGTGGCGCCGATGCCGGTGGGCGCCACCGCGGCGAACGTGCTCCACAGCGACGGGCTCTGCATGCTGGCGGGAGCTCGGGACAAAGAGGCGGCCTGGTCGTTCATCGAGTACGCGGTAGGGCCGGAGGGACAAGCCGCCCTGGCCACGACCGGGCGCACGGTGCCCTCCCTGCGCGCGATCGCCGAATCGGACGCGTTTCTGCGCGGCACCTCCTATCCCTGGCAATTCGGCGATCAGCCGCTGGGACTGGGACCGGAGCGAGCGCGGGTGTTCCTCGACAATATCGCCGTGGCACGTCGCATTCCCGCCGTTGCGACCCTGCCTGCAATTGAGGGAATGTTCGACCGAGCTTTCAAGCAGGCGTTCTACGTCGATGCCGACGTTCGGGCCGCCGCCGCCACGATCGCCCGCGAGGCTCAGGGGATGTTTGGCGACCGGCTTACGGCGCCGAATTTTCTGGCCCGGCAAGGGATGACCGAAATCGAAGAGTGATCCTGAGCTACGCCGGTCACGGGAAGGAGTACCTGAGCCATGAGACGATCGCTCACATGGCGCATGTGGTTCGCGCTGGCAACATGCATCGCACCACTTGGCGGATTTGTCCCGACTGGCGCGGCCCAGGACACCGCCGCGATTCGGTTTGCGTTCTGGGGTGACCCGGCCGAACTCGCGGCGTACGAGCGCGTGGTGGCCGGGTTCGAGGCGACGCGGCCCGACGTCGACGTGGTGGTGGATTACACGCCCGGCCAATCGGACTACTACCGCAAGATCACCACCGATTTCGCGGGCGGCGATCCACCCGACGTGTTCCTCATCAACTACCGGCAGTTTGGGCAGTACGCGGCGCGCGGCGTACTGGCTTCAGAAGCCCCATATCTTGCCGACAGCGAAACACTGGCCGTCGCCGACTATGCCTCGGTGGCGATGGACGCCTTCAAGTACCGCGGCGTTCAGGTGTGCATGCCGCAGAATGTCTCCAGTCTGGTCGTGTACTACAACGTCGATCTGTTCGAGGCGAACGACGTGCCCTTGCCGGCATCGGGCTGGACCTGGAAGCAGTTCGTCGCCGCGGCGGAGGCGTTGACCCAGGACACCGACGGCGATGGGCAGACCGATCTCTTCGGCGTGGTGGTCGATCCGAGTATGTACCGCATGGTCCCGTTCGTCTGGAGCGCCGGTGGCGAGGTCGTGGACGATGTGGACAGCCCGACCCGGCTCACGCTCGACACGCCGGAGGCATTGGCCGGGTTGGAAGCGTTCGTCAGTCTTGGCGCTGCCGGGCACAATGTGGTCCCGTCCGAAGCCGAGGTGGCCGCCGAGGACGATGGCACGCGCTTCATGCGCGGTGGCGCGGCGATGTTCCTGCAGAGCCGGCGCGAGGTGCCAACCCTGCGCGAGATCGAGGATTTTGCCTGGGACGTGGCGCCGTTGCCGATCATCGAGGAGGCGGCGACCGTCCTCCATAGCGATGCGTATTGCATGACAGAGGCCAGCGAGGCGAAGGACGCGGTCTGGTCGTTCGTGGAGTACGCCGCGGGTGACGAGGGGCAATCCGTGCTGGCTGAGACAGGCCGCATCGTGCCGGCATTGGATCGCGTGGCGCAGGCCGACGTCTTCCTGCACGGCGTTCCCCTCGGGAGCGATGGCGACGAAAGCGCGGCTGGTGCGCAACCTCCGGCGAACAGTCAGGTCTACCTGGATAACGTCGCCGTGATGCACCGGTTGCCGTCGATCTCTACCTGGCCCGAGGTCGAAGACGCATTCAACGCCGAATTCGACCGCTCGTTCTACGAGCCAATCGATATCGCCTCCGCGGTGGCCGCAGCCGCGGCCAACAGCCAGGCAGCGTTCGACCGTGCCACGCTGGACGAGTTCGAGTGAGCGGGTACTACCGAAGCTCGCCGCCGATGCCACGGCCCTGCGCGTTCTGCTGAAAGGCGCGCTGGGCGAAGACAAAGACGAGGAAGACCGGGGCCGTCACCAGGACGGCCCCGGTCATCATCAAGGGCCAGTCGGTGCGATCCAGGGAATAGAGGACGCGCAGCCCGAGTGAAGCAGTCATCTGGTCGGTGGTGCGGATCAGCAGCAACGGCTCGACGAAACTGTTCCAGTAGTGGACGAAGGAGAGCACGGCGACGGCGACGATGGCCGGTCTGGCCAGTGGCAGCCCGATCCCTGCCCACATGCGGAACGGACCCGCGCCGTCCAGCCGCGCCGCTTCGTAGACTTCGCGAGGCACACGCAAGAAGGTCCAGGCGAACAGCAGCACGTAGAGCGGCGACGTCCCCATCAATGCCGGGACGACGAGGGCGAACCGCTGATTGATGAGCCCGGCTTCCTTGAAGAGGATGAAACGCGGCAGCCAGATGGCCGTCAGCGGGACCATCAGGCACAGGATCGACAAGGCGGCGATCCGCAGGCGCCAGCGCGCCGTGAGCTGCGCCAGGGCGAACCCGGCGGTCGAGGCCACGACGACGGTGATGGGGACGGCCAGGGTCGCCACCAGGACGGAGCTGAGGGCGAAGCCGCGGAGGTCGATCACGTCGAAGATGGCGAGATAGTTCCGCCAGGCCACCGGCGACGGAATCCAGTCGATCCGGCGCGGTATCGCGCCGCCAGTCTCCCGTAATGAGGCCAAAATCGCCCAGACGAGGGGCAGCAGGAAGAGCAGGCCGACCGCGGTGGCCACCAGACGATGGCTGGCCCTGCGCGCGGCGTGTCCGCGCGCCCAGGTGAGGCTACCCGGCATGGCGGAAGCCGAGTCCCATGCGCACCGCGACGCGATACTGGAGCCAGAGCACGACGCCGGTGACCAGGTACATGGCGCAGGTCATGGCCGCCGCGTATCCGAAACGCAGATACCCGAACGCGGTGGAGTAGATGTACATGGGGAGATACATCGTGGCGAAATCTGGCCCGCCGCCACGTCCGACGATGAGGGCGGGGACGAAATTTGCCTGGAACGAGAAGATCGTATCGCGAAAAAGGAGGAGCAAAAGCGCGGGAGCGATGCTGGGCAGCGTGACGGTGCGGAAAACGGACCAGGACGAGCTGCCATCGACGGCCGCCTGATCGAGGAGATCGCGGGGGACATCCTGCAGACTGGCCAGGCAGACCACGAAGCCCTCGCCGATCTGCCAGATCATCATCAGAACGATGGCGAGCCGGGCCGACGTCTGGTCGGTCATCCAGGCGGGACCGGTCACACCGAAGATGGACAGGGCCTGGTTGAGGGGGCCGTAGAGTGGGTTGAGGATCCACAACCAGATGAGAGCCCAGGCCATATCCGGGATCACGGTCGGCAAATAGACTGTGGCGCGAAAGACCGAGACGCCGCGCATGGGGCGGAGCAGAAGTCGCGCGGTCAGGAAGGCGCCTGCCAGGCGGAGAGGAACCGCGAGGGCGATGTACAGCAGAGAATTCGCCACCGCGATGCGAAAGATGTCGTCAGTGACGAGCGCGCGGAAGTTGGACAGCCCGGCAAACGTCGGAGGCTCAAGGGCGTTGTAGTCGGTGAAGGCCATTGCGAGGCCAGCGGCCGCCGGGCCAATGACCAGCAGGCCGAGGCCGATGAGGTACGGAGCCAGCATCAGCCCGAGCTGAAGTCGGTCTTTCATGCCTGGATTTTCGAGCGAGCACCCCGTTCCCGTCGAGTTTGGGACGGCACGCGGCGCTTCTTGTCGATCCGTTACCCGGCAGAGATGGCCTCGTTGGCGCGGATAGTGTGGATTGTGGGTCTGGAGGCCGCAGCGTGGCGGGTGCGTTGGTGCTGGCGCTCGGCGAGCACGTAGCTGCCAATGACGAAGACGAACGCGGCGGTCTGCGCGGCGATGCCTTGCCATGTGCCGTAGACGCCGAACCACACGCCGAGCCAGTACGGCAGTCTTTCCGCGCCCGGGATCGGGGAGATCGGCGCCCAACCGACGAGTTGCAGCGTGTGCACGGTTGACCCAACCATCGTGACCAGCACGACGGCGATCATCACGCCGGTGACGACGAGCATTTTTTTATGCGGAAGCTTGGCTTGCATCACGAGCGTGAGGGCGCCGATGACCGCGGTCGCCGCCAAACCGAGCATCGTCCCCTGCACGACGATCCCGGTTCCGGCATCGAGCACCAGTGCCTGCAGGAAGAGGACCGTTTCGGCGCCCTCGCGGAAGACACTGCTGAACCCGAGGACGACGAATCCGAGCGCCGGACCCACCGTGCCTCCGATCAGCAACCGCCGCCGATGCTCGTGGTGCTTGGCTATCCACCGCGTCCAGTAGACCTTGTGGAAGAACCAGTTCATCACCAGCAGCAGGACGCCGATGGCCAGGACAGAGACGACCGCTTCGATCTGCTCGCTGTAGCGGCCGAACGAGAGGAGGGCCGTACGCGCCAGGACGAACAGGACCGCAGTGGCGCCGAGCGCGGCCAACGCGCCCATGGCCAGTGGGCGCCGGTATTCCCGGTTCGCCCCGATCATGCTGGCCAGGAGGGAGGCGAGGATGAGGATGGCCTCCAGGCCCTCTCGAAAGACGATCGTCGCCGCGTTGAAGACGACCGCCGCCGGTGCGGCGCCCGCGTTCAAGGCCGCCTGTGCGTCGGCAAGGGCGGTATCCAGGACGCCTCGGGATGCCCGAATGTCGGCCACGCTGGCCTGGTGGGAGAGAAGTTGCCGCAGTCCCGGCGTCTGCCCGTCGCCTTCCCAGAAGAGACGTTCCACCCGCTGCGCTTCGGTGGGGGTGAAGGCCAGGAGCCGTTTTTCGGGACCGGTTTCGAAAATGGCATACGCCTCGATACGGGACGATTCGGCTTGCTGGTACTGCCCGGCCGCGACAGCGGCGACCATCTGATCCAGCAGGGAGGACACGATGTCGAAATCGGAGTCGGCGCCGGCTTCCAGCCACGCGGGTGGGACGAGCGCGGTCAGGCGCTGAGACGCGGCTTCGGCGTCGGCGGAGACGGCGGCGGGATCGGCGATCGCCTCGCCGGAGATGGCCGCGGTGAGCGCAGCATCGAGGGATCGCAGGGTCGACTCGATGGCCGCGGTCTCGTCGGAATCGATGGCCCGCAGCGGGAGCCGGAGATCGGCGAAGGCCGCGTGCGCCCCATCGAGGAAGGCGCGGGCTTCCTGGATTTCGAAGGCCAGAAAGACCTGACCATCTTTGACGCCGCGGCCGTATTCGATCGGGACCAGCGACAGGTAGCGCAGAAGCTGGCCCGCGCGACGCGCCTGATCGGCTTCGGAGAGCGGCGCGGCGCGGAAGCTCTGGACGATCCGGGTCGCTGCTTCCTGCGCGTTCGCGAATGCCGAGGCGTCGCTCGTTTCGACGCTTGAAACGAGCGCGGCAAACACGGCATCGGCGTCGTCGCGTGCCGCGGAGCCAAGCTGCTCTTCGAGCGCCGGGGCGAGGAGGGGCCAGTACCCGCTCGCCAGTCCGACGTCCTCGGCTTCGCTTGAGGCGAGAGATTCGGGCGTCGCGTCGACGAGTGCGTTGAGCGCCGATTCGAGCCGCGCTTGATAGGTGTCGAGCAGGTCGGCCCGGACGCTGTCGCTCGCCTGCTCGGGAGCGATTTCGCCCGCTTGCAGCTCCTGGACGGCAAGCGTGGCATCGCCGCTGGGACGATCGAAGCGGGTAGTGATCCGGAAATCGCGGAGCAACAGCCAGCGGGCCGCCGCGCTGGCGTTTCCGGACTCGGTAGCGGCGAGTGTTTCGGCAAACGCGCCGCGCACCAGGGTCGACCACACCCTGCCATGGATCAGCGCGAGGGCGACGGGATCATCCCGCGTGACGGCCTGGCGAGCTTGTTCCAGCTCGCCGGCCAGCTCAGGAGCGATCGTAGGATCGCTGACCAGCGCCGGGGCGAGTTGCGAGGCCCCCTGAGCGGCGGCCTCGACATACTGGGCGGCCGCAGCGGCATCTCCAATCAGAAGGGCTGCCTGGGCGTCGAAGAGATCGGACCGAATCGCCTGCGCCACCAGCCCCGGAGATGATTCCTTCGCTGGTTGGGCCGGCGCGCCGGCTCCGGCGCCGAAAACGGTCCAGAAACCGGCGACGATCAGCAACATCAGGCGCAGGCAATTCGGCACGGTGCGCTAACTCCCGTGATTCTTGACGGAGAGACACGATCCTGAAACGGCGGCCAAAGCCGCGTGCCCGACTCGTGTCATGCTGAGGAACGAAGCATCTCGGCTCCAGGACGCATCGGTGAGTAACGAGCGAGATTCTTCGGCTTCGCCTTCGGAATGGCACAGCGTCGGCATGCCGCTCCTACCCCTCGTCGATGGGGATCTCAAGGAGCGCCGCGGCCTGTGAAATCTGACCGGCGATGGCAGTGGCGCGGCTTTGCAGTTCGCTCCCGAACTGATCGGCTTGCTCTTGCGTGAACTGCGTGCCGTCTGACTCTTGCTCGTAGAGATCCTCGACGAACGCGACGAGATCACCCAGCTCCACCCAGATTTGTTCGGCCAGAGCGGGGTCCGCGGCATCGATGGACGGGCGGATGGTGTCGTAGGTCACATCCAGCCCGGTGAGGATGCCGGAGACATCGGCGAGGCGGCTGACGCCGACGAAACGGACTTCGTCGGTGGCAGCGCCGGACACGAAGACCGATTCCTTCCACTCCTCGAAGTAGCCGCCCATCGTTGGGATCATGATGACCAGGGCGGTGAAGGTGTCGCCGGGGGTCGGCTCCCAGGCGGCGACCGCCTGCACCAACTCGCCGGTGGCGGCGTCAAGGGCCTGGGCCGCGCCGAGGAGCGCGTTCGCCTCGGGGAGTGCTTCGCCGAGCTCGGTCTCGCCGTCGCCGTCCATGTCGACGCGCAGTCCGACGAAATCGTCTCGCGTCCCCCACAGTGCCGGCTCGGTCACGAAGTGGTAGAGACTGCCCGGCTTTTCGAGCACCCGGCCGTCGGGCAGGGTGACGGAGACATCGAGGGCATTGGCCGGATCGTCTTCGCCGCTGGGGCCGGCATCAATCCAGACGTCGTAGTAGGCGAGCGAGGGGACCCCGGCGACCAGTCCTTCACTCAGTTCGTAGTTGGCGCTGGCTTCTTCGACCCAGACGCGGCGGGCTTCGGAAAGGAGGGTTTCGATCTCCTCGCCGTGCTCGTCCCAGAGGGCCTGGTAGTCGAAGTCGGACGTTTCGGCCAGGTCGTAGTACTCCTGGGCGAGGGTCGCCAGTTCGGCGGTTCCCGCCTTGCTCATGGCGACGTGCTCGACGAGGTAGGCCTTGACCGCTGCCAAATCTTGCTCGTCAATCGCGGTTTGTGCCGTCACGGATCCCGGCATGAGCAGCGCCGCGAACGCCATTCCCGACAGTGCCCGCGCAATCCACGAGTTCCCCATCGCTGTTGTCTCCTTAGACGTCGTGCCCGGTGAGGGCACGTCGCGATTCGCTATTCGCCTTGGCGGGCGCAGGGATGCGGCCGTGATCCCCTTTCAGCGCCCGCGCGAATTCCGACTGAATTAGTCGGACTTCGCGAGAAGCCTACGGAAGGACATGACGGGCTGTCAAGAGCCCGCCAACGCAGGCGTCGGCATCAGGGACGCCGCCGAGGATATTCGAGCCGTGGGGATCAGCGCACGGGCGGGCTGATGTTGGAATCGAGCGGCTTGAGCCCCGCTTCGATCTGGGCGCGATGCGGCTCCAGGAACGGCGGCAGCGCCAACCGCTCGCCCAGGTGCGCGGCGTCCTCATCTGTGGCGAAGCCGGGGCCGTCGGTGGCGATCTCGAAGAGGACGCGGCCCGGTTCCCGGAAGTAGAGCGACTTGAAGTAGTAGCGGTCGATCACGTCGGTGATGCCGATCCCGGCCGAACGCACCCGATCGCGCCAAGCCACGTGCTCGGCATCGTTCGGGGCGCGGAACGCCACGTGGTGCACACCGCCGCGGCCGAGCTGCGCGGGTGGCAGATCGGGCCGCTCCTCGATGCGCACCTCGGCGCCGGGACCGCCGGGACCGGTTTCGAAGACAACGGTGCGCAGGGCGGGGTTGTCCGGGTCGGGGTAGTCGCGGGTCTGGCGGAAGCTGAGCACTTCGGTCAGCACCCGGGCCGTCGGGCCGAGCCGGTCGACGGCGAGGGTGACGTGGTTGAGACCGCGAATCTGGTGTTCCACGGGGACGGGGCTCCGCCGCCACGGGGCAAAGCCGGCGTCGCTGCCACCGGCCACCAAGGCGAGGCGTTGCCCTTCGGGATCGGCGAAGCGGTGCGTGGAATGGCCGGCGATCTCTTCGATGCCGCCGTGGGCAACGCCCAGCTCGTCGAATCGCTGTGCCCACCAGCCGAGCGCCTCACGGTTCGGCACGCGCAGGCCGATCTCCACGATGGCACCGGTGCCGGGTCGGTTCGGGCCCATGCCGGCCCAGTCGAAAAACGTCACCTCCGTGCCGGGGCTGCCGATTTCGTCGCCGTAGAAGAGGTGGTACGCCGACACGTCGTCCTGGTTGACGGTCTTCTTGACCAGCCGCAACCCGAGCACGTTGGTGTAGAAGTCGAGGTTGCCCGGCGCGTTGGCCGTGACCGCGGTGACGTGGTGAAGTCCGCCGAGCTCCATCGCAGTTCCCCCTTTGCTTCGCCTCTCTGCCTGGCCGGATGCGAGCGTGCCCAATTCCGCACATCATGGCATGCACGAACGCGTCCAGGACATCGTCGGGCACGAACCCGGATGGAGCTATGGCACCCCTGTGATGAAGTGGAGCACGGAGTACACGATCCAGGCCAGCACGATGCAGGCGGGAATGGTGATCACCCACGCGGCGACGATGCGACCGGCGATGCCCCAGCGGACAGCCGAGAGACTGCGCGTGGCCCCGACGCCGAGGATCGACGAAGAGATGACCTGGGTCGTCGAGACCGGGATGCCGAGGCGGCTGGCGACCTCGATCACGGTGGCGGCGGCCGTCTCGGCGGCGAAGCCGTCAATGGGACGGAGCTCGACGATGCGGAGGCCCATGGTGCGCACAATGCGCCATCCGCCCATCGCCGTACCCAGGCCCATCGCGCCGGCGGCGGTAACGATCACCCAGAACGGCACGCTCCATTCGTCGCCGGTCCAGCCATAGTAGGTGGCCAAAGCCATGGTCATCACGCCCATCGTCTTCTGGGCATCATTGCTGCCGTGGCTGAAGGCCATGTACGCCGCGGAGATGACCTGCAGGCGGCCGAAGATGCGGGTCACGCGCAGTGGGCGTGAGCGGGCGAAGATCCACAGCAGCGCGGTGAGCAGCAGCAATGCGACCAGGAACCCAAGAATGGGCGAAAAGACGATTCCCTGGAGGGTTGCAATGATGCCAGAAACTTCGATCGATTCGACGCCAGCGGAGGCAATCCCTGCGCCGACGATGGAAAAGATCAACGCGTGACTCGAACTCGACGGAATTGCCAACCGCCAGGTGAACAGGTTCCAGGAGATGGCCGAGATCAGCGCCGCGGCAACCAACTGCTGGGTGGCGACCTCCGGGGCAACGATTCCGCGGCCCACGGTGGTCGCGACGGCGGTGCCAGTCATGGCACCGATCACATTGAAGATGGCGGCCATGCTCACAGCCTGTCCTGGCGTAAGCACCCGGGTTGCCACCGACGTGGCAATCGCGTTGGCGGTATCGTGAAATCCGTTGACGAAATCGAAGATGAGTCCAAGCGTGATGATCACCGCGAGTACGAGCAGTTCTGGTTCAACCATGCTTGAGATAGATACCTTCCAGGACGTCGGCGACATCCTCAGCCCGGTCGGTGGCGTCTTCGAGCAACCCGTAGAGCTCGCCCCAGCGGATAGAGGTGATGAGGGTGGGGATGTCGGTGGCGTCGTCGTAGAGGGCGGCCAAAGCCTCGTTGAGGGTGTCGTCGGCTTCGTTTTCGAGGCGGTGGACTTCGAGGACGTGGCGGCGAATCTCCTCGCCGTTCTTGCCGACGTTCGTCAACAGTGGGATTGCCTTGGCCAGAGACATTGCCTGCTCGTGCAGGATGCGCGAGAGCAGGCGCGCCGGTTCGGGCGAATCGGTGAGCCGGTACAACCCCAGCCGCTTGCCCGTTTCTTCCGCGTCGTCGACGAGATCGTCGAACTTGACGGCCAGGTCGCGGATGTCCTCCCGGTCGAGTGGAGTGACGAAGGTGCTGTTGAGGGCGCTGAAGATGCGGTGCGTGATCTCGTCGCCGCGGTGTTCCAGATCCCGCAGGAGCCGGATGTCCCGCTCCCGGTCGGTGCCGTTCGCAACCACCCTGGCGAGGACTTCCGTCACCTCGGCGGCGTTCTTGCCGGCGTCTTCGAAATGATCGAAGAACTGCTCGTCGTGGGGCAGAAACCGCGCTAAGACCATCGTTCCCTCCAACCGCTTCCGTTCGCTGCATGGCGCGCGGGCGCGGCCGATGCGGGAGAATGTTAAACGCATGCTAGTCGCCGTGACGGGGTGACAGGGTGACAGGGTGTCGGGGTATCAGGGTGTCAGGGACGAATCGCCCCCCTTACACGCCGACCCCTCGTCACCCAGATACCCAGACACCCTGTGACCCCGTCACCCCGTCACCCCGTAAGAGAGGGCCGCTATCGATCCCGTCGCCATCGGACTCGTGCTCGTCGCCGCGGTCATCCACGCCAGTTGGAACCGCGTGCTTCATGCCGAGGGGGACCGGGTGGCGGCGATGGCCGTGGCCGGTCTGACGACCGGTGTGCTGCTGCTCCCGGCTGTCGTCGTCTGGCCCCCGTGGCAGGCGCTGCCGTTCGTCGCCGCGTCGGCGGGGACGCACGTTTTTTATGCGCTCGGGCTCTCCGCGGCGTACCGGCGGGGTGCGCTGTCTGTCGCCTATCCGCTGGGCCGCGGGGTGGCGCCGCTACTGGTCACGCTGGGCGGGTGGTTGCTGCTCGAGGAGCGGCCGACGCTGGGTGCGCTGGTAGGGGCTGTGTCACTCGCAGTAGGTCTGGCGCTGATCGCGGTTTCCGGCGGACGGTCCGGGCAGGGTGCCGCGGTTGTCCTCGCGCTGTTGACCGGATTGACGATCGCGACGTACTCGGTGGTAGATGCCGCGGCTGTGCGCCAAGTGTCCCCGGTTGGTTATCTCGGCGCGGTCCTCGGGATCCAGGGAGTGCTCCTGTTGCTGCTGGTGCGTGGCGACCGCGTGCGGCTGCGGCGGGGGTTCCGCTCGGGGGTGCTGATCGCGGTCGGGTCGGTGAGTGCGTATCTGCTGGTGCTCTATGCCTTTCGGCTCGCGCCGGCCGGGCGGGTAGCGACATTGCGCGAGGCGTCGGTGCTGATCGGCATCATGCTGTCTGGGGAGCGCCCTGGGCCGGTCGTGTGGAGCGGAGCAGTGTTGGTGCTGGTCGGAGCGTTGCTCGCCGCGGGGTAGCGGGGTTGGCAATTCTGGCGCGAGGCGTACCATGGAGACACTCTGAGCCGACCACGTCGCGCAGGAGGGGCGAACATGGATGGGGCCGGGATGGCTCGCCGGGCGGCGGCGCAGCAACTCGGGGGCGCGATGGCCGCGCTGGGCGCGATGGCCGCGCTGGGCGCGGTCGTCTGGCTGGTGCTCAACGGTCTGCACGGCGAGTTGCCCGGAACCGCGCAAGAGGCCGTGGAGCACCTCGACACCGTGCTCTGGCGCCCGGTCCATCACCTGACGATCATCGCCATTTTCGTGACTGCTGCTGGGCTGGCGGTGGTGACCGCGACGTTCATGGCCCCCTGGGCGTTCGTGCTGGGGCGGGTCGGGACCATGATCGCCGTGCCGGCTGCCGCCGTGCTGGGGGTCGGGTTCGCTGTCGACGGGTTCGTCCTCCCCGCGCTGGCCGAAAAGTACGCGGTTGGCCCGGACGAGGCGGCGCGGATGATGCATATCATGCAAGCCGACGTTGTGCTGCTGGTCATCGGCGCGACGTCGTTCTCGCACCAGACCTTGTTCGGCATCGCGGTCACGATCCTGGCCGTATCTACCTTGCTGTCCGGCCTCTTTCCGCGTTGGCTTTGCTGGTTGGGTGTCGCTGGCGGGCTGATCTGGCTGGTCTCCGCGCTGATCATTTATACCCGGGGCCCGGGAAGGTCCATTAAGTGGATCTTGCTGCCGGCGCTCCCGATTGCGCTCTGGATGATCGGCGTAGGCTGGCTGGCTGGCCTGGCAGAGTGGACGCGCCTTGGCCGAATCGTCGCTTCATGGCATGGCAGCTCCAGCGGCCTGACCAACCCAGGGAGTTAGCGCACACCAAAGGGAGTCCTGAATGCCTGCCTTCATCTTGCTCGCGATTGCGCTGGCCCTCGTCACCCAACCGATTGACCAAACTCTCGCGCTCCAGGCGACGCCCACCGCGGAGACGCCGCCCGCGTCGTGCCTTGCCCTGGAAACCTTCCCGGTGCTGCCGGGAGAGCACCCGCACGACGTGGCGCCGGCCGCCGATGGGCAGCGCGTCTGGTACACCGCCCAGCACGCCGGGGCGCTGGGACTGCTCGACCCGGAGACCGGGACGATCGAGACGATCCCGCTGGGCGAAAGGTCATCACCGCACGGCGTGGTGGTTGGGTCGGATGGGGACGTGTGGGTAACGGACACCGGATTGAACGCCATCGTCCGCGTCGACCCCGAAACCCGGGACCTGGCGATCTGGCCGTTGGCCGGGCCGAATGCCAACCTCAATACCGCGACGATTGACCTGGACGGGATCGTCTGGTTCACCGGGCAGAACGGGATCGTCGGCCGGCTCGATCCGGCGACGACACCGCCGGGGACGGTCCTGGAGCCCTTGGCCGCGCCGCGCGGCCAAGGGCCGTACGGCATCGACGTGACCCCGGAAGGCGACGTCTATTTTGCCTCATTGGCGGGCAGCTACCTTGGACGCATCAGCCCTGGCGAGGGCGGCGGCTTCACCCTGGAGCAAATCGATCCTCCGACGCCGAACCAGGGTACGCGCCGCGTCTGGTCCGATTCGGAAGGCGTCCTGTGGACCAGCCAATGGAACGCGGGTCAAGTTGGACGGTATGACCCCGAAACCGGGGAATGGACCGAGTGGCGGCTGCCCGGCGAGGCACCCCAGGCATACTCGGTATATGTCGATGAGCGCGATGATGTTTGGCTGAGCGATTTCGGGGCCAATGCCCTGGTGCGCTTCGACCCGGACACGGAGGAATTCGTCTCCGTCCCCTTGCCGCACGCGAATGCGAGCGTGCGGCAGTTGCTCGGCCGCCCGGGCGAGGTGTGGGGAGCGGAGTCCGGCGCGGATGCGCTGGTGGTGGTGCGCTCGGAGTGCTGATGGGCGGGATGCGCGCCTGAAGATGAAGAGCTTAGCCCGCTTCGCTCAGTCGGCGGTCCAGTCTTCGATGCGCAACCCGGCGACCTGGCTGAATGCGCGGTCGTTCGTCACGAGCACCGCGTCCGCCGCAAGCGCATGCGCTGCGAGCAGCAGGTCGAGCGATATGATCGGCCTTCCGCGTCGCTCCATCTCCGCCCGGACGGTGCCATAGCGCTGAGCGGTCGTCTGGTTCCATGGCAGTACTTCGACGCTGCGCATGAACTCAATCACGGCCGCGCGGAGTCGTGACGCGGCGGGACGCTTCTCGAGCCCATACAGCATCTCTCCGGCGGTGATGGACGAAAGGCAGAGCGAAGCGACCGGAGTTGCCCCAAGACGACGGATGACTGCGCTGTGCTGCTTGAGGATGTGGCTGATGGTGTTCGTGTCAAGCATGTACCTGCGGGGGTTCATTCCCGCCAACCGGCAAACGGATCACGGACGTGCTCTGGCTGGCGCCGTTCGTGCTCGTCGAGAAAGTCGTCCGGCGTGTTGGCATCCTGGAGGTCGCGGCGGTGCGGGTGTTGCTGCTCAATCAGGAGTGGCACTCGTATGCCCTCGCCGCCTGATCCCGACAATTCCTGTGCATACCCAGGAGGGACCGTTGCTTGACAACCCAACACGGTTGCTATCTTCGTCGGAATGACACAACGTCCGAGTCGCGCTTGAGGAGCGTCGCCGCCTACGAGTTGTTCATGTCGAGGGGATTGGCAAGCGGATCGGGGATCGGTTCCACGAGGAAATCCTCGAGGTCGTCTTCGTTGACCAGATCCTCGATCTCGGCTGTGCCGTCGATCGTGCTCCAGGTTGAGCCGTCATCGGGATCGCCGCTTGCGGTCTCAAGGTCTTCGGTTGGGGTCATTCTGGTTGGGTCGCTCATCGCGTCCTCCTTTCCGGTTGGTTTCGCAGAATCGATGCCGGGTGGTCTGGGGATTGCGTCAAACCGTCATATGGGGTATCGATCAGAGAAACGAGAGAGGACAACCCGATGAGTTCTTTCCTGCGCTACGACGTCGATCTGGAGGCGCTGACCGACGCCATGTTCGGCTTCATCACCGATCCCCACCCCTCGCGCAATGAACGCCCGGTGGTCAAGGCGCTGGACGACGTCCATCCCGACAGTGTCGAGGTGATGGAAGCGATGCTGCTCGACGGCACCGAGGAACGGGAGGACGTCGCTGCCTACGTATCCGCCGTTTTTGGCAGGAAGACGCTTCCCGGGCCATAGGCCCTCCCGCCACCTGCCTCCCGCCTCCCGTCTCAGTCCGCCGGCAGCGACTCACTCAACCGCAACGAGAGCACCTGGGAAACCCCATCGGCCCCCATGCTGACCCCGTAGAGGGTGTCCGCGATTTCGATGGTGCCCCGGTTGTGGGTCACGACGACCACCTGCGTCTGAGCCGCCAACGCCTGCAACCGGTCCCGGAAGCGGACGACGTTCGCCTCGTCCAGCGCCGCGTCGACCTCATCCAGCAGACAGAACGGGGCCGGGTTCACCTTGAGGATGGCGAAGAGGAGCGCCGCCGCGGTCAGCGCGCGCTCTCCGCCGGAAAGGAGCGCCAGACTCTGCAGTCGCTTCCCCGGCGGCTGGGCGATGATGTCGATCCCCGGCTCGGCGCCATCGTCCCCCGTGGTGAGCACGAGCTGGGCCGTGCCGCCGCCGAACAGCGTCGCGAACGCCTCGGCGAACTCCCCGGCCACGCGCGCGAACGTTTCGTCGAAGCGGGCGCGCATGGTCTTGCGCAAATCCGCCAGCAGACCGCGCAGCGCGGCCGCGGCCTCCTCCACGTCGGCAAGCTGCTCGCGCAGGAACGTTTGGTGCGCATGCTCCCGTTCATAGTCGGCGACGGCATCCTCCCCCACGTAGCCGACCCGGCGCAGGCGCTCCTTGAGACGCCCGATCTCTGCCACCCGGTCCCCCGACGCCGCGTCACCGCTTGTGGGCCAGGCGAGTACCTCGTCCGGGTTCGCCACATCGAGCTCGTCGACGATCCGCTCCCGCAGGATCTGCAGATCCTGAGCCGCCCGTTCGCGCGAGAATCCGCAATGGTCGCGCTCTCGCTCCCGGTCGACGAGCGCGGCGCGAGCCGAATGCAGCGAATCCGCCAGGCGCCCTGCCGCAATCTCCGCTCCCATCACGTCCATGCGCAGCGGTTCCCGCGCCTCGGTCGCGGCGGCAAGCTCGTCCTTTACCGTCGTTACCTCGGCCGAGAGCCGCTCGTGCTCGGCTGCCAGCGCGGCGCGCTCCCGGTCGAGCGCAGCCGTGCGCTCGGCGCGAAGCCCCAACTCCTCGGCCAGAGCGCGCTCCTGAGAGCGGAGGCCCGCTTCCCGGCGCCGCTCGCCACGCAACCGTTCTTCGAGCCCCGCCAGGCGGCGGCCTTCCTCGGCCGCGGCACGTTCGGTCTCCGCGGCAGCCGCGGCGAGCGCGGCGAGCTCCCCCGCCGCTTCATCCCGCACCTGAGCCGCGCGTTTCCGGGTATCGGCAAGCCCGGCGATCTCTCGCGCGAGTTCCTGTTGCCGCTCCCGCGCTCGCTCGCGTTCGGCGCCCAGTTCTTGTCCACGGCGCCGCGAGCGTTCTTGCTCGGTGCGCAACTCGTCGCACCAGCCCGCCAGCCGGTCGCGCTGCTGCTGCCGCCCTTCCGCCGCGGCGCGCAATGCCGTCAGATCGCCTTCGCTCCGGCGCTGGGTCTCCACCACCGCGCCAAGCTCGGCGTCGAGTTCCTCTGCGCGGCCACGCGCCTTTGCCAGCCGCCGTTCCAGATCGGCAATGGTCCGGGGAAGCTCGCGCAGCTCGCGCTCGCGGCCCAGCGTGCCGCTCTCCCGGGTTCCGGAGCCGCCCGTCACCGAGCCGCCGGAGCGGGCAATCTCTCCCGTGAGCGTCACGACACTCCAGCCCGCTGGAAGCTGGCGCAGAACCGCGCGCGCCGTCTCCAGATCGTCGACGACCAGCGTGCGGCCAAGCAGCGCGGCGACGACCTCACCGATATCCTCGTGAGCAGAGATCAGGACCGCGGCGACACCTCGCACCCCAGGCAGCTTCTCGATTTCGGGGACGAGCTTTCCGCCGCGTCCGGCGCGCACGGTATCGAGCGGTTGAAACGTGGCCCGGCCCGCCCCGGTTCGCTTCAGGTGGGCGATGGCGGCCTCGGCATTCGCCCACGAGGCGACGACGATGTCTTGCAGGCGGCTACCCAACGCCACTTCGATGGCAACCTCCAGCGCCTCGGGAACCACGATCAACTCCGCGACCGTGCCCAGCATCCCGTCGAGCCGGCCATCGCGGCCCGCCGCCAGCGCCTCCCGCACCCCACGATGCAATCCGGAGCCGCTTTCCTGCATCCGCCGCAGCACCGCCAGCCGCGTTGACGCTTCGCCCGCGACGGCGCGCAGCCGGTCGGTCTCGGTTAGCGCCGCGGCGGCTTCGTCGTGGGCGGTTTCCAGCGCGGACGCCAGATCCGCGAGCTGTGCTTCGAGCGCCGCGATCCGCTCCTGGTCCCTGGCCAGAGCGGCGTCCGCATCCTCCGTGTCCGCGGCGAGCGCGGCGATGCGCTCGCCGCGCTCCGCCATCGCTCCCTGGAGACGCTCGTGTTCGGTGGTCAGCGACTCCGCGCGCTCCGTGAGCACGGCCTGTTGGCGCAGCAGTTCCCCTTCCCGCTGTTCGCTTTCAGCCAGGTCGCGAGCGGAGGCCGTGGCGCGTTGCTCGATGGCCGCGCGCGCCTCGCGCAGAGCCGCGGCTTCGCGGGTGTGCCGCGCCGTCGTGTCTCGTGATTCGAGTGTCGCCCGCTCCAGATCGCGCAGATCGGAGACGAGTTTGACCAGCTCAGCGGCGACCGATTCGACGCGCTCGTCGAGGCCTTCGCGCGCGTCGTCCATATCGGCGCGGCGTTTTCCGAGCGCATCGATGCGGGCGGCGGCCAGATCGCGCTCGTGGGTCAGGCGCCGCAGGCGATCTTCCAGGGCGGAACGCCGCTCGTCGTGGGTCGTCAGGTGCTCGCGGGCGGTGGCGAGCCGGGTCGCGGCGCGTTCGCCGCCGCCGGCCAGGTGGTCCACCTCGGCTCGCGCGGCGGCGACCTCCGTTTCCGCGCGGTCCGCCGCGGCGGCGGCCGCCTCGCGGGCGGCGGTCGCCTGCTCGAGTGCCTCGCGAAACTGCGCGCCTTGCAGCGCTCGCAACCGGTCACGCAGGCTCCGCCACTCCTGCGCCTGCCGCGCGGCGCGCTCCAGGGTGCGCAAGCGCGGTTCCAATTCGCCCAGCAGATCGCTCAGGCGCGTGGTGTTGGCGTCGGTCTCGGCCAGATTGCGCTCGGCCTCGGCCACCTTGAGCCGCAACCCGGCCAGATCGGCGGCGTGCTCGAACAGTCCCCGCCGCTCCTCGGCACGCAGGCTCAGCGCGGCGTCGACCAGCCCCTGCCCCACCACCACGTGACTCTGCCCCAGCCCCGCGGTGAGGAAGGCGACATCCTTCAGGCGCACCTTGCGCCCGTTGATGAGGTACTGATTCTCGCCAGAGCGAAAGGCGCGGCGGGTGACGGTGACCTCGGCGAACTCGGTCGGCAGCCAGCCATCGGCGTTGTCGAAGGTCAGCGTCGCCTCGGCCATCCCTGCCGGCGCGCGGCCCTGCCCGCCGCTGTAGATGACATCCTCGGTCTTGCGGGCGCGCAGGGCGCTCTGCCCCTGCTCGCCGAGCACCCAGCGCACGGCGTCGGCCACGTTCGACTTGCCACTGCCGTTGGGACCGACGATGGCGGTGATCCCTGGCTCGAAGGCGAAGACCGTTCGGTTGAGAAAACTCTTGAATCCCTGGATTTCGAGGCGGGTCAAGCGGGGAGCACGAAACAGGGTCTCGTCGTCGGTCATGCGGCGGGTCCCTGAGCACGACAGCGGAGTTGGCACTGGGCGTGCCTGTCCGGCACGGGGCGGATGGTACCATCGGTCGCTGGGAGATGGCTATGGGCTATGAGCTATGAGCTATGAGCTTTCAGTTCTGAGCCATCGGCTGATTGGTGTTGGTGGAACCCCACGCTTTAGCCGCTGGTGGCACCGCCGGCTGATAGCCCATAGCCCATAGCTCGTAGCGAAGGACGTGCTGTGACGCAAAGCCAAACCGCAACCCGCGGCGGACGGCGAGGAACCCTGCGGGTTCTGGAGCCGCCGCGCTTGCGGCTTGGGCTCTCCACCGGTGCGCTCTACCCCACGGCGACCGAAGATGTCCCCGCGTTGGCGGCGGAGGCCGGGTTGTTCGACCTGGAGATCATGCTCCAGACGCCCGGCGAGTATGGCGCCGGGTTCATCCGGGAACTCGCCTCGCGCTGCCGCGGCGTCGGGTGCCGCGTCCACGCCATCCACCTGTGGCAAGAGCTGCACCCCATCTTTTCGCCCTATGCGCGGCGGACGCGGGAGGGCCGCACGCTCTTTGCCCGCGCCATCGACGGCGCCAGCGAACTTGGCGCTAAGGTCATCGTCTGGCACGGCCCGAAGCGGGCCGAGATGCGCAGCCCGGCCGCGCAACCGCATTTCCTCGACGCGGTCGCCGACCGTGGCGAGGCGTGCGCCGCCGCCGGAGTGCGTCTGGCCATGGAGAACGTCTCCTGGTGCGCGCTGGCCACGGTGCGCGACGTGCTGGGGTTCGCGGCGAGCATCAAGGAGATCGATCCCCGCGCCGAGCGCATCGGGTTCGCCTTCGACCCGTTCCAGGCCGCCGAAGCCGACGCCAACCCGTTCATGCTCCTGGCCGCCATGGAAAACCGGGTCTTCGATGTCCACCTCAGCGATCGCCGCGAAGACGCCCCGGAGGAGCGACACCTCCCCCCCGGCGAAGGCGATCTGCCATGGCCGGCGCTCCTGCGCGCCATCTCCGGCGCCTATTCCGGCCCGCTGATGCTGGAAGGGGTATTCGGCAACGACCCGGCGCGCATCGAGGGCACCCGCCGCCTGCTCGATCCGATGTTGCGCGAGGTGCTCGATCTGTCCAGCACGACGTGCGATGCTCGACCTCCGGCGGGGCTCCTGGAAGGGATTCGCCTCTTCAATGAGGGAGAGTTCTACGCCTGTCACGAAGCCATCGAGCATGAGTGGCACGCCGAGACCCGCCCCATCCGGCGCCTGTACCAGGGCATTCTCCAGATCGGCGTCGGCTATTTGCACGCGCTGCGCGGCAACCACACCGGGGCCTTGCTCCTGCTCGCCGACGGTATCGAAAAGACCGCTGAGTTCGCGCCGACGTGCCTGGGTATCGAAACCGGCCGCCTGGCGGCCGAGAGTCAGGGGGCGCTGGAACGTCTGCGATCGCTCGGCCCCGAGCGCCTGAGCGAGTTCGATTTTTCCACTGTGCCGCGCATTGGCTTCGTGGCGGGCGGTGCAGCGCCCGCGTCAGACCCGGCGCCCGGAGCCCAATGAGCGAACCTCAGGCGGACCCGCCGTTGGTCGTTGTCGTTGTCCCCACCTACAACGAACGTCCCAACATCGAGGCGTTGGTGGTCGGGGTGCTCGCCCAGGGTCCGGGATATCGCGTCCTGATCGTCGACGATGACTCGCCGGACGGCACTGGCGATCTGGCGGACGCACTCGCCGCCGCCTATTCCGGCCGCGTCGAGGTGCTCCACCGCGCCGAGAAGTGCGGTCTCGGCCCGGCCTACATCGCCGGGTTTGGCCGCGCGCTGGCCATGGCCCCGGACTTCATCGCCCAGATGGACGCCGATTTTTCGCACGATCCCGATGCGTTGCCTCTGCTGGTGGCGGCTGCTCAAGGCGCGGGACTCGCCGTCGGTTCGCGGTACGTTGCGGGGGGACGCGTTGTCGGCTGGCCCCTCTGGCGACGGGCCCTGAGCCGCCTGGGCGGCATGTACGCCCGCCTCGTCCTCGGCGTGCCGGTGGCGGATTTGACCAGTGGGTTGAAGGTATGGCGACCGGCCACCCTGGCCGGAATCGAGATCGATCGCCTGCGCTCCGATGGCTACGGTTTCACGATGGAAGCGACCTGGCGGGCGCTGAAACGCGGCGACACCGTGGTCGAAGCGCCGATCGTCTTCACCGACCGCATCGCGGGAGCCTCCAAACTCTCCCGGCGTATCGTCGGCGAGGCCGCGCTGCTGGTCTGGGCGCTTCGCTGGGACGAGCGGGCTCGTCCCCGCCCGCCCCGGCCGCGCAGATGTGCTTGAATGGGAGCATGCTGCACCAATCCCCCGCACCCGCCCCGCCCCCGGGATTCGCGCATCGCATCCTGGAGCACCTGACCGCGGCGAAAACCCGTGTCTGGATGCTGCGCGGGCGACTCCATAGCGGCCGCATCGAGCCGGCCGAGGCCGAAGCGCACCTCGATCAGATCGAAACCCAGGTCGACGCAGCGGCGGCGTTGGCCGCGAACTTGCAGGGGCAATCCTCACCACCCCCGTAGGAGCCACGGGCCGGAGGGATTGCCGCGTGAAACAGATCCTCGTCGTCGACGACGAGATCGTCATCCGAGAGGTCCTGTCAGCGCTGTTCACGGGTGAGGGCTACGCGGTCGTGACGGCCGGGGACGGACTCGCCGCGCTCGATGCGCTGGCCGACGCTTCCCCGGATCTGGTCATCGCCGACATCATCATGCCCCGCCTCGACGGCTGGGGTTTGCTGACGCGCCTGCGGGACGAGCGCCCCGAGATTCCCGTCGTCCTCCTGAGCGCGACCTTCCGCGGGCACCCTCCCGACGGAGTCGCCTTCGTCGCCAAGCCGTTCGACATCGACCACCTGCTGGCCGTCGTCGCCAGGATGCTCGCCCCATAGATCTGCTGTACTATCGTTATCCTGTGGTAAAGAACCCGCCACTCTCCGATACTTGACACCCTGGCACAGATCGCCGGCCGCACCGGCGCACAAACAGGAGCCCGCGCGTGCAGGAACCCCTGAATGATATCGCGGTGTTCCTGGAGCACGTCGGTGACGGCGTCACCGTCCAGGATCCCAGCGGGCGGCTGGTGTACGCCAACGCCGCCGCGGCGCGGGGGCTGGGGTTTGCCTCCGCGGCCGAGTTGCTGGCAACGCCGCTCCCGGAGGTGATGACGCGGTTTTCCGTCTTCACCGAGGATGGGTCGCCGTTTCCCCTCGATCAATTGCCTGGCCGGCGAGCGCTGCGGGGTGAGACGGAGCAGGCGGTAACGGTCCGCTTCCGCATCCTCGCCACCGGTGAAGAGCGCTCGTCGGTGATCCGCTCCTCGCCAGTCACCGACGATGCAGGCCGCGTGCGGTTCGCCGTCAATGTCTGGCGGGACGCCACCGCCCAGAAGCGCGCCGAGGACGCGCAACGCTTTCTGGCGGAAGCGGGCGAAGCGCTTTCGGCCTCCCTCGATATCGAAGCGACGCTTTCCAACATCGCTCGTCTGGCGGTACCGCGCCTGGCGGATTGGTGCGCCGTCCATCTGGTGCGCGAGGATGGAGAGATCGCGCAGCTCGCGGTCGCCCATGTCGATCCGGAGCGGGTGGCCTGGGCGCTGAAACTGCAAGAGCAATTTCCCGCCGACCCCAACGCCGACAAGGGCATCGTCAAGGCCGTGCGCACGGGAATCCCCCAACTCGTGCCGGACGTGACCAAAGAGATGCTCGTAGCGGTTGCAAGTGGGCCCGAGCATCTGGCCATGCTGCGCCACGTCGGGCTCAGGTCGGCGCTGATCGTCCCCATGATCGCCCGCGGCAACGCCGTCGGCGCCATCACCTTCGTGGCCGCCGAATCGGGGCGCCACTACGACGAACGCGATCTGGAACTCACCCAGGAACTGGCCCGCCGCGCCGCGCTGGCCGTTGAGAATGCCCGCCTCTACGACGCCGAGCGCGCCGCGCGCTGGCTCGCCGAAGGAGCCCAGGTCCGCTTCCGCACCCTCTTCGAAGGCGTCCCGGACGCAATCCTGGTCGTCGACGCCAGCGGCCACGTCATCGAAGCGAACGTCGCCGCCGGTCGGCTGCTCGGGTACGCGCTCGACGCGCTCCTCACCCTGCATCTGCGCGACCTGTCACCCGAACCCGAGACGGCTCCGGCACTGTTTACCAGTCTGGACGACGATGTCGAGCGGCGTGTCGAAATCGAGCTGCGCAGGCGCGATGGCTCATCCGTGCCGGTCGAGAGCTGGACGCGGCGTCTCGATCTGCCGACCGGGCCGATCGGGATCGCCGTGGTGCGCGACATCACCGAGCGGCGCGAGGGCGATCTGATTCGGGAAGAGGTGCTCACCGCCATTTCGCACGACCTGCGCAATCCGCTGGGGTCGATCAAGCTCCACGCCCAATCGCTGCAACGGGCACTACGCCGCGGCGGCACGGTCGACCCGCAACGGCTCGACGACGGGCTGACCGCGATTTCGACCATGAGCACGCGGGTCGCCTCGCTGTTGGAGGACATCGTCGACGTCGCGCGGGACCGCGGCCCGGGCGCGATCCCGTTCGATCCCGAGCCGACCGATCTCGTCGCACTGACCCACCGCTGCGCCGCGGAGATCAGAACCGCCGCCAGCCACGACGTTCAGGTGGCATCAGCGGTCGAGTCGCTGGTCGGCCAATGGGACAGCCGCGGCATCGAGCGGGTGCTGCTCAATCTGCTGAACAACGCCGTCAAGTACAGCCCCGGCGGGGGCGCGGTGACCGTACGCATCGACCGCATCGACGAGGCGGAAGGGCCCGCCGCCCGGATCGTGGTCGAGGACGAGGGGATCGGCATCCCGGCTGCCGACCTGGCGCGCATCTTCGAGCGCTACCGCCGGGGGCGCAACGTGGGCCAGATCGCCGGCACCGGCATGGGTCTGACCGGGGCCAGACAGATCGTCGAGCGCCACGGCGGGGCCATGGCCATCGCCAGCGTCGAGGGCCGCGGCACGCAGGTCACGGTGCGGCTGCCGCTCGAGTTGGGTGACGGGGTGTCAGGGTGACAGGGGACCGTTCTTCCTGACACCCCGTCACCCCGTCACCCCGTCGCCCACCGACGACTTGAGGAGAGCTTCCTTGGCGACCTACGTTTTGGTTCCTGGCGCGTGGCTTGGCGGTTGGGCCTGGCAGGAAGTCGCCGCGCGCCTACGCGCGGATGGCCACGAGGTCTACCCCGTCACCCTGACCGGTCTCGGCGAACGCGGCCACCTGGCGCGGCCGGAGATCGATCTCGACACGCACATCTCCGATGTCGTCAATACGATGGTCTGGAACGATCTGAGCAATGTCATCCTGGCCGGACACAGCTACGCCGGGACCGTGATCACGGGCGTGGCCGACCGGGTTCCCGAGCGCATTGGCCAACTCGTGTACGTCGACTCCGCGCCGCTGGCGGACGGGATGGCGATGACCGATCTCTACCCACCCGAGGCACTGGCGAAGGTGCAACGGACGGTCGACACGTCGGGCGAAGGGTGGCGCTTGCCCTTCCCCGGGACCGCCGCGCTCGAGCAGGATGCCAGCCTGCGCGGTCTGGACGAAACGTATAGAGCGTGGATGGAGGCCAAAGCGACCGCTCACCCGTGGGGGACATACACGCAAGCCCTGCGTCTGCACGGTGATGCGGCACCGCCGTACCAGCAGACGGTCATTGCCTGCGACGACATGCGGGGATTGATCGCCGCGGGAGTGCCGCAAATCGTGGCCATGACCGCGGCACCGTGGCGCTACCTGGAGATCGATACCGGCCACTGGCCGATGTTCTCCGCGCCTTGTGAACTGGCCGAGCTGCTGGCGAGTCTGGCTCGTGAGGGCTAGCGCGGCTCAGCGCGCCGCCGGGCTCCCATACCGCCGCCACGACTCCAGGCCGCCACGCAGCAGTTCAACCCCGGACTCGACCGCGACATCCCCGCCGTCGCCATCCGCCCAGACCGAGACCAGAGCGAAAAGCGCCACCTTGCCCGTGGCCATGACGGTGTCGATGGCGGCCAGGGTCTGCTCCATGCTTGGCCCGTCCGGCTCTTTGGTGGGATGGTTGGGAACGTAGCGCTCATCGAGGATGTCGGCGTCGACGTGCAGATAGAGCAGATCGCACCGCTCGGCAAGCTCTTGGACCGCCTCCTCCAACGCCTCCCCCGGAAATCCGGGCGCGGGCGCGGCGATGACGACATCGGTGGCGCGGATGAGCTGCTCCTCCGGCGGATCCAGGTTGCGCACATCGACCATCAAGATGCGGTCGGTGGGAATCGTCGCCTCCTGCCGCGACAGGGAGCGCCACCGAGGGTACGCCAACCCGGCCGAAACCGCGACCGGCATCCCGCCCAGCATGCCGGTGAGGGTGGTGCGCGGGGTATTAAAATCGCCATGGGCGTCGAACCAGACCAGCCCGATCCGCGCCGTCGCGCCGTGTGCCTCCTGGAGCCCGCCGACGATCCCGGGGACGGCCGCGCAGTTCCCGCCCACGACCAGGGTCGCCTTGCCATCGCGCCGGCCCGCGGCCACCGCCGCCGCGATCTCGCCGCCAATCAACCCGAGATTGATCGTCGGCTCGGCATCGCGTCGCTCCTCCGGGAAGACTGGATCGCCGATGGTGGTGGCGAAGGCGTCGTACACGCCGGACGCCGCGTAGGCATCGATTGGTTCGCTCTCCGGACTCGCTCGCTCGCCGCCGTGATACCGGATCTGGACGATGTGGAGCTCTGGTTCCAGCGAGAGGCCGGTTGCCATGGCGCGCTTTCCCTCCGCGGATCATTGCCACTCCCGGGCCTTGCCACCACCCCGCGAGGCAAAAAGACATCTCGCTGCCTCTCGGGGACATCATGAATAGCACTGGGGAGGCGCGTGCCATACTCGCCGCCTATGGATGGTGATGGCAGCACTGCGGCCGGGACATCCCAGACCCCGCCTTTCGTCCCCGGTCTGCTCCTCAATGAGCGATTCTACCGGGAAGCGGTGCGGCCGATCCTGACCGATGCCTTCCCCCGGTTGCCCTACTCCGTGGCGCTGATCGGTCCCGGCTCCGACGTGCTGGGATACGACACCGCCCGCTCCACCGACCACGAGTGGGGACCGCGTCTCTTGCTGGTCGTCTCCGCGGACGATCACGCCGCCCACGCCGAAATGATCTGCTCCGTCCTCAGCCAACGCCTGCCGGCGACGTTCATGGGCTACTCGACCCATTTCGGACTGCCCGGCGCAGATGGCGTGCGGGCCCTGGCGCCGCACCCGGGTGGCGCCATCGCGCACAAGGTTGAGATTTATCCGCCAAGCGTTCTGCAATCGTGGCTTGGCCTCGATCTATTCGGAGATCTCTCGGCCGTCGATTGGCTGCTCATACCCCAGCAGAAGTTGTTGGAAGTCACGGCTGGCCGCGTCTACCACGACGGACTCGGCGTCCTCGGGCCGGTGCGGGAGAAGCTCGCCTACTACCCGCGCGATGTCTGGTTCTATCTGCTTGCGGCGCAGTGGGGGCGCGTTTCGCATCATGAGGCCTTCGTCGGTCGCACCGGCGAGGTGAACGACGAGCTGGGCTCGTCGCTGGTGGCGGCGGGGTTGGTCCGCGATCTGATGGCGCTGGCATTCCTGATGGAGCGCCACTACGCGCCCTACAGCAAATGGTTCGGCACCGCGTTTGCCGGGCTGTCCTGCGCGCCCAGGCTGACCCCACTGTTCGAGCACGTTCTTCGGGCCGAGACCTGGCAAGAACGGGAGGAGGCGCTCGCTTCCGCCTACGAGACCATCGCCGGGCTGCACAACACCCTCGGGATCACCGCCCCGCTCGACCCGCGAACGCGGCCTTACTACAGCCGGCCATTCCAAGTGCTCTTCGCCGAGCGATTCCGCGAGGCGATCCTGGCGGAAATCACCGATCCCAAGGTCCGCGCCATCATCGACCGCGCCGGGGTGATCGGATCGGTCGATCAGGTTTCGGACAATGTGGACGCCCTCGCCAACCCGGAGCGGGTGATGACGTTGAGGGCGCTGTACGTATGACCGGCTACGGTGGTGCGCCAGATGCCCATGCTGACGTGGAGATCGCCAAACTCGGCCCTGACGAGTGGCGGGAGCTGAAATCGATCCGCCTGGAAGCGTTGCTGCGTGAACCGGCCGCGTTCTCGTCGACGTACGCCGAATCCGTGACCCGATCCGATGAGGATTGGCGCCAGCGACTGGCGAATCCCGAAAGCGTCACGTTGATTGCCCGTACCGAGGACGGCCCGATCGGCATGGCCGGAGCGATCTTCGGCGCGGATGGCGAGGATCACGTGGCGATAGTGTTCGGAATGTACGTCGCCGCTGCCAATCGGCGTCAGCGTGTTGGCCGGCGCTTGCTGCACGCGCTGATCGAGGAGATCGCCACCCGGCCGGGGATCACCACGATCCGGCTCTGGGTCACGCCGACCCAACAGGCGGCACGGCGGCTGTACGCAGCGCTCGGGTTTCAGCTGGTAGAGAATCCGGACCGCAGCAAGTTGGACGGCCCTGGGGTGCACGAAGAGATCGCCATGGAGTGGGCCGTGAACGAGGAGGAAGCATGACCATCGACGTGGCACGGGCGCGGCGGGAGACGCCCGGGTGCGAGCACGTGCTCCACTTCAACAACGCCGGCGCGGCACTCATGCCGCAACCGGTGCTGGAGGCGACGCGGGACTACCTCGATCTGGAAGCGCAGATCGGGGGCTATGAGGCGGCGGACCGCGAGGACGCGGCGGTCGAGCGGGTGTATGGCGCCGCAGCCAAGTTGCTCGGATGCGATCCTGACGAAATCGCCTTCGTCGAAACCGCGACCCGCGCCTGGGACATGGCCTTTTACGCGCTGCCATTCGCCCCCGGCGACCGCATCCTGACGGCTCGCGCCGAGTACGCCAGCAACGTGGTCGCCCTGCTTCAGGTGGCCCAGCGGACCGGGGCGGTGGTCGAGGTTATCCCCAGCGACGAGACCGGGCAAGTCTCGGTCGAGGCGTTGCAGACCATGATCGACGACCGGGTGCAACTGATCGCCCTCACCCACGTTCCCACCAACGGCGGGCTCGTGAATCCCGCCACCGCGGTGGGACGAGTGGCGCGGGCAGCAGGCGTCACGTATCTGCTCGATGCCTGCCAATCGGTTGGGCAGATGCCGATCGACGTGAGGGCAATTGGGTGCGACATCCTCTCCACAGCCGGGCGCAAGTATCTGCGCGGCCCACGCGGTACCGGTCTGCTCTATATCCGGCGCGAGTTGTGCCAGCGCCTGGAGCCGCCGTTCCTGGACGATCACGCGGCAACATGGATCGCCCCGGACCGTTACCAGATCCGCGAAGATGCCCGTCGCTTCGAGAACTGGGAAACGAATTTCGCGGGCAAGGTCGGGCTCGGCGTTGCGCTCGACTATGCCCTTGGGTGGGGCATGGAGCCGATCTGGGAGCGGGTGCAGGGCCTTGCTGGACTGCTTCGCGAGGAATTGGCCGAGATCCCCAGCGTCACGGTGCGGGATCTCGGGGTCGTGCGGTGCGGCATCGTCACCTTCACGGCAGACGGCTTCGACGCGCGAGAGATGCAACGCGTCCTCTCCACCCACGCGATGAACGTGACGGTCTCCTCGGTCGCCTCGACTCGGTTCGACATGGAAGCGCGGGGCCTGGCCGAGGTGGTGCGCGCCTCGGTCCACTACTACAACGACGAGGCCGAGGTGGAGCGGTTCTGCGCGGCGGTGCGCGCCATGGTCACCGGGTAGCACCCTCGCTCCGGCGCTGAATCGGTACAATCCACGCATCGTCCACCCGCGGCGTGCGGCGGGCAAAGCCAGCACGAATATGGCCACGAGTGCATCGCGTCGCGGCGGCGCCGTGTATGAGCCGGCCGTCTCGACAACGGAGTCCAAACGCGAGGCACGCCGTGGCCGAGAATTTCGCCATCGGGCAAACCACCCGCACCTATTCGCGAACACCGTCGGCCATCGTCGGCCGCGAGCGCGAACAGGTCGTGCTGCGGGAGGAGTTGGCCGCGGCTCTGGGTGGCCGCGGGCGGTTCGTCCTCCTCGCCGGCGAGACCGGCATCGGCAAGACCACCTTGGCCCGCGATCTGGCCGGGGAGGCCGCGACCCGCGGCGCCGCGGTGGCCACCGCCCGCTGCCCCGAGATCGGGGGAGCGCCGGCCTTCGCGCCCTGGCGCGAATTGCTCGCCGCACTGCCCGATGCCGCGACGCGCGAGGTGCGGTTGCCGCCCCCGTTCGGCTTCGGCGCTCACGCCCAATCGGCGTACCAGCTCCGGCAGGAGGTCGCCGCTCACCTGCGCACGACGGCCGCCGAACAGCCGGTGCTGCTCCTGGTCGACGACCTGCATTGGGCCGACCGGGATTCGCTCGATCTGCTCGACGACGTCACCAGATCGCTCACGCAAACGCCGATCCTGCTCGTCGCCGCGTACCGCCCGGAAACGCTCCGCCGCGACCAGCCCCTCTACGACGCCCTCCCCGAATTGCACCGAGACCGGCCGGTGACCACGCTGCGGCTCGCCAACCTCGACGTCGCCGCCACCGCCGCCCTTGTCGCCGCCGGTTACGGTCCGTGCAGCCCCGAACTGGCCGAGTACCTCCACGCCCGCTCCGACGGTCATCCCCTGTACCTCGTCGAGTTGCTGCGCGACCTCAGCGAGCGCGAGCTGTTGCCCCGCGACGACGCAGGGCGCCTCCTGCCCCCGACCCGCGCCATCGAGATGCCCGCGCTGCTGCAACACCTCGTTGCCCACCGCATCGCCCGGCTGGGCGCTGAAGAGGAGACGCTGCTTTCGGTCGCGGCCGTGGTCGGAGAGGAGTGGGATCTCGGGATCGTGGAAGCGATCCTGGAGTGGGACGAAGACCCGCTGCTGCGCGCCCTCGAGGCCGCATTGCGCGCGGACGTCGTCCTCCCCGCCGGCACCGGCGAGCGGTATCGCTTCCGGCACGGGATGATCCGCGAAGTCCTGTACGGCGCCCAACTCGCCCGCCGCCGCAAGCGGCTCCATGCCCGAGTGGCGACCATCCTGGAAACGTCGCCGGAACGACGCCCCGAAAGCGACAGCGCGCTCGCTTACCACTTCGCGGCTGCCGAGGAGTGGGAGCAGGCGGTTCGCTACGGACTGGCCGCCGGCGACGCGGCGCGCGAGCGGTTCGCCGGGCATGGAGCCTTGCTCGCCTACGAGGGGGCGCTGGCCGCATTGGCGCAGGTGTCGCTCGCCACGATCCGCGAGCACGAGGTTGGCCTGCACGAGCGGCTGGGGCGGACGCATCTCCTGGTGGGTCACCTGGAGGCGGCGGACGCGGCATTCGCGCGGATGCTGGAGGCAGCGCAGGCGACGGGTGATTGCGCCGGAGAAGGGCGCGCGCTGGTCTGGAGCAGCTACGCAAGACGGCGGCTATACCAGCCTGGAGCGTCCGAGACGGCTGGAGAGGCCGCACTCCACGTGGCCTCGGAGCTTGGCGATCCGCGATTGCTGGGGCTGGCGCACTGGAACCTCGGGCATCTCCATGAGGTCGAAGGCCATCTGGAGAAGTCACTCCACCACGCGGTTGAGGCTGAGCGCATGGCCCGCGCCGGCGCCGAACCGGACATACTGAGCCGCAGTCTGGATGTGCAGTCGTTGTTGGCGGTCTGGCGGGGAGACTATCTCAAGGGAGAGCGCCTTTCTCGCGAGGCGCTCGCTCTCGCGCGCGAGGGGCGCGATGGGCTCATCGTCGCCGCGGCGCACTGGCGCCTCGGCCTCGCGCTCGGCGAGCAAGGACAGTACGCGTCGGCGCGCCGGGTGCTCCTCAGCGGCGTCGCGCACGCCGAAACGCTCGGAGAGCACTACTACTTATCGAAGCTGCTGAACAACGTCGGCTGGCTTTACCACGAACTGGGCGATCCCGACACGGCCCGCGAATGGCATTCGCGGGCCCTGGAGGGCGTGCGCGGCAGTCAAGGAGAGCGCGTCACCGAAGCCGAACGCTACGCCCTCCTCGACCTGGCGACTGACGAGTTGACCGCTGGCAACATCGACGCGGCCGCCGCGCATCTTCGCGCCTTCGAGCCGCTGCTCGAACAGCATGAGTACGGTCGCATCCGCTATCTCAATCGCTACCAGCTTGTCTGCGGCGAGCTGGCTTTGGCTCAGGGCGATCCCCATGCGGCACTGGCCTCCGCCAGCGAGGCATTGCGCCTGGCTACCGAAAAGGGCATGAGGAAAAACATCGCCAGGTCCCGGCTCCTGGCGGGCCGCGCGCTCCTCCTGCAAGGGAAACCGCGGGAGGCCGAGGCGGCGCTGGCGGAGGGCGTGGCCATGACCGACGAGATCGCGCATGGCTCGCTGCGCTGGCAGGGGCGGCTCTGGCTCGGACACGCCCTGCGCGCCCGCAACCGGGACGCGGCCGTCCCCTACCGGGAGGCGATGGATCACGTCGCGGTCCTCGCTCGCGGTCTCGACGACGACCAGATGCGCGCCACGTTTCTCGCCTCATCCCGCGTCAGCGAGCTGCGCGACGCCCTTGCCATGGCCGAAGAAGCGCTCCCAGCGGAGCGACCGGCCGGGCTCACGGCCCGCGAGCTGGATGTCCTGCGCCTGCTGGCTCGGCATCAGACCGACAAGGAGATCGCAGAGACCCTCTTCCTCAGTCCGCGCACCGTGAGCACGCACGTCGCCAGCATCTTCATCAAGCTCGATGTCGCCAACCGGCGCGAGGCGGCCGCCGCCGCGGTCGCTCTCGGTCTCGACTGAGCGCCGATTCTCCGTAGCGATTACGGAGTCGCGCTCCGCGCTGGCCGATCCGCAATTCCGTAATCGAGACGGATGTGCCAGGGCGCGAGGAGGCGCATGCTGAGGTCGTACCAGGGAAGCGCCGAGCGACCCGGAGCGACCGGGCAGCCGGATCCCTAAACGCCTGAAGGAGACGGTCATGAACCCGCATCCGGATTCCGTGTTTATCCTCGTTGACATCCGCCGTCACGACCTGCAAGCCGAGGCCGCGCGATATCGGCTTGCCCGGGAAGCGTACGGCGACGGTTTCACGGTACGCGCCGCGATGGCAACGGCGCGGCGCCAACTGGACGTGACGCTGGTTCGCGTCCGCCAGCACCTGGATAGCGTCAGGTGGACGCCAGCCTTGCCGCGGCGCGGCGCTTTTTCACGGTGACGGGTCAGTTTCCGACCGTTCTCGCTCATCCAGGCGGTCGTTCCGCGAGGCAACGCTGATGGAATTCACGGAACCGGTGCTGCTGGAGTTGGAATCACAACGCCGCTCACCAGCAGCGGTCGCCAAGCGGGATCGCGTCATCGATCTGCTCCAGCCCGCACCGGGAGAACGCATCCTCGATATCGGCTGCGGTAGCGGCGCCTTCTGTCGCGAGATCGCCCTGATGGTGGTGCCGGCAGGATCGGTCGTCGGCATCGACCCTGCCCCGGCGGCCATCGATGTCGCGCGGCGCCTCGCCGCCTTTGCCGACCAATCCGTGCTGACCTTTGCCGAGGCCGACGGCCACGCCCTCCCATTCGCCACCGCGTCGTTCGATGCCGCCGTCTGCATCAGCGTCCTCGGCTTCTGCCGGGACCCGGAACAAGTGTTGGCGGAGGCGCGACGCGTGCTGCGCCCCGGTGGCCGGATCCTGGTGGTCAATTCCGACGAGGACACCCGCGTCTACAACGGCCACGATCGCGAGCTGGGACGCCGCATGGCCCGGGCCATCGCCGACCGCGGCAACGACCCCTGGCTGGGCCGCCGCCTCGCGCCCATGTTGTCCGCGACCGGGTTCCAAATCGAGCAGGAGACCGTCCTGGTCGATCTGGAGCGGGATTTTGCACCGGGGACCTCGGGGTACGCGCTCGCGCATTTCGTGCGCGACTACCTCCTGCACACCGCCGACATTCCCGAAGCGGACTACCAACGATGGCTCGCCGATTTGGCTTTCTGCGCCCTGGACGGGTCGTTCTGCTACAGCGTCGTGACCTACGCCTGCCTGGCGAGGCGCTAACGCGCCCATGGATCGGAGCCGAGCCATGCACTACGAACCCTTCGCCAGCCTCGACGAACTGCTCTCGCCGGAGACGCTGAGTCGTCTGACCGGGTGCGCGATCGGCGAAGCGCGGCGTCTCCCGTTCGTCGGCGGCCACTCGGCCTCGGGCAGCGAGTTCCTGTCGGTCGAGACGAACAGCGGACAGGGACCGCGATTGGTCGTCAAACTGAGTTCGCCCGCGTGCGACTGGATCGTGCGTGGCACCGCGGACCGTTGCGGTCGGGAGGTACTCGTCTGGACGACTGGCCTGCTCGACCAGCTGCCGCCGGAGATCACCCATCCGGTGATCGCCTGCGCCCGCGATGAGGAGAGCTGGGCGATCCTGATGCGCGATGTCAGCGATCAGCTAATCCCGGATTCGATGGGCGTTACGCCCTTCACCGAGGCCGATCATCGCCGCTACCTCGACGCGATGGCTGCACTGCACGCTGCCTTCTGGGAGCAGTCGGAGTTGGCCGAACCGGCGATCGGCTATTGCAGCCCATGGCATCGGTACACGGTGTTCTCTCCGGCGACAGGCGAACGCGAGGCAGCCCATCCGAACGAAACGATTTGCCGGATCCGGGAGGGCTGGCCCTCGTTCCTGGCGCTGATCGCGCCAGATGTGGCGGCGCTCCTGCGCCGGCTGCTCGCTGATTCCGCTCCCTTGTGCGCCGCCATGGCGCGTTATCCGCAGACCGTCCTCCACGGCGACCCGCGGCCCGCGAACCTCGGCATCACGCCCGGACCACGACCGCGCGTCGTCTTGCTCGACTGGCACCTCGTCGGTCCTGGAGTGCCGGGGGCAGACCTCGCCTACTACCTCTCCCGAAGCGGGCTCCGGGTATCAGTCTCCAACAACATCTCCATCGCGTGGTACCGCGCGCTGCTCGCGCGGCGGCTTGGCTCCCGGTTCGAGGAGGAGTGGTGGCGACCCCAGTTGGAGCTCAGCCTGCTTGGCGAGCTGCTGCGCAGGGGATGGGTCCACGGCTGGGACATCGCCCATAGCCCGAGCGCCAGCTTCCGCGCACGGGCTCGAGAAAGCCTCGCCTGGTGGTCCGAGCGGGCCAGGGAGGGAGCGCGGTGGCTGTAGATGACGCCGTTGCCATGCGACACGAACCGTTCTTCAGTTTCGACGCAATGCTCGCGCCGGAAACCCTGACGCGCCTGTGTCTCACGCCGATCGATTCCGTGCGGATCTCCCCCTTCACCGGAGGCCACTCCGCGTCAGGGAGCTCATTTCTCGCCGTGGAAACGAACGACGGACACGGCCCACGATTCGTCGTCAAACTCAGCTCGCCCGAGTGCGACTGGATCGTGCGAGCCACCGCCGACGAATGCGGCCGGGAAGTTATCGTCTGGTCGCACGGGCTGCTCGACCAACTGCCCCCAGAGATCACCCATCCCGTGGTCGCCAGCGCCCGCGATGGCGGCGGCTGGGCCATTCTCATGCGGGACGTAAGCGACGACCTCCTTTATGACCCCATGGGCACAACGCCCATCAGCCGCGTCGACCACCGCCGCTACCTCGACGCCCTGGCGGCCATGCACGTGACCTTCTGGGAATCGCCGTGGGCGACCGAGACCGGCCGCGGACTGACCACACCCTGGCAACTCTACACTGCCCTTGCTCAGGAGACGGGCAGGCGCGAGAAGGGTCATCCGAACGAGGTGGTCGGCATGATTCACCGCGGTTGGGAACTCTTCTGGGAGCTTGCCGAACCGGACGTGGCCGATCTCGTGCGTCGGCTCTGCCAGGATCCGACTCCACTCTGCGCCGCGCTGGCCCACTATCCACAAACGGTCGTCCATGGCGATCCCCGAGGCGCCAACATCGGCATCGTACGCAAACCAACGCCGCGCGTGATCCTGCTCGACTGGCACCTGGTGAGCCCGTCGCCTCCGGGCGTGGATGTCGCCTGGTATCTGTGGGCGCTCGGCATCCAACTTCCGGTGGCTCGGGAAACGACAATCGCGTGGTACCGCGACCGGCTGGCCTATCGGCTCGGCGACCGTTTCGCCGACGCCTGGTGGCAGCCGCAGATGGCGTTGAGTCTGCTCGGCCAGGTGCTGCGCGGTATCTGGTGGCACGCGTGGGCCGCCGTCGAGGAGCCCGACCCCGCGTACCGCGCATGGATCAGGCAAGACATGACCTGGTGGTGCAAGCGAGCCAGAGAGGGGGCGCACTGGCTCTGATCTGCCTCCTCCAGGCCAGGCCGCCACGTCATACCGGTACAATTCAGACAACGCCAAAAGCAAACGGCGGGGAAGTCGCCGTGGTCATGAGGTTCCCTGGGGCGCTAGGCTTGCGCGGCGTCCCAGCGCCACACGCCGTGCTCAGGCGCCTCCCGGCCCATGACGACGGCATCCTTGCCTGAATCGACGACGCGAAGTCGAGACGAGATTCGCCGTGGCTCAGGACCCGAACTCTCTCGCCAGGCACCGCCTTCCGCAGACGGCATCAGTACTCGTCGGCCGTGAGCGCGAGCAGGTCTTCCTGCGCGAAGAGTTGGCCAGCACCATCGCTGGCCACGGGCGCCTCGTGCTGCTCGGCGGGGAAGCCGGGATCGGCAAAACCAGCCTGGCGCGGGATCTGGCGCGCGAGGCGTCCGCGCGTGGCGCGCCGGTACTCACCGGTCACTGCTACGATCTGACGAACACCCCGCCCTACGGTCCGTGGCTCGATCTCGTCTCAGGCTACCCAACCGACTCGGGACAACCCGCGCCCCCAGCCGCGTTCGCGGGCGGCACGCTCAAACGCGTCACTGACCAGGCCGCCCTCTACGCCGAAGTCCGCCGGTTCCTTGCCGCGTTGAGCGACGAGCGGCCACTTGTCGTCCTCCTCGAAGATCTCCACTGGGCCGATCCCGCCAGCCTGGAGCTGTTGCGCCACGTCGCCCCACACCTGCGCCAATGGCCGGTACTCCTGCTGGCCACCTACCGGGTGGATGAGCTGACCTGGCGTCATCCCTTTTCCCAGCAGCTTCCGGCGCTGGTGCGCGAGGCCGAGGGGCTCCGCCTCGATCTGCGACGTCTGGACACGGAAGCTATGCGCCTGCTGGTCGTCACCCGGTACAGGCTCCCGGCCGCGGACGAAACGCGGCTCGTCGGTTACCTGGAGCAACACGCGGAAGGCAATCCGTTCTTTGCCACCGAACTTCTCCGTGCCCTGGAGGAGGAAGGGCTGCTGCGGGAAGCTGTCGGCGGGTGGGCGCTTGAGGCGCTCGACCGCGTCGTCGTCCCCTCCTTACTCCGGCAGGTCATCGACATTCGGGTGGGACGGCTGGGCAAAGACGTGCGCGAGCCGCTGGCGATCGCCGCGGTGATTGGACAGGAAGTCCCACTCTCCCTCTGGCGTAAAATCGCCGACCTTGACGAAGAGACGCTCCTGACGATCGTCGAGCAGGCCGTGGATTCCCATCTCCTGGCGGCCGAACGCGATGGCGCCCGCGTTCGCTTCGTCCATGCCCTCACCCGCGAGGCGCTCTACGAAGGCGTGCTCCCGCCGCGCCGCCGGCTCTGGCACGAGCGGGTCGCGGAGACACTTCTGGGAGGCGCGCAGCCCGATCCCGACACGGTCGCCTATCACTTGCAGCAGGCCGGCGATCCGCGTGCCGTGCAGTGGCTGATACATGCCGCCGACCGGGCCCAACGCGCCTACGCCTGGCTCACTGCGGCCGAGCGTCTGCGCGCCGCCACAGACCTCCTCGCCCATGACGACGATCAGGAGCTGCAACGCGCCCGTCTCCTGTTCCGCCTGGGCCGACTGCTTCGGTTCTCGCACCCCGCGGAGGCCCTCGGGTTTCTCGATGAAGCCGACCGCCTCGCTGCACGACTCACTGACCCGTTCCTGGCCGCCGAAATCCTCTTCCAGCGCGGGGTTCTCCTCTGTTACTCGGACCAATTCCAGGTTGGGATCGCCATGATCGCCGCCTCTGCCGAGGCTTTCGAGGCGATGCCCATGGCGGCGCCGCGGATGTTTGCCACACCCGGCGCCTGGCTCGCCGATGTGCTGACAGAGGCGGCGCCGGTCGAGACTCCTGGCGAAGAACGGGCGATGGAACTGCTGCACGAGGCGGGCCAGAATTTCCGGCGCGTCTGTCTTCCCTGGTTCCAGGCATCCGCCGGTCAGCTCGAGGCGGCTTGCGCCAGCAGCGAGCGATACCTGACGCTGTTCGCGCCAGCGGCCGAGGTGATCAGCGGCGTCCGGCTGGCCACCGCGTACGCGTATCACGGGCTGGGCATCGCCCATGCCGCAAATGGCGCCCCGGAGGAGGCGCGCCGGGCATGGGCGCAGGCGCGCACGTCATTCGCCGCGCACGAACATCACGCGTTGTCCGCATTGACCCTGCTCGACGAACTGTGGGACGTGGCGCTGCCGTATGACGCGGCCAATCCTCCGGTGCGGCGGCGAGCCGCGGCGGAGGCGGAAGCCGCAATCGGTCGCGCGGGCGGCGCGTTCCGCTCGGGCATCTCTCCCCGGCTAGCCTGGCTCGGCTGCCTCATCATCGATGGGCGGTGGGACGAGGCCGACCGCATCGTGCACTCCCTCGCGACGACCGGCAATGCCTACCTGCGGCGAGTGGTGCGAACCGCGATCGCCACGCTGGCCCATCATCGCGGCGCGCCGGATCTCGCCGCAGCGCAGATTGCCGAGCTGTTCCCGAATGGACCCGCGATGGAACCGGGCGATGTCATTTTCCAGGAAGGACTCTTCCTGCAGCGCCTGGCGGCCGATCTCTGCCTGGACGCGACCGATCTCCCCGGCGCGCACGCCTGGCTCGCCGCGCACGATCGCTGGCTCGACTGGAGCGGCAGTATCCTCGGACAAGCCGACGGTCGGCTGGCCTGGGCGCGCTACCACCTGGCGGAGGAAGACCACAAGACCGCGCGCGCCATCGCCGCCGAAGCGCTTGAGTTCGCCGCCGCACCGGAGCAGCCGCTGGTGCGCATAGGCGCCTACCGTCTCCTCGGCGAGATCGACACCGCGTGCGGGAACGTGGCGGAAGCGCAGGCTGCACTGAACGCCGCCCTCGCCCTCGCCGAAAAGTGCGAAACCCCCTTCGAGCGGGCGCTGACATTGCTGACCCACGCTAAGTTGCGACTGGCAACAGGTAACCCCGACGAGGCGCGTGTCGCTTTGGACGACGTGCGTGAGATCTGCACCCGCCTGGGCGCCGCGCCAACCCTCGCCAGGGCCACCGCGCTGGCAACTCGACTCTCCACGCACCCATCTGGCGTGATCTATCCCGCCGGGCTGACCCAGCGCGAAGTGGAGGTGGTTCGCTTGCTAGCGCAGCGGCAGACCGACAAGGAGATCGCCGAGGCACTTTTCCTCGGCCCGCGCACGGTCCAGTCCCACGTCGCCCACATCCTCAACAAGCTCGGCGTCGCCAATCGCCGCGAGGCCGCCACCGCGGCGGAGCGCCTCGATCTGCTCTAAGCCCGTAAGAATTACGGACGCCGGGCAGCGTTTCACTCCTCCTCTCAAATCCGTATTTCTGGCGGATGCGCACCACCGTCCCCGGGCGCATGCTGAGACTCCACCCGAAATGCGATCGCCGGGGTGCTGTCCACAATGCAGAATGGAAGGAGATCGACATGCGTCGATTGGTGCAGTTCCTCGTGCCCCTTGGCCTCGTGGCCGCTGCAATGGCGTTCGCGGGATTTGATGGACGCGCGGCGCAACCCGAACCGCAGCCGGTGACGCTGGAATGCGCCGCCGACATGACTGTGCAGGTCCTGGGCAATGCCATGCCCGCGTCGGCGCAAGATCAGGCGCTGGTGTTGGTCCGCGCCGCGTGGGCTCCCGGCGGCAGCATCGGACCGCATACCCACCCGGGCACGCTTGTCGTCACCGTCGAGTCCGGTTCCTTCGGCTTGACTCTTGAGGAAGAAGACATGGAGATGACGGTCATGCGCGTCGGCGATGCCGGCGCCCCGGCAACGCCCGAGCCGTTGGCGGCGGGCCAGGAGGTCGTACTGGAGCCCGGCGACTGGTTCGTCGAGACTGGAATGGTCCACAGTGCCCGCAATGCCGGCGATGACGAGGTGACCGCCCTCTTCAGCGGGTTGGTCGCGGCCGGGCAGCCGGTGACGACCTGCGTCGAGTAGTTCCCGCCTTCATCCCGACCCCGCCCCCAGCGCGTTGACGCAAGGAGCGGGGGGCTGCCGACGCCGTCCGCCAGCCAAACCAGGAATCCAAGGTTCTTGAGCACGTCGCATTGCAGGAATTACGGAGTGGGAAGAGCGACGGCGTCAGGGATTCCGTAATTTTTGCGGATGTGCAATGCGAGATCAGGGTGCATGCTGGGACCGTACCCGGCAAGAGCCGGGAGCGGTCCCGTTTGCACCAGGAGGAGACCCACCGTGGCAGCACCAACGACGACCCGCGCCGCGACCCTCGATGCCGAAGCCGTTCAGACCTTGGCCGCCTCGATGCGAGGCCCCGTCATCCAGCCCGGCGACCCGAGCTACGACGAGGCTCGCACGCTCTACAACGCCATGATCGACAAGCGCCCGGCCCTCATCGCCCAGTGCGCGAACGTGGCCGATGTCATCGCCGCGGTCAACTTTGCCCGCGACAACGACCTCCTCGTCGCCATTCGCGGCGGCGGGCACAATGGCCCCGGGCTTGGCTCAGTCGACGACGGGTTGGTCATCGACCTGTCGCCGATGAACGGGGTGCGCGTCGATCCGGTCGCCCGCACCGCCCGCGTCGAGGGCGGGGCCACACTCGGCGACCTGCACCACGCCACGAATGTATTCGGATTGGCCACCCCCAGCGGCATCATCTCGACCACCGGCGTCGGCGGCATCACCCTCGGCGGCGGGATAGGACACCTCACCCGCCAGCTCGGGCTGGCCATCGACAACCTGCTCGAAGCCGACGTGGTGCTCGCCGACGGCAGTTTCGTCACCGCCAGCGAGACCGAGAACGCCGATCTTTTCTGGGCGCTGCGCGGCGGCGGCGGCAACTTCGGCGTCGTCACCTCGTTCGTCTTCAAGCTGCACCCGCTTCCCACACTCACCGCCGGGCCGATGCTCTGGCCGCTGGAGCGCTCCGCCGATGTGCTGCGCTGGTACCGCGACTTCATCCGCCAGGCCCCGCACGACCTGAACGGCTTTTTCGCCTTCCTCACTGTCCCCTCGGTCGCGCCATTCCCGGAAGAGCTTTGGGGGCAGAAGATGTGTGGCGTGGTCTGGGCCTATACCGGCGATACGCCGGATGAGACCTTCGCCCCTATCCGTCAGCAATTCGGCCCACCGTCCCTCGATTGGGTCGGTCCCATCTCCCACCCCGCGCTCAACAGCATGTTCGACGGGCTCTACCCGCCGGGTGATCAGTGGTACTGGAAAGCCGATTTCGTCAAAGAGATCCCGGACGAGGCAGTCGATATCCACGTCCAGTACGGCGAAATGCTCCCGACGTGGAAATCGACCATGCACCTCTACCCCATCGACGGTGTGGCCAGCGACGTGGACAAGGACGCCACCGCCTGGAACTCCCGCGACGCCCACTGGGGTATGGTCATCGTCGGAGTCAGTCCCGACCCGGCCGACAACGAGCGCATGATCGAGTGGGCGCGGTCCTACTGGAGTGATCTGCATCCCTATTCGGCGGGTGGGGCCTACGTCAACATGATGATGGAGGAAGGTGACGACCGCGTGCGCGCCTCCTACGGCGACCACTACGACCGCCTGGCCCAGATCAAGGCCAAGTTCGATCCGAACAACCTGTTCCGGGTCAACCAGAATATCCAGCCGGCCTGACGCCGGCTCCGGTCTCCAGACCTTAACCGGGCGCCGCAGCGCCGAAAGCGGTCCCGGTTGAGGTCCACGCGCTACGGCGGCGAGCGACATCGTGTCATTCTGAAGGCGCAGCCGAAGAATCTCGTTCTCAGCGGAAAGGTCCAGCGATGAGCCGAGATGCTTCACTTCGTTCATTTGCAGCATGACACGATTTCGGCACGCCGCTGTTCATCCCCAGGTTCCGCGCAGCATGCTAATCTGGCCATGGCATCAATCTGAAATCGCGACCGAGATCAGCCATGGTCAGCGTCTCGCTTGACGAGCGTGATTCGTCACTGCCCATTCCGCGCACGTCGCTCATCGGCCGGTCGCGCGAGGTCGCGGCCGCCCGTGCCCTGCTGCTCGATGACGCGGCGCCGCTCCTGACGCTGACGGGACCGGGCGGGGTCGGGAAGACGCGGTTAGCCCTTGCCCTCGCCCACGATGTGAGCGAGGACTTCAGTGACGGCGTCATCTTCGTCGATCTCGCGCCGCTGACCGACTCCGGCCTTGTGCTCCCGACGATCGCGGGGGCGCTAGGCGTGCCGGAAGCCGGCGAGCAACCACTCGCCGACCGCCTCGCGCGATCGCTGCACCGCCGGCAACTCCTGCTGGTCCTGGACAACTGCGAGCATCTCGTCGCGGCCGTCGCCGAGATCGTGGCCGGTCTCCTCAGACAGTGCCCCGCGCTACAAGTCCTCGCCACGAGCCGAGCGCCGCTGCGAATCCAGGGTGAGCACGAGCTGCCGGTCGCACCGCTCGAGCTGCCGCGGCCGGAGCAACTGAGCGTCGAGTCTCTGTCCGGAATTGCGGCCATCGAACTTTTCGTGCAGCGGGCTCGCGCGGTTGCCCCCCACGTCGTCCTTGACGAACGAAGCGCGCCACCCGTGGCGGAGATCTGCCGCCGTCTGGACGGCTTGCCGCTGGCCATCGAATTGGCCGCTGCCCGCGCGAAGGTCTTCTCGCCCGAGGCGCTCCTGGAATTGCTGGCGGATCCGCTGCGCGTGCTCGACGGCGGACGCCGCGATGCGCCGGCGCGGCAACAGACGATACGAAACACCATTGCCTGGAGTCATGGACTGCTCACGACCGAGCAGCAAGTCCTGTTCCGTCGGCTTGCCGTCTTTGCGGGAGAATTTTCCGCGGAGGCGGCGGCGGCCGTCGCCAACGTGGCGCCGGGTTGGCCAGGGCACAGCGCAGAATCGTCGGTTCTCGACGGGATCGTCGCGCTGACTGACCAGAGCCTGCTGCACCGCGGCGGCGAGACTGCCGGGCAGCAGCGATTCGCGATGTTGGAGACGGTTCGCGACTTTGGACGGGAGCAACTGGCCGAGAGCGGCGAAGAAACCGCTATCCGGGATGCCCACGCGGCCTGGTTTCTCGCCATGGCGGAACGCGCGAACAACGGACTCAAGGAGGGGGCCGAGCAACATCTTTGGCTCGAGCGCCTGGATGCCGAGCGCGACAACCTGCGGGCGGCGCTCGCCTGGCTGATCGAGCGGCGGGAGGCCGAGCCCGCGCTGCGGCTCGCCATCGAACTGGCCGACGAATACTGGCACCTCCGGAGCGCGTTTGCCGAGGGGCGAACGGTGTTGGAACAGGTGATGGCACTCTCAAGCGTGCCAGACCGTCTGCAGCTCCGCGGATACCTGAATGCCGCGGTCATGTCGCACTTCGCGGGCGACTATGCGGTCGCCGAGACCTACGCCGCTCAAGCGTTGCGGCTGGCCGAGATGCAAGGAGACACCGGGCGGCAAGCCTGTTCCTACGCCGTCCTGGGCTGGGTGGCGGCCGGCCAGGGTTCGCTCGATGCCGCCATCGAGCAGCAGGAACAAGCGGTCGCACTCATTCGGCGTTGTGATCCGGCGCCGCTCCTGCCTGCCATCGTCAATGCCCTGGCCACATCCATCGTGACGCGTGGCGCGTTCGATCGCGCCGAGGCGCTCTATGCGGAAGCCTATGAGGGCTGGACGGAGCAGGGCGATGTCGTCGGCATCGAAACCGCGCGCCTGAGTTTGGCGGATCTCAAGCGTCGCCGTGGCATGCTGGCGGAAGCTCTCGCCCAATACCAGGAATCGCTGCACCACTGTTGGGAACGAAAAGATTTCACAGGGGTCGCGGAAGCCATGACCGGGGTGGCCGCGATCGCTGCCGAGCGGAGCCAGGACGACCTGAGCCTGCGTCTCCTGGGAGCGGTCGATGCGCTGTGCGACCGCATCGGGTACACGCCGTGGGGACTCTTCCGCGACGCCTACGAAGCGTGCGAAGCGGCCGTCACTCCGCATTTGGACGAAGCCAGCCGGCAGCTTGCCCGCGCTGCGGGGAGCCAGGCTCCGATCGACCAGAGTGTTTCCTCTGCGCTCGCCGTCGACCTCGCCTCACTGCCCACGGGGCCAACGGCGGCGAGAGCGGCCGATTCAGGAAGGCATAGCACAGCCCGCGGACTGCTCACCAACCGCGAACGGGAAGTGCTCGAACTACTTTGCCAACGACTTGGCAACCCCGAAATCGCGCAGCAGCTCTATATCAGCACGCGCACCGCCGAGCATCACGTGGCCAGCATCTTTTCCAAACTGGATGTGACCAACCGGCGGGAGGCGGCGGCCGCCGCGGTCCGGCTCGGGTTGGGATAACGCCACTGGCCGTTCTCTGCAAGCGCAGGACATTCGCGAAAAAATAGGTACGTCGTACCGATGTGCGGCCCGCGATCGGCGCGCATGCTGGGATTCGCATGGGCGACCGGCGCATGGGCTGGCCGCTCCGCTCACCGCGAAAGGAGCCGTCATGGATCCGCACATCCTGTCGTCGCTTTCTCCGTCCCTGACCTCCCGCACGACGCGCCGGACCACACTCGCGGGTCTCGGCGGATGTGGGCTCGCGGTAGGGCTTCTCGGGGCGCTCGGCCTCCGCGGCGCCGCTCTCGCCGAGTCAAGCGTCGAGCGCGATTCCGGAGACGCCGCGTTCAGCTCTCCGCTCCCCGCCGCCCAGGATGCGGTTCCTTCCTGGCGCCTGGCGGGCGACGCGATGGAGGCCTGCCGCTGCGCGGTGACCTGCCCCTGCAACTTCACCAGCGACCCGACCGAGATTCCCTGCAACTCGATCATCGGCTGGCACATCAATGAGGGGCAGTACGGCGACATCGCGCTCGACGACCTGAACCTGATCGCCTTTCTGCAAATCCCCTCCAATGCCTTCGCCGGCGGCTGGACACTGGGCTATTACATCGACGAGCGAGCGACCCCGCCCCAAGTCGAGGCGCTGGGCGCGATCTTCGGCGGGCAAGCCGGGGGCTGGCCGGCCGTCCTCGGCGGGCTGGTCGCCAACCCGATCGCGCCCAAGCAAGCGCCGATCAGCTACGAGCTGGCCGACGGCGAAGTGCGCGTCGCCATTCCCGGCGTGCTGGAGATCGGCACCGAGCACGTGCCGCATCCGATGCCGGGGCTGCCTCCGCTGGACCTCAAGGTGAGCAACCTGGCGGTCCCCTTCTACACCGGGACTGCGGACGTGCGCCGCTCCACGATCCTGAAGTTCACCGACCCCGACCTGAGCTTCGATTACCTCGGGCGCTCGGCGCTGATCGGCACATTCGAGTACGAGGGTCCGTAGCGGCGTCCCCACGCCGCCAGATCGGTCGGGCGAGCGGGTCCCGAGATCCGTCGCCCCTCCAATTCCGCGCACGGCGCATGGCTGAAAGGTATCCACCATGTCCAGCATTGCGGCACGCGGGCTGATCCGCGACGACACGCCGCGTCGCCCGTCGTCTCCCGTAGAGCGTGGGCAACGCTCGCTCTTGCTGGTGGTGGCCGTCCTGACGGTCGCCGCCTGGCTCCTGACCCTGACGCACACCCAGGCGCTGTCATTCTGCCGGGCGCCGCGGATGCGGGCGCGCCGCATCATCTGGCCCATCCGGGTATGGCGGACGCCGCGCAACTGGCCGCTGCCGGCATGGGCGGCGCGGGGTGGTCGCTCGCTGGCGTCGTCGCCTTCGTCGTGGCCTGGGCGGTGATGATGGCGGCGATGATGTTCCCGGGTCTGGCCCCGATGCTGCTCACCGTGCACGCCATCGCGAGTGCATCGGCGGGGACCGCGGGGCGCGATGCTTGCCCACGGCCGTCTTCGCCGCCGGCTATCTGCTGGTCTGGACCGCCGTCGGCGGTCTGACCTGGGCCACCGTTCACGCCCTTGGGCTCGTGGCGGGCCAGGTCGATCTGGCGACGCGGACGAACTGGGCGCCGCTGGTGCTCGGCGGCACGATGATCGTGGCCGGGCTCTACCAGTTCACGGTCGTCAAACAGGTCTGCCTCGACCACTGCCGCTCCCCGTTCATCGTGGTCATGCAGCGCTGGCGGGAGGGGCACGCGGGCGCGCTGCGCATGGGGTTCGGGCATGGGCTCTACTGCCTGGGCTGCTGCTGGGCACTCTTCACGGTGCTGGTGGCCGCCGGGATCATGAGTCTGGCCTGGATGCTGGCGCTGACGGCGATCGATGTCGCGGAAAAGACGCTACCCTTCGGCCGACATGCTTCGCGAGTGGTGGGGACGGTCTTCGTGCTGCTTGGCATCGCCATCGTGACCGGGATCATTCGCCCGCCCGTAGGCGCTTGATCCGCGCCGTCCGCACCGGCGCATCTGCCGGGACCGAGGAGCGGGATTGAGGGGAACACCATGGTAGCGACGCCTAAGGTCCACGTCGCTTCGACGTTGGCCTCCCATCTGAGCGGTAAGGTGATCCAGCCCGGCGACCCCGGCTTTGACGATGCGCGCCGGGTCTGGAACGGGATGATCGATCGCCGCCCCGCGCTCATCGTCCGCTGCGAGGGGGTCGCGGACGTCTTGGTCGCCGTGGCGTTCGCCTGCGACTCTGGACTGCCGGTCGCGATCCGCGGCGGCGGGCACAGCGCCGCCGGGAATGGTGTCTGCGACGACGGGATCGTCATCGATCTCTCTTGCATGAAGGGAATTCGGGTCGACCCCATGGCGTGTACCGCGCGGGCGGAGCCGGGGGTCACCTGGAGCGAGTTCGACGCCGAAACGCAAGCCTTCGGTCTGGCGACCACCGGCGGCATCATCTCCACGACCGGCATCGCCGGGCTGACGCTGGGCGGCGGTATCGGCTGGCTGATGCGCAAGTACGGCCTCACCTGCGACAATCTCCTCTCCGCCGACGTCGTCACCGCCGACGGACGGTTGCTCCACGCCAGCGCCACGGAGCACCCCGATCTCTTCTGGGCGCTGCGCGGCGGCGGCAACTTCGGCGTCGTCACCTCGTTCTAGTACCGATTGCATCCCGTTGACCAGGTGCTCGCTGGCACGGTGACCTGGCCCTTCTCGCGCGCGGCGGACGTCTTCCGTTTCTTTCGCACCTTCACGGCTGCGGCGCCGGACGAATTGACGTGCTACATCAATCTGGCCGGCGATCCGGAGCATGGCACGGTGGTCGTCGTCGACGCGTGCTACGCCGGATCGATCGCGGCGGGACAGGCGGCGCTCGCCCCTTTGCGTGGCTTCGGGTCGCCGCTGCGCGACGGCATCGCGCCGATGCGCTATCGAGATTTCAACACGACGGACCCGGCCACGGTCTTTCCGCACGGCGACCGCAACTACTGGAAGTCGAGCTTCCTGTGCGAATTGAGCGACGATGCCATCGCCACGCTCATCGCCCGGTTGCTGGCCGCGCCGTCGCTGGACACCTGTTTCCTCGTCGTCGAGCACATGGGCGGGGCCATCAACCGGGTCGCCCCGGAGGAGACCGCCTTCCCCCACCGCGACAGCGAGTACAACCTGGTCGTCGCCGCGAGCGGGTTCGCCGCCGCGGAAGACCCCGCCCACATTACCTGGGTGCGCGACACCTGGACCGCGATGCAGCCGTTCAGCCGCGGCGCCGTCTATCTCAACTACCTGGGGGACGAGGGCGCCGACCGCGTCAAGAGCGCTTACGGCGCGGCCACGTACGCCCGGCTGGCTCAGATCAAGGCCACTTACGATCCGGAGAATCTGTTCCGCGTCAACCAGAACATCAAGCCGGCATAGGCCCTCGCCGCTACGGGCCGGCAGGATTGCGGCTGGGGCTCACGCCGATTCGAGGCTGGTCGCCGTGAGTCCGCCGAGCCACGGTGCGGTCGCAATGGGCCGGCAGCGGTTGGCAAACCAAGTGTCCGGCTGAGCTTGCGAAGAATCTCGTGGTTTTCCGCGAACGGACGCGAAAGAGAGCCGAGATCCTTCGATTCTCAGGATGACACCCCCTGCGAGCGCCGCTCTATGGTCCCGAAGATTCCTGGGTTGAGGCTCCCGGAGCGACGTCTACGGCCCCCGGCAATTCGGCCTTGAACACCTGGAACAGGAACCAGAGCGACGGGAGCAGAAAGAGCGCGCCGATCCCCAAGACCACCAGCGCCGCGCGCATCATCGCCGGGGAGGCCGCCGCATTCTCGAACGTGAGATCGGGCACCACCAAGTAGGGATACTGCGCCAGCGCCCAGCCGGTCAGCAGCAAAGCCACCTCCACAATCGCCGCGGCGCGGGCCAGCCGGTAGCGCCGCCGAAACACCGCCCAACCGGAGAGGACGGCAAATCCAATCCCCAGCGGAATGGCAAAGACGGCCACCCTGCTCGTCAACCCATGCCAGATCCACGGCGCGCCACTTCGCGCCAGGAGCAGAACCACCGCGGCCAGAACCGCGAACGCCGCGCCCGCCCCCAGCGCCCGCCTGCGAAAATCTACTTGCAACTCACCCGTCGTCTCCAGCGTCAGGTAGACGGCGGCCAGGTAGGCGCAGGTCGCCAGCGCCAGCAACCCGACGGCGAACGGAAACGGGGCCAGCCACGTCCGCCACAGGTCGCTGGCCACCACCCCATCCTCAACCCGGATCTGGCCTGAGGCAACCGCCCCCGCGGCCATGCCGAAGAACACCGGGGTCACCGTGCTGGCCACGGCGAACACCCGGTCCCAGGCCCCAGCGCCCGTCGCCACGTTACGCGCCGGAGTGCGAAAGATGAACGCCGCCCCGCGAAAGACAATGCCCAGCAACGCCAACGCCAGCGGGATGTAGAGCGCAATGCTGAGCGCGGCGAACACGGGCGGGAACACGGTGAACACCAGCACAATCACAAAGATCAGCCAGACGTGGTTCGCCTCCCAGATCGGCCCGATGGCGTGGGCGATCACCGCCCGCTGCTCCCCGGCGCGCGGTCCCCGCGCCAGCAGATCCCAGATGCCGCCGCCGAAATCGGCCCCGCCCAGCAAGGCATACAACAGCACGCCCAGGAGCAAAATGGCCCCGTTGATGAACGCAAGCCCGGGCCAGACATCAGGACCGGGCATGGCGGTCTCCCCCCTCGAGCGTCGCGAGCCCCTCTCCCTGCGCGCAGGGCCGGGTGCCCTCTGGGCGGCGGTTGGGGTGAGGGTCGTTTGGCAGCGGGGCCCCCGGTTCCGGCGCCAGCTCCGGCAACGGTTGCCGCCCCAGCCGGATCAGCAGCACCGCCGCCGTGACCGCGAGAATGACGTAGACAAACGTGAACCCGCCCAGCGCCACGAACTGCCCCGGCACCGGCGTCACCGCCTCACTGGTGCGCATCACGTTGTAGATGATCCAGGGCTGGCGGCCGACCTCGGTCACGATCCAGCCCGCCTCGATGGCGACGAAACCCAGCGGCGCGGCGAAGGCGACGGCACGCAACAACCACGGGCCTGGAAATTGACCGTCGCCTCCCCTGCGCCGATTGCGCCAGGCGGCCAGCCAGTACCAGGCGACCAGGAACACCACCCCGAACCCGATGCCCACCATGAGCTGGAAGGCCACATGAACGATGCGCGGATCGGGCCAGTCCTCACGGGGAAACGCCTCCAGCCCCTGCACCACCGCGTTCGGATCGTGGTACGCCAGCAGACTCAGCCCGCGGGGAATCTGGATCGCGTATCGTGTCTCCCGCGCCTCGATGTCGGGCCAGCCGCCGATGCTCAGGGAAGCCCCCGCCTCGGTGCGAAACTGCCCTTCCAGGGCCGCCAGCTTGGCCGGCTGGTTCTCGGCCACCCAACGGGCGCTGAGGTCGCCGCTGAGCGGCTGCAGCGGGGCGAAGACGGCGGCCAAGGCGATGGCGATCGTCAATCCTGCCCGGTGATAGGCGTCATTACGCCCGCGCAGGATGCCCCAGGCATAGAGCCCGGCCACCGCCAGACCAGTGGCGATGTAGGCCGCCAGCACCATGTGCAGCGACTGCTGGAACCAGGCGTTGTTGAACATGGCCGCCACCGGATCGACGTCGACCACCTCCCCATCCACGATGCGAAACCCGGCCGGGCTATTCATCCAGGCATTGGCGGAGATGACGAAGATCGCGGAGAGCGTGCCACTGATGGCAATGGGGAAGGCGGTCAACCAGTGGGCGCGCGGCGAAAGCCGGTCCCACCCATACAGATACAACCCGAGGAAGATGGCCTCGATGAAAAACGCGAACCCCTCCGCCGAGAACGGCAACCCGATGATGCCCCCGGCGTAGCGCATGAACTCCGGCCAGAGCAATCCCAGCTCGAAGGAAAGGATGGTGCCGGAAACCGCGCCGACGGCGAAGAGAATGGCGAACCCCTTGGCCCACCGCCGCACCAGCGCCAGGTAGACCGGGTTGCCGGTGCGCAGCCACAGCCCCTCCGTGATGAGCAGCAGCACCGGCAGCCCCATGCCCAGCACGGCGAAGACGATGTGAAAGGCGAGGGACGTCCCCATCTGGACGCGGGCGGCAAGGAGATCGGACACGCGGCGCTCCCGACCCGGACAGCCACGGGAGCGTTCCCGGGCCCGGGTCACATGGGTTCAAGGATACCGGGCCGCTTACCCCGCTGCCGTCTTGTGGTGGATCGGTGACATACTCGTGTCACGATGGGAGGGAAGCAGAGGACCGTGCCGCAACCCATTGAGCCTGAAAGGGAAGCATCGATCGCCATCACCGACTTCGCGCCCGCCGACGAAGCGGCGACGCTGGCGTTCTGCCGCCAGATTTTTGCCGAGGAGGGCTGGCCCACGGCGTTCATGGACCCGGCCATCGCCGCGGGCTTCGACCGCCCGCGGGACATCTTCCTGCTCGCGAAACAAGAAGATGCCATCCTGGGCTGCGGTGCCCTGAAAGAGCTTTCCGACGACGAGGCGCTGATGACCCGCTTTTTCGTCGCCTCTGCCCGCCGGGGCACTGGCCTGGCCCAGACGCTGTTCGACGCCCTCTTCGCCCGCGCCCGGGATCTTGGCTATTCCTGGGTCGTCCTCGACGTGAACCGGGAGAGCGCCCGCGCCATCCGCTTCTACGAAAAGCAGGGCATGGATCGCTTCACCCCCGAACCGCACCCCCGCTGGCTGGAATCGGCCCCGGACGAGCTGCAATACGCCCACTACTTCCGCAAGCGAGTGTGATTGCTCGTCCAGTCAGGCGCAAACACCCTCCATTTCGGAGAAACATTTGTGCGATATAGTGGTCATGCGTTCAACCCGTAGAGCGCGACGGCCAGTAGTCAACGGAGCCGCGTGATGACCGTTCTCTTGGCCTTCACCCTGGAACAAGCCAGCCGCGTTACTCACATTCCGGAGCGCCGAATACGGTACTGGGACAATACGGGCATCCTCGGCCCGAGCCTCGCCAACAAGGAGGACCGCGGCGCGTATAGCCGGATCTACTCGTTCCGTGACCTCGTTGGCCTGCGGACTATCGGCGTGTTGCGCGACCGGTTCGGCGTTTCGCTGCAATGCCTTCGAGCGGTCACCGAGCGATTGAAGAAGCATGCGGACACACCATGGTCCGAGTTGCGATTCTCTGTGAGTGGTCGCCACTTGTTTTTCCGCGACCCGGAATCACGGCTCATGCTCTCCGCCCTCAGCCCGGGTCAGATTGCGTTGGTCGAAAGCCTCGATCTGATCTCCGTCGCTCGTGACACCGAGAGGCGAGCAATGACGCTCACCGAGCGAACTCAGGACCAGATAGGCCAAATCACGCGGAACCGATACATCGTCAACAATCGGCCGGTAATTGCCGGAACGCGGATTCCATCCGCGGCAATCTGGGATTTTCACGAGGCGGGTTACAGTAACGAGGAAATCCTCAAGGAGTATCCGCGCCTCACACCCGCGGATATCGAATCGGCCATCGCCTTCGAAGTGAATGCCCGACAACTGACGGAACGCGAGATCAAGAAGGCGAGTTGAGGCGTAGGTTGGCGCACAATCGCTCCCTCCACTCCTCATTGACGAGTGCCTGCCCCAATCGATCGCGGCCTTCTTCCAGGCCAGAGGCTACTCGGTCCTGGTTGTGGGTCAGGCGTTGCCCGCGGGCGCGCCCGACGTCAGCGTCGTGGCTGCCGCACTCAACCAGGGCGCGATTGTCGTGACCCATGACTCTGAGTTCCGGCAAATGAAGGCATCGGCGTCAGGCACTGGTGGCCGTTTACAACGAGCAGATCGCATCTACTTCAAGAACTGCAACCACGCGCAGGCCTTGGCCAGACTCGCCCAACTCATCGATGTGATCGAAGCCGAGTACCGCATCGTAAAGGCCAACAACAGCAAGTTCTTTATCCAGATCACGGCCAATTCGTACACCGTGTTCCGATGAACGTCGGCAGCCGTGTCGTTGTTGAGCTCAGCGCATTGACGTCGATGTGGGTCCAATGCTAAGTCATGCTGGCGTCCTCGTCAGCGTCCCGGCACCATCCTTATCGAGATACTCGTCGCTGAATGCGGTGGTGCGGCCATCCGGCCCGACCAGGAAGGGAAGACCACTGCGGCCCAGGGCGTTCTCTCCAATCGGTTGCCAGGAGAACGTGTCCCGCTCGTAGTGCGTCAGCGGGAACGCCAGCGCGCGCGGGCCGATGCGCAGCACGAGCCCGTCCTCCCTGCCGCGATCTCGACCTCGCCGTAGTAATCGTTGCGGTACGTCCCCAGCGTAGGCGGCCTCCGGCAACGGGGGCGCGGCGTCCGCGGGCGGGGTATCCCAGTCGGTGCCAGAGCCGTAGCCCGGCTCCGATCGCGAAAAATGGCCCGACCAGGGTGAACCAGTCGCGCGTCGACGTCGCCCGTCGTCGCCAGTTCCAGCACGCTCAGGCAGAATGCCTCCGGCGCGCCCAGCGGGCGCGCCGTTCGTCAACGCCATCACCCCGAACCCGGACCCCGGCAGCAGATAGAACGCCGTGGCCGCGCCCAGGGCGAAGGCCCCGGAGTGGCTCCACTGCATCGCGCCGAAGTCGGTGACACTCACGTTCATGCCCAGCCCATAGAACCCCGGCCGCTCCCGCGCCGGGTCAGCCGCCACATGGCTGAACGACTGCGGGCGCTGCATCGGAGCCAGCGCCGCGGCTGGGATCAGCTCCCGCCCCTCGAACGCGCCCCTGAGCCAGCTGCAACCGCACCCACTGCGCCAGATCGCGCACGGTCGAACTGGCCCCGCCGGCCGGAGACTGCGCGTCCGGATTGCGCTGCATGGGGGTGACGACCCAGGCGTCCCCTTCCTTGACATGGGGGATGGCGCGGTTGGGCGCGGCCATGTAATCGGCGAAGAGCGAACTGGTATGCGCCATGCCGAGCGGGGCATAGAGCCGCTCCCGGCAGAGGTCCTCCCACGACATCCCCGCCTTCGCCGCCACCGCGCACGCGGCCGCCGTCAGGCCGAAGTTGGTGTAGGCATAGCCCTCGCGGAAGCTGTACTCCGGCTCCAGGAAGCGCAGGCGATGGATGCACCTCGTCCCGGCCGAACCCCAGGTCTTCCAGCACGTCGCCGCCGTGGTCGCGCAACCCGCTGCGGTGGGCGAAGAGGTCGGCCAGGGAGACGTTCTGCGTCGGCCAGGCGTCGCGCAGGGCGAAGCCGGGGTGAACGTCGGCCATGCGGCTCTCCCAGGCGACCGATCCCTTCGCCCACCACCGCCGAGACCACCGTGGCCGCCAGCGACTTGGAGACCGACGCCAGCTGGAAGACGGTGTCGGCGTCGACCCGGTCCCCCTTCCCGACCTCGCGCACGCCGAACCCGCCGCAGAACGCGAGCGCGTCGTCGTAGACGATGGCGACGGCCATCCCCGGCACGCCGCTCTGCGCGGAGAATCGCCTCGGCCAGGTCCGGGGCGCGTTTCACGGCGAGGCCGCCCGCGCCGCGGTGACGCCGCCGGTGGTCTCTTCGTCCGGTGCCTCGTTGGGCCGACGGCTCGTTTTCCTGGTCAAGGAGTGCGTCCTTTCGCGCTGCCGATCATCTCAGCGGTGACGCGCCGTCTGGCGGTCGAAGGAGGTTCGGCCGCGGCCGTGCTGGGAACCGGGTGATTTCGCGAGGATACCCGGTTGGGAGGCGGTCTGCTCTCACCTTCTCCCGGCGCAATGGGAAAGCGCAGGGCGTCGCGAAGCCTGCAGTCGTTCCTTGACGGCGAGCGGTCGAAGAATCCGAAGCTCCGGGGTACGTCTCGTCGTCTCCCAGACGCCGCGTGCTGCCGCGGCGACTCCCGAACGTCCGGCCAAAACGTCGTCGGGCTTTGGCAACAACGACACCCACCTGGCGGACCCGTAGCGGAAACGCCGCGGGCAGCGGATACTTGACGGCATCGGGCATCACGAGCAGATCCGCGGTCCAACGCCCGGGCGCACGCCGGAGGATGGAGGAGAGCACGGTGGTTCTGAGAAGCTACGTCGGCGCGCCGGTCAAGCGCAAGGAAGACCCACGGTTGATCACCGGGTCCTCGACCTACGTCGATGACATCGCACCTGCCGGGGATGGTCCACCTGGCCATCGTGCGCAGCCCGCTGCCCCACGCCACCATCACCGGCATCGACGCGAGCGAGGCGGAGGCCATGCCGGGCGTCGTCGCCGTCATCACCGCGGCGGACCTGGCCGGGGTGCTGAAGGACAAGTACCCGGTCGAAGCCTACGAAGGCCCGGGCGACCGGCCGGAAGACCAGATCTTCGAGGAAGAGGGCGGCGAGATCACCGTGCCGCCCATCGAGCCGCTGGCGCGGCGCAAGGTGCGCTACATCGGCGAACCGGTCGCCGCCGTCGTCGCCGAGAGCGCGATGCAGGCGCAGGACGCGGCCGCCGCCGTCCTGGTCGACTACGACCCCCTGCCCGCCGTCGTCGATCCCTACGAGGCCCGGCAACCGGACGCGCCCCTGCTCTACGAGACGGTGAAGAACAACGTCAGCACCCGCCAGGAGACGAACCACGGCGACGTCGACGGCGCGCTGGCCGCCGCGCCGGTGCGCGTCTCCGCCAAAATCCGCGCGCCCCGCTGCCACCCCATGCCCATGGAGACCCGCGGCGTGCTGGCCACCCCCGACCCCATCACCCGCGGCTTGACCATCTGGACCTCCAACCAGGGCCCACACGGCTTCCGCAACGAGATCGCCGCCGCCTTCGGTCTGGGCCAGAACCAGGTGCGCGCCATCGCCCCGGAGGTGGGCGGCGGCTTCGGCTGCAAGTTCGGCGCCTACCACGAGGACTTCATCGCCGCCGCCCTGGCATTGAAACTCGGATCGCCCGGTGAAGTGGATCGAAACCCGCAGCGAGCATTTCCTGGCCACCAACCACGGTCGCAACCAGTGGGGCGAGTTCGAAGTCGGCACCGACGAGCAATGGCCGCATCCAGGCCCTGCGCGGGCGGGTGCTCCTCGACTCCGGTGCCTACCCGAAGGCCCTCGACCTCGCCTGGTGCACCTGGGTGATGTCGACCGGCCCCTACGAGATCCCGAACCTCGACTACGTCGTGGAAGGCGTCTACACCAACACCGGCGCCAACGGCGCCTACCGCGGCGCCGGCCGCCCGGAGGCCACCTTCTACCTGGAACGCCTGATGGACCTCATCGCCGACGAAGCCGGTCTCGACCCGGCCGACGTGCGACGAGTGAATTTCATCCAGCCCGACAAGTTCCCCTACCACACCCTCTCCGGCGAGCGCTACGACACGGGCGAATACGAGAAACCGCTCGACCGCGCCCTGGAGCTGGTCGACTACGCCGGGCTGCGCCGGGAGCAGGCCGAGCTCCGAAGCAGGGCCGCTACCTCGGCATCGGTCTCGCCTCGTACGTCGAGATTTGCGGCTTCGGCCCCTGGGAGAGCGCCACCGTGCGCGTCGAGCCGGGTGGCGAAGTGACCATCTTCACCGGTATCTCTCCCCACGGCCAGGGCCAGGAGACCACCTTCGCCCAGCTCGCCGCCGACTACATCGGCGCCGATTTCGACAAGGTCGTCGTCCACCACGGCGACACCGGCAACACCGCCCACGGCAACGGCACCGGCGGCAGCCGCGGTCTGGCCGTCGGCGGCGCGGCGCTGGTCCTCTCCCTCAATCAGGTCAAAGGCAAGGCCGAGCGCATCGCCGCCCACATGCTGGAAGCGGCCCCCGAGGACATCGAGCTCGCCGACGGCCACTACCGGGTCAAAGGCGTCCCCAGCGGCGGCAAGACCCTCCCCGACATCGCCGCCGCGGCCTACGGCGCCGCACTGCCGGAAGAGATCGACGCCGGTCTGGAATCGACCGACTTCTTCAAGCCGACCGACGAAACCTTCCCCTTCGGCACCCACGTCGCCGTCGTGGAAATCTTCCCCGAAACGGGCGAGGTAAAACTCCTCCGCTACCTCTCCGTCGACGACTGCGGCACCATCATCAGCCCCATGCTGGTCACCGGCCAGGTCCACGGCGGCTTGGCCCAGGGTATCGGTCTCGCCCTCTGGGAAGAGCTGCGCTACGACGACGGCGGCGAGCTCCTCACCGGCACCCTCAACGACTACGCCCTCCCCAAAGCCGACGGCTTCCCCAACTTCGAAACCCACCACACCACCACTACCACCCCCATCAACCCACTGGGGGCCAAGGGCATCGGCGAAGCCGCCACCATCGGTGCAACGCCGACGGCGGCCAACGCCGTCATCGACGCCCTCTCCGCCTTCGGCGTGACGCACCTCGACATCCCTTTCACGCCGGAGAAAGTCTGGAAAGCGATCCAGGAGTCACGGAGCCAGTCCCAGGCCGCCGATTAGCGGCGGGACTGTCACGTCGTGCGCACGGGAAGGTGCAGGCGTTTCGTCCAGGAGGTGAAGGAGCAAGGAAGGAAGTCCGCGATCGTTTCGATCCTCGACCGCGGACCTCCGGCGCTCGACGAACAGCGACGAAGGAGGCCGCCCATGGACGCCGACCGCTTCGACTCCCTGGCCCGTTCGCTGCGCGATGCGGCGTCCCGCCGGACCATCATCGGCCTGCTGGCTGGGTCGACCCTGGGCGGCGCGCTCCCATCTCTGACCGTCTCTCACGTTGAGGTCAGGAACCGCAGCAGGAACCGCAATCGCAATCGCCGGACGTGCCGGCCGTGTCGCAAGCGCAAGAACGGCACCTGCCAGGGCAAGAAGCCAAACGGCACACGCTGCGGTGAGGACAAGATCTGCCGGCACGGCAAGTGCGTCCCGGCCGGCGACCCGCAAATACCCGCCTGTTCGACCAGCAACGACTTCTGCTCGGGAGATCAGGCCACCTGCCTCGGCACCCCTGAGTGCGGCTGCTTCGTCACCGTCGAGTCCGACACGATCTGCGGCAACCTCACCCACTTCCAGGGCTGCCCAGCCACGACCAACTGCACGTCCAGCGATGACTGCCACGACGTCGAGTTCTGCGTCGCGCTGCCCTGCTGCCCCGAGGGGAAGTCGGTCTGCGTCCCGCTCTGCGTCCCGCCGCAGTGAATCGCTACGTACCAGCCAGGGGCTGGCGACACGAAGCTGACCGCGGGTCGCTTCTATGAACACATTACGTTGACGTGGTCCCGATCGTCGGCGCTCGTCACACCGCCAGGCGCCGAAAAAAGGCAGCCGGGCTCAGGGAATCTCGTACAGCAGATGGTCCCACTCTGCCATGCGCCGAAAGAACTCCCGGGCGAGGACAACGCGCTGCAGCGCGTTCGACTCATCGAGGGCATCGTCCTCGATGATCTCGATGATCGGCCTCTTGCCGTCGACCCGCATGAGAAGCGCGGCCTCGAGCGGGTTGAGCTCCACGCGTTGCGAATACCGTTTGATTGACGTGGGCGTCATGGGCGGCCCCTCGTTGGCCTCGTCGGACTGGCCGCTCAGAATCTCGAGCCGCGGGCGCAGGCTCGGGACGTAATCGAGCCAGGCCTCGCCGCTAAAGTCGAGGGTGTAGTCGGATTCGGGCCGGTCGGGGTGGCAGATCAGGGGAAACTGCCTGGCCAGGGATTGGCCGAGCAACTCGACCACCCGCCATTGATCGACGACGGGAAGCGTCTCGACCAGCCGCCGCAACGGATCGTTCGGGTTCGCTATCCAAAGAGCTATCGCGAAGTCGAGGTTATCCAGCCAGCCCTGGAACTTCATCCCGTTTTCGGAGACAAACTGCAGGATTTCCGGGGCGGTATATGCCCGTTCCCGAGGATGCAGGTAGGTATCGACGACACCGGCATCGAACCCCCGATCGGGATCGCGGTAGGCAACGATGTGGTGCTTGGATGGCAGCACGTGATCGAGCGTATGTTTCACCATCGCTACCCCGGCCGCGTCCTGCCGTAAGCCCAGTACGCGGAATGCCTCCTGCAACATGTGGACGCCGACGCGCGGGTAGTAGCCGTAGAGCATGAGGCTTATTACCCCGTGTGGCTCGAGGACATCGCGCAGGCTGCGCAGGCCAGCGCCCGGATCGGGCAGATGATGGAGGACGCCCGAGGATACGATGAGATCGAAGGTCCGCCCGAGTGAAGCCGTCTCTTCCAGATTCAGGCGGTGGAGTTCGAGGTTGCGGAGATCGTGCTTCTCCTTGAGGTACTGCTCGTGCGCCAGTGAGGCCTCCGAGACATCGATCCCCAGCACCCGGGACTCCGGGTTCGTGAAGGCGAAGTACGCCGCCTGGTTGGCGCCGCATCCGGCGATGAGGATGTCGAGTCCGTCGGGCTCAACCTTCTTTGGCCAGAATTTTCGACGCAGCATTGCCGGGTCGCTCACGTCGAAGTACTTGCGCCTGGTCACGGCCTCGGCCATATCCAGAATAGGGTTCGGATACACCCACGATTCGTACTGGGCCGCAACAGGGTCATGCTGAATTGCCATCGCCGACTCCTCCGCTACGCTTGGCATCCGACCCCGGCGCGGCGCCTGCACAAGTCCTCGCGAACTCTATCAGGAGGAAGTCTCGCTCGGCGCGAAGCTCCCACTCGACCCGCAAACGGTTTTAGCAGACCCAGCGCCGGTCAGACCGCGTGCCATCGCCCCAGGCCCTCGTTCTCGCCCGGCCCGCGTCCTCGCACCTGGCCGGCGTCCACATCACGGCGAAGCGCCTCGCTGGCTCGGCCGTCTTCCCTGAGGGCCTGTTGCACTCCGCGCCGCGGCCGCGAGCCGACAACGGCGAAGCCGCATCCTTGTCCCTGCCGGGAGTATCCCAACGAGGCTCGCGCCGCTGCCAGTCGCCTATGCCTGGCACGTTTCAGTGAGCGCACGCGGGCTCACACGCGAGCCTGGAATCCCTCGTGGATCGCGGATGCACAGCTCGGAAGCCCGGGAGTGACCTACGACCGCGGCACCGACACGCCGGTCAGCACCCCGCACGAAGCTCCGATCGAAGAGAGCGACGAGGTCCGCTTCGAGCTGCTGCGCGCCTCGCGCGTCGTCGAGGACATCGAGCGGGTGCAGCTCGACGTCACCGGCCGACCTTGACCTACCGCCGGTTCGATCCCGTAATCACTTCGATGCGGGCGCCCGCGCCAGCAGGTAATTAGGCTCAACTACGCAACCGAGACGGCAGCGACTTCATCCCCGAGAACTGGAGTCTTTGTCGGATCAGTCCTATAGAGGACGTACGAACTTTCTGTCGTCGTTCCGACCGGCCCTGTTGTCCAAGCGACCCCAGGCGCCGACAGGCTCAAGTTGAAACGGATATTGGGCGCCTGCGCATCCCAGAGATCACGAGCGATCCAGACGAACACGTATGGAGCCCCATATCGGCGAACACAGTTGAGCACTACCTGATCGAGTTCCTCTGCTTTCTCACGAGTCCAGCCTTCTCCGTTTCTCGACACCATGGCGAGCAAGGAGCCATCTACCGGCTGCGAATCCCCTGTTCCTCGCCCTATGAGCTCTGCTAATTCCGCGGGCAGGCTAAGCTCGAAAATTACTCGATTCGAGGTGACGCGAGGCCCCACATCTGCGCCAAAGGTCGCGCTTCGCCCCAAGACGCTCTCCCCCACCCGAACGTATTGCTCGTCAATCTGGCAGTCAGGGAGGTTGCCGGACCAGCTTGCCAGCGTCCTATCCTTCGGGTTGTAGTTGTAGGGTCCGTCCGGCGAAGCAAGAATGCGGAACCCACTTATGGTTGGGGCAAAGCTCACCCCGGGAGCAGGCTGATCCTCCAAGATCTCCAAGCGAGCGGGCCGTGATCCGAGGTCAATCACAGAAAGGTTCCCTAGTCTGTGCTGAATGACCGCGCGATTACCCCAAAGCAGCGGAACATCAACATCCTTCAGCACCCTGTTTCCAACTCTGATGTCCATTGGCGCTCTCCTGGTGCCGTGGTCAAGCCGTCCTCAATGAGTCAATCTCCAACTTCGGCGCTGCCTTGTCAGTAGGAATTCTCAGTTCTCCTTCTTGCCAGGAAACCCCTTTGATCCTGATGTCCTGCATGCCCACAAGTTTTATCCTCAGGTTCTGAATTTGGATGAGTAAGGCGGCTTGCATTGGCTCGTTATCCACCGTGTCGACAGAGAATGTCATGCGCGCACTCGCCAAGTTGCCGTCTTCGCCCATCACAAACTCCTCGTCCCATGTATTGTAGGGGACAGGTACTTGCGGAATTGGGAGACCTGCTTCCCATAGCTCAGTCCAAATCGCTTCGATCAAGGGTTGCGCCAGCCGTTCCGACGGAGATTTTACGCCGAGCGCCATCTCAATAGCCTCTTCGATGGACTCCACTCTGATTAGCCCAGATACACGTGCCTCTTCCGCTGTTCTCTCATCATGAAAAATGGCGTCCCTTGCAACAAGCACCGCCCCAGCGCCGTCTCTGGCAAGACGAAGCGCCAATGACCAAATGACCAAGTCGCGCATCTCATCCGACTTTCCGCCTGATCGTGGAGCGAGATGCGAGCATGCGCGTCGGTGCGCATCCTGATAATCGTCAAGGGTCGGCTCCGCATGTTCGGTGGCTACGCCGGCTGCCTCCAAGAGAGCTAGCAGATCCGGGGACGAAACGGCGGTCTCCGGCGGAACATTGTCATGTCCTATGGAGAATCGATCAAGCAGGTCGTAGGCTCTTTGCAGGTCGCGAATCGTTCTCTGCACAAACTCGGAGCGACGCCTGTCAAACTCCAGCAATGTTGTTGCCGGGATGACAATCTCGATCCCACGGTCTGCGCAGAAGTCGCACAGTATCTGCAACTCGTCAGGCAACACGCCATGTTCGAACGAGATGCTGAGGAGCACGTCGGAGTTCAAGATGATCTTCAACGCTCGCCCCATAGGCTGTCTGGCAGCAGTACGAGCCAGGCGACAACACCCGCAAGTGTCAGAGCCAAATCGGCAAACAACTCCTCTAATCTGGTCGCACTTCGCTTCTTGCGCCTCCCCTTGAGCAGCATCTTACCGCACCAAATCTCGTGCAAACTTCTCCGTCCCCACAAACGCCGGCAAATGCGTGTTGGCCAACTTTGCGGCGTCATCGGCGGCAGGAGCCGCGCCACCGGTACGCAACGTGCGTGACGTTCCCCACTGCCCGGCCGCAATCGGGCAGGAAACGACACACTGATCGGAGACAAACCATGGCGCGGCGGGACCACGACAAAGACCAGGACCTCGACCCGTCCGGCGAGCACGGCGGCGACACCGGCAAGTCCTCCTTCAAGGGCGACGGCCCCCAGGCGGAGAAAGGCGACCAACGCCGCGACACCCCCGTCCACAGCGGCCCCACCCGCCGCGGCGCGCAGGGCACGGACAGCGAGCACGGCCAGCGCTCCGGCTCCGAGAGCAACGCCTCATAGGAGCACGGGCCGCGGCCCTCCCCACGGCCCCCAACAGGATGGCGGCGAGGGGCGGCGCCAGGTCCTCGGTGGTCCGCTCTTCCAGGGTGCGGCGGGTCGCGCATCCTTTCACGGCCGAGCCGAACCCATCCATTCCGGGATCAATGTGCGCCTCAACCCCGCGTCGGAGACGGCGCATCCTCCGGTGCCAGATACCCACCGATCGCGGTAAACAGCTCCACATGGCTCGCATACCGATACCCGCCCTCGTCGTCAAAAGCCCTTTCGCCGAAGGTCGTCACCACCGCGATGCCGATGTTCCGGGCCGGAAGGTAGGCCATCACCCCGGCAGAGCCACCGAACAACGGCCGTTGCAAAATCCACGAGCCGTTGAGTACGACGCCGAGCCCGTAGTTATATACCTCGTTCATGGTGCGGCAGCCGGGACATCCCTCTAATGGGGCGCCAAACCCGATCAGGTCAGGGGCGATCTGCGCCGCATGCGACTCCGAGGAGAGCAGCGTCCCCTTGCCGACGGCAACGGCACTCGCGGCCATGTCGTGAATGTTCGTCGTCTGGATCGCGCCCCGCGCCAGGGTCCAGGAGGGATTCCAGAAGGTCGATTCCTCGTAGAAGTCCGTACCAGCGGGGATGCCGAGCGGTTCGCGACGCTCCGAAGAAAACGCGTGCAGCACCGGTTCCGGGACAACGGCCGTCTCCGAGGCCACGGTGTTGCGCAGGCCCAGAGGATCAAGCACCTGCTCCTGAATGGCCGCGTCCAGCGGCTGCCCCGTGATTTGCTCCAAAGCCAGCCCCAGGATCACGTAGTTGGTGTGCGAATAGTCCCAGTTTGTCCCCGGCGCGAAGAGCCGCGGCTCGGCAAGGGAGTACGCGATCTGCTCCTCGGGTGTCCACGCGCGAAACGGGTCGGCGTAGAACGTCGGCGCGAAGTCCGGGACCCGCACGTAGTCCGGATAGCCCGCCGTCATGTTGGCCAGCATCCGCAAGGAGACGGCGTCGGCATCCGGAATGTCAGGCAGCCAGGTGGCCAGCGCATCGTCGAGCGCCACCACGCCCTGGTCGACCAGCCGCAGCAGCAGCGTCGCCATGTAGGCGATGGCGACGTTCCCGTTGCGAAAATGCATCTCCGTCGTCGCCGGCACACCCGTCATCGACTCGCCCAGGGCTTCGGTCACCACCTCCTGCCCATCGAGCGTCACCCGCAGGATGACGGCTTTGAGATCCTGCCGTTCCATGATCTCGCGGGCGATGGCGACGATCGCCTCCGCCGGATCTCCCGTCGCGCCCCCCACCGGCGTTGCCTGGCGCGACGGCGCCGCGGCGGCGGAACGACCATACCCACCGGCCAGCGCGCCGCCCGCGACGGCGAGACCGGCCCTGACCGCGTTTCGCCGCGTCAAGCGTGCGCCAATGCCCAGATCGCCGCGCCCATCACCCACGCCCGCTTCCCTCCGTTCCCCACTCATCGTCGCCCGGCCTACGCTCACCGCGGCTTGCCTTCTCGAACAGGAATCCAACCGCATCGTACCGCACACGACAAACCCCACATCACCGCCCTCTGCCGGTCCCCCGCCGGACTCGTGGACATTGATCCTTCCTCGAGGAACACTCCGTTCTCCCCGTGCGCGCAGACAGGGGTAGGTTTTCGCCAGACATGCGGCTCCGAGCCCACCAGCCTGCCCAAGGCGACAAGAAGCCCCTCTCCCTGCGCACAGGGCCGGGTGCCGGGTACCGGGTGCCCTCTGGGCGTGGTGTAGCGGCGGTTGGGGTGAGGGTCGTCCGCCGGCAACGCGATACCTCCCCTTCTGAGTAGTCATGCCCCGGTGGGGCGCCACCACGGCATGAAAAACGTCTCGCGTACGTACGCGGGCTGCTGCGAGTCTTTCACAGCAGCCCGCGCACGGGGAGAAGGACCGGGAATAAAGGTCCGGAGCCGCCCTGTCGCCCTTCTTCGCCGCGCTCCCCATCCCCGATGGGACAGGCGGGTCGGAGCGAGAGAGCGATTCTCGGCGTACGTACGTCCAATATTTCGGGAAGTGTCCTATTTTACCCTCCTCGATCCGTCTTTATGAGTAGAGGAGGAAAACGTTGGCGGGGCAGATCGCGATCCCCACCCTCTCCCTCCTCCTCGCTGCACCGTCCGGGATCGGGTGTCCAGGGCGGCCGGTCGCCAGCATGGGTCCGCGAAGGTCCGCCTTCGCTCCCAGGAGCAACGCATCCGCTCTTCGGTGGCTGGTCCGCGGTCAACGGCGCTCGGTTTCTCGTGTTTCGTGCAAGTAGGCGTAGATCGTCAATTGGGTCCGAACCCGCGTCTTTCCTCGTCCCAAGTCGGGGCGGGCGATCGCAGAAGCGGGCATCAGGACCCCGGACGGCGCCATCGCGGACCATCGTGTCCCATCCCAACGAGGCCGGAGTGCGCCCGTCGCATCGGCCGCCCACCTCCCCGCGTCACCAGGGCCGCAACATGAGAGACGCCCGGACGGGGCGTTCCCCCAGCCAGTCCTGTGCTCCACCCTCCCCACCACCGTCGCTCCCACCGCGCCGCGGCCTCGCCCGCTCCCAATCTTCCCCGCAAAATACATAGGTCACCTACATAGTTCTGTGGATGCCCTCGCCGGTCCTTACCGCCATGATGGACGGGCTGGCACGAGGCACGCGCCCCGGCCAGCACGACCAGTGCATCGACCGGGAGGCAATCGTGAAGACCACCATGTTCGAGACCGAAACGCGGCGTACTGCCAACAAGACCATCCCCAGGAAAACGTCCGTGCCCACGCGCATCGCGCTCGTCGCCCTCACGGCGCTGCTGGCGCTACCGGCCATATCCATCGACCCACCGGTCGCGGCTAAAGTCAAGCAACGCACCGTCACGCGGACGTTTCGCGGACCTACCGTCGAGCTCATCACCACCGGCAACACGTCCCCAATCTCCGCCTCTGCCACCTACCCATCAGAGATCACGATCGACGGGAGGAAGGGCAAGATCCGCGACGTCAACGTGCGCCTCACCAACCTCGATCACGCCCGCCCCGACGACCTCGAACTGCTGCTGGTGGGGCCGCAAGGACAGACGGCGATCGTGCTGGCGGACGTCGGGGGGACGACGCTCATCACCGACGTGTCGCTGCGTCTGGACGACGAAGCGGCCACGTTGCTGCCGGACGCGTCGACCCTCCAGAGCGGCTCCTTCCAGCCAACGAACGCCACGGGCGCCGCGATCACCTTCAACGCCCCGGCCCCGAGCGCCAACGCCAGCGCCGCGCTCTCGGTCTTCGACGGGACCGACCCGAACGGGACGTGGCGCCTCTTCGCCCAGGATGACGACGCCCCAACCGGAATCGGCTTCTTCGACAGCTGGGCGCTCGAGATCACGGCCAAGGTCAAGAAGCGGAAGCGCTAACCGGAACCACGCCTGAGTCGCCGTGCTCCTCGCAAGCACCGGGACACACGTGGCAACATCAACGAGAGAGCGGCCCCAACCGCGCAGCAGGCGCGCCGATCATCGCCGACATTGAGCAGTCCGTCATTCGCGTCCCGGTCACAGTGCGGAGTCCATTGATGGGAACCATCACGGTGCGCCAGGCCACGCCCAAAGAAGCCACGGCATTGGCTCCCCTGCTGGACCACTTCGACGGCATGGGGGCCACACCCGAGCAGGTCGCCGCGCGCATGCGGGCCTGCCAGGGCGTATTGACCACCTTCCTCGGCGAGGTGGACGGGGAACCGGTCGGCTTCGCCTGCCTGCGGCTCGTGCCCCACCTGCAAGGCGACGAGCCGTACGCCGAGCTGACCGACATCTTCGTGGAGCCCCCGTTTCGCCGCCGCGGCGTGGCAAGCGCACTGCTCGCTCACGTCGAGGCGGCGGCGCGATCCGCCAGCGCGACCGAAGTCGTACTCACCACCGGCTTCGACAACGAGACCGCCCAATCGGCCTACCGCGCCGCCGGCTACGCCGATTGGGCTTTGGCAATGCGAAAGCGCCTCCCGGCCGAATGACGGCGGCGTGCCTACGCCCTGCTACGAACGAGGGCACCCATGCGTCAACCATGTCCTGGCGAAGCGCCCAAAACGCCAAAGTACAACGCCATTTCCAGCACACCAACTGGCTACAGCGGCGCGCCCCAGCCGTGTCAGTCCTCGCGGGCTGTGCCGAGCGGAGAGAGGGGGGCCGGGTGTTCGGGGGCATCGGGTGCACGTCGGCCGGGTGGTCCAGACCGGCGGCGGCGGCCCGGCGGTGGCACGAGACGGGCGCCCGGATGGCCGTCCCGGGCGCCGGGCGCCCGGCTCCCGGCTCGCCGATCCCCCCGCGGCCGACGGCGGAGCGGCGGCCCTGCCGGCTGATCGAGCCGCGGCCGGTGGCGGTCCGGACCACCGCCGATGCCGGTGCGGGCCGTAGGGCACGGGGGAACGGGTTCTGGGACGGGCCGGCCGCGCGGCGGGCGCCCGATGCCGTGCTGGCCGCACACGGCGCCGCCGCTGCCCCCCTCCTGCGCGGCGGCGGCACCGCCCCCCCCCCCGCCGTCCCGGCCTGACCGAGCGCTCCTGCCACGGCATCCGGCGTCCCCCGTTCCGGAGACCAGCATGCCGCACCAGGTGTTCTCCATGGCCCCGGACACTCGCTACCCGTAGCCCCGATCTCCACAGCCTGCGAGGAATGACACCAATCGGGCACGTCGCCGAAGGGGAAGGTCGTCCCTCCGCAACGGCGACCCACCTGGATGAGCGTCTACCCCTCGTCGGCAACACCCACCGTGCCCTCCGGCTCCGCTTTGCTCCTCGCGGCAGCCGGGGAAGCCCGGCGGCGCTTTCGGCGCCTTTTGAGATCGGGGGGACCCGGTTTGGTAGGAGAGATGCCCCCGGTCTCACGCACGAAGCGCCCTTGCGCGTCCAGCCAGCGGTAGCCCGAGGGCACCGTCGTCACCCCGTCCAAGCGGACCGCGAAACCAGACGCAGACACCTCGTATCGACACCACGTGTCGCCGACCACGACCTCCATCGCCACGATTCTGGCGTCGTTGATCTGCCCGAACAGCTCGATCGAACGACCGCACTGCTCGCCGTGAACTCCGACGCAGGGGGCAAACCCAACCGTGGCCGGCATGTTCGAGTGGGCGATGGAATAGCCAATCCCCGCCAGTTGCCACTGTGGCGCGGGCGGCCAGTTCGGCCAGAACCAGTCGCCTGGAATCATGAGGTCGTATTGCACCCGATTGTGAAAGCGCACGACGGCCCGCGGCACACCATCCCATACCGCGTAGGCGAGCAGATCATCGCCCCAGAGGCGGTCCCGAACCCATTCCTCGGTCGGCGGGTCACCCTGACGCTCAAGAAATGTGTTGAGTCCAGCGCCGCTGGCGATGATCGCCAGAAACCAAAGCGCCGAGCGTCGTGACACGAAAAGCATCGCGGCCACCTGTGTGCTACTTCGGGAAACGAACTGTCCCTCGCACTACCGGGTAGGGCATATGCACGACGCCGAGTCGTGATCCGATGTTCCAATCATCATCGAGTGCCTGGTCAGGGGACTGCTTGGGCCCTGGCGTCGCGCCGCGTCGTCGGTCGTGCCGCCCGACCCTCCCGAAGTTCCCCTAGTTCCCGAAGATCGCCGCGTCCAGCCGCTCCCCTGATCCAGCACTAGGGCGCGGCGGTCTGCCGCCCTATCCGAGAACGATCAGCCACCCCGCGGCCAACAGGCAGGCCAGCAACAGCACGACGTTGAAGAAAACTATGAGACGAAGCCAGCGCCGGGCGCCTTGCGGCGCGGCGTCGAGCGCTCCATGCAACAGCAGCGAAGTTGCCCCCAGCGCAGTCGCCATGACGATAAGACCGGCTTCCGTCCGGTAGAGCAGCGCAATGAACGGCGCCAGGAAGATGGCGGCGGCCGCCAGCCAGGCACCCCATCGCGAGGCGTCACGACCCCGTCGCATCGCCGAGAATCCGCCGGTCGCGCAAAATTCCGTACACATACCGAGCCAAATCTACCGTCCATCCGTTACGATTGCCCCGACAGTCCCGGCAATGCCGGTCAGTAACCGGCCGTTCGCGGGGTGTACGATGACATTCTGCACTGCCTGCGCTTCACCGCTGAATCCTGCCGCGGACGCCTGCCCTTCTTGCGGTGAGCGGCGCGGACCTGCAATCCCCCGGCGATCGGAGGATCGTACCCCCTCACAGCGCCCGATCCTCATTCGCTGCCTGTATATCGCACCGATCCTGCTTGTCTTCGCCATGGCGGGCGGATTCGCGCAGCGGTATACCTCCCAGCAGCAGTCGCTGGCTTCGGCCTATGCCGCCGCCGAAGATGCGGTCAGTGCCGGAGATCTGGTGTCGGCGCGGGACGGCTTCGCCGCGATCGCCGGCTACCGCGATGCGACGACGCGCGCCATGGAGATGGAAACCCAGCTAGAGCCGCTGGAGGCCGACTACATCGAGGGGCTGCGGGCCATCGAGCGTGGCGAGTACGCGGCCGCCGTGGACCTGCTGGCCCCGGTCGCCGAGCGCGCCCCGGGTCTGGAGGACGTTGTCGCCCGGGTGGAAGATGCCCGTCGGCTGCTGGCCGGCGAATTGCGGCGCGACGTTGACGCGGCGGAGACGGTCCACGATTGGCCCGAAGCCGAGCGGCTGCTGCGCGAACTCGTCGTCCTCGACCCGGTGGACGAAACGGCGCGGCAACGACTCGCGTCCCTGCAGCGGGAGCATGGGCCGATCGTACTCGGCAACGACCGGGCACTCTGGATTGTTGAGCCTGACGGCAGCGAGCCACAGCAGATCACCGACGCATTGCATGTCATCTGGCCCGTCTGGCATCCCGATCGGTCACAGATCGCTTTTCTCGCTCCCGACCCCGATGATCCCATGGGCAATGTCTCTCTGTATCGGATCGGCATCGATGGCTCAGCGCCGGAGCGGCTGGTCGATGGCGTCTCCGCCCATGCCCCGCCGTCCTGGAGCCCGGACGGCACGCGCATCGCCTACACCAGTTTTGCTGGCTACGATCCGGTCTACGAAACCGGCTCCATCGGCGTGCGCGTGTTCGATCTGGAATCGGGTCAGGAGTCGAATCTCACCGGTGACGAGTATCTCCTCGCCTTTAACCCCGCGTGGTCCCCAGATGGGACGGAGATTGCGTTCATTGTCAAGCACCAGGGCCTTGGCGAGCGCCCGCAGCACGCGCCCGGAGACGTCATGGTCACCAGTCTCGGCAGCGGCGAGTTTGAGAACCTGACCGAAGGATCTGTCCGCGACGTCTGGAGCGTTGCCTGGTCCCCCCGAGGCGAGGACCTGCTGCTCTACAGTCTCTACGGTCAGACGTGGTACGAACCGCCGTCCACGTCGATTCGCACACTCGATCGCGCGTCTGGGAAAATCGACCAGATCGCCGGCATCGACGTCCAACCCACGACGCCCGTCTGGTCTCCGGATGGAACCCGGTTCGCCTTCACGGCTCAGGAAGAGACTATCGTCCTCGCCGACCCCGAAGGAAATCTGGAAACACTCGACGCCGGCGAACCACTCTCCGGCGAAATCACCTGGAGCCCCGACGGACAGGCACTGCTCCTGGCGCCGTGGGACGCGGACTCGACGACGACGCTGCTCGACCTTTCCGCCCCCGATCCTACGCTCTCGGCCGTCAGCTTCGAGTTCGACGCCAGCCCACCGTTCATCTCACCACCGCAGTGGGCGCCCGCGGTCCCGCTACCCCCGGCTGACAACCCGTCGCTGCTGCCCGCGGACGCGACCGGGGAAACCACTCCGTGATGACCCCTCGCTTCGCCGCGTCGTGACCGCTCCGATTCTCGAAGTCGTTTCGGCGGATCCAGCCCAGACCATGGCGATTGGCGCCGCCCTGGGCCACTGGCTTCGCGATGGGGACGTCGTCCTGCTCCACGGAGACCTCGGCGCCGGCAAGACCGCCCTGGCCAAAGGCATCGCGGCGGCGCTGCGGATCGACGCGATCGTTTCGAGCCCCTCGTTCGCCCTGGTTAACGAGTACGAAGGTGGCCTGCTCGCGCCCGTGACCAACCTCTACCACATCGACCTCTACCGCCTGCATGGCGCGGACGACCTCGCCTCGATCGGATTCGAAGACTTCCTCGCGCCATCCGACGGCGCGACTCTGATCGAGTGGCCGGAGCGAGCCGCGGAGATGCTCCCGGAACGCTATCTGCTGATCGAGATCACCACCATTGGAGAAGATCGCCGACGACTGCGGCTCACGCCGAAACCCCACGATGACACCTGGACCCATCGGCTCGCGGACCTGCGATCACGTCTCAGTCCGGCAGGCGAAGTTCCCGGCAACCATTACGGGCAGTGACTGCCGAATTCCCGGTATCGCGGTGGCTCGATCTCGTGGTACTCGCGGCAGAGCGCGACCAGCCGCTGCAGCAACACGGCGAACAACCGCTCACCCTTTTCTGCCGAAGCGACGAACGGGTTGCCCATCACCCCGCGCGCCATCTCCCGTCGCCGTTCCGGAAACATCGCGTAGCGGCCAACCTCCGGGCCGAACTTGAGTCGCCATTCGTCCTGGACCGCACGCGACATGGCGACCAGTTCCGGCCGCAGGTAAAGCTGGAGACTGGTTTCCCACTCCCCACCGTGCCCAATGCTTCCCGCGTCGGCCTCGCTCCAGGCGGCCAGCTCGTCGGACGCCATGGTCCAATAGGTCAGTGCGAGCGGCCACACGTCCTCCTCGGCGAGTTTCACCGCCGCGCTCCAGGTCGGCTGCTGGTTTCCGCCATGACCGTTGAGCAGAATCAGGCGCTGAAACCCGTTGGCCCAGATCGAGCGCGAGACATCGCAGAGCACATCGAGGAATGTTTCGAGGCTCAGGGCGATAGTGCCGACCTCGCCCATGTTGTAGTGCGTGAACCCGAGGGAGACGGGCGGCGCGACGATGACCGAAAAATCGTCAATCAACTCGGCGGCGCGCAACGCGAGGTGATACGGGACGCTGATATCCACGTCCTGGGGACAATGCGGCCCATGCTGCTCGACCGAACCAACGGGCACGATCACCACTGGGCGGTCTTCGAGTGCCGCCAGCAGCTCGTGACGCAGCATCTCCTGCCAGAGCACCTTTTTCCCGCTTGCGGGCCGCACCAGCATCGTCAACGTCTCCTCTCTGGCCATGGGATCATCTCCGTCATGGGGCATTATCGCCGGGGCACTCCGCGATCGGGAATGAGGGCTCGGCGCGGGCGCTCGCGGCGCCTCGGGTAGACTGGCACGACTGGGCGCATGACGTTTGTGTTGGGAAACTGCAGACAGGCGGGTGGTGGCAGACTTTGCGGAGTCGGCATCGCAGCAAAGACCGATCCTGGCGATCGACACGTCGAGCGCCCAGGGCGGCATCGCGTGGTACGACGGCGCGCGACTGTCGCTACGGTCCTGGCCGGCGGAGCGCTCGCATACGACCACGCTTCTCGCCGAGATCCATCACCTGCTCGAGGCCGATGGACTCGGTCCTCGCGACATGGCCGCCATCGCGGTCGCCATCGGGCCGGGCGCGTTCACCGGGCTCCGCGTCGGCATCGGTGTCGCCAAAGGGTTCCACCTGGCGACCGGCGTCCCCTTGATCGGCATCTCAACCCTCGAAGCCACCGCGCTGCCATTTGCCGTCTGCGGGACACCGATCGTGGCAACGGTCCCCGCGGGACGGGGACGGCTCGTCTGGGCTCACTATCGCGCGGATGGAGCGGATGTCGTGGAATCGCGGCCGGCGCGCAACGGCACGGTTGCCGAGTTAGTCGACGAGCTGACAACAACCAAAGGCGCCATCGTCGCTGGCGAGCTCGCCGATGATCCAGCCGCAGCCATCACGGGTATCGAAGGTGTGATTGTGCCTTCCCCGGCGCTTCGATCTCGCCAACCTCCGGGTCTCGCCGAACTCGGTTGGCGGCGCTCGCGAGCCGGCAGGTTCGACGACGCCACGGCGCTCGAGCCAATCTACCTTTCCCGCTGAGCCAGCCAACCGAGAAAACGTATGCTTCCGACGCACGAGGTTGCTCGGCTCACAAGGAATTGGCCAAAAAAATTTTTGCAGCGCACCGCATGACACGCCCGTGCGCTGTGTGCGACCAGGATATCCGATTTGCCCGGTAGTGCCGCCTGATGCTACCGTCCCGACATGATGACCCAGCGGCGCCCGTCCGGTGGCCGTGCCAGCGCGGAACAAGGCGAACCGGCATACCGCCTCGATCACATGACCCAGGCCGACGTATCCGACGTCAGCCGGGTCGAGCGGCGCTGCTTTCCCAACCCCTGGCCGTCATCGGCTTACCGCCGCGAGTTGCAGAACCCGGCGCAGAACGTCTACGTCGTATTGCGTCACCTCCACGGCGGCGAAGTGTCCTCACAGAACGGCCAGCACGAGGACGCGAGCACCACTGCCGGCAATGCGTCGCGGGCGCTGCCCAGGCGATCTCTGCTCCCGATCGGGCTCGGGCGACGCCACGATCCCAACGGCAACGTTCCCAATACACTCATCGGGTTTGCCGGCATGTGGCTCGCCTTCGACGAGGCCCATATCACGACGATCGGGATCGATCCCGGGTATCGCGGTCGAGGACTCGGAGAGCTCCTGTTGCTCAGCATGATCGACGCCGCCCTTGTCCGCGGCGCCAGATGGCTGACACTCGAAGTGCGGGTGTCGAACGTCGCCGCGCAGAACCTTTATCGGAAATACGGGTTCTCGGTTCGCGGCTCCCGCAAGCGGTATTACAGCGACAACAACGAAGACGCGCTCATCATGTGGTCCGAGGCTCTCGACGACCGCGGAGTTCAGGGCGAACATCGAGGCACGCCGCCATGCCCTCCAGCGCCGCCTCGGGCCCAGAGTCGCGGCGGGAGACATCACCCCCTTTCCGGTGTCCATTACGGGGACGGGCGCGCCGTGAACGCGCGCGGGTATGCACTCCGGGCCAGGATGCCGCGGTGATCGTGCTCGGCATCGAAACCTCGTGCGACGAAACGTCGGCCGCCGTGGTCTGCGACGGCCGCCGCGTCCTCTCTTCGGTGGTCTCCTCGCAGATCGAACTGCACCGCGCCCACGGCGGCGTCGTGCCCGAGCTGGCGGCGCGGAGCCATGTCACGGCCATCATCCCGGTCGTCGAGCAGGCGCTACGCGATGCCGGGATCGAGCGCGACGACCTCGATGCGATCGCCGTCACCCAGGGACCGGGGTTGGCCGGTGCGCTGGTCGTCGGCATGAATGCCGCCAAGGCTATGGCATACGCCCTCGGCCGCCCCCTCGTCGCCGTCAACCACCTCGAGGCCCACATCTACGCCAACTGGCTCGGCGAGGCCGGCGAAGAAGCGCCCGAACCGACGTTCCCGGTCATCTGCCTGCTCGTTTCCGGGGGCCACACGGAGCTGATCCTGATGACCGGGCCACGGCCGCTTTCGGCACCTGGGGCGCACGCTGGACGATGCGGCGGGCGAGGCGTTCGACAAGGGAGCGCGCCTGCTGGGTCTCGGATTTCCCGGCGGTCCCGCCATCCAGGAAGCCGCGCATGGAGGGTGATCCCCACGCGTTCGCCCTGCCCCGCGCCTGGTTGCCGGGATCGTACGACTTCAGCTTCTCCGGCCTGAAGACCGCTCTGCTGCGGCTGACCGAGCCAATGCGACTGCCGGACCCCGATGATCGAAGGGGAACACCGCCAGGACAGCCCTTCAGGTCCATTCCGGGAGCACCGCCCGCCGGCATACCGGCCCGACGCGCCAATCGCCGACCTCGCCGCCTCGTTTCAGCTCGCGATCATCGAGCCGCTGGCGGTGAAGACGGCGCAGGCGGCCGAGGAGTTCGGCGCCGAGACAGTCATTCTCGCCGGCGGCGTCGCCGCCAACGTGCCTGCTTCGCGAGCGGCTGACGCAGGAAGTCGCCGCGCGTCGCGGCTCAGACGTGGCGGTCAGCTTCCCCCGGCTCACCTGGTGTACCGACAACGCGGCCATGGTCGCCGGGGCCGCCGCGTGGGTCATTCGCCGGGGCGATCTCGCCGGCTGGGAAGCCGACGTGTCTCCCCGGCTGCCACTGGTCCGCACGTAACCCGCTCGGGAGGAATCAGAGAAGGCATGGCGGTCACGATCCTGGACGAGTATCGCGCGGCTCGCGGCAGAGACGGCGCGCGCCGCGGGCGCCATCCTGCGCGAGCGATTCGGTCAGCCCCACGAAATCCGCTTCAAGGGCGCGATCGATCTGGTGACCGAAGCCGACCAGTGCCGCGGAAGATCTCATCGCCAGCCGCCTGCGCGAGGTCTGCCCGGATCACGAGCTGCTCGTGCGAAGAAGGAAGCCTCGGCGCGGCGCTGCCGTCGTCGTTCCGCTGGGTGGTCGATCCGCTCGACGGCACCACCAACTTCGCCCACGGCATGCCCACGTTTGCCGTCTCGATCGCTCTGGAGGAGTCGGGCGTGCCCGTCATTGGCGTCGTCTACGATCCCATGCGCGACGAGATGTTCGCCGCCCGGCGCGGCCGTGGCGCCACCCTCAACGGCAGCCCGATCCGCGTCTTCCGACCACCGAGACGCTGATCTCCTCGCATTCTGGCCACCGGCTTCTCGTACGACTTCGCGCGGCGGGCTGCACCAGGCCGAGATCTGGCGCGACTTCCTGACCCAGGTGCAGGCGATCCGGCAGACCGGGTCCGCGGCCCTGAACCTCTGCTACATCGCCGCTGGGCGACTGGATGGATACTGGGAGCGCGGTATCCAGCCGTGGGATGTCGCCGCCGGAGCGCTGATGGTCACCGAAGCTGGCGGCATGGTGAGCGACCTGCGTGGGGGAGAGTTTCGCTCGCGATGACCGCGAGATCCTGGCGTCGAACGGCCATCTGCACGAGCAACCTCCTGGACGGTGATTGCCCGACATCCGGCCGCCGATGCACCTCTGGACGCCGCTCAACTGGGCGCATGATCCAACAGCGGAATTGATCCAATCGGCTATCATGGCGCGGCCCATGCGGCACGGCGATGCCTCCATGGAGCGACGCGAACGCACCGCGCGCCGCCCCCGTAAGGAGGGGACCAATGAAGCTCGTAGTCGCCATTGTCCAGGACGAGGACACGCCCACGCTGACCGATGCGCTGGTTGCGGCCGGTCATCGCTTCACCAAGGTGAGCACCACCGGCTCCTTCCTGCGCACCGGCAACACCAGCTTGCTCATCGGGGTCGAGGACGATCAGGTCCCCGCGGTGATGGGGATCCTGCGGCGCACGTGCCGCCGCCGAACCCAGGTCGCGGTGCCCTACTCGCCAGCCCTCGAACCGGGTCTGCTCTACATGCCCGAGAACTTCGAGGTCGAAGTCGGCGGCGCCGTGGTCTTCGTCATCGACGTCGAGCGGTTTGAACGGCTGTAACGAAGGTGACAGGGTGCCAAGGTTTCGGGGTGACAGGACGAACGTCGCTCTGACACCCTGTCACCCTGAGACCCTGACACCGCGCGCGAGGAGCAGACCGACCGTGCCTCTGTCCGACCGAGTCAGCCGCGATGAGATCGTGGCGCTGGCCAGCCGCCTCATCGCCATTCCCAGCACCAGCGGCGAGGAGCGCGCCATCATGGAGGACGTGGCCCGCTGGTGCGACGAAGCCGGACTCTCGGCAGCGAATCGATCGCCAGGGACCCCGATCGCCCGAACGTGATCGTCACGCTCGGCGACCCCGACACGGGTCCGACCATCGTCATGAACGGGCATCTCGACACCGTGCCGGTCTCGGATCTGGTCGCCTGGAAATCAGGTCCTTACGACCCGACCATTTCGGATGACGGCCGCAAATTGTTCGGGCGCGGCGCCTCGGACATGAAAAGCTCCGTCGCCGTAATGCTGTACGTCGCCAGAGCTGCTGAAGGACGCGCCGCTGAACGGCTGCGTACAGGTCCACGTCGTCAGCGACGAGGAAGTCGGGGGGAAGTTCGGCACCCTCTTCGTCCTCGACGAGATCGCCGCCGGCCGCTTGCCCCGACCGGACTATTGCCTGATCGGCGAAAAAAGCGACCTCAAAGTGCGCAACGCCGAGCGGGGCCTCCTCGCCGTCGACGTGACGGTGCTTAGGCCGGGCGTCCCACACGGCCGCCGCGCGGGTGACCGGTGTCAACGCCATCGCCAAGGCGGCGAAGGCGATTCTCGCCCTCGACACCGACATCGACCGCTTCCACCCCGCCGTCGGCAAGCCGGTCATCAGCATCAACACCATCCAGGCCGGGGTGGCGCACAACGTCGTGCCCGGCGAATGCACGTTCTCGATCGATCGCCGCCTCATTCCCGGGGAGACGCGCGAGTCGGCCGTCGCCGAGATCGTCGCGAAACTCGACGCCATCGCCGCCGCCGACCCCGATTTTCGCTACGAGCTGACCATCGACCCGCGGCGTGACCATATCCCCGCCAACATCACCGATGAGGACTCGCCACTGGTGCGGGCCGTCCAGACCAGCATCCGGGCCGTGACCGGCCAGGAGCCGGAATACTTCGTCGCCTGGGCCGGGGCCACCGACGGCCGCTTCTACCGCCAGGCCGGCATCGACACCGTCGGTTATGGTCCGGGCGGCGAAAACGCCCACGGCGCCAACGAGGCCGTCCTCATCGATGACCTCGTCACCCAGGCGCGGGTGTACGTGGAAACGATCACGAAGGTGTTAGGGTGTTAGGGTGATGGGGTCGTAGAAACGTATAGGATGACGTCCGGTACCCGATGGGACACAACGACTCTCACTAGGTGCACGGCCAATCTCTCCTTTCACCCTGACACCCTAGCACCTTATCACCCGCGTAAATGCTGCTCGAACCAATCCACGATGCGGTTCATCAAGTCGATCTGGTGCGCCCGCTCCTCGAATCCGTGCTTCTCGCGCGGGTAGCGGACGAAGCGGACGGGAACGCCGCGGGTCTTCAGGGCGCGGAAGAACTCCATGCCTTGCGCGGGGTGGACCCGCGCGTCCTCGTCGCCGTGCAAGATCAACGTCGGCGTGCGTACCGCCGCGACGTACCGGATTGGTGAGGAGTCCCAGTAGAAATCCATGTGATCGTAGGGCTGGCCGGGATAATAGAGCAGATTGGCGGAGGGAATGTCTCCCTGCCCATGATCTGACACCATGTTGGAGAGCCCCGCGCCCATGACCGCTGCCCGAAAGATGTCGGTCTGGGTGATGGTCCAGGCCGTCAGGTACCCGCCCCAGCTCCACCCCGCGATCCCAAGGCGATCCCGGTCGGCGATGCCCCGCTCGACCATGGCCAACGCCCCGGCGACCAGATCGCGCGATTCACCGCCGCCGACGTCGTCCTGCAGGAGCTGCTGGAAGGCGTGCCCGTAGCCGGTGCTCCCGCGCGGATTCGGCATCAGCACGGCATACCCACGACTGGCCAGCATCTGTGCCCAGTCATGCCAGTCGAGCATCACCCGGTCTTCCCACTGCCAGGACGGACCGCCGTGGATCTCCACCACCAGTGGGTAACGCTGGCCCGGCTGATACCCAGCCGGGTACGTCAGGAGTCCTTCGATCTCGACTCCGTCATCGCTCTGCCAGGTCACGTGCTCGGTCGGTTGCAGCCGGCCCGCGAAAGATTTGCCGAATGTTGACACCGGCTCGGCCGCGCCCTGGACCTCCCCCAAATAGACCTCTTCCGGCGTCGTCGCATCGCTCCAGATTGCGGCCAAGTGCCCCCCATCATCCGAGAACCTGAGCCCGTGCAGCAGACTCCCCCGCTCCGCCAGCGACGGCGGCGTCAGCGGCGTCATGGCCCCGTCCGTCACATCGACCGCGTAGACCCGCCCGCGAGTGCGCTCCACGATGCGCGCCGCAACGCGTCCCGGAAATCCCGGCAAGGGGACGATTTCCTCCACGATGCCGGAGAGCTCGGGAATCAGATTGCGCGCTTCGCCGCCGCTCAGCGGAACGAGCCAGATCGAATCGGAGGGTTGTTCGCGATGATCGTCCGCCCGCATCGCTACGAGCGGTCCAGAGCCTGTTTCGACCACCACGGGCGACGATGGCATCGTGCGCAAGCGCGCGATGTGGCGAGGCATCCCGCCCGCGACAGGGATCTGCCAGACATCCCCGGCACCCAATACCGCGTCGTACTCCACGGCGTCCGTTGATATGGCCACCAGGGATTGGCCATCCGGAACCCAGGCGAAGGAGCGCACCTCCCGTTCGCTGGACATCAGGCAGCGAGCCCGGCCGCTCTCGGAGTCGATGACCCACAATCGGGTATAGCGCGAATCCTCCTCGACGACGGCGGCGTCGTCGCGCTCCTTCTTGCGCGCCTTCGCTTCGTCTGACTCCGGATCCTGCCGGAGCACGGCGACAAAGCGACCATCAGGCGACCACTCGGGCTGGCTCATTTCGCCAACCAGATCGCCAAGCGGCCGCGCTTCCCCGCCCGCCAAGGGCAGGACAAAAAGCCGCTCCTCCTCGTCTCCCCGCTTGAGCCGATCCGATTGGAAGAGGAGTTGCATGCCGTCGGGCGACCAGCGAGGGGAATGATCGTTGGCCGTGCCTGCGGTCAGTTGCCGTGCCGGTTGACCGCGCTCACCTATCCAGATTGCGCGCGTCGGGTGCTCTCCCGTCTTGCCAACGAGGGCGGCGACGAATGCAACTCGTGAACCGTCCGGGGAAATCCGCGGATCGGTCGGCACTATGCGATCGGCTATCTCCTCCGGGGTGATGACGCCCGTTGAGGCGTCAACCTCGTCCGCTGTCGAGATTCGATCGGCAGCCAACGTTTTCGTGACCAACTTTTCCTCCATCGCGGTAAGCCAGCCGCTGCCGGCGTCCTTGTGCTGCCATGATAGGGCGGCACACTCGGCGCCGCATAGAATGCTCGGTGCAGCCACGATAGCGCGAAAGTAACGGGAACGTTCTCCATGGCGCAGACCGATACGAGCGTGGATTTGGCAGCGGCTCCACGGACGCTCTCCGACGATATCTATCTCCTTGCCGGCATCCTTGGCAACGTACTGCGCGGTTCCGGTGGTGAGCGTGCGTTCGCCCAGACGGAAACAGCCCGAGGACTCGCAAAGGAGCTGCGCGGCGGCGACATTCAGGCAGGGGTACAGCTCGACTCCCTGGTGCGGGAGTTGCCGGACGAAGAGGCGGAGACACTGGTCCGCGCCTTCACCAACTACTTCCAACTGATCAATCTGGCCGAGGACAGCGAGCGCCTACGGCGCATCCGGCGCCGGGAGGCCGCGTCCAGCGGCCCGCGCCGGGGCTCGATCGATGAAGCGATCGGGCTCCTCGCCACCCGCGGTGTGGATGCGGCGCACCTCACCGCGCTTCTGGCTTCCGCTCAGATACGCCTGGTGCTGACCGCGCACCCCACCGAAGCCCGCCGTCGCACCATCATCGCCAAGCTGGCCCGTATCTTCGGCGTGCTGCGCGATCTGGACGAGCGCACCTTGCTGCCCGACGAGGCTGCACGCGCGCGGGAATTGCTGGCGCACACCATCGAGGAGGTCTGGTACTCCGAGGACGTGCGCGCCGCGAAGCTGACCGTTCTTGACGAGGTCCGCACCAGCCTCGTCTACCTGCTTTCCACCTTCGTCGAGGTGATCCCCCGCATCTACCGCGATCTCGAAGACGCCATCGCCAAACACTACCCAGGCGCCGACTTTGATATTCCACCCCTGCTCATGCTCGGCACCTGGATCGGCGGCGACCGCGACGGCAACCCCAACGTGACCCCCGAGGTCACGCGTGAAGCCCTCGGCCTGATGCGCGCGGCGGCGCTCGGTCTCCTGGAAGGTCGCCTCATAGAGCTCGCCGGTCGCCTCTCGGTCTCGGAGGCGCTCGCCGGACCAGCCACGTCGCTGCGACCACTCGTCGATCGACTCGCCACCATGTTTCCCGAGTCGGCGGCGCAGGTCCACCGCGCCAACGAGGGGGAACCGTACCGGCAGGCGCTCACCCTGATGCGAGAACGGTTGCGGGCAACCCGCGATCACCACCATACGGGATACGCCACGTCGAGCGAGTTGCTCGCGGATTTGCGGCTCATCGACAGTTCGCTTCGTGCGCAGGGAGCAGACCTGATCGCCGATGGCGATCTGCGCGACGTCATCCGAATCGTCGAAGTCTTCGGCTTCCATTTGGCGATAATGGACATCCGCGATCACGCGAAGCGCCACGCGGCCGCCCTCGCCGACATCTTTCGGACGACCGGCGTCGTCGCGGACTACCACGGCTTGCCGGAGGACGAGCGTGTCGCCGTGCTCACTCGAGAGATCGACAATCCTCGCCCCCTGATCTCATCGCGCCTCGATGCCTTTGCCGAGGAGACCCGCGACGTCGTCGGCACGTTTCGCCTCATCGCGGAAGCGATCTCCGGCGCGCATCAGGACGCCATTGAAACCTACGTCATCTCCGGCGCCGAAGCGCCGTCGGACGTGCTGGCCGTGCTGTTGCTCATGAAGGAGTCCGGCCTCGCCCAACCTGGCGGTTCGGGAGCGCGTCTGGCGATCGCCCCGCTCTTCGAGCAGGAGCAGGGCCTGCGGAATGCCCTGGCAACCATGGCCACGCTCCTCGATATCCCCGCCTACCGGCGCGCCCTTGAAAGCTCGGGGGGGATCCAGGAGGTGATGCTCGGCTACTCCGACTCGAACAAGGAGATCGGGTACCTTGGCTCGGCTTGGGCACTGTACGAGGCACAGCGCGATCTGACCCGGCTCTTCGCCGAACGCGATGTGGGTCACACGTTCTTTCACGGTCGCGGCGGCGCCATCGGCCGCGGGGGAGGACCGACTAACGTCGCCATCCTGGCACAGCCACCGGGGTCGGTCGAAGGCCGGGTGAAGCTGACTGAGCAGGGTGAAGTCATCGCCTCACGTTATGCGACGGCCCCCGTCGCCCACCGGGAACTGGAGCTGGTCACTGGAGCCACGCTCGCCAGCGCGGTCGGCGTACTCCCGGCGCCCGATCCGGCACGGCTCGCGGTCTTCGAACCCGCCATCACCGAGATGGCCACGGCGTCGACCTCGACCTATCGCGATCTCGTCTACGGCGATCCGGACTTCGTCCGATTCTTTGAAGAGGCGACTCCACTCTCCGAGATCGCCCGCCTCCAGATCGGCTCTCGTCCGGTGCGCCGCCAACAGTCGCGGCGCATCGAGGATTTGCGGGCCATTCCTTGGGTCTTCGCCTGGACGCAGTCCCGATTCGTGCTGCCTGGGTGGTTCGGTCTCGGCGTCGGACTGGAGCGTGGGCGTGAGGCGTTCGGCCTGGAGCTCCTGCAGGAGATGGAGCGGGACTGGCCATTCTTCGCGGCCACGGTCGCCAACGCCGAGATGGCCCTGGCCAAATCGGATCTCGACATCGCCGCTCGCTACGCCGATCTCGTCACCGACCCGGACGTGCGGCGACGCATCTGGGACCGTATCCGGGACGAGCACGACCGGACGACACGGGAAATCCTGGTGCTGACGGGTCAGCCGAGGTTGCTCGACCGTGAGCACGTACTTCGCCGATCGATCGACCGCCGCAATCCTTACGTGGACCCGTTGTCATTCGTCCAGGTTGAGCTCTTGCGCCGGCTGCGGGCCGGGGACGCCCAGGAACCCACCCTGCGCGCCATCCTGCGCACTGTCAACGGAATCGCCGGTGGTTTGAAGAGCACCGGATGAGGGTTGAATTGGGGAACAGCACGCCCTACCCCTGCGCGACCCTCCGTCCCCCATCGTCTCGGATTACGATGTGTTGATCCTCCCCATCGCCCCCGGCAATGGCCGGCACGATCACCGGAGGCAGGTATCCAGCGGTTGGCGCATGCGCCGCGTCGATACAGGTCATCTTGCCGGCGACGGTGAAGCAGGACATGGCGCTGGCGGGCTGCGCTTGGCCCCATCCGAACGCTCCAAGAACGACGGCCGCGCCGAACGCGACAAGCGCACGGCGAAGCAGAACGTGGCGAGTCATCCCAAACCCCTTCCCAAGAGGTTGTGGGCGCCATGCAGCGGGTGGCGCGAAGGAATGCGGGGATGTGGTTCAAAAAGTATGCAAGACCGCGGGATCGTACGATCCCGCGGTCTTTTGGTCAGCTTGCATCCTCACCGGCAATAGACGCCGGCAGGACATTGGCGATCCTACTGGAAGGGAACCGCCGAAACGACCGGAACCAGCGGCGCCGGCGGAAGCGGCGGCAGCGGATTGATGGCGATGTCGTTGATGTCGTACGGGAAGTCGCCCGGCTCGCTGCCGGCCTCCGCGCCCACATCGACGACGTAAGCAACGCCCTGGGCGAGCAGATCGGTGTTCACCTCGCCCTCGACGACCTCGTACACGCCCTCGGTGACAGCGCCCTGGCAGGTGCTGATGTCGATGGCATGGCCGATGATGCACGTGGTCGCCACATTGCCGACCTCGGGAGCCGAGGGCTGCGCCGCGACCGGCGCCACCAGCATGAACGGCACCGCGAGACTCACCAGGGCCCCGCCCAGCCGCCTGTATCGAAACCTTGCTCATTGACCTTTCCCTCCGCGACTCTCACCCCGAGCCCAAGTCCGACGACGCAGGCAGCCCCCCGACCGCTGGTCGCCGGGCGCTCAGTGCGCCCAGCGCATTGTACTACCTGCTGCCGCCAAGTAAAACCCCCCCATCGGTAATTGGCAACCCCGCCGATGCCGACGTCACTGGTTCGGGCGCGCCAAGCGCGTAGACGTAGCCGTCGTGGCTCCCGACGACGACCATCTCAGCCACTGTCGCCAGATCGGCTGTGACCTCGCCGCCCGTAACGTGTGTCCACAGAATGCTCCCGTCGCGGCGGTCGATGGCATTCAGGGTCGGTCCACTGCCGATCAGGACCGCCTTGTCGGTCACCGTCGCCGACGAGCGGATGGCATAGCCGAGTGGACTGCTCCAGCGGATCTCTCCGGTTTCGCTGTCGAGCGCGCGCAAAGACTGGTCGTCGCCGCCAAGAAAGAGAACGCCACCCTCCAACGCAGGGGACGATTCCCCGCCGAACCCGCGTCGCCACTGTTCAGCCCCTGTCTGGACATCGAGCGCGACGAGAGACGGTGCGGTCGTCGCGACGTAGACGATCCCGTCGGCAATAGCCGGGGTGGCGAAAACTTCGCCCTCAACGGGGCGCTGCCACATCTCTCGCCCGGTGGCGATGTCGAGCCCGGTCACGAACCCCGCCTCATCGGCAATGACAACGAGGCCTTCACCGACGGACGGGGACCCGAACAGCAAGTTGTCGTTGCGGTAGTGCCAGACCTCGTCCCCAGAAGCGGTCGTGAACGCCGAGACGTGACCTTCCTGGGTCGCCACGTACACGTGCTCGCCGACCACCACCGGGGAGCACGATCCTGCGAACCGCAGCGGAACGCTCCAGCGCTCTTTGCCGGTCTCGACATCGATGGCCACCAGAGAATAACCGGCCGCGACGAAAAGGGTGTTGCCATCGAGCGCCGGCGTGGAGCGGGCGATGTAATCGCCGACGTTGGCTCGCCAGAGCTCCTCGCCCGTGGCCAGTCCGATCGCGACCACGCTTCCCGCTTTGGTGGCGACGTACACCGTCTCAGGGCCGACGACCGGCGACGCGTAACTCTCTCCGCCGATGAACGTCTTCCACCGCACGACGGGGCGTTCGAGCGGAGCCGGCCCGGGGTTCACACCGGTGCGCGCGGCGTTCCCTCGGAACATCGGCACCAGCTCGCTGGCGGTGAGGAGCGCGCCGGGCGCTTCCGCCGGGTCGGGGGTCGGTGTTGGCGCCGCCACCGTGGGAGTCGGCGAGGCGATTTGCGAATCACCGTACCCGAGCGTCTGCGCCAATGCCGCGCCGAGGACGACCGAGGAGACGATCACCGTGGCCGTGCCCGCCCGCGCCATGTTCCGCGCGTCGCGTCGCAGTCGCCAGAACCCGATCAGCAGCGCCAGTACGCCCAAGGCAAAGACCGGCGCGCCGACCCCAACCCCGCCCCCGAACCAGAGCGCAAAGACGGCGGCAATAGCGCCGGTCCAGAGCAGTCCGATCCCTTCGCCCGTTTCCAGCGCCAGCCGCCGCCGGCGCTCTTCCCGGTCGCGCTCACGCGCGGCGAGGAGGTAATCCGGCAGGGCGAACTGGGTCTGGCGAGCCCGCGTCGAACCCGCCGCCGCAACACTGGTGAGCAGGACACCGCATTCCGCGCAGAATTCCGCGGAGGGCGGGTTCACGTTGCCGCAGAGTCCGCAACGACGCTCCTTGGTGTCCATCTCACGCGATCCGATCCGCCGCCTTCGCCGTTTCCGTCAATCCGCGCCGCATCGCGCGGGGAGATTTCATTGCCGGAGGTTGGTGTCCTTCCGAATCTGCGAGGAATCTCGTCGTTTCGCCAACGGACGCTCCCTGCAGCTGAGGTGCCTTGCTCCTCGGCATGACACGGGATGCGTCGCCCTAGGACTCCGGAATCTCGGCCACGCAGATCGTCCATGGCAGCGAGCCCTTGAGCTTTCGCACCAGGAACTGCTCACTCACTAGCCGCCCGAACGCGGACCGCGACCAGAATTGCTTGTGATCGGGATCGCTCCCCCGCGGACGGACGTCCAGGTTCTTGCCCCGCGCGGCGTTCGCCAAGCAAAACACTGGCTCGTGCGGCACGCTAAGCACCACCGCCCGCCGCGCGACGCGCGCCATCTCGGACAGCGCTTGCCTCGGCAGTTCGCCGGGGAGATGCTCCAGCACCTCGAAGCAACCGACGACGTCGAAAGACTTGTCCGCGAATGGCAACGACACCACGCTTCCGGACACGAACCGGCCGTCCGGGTTCGTGCGGGCGGCCACGGCGAGTGCCCCGTCGGAGACGTCGCAGCCCGTGAGCTCCACGCCTGGTAGCTCGCGCAGCACCCGTTGCGCCACGAACCCTTCGCCGCACCCCGCGTCCAGGAACGTCTGCGGCGAGAGCGCGGCGATCTCCGCCACGATCTTGCGATGGAAGCGTTCGATCAGCGCCCGCTGGATCGGGTTGGCCGCGGTGTGCTTCCGGTAATTGCTCGAAAGCCTGGAGTGTGCTTCGAGATTCATGCGGGGAACGCTCCGCTGCGGTTATTCCTGCCGACCGGGGGCATCGTTGTCGACCGACCGATCATCGTTTGCTCAGAACTGTCCGAGCCACGCGCACCGCGCCCCAGACGACTGGCGTGACGGCGAACAACGCCAGGCGATACGCGACAGCGGCCAGGATCACTGGTCCGGCCGGCACCGAGTCCAATCGCGCCACCGCCGCCATAAGCGCTTCTCGCACCCCCGCGCCGCCGGGGACCGGGCTCAACATACCGATCAGCACCGGGAGCCCCATCAGACCGACCAGCAACGACGGCGCAGGCACCACGCCAAAGATACCCAGCAGCCCGGCCATCACGCCAATCTGCATGCCCCAGAATGTCGCGGTCAGGACCAGGGCCAGCAGTGCCAGCAACGGGTTCCCTCTTGGGCCAGTTAGCAGATTCCCGGTGAACGGCGCCACGCGAGCGCGGACAGCTGCCAGGCGCGAAAGCGCCACGGCCACCAGAACCGACAGCACCAACGCGCCCACGGCAACCAGCAGCGCGCGGCCATCGATCGAAATGGTCTGCACGAGATCCAGGCCGCCCAGCGCAAGCCACGCCGCGGAAATCGCCGCCAGCGCGGCAATGTCGAGACCGGCTTCCCAGGTCACCACCGCGCCGCTCTGGCCCGGGCTCAGGCGCAGATCGCGCACCGTCAGGGCGGCACGCGTCGGCACGGCCAACCCGATCGGCGCCGCGTAATTGATGATGACCGAGGTCAGGAACACCTCTGCCGATGCGGTCCAGTCCGGCGCGCCGCTGGCCATGCGGACCAGGGTGTGCCAGCGCAGCCCCAGCACGAAGATGCTCGTGGCGTAGACACCGAGGATTATGGCGACGATCCCGGGATGGACGGCGGCCAGTCGCCCCCCGATCTCGTCGAGAGCGCCCTGGCGCCAGAGCAGAATGACCGCCAGAGCGGCGGCGGAGATGAAGATGGCCGGGGTCGGGATCGCCAGCAACGGAGAAAACCAGCGCCGGATTCCAGACGTTGCGGAGTCCCGCGAGGCATTGGCGCTGCTGTCTGTCGGCGCCGTCTCACTCACTCGGGCATCGCAGGAGCGTGATCCGTGGCCACCGTCGAGTGCGCACTGAACCCAACCGTCTCCCGCACCGGTGACGCCCCCACCTTACCGCCGGGCGCCTGCTCGCCGTGGACAAGCAACTCGCCCAGCAGTCCGAGACCGAAGAACTGCACGCCCACGACCACGAGGAGCACAGCCAGCAGCAGCAACGGGCGATTGCCGATCGAAGCACCAGTGAGGATCTTCTCCGCTGTCAGCCACAGCCCGAGCACCCCGCCGGTGGCCAGGGCAGCCAGCCCCGGCACACCGAGCACATGCATCGGCCGCTGCCGGTATTCGGTCAGGAAGGTCACCGTGAGCAGATCGAGAAATCCCTTGACCAGGCGCGACCACCCGTACTTCGATGTTCCCCAACGCCGTGGGTGATGGCGAACCGGAAGTTCGCCGACGCGGAACCCCTCCGCGTGCGCAAGCACTGGGGTGAACCTGTGGAGCTCGCCGTAGAGTCGAATGTTCTGGAGTACATCGCGGCGATAGAGTTTGAAACCGCAGTTGAAGTCGTGCAGCGGCACGCCGGAGACGAGGCGCACCGTCGCGTTGAACAGCCGGCTGGGCAGCGTCTTTCCCAGTGGATCCTGGCGCCGCTGCTTCCAGCCAGACACGAGGTCGAAGCCCTCGTCGAGCTTAACCAGAAAACGTGTGATCTCCGCCGGATCGTCCTGCAAGTCAGCGTCCATGGTCATCACCAGCTCGCCGGTGGCGGCCGCGAACCCGGTCGCCAGCCCGCGCGCCTTGCCGAAGTTTCGACGATGGCGCAACCCCACTACGCGGGCATCCGATTCCGCGATAGACTCGATGATCGCCCAGGTGCCGTCTGAGGAACCGTCGTCGATGAAGATCAGCTCGAAGGTGATGCCGGCAGGCTCGAGCACCGCGGCGATCGCCTCGTGCAGCGCCGGGAGGTTTCCGGCTTCGTTCATGGCCGGCACGACCACGCTCAGTAGCGGGGGTACTCCTCGCGCCTCCCGCGGCGATCCATCGGGCAGGTCGACGCCGGGAATGACGGGCGCCAGAAGGGTCAGCCCCTCAGCTCCCTCGGCCACATCGCGCGTGAGTTGGCTTTTTCTCGCCATTCTGACCTCAATTTCACGCGGAACCGCGCCCGTCAAGCAGAGTATGCGCCCACCGCGCTTGCGACGATAAGGCCCCGATCGTCCAGAGTACAGTTTTGAAGAGTGCCGGCGACGTGACTGGTGAGGGAAGCAATGATCAGAGGCATGGGGCGAGGCGCTCTCACGTCGGGCCGTGACCGCACCCTCTGCATGCGATCGGCGTCCCGCATCCGCGCAAATCGGTCGCTTCGAGTCGTGCTGATTGCCGTGGGATGCGCGCTGCTCATCGGTTGCGATGGGCCACAACTCGCTGCACCCGGTGACGCCTCGGCGCCCTCAGAGACCGGCACGCCGGTTGTCTCGACGGCTCCGGCGCCCGAAGCATCACCGGTTTCAAGCCTGGGTGAGATCGTATGGGCGTCTTCCGCCGACCCGGAGACGAACGCACCACAAGAAACGGTCACCACGTATGCCCCGGAGGCCCCGCGCATTTCGGCCTTCGTGCTGACCACCGCGCTTCCCGCGGGATCGGCGATAGAAGCGGACTGGGAATACAACGATACGTCGCTCGACGCCTTCGCCAGTCAGATCGTCGTGCCGGCCTCTACCGGCCAGACCTGGATCAGCTTTCACATCGACCGGGGCGAATCCGAGCCGTGGCCTGCCGGAATCTACGAGGTCACCATCTCCCTCAACGGTAAGACAACTCGGGAAGCGGCAATCGAGGTTGTCACCCCTGCCTGAGGTTGTCCCGGCCGCCTCGCTTGCCGCTCGCGAAAACGGGGTGGTACGCTCTTCTCGTCGGGACAGGACGAAGTGTTCAGTTCTCCCGCGCGGAGCTCCAGATGGCCCGGCCACCCGGAACTTTCCGAAGCGCGTGCAGCATGCCCGCCTCAGTGCCGCGCGGACATGTGTCCTCCGTCGATGTAGCGGCAGGAGCCTGACGTGCCAACCGGCGCCACCGCCAGACCAAACGACGAGTGGGGTCCGCACCGAACTGCGCCGCTGGGCGGCTCGTGCGCTACGGATCACCACGGGCCGTTCGCCTGGCAAGACGGACGCCGCCTCTGGCTCCTCGACGGAGGCCCCATGGACTGGGTGCTGGCCGAACTGCTGTTCGATCCCGAAACGTGCCGCTACCTCGAAGTGCGCCGGTCGATGTACCGGTGGCCGCGCGAGGCCGCAGGGGCGCTCCTGGGTCGGTCTCTCTCCGGTGGTGAGTGCCGCGCCGAAGATGCCGCGCGAAGTCTCAACGAATGGATCGCCAAGACGAACCTGGGGCGCCAGATACGGTTCGAGTAGTCATTCCTGGCCCGAATCTCGATACGCTCGCTCACCTGCCGGGATCACGACGCTCAGCCGATTCTCGTCAGGAGGGATGGGACAGCTCCAGCCCTCTCCATACGCGCAGAATGGGTTGTACGCGTAGTTGAAATCGACGTCGAGCGTCCCATCGGGGCGGCTCTGCGGCTCCAGATATCGTCCTACCTCGTAGGTTTCCGTTCCCGCCGAGGCATCACGGAACGGGATGAACAGGCTGCCCCGGTCCCCTTCTCGGAACACCGTCAATGTGACGGGATCCCCGTCAAGATCAAAGCGGACGTGGCCCGCGCGCGTGAACGGCTTCGTGATGCCATCGGTCGTGGGAATGTCGACTTCTTCACCGACCGTCTCCCCGGACTCATCGAGATCCAGGGTCAGGGCCAGGTCTTCCTGCTCGGGGAAGTAGTCCAGCCCTGCGAACCGCGACCGCTGCTCCTCGGTCAGTGGCGAGTGGGGATGGTGCCCGAAAAAATGGTCCCTTCGCTCCCGGTAGCCTGAGAGTCGTCCTTCCAGTTCGCTCATGCCTCAACCACTCCTCGCCTCTCTTGCCGATCCGGCGTCGCGCCCAGCCGCTCGCGCAGATGATCGCCCACCCGCAACGCCTGTGCCGCGATCGTCAATGCGGGGTTGACCGCTGCGGACGACGGGAAGAACGACGCATCGACGACGTACAGATTGTCCAGATCATGCGCGCGGCAGAGCGGGTCCAGCACCGATGTGGCCGGGTCGTGGCCAAAGCGCAGCGTGCCGCACTGATGCGAGTTCGTGGCGATCCCCATCCGCTGGTCGAGAAGGATCGGGTAGCCGGCCCGGCGCAGCATCGATTTCGCGTGCCACATCAAACGGTCGTGAGCGGCCAGGTTGTTCGGGCGCCAGTGGATGACGATGGCTCCACTGGCGTCGACGCTCACCCGGTTTGCCGGATCGGGCAGATCTTCGCTCATCACCCACCAGTCGACGCTGTGACTGGCCGCGACCTCCAGCGCCCACCCGGGCACGTGCGGCGCCGCTCCCCGCATCATCGCAATTTGCAGCTTGCCAACTGGCTGCACGTTGCCCATCGGAAACGGGAACTCGGGGTCGCGTCCGGCGTGGTAGAAGTCATTGATCGAGATGGTCTTCTGGAATATGGTCGGATTCCTCCGGCGCGGATCGATGGCGACAAGCACCGAGTTGGTATGCACCATGTAGTTGCGGCCTACCAGGCCTGAGCTGTTCGCCAATCCATTCGGGTGCCGACCGCTCGCCGAGCGCAGCAACAGCGCCGCCGAGTTGACCGCCCCCGCGGCCACGACCACGATGTCTGCCTCGACGCGCAGCGACTCCCCACTCCGCGCGACCTCGACGCCCGTAACACGTCCGCCGCTGGAATCGGTCGTGATGCTCGTCACCAGCGCGTCAGTCCAGAGCTCGACCGTTGGTGACTCAAGCGCGGGTCGCACCGCGCAGGCGTCGGCGTCCCCCTTGGCCAGCACGCGGCACGGGAAGGCGTCACACGTTCCGCAGCGGATGCAGCGCCCACCAGGCCGATAGTCGAGCCCAACCGGCAGCGGCGCCGGATGCAAGCCCTGCCGGCGGAATCGCTCGGCCACATCATCCATGTACGGGTCGGCCGGCATCGGCGGGAATGGGAACGGCCCGGAGCGCGGCGGGTCGGTTGGATCGGCCTCGGCCTGGCCATGAACCCAATAGAGGCGCTCGGCACGAGCGTAGTACGGAGCCAGCTCGGCATAGGAAACGGGCCACGCGGGCGATACGCCACCCGCGTGCTGTATCTCGCCGAAGTCGGCTTCGCGCAGGCGAGGCAGCGCCGCGCCGTAGACCTTGGTGTTGCCGCCGACGAAGTAGTGGACTCCCGGCGAGAACCACCGCCCACTGGCATCACGCCACTGCTCCCCGGCCTTATATCGATTCTCGACGAAAACCGCCTCGGCACTCCAGTTCTGCGGTTCGGCAGGGAGGAAATCGCCCCGCTCGAGCAGCAGGACGCGGGCGCCACTGTCCCGCAACGCCCAGGCCAGCGTCCCGCCGCCCATCCCGGACCCGACGATGACAATGTCGGCGTGGTGCGTCCGTGTCATGAGGAGATGATTTGCTAGCCCTTCATCGACCCGGCCAGCAGACCTCGGATGAAGAAGCGCCCGAGAAAGATGTAGACCAGCGCCGTCGGCAGCGCGGAGAGGACCGCCGCCGCCATCACCACCGTCCAGTCGACCGAGTTCGTGCCGTTGAGGTTGTTCAGTGCCACCGTTACTGGCTGATCGGCCGGGTTGAAGACCACCGTCACCCCAAACAGGAAGTCGTTCCAGATATTGGTGAACTGGAAGATACCCACCACCACGAACGCGGGCAGACTCAGCGGCAGCATGATCTGGAAAAAGGTCTGGATGAGCCCGGCGCCGTCGATCCTCGCCGCTTCCACCAGCTCACTCGGGACGTTGGTGAAATAGTTGCGAAAGATCAGCGACGTAATCGGGATCCCGTAGATGACGTGGACCATCACCAACCCCTTCCAGGACCCGTAGATCCCGACCTCGTCGAGGGTGCGGATCAACGGGATGAGGATCGCCTGGTAGGGGATGAACATGCCGAACAGGATCAGCGTGAAGATCACGTCGGAACCGCGGAATTTCCACTTGGACAGCAGATAGCCATTGACCGCCCCGACCAGCGAGGAAAGAATGGTCGCCGGGATCACCATGCGTAGACTGGCCCACAGATTCGGACTGAGCACGTCCCACGCCAGCGGGAATCCGCCCCCGTTGAGGTAGAGTGGCAGGTTCCACATGCCCGACAGGGTCATGTAGGACTTATCCTTGAGCCCGTTGATGACCATCACGTAGACGGGCGCCAGGTAGAAGAGCGTCGCCGCGCTGAGCAGCGCGTAGACCACAAACCGGCCGACCCGGCTCTTCTTGCGCGGTGCGTACGGCTGCGGCGCAGGCCCGGCGAGCGTAGCCACGGTCAGAGCGTCTTCAGTTGGCGCGCCAGATACGGCACGATGACGAGCGAAACCATGACCAGCATCACGATCGCCGCCGCCGCCCCGAAGTTGTAGCGCTGGGCGCGGAAGATCATCTCGTAGACGAAGATGCCGGGCACGTCCGTGGCGAAGCCCGGTCCCTTGCCGGACATGGCGAAGATCAGGTCAAAGATTTTCAACGAGACATGCGCCAGGATGATCAGGATGCTGACGGTGATCGGGTTCAGCAACGGGATGATGACATCCTTGTAAAGTCGCCAGTCGCCAGCGCCGTCGAGCGCCGCCGCCTCCCGCACCTCGTGCGAAATAGTGCCCAGCCCGGCCAGGAACATGGCCATCGCAAATCCGGAGAGCTGCCACGCCGCGGCGATGGCAACCGGGATCATCGCCATCGGCACCCCGAGCTTGAGGCTCCACTCCGCGGCCGGCGGGTAGATCGCCGCGATCGGCTGGTTGAGCTGCCAGACCACGTCCGGGTTGGTGATCCAGCCAGGTTTGAGCGGAGCAACCCCGTACGCGCTCAGCACGTCGTTGACACCCGTGGCGTTGATGAGAAGATTGACCCCAGTTTCGGGGTTGAAGATCCAGCTCCACGCCACCCCGGTGGTGATGAATGAAAGCGCGTACGGAAAGAGAAAGACGCTGCGAAAAAAACCGCTTCCCTTGATGTGGCGATCGAGCAGGATCGCCAGCCCCAATCCGCCGAGCACCGCCATGAGCAAAAAAAGTACCGTGAATACGACCGTGTTGCGCAGATCGATCTGAAACCGATTCTGACTAAACAGATCGCCATACACCGCGCCGATCGGCTGGCGCACCGTCAGATCCGGAACAGCGCTTCGCCAGTTTGAGAGCGATACGAAGAACGTGTAGCCGATGAACCCATAGACAAAGATGAAAATCGCCACCGCCGACGGCGCGAGCAGCATCGGCGACAGTATCCGCTCCAGCGAGAACCCCGCCCGGCGCATGACGGGCGCCGTGGCCTCCGTCTCGCGGGGGATTGCTGGAGATGTCACCGCCATGCGCACGACCTCGAATGAGACCGATGGAGCACGAATCGGTCTGGGATAGGGCCACTATAACGCGGAGAAAGCGCCCTTGCCCTCCAACCGCGCAAGCGACAGCCCCTCTCCCACGCAGACTGACAGGGGATATTTGCCCGAATGACGCCCGTTTTCGGCGGCGCGAGCCCCTCTCCCATTGCGATGGGAGAGGGGTTGGGGTGAGGGATCGTAGGAATCGGGGTGAGAGCCGACCCTACGCCGTCGCCTCCGCGTCCATCGCCGCCGCATCCTGAAGCATCAGGATGTAGCTATCGACATCCTTGTCGGTGACGAACGCGACCGACGCATCGTAAAACGCCTGTTTGAATGCCGGCGACGAGGCCTGACCGTGCGCGCACGACGGCACGAGGGCGTCGTTGGCGAAGCTGTCCATCGACCACTGGTGGTACGGGGAGAAAATGTCTCGGTTGACGTCGGTGCGCGGCGAGATCGACCCCTTCAGCGGGTTGAACGCCTCTTGCGCTTCGACCGTGCCCAAGATTGTCAGCCAGTTGCGGGCATTCTCGGCATTCGGCGCGCCGACCGGCAGGGTGAAGCTGTCGACGACGAGGACGAACGAACCGGCGGTGCCGGGATGGCTGACCCAACCGATGTTGTCAACCGCGTCCTTGGCGACGACCTCGCCGTACGCCCAGTCGCCCATGCTGTTGAACCCGGCCCCGCCCTCGATGACGAGCGCCATGGCCTGGTCCCACGTCAGTGCCGAGAAATCCTCGTTCACATAGTCGAGCATCCGGGCGTAGGCATCGGCGGCGTCCCGCACGCCCTGCTCGCCCCAATCAGCTTCGCCACGGAAGAGCGCGTTGTACGTGTCCGGGCCGACTACGCCGAGCAAGGTGTTTTCGAAGGTCTGGGCGCCGGGGAACGTATCTTTCATGGCCAGCGCCAACGCCGGGATACCGGCCGCCTGCAGCGTGTCCGCCGCGGCGAAGAAGTCGTCCATCGACATCGTGTCGCCGACTTCGATGCCGTTGTCGGCCATCACCTGCCGGTTGTACCAGAACCCGTTGCCGCGGTGGACGCCGACCGGAATGGAGTACTGCTCCCCTTCCCAAGTCGCCTGTTCGACCAGTCCTGCAGGCATCACGTCCGCCCACCCCTCGGCCTCGTAGAGGTCGGTGATCGGCTCGCAGTAGCCCGGCACCACGTACTGGTCGATCAACTCGCGGCCGATGTGAGTCTGCCAGGAATCGGGCGGCTGGTTGCCCTGCAGCCGCGTCTGCAACACGGCGATGGCGTTGACGCCCGCGCCGCCGGCCACCGCGGCGTTGATGATCTCCACGTCAGGGTATGCGGCAGAATAGGTATCGTACAGCGCCTGCAGCGCCGGTGCTTCGCCAGGTGAGGTCCACCACGAAAAGACCTCGAGTGAATCCCCATCCTGCGCCGCCGCCAACCGCGAGCCAAGTGGGCCGAGACTCATCGTACCCAAGCCCAGCGCCGCGCCGCCCTTGAACACTCCCCGCCGCGATGCCCGCGATGCAAACGCCTTCTTCACGTCGTACACCGGTCTTTCCTCCTGCCTTGCAGACGAATAGTCATGCTCCATCGCACGACCGACAGGTACGCGGATCGCGCGATCCGCCGGCTTTGTTTCGCGGGCAGCGCACCACGCCATGCCCGTTGCCGAACCTGTGGCGGTTTTGTACCTGTGTTGGTTCCCCTCGTCAACAGTGCAGCCGCCTTCTGCCTCCCTCGCTTCCTTCACCTGGCGACGGTGATCGTCCAGGCCAGGGCGTTGGTCAGCGTCGAGAGCGCGACGAGCGGGAAGCACGCGGCAATACCCAACCGGCGCCCGAGTCCTAGCAATGCGAGGTTCAGGAGCAGCAGCAGCACGGTCAACCCCGCCGCAAGCGCGATGGCGTTGAGTCCCTCGTCGGGACGGGTCACACGAGCCGCGATCCATGCCAGCAGCGGAGCGGATAGGGTGGCGATCCAGGCCGCGGCAAAGGCGCGCTCGGTCCCTAATTGGCTGGTTGCAGTTTGAAAACCGGCAACCCGATCCGCGGCCACATCGGGAAGCGCTTGGGAGAAATGCACCCCAATGGTCGCCAGCGCCCCCAGCGGATAGAGCAACAAGAGCCGAGGGTCCGGTCGGCCAAGGGCAGCAAAGACCCACACGGGAAGCAGTGGCAAGGCCAGGAGATAGGGCAGCCAGGACCAGGGGGATCGCTTGAGCCATAGGTCGTACACCAGTCCCAACCCCGTACCCAGCGCGAGTAGGGCAAATGGAACGGTGCCAAACACAAAACCGAACCCGGTCATCATCACCATTCCGACGACGATGACTATGCGGGCGCCACGAACGGAAACGGCGCCACTGACTAGCGGCTTCTCCGGCTTGGCGATTGCGTCGCTGGGAAGATCGACCAACTCGTTCGTGGCGCCGATCGCCAGTTGCCCGCCGAGCACCGCCAGCAGGAGCGGCCCGAACAGGCGCAGCGGCGGCACGCCGCCCCAGGCGACCAGCGCGAACGCCGCGGTCGCCAGCTCGACCGCGATCACGGGCACGAGATGCGGCAGCAAGAGATACCCGCGAACGGTGTGCCTCCAGGATAGAACGTTGGCAGTGTCCCGAGCGACGATGGGCGTTCCCTCCGCACCGAACGAGGCGGCGTTCGTCATCCTCAGCATCGAGTCAGGCTGGCGCCGTGTCAACGCGAAGCCGGTCGAGTTGCGGCAACGTCGTCCGATTGGACAGAATTACGGCAACGTCACGTTGCGCCCGATCTCCGGATCGTGCGAACGTTACCGCCGAACGCACGAGCTAAACGAAAAGGGAGCGACCCGCTATGAGCACCACCCGCTGGGATCCGTGGGGAGATATCGTCAGCTTGCGCGAGGCAATGAACAATCTTCTCGAAGAGAGCTTCGTCCGACCACATCCGGGAATTTCCGGACCCGGGATGGCGTCCAGTCTGGCGCTGGACGTCAGGGAAACGCCTGAGAAGTTCGTGGTTACCGCATCGGTTCCGGGCGTCCCGTCCTCCGCCATCGACATCACGGTACTCGGCGACACGCTGCGTATCCGCGGACACCGTAAGGAGGAGCATGAAGAGACCACGGAGGGCACCCGCTGGCTGTTGCGGGAGCGTCGGTTCGGCGCCTTCGAGCGGACAGTGTCGCTGCCCTCGACGGTCGATTCCGAGGGAGCGGACGCCGATTTCAAGGACGGTGTGCTGACTATCATCCTGCCCAAGGCGGACATCGCGAAACCGCGAAGCATTCCGGTGCGAGGCAGCGCCGTGGGAGAGCTGGCGTCCCAAACGGCCGAATCGACCGAGGTGGAGATTCACGGCGAAGACTCGTCACCGGGTCAGAGCGCCGGCTGATATCCTGTCTCGGCAGTCCATCGTGTCGCTCGGCGACCGCTCGAAAGTCAGGCTTCGGAGCCTGCGCCCGCCCCGTCTCCGATGCGCAGGTCGGGCGCCGGTGAAACAATCGGCTCGGCGGCCGGGCGCTCCGCACTCCGGCGTTCAGCGAAATTGACCGAATCCGCACCGAGGCGCGCGAAGAGATCGGCGACGTTCGCGGTTCGGCCCGGTGCGGTAACCACGATCAGCACGGCTTCGGCCGAGGGTGGTTCGTCCCACGGCACGCGCAGGCCCATCCGCTCCAATTGCTGCCCGGGATCGCCGCGCGCGCTATCGATGACCCGGGTCTGCGGCCCGAAGCCGGCCCGGTGAGTCGCGGCCAGCGCTGGGCTCAATGCTTCGCGCGCAAAGACACCGATGACGTGATCGGCGACCGGCAACGGTGCTGCGCGAGGCTCCACGGTTACCAGATCCTTTCCTCGATCATCACGCGGCGGGAGCGTGTGCCCGACCGGCATGGGAACTCCGTACGCGTGACTCGGAAAGGAGCGGCGCCCAGTTGGCTCCGGTCAGCGGCCGCTCGACCGCCGCCGGATTGCGTCCTTCACTCGCCGCGTGACCTCCGCCGCGGGCGCCGGAGCGATTCGGTTCGCCGCGACGGCTTCGGTGGGCGCCGCACTCGCCTCGGGTTCGACGCGCGGCTCATTCTCGCCCTGCGCCACGCGGACGCTACGCACGGTCGGCTCCTCGCCGCTCTTGGTAATGTAGTAGCGAATCGGCTTCTGCATGGAAACACCGCCTTTCCCAGGGGCCGCGGCTCGGCCCACTGAAAACCCCCGGGGCACCGGGGGCTGACGGAGTCCATGCGATGGACGGGGTCGCCGGGCCGGCTAGTCCTGAGGGCGCTCGATTGTCGATAAGCGAGGACTGCCAGCGTCCAACGAATCTCCCTTCACGGGGACCAGTGCGCTCCGGATGGCAGGCGCAAACGCGCTCAAGGGAACTCCGAAGCACACACCGCGGGAATCGGCAGAGCCGATCCCTCACCGGCAACTGTACGCCCTTGCCTCCAGCACGTCAACACGCAATGGGCGCTCGAAACAGTGCGCTACCCGCCAGCATCCGTGCCATTCGAAGGACGAAGTATCTCGTTCTCAGCATCGAATCTCGCGGCGAGAAATATGCGCGGTCTCACCATGGCCTTTGGAGCGAATCGGCGAATCATGCGTGCCAGGATGACCATTTATGTGATGTCGCCACCTGCTATACTCCGGCTGTCTCCCGCGACGTCCGTCACGTTTGACGTCGATTTCGGCGCGGGTCGCGATGACGCCAGGCACGCGGCCAACACGCTGAGACGGACGTGTGCCGTCTGTGCTTAGAGGATCACGCGGTTGTTCCGACCCCTGTCCAGACTCTTCGGTGTGTTCAGTCGCGATCTCGGGATCGACCTCGGCACCGCCAACACCCTCGTCTACGTGCGGGGCAAGGGCATCGTCATCTCCGAGCCGAGCGTAGTGGCCATCGACACCCGCACCCGGCGCGCTTTCGGGGTCGGGGTCGAGGCCAAGGCCATGGTGGGCAAGACCCCGGAGTCCATCGTCGCCGTCCGTCCCCTCAAGGACGGGGTCATCGCCGACTTCGACACCGTGGAGATGATGCTGCACTACTTCATCCGCAAGGTGCATCTGCAGCGGTTGATGGCCCCCCACCCCCGCGTCGTCATCGGCATCCCCAGCGGGGTGACCGAGGTCGAGAAACGCGCCGCCAAGGACGCGGCGCTGTCAGCCGGGGCGCGCGAGGCCTACACCATCGAGGAACCGATGGCCGCCGCGATTGGGGCCGGCCTCCCCATCAACGAACCGGTCGGGAGCATGATCGTCGACATCGGCGGCGGCACCACCGAGGTGGCGGTGATCTCGCTGGGGGGCATCGTGGTCAACCACTCCATCCGCGTGGCCGGCGACGAGATCGACGACGCCATCATCCAGTACGCGCGGCGCGACCACAACCTGGTCATCGGCGAGCGCACCGCCGAGAACGCCAAGATCGCCGCCGGCTCGGCCTACCCGCTGGAAGAAGAAATCCGCGTCACGCTGCGCGGGCGCGATCTGCTGACCGGGCTGCCCAAGAGCGTCGAGGTCTCCTCGGTGGAACTGCGCGACGCCATCGCCCAACCGGTCAACACCATCGTCGAGGTGGTGAAAACGGCCATCGAGGAGACCCCGCCGGAACTGGTGGCCGACATCATGGAGCAGGGCATCACGCTGGCCGGGGGCGGCGCGTTGCTGCTGGGGCTGGACCGCCGGCTGCAGACCGAGCTGAAGATGCCCGTCTATATCGCCGACGACCCGCTGACCTGTGTCGCCCGCGGCACCGGGCGCGTCGCCGAAGCGCTGCACCTGTACGAGCGAGCCCTGGCGAGCGGCTCGGAAATTCGACGGACTCGCGAGAGCTAACATGACCCGCCGTCTTGGTGTCATGCGGTCTTGGTGTCATTCTGAAGGCGAAGCCGAAGAATCTCGTCCTCCGCAACCATCTTGGTGTTGAGCCGATGAACCGAAGTACTTCACTTCGTTCCGCTCGACGTCAACGTTGATCATCCATTCCAAGAGCCCGCATCGACAGCGACACGCCAACAGCCAACAGCCAATTGCCAGCACCCCCGTGGTATCGTTCACCGTCCGGTTTCATCGAGGGAAGGAACCGGCCCAAGTTTGCCCCACGAGGATCGCCAGTGACGACGCTGAGCAACCGCCAGACGTTCTTTCTGGTCTTCCTGTTCGTCATGACCAGTCTGGCGTTCATTCAGCTCGACAGCCGTCAGGCGCTGGATCCGGTAAAAGACGCCATGCGCGGCGTACTGGCCCCGATCGTGACGCAGGTCGGAAACGCCGGCAATCGCGGCGATGCCGAGATGGAACGCGAGATCGCCGCGGTCAAGGCCGAGCGCGACCAGCTCGCGGCCGAGAACGCCCAGCTCAAGGCGGCCGTGCGCGAGGTGGAGCAACTGCGCCTCCAGGCCAAGTTGCAACAGGACCGACCCACGTGGAAGATGCTTCAGGCCCGCGTCCAGGCGCCCGACCCCACCAATCAGCAAAAATTCTTGACCATCGACAAAGGTTCGAAGAACGGTGTCGAGGTCGGCATGGCCGTCGTCGCCCAGGGACCGAACTACACCGGGCAGGTCACCGAGGTTTGGGAGGAATCGTCGCGCGTCATGCTCATCATCGACGTGAGCCAACGCGTCGGCGCGCGATTGGAGGGCGGCGGCGACGGCGTGGTCTTCGGCGACTGGCAATCCGGTGGCCGTCTTGAGCTGCGCTATCTCGACCGCGACAGCGATCCCCAGCCGGGGGAACTGGTCCTGACCACCGACAGCGCGGCATTGCGTACCGCGCGGGTGCCCGGCGGTCTGATCGTCGGCCGCGTCGGCGACACCCCACCAAACGCCGCCAAAGGCGACACCCAGACTGTACCCGTTATTCCCCTCGTCGCGTTCGAGCGCCTCGAAGTAGTCACTGTCGTGCTCACCGATGGCGCCTAGCCCGCCGCGCACCCAGGATGCCCGGCTCGTGGCGGCGCTCGCGGCCGCCAAGTTCACCGGGGTCGCCATCCGGCGTCTTGGCCGGGGAGGCGGCACGGCAGCGCCCGGACTGGTCGCCGAGCGCATCGACCCCAACTTGCTGACCAAGATCGCCAGCCGACTGCCGGCGGGAACGGTAGTCGTCGCCGGGACCAACGGCAAAACAACGATCTCCCGCATGCTGGCGGATATTCTTCAGCACCATGGGTATCGCGTTGCCCACAACCGCTCCGGATCCAATCTCGTGCGCGGGGTGGCCAGCGCGCTGGCCAGTCAGGCCGATCTCTCCGGCCGGCCGCGCGCCGATATCGCCGTCATCGAAAGTGACGAAGCAGCGTTGCCAGACATCCTGCGCCGGTTGCAACCCTCGCTCGTCCTGCTCAACAATCTGTTCCGAGACCAGCTCGACCGCTACGGCGAACTCGATACCATCGCGTCGTCGTGGAGCACAGCGCTGCGGCACCTTCCGGCCGGGACAACAGTCGTTGTCAACCTCGATGACCCAACGCTGGCGTCCATCACCGAAGGGCTCCGCGCGTCACGGATCGGGTTTGGATTGGACGACCCCAACCCGGATTTCCTGTTGCCGGAGATTCCGCACGCCGCCGACGCCAAAACCTGCCGCCGCTGCGGCGCGGCCCTGGTCTACGACCGGCTCTACAGCGCCCACCTCGGCGCCTGGCGCTGCCCAGAGTGTGGCGCGTCTCGCCCTCCCCTGGATGTCGCGGGAACCGGCATCGCGCTGGACGGGCTCGAGGGGCTGGGCGTAGCGATTTCGCACGCGACAACGGGCGCCGATGCGCTCTCACTCCGCATGACGATCCCCGGTCTCTTCAACGCCTACAACGCCGTCGCCGCGTCGGCAGTCGCGTCAGCTCTGGGTGTGCCCGACACGGCGATTGCCGACGCTCTTCTCGCCTATCGGTCGGCGTTTGGCCGCATCGAGCGGCTCACCTATCGTGGCCGCCACCTGACCCTCGCGCTGGTGAAAAACCCCGTCGGGTTCAACGAGACATTGCGCATGCTGACAGGCGGCCGAGATGGCCTCACCGTCCCCACGCTGATCGCCATCAACGACCTCGCCGCCGACGGGCGGGACGTCTCCTGGCTCTGGGACGTCGATTTCGAGATGCTGACGCGGGGCACGTCGCCGCTCTACACCACAGGTATCCGCGGCGCCGACATGGCGAACCGGCTGAAGTACGCCGGAATCTCGCCAGAACGAATCACCCCACTTCCGTCAGACCTGGCAACCGGGCTGGACGCGCTTCGTCGATGCTATCCCCGACGGTGCGCAGGGCTACCTCTTGCTGACGTACACGGCACTCCTTGGGCTGCGTCAGACGCTTGCCGACCGTGGGGCCGTTCCGCACTTCTGGGAGCAATGATGGAGGGTGCCGCGTGAAGCTGATCATCGGCTGGCTTTACGCCGCCACCATGAACATCTACGGCGATCGGGGCAACGTCATCACGCTGCGACGGCGCGCGGAGTGGCGAGGCATCCCGGTGGAGGTGCGCGAGATCGGGATCGGCCAACCGATCCCTCCCGACGTCGATCTCTTCTTCTGGGGAGGCGGCCAGGACCAGGAGCAGGACACCGTCGCCCACGACATGGCGGGCGCCAAAGGGGAGGCGCTGCGGGCCGCGGTCGACGACGGCGCGGCGTTGCTCGCCGTCTGCGGCGGCTACCAGCTCCTCGGTCACGAGTTCCGGCCATTCAAGGCCGAACCTCAGCCCGGAATCGGGTTGTTCGACGCGGTCAGCGTGGCCGGGCCAGAGCGGTTCATCGGCAACGTCGTCGTCGAGAGCCAGTGGGGCGAACTGGTCGGCTTCGAGAACCACAGCGGGCTAACGACCCTGGGTCCCGGCGCGACGCCGATGGGCCGGGTGCGCATTGGCCGCGGCAACAACGGCCGCGACGGCACCGAAGGCGCCATCTACCGCAACGCCGTTGGCTGCTACCTGCACGGATCACTGCTGCCCAAGAACCCGGTTCTTGCCGACTGGCTTGTGAGCCGAGCCCTCGAACGGCGGCACGACTCGGTCGACCTCCAACCGCTCGCGGACAGGATCGAGGAAGCCGCCCATGCCTCGGCAGTCGAGCGGGCTGTGCAGACCCGCTAATCGACGGCGGCCCGATCAACTGAAACGTTCGCGGCTTCATCCCGTTTCCCTCGCATACGCCACGGCTATACTCGTGCCACCAGGGCCATAAGCCAGAAACCCAGCGGCCGACTCATGGCGAAACGCAGCCGCTGGCCAACGCGCGAGGGAGCGAAATGAGCGAGCAGGCCGGGAATCGTGGCGCGGCAGCGGGGACGCACGCGGCAGCCATCGAAACACTGTTTCAGGAGGCCCGCGAGTTCCCTCCTCCGCCCGAGTTCGCCGCGCAGGCCAATGTCAACGACCCCGCCATCTACGCCGCAGCCGCCGCCGACCCCGAGGCCTACTGGGCCGGCGAAGCCTCCCGCCTCGACTGGTACCGCCGGTGGGACACCATCCTGGAGTGGGAGCCGCCCTTCGCCAGATGGTTCGTGGGCGGGCAACTCAACGTCTCGGTCAACTGCCTCGATCGCCACGTCAATGCCGGCGGCGGCGACAAGGTCGCCTACTACTGGGAAGGCGAACCGGGCGACCGCAAGGTAATCACCTACGACGACCTGTACACGGAGGTGAACAAGGCGGCCAACGCCCTCAAGGAGCTAGGCGTGCGCCGCGGCGACCGCGTCGCCATCTACATGCCGATGATCCCCGAGCTGCCCGTCGCAATGCTCGCCTGCGCGCGCATCGGCGCCCCGCACACCGTCGTCTTCGGCGGATTCTCCGCCGAGGCACTCGCCGACCGCATCAACGACTCGCAGGCCAAGCTGGTCATCACCGCCGACGGCGGCTACCGGCGCGGCAAGCCCAGCGGACTGAAGGTCAACGTCGACGAGGCAGTCGAAAAAACGCCGAGCATCGAGCACGTCCTCGTCGTGCGGCGCACGGATCAGGACGTCACCATGCAGGAGGGCCGCGACGTCTGGTGGCACGACGTCGTGCCCCGGCAAGCGGACTGGTGCGAACCGGAGCGGATGGAGAGCGAGGACATGCTCTACCTCCTCTACACCTCCGGCACCACCGCCAAACCGAAGGGCATCCTGCACACCACCGGCGGCTACCTGACCGGCGTGGCCAGCACTCACCGCAACGTCTTCGACATCAAGGACGGCGATGTCTACTGGTGTGCCGCCGACATCGGCTGGGTGACCGGCCACTCCTACATCGTCTACGGCCCGTTGACCAACCACACCACCGGGGTCATGTACGAGGGCACGCCCGACTGGCCCGACCCGAGCCGCTGGTGGGACATCATCGAGCGCTACGGCGTCACCATTCTCTACACCGCGCCGACGGCCATCCGCGCCCACATGAAGTGGGGCCCGCAACACGCGGAGAAGCACGATCTCTCGTCGCTGCGCCTGCTGGGCACCGTCGGCGAGCCGATCAATCCCGAGGCCTGGATCTGGTACCACGAGCACATCGGCGGCGGACGCTGCCCGATCGTCGACACCTGGTGGCAGACCGAGACCGGCGGCATCATGATCTCGCCCCTGCCCGGCATCACCACCACCAAACCCGGCTCGGCCACCAAACCGCTGCCGGGCATCTTCGCCGACGTCGTCGACGACCGTGGCGAATCGGTCCCCCTCGGCGAAGGCGGGTATCTGGTGCTCACCCAGCCCTGGCCGTCGATGCTGCGCGGCATCTACGGCGACCCGGAGCGCTACAAGGCGACCTACTGGAGCCGATTCCCCGGCATGTACTTTCCGGGCGACGGCGCGCGCCGCGACGAGGACGGCGACTACTGGCTGATGGGCCGCGTCGATGACGTGATGAACGTCGCCGGCCACCGCCTCTCCACCACCGAGATCGAGAGCGCCCTGGTCGACGACAAGCGCGTCGCCGAGGCGGCCGTCGTCGGGCGCGCGGACGACATCACCGGCGAGGCCATCTGCTGCTTCGTCATCCTCAAATCGGGCGATCGAGCCGAGCCCCGCGCTGGGCGAGGAGCTGCGCCAGCACGTCGCCCACAAGATCGGTCCCATCGCCCGCCCGCGCCAGCTCATGTTCACGCCCGACCTGCCCAAGACCCGCTCCGGCAAGATCATGCGCCGCCTCCTGCGCGACATCGCCGTCGGCCGCCAGCTCGGCGACACCACCACCCTCGCCGACGCCGGCGTCGTCGAATCGATCCGCGAGGCGTCGCGCGCCGCGGCGGACGACGAGTAACGGGCTACGGGCTATGAGCTATGGGCTATGGGCTATCGGTCGAAGGTGACAAGTCGGCGAGAACGCGCGTACGCCAGACTCCAGGAGCCAGATACCAAGAACTCTTAGCTCATAGCCCGTAGCTCATAGCCCATAGCTCATAGCCCGTCACAAATACTCCCGAAACCACTCCACGATCCGGCGCAACCGGTCGACGCGGCGATCGGGGCGGCCGATACCGGCCAGGAAGTGCGGTTCGCCGGGGTAGCGCACCAGTTGCGTGCGCACCCCGCGCGAGCGGAGGATGGCGAAGAGGATTTCCGATTGCTCCGGCGGGCAGCGCAGATCGCCTTCGGCTTGCAGCAGCAGGAGCGGCGCCGTGTTGTTGTGGATCGCCATGAACGGCGAGGCGGCCAGGAAACGCGTCGATATCCTCCGGCAACTTCGGCCGATGCCGACGAAGCGCTCGTCGGTGTAACCGGCCAGGTCCGAGCCGCCGTACCACGAGACCCAGTTGCTGACCGGGTTCTCGCTGACCCCTGCCCGGAACCGCCCCGGGTGGTGCCCCAGCAACCAGGTGGTCATGTACCCACCGCCGGAAAGCCCCATCACCCCGATGCGCTCCGGATCGGCAAGCCCGGTTGTCGACCGCCCAATCGACCAGACGCAGATGGTCGCTGCCGTCCACCTCGCCCCAACGCCCATGGATCGCCCTGGCGAACGCCTCGCCGTACCCGCTGGACCCGCGCGGATTGGGATACAGCACGTGAAACCCCGCGTCGGCCAGCGCCAGCATCTCGATCCACGGTGTCGGTCCGTGCGCCGCGTGCGGGCCACCGTGGATCTGGATGACGACCGGTCCCGGTTTCGGCGTGTCTCGTCCCTCGATCAGCCAGGTGTCGAACTCGTGGCCATCCGGGTGGGCAAGTCGGTGGCGGACCGGGTCGCGACGGAACGGCTCGCATCCAATCCGAGCCGTGGTGCGTGAGCTGACGAATCCCGCCGTCTTCCACGGCATAGACCTCGGTCGGCCGCCCGCGGACAGTGGCAACCATCGCCAGACGATCGCCGCCGACTGCCAGGGAATTGGAAACGATCTCGCCTGAAAGCTAGCGGGCTCGCCGTCACCGGTCGCCACGTCGAAGCGATATGGAACGGTCCGCCCCTCGTCGCCCACCTGGGCCACGATCGCCCCATCGTCGAGCCATTCGTACGAGACTCCTGACCTGCGGACGAGGAGATCGCCGGTGGTCACATTGCCGATTGGGCGGTCCAGATCGCCACCGAGCCGCCGTGTTTCCCCGTCAGCGCGAACGTAGAGATGATTGTCGGCCCAGGAGGGTTGCCGCGGGAAATCCTTGCCGATGACGGCAAGGCGAGTCCCATCCGGAGACGGCCGCACCGCTTCGATGCCTCCCGGCAGTTCGGCAAGCATCTCGGGCGCCATCGGCGCATCCACCTCGAGCCGCCATGCCGCCGCACGCTCGCTGAGTCGGCGCATGCCGGCCTCTGGCTCCGCGTCGGCGACGACCGCGATGTGCCGCCCGTCGGGCATCCAGCGGGCGTCGAGCACCTCCCACTCCGCGGGCGTTACCCGCGTCGGATTCAGCGCCATCGAGCGAGACGACCCAGGCGCTGGCGTATTGGTTGCGCAATCCAAACGCGTCGAGCCTCCAGGCCAAGTCGTCGATGACGCGCGCGGTCGGATCCTCCGGGTCGCCAACACTCAGCCGTTCGACACCACTCGGCGCCACGATGAGAAGCCGGGTACCATCAGGCGACCAGCGCACCGACTTCGCCTTCCCCGCGATGTCCGCCGCCAACCGGGGCTCGCCGCCATCCAGTGGCAAAATCCACGGCTGCTCGCGCCCGCCTCGATCCGAGATGAACGCGATCGACCGCCCATCCGGCGAGTAGACGGGCTGCGTGTCGTTCGCCATCTCCCGTGTCAATTGCCGCGGCTCGCCTCCCGACCACGGCACGAGCCAGAGATTGGTTCGGTACTTCCCATCCTCGATGACACGCCGGCTGTAGACCACCGCGGCGCCGTCGGGAGCCACGGCGAGGTGTTGTATCTGCGCCTGGCGCAGGATGTCTTCTGGCTGAAACCTGGTCTGCTCTCCGGTGGCATTCTGGGCATCGCTTCTCGACACGGTTCGCCCTCACTGATTACTCGTCTTGCGCGGCGCACGGCCGCTTCGCTACCCTCGGCGGGATCATTCGTGACCGGAGTGTGCCATGACCGCCTACCCAACCGGGACGGTCGCCTTCCTCTTCACCGATATCGAAGGGTCGACGCGTCGCTGGGAAGCCCACCAGCAGGCGATGTGGGACGCCGTCGAGCGCCACTTCGCTCTCTTACGGTCCGCCATCTCCGCCCATCAGGGCGTCCTCTTCAAGACGGTGGGCGATGCGGTGCAGGCGGCGTTCCCGACGGTCCCGGACGCCATGGCCGCCGCCATCGACGGCCAGCGCGCGCTTCACCAAGCCGACTGGGGAAACCTCGGACCGATCCGGGTGCGCATGGCCATCCACGTCGGGGAAGCGACACCCCGCGACGGCGACTACCTGGCGCCCGCATTGAATCGGCTCGCTCGGGTCCTGGCCACGGGGTACGGCGATCAGGTCCTGCTCACCGAGGCGGCGCTTGCGGCCGCAGGCCCAGCGCTCGGGGCCGAGTTCGGCGCTCTCGACCTCGGCGCCCATCGCCTGCGCGACCTGCTTCAGGCCGAGCACATCTATCAGCTTCGTGGGCCCGGGCTGGCAGTTGAGTTCCCCCCGCTCAAGAGCCTCGATCGGCACCTCCACAATCTCCCCGCGCAGCCGACGGTCCTTCTCGGCCGCGAATCCGAGCTGGCCGCGGCGCGTGATCTCTTGCAGCAAGTTGGCGTCCGTCTGCTGACGCTGACGGGACCGGGAGGGACGGGCAAGACACGCCTTAGCATCCAGATTGGCGCGGAGTTGGTGGACACGTTCCCAGACGGCGTCTGGTTCGTTCCTCTCGCCGCGATCACGGATCCGGACCTCGTCATCCCGGCAATCGCCCAACCGCTAGGCGTTCGAGAGAACCCCGACGAACCATTGCTGAAGACGCTTCAGGATTACCTCCAACCCCGGCAAGCGCTCCTACTGCTGGACAATTTCGAGCAACTCACCACCGCTGCGCCGCAGGTCGCGGCACTCCTGACAGCCTGCCCGAAACTGAAAATCCTGGTCACCAGCCGCGAACCGCTCCGCATCGCCGGCGAGCGCGAGTTCGCGGTGTCTCCGCTGTCCCTCCCGACAGCACGCCAGGCCCAACACCTCCCTCCGGCCGACCTTCTCCAATACTCAGCGATCCAGCTCTTTGTCGAACGGGCCCAGGGCGTCAAGGCGGATTTTGCCCTTTCCGAGACCAACGCGGCGGACGTAGCCGCGATCTGCCTCCGGCTCGACGGTCTCCCGTTGGCCATCGAGCTGGCGGCGGCACGAGTGCGCGTGCTCCCTCCGACCCAACTCCTCGCCCGCCTGGAAAACAGCCTGAAGCTCCTCACAGGAGGTAACCGCGACCTCCCAGCCCGCCAGCAGACCTTGCGCGCCGCCATCGAGTGGAGCCACGACCTGCTCAACGCCGACGATCAGGCGCTGTTTGCCCGCCTCACCGTGTTCGCCGGCGGTTGCACTCTGGCGGCGGCGGAGTCCGTTTGTGCGGACGTGGGCGATCCAGTTGTGGATGTGCTCGATGGACTCGATTCGCTGACCCAGAAGAGCCTGATTCGACAAGAAGACGCTTGGGATGGTACTCCCCGATTTACCATGCTGGAGACGATCCGCGAGTTCGCGCACGAGCGCTTGCAAGCACGGTCGGAGGAGCAAGCGGTTCGCCGCGCGCATGCCGATACGTTTCTAGCCCTCGCCGAAGCAATTGACTGGGACGCACACGCCAGGCTCGAGGAAATCCTGGATGGGCTCGAGGAGGATCATGCAAATCTCCTTCGGGCAATCGACTACTTCGCAGAATTGGGTGCCGATGGCTTCGGCAAACGCATCCGAATCGTCGGGGCGTTGCAGCATTTTTGGCTGCTGCGCGGTCATTTCTCCGAAGGCAGTCGATTGCTCGAAGACACGGTAGCCGATTCGGCTGGCGCGTCGCCGGCCGATCGGGCAAAAGCTTTGACCGGCGCGGCGATGCTGGCCGAGGCGCGGTGGGAGCTGGACCGCGCTGGCGAGCACTTCGAACAGGCCCTTGAACTTCATCGTTGTGCGGGTGACCCGCTAGGCGTCGCCCGGTCACTCTCGGGCCTCGGTGTCATCGCCCAGCATCGAGGCAAGCTGGATCACGCCCGTGCGCTCTATCAGGAAGCCCTGGATGTCTGGCGTGTGATCGGTGACGATGCTGGCGTTGCGGCTACCCTCATCGACCTGGGGGTGGTCAGTCACCTCAGGGGGGATGGCGACAACGCCAAGCCGCTCTTGGACCAGAGTCTGGATCTCTTCACCCGAAGTCGGGATGCCACCGGTCAAGCCACCGCGCACCAGTGGCTCGGAATTTTTGATATCGCTGCCGGACGATTCGAGAGCGCCTCAGCACATTTTGGCGAAAGCCTCGACCGTTGGCGGCGGTTGGGAAACTCACCGATGATCGCCACCGACCTCGCGAATCTGGGCGAGGCACGGCACTTGACCGGCGCATTCGATGAGGCCGAAGCGCTTTACGACGAAGCACTGGCGATCTTCGACGAGTTGAACGACCCACGGGGACATGGGTTCGTACGGGGCCAGCAAGGCCGTTTGGCGTTGGATCGGGGAGAGACGGCTTCGGCGGTAAATCTCCTTATCGATGCGGTTCGGCTTCGCTGGGAAACCGGCGACACGAGCAGTGCGGCCGATGCCCTAGACGCTCTGGCCGAGGCAATCAGCAAGACGGGCGACCTCGAGTGGGCCGCGCGGGTTGTCATGGCTGTCGATCTGCTACGAGCCGAAACCGGGATCGCACGCCCTTCGGTCTACGATCGCAAGTACACCGAAGTCAGGGACGCGGTCAACGGGTTGCTCAGATTCGCTCCAACCGATGTGAACGTTGCCGTCCGCGAGGCATTGATGCGTATGGTTGCAACGAACTCAGCGTAACGCCTCGTCAAGCGCCAGCGACGCTGGCGCTTGACGAGGCGCAATCCCGTATTTGCTCTTCGGTAGGTGAATACGACGCCGCCTTCTCTATCAGCGTCGATAGCGGCCGCCGATCGGCGGCGGCGGGCAGTTCGGCGCGCAGTCGTCGCCGTCGCAGCACATCGCCTCGTCGCCCGCGCACACCCGCTCGCAACAGAACTCCGAATCCGGGATCGGGTTGCCCGCCGCATCTCGGAAGTTGAAGTTCACGAAGCAGTCCGAGCAGCACTCTCCATCGCAACTGCAAATCCCGCCGGGGCAGCAGAATCCCGGCTCGCCGGTGGCGGGATCAACCGGACAGTCACCCTCGCAGGTTGGACAGCACAACGTGCCGTCGTCGCAGCCGGAGTCGTCGACCGAGCCGTCAGGCATCGTGGTTCGGCAGAAGATGGCGCCAGTCCAGTTCGTCGAGCGGTTGATCATTGCATCGGTCAAATCGGCATCGGCGAAGCAGGCGTTCCCCAGGTTGGCGCCGGAGAAGTTGGCATTGGTCAGGGTGGCGCCGCTGAAGTTGGCGCCACCGAGATTGGCGCCCTTGAAGTTCTTCCCGCTGAGGTCGCCGCCCTCGTAGCAGCACTTGCCGAGGTTCTTTCCGGGTCCGGGGGTGCAATTGCCGCGGCTGCAACAGCTCGCGGGGACGGCCTGCGCGCTGAGGCCCGCCCTTCGCTTGCGCCGCGATGCCTTCCCCCTCCTGCGCTTTCTGGCCTCCGAGGCGACGGGTATGCCCCCTAGCACCGCGCCCGCAATCACCGCGCGTAGCGCATCGCGGCGCGATCCTGTCGCACCGAACAGTCGGGCAAGTCGATCGAACGACCGGCCATCCATGGCTGTTTCCTCCACCCCGAGACGCCATGCGGGAAGCCGATTTACGAAACCTCGCGCATTATGCATCCTTCAGCGCGGATTTGCAGCCAGGCCAGTCCGATGGCGCGAGACGTGGTGGAAAGTGGCACACGGCGATGGATGCAGGCGACCGCGTGGTTATCACCGGGGCAAAGATCGTCGACGGTTCGGGGAACCCCTGGTTCTACGGCGATCTCGTGCTGTGCGGCGACACCATCGAAGCGATTGCCCCCGCGGGGCGCGCTGCCATTTCAGGCCACATAGAGAGGATTGATGCGACCGGTCTGGTCGCCTGCCCCGGCTTCATCGACATCCAGTCTCACTCAATCGTGCCCTTTCTGACCGACCGCCGCTCCCTCTCCAAGATCACCCAGGGCGTGACCACCGAGATCATGGGCGAGGCCTGGACGCCGGCTCCGTTTGGGGGTCACATCGAGGACCCGTTTCGGGATGATTGGTCGCACATCCCCGGCGAACGGGACACCTGGCTCGCTCTGGCGAAAACCTGGGCCCGTTTCGGCGATTGGCTCCGCTGGCTGGAGGGCGAGGGCGTCTCGGTCAACATCGGCTCGTTCGTTGGCGGGGGCACCGTCCGCGAGTGGGGCAAAGGCCTGGCCGTGGGAGACCCCAACGCAGCCGAACGTGCCGCAATGACCGCCATGCTGGCCGATGCCATGGTCGACGGTGCTTTTGGCATCGCCACCGCGCTGATCTACCCACCCGGTTGCTACGCCGGGACCGAGGAACTCGTCGCGCTCTGCGACGTGGTGGCGTCATACCGCGGCATCCACATCACGCACTTGCGCTCTGAGGAATCCCGCCTGCTGGAAGGGCTCGATGAAGCGATCGAGATCGCGCGCCTCACTGGCGTGGCCACCGAGATTTACCACCTCAAGGCGGCCGGGCGCCCGAACTGGCCGAAGATGGCGGAGGTCATCCGCCGCATCGACGCCGCCCGAGCCGACGGTATCGACATCACCGCCGACATGTACCCCTACGAGGCTGCGGGCACCGGTCTGGCCTCCTGCCTGCCACCCTGGGCAGAAGCCGACGGCAAGCTATGGGATAACCTGCGCGATCCCGAAACCCGATCGCGCATTCGCCGGGAGATGCTCACGCCGACTGCCGATTGGGAAAATCTCGGCGCGAGCGCGGGTCCGGACGGCGTCGTGCTGGCCGGACTTCAGCGGCCGGAGCACCAGCGATTTCTGGGGCGAAGTCTGGCGGAGGTGGCGGCTGAGCGGGGACAGGTCTGGGTCGACACCGCGCTCGATCTGCTCGAGGCGGAAGCGCAAAATGTCTTCTGCCTTTACTTCGAGATGAGCGAAGACAATCTCTGCCAGCAGATGCGGCAACCCTGGATGAAGTTTTCGACCGACGCTGGAGGAGTGGATCCCGAGCGGTTGGGCAACCGGGGACTCCTCCACCCTCGCGCGTTCGGCACCTATCCGCGTGTCCTGGGACGCTACGTTCGCGACGTGGGAGTGCTGCCCCTCGAAGACGCTGTCCGCAAGATGTCGTCCGCCGTCGCCGACCGCCTCTTTCTCCGCGATCGGGGTCTGCTACGCGAGGGCATGAAGGCCGACGTGGTGCTCTTCGACCCGGAATCCATCAACGACAACGCGACATTCGAGCAGCCGCACCAACTCTCGAGCGGCGTGCGTGATGTGTGGGTCAACGGAGTGCGCGTGCTCGACGCTGGAGCGCACACGGGATCGACACCGGGGCGATGGCTCCCCGGACCGGGATATCGCGCCCCGATCACATGACGCGTACACGTTCACCGATGCGTGGACCGAGGAATTGTGCCCGAGCAAAGCCTGTCATTCCGAGGAACCAGGCCTCTCGAGTCCCTAGCCCGAAGGTGTCACAGGTGCCGAGACGCCTTCTTCACCGGCCTGACGCATCGCGAGCGTGGCGCAAACTGGAACCACGAAAAAGGGGCGGCCTCGCGGCCGCCCCTTTTGTGGGCTGCTTCGTGCCCTAGTAGTTGTAGTTGCGGGGAGGCGCAGCCGACCGCCGCAACTGGAAGCACTCCCGGCAGTACACCGGCTTGTCCGTGCGGGGCTGGAAGGGAACCTCGGTGTCCCGCCCGCATTCGGAGCACACCGCCGGGTACATCTGGCGCGGGCCAGAGGAGTAGCCGCCACCGCCGGAGGAGTACGAGCCTCCGCCGTAGCCGCCACCCGATGAATAGGAGCCTCCCCCGCCGTATCCACCGGAGGAGTACCCGCCGCCACCGCCTCCGCCGCCGTAGCCGGAGTCATACCCGGACGAAGCGCGTTGCGCCTTCCGTGCCGATCGGCACGACGGACAACGCTGGGGCTCGCTGAACCCCCGCTCCGCATAAAACGCCTGCTCGCCGGCCGTGAATGTAAACGCCTGACCGCAATCGCGGCAGGTGAGCGTCCGATCGCTCATTCCGCCTGAACCCTCCGCCGCGTCTTCGTTGCCGCGGCACCGTACAAAAAAGAAAATGACCAGAGACGTTTCCGGCGGAACGAGACACGTTGGAGAGCCCACCGAAGAGCCCGACGATCGCGCGCGCAGGGAATCGTCCGAGTCCTCAATATATCACGCTTCGGCCCGTGTCAAGCGGTTTCGCGGGCGTTCAGCTATCAGCTATCAGCTATCAGCCGGTAGATCGGGCGCCTGAGGTTGCGACTGCACCCCCTTCCGCGTCGAAGAACGCCCCTGCCCGCTGCTGATAGCCGATAGCTGATAGCTCCGAGCCGTATGCTAGGATGCCAGCGGGCCGCGGCCGGGGACGGGCCGACGGAATGGGGACGGGAATTTGAATCTGCACGAGCACCAGGCGGCGGACCTATTCGCGAAACACGGCATCCGCACCAATGGCGGGGACGTGGCCTTCACGCCGGAAGACGCCGAGGCGATCGCGCGTGGTATGGGCGGCCCGGTGGTGGTGAAGGCGCAGGTCCACACCGGGGGACGCGGCAAGGCCGGCGGGGTCAAATTAGCCAGGACACCGGAAGAGGCGCGCAAAGCGGCGGCAGCCATACTGGGTCTTGACATCCGCGGCCACGTCGTACGTAAGGTGCTGGTAGCGCCCGCCGCCAACATCGCCCAGGAGTTCTACCTGGGGGTCACCCTCGATCGCACCCGCCGCCAGAGCGTGATCATGGCCAGCGCCGAAGGCGGGGTCGACATCGAGGAAGTCGCTCGCGAGCGGCCGGAACGCATCGAGCGCGCCCTGGTCGATCCCTTTCTCGAACTTCACGCCTGGCAGGCGCGGCAGATTGCCTTCGGGCTCGGCATCCCCGCGGACAAGGTAGCCGGGTTCGCGACGATCGCGCGTCAACTCTATGACGCCTACCTGTCGGAGGATGCCACCCTCGCCGAGATCAATCCGCTGGTGCTGACCGGGAGCGGGGAGTGGCTCGCGCTCGATGCCAAGATGAGCATCGACGACAACGCGCTGTTCCGGCACCCGGAATTCGAGTCCCTGCGCGATCTCGAGGCAGAAGATCCCACCGAGCTCGATGCTCGCCAGTCCGGCATCTCCTTCGTCAAACTCGATGGCGACATCGGCTGCATCGTCAATGGCGCCGGATTGGCGATGGCCACCATGGACGCGGTCAAACTCCACGGCGGCGAACCGGCCAACTTCCTCGACGTCGGCGGCGGTGCCAGTGCAGACCAGGTGGCCAAGGCATTTGGGCTCGTCACCGCGGACCCGAACGTGCGGGCCATCCTGATCAACATCTTCGGCGGCATCACCCGCGGCGACGTGGTGGCCCAGGGCATCGTCGAGGCGCGGCGGCGGGTCGAGGTCACGGTTCCCATCGTGGTCCGCCTCTCGGGGACGAATGCCGAAGAAGGTCAGCGTCTGCTGGCAGAGGCGGGGCTGACCGCGACCGAAAGCATGGATGACGCGGCCGCGGAGGCCGTTCGCGCGGCGCACGCCACGTAAGCGCCTCCGGTGAACAGAGGGGGATCAGGTCGTTGAGCATCCTGGTCGATGACGACAGCCGTGTTTTGGTGCAAGGCATCACCGGCCGCGAGGGCTCGTTCCACACGGAGCAGATGGTCGAATACGGCACGAACGTCGTTTCAGGCGTCACCCCCGGCAGCAAGGGCAAGCGCGTGGCGGGGGCGCCGGTCTTCGACACCGTCGCCGATGCCGTCGCTGAGACCGCGCCCAACGTCGCCATTATCTTCGTGCCGGCCCGATTCGCTCCAGACGCCATTTACGAAGCGGTCGACAACGGCGTGCCACTGGCGGTCTGCATTACCGAAGGTATTCCCGTTTCCGACATGGTCCCGGTCTACGCCCATGTGCGAAACGCCGGTTTGCGCCTGCTCGGCCCGAACTGCCCCGGGCTGATCACCCCCGGTCAAGCCAAGGTCGGCATCATGCCCGGATTCATCCACACGCCGGGGCCGGTCGGCGTTGTCTCTCGCTCCGGCACCTTGACCTACGAGGTCGTCGACGCCCTGTCGCGGGTCGGGATCGGGCAGAGCAGCGCCGTCGGCATAGGTGGCGACCCGGTCATCGGCACCTCCTTCATCGACGTGCTGGGCCTGTTCGAGGCCGATCCCGCAACCGAGGCCATAGTCATGATCGGCGAGATCGGCGGCGCCGACGAGGAACAGGCCGCGCTCTTCATCCAGGAGCACGTCACCAAACCAGTCGTCGGCTTCATCGCCGGCCAGACCGCCCCGCCGGGCAAGCGCATGGGTCACGCCGGCGCCATCATCTCCGGCGGCTCTGGTACCGCGGCGGAGAAGATCGCCGCCCTTGAAGCCGCCGGCGTCCGCGTCGTCGACCGCCCCTCGGCCGTCCCGGACGCTGTCCAGGCAGCGCTGTCGTAAGACGGCCAGATGGTCAGACGGCAAGTAGAGTGTGAGCGAGCATCACGCTCGATCGACGAAGTTACGGCGGGCAAGGAGCAATCGGTCACTCGTCGTCTCGCCGACTGGCCGACTGGCCGTCTGGCCGTCTCGCCGTCTCCGTTCAGCAAACCCTCAGTTTCGGTTCAGGGGGTGTTCAGCGCTGCTCGGCATACTCGATTTCACGATCGGGTCCGGGGGCGGTGCTGGGCGGGCCATACCGCCCCCGGTCCGGTCACTTCTTTACCAGCCGATGGGTGCCACGCGCCCTCAGGGAGAGCAAGGGAGCAGAGACATGGCCGGAAAGCAGGGCAACCGCCTACGCAAGGTGGCCTTGACCGGAGCGCTGACACCGGGGTTGATCCTCGGCGCGGCGGGCGCGGTCGGGTTTGGCATCCTGCCTGGGGGCATCCTTCCCGCCAACGTCGCCGCGCAGTCGGTGATCGACGGCGGGGCCTGCACGGCGTTCGGCGCCCCGTCAGCGCCGGCCGCAACCGTGATGTCCGTGGCCGACATCGCGGAGGAGACGAATCCCGCGGTCGTGACCATCGTCAACCTGCAACCGATTGGACAAGGCGACCCGCGCGGCTTTACCGGGATCGAGGGCTTCCCCGAATTCCCCGAGATCCCCGGCATCGGTGAACTGCCAGGTATCGAAGGAATCGAAGGCGAGGAAGGTCTTCCCGGTATTGAGGAAGCCCCGGAGAGCGACGGCGTCGAAGGCGCCCAGGAGAGCGTTGACGCTGCCGAGAGCGACGAGCTGGTTCCCGTTGGCACCGGTTCCGGGTTCATCGTCGATGAAGAAGGCCACGTCATCACCAACGCGCACGTCGTTGCCGGCGCCGAAGAGCTGACCGTGGCGCTACACGATGGCACCGAAGTCCCGGCGACTGTCGTCGGCAGCGAGCCGATGCTCGATGTCGCCATCATCAAGCTCGATCTCCCCGCGGGCGAATCGGTACCGGCCATCGCGACGTTCGGCGACTCAACGACACTGCGAGCCGGCGATCAGGTGATCGCCATCGGCAACGCGCTCGGCGCCTTCCCGAACACCGTCAGCGAAGGCACCGTCAACGCCACCGACCGGGCCTTCCCGGCCGAAGGCGGCCTGACCACGATGATCCAGCACGACGCAGAGATCTGGCACGGCAACTCCGGCGGCCCGTTGCTCAACCTGCAGGGCGATGTCGTTGGCATCAACACCGCGGGTATCGGTTCCGGGATGCTTGGCGCCGACTCCGGGTCGGCCGACATGGCCTTCGCGGTCGAGGGCAACACCGTCTGTGCCGCCGCGGCCGATCTCCTTGCCAACGGTGAAATCGTCTGGCCGTACCTTGGTATCCAGGGCGAGGCCAGTTCCTCCGGCCAAACCGTGGTCGAAGTAGTCGAGGACGGGCCGTCGGCCGAGGCGGGTCTTGAGCCGGGTGATGTCATCACCGCCCTTGACGGCGAGGAAGTCAGCCAGCAGACCTCGCTGCTCGATCTCCTCTTCAGCCGCGAGCCGGGCGATCTGGTGTCCCTGACGGTCGAGCGCGACGGCGCGATCGAAACGGTCGAGGTGACGCTGGGCGAGCGTCCCGAGATCACCGAGTAGCTTTTCCCCTGGCGACCCGCTCCCGCCGGTCGCCAAACCCACCCCTCTCCCCGCGGCGGAGGGCGACCCTTCGGGGTTGCCCTCCGCCGCTTTGTACGGAGTCGGGAGTCGAAAGTCGAAAGTCGAAAGTGGGCTCGGAGCGAAGCATGGTCGGCGTCATCCACAAGAGTTGCCAGCGCTCCGTCCCGACTCCGCGTCCCGCTGTCGACGTTCGACTTTCGACTTTCGAATCACGTCTCCGCCCGTGGAGTACCATCGTGAGCCAATCACGGAGCGCCACGTGGCCGAATCGCGAGGGACAACCCGGAAGAGCGTGCGAATCCTGCTCGTCGAGGACGAGCCGAGCATCTCCGGGTTTGTCCGCCGTGGACTCCACTTCGAGGGGTACGAGGTCGAAGTCGTACCTGATGGGCCGGGTGCCCTGCGCAAATTGCGCGACAGCCCGCCCGATCTGCTGGTGTTGGATGTGATGGTGCCCGGTGTCGATGGCCTCGAGATTGCGCGGCGCTTGCGAGCGGCGGAAACGGCCGAACAGTTGCCGGCCATCCCCATCCTCATGCTCACCGCGCGCGATGCCGTCGCGGATCGCGTCACCGGTTTGCGCGCCGGTGCCGACGATTATCTCATTAAGCCCTTTGATTTCGACGAGCTTCTGGCCCGCATCGAGGCCCTCCTGCGCCGGGCCGCGGCGTCTGCCGAAACATCCTCCAGTCGGGAAATCCTCACCTATGCCGATTTGACGCTCGATCTCAGCGGCCGCATTGCCCGCCGTGGCGAGCGAGATGTCCATCTCACCGCACGCGAGTTCGATCTGCTGACCCTGTTCCTGCGCCATCCGGAGCATGTTCTTCCCCGTGCGACGATCATGACCCGCATCTGGGGCAACGACTTCTTCGGCGATTCCAATGTTCTGGAGGTCTTCATCGGCAATTTGCGGCGGGCTCTGGAGGCCAACGGCGAGCGGAGACTGCTGCAAACGGTGCGCGGGGTGGGCTACGTCCTACGCGATTCGGGAGGGGCGTCGTGAGCGCCCCGCGGCGACGGTTCGCCTCGACCCGGGTTCGCCTCACGGCCTGGTATGCCACACTGCTGGTGCTGGTGCTTCTGGCGCTCGGCGTGTCGGTCGATGCCCTGGCGCGAAACCGCCTCATGGCGGATGTCGACCGCCGCCTGAGCAGCACCGCCCAGGATATCGGCGCCGTCATCGAGAGTGATATCGCCAGCGAGATTTCGCAGTTTGAACGGAACCGCGCGCTGTGGCCGTTTGCCAGCGAGTCTGCCCGATTCCAGTACATTGTGCCGGATCTTGGTTCGTTCGCCGCGCGCGGGCTTGTCGTGCAGATCATGGCGCCGGACGGCGAGATCGTGCGGAGCACGAGCTATGCCCCCGATGAACCGATCGTCCCCGTGCCGGAGGGCGAGGAACCGGGCGACGAGCCGAGCATCATCTCGACGCGCCTCTCCGGAGTCGACGCTCGGGCCGTCCGCTACCCCCTGACGATGACCGACAACACTGGCAGGCGCTGGCAGATCGGCGCCGTCATCGTCGGCGAGCATCTCACGACGATGCACGAGACTATCGCCTCGCTGCGTCAGGTGCTGCTGGCGGCGTCTGTGTTGGGTCTGGTGCTGGCCATCGCGGGCGGCTGGATCCTGGCCGGCCGTGCCCTGCGCCCTGTCGATCGGGTCACCGCCGCCGCGGCCGCTATCGCCGCCGGCGACGGCACGGCGACCTCGCTCAGCTCCCGACTGCCCGTGCCGCCCACCAACGACGAGCTGGCCCGGCTTTCCGAAACATTCAACGCCATGCTCGACCGCCTGCAAGCCTCCTTTCAGGCCCAGGATCGCTTCGTCGGCGACGCCTCTCACGAACTGCGCACCCCATTGACCGCAATCCGCGGCAACGTCGACGTGCTCATGCGCCAGACGCGGCCCGGCGCCCGCTCGTTCGACGCCGACGACCTCGCCCCCGCCCTCGACGACATCCGGCGCGAAAGCGACCGCATGCGCCGGCTGCTCGACGATCTGCTCTTACTGGCCCGCGGGGACTCCAGCGCCGATGCCCTGGGTGCCACAACGGCAATGCGCGAACCGGTTCGGCTCGACTCGATCGCCGCGGAGGCGGTACGTTCCGCGCAAGCGATGTCATCCGGTCAGGTCATCGAGCTGGAGGCGCCGCGCAGCATCGAGATAGCCGCCGACGGTGATCGCCTCCACCAGCTCATGATGATCCTGCTCGACAACGCGATCAGGCACACGCCGCCAGGCGCGCGCATTCGCGTAGCCGTCGCGGCGACGCCAAACGGCGAAGCACGCCTGGCAGTCAGGGACGAAGGCGAAGGGATCGCGGCGGAGCATCTGCCCCACATTTTCGAGCGGTTCTATCGCGCTGATGGAGCTAGGGGGCGTTCGTCAGGGGGCACCGGGCTGGGCCTGGCCATTGCCCAGGCCATCGTTCGCGCCCACAATGGCGATATCACTGTCACCAGCGCCCCAGGGCGAGGGACGACGTTCGTGGCTACACTCCCGCGCGGGTTGGACGCGTTATCGACATCGGCAGACCGCCCTTCACAGGTCGCCGCCGATGCCGCTTCCGGCCCGCTGACCCCAAGCTATAGCACGAAAAACCAGAGCACGCTGAGAACCGTGATGAACCCGACAATGGCGAACGGCAGAACGAGCCCCATCACGGACGACTTGTTGAATCCGAGCCCGTAAATCCCGGTCATTTCCCTGATACGGTTCATCATCTCAGGCGCCTCCTGTACCGCGTCTCCACCTGATGGCGCGACACGGGCGCCAAGCGCAGTCGTCACGCCGATCCTTGCCGCGATGATACCCCAAGGCGGATCGCGTTCAGTCGACCCGACTGCTGCGAGACGACAATCGTCTCATGTTGAACGCAGTGAACTTGCAGCATCTCGGCTCCGAGGCGCACCGGTTCGAACAAGGCGAGATTCTTCGGCTTCGCCTTAAGTGTGACACCACTTCCGCGTCACTCCTCCGAACCCTCCGTCGCCGGTGCGGATCCCTGAGATAGCAACGCCCGCATCGCGGGAAACAGGATGACGTCCCGGATGTTCGGCTGGTCGGTGAGCAGCATCGTCAGCCGGTCGATACCGATGCCGATGCCGCCGGTGGGGGGCATGCCGTACATCAGCGCATTCACGTAGTCCTTGTCGATCGGCATGGCGTCTTCGTCGCCAGCGTCGCGGTCCCGCTGCTGCTCCACGAAGCGGGCGAACTGATCCAACGGGTCGTTGAGCTCGGTGAACGCGTTGGCGATCTCGCCGCCACCGATGTAAAGCTGGAAGCGCTCGACGTGTGTGGGATCATCCGGTTTGCGCTTGGCCAGCGGCGAGAGTTCGACCGGGTAATCGAGCAGAAATGTCGGCTGGATCAAGTGAGGGCGCACAAACTGCTTCAACAGTTCGTCCACAATACGTGGCCAGACGGTATCGCCGGGGATGTCGGCACCGGCGGCCCGCGCGGCCGCGAGCAGACCTTCCCGGTCGGGCAGCGCGGCGTAATCGACCCCTGAGGCCTCCGTGATGGCATCGCGCAGCGTTTTCCGCGCGAATGGAGCACTCACGTCGATTTCGTTGCCGGCGTTGGTGAAGCGCGGCACGCCGAAGACGTCGATTGCCACCTGCCGGATCAGCTCTTCGGTCATGGCCATGACCTGGCGGTAGTCGGCGTACGCCTCGTACCACTCCAGCATGGTGAACTCGGGCTGGTGGTTACGGTCCATGCCTTCATTGCGGAAGTCTTTGGCAATCTCGTAGACCCGCTCAAACCCCCCGACCAGGAGCCGCTTCAGGTAAAGCTCGTCCGCAATGCGCAGGTAGAACGTCTGACCCAATGCGTGATGGGTAGTGGTAAACGGACGCGCCGCGGCGCCGCCGTAGAGCGGCTGCAGCGTCGGCGTCTCAACTTCGATGAAACCCCGGTCATCCAGAAATCTCCGGATCGACGAGACGATTTTCGAGCGCGCGACGAACACGGCGCGCACGTCCTCGTTGGCGATCAGATCCGCATATCGCTGGCGATAGCGCGTTTCGACATCTTGCAGGCCATGCCACTTCTCGGGTGGCGCGTTGAGCGCCTTGCTGAGCATGGCGATCCCCGAGACGCGCAGCGACACCTCCCCGGCGCGGGTGCGAAATAACCGGCCGCTGGTTTGCACGAAGTCCCCAAGGTCGTAGAGTTTGAGGAAATCCTCGAATGTCTCCGCTCCAACATCATCACGACGCATGTAGAGCTGGATTTCACCAGAGCCGTCGCGGATATGGCCGAAGATCGTCTTGCCCTGATGGCGGCGGCTCACGAGACGGCCAACCAGTGTCAACCCGTTGTCGTCTTCGCCGCTCTCGGGCAGCGTCGGCTCGATGCGCGCAAACCGCTCCTTTGCCTGGGCGACCGGTTCGCCGCGGCTCGCGCGCGGCGGGTACGGCTCGACCCCGCGCGCGCGGAACGCATCCACCTTGTCCTGGCGGATCCGTTGCAGCTCGGAAAGTTCCATACTGGGGGCGGCCATACGTTCCGGGCCAACGGACGACTGCACATCCAGCGCAAAATGAGATCCGTCGCCTGGCGCCTCGTCCGGGTTCATTCCAGTCACGCGACGGCCACCACCGTATAGACAATGGCTCCGCTCGGGGTCGGCACCGTTGCCGAATCGCCGGCCCGGCATCCGACCACGGCGCGGCCGACGGGGGATTGGGTCGAGATCGTCCCGTCGAGCGAGTTGGCCTCCTGCGGGCTGACCAGGATCCAGGTTTCTTCTTCGCCATCGTCGCTGCGCAGCGTTACCTTCGAGCCCAGACCCACAACCTCGTCGCCGTCCCGGCGCTGGATGACCTCGGCATGGTCGAGGGTCTGCTCCAGCTCGAAGATGCGCGCCTCGAGACTGGCCCACTCGTCCTTGAGCTCTTCGTACTCGCTGTTGTCCGAAATGTCGCCGCTCTCGGTCGCCTCCTGGATACGGGAGTGCAGATCGGGTCTGCGGCGCGTACGCAGATCGTGAAGCTCGTCCGCCAGCCGGGTCTTGCCGGCCTCGGTCAGCCAGACCGTCTCTACCATGGTCGCTATCCTTTCCGGGTCGCCGCGGCCGCTGCCGACAAGACTTCCGTTTCCGAGCAACCGGCGGGGCGGTCTTGCGTTCAGCAGAGATGCTGTGCCGCGCGGCCGCGCCGGCCCCGGCTGGTTGCCCATATGGGAATGAGCCAGGGGGCGTGCCCCGGGCTCATGGCTGAGTGACTCAGTATACCCGGTTGCGTATCGAAACGTGCGCCGCTACGGTGAAAAACCGCTCAGCATGCTAGACTTATGGGCCTGATGACGCCGCTGGCTCGGTTCGCGCCGGCGGCGCGCCGCGTTCCGGCCCTCGCATTTCACCCATGGACCGCTTTCAGCTATGAGCCCCGTTGCCGTCAGCCAACTCTCGCACCGCCGCGTCGACCTGGCCCCAGACACGCCGGGACTGGTCGACGCCGTGTCCCCCAATTCGCTGGCGATGGAGCTCGGCATCGAGCCGGGTGACCGGATCGTGGGCATCAACGGGCTGCCGCTGATCGACGCCCTCGACTTTCAATTTCAGGCGCAGGCCGATGCCGTGGTTCTGGACGTGGAGCGCGCCGGCGCGCTGCTCCGATACGATCTCGAGCTGCACGGTGACGAATATTGGGGCGTGACGTTCGCCGATCCGACGTTTGACGGCGTCCGCATCTGCGAGAACGCCTGCCCCTTCTGCTTCATCAAGCAGATCCCCAAGGGGATGCGCCGCTCGCTCTATGTCATGGACGACGATTTCCGCTACTCCATGCTCTACGGAAGCTTCGTGACCCTGACCAATCTCAGCGAGGAAGATTGGCGGCGGATCGAGGAGCAGCACATCTCGCCGCTCCACGTTTCCGTCCACAGTACCGATCCGGACCTGCGCGTCGCCCTGGTCGGCAACCCGAAAGCGGGGCGCATCATGGACGATCTGGCCCGCCTGGAGCGCGCCGGGATCGACTTCCACGCCCAACTCGTGCTGGTGCCTGGTGTCAACGACGGACCCGAGCTGGACCGCAGCCTGCGCGATCTCGCCACGTTCGGCAGCCGTCTCCGCTCCGTCGCTGGCGTGCCTGTCGGCTTGTCGCGGCACGGCCAGGAGCGCCAGAGCAAGCAACTTCGGCTCTCCCGCACCTGCATGCGCACACTCCCCGGCAAATCCATCGCCGTTCGCCGCTACGAACGAGACGAAGCGCTCGGGGTCATCGCCCAGGCCGAAATGTGGCAAGCCCGATTCTTGAAAGAGCGCGGCAACCCCTTCTTTTACCTCGGTGACGAGTTCTATCTGATGACCGGGTCGCAAGTTCCGGGGACCAGGCACTACGGAGGCTTCCCGCAAATCGAGGACGGTATCGGCATCACCCGCCACTTCCTCGACGACGCCGATCGCTACCTGCGTCGCGCCAAACCGGGCGCGCTGACCGGAGCCGTGGGCACCATTGCCTGCGGCGAGCTGATTGGACCCACCATGCGGGAAGCTGTCGCCCGTTTCAACACCCGCACCGGCGCGGCACTCGCGGTGGCCCCGATCGAAAACGTCTACCTCGGTTCGGAGATCAACGTCTCGGGCCTCCTCAGCGGAGCGGATCTATTGGCCGCATTCGCGCGTGTTGACGACGATGCGCCGCTTTACATCTCCGATCGCATGGTCAGCCAACGCACCGGCACCCTGCTGGACGACATGACCGTCGCCGAGGTCGAGAGCGCCCTTGGCCGTCCCGTCGTGCCGGCCGCTGACTTGGCCGATGTCGCGCGTGACGCGCGCTCGCGCCTGAGGAGCCGCGCCAAGGTCGCCGCGTGACGGCGGACCACGCCGCGTCGTCACCGATTGCCGCCCATGCCCGCGGCGCCGTTCTGGCCGTTACCGTCGTTCCCCGCGCATCGAAGACGGACATTGAACGGCTGCCGGACGGAACGATTCGCATCCGCCTCGCGGCACCGCCTGTCGACGGCGCGGCGAACACGGCGCTGCTCCGTTTCCTCGCTGACGCGCTCGGCCTACCCCGATCGCGACTCTCCATCGCCAGCGGAGTGACGAGTCGCCGCAAGCGGATCGTTGTCGAGAACATTGGCGTGGATGAACTCATTGCTATGTTGCGGGTCGCAGTGACGCCCTGAACGCAGCTTGCGCCGCCTGCTAACGCTCGTCCGCCCGTAGGGGCGACGCCGGCGTCGCCCGGTCGGCCTGCGGCCGACGGAATGGTTCTGGCACCAGGTAGTGGCCCTCCGGGCCACGGGCGACGCAGGCGCTCGCCCCTACAGCCGTATCCCGTCCTTTGGCGGGTCGGTACCAGCGCATTCGCCACCAGAGCGTCAGCGTTTCGCGCATGGCGCGGAGGATCACCCGCGGGCTCCCACCAGTCGCTTCCCCCGCGATCCGCGGAAAGTGATGTACGCCCACCTGCTGCAGCCGCGCCTTCTGGCGGCGCGCCTTGGCCTGAATCTCCGTGTTGATCAACGCGCCGGGCGCGGTAAGTTCCATGCCGCGGAGCAGATCGCCCCGAAAGAGCTTGAAGGCGCAATCGATGTCGCGCAGATGGACACCGAAGAGCACCCGCACGGTGACATTGAACAACTCGGCGAATACACGCCGGTGCAGGGGATCGCTGCGCTCCATGCGAAATCCGGCGACGATGTCGTACTCCGCGGCGAACGGGGTCAACAGGCGGAGATCGCGGATGTCGAACTGCCGGTCGGCGTCCATGAACATCACAAAATCGCCGCGCGTGGCGCGAAACCCCGTGGCCAATGCCGCACCGTAGCCCCGATTTCGTCCGTGTTGGACCAGGCGCACGCGCTGATTGCTCGCCGCCAGGCGAGAAACGATGTCGGCGGTCCGATCGCGGCTTCCGTCGTCGACGACGATGATCTCGAAGTCGTCAGTGAAGTGTGGCAGGGTCGCCAGGGCATCCTTCACGACCACGTCAATATTCGCTTCCTCGTTGAAGGCGGGGAGGACGAGCGACAAGCTGCCGGGGAGACGCACGACGGACGATGCGGCGGGACTGGAAGGCATCACCCGTAGATGGCGTCGTCCGCGGGAGGAATCCACTCTTCAGTGGGGGGCACCCACTCCTCGGCCGGGGGCACCCATTCCTCGGCCGGTTCAGTCAACTCCTGGGTCGGCTCAACCCACTCTTCCGCGGGTGGCGTCCATGCTTCGGCGGGCGGAGCGTATTCAGCCTGCGCCGCATAGTCCTCGGCGCTTGGCACCCACCCCACCGAGTCCACGCCCGCGGGAGGCAAGGGAGGGAATTTAACTTTGGGGTCGATGGGCGCATCGCCCTTCATATCGGGGCTAACCTTCCACACGTCGCCACGCGGGAAATATTTCGTGTAGAAACTGCGCTCCCATAGCAGATCGCCATTGCGGTCGCGCACGACCCGGTAGTGCGACAGTTCTTCCCCAATCCCGGCCACCTGACTCAGCATGACCGTGCCGGGGTCCAGCTCGTCGTCGACGACTTCTTGCGGTCTGAGCATCTGGGTCTTGTCGCCCCATTCGGGGCCGGTCGATTCGACCTGATAGCCCAGATCTGCCCCGTAAATGTTCACCACCACGTTGACGCCATCTGTCCACGACTCGACCAGCATCCAGGTATCAGACGGGTTCTCGAACTTGAAGTCGGCCCAAGTGGCCGGGTCTTCCGTCGGTTGCAGGATCGAGGCGTCGAGCCCAGGCTCCCACCCGTCATACTCGTAGAATCCGATGCGGAACCGATGCGGCCACCACTCCGTGACCGGCAAACCGGCCAGGTATGCGGCGCGGAAGACGGTCGTCGACACTTGGCAGATGCCACCGCCGATGTCCTGGCCGATCCGTTCTCCATCGATGACCTGGGCCTCGACGAACCCTTTGTCTTCGGATATCCAGCCACCAATTGCCTGGTTGAAGGAGAACTCACCCCACGGCGGGATGAGCGTGCCGTTGAGCAGACTGGCTCCGACCGCGACGTTCGTGGCACGCCCGTCGCTCGAACCGGAATAGTTCGACTGGCCACTCCCGAGAAAGGTCGTGATGCCGAGCATCTCGAGATTTCCGCTGTCGATCTTCGGCTTGATGTACGTAAGCGGGGCCTCGACAGTTCCCCCTTCGCCGAAGAAGCGACCCTCGACCAGCTCGGCCAACTTCGCGGCGTCCAGGCGAACGCCGTCGACGCTCGGCACGACCGAGACGAGTTGGTCGCCATCCCAGCCGACCTCGGCATCAACCGGCTCCCGCTCGATCGCCGTCCCCAGTCGCTCCTCCAACCAGATCGCCATCGCCTCGCGGTCGAGTCCCAGGCGGATAGCCCGTGATCCATCCTCATTCGGCGCGACGCCCTGCGTGAGAAAGGTGGCAATATCGGTGGGAGGAAGCGTCCACAACCCGCCGGCGTTCGACACCTGAACCGGGTGCGACATCGCGCGCAGTAGCAGATCCCGCGCCGGTTCGAGATCGACCGCGCGCACCCTTGCGATCTCCGTCGAAACCGGCAGTTCGATCGCAATCGGTTTCAGGCTCTGCAACCGCGATTCAATCTCGGCGCGCGCGCGCGGCCGGTCGACGACGCTGCCGTCCACCTCGGGCACGATGACGACGTTGGCGCCCTGCACCTCGACCGTGGCGTTGCGCGGGGGCGTGCCCAGATCCCGGTCGATGGCATCGAACCAGCCATCGAGCTGTTGGTGATCCAGGGTGATCGGCAGCGCGATCTGCTCGCCTGATCGAACCAGCCCGGCCGTGGATCGCAACCGGCGCAGCGCCGATTCTTCCCGCCCATATCGCACCGCCCGGGCAAACGCCTCCTCCTCGTCGACGGAGACACCGACGTCACGCAGAGTCGACGACCAGGAGCGGTCGCCATGCGTCACGGTGATCGAGCTCGACTCGATGGTGTTTGCGCGGTCCACGATGACCGCCGCCGCGGACCCGAACGACATGCCCCCCACCGGGACGTCGGCGACGGCAAGGGCCGGAAAAATGCGCTCCGCATGGGTCGCGCGAACGGTCAACAAGACCAGGACCAGCGCCAGTCCGACCAGCGCCGCGGCGCCAGCCACGCCTAGCCGGGCCGAGCGCACCGCGTCTGGTGAAATCGCCGGCACCCACACCGGGCTCGGTTTGGCCGTTTGGGGTATCCGGACGCGTCCGACCATGAACGGCCGGAACAGAGTTGGGACACGCGCCTGTTGTCGCAAAACCTGCCGCCCTCCCCGGCTCAGGTAGAGACATCACCACTGGGCACGGCGAGAGATGGGATGAGGCGAAACCGAACCCGGCCGCATTGTATGACATCGCCGGGGCGAACGCCTATTACTGAGCGTACCGGTTCGCCATTCACCGTCGTTCCGTTGCTGCTTCCCAGGTCGCGCAACCACCATTGACCGCGTGCGAACCGGAGTTCGGCGTGCTCGGCCGAGGTGTGCGGATCGTCAACCACCATCGTGTTGCCGGGCACCCGACCGATGCGCGTCGCGGCCTGGAGCGGCAACGCCTCGCCGGGCCGTAACGAGGACGATGCGGCGTCGAGCGTCAGGAGACACATCGCGCCCGCGTTGCCTTCGTCGAGCGGCATGGCCCGCGCGGCCACGCTCAGTTCCCGCGCCGTCGCTCGCAGTACGAGGAACAGAAAGCCATAGATCAGGGCCACGAACGCGATGCGCAGGGCGGCGTAGAGCCAGCCGCCAGCCACGAATTGGTCGACAAACGACTCGATCATCCCGGCCCGACAGCAAACCGCAACCCGGCGAATGCCACCTCATCGCCGACGGATACTGCCCCGGATTCGATCCGCTCGCCGTTGATCCACGTCCCATTGGTGCTGTTCAGATCAACGACGCGCCACCGTTGCCGGTCCAACTCAATGCGTGCGTGCCGGCGCGAAACTTCGGGATGCGGCAGCACCAGATCGTTATCACGATCTCGCCCCACCGTTCTCGGCACGGCGCCCGAGAGGCTCAAGGTGGAGAAGTCATTGCCGATTGGCTCCAGCCGCACCGGCCGTGGACCGGAGCGTTCCACGGTGAGGTCGCCAACACGGCTTTCGAATCGTGCCGTGGCACGAACCGACCTGCGGCGTACACCCTGGTCCGCGACGATGCACACGCGAATGGCTCCGACCGTGGTGAGTCCCCGCGCAAACGCAACCTCGGCGAGCCAGATCTCCATTTCGCGGCTCAGCGCACCTTCCCAATCGGCGAAGGCCGCCGCGTCGTCCGGGTGCAGCCGCGCCTCGAAGAGATTCGGCGCGAGCATGGCGCCGACGGAGGCGACCCGGCCATCGATCATGGCGCGCTCCAGCCGACGTCCAATTTCGGCGGGCTGCACGCGCAACCGGAAGACCCCGGCGACACTCCCTTCGACCAACCGTTCCACCGCGCGCTCGAAGCGATCCAGCATGAACATCGACTCCCGGCAACCGGACTGACCCCGTGCCGCTGGTATGATCGCCCGGTCGGTGGCGAGGCAACCAGTCCTCGCCGGTGTGAAGGGTGCCGTCGTTGGTTGCGAATCCAAAACCGAATCCCGTCCTCATCGGACCATCGATCCTCTCGGCCGATTTCCGCCGGCTCGGCGAGCAGATCGCCGAGGTCGAGGCGGCCGGCGCTGACTTCATCCATGTCGACGTCATGGACGGGGTCTTCGTCCCCAACATCAGTATCGGATTTCCCGTGGTCGAAGCGGTACGCGCGGCGACCGCTTTGCCGATCGACGTACATCTCATGATCGTGGAGCCGAACCGCTGGGTCGAGCGGTTCGTGGCGGCCGGCGCCGGGACAATTACCGTCCATGCTGAAGTCGATCCCAACCTTTACCGCACCCTTCGCGCGATCGAGGAAGCCGGGGCGGAACCGAGCGTGACGATCAACCCCGGCACACCGGTGGTCATGCTCGAGCCGGTCCTGCCCATCGTTCGGCAGGTCCTGATCATGTCGGTCAATCCGGGGTTTGGCGGGCAGACATTCATCCCGGCCGCGTTGGGGCGCATCCGCCGAGTGCGCGAGATGCTCGATGTGGTGAACCCTACCTGCCGCCTCGAAGTCGATGGCGGCATCAAGGTCAGCAACGCGGGGGCGGTCGTCGCCGCGGGCGCCGATACGCTGGTGGCCGGCTCGGCCATCTACGCCCCGGATACCCATATCGCCTCCGCCATGCGCGACTTGCGGGCGGAAGTAGAGCCTGATCCGCAAAGAACGGACGAAGAATGACCGTCACCCCCGAGGAGGCGACCATGGAGTGGGCCCCGATCCGCATGACCTATCACGTACGCTCCTACGCGTTCGGCGAGCGGCTAATCCCCGAGATGCTGGGCAAGCAGGATGTGCCGGAGGGGGTCGTCGCCGAGACCTGGGAGATCAGCGACCAGAAGGACGCCCGCGCCACCATCACGTCCGGCCCCTTCGCCGGACGGCTCCTGCACGCCGTGGTCGCCGAGTACCCGGACGAAATCGTGGGCGAAGGTTGGAGCGGCCCTCACTTCCCGATTCTCGACAAATTCCTCGACGCCTCGCATCTCCTGCCGGTGCATCTGCATGCTGACGACGAGACGGCGCGGATCGTTCACGGCGAACCGAACGGCAAGACCGAAGCGTGGCACATCCTCTACGCTGCGCCCGAGGCGACGATCCTGGCGGGCATCCGACCGGGGTTTTCCCACGACGACCTTCGGCAGGCGTTCCTCGACCAGGACTACGACCAGGTCATGTTCCGCTACCCGATCGCGGCGGGTGACACCGTCTACGTGCCAGGAGGCATCCTGCACGCCTTCGGCCCCGACACATTGATCTTCGAGGTGCAACAGACTTCTGATCTGGGCCAATCGGTGATGCCGACCGATCTGCACGGCAACCGGCTCAGCGGCGAGCAGTGGCGGTCCAACATCGACGCGACCCTCGACGAGATGAAAACCGATTACCTCCCCAAACCGAACCCGGGTCTGGACAAACCCCTGCGCGATCCAGGAAACCAAATCACCGTCGGCTGCGCCGGTCCCTACTTCGCCCTCGAGCGGTGGCGGCTCAGCTCGCCCTACCACGACCCGGCCCACCCCTGGCGCTTCCTGACGCTGTCAAACGTTGGCGAACCGGTAACTATCGCCTGGAGCGGCGGCGAAGAAACCCTTGGCCGCGCCGAGTCGATCCTCCTGCCGGCGGCCATCGGGGACGTCACCGTCTCTCCAACCGGCGATGGAGCCGACCTGATCGCCTGCTACCTGCCCGATCTTGAGCGGGACATCATCGCGCCGCTGCGCGCAGCCAACCATGCCGATGAGGCAATTCAGGCGCTTGGGGAAGTCGAACTGTGAACTGGTCGAATCGCGGCCGTGAGGGCTATTTGGTGCCGACGACCCAGTTCGCGATATTCGCGGTCCGAACTCGGCCGGAGTCATCCAGGTACTTTCGCCACACGTCGGTCACCTTGCTCCAGACTCGCTCCTGAACGGCAAGAGGTTGTTGGTCGACGAGATTGGCGATGGTCGGCGCAACATCGCGCATGAATGCGGTGAATTGTTCGGGGGTGTCGGCCGCGAAGATGATCTCGATGGTGCCTGTCGCGACGTTGCGAAATCCGGCCCCGGACACCAACCCAGCCAGTTTGTCCCGATCGGAAAGAGCGAATATCCCGGGTCGCCCCGCCGGTGGTGAGGGCAGTTCGAGCTCGTCCAGGATGACCGGCATCATGGCCGTGAACTGAACAAATGGCGGCGGTCCCCAGACGGACGCCGCAACACGACCACCCGGCTTGAGAAACGCGTGGAGTCGCTTCAGCGTGCCAGCCACATCGGGCAGGAACATCAGCCCGGCTCGACTGAGGACGGCATCGAAGGTTTCGTCCGGGAAATCAAGACGCTCGGCATCACCCACCACGAATTCGATGTTGTCGAGCCCCGCTTCTGCCACACGCTCCTGTCCGAAGGTCAGCATTTCCTCGGAAATATCAGTGCAGACGACATGACCACTCGGCCCGACGACACGAGCGGCGGCCAGACTGGGCTCTCCGTATCCGCCCGCTACGTCCAGGACAGTGTTCCCTCGGCCGATCCCCGCGAGATCTACCAATTTTGCGCTGTGCCGCTTCCCCCCCTCCTCCGCCTCGACCACGTCGTGCCATTTGCGCCAACCTGACGCGGCAGTTCCCCATTCCGCTCGCATCCGGTCCTTGAACTCCGCAGCGTCGAACGGCTCAGTCATGATGCAACCGCTCCTTCGTGACAGTTCTTTGGAGGCGCCATCGGGGAGATGGGTCCATGCATCCTGCACGCCTGCCGACGGCCGGTGGATTTCGGGGCGGAGATTCTACGTTGCTTGGTCCACCCCAAGTTTCGCCAGGGCATGCAGCGCTGGCTTGGCCGACTCGTACAGCCCGCGATAGATCGCGTAATAGGCGTCGTACACCGGGCGCAGCGCGAGGTTTGGCTGCAGCCGCATGGCCAATTTGACCCAATCACGCTGCAATGCGTCCGGCCCGGCGACGATACCAGTAGCGAGACCTGCCATGAACGCGTCGCCGTACGAGGCGCCGATGGTGCGCTCTGGCACGTCCTGTGGCAGACCACTGACGTCCGAGACGATCTGCATCCAGAGCGGGTTCCTGGCGCCGCCCCCCACCGCCACCAGCCGCTCGGGTGGTGCGCCCATGGCGGACATCGTTTCCAGGTTATGGCGAACACCGTAGGCCGTTCCCTCCAGGCTGGCCCGGTAAAGGTGGGCTTTGCCGTGGGTGAGGGTCAACCCAGCGTAGACGCCGCGGGCGTCGGGGTCGTTGATGGGGGTACGTTCCCCGGCGAAGTACGGCAGGCAGATGAGGCCATCGGCCCCGGGCGAGATCGCCGCGGCCGATGCCGCCAGCGCGGCGTAGGCATTGAGACCGCCGGCAGCTTCCGCCGCCATTTCCTCGCCGCCCAGGGTGTCGCGGAACCAGCGCGTCAGCGCTCCCGTGGTCGACATTCCGCCGTCGATACTGTAGCGGCCGGGAAGGGCGAATGCCGTCGCCCACATACGCGGGTCCGGCACCGGTTCGGCCGTGACATGGATGAAGAACATGGTGGTGCCATACATGACCATCATGTCGCCGGGGTTGACCACCCCGACGCTGATCGCCTCGGCCGCGGCGTCGATCGTCCCCGCGGTGACTGGCGTCCCAGCCTTGAGCCCCGTTTCTTCCGCCGCGGCAGGAGTCACCTCACCCGCGATCTGGTCCGACCACATCAGCTCCGGCAGCCGATCCAGATCCACGATGGGCCCGGCAAACCGGGCATCCCAGCGCAGGTTGCGCAGATCAAAGAGCGGGTTGTAGTACGAGGCCGTATGGTAATCCATGACGAACTGGCCGGTCAGCCGATAGACCATATACGACGACGAGCCGAGGAACATGCGCGCTCCGGCGTACACCTCCGGTTCACGCCGCTGCATCCAGAGAATCTTTGGCCCGATCGCCTGCGAGGTAAGAGCCATCCCCCCGAGGTCGAACATCGGCGCTTCGCCAAAGTGCTCGTTCAGCCAGGCGATTTCCTCGCTGGCACGGGTGTCGATGCCGTAGAGGATGCCCTGCCGCAAAGGGTGCCCATGAGCGTCAATCGGGAGCACGCAGGCACCGATGGCACTGACCGCTACGCCACCTACATCTTCTCCCCGGAATCGCTCACCGAGCAGGGCACGGGTAATCGCGACGAATTCGCCCCACCAGATCGCCTCCGCGTCGTGCTCCGCCCACCCTGGCCGCGGCAGGCTGAGACCGTGCTCGATGGTCGCCTCGGCCAGCACCTCACCGTCCGGTTCGCAAATCACGCCTTTGGAACTGTAGGTTCCGGTATCGACGCCGAGGAGCAACTCTCCCGCCATCCCGCTCCTCCCCCGAATTGCGGTCGCTTATACGGCCAGATGGTCAATCGCGCGCCGCGACGCCGCCGTGTGAACCGGATGCGTACCGCAGCATCCTCCCACGATGCGCGCGCCGAAGGCGAGCCATTCCGCCACGTGCCCGGCGTATTCCTCGCCAGTCATGCCGCCTTCCGGCGACCACCCCACCTCGTCGTCGACGTGACCGGCATTGGCATACCCACCGACCGGGAGCTCGGTCAGCACCCGCAGTTCGCGCAAAGCCGCGGTGATGACCGCTGAAGGGGCGCAGTTCACGAGGATTGCCGCCGGACCAAGCGGCTGTACCCGCGCCACCGCCTCGGCCAGAGTCTCGCCGCTGAGCAATCGTACTGGCTTTCCGGCGTCAGGGACGTCGCACACGAACCCGATCGTGGCTGGGAGCCCGGTTTCCATCGCCGCCTGAAGCGCGATCGCCGCCTCGGCGCTCGTGGGCATCGTCTCGACCATCAGCAGATCCACGCCGGCCGCGGCCAGGTTACGCGCCTGGGCGCGATGTTCGGCCAGCGCCGCTGCGGCGGGAATCTCGAAGATGGGCGAGTAGCAGTCCTCCAACGGGGCGATCGATCCCGCGATGAACGCATCGGGGCGAACGGACTCCAGCCGCGCCTCGTCCGCGAGGCGCACCGCCAGCGCATCGAGCATTGTGGCCAGCGCTGGGTCGATCCCAGCCTTCGCCAACGTGCGACCGGTCGTGCGGAACGTGTTGGTGGTGACGATGTCGGCCCCGGCCAGCAAATTGTCGCGGTGGATCTGACGCACCAGTTCGGGCCGCTCCAGCAGTCCGAGCGCCGACCAGAGCGGCAACCTCGTAGGCAGGCCGCGACGGTTGAGATCGCTGCCCATCGCCGCGTCGAGCAGCAGCGCTGAGCCGGAGCGCAGCCGTTCGTCAAACCGGGAGCGACGAGCTGCACTCACGGCGCCGCGCCGGTAACTCCCCACATGCCGGTCAGGTACGCGATGACGGCGAGGAACGCGGCCGCCAACGACCAGATCATGAGCGCCATGCCGCGCGTCTGCTCGGAAAGCCTGCGCCCGGAACCGTGTTGCAGCGCGACAGGCACCACCACGAGGAGTCCGACGACATAGTGCACCGTTGAATTGCGCAGGCCGCCACCGAGCAGCAGCAGGCCAACAACATACTGCAGCGCCAGTAATCCGGCCGCAATGTAGGAGGCTGTCCTTACCCACGCGATGTCTCGGCCCGCGGCGGCGATAGCGGCGAGAATGACCATGACGATGAATGCAACGACGACCAACCCGCCCAGCAACTCATGAATACCGGCCAAACCCGCCACCGCTCCCCCCGATCCGGTCCTTACCCCCGGCGTGTCATCCGCGCCGCCAGGATCATCGCCGCTAGCAGCCCCGCCGCGCCACCCGCGGCAATTGCGGTCGGTTTCGGCTCCGGACCCGGCAGCACGACCCGCCCATCCCCGTAGCTCTCGAACAGCCTTCCCCACTTCGTCTGCAAAGCGTCCTTGACCCGCTTTCTCCCCACCACCGGGTACCAGTAGACGTTGTGGTAGAAGTTCGAGGCGAAGTAGCTCCAGCCGGCCAGCGGCGATTGCAGGAGCTGCTTCTCGAACTGCTTCAGCGGACCGTGGTAGATCAGATGCTGCCCGCGCGAGGCGAACGTGTCCTCCTTGACGAACTTCCAGTCCTCCAGCGAGACGTCGTAGCCGACGATTTCGATGTCCTTCGGGATCGCCGATTCCCAGTCCCTTCTCATGCGCGATGCGGATGAAGGGCAGATCCATCGGGTTGAAACCCTGCATCTTGGCCGAGATGGCGTCGATCGCCACCTGATCGGCGCTGGCGAGCAGGATGTCCTTCTCGTGCGGGCGCATGGCGCGCGGCCCAGCGCCATCGCCAGCGAAGGTCCCGTCCATGACGGCAAAAAGCCCCGAGTGGATGTCCTGCTGGATCTGCAGCAGGTCGACCAGCGTCTCGTCGATCACGGCGTGGGTGTGGTGACGGCGGTCGTTGAGCAGCCCGCCGAAGGCGTTCTTCATGGCGCCCGTGATAGTGGTGAAGACGTGCGTCTTGACGGTCGGCAACTGGATGATGTTGCGGTCGAAGAAGAGCTTCGGTACCTTCACTCCCTCGGGGAAGATGCGGTCCAGCACCAGAAATGGTTTCGTCGGCGTGTAGATGACCCATTCGATGTGCGGTTCGTAGAGATGCACGTTGGCCACGCCGTAGCGGTCGACAACGTACTTGTGCTTATTGTTGCGCTCCCCCACGCGGGCATCGACGACCACCGTGCCGTTGTGCGCCCCAATGAGATTGCGGTAGCCGTCCTCCTGAAGGGTGCGGACGACACCTTCCAGTTGCCAGGGCGTGGTAGAGCACGCGGGGTACCACGTCTGCCAGGAGATGTTGATCTTCAGGATCGTGTCGCGGTCGGCCGGAAGCGATTGCTGATAACCGGCCAGGCGCATGACCTCGCCCACGTCGGCGAGGACCGTCTCCGGCCGCGTCTTGAGCGCCGCGACCTTGCCGCGACCCGGGAACTGTTCGGGGATCATGAGTTGAGATCGACCTCTCGCTGGTTGTTCGAAGCGGATTGCGACGATGACGGTGCCACGGCACAGTCAGCACGATGCTACGCCGCTGTCCGAAAGGGGGTCAAGACGAGGCTGGAAAACGGGCGCGCCAGGTCCACGCTGCTAGACTCCGGCCGGTCCGATGCACGGAGATGTGCATTGACACCGAGACGCTGGGGGCACCATTGGACGCGCGGATCGGCTGGCGAAACGCAGTTTGGCAGGCCATCGGTCAAACGCTGGCCGCCCACGCCATCATGCTACGAGACTCGGCCATTGTTGACGATGCCATCTCCGCCGCGCTCCTGACCGCCATCGACGGTGTCGGCCGCGGTGAGCCGCCCAATGCCGTCGGTACGCTGAGCCTGGTTGCCGTCTTCGACGACCGTGTCGACAGCCTCATCGCCCCCGCTGCCGCCGGGACCGTGCGCATCGGCCGCGCCCGCCACGATGTGGCCGCCACGGCTGGGCGGCTTGTGATTCGGGACCAGTTGCTTGACTTCGCCGGCACAGTCGATGCTTCGCGCAGCGCGCTGATCGAGCTGGCCGAGAGCCATGTTTTCACGCTGTTGCCGGCGTGGGCCGGGTCCAGTCCGTTGCAACCGACGAATTTCGCGCATTTCCTGACTGGAACCATCGCGCCGTTGACGCGTGCGGGGCGGCGCCTCCACACCGCGTACGAGGATCTCGACCGCTCGCCCATGGGGTCCGGGGCATTGGTCGGCTCCGGTCTCCCGGTCGACCGCGACGAATTGTCCGATCTCCTGGGGAGCGAAGGCCCTGTCGAAAGCACGTTCGATGCGGTGTCGGCTGCCGATGTCCTTGCCACGGTGGCCGCATCGGCGTCCGACACCGTCACGCCCATCCGCCGCCTCGCGCAAGAATTCCTGATCTGGCTGCGTACCGATCCCCAGGCACTCCGCCTGTCTGACGATTTCATCGCACCGGTGGACCCGAATCTGCCCCACTTTCGGCCACCCGCGGCGCTTGAGCGGCTGGTCGCCACGGCACTTCGGGTTGAAAACGACGCCGAGGCGGTGGATCGGTTGGTCCGGAGTCTCGCCTACGGCCCGCTCGGCGAGTCGGCCGACGGCGCGCTGGAATTGCTGGCCGAGATGCTGCCGCGGGCGACCACAACCCACGAGGCCTTCCGCTCGCTCATCAGCGAAAAGCTCGAAATCAATCGGGCGTGGCTCGCGCGCAATGCCGGACGCTCACTGATCACGGCTGGCGATCTCGCCGACTTGCTCATGGCGGAGGAGGGGCTCGACCCATCCTCGGCGCGCACTATCGCGGCTCAAGTGGCAAACCGGGCCCTGGTGGAAGGCTCCGAAGCGAGCGCCATCACCCCGGAGATGATCGACGCCGCGGCGCTGCTCACCGTTGGCCGGGAACTTGGTATCGAAATCGAGCGGCTCGGCGCCTACCTCGCGCCTCGGCGCTTTATCGAGAAAAGAACCGTCCTCGGCGGTCCCGCGCCTGTCACCATTCGCGAATACCTCGCCCAGGAACGAAGCCGGCTCGGCGAAGATGCCAATTGGCTGGAATCGAAGCAGCGTCGCATCGCCTTGGCCGAAGAAAACCGCCAAATCAGAACGCAAGAGATCCTCGAAGCCGCCCAATCCGGCTGACGTCACCCAGGGCCCTTCGGGGGGGGGTGCGCACAGCGTGGGGGGCGGGGGAGGGGGGGGGGGGGGGAGGGGGGGGGCGGGGGAGGGGGGGGGGGGCGGGCGCGGGCGCGGCGGGGGAGGAGGGGGGGGGGGGGGGGGCGGGCGCGCGGCGGGCGCGGGGGCGGCGGGGGGGCGGGGCGGGGGGGGCGGGGGGGGGGGGGGGGTCAGGGTCCTTCCCGTTCGGGGCAGCCTGGTCCTTTAGGGCCAGGCGGAGGACAAGCGAGGCCCGCCTTCACCAACGCGCTACAATACGCAGTCCGTCGCAGCCTGTTGCACGCACAAGGAGACTCCCATTCCACGCGCACCACTCGCCACCAACCGCCCCACCGAACACGCACTCCTGGTCGCCGTCGAGCGGCCAAGTCAAACCTGGGCGGCCACCGACTCACTGGAAGAGTTGGCTCGCCTCGCCGAAACCGTCGACGTAGAGGTCGTCGGGTCCGTCACGCAAAAGCTCGCTCACCCGCTGGCCGGCACCTACGTCGGCAAGGGCAAGCTGGAAGAGATCAAGAGTCGCCGCGCCGACGTCGAGTATGACGTGGTCATGGTCGACGACGATCTCACTCCGGCCCAACAGCGCAATCTCGAAAGCGCTCTCGACGTCATGGTCATCGACCGTACGGCGCTGATCCTCGATGTCTTTGCCCGCCGCGCGGCCACTCATGAGGGCCGGCTCCAGGTCGAGTTGGCCCAACTCGAGTACCGGCTGCCGCGCCTTACCGGCATGTGGACGCACCTCTCCCGGCAGGGGGTCGGCGGCGTTGGACTGCGCGGACCCGGCGAGACCCAGCTCGAAAGCGACCGCCGGGAGCTGAACAAACGCATCGTGCATCTCAAGCGCGAGCTGGGCGACGTCCACACCCATCGCCAGGGGTACCGCGACCGCCGCCGCGACGTGCCGATCCCCGTGGTGGCCCTCGTGGGCTACACCAACGCCGGCAAGAGCACCCTCCTCAACGCGCTGACCGGGTCGACCGTCATGGCCGAGGACAAGCTCTTCGCCACCCTCGACCCCACCACACGCCGCCGCGCGCTGCCCAGCGGCCGCGAGGTGCTGTTCACCGACACCGTCGGTTTCATCAACAACTTGCCGACGCTCCTTATCGCCGCCTTCCGCGCTACGCTGGAGGAGATCAACGAGGCGACGGTGCTCCTGCACGTCGTCGACGTCACCCACCCCAATTCACCGGAGCAGATGCAGACGGTGATGGATGTCCTTGAAGAGCTGGGAGCGGACGACAAACCGGTCGTCACCGCACTCAACAAAGTCGACCGCCTGACGCCAAACGGCTCCGGTGAGCCGGCAATGGGCGACCTTCTGGTGAGACTCGGGCCAGCCGCCGACCTGGCTGTACGCCCGGTGGCGATCTCGGCGCAGGACGGTATCGGATTCGACCAGATGCTGGCCCAGGTGCAGGTTGCTCTCGAGGAGGACGCCGAATTCGTCCCGGTGACACTGACCGTGCCATTTGTCAACAGCGACCTCGTCGATCGCTTTCATCGCCTGGGACGGGTGGAGGAGACGACCTTCGACGAATCGGGAACGACCCTGCAGGGCTATCTCCCCGCGCGCGAGCTGGGACGATTCGCGCCGTTCATCGCGCAGCGATCAATGACGTCTCGCGGCAACGGACGAGCGGCCACGGCTATCTCGCCGACTCCTACCGCTGCCGCCAGCGACTAGCCGTGGCGCTGATCGATCTCGACGTGAGGGAGATTCACGCCAAGATCGTCTACTTCGGGCCCGAGTTGAGCGGCAAGACAACGTCGCTGTGTGCCATTGCTGAAGGCGTCCCGCAAGAGACCCGGGGCGCCTTTCGCTCCATCGCCTCCGAGTCGGCGAGGACCATCTTCTCCGATTCGCTGCCGATCGATCTCGGTGACCGCCTGGGGTTTCGGCTGCACTGGCATCTCTACACCGTGCCCGGTCAACCCCGCTCGTCGGGAGCGCGCTCGGTAGTGCTGCACGGGGCGGACGGCATCATCTTCGTCGCCGACGCCACCCCCTTGCGCATGGCCGAGAATCTCGCCTCCCTCGCCGAGCTGGAAGCGATGTTGGCCGCGCAAGGCAAGGCGCTGAGCGACTTTCCGATCGTTCTGGAGTGCAATAAATCGGACCTGCCGGCGGCACGTTCCCCAGCGGACATCGCCTCCGCGCTCGGAATCGGAGAAACCGCCGCGATCCGGGCATCGGCCGTCAATGGCGAGGGCGTGTTCGACGCGCTGCGTGCGGTCAGCAAGCAGGTGGCAGCGAGACTTTAGGTCGGCGAGCGTCTCGTGTCATGCTGAGAATCGAAGTATCTCGGCCGCAGCCCGCGTCCGGGCGCAGGGTAAGAGATTTTTCGGCTCCGCCATCAGAATGACACCCATGGGGCGGCTCTATCCTCGCCCGTACGGGTCCGCGAAAATGACCGCCATGAGCGGACTGCCCGCCAGCCACTCATTCAGATCGCCCCCTCCGCCGAGTTCGCTCAGGATGCGCCTGAAAATCGCCTCCCGTTCGCCAGGATCGGTGATGGGCTCTGCGGTCGCCGCCAGATCGGCAACGACGCCCTGCTTGAGGTGGAAGGTGAAATCCGGGTTCTGCACCAGATTGGCGTACCAGTCGCGCCGCCCAGGGGAGCCGGTCAGATAGACGCTGTCGTCGACGCGATAGAACCAGGTTTCGATGCGGCGCGGCCGCCCACTACGCCGCCCGATCGTGGTGATGTCGATAGTGCGGTCCTTGCCGAGGGCTTCGCGGATGGCGCTTTCCAATGCTGGCTCCAATCGGACGACTTCGATGTCAGCGGTATGGCCCAAACCACTGCACCGGGCAGGGCCAAATCATGTGATCAGTCTATGCAGCCCGAAGCACCCGGGTATGACCTGATCGGATAGGGTGGCAATCCCCTTTTCGGCTAGGTCAGCGCCCCCCGGGCGATTGAACTATTCCTCAGGTAGTTCCTCGACTTCGTCGCCGTCGAGCCATCCCTCGCGCAGATACTCAGGGTCCGGGTGACTATAGAAGCCCCGCCCGGTCTTCTCTCCCAGATCGCCGCTCGACAGCTTCTGCTTCAGCACGGCCGAGGGCCGGTCCTCGGGGTCGGTCGCGACATTCTGGTACGACGTCTCGATGTCTGAGACGACATCGAGTCCGACCATGTCCATGATTCCGAAGGGGCCGTACGGGGTGCCGAAAAAGAGCATCCAGAGCCGGTCGACGTCAGCCGGATCGGCGTGACCCTCGTCGACGACGCGCAGCGATTCCCGCTTCACCGCGCGCCAGACCCGGTTGATGATGAACCCCTTACTGTCGCCGCGCACGACCGCGACGACCAACCCGAGCGATCTTCCGAAGCGCGCGACGGCGTCTATCACCTCCGGCCGCGTGGAGCCGCTGCCCATCAGCTCCACCATCGGGCGGCTCCAGACGGGGGCGAAGAAGTGCGTGTTAAGGAACCGGCCGGGGTCGTCCACTGCCGAGGCGATCTGGCTCGACGGCAGCGACGAGGAGTTGGTGGTCAGGATCGCGTCCGGCGCCAAACGCGACATTTCAGTAAAGAGGGTCTTCTTTGTCTCCAAATCTTCCCGCACCGCCTCGATGACGATATCGGCCCCGGAGACCGCGCTCGCGAGGCTCTCCGCGGCGGTGATGCGTTCCAGGTTCGTGTCGACGTCGGCCGAGGGGCGGATGGTGAACTGGTGATGCGCGTAGCGTGGGAGATCTGGCAGGGTACTCGTCTCCTCGGCGATGCGCTCCCGGGCCGCCGCCAGCATAGCGGGATCGGCGTCCCAGAGGCGAACCGGTCTGCCGCTGGCGGCGATGAGCGCGGCGATCTGGCGCCCCATGGTCCCCGCGCCGATGACGGCCGCCGTCCGGATTTCCTTGGGGTCGCCGTGCCGCTCGCCCGCCTCGCTGGTCATGCGTCCTCCTCGCTGGATATCTCGCGTGCCGGTAGTCTGCCACGAAGGATTCGGGCAAGGGAAAGGCATCGCCGGTGGCCGGGTGGCGGTGTTGATGCTACGCTCCGTTGGAAATGCCGCCCGACACGCCCGCCATCACCACGACCAACCTCACCAAACGCTACGGCCCCGTGACCGCGCTCGACGGAATCGATCTTGTCGTCCCTCCCGGCGTGACCTACGGCTTTCTGGGACCCAACGGCGCGGGCAAGACCACAGCCATTCGGCTCCTGATGGGCTTCATCCGACCCACGTCCGGCACGGCGCGCATCTGGGGGCACGACTGCTGGCACGCGGGCGTGCACGCGCGCGCCGATCTCGGGTTCCTGGTACCGGCCAACGCGCTCTACCCGGACATGAGCGGCGATGCGTTGCTCGACTACATGGCTGGGCTCTCCGGGAAGCCACCGATCCTGCGCCGGCTGCTGCTCGACGCCCTCGAACTCGGGCAGGGTGCTCTGCGGCGCCGCCTCAACACCTACTCCAAGGGCATGAAGCAAAAACTGGCGCTCACCGCCGCGATCCAGGCCAACCCCTCCCTGCTCGTGCTCGACGAGCCGACCGATGGGCTCGACCCGCTCATCCAGCGCGCCTTCGAGCACGTGCTGCGCGACTTGCGCCACCAGGGCACCACCATCTTCATGTCGTCCCACGACCTGGCGGAAGTCGAACGGACCTGCGAGCGAGTGGCGATCATCCGCGAGGGATGCATCGTCGCCGAGGAGACTATCGGCGAACTCAAGGGCCGCCACCGGCGCATGGCCGAAATCGTCTTTGCCGGCGAGCCACCCTTGGGCCTCGATCGACTGGACGGCATTGAGGTCATGGAACGAGTTGGCAGCCGCGTGGTGCTGTCGCTCGAAGAGGAACTGACGCCCCTGCTCCGCTTCCTCGGTGACCGCGACGACCTCGTCGACCTCCTGCTTTCGCCGCCACGCTTGGAGGACATCTTTCTCGGGTTCTACGACACGCATCGGAATGGACGAAGCGATGTCTCCCGGGAACTCGCCGGCCGGTCTGCGCCAAAGGAGACAGTGCGGCGGTGAATGCCGGCGTCATCGCTCGCATGACCGGCCGTGTCCTGCGCAACGGCCTGCCGGGGTTGATTGCGCTGCTCCTCGGCATCGCGCTCTTCGAGTTTGTGCAACCGCTGGTGATCGCGTCGTTTGGTGGCGCGCGCGGGCTCGACGCCATCCTGGACCGCATCCCGCCGGCGTTGCAGGCGTTCACACGCACCCGACCGGAGTTTCTGGCCCTGTCCGGGTTGGCGGGGTATCTCTCGCTCGGGTTCTCGTACCCACTCTACATCGTGCTGACCGGCGCGGCAGTGGTCGGGTTCGCGGCGCGCTCGCTGGCGGGGGAGATAGATCGCGGCATTATCGAGATCCCGCTGGCCCGCCCGGTATCGCGGCCAGCGGTCTATCTGTCTCGCGTTGTGGGGATCGCGATCATCTGCGCTCTCTTGGCTCTGGTGGGACCCATCGGAATGGTGGCCGGATTGCTCTATTCGCGGCCTGAAGGAGAGTTCGCCTACGCGCACCTGGGAGCGATGGCGCTGAACGGGCTGGCGCTCTTCTGGGCGGTGGGCGGCCTGACGCTGTGGGGGAGCGCGGCGGCCAGCACGGCGGGGCGCGTTGTCGGGTGGGCGATCAGCCTGCTGGTGCTCTCGTACTTCGTCGACTACTTCGCCGGCGTCTGGAAGCCGTTGCAGTCGATCGTGTTCCTGTCGCTGTTCAATTACTACGAACCGACCGAGGCGCTGGTCTCCGGGCAAACGGATACGAGGAATCTGATTACGCTCGCCACGGTTGGGGTCGTCGCGGCCGTGGCTGGCCTCATTGTCTTCACTCGGCGCGATCTTCCGGCCTGACCCCTGCCATGCCCCACGCCGTCGTCTTCGACATCAACGAAACGGTGCTCGACCTGGCGGCGCTCGATCCGCTGTTCGCAGAGTGGTTCGGCAATCCTGCGGCCAGGAATGCGTGGTTCGCCCAGACGCTCCATTTCGCGATGACGCTGGCCGCCACCCGCGCGTTCCGGAGCTTCGGTGAGGTGGGGGCAGCAGCTTTGACGGCGGAGGCCCGGCAAGCATCAGTGGAGCTTCCAGCCGATGCCGTTCCGAGACTACGGGAGGCTGTCCTGCAACTCCCCCCACACTCCGACGTCGCCCCGGCCCTGCGCTTCCTTCGCGACGCTGGCTTTGTCACCGCCGCACTCTCGAATAACCCCCTCCCGGTCCTTCAGGAGCAGTTGCGCCACGCCGAGCTCACTCCATTGTTCGACGAGGTCATGTCCGTGGAAGAGGCGGGCGCGCTCAAACCCGCTCCGGAGGTTTACCACTTCGCGATCGCCCGACTCGGCGTTCCCGCCAGTGACACCTGGATGGTCGCCGCCCACGGCTGGGACATCGCCGGGGCTAGGCGCGCCGGCATCCGTGGCGCCTTCGTCGCCCGCCCCGGCCAATTCCGCGACCCCTTCGCCCCAACTGATATCAGCGCGCCCGACCTCGTTTCCCTTGCCGGCGCCATCCTCGCCGCACCCAACCCTCCAAGAAAATGAAACGGGGGCGCTCCCGCCGCCCCCGTCGTTTCACTTTCGACTTTCGACTCCCGACTCCCGACTCATCAAAGATCGAATCCCACTCGCATCACCGCGCCGTTGTCCGCCTGCGTCACCAGCGCGGCGTACTTGGCCAGCACGCCCTGGTCGTACTTCGGCGCGGGCGGGTTCCAGTTCGCCAGCCGCTTGGCAATCTCCTCGTCGGAGAGGTCGACGTCCAGCCGCCGGGCCGCGATGTCTATGATGATCGTGTCACCTTCCCGCACCGCCGCCAGCGGACCGCCGACTCCAGCTTCAGGCGCGACGTGCCCGATCATCAGGCCCTTCGTCGCCCCGCTGAAGCGGCCGTCGGTCACCAACGCGACCGAATCGCCCAACCCCTGCCCGACGATGGAGGCGGTGACGCCCAGCATCTCCTGCATCCCGGGGCCACCAATCGGACCTTCGTAGCGGATGACGACCACATCGCCAGGGTTGATCTCGCGGTTGAGGACGGCTTCGTGCGCCGCTGGCTCGGAGTCGAAAACCCGCGCCGGGCCGCGGTGCTGCTCACGCTCGTACCCGAAGAGTTTGGTCACCGCGCCGTTCGGCGCGATGTTGCCCTTGAGGATGACGAGGCCGCCGCTGTCCTTGCACGGATTCCCGAGTTGCCGCACCACGTCCTGACCCGGCGTCTCTTTCGCCCGTGCGGCGGCCTCCGCAAACGTCTCTCCGGTGACCGTCAAGGCGTCGTTGTGGACGTGCCCCCCGTCGACCAGCCGCTTGGCGGCGACCGGCGTTCCCCCGGCCAGATCGAGGTCGAACGCGGCGTAGCGGCCGCCCGGCATCAAGTCGCAGTAAAGCGGCGTGCGGCGTGAGATTTCGTCGAAATCGTCGACGGTGAGGGGGATCCCGGTCTCTCTGGCCAGGGCGATGAGGTGCAGCACGCTGTTCGTTGAGCCACCACTGGCAGCGACACCCGCGATGGCGTTCTCGAACGCCTTGCGGGTGAGGATGTCCCGGGGCAGGATGCCGCGGCTGAGCACGTCCATGATCTGCTCGCCGACTTCCTTACCGACCGCCATTTTGCGCGCGTCGACGGCCGGTGGCGAGGCCGAGCCCATCGGCGAGAGTCCGATGAACTCCATCGCCATGGCCATGGTGTTCGCGGTGTACTGGCCACCGCAGGCGCCGGCGCCGGGGCAGGCCACGTTCTCCAGATCGACCAACTCCTCGTCGCTCATCGTGCCTGCAGCGTTGGCGCCGATCGCTTCGTAGACGTGGCGGATGGTCACTTCCTCGCCATGAAAACCGCCCGGCAGGATCGAGCCGCTGTAGAAAAGGATGGTCGGGATATTGACGCGCACCGCCGCCAGGGCCAGCCCCGGCAACGTCTTGTCGCAAGCACCGATGCAGACCATGGCGTCGAACATGTGACTGCGCGCCACGAGCTCGACGGAGTCAGCGATCACCTCGCGCGAGACGAGTGAGCCTTTCATCCCCTCGGTACCCATGGTCACGCCGTCGGAGATGGAGATGGTGTTCAGCTCCTGCGGCGTGCCGCCGGCGGCGCGGATGCCCTCCTTGACGTGTTGCGCCAGGTCACGCTGGTTGAGATTGCACGGCATCGTCTCGATCCAGCAGTGGGCCACGCCAATGATGGGGCGCTTGAGATCCTCGTCGTCGAACCCCGTGCCCTTGAGCATGGCTCGAGCGCCGGCGCGGTCGTTGCCGTCGAGGATGACGCGGCTCTTGTGCCGTGGGTCGAAGCCGGTGGCTGCCTTCGCTCCTGGTCGTTCCGTCGTGGTGCTCAACGTCGCTCGCTCCTCTCGCGCTCAATCCCGCATCGGTGGCGAGGCCGCGCGGGTGGACCGCGCTTCCGTACCGCCCTGATCCGCATTCCGATAGTGTGAGTTTCCCCGCCAGCGGGGGATCGTGCAAGGGGTGGGAGCCGCGGCTTGAGCGGCGTGTGAATGTCGTGTCATGCCGACGAAGGAGGAATTTCGGCCGCTTGGAACAATGTGTCCGATGAGCCGAGATTCCTCGCAAGCTCGGAATTACACATCCTCCGCCCGGCGCTCTAATCGCCAGCGGTTCCTCGCACTGGCCCCTCCCCCGGTGCCAATCCAAGATCGGCGATGGCCTGGGCCGTTTCGACTCGGGTCTGCGTTTCCTGGTCGCGCAGCGCCGCGGGATCGCCCGTTTCGGCACGGAAGCGGCGAATCAATTCCTCTTCGGTGCGGGTCTGCGCTTCCAGCCCCGCGACTTTCACCTGGTCGACCCTGCGCTCAACACTTTCCACGAACTCTTCGCCGCTCTGGGGCGCGACGAGCATGGCCACCGCCGCCCCAACACCTGCACCCAGCATCCCGCCGACGAGGAACGAGCCGATTTTCCTTATGGCACCCATGGCAACCTCCAAATACCCGAATTTCCTCAGCGCGTCAGGCGGCGGCGCAGTGAGCCAAGGAAGAGGAAGACCACGCCAAACATTGCCCCGAAGACCGCGGCGCCGCGAACATCCAGCAACGGCCGTACGTTCCCAGGCGCCGGTCCGGCGTACAGCCCAATCTTGACATCGCCCTCGATCGTGGCGTTGTCGGCCTTCAGCATGAACACGCGTCCGCGCACGATCCGCGCCTGATCGGCCGCCACCGCGACTGCCGACGAGTTGTAGAGGACCACTTTTTCGCAGGTGAGAGCCAGCACGCCGGAACGTTCGATCTGAGCGGAACGGGCGTCAATGGACCTGGCGCCGGAATTGGTGATGATCGCGCGCTGCGCCGTGACGTACTCGGCGCCAGCGCGCTCCATGATCACGGAGTTCGCCTGCACGTCACCGGTCTCGGCGCGGAGCAACTCCGTCGCCAGCGTCGGCTGGTTCTCCGGAACCGACTTGGCGATCACCTCGGCATCGACGCGTGTTGCTGCGCCGGCATGCTGGGCCGCATCGGGTTCTGTCATCACACTCTCGCGCTCGGCAGTCGTCCGTGGCCAGTCAAGACGCCGAGTGTAGCATCGGGTCAGGCATCGCCACCGGCGCGCAAGACTCGCACCAGGACGACCGTGAGAGCGAGAATAGCCAGCAGGAGCAAGAATGACGCGGCGGCCGAGCGGCCCATGTCGAGGGTCGTAAAGGCATTTTTCCAGATCGAGTAGGAGATCGTTTCTGTCGCGCTGCCAGGGCCACCCCGCGTCAGGATGTAGATCAGGTCGTAGGTCTTCATAGCGGCGATCATGCGGATCAGCACGGCCACGAGCAGCACGGGCGTGAGCAGCGGCAGGGTGACGGTCCAGAAGGTTTGCCAGGCGTTGGCCCCATCGACCGCCGCCGCCTCGATCGGGTCGCGGGGTAGGGCGGTCAACCCGGCCAGGATAATGACAATCATCAGCGACGTCTCGTGCCAGACGTCGACACCGATGATCGTCGGCATGGCGGTCGCCTGCCCCGAAAGCCACTCCTGCTTCGGGAACCCGAACAAACCGAGCACCCAGTTCACCGCGCCGAGATCAGCATGCAGCAGCAGCCGCCAGATCAGCCCAACCGCGATCGGACTGACCAGGAGCGGGATGAGCAGGATGGCCAGATAGATGTTCCGGAACCGCAGACCCGGCTGGTTCAACAACAACGACAACCCAAGCGCGATGATCAGCTCCAGCGCCACCACGCTGACCGCGAGCACCACCGTGTTGCGCGCCGCGCTGGCGAACAACTCATCACTTACCGTACGCGCGTAGTTCTCCAGCCCGCTGTACGCGCCGATGCCGCCCTCGGTCAGGTCGTACTCGTGCATGGAGACGTAGAGGGCGAACAGGAGCGGAAAAGCGACCACCGCGAGCAGCGCCACGATGGTCGGCACGGTCATGCCATAGCGGAAGAGCCGGTCGGGTCGGGACGTGGGTCTCAGGGTGGCAGGGTGACGGGGGGACAAGGCGCGACGAGGTGTCAGGCCGGGAGCCAACGACTTCGTCCGAGCGGGTTGTTGGCTCATTTCACGACTCACGAACTATCGCCCCTGACACCCCGACGCCACGTCACCCCGTCACCCGCGATCACAGCAACTCGGCCAGCTCCGCCGCGGCGGCGTCCATCGCCTCTTGCGCGGTCGCGCCGCCGGCGACGGCGTCCGCCAGGTGGCGGCCAACGATCTCGACGAGCTGAGTCTGCTTGGTGATCGCCGGGAGTCCCTTGCCTTCGGTGATCATGGCGCCGGCCTGCGGCAGCCAGGGGTACTTGGCGAGGATATCTTCGTCCTCGTAGGGGGCCAACTGCGTCGGCAAGCTGCCGGCCAGGGCGCGGCGCTGGGCGACGTCCGGGGATTCGACCCAGCGCACGAACTCCCAACCCGCGTCGGGGTTGGGCGAGCTGATGGGGATGCCCCAGCCCCAGGCGCCGCTGAGTCCGGTCCCGCCCGGCATCACCACCGCCTTGTTCTTGCCCTGGGCGACCGCTTCGTCGTCGCCATCGACGACCGCCAGCATCCACATGAAGCTGACCGAGCTGAAAGCGCGGCCCTGGCTGTAAACGGCGATCGAGTCGTCGTAGTTGGCACTGGCCGCCCCGGGCTGGGCGGCGTTGTTAACGCAGTCGATATAAAGTTGCGCCGCGCGCACACCCGTCTCGTCGTTGATGGCGGGCGCGGTGAGATCGGCGTCGTAGTAATCGCCTCCGGCGCTGTAGAGGAAGTTGCAGAACTCCATGACGATGGGATCGACCTGCTGGGCCGTCATCGCCGCGCCATACAGTTCCTCGCCTTTCCATTCCGTCATCGCTGTTGCAAGCTCGACGTATCCCTCGACGCTATCGGGGATGGCCAACTCCAGACCGGTCGCCGCTTCGAATTCCGCCTGGAACGCCTCGTCATTGAGCAGATCGTCGCGGTAGATGAGCCCCATCGGGTAGGCGTAGAACGGGACGTACCAGGTCTTGCCGTCGGCCTGGGAGACGATGTCGAGGGTGGCCGGGATGTAGCGGGCCAGATCGACAGCCCCGCCGGAGTCGGCGATGCGCTGCCCCAGGTCCTCGACCCACCCGGAACGGGCGAATTCGTACACCCAGTAGAAGTCGACCTCCAGCACGTCGTAGGTGCCGTTGCCCGGACCGGCAGCCAGTTGCGGCACCAGCTTCTCGTGCATGACGCCGTAGGCAACCTTTTCGAAGTTGACGGTGATCCCGGTCAGCTCGGTGAACTCGGGGAGCATGTCCTCGATGATCGTGCGTCTCGAGCAGATCTTCCATAAGCAAGTTGAGGGTCGTCCCGTCGTGGTCGCGCAAAAAGGTGATCTCCTGCGCCCGTGCCCCCGTGCCGAGACTCAGACCGGACCCGAGCGCCAGACCCGCCGCGCCGGACGCCTGCAGTAATCGTCGCCGGTTGAGTTGCTTCCGCATCGACTGCGTCATCGAACCACGATATCCGTATATCACGCCTTGCTCCTTTCGACTGCTTCGGACCGCGATCGTCGCGACCCGTGACCAACGCGAACTACTTCACCGCGCCAAACGTCAACCCCCGGACCAGGAAGCGCTGGATGACCCAGGTCAGGGCCACAATGGGAGCAATCATGGTCACCGCGGCGGCGCAGATGGCCCCGATCTGGTCCCCTTGCGACGACATCAGCCCCGCCAGCGCCACCGGCAGCGTTTTCGAGTTGCGGCCGGTGAGAACCAGGGCGAAGAGAAACTCGTTCCACGAAAGGACGAAGGCAAAGACGCCCGCCGCCAACATCCCCGGCAACGACAGCGGGACGACGATCCGCCAGAACGCGCCGAGGCGGCCGCTGCCATCGACCAGCGCTGCTTCTTCCAACTCGCGGGGGATGCCCTGGAAGAACCCGATCAGAATCCAGACCACGAACGGCAGATTGAACGAGAGGTAGACCAGCGCCAGCGCCCACCCCCGATCGAGCAAACCAAACCGCTGCGCCAACAGATAAAACGGGATTATCAGCGCCACCGGCGGCAGCATCTGAGTGCCAAGCACGGAGAGGCTGAACGGCTGCCCGCCGGTGCGGAAGCGGGCGATCGAGTAGGCCGCCAGCGAGCCGACGGCCAAGCTGAAGGCCGCCGATGCCAGCCCGATCCAGAGCGAGTTCCAGAAGTACTTGAGGAACGTCTCCTCAACGAAAATCTTCGCGTAGTTCTCCAGCGTCGGCGTGAAGAGCAGCGTCGCCGGGTCATAGGCGATGCGGCGATTGGCGAGGGAAGTGCGCGCGGTCCAGAGGACGGGCAACAGGATCGACAGGCACGCCGCAATCAGGACGATGTGCGCCAGCGCGGTTCCTGCATTGAACCGCCGCCCCGGCCGTGCCGGAACTGTCCGCGGCATGACGAACTGCGGCGCGATTTCTGCCGTCACGTCCCGGGCCTTCACGATGCGCCCTGCGCGTCACCATCTCGCGTGCCGAAGCCTATGAGGCCGGCCAGGGGTTGTCAACGCATTCGGGTTGACGCTGCGCCAGGGGCTCTCCATCATTGTGATCGAGTCTGTTCGTCGGAACCAGCGAGCATCCCCATGGACTCGGTGGCGCACATCCACGACCCGGCGCGGTTTCCGCGTCCTCGCACCCCCCTGGTCGGTCGAGCCCGCGAGCTGGCCGAGACGACCCAAATTCTGCTGCGGCCAGATGCAGCCCTACTCACGCTGACCGGACCGGGCGGCGTCGGCAAGACGAGGCTTGCCCAGCAACTTGGCGCCGACATCTCCCCGGAGTTCGCGGACGGCGTCGTCTTCGTGTCGCTGGCGGCCGTGCAGGACCCGGGGCAGGTCGGCAACCGCATTCTCGAATCTCTGGGCATCAGCGAGGAGGACGACCGCGCACCAATTATCCGCTTGACGGCGGCTCTTGGAGATCGGCACGCACTGCTTATCCTCGACAATTTCGAACACGTCGTCGTGGCCGCCTCACTCGTGTCCGAGCTGCTGGAGGGCTGTCCGCGGTTGAAGGCACTCGCGACGAGCCGTGTGCCGTTGCGGCTCTCGGCGGAGCACGTGTACCCCGTGCCTCCCCTCTCGGCGCCGGTTGACGACCTGACGGCCACGATCGCGGAATCGGCCGCGGCAACGCTCTTTGTGCAGCGCGCGGCCGCCGTGGATCCGCGGTTTGGATTGAACGCAGACAACGCGGCGGACATCGCCGACATTTGCCGGCGTCTGGACGGACTTCCCCTGGCCATCGAGCTGGCCGCCGCCAGGACGCGCATGCTGGCCCCTGCCGCGCTGCGCGCCCGCCTCGCCAACCGATTGCTGCTCCTGACTGATGGCCCTCGCGATCAGCCGCCGCGTTTGCGGTCGCTGCGGGACGCCATCGCCTGGAGCTACGACCTGCTGACCCCGGCTGAGCAAGCCCTCTTTCGCCGCCTCGCGGTCTTTGTCGATGGGTTCACGCTCGATGCCGCGGAGGCGGTCGCAGATGAGTCATTGCCCAGCGCCGGCTCCTCACCCGCGGCCTTCGACGTCCTCGCCTCCCTGGTGGATGCGAGTATGGTCGTGCGTGAGCAGGGAGACGCCAACGGGCTCCGCTTCACCATGTTGGAAACCATCAGGGAGTTCGCCGCGGATTTGCTGGAATCCAGCGGCGAGGGCCCCGCCACACGAGACCGCCACGCGGCTCACTTTCTGGCGCTGGCCGAGTCGGCGCTGATCGAGCAACGCCGTGGACGGGCGCAATCCTGGCGGGCCGCCCTGCAACCGGAGACGGCGAATTTGCGCGCGTCCTTCGGGTGGCTCGGCGAACGCTTGCCAGGGGAGGCGTTGCGCCTGGCCGGCGCGCTGACGTGGTTCTGGATCGCGCAGTGCCGGCCATCGGAAGGGCGACACTGGCTGGAGCCATTGCTGGCCCGGGACGACTTCGAACGGCTCGCGGCGCCAGCGATCAGGGCCAGGGCGGTGCTGGGGGCCGCCGACCTCGCCAACGATCAGGACGATTTCGAAGCAGGCGGACACTGGTATCACGATGCCTGGCAGCGTTACGGGGCCCTCGGCGATGGGGTGGGTCGCGCCCGGGCATGCGTGGGTCTGGCCGATGCCGCATTCGTGCGGGCGGATTGGGACGCCGTGGCGCGCCACGGCGAGGAAGGGTTGGCGCTCTATCGCGAGGCCGGCGAGCAGTATGGGATCGCCGATACGCTCTTCATGCTGGGTCAGCGTGCCCAGCAGCGCGACGAATACGACCGCGCCGATGCCCTCTTCGGTGAGGCGCTATCCATCGCCCGCTCGATTCCCGATCCGGACACGGTCGCCAGCCTGACCTTCACCCTCGGCCTCAACGCCCAGTTCCGGGGACATCTCGACCAAGCCGAAGCGATGCTCGCCGAGAGCATCGCCGTGGCACGTACCTCCGGCGAGACTCCGGCCGTCGCCGGGCGGCTGGGCCGGCTGGCATCAGTCGCCCTCGACGCCGGGGAGCCGGAGCGAGCCGCCGCGTTGGCCGAAGAAGCGGCAGCGCTGTTCGATGCCAGCCCGCGCGAAATCTCGCCCTGGATCCGCGTCGTGGTCCTCCATTTTCTCGCCACCGCGATCCGGCGCCGTGGCGACCCCGCGCGAGCCCTGGCCGTGCGCCAATCCGCGATGAGGCTCCTGGACGACATCGGTCGCCCCGCGCGGTGGACCGGGCTGGTGCTCACGGAGCTGGGCAACGATCTCGCCGCGATCAGCCAGTCGACCCAGGCCGCGGCGCGATTCGCGGAGGCGTTGCGGCTCTTTGCCCAGGTCGAAGATCGGCGCGGCATCGCCCTGGCGCTCGAGTCGTTGGCGGCGTTGGCGTTGGCGTACGGAGAGGCGGATTCCGCGGTTTCCATGCTCGCGGCCGCCGCGTCGATCCGCGGACACCTCGGCGCGCCTCGCTCGCCAGCCGACGTCGCCAGTGTGAACGCCGTGCTGGCAACGGCATCGAACTCTCTGAGCGCCGCGGCGTTTCAAAGCGCATCAGACGTCGGCGAGGGCACAGCGGTCAACCTCACGGTGGAGCACGCATGCACACTGGCGGCCAATCTCGCCGCCCGTGAGACGCCAGCAAGCGCGCCCGTGCGGCCGGCGGACCACCCGTCCTCCTTCGGACTGACTGCGCGAGAACTGGAAGTCCTCCGCCTCGTGGTCGAGGGTCGCACCAATCCAGAGATCGCCGTGACGCTCTACATCAGCCACAAGACCGTGCGCAACCACATGACCTCCATTCTCGGCAAGCTCGGCGTGGACTCCCGCACCGCGGCGGCGACGGTGGCATTGCGGCGCCGCCTCGTTTGAGCCGGGCGCGGCTATTCGCTCCCGCGATACCATCCATCTGAAGTCGGTACTGGACGGAACGTGGGGTTTCAGCTATCGTCGATCCTGCGAACGTTCTGGCTACACGTTTTCCGGCGAGCGCCGCCATGGTCACAGCATCTCTTCCGTTTGGCGCCTGGCAACTTTCGCCGTCACGGACGCCGCTCATCGGCCGCGAGCAGGATCTTGCCGCGGTGCGGTCGCTGTTGCTTCGCCCGGACGTGGCGCTGCTTACGTTGACCGGGCCTGGCGGCGTCGGCAAGACGCGGCTGGCGCAACAGGCCGTAGTCGAAGTGCAGCAGGAGTTCGCCGACGGAGCCTGCTTCGTCTCTTTGGCCGGTCTCGAAGACGCCCGGCTTGTCGCCGTCGCCATCGCCCAGGGTCTTGGCGTACCCGAAGGAGTGGCCCACCGGCCCCTGGAGGCCGTGACTCGACATCTGGCGGACAAGGACCTTCTCGTCGTGCTCGACAATTTCGAGCATGTGTTGGACGCGGCGCCCGTGGTCGTCGATCTGCTCCGGGCCTGCCCAACCGTGAAAGTGCTGGTCACCAGTCGCAGTCTGCTGCGCCTTTCCGACGAGCGAGAGTACCCCGTGTCGCCACTGGCGACCGCCGACGTGCACGCGCTGCCTCCGCTGGCAGAACTGGCCAGCCTACCCGCCGTGAAACTCTTCGTCCTCCGCTGCCGCGCGGTCGATCCGTCGTTCCGTCTGACCGAGGCCAATGCCATGGCGGTCGCCGCGATCTGCGGTCGCCTCGACGGGTTGCCATTGGCCATTGAGCTGGCGGCGGCGCGCAGCCGCGTCCTTTCGCCCCAGGCCATGCTGCCGCGGCTGAACGACAGTCTCAACTTGCTGACAGACGGCCCGCGCGATCTGCCGCCTCGGCAGCAGACGATGCGCAGCGCCATCGCCTGGAGTTGCAAATTGCTCGACGAGGACGGTTGCCGCCTGTTCGGCTGCCTTGCGGTCTTCGCGGGCAGCATTCCGTACGACGGGATCGAGACGGTCTCGCACATGTCAGAGCCCCGCCTCTTCGCCGCGCTCTCCGGGCTGGTCGAATTGAGTCTGCTTCGCCCCGACTTGACGAGCGGCGAGCTGCCCCGCTTTCGCATGTTCGACACCGTCCGTGAGTTCGCCACGTCGCAATGCAGCGATGCCGGCCTCCTCGCTGAGGCCCGGCGGCGGCACGCATCGTGGGTCCAGCGCCTCGTCCGCGACGGCGAGCACAATTTTACCGGGCCCGGCGAAAAGACCTGGCTGGAGCGCGTGACCACCGACCTCGACAACATCCGCGCCGCGCTGTCGTGGGCGGTGGAAGCAGGCGAACCCGCCGTGGCGTTGGAGATCGCCGGCAGCCTCTGGGGGCTCTGGATGTTTGGCGGCATGGTCAGCGAGGGCCGCGACTGGTTGGAGCAGGCGCTTCGGACTCCGGGCGACACGCGGCCGGCGGTGCGGATGAAGGCCCTGCGCGCCGCCGGCATGGCCGCCTGGGTCATGGGCGATTTCGCCGCCGCGCGCGAGCTGCACGAGACCAGCCTGCGCCTCTCCATCGAGCTTGGGGATCGCGAAAACATCGCTCACACGCTGATGCGCCTCGCCCACGCCGCCTGGTACGAACGCGACTTCGCGGCCATGCGGCGACTGGCCGAGGGGGCGATCGCGGCCGACCCGGGTGCGGTCACCCCCTGGTCGGCGAGCAGCCACACGCTCCTTGGCATCGCCGCGATCCAAGAGGGGGCGTTTGACCTGGCCAGGATGGAGCTCGAAACGGCGCTGACCCAGCACGAGGTGATCGGCTACGCGAGCGGGCTGGTCTGGACGATGCAGAACCTGGCGGACCTGGACCACGACCAGGGACGACTAGCCGACTCCGCCCGGCTGCACGCGGAGGCGCTGCGCCGCTGCGCCGAAGCCGGCGGCGCTTGGGGCGCGTACGAAGATCTGGCCGCCATCGCCCGCCTCGCCCGAGACAGCGGCCTGGAAACGGACAGCGCCGCGCTCTTCGCCGCGGCGACGCGCATCCAGGAGTTCTTCGGCATCTTGCCGCGCGTCGACCGCGAAATCGACCCCGCCGAGTGGGAAGAACTGCGGGGAAGGCTCGGCGGCGAGCGTTTCGAGCGCGCTCATGCGGAGGGAACCGGTTTCTCGCTCGACGAGGCAATCGCGCACGCGCGATCAACGGCCGAGGCGATCGCCCTCGATGGCAACGACTGTCCCACGCCTGTGGTCCCGGTCGGCGCCGGTTCCCTGGCGGCCAGTGGCATGGGACTCACCGCTCGCGAAGGCGATGTGCTGCTGCTCCTGGTCGAGGGCCACTCGAACCCTGAGATCGGCGAGCTCCTTTCCATCAGCCAGCGCACCGTGCGCAACCACGTGACGAGCATCCTCTCCAAGTTCGGGGTGGAGTCGCGCACGGCGGCGGCGACGTTCGCCTTGCGGCATGGCCTGGCGTAATCGGTTTCCACGTTCTCAACTGGAATCGGCGCCGCGCTGGCGCAAGGGTCGCGTCGGTCCCCAGGCAGCGCAGCGCAATCAGCGACGCTTTGCCATACTTCGGCAGGTTCGCGATCGTTCCGGCATGGTCGTTTTCGCCTCGGGTCGAGCGCCGCCATGGTCACCCAACAACGTCCACGTGGCAGGCCGTACCTGCCGGCCCCGCGCACGCCCCTCGTCGGCAGACAACGAGAGATGGCGACCGCCCGGTCGCTGCTCCTCGACTCACGAGTTCCGCTGCTGACCCTGACCGGACCTGGCGGGGTCGGCAAGACGCGCCTCGCTCTTCAGATCGCGACGGAATTGCAGGAGCGGTTCGCGGACGGCGCCTGGTTCGTTTCGCTTGCCCCGTTGCGCGATCCCAACCTGGTCGCGGCGGCCATCGCCGAAACGCTCGGGCTGACCGGCGCGAGCGACCTCCGACCAAGCGACCGATCGATCGCCAGCCTGCGGGAACGTGAATCGCTGTTGATCCTCGATAACGTCGAGCACCTCCTGCCGGACATACCTGTCATCGCCGACCTGCTGAACTCATGCTCCTCACTCCAGATCCTGGCCACGAGCCGTGCACCCCTGCGCATCTCCGGCGAGCACCAGCTTCCCGTACCCCAATTGGCGCTTCCTGCGCTCCACGGGCTGCCTTCGGCCGAGGAGCTCGCCCAAACCGAATCCGTCTCGCTGTTCGCCCTGCGCGCGGCCGCCGCCAACCCGGAGTTCATGCTCACCGAGGCGAACGCGGCCGTCGTTGCCGACATCTGCGTGCAACTCGACGGCCTGCCGCTCGCCATCGAACTGGCGGCGTCTCGCACCCGCCTCTTCACGCCGGATGCGCTCCGCGCTCGCCTGTCGAATCGCCTCGTGCTGCTGACCGACGGCCCGCGCGATCATCCGCCCCGGTTGCGGTCCATGCGCGATGCGATCGCTTGGAGCTACGACCTCCTTGGTGCGGCGGACCAGTCGCTGTTCCGCCGGTTCGCCGTCTTTGCCGGCGGGTTCTCGTTGGAGGCCGCGTCGGCGCTCTCGGCAAGCGAGGGCAGTCCGGACGTGGCGCACTCCTCGGTCTTCGACCGTGTGACAAGGCTCGTCGAGGCCAGCCTGCTGACGCCCCACAAGAGCGGACACGGCACACGCTTCTCGATGCTGGAAACCATCCGCGAGTTTGGCACGGAGCAGCTCGTCGCCCGCGGCGAGGCTGCGCCCGCGCGCCAGCTCCACGCCGACTGGTATCTGGCCTTGGCGCAGCGTACCGAACCGCGCTTGTATGGCGGGCGCGAGCAGGCGGCCGCCTTCGCCCTCCTGGAAGAAGAGCACGACAATCTGCGGGCGGCGTTCGCTGAGCTGATCGCCATGGGCGAAGGCGAAGCCGCCCTGCGCATGGCCACGTCGCTCCTCCGGTTCTGGCACACACGCGGCCACCTGCAGGAGGGACGCGACTGGCTGGAGCAAGCGCTCGCCCTCGCCGATCGAGCGCCCGATCCGCTGCGCGCCAAGGGGCTCGTAGGCGTAACTGCCATGGTGTGGCCGCAAAGCGACCGGGAGGTTGCGCTCGTCGCGTTGGACGAGGCGCTGCGGTTACTCGAAGAGACACCGAATCGCGAGGTCCTCGCCCTGGCCAGACTCGCCCAGGCCAACATCGCTTTGGATCTCGGCGATCTCGCGCTGGCAGAGGAGAGCGCCCGCGACGGCGCTGCTCTGTATCAGGCGCTCGGTCGGCGCTGGGACGCCACGATCATGAACCTGATTCTCGCCTAGATCGCCCTCGCGGGCGGCGATCTGGCGCGGGCCGAAGCCATTGGCGAGCAGACCCGCGCCGTGTTTCGCGAACTCGGCGACGAGTACGGTACGGCGCTGGCGGAATACCACCTCGGCCTGGTCATGACTCGGCGAGGGAATCCGTCTCGCGCACTCGAGATGCACCTCAGCGCCATGCGGTGGTTCGAGGCGTTGGCAGAGCGGCTCGTTGTGCCCGCGATCATGGAAGGCATGGCGACCGCGGTCGCGGAGCTGGGAAACGCCGTCTGGAGCGCCCGCCTCCTGGGAGCGGCCCAGCGATTACGCGGCAAGATTGGCGCGACCACGTTCTTCGTCGACGTGGAGGCTCGACGACGGACCGCTGAGACCGCTGCCACCCTCCTTGGTGAAGACGGCCTGGCGGCGGAGATGGCCCTGGGCGCGGAACTGTCGATCGACAGTCTCATGGCCGCGATGCAGCAGTTGGCAGCCAACGTCAATGACGCTCGTCCGCCGATTGCCCCCGCCCTCCGCGCGTTCGCCACCTTGACCGCCCGCGAGCGCGACATCCTGGCCCTCATCGTGGAAGGGCACTCCAACCCCGACATTGCGGCACGGCTGTTCATCAGCCACAAGACGGTTCGCAACCACGTGACCAGTATCTTCGCCAAGCTCGGGGTGGAGACGCGCACCGCCGCGGCCGCCTTCGCCGTCCGCCACGGCCTCGCCTGACCTCGCTGTAGGACACCTGTCCCAGTTTCGGTTCGCCGCCAGGAGCCGAGACAATCGGGACATCCATCCGATGTTCCCCGCCAGGCGAGGGCATACCGTGGTCGTGCACAGCCAGAGCGCGCCAGGGGGCCGCAACCGGCTCATCGTGAAGCCACCCCCAGCCGCGCCAGAGCGCAAGAAGGAGCGGATCATGGTTTCGGAAAACGGGTATGCCCACTCCAGCGCCCTCGTCGATACCGCGTGGGTCGCGGCGCACAAGGACGACGCCGCCGTCCGGTTGGTCGAAGTCGACGTCGATACGGCGGCGTACGCCGCCGGCCACATCCCCGGCGCGATTGGATGGGACTGGCGCGCCGACCTGCAGCGCCACCCGGTGCGCGACATTCCGGCCCAAGCCGAATGGGAGGCGTTGCTCTCCCGCTCGGGCATCGCCGAGAACGATCTCGTCGTGCTCTACGGGGATAACAACAACTGGTTCGCGGCGTTCGCCTACTGGCTCTTCAAGCTGTATGGGCACGCGGACATCTGCCTGATGGACGGCGGCCGCGTCAAGTGGCTGGCCGAAGGGCGCGAAACGACGACCGACATCCCGGGAGTCGTGCCCGTGCGTTACCGGGCCCAGCCGGCCAACCTGGCGCTGCGCGCGTTCCGGGACGAGGTTGCCGCCGTCGTCGGCCGCGACGTGGTAGGGCTGATCGACGTGCGCTCGCCGAAGGAGTTCTCGGGCGAGTTGCTGGCCCCGGAGAACCTGCCGCAGGAAGGCGCACAGCGGGGCGGGCACATCCCCGGCGCCCGCAACGTGCCCTGGGCGACCGCCGTATCCGACGACGGCACGTTCAAGTCCGCCGCCGACCTGCGCGCCATCTACGGCGGGGTCGGCGTCACTCCGGACAAGACGACCATCGCCTACTGCCGCATCGGGGAGCGTAGCGCCCACACCTGGTTCGTGCTGCGCGAGTTGCTTGGCTACCCCGACGTGCGCAACTACGACGGCTCCTGGACCGAATGGGGCTCCGTGATCGGGGCGCCGATCGAGCGCTAACCGTGGAGACCCGGGCTGTCTGCGCGCCGGGACACCGTATCGAGCTCGGACGTTCGACCTGCCGCGACGTGGAAGCGCCGCGGCAGGCCCGGCGCTCCATGTCTCCCGCGCGGGACCCTGTCTCCGGGCATACCCGCAAGGATTCGGGCTGAACTGCGGCGGCGTACGACGGTCAAATCCGCCGCACGCCAATCATGCACCGTGAATTGACGCGACAAGGAGGCCCATCATGTCACACCTGCGTTGGTTCGAAAACGTCAGGCTGAACAAGACCACCAAGGCGGCTACGCGGCGCGATGTCGTGCGCGCCGTCGCCTCAATCTTCCCCGGATTGGCGCTCGGCGGACTGGTCGAAATCGCCCTCGGAAAACCGGACGGCAAGAGGAACCGCAAGCCGAAGAGCAACGGGCGAGACAGACCCGGCACTGGCCAGGGCGACGATGGGTTGGCCGCGGCGGCTGCAGGTGACGCGTGCAGCGCCAATTGGCCCGGCTCTGGCCGGCGCGCCAGGCGCAACCGCCGGCATTGTCGGTTCATCCGCCGCCAGTGCGACGGCGACGACCCGCGGGACTTCTGCATCGTCGAGGATCATCCGGGCCACGAGGTCGAGAAGGTCGCCGTCTGCTGCGCCGAAAATGAGAAATGTTGCGGCGGTACAAATTGCTGCGATAGAGACGGCCAGTGCTGTGGCAGCCGTTGCTGCGGCAGTGCGCCCGATTTTCAGTGCTGCGGCGGCCAATGCACCCGCACCAAGGATCATCCCCATAACTGTGGTGCATGCGGTCGCCAATGCCCGGTGGGGCAGGTCTGCGAGGACGGCCGCTGCGTCTGCATCGGAGGTCCCTGTGATCCCGCCTGTCCCGTCGGTCTGACGTTCTGCGACGGCGAGTGTGTCGACACACAGGCCGATCCCCGGCACTGCGGCGGCTGCAACGCCTTCAACCCGAATGGACTCAAGTGCTGCAACGGCAACCTGTGCACCTACGTCGACGGCTTGTGCTGCGGCAGCACCTGTTACCCGTCGTACTACACGAGTTGTCCGTGAAGCGAGCGAGGGCGCGGACGCCGGCGCAATGTCGGCGACGCGCCTTCGTCCGCCCACTACTGCATGCGCGATCGAACGGAACGAGTCTCGACCGTTGCGGCCGACCGCGCGATGCGCAGGAGCATGAGGTTTGACCATGGAGATTTCGCTTGGCCGCTTGCGGCTGAACATCGCCGTCTCGCGCGCCCCGGAACATCGCAAAGGGTGGGAGGAGATGACCGCCATCGGAGCGGTTCGGCGTAGAATCGCGGCATCGCGATGATCGATCTAACTGGTAGGGGCAAGGGGGCCATGACTGACAGTCGGCAACAATCCCGTTTTCGCGCGGTGGACGCGCTGACCCGAGATTTTCTGATCTGGTTGGAGGATGCCCCACGGACCTACGCCGACGCCATGGAGGTGTGGCGCACCAGTTGCCCAAGGTTCTCCATCTGGGAGGACGCGCTCGCTGACGGCCTGGTCCAGATCGCATCGGCGCCAGGCAGATCGTCGACTCAAGACCGGGTGACGCTCACATCCCGCGGGCGAGCCATGGTGGGCGCGTCGCCGCCAGCCGGTCAAGCCCCCCTCTCCCGTTTCCCACGGGAGCCGGGTACCCTCCGGGTGGCGGATGGGGAGTGAGGGCAAGTCTCGGCGACACGGACGTCATCTTCCGGAGGCTGTCTCAGTCGCAGCAATGTCCGTTGGCATGCGCCATCGGCGGCGGCACGTCGAGCGCTGGGTTTACCGCGAAGAACCCCACCGGCTGCAATAGAAATCCCGCGTATGAGACCGGCATCACCGGCCAGTCCTCCGGCCGCGGCGCGTGGTGGCTGCCGACGGTGTACCAGAGGACCACATCCGTCTCTTCGATCGGGCGGTCGGCGGCCGTCCACGCGGGCAGGCCCGCGCCGCCTGGGTGCTGATAGGGGAAATCGCCGGCGGCGCACCGCTCGCGATCGTCGTACGGCGTGACCCACAGGTGCTTGGTCATGAAGGCCGCGCGCTTGGCCACGCTGGAGTCCACGCTCGCCATCGCCTGCACGTTGCCATGGGGAACCAGCCGATAGGCGACGGGCTCGCCGACGGCATTGAGCGTTGCAGGATTGGCGATGCGCCAGACGCGACCCCGCAAGGGATCGACGAGCTGCTGCGCTTCCTGCTCGGTGCGCAGGAGCGTCCGCACCGTGCGGAACGCCGACCCGAGCGGGTTCGCCGGCCCGGCGGGGTCGGCCTCGGCGTGCTCCTCAAAGACCGTGTTCACCGGGCCGTCCACGTCCAGGTCGAGGCGGAAATTGAAGAAATGCTGGTGGATGGGGGCGTAGAGACCGTCCCCGTTCAGCACCTGGCCGTAGCGCGGCGTTTCGCCGGGGGCAATCGCCCCGGTGGAGAGGATGCCGGTCAGCTTGACCTCGAGCTGGATCGTGCCGTCCTGGTACAGGTACCAGAAGAGACCGTAGTCGTAATTGCCGATGGTGGAGAACGAGGAGATGACCAGGCGACGCGAGCGCCGCACCTCGGTCTGGTTCGTGCGCATGTTCATGTGCCGCCAGAGGACGCCGTAGTCCTCCTCGTGCATGCAGATGGCGTTCTTGACGGCGAAGGCGGTGCCGTCCTGGTCGGCCAGGGCCACGTCGAAGTAGTGGATCTCGCCCAGGCAGTCGCAGCCGAGGGTCAGCGAGTTGACCAGCGCCCCGAAGTTCAGCTCCCCGCCGTCGAAGGTGTTCTTGCGGTGGTGCGTCGGGGACGGGTCGCCATACGGCACCACCATGTCCGACATCGCGGCGCGGTGCAGGATCGGCCGCACGCGGCCATCCTCCTCCCAGCCGACCGTGTGCAACACCAGCCCCTCGCGCGGGGTGAATCCCACGCGGAAGCGCCACTTCTGCCAGGAGACGAGCGTGCCATCGACGTCGAAGCTCGGCCCCTCCGGTTGCGTGATCTCGATCGGCTTGAGATCGGTTCGCAGCGGCCCGACGTCCTCCGGCCCGTAGTTGGCGTTCCGGCCCGGAACCGGCACGACCCCGTGGTCTTCCACGCGCACGACGGCCATCTCGTTGAGGTCGAAGATGACGATGACGTTCTCGACCGGGTGGGCGTACCCGTTCTCATCCTCCGCGCTGGAGCGCACCCAGACCAGACCGCGCGTCAATCGCCGCCCGAGCAAATCCTCTTCGTCGTCGTAGACCCCGAACGGCCAGGGATCGACCCAGACCAGGTCCATGTCCTCGATGCCACGGCGGTGCATGGCGGCCTGGAACGCGGCATCCTGCCGGACGACCTGCTCGCAGACAAGGATTTCCTCAAGCGTCATCGTCGCCTGCCCCTCGGCGACGACATCCCAGGAGACCATGCGGCCGTCGGTCAGGGAGACGATGGCCTCGACCGTCGTCCGCTCCCCACGGTCGATGATGACCGCCCGCGCCTCGCGCGGCAGATCCTCGCCATCACCGGCCGCCTCGGCGGCCAAGACCACCGACTTCGCCGGCTCCCGCAGCGCAACCTCGACGAACCGAAACCGGCGGTCATCCCACGTTCCACCGGGCGCCTCGGCCCGCAAAATGCCGACCGCCTCGGCGATTTCGTCGACGGCTAGCGGCTCGAGTGGGTGTCTGGTTCGGGTTGGCGCCTGGGCCATAACGTCTCCTCGGTTGGGTATCAGGTGTCAGGTGCCGGGTGCCAGGTGTCAGTTGACAGAGGGCAGTCGATTCCGACACCCGACACCTGACACCCGACACCCCCATCACAGCAGCGTTTGCAGTTCCTCCGCCGCGGCGTCCATACCCTCCTGCGCGGTCACGCCGCCGGAGACAACCTCGCTCAGGTGGCGGCCCATGATCTCCACGAGCTGGGCCTGCTTGGTCACCGCGGGCAACCCTTCGCCGGAGGCGATCATCTCCTTGGCCTGCGGCATCCACGGATACTCTGCCAGGAACTCCTCGTTCTCGTACGGCGCGGACTGCGCTGGCACGCCGCCGGCCAGCGCCCGCCGCATGGCGATCTCCGGTGATTCGACCCACGTGATGAACTCCCAACCGGCATCAGGGTTCGGCGATGAAACGGGTAGCCCCCAGCTCCAGGAGCCGGTCAACCCGTGGCCGCCCGGCATGACGGTCATCGTATTGACGCCCTTGACCGTGGAGGCCTCATCGTCGTTGAAGACCGAGAGCATGAACATGTAGGAGATCATGCTGAAGGCGCGCCCCTGGCTGTAGGTGGCCATCGTGTCGTTCAGATCGGCGCCGGCCGCGCCGGGTTGCGCCGCGTTGTTCACGCAGCGGGCGTACAGCTCCGCCGCCTTGACGCCAGTCTCGTCGTTGATGGCGGGCGCGGTCATATCCTCGGTGTAGTACGACCCGCCCAGGCCGTAAAGGAAGTTGCAGAACTCCATGACGATGGGATCGACCTGCTGCGCCTGCATTGCCGCGCCGTAGAGATCCGCGGCGATCCCGGAGATCGCCTCCGCCATGTCGACGTAACCCTCGACGCTATCCGGCAGCGTCAGCTCCTCCCCCGTTTTCTCCTGGTACGCCGCGCGAAGCGCCTCATCGTTGAGGAGGTCCTCTCGGTAGATGAGGCCCATGGGGTAAGGGAACATCGGCAAATAGTAGGTCTTGTCGTCAACGGTCGACCCGATATTCAGCATCGCCGGAATGTAGCGCTCCAGATCGACTTGACCCTCCGACGCGGCGATGCGCGGCCCCAGATCCTCGACCCAGCCGGACCGCGCGAACTCGAACACCCAGTAGAAGTCGACCTCCAGCACGTCATACGCGCCGTTTCCCGGGCCGGCGGCGAGCTGCGGCACCAGCTTCTCGCGCATCACCGGGTAGGCGACCTTTTCGAAGTTGACGGTAATGCCGGTCAACTCGGTGAACTCCGGCAGCATCTCTTCGACGATCGTCGTCTCGAGGAGGTCTTCCATGAGCAGATTGAGGGTCGTCCCCTCGTAGTCACGGCTATACGTGATCTCCTGCGCGCGTGCCGAAGTGGAGCGGCGAGTTCCGTCAATCCCGGCCACGATGCCCGCGCCGGCCGTCGCCTGAAGCAGTCGTCGCCGCGATACCGCACGATGTGACCGCGAGCGTTTCCGCAATCCGAAATCGGACATGGTCCGCCCTTTCGTGATGACACTCCCGGGGAGCCGTCTATGCTCAGCGCGGCAAGCGTAGGAAAGCGCATGAGCCTTGTCAACGAGCACGACAACACGGCGCTATCATCGTCTCATTGGCAGAACCGCACGTCGCAAGAGGAGTCCAGATTGATGCACGAGCCCGGGGACTTGGCCGGTCAGGTCGCGATGGTCACCGGTGCTGGATCCGGCATCGGCCGCGCCATCGCCCACGCGCTGGCGGACGCGGGGGCACGGGTGGCCGTCACCGACGTCGATCTTGAGACAGCGCAGCAAGTGTCGCTGGAAATCCCCGGAGCCATCCCCATGTTCCTCGACGTCACTTCGCCCGAGAACGCCGAAGCGCGCGTCGCCGAGGTCGAGACCGCGCTAGGCCCGCTCGACATCCTGGTCAACAACGCCGGTGTCTCGACCATGAACCGCATCCAGGATTTGACCGTCGATGAGTGGGACTACAACTTCGACGTCAACGCCCGTGGCGTTTTCCTTGTCACGCGCGCCGCACTCCCCGGCATGATTGCGCGCCGGTCGGGCTGCATCGTCAACACCGCCTCGATGGCCGGCAAGCGGGCCGTGCCCATGCTGGCCCATTACGCCGCGTCCAAGTGGGCGTGCATCGGGTTCACCCTGTCTGGGGCGGTCGAGCTGGGACCGTACGGCATCCGGGTCAACTGTGTCTGCCCCGGCTACGTCGAAACCTCGATGCAGGAACGGGAGTTAGGCTGGGAGGCGGAATTGCGCGACATGTCGCCCGCGGAGGTGGCCGAAGGGTATGTCCGGCTGACCCCGCTCGGGCGCATGGAGACGCGCCGAGGATGTGGCGAAGGTCGTGCGCTGGCTCTGCTCCCCTGCGGCGGAGTTCGTCACCGGCGCGGCCATCGACGTGACCGGCGGGTCGCACCTGACATGAGCGAGATATACGACACGATCGTGGTGGGCGCCGGGGCAGCAGGCTGCGTCCTCGCCAACCGACTCAGCGAGGATCCCCACCGCTCCGTGCTGCTGATCGAGGCTGGGCCGGACTACGGACCCGACCACACGGACTGGCCCGCCGATCTGCTCGATCCCAGCTCGATCTGGCCCTCGTCCCACGACTGGGGATTTACGCTCGCTGGTCGCGACCCCAGTCGATCCATTCGCCCTCCCCAGATCGCGCATCGTTGGCGGCACGACGACCGTCAATGGCTGTGTCTGGCTGCGTCCGTCCGCCTCGGATTTCGACGGTTGGGCAGCACTCGGGAACACCGGTTGGTGTTTTCGAGACGTACTACTGTTCTTCCAGCGCGCCGAGGACGATCCTCTGCAAGGTCCACTGGCGGGCTCGGGCGGTCCGGTTCCCGTCTATCGGGTCGCCGACGCGGACCTGGCGCCGGCAGAGCGAGCGTTCATGGCGGCCGCGGAGGGGCTTGGATTCCCGATCGCGGCCGACCTGAATCGAACGGCGAATCAGACGCCATGCGTGGGGCCGGCGCCGAAGAACATCGCCGAAGGCGTTCGCATGAACGGGGCGTTCACCTATCTCGCCCCAGCACGGACGCGCCGCAACCTGACCGTTCGCCCCGAATCGACGGTCGATCGTCTGGTCATTGAAGGCGGCCGCGCCGACGCCGTGCGCACCGTCGACGGCCAGGTCATCCAGGGACGGGAGATTGTCCTCTGCGCTGGCGCCTACGGTTCACCGGCAATCCTGCTTCGCTCCGGCATAGGACCCGCCGCTCATCTGCGCGATTTGGGGATCCCGGTCGTCAGGGATCTGCCAGGCGTTGGCGAGAACCTGCTCGATCACCCACTCGTCTCGCCCGATCGACCACGGCCACGCCTGATCCGCCCCGAGTTCGCCCCGCAAACCCGATCGTTCATCCCGGTCATCGCCAAGGCGGCGAGTCGTCACGCCGGCGACGACATCGACCTGCACATCTACATCGGTCAGGACTTCAGTGCCGAGCACGGCGCGTGGTTCCTGTGGATCACGGCCAGCCTGCAATACGCCCGCTCTCGCGGACGGCTGCGCCTGACCTCGCCCGATCCGCACGCGCCGTTGGACATCGACCACGCCTACCTCTGCGATCCCGCCGACCTGGAGGCGCAGTGCGACGGCGTCGAGCTGGCCGAACGCATCATCGCTTCGGGACCAATGCGACGCGTTCTTGAGCCGATTGCCGAGGATGCCCCGCCCTGGGGCAACGTGGCCGGGCTTCCAGCGTGGGCCCAATCCCACGTCGGCACGACATACCATCCGTCCAGCACATGCCGGATGGGACCACTTGGCGATTCGAGAGCCGTGGTGGATCAGGATGGGCGCGTGCATGGCATTGCCGGCGTGCGCGTCGCTGATGCGTCGATCTTCCCCACCGGTCCACGCGCGAACATACATTACACCGTTGTCGCCGTCGCCGAGAAGCTGGCCGCCGCAATCGCGGCCGAAAAGTCGGCGTAGTCTCTCCGGGAACCGTCTGATATCACGCGGCGTCTCCTACGCACGCGGCTGGCGCACTGGTCCGGCCGAAAGAGGAGACCGCCATGCGTCGCATCCATATGCCGATCGTCCTCCTTCTCGCCCTCATCGTCTCGGTCGTCGCCCCCATCACCGCCAGTGCCGACGGCGTCATCGTCGTCGACCCGCCCATTTGCGATCCCGTCTGCCGCGAACCTGTCCTCATCGCCGACCAACTCAACGTCCGGTCGCACCGCGTCGATGTCTCCATCGCCGACCAGGTTGCCACCACGCGCATCGACCAGGTCTTCCACAATCCGAATAGCTGGGCGGCGGAAGGAACCTACATCTTCCCCTTGCCCCCCGGCGCGGCCATCTCCGGATTCACCATGACCGTCGACGGCGAGCCGATCGAGGCCAAACTGCTCGACGCCGAGGAGGCCCGCCGCATCTACGACGAGATCGTGCGCAATCTTCGCGATCCTGCCCTGCTCGAGTACATCGGCGAGGGCGCCATCCAGGCCAGCGTTTTCCCCATCCCGCCCGGCGAGGACCGCCGTGTCGAGATCGAGTACGGCGAGATCATCCCCAACGAGGCCGGACTCTCCCGCTATCGTTACCCCCTGAACACCGAGCGTTTCTCGGCGCAGCCCCTGGAGCAAGTCAGCGTGCGCGTCGAGGTCGAAACCGCCGAGCCCTTGCGCGCCATCTACTCTCCATCCCATGACGTGGCCATCGACCGCGAAGACGACCTCCATTTCATCGCCGGGTACGAAGACAGCGATGTCCGCCCCGATACCGATTTCGAGCTCTTCTGGAGCGCGTCGGCTGACACAATCGGCACCAGCGTCGTCAGCCACGTCGATGCCGAGGGACAGGGACACTTCATGCTCCTGGCCGCTCCGGGAATCGACGATGCCACCGAGATCGTCGCCAAGGACGTCATCATCGTGCTCGATACCTCCGGCAGCATGGAGGGCGAGAAGATTCAGCAAGCGCGGGAGGCGCTGCTCTACGTGCTGGGGCACCTCAATCCGGAGGATCGGTTCACCGTCGTTGAGTTCAGCACCGGCGCCCGCGAATTCTCGGACGAGCTGGTTCCGCCTTCCAGGGCGGAAGAGGCCGCGGAGTGGGTGCAACGCCTGGAAGCGACCGGGGGCACCGATATCAATCTGGCCCTGCTCGAAGCGCTTTCCATGGCCGAGATGGAGCGGCCGACGATGGTCCTCTTCCTGACCGACGGTCTGCCCACCGAGGGCGAGGTGGAGATCCCCCGCATCATCGACAACGTCGCGGATGCCGCGCCAGAGAACGTGCGGCTCTTTGCCTTCGGCGTCGGCGACGACGTCGACGCCATCCTGCTCGACACGCTGTCCAGCGAGCACCAGGGCCGCACCACCTACGTCCGCCCCGGCGAGGCGCTCAACGAGGCGGTCTCGAGTTTCTATTCCGGCATCACCGCGCCAGTCCTCGCCGATGTAGAAATGGATATCGAAGGGGTCGACGTCGCGGACATCTACCCCAATCCGCTGCCGGACCTATTTGCCGGGTCACAGCTCATCGCCCTCGGCACGTACGAGGATGGCGGCGAGGCGACCCTCATCCTGCGCGGCGAGGTGAACGGCGTCCCCAGAGAGTTCGCATATCCAGTGACGTTTGCCGAGGACGGGGGCAGCGAATTCCTGCCGCGCCTGTGGGCGACCCGCAAAATCGGCTATCTGATCAACCAGATCCGGTTGCACGGCGAGAACGAGGAACTGGTCGACGCCGATCGTCGATCTCAGTCTTGAAGTACGGGATCGTCACCCCCTACACCTCCTACCTGATCACCGAGGACGACATCCTCTCCCAGCAGGCCCGCGAAGAGGCCGCGACATCGATCGCCGATTCCTCCTCGGGCGCGCCGGCATCGGGATCCGAAGCGGTCACGCTGGCGCAGGATGTGCAGGCGCTGGTCGACGCGGATATGGCCGCGCCGATGCCGGCAGCGACGTACGTGACCGACGAGGGCGAGGAGGTCATCGCCGCCGACGTCCTGCGCTACGCCGGAAACCAGACCTTCGTCCTGCGCGACGGTATCTGGACTGACACGGCCTTCGACCCCGACCAGATGACACCGACCTCGGTGCCATTCGGCAGCGAGGCCTATTTCACGCTGCTCGGCGAGCACCCCGAGCTTGGACCTGCATTCGCGCTCGGTCAGCAAGTGATCGTGGTACTCGGCGACACGGTTTACCAGGTGACCGCCGAGGGATAGCATCGTAGCAGGGGCGGGCGCCGGCGCCCGCCCCTGCTACGATGCTCGCGGAATCGCCACCGATGACGCGAGGAGCACCATGGACATCGACACGAGCACCGAGTTCGGCCAACGCGTGGCCGGCCATCTTGCGAACGATCAGGTCATCTGGCTGACGACCGTCAATCCCGACCTGACGCCCCAACCCTCGCCGGTCTGGTTCCTCTGGGATGGTGAGACGCTGCTCGATCTATAGCCAGCCGGGCACCCCGAAGCTGCGCAACATCGGCCAGCACCCGCGCGTCAGTCTCAATTTCAACAGCACGCCGTCCGGCGGCGACGTGGTCATCCTGACCGGCGACGCCAGGGAAGACACCGCTGCCTCGCCGGCGAAAGACGTCCCCGCATACATCGCCAAGTACGCGCGGGGCATCGCAGAGATCGGCATGACGCCCGAGGATTTCACTCAGGCGTACTCAGTCCCGGTGCGCGTGCGGCCCACGTCGCTGCGCGGCCACTGAGGGTTGTGGATTTTGGGTGGTGGACTATAGTGACGGGACGCTGTGCACGGCCGTTCCGCACCCATGATCCTACACCCACCACCCATCACCCCGTCGCGCTCGTCCTACCGCACCGCCTCGAGCACCGATCCCAGCAGCGAGCCGACGAGCAAGGCAATCAGGATGATCGCCGTCACCGCGGCGGCATACAACACCAACGTGAGTGACGCCTGGCGATCCGCCACGGTGCGCTCCCTGCGCTCGGCCGCGGTGGGCTCCGGGGACGAAGACCTTGGGACGATGCGGATCGGTTATCGAACGTCTGGAATCCGCCCACGTAGCGCTGCATGATCTGGTCCTGGATGACCTGCTGGCGGATGGTACGATCGTAGGCCTGCCGCTTGATCGGGTCGGACAGGATCGTGTAGGCGGCGTTCAGGCGTCGCGCCAACTCTTCGGCAGAGGCCCGCTGCTCGGGCCGCTGCCGGTCGGGGTGGGCGCGCTTCATCGCGCGCCGGTACGCGCGCGTGATCTCGGCGTGGCTCGCCGTAAACGGCACGCCGAGGAGCGAGTAGTGATCCTCTTCATCTGGGTCGGGACCGGTCCCGTTGGGGCTATGCCCGCGAGATCCGGTATCTGAGCTGGATGCCAACGATCGAATCCACGTATCGCCACACGCGCCGTGACGTTTTCGGTAGCTTGGCCGTCACGACGGTCGAAAACTCCATTGTACGGGAGTCCGATGACCGCGCCGCCCGCCGAGCGATGTCGGATTCGCGCGAGGCAGGCTCGGCATCGCGCTACAATCGTCTCGTCGAGCGCAAGCAGTTTGTCACCGACCTGATGCCGCCGACCCGGGGGTCAACCATGAGGATTGATCTCGTCACCGTTCCGTATCGCTACGACGAACCTGGCGAAGGGTTGGGTGCCGGACCGGACGCGCTGCTCGCCGCGGGTTTGCTTGAATCGCTGCGGGCAGCCGGCCGCGACGTTGCCGGGCCACACCAGGCCTGTCTCGATCCCGCAGCTCGCGAAGAAGGGCGCACCGCCCCCAACATCGGCCGCCTCGGCGCCGACACGGCCCGTCTCGTCTCAGGCTCCCGCCGCCACGGGCACGGGGCGCTGGTGCTGGCCGGCGACGATACCGCGGCCATCGGCGTCGTCTCCGGTTTGCAGCAGGCCGACGGCGCCGGAACGCCAATCGGCGTGGTCTGGGTCGACGCCCACGGCGACTTCAATACGCCGGAGACCTCGTTCAGCGGCATCCTGGCCGGCATGCCGGTCGCCATCCTCGCCGGGTCTGGCCGGCCCTCTCTGGCGCGAGGCCGCCGGCCTCGCCGCCCCGATCCCGACCGATCGCATCGTGCTCGCGGGCACGCGCGATCTCGACGAGAAGGAGACGGAGCTTCTGCGGTCGACGGAAGTCCGCGTCGTCCCCGCCGGTGATCTGCGTGTTCCTGGCCGGTTCGGCGGGGTCATCGACTGGCTGGCACATCGCTGCTCGCTGCTCTATCTGCACGTCGATCTCGATGTGCTCGATCCCCGATTCGTACCCAGCGCCTCCACTCCCTCGGCCAATGGACTGACGATCGACGAGCTGGTCGGCGACCATGACCACCGTACTGGAGAGCGGCAAAGTCGCCGCCGTTGCCGTCACCAGTCTCAATCCAGGCGCCGGAGCACGGGGCCAGCGCTCGGTCGCTTCCACGATGCTGAGAGGTCGCTGCGACGAGAGGGCGTTGCCGGCCTGGGCGGCAATACCAGAATCCCCGTCGGACCGACGCGTGCAGGCGCTCGTTCGAGTCCGCGGCGCATTTTGTGTAGAGCTTCCTGGTCGTGCGAGACTCCGCCGCTGGGCCCGGAATCCGGTGTTCTTCATTGTGTCACCCACGCATGACTGGATTGTCGGCGAACTTCGTCACCGATGCGACCGGTTCGAGCAGCGAGAAGGTTGGAATCAGATGGTTGCCCAGATCGTCCGCGAGATTGAGGCGGAGCAGTTCAAGCCTGACGTGCCAGACTTCGGTCCCGGCGACACCGTCCGCGTCCACGCGAAAGTCGTCGAAGGGGCGCGCGAGCGGATTCAGGTCTTCGAGGGCGTCGTCATCCGGCGCCGCGCCGGCGGCATCAACGAGAACTTCACCGTGCGCCGCATCGCCTCGCATGGCATCGGCGTGGAGCGTACCTTCCTCATCCACTCACCGCGCATCGACAGGATCGAGGTCATCCGCCACGGCAAGGTGCGCCGCGCCAAGCTCTACTACCTCCGCGGCCGCACCGGCCGCGCCGCCCGCATCAAGGAGAAGCGGATCTTCACCCCTCTCCGGTAACCCAACTCGGTCTCGATTATCAGCGCCCGGCCAGCCGGCCGGGCGTTTTTGCATCTTGCCAGCGGCCCGCCAGAATGTCGCCTGCCTCACGACCGCGTGGTACGGTGCCACTTGGAGGTGGTCATCGCCACGATGGGCGCCCGAAACGGCCGGCCACCTGGTAGCAACGGCTTTGTCGCCGCAGTTCCCGATCTGCGCTGGGAGCACGCGTTCTGGCGCGGCGGGCTCACCCGCGTGGCGGGCGTGGACGAGGTCGGGCCGCGGCGCCATGGCCGGTCCCCTCGTCGCCGCCGCGGTGGTCTTCCCGGCGTGCGAAGGCTGGGGACGTGCGCCGGTTGCGATCGGCACTCGCCGGCGTGCGCGACTCCAAACTGCTCACCCCGGAGCGGCGGGTGGCTCTGCTCGGCGCGATCGAGCAGTCAGCACTCGCCATCGGGGTCGGCATCGTCCCGGTGGACGAGATCGACGCGGTCGGCCTGGGCACCAGCCAACCGAATCGCCATGGAGCGATCGGTGCTGGGCCATCGAGGACGACATCGACGCCCTGGTCATCGACGCATGCGTGCTCGATCTGGGGTGTCCGCAGAGCGGACCTATCGATGGCGACGCGCTCTCCTTGTCCGTCGCGGCCGCCTCGATCGTGGCCAAGGTGACGCGCGACCGGATGATGACCGACCTCGAGTCGTGCCGAGCCCCGCTACGGGTTCGAGCTGCACAAGGGCTACTGCTCCGAACTGCACAAGGCTCGCCTGGCGGAACATGGCCCCAGCCCGCACCACCGGCGTTGCTTCGCCCCGGTGGCGGAATGGGGTTCCGCATCATGACCCAGACCGCGCGCCAGGGGCTCGGCTCCGCTGGAGAGCAACTGGCTCGCCGCCACCTCGAACAACAGGGCTACGCGTTCGTCGCGGCAAACTGGCGCTTCCCTGGTGGCGAGCTCGATCTGGTCATGCGCGATGGGGACGTGCTCGTCTTCGTCGAAGTGAAGACCCGCCACGGCGAACGCCTCGGTGCCGCCGAAGAGTCCGTGACACCGCGGCCAGAGCCGCCGCCTCCTGCGCGCGGCACAGACATTTCTGACCAAGCGGCCCGATCTCGACGACCTCTTCTGGCGGATCGATCTCTTCTCCGTCACCCTCGCGCCCTCGGGCGCGGTTTCCCGCCTGACCCACATTCCCAACGCCATCCTCTTCTCGTAGCCCCGACACCCGATCACCCGATCACCTATCATCCTCTGGCCCGCGTTATGCGAACCCATTCCCCCGACCGGGAAGAATCCGGTATGCTGCCAACATGCCGGTCAGGCACCGAACGAAGCCGCGATCGATCGCGTTCGCCCGCGCAGGGAGCGAACGCCAAATGCCGGAGGAGAGAACGCCATGCGTGTTCCAGGCAGATCCCTGTCCGTTGCGAGTCTGGCGGCCGCGCTGACCGTCGGGCTCGTCGGCGCTGGTCTCGCCCAAGATGCCACCCCGACCGCGATGGGCGACGCCCCCATAGCCGGTGCGTTTGCCGAACCATTTCCATCTCGGCACCTGTGACAATCTCGATCCACAGCCGGCGGTCGCGTTGGCCGACCTGACGTTCCCCGACTGGGTCGCCTCGATGGCCGGGCGAGGCCGACGCGGACGATATCGAGGTCGTCATCCCCGAGCCGGAAGATTTCGGCAACGCGCCGATTCCGGTCGCCGTGGCCACGACGGAGGTACCAGTCGCATTGGCCGACATCGTCTCCGGCGGCCACGCCCTGAACGTCCACAATCCGGATGATCCGGGCATCTACGTGGCCTGCGGCAACGTCGGCGGTATCCCGGATGAGCGCGGCGATCTCTTCATCGGACTCGATCCCATCGAGGATTCCGGGTTCTCCGGGGTTGCCTGGCTGCACGACAACGGCGGCAGCACGACCGTCGTCGTCTTCCTGAGCCATCCGTCGGCGCAGACCGCCATCGACATGGGCCTCGCGGCGATGACTGCTGCCGCCCTGGCGGAAGAAGAAGCGGCTGCCACCCCGATGGCCGGCGCGGAAGCGACACCTGAAGCCGCGGCAGACGCCACGCCGGTCACGTAGGAACCGTCCACCGCGGATACCGCCACCGCGTTACGCTGAACGCCAGCAAAGCATCTCGGCCACCGGTACCGACAGCGCCAGTGAGCCGAGGTGCTTCCTTCCCAAGCATGACCGTTGTTCGATCTCGTGATCTCGCGATGCAGGAACCTCTGCCGTGTTCGAGCCACCATCCGGATTCGGATCCCTCGCCGAGGCGCATCGCGCCTCGGCCCCCGATTCCGTACGCTGTGCGGTGCTGACGGTCAGCGACACCCGCGATGCCGCCACCGATTCTTCCGGCACCCTGATCCGCGAAATGCTTGGCTTCGCCGGGCATACCGTCGTTGACTACCAGATTGTCCCGGACGAACCGGACCAGATTCGTCGCGTGCTGGGCGATTGGATCGCCCGCGCCGACGTCCAGGCGGTGCTGACCAATGGCGGAACGGGCATCGCCGCGCGAGACACCACCTACGACGCCATTGCCGGGCTGCTCGACAAGCGCGTCGACGGCTTCGGCGAACTGTTCCGCATGCTTTCCTGGCAGGAGATCGGCGCCGCGGCCATGCTCTCGCGCGCGGTGGCCGGCGTTGCCGGTGACACCCTCATCATTGCCATGCCAGGCTCCACCAACGCCGTCCGTCTCGCCATGACCCGCCTCGTGAGCCCCGAGCTCGGGCACCTGGTCTACGAGATCGGGAAATGACGGGGGAGGGCTATCAGCTATCAGCCATCAGCTTTTTGCAAACCGTGTATCTTGACTCGGTCGGATCACCAGCCTCCGACGCACCGACTGATAGCTGATAGCCAAGACCCGAAAGGACCCGACGCGAGTGAGCGGCGAGGGAGGGAAGAAGCGCCAGGCCCGGGTGCTCAAGGGGTTTCGCGACTACCTGCCGGAGCAGATGATCCTGCGCCAGCGAATCATCGGCATCGCCCGCGACATCTTCGAGCGCCACGGCTTCGAACCACTCGATACTCCCGCGCTGGAATCCCTTGAAGTTCTCACGGGCAAGGCCGGTGAGAACGAGCAGTTGATGTACCATTTCGAAGACGCTGGCGGGCGCGAGGTTGGTCTGCGCTATGACCTGACGGTGCCGTTGGCGCGCGTCGTTGCCATGCATCAGAACGAGCTCATCTTCCCCTTCAAGCGCTATCACATCGCCCCGGTCTGGCGCGCCGACAACCCCCAGCGCGGGCGCTTCCGCGAGTTCTGGCAATGCGACGCCGACATCGCCGGCTCGGCCTCGCCCCTGGCCGATGCCGAGGTGATCGCCATCATGGCCGAGGTGCTGGAAGCCCTCGGCCTGCCGGAGTTCACCATCCGCATCAGCCACCGCCGTCTTCTGGAGAGCCTTGGCCGCGCCGCCGGGGTGCTCCCTGCGCAGGCATCCGCTCTTTACCGCTCGATCGACAAGCTCGACAAGATCGGCCCGGAGGGCGTCGCGCGAGAGTTGCAGGCGGCAGGTGTCAGCGCAGAGCAGGCGCATCAGGTCCTCAGCCTCGTCATCGAAGAAGGGCGAGCCGCTTGCGACCCTCGCCGATCTCCAACCGATGCTCGAGCTTGACGAGGATGATCGAGGCGTCTCGGCGATCAAAGAGCTTGAAGAGCTGTTTCGCGTACTTCCGGACTTCGGCGTGGCGCCCGAACGGTACACGCTCGATCTCGCTCTGGCGCGGGGCCTCGACTACTACACGGGACCGGTCTTCGAAGCGACGGTCACGGAGCCGAAGGTAGGCTCGGTCGGCGGCGCCGGGCGTTACGACGGGTTGGTCGGCGCGTTCGCGGGGCGCCAAATCCCGGCCACGGGCATGTCCCTCGGGCTGGAGCGCATCATCGAAGTCGTGCGCGAGCATGGCCTGATGCCGGTCTCGGCCACCGTGGCGCAGGTGGCCATCGTCGCCTTTCCCGAGACAATCGGGGCCGCGGCACGGTTGGCCTCCTCCCTGCGGGAATGCGATTTGCGGGTCGATCTCTCACTGCTGCCGAACCGCAGCGTTGGCGAGCAGCTCAAGCTGGCGGATCGCAAGGGCATCCCGCTCGCCGTTATCCTCGGCGCCAACGAGGTGGAGTCCCGCACGGGAACGGTCAAGGAGCTTGGCAGCGGCGATCAAATGGTCGTCCCGCTCGAAGCACTTCCAGAGACGCTACTCGCGCGGCTCGCGGCCGGGGAAGCGCTGCCGGCGTGAAGACGGGAAACTTCTTTCGAGGAGGACCACGGGAGCACGATGATTGACCAGGACTTCGGCGATGAGTTTCAAACCTACATGCTGGTGGTGGCCCACCCCGACGACAGCGAATTCTCCTCCGCCGGCACCGTGGCCCGGCTCAAGGACGCCGGCAAACGCGTGGTGCTCATCCAGGTGACCTCGGGTGATCGGGGCACCTCGGATCCGACCGTTGACCCTGCCGACCTCAGCCGCACGCGCGAAGCGGAACAACTCGAGGCGGCCAAACGGCTCGACATGGACGAGGTCGTTTTTCTCCGCTGCGGCGACGGTTCGCTGATGCCCGATCTCGACCTGCGCGAGAAGATCGTGCGCGCCATCCGCACCCACCGGCCGGACGTGATCATCACCCACGATCCATTCCGCCCCTACGCCCTCCATCCTGACCACCGCGCCGTTGGTCTGGCCACGACCGACGCCGTCTACCCCACCGCCCGAGACCCCCTCTACTTCCCCGAACACCTCAAAGAGGGTCTCGAACCGCACAAGACCGCCGAAATCTGGTTTTTCGGCCCCGAGCACCCCGACAAGCTCGTCGACATCACCGAGACATTCGACCGCAAAATCCACGCGCTGCGCGCCCATGTGACCCAGATCGGTGACGGCGTCGAGCTAGAGCCGCGCATGCGCGACCGCGCCAGGGAACTCGCCGAGGGTCACCCGTTCGAGCTGGCCGAGGCCTTCAAGGTCGTGCAGATGCGGCGCTGATTCGAGGGTGCCAGGCTGCTCCCGACACCTCGACATCCTGACACCCCGTCACCCAGGAATTGCTATGGACCAATTCGCGGAGACCACGGCCGGTGAGAGTCTTCGCCGCGCGATCGAAGCCGGTCGGGGTGCGTTTGGGGGCGATTGGACCCCTGATCGGGCGCGATCGCGCCGGGTCGCATAGAGCTGCTCGGCAACCACATCGACTACAACGGCGGCCCCGTGCTGGCCGCGGCAATCGACCGCTTCATCGTCGTCGTCGCGTCGAACGAGCCAAGCCGATCCCGTACCCTGCGTGCGGTTGCTGCCGATGCACCCGGAGAGCCGACCGTCGCCATTGAATCCGAACGCCTTGAGGGATGGCGCAACCCGTCCCCTCCTCCACGGCCGTTCGACTACGCGCGCGGATTGCTCGCCGGATTGCACGAGCGTCCTGCGCTACGAGCCCGCCTTCCGGCATCCATTGCCATCGCGGGGGATGTCCCAATCGGATTCGGTGTCAGTTCTTCGGCGGCACTGTGCGTTAGTCTGGCCCTTGCCCTCGTCGAGGGCCTACCCAGTCTGGAGGAGGTTGTCCTCCTGGCGCAGGAAGCGGAACACCGCGCCGGCACACCGTGCGGCACCATGGACCAATCCGCGTCCGTGGCTGGCGGGGCAATCGCCTTCGACGGCGCCACGCTCGCCGTCGAGCGGCTATCCCCGGATCTGGGGAATCTGGTTTTCGTGATTGCCGATTCGGGGGTGGAGCGCAGCCTCGGCTCGTCGTCGTACCCGCGGAGGGTAGCCGAGTCGGGAGCAGCACTCGATATCGCCCGTCGCGAACTCGGGATTGAGATTCCGCACCTTGCCTGGCTCACCGCGGATCAGCTCGTCGAACTGAAAACGCGTGGGGGACTGTCCGACGTGCTGGAGCGGCGGACGCGCCACGTCGTCGCCGAAACCGCGCGGGTGCGCGATGGCCGGCAGGCGATGGTAGCGGGCGACTGGGCGCGTTTCGGCCGGCTGATGACCGACTCGGGCCGCTCGTCGGCAACGCTCTACGAGATCAGCCACCCCCGCGTGGAAGAGCTGGTCGCGGAAGCGTTGGGCGTCACGGGCGTGCTCGGCGCCCGCATGATGGGCGGCGGCGAAGGGGGATCGGCGCTGATGCTCCTCCCACGGGACGCGGTTCCCGAACTGAAGAAGACCCTCGGGTCAGGGTATTACCACCGGCATGGCATGGCGGGTCGCGCCGGTCTGATTCACGTCTGCGCGTTCGCCCCTGGCGCCACGGTCGTGCCCCTGAACGCGCGTTCAGCACTCGGGCGGTGACGTCTGGACTCGGGCGGAAATGGAACGCTTCAGCTTGCGTCGGATATCACGGCTGCCGCGCTGGCGGTTGCGGTAGGCAGTCGTCAAGTGGCAGCCGGTGGTGGGATCGAGCACCAGCACGGTGCCCTCGAGCCGGCGCAGGCGGTCATCCCGCCGATCAGCCTCCGGGATGTCGCGCAAACCGAGGTAGACGAACATCGCCTTGCCATTGTGGTGCAGCCGTCCGTGCGCATAGACGTACTGCACGTCATCGGGCGTGAGGTTGCGCTGGGCGAGGCGCCGGCTGGCGTGGGCGGACACCGTCGCCACGGATGAGGCACGCGCCATGTCGCCTCCCTGCGCCTGCGGTGATAAGGAAGCCCGGATAACCGCTCAGGCGCGAGAAGCAGGCGGCCCGGAGGGGGCGATGCGGTTCACCGATAGTGCCGGACGATCGGTGGTATGTCAAGCCCTGGTGTCGGTGGTCTGAGAACGTGTCGCCCCGAACTGGTATGAGATGGCGTCACCCCGATGGGGGAGCCAGTGCGCGGGGACGGAGCGGAACAGCCGCGATGGGTGGTGCTGAACCGGCGGCGGCTGGGCGGCCGGACGGCCGCCGCCGCCGCGCCCAGGGCGGGTGACATCCTCTCGGAACCGGTGCGGTGACCAAATCACTGAACAGCAACTTACGTCGATTGCGACGAACAGGAGTGGCGGCGCTTGTGACAGGACTCCTGAGGGTTCGGTAGAATCGGCCTCTGGTTCACGTCAACAGGCGATCACGAGGAAGGGACAAGTGGCGATGACGAGCCTCTCCGAGGCCAAGCGGTTTGCTCACGACTGGGTCGATCGGAATAGCCAACGGCTCTCCGATTTTGATATGGAGATCTGGCGCTACGCCGAACCGGCCTGGCGCGAATACCGCTCCGCCAAAGCTTACGTCGATTTCCTCCGCAATGACGGTTGGGAGGTCGAAGAAGGCAGCGGCGACATGCCGACCGCCTTCATGGCCACCTGGGGCGATTCGGGACCGGTCATCGGCTCCTACGCCGAGTACGACGCCGTCCCCGGCAACTCGCAGCAAGCCGTCCCCTACCAGGCCCCGCGCGAAGGACTCCATCCCTACGCCGCCGGCCACACCGACCCCCACTCGATGCTCGGCGTCGGCGCCCTGGCCGGATTTCTCGCCGCCAAGGCGGCCATGGAGCAGTTCGACATCAAGGGGCAGTTGCGCTTCTTCGGGGAGCCGGCGGAGAAGGTCTGCGGCTCCAAACCGGTCCACGCCGCCAAAGGCTATTTCGACAACGCCGACGCCTTCCTCTCCTACCACCCGATGAACGCCAACACGACTGTTTGGGAAACCCACTGCGGCTCCTACTGGAGCGCCGTTTTTACCTTCGAGTGCGCCGAACCGGAAACGTGGATCAACAAAGGGCTCTCCCCCAAGGCCCACGACGACAGCGCCGCCAACCCGCACAGCGTGGCCCGCACCCCCGGCGCCATCGACGCAGTTATGCTGATGTACACCCTGACCAAGTACACCAAGGAGGCGATGTTCCCCCACACCGGCACCTGGACCCTCAACGAGTTCGTCCTGGCCGCCGGCGATGCCACCTCCGACAATCTCCCTCCCCGCTGGAGCCAGATCCAGTACTCCTGGCGCGCTCCCACCCTCGCCATCCAGGAGCAGATTTACGCGGTCCTGGAGAACAACGCCAGGCAGGCCGCCGGAGCCACCGGCTGCCGCGCCCATGTACAGTGGGTCACCAAGACCCGTCCGGGCCTCGCCAATAACGCCCTGGCCGACCTCACATACCGCAACATGGAGCAGGTCGGCCCCCCGACCTACTCCGAAGATGCCAAGGCGTTTGCCCGCGACATCCAGAAGAACCTCGGCCTTGAGCCAATGGAGCAGCCGTTCCCCGACGCCTTCGAGCAGATCATCGACCCGCGCGAGTACGAAGCAGCCACGCGCAAGCTCCTCCCCGAGTGGCAGAAGAACTTCACCTCCGACGACTACACCGACTACACCTGGCACGCCCCGACCGTGCGCGTCTTCACCGGCCGCCCGGTGCTGCGTACGCCCTACGTCGGCTTCGAATACCCGGCGTGGGCCTACAACGCCATGGGCGGCCGCCCGGAGATCGTCGACCCCGGCATGTTCCTGGCCGGGAAAACGATCGCCGGTACAACGCTCGATTTGCTGACCGAACCGGAGGAACTGGCCAAGGCGAAGGCCGAGTTCGAGGAGCGCACCGGCGGCGGCGTCGGCGGCACCAAATGGCTCGCCCCGCTCCTCTCTGCTGAGTTTCAGCCCCCGATCGATCTGCGCTGGCCGGAGTACGTGACCACCGTTCGCGGCGAGGAATGGTGGATCCCAACCCCGATCCCGGGCGCCAGCGAGCGGATCGCGTGACGACAGCGATCCGAAATCGCACGACGGCTGTAGGGGCGCTGCTTGCTGCGCCCGTCGGCCGCAGGCCGACAGCACGCGGCCGGCAACAACGGTGTGGCCCGGAGGCCCACGGGCGCAGCAAGCAGCGCCCCTACGAGTCGCGGCATGGACCGGTCTTGTGAAAGACTACGCCTCCTATTCCTTCTGGCTCGAAACCAGCGGCGACGACCTGACGCCCCGCCCGCGCCTCGACGGGTCGATCGCCGTCGATGTCGCGGTCATGGGTGCAGGCTACACCGGGCTCTGGACCGCGTACTACCTCCTCAAACGCGATCCCTCCTTGCGGGTGGCGGTCGTGGAGCGCGAGATTGCGGGGTTCGGCGCGTCCGGCCGCAACGGCGGATGGTGTACGCCCGGATTTCCGGTCTCCGTCGGGCTGCTGCGCGAACGCTTCGGTACAGACGCGGCGCGCGCGGTCTCCGACGCCATGTTCGAGACGATCGACGAGATCGAGCGGGTCATCGGCGAAGACGGAATCGACGCGCAGTGGTCGCGAGGCGGCGCGCTGCGGCTGGCGCGGGGCGAGCACCAGCGCCCCAGCATCGAAGGTGCATACCGCGCGCCTGGACGCGCTCGGCCTGGCCGACCGCTACGAGTTGCTGGACGCCGCGCAGGTCGCCGAGCGCGTGTGCGTCACGGATGTCGTCGCTGCACTCTCCATTCCGGCGGGGGCCAGCATCCACCCGGCCCGGCTGGTGCGTGGTCTGGCGCGTGCGGTTGAAAAGCGCGGGGGTACGATCTACGAACAGACCCCCGTCACCGACTACGAGACCGGCCGCGTGCCGCGCCTCATCACCCCGTACGGCGACGTGCGCGCCAAGACCCTCGTCCTCGCCGGAGAGGCGTACAGCCAGCAACTCCCCAAACTGGAGCGCACGCTCGTCCCCATGTACTCCCTGATCGTCCTCACCGAACCGCTCTCCGCGGGCGACTGGGACGCAGATCGGCTGGCGCAACCGCGAACTGATCGCCTCCTCGCGCATGTCGGTCGACTACCTCAACCGCACCGCCGACGGCCGCATCCTCTTCGGCGGACGGGGCGCGCCGTACCAAATGCATTCCCGCATCGACGACGGTCTCGACCGCCACGAATCGACCCACGACATGCTGCGCCGCATGACCGTCGAATGGTTCCCTATGCTCAAGGACATTCGCTTTACCCACGCCTGGGGTGGCCCGCTGGGCATGCCGCGCGACTGGATGCCCACCACCTCCTATGATGCGGTGGCGGGCGTGGCGCGGGCCGGAGGCTACACCGGCCAGGGCGTGGCCACGGCCAACCTCTTCGGCCGCATCCTCACCGATCTCATCTCCGGCGAGGTGACGCCGCTGACGCAACTGCCGACGGTCAACCACCGCTCGCCCCGCTGGGAACCGGAGCCATTCCGCTGGCTGGGAATTCGCTACGCCCAGGAAGGGTTCGCCAAACTCGACCGCGAGGCAGAGCGCACCGGCAAGGCGCCGACCGGGCGCACGCTGGTCGAGCGAATCGGCCGCCACTGAGGCGGGCGAGGAGCGGCGGCCGTGACGCTGCTGGTCCAGACGTCGCACCGCGTGGCGGCTGGCGTTGAGCGTGGTGCTGGCGGTGCTGGCCGTAATGGCCGCGGCCGCCGATACCTGCCGGGCACGGGGGCTGGGATATCGCATCGGGCAGCAACGACGTGATGATGACTATGGTGCTGGTATTAGCAGCCGTGCTCGCCCTCTCCTTCGCCCTGCTGCGGCCCGGGCGGACGCAATCCCCACAGCGCGCGCGTCTGACCTCGATCGTCTGGACGCTGGCGATCTTCGTTGCCTAGTCTTCACATGGCAAGTGATCGTCGTCGCCGACCGTTGGACTGGCCGGGATCGGCACGCCCGATCGCCTCGCCGCAGGACTTCGAGGACTTCGCGCCGCTCACCCGGATTCGTTCGCACCGCTACGAGCTATCGCGTCCCGACCGGGGTGTTCTTGCAATCATTCGAGTTCCTCAACGCCAACAACGTCGAAATGTCCGGCTTCGTCTGGCAGAAGTACGGCGCCGGACATCCCCCTCGACGTCACCCGCGGCATCGTCTTGCCGGAGGCAGCTGGAGGAGGCGTACGAGGCCGACCGAAGCGTGGCGCGTCGAGCACGACGGCGGCGAGCAGATCGGTTGGTACTTCCGGGGCACGTTTCGCCAGAACTTCGATTACTCGCTCTACCCGTTCGACCGCCAGGCTGTCTGGCTGCGTCTGTGGCACCCCGACCCCGAGCGGGACGTGCTGCTGGTCCCCGATCTCGCCGCCTACAGCGACACCGCGGCCAGTCGCTGCCGGCATGGAAGAGCGTTCGTCTACGGCGACTGGGATCCGCTCACTCCGGGTTCAGTTACGAGCTGGTCACCTACAACACCGAACTTCGGGCTGGGCGAGAACTTCGGGCTCGGCGGCCAGCTCAACGGCACGCCGTTGGTCAACCTCTACTTCAACGTTGGCCGTCGAGCGCGACTCCCTCGGCCCCATGCTGGAACACCTGGTGCTGGAAAGGCGCGATCGCCATCCTCCTCTTCTTCATGCTGCTGCTGATGGCGCACGGCGCCGAAAACGCGAGATCAGGTGGGGCTGACCATCTTCGACCTGATCGTGGCCGCGGGCGCGCTCCTCTTCGCCGTGATCCTTGACCACAATGCCATCCGCGACGCGGTGGAATCGCAGGGGCTGGCCTACCTCGAGTACTTCCCCCTCATCCTGGACTGTCTTTATTGTCTTGGTGGTGCTGAGCGCGGTGCTGCGCGTCCAGCGCGTCCAGCGCTGGCGCCTCCCCCTCGCTCGGCTACACTGGCGACCTGATGCCCGGTGGTGGTCTACTGGCCGGCCCTGCTCGGCACGTTGCTGGTCGTCACGCTGCTGATATTCTTCTATTGAGGTAAAGCGAGGTCGATGCCGCTGCCCACGACCTACCTCGATGCTCGGCCACCCCCCGCTCGGGCAGCACCCTCCTCGGCCAGGGCTTGCAGGCCACGGGCCTGGCCGGCGAGCCGCGCGAGTTCTTCGGTCACAAGATGGCCTTCTGGATGGAGCGCTGGCGCACCCCGACCCTCCCCGCCTACGCCGCCCGCCTTATCCAGGCCCGCGTCCACCCCCAACGGCGTCTTCGGCGCCAAGCTCCTCTACCGCCAGCTCCTCCATCTGGAATCCCTGGCCCGCCAGGACCCCGAGCTGGCCGACCTGCCGCTGGCCGACATCCTCACCCGCCTCTTCCCGAACCTGCACCTGATCTGGAACACCCGCGAGGACAAGGTGCGGCAGGCCATCTCCTGGTTCAAGGCCCGCCAGACCGGCGTCTGGGGCCAGGACCAGGGCACCGAAGCGGTCAAACTCGGCGCCGCCTGGCGTCGACGGCGACGACCCCCTCCAACCCGGCGAGCTGGCTTTCGACTACGACGGCATCGCCGCGCTGGTGCGGCAGGCGGAAGAAGAAGACGCCGCCATCGCCGATTTCTTCGCCGAGTGGCGGCATCGAGCCCTTCAAGGTCGTCTACGAAACCTTCACCCCGCGCTACGAGGAGACCGTCTTCGGCCTCAACTACGGATTTTCCGACGCCCCCGATCCTGAGCTTTACTACAACCTCACCGTCGCCCGCGACGCGTTCGACCCGTTGGTGGAGCACCTGGTGCTGGAGACGGCCATCGCCATCCTCCTCTTCTTCCTCCTTGTCCTGATGGCCAACGAGTCGGAAACGCAGCAGCGCCTCGGCCTGACGGTCTTCGACCTGATTGTGGCCTCCGGCGGACTCCTCTTCGCGGTCATCCTCGACCACAACGCGATGCGGAACGAGATCGAATCCCAACAACTCACGTATCTGGAGTATTTCCCGCTCATCTTGTCTGTCTTCATCGTGCTGGTGGTGTTGAGTGCCGTGCTTCGGGTCAAGCAGTGGCGCATCCCCGTGCTCGGCTACGCGGGCGATCTCGTCCCGGTCCTGGCCTATTGGCCGGCGTTGCTGGGCACGTTGCTCGTCGTGACGCTGCTCGTCTTTTTCTCCTGAGGCCCGAAGCCGTCGTCGCGGCGTGCGGGGCGAATTGGCTCGGCTCCACGGCCCGGTTGTTTACCCGTGACGGGGCGCCGTGAGCTCGAGTCATACGGCAACGGGCCGAAATGGCGCGAGATTGCCAGGAGTGGCACTGCTCTGGCAGCATGAGATCAGGGCCGGCGATCGAGTCCCTGGCGAGAGCCCGTCCCCTCGGCGAACCGACACCGCCTCGGACTTCGTCGCCTGACCCGGCAACACGGTAGGGTGATGCCGCCTGCCCATCCTCCCGGATCAGAACCAGCGGACTCGCCGCTGACCGAGCCGGTAGTTCAGATAGAGCCCCAGCAGCGCACCGTAGCAGAGGTGGGCCAGGACCTGCACGACCGGTTCGGTTTCGCGGGCAAACCACTCCCATCCCACGAACGGGGCGATCAAGTAGACATTGAGCGGCCAAAGCAGCAACCCATAGAGCGTCGCGGCCACCACAAGGCTCGCTCGTGATCGCGAGAAGAACGACTTGGCCGCGCGGGAGTCGGTCATCCACGTAAAAAGGAGACCGAACAGCGCGGAGAGTCCCAGGTGCATGGCGGTCCCGATCACTGCCACGGTGGCGAAGGAGAAGCTGGGATCGAGCGCCTCGGGTCCGATCCACATGGCCGCGATCCGGCGCAGGAGGCGGGCCACGGCCAACCGCCCATCCTGGGCGCCCATGAGCAGCAGCTCGACCAGGGCAAACCCGATCCCGCCCAGCAACCCGCCGCGCAGACCCTGCTGATCCCACCAGCGGATGCCGCGCCGTGCAACTCGATCGGAGGGGATCATCTCGCGTGAACCGACACAGCCTACCTCCTTGCTGATTTCGGGCCGGAACCGGCGAATGCTCATGTGATCCACCGCGCTGCACAATCCCGGATCTTCATCACCATGGAGCAAACGTGCCGCGAGCGAGACTCGGTCGTGTCAGGAGTGCTGCCGACACAAATTACCTCACGGCCTCACCCTACCCGTGCCGCCGCGCCATTCTCGGCGGTCCGGCACGATCCGGCCGCGCAGTCCGCCAGGTCGGCCAACTGGTCGGCAAAGAGTTCGAGTTCACCCGGTGACATATCCTGGACGCGGTTGTCGTTCTGGTAGGGATCGGACCCGAGATCGTACAGCTCGCGCCACCCGTCCGCGTACTCCGCGTACAACGATTCTTCCGTGCGCAGCGCCTTGAACGCGGGCGGCCCGTCGGTCCGATCGACGCGGTTGTGGTGGTGCGAGACGAGGACGGCCTTGCGCCATGACGCGGGCATGCCCTGCAGCGCGGGCGCGAGCGAGCGCCCATCGGCGAAGTCCGGCACCTGCGCGCCCGCCCAATCGGCGAACGTCGGCGCCAGGTCGATGAGGGAGCTCATTGCCTCGGTGCGGCCCGGTGCTGTCCCTGGCCCGCGGATGACGAGGGGGATCCGGATCGCCTCGTCGTAGGGAGTTCCCTTACCACCGATAATGCGGTGCTCGCCCAGGTGGTAGCCGTGATCGGAGGTCAGCACGATAAATGTGTTCTCCAGCGCCCCTGCCGACTCGAGAGTGCGCACGACGGTGGCGATGAGCTCGTCCATCGACTGCAACGTCTCCAGCCGCGCCCGGTAGGCGGCGTCGATTTCGGCCTCGCGCTCGTCGTCGAGCGGGGGCGACTCCCGAAGCCAGCGCGGTTTGCCACTCACGTCGCGTTCGTTGAACGACGGCGGTCGTGGCGCGGAGCGATCGGCGAACATCCCGTCATGGCGCGCGGCGGGGGTGGCTGGTCCATGAGGCGCCCGCGGCGCCAGGTAGAGGAAGAAGGGGTCGTCGCCGTTGGCGGCGCGCGTCAGGAACTCGGTGGCCTTGACCGCGAGGACATCGGTCTGATAGACCCCGTGCCGTTTGCGATATCGAACCAACCGGCCGTTCTCGTTCAATTCGAAACCGATGTAGCCGCCTTTGGTAGCCGCCGTCCATTCGTCCCAGCCGGGCGGGATGTGGTTGGGCTCGGCGCCGATCGGGTACTCGTTGAGGTACTTGCCGACCAGGCCGGTGTGGTATCCGGCATCGTGCAGCCAGGTGGCGACGGTCGACACTTCATTGCCCATCTCCCGAAAGCGGCCGAACCCTCCGCGACGGCCACTCCCGCGGACAACGCCATGGTTGTGGGGATACTGTCCACGCAGGAGGGAGGCGCGGGCCGGGGCGCATCCCGGCGTCGGTGTGAAGCATTGCTCGAACGTGACGCCGTTTTCGACGAGCAAGGCTTGTGTGGCCCGCATCGTGGGTAGGTCATCGACGCGCATGTCGTCGGCCACGATCAGGACGATGTTCGGCCGTCGGCGCGGTGGCGACTGGGCCCGCGCCGGATTCACGCTCGCCGCCACCGCCGCGCTGGACATGGTGGCGAACACACCCCGGCGCGAGCGCCGCAACGACAGTCCGCCGAACACATCATGGTTGAGAACCTTCAAGAGAAATCACCTCAATACGTCGATCCAGAGAGAAGCCGTTCTGGCTGTTCTCGCCGAGAAAAAGCGTCAGACACGTCATGGTCGCACAGCGGCGCGGCGTCCCCCGCAATGGAGCGCTATCGGTCCATCTGCATCGAACGCCAACGAAACGCCGACGACCCGCCTGAAGTGGCGCGGGGCGTTTGCTACGTGCGGGGAATGGGCGTCCCGCGGCGGTCGGATACGCGGCTCCGGCCGGCGCGAAACTTAGCCTGGCGGAGGTCGGGGGATCGACAGATCGGCCCCCGCAATACGCGCCGGTCGATGGGGCGCGCTGGAGAACAAATATCTCTGCTCTGTGGGCGACCATGGCTCCACCTGCACCAGGAGCGTGACGCGGTGGAGGTGCAGATCGGCGGCGTCGATCGCGTCTACCCCACTCCTGCCGTCGAAGCGGCTCATCGCCGCGTGGGGCCGCGACGTCGCTATCAGGGACGTTCCCGGGCGGCAGTCGCTGGTGAAGCACCCGCTCAGCATCTGCCGCGTACCGGAGAACGCGCCCCCCGCCACGGAATCGAGCGGCGAGGTGGCTGGTTCCGCCGCCCGGCTTCCCGGCGCACGGGGGACCAGACCGCTAGAACCATGCCACGAAGGAGGCGAGGAGGGGCTGTGCGCCCACACGACCGACAGGTCGACCAAGGCGATACCCGAGGACAAACAGCGCGGTGCAGACGATCCGGGTGAACGTCGCCTCGGGCCGTATCGAGTTTTGTCGCATCGCCCCTCCTCGCGCTGGGTGGTGCGTTCGTACGCGATCGGCGTGGTAAGGATACACGCTTCGGCGCCCGCACTCACCCGCGGCGGAGCCAGTTTGTGGCTCCTCGCCACCACGGAGTGTCCGCCACCCTGTGCCGCTCGGCTACACTGGCGCCCTGATAAATCTGGCCTCGCGGTTGCGCGCGAGCGGCTGTGAATATCTCCGGGGAGACCATGAGCCACCGAACGACCTACCTGATGCTGGCCACCCCACGCTCGGGCAGCACCTTGCTGGGGCAAGGCATGCAGGCGACCGGGCTGGCCGGCGAACCGCGCGAGTTCTTCGGCCACAAGATGGCCTTCTGGATGGAGCGCTGGCGCACCCCAACCCTGCCCGCCTATGCCGCGCGCCTGGCCCAGACCCGATCTACCCCGAACGGCGTTTTCGGCGCCAAGCTTCTGTACCGCCAGCTCCTCCACCTGGAAACCCTGGCCCGTAAGGATCCCGAGCTTTCCGAGTTGCCGGTGGCGGAAATCCTTTCGCGCCTCTTCCCGAACCTGCACCTGATCTGGATCAGCCGGGACGACAAGGTCCGGCAGGCCATCTCCTGGTTCAAAGCCCGCCAGACCGGCATCTGGGGCCAGAACCAGGGCGCCGACACCGTCAAACTCGGCGCCGCCTGGCGCCACGGCGACGCCCCACTCCAACCCGGTGAACTTGCCTTCGACTACGACGGCATCGCCGCATTAGTGCAACAGGCCGAAGAGGACGACGCCGCCATTGCCCGCTTTCTCGCCGAGAGTGGCATCGAGTCATTCAGGGTCGTTTACGAAGAATTCGCCCCCCGCTACGAGGAGACGGTGTTTGATCTCCTGCGCTGGATGGGCCTGATGGTCCCTGCGGATCTGGGCCTGCCTAACCCGCGAACGGTCCGACTTGCCGACGATCGGACCGAGGAGTGGGCAGAGCGGTACCGCCAGATGCGAGCCTCGGCGACCGGCGCCGGTATACCAACCGGAGGCTGATGCACCCCGGAACGGCGCATCGGCGATGTCGGTCGTGGCAGGTTTCGCACCTCGTGCTGCACAGTGGGATGGACGCGTCGAGGTTCCTGAACTTTCTGAACTTCAGGGGCGTCGAGAGAATCGCAGAAGATCACGGTTGATCGCTCATGCGCGGTTCGCTGTGAGCTGAAGGGCAGCGGTCCGGAGGCCACTGATTTGGGCCGCTGCATCACCGTCTCATCCGCCGCCTCGAACCCAAGCTGCTTATGCAACCCATGCGCATCGTTCGAGTGCGGCTGTACGGCCCGGCTCGCCGCTGCCGCTGCGGTGGGATTCGGACTCGATGGAAGTGAGCGCGGCGGCATCGGCCTCGGCGCCCGGCACAGCCGACGAAGGACAGGAGATCACCATACAGCCGTACTCCCTGAAGGTCGCTGCTGGAGTGGGTCGAGTACGCGATCCGCAGCCCCGAGTGCTCCCATGCCGTACCGATCGCGCCGCGTCGCGTGTCAAGTTCAAGAACGCGGAAGCGATCGGGATCGGACTCGCACTTGCGTCATGAGGACCGCCTCGCTGTCATCGCCGAGGCTCCGCCACGCCGCGTGACCGGACGCTCTCAACGGGCCGCGTACCAGTCACCGCGGCCACGCAAGCTTTCGGCCGAGCAAGTGGCGACAATCCGTGCCGTCGCTCGGACCAAGAGCTTGTGCGCGTTGGCCCCCGAGTTCGGCGCCGGTCACGAGACGCTGCGGGCGGTTTCACGCCGGGAGCCGCGGTCCTGAGTGAGAAGCGCTGACCCGGTCGAGCGATAATCGCCCGTCGGGTTGTCTCCGTCGGCGACAGATGGGCCAGGTCGATCGGGTCATGCTGGACTCGATCTGTCTCGGAAACGACCGTTTGCGAGTCGACTCCACCGGGGCCGGCGCGGGGGAGGCGTCCGCCGCGTATCGCGTATGCTGTGCCAAACGGCGCGACAACCGAACACGCCCGTCTGAGGAGGCCCCATGGACACCTGTGGCTGCGACGACCGCCGGTGGCGGTTGATGCTCGACCGCCGGCGTGCCCTGCTCGGCGGCGCCGGGGTGGCGCTGGGCCTGGCCGCAGCTCACGGCGGGGCCGTGGCGCAAGAGGCGACCCCGCTGGCCGGGGGGCAGGTGCTGGTCGCCCAGCCGCCGATCGGTCCGCTGCCGAATGGGTCGTTTATCAGCCCGTACGTGGAGATCCACGGCGACGTCGTCTTCGGGCGCGGCTGTTTCGTCGCCAGCAATACCCTGTTGCTCGCCGCGCCAGGCCGCCGCATCGCCCTTGGCGACGAGACCAACTGCCAGGACAACGCCTACGTGCTGGCCAGCACGGCGGACCTGTCCGGCGGGGCCATGGTCTCCATCGCCCACCAAGCGTCCATCGAGGACTCGGTCGTGGGCGATTTTACCTTCTTCGGCTTTCGCGCCCGGGTGCGCAACAGCACCGTCGGCGCCGGGACGATGGTCTTGCACAACACCGTCGTCGAGGGCGTCACCCTGCCCCCGAACCGTATCACCCCCTCCGGGGCGACCATCACGAGCCAGGAGGTGGCCGACGCCCTGCCGGAGCTGGTCCCCGCCCACGAGGCGTTCAAGACCGAGGTGCAGCGGGTCAACCAGGCCTTCGCCTCGGGGTACACGGCGCTCTACGAAGACGGCGGCGTGGCGGCGGTGGAGGGGGTCGGGCCTAATCCCGTTACCCCTTTCACCCCCGAGTCGATCGACCCGCAGCTCGGCCAGGACGTCCAACTGCGGGAGATGGTGCGCATCGTGGGAGACGTGCGGCTCGGCGACCGCGCCCGGGTCGGGCAGCGCACGGCCATCCGCGCCGACGAGGGGGCGCCGATCGTCATCGGACGCAACGCCCGCATCGGCAACCGCGTCACCTTCCACGCCCTCGAGCACACCAGCCTCGTCGTCGGGGATACGGCGACGATCGGCGAGGAGTGCGTGCTGCACGGGCCGCTCACCGCCGGCCACAACCTGACCTGCGAGGACGGGGCCGTCCTCTTCCGCGCCACGGTCGAGGACAACGTCACCCTACGCGAAGGGGCGACGGTTGTGGGCGAGATCGTGCTGCGCGAGGGCACGATCGTCCCCGAGCGCGCCGTCGTCGAGACCCAGGAGCAGGCCGACGCCCTGCCCCGGCGGTGACGCGCACGCGTGTCCCTACTGCCGCTAACCCAGTGCGCTCTTTGGCGCCGCACGCTTACCCACGGTCCTCTCTTATGAGGTCGTTTCAGAAGCGGCCGTTTCTGAGACGCGTTCCGTTGGCGCAGCGTTGCGGATAGGAGCAGTTGACCTTCTGTGGTGGCCTGGTGCGTTGCTCGGTGGCATGCCCCGTGCGGTGGTGAGTGCGCGAGCGGCTTGTCCGTTCGCTAAGCAGCGGGAAAGGACGGTCCTCATGCCCCACCACTCGCACCGATGCCGCGGCATCGTCCTGGTCGCCGGTTTCGTGGCCAGCGCGGCGCTCGGCGCCGCCCCGGTCCATGCCCAATCGGTTCCGATCGTCGTGCCGCCCATCGCCCCTATCACGGCGGGGATCCCAATCGGCGCCCCACCAGTGGTCGTCGGCATCCCCGTACTCGGCGGGGCGAACAGCCGAGGCGGGGTCATGTGGTCCGAGAGCGGGCGCGCCGATGTGGACGTGGACATCGACCGCCACCATGGCCGGGCCGCCGCACGGTAGGAAGCGGAGACGCCGCGAAGGTTTCGGCCGAACTCTTCGCCGACACGTTCAGTTCTTCGCCTCCCCGCTTGCGGCGCGGGTCGAGTTCGATCGCCGCGCCGATCGCTTGCGAGGCGACCATGCACCGCTCATCGGCCTTCTAGCCGCGACTACCTCAGCCCAAACTGAGAACCAGTACGAAGCGGAACGGAGTGGCATGACCGGCAACGCGCTTGCTGCGTAGCGCGTCTCTGCGCCGACTCCTCACCACCGCTTGCTTCACCGCTGGGCGCGTCGGCGCAAGCAGGAAGAGAACGGCCACCGGTGGTGGATCAACGACGGGTCGCGGGGCGAGCCCGCTGCATCACCGTCTCATCCGCCGCCTCGAACCCAAGCTGCTTATACAACCCATGCGCGTCATTCGTGCGCAGCTATACGGCCCGGCAGCCTGCTGCCCCTGCGGTGGGATTCGACCTCGAAGGAAGTAAAAGCAGCGTGAGCCACTGCCGATAGGTCTCCGTTGTCGGCCCGACCTCCAAGGAGAGGTCACGACCTGTACACAACGCCGGGGTGGTGCGTGTGGAGTGGGTCGTCTGTCGACAGGCTGCCGCGTAGGGAGCAACCAAGGCACAGTCGGAGCGTGACGATTCCGAGCAGACAATGCACAGTCGGGCGGTCCCACCGCTGAGGGCGTAGGAGGAGTGCGATGATGGGTAAATTGACAGTTGGCCTTCTGGCGGCATTGGTGTTGCTGGCCGCGGCGGCCCAGACGCAGCCTCGCGTGTCTGGCTCGTAATCGTCTCGCAGCTCGGGGCCGCCCTGCGCGGTCTCGGGCATCGCCTCCGACTGTGCCGGGTCTGCCGCTCCGGTGGGCGGGTCGCTCGCGCCGGGTTTGGTAGTCGTCGGCCCACCCCAGGTCACGGGTTCGGTCCCGAGCGTCGTCCTCGATGGCGCGCAGGATGGACGTGCCACCACCGACACGGACGTGAGCCGCAGTACGCACTATGGGACAGCCGCTACGCGCTAAGAGAAATGGCCCGCGCCGCTGCCGCGGCGGTTGCCGGTGCCGCGGGCGGGAGCCGCTCGGTGCCTAGTGCGGGCCGTGCTACATTGCGGCTCATCTACTCCAGCCGCGAGGCAACCTCGTTCACCGGCCGTCGAAAGTTGGTTGCCTCGACCCATTCCGTGGCAACGGTGCTGGCGTCCCGCCCGTGTGCAACTCTACGGCTCGGCACTCCGCTGGCGCTGCTCCGGACGGCCGACGATAAGGCGCCAAGGGCGGCGGCTTCGTAGCGTAGCGCCGCTGCCGGGCGGGGACTCGCGGCGAGCACCTCCCTTAGCCAGGCGCGGGTGTCGTCGATGACGGAGCGCCAAATGGCGCCAGCGTCCGCGGCGTGCCCCTGCCGGTGCGCGTGGAGGAGAGGAGTACGGTGGCGGTCCAGGGACTCTCGCCGTCCCAGACGAGGCGGGCAACGGTGGCGCCGGGGTGTCCTCGAGAACGATTGGCGCGAGGCGTTAACCGAGGAGAAGGACAAGGAGATGCTATCCTCGGGTGAAGATGCGCCCCAGGCAGAGCACCGATCGCCGATCCGCGGGATCTCGACCGCCAGTCGCAGGAGAACGGGCATGACGCCACTCCTCGATGCCGTCGACTTCGAGACGATCCCCTTATTCCGCGGACTGACGCCGGCCGAGCAACGCCATCTTCATGATCTGCTGGGCGTAAGTACCTTTCCCGCGGGCGCCGAGATCGTCACGGCGGAGGAACCAGGGGACGTCGCCTATATCGTCCTCGACGGCACCGTCAAGGTTCAGGTTCACCACCCGGATGGAACGGCGGTCATCCTCGCCATTCTGCGCGCGGGCGAGATTGCGGGAGAGATGAGCCTCATCGACCGCCTTGGCCGCTCGGCGACAGTCGTGGCGATGGAGCAAACAACGCTCGCCTGGTTAACGAACTCCGACTTCTGGAACTGCCTGCGGTCGATGCCGACGCTGGCATTCAACCTGGCCGGCATTCATTCCCGGCGGCTGCGCCTCTCCAACGCGCACGTCGTCGCCCTGGCGACGCTGGACATCGAAGGCCGCCTGGCAGATCAGCTCCTCGCTCTGGGCGACGGAGTACGGCGAAGCCACGGCAAACGACGGTTGCCGGATCCCTTTTCGCTTGACGCAAGGCGATTTGGCGGCGTTGGTGGGAGCTTCACGGGTGCGCGTCAATCAGATCCTGGTCAACTGGAAGCACAACAATTTCCTGGCCGTCGACGGGCAGCATGTCGTCACCCTCCTCAATCGACGCGCACTGACGGAGATGGTGCCCGGCCTGCGCGCCGAGGCTCCCTGGCGCGAGGTGTAAAGCAGTTAACTGCGCCGGCGACGACGCCGACGTATGATGGCGCCACAGGGGTCAGCCTCGGAGTCCGACTTGGTCGAGCAATCGCGCTCGGCAGGCCGCATCATCACCCGTTCAAGGAGTTTGCATGATTAGGCAGCGCGCTCTCGCGTGGGCGGCCGTACTGGCCCTGGTGGCTACGGTCTCGATCGCCCCCCTACCAGCTCGGTTCTCAGCGCCCGTCACCTCGGCGCTCGCGCAGGGCGACTCCGCTGCTGACGCTGGCGAGCCGGCCGATCTGGCGATTGCGGCGCTGCACTGCGCCGAGGCGCCGGCGACTGAGGCGCTGACCTCGTTCTTTACCACCGGGGCGGCACCGAGCGCGTGCTCGCCGGCGGTGGGGGTGACGATCTCCGTCAGCGAGAATGGCGCTCCCGTCCCCGGCAGCCCATTCACGACCGACGTCGCCGGGACCGTCGTGCTTCCCGTCAGTCTGGGCTCCGCGGTCGAGGTGAGAGAAGACCCGCAGTCGCTGCCGTCCGGATACGAGCCCCTCACCCAGGAGGCCAACGGCGTCCCCTACGCCAACCCGGTGCAGATCGACTCGGCCGTGGCCGGAGCGGCAGTGCTCTTCGTTAACGTGCCACGCTCCGCCGCCACCGAGCTGGCCCAAGACGCTCCTGCCGCCGAGGCGGGTGAGCCGACCGATCTGGCGGTGGTGGCGCTGCAGTGCGCCGACGCGCCGGAAGCGGAGACGCTGACGTCGTTCTTCAGCAGTGGGACGCCGCCGAGCGGGTGCGCGCCGGCCGTGGGGGTGAGCGTCGCCGTCATGGAGAACGAGGAGCCGCTCTCGGGCAGTCCTTTCACCACCGACGCGGATGGCGCCCTGGCGGTTCCCGTCGGACTGGGTGCCGTGGTCACGGTCAAGGAAGATCCGAAGTCGCTGCCAACCGGGTACGAACCCCTCACCCAAGAGGCCAACGGCGTTCCTTACGCCAACCCGGTGAAACTCGATTCGGCCACGGCTGATGCCGTCGTGCTCTTCGTCAACGTACCGGAATCAGTCGCCGCCAAGCTGGCCCAAGATACGCTCGCGGTTGGCGCCGGCGGGGCCACGAACCTCGCGCATGCCGTCACGCAGGACAGGACGGGATGCGATCCGGCCTACCCGGACGAGCGCACGTGCATCGCGCCGGGGCGACCGCTCACTGCGCCGTGTTCGATCACCGACCAGCGCAACTTCACCGTCCTCTCTCCGGATCCGAGAGGACTGGACGCCGACCATGATGGCGTTGGCTGCGAGCCGATTTCGCCCAGAGGTGGCACGATCGCCCGCGATGCCAACGTCAATCTCTCCAACAACGGCGGCAACAGTCGCCGCGCGGCGCCCGCTAGCACCGGCGACGTTACCGTCGCTGCCAGCCGTGTGCGATCCGATGATGGCGTACGGGTCTCACCTCCTGAGAGCAGCCGTGCCAACGCCTTGGTTGTCCACCGTGACCGGAGCAGTGCCGGTCTCTGGTCCGTCACTCCCTCTCGCACGAGCACGGGCAACGTCGCCATCGTGAGCAACCCCGACTTCATCGCCAATGGGCTGTGGGGCTGGCCGAACCGGTTCAGCCAGGATGACTGGATCTGGCGTAGTCGCAACCATAACCAGGACGGCGTCCGGTTCCGGCCGAGCACCATCAACGCCGGTAACGTGACCGTCGCCGGATCCGGCTCCGGGAACGTTGCCATCGCCAGCAACCCCATCGTCATCAGCAATGGCGTCTGGGCGTGGCCAGACCGCAGCCATGGCGACGACTGGCCCTGGCGCAATCGCTTCGGCAATGGCGCCTGGTTCTGGCCCAACCGGTTCCATATCGGCAATGTCACGATCGCCGGCTCCGGCAATGGCAATGGCAACGTCGCTATCGCCAGCAACCCGGTCTTTATCGGTAACGGGCTCTGGAACTGGTCTGGCCACGGCCAGAACGCCGGCTGGTTGTGGGCTGGCCACGACCGTGAAGATGACTGGTCCTGGCGCAATCGCCTCGGCAACGGCGTCTGGGGCTGGCCGAATCGGACCGGGACCGATGACTGGAACGGACACAACCGCTTCGGCAACCACATCTGGGGCTGGCCCAGCACCATCAGTGTCGGCAACCTGACCATCGCCAGCTCAGGCTCAGGCAGCGGCACCGTCGCTATCGTCAGCAACCCGGTCTTCATCAGCAGCGGTGTCTGGCACTGGCCCGGTCACATCAACACCGGTGGCTGGTTCTGGAATCACGGCATGAACAATGGCCAGTGGCGCGGGCCGAATCACTTTGGCAATCGCGTCTGGGGCTGGCCGCGGGCCATCAGCGTCGGCAACCTGGTGATTGCTCGCTCTGGCGACAATATCGCCGTCGTCAGCAACCCGATCGTCATCATTTCCAGCGGCCTCTGGTTCGTGCCGCCCGACCGCAACCGCGATCACGACTGGTTCGACCATGGCGACGGCGACCATGGCGGCCGCGACCACGCGGCCGCTCAACTCATGCAGAGCGGATCCGCCCAGACCGATCGGTCCGATGTCGAAGCGCAGGCGATCGACGGTGGCGTCGCCAGCGAGCAGCCGACGTTCACGGTCAACGGTGGGCTCGCCGTCGAACCCGCACCCGCTGACTCCATGCCGCCGCCGAGTGACGGCGCCGTGGAGCCGCCCACCGAGCTCGACCAGCCGGCAAGCGACGGCGATGTGGCGCTACCCAGCGAGGGCACCATCGAGTCGCCAAGCGACGGCACTGTCGCGGCGCCGCTAGACACAGCCGCCCAGCCGCCAGCCGACGCCGGTGCGCCGGATGCCAGCTCCGTCGCACCCGATCCCAGCACCGTCGACTCCGGCTCCGTCGACGCCGGTGACGTCGATGCTGGCTATGTGGCACCCGATTCTGGAGCTGATCCCGGCTACGTCGCCCCGGATCCCGCCGTCAATCCCAGTTACGTGGATCCGAGCTACATGGAACAGGAACCCACCTACGTCGATGCCGGCGGTGATCCCGGCTACGTCGCACCGGAACCCAGCTACGTCGAACCGAGCTATGTCGATCCTGGCTCCGTCGATGCCGGGAACGTCGATGCTGGCTACGTTGCGCCCGATCCGGTTATCGAACCCAGCTACAGCGCGCCGCAACCCAGCTATGTGGATCCCGGAGTCGATGCTATCTACGTGGCACCGGAACCCAACTATGTGGCGCCGGAACCTAGCTACGTCGCACCGGAACCGAGCTATGTCGATGCCGGGAACGGGGCGGCCAATCCCGGTATGGATGCCGGGTCCGTCGATGCCGGGAATGCCGGGAATGCCGGCGCCGGCAACATGGCGCCGGATCCCGGGATGGACGTTGCGGGCAACGTCGATGCCGGCGGCGTCGCGCCGGATTCCGGTGGCGGTGGCGGTGGGCGAAAGGGGAACCATAACCACGATTGAGTCTTCGTTAATGGGCCCTCACCCCCTACCACGCTCTCCCGTCGAAGACGGGAGAGGGGGACGGTGCCTCAGCCTCAACGCTTGCCTCGGCCCTCTGGCCCCAAACGACCCTCACCCCAACCCCCGGTTGTCCTGCAGGTCAAGACAGTCTCCGTCGCACCAGCCTTGGCCAGGGCCACACGGAGCATCGGTGTTGAAGCACCGGCAAAGGACCCCGCCCACCCCGTCATCGCAAAACATGCCGACCGGGCAGACACGGCCACAGGTGCCGCGGTCTGTCCTCGTCCGTGGGCAGATTGCGGCACGTCCCGGAACAGCAGGTCTGACCGTTCGGGCACGTGAAGCCACAGCGGCCGCAGTTGTCAGCGTCGGACTGAAAGCTGGTAATGAAATACAAGAATGCGTGGATCGCCGCATGCGCCGGCGATGACAAAGCGATGTCGAGGGAGAAGTCAAGACCTGTACACAACGCCGGGGTGGTGCGTGTGGAGTGGGCCGTCTACCGACGACCGGCCGCGTAGGTGGGCGGTTGTGCGTGAACGCCAAACCCCACGCCGAAGCCAGTTCCGCGCAGGGTTCTTGACGCAGTCCTCGAAATGACTTACGATGATCATTACATCTAACAGCGTTAGATTTGGCTATCGCAAGAAGGAGATTGGTACCGGACGAGGCGGGAGGGAGCGCGATGGCTCCGGTTGCTGAATCGACCCCGTTGCCGTCCCCGGCCGAGCGGCGGCAACGGAATCGGGAGGAGGTGCGGCGCGCGATCCTCGAGGCGGCGCGCGACGTGATGCGCGAACAGGGGGTGGCGGCGCTCAGCCTGCGCGAGGTGGCCCGCCGGGTCCACATGCAAGCCCCGTCGCTCTACGCCTACTTCCCGAGCAAGATGGCTCTTTACGACGCGCTGTTCCTGCTGGGGGTGCGGCTGCGCGCCTCCTACCGCGACCGCGACGAGGCGGGCCGCGAGGGCTTCTGGGACCGGCTCGCGGGCCGCTTCGAGAGCTACCTGCGCTTCGCCCAGGAGAACCCCGATCTGTACCAACTCGCCTTCGAGCGCCCGGTGCCGGGCTTCGTGCCGTCCGCCGAGAGCCTGGAGGAGGCCTTTCGGGCTCCGGCTGGGCTCGAGCAGTTGCTCAACGATGGCGTCGCCGCGGGCGAGGTCGTCTTGGACATGCCGGTGGCCCAAGCGCGCGACCTGCTCATCGGCATGATCCACGGCCTCACCGCCCACCACCTGGCCAACGAGCCGGAGCTGCCGATCGGGGCGGGTCGGTTCGGGAGCCAGATCCCCGCCGCGATCGCCCTGTTCCGAGCTAAGTGGGACCCGCGCGAAGCCGGCCCGCGCCACGCCGAGCGGGGCAACCGGGGAACGAAGGGGGGCAAGCGATCGGCAACCGTCAGGAAGACCAAAATCCGTCCGCAATGAGTTCCGATCCCTCGGAGGGTGCCATGCCGAGTCCGGCCCGTCCCAAACTGCACCACATCGCCATCACCGTGACCGACCTGGAGGCGAGCATCGTGTGGTACGAGCGCGTCTTCGGGATCGCGTTTCGCATGGAGGTGCCGCACCCGGGCGGCACCGGCATGATCCTGGCCGACCAGGACATGGGCCTCGTCTTTGCTCTCCACCGGCATGACGCCAACGGGGGCGAGACCTTCGCCGAGACGCGCACCGGGCTCGACCACGTCGGGCTGCGGGTTCCCAGCCGCGCCGACCTGGAGGACTGGCAGGCGCACCTGGACGCGCTTGGGGTGCGGCAGGCGCCCATGGCGAATGCGCCCTGCACCCAGTCCCCTATCGAGGACCGGCCATTCGGCTCGATCCTGGTGTTCCGCGACCCCGACAACGTCCAGCTCGAACTCTTCGCGCCGCCGAGCAACTGATTCACGGCAAGGTCGCCAAACAGCCAGGGAGGGACAGCATGAACACCGCCGATCTCAACCACCTCGATCTGCTTGACGCCTGGTACGAGGACGACCCGGCGATGCGCATCCGGGTCACCTTCCCGTTCTACGCGGCGACGGGCGCCGAGGGCTCGGCCGTCGTCTACTTCGAGATCGAACCGGGGCGTTACCTCGGCACGCACACCGACAGCGCCGAGGAGATCGTGCTGGTGCTGTCCGGCACGGTCGAGGCGACCGTGGGGGACGAGCGCGGGCGGCTCTCGGCCGGGCAGGCGGCGCTGATCCCGGCGATGGCGCCGCACGGGGTTCGCAACGTGGGCGACGAAACGGCGCGCTGTGTCGGATTCTTCGCCGGTGCCGAGGTGGTTTCGACGTTCGACCAGCCAATGATGCCGTTCGGGCAGCGGGTCGTCGGCACGCCGCCGGTAGCCGCGGGCGTCCCCTGAGTGGTCCCGGGGCGGTGCGGGTCGAGCGGGCCATCCACCGGCAGGATGCTACCTAGATGAGCCAAGAAGGATGATTGCGGTGCGGGCCGATTCCGCAGCAGGGGCGCCTGCGGCTACGCGCCTGGGCGGTTCTGCTGACCGGGCTCACGGGCTGTGCGGCTCGCACAGGTAGACGTCGGGCTGGGCCTGCGAGCACGTGCCGGAGCAGCAGGCGAAGGGCCGGTCCGGCTCGCACGGCGACAGGCGCGGCAGGCAGGCGGCGCACTCCCCCTGCTGGCAGGTCTTGTCGGGGCCGCACGGCGTGCCGTTCGGGCGCTTCCGCTTGCACCGGCCCTTCCTGTTCTTGCGCCGGCAGGGGCGGCACGGCTTGGCGGCGGCGTCGTTCCCGTCGAGGGCAAACGGGACGGACGCGAGGAATCCAACGCCGAGGCGGGCGGCGAACCCGCGCCGCGACGCGGTGTCGGCGGCAAATCGAGTAAGCGCGTCGAACACCTTGCCGTCCCTCGTGGTCCTCCGCCGGGCCCGTCAGACCGCGGCTGCGCCCCGGTGTGGCACCGCGGGATTATCGCACGCATCGGCCGAACCTTTGCGACGTGGAGGGAGAGGTCACGACCTGGACGCGACGCCGGCGTGGTGCGGGTGGAGTGGTCTGTGCGACGGGCGGCGCACCTTCCGCCTCCGTGAGCGGGACATGTGATACCGGAACGAGTCGTACTGCGCTTCGCGGCGGCGGACTCATCCGCGTGGCGCCGGTCCCGCTTTTGGCAAGCCGACGCGCGGCACCCGGCTAAACGCGGGCGACGAGGCCGTTCGCAGCGGCGCCGCCACACGCGGCCGAGGCGCGGCTGCGGCTAGCGCCACGTTGCCTCCGCATCGCCTGCAAGCGTGGCCAGGTCGGGGCCGGAACCCAGGCGCCCTAACGATCCGGGTGCACAGCTTTTGTGTCCGCGCGCTCCCGGTTCACTCCGTGCTTGGGCGCGCTGAGCGCCCGATGCGCCTCTCGGATGCTGCGCTCGACGCGCTCGTGCCAGGTCGCGCCGTCCGGCCGCCGGGTGCGGGCCGCCTCGACGATGCTTTCCATCGCCCGGTGCAGCGGGAGGCGAGCGTCGGCGCCGTCTGGGGCGTGCGCAAGGTACTCTTCGACGAAGATCTGCGCCGCCGTGCGCGAAGTGGCGTGCCAACTCGTTGCCTTGTTCTGCGCTCTGGCGAGCCGCAGCTCCATGTTCGCGACGTCGAGGACCGGGTCCGACGCCGACAATAAATCGAAGTCGAGCATCGCGATCGTGGCGCCGTCGACCAGGAAATGGTCCGGTTTCAGGTCGCCGTGCGTGGGCTTCTCGGGCACGTCCGCCAGTCCCTCGGTGATCGCCGCGACGACCTCGCCCACTACCCCTGCGAGCTCAGGGCGAGCCAGGCGCATCCGCTCCTCGATGCTTCTCAACCGGTCGATCCTGGTCCGAAGCGACCGGGGTCGCGCGCTTGCCGTGGCACGGTCCAGATCGAGATCGAGTCCGTGCAAGCTGGCGGTGGCCCTGGCCGCCATCCGGATCGGCGGAATCGCGTCTTGGCCCCGCTGAAGCAGGTGGAACAGCGGCTCGCCGGAAAGCTCGCCCTGGACGAGGGCGCGCAGGCAGGCGACGTGGGCGACCGGCGTTGCGACGCGAAAGGGAGCCGCGTTGGCCCCGAGCCGGTCGTGCAGTTGGACCTGCAGGTGATGGGCCTGTCGTGCCTTGGCTTCTTCGCGATAGACCTTGGCGTAGAAGCGTTTTCCGTCCGTCCGACCCGACGCGGCGTGCCTGACCCGCAGTCCCAACCGCAGCGTCGCGCGCGATTCGACGCGATACCGGATCGGGTCGGCGACCCACTCATCGATCCGCCATGCTGCCGCGCCGAATTGTGCCAGGAGCGGCGGGACGAGCTCCGCCGGCGGACCAGCCAGCAGTTCGGCGAGCGCTGGCAGACCGGGATCGTGCGGGAATGCCAGCACCAGCATGTCCATGTCGGGCACGTACGCGAAGGGGGGAACGGGGCGTGGTCCTGCCCGGCGTCGTGATGGAAGTCCTCGGTAGGCAGCGATTCCCACGTGCGGCGGGTGCGTCCTAGCCCGTAACTGACGCCCGTCAGCAGCTGTTTTCGGGTTTGACCGTCGACCTGATCGATCAGCCGCAGATGGTAGTCCACCGCGAAGCGGTACCTGGTCCCACGGCGCAGGGCGCCGACCCGACAGGCGGCAATCTCATACCGCCGCTGCCCTGGCGGCTGGATGAGCCGGAGGAAGACTTCCTGCATGGCGTCGGCGTCCGTCGCGGACTGGACCAGCGCGTCGCGGCGGTCCCGTGCGGCAGTCGAGCACGGTCGCTCCATCGTTGGCTCGCTCCTGGCCCTTCCGGGCATCGATGCGCGAAACGCTCCTCAAGCCGGTTCGACCTCGCGGCGCGACGCACCCCGAGATCTTCGCCCGAAATCTCTCACATCAGCCCGGCAGTGTGCCACTCACGGTGCCTGCGTCCAGCACGTGTGCAGCTGTACGGCCCGGCACGCCGCTTCCGCTGGAATGGGATTCGAACTCGTTGGAAGTGAGAGCGGCATAGAGCCGACGAAAGTATGGGGATCGGCGTCCAGCCGGTCTCCATGAATTGCTGGGGTCGTCAAGCTGCGCCGGATCGCTGCCGCCGCGCGCTCTGCCTCGGACGCCGCGACCCAATTCGGGTACGTGAGGCGGGCGAGGGTGGCTGTCCTGACGTGGACCGTCGCGCTCCCGTCGTCGGTGTCGGTCATGAAGCCGTCCCCTTCCCGTCCGGAGCGATGGCCGATCGCGCCATCGCCGTCCTCAACGTGGACCAGGCACGTCTCCAGGTCCCCATCAGCGAATCTGCCGTTATGGGGGCGTTCCGTTCATCCTGGCCGGCCGGGGCATGCTTTCCACGCCGACGGACGCCGCCCGCCAAGCCAGCACCGCCGCGCCCAGGGCAAACACCGGCAGGCCAATTGCGAGCGCCTCGTACCCCGACAGCGCGAGGAGCAGCCCGCCGATGAGTCCTCCCCCCGCCGCCCCGAGGTTGAACAGCGAGCCGCTCAGCGTCATCGTGGTCCCGGCTCCGCTCGGGGTTTCCGCCGTCAGCACCGTGGTCATGGCGACCCCTTCCACCCCCCACATCAGGGACGCCCCCGCCACGGCGACGACCGCCCCCGCTGTCCCGACCCGGCCAGAGAAGGCCAGGGCGACCAGTCCGGCGCCGGCGAGGAAGCCGAGAACGACCAACGATTGCGCCCGGATGCGCGCCAGCGGCCCGCCGACGACCAGGCTGCCGAGGCAGTACGCGGCGCCGGCGCCCATGTAGGCGAGTCCGACGTGCCCGGTTCCGAGGCCCAGCGCCTCCGCCAGAAACGCTCCGAGGTAGGTCAACATCCCCATCCAGCAGACGGCCCCGAGCATCGTGGCCCCATAGAGCCGCCGCATGCCGCCGTGCCGGAGCAAGGGGCGATACGGCGCCAAGAGCGCGTCGACGCGCAGCGGCGCCGTCGGCTTGCGGTGGTCCCGGGGCAGCCACACGGTTGCCAGGACCACACCGGCGAGCGCCGCCAGGCCCGCCACGATGAATGCGACCCGCCAGCCGGCCGCCGCCCCGACTGCGGCCAGGACGGGCACCCCGACGATCGCCGACCCGGATTGCGCGGCCTGGGTCCACCCGATGGCCCGCCGCGCCGCCGGCCCGCTAAACGCGGTTCCCGCGATGGCGAAGGAGGGACCGAGCACCCCGGCGTCGGTCACGGCTCCAGCCACGCTGGCCAGCAGGAGCAGGAGGAGGGTGGGGGTGAGGCCAAAAACAAGGAAACAGATGGCAGACGCGACCAATCCGACGAGGATGAGCCGGCGGTAGCCGGAGCGGTCTGAGAGCGGACCGATGACCAGACCTAACACCACGCTGAGCCCCAGCATGGCCGTCATGATCTGCCCCAGGAGCGGCACGCTTACTTGAAGCTCGGCCGCCATCGGCGGGAAGAAGATCGGAGGGATGACGAACACCAGCGCGGCGACGAAGGCGCCGAAGCCGAGGGCCACGAGCGTGCGCCGTTCGGCCGCGTCCACGCCGTGAGCGACAGCTCCGTCACCCAGCGCTGGCAGGACATCGTCGACGACAGCGATGGGCACGACCGGGAGGTCGGCATCCATGGCATACGGACCTTTCGCGGGCGTTCCCGCAGCACGACGGCCCAGCGCCGCAGCCAGGCGAGGAGCGCGCGGGCGCCTGAACAGGGCCCGTGCCGATGCGTGGACCCGACGAACGTCCGGTGGGATTCCGGGGTCTGCCTACCCTACACCAATTCCCGTCAGTGTCAAGCCCAGTCGCCTGTTCCACTGGTAGACACCCCCGCACTCGTGGCCGCGCTCGTTGGCGGGCGCCTCCTGGGGGCCGGTCTGGACGTGACCGACCCGGAACGGTTGCCGATCGGCCACCTGCTCTACGACCTGCCGAACGCGGTGCTGACGCCGCACACCGGCTACCCCAGCGACCAAACGCTGGCGGCGATGACCGGGGCCGCGATCGCGAACCTGGCCGACGGGCTGGCCGGACGGCGCCCGCGATTTCTAGCGAACCCCGCGGCCTGGGCCGGCAACGCCGGCTGAACGAGGGGTGGCGCCGTTCATCAACCGTCCCTAAGTTCTGCCTCGGTTCGATCATCAATAAGTCGCCTGCGTCCATTGCGTGCATAGCCACACGGCCCGGCATCCCGATACTCCTTCCGTGGACGGCCGAGGATGCGGAACCGCGGGAGGCGGCATAGCCCCGGCGCTTGGCGCCGCTGAACAAGGGCTGGGGCCCGACACGCAGCCCGTCTCCCGGAGGGGCCGGGGCTGCGGCGCCGGGCCCGACCGCCTCCCCGTCGCCGAGCCCCGACGCCCACGGCTTGCGCGTCGCGACGCGGCCGGCGATGATCGCCGGGGCTTACCCGCCGCGGTCGTGGCGGGTGAGGTCGGCGCGCTGCGGCAAGGAGCAGGCCATGGGCGGGCGCTGTGGCTGCGGATGGCGGGTGCTCGCGGCCGGCGCGACCCGGCGCGCCGTCTTGGCCGCGCTGGCCGGGGCGACCGGCCTGGGAACGCGCGGGAGGCCCGGGCGGGCGTCGCTCGCCCGGTCCGAGGATGCCGTCGCGGCGGCGGACGGCTTTCCGCGGCTCGGCCTGCCGTGGGCGGTCGGCGAGACGTGGATCCTGGGCGGCGGGCCGCACAGCGCCTGGGGCGACGGCGCCCGCCCCCGCAGCGCGCTCGATTTCACTCCCTGGCCGGGCGGGTCGGGGGCGGTGCGCGCCGCGGCGGACGGCGTCGCGTCGGTGGGCTGCGCCGCCGAGGTGCGCGTCGACCACGCCGACGGCTGGCAGACCGGCTATTCCCACCTCGGGGACACCGCCGTGTCCGACAACCAGCGCGTCGTTCGGGGGCAACGGCTGGGCACCGCGGCGGGGGCCACCGACTGCGGGGGCGCCTCCGGCGGCCCGCACGTCCACTTCACCCTCCAGCGACACGGCGTCCACCAGGAGATCGACGGCCTGGACCTGGGCGGCTGGGTCGTGGAGGAAGGCGCCGACGACTACCAGGGCTGCCTGGTCAAGGGCGCCGTCCGGGCCTGCGCCAACGTCGGCGCCATCTGCAACGACGGCGCGATCGGCCGCGGCGGCACCCCGCCCGTCCCGGCGGCGACGCCGGCATGGAGGCCGCGCTGGTCGAACGGAAGGAGGGAGCCATGAGCGAACGCATGATTCACACGCAGGGGCTCGGCATCGCCACCGAGGCCTTCGGCGATCCGGCGCATCCCCCCGTGCTCCTGATCATGGGCGGCGGGGCGTCGATGCTCTGGTGGCCCGAGCCGTTCTGCGAACAGCTGGCCGGTCGCGGTCGTTACGTCATCCGCTACGACCAACGCGACACCGGTCGCTCGCCGAAGGTCGTGGCGGGGGATCCGCCCTACACGCTCGACGACCTGGCCGCGGACGCGGTCCGCGTGCTCGATGCCCATGCGCTCCCGGGCGCGCACCTGGTCGGCATGTCCCTGGGAGGGATCATCGGCCAATTGGTCGCGCTGCAGCATCCGACGCGCGTGCTCTCCTTGACGGCGATGAGCAGTTCGCCGTTTGGGGTCGACACGTCGCGCCTTCCGCGGAGCAGCGAGGCCTACCGGCAGCACCTGGCGACGGCCGAGCACGTCGAGTGGTCCGACCGCGAGCAGGTCATCGCGTACTCGCTCGCCGAAGCGCGCCTGATCGCGGGGACCGCGCACCCGTTCGCGGAGGATGCGGCCAGGGCGTTCTACAAGCGGGATTACGACCGGTCGGGCGGCTATTCGACGTTGGCCAACTTCGAGTGGCGGGGTGGGGAGCAATGGCAGGGCCGGCTCCCCGAGCTCCAGCCACCGCTGCTCGTCATTCATGGCACGGCCGATCCGGTCTACCCGATAGCGCACGGAGAGGAGTTCCTGAAGGTGGTCGCTGGAGCCAGGCTGGTCCGCATCCCCGGTGGCGGTCACGAGTTGCACCCCGACGACTGGGACACCATGATCGACGCCATCGCCGAGCACACCAGCCACGCGTGAACCAACGACGACCTGGGCAACATGCTCATGCCGATAAGGGGTCAGCGTGTTGAAAAAGCCGGAATCACGGCTCCCTAAGCGTGCGCCAGTTGCCGGAGGTCCCAGCCCAAACTGAGGGTCTCCCGATAGAGGGGCAAGGCGTGGGCGTTGCGCCGCTCGTGGTAGGTGGCGAGGGCCTCGACTTCCAACGTGGTCCCGCCGAACCAGCCGAGCAGCGCGTCGGCCAGGTAGCTGGCATGGGTCCCGGCGAAGTCCATGACGCGCCCGGCTACCCCGGCTCAGCTCCCGCTCGGCCCGCCGCAGACGAAGCTCCAGACGTGCGACTCCGCCCCGGCCTCGACTAGCACGTTGCCGTTGGCGTCGACGCGGTCGCTCTCGGCGTAGCACCAGATGTCGCCGTCCCCGCCCAATGCCCCGGCCGGCTCCAGCCGGTACGCCCCCGGCGGCAGGCTGCCGAAGCGGGTGCGGCCCTGCGCGTTCGTCGTCGACGTCGCCAGCGGCGTCGGCGCGTCGGGACCGGCGTAGAGATTGAACTCCATGTCGGTGACCGGGGTGGCGCACTGGCCGAACCAGTCGAACCCGGGTTGCGCCTCGCCGACGCTGCAGGCTTGGGCCTCGACGACGATGGCGCCCGCGTCGGCAGGCTCCTCGGCCACCTGGACCAGCGACGGGCCCTGCGCGGGGCGCCGCCCGGAGTCGGTGTCAACCCAATAGGTGGTGGCCTTGCCGGGGATCACGTTGCCTTCCAGCGTCAGGGTCACGGTGGCGGGCTCGACGACCTGCTCGATGACCTCCTCGAACCGCTGCCCGGCGCCGCCAGCGATGGCCACGTTGCCGTCGCCGCCCGAGGCGTCGGCGTTGGCCGTGCCGCCGCTGGCGTCGATGGCGATGTCGGCGTTGTTCCCATCCACGTCGCCGATGGTGACGGAGCCGCCGCTGGCGTCGGCGTTGGCCACCCCGCCGGTGCCGGCGTTCGCCTCGTTGTCGCCGCCGCCGGCCACCGGCACCCGCCGCGTGACCGTCTCGCGCCGCTCCGGCGTCGATTCCTCGCCGACGACGACGGCGCAGAGACCGGCGGTGGGCAATGTGATCTTGCGCACCGGGGGCGCGTTCTCGCCGCCGCGGCCCGTCCCGGTGCAGGTGGTGCGGTAGGCCGGCGCGTCGAAGGCGCAGGCGACGTCGACCCAGTAGGTGGGCACGGCCCCCAGCAACGACTGGCTGCCGGCGATGGCCGCCTGGTTCTGGGTCTGCGAAATCTGGTTGCCGACCGCCTGCTGATTCGCCTGGGTGCAGGTGTCGCCGGCGCAGACCTGGTTGTTCGTCTGCACCACGGTCTGGTTTGCCGTTGCCGCGGCCTCCCCGCCCGGCGCGCCGACCGAGACCGTGCCCGCGCCCTGGCCGCGGTCCTTGTCGCGGTCCTTGTCCTTGTCCTTGCCTTTCTGCTTGTCCTTGTCCTTGCCGTCCGCGGCCGCCAGCGGGGCGGCCGCCACCGACCCGGCCAGCGCCGCGCCGCCGGCGCGGCGCAGCACCGAGCGGCGGGACCATCCTCGCGCCAATGCCCGCGCGAACCGGTCGAAATCGTACTGATCCATAAGAAACCTCCCAAGACGCCGAGCGGCGGCATCGTCCGGGGCGATGGCGCAGGAGGCGTGCCAGCGCCCTCGCGAGCTTCGCGCACCAGATGCGCCGAGTGGTTGGCCCGGTTTCGTGAGTGGCACGTGACGCGCGTTCCGAACCTCGGAGTAGGCCATCGGCGGTCGGCGGCGAGGCGGGTGCCGCGGCGCGGTTTGGTTGGTGCCTAGCGGGCCCGCAAGGAGCACCAAGACATGTCCCAGGAAACGATCGACGATCTCAGCCGCCGCCTGGCGGACCCGGCGAGCCGGCGCGGAGTCCTGCGCCTGCTGGGGGTCGGGGCGGCGAAGCGGCGCGGGACTCCCGACCCGGGGCACCGGATCCTGTTCCAACGCGGCCCAACGCGCCGAGGGTTCGCTCGGCTCGGCGAGACGTCGAGGGAGAGGTCAAGACCTGGACACAGCGCCGGGGCTGTCCGGGTGGAGTGGGCGATCCGGAAGGCGGCGTAGGGGAGCACTGACAGGTGATCGGTGTTCTGCCCAACTCCATCGACGGAACAGGGAGAACCGCTCGTGCTCAGATGTCCCGCTGACGATGCTGAGGCGGTGGCGGTGGCGGGGTGCCAACACCATGACATGTGCGAACGCTTGTTCGCCGGTCGCGCCGTGGTGACCGCACCCCGTGACACCTGTCACCGCACCGACCGGGGGGCCATGATGCCGACGACAGTGCCGGACGCCATCGCCGCCTTGCGCGCCTACGCCGCGCGGCACCGTGACGATGGCCGCCCGTCACGGCGCCGAGTGTGGCGCGGCACTCGATCCGCCGCCCGCCCTGCCGCCGGTCCGCCTTCTTGACGCGATGACGAGCGCGTGCTACGGGCAACGGTGGATACCTGGCCATGCGAAGTCCTCGCCATCGCCTGGCGATATCTCTGCGCACCGTGGGTCGGGATCCTCGGGCAGTCGCCAAAGGAGGGCGAACGATGGACCGACTTACTCGCCATGAGGTGCAGCGGACGCTGGAGCGTGAAGCACCGCGCCGGGTCGTGCTGGGACGACTGAGCGCTGCCGCGATGGGCGTGTTGACGGCGTTGGGGCTCAGCGACGCCGTTCGGGCCGGCTCCGGTCGGCTGCCGGAGACCGCAACCCCGAGGCCCCAGACAGAGGGCACGCCCACCAGCCTGCCGTGTCCTCCCGGTCAGAAAGCGCGATGCCCGACTGGCCGCACCGGGCCGGCTGGCGCGACAGGGGCGGCGGGTCCCACGGGTCCCACCGGTGCCCCGGGCGAAGCGGCAGCGACGGGGCCAACCGGCCCGCAAGGCCCAGTGGGCCCGCGGGGACCGCTTGGCGTCACGGGATCGACGGGATCGACCGGCGCGACTGGACTGACCGGGATGCCTGGAGAACCGGGCGCACCGGGCGTGACCGGACCGACTGGAGAACCAGGCGAGGCAGGCCCAGTCGGACCAACCGGGCCCAGCGGTCCTCAGGGAGAAGCGGGGCCGACCGGGCCGGAAGGCTCACCAGGGGTCCACGGTCTCCCGGGATCGACGGGGCCGACGGGATCGGAAGGTCCCATCGGACCGCCAGGTGAGACCGGCGCGCCAGGGGGGAGCGGCGTCCCCGGAGCGCAAGGACCAACCGGACCGACCGGCCCAGCAGGTCCCCAGGGAGTAAAGGGAGACACCGGCGATACGGGTCAATCGGGTGCGACGGGTCCCACCGGTCCGCAGGGGCCAAGAGGACCCGAAGGCAGCCCGGGCGCGGCGGGACCGACCGGTCCGCAGGGACCGCGGGGTGACACCGGCGATCGTGGTCGCCGGGGCCGGCCCGGCCCGGAGGGCCGCGAGGGGCCTCCAGGTCCTTCGGGCCATCCAGGCAGCGTCGGGCCGACTGGGCCGACCGGGTCAACGGGTGCGACGGGTGTCGCCTGGCGCCCAAGGCGAGCCGGGTGCGCCGGGCCTGACCGGTCCCACCGGCCCCACCGGCGCGCAAGGGCCCACCGGGGCTGCCTCGACGGTCGCGGGCCCCACGGGCCCGACCGGTGCGGTTGGCCCGACAGGCGCCGCGGGTGAACCGGGTCCGCAGGGCGAGTCGGGTCCGCACGGGGAGCCTGGCGCTCAGGGCGAACGAGGTCCGACCGGACCAACGGGACCTGCGCCCCCGACGAGGGTCCGGTTTGGGAACCGGGCGGCGGGCCCCGGATTGCGGGTATCCGATGCGGTCTGCCGTGCGGGGGAACATGCCGTGAGCGGCGGCTTCGTCATCCGTGAGGTGAGCTTCGCGACGGTCACGGAACAGTGGAGTTTGCCAACGCCGTTCACTGAGGATGGCGTCCCAACCGGGTGGCAGGCGGCCATCAATGATGGTGGCCCCACCAAGCGGATCACGGCTTACGTGCTCTGCGTCCCGGATTAGCCAGGAAACGGCGCCTGCGGCGTGACCATGCCCAAGGGCGGAACACGCCGCAGGTGCCTGCCCTCCCCCGCCGCTGGTTCGCCCCCGCGGTGGACGAGGAGCAAAGGGCGGTCTGTTGCTGCAGGGCACCGCCGTCTTCCGCGTCTCCAGGGCCGGAACAGGTAGAACCAGTATTGCTGCGGTTCACGGCGGAGGATGCGGTGGCACGCCGCTCCGCCGGGGCTTGACACGGCCCGGGGCGGGTGTAGGCTGGACGCCTCCGGCCGCGCCCGCTTCGCGCAGTAGGCCCCGGAGGACCCGGACCCGGCCCCGCCCGCCCCCGGCGACCGCTGTCCACCCCGCGCTGTAGCTCCCCGGTCCGAGCCGACGTGGACAACCGATCGCCCGGACCGGCGCGGAGTCCCGCCATGGCGCCCCACGCCCGCCCGCCAGACGACAGGCTTCCCAATCGGGCCGGGTTGCTGACGGTCGCCCAGGCCGCCGAGCGGGCCGGGGTCTCGCGCTGGACGGTCGCCGGCTGGATCGCCGCCGGCCGGCTCCCCTCGGTCCTGGTCGGGGGTCGGCGATGGGTGCGCCCCGCGGACCTCGCCGCGGCGCAGGCCGCCGCCCACCTCGGCGCGGTGGTGCCGGCCTGGCGGGCCGACCCGCGGCGGACCGGGCGGCGGCTGCGGGCCCTGCGCGAGGCGGCCGGGCTGACCCAGCTCGACCTGGCCGCCGCGAGCGGCCTGGCGCACGAGACGGTCTCCCGGCTGGAACTGGGGCGGCAATCCGCGCACCCCGAGAGCGTGCGCAAGCTGGCGCGCGCGCTGCGCGTCGACCCGGCCGCCTTCGTCGCGGGGGAAGCCCCCGGGGTGGAGTCGATGACGGTGGCCGAGGCGGCGGCCCGGCTGGGGGTGCCGCCGGGCCGGGTCAAGACCTGGCTGGCGACGGGACAGCTGCCTGGAGCGAAGGCGTCGGGGCGGTGGCGGGTGCCGGCGGCGGCGGTGGCCGCGCTCGAAGCCAGCGGCCGGTTGCGCGGCCGCTCGCGCCGCCTCGACCCGCGCTTCCGGGGCTGACCAGCACGGCACCGAAGGAGCACCGGGCCGCAGACGGCGTCGCGCGGGACCGCCAGCGGATGGCGCCGGGCTCGCTTCCCCAGACCACCGCGACGGGACTCCCAAGCGCATTCCGCCGTCCGTCGCTTCGTGCCTGCGCGCGACGGCCTCGGCGCAGCGGATGGGGTCCGGGTTGAGCCGAAAGCCGCGCGTGGCGGACGCTCGGTACGGCGCCTGCGTCCGGCGCGTACGCAGCTATACCGCCCGCCACGCCCATCCCGCTTCCGTTTCGGTGGACTTCCATTGACGAGGGACCGAGGGCGGTGGCGTGACCGGCTACGAGGACCGACTCAGACCGGGGCGAAGACCTGGACGTTGGCGTTGTCCTGGTCCGTGACGTAGACCTTGCCGGCGCCGTCGGTGGCGACGCCGACCGTGCCTTCGAACCCGTCAGGGACCTTCCCTTCCAGCCCGATTCGGGCCAGGAACCGCCCGCTGCCGGCGAACTGCTGGACGATGTGGTTGCTGGCGTCGGAGACGTAGACGGAGCCCTTCGCGTCGACGGCGATCCCCTGCGGCAGCTTGAGGCGGCCGTCGCCGCCGCCCACTCGATCTCGATCATCGCCTACCACGTGCCGATGGAGGGGGCGGTCTACCGCGACCTGGGCGGCAACGACTTCGATGAGCGGGATCGCCAGGGGGGAGCGCGGCGGCTTGTCCCTCGCCCGCAAGGCCTGGGGTATGGGGTGGCGCGTGTCCCACGGGCCGCCTAGCCACCAGCGGGAGAACGCTATTTTCAGACCAGGCTGGGACGTTAACGGAATCATCGCTCAACCCGGTGCCGTCCCGAGTCGCCGGGTGTATCATCGCCCATGCATTCACATGAGCCAAACGCTATCGATGCATTGCGCGGGAGGAGAACCCATGCTCACGCAGACGCGGGACGCGTTGGCGACCGAGGTCGCGCGCGGCGGGCGAGCGTCTGTACGGAACTTAGCACTGGCCGAAGCCGCCGTGGTGCGTGGTCAGTTCAACCTGGCCAAGGTGCTGCGCGCTCTGGCCCATACCCAGCGCGTGCAAGCCCTGGCCGCCGCTCGTCTGCTCGCACCCGACATCGATCCGGCTGAGGTGCTGGGCACCATTGCGGCAGAGTTGGCGGAACCTCTGCCTGATGCCTCGGTGGCGGGAGCGGCGGCCGTGCGGGAGCGCGCCAACGGGATCGCGCGGCGGGCCGAGGCCAGTCTCGCCGGCCACCACGACGTCACGGAGATGGATATCGGGCAGTTCCTGTGGGGCTGCTACGGCTGCGGCTACTTGGCCGAGGGCGAGCTGCCGGACGTGTGTCCCATCTGCGGCGCGCTGGCGATCGAGTTCGAGGAATTCGGACCGTTTTACAGCTGGACCCCGGAGCACCTCGGCCAGCTCCGCCCCGCCGAGATTCTGGAGATCCTGCGCGCAGGTCCCGACACGGTCACGGCGGCCTTCGCGGGACTCGATGAAGCGTCCCTGAGTACCAAACCTTCACCGCAGGAGTGGTGCCCCAAGGAGATCGCCGGCCACATGCTTGAGACGGAGCGGCTCTTCGTGCGCCGGGTGCGCGCCGTGCTCGCCGACCAGGCGATGCCGATCCTCGACACGCCCATCCCACCCTGGCGACTGCAAGAGGGTCTGGGCTACGAGGAGCTTTCGGCTTCCGAGCTGCTGGGGCGGCTGCGCGAGGCGCGCGCCGCCACCCTCACGCTGGTGGGAGGACTCCGGTCCGAGGATTGGGTCCGCACGGGCACGATCCGCGGGACGGCGATCACCCTGCTCGATCTGGGCACGTGGTTGGCCAACCACGACCGCGGCCACCTTGCGCAGTTACAGCGCCTCGCGGGCCGTTAGACGAACGCTCAGCCGGTCCCTTCACCAGCTGCTCCGGCATCCCGGAGCAGCGTTGGCTCCTCTGTGAGGGCGTGGGCCACGGCCAGCACCTGCCCAAGGGGGAGCGCTCGCCCCACATCCCAAGCCGCGGCGAACGCCTCCTCCCCGATGGCGGCGCGCGTCGCCGACTGCACCGGCCCCCGATCCAACGCCTCGGCCGGCGCCGGCGACGACGTGATGGGCGCCTACGTCTCCTCCGACAGCACGTCGCGCTACGTCCGCTTCAACGACTACTGGTCGCGCTGGACGGACCTGGGCGTGCATGGCGGTGCCCGCCCCGCCACCGCCGAGAAAGGCGCGGCCATCTTCGAGACGGCGGTCGCGCGGCTGGTCGAGTTGGCCGCGGAGTGGCGCAACTGGCCGCTCGCGGAGCGGCGCGATTTCCACGAGCGGCCGGTGCAGAGCCAGATTCGGTGGTAGCGGCGCCGCGGCCACGTTGGGACCCAGCCCCCGGGGTGCACGGCGCGTCGGGGGCTGGGTACGGGCGCGCCGTGCGGTCGGGGTGGCCGAGGTCGTCCCGTCCGGGAATCCTGGCGCCTCGGCGCCCATGCGCGCGGCCGTCACCGGTCGGGATCGAGGTGGCGCTCCAGGAAGGGCAGCGCCCAGGGGCCAACGTCCGCCCAGGTCCAGTCGCGGTGGTCGATGTCCGCGAACTCGCCGTAGACGACCTCCACTCCTGCCTCGTGCAGCGCCTTGACGAGGCGCCACGCGTGCTCGATCGGGTTCACCGAGTCGTTCGCACCATGCAGGACCAGGAACGGCGCGGTCTCGGCGTCGATGTGCGTCGGCGCGGCGAAGTCGCGGTAGGCTTGCGGCGCTTCCTGGGCCGTCCCGCCGATAAACGCGGCGTAGTGGGCTTCGTCCGCGGGGTTGGGCCAGGGGATCGCCGCGTCGGCGTCGCCCGCGACGTCGACGACGCAGGCGACGCGGCTGGAGTAGTCCGCCAGAGCGGCGTCGCCGTTGTCGCGGGTGCCGCGGGCGCCGAGCTGGGCGGCCAGCAGCCCGCCGGAAGAGTAGCCGAGGGCGCCGATGCGCTCGGGATCGACGCCGTAGGTCTCGGCGTTGGCGCGCGCCCAGCGCACGGCCCGCTGCGCGTCGTCGAGGGGGCCAGGCCATCGAGTCCGCTCGTCGGACTCGGCGAAGAGCCGGTAGTCGATGCTGAAGGCGACGTACCCGGCTTGCGCCAACCCCGAGGCGAACCCGCTCATCCAGGTCCGGTCGCCGACGGCGAAGCCGCCGGGATGGGTGAGCACCATAGCGGGGCGCGGCGCCTCGCGCGCAGGCGGCGTGTAGGCATCGAGCAGGAGGTCCTTGCCGTCGAACTCGGCGTAGGCGATCGCGGCTTGAACCGTGACTTCGCCGGCGGGGCCGCCCTCCTGTGCGCGGGCTTGCCTCGCCAGCGCGGCGACCCCCGCGGCGCCGGCGAGGCCCTTGACGAGGGTGCGCCGGGAAGGGGCGCTCGTGGAACGCACGGCGACCGGAATGGATCGACCCGTATCCATGGCGGACTCTCCCGTCACATGCAGCGTGCGGACGAACGGTTGCCGGTGCCGCGAACGCACCCGGCGGCCCCCCCGCTTCCCCTGGCCCCATCCCGATGGGAGACGGGGCTGGCGGTGAGGGCAGGCGGCGCCCTACGGCGCCGGTGTGGAAGCCGCCGGGGAACCGCCCTCTGGGAACCCCGGCGCCCCGACGCCCATGCGCACCGCCGTCACCGGCCGGCCGGCTGGCTCCCCGGTGGGGAGAATCTGCTGGACAACCACCCCGCCCGCGTCGCGGATGGTGATCATCGTCTTTGAGCCATCGTCGATAAATGCCTGCCCGTCCTCGCTCACCTCCGGGTAGCCGTCGATCGTGACCGAGCCGAGGGAGGCTCCGTTCGCATCCGAGAGGAGTTGCACCGCGGTGAAGTGACCGCGCCGCTCGCCGTCGGCTTCCCAAACGCCCATCACGGGGGCGTTGAACATCACACCCTGCGGCCCGATCTGGGTTGCCGGAAAGACCAGGAGCATGGTCCCGTCGGCCGCGAAGAGGGACGGGGCTGGGAATTGGGGATCGTCCGGCCGGGCAGCGGGATTGGCCATGGCCAGCCACGTCCCCGTCAGGGGGTGGCCGGCCAGGTCCGGCGTCTCCTGGGCGCCCGCGCGAGCGGCGCGGCCGGCGAAAGCCAGGAGGGCGCCGCTCGCGCCCGCGCTCGCCAGCGCGGTGCGCCGGCTGAGACCGGATGTCGGGGACACGGATCGACGACGTGGCATGGTTCGGCTCCTCGTCTGTATCGGGACCGCGCGTCGCGGGGTCCCTCCCCGCCGCGCGGCTCTGAGCCAGCATGTGCTGGGCGCCGACGCCGCGCATCGGTAGGGGATGCGTAATGCCGCGGAGGAGACGGCGATTACGTATACCTAGCGCGCGGTCGCATCGGAGTTCGCCAGCAGCCCCAATTCCCGGCCGCGCGAAACCGCCTCGCGGCGGGTGTGGACATCGAGCTTGGCCAGGATGCGCGCCACGTGGGCGTTGACCGTGCGCCGGCTGAGAAAGAGCGCGTCGGCAATCTCGCGATCGGTGCGCCCCGCGGCGACCAAGCGTAGAACCTCCTCTTCCCGCGCCGAGAGCACGCCCGTGTCCGATGAGGTGGGCCGAGGAGCTGGCTGGGCACTCCGGATTTGCGGGATGGCGACCGCGGCGGCCAAGGCAGCGGCCTCTTCCAACCGCAGCTTGCCGCCAGCGGCGCGCAACGCGGCGAAGCGCTCCTCACCGAGCGCGGCGCACGCCAGGGCCGCGGCACGCTCGCAGTTGTCACGCATGGCATCCGAGATGACGGCGCCGGCCGCTTCTGTCACCGCGTCGACGGCGCCCGCGAGCTGGGCCGCGACCTCCGGCTGTCCGTGGGCCGCGGCAATCCTGGCCAGACCGGCAAGGGGATCGCCGATGAGCCAACGCTCGCCGATGCCCACGCAACACCGAAGCGTTTCTTGATGGGCGTTCGCCGCCCTGCGATCGTCTCCCGCGTCTCGCGCCAACCGCGCCAGCCGGGTGAGCGCCGCGGCGGCCCCGAAGGCGTGGTCCACGTCGCGAAACTGCGCCAGCGACGCCTCAGCCCGAGCCGCCGCCAATGCGTGATCGCCCAGGCCGTAGGCCGTCCCGCTGAGCCAGTTGAGGACCATGGCCTCCTCCGCTCGGGCGCCGAGCTCGCGCCAGAGCGCGAGCGCTTGCCCGAACAACGCTTCCGCCTCCCGCCACCGTTGTTGGCTGTCCGCGGCATGGCCAAGCCTGTGGAGCATAAGTGCGACCAGTTCCTTGTCGCCGATCTGCTCGGCGAGGAGCAGGCCGCTGCGGGCCATGGCCTCGGCCTGTTGGGCGTGCCCCTGGTGCGCCAACATCAGACTGAGGCCCCCGATGGCGCGGCAACGCGCGGCGATCGGCAGCTCGTCGCCGTGTGCGAGCGCCCACTCCAGCCAGTGGCGCCCTTCCCGATAGTACGTGCGATGTCCCCAATAGATGGCCAGCGCGCCGGCCAACCGGGCGACGCCAGAGGCATCACCGGCGTCGGCCAGGTTGGCGAGCGCCAGAAAGATGTTGGCGTGATCGGCCAGCAGGTGCTGGTAGCGACGGTCGACGCTGTCGAGGGGCGCCTTGCGGTGTGGATAGCCGCTCTCGGCAAAATCGACGAAATAGGCCGCGTGCGCCCGTTCGGCGGCCGCCGCCTCCCCGGCCGACTCGAGCCGCTCCCGGCCGTATTCGCGCACCGTCTCCAGCATCAGGTAGCGGGGCTCACCCCCAGGGCCATCTTCTTGCTGCAGCAGGCTGCTGGCTACAAGCGAGGCAATGCTTTCAAAGGTGTCTGACGAGGCGGGAGGAGTCTCTTCCAGCACGTCTCCCGCCTTCTGCCTCCCGCCACCCGCCACCCGTTCGGCCGCCTCCAGCGAGAAGCCGCCGACGAAGACCGCGAGGCGACGAAAGACCGCCTGGACCCGCGGGGCGAGGAGGTCGTAGCTCCAGGCGATGGCGTCGCGCATCGTGCGTTGGCGTGTTGGCAGGTCACGCCCGCCGCTGATCAGGACCGGTAGCCGCTTTTCGAGCCGAAGCAGGAGCGCCGCCGGCGGCAGCGCTTTGATGCGCGCGGCCGCGAGCTCGATGGCCAGCGGCAAGCCGTCAAGGCGCTGACAGATGGCGGCGACAGCCGCGGCGTTGTCGACGGTGAGCGCGAACCCCGCGCTCGTCGCCTGCGCCCGCTCGACAAACAGCGCCACCGCGGGAACCTGGGCCAGCGCGGCCAGCGGCGGCAGCCGTCCCGGATCGGGGAGTGGCAACGGCTCGACCGCGATCTCCCGCTCTGCACGGATGTGCAGCGGTTCTCGGCTCGTGGCCAGCACGGCGAAACGGGGGCAGGCCGCCAGCAGTGCGGCAATGTCGGCGGCGGCGCCAAGCACCTGCTCGCAGTTATCGAGCACCAGCAAGAGCCGGAGATCCCGCAGGGAGCGGCCCACGGACTCCTGCAGCAGTTCCCCGACGAGCTCGCGCACGCCCAGGGCGGCGGCGATGGTCGGCATGACGAGGGCAGGCTCGGTCAGGGAGGAGAGATCGACAAAGCAAACACCGTCGCGGTAGCGATCCCGCACCACGGCGGCAACTTCCTGGGCCAAGCGGGTCTTCCCCGTGCCGCCGGGACCGGTGAGGGTCACGAGCCGCGCATCATCCTGCGCCAAGAGCCCGGAAAGCGCCGCCACCTCCCCTTCCCGGCCAATCAGGCGCGTCGGGGGCAGCGGGAGGACCGCCAGGGAGGACAGCCGCTCGGGACCGGCGGACGCGAGGATGCCGCCTTCGGGCCGCGCCGCGGAGAGAAGCATGGCCCGCTCGTCTTCCGCAAGACCAAGGGCCTCGGCGAGCAGGCGCACCGACTCCAACCGCGGAGCCCGATGGACACCCCGTTCCAGGTCGCTGATGGCCCGCACGCTCAACCCCGCACGCTCGGCCAACTCTTCCTGGGAAAGCGCCGCGGCGGTGCGGTGCCGGCGCACCAGTTCGCCGAAGCGGGGACGCGCTCGTGTCGCCATGCCCAATCCACCCAACGTGGGCCTGCAGCCATGCAGCACATGTGTCGCGTGCGCATCGTAGCACCCACGCCGCAGACCAGCGTTCGCGACTTCTGCCGGTCATAGGTGGGTGAAAGGTCGGGGAGAGGTGGGCGGCGGGTGTGGTTCACCGGCTGCCGCGGGCGCAAGCTGCGTTCATGCCGCGATGAGGCGCGGCATCGAGATCAAGAATCAGCAGGAGGCACGCCATGTTCCCCCATCCCGATACGGTCGGCGTCATCAACACCCTGGACTACCAGGAGCGTTTGCGCGACGCGGCCAACGCGCGCATCGCCGCCAGCGCGCACGTGCGCGACCGCTCGCCGCGCACGGGGCTGCGCACAGCATGGTTGGCCGTGATCTCCGCGCTCAGTGGCAGCCTGACGCGCGTGCCCGGCGCGAAGCAGACGCCGGCGGCGCCGTCGTTGGCCAGCGTCTAGACGCGGCCGCATAGGCGGAATCTGGGCACGAACTGGGCGGGTTACGGGCGGCCGGTCGCTGACATGAGGCGGATGCTGGCAGCATGCCGAGACATGCCGGGGCATGGCCAGCAGGCAACGACCCAGATTGGCGCCACAGGAGAGCACGATGTCCCCGATCCAGCGGTCCCGTCCGGCGCTCTCCGTTTTCGCCGCGGTGCTCGGCGTCGCCCTCTGCGCGGCCGTCGCCGTCAACGCGGAGGACGAGGGTCCCGCCGCCGCGCAGGTTCGCGCCGCGGAGGAGCAGGCTCCGACACGAGCGAGCGGCCCACCCCGCCTCCGCAGCACCGCCGGTGACGCACCCCCCGCGGCTCGCCGCTCGGGATCGGTCACGGCCCATGAGGCCGTCGGAGGGGACCCGATCGGTCGGGTTCGACCTGGGTCTGACGGCCCAACGTGGTCCAGGGCGGTAGCTGGCGACTTGGCGATGGAGCTGGCGCGGGGCACGCGCGCGGAGTCAGCCCACCTGGCAACCATAGGCGCGCGCGCGGATGACCCGCGGCTGGCGCTTCTGCGCCTGGCCGTCTGGAGTCGCGAGCGACGGCCGACCGGCGTGCGCAGCGCCTCGTTGGCCTGGGCTAGTGAACGTCGCTAGGCACGCGCGTGGTTACGCTGCCGGGACAAGGCGTGTTTCAACCGTTGCTCATGCGCCAAGGGGGTGCGGCGGAGGGATGAGAATGATCGCCCTCGTGACGCAGCGCGAGTGAATCGCTGAGGAGGCCGAGCATGAATGCGTATACCACACGGGGTCAGGCCCGGATCCAGCCGCGCGACGTTTCGTCCGTCCTGCAAGCGAATCGGTACCTGGGCGGGGCCTCCCTGGCCGCGCTGGAGCGGCAGCGCGGGTGGCAGGCCGAAGCGCAGGTGGAGTGGTTGCTGAAGCAGCACGGCGTCATGCCGGCATCGGCCGCGTCGCTGGCGACGACGCTGCGGCAGACGATCGGGGCGGCCCTGGTCCGCGCCGGGGAACGGTTTGCGGGCGTTCCCCGCGGTGCCGGCTTGCCGGAAACGCCCCCCGTCGCGGGGACGATCGGCGCGGCCAGCTGACCGTCGCCGATCAGGCAGGAGCCCGCGCACCGCCCGAAATGTGCGCAGCGACCCGGGCCGTGCGCGGGACCGCCAGCGCATGGCGCCGGGCTCGCTTCCCCCGACCACCGCGACGGGGCTCCCAAGCGCATTCCGCCGTCCGTCGCTTCGTGCCTGCGCGCGACGGCCTCGGCGCAGCGGATGGGGTCCGGGTTGAGCCGAAAGCCGCGCGTGGCGGACGCTCGGTACGGCGCCTGCGTCCGGCGCGTGTGCAGCTATACGGCCCGCCACCCCGCTGCCGCTGCGCTGGGATTCGGACTCGATGGAAGCGAGGGTGGCGGCGTAGGGCCCGGCACTCGGCCCTGCCGAGGGAGGGCAGGGGATCGGCATGCCGCCGGTCCTCGTGGACGGCCGGTTTGGAGCGGGTCGGGGACGCAACGTGTACGCCTGCGTCCTCCGACGCCGTACCGATCGCATCATGAGGCCTGTCAAGCTTGAGATCGCGGAAGCGACGGGGATCGGTCTCGCACTTGCGTCATGAAGACAACTACGTGGTTATTGCCGTGGCTCCTCCGCGTCGCGTGAGTGGCCGGTCTGGGCGAGCGTCGTACCACACGCCGCGACCGCGAAAACTCGCGCCGGACGAGGAGGCGGCAATTCGAGCGCTTGCGGCTTCCAAGAGCCTGCGCGCGCTGGCCGCCGAGTTCAGCGTCAGCCACGAGACGGTCCGGGCGATCTGCCGGCGCCCCGGTGGGGCGACCCGCGCCAAGAGTTTGACGCTTTCACCCCGCGGCGCTCTTGCGCCATGCCGCGATTGTGGCTCCGTACGCATGCATCCGCCGACACCTGGCCCGAATGACGAAGAGGAGATGGCCCAATAGCAGAGGAGAGCTCTGCCGCGGTGACCACCTTCCGCCAGCGGATTCCGGTGACGCCAAGAGCCGCGAGTGAGCAGCCTCGGTCATGGCGCGCGCTCGCTGCTCGTCCATTGCCACCCGGCCCGGCGCGAAGTAGCCATAGCCCAGCGCGGCCCACGTCGTTTCGCGACGCTTCTGGTAGTCGCCACCCGTCGCTCTCTGCCGATGCATCGCCAACCTCCTTGGCCGCTTGGTCCCGCAGCGGGCGCCACTGGGTCGGCGTCATCATGAGCGTCGAGCGGCGCCCACACATCTTTGCCGATGCCGATCCGCTGCTCGGAGCGGTGGTAGTCGGCCCTGCGGTCGGTGTCGAGCTGGCGCAAGAAGGCGCGGGCATCTTCCGTCTTGCCCGGCAAGAGGGGCCAGTGCCAAGCTGATCTGGTCCATTGCGGCGGCCTCCTTTCCTCGTTCCTCACCCTGGCCACCCGGGCGCTGCCGGCAGACTGGCTCTGCCGGTTCCCGAGGCGATGCCAAGAGCGAAATCAACGCCACGGTACGCCCGCGCGCGCGGCGCCGCATCGGTAGCTGATGCCTAATCTGGAGGGGGGCGCGAAGTTAGGTATACCGAGTGGATTCGTCGTCGCCAGGCAGCAATCCCAGGTCGCGGCCGCGGACGGTGGCGTCCCGGCGCGTGTGCACATCCAACTTGGCCAGGATGCGCGCCACGTGGGCGTTGACGGTGCGGTGGCTGAGAAAGAGGGTGTCGGCAATCTCCTGGTCGGTACGCTGAGCGGCGACGAGGCGGAGAATCTCCATCTCACGCGGGGTCAGCCCGTGCAGCCTCGCCGCGGATCGCCCGGGTCGGTCGCTCCGGTTGAGGGCATCGAGGGCCGCCGCCGCTTCGCTCGTCGCTTCCGCCACCGCTGCCGTGGCGGCGAGCGCACCGCCGGTCTCCCAGGCCGCGGCGAAGGCATCGGCCCCAATGTCGGTTCGCACGGCGGCGACGGTGCCCTCGTAGTCCGCGAGTTCCGCCGGGAGCATGGGGGCGCCGATCGTCGCGCGCAGCGCGGCGGCGGCTCCGAACAGGTGCGCCGCCGCCTCTGCCCGGCCGAGCGCGCCGAGCGCCTCGGCGATCCCTTCGAGGGAATTTGCCACGCTCCACTGTTCGCCGAGGTCGCGGAAGAACCCGATCGAGGCCGCATACTGCGCCAGCGCCTCCGCATGCTCTCCCCGCGTGCGGGCGATCATCGCCAGGCTGTGGCGGTACGTCGCGGCCAAATAGCGCGGCGGCGGTGGGAGGTCCACCAGGAGCGCCCGGTAGAGCGCCTCGGCGCGCTCCAGTTCGCCGCTGTAATGGATGGCCCGTGCTTGCACGAAGCGGGCGAATGCGGCGGCGAGCGGGTCGTTGCCGGTGCGCGCCAGCGCCTGGGCCTCGGCCGCCCCTGCTTGCGCTGCCGCGTATTCACCCTGAAATACTGCAAGGGCGGCTTGCTGCGTGCGGGCGAACGTCAGCGCCACTGGGTCGCCGGATGCCGTCGCGCGCACCACCGCGCGATCCAAGGCCACGGCCGCAGCGGCGTGGTCGCCCTGGACCGTGGCAATCCGGGCCAGATTGGCCAAGGCCACGGCCTCGTTCGCCGGCAGCGACGTCGGGTGGATAAGAGCGCGCTCCAGGCACGCCCGCCCCACGCTGTGGAGGGATCGGAGGAACCAGAACGGCGCCAGCAGCGCTGCCAGGCGGACCTGATCGTCAGCGGCGCCGACCGCGGCGAAGTGGGCCAGGGCGGCGAGCAGGTTGGCGTGCTCGGCGGCGATCGCCTCCACCCGCTCCAGTACGTCGTCATCGCGGGTGGGATCGGGGGCTACCCGCTCGGCGAAGGCCAGGTAATAGGCGGCGTGGGCATCGCGGGCGGCGCGCTCCTCCCCGCTGGCTGCCAGCCGCGCCAGCCCGTACTCGCAGATTGTCTCCAACATGCCGAAGCGGGACGCACCGTCAGAGCCGACCCCGCGCGTCACCAGGCTGTGGTCGACGAGCGCATGCAACGCCGCCAGCGGATCATGAAGATCGGGGGGCGCGACGGCCTCCACCGCCTCCAGCGGGAAGCCGCCGGCGAAGACGGCCAACCACTGCCAGAGGCGCTGCTCGGCTGGGGCGAGCAGGTCGTAGGTCCAGGCAATGGCGCCCTGCATCGTGTGCTGGCGGGGCGGCAGGTCGCGCGCGCCCCCTGTCAGCAGCGGCAGGCGCCGGTCGAGCCGCGCCAGCAAATCCGCGGGCTGGAAGATGCGCAGGCGGGCGGCGGAGAGTTCCAGCGCCAGCGGCAGCCCGTCGAGCCGGGCGCAGATCGCCACGATGGCCGCGGCATTGTTAGCGGTGAGCGTGAAATCGGGCCGCACCGCTTGCGCCCGGTCGACAAACAAGGCGACCGCTTCGGTGGCGGCAAGGGCCGTCAGGTCGCCGGCTTCCTCGTTGCTGGGAACGGCCATGGGTGGCACCGGGTATTCCCGTTCGCCCCGCACGTGCAGTGGGGCGCGGCTGGTGGACAGGATCTTCACCCGCGGCCCGGCCGCCAGGAGGTCGGTCGCCACCGGCGCGGCCTCCAGCAGATGCTCAAAATTGTCCAGGACCAGCAACATCGTCCGCGCGCGCAGCAACGCGTGGATCAAATCGGCCAGCGATCGCCCGCCCGTCTCCCGCACCCCGAGCGCCGCGGCCACCATGGACAGCACCAGGGCCGGGTCACGCAACGGCGCGAGATCGACAAAGACCAGTCCGTCGGGAAAGCCGTCGACTGATTGCCCCGCGACCGCGAGTGCCAGGCGGGTCTTCCCCACCCCGCCTGGTCCCGTCAGCGTGAGCAAGCGCACGGCGTCGGCGCGTAAGAGCCGTCCGACCTGGTCCCGTTCCTCGTGACGGCCGATCAGGGGCGTGAGCGGGACCGGGAGGTTCGTCTCCCGCCCGCGCCGCGGTGCGGCACGGCCAACCGGACGCCGCGCCTGCTGCGCGAACGCGGCACGCTCGCGGCCATTCAGGCCCAGAGCGTCCGCCAAGACCCTCACCGTTTCGCGGTGGGGATGGGTCCGCGCGCCGCGCTCCAGATCGCTGATGCCGCGGCGACTGAGGCCCGCGCGCTCGGCCAGCGCGTCCTGGGTCAGGCCCGCATCCAGCCGGTGGCGGCACAGCAGGTCGCCGAAGGTTGGGGCGTCGGAGAACCGGTCGGCGTCCATGGCCGCTCCCTGGCGCGGGCCCGGCGGATCGGTGCGCGGTGGTGTTCCGGGTTGGCTCGATTCTAAGGAGCGCCGCGGGTGAACGCAATGCACGCAATTTCGGCATGCGTTCGCCGCCGCGTTCATTGCGCATGGTCAACCAGATTGGCGACTCATACGGTGGTCGCACGCCAGCAGGGGCGGATCGAGCGAGCCGGCACCGTCCGCGGCGGGTCCAATCTCGGTATGGAAATCGGTACGCGTACCGATGCTCCTTGGGCTCTAGCGGCGCACGATGGGGCAGGCCGTGCTGCCTGCGGAACGGCGGGTCGCGCGCCCCAGAGCCGGCGCGGGTGCGAAAGGAGACGCGGATGGATGGCTTCCAGGTGGCGATCCTGGCGATGGCGCTCGCCGACACCGACCGGGGGCCGCGCGACGCCCACGGCCAGCGCCGTCAGCTGACCGCCGACGTGCTCGACGCCCGGGCGGACCGGGGTGGGCACCGGCCCGGCCTCATGGGCGTCGTGGCCGCTTGCGCACAGGCGGTGCGGTGGGACTGGCGGCCACGCGCGGCGTCGGCGCTGCGCGCCCGCGGCACGACGCGGCGGCCGGACCCGACGACACCGGCCGACCTCGCCCCGGCGGCAGAGGCGGCGTAGGACGTGCAAAGGAGCAGTCTGATGAACCAATTCCAGATGGCGATCGCCGTCATGGCGGCCTGCGATATCGGTGGAGGGCCGCGCGATGCCGAGGGCCGACGCCGCCAGTACACCGCCGCAGAACTCGATGCCCTGGTCGATTTCCGTTGGCCCTGGTCGGGGGTCGTCGGGCGCTTCGCGGCGCGCTTGGCCGCGATCCGGCCGCGCGCGTTCCGGCAGACAAGCGACCCGGGAGAACCCGTCGCGTTGCCGGCGGCCGACGCGGCGGCGCCGGCGTGAGGCCGGGCTCGCCGCCGACGGCGGGATGGTCCCGCTCGAGGAGAGGCCCAGGAGGGACACAGCATGGACCCCTATGCCACGCGGGGCCAGGCCCGCATCCGGCAACGCGACATCGACGGCCTCGTGCGCACCTACGGGTTCCTGACCGCGGCCTCGCTGGCCGAGCTCGAGCGGCACCGCGGCCGGCAGGCCGAAGCGGAGGTGGCGTGGGTGCTGAAGCAGCACGGTGCCTCGCCGACGTCGGCCACGTTGCGCGTCGCGCGGCTGCGGCAGGCGCTCGGCGCGGCGCTGGTCCGCGCCGGGGAACGGTTTGCGGGTGGTCCCCGACGTGCCGTCGTGCCGGAACGGCCCCCGCCGCGGGCACGCTCGGTCCGGCCGGCTGACCGGCGCCGATCCCGGGAGGCAATGGCGCCCTCGCGTCGCCACCTGACGCACGGCAGCGACTCCCGAACACCGCCCTGGCAGCGGCGAGGCCGAAGGGCCACCCCTGCCGCTGCTTCGACCCGCGGCGGGATGGAGTCGCCGGGGACCCGAAAAGGGCCACGCCGGCCTCGCTCGTTCGCCCGGTCCCGCGCTAATCCGCCGGGTCACCCTCGGCGGTCGGCGCACCCGGGCTGCGGCTCCCGAGCCGGCGCATGGGCGCTACCGTGGGGGCACGGGGCCCTTCGAGCGCGCTGCACACCCGCGTGCGACATTGCGGTACGCTTGCCGCCGCGCGCCGGCGGTTGGCGCCGGCCCCCCGCTGAGGCTCGCCATGGTTCCGTCGTCCGCCCTCTCCCGCCGCGCCCTCGCCGCCACCGCCGTCCTCGCCGCCGCCCCGGCCGCGGCCAGGAAGCGGCGCGGCAAGAAGCGCCGCCATCCCCCGCCACCGCCGCTCGCCTTCGTCCACGCCCGGGTGACCGGCCTTGGGGCCCGCTCCACCGCCACCGAGATCGAGTGGATCGCCGTGGCCAAGCTCGCGCACCCGGCCTCCGACACCCTCGCCTCGTATTCGGTGGCGGTCTTCGTCGCCGCGCCGGCCACGACCGAGCAGGTGCGCGCGGGGATCGCGTCGCGGCTGCGCGAGCACGCCGCCGGCATCCTGGAGAACGGGGACCAGGCCGTGCCCGCCGGGCGCATCGCCGTGGTGCTGCTCTAGCGCCGCTGCCTCCCGCGCCGACCTGGAAGCCACCGTCGAAGGTGGCCCCGCCACGGTCGCCGAGGTCGGCGAGGTCGGCGAAGGGCTGCTGACGATCGCGTGGAACAGCGTCTTTGCCTCGCCCATATTGGCACTCGGACGGAGGTGCCCATGCCCGCCAAGATCGGGTCGTTTGCGGAGTGGTCCGAAGCGGAGTTCGAGGAGTTGCGGCGGCGCAGGGCGCGCGGCAAACGCCGCGTTGACGGACGTGCTCGTCGCGGTGGCGCGGGGCACGCCGGTGCGCGTGCCGCTGGTGACGGGGCAGGGCGCCCGCGGGATGCGCGCCGCGATTAGCCGGGCCGCCACCAGCCGCGGCCTCACCGTCGAGACGGTCGAGGGGGACGGGTTCGTGGCGGTGCGGAGGGCAGAGGAGCCGCGGAAGCGGAAGGCGGCGCAGGGCCCCAGCGGCGAAACCCGCCGAAGAGGCCGACCCCCGAAGCGCCTAGAGCAGGATGCCACCGAGATCGCCTCGATGCGAGATCTGGCGTCAGGGCAGGGCTGACATCCACCGGTGACCCACATCCTCCCTGCCATCCCGGTCGACAGGTACAAGTTCCGCCGATCCGCCGCTGATTCTGCGCCACGACAGCGGGGAACTGGTGGGCTGGCTGCCGATTGACCGCCGGCGGCGCTTGACAAATGCCGCGCGTGGCCTATGATGCGCAAACCTCAGACAGTTGTGCATCCGGTGCCCTTAGCCAACGCGGTCGCCCGCGCCGGATGCCGGACCTGGCGCGCCCGGCCTGAGCGGAGCTGTCCGTCTGCCGGGGCGCGTCCTTGTGCGTCCCGGCGCATCGCACACGGAGGGATCGGGCATGGACGCAAACCGGTTCGATGCGGTCATTCGCGGGCTCGGCAACGGGACTTCCCGCCGGGGGGCGCTGGCGCTCCTCGCCGGGGCAACGGCGCTCGGCGCGGGAGAGGCGGTGGCCAAGCGCCGTCGCCGCAGGGCCAAGGGCACGGCGCGGGTGCGGGCCGAGGGCAAGAGCAACTTCGAGGACAAGTTCGACGTCGAAGAGGTCGACGACGAGTTTGTCGACGAGTTCCTGACCGACGAGTGCGGGTTCGAGGTGACGCACACCGTCGTCGGCACGGTCAAGTCCTCCGTCGACAAAGACGGGCTGTTCCTGTTCCGCATCCGCCTCAAGCACGAACTGATCGGCCCCGGCGGGACGCTCGGCTTCCCCGACGTCGGCATCGACAAGGATCTGGCCGTCGTCGAGGACGGGGACAACACGGTCGTCACTCTCCAGGCGACGGGCGTCCTCGCCCTGCGCATCGTTATTCCCGGCCAGGGCGTGGTCGCCGCCAACACCGGCCGCGAGATCCGCGTCTTCACCGTCGACACCGAGACCGGTGAACTCGTCGACTTCGAGGTCCTTGTGGACAGCGGCCTCGACAAGCCGCTCGAAGGCGCGGCGCTCGACGCCGTGTGCGAGGCACTCGGCTAGCTCGCGCCCCGATGACCGGACGGATCGAGCCTTAGCGGGTCGGCAGCCCAGAGAACTGCCGACCCCACGTTCCTCGACTCCTGTCGTCACCCTGATCGCCCCGACCCCCCACCCGCTCCCTCAGCCCCTGCTCCCCGCGGATCGCCGCCTCCACGACCCCCAGTAGCGGCCCTCGTCGTTCCACTGTCGTTTCAATCACGCGGATTAACGCCCTCTTGACAATCGGAAGATTAGAACATATGATCTAATCCGGCCCGGAGTGCTAGAGCGCAACTGGTAGGGACCGTGGGCGCCGGGAGGGGGAACTCTCTCCCTCCCGGCTCGTCAACCGGAGGTCTCCGCCGTGGCCGATCCCGCACCCCAGCTTCCTCCCATCCCGATGCCGACCGCCGTCGAGGCCGCCGCCCTCAACGTCGCTCGCCACTACCTCCGCCGCGTCGGCACGCACGCTGCCACCCATCTGCTCGGCTGCCCGCCGCTGACGAAGTACGCGGCGGACGTCGCGGAGTTCTCCAACATGCTGCTCACCAGCGCGGCGGTATGCGAGGGCGTGCTCGACCTGGCGGACGAGTACCGGCGCAAGTGACGGCGGCGATGGACGCCATCGAGCCGCCCAGCCTGGAGCCGGTCGGCGGCATCATCATGCTCGTCCTGGTGTTCCTGCTGCGGGAGATTGTGTCGGGCGCGCTGAAGGAGATCGGCAAGGAGGTGTGGGTGTGGGCAAGGTGTCGACGGACCGGGAGCCGTGCAGCAAGGAACGAGGCGAATGACGGTGCAGGACCTGGAGGCCACCCAACGCCTCGCCGACTCCGCGGCGAACTGGTCGAGCGCGGCGTGGCTGCTGACCGGACGCCATGCCTGCTACCTCTTGGCCGAGGCGCGGCCGATCCCGCAGCAACTGGGAGATCTCCGGTTCGACGCGACGCTGCTGCGCCATCGGACCGCAAAAGTGCGTGAGCTGGCCGCAGCATGGAACGCGGCTGCCGAGGCGTGGGACAAGGCAACGCGGTCGGTCCAGGGCGAGCTCGAGTCTGCCTATGACAGATAGCAGCCTCGCGGAGGACGTGATGGCCGCCCGCAGCCTTGACCCGGCCCAGAGCCTTGCGCGGCATGAGTCGCCGCGCGATGGAGGCCAGCGGATGCGGTACGCGGCCCCGTTGGCCGAGGTGGTGCACGAGCTCAACGCGTTCTGGCAGAACGCCTTGGCGAGCGCAGGGGTCGGCTACCGTGCCCCAGCCATCAGGACGCTCAATGCGCCCATCGCCACGGCGTGCGGTCGTGCCGGTCCGGAGCATCTGGCTTTCTACTGCCCGCCCGAGGAAGCGATCTACTACTCGCCAGCGGGGTTGGATGCGCACCGTCAGCGCATTGGCGACTTCGCGCCCATCGTCGTCATAGCCCATGAGTGGGGGCATCACATCCAAACGATATTCGGCATTGCGCCAGGATCAGACAACACGTTCGAGCTGCAAGCCGACTGTCTGGCGGGAGCCTACGCCGCCGACGCGAGCCGGCGCGGTGTGCTCGATCCTGGAGATATCACGGAAGCCGTCGCGATGTCGGCCACGGCGGGAGACCCCCTGGGACTGCCTCAGGACACGCGGGGTGCCCACGGCATCAACGATGACCGCATAACGGCGTTCATGCGCGGCTACCTGGGCGGCGTCGCCGCGTGTGCCCTCCCCTGAGTGGGTCGGCAGCCGAGGCGTCGGCGGTGCCGAAACCGAACTCGATGCCGTCGCGGTCGGCGACCGGAGTCGGCGGTGACCCCGGTCGGCAGAGGGTACCGCGGATTTTCCCCACGCTGTCTCGTCGGCGGGACAGGCATTCTGTACCCCGGCGGCGAAATCGGGTGCCCAGGCGCGCCTGCGCTGGCGATCCCAGCCGCACCCCGGATTACGACTGGGGCAGGGTTCCACTAGGGTTCGATCGCTGCGCCGATCACTGACATGTCGGCCATGTACCGCTGATTGGCCATTCAAAGGATGTTTCTTCGGACCAATCCGCAGTAAGTCGCCTGCGTCCAGCGCGTGCGTAGCAATACGGCCCGGCACGCCGCTGCCCCTTCGTTGGACCGACCGCGAGCAGGAGCCGAGGGCGGCGTAGGCCAATGCCAGTCCATGCAGGTGATGCCAGGAGTACCAGCCCAGATACGCTGCCTGGGACGCTCTAGTCAGCCGGCACCCGCAGCGTTGGCAGCGTCCTCGTCGACCATCGTCATCTTCAACGGTCAGTGACCCGGTTCTTCAGCGGTCTATGGCACCACTGATGCGGCGACCAAGCGCCCTGATAATCCGGACAGGAAAGCACTCGGTACCGAGTGCTTTCCTGTCCAACGACCGCTTGTGCAGCGAAAACCCGGGTAGGGGATGGGTCTCCCGCCGCCAGTTCGGCCCGACCGGCTTCTTCGCGCTCCTCCGTGCCTTCGCTCTTCGGACACCACGGCGGGCCGGGGAAATCACCGGCCCGTCGCCGCGCGGTCGTGGCAATCGCGGCGCGATCGGCGACCCGGGCGTGCCGCTAGGCCTCGTCCACCGGGTTGGCGCCGGGCAGGGCGCAGACCAAGCGACCGACCTGGCGGCCCATGGCCAGGGCGGCGTCGTCGTCGATGACGTAGTGGAGGCCAGCCCAGGCGCGCGAGGCGGCTGCCTCCCAGGCGCGGTTGGCCATCTCGTCGGCGACATCGGGGAAGTAGTGCCCGACGATGGTCGTGCCGGCGCCCATCAGGCCCGAGTACCCCGACGGGTAGGACGGGTAGGGCGGGGTCGGCAGGAGCGTCTCCAGGTCGGGGTCCTCGGTGATCGGGCGCGAGGTCCACCACGTGAACTTGGCGTCCCAGACCGCGATCGCCGCGTCGGCGACGGCGGCGTGCAGATCGGCCAGGACCTGCGCCGCGGGCGGCAGGTCGAGCCCCTCCTTGCCGATCAATTCGTGGGCCCACCCGTTGAGGAGCGTCGACGGGCTGGACTCGCCCCACCAGAGGGCCGCCCGCTCCTGCTCGAAGCTGCGGTTGGCGGCGATCTCCTGGACCATCTTCAGCTCGGCCTGCCACGCTGGCGACCCGTACTCCGGCGGCGCCGCGGGGCGGACCTGGTCGCCGCTCTCCAACACCCAGGTCGTCCAGGAGCCGGCGAGCGGATTGAGCGGCGTCTCGACGAACCCCGGCGGCGTCGGCTCCCAGAAGCCGGGTCCGGTCGGCCGGGTGGTCGGGTCCCACTCCGCGTCGGAGCCGTCGGCCTCGGCGCGGGCGACCGCCATTTCGCCAACCGCTTGCCCCAGCGCCAGCCCGGCCTCGACGTCGCTGGGGAAGGCGGCGCCCGCCGCGATCCGCGACTCGGCCGCCTCCGTCGCCATGGCGTCGAAGCGGCCGGCGGCCGCGTCGGGCAGCAGGTAGGCGAGCACGACGGCCGCCGCGCCGGCGACCGCGGCATGCTCGGAGGGGAAGGACGGCCGGTCCGGGTCGACCCCGGCCGCCGGGGCGACTTCGTCGCTGGTCGCGCCCGGGCTGGGCCGGGCGTGGGCGACCTGGGCATCCCAGGCCGCGATCGCGGCGTCGTGCAAGGCGGTGTGGTAGATGGCCATGACGCGGCCCAGGGGCATCCCCCCGATGTCGAACTCGGCGAAGACCTCCCCCGCCAGGCGCGACCAGGGGATGACGGCCGGGCCGCTGCCCCAGCGCGCGATGGCCGCCGCCGTCTCCTCGGACGCCGCGGCCTGGGCCGCGACGACCTCGTCGATCTCCGCCTGGGTGGGCGCCCCGGGGGCGGCGGGGCGCAGCTCGTCGGGCGAGGTCAGGTACCAGGTGCGCCAATCGGCGGGCGAGGCGGCGGTCTCTTGCCGCCGCGCCACCCGCGCGGCCGCGCGGGGACCGGACGCGAGCGGCAGGAGCGCCGCGCCGACCAGGCTCGAACCGACCACAGCGCGCCGGGAAATCCGGGACGACGAGGACGGAGCGTGGGCATCGTGGTCCTCCTATGCGAGGCGGCTGGCGGTGGCGGCGAGGCCGCGACTTTGGGAAGCCCTGCCAAGCAGCAGGGCGGGTGAGAACGGGGAGCCTGAGCAGGGCCCGTGACGAAGTGCCAGTCCAAGACCGAGGTTGTGTCGAACGGTATCAGAATGGCAGCCGTGCTGGCGGCTGTCAACCTCGTGCTCGTGGTCCGGGAGGCGTTCTCAGGCGCGACGCCGGCCCCCGTATCCTGCGTAGTGACACGGACCTGTTCGTCCTGCGCGAGTTGACCTCCGGGACGCTGAAGGAGGCCAGCACGGAACTGTGGGCGTGGACAAGGCATTGCCGCTCGCGAAGCAGTCGCCATTGCCGGTGTCGAGGGCGGTAGCCGCTCGGTGCCTTTCGCAGACAGCCCCATGTTGCGGCTCGTCCGATCCAGCGGCGGGGCGGCATCAATTACCAGGCAGCAAGGCGATTCCCTCGCCCCCATCAGTGGCAACGTCGCCTGCGCTTAGCACGTGTGCAGCTATACGGCCCGGCTCGCCGCTGCCGCTGGTCTGGACCGCCGACGACGAGGAGCCGAAGGCGGCGTGAACCGCTGCCTACTCCGATTTCCGCGCCGCCCGAATCCGCTCCTCCTCTCCCGTTCCGCGTAAGCGACTCGAGAAGAGAGACTCCGGTCTTGACTTCTGACACCCACGCCCCATACTGCGCACTATCCACTCGGAGAGACCTATCCCGGTGCTTACTGGAGGGCATGCTTCATGGCCGGGCGAAACGCGAAGTTGCAGTGGCGCCCCACCGCTGCCCCGCCGGCGAGCTCGCGCACCGACGACATCTGGTTCGTCGATCCGCAGATCGGGTGGGCGGTCAACAGCAACGGGCAGATCATCAAGACGACCGACGGCGGCGCGAGCTGGACCGAACAGCTGCAGGTGGACCGCCTCTACTGGCGGTGCATCGGCTTTGCTACCCCGCAACGCGGCTGGGCAGGCTCGCTGACCAACGACAAGCGCCTGTTTGCGACCATTGATGGCGGCGCGACCTGGGAACTGATCGATGCGCGGCTCCCGGCCAACGCGCCGTTGTGGATCTGCGGGCTGTCGGTCGTGAACGAGCAGGTCGTCTATGCGTCCGGCTCGAACGAACCGAGCCTTCCCGCGGCCATGGTCAAGACCATCGACGGCGGCGAAACCTGGATCGGCTGGGACATGGAGACGCACGCCTCCCTGCTGGTCGACACCTATTTCACCACGCCCGAGCGCGGCTGGGTGGTCGGCGGCAAGGCAAACGTCGCCAACCCCACCCGAGACGACGTCAAGCCCGTGGTCTTGTTCACCGCTGACGGTGGGGCCACCTGGGAGAACCGGGTCGCCGATCTCGCGGACGCGTTTCCCTTTGGGGAGTGGGGCTGGAAGATCCAGTTCCTGAATGACCAGGTGGGCTTCGTCGCACTCGAGAATTTCAAGGCCGGCGCCATCCTCAAGACGACCGATGGGGGGTTCACCTGGCAGCGTCAGGCGGTGAACGATCCCCAGGGCAACGCCAACCTCGAGGGCATCGGCTTCGTCGACGCGGAGCATGGGTGGGTCGGCGGCTGGGGAGACGAGAATTTCGACGGCGGCTTCAGCAGCGAGACCCTAGACGGCGGCACCAACTGGCAGAACGCCAACCACATCGGCCGGTTTCTCAATCGCTTCCGCTTCTTTGGCGACCCCGTGACGGTCGGCTACGCCTCCGGCGACACGGTCTACAAGTATTCCGCCGAACCCATGCCGGCCGCGGTCGCCGAAGCCGCCGCTGCCGGCCCGCGGCTGCTCGATGAAGCAGCGCCGGTTCAAGCGGATGGGCCAATCGAGATCGGGTTCACCGTGCCGCCTGACGCGAGGCGGCTCACCATCGACATCTGGGATCGTTTCGGCGCGCCGGTTCGCCAACTCGTCGATGAGGCCGAACCGGCGAGCGGTCATCGCTCGGTGACCTGGGACTTCACATCGGATGACGGCGCGCCCTTGCCCGATGGCTTTTACATTGCTCGCCTGACCGTCGACGGACAGGCCGAGAGCCGCATCCTCCGGCTGAAGACCCAGTCCTAGGGGCATTCGGCCCGGGTCGTACCGCGTGCCGAGTGATAAGTCGGGGGCGGTTATTGTCGCTTTGGGCAGCGCGGCCGCGAACCTGTCGCGAGCCGCGTGACCCGACGGATTCGCAGAGCGTGCCGTCTGAGCACGCTTCGACTGCGCATGTCCGACTCCTGCTCGGGCAGCACCAGAGTGCTGCGCCGCAACGGAATTGAACGAAGGCCCGCCACGCCCGATAGCCGATCCAAATAGACTGAGTCGAGGCGCGATGTGTCCGGTGCGTGCTCGAAAGGAGGATCCCGTGCATAGCCCGCTCGAACGACGGGGACTGTTGGGGGCCGGCGCCGCGACGCTGGCGGTGCTTGGGCAGGGGCCGGTCGTGACGGAGGGGAAGAAGGGGAAGCGAAAGAAGAAAGGCGCGAAGGAGTTTTCCAAGCTCCAACGCGGCGAGGAAACTCAGTTCTCCGTCGGGGACGGGGCGGAGGACGCGGGGGAATCCCTGTGCCCCAACGGGACTCGGGCGATCAACGGGGTGTTCTTCCTGGGCAACACGGCGTGCGCCATCGCCGAGTTCAGTCCGATCGACGGCGGCTTGACGGGGTGGCAGTTGCGCGTCCGCTGCCCCACAGGGGAGGAGTCCGAAATCAACGGGGTGGTCGCTATCTGCATCTCGTGACGGGGAGCGGTGCAGGGGCGAACAGGGGCCGCGTGGCGGCCATCGCCCCGAGCCTATCATCGGTAACGTCGCCTGCGTCCAACGCGTGTGCAGCTATACGGCCCGGCTCGCCGCTGCCGCTGTTCTGGACCTCCGATTTCGCAGAACCGCGGGCGGCGGCGTAGACGTCGGCACACTGCACGAGGGGCAAAGGATCGGCACGCAGCCCATCGCCGTGAAGAGCCGGGCTGGAGCAGGTCGAGGTCGAAATCCGATCTGCAGTCCTGCCACCCCGACGCCATACCGCTGGCGCCGGGACGCGTGTCAAGCGTGAGATGGCGAAAGCGACGGGGATCGCTTGCGCGAGATAGACGTGGTCGCGTAGCCGCTCGTCCCGTTCCTGTATCCGGAGCGACTGCTCCACGCACGACGACGATCCGGGATTGGCCGGTATGCCCCGGCGGCGAAAGGACCGCGCATCCCGCGGGAGCGCTGGCCAGAGGTCGCTACTCAGGTCCAGCATGCCGGGCTACGGGTCGTGGCACGCCGGTTTGGTGTCTCTCACGAGACCGTGCGCGGGGTTGTCAGACGGGTCCAGCCCGGGATACCGACGACCTAGCCAAGCGCATCAGGCCGTCTTGCTCGATCCACCAGGAGCTCCGGTGATAGGGTTCGGTCGCCAGCACGGGCGGCGAGTTCGCGGACCAGCGTCAATGCCTCGGTGGCGGCCTCCTCGGCCGGCAGTTCGCGGCCGGCCTCCCACGCGGTGGTGAAGCCTTCGTCACCCAGTGTGCGTCTGGTCGTGGCTCGTGCGCGGTCGTACTGCGCCCGCTCTGGCAGACCAAAGCGGTATCCGAGCGCGGTGCAGAGGGCGTCGCCCGCCCCGAAGAGCCGCGCGGCCAGAGCCGGCAATCCGCCAAACGCCGCAAGCGTCGCGACCCCGACGATCCCGCGGACGAGCCCTTGGCGCGACCCGAGCCGGCTTGCCAGGCCGAGCGCCTCGGCGTACGCCGCGGCGGCCCGCTCATGGTCGTTGCGCTCGCACGCGACGATCCCGAGGTAGGTGAGGGTGACGGTGACGCCCCACGTGAGCCCGAGTTCCCGGTTGAGCGCGAGCGCCTCCTCGATCAGTGCCGCCGCCCGCTGGAGGTCGCCTCGGCCGTACGTCACGAGCCCGAGGTGTCGCAGGGCGTGGGCTGTCCAGGGGTCGTCGTCCTCCCGGTGCGGCGACAGCGCCTCCTCAAAGAGGGACGTTGCCCGCTCGTAGTCGCCACGGTCTTCGGCGACGACCCCGAGGAGGTTCAGGGCTCGTCCGATGCCGGCTCGGTCGCCGATCTCCCGGAAGAGGGCGAGACTTTCCTCACCGAGCGCGAGCGCTCGCTCCTCGTCCCCTTGGTAGTGGGTGAGCAGGCAGGCGCCGAAGACGGCCTTGGCGCGGTTGAGCGGAGCGGGGTGGGGGACAGCCGCCAGCGCGCGCTCGAGCCAGGAGCGCCCTTCAGCGAAATCACCGCGCAGGTGCCAAAAGCACCACAGCGCTGCGGCCATCCGCAGGCCCGGCTCGGGATCGCCACCGTCGAGGAGCCAGGTAAGGGCGGCACGGAGGTTGGGGTGCTCGCTGTCGAGGCGCACCAGCCACGCGGCTCGGCCCGGGAGCATGCGGAGGAAGACCGGCTCGGCCTCCTCCGCCAGTCGGACGTAGAACTCGGCGTGCCGACGCTGGATCGCCTCGATTTCCCGAGCCTCGCCGAGCCGCTCTAACCCAAACTCGCGGATCGTCTCCAGCATCGTGAAGCGCGGTTCTCTGTCGGCACCTGGTTCCTGGCGGACCAGGTTGTGTTCGAGCAATCGCTCCACCCCACCAAAGGCATCGAGGTCGCCATCCATGTTGGCAACGCGGTCGACCGCCTCGAAGGTTGCCCCGCCTGGGAAAGCCGCCAGCCGCCGGAAAAGGATCTGGTCGTAGGGCTCTAACAGGTCGTGGCTCCAGGCGATGGTATCCCGCAGGGTGCGCTGCCGGGCGGGAGCGTCGCGGGGTCCGCCCGACAGCAAGGGCAGCCGTTGCTCGAGTCGGCCGAGCATTGCCTGGGGTGGCAGCATCCGAATCCGTGCCGCCGCGAGCTCGATGGCCAACGGCAGCCCGTCCAGTCGATGACAGATCTCGGCCACCGCCGAAGCGTTCTCGTGATCCACCGTGAACCCTGGTGTGACCGCCTGCGCTCGCTCCACGAAGAGAGCGACTGCCTCGTACTCGACAAGCCGCTCCGGTGACGGCAGGACGTGACGGTTCGGCAGACTGAGCGGGGGTACTGGGTGCTCACGCTCCGCCCGCAGGTGGAGCGGCACGCGACTGGTTGCCAGGACGTTGAGCCCTGGCGCGGCGCCAAGGAGCTCCGCGACGAGCGGGGCGGCATCGATCAGATGCTCGAGGTTGTCCAGGATCAGGAGCACCTGCTTGTCTGCGAGGAGCTCCCCGAGTCGTTCGGGCATCGACCGCCCGCCCTCCTCACGGATACCGAGCGCTCCCGCGATGGCAGAAGGCACCCGGTCCGGGTCCGTGAGCGGCGCAAGGGCCACGAAGCACACGCCGTCGGCGAAGTCCTCCAGAAGCTCGGCAGCGGCCCGCACGGCCAGCCGGGTCTTGCCCACGCCACCGGGACCGGTGAGCGTCACCAGCCGGACATCGTCTTGCGCGAGGAGCTGCGCGATGGCCGCCAGCTCGGCCTCGCGCCCGATCAGGCGCGTGGGGGGCAGGGGCAGCGGGTCGACTTGCAACCGTCCGATCGGCGGCGCCGACGGCGCAACCGTCGCGGGGCGTGCCGCAGCGAGGAGGTCGGCCCGCTCGGTCTCTTTGAGACCCAGGGCATCGGCGAGCAAGCGCACCGTCTCCAGCCGCGGCGCGCGGTGCACGCCCCGCTCCAGGTCGCTGATGGCCCGTACGCTGAGACTGGCCCGCTCGGCCAGCTCCTCCTGGGAGAAGGCGGCGGCGGTGCGATGCCGCCGCACCAAATCGCCGAAGCGGAGGACCTCTCGTGTCTCCATGCAGGCCTCAGCCAATGAGGATCCGCCGCCACGGCACGGCGCCGTGCCCGCGCGCATCGTAGCACCCACGCCGCAGACCACGATTCACGCCGTCTGTCGGCCAAAGGTGGGTGAAAGGTCGGTGAGAGGTGGGCGGCGGGTGTAGTGGACGGGCCGCCGCGGGCGCAACCTAGACCCAGGTCAGGGAGGACACGCACGGAAGGAGACACAACATGAACGCGTACACGACGATGGGCCCGGCCAGGATCAAGCAGCGCGACGTTGCGGCCATCCTCAGCACGCATTCATACCTGGACGGGGCCTCCCTGGCCGCGCTGGAGCGGCAGCGCGGGTGGCAGGCCGAAGCGGAGGTGGGGTGGTTGCTGAAGCAGAGCGGCGTCCTGCCGGCATCGGCCGCCTCGAGCGTCGCGATGCTGCGGCGGTCGATCGGGGCTGCGCTCGTTCGCGCCGGACAAACCCTCGCTGATGCTCCCCCGAGTGGCGCGTCGCCGAGAACGGCTCCCGCGGCGAGCATGCCCGGAACGGCCGCGTAGCTGGCACCGACCTTGGCGGCGCCACCACCTCCTACGACGCCACCGGGCTCCCGTCCGGCCCTCCGCGGCTTAGCTGCGTGCCGCGGAGGGCCGAACGGGAAGGCAGCCTGGACGGCGTCGCCGACGGTCTTGAACAGGACGTCGCCGTGCGAGGAGATCGTTGCGTCGAGCAGGGCGACGTGGCGCGCGACGGCCGCGCGCATCGCCGCCCGGTCGCGTTCCCCGAGCGCCGTGCTCCCCTCGACGTCGGTGAAGAGGAAGGCGACGGTGCCGGAGGGGAGGTCGGGCATGATGCCTACCGCGAGACGATCTGCAGCGAACCGTTCGGGGATTGTCTCATGCCTCGATCGGGTCGGCGCGACCTCTAGGGAGAGGTCATCGCTTGTACGGAACGCCAGCGCGGTGCGCGTGGAATGGGCGATCCGGAAGGAGGCGGCGTGAATGCCGCCTCCTACACCATCGCGTGCGAAAAGGGCGGCGTGCCGCGCCGACAGAAACCGCGTGGGGGGAGCTGGAGGAGCGACGCACTCCTCGCCATACGCTCCGCGCCTCGCTCTGCTACAGTGGGCGTCGTTGAATGGACACAACCCCGGACAGGAGGCGCGGCGCTCTCGGGGCGGTGCTGGCAAGGTCGGTGCTGCTTACGTTGCCGACGGCTACCGCAGGCCGAAAAGAGAAGAAATCCAAGAAGAAAGCGTGCCGAGTCAAGAACGGGCAATGCCTCTGCCGACTCGGGCAGATGTGCCTGGAAAACGGGGGTTGCGCCAGGGTCTGCACCGAATTCGCCGACTGCCCTAGCGGCTGTGCATGCAGCGGCTCGTACTCGATTGATAACGCCACCATCTGCGTAAGGGAGCCTACCCAGTCAGAGTGCGCGGACCTTCCCGACTGCGGCAGCAACGACGAGTGCCCGCCGGGCTTCGTCTGCCGGGCAACCGGCTGCCAAGGGGTAGGCCCCGTCCTCTGCGCGCCTGTGTGCACCGCCTGAGGCGTTGCCGGACGACGGTTCTTTGGTGAGCTGAGATGCCCGTCTCCGCTGCGCTGGACCGCGGATGACGAGGAGCCGAGCGAAGCGGCGAGAATGCCGCATCCTACACCATCGCGGGCGCGGAAGACGGCGTGCCGCGAAAGCGGCATGTTGCCCGCCTGCGCGGTGGGCCGGAACTCCAGTTCGTGTCCGTTCGCGCAGGCGGGCAAAACCTTCTGACCTGATGCTTTATTCGGTTGGGCGCATCATGCCACGAGGCAGGCTAGTGACCCCTGGTGCTCCGCGACCGCCAGCCGGCGTCGTTGGCGCAGCCGGCGCCGACTCCGCGTGGGGTCGGCGCACGCACAGCCCCCGAACCGCTCAGGCGTCGCTCCCTACGCCTTGTCGGGCGACTTGGCCCCGCTGCTGCGTCGCGCCGCCGCAGTTTCGCCGCACTTGCGGGCATCCGCGCAGTCTGCGGGGGGCGCGCACGTGCAGGGATCCGGAGACGGGCAGGGCAAGTAGCAAATGTTCGCATTGAGGCACGGACTGAAGGCGCACGTCTGACCCGCGGGACACGGCGGATCTCCGGGATTGCAAGTTGCCCCAATTCCGTTCACGTTGTCGACGCAAACCCCGCTGCCGTCCGCGACCTTGGTTCGACAGTCGCAACTCGTGCCAGTTTGGGGCTCGGTGCAGATCGGCGGCGGAGGTGGCCCGCACTGGCCACTGCAGCCGGGGTTGATGACCTCCCCATCGCAGCCGATGGTGTTGCAGAAGATGGTGAACTGGTTGGTCAGGATGCCGGCGCAACCGGAGGAGTGCAGATCGGCATTCGTCAGGTTGGTGACGCGGCCCCCCATCGCCGGATTGAACCCGCGGAAGTCGGCGTTGCGCAACTGCGAGGAGGACAGATCCGCCCCGCACAGGTTGGCGCCGCGGAAGTTGGCCCCGCGCATGTTCGAAGAGGAGAGGTCCGTGCCGACCAACTCGGCGTTGCGGAAGATCGTCCCGATCATGCTGGAGCTGGACAGGTCGTCGCCGGAGAAGTCCTCGTCCGCGTAGTTACACCCGTTCAGGTTGGCGCTGGGTCCAGGATTGAGGCAGTCCGCCGCCTGGGCGGCCACGTCCGCGGCGCCCTTGCCCTTCTTGCTGCTCTTGCGGTTCCGGCTCCGATCTTTCTTCTTCGCGGCCTCGGCGATGCCGCGCGAGGTGGCGACACTCGTGCCCAGCAGCGCTCCCAACGCCGCACGGCGCGAGCCCGCCCTCCCCAGAAGACGGACAAACCGATCGAAAGACCCGTGGTCCATGGCTCCACCCCCATGTCCTATCGACCCGACTCTGTTCCTGGTTCTCCCACGCGCATCATCGCATAGGTGCCCGCAGAAGGGAACCCGGGCGTGGCCACTCGGGCGCAACGCCGAGCGCGCTTCGCTCTCGGGACTGGTAGCTGGTAGGCTACCGGCGGGCGGTCGGCGCCCCACGCCTCTGGGCGTGCATGGCTCCAACCTTGGTGCGCCGGCCGTCCCCTCCCCATCGCCCCAATGCGCCGAGAGGACGGCTGCCGTGTCGCAAGCGGTGTGCGCGACCCCATACGTCTTCCCGCGACCGTATATATATTCCCACGTGCGGACAGGGGGGTGTACGCTGGGCGGGTAGGTAGACAGGAGAGGAGAGCGAGATGCCAACCGCCCGACCAGCGAAGAGAACCCGAACCGGCTCGCGCACGGCGGGTCACGCCCAGCGCGGCAACGTCGTGCAGCCGAAAGCGCCGCTCGTGCAGCTGAGCAATGAGCTGACCGCCGCACAGCGCCAGACGTTCATTGTCCAGAGCCAGAATCAACACTTGACCGATATCAACGATTGCATCAACTTCTTGCAGAGCGGCGAGCGGGACGAGCGACCGCCCTACGACACCAAGGCCGGCTAAGACGCTCGCCCCGCACCGGCGTGGGCCGCGACACGGGGCGCAAGGTGCTGCGGGACGGACCCTGGCTGCGGCGCAGCCCTTGCCGCCCCGGACCCACCCGCGTATCCTGCGACTCCGCCGGCACGGGTCGGCGACCGACGGACCTACGCGGAGACTCCCATGGACGACACCACGTTCGACGATTTTGCCCGCCGCGCCGTCGCGGCGCGGGACCGCCGCGCGTCGCTCAAGGCCCTGGGGGCCGCGGGCGCGGCGGTCCTCGGCGTCGCCGGCCTGGCCGACGGCGCATCCGCGCGCAAGCGGCGCAAGAGGCGCTGCTCGTGCCCGAACTCACTCGCGACGCGGCTCGTGGTTTCGAGCAACAGCGCCGACCTCGCGACCGCGGCGGGCAGCCAGGTTTCCGCGAACGCCGACTGCGGCGGGGTTGGCAAGGTCGTCTCCTGCGGGTACCAGACCGGCGGCAGCGCCGCCCAGTTCGTGAATGCGGTCGTGAACGGCGTAGGGGCGACCTCCGACCGCTCGGAGTGCGTCGCGTTATTGCTGCGGACTGCGGAGTCGGGCGCCACCGCTGGGGCGCATATTCAGGCCACTGCGGTCTGCCTCACCTGAGGCGGGTGTGGGCACGTGTGGGTTACCGCCACATTCAACTTGGCTGCCAAGTGCTCGTGCACGGCTGCATGGCGCCCGCTCAGTCCGCCGCCAGCGCCGCCGCGTCGTCCGCCCTACGACACCAAAGCGGGCTAACCGCCTCCCCCCAACACCGCCCGCAGCCGTGCGTGGTGGGTGCCCGCACGCCCGCCGCGTACCCCCAGGAACGTCGCCACGGTACCGCCCTGAAATGCCCCCCGCGTGCGCGGGCCAGCGTGCGCGGGGCACCACGGAAGCTTCCGGGAGAATCACCCCGAAGGGCCTTTTCAAAGTTGGCGATCCAGGGTTGAGACGCACGCCTCGAATTCCAGCTTCCGCGTGGCTGCGTCCCTCGACATCGGAAGCATCTCGGCTTGGGGCTTGGTCCGCCGCCTGCCATCGGACTTTGCAAAGGCCCTTATCACCCCGAAAACCCTATTGACATTCGGGAATAACCGGTCTAAGTTAACGGCGCTGGCTTAGGAAGAGGGTCGCCTCGATACAGTCCTGATTGAAGCCAGTTAGGCTCTGCCTAGTCCCCCTTTAGCGGTCTTGACCGCTAGCTGAGTAGCGACCTCCGGGGGCGTCTTGTTCGCACGATCTGTGCGGACCGGGCGTTCTGCACCGGGGGTCGATTCATATCCACCACCGAATCAGAACGTCGGGTCCGCTCCGAAAGGAGAGGGGGGGCCATTCGCGTCTGCGTGCTGGAACAGGCCAACACGCCGTGCGACCGAGCGTGTGCCCGGTTGAATTACATCGCGAGCGGAGGAATCGACATGTGCATTGCAGCCGAAGTCGAAGTGAACGTCTTGCGTGTTCTCGATACCGAGACGGTGCAGAAATGGAAGGAGGCGTTGTGGGACGCCAATGAAATGAAGCTGCATGAGGCCACCGAGCGGGCGTACTGCCCCGAGTACCTGAGTTGGGAAGCGGCGCTGACCGCCGACGAACTCTCCGAAATCGTGGCGATCACCGGCATCCCGGCCAAGTACGCCGAAGGAGAGACGAAATGAGTGCAACAACCAAAATCAACGCGACGACCAAGGCGAGCGAAGCGACGACCGTGACCGTCAGCACGGCGACATTCCTGGCGTGGCGGAAGAAGCTGTGGTCCCTCAGACCGGCGCCGCTGAACAACGGCAACTGGCGACACGTCATGGCGTTGCAGGAGCTTCACCTTGCGCTCGGGGACAGCGCGGGCGCGGCCCTCGACGCGGCGAGGGACATATGGCGGAACAACGGCGCAGAATTTCATACGTTCCCCCAGAGCGCCGTCACCCGACCCCGGCGCGACGCCGGTTGGCGCGATGACGAGGACTACAAAGGCGCGACCGTCGAGCTTGCCGCCATCGATAGGTTCAACTGCGACCACGCCAACCTGTACGGCGGCTGCCACGACGGTGACCCGGCAGAACTGGTGGCGCGGGTAGTCACCGTGACCGGCATCGAGGCCGAATAGCGGCGCATGGCGCAAGGGGCGGCGTCCCGGTGAAAGCCGAACGCCGCCTCTTTACATATTAATTTATAGAACACTTGTGCTAGGGGCCGCGCCGGTTTGTACTGGTAGTAGCAGCCGCGTACGGCGGCGGCGGACGACAGCAACAGCAGCAAGGAGGTTGACTCCGTGGACAACTCGACACGACCCGACGGCCATTTATCCCCAAGAGAATATGCAACCGTCGCCCAAATGTCTGAAGCATCGGTACGACTGGCCCTGCGCGAGAACCGGCTCACGGCGGTCAGGACTAGCGACAACAGGCGCTGGCTGTCTCAGGCCTGCCTAGCTCAGCGTTTCGCGCTCCAATTGACCTCGTCCATCATCCAAGCGGCCACCTTGCACCGGCTACGGATGAATGCGCAGGTTGCTCGCGTCGAGCTGCTTCCCGACGAGGAGTTGGTGGCGAACGCCGAGGCATATCTGCGCGCCCTGAACGTCGAAGCGCGCGCCGAGGCAACCGTCGAGGCAGCACCGGTCGAGCGCGAAGAGGCACCTGTCGAGCCAACCCTCGACCTGTGGGGACCGGTCCCCGGCCGCGAACTGGTAACAGCGGACTAAGCAAGACATGACCTACCGGCCGGTAGAAACCGGTAGGTCGCACCAAAGAAAGAGAGGGAAATATGAGAACTGAGGAAGCCATCCCCACTATCTCACTACTTATTATAGCACATGGCGACCCGCCCGTCAAGCCTGCCGCGACCCGAGAGCCGGGGATGAGCTGTTCGACCTGGCCGGTATGGAGCGGCGCGTCGAGCAGCGGTTGCGGGAGGTTGCGCGGGAACTGGAGCAGCAGGAGCGGGAGCGGGTCGTGGCGCAAGAGCGGGCGGAGCGGGACCGCGCTGAGCAGCAACGCTACGAGGAGTTCCTCGCGACGGGATGCCCGGTCGACCCGTCGAACCCCGACCCCTGGCACCGCTGGGATTGGGAATGCATAGGCGGGTCGTGCTCGGCCGGCCGCGCCGAACTACTCACCGGGCGGGGGGAGCAATCGCAATGACGACCGATGCGTGCGACAACTTCGATCCCGGCACCGCCGACCAACTCGACCTCGCCCTGGCCTACCACCGTCGGGGCTGGACCGTCATCGACCTGCCCTACGGGCGCAAGGAACCGGGTCGCAAGGATTGGCAACTCGAACGGCACGACGAGGCGGCGTTGCGGGCCCGGTTCGGCAACGGACCGCGCAACGTCTCGGTGCTGCCCGGTCCGGTGTCGGACAACCTCATCGACCTCGACTTCGACCACCTGCTCCTCGCCCACAACGCGAAGGGTCGTCTCCCCGAAACCGGGCTGATGTTCGGGCGTCCCGGCAAGCCGGACTCCCACCGGATATTCCGCAGCGACCAGCTCCCCAAAACCAAGAAATTCACCGACCCGATCCGCAAGGCGAAGGGCGGCATGGGCACCCTCGGGGAGTTCCGTACCTCACCGACCATCCAAACCGTGTTTCCCAACAGCCGTCATCCGGAGCGGGGAGGAAATCCGCTGGACCCGTTACGAGCAGCCGGCCGAGGTTGACGGCGACGAGCTGTTCCAGACGTACTCGCTCCTCTGCGCCGAAACGCTGCTCGAATATTGGTGGCCGGGGAGCGGGCGGCACGACGCCGCGCTGGCCCTCGCCGGGGGGCTGCTGCGCGCCAACTGGGACGAGGAGCGCATCGTCACCTTCATCGAGCACCTGTGCCGCGACACCGCACGACCCGGCGAGGTCGCGGCCATCGTCGCGGACACGGCGCGCAAGCTGGACGAGGGCGACGCGGTGACCGGCTGGCCGACCCTCGAAGAGCACGTACCGTCGGCGGTCGTCCGCGAGTTCCGGCGCTGGGCGGGCATCCACATCGCGTCGGAGCGCCCGAAGCTGACCGACCTCGGCAACAGCGAGCGCTTCGTGACGCGGCACGGGGACGACGTGCTCTACAACGCCGTCTCCCGCCGCTGGCTGCTGTGGACGCAGACCCACTGGCAGGACGACCAGCGGCGATACGTGGAGGAGATGGCCAAGGACGTCATCCGGGCCATCCCGTTCGAAGCCAAGGACGCGACCGACGTCGAGGACCGGGACAGGATCATGAAGTGGGCCACGACCAGCCAGCAAGGGAACCGGCTGGAGACGATGCTCAAGCGGGTACGGACCATCCGCGAGATCGCCGTCGTGCCGGGCGACCTCGACACCAACCCCTGGCTGCTCAACGTCGCCAACGGCACGCTGGACCTGCGCAAGATGGAGCTGCGCGAGCACCGCCGCGACGACCGCATCACCAAGCTGATGCCCGTCGCCTACGACCCGAAGGAGCGCTGTCCCCGCTTCGACCGGTTCGTGCGGGAAGTCACCTGCGACAACGCCAACCTCGCGGGCTACCTGCAACGGCTGGTCGGCTACACCCTGACCGGCATGACCACGGAGAAGATGTTCCCGCTGTTCTGGGGCGAGGGCGACACCGGCAAGACCACGCTGATCAAGGTCCTGCTGGCGCTGCTCGGACCGGACTACAGCCGCGTCATCTCCGAGACGTCGATCAAGCTCGGCAAGGACGGCATCCCCAACGACCTCGCCCCGCTCCCCGGCACCCGCGCCGTCGTCGTGTCGGAGACGACCGAGGGGCTGACGCTGGCCGAGGGGCTCATCAAGGCGATGACCGGGCGCAACGTGCTGACGGCGCGCTACCTCTACGCCGAGTTCTTCAACTTCGTCCCGGAGTTCAAGCTCTACATCGAGACCAACCACCGGCCGCAGATCAAGGGCACCGACACCGCGATCTGGAACCGGGTCAAGCTGATCCCCTTCGCCAACGTGGTGCCGAAGGCGCGGCAGGACCCGGACCTCGACGACAGGCTGCGGGAGGAGCTGCCCGGCATCCTGAACTGGGCGCTGGAGGGCTGCGTGCAGTGGCAGCAGGCCGGGCTGCGGGAGCCGGAGGAGGTCGCGTCGGCCACGGCGGACTACCGCGCGGACTCCGACACCGTGGGGGCGTTCCTGGCCGAGTGCGCGACCGGCGTGGTCGGGGTGAGGACGCGGTCCGGGCAGGTCTACGGCCGCTACAAGACGTTCACCGAGGAGCGCGGTCTGCGTCCGTTGGGGGACCAGCGCTTCTCCGACGCGATGCGCAGCCGCGGCTTCGTCAAGAAGAACGTCAAGGGCTATGCCCATTGGGTCGATCTGGAACTCCGTCCGCTATCCACGGTAATCACGGGGGAGGGTCGGGTTGGGGTGGGCTAGGGGGCGCGATTCTCCGGGTAGGTAGGTGGTAGCCCACCTCTCCGGTAGCTACGTACGCGAGAGAAAAGGAGAAGAAGCCGCCGGGATAGTGGGCTACCACCTACCTACCCGGCCCAAACCGCCCAGGGCGGCAAGCGATCAAACAAGGAGATGGACGATGGACGAGACACAGGCGATGGCGACACGACCGACGCAGATCAGGACGGAGTTGTGTCATCACTACTTCATCGACCACGACGATTTCGCGCATTTGGATGTCGAAATCGAGAAAGCATTCCATGAGCTGGAAGCGGAGGGCTATGAGTTGGTCGATATCAAGCTAACCGCTGTTCCCGTTGGTTACGGCGAGGGGGAGGTAGGGGGAGCTCTACGCCCTCGTCATCGGTCGGAAGCGAAAGGACGAATAGCGATGCAGATGGTCGCGGACAAGCCGAGCTTGCATCACCGCATGGAACACGACGCGAGCCGTCCCTTGTCGGAGTTGCAGTTGCGCGCCGTGGCGCTGCTGGTCGAGGGGGAGCTGACAACGCAGGCGATCGCGGACACGTTGCGGGTCAGCCGGGTCACGCTCTGGAATTGGCGTCAACTCAGCGCGTTCAGATCGGAGTACCAGCGCCAACTGGCGGCGGCCGAGCAACAGGCCGCCGATTTTGCGGTGTCGCGCCGCGTCAACCGGGTCGCTGCGCTGGACGCGCTGCACGCCAAGCTCCTGCAGGCCGTGGCGGACCGCGCCGCGCTGTACGCCGACGAGCCGTACCTGCCGGCCCGCACCGGGTTGTTCGTCAAGGATGTCAAGAGCATCGGCAGCGGGGCCTGGGCCTATGCCGAAACGGTCTGGACGCTGGACAAGGCCACCATCGACGCGATCCTGAGCCTCCAGAAGCAGGCCGCGACCGAACTCGGTCAGTGGCAGGAGAAAGTGGACGTGCGCGGCCGGGTCGAAGTCACCGAGCCGGTGCGCGTCATCCGATTCGAGGCGCAGGCGCCGCGCGCGGACTTGGAGGCCATCGACGCCGAGTACCGCGCGGCGTCGCCGCCGGTCTGCAACGCGGCGGGCGAGCACGAGTTCGCCCCGCTCCACGAACTTGCCGGGTGGCCCCGCCACCTGGCCCACCTCGACCCAGAGCACGCCCCGGCGATGCGCCGCGCCATCGACGAAGCCGGGCTCGACCCGGCGTCGGTTCTGACATCGGAGCAGTACCGACACGTCTACGGAACGGAGGAATAAGCGCGCGGGCACCATCGCCCAAGTCGAGCAGTTGGGACGGCGCACGCCCTGGTAAGCGGCACAAAACCGAATCGACGGCACGTCTCATCGGATGAGGGGATCGCCGCCAAGAGCGGCGTATACCGCGGTATATCCCGCCAAACACCACCGTACATTTGCTGCAGATATACCGGGCGTGATTTACTTATGTATACAAATGAGGAGCTAGATGGACTGGCTCCGGGCATATGGACAGGAGGCACCGACATGAGCGAAATGACGACCATCGACACGATCCGCACCGAGATCGAGGCACTGCAAGAACAGTTGACGGCGAAGAAGGCCGAGCTGCGCGCCCTGCGCGGGGCCACCGGCAAAACCAAGTCCGACCCGAAGCCGTGCGGGTGCGGCTGCGGCGAGATGACGCGGGGCGGCGACTTCCTGCCCGGCCACGATGCGCGCTTCCGCGGCCGGCTGCTCACGGCCATCGACGCCGGCGACGAAAGCGCCATTGAGGCGCTGCTGGCGCGGCCGACCCTGCTGCACGGCGCGACCGAAGCCGATCTGCGCGAGCGCCTCGGGTCGGACGCGCGGCGGGACCAGGCCAAGGCCGAGCGCGTGGCCGAGGGTCGGAAGGCCAAGACGGCGGCCAAGAAGGAGCGCGTCGATCCGGTCGAAGCCCAGCAGGGCACGACATCGCCGAGCGTGGCGCGCAACGGGGCAGCGATCCGCTTGGCCAAGCAGCGAGCGGCGGCATAGACAGGTCACGTCGGATCTGGGCCGAGGGGCGACCTTCGGCCCTCAATGCGCCGAGCAGGAGAACCCCGATAGCGAAACGCGATCCGTCCCCGAACGACCACAAGGAGCACCGCATGACCGACACCGCCGACACCACCGATACCATCACGGTCCACAGGAAGTACCTGCCCCGGCCCGGCTGGTCGCTGGACCTGCCCGACTACGAGACGGGGCGGCGCATCGTCGCCATCCTGGAGCGGACCCGCCTGCTGACCAAGGCCGAGCGTGACCCATTCATCGCCTCCCTCGCCCTCCGCTGGACCGCCCCGATCACGGGAGGGGCCGAAATGACCAACCCGATCCGACCGTATTGCGCCCACAAGGAGGAACCGACCATGGAGACCGAGACGCGCCACGTCGATTGGGAGCAGATGGCGGACCTGACGGCCTACCTCGCCCACCTGGCCGAGGCGACGCCGGGATTCGACGACGCCACGGGCGAGGATAAGGCGGCGGCGATCCGCATCCACGACGTCCTCATCGAGCAACAGTGGCCTCATCTCGATGTGGACGGCTACCCGAAGGAGGGCAGCGTGGGACTCGACGTCGCATTGGCCGCGTCGGACTGGACGTTCCTAGAGCGGTGGTTCACCAACCCCGAGCGCATGGGGCAGTGGGCGATGGACGCCATCGGAGCGCCGATCGCACCCACCGAGACGCGACGCATGCATTGGGACGACGAAGGATCGCTGTTCAACGAGCTGCAATGGTTGGTCGAAGGACGTCACCCCTACGAGGAGCGGAGCGAGGACGACCGCAAGCTCGCCCAGGACCTTATCAACCGCAACATCGGGGACACCCACCCGGAGCCGGGCGGCCTGAGCGACGAGGAGTACGAAACGCTCGACCAAGACACGATCGACGACTTGGAAGCGCAGCAGGCAACGGTCGCAATCACCTGGCCGGCCGAGGATTGGGCGACCGCCGACCGACTCCTCGCTGGCGTCGAGCTCGTCGCGGGATACCGGTTCGCGGAGCTGCGGCCTTGCCGGGGCGGGGCCGGCGACCCGGACGGAAACAGCGCCGACATCGACGCCGCGCCCGCTCCGGTGGATTCGGCGTCCCCGGAGCGGTGGTTCATCTGGGAGACGGTCGAGGTTCTCCTCGACGAATTGGGGTGGCTAGGGCGTAGGGCCGATCGGGTCGTCCTCCCCGACGGCGCGCCGCGAGGCCTGACCGCCGACGAGGCCCGCAGCGCGATCGCCGCGCGCGATGCCCTCCTCGACCAGCTCCCAAACACGCCGGCCGATGACGAGACGCCGTTCCCGGTGGCGATGTCGGCCGAGACCTGGGAGCTCATCGACGCGCTCTGCGCCGGCGTGGACTTCGGCTGGGGCGTGGGCGTGGTCGGTATGAGTAAGGAGGCGGCGCAATGAGCAACATGGAAATCAACGCAGAAACCGCCATCATCTATACCCGCGTGTCGAGCTTGCAGCAGAGCAGGGATGATCGCGTGAGCCTCGATGAGCAGCGCGAACTGTGTCTCGCGCACGCGGCGGGCAAGGGCTGGGATGTCGTGGACGCGGTGCGCGAGGTCAAGAGTGCGGGTACGGTCCGGGGAAGACCGGTCCTGCTAGACGCCATGCGCCGCGTGCGCGAAGGCGAGGCCAACATCCTGCTCACCTACGACCTCGACCGATTGACCCGCGAACAGGCGGGCATCGTCGTCATCGACGAGGAAATCCGGCGCGGAAATGGCCGGCTCGAGTTCGTCACCCAGGACTTCGAGGATTCGGCCACCGGTCGATTCATGCGCAGCGCGAGGGCGTTCGCGGCCGAGATTGAACTGGAGCGGATCTCGGCGCGATCGAGCATGGGCCGGCGCGGGCGCGTGGCGAACGGGCGGCTGCTGGTGTCCAAGCACTCCCGCTACGGTTACCGCTACGCCGGGGAGAAGAAGGGCCATTACGAGATCGACCCCGAGCAGGCGCCGGTCGTGCAACGCCTCTTCGCCGACTTCGTGGCCGGGAAGTCGATCTCGCGCATCGTGACCGAACTCAACGAGGAGGACGTCCCGACCAACAGCGGCGAGGGCCGCTGGCACAAACCCACAGTCTGGAACATGCTCCGCAGCCGCGCCTATCTCGGAGAGGCGCGGATGTTCCGGACCCGCTATTGCCAGGACGAAAACGGCGGCAAGCGGCGGACGTGGCGCGAAGAGGATGAGACAGTCAAGCTTCCGGAAGGAACCATCCCGGCGATCATCGACCAGCGGACATTCGAACGGGCGCAGGCGCGGCTCGAACGGAACAAGTCAGATCTAGTGCGACCGACCGAGGCGACCGATGCGCTGCTCCGAGGCGGATTCGTGCGCTGTGGTGCGTGCGGGCGGCGGATGACGGTCAAACGCAACCATCCGCGAGGACGGTTGCAGGTCCGCTACATCTGCCAGTACCGCGACACCTGCCGGAGCCACGTCATCTCCGCGCCAATGCTCGATGAGGCAGTCTGGTCCCGCGTGGCGGCGATCCTGGCCGAACCAGAGCGGCTGCGGAAAATACTCGTCGTGCCGGGGCGTGACCTACCCGGTGAGATCGCGGCAACCGAGGAGCGCAGCGCCGAACTCAGGAGAGAGGAGACCGGGTTGGTTCGCCTCGCGGCGCGGCTGGAGGAAGGCGACGACGCGGCGGAGTCGCTGCTGGCGCAGGTCCGGGAGACGGCGCAGCGGCGGCGGGTGCAGGAGGAGACGCGGGAACGGCTGGTCGCGGAGGCGCGGGACGAGGAATCCCGGCTCGCCCGGATCGAGGCGACCATCGCGGCCGTCGAGGAGACGAGCGCGGCCGGGACACTCGACTACGAGGGCAAGCGGCAGGCGCTGTCCGACCTCGGGGTGTGGGTCGAGGTCTATCCGAGTTGGCACGAGAGCAACTTCCGCTGGGTGATGTGCGCGTTCGAGCAGGGAGAGCACGGTCCCCGCTGGTGGGTTGACGGCGAGGTTCTCAACGAGGCTGCGGTTTCGGACGCTGCATCACCGTCTCAACCGGCGAATCGAAAATCACCTCGAACCCGAACTGCTCGTAGAACCGAGCCGTATAGCTACGCGTGTGCAGTACCCAGCGCACCGCCGGAATGGCCGGGTGCTCGATCATCGTCTGCACCAGCCATCGCCCGAGGCCGTGGCCGCGGTGCTCCGGCACGACATTCACATCCGAGAGATAAGCCGTCCGGGCGAAGTCGGTGAGTGCCCGGGCGCACCCGATCAACTCGTCGCCGCGATAAAGCCCAAGCACCACGCCGGCGTTGTCCCAGGAGCGCCGCACCATATCAACCGGCGTGTTGCGCGCCCAATACGACTCTGCCAGCCAGCCGACGATTCGCTCCATGTCCAGCCTCGCCCGCTCGTCGTCAATCTCGTACTCGCCGTTCGTCCAGCGCACGGGTCTAATCCGAACCGCGACTGGGCGTCGGCGCGATCTCGCGCCCCGCGCGGCAAAAGCCCCCCTCGCCCTGCGCGCAGGGCGAGGGGGGTTGGGGGGTGAGGGTTCGCTGCCGCGATTGTGAAGTCATTTTGTCAGACTACGCATTAGGCCGCATCAGCGCATCCCCGAGCATCGACCCGAACACCTCAGGCTCCGCCCCCAGCACCGAAACCTCGTCCGCGCCCAGGAACCCCGCGAAGTCCCACAGCGCCCCGCCGATCGCCTTCGCCAGCGGCTCCGTCGCCGCCTCGCCTGGCTCCAGAAAGACCTTCCGAATCGTCAGAATCCGATTCTTGCGGTCCAATGACGGATCCAATCGCCCAACGAGCCGCCCCCGGTGCAGGATCGGCATCGTGTAGTAGCCATACACACGCTTCGGGGCCGGAGTGTACACCTCGATCTTGTACTGAAAATCCCACAAGTCCGCCATCCGCCCCCGATGCCAGATGAGGTTGTCGAACGGAGAGAGCAGGGTCGTGAGTGTGGGTCGCCCCTTGCCGGCGCGCAGTTCCTCCAGGCGTGGCAGCAGAGCCGGATCGAGCCAGACCGGCTCGGAGAACCCCTCGATCGTGACCGACAGCGCCAGCCCCTCTGCTTCCAGCGCCTTCATCCCCGCGGCGACCGCCTTGGCGGTGCTGTAGGGCCGCGCCCAATCGCGGAAATAGTCGGCGATCCAGCGCGGCGTCGCCACGCCGAGAGCGCGCAGCGCCCCGGTCGTGAAAAACCGCTGCCGCTCTTCGGCCGCAGGTCGGCACGCGAGCAGTTCACCGGGGATGAGGCGCTCGGTCAAGTCGTAGACCCGCTGGAACCCGCTCTCCCGCCGCACCACCACGATGTCGCCGCACGACCAGAGGTGATCCAGCGCCTGCCGCGCCGGTTTGCCTCCGTACCACGTCCATGCTTCCGGTTTCGGCCCGACCGGGCGCTCGAAATGCCGCGAAGCCAACGCCCCGTTCTCCCGGATGCGCTCCAGCACCCCGCCGACGACATCCTGGTTCTCCCGCACCCAGACGTGCTCGTCGTACTTCTCCCGGTAGGCATCCATCGCGTCCCGGAAAAACGGAAACGTCTCAATGGGGATGATCGCCGCCGCATGCGCCCAGTACTCGGTGAGTAGCCCATCCGGAAAGTGCAGTTCACCAAGGAGCGCCGGCTCGTAAGTCCCCAATCGGGTCCACAGCGCCGTCTCGTGCGCCCTCGAAACGACGCTGATCGTATCGAGTTGCACGCACCCGAGGTGCCGAATCGTCTCCAGTAGCCGCGCCTTCTGCGTGGCCCGATCCCGCGTCGCCCGCGGCCGCCGGTCCAGCCGCGACGCCACCGTCGCCAGCGCCCGCGCCTCCCCGATCGAGAGCGACAACGCGGACTCAGCCATCACCATTCCACTCGCCAAACGCTTCATCGCACGGCCCGAAAAGCCCCTCTCCCTTTGCGAAGGGAGAGGGGTTGGGTTGAGGGTTGTCCAGGGAGAGGCGTGGGTGTTTCCTGCCGCTCATACCGAATCCACAATCTCCTCCACCCCCGCCACCGACTCCTCTACATCCGCCCCCAGCCCCTGCAATTTTTCCACAAACCCCTCATACCCACGATCCAGGTGATGCAACGCCGAAACCACCGTCTCCCCGGTCGCGATCAACCCCGCCAGCACCGCCCCGGCCCCGGCCCGGATATCGAGACAACGCACCGGACGCCCGGTTAGTGAGGTCGGCCCGAAAATCTCGGCGTGACTCCCATAGCGAATCGCGCCCGGCTCCCGCTCTGTCGTCTCACCAAGAGACCGGAACCGCTCCACCCGGATATCCGCGCCCATTGCCCTGAGCTGGTCGGTGTAGCGCAACCGATCATCGAAGACTCGCTCATGAATCTTGGACACACCGTTGGCCTGGGTCATCAGCACGGCGAACGCCGCCTGCAGATCGGTGGGAAACCCGGGGAAGGGAAAGGTCTGAATCTCGACCGCGCGTAGTCCGTCACCTGGCCGCACCAGCATGCGGTCGCAGTCGGTCCAGATATCGGCCCCGGCTTCGCGCAGCTTCGCCGTCAGCGGCAGCATGTCGTCGGCCCGCACGTCGTCCAGCGTCACCTCGCCGCCGGTGATCACCGCCCCGATGGCGAAGGTCCCCGCCTCCAGCCGGTCGGGCAGGATCCGCTCCGACACGCCGTGCAACCGGTCCACCCCATCGACCGTGATCGTCGGCGACCCGAGTCCGCTGATGCGCGCCCCCATCCGGTTCAGCATATTCCCCAGGTGCACGATCTCCGGCTCGCACGCCGCGTGGACGATCGTCGTCCGCCCACTGGCCAGCGTCGCGGCCATGAGCAGATTTTCCGTTCCGGTGTGGCTCGGGTAGTCCATGTAGATCTGCGCGCCACGCAAGCCGGAGACCCGCCCCGCGATGCGCTGACCATCGTCGTCAAAGGCGACAGCCGCCCCCATCTGGCGGAACCCGCGCACGTCTACATCGACCGGCCGTGCCCCGAGCTGACATCCCCCCGGCGCGGACGCCGACATCTCACCAACGCGCCCCAGCAGCGGCCCCGCTATCAGGAACGAAGCCCGCATCTTCGCCACCAATTCCGCCGGAGCATCCGTACGAGCGATCTTGGCCGCCCGCACCCGCACCCGCTTCCGCTCCCGGTCGTACTCCGTCTCGGCCCCGAGGCTGCGCAGCAAGGCCAGCATCGTCCCAATGTCGGCCAGATCGGGAATGTTGGTCAGGATGCATTCGTCCGCCGTCAGCAGCGTCGCCGCCAGCGCCGGCAGCGCCGCATTTTTGGCCCCTCCGATGGCGACTGTGCCGCGCATAGGAACCCCGCCCCGCACGCGGAGCACACGTTCGGTGTTCACTGCGCCAGGAGCAGCGATGGCGTCTTGAGTCTGCATCGTCGTTGCCAACCCACGGCCTCCTGGTAAGGCGGATCTTCGTGCTGCCGCCGAAACTGCTCATCCGGCCGGGAAGAGGATACCCCGGCACCGCCGCTCATCCCCAACCCTCTCCCAAAGCGCGGAAAACGAGGCACACCCCCGCGCGCAAGCAAAAGCCCCTCGCCCCGCGCACGGGGAGAGGGGTTGGGGTGAGGGGTGCGCAGGGTGAGGGGGCCGCGCCTAACCCTCCCCGCTCCCAGAAAACCCGCCGCCACCACCGATCGGTCCTCGCCGCGACCCACGCCGCTGCCCGATTCGCAACCGCAAGTTCGCCCGGCGCAACGACGCCTGAGCTTCTTCGAGGTCCATCGTGGCCTGCCGCCCGGCGATCGACTCCTCGGCACGGCGTCGGGCGGTTTCGGCGCGCTCCACGTCGACCTCCTCGGCGCGCTCGGCGCTATCGGCCAGGACCAGCACCTTGTCGTCGCCGACCTCCATGAAGCCCCCGTACACGAGGATCGACTGCTCCTCGCTCCCCTTCTTGATCCGCAGCTCCCCAAAGGAGAGGGTCGTGATCAACGGTGCGTGCTTCGGCAGGATGCCGAGCGTCCCGGAGCCTCCCGGCGCGACGACCATATCGACGTCCTCTTCCCGGAAGACGACGCGTTCCCCGGTGACGATCTCGACATCCAGCTTACCGGCCATAATCGACTCCTGATACGAAGGGGGGCGCTGCGCTGAGGGGGGAAGAGGGGGAAAGGGGGCGAAGGGAGAACGAGGTACCCATAGCCCGTACTCCTGTTCCCCCTTTGCCCCCTTAACCCCCTTAGGCGGCCTCAGCCGCCGTCCCCGCCATCTCCGCGGCCCGAGCCCTCACCTGGTCGATATCGCCGACCATGAAGAACGCCTGCTCGGGCAGGTCGTCGACCTTGCCGTCCAGGATCTCCTTGAAGGACCGCACCGTGTCCTGGCGCGAGACGTACTGCCCCGGCACGCCGGTGAACGTCTCGGCCGTGAAGAACGGCTGCGACATGAACAGCTCGAGCTTGCGGGCGCGCGATACCGTCTGCTTGTCCTCGTCGCTCAGCTCCTCGACGCCGAGGATGGCGATGATGTCCTGCAGGTCGCGGTAGCGCTGCAGCACCCGCTGCACCTCGCGCGCCACCTGGTAGTGCTCTTCGCCGACCACCAGCGGGTCGAGAATGCGGGAGGTCGAACCGAGCGGGTCGACCGCCGGGTAGATACCGCGGGAGGCGATGGCGCGCTCCAGGGCGATGGTGGCGTCGAGGTGGGCGAAGGTCGTCGCCGGGGCGGGGTCGGTGTAGTCATCTGCCGGCACGTAGACGGCCTGCACCGAGGTGATCGACCCCGTCTTGGTCGAGGTGATCCGCTCCTGGAGCTGACCCATCTCGGACGCCAGGGTCGGCTGGTAGCCCACCGCGCTCGGCATGCGCCCGAGCAGCGCCGACACCTCGGAGCCAGCCTGCACGAAGCGGAAAATGTTGTCGATGAAGACGAGCACATCGCTGCCCTGGTCGCGGAAATACTCGGCCATTGTCAGGGCCGTCAACCCGACGCGCAGGCGTGCGCCCGGCGGCTCGTTCATCTGCCCGAAGACGAGCACTGTCTTGTCGGCAACGCCCGACTCCTGCATCTCGCCCCAGAGCGCCGTTCCCTCGCGAGTGCGCTCGCCCACCCCGGCGAAGACGGAGTAGCCGCCATGCTCGGCGGCGATATTGCGGATCAACTCGGTGATGATGACCGTCTTGCCCACCCCGGCGCCCCCGAAGACACCGGTCTTGCCGCCCTGGGTGAAGGGCGCGATCAGGTCGATGACCTTGATTCCGGTCTCGAAGACCTCGACCGTGGTCGCCTGCTCCTCGAACTTCGGCGCCGGGCGGTGGATGGGGTACTCGGTGGTGGCGTTCACCGGGCCCGCTTCGTCGATCGGCTCGCCGACAACGTTGAGGATGCGCCCCAGCGTCTCCGGCCCAACCGGCACCGTGATTGGACCGCCCGTGTCCTGCACCGGCGTACCGCGGCGCAGCCCGTCAGTGGAGCTCATGGCGATGGCGCGCACCGCGTCGTTGCCGAGGTGGGACTGCGTTTCGAGGGTGAGAATGGACCCGTCGTCCTTCGTCACCTCGAGCGCGTTGTAGATCTCCGGCAGCAGATCGGCCGGAAACTGGACGTCGACCACCGGCCCGGTGATCTGGAGAATGGTGCCGGTGGCGCCGGCATTCTTGTGACCGTTGGGCTCCGCGGTTTTCGCCTGAACCTGGGCGCCGTTCGCGGCGACCTGCCCGGCCGGTTGGGCTGTTTGCGTGGGTTGTTCGGTCATGATGCTCCTGCCTGTCTCGCTGCTAACCGGCCATGGCGTTGGCGCCGGCCGCGATCTCGGAAACCTCTCGTGTAATCTGTGCCTGGCGCGCCTTGTTGTAGGAGAGCGTCAGTTCCTGCTGGATCTCCTTGGCGTTTTCGGAGGCACTGCGCATGGCGACCATCCGCGCCGAGTGCTCGGAGGCGAGCCCTTCCAGGATTGCCTGGTACAACTGCACCTCGACGTAGCGGGGCAGCAGATTGTTGAGCACCTCTTCCGGGCTCGGCTCGAAAATGTAGTCGGCATACCCCTCATGCGCGGGCGGTGGCTCCACCGGGAGGATTTGCATCACCTCCGGCCGCTGAATGAGGGTGTTGACGAACCGCGAATAGACGACGAAGACCGCGTCGACTCTCCCTTCGACAAAATCGTCGATGGCGATGTCGGCGATGGGCCGGACCTCATCGAGGGACACGTTGTCCCCCAGCCCGATGAACTCCGCCACCACGTTCTGTCGGGTGCGCACAAAATAGTCGCGCGCCTTCTTGCCGGCGGCGATCACCTGCACCGTCGCCCGGGTCTCCCCCCCTGGCCCCCCTTCGGTGGAGGGGGGAGTCTCCTCCAGGATGTAGCGGCTGCCGCGGCGCAGGATGTTCGTGTTCAGCGCGCCGGTCAGCCCGCGATCCGGGCTGACTACGATCAGCTCGACATTCTGAACCGGCCGTTTCTGCAGCAGCGGGAACTGCGCCAACTGCTCCGGGTCGGGCTGTTGCGTCGCCAGGTCCGACATAATCTGGCGCAACTGGTCGCTGTAGGGTCGGCTCGCCGTCACCCGCCCCTGCGCCTTGCGCATCTTGGCGGCGGAGACCATCTCCATGGCCCGGGTGATCTGCTGCATGTTGCCGACGCTGCGGATGCGGCGGCGAATCTCACGTGTGCTTGGCATACGCCTCGCTCCTCGCGTCCTTGCTCCCAGCGCCCTTCAGGGTGCTTCCCGTTTCATTCAGCTGGATGGCTTTAGCCTCCGGCGAAGGGGCAGCTTGGTCCATTTTGCCAACCAGAGTGGCAATCTCGTTCGTCTCGTCCGCCCCGCCTGAGGCTAAAGCCATCCGGCTGACCCAACGAAAGCCCCGTGAACGGGGCTGTGGGCGTGGTGTTTACGCCGCCTTGGCCCCCGACGCCGCCCACCGCGACCCCGCCTTGAAGGCGTCACTGGCCTCGCGCAGCCTGTCGATCGTTTCGTCGGACAGCGCCTGCTCCTGGGCGATGATCTGCAGCAGTTCCGGATGCGCGGTGCGCAGGTAGTCGAGGTACTCCGTCTCGAAGGCCTTGACCTCTTCCACCGGCACGTTGTCAAGGTAGCCGTTCCCGGCCATCCACAGGTCGACCACCTGCTCCTCGACCGGCATCGGCTGGTATTGGCCCTGCTTCAGAATCTCGGTCATGCGCACGCCAGTCTCAATCTGGCGCCGCGTGGCCGGGTCGAGGTCACTGGTGCCGAACTGCGCGAACGCCGCCAGCGAGCGGTATTGCGCCAGGTCGAGACGCAACCGCCCCGCCACCTGCCGCATCGCCTTCACCTGCGCCGCGCCACCGACGCGGGAAACGGAAATACCGACGTTGATGGCCGGCCGGATACCGGCGTAGAAGAGGTCGGGGTCGAGGTAGATCTGGCCGTCGGTGATCGAGATCACGTTCGTCGGGATGTAGGCCGAAACGTCGCCGGCCTGCGTCTCGATCATCGGCAGCGAAGTCAGCGTCCCCCCGCCCAGCTCGTCGCTCAGCCGCGCCGAGCGCTCCAGCAACCGCGAGTGGAGGTAGAAGACATCTCCGGGATACGCTTCGCGGCCAGGCGGGCGGCGCGTCAGCAGCGACACCTCACGGTAGGCCTGGGCGTGCTTGGAGAGGTCGTCGTAGACGATCAGGGCGTGGCGGCCGTCGTGCATGAACTCCTCGCCCATGGCCGTGCCGGCGAAGGGCGCGATGTACTGCTGGGTTGCCGGGTCGGCCGCGGAGGCAACGACCACGATCGACTTGTCCATCACACCGTTCTCTTCCAGCACGCGCACCGACTGCGCCACCTGCGCCTGCTTCTGGCCGATGGCGACGTAGATCGGAATGACATCGCTGTCGCGCTGGTTGATGATCGTGTCCAGCGCCACGGCTGTCTTGCCGGTCTGCCGGTCGCCGATGATCAGCTCGCGCTGGCCGCGGCCGATCGGAATCATGGCGTCGATCGCCTTGATGCCGGTCTGCAGCGGCTGGTCGACGTTGTCGCGCTGGATGACGCCGGGGGCGATGATCTCGATCGGCCGCCGCTTGTCGGTGGCGATCGGCCCCTTGCCGTCGATCGGCTCGCCCAGGGCATTAACGACGCGCCCGATGAGTGCGTCGCCCACCGGCACCGAGGCCACCTCACCGGTGGCGCGCACCTCGTCCCCTTCCTCGATTGCCCGGTAGTCGCCGAGCACCAGGACTCCAACGGAGTCCTCGGCAAGGTTGAATGCCAGCCCGGTTGTGTTGGTGCGGGGAAACTCGACCAACTCCGAAGCCATCACGTTGCTGAGGCCGTAGACGTTGGCGATGCCGTCGCCGATGCTGACGACAGTGCCGACGTTGGTCAGCGACGTGGTGTCGTCGAACCCCGCGATCTGTTGGCGAATGATGTCGCTAATCTCTGTGGGACGAACCGCCATTGTGCGAACTCCTCTTGCCGTCTAGCCGTCTGGCCGTCTGGCCGTCTTTATCGCCGCCCGGCCATGAGACGCGAGCGCATCTTCTCCAGTTTGTTGCGGACGCTGCCATCGATGACCTGGTCCCCGATGCGAATGATGATCCCTCCGATGATGTCCGGATCGATCTCCATGGCCAACTCGACCTTCTGGCCGGTCATGGTCTCCAGCTTCTGGCGAATCACATCCTGTTCCGCGTCGTTGAGCTGCTCTGCCGTGGTCACGTTGGCGACCGCGATGCCCCGCTCCGCACGCAGTTGGGCATCGAACATCTCACGGATATCCGGGATCAGCATCGTCCGGTTGCGCTCGACCAGCATGCGGGCGAGGTTGCGCGCCTCGGGTTGCACATTGGTGTTGAGCGATGTCTCGAACGCCTCAATCCGGCGCTCCGCGGCAACGCTAGGGTTCGTCAAATAGGTGGCAATCCGATCGTCCGCAACGATCCGGGACAGCATGGCCAGATCGTCGCCCCAGGCATCGAGCGTGCCCTGCTCCTTGCCCAGGCTGAAGACCGCTTGCGCATACCGTTTTGCCGCGCTGCTGGCCACGGTCGTCCTTTCCTACAACTAGCCGTCAATCCGTCTCGTCAGCCTACGTGGGTGGTCAAAGAACCCTGGAGCGATGCCGAGCGCCGACCCTGCGTAGGGGCGCTGCTTGCTGCGCCCGTCGGCCGCAGACCGACAACTGGCGCCCATCAACCGCGTAGCAGCCCTCCGGGCCACGGGCGACGCCGGCGTCGCCCCTACCATCCGCCACTCCAACAAGTCTTGCCCACCCACCTAACGCCGGCCGTCCGCCGGCACGGCCGCTTCCGCCAACGTCTCCTCGATCAGGCGCGATTGCGCGGCGGGATCGAGCTCCTTGCGCACGATGCGGCCCGCGGCCATCACCGCCAGGTCGGCCAGCTCCTGCCGCAGTTGCAGCCGGGCCTGCTCCGTCTCCTGGCGCAGGGTGGCCTGCGCCCGAGCCAGGTACTCGTCGGCCTGCTCGCCCGCTTCCTTCTGCGCCCGGGCTACGGTGGCCTCGGACACCTCGCGCGCCTGGGCAATGATCTGCTGCGCCTGCTGCCGCGCCTCGGCCAGGATCTCCTCGTTGCGGGCCCCGGCCGCGGCCATCTCCCGCTTCATGTTCTCCGCGGCCTGCATGCTCTCCGAAATCCGGCGCGACCGCTCGTCGAGCATGTTGGTGATCGGTCCGAGCGCGTATTTCCAGAACAGAACGATGAACACCAGAAACGCGACGAGCTGGACCAGCAGGCCCGGTAGATTGAGACCAAGTTCGCCCATTGGTGCGACCTCCGGTCGCGGGTGATAGGGTATTGGGGGGTTAGGGGGTTAGGGAATCGATCTCCCTAACACCCTATGACCCCATCACCCCATCACCCCGTTACAACACGAACGCAATAATGATGGCGATCACGAAGGCGTAGATGGCGACCGCCTCGGCCAGCGCCGCGGCCAGAATCATGACGGTGCGGATCTCGCCGGCGGCTTCGGGGTTGCGGCCGATGGCTTCCATCGCGCCCCGGCCGATGAAGCCGATGCCGATGCCCGGCCCGATCCCCCCGATCCCGATCGCCAGACCCGCGCCCAGCGCTTTCGCCGCGTCGACTTCCATTCCCACGTCCTCCCTTGGCCACCAGTCCCGATGACCTCTGCTGCGCGGGCGGACCTCCCGCCCGTGACGTCTCTTGCCAGTAGGCGCCTTTTGGGTGACGCCCCTACGAGAAACCTGACCCTAGTCGCCGGCCGCGGCCGGAGCGCGAGCCACCGTGGCCGATTCTGCGCCGTGACGCTCCTCGGGGGGATGCTCCGCGTGCTCGCCGCCGTGGGTGTCGACGGCGGCCATGGTGATGTAAATGGCGGTCAGCAGCGCGAAGACCAGGGCCTGGATCGTCCCGAAGAGCAGTTCCAGGAAGATGAAGACCACCGGCACCAACAGCGGCACGATGACAATGAATAGGGCGTTGGCCAGCGCATACATGACCGCCAGCAGCACCTCGCCGGCGAAGATGTTCCCGAAGAGCCGGGCCGACAACGAGATGATGCGTCCCAGCTCGGAAACGAGCTCGATCGGGAACAGGAACGGCGGGTCGGCCATGTGCTTGATGCGGCCAACAAAGCCGTGGGCGCGGATCCCGGCCACTTGCACGGTGGTGAACGTCACCAACGCCATGGCCAACGTCATGTTGATATCGGCTGTAGGAGCGCGGAAGAGGGGCACCAGCACCTCGTGCGCCTCCTCCTCAGCGCCTTCTTCGGTGACTTCCGCCGCGCCCGGTGCGGGCTCCGCCACGTCGGTTTCGGTCGCCTCTGACGGCCCAGCTTCCTCTTCGTGCTCGACTTCTTCGGTCCTGTAGAAGCCGATGGTCCCGACGCCGGGAAGAAGGCCAGAGTAATTGGCGATGGCGATAAAGATGAAGATGGCTCCGATCATGGGGAAGACGCGGCGCCCGAACGACTTGCCGCCGGTGCTCTCGACCAGGTCGAGGATGAAGGAGGCGGAGACCTCGAACAAGCTCTGCCAGCGACCGGGAACCAGTTTGGCCCCACGCGCCATGGCCGCGCCGGCAATGAGCAGCAGCCCCATGACGATGAACATGGTCAGCATCGAGTTGGTGACGGGGACTGGGCCCAGCATGAAGAGGGTTTCCGCGGCGATCGAGATGTGGATCTCCAGGTTCTCCATGCGTGGACGTTACTCCTCGATGCGTTCGTTCTCGAGCGCGGTCGCGCGCTGATCCCGCGCTTGCATGTTTCGCGCCGCGCCTGGCGTGGGCAACCGCGCGATCGTCCGGGTCACCGGGCCGGGCCGCGCGGTCTTGCTGCCGACCTTGGCCAGCTCCCAGAGCTGATAGCCGGCCACCACCAGTCCCAGCGCAACGCCGAGCAGCGTCAACACCGGAGAGGTGCCAAACCGGTCATCGAGCCAGACGCCGCCGCCTATACACAACACGAGCGCCGCGACGATGGAGCATCCCAGCCCAGTCGCGACGCCGACGGCGCGCAAGTCCTGCCGCTCCGGAGTTGGACCGTTGGTCATGCCATGCCCACCTCCGGCTTCTACCCGGCCGGAAATAGTACCACAGGTGCGGAATTCAGAATGTTGAGAGACGCCGCGTCGACCGCGCGGTGGAAGTGGATGGGCAGTTCCGCCATCACCCGCGAGGGATCATGCGCCCGCCACGCACATGCGCGACATTGAGCGTCATTGCACGCTGAACCATCGCCGCGCGTTGTGGGCGGCAGTGGGGAGCGCCAGCGATGGGGCTTGACGGTCCGACGAATTGTTTGCTAGCCCATCACCTCCGGCGCGGTCAAGATGACGTTCACTTCCGTCTGATCGCCTTCCGCCGAGAGAAATCCCCATCCGGTATGACCGGAGTCGTTCTGCTCGGCCAGGACGAAGCGAATTTCGTCACTGCCCGTTTCACCCGGCGTGATGACGCCCCCGATATCGCCGCAGGCGATATAGACGTCGATTTTCTCCGCGCTCTGATGCACATTGATGGCATGCGGCGCGGCCAGGATGTCGGCCAGCGGCATATCGATCACGTTGAGGCTGAGTTCCGCGGGAATGGCCGACTCCGCGCCAGCGTGATCTCCTTCCGGGATGGCGACATCTCCCAGGGGAACGACCACATCGCCCAGCTCGGCACAGGTCCCGCTGTGGATGTGCACGGGATGAGCCGTTGCCGCGTCGCTCACGGGCGTCTGCGCCAGGCCCACCGCGGGGCCTAGCAGCATTGCGGCCGCGAATGCGACCGTCGCCGCGACACGCGGTGCACGATGATGCGCCAATCGAATGGTGTTCATCACGATTCCTCTTGAACGCTTGATTCGCATGCGGCAACGCTCGATCAAGGCGTCTCCCTCGGACCTATCGTGACTCGGCCAATGCTTCAGACGCCTCATGGACTTTCCGGCGTCTCCAGTCAGGCGGCGCCATCATCGAGCCATCCTGCTGTGCCCGCTGGCGGCGCCGCCAGCGGGCACGGCCAGATCAGAAGCAGCAGCCCTCCCCCGAAATGTCGCAACAATGACTGCCGTCACCGCAACACAGCCCCGATGCCGCGCAGCAGACCGCGGGCTCGCGGCAATAGGAAAACTGAGGAGATAGGCTACTGCTGCAGCAACGGCTTGCAGGCTCCAGGGGTGGGACACACGCCCCTCCGCAGCAATTGCCGCCCCCCGGGGGACAGGATTGGCCGTTGCAACTACTCAAGAGGTTGGCGCAGACGCCATTGAAGCAGTTGTTCGAGCAACACTGGCTGTTCTGCGTGCAGGCGCTGCCAGTTGCCAGCAGGTTGTTGCCGCGACAGCAGACGCTGCCCGCGCAACCGTTGGCGGGCGGCGAACAGGTCGTGCCGTCGCAGGTGGTCACAGGATTCGTGCAAACGTTACTGAAGCAGTTGTTCGAGCAACATTGGCTGTTCTGGCTGCATGCGCGGCCATTGGCCCGCAAGTTGTTGCCGCGACAACAGATGTTGCCCGCACAGCCATTGGCGGGTGGATCGCACGTGATGCCGTCGCAGGTGGTTGCGGGGTTGGCGCAGGCGCCATCGAAGCAGTTGCCCGAGCAACACTGGCTGTTCTCAGTGCACGCGATGTCGTTGGGCCGCAGGTTCTCGCCATAGCAACAGATGTTGCCGGCACAGCCGTTGGCGGGCGGCGAGCAGAGTGTGCCATTGCAAGCCTCAACCGTGTCGGCGCAGACGCCACTGAAGCAGCTTCCCGAGCAGCAGACGTCGTTCTGCGTGCAAACGGTCCCGTTAGCCTGTAGGGGCTGGCAGGCTCCGTTCACGCACCGCTCGCACGTGCCGCACGACCCGCAACTGCCTCCGCAGCCGTCCGGGCCGCACGCCTTGCCGGTGCATTCAGGCGTACAGCACTGCCCCTGGGGATTGCAGCTCGTGCCGGTCATGCACCGCACGCACAGGATGCCGTCGACGCCGCAGAAGGGCCATTCATTATCGACGCACTGGCCCGCGTGCCCCGGGCCCTCGTCACAACAGCCGCCGGGACAGCTCTGGGCGGTGCAGATGCAGATTCCCCCGTCGCACTCGTCGCCAAGCTGCTGACAATTCTGGCAGGCGTCGCCGCCCCTGCCGCAAAACTGGTTGGAGTTCCCCGACTGACACGTGCCCGCGGTGTCGCAGCAACCATCCGGGCAGCTTTGCTCGTCGCAGATGCACTCGTTGTTGGCGTTACAGCGTTGGCCCGCCTGACAACACGTTCCCCCGCAGCAAGTCTGGTTCGGTTGGCAACAATTGTTGCCCCCGCAGCAGGTCTGGTTCGGTTCGCAACAATTGCCCCCGCAGCAGGCGTGGTCTGGCTCGCAGCAGTTGTTGCCCGGTTGGCAGCAGGTGTGGTTCAGCTCGCAGCAGTTGTTGCCGCAGCTGCTCCCGTCCCCACTGTCGCAACAGTTGGCGCCGGCGCACCCGGTGGCGGGCGGGTTGCACGTGTTGCCCCCGCACTCGTCCACGAAGTCGGCGCAGACGGCGTTGAAGCAGTTGCCCGAGCAACACTGGCTCGCCGCGGTGCAGGCGCCACCGTTCGCCAGCAGACACCGCCCGCCGCAGCACTGCTGGCCGCTTGGACAGTTCTGCGGCCGGCAGTTGGCGATGCACTGCCCGGTGTCCCCGTCGCAGTCTTCGCCCGCCTGGCAGTCGCCGCACGTGCCGTTCCCGCCGCAGCCGTCCGGCCCACACTCCCGCCCGGCGCAGTTGGGGGCGCAGCACAACCCGTCGGGGTTGCACTCCGTGGCCCCGCCAGCGCAGCACTCCCCCTCGCAGCAGTGCCCGGACGCCCCGGCGCCGCACGCCCCGTCCGGATCCTCGCCGTCGGCGACGATGGCATAGACGCAGTTCCCGCCCTGGCAGGCTTTGCTGCGGCACCCCTCGCCGGGGCAGTCGGCCGCCGTCTGGCATGGATCGCCGCCGCCCAGTTCCGGCTCGCAGCAGGCGGTGGGTCGGTCGCAATCGCGGTTGTTGACACGGCCATCCGGCATGATCGTGTTGCAGAAGAGCGCGTTGTCAAAGAGGGTGTCGTCGCCCCCGAGATCCGCCCCCGTGAAGTCAGCCTCGAAGAGACACGCCCCGCCCCAGGTGCTGCCATCCAGCTTGGCGCGGCGGAAGCGGGCTCCTTGCAGACAGGCTTCGGCAAAGATGGACCCCTGGTTGTCAGTGGCGGTGAAGACGGTCCCCCGCCCATCAATACCGCGGAAGATAGAGCCGTTGTGATCCTGCCCGGCGAAGTTGCGGTCGGAAAAATCGCAGCCGGCGCTGGTGCTGCCCGGCTCGGGGTTGGGGCATGAGTCCGTGCCGCAGCAGTTGTCCGGGGGCGGGTTGGGGGTCTGGCCGCCGCCCGACCCGCCGCGCTTCTTCTTGTTCTTCTTCTTGCGCCGTTTGCCGCCCCGTCCTTCTGCCTGCAGTCGATCCCGGCCGCGGTTCGGGTTCTTATCCGGGTCACTGTCACTGTCCCGCTCCCGGTCCCGATCCTTGTCCCCTTCCCGGTCGCGGTTCTTGTCCTTGTCTTTGGCCTTGCCCCGTTTGCTGGCGTCGGTCTCCACGACGGCGCCGCCGAGCACCGCCCCAAGCAGCGCGCGCAGCAGCGTGCGCCGCTCGCCGGCTCGGCCAAACACGCGCGTGAGGTGGTCGAATCGCGCGGCATCCATCAGTTCACCCCCTGGCGCTAGTCCGACGTCTTGAGCCGAATTTGAACATCAGCATGTCCTCACCGGAATCCAGAATCCGAGCGACTACGGCGCCGTCTGCGTCCTTCTCATCCATCGGCCCCCCGAGTTCCTCAACGCCCCCAGCAGCCACGACCACCCCTAGCCACGGCACGCGAGGGCGCAGAAGGGATGGCCCGGGCAGCTCTCGTTCGGACCACCCGTGGGATCGGCACAGATGGCCCCGGCTTCGAGGTGTTGGCAGTCGGCGTCGGTTGTGCACGTATCCGAAACATCGATAGAACGAGCGCAGAACGGCTTGCCCTCCAGTGAAACGAAGCAGGTGCAGTCATCCGTGCAAAAGACATTGCCGGCATTCGGAGCGGCGCAGATGGACTGGCCCGCGCAAACGCAGCCTCCGGGGCCACAGGCAACGCATTGCCCGCCCTGACAGGTTTCCCGATCGGTGCAGGCCGCGCAGGTCGCGCCGCCTGCGCCGCAGTGCTGAATGGTGGTTCCCGGCTGGCAAGTGTCGTTGTCGGCGCAACAGCCGGTGGAGCAGGGGCCACAGTGGCCGCCGCAGCCGTCTGGGCCGCACGTCTTGCCGGCGCAATTCGGCTGGCAGACGCACTCGCCGTTGACGCAGCCGTCCTGGCCGGTGCAGGTTTGGCATGCGCTGCCGCCCGTGCCGCAGAACTGGTTGTCTGGAGGAAGGCAGTTTGGGGATTCCTCCGGGAAGCAGCAGCCATGTGGGCAACTGCTGGCGGTGCAGGCACAGCTCCCGTTGACGCACTCCAGCCCCTCGTCACAGCAGATTGGGTCCTCCCCGGGTCCGAGAATGCAGCAGCCGGTCGGGCAACTGCTGGCGGTGCAAACGCAGCGCCCGTTGTCGCACGTCATGCCCGGCGCACATGGCCCGAAGTCGCATTCGCCGCCGCAGCCGTCCGGGCCGCAGTCGCGGCCGGCGCAGTTGGGGGTGCAGCACAGCCCATCCGGATCGCAGTGATCGGCGTCGCTGAGGCAACACTCGCCCTCGCAGCAGTGGGTGCCGCACCCCTCGTTCGGGTCCGGCCCGTCGGCCACCGCGGTGTAGACGCACTGGCCGTTGGTGCACGCCTTGGACTGACAGTTCTTTTCGGCGCAGTCGGCCGCCGTCTGGCACGGGTCGCCCCCACCCAGCTCCGGATCGCAACAGGAGGTGGCCCGGCCGCAATCGCGGTTATTGACGCTGCCGTCCGGCATGGTGGTGCCGCAGAAGCGGGCGTTGTCGAAGAGCGTCTCATCCCCACCCAGATCGGCCCCGGTGAAATCGGCTCCAAACAGGCAGGCGTCGCCCCAGGTGCTGCCGCCCAGCCGGGCGCGGCGGAAGCGGGCGCCTTGCAGGCAGGCCGCGGCGAAGACCGAGCCCTGGTTGTCGGTGGCGGTGAAGACGGCTCCGCGCCCGTCGATGCCGCGGAAGATGGAGCCATTGTGGTCCTGCTCCACAAACGAGCGCCCGGCGAAGTCGCAGCCAGAACTCGTGCTCCCCGGTTCGGGGTCGGAACAGGAGTCCGTGCCGCAGCAGTCCGGGGCTGGTCCTATGGGACCGCCGCCATTGCCCGACCCGCCGCGGTTCTTCTTGCGCTTGCGTTTGCGGCCCTTGTCCTTGCCGCGTCCTTCGGACTGGAGACGATCCCGATCCTGGGCAGAGCCCCGGCGCCGGTCGCGGTCCTGGCCCCGCGCCGGTGGCTTACCGTTATCGCGGCCCCGGTCCTTGCCGCCATTCTTGCCCGCGTCCGGCTTCTTGCCGCGCTTGCTGGCGGCGGACGCCGTGGCGGCGGCAGGACCGAGCAGCACGCCAAGGAAGGCGCCGAGCGTGATTCGGCGGGATCCGGTCGTCGCCAGCAACCTGGCGAGGGCATCGAAGCGATCGCGATCCATCGAACGATCCCCTCCTGCGCGGAGCGGCCCGTTAATCTGGCATTTGCGAGGTCTAGGCTACGCAGCCTGTAGCGCCGCGTCCACTGACAACGGCCTGACATGACCCTGACAATCGTTGGCTTGACGCTGGCGGAAGCGATCGCCAGCGCCAGGTCTTCATGCCAATTCGCCGACCGCTGGCCGGCAGCATCAACCGGACAGACCTCCTCATGCAGCGGCTGCCGTCGACACCGACGGCGAGTCTTTCTCAATGAACCGAGTCTCGAGAATGCGGGACCAACAGGCCGGGACAACACACCGATTGGCCACGCGTTGTCCCGCGCCACAGATGACCATGCTTGACAGCGAACGCGTAGGCCGTATGCTCCGCTTAGGTCGCGTTCACCATCGCAATAGTCTCGGAGGGAGCGGCTCTCATGCACGACCGAGTTACGGCCACGACGGCAATCATCGTCACCGCCATGCTTCTGGTTGGGTTCGCCACGGCCTTCCCAGCTACCGCCCAGGAAGCCACCCCAATGGCGGCCACGGACTGTCCAGCCGCCAGCGCGGAGGCGAACGCGGACCTGGCGCGCCGCTTCGCCGAAGAGCGATATGACAGCCCGGCCAACTTCGCGGAGCTGCTGGCGCCAGACGTCGTCTATCACCGCTCCGTCAGCGCCGACGTCATCTCCGCCGCTGAAGCCGCGCAACGCGCCGCCGAATTCAAAGCCGCATTTCCCGACGTGCACGTCACCGTCGAGTTCGTGACCGCCAGCGCCGATAGCGCGACGGTGGCCTGGGTCGCCGAGGGCACGCACCAGGGCGAGTTCGACGGCGTGGCCCCGACCGGGCGGAGCGCGGCGTGGGAGGGGATTTCCCTCCTGCGCATCGAGTGCGGCCGGGTCGCCGAATTCTGGAACCAGACAGACGCCCTGGGACTCCGCGAGCAGCTCGGCATCATCAGCGAGGAAGAACTGGCTGACGCCGAGCCAGCGGAATCCACCACGCCAACACCCTGATTGCCCCGTCAAATCGAAACGGCGCGCAGGTGCAGCGCGTGGCGACCGCGCGTCACGCGCTGCAGGCGGTCGTTCCCACGCAGTTGTCGGGTTCGTTGTCCGTCACGCTGCTTCCGCTCGCAATCGTCACCGTCCCGCCCTGGTTGAAGATACCGCCGCCCTGATCCGCCTGATTCTTGGTGACCTGGGACCCGCCTTGCAGCGTGAGCGAGGCCCCATTGCCATCGTTGAGGATGCCGCCGCCCAACCCATCGAGCGACGCATTCTCCGTCACAATGGTCGAAATCAGCGTCAGTGAACCGCCATCGTTGTAGATGCCGCCGCCTGCCGCCACCCCGGTGTCGTTGCCAGTCACCTCGCAGTTGCTGATCGTCGTAAAACGGGCCTGATTGAACACTCCGCCGCCGAATTCTGCCTTGCCCCCGGTGATGGTGAGAAACTCAATGGTGATGAAGTCGGCGTCTCGCCCGATGGTGATGGCCGATCCTTCCCCGTCGGCGTCGATGATGGTTTGACTGGTGCCAGCACCCTGGATGGTCAAGTCGGTCTGCGACACGGAGAGGCTGATCCGCTCCTTGAATGTCCCGGCGCAGATGGCGAGCGTCCCGCCGGCAGCTCCCTCTGGGATGGCGTCGATCGCGGCTTGGATCGAGGTGAACCGGCAATTGCGGCCGTCGCTCATGCTTTCGCAGACGAAACAGTCGACACCGCCCACCGGACCACCGCCACCGCGACTCCGGCGACGGCGTCTGCGGCGGCGTTGCCGCTTCGTTTGTTTGCGTGCTGCCGCCTGCTCGGCGGTGGAGAGCGCCGCCGCTGTCAACGCGGCCAGACCGCCGCCCAGCAGCGCGCGGCGCGTCCTGATGACGTCCATGAAGCGTGCCATCACTGAGGTGCTCAATCGATCCTCCCTCAACGTCGCCGTTCTCCGGCAATGATCCCCGACGGTTGTGCGGCGATCCCTGCTGGATCGTCGCCGCGGATCGCCGGGCTAGCGTCCGCGGCGCGCCTCCTACCTTAAACCTGGCATCGCAGGGACCTCCTGGGCAGCGCCTACGCGGGTGTCCCCGGGATGACACAGAACGGATTGGGTTCGCATTGCGGTTGCGGATTATTGGGCTGTTTGCCCTGGACACAGACGGCGTTGGCCGCGAGCTCCCTGCAGTCGGCGTTGGTGTTGCACCCCAGGTTTGAGATCGAGCTCGAACAGATCGGCTGGCCCGTCAGCGTGACGAAGCACTCGCCGAGATCGCTTGATGGGATCAAGGGGCAGACCACGTTCGGCGCCCCCGCGTTGAAGCAAATGGATTGACCCGAGCAGGGGCACGAGTCTCCACACTCCACGCACTGCCGGTTCTGACAGGTCTGCGTATCGCTGCAGCCCGCGCACGGCGCCCCGCCCGGCCCGCCGCAGTGCTGGAAGGCGTTGCCCGGCTGGCAGGTATGATCCGCCGCGCAGCAGCCCTGCGGGCATGTTCCCGCGGTGCAGGCCGCGCACGTCTGGTTGATGCAGCCCTGCCCCGCCGGGCACGCCGCGCAGGATCGGCCGGCGGCGCCGCAGGCCTGGTTCGCGGTCCCCGGCTGGCAGGCGCCGGCGGCGGTGCAGCAGCCGTTGGGGCAACTCTGCGCGTCACAGACGCACTGGCCGTTGTCGCAGCGTTGGCCCTGCTGGCAATTGCCGCAACTGCCGCCGCAGCCGTCTGGACCGCAGTGCCGCCCCGCGCAGTTCGGGGTGCAGCACTGCGCGTTGTGACAGACCTGCTGCCCGCTGCAAATGGCGCAGGGCGCGCCGCCGCTGCCGCAGGCCCCTGGGGTATTCCCTGGCCGGCAGATGGTATTGGTGTTGGCGCAACAGCCGTCGCAGGTCCCAGGATTGCAGATGCACGTCCCGCTCTGGGTAAAGCAGGCCGTCCCTTCCGGGCAGGTCCCGCAAGAGCCGCCGCACCCGTCCGGGCCGCAGTTGCGGCCGGCGCAGTTCGGGGTGCAGCACAGCCCCCGGGGATTGCATTCAGTGGCGCCCGCGGGGCAACACTCGCCTTCGCAGCAGTGGGTGTCGCACAGGTCGTTCGGGCTCGGCCCGTCGGCCACCGGCGTGAAGACACATTGGTCGTTGACGCAGGCCGTGGTATTGCAGGTCCTGTTGCCGCAGTCGGGCGCGCTCCGGCAGGGATCGCCGGCGCCTAGCTCCGCATCGCAGCAGGGATCGTCCGTATCGCAATCGCGGTTGTTGACCGATCCGTTCGGCATGGTGGTGCGGCAGAAACGGGCGCCGTGGAAGACCGCCGACTCGTTCCCCAGGTCGGCACCGGTAAAGTCGGCGTCGAACAGGCAGGCGTCGCCCCAGGTGCTCCCTCCCAGGTTGGCGCGGCGGAACGACGCCCCTTGCAGGCAGGCGTCAGCGAAGATGGACCCGTGGTTGTCGGTGGCGATGAAGACGGCGTTGCGGCCATCGATGCCGCGGAAAATGGAGCCGTTGTGGTCCTGGCCGACGAACGAGCGCCCGGCGAAGTCGCAGTCGGCACTAGTGCTGCCCGGTTCGGGATCGGCGCAGGATTCCGTGCCGCAGCAGTCCGGCGTTGGTCCTACCGGCCCGCCGCCATTGGCGTGGCCGCGCTTCTTCTTTTTCTTCTTGTTTTTGCCCTTCCCCTTGCCGCGCCCTTCGGCCTGGAGTCGGTCCCGATTCTGGTCATCGTCACGGCCCCTGCCGTCGCGCTTGTCTCGTTTCTTGGAAGCGGCCTCGACAACGCCGCCGGCAACGGAGAGCCCGAGGAGGGCGCCGAGCACGGCGCGCCGCCCGCCGGCGCGGCTCAGCAGCCGCGTGAGCTCATCAAAGCGAAACGGGTCCATGGCCTACCTCCTTCTGCGCGAGCAACGAAGGATTCAGAGAGGTCGCCTTCAGCACAGTACCGCGCCGCGGCGGCCCTACGGTGTCCTCCTTTCAGCCTGAGGTGTTTGGGCAGGGGAAGGCGCAGAAGGGGGCGCTGAATGATTGGCTGCAGAGACCGCTGTTGTCGACGCAGACCGCGCCGACGTGGCCGGCGGCGGCGCAGTCGGCGTCGGTGGTGCAACCGGCGCTTCCGATGACAACTCCGCTCCCCGTGCAAAACGGCTCGTCCGCCCGCGAAACCACGCACCCACAATCCACCCCGTTGTTCATCCCGCAGACCACGTTGGGCACCGCCTCGACGCACGCGTTCTGGCCAGCACAGGTGCAGACCAACTGGTCCTCAACGAACGGACACGCCACGCACTGCTGGTCTCGGCAGGTCTGCGTGCCAGAGCAACTCGCGCACTGCGCGGCTCCCGTACCGCAAGCCTGGACGGTGACACCTGGCTCGCAGGCGCCGGGGTTCCCCGGGCCGTTGGCGCAGCACCCGCTCGGGCAGCTCGCCTGGGTGCAGACGCAGCGGCCGCCGACGCAGGTGGTTCCCGTCGAGCACACCGCGCAAAATCCCCCATCAGTGCCGCACGCCTGGTCGGTGGAGCCTGCCTGGCAGGTGCCTGTGTCGTCGCAGCAGCCGTTGGAGCAGACCACCCCGGCGCAAACACAGCGGCCATTGACACACGGCGTCCCCGGCGGGCAGACCGCGCAGGTGTGCCCGCCGCCGCCGCAGGCCTGGGGGGATGTGCCGGCCGCGCAGGTGTTGGTCGCCAGGTCGCAGCAGCCGCTCTGCGGGCACTCCACGCACGCCACGCCGCCGGTGCCGCAGAAGACGGGGGGTTCGGGCGGGATGCAGGTGCCGCGGGGGTCACCGAAGGCGGTGGTGCAGCAGCCGTGGGGGCAGGAGGCCGCGTTGCAGACGCACCGTCCGTCGGCGCACTCCCGCCCCACCCCGCAGTCGGTCCCGCAGGCGCCGCCGCAGAACTCCCCGGTCAGCGGCCGGCACACCCCCGCCCCGTCGCAGCAGCCGTTGGGGCAGTTGGCCGGCCGGCAGTTGGCCACGCACTGGCCGGTCTCCTCGTCGCAGTCTTCGCCGGCCGGGCAGCTGCCACACGTGCCGTTCCCGCCACACCCGTCGGGGCCGCATTGCTTCCCGGCGCAGTTGGGGGCGCAGCACAGCCCGTCCGGGTTGCACTCCGTGGCCGTGCCTTGGCAGCACTCTCCCTCGCAGCAGTGCCCGGACGCCCCGGCGCCGCACGCCCCGTCCGGATCCTCGCCGTCGGCGACGATGGCATAGACGCAGTTCCCGCCCTGGCAGGCTTTGCTGCGGCACCCCTCGTCGGGGCAGTCGGCCGCCGTCTGGCATGGATCGCCCCCGCCCAGCTCGCTCTGGCAGCAGACCGTGGGTCGGTCGCAGTCGCGGTCGTTGACGCTCCCGTCCGGCATGGTGGTGTTGCAGAACAGGGCGTCGTTAAAGAGGGTGTCGTCGCCGCCCAGGTCGGCCCCGGTGAAATCGGCGTCGAACAGGCAGGCGTCGCCCCAGGTGCTGCCGTCCAGCCTGGCGCGGCGGAAACGGGCCCCCTGCAGGCAGGCCTCGGCAAACACCGAACCATGATTGTCGGTGGCGGTGAAGATGGCGTTGCGGCCGTCGATGCCGCGGAACAGCGAGCCGTTGTGGTCCTGGCCGACGAAGGAGCGGCCGGCGAAATCGCAACCCGCACTGGTGCTGCCCGGCTCGGGGGCGGGGCAGGACTCGGCGCCGCAGCAGCCGTCCGGCGGCGGCGGGGGCTGGTTGCCGCCGCCCGACCCGCCGCGCTTCTTCTTGGGCTTCTTGCGCCGCTTGCCGCCCTTGTTCCGCCCCTCGGCCTCCAGGCGGCTCCGGTCCCGGCCCCGGCCGCGGACCTGGTCATTGTCCCGGTCTCGATCCCGGCCCTTGCGCTTGCCTTTGCCCTTGTCCCGCGGCTTGGCGGCGGCCTCCGCGACAGAGCCACCGAGGGCCGCGCCGAGCAGGACGCGCAGGAGCGAACGCCGGCCACTGGCGCCGCTGAGGAGACGTGCGAGGTCATCGAAGCGCGATGGATCCATGGTTCACTCCCCGGCGCATGACCGAAAACCGCAGTCGCAGCGCCCACATGCCCTCCCACGCTCCGGCCGCGAAACCTTCATCGCAATCGGAGTGGGGCGGCTGCCCCGCGCCCGCGGCCGTCAGCGCTCCACCCGCCCCTAGTGCGCCGGGCACGGGGCGGCACAGAAGTTTGTCGCGAAGTTGCAGTCATCGCTGTCGGCAACGTTTGCCACACACACGCTGCCGGGAGCGAATTGCTGGCAGTCATCGTCGGTCCCGCAACTCGACCCTGTCGCTCCTTGGCAAATTGGCTGGCCCCCGGTCGAGACCATGCAGGTACAGACGCCTTGATTGTCGAGCAGCCGGCAGTTCACGATCCCATTGTTCGGATCGGTGCAGATGGACTGGCCGACGCAGCCGCAGTCGAAGGTTTCGTTGCACGGCACGCACTGCCCGTCGAGGCAACCCTGCGAAACCGTGTCGCAACTCGAACAGCTTCCTCCCCCGCTGCCGCAATTCGCTTTCGTGTTCCCCTGCTGGCAGAGGTTGCCATCGCAGCAGCCCGGGCAACTGGCCTCGTCGCAAATGCACTGACCGTTCGCCCCGCAGCGCTGGCCTCCCTGGCAGGAGCCGCAACTCCCGCCGCACCCATCGGGGCCGCAGGTCTTGCCGGTGCAATCAGGCACGCAGGCGCACCGCTGATTCTGACAGGCTTGCCCCGCGCCGCAGCTCACGCAAAGGGTGCCGCCCGTGCCGCAGATCTGGTTGGTGTTCCCCGGCTCACAGACTTGATTCCCGTCGCAGCATCCGGCCGGGCAGCTCTGCGGAACGCAGATGCACAGCCCGGCGCCGTTGCACGCTTCGCCCGCCGGGCAGGTTCCGCAGCTGCCGCCGCAGCCATCCGGGCCGCACTGCTTGCCCGTGCAATCGCACCCCGGGCCGGGTGCCGCCAGCTCCCGCTGACAACACGCCGTGGCGCGTTCGCAATCGCGGTCATTGAGGCTGCCGTCCGGCATGCGGGTGGCGCAGAAGAGCGCCCCGTGGAAGACGGCCGAGTCGCCGCCGAGGTCGGCATTGCGAAAATCGGCCTCGAACAGGCACGCCCCGCCCCAGGTGCTCCCCCCAAGTCTGGCCCCGCGGAAACTCGCTCCCTGCAAACATGCCTCAGCGAATATCGAGCCGTGGTTATCAGTGTCGTTGAAGTTCGCGCCGCGCCCATCAATGCGCCGAAAGATGGAGCCGTTGAGATCCTCACCGGCGAATGACTCCCCGGCGAAGTCGCAATCGGAGCGGGTGCTGCCCGCTTCAGGGTCGGAACACGACTTTGTGCCACAGCAACCCGGTGTTGGCTCGGCCGGCGTTCCGGGATTGTTCTTACGCCCGCGCTTCCGCTTGCGTCGCTTGCGGCCCTTGTCATGGCCGCCGCGCTCGGCATGCAATTGGCGGCCGGACTGGCGATGCTTTTCCTGCTCGTTGGCCTTGGCCTTTGCGCGGCCGCGCTGTCTGGCGGCCTCGGTGGCGGCTGGACTGAGCAGCGCCCCGAGCAGCGCGCCGAGCGTGGTCCGCCGCGACTCGCTCGTCGCGAGCAGTTTGGCGAGGGCATCGAAGCGGTCGCGGTCCATCAGGCGTTCCCCCTCTCGCTCGTTACGGTCACCCACTCCGATAGGCGCTCGTGGCTCCTCCCTGTCCCTCACGTCGTTCCCCGCACTTACGTGCAGCGGCCATTGTTGTCACACTGATTCGAGCAACACTCGTTGTTGGTGCCCGGTAATGAGCAGGAAACGCCCCGCGGCCGTCCGCATTGGATGCCGTTGACTGGGTTGACGCAGCAGATACAGGCAGAACCGCACGTGTCGGCGCACGTGAAGCAGCAGAATTCGTCGTTCTCGCCGCAGCACATGCCGGCAATGTCAGGCCCGCAGCACTGGTGCGTGCCGCCGCAGCAGCCGAAATCCTGGGGCCAACAGGTATTTCCGCAGCAGGGACCATCGCAACAGGAGCCATCGGCGCAGCAGAAGGGATGGCCAGGGTCGCAACAGGTATTGCCGCAGCAGGACAGGTCCTTGGGGCAACAGGCATTGCCCGCGCCGCAGCACTTTTCGCTGTCGGGGTCGCAACACTGGTTGCCGCAACAGAGCGCGTCGTCGGAGCAACACGTGCCCTCGCAGCACTGGCCATCGTCGCAGCAGACCACCCCGCCACAGCACTCCCCGCTGTCGCAACAGGACTGGTCTCGTTCGCAGCAGAGGTCGCCACAGCTGCGGTCGTTGCCGACGTCGCAGCAATTGTTGCCCGCGCAGCCGGTGGCCGGCGGGTTGCAGGGGTTGCCTTCGCACTGGTCCACCAGGTCAGCGCAGACGGCATTGAAGCAGTTGCCCGAGCAGCACTGGCTGGCCGCCGTGCAGGCGGCGCCGTTCGGCCGCGCGCAGCGGTTCTGCGGTGCACAGCAGACGGTCCCGGCCGGGCAGCTAGCGGTGGTACAGCGGCACTGCCGTTGGGCGTCGCAGGTGGTGCCGGCCGGGCAGGTGGGCACACAGGCGCCGCTGGCGTCGCAGCAGCCGGTGGGGCAGCTTTGCGCGTCGCAGACGCACTGCTGCCCACGGCAGGCGGTCCCGGTCGGACAGGCGACGCAGCGCGCCCCACCCGTCCCGCAGACCTGGTCGCTGGTCCCGGCTTCGCAGGCGCCCGGCTCGCCCGGGCCGGCGCTGCAGCAGCCGTCGGGACAAATCTGGGGGAGGCAGACGCACTGCCCCTCATGGCAGATGGTCCCGTTTGGGCAGGCGATGCAGCGCGCCCCGTCCCGGCCGCAGACCTGGTTGCTGGTCTCGGTCGCGCAGACCCCCGGCTCGAGGGGGCCGGCGGTGCAGCAACCGTCGGGACAGCTCTGGGGGGTGCAGACGCACTGCCCGCCCGACCGCGGGGGGACGTGCGGCAGGCAGCGCTGCGTGCCGGCGCAGCGCTGGCACGCGTCCCCGTCATGGCCGCAGAAGTTGGGATCCAGCCCCGGCAGGCAGCGCTCCCCCGCGCAGCACCCGTTGGGGCAGGACTGCGCGCCGCACTCGCGGCACTGCCCGCCCTGGCACGTCTCGTCGTCGTCGCACGCCTCGCACTTCGCCCCCCCCGCGCCGCAAGCCTGGTTGGCGGTCCCCGGTTGGCACGTGCCGGGGTCGCCGGGGCCGTCGGAGCAGCAGCCGGTGGGGCAGCTCTGGCGGGTGCACAGGCACTCCCCGTCGTCCTCGTCACAGACCTGCCCCGCCGCACACGTGCCGCAGGAGCCGCCGCACCCGTCCGAGCCGCATTCTCTCCCGCCGCAGTCGGGGTCGCAGGTGCAGCGCTGATTCACACAGCGGGAGCCGGCCCCGCACTTGGCGCAGCGCACCCCGCCCGTGCCGCAGGAGGAGCCGGAGTCGCCGTCGTCGCACTCCCCGTCGTCGTCGCAGCATCCGTTGGGACAACTCTGCGGCGAGCAGGTGGGCGTGCCGGTGCACTGCCCGTCCTCATCACACCTCTGCCCTGGCAGGCAGCCCCCACACGTTCCCCCGCGGCCACAGCCGTCCGGTCCGCACTGCCGTCCGGCGCAGTTCGGCGCGCAGCAGAGCCCGGCGGGGTTGCATTCGGTGGCATTCCCTTGGCAGCACGCCCCCTCGCAGCAGTGCCCGGAGGCATCGCCCCCGCACTGCCCGCTCGGATCGGGGCCATCCGCCACCGCGGCGCAGACGCAAGTCCCCCCCTGGCAGACCGCCGCGGTGCAGGGCTGCAGCTCGCACAGATCGCCGGGACAGTCACGATCGCGCTGGCAGCCGACCGGACCACCACCGCCGTTGGTGTTGCCGCGCTTTTTCTTGTCCTTTTTCTTCTTGTTCTTCTTGCCGCGACCCTCGGTCTGGAGCCGGTGCTGCGCCTGGTCCCGGTCCCGGCCTTGGTCCTGCTTCCGGTCCGGGTCGCGGTCCTGCTTCCCCTTGTCCCGTTTCCGGGCTGCGGCGGCCACGGCGCTGTTGCCGAGGACGGTCCCCAGCAGGGCGCCGAGCACGGCGCGCCGCCCCCGGGCCTCGCCGAGCAATCGCGTCAGGTGGTCGAAGCGCAACGGATCCATGGTGCACCCCCGGTTAGTCGACGGAGCCGGGCCGTTGTCCGTCAGGTCGTGGCGATCGGCGAGACGGTGACGAGGGACCAGGCGGCTCTACGCAGGCGCCGTCCACGCGGTCGTTCGCATCGCAGCAGACGGCGGCGCGGCTTCAATCTCTCCATGAATACTCCCGGCTAGGGCGTCGGTGTCCCCGCGGTATTCGTGTAGGTGACCGCCGGTTGGTCGGTCGCGAACAGGCGCGACAGCAGTTGGCTAGCCGGAGCGTCCCCCATGACCCGAATCGCGTGGACTACCCCCCGGTCCTGGAACAGGACGTCGCCCGCTTGCAGCAGGATCTCGGTCCCCACCGGCACCTGCTCCGCCGCCGGGGGCGTAGCGGTGGCGTAGCCGGCGGTGGGGGTGGCGCCGATGCCACGAGTGACGAAGGCGTCCCCCTGCAAGTCGGTGTAGCTATAGGCGCCGGTCTCGACATACAAGATCTCGGCGCCCGGGTGAATGTGCGGCGGGACGACATCCCCCGGCTGGTGGTTGACGCGCTGCAGGAGCAGGGCGTAACCAGGAGCGACGGCCGGCAGGCCGCGACCGAGTAGAGTGTGGATACCCGGCTCCGTCGGTGCGGCACGTGCGGGAGAGACTCCCCAGGCGCCGCCGAGCGTGCCGGTGCCGACGACGAGGAGGCCGACGGCGGTGCCGGTCAAGACGCGTCGGCGCGACGTGGGATGTGCGGACGAAAGCGCCGGTGGCATGGTCGCCACCTGGGACTCGATGAACGCGATTTCGTCCGCGCTGAGTCCGTGCGGGAAGGTGCTGCACATATCGGGGTCCTCCCTCATCTCTGACATAACCCTGACAAGATCCGTGCTGGCCCCGTCCAGGCGGCGGCAGCGCGCCCTCAGGCGCGGGCAGGGTGCTACGGGGCGGGCGTGGCCACGGTCGGGGTCCCGGCTGTGCTTAGCTCATCGAACCCGGGCGGAGCCGGCGCGATGACCACGTCACCCTGCTTCGGCAGATCGGCGAACAGGGCGGGATCGAGTCCAAAGCTGGCGGCGATCACGTCCGGCGGGAAGAAGTCAAAGGATTGCGACAGGCCAATATGGTTCGGTTGGGCGTTGCTATAGTAGGATAGCATCTCCAAAGGTTCGTCGCTAACGTTGGCGATGTAGTGGAACCAGGTGGCCGGGACGAAGGCCGCGCCGCCGGGGCCGATGACGAATGTCTGGGCGCGGCCGTCCGGGGCCACGATCCCAACCTCGGCCTGGCCGCTGATGCAGTAGTCGAGTTCGCCGGCGTTGGGATGCCAGTGCGGCTCGCTCAGCCCATACTCCTCGATCTGCGTGGGAAACAAGGTGAGCCCGTCCAGGGCCGGGATCTCCTCGACCCCGATCTCGCGCATCGAACCGCCGGCGTAGACCGTCGGTTCCACCGCCGATGCCTGCACCGAGTACGGGTTCGGCGCTGCTGCCGGTGGCGCCGGGACGGCCCCCGGCACCTTGACAACAAACTGCGTGCCGCGCGCGGCCAGGAACGGAAAATCCTCTGGACCCAGCCCGAAGGTCGCGGCCAGCCAGGTCTGCGGGACCGGCGGCAGGGTCGCCGACCACAGGTACGTCTCCGGCGCCGCGTTGCTGAAGATGGCCGCGCGGTGCATCGGGCCGGCGCTCAGGTTGCGGAAGTAGTGGAAGTAGCCGCGCGGAACGAACGTGACGGTCCCCGGGTCGACCGGAAGGATCACCCCGGTGCCGTCAGGGGCGAGGATGCCGACCTCGCCTTCGCCTTCGAGCTGATAGCCCAGCTCGTGGGCGTTGGCGTGCCAGTGCAGCTCGCCCATACCGTTTGGATCAAACCGCACGTCGAAGAGCGCCATGCCGTCCAGGGCTGGCATCTCGGTGCTGGTCAGGGTGCGGATGGCGCCGCCGGCGAACGTCTTGGGCGCGCTCGCTCCAAGATCGAACCCGAGGAAGTCCGGCGGCGCTTCGCCGGGCCTTGTCGGCGGTTTGCCGTTCCACCCTTGCGCCTCTTGCGCCGCGGCCACGATTGGAAGTGCGGCGCCGGCGGCGCCGGCGGCGACCGCGCTGCTCAACTGGCGGAGGGCCTGCCGGCGCGACCAGAGTTTGTCCAGAAGGCCCCCGCTGGCCAGCGCCGCGTGCCGTCGCAACTCCATGGTATCGCTCCTTTTCGAGTGATAGGCGACCGAAACTGAGTTCTGGGTAGGTGCGTTGTTCTTGCGCCCAACGTCTGCCGAGCCCGGGTCCCGCACCCACAGAACGCGGGCTCGGTAGTCGTTGGGCATTCCCCTTACGGAACGACCTCGACGATGCCCATCATGCCGTTGTCCTCGTGGTTGAGGATGTGGCAGTGGTAGACGAACTTGCCGGTGAAGTCGTGGAACGGGATGCGGATCACCACCTCGCCCTGGAGCGGCAGGGGGATGGTGTCCTGTCGCCCGCTCGCCTCGTAAGGCTCGCCGTTGATCGACATGACCTGGAAGTCATCGACGTGGATATGGAAGGGGTGCAACTCCTCGGTCTCGTTGCGGATCGTCCACTCCTCAACGGCACCGAGTTTCACCTCCTGGTCGACCCGATTGGGATCGAATTGCTTGCCGTCGATCATGAAGCTGTTGGTGTCGTCGTCCTCGGTGAAGACCAGCGTCCGCTCGTTGTCAACCGTTGCCCCGCTGAGGTCGCCGTGCGCGGGGTCGTCCTGAGCGATGAGACTCGTGGGTAGCTCAGCCGGTGTCACCGCATCCTCGGTCACCGTCAGCGTGGCCAGAGTGGTATCGGGGTAGTGGTCACCGCCTTGATCGAAGTCCAGGGTCCGGAAGATGTACGTCCCGGGCGATTGACCCTGGATCAAGACGTCGTACCGCTTACCCGGCGGCAGGATCAGCGAATCGGCGGTCCACGTCTGCCACACCGGGTTGGCGTCCTCGCCGACGACGTTGAACTCGTGCCCCTCCAGGCTGAGCTGGTACCAGATGTCAGCCCCGATGTTAGCCAACCGCCAGAGCTGGGTCTCGCCCTGCGCGATGGAGAGGCTCGGGTTGACCGCACCGTTGACGGTGCGGGTGGTCGGCGCATTGCTGTCGATATTGTCACTCACGATGGCGCCGTCGGCGGTGAGCTGGAAGTCCTTCAAGGCGAAGGGGCGCTCCACGATCTCCTGCAATGCTTCGGGCAGGAGGTCGATCAGCCCCTCGACCACGATCAGTCCAGACATGCCGCCGAAGACTTGCTCCTCCGACATGCCGTGCTGGTGTGAGTGGTACCAGTAGGTGCCTGGGGCGTGGTCCTCCGGGAGCTCCACCCGATACGGCGCGGTCTCCCCCGCCATGACGTGGCGCAAGACGTTGTCCGATTCGCCGGAGGGGGAGACGTGCAAGCCGTGGAAGTGGAGGTTGGTCGGCTCGGGGAGCGAGTTGACCAGCTCCAGCTCGATCGTTTCGCCCGGGCCCAGGCGGATGGTTGGACCGACGTACCCGCCGTTGTAGACGCGGCCCGCGACCGGCGTGCCGGCGATGTCAATCTGCTGCTCTGCCGCGGTGAGCTGCACCTGGACCGCGCCATTTTCACTCACGAATTCTGAGGGCTCGGGAAAAGTTTCCTGGCCCGCGGCGGGCCCGACCGCGCTGTAGGCGCCCAGCGCGACGAGGGCCAGGCCCAAGCCGAGGGCGCCGAGCGCGGGGAGCGTTCTGCGCGGCGATCCCTGCCGGCTGGCCCTGGTGGACACGACATGCCACGGCTTCGAGGAAAACGCGAGGCGGGCGGACTGCAGACGTGGAGAAGGCATTGGCATCTCCTTCGGCATGATCGCCGAGCTCTAACGAAACTGACCGGGACCACAAGCGGCAGCGGATACGCGGCATCGCCAAGCAAACGGGCCACCGCGTCGGCCGGGGGGGACCCCGACCAGGAGGCTGAGCAGCCCACGGCGGTTGCGGCCCTGTGTGAGTGAACGGCCGAAACGATCGCAGATCTCAGCGTCCATGCAGCTTCACCCCCTTGATGCGCGCGACGAACGGACGATCGATCGATTGGGTGACGCGACGACAGCGGCGCCGGGCCGCCCGTCGCTGCGCCGATCGTGGCGACCCGCGAGACGATGCCTATGGGGCCGGCGGGTCCAGGCAGGTATCGTCCTCGCAGCTGCCCGGGGCGCAGCAGACGGCGCCGCAGCAGACCTGGTCCCCGGTGCATGCCACGGCCGGCTTGCTATTGGGCAGGATCGTGTCGCAGGCCACGTTGGCGCAGGCCAGTTGCGCGGCGGTGACGTTGGAGCCCCGGAAGTCTGCCCCCCGCAGATCGGCCTCGCAGAACGACGCCCCGCGCACGTTGGCGCCGCGGAAGTCCGCGTTCCCGAGTTCGGCTTCGAAGAAGCACGCTTTGGCGAGGTTGGCGCCGCTGAAATTGGTCGGGCCGTCCAAAGTCTCGGCGAACCAACAGGTGCCGGCGAGGTTGGCCCCGCCCAGATTGACGTCGAACAAGAGTCCCGAGGTGTTGACGAAATTGCACTTGGACAGGTTCGCCCCCGGCCGGAAGTTCTTGCCGATGCACCGGGCCTCCGGTCCGCGTGAGCACCCCAGCCCCGCGCTGATGAGACACACCTTGGGGATCTCCCCGACCTGCTCGGCCTGCAAGCGGCCGCGGGTCCGGTGCTTCCGGTTGGCGCCGCGGCGCTTGGCGGCACTCCCTTCCAGCATCCCGATCCCACCGAGGAGGGCGCCGCTGGCCACGAGCCGCAGCGCCGCACGGCGGCTGCCCGCGGCGCCGAGATGTCGCACGATCCGGTCAAACGTGTCGTGTTCCATGCCGTCTCCTTATCCCGGCCCGGCGGAGGTTCCGCACTGGCGCCGGCCTACGAGGTGGGGTTGCAGTTGCAGAACCCGAACAGGCAGACCGGGCTACAAAACGGCCCCGTTGGCGTGCAGTCGCTGTCCTGCTCGCAGGTGCATGTCGCAAAGTCGGTATCGCAGGTTTGACCGGCGGCGCAGACCACGGCCGGCTTGCCGTTGGGCAGGATGGTGGTGCAGGTCACGTTGGCGCAAGCCAGTTGCTTGGCCGTCACGTTGGAGCCGCGGAAGTCGGCCCCGGTCAAGTCGGCTTCGCAGAACGACGCCCCGCGCAGGTTCGCGCCGCGGAAGTCGGACCCGATCAGTTCGGTCTCGAAGAAGCAGGCTCGGGCGACGTTGGCGCCGCGAAAGCTCCGCCGGCCGCCCAGCGTGGCGGCGAGGAAACAGGCGCCGCGCAGGTTGGCGCCGGAAAAATCGGTCTCGTCCAGGATCCCCGATTCGTTGACGAAGTTGCAGTTCGCCAGGTTTGTCCCCGGCCCGACGGGCTTGCTGTCGCAGTTACCTTGGGGTTCGCTACAGCCCGTGCCGCCCCCAATGAGACAGACGGACGGAACCGGAATCTGTTCGGCGCCCACGGCGCGGGCGCTGGCACGGCCCTTGCGGCCGGCTCGGCGGCGCTTGGCGGTGGCGCCCTCGAGGGTCGCGGCGCCGCCCAGGAGCGCCCCAGCAGCGAGACGAAGCGTGGCGCGGCGACTGCCGGCGGAGTCAAAGAGTCGAATGAGCCGGTCGAACGTATCGCGTTCCAACGTTGTCCCTCCTTTCTCCACGACGAGGCGCGACGAAGCGTCATGATTCGTCCCCCTACCGCCGTTGCCGGCCACCCACGCCGATTCGCGCTGGCGGCGCCTCCTTTCATTCCATGCCCGCGCCCGTGCTCAGCCGTCCCGGGCGCCGCAATTCCGGAACGGCCGACAACCACCGCCGGGTGAGACCACGACGGGACGCCGGCGTCGCTTTACCCTCCTTCGTCGGCCGTTGCCGCATGTGCAGCGTATGCCACGGTGTGCGCCGCGTACACTGACAACGCCCTGACAATGCCCTGACAATGCCCTGACATCAAGTGGCGTGGCTGTTGCGATCGATCCCGACTTTCCCACGGCTACCACAGCCGGACGCCCCTACGGCGTCGGCGTCCCCGCGGTTGTCAGTTCCTCGTCGGAGACGATCCCCAACTGGCGCAGCATGGTCAGGTTGTCCTGCACGATCCAGTTCTCGGCGAGTTGACCGCACGCGATGCGCCAGACGACCAGCGACTCCCGCTCCATCGGCTGCCCCGTCACCGGCGCGTCCCACTGGGGCAAGGGGCCGTCCTGGGTGCCGTGCCAGACGACGAAGCTGACCACGGTGTCGCTCGTGGCGAACAGCTCCTCGATGGCGATCTGCAAATCCGAGAACGCGGCCAGCCACGATTCGACGCGGGCCACGTCGTCGGCATTGTTCGGCTCCTGGTTCGGCTGCGGGACGGCCACGTTGTGGCGGACGAAGTCGTCGGCCAGGAACGCGTCGATGACGGCCACGTTGCGCGCGTTGTAGGCTTCTTCGTAGTAAGCGCGAACCAGCGCCGCGTTTTCCTCCGCGGTCGTCGCGGGGCAATCGGCCGCGGGACTCGCGGCGGGGCTGGCCTGGTGGGCGCCGACGAGACCCGGCCGCTCGGGATCCAGTCCGCTCCCGATAACCACGGCCGCGAGCAAGACGGCGACGACAGCGACGATCCGAAGAGGCATGGGGCTCCTCCTCTCCGCGGCGTCGCGGCGGCTGATGACGGCCATGGCGCGAGCGATCACGGTGACCATCAGCCGCCTTCCGCGCCGCACGCGCTGGACGAACTCTTGGTTGCCGACACGCCGATTCTATGAGGCGCCACGAAGTCTGTCAATAAGCTTTGGATAAAAATGAGCGTTGAGCTCTTTCCCTTGACACCTCCCCACGGTGAACCAACACAGCGCGATTCCGAGTGGGAAGCGCCGATCTCATACACTTCCTGCAATCTGTGAAACGGTCATCGCCGTCGATCTCGTTCGCGAATTGAGGATCAACGTATGCGGCTTGCGAGGATCGGACTTGGCAGCATCGACACCACGGTCGGCGCCTTCCGCGACAACACCGACCGCGCCATCGAAGTTGCCCATGCCATGGCCGTCGATGTCGTCACCATTGGCGTCCTCCCCGAGCAAGCCATCGGCGGCTACCCGGTCGAGGATCTCATCCAGTGGCAGGGGTTCGTCTCACGCCAGTGGCCGGAGCTGGAACGCTTCGCCCGCGAAACGGCCGCTCTGCCAACCGTCTTCGTCATCGGCGCCTCCGTCCTGCACGACGGCTTGCGCTACAACTGCGCCGCCACCGTGGCCGGCGGCAAGGTCCGCGCCCTGACCCCGAAGCAAAAGCTCCCCACCTACAACATCTTCTATGAAGGGCGGACCCTGTCGCGCGGCGTCCCCGGCGCCGTCTCGGCCGTTCACGGTGTGCCGTTCGGCGACCTCATCATCCGCTTCGATTTCGGAACGATCGCGCCGGAAGTTTGCGAAGACCTCTGGAGCCCCGACGGCCCGACCAAACGCCGCACCTACTCCGGCGCAGAGCTGGTCTGCAATGTCTCCGCCTCCCCCTTTCGCCTGGGCGTGGTGCAGACCCGGCGCGAACTGATCGCCACCCGCGCCGCCGACTACCAGTGCTGCATCGCCTACGCCAACCTCGTCGGCGCCAACGACGGCCTCATCTTCGACGGCGGCGGCTACGTCAACCAGAACGGCAAATGGGTACTGGACGCGCCTCGCTGGCGAGCCGGGTTCGCCGCAGCCACCGTCGACCTCGACCGCACCCCGCGCCTGCGTGCCGAGAACACCACCTGGCGCGACGACGCGGAGGCGTACCAGGCAACCCATGTTCCGGTTCCAGTGATCGATGTGCCGGCGACCGAGTTCAGTACCGCATCGGGCCGCGCCGGCTTGCACTATCCGGTCCCGGATCACGGGTCCTTCTTCCTCCCTGACCTTGCTCCCCCGCCCTCGGAACGTGCAATCTTCTTTGAGGATATCCTCGACGCGCTGACCATCGGTGTCGGCGACTACTTCGAGAAGAACCGCATCTTCCGCAAGATTGGCGTCGCCCTCTCCGGGGGCCGCGACTCTCTGCTCACCCTGCTCGTCGCCCACCGCTACGCCAGCCGCGTTCGCCCCGACGACCCCGGTTCGCTCATCCAGACCTTCTACATGCCTTCCCGCTATTCCTCCGCCGAAACCCGCCGCGCGGCGGAAACGATCTGCCGCGAGTTGGGTGTCCCCCTGGAGATCGTCCCCATCGACGACGCATTCGAGCGCGAGCTGGCTGCGACCGAGGCGATGCTGGCCCCGGGCGAAACGGTCACCGAGCTGACGAAGCAGAACATCCAGGCCCGCATCCGCGGCCAGCGCATGTGGAACTGGTCCAACTCATCCGGCGGCCTCTTCCTGCAAACCGGCAACATGAGCGAAAAAGCCGTCGGCTACACCACCATCGGCGGCGACCTCGAAGGCGCCCTCGGCGTCCTCGCCAATGTGCCGAAGACGGTGGTGATGGCCCTCCTCGACTACTTTCACGAAAAGACCGGCTATGAGGGCATCGCCCTCGTTCTCGCAAAACCCCCCGGGCCGGAGTTGGCCCCGAACCAGAAGGGCGAAGAGGAACTGATGCCCTTCCCGGTTCTCGACGCCTGCTTTCATCTCTTCGGCGCGGAGAAACTTCTCCCCGAGGAAGTCGAGCAGGCACTCCACGTCATGTTCCCGGAGTTCGGCTGCGATCAGATCCGGGCCTGGGTGGAGAAATTCACTCGCCTCTTCCTGGCCTCCATCTACAAGTGGGTCCAGGCCCCCATCTCGTTGCACATCGGCAACCTCGATCTTGACCGCGAGCGCGCCCTGCAACTGCCCGTCGTCCAGAACCGGGAGTGGGCGGCCATCCAGGAGCGCGTTTCGGATGTAGAGCCCAGTGCGTGAATATAGGAATCTCAGAGCCTGTCACGACCGTTGGGCGACGAAATCAACGCGTCGCGGCGCCGTGAGGCTGGGAAAGACCAGGAAAGGCAAGCCCGCCAGAAGTTTTGGCGGGCTTCCATGGGACTTTGGTCAAGCGGCGGAAGCAGCAGGTGCAGTCAAACGAACGCCCAACCTCGCAACGCCGCGGCATGAGGCCGACTTCTTACTTGGCTTCCGGTCGATGCAATCGCACCCCAGCCGTCCACCCGTGCCGGATCACTGATGAAAGTCTTTCGGCCGGCGCGACGCACAGGCCGAAAGGCAATATCTAGCGGCTACTACGCGGAACCCAGTGAGCCTCGGTGCCGCAGTTCGAACCGCTTGTGACTGGCTGAGTCGTTGAGTCGATATACAACGAGATTGCCGGGGTTGCCGAAGAACGGAAGGAGCAAGTACGGGATGGTGCCCCCCGCTGTTCGGGAATCTCGATCCTGTCCGTGAACGAGGAGAACGTGGGCCGCATGTAAACACCGTTGCTGTTAAGACCAACGCGCTGGAAATATTGGTACCAAACCGTCCCGAAGTTTGGGTTGTTGATTTCAATAACGTCGCTTGTTGTGTCCACATCTTGGAAGTAGATAAAGAAAATTCACCCTTCGTCGTCGTTGAGATCTTGCGCGCCGAACGACTGGCCCGATTGCGGGGTGAAGAGCGATTGCCTACGGCCGTTGACGAGCACGAACGAAAGGGACTCTGGTGCCGGGTTTATTGCCGCGACGGAGATGTCCTTCAGGAAGCCGCCTTTCGGCGGGTTGTTATCATTGTTCCGCTTGCGGTCGCCGTGGGTCCGACGCCCCCGCCCGCGGTGATTCTTGCCGTGCCGTCCGCCCAACTAGCCGTCCAGAACGCCGGCAGCGCAGGTTTCCTGACCCGCGGGCAGGAACAGCCCGTTGCTGGCCAGGACGAAGCCGCCGCCGGCCGCGGCGAGCAGGTTGCGGCGGCTGAAACCCTGGCCGCTGCTATCGGGCTCTGAAGCACGCTGATCGGTCATCTTTCCAACCCTATCCTGGTCCGTCGCGAACGCCGCACAGCACACAGAACGAGCCGCCCAGCAAGTAGGCGACTGTGGAGACACAATAACAAGGACGGCGGCCTATGTTAAGAATGACATCGCCTCATCGTCACGGGGCGAAGCCGCCACGTCACCTCACGAGCAGAGAATCCACAAAGCTCGTCGCCAGGAGTCGGCGCCTGCCGCGTGCTTGCTGATATGATCCCGTTCCTGAATCATCCCAATGAAGACGGGCGCAATGCAGCGGCATCGTCATTGCAGGCAACAGGCGCCCGATTCAATCGGCCAACGTCGAACAAGTGCGCGAGTCTGGGGGTCGACTCGGAACCATCCAGGATCACTAGCTGCCAACCGGGTCGCAGTCGGGACTCCAGTCGTCGAACACCGCCCTTGGCGGCGGTCCCACCACCGCCGCCACTTCGACCGGCACATCGCAGCCAGGGACCTGCACCACTCTGATCGTCTCATCCACCAGCCACCGTCCATCCCGCTCGATGAACACCAGCACCCGCGTTCGGCTCGGATCGGGGCGCAGTTCGTCGCCAACCCGCAGCAGCGTCGCCGCCATCACCCGGCCATCGGCCAGACGCTGCACATGCCACGGCCCCAGGTAGACCGCGCGCTCGCCGTCGTCGAGGGGCGGCGTGCTGGTCGTGAGCGTCGTGAGACCCTCGATGTGCGAGGCGAACCGCCGCAGCCAGTCGTCACTGTGGAGCGCGTAGAAATGGAGCATCTGTCCGGCGGTGAGGCAGGCGGCCATCTCTTCCAAGGTCGCCGCGATGGCGGCAGTCGTCGCCGGGTCGGCCGGATTTCCTTCCGGAAGGACCCCGATCCCGGTGTCCGCCCCTGGAATAGGTTCCGTCAAATTGAGGAGCTCCTCGATCGGGCGAGGAAGCACAACGCACGTTGCCTCCCCGTTTTCCGAGATGGGAGTGGCCTCTCGTGCGCGGACGCCCCGAGGGTGGTTGCCAGGGGCGGAGAGAAAACCGCCCAGCAGCCCGATGACCACCAGGCGAAATCCCCATCGGCGCGCAACGTACCTCACGGCGCCGGCCCGCCGTGTTCGGACCCGGGATGCGCGGGCGAGGCCGTCGCAGTGCTGCTCGGGGCGACATCGGTCCGCTCCGCTCGCAGGAACCGCAATACCTCGTCGTTAAAGGTCTCGGCGCACTCCCACATCGGGTTGTGGCCGGCGCGCGGCATGGTGACGAGCCGTGCGTCGGCGATCGTCGCGGCGATGCCGTGCCCGAGCGCGATGGGTGTGATTGGGTCGTGCTCGCCCCAGATGATGAGAGTTGGCGCGGTGATCCGACTCAAGTGGGGTTCCCATTCCGCCAGCAGCGTGTCAAAGGTAGCCACGGTGGCGCTCCAGGGATGAGAGCGCAACAGATCGCGCAGGTACAGAGGCGCAAATCCCGGGGAGTGTTGGCTGATGGTCTTGACCACGTCGACCATTCGCGCTGTCGCGCGCATCCCGTGCGGCCGGATCGCGGCATCGACGAGCACCAGCCGCTCGACCCGGTCCACGCGGCGCGAGGCCAGTCGCGCCGCGACCGCGCCGCCGAGGGAGTGCCCGGCGATGGTCGCCCGCTCGAGACCCTCGTCGTCCATCCAGGCGGTGAGCCAGTCCGCGGTGTCGTCGAGCCGCGACCAGCGAACGGCGCGATTTTCACCGAATCCCGGCAGATCGACGGTGTAGGTCCGGAAGTGCCTCGCGAAGGCGCCGATGTTACGGCCCCACCACCGGCCCGATCCCGACAGTCCATGCAGCAGGATCAACGGCGAACCGGAACCGACGACCTCGTGGGCCAGCGTTCCCCGCGCGGCAGGCTCAGCCACGGCCAGCCTCGGCAGGCGCATCGACATAGGCAATGACGTTCTCAGCGTCGGCCACCTCGCGCAGCGACTCATCCCGCAGATAGGCATCGACGATCCGGGCCAGAGCGTCGGGGTGGCTGAAGTTGATCGCGTGCGCGGCGTCGAAATGGCACATCAGATGCATCTCGGCCGGGGACCGCAAAATCCGGGTCATCTGCCGCTCCGAAACCAGGGGATCGCGAGAGCCGATGACCGTCAGGAACGGTACGGGAACGTGCGCCAGCCGCTCCACGGTCGGATACCGGATCATCCCACGAAACGCGCGGAGCGAATTGATCAGCCCGAAGCGAACATAATCCGGCAGCGCGATGGTGGCCAGAGCTGGCGGCTCCCGCAGCCCATCCCGCGCGAGCTGGAACACGCCGCGCACCAGCGGCCGATTGAAACGCCCTCCGGCGGGGGATACGAGAATGGCTCGCTCCGTCCGCTCCGGAAACCGGTGGGCGAACTCGGCGGCGACCAGACACCCGGTCGAATTGCCGAGCACCACGGCGCGATCCACCCCCACACTGTCGAGATATCCTGCCAGCGCCTCCGCCAGCTCCGGGATGCCCAGCGGTCGCGGCGGCTTCTCGCTGTACCCGTGCCCGGGCAGATCGGGGATGTACGTCGGGTACCGATCCGCGAGCCGGATCGCGGTCGGCTCCAGATAGCGCCCGGAGATGGCGAACCCGTGCACGTGGACGATCGGCGTTTTCCCCGCCTCGCCAGCGGACTCGCAGACGCGGGAAAAGACCCGCAACCCGCCGACCGTCGTCCAGCGCCCACTGAGTGGCGGGCGAACTCGCTCCGGCATGTGCCAGTCCCGGCGCCTCAGAATGGCCAGAGGTTCAGCTCCTGCGTCCACGCGTGCCGGGGCTGCCGCAGCAAGAACAGGATCGCAGCGGCCACATCCTCCGGTTCCAGATACCTCTTGCCCGGATCGCTGGCCATTGCCTCCCGCTTCTCGGCCACAGTGCGCCCGCCGAACGGCGTCAGAATCGATCCTGGCACGACGGTGCTCACCTTGATGCCGTCGCCGCCGACCTCGCCCGCGAGCCCCTGCATCAGCCCCATCAACCCGAACTTCGACGCGCTGTACGCCCCCAGATCGGGATACCCCTGCTTGCCCGCGCCGGACGACACGGCCACGATCGCCCCGCCGCCGCGCCGCCGTAAATGCGGAATCGCCGCTTGCGCGCAGAGGAACGGGCCGGTGAGGTTGGTGGCGATTGTCGCCTGCCAGTCCGCGAGCGGGTACGACTCGATCGGCCCATAGCGCCCGATGCCCGCGGAGAGTATGAGCGCATCGATCCCCTCGAGCTCGGCGGCAGCACGGTCGAACACCGTGGCGACGGCCGCCGCATCGGTCACGTCGGCCGGGAGGACGAGCGACCGCCCTCCTCCATCTTCCACGAGCGCCGCCGTCTCCTCCAGCGGCCCCCGGCTCCGCCCCACAAGGACCGGTATTCCTCCCGACGCGGCGAGAGCGACCGCTACGGCGCGCCCGACCCCGCTCCCGGCCCCGGTGATGACCGCCACGCTCTCCGCCAGATCGCGTCCGCTCATTGCTCGTAAACGGCGTTGTCGTACAACCGCCGGTAGAGTCCGGCAAAGAACGTCAGCAATACCGAGCAGCCGGTGCGGCTGGTGAGATCCTTGACGTCCTTGCCGGGGTCGATCTCGACCAGATCCATCGCCCCCACCTTGGGATCGAGCCCGCAGGCGAACACGGCCTCCATCAGTTGCCAGGCGCTCAGTCCCTCGGGGGACGTGGCGGACGTGCCGATGGCCCAGGGGAAGGCCAGGCAGTCGATATCGACGCTGAGATAGATCACATCGGTCCCATCACCCGCGATGCGCAGCGCCTCGGCGATACACGCCTCCATCCCCTGCCGCTGGACCTCCCGCCCGCTGATGACGGTTGCGCCCTGCTCCCGCACCCACTGCATGTAACTCGCCGAGTTCATGAATCCGTGGATGCCCAGCTCGACGACGTTTCGCCCGCTCACCGGAATGTCGTCGGTGATGATGGCGCGGAATGGCGTGCCATTGTGGGGCCCGTGCTCGAAGTTGCGTACGTCCAGATGCGCGTCGATGTTGATGATCCCCACCTGCTTGCCGGGATTTGCCGCGCTGAACCCGCGCACCGCTGGCGCCGTCACGGAGTGGTCGCCCCCAATCATGACCGGAACGAAGCGCGGCTCGATGGCGCACGCCGCCGCCACCGCCGCCTCGATCTTGCCGTGCGCAACCGTGACATCGGTCAGATGCCCGCCCACGTCTCCCAGGTCGCCCACTCGCAACCCGCGGACATCGGTGTCCCAATCGGGCGAATAAGTCGTGTTGTAGCGGAACGCCAGCCGCACCGATTCCGGCGCCCCGTATGCGCCGGAGGGATTGATCGACGCTCCGGAGTAGGGCAGCCCGATCAGACCGGCATCGAGCGGCTCTTCCCCATCCCACGGCGCCAGCCAGTTGCTGACGCGAACCTCCTCGCTGTCCTGCCACCCCGCGCGCTTCACCACGCTCGCCGGAGACAGGTGCGGCACCCCGAATCGCGGCGGAACCCCAATGACCACGGACCCCTCCTGCCAATTCCTCGACAAAGATTTCTCGGCAGGATACCCGGTCTGGATGCGGAGGACTCTTCGTACCGTGGATCAGGCGACTTGATCGCGGATTCGGTCTTTGAAAGTCGCCATCTCCAAAATGGTCTCGGGATGTCGCTCAGCGATGCTCAACAGCCGCGTTGCTGCCCCGTCCGGCGTCCGCGACCCCTGTTCCCATGCTCGGACGGTGGCTACGCTGACGTTGAGGAGTTCAGCAAAAACGCGTTGCGAGACATCGAGCTGGCGGCGAATGGCGCGGATGCGGTCGGCCTGCAAGCAGTCGGGTGGGGTTGCACTCGCGCGACGAGCCGTGATCGTTGGCGGAGGCACGGGGAGGGCGGCGTCGCGCAGGGCGGTCAACCAGGTGATGATCGCGTCCTCGCCCATGGCAGCCGCTTCTTCGCGGGTGGCGCCGTGCGTCATCACGCCGGGCGCGTCCGGGAAACTGACGACGAAGATGTCGTCTTCGGGAGACCATTCGATCTCCATGCAGTAGCGTCGGGACTCGGCCAATTCCTCCGCGCTCACGTTGTGGTAGCCGTGCTGGTGTCCCATGATCCGCTACCTCTGCCGCTGGTCCGTTGACCGTGCACGGGTGATCGCCTCGCGAACCTGTTGCTCCTGATAGCCCCGCGCATCATCTCCATTGTGACCGGCGACTGTTACCGAAACGCCAGTCTGTTCGGAGTGAACCCAGAACGAGTGCGATCCCTTGCCGCGACCTGGCCGTTCAACAAACCCCGCTTTCCTTAAGTCGGCCTTCAGTTGACGGATCTTGCGCGGCATCCGCATCCCCAGGCACAGCCGACTCTTTTGATGCTACAAGGTAGCATAGAAATACGGTGCATACCGGGCCGGCGACGGCTTCCCGAACCCCTCTCAGCCCCCCATCGCCCGAATGATGGCCTGGGTCATACCCGTTGTGCCCGCCGCCTTGCTCGGGTCGCGATCGGGGCGGAGGTCGTAGGTGACATCCGTACCCGCGGCGATGACCTCGGCCACGGCGCCTTCCACGCGCTCCGCCGCCTCGCGCTCGCCCAGGTGACGCAGCATCAGCGCCCCGGAGAGGATCATCGCCGTCGGGTTGGCTTCGTTCTTGCCGGCGTGGCTGGGCGCGCTGCCATGGATCGCCTCGAAGACCGCCCCGTCCGGGCCGATGTTGCCGCTGGGCGCGACTCCCAGACCGCCGACCATCCCCGCCACCAGATCGCTGATGATGTCGCCATAGAGATTCGGCATCACCAGTACGTCGTAGTCTTGCGGTTTCTGCATGAGCTGCATGCACATGTTGTCGACGATGCGGTCGTTGAAGGCGATTTCGGGGTAGCGCTCGGCGACGGCCTGCGCCTCACGCAGGAACAGCCCGTCGGCGAACTTCATGATGTTCGCCTTGTGGACCGCGGTTACCTGTCGCCGCCCGTTGGCGCGCGCGTACTCGAAGGCGTACTCGACGATGCGCCGCGACCCCTCTGGGGTGATGACCTTGATCGACACCGCGGCGCTGCCGTCGATTTTCTTGGCGGAGCGCTCGTTGATGGCGTCGATGACCTCGGCCGCTACTGTTGTCCCGGTATCGAACTCGATGCCGGTGTACATCCCCTCCAGGTTCTCGCGCACCACCACCAGATCGATGTCCTCGAAGACGCTCTGCACGCCTTTCAGCGATTTGCCGGGTCGCAGGTTCGCATACAGTCCGAGCGCTTGCCGCAACCCCACGTTCACGCTCCGGAACCCGCTGCCGATCGGGGTCGTCATCGGCCCTTTGAGCCCGATTGTGTTGCGCTTCAGCGAGGTCAGCGTCTCTTCCGGCAGCACGTCGCCCTGGCTTTCGAGTGCCGTCAGCCCCGCCTTGCGTACGTCCCACTCGAATGGAACCCCGGTCGCGTCAAGCACACGCCGCGCCGCTCCTGACACCTCGGGACCGATCCCGTCGCCGGGAATGAGCGTCACCTGATAGGCCATGATGGAGTTGTCCCCCTTGCCTTCACCCAGTAGCGTTGGAGCATTGTCGCATCGACCTGTAGCGACGGCTGCTACAGGTCGAAGAGCGCCTCCAGGTCGATTTCCACGTTCGGCAGGGCAATCGGGCGAACAATGCCCTCGCCATACATCGTCTCCGCGTAGCTGCCGTCAGGTTGACGGCGCCAGGAATTGAGCGTTCGCTCGTAGGGATGGAAATACCAAATCTCCCGATCACCGCGCTGCTTGTAGACGTCCAACTTCTCGCGGATGTCGTAGTTGCCGGTGGTGGGAGACCAGATTTCGACGACCAACGGCAGTGGTTGGTCGTAGACCTCCAGACTCCGTTGGTCGAGGAGCGGGGTCACGTACGCCGTCGGCACAACAAAGACATCCGGGATGAAGTACGTCGCTTTGGGACGGCGGGCCTTTCCTGAGTCGACTCGCACTCGAAACGCGTTCCGGTCGAGTTGGGACATCAACATGTGGCCGAGCGTCATCCCCAGTTCATTGTGAGCCGCGCTCATCCCTGGCTTCTCACGCAGCACGCCATCCCACAACTCCCACTTGCGGTCATCATCTGAAAGCGCCAACCGCTCGTACGCTTCGTTGCTGATGCGAAGTTGGGTCTCAATCGCCATGGTGTTCTCCTCGCCAAGAGCGAGAACGTGTCGCGCTCAACGCAAGTCTACGCTCCGGTCCATCCCAGGGCGTTGGCTTGCGTTCGCGCCGGCCAAGCGTCCAGAATCGCCCTTCGGGGCGTGATCGGACCACGGGGAGCGGGATGGCGAGCGAAACGGAACCTCACACTCGACCGGGCCTGGTCGTCCTGGTCATCCTCGACGGCTGGGGTATCGGCCGCGACGAGCCGGGGAACGCGGTGTTGCACGCGAATACTCCGACGATGGACCACCTCTGGGCCGCGTATCCGCGCGCCACCTTGCTCACGTCTGGTGAGGCCGTCGGACTGCCCGCCGGACAGATGGGCAATTCCGAGGTCGGCCACACCAACATCGGGGCCGGGTTCGTCGTCTATCAGTGGCTGACACGCATCGACCGGGCCATCGCCGACGGCGAGTTCGCGGCGAACCCCGCCCTCAATGGCGCCATCGACCGCGCGTTGGCGAACGGCGGCTCGCTGCATCTGCTCGGGCTCGTCAGCGATGGGGGCGTGCATTCGCACATCCGCCACCTGGAGGTGTTGCTGCGCCTGGCGCACGCGCGCGGGCTGCCGCCAGAGCGGGTGGTGGTGCATGCCTTCACCGATGGCCGCGACACGTCCCCCCTCAGCGGGTTCGGGTTCCTGGAGGAGCTCGAAACGGCGATGGAAGAGATTGGCGTCGGCCGCATCGGCACCGTCTCCGGGCGCTACTACACGATGGACCGCGACCGGCGCTGGGAACGGACCCGCAAGGCGTACGACGCGATCGTCAACGGCATCGGAGAGCGCGCCCCGTCGGCGGCGGAGGCGGTGCGCCGCGCCTACGCCGACGGGATCACCGACGAGTTCATCCTGCCGACGGTCATTGGCGATGGATCAGGCGCGGCGCGCATCAGGCCCGGCGACAGTGTCATCTTCTTCAACTTTCGCGCCGACCGTGGGCGGCAACTTTCGGAAGCCTTGGTGGGAGAGACCTTCGGCGGCTGGGAGCGCGGTCCGCGCTTGCCCGGACTACACCTGGCCACCCTAGCGCGCTACGAGGAAGGACTCGAAGCGGAGATCGCCTTTCCGCCGATGGACGTGACCAATCCGCTGGCGCGGGTGATCAGCGAAGCGGGACTGGCCCAGTTGCACACCGCCGAGACGGAGAAGTACCCCCACGTCACCTTCTTTCTCAATGGCGGCCGCGAGAATCCTTTCCCTGGCGAAAGCCGGGTGCTCATCCCCTCACCGAAGGTGGCGACCTACGACCTGCAACCGGAGATGAGCGCCCCGGAAGTCACCGATGCGGTCGTCGGCGCCATCGAGAGCGGGCAGTACCGATTCGTCATCGTCAACTTCGCCAACGGCGACATGGTCGGCCACACGGGGATATTCACCGCCGCGGTGCGCGCCATCGAGACCGTCGACGCCTGCCTGGCGCGGGTGCTCGCCGCAACGCTGGCGGCAGGCGGAGTCGCCCTGGTTACCGCCGACCACGGTAACGCCGAGGAGATGATCGACCCTGAGACTGGCTCGCCGATGACCGCGCACACGACAAACCCCGTTCCGGTGGTGCTTGTCGCGCCGGAGGATCATCCGCTGCGAAGAGCCCAACTCCGAAATGGTGGTCGTCTCAGTGCCGTCGCCCCAACGGTGCTTCGAATCATGGGGCTCGCCATCCCCGAAACCATGTCGGAACCATCGCTGCTCGTCATGCCGTAGGGGCGCCCATTTATTACCCGGTAGCCTCCATGGCCACGCGTCGCTCTCTCGTTACGATCTCGTGCGCCAATCGCGTTGGTTCCGGCAGGAAACGGCCATCCCGGCAGCAGGCGAGGGCGATGGCAACGGCTGTCTCGACGCTCACCTTGTGCCCCGGGGAAACAAAGAGGGGCTTGTGCCGCGGCCGGGTGCGCACGGCCGCGCCGACCACCTCGCCGCGATCGACCAGCGGCGTGTGCGCGCCGAAGACGCGCTCCGGCTCCTCGAACTGCCCGATGAGCCGGCTCTTGGCACAGCCGATCGTGGAGCGGTCCAGCAGCACGCCGATGTGGGACGCGAGTCCGAACCGGCGCGGGTGGGCGAATCCCTGGCCGTCGAGCAGGATCACATCCGGTTCGGCGGAGAGATCGGCGCAGGCGGCGAGCACGGCCGGTCCTTCCCGGAACGAGAGCAACCCCGGCACGTAGGGGAAGGCGATCGGTTCCCAGGCAACCATCGTCTCGATCACTTCCATCTCCGGGAAGGCCACGGCAACGACCGCCGCGCAGGCCATCGTTTCACGCCGGTTTTTGACATAGGCGTTGTCGATCCCAGCGACAATTTCGATGTCTTCGAGCGAGATTCCGTCGCACAGGTCGACCTGCCCAGCCAGTTCACTCTGGATCACTCGCGCTTCGGCCGGCGAGACGTCCCACGGGTGCGTTTGAGCGAATCGCATTGCGTCACCAAACGGGTGAGACAGGCGCCCCAAGCGTGGACGCGTCCATTGCCTTGTTCCTCACGCAGCACGCGTGCCGTGCGCGAGTCGAAGCGGATTCTCGTGGCTCGGACGAAACTTCTTGTGTCCATTGTCGCCCAGCGCGTACGATGACACGCCGTGCGCCGCGGGTCCGATGCGGCGCTGAGTTGGACCGCAACAGGAGGATCCATGAGCAGATTGACGCCCCTCCGCGCGAAAATCATCGCGTTCTCCCTCTCCATCGGCATCGCCACTCTCGGCGCGCCCGCGCTCGCCCAGGAGGCGACCCCCGTGGGGACGCCGGTAGGCGGACCCGTAATGGAGATGCCCCCGATCCCTGAGTGGGCGGAAGTCGTGGCCACCGGTCTGGCCAATCCGCGCGGGATGGCATTCGGTGCGGACGGCGCTCTCTATGTCGCCGAGTCGGGTATCGGCGGTGAGGCCCCGTGCCGTATCGGGCCGGAAGGCAACGAGGAATGTTTCGGCGAAAGCGGCGGCGTGACCCGCATCGCCGACGGCGGCCAGGAGCGGGTGCTCGACGGCCTCGCATCGTTCGCGGCCGAGGGCGGGATGAACGCCAGCGGCCCCAACGACGTCTCGCTTGTCGGCGACACCCTGTATGTCTTGATCGGCTTCGCCGGAGATCCGGTTACGCGCGTTGACGCCGGGGCCGGCGAGGACCAGTTCGGCCACCTGTTCCGGACAGAAGGCGATGGCATCGCCCCCGTGGTCGACGTGGCAGCCTACGAGACGGCGAACAACCCGGACACCACGGCCCTCGACTCCAATCCGTTCGCCCTCGAGCTGCAAGCGGACGGCACCGGCGCCATCGTCGATGCCGGCATGAACGCCCTCCTGTTCCTCGATGCTTCGGGTCAGCTTTCGACGTTGTCGGTCTTCGCCAACGAGACGGCCACCGCCCCTGACGGTTCGGAGATCCCGATGAATCCGGTGCCCACCGGCCTGGCCACGGCCCCTGACGGGTCGTACTACGTCGGGCAGCTCACCGGCTTCCCGTTCCCGCCCGGCGGCGCCAAGGTCTTCGGCGTGGCCGGTGGCGGCAGCGAGCCGCTGATCGCCTATGAAGACTTCACCAACATCATCGATGTCGCCCTCGCCCCGGACGGCAGCCTCTATGTCCTCGAGTTCAACCGGGGCGGGATGCTCTCCATCGATCCCGCCGACCCGGCGACGCTCGAAGGACAACTCACCCGCATCGCTCCGGACGGCACGCGCGAAGTGGTCGCTAGCGAAGGCCTCATCGCCCCCACCGGATTGGCCATCGCCGCCGATGGGGCGCCGCATGTCGCCGTCTTCGGTGTGGTTGGGAACATGGGTCAGGTCTGGAGGATTGCGCCAGCGGCGTAGGTCCATCGGGAAGAGGATATCGAACTCACGGCTCCGGCAGCAGTTGCCGGGGCCGTGATGCGTCCCGACGCAGAGTTCGTTCGGTTACCGACAAGAGCAGTGGACCTGACCATGGATGCGGCTCCAGGAGGCGTGATGCGTGTGCATTTGCAGCAGCAGGCCGGTGGGCGCACCATCCACCATGCGTCACGAGTCCTGCGAGCAGCAGGCGGTGTGACCGTGCAACAACTCGTGGTCGCACTTGCCGAACTTCGCAAGGGCGCCGCCATCCCGCCGCGCGAACGATCCGCCGCGAATCTGGCCATGGCCAACGCGGTGAGATGGGCCGAGGCCCGGCCCCCAAACGGTGTCACCAGCCGTTTCAGCAAGAGCTTCTACTTCGATCCCCAGCGCCGTCGCGAATCGAGGCGCTTCGATGTCGAGGTTCTGACCGGATACAATCTTCAGCGGTAGAGCAGAAGACGCGGCTCGCACCCCACATAGGATCCATGTATGCAGACTCAGGCGATCGTCGCCGAACAAACAAGTCGTAATCGATACCAGCGGCCGGCACCCATGCCGCCGCAGGAGATCGAGTTAACCGTGCGCCTGGAGATTCCCGAAGAAGACGGCGCCGATGTCGGGATCCACTCGACCTTCGCCCACCCGCTGCCGCCCGAATGGGACGATTCGCTCCACCAACGGCTTTATCAGGGCGTCCACAGCGGCCTTGCAAGTGTGGAAGCGCCTTTTCCAGATGGGGGCATCGGCGTCAAGATCACCCACCTTCGATTCCTCCCGCCGCTAGAAGCCAGACCCAACGCCAACGACGTCCGGAGTCTGGGCGATGCGCTGGAGGCGCTCACCGCCGCGACAGTTGCTGCCCTTTGGAACGGGATCATCAGTCTCGGAGTGCCTGCGACGCCGTGAGCGGAAGATCGGTTGAACTTGGTCTGACCCGCCACAAAGCCGACGTCCGCGCTGATCGCGCCACGGAGGTCGCGGCCCAGCACGAAGCCGCCGACATCAAGCAGTCCGAGCGCGGCAAGCGCGGCGCCCGGCAGCGGGTGCTCGACCTCCTCGACGAGGGCTCGTTCCAGGAACTCGATCCGTTTGTGCAGCATCGCGCGGCTCAATTCGGCATGGACCGCTCGCGGCCCTACGGTGACGGTGTCGTCACGGGGTTCGGCACGATCGATGGCCGCAAGGTGGCCATCTTCTCGCAGGATTTCACCGTCTATGGCGGGTCGCTCGGCGAGGCGTTCGCCGAGAAGATGGTCAAGCTGATGGATCTCGCGGCCCGCTATGGCGTGCCCATCATCGGCATCAACGACTCGGCCGGCGCGCGCATCCAGGAGGGGGTGGAGGGGCTGGCGGGGTACGGCGAGGTCTTTTACCGCAACGTACGGCTCTCCGGGCGTGGTGCCGCAGATCAGCGCCATCGCCGGGCCGTGCGCGGGCGGCGCCGTTTACTCCCCGGCGATGACCGATTTCGTGGCCATGGTCGAGGGCGTGGGCCAGATGTTCATCACCGGGCCAGACGTCATCCGCACCGTCACCGGCGAGGAGGTCACCCACGAGGCACTGGGTGGGGCGGCCGCGCACATGAGCCGCAGCGGCGTGGCGCACCTCGTCGCCGCCGACGAGGACGAACTCAACGCCCAGATTCGCCATCTCCTGTCGTTCCTGCCCTCGAACAACCTGGAGGATCCGCCCTGGTTCCCGCCGGACGACGACCCGAAGCGGGAAGCGCCGGAGCTCGACACCCTCGTGCCTGAGGCGAGCGAGAAACCGTACGACATGCACGAGGTGCTGCGCGCGGTCCTCGATAACGGCGAGTTTCTCGAAACCCAGGCGGGGTACGCGCCGAACATCATCTGCGGTTTCGGCCGGCTCGACGGGCACACCGTCGGGGTCGTGGCCAACCAGCCGCGCCACCTGGCCGGGACCATCGATATCGCCGCCAGCGAGAAGGCCGCCCGCTTCGTGCGCACCTGCGATGCCTTCAATGTTCCGCTGGTCGTTTTCGAGGACGTGCCTGGCTTTCTCCCTGGCATCGAGCAGGAGCACGAGGGCATCATCCGCCGCGGCTCCAAACTCCTCTATGCCTTCGCCGAGGCGACCGTTCCCCGCATCACCGTCATCACCCGCAAGGCGTACGGTGGGGCCTACGTGGTGATGAACTCCCGGCACATCGGTGCCGATTTTGCCGTCGCCTGGCCGACCGCCGAAATCGCGGTCATGGGACCCGAAGCCGCCGTTGGACTTGTCTTTCGCCGCGAGTTGGCCGCCGCCGATGACCCCGCCACTCGCCGCGCCGAGTTGGTTGCCGAGTACGAGGACCTCTTCGCCAGCCCCTGGCAGGCAGCGAGCCGCGGCTACGTCGACGACGTCATCGAACCGCGCCGCACCCGCCCCTGGCTGATCCGCGCCCTCGCCCTGGCGCGCTCCAAGCGTGTCTCTCCTCCACCGCGCAAGCACGGGAACATTCCGCTGTGACGAGTCGAAAGTCACGTGTGGCCAGATCGCCAGAAGGCAAGACGGCGGGTAAGGGCACGGCCTGCCGTGCCCTCGACGCGGATGCGATCGAGATTTCGCCGGAACCATCTCCAGCCGAACGAGAGGCAATTCTCCTGGCGCTTCGGCACATGGCGACCCAACGGGCGCGGGGAACCCCCCCCGCGGTCTCTCCATGGGCCGTGGCAGGCAGGCAGGAGGCGCTCTTCGGGACAGTTGTGAAGGACCCGCGGTGGACGGGAGCGGGCTTCCGGGTGGATGGCCGATTGGTGAAATCCGGTCCAGCCACCATCCTGACGCTCTCCTGGCTCGTCGCGTTCAACTTGCGCAGCGGGTTCATCGGCCTCGGCCCGTCGCTTCCCGATCTCACCGCCGATCTGGATCTCACCTATGCCCAGGCGAGCTTCCTCGTTGCCGTGCCAACGCTGATGATGGGCATCATGGCCGTTCCCGGCGGCGGACTCACGGACCGCTGGGGATCGGCAGTAGCCATCGCCGTCGGCATGGGCCTGGTGGCCTTCGGGGGCGGCTCGCGTGCGTTCGCGCCGGACTTCGCGCTCCTGCTGGCAGCGACCTTCGTCTTTGGCGCCGGGATCGGGCTGTCGCAGCCGTCGCTGCCGCGCCTTATGCGCTCGTTCTTCCCGCGCCGGCTTGGCGTGTCGACCGGAATTTACGCCTCGGGGCTGATCGTCGGGTCGATCGTGGCCGCGTCGTTGACCGGGCCCTACCTGGACCGGATGGCCGACCCCGCTGCCTGGCGGCAGCCGCTGGCGCTCTGGGGGGTACTGGCCGCCATCGTTTTCGTGGGCTGGGTTGTTGTCCTCCGGCCATGGCAAAGCGCGGGCGGCGTCGACGCAACGTCCCCCACGCTGGCCGAAAAGGGAACGGTCGGATACTGGTCGCCGTGGCGCAATCGCGATGCCTGGCTTGCCGCATTGCTGTTCGCGGCTCAAGGACTGATGTACTACCTGCTCGTCGCCTGGCTACCCGCCATCTACGGCGAAGCGGGGTTGGGCGCGACCACCACGGCGGGCCTGTTCGCGGTCTTCAATGCCGCGACGTTGCCGGCCATCATCCTCTTCCCGAGTTGGTCGGATCGCCTGGGGCGGCGCCGGCCGCCGATCCTGGTCGCCGCGGTCTGCGGGCTCGATCGGCGTGGCCGGACTGCTCGTCCTGCCAGCCGCGGACCCCTGGCGCTGGGCCTGGCCCGCGCTGGCCGGACTCGCGGTCGCCGGACTGTTCGCCATGTCGCTCGTGCTGCCGGCCGACATCGCGCCGCGGGGCCACACCGGAGCCGCGGCGGGGATGGTGCTCGGTATCGGGTATGCGGCCTCGGCGCTAGGCCCGGTCATCGCCGGGGTTGTGCGGGACGTCACCGGCTCGTTCCAGGCCGCGCTGCTCTTGCTTGTTGGCCTCGGGATCGCGATGATCGCGCTCTCACTCGTCGCGCCGGAACTGCCGGATCGGCGCGCAGGGCACGGAAAGGACTCCCATGGCTAGAGCACTCGTCAATGCCGCGCCGCGCCGGCGTCTCCGCGATCTCGGGGTGACCATCGGGCGCATGGCGCCTGGTCCCTTCAACGCGATCACGGACGTGCCTGGGGTTCGCGTCGGGCACGCGACGATCGTCTCCGGGGACGGTCCGCTCGAGGTCGGCGTGGGGCCGGTGCGCACCGGGGTCACCGTGATCCTGCCCCACGAAGGGGACATTGGCATCGAGCCGCTCTTTGCGGGCTGGCACGTGCTCAACGGCAACGGCGAGATGACCGGGCTCCTCTGGGTCAAGGAGTCGGGCATGTTGACTACGCCGATCGCCCTCACCAACACCCACAGCGTCGGCGTCGTCCGCGACGCTCTCATCTCGTACGAGGCACGACACACGCGTCGCCCGGAACTCTTCTGGAGTCTGCCGGTGGTGGCCGAAACCTACGACGGCTGGCTCAACGACATCAACGGCATGCACGTCAAGCCGGAGCACGTCTGGGCCGCGCTCGACAGCGCCTCAGGTGGCACGGTCGCGGAAGGGTGCGTCGGCGGCGGCACCGGGATGATCTGCCACGAGTTCAAGGGCGGCATCGGAACATCGTCCCGCGTGCTCTCCGAGGAAGACGGCAGCTGGACCGTGGGGGTGCTGGTGCAGGCGAACTACGGCGCCCGCCATCTGCTGCGCATCGACGGGGTACCGGTGGGCGACCTGATCCCCTGTTCGCAGGTCCCGGGTTTCCGCGAGGAGCGGTCCCAGGTGGCGCAGCGGGAACCCGGTGACGGCTCGATCATCATCGTCGTGGCCACCGATGCTCCTTTACTGCCGCATCAGAGCGAGCGGCTGGCCCAGCGCGCCACGATCGGTCTGGCCCGGGTAGGCGGCATCGGCGCCAACTCCTCGGGAGACATCTTCCTCGCCTTCGCCACGGGCAACCGCGGTCTCCCCGGCGCCGAGCAAGTCACTGCCGACATCGCCCATTGCCGTATGGTTGCCAACGAGCGCATGACCCCTCTCTTCGAGGCCTGTGCCGAAGCCACCGAAGAAGCGATTCTCAACGCCCTCTGCATGGCCACCACCACCACCGGCATCGACGGCCGCACCATGTACGCCCTCCCGCTCGACCGGGTGCGGGAGGTGTGCGCAACGTAAGGGACTCGGGTAATGGGGTGTTAGGGTGATTGGAGAACGGGGCGGACGACCTGCGCCCGAACCACTCGTCAATCCCCTTTCACCCTAAGAGCGCCTTTCAAAACCCAACTTCGGCTATCGAGCGAAGCGTGAACAACCGGCGGATTCTCCGCCATTGTGCAGAGACGTTGGTTGGGCACCACCACGTGAGTCAACCGGTTCGAGGTTTTGAAAGGCGCTCTTAGCCCCATTGCGATGGGAGAGGGTGTGTTGACGTCCCCAGCGCGGCCCGTTGCTGCTTGGGGATAATTCGGGGCGACGGTAGCGCCAACCGTGGGAGCCCAGCTCGCCGCGGTGATCGAGGCAGACCTGGCCCGAGGATCGCGTCGGTCCGGCTCCATCCCGCGTCCGCCGATCCGCGCATGAGATGCCACGGATGTGCGGGTCCGCCTGGAGGCGATTTCCAGAACCGACCGCCCTTGCTACGATGAGGGAACCCGCACCGCGCGGGGGCGACCGCCTGGTCAGGAGGCACGGTATGAAAGCATTCGCATACGATCGGCTGGCTCGAGTCGTGGGACAGCGCTCGCGGCGCAGCGCACTCCGGACGGCGCTCGGCGGGGCCACGGTGGCCGCGACGGGCGTGCTGGCCGCCACCGAACGCGGCGCGAGCAAGGACCAGTGCAAGAAGAAGCTGCGCAAGGTGAAGCAGCGCCTCGAAGAGTGCGAGGCGTGCACGCCGAAGGCGATCGGCGAAGCGTGCGCGGCGGCCGAAGAGTGCTGCGGCGCCACCACGGGCCTGTCTTGCGCCCGGTCGAGCGAAGGCAGCGAGACCCCGGTCTGCTGCGGCACCGCCGGCGTGGAATGCATCGGCCTCGGCGATGACGCTTGCTGCGCCGGCTTCTTCTGCTCGCCGGACAATGTCTGCGTGGTGCAGACACCCTAAACGCGACATCGGGCCGTGGCCACGTGGTCGAGCCGCGACCGCCATGCGACCTCAGCGTCCCGGGACTCGCCCACGGGCACGAACACCGCGGACGGGCGACCAGCAGGCCAAGGTCCTCCCGCCGCGCGTCCTGCCGGTGTCCATGCGGCGCCAGCGGTCCCGGTCGCCGCGCCCGCGGCTGCGCCCGTTCCGGCGCCTGTCCCGCGCCAGACCGCCCGCACACCCCCGCCACCGCCCGCGACTTCGCCCTCCGCGCCACCGATCAGGTCGACGCCCTTGGTCGACTTCAGGACGGCGTTGAGCTGGGCAGCCGCTTCTTCGCTCTCGTTGAAGGCCTGTACCGAGGAGACCAGAAATCCGGTGGTAGCGGCGAACCCGGCATCGAGGGGAATGACCGATTTCTCGAGGACGTCTTTGGTGCGTTTGCCGAACGAGTCAACCTCCCGGCCGGCGGCTTTGAGGGTCTTTGAGGCTTCGTCTCTTGCTCTGAGGACGATTTCGAGTACGCGGTCATCCATATTCCTGCTGATTGATCTTATGGAGGGGAGAGCGGTTTCTTATACAAAGATCCGGGTTTTGACAAACATTCGGAGCGTCGATAGACTACGGCGGATTCGTACTATCGACGCAGGAGGACGACGTTGTCTTACACTTGGAGCTGCCGTGGTTGCGGCAGTACGGCGATCCGCGACCGCCCTCTGGAGGGTAGGAACTATTACCTCTGCGACGACTGCTCTCGTGGTCTTTCCTCTCGACAGCAGGCAGCGATGCGTTGTCCAATGGGAGGTGAGCACGATTTCGAACCCTATTACAGCGCATCAGCAGCCGTGGGAACGAGGAAATGCACTAAGTGCGGAACACTCAAACGAATCGACGATTAGGTATCACCGATGCCTGGCTCTCCGCTCCTGCTCCTTCGCGTTAGCCTCCGCTGCCCTCCCCTCTGCCTGCTTCCAGAGGCGCATCTTCTCCACCCATTCAGCGGGCTGCGCCATCAGTTCAGTCTGGGTGATCCCTAAGAGGTCGCAGAGGTAAACGTCGTCGTATCCTTCGGGGACGGTGCCTTTGCCGCTTCGGTGGAGTTGGTAGAGGCGGGGTTCGAGACTCCACCCTGCCTCACTGCAACCGTTGCTCCAACACCCTCACCCAATTCCGATGCATCACCCCCGCCTCATCCTCCTCCCCATACCCCCGCTTCCTCAAGATCTCCCCAACCCGCTGCACGTCCGCAATCGTATCCAGATCCCGCGGCGTCTGCTCAATCCCGTACCCCCCATCGAGATCCGTCCCGATCGCCGCGTGCCGGCTGTTCCCCGCGATCTGGCAGACGTGGTCGATCTGGTCCGCCACCGCCTCCAACGTCAACCCCTCGTTCGTCGTCTCCCCCCGCACCCACCCCGGTTGCAGCATCCAGGCGTCCATCACCGCCCCGATCACCCCGTCGCGCTCGATCAGGCGCCGGATCATGGCGTCGTCGAGCTGGCGGTCGCCGGGGACCAGGGCGCGGCAATTGGAGTGGCTGGCCAGCACCGGGCCCTGGAACAGGTCGAGGGCCTCGTGGAAACTCTGGTCGGTCAGGTGGGAGACGTCGAGCATCATCCCCAGCGCGTCCATTTCCTTCAAGAGCGCCCGCCCCTTGGCCGTCAGCGGTCCCGCACTCCCGGTGCCAAAGGCGTAGGCGCTCGGGCCGTAGTGGGCCAGGCCGACCATCCGCAGCCCGTCCTCCCACCACAACCCCGCCTGCTCCGGGGTGACGATCGGGTCGGCACCCTCCATCAGCAGGACGAAGCCGAACGGGGCCGTCGCCGGGTCCGCGTCCCATGCCGCCCGCCACGAGACTAGATCGTCTCGCGTGCGGATGATGCGGATGATCCCCTGCCGCTCCAGCTCCTGGTAATAGGCGAGCTGCGCATGCGCCTGGGCGAAGGCGATCTCGTGGGTGCGGAAATCGATCCCGCTGTTCTGCCCGTGGTTTTTGCGCGCGATCACCGTGGCGAAGACCAGCCCGACCTCGCCTGCGCGCAGATCGGGGAACCCCACCGACCCCGCGCACCGTCCCTTTTCGGTGAAGCCTTCGTCGCGCTCGATGCGCCGCGTCTCGTGCGCGGAGAGCGCCAGGTCGCGGTTCCACATGAGCGCGTTCATCGCCAGGTCGAGATGCGCGTCGACCACAAGCATCCTTCACAACCCTCCAGGCGCAAGCGCCGCCTCCGCCGCGGGGTGCCACCGACCGCCGCCTGCGCCGATCGCCCACCGTCCCCACCCCGCAACCGATCCCGGAAGCCCGCCACAGGCGGGGGACCTACACCCCCTCTCCCGGCTCGACGGGAGAGGGACAGGGGGTGAGGGCTTCTCCGCGTACGTACGTCCAATATTTCGAAAGGTGTCCTATTTTGGCCCCCCAAATCCGTCTTTATAGGTAGAGGGGGGACAAGCGGCCGTGGCCCCGTCGGCCCCACCGCCCCTGCCACCCCTCGCCCCGGGCTGACGCCCCAGCCCGGGAGCCCGATCCCGGGGGCTGCCGGTGATGAGCGATTGATCACCTTCATCACCCACACCCCCACCGTTGCCCCGTGCTCCGCCGACACCAAAAGGACCCTGTCTCGATCGGCCCCAGCCGGACGGCGCCGGAATCGTGCCGCCGTCCCCCGCGTTGCGCCATCCCGAATCACGTCTTCCCGGCCGGTATTCCCGGCAACCGACCCAGGGCGTTGGGCGACGGGGGGAGCGCGGGGGAGCCTACGGTCACCCGTCCCACCTGATCGGGCTTGCGGATGGGGTGAGCGCCCCTCCAGGGCATCCTCACCCCATCCCCGTCCCATCCCAACAGGGCCGCACTGCGCCCAAAAAACCACCGGCAAGAGCCGAAACCTCATAGCTGATAGCCCACAGCCCACAGCCCATAGCTCTATCGCCCCCGCCCGCGCGGATCCAGCGCATCCCGCAACGCATCCCCCAGCAGATTCAGCGTCAGCACCGTCAGCACCAGCGCGATCCCCGGGAAGAGCGCCAGCCACCACGCGCTCTGCAACACCCGCTGCCCGTCGCGCAGCATGTTCCCCCACGTCGGCGTCTCGGGGTCTACCCCCGCCCCGAGGAAGGACAACGACGCCTCCGAGATGATGGCGAACGCCACCACGAAGGTGCACTGCACGATCAGGGGGGACAGCCCATTTGGAAAGACGTAGCGCAGCAGGATCCCCGCGTCCGTCATCCCGATCGAGCGCGCCGATTCCACGAACGGCTGCTGGCGCATCACCAGCGTCGTGCTGCGCACCAGCCGGGCGATCGTCGGGGTGTAGACGACGGTCAGCGCCAGAAACACGTTCGTCGCCGAGGGTCCCAGACTGGCCATGATCGCGATCGCCAGCAGGATGCTGGGAAAGGCCATCAACCCGTCCAGTGTGCGCATGACCGGCGTATCCAGCCGCGGGAAATACCCGGAGAGCAACCCCAGAGCCGCCCCGATCGCCGCCGCCGCCAGGGTGACGCTCACCCCGATCATCAGGGAGACGCGCCCCCCATAAATGACCCGGCTGAAGATGTCCCGCCCCCGGTCGTCCGTCCCCATCGGGTGCTCGCCGGACGGCCCCTGCAACCGCACTCCCGGATCGAGGAACGTCGGGTCGTGCGGCGTCAGCAGCGGCGCGAACAGCGCCGCCAGGACCACCAGCAGCAGAAACACCGCGGCGATCACTGTCGCCGGGTTGCCGAACAGGGTCCGCACCCCACTTGCCCAGCGCGATCGCTCCGGCGCCCGGGACAGCGTCGCGGTTTCCGCACTCACTCCGGCGCTCGTTGCGCTCGCCATCAGGAAGACACCCGTCCCGAACGCCCCTCATCCCCAGCCCTTCTCCCCGTGCGCGGGGAGAAGGGAGCGCGTCCCAAGCGAGGCGTGAGCCCCTCGCCCTGCGCACAGGGCCGGGTGCCGGGTACCCTCTGGGTGTGGCGGCGGTTGGGGTGAGGGTCGGTCACTCACTCAACCGCACCCGCGGATCGATATACACATACAGCACGTCTACCACCAGATTCACCAGCACGTACGTCAGCGCGATCACCACGACGGCCCCCTGGATCACCGGGTAGTCCCGCCGCGCGATACTCTGCACCACCAGCCGCCCCATCCCCGGGATGGTGAACACCGTCTCCGTCACCACCGCTCCGCCCAGCAGCGCCCCCACCGAGATGCCGATGATCGTCAAGGCCGGAATAAGCGCGTTCCGCAACGCGTGCCGCACGATGACCAACCGCTCCGGCAACCCCTTGGCCCAGGCGACGCGCACGTAGTCCTCCCGCAGCACGTCCAGCATCGAGGAGCGCACCATCCGCGCCAGCAACCCCGCCGCCGAAAACCCCAGGGCGAACGCCGGCAGCGCCATGCTTTGCAGGTGCGCCGCCACGCCCTCGCTTGGCGGCACGTACCCCCCCGAGGGGAACCAGCGCAGACGCACGGCGAAAATGAGAATCAGCATGATCCCCAGGAAAAACGTCGGGATCGCCGACCCGGAGATGGCCAGCACCGTGAACGCCCGATCCAGCGGCGAGTTGTGGCGCACCGCCGCCAGCACCCCGGCCGGGATGCCGATCGTGATCTGGATAACGAGCGCGTAGATCGTGAGCAGCACCGTCGGTTGGGCACGGTTCAGCAGCGACTGCGTGACCGATTCGCCGAGGAAAATCGACTCCCCGAAATCGAGCCGCAGCATATCCGCGAACCAGCGCACGAACTGCACCGGCAACGGATCGTTCAGCCCGAGCTGCTCCCGCAGCCGGGCAATATCCTCCGGCGTCGCCTGATCCCCCAGGATCACCGCCGCCGGATCCCCCGGCGTCAAGTGCACCAGGGCAAAGACCACCACCCCGACGACGATCATCACCGGGATGAGCAGCACCAGGCGGCGGAGGATGTAGGCGGTCACGGTCTGGGTGTCAGAGTGTCAGGGCGACAGGCTGTCAGATGATGGTAGGCTGTAGGATGTGGGCGAAGTCGTCCGGTCCGCGAACCCATCCCCCACAACCCCGACACCCTGACACCCTGACACCCTGTCACCCCTCGTTCAGCCACATATTCCAGAACTTCTCCCCGCGCTCGAACTGTCCGTCCCAGCCGCCGACCCGCTCCGAGCGGAAGGAGACTTCGCTCGAGTCGCCGATCTTGATCGCCGGGATCTCGGTGTAGTGCGCCGTCTGGATCTCCTCGAAGATCGGCATTCGCGTGTCGAAATCGGGCTCCGCCAGGAGTTGCGCCGCCAGCTCCAGACTGCTCTCGCTGCTCCACCAGCCGGGGTACTGGTTCATCTGCCCCACGTAGGAGATCTGGCTCGGATCGGGCACGAAGCCATGCCCGGTGCCGAACATGTCCCACTCCTCGGGGATGGCCCGCCGCTCCAGCACCGTCGCCCAGTCGATCACCTGCATATCGACGGTGATGCCGACCGCCTCCAGTTGCTGCTGGGCCACGATCGCCTCGCCGTACATATAGGAGTATTCCTGGGTCGTCATGAAGCGCAGCGGTGTGCCGTCGTACCCGGCCTCCTCCAGCTTGGCCCGCGCCAGCTCGGGGTCGTTGACGTTGTAGAACTCGCCTCCGGCTTCCGACCACCACGGCGTCTGCTGCATCATCAGCCCCGGGTCGAGGCGGATGAACTCGTCGCCGCCGCGCCCCGATTGCAGCATCGGCAGGTGGTCGAAGGCCGCCTGCACCGCCTGCCGCATCGCCAGGTTCTCCATCATCGGCGACTGCCAGTTGAGGAAAAAGACGTCCCAGTTCGTCGGGGGCCAGAATTTCGGCGATCACGCCGGGGAAATCCTGCAACACCGCATACTGGTCGTTCCCGATGTCGAGCCCCAGATCGTAATCGCCGGCCTGCAGGCCGGCTACGCGCGCCGCCTCATCCGGCACGGGGATGAACTCGATCGTGTCCGCGTAGGCGTACTTCTTGCCGCCGTAGCCCATCGGCTCCTCGGAGGAGGACTGGTACTCGTCGAAGCGCTCGAAGCGCATCGCCGCGTCGCGCTGCCACTCCACCAGCTGGTACGGCCCGGTGCCGATGTACTGATCGACGTTGGTCATCGGGTCGTCGCCGGCCGCGTCGAGGATCGACTTGGGGTAGATCACGCAGGCCTGGGTGTTGTGCGCCAGCGCGATGAGGATGGTGCCGTACGGCTCGCTCAACCGGAACTCGATGGTATTGTCGTCGATCTGGGCCAGCTCGCTGGTCTTCTCCATCAGCCGCTGCCCGACCCCGCTGATCCGCCCCCAGCGCTCCACCGAGGCGATGACGTCGGCCGCGGTCATCGGCTCGCCATTGTGGAACATCACGCCCTGGCGCAGCGCCATGGTGTGCGTCAGCCCGTCCTCGCTGACGGTATGCTCGGCCACCAGCTCGGGAATCGCCTGGTAGTCGGTGTCGTAGGTGAACAACCCTTCGTAGGCGCAGTAGCCAAGGGTGGCGATGATGTCGGCGGTCGACTGGTGTTCGTCCAGGTGCGGCGCCTCGCCGATGGTGGCCACCCGCATGCGTGCCGCCCCGCACCCCGGCCGCGGGATCGTCTTGCACGGCGCGCAGCGCGGCAGACGCTGCCTGTGGGGTGGAAACCCGCCCCATGAGCATCGCCAGTGCCGGGGCGCTCATCCCCAGCAGCGCCGCCCGCCGCAGCAGCGAGCGCCGGTCGAGCCGCCCCTGCTCCCATGCCCTGATCGGCGGCATCGATCTCGCGCCGCGTCAGCGGGGTCTGCCTGGCTGCGAGTCGGGTCATCGTCGAGCCTCCTCTCGATTCTCCGTGTCTGTTCGGCATCATAGACCAGGGGCGAAGCTTGTCAAACTCCGCTAAAGCGACCTTCAATGAAATCGAACCGGCAGACTGCACCTCGCCCCAGGTCGGCCTGCGCCAGCGTGAAGGATTCGTGTCATGCTGAGCGAATCGAAGCATCTCGGCTCATGGGTGCAGTCGTTCCGCCAGGCCCGAGATTCTTTGCCCTGCGGGCTCAGCATCACACGTTATGGGCGCATTGCGCGGCCGGGAAACACACGGAGGAGTGGGGAATCGTGAATCGAAGCCGAGCCGACGTCGTCGTCATCGGCGGCGGCATCAGCGGAGCGGCCGCTGCCTACGAACTGGCCTGCGCCGGAGCCGCCGTCACCCTCGTCGAAAAAGGCTCGCTGGCGAGCATGGCCTCCGGCTGGACCCTCGCCGGGGTTCGCCAGTCCGGTCGCCACCCGGCCGAACTGCCCCTGGCGCAAGCGGCCGTCGCCCGCTGGGCCACCCTTTCCGACGAACTGGACGCCGACGTCGAGTATCGCCGCGAGGGCAACGTGCGTTTGGCCCGCACGCGGGAAGAAGTTCCGGTCATCGCGGCCATCGTCGCCAAGCAGCAATCCCTGGGGCTGGATCTGGCCTTCCTGCCGGACAACGCCGCCGTGCGCGAGGTCGCCCCTGCCCTGGCGGAGACGGTCCTCGCCGCGTCCTACTGCGCGACAGACGGCCATGCCAACCCGGTCGCCGCCGTCCAGGCGTTTGCCGCCGCGGCGCAACGCCACGGGGCCGATATCCGCACCGAAACCGCTGTCACCGCCATCGATGCCGCCGGAGGCCGCGTCCATGGTGTCCGCACCGATGCAGGACGCATCGCCGCCGATGCCGTCGTGGTCGCCGCCGGCGTCTATGCGCCCCGGCTTTGCGCCCACCTCGGCGTCGATCTCCCTATCGCCATCGGGCACGTCTCGGTGGTGCAGACCGTCCCCCTGCCCCCGCTGATCGCCCAGGTGCTCGGCGTGGCAAGCGCCGATCTCGCCCTGCGCCAGGAGGCTGGTGGCCGCGTCCGCTTCACCGGCGGCGGCTCCCCCTGGCCCCACGACCTCGACGCCATCACCCACGAAAACGACCTTGTCATGCCCCCGGCCGGCCGCGTCGCCACCACTCTGGCTCGCGCCGTGGAAGTGCTTCCCGCCCTCGCCAACGCGCCCCTCGCCCGCGTCTGGGGCGGTCTGCTCGACATGACCCCGGACGCCCTCCCCGTCATCGAGCGCGTTCCGGAGATCGAGGGGTTGGTCGTGGCCGCCGGCTTCTCCGGCCACGGGTTCTGCCTCGGCCCCGTCACCGGCGAGATCGTCCGCGACCTCGTCCAGACTGGTTCGACGTCCTATCCCATTGCTCCGTTCCGAGGCGACCGTTTTGGCCAGATCACCACCCTCGCGGCGGCCACGCTTCACGGCTGATACCCCTCATCCCCAACCCTTCTCCCCTCGGGAAGGGGAGAAGGAGGAACGGAGCGCGCCCAGGGCGCACGACTTGCTCCCCCGCTCCCGTGTCCCACGGGCCGGGTACCCGCTGGGCGGCGGGTTGGGGTGAGGGCAAGCGCCGGAAACGCGGTACTCCCCAGTTCTCAGCCCTCCAGCTCCACCCGATCGACGACAATCGACTCGTCCCCACCCCCGCTCGGCGCGGCCGTCGCGGGCCGCGCTTCAATGAGCGCGGACCCGCCCGCCGGGACGCCCGACATCCTCTCCGCCGCGTACAACGTCAATGCCCCGCCATTTTCCATGTGCAACTCGAGCTCCAGACCGTTGCAATCCGCCCCCACGCAATGGAATCGTCCGTAGCCATCCTCGACCGGAAGTCCCTCCACCCCGCTCCCCATCCCCACGAGGTCCACCCGGCGCAACCCGGCCTCGACCGGAACATAGAGCGACACCCGGTTGTCAGGCGCCGAGGATTGCAGCTCCAGTTCGACGACGCGCGTCTCTCCCATCCGCTCGTCCCGGAGCAACTCGACCAACGGGGCCCGATCCGCAACCGGGTTCGCCGGTGCAACCGGGTACGCCTGGGTTGACCACGGCAGGATCGCCACCGGCTCCGCCGCGAACTCACCCGCACGCAGGATCGCGCCAAGACCGCTTGCTTGTCCCTGACCCGACCCCGACTGATCTTCGATCATCCAGACGGCTTCCCCGGTTTGACGGTCCTGCACGTGCATCAGGTTGACCCGCAGCGGTCTTGACTCCGACGCGATCGGCACGCGCAGCGCCACGACGATGGCGGCCACGACCAGCAGCGCGGCCCCAGCCAATGCCGGTCGCCACAAACGGCCATAAACCGCCCCCGGCGCAACCAGCGGGGCCAGGGCGCTGGCCGTCAACCCCACGGCGGCGCCGACCGTCGGCCCGAGGTCCGGACTGAGCGCCGAATAATCGGAACCCCGCGTGAACCCCAGCCAGAACCACCCCGCGCCCGCCAGTCCCACCAGCGCCGCGATTTGCCACGCGCGCGGCGACGTTCGCCACGGCGTCACAGCAACCACCCCCGCCGCCACCCCCGCAACCGCGGCGGGGATCAATAGCAACGGGCTGACGCCCGGGATCACCCCGGCGACGATCGCGGCGAGCGCCGCCCACCACAGCCAGGCGCCCACGAACAGCCCATGGAACCCGGCCCGCCTGACCGCGGCGCTCGCCAGGACGGCCGTTGCCAGGATCGCCCCGTTCCCGATCGCCACGCGTATCGGCTGCGGCCAGGCGTACCACGGCGATGCCGCCCCGGTGACCGCCTGCACCCCGCTCCCGACCGCGAACCCCAGCAGCGCCGAGACCAGCACTCCGGCCGGAAACACGAGCAGCCCCCATAGCAACGGCCGCACGGCCAGATCGCCACGCCGCACGGCCGCCGCGGCGATACCGAGCCAGGCGACCAGGATTGCGAGCGCCAGCCAGAGGGTCCATCCCTCCGGCCAGCGCAGCACCAACCCCGGGCCGACATCCTGGAACACGGCACGCCCAGCCGGCGGGTCCGCAAGATCGGCCGCGGAGAATGCCCGCGCTGCCGCCAGCGCGTTGTCGCCGTGGTGCTGCACGCTGCCCGGGGAGAGGTTGGCGGTGTTGTCTAGTGGCGTGTGGTACTGCGGATGCTCCTCGATGAAGGCGAAGTTCAGCCCGGGCAGTCCTGCTTCCTCGTACACGCTCAGGTCGGTGTTGAACGGCAACTGCTCGTAGATCGCGTCGAACACCGAGCTGGCGACCGGTCTTGGGGCGGCGGCGGAGAAGGTGTCGATGAGCCAAGCGCTGTCGCCCGCGATCTCGAAGAGCACGCTCTGGCCGTGCGTGCCGTTCGCTTCCAGATTGACGACCACGCCGACCTCGGCGGCCCAGGGATGCTCGTCGACGAAACGCCTCGGCCCCCAGCAGCCCCAGCTCCTCCCCATCGCTGAACAGAAGAATGATCGGGTTTCGGGGAGGAGCTTCCTCGCCCAGGATGCGGGCGACCTCCAGGATGACCGCCACGCCGGCCATGTCATCGCCGGCCCCCGGCCCCGCCGGAACCGAGTCGTAGTGCGCTGTCAGCAGCACCGCCGGCCCGTCTGCCGTCCCCGGCAACCGGCTCACGATGTTCGTCACCGAGCCGCAGACGGCCCACGCCGCGCGACACGCGAACGTCGACTGCGTCTCGACGGCGTAGTCCCATCGCCGCCAGTTCGTCGCCTATTCGCGCCGCGATCTGAGCATTGGCCTGCGACCCGATCGGGTGCGCCGCGCCATCGCCCAGCAGCCGTTCCAGCGTCACCATCGCCCGCGCCGCCGAGAACTCGCTCGCCGGCGCCGATGCCGGCCGGGGCGCCGGCGGTTGCGCGGCCAGCACGACCAGCAAGAGCGTCACGGCCATGACGGCCAGCCCAATCGGCAATGCCAGCGGCGAGGCAACAGCGTGCTCCCTGCCAGCGATGGGTGGCGCCGCCATGCCCGAGTTCGTTTCGTCTGTTCCCACGATGATTCCCTTCACCACGGATTCACGCGTCGCTTTTCAGTTTGCCGCGTTCGGTCTACCATGGTCCCCTACCCGGTGGATCGTGCGCGTCATGTCGCCACTGGCATCCGTCTTGCAGCGCCCACGATGACGAGGGCGCCGCAGCCCCGCAACGGCTCGCGCCACGACGGCGGAGCAGACAAGGAGGTCGGAACTGATGACTCGACGACGATATGTTGTGGCCGTGCTCGCGGCGGTCATGCTCGTCTCCGGGATGATGACCGGGTTCGTCGGTGGCGCCACGCGCCCAGGAAGGGCGACCGCCCAGTCCTCCGCTTCGCCGTCAACGCCGCCGATCTGGCCTCGCTCGATCCCCACTTCGCCTCCGGCACGCAGGACCGCACCGTCGCCGACATGATTTTCAATGGGCTGGTCCGCTTCGTCCCCGGCAACAGCGCCGAGATCGAAGCCGACCTGGCCACCGAGATCCCCACCCCGGAGATCGTCGACGGCAAGCAGGTCTGGACCTTCACCCTGCGCGAAGGGGTGATGTGCCATCCCACCGCCGACAGCGAGGCCTACGAGCTGACCGCCGACGACGTCGTCTACTCCCTGCAGAAGTCGGCCGATCCCGATCGCTCGGCCTACGCCGGCGACTACGCGGGCATGACCGTGGAGGCGGTCGACGACTACACCGTCGCCATCACCATGGATTCTCCGCTCTCGGAGACACTCTTCCTGCCCAAGGTCGCCAACTACTCCGGCGGCTTCATCGTCTGCAGCCAGGCCGTCGAGGCCATGGGCGACGAGGCCTTCCGCACCAACCCGGTCGGCACCGGCCCGTTCATGTTCGAGAGCTACACCCCGCAGAACAGCGTCGTCCTCGCCGCCAACGACGACTACTTCCGCGGCGCGCCGCTACTCGGCGGCGTCGAGGTCCGCTACATCGCCGATCCCTCCAGCCGCGAGCTCGGTCTGCAAGGCGGCGAGCTCGACCTGGCCGCCGGCGTCAACGAGGCGCAGTGGGTCGACCGCATCAACAGCGAAGGCAACCTCACCGCCGATGTCTTCGGCGTCGCCGAGGCGGTCTGGGTCAACCTCAACGTCACCCAGGAACCGCTCGACGACCCGCTGGTGCGCGAGGCCATCGCCCTGGCCATCAACCGCGACGAGCACGCCGCCCTGCGCGGCGCACCGGTCTCGGAGAACATCTACTCCGTCGTCCCGGCCCAGCTCATGCCCGGCGGGCTGACCATGGAAGAGGCCGAAGCAGCCGGCGTCCTCTACGAGCAGGATATCGAGCGGGCGCGCGAGCTGCTGGCCGAGGCCGGCTACCCGGACGGCTTCAGCATCGACCTGATCACCTCCGAGATGACCGACTACAGCGCCAACTACGAGGTGCTGCAGGCGGAGTTGGCCGAGATCGGCATCACCATCAACCTGACCGTCGTCGACCACGCCACCATGCACGCCCAGATTCGCGAGGGCGTCAACCCGATCGTCATCTACGTCGCCTTCCGCCCCAACGCCAACGTCTACCTCTCCCAGTTCTTCCACTCCAACTCCATCATCGTCGAGGGCGAAGTCTCCGATCACCAACTTCTCCCACTACGCCGCGATCGACGACCTCATCGAGCAGGCCCGCGCCGAAACCGACCCGGCCGCCCAGGCGGAGCTCTGGAAGCAGGCCAACACCCAGATTCTGCAAGACATCGCCGCCTACCCCATCTACATGCAGAACCTGGTCTACGCCCGCGTCCCCGAGCTCGACTACGGCCACGAGTTGATCTCCAGCGTGGCGCTCTATCCGCAGATCACGGAGCTGACGACGCTGGCGCAGGAGTAACGACCTCATTCCCGGCGGACGGCCCTCAACCCCAGCCCCTCTCCCCGCGCGCAGGGAGAAGGGGCTTGGGTGAGGGCGCTTCCGGGGAGAGGGGTTGGGGTGAGGGTTCAATTCGATGGTCCGCCACATCGGGCGGCGGCTGCTACTGGCAATCCCCACGCTGCTCGCGGTCTTCACCATCATCTTCATCATCGTCCGCGTCGCCCCGGGCGATCCCGCCACCGCGGCACTGGGCGACTACGCCTCCGCCGAGGCGGTGGAGGCGCTGCGCGAGCGCATGGGTCTCAACGAACCCCTCTGGCGCCAATACCTCATCTTCCTCGGCGATCTGGCCCGCGGCGACCTCGGCCGCTCCCTCATCACCGGAAACCCCGGTCATCGACCAGATCGCCTTCGTGCTGCCCTACACGCTCGAGCTGGCGATCGCCGCCACCCTCATCGGACTCGTCCTCGGCATCCCCACCGGGGTGCTCACCGCCATGCGCCGCAACACCATGACCGATTACGTCGGGCGCGTCGTCTCTCTGGTCGGGCTCTCCTTTCCCGCGTTCTACCTCGGCATCATCCTGATCTACTTCTTCGCCGTGCAGGTCCGGCTCTTCCCCTCGGTCGGCTCGGCCCCCTTCTCGGAACCGGCGCAGAACCTGCACTACCTGGTCCTCCCGGCGCTCACGCTGGGTCTGATCGAAACCGCCTACATCGCCCGCATGACTCGCTCCGTGGTGCTGACGATTCTCAGCGATGACTACATCCGCACCGCCCGCGCCAAGGGGTTGCAGGAGAAGATCGTCCTCGTCCGCCACGCCCTGCGCGCCGCGCTCATCCCCATCGTCTCCCTGGTCGGCATCTTCGCCATCAGTCTCATCGGCAGCTCGGTGCTCGTGGAAGAGGTCTTCGCGCGGCCGGGGCTGGGCAAGCTGATGGTGGGGGCCACCAAGCAGAAGGACTACACCACCCTGCAATCGATCATGGTCGTCTACGCCTTGATCATCGTCGTCATCAATCTCATCACCGACATCGTCTACACCTACGTCGATCCGCGGGTGAGGTACGGCTGATGGCCAACGCGGTCGCCGACGCCAGTCTGCCGGGGACAGCCGACCCTCGGCGCGCCCGAGGCGCCCCGCGCTCATCTCCCAGCGCGAGCGCGCGCTGCGCGCGTTCACCAGCAATCGCACCGCCGTCCTCGGCGTGGTGATGATCCTGGCCATCGTCCTCATCGCCGTCGCCGCGCCGCTGATCGCCCCCACGACCCCCTCGACCAGAGCGTCAGCGACCGCCTCGCCCCGCCCAGCGCCGAGTACCTCCTGGGGACCGACGACAAGGGCCGCGACATCCTCTCCCGGGTCATCTACGGCGCCCGCATCGCCCTCATGGTCGGGTTCTTCTCGGTCCTCATCGGCGGCGCGCTGGGTACCGCCATCGGAGTCATCGCCGGCTACTTCGGGGGCAAGGTCGAGAGCGCGCTGATGCGCCTGACCGACGTCATGCTCGCCTTCCCCGATCTGATCACCGGGCTGCTGGTGCTGGCCGTGCTCGGCCCCGGGTTGTGAGAAGATGATCCTCGCCATCGGGCTGACCATCGCCCCGCGCTTCGCCCGCATCGCCTACGGCCCGACCCTGGCCATCAAGGGCAAGGAGTTCGTCGAGGCCGCGCGCTCCATCGGCGTCAAGGACGGGCGACTCCTGCGCGTCCACATCCTCCCCAACGTCGGCGGGGATCTCCTCGTCTACGCCAGTCTCTGGACCGCCTCCGCCATCCGCCTCGAAGCCAGTCTCAGCTTCATCGGTCTCGGCGTGGCGCCGCCGACACCCACCTGGGGCCAGATGATCCGCGAAGGCACCGTCCACCTCGCCCAGGTGCCCTGGTACTCGCTCGCTCCCGGCCTGGCGCTGCTGGCGACCGTCTTCGCCTTCAACCTCGTCGGCGACGGCCTGCGCGACGTCCTCGACCCGAAGGCGCGGGCGTAACGGGCTGTCAGCTATGAGCTATGAGTTTTGAGCTATGAGCTATGAGCTATCAGTTGAGGATGGGGAGCCTCCGGCAACGCGCACGGCACACCAAAAGCGTGATAGCTCATAGCCCATAGCCCATGGCTCGTCACCGCGTCTGCTTGCGCACAGCCTCGGTGTACTCGCGCAGTGCTCGCTCGTAGCCGTCCAGGTCGATGGCGGCGCTGTTTGCCAGGATCAGATCGAGCAACTCGATGACGGCTTCCTCGCCGCAATCGGCGCTGACCAGGGCAAGGGCGTGAAAGGCGCGGATGGGTGCGTAGTCGGGGAATTGTTCGCGCCCCTCCTCCAGGAGATGGGCGGCGTCCCACGACTTGCCGAGGTTGCGCAGGGTGCTGCCGAGTTGGACGTAGAAACGGGGGAGAGCGTCGCCGGAGAGTCCCAGCTCCTGCGCCCGGCGGTAGGGCGCCACGGCCTCGGCTTCCCGGCCCTGAAAATCGAGCGCCCCGGCGTACTCGAAATGAGCGCGGGGATTGTCGGGGTAGCGCTCGACCAGCGCATCGCGCGATGGCCAGCGCCTCCTCCGCCCGACCGTCCCGGTTGAGCGCCCAGATCCTGGCGACGTCGGCGTTGAATTCGGCGTTCGCGTCAGACATCCCGTTGCACCTTCTTCCGGTCAAGTTTGGCGCTCATCCCGCGCGGGGCGACGCCGGCATGGTGAGCCTACGGTGTCCCGGGCTTCGAGGCGATGGGTGTAGCATAGGAACGATCACCGACTGTGCAGAAAGGACGCGACCCATGCCCTTGTTCGTGGCCCGTCACCAGCACGGATTGTGAGGCCGTGGGCTATGGGCTTTCTGGCTGTTGCCTGCCATAGGTTTCCCGTCTTGACGTCTCATAGCTCATAGCCCAAGAAGGACACAACCATGTACTTCAAGCAATTCCTCGATGAGCGCTGCGGATGCGCCTCGTACCTGGTCGCCTCGCGGCAGAGCAACGAGGCCGCCATCGTCGACCCGTCGGTGGCCATCGAGGAGTACGACGCCCTCCTCGCCCTGCGCGGCTTTCGGCTGAAATACGTCATCGACACCCATATCCACGCCGACCACATCTCCGGGGCGCGCCGCCTCGCTGACGAGCACGGCGCGGAACTGTGCCTCTACCACGACGCCAACGTCTCCTACCCGTTCCGCCCGCTCTACGACGGTGAGGAACTGCCGCTGGGCCAGCTCCGGCTGCGCGTGCTACACACCCCCGGCCACCGCCCAGAGCTGATCTCCATCCTGGTCATCAATCCGGAGCGCAGCCCCGAACCCTCGATGGTGCTGACCGGCGACTCCCTCCTCGTCGGCGACGTTGGGCGCCCCGATTTCGGCGGCGGGGACGCCGCCGCCCAGTACGAAAGCCTCACCCGCCTGCTGCGCCTGCCCGATTGGGTCGCAGTCTTCCCCGGCCATTTCGAGGGACCGTGCGGCAAGGGCATGTGCGGCCGTCCCAGCACCACCATCGGCTTCGAGCGTCTCTTCAACCCGCTGGCCCGCCTCGAGCGGGATCCCTTCGTCGACCACCTGAGCGACGCCGTCCCGGCCCGCCCCCTCAACATCACCGCCATCGAAGCGACCAACCGCGGTCTGGCCGACCGCCCCTGGGCCATGCTCACCACCAATCTCGCGGTGGACGAAATCGGCATCGAAGACCTCGATCTACGCGATCCGGATGCGCTCCTGATCGACGTACGCGAACCGGTTGAATTCGGCTGGGGCCACGTGCCGGGCGCGGTCAACATCCCCCAGGCCGACCTCGCCGACCGCGTCGACGAACTGCCACGGGACACGCCGTTGCACATGATCTGCCAGGGTGGATTCCGCTCACTACGCGCCGCCCAGTTCCTCAAGCAGATGGGCTTCGACCGCGTCGCCAGCATTTCGGGCGGCACCGCCGCCTGGGCCGCCGCCGGCAAGCCAATCGACCAGGCCGACGTCGATGAAGACGCCCGCCGAATCGTCGAAACCGAGTGGGCCCACGCCGGCGGCGCCAGCGTGGGCTGACCGCGGCCATGCGCCTGTGTCATGCCGACGGAGTGTGCAGACCGGAATCGTCTGGTCCCAGAAAGCTGAGATTCCTCGCAGATGCTTGGCATGACACGGCAGTCGCCGCGCCTTACCCCACCTCGCTGATCCGGTAAATCATCCCGTTGCTGTCGTCGGAAACAATGAGACTTCCGTCCGGCGCCAGCACCACCCCGGCCGGCCGGCCCCAGCGCTCCCCGGACTCGTTCTGCCAACCGGTCGCGAAATCGCGCGCGGCCACCGGCGCCCCCTCCTCGAAGTCGATCCGCAGCAGCTTCGGCGCCGCCGGCGGCTGCCGGTTCCACGACCCGTGCTGGGCGACGATCAGATCGCCGCTGAACGTCTCCGGAACCCCTTCGCCCTCCCAGAAGACCAACCCCAGCGGCGCGGAGTGCGCCTGGATGCCGACGGTCGGCGGCATGATTCCGGAGCAATCCGCGTTCGGAACCTGGGGCGTCGCGTCGGGCGGCACGCACCCCGGCCAGCCGTAGTTCGCGCCTTCCAGGACGATGGTGACCAGATCGGGCGGGATCTCGTTGCCCTGCAAGTCTCGCTCGTTGACCGTCGCCCACAGCTCCTCGGTCCCCGGCCGGAACGTGATCCCGACGGCGTTGCGCAGACCCGTGGCGAAGAGTTCGAAATCGCTGCCGTCGGGGTTGGCGCGGGAAATGGCGGCGCGCGCCGGCACGGCTTCGATGCAGATATTGCACGACGACCCGACCGACAGATAGAGCATCCCGTCCGGCCCGAAGGCCACGGTGCGCGTCCAGTGCGCCCCCTCCGTCGGCAGATCGGGGATGACGACCTCGGGATCGCCCGCCGGACCGGCAGGATCGTAGGCGAAGCGCGTCACCTGATGCGTCTCGCCGACGTACAGATACGACCCGTCATCCGCGGTGAAGAAGGCCACGCTCGACGGCCGCAGCAATCCCGAGACAAGCGCCTCCCGCTCGCCGAGCTGCCCGTTGGCGTACGGGAAGCGATACACCGCCCCTTCTTCTGCCGCCGCCACCAGCAGATTGCTGGCGTCGTCAAAGGCCATGAAGCGCGGTCGGCCCAGTCCCGCGGCTGCGACCGAAATCTCGTAGCCCGGCGGCAATTGCACTGTCTGCCCCGCGAATCCCAGGTCGGAGGCTCCCGCCAGCGGGACGTCGACCAGGTCGGGATTGGCCGTTTCCGCATCGTTGACGAACAGCAGCGGCCAGTCCTCTTGCGCTGAGGCGGACAACGCCATTCCGGCCAGGAGGATGACCAGGAGCACCATACCGTGCGCGCATCGGACGAACGGACGATAGGACCAGGACATTCGCGATACCCTTCTGTAGAAATTGCGCGCACCGGCGGTACGATCACCATACCGGGTGTACGCTGCACATTCCGTACCGGGCGCGTCTCGGGATTGTCGCTCTTGGGAGCCGCGGCGCGCCTTTGGTGTGACGATCGAGGACGATGACACGTGGGTCGAACTCGTGTTTGGAGACTGTAGCGAATGAAAACCCTGCTCGTCCTGCGCCACGCCAAGACTCAGCCCGACGCCCCCAACGGCGACCACGCGCGGCACCTGACGGAGCGCGGCCTCCAGGATGCGGAGCGCATGGCGGCCTATATCAAGGATTCAGTTTGGGATCCTCGATGCCATCGCTACCTCGGACGCGCGCCGCGCGATGCAGACGGCGGAGATCGTGGCCAACGGGGCGGGATTCACCAGTCCCCTGACCGTCGAACCCCGCATCTACGCCGCCGGTCTGGATACCCTCCTCGGTGTGGTACGCGAGCTTCCCGACGATGCCGATCGCGTCATCCTGGTCGGCCACAACCCGGGGTTCGAGGAATTGGCCGAAGCCCTCTCCAGCGGCGACGAGGACGTGCGGTTGCCGACCTCAGCCTTTGCCCACCTCGAATTCGAAATGCCGAGCTGGGCCGCGGTGCAACCCGGGTCGGGGCAACTGCGCGAGATCGCAACGCGGCACACGATCACCTGACTCTCCAGAGGGGCATGACCTCCAGCCCGGTTCACCGGGCTTCCCATCCAGGACAGCCGGATGGCTTTAGCTTCCGGCGGAGGCGGGCGGCGACGAAGGTTGCCAGCATCGTTCCCCACCAAGGCCCACGCTGTCCCCTCGCCTGGCCCTAAAGGACCAGGCTGACCCAAGACGGGAAGCATCCTGAAAGGCGCTGGAAGGGGTAACCTTTCCCCATGAACGAAACCCGGCGCATCGAAGATTACGCCCTCCTCGGCGATCTGCAATCTGCCGCCCTCGTCAACCGCAACGGGTCCGTCGACTGGTGCTGCCTCCCCCGCTTCGACTCCGGCGCCTTTTTCGCTGCTCTCCTGGGCGACCCGAGCAACGGGCGCTGGCTGCTGGCGCCGGATACCGAGTTCCATCGGGTCACACGCCGCTACCGTTTCCGCACCCTGATCCTCGAAACCACCTTCGAAACGGCCGCAGGCAGCGTGCGCGTCATAGATTTCATGCCCCCGCGCGGGGAGGCGCCCGACATCGTCCGCATCGTCGAGGGCGTCTCCGGGCGGGTGCCGATGCGCTCCGAGCTCATCATCCGCTTCGGCTACGGTCACATCGTGCCCTGGGTGCGCCACGTCGGCGATGCCCGGCTGGCCACGGCCGGCCCCGACGCGCTCGCCTTTTGCGCGCCGGTCGAGGTCCACGGCGAAAACCTCACCTCCGTCTCGGAGTTCATCATCGGGCCCGGCGAGCGCATTCCCTTCGTGCTCACCTGGTATCCGTCGCACCAGCCGCCACCCGCGCGGGTCGACGCCGAAATCGCGCTGGCCGAAACCGAAACGTACTGGCGTGAATGGGCCGCTTCCCGCAGGGGCGATGGGAACGAGTATTCCGAGGCAGTGCAGCAATCACTGCTCGTCCTGAAGGCGCTCACCTACGACCCGACCGGCGGCATCGTCGCCGCCCCGACGACATCCTTGCCCGAGCAGATCGGCGGCGTCCGCAACTGGGATTACCGGTACTGCTGGCTGCGCGACGCCAGTCTCACGCTCCTGGCCATGCTCGCCGCGGGTTATGGCGCCGAGGCCGAGGAGTGGCGCGAGTGGCTGTTGCGGGCCATCGCCGGCGACCCGGCGCAGGTGCAGATCATGTACGGCCTGGCCGGCGAGCGCTGGCTGGCCGAGCGCCAGATCGACTGGCTCCCCGGGTTCCTCGACTCCCGCCCCGTGCGCGTCGGCAACGCCGCCTCGGAGCAGCTCCAGCTCGACATCTTCGGCGAAGTCCTGAACGCCGCCTACCACACGCTGGTCTACGGCATCGCACCCTCGAAATTTGGCTGGGCACTCATCAGACGGCTGCTGGGGCGGCTGGAGGAATGCTGGCGGGATCCGGACGCCGGCATCTGGGAAGTCCGCGGTCCAAACCGGCAGTTCACGCACTCCAAGGTCATGGCCTGGGTTGCGTTCGACCGGGGCGTGCGCATGTGCGCGGAATTGGGGCGCGACGGTCCGGTCGCGCGCTGGGCTGAACTCCGCGACGAGATCAAGGCTCAGGTGCTGACGTGCGGTTGGAGCGAACGCAAGCAGGCGTTCACCCAGTTCTACGGCTCCGACGCGCTCGACGCCAGTCTGCTGCAGATGCCGATCTTCGGCTTCATCGCCGCCGACGATCCCCGCTTCGTCTCGACAGTCGAGGCCATCCGCCGCGAGCTGAGCGTGGACGGGCTGCTCCGCCGCTACCGCAGCGAAGACGACACTGACGGGTTACCGCCTGGCGAAGGGGTCTTCCTCGCCTGCTCCTTCTGGCTGGTCGAAGTCCTGGCCATGCAGGGCAAGGACGAGGAAGCGCGGCAGCTCTTCGAGCGCCTGCTCGGCCTGGGGAACGACGTCGGTCTCTTCAGCGAAGAGTACGACCCGAAAGATGGCCGCATGCTCGGCAATTTCCCGCAGGCCCTGACTCATCTGGCCCTGGTCGAGGCAGCCCTGACACTCGACGGCGCGCACCCGATGCGAAGCGTACCGAGGGTGACGGGGTGACAGGGTGACGGGGTGACAGGGAGGACGACTGCCTGACACCCTGACACCCTGACACCCTGTCACCCCGTCACCCCACGCACGCCGAACTGCGCCGCGTGCAACCGGCGATAGATGCCTCCAGCAGCAATTAGCTCGTCGTGCCGCCCTTCTTCCGCAACGCCGGTTTCGTCCACCACCACGATGCGGTCGGCGTGCTGGATGGTGGCCAGGCGGTGGGCGATGACCAGCGTCGTGCGCCCCTTGGACAGCTCCATGAGCGATTGCTGGATCGCCCGCTCCGTCTCCGAATCGAGTGCCGAGGTCGCTTCATCCAGGATCAGAATGGGTGGGTTCTTCACGAACATGCGGGCGATGGCCAGCCGCTGCTTCTGCCCGCCTGAGAGTTTCACCCCCCGCTCGCCGATCACGGTGTCCAGCCCGTCCGGCAACCCGGCGATCACGGCATCCAGCTTCGCCCGCCGCGCCGCCTCCTCGATCTCGTCGTCCGTGGCGTCGAGCCGGCCGTAGGCGATGTTCTCCCGGATCGTCCCGGCGAACAGGAACACGTCCTGCTGCACGATGCCGATTTCCCGCCGCAGCGAGGCCAGCGTCATGTCGCGGATGTCGATGCCGTCGATGGTGATCCGCCCCGATGCGATCTCGTAAAAGCGCGGCAGCAGCGAGGAGATCGTCGTCTTTCCCGCCCCGGAAGGACCGACGAAGGCCACCGTCTCCCCGGATCGGATATCGAGATCGACGTCTTGCAGCACCGCCCGCCCTGGTCCGTAGCCAAAGGTGACCCCCTCGTACCGGATATCGCCCCGCAACCCCGAGACGGCGACCGCACCCGGCGCGTCCACGATGTCCGGCTCGGTATCGAGCAGCTCGAGGTAGCGCTTGAACCCGGCGATCCCCTTCGGGTAGGTCTCCAGCACCGCGTTGATCTTCTCCACCGGCCGGAAGAAAACCCCGACCAGGAGGAGGAAGCTGATGAAGCCACCCTCGCTCAGTTCCCCGTGCAGCACCAGGTAGGCTCCCGCCAGCATCACCACCAGTTGCGTGAAGCGCATGCTCAGGTAGCTCAGCGACATGCTGGCGGCCATGAGGCGATACGCCTCCAGCTTGGTCGCCCGGTAGCGAGCATTGTCTCCGGCGAAGAGGGCGCGCTCGTGGTCCTCGTTGGCGAAGGCCTGCACCACCCGCATGCCGCCCACGTTCTCCTCGATGCGGGCGTTGAACTCCCCCACCCGGCTGAACAGGGAACGCCAGGTGCGCGTCATGCGGCCGCCGTAGCGCGCGGTGATGAACCCGGTGATGGGCACGACCAGCGCCGTGATCAGCGCCAGCTTGACGTTGACCACGAACATCAGCACGAACGCGCCGATGAAGGTCATCACCGCCACGAAGAGATCTTCCGGCCCGTGGTGCGCCACCTCGCCGATCTCTTCCAGATCCTTGGTCACACGTGCCACCAGGTGCCCGGTCTTCTGGTTGTCGTAGAAGCGGAAGGAGAGTTTTTGCAAGTGGTCGAAACTCTTGCGTCGCATCTCGGTCTCGATGTTGATCCCGAGCTTGTGCCCCCAGTAGTTGACGATCACCATCAACCCGGTGTTGAGCAGATAGATGGCCATCAACCCGGCCGCGGCCAGCAGGATGAGCGTCCAGTTCTGCCCCGGCAGCAACCGGTCGACGAAAACGCCGACGGCCATTGGAAACCCGAGTTCCAGCACGCCAACAAGAACGGCGCTGGAGAAATCGAGCAGAAAGAGCCGGCGGTGCGGCCGGTAGTAGGAAAAGAAGCGGCGGAGGATGGCGCCCGTCCCGCCCTGGTTGCTGGTCATGGTCTCCGTGCCGGTCACTCCTGGCCACCCATGTGGCAACCTGACGAGTGTAATGGGCGCCGCCGCCTCACGCCCTCTTGGAGGGGCACGGCATGCCGTGCTCTCGTGCCAAATCACGATCCTTCGATCTGTGAAAGGAGAGTCCCATGCCCTTCAACGTCAAGCAGCGCGGCAAGCTGACCTATTACTATGAGGGCGACCGTCCGGTCCTCTCCTCGCTGGTCACCGAGGTGCTCCCCGACGGGGATCTGAAAATCTCGTTCGCCGGGCTCACTGGCGGCTACTCGGCGAAACACGTCCTCGGGCTCGATGAGTTGGTCAGCATGGATCCGGAGCGCGAAATCCCCCTGGTCTTTGCCTGCTGGGAGAAGTGGGTGCGGGACGCCGGCATCTGCGACTCGCTCCGGGATGTCGACTTCATCGAAATCCACGCCTTTGGCTGCCAGCCGAAGAGCCCGCATCCGCTGGTCGATCCCACGGGCTTTGCCGCGGAGAAAGAGCGCCTGCGCCGCGCTTACGCCGAAGCCTACGCTGGCTACTTCGCGACCCACCTTCCCGAAAACGGCGTCCCCGCGCGCTTCACCGTCCACGTCGTGGATGTCCCCGACACGGCCGCGTCCTACGAGTTCTACGGCACCGCGCTCCTGCAACGATCGCTGCAAAAGGAGGACTAGGGAAGCGAGATTTCGGACGAGTCGGCCGACTCCTTGACCTTGTCGCTTTCTTCACCCGGCGCCGCCTCGCCGATCCCCCACCCGTGGTCGCGCCGCGGCGTGAATGCCCCCAATCGCATCAACGCCGCCTCCCGCTCGGCCTGTGGCTGATCGCTCAGGATCGCCTCGGCCAGGTGCTGGGCCTGGCGCGAATCAACCCGCGCATCCCGGGCGAGCGCAAACTCCCCGGCCAATGCCTCGTGGATGCGATCGGTAGCCACCCCAAACGCCGCCGCGATCTCCTTGGCCGCGAATGTCGCCCCGCGCCCTTGCGCTTCCCCCGCGGGCGCGTACTCGCCGGGCGCCACAATCCCGGCCTCGATCTCCTGGTCACGCATCGTCGCCGTCCTTTCCTGCCGGCCGCGTCACTCCCGGCGACGCTTGCTGACGCACGGGACGTGCCGAGGACGGGATGCGGTTGGCGACGGACACCCCGAGCGGACCGGATTGAACACGACACAGCAAAACGCCGACAAGTCCGGACCGAAATCCACACCCGTCGGCGTTTGCTGTGCCATCCGCTTCGGAGATTGCTCCCCTCCGCGTCTGGTGTACGGACACATTACACCCGCCGTGCCCATCTGTCAATCCCTATTTTCAGTTTCCGGACGACTTCGTCCACCTTCGTCCGGCAACGCCTGCTCAACGCGGGCCAACTCCACTCTGCGCAATCTGGCGCACCGAGACGGCAATGGCCCGCAAATCCTTCGCAACAGCGGGATATTCCCCTGCCAGCTCATCGAGGTCGCCGATCTCGACGTCGGCCGGAATCACGCCCGGCCATTCCGTGCTCGCGCCCAGGAACCAGCGCCGCTCCCCGATCACCCGCGCGGTATGGAACGTTTTCCCGGGGATCAGCAATTGCACCCGCTCCCCGCCACGCAGGTCGGGTCCGACGATGACGCGCTCGGCCTGCCCGTCGCCGTGCAGCAGGAAGAGTTCGAGCGGATCGCCAAGGTAGTAGTGATAGAGCTGGTCGTTGCGGATGCGGTGCAGCCGTACCGGCGCCTTCGGCGTTACCAGAAAGTAGAGCGCGGAGCCGAGTGGCCGCCCGTCCGCGAACGGCGCCGGCAACCCGCCAGGAGCAATCGACAGCGCGCTCTTGTACGTCAAGCGCACCGACCCACAGGTGGCGTTGGGCTCCAGATCGAGCATACGGCAGATCTCTTCGGCGGTCAGATCGGCGGTCATCGGCGCCCCTTTCGGCTCATGACGTACAGCGGCGGCACAAGGAGTCTATCGCCACCGATCCGCGGCGTCCGCGTTCGCTGGTTGCGACGACCGCCGGCAAAGGATGAGTAAGGCTAGGCGCAATCGGGATGGAGAACCGGGCAGCGTATCTCTCTGAGGCTCCCGCCTCACCCTATGTCCGCACCGTCTCCACGATGCGTTCACATCCGTTCGGTACCGTCATACCTATTGGCAACAGCGTTGCGACAGCGAAGCCTGCCACCACGCCAAGGGGGTCTGTTTGATGCGGAAAGCGATACAGGAGGTGTTTCGCGCGTTGGCGATCGTTGCCGCGCTTCTGGCAACGGTGCAGCCGGTGCTCGGGTCGTTTGCCTTCTTCCGCGGTGGCGATGCGGTCGCCTACGAGCCCATGCATCTGATCGTGGGTGGCATCCTCTACAACGCCGCGCTCCTGCTCGCTATCCTCGCCTGGTTTACCCAGTTCCGCCGCCGTGGGCTCCTCCTCGTCGTCTCCCTTGCCCTGTACGGCCTCACCCACCTTCAGCTCCGGCTCGGCCTCGGCTCGAACGAAGACGGCAGCCTTCTCGCCTACCACATCCCGGTGGGCGTCCTGATCGTCCTCGTCGCGTACCTGACGGTCGTGCACAGCTTCGGCGGAGAACTCGAGCCCAGCCGGGCGTGACCTGCTTCAGACATCGCCGGGATGTCTTCCGTGGCGCATTGTCGGCCCTCGCGTGTTGGTCACCGGCCGCGATGGCCATTTGCCGGCCTCAGAGCTGACCGTACCCAGCGACCGATTGTGCCGCCGCCTGTTCGCTCTCCATCCCGTCTCTGTCCTCCTGTGGCATCGTGCTTGCGCAATCTATTTCGCCACGCTTATAGTTATTCGTGCTAATGAATGGCGACGAAGCCAGCACGGGGGTGGAGATGGAATCCGGGGAACGATCAATACACGCGGCCGAGCATCTGCTGCGCCTGCTGCCCCGATTCCAGCGGTGGGCCGCGACAGCGGTGCAGGCCGGCCGCGGCGGTCAGGATCTGAGTCTCCGCCAGCTCGCCGTGCTCTACCTCATCCGGGAGGGCGCGGTCTTCCCGAGCGAGCTGGCCCGACAGCTACGGGTCGCCCCCGCCGTCGTGACCGGCCTGCTGGACCGGCTGGAGCAACGCGGCTACCTGCGCCGGTTGGCCGACTCGAGCGATCGCCGCCGCCTGCGGCTGGCGCTCACCGACGCCGGACTGGCCGCTAGCCTGGAGGTCGAGCACATGCTGTGCCAGGACATTGGCGCGTATCTTGACCGCGCGCCAGTCCCCCAGCTCGACGCGCTGGAGCAGGCGCTCGACCTGTTGGAGCGGTTGGTCGACGGCCTCGAGCAGGACTCGCCCCGACTCGGGCCAGTTCCGGTGGAGGACACAGAGCTCTGGGATGCCCCGGACCATGAAGATATCGCGGCGGAATCGGCCGCCGCGGCCGGATGACGCAACGCCACCGGCCGGAGATCGATGACCGGACGTGGCAACCAGACAACGGAGAACACCAGACAATGACGACGCGACTTCGTGACGACCGAACGGCGACCAACGCCGCTCCCCAGGAGATCACCGAGGAGCCGACCACTATCGATTTTCGCGACCCGGAATTCCTGGAGACCGCCTACGACACCTACGCAACGATGCGGGCCGCGGGGCCGGTGAGCCGCGTCCACTTCGCTCGCAACGAACCGGCCGACGAGGAGGAGCGGCGACAGCAGGAACTCTTCGCCCAGGACCTCCACTTTGTCACCCACTACGACGAGGGAACGGCCGCGCTACTGGACAATCGCTTCTCGGTGGACCGCATGCGGAGCATGTCGCCGGAACAGCGAGCCGAGATCGAGCGGGCAGCGGAAGCCGACCCCCAGTTTCGGCCGTTGAGCCGCAACCTGCTCTCCCTCGACCCGCCCGACCACACCCGCCTGCGCAAGCTGGTCCAACCCAGCTTCACCGCGCGCGCCATGGAGGCGCTCAAGCCGCGCATCCGCCAGATCGCCGAAGAGCTGCTCGATGCCGCCGAACGCGAGGCCGCCGCGCGCGGCGAGGCGGCGCCGGACCGGACCATGGACCTGGTGCGGGCGTTTGCCTACCCGTTGCCGGTGACGGTCATCTCGGAGATGGTGGGCATCCCGGTCGAGGACCGGGCGCGGGTCCGCGTCTGGACCGAGAACTTGATTCACGCCGACCGCGGCGATCGCGAGGCGATGGCCGACACCCGGCAGCGGATCGGCGAGTTTATCGCGTATCTGAATGAGTTGTTCGAGCGCCGGCGCCACGACCCCGCCGACGACCTCATCAGCCAACTCGTCCGGGCCGAGGAAGATGGCGACAAGCTCGACGAAGACGAGTTGCTGTCCATGGTCTTCATCGTCTACATCGCGGGGTTCATCACCACCGTCAACCTGATCGGCAACGGCGGCGTCGCGCTTCTCACGCACCCGGACCAGCTCGCGCGGTTCAAGACCGACCCGGCCCTGGCCACCAACGTGGTCGAGGAGACGCTGCGCTACTGGGGCCCAGCCGAAGCGACCCTACCGCGCGCGGCCACACAAGACGTGACCATTGGGGATACGGTGATTGCACAGGGCGAACAGGTCATGGTCAGCCTCGCCTCGCTCGACCGCGATCCGGCCCGCTTCGCCAACCCCGAAATCTTCGACATCACGCGCGAAGACGCGAACCGCCACGTCGCCTTTGGCAAAGGGATCCACGCTTGCCTCGGCGCGCCGCTGGCCCGCGTCGAGGGGCAGATCGCCTTCAATGTGCTCTTCAGCCGCTACCCCGAGCTGCGCCTCGCGATTCCCGATGACGAGCTCCGGTGGAACGCGGGCTTCCTGCGCGGCTTCGGATCGATTCCTCTGCTCTTCTAGCTGGCGGGCACAGCACCAGTGGAGGAAGAGTTCCGGCACGTCACCGTGGCTTGGCCCGGCGCCCCGACGGATGGAGCGCCGGGCGCGATCCGGTTTGCGACGCCACCTTTCGCGAGAGATCGGGATCGCCCGCCGCCCGTCCCGGTTGCTCGCGTCTCAGGACAGAGCGTGTGATGTCTGTCGCCGCTGACCCGGTATCTCTTCTTCCGGTCGGACGCGTTCTCAGTCCATTTGACAGGGCGAACTGGCTCCGGCACGATTGGCCCCGTTGGGTCTGTCCGATCATGAGAGCCGCCGTCATCCGATGTCCGACAGCCAGCCTGCGGAACTGCACGATCGGTCCCTGCCATTTGGGCAACCCGTCCCCAGTCCAGCCCGAATGAGCACACCCCTCCCGCTGACACTCACGCCTTTGATTGCGCGCGATCGAGAGTTGGCCGCCGTTGTCGCGTTGGTGCGCGATCCCGATGTTCGCCTGCTGACCCTGACCGGGCCTGGCGGCGTCGGCAAGACCCGCCTGGCGATTGCTACCGCCAGCGATGTCAGCGATGCATTTGCCGACGGCGTCGCCTTCGTCAACCTTGCCCCAATTGCCAATCCCGCTCTCGTCCTGGCCACGATCTCGGGTGCGCTTGGGCTGCGCGATATGGGCGCCGAGTCGCTGCACGACCGCCTGTTCGGCGTGCTGGCCGACAATCGGATGCTCCTGGTGCTGGATAACTTCGAGCAGGTGGTTACCGCGGGACCGCGGGTGCGCGATCTCCTGGGTATCTGCCCTGGTGTGACGCTCCTGATCACCAGCCGCACACGACTCCGGGTCTCCGGTGAGCGCGAGTTCGCCGTTGCACCGTTGCCCCTGGCCACCGCGTCCCCGACTGAGGATGCCGGGGTTTCCGGAGCGGTGCGGCTGTTCGTCGACCGCGCGCAGGCCATCAGCCCCGAGTTCAGTCTCACCGCCGAGACGCTGCCGGTGGTTACCGAAATCGTGCACCGGGTCGACGGGCTCCCACTCGCGATCGAACTCGCCGCCGCCCGGGTCAAAGTCTTGTCCCCGGCGGCGCTGCTGCTACGCCTGGAGCAGCGATTGCCGCTGCTCAGCGGCGGCGCGCGTGATCTGCCCCTGCGACAGCAGACGATGCGCGACACGATCGGGTGGAGCTACGACCTGCTCAACGACGCCGAGCAGGCGCTCTTCCGCCGTCTCGCGGTCTTCGTCGGTGGCTTCACGCTCGGCGCCGCCGAAGCGGTTGCGGGTGACGGGTTGCGGGTGCCGGGTGATGGGAAGTTGCCGGTCGGGAGCCATGCCGCGTCCGTCGATTCACCCGACGCCCGACACCCAATACCCGACACCCTCGACCTGATCGCCTCCCTCATCGACCACAGTCTGCTGCGGCAGAGCGCCGCGTCCGGCGACGAGACTCCCCCCTTCAGTGGAGGGGGGCTCGGGGGGGAGCCCCGCTACACCATGCTGGAGACCGTCCGCGAGTACGCGCGCGATCGCCTGGATGCGTCTGATGTGAGCGACGTCATTCACCGCCGGCACGCGGCGTACTTCTTGGCGTGCGCCGAGGCTGCCGACGAAAGCCCGTCGACCCGGCTGACGACGGCAGCAACCGCCGGCAGCTTCTGGGCGCTGAGACGGAAGCTGACCGGGCGGCGCTTGGCAGACTGGCTCAATCGGCTGGAGGCCGACCACGACAACCTGCGGGCGGCCCTGGATTGGCTCGCGCACGCGGCTGAACCGGAGGCGTTCCTGCGGCTCGTCCGTTCCCTCTCGATGTTCTGGCTCTTTCGCGGCCCGTACGAGGAAGGGCGGGCCAGGCTGGAGCGAGCATTGGGGCAGAACGGCGAAACGTCGCCACTGCTGCGGCGCGAGGCGCTGTTCGGGCTCGGGTTGCTGGCCGTGTTCCAGGACGACGTCGCCCGGGCCGAGTCCTGCTTCGGCGAGAGCTTGGCCATTTCTCAGGCGCACGGCGATCCGGCGGGTGTCGCGTACGGTTGGCTCGGTCTCGGGTTGGTGGCGATGCATCAGCGCCGGTTCGGTCCGGCCACCACACGGCTCGAGGAGGCGCTGGCCTGGGCGCGACGGCTGGACGACCGGGCGCAGGCCTCCGTCTGCGCGGGGATCGCTTTGGGCTTCCTTGGCGCCTCGGCCTACGCCCAGGATGCGCTCCCGCTGGCCACGTCCCGCTTCGAAGCCGCGCTCCTCGATCAACGCGCGATCGACGACCGCTGGGGGATGGGCTTCTCACTCGTTGGGTTGGGATACGCGGCCCGTGGTCGGGGCGATGAGGCGCGCGCCGCGGCGCTGTTCTCTGAAGGACTCGCCCCGTTTACCGAGGTTGGCGACCGCCGCATCATCGCCCTGGCGCTGGACGGCGTGGCCGGCGTGGCCATCGCCTGGGAACAATCGGAGCGCGCCTCTCGCCTCTTCGGGGCGGCGGCGGCGCTGCGGGAGGCCAGTGGACTGCCGGTCGAGCCGGCATTCCGGGCTGCCCATGGGCGCGATGTCGCCGCCGCCCGCGCCGCGTTGGGGGAGGACGCGTTCGCGGCCGGGTGGGCCACCGGCGCGGCGTTGCCCCTGCCGGCGGCGGTCGCCGAAGCGGCGGCGGTCTCCAGGCCTGCGCCAAGCCCCTTGCCGGAATCGCCCGCGCCAAGCCAAGCGGAGCAGCTCGGCCTGACGCCGCGCGAAAGCGAGGTCTTGCGCCTCCTGGCGGCGGGTATGTCCGATCGCGAGATCGCCGACGCGTTGTCGATCAGCGAACGCACCGCCGGCAACCACGTCCAGCATGCCATGCAGAAGATCGGCGTCGAATCGCGCACGGCGGCGGCGGTCTACGCGGTCCGCCACGACCTCGGCTGAGTCGCGTCTCCGGGCACCTGAGGAGTTTTCCTCGGTGCCCCATCTCCCCAAATCGAGGAGTTCCCCCGATGCGCCGTGCGGCAGCCAGGCGCAAGATCGAAGCACGCCCTCGGGCCCTCGCCCGTACCGGCGCCGCTTCGCAGAAAGGAGGAACGCTATGAACCGAACCGTATCCGCCGCCATCCCGGATGGTCGACTGTCGCGGCGCTCCGCCGTCGGTCGGCTCGCCGGCGCTGGAGCCGCCGCGGTCATAGCCGGTATGCACCTGGGAAGGTCCACAGGCGCGGCGCAGGCAGCCGCGCCGCGCACGCGATCGTCCGTCGCCACGACGCAGGAAGGAACGATCATGACCGACGCTACACCCACCGCCGCCAGTGGTCCCCTCATCGTCGTGCTCGTGCATGGCGCCTTCGCCGACGCCTCGAACTGGGCCGGGGTGATCCCTATGGTGCAGGCCGCTGGGGTCGCCGTCCTGGCCCCGGCCAACCCCTTGCGCGGCATCGACAACGACGCCGCATACATCGCGAGCGTTGCCAGTCAGATCCCTGGGCCGGTCCTGCTGGTCGGCCACTCCTACGGCGGCGCCGTCATCACCAACGCCGGCAGCCGGGCGGACAACGTGCGCGGCCTGGTCTACGTCGGCGCGTTCATCCCGGACGAGGGCGAGACGTTGCAGAACCTGGCCGACCAGGCGACCGACAGCAAAGTGCTCCCGGCGCTGCGGCCGACGCCGTATCCGCCGACCCCGGGGTCGGCGCCCGACAGCGAGTTCACCATCGACGCCGCGGCGTTCCACGAGGTCTTCTGCGCCGACCTGCCGGCGGAGCAGGCGGCGATCCTGGCGGTCTCGCAGCGTCCCCTCGCCGGGGTCTCGTTCGGCGAGCCGACGCGGGATCCGGCCTGGAAGACGCTGCCCGCGTGGGCGATCATCTCCCCCAGCGACTTCGTCATCGGCCCTGCCGGCGAGCGCTTCATGGCCGAACGCGCCGGGGCCACCATCACCGAGGTCGAGGCATCGCACGCCATGATGATTTCGCAGCCCCAAGTGATTGCTGACGTCATCCTGACCGCGGTCGCCGCGGTCTCGTGAGCATGACGACGCGGACGGGTCAGCCTCAGCACGGCCCGTCCGCGTCCTGATTCCTTTTCAGCCGCCTCTTCTCGTCCAAGGAAAGGCACACCCATGAAGATCGTGGTCATCGGCGGCACCGGACTCATCGGCTCGAAGGTTGTGACCATGCTCCGCGAGCAGGGCCACGAGGCCGTGGCGGCGTCTCCCAGGTTGGGGATCAACTCTCTCACCGGCGAAGGCCTTACCGAAGCCCTCGACGGCGCCTCGGCGGTTGTCGACGTGTCCAACTCGCCGTCGTTTGAGGAGACGGCGGTGCTGGCGTTCTTCGAGACCTCGACCCGTAACCTCCTGGCCGCGGAGGCGGCCGCCGGCGTGGGTCATCACGTCGCGTTGTCGATCGTCGGGATCGATCGCTCGCCGGACAATGGGTATTTCCAGGCCAAGATCGCCCAGGAAAAGCTGATCGCATCGGGACCGATCCCGTACTCGATCGTGCGCGCGACGCAGTTCTTCGAGTTCATCGATGGCATCGCGGACGGCGCGACCACCGGCAACGAGGTGCACATAGCGCCCGTCGCGTTCCAACCGATGGCGGCGGATGACGTCGCGCGCGCGGTTGCCGGGGTCGCGGTGAATGCCCCGCTGCAGGGTCGCGTGGAAATCGCCGGTCCCGAGCGGCTCCGGTTCGACGACGTCATCCGGCGTCGCCTGCGGGCGCGAAATGATGCCCGTCAGGTGGTCGCCGATCCGCACGCGTCGTACTTCGGCGCGGTTCCGAGCGAGCAGTCGCTCGTCCCGCTCAACCGGGCACAGCTCGGCGCGACGCGGTACGAGGACTGGCTCAATCACGCCGCGACTCAGCAATAACCGCACCGTCGTGCCCCTGGAGTTCCCGGGGTGGTCCGAGCGTGAATGCCGCCTTGGCGGCTCAGCACGAGGAGTTTATTCTTGAGCACAACGAGTCTCGACCCCGCGGCGATGCCCGCCGTCGTCCTGGAGCACGCTGCGCGAGCCCTGGCCGATGCACTGGCCGCCACGGGCGATCCTCCGCTCCATACGCTGTCGCCGCGGGATGCCCGCGCCGTGCTCGCTCGGGCGCAGGCGGGGGACGTGGCCATGCCGCCTGCCGAGGTCGAACCCCACACCATCCCCGGCGGTCCCGATGGGGAAATCTCCATCACGGTCGTGCGGCCCGTGGACAGCAATGGCAGCCTGCCCGCGGTCGTGTACACGCACGGCGGTGGCTGGATCCTCGGCAACTTCGCCACGCACCAGCGCCTGGTGCGCGACCTGGCGGCGCAGACCGGTGCAGCATTCGTCTTCGTGAACTACACTCCGTCCCCCGAAGCCCACTACCCGATAGCCATCGAGCAGGTGTACGCCACAGTGAATTGGGTCGCCAGGTACGGGGCCGAGCTGGGACTCGACGGCCGCCGTCTGGCCGTCGCTGGCGACGGCGTCGGTGGCACCATGACCGCCGCGGTGACGCTGCTGGCCAAAGAACGCGGGGGGCCGGCGATCCGCTACCAGGCTCTCTTGTATCCGGTCACCAACGCCGGCTTCGATACGGACAGCTATCGCCAGTTTGCCGATGGCCCGTGGCTCACCCGCAAGGCGATGCAATGGTTCTGGGACGCCTATGCACCGGACGTGGCACGCCGCACGGAGCCGACCGCCTCACCGCTGCTGGCAACCGTGGAGCAGTTGCGCGGGCTGCCGCCAGCATTGGTCGCCACCGACGAGGCGGACGTGCTGCGCGACGAGGGCGAGGCCTACGGGCGCAAGCTGCGGGCGGCGGGCGTCGACGTCACGGCCGTGCGCTACGAGGGCGTCTTTCACGACTTCATGATGCTCAACGCCCTGGCTGGGACGAATGCCAATCGCAGGGCCACCGCACAGACCGCGCTGGCTCTGAAAACCGCGCTCTTCAGGTAGCCAGAACCCGACGCGCGAAGCGTGCGCGGGAGCGCATTCGAAACTACGACGCCGGCACCGGCGCCATATTTCGAAGCCCGTCGAGGATCGCGAGAGCCCGCTGCATGGAAAAATCGCGCGTTGCCGCGTCGAATGCCCCGGGGTTGCTCGGCATCATGAACCCGTGCTCGATACCGGGGAAGACGTGCAGTTCGACGTTCTCCATGCGCGATGCCATGGAACGATACGCGTCCAGCACCGGTGGCGACGCCTGGTGATCGTGGTCGCCCCAGATGATGCAGACCGGCTCCGCGATGCCATCGAGCGCGCCGACGAAGTCGAGCATCTGCGACCCGTGGCACGAGATACCGGCGTCGTAGCCCAACCGCTTCGGCCCCAGGATGGCGAAGGGCCCGGCGTAGCAAAAGCCCATCACCGCCGCCCGGCCGTTGCATTGCGGCAGCGTGCGCAGGTAGGCGAGCGTATCGACCAGGTCACGCTCGTTGGTCGCGATCCGTTCCAGCCGCGGCTGCGAGCGCTCGCGAGCCCGTTCGTCGTCGAGGGCCAGCGGCCCCGGCAAGGTCCGCCAGAACAGGTCGGGGGCGGCGGCGATAAACCCGGCCGCCGCGAATTCGTCGGCGATCTGGCGGATGTCCGCATCGACGCCATGGATGGCACTGGCCAGCACCACCGCCGGTGCCGCCTCGCCACCCGGTGGCATCGCCAGGTAACAATCGAACTCGCCGCCTTCGGTCGCGCGGATTGTGACAGTCTTTCCCAGCATGAACGCCTCCTGCTGATTGTCTGCCACGATCGTACCGCAGTGCGCCAGATTGCGCGGCGAGCCGGATCGGATGCCGGGCCCGCCGAATGCGGGCCGCGGTTGTCCGGAATCGGCGTGACAATGCCGAAGGACAAGATCGCGCAACCGAACGACGCCCCGCGACAAGGGAGAACGCACGATGCCAACCGACACCGCATCCGCCCTCTGGCAGCGGCTCGACACCCCCGGGCACGATGCCGCCTGGCTGGCGCGCTCGCCTGACGGCTGGATGCTCCGGGGAACCGCGGTCTTCCGCCACGATGATGCCCCAGCCAGCCTGGCCTACGAGGTCGTCTGCGACCCCTCGTGGGTGACGATCCGGGGTTCGGTGCGCGGCCGGCTCGGGGATGTCCAGGTTGCCCACGACATCACGCGGAACGCGGGCGGCTGGGCGGTCGACGGCGAGCCCGTCGCCGGACTCGGGGACCTGGTAGACCTCGACTTCGGGTTCACCCCGGCCACCAATCTGCTGCAACTGCGCCGGGTCGGGTTGGCCATCGGAGAAGCCGCCGAGGTGGATGTCGCCTGGTTCAAAGGCGAGAGCGAATCAAAGGCGCTGGTACGCCTGCCGCAGCGCTACGAGCGGCGCGGCGAAGACGCTTACTGGTACGAATCACCGACATCTGACTACACCGGCGAGTTGGTCGTCGGCGCGAACGGGTTCGCGCGGCGCTACCCCTGTCTCTGGGAGGAGGTACCCAAGGCCTAATGCCGATTCCGACGACGGCCTGGGGCATGCGGCCGATCGGCGACATTTGGCCCCTTGATGACGCCTGACAAGGCGCGGGGAGCGGTTCCCCACGCCCTGTCATCGTGATCCGAGAGGCCAGCTCAGGCGAGCGGCTTCTCGGGCTCCGCGGCCGCATTCCTGCCGGCAAGGTAGCCGAACGTGAGTGCCGGCCCGATCGTGCCGCCACCGGACCAGTAGGCCTGCCCGGCTGGCGACGCGACGCAGTTCCCCGCGCCGTACAGCCCCGGGATCGGCTCGCCGTTGGCGTGGAGCACGCGCGCGCCGGTATCGGTGACGGGCCCGCCTTTGGTATCGAGCGTCGCACCGGCAAGCATGATGCAGTAGTATGGTCCCTCCGACTGGAAGGGGGCCATCGTCGGGTTCGCCAGCTCGTCCTGGCGGGAGCTACCCACACCCCAGGCGAGCTGGATCGGGGTGGAGCCGCGCGCGAAATCTTCATCGACGCCGGTCTCGGCGAAGCCGTTGAAGCGCTCCACCGTCGCTTCGATCCGCTCGGCGAAGTCGTCGGCCAGCCGCACGTCCGGTCCGATGCGGGCGCTGACTGACTGTTGCCCGCGCAGCGAATCCAGCCGTGCGTTGACGTTGTCCTCAAGATCCTGCCAGGTGTCGCCTGAGATGACGAAGTCGTCGTCGTCACCGGGCAGCGGCACCGGCCAGCGGAAGAAGAACTCGCTCGGGTCCTGGGCGACGGCGTCGTCGTAGACCATGAACTGGACGAGGTTCGGGTACTCACGGCGCACGGGATCCCAGACGTGATGGGTCTGGCTGCGCTCGTTGTACGGCATCTTCTCGCTGGTCAGCCGCGTGCCGTACTTGTTGACGATGATCATGCTGTCGCCGTAGGGGATCCAGACGTCGGACCCCGTCACGTTGCCTCTCAGGATGGCGATCTCCAGCGGCGCCTGCAGCCACCACGCCTGGTTCATGTTGCCGAATTCCGCGCCCAGCGCCAGGCCGATGTCGACGAAATCGCCGGTGCACGTGGGCACCCCGCACCCGGCGAAGACCGGGCCGCGCAGGTAGTTTAGCGACTTCGTGGGGTCCATCGTGAACCCACCAGTGCCGAAGACGACCGCCTTGCGCGCGCGGACGGACACCAGCTCGCCGCCGTTGTCGGCCTGGACCCCGACGACCTCGCCAGCGCCGTTCTGATAGACACCGACGACGCGGTGATCGCTCAGCAACGGAACATCGTTGGAATCCGTCCAGGCCTGCATCTGCTCCGGGACGCTGGCTCCTCCCTGGTCCGGATCGGGCTGGAGACCACGGCCCTAGGGCGCCTTGTCCTCCGGTAGGTCGGCGCTGTAGTCCGGGTCGGCGATGGGGTTCTCGCTGTAGCCGAACGAGGCCTGGATCCGCGAGTGAAGCGCTCCCCACTCCGCGAAGGCGTCAACGGCCTCCGCGCCGGTGTCGTAAAACGTCGCGATCAGATCGTAATTGCGCTGGGACAGACCCAACGTCGGGGCCTCGGGATCGTAGAGCTGCGGATACGCGAGGCGCGCCATGTACTTCAGCGCGTCCTCGCGCGGATCGGTCAGGCCGGCCGCTACCATCAAGGAGTTGTTCGGGATCCAGTACTCGTTGCCGGAGATGAGGGTCGTCCCGCCGGGGCGCGCGGCGCGTTCGAGCATGATGACCTCGGCCCCGGCCTGGCGCGCGGTCACCGCCGCCGCGAACGCGGCCCCACCTGAGCCGACCACGACCACGTCAGTTTCGTGGTCCCAGGTGCTGGGGAAACTGGAGGCAACGAGCGGCTCACCGAAGGTGTTGGTGGTTGGGGTGGCGTCCTGGGCCAAAGCGGCAATGGGCGCGCCGATGGCTGCTCCACCGGCCGCCGCGCCGGCTGCACGCAGGAAGCCGCGACGGGAGGCGCGAAGGGAAGGTACGCTATGGGTCTGTTCTGAACGATCGTAATCAATCACTGAGACGGTCTCCTTGGATCGAAGATGATGCCTCGAGACTCCGTGCGAGTCGCAAATAGTGGTGGCCTGATGCGAACGCTGGTCACCTCCTTCAACGTTGTCGTGCGGAATACGCCACGGCCAAGCGACCTCTATGGTAGCCTAGGTTAGTAAATGAACACAAACTTACGGGCATCACGCGATGGTGGCCGACCACGCAGCTTTGAGAATGAGGATGTGTTCCGCGGCACGGCGGCCGTGCTGGCGCGCCTCGGCCACGGCGGGTTGTCGTTGGAAGCGGTGGCGCAGGCGGTTGGCGTCAGCGGTCCTGCCATCAGCAAGCGATTCGGGTCGAAGCAGGCTCTGCTCCGCGCGTATCTCGCCTGGACGATCCAGGCCGCGCGGGAGCGGTTCCGGACCTCGCGCGCCCAGCATGCATCGCCGTTGGCGGCGCTGTGGGCCCGTTATCTCATCCCGTTCGCGGACCGCCCGGAGGAGCTGGGTGCGTTCTCGGGGTGGTTGGATATGCGCAAGGACCCCGATCTCGCGCCGCTCCTCCAGGAGCGACGGCATGTGTGGGAGACGGAAGCGGCGTCCCTACTGGCCGACGCGCAGGAAGCCGGCGAGCTGGTCGCCTGCGACGTGAACGCATTGGCGTGCGCCGTGACCGCGGCACTCGCCGGAGCGACGCTGCACTGGTCCGGCGACGACGAGGCGCTGCTCACGCGCTACGCGGCGATCCTGAACACCATCGTCGGTCCATACCGAGTGTCGGGTGCGGAACGTGCGAACCCGGTGGCGAGAGGGGGAGGACTGGGTAGCCACGCATCCAGATGCTAAGCAGCGCACGCGGGATCGCAGCCGTCGATACCTGCCCCCCCTCGCCCGCACGTTAACTCCGTCCTTAGCCGTCCAGAGTCTTCCGCGAAAGCCAGTCGCCCGCCTCGTCGGCTTCTCCGCTCCGGCCTGATCCGTTGACCATTCAGACCCGGCGTCCTCCCCCATTTGACTCCGTCGCCGCCTTTTTCAACGGGCTGGTCCGATATCGGCGAACTCTGCCCGTTTCTCAGGTCGGTGATACGACGATCTTTTTCCAGATTGTGGGCCAAATCCTTCACTATCGGCACCACCATTCTTGCAGTTGCTAACGTGGCCGACGACACCGGAGGTCCGTTCGCACCAATGCGGTGGGCAGCGGTTCGTGAGGGGACCAGTGGTCTCAACCGGGATGCACAAGACGCGGCCCACGTATCCCGTTACCATTGAAGTGGTGGGCCAGACATGGGGGAGCGCCAACAGCAAGCCGCCGCAGGACACGTCACATTCGATGACCATCTTTACCGAGGCCTTGGCGCGGGCAGCCCGTCGCCCGGTCCCATTGCGCCCTCATCGAAACTGGAGAGCCGGCTTGGTGCCATGATGGCGGCACCAGGCAACTGACGAGGATTCAAGAGCATGGGACAGTACATCAACCACGCGCCGAGTGAGTTCCGTGAGCACACGCTGCACGACTTTTCGTTCTTCGGGTTCGATCGGCAGATGCGCCAGATGGAACGGCATTTCCAGCAGCTGGAACTGCGCGGCGGTGAGCCGGTGGTCTCGGCGGTCGAGGGAGCCGTCTACGTCCCGGCGGACCAATCCGGGCTCATACGCCGGCGGCGAGAGGCGATCGCCAGCAGTTTCTCGGAGCCATCAACGGTGGACCCCGAGTCCGAGATAGACGAGGAGGTCGTCTATCTCGGCTGGTTTTTCAATCACTATGGGCATTTCCTGATGCAGTCTCTGGCCCGAACCTGGTATCTGACCGAGGTGGACCCATCGGTCAGGGTCGTTTTCCACCACTCGGGACGAGAGCACAGGCAGCCCGCCAGGTGGGCCTTCCGGATACTCGACGCCTTCGGCATACCGCCTGACAGAATCCTTGTCCTGGGTGCGCCCACGCGATTGGGCCGGCTCATCATCCCCGAGCCGTTCTTCGAGCCGCGAGCCATCGCCGACAACCATACCGTGCGGGCCCATGTGGCGATGGCGCGGCCGTATCAGGCGGTGGCGGAGCGGATCGCCGGCGATGCGGCGCCATCGGCGCAGCCGGTCTATCTCAGCCGCCGGCTCCTCCCTTCTTCCCAGCGCACGATCGTTGGCGAGGGCGAACTGGAGGAGGTGCTACGGGCCAACGGGTTCCGCATCGCGCACACGGAAACCATGACATTTGAGGAACAGGTGCGGCTGGTCAACGAGCACACCGATATCTTCTCGAACGCCGGCAGCGCCGCCCACAATGTGCTGTTCGCCCGCCACGGACCCCGGCTTCACCTGCTGACGAATGGGCGGCAGTTCTCCCCGGACTACTATCTGTACGACACGGTATCCGCGGCGCCGACGACCTTCATCAATTGTCTGAGCACCGCCGACCGGCCCAGCTATGAGCGGGGGTACAAGCTCACACCACACCTTCTGGATCTGCCAACCATCATGGACTATCTCGGCCAACGCGGGTTCTTGACCAAACCGGCGCCGGTCTGGCCAGCCGGGCAGGGCGCGGAGCTGCGAGCCCGGTACGACGAAGCGTGGCTCTACGGATTCGTCCGCGCCCTGGGTCGGCGCGAGGAACTCCCCCCGGGTGTCGAACAGGAGGCAGAGCGTCTCGCCGCCGCGTCGTGGCCCATCAGTCTGGTGCTGGCGTGGTACTACGCGCAGCGGGCTCCGGCCCGCGCCGCCAGCATGGCGAGCCAGTTCGCCGAGCTTGCCGCGGCGGAGCACGACCGGACCCGGTTGGCGCGCTACGAGAAGGACGTCCAGGACATGGCGCCGCTGCTCCTCAAACGGTGCGGCCCCGACACCGCCGCCAGGTTGGAATGGGCGATGACCGATCGATTCCTCATCGGCCCCGATCGTATTGAGGGAACGCCATAGTGCACGTTCAGCGGAGATGTTGGGGTAGAGGTAGGGGCGCTGCTTGCCGCGCCCGTCGGCCGCAGGCCGACAGAACGTGGCTGGACTCACATTGTGGCCCTGCGGGCCACGGGCGCGGCAAGCAGCGCCCCTACGACAGACGCCAGCGATGCTCCAACCGATCCCCCAGAAGTTCCCGAAGTTCCCGAAGTTCACCACGCCCCAGCCGCTCCTCTGATCCTACAAGGCATCATGGCAGTATTGCGACGAAGCCGTTGTTGCCTCCCGATGGGAGACTTGCGCGCGACTCTGCGGATGGTCCTGTGAGCACCTTGGTTACCGGCGGGGCCGGATTCGTCGGTCGTCACCTCGTCCAGGCTCTGCTGTTGGACGGGCACCACGTCCGTGTTCTCGATACCCTCTCGGCACAGATTCACGGATCGGACCCGCGTTTGCCGCCAGAACTCGAGGGCGCCGAGTTCATCCATGGGGACGTGCGTGATGCCGATCGCCTGGCCACCGCTCTGGTTGGCATCGATGCCGTGGTTCACCTCGCGGCGGAGACGGGCGTCGGGCAGTCGATGTACGAGGTGGAGCGCTACGTCGATGCGAACGATCGGGGAACGGCCTGCCTCCTGCAAGCCGTGATTGAATCCCGGCGACCGATGCGGGTGGTGCTGGCCTCATCGCGCGCCGTGTACGGCGAGGGACTCTACGTCTGCCAGCGCTGCGGTGAGGTGAGCCCATTGCCGCGCGATCCGGACATGTTGCGCCGCGCGGCGTGGGATCCGGTGTGTCCGATCTGCGGTGGGGTCATCGCGCCAGTCGCGACCCACGAGGACGCGCCAACCAGACCCGGGTCGGTCTATGCGGCGACGAAGCTTGCTCAGGAACACCTCTGCTCCATCGTGGGGAACGCCTACGGATTGCCCATCACCAGCCTGCGGTACTTCAATGTCTACGGTCCCGGACAGAGCTTGTCCAATCCCTACACCGGGATCCTCTCCACGTTTTTCGCCCGCGCCCAGAGCGGGAGGGCGATCGAGGTCTACGAGGACGGGCAGGAGAGCCGCGACTTCGTGTTTATCGATGACGTCGTCGAGGCGACGCGCAGGGCACTTCTGGACGCGGAGGGACAGTCACGGTCACTGGTTCGGGTGCTGAATGTCGGCACGGGCGTCCCGGTATCCATTGCCGAGCTGGCGCGCACCATGCTCCGGGTCGGGAATTGGGACGTGCCGGTCAACGTCACGGGCGCCTACCGGATTGGCGACGTGCGCCACGCGTTTGCCGACACGAGCCGAGCCGCCCGCGTGCTGGGGTTCACCGCGGCAACGTCTTTGGACGATGGCCTCCGTCAGTGGCTTGCATGGGCGGAGAGTCATCGTTACGAAGACGCGACCGACTCGGCCCTGGACCAACTGACTGAACGAGGTATCTATCGCACCACGGCACGCCGCTGAGAGCCAGCGGCCGGCGTTCTCGGAGAAGCTGACGATCCTCCGGTGTTCGGCGGGAGTGTGTGATGCCTCAGCGCACCTCGTAATCGAGTGCGCGGATGAGGTCCGCGTAGCGGTCACGGAAGATGGCCAGATGTGCCTCACTCAAGCCCTCGCGGACTTCGCCCACCTGAGCGGCGCTGACATGCCACTTGGACTGCCTGCCCCGTTGCCGCATATTTTCCGCCCGGCAGGCCTCGATCGCATGCTCGATGCGCCGCGGGTCCACGGGGGCGATGGCGTCCGTCGCCCGCGTCAACTCGGCCATGGGATCGCGGCGCAATCCCTCGTAGCGGAGGATGACGGTCCGCCCCCCGCGAAGCCAGCCCTCGGCTCGCAACATGCTGACCTTGAATTCAGTGGCGAGAAACTCAAGCACGTCCGGATGGTCGAGCGGTTTGCCCGCGAGGTCGTTCTTGGGTCTCTGCGGCCGGACACGGCCCGCCCGGTAGACCGCCTGGGCCTGGACCCAGTAGTACATCGACACAAAGACGTCGTAGGGATCCCGAATGATGGTGACGTGATGTGCCGGGATGCCATCGATAACATCGCAAAGTTTGGATGAGTACTTGCAATGCTGGTGGAAAATCGTTCCGTCGGAAAACTCGGCCGCGGCCCAGGCCTGGAACGATTCCGGTTTCGTGGGAGGCTTCTCCTTGCCGTGCAGCACGTCGAGATCGTAGATCCGACTGAGTAAACATTTGAGCCAGCGATTGCCCGTTTTCGGGGGCGAGCTGATCACGATCCGCATCGACGAATCCTCACATAGATGTGACGGGCTGCGTCATGCCCACAGGTTCCCTCCGCCGCGTTGTGCGCCGCCCGGATCAACGCCGCGATCCGATTGTCGCTGTCCCGTTTCGCGGCCCGCCCGCGCAGGCTGCTGCCGGTTCTTGCCGCCTCAACGAGGAGCGTCAGCGCGTAAAAGGCTGGCAACCGATCGTACCAGGCGGCCGGAACGCGAGAGAAGTACTCCTCCACGAACGCCCGCGCAATGGCTTCGGTTCGCTTCTGCCGGCGTCGGGACTGCCCCCGCTCTTTGCCGATATGCGTCAGGAGACCGGCGACATCCACCATCGGATCGGCGATGACGAGCTTATCGAAATCGAGGAGGGCGACGCGATCATCGTCGAGCAGGATGTGCGCCGGCTTGAGGTCGAAGTGAGTCGGCGCAGACGGGCCATGTGTGACGTTTGTGGCAATGACATCGCCGACCTCGACGATCGCTTGATCCAGATCGGGGACGGCTACCTGGAGTCTTTCCGTTGTCGCCTTGAGCCGGGCGAGTTCGTCACGCGGAGGGCGCTCCCTCGCGGTGAGCGACTCGGCGAGAGGCATGTGGTGCAGGCCAGCAGCGGCCCGCGCCGCGTGTCGCGCGGCCGGTAGGGCCTCATCGGTACTGCGCAGGATGTCCAGAAAGCGGACGCCGGTGACCTCATCCAGCAAAATGGTCCGGTGTTGATCCAGGTAAGCAATTGGCCGAGCCACAACGAACCCCACGTCGTCCGCGGCCGTGCGCTGCCACAGCTCACGCTGAAGCTCGTGCGCTTGCGCGCCCTGTTCCTCATCACGATAGATTTTGGCGTAGACGCGCCGCTGTGTTACCCGGCCGCTGTCCACCTCACGCGCCCCCACATCAAGTCGCACCATGGCGCGCATATCGACGCGGTAGCGCAGGGATTCGGCCTCCCACGTCTCGAGGCGCCAATCGCCTGGGCCAAACTCGGCGGCAAGCACGGTCGCGACCTCCGGTGGCGGCCCCTGCATCAGTTGAGCCAGCGCCGGGAGTCGGAAGTCGTAGGGGAAAACCTGGATCAGCATGTGCAGCTCCGGGACATGGGCCACGGCCAGCAGTGCTAAATCCTCTGTCTTGATGAACCTCAAGCCGGATCGTCGCGCGCGCGCCAGGATTCGGGGAGCGCGGCCTTCGTCGTAGGTCACGCCAGTCACCACCCGGCTGCGCAGCGGACCCGTCTCCGTTTCGCGAAGCTGGATCGTGTACTGGACGAGACAGCGAGACGATGCCTGGCGGACAAAATCGACCGCGCACGATTCCACGACGCAGGAGGGATTGTCAGCGGGCACGAGATGGCGCTGGAAGATCTCTCGCATCTGGCTGGCATCGCGAAACGTGTCGATATGCCGAATGACTTCTGTGTCCATACGCACCCCACGCGAACAGCGAGCCACGTAGTGCTGCGGGGGCGCTAGCTCGACCATCCACCATCAATGCCATAGTAACGTGTTTGCCAGAGCGCAGTCGTCATGTTGACCTGGCGCGGGTGAGAGACCCTCCGGCAGCCCAATTCGGGAACGGACGCCGCCCAACCCCAATGAATAACTGACCCGAGCATCACTCGTCCCGGTGTGGGCCGGATGGTGGTCGGGTCAGCGGGCCTGCGCTGGCGATAGCTGCCGAGGCGGCCGAGATGCCGCGGTCAGGACGCTTCAGCCTCAACCGGCGTTGGGAACGCTCCCGAGTTCAAGGCGTTGCGCATCGCGTCGGTCTTGTCTGCTCCCCGCATCCGAAGCGCCTCCACCCCGTCGCTCGGTCCAGTGTGCGGCACTGGCCACAACTCGAGCTCTACCCCATCGCTAGTTTTCGTCATCCCCCCGACGTTCCAGCCGGCCTTCCGCAGCTGTTTCCGCAAACTGCGCCGTTCTTCGTTAGCTGGATTGACGTTGCGTTCCTCTCGGGCTTCGCTCAAGGTCGTCTGCTCCGTCCGTGTCGCGTTCCATGCGCCCTGCGGGGTATCGAGCCAGCTTGGGGCGCCCTTGCGTTGACACGGGAATCTTAGCTTGTCGTTAATCCTTCAGGCGAAGGAGCATCGTGTTTCTGACCAGCCCTCGCCGCTGGCGCGCAGGGCTACCGCGATGTCTCTGGCGCCAGGGAATAGTGGAGAACGTGTGGTCCTGCCACACCGTGCGTCGGACCAGCACCAGCACGGAGCACAGGGGTGACGTTGGTGGCGAGATCGAGGCAATCCCGGACCGGCTTCGCTCTCGCCGACTCCGTCCTCGATTCGGCGCATCACCACGTACTCGCGCGACGTACTCAGTTGCCGTCAGCCAGCCTGGGAGATCGAGCGACTTTGTAGAATGCCGGGGTGATTCGCGCGGAGCTTGGAGCAATCGCGATGGAGAATCGGACGGCGTTCCTCTTCGACCTCGATGGCACGCTGGTCGATTCCGTCTACCAGCACGTCCTGGCCTGGCAACAGGCGCTGGAAGCCGTCGGCATCGAGCTGGCTGTCTGGCGCATCCACCGCCGCATCGGCATGAGCGGCGGCCTCTTCATCAACGCGCTCTTGCGCGAAACCGAAGAAGGCGTCACCGCCGAGCAGGTGGCGCGCATCCAGTCCCTCCACGCCAAGGCCTACACTACCCTCGCTCCGCAAGTCCGCCCCCTCCCCGGCGCCCGCGAATTGCTGACCACGCTGACCGCGGCTGGCGTCCCCTGGGGCATCGCCACCAGCGGCCGCTGGGACGTGGCCCGCCCGGTACTGGAGACTCTCGGCGTCCCGGAGGACGTCCCCATCGTCACCCGCGACCAGGTGCAGCACGCCAAACCCGACCCCGATCTCTTCCTGGCCGCCGCCGAGCGTCTCGGCGTGTCGATCGAATCTTCCATCGTCGTCGGCGACAGCATCTGGGATCTGCTCGCCGCCCGCCGCGCCCGCGCCCTCGGCGTCGGTCTCCTTTCCGGCGGCTACGGCCGCGCCGAGCTGGAAACCGCCGGCGCCTACCGCGTCTACGAGGACCCGGCCGACCTGTTGCTGCACCTCGACGAGGTCGGCGTGCGCGGCGCCGTGTAGCAATCATGCTCACCTGCTTGGGACTCGATAGGCCAGCCGCGACTCGCCGCAACGATCATCGGATACGGCTCGCGAGCCACGGCCGCCAATCTAGGTAGTCACTGGCGCCAAATCGCGGGGTATCGCCGATGCGCCGGGCGATCGCAGGCCACACACTCCTGGTGGCCGTTCCGCTTCGTGCTGCCTTCGCCATCTCTGGCAAGCGGCGCGGCTCTCAGACTACCGGAACGGAGCCGCCATGGACGGGTCACGATTCGATTCCCTGACGCGGGTGTTCGGCATCTCGCGCCGCAGCACGATCAAGGCGCTCCTCGGCGGCGCCCTCGGCGCGGCGTTGACAGGAGGCGGCCGCCAAGCCGCGGCCGACTGCAAGAAGGTTGGGCAGAACTGCGATCAGGACAATGACTGCTGCACCGGCGCCAAATGCCAGAACGGCAACTGCCGGTGCAAGAATGGGCGTGACGAGTGCGGCGGCAAGTGCTTCGATCGCGATGTCGACGAGCGGCACTGTGGCGCCTGCAACAACGCCTGCCCCGCCGATGAATCCTGCTGCGGCGGCGAGTGCGTCGATCTACAGTCGAGCCGCGACAACTGCGCCTCCTGCGGGACCGCCTGCGCCGCCAACGAAATCTGCGCTGAAGGACAATGTATTCCCTGCCCCGACGGCAACCAACTCTGCGGCGAAATCTGCTGCGCCCCGTTCCGCGAGTGTTGCGACGGGGTGTGCGTTGACGACCTGAGCTTCAACCCGGATCACTGCGGCGCCTGCGGCAACCGTTGCCCGGGCATCTGCACACAGGTCGATGGCGTTCTGCAATGTCACGGGCCGCGGTGCTGCGACGCCAACCAGTGCGTCGATGTTCTGCAATCCGACCGCAACAATTGCGGCGCCTGCGGCAATATCTGCCGCCTCAACGAAACGTGTTGCGACGGGGAGTGCGTGGACCGCGACGACGACGACAGCAACTGCGGCAGTTGTGGCCGTAAATGCCGTAACGGGGAGGTCTGCTGTATCGGCGAGTGCCGCGATCTCGAAAGCTTCGAAAGTGACGATGGCCACTGTGGCGAGTGTGGCCATCGGTGTCCTGCACCCTGGACATGCTGCGCGGGTCAGTGTTGCGACGGCCGCGCCACGTGCTGCGATGGCCTGTGCACTTATCTCCATCAGGACCCCACCAACTGTGGCGGGTGCGGCACCATCTGCCAACCCGGAGGGGACTGCTGCGCCGGCCACTGCTGCCCACCCTTTACGTTCTGCGACAGCAACGGGGAATGCGCCGTCTCCTGAGCGGCATTCGTCGCCCAGCAGTGACCGCGCGGCCACGAGACGGAAGGGCCAGCACGCATGGATGCCACCCGCAGTGATTCGCTTGCTAGATTCCTCACGACGTTTGGCTCCCGTCGCGGCGCGCTCCGAGGACTCGTCGCGGGGATTTCCACTCTGCTCCCGCGTCTCGGCACGGACGCCAGACGCGGCAAGAACCGGAAGAAGGAACCCAAGCCGGCTCCCCCCAAATGCTCAAAGCTCTACGGCAAGTGTTTCGTCAATAGCGATTGCTGCGCCCGCGGCGCCCGGTGTGACAGAACCGGCCGCAACCGATGCCTGTGCAAGCGCGGCCGCGCCATCTGCAAACCGCAGGGAACCTGCTGCCCCAATGGTCAGGTCTGTTGCGGCCGCTGTGCCGATCTCAAGACCAGTTCCGATCACTGCGGCGCCTGCGGTGCTGCCTGCGCGGTGGGCGAAGTCTGTGTCGGCGGCATCTGCACGACCTGACCATCACCCCGGCCCGGCCCTGATTGCCGACACGCGGCACGAGCGCCCATCGCGGCGACACCGGCGCGGAGCACGTTTCTCCCGGGACGTGCACCCGCCGGGCTGTGGATCATGCTCTGGCGGACATCGAAAACCCGCCGTAGAATCCGCGTTGATCCACGTCCAGCAGACGCTACCGGAAAGGAACCGCGCGTGCCGCACTCCGATGCCGAAGCTCACGACTCCCCCGTCATCCGGTCGACCGCATGGCAATGCGGTCCACACTCCCGACGCACGCTGCTGAAGCGAGGCGCCGTCATCGGAGCCGGGGTAGCCGGGCTCGCCGCGCTTCAGCCCGCCCTCGCGGCCATGGCGCCCAGCGCGCTCCGCGCCGCCAACATCGCCGCCCAATCCGAGGAGCTGGCCGCCGAGCAGGTTGTCCGCCTGCCCGAAGGCGAGCCGACCGACTTCGATCCTGGCGTCACCTCCGGCGGCAAGGGCCTGGAGATGCTGCAAAATCTGTTCGAGGGGCTCGTCTTCATTGACCAGCGCGACGGCTCGTTGCAAATGGGCCTGGCCGAGGACATGTCGGTCAACGAGGAGCAGACCGAGTTCACCTTCACCTTGCGCGATGGGCTCACCTGGTCCGACGGCACACCGCTCACCGCCAACGACTTCGAATGGAGCTGGAAGCGCGTCCTCGTCCCCGAGACCAAATCCGAGTACACCACCGCGCTCTATCCATTGAAGAACGCCCTGGCCATCGACTCCGGCGAGATGGATCTCGACGAGCTAGGGGTGACGGCCACCGACGAGCGGACGCTGGTCGCCACCCTCGAAGGTCCGACCCCGTTCTTCCCGCTCCTGGCCGCCACCTGGACCTACTACCCGGTGCCGCAACACACCATCGAGGAGCACGGCGACGCCTGGGTCGAAGCCGGCAACATGGTCTCCAACGGCCCCTACGTCCTCACCGCCTGGGAACACGACCAGAGCATGACCCTGGAGCGCAACGAGAGCTACTACGGAGAACCCCCGACGATTACTCGCGCCGACTTCACCCTGTTCGCCGATCCCGTGGCCCAGGCCCTGGTCGCCTTCGAGGCCGACGAGCTCGATCAGGCGCAGGTCGCCGGCGCCGATCTGGAGCGGGTGCAGAACGATCCGAATCTCGGCCCGCTGATCCAGATCTTCCCCCGCTCCGGCACGCAATTCATCGTCTGCGACACCACGAACGCGCCGACCGACGACGTGCGCGTCCGCCAGGCGCTGGCCATGGCGATTCAGCGCGACGCGCTGGCCAACGGCATCCTCAAAGGCGAGTTCTCGCCAGCGTCGACGATCCTGCCGCCCGATATCCCCGGCCACAACCCGGAAGCGGCCCTGGCCGAAGACGCCGAGCAAGCCAAGCAACTCCTTGCCGATGCCGGTTTCCCCAACGGCGAAGGGTTCCCCGAGATCAAGCTGACCTACACCTCGACCTCGACCCAGGAGCAGAAATCCGCCCAGTACCTGCAAGGGATCTGGAGCCAGACACTGGGCATCAACGTCACGCTCGATCCCCTGGAGGACAAGGCGTTCGACGACTGGTTCAACTCCCGGGACGAGCAGCCGTTCAATCTGATGCTCAGTTGGTGGGGCTCCGACTGGGGCGATCCCGCGAACTGGCACAACCAGCTCTTCGACTCGCAGGCCGACTTCTACCATTCGCACTGGCAGAACGACGAGTTCGATTCGCTCGTGCGCGAAGCGGTCGTGATGGGCGATCAGGAGGCGCGGACCGCGCAGTATCAGCAGGCGGAGATGATCATTAACCAGGAAGCCTCGTTGATCCCGCTCTTCAATCTCAACCGCCTGTACGTCATCAAGCCCTACGTGCAGGGCATCGTCCACTACCCCATCCTCGGCCGCACCTGGCTGCGCTACATCTCGATCCTAGAGCACTAGCGGGGTGTCGGGTGTCGGGTATCGGGTGACGGGTGACAGGGACTCGTTCTCCCCGACACCCAACACCCGTCACCCGTCACCCGGAGACGCCCGTGCGATCCGCTTTCATCATCCGCCGCATCCTGGCGCTGATCCCGACGCTGCTGCTGATCTATTCGCTGACGTTCTTCCTGATGCATTCGACACCAGGAGGACCGTGGGACAGCAGCGAGAAACCGATCCCCGCCGATGTGCAGGAGCGGCTAAAAGCCGCTTACGGGCTGGACAAGCCGCTCTGGCAGCAGTACACGGATTATCTTGGCAAGGCCCTGCGCGGCGACCTCGGCCCTTCCTATAACCAACGATCTCGTTCGGTGGCGGACATCATCGGCGAGACGTTTCCGGTTTCGCTGCAACTGGCCGCCGTGGCGACGGTCATCGCGGCCCTGGTCGGCATCCCCCTCGGCATCCTCGGCGCCATCCGCCACAACAAACCGCTCGATTACCTGGCCACGTTCGTCTCCGTCTTCGGCATCTCGACACCGTCGTACGTGGCCACCTCGCTGCTCGTCCTGCTCCTGGCCAGCAAGCTGCACCTGGTCCCCACCAGCGGCTGGGACGGCGTCTGGAGCCCCAAGATCATCGTCCCGGCGCTGTCGCTGGCGCTCTACCCGATGGCGGTGCTGGCGCGTTACACCCGCTCCAGCCTGCTGGAGGTTCTGCGCACCGATTACATGCGCACCGCCCGCTCAAAGGGGCTGTCGGAACGAGCCGTGCTGATGCGGCACGGCGTGCGCAACGCGCTCTTGCCGGTCATCACCATCGCCGGGGTGGTCCTGGCCGATGTCGCCACCGGCTCGTTCTTCGTCGAAACCATCTACCAGGTGCCGGGGATCGGCCGCTATTTCGTGCAGAGCATCTCCGGCCGCGACTACCCGGTCATCATCGGCACCGTGCTGTTGCTCGGTCTGGTCGTCTCAGTCATGAACCTGATTGTCGATCTGCTCTATCCGCTGCTCGATCCCCGCATCGGCACGCGAGGGTGACGGGGTGACAGGGTGACGGGGAAACGACGATGAAAGTCGCGCGACCGGCATCCCCCTCGTTCGGACCGCCAACGATCTCGGAGCAGCCAAGCCCCGCGGTGGAAGACCGCTCGCCCCGTCACCCTGTCACCCTATCACCCCAACACCCTTCCACCGGTCTCTGGCGCGAGGCCCTGCGCCGCCTCCTGCAATCGAAACTGGCGACCGTGGCGGCCATCCTGCTCGGGTTGCTCGCCCTAATCGCCATCTTCGCGCCGCTCGTCGCCCCCTACGACTACACGTTCCAGGACTACACTGCCCTCACCCAACCCCCCAGCCGGGCCCACTGGTTGGGGACCGATGATCTCGGCCGCGACATCCTGAGCCGGCTCATCTTCGGCGCCCGCATCTCCCTGGCGGTCGGGCTCGTCGTGCAGGCGGTGATCCTGCTCATCGGCGTACCGGCCGGGCTCATCGCCGCCCACTACGGAGGCAAGGTCGACACCCTGATCATGCGCACGGTCGATGCGCTTTACTCGATCCCCAGTCTGCTCTTCGTCATCGTCATCATGACCTTTCTCCGCGCCACCCTCGCCAATCCAGGCAATGCCTTCACCGCTGCCCTGGCCGGGCTCGACATGCGAACCGGTGGTCTGATCGGGGTATTCATCGGAATCGGCCTCATCAACTGGATGCCCGCCACCCGCTTGGTGCGCGGTCAGGCTGCTTCATTGAAAGAAAAGGAATTCGTGGAAGCCGCGCGGGGCAGCGGCGCCAGCAACAGCCGCATCATGCTGCAGCACCTGCTGCCTAATGTGGTGCCCATCATCGTGGTCACTGCCACCATAGGCATCCCGCAAGCGATCATCTACGAAGCCGGTATCAGTTTTCTCGGGCTCGGCGCCCGCCCCCCCATGCCGAGCTGGGGCCTGATGATCTCCGAGGCCATCCCCAACCTCCGCTCCTACCCGTACATGCTCGTCTCGCCCGCCGCGGCCCTGTCCCTCACCGTCCTCGCCTTCAATTTCCTCGGCGACGGTCTGCGCGACGCCCTCGATCCCTGGATGGAGCGATAGACAGGGTGTCGGGGTGTCGGGGTGTATAGGTTGCGGCCGTCCCCAGTCCCCCGGTCACCCTGTCATCGCAGCCCGAGCAGATCGGCGATGTTCGCCCCCGCGTCGATGACCGGCTCGATCGCGCCGCTGCGCGAGGTCAGCAACCCGGTGACGCCAGGTCCGTGGCCCGCGATGTACGAATCCCCGTGCACGACGATCCCCACCGAGACGGCGCCTGCGGCGTAGTGGCGGCCGAAGGTGCTGTCGGCGTCGAGGATGGCGACGAAGTCGCCAAAGCGCAGATCGGCGAGCCCATACTGCTCGACCATCCCTTCGTCGAAGAGGGTGATGTCGTAGTCGCCGCGGTAGACGTTGTCCCGCCCCAGCCCCGAGCCCATGATCGCGGCTGGCGCGCATTTCGCCACCGGCACGACCAGCTTGCCATCGCGCGTCTCGGTCACCCAGGTCTCCAGCAGCTCCGGATCGAGACCCGTGCAGCGCAGGTCGGGGAACCCGTCGATCTCCAACCCGACACCCCAGGCCTCGACCTGAATCTTGTCGCCAATCACCATCCTGCGCAGCACGTCGTCCGCGAAATCGATCAAGACGTGCTCGATCCCGCCGTGGGTGCCGGTGACGGTCCCGGTCGCGCCCTTGGCCTCGCCGCAGACCACCGTCGCCCGGTTGCCGACGCAGGAGAGGATGTTGAACCCGGCATTGGCCTTTGGGTCAGGGTTACGCGCCGACACCGCCGGTTCGATGTGATCCCCCACCAGTCCTTGGATGCGATCCCCGACGCGCACGTTGTAGGTGATGCCCCCGGTGCCCGGCACCACGCACGGCTCGCCCTGGTGGGAGATGAGATAGGGCGTCGTCCAGCCGAACTCGAATTCCTGGGGCGCAACCTGCCCCATCACCGCAACCTTGACCAGCCGATCCTTGTTCGTCGTGATGCCCACGCCTACCAACCTTCCCGCCTCCCACTTCTCATCGCGGCGGTCCCGCTTCCAGTCGCTCCCGCGTCTGCCGCATTCGCTCCGGCGAATGGTGCGGCATCTCCCAGCGCGCCTCCAGCCACCAGGTCGCGCCCGCGTCCTCCCACATGGCGACATGCCGTCGCGCATCATCCGGGTCGTGGGCAGGCGTCTCTCCTTCCGCCACGAGGTCGAAGTCCGCCGGGGCGCCATGCTCATCGAGCCAGGTTCGCATCGCGCGCATGTCATCGGGCGTGGTTTCCCGGATGCTGGCGCCGTCCATGACGTTCGGCAGCAGCCCATCGCAGCGCAGCACCCGTTGCATCGATTTCGGTCTTGGCCATGCCGCGACCACCCAGATCGGGATGCGCTTCTGCACCGGCGCGGCAACCTCGGCCAGATCGTTGCGCCCGAACAGATCGGTCTGATACCGCTTCCCATCGAACTGGAGCCGGCCCTCCCAGAAACCCCGGATGAGGTCGATGCCTTCGTCGAGCATTTCAGCGCGGATCCGCCGGTCCATCTCTTCGCCCGTGTTGCCGAGCTCCGATTCGGCCGCCCCCAGCCCAACGGCGAGAATGGCGCGACCGTTTGAAAGCTGGTCGAGGGTAACCGCCTGGCTGGCCACCTTCCATGGCCGCCGCCACGGCAGCGGGGTCAACATCGTCCCCAGCCGTACCCACTCTGTGCGCTGCGCCATCGCCCCCAGCAGCGTCCAGGCATCGACCCCATAGGCCGCCTCCCAGACGAAGACGCCGTCCCAGCCGAAGTGATCGGCCACCTCTGCCAGCTCGAGCTGCTGGGGTGCTGTTCCACCGGGGAGAATGAAGCCGTAGCGCATCAGATACCTTTCCTTGCGAGCAGCCGATCGATCGGTTGACGAACGCCGACGCGTACGATGGTACGATGCGTCCAGGCTCCAACAGCGGCGGCCAAACACCATTCACGCCAGCGGCAGAGGGATGCGCATGGACGACCAGCAGCTTGATGCCCTGATCTTGCGACTGCAACGAACGATCGACCGACGCCATGCCGTCTCGGGTCTGGTGGCTGGCTCGGCCGCACTGGCCGGAATCCCGCTTTCCGCGGAAGCAAAGAAACGCGGCAAGCGGAAGAAGAAGCGGTGCGGACGCTTGCAGGCACGCTGCCGATCAAACAAAGAATGCTGTCCGGGAAAGACCGGCCGCGTCTGCGCGAGCAATGATCAAGATGTTCAATGCATTGGCGGCGGGCGTGTCTGTTGCCTGCCCGTCTTGTCATTCGGCTGCAACGACGACTGCGACTGCTGCGGCCCGAATGCCGGATGCAATACCCCTACAGGACAGTGCGTCGCCAAATAGCGGCTCGATCCATTGGAAGCGCGTTCGCCAAACTGCCGGTCCCCAGCCGCAGACTGACGTGCCGACAATGACTAATGGCACGAGGAAGCCTCACTGCCTCTGCCAAACAGCGACCAGCATCCCGTAGTACGTTGGCGCTTCGTAACCAAGAAATGCCACGTCCATCGGCGTCGCCTCCAGCACCCCGGCCAGCATCAGCGTCTGCCACTGCCCGTCGATGGCCGCATCCCGCGCCCGCTTCTCATCCAGGCCGATCAGGCGGACAAGATCGTTCGCCTCCACGGCAGCGACGATCTCGGCATCCACCTTGGCCGCTTCTTCGTGGAACCCGTAAGGTCCCAGCCTGGTCTGAAAATAGGGTGCTTCTGGAGGGCTAGGCGGCTGGTGTCAAGGACACGGTGTAGCCCAAGCCTTCCAGCCGATGCACAAGACGACGTTCCACTCCTTGACGATCCCGCTCGTCGAAGTAGTTCGCTCCCAGGTCGTGGTAGACGGTTCCCTCGGTCAGCACGTGGTAGACGATGAGCAGGATGGCGTGAGCACCAGCCACCGCCGCCTTCGCGCGGCCGCGGCGAGCCGCCAGTCGGCGGTACTGCGCCGCGAGGTAGGTGCCCTTGGTCCGAGCGGCCGCGTGCGCCGCCTGGACGAGGCCGGCCCGTAGCCAGGGACTTCCCTTGCGCGTCTGGCCACTGTAGCGCTTGCCAGCACTCTCGTTGTTGCCCGGGCACAGTCCGGCCCAGGAGGCCAAGTGCTTGGCAGTGGGGAAGCGCGTGAGGTCGGAGCCGATCTCCGCCAGCAGTGCCTCGGCGACGGAGCGACCGACGCCAGGGATCGTATCCAGCCGCGTGATCGCGTCCTCGTCCGGGCGCACACGCTCCGTGATCTCGGCGCTCACCCGGGCGATCGCCACATCGAGGAAGTCGACGTGGGCCAATTGCTCGGCCACCCGGAAGCGCTGGTGCGCTCCGACGCAGCCCACCAGTGCCCGCTCCAGCTGGGGGATCTTCTCACGCAAGCGGTCCTGCGCTAACTGTGCCACCTGCGCACTGTCGGTCTCTCCCGCGACCAGCGCCGCGAGGATCTCCCGTCCCGATTTGCCCAAAATGTCGGTGGCCACCGACGCCAGCTTGATGTTGGCGCCCTCGAGCGTCTTCTGCAGGCGATTCGCTGCCGCGGTCCGCTCCCGCACCAGGCTCGTCCGGTCGCGGGTCAGTTCCCGCAACTCCCGCTGCGGCCGGTCGGGAACGAAGCTGCCGCTGAGGAGCCCATGCCGCAGCAACTCCGCCAACCACTCGCAGTCGCCGACATCGGTCTTGCGCCCGGGCACGGCCTTGACGTGGCGGGCGTTGACCAGCAGCAGGTCGAACTGCTCCTCCAGCAGATTCCAGATGGGCTTCCAGTAGACGCCGGTGCTCTCCATGGCGACGTGGGTCACCTCCTGCGTCGCCAGCCAGTCGGCGAGCGCCAGGATGTCCGGCGTCATGGTTCCGAATGCCCGGATGGTCTTGCTGGGCAACCCATCCGATCCGGTGATCACCACGCAGGCGACGACCTCGCGCTTGTGTACGTCCAACCCACAGCAGCGGGCATAGATGATCTCCATGGCTTCCTCCTGCAACGACGAACGGCCGAGCGGGGTGCTCGCGATTGCAGCGTCTGGTCTGCGGGCTTCCCTGACGGGAGCGACAATCGGTCGTGCCCAGGAGCACCCGCGGTCCAACTGTTGATCGGGCTCGTGGCACCAGGCAGAGCCGACCTCTCAACACTCGGGCCGTCTACGCGACAGCGTAGCGCCACCCAGACATTGTTTTCATGCTCCGATCGTGGGCCGCAGGACCATGAGCAACTGTTGAACAAGGGTGAGCGATGGGGGCAGCGGGACGGGCCGGCGCCGTGGCTGGCTGACGCCTAAGCCCTCGGCGCCCCCCGCCGCGCTGGCGGAGCAGGCGCGTGAGGGTCGGCCCGGCCGCGATCAGCAGCGCCGCGGGGTTGAGCTTGGGCAAGCCGCGCCACCGGACGCGCCGCCCGTGCCCAGGTGGGGTTCGACGGCGCAGCGGGACCGGACCGCGGCGATGGCGGCGGTGGCTGCGCCCGTGGGGGCGGCGCTGGCCAGGTCCTGGCCCCGGACCCGCCCCGCCGCCTGGCACCGCGCGACGCTCTCCGCGACCACGCGGCGGCAGCCTGCCCGCCCGTCGCAGTCCCGGATCCGGGTCCGGCTGGAGTGGTCGGGCAGCGGCGCCCCCAGGGCGTAGCCGAGGGCGTGAGCGCGGGCCGCGCCGGGCGGCGACCACCGCCAGGCGGTGGCGCTCGCAGCGCAGCCCCGCGACACCCCTGATCCGGGGCAGCGTTGCCGACGACGACCGGGTCGATCGCGGACCGACCGCGCCCGGCGGAGATGTCCCGGACCTCCGCGCCGCCGACGCCCAGGGCGAGCGTCCGCTCCCCCTGGCGGGAGCCGTGCTCCGGAGGGATACGAGCCGCCAGCCTCAGGGAAGGCCACGAACCGCACCCCCGCGCCGTGCGGCCCCGCATCGCCGCCCGGCCCTTCCCCGTGGCGGGTCCGCAGCGACCGCGGCATCCGCTCATCCCGCAGACGCTTTTTCCACAGGCTGTGAAGGCGGATAGCCAAACGCGCCGCCAATGTTGAATGTTGATAGAATCGAGAGGCGTGATATCTCGACCGAGCGGCCGCATCGCGGCGTGCCGAAGCGCGGGTGTCCCGAGTCTCCCCGGGCTTCAGAAGGAGTTTAGAGAGCCATGACCCGCACGCGCCGATTCCTCTCCCTTGGCCTGCCGATCGTCATGCTGGTGGCGCTGGCGACGCTGTCGGTGACCGCGAGCGCGCCGTTGGCGCGGGCGCAGGGCGACGATGATGCGCCGCACCCAGCACACATCCACTCAGGGAGTTGCGACGACCTCGGCGATATCGTCGTGCCGCTCACCGACGTGGTCGAGAACACGGCCGGCGAGGTGTTCGGTTCGGACCAGGCGGTCCCGGTGGAGGTGAGCGACACCGACGACATCGAGTTGTCGTTGAGCGAGATTCTCTCCGCGCCGCACGCCATCAACATCCACCAGAGCGCAGACGAGATCCAGATCTACATCGCCTGCGGCGACATCGGCGGCCGCGTCGTCGACGGCGATCTGCTCATTGGTCTGCAGGTGATCGACGGCTCCGGCCACCAGGGCGTCGCCCGCCTCGAAACGGACGACGACGATGAGACGGAGGTGACCATCTACCTGGCCAATCAGGGCGCTGGCGCCGAAGCCGAGCAGGAAGCCGCCGCTCCCGCCGCCGACGCCGCGACCGCACCCGCGGATGCTGCCGCGGACGCCGAGACGCCCGCCGCCGAAACCCCGGAAGCCGAGGCACCCGCAGCGCCCACCGAAACCGAAGAACCGGCGGACGACGCGGCCGCGGCCGGTCAGGAAGTCCCGGTCGACATCCGCGACTTCGCCTTCAGCCCCAACCCGGTCGAGATCGCCACCGGCGACACGGTAACCTGGACGAACCAGGACCAGGTTCCGCACACGGCGACTGGCGAGGATCGCGGCGTGCTGCAATCGGGGACCATCTCGCCGGGGGCCAGCTTCAGCCAGGTCTTCGAGACGGCTGGCGAGTTCCCCTACTTCTGCGAGTTCCACCCGAACATGACCGGCACGATCGTCGTCCAGTAACGGTGTCGAGGAGTCGAGGAGTCGAGGAGGTCGGCGATGAAGAGGCGTACCCTTGGCATCACTCTTCTGACGCTCTGCCTGGCATCGCTCGGCGGATCGTTGCTTGGTAGCAGCGGCGGTCGGGCGCAGGAGGCATCACCGCCGCGGCCGTCGCACATCCACATTGGCGGGTGCGACGAACTGGGCGAGGTCGTCCAACCGTTGACCAACCTGACGGTGCCGACCGGTGAGTTGCTGGGCAGCAGCGGCGCCGTCATTGCTGAGGCGGCGTTCACCAATATTCCGCAACCGTTGAGCGCGTTCCTGGAGGAGGACCACGCCCTCAAGGTGCACCTCTCCCGGGAGCAGATCCAGGTCTATCTGGCTTGTGGCGACATCGGCGGCACGGTCGACGCCGACGGTGCTCTCATCGTCGGCATGAAGGAGCTGGACGATTCCGGCTATGCTGGCATCGCCTACCTGGTCCCGGCCGGCAATGGCGGCACCAACATCTCCGTGATGATCGCCCAGGTCATCCCTGGTGCCGGCGACGCCGCGGCAGAACAGCCAGCCGATGCCGCCGACGCTCCCGCGGCCGATGCCGATGTCGACGCCGGCCCGGAGGTGGTCGATGTCAGCCTGACCAACTTCGCCATCGACATGCCGCAAGAGCTGTCGGCGGGCTCCTACCGCTTCGCCATCGTCAACAATGGCGCCGCCCCGCACAACCTCGTCATCGAGGGCGAGGGCATCACCAAGCGACTGGCGAACAACCTGCAACCGGGCCAGTCAGGGTTTCTCAACGTCGATCTGGAACCGGGCGCGTACACCGTCTTCTGCCCGGTCGGCGAAGGCGCGCATCGGGCGAACGGGATGGAGTTGACGCTAACGGTGACGTAGGGTGAAGGGGTGCTGGAGAGATAGGGGGATCGTTCTCCGTCGCCCCTGTCACCCCACCACCCTGGAACCCTGTTACCCTTTCCAGCTCCGCCACTCCGCGGCCAGCAGATCGAACATCCGCGCGTTCTCGAACCCGTCCGGGCCGTAGCCGGACCAGGAGAAGCGGCCGGCATCGCGGTAGCCCTGCTTGCGTAGCGCGGCTTGCGAGCGAGGATTGCGCGCCTTGACCCAGGCCCAGATCATGTGCAGGCCCAGCCGATCGAATCCGTATTCGAGCAGCAGCAGGTTGGCCTCTGTACCGTAGCCCATCCCCCGGTGTTCCGGCCGGTAGAGCCAGTAACCCGATTCGGCGTTGCCGGAAATCCAGTCGATGGAGTAAAGCCCGGTCTCGCCAATAAGCTCGCCCGTCTCGCGCAGGACCACGGCAAACTCCAGATCGGTGCTGGGGTCGTTTTCGCCCATCTCGTTGATCCAGTTGGTCAGCAAGATGGCGCTGTACGGAAACCGGCTGTGCCCGAAGGTGGGAGTCGGTTCGGCGCGGATGAGGTTAGCGATCGTTTCCGCGTCGCCGGGCTCCATCGGGCGCAGCGCCAGCCGCTCGCTGCCAATGACGGCGTTGGGTGGCAATGCAATGCCCGGTTCCCGGCGCAGCGGAGCGGCCTTCGGCGTCCTCACCGGCTCACCGGCCTCCGCAATGCCGGGGCCGGGATCGCCGAGGCGGGCCACCCATCCGGGGTGTAGCAAGTCGTAGAAAACGCGGTCGTGGTACGCGCCGTCGCGCCAGATGCCTTGGCGCAACCGCACCGCCGGCCGCATCCCCAGCGATTCGGACTCGGCCACGACCAGGCCCAGATCAGCATCCGTCGCCAGACTGACGACCGGTTTGAAGTGCTCTTCGGAGATCCACGGCACGAGCTGGCCGAGCATCTCCGCTTGCACCCGCGCGCCGGCATCGCCCAGGGCCGGGTCGGCGTGGAGCGCGATGGAGGTCGTGATGGGGTCGTGGTCGTCGATCCGCGCCGAGCCAATCGGGCGTCCGTCGTCGCGGCGGCAGGCGATCAGCAGAGCACGGTAGCGCTCGTCATCCTTGGGGACGTTCTTCTTCAATTGCTCTTTGGCGGAATCCGCGGAGATCGGAAACGGCGTCTGCCGCCAGGCGGTTGCCCACCTGGCATCGCTGAGTTGCGCGCCGCGCAGGTAGATCGTCTCCCCGATCAGGTAGGTCTGGGCCTCGCCCGCGCCGCCGGGCGAGGCCGGGGGCGAAGCGTCTTCGGTCGCACTCTCGGTCGTCATGTCGCGATGGCCTCCGGCACGGACGAAAGGGTTTCAGGGTATCAAGGTGTTGGGGTGTCTGGGATGACGGGTTGAGGACGCTTTAGCCCCTTCACCCCATCACCCCTTCACGACCCCAACTCCACGCGCAGGTCGGATTGCAGCCAGGCGTCGTAGATGCGGCGGGTGGTGGGCGCGGCGAAGCTGACCCCCTCGCCCACGCTCTCGAACATCACCACCGAGGCGATCTCGGCTTGGGCTCCATACGGCCCGAACCCGGCGAACCAGGAGTGTGGTTTCGAGTCGTCGCTGGCGTTGCGCTGGGCGGTGCCGGTTTTGCCGGCGATGGGCCAGGCCATGTCGCCGAAGACGCGGTAGGACCCGGCGCCGTAGGGATCGCTCGTCTGGGCGCGCAAGGCCGCCTGCAGCGCGGTCAACGTCGCGCCGGAGAGCGGCAAACGGCCGCGCTCGACGCGCTCGCCGACCGATTCCACCGTGCCGTCGAGACCGACGACCTCGGAGATGATGTACGGTTGCAGCAGGTACCCGCCGTTGGCGATCGCGGCGTAGGCGGTGGCGAGTTGCAACGGGGTCGCCTGCAAGAAGCCTTGACCGATGGCCAGGTTGACCGCGTCCCCGGTCGCCCAGTAATCCCCGAAGGCCTCCAGCTTCCACTCCGGGTCGGGCACCGTGCCCCCCGCCTCGGGCAGGTAGGGGATACCCGTCGGAGCCCCGAGTCCAAACGCCTTGGTCATCTCTGGCAGGTAACCTGGGTCCATCACGTCGAGGTCGCGCCCGATGGCGTAAAAGACCGTGTTGCAGGAGTTGACCAGCGCCTGGTGCAGCGTCAACGGGCCCTGCGCCCCCACGCCGTAGGCCACGGTCCAGTCTTCCCAGACCTGGCTGGCCCCTTCCAGGCGGAAGGTGGACGGGCATTCGAGCACGGTCTCGGGGCTGTAGCCGAGACCCTCCATGGCCGCGGCGAAGGGGATTGGCTTGAACGCCGACCCGACGGGGTAGAGACCTTCCGCCGCACGAGAGAGAAGAGGGCGCTGCGACTCCGACCGCATCATGGCCTGCTCTTGCGGACCAAAGCCGAGCACGAACCCATTCGGATCGAAACTCGGGACGCTGGCCAGCGCCAGCACGGCGCCATCCCGTGGATCGAGGATCACCGCCGCGCCTTGTGGCGTCCCCTGCGCCCGCAGCGCGTCGAAGACCGCGGACTGGAAGGCGCGGTCGATCGTCAATGTCACGTCGCGCGGCGGGACCGGCTCGCGGGAGGCGATCTCGGAGCGTTCCACCCGCGAGGTGCATTGCACGACGATCAACCGCCCGCCAGGGACGCCGGCCAGAATGTCGTCCGCGCCCGCCTCGATGCCGGCTTGCCCGATGCGCTGCCCTGGGAAGAGCGTGGGGTCGGCCTCAAGTTGTTCAGCGGTCGGCTCCGAAACGTAGCCGGTGATGTGCGCGGCGCTCTCACCGAGGGGATAGACCCGCGCTGTCTCCGCCTTGACCGACACGCCGGGCAGGCGAGAGATGACATCGAGCAGGCGGTCGCTCTCCTCCCGCGGAAAATCCTTGATCGGCACGAACCAGCTCGGATCGGCGTCTTCGTACAGCCCCTTGATCTCCTCCTCGTCTATGTCGGTCAGGTCGCTCAGCTCGCGCAGGATGCGCTCTTCGTCGTCGGCCGGGATCTGCCCCGGCACGATACCGACGCGCTGCACCCTCCCATCGTAGGCCAGCGGCTCGCCATGCCGGTCGACAATCTTGCCGCGGCCAGAAGGCAGCAAATCGACATCGACGCAGCCGTCGGTGCCGAGTTGGCTGAAAATCAGCGATGGCGTCCAGGCAACGCGCCATCCCGCGTCCTCGCGCACCAGCGGGATGCTGTTTTCTTCGCTGAAGCTGCCGACGATGGCCGACTCGAATTCGACCCGGATCGGCACCCGCCGCGAATTGCCCGCGTCGCCCGCCACCTCGGCCCGCACGCTACTGAGTTGAGCACGATCCACGATACCCTGGTAGCGGCCCGCGAACTCCTCCAGCGGCAGCGCGCGGCGCACCGTGCCCGAGGCAAGATCGTACATGCCGGCGTAGTCATCTGCGTTCCAGAGCTCGACCCACCGGAGCGCCACCTCATCGGCAGTGAAATCGGGCAAGTCCGGCGCCGGGCTTGGATTACCCGCTGCCGCGGGTTCCGCATCGGCGGCAATATCTGGCGCGGCTGTCCCGTCCTGGGCCGGCGCCCCAGCCGAGTTCGGGGTGGGCGCGGTGGCCGCGGGCGCTCCACCCGCGCGACGATCTCGCTCAGCCGGCCCAGGGGCACCAGATCGGGGCGCAGGATCGCCCCGGCGGCAATCGCCGCGATGGCGAGCAATAGGGCAAGCACCCAGGGCCACCGCGCCGGGGTGGGGTCGTAAAAGACCGGTGATTGACGATAACGGCGCGACACGACACATGTCCTGAACCGGGATCGCGACCCTGAACGTGCGGCTGGGGCAACGCGGACGAGCCCGCGGGGGAGCACGATCTGCCGCACACGCCACCATTGGCGATGGGCGGACCGCTACGGGAATGCTGGCATTCGCCGGGCCGCGCGTCAAGCCGAATGCAGCCGGAGGGTCAGGTGTTTTCTGAGTTCAGCATGAATGTCCATACTTTGAAGTCGCTATTCTTTATCGCGGTTCCCGGTGTGATCCGGGCAGATGCCACTGCTGCATCAGACGGCACCCATGCGGCGGGCCAGCGATTCGGGGAAGCGTGTCTGGAAATCGAGAACCGTGACCCGTTCGGGTCGGACGGCGATTCGGGCCATGCGGTCCATGATCTGAGCGACCTGTGCCGACCATGCGCTTCCTGCCTCTTCACCAAAGTATCGGAGCGCGGCGGCGGTGTACTCGTCCGGAACCCCATCGATGATGTCGACGCGCGCCGTTCCCCGAATCAGCAGGACGTGGTAGGGCCAATCGTTGCCGTCAATGGTGACCGCGACGTGTGGATTCTGCGAGATGGCGGAGACCTTGGGCGCGTCTGCCGGACTTCCCATGACCACATCCTGGCCATCCCAGTGAAACCAGATCGGGACGACGCGAGGGGTTCCATCAGGCCAGGTGTAGGCAAGTCTGGCGGGAACTGTCGAGCGGAGCAGCTCCTGGGCGACGGGATCACTGAGAAGGGTTGGATCAGGAGAAGCTGGCGCCATGAGGGTGTGCCCTTTCGCGATTCGGCTGCCATGACCATGTGCACAGTAGCAAGTTTCGAGGCGGAAGGCGATAGAGCTCGCAACCAGAATCTTGCGATTGCTGGGCACGTGCAACCATGAGCGGCATTCTGCCCTGCCTCAACTCCTCGAACCTGCACCAAAAGCGGAATTTTCGGAGAGGCAGCCGCTGCCGTCATGGGGCTTGCAAGCCTGACGACGTCCCGGTGCCGACCGCCCCAGTCTATGAGTCAGCACGCTCGGTCAGTTGCACTCGATCTTCGCCCTTTTCCTTCGACCGCGATCTCCTTCACCGCCGCCGGATTCTCCAGGGCCGTGGTATCACCGGGTGACAAACCCAGATACGCGGCCCGGATCACGCGGCGCATGATTTTGGCGTTGCGCGTCTTCGGCAGGTCGCCTACCCACACCACGCGTTGCGGGCGCAGCGCCGCGCCGAGCTGCGCGGCGATCGTCTGCCGCACCTCTTCGGCCAGCGTTTCCGACGAATCGACCCCGGGTTTCGGCACGACGAAGACGACGATGCCCTCCCCTTTGACCTCGTGCGGCACACCGATGGCGGCGGCTTCCTGCACGGCGGGGTGCGCCGTCGCCGCCGATTCGACCTCCGCGGGCCCCACCCGCTTGCCGGCGACCTTGAGCGTGTCGTCCGACCGCCCCCGGATGAACCATTGGCCATCGTCGTCGATCTCGGCCCAGTCTCCGTGAACCCAGACGCCGGGGAAGCGGCTCCAGTAGGTCTCCAGGTAGCGCTCCGGGTCGTGCCAGAAACCCCGAGTCATACCCACCCAGGGCTGGCGCACGACCAGCTCGCCAACCTCGCCCCGGATGGGATTGCCGGCGGCATCGATGACGTCGGCGTCCATCCCTGGCACCGGCGAGTTGAACCCGCACGGTACGATCGGGCGCAACGTGACGCAGCCGACAATACCGCCGCTCGTTTCCGTCCCCCCTGAGTAATTGATGACCGGGCAGCGACCATCCCCTATCTCGTCGAAATACCAGCGCCACGGGCCAGGGTTCCATGTTTCGCCCGTCGAGCCCAGGATGCGCAGCGAGGAGCGGTCCCGGTCGCGCACCCACTCCGTGCCTTTGCCCATCAGGGCGCGGATCGCCGTGGGCGCGACCCCGAGCACGGTGACGCGGTGATCCTCGACCAGGCGCCAGAGACGGTCGGGGTGGGGATAATCCGGGGTGCCCTCGAAGAGCATCAGTGTGGCGCCGACGATCAGCCCACCGCAGATCAGCCACGGCCCCATCATCCAGCCGAGGTCGGTCAGCCAGAAGAGCGTATCGTCCGCTTGCAGATCGAAGCAGGACGCCAGGTCGTGCGCGGCTTTGACCGGGAACCCGGCGTGAACGTGGACCGCACCCTTTGGCCGGCCGGTGGTGCCGGAGGTATAAATGAGCATATACGGTTCGTTGGCGTCCGTGTCGACGGCCACGAATTCCGCCGAGGCGCCGGGGACGATGTCGTGCCACCAAGTGTCGCGCCCCGGGGTCCAGGCGACGGTCTCCCCCGTCCGGCACAGGACGAGGCAGGTCTGAACGCTCGGGGCCAAACGCACAGCCTCATCGGCGACCGCTTTCATCGGCACCGGTGAGCCCCGGCGGAATGCGCCGTCGGCGGTGATCAGCGCCTTCGCTTCGCCGTCGCGCAGTCTCGATCCCAGCGCCTCGGGTCCGAAACCGGAGAACATCGGCAGGAAAATGGCCCCCAGCTTGCCCAGGGCCAGCACCGCGGCCACCGTCTCCGGCAGCATCGGCAGGAAGATGCCGACGCGGTCGCCCCGCTCGACACCGAGATCGCGTAAGGCGTTCGCCAGCCGGTTCGTCTCGGCCTGCAGCTCGCCGAAGGTGAGGCGGCGCACCTCACCATCGTCACCCTCCCAGCTCAGCGCGGTCTGCCCGCCCCTGCCTGTTGCGACATGCTGGTCGAGCGCGGTCGTGACGTAGTTGAAACCGCCGCCGATGAACCACTCCGCCCAGGGCGCGCCACGTGACAGATCGAGCACTTGTTGGTAGGGGCGGCTCCAGACGAGTTCGAGATCCTCGGCGACAGCGCCCCAGTACCAGGCGGGATCGGATGTGGCGCGGGCGAGCAGATCATCATACGACCCGATGCCGTGGCGCTCCATGAACCGGCCAACCCGAGACCGCTCCCGGTACGCGTCGTCCGGTTCCCAGGCGATCCCGGCGGCGCTCTCCACGTGCGCTTCGGGCTGGCATCCATCGCTCGCCACACTCGACTCCTCTCCGTCTCGGTGTCATGCTGAACCATAGTGAAGCATCTCGGCGGGCAACTCGCCCGCGACCGGAGCAGAGTCATGACCTGGAGACGACTCTTCGGCAGGAACAAGGAGGTGGAGCCGCCCGCCGCGCCCCTACCTCCGGAACCGGACGAGCGTGGCGTCGTGCGCCGCCGCCCCCGCGCCGCCGATCCGGCCACGCAAAGCCGCCTCGACAGCCTTCGCCAGCGTCGCGACATGGCCGCCTACGACCTGGAGCGCGCGGAGTCGGCACGCCAGGAGCAGAATCCCTGGCGGGAGCGGATGGCGCTGCTCGACCAATCCCTGGCCACCATCGAAGAGGATCTGCGCGCGCTCGACGCCACCCCCGCGCTCCCCCCCATCCCGCTCCCCGAAACGCCGATCACCGGCATCACGGTCAGCTTGGAGCAACCCGTCACCATCGCCTTTACCATAGGGCCGCAACACTTTCGTTGGGAAGAAGAGATCGACTGGGACCAGCGTGGCGGCCCGGTCGTGCGCGGTCAGGTGCGGCAGCGCTCGGGCGATGCCAGCGCGCTCGTCCCACCCGAGGCGCCGCAGGATCGCCGGGCGGCGCTGGAACGCCACCTCGCGGAAAGCGCGGCCGTCTTCGCGCTCGATCTGCGTGACCGGGCGTTGGAGGGGGAGCCGCTCCCGGCAGCGCCGACGCTGGCCGATCTGGCGCGTCCCTGTCCGGTCTGCGGCGACTGGCTCGATTGGCGCGGTCACTGCGACACCTGTGCTACTCGTGCCTATCAGCGGCAGGCGCTGCACGCCGAAGCGGCCCGCATCGCCCAGGAGCGGGACGACGAGGAAGAGGATCGCCACAAGTGGGCCGAACGGCTATTGGTGGCCCGAAAACGTCTGGCCGTCCTCGACGCCGAGATCGCGAGGCTGGAAGGACGCTGATCAGGATCCCGCTACCGCCGTCAGCCACGTCCGAACCGCGTCAGCGATCGTCATCTGCATCCGCCGTGGCCGCTCGTGCCGCGCGATGGGCACGACGCGCAACCTGGCGCCGAAGACCACGCCCCAACCAAGGGCGGCGTCTTCCGCAAGTGCTTCGTGGTTCGCAATCAGCGTCACAAATCCACCGAACGCCAGCCCCGGCATGCCAGCCTGCGCGTCGTGGCCAGCCCTCGATGGCGCCGTGGGATTCCAGCTTTCGATGAGCAGCAGATGGACGCTCTCCCCGGCGTCTTCCCATTGCCTCGCCATCTCGTGGGCAATGTTGCCTCCCTCGGCGATACCGGCCAGGAGATACGGTCCCCGCGGTTGCGCGGCCCGCGCGGTCTCGATGCAGGACCGCGCGGTGCGTGCGGCTTCGTCTGGGTTCTCCGGGGACGATTCGGTCAGGCGCCGGGGCACGACCAGATCGTGTACCGGCCGCTCGGGATCGATAACACTGCCCAGCCGGACCGCGCGCAACGGATTCCGACCGCTCGCGCTGCTCACGAAGAAGATCGGCCGCTTCTCGCTCTTGGTCACGACGCCTTTGAGCGATTGAGTTGTGTGTGCCGCGATCCACGCCGCCACCCGCGCCGGAGTGCGCTCCTCGAAGAGCAGACCCACGGGGAGCTCGGTCGTGAACCGCTGCTCGAGTTCCACCTGGAGGCGTGCGATCTGCAGAGAATCGGCTCCCAGGTCGAACAGGTCATCGCCACCGGCCACCGGGCCGCCCCCGAGAATCCCGGCCCAGATCTCCGCGACGTCGGCAGTCAGGTCGTCCGAATCGTCGCCTTCAACCGCGGGTTCGAATTCCTCGGTGGCAGGCGCCAGCACGGAGACGACCGCGGCGGCGAGTTCACCGCGCCGTGGCTTGCCGGTCGCGGAGCGCGGAATGGCGGTGACGAAGACGATGTGACGCGGTACCTTCTGCGGCGACAACAGCGCCGCCACCCGATCCCGCATCGTCCGCTCCGTGCCCAGCGCGCCAGGGCGGAGCACGACGACGGCGGCCACATCCTCCCCCAGGTCGGGGTGCGGGACGCCGAAGACGCACGCCTCGGCCACGGTCGGGTCGGCAAGCAACGCCGCCTCGATCTCGAGGGGGCCGATCGCCATGCCTCCCCGCTTGATCATCTCCTTCAGGCGCCCGCTCACGAAGAGAAAGCCGTCGTCGTCGATACGCCCGACGTCGCCGGTGCGAAACCAGCCGTCCGGCAGAAACGATACGGCGTTCGCTGCGGGGTCGTTCAGATAGCCGGGGAAGACGTTCGGACCGCGCACCACGATCTCACCTGTTTCGCCAGTAGGTAGCGGGTGTCCGTCCTCGCCAACGATCCGTACCTCGTGATTGGCGAACCCGGCCGATCCCGGCTTGCGCCGGCTCGCCCCATACTGCTCGCCCGAGATGAACGACGCCTCCGACATCCCGTAGCTGTGCAGGACCGGCGCCTGGAATCGCTCTTCCAGAACGTGGATCTCGCCCGATGAGATTGCGCCCGCGCTGGCCCGAATCAACCGCGGCGGGTAAGCCCGCACCGCGGCGCTGGCCGCATCGTCCATTGCGATGGCGCGCAGCACTGGGGGCGTGGCCGAAAACCAGGTGGGACGGAACGCGGCAATGCGCCCGGGGAGCCTTGCCAGGTCGAATCCCGGCAACGCAATCACCGATCCCCCGCCCAGAGCGTGTTGAGCAGCGCATTGAGCCCTTGGCTGAAGGCCATCGGCGCCAGGTTGAGGCAGCGTTCTCGCTCAGTGTCCATCACGCGCGCGACGTCCGCGGAGGTCGTGGCGATGTTGCGGTGCGTGCGGGGGATGCGTTTTGGCCGGCCTGTCGTCCCGGATGACGAGATCACCAGCGCCACGTCGTCCAGCTGGGGGCGCCTCGCCTCTGCCGGCGGACCGATCGCCGGGCCGGTCAGCCGGATCGCTTCGGATGCTTGGGAAGCGAAGGGCAGTTCAAAAATCGGCAACCCCGTGGCCACCGCCGCGGCTCGGGCCGCCGTTTGCGCTCCGGCCGGCAGGATGACAGCTCTCGCGACGCGGTCTCCCATGGCACCAGCGAACTCGTGCTCCGTCATCTCGGCGGGGAGGGGGGCGGCGATACCGACGGACATGCTCGCCAGGATCGCCAGTGCCATGGCGGGCCCGTCGGGAAGCGCGATCAGCACAACGTCGTCGCGCCCGATCCCGAGGCCGCGCATCGTTTCCGCCAGCCGCTCGACCTCCGTCTGGAGGCGACGATAGTCGAGCGCTTCCCCGTCCGCGCCCAAGAGCGCCGGGGCCTCGGGCGTTTGCTCGGCCCAGCGATCCAATGCGTCGATGACGGTGGCGGGTGACGGAGGGGCGGCTTCCCCACGCTGTTCGGGGCCGGTGTCGGGAGGAGTTTCGCCAGGCACGTGTTGTCCTGCCAGCTCCCTGACCACCGCGCGCCCACCCGGATCCACATCTGAGCGAGCGTCGATGGATACCTCTGGCCCCTCCGACTCAACCCTGGCAAGCCAGTCCCGCGCGTACGCCGCGACTTCCGGGATGTGCCAATCCAGAACATGACCCCGGTCGGTCACCCCGACCTCGATACCACCCGCTGCCAAGCCATCCCAGCCAAGTGCGGAACCAACTTGATGCCAGTCGCCGTTGACCAGGAGCGTGACGCGGCCAGCAAGGGGGCGGGGAAGATAGGCGCGGGTCATGACCATCCGCCGTGCGACGCGCTCGTCATCAGGCACCTCCACACCTGGCGGGGCTGAGACTCCGGATGCCTTGCGTCGCCGCCACTCGCGACGCTGCCGATGTCTTGCTCGCCGCTCCTTGGGGGAGAGGGAATCGGTTACGGCGTGCCGAAATGTTCCCTCGCCGGCGATCCATCGCGGGTTGCGGGTATCGACCAGGAGGAGATGGACGGGTTCGCCCGCGTCTTCGAGCTGCCTCGCCGCCTCCCAGGCCATGACACCACCGGCACAAACGCCCAACATCAGGTAGGGTCCAGCCGGTTGGATCGTGCCCATCCTGGCCACGACGGCGGCTGCCGCGGCGGCGATCCATGCTTCAGGCGGCGTTGATTCCGGAACCGGAGGGTCGCCGGGAAAACCGTGCATTGGCCGCGCGGGATCGATCTCCCGCGCCAGCTTGGCCAGAGCATACAGTTGCGTGGCATCCCCGCGGCCGCCAGGAAGCGCGAAAATGGGACGACGGGACGATCCCTCCGCGGCTTGCAAGCGGACAATATCTGCCAATGGGTCCTCGGGCACGCCCCGGCGCTGATCGATCCAGGCGGACAAATCGGCCACCGTCGGTTCCTCGAAGAGGATCCGTACAGGGATGGCGATCCCGAACGCCTGCTCGAGCTGGGCCGTGATGGCCAGCCCTTGCAGGGAGTGCGATCCCAGGTCGATGAAGTCTTCGTCCAGCCCGACCCGCGGCAGGCGCAGCTCCGCGGCCCAGACGCGCGCCACGATCTGTTCCGTCGGAGTCATCGGCCGTTGGACGGCCGCGGTCGCTTCAGTCACCCGCCCCATGGTCTTCCCACCCCCGGTCGCGACCGTCCCCTCGGTCGCCCCTGGCAAGTATGAGATATCGTGGCACGGTCTGGTTATTCGCCAGGGTCTGCCCGCCACGTGGGGCCATATCTTCTCACCACGCCGCCACGGCGGATCTTCCCCGTTGCGATGCGGGGAGCGCATTGACGAACCGGATGCGCCGCGGAACCTTCGCCGGGGAGAGGACTCTGGCCGCGTGCCGGCGCAGATCGTGTCCGGTCGCCACCGAACCGGGACACACGACGACTGCGGGCTCCACCTCTCTATTCACCCAGGCGAGTGTCTGGAACGGGAAAGGCCGCCGCCGGGGCCTCCTGCGTTCGCTCGGCCCACCAGGCGACGGCCTGCGGGATAGTCTTGATCGCCGATGGCATCATGGCTCAGGCAGGGGAGTCGCGCCCAAAGCGGTCGGTCAGCACGCCGCGCTGCACCTTGCTCGAGCCCGTTCGCGGCAGTGCGTCGACAAACCAGATCCGCCGAGGGACTTTGTGCGGCGAAAGGCGCGTCGCTACCCAGCGGCGCAAGGCCCGCTCAGTGACCGTGGCCCCAGGCCGTAACACCACCGCCGCGGCCACCTCCTCGCCCAGCCGCGGATCTGGCACGCCAAACGCGGCGGCATCAGCCACCGCGGGGTGGGCGAGCACTGCGTCATCAACCTCTTGGGGGGCGATCTTCTCACCGCCCCGGTTGATCAACTCGCGCACACGGCCGGTGATGACCAGATATCCCTCTGCGTCGAGGGAGCCCAGGTCTCCGGTGCGATACCACCCGCCGGGGAAAAAGGCCGCCGCGGTCGCCTCGGCGTCGTCCAGGTAGCCGGGGAAGACGTGCTCGCCGCGCACGGTGATCTCCCCGGTCGTGCCGGGGGGCAGCGGCGCGCCGCTGCCATCGCGGACGACGATCTCGATCCCGCTACGGGCCAGACCGACCGATCGGGGTTTGCGCGGGATCGATTCGGGGTCTTCCTCGGAGGTGATGTACCCCAGCGTCTCGGTCGTCCCGTAGCCGTTGAGGACGGCCAAGCCCCAGAGCGCTTCGCCGCGAGCGATGAGATCCGGCGTGACGTTGGCGCCACCAACTCGCGCGCTTCGGAGTGGCCACTCAGAAAAGGCCGGGTTCTGAACGGCGGCCGCCAGGATCGCCTCCAGAAGCGCGGGGCCCATCCAGGTCCAGGTCGGGCGCAGATCGCGCACGTCAGCTGGGCGCCGCACGACGTCCGCCCCGGTCGTCACCAGCACGCTGCCACCCGACATGACGGCCTCCGCCAGACGCGAGACGGCCACCACGAACGAGCCGGGAACGACGCTGAGGTATCGGTCACGCGGGGTGAGCCGCCGCACCCGGACGCCTTCAGCGCAGACGCAAAACAGCGTGCCGTGCGCCACCGGCACCCGCCGCGGACGCTCCGTCGTTCCCGAGGTCAGGAGGATCATGGCCAGGTCGCCCGCGGCGGGGAGCGTTGGCGACTCGTCCGCCGACCCAGGCTCATCGATATCGGCCGTGTCGATTTGCAGGACCGGAACGTCGATCTCTCCGGCCCGGGCGCGATACGTGGTCTCCCGGCCCCGCTGCACAACGACGACTCGTGGCGCGACAGCGGCGAGAACTTCGCTCGCCTCGGCAGTCGAGTGTTCGGCGTCGACTGGCACGGCGATCGCGGACGACATCGCCGCCAGCTTGGCGAACGCGCTGGGGATGCCATCCGGGAGAGCCAGCAGCACCCGATCGCTTCGCGTCGCTCCCCACGCCGCGAGTCTGGCGGCGAAGCGGCCGATCGCACGTTGGAGTTGCCCGTAGGTGACTTCGCGGCCATCGATGTCGACCAGCGCCACGGGGGTGGGCGCAGTTCTAGCCCACCAGGCGACGGCCTCGGGTACGGACGCGATCGCGGCCGGGAGGCCGTCGTCAGGCATCGCCGCGCTCGCGGAACCGCTCCGCCAGGACGCCACGTTGGACCTTGCTCGATCCGGTGCGTGGCAGTTCCGCCACGAACCAGATGCGGCGGGGCACCTTGTGCGGCGAAAGGCGACCCGCCACCCAGCGGCGCAGGTCCCGCTCGCTCAACGATCCAGGCTCGCGCAGCACGACCGCCGCGGCCACCTCTTCGCCCAACCGTCGGTGCGGCAGCGCGAACGCCGCCGCATCGGCGACCGCGGAGTGGGCGCGCAGCGCGTCGTCGACCTCGTGCGGCACAATCTTCTCGCCGCCCCGATTGATCATCTCGCGGGCGCGGCCGGTCACGAACAGATAGCCTTCCTCGTCGAGGTGTCCAAGGTCGCCGGTGCGGTACCAGCCGCCCGGGTAGAACGCGGCTGCGGTGGCCTCTGGATCGTCCAGGTAACCAGTGAACACGCGCTCCCCGCGGACGGTGATCTCCCCGGTCGCACCCGCCGGGAGTGCCACGCCCTCAGGGTCACGGATGGCCACCTCCAGCCCCGGCCGCGCCAATCCGACCGAGCCCCGCTTGCGTGGGATCGTCTGTGGCGACTCCTCGGCAGAGATGTAGCCCAGCGTCTCAGTGGTGCCGTAGCCGTTGAGCACCGGTACTCGCCAGAGCTCCTGCGCCCGGTCGATCAGCTCTGGAGTGACCAGCGAGCCGCCGCTGCGAATGTGGCGCAGTGGCCACTCCGCGAACGCCGGGCTGGCTCGTGCCGCGTCCAGGATCGTCTCGAGAATGGCCGGGTTCAGCCACGCCCAGGTAGGGCGCAAATCCCGAATGGCTTCCGGATGCCGCACCAACTCGGCCGCGCTCGTGACGATCACGCTGCCCCCAGCAATCAGCGATTCCGCCACCCTCGCCAGTCCGAGCACGAAGTACGCCGGAGCGGAACTGAGTCCGCGATCGCGCGATGCCAGACTCCTGGCGCGGACCCGCGCGGAGCAGGTGGACAGGAGGTTGCGGTGGGTGGCCGGTACGCGTCTCGGTTGGTCGGTCGTGCCCGATGTGAGCAGGATCAGGGCGAGATCGTCGGCTGCCGGCCACGCCGCGCCCGAGCCGACGGGCGCCACATCGGTCAACACCTGTCCGCCGGAGTCGATCTCCAGGAGCGGCAAGCCGGCGTGAACGGCAAGGTCGCCATACACGGTCTCGGCGTTCTCTGCCACGATCACCGCGCGTGGGGCGACCGCGGCCAGGAGTGGCTCGGCCTCCAGCCGAGACTGGGCGGGATTGACCGGTACTCCCACCCCGACCCGGGTCGCGGCGAGCCCCGCGATCGCCGCCGCCACGCCATCGGGCAGCGCCAACACGACCCGGTCTCCGCGCCCGATGCCGAGGGCACGAAGAAGTGACCCGAACGCCTCGATCCGCCCCACAAGTTCGTGGAACGAAACGACTTCCCCGGCGACGCCAAGCAAAGCCGGGGCATCCGGCGTCCGCTCCGCCCACCACACGATCGCCTCGTGGATGGTGTGCGCGGGAGGAATCCATGGTTCGCCGTTCTGATTCATGGCACTCAAAGCTATGAGCTATCAGCTATCAGCTATCAGCCGGAGACGGCGGGTCGGCAAGCCGGCAATGACGGGGATACAACGACAGCCGAGACACTGATAGTTGATAGCCGGCAGCCCGTCACGGCGACATACGGATGCCGGCGCACGACATCACCGCCCGGAACGTGCGGATGAACAAGTCGCCGTTCTCCGGGATCCAGGCGACCGAGCGCTCGCCGGTGCGCACGACCCCAGGCACCAGCACCGCCTGATCGGCCCGCGCCTGGTGATCGAAGGTGAGCTCGACGGCGGCCCCCGCTTCCAGGGGGAACGGGTGCGTGTCGTTGGCGAGGCGCATCGCGGCTTCGGCAGCCTCGCGGATCACCTCTTGCGCCCTCATCGGATGGAGGTGCAGCGCCGCATGCGTCGAGATGCCCTCCTTGACGACCGCCCCAACGACCTGCTCCCCAAGCAGCGCCTGCGTCTGGGCGACGGCCTTGTCGTCTCCCGTCACGAGCGTTACGGGAACTCCGTAATATCCCGCCACCACCGCATTGATTCCAAACTCCCCGGTTGATATGCCGTCGATGCGGACATCGTTCAGCCATCCCGACCAGGTATGGGCCAGCGGCGCGGCCGGAGTACCCGCCTTGGCGTGGTAGCCGGTGTAAAAGACCGCGCCGACACCGTCGAGCTCGACCCCTTGCATCATGCCGAGCGGCTTGTCGTTCCCGGTAATGAAGCGTACCTCCCGGTGCAGCTCTTCTGGAATCAGGTTCCGCATCCCGTCATGGCTGTCGTTGACGATGACCTCGTCGGCACCTCCCGCCAGCGCCCCCTCCACCGCGGCGTTCACCTCCGCCGTCATCCGCTGCCGGGTTCGCAAGTAGCGGTCTTGCGAGGACGGCTCGCTCGAGCCGACCACCTCCGGCGGCATGACCTGCGTCCACGACACGACGCCGCATGTCCCTTCCATATCGGCAGAAATCAGCACTTTCATGAACCGTCCGGCTCCTCACGATCGACATCGGCACCAGGGCGCCATTCACGGCTGGCGCGTCATCCTATCATCGACCGAACACCAATTGGCTGGGCAGATTTTGGGAAGGCATCGACCGGCCGGAGTGATCCTGGATCGGCTTGAAGGTTGACAGGTATCGTCTCGGGTGTAGGCTGGCAACGAAATCTGTTTCGTGTCTGGGGCGCTCGTCATCTTCCTCCCGCCGCGAAACACACCCAATCCTCAGGCTGTTGCGAAAGGTTGGCGTCACCGTGGACGGAAAGCTCTTCGACCGCATCACCCGAACCCTGGCCAGCAGCGCTCCCCGGCGCGCCACGCTGCGCGCGACGGCCGCGGCGGCCCTTGCCGGCATGTCCGCCAGCATCGGTGGGCAGATCACTGAGGCAAAGAAGAACAGGAAAAACAAGAAGAAGCGCTGTCGTGACCTCAGGCAGAAGTGCGGCGGCGGGAAAAAGTGCTGCAACGGCTCCGGGCTCGTCAAGTGCAGGGAGGTCACCGACCCATTGAAGCCCCAATGCGACGGCGTATCCGGCCGCCGTTGTTGCGGTCTGGACGGAGCTAAATGCGATGCCAACGGGGACGACTGCCAGTGCTGCGAGGGCCTGCGCTGCAAGCTCATAATCTCAGAAGGCGTCCACCGCTGCGGCGATGTCGCGACGTAGTCGCCGGGAAACCGCTTAGCCGCAAGAGGTAGCCAGGGACGAGGTCTCTGGTAGTCCGCTTTGCCGCAGAACGCGCTAGCCACCGGCTCGCCGCAAGAACCGGGAGATGACTCCCCGGCGTCGACGCGAGCCAATCGCCGTCGCACCAACCTCACTCGCCGCGAACTCGGCCAGCACCTCGCGCAGCTCTGGCGCCTCACCCGACGCCTCGAAGATTCGCAGGCGGCGCATGGCGTTCGCCGCGGACGCCGGATCGTCGATCTGGCGCAAACCCACACGCAACGCCTCGGGATCGATCTCGTGCGGGAACGTCGCACTGCGTTCGAGGCAGCCGGCCTGCATCAGATCGATCATCGTGCGCAGGCACTTGTAGCACTTGCCGCAGTTGTACCCCGGCCCGTACCCGGGGCATACGCGCAACGTCTCCAGGACCAGAGGCGACTCGGCAATGAATCGCGTGCGGTCGATGCGATCCGCCTCGCAGCCATCGTGCACGACCGTCAGGTTCTCGGTCGACCAGCGCGGGTCGAGCACCGGGTGCGATCCCCAGGGATAGAGCTTGTCGTATGTTGTCGAGGCGGCTAGCGTGACCCGGCGCAGCAAACCGCCCAGCGCGTGCGCGATGCTGAGCGTGGCCCCACCGTGGGCCATGCTCCAGGGCGCCAACCCCTCGGTCACGCGCCGCACGTTCGTCGCCACCGGTACGAGCGTCTCGCCGCATTCCGCGGCAACGCGCTGGTAGTTCGTCAGCATCGACACGGGAAACGTACTATCCCAGCCCTCGTACGCCACGTCGAAACCGTGAACGGCGATCAGGTAGGAGATCGTCCGCTCATCGGCGGCGTGGTCCCGCGCGTTCTTGCGCAGGCAGTACCACGAATCGACCCCCATCGAGAAGAAGAGCCCAACGCCGGTCTCATGTCCGGGTGCCGTTGCCACCTCGTGGCGCGAGGTCGTCTCGACCGTGGTCGGCTTCTGGCGCGGATCGAAACAGCTAAAAATGGCCTGGATGTCTGGCAACGCCTCGAGCAGCCGCGGCGAGATCGGCGCGGGAATGACGAGGCGTTCATCGGTGCGCATGGCAGGGACCAGGAGCGCCGAGAGGAACGGGTCGCCGTTGTCAACGCTCAGGAACGGCACACACCAGGGCGGGAATCGGTACCAGAGTGCGAACGGCTCGAACCAGTCGTCGTGATTGATCTCACGCTCGCTGGCGACCCAAGCGCGTAGCTCACAATAGTCGGTCGACGCACGGATTTCGATGTCCGAGACGCGCATGAAAACGCCTCCCTTCAGCGCGCAAGGCAAGTCTCTTGCGAATCTCTCGCCCGTTCGCGCGGCAGCACCCGCCCCAGCGCCCATCGGGGTCGGGGTGCACCCACTCGGCGCCGCCATATCGCGTTACGATACCGGCCATCGCCGCTCGCACGAGACGACGCCGATCTGGCGCCAAACGGAGGAGGACCCGAACCATGCCGGAAACGCCGGAACTCGATCTCGACGGGTTGCTCAAGTGGCGCTGCATCGGACCATTTCGTGGTGGGCGCGTGGTGGCCGTCGCCGGCGACCCGCGCGACCCCAACACCTTCTACTTCGGCGCCGTCGCCGGCGGCGTCTGGAAAACGACCGACGCCGGAACCTATTGGCGCCCGGTCTCCGACCAGTTCTTCGCCACCTCCTCGGTCGGGGCGCTCGCCGTGGCGCCCTCCGACGCCAACGTCGTCTATGCCGGCATGGGCGAGACGACCATCCGCATCGACGTCTCCCATGGCGACGGCGTCTACCGCAGCACCGACGCTGGCCGCACTTGGGCTCACGCCGGGCTGCGCGAGACGCGCCACATAGGCAAGGTTCGCGTCCACCCCGAGAACCCGGACGTGGTCTGGGTCGCGGCGCTGGGCCACGCTTTCGGCCCGAACCCTGAGCGCGGCGTCTTCAAGTGCGACGACGGCGGCGCGACCTGGCGCAAGACGCTCTACGTTAGCGACAAGGCCGGCGCGGTCGACCTCAGCGTCGACGAAACCAACCCGCGCATCCTCTACGCCGCCATCTGGGAGGCCCACCGCTCCTTCTGGCAGATCAGCAGCGGCGGCGAAGACAGCGGCCTCTGGCGCAGCGTGGACGGCGGCGAAACCTGGGAAGAACTCACCAAACGCCCCAACCTCCCGTCCGGCATCCTGGGCAAGATCGGGGTCGCCGCCTCGCCGGCGCAAGCCGGCCGCGTCTGGGCGCTCATCGAGCACGCCAAGGAAGGCGGGCTCTACCGCTCGGACGACCACGGCGAGCACTGGGAGAAGGTCAGCGACAACCAGAATCTCATCACGCGCGCCTGGTACTACATCCACGTCACCGCCGACCCGCGCGACCCGGACACCGTCTACGTCAACAACTTCAAATTCTGGAAGAGCAGCGACGGCGGCAAGACGTTCGCCGAGATCGCCACGCCCCACGGCGACAACCACGACCTCTGGATCGACCCCAACGACAACCGCCGCATGGTGCAGGGGAACGACGGCGGGGCCAACGTTTCGTTCAACGGCGGCTATTCCTGGTCCACGACCTTCAACCAGCCGACCGCCCAGTTCTATCACCTCGCCGCCGACAACCGCGAGCCGTACTACCTCTACGGCACCCAGCAGGACAACTCCAGCGTCGCCGTGCCCAGCCGCACCAACCACGGCGCCATCACCTGGGGCGATTGCTTCATCGCCGGCACCGGCGAGAGCGGCTACATCACGGTGCGCCCTGACGATCCGGAGATCGGCTACGTCGGCGCCATCGGATCGTCCCCCGGCGGCGGCAACGCGCTGCAGCGCTTCGACCGGCGCACTGACCAGATTCGGCTCATCACGACCTGGCCGGAGGAGATGGGCGGCTACGGCGCGGGCGAGCACGCGCAACGGTTCGCCTGGACCTACCCCATCCTCATCTCCCCCCACGACCCAGGGACGCTCTACGTCGCCGGCGAGCGCGTCTTCAGGAGCACCGACGAGGGCCAGACCTGGGAGGCGATCAGCCCCGACCTGACCCGCGCCGACCCGAAGACGCTGGAACCGACCGGCGGCCCGGTCAACCGCGACGCGATCGGCGCCGAGACGTATGCCACCGTTTTTGCCTTTGCCGAATCGCCTCACGAGGCAGGCGTCTTTTGGGCGGGTTCGGACGACGGCCGCATCCATCTCAGCCGCGACGGCGGCGCCGACTGGCAGGAGATCACCCCGCCCGACCTCCCGGGGTGGACGATGATCTCCTTCATCGAGGCCTCCCCGTTCGATCCCGCGGTCGCCTATGTCGCCGCCACGCGCTACAAGCTCGACGATTACCGGCCATACCTGTACGTGACCCGCGACTTCGGCGAAACCTGGGTCCGCATCGACACGGGTATTCCGGAGGACGATTTCACCCGCGTCATTCGCGCCGACCCGGAGTGCCCCGGCCTTCTCTACGCCGGAACCGAGACCGGGCTGTACGTCTCATTCGACGATGGCGCCTACTGGCGACGGATGCGCTCGAACCTGCCCACGACGCCGATCCACGACATCCTGATCAAGGGGAGCGACCTCATCGCCGGCACCCACGGCCGCTCCATCTGGATTCTGGACGATCTCTCGCCGCTGCGCGCGCTGGCGGAAGGTGGCGTCCCGGAGGGAGCGCCGCACCTGTTCGCGCCCCGCGACACCACCCGCGTCTTGCCTGGCATCGACTTCGGCGACGATGTCGTCGGGTCGACGAGCTACCTCACCACGCGCCCCGGCGCCTACCTCTCGGAGACGGCGTCCGACGGTGAGACGGTGCGCGCGTTCCTCGACGTCGGCGAAAACCCGCCCGCCGGCGTGATCGTGACCTACGGTCTCGCCGCCGCGCCCGAGGCGCCGCTCACGCTCAGCTTTCGCAACGCGGAAGGCGAAGAGATCCGCGGTTTCTCCAGCCGGAAAGTGGACGATCCGCCCCAGGCCAAAGAGCGCCGCGCGCCGGCGAACGCCGGCTGGAACCGCTTTGTCTGGGACATGCGCCACACCCCGGCGGCCAAGATTGAAGGAGACGATCCTGGAGCCAAAGTCCCCATTCAGGGTCCCATCGTCGCGCCGGGGGAATACACCGTCACCCTTACCGTCGGTGACACCGAGCTCACCCAGCCGTTTCGCATTCTCAAGCCGCGGACCGTCCCGGCTTCGCAAGCGGACCTCGACGCCCAGCACGATCTGCTGGTGCGTATCCACCACGAGGTCGACCGCGCAACGCGCTCCCTCAACCGCATGCGCGACCTGCGCGCCCAATTCGACGGCTGGGCCAAGCGGACGCGTGACCGTGAAGACAGTGCCGAGATAGCGCCCGCCGCGGAAGCGTTGCGCGACCAGGTGCTCGAGATCGAAAAGACGCTGTTCCTTCCGGAACTGCGCTCGGAGTGGGAGACCTACAACTACGGCGTGCGCCTGCTCGACAAGCTGACCGCGCTCTCCGCCGACGTCGGGCTCGGCGACTACCGGCCGACCGACGCTGCCGAGACCGTCTACGGCGAGCTGAAAACCCGGATCGACGAGCAGATCGGCCTCTTTGACCGCCTCGTGGCCGACGACTTGCCCGCGTTCAACGATCGCCTCGCCGAAGCGAAGCTGGGGGCTGTCGTCTGCCTGCCGTAGCGGGTGCAGCGCGCGTCGAGCGACCGGCGAAGCCGGTTGCGCCGCGCTCGATCACGCGCGATGCCGGTCCTGCCCGGACGTTGACGTGGGCCACGCCGGGTGTAAGCTACGGCCAATGGCCACTCTGCATCGTTGCTCCGAGGAATCACGGGAGGTCGCAGGCATGGACGGCAGCCTACTCGACCGCATCACGCGCGCACTGGCTGACGGTTCCCCACGACGTCGCGCCGTCCAGGTGCTCACGGGCGCCGGCTTCGTCGCCGTCGCTTCCAGACTTGGTCTCGAGGGCTCGGCGGCGAAGAACAGGCGGTGCCGCAAACGCCTGCAGAAATGTGGCGGCAAGAAAAAGTGCTGCAACGGCTCGGGCAAGGTTGCCTGCCAGGCGGCGGTGAAACCCCTTTGCCAACAGGCGTTTCCTGGGCAACGATGCTGCGGAAAGGAAGGCGCGCCCTGCAGTTCGGGGGAGGACGATTGCCAGTGCTGCGGGGAGCTATTTTGCTCGTCCGACGACGCAATCGAGTACCGCTGCCGCGAGGTCGAGACATAGCGGTTGCCTCTTGCGGCGGGCAAGGTGTTATACAAGTCGGCCGCGACCAACGTGACGCGTAACGGCATCCACGAACCGCCTGTGCGCCGGTAGCGGCTGCGGCGGCTTTCCCTTGAGCGTGGCCACATGCTCGGCCAGCACCGCAAGGAGCTCAGGCGGCACGCCCCTTCGTCGCAATTCATCGTAGCGGCGCTGGTAATTCAGGATATGCGCCGGCCCGTGCCGCCCCCGCAACGCTCCGCGCACCACCTCCGGCGCGATCGAGTGGGGCAGGGTCGCGCATTGCTCCAGCGCATCGACCCGGTAGAGATCGAGCATCGTGCGTACGCACTTGAGGCACCGACCACAGTTATACCCCTGACCGTAGCCCGCGCAGGGCCGGAGCGTTTCCATCGCGAGAGGCCACTCCGCGATGCTCGCGGTCTTGTCGATGATGTCTATCTCACACCCGTCGTGGACGAAGCGGAGGTTTTCGGTGGACCAGAGCGGATCGAGCACGGGGTGCGAACCCCAGGGAAAGAGCTTGTCGTAGGTTGTCGACGCGGCGATGAAGGCATGATGGAAGCACCCACCGAGCGCAAGCGCAACGCTGGCAAGCGCGGCGCCGTGCAGCATGACCCAGGACGCGAGCCGCCCACACTCCCGTCGCACATTCGTCGTGACGGGCACCAAGGTTGCCCCGGTGGCGTCGGCCACACGCTGGAGATTCCCGAGGATGGCCGGAGAGAACCGGTCGTCCCAGTCGTCGTACATCACGTCCCAACCGTGGAGAGCGATGAGGTGCGTCACCGAGCGGGCGTCGTTCGGATGATCTCTTCGGTTTTTCAGGAGACTGTAGAACGAATCGACGCCTAGCGAGAAGTAGAGTCCAGCCGACGCAGGCTCCCCTGCCGACGTAGCAATCGTTCGCGGCAGTGCATCGACCGCGACGGGGGTCGCGTCTTGATCGAAACAGGCGTGGATGTTCTGGATGTCCGGCAGCGCGGCGAGCAGCCGAGGCGAGACCGGCGCGGAGATGGCCAGGTCTTCGCCCGTGCGCATGGCCGGGACCAGGAGCGCCGAGAGAAACGGGTCGCCGTTGTCAACGCTGAGAAATGGCGCGCACCACGGCGGGAACCGATACCAGAGTGCGAACGGCTCGAACCAGTCATCGTGGTCGGGATCCCGATCGCTGGAAACGTAGCCCCTCAACTCGCAGGAATCGGCGGTGGAGGTGACCGCGATGTCCGAAACGCGCATCAGGCTCCCTCAGCAGCCGGCGAGTTCCTCGCTCAGCAGCGTTCCCAGCGAAAGCCAACGCCGTCGGCCACAATGCGACCCCACGGCGGGAAGGGTTCGTGCGCGCTCACGACAAGTGCCGCTTCGGCCGCAATCTGGGGGAACCATCGCCGCCGCGACGTTGCTATGGCATCCAGATCGACGTGCGGAGGACCCCAGGTGGGGTGCTCGACTTCGACTGCGAGGTGTACCAGATCGCCGAGTGCATAGAATCTCTCCCCTGCCGACTCGACGCGAACGATACAGTGGCCCGGCGATTCTCCCGGAGCCGCGTGCATGGTCACGCCTGATACGATCACCCGTTCCTCATCGACAAGGTCGAGCAGTCCAATTCGATCGACCAGTTCGAGCCGGACGAGATCCGAATCAGGGTCCTCGCGACCCGGGTTTCCCTCCCAGTCAGCGCGGCCGATGGAGTGGCGGGCGTTCGGAAATCGCGCCACGAGTTCGTCGCCACGTTCAAACGCAACGCCGGGATAGTGGTCGACATGCGGATGGGTGATCAGAACATGAGTCACGTCCTCAGGCACGATGGTGAGTTCCGCCATGGCCGCGGCAAGCCCCGGCGTGCGCGTGACTGGCCAGTTTGGCCAAACACGCGCTCGATCGCGCTGCCAGCGCGAGTCGGGATCGTCCATCCCAGGATCGACCACGATCACGGCGTCACCATGAAGGATGATGATGACGTTGAGCCCGAGCCAGACGCGACCCTGCCCATCCAGATCCGGAAGAACCTGGCGGACCTCCTCCTCCGACATCGGGAATCGCGGAGGCCAATTCAATGCGCCCTCGGAAACGACGGTGATCGTTGCTTCGCCGACACGGCGAGTGTCCACGAAGGCGCCGGGATCGGAAGACAGTTGTGCCATCAGGATCAACTCCGTTCAGATCGACTCTGGACATTGAACCGCATCCGGGCACTTCTTGAGCGACAGCGACCCTACTCGGCGGGATCGCCGATGGACGGACTCAGGACGCGTCCACGCAGTCTGGTGCCCCTTCGCTCCATGCGAGCACCTCCCCCGTCTCGGCGTCGATTCGCAGCAGCAGTCCGTGCTGATCCGGAACCCGGCTGTCTTCGTAGAGCACGACCCAGTGCTGCGGCCACTCCGTCCGCCCATCCGCCACCGGGAAGGTGCGCGACAGGTGGCGGTACTGAGGGCAGGCGCTACGGAACGCCGTGCCACCCGCCTCTTCGGCGAGGAGGGTCGCCGCGGTGGAGTCAATTGCGGCCGGCGGCGGCGGAGGCCGAAACTCAGGCGCCTGCTCCCAACCGACGGTTTCCCGTGAGACGACCGACCCGTCCAACCGTTCGATGACGACGCTCAGTGAGGCGGCGCCAGACGGGCGCCCCGGTGGGTCCCATGGCGCGACGAAGGCGTAGCTGAGCCAGCCGGTTCCCGGCAATGTCGTGGGAGGCTCCGGGGGGACGGTCCAGGGCCAGTCGACCTGCATCGCGGCATTGAGCAGGACCGCGCCCGGCAGCCAGGCGTCCGCCTGCGCCTGGGCCAGGGGCAGTGCGCTTTCGTAGGTCGCTCCGGCGCCGCCCAGGGGAGCGGTTTGGTCGGTGCGTGGAGGGAGGGGCGGCGCTTCCGGGGTCCAGATCCAGACGGCGAGGGCAACCGCGGCCAGAATGATCTGGAGGGCGAGGAGCGCGGCGATGACCACGCCCCGGGAGCGCCATGGGAGGCGCTTGAGAACCGCGGTCAAGAGCCCTCACCCCAACCCCTCTCCCATTGCGATGGGAGAGGGGCTCGATTTCGCCGGACCCGCCCCAGGAACGCGCACCCTTCTCCCCGCGCACGGGGAGAAGGGCTGGGGATGAGGGGGGCCCGGGAAGTCGCGGTTCGTACCTTGCAGAAGACGTTCATTCCCACGACAGATTCCGTACCGCATACGACGCGGAACGAGGCAGCGCCCCGGGCTCGTCCGCGTCGTCGCCCGCGGGCAGCTCGCCCGCGCCGATCGCTTCCCAGCCGCGTTCGGCGAGGGTCGTGCCGATGGTTTCCTGGGTCCACTGATCGGCGTGCCAGATCAGGTCCGCGAAGGCATCGATGCCGCGCAGCGGCGGCAACGTTTCGTCACGAATTGTTTCGATCCGCTTTCCGGTGTCGAGCCACACCAGGAGCCGCAGCAGCGTTCGCCCGCCCACCTCCACGGGCTCCACCACTCCTTCCACGCGGCCAAAGCGCATCGGGTTGCTACCGCCGGGCAACGCGCGATGGAGCCAGGTCTGCGCGGGCGGGAGGCGGCTCTGCGACAGCGGCACGCGCCGTCTCCCGGCCGGACGGGATGGTGAACGCGATGAGCGCCCCGAGGACCAGCAGCGCGCTGAGACTGGCCAGCGCCACCTGCATGCCGAAGAGATCGGCGATGCGCCCAGTGATGGGCACCCCGATGCCGCCGGTGACGAATCCCAGCCCGAGGATGACCCCGGACGCCACGCCAACTCGCCCCGGCACCAACCGCTGCGCCATGACCAATGTCACCGAGAGCGAGGCGTCGCAGAAGAAGCCGAAGAGTCCCGCGAAGATCAACCCCTGCGGCCCCGGGAAGGCGACGTAGAGAAGCAGGGCCGGAATGGTCATCAGCAGCGTCCCGGCCACCACTCGCCGCTGCCCGAGGCGGTCGGCGAACCCACCCCCAAAGAGGGTGCCGACCGCGCCGGAGAGGATAATCACCGCCGCCAGCGGTCCGTAGAACTCCTGGCCGAACCCGAGCTCGGAGTACCAGATGGGGCTGAGCTGCAACACGGAAAGGAAAACCCAGGAACGCAGCATCGTGACCAGGATGACCCGGGTCAGCGCGCTCCACTCCGGGGTGGTGCGCATCGCCACGGCGACCAGCGCTCGCGCCTCGCGGGCTCGCTCCACCAGGCGCATTTGCGACCAGATCAGGGTCGCCGCGGTAAACCCGGGAACCAGCAGCCAAAGCGTGCCACGAGAACCGAAGACAGCCATGAGCACCGAGCCGACGATGGGTCCCAACCCATAGCCGACACCCCCGGACACCGTATACCAGGACATGGCCGAATTGCGGTGCTCATCGCTGGAGACCGCCGCGGCGTTCGATGCGCCCAGAGGATGGAAGGCGCCGGAGCCGATGCCCGCCAGCGCCGCCAGGCCGATGAACGCCACGTAGCTGGAAATGAACCCGTATGCCGCCGCACAGCAGGCACCCCAGAGCAGCGTGGCCGGCACGAACCAGCGCCGCCCGTGCGTATCCGAGAAGTAGCCGAAGATGGGCTGCGTCAAGGAAGAGGTGGCCGTGAACGCGAGCGTCACTAACCCAAGCTGGGCGTTGGTGAGGCCGTGCTGCAGCTTCATGACCGGGAAGAGGACCGGCAGGACACCGCCCAGCATGTCGTTCGCGAAGTGCCCGAGCATCAGCACGAACAAGGCGCGATTTCTCGCGAGGACCAGCAGCGATGTCACGTGGCGCTCCGGAACGAGGGTGACTGGGGTGATGGGGTTATAGGGTGATGGGACGAAAGACGGCACGACGACCCGCCGAGCCGCGGCATGCCACGGCCGCCGCGATGCGAGCGATGCCAGCGTAGCCCTGAACCTCCGACCTATCACCCTAACACCTCAGCACCCCAGCACCCAACACCCAGCACCCATATCCGCGACTATACTTTCCGCCAACAGGCTGTCACCGGCCTCAATCGTTTGCCGCATTATCATGGAGAAGACGACGCACCCATGTCTACGACCGAGAAGATTGCCGACCTCGAAAGCATCCGCCAGCGCCTGGACGAACTCGGGGTGCGTCTTTGACTTGCCTACCGTAGAGCAGGAGATCGCCGCTCTCGAGGCGGAGAGCGCCGAACCGGGGTTCTGGGACGACGCCCGCGCCGCCCAGGCGCAGATGCGCAAGCTCGGTGAGTTGCGCGGCGAAGTCACCGCGTGGCAGCGGCTGACGGCCCAGGTCGAAGATCTCATCGTGATGGAGGAGCTGGCGGCCGACGACGAAGAGTTGGCCGCAGAGTTGGCGCGAGAATCGGCCAGGCTGCAGGACGACGTCGCCCAGTTCGAGCTCGATTCGACGCTGTCTGGGCCGTACGACGCCTCCGATGCCATCCTCGTCGTGCACTCGGGCGAAGGCGGGGTAGATGCCCAGGACTGGGCGGAGATGCTCTCCCGCATGTATGTGCGCTGGGCCGAGCGGCGCGGCCTGAAAGCCGAAATCCTCGACACCTCCGATGGGGAGGAAGCGGGGATCAAGAACGCGACGATCGAGATTCGCGGCTCGCGGGCCTACGGCTACGCCAAGGCGGAGGCGGGCTCGCACCGGTTGGTGCGCCTCTCGCCGTTCGACGCCGCCCATCGCCGCCACACCGCGTTCGCCCTGGTCGAAGTGCTGCCCGAAATCGAGGGGGACCACGAGATCGCCATCAACGACGACGACCTGCGCATCGACACCTATCGCGCCTCCGGGGCCGGCGGCCAGCACGTCAACAAGACCTCCTCGGCGGTGCGCATCACCCATCTGCCGACGGGGATCGTGGTGACCTGCCAGAACGAGCGCTCGCAAATCCAGAACCGCGAGAGCGCCATGAAAATCCTGCGCGCCAGACTGCTAGAGCGGAAGCTGAATGAGGAGGCGGACGAGCGCTCCCGAATCAAAGGCGAGCACACGGCGGCCGGGTTCGGCAACCGCATCCGCTCCTATGTGCTGCATCCCTACACCCAGGTCACCGACCACCGCACCGATCTTAGCGTCGGCGATACCCAGGCAGTACTCGACGGCGCCATTGATCCGTTTATCGAGGCGTATCTGCACCAGCAGCTATCGGCAAGGACGAGTAGCTCATGATCGGGCTACGGGCTATCAGCTATCAGCTATCAGCTATCAGAGACTGGCGTTTCGTCGCCGTTTTCGCATTGCTCATCGCCTTGGCGCCCGTCGGCCCAGCGCTCGCGCAGGAGGCGGCGGAGGGCGCGGCGCCGGCCGCGATTCCTGGGTTAGCGGTGGTGGAGAACGAGGCCACGGCCGAGTTCCCCGAGGGCATCACATTTTCCCTCGACGCGGAGACCGACGACCCGATTACCAACCTGGAGCTGATGTATCGGGCGCCGGGCCTGGAGACCCTCTCGGTCGAGCTGCCGGCGTTTGAAGCGGGGACCACCGAGCTCGACATCGACCATGCCATCGATCTGCGCTCCGGTGAGATGCCGCCGGGGGTCGACATCTTCTACCACTGGCGCATCACCGAGGCGGATGGCGACGTCGTCGAGACCCCGGAGCAGACCCTTTCCTGGTTCGATGACCGGTATGACTGGGTCCCGTTGGAGGGCCCGAACGTCACCGTCTACGCCTACGACGTCGATCCCGCTTTCCACCAGGAGATCCTCGATTCCGCGGAGAGGACCATCACCAGCCTGGCGGAGTCGTATGGCGCGAAGCTAGACCAGCCAGTCCGTGTCTGGGCGTACACCAACAAAGACGATTTGTACGGAGCATTGGCGCCCAACTCCGAGCCGTGGATCGCCGGGGCCGCCTATCCAGGGTTGCACGTCCTGATGGCCGTACTGCCGCCGGGGGACATCGGCGAGGTGCAGCGGGTCGTGCCGCACGAGATCAGCCATCAGGTGCTGCACCAGGCGACCGAGAATCCCTTCAATGGTCCACCTCAGTGGCTGAACGAGGGGCTGGCGACCTACTGGCAGGAGAGCGGGCGCGACCGTTTCTACTCCTACGCCCTGGACCTCGCGGCGAACGGCGAGGTGCCCCCGCTGCGCACGCTGAACGGTTCGTTCCCCTACGAACGCGACGGCGCGACCGCCGCCTACGCCCTGAGTCTCTCGGCGGTGATGTACATCGTCGACACCTGGGGCGACGAGGGGATGGCGAGCCTGCTGGCGACATTCGACGAGGGCATCACCTACGAGGACGCGGTGCAGCAGGGGCTGGGCATCGGCTTCGACGAGCTCGATCGGCAGTGGCGCGAAGATCTCATGGCCGACGCGCAGCAGCTCGGGGCGGTTGGCTCGACCCGGTTCGGAGACGAAGCGGGCGGCGGCTCACCCTGGGGGGCAATCGGCGATGGGTTTGCCATGGCCTCGGGGAGCATCATCCTGGGGCTGGTGGTGTTGATCGCGGTGGTGGCCGGGGTCGTTTCCTCGCTTCGTTCCCGGCGTGATCCGGAACCGGAGGAGGAAATTGGCGCGGCTGCCGTGGTTTGGAGAGATTGGCCGGAGGGGGTGGACGCACCGGGGTTGCGGGTGTCATCGTCGTCATCGGGGCGCCCGTGATGAACCCTCACCCCCGACCCCTCTCCCTGTGCGCAGGGAGAGAGGAGATTTCCACACTGGAAAGGACTCCCTGAATGATCGTCGCGGAGGCCGCGGCGCCGCAGCGCGCCCGCATCCTCGACCCGGCCGCGATCGAGCGCAAGCTGGCGCTCAACACGTACAACGTCGATGCCTCACGGGCACACATCCGCATCGTCGACCACGAGGTCTGCCTGCATTGCGTGCGCCAGCAGTGCATCAACTGCTGCCCCGCCAACTGCTACGTGCCGAACGACGACGGCCGCGTCATCTTCTCGTACGAAGGCTGCGTGGAGTGTGGCACGTGCCGCATCGTCTGCCACGAGTTCCGCAACATCGAGTGGACCTACCCGCGGGGCGGGTTCGGGATTCAGTACCGGTACGGATGAGACGGCAAGACGGCGAGACGGCCAGACGGCGAGTAGGGACGAGCTTCAAGAGCGGCCCTTGGATCGATGTCGCCATTTGCGTGCGCGGCTATCGATCCTTGTTCCTGGCCGTCTTGCCGTCTTGCCGTCTTGCCGTCTCCGGAGCGTAGCGACCGTGTACTGGACCACCAAGCACGTTCTGGCTTGTACGGCATCGCACTGCGCGGCGAAGGGCGCGAATGACGTGCTGATGCTGCTGCGCCGGGAGATTTTGCGGCGCGGGTTGGACAAGGGAATCCTGGTCAACAACTGCGGCACTATCGACCTGTGCGACATTGGGCCGAACATCGTCGTCTACCCGGACGGGGTGATCTATTCCGGGGTGACGAAGGCGGACGTGCCGGAGCTGGTCGAGGCGCTGGCGACGGGCGCCGTGGTCGAGCGGCTGGTGCTCAACCCGGAGACCGCCGCGGAGAAGGCCCGGCACGATTTCTACGCGGCAGCCGTCGATCCCGCGACGACGATGCCGGCCGCCGACTTCACCATGCTGGCCTCCACCCACGGCTTTGACGACGCCTGGATCGCCGAGCAGGCGCGGCGCGGGTTTATCGCACGCAAGCCTGGGATGGATGGGGGGCCGGAGACGATCACGGTGACGAGCAAGGCGCGGAATCGGTACGGGGTTTGACTGGTAAACTCATTGAACCTATCGCGGAACTAGTGTTCCCTATGTTTGGAGTCTTGTGGCGAATTAGCGTTCCGAGGAATCGACGCTATGGAGCAGTTAAAGACGGTAACCCCAGCAGGCGGGCTTGGAGACGGCCACCAACAATCGATTTTTCGACCTGAGCATTCGGAGAAACAATCCCAGCAAATGCTCGAATTCGAAAAGCGAACCGGTTTGAAGTGGGAAGAGCAACGGCGGTTGTTTGAGAGCCTAGCGGCGAAGTATGGGATCGCAGTAAGAGACTACTCCCCAGACGATCCTGCTTTCGCAGTTCTTAGGCGGATTGAAGAAGGCCGCAAGATGTACCCACAAGACTTCCAGATCATGGCGATTCGGGGTGTTCCCGATTTTGCTGACAAACTGAGTTTGTACCAGTTGCAGCAAGAGCGCATCTCAGTTTGGGAACGCCAAACAAAATTGCAATGGCACGAATGCCAGATTCTATTCGAGCAGCTAGCTGAAAAATACGACGTACCGATCAGTGACTTTTCACCGGACGATCCAGTCTTCAGCGTCTTGATGAAGTTGGAAGCGAATGCGGAGCTTGTGGACTACGAACTCCAGTTACTTGCTGATAGGGACGCTCCAAAGTTGGCCGACAGACTTCACGAGATTCGGGTTTGTGAGACTTCTTTCTCTTACACGCGAAATCCTAAAACGCTCGCAAGAATTTCCGGCTTGTGGCGAAAGTGCAAGCGACCTGATCTAGCGTTGGACGCAGTTAACAGAATTTTAGGAGAGAGATTCTCGCCGGTCATCCAGTTGCACCCAAACGTCGAGGCAATGCTGCTTACGACATGTGGCGGATCGCTACGAGACCTTAATCGGCTGGACGAGGCCCAATACTGCGCCGAAACAGCTATCGAGTTGCGGCCTGAGCATGGTTATGCCTACTGCCTTCTGGGTGCAGTACAAATCCAGAAAGGCGAAATCTCCTCCGGAGACGCGAACTTTGAAACGTGCGAAGATCTTGTTTCAGCGAGAGACGCAGACGCACTCAGGGAGAATGCGCTTGCCCGATCCAAGCACCCGAGTGAATATGCAGCCTATCTACTTGAGCGTGATCCCGTCCGCTTCAAGTGGGCCCAAAGGTTTCTTCGATGATCTGCGGTGACGATCCTACGTTTCTATGACGCCGCTAACCCTCTACTCGAGATTTGCAAGTTCATCGCAGAACTTTGGGTTCAGCGCGCCATACATCTCCGGAATACTCTCCGGTACGAGATTCTCCAAGATAAGCCGCGCCGCGCGCTTCTCGTCCCCAATCTGGGGATATTCCACTTCCGCGAACCACGCATCGAGCAAGCGCTCCCAAACGGCTCTGAAGCGCTCGATCGTTCCGGCGAGGCGGTGCGGCTCCCATTCCTGAATCGCGATCAGAGGCCAATCGCCGAGGCGTGACGAGGCCAGCGCGCGGAGTCGAAATCGGGGATATCGCCGTTGCCAGCCACAGCTCTCGCCGTGCTGGCCGCCACCCAAGGCTTCGACGACGCCTGGATCACCGAGCAGGCGCGGCGCGGTTTCATCTACGAAGGTTGATCAACGACGATGCGTCACACCGTGGACAACGACGAAAACACCGCGGCTGCACCAGGCAGTGGCGCGTGTTCGGCAGTGCGGCAGACGGCGCCGAGGCAGGTGCGCGCCGCAGCCGGTTCCGGTAGGTGTCCGGGGAGGCGGACCGACGATGCAAGGAGGCCGAGTGACGTGGCTCCAAGCGATCGCAGCGCCGCGCGCCGCGATACCGGCTTACGCACCAGGCGATGGAGCGGATTGCGTAAGTGCGACGTCACGTGTGACCCCTTCCTCCAGTTTCGATCGTGGCATGCTCCCGCCGCGGCGACATGTCCTTGTCCGACCTCGCCAATTACGGCGACTGAGCCTGGAGCACCCCGATCATTCCGGTCTGCTTGTGGCCTGGGATATTGCAGATGAACCGGTAGTTTCCAGGCGGGAGATTGACGATGACCTCGCCCGATTGACCGGGCTCGACGTCGACGCTGATGTCCTGGTCTCTCAACTCGAAATTGTGAACCACCGCGCCCGTGTTCTCGAGGATGAGCCGGACATCGGTGTTCGCGGGGATGGCCACCCGCTGCGGATCGAAAAAGATGTCCGCCATGGTGATCGAGACCTCAGTCGCGGCCACTGACGCACCCGAGCTCGGCGTTGCGATTGGAGCAAGTTCGGCAGGGCTTGGGGTTGCGGTGGGCGAGGTTTCAGGGTTCGCAGGCGCCGCGGCAGGTGATGGTGTTTCGGCGAGCGCATCCTCGGCAGCCGGGGCGATCGGCTCGCCCTCTTCATCGACTTCAATGGCGCCCCCGCCCGGTTCTCCCAGCGGAACCGTCACGGCCCCTTCGGACACGGCGTCCGCCGCCACGAGTTTCCAGACGGCGCCGTTTCCACCCTCGCCGCTTTCGTGCCGGTCGGTAACGGTGGCGATGTACAGATCGCCATTGGTGTCCTGGCCGGAGCCGGTGACCTGCAAGGCGGTATCGAGCAGATTCTGGAACTGCCAAGTCCCGGCCTCGTCGCGCTGCAATCCGCGGATTTGCCCGGTGCAGTAGTCGGCATTGAAATAGATTCCATCCAGCGCCGCGTAGGCGTCGCCGCGATAGACCCCGATGCCAATGACAGCGCACCCATCTTCGCCATGCTGGTACTCCGCCACCGGCAGGATGCCAACCTGACCGCGCGAGCAGTCCTCGACCTCAGGCGGGTAGCAGTGCGAGGCTTCCAGCCAGTCCCAGCCATAGTTCTGACCGGCAGTCATGTCGGCGGGCTGGAAGTCGATCTCCTCCCAGTCCCCGGAGCCGACGTCGCCGACGTAGAAATCGCCGGTTTCCGGGTCGAAGGCAAACTGCCAGGGATTGCGAAATCCGAACGCCCAGATCTCCTGGCGAACCGGGGTGAGAAGCCTGCGGTTCTCGGCGGCGACCGAATTGCCGCCGTCCCTGTTGCGGCGCCGCTCCTCGTCACCATCGTCCGGGGGGCGCCGGGGTAGGGATTGTCGTAGCGGCCGGGACCGGCGAAGGGATTGTCCGCCGGGATGCCGTAGGGCTGCCCGGCCGCGGCGCTATCGACGTCGATGCGCAAGATCTTCCCCAGCAGGGAAAAGCGGCTTTGCGCATTGTCGTAGGGATCGCCCTGCCACCCGCCGTCTCCCGTCGAGATATAGAGGTAACCGTCTGGACCGAAGCGAAGCGTGCCGCCGTTGTGCTGGGGATACGGTTTTTCGATGACCAGCAGGGGCCGCTCGGTCTTGACGTCGGCCTTGGCCGGGTCGTCGTCGCTGACGCGGAACTCGGAAATCGAGAGCGCGCCGTTGCGGAACAGGTTGTTGAATGCGACGTAGAACCGGCCATTGGCGGCGTAGTCCGGGTGGAACGCCAGACCGAGGAGCCCCTGCTGGCCGGGACGCAATGCCACCGTGGACGAGAGATCGAGGAATGGCTCCGGGTTCACACTCCCGTCCGGGTTGATGACGCTGATTGCGCCGTCAACCGCGACGACGAAGAGGCGGCCACTGCCATCGGGTGGAATGGCGATGTTGACCGGGTTCTGCAAGCCGGCGGCGACCTGGACCAGTTGAATAGCCGGGTCGCCGGGCAAATCGCCGCCAAGATGCGCCGGGCCCTGCACTGGAGATGGCAGGTCCGGGGTCGCCTGATAGGCTATCCCTTCTCGACCTGAACTCCCGAGAGAGAGGAGCAGGACCAACGCGAGCACACCGACGAGCGGGAAGCGAAGCCGAGACACGCAAACCTCCTCAGGACAGCGTCATGGCCGGCAGCTTTCCGGGTCAGCATGCACCAACTGACCGCAACGCCGACAGGCGGACCAGAAGCGTACGGACACCCACCGGATACTACCAGTTCTCGCCGCGCGACCGTTGGCGCGCATACGTTCGTTCCGCCGCAACGGCAGCAGCCAACTCACACACGGTCACGCGCGCTCTTCACCGCCGGCCCACGCCATGAAGCGCGGGCTGATCTCAGCGTAGACCGCGACGAGGGCGGCGGGGACCAGATGGTCCAGCAGCATGCGCGCTTCACGTCGCTCATCCGCGAGATGAAGGGAGTGCTCACCCCCGAACCAGGCGTCGAGCTGCCGGGACCAGATCGCGCCGAAGCGCTCGATGGCCCCGGCCAGTCGTTGCGGCTCCCACTCGCGAACGGAGACGGGTGGCCAATCGCCGAGACGTGGCGGCGGCCACTGCGCGGGATCAAACCCCGGGACATCGCCGACGCCGACTGCTTCCGCCGAGGGCCAGCGCACGACGGCAATGCGGGGCGGCGCATAGAGTCCGCGCTGCCCGGCATCGGCAGCCAGGATGGGCAGGGGGACGGCCACCGCGCCGGGGTAGCTTTCGGAGGGAACGGGGTACTGCGGCATCGAGCCTGGATGGAGCGGACCCTCCGCTTTCGCCAGTTCGTGCCCCGCGCGCATCGCCTTGGTGACGCGCTCACCGGGCACGGTCTGGGACGCCTCCGGCTTGCCGTAGAAGGAGCCGATGATGAAGCGAACGACGGCGGTCGCCCCGTCCGGCGCGCGGACGGTGACGTGATCTTCGGGGCCGTCCGTCCCGGGGACGAGCATTTGGCCGACTCGCTCCCAGGGTCCATCGGGCGGTGGCCAGGCGTTCAGGTAGGCGTATTCTTCGGCGATGCTGTCGACGCGGACTGTCGGCGAGTCGCATGGTGGGAACGGAGAACGAGTCGCGTCGTCGGTCACGGGCGGCAACCCCGCCAAACCGCCGTGTCATCCTGAGCCCGCGGGCGAAGCATCTCGGCGCTCGCGACCACCCGTTCGCTTGAGCCGAGATGCTTCACTCCGCTCACTTGCCGCATGACACGTCGTCGGGAGTTTGAGCGCGGCGGTTCGACTCGCCGAGGCGGCGAAGCGTTTCGAGTTGCGCTCGGAATGTCTCCGCGTCTGGTATGTCGAGGCGGGAGCGCATCTCGCGGGTGAGGCGGACCATGCCGGCGTCCGGGTCGTAGAGGAAGCCGAAGCGCTGGGCGCGGTCGTCCGGGACGACGGTCGCCACCTCGTCGAAATCGATGCCGAGGCGTTCCCGCAGCGCGCCATCCCCCTCAAAGGTGCGGACGGGACCGGGTAGCTTCTTGTCCGGCAAGGACGACCACTCCCATCCCTGACCGCCCGCGGCGTCAACCAGTTCGACGTGAAAGAGGCGGCCGAAGCCACCCGGCGCATTGGCGACCCGCCCGATGGCGATCTGGCCGTCGTAGCGCCCTTCGACGCGTGCTTCTTCGATGTCGGGGGCGCCGTCGATGGCCGCCGCCAGCGGCGCCAGCCGCGCCAGCAGATCCTCCTTGGCACGGCGGTTCATGACCGCGGCGAGGTACGCCGTCCCCGCCAAAGACAGGAGCACGATGGCGCACATGGCGACGGCGGTGGCCAGGTAGGGGTTCACGCGTCGTCGGTTCCGTCGCACCCATTCGTCATGCCAAAACGGTACCCCATCGCGCGGTTCGAAGATGGCGATCACCACCGCTCAATCATTGAGGAAGCGTGGCCTCGTACAATGCGCGGGGCTTGGGTGACAAGTCGCCGCGGAGCATGGAGGCGGGGTCGGGCGTGTTGCCGGGCGGGCGGCGGTTGTCGTGGGATCTGGGGCTCGGCCGTGAGCTTGGGTACGTTTTCTGGGCGATGATCGGGGTCGAGGCTGCGTTCGGCGCATACGTCGGCATCTGGCCGTTGTGGATCGAGGCGCTGGGGGCGCCGATCACCGTCGTCGGGCTGGTGCTGGGGTTGTCCGGAATCATTCGATTGTTGATCCTGGCTCCCAGCGCGGCGCTGGCGGACCGCATCGAACCGCGCACCCTGATCGTGGTGGCGCGTAGTATCACCGGAATGGGGCTGATCACCGCCGCGCTGGCCACCCACTGGACGATGCTGGCGCCAATGGTCATCGGCAGCGCCATCGGTGAGATCGCCTTTCCCCTGACACAAGCCCATCTGGCCGCGCACGCCGGGGAACAGCGGGTGCGCGCCTTCACCCTGGTATTCAACGTCGGCCCCGCGGTCGCCTTTGGCATCGCGCCGCTGATTTCCGGTGCCTTGATTGCATTGTTCGACATGCGGGCCGCGTTCATCTTCGCCGCGGTCTGCACCATGTTCTCGGTCTACTTCTTCAGCCGCTTCGCGCCGCGCCCCATGCAGGACAAGGAGACGGCCCCGCCGCGGTCGTCGTACCGGGAAGCGTTGACGGAACCTGGCGTGAAACCCCTGTTGGGTCTCCAGTTCGCGACCATATTCTCGCTGGCGCTCGGCATCTCGCTGCTGGCGCCATTCCTGGTCGACCAGCGCGGACTTTCGCCGGCAACGGTGGCAATACTGGGCGGCGTCGGCTCGGCGGGATCCGTGATCTACGGGTTGATCATTACGCGAAACTCATGGTTGCAGCGGCATCCGCTGGCGGGGATCGCCATCGCCACCAGCATGGTGATGGGGACGCTGGCGGTGGTGCTCTCCACCCACCTCGTCTGGCTGATCGCGCTGGCCTTCATCGGGCGCGGCGGGTTGTGGTCGGCGTGGGGATTGTACGTGGCCGCGCTGAGCGAAACGGTGCGCAGCGACCGGATTCGGCCCCGCGCCTTCACCCTGAGCGAGATGATGGGGGGCAGCGCCTTCTCCACCGCCCCCATCGTCTCCGGCCAACTCTATGCCATCCGCGCCGAGGGGCCGCTGCTTGCTTCTCTGGCCGCCAGCGCCGCGCTGATTCCGGTGCTGTTGATTGCCCAGCGGCGGATGAAACCGGGGCGGGAGTTGACCGAGGAGGAGCAGGCGACGGCGGCCGCGGCGCCGCTGGCCGATCCCGAGGTCGCGTAAAGCGAGACCGCGACCGGTCGCTCAGAAGGGCTCGATGGCTCGCACAGCGGCGTTACCGCACGCGCTCGATCACCACCACCGGAATCTGGCGGGTCGTGTTGCGCTGGTACTCGGCGAAGCCGGGCATCTGCGCGGCCATCTGATCGAACAACCGCTGCCGCTCCTCGCCCTCGGTCACCGTGGTGCGCGCCGGAAAGGTTTCCGTCCCCACCTCGACGGTGACATCGGGGTTGGCGCGCACATTGTGGTACCAGTCCGGATGGGTCGACGCGCCGCCTTTGGAACCCATCACGACCATGCGCCCGTCGTCGACGGTGTAGACCAAAGGCACCACATGCACCCGCCCCGATTTCGCTCCGGTGGTGGTCAGCAGCAGCATCGGGGCGCCAGCGAACATACCGCCGACCTTGCCCTCATTGGCCCGGAACTCGCCGATCAACTGCCGGTTGAAATCGCCGGGATCGAATGCCTCATCGTCATGTTTGTGCTTTGCCACCGGTGCTCCTGGTTCCGCTACAACCCTTCCTGTACCCGAACACTCTACCCGTTTCCGATGTCCTCCTGCCTGGTTGGGCGCCGGAACGGCTGCCTCCGGCTATGGCTCCTCGCCACGCGGTTGCACGCGCTCTCGCAGCCACGTCTCGAAGGCGTCGATGGCCGCGTCGGCATCGCCGGAGCGCTCGGCGAACTGCTCGAACTGCTGAGCCAAGGCGAGCCGGTCGCCTGAGTACGTAAAGCCGTTCATGCGAAGGAACGTGTTCAGTGCCAGGTACGCGGTTCGCTTGTTGCCGTCCAGAAAGGCCTGTGCCTGGGAGATGCCGACGCCGAGCAAGGCGGCTTGCCTGACGAGGTCCGCGCCTTCGTAATAGGCCGCCATCTGGGGCCGCATGACGGCGGATTCCAGCAGGCCTTCATCGCGCAATGGGTTTGGCGCGGCTCCGAGGCGACGCATCGCCCGCTCGTGGATCGCGATGACGTCCGCAAGGCTGAGGTATTGCACCTCACTCATGGATCAACGCTCGGCCAGGTAGCGCAGTGCGTCCTCATGCTCGTCGAGCAAATCGTCCACGATAGCGCCGAGCTCGGGACTCAGCACCGGCCGAATCTCCAGCTCGCTAAGTTGCACCGCCAACAGTTGCCCTTCCTGCCAGCCCCTCCGCTCCACTTCTTCCTTTGGCACGGTCACGACATAGCTGTTCCCGGTCTTGCGCAGTTGCTGCGTAATCATGTTGGCCTCCATTGCTCACCACGCCGTCATGACCGATTTCAACGGCCCCGGCGCAATTGTTGTGCATGAAGTATAGATCGTTGCTACGTAGTGGGTGCGCTCGCGTCCACCAGTTCGATGATCCGCCCGAACCGTTCAATGATCTGCGGTGTGCAGGGATCGAGCCCGGCTACGAAGTGGTGGATACCCAGTTCGCGAAAGCGCACGATGGTCTCCGCGATCTCCTCGTCGCTCCCCTCGATCGGGTTTGGGCGGCGGCCGGTGTAGCCGGGCATGGCGATGTTGCCGCCGGCGGTGCGCACCAGCGTCGCTGGGTCGCGGCCAACCTCTTCGCAGGCAGCGTCGACCGCCGCCATCTGGGCCACGACCGCCTCGGGGGAGCCATGCCAGACGGTGTTCCAGGCGTCGGCGTAGCGGGCGATGATGCGGAGCATGCGCTCGCCGGTGCTCCCCACCAGGATCGGCACGCCGGCAGGGCGCGGTCCGCGCGGGCGATTGACCGCGTCATGCGCTTGAAAGAACTTGCCGTCGACATCAACGTGCCTGTCGCGCAAGAGTGGGGCGATGATGCGGATGGCCTCCTCGAAACGCGTCACGCGGTGGTCGAAGGGATAGCCGAAGGCGTCGTACTCCGGTTTGTGCCACCCCGCGCCGAGCCCCAGAATCGTCCGCCCACCGCTGATGTCGTCGATCGTCTCGGTCATCTTGGCCACCAGCCCTGGGTTGCGAAACCCGGTGCAAGCCACCAGCGAGCCGATCTGGATCCGTTCCGTGGCGCTGGCCAGACCCGCCATGGTGGTGAAGCACTCCCACACCCCCCGCTCGTCCGGGGTGCCGGGCATCGGGAACTGGTCGTCGGGCTGGTTGCGAAACAGGAAGTGGTCGATGATCCAGACCGCGTCGAACCCGACGTCGTTGGCGACGCGGGTCATCTCCAGGACGTCGGCGAAGCGCGGCGTCTCGTCGCCGAACGCCGAACTCTCGGCCATGGGCAGGATGGCGCCGATGCCCATCGGGCGCGTGCTTTGCGGCCAGCGGCTCGCGCTCTCGGTCGCCGCCACCGGATCGGTTCCGTTCTCGCCAGGCGTGCGCTCCCGCGACATGACTCCTCCCTCAACGCTTGCCAGGACACGCGCCGCGTCCGGACCTCCGCGAAACGACGGAGCCCCTGAATTGGGGCTCCGTTGTTCATCTGCCTGTGCCGATCCTACCCCGGATTCAATCCAGCGGGCGATCGATTCCGCGCGAAGTGGGCGGCTGAATCAGCCAGGCGCCGCCCAGGAGCGTGAGCACCAGCCCGACGACGACGCCGATGAGCTGCTTCCAGCCAAGCCCCACGCCGCCGCCCGTGAGGTTGAGCTGGTCGGCAAAGAGCGAGCCGACCGTCAGCGCCACACCGAGCAGCAACAGGACGCCGGCCAGGATGCGCATCGCGGGAGATGCAGAGGTCTGTGGTCTCACGGGTACGACTCCGCCCGCCGTGGGCCTAGGAACGAAGGGGAACGAATGAGCGAAGGGGCCGCGCCGGCTGGCGAGAAAACAACGGTATCATGCGCCATCCGAGGGTCCGAGTATACCATGGGTCCCTCGACGCCCTCGACGGCCTGCTTCATGCCGCGCCGCGCCATCGCGTTTACAGCACAGCTATTTCTCCCGGCAATTGCAGGACATATGTTCTATACTTGGCGAGAAAAGCGCCTCAGGAAAGGAGCAGTCCCATGTGCGGACGCTACGTCATCGAAGGCACCACGGAACTGTCGGAGCGGTTCCAGTTGCGTCAAATCCCGGCGGACCTGTTCCCCGAATGGACGACCTACAACGCCGCGCCTACGCAGCTTCTGCCGGTCATCGTCGAGAACGCCGAAGGGGAACGCACCGCGCTTTCGATGCAGTGGGGCCTGATTCCCCGCTGGCGCCGGCCGGACGGTAAGGCGCCGGTGGCCCCCATCAATGCCCGCGCCGAAACGCTGCTGGAAAAGCCGATGTTCCGCGGTTTGACCAAGGCCAAGCGCTGCATCGTGCCCGCCAGCGGTTTCTATGAATGGCGCAAGGTTGACGGCCGCAAGCAGCCCTACTACCTGACCTCGGACGACGGCGAAGCGTGGGGTTTAGCCGGGCTTTACGACCTGACCCACGACGAGGAGAACGACGCCGCCGGCTCCTTCACCATCATCACCACCGGCGCCAACCCGCTGGTCGCCCCGCTGCACGAACGGATGCCGGTCATCCTCCGCCGCGAGGACGAAGAGGAGTGGGTCTCTCACGACGTCACCGACTCACAGCAGGTGGAACGGCTCCTGCAGCCGTATCCTGCGGACGAGATGCGTCTCTACCCCGTCAGCTCCGCGGTGAACAGCACGCGCAATAACGGGCCGGAGTTGATCGCGCCGGATGAAGGGTGATGCGGGTGCCGGGTGCCGGGTGTCGGGTGCCGGGTTTCGTTGGACTAGAGCACAGGGCTCGCGTCAACTCGTCCCTCGTCCTCTGTCACCCGACACCCGTCACCTGTCACCCGTCACCCTACCGTCTCCTCCACTCCGCTCGTGCAACTCGCACCCCGCTCCGGACCATTGCCAGCGTAGCGGTCGATGAAGGCTTGCAACCGCGGGTCGTCGACCTCCTCCAATCGGAGCTGAGCGCCCCAGGCTGAGGCGACCACCAGATCCTCGAGTTCCGGGTAGGGGCTGATCAAGACGTACGGCTGGTCCTCGGCGTAGGCGGCGAGGGCTGCCACGTCCTCTTCTGGCAGGTCGGGTTGGTAGGTGATCCAGACGGCGCCGTGCTCCTGGGAGTGGACGGCGTGCTCGGCCCGGATGGGGGCGTCGTAGACCTGGCACTTCTGCCAGGACGGGTCGTGTGGCCCACCCGCCGGCGGATCCTGCGGGTAGTCGACGTCCTCGGTCGTGTGATCGGCCGAGGCGACATCGAACGTCTCGACCCCGGCGATCGGGGTCGCTTCGGCGACCGCCGGATCGAAGATGTCGGTCGATTCCGCCACCGGCGTGGGGGTGTTCTGGGCTCCGGCCGGGCTGCATGCCGCCAGCGCGCCGAGCAACAGCCCCGCGGCGACGATTCTTCTCGTGGTGTGCGTCAACGTGGCGAACCTCCTGTGCACGAAAGCGTGTGCGCGCTCCTGCACCCGTGCGAGCTCCGTCACCCCAGGTGCAGGATGACGGCCACCCACGCGATGACCTGGGCCACGACCGCCGCCGCCAGAGCGAAACGCGCCGCGAAGCGATCGATCGGATGCACGAACCAGGCGACGACCAGGAACGTGGCCGTGATGAACAGGGACATGACCGGCAACCGCCACAGCACGCTCGGCGGTCCCCACAGCGCGGGATTGCCGGCGGCATCGAGTCGCAACACAAGCGTGGGCGGCAGCTCTCCCAGACGCACCCCGAGCAGCAGCGCCATGACCAGGATGCTGGCTACGTTGATGCCGAGCAGCGCCAGCATCGTCTGATCCGTGACCAGCGATGCGCCTGAAACCGCGCGGGGCACGGCCAACGTCACCCCCGGCCGCTCCCGGGTTGCGGCCGGGGTTCGGCTCCGGCGTGGCGATCGGCCTGGGCCGGAACCCGACTCGCGACGAGTCCGCGGCGACGACGGTTGCCGCCGCTCCCGGCGTGGCGCGGGCGGAATCTCACGGGCCGGATCGGGCGACCCGAGATCGAAATCCTCGTCCGCCTCGCCGATGTCTCCGAGCTCGAGCTGCCACGTCTCGGCGTTGAGCGGGTCGTCGTCGGGGAGGAACGGACCACGATCCGCCCCGCGCGAAGGGCGCGGCGGTTCGCCGCCCTCGGCCGCGACGTTCCGCCGCGGCACGCGCGATGCGGAGCCGGACGCCCGATAGGGATCGTACGGGGCGATCGGCCGCGGTGCGGCCGGAGGGCCAGGGAAAATCGGCGGACGCCGGTTGTCCGGCGGATTCGTCACCGCCGAGATCGTCGTCCAGGGGATCGGAGCCGCGACCGCGCTCGGACATCGCTCCCATTTCCACGTCGGTTCGAGGGCACGCTCATCCGTGGCCTCACCGGCGGCCCGGTTTTCAGGATAGCACGGGCGGGTGGGACGGGCTATGGGCTATGGGCTATGAGCTATGAGCTACTGGCTCTTGGCCGTCGTCACATACTCGTTCTTGCCGTCTTGCCGACTTCGACCGATAGCTCATAGCCCATAGCTCCTAGTCCATAGCCCGTTTACGCCGTTCCCTGGAACGTGTCGCTCCAGCGCAGCAGGCGGCGCTCGCCGCGGGCCAGGAGCCAGTCGGTTCCCTTGCCGAGCAGGGCCAGGAGGACGATGCTGAGCATGATGATGTCGGCACGGCCGCTGTTCTGCCCGTCGATAAGGAGGAAGCCCAGACCGCGATTGGCGCCGATCAACTCCGCCGCCACCAGGAAGAGCCACGCCTGCGCCAGCCCGAGCCGCAACCCGGTGGCGAGCGAAGGGAACGCCGCCGGCACCAGGATTTCACGCGTCAGACTCCAGCCGCGCAGCCCGTAGGCGCGGCCGACCTCGATCAGCTTGCGGTCGATCTGGCGCACCCCGGAGACGAGGTTGGTGTAGATCGGGAAGAAGGCGCCAAGCGCGATGAGCGTGAGCTTCGGCGTGTCCCCGATACCGAGCCAGAGCACGAACAGCGGCACCCAGGCCAGGGACGGCACCGCCCGCAGCGCGTTCAACGTCGGACCGAGCATCCCCTCGACCGGCCGCGAAAAGCCGACCGCCAGACCAAGGGCGATGGCCACCGCCGCGCCCACGCCCCACCCGATCGCCACCCGCTGCACGCTGACCAGTGACGTTCGGCGCGAGTAGCCCGATGCTTTGCAACTCGCGCCCGGCGGCGATGACGTCGAGCGGCGGGGGAAGCTGGCTCCACGAGTAGATTTCGCGGTTCACCGCAATCTGCCACAGCAGCCAGGATGAGGAGCGGCAGCAGCAGCGCCCGCAACGCGCCCAGATTGCCGAAAGGCAGACGGAAGCGGGGAGCGGGCCGCGGCGGCGCCTCGACGCTCGCGACCCGCACCCTCCCCCGTTCGATTGCCGGATCCAGACTCACCATCAGCGGGTCTCTCCTCGCGGGGTCTCCGAAGTCGGTTCACTCGACGCCCCGAACTCCGCCCAGAAGGTGTCATTCTGAACGCGAAGGCGAAGGATCTCGTCGTTCCAGTGAACAACTCCTCAGCCAGGCCGAGATGCTTCACTTCGTTCAGCATGACACCATCGGCGGGCTGGCCGATCTCCGGTGGCCCGGACCGTACCCTGCGGGGCCGGGCAATGCGATCAGGCAGCCTCTTCCGCGCCGACCACGCTGGCGGCGATCTCGGGGGCGAACAGCTCGGCCAGCACCGCTTCCACGTCGGTGCCCGGGCGCACCTGGTTGTCGGCGAGCATGATCGGGATGATCCCCCGCAGCACCTCGGCCTGCGTCTCGCCCGGGACCGGATCGAGGTCGAGGACAGTGCGCTCGAACAACTCGCGCTCCGCCACCTCGATCGCGATCTTGGCCTCCTCGGCCAGGATTTGGGCGGCCTCGTCCGGGTTCTCCAGGATCCATGCGCGCGCCCGCTCGTACTGCTCCAACACGGTCGCCGTCAGTTCGGGATACTGCGTGATGAACTCCTCGTTGGCGTTGAGGAAACCATAGGTGTTGAAGTCGATGTTGCGATACAGCAGCGTCGACCCCGCGTTGATCTCGGTGTCCGCCATCATCGGGTCGAGTCCCGACCAGGCGTCGACCTCACCCCGCTCCAGGGCGGTGCGCCCGTCGGCGTGCTGCAGATTGATGACCTCGACGTCGGCGCTGGTGAGCCCGGCCGTGTTCAGCGTCTGGAGGAGGAAGAAATACGGATCGGTGCCTTTGGTGGCGGCGACCTTCTTCCCCTTCAGTTCGGCAACCGACGTGATGGGCGAGCCGGCCGGGATCACCAGCGCCGTCCACTCCGGTTTGGAGTAGAGATAGACCGCCTTGATGGGCGAACCGTTGGCGCGGGCCAGCAGCGCCGCCGCGCCGGCGGTGGAGCCGAAATCGACCGCCTCGGCGCGCAGGTACTCGTTCGCCTTGTTGCTGCCGGCGCTGAAGACCCACTCCACGCCGATGCCCTGCTCGGCCAGCGCTTCCTCCAGCCAGCCGAAGCGCCGCATCACCAGGCTGCTCGGGTTGTAGTAGGCGTAGTCGAGCCGCACCGTGGCCGGCAGCTCCTGCGCCGCCGCGCCCCTCGCGCTCCACCCCAGCGCCGGGACCACCCCCAACGCGGCCAACCCCTGAATCACCTCACGTCGCGAAAGTGCCATGTTCGTGTCCTTTCCTGGCATAGTATGTCTTTCGACTCTTCCGACTGTCCGACTTTCGACTCGTCCAAGCGCCAGGTCTCCGCTTCGTCGCCAGAGCCCGGCGCCGGTACAGGAGCATAAGAGGGAGAGAGCGCCGCGCATCACGCCACCTCCTGCAAGCCGAAGCGACCCAGAATCTCGGCGCGCAGCCGGTTCGGGTCGTGCCCGGCCGTGGCGTATTCGGCGGTGATGGCGGCCGGTTTGCCGCCCAGCAGCACGACGCGGTCGGCCAGGCGCAGCGCCTCGTCGACATCGTGCGTCACCAGCAGCACGGTGCGCGAGCGGTCGCGGCAGACCTCCCGCAGCAAGTCGCCCATCTGCAATCGGGTGAAGGCGTCCAGCGCCGCGAACGGCTCGTCGAGGAGGAGCACGGCGGGTTTGCGCACGAAGGCCCGCGCCAGCCCCACGCGCTGCGCCATGCCGCCGGAGAGCTGGTGCGGCCACGCCCGCTCGCTGCCGGCCAGACCGACGCGCTCCAGCATCGCCGCCGGCGGTTCCGCGTCCGGCACGCCGCGCGCGCCGAGCGCCACGTTCTGCGCCACGGTGCGCCACGGCAGCAGGCGCGGCTCCTGAAAGACCATCGCGCAGCGGGGATCGCAGTCGGTCACGGTGCGGCCGCCGATGGCGATCGTCGCCGCTGGTCGGCGTATCGAGCCCGGCGATCAGCCGCAGCAGCGTGCTCTTGCCGCACCCGCTGGCGCCCAGCACCGCGACGAACTCGCCGGCGCGCGCTTCGAGATCGATGCCCTTCAAGACCGGGACCGGCGTCGCCGCGGCCGGCGAAGACCCGGCTGACCCCGTGAATTGAAACCGCTTCCGCCACCCGCGCCTCCCTTGGAGTCGTTTCCTTGGGGGAACAACAATCCCCCATCCTGCTGGGATGGGGGGTGATGTCCGCATGGCGACCGGGCGCCGGGGGAGCAACCAACCCTCATCTCCCAGCGCCGCGCTGTCGGACTTAGCACCTGCCCGATAAATCGGGTGGTTGCTGGGGCTTCAATGGGCCGTTCCCTCCGCCCCTCTGGATGAGTGTGGTGTCCTCTTCGGTTGTCGCGCGCATTGTGCAGTAGTGGATCAAGAAATGCAAGAGGGAGCGAGGGTGACGGGGCAACAGAGTGTCTGGGTGTCAGGAAGCCTGGCACCGGTTTCGGCGCCTCCCCTCCGAATCACCCCGAACCCGGCTTCCCGTCTCACCCCGACACCCTGATATCCTGACATCCTGTCACCCCAGATGAATCCGAATCCGTCCCTCATACGTTCATAGTCACGAACCTGGGTCGGGAAACCCGGGACACCCCGCGAGCGGAGTCCGCCACCGGATCCTTGGTGAGGACTCGCTGTCACGGCTCCGACGCCCGGAAGACCACGGGAGTCTCCGGTCGTGCGGGGGGCGATGTGGGTCATCGCCAGCACGGCCGGGCGCGGATGGGCGTTCTGGCCGGGAAGGATCCATCACCGGTCGGTCGCAGAGCGCACTTGGCGAGTCTGCAACGACTCGTGTGCTCGTGTCCGAGGTGGTGGTGGACGAGGGAAGTCCACACCATGCAGACCCCGCGACCCCGCGGCCCCCGCCGCATCGCGTTGGCGTTTTGTCGCGCTGACGCTGATCCTCTCCGGTTTAGGTTCCGCCTTCATTCCATCATCCGACCGGGTCGCCCTTGCCAAGAACGGCGTGGCGGTCAGCGAAACGCTGATCCTGGCCGGCCCCGGCGGCGACTTCGGCATCCTGACGGCGGTCCCCGCCGGCGCCGAACTGAGCGTCGATGGCGATCCGGTCGACGGCTACTACCCTGTCACCTACCAGGGCATCAGCGGCTGGGCGGCGATCGGCCTGATTCAGGTCGGCAACGACGATGGCGGCGGCAATGGCGGTGGTGGCGGCGATGGCAACCGCAACCGCGACCAGGGCAACGGCGGCGTCGAGACGGTGACCGCCGACCCCGGTCTACTCCGACAGCGGCGTGCCGGTCGAGGCAGTACCGCCGAGCGGTCGAGACCGCCCCCAGCGAGCCGGTCGCCGAGCCGGTATCCGGCGGCACGTACGGTCCCGGCGGCGGCGGCTACAGCGAGCAGCAGATCATCGACATCATCTACGAGGCGGCCGACAACCACGGCCAATCGCGTGAGTGCGATGCTGCGCGTGGCCCGCTGCGAATCGGGGCTGAACCCGAGCGCGGTCGGCGGCGGCGGCGCCTACCACGGGCTGTTCCAGTTCGTGCCGAGCACCTTCTGCCGGCACCCCTTACGGCGAATACGACATCTACGACCCCTGGGCCAACGCCAACGCCGCGGGCTGGATGTGGGCCGAAGGGAAGAAGAGCAGCTGGGTCTGCCAATGACGAGGGTGAAGGGTCGAAAGTCGAAAGTCGAAAGTAGCCCCTCACTCCACCCCTCGCTCGGCGAATGCCGAGCGAGGGGTCGTCTTCGTCCCAACACCTACACCCTCGGTGGTATCCTCGCTGCATCGCGGCCGAATAAGCCCGCTTCGCGGCGGCGTGGAGCGCACATGATGCCGAGGGTCCGCCTACATCCAGGCGAACGACACCGTGCCGTGAGGCGATGGGGCTGACGCCGCGATGGCGCACGTCTCCATCGCCCCGTTTCGGACGCAGCGCTTCGGCCACGCGATCAGCGCCGAATGTCTCACGTTGCGCTCCTGCTCTTGCTTGTTCTCTTTGAAGTGAGCGCGGTGGCGCTGCCGGTGTTGGCCCGCGTGCCTGCGCGTACGGCGGCGGCCATCACCGAGACGCGGCTGCGGGCCGCGCCGGAATCCCGCGCCCAACCGTTGCTGCGGCTGCCGGAAGGGGCGGTCGTCACGGTCCACGGCAAGCCGGAGGACGGGTGGTATCGCGCCCGCCGCGGCCGCCTGGAGGGGTACGTCCTCACCGGCGACCTGGCCACCGATCCCCTCCCCGCCGGCGGCGCGCGAGCCGGCGAAGCGATCGACGCGTCCGGAGTTCGTCGAGCTGGAGCAACGCGAACGGGGCCCCCGGCGCGAGCGCCGGCAGCGGAAGCGCGCGACGTTCCCGGCGGCGCCGGGGATGTGGTGACGGCGACCGACGTCAATCTGCGCCAGGGACCGAGCCGCGATGCCCCCATCCAGGCGGTGATCCCGCGCCGCGTGGACGTGGCCCTCACCGGCGAGCAACGCGACGGCTACGTGGAAGTCACCTGGGACGGGGAGACGGGCTGGGTGCTGGGCAAGCACCTGACCGCGCTGCGCCCACTGACCGTACAACCCGATCGCGATTCCACGACATGGAGGCGACGCGAGATCATCGCCATCATCTACGATGCCGCGGACCGCTACGGGCAGCCGCGCGAGGACATGCTGCGCGTGGCCCGCTGCGAATCGGATCTGGTGCCGACGGCGGTCAACGGCCCGGGCGGGAGCTATGGCATTTTCCAGTTCAAGCCGGGCACCTGGCTCGGCACCCCCTTCGCCGAATACGACATCTTCGACCCCCGCCCAACGCCAATGCCGCGGCCTGGATGTGGTCGGTCGGTCGCCGGCGGGAGTGGGTGTGCCAGTGACGAGTCGGAGGTTGAAAGTCGGAAGTCGGAGGTAAGACGAGACGGCGAGACGGTAAGGCGGCAAGACGATAGCGGAGCACGGCGTGCCGTGCCCACAACCCGACCTGCAGGAGCGGCACTCGTTCGTTGCCAGACCGGACGCTGATGACCGGGAGATGGCTCGTGGGGCAATTGCCGTGACCGATAACCCATCAGGCGGATAGGAACCGCCACCAGACCCCCATAGCCCATCACCCCGCTACTGCGCCAGATACCCTCCATCCACCGGCAAGATCGGCCCCGTGATGAACGAGGCGTCGTCCGATGCCAGGAACAGAATCGCCGCGGCGACCTCGCTCGGGTCGCCGATGCGGCCCATGGGGTGGGCAAGCTCGATCGCCGCCAGGTACTCCACGCCGCCGGGCTCCTCCGGCAGGCGCATGACGCGCTCGGTACGGATGGTGCCAGGAGCGACGGCGTTGACGCGGATGCCGCGGTCGGCCCACTCGATGGCCAGGTGCTTGGTGATGCCGGAGGCCACGAACTTGGCCGGGCCGTAGGTCGATTGCCGCTTCTGCCCTTCCACTCCGGAGATGGAGGAGAGGCAGACGATGGCCCCGCCGCCGGTTTCCAGCATCGCCTCGATGGCGTACTTGCAGGTCAGCCACATGCCGCGCCCGTCGATGGCCATCACCTGGTCCCACTCCGCGACCGACGATTCCAGGATGTCCCCCAGCGGGATGATTCCCGCGTTCGCCACCAGCACATCGAGCCGGCCGTAGCGGTCGACGGCGGTCTGGATCTTGCGCTGCGCATCCTCGGCGAGTGAGACATCGCCAGCGACCGCTTCCACCTCGGCCCCGCCCTCGCGCAGCTCGTCGGCGAGCGCCAGCAGCGGCTCCTCCTGGATGTCGGTAACGACGAGCCGCGCCCCCTCCTCGGCAAAGCGGATCGCCGTGGCGCGGCCGATGCCAAACGCGGCGCCGGTGATGACGCACGCCTTGTCCTGGAGCCGGTTCATGCTCATCCTCTCCAACGATCTCGCATACTCGTGGCCACCGTCGGTCGTGTCATGCTGCAAGTGAACGAAGTGAAGCATCTCGGCGCAGGGGAATAATCGCTTTTGGGAACCGAGATTCTTCGCTCTTTGGTCTCAGAATGACACAACGCTGGCGGTTGCGGCTCGCGCGGGAGTTGAAAGGAGCAAGTCGTGTCGTCCGACGCGCAAGAGCCTGGAGCCGTCCACACGATCCGCCGCGCCCGTCCCGAGGAAGCCGAAACGCTTACCGAATTGGCGATCCGTTCCAAGGGGCATTGGGGATACGATGCGGCGTTCCTGTCCGCCTGCCGCGCCGAACTGACGATGACGGCGGAGGATGTCGCGACCTCGCTGGTCTTCGTCCACGACGGCGGGAATGGTCCGGCAGGCTACTACTGCCTCCTCGTGCACGCCGGAGGAGTGGCAGAGCTGGATGACTTGTTCGTCGATCCGGCGGAGATGGGCGGCGGCGTCGGGCGGCGGCTCTGGGAGCATGCCGCCGCGCAGGCCAGAGTGCTGGGCTGCACGGAGATCACCGTGCAGAGCGACCCGTTCGCCGAGGGTTTTTACCGGGCGATGGGGGCGCTGCGGGTTGGCGAGTCGGAATCGGGGAGTGTGCCGGGGCGGATGCTGCCGGTGTTGCGGTATGGGCTGTGAGGCTATCGGCTCTACCCATCGGAAACCTCATACCAACGCCGTACCAAAGCCCGCCGAAACGCCCGCGCCGGGGGGCTCCGGACGTGGGCGTTTCGTGAATCGCGACCGGAGAGGATCGGCCGCGCTCGGTGGCTTGGGTGGGGTATTACGAAGCGATGCGCTCCTCACGCACCAGCACGTCCTCGCCGCCTTCTCGCTGCAGCCCCGCCAGATCGCGGGCGATGACCCGCCGCCGCTCGATGGCGTTTCTCGGTACTAAAGGGCGGCCGGCTTCGTCCGGGATCGAGCTGATCGCGCCATCTTCCGTCCAGCCGACGATCAACTCCGGGGCGATGCCCAGCCGATCCGCGGCGGCGTCGATGCTCATCAGCCCATCGTCACCGTAGGTGACGCGGGCGGCGCGGGCCACGATGCGGCCGATGGCGGTGGACCAGAACCAGCGGGGGATGACCATTTGCTCGGCGGCCAGCGGGCGCAGCAGCAGATCGGACACCCGTCCGGCGGTTTCGCGAACGTGGTCGCGGCTGACATCGCCGTACCCGGCCGCGGAGAGGAGGCGCAGATCCTGCCCCAGGGGACTCTGCCGCAACTCGGCCAGGCTGGGCGAGAACGAGCGCTTGCCGATGGCCGCACCGACGGCCCGGTGATGATCGGCGACGAGACGCAGAACGGTGTCGATAACCTCGTCATCGTCCCAGGCGTCGTCGTCGCCGCGGACGACCGGCGCCTCGTCCACGGCGATGTCTATGGTCGGAATCAGGGTCGCGAACTCGCGCATGATGAACTCCTCGACGGTGACCGTGCTCGGGGCAGGGCGGCGGGTTCCTTCCCTTTAGCAATTCCTGTGCCCAGAGGTCACAGGTCTTGCTCTATTGTACGTACAGCGCGCATGTTCGGTTTCACCTTCGGTGCCGGATTCGGGGCCCATATGGGTAGCTGGGAGCGGATTCTTGATGATTGCAGCCAGAATGTCGATGTTTTGAAGAGGCATGGATCGTTTTCCCTGGAGTTTTGCAAAGTCCAGGAATCGTTTGCTCGGTTCAAAATGTTCCTTGCGTGAGAGGGGCAGTGGGTCACTGAATTGCGAACTGCCTGGGCAGTATTCAGATTGGGCGCGAAGGCGGCCCGTGTTGGGGCATGACCAAAGGCAGAGTGAAGAACAGCGTCGCCCCGCGGCCCGGTGCGCTTTCTGCCCAAATCGTCCCGCCGTGAGCCCGCACGACGTGCTTGGCGATGGCCAGACCCAACCCAGACCCCGGAGAGCGCCGAGCCGCGTCAGTCTTGTAAAACCGCTCGAAAATGCGGGGCAACTTCTCGGCCGCGATGCCGACGCCTGTATCCCGGACCGACACGCGCAGCATCTCATCTGCCACCTCGGCGGCGACGACGATCTCGCCACCCGTTTCGGTGAACTTCACCGCGTTATGGAGAAGGTTGAGGAGCACTTGTTCGATGCGGTCGCAATCGCCTCGCACAGACGGGAGGGCTGGCGGGACATCGCTGCGCACGGTGAGCCCGGCGCGCTCTGCCTGCGGTCGCATCCGGTCCACCGCACGCACCAACACCCCGGCCGGATCGAATGCCGCAAGCCGGAGTGGCGCGCGATCTGACTCCAACCGGGCCAGGTCCAGCAGTTCATCGACCAGGGCGGCGAGGTGGTCGACCTCCCCGATGATGTGCCCGAAGAATTTGCCGGCCACCTCCGAGTCGTCTGCCGCCCCGGCCTCGAGCGTCTCGACCATGGCCCGGATCGAGGTCAGTGGCGTTCGCAGTTCGTGCGAGACGTTCGCCACAAACTCGCGGCGCACCCGTTCCAGGCGGCGTAGCTCCGTCACGTCTCGGAGTACCACGAGCCCGAGGCGCTCTCCACCACCGGAGATGGGCTGCGCCGATGATTCCACGATCCGACGGCCACCGAGCTCAATCGCTTCCGCCTGCGGCTCATCCGTCGTGAGGGCCACGCGGAGCAAGGCAGCCAGGTCATGGTCGCGCGAGGCGACGACGAAGGGCTGGCCGACCGCGACGTCGCTCGTCGTCCCAAGCATCCGTGACGCCGCGCCATTCAACTGCACGACCGAGCCTGCCTCGTCGGTGATGACGACTCCATCATGGAGGTTTGTCAGTGTCGCTTCCAGCCGGGTCCGCGACCGCTCCTGCTCGGCGACGAGGCGCCGCAGATCCGCCGCCATCGCGTTGAAGGCGCGGCCGAGGTCGCCCAGCTCCTGCATCCCTGCCGGCTGCACGACCGCATCAAACTCGCCGGTCGCGATCATCCCGGCCCGTTGGCGCAACTCCTCCAGTGGCCCCGTGATTCTCCCGCCAATGACCAGGGCGACGACGATCGCGAGCGCGGCGGCGCTCGCCACGGTGATGCCCACGTCCCGGCGGATGCGTTGGACCGCCGCGTCGACATCGTCCAGTGGGAGCGCCACACGCGCCACTGCTCCGGTGGTGTCGGGGATCGGGACGGCGACGTAAAGGAAACCGGCGTCAAGGGTGCCGCTGAGCCGCTGCGCTACCCCCAATTCCGCCGTTCTTGCTCCGACGACCTCGGGCCGTGCATTGTGGTTATTCATGGCGCGCGGGTCGGCGAACGAATCCCCGAGGACGCTGCCGTCGCCGGCCACGATTGTCACGCGGGCGTCGATCCGCGCGCCAAGCCGCTTGACGAGCGGATCGATGGTCTCTACCCCTTCCCCGGCTATCAGCGTCGGCGTCACGGCCGCGCCCGCCAACTGCGCTTGGGCCTCCAGCTGTTTCGATAGACGATCGACGTAGAACTGGCGACCAGCGACGGCGAGGTATCCCCCGAGCGCCAAAAGCACGGCGACGATCAGCCCGACGTGAGCGAGCGCGAGACGGCCACGGAGGGTACGGGGCGCGAGCACTGCCGGCAGGTGGAAAGGAAATCGGCGCCGGTCGCCGCTGGGCATGGTAGATGGCGGCACAATGGCGGTACGGGCCGGGATGGTAGGCATCACCGGCAGTATAGAACGGGGACCAATCCTGCCACGGTCGCTGCGGGGCCGCCGTTTGAGGGCAACCTGCAGGCTGCTCGCATGCGCCCGGTGCGACCGTGGGATTTAACAATTCTCTGATCATGTCCGGGGGCGGGCCCAGTATGCTCGCGTCGTGATCGGCCAAACGACCGTGTCGAAACCAGGCGTAGGCGGGAGGACCATGGAGCGCAGGGCCTCTGGCGGAGCGATGCCCGAGCAGGCGACGGTCCTCGTCGTCGAAGACGACCCAACCTTGCTCAGCACCCTCGCTTACAACTTACGGCGGGAGGGGTACCAGGTTCTGCTGGCGAGCGACGGGGAAACCGGATTGGCGCTGGCGCGGCAGGAGATCGGGCGCCTGGACCTGGTGGTGCTCGACTTGATGCTGCCGCGGTTGAGTGGAATCCAGGTGTTGCGCCATTTGCGCGCGGAGAGCGCTATCCCGATTCTGATCCTCTCGGCGCGCGGCGAGGAACAGGACCGCATTGACGGACTGGAACTTGGCGCCGACGACTATGTGGTGAAGCCCTTTGTCCTGCGCGAGCTGATGGCGCGCGTACGAGCCGGCGTGCGACGGCGCGCCGTCCCGGCGGCCCGCCCACCCAAGGTCTTGTTTCGCGGCGCCCTGCGCCTCGAGGTTGATCGGCGGCGCGTGCTGGTCGGCGATACCGAGGTTCCGTTGCGGCCCAAAGAGTATGGGCTCCTATTCACGCTGGCGCTCGAGCCGGGGCAGGTGTTCAGCCGCCAGGCTCTCCTCGACGCCGTCTGGGGCACAGACGTGATCGTCGATGACCGCACTGTCGACGTCCATATCTCGTGGCTACGCGGCAAGCTCGCCGACGCCGGATTGGATCCGGCCGCGATCGGGACGGTGTACGGCGTTGGCTACCGGTTCGTCGTGCCCGACATCCAAGCGTTTCCCGCGGGACCAGATGCCCCCGATTGGTCGCCGTCGTTCACGGGGGTGAGGAACGGAGAGGAGAGTTCATCGTGAGGTTTAGGGTTCGCTGGGGACAGGCGTGGGTGCGATTCTCGGTTTTCGGGTCGCTGCTCGCGCTGATGTCGCTGACGGCGCCGGTCATCGCGGCCCAAGATGAGGTCGCCGCGCCCGCGAACGCCGCGGAGCTCGCAGAATTGGCCGGCGACGTGCTGGTCGACGGATCGAGCACGGTCTACCCGGTCACGCAGGCCGCGGCCGAAGAATTCGCCGCCTACGCGCCGGAGGTCCAGGTCACGGTCGGCATCTCGGGGACCGGTGGCGGGTTCGAGCGGTTCTGCAACGGCGAAACCGACATCTCGGACGCATCCCGTCCGATCAGCCCCGACGAGGCGGCGCTGTGCGCGGAGAACGGGATCGAGTTTGTCGAGCTTCCCGTCGCGTATGACGGGCTCTCGGTGCTCGTCAACCCAGCGAACGATTGGGCGGAGTGCCTGACGGTCGAGGAGCTCAACACCATCTGGGCGCCCGAAGCGGAAGGCCAGGTCACCAACTGGAATCAGGTCCGGGCCGACTTTCCGGACGCGCCGCTGAACCTGTATGGCGCTGGCACCGATTCCGGGACGTTCGACTACTTCACGCAGGCGATCAACGGCGAGGAAGGAGCGAGCCGCGGCGATTTCCAGGCCAGCGAGGATGACAACATCCTGGTCCAGGGCATCGCCGGCGACGCGAACGCCCTCGGGTTCTTCGGGTACTCGTACTACGTGGCTAACCAAGACGCATTGAAATTGGTCGCGATCGACGATGGCGTCGGGGAGTGCATCCTGCCTACGCCCGAGACGATCAGCGATGCGTCTTACCAGCCGCTGTCGCGGCCGATCTTCATCTACGTCAAGGCGGAGTCGGCCGAGCGGCCGGAAGTGGCGGCGTTCGTGGAGTTCTACGTTAGCGAGAGCTTCATCCCCTTCATCAATTCGCCGGAAGTGGGGTACGTCCAGCTGAGCCCGGAGGTGTACGACGCGCTCCGGGAGCGGTTCGCCAGCCGCACGATCGGAACGCTCTTCCCCGAGGGAGCGGAAGTGGGGGCGACCCTGGATCGGTTCGTCGCTGGCGGAGAAGCTGCCGCAACGCCAGCGACGTAGCGATGGCGCACCGTCGGTAACGACGGACGGCGGACGGGGCTGATCTGGCCTCGTCCGTCGCTTGTTGAGCGAGTGGGCCGCTGAATGACGAAGCGAGAATCGAATGGCAGTTAACGCGACACATGATGAATTGCCTTTCCAGCCGGAAAACCTTCGCCGTAACTTCCGGCGCGGCATCGGCGACACGGTGATTCACGGCCTGCTGCTCGTGGCGGCCGCCGTCGGCGTTCTCACCACGGTGGGTATCCTCGTTTCGCTGGCCACCGAGACCATTGCGTTCTTCCAGCAGGTGTCGTTTGCGCAGTTCTTCCTGGATACCCGGTGGACACCGTTGTTCTCAAGCCAACGTTTCGGCATCTGGGCGCTCATCTCCGCGACCGTGCTCACGTCCGCCATCGCGCTCGCCATCGCCGTTCCGCTAGGGCTCACCTCCGCCGTGTACCTGAGCGAATTCGCGGCTCCACGAACGCGCGACACGCTGAAGCCGATGCTGGAGATCCTGGCCGGGGTGCCGACAGTGGTCTATGGCTTTTTTGCCTTGACGTTCGTGACGCCATTGTTCCAAGGGTTCATCCCAGCGCTACAGACATTCAACTCGCTCAGCGCCGGGCTGATCATGGGCATCATGATCGTGCCGCTCGTCGCCTCGCTGAGCGAAGACGCGATGTCGTCCGTGCCGCGGTCCCTGCGGGAGGGCGCGTTCGCCCTGGGAGCGACGCGGTTCGAGGTGGCCACCCAGGTGGTCTTTCCGGCTGCCCTTTCCGGCATCGTGGCGTCGGTGATCCTGGCGCTGTCGCGCGCCATGGGCGAGACCATGGTGGTGGCCATCGCCGCGGGGCAGACGCCGAACTTCACGTTCGACCCGCGCGTCGCGGTCGAGACAATGACCGCCTACATCGTGCAGGTGAGTCTGGGCGATACGCCGGCCGGATCGTTGGCATACCAGACGATTTTCGCAGTGGGGACCACGCTCTTCGTGATCACGTTCGCGCTCAACGTCTTCAGCCACTGGTTCGTTCGCCGCTTTCGTGAGGTCTACGACTGATGAGCGTGGTGCAGGACATTCGTGTCGCCCCGTCGTACTCCGACATGGGCCAAGGCGAAGGGATGCCAGGCGAATCCGACTGGCGCCGCGAACTCGACGTCCGGAAACGGCGTGGGGGGATGTTCACCGGACTGGGCATCCTGAGCATCGTCATCGCGCTTGGCGTCCTGGCGGTGCTCGTCATCGATGTCCTGGTGCGGGGGCTGCCGTGGCTCGACGTCGGGTTCATCACCAACTTCGATTCGCGGTTCGCCGACCGCGCCGGGTTGTGGGCCGGGCTGGTCGGCAGCATCTGGATGATCGGGCTCACTATTCTGTTTGCGTTGCCGATCGGCGTGATGGCGGCCATCTATCTCGAAGAGTACGCCGGGGTGAACCGGGTCACGACGTTCATCCGCATCAACATCACCAACCTTGCCGGGATCCCGTCGATCATCTATGGCTTGCTCGGGCTCCAGATCTTCGTGCGCTACTTCGGACTGGGGAGAAGCGTGCTCGCCGGGGCGCTGACGATGGCCCTCCTGGTGCTGCCGATCGTGATCGTGGCCTCGCAGGAGGCGATCCGCGCGGTCCCACCGAGTTTGCGGCAGGCGTCGTTCGCGTTGGGAGCGACGAAATGGCAGACGGTCTGGCACCACGTGCTGCCCGCCGCGTTTCCGGGGATTCTCACCGGCAACATCCTGGCGGCCTCGCGGGCCATCGGCGAGACGGCGCCGCTGATCGCGATTGGGGCGCTGACCTACCTGCGCTACGTTCCGGACGACCCGCTCGACCTGTTCACCGTGCTGCCGATCCAGATCTTCAACTGGATTTCGAAACCGCAAGACGAGTTTCACGACCTCGCGGCGGCTGGGATCATCGTCCTGCTGGCAGTGCTGCTCGGCTTGAACGGGTTGGCGATCTTCCTCAGGCAGCGACTGAGACGGAGGCTGCGGTGGTAGGCGCCGGGCCGAAGGTTCGTCGCGGGGATTGGGCTGAATACCGAGGATGAGCACATGCGTGCAGTATTGGAAAACACCACGTTAGCGCCGGCGGCGGCGACCGCCGCGGCGGTTGTCCGGGTCGAGAACCTCAACGTCTATTACGGCGCGTTCCACGCGGTCGGCGACGTCTCGTTCCCTGTGCCGAAGAACCAGATTACGGCGCTCATCGGCCCCTCCGGCTGCGGCAAGAGCACGGTGCTGCGCTGCATCAACCGCATGAACGATCTCATCCCGGGCGCGCGCGTCGAGGGCACGATCGAGTACCACGGCATGAACATCAATGCCTCCGCGATCGATCCCGTCGAGGTCCGGAAACGCATCGGCATGGTGTTTCAAAAGCCGAATCCGTTCCCGAAATCGATCTACGACAACATCGTCTGGGGCGCGAAGATCAACGGCTATCGAGGCAACACCGACGAGCTCGTGGAGCGGTGTCTGCGGCAGGCCGTGCTGTGGGACGAGGTCAAGGACAAACTGCAAGAGAGTGGGTTGGCGCTTTCCGGTGGACAGCAGCAGCGGTTGTGCATCGCGCGGACGCTGGCGATTGACCCGGATGTGATCCTCATGGACGAGCCGTGCAGCGCGCTCGATCCCATCTCCACGCTGCGCATCGAGGATCTCATGCGCGAGCTGCAACGGCACTACACCATCGTGATCGTGACGCACAACATGCAGCAGGCCGCTAGAGTCTCCGATCAGACGGTCTTCTTTTCCCTGGGTGAGAACCGGATGGGCATTCTGGTCGAAGCGGCGCCCACTCGGCAGTTATTTACCAACCCGCGTGATCAGCGTACCGAAGACTACATCACCGGTCGCTTTGGGTAGTTCGTCACATTGCACAAGGGGCACGGCGATGACGCGCGAGCAATATGCCCATCAACTCGAAGACCTGAGCGGCGGCGTCGTGGCCATGGCCAGCATGGTCGAGAAGGCAATCGACAGGTCCGTTGCCGCCCTCGTGCGACGGGACGTCGCATTAGCCCGGCAGATCATTGCCGAGGATCGTGCGATCAACAAGGAACGCTGGCGGATCGAAGAGGAGGCGCTCCTGCTTATCGCCACCCAGGCGCCCATGGCGAAGGATCTGCGGGTCGTGGCGGCGGCCATCCATATCGTGACCGATCTGGAGCGTATGGCCGATCATGCCGCCGGGATCGCCAAGACTGCGTTGCTGACGGCGGATCGCCCCCCCCTCAAACCGCTCATCGACATCCCCCGCATGAGCGAGATCGCGTGCGCCATGCTGCACGATGCCATCACGGCCTACATCGAGGATGATCACGCCGCCGCGCGCGCCATCGTGGCGCGCGACGATGAGGTCGACGCGCTTTACGAGCAGATCTATCGGGAGTTGCTCACGTTCATGCTTGCCGCTCCGGTTACCATCGACCAGGCGACGCACCTGCTCTGGGCCGCTCATAACCTCGAGCGCATCGCCGACCGGGCCACCAACATCTGTGAGCGCGTGGTCTTTGCGGCGACGGGACAGCTCGAGGAGCTAGCGGTCTCCACGTACTGACCGATCATCACCCGTCACGCTCGTTACATTTCCTCCGGGGCCGCGATGCCGAGCAGCGCCAGGCCGTTGGCCAGGGTGCGCCGGGTGGCGGCGGTGAGCGCCAGCCGGGCGGTGCGGGTCGGCTCCGGCGAGGTCAGCACCGGGCAGGCGTGGTAGAAGTCGTTGAAGCGCTTGGCCAGGTCGTAGACGTAGGAAGCGATCAGGAGGGGACGGTACTCGGCGGCGGCACGCTGGATCTCCTCCGGCAGGGCCGCGATCCCTTGCAGCAAGCCCAGCTCTTCGGGTTGCAAGGCGCCGAAATCGAGGCCATCCAGTTTTGCCAGCAACGATTCTTCGGTTTCGTCGGCGTGCTCCAGGATGCGGCTGGCGCGGGCGTGCGCGTACTGGATGTAGGGCGCGGCGTGGCCGTCGAACGAGAGGGCCTCCTCCAGATCGAAGGTGACGACCTTGTTGTTGTCGCGCGCCAGCATCGCGTACTTGAGCGAACCGAGGGCGACCTGCCAGGCCACCTCATCCTTGCGCGCGGACGACAGCTCGGGGTTCTTCTCCTCGATGATCTCGCGCGCCCGGGCCAGGACGGCGTCGCGCACGTCGTCGTAGACGGGGACGTTGCCTTTGCGCGAGGAGATGACGCCCTCCGGGAGGACGACCATCTCGTAGCCGAGGTGATACGCGTTTCGCGCCTGCTCGAATCCCCACAGCTCCAGGATCTTGAAGATCTGCTGGAAATAGAGCGACTGCCGGACGTCGACCACCCAGATGGCGCGGTCGACGCCGAGCTCCTCGAACTTGTGCCGCGTGAGGGCCAGGTCCTTGGTCGAGTAGAGAGAGCTGCCGTCGGAGCGAAGGATGGGCATAGTGCGGTACGTCGGTTCCTCGAGACCGAGCTTCTCGTCGATCTTGACCACCGGCAGACCCTCGGACATCTCGGCGATTCCGAGCTCCAGGAGTTCCTGCACCATCCGCTTGCCTGTTTCTTCGACTTCGCTCTCGAAGAGCCACACGTCGAACGTCGCGCCCAGCTCGGCGAAGATGCGCCGGAAATCGGCCATGCTCCACTCGCGGGTCCGCTCCCACAGCGCGACGAATTCCGGGTCTTGCGCCTCCCAGCGGGCGAACGTCTCGCGCACCTCGTCGCGCCAGCCGGGAGAGGCGGTCCACCACTCGTCCATATGCGCGGCGAGGGTTTCCCAGCGCGCCAGGCGCTGTTCGGGCGTCATCGTCGGTTCCGGTTCTCCTTCGACCGGGACGTATGGTTTCGGCGCTTCGACCTCGGCGCGGAGCTGGTCGCCGGCGATCGGCCAGAACCTGGGGATGACGTCGTCCTCGCGCAGCAGATCGTCCTTGATCGGTTGCGCCTGGACGATGCGGCCCAGCAGATAGGCGATGTCCTCCCCGTCGGCGCCCTTGCGCCAGAGGTACTTCAGCAGGCGGTCGATGGTGGCGACAAAGGTCTGATCCTCGGTGGCGAGGAGTTGCAGGAAATCGAGGACATCCTTGCGGAAGTTGAGGCGGGCGTCCGATTCAGCGTAGACCTCGCCCAGCCAGCGGCCGCGTGCCTCGGGGCTGTCCGGCTCCTCCCCCTTGTGGAAGCGCTCGTAGCACCAGAGGCACTTGACCACGTGCATGCCGATGTCGCCGATGTAGTTGGCGTCCCGCACGTCGTAGCCGGCGGCGCGCAGGATGTTGGCGACCGCGACGCCGAGCACGGAGTTGCGCAGATGCCCGACGTGGAACGCCTTGTGGGTGTTCGGCTGGGAGTGCTCGACCATCACCTGTTCGGCGATGGGGGCGCCTTGCCCGTACTCCGTGCCGAGTCGCAGCACCTCACCGATCAGCGCCGCGGCAACGGCGTTGCCATTGAAGGCGATGTTGACGTACCCGTTGACCGCCTCGACCGACCCGAAGAGGGGATTCTCGCTGGCGGCCACCCGCTCGGCAATCTGCGCTGCTAGCAGCGGCACGCGCTCGCGCACCGCGCCGGCGGCCAGCGCCTTGACTTCCTTCTTCGAAAGTCCTTCGAGTTGACCGCTCGCCTCCAGGTCGCGCATGACGGCCTCGTTGGCCAGCCCATAGGCGGCCGAGGTGGCCAGGCCCCAGGTTCCCTCGAAGGGAAGGGGGCGCAGGTCGACCGAGCGCGACGTGAACCCGAGGTCCGCCAAAGCCGCCGCGATGGCCTCGGCCGCCTGCCGCTCGCCGCGCGCGATGATGCCGCTTCCATCGTGGCCATTGCTGGGTGGCCGGGTGGCTGCCCGCACCACGGCGGGCGCGGGGTCGGCGATTGCGGTCTTCGGGGCGTCGGTCATGGTGATCCTCGGGCCGGCGCAATGCCGGATCGACTGCTCTGCGTTCGTGCGAAGATGGTCGGACAGCAGCGCGCGCCGCTGAGGGCTGTTGTCAGATGGGCTAATGATAGGAACTGGCACGGCTTCCCGGCCAATACAGGCGGCAGGCAGCGGGCATGGCGCCCCGGACGAGCCGTTCAGGGCAGCGGAGGTCGTCGCGCAACGTCTGCGCCGTGTGGTCCTTTCGCTCGTGTGCGTGCTGGCTCTGGGGCCAGGGGTGGCACCGGATCTTCGGACCTAGGTGAGCGCCACGCCGGTCGTGGCCGAAGCGGACTGTGCGGGTCCGGTCGACTTCGGCAGCTTTTTGCTCTTTGTGGAGTGTCGCGGTTCAGGCAGCCCGACGGCGATTCTGGAGGCGGGATTCCGCACCCGCGCTGATGTCTGAACGGACGACCTGATCCAGCCAGAGGCGCCGCGGACGATCGGGAGCGATCTTGAAAGCTCCCAACGCGGCGCCTTCCCTTCCCTCGCTTCTGGCCATGCTTCAACGTCGCCAAGCCGGCCTCCAAGGTGTACACTCCGCCTGCGTCTGGACGTAATGCAAGTTGACGCCGAGCGATTCGAGGGAGCGAAGGAAGCGTCGCTGAGGCCCAATCGTTGCGGCACCACCGTGGCCAGCACCCGTCGGACGCAACTCGCGGAGCAGAGACCCAAGCCCTGCGGATACAGGACTTTCAGAGCCCCGAGTTCGGGCGAGTCACATGGAGGGCTCCGTCGTGGACGACAAGCAATTCGATCACCTGACGCGTGCTTTCGGCAACGGCGCGACGCGCCGCGGCGTCGTCGGCGCCCTGGCGGGACTCGCGGCGCTCAACCTGAGCGCGGCGGCAAAGTCCGGCCGAGCCAAGGGCCGTGGCTTAAACGGGTCGACAACCTCGGGTCGGCCGGGGCGGCCCGACAAGCCCGAGAAGGTGGTCATCTGCCACAAACCGGGCACACGCGCCGAACAGACGGTCAAAGTCGCGGCCGATGCCGTCGCAGCTCACCTTCGCCACGGCGACCGCCTCGGCGACTGTTGTGAGGAGGCACAGGGGTATATCCGCTGCGACGGGCACTGCTGCCCCCCGCCTCCCCAGGGCGGCAAGGCGATCTGTTGCCCGGATGGGTCGTGCGGATGCGCTGGGGAGTGTTGCGCGGGGGCGTGTTTCCTGGACGACCAGGGCGGGGCCGAGCCCGCCATCGAGTTCTGCTGCGTGGGTCCGCAGCACGAGATTTGCCCCACCCCCGAGCGGACAGATACCTGCTGCCCGGTGGACCCAATTAAATGCGCGTGTGTGGGCTCGGGCGGAATCGCGGGAAGCTACCGCCGACCCGGGCGCTGAACCCGCGATGGGATCGGCTAGCAACTGGGCGGTATCCACCCGCCCTGCAAACGGTGGGGTCATGCCCGGGACGGGCTAACCCGTCTTGGGGACCACGATCCGGTCCGCGTCAAGGAACAGAGCGACGACAGCGTCGAGGTCAAGGGGCTCCGCCGCCGGCGCGAACCCGACGGCCTTCGCCACGCCCACATACCGCTCCTCGTATATTGGCTGCCGGGCCAGGCCCGTTTCCTCGCGGATTTGTGCGGCCGCCTGGAGCATCTTGATGGCCAGGTCCGCATCGCCAAGCCCCCAGGTCGCTTCCGCCAGCGCCTCCAGCGTGTCTGCGGTCGAGGCTCGAAGTCCCGCCCTCCACCGCAGCTTCAGACTCTTGCGCAGCAGAGCTCGAGCTTCCGCAAGCTTCCCGCGGTCGATTGCTAGCAGACCCAGGTGACACAGCGCGAAGCCTCGGCCGCGCGGATCCCCCAACTCTTCGAATCGCTCCAGCGCCTCGCGATAGTGGCGCTCCGCCTCATCCAGCGACCCGCTCAGGTGGTGCGCCTCGCCCAGGTTGTGCAGGTCGGCGGCGATCATTTGCTGGTTGCCCAGCATGTGCCAACGGCGCAGACTCTCTCCGAACCGTTCGATCGCTACCGGCAGGTTCCCGGTCGACATCGCCAGGAGCCCCAACCGGTTCAGGGCGTGGGCTTCGCCATACTGGTCGCCGACCGTGCCAAAGAGCGCAAGCCCCTCGCGCAGGACCGGCTCCGCCCCCGCGTAGTCGCCTTCGAGCTGCCGCACAAGCCCGAGACCGATGAGCGCCCCCGCCGTTCCCGCCGCGTCGCCCATCTCCCGCGACGCATCCAGCGCTTCCTGATGACGGACGCGCGCCGTATCCAGCTCCCCCAGCTGCCGCGCGATCTCGCCGAGCGAAGACAGGGTTCGCGCCACGCCCTCCGTGTCTCCCAGTTCCTGGTAGAGCGCCAGCGCTTCTTCCTGCCGCGACCGGGCCTCCTCGAAATCCCCCTGGGCCTCGGCAAGGAACGCCAGCCCCGATATGGCAGCCGCACAATCCTCGGTCGGAACCTGCCCCCCGGCCGCCGTGGCGCGTTCCAGCACGGTCCGTCCCTCGGCAAAGTGCCCGTGCTGCCACCAAAAGGAAGCAAGCGCCGCTCCCATGCGCACGAACTGCGGCAGGCCCGCCGCCCGCCGTCCCTCGTAGAACGCGATCGCCTGGCGCAGGTTCGCGTGTTCGGCCTCAAGCCGATTGAGCACGTCCGCGTAACCGGCCAAGTCATCCCAATCGGCGCTCTCCGCCAGCGCCAGATAGGTGTCCGCGTGCGCCTGGCGCAGCGTCTCGGCCTCCGGCAGTTCCTGGAACAGCTCCAGCGCGAACTCTCGGATCGTCTCCAGCATGACAAACCGAGCGTCGGGTCCGGGCCCCTCGCCTTGCCGCAGCAGGCTCTTCTGGACGAGCGAGTCGATGCCGTCGAGCAAGTCGAGCGCGAGCCCGCCCGCCGCCCCACAGACGGCGTCCGCCGCTTCCAAGGTGAACCCGCCGGCAAAGACCGCGAAGCGCGCGAACAGGGATTGCTCCTCCGAGTCCAGCAGGTCGTAGCTCCAGGCAACCGTTGCCCGCATGGTCTGCTGCCGCGCGGGCAAATCGCGCGCCCCGCCGGTCAAGATCGCCAGTCGGCGGTCGAGACGGGCCAGCAGCGCGGCCGGAGGCAAGAGGCGCACTCGGGCGGCGGCAAGTTCGATCGCCAGCGGCAATCCATCAAGCCGCCGGCAGATCGCCGCCACGTCCGCCACATTGCCCGCGTCCAGCGCAAAAGTGGGCCTGACGGCTTGGGCACGCTCGACGAAGAGCCGCACGGCAGGAAACGCCCGAGCCTCGTCAGGCGAGAGACGCGCCCCAGTCGGCGGCAGCGGCAGTGGGCCAACCAGAAACTCCTGCTCCCCTCGCAGGAGCAGCGGTTCGCGGCTCGTGGCCAGGACGGCCAGGTCCGGCGCCGTGGCCAAGAGCTGGTGGACCAGCGGGGCCGCGTCGACCACCTGCTCGAAGTTGTCGAGGAGCAGCAAGGTCTTCCGGGTGCGCAGGTGCGCCGCCAGCGTCGTTTCCACCGGCTCGCCTGGGATCTCGCGCACGCCAAGCGCCGCCGCGACCGTTTGCGCGACTATGCCGGGCTCGGCGACGGCGGCTAGCGGAATCCACCACACCCCATCCTCGAAGTGGTCGAGGACATCGGCCGCCGCCTGCAAGCCGAGCCGGGTCTTGCCGATCCCCCCCGGACCGAGCAACGTCAATAGGCGGCTCCCCGGCGTGATCAGCCTCGTCGCAATGGCGGTGAGCTCGGATTCGCGATCCAGCAGCGGCGACGGTTGGGCAGGGAGATTGTTTGGCAGCCGGTCCAGACTTGCTAGAGGAGGAAAGTCCCTCCGCAACCCGGGTCCGGCAAGCTGGAAGATGTGTTGGGCCTCGAGGAGATCTCGCAGCCGGTGCGTGCCAAGATCCAGCGCCGCGTAGCCGTCCGGGAGCGGCACGGACAGGGTGCGCGCCGTTTCGGTCAGGAGGATCTGCTCGCCGTAGCCCGCACCAAGCACCCGCGCCAGCCGATTCAGCGCTGGAGCCAAGTAGTCGCCGTCCTGGGGGGTCGCCTCCCCCGCGTGCACCGCCATCCGCACGCGCAGCGGTCCGGGCTCCCCCCACTCCTCACGCCCCAGCGCGTGCTGGGCGGCAATCGCCGCTGCAACGGCGTTGGGTACCGTCGGGAACGCCGCCTGCACCGCGTCGCCCACCGCCTTGAACCGGGTTCCGCGATGCGCCGTGATCGCGTCATCGAGAATGGTGAAGTGATGCTCGATGGCGCGGGCCATCGCTTCTCGGTGCGACTCCCAGAGCCGGGTAGACCCTTCGACGTCGGTGAACAAGAAGGCGACAGTTCCCTGGGGAAGCTCGGTCATGCCAGCCTCCACTCGAACGATGACCGACGGAGCGTAGCGATTGTCTCAGCGCGAGCGCAAGGCACGTCTGTACCGGCATGGCCTATCAGAAATGCCCGGTGATCTGGTCGTGAACCGCAGGAAAATTGAGGTGCCCATGATCCTCTTGAGCGAGTCGCGCCCCGGTCTATTCAACCATCAGAAGCCAGCCAGAACGCTGTTGACCGCAACGTTGTCGGCCACGCAGACGGACCCGAGCCAATCAATCTCGCGGTGCCGCGCCGAGGATGACCATTGCAGCGGCGACTGCTGCCTGACCAAGATCGGCTACACCTGTTGCGGCGGGACGACGAGTTGCGTGACCGACCGTTGCTCCAACTGCCACAACGGCTCCCAGCAACCCCGTGCCCAGTGGCGTTCAGACGACCTCGACGCCATTACTTGCCATTGCCTGTTCGCACCGGCTGCACCCGCCCGACCAGCGCAGTGTCTCACCCTTAGGCCACTGCGTGCACCGCCTCCGAAGGCGGGCGCAGAAGACTGATGGCAGCGCCACTGCTAGCGTGAACGAAGCCGCTCCTGGTCGATTGTGACGCGTTTGCACTGGTGACCGCCTGAACCCCTGCCATTGCGGATATTTCGGCGACCCGCGAAAACCGTGTACCTGCGCGGCCAGATCCGTCCGCCGGTATCAGGACCAAGAGGGGGGAGGTCTCGCGTCGGCGGCTCCGTAAGGAAGGGACACGAAGGAGTGGGGCCTGGTAGTCCCGGCCGCACCGCCCGGCGCCCCGGTGCGCGCTTCTGCGGTCGCCCGCCCCCGCCTGGGGCAGGCAACATACACATGCCAGGAACGAAACCGATAAGGAACGGGATCTCGACTGGACCCCGGACTGTGGGCACGAAGGTCCGCGGACCGGCCGCCGCGGGAGTTGAGCACGAGGCTCGACTCCCTGGGCGGCGGAGGAGACCCCTCCGCCGGCCCATCGATGGCCGCCGGCCGCCTTGGACACCCGGCCCCGGACGGTGCAGCGAGGAGCACGAGGGAGGAGCCACCGGCAGGGATCGCGATCTGCCCGGCTGGTGGTTTTCCCCCCTCTGCTTATAGATACGGATCGAGCGACCCCGAATGGGACACCTGTTTGCCATACGGGGCGAAATTGGCCGTTCGGACGCCCCGAGGAGCGTGTTCGGGGCGGGGCGGGGGCGGGGAAGCCGCGCGTTGGCGGCGGCTGGCCCTCATTCCAACCCCTCCCCTCTCCTGGCCCCACTGCAATGGTAGAGGGACTTCTTCGCCCCGGTAGTCGGGTTCGGGGCGGGTATTCCGTCAAGACCTCCCCTGTCAGGACTCGTCGGGAGATGCGGGAATGCGCCACGGGCTTCAGAGATTGGCCAACGTTGTCGCGCGTTTGGCCTAGGGATACGACCCGGCGATGTTTGCCGCGGGATAGGGGAACGACCCTCCGGAACCGCCGGCCAGGACGATGCTTGGATCACCGAGGTCGATAGCCGCGGCGGCGTTCACCCCAGGGTAGCCGTAGGCGCCGCCGTAATTGCCGGCGACCGTCATCGCCGGGTCGCTGACATCGACCGTCCCGGCCACCGAAGCCCCCGCGATCCCGCCGAATGCGCAGCCGACCGAAACGCTTCCTCCGTCGTCGAGATTGCCGCCGACCGCGCAATTTGCAGACTCGTGATTGGCGGACGCGGGGCTGCCGGAGATCGCGCCTCCGGCAATGGCGATAGTCAATGCCGCCGCGACGGAAAACGCGCGAGCGTGGGCAGAGATCGCGTCACGGATGAGAGACAGGGACATGAACGGGCTCCTTTCGGCGAGATCCTTCACGAAGTTCTGGGCTTCGGCGCCGAAGCTCTCCGGCACCTCCCCATGGTGCGGCGCGAGACCGTTCGTGGCATCAGTACTGTGTACGGGGGAATTACGGGGATTTTTCCTCGACGGTTACGGGCATCAATCGAAAAAGTCCCGCTCCGCCTCCGGCAGATACGCCCGCGCCGCCTCCACGTTGAACTCGACGCCCATCCCCGGCCGATCCCAGACCTCGATGAACCCGTCGCGCACGATCGGGTCGGGGAGGCCGGCGACGATGTCGTACCACCAGGCAGGTTTACCGATGGGGTACTCGAAGGCGATGTAGTTGTCGGGCAGGGTGGCGCAGACCTGGACCAGCGCGGCCAAGCCGAGGAGGCCGTTGCCGGTGCCGTGCGGGGCGATGAGGATACCGTGCAGGTCGGCGTACTCGGCGATCCACTTCAGCTCGGCGATGCCGCCCACGTCGCACGGGTCGGGGCCGACGATGTTGACGGCGTGGCGCTCGATGAGGTCTTTAAAATTCTGGCGGCCGAAGATCTGCTCTCCGGTGTGGATGGGCGTGGCCGCGACACGGGTGACCTCGCGGTAGACGTCGGCCAGCACCCAGGGGGTGTAGTCGCCGGTGAGCAGGTCTTCCAGCCAGAGGACGTGCAGCGGCTCGACGGCTTTCGAGAGGCGGATCGCGTCGGGCACCGTCCAGCCGGGGCCGCAGTCGAGGGCCAGGCCGACCTCGTCGCCGAGCACATCCTTCATCGCCGCCACGCAGGCGACGATGTGGTTGAGGCCCTTTTCGGTCAGCAAGCCGCGGGTGGGGTGGCCGTGGAACGGTTTGGCCTGCGGCTCGCCATAGAAGAAATCGGGGATTTCTGACGGCATTCGGCTGTGGAAGGCGACTCCCATCTTGATGATGCCGAAGTTCTCGGGTGAGGCTTTCATCATGGCCATGTTGTCGGCGTAATCCTCTGGCCCGTAGCCGTCCATGGGGAAGCGCACCGCGCCGTTGTAGACGCGGACACGATCGCGCACCTTACCGCCGAGCAACTTGTGGACCGGCAACCCGGCCGCCTTGCCGGCCAGATCCCAGAGGGCCATTTCGATGGCGCTGACGGCGCTGCCCCACGGCTTGAACCCGCCCCGCTGACGGAACTTGCGCATGACGCGCTCGACGTGGGTCGGGTCCTCGCCGACGAGGGCGGGTTTGAGGTGCAGCACGTGCCAGGTGAGATACGGCTTGTAGGACTCGACCTGGCCGTAGCCGCTGATGCCCTCGTCGGTGACGATGCGCACCACCGGGTTGTCGCCGATGACAGCACACTTGAGATCGACGATTTTCACGCCGGGCCTCTGCTTTCTCGCGTCGTGGTTCCCGGGGCGGCCCGACGTGGCATGGAAGAGCGGGGGGATGGAATCGTCCGCAGGGGCATCTTACCAAGGGCTGGCGGAACGCATTGCGCGGGACCGTCGACCGGGATGACGTCGCAGCAGCTACTGAGCGAGGGCGCGAACCGCGTCCGACATATCGCGACGTGCCGCCGCACCGGCTTCGTCGCGCCGCATGCCGTTCGTCAGGAACGCCATGGCGAGATGGAGATCCGAATCACCCCAGCACAGAGAAGAGCCGAATCCACCGTGCCAGAACGTTCGCACCGTGCTGGTGGCCCCGGGCCAGTGACGGCGAGGATCGGATAATCCGCCGAGCTCGAACCCCAACCCGCGGCGGATTGGGACATCGAACGTGACGTCCGTGTCGCCGTCCACTTCGGTGGCCAGCATGCGCGCCACGGTGTCCGGCCGCAGGATGCGCGCGTCGTCCAGCGCACCGCCGGCGGCGATGGCCGAGTAGAAGCGCGCCATGTCGCGCGCGGTCGAGACCCCGCTGGCGCCGGGCACCACGAGGCGGTGCAGCGCGATGCGATTCAGCTGGCGCAGGCCGTCGAGCCCCCATGTGTCGGTGCCGTCTGTTGCGTGGAGTCTGGCGAACCGGTGCTCATGCACTTGTGCCAGGCCGACGTGGGTGTCGGCCATGCCGAGCGGACCGGTGATCTCCTGGAGCAGATACTCGGGGAAGGTCCGTCCGTCCAGGCGATGGATCAGCTCGGCGCAGACCCATTGCTGGGTCAGGAAGTGGTAGGCGCTGACCGAGCCGGGCTCGTGCTCCAGCGGCATCGCCGCGACCATCGCCAGTACGGCATCCTGCTCGCACCAGCGCTCCGGCGTCAGCTCTGCGGGGGTGGTCGGAAAGCCGCCGCGATGAGACAACAGGTGCCTGATCAGGACCCGGGTTTTCCCGTTCTGGCCGAACGCTGGCCAATGCGTTGCGACCGGCTCGTCGAGCGCCAACCATCCCCGCTCGATCAGCTGCCAGAGCGCGACGGCGGAGAACGGTTTGGTGCCCGAGAAGAGGGGAAAGAGCGTATCCGCCGTCACCGGTTCTCCACGCTGGGTATCCGCAAGGCCGCCATGGAGGTCGAGGACGAGACGGCCTCCCGCGTAGACCGCGAGCGCCGCGCCCGGAAAGAGGCGCAGTGGGCTGAGTTGGTCCCGAAATCGCCGCTCGACCTCGGCATGATCCGCCCTAAAGTCGATGCTCGCCGCTGGCAAGGGAGCGTTGATCGTGGCAACCACCGCGGACTCCTTTCAGATCAGGACTGGAACGGAGGCCCGCTCGCGCTCGACGAGGACGCGGCGCAGAATCTTGCCGGAGGAAGACTTCGGAATGGCCTCGATGAACTCGACGCGGCGCACCTTTTTGTACGGCGCCACGCGGTCGGCGACAAAGTCGATTAGCTCCTCGGGCGTCGCGTCACCCCTGAGCGCGACGAACGCCTTCGGTAGCTCCCCGGCCTCCTCGTCCGAGATCGGGATCACCGCGGCGTCGGCCACCGCTGGATGAGTGAGCAGCACCGCCTCCAGCTCGGCCGGGGCAATCTGATAGGCCTTGTACTTGATCAGTTCCTTGAGCCGGTCGACGATGAAGAAGTTGCCCGCCGCGTCGGCGTACCCCAGGTCGCCGCTGTGCAGCCAGCCGTCGGCGTCGATCATGGCGGCGGTGGCCTCCGGGCGGTTCAGGTAGCCCTTCATGACCTGCGGACCGCGGATCCACATCTCTCCCTGCTCATCTGGCCCCAGCTCGGCTCCGGTGGCGATGTCGACCACCTTGCATTCGGTGTTCGGGGCGCAGGAGCCGATCGAGCCAAGGACCGGCCGCGAATCGTGGGCGTTTTGGATGTGGGTGACCGGGCTGGTCTCGGTCAACCCCGAGCCCTGGATCATCGTGCAGCCAATGCGATTTCCGCAGCGGCGCATGAGGTCCGCGCTCAGCGGTGCCGCGCCGGACAGAATCGATCGCAGACTCGAGAGATCGAACCGATCGACGAGTGGATCGTTCGCCAGCGCCAGTACGACCGGCGGGGCAACGTAGGCCCGCGTCACTCGATACGTCTCAATGGCCTGCAGCACCACTGCCAACTCAAAGCGCGGCGCAAAAACGAGCGTCGCGCCGCAGGCGAACGTCAAGCCGATGAGAAAGAGCCCGTATTGGTGAGAGAAGGGCGGCAGGCAGTAGACGACCTCACCCTCCTCGATCTGCTGCGGCACGTTGGTCTGGCAGACGTTGGCAACAATATTGCGGTGCGTCAGCATGACGCCTTTGGGCAATCCCGTCGTCCCGCTCGAATAGGGCAGGGCGACGACGTCGTGCGCAGGGTCGATCGGCGGGAGTGCTTCCGCCGGTTCCGACCGGAGCAACTCGGCAAATGGCGTTGCGCCATCGCTTTTTCCGAGGACGAAGATTTCCCGCATGGGGTGCTGGTCGGTCGCCCTTTGAGCGACGTCGAGCAGGTCCGGCGTGGTGAGGAGATAGTGGCTGCCGGAGTCCGCGAGTTGGCGCGCCAGCTCCTCGGCGGTCGCCAGGCAGTTGACCGGGGTGGTGATCCCCCCGAACGACGCCGCCGCGAGGAAGGCCACCGCGTAGTCCGCGCAGTTCGGGGCGAAGATGGCGAGCACGTCTCCCTTCCCCAGCCCGCACTGGGCGAGCCCGCCGGCGACGCGCCGAACCGCGTCGGACAGGGCGGCGTAGGTGAGCGTTTCGCCCGAGGCGGCATCGATCAGCGCCGGCCTGTCGCCGAGCCGCTCAGCGTGGCGTAGCGCGAAGGGGGTCAACGGCGAGTCCGGGATGTCGATGTCGGGATAGGGGCTGCGAAAGGTCATGGCGGTCCTCCTCGCTCCAACCTACTGTGATGGGGGACGATCCGATGCTGGAGACGCCAGCCCGAGACCAAAGTCGGAGGCTTTAGCGCGGCTGCGGCAGCAAGACCGGCTGCGTGCGATGTGAGGTGGCGCCCATCCGCGCGGCGACGAATGACAGGGTCGCGGCGATGCCGCGCGCGAGCCCCCAGGCTGCCGCATGCCGGGAGCGCGTCGGTTCCTTGCGCGCGATTGCCGCCAGCCGCTCCTGGTGTGCGGTGCGCAGGAACTCGTTCCGGCGCAGTTCGCTGACAGCAAACTGCGTGTCTGGGTGAGCGTTCATGATGGTCCTCCTCGCCGTGATCGCGATGTTCGCCATCGCCCGACCAGGCGCCGGACCTGATCTGAACGCAGTCTGCGTGCGCCGAAGGACGACCACATCGTACGGGTGACGGATTTCTCTTTGCCGACTCGCGGGCCAATGGGGCTACGACCGGTCGTAGTCCGAACGCCGCCTACGTAGACGCTGACCGATCAACGTGGACCAACCCGAGCCGTTGCGCCTCGGTCGCGGCTTCGACCCGATTCCCGACGCCGAGTTTGGTGAGCAGATTGGTCACGTGCGTGGTCACCGTGCGCCGGCTGATGAAGAGCGCGTCGGCGATCTCGGGGTTGGACCGCCCCGCGACCAGGAGCGTCAACACTTCCATCTCGCGCGCGGTCAGCGATCCCGGCTCGCTCGACATAGCGGCTGGCGCGGCTTCTAGCGGCGACGCGAGCGCCTCCTCGACTGCAGCCTCGAGCGAGAGGGCTTTCCCGGCCGACCATGCTGCGGCAAACGTCCCCTCGCCGAGCGTGGCTCGGCAGGCCCTGAGCCCGACTTCGCCCCGGGAAGGGCGCGGTTCGGCCGCGCCGATGGCGACACGCAGCGTTTCGGCGGCGGCGGAGAGGCGGATGGCGCGCTCGCAGCGTCCGGAGAGGGCGGCGGCGTGGGCCAGACCGCGCAGGGCGCTGAAGACGGTGATCCGGTCGCCCCCTGCCCACCCCGATGCCAGGCTCTCGGCATAACACGCCGCAGCGCGGTCCGGGTCGCCGGTTCGCAGCGCAAGGCGGGCGAGACTGATGAGTGTCAACGCCGCGCCGAACGTGCCACCCAGCGCGCGAAACCGTTCCAGGGCCTGGGTGAGCCGCGCCTCAGCGTGATCCAGGCGGCCCTGCAGGTAATAGACGAGACCGAGGTTCTTCAGGCTGTAAGCGACCCAGATCGTCTCTCCCAGTGCTTGGTGCCTGTCCAGGGTTCCACGGAAGCAGGCTTCGGCGCGTTCCAGGTCCCCCTCGTTCAGGGCGATCAGACTGAGGACCATGTGCGCCTGCGCCTCCATCTCGGGCAGGCTTTCGTGGCGCATGATCGCCTGTCCCTGCAGCACGAAGGCAAGGGCACGGTCGGGCTCGCCTAGCTCGCTTGCCAGCCAACCCGCCAGGACCAGGACCCGAACCGTGACCGCCGGCGTCGCGGGACCGAGCGCCACCGCGCGTTCGGCCCACGAACACCCTTCTCGCGCTTGCCCCGTCGCATACCAGTACCAACTGGTCGCGAACGCCAAACGCTGTGCGCCTTCGGCGTCTCGTTGCTCGATCAGCCACCCGAGGGCCGCGCGCAGGTTGTCGAGCTCGGCGTCGAGCCAGGCCAACCCGCGCCGGCTGACCCAGCCGTAAACTTCCGGCTCGGCCCGCTCGGCCAGGTCCACGAACCAGCGCGCGTGGCGATCTCGCATCGCGTCGGCCTCTCCACTGAGGGCCAATTGTTCGCCAGCGAATTCCCGGATCGTCTCCAGCATCGCGAATCGTGCCGACCCAAAGCTCCCCTCTCGCAGCAGACTTTTTTCGACCAGCGACGTCAAGTCGTCGAGCACGGAGGAGTCGTCGCTTCGGTCTGCCAGCAGGGCATCGCTGGGCGCCTGTTCACAGCCACAAACGGACTCGGCAGCCTCCAGCGTAAACCCACCCGCGAAGACGGCCAACCGCCGAAACAGAGCCCGCTCCCTGGGTGGAAGGAGGTCGTAACTCCAGGCGACGGCGTCGCGGAGCGATTGCAGCCGTGGCGGCAGGTCGCGCGCGCCGTGCACCAGCAGCGCCAACCGGTGATCGAGGCGGGCCAGCAACAGGTCCGGGGGCAGCACCTTGGCACGCGCCGCGGCCAACTCGATCGCCAGAGGCAAGCCATCGAGCCGGGCACAGATCGTCGAAACTGCGGCGGCGTTCTCTTCGGTGAGGGCAAACTCGGGTCTTACCGACTTGGCCTGACGGACGAACAACGCGACGGAAGGAACCTCGGCCAACTCAGGGATGAGGAGTGGCGTCGCCGCGTCCGTCGTGGCCAGGGGACCCACCGGGAACTCGTGCTCCCCGCGCACGCGCAGGCGTTCCCGGCTGGTTGCGACGATGGTCACACGCGGACAGGCGATCGCGAGATCGGCCACCAGTGGTGCGGCGGCGATGACGTGCTCCATGTTATCGAGCAGCAGGAGCAGCTCTCGCTCACGCAGCGCCCCACCCAGCCGCTCGATCAACGGCCGGTCGCGTGCGTCCTGAAGCTCCAGGATGCGGGCAATCTCCGTCAGGACCCGATCCGGCTCGCGCACGGCCGCCAAAGAGACGAAAACGGCGCCATCGGCAAACGATGGCGCCAGCTCGCCCACGGCATGCAGGGCGAGCCGGGTCTTGCCGACACCGCCGGGCCCGGTGAGGGTCAGCAAACGAACGTCGTCGCGCCGGAGGAGGTCGCGGAGGGTCGCGGTTTCCCGCTCGCGCCCGATCAGCGGCGTGAGGGGAACGGGCAGCGCGCTAGGGTGGTTGTGGGGCTGGGTCGTGGCCACGATGCTAACGCCCCTGGAGTGACCGTATTTCGGACGTCGACTTCAGGAACGCTACACGCCGCCGCGTGATAGCACAAGCGATGCCCTCAGGGCTTGCGCACGAGGCTCATGCCGCGGGTGGGGTCTTCGCCGAGGAGGGCGGGTTTGAGGTGCAGCACGTGCCAGGTCAGGTACGGCTTGTATGACTCGACCTGGCCGTAGCCGCTGATGCCCTCGTCGGTGACGATGCGCACCACTGGGTTGTCGCCGATGACAGCGCACTTGAGATCGGTGATTTTCACTGCCCTTGCCCCAGCCTTCGTGTGCCGCTCGCTTCGGTCCGGGTGCGCGGTCCGATATGGCAAAGCAGTGGCGTGAGGGTTCGTCCGCGTGGGCATCTTATCAGGCGCGCTGGTGATGCCGTGGATTTGCGCGATAGGAACTCTGCACGGAAGCGGTCAGGAACCGATCGCGTGTACCGCGTCCGACAGGTCGCGCCGGGCGACGGCTCCGGCTTCGTCGCGCCGCATGCCGTTGCTCAGGAACGCCATCGCCAGACCCGTGTCGGCATCGCCCCAGCAGATCGACGAGCCGAACCCGCCGTGCCAGAAGGTACGCGACGTGCTGGTTGCCCCCGGCCAGTGTCTGCGCGGATCGGCAACCCCTCCGAGCTCGAAGCCCAGGCCGCGGCGCACCGGAACGTCGAAGGTCGCGTCGGTGTCGCCGTCGACTTCGACCGTCAGCATGCGCGCAACCGTTTCCGGGCGCAGGATGCATGTGCCGTCCAGCGCCCCCCCTGCCGCGATCGCCGCGTAAAAGCGCGCCATATCGCGCGCAGTGGAGACCCCGCTGGCTCCAGGGATGACCACGCGGTGGAGCGGCATGTCGTGCATGCCGCGCAAGCCCTCGCGGCCCCATTCGTCCGTGCCGTCCGTGGCATGGAGTTTCACCATCCGGTGCTCGAGATCGTCCGGGAGACCGATGTGGGTGTCAGTCAGACCTAGCGGTTCGGTGATCTCCTGGCGCAGATAGTCGGCGTATTCGCGGCCATCGAGCCGCCGGATGAGCTCGCCGCAGACCCAGTGCTGGGTGAGGAAGTGGTAGGCGCTCACGGCGCCCGGTTCGTGCTCAAGCGGCATCGCCGCCACCGCCTCGATTGCTGCCTCCCAATCCCCCCACTGCTCCCGCGGCAACGCGGCGGGCGTCGTCGGGAATCCGCCGCGATGAGAGAGGATATGGCGGATGAGCACACGATCCTTGCCCTGTTGACCAAAAGCAGGCCAATAGGCCGCGACCGGCTCGTCGAGCGCCAACCGGCCGCCCTCGATCTGCTGCCAGAGCGCGACGGCGCCGAACGGCTTGGTGCCGGAAAAGAGGGGAAACAAGGTATCAGGTGCGACCAATTCACCGCGCTGCGTATCCGCGTAACCACCGCGAAGGTCGAGGACCAACTGCCCGCGGTGATAGACCGCGAGTGCCGCGCCGGGGAAAAGCCGCAGGGGACTCAACTGCTCGCGGAATCGCCGCTCGACGTCGGCGAGGACCGTAGTCTCGATGTTGACGCCAGTCAATGTTGGAACCGTGTCGATCGCGGCGACCATCGGTGTCTCCTCTCAGACCAGCACGGGAACGTTGGCGCGTTCTTGTTCGACCAGGATGCGACGCAGTATCTTGCCGGCGGCCGATTTCGGGATCGCTTCGACGAACTCGATTCGCCGGACTTTCTTGTAGGGCGCGACGCGGGCCGCGACGAAAGCCATCAGCTCGTCCGCGGTCGCCTCGCTCCGCAGCACGACGAACGCCTTGGGAACCTCACCGGTCTCCTCATCCGGGCTGGGGATCACCGCTGCGTCGGCCACCGCCGGGTGGGAGAGGAGCAGCGCCTCCAGTTCAGCGGGAGCTACCTGGAAGCCCTTGTACTTGATCAGTTCCTTCAGCCGATCGACTACCGTGAGCCAGCCGTCCTCATCCGCGCAGCCAATGTCGCCGGTGCGCAGCCATCCCTCGGCGTCGATCGCGTCGGCGGTTGCCACGGGTTGGTTGAGATACCCCTTCATCACATGTGGGCCGCGCACGCGGATTTCGCCAGGTTGGCCAGGGGCCGCGGCGGCGCCGGTGGCGAGATCCACGATGGTGTACTCGATGCCGGGCAACGGCAGGCCGGTCGAACCTGGCCGATCCTTGGCGTCGGCGGGAACGACGTGGGTCATGCCGCCCCCTTCCGTGAGGCCATAGGCCTGTTTCACCTGGCATCCGATACGCTCCCGGCAGGCACGGGCCACCGCCTCGCCCATCGGGGCCACGCTCCACATGATGAGCCCGAGCCAGGAGAGGTCATACTCCGCCACCAGCGGATGCTGGCCGAGCTCGCGGACGATCTGCGGCGGAAGTGCGGTCCGCGTTGCCCGGTAATCCTGCAGCAGGCGCAGGAACGTCTGGAAATCGAAGCGAGGCAGTAGGACGAGCGTGGCGCCGGCATGGATCGTGCCGTTCAGCACGGAAATGCCGGCGATATGGAACAGTGGGGTGACGCAAAGGCTGGTGTCGTCCTCCGGCGCCGGCAGCATCGCCCGTCGCGTAACAATGGCCGCCATCAGGTTGCGGTGGGTCAGCATCACGCCTTTCGGACGCCCGGTCGTGCCGCTCGAGTAGGGGAGTGCTGCCACATCGTCCGGCCCAACGGCGACCGCGGGCAGCGGGTCATCGTGCTCAAGAAGCCGCCGGAACGGAGTCGCTCCATCGCCATTGCCGAGGACGAAGATGTCCTCGACTCGCGTCCCGGCCAGCGCTTCCCGCACCGTGGCGAGCCGCTCCGGCACGGTCAAGACGAAGCGCGCTCCCGAGTCGGCGAGCTGGCGCTGCATCTCGTTGGCGGTGTAGAGCGGATTGAGCATCGTCGTCGCACCGCCGAGCGACGCCACGCCGTAGAACGCCAGGGCGAACTCCGGGACGTTCGGGCAGATCGTGGCGAACACATCGCCCCGCCGGAAATCGCGCCGCGCCAGACCCGAGGCCACACGCCGCACGCCGTCGGCCAGTTCACCGTAGGTCAGGGTGCGGCCGCTCGGCCCGTCGATCAATGCCGGCTTGGTCGCCAGGCGCTCCGCGTGCCGCAGGACGAAGGGGGTCAGTGGCAGGTCGGGAATCTCGACCTCGGGATACGGGCTGCGGTAGATCATGGCGCGCCTCCGTCCGCTGTTCCTGGCGGAATCTGTCAACCGCCGGGTCCGCCGCCTGCGAACCCACCGCCATGGTGCGCCCGGAGCGCCGTTGTGGCATCGGCTGATCGGCCGATTTTCAGCGCGCAAGGCTGTGGACAGCGATCTACGTAGTTGTCGCCGTGGCCTACGTAGCCGCGGTGCTGACATTCTCCCGACCGTGAGAAGACGAAGATAGATCGTGTTCGAGAAGTCCGTGTTCCACGGCGTAAGCCGCCGCCGCGGCGCGGGTGCTGAGATCGAGCTTGTCGAGGATGTTCTGGACGTGGGTGCGGGCCGTGCGCTCGCTGATGTAGAGCCGTTCGCCGATCTCCCGGTTCGAGCACCCCTCGCGCACCAGACGCAGCACCTCGACCTCACGCGGCGTCAGCCCATGCCGGGCGGCAGCCGTCGGCTTTCCTGCCACAGCAGCAACCGCCTCCGGCGTCACCTCCAACGCCTCGGCCACTGCCTCCGGCAGCGGGAGCGCTCGCCCCGCCGCCCACGCTGCGGCGAACGCCGACTCTCCCAGGGCGGCCCGGGTCGTCGCCACGGCCCGTTCAGACAGGGGATGCCGCCGCGGCGCGGGGGCGCCGATCGCCTCCAGCACCGCCTCGGCCGCGCCAAACAGGCGCGCGGCGCGCTCGTACTGGTGGGCCGTCACCGCGACGCTCGCGAGTCCACGCAGACAGCCGGCAACGTGCCGCCATTCGCCTTGCTCCCAGGGCTGCCTGAGACTCTCCCCGTACAGAACGGCCGCCCGCGCGTACTCGCCGCGCGCTCGCGCAACCTTCGCCAGGTTGATCAACACCACGGCGACTCCGTAGGTATGGCCCAGCGCCCGGAACTGGTCGAGAACCTCCGTGAAGCACTCCTCCGCCCGCGCCATGTCGCCCCGCTCGTAGGCGATCACCCCGAGCGCGTTGAGCGCATATCCCGCCCAGCCCAATTGCCCGACCGCGAGAAGTCTCGCTAGCGCCTCCTCCTGCAGAGCCTTGGCTTCGTCGTAGCGGTCCTCGTCCTCGGCGATCAGACCGAGAAAGTGCAGGCAGATGCTGATACTTCGCTCCGTGTCGACCGAGGTCGCCAGTGTGAGGGATTCTTCGCACAGCGCTTTCGCCCGTGCGTAATCGCCTTGCCCCCACGCCAGCACTGCCGTGACTCGCAGCGCCTGGATCCACTCGAACGTCGCGCCCAGGTTGCCGAGCGCAATCGCGCGCTCACCCCACGTGCGCCCCTCGCTCAGATGCCCTCGGACGTACCAGAACCATCCCAACTGCCCGAAGAGGCCCTGCGCCGTCGCCGCCTCCCCCCGCTCGAGCGCCCAGCTCAGGACTCCCCGCACGTTGTCGAGCTCTGCTTCGCATTGCCGCAGCCAGGCGAACGATGACGAACCAAAAGCCCGCTCATTTCCTTGGCCGGCGAGGGCGCGCGCCCATGTCGCCAGCCGCCCCATGACCCCGTCGAGCTCACCGCTGGCGCTCAACTGCTCCAGCCCGAACTCCCGCACCGTCTCCAGCATCCGATAATGCGGCTCACCGCCAGTCGCCGCATAGCTCGTGAGGAAACTCGACTCGACGAGTGACAGGATGCCGGCCAGGAGATCGATGCCGAACTCGGCGCTCGCCCCGGTCACTTCCTTGGCCGCGTCGAGGGTAAAGTCGCCCGCGAAGACGGCCAGGCGCCGGAACAGCACCCGCTCCGGCGGCGGGAGGAGATCGTGACTCCAGGCAATCGCGTCCCGCATCGTGCGCAGCCGGGCGGGCTGGTCGCGGGCCCCGCTCGTCAGCAGCGCCAACCGGTTGGTCAGTCGGCCGACCAGAGCCACCGGTGGCAGCACCCGCACCAAGGCCGCCGCCAGCTCGATCGCCAAAGGCAACCCATCCAGGCGCGCACAAATCTCGGCGACGGCGGGAGCATTGTCCTCGTTTAGCACAAATCCGGGCAGCGCCGCCTGCGCCCGTGCCACGAACAGGGCGATCGCGTCGTTTTGCGCCAGGTCGGCCAGCGCCGGCGAGTGCGTGGATCCGCCACGCTCGGGCAGGGTCAGCGGCGCCACCGCATAGTCATGTTCGCCAGACACGCGCAAGGTAGCGCGGCTGGTGGCAAGAACTTTCAGACCAGGGCAGGCGCCGAGCAAGGTCGTGATACGCGGGGCTGCTTCAATGACCTGTTCGACATTGTCGAGAACCAGCAGCAGGCGCTGCCGGCGCAAGACCGCGGTCAATTGCTCGGCGAGCGGCCGGTCGCCAAGCTCGGGCAGATGCAAGGCTTGGGCGATCGCCGGCAAAACGAGCTCGGGATCGCGGATCGTGGCCAATGAGATCAAGACCACGCCATCGGCGAACGCATCCTGAAGATCAGCCGCAACCTGGAGGGCGAGGCGGGTCTTGCCGACTCCGCCGGGGCCGGTCAACGTCACCAGCCGGATGGCGTCGTTCCGCAGCAAATCCCGCACGGCAGAGGCTTCCCGCTCACGCCCAATGAGCGGCGTGAGCGGGGTCGGCAGTGGGGTGGACTGGTCGAGGGGCCGAGCGGTGGTCACGATGTTAATGCCCTCGAGTCGGCGATTCGATTGTCGATCCGTGGGAACGCTACAGCCTTGCGCCACGCCAGACAACCTGGGAACGCGCTCAACGGCAATCATCTGCATCGATCAGACCAGGGCCGGGACCGGGACCGCCGCCGCGGCCCGCTCACGCTCCACCAGGACGCGGCGCAGGATCTTGCCGGTTGCCGACTTCGGGATCTGGTCGATGAACTCGATGCGGCGCACTTTCTTGAATGGAGCCACGCGCTCGGCAACGAAGGCCATCAACGCGTCTGGTGTTACCTCGGTTGCGAGCACGACAAACGCCTTGGGCACCTCCCCGGCGTCTTCGTCCGGGCTCGGGATGACGGCGACGTCGGCGACTGCGGGGTGGGAGAGCAGGATCGCTTCCATCTCGGCGGGAGCGACTTGATAGGCCTTGTATTTGATCAGCTCTTTGAGCCGGTCGACGACGAAGAAGTTCCCCGCCGCATCGACGCATCCGATGTCGCCGGTGTGCAGCCAGTTGTCGGCGTCGAGCATCGCCGCGGTCGCGTCGGGCCGGTTGCGGTACCCCTTCATGACCTGTGGGCCACGGATCCAGATTTCTCCCTGCTCGCCTGGCCCTGCTTCGATCCCGCTCGCCGCATCGACGATCCTGGCCTCCGTGTTGGGGAGGAGATGCCCAACCGACCCGATCGCAATCCGATCGGGCTCCACCGGACTGAGATGCGTGACCGGGCTCGCCTCGGTCAGACCGTATCCCTGCTTGACGTGGCAACCGATGCGCTCGCGGCAGGCATGGGAAATGTCGGCGCCGAGGGGCGCCGCGCCAGAGACGATCGTTCTCAACCGTGTCAGATCGTAGTCGTCGACCACGGCCTGTTTGGCCAGGGCCAGGACGATCGGCGGAACGATGCAAGCGAATGTCACGACGTATGTTTCGAGGGTCTGCAAGAACGATTCGAGATCGTAGCAGGGGAGCACGACCACCGTGGCTCCGACCGCGAGACTGATGTTCATGAGCACGGTCAGGCCGTAGATGTGGAAGAACGGCAGGACCCCTATCAGCGTGTCCTCCTCCGTCACCAGGCCGCACGCGGCCACCTGGGCCACATTCGCGACCAGATTGGTGTGCGTGAGCATCACGCCTTTGGGGAGACCCGTCGTCCCGCTCGAATAGGGGAGCGCCACGAGATCGTCGCCCGGATCGAGCGCGACGGATGGTGGAGTGCCGCTGCTTTGGAGCGAAGCAAAGGGGGTGGCCCCGGCGGCTTCGCCGAAGACGAACACCTCGGGCACCCCGGCCTGCAGTGCCGCGCTGCGCGCCTTCTCCAGGAGATCGGGCGTCGTCAGCAGCGAGGTCGCGCCGGCGTCGGCGAGTTGGTGGGCGAGCTCGGCAGCCGTGTACGCCGGGTTGATCGTCGTCACGATGCCGCCGCACGACGCCACCGCGTGAAACGCCACCGCGTACTCGAGGCAGTTGGCGGCGTAAATCGCGAACACGTCGCCCTTGCGGAATCCGCGCTCCGCCAAACCCGCCGCGGTGCGGTCGATGGCCTCCGCGAGCTGGCCAAAGGTCAACGTGCGGCCGGTGATGCCGTCGATGAGTGCGGGCTTGTCGGCGAGTCGCGCCGCGTGACGAAGCACGAACGGGGTGAGCGCCGTGTCGGGGATCGCGATGTCGGGAGAGGGACTGCGGAAGATCATGGTGGCCCTCCTCGATCTGTGCGTGACGTTCGTCACCGCCCTGGCATGCGACCCATCTCGGGCGACTGGTCTGGACGCAGTCTGCGCCCGGTGGGCGGAGGGCCACATCGTACGAGTGTCGGATTTCTGTCCGACCGTTTCGGTAATGTGCGTCTACGACAGGTCGTAGTCCGGCCATGGGTCGCGTAGGCCGTCTTACGCTGGTCTCACCGTTTGTGGGGCGACCAATCCCCGGCGCTGGGCCTCGGTGGTTGCCTCGACGCGGTTGCTGACGCCGAGCTTGGCAAAGAGGTTCGTCACATGCGTGGTCACCGTACGCCGGCTGATGAACAGCGCATCGGCGATCTCGGGGTTGGATCGTCCGGCGACGAGAAGCGTCAGGACGTCCACCTCCCGCGGCGTGAGGGCGTATTGCCCAGCCGCCATGTCGTCGACGGGCGCTGGCGTGGCATCAGGCATCGCCATGGCCTCGCTGACCGCATTCGACAGCGGCAGCCCGCGGCCATCGGCCCAGGCTCGGGCAAAAGCGGCTTCGCCGAGCGCATCTCGGGCAACCGCCAGCGCCTCCGCAACCTGGTGGGCGGCGCGTGTTTCTCTGGCGCCGATCGCTTCCCGCAGCGCCTCGGCCGCGGCGAACAGGCGTACCCCTCGCTCGAACTGCCCGGCGAGAACGGCGGTGCGCGCCAACCCCCGCAGGCAACTGGCGACGCTGATCTTGTCGCCATCCGCCCAGCGCAGCGAGAGACTCTCGGCGTAGAGACGTGCGGCGGCGGCCAGGTCGCCGCGGTGCAGGGCGAGCCGGGCCAGATTGATGAGCGTGATCGCCGTGCCGAAGTCATTGTTCATCTCGCGGAACCGCGTCAGCGCCTCCGTGAGCCAGATCGCCGCGCGGTCGGAGTCCCCTTGCAGATAGGCGACGAGCCCGAGATTCTTCTGGGGGTACGGAATCCAGACGGCTTCGCCCAGCGATTGATGGAGCGCGAGGGATTCGGCAAACGCCACGTGCGCCTGCTCCAATGCGCCCTGCCGCAGCAGGATCAACCCGAGCGCGGTGTGTGCTTGCGCCTCAAACCCTGGCTCGTCCATCTCCTGGAGAAGCGCAAGCGCTTCGCGGATCCATGGCAACGCCTTTGCCGCGTCCCCGTGCTCGTTGGTGAGCCAGGCAACGGAAATCAGCGCCCTGGCCCTGGCCAGAGGTGACGCCACGCCGCACGCGACGGAGCGTTCGGCCCACATCGCGCCTTCGCCCGCCTGCCCGGTGACGTACCAGTACCAGTTCGTCGCGAACACCAGTTCCTGGGCGATCTCGGCATGACCCCGGTCGATCGACCAGCGCAATGCCGCCCGCAGATTGTCGAGTTCGGCATCCAGCCAGGCCAGGCTGCGCCGGCTCGCCCAGCCAAACAGCTCGGGCCACACCCGATCGGCATACGCCGCCAACCACGCCGCGTGCCGGCGGGCCGCGACCTCTGCTTCGCCGCACTCCGCGAGATGCTCGGCCGCAAACTCGCGGATGGTCTGCAGCATGGCGAAGCGCGTAGCGCCCGCGCGCTCTTCCTCGCGCAACAGGTTCTTCTCGACGAGCGAGGTTAGTCCGTCGAGAACGGATTGCACTCCGGGAACGCGGTTCGCTTCTGACTCATCATCGCTCGCTCCAGGACCGCAGAGCGCTTCCGCGGCCTCGAGCGTGAAGCCCCCGGCGAAGACCGACAGCCACCGGAACAGCGCCTGCTCTCCAGGCGGCAGGAGGTCGTAACTCCATCCGATGGCGTCGCGCATCGTCCGGAGCCGCGGTGGCAGATCGCGCGCGCCGTGCACCAGCAGCGACAAGCGGTCGTCCAGTCGCGCCAGCATGCGATCCGGGTGCAAAACGTTCACGCGGGAGGCAGCCAGTTCGATGGCGAGTGGCAGACCGTCGAGGCGGCCACAAATCTCCGCCACCGCTCGGGCATTGCCCTCAGTGAGCGCGAACCCGGATCGCACCGCTGTAGCATGGCGGACAAACAGCGCGACCGATGCCGTGTCAGCGAGTTTGTCCAGATCGGGAAACGTGGCGAGATCCGGCACCGGCAGAGGAGCCACCACGAATTCCTGCTCCCCCCGCACGCGCAGCGGTTCGCGGCTGGTGGCCAGGATCTGCAATCCTGGGCAGGCGATCGCCAATTCGGCCACGGTCGGCGCCGCGGCGATGACGTGCTCCACGTTGTCGAGCACGAGCAGGAACGGCCGGTCGCGGAGTGCGCGGCTGATGCGGGCGACGGGTGCGGGACCGCCTGGGTCCTGGATCTCCAGAAGACGGGCGATCTCCTGGAGCACGCTCTCCGGATCGAGCACCGTTTCGAGCGGGACAAACAGCACCTGGCGGTCGCCCGCGGCCCGAATGTCGGCCGCCGTCTGGAGGGCGAGTCGGGTCTTGCCGACGCCGCCGGGCCCGGTGAGGGTCAACAGGCGGGTCTCGTCGCGGCGCAGGTAATTGAAGAGTGCGGCGGTCTCCCGCTCGCGGCCGATCAGTGGCGTGAGCGGTGTCGGGAGAGCGGCGCTCTGGTCGCGGGGGAGGGCGGTAGCCACGGCGCAAAAGTCCCCGGGTCGGCGGTAATGCGGTTGTCGATCCGCACGAACGCTACACGCCCCACGACGATCGCACAAGCGGCCCACTCACGTCGTTCAGGGGCGAAGGAGCAAAGGATCCCTCTCCCAGTCGCAGCTCGTTGGGGCTGGCGTCGATCTGCGCGGCCAGCGCCACGTCCGCCGCGAAGCCCCGCGTGGCCAGTTCCTTGCCAGAGGCGCAGTCCAGGAGGAATCTGCCCAGGTCCGTCACGGCGCGGTATGCCGCGACCGCCGCCATCGCTTCCGGCGACGCATGGGTGGGGGTGAGGGCATGGAGGATGGCCCCCGCGCCGACCAGGTCTTCGACGGCGGGGCGGAGCGACCCCGTCGAGTCGCCGCTTGTGCGCCAGCGCTCCCCGGCAGCGATGACGGCCACGCTCCCGCCCAAGGCACGGCACGCGGCCGCGGTGGCCGCCGCATTGCGCAGGCAGCCGGCAAAGACGGCGGCCCCACGTTCGGCCGCGAGGAGGACCAGGGTGGCCCCGTTGGGTGACGGCAACACCAGCCGCGTACCCGGCGGAACCGACAATAGCGACGTGGGGGAGAGCGAATATGGCAGCTCCGCGTCTCCACCCTGACGATCCGCTGCCGCGATGGCGCCGCGTTCTCGCGCGTAGGCGACCGCGGTGCCCCGTTTGGGATACGGGAAGACCGTCGCCCCGCGCCCGACCGCGATGTCAACCGCCGTGGCGAAGCTGAGCACGTCGACGACGACCACGATGTCCGAGATGGGAGCAAGCCGCCGGATGCCGTCTGCGCCCCACTCGAACCGCTCGCGGAACGCGGATTGATCGTCGAACATGGCGTCTCGGCTAACTGGTCCATCCGGCAAGTTCATCTTGCCACCGGCAGGCGGGCGATGCCGGCCGGCCGGACGGCCGGTGCGCGGCGCGTCGGCCAGCCCCGCGCCGCCCGCGGCGTTGCCGAGCTTCAGCCAGATCCGCACGACCGGTGCCGCCACCCCCACCGCGGCGGCAATGGCGAGGCCGCGCTGGCCGTGGTGGGCCAGCCCGGCCAGGCGCGCCCGCTCGACCAGCCGCACCGGCGCGGTGCGCGAGCACCCCAGCGCGCCAATCGCCGGCTCCTCCGCGGCGGTCAACGCCCGCCCGCGCAGCACCTTCGGCACGGGGCACCTCCTCAGGTCACCCCGTATCATACGACCACTTGCCGGATGGATCACTTAGCCAGCTACCTGAATGAGTTCGTGTCTTCCCAGCGACAGAATATGAAAGATATTCACCGGCGCATTATGCGAAGGTTGGTGGAACTGCCGCCGTGTCCGGCTGCCGGTGCAGGCCATGGAAGTCGATGATGTCGCCGACAACGAGATTCGGCGCGAAGCCGCCAACATCACGGCGCACCACGGTCAGTCATTGGGGCCGGGCGATGTAGATGGCGGCCGGATCGTCCCGCGCGACGATCTGCCGGACCTCGCCCAACGCCATCTGATACCCATCCGCGTTCCCTTGCGCCCAGACATGGCCGCCGTCTCCATCGACCTCATGCTGCCGGAGCGCGGCGACATTGACAATTGCCGTCCCGAACGGGGCGGCGATGGCTGCTTCGAACAACGGCCGCGATGCCAACGGCCGCGATGCGCCCAGATCGAAGACGAGCGTGCGCGCGTCCTGGGCAACCATCTGGGCGGGATCCGCGATGAAGCGACCAAGGACGGTGGCCGGGGCGCAATCCAGGCGCAGGAGCCGCTCGAACGAGGCGCGGGCCGCCTCGGCATCGAGGGGCGTACCGTCGTGAAACGTCACCCCTTCGCGCAGGCGAAAGGTCCAGACGTTGGAATCAGGATTCGGGAACTACGACTCGGCCAGGCGTGGTTCGTAGATGTCGGCGCTGCCTGGCCGAAGGCGGATGAGACCCTCGAACGGCCACTGCAGGGCCACCCCCGAGCCGGCGTCATAGGCGGAATGGGGATCGAGATCGGATGGCGTGCGATTCGTGACCAACGTGAAGGTCGATGACGAGTCCTGGCGCGCGAACGCGGCCGTCGTCCGGGAGGCGACCGCCGCCCCAGCTACCAGCCCCCCGAGAAGGAGGCGTCGCGAGAAAACCAGTGCTTCGTCCATCAGTCATATCGGCTGATGACGGCGCACGGTCAATGGGACGCTCCGTCCAATTCGCGTGGGCAGCGATGGCGCTGCGGCCAGCCCTACCCCAGCGCCTGAATCAGCAACCGCTCCAGCACCTGGAGAAGGATAATGGCAACGATGAACGAGATGTCGATCATGCCGATGGGGGGGATCACCCGCCGCAGTGGCGCCATGATCGGCTCGGTGACATCGGCCAGCAGGCGGGTAATGGTCCACTCCCCACGGGGATCGAACCAGGAAAGGAGGGCGCGCCCGATCAAGGCAAAGGTGAGGATACGCAGCAGCCAAAGCAAAATGTCAAGCACCATGTCCGCCATGTACCGCAGTCTCCTGATCGCGATCGATTCCGCGAGTGCTTCGCCGGCGCCAGTCGGCAGTATAGGGTCCAGATGACAGATTCGCGCCGCCGATCATTGCCATAACGAACCGGTTGCGTGCCGAGTTCCCACTCGCTCAGTACACGTACTCCTCGACCTGGGCATTGGCCAGGCCCATCAGCCAGCGCACGTAGCCCGGGGGCAGCTCCCAGTACCGGGCCGCGGCGAGCACCGCGGCGGGATCTGCCGCATCCGGAGCCGTCACGACCACGGCAAAGACGCGGCCGTCGTCGGCCACTACGGACCTCGGCTCGCCATCTGCCACGCCATCCGGGGTTTCGATCACGATACCCCAGGTTTCGTCGTGGGTTTCGCCAGTCGGTGGCGCGGCCTCGGCAGGAAGAGGCTCCAAGCGCCCGCGCGCGACAAACCGGCCGGCAGGCCAGTCCGCCCGGACCCGTTCCGGTTGCATCTCCGCCCCGCTCAGGAACACATACACGTCGGCAACCCCTCGCTGGCTATCGGCTATCGGCTATGGTACAGGGCTGGGGCCGCTTGAACCGTCCCTGGAGAATTGCCACGTGACCTCACCGATCCCCATCGTCATCGATACCGACATCGGCGCCGATCCCGACGATGCCCTGGCGCTCACCCTGGCGCTGGCCTCCCCCGAGGTCGACCTGCGCGGGGTGACGATCGTTAGCGGCGATGTCGAGTGGCGCGGTCGGATCGCGACGAGGTTGCTGGGCATGGCGGGGCGGGCAGACATCCCGGTCTTCCACGGACAGGGCGATCCGCACCAGATGTCGGGCGCGGAGGGTGTGGGACTGCTCGATCGGGACCATGACGGGCCTGAAGCTTCGGTCCATCCCTCCTCCGCGGTCGATTGGCTCATCGAGGAATCGCGACGGGACCCGTTTCACCTCGTCGCCATTGGACCGCTGACGAACGTGGCCGCCGCGATCGAGCGCGACCCGGGGCTCGCCGGGCGCCTCCTTGGGCTAACCGTGATGGGCGGTCTGCTCGATGCGGCGACGATGCCCGCTGCCTGGCAACGAGACATCCGCGAGCGCGGAAGCGCGGGCTGGCCCGACTACAACACGATGTGCGACCCGGCTGCCGCGCTGACCGTGGCCCGCTGCGGCATCCCCGTGACCTGGGTTCCCCTCGACGTCACCATGCGTGCACCGCTACGGAAAGCCGCGCGAGAGCAGCTAACGGTGGACCATCCGCTCGGCGCCGCCCTCGGCCACGCCATCGATGCTTGGCATGCGGCATGGTTCCCCACCGCGTTGCCCCCACCCGACGACCCCGATCCGGTCCCGGCCGATGCCGTGGCCATCCTGCACGACCCGCTGACGGTAGCGGCACTTTTTCCCGGCAACTGGTTGCGCCTGCGACCGGCGCGCCTGGCCGCCGACGTCGAGGATGGCGTCTTTCGTCTCCGCGAGCAGGACGACGGACTGAACGCGCGGCTTGCGGTGGCGATTGACGGAACGGCGTTCGAGGCATTTCTCCTGGAACGGGTGTTGCGAATGACCGCGACAGGCTCCGCTTGACAGCGCCTCAGCCACGGGTCTACAGTCCCTCACCCCTGCAAACGTTTGCAGACCCGGGGTGGCATGGCTGAACCGATCGACGAGGAGGTCGAGGTGGGTCGCTCGTGGCCGGTGCTGGCGCGTTGGCAGCCGGAGTCGTGAGCCGGTCGCGCTCTCCCGTGGCGGCCGCAGAGCCTATGCATCGCCGCGCCGGCTGGATTGCCGACACCGTCGTCTACGGGGTCGTTCCCGCGTTCTACGATCCGCCCGGATTCGCCGGTGTCGCCGCCAAACTCGACGATCTGGCCGATTTGGGTGTCAGCGCCCTCTGGTTATCCCCCATCACGCGCACGCTCCCCAACAATTTCGGCTACGCGGTCACCGACTACTGCGACCTCCGCCCCGAGTACGGCACGAAGGATGATTTGCGGACGCTCATCCAGGCAGCGCACCAACGCGGGCTCCAGGTGCTGATGGATTTCGTGCCGAATCACACCTCGGTCGAGCACCCCTGGTTCCGGGACGCCGTCGCCAACGGCGAGACGTCACGCTTCTGGGACTATTACGACCGCGATGCGGACGGGAACCCGACCCACTACTTCTCCTGGACCGAACTGCCAAACCTCAACTATGACAACCCCGAAGTGGGCCGCCTCATGCTGGAGGCATTCACGTACTGGGTGCGAGAGTTCAATGTCGACGGCTTCCGCATCGACGCCATCTGGGGCATCAAGGAGCGCAACCCGGAGTGGCCGGCGCTCTTCGTCCAGGAGATGCGCCGCCTCAAACCGGACATGCTCATTGCCGAAGCGAGCGCCCGCGATCCCTTCTATGGCGAACAGGGCTTCGACGCCGCCTACGACTGGACCGACCAACTCGGCCACTGGGCGTGGGAGGGAATCTTCGGCGGCAGCGCCCCCATCGGGCAGGCGATGGTCGCGGCGCTTACCGACGGGGGCCGGGGTTATCACCAGGACGCCCTGCCGCTGCGCTTCCTCAACAACAACGACACCGGTCCCCGCTTTCTTTCGACCCACGGCATCGGCTGCTGTCGCGTCGCGCTGGCGATGCTGCTCACCCTGCCGGGGCTGCCATGCCTCTGCACCGGCGACGACGTCGGGGCCACCTACCTCCCCTATGCGCAGCGGGGACCGATCGACTGGACGGATCGTGCCGGACTGCGCGCGTTCACCAGGCGGCTCATCGCATTGCGACGGGGCACGCCCGCCCTCCACTCCCGGCACTGGGCACCGCTGGAGGTCGCGCCGTCGATGCCTTTCTTCGGATACGTCCGAACTGAGGACGAGGGACAGAACCCGGTCGTTGTCTTGCTGAACTTCACGGACGAGGATCTGGTGGCAACAGCCACACTGCCTCCTGCGGTGACGGCGTCTTTCAACGGAGCGTTGACCGATCTCTGGAGCGGGGACCCTGTTGCGGCGGCCAGCGACGGCCGAGTGACAGCTCCGATTCCCGGCTGGGGGTTCCGGTTTCTTGGCGCCGTCTCTCACCCTAATCCCTCTCCCCGTGCGCGGGGAGAGGGACGATTTCCCCCTCTCCCGGCTCGACGGGAGAGGGGGGCAGGGGGGCTCTCTCCCGGACAGTTTCATCGCACCCACGGGAAGGTCCAGCCGGCGGGGGTGAAGCGGAAGGGTAAGGCGGGACGATGATCCAGATCGAGGGCCGCCAGGCAGGCGGTGCGGCCCAGGCGGACCAGACTCAGGTCGCGCCGGTCGCGCCGGTCGTAGCGACGGCGCTGTCCGTTGCGCACGGTCTGCAAGCCGAGCCCGTAGGCCCACCACAGCGCCAGATGCACCGCCAGCAGCAAGCGTTCCAGGTGGTCCACGGCGCCGAGTTTGCTGGCTTCCAGCACAAAACCGCGCCCCTTTTCGTCTTGGTAGGTGGCCTCGGCGCGGGCGCGCTGGCGGTACTCGCGCACCCGGTCGGGACCGGCCGGGCGGTCGGAGAACAGCACCCACGGCTCGTCGGCCCCCGCGGCCCAGTGGATGGTCAGGTGGCCGGTGCGCCAGCCGGCATCTTTGAAGATCGCGGCTGGCCCGGCGAAGCGCTGCCCGGGACCGGTGGGCAGGGCGGCCACGCGCTGCTCGGGCCCGTCGCCGAGGCGGACGCGGGTCTCCTCACCGGCCCCGGCGCGCAACCGCAAGATGACGTGAAACCCGACCGCCCGCGCGCAATCGACGACCGTCGGACCGACCAGGCCGCGATCGGCCAGCAGCGTCGCGGTCGTACCGGGCGGCAGCGCGGCGGCGATGACGGCCAGCAAGTCCGTCAGGATTGGTCCCAGCGGCTGCGGCCAGGGGTCTTGCTGCGGCGCCACCCGCCAGGTCAGGGGCAGCACACGGCGGCGCACCACCACCCCGACGACCAGGATGGTGGCGCAGTCGCGGTACGGCGTCGGGTCGAAGACCAACACCACCTCCCGCTGCCCCAGCGCCCGCAGCAGGACCGGCAGCAGCGGATCCCACAGCCCCGCCACGGTCACGCGCGGGTTGGTCACGAAGCGCTTGAGGCGCCGCTCGATACTCGGGTCGCTGGCCGGCAGCGGCAAGGCGGCGGCCACCTTGAGCAAGGTCACCGAGCCGGCCCACAGCACCCCGGCCGCGAACAGCGCCAGCACGCGCACCCGCGTCACCCGCTCCCCCGGCAGCAGCGTTTCGACCTGGCGTACCCACGCATGCAACACTTTTCCTCGGCTCGACACGGGGCGCCTCCGATCCGATCCGCTGGACGCTCAACACCCAGCAGTGTCGCATCGGATCCCCGTGTCGGACCGCCTTTCGCCAAACTGTCCGGGAGAGAGGGGGCAGGGGGGTGAGGGCGTGCGCCGCGCCACCGGTGACCGCTCCCCCACGCTCCAGGACGTTGCCGCCCGCGCTGGAGTCTCGATCTCCACCGTCTCCCGGTTCGTGACAGGCTCCGTCGCCGTCGAGGCCGCTACTGCCGAGCGGGTGCGGGAAGCGATCGCCGCACTCGGCTACCGGCCCAATCTGCTGGCACGCTCCTTCCGGCGGCGGGTGACCCACACCATCGGTCTGCTGGTGCCGGACACCTCCAACCCCTTTTTCGCCGAGGTGGCGCGCGCCATCGAGGACGCCGGGTTCGCCGAGGGGTACAGCGTCATCCTCGGCAACTCCGACCTCTCGCCGGTCAAGCAGGAGACCTACATCGACGTGCTGCTGGCCAAGCGGGTAGACGGGTTCATCCTGGCCTCCTCCGGGCTGATCCCCCGCGTGGACGGGCACGATGCCGTGGAGCGCGTCCTGGAGGCCGGCGTCCCCTGCGTGGTGGTCGACCGCGACCTGGGCGAGATGCCGGTCGATCAGGTGCTGGTCGACAACGACCGTGGCGGCTATCTGGCCGGCGAGCATCTGGTCACGCTCGGACACCGCCGTATCGCCTGCCTCGTCGGCCCCCATGACCTCACGCCCAGCGCCGGGCGTATCGCCGGGTTTCGGCGGGCACTGGCCGACGGCGGCTTGGACGTGGCGGCGGAGCATCTGGTGCGCGGCAATGGGCGGCCGGACGGCGGCGCGGCGGCGGCCCGCACCCTGCTGGAGCAGGGTCTTGGCATCACTGCCGTCTTCGCCTTCAACGACCAGATGGCCACCGGCGCCATCGGGGCATTTCAGCGCGCGGGCTGCCGGGTACCGGAAGATATTTCGGTGGCCGGGTTCGACGATATCCCATCCGCGGCCGCGATCTACCCGTCATTGACGACAGTAGCGCAGCCCTTCGGCGAGCTGGGGACGGTCGGGGTCCGCCTCTTGCTTGACCGCATCGAGCAGCGCGATGCTCCCTGGCAGCGGGTGTTGCTGGAAACACGGTTGGTGGTGCGGGAGAGCACGGGACCGCCGGACGAGAGTCGGAAGCCGGAAGCCGGAAGCCGGAAGCCGTGAGGAATGATCGCACGATGGTCGTGCGGTGAGTGACGAAGGAGGTCATCGTGGCGAAGCAGCGGTGGACAGAAACGAGGCGGCAGAGTGGGTTGGAGCGGAGACTCCGCGGCGCAACGGCCGCGAGTTTCAACCGGAGACGCTTCGCCCAGGGCGGGGTGACGCTCGGAATTTCGACCGTCGGCGCGGGAGCGCTGGGTGGTGGACGCGCGTTTGCCCGTCAGGATGCGACGCCGGAGGCGTTCACCCCGATCGGCGAAGAGCTCGACCTGGCCAACCTCAGCCCGAATATTCCGGAGCCGACCGAGCCGGTGACGATCACCTTCCAATCCTGGGTCAACGAGACCGAGATGATGCCGATGCTGCGGGACCGCTTCCAGGAGCTGCACCCCAATATCACCGTCGAGTTCACGGGCGTGCCGGCCGAGGAGATGGACACTCGGCTCACCACCCAGATCGCCGGCGGCAATCCGCCGGACACCGTCTTTCTCGACATGAGCTCTGTCGTCGACTACGCCTCCCGTGACGCGCTCCTCGATCTGGAGCCGTATATCGCCGAGAGCACGGCGGTCGTGCGCGACGACTACGTCGGCGCCTTCCTCGACTCGGTGCTCTGGGAAGACAAGATGTATGGCCTGCCGATCGACGGGGAGTCGACCGGCCTCTTTTACCGCACCGATCTCTTCGAGGAGGCCGGCATCGCCGCTCCGCCGACGACCTGGGAGGAACTGGAGGCCGCTGCCCAAGCACTGACCAGCGACGGCCAGTACGGGTACATCATGTTCGCGCCGGAGGCGGCCTACTACTGGTATCCCTACCTGTGGCAGAACGGCGGGCGAGATTCTCTCTCCCGACGGCACAACCATCCTCTTCAACAGCGACGCGGGCAAGGAAGCGGCCGAGTTCTACGTCGGCTTGACCCAATACTCGCCGCCCGACTACCTGAACTCCAACTCCTATGATGGGCGCGTCGCCTTCGCCACCGGTCAGGTCGGGATGTACGTCGCCGGGGCCTGGTTCGCCTCGGTCATCCAGGACGAGTATCCCGACATCACGGCCTGTGGGACGCCGCGCCGCTGCCGCAGAAAGAGCGGTGCGCCACGACCATCGCCGGCGACGCCCTCATCATCCCGGCGCAGGCGCAGAACCCGGACGCGGCCTGGAAGTGGATCGAGTTCCTCTCCGCGCCGCAGAACATGGCGCTGTGGACGCTGGGCACGCCGGAGGCACCCGGCTCGCTCCTGCCGCCACGCACCTCGCTCCTGGAAGACCCGGGCGTCTTCGACCTCAACCCGATCCTGGAAGGCTTCGCCGAGCAGATGGAGTGCGGCGTCACCGGCGGCGCCCCCAACGAGCGCTACGGCGAGGTCGAAGTCGCCCTCAACGACGCTCTCGGCCGCGCCATCTACGGCGAAATCGACGCCGCCACCGCGCTGGACGAAGCGGCTTTGGAGGGCGAGGACATTCTCAGTCGGTAGGGACGAGGGTGCCGGGTGTCGGGTGACGGGTGTCGGGGAATAGAGTCACGGCAGCCGACACGCGATACCCGGCACCCGCCGCGAGGAACGTCATGGCCAGCAGTAGCGCGATCGTTGGGGCACGACCCCTGCCCCCGACAACCCGACACCCGACACCCGATACCCTCCGTGTGGCGCCAGATGCGCAAGCAGTGGTCCGCCTATCTCTTCCTGGCCCCGACGCTGATCCTTTTCGGCATCTTCACGGTCCTGGCTGTCGTCTATGCCTTCTACCTCAGCTTCCACGAGTGGAACATCCTGGAGCCAGAAAAACCGTACGTTGGCTTCGCCAACTATTCCCGCCTCCTGGGCGATGAACGGTTCGGCGGGGCCATTGTCAACACCCTGTATTACACCGCCGTCTCAGTACCGCTGACGATGGGGATTGGTCTGGGTATCGCCCTGCTGCTCAACGTCCAGATCCGGGCCCGCGGCTTTTTCCGCACCCTCTTCTACCTGCCGGTGGTGACCCCTCTGGTCATCGCCGCCATCATCTGGAAATGGCTCTACGCCGGCGATTTCGGCCTGCTCAACTACTACCTGATCCAAATCGGCATCATCGACGAACCGTTGCTGTGGCTCTCCGATCCCAACCTGGCCATGCCCGCCGTCATCATTACCAGCGTCTGGAAGAGCGTCGGCTTCTCCATGGTGGTCTACCTGGCCGGGTTGCAATCGATCCCGGAGGATTACTACGACGCGGCCAAGATCGACGGCGCGGCGGGGTGGCAGCGCCTCAAGGACATCACCATCCCGCTCCTCAACCCGACCACCCTGTTCCTGGCCATCGTCTCCGTGCTCGGCGCATTGCAGGTCTTCACCGAGATCTTCATCATGACCAACGGGGGGCCCCTGCGCCGCACCACGACGATGGTCTATCACATCTACCAGACCGCCTTCGAAAACTTCGACATGGGCTATGCCTCGGCCATGGCCTTCGGCATGTTCGCCATGATGTTCGCCTTCACCCTGGTGCAGTTGCGGGTGATGCGGGGCGAGGTGGAGTATTGATGGGCTTCGGGCTATTGGCTACGGGCAATTGGCAAACGGCTTTAGGGGCACGGCATGCCGTGCCCGAAAGCCCCTCTCCCTGCGCACAGGGCCGGGTGCCGGGTACCCTCCGGGTGTGGCGGCGGTTGGGGTGAGGGTTCTCTCATGGCTGTCATAGCGCCCAGTCGCCAACTCGCGACCCCGAGCGAACGAACGCGCGGCCTCGACTGGCGCGGTCTTGCCGGGAAGATCCTCATCTACGCCATCCTCATCATCGGCGGGGTGATCTTCGTCGCGCCGTTCGTCTGGATGCTTTCCGGCTCATTGCAGAACATCGGCGACATCTTCCGCTGGCCACCGCAGTGGATCCCGCGCAACCCGACCCTCGACAACTACGCCCGCTTCTTCGAGACGCAACGCATCGGCCGCTTCTTCCTCAACAGCGCCTACGTGGCCATCGCGGTAACGTTCCTGCAATTGCTGCTCGCCTCGCTGGCCGCCTACGCCTTCGCCAAGCGCCAGTTCCCCGGCCGCGACGCCCTCTTCCTGCTCACCCTGGGCACGATGATGATCCCCGGCCAGGTGACGCTGATCCCGACCTACATCATCCTCAAGCACGTCCCTTTCTTCGGCGGCAACGACTGGCTCGGTCAGGGCGGGCACGGCTGGCTCGATTCCTACTGGGGGCTCATCATCCCGCAGGGGGCCAGCGCCTTCGCCATCTTCCTGCTGCGCCAGTACATGCTCACCATCCCGAACGATCTGCTGGATGCGGCGCGCATCGACGGCGCCTCGGAGCTGCGCATCTGGTGGCAGATCGTCATGCCCCTCTGTCTCCCGGCGTTGGCGGCGCTCGGTATCTTCACCTTCACCTACCAGTGGGACAACTTCTACTGGCCGCTGGTCATCGTCAGCAGCGAAGACTTGCGCACGCTTCCGCTCGGCCTCGCCCTCTTCGTCGTCCGCAACCGCACCGCCTGGGATCTGCTCATGGCAGGCTCGGTGGTGGCAACGCTGCCGGTGCTGATCGTTTTCCTCATGTTCCAGCGCCACTTCGTGCGCGGCATTGCGATGAGCGGGTTGAAGTGACGCTTTTGGCAAAACAGCCCGGATGACATGGGGTGGGGTGTGGGTCAGGCCCGTTCATACACGACCTTCCCCCCGACAATCGTGCAATCCACCCGCACCGTGACCAGCTCGTCCGGATCCACGGCGAACAGGTCGGTCTCGAAGACAGTCACGTCGCCCAGCATCCCTGGACGCAGCATCCCCTTCATCCCCTCCTCGAAGGATGCGTACGCGCCGTTGACGGTGTAGGCGCGTACAGCATCTTCCAGAGAGATCGCTTCCTCCGGGTTGCAGGGGCGGCCAAGGATGTCGCGGCGGGTAACCATCGTCTGCACCCCGGCCAGGACATTGACCGGCACCACCGGGGCGTCCGAGGAGGCGGCGGCGGTAATGCCGAAGCGGGCAAAGGAGCGCATGCCGTACGCCTGCCCGATCCGCCACTCGCCCAGGTTGGCGACGTAGGCATCGCGGAAGTGACGCAGGAACGACGTGCCGGGGATGGGGATTGCGCCCAGGTCGCGGATGCGCCCCAGGATGCGGTCATCGACGATCGAGCAGTGCTCGATGCGGTGGCGGGCATCAGGACGCGGGTTGGCCGTCTGCGCCTCCTCGTAGGCGTCGAGGACGAGGTCGATGGCCGCGTCCCCGATGGCGTGGATGCCGACCTGGAACCCGGCGTCGTGGGCACGCCGCACCTTGGCCTTCAGCTCGTCGGGCGGCATCATCCACAGCCCGTGGTTGTCCGGTTGCCCCTCGTAGGGGGCGTGCATCATGGCGGTGCGCCCGCCGATCGAACCGTCGGAATAGAGTTTCGCTGGGCCGATGCGCACCCACTCGTCGCCGAACCCGCTGCGGATACCGAGCGAGACGAGGTCATCGAGGGTTTCGTCGAGCATCATCATCAGGTAGGTGCGCACCGGAAGCGTGCCCCGCTCGCGCAACCGCTGGTACGCGCGCAGCTCGCGCGGGTCACGGATGCCGGCCTCCACGGTGCTGGTCACGCCCTGGCGCAGGAACTCGCGGCCGCCCGCCTGGAGCGCGGCCATCATCGCCGCCTCGTCTGGTTCCGGGATCGCCGCGCGGACCAAAGTGAGCGCCCCCTCGCGCAGGACACCGGTCGGTTCGCCATGCTCGTCCCGATCGAAGAGGCCGTTATCGGGGTCCGGCGTGTCGCGGGTGACGCCGGCCAGGCGCAGCGCGGCGGAGTTCGCGGCGCCGATGTGGTGGCACATGCGGATCAGCACGACCGGGTGGTCTGGCGCCACCGCGTCGAGATCGGCGCGGGTGGGGTGACGACCCTCTGCCAAACGGGCGTCGTCGTAGCCGCGCCCCAGGATCCAGCTCCCCGCCGGTTTCTCCGCCACGGCATCGTGCACCAGCGCTTGCAGATCGGCAATGCCGGCGTTGCGCTCCGGAGAAAGGTCGAGATCCAGGAGCGCGAAACCGACGGACATGGGGTGGGCGTGGGCGTCGTTCAGCCCAGGGGTCGCAGTCCGTCCTGCCAGGTCGATGACGGGCGACTCGGGTGCGGCCATCGCCTTCGCGCCGGCATCGTCCCCGGCGTAGACCACCCTCCCCATGCGGATGGCGACGGCGGAAACCGCCGGGTTGGCCGGGTCCATGGTGCGGACGCGGCCGTTGACAAGGAGCAAATCTGCGGGCATGGATCCTCCGTAAGAGGAAAACGGACCTATCGACGAACGCGAGCATAGCCGATCACGCGCCCGGCTCCCGCCCTTGGCGTCGGCTATCATTGTGCGCGCCGCGACCGCCCTTTCTCATGGAGACGCGAATCATGGCGACCACCACGGCCACCATCAGCGAACAGGAGTTTCGGGATCTGGCCCTCAGCGACGAGGACCGTTTCTGGGAGTTGTGGGATGGCGTGCCCGTGGAGAAGCCGCCGATGAGTATGAAGCACAACGCGGGTGCAACCTATCTTGGCGCCGCTCTCATCAACCAACTCGACTGGCGCGAGTATCGCGTCACGGTCCAGGGCGACCGCGCACGCATCTCGCCGCGCTCCTTCTACATCCCGGACGTCATGGTCATCCCCGCGGTCTACCAGGAGCCGTTGGATCCGCGCGATTTGGGCATCTACGCTGCCCCGCTGCCGTTCGTCGCGGAAGTCTGGTCGCCCTCCACCGGACGCTACGACATCACCGCCAAACTCCCGCGCTACCGCCAGCGCGGCGACCTCGAGATCTGGTACGTCCACCCCTACGAGCGCACCGTGACCGTTTGGCGTCGGCAGGCGGACGGCTCCTACACGGAAGACGTGTACACCGGCGGCATCGTCCCGATTCTCTCCCTCCCCGGCGTCGCCATTGACCTCGACGCGCAGTTGCACTGGTAAGGACGGGAAGCGCCAACGGCCCTTCTCCAACGCGAGCGATGCCGCCACCAACAGGTTGGACGAACTGGGCGGGAAATGTCCACGCTACGCCCGGGGCCATCGTGCGGCCAGCATCGCTCGACGAGCTGCGCGCGGCGTTGATCGCGGCGGCGCGGCGCGGTGAAACCGTTCGCGTGGCCGGGGCGGCCCACTCCTTCGCGCCATTGTGCGCCACGGATGGAACGTTGCTCGATCTGTCGCTCCTGGCCGGGATCGACCGCATCGACCCGGAAACCGGGGATGCCACGATCTGGGCCGGGAGCCGCATCGCCGACCTGGGCGAGCCACTGCTGGCCCAGGGCCGCGCCTTCGCCAACCAGGGAGACATCGACCGCCAGGCCATCGCCGGGGCGGTCGCTACCGGGACCCACGGCACCGGGCGCAAGCACGGCAGCTTTGCTTCCATGGTGCGCGCGGTGGAGCTGATGCGTCGCCGACGGCGAGTTGGTCACCATCGATGCCTCCGATCCGGAGCGGTTGCGCGCCGCCGCGCTGAGCCTCGGGCTTGCTCGGGGTGATGACTCGCGTCACTCTGGCGACCGTTCCCGCCTACAAGCTGCGCGAGCAGAACCGCGCCCTGCCCTTCGACGAGTGCCTCGATGCGTTTCTGGCAACGGAAGAAGCATGCCGCAACGCCGAGTTCTGGTGGCTGCCGGCGCACGACCGCTGCGTGCTGAAGTCCTTCGTCGAGACGGACGAGGAGCCATTTCGCATCGAAACGCCGGAGGCGCCGCCGGGGACGCTGGAGCGCTATCTCAAGCCGGACGCGGTCGACTGGAGCTGGCGCATCTATCCCTCCGCTGCGCACCGTCCCCTTCGTCGAGATGGAGTACACCCTGCCCCTGGCTGCCGGGCCGGAAGCCATGCGCGCCATCCGCGACCTGATGCAGACACGCCACCCGGACTGCACCTGGGCCGTCGAATACCGCACCCAACCGGGCGAGTCCAGTCTGCTCAGCCCGACCCAGGGCGCGGAGAGCGCCACCATCAGCCTGCACCAGGCGATGGGCCTCCCCCACGAACCGCTCTTCCGCGACGCCGAGCAGATCTTCCTCGCCCACGGCGGCCGTCCCCACTGGGGCAAGATCCATTTTCTGGATCGGGAGGAGATCGCCCGGCTCTACCCGAAATTGCCCACGTTCTGGCGCCATCCGCGCCGAGCTCGACCCGGACGGGGTCTTTACGAACGACTATCTGGCGATGCTGGGAGTGGGGGCAGATACGTCTTCGCCAGCGCGTTGACCACCGCCTCCGGGTCCTTGTCGATGACGCGCAGCAGCGTCCAGGCTGCCGGATCGGCGAACGCAATGCGCTGCTCCCAGTCGCGCAGCGTGCCCAGCGGAATCTCGAACCGCTCCGCGAACTGCTCCTGGGTCAGGCCGAGCCGCTCCTGGATGCGCCGGGGGTTGGGCACGGGGCGCATGCGGGCCAGCTCCTCCGGCGTCGACGGTGGATTATCCGGATCGGAGAGGGCGTTGGCGTCGATCTCCTCCTCGGTCATCGCTTCCAGACGCGCCCAGTCGGTGCGGTCCTCGATGGGACGGGTTGTGCCGTCCGGCAAGCTCCTCGACGACTGTCCCGTCACGCAGTCTCCGCACTTTGACGATATCGCTCTCGCTCATCTCTCCTGTCCTTTGCGCTGAAATGATTCGACGGCGCTCGCCGCGGTCGGTGAAGATCACGCAGATCAGCGTGGCGCCTACTCTGCCAATCGCCTTCGTCCGCCGCTCGCCATGCTCCGGGCGACTCGCATCTTCCCCAACCGGGCGCCGCTCCTGCGATTGGTGACGGCCTTGGCGATGGAGCAGTCGGAGGAGTAGGTCAGCGGGCGGCGCTACCTGGACATGGACTCGGGGGAGGAGGCGCCGGGTCCGGCGACGCCCGTCGCCCGGCCGCTTGACCACGACGACCGTGGAGGTCAAATTACAGCAACTCTAGGACTTGACCCTCAAACACATCGCAAGGAAAAAGATGGGGAATCATATAGAACCTCTCTGAGCCAAACCACTTCGCGCTTGCTGACCAAGTTCATCAGTCGTGACAATGCAACCTTACGAATCGTTCGTGGGAACGCTCGCTCGACCCTTCCTCAGAACACCATCTCCATCCGCAACCCGCGCCGGTCCACCGCCGGTTCGGCCGGCAAGCGCTCTGCCACACCTTCGACCATGCGCCGCGCCGTCCAGGCCGCGGCGACGGCATCGAGCACGTCGTCGGGCGCGGCGGGGCGGGCCAGATCGCGCGCCTCCTCGCGCGACCAGAGCGGTCTGGCGAAGACTGCTTCGAGCAGGGCGAGACGTTCATCGTAGCCCTCCGGCCAGGTCTTGCGGTAGGCCATCGGCTGGCGTCCGGCCAGCGCCCAGAAGCAGACTTCGGGATGGACTTCGAAGACGCGGGCCTGGTCCTCCCACTGTATCGCCCAGTTGACCTCGGCGACCTTGCGGCAGATGGCGAACGTCTGCTGCGAGATGCCCTTGCCGGTCAGCTTGCGGGAACGCCTCTCCGCTTCCCACCACGTCTGCTCGAAGAGAATTCGCGGGTCCGGCGCCGGGAAGACACTCGACCGCCGCGGGCCAAGCACCTTGCGAGCGGCGACATCGCACAGTCGTGGGCCGCTCTCGCTGAGTGCGATCGGGATGTCGACCGCGATGGCCGCAGCGTCCGGGACGCTCTCGAGCAGGGCCATGAAGGAGAGGTGGGCACGGGGAGCCAGCGTCCCGGTTTCCGTGTCGTAGGTCACTGCAAGCCAACCGCCCCGGCAGCTATCGACACCGACCACCTGCATCCCGGCCCCCCTTCTGCTCGTGCGGCTGTGCGCGGTCTCCCCACCCGCGCCTCAGTCACATGATGCCAGGGATGGTCCAGCGCGGCCCGAGGGCGGCGCCGGGCGCCGGGACGTTGCCGCGCTGCGCCGCGCGCGGAAAACCGCGCCGGCCAGGAAGATGGCGATCAATAGCCAACTCACCGCATACAGCGCCCAGGCGGATTGGGGCGCCTCCCGAATCAGCCAGGCATAGAGAAACGCCTGCGGCGCCACGCCGAGCGCGGTCGAGACCACAAAGGGCGCAAATCCGATTCCAGTTAGCCCCGCCGCGTAGGAGACGACGTCGAACGAGACACCGGGCACGAGGCGCAGCACGAAGATGCCGCGGCCGCCCCATCGTGGCGACCAATCGTCGGCGGCTTCCAACCCGAATCGGCTCGTCAGCGCCTCCACCGGTCCCCGCCCCAACGCCCGGGCGATACCGAAGCAGACCACGGCGGCCAGCGTCTGCCCGGCCACGGTCAGCAAACCGCCCCAGAAGACCCCGAAGGCGAGTCCGTTGGCGAAGGCGACCAGAATGGCGGGAACCGGAGCGGCCACCGCCTGCACCAGCATCAACCCCAGTGACGCCACCGGCGCCCAGACGCCGAAGGAGCGCAGATAGTCGCCGATGGCGGTGCCATCGCCGCTGCCGAGGACGGCGAACGCGCGCGTCATCTCGGTCCGCAAGCCGGGGTGGAGCAGGTATGCCAGCGCGACGATCGCCCCGACTCCGAGCACCAGCGCGAGTTGAGCCAGCCGCATCGTGCGTGAGGAGATTTGCACGTCGAGACGCCGCGGAGGCGACGCGGTCCCCGAGTCGGATGCAGCGGTTTGGGAACGGCGCGGGAACGACGCCATCGCGGCGCGCAAGTCAGCAGGATTCTGATGTTGCTGTGCGCGGGGCGGCGCTTGAGCCATCGTGTCGAGCTCCTGAAAAGCACGTCGTCGGGACACGCCAATGCGGCGGGGCCGACGACCATTCGCCAGCGACGGAGCGGCACATCGTGGGCCAATGTGCCTCCCGCCAACGACGGTAGGCGCGAATTGCGCAGAGGGTGTGAAGGCGCTGTGGAATTATGAGGCGGCGTCGTGGCGCGGGATACAGAAGTTGCCGCCGCCGCCGGGCGTCTTACACTCGAGGCGGCGGCTTCAGGCCAATGTCGTCTCGACTGCTCGACGATTCGACGCCTCGACGCGCCGCCTTAGCGGTTATCGAACCGGCTATCGAACGGCTATCGAACGGCTATCGACCCCGTAGCGCACGGAGGTGACCGCGAGCAAGATAAGCATGGCCAACGCGATGAACAGGCTATTGGCTTCCATTGATAATTCCCTTTCTCAAAAACTTCTTCCGCTGTGACAGGGCAAGATTCTGGATCAACACGTCACCGGGCGCGGCACCCGGCCCAGTTCCAGGAGCGCACCGATCGACGTGGTTGGCAATGACCGCATGGACGTGGTCGCCGCGGACCGGGCAGACCATGGCAACCAGCGCCGCGACCGGTTTCGCTGGCACATCTGCGCCCCCCGCGCATCGACCGCGGCCTCTCGCTCAAACGCGCGCCGCCGCGCCTCGGCTTCGGTCTCAAGTGTGAAGTAGTTGTGCATCACTGCCTCCGCGTTCCGTCGCCGCTTGCGACATCCACCCATAGAACGCGGAGGGGCGTGATATGTGAGGTTCCGACCGCCGCGCCGGGCCAAAAGGCGACGGCGTTCGCTGCCACGCCCGCCCCTCGATGGTCATCGCCGGGTCATAGACCTGCCCCCCGTGCGAAATATGACTTTCGATAGATGCGCTCCGGCCGCCCGCGGCCCATAGTGTCAAAGCCGGGACAAGGCGGCATCGTGCGCCGCCCAGGGGAGGCGGGATGCCTCACCCGGGATGGCGCCACGCACAAGGAGCAGCGACATGGATCACGAACAGTTCGACCAACTCGCCCGTGGCCTGGCCGCGGGCGCCTCCCGGCGCGGCATGGTCCGCCGGCTGTCCGGGGCAGCGATCGGCGGCGTCCTGGTCGCGATCGGCGCCGGTCAGGCCGAGGGCCGCAAGAACAAGCGCGGCGGCGGCAAGGCGAAGGGCAAGGGCAAGGGCAAAGGCAAGCGCAAGGGCGGGTCCCAGGGCGCCAAGATCACGATCTGCCACCGCACGGATTCGGAGACGGATCCCTTCCAGGTCATCTCGGTCGGCCCCAATGCCGTCGCCGCCCACGAAGCCCACGGCGACCTGGTCGACTGCCCCAACCTGGAGATCATCGATTTCGAAACCTGCACCTGCGTCTGCCCGGTGGCCCACATCGACTGCGAGACCGGCCAGCAACTCGACCCGGCGACGTGCGCGTGCGTCGGCCAGCCCGAGTGCCTGCCCGAGGCGTGCACCAGCCAGAGCAACGCGTGCCAAACCTGTAGATGCCGGAACGGTGGCGGCTGCGTCTGCCAACTCACGGTCTGCCCCAGCGGCGACTGCCATCCCGTAAACGGTTGCCAGACCGTGGCGGAAGTGTGCGCCGGCAAAGACGCCCCGAACCCATGTTTTCCACTTTCTGCTCCCGCCTGCGGCACGAGTGGCACGGGCCGAACCTGCCGTTGCGGCACCGACATTAACGGTAACCGCATCTGTTATGACTTGACCTACTGCAACAACCCCGACCCCGTGATTGAGGGAGCGTGTACATCGAATGCCGACTGCGAGGCCAGGACCGGCGCCGGGTCCGTGTGCTTCTCGGCTGAAAATTGCTGTCCGCTCGACGAGCGGGGCGTCGCGACCGGCTGCGCCACGCCCTGTCCGTTTCCGTCGGCCTAGGAGGCTGCCCGACCGTCGCGTCCGCGGCCGCCGGCGCCGGATGGCGGCGCCGGTCCGGCCGCGCGTCGATCGAACAGAGCGCACCGCGCGCTGCGGCGACACAGACGAACCCCGCCATACCGGCGCTTTGAGGCACAAGCAAAAAGGGATCGGCCTCGCGGCCGATCCCTCCGCCGACCACCGAAGCGGTAGGGGGGCTTCAAGGCAGGGATACGCGTCTGGCCATCGTTCTGGCAGCGTGAAGATCGGCAGCGGCGGCGACCCAACGAACCATCGCCGCGGCGATCCGGACCACATCCCGTAAAATGCATCGCACACGAGCGGTCCCGCCCAGAATCGGCTCCGCGCATCCCAAAGGCCACGGCCCATGATCGACATTGTCACACAACACCGCGACCAGATCGCCGCCCTCTGCCGCCAATACGGCGTGCGCCGCCTTGACCTCTTCGGCTCCGCCGCCACCGGCGCCTTCGACCCCGAAACCAGCGACCTCGACTTCGTCGCCACGTTCGCCGACACCCGTTCCCCGAACTACGCCGACCGCTACCTCGATTTCGCCGACGCCCTGGAGGCCCTCTTCGGCCGCCCCGTCGACCTCCTCACCGAGAACATGATCGGCGGCCCGTACTTCCGCCAGGCCGTCGACGCCACTCGCCAACCCGTCTATGACGAACGAAACGCGCCAGCGGCTGCTTGACGCCCTCGACTCCTGCCGCGCGATCCGCCGCTACACGGACGGGATCGACTACGCGGCCTACCTGCGCAACGAGATGCTGCGCGACGCGGTCGAGCGCCGCCTCGGCATCGTCGGCGAGGCGCTGCACCACGCGGAAGCGTTGGACCCGGCGCTGGCCGAGCAACTCCCCGAGTTGCGCCAGATCGTCGGGATGCGCAACCGCGTCATCCATGGCTACGGCCGGGTGGACAACGACATCGTCTGGGTCGCCATACAGAACCGAATTCCCATGCTGCAAACGCGCCGAGCGGACCTGCTCGCCGAGGAAGCCCCGCGCGATGCCCCGCACCCTCCACCACCTGGCGCGTAGGGGCACGGCATGCCATGCTCGGCCGCCGACCGCGCCGTTCACTTATTCCTGAGATGCTATCCTCCTCTTCAATAACCCGTGAACCCGAGAAGGGACCAACCCATGGCGCGCACAGCCGAACGGGCCTCAACCCCCGCTCCCGGCGGAGCAACCCTCGACTCCACCCAACTCGGCCGCCTCGGCGACATTTCCATCTACGGCCAGGAGAGCAACCCCACCACCTGGAAACTGGCCAAGATGAACCTCGCCCTGCGGGGCATCGACGCCGACCTGGGCAAGCAGCACGCCGACACCTTCCACCACGACCTCCACCCCGACCTCCGCGCCGACTACATCCTCGCCAACCCGCCTTTCAACGTCAGCGACTGGGGCGGCGCTCGCCTCCGCGACGACCGCCGCTGGCACTTCGGCCCGCCCCCCGTCGGCAACGCCAACTACGCCTGGGTGCAGCACATCATCCACCACCTCGCCCCCAACGGCGTCGCCGGCTTCGTCCTCGCCAACGGCTCCCTCTCCTCCAACACCAGCGGCGAAGGCGACATCCGCCGCCGCATCGTCGAAGCCGACCTCGTCGACTGCATCGTCGCCATGCCCGGCCAGCTCTTCTACTCCACCCAGATCCCGGTCAGCCTCTGGTTCCTCGCCCGCAACAAGTGCAGCGGCCGCGGCATGGACGGCGCGCCCCTGCGTGATCGGACCGGCGAAACGCTCTTCATCGACGCTCGCAAACTCGGCTACATGGAGGACCGCACCCGCCGCAACCTCAGCGACGCCGACATCGCCCGCATCACAGATGCCTACCACGCCTGGCGCGGCGACGGCGGCGAGTACGCGGACGTACCGGGCTTCTGCAAGAGCGCGACGGGGGAAGAGATTGCACAGCACGGCCACATTCTCACTCCCGGTCGATACGTCGGGTCAAGCGCCGAAGAATTCGACGCAGAAGACTTCTCAGAGAAAATCACACTGCTTACATCAGAACTCATAGGGCAACTCGATCAGGCAGCGAAGCTTGACAATCACCTGCGCCAGATCGCTGCACGACTTACGGGGTTAGTGTCCCGTCAAGTGTGTCAATTCGCGCGGTTCTCGCCGGCGCCGGGGACCGCGGTCCCCGGCGCCGGTGGCTAGCCGGCCGCCAACGCCGGGGGGGCGCGTCCCCCGTGCGCACCCGCGCCATCGATGCGGCGCCGCAGGAGCGCCGGCCGACCGGCCACTCGTCGTGCGGCGCGGCCAGCAGCGCCCTCACCAGCCGGATCGCCGCGGCAGGGTGCGGGAAGATGCCGCCGACGGTGGTGCGGCGGTTGACCTCCGTGTTGCGCCGCTCCAACGGGGTGGTGCTCCACATCTGGCGCCAGGGCTCGCGCGGACAGGCGAGGGAGGCCAGCACGTCGGTCTCGGGCTCGTCCAGGAGGGCGGCGAGGCGCGGCCACCGTGCCCGGAACCCGTCCGCCACCTGGCGCCACTGCTGGCGCGCCGCCGCGGGGGTGGGCTGGGCGAAGACCGTGCGGATGGCGGCGGCGGCGAGGGTCTGCGCCGCCTTCGGCACCAGCGCCAATGCGTTGCGCAGGAAAGGCACCCGGCAGCGCTGCCACCCCGCCCCGTGCCGCACCGCCGCAATCGCCTGGCGCAGTCCCTCGTGGGCATTGCTGACCACCAGCTACACCCCGGTCAGTCCCCGCGCCACCAGGGAGCGCACAAGCGCAGCCAGAACGCCCCGTCCGCGCTGGGCCCAATCTCCACCCCCGGCACGTCGCGCGTCCCGTCGCCGCTCACGCCGCCGGCGATGACCACCGCCTGCGAGCCCACACGGCCTTCGTCGCGCACTTTGACGAAGGCTGCGTCCAGCCACAGGCAGGGAGAGACCGCCGGCAACGGCCGGGTGCGGAAGCGCTCCACCTCCGCATCCAACTCGGCGCACAGCCGGTCGACCTGGATCTTGCTGATCCCCTCCAGCCCGTGACTGTTCAGACTCTGGTTGAGGGCGATAGTGGCGCTCTGTCCCCCCTGTCCCCCACCCCGCCAGGCGAGGACCGCGGCGAGGGCGAAGCCGGGACCATCGCGGGCGGTGCCCATGGCGGCGATGCGGCGGCTGACGTGGAGCACCGACTGCGGCCGCTTGTCCCCGCGCATGCTCCGGTACCGCTCTTTGACCCCCCAGCCCATCGCCCGCTCGCCGGCGTTGGTAGTGCCGTCCCGCGTCTCCCCGTCCGGTCCCGGCCAGGTGCGGTAGCGCCTCAGGCGCCGCCACGGATGCCAGCGGTCCAGACGGAACAGCTGCGGCCGCCAGGCCAGCGCCATCGTCCCGCCCGTGGCCGGGGAGGGCGCGCCGCGCTAGCGGGGGTGGATGGCCGCCAGGGCCGCGCTGGCCGCCGGGCTCGGCTGCCGCTCCGTCATCAGGCACCGCAGCTCCTGGCAGTCGGCCACGGCCGGCGCGGGCGCGACCCCGATGGCGGCCAGCGAGCCGGCGGCGTCCGGCGCCAGGCTGGGGGTGATCGCTTCCCCCCACGCCGCGGTGTTGCGCCGCACATGGGCTGTGCCGACCTGGTGGTCCAGCCCGCTCTCGTCCGCCGCGGGCTCGAACGGAGCGGCCTCGTCGCTGCGCAGCAGGGCCGCCCCCAGCACGGTGGCCAGTTCCGCGATCCAGGCGCGCACCGTGGCCGTCTCCCCATTGGGCAGCAGCTCGATGCGCAGCACGGAGACCATCACCGCCACGCCTTGGAGCCGGGCCCTGGTCTGGTCGGGGCTGACGCCGTGCGGGTAGCCGCGAACCGTCCGCCCGCGGCGCCCGCAGCGATACCGGGGGGGCACCACCTCCGGCACCTGGGGGTCGCGCAGCGGCTTGGGCACCGCCTGCCAATGCTGGAAGTGGCGTCCCCCATAGCCGGCGGAGGGGCACGTCTCCACCACGGGCTAGACCTCCGGCTCGACCGGCGGCAGGATCACCGTCCGGCGCATGGCAGGGCTCCAGAGACGTTCGCGGCCGGACCCGAGCGGCATCCTCCCCCATTCCTACCGGCTCGTGAACAATCACACTGGCGCAAGCTCTTGACATTTGCTCCCCGAAACCCATAGTGAGCGCACAAGCCTCCACGCGTTGCGGCATGTTGCCGATGACCCAATCATCACCCACGGGGCGGAGGCGAAAGGAGGGGCGGCATGGCCTATGCGCATGGCAGCACCGAACGGAGCGCCACGACGATTGCGGAAGCCGACCTGCGAGTGCTCCGCATTGCGCTCGGCTTGCAGATCGCCCTCGGCTTGCTCTGGGGCGTCTCGATGCTCTTTTTCGCGCGCCAGATCGTGCTCGGGGCGCCAGATGGTCCTCACATCGAGAAGATCGCTATCGAAGGGGCGGCGCACATGGCGCTCGTCTTCGGGGCGATCCTCGTCTGGCGCAACCCCGCGCGTGGCCGCGAGGTGCTGCTGGTGATGATCTTTCTCAATGCCCTGTGGACCCTGACCGACCTCGTCTACATCCCGCTGCTCGGCCTGAGCGAGATCGACTTCTATGCCAAGGTGATCGTCAATGCGCTCCTTGCCGTGAGTCTGACCGTGGGGGGGCGGCGCGCGGGGCTCATCTAGCATCACGCTGCGGTCGGCCCTCCCCCTGCCCCCTATCCCACCGCGGTGGCTGACAGGGGGACAGCCTGTTGAAAATGGGAGATCCTCCAGCGATGGATTGACCAGCGGCCGGAAGGCGCGCGTCTTCGTCCCCATCACGGTTGTCCCCTCCCGATCGCGGAAAGGAGCATCTTCCCCGTATCCGCTCCGTTTTTCGACAGGTTGTCCCCCTGTCAGCCTGTGCGCGGGGAGTGGGGTGACGGCCGGGGACCATTGCGATGCGAGTGGTGGTCATTCGGCTTCCGTTGCGGGGCGCCCTATGCTGCTTGCGCCTGACGGGGCACAGGGGCATGATTGCCGGCCCGACACGAGTGGCCGCGCTTCCCGAATCGCGGCTGGGTGTCGTGGGCCCACGCGAGGAGAGCGCTTCATGGACAGCGATCGCTTCGACGCCTGGACGCGGCGCCGCTTCGGCCAGGGGCTCGGGGTGGGCGGGGCCGTGGCGGGTCTCTTCGCCCTCGTCGTGCCGCACGAGGCAGCGGCAAAGAAGACCAAGGAGAAGCGGCGCCGCCGCAAGCGGTGTCTGAAGAAGAATGACTTCTGCACGACCGGGGGGAAGCGGAAGTGCTGCAAGCGTCTGCGCTGCGATTTTCCGGCCGCGGTGTCGATGAGGACCCACTGTTGTGCCCGCGCCGAGGGCAAGTGCGATGAGGACTTCGACTGCTGCGTGGGGTTCTCATGCGGCAGCGGTGACCGCTGTGTGTCCGACCTCGAGATGTGACCGGCTGGCACGGGGCATGCGTTGGCCGATGGCAGAGGCGCTGGATCCTCCGGCCCCGCCCGCCAGCCCCCCGCGCTGGAGCAGAACCCGCGACCAACCGGAGATCCGGCGCATCCCGCCGTTTTTTCTACCTTTCCCCACCCCTCCCTTACCACCCAATTGCCGACCGGAACGAACCGGCGGCGATTGGGTGTTTGGCGGCGCGGTGCGCCGTCAATCGGCGCGTGTGCCCCGCAACAGGACCACGGATGGGGTGAACGTGCCGTCCGCTTCGACGCGCAGGATCTCGCGCACGGAAGCGGGGGCGGCGGCGAAGAGGGCGCGGATCTGGACGGCGACCGGCTCGGGCGTGCGCATCCTCTCGGTCCACGAGGCGAACTCCAGCCGCAACGGGAAGCGGCCGAGATCTTCGATCGCGAAGCCGGCTTCCCCCAGCATGGCGAGCCACTGCGGGACAGTATGGTCGCGGACGTGAGAGGGGTCGCGCAGGACTTCGGCGGCGTTGAGGACGGTGTCGGCGGCGAGGTCATCGGGGGAGATGACGTCGACGAGAAGGAGGCGGCCGTTCGGGGCGAGGACGCGGGCCCATTCCCGGGCCGCGGCGGCGGGGCGTGGGAAGTGGTGGGCGGCGTAGCGGCAGGTGACGAGGTCGACGGAGGCGTCCGGGACGGGGAGGTGTTCGGCGTCGCCGTGGGCGAAGGTAATGTTGGTCAGGCCGCGCTCTTCGGCCAGGCGGCGGCCCTGGGCCAGCATTTCTTCGGTGAGATCGACCGCGGTCACGCTGGCGACGTGGGGGGCGAAGGCGAGCGCGGTGTGGCCGGCACCGGGGGCCACGTCGAGGACGCGTTCGTGGCCGCGAAGGGTGGCAACGTTGAGCATGGCGGTGAGGTCGGGGCCGGCGACGTGCACCGCGCTGGCGGCGTAGGCGGCGGCCACGGGGCCGAACTGGCGGCGAACGGATTCCTGGATATCCATTTCGCTCCCTTCTCCGGTGTTGGTTGCGGCCGACTGTACGAGCCGAGACCCCCGATGTCCACTCGGAGAGCACGCGGTACCAAAGTCGTGTCATTCCGAGCGTCAACGAGGACTCCCAAGAATCATCTCGGCACTCAGGAAGTGTCCGCCTATGGAGCACGAGATTGCTCCTCTCGTCGGACTGACACGTTTCGGGGCGTGGCCGCGCTCACACCGCGCAGGATCCGTTGACGCAGGCGTTGGTGCAGGCGCGGTTGAGGTAGCAGGAGCGGCAGTCGGCGTCGCGTGCGCAGGGTCCGCCCTGCGGCGGAGAGACAGGCGCCGCTGGTGCAGTCGCTGAAGCAGCACTGGGCGTCAGTGGTGCAGGATGTCGCGCGGTCGCGGCAGCCGTCGCAGAAGCCGTTGACGCAGTCGAGGCTTCCGCAGCAAGGGTGTTCGGTGCTGCACGAACGGCCGCGGCAGGGGGCGCAGGAGCCGTCCTTGACGAGGAAGTCGCAGGTTCCGGAGCAGCAGACGTCGGCCGTGTCGCAGGTCGCGCCTTCGCGCTGGCAGCGGTCGTGGCGCTTGTTGCGCCGGCGCTTCCGCGCTTGTTGCGCCGACGCTGGCCGGCGAGGGTGTCGGTCCCCTGGCTCAGCGCCGGCAGTGCGGCCGTGGCGAGGAGTGCGAGGGTGCCGCGCCGCGAGGTGCGGGACGCGAGCGTGCAGGCGAACTGATCGAAGGATAGGACGGCCATGGCGCACCTCCTGAGGCGATCCCGGAGCCGCGATGCGGAGCGAGCGCCTCGCTCGTGCTCCGGGCCATGCCGCCATTCCAGCAGCGACGGGGCGTTGCTGCCGTCAAGGAGGCAACGCCGCGGAAGTCAACCCGGGAACAGGTAAGCGATGTACCGGGGCCGCTGGCAGTTCGGAGAGCGGGCCGCCCTGGGGCCAGGCACTTTCGGATACCCATTGCGGCACCAATGGCACCATTTGTGCGTTAGGAGGGGTGAGGGCCTGGTCCGCGGGTCCGCGAACGTGCACTTGTACATGCACTTGCAGGAGGTCATCGTGATGATCGATCCCGTCACCGCCAGCAATGACCGGCTCCGGGACACCGACCGCTGGGGCTATACCGGCTCCATGCTCGACGATCCGGTTCCTGTCGAGGAGTCGCACGGATCGGGAAACCGGCTGCTCTGGATCGCGTTGATCGCGATCGCCGTGGTGGTGCTGATCGCGCTCTTCGCCAACCCGATGTAATCGCGTCAGCCCGGCGCACAACCCAATCAGGAACCGCTTCAGCCCTCCCTAGGCGGCGGTCGTGGAACCGGGGTCGATCCGATCGACTCCGGTTTCATCGTTGCGGTGCGCCGTGGGGTGCGACGTTGGCACGCGGTCATGGATCCCGGGCTCCGAATGGCACCGTTCCTGCAACATGGTGTTTCCGAGTGCTGCCCAACCAGCCTCATGCCAGTACAAGGAGTGACGCCATGTCTGTGGATGCCCAGGAACATGTGGACCCGGTGCGTCAGCAGCGCACCGACGACGCGATGCGCATCGCCGAACCCGTGCAGAATCCGCGAGTGGGGCCGCGAGTGATACCCATCATCGTGACGCTCGTTATCGGGCTGATCATCATCGTCTTGCTCTTCGTGGCGCCGTGGGGATGAGGGAGAGGAGTGTGGGGTTGAACGAGCAGGTGCCGGGGAGGCGAACTCCCATCAGCAAGGACCCGGTCGGGGTCGATCCCATTGGCAACGATCCGCTCGATATGTCCGACGCCCCGCCGAAGCAGGGTCCGGGGCCGAACCGGACATTTCTCGGCTGGACGGCGACGGCGACGACGTTTTTCATCGCGGCGGTGGTGCTGGGGGTGATCATGGTGGCGATCATCATTTATTTTGCGGGGCGGATGTAGCAAGGACGTGGCAGCGCGGCCCCACGCGTGGCCCTAAAGGACCACGCTACCGCGAACGGGAAGCACCCTGAAGGGCGCTGGGGTGACGCTCGGTTGTGGACTCGGGATGGTGGTGTACCCCAGGGGAGATTGATGTGTCCAACACGCCGCGGACGCGGTCATGACGCGGCGCGATGTGGCGTGGCAGGGGGACGGCACGGTTCGTTATTACCTCGATTCCGTGCGCGGGGCGATTCCGTTTGCGGCGGAGCAGGTGGCTATCGTGCTGCGCATGGTGGAACGGGGCCGGCAGCCGATGGCGCGGTTTCTCGACGTCGGGTGCGGGGATGGGTTCCTGGGCGCGGTGATGTTGGGGGTCTATCCGCAGGCCACGGGGGTGCTGGTCGATTTTTCCGCACCGATGCTCCAGGCGGCCCGGGAGCGGTTGGCGGGGTTGCCGTCGGCGCCGGTGGTCGTGGTCGCCGATCTGGCCAGTCCGGCCTGGATCGAAGGGGTGAGGGAGTACGCCCCGTTCGATGCCGTCGTGTCCGCGTTCGCCATTCATCACCTCGAGGATGAGCGCAAGTGCGTCCTCTATGGCGAGCTGCTATCGCTGCTGGCGCCGGGTGGGGTGTTCGCCCACAACGAGCACATCGCCCCGGATGTGCCGTGGGTTGCTCGCGCCTTTGACGAGGGCATGATCGACGCCATCTGGGAGCATGGCCGGCGCGGCGATCCGGCTTTGACGCGCGAGGCGGTAGCCGCCGCCTACGCCAACCGGGCCGACCGGGAGGCGAACCGGCTGGCGCCGCTTGATGTGCAGTGCGACTGGTTGCGCGAGGCGGGGTTCGTGGGCGTGGTGGCGCCGTTTCGGTGGTATGAGCTGGCTGTTTTCGGTGGGTATCGGCCCGGCTGAGGGAGCGGCCATCGCCGGGGTGCTATACTTTGGTAAGTACTGCGGCCCGTGCAGATGGCGCACGGGCCGTTTTTGCGTGCGAGCGAGTCGATACTCGATCGTCCACAGCGAGCCGGTCGGCACAGCCGGCGACACGCGATGGCTCGCAATCCGCCAACGCCGGCCATCAACCGGCCATTCTCCACTTTCGACTCTCGACTTCCGACCTTCGACTGTAAACACTCAAGGACACACCCGAGCATGGTTACTGCAACGCGACAATCGGATACGAGCGACCCGGCCATGCACGACCCGGCGCATCTGCGCAATGTGGCGATCGTGGCGCACGTCGATCATGGGAAGACGACGCTGGTCGATGGGCTGCTGAAGCAATCGAACGTCTTTCGCGACCCGGAGAGCGCGGGGAGTCTCATTCTCGACTCGAACGATCTGGAGCGGGAGCGAGGCATCACCATCCTGGCCAAGAACACGGCGGTGACCTACGCGGGGATCAAGATCAACATCATCGACACGCCGGGGCACGCCGATTTCGGCGGCGAGGTGGAGCGGGTGCTCAACATGGCCGACGGCTGCCTGCTGCTGATCGACGCCGTCGAGGGGCCGATGCCGCAGACGCGCACCGTGCTGGCGCGGGCGCTGGAGCGGGGGCTTGCGCCCGATCGTGGTGGTGAACAAGATCGACCGGCCGGCCTCGCGCATCGACGAGGCGATGGAGCGGTTGCAGGATCTCTTCCTGGAACTGGCCACCGACGCCGATCAACTCGAGTTTCCGGTGCTGTTCGCCATCGCCCGTGAGGGGCGGGCCGGGACGGAGGCGGACCCGGCCAAGCTGGCGACCGACCTGCGGCCGCTGTTCGAGACAATCGTGCGCGAGGTGCCGCCGCCGGACGTCGATCCGGAGGGGCCGGCGCAGATGCTGGTGGCCTCGCTCGACTACGACCCGCACCGGGGGCGGATCGCCATCGGGCGGGTGCAGCGGGGGACGATTCGCGCCGGGGATACGCTGGTGCAGCTCGGTATGGGCGGCGAGGAGACGCGGCAGAAGGTCACGACGCTGAGCGTCTTCGACGGGTTGAAGCGGGTGGAGGTGCCGGCGGCGGGGGCGGGGGAGATCGTGGCGCTGGCGGGGTTCGCGGAGGTCAGCATCGGCGCCACGCTGGCCAGCCCGGAGGCACCGGAGGCGCTGCCGATCATCGCGATCGAGGAACCGACGCTGCGGTTGACCTTCGGGGTGAATACCTCGCCGTTCTCCGGGCGGGAGGGGCAGTACTCGACCTCGCGCCAATTGAAGGAGCGGTTGGACCGGGAGCTGGAGACGAATCTTTCCCTGCGGGTGAAGCCGACGAGTCAGCCGGACGTGTTTGCCGTTTCCGGGCGGGGGGAGCTGCATCTCTCCGTGCTCATCGAGACGATGCGGCGGGAGGGGTTCGAGTTCCAGGTGTCGCGGCCGGAGGTGATCACCCGCGAGATCGACGGCAAGCTGCACGAGCCGATCGAGCAGTTGGTGATCGACACCACGGAGGAGTTCGTGGGGACGGTCAGCGATCTGGTCGGCGGTCGGCGGGCGCGGCTGACGGACATGGTGCACGACGGGCGGGGCGGGGTGCGCATGGAGTACGCCATCCCGACGCGGGGTCTCATCGGGCTGCGCAACGCGTTTCTCACCGCGACGCGGGGGAACGGGGTGCTGGCCTCGCGGCTGATCGGGTATGAGCCGTGGCAGGGACCGATCCAGTCTTCGCGCTCCGGGCCGTTGGTGGCGTCCGAGGGCGGAGTCGCCTTGAGCCACGGGCTGGCGAACGCGCAGGAGCGGGGGGTGACGTTCATCGAGCCACAGACGCCGGTGTATGAGGGGATGATCGTGGGGCAGCACCCGCGGCAGGGCGATCTGGCGGTGAATGTGTGCCGGGCGAAGAAGCTGACGAACATGCGGGCCTCGACGAAGGATATTGCGATCGGGTTGACGCCGCCGGTGGTGCTTTCGCTGGAGCAGGCGTTGGATTTTCTGGCGGACGATGAGCTGTTGGAGGTGACGCCGGCGGGGTGGCGGTTGCGGAAGCGGTATTTGTCGGCGGATGAGCGGGCGAAGGAGCGGAAGAAGGCGCAGATGCAGGGGGCGGGACGGGGGAACGCCTGATCGTCGATCGCTCAAGGACGCCAGAGCCGCACTGTGACGCCGAGCCCGCTCAGCGCGAGTCGACGTTGCTCGCAAGTTAGCGCGTCGAGTCACTCATAATGCACCATCCATGCTTCCTGAAACGTCAGCCGGCGCAGTTCGCCGTTGGCGTTCCGGCGCAGTTGTTGGGATCGTTATCGGTCACGATCGTGGTGTCCGCGATGAGCACCGTGGCGACGCCGTTGTGCCGTCCGCCTCCGTCTTCGCCCGCGGGCGCGTGCTGCCTGATCGCATCAAGCCGTGTCTGTGGCCATATCGTTTTCCCTTCACTCCGGAAACGCATCCGGGAGCGCCGAGACCTACGATTCATAGAGCACCGAGAAGACCTTGTAGTTGCCGTCATCTGCCACTCGTGTGACCACGAGCTTGTAATGACCGCGTTGCAGGGAGATCGTTGTCCCGACCTCCATGTCTTTCGGTCCGTCCTGGCTCAGTCCGCCGGCGGCAAGCGCCACCCCGATCGTGGGATACCCAAGGTACGGATTTTTCGCCCGGACAACCGCCCGGTCGTGGTCGATGTAGAGCGCGGCGGACTTGACGGTGGTATCGAAGCGGACACCGGTTTCGGCCCTCGCTTCCTTGGTCTCTTCGCGCAAGACGACATCCGAATTCCACTGGAAGGAGTAGCACGTGGCGCTGATCGGCGCGGTCCCGCGCTCATTGTTGTTGACAAAGATGAACTGAATGTTCAGGACGCCTTCGTTGTCGAAGAACCCCTTGGGCGGCTCGCGGTCCGGCTTCTTGTCGCGGTCACGGCGATGTCGGTGCCGGTCCTGGTTCCGGTTCCGGGCGCGGCCGCGTTGATCGTTACCGTGCCGGCCCCCCAAGACGCCGCCTAATACTACAGCCGAGGTTATCTTGTTGAGTTGGACGGCGGTGGCCGTGCCGCGTGCGCGGCCTGGCGCCGGAGATAGTGGCTGCGCCGGGCCCGCGCCTGGTGGCGCCGTCGCCACTGCGACCACGCCAAGCGAAAGCCGCGCTCGGCCTCGTTGCGCGCCTGGCAGGCGATCCGCAGCAGGCGCCGCACCTCCGGCACCGTCAGCGGCAGCAAGACCGCCGTCAGCGGGTCGTCAGCGCCCCCTTTTTGGCCGTCGCCGCGCGGGTGACCGCCAGGACCGCGTGCGCCAGCAGGCTCAGGGTGACGTGCCGGTGCCAGCCGTCCCAGCGCCGCACCTCGTACTGGTCCAGTCCGACCTCGCCCTTCGCCTCCTCGAAGCACGTCTCGATCGTCCAGCGCGTGCCGGCCACCCGCACCAGTTCGGGCAGCGAGGTCTCCTCCGGGCCATAGCCGACGTAGTACGCCAGGTCGGTGGCGTCGCTCAGCGCGCGGCGCGCCAGCAGCCAGTAGCCCTTGCCCGGCTCCCGCAGCGGGCGGATCGGCAGCCACGCCCAGTCGGAGCGGCGCGGCCCCTTGGCCCCGTCGCCAGCGCTGAGGGTGACCCAGGCGGCGGCGGGCAGAGCGGCGATGAGGTCGGCCGCGGGAACCTGGGCAGGGCCGCGCGCGGTCGCCACCCAGAGCGGCTCCGTTGCTTTGATGGCCAGCAGGTGCGCCAGGTGCTGCGCCTCCAACCAGAGCCGCAGCCGCCGGTCACCGCCGTAGACCTCGTCCCCCGTCACCCAGGCAAACGGCACCCCCGCGGCCAGAGCGCGCGCCAGCATCGCTTGGGCCAGGGCGGGCTTGGTCTGGAAGGTGATGGCCACCGGCACCCCCGCTTCCGTGCGCCGGGCGTCATCGGCGGCCCACGCCTGGGGCAAGTAGAGCGCGCGGTCGAGGAAGGCCCGCCCCTGGGCACTGGCGTAGGTCAGGAACACCCCGATCTGGCAGTTCTCGATCCGTCCCGCCGTGCCGGAGTACTGCCGCTGCACGCCGACCGACTTGGTCCCCTTCTTGAGAAACCCGGTCTCGTCGACCACCAGCACCGCCCCCGGAGCGCCCAAGTGCTCGACCACGTAGGCACGCAGATCGTCGCGCACGGCGTCGGCGTCCCACACGGCGCGGTTGAGGAGTTCCTGCATGCCGTGCGGCGTCCGTTCGCCGGCCGCCTCCGCCAGCTGCCAGCCGTTCTTGCGTGTTGCCCCGCCCACCAAGCCAAGCAGATAGCGGCGGCTGCGAACGCGCATCTCGGCGCGAGCGAAACGCGGGCGCAGGCGCTGAGAGACCCGATCCAACTCGCCGGCCCAGTCGATCCCCGTCGTCGTCTCCACGCCTGCTCTCCCGGCCCAACCGCAACAACGACCGTTTACGATACAACCTCGGCTGTAGTACTAAGGCGCCTTCTCGGGCCGCGGCGTCCTCGGCCGTGCCGGGCAGGTACAGGCCGCTCGCCGTCAGGACGAACGCGCCGGCGGCTGCCCGCATCATGTTCCGTCGTGATATCCCTGTAGGCTCGCTCACCGCATGCCTCCTTCGGGCTCCTGCCAGAGGTTGCTAGACGAGGTTGACCTGAAACTGCTTGTGCGTCGGCGTGTCGTTGAGGCGCTGCACCTCGAAGCCGGGGGACTTCGCGGTCTCCCATTCCACAAACTCCTTGTTGATCAGCGTTGCGCCGACCGGGGACCAGCCAAGATTGGTCCAGCCCCCGACGCCGAGGAGGAGCGACGGTTCGATCTGGAGGAGGGGATTGGCCACGTCGATGACGTGGCCCGTGTTGATCTCCACGGCAAACCGCTTGATATCCGTGACGAAGTCGTGGAAATGCTCCGGTCCCGATGCGGACGTTCCTTCGATCGTCAACCAGTCCGTCACCAGACCCCATTTGATGGCGTCGTCGACGCCAATCATCTGCCACTGGCGGACGGCGACGGCCGCCGAGCGCCGGTTGTGGATGTAGAGGTTGACGTTGCGCCAACCACCGCTGTCGGGCCGATGCCTGTCGCGATGGCGCCTGCGCCGGTCAGCTCGGCGCTTGTCGTGCTTGCGTTTGTCTCGGCCCCGTCGATCCTCACCGTGCCGGCCGCCCAGTACACCGCCGTAAGCGCCTTCCCGCGCCCCGGCCTTCTCCCGCCCCGCCAGCAGGAACAGCCCACTGGCGGCCAGCGCGAAGCCGCCCAGAGAGGTTCGCAGCAGCGCGCGGCGCGTGGTGGCGTCGGTCAGGCCTACCAGAATCTCGTGCTGCTGGTGTCCATCGTGCGTCGCCTCCGCTTTATCGAACCTGGCGCTGGCCCCGCCGGGCACGACTAGATCTGCGCAACCGACAGTTCCCACTCGATTGCTTCGGACGGCGGCGCCGTCAGGAGGGAGGGCACCCGACGCACGCTGTGGTCGTGGAGCTGCCCCCGGAGGCGCTGAGGCAGATTTCGCGGACACTGCATTCCCGGCAGTGGTGGGTGCGGCAAAACTCTTCGCCCTCCGCATCGCAGCGGCAGGCGTTGGCGGGCGCGTCGTAACTTCCGGCCCCGCAATTGCACGCCCCCCCGAAGCAGACGCCGGTCCCGCGTGTATCGTGCACATATCCGAGACGCTGGGGACGAGCGGGGAGCCGTCGCAGGCGACGCTCCGATCCGGCGCGGCCTGAGACGCCCCGCCGAGCACGCCAGGCACGTCCCGCACTCGTCGTCGGCGGAGCAGCAGACCGCCGCCGGGATCCCACCCGGGCAGTCGTAGTTGCGCACGCCCGGTTGCACATGGTCGTGGCGCAGAAGGTGGTGGCGGTATTGAACAGGGCCGTGGCGCACCCCGAGGAGGATTTCAGGGTGGCCCCCGTCAGGTCGGCGCCGCGGAAGTCGGCCCCGCCCAGGTTCACCGAACGCAGGTCGGCGCAGATCAGGTCGGCGCCGGCGAACACGGCGTTCTTCGCGCCGGAACTGGATAGGTCGGTCCCGACTAGCGTGGCGTCGCGGAAGATGGTCCTGACCATCTGCGAGGACGACAGGTCCTGCCCGGAGAAGCCTCCCCGGTGTAATCGCAGCGGCTGATGGCCGAGCCGCGGCCGGGGCTGAGGCAGCCGCCTGGGCGCTCACGTCGGCGCCGCCCGTGGCCTTCCTGCCGCCCTGGCGCTTCTTGGTGCGGTCTTCTTGGCCTCCGCCGCGCCGAGCTTCCCTGCCAGCCCGGCCCCCAGCAGCACCCCCAGCGCCGTGCGCCGAGATGGGCTCGCCGCCAGCAGCTTCGTCAGTCCGTCGAACGTGTTGCAGTCACCGTCGCTCCTTTCCCATGTCGCCATGATTCGGTTCTCCCTGTTAGTCGGCTCCGTGCCCGCGGCGACGGCCGCGCTCGCAGCGGGCGGCGGTTGCCCCGCCCGGCCAGCGTTTGCGCGAGACGATTAACGCGTGACGCGTCCACGACCGTTCTTCTGTTGCGTGGCCCATCGCGGATGGGCCGCGGCGCTCCTCAGGGGCAGAGGGTCCTGGGGCTGCAGTTGACCGGGGTGTTGTCGCGGACGGCGGTCTGTGCATCGAGGGTGACCGCGCCGCCTGAGTTGTAGATGCCGGCGCCTCGATCCCCGGCTTCGTTCCCGACGACCTGGCTGCTCCGCAGCGTCACCGTGGCGGAGACGTTGTGGATGCCGCCGCCGGTGAGGGTCGAGCGAGCTGTCGCCGTGTTGTCCCGGACAACGCTCCCCTCGATGGTGAGGGTGGCGCCCCGGTTCAAGAAGGAGTTGACGATGCCGCCTCCCTGGACGGACGTGTTTTGCTCGACGACGCTCCCCCGCTGATCGTGGCCTTGCCCCCCAAGTTGGTGAGCCCGCCACCAAACCTCTCCGCCTCGTTCTCGAAGATCCGGCTGCCGTTGGTCACGAGGAGGGTGCCCAGGTTGTAGATGCCCCCGCGGCGGTGGCGTCGTTCTCCTGCACCACCGTGTTGTGGAGGGTCAGCTCCGCGACGAGATCGTTGAAGATGCCGGCTCCCTGGCTCGCCTGGTTGTCCTGGATGAGCAGGTCGGTCAGGGTCAGGTTGCCCTGGTTGTAGATCGCTCCGCCCCGGCGGTTTTGCCGAACGAGCGTGCCGCGCCATCGGTGATCTCCAGCCCCTGCAGGCTGACCCCGACCCCGTGCGGCACGGTCACCACCGAGGTCTTCCCCGACCCATCCAATTCGACCTTGGCCCCCGCGGCAGCGGCCAGGGTCAGGTGCTTGTCGAAGGTGATGTCTTCATTGTATTGGCCATCGCAGACGACGATGGTGCTGCCGGGAGCCGCGGCCGCGATCGCGGCCTGGATCGACGTAAACGGACAGTCGCGACCGTTTTTGCAGACCGTGCAGTTCGCCGCCCCCGGCCCGGGCGGATGCCCGCCGTTCCCACCCCTGCCGCCCGGCCTGGGACCCGGCGCCTGGGACCGCTTCCGCTTGCGGCGCTCGCGCCGGGACTCCGCGGCGTCCGTGGCCACCCCCCCAGAACCCCACCCGCCAGGCCGCGCAGCACCCCGCGGCGCGTGCCGCGAGCTGCCAGCGATCGCGCGAGTGCCGTGAACCGTTCCCCATCCATCGCCAACGCCTCCTGCTCGTCTCTCGTTGCGCCGCCCATCCGCGATGGGCCGCGGCCCACCATCCTTAGCAAGCGGTCGTGCCGCTGCAGTTGTTCGGCGTGTTGTCGCGGACGGCGCTCTGCGCATCGAGGGTGACCGTGCCGCGCAAGTTGAAGATGCCGCCGCCTTGGGCGGCGGATTTGTTGCCGACGACCTGGCTGTTCCGCAGCGTCACCGTACTTTCGGCGTTGAAAATGCCGCCGCCTCCGGGGACCACGTCGCCCTGGCGATTCGCCGTGTTGTCCCGGACGACGCTGTCCTCGATGGTGAGGGTGGCGGCGATCTTCTCCGTGCTCGCTTGCCTGTAGGCGTTCATGATGCCGCCTCCCTGAGGGGCCTTGTTTTGCTCAACGACGCTCCCCTTGCTGATCGTGACCGCGCCCCCAAAATTGCTGAGCCCGCCACCAGAGCCAGGCGCCTCGTTCTCGACGATCCGGCTGCCGTTGGTCACCGTGAGTGTCCCAAGGTTGTAGATGCCCCCGCCGGAGTTGGTGGCGTCGTTCTCCTGCACGATCGTGTCGTGGAGGCGCAACTGCGCGCCGAGGTCGTTGTAGATGCCGGCTCCCTCGCGCGCCTGGTTGTCCTGGATGAGCAGGTTGGTCAGGGTCAGGTTGCCCTGGTTGAAGATCGCCCCGCCATGGGACGTGGAGCCGCCGTCGGTGATCTCCAGCCCCTGCAGGCCGGCCGTGACCCCCTGCGGCACGGTCACCACCGAACCCTTCCGCGACCCGTCCACCTTGACCTCGGCCCCCGCGGCGGCGGCCAGGGTCAGGTTCTTGTTGATGGTGATGACTTCCTTGTAGGCGCCATCGCAGACGGTGATCGTGGCGCCCGCGCGGGCGGCGTTGATCGCGGCCTGGATCGACGTAGACGGACAGTCGCGACCATTTTTGCAGACCGTGCAGGTCGCCGCCCCCGGCCCGGGCCGATGCCCGCCATTCCCACCACCGCCGTCCGGCGTGGCGCCCGGCGCCTTGGATCGCTTCCGCTTGCGGCGCCCGCGCCGGGCGTCCGCGGCCTCCGCGGCCACCGCCACCCCCAGAACCCCACCCGCCAGGCCGCGCAGCATCCCGCGGCGCGTGGTGGCGTCCGTCAGGCCTACCAGAATCCTGTGCTCGCTGGTGTCCATCGTGCGTCTCCTCCCCTTTCATCGAACCTGGCGCTGGCTTCGCCGGGCAGCACTAGATCTGTGTAACCCACAGTTCCCACTCGATGTGGGTGTCCGAGTCGCGCTTGCGACTCAGACCGAGTCTCGGCACAGTCAACCAATGGTCCTCGCCCTGGTCGTAGCCCTGCTCGCGAATGAACGTGCTGCCCACCTTGCCGGCGGCAGGATCGAGATCCTGGCCCCCGGTCACGCCCCCCGTGGGAAACCAGAAGGAGACATTCCGCACGTCGGCGTACACGTCTGCCGAGAGCAAGATGCGCTTGATCCGGACGCCGACGCGATAGCGGTCGGGGTTGGGGGCATAGCGGAACGACTCGCCGGTGCCGAGGGTGCGCTCGACGCTGGCCACGGGGGGACCATAGTCATCGAGGCCCGTCTTGATCCGGTAGTAGAAGGTGCAATTCAGCGTCATCGGGGGCCACGGGGCCTTGGCAGTGTTGACCACGGTCAGCGCGGAGGCGCGGAAGGGTCCGTTGCTTTGCGGCGGCGCATCGTTCCGGCCCTTGCCCTGGTTCTTGTCGTCCTTGCCCTTGTCCTTCTTGTCACCGTGGGTGCGGCGGCGATGGCGGCCTCGGCGGTCCTTGCCGTGCCGCCCACCCAGTACGCCGCCCAGGGCGCCCTCGCGCGCCGCGGCCTCATCATCATCCGCCGGCAGGAAGAGCCCGCTGGCGGCCAGCGCGAAGCCGCCCAGGGTGGCGCGCAGCAGCGCGCGGCGTGACTCAGTGGCATCGGACTGACTTGTCAAAACCTCGTGCTCGGATGTGTCCATCGTGTGTCGTCTCCTCTGGCCTGAAACCTGGCGCCAGCACCGCCGGGCGGAGCTAGCTGGGCTCGCCAACAACGAACTCCCACTCGATGCGGTCCGCCGAGTCGCCCTTGCGCCTCAGGACGAACCCAGCCCTCCCGTGCGCCTCGCCCACGACGATGTTCTGCTCGTCGATGAGAGGGGAACCCACCTTGCCAGTGTGGGGATCGAGATCTTGGCCCTCAGTCACGCCCCCTCTTGGGAACCAGAAGGAGACGTTGCGCACGTCTGCATAGACGTCTTGCCAGCCCGGGGTCTGCTTGATATGAACGCCGACGCGATAGCGGTCGGGGTCGTAGCGGAACGACTCGTTGGGGCCGATGCTCCGGTCGACACCGGCCGTGGGCAGGGCATAGTCATCCAGACCCGTCTTGACCCGGAAGTAGAAGGTGCAGTCCAGCGCCTGGCTCCTGCGGTTGATGACGGTCAGCGCCGTGGCGCGGAAGGGCCCGTTGCCTTTGGGCGGGGCGCCGTCGCGCCGGCCCTCGTCCTTCCTGTCCTTCTTGTCGCCATGCGTGCGGCGGCGATGCCGCCCCTTGTGATCCTTGCCATGGCGGCCGCCCTTGGCGCCGCCCAGGGCGCCCTCGCGCGCGTCGGCCTCTCCATCGAAGGCGGCCGGCAGGAAGAGCCCGCTAACCGCCAGTGCGAAGCCGCCCGTGGCCGCGCACACAATCCCGCGGCGTGTCGCTGGCGTGGCCAGCACGTGTGCCGGATGATCGATCTGTTTGTGGTCCATCGCTGTCTCTCCCTCGTCCGTCGCCAGCTGAAAGTCCTCACTTGCGCCGGCAGCGTGAGCTACGCCGGCTTCCTAGGTCAGCCAGACATAGAACTGAATGTGTGTAGCGGAATCGATCGTTCGTTGCAGCCGGATGCCACCGGCCATGATGGAGTCGTCGATGTGCATCTTGTCGTCCTTGGCGAGCGTGTCCCCCAGCGGATTCCAGCCGTGCTTGGCATCCCAGCCGCCGGATTTGATCCATCCTCCGGGATACGTGAGCATGGCGTTGCCGGCGCCGACAACGCGATCCGTGCCGATACGCACTACAACCATCCACTCGCTGCCGACGAAATCCTTGAAGCGCTCCATACCAGTGACCGGCTTGGCCTCAATCGTTGACCAGTCCCAACTGTTGTCTCTGAAGTACCAATTCCCGCCAGGGTTCGGCCCGGTGGGATGGTGCTGCCAGCCCTGGACCTGAACTGGGACGTTGCGCATGTTATGGACGTAGAGCGCCACGTCGCGGAAGATCGCTCCCTGCGGTGGCCGGTCGTTGCCGCGGTCCTTCTTCTTGTCGTGGCCCTTCTTGTCGTGGTCGCGCCGTTTGTGCCTGTCCCGCCCACGGTGGTCTTTGCCGTGCCGACCGCCCTTGGCGCCGCCCAGCGCGCCCTCGCGCGCTGCGGCTTCTTCCCCGGTCTGCGGCAGGAACAGACCGCTTGCCGCCAGGCCGAACCCAGCCACGGCGCCGCTCAGGATCGTGCGCCGCGAAACGTTGGGTTGCTCACTCATCGTCGTCCCTTTCTTGTCGGTGATGTCCATGGTGCGCCGCCTCCAGCGGCAGCGAACGTGGCGCTGGAGGCGCCCGGCGGAGCTACTTGGGCTGGGGTCTCACAAACAGGTTCCACTCGATGCGGTCTTCCGAGTCGCCCGAACGCTCCAGGGCGATCCCACCCTGCTCCCACACCTGGCCCTGGGCGAAGTCCTGCTCGTTGATGAAGGCGCCGCCTATCTTGCCGCTGGAGGGATTGAGATCGAGGCCCCAGGTCACGCCGCCCCTGGGGTACCAGAAGGAGACGTTGCGCACGTCGGCGTAGTAGTCGCCCGCGACATTGGGCTGCCGGAAGAGCACACCGACTCGATAGCGGTCAGGGTCAGAGCGGAACGAGTCACCGGCGGCGATCGTGTGCGTGCCGTTGGCGACTGGCAGGCCATAGTCATCGAGGCCGGTCTTGACCCGGTAGAAGAAAGTGCAGTCCAGCGGCTGCCCGGTCAGGTTGATAACTTTCAACGCCGTGGCGCGGAAGGGCCCGTGGCCTTGCGGCGGGGGACCGTCGGGGCGCTGGCCCTCGTCCTTCTTGCCCTTCTTGACCTTCCGGTCTTTCTTGTCGCCGCGATTGCGGCGTTGGCGCGCGTCCAAGCCGCGCCGGTCCTTGCCGCGCCGGCCGCCCAGCTCGCCGTCCAGGGCGCCTTCGCGCGCCGCGGTCTCCTCCAGCCCCTCCGGTAGGAACAGCCCACTCGCCGCCAGGGCGAAGCCGCCGGCCGCGGCGCGCAATAACTCCCGCCGGCCCAGGCCCTGACCGTCCATCTCCTCGCTCCGATCTTCCATGGTTCGTTCTCCAGTGTCGCTCGTCTCTGTCACCGCTGGCCGACGATGCCATCGGCCACCGCATTAATCTGCGCCGGTCAGGGTCAGTGCGCCAGCCACACCACCCTCACATAACCCTCACAACACCATCACAGCGGAGCACCGATTGGTCTTTTGGTAAAATCGGCGGCGCAGTGCAAAGGAATCGGCATCATGGCTAATCCCACCGTCGCCCGCTTTGGCCGGCTCCTTCGGCGCCATCGCCTGACTGCCGGTCTCAGTCAGGAGGCGCTGGCAGAGCGGGCCGGGCTGAGCGCACGGAGCGTCGCCGCCTTGGAAGCCGGGCGCCGCGCGACCCCTCGTCCCGAGACCGTCCGGCTGCTGGCCGACGCGCTCGCCCTGATCGGCGCCGATCGCGTCGAACTGGCGGCGGCGGCCCGGCCCGAGATCGTCGCGCCCATCGACGCGGAGCCCGCCTCTGCGCCGGCCGCCTCCCCGCAGCCGTCGCTCTCGCCGCTGCCGATCCCCCCGACTCGCCTCTTCGGGCGCGAGCGGGAGGTGGCGGCAGTCAGTGCCCTGGTGCGCAGCGAGGACGTGCGCCTGCTGACGCTGACCGGTCCTGGTGGGGTGGGCAAGACGCGACTGGCGCTAGCGGTGGCCGGTGAGATGGGCGAGGCCTATGCCGCCGGTCCGTACTTCGTCGAACTTGCCCTACTCCGCGATCGTTCGGATCAAGCAACCGGCCTCGTAGTCGCGGCGATCGCTCGGGTTGTGGGGGCGCGGGAACTCTCCGACCGATCACTCATCGCGGCGCTGATCACCTCCTTGCAGGCTCACGACCTGCTGCTCATCCTCGACAATTTCGAGCACCTGCCGACGGCGGCGCCGCTGGTGGCCGAGCTCCTGGCTGCCTGCCCGCGCCTGTCGGTGCTGGCGACCAGCCGGGAGCGACTGCACCTCCGGGGAGAGCATGAGGTGGCGGTCGAGCCGCTGGCGGTGCCGGCCGAACCGGATACTCCCCGGTCCCGACCGCCGCTGGAAGGGCTAGCTGGGGTGGCGGCGGTCCGCTTGTTCATCGAGCGGGCGGCGGAGGTTCAACCCGGTTTCGCCTTGACTGAGGAGAACGCGCCGGCGGTGGCCAGGATCTGCCGCCGCCTGGAGGGGTTGCCGCTGGCGATCGAACTGGCGGCGCCACTGGTCAAGGTCTTTCCCCCGGTCGCGCTCTTGGCCCAGCTCGAGCGCGCTGAGGGCGCCAGGCTGCCGCTGCTGACCGGCGGACCACGCGACCAGCCCGCGCGGCTGCGCACGATGCGCGAGGCCATTGCCTGGAGCCACGACCTGCTCAGCCCGCACGAACAAGTTCTCCTCCGGCGCCTGGCGGTCTTTGTCGGCGGCTTCACGCTGGAGGCGGCGCAATCGGTTTGCGGCGAAGGGGAAACAGCCATCGTCGAGGGTGTGGCCTCGCTGGTGGACAAAAGCTTGCTCCGGCGAACCGAACACCGCGCGGCGGGCGAGCCATCTCCGCGGTTCGGGATGCTGGAGACGGTGCGGGAATTCGGGTTGGGCCAGTTGGCAGCCAGTGGCGAGGAGGAGGAAACGCGCGACCAGCACGCGGCGTGGTGTCTTGACCTTGGCGAACAGATCTGGCGGGCCACGGTTGGGGGTCCAGTCCGACAGATCTGGCTCGACCGGGCAGAGGCGGAGGAGGGCAACTTGCGGGCTGCCCTGGTATGGTTAGAGCGCGACGAAGACCCGGCACGATTTGTCCGCCTCGCCGGGTCGCTCTGGTTCTTCTGGGTGTTCCGCTCCCGCCTGTTCGAGGGGCGCAACTGGCTGGATCGGGCGCTGGACCGCGGTGGACCGAGCGCGGCGCGGGCGCGGCTGCTGAACGGAGCCGCGATCGTGGCCAGGTTTTTCGGTGACACCGAGCGGACGACGGCGCTCCACAACGAGGCCGTCGCTCTCTGTTCGGAGCTGGGTGATCGCTGGGGCCTGGGAGTTGGGCTGTACGGGCTCGGCGAGGTGGCCCTCCTCCGAGGCGAGTATGAGCGCTCGGAGGAACTTCTGACTGAGGTGCACGCCCTCTTTGGCGAGACGAAGAGTGCGGACTGGGTCGCGCATGTGCTGCACAAGCTCGGCGCGGTCGCCCACGCCCGAGGTGAACTTGAGCGAGCGACGGCTTTCCAGGAAGAGGCGCTCGCCATGAACCGAGCGCTGGACGATCCTTGGGCAACGGCGAACTCGCTCGACGCGTTGGGCGCCGTTTTTTGCGACCGCGGCGATTTGGCGGGAGCCGCCGAGCGGTATCTCACCAGCCTGCCATATCGGCGCGAGGTCGGAGGAAACGCGGGGTTCGCCACTTGGCTGGCCGATGTCGCCACTCTGGCCGTCGCTGGTGGCCAGGCAGCGACCGCGGCGCGGTTGTTCGCGACGGCTGACGAGATCCGCGAAGTGCCGCTCGCCCGCGTCAGTCCTCCATGGCGCGGCCGGTACGGGTCCGCCACGGCCGCGGCACGCGCCGCGCTTGGAGACGCTGCCTTTGGCGAGGCGCAAGCGGCCGGTCAGTCGCTGTCGCCCGACGAGGCGATCGCGGAGGCGATGGCGCTGCTCGCCACGGTCTGCGACTCCCCACCGCTCGTGCCCCGGGCGTAGCTTGTGCCGCCGGGGATTCAAGGACTCGCGCGGCAGCAGGATCGCGCGCGGCTCATGCCGGGCGCGAGTCTGCGCGCGGAGAAACCGCTTCATTGCGCTGGCCGAACGCGCGGAGCGCGTCGGCCCTTGATGCCACCAGCTGTCATGCCGACGATGATCCGTCGCTGCACAAGCGCGGTCAGGGTCAGCACGGGCAAGGTGACGATCAGCGCCGCGGCCACCAGCGCGCCCCAGGCCAACTGCTCGAAGGTCAGGACGTTGAAGACCGCCACCGGCAATGTCCGCGACTCGCGCCCCGCCAGGACAACGGCGAAGACGACGTTGCTCCAGGAAAAGGTGAAGGCGAGGATGGCGGCCAGCGTCATCCCCGGCCGGGCCAGGGGGAGGGCGATGTCGCGGAACGCGGCCCAGATGCCGGCGCCATCGACGAGCGCCGATTCCAGCGGCTCGCTCGACAGAGTCGCCAGGTCACGGCGGAGGATTGGCATTACCAGCGGAGGCGCTCTGCATCAGTCCCCGCACCGTAAGCTGGCACGTCAGCACGATCCTCGCCGAGCTCGGCGTCACGTCCCGGCGCGACGCCATCATCCGGTCCCGCGGCAGCGGATTGCTCTAGCCGTTCACTTGTGTCCACCGGCGAAGAGTTCGGCTCCGTGTCTCCGTCTGTCCACGTCAAGTTTATGATTGGCATAGTGCGTTCGGCACCGTAGGCGGTATTTGTCGGCAGGCGAGCGGGCGAAGGAGCGGAAGAAGGCGCAGATGCAGGGGGCGGGGTGAGAGGGGCGACCCGGCTACCCCCGGCGGCGAGAGGCATCGGCATCCGGTCATAGTAGGAGCCGGTATGGGTTCGTGGGTCATACTGGGGCCATGGTTGCAAAACGATGTGCTGGATAGCGATCCTCTTTCAGGTCAATCCGCGCTTTCCGCTGATCGTGGCGGCGAACCGGGAGGAGGCGCGGCAGCGGCCGACGCGGGAGCCGTTTCGGTGGGCGGAAGATCCGGCTATCTGGGCGGGGCGGGATGATGTGGCGGGGGGAACCTGGCTGGGCATCAACGCGGCGGGGCTGCTGGCCGCGGTCACCAACCGGCCGGATGCGGATTTCGATGCCGCGCGGCGCTCGCGGGGGTTGCTGTGCCTGGAATGCCTGCGGCGCGAATCACCGGCGGCGGCGCGATCGTTCGTTGGCGATGAACTGACCAGAAGCCCCTACAACGCGTTCAATCTCCTGTGCGCGAATCCAGGCGAGGGTTGGGTCGCCTCGGGACCGGAGACGTATCAGGCGCTGGCGCCTGGGGTCCACGTTCTCAGCAATTTCGGCGATCTCGACGACGATCGGCTGCCGGTGGTGCGCAAGGTCCGGGACCGGATCGGCACCCTGCCGCTCGACGCGCCGGACATCGCAGCCCTGTTCGACGGCTTGGGGCGCGTGTGCGCCGCGACGGATGGCGCGGTCCCCCTGTGCCGCGCCGGGGGCGACTATGGGACCGTCTCGTCCAGTCTGATCGCGATCGACCGCGACGGGGAACTGGCCGCCTATTGGCACGCGCCGGGGCCGCCGTGCGAACGAGCATTTGCCCCGGTCACAATTTCGGCGAAGGGGTGAGCAGAGCGCAGCGGGACACGCGCGGTGGGGTTTTGCCGCAATCGGATGAAGATGTCCTGGTTGCCGCGGCCGGCCCTCACCCCCCAACTGCCCATCGCAATGGGCGAGGGGGGCTCTGTCGGGCGGCAACCGGTATGGCGCGCATGCGCCCGGGGTCCGTATTACTCCACCGTCAACTCGGCGATCAGGTCGCGCATGACGTGGGGATGGCGACGAAGCGGGCGGCGGTGTCGGCGCCGGGGTCGAGGTTTTCCAGGCCGAGGTAGGCGGTCTCACCGGGGTCGGCGTAGGCGCCGCCGAGGAACTGGATCTGGTCTTCCAGGGCGGGGGCAGACAGGGTCTGCTCGACGGTGACGCGATCCGGCAGCGGCCGCGTCGTGGCCCCAGTGGAGGCTGGCCTATTGGCGATGGCCTCGGGGCCATTCTCACTGCGCGTGACAACTCAGAACCACACGTCCCTGATCCGCCAGGCGCCCCAAGTCCGAGCGTTGCCATGGCGTGTCGGGAGCGGTCGCGATTCGCCAGAACGCCACGTTCGTGGACGCCGAGGGCGACATGCGAGTATACTGCCATATGAGTCCAAATATTTGGAATCTACAGCCATATAGCGCGAGGAGACTGCCGATGGTGACGACGACGCACCCGTTGCTACGTCAGGTGATGACAGATCCGGCCGTCGACACGACCCTCACGCTGGTGGCGACGATGGTCGGGGCGCCCAGGGACATGGTCGTGAAGATCGTTGCGGCCGGGCTGCCGCTGATGGCCGATGCCGCCGACGAGGATCCGTGGGTGTTCAAGGCCATGTACGCGTGGTCAGTCAAGCCCGTGCCGGAGCCGACGCCGGCGTTCTACGCCAAGCTGGGCAAGAACGCGGCGGCGCGGCAGGCGATGGCCGCCGATTTCGCGTTCGTGTACGGCGACTACGCCGAAGCCATCCTCCGCGATGCGGGCGTTTTGGCCGGCGCCACCGAGGCGCTGAGCAGACACGTGCTCGCGGCGACGATGCCCACGATGGTCAAGGCGGTGGGCAAGGCGAACACCAACGCGAACGAGATGGGATTCGGGCGGCAGCTGCGAACCTTGAAGGCGTCTCCCTCTTCCACCGGCAGCGCCGCCGGCAGCCGCACTGGCGCATCCGTACCCGCGGCACCGTTCGGACGATCTGCCGGTTGAACGCGATGCGCCGGGGAACCCAGCGGGACCGGTGGCCACATGCGGGCACGTTGCACGCAATCGAGAAATCCTGGAGGCTCCCATGCACCAATCTCCGCTGATGACGCCCGCCCAAGCGCGGGATACGATCGACCGGTTGTCCCAGGAGACCGCGTCTCTCCGACGCCATGAGGCTGCGCCGGAAGCCATGATCGCGGAATACAACGGTTCGCTCACGGCCTTCATACCGCAAGGGAAAATTCCACTCTTCTTCATCGGCAAGAGCCGCTACGTCGGGGATACCGCGCATCCCGGCGCCTTCGTGGCGGCGGGTCTCTTGCGCCGCCTCATCGAGGTCGCGCGGACGGACTTCGACGCCCTCCTGGCGGAGCGGCGATAGCAGGCAACCAGCCGGTTCAACGGCGACGACCGGAGTTCAAGACCACAGTGCCCGGTTGCGAAGCCGGCTCCGAAGAGAAGCCTCGAGGTGTAGACCTGGCCGAGGACGCGACGAGGCGTCCTGCCATGTATGGAGCAAACGATGGACCTTCTCGACGCGGTCGCTGTAGTTTCAGGGTTGGTCGGAGCCGTGCTCGGGGGTCTTGGCTGGTGGAAAGCGAGGTCGGCCACGGCCTCCGCGGCCGAGTGTCTCAGCATGGCGCAGGCGGGAGCTACCAGGACGCCAGTTATGGCCAGCGTCGTTAACGAAGGCGACGTCACGGGGAACCCTGCTCCTCGGGTCGCGCGGGCGTCGGAGGCGGTTCGGGGAACAGGCGGTGACGCGCAAACGGCCAACCTCGTGATGCGGCCGGGCAGCGGCGTCGGCGAGGATTTGCCCACCAACCAGGGCTCCGGTTCGGGATTGATCGGGGTGTTTGTCGTGAACGAAGGACCCGCGGTGGCCCGGGAATTACGTCTGTCCGCGACATTCCCGGGCGGCGTCGTCCGCAGCTCGGAATCCCACCGTTCGCTGTCGGCGCATAAGGAGATGACGCTCTTTGCCCAGGTTCTGCCGCAGGATTTTGGGCCTGGCGCTTCGATGGACGTGCTCTACCGGGTGGGCTATCGGGACGGGAACGGAGAGCAGATCCTGGAGCGGAACGTCCGTTTGGATGGGGGGTGGAAAGGACCGTGGAAGACGTTCCTCGACGCGGACACCGGCGCCAGTATGGTTCCGCTCGACGGCGATCCCTTGTCCGCCCCAGACATGACCCCAACCCGCGAGTGAACCAGCCCTCCGACCGACGCTGACACCGCCCGCGGGCGGCTATGAGGTCCTCCATGACAGAACTCTCGGTCCAACAAGTGGCAGCGCGCTTCAAGGTGACCCCGCTGACCGTGCGGCGCTGGCTGCGGTCGGGATCCCTGGTCGGAATCGCCTGCGACAACCGCGCCGACTGCCGGATTCCCGAGACCGCCATAACGACGTTTCTCGACACGCGGCATCGCGGCGGCGTCCACAACCGGCCCAAGCGCGACCTGATCACATCATGAACGACCCGCACTCTCGGCCAGCGGAGGTCGTCACGGCCAGGAGGAACATGGCCCGGAAAGACCCGGCGCAACGGGTTTCGCGGCCGCATGTGCGGTCGTGATGACGTCGGCCACCGGGTCGATGAAGCGTTCTGACAGCCGCCGCTGTTGACTCGTCGTACGAATGGAGCATCATCATGTCGAACCAGATGGTCGTCGCCGTCGTCGTCGCGCTTGTCGGGGCCGCGGTCCTGCTGTTGCGCTATCGCAAGAGTGAACCGGCCAGGATCCAGGCTCTCCACGGAGCCGAACCCGGAGCCCACCGGGACTACCCGATGGAACACGAAGATGCGCGCATCGCGAGCATGAGCGCGGACGACCGAGTGTGGGAAGCCGCCAGCCTGCAACGCAGCCGGGACATGACTGGGCGCGCCACCGATTCGGCCGAAGAGCGTGCTTAGTGCTCGTCTCCATTAAAGGACGAAGGAGCAACTTGTTGGACGCGTACGATCATTCCAAGCGGGACATGAGCGTTGGCTACGGAAACCGGACCTTTGCCGTCCGCGCCTACCGCGACGGCGGAGCCTGGCACGGCGTCATCGTCGAGAATCGTACCCCGCTGCGGCATGGCATCGCGCCCGCGGCCGACCCGGCGGCCTGCTTCGCCGCGGCGATCGAGTTCGTCGTGGCCGTGGTGGATGCTTCGATCAGTCTCTCGGGGGCCAAGGCGTCATGACCTCGCCACCGCCGGACGACGGCAGCGGGCGCATCGTGCGCCCGCCAGTGTGGAGAACTCCCGACCGGCACATCCTCCTCGGGGTCAGTCATCCCACAGACGACCCCGCGCTACATCGCATCTTCGAGGTCCGCGCCTCATTCGACGAACAGACGGGGGGCTGGCGAGCCCGTTTCGCGCAGCAGAACCTGAACGAGCAACGCGAAGATTGGGGGCCGAAGCTCGCCGCCCATGGGGCACGCCCTCACTTCTCCACCGCGGCCTCGTGCCTTGGCGACGCGGTGGCGACCCTCGTCGCCATCGTCGACGAGGAAGCTCGGTCCGCCGATTCGTGACCCACTCCCATCGAAGGGTTCCGGTGAGTTGCTCGGCTCCGTGTCCGTGTCGGGCTATCGCGGAGTTGCGGGTGGATTGAGCTTCGGGCCGCTACTCCACCGTGAACTCGGCGACCATGCCGCGCATGACGTGGGGGATGCCGTCGGGGATGTCGACGAAGCAGACGGCGGTGTAGGTCCCAGGTTCCAGGTTTTCCAGACCGAGATAGGCGGTCTCGCCCGGTTCGGCGAAGATGCCGCCGAGGAACTGGATCTGGTCTTCGAGGGAGGGATCGGAGAGGACTTGCTCGACGGTGATGCCTTCGGGGAGGCGGACGACGGCGAACTCGTGCGGGTACTGGCCTTCGTTGGGGAGGGTGAAGGCGACGAGGGTGCCGGCGGGGAAGGTGTCCTGGCTCAGGTTGAAGGCGAAGTCGAGCATGACCGCTTCGATCTCGACGTCGGCGTTGTCGATTGGCAAGGAGACTTCTTCGTCGAGAAGGAGCGTGCCGTTCTCGTCGATGAAATAGGCACGGAAGCGGTCGACCTGGAGGCCGCCGAGGACGGTGGTGACATCGGCGCTGAGGCGGCCGTCGGCGTGGCTCTGGGGATCTCCGATGGCGCGGGCTTCGATTGGTGGGAACCCTTCCATGAAGAGGGGGATGTCGTAGGGGTTGCTGGTGCCGAACGAAGTTAGCAGGTAGTTCGGGGTGCTGAGAGCGGCGAAGCCGAGGTAGTTGCCGGTGCTCAGGCAGGCGATGAGGTTTTCGGCGGCGGCGATGACCCGCTCCGCTGCGTCGTCGGCGGGCGTTCCTTCGAGGGCAGCGCTGTCGGGTGTTGCCTGCTCGGCCGTCTCGGCAATTGCCTCGGCCTCCGGGCTGGCCATCTCCATGCCGGCCATGTCGGCGGCCGGGGTGGCTTCTGGGACCATCTCCTCCATCGGAGTTGGGGTGCCTGGTGGTAACTCCGGGGCGACGCACGTCGTGGCTGCCGGGGTAGCGTCCTGGGCAGCAACGGAGAATCCATTGCCTGCCGTCAGAGCTAGCACGACGGCACATACGGTAAGAACCCGACACATGCGACCCTTCCTCTCCTCTAATTCTGGTAATTCTGGACCGAACTCCCGCAACGCTTCACCAAACCCCTCGCCAGAGTCGTGCCGCCAGCACGGTCCGACAGTATTTTGTTGGTCCTGCTGCGCGGATGGTTGCCGGTTCCTATGCGGTGAGCCGCAACGGGCGCGCGCTTGCGGCGAACATTCCCATGGCCAAGGTGGAGGCCAGAGCGATCGCCGCCAGCACGGCCAGCATCGGGGTGTAACCGTCGAGCCAGGCGACGAGGAGGCCGGCGCCGACGGGGGCGAGGGCGCGGGCGGCCATCTGGGCGGCAGCGGGGATGCCGCTGATGGCGGCGAAGTGGGCGCGGCCGTAGCGGTCGGCGACGAGGGTGGCGCGCATCAATGTCACCCCTCCCCTCCCGGCGCCGAGGAGGGCGACGGCGAGGAGGAGGGCGGCCATGCCGGCAGTGAGGAGAATCACCACCAGGGCGATGGCTTGGAGGGCGCAGACGGCGACACCGACAGCGGATTCCGGGGCGCGGCGGTCGAGGGCGGTGACGAGGACGCGGCCGCCGACCTGGGCGGCGCCGATGAGACCGGTGATGAACGTGGCGCGGGCCAACGATTCGCCGCGCTCCAGCAGGATGGGGATGAGATAGATGCCGATGGCGACGGCGGCGGTCATGCCCAGGAAGAAGGCGACGGTCAGCCACCAGTAGGCGGGGTCGCGCAGGGCGCGGCTGAGGGGGACGCCTGCCGGGGGCTGAGGCGGGTGGCCGGGTTGGGCGGCGGCGCCGTCGGGGAGGAGACCGAGATCTTCGGGGCGGCGGCGCAGGACGAGCGCGTGGGCGGGGATGGTCACGATGCCGAGGACGGCGGCGAGGACGAGCAGGGCGTCGCGCCAGCCGAGGCGTTCGGTGAGCCAGCCAGCCAAGGGGAGGAAGATGGTGCTGGCGAGACCGGCCAGGGTGGTGAGGATGAGCATGGCGCGGGCGCGGCCGCGCACGAACCAGGTGGAGGCGACGGCAAAGGCGGGCTCGTAGAGGGTGAGGGCGAGGGCAACGCCGAGACCGGCCCAGATCAAATAGAAGGCAGGCAAGGTTTCGACCCGCGCCCAGGCGACGACGAGAACGGTGCCGAGGCTGGAGCCGAGGGTCATCGGGAGACGGGGGCCGGCGCGGTCGAGCCAGTGGCCGAGGGGCGGCGAGAGGAACATGGTGACGACGAGGGCAAGGGAATAGGCGCCGGTGATCTGCGGGGTGGACCAGCCGAGCTCGGTCTGCATGGGGACGAGGAAGACGGCGAAGGCGTAATAGAGGATGCCCCAGGAGACCGTCTCAGTGACGGCGAGGGTCCAGATGATGGTCCAGCCGTAAAAGTGCGAGCGGCGCAGCGCGCCGGGGTCAGTCATACGCCGCGGGGGCTCTCGCGGAAGGCCAGCTCCAGACCGTCGTTACTGGTGGTCACGTCCCAGCGGCCGGGGGCGAAGCGGCCCGGGACGCCGAAGCGGGTGAGCAGGGCGGCGGGGTCCAGAAGGAGCGCGTTCCGATATTCAGGGTCGCGACGGACGGCGCCACCGCCGCGCCGGGCGGCTTCCTCGAGGAACATGTCGAGGGGGATCCAGGCGGGCAGATCGGAGTCGGTGAGGGCGACGCGCAGTTCCTCGCCGCCGGGGGCGGAGAGGGCGAGGCGGGTGGAGAGGTCGCTGTTGAAGATGCTCTTGGAGACTTTCAGGTAGAGGTCGATGCCGTGGGGTCCAACGCGCACGTCGTTCAAGGTCAGTCCGACGGGGGCGCGGCGGTCGGCTTCGTCGACGAGACCCTGGACGAGGATGTGCAGGCCGCGGTGGGAGATGCGCAGGCGCAGACCCTGCACGACGGGACGGAGGGGGTGGCGGATATCTCCCGGTTCGAGGGAGATGTCGAAGTCGGTCAGTTGCATGTGCCCGGGGAGTCTCCCCGGCGGTGATTCGGTCATCGGCAGCTCCAACGTCCGCACGTGTTCTGCCGGGCAGTGCCGGCGCTGTGCCAACAATGCCCGAGCCGGGGCGCGAGGGCAAGGTGCGACGAGCGCACGGCTCGCTGCTACCCTTCCGCCGATATGGTGACTTTGGTGCCAACTCAGCGCCCTTCAGGGTGCTTTCGTTCGAGTCAGCCTGGTCCTTCAGGACCAGGCGAGGGGGCAGCGTTGTCCGGTGTGCCAACCTGGTTGCCAGACTCGGCCGCCGCGTCGGCTCCGCGTGGCCCTAAAAGACCACGCTGCCTCTCACGGGAAGCCCCGTGAACGGGGCTGGGATTCTCCGAGTGCATCGGGCATGAATGTCTCCGCCGAATCGCAAACGGTCGTTGCTTGTGGGGGGTATCGCTTCTTCTGCCGCAACCGGGAGGAGTTCGAGCGCATCTGCCAGGATGTGTTCGGGAGCCACGAATATCGATTTGAAACGCGGCAGCGCGTCCCGTACATCATCGATGCTGGCGCTCACGTTGGTGTGGCCACCGCCTATTTCAAGCACGAATACCCAAGGGCGCGCGTCCTGGCACTGGAGGCGAACGCGATCACGTTCGCGCTGTTGCAGAAGAATGTCTCTCACAACGCGCTCGACGATGTCCACGTGCTCCAGGCGGCCCTGGCGCCGGAAGCGGGCGAGATCACCTTCTATGCCAGCGCCAGCGATGAGACGCCCGGGGCCTGGGGCGATTCGGCCATCCAGCAACCGTGGCACGAGGGAGATGGGACGAAGGTGGTGCGGGTGCCGGCGGTGACGCTCTCGTCGCTGTTGACCGAGCCGGTCGATCTGCTGAAACTCGACATCGAGGGGATGGAGACGGCGGTGCTGGAGGAGGCCGCGCCGCGGCTTTCGCTGGTGCGGCAGGTGATCCTGGAGTTCCACGGCACGCGGCGCAATCCCGGCAACGACATCGGCAAGGTTCTGAACATCCTGCGCGAGGCCGGTCTCACCCCGAAGATTTTCCAGTTTGGTTCGGTGGTACGCCAGGAGGCGATCCAGAAGGACGATCCCTACTGGCTTTCGGTGCATGGGGAGCGGTTGAGTCACTGGCAGCGGGTTCGGAGGGTGTTCGGGTGACGGGTTTCAGGTGTCAGGTTTCAGGCGTCGGGTGAGAGGAATCCAGAGCGCGGACTCGTTGCAGAGATGACATTCCGTTCCCTGACACCCGACACCCGACACCCTCGACCAACACACGAACCCGGCCACCGGGGCCGGGCACGTGCGGGAAGAGTGGGTATGAGGCAGGCGCCTCGAACGGCGCAGTTAGGGACCTGGGCCGTTCACTGATGTTGACGCGCGATGAGCCAGATTCGTTTCGGCGTTGGGTGTCAGGGTGTTCGGGTGACAGGGTGACAGGAAGGACGAGACCCATTTCTCCTGTCACCCTGTCACCCGCCTCGCGCCTGCGTGACCGCATCGACCACCGCCCGGGCGCGGGTGGTGATGGTGGGCCAGTCTTCGCTGGCGACGGAGCGAACATCGACGAGGTTGCTGCCGAGGGCGACGGCGACGGCGCCGGCGCGGATGAAGTCGCCGGCGTTGGCGGCGTCGACACCGCCGGTGGGGATGAGTTTTATCTGGGGGAGGGGGCCGCGGATGTCGCGCAGGTAGCGGGGGCCGCCCTGGCTGGCGGGGAAGACTTTCACGTAGGTGGCGCCGGCTTGCCAGGCGGTGAGAATCTCGGTGGGGGTGAGGGCGCCGATGACGGTGGCCACGCCATAGCGGTTGCAGATTTCGATCACCGGTAAAGAGACGGTGGGGGTGACGACGAAGGCGGCCCCGGCGAGGATGGCCACGCGGGCGGTTTCGGCGTCGAGGACGCTGCCGGCCCCGATGAGCGTCCGATCGCCGAGGGCGTCGCGGGCGGCGGTGATGGCCGCGGCGGCGGCGGGGTTGGTGAAGGTGAACTCGACGGCGCGCACGCCGCCGGCGACAAGGGCCTCGGTGAGGGGAACGGCTTTGGAAAGATCGTCGAGGCGGACGACGGCGACGACGCCGTCCTGTTCGATGAACGAGGGTGATGGGGTCATAGGGTGACGGGGTGATAGGAAGGAACGGCCGACGCCTGCCGAGTGCGATTCATCGTCTCCCCTGACACCCTAACATCCCAACACCCAATCACCCCGTCAGTAGGCCAGGCAGGTTCCGGCACCGTTGAAGTAGCCCTCCATGAAGGCGGTGAGACGATAGTCGCTGGAGCCGTGGGCGCCGTCGGTCATTTCGTCCATTTCGATGGGGTCGCCGCTGAGGATGGTCATCACCACGGCTTCGGTGACGTCGCCTTCCTGGAGGAATCCCTGTTGCAGGGCGCGCTGGGCGTAGGCTCCGGAGAAGCAGTCGGCTTGCAACTCGCGGTCGATGGTCAGTTCGGGGGTGATGCCGAGTACGGTCTGGACGTGGTGGCCCCACTCGTGGGCCAGGACCGTGATCCAGGCGAAATCGCCGACGGTGGCCTGGATATCGGCGCCGAGGAGCAGGGAGTAGTAGACCGACTCATCGAGGGGGCAGTAGGCGGCCGGGTTGTCGTAGGGGCCGAACTGACCGCAACTGGAGGTGACGATTTCGGAGACGGGGACCATGCCGGCGGCGTAGTAGTCGTAGCCGAGATTGGCGAGCTCGCCGGCCCAGAAGGCGTCGATATCGCCGAGGACGCTGGCGGTGAGGTTGTCCGGGGTGAGGCCCGGCATGGTGAAGGAGGAGAACTCGTCCTCGACGGGCGCCTCGTCCTGAAATCGCGCTGCCGCCACGGGGTCGGCGCTCGGCGATGGCGTCGGCGCGGCGACCGCCACGACGACACCGGTCATGGTCAACCAAAGCGCAAAAAGCGTCGCCATCAGTCGGCTCGGCATGGTCGATTCCCTCCGGCCGGCGTGGGCACGGGCGTGGCCAAACACCGGGTGTGGATCGAACTGTACGCGACCGGGCCGGCGGGCGGCGATGTCGGCGGCTGCCCGCATCGTCCCGGTTCGATCCGTTCCATCACGCTGTCGCCGTCAGCGTGAGCTCGGCGGCGATGCGGCGCGATGATCCGTTGCGTGAAGCGAACGCGCTCCCCTTCCCGAGGAGAACCACGGTTCATAGTTCATGACGCGCCCCGCGGTGGCTTGGTTCCGCCCCGCGGGCGCGACTGTTTGGCGAGGGGGACTGAGGGCGGGCGCCGAGGAGCCGCGACTCGATCCGCGCTCCTCGTTCGGCAGCTCGGGACTCGCCAGACCAGGAGCGAACGGGCGCTCAACAGCCGAACCAGGCCCAGCACGCGCCCAGGGGGAGCAAGACCTGATAAATCAGGGCGCCAGCGATCAGGCCGCTGGCGGCACAGCCGGTAATCCAGAGGTGGAGGCGCTCTTCGGCGACGCCGCGGTGAAAAACGAGCCAGATCAGGGCGAAGGCGACGACGAATCCACCCACGATGCCTACCAGGAACGGCAGGGCGGCCGGATTGGCGTCATACCAATAGCGAATGCGGTTGTAAACCCACCATGCGTCGGCGACCATGGCGCCCTCGCGACCCGGGACGGTTTGTGACGTGACGATCTTATACACATGGGGGCGTCGCCCGTCCACTTGGCGGCGGGGAGCCGGTCGAATCGCGTGGGCCCGCGCGGCACGCTGGAAGGCTCGCCAGACATCCGCGGCGTGAAGTCCATGGACTACCCGCCCTGATGTGCGAAGCTTGGCGCGAGACGGCTCCGAGCGTCACCCGCACAATACGGAGGGGCATCCGTGGTCCACGCCACACACGAGCAGAGCACAGCGCCGGCGTTCCGCGTCGTTCCCGGCTGGGAGCGGCTTCCGCCGGAGTATCGGCACGGGGACGTGGCCGGGATCGCGGTCGATTCCCGAGACCGGGTCTTCGTGCTCACGCGGCGCGATGCGCGCTGTCTGGTGTACGAGTCTGACGGGACGTTTCTGCGTTCGTTCGGGGAGGACATCTTCACCGAGCGCGCGCACGGGTTGACCATCGACGCCCAGGATTTCGTCTACACCGTGGACGACGGGGATCACACGGTGCGCAAGTTCGCGCCCGACGGCACGTTGCTGATGACCCTGGGCACGCCGGGGTTCGCCTCCGACACCGGGTACGATGGGAGGTCGTCGGCCAGCATTATGCGTGTGGGGCCGCCGTTCAACCGGCCGACCAATGCCGCCATCGCGCCGAACGGCGACATCTATGTAGCCGACGGCTATGGCAACGCCCGCATCCATCGCTTTACGGCGGAGGGCGAACTGCTCGCGTCGTGGGGGGAGCCGGGGCGCGGTCCCGGCCAGTTCGTGGTGCCGCACGGCATCTGGATCGCTGACGATCGCGTGTTCGTGGCCGACCGAGAGAACGACCGCATCCAGATCTTTTCCCTCGACGGGGAGCTGCTTGAGACCTGGGATCACGTGCAGCGGCCGACCGCCATCTACGTCGACCGGCGTGGATTAATGTACGTCTCATCGCTCTGGTGGCGGGGTGGCGAGGCCGATCTGGGGGGCATGACTCGGCAATACGATCTGCCGGGAGGGGTGTATGTGCTCGACCTCGCCGGCAACGTGCTGACCCGTTGGTGCAGCGCCGACCGCTGCGCGCCGGGCGCGTTCGTGGCGCCGCACTGCATCACGGCCGATTCGCGGGGGGATATCTACGTCGGCGAGGTGACGTGGACGTTTGGGGTGCAGCGCGGGGATATTGCGGCGGATTGCCACAGTTTGCAAAAACTCCGTCGTCTCTGAGACTGCTGCTGCATGCAGCAGCATTGGACCGCGACCTGAGGTTCGGACACGGCTGCCGGCGCCTTCTTCTCCCGTGACATGGGCACGGTATGAGGGCTGTCGGGCGCCAGTTCGTCCATCCCGGCGATGAGGGTCTGGGCTGTGGCACCGGCCTGTTCCGTTGCCAGACTCCGGCCTGCACCCAGCTCTTCTGAGTGCTGGTTTCCCAAGGGCGTTCGTGAGCGCGGAGAGCGTCCGCTGGCGCACGGGGAAATCTCTCGGAAATAGTCGGGCATCAACGGAGGCGGCGAGACCTTCCGCGGCCCCGAGCAACCGGGTTCCAGCCACGGGGTGTCCCGTTGCCGCGGCGACGGGCGGCGAGACCGATCAGGGCACTGACGAGCTGAACGGTGATGTCCTGAGGAAAGGCGCCGCGCAGATTTTCCGCGTACAGTACGGCGGCCTGGCGAATATTGCCCAGGCAGTAGTAGGCCCCGGCGAACCCGGATTGCGCGTCACACAGGATCCAGCTGTAGCGGCCTGCCTGGAGGCCAATAGTCTGCTGGTAGTACTGCCGCGCTCGATCAAAGTGCTCTTGCGCCTTGGCAGTGTCCCCCGAGACGTTGAGCGCAAGCGTGGCGCGCACCGGGTCCGGAATGCCGTGCAGCAGATGTCGAGCTTCCTCAGGCTGCTCATCGGCGCGCCGGTAGCCGCCGGAGCGGTTGGAGAGCCAGCCCAAGAAGGCGAGGCTCTGGCCGACCAGAAACGGGTCGGCGACCATCCGGGCGACGGTCAGGCTCTCCGCGAAGTAGGGCGCGGCGCGGCCGTGGTTCCCTGGTAGAGCGCCATCGCCCCTGCGGCATTCAGAAGTTGGACGCGGGCCGATGCCGTGCCGCGGGTGGGCCCCAGGACGCGTTCGATGCGCTCCAAGCCGTCACGGAGCAGTCCCCGGGCGAGCCATTCTCCAGCCAACGTCGCGGTCAGCCGCTGCAACTCCTCGACCTCGTCGCGGGTGTCGAACCACACCAGCGTGGGCTGGAGGTTGTCGTACTCCGGGATGAGCCCGGTGCGTTGCTCCAGGCTCTCCGGAATGTCGATGTTGTCGAGCACCAGGAGGATGTGCTTGTCGGCCAGGTGCAGCACGAGGGCGTCATCCAGGATCTGTTCAGCCCGTTAGCGGACGCCGAGTAACTCGGCGTCCGCCGAAGCCACGAAGGCCACATCGTGCAGCGGGGCAAGCGAAACGACCGTCGCGACTTCGGAGATATCCCGCGTCATCTGTTCGGCCACGGCGACGGTCAAGCGGGTCTTGCCTGTGTTACCCGGACCGGTCAGGGTGAGCAGCCTGACTGCGCTGGTGGGGCTGTCGCTTCACGTCGCTCGTCTGGATCGGCTGGATGCCGTCGATTCCAGAGACGCCATGCTGCCCATGCAATCGATGGAGGCGTGTGTCGATGCGTGGGTGATGCTCGTGGTGAGGAACCCGACAAGGGCGCAGAGTAGGGTCGGGTCACGGAGACAGGATCGGAAAAAGAGAGGGTCATGGCAGCTTGCGCGATCGCCGGTATCGCCGCTATCGAGCCCGAGGCATACGCCGAGTATGCACGCGGGGTACCGGCCACGCTGGGGCCGCACGGCGGACGGTTCATCGTCCGGGGCGGGGCACTGGAGGTCATCGAGGGGCAGTGGCCGGCGGAGCGAACCGTGATCCTTGGCTTCCCCAGCGTCGACCAAGCCAAGGCCTGGGACGAGTCGGAGGCGTATCAAGCGCTGCGGCCGATCCGACAACGACACGCGCGAACAGATTTCCTGGTCGCCGTGGAAGGGGTCGCGTAACGACGAGAATCGAGCCCGCGTGCTCCTTGAGCCCCAAGTGTCATCAGGATGTTGGCTGGGTGAACGGTGATTGCGTGGGTAACGCGTGGGCATCGCGCGTAGTGCTCACGAGGGCAACGGCTCAGTATCAACTCAAGCCATGCTCGACCCACCCTCAGACGCCGGGAGGGGCCGCGATGCACCTGTTCGAGCAGATCCCTGCCGGGGTTCATGAGTGCCGAATAAATCCGTACAAGGTACGGATGTTATCGGACACCGGGGGTCGCATGCTGAACGCGGCTTGCCCCACAGCACGTTCCGGGCATCGATGACTCGTTGGAGGCGGTTGTGTTTGAGCCCAGCCGAGACACCAGGATTGTGCAACGCGGGATCGATGAGGCACTGGCCTGTCGCGACGTGCTCGCCGCCGTGCCGGCCAAGCCATCCCGACTCTCTCGACTCGTCGCCCGGTTTGGCGCGCCGACCCGATTGTTCGTGACTCGCTACCTGGAATCGGCGCCGCGGGCGTCGATCGCGGCAATACCCCAATTCGGCCAATCCTGGCGACACCGCACGAACGCAATTGCTCCGACGCCGCGCTTCGGCACGCGACGCCAAGGAGGCTCCCGATGACCGCTCCCTACTCCCCCGCGCCGCCCCCCGGCGGCAGTCCCTGGGCATCGCCCGCCGGCTGGCACGCCGCTCGCTCCGCTGCCCTCGCCCGGCGCCCAGCGATGAACGGGCACCGCACCTCCGCACCGCTCGGTGACCGCCGCCCAGCGGAGAACGGCCATCACCGCGAAGCGATTCCCGCCGAAACCGGCCCCCCGCGCCTGCTCCGCCAGCCCGGGCCATACGCGCACGCCTTCAGCCCCGACGCCGCGCCAATCGCCTCGGTGCGGCTGGGGGAGGCGGTTGCCATCGAGACGGTCGATTGCTTCGGCGGGCGGCTCACGCGCGAAGATCAGCGTCCCAGCGAGGTGCTCGGGGATGCACCGCTCAACCCGGTAACCGGATCGATCTGGATCGAGGGGGCCGAACCGGGCGACACGTTGGTGGTGCACATCGACGCGATCGAGCCGACGCGGGATTGGGCGGTCTCCTGTCTACTGCCGTTCTGCGGTGGGTTGACCGCCTCCCACGAGGCGCCGGCCCTCGGACCCCAGCTTCCCGAGCGGGTCTGGGTTTACCGGCGCACCCCACGCGGATTCGCCTGGCGCGACCGGTGGGAGATCCCCTGGGCACCGTTTTTCGGCACCATTGGGACCGCCCCGGCGCGGGGCGCCGTCGCCACTGACACGCCCGGCCCACACGGCGGCAACATGGATGTTCCGGAGGCCAGCGTCGGCCGCGCTCTCCACCTGCCGGTGCGGGTTCCGGGGGCGCTGTTCTTCGTCGGCGACGCCCACGCCGCGCAGGGGCAGGGGGAGTTGGGTGGCCCGGCGCTGGAGATCGCGGCGGTCGGGACCTTTCGCTTCGGGCTGATCAAGGGTAGCCCGATCGCCTGGCCGCGGATCGAGTCCGAGGCGGCGATCATGACCATCGGCAGCGGGCGGCCAATGGAGGACGCGGCCCGCATCGCCTGCCACGAGTTGGTGGGATGGCTGGCGGCCGAGCACGGCTTCGACCCGCTCGACGCGTATCAACTCCTGACCCAGGTGGGCGGACTGTCCGTCGCCCAGATGGTCAACCCCGCCTACACGGTGGTGGCTTCCTGTCCGAAGCGCTACCTGCCCCGCTGAGGTGAAACCGTGTCATGCTGAGGAACGAAGCATCTCGGCTCAAGACGCGAACGTTCGCGGAGAACGAGATGCTTCGACAAGCTCAGCATGACCCGCTTTGGGCGCGCCGCCGAAGGCGGATCAGGCGATCTCAAAGATGGTTTCGACCTCGATCGGCACGTTGGAGGGGAGGGCTTGCAGGCCGACTGCCGAGCGGGCATGCACGCCGCGCTCGCCGAAGACTTCGTGCAGCAGCTCGGAGAAGCCGTGCATGACTTGGGGGGTGTCGCGGAAGCCGGGGGCGCAGTTGACCATGCCGAGGACTTTGACGACGCGGGTAACGCGGCTCAGGTCGCCGAGTACGGATTTGGCCTGGGCCAATTGCTGGATGGCGCAGAGGCGCGCGGCCTCGCGGCCCTGCTCGACGGTGTAAGTTTCGCCGACGCGGCCGTCCCAGGGGATGCCGTCCTGGGGTGGCGGTGTGGCGCCGGAGAGGTAGAGGAGGTTGCCGCTGATGACCCCCATGGCCATGGCCGGGTGAAAGGACTTGGCTTCCGGCAGGGTGATTCCCAGCTCTTGCAGTTTTTCCTCGGGCGTCATGTGTTTTCTCCGTGCCAGTCGTGGCCTGTGAACCGCCGGTTTGACGATGGCGTGATTCTCCCACAACCCGCGACGCCTTCCCCGGTCGTTATCCTTGGTGGATGACGCCCTGCGCTGGGCGAGCACTCTCGTGCCGTCCTGGTCTGCGGCCAAGACCGGAGGATGCCCGTTCATGTCCCACCCCCTGACCCGCCGCGGTCTCGTCGGAGCCACGCTGGCGACCGCACTGACATCCTGCCTCCCGGACGCGGAGGCGCAAACGGCAACGCCAGAGTTTACCTATCCGGTTGGTCTGCCTGGGCGCGTGCTGGGGGATGGGTTCCTGGTGCGACACGGATATGCCACGGAGAACACCTGGTACAACCCCGGGTGGTGGCACGCTGGCGAAGACTGGTACACGGCGGAGGGGGATACTGCTGGCGCGGGCGTCTACGCCGCTGCCGGTGGCGAGGTGGTCTTCGCCGGGTCGGAGTATCCGGGACGGGTGGTGATCGTGGCGCAGCCGGATGGGCTCTATTCGATGTACGGTCATCTCGATTACGCGCTGGCGGTGGAGACGGGCCAAGCGGTGGAACGGGGTCAACCCCTCGGCACCGTGCTCGCCCGTACCGATGGTCTGGCTCCCAGCCACCTCCATTTCGAGATACGGACGTTCTTCACTACTCCTGAGGTGAACGGGAACGCGCCGCGCTACGGGGTCGGGTGCGGATTCGACTGCCCGCCAGGGCCGGGGTACTGGCCGATCGACGCGCCGGAGCATCCTTCGGCGATGGGGTGGCGCAACCCGACGCACGTCATCAATCGCCGCGCCTGGGCGGAGGGGGTTCCGGCTGGAGCGGAGGTGGTGGTGTCCGAGGGTGTTCCGCCGGGTACGTCGCTCTGGACGGCACCGGGGGATGCCGCGGGCGCCGAACTGGTCGGGGACGTCGCGCTGCGTGTGGGGGACCGCTACCCACTCCTCGCCGTGGACGCGGGTGCCGAGGACACGACAGGAACGAGCGCCGAGGCGTATCGGGTCTGGTATCGGATCGCGCTGCCGGATGGCGCGGAGGGGTGGGTGCAGACGGCGGTGCCCGTGGCGAACGATACCGGATCGGATGGGCGGCCGTCGTCGGTGCGGTTCGACTTTCTGCCGGCGGTCGCGACGCCCACAGCGTAGGCAGCGAACCGTATCCGCGGCCGGCCGCGAGTCACGCTTCGAGTCCTGACCCGACCAGAAAACTCCGTAACATTACGGATGCGTTTCCCTCCAGGTGAGCGTAGAGTGATGCCGCGCGCTTTTGCGCACCCGACCGGACGAGCGTTCACCCGACCCACCATGGAGACCATCATGGACACACGTCATCTCGGACGACTGTCGCACCGTTCATCCGCCACGCCCACGCCGCTTCTCTCCCGCCGCACGGCGCTGCAGAGCGCCGCGTTGGCCGGGGCCTCGCTGGCGCTGGTGGCCGCGGGCCGATCGCTCGTCGCGCCGGTGTGGGCCGCGCAGGCGGGACCGCCCGAGGAGTGGTTCACCGAGGGCGCCACCACCGACGGGCACGGCCAGGTCATCCTGGGCGAAGGCCCGGTCTATCTCTCCCACCTGCCGTTTTTCATGTTCAACTCGCCGGAGTTCCATCCCCACCACTACCAGGTCGTCCTGGAGGTGACGCTCCCCGAGGAGGCGATGGAGGCGTACCTCGCCGATCGGGCCGAGAGTCAGGCCCCGCTCTACACCCTGCGGCCGACGACGGGCGTTTCCATGCTCGACATCATCGCGCCGGCGCTCAACGGCGGGCCGGCGGAGCCGATCGTGGGGGACATCATCCGCGGCCATTGGGAACGGGGCGGCGAACCCCAGGCGTTCGGCATCGACTGGCACGAGGTGCATTCCGGAATCCCGGCCACCGTCGAGCGGGTGATCTACGCCCACGAGTTTGCGTTCGACCCGCCAGACCAGACGCAGCTCGAGTACATCCTGTTCGGCGCGGGCGAGCAGCTCTTCCTGGCGCACCGCGTCACCGAGCCGTCCGATTTCGACCAGTTGCTGCCAGTGACGATGGGGGCCGGCACGTTCAGCGACGATCAGCTCCGCGGCGGGATCATCCTCACCATCCCGGAGCGGGCGAACACCATCTCCGCCCGGCTCATGGACGGCGAGGAGGAGGCAGCCAACGCGCGGCACGCCGGGACCGGAGCCGCGCTCCAGTCGGGGATTCCCATCACCGCGGGCCGTGAGATCTTTTTCGAGGAGAGCGAGCTGCGGGCCAAGAGTTTCATCGGACACAGCCAGATCGAGATCGACGCCGGATTCGGGTTCGGGGAACCCGAAGACGCCTAACCCGCGTGTTCACCCGCGATTACGTTGCCGGCGGCAGGCCGAGCAGAAAATCGAGGACGATGCGGTTGAAGAACTCGGGGCGCTCCATCTGGGGGAGGTGGGCGGCGTCCGGGATGACGGCCAGGCGGGCGCCGGGAATGGCGGCGGCGAGGGGGCCGGCGGCGGCGCGGACGTCGTGGATGTCCTTGTCGCCGTAGACGATCATCGTGGGGGCGGTGATCTGCGAGAGGCGGCCGGCGGCGGGTGGGTCGAGGGGGATTTCCTCACCTTCGAGGTCGTCGCGGGCGAAGAGAGCGGCGTTCATTTGGCGGACGCGCTCGCGCATAGCGGGATCGACCGCTTCTGGTCGGCGATCTGGCCCGTCGACCCACATGCGCAGCTCGTACTCGACGGCGCCGGCCACGTCGCCGCTCTCGTAGATTTCATCGACCCGGTCCCAATCGGCGCGCAAGCCGTCCGAGACCGGCGTTCCGGTGCGCGCCGCGACGGCGACGAGCGACGAGACGCGATCGGGCGCGGTGACCGCGGTCTCGATCGCGGTCTGGCTTCCCATGGAGACGCCGACGAGGTGCGCCCGCTCGATGCCAAGGGCGTCGAGGAGACCGATGGCGTCGGCGGGGGGGAGAAGGGCGCATCCGGCTTGCGGGTGTCGCCGAAGCCGCGGGCATCGAAGCGGACGACGGTGAAGTGCTGGGCGAAGGCGGGGATCTGATCGTCCCACATGCGGCGGTCGCCGAGGCCGGCGTGGAGCAGGAGGAGGGGCGGGCCGTCGCCGGTGATGTCATAGGCGATCTGGGCGCCGTTGACATCGGCGAAGCCGGTCTTGGTGGTTGGCATGTGGTGGGGTCTCCTCGTTGACAGCGGGGCTAACGCGCCGCGCTTGTGACTTGCTGCAAGACGAAGGCGACGTCGGAGAGGGGGAAGCCGGTGAGAGAGCGGGCGCTGACGCAGACGACCAGGTTGTTTTCGGTATCGCAGTCGCGATGGTGGTTCGATCCAAGCTCGAACATGGTGGAGAAGTACGGTAAGGCCCCCTGCGCCGATGCCGCATCTTGGAACTGGTGAATACCAACATCGATCTGCGCGGCGTGGCCCGCGGGCGGTTCATCGCAGGTGAACACGACTTACGCTCCATCCTGCCAACCGAGCCCATCGAGCTGGGATTGAGACAGCCCGGTGGGAAGCAGCGCGGCGGCGACGTCGGAGTAGGAGTAGGTGCCTTCGTCCAGGACATCGAAGCATTCCCGATAGTGGACGGCGGGGATCGCCGGAAGGTAGGACGCGGCCGATCGCCAAGCCTCCTGGCCGGAAGTCGTGGAGGGAGACTGCGGTATTTCCTCAAGATCGGCGAGCACGGCCTGGGCCACCGACAGAACGTTCATAAACGGGATGCCCGAAGGAGAGACGCCGGTCACGCGAACGAGGATTGGCCCCTGGCTGGCGTATATGGTGAAATCCTTTCCGTTCACCGCTGGCCCCGACATTGCCGTCGAATGGTCGCCGATTCCCGGTGAGGCTCCTTGGATATAGGAAGAGCCATCGAGGCGCACTGCAGTGAAGTAGTCGACTGCTTCTTGCGCGGAGAGCGAGTCCGCGAATTGGTGAACGCTGATGTCGATCCAGCCGGCTTCGCCCTCGGGTGGACCGTCGCAGCCGAATTGGCGGAAGGCGCTGGCCTGCCAGCCCCAGCTTTGGAGGCGATCCGCGGCATCCGGGACGCCGGAGAACCGACCGAGGACTTGGCCAAAATCCTCTTGGCCATCCTCATCGATGTCGAAGCAGGAGGCGTGGTTGAGTGGCAAGATATCGGGCAAGAGACCGTACAGGTCGATGGGTGGCGGTATGAAACCTCCGTCGCCGCTGTCAGAGCTTGTGCCGCCGGCAGCATCGATGAGATCGAACGCGAGGTTAATGGGGCGGAGTTGGCCGATCGCACCCGGCTCGACAAGGCACCCGTCCCTCGCATCAATTGTTCCGTCACGATTCATGTCCGCGGGCCGGCAGCCGCTGAGTGTGCCTTGTGTCGGAACCCCGATCAACTCTCCTTCGCGATTGATCGCCGTGCCGCCGCTGGAACCGCTCGCCATGGTGGCATCGGTGTTGATCCAGACGCGTCCAGTCAAACTGTCCGTGATAAACCCGCTGATGACGCCCGTGGTATACGTCAACGCGCCGCCGCCGATCCCGGGAAACCCAAAGAGATCAATGGGGTCGCCAAGCTTGACCTTATCCGAGTCGCCAACGGAAACAAATGGCAAGTCCAGGGAATCGCGGGCAACTGGTCCGGATCCATCGTCGGTGATCTGCAGCACCGCGAGGTCAAGGACACGGTCCGCCGCTACGATTTCAGCGACGTATTGCGGTACGGGCGCACGCTCCCCATCGGACATGAGAACGACAACCCCGGCGTCGATCAAATTAGCGAATATGGGTTGACCTCTGCCGGCAGAATCCTCCTCCCACGCGTCGAGGATCTCTTGATGGCCAACCATGTCGACGACGTGCCAGTTCGTCAGGATTTGTCCGGTGGGCGAGATCAGTGTGCCGCTTCCCGAAAAGACTGGCTCCGGCCGCACAATCCCCCGTTCGGAAACCTCTGCAATCACGAGAATCTGCACCACTGCAGGCACTATCCGATCGCGCACATCGGGCCTGATCTGGGCAAGTGCAGACCCTTGGCCGATCACGACCAGAGCAATTGACATGGTGAGCGCTCTGCTCACGAGGAACGTAGATAGATTCGGCAATCCACGCCAGGTGGCAGGCGTCGAAACGGCCGCGCCACATTGTGGTCCGATCATCGATCGCCCTCCACCCGCGTTCCATTGGCCCATTTCGCTTCAATGTTCAGACGTGAACTGTCTCATGGAAAGGCGATGAGCGAAAGAGGGAAACTCTTCACGACTCGCTGCCGAATTGGAGATCACCCAATGGTCGCGCGCCTAGTTTTAGTTACTGCCGTTGTGGCTGGCTTCGCGGCGCTGGTCTGAGCTATGTTTCTCGGTCACTAGGGACGGTCCTAGCCCAGAGTAGCGATGACTGGTCCGCTACGGTGATAGCACTGCAGACCTAGGTCACTGAACAGGACGACCGCTTAGAAACGCTCAAGATGAAGTTAAGCAACTCGAAACCACTCGGGAACGGGCCAGCGTGGCCATAAGGACTCCCACCTGAGTCGGAGAATCGGGTGCAGCGCCACTGGAAGGCGCGGGGGGTACGAGGTGACGCCGCGCACTTGCATCGCAGCATCGAGCGCGTGGTGGCTTCGTAGTGGGCGAGCGTCCACTCCCGGTTGCCGTTATTCGCCTTCTGCGATTAGTCGATCCTCGTCAAAGCGAAAGCTCACCGGCAGGGAATCAAGCTGGCCCGGCAGCGGGAGAAGGGCCCAGAGGCCTTCGGTGCGGGGCGCATCGGAATCAGGATTCTGCACACGCCAGCCGTTTTCCCCGGCGCCTCCTGTGAGAGCCCACTCAGTCGAGATCTCCACGAGTTGTTGGAGAATGGCATCTCCACGACCGGAGATCATGACAACCTGGAAGTTTGGACCGTTCCAAAAGAAGAGCAGCCCGAAGTCCAAGCTATTGCCAGGGGCATCGGCAAAAAACGCTGTGCTGAAATCTCCAATCGTTGCAACGGGCGCGATCTCCATCTCGCCGGAGTACGGTTCCGATAAGGAACGAACAAAAGGATCCTCGACCTCGCCCAAGATTGGCGTCAGCACATCGGTCATCTCGGTTGAATCAAGAGCGGGAACGGCGGTCGGATCGAACGCAATCACAAGAAACGCCAACGCCTCGATGCCAGACGGATCATCCGGCATCGTAATGAGACGTCGCTCGACTGCGCCCTCTAACCACACCGGACCCTTGATTGGCGCGAGTGCGTCTTCGGTGATGGCTGCTGTTGTGTCGGTAGTGTTTACAGTCGACGGGTCGCCCGTAGCACTAGTGGGCATGTCGCCGATGACGAAATTAGTGGGAAGGCTGTCACCCAGCATGCTCATGATAGCCACTCGGCATTCATCCCCGATGAGATCGCCTGGCGTTGGCAAGGGACCAGTCTCAACCGTCGGTTCGCATGTTGGCTTGCCATCTGTGGCAACACCGGCGGTAAATTCGTAGGTCCAGAATTCAATAACTACGACGCCGGGCTTGGTGATCGCTTGCGCACCGCTGCCATCCGGCGGCTCAAGCTGGACGACGTACCCAGCCCCTGCTGGGACATCAACGAATTGCGCCCAGAGTGCGCATGAGTCGCCTGGTGCCTTCGTGCTGGCTGGATAGAACGCCTCAATCTCTTCACTGGCTGGTTTCTTGAACACGCTTCCAGATGCAGTGGTTAGGGTCACCAGTGATTCCGGACTAATCTGGTACTGGCCCGAAGCAGCGACACAGCGTGCGCCATCGGCGCTGACCACGGTGTCCACGTCAATGCCGACATCCACTGTCCGCCAAGTGCTACCTCGTGCCTGCGTTGCCGCCTGCGCCGATTCCTGCGTGCTGGGCAGCGTCATGCTGCCAATCGCAATGGCGATTCCATCTGTCGACGCAAAGCGATTCGAGAAGGAAAGCTTGCAGGAGGAGCCGGCGAGTATCCCAGTAATGCCCGTCGAAATGAGCTGATTCGCGTTGGGGATGGTGCGGTACGTGACGCCCGGCATCACTGCGTTCTCGGTGACCGGTGCGCAGTCGGACTCGTTCGCACCTCGTGCGACAGACTCGTGGCGAGATGTCCAGAACTCAGCAATCACTGAGAGTTCGCCAGTTGATGACGTTACCGGCGTCCCGGGCGACGTTGCGCCAATCTCGATGCGGTACCCCTGCGTCATGGGAACATTCCGGAACTCCGCCCAGATGGCGCAAGGCTCTCCGGGAAGCCTTTTCTCGGTCGGGTAGATCTTGGCCATCACGGAGTTCAGCGTCGCGGTGGCAGGCTGCGCAACGCCATCAAGCCACAAGCGGACCTCCGTTGGCGCCTTGATCGGGAAGTCGGCGGGATATTGGCAGTACACGCCGTCGCTGCTGACCTCTGTGTCACTGGCCGAACCATTGACCCCGGCCAGGCCGACATAGACTGTATCCCACGTGGCCCCTCCAATGACGATCGCGCTCGCGGTCGATTCGGCTGCCGGCATTGTGGCGCACCACCCGGCAAACAACAGGGTGATGAGCAAGAACCGCAGGTTCCTTCGCATGGCGTGGCGCGACATTGAGCCTTCTCCTTGGTCGTTTTTTCCCATAGCAGTGCGATTTGCGCAGTTAGCAACTATTTCACCACAATTCACTACAGATGTCGTGGTAACCCATTGCCGATCCTCTGCTCACGCGCCGATGCGGCGCAAGCGGTCGGGGGGAGTAGTGATGGCGGCGTCGACGGCTACATCAAAGAAGCCAAGCTAGGGCTCAATCCGATCTATCTGAAGGCGAAGCGGCGGGAGAGTTGGGAAGGGAGGCCGGTTGTGCAAGCATTCGCCGGCGGCCTGGAAGGGCAGCAGGCCAGAAAGGGTGTGCTGATCACAACCTCCAAGTTCAGTCATGACGCGCAGGAGTATGTGAAGCGGATCGTGCTTATCGATGGAGGCGGCTCACGAATTGATGATCGCTCAGGGAATGGGAGTACTGGATGTTGCCGTCTTCTCAGTGAAGCGCGTTGACCGCAAGCCGAGTACGCTTCAGGCTCGAAACGGCTCGTTGGCAACGCATACGGCTTCGTGGCCCGATTGCCCCCGTCGTCACCCGTCAGCGTGTGGCAAGAAAGTTGACTATGCTCAATCTCATCCGCCACGTCTCGCGCGGGCTGCTCCTACTCTTTCTCGCTGCCCTGGTCGCCCTGGCCGGCGTGCCAGTGGCCGCCCAGGATCGATTCAATTGCGACGATTTCGCCTCTCAGTCAGAAGCTCAGACCGAACTCGACCGAACCGCCCCGGACGATCCCAGCGGGCTCGACCGCGATGAGGACGGCATCGCCTGCGAGAGCGAGTTCGATCTGACGTCCGCTGACGAACGGGACGGGGCTGCAGCGGGCGCAACCCGCGAGCCACGAGATAGAGCGAGAGCGGCGGCCGAGCGGCGCGACCCCGCCCCCGCGCCAAATCCGAACCCAAACCTGACCCCGAACCCGAATCCGTCCCAGGAAGACAGCGCGGCTCCAACCGACGTACTCGTGCGCGTCGAAGGCTGCGCGGTGGTCGCCATCTCCGCGCGGAGCGTAGCCGCGGCAGGCTGCCCCGGCGGTCAATCCATCGTGTTCCACATTCCCGACGACGCCCCCGACCTGGAATCGGCGGTGATCTTCAACCACGCCGCGCCGGTCGCCGCGGATCCGGGGTCCGGCGTGGACCTCGCCGCCTCAACTCGCTCGAGCGCATCGACGCGAGAGACAGCGCGGACGTCGCAGACTCGTGAGCGCGAGCAGACGGCTGAAGGCGACGAAACAACCTCTAACAAGGACAAGAACAAGAACAAGCGCGATTCAACCAGCAAGAGCAGCCAGAAAGGCAAGAAGGACAAGAAAGGCAAGAACGGCAAAAAGAGCAATGGCGGCAAGAAGGGGAAGAACCGGTCCAAGTCACGATCAGGTTGAGTCGCGATCGGGACCGGCCCATGTCCCCAAGGTGAGGACGCGTCATGAGTTGGCTACATCAATGGCGCCAATCTCCGCGTCGATGGCGAAAGCACGATCTCCGTGAACTGAAGTCAGCTCCCGGTGGCGCGCATCGAGCTGCCCTCAACGGGGCCAGTACTCGGGCGTGACTGAGTGATCGATCGCGCGCAAAAGGGCACGGTCAACACCGTGCCCTTCATCAGATGTCAAAAGAACCTGAAACTCCTACCGATGCCTAAACGTAATTCGCCCTCGCGTCAAATCGTAGGGGGAGAGCTCCACCGTCACCCTATCTCCAGGCAACACGCGGATGTAGTTCTTGCGCATCTTGCCGCCGAGGTAGCTGAGCACCTGGTGCTCGTTTTCCAGCTCGACGGTGAACATGGCGTTGGGCAGCGCGTCGATGACGCGGCCGTCGACGGTGATGGCGTCCGGGTTTTCGCGTCGGACGCGCTCTTCCGTCGGCGGCGCCGCCGGCTGGGCGGAGCGGACGGGGGGCTTGCGGTAGGCTTGCTTCTTCCTTGGCAAATCGTGCCTCCTGTGGCGTTGAATCGGGTCTGAACGTTCTTCGGGCGGTGGTGGCGTCCGGAGCGTTCCGAACGCCTCCCCACCGTCATGCATAGCCAAATGCTCGACGTTGCCAGAAGCGATAATGCTTCTGGCCATGTACATCTTACGATGCCGGGGCGGCAACTGCCTCCCGCCGCGAATCGCGCACGGTGCGGTAGCAGTCGTCGCAATAGACCGGACGCGCCGGGTCGGGGCGGAAGCGGGTCTCCGCGGTCTGGCCGCAATCGGCGCAGACTGATTGGTGCCGGCGGCGCGAGCGCCGCTGGGAAGAACGGGTGTCGCCCGTCTCGCGTGAAGCGGACGCCACGCCGCGCTCAGCGTCGATCCAGTCGGGACGGCGCGGGTCGCGGCCGTAGCGGCGCAGCAGCTCGCGGCCGTTCAGATCCGCGTCCGCGCCGGTGTCGCGCTCGGCTGGGTGCTCGCGATGCGGAGACCGCTCGCGCCGCAGGGTGGGTTCGCGGCGTGCCGGAGCCTCGCGGCGTGGGGTGGCCTCGCGGCGAGGTGCGGCCTCTCGGCGAGATGAGCTGGCTGGCCGTCCTCGCTCGCGGGCTGGCTCCCGAACCGGGTAGACCGGGGTGGTCGCCGCGACGGCTTCTTCGGCGTGGCCGTTGCCATTCCCGTTGCCGTTGCCGTGCCCGTTGGCGAGCAGAGCCTTGGCGCCGCGCCAGGGGACGCGCTTGATGGGTCGGGGAAGCCGCGCTCCAGCCGCCGCCACTTGGTGAGGTCCTCTGGGCCGAGCAGGGTGATGGCCTGCCCTTGCCGGTCCATGCGCCCGGTACGGCCGATGCGATGGGTGAGCAGCTCCGGCGATTCCGGCAACTCGATGTTGATCACCCGCTCGACGTGAGTGACGTCAAGTCCCCGTGCGGCGACGTTGGTGGCCACCAGCACCGGCACCACGCCGCTGCGGAACTCGTCCATGACCCGGTCGCGAGCGTTCTGGGACAAGTTGCCTTGCAACGCCGTTACCGGGTACCCGTCCGCCCGCAACCGCTTGGCGAGCTTGTTAACGCCGTGCTTGGTGCGGCCGAACACGATCACCGAGCCATCGCCGCGATGATCGAGCAGATCCTTGAGCACCTGCAGCTTGTCATTGTTGCCGATGTCGAAGGCCAGGTGCTCGATCTGGGTGACTTCGCCTGGCTTGGGGACGATGGCGACGGTTTCCGGGTCATGCAGATGCTTGCTTGCCGTCTGCTTGACCCAGGAGGGGACGGTCGCCGAAAAGAGCGCCGTCTGCCGGTCGGGGGTGGTGCGGGCGATGATCTTCTCGACGTCCGGAGCAAACCCACGGTCGAGCATCTCGTCGGCCTCGTCGAGGACGAGGAAGCGGACGCGGTCGAGCCAGATGGCCCCCTGGTTGAGCAGATCGAGCACGCGGCCGGGGGTGCCGACCACCACGTGCACGCCACGGCGCAGCTCGTCGCGCTGCGGCCCGAAGGCGCGGCCACCGGAGATCATCAGCGTCTTGATGCCGCGCGCGGTGCCCAACTCGTTGACCACGCCAGCGACCTGGACGGCCAGCTCGCGGGTCGGGGTGAGGACGAGGGCTTGCACGGCCTTGAGCCGGGGATCGACGACCTCGATCAACGGCAGAGCGAAGGCCAGGGTCTTGCCGGAGCCAGTGCGCGCTTGGCCGATGACGTCGCGGCCATCGAGCAGCAGCGGCAGCACCTCGGCCTGGATTGGGGTGGGCGTCTCGATGCCCATGCCGGCGAGCACGCCCAACGAGGCATCACTCAGCCGGAATTCGCCGAACGAAATCGGGGTTTCGTCGGCAGTTTCGATATGCGGTTCGGAAATCAACGATTCCATCTCTCTTCGCGCGACACCCACACAGGACCAGGGCGGACCACTTCCGCCCCGCAGGGATTCGGCTCGAGCCGGTCAGTACGGCTCGACGATTCCCCGGTGTCGCGATGAGAGGGGAAAGAAGGCGTACTGTCGCGCGGGCGTTCCCGCGCTCCCTTTCGAATCAGGAGTATACCATAAATGGCTCGTCGGTATCGTGCCAGCGCGAGCGAGGCTGGCAGGCGAGGCGCATCGAAAACCAGGATCATCGTGCGTGGCACGGGAAGCACCCATGATACTTTCAGGAGCGTTACAAACACCGCTGCCCAGCGACGGCACAGGAGGAACCCGATGATCTCCGAGGACGATGAATTCATGACTGTTCATGCGGAGCGGGAGCGCGCGAGCGACGGCTCCTTGCAGGAGCAGGTCAAGCCCCGCCGCTTGACCCCCGAGGAACAGCAGCGTGGATTGGCGGCGCTCGAACGCATGAAAGCGTTGAGCGATGAAATCATGGCGGAGCGCGGTGGGGTGCCATTTTCTCCTTCGTGGAAACTCCTCAACGAGGCGCGGGATGAGCGATCCCGCCAACTGGGATGACCTGAGCAGCCGAGCAGGAAGGATGACCATGCGCGTCGCGGTCGAATTCCCGCTCGCCCCGCACCGCTGGGGCGCGGATGCGGTCCTCGAATTGGCACGCGGGATCGAAGATGCCGGCTATGACGAGATCGACCTGTTCGAGCACGTCACCGTCGGGCAGCCGATTCCGGGGCGGGTCGAGACCCGTCAGGCAGCGCCGGAACTGCTGGAGCCCCTGGTGACGCTCGGCGCACTCGCGGCAGTCACACGGCGGATCGGGCTCGGCACCGGGGTGCTGGTGCTGCCACAACGCCAGCCGGCGCTGGTGGCGAAACAGGTGGCGACGCTGGATGTCCTTTCCGGCGGCCGGGTGCGGCTCGGGGTCGGCGTCGGCTGGCAGCAATCGGAGTACGAGTCGCTTGGGGTGCCGTTCGCCGAGCGCGGGCGCCGGCTTGACGAGGCCATCGCGCTGATGCGGCGCTACTGGACCGAGCCGTCCGTCACGTTCCACGGCCAGTACTTCGACGCCGAGGCGATGGGGATGGATCCGAAGCCGGTCCAGCCAGGCGGGCCGCCGATCTGGCTCGGCGGCGATTCGGAGGCGGCGCTGCGCCGGGTGGGTCGCCTCGGCGACGGCTGGTTGGCGATGGCCGACTCCGACGAGGCGGTGGCGACCGCGCCGGAGAAACTGGCCATTCTCCGCGCCGCCGCCGAGACGGCAGGCCGCGACCCGGACAGGATCGGTCTCCAGACGCGACTCAGCGATCCCCTGGATCTGGAATCCCTTGGGCGACGCATTGCAGGGTTGCGCGAGGCGGGTTTCACCTGGACCGCGGTGAGCCTGCCGGTGCTCGAAGCCGCCGGCATCGCCGGCGTTGCAGCGCAGGTGGAGACGCTGGCCCGCATCATGGAGCGCATCCGCGGCGAGACCGGGGCGGTTACCACGTGATGAAATAGAACTGCCGCCAGGCCGTCCACCAATCGTCGGCGCGCGAGACGATGGCCCGATCCTCGACGATCTCGACACCGGAGACGAAGCGGTATTTCTCCAGCAGGTCGGGCGTGTTGAACTCGACCTTGATCTCGACGGGCGAGGACGGCACATACGGGGCGACGGCGGTGAGATCCTGGAGGGCGGCGGTGGCCCCCGCCTCGATCAACTGCCGGGCTCGCACCGGGGGGATGTGGCGGGCGCTGAAGCGGCCCAGACCGGTCTTCACTTCGACCGTGGTGAGGCCATCGCCGAGGAGGGCGCGCCCCTCGCGGCAGGCCGCCGCATCGCCCGTCACCAGCAGCACCGGGCAGCCCCAGTGGCCGCACAATGCCGCGTTGATGCCGCTCTCCCCGACCGAGACGCCGTTGAACCAGAGGTTGGTCCATTGCGAACCGGAGACGGTGTGGCACATGACCCCGTCGGGCGTGCCGGCCTTGGCGTGCATGGCGATGAACAGCGCCGCGTCGCAGCCGTCTTCGAGGACGCCGGTGTACTCGGTCCACTCGTGCTGGACGACGAATTCGCAGCCGGAGTCGAGTTGGTCCGGGATGAGCGAGTTGAACGACCACCCCTCGCCGGCCCCGTGGCAGTCCATGACGACGATTTCGGTGGCTCCGCCCGCGCGGGCGCCGCGCACGGCGGCGTTGATTTCTTCGGTGTAGAGTTTGCGGCCCTCCTCGTAGAGCGACTTGCCGCCGGTGACCTGATCCCAGTTGGTGATCCCGGCCACGCCTTCCATGTCGGAAACGATGAAGACCCGCATCGCGGATACCGCCTTCCTGCCCGTGCCCGAACGAACCGGTTGTGGCAGAGAATCATGGGTCATTTGCCCACGCCCCGCCAGCGAAACGAAACCGGCTGCCTGCTTACGCGATGTCGGCGAGCAGATCGGCCACGGCCCGTGGCGCCGTCCATGGCGCGAAGTGGCTGGCGGCCAACTCCCGGTAGCGCCATGCCGGCTCGGCGCGAATGCGGGCGTCCTGCCGCTGGGTGTCATCGTCCGTGGGGTCGTAGCCGATTGTGCAGCGGATGTAGGTGGTCGGGATCGCTGCGGCGGTGCCCGTTAGCCGAATGGGTTGGGTCCAGGTCGCTAGGATATGCGGCGTCAGGGGCGCGGCGATCCAGTCCCGCGTCGGCGCCGGGAGCTCCGCGAGGGGGGCATCGAACTCGCCAGACAACGGGACGCGCTACCCGTCGCCATGGGCGCGGGCGCGCGCTGCGCGCTCGGTGTTCCAGCGAGGCGGGAAGCCGCTGACGTCGTCGTCGTGCGGCACGTCGGAGTCGAGGTAGACCATGTGCGCGATGCGTTCGGGAGCGCGGTCGGCCGCCCCCGCGGCAATCATCCCACCATAGCTCCAGCCGACCAGGACGACGGCGGTGAGATCCTCGTAGTGCAACAGGTTGACGACGTCCGCGATGTGCGTTTCCAGGTCGATCTCGGGGCTGGCGAGGTGGACGCGCTCGCCGTGGCCGGCAAGGATCGGCGTGAACACCTCGTGGCCGGCCGCGCGCAATTCCGCCGCCATCCAGCGCCACGACCAGCCGTCGATGAACGCGCCGTGGACGAGGACGAAAATGGCCATTGCTGGCCTCCAGGCACGGTTATGGTGGCCAAGTGTGCGTTCACGCGTGCGTGGCCCCACCGCCGGGTGCTGCGCGCTGAGATCATACCTGATGGTAGACGCAAAGACCCGAGGGCGTTACGTGGACTGGTTCTGGCGCCCGGTTGAGCGATTGGAGGTACGGCGCCTCACGCCAGAGACGCCGATTGCCCCCGTCGCTCGCTGGCGCGCTCCCGTAACGCGACGATTCCCTCGCTGCGGCGTACCGGGTACGGCGGCGGATCGAGCAGCGCCCGATAGCGTGTGGGCAGGGCCTGCACGTTGGCGAGAGCGAGGGTCTGGATCTCCGGCACGGGGGGGAGATCGGCGCAGATGTCGCCGCCGCGGACAGCCGGCTCCAGCAAGGCGCGTGCACCCGCCGGCGGCGGCTCGTCGTCGAGCTGGATGACGTCTTCCGTGAAGTCGCCGACGCGGTAGACCAGTTTGCGGCCGGGCCAGGTGGTCTTGCCGCCGGCCAGCTTGATGCGTGCCGGGTCGCCGGCGCCTTCGTACCAGGCGAGTTTGTAGACGGCGCCGAGTACGCCGCCGACGGTGCCACTGGCGACGGTGCCCAGTCCCACGGCCAGGTTGCCGCCGACGCCGAAGCCGTCGATGGGGGCGCCGGCCGCGAGGAGATCGACGATGCGGAACTCGTCGATGTCGCCGCTGACGAGGACTTTGGTGTCCGGCAGACCGGCATCGTCCAGGACGCGGCGGACGTGGATGCTGTCGGCCAGGAGGTCGCCGCTGTCGAGACGGACGGCGGCCATGTGGTGCCCGAAGCGGATTTGCCCGTCATTGGCGACGACAACGGCGGTGTCGATGGCGGCGTGGACGTCGTAGGTGTCGAGGAGGAGAGAATAGCCGTCCAGGGTTTCGGCGACGGCGCGGAACGCGTCCTCCTCGGTCGGGTAAGCCTGGACCAGGGCGTGGGGGATGGTGCCGGTGGAGGGGAGATCGAAGACCTTGGCCCCTTCGACGAAGGAGGTACTGGCGCAGCCGCCGATGATGGCCGAGCGCGCGGTGAGGAAGGGATCGTGGGCGCGGCGGAAGCCGAAGTCGGCGACGGCGCGGCCTTGGGCGGCGTCGACCAGACGCGCGGCCTTGGTAGCGATCAGGGTGGAGACGCCGATGGCGCGCAGCAGGCCCGATTCGAGCAGGAGCGCTTCGCGGAAGGGGGCGGTGACGCGCACCAGCGGCTCGTCGGCGAAGGCGACGGTCCCCTCCGGCATGGCCAGGATGTCGCCCGAGAAGCGGAAGTGGCGCAGCTCGTCGAGGAATGCCGGGATCGTATCCCTTCAACGCGGCGAGCCAGGCGAGATCGTCCTCGGTGTAGCGGAAATCGCGCACGAAGGCGAGGGCCGGTTCCAGCCCGGCGGCGAGCAGATAGGCGCCGCCGAACGGGGCCGAGCGGGTGTAGAGATCGAAGGTGGCGGGCGCGTTCTGACCACTGCGCCAGCTCACGTAGGCGGCGTCGATGTGGTAGAGGTCGACGAACAGGCCGGTCGTGGTGTCGGATGCGGGCCACGTCGTCAACGTCGGGTCCTGCTCAGGGATTCTTTGTCGAGACGGCGGGCGTTCGCGCTCTTCGAGATGGCCAGGCCTTTGGCGGCAAGGGCGCGGCGCAGCGTCTGCAAGGCCTTGGGGCCCATGCCGTGCAGTTTCATGAGCTCGGTTTCGGTGAACGTCGCCACGTCCTCGAGCCGGGTCACCCCGGCGCCGGCAAGCGCCCGGCGCGCGGGCGCGCTCAATCCTCCTGGGAGGTCGCCGTCTGGCTGCCGATCGTCACTCGGTTGCTCATCATCTGGCACTGTCGTTGCTCACTCTCACCGGTGGGTTGTCCCGCGCCCCTACGACAATTCCCGCACCACCCGGATGCCGTTAAGCGCCATATGGTACAGGAAGACGTGGTGGAAGAAATCGCCGTGGTGCGGCATCGCGCCGATCTCGCGGGCGGCCTCCGGCGGCAGGTCGTAGGTGTCGACGGCGTTGGCGGGCACGACGATGTCGATGCCGGGGACGTTGCGGGCGTTGTGGCGCAGGCGCAGGTGCATGGCCAACTGGTAGACGCACAGGTCGGTGCAGTCGCCGACGACGATGGCGGTGCGCAGCTCGGGGTGGGCGTCGAGCCAGACGTCGAAGGCCGTCTCGTGGGCGGGGTGGAGCGAGTTCTTCTCGATGATGGTGAAGGCGTCAGCGAACGGGAGGGTCTTCAGCTCGGGGATGGTTTCCGCTTCCTCCGTGCCGCGCACGCAGTGGATCGGCCAGGCGCCGAACTCGGGGGTGTCGGGATCGTGCGTGTCCTGGGCGAGCACGAAGTGGCGCACGCCCAGCGCGTGCGCTCGCTGGAAGAGGTCAACCACCGGTTCGGTCAGCGCGTCCACGCGCCCTGAGGCCAGGTTCCCCTTGTCGCAAAAACCCACAATCATGTCGGCGGAAAAGATGCCGACGCTGGCCGGGTCGGCCGCGACCTCGGTCAGCGGGACGGGCTGCAACTGGTCGAGCCAGTCAGTGACGAGGGCGGGGGTTTCGCTGCGGGTGATCGTGGTGTCCAGAACATCCTCCTTTGTTGCACGAGGAAGTATCGCGGAGCGTCCCCCATGAAAGGAAGGCCCTTGGCCGCTTGCCCAGCGCCAAGCGGCACGCCTCGCCATGACATCCCGGCTCTTGCGCACATTGGGTGAACCGAGGATGGCGCCACGGGAGGCGCTCGCGCTAGCCACGATCCAGCAGTTCGAGCACCGGCGCGAACGCCTCGATCCCCTCGACCGTGTCCGGGTCGAGCCAGACGACGACGTGCCCGATTCCCGCCCGCGCGTAGGCCCGCAGCCGATCCGCGATGGCGACTGGCTCACCGGTCACGAGGACCTCGGCGTAGGCCTGCGCCCGATCGATCCCGTAGGCGATCGACGGCGGATGCCGTCGGCCGGGCAGGTCGACCGGCACCGTCAGGCTGCGCCCCAGCGTTGCCGGGTCGCGGCCGGCCGCGGCGCACGCCGTGTCGAGCGGCTGCATGGCCGTCGCCAGGTCCTCCGGCCGCAGCGGGAGGAACGTGTTCCAGAGGTCGCCGTACTGAGCCGTCAGGCGCAGCATTCGCGGCCCCAGCTCGGTGCCGACCAGGATCGGCGGACCGTCCGGGCGCGGCCCGCGTGGACGCAACTCGCAGTCGCGCACCTGGTAATACTGCCCCTGGAAATCGATGTGTCCGGTCCGCAGTAGCCCGCGCACGATCTGGATCGCCTCCTCGAACCGGCCGACGCGGTGGTCGTCCGCGAAGCCGAAGATCCCCGTATCCGGCCCGCCGTCGCCGGCGCCGAGTCCGAGGATGAGGCGGCCGCTGCTGATCTCGTCGACGGTGGCGGCGATCTTGGCCAGCAGCGCGGGGTTGCGGAAGAGGTTGTTGGTAACGTACTGGCCGAGTTCGACCCGAGTGGTGACCGCCGCCAGCGCGGCCATCAGCGACCAGCACTCCCAGCCGCCGTGCGTTTCCCCGGCCGCGGACCGGTGGAGGAGGCGGTCGATGACCCAGAGCGAGTCGAAGCCGACAGCCTCGGCCCGCTGGGCAAGGGCGCGGAGCTCGGCCCAGCGGACGGCGTCAGGTCCCCGGCGGTGCTCGGTCTCCGGCAGAGCGTAGCCGACCTTGAGCGGGCGGGACAGCCGCGGCGGCCTCGGGTCGTCGGTCGGTAGCATGTGTTCCCTCCGCGCGGGAAGTGCTCCCGCAACCGGGCCGCCTGATGCGCCCGATCATACGCCGTGGCCGGCGCGCGTCAACACGTCGCCCTCCCGATCTTCGGTTGGAGGACAATCGCCTCCGTCCGGACCACTCCGCTGGAGGAGGTGCCCGATGCTCCCCGCCGCCTCCTTGCCCATTGCCGCCGTCGCTGCACATTGAGACGCTGCTCTTCGGTGAGGATGACCTGACGATCCTCGCATCGTTCGAGACACCCGACGCGCCGTGCCCGCTCTGCGGCGAGCGCGTCGGCCGAGTCCACAGCCGCGACGGGCGCTTGCTTGCCGATCTGCCCTGGGAGACGCTGGCGGTGCACTCCGAGTCGCCGTCCGGAAGTTCTTCCGCGACAACCCCGCCTGTCCCCGCGTGATCTTCGCCGAGCGGCCAGGCCGACAGCAGCAGAGAGCGGCCAGCTCACGTCGCCAAGTAACTGACACCGGTTGGCCGTATCGCGTCTTCCGGCTATCTACAACGGCAATTTCGGTGAACGGGGCTGGGGCATCAAGCCTGTCCCTGACCTACCCCACCAGCCGCCGCACGATCTCCTCCTCCGCGGCTCCGGCATCGACCTCGGCGGCGATCGTTACCGCGCCCTCGCCGCAGTTAGCCAAGCGAGTGCGGCCAGACTCCGCGCCGCCCACGTCGACCGTTACGTCGCATTGCTCGAAGCGGAACAGCTCGGGACGGTCGGCGGGCAGGATGGCCAGGGGGTCGTGCAGGTGGTTCTCGTTGGTCTTGATGAACGCCCACCAGCGGCGGACCTGATCTTCCAGCAGCGGGCCGACGCCGTCTTTCGCGTCGCGCAGGCGCGGCAAATCCGCCTCGCGGAGCATGGCGCGCAGGGTTACGTCCAGCCCGCAGGCGGTGATGGGGATGCCGGAGCGAAAGACGATCTGTGCGGCCTCGGGGTCGCACTTGATGTTGTGCTCGGGGTTGTCCATCCAGAAGGCGCCGCCCATGATGTAGAGGTGGTGCAGCGAGGAGGCGAACCCCTCGTCGGCCTCGATCGCCTCGGCAACGTTCGTCAGCGGGCCGATGGCGAACAGGTCGAGCGTGCCGGCGTGCTCGGCGGCCGTTCGCTTCAGGAGATCCGCCGCGGTGAGACTCGTGTCGACGGGGGTTGCGTCAAGATCAGGCAAGCCGTGTCCTTCGTGGCCGGCCCAGAAGACCGGCCGGTTGGTGAGCGTTTGCGTGGCCCCGATAGCGATGGGGACGTCGGAGCGCCCCATCTGGTCGAGTACCTGGCGCACCATACGGGCGCGTAGCGTCGTGTCGCCGTAGACGGTCGTGACTCCGACGAGTTGGAACTCCGGAGCCCGCGCCAGCATCACGAGGGCCAGGATGTCGTCGACGTCGGTGCCGATGTCGGTGTCGAGCACGGCCGGACGGGGCATTGCTGTGTCTGCCACGGATGACCTCACTTGGTAGTCGCCGTCATGACGCAACTTGGGTGTCACGCTGAGGCGAAGTCGAAAGTAACTCGTTCTCCGCATTCAGATCGGTCGTGGGCGGCGAGATTCCTCCTTACGTCGGAGTGACACGTAATCGGCTATTTGAGACCGCTCCCGATGACGCTGCGCACGTAGAGCCGCTGGAAGGGGAGCAGCACCAGCAGCGGGATGACGGCGGCCACGATGGAGGCCGCGAAGAGCTGCTCCCACAGCGTCTGGTACTGCAGCTGGAAATCCCCCAGGGCCACCTGCACGACTTTGTACCGCTCGTCGCGCACCGCGATCAATGGCCAGAGGAACGATTCCCACTGGAACAGGAAGAGCAGCAGCGAGGCTCCCACGATCACCGGTTTGGTCAGGGGCAGGAAGATGGAGAAGAGGATGCGCGGCCAGGAGGCGCCGTCCAGCCGCGCCGCGTCGACCAGGTCGTTGGGGATTTCGGCGAACGCCTGTCGGAAGAGGAAGATGGCGATGCCGTTGGCGATGCCCGGCACGATCAGCGCTTCGTAGGTATCGACCCAGCCGAACCCCTGAATCAATTCGTAGAGCGGGATGGCGATCGCCTCGAACGGGACCAGGAAGGTAACGACGGTCAGCAGGAAGAGTGCGCGCTTGCCCGGGAATTCCAGGCGGGCGAAGGCAAACCCCGCCAGCGCCGCCACCAGCAACCCGCCGACGACGGTGGCCACGGCGACGATGCCGGTATTGAGCACCGCCCGCCCGAAATTCTTCTCGACGAAGATCACCCGGTACGCCTCCAGGGTCGGCGTCGTGGGGACGAGCGACTGCCAGGAGAACGGCATCAGGTAGCGGAAAATCTCCTCCCGCGGGCGCAGCGAGGAGGCCAGGGCCCACAGCAGCGGCCCCACCACGAGGATGGCGACGGCGATGTAGAGCAGGTGGAGCAGGAGGCGCTTGCCGAAGCCGCGCGACGAGACGGGCATCTCAGTCCTCCCCCGGTTGCAGCAGCCGGAACTCGGCGGCGACCACGACGAGGACCAACCCCAGCAGCACCATCACCATGGCCAGGGCCAGCCCCATGTCGGTGTAGACGAACCCGGTCTTGAACGCTTCGTACATCAGCACGTTGGTGGACAGCTCTGGTCCACCGCGGGTCAGCAGATAGATGGGCGCGAAGAGGAGCAGGTTGATGGCGGTGTCGGTGACGAGGACGAAGAGGATGGTGCGCTTGAGCAGCGGCAAGGTGATCTGGAAGAAGCGTCGCGTCGCCGAGGCGCCGTCGAGCATGGCGGCTTCGTGCAGCTCGCCGGGGATGGCCTGCAACCCGCCGAGCAGGAAGACCATCCAGAAGCTGACACCCTTCCAGCTCGCGATGGCGATGACGGCCCACAGCGCCTGGTCGGCGCTGGTCAGGAAGGGTTGTCGCGGCAAGCCTACGGCCGAAAGCAGCGCGTTGAGCAACCCCGTGTTGGGGTCGAGCATCGTCTGCCAGAGCAAGGCGGCGATCGGCACCGAGATGCCGATGGGGATGAAGAAGATGGTGCGGTAGAACGTGATCCCCGACACCCGCTGGTTGGCGAGCACCGCCAGCAGCAGCGCCAACCCGATCTGCAGCGGGTTGATGATCAGGTTGAGCTTCAGGGTGACGATGAGCGACTGCCAGAAGACATCGTAGTCGAACAGGTAACGGTAGTTGTCGAGCCCAACGAAGACCCGCTGCGCCCCGCCGCCGAAGGTGGTGGTGTGCAGGCTGCCCCAGGCGGCAAGGGCAATCGGGTAGAGCCGAAAGATCGCCAGCCCGAGCACCGCCGGGGCCAGGAAGAGATAGGCGGCCAGCCAGCTCTGGCGGCGGGCGCGCCGGGCGATGTCCCGGACGCGGGTGACAGGGTGTCGGGGTGACAGGGTGTCAGGGGGACCCGGGAATTGCGCGGCGTTGGCCCTCACCCCCAACCCCCTCTCCCGTCGAGCCGGGAGAGGGGGCTCTTGCCGACGGCATCGAGGGTCTTCACCCTGTTACCCAGACACCCTCTCACCCTGTGACCCCGTCACCGGTACCGCGCCAATGCCCGGTCGATGCGCTGCACGGCCGCGTCGAGCGAGGGGGCCGGGTCGCTGCCGTTGCGGATGTCTTCCAGGGTGGTGGCGAGGATGTCCTCGAACTCCAGGTAGCCGGGGGTCTGCGGCCGCGGCACGGCGGTGTTACGGGCCTCGGAGGCGCCAAGCCGATAGGCGCCGAGGGGAAACTCCGCGTAGGTCTCGTCGGTGTCGAGGCGGTCGAGCAGGGCGGTGGTGGCCGGGAACTGCCCGTGGCTGTCGAACCAGATTTGCGACCCCTCCGGGGAGAGGGTCAGGAAGCGGACGAACTCGGCGGCGGCGTCCTGCTTTTCGGAGAAGGCGGAGACGCCGACGTGCCAGCTCCCGGTGGGGGTGGCGACGCGCCCGTCGGCGAAGTACGGGTGGGCGGCGACGGCGAAATCGAGGCCGTCGGCCGCGGCGAAGCGCAGGAGGTTCCACTCGCCGCCGACGTACATGGCCGCGTTGCCGGCGGCGAAGACCTCGTAGCTGTTGTCGGCGGTGACGCCCTTGGGGCTGACGGCGAGCGCGTTGTAGAGATCGCCGTAGAAGGTGGCGGCGCGGACCCAGTTCTCGGAATTGAGGAAGCCGTCGGTGGAGAGCCCGTCTTCGCTGACGCTCGGCTGGTTCAGCGATTCGGGCAGCGCCAGGATCTGGTAGGGACGGCTGACCTGGTCGAACATGAAGCCCCAGATATCGGGGGCGCCGTCGCCGGTGGTGTCGGCGGTCAGCGCCTGCGCGGCCTCGACCACCTGCTCCCAGGTCCAACGGCCCTCGACCACGGCGTCGACAAGGGCGGCATCGACCGCGGCGCCGTCCTCAATGGCGGGGGGCGGCTCGACACCGGCGTCGGCGAAGATCTGGCGATTGATGTACATGAACTGGGTCGAGCTGTTCTGAGGCGCGGCCATGAACTGGTCGTTGTAGATACCGGCGTTGACCGAGGCCGGCACCCAGGTGCTCTCCATCTCCTCCGGGGTGAAGTAGGCGTCGAGGGGGTGCAGGAAGCCGCGGACGGAGTAGGAGGCCACAACAGGCACGTCGACGCTGATCAGGTCGACGTCGGCACTCTGCGCTTGCATACGCACTTCGATGATCTCGAAGAGCTGGCGGAAGGGGTACGTCTCCATCTCGACGGTGATGCCCGGGTTGGCGGCCTCGAAGGCGTCGATCACCTCCTGCATGTGCTCGGCCCACTCTTCGCCCAGGGTGATGAATTTCAGCGCCACCGGTTCCTGCCGGGCCGGCGCCGCCCAGGTCCGGAGCGGCCCCGCTGCCGCGAGACCGGCTGCCGCTCCGCCCGCTCCCAGCAGCCGCCTGCGGCTGAATTGACCGGGGTGACGACGCCCGAGCGAATGTCGCAGGTGCATGGGATCGCGCTGCATCGCTTTCTCCTCTCGTCCGAATCGTTGGCCAGGCGAACCTTCTCCTGCAAACCTTCTGGCCTGCCCGCGGCCGTGTCAAGCGGGCGCTCTTCGTGTTCCGGGCGGCGATCTTCTCCTGGCAGGATGACTCGCATCACTTGTGCCAGCATGGCGACGAATTGGGCGCGGCCGGCTCTCACCCCTGTCGGGGTGTCGCGCAGCCGGCAAGACGGCGAGCCGGCGAGAAATGGAATCGCCCTGCCGCTCAATCACGCAGCTACCCCGAGGGGTGAGCGTCACCTGTTGAGAACTGTCAGGTCGAGCTCGCTGAGGCGGTCCGGGTCGGCGATGGCGGTGATGGCGACGATCTTGCCGTCTGCGATCGTCATGCCCAGGACGACGCGCGGTTTGCCGCCCGGAGCCCAGACGGCGCCGACGGCGCCGTTGACGAGGGCAGGGCGCGCGGCTCGCGCCTGACCGGAGAAGTTGTTCGCCACGGCCGCGGCGCCGCGAACGACCGGCGCGGCGCCAATGCGCACGGCCTCCGGGTCGGCGCGGAACACGACGTCCGGGTCGAGCACCGCCAGCAGCCCGGCGAAGTCGCCGCCGCGCGCGGCGGCGAGGAAGGCGTCGACCACCTCCCGTTGGCGGGTCAGATCGGCGCTCGACGGCAGACGCGTCCGGCGTGTCCACCCTCCCGCCCACCGCCCCTTGCACCCGGCGGCGGGCGCGGCTGGCGAGCTGCCGCGCCGCGGCCGGCGAGCGATCCACGATCGGCGCGATCTCGTCGAAGGGGACGGCGAACATGTCGTGCAGGACGAAGGCGAGGCGCTCGGCGGGGGTCAGCGTATCGAGCACCACCAGCAGCGCGAGCCCGACCGAGTCGGCCAGGAGGGCCTCCTGCTCGGGGTCGGTCGCGTCCGCGGGCGCGTGCTCGACGTGGCAGGGCGCCGGCATCGAGTGAGTCCTCGCGCCGCGCCGTGCGCGAGCGCAGCATGTCGAGGCAGACGCGCGCGACGACGGTGGTCAGCCAGCCGCCCAGGTTATCGACGCCGTCGGCGTCGGCGCGGCTGAGGCGCAGCCAGGCCTCCTGCACGGCGTCGTCCGCCTCGCTCAGCGAGCCGAGCATGCGGTAGGCCACGCCGCGCAGGTGTCCGCGGTGCTCTTCGAATCGTTCCGCCAGCAGGTCGCGTTCGGCCATCGGTCACATTCTCCCATTCGCGTTTCGTCAAAGTGGTGACGAACGATGCCCGGCCGAGTGTGACGAGGAGCCGGCCGTTACGTCCGACACGAACGCGGGTTCGCTGAACCCAGGGAGGAGAACCACCATGCACTGCAGGCACGAATGAACCACCCCGTCGATGATTCTGCCGGAGGCCATGAAGGCGCTGCACGCGCTGAACGCGGCCACGGCGAAAGGCGGCATCCCGGCGCAGACGCGCGAGCTGGTCCACCTGCGCGCCAGCCAGATCAACGGCTGCAGCGTCTGCGTCGAGATGCACGCGCGCGATCTCAAGCGACAGGGCGAGAGCGATGAGCGCCTCTTCGCGGTCGGGGCCTGGCGGGACGCGCCGTACTTCACCGATGCGGAGCGCGCCGCGCTGGCGCTGACCGAGGCCGTCACCCGGCTCAGCGACCGGGAGGAACCGGTGCCGGACGCGGTCTGGGACGAAGCGGCCCGGCACTACGACGAGCAGGAGCTGGCGGCGCTGCTGCTGACCATCGCCCAGATCAACGTCTGGAACCGGCTCAACGTCACGACCCGGCAGGTGGCCGGCGTGGCCGGGCGCTGATTGCTGCGACACCGAACGCGTATCACTCCGAGGCAAACCGTGTCATTCCGAGCAGAGCGAGGAATCTCGGCTCCAAAGAGAGCCCGTGCGAAGGAACCACGAGATTCCTCGCTCTGCTCGGAATGACACGAGGTCGCATCGACATGACCCGGGTTGCCTGATGCATTCGGCTGCAATGAAATGCGGCCGGGAAAGGAAATCGTCATGACCGCCGGGATCAAGACCATCATCTATCCCGTCAGCGATATCGCGCAGGCCAAGGCGCTCTTTGGCGCGCTGTTGGGGGGCGAGCCGGAGACGGATGTGCCCTACTACGTCGGTTACAAGATTGGGGACCAGGACGTCGGATTGGATCCCAATGGGCACGCCAAAGGGTTGACCGGGCCGGTTGGGTATCTCCACGTCGATGACATTCGGCAACGGCTGCAACGCCTCCTTGACGCCGGGGCGCAACCGAAGCAGGAGATCACCGATGTTGGGGGAGGCAGGCTGATCGCCACGGTGAGTGATGCGGACGGGAATGTGATCGGGTTGTTGCAGGAGGGATGAGGGGTGGTTTAGCGTCCCTCACCTCTTGAACGACGCTCACCCCAACCGCCGAACGACCCTCACCCCAACCCCTCTCCCATTGCGATGGGAGAGGGGCTTTGGCCGCCTGGAATCTGGCGTGGTTGTCGGAAGATGTTGAAGGTGTTGAAGATCCGGGGAGGCGGGGCTTTGGGTCGTGGCGCAGTGGCCGAGTTTCCGTTTCGTCTGTCCCAGAGGGAAAGGCCGGAGATGGGAGGGGTTGCCACGGCGAGATCGGGTCCCGGATGATTTTCGCCGCGCAACGTATTGACATTCATCAATGTCTCTGCCAGACTGCGGCCATGAGCACACGATTGCGGCTGGCTGGCTGCTGCAATGTCCCGACCGCGCCTCCGGCGCTCCCCGATTCGGAGCGGGAGCGGATGGTGGCGGCGTTTCGCGCTTTGGGGGATCCGACGCGGCTAGAGATTTTTCGGCTGCTGGCGGCGCAGGAGGCGCCGGTCTGCGCCTGCGACGTGGTCGACGGGTTCGAGCTTTCGCAGCCGACGATCTCGCACCACCTGCGCATCCTGCGCGAGGCGGGGTTGGTGACGGTGGAGAAGCGCGGGGTGTGGGCCTGGTACGCGCCCGATGCGCGGGGGCTGGTCTGGTTCAAGGCGATCGTGGCCAGGCTGGGGGCGCCGGACGCGGAGTCGGCGCCGGCGGACGAGGAGACCCGGCTGGCCGCGGCGGGGTGACACGCGTTTTTTTGCTCGATCGTATTGACGGGCATCAATGTCTAAACGGGTATCGGCAGGAGGAACTGGGAATGAGCGCGACGACGAACCGGCAGGATGAGGCGATCCGCGCCACGGTGCGCGAGAAGTACGGCGACATCGCCCGTGGGGTGCTGGGCGGGGCGGGCACGATCGGAGACGACCCGATCACCGGCGATCTGTATTCGACCGACGAGGCGCAGGTGATTCCGCTCGAGGCGCTCCAGGCGTCGTTGGGTTGCGGCAACCCGACCGCGCTAGCCGAGTTGAAGCCGGGCGAAACCGTGCTCGACCTGGGTTCGGGCGGCGGGATCGACGTGCTGCTTTCGGCGCGGCGGGTGGGGCCGGAGGGGTTCGCCTACGGGCTGGACATGACCGACGACATGCTGGCGTTGGCCGAGCAGAATCGGGAAAAGGCCGGCGTCCAGAACGTGACGTTCCTCAAGGGAGAGATCGAGCATATCCCCCTCCCCGATAACACCGTCGACGTCATCATCTCCAACTGCGTCATCAACCTCTCCGCCGACAAGAGGCGGGTTCTGCGCGAGGCGTTCCGCGTGCTGCGTCCGGGCGGCCGCTTCGCCGTCTCCGATGTGGTCACGCAGGGGGCGCTGCCGGACGATCTGCGCGCCGACATGGAGGCGTGGGTCGGCTGCGTGGCAGGGGCGCTGGAGGACGGGGAGTACCGCCGGTTGCTGGCCGAATCGGGCTTCGGCAATGTCGACATCGAGGTGACGCGCGTCTACGACCCGAACGACCTGCGGGAATCGGTGGGCGGCGGTTGTTGCGGCAGCGCCAGCGCCTGCTGCGGCGACGCCGGGGCGATCGCCTGGGACGACGACGCGTACGAACGCTTCGCCGCATCCGGTGGGCGAATCGTGAGCGCATTCGTGCGGGCGCAGAAGCCGCTGTAAGGCGAGGCGGGAGGCGGAAGGCGGAAGGAGGGAGGAGGACGAGTGCCGACGCCCACGAGCTTACGGCCCATAGCCCATAGCTCGTAACAGCAAAACGCCGACAAACCGGGCCGAAACCCAATCCGTCGGCGTTTGCTGGGCCGGAAGCGTCTGGGATTGCTCCCGTCCGCGTTTCGGCTTGGTGTGAACGTACACCCTGCGTGCCTGCATGTCAAGCCCATTTTCAGGAAGTCGCTGATTAGAATTGCAGGGATGGGCCAGACCGCGGAGTGGGAGGCACCGGGAACCGGAGTTAAAGGTAACGTCGATGGGTACTTACGAGCTGTCATGTGCTCGCTGCGGCGCCGCGATATCGCCGAAAGTCTTTCACCGGGTCTGCGCCGCCTGTGGCGGGGACCTCGCGTTTCGCTACGACCTGAGCGATGTGCGTCTCGATCGCGATTTGCCGGGCATCTGGCGCTTCATCGACCTCCTCCCGCTCGACGATCCGGAGCGGATCGTCACCCTGCAAGAAGGGAATACCCCGCTCATCCCGACGAATCTCTCAACCGAGCTCGGTATCCGCGCTTTCTGGAAATGGGAGGGCGCCAATCCCACCGGAGCGCAGAAAGACCGCGGGCTCGCCGTGGCCATCGCCAAGGGGCGCGAGTTCGGGTTCGAGGCGGCGATCATCGCTTCCACCGGGTCGGCGGGACTCTCCTCCGCCGCCTACGCGGCGCGTGCCGGCATGAAGCACGCCTGCCTGGTCAGCCGCGACGCCCCGCTGCCGCGAGTGATGCCGATGGCCGCGCTCGGTTCGGCCGTGTTCGAGGTCGCCGGCACGATCGAGGACACGCTCGAACTGCTGGCCGCCGCCTGCGACACCCTCGGCGCGTACGAGACGACCACCTACCGCAGGGCCAACCCGTACCAGAGCGAGGGCGCCAAGACGCTCGGATACGAGATTTTCCTTCAGTTCGGGTCGGTGCCCGACTGGATCGTGGTCCCGGTCGGCGGGGGCGGGACGCTCGGTTCCATCTGGCGGGCGTTCTCGGATCTGCGAGCCCTCGGGGTGATCGACCGCATGCCGCGCCTCGCCGGGGTGCAGCCCGCCGATTACAACGCGCTCCAGATTGCCGAGGAGAACGGACTCTCGACCGACGCCGAACTGCGCGGGCTCGTCTGGCCCGCTGCCCCGCCGACGGTGCTGGTAAAGCTCCAGCACACCTATCCCTACGACGGCGAGGAGGCGCTGGCGGCCATCCGGGGATCGAGGGGAGCGGTGTGCATCGCCACGGACGAGGAGGCGTTCGCCGCCCAACGCCGCATCGGCGCGAGCGACGGCATCTACGCCGAACCCTCCTCGACCGTGACCCTCACGGCTATCGAAGCGCTGATCGCCGCGGGCCGCATCGAACCGGGGCAGTCGGTGGTCGGCGTCCTCACCGGCTCCGGGCACCGCGAAACCCACGTCCTCGTCGAGCGCGCCGACATGTCCCTGGAGGTGATCACCGCCGCAGACGGCGAGCAGCGGCTTGCGCGCTTCCTCGGCGAGCGGCGAGCGGTGGGCGGGGTCGTGACGTGAGCCAGCGCCTCGACGGCCAGGTCGCCATCGTGACCAGCGGCGGCAAGGGCATCGGCCGCGCTATCGCCCTGCGCCTGGCCGGAGAAGGCGCCGCGGTTGCCCTCTGCGGCCGCGACGCGGGCGCGATCGAGGCCACCGTCGCAGACATCAGATCCAGAGGAGGCTACGCCCTGGGGCACCCGCTCGACGTTGCCGACAACCTCGGCGTCGATGCCTTCGTCGCGGAGACCCACGAGCGGTTCGGCCAGGGCGGTCAACCGGTCCGCCCCGACGGCGTCGCAGACCGGGCGGAGGGTGTGCGGGCGGGAGGCGCCTGCGGCCAGCGCGGCCACGTCCCGGGCGGCGACGACGTGGATGGCGGGGCGCACCGTCTGCTCGGTGCAGCCCAGGGCGCGGGCCAAGACGATCTGGCTGCGGCGCAACGGCAACGCGTCCCCGGAGCGCAGGCCGGCCGCCAAAGCCGGCGGCTCTTCCGCGCGGGGCGGACGCCCGACCCGCCGAGCGGACCTGCCCGGCAGGATACCGCATGGCCAAGCATCTCGCCGGGTCTGCACTAGTACTACAGCCGAGGTTATCTTGTTGAGTTGGACGGCGGTGGCCGTGCCGCGTGCGCGGCCTGGCGCCGGAGATAGTGGCTGCGCCGGGCCCGCGCCTGGTGGCGCCGTCGCCACTGCGACCACGCCAAGCGAAAGCCGCGCTCGGCCTCGTTGCGCGCCTGGCAGGCGATCCGCAGCAGGCGCCGCACCTCCGGCACCGTCAGCGGCAGCAAGACCGCCGTCAGCGGGTCGTCAGCGCCCCCTTTTTGGCCGTCGCCGCGCGGGTGACCGCCAGGACCGCGTGCGCCAGCAGGCTCAGGGTGACGTGCCGGTGCCAGCCGTCCCAGCGCCGCACCTCGTACTGGTCCAGTCCGACCTCGCCCTTCGCCTCCTCGAAGCACGTCTCGATCGTCCAGCGCGTGCCGGCCACCCGCACCAGTTCGGGCAGCGAGGTCTCCTCCGGGCCATAGCCGACGTAGTACGCCAGGTCGGTGGCGTCGCTCAGCGCGCGGCGCGCCAGCAGCCAGTAGCCCTTGCCCGGCTCCCGCAGCGGGCGGATCGGCAGCCACGCCCAGTCGGAGCGGCGCGGCCCCTTGGCCCCGTCGCCAGCGCTGAGGGTGACCCAGGCGGCGGCGGGCAGAGCGGCGATGAGGTCGGCCGCGGGAACCTGGGCAGGGCCGCGCGCGGTCGCCACCCAGAGCGGCTCCGTTGCTTTGATGGCCAGCAGGTGCGCCAGGTGCTGCGCCTCCAACCAGAGCCGCAGCCGCCGGTCACCGCCGTAGACCTCGTCCCCCGTCACCCAGGCAAACGGCACCCCCGCGGCCAGAGCGCGCGCCAGCATCGCTTGGGCCAGGGCGGGCTTGGTCTGGAAGGTGATGGCCACCGGCACCCCCGCTTCCGTGCGCCGGGCGTCATCGGCGGCCCACGCCTGGGGCAAGTAGAGCGCGCGGTCGAGGAAGGCCCGCCCCTGGGCACTGGCGTAGGTCAGGAACACCCCGATCTGGCAGTTCTCGATCCGTCCCGCCGTGCCGGAGTACTGCCGCTGCACGCCGACCGACTTGGTCCCCTTCTTGAGAAACCCGGTCTCGTCGACCACCAGCACCGCCCCCGGAGCGCCCAAGTGCTCGACCACGTAGGCACGCAGATCGTCGCGCACGGCGTCGGCGTCCCACACGGCGCGGTTGAGGAGTTCCTGCATGCCGTGCGGCGTCCGTTCGCCGGCCGCCTCCGCCAGCTGCCAGCCGTTCTTGCGTGTTGCCCCGCCCACCAAGCCAAGCAGATAGCGGCGGCTGCGAACGCGCATCTCGGCGCGAGCGAAACGCGGGCGCAGGCGCTGAGAGACCCGATCCAACTCGCCGGCCCAGTCGATCCCCGTCGTCGTCTCCACGCCTGCTCTCCCGGCCCAACCGCAACAACGACCGTTTACGATACAACCTCGGCTGTAGTACTAGTAGACGAAACGACCGTTCCGGCGAGAGACGACGAGACCGCAGTCCTTGAGAGGGTGTCTGGAAAGGGGGCATTTGGCCAGCCGACGGACGAGGAGGGTGGCCGTCGCGAGGGAGATCCAGGCTTCCTCTGCGGTCGGGAGCGCCTCGTAGTCCTTGCTCAGGCGGCGATACCGGCCCAACCAGGCGAAGGTGCGTTCCACGACCCAGCGGCGTTTGAGCACCTGGAACCCGGTGGGCATCGGCGGCGGCTCGGCGCCCTCCGGCAGCCAGACCCAGCGGTGCGGCCGCTTGACGACCTCGACCGTCCAGCCCAGGACCGCCCGCACCCAGTCCGCGCCCTTGCCGCTGTAGCCGGCATCGACCCACAAATGGCGCAGCCGCGGGAACACGACGCTCAGGCCGGCCAGCGCCAGATGCACCGCGTTGCGATCGCTGATGTTGGCCGCATGGACGATCACCTTGAGCAAAAAGCCCTCGGTATCGACGAGGATGTGGCGCGTGCGCCCGCTGATCTTCTTGCCCCCGTCATAGCCGCGGACCCCCCTTTTTCGGTGGTCTTGACCGTCTGGCTGTCGATGATGGCCGCACTCGGGGTCGGCTCCCGTCCCAACGTGATGCGCACCCGTTCCCGCAGCGTCGCCGCGATGCGCTCCCAGGTGCCGTCGTCGCGCCAGCGGCGAACGTCGTCGTAGACCGTCTGCCAGGGCGGGTACTCGTGCGGCAGCGAGCGCCAACTGATCCCACCCCGCAACACGTAGAGCATGGCATCGACGATCGCGCGCCGTGCGTGCGTGGCCGGGCGGCCACCAGGTTTCACCGCGGGCACCAGCGGTTCCAGGATCGCCCATTGGGCATCGGTCAGATCGGTCGGATAGCGGCGGCGGGAAGGCAGGGCGCGCAACCTTTGCAACGCCTACACCGCGGGTCTCCCGACCAGTCTACCCCCTTTCCAGACACCCTCTGAGACACGTCAGGTGGCCAGGGACGTTCGTATGACCTAGCCCGGTCGCCTCGACCAGGTCCGAGACACAGCGCTCGCCACCACGCAACCCGGCGACGATCGCAAGGCGCGAGACATCGGCCAAGCCCCGGAAAAGCTTGGCCGTGAGGTCGGGTGTGGCGTTGCAATCGGCCGGTGGAGGCAATACGGTGACCATGAGCGCATCACATCACTCCATGGCCATACGTCGATGTCTGCGCCGCAATGCCTCAGACGTTCACAACCGCAACGGGCGTTCATCAAGAACGTTGGGGTCCGCGATCGGCTTTGTTAGAATCGGGTCACGAGCCGCGGGCGAATCCGGCCGGGGGTGAACCAGCAGTGCAGGTCAACGCCAAAGTCGACTATGCGCTGCGGGCGCTGGCGGAACTGGCCGTGGCCGATCCCGGCACGATGAAGGCCGAGGCAATCGCGCGGGCGCAGGGCATCCCTCCCAAGTTCCTGGAAAACATCCTGCTGGAGTTGCGGCACGCGGGCATTGTGCTTTCCCAGCGCGGCGCGGAAGGCGGCTATCGATTGGGCTATCCCGCCAACGAGATCACCCTGGCCGATGTGATCCGCGTCGTCGACGGTCCCTTGGCCAACGTACGCGGGCTGCGCCCGGAGCGGCTGGAGTACATCGGCCCCGCCACGCCCCTGCTTCAGGTCTGGATTGCGCTGCGGGCGAATATGCGGGCCGTACTGGAGCAGGTCACCCTGGAAGACCTGGTGAACGACAAGCTGCCGCCTGAGATCATCGCCCTCACTGAATCGGCGGACGCCTGGAGCCGGCGCTAACGATCGAGACGGCGAGTCGGCCAGTCGGCGGGTCGATACCTGATAAGCTTTGTCCGCGCCCGTCGTTACCATGGAGTCCTCGTCATGGCGACCGCGACCACCATCAGCGAGCAGGAGTACCGCGAGCTGGTCCTGAGCGACGAAGATCGCTTCTGGGAGCTGTGGGATGGCGTGTTGGTGGAGAAGCCGCCGATGAGCATGAGGCACGACACCGTGGCTTCCTACTTGGGTATTGCGGTCGCGATCCAGCTCGATCCCAACGAATTTCTCGTAAACATCAACAGCGGCAAGACGCGCTACACCGCTCGCAACTATTACATCCCCGACGTCGTCGTCATCCCCGCCGCCTACCAACGACCGTACGAACACGATCCGACGGCGTTCAACGCCTACACTGCCCCGCTGCCTTTCGTGGCCGAGGTCTGGTCACGAACCACCGGGGACTACGACATCGCCGCCAAGCTTCCGGTCTACCAAGAGCGCGGCGATCTCGAGATCTGGTTTTTTCATCCCTACGAGTGGACGCTCACCGTTTGGCGCAGGCAACCGGACGGCTCCTACCGCGAGGAACGGTATACGGGCGGCATCGTCCCGATCCAATCCCTCCCCGGCGTGACGATCGACCTCCACGCCCTTCCCGGCGGGATGGAGCGAACACATCAGCCCTGACGCACGAGATCCAGCGCCGGCGCGAACGCTTCGACGGCGACGACGCTCGGTTCCTGCAGCCAGACCTGGACCTCGCCGTAGCCGGCGTCGCGGTAGGGCAGCAACCCGGCGGCGATCTGATCCGTGGTTCCGCGCAGCGCGTTCCAGCTCGACCGCTGCGGGAAGTCCGGGAGATCGACCCAGACCCCGACAGTGCGCGCCAGCGTGTCCGGGTCGCGCCCGATGGTGGCGCAGGCGGCGTCGACCTTCTCCTGGGAACGGTTTAGATCTTCGATTGAGTACGGTTCGCATTCGGGGTTGACCGCGTCGAAATCGCGGTTCCAGATGTCGGCGTGGCGGGCGACGAGCCCGAGCATGCGCACCCCTTTCGACGAAGAGCCAATGAGGATGGGTGGCCCCTGCGGCCGTGGACCCCGCGGCCGTAACTCGCAGTCGCGGGCCTGATAGTACGTTCCCTGAAAATCGACGTGCCCGTCGCGCAGCAGGGGAGCGATGATCTGCAGCGCCTCTTCGAAGCGGCTGACGCGATGGTCGAAGGGGTAGCCGAACATGTCGAACTCCAGCTTGCACCACCCGGCTCCGAGGCCCAGGGTGAGGCGGCCGCCGCTGATCTCGTCGACCGTGTCGGCCATCTTGGCCAGCAGGGCGGGGTTGCGGAAGGCGGTGCAAGTCACCAGCATGCCAATGCCGATGCGCTCCGTGGCGGCAGCGAGAGCGGCGGCGAGCGACCATCCTTCCCAGGCGCCTTCCGGCTGGGCTCCGGGGCGGGGAATGTCGATGATGAGGTGGTCTGGCAGCCAGACGCTGTCGTAGCCGAGTTCTTCGGCGCGGCGCACCGTGGCCAGCAACTCGCTCCAGCGCGGCGCCGTGCCTCGCGCCGGATTCTCGGTAGGCATGAGCAGAAACCCGACGCCGAGCGGGCGTTGTCGCGAGGCAGCCAACAGGTCTGTCCTTTCCTGGCGCGTTCCAATCTGAACCCGCAGCATACCCATGTTCGACGTGTCGCGCTGCCACAGTGTGCCCTCGCACCTCATGCCGCGCCGGGGGCGTATGATGCGAGTATTCCCGCTCCGGCGCATAGACGTGCCGCGGAGCTGTCGGTGAACAAGGAGGCGGCGATGCCATTCACCTACACCAACCGCAAAGGGATCACCTACACGCTGTACCGGAAGACCGGCGTCGACGGCAAGAGCCGCCATGTGTTCGGCCGCAACGTGGCGGGCGAACCGGTCGACGTGATGCCGCCGGGATTCCGGGTCAGTGAGAGTCCCAACGGGGTCGTTTCGGTGGCCAGGGACCGGCCGGCGCTGATCCGGCCCGAAGAGATCGCCGCGGTCGAAGCCGAGATGCAGCGGCACGAGCGAGCCGCCGACTACCGCCTCGTCGTCAAGCAAAAGCGCATCGAAATCTATGCCAAGATTGGAACAATCGGAAGCAACGAATTCCGCGAGATACTTGCCGAGGATCCCATTCCGCCGGACAAGGCGGCGGACATGCAGGAACTCGAAGATCTCTGGGCTGAGTTCGTCCCGGTGGCGCACATCACGCTGCGTGACCCAGAACGACGCACGTTCGCTGCGGAGCAACGCGTCTCCCGGTGGGACGGCGATGTCTGGGTAGCCATGGGAACGCCAGGAACCATCGGAACGCTGGCACGCGAGGTCGTTCCCGAGCTCCCCATGGTTTCCTACGTGTACGTTCCACCCGTCATGGAGCCATTCCTCGGCGGACCCAGCCCCGGCAAACGCGCCGCGAGGGGCAGAAAGCGATCCACGGCGGAACCGTCGTCGATCCATCAGCTCAAGGTGACCCTGCTTGGCATCAGGCCGCCGATCTGGAGGCGAATCGCGGTTCCGAGCGCGATGACCCTGGGCGAGTTGCACGCCGTGCTGCAACTCGCCATGGGGTGGACCGACTCCCATCTCCACGACTTTCGCATCGGCAGAACGACCTACGGCGACCCGGAGATGCTCGAAGAGCTCGGCGACGAAGATGAATGGGAAGCCCCCCTGGATCAGGTCGCGCCGCAGACCAAGAGCCGCATCCGCTATCTGTACGACTTCGGCGATAGCTGGGAGCACGAGATTCTGGTCGAGAAGGTGGGGCCGCCCGACCCGGAAACGCGCTACCCGGTCTGTCTTGCGGGGAAGCGGGCCGGGCCGCCCGACGATTGCGGCGGGGTCTGGGGGTACGTCCAATTGCTGGAAACACTGGCCGATCCCCGCCACCCCGAGCACGAATGGATGATGGAATGGGCCGGCGGCCCCATCGACCCGGAGGCCTTCGACCTGGACGAGATTAACCGGCGTCTGGGCCGACTCCCCTCGTGACTTCGTCGTGAATGCGCCTTCGCGGGAGACAACCCAGCAGGCAACAAAAGCCCCCTCTCCCTGTGCGCAGGGAGAGGGGTTGGGGTGAGGGGCACTTAGACCCGGCGATAATCCCTCATCCCCGTCGGTTCCACGGTCCACTCCTGGCCGCGCTGCTTGATCTGCTTGGCGCCAAGACTCAGGGTAATCCGGTCGGACCCGACGGAGTCAATCGTCGACTCCGGCAGATAGACCTGGTTGAACCCGCCGAACCAGTCCTTCATCAGCCCCGGATCAAGCAGGAAGAAATGCTTGCCGCGCGCGGCGGGCATCTCCTCGTTGGGGTGCAGGATCTCGGCGATCGAGCCGACTTTTTCGCCGTCGGCGCTGAAGACGTCCAAGCCCTTCAGAGTGTCGTAATCGGTATGGGTCATCGGGTTCCATGTAGCAACCGCAGGCATAACAGCATTTCTCCTTAGCCTGCGAGGGAGAATTCCCTCACTGAAATAGCATGCAAACTCCGTGCCACGATCGAGAAGAAGCCATTCCCGACGGCTAACCACACTAGAGACGATTCGCCTCTCATCTAGATGTGAAGCATTTCAGCTCATCAACGTGCATATCCATAGGCCAATAGCCAATAACCCGTAGCCCATAGCCGTTTCGCTTACAGTAACCAGGCAACCCCAATCGCCCCGTGCTGGTTTGCCGTGTCCACCGGGTGGAGTGGCGCGGTTCCGGTCATGCGTGTCAGGAGCGGGTGTTCATGAAGCGACGCGATCTCCTTCGTGCCTCCGCGGCCGTCCCGGCTGTTGCCGCGGCCGAAGCGGTCTCCGAAGTCGAGGCCAGGAACAGGCACAAGAACCGCAAGGACCGGAGCAAGAAGCGGAAAGACCGGCACAAGGGCGGAGGGGGCAAACGCGACGTCACCGGGATGAACGTGCTGGTCTTCATCACCGACCAGGAACGGGCCATCATGCACTTCCCCAAAGGGTGGGAAGCGGAGAATATGCCCGCCGCCACGCGGTTGAAGCGCAAGGGGCTGACATTCAACCGGGCGTTTTGCAGCACCTGCATGTGCTCGCCGAGCCGCGCCACGCTGCTGACCGGCTATTTCCCGGCTCAGCATGGGGTCAAGGGCACCCTCGAAGAGAACATGCCCGACGACGAGTATCCCCAGACTCCGCTGCCGCTCGATCTGCCGAATATCGCGACGGTGATGAGCGCCGCGGGCTACAGCGTGCCCTACAAGGGCAAATGGCACCTGAGCAAACCGATCGAACAGGACTGGACGCCGGAAGTCGTCAACCAATACGGGTTCGAGCGCTGGAATCCGCCCGATGCCGGGGCGAACCAGGATCTCGATCAGTTCGGGGGAGGCGACGCCGACAACGATGGCCGCTACATGGACGACGACGGGCCCGCGCCCGCCGGCAAGGAAGGGGTCATCGAGTACCTGAAATCGGACGCGGCCAAGCAGCAGCCGTTCTTCCTCATCGTCTCCCTGGTCAACCCGCACGATGTCCTCTCGTACCCCAGGACGTACGAAGAGGGTGGGTACAACGACAGCGACACCCGCGGCGACATCGGCCTGCCGAAAACCGCCCACGAGAGTCTCTCCACCAAACCGACCGCGCAGCGGCAGTTTCTGGCTCTCTCGGCGGCGGGGCTCGGTCCGCTGGACGACGACGAGAAGAAACATGAGTACATCAATTTCTACGGCAACCTGATGATCGAGTCCGACAAATATCTCGAAGACATCCTCGACACCCTCGAAGACGAGGAGTTGCTGGAGAACACCATCGTCATCAAGACGTCCGACCACGGCGAGATGGGGACAGCGCACGGCGGGTTGCGCCAGAAGATGTTCAACTTCTACGAGGAGACGCTGCGGGTGCCGCTGACGTTCTCCAATCCGAAGCTCTACCCGAAACCGGTCACCTCCAACGCCATGGTGTCCCACGTCGATTTCCTGCCCACCATGGCGAACCTGTTCAAGGCGCCGCAATCGGCGCGCGCCGACTGGGAGGGGGTGGACTACTCGAAGGTCATCCTCGATCCCAGGAAGAAGGGCGTGCAGGACTACGTCGTCTTCACGTATGACGATTCCCTGGCCGGGCAACCAAGCGGACCGTATGTCCAACCGCCACAGCACATCACCAGCATCCGCGAGGGGCGCTACAAACTGGCGAAGTATTACGACGTCGACGGCGTCGAGCCGGAGCAGTGGGAGATGTACGACCTGGAGCACGATCCACTGGAGGAGCGCAACATCGCCGACCCGGACTTCAAGCGGACCAAAAAGCAGGAGCAGGAGTTGAAGCGGCTCAAGGCCAAGCTGGCGGAGGTGGAGGAGACGCGGTTGCAGCCGTTGTAATTCGGCTATCAGCTATCAGCTATCAGCTTTCGGCTGTTGGCGAATGCGCGTCCTGGCCGTCTCGCCGTCTCGCCGTCTTGCCGTCTTTCTTCGTGCCGCCCAGTTCCTCGATCCGCGCCCGGCTCTCTGGGGCGGACTCGATGCACATCATGGCCACGACGTCGCCGGGTTTCAGGTCGCGCAGGGCGATCTCCAGCGCATTGGGCTCGTCGCTGGCGACGGTGTGCGGTGGGTTTCCGCCGGCTTCGACTCCTTCCAGGTAGAGCGCGGTCATCTCGTCAACGGTGGCGCGGCCGCGCAGGTAGCGCTGGGTCTCCTTGACGACGACGTGGTCACTCTGCTCGGCGGCGATGCGGCCGAGCGCGCGGAGTGCCTCGTCGGTGCGGTCCCCGGCGGTACCGACAATGGTGGTCAGCCGGCCACGTTCCCCCAGGTAGCCGCGGGCCAGGCGCAGCAGGTGGGTGAGACCCACGTCGTTGTGGGCATAGTCGAGGATGACGGTAGCGCCGTCGAGGTCGTAGACGTGGAGGCGGCCGGGGTTGTCCGCCGCCTCCGTGCCGAATTCGCGGAGACCGGCCGCGATTTCATTACGCGTCAGGCCAAGGGCCAGGGTGACGCCGGTGGCGCACAGCACGTTCTCGATCATGTGGCGCGCCTGCCCACCGAAGGTAATGGGGATCTCTTCCAGGCGGGCGATGCCATGGGTGACCTCCCCACGCGCTTCCAGCAACCTGCCTTCTTCGGTCAGGACGGCGCGCCCTCCACTGTGGCGATGGGCGACGACCGTGGGGTTCGCGGCGTCCTGCGTGACCCAGATGATGGAGGCGCGCAGTCCCGCGGCCTGACCGCGCACCAGCGGATCGTCGGCGTTGAGCACGATCCAGCCGGAAGACCGGGTGGTGCGCAGCACGACGCCCTTGACCTCGGCCAGCCCCTCGACGGTATGGATGCCGTGCAGGCCAAGGTGATCGCCGCTAATGTTGGTCATCACGCTGACGTCGTTGCTCTGGCAGGCCATGCCGCGCAGCAGGATGCCGCCGCGCGCCGTCTCCAGGACTGCCACATCGAGTCCTGGCTCGCGCAGCACGCGCCAGGCCCCGGCCGGGCCGGTGTAGTCCCCTTCCAGGACATTTTCCCCCTCGATGAACACGCCGACCGTGGAGGTCCAGCCGACCTTGCGCCCCGTGCCGCGCAGGATGTGGGCGATGAGGCGGGTGGTGGTGGTCTTGCCGTTGGTGCCGGTGACGGCGACGACGGGGATGGCGCGTTGCTCGTCGCGGATCATGCCGGGACGGTCGTCCGGGTGATCGCCGTCCAGCAACTCGGGGAGGCGAGCGGCGGCGGCGGGGAAATCGATCTCCTCGCCGCTGGCGACGGCGCCCAGTAGCCGGGCCAGGGCGAGGGCGAAGCGACGGCGCTCCCAGCCGAAGGCGAGCGACCACTGGCCGGGGGTTTCCATGTCGACCCAGCGCATCTCCGGGAACTCCACCCCGGCGCGCTCGTGCAACGCGGCGCAGGCGGCCATGAGGAGATCGCCGAGTCCCTCCGCGCCGGCGGCGCGCTCGTCGTCGGAGGGGGCGAGCGGTTCCATGCGGCTGGACAGGGCGGCGATCGCGTCCGGGGTCAGGTCGTCGTCGTCGAGGGCCAGCTCGAGTTTGATGGCCGGTTCGAGGAGGAAGATGTTGGGGCCGTCGAGATCCCGGATTTCGATGAGCCGCATGGCGATCTCTCTCGCGCGCCGGTCGCGCCTGCTAGGACAGCGCCGAGAGGGCGAGCACCTGCACGGCGTTGAAGAGGGCGTGGGTGATCATCGCCGCCGTGGTGTTCACGTACTTGCGCTCCAGGCCGAGGATGATACTGACTCCCAGCAGCCCCAGCAGCGCGACATTGAACCCGTACTGCGGCCCGTGCAACATGGCGAACAAGAGCGACGGGATGATGATGCCGAAGCGCGGTTGCAGCGCGCCGCGGAAGATGGCCTCCTCCCCGATGCCGGCGCTGGCCCCGAGCACGAGGGCGCCGATCGGATTCTGGACCTGGGCCGTCATCTGGTCGACGATCTCGTTGAGCGAGTCGCTCAATTCCGGATCAAACTGTTGCTGGACCAGCCCAACGAGCCCGGCGACGACGAAGGCGGCAATCGTGGCGGCGACGGCGATGCCGATGGTGCGCGCATCCGGCGCCACGATGCCGAGGCGCTCCGTGGCCGCGCGCAGATCGCGCCAGTAGGGCAGCCCGACCGCGATGTAGGCTACGGCGAGGAAGAAGGCGGCCTGCACGAACAACTCAAAGAGACCGACCGAGGGAATCAATTCCTCGTCCGGGGGCGCGCCGGCCATCGGCGCCAGGCTAATGGCGACGAAGACGCCGAGTAGCCCGAACACGACGCAGAGCCCGGTCATGTCGATGGCCGATTCGGGATCGAGCGGCGTGACCTGCGACAACCCCTCTCGGACGGGTCGCAGCAAGGGAAGACCGAGTCCAATTCCGACCAACAGGAATAACGGGCCGAGCACCCGATCCCCCCGCAACAAAACGGCAAGCCCTGCCAGGATCAGCAACGCCGAGGGGATGCCGAAGAGGAGATACAACCCGACGCGGGCGGAGCGGTCGACCTGGGCACGCGAGGCCCAATAGGCCAGCCCGAGCGCACCCAGAAGCAAGGTGGCGGGCACGATCAGAACAAGACCCCAGTCGGTCACCGATTCTCCGGGTCAAGCGAGGTGGAATACCACCGCGGCGTCACGCGGCGCACCCCGGCCGCGGCATTGGGGGAGTATACGGTTGCGGACGATCGGCTATCAGCTATCAGACGGCAAGGCGGCAAGGCGGCAAGGCGGCAAGGCGGCAAGGCGGCAAGGACGAGCGTACGATAGCCCAGAGCCGGAAGCTGATAGCCGATAGCTGATAGCTGATAGCCCGTGTAGACTGCCGTACCAGGCCGTTCGATGCTGCCGTGCGGCAATTGACAGTGATTTGATGGCGAGCGACACCCCTGGCGGCGCGTCTGCCGCCGCTGCTTCAAGCTCGGACCGCGCGTCCTCCCTTCCACCCAGGAGGGGTGGGTTGGGGCGTGGGCTCGAGGCGTTGATTCCGACGCTCGGCGATGAAGCCGCGGCGGCGGCGTTTGAGATCGACATCGATGCTATCGCGCCGAATCCGTACCAGCCGCGCATCGAGATGGACCAGGAGGCGCTGGAAACGCTGGCCGCGTCGATTCGCGTGCATGGGGTGATCCAGCCGCTGCTGGTCACGCACGGGCCGGAGCGGGGGCGGTACGTGCTGATCGCCGGGGAGCGGCGCTGGCGGGCCGCCCGCCTGGCGGGATTGGGCGCGGTGCCGGCGATCATCAAAGAGGCGGCTCCGCGCGCCATGCTCGAGCTGGCGCTGGTCGAGAACGTGGTCCGCGCCGATCTCGATCCTTTGGAAGAAGCCGCCGCCTATCGCCAGCTCATCGACGATTTCGGGCTGACGCAGGCGGCGGTGGCCGAGCGCGTCGGCCGCTCCCGCGTCAGCGTGACCAACACGTTGCGGCTGCTGGCGCTGCCCGACCGGGTGCAGCGCGCGCTCGGTGCGGCGGAGATCAGCGAGGGGCATGCGCGAGCGCTGCTGGGGCTGCCGACGGCGCCGGAGCAGGTCGCCGCGCTGGAGTGGGTGCAGGAGCGCGGACTGAGCGTGCGCCAGACGGAAGAGCTGGTGCGCCGCTGGGTAGCGGGGGAGCCGCCCGCGGGCGTGCGGCGGGCACCCGAGCCGGACCCCGGCGACGACCGCGAGGAGGCGATCCGCCAGGCGTTCGTGGACGGGTTGCAACGCGCGCTCGGCACGCGGGTCGGGTTTCGGCCGGCCAAGGGCGGCGGCGGCACGCTGACGATTCACTACGACTCCGACGAGGAACTGAACGCGCTCTACGAGCGGCTGGGTGGGGAGCAGATTTGGTGATGAGGGAGGGAGACCGATGATCGTCTTGATCGCGCAGCACTTTGCCCAGGAGGGGAAGGACGACGAGGTGGCGGACTTGCTCCGCCAGATGTCGGTCTACTGCAACTCCGACGCGGAGCCGGGGTGCTTGATGTACATCGTCAATCGCAATACCGAGAACCCGCGGCACTTCCTGATCTACGAGCAGTACGTCGACCAGGCGGCACTGGAGGCGCACGCCAATACGCCGATGTTCAAGGAGACATTGCTGGGGAAGGAGATCCCGCTGCTGGACTCGCGGGAGCGGTCGTTCTGGGGGGTGGTGGAGTAGACGAGGGTCTCGGGTTTCGGGTGTCAGGATCTCTTCCCCAGCCCCTGACACCCGAAACCCGGGACCCGACACCCACAACGAAAACGGACCGGGATTGCTCCCGATCCGGTTCGTGTGTTCTTGCCGTCTCGCAGTCTCGCCGACTGACCGACTTACGTCGTGGCGTTGCGGCGGCGGCGGCGCTCGGCCTTGCGGCGCTTCGCGCGGTTTTCTTCCTGGACGCTGATAAAGCGCAGGCCGCGGCGATGCTCGCGGATGACGCCCGAACGCTCGATGCCCTTCGTGAAGCGGCGGAAGAGCTGATCGAAGCCCTCGCCGTCGCGGAGTTCTACCCGCATGTTTCTGCAATCACCCCCCTTCAGGCAGTGCAAACGGCCTGAAGGAAACCCACCAAGCCAGGTGCGACAACTCAGGGCCAACCCTGTACGATCGCCGGCATCGCGCCCGCGACCCAAGGGACAAGGATACCGTATGATCGGGTTCCTGGCTACGTTTTGGCGCGCCGAGACGGCGGCGCACGACGAAGCGTGGTGCCCGATCTTCGTGTCATTCTGAAGGCGAAGCCGAAGAATCTCGGTACTGTGAAATCCGGGGCTTCCATGAACCGAGATGCTTCACTCCGTTCACTTGCAGCCTGACACCTCAGCTGGATACAGGATAAAGAAAGGTGACTCTCATGACCGCGACTGCTACCGCAACGGCCGTCCAACCCGGCATTGCCGTCCATCCCGGGCAGCCCAACAGCCTGCACATGACCGAGATTGCGAGGCAGGAGCCGGGACCGGGCGAGGTGCGCATCGGCATCCGCCAGGTCGGGGTCTGCGGCACCGACCGCGAGATCATCCATGGCGGGTTCGGCAGGGCGCCGGAGGGCGCATCGTCGCTGGTGATCGGGCACGAGATGCTCGGGGAGATCGAAGCCGTCGGGTCCGGAGTGGTCGGGCTCGTGCCCGGGCAACTCGTCACCGCGACGGTGCGCCGACCGGACGGCTGCCCGGCGTGCGAGGCGGGGCAGCCGGACATGTGCCAGTGGCTGGGCTACTCCGAGCGGGGCATCGTGGGCTTGCACGGGTTCATGACCGAGTCGGTGGTGGAGGACGCGCGCTGGGTGGTGCCGGTGCCGCCCGCGTTGGCGCACGTGGGGGTGCTGCTGGAGCCGCTCTCGGTGGTGGAGAAGGCGCTGCGGCAGGCCACCCTGATCCAGAAGCGAATCGCCTCCTGGCAGCCGAAGACCTCCCTCGTTCTCGGCGCGGGGCCGATCGGGTTGGCGGGGACGCTGCTGCTGCGCTCGCGGGGGATGGACGTGGTCACGGTGGCGCGGCGACCGGGGCCGCATCTGGTGGCGGAGATCGTGCAGGCGGCCGGGGCGCGCTACGTCGGGACGGAGGAGATCGCTCTCAAGGAGCTGGCGGCCGAGCTTCCTCCCCTCGACCTGATCATCGAGGCTACCGGCAGCTCGGAGCCGGTCTTCACCGCCATGGAGATTCTGGGCAACAACGGGGTGCTGGCGCTTCTTTCCGGCACGGGAGGCAACAGGGAGTTGACTGTGGCCAGCGACGCCGTCAATCGCAGCCTCATCCGCGGCAACAAGGTGGTGGTGGGCTGCGTCAACTCGGCGAAAGAGGACTTCGAGCTCGGGGTGGCGGATCTCACCCGCTGGGAGCAGCTCTGGCCGGGACTGGCGGAACGGTTCATCACCCGGCGGCTGGGTGGACTGGGCGAGTTCGAGCGGTTGATGGAGAACCCGGCGGGGGATATCAAGACGGTGATCGAGGTGGGGTGAGGAATACGTCACCTCAAAGGACGCCTCAAGCGCTCTCCACGGGGCGTCCTACATCGCGTAAACACGAAAGTCTTCGAACTGCGCTTCCATTGTCGATCCATACTCCGGGGCGGCACGGATGCCAAAGCCGACGATGATGTTTCCGCTGATCCGAGGCATATCGACGCTCGGAGGGACGACATTTGTGCCATTCACGAAGAGGGCTGGGATTCCATCCGTCACTTCTACGTTGATGTTTTTCGGATCTCCCAAGCGAGTGATGTCACGAGGAGTTACCCACACGAACGGCTCTGCGCTCGTAGCACTGTCATGGTAAAGGAGCCAAGAACCTTCGCCAGGGTTAACGGCAAAGTACCACTGGTCACCGCTTGCCTGTGATAGAAATCGGAGACATATCTCTCCATCACCGTCACGCTGCTCGATATCGATACCCGTGCCAAAGTCTTCCTCGGCTTGAAATCGGACCCTCGAAGTACTCAAACCAGTAATACATTCCGGGGGTCATCACTGTCAGATCGAACACGCCATGTGCAACGTTTGCCGCCACGTCCGCCGACCGTACTGGCGCAAAACCGGTTGCATCGAGGAACGGAGCCGTAAACTCCCAAGGTCGCAACGAACTACTCGCTGTGGAGTTCAAGGGGACCGGGGTGCGCGTAGGTCGGACGCTGGCAGCCCTCGCTGTAGCCGTCGCTCTCGGGGCACCACCGGCGCTACCGGGTGGTGCTGTCGTGCTGCTCCCATTGAGCGTATTCCAGATCAAGATCGCGATGATCATGATAACGAGCCAACCCAGCCAATTCGGCTTCTTTTTCGGCGGCGCGCTGGGGGGAATGGGCGCCGGATTCGGGGTTGGGGCGCCTCGTGGTTTGGACGGCGCGCTAAACGGCGGGGGCGGAGTCGTCACGGGAGTTCGCGCTGCCTTCGGCGTCTTGGCCCGGTGCGGCTTCCTCTTGACCTTGAGTCGCTTTGCTCTTGATTCGGCTGCACACGTTGGACAATCGGACGCCCTCCCAGCAAAGACGTGGCCCGCGTTGCACACACGCAGCGAGGTTTCGGCCGTTCCGAGCGCCCGCTGCCAGTCGGCGGCGGTGGGCCGAAGATCGGGATTCCGGTGTCCTTCTACAAAGCAGCGCCCGACTAGCGCCGAGAGCGGTGTATCTAGCGAGTCGAGACCGGCGGCATTCGGCGGCGGCGCGATCATTGACGGCGCCGCTGCATAGGGGAACCATCCCTGTCGTATCGAATCTTCAAGGCTCGGCGGGTCGCCCGATCCGCGCCAGAGAAGGCGAAAGGGATGGTTGCCGTCCATGAGGAGTTGATAGATCAGCACCCCCAGCGCGAACCGATCATGCGCAGGCGTGCGATCGATCGACTGAAAGCTCAGACCCTGGAGTTCTGGCGGTGTGTACTCGGGTTTGCCGACCGGAGAGCGGAAGAGCCTCGTGGTTTTTCCTTGCGGTACTCGCACCTGGAAGGAGTCCGTGTCAAGCAGAGTTACGAGCGCAGTACTAGATACCAGGCCGTTACTTTCGTTCAGATCTCCCACGACGTACCCGGCATCATGTGCGGCTTGCACAGCCGCGGCCAAGTTTCTGGCGGCACGGTACCGATATCTCAGGTCGAAATTTGGCAGGAGTTGTGCCCGTTTGCGTGGGTTGAACACCATCAGGAGCGGCACTGTGCCCACTACCTTGGGCATGAGAAAACCTTGCAGCGCCCCGGCTTTGTCATAGAGCAACTCGGTGGGCCATGCCATCTGCACGTGAGGGCCAAACTGAACAGGGGCATGTCCTGCCATCCAGGTCAGCTTGATTTCATAGCCAATGGGTGTCACGCGGTAGATTTTGGCGAGCTGTTGCGGGTGCCCTTCAACGCTATAGACAATCGCTTCTCCGCCCTGTCCAACGATGGACCCCAGGCTCACCCTATTGCCGTTGCGGTCGCGCAAATTCGGTTGCTTAACCGGGGTCATTTTCCACATCCCGGAGTGAATTGCGCTTCATTGCGAACGGCAAGAACCAAAGTCTTATCGTCGTCAGTTCGACAGTTGACGCGTTCGCTGTGGAGAAACGCCTCAAGTTGCTGTTGCAATGCCATCGCATCACGTGATTGCGAGACGGCATTGAATATTGGATCAAAGAATCCCGGATACGGCTTATGCTCACGAGAGTCCGCTGCCAAGGGCAGAAGCCCATCGGTGAGGACAGCAACAGCAGAAACTGGCGTATAAACCTCAGCGAAGCCAGGGCATGCGCCCCCGCTTCCGGTAATGAAAAACGTTTCGTTCGCATATTCGCCGCTTTGGGGTTTTGTCAGCGCAGTCAGTTGACCGAGGTCGTTGACGGCGACGACGAATCCATCACCTGTTTGTGCCACTGCTATGCAATCCGGCATGAGTACCACGACCGTTAGAGTCGTTGCGAGTGAGCCCAACGGTACGGATCTTCGTTCGCCAAATCGCTCGAGCTCGGCGCGAACAATAGCGAATGCATTCTTCACGGCTTCGTAGATGTTTGGACGAGCGCCGGGCCGCCGAAGAAAATGCGCCCACATGGCACCGACGGCAAGTTCCACCGCCTCCACCGAACCGAGTTCGGCATGCGCAGCAGACCCAGCTCCATCCGCAACCGCGATGACGATGACCCCACCGGGCCCATGCCAAATCCTGTGGGCATCCTGGCAGGGGAGGCTGCGCACAATGTGCCCGTTGCCGGGAACCGACGCGCCCACAATTGACCACTGACCGTTCGCCAGTGGCAGTTCGTTCATGGCGTGATTGTGGCCCAACCTGTTACTGGCGGTAGCTCAACCTGCTGACCCGGACGAGAGTTGGCAACTGCGGCCAGGCTGCTTGACAACCATTCGAATAACTTCCCGAAATCTTCGATTCCCGACAGGACAATGGGGCTTCGCTCGTCGCTGAACAACCTCAGCTTCGACATATCTGCGGCGTCGACTCCGACAGGAAACACGGAGACTCCGTTGACGCTCTCTTCAATGCGCGCATCTGCTGCTGCGGATTCCCAGTCGCGATCAGTCGGCTGCCCGTCCGAGATCAGAAACAACCAAGGCCGGAAATATGGGATGCCGGCCTGCTTATATATGGCTTTCCGGCCGCGCAAGAGATCGAGGCCTTGCCGTACTCCGCTTCCCATCGGCGTGTCGCCGTCCGCGCGCAGCGTTGGTGCTCGGAATGCGTCCGCCGATACGAACGCAATACTGGCGTCTGGTTGAATCGCCGTCGAAGTCCCTTCGCGAACGTCGATCGTCGAAACGCTGCCTCCAAAAGTCACAATGCCAATCTCGACCCTGAGGGAGGCAAGAGCATCGGCTTTGAGATCGAGTTCGAGCCGTCGCAATCCATCATTGACCTGGCGAATGCCTTCACCCTGCATTGATGCGGAAGTGTCAAGCACCAGCACAACGGGGCAACGCCGCTCCGGATTATTCTCAAATTCGGCTGCGTCGAACGGGTTCTCTGCCATTCCCGGAACCTCCGTCAACGGTTGACGCCGATAGCCGCCGACATGCGGCGACCTTTACGAAGAGTGATGCAAATTCGAGGAGCTTTCAGTTATGGTATCCGAAAACTGCGAAACGGCCAAGGGGGCTCGCCCATGTCGCCTTTGCACCAGTGATTTCGGCACAACTGACTACGTCAGGTGGATCACCTCGAGACTGCCCCAGTCGCGCCCCAGACGCTCCGCCACGAGACGGCGGTGGCAACGCTCCGGGGTCGGTTCGCTGCACAGCAGGCAACTGGACTTCTCTTCGAACGAGGCCCGGTCGAGGGTTTCGGGGATGCCGCGCGCGTCCATGAGCGCCTCGAAGCGGGGGACGTAATGCTCCCAGTCGTGGTCTTTGCGGTAGGCGTCGCGGATCTCTCCGGATGGGGCCAGCTCCGGGAGGTAGAGGTAGTCCGCGCCCACGAGGCGGTCGAGGAACCAAGCCAGGTCGTGCTGTTTGGCGAACCCGGAGAGCTGGCCACCGGGGTTGAGGCGGATATCGACGACCCGCTCGACCCCGCTTCCGGCAAGGAGACAAGAAAAGCGTTCGGCCGATTTCTGGGTGAACCCGATGGTATACAGCTTCATCCGCCGAATCCGGCCAACGCAAGCTGCGGAGACGGCGCCGCCGCGTCCTCCACGTCTGCGATCTCGATCGTCTCAAGACTCCCATCTGCCCGGATGTGCAGCACCGTGACGCCAAGCTCGCGCAGCGACGGTTCGATGAGGCGATGCCGGTGGCACCGTCGCGGGTCTTCTTCGCTGCACATCATCGCGGTGGCGCTCCCTTGTACCGCGGTCATGAGCAGTGTGATGCCCTCCAGATACCACGGCTGGCGCGCCATGACCTCGTAGTCCACATGCCCGGGCCGAATCACGCCATCCCGGTAGCAGGCAGGATCGTTCGGGCGGCCGCCGAGCACGTCGCCGGCCCAGAGATAGCCGACGCCAGCGTCGTCGAGCAACCCGCGCAACGCGTTCTGGCTGAAGTGGGGGACGTAGCGGCTGTACGGGGCGCTGCGCACGTCCACCAGCGTCCCGATGCCGTGCTGGCGGAGAAGCGACACGAAGGCGGCGCCCTCCTGGTTGCCGTGGCCGATGGTGAAGACCTGCACCGCTACGCCGGATGTGCCGTAGCCGATCTCCTCCAGTGGCGGCGAAAATGGCGGCGGCAGGGATAACTGCTTTACAGGATCGACAGATGGCGATACCGTGGCGGCTTGCCGCGCTTTGCGTTCCTTTCGTCTAGTCTGCGCTGGAGGCATGCCGTGCCAGGTCTGGGACTGAAAGAGCGGATTCTTCGCGCCTGGAAGGATAGACCGCGCCGTCGCCAGATGGTCGTCACCGACATCACGCGCATGGAGGGGGAGCGGGTCTGCGTCGGCGGCTACCTCGAAGATGGCGCCGGGGTGCGGCCGGTGGCCGGGCGCACGGGTCCGGACGAGCGTTGGCTGCGCTCCGCGCTGGGTGCGCCGGTGATCCCCTTCTCCCTGGTGGAGCTTCACGTCGGCCGGGCGCCGAAACGGTTGAGTGCCCCGCACACGGAGGATCGGACCATTCCAGCCAAAGGCCACCGCGTCCTTCGCATCCTGTCCGAACAGGAACGGCAGGCGCTACTGGAGCGGTCGCTCTCCCCGTCGGTGCGGGCCATCTTCGATGCGGAGCTCCATGCCGACGCCAATGGGCAGTGGGGACGGTACGTCCGTGCCGGGGAAGGGATGCGCTCGCTCGGCACGGTGCGGGCGGGAGTTGTCCGCGCCGTGCGCTATCAGCACTACCCGGAGCGAGGGCGTTGGGATTACCGGCTGCGCTTTGTCGATGGGTCGGGGGAGGAGTTTCAATTGGCCGTCGTCGATCTGGACTTTCGGCGTCGGCTCGATGCGTTGCGTGATGGAGGACTCCCCGTCGAGCGAATCGGCCCCAGCGTCCTGACCGCGCTGCGGCAACAGGTGGTCTACCTGCGTATCGGGTTGGCTCGCGGTTGGGCAAAATACCCGGATCGCTGCTACCTCCGGATCACGGGGGTCCATGGGTTTGATGCACGCCAATGAGGACTCGCCTCTCCCCTACTGGTCCTGCGCTTCGGCAATGGCGGCGATGATCTCCGCCGGCGGGGGCGCGCCCGCGGCCCGAAAGATGATGCGGCCATCCTTGCCGACCACGACGACGGTGCGGTTGATGCCGGGGCGATCCGGTTTGACCGCGTCGTAGGCGCGGGCGACGTGCAGCCCCTCGTCGATGAGCAGGTCGAAGGGGAGGCCCAACTCGTCGATGAAGGCCTGGTGGCTGGCGGCGTCGGCCGGGTTAACCCCGTAGGGCTCGGTGTCGTGGGCTCGGAAGTCGGCGACAGCGTCGCGCACGGCGACGAGCTGGTTCGTTCAGCCCGCGGTGCGGTCGGCCGGGTAGAAGAAGAGCGCCGCTCGCCTCTTGCCTTGCAGCTCACTCAGATCAAGCCCGGGGCCAGTGGTGCCGGGGAGGGAAAATTTAGGGGCCAAATCGCCGACGGTTGCTGCCATGGGTGTCCTTTCCAGGGTTCGATCGTGCGCGGCGTCTCGCTGACGATCATCATACACAGCAGGGAGCGTGCCGCATCACCGAGGTGCCATCAGTAGAGTTTCGTTATGACAATTTTCAAGCGATGAGCGTTGCCGTGACGGACAAGACCGACAACGGTCCTGACGACGGGGTCTTCAGCTATCGCGCGCACAAGGACGGCACGGTCCGCATTGCCTGGCGCGGCCGCGTCGTCACCACGCTCGCCGGCAAGGAGGCCGCGCGCTTTCGCCTCCGCATCGAGGGAGCCGACCGCGAGCAGGCGCAATTGCTGATGGCCAAGGCGACCGGGAACTTCAAGCACGGCAACGAGCGGCAGCCGGGTCGGCCATAACGGGGGCCTCGTGAGCCCGCGCCGCGCGGGCTCGCTGTCAGGTGCTTGGTGCGGCTTTCTTGCGATCCTGAGCGGCGGCCGCTTCTCGCTCGTTCCGGGCGCGCTCAATGGCCGCCAGTTGCTCCTCGATAGGAGGCGCCGGGGTCCAGTAGCGGTCGCAGGCATCGTGGATGGCATCCAGGAAGCCGGGCAACCGCTCCCGCAGCAGTTCGGTTCCAAAGTCTCCGGCCATCGCCGCCCAGGTGAGGACCGCCCACGACGGTTGGTCCTGGACGGCGCCGAGCAGCATTGGGATGACCTGCACGCCGACGATCTCGCCAGTTTCCTCACCATCGACGTTGAGGCCGATCATGATGGCGGTGTCCTCAAAACCGGGAGCATCGTCCAACGAGCTGCTTATCGCGGGAACGGGTCTTCCGCCGAAGTAGACGAGGAACTCGTCGGCGGGGATGTCATAGTCCACCCAAGCGAGTCCTGAATCAACTGATTCGGGCCAGCGCGGGGGGGCAGCCGTATTCGCTTTCACGCTAGTCTTGGTCAGGGCCATAGCGGCGCCTCCTTCCGTTTCGGATAGTCGACGGGGTACGCGGTGACCACTTCACCCTGCCAGGTTCCCTGAGGTGGAATCGGCCGGTATTTCACCACAACTTTGAGCCAGCCTTGCCCGTCGGGTATGCGGTGATAGTGATTCTCCCGACGAGGATACGTCACATCACGGGCGACTAGCGTGGGGCGCTCGATCGCCAACCGGACATCGCCCAACCGGTCCGCCATTGTGGATCGTCGTTGGACGATGTGAGCGCGTCCTTCCGTCGTCAGGATGACGACCCGTCCCCGGTAGTCATGCGTCCGCCAAATCTCCGCCATCGTCCCTCCTGCGGTCATGAACCCACCATTTATGGTACGGCCAGCACGCGATCGAGGTATCGCTCACTGGATGCCCAGAGGCGAAGCGGCGTGCGTCAGATTGCCGGCCGTTGCGCTCGCGTTCATCGTGCCGATGGGTGTTCATTGGGCGCGACGGTATCCCCTACCCGCACCTCCCCGCCCACGACCACCGCCGCGTGCAAACCGCCCCGGTGAATCAACGGTGAGAGCACGCCCCTGATCCCGGTGACCTCGACCAGATGCTGGCACGGCTCGCTGATTTCCACCCCGCGAAACACCGCTTCGCCGACGCGAAACTCGCGTCCGATGAGATGGCCGAGCGGCACGCCGCAGGTGACGATATTGCGCCGGTGCGCACCGGGCGGCAGATCGAGGTTGTGGTCGCACCTGAGCGCTTCCAGCACCTCCTCCTCGATCAGCGACACTTCCCGCAGCGGCCCGGCGAACCAGGAATAAAACCCGGCGCCGAGGGCGTATCGATCCCCGTCCAAGCCGCGGCCGGCAACCGCGCTCGCCGCGGAAAGCGATCGCATTGGTTCACCGGCGCCACTGGTGATGTAGATCTCCGCGACCGCTCCCTGCCACATCATGATTCACTCCGGCCGGGAATCCCCGTGTGCTGGCCACAAAAAAAACCGCGACGCACAACTCGCGTGGCGGCAAGACGGTCTACGTGGCGAGAACGGCGCGGCGACAACCGACGGCGTAACTCGAACCGGGGGACGGGACAGCGCAAAACCCGATCGCTCCTGACCCTCGCAGGAACGCCGCTCCGCTCGCCCGCAACCGCCCGGTCTAGCCTGCCATCGTCGTCACGACCTCCAACATCAGTTCGACCATTGACGCTTCATGGTAGGGAACACCGCTCGCCTGGTTCAAGCACTCGGGCGCGGCGGCCAGCGGTCCGGCCGCGTCCTCGAACTGTACGCCGCCGCTCACGATCCAACTGGCATCGGCGTGGGCAAGCGATCGGTGCGATGTCGAGCTTACGCGGGTTCAAAGAGCTCGATCGGGTTGCCGGATGGATCGTCGATCAGAATCTGCGTGCCACCTTGGCCCACGACGAGGTCATTGCGAAACCGCGCGCCCGCATCGCGCAAGCGCTCAACCGTGGCCGCCAGATCGTCGACTTCGATTTGCACGCGGTTCCAGCCGCCGGGCGCGGGGGTGCGGCCGTCCGGCATCGACTGTCCAGCTCCGCCGACACCGGGGTGATTCAGGAGCAGAAAGAGATCGCCCCGCGACAGGCGAGCGAAGCCGGGCGCAGGCTGCATATCGACCTGAAAACCGAGCAGATCCCGATAAAATGGCACCGCGGCGGCGACGTCGGAAACGATATAGCGAACTGAAACCTTGCCCATCGCGGAACCTCCCTGGATGGCAGCGCTTTCGACGTTCGGCGCCTCGCCGCAAGGGTAACCCACGGCGCGGTTCTCTGACAAGAAAAGTTGTCAATAGCCGGCTCGTGGATCTGCTCCCCTGCTCCGCGTGCGCTTGACCGAAAACCGCGTCTCGGCTAGCGTTGCGCCATCGTCCCCAGGGACAGTCCCGCAACGCTCCGCGTGCCCCGCGCCGCGCGACACGACTGTACGTAGGCCGCGAGGGCTGGCGATGATCCTTTCCGACCGCGATATCCGGCGCGCCCTGGAGAGCGGGCGCATCCGCATCGACCCGATGCCCGATCTGGAGACGGCGCTCGGGTCGGTGTCGGTCGATTTCCGCCTCGGCGCCACCTTCATGGTCTTCGAGCACAGTCGCCACTCGTTCATTGATCCCCGCCAGCCGCAGTCGATCGGCGATGCCATGCGCACCATCGAGTGCACGCCCGACGAGCCGTTCATGATGCAGCCGGGCGATTTTGCGCTGGCCTCCACCGTGGAAAGCCTCGAGTTGGCCGACGACCTGCTGGGGCGGTTGGAGGGGCGCTCCTCGATCGCGCGTCTGGGGATCACGGTCCACTCCACCGCGGCGGTCTTCGAGCCGGGGTGGGTGGGCACGGCGACCATGGAGTTGAGCAATCTGGGCCGCATGCCGGTGGCGCTCTATCCGGGGATGCGCATCTGCGCCTTTTCGTTCGAAGAGGTCAGCTCTCCGGTGTCGGTCCCGTACCGGCTCAAGCGCGGCAACAAGTACGCCGGGCAGGTGACGCCGCGCGCAAGTCTGCTTGCCGAAGAGAATCGGCTGGTCGCCGGACGGGAGTAACGGCGGCCGCTCGTTGCGTTTCACGTGAAACCGCATGCCCCCGAGCGCTGGTGCGCGGAGCCGCGCCTCGCGGATACTTGCCAGCATGGTTGATAGTTCGAGCTCGTCTGGTGCGGGCCGGGAGGTCGGGGTGTCGGAAGAGACGTTGCGGCAATTGCGCGAGCGCATGATGCCGATGTTGCGGTTGGTAGCAGACGAGTACCGGGCGCGGGTTCCCGAGGGCTACCCGATCATCGTCGATGCGATCGATAGCGGGCTGTTCGGGTTGGAGATCGACCCAAGCTACGCGCTCTACGTGACATCGGTCGGCGATGAGGTCTTCGCCGACTATTACTGGCGCTCCACGCGCTACGATGCGCGCTCATCCGCCATGCGCGAGAAGTTTTCCGGATCCCCAGTCTACGATCGTCGCCCCATCCACGCGACTGTCACCGATATCGAACTCCGGAACATGATTGCCGAATTGATGGCCCGCCACAACTACCAGCCGGGACTGGTTCACATCTCCGATTCTTGAGGCGCGGCCAGTGGGATTGTGGCGATCCGAACCCGAAATTGAACGAAGCGGGCGGGGCCAAACGTTGCCCCGCCCGCTTCGATTTCTCACATCCGATGCAGCCACCGGGGCCGCTGTTTCACGTGAAACGCGGCCTGTGTCCTACTCCAGAATCCACCGGTCGTCGTCTCGCGCCCAAGACGACACGCCGCGGTCCCCAAAAAAGAGCGCCACCTCGCGCTCGGCGCTCTCCGTACCGTCCGACCCGTGGATCAGGTTACGGCCGGTCATCAGCCCCAGATCGCCGCGGATCGTGCCTGGGAGCGCGTCGACGGGGTTCGTCGTTCCCATCGTTGCTCGCGTCACGGCCACCGCCTGCGGGCCTTCCAGCACCATCAACACCACGGGACCCGAGGTAATGTATTCGATCAACCCCGTGTAAAACGGCTTGCCTTCATGCTCTGCATAGTGCCGGGCGGCAACCTCCGGTTCGATCGTGCGCAAGTCGAGGGCCACGAGCTTTAACCCGCGCTGTTCGAGCCGCCCAATAATTTCACCTACCAGTCCGCGCTGGACCGCGTCCGGTTTCAGAATGACCAACGTTCGCTCCACTGCCACGCCTCACGTCCTCCCCCGCTAATCCTACGATTTCTTTCCGACTTGGCGCCCGTTCCCAATTTCATGGACGGACCGACGCACAGCAGGCATTGCCGATTCTGAATTCACCCGAAGCTCGATTTCCTCGGATTCGTCCTGCGGCCCGGCCGCTAATGTTTCACGTGCAACACGAGCGGCCGGTCGCCGCTTTTTCGGTCGGTAACGCACCTGGTCGAGTGACCAGAGCGTAACCACAACCGCAATGATCAGCGGCACCACGATGACCGCCGCCGTCAAGATCCACTCCCGAGTCTGCACACTTCCCCTTTCCGCTGATCCGCCACGCCCGTAACCCGCCGAGCATACCCCCAAAGACTGCTCCGGCGACACCAGGGCCCGCCGTCGCGGTCAGGATCCGGTGATCGGCCCAAAGCAACTGAGGCTCAGGAACCCAGGAATCCAAGCACCAGGTACACAAGCAAGAGCTGCAACGCCGAAGCCGTGAGGAAACCACCGGGCCAGCGACGCAGCCCGAACGAAAGCGCGCCAAACACCAGTCCCAGAAAGCCTCCCCCGGCAAACGACAAAACCAGGCTTTCCGCGCCAGGCGAGGCCGCCGCCAGGAACACCTCCTGCAACCCCCAGGAAACCCCGAAGAGCAGGATGGGCAGCGCCATCCCCACCCCCGGCGCCGCCATACGGCCGGCCACTCCGAAGTTGATCGCTTGATACGCGGCGACCTGCGCCAACCCGAATGCTTCCAACTTCAGCACCGGCACTAAAGGCCCCTCGAACAACCGCAGCAACCCCACGGCCACCGTCACGCCCACGACCAGGATGGTGAACTGTTCGCGCAGACGGCGATCGCGCTCGGTTTTGGCGCTGGCGCCGCGTTGCGCGGCATCGCTTGGCAACTCTTGCGGCCGCTGCGCCAGGTAGGCCAGGGCCAGCAGCGCCGCCAGCGCCGGTCCCGCCAGCCGCACCAAGTACCACGGCAGCGGTATCGCCGGCACCGGCACCGCCGGAGCGCTCCAGACCACCACGACCAGCGGCCAGATCCCATGCTGCACCAACGTCAGATTCAGCCAGCGGTACGCCCGGCGAAACGCGGACAGCCCCTCATTGGCGAGCAGATGCGACGCCTCGCGTTCGCGCACGGTCGAGGGCGGTCGCGGCGACTCTCGTAGCGGATCGCGGTTGAGCATTGCCGTGTCCTTGGCTAGGAGACGGAGTCGAGAGTCGGAAGTCGGAAGTCGGATTTCGTGCGCACATCGCGATCGTTGCCGCAAACGACGAGCATGCCTTCCATCGTCGTACTGCTGACTTTCGACTTTCGACTTTCGACTTTCGACTCAAGCCCCTCGCTCCTCGGGAGGGCGAATGGCGCGGAACCGCCACAGCAACAGGGCATCGTAGACGCTTTTCAGCGTGCCCGCGACCACCAGCGGCCAGCCGAACGGAGAAAGCCCCAACAGCCACCCCGACAACAACGGGCCGAGCGCGGCCGCAAGTCCACGCGGCACCGAGGTGACACTGGCCGCGGCCGGCCGCTCTGCCGGCGTGACCACCGCCATCACGTACGAGTTGCGCACCGGGACATCCATCTGCGACAGAGCGCTGCGGGCCAGCAGCAGCGCCACGGCCAACTCCACCGTGGGCATGAAGGGGGTCAGGATCAGGAACAGGTTGGCGGGGAGGTGGGTGAAAACGGCAGTGTTGAGCAACCCGATGCGCCGCGCGATACGCACCGCGACCAGCGCTGAAAACGCCGACAGCACGCCGGACCAGAAAAAGATCGCCCCGGCAATGGCCACGGAGACCCCGAAGCGCTGGAACAGCCACAGCGCCAGCAGCGACTGCACCACCAGCCCGCTCCCGAACGAATCGAGACTGAACAGCGCCGCCAACCCAAACACCGTCCGCCGCGACTCGCCGAGTGGTTTCGCCTCCCCGGAGATTTTGGCCCCGAGCGCGGGCGACAATCCGCGATAGAGCGCGAAGACCGCCAGACCCAGGAGCGCGTAGAGCACGAACATGCCGTCGATCGCCTGACCCAGCGAGATGCCGGTGCGCTCGGCCACCACCCCCGGCACGCCGGCACACAACGCGCCGAGCGCCGCGACCATTGACCCCAGCAGGCTGAAGCGGGCGAAGAGCGCCGTCCGCTGGGTATCGCTCGTCGTCTGCGGCAGCAGCGCCTGCTCGGTCGGCAGAAAGACGCTGGCATCCCCCGAGGAGGGATTGATGGTGCCGACGAAGGCGACCACGAGCAGCGGCCAGAAGTCGTGCAGCGTGGCGAACCCGATCCCGGTAGCCGCCATCAGCAGCGAGGCACGCAGGAGCAACGCCTTTTGGCCCACCCGGTGGGCGACGAAGCCGACAAAGAGCGTCAGCGCGGCCGAACCGAGCAAGGTCGCCGTCGCCACGGCCCCGATCTCGAGATTGCTCAACCCCAACCGCGCCAGGTGGAGCGGCAGCAGGATGCTGACGAAGCCGTCGCCGAACGCCCGCGTTGCCCGGGCGATGAGCAGGACGCGGGCGTCGCCAGTCGTTTCCGGTGGCAGCAATCGCCACTGATTCAACGGTTGGGCATCCGCATGTCGCCGCAGAGGCTAGCGCATCCGAATGGCGAATGGGGCCACGCTCTCGTGCCATCCTTCCGCCAAGCCCCTCAGGCCGAATGCCTGACACGACAGCGGCGCGCCCACCTCGTGTGATGCCGACGGCGGGACCTCTCGGCTCATCGCCTCGACATTCGAGGAAACGACGAGATTCCTCGCTCCGCTCGGACTGACACGTCTGTCGAACTGTCCCCTGGTGCATGGGCAAGGGACGGCTTGGGCCACGGTGCCGCGACTGGGTGCGCTGAGACAAATGAGAGATGTCGGGGTCCGCGAGTTTCCGGACCACGCCACCAAGTACCTTTCCGGGCCAGACACCCTCGCCATCCGAAAGAACGGGCAACTGATCGGGATCTACGTCCCGATCAAGCGGGATGAGGTGAAACTGCGTCAGGTCGTCCGGCGCGTCGAGAGCGCTGTCGATGAGCTTCTGGAACAGAACGGCGTGACCGAGGATGAACTCGTCGAGTTGATCGACCGGTATCGGCCTATTAAACGGGATGAGGAAAAACGCCCCGAAACACTGGAGTGAAGCGCAGCACGAAATCTCTCGTCGCTTGGCAATCAGGACGGAGCGGGGGCAGTTGACCGACGATCAACAGGCGCAGATTCAGCATAATATCCAGACGATGCTTGACCGCGAGGCCACCGAAATCGTCCATTTCCACAGATGTATCCATTTGCAACGCGTCGCCGGCCTCCGCATCCCACGCGATAGGGTGCTTACGGCTCGTTCGATCCAGCGTCTTCGAAGTTGATCGAATATGCCGGATGCACCAGCCAAACCACGGCAATAGCGACCAGCAGCGCAATGATCGCCGTCAGCAACGGGGCCCCGCGCACGGCTTTGGCGCTCCGTGGCAGGAGAAACCACCACAGTCCGATGCCAATGGCCGCCGCGAGCGCCGGCACGACCAGTCTGGGGATGCGCCAGAGGAAGCCACCGATGATCGGCACCATGGTCAGCTGCACGGTGTAGGCAAATCCGACCAGTCGCCATGACGTACCTCGCGCCGGCGGACCTTCATAGATCAGCAATTCAGCTGGCCACTGGGCGAGCAGTTCGAGCCAGAGCAGGACCGCCGCCGCCAACAGGAGGAAGGTCACGTAAGGCCGGACCCATCCAGCGTACAGCGGCCAGGCGCCGACGAAGGTGACGAGCCCGATCAGGCCGCCGATCGCCCCGAGCAGCGGGAGATTGGCCACGACGAAATCCCGCAGACTGCCCAGCGGCGCCGCTGGCGGCGCGAGCTCCGCTCCCACGGGAACGCCGACGCCACTGCCCTTGCCCATCCTGCTACCCCCTGCCACCGGCGCACGCCGCTCGCGGGAAAGCCGACGGCGATCATCTGCCACACCCCGCGCCGAGGCTGCCACAGCCGGGGTCGTCGGTAATCGGGCTCAGGCAGCACTGGCAGCGCCAACCGCGGCCGCCGGTTGGGCAGCCCGCTTCCCCAGCTCGGCCGCGGCGACAAGCAGGACCACCGTGAGCGCCAGCGAGGCGACTATCGTCAGCACCAGGGTTTCTCCCCCGAAGCTGGTGGCGGCCACGAGTTGCGCGGCGGAGAGGTTGCGCTGGGCGGTCCCGACTGCGGCGACCCGCTGCGTCGCGCTGCCGCTCCCGGTGCTCAGCACCCACCCGATGGCGATGCTGCCGATGGCGAGCACGGCGGCGCCGATGAGGATCCAGCTCCCGATGGCGCCGAAGATGGTGTCGTAGGCGACCAAGATGATCGCCGCGAAGGCCAGGACCAGGCTGACGCTCGAAATCCGCGCCAGCTCGGGCGACCAACTCGCCGCCAGGTCCGGGTAGCGCGCCCGCACCAGCATCGCCAGGGCCAGCGGCAGCAGCATGAGAAAGACGAGGGGTTTGGCCACATCCCAGGGGGCGACCGCCACGCCCTCCACCACCCGCGGCAGGACGATCGGCGCGTAGCCGATGGTGACCACCATCAGCAGGACCATCAGCCCCACCGAGAAGGCCACGTCGCCCTTCGCCATCTGCGCCAGCTTCGGGATGAACGGCGCTCCGGCCATCGTGCCCAGCAGGATGAGCGCCGTGCCGGCTTGGGTATCGAGCGGCAGGAGGCGGCCGAGCACAAGGGCCAGGGCGGGGACGGCGACGAAGTTGCCCAGCAGCACGCCGCCCAGCAACCGGCCATTGCGCAGGGGCGTGAGGACTTGCTGCACCGTCACGCTCATGCCGACCGAGAGCATGCTCGTGACGACGAACCCCAGAATGCCGATCTTCGCCACGAGCTCCAGCGTCTCACTGATCATATTCATCCTCCCCTGGTCTCCAGATGCCAAGCGCCACTCATGCCGATCAGGTGTCCAGATCCGCCAGCCAGCGCAGGGCGCGCAACCCCGGCACGAAGCCGTACTCGCCGCCGCGGGTGACGACGAAGCTCGGCAGGTTCTGCACCCGGCGCCGGACGGGTTGCTCCGGGATGGTGAAGAGCTCCGTCCCGCCGCCTTGGCCGGCCACCGGGTCTCTCTCGCCCGAGTACCCGATGAAGTTGCCGTCGTTGACCCAGTCGGTCTTGATGAACTCGAACTGCCGGTCCAGGTGGGCGCCAAGGAAAACTCCGACGAGGCCGCGGTCGGCCCCGTCGTCCTCGAGGATGCCAGCCGGCAACGGCGGGCCGTAGGTGGTGCCGCGCCGGATGATGCGGTGCAGCCTGGTCACCCCGATAATGTCTGCATCACGGGGGTTGACGCGCCGGATGTGCGCCCCCGCGGGGCACTTGAAGCCGCGATCGTCGTCCGCCCGGTAGAGGAAATCGTTATTGCGCGTGTAGTCCGCGCCGAGCTCGGGATCGTCCTGCTCCGGGGTGAGGACCAGCGGCGCCCCGCTCGGCCAGCGCCCGATCATCTTCGCCGCCAGCAGCGCCTCCTCCTCGGGACTGGCGCTGTTCGCGCGCAGGTACTGGCGCCAGGCCGCCACGCGGGTGTGGAGCTTGCGGATGGCCGCATAGGTTCCGTTGCGCCCCAGGACCTCGGGCTGCGGCATCGGCGGCAGGTTGCCGGTCTCGTCTGGGTAGCCCAGGATGAACTCGCCGGCTTTGATCGGGAGTTCCTGGGGATTGGAACCGGGGATGCCGGTCCCCTCGATGCTCGGATAGCTGATGCCATCCTTGAAGCCCAGAGTCGTGCGGCCGGTGGGGAGTTGCTTGACGTCCTGCTGCCAGATCACCTCCACACCGGGGCTGTCGCGCAATGCCTCGCGGGCTCGCGCCAGGGCCGATTCCAGCCGCGCGTCGTCGGGGGCGAGCGCGGAGATGACGAGGTGGACGTCCGGCGTCCCGAAGGGCGGCTCCCAGTTGGCGGGAGCGCTGTCGCCGACGTCACCCAGGGCTTCGGCGCGCGCCGCCATGCCCTGCCGGAACTCGAGCGGAAAGCTGTCCAGCGACGCCTGGGGCACGCCGAGGGCGCGCAGGCCATTCCAGGTGAGGGCCACGGCGACCCAGGCGTCTTTGTTCGGACTGGCGCTGGGGAGGCCGCTGTCGATCGCTGGGAGCAGCCATCCGAGGAACTTCCGTCCCGCGTGCCGGTCGTCGACGCGCAGGAAGACGATATTTACCCACGTACGGCGACGGCCGGTGGTGGAGTGCGCCGCTCTGGATGTCGTCGATCTCGACGCTGATGGCCGGTCCGCTGCTTGCTGCTGCATTCATGATTGCTGTGTCTCCGCGGTCGCCGGACACCGGCCTGCTTAGCTCGCGCCTTCCGCCACGGCCGCCGCCGCGTGGCTCTTCCACCCCGCGCCCGGTTCATGGCGGGCTGGCGTTCGCTTTCACCATGGAACGCCGGCCTCAGGTCGAGGCCTCGTCGAGCAACTGCTCGAACGCCGTCTGGATCCGTAGCGCCTTCTGGATCTCTTTCGTCGTGGCGCCCGGGTACGCTCGGAAATAGTTGGCCGCCTGGACCTGGTGCGCATGAACGTAGTCATTGATGTTCGGGTCCTTGATGCCGGGGTATCCCTCGACCCACTGCAGGATCTCATCGAATGCCTCTGGCACGATAGCGGCGAAGTCGACAATGTACTTGTCCCAGTCGCCATCGAAGTTCGAGGCGAACATGAGCCGCGCGCCGTTGTCGAAAATCACCCACCGGAAATCGTGCACGGTGCCGATGCTCATGAACTTTTCTCGGCTTGCGGTATCGGCTCGCACCTTCTCAATCGACGCGCGGAGCTTGTCTGCCATACCCGGCTTGACGTTGAAGAACAGGGTGAACTCGCTCGTATCCCCGATGCGCAGACCGCCTTGCGAGTCCGCGCCCGACGGGACAACCGGCGTGGCATCGGTCGTTGTGGTCATGACTGAACTTCCTTCAATTCGCTCGAACGGTCTGTTTACCTTGCGATGTCAGGGAGCGCTTCGTCATGGAGCCCCCTCTAGGACCATGACTCGCCACCTAAGATCACGGGATGGCGATCCGGCGTTCGCTTTCACCGCGGGACGACGGCCCTAGTCGCCGAAGACCTCCGCCAGATTCCTCGGCTCCTTGCGCACCTGGTGATTCAACTCGTGGCGCAAGATGGACACCTGGCGGTAGACCTCCTTGCGCGAGCGCATGATGTTGCCCAGCGGCCGGTGCTCCTCCGTGACGCGCCAGGGCGTCATCGAGGTCGCGTCCATCTTCTCGAAGTTGTCCTCCCCGCCGATGTCCTGCTGCGGCAGGCGCAGCTTGGCGACGGTGACGAAGGGCGAGAGCGTCTCCGGCCACACCACCGTCACGTCCTCGACCGGCATGTGCTCCAGATCGACGCAGAGCTGGACCTGGATGTCGAACTCGTAGGGGCGCTCCTGCAGCTCCGCCACCAGCGCCGGGCGGAAAACCTCCCGCGCGGAGGCGAGGTCGAGGCTTCGCCGCGTCACGCGGTCGGCATACTCCTGCACCGGCGTCACGCGCACCTTGGCAATGTAGTCGCCGTGCCGCACGGAGGCCATCGTCCAGTAGGTAGAGAGGAGCAGGTTGACGGGCTTGACCTGCTTGAGGCTCAGGAAAGCGCCCAGCTCGTCCCACATCCATTCCTCCGGAGGGAGCTTGCCTCCGCCCGTGACCCAGGTGTAGAGGAAGCGGTGGAGGCGAGCCCGCTTCTCCTCGCGCGTTTCCCCGTCCGGCGGCGCGACGCCGATCTGCAGGAAGAGCTGTTGGATGGCCACGTATTGCTCGACGGTGTTGGCGAAGAAGATCGGGGCGTTGATATTCGCGTAGTCGAAGGTGCCGCTATCCGGCTCGTCCTCGAGCAGGGTCGGGCCGGGGATGCCGAAGAGCTTCAGCCCCATGCCGCAGACCGGCCCCAGCAGCGCGTCCGGGCCGGTGTGGGCGGACCCGCTCGAGAAGCGGACCATCGCCTCGTGGCGCCCCGGCGTCGCGTAGATGCCCTGGGCGTATTCGCCTCCGGCAGCCCGCCGAGGATCTCGACCTCGCCCCGGGCCAGCCCGAAGCCCGTGGCATGCGCATCGCGCACCGCCCGATTGAGCCCTTCGGCCGCGACCGATCCCGCGACATAGTGCTGCGAAGCCTCGATGACCGTCTGCAGGGTCTGCTCGAAGTCGGGATCGGCGCGCTCGATGTCGGGGCTGTACCGCACGAAAGCGTTCGGTCGCGACGGCCATGGCGATTCCTCCTTTTCCGTGATCCGGGGGTCGTGCCCCCGGATCACCATGCAGCTGGCGGGCCGGCGATCGACACCGCGGTGGGCTCGCCGGACCTAGCCGGCCGCTTCGTCGAGCAGCTTCTGGAACGCGGGCGTGGCCAGCAACGCCGCGTTGGCCGGGTCCTTCAGTGCCGCCCCGAACTCAGGGCTATCGAGCACCGCCTGGAACGCCTCGTTGACGCGCTGGTCCTTCCAGATCTGTTTCGTGGTGAGATCGGGATACGCGCTGACAAAGCTCAACGCCGGCACCTGATGGGCGACGAACCAGTCCTTGACGTTGGGGTCGGTGATACCGGGGAAGCCTTCCGAAAACGCAAAGACCTCGCTAAAGACGTCCGCGATGGCGGTGGTGGCAAAGTCGTCGATGTAGGTATCCCAGGAGCCGTCGAAGACGCTGGCGAACAGGAACCGCGTGTCGTTGTCGAAGATCGCGTGCCGCGCGTCATGGATGGTGCCGATGTCCCGCACGGCATCCCGGCGCGCCTGCTCCCGCGAGGGGCTGTTGAGCGCCTCGAGGGTTTTGCGCAGCGCATCGGCCTGGCCCGGCTTGATCTTGGTCACCACAAGGAATTCACTGGCAACCCCGTCATGCAGACCCGGCCGCTCCGGCTGCGCGGACTTCGTCGTGTCGGTCGTTGTGGCCATGACTGAAACTCCTTCAACTCGCTCGAACGATCTGGTCATGCTGCGTTGCCTGCGGGCAGTGACTGGGAAATCGCTACTGGATGCGGACGACACAGCGGAAGCCGAGGTGGCTCGTGCCGGTGTCGATGTCCTGCGGTTGGCGCGCGGCCGGCCGGTAGCGGAAGCAGTAGCTCGGCGCGCACAGGTGCGATCCTCCTTTCACGACTTTGCGGGGGATGCGGAAGTGGGCCTGTTGCGGGTCGATGCTCGCCTCGCGCTCGCCGCCGTGCGGGTCTTGTGGCGCGCAGCAGCCCGACTTCGGCGGCGCCCGGCTGGCGACGGCGTACCAGTCCGCCGTCCACTCCCAGACGTTGCCGGCCATGTCCAGCAGCCCGTAGCCGTTGGCCCGGTAGCTGCCGACCGGCGAGGTGAACAGGTGCCCATCCTCCTTCGTGTTCTGCCAGGGGAAATGCCCCTGCCAGCTATTGGCCATCACCTGGCCGTCTGGCCGCTCCTCGTCGCCCCAGGTGAAGATGGCGCCGTCGAGTCCGCCGCGCGCCGCGTATTCCCACTCCGCCTCCGTCGGCAGCGCCACCCCGGCCCAGGCGCAGTAGGCTTCGACGTCCGCCAGCGCGACCTGCACCACGGGGTGATCGGCCAGTTCGGCGATGGTGCTTCCCGGTCCGTGGGGATGTCGCCAGTTCGCGCCGGGGGTCCAGGCCCACCAGTTCGCGGAATTGCTCAGATCGACCGGGCCGGTCGTCATGGCGAAGACCATGCTCCCCGCCACCAGGTTCTCCGGCGGGGCGCCGGGATACAGCGCTGGATCGGGCGGCCGCTCGGCGACGGTGACGTGCCCGGTGGCGGCCACGAAGCGTGAGAACTGCTCGTTGGTGACCGGATGGCGGTCGATCCAGAAGCCGTCCACCCGGACCTCCCGCTTGGGTCGTTCCTCGGGATAGAAGTCCTCCGAACCCATGCGAAACGCGCCCCCGGGAATCCAGACCATGCCCGGATGGGGTGGGGCACTCCCAGGAGAGGTGGCCGAGCCCGCGTTGGTTGTCACACGAGCAGCAGCGGCCGGGCGCATACGCGTCCGGCCGTGTGCATGAAGCACCCGTATCGGTGTCCATCGTTCACCTCTCCCACCGGGAAGCCGAACCCTGCCGGCGCAGGTCGTCCCGAGACGATGCAGCGCCCCTCGAGGACGCGCATTGCGAACGCATGGTGCTTCCTGGCTTCTGTTCAGATCATGGGACAAGACGACGCCACGCGCATGATCCGAAACGGATCATTTCGCGACGTGCGTGGCGCCGAATCGGGTCTGGTCGGATCGGGTCAGGACCCCGAGGACCGGCGCGAGAAGGAGCGGGTGCTGCGGCGGCGAGCGCCAGGACGGCAAGGCGAGAGCAGGAACGAGCACAAACCAGCGCAGACAGAGCATGGGGCAGGTCGGCAGATGGGTGATGGTGTGAGGGATCCGGCGATGGGATGATGGGTGTGGTTGGTGGTGAAGATGTGAGATTATTTGATTGTTCGGATGCTTACTTGGTGGGGTGCGGGACTCCCGGAACCGTCTGAGAAAATCCGGGGAACCCTTGCCTTGAACGGCGGCAATGACCGCGGCTCCTGGCGCACCACGACGCCGGCATTCTGCCGCCGGGATCAGGAACGACCTGTCGGCTGGGCATCGCTCCTTTGCACGCGTGCAGGGGAAGCGGGGAGAGGGCCTGGAAGATGACACCCCGTACACGCGTTCCGCGCGCGGGTGAGGCTCATCTCAGCCGCTTCTGATAGCCGTAAGTGATGCGCGCGTTCAGCGCCTCTCGTTCCTCCCGCGACAGGTTGGAGGTATCGCGGGGTTGGTGTGGCGGTTGGACCGTCAGGGGGATGACCCCCCGCTCCACGAGCTTGATGGCCAGTTCCGCCGACTTCAGCCGGAGCATCCCGTCGTGCGGATCGCCTGCGAACGCCCCGGTCGCGGCCAGCAAGAGGTTTTGGAGCCCCAGGCGCACGGCGGCCACCGCCTGGGCTTGCAGCTCGAACAAGTTGCGTCCCTGGTGCGTGCGCCAGTCCTCGTCGGCGCGGGCCGTCCAGCCGTGGTAGTGGACCCAATGCCGAATCTGGCGGGCGCTCGGGCTCGTGACCTCCGGGCCGAGCTCCTCGCGCAGCATGTGGGCCACGGCCTCCGCGTTGCGGGTGACTGACCAGAGCTCGAAGCTGCGTTCAACGATGGCGTCGGGGTAGGCTTCGCCCGGCGCCAGGGGGCGGCTCGGCAGCGGCACGAGGGAACTCGTCATCGGTTCCGTGTGCTTATCCATCGTCGCGCTCCTGCGCCACTTGGCCCCTCGCGACTGCCGGCGCCGTAGCTGCCGGCTGCTTGCCCGATTTCAACCAGCGGCGGCAGAGCGGGCACGGGCCGGGTTGTGGCCGCGCGGGTGTCGGTATGGGAGCCTCGGCCTTCGGGCGGCAACCCGGACACTGCCGCCAGACGCCAGCGACGATGGCGCTGCGATCGGGCGAGAAGGTGACGCCGCAGGAGCGGCAGACAGTTTCGATCATGACCACACCCACCGATCATCGCCGGCCTCGCCGTCAATTTGGTTTCTTCCGATATATCCATCCAGGGCATCGGAAGAATGAAACGGGTCATCGTCCGCCCAAAGTGTCTGCTCACCCGAGATGGTTTCTTCCGATGGGTACGGGGCATCGGAAGAAACCATCTCGCGTTTCTCGTCTAGATCGTTTCTTTCTTCCGATGCCCTCGATGGCTTAGATCGGAGGAAACTATCCGGCGGTTTGGCGATCAGCCAGTACCGATGCGGGTTGCCGCGCTTGCCCTCGCCGGCTTCCCCGATGTAGCCCGCCATTGAACCACCGCTTCAGCTCGGCGTCGATCGTTGAGCGCGCGGCCTTGACGCCGCGGTCGGCCAGGTCGTGCAGGATGCCGCGCTCGACCATCTCCTTGTTCTGCGTCCATCGGCGGTGGTCAAGCATGGCCGCGTCCTCGCGGGCAGGACGTCGGCCAGGACGCGCGCAATCGCGGCCGCCACGACGTCGTCCTCACTGCCCAGCGAGACATACCCCGCCTCGGTCAATTCGATGTACAGCTCTGTCCGGGTCGCCTCGAAGCGGGAGAGGGCTTCGACTTTGCGGACGTTGGCGCCGAAGTTCCCGCCGGGCCGGTCGATGTGGAGGATCACGTCCACCGCGCCGGCGTAGGCGCTCGACCCACGGCCCGACTTCGCCGACTTCACCGCCGCCCTTGCGGTCGTGGAAGCTGACGATGACGCCGACGCCGTGCATGTCGGCGCCGACTTGCAACGGTTCCAGCGCCTCCATCGCGCGACCGGCAGAGTTCTCGTCGTCGCCGCGCACGCGGGCAGCAGGCAGGAGGGTGTCCACCACGACCAGGACCGCCCCGATCTCCCGCGCCAGCGCGAAGGTCTGCGCCACCACGTCCGGCCAGGCCAGAGCCGCGATGTCGCGGTAGAGCGCGAGGTGCAGATCGTCGCGATCAAGGAGGCCGGCGCGATCCAGCGCCTCGCGCAGCGAGGTGCCGCCCTGCTCGCTCAGGAGAATGGCCGGCCCTGTTTCGTCGGTTGTCCGAGGAAGTCGGCGCCGTCGAGGATGGCGGCGATCATGCGGGTCATGAGCGTCGTCTTGCCGGCGTTCTTGGCGGCGCCGTCGATCTTGGCGATGCCGCCCACCGGCACCCAAGGCGGAATGACGAACTCGGTTGCTGTCGGAGTCTCGTGGGCGAATTGGCGAGCCGTCATGAAGCGAAGTGGTTGGGTGGTGTCGCTGTTGCTTTGTGCTTCCTGTTGCTCGCCTTGTGTTCTTTGTCTCCGGTCCGTTGACGCGGCGCCGGCGTTGGTTCGGATACCAAGTCGATGCTTGACGTCATGCCAGCCTTTGCCGGCGCATCGGTTGTGAAAGCACTTGTAGGCGACGGCGCCGCTCGCGAACCGGAAGATAGCCGCGCCGTCGTTGTGATCGTTGGACGTCAGGCAGCTTTCAAGTTCATAAATCGTGCCCCACGGCTTGACGCGCTCCCGAAAGCCGACGCTCGCGCCGCGCAAGAGCGCCGGCACGTCGTAGCGATCACCGCGAGCACGGACCGTCCGGCCATTCGGTGACGGCTGCGCCGTTTCCGGCGCCAGTGCGAGGAATGCCCGCAGCATCTCTTCAGAGACGATCGGCGCGTCAGCGACGAACTCGCCCCAGGCCGTGCGTGCGGACGATGATCCGGCAGCGGATCACCCTTTGCCGCCACGGTACCGCAGAGCTTGACGACGCGGCTCGGGTTGCAGAGCGTCGTATCGACCGAGACCTCGTTCGTGTTGAATAGCGCCGCCGCTACGTCCAGGACACCGGCGATGAGCGCCTTGCCCGGCTCATCGGTCGCCACGTCGATCGCCCAGGTTGCGCCGCCGCCGTTGCCGCTCATCATCTGGACCAGCGGCCTGCCCCAGCCCAGCTCCCCGACGAACGCGATGAACTCGTCGCGTACCGCGAGGGCGCTCGCGACTTCCGCATTCGTGGCGGAGATGCCGGCCTTGCGATTGGCGTCGAAGTCAAAGTGCAGCCGTTGGAAGGGGCGATGTCGCTGTCGGCCGTCGAGTGCTTTGGCTTGCGCTTCAATCGGTTGCTCGCCCGTGCCAGGAGGTCCGGGTCGGTGGCGTTGAGCGTGACGTAGATTCCCTCCGCGTGTTGCGAACCAATATTCGCGATAGCGGCGACGACTGCATCGCTGGTGGTGAAGTAGCCCGATGCGATCGCGGGCTGTCCAAACCCCGACATCGGCACGTGGCCGACGATACGAACTTCGCGGACTTCGCCTGCACGATTGAGAACGTCGAAGTGCGCCCGAATCTGATCGGCGTCCGGGAACATCTCGGCGTTCGGCGGCGCCGCTGCCGTAGTGGCGCTCACGCCTCGCCCCCCACAACGACAAGTTCATATGTCGTCAATGTGGCGAGTCGGGGATCGATTGTGGCTTGGTGTAGACTCTTGCTTATCACAAGTCTTTCCTTTTTCAGCGAAGCCCGGTCGGTCTGCCGTCAAGCGGTCGGGCTTCGCGTGTCGTCAGGCGGCTTCGTCCGATTGGTCCGCTGTGTTGCGCGGCGGCGCTGGCCGGGGTCGCAGGAGCGCCTCCGCATCCTCCGCCGCAGCGATTTCGTGCTCTGCCACTCGCTGGGATTCGAGCCTCACGGCGATGTCCAGCAGAACCAACGTGAGCGCCCAAAGGGGGTGACGTTCCGCCGAGCCTCCGAACTCGTCGCTGCGCCCGTCGTCCGCGGTCAAGCGTGTCCCTTGCGGACGTAGCGAGGGGTCAGGCCGTCGCATTGGCGGCCTCGTCTTCCATTACCTCCGGGGTGTCGGTGTGGGTGGCCTTGCGTCTGGCGATCGCGCTCAGGCGGGAAATGCGTAGCATGTGCGCCCGGCGCGCATGGTCGGCCCGCCGCTGCCGTTCCTCTTCCGGCAACATGCGCTCGGGATCAACTTGATCAAGGAATTTCTGGGCGAGTCCCTGGCGGGCGCGGGCGGCAATTACTTCGAGCTGTACTTGCTGTGCAAGACGTGGCCGCCGATGCGGCCACGGGCGCGCAACTCCTCGCGGTCAAGCGTGACGGTGATGAACCGGCCGGGAGACTGGGAACACTGAGCGCACATAAAGACACGCCTTCCTGTTCCCTGGGGCACCGGCCCTTGCACCGGCAGTCAGGTAGGAATGCGCGTTCACGACTATTCGCTGACTGGCAGGGCGTTTTCACCGACCCTGCACATGCTGCATTATATCAGGGCCCTAGTGCCCATGCTAGCCGGGCCTGGCATCGGGTTAGTGACGCTTGTCGTGCCGGAGCCACCGCTGGTATGCGGCCTTTCGCTCCCGGAGATTTCCCGCAGGAGGCGTTCGCGCTCGGCGATGGGAGCTGGGGAAAGTCTTCGCCCATCGGCTCAAACGGGTGACCCCGCTCGAACGCCGCTTCGACACGGTGGCGGCGTTGGGCTTCGAATGAACGCGGCGCTTGTTTCGGGAGTTCTCCCGTGTTCAGGCGGCGAACGAGGTTGCGCTGCGCGCAACCGGTGTTGGGGCAAACGATGACGGCACGGAGAACGGGGCGGGCGCCGATCAGACCCTGCCTGGGGGGCGATCCGTCCCATGTAACCCAAACCCCGTCCCTCAATGCGTGCCCGGTGGCAAGTGCCAACTCGGATTCGTCAACGTCCTGCAGAAGGTGGCCTGGGATATCGGATCGACCTCGCACTCTCCCCTCGGGACCGACCCTCCACGACTGCCGCCCCCGGTCAGGGTTCTTGACGATGGCGTAGTCGCCGTCCTCGAGGCGCGTGTAGCCGCGCGCGTGCCACGCGACCCAGAGCCCTATCGTGCTCCCCTCGATGTCGACGAGGTCGTCCGCCGTCACGCCTGACAACCCGAGCCGCAACAGTCCGCTTGGGGTAGGCGTGCCGGGATCGCCGGCACTGATGAGGGCGTAGTTCGTGGGATCGTCGAGGTTCTCGGGATTGTGGACAATCGGTGAAGCTTCTTCCTCGTCGAGCCCCGCAAGAAGTTCTCCAAGGCCCTCGTCCTCGGGGAGGACAAGGTCCAGATCGTCGAATTCTTGTCCGGCAAGCGGAAGGGCGTAGAGGCGTCCGAGGTCGCCGCCACAATCGAAGCTTCCTGGGCGGGTTTCACGCCCGCAGAGGATGCGAGCGTAGCCGCGATGGGGAGCATCTTCAGCCGGGCGTCAACGGTGTGTCGTGGCGCAGGGATCATTTGTCCCCCGTTTCAGCGCGGGGCAGGCGCGTCGGGTCGAGTTTACGCCGCTTTGTCGAACTCGCGCAGCAGCGTTCTCGCCGTCTCGTCGGTGATAGCGAACTCGGTCGCCAGCGACCGCAAGGAGCGGCCGCTCGCCGCGCCGGCCACGAGCGCCGCTAGCTCGTCCGGCGTCAGGCACTTGGCGCGCGATCGCTGGTACGGCGCGCGAGCAGACGTGTCAACCCGACGCCGCTCCGGCGTTTCGGCCACTTGGATGTAACCTGGCGGTATCGTGCGAGTGCGAGATGAATCCTGTCGCTTCCGCTGATGCCACAACCGAGCAAATGCCATGGGACTAGATTCCAGCGAAAGTTTCAACGGCGCGCCGATTCGCTTCTTGTTGCTCGCCGGCAACTTACGCACCGATTCGCTTCGCACGGCAGTGTTGCCGGGGAATCTGGTCTTCCGCACAGCTTCACACGAGTGCGTGTGCGACAACCAACCCTGAAGTCGTGGACAATTGTCGCCTTTCTCAGATCGTCTCATACCACCGAGATAACGATCCATTGCCCCCGCCGACTTCTGTGGCAACGCGAGATTGGCCTCGCTGCTTAATGAGTTCGCACGCTGGCTCGCCTTCAATGTTGTGCGCGGAGTCGCAGGCGGTGGCGTTCCAATCAACCAGTCCATGGTCAAAAAATCCGTACAAAGTACGGATGCTCGACCGCTGATCTGGCTATAGATTGGGCGCAGCCTTGGCCAAGCCATTGTCATTGGCCGCCTGCTGATGCTCGTCGACTCACGGGAAGGGTTGGGGATGAAGCGCGGGCTCTTGAGCATTTTGATCATCCTGGGGATGATCCTGCCGTCTCTCACCTTTCCAGTTCCGGCTTTGGCGGAGCGGCAGTTGCTCGTGTGGGGCAACGGCCAGGAATACGCAAGCTTTGGCGCCAACGACTCGATCGTCATCGATGTCGGTGCCATCGACTTCGTGCGCTTCTGTGGTAACGAAGGTTCGGATGACTTCATTACGCCATTTGCCGATGTCTACGTTGTGCCCTCAGGAAGCGTTGGCGTGGGAGGCGGCCTGAGCGACGTCTCAGGTACCCCGAACACGGTCGAGGGCGCGACGCTCGACGGGTCATTCGTGTCTGAGCCGATCGGGTTCACCAAACCGTCTGGCAAGGTCGGGGCGGGCGTCTATGCGGTCGTTTACGACCAATGCCAAAACAAGAAACTCGATCCGGGAGATTTCATCCGTGATCCCGCGTTCGAAGTTGGCGAAATCCCCACAACCGTTCCCAAGCTGCCCGCAATTGCCGGTCTGAAGCGAGAGGCGGCGAAAGAGGCGATCAAATGGGAGAACTTTGCCGCGGCGATCGAGACCGCGAAAAGCCTTCCGGACCTTTCGGGGCCAATTCGAGTCGCTGGCAACCCACGTGTCTCGGGCATTGACGGAAGGCGTCGCCAAGGCGGTTCGAGCGTTGGTCAGGGGCTGGCTGCAAGGGAAACTCAAGGCCCTCCGCGCCTGGGCCGAGCCAAAGGAAGTGGCAAAAAAACAGCATGACAAACTGCGCGATCAGATGATCGACCGGGCCAAGGAGCAGGTGCTCCAAATGGCCAAGCACTACCGGGGGATTTCCGCCGATCCTCCCGACCCGAACTATCGCCGGTTGACGCTGCTCGATCCTCGCGAAGATGTCGAAGTGGAAACCGATGAGCCGTTGACGGTGGCGCTAGCGGACGTTGCGGAGTCGACGAGTGCCGAGCAAGCGCTTGCCGAAGCCTTGCTCGCCTCCATGGAACGCTACCAGGGAGCAGAGGCGGCCGGTAACGGCGATTGGGCGCTGGTCCATGCGCGGGCCGTCCGCGACTATGCCGCGCAGCTGGGCGACGAACTCGACCGCACGACGGCTGCTCTCTCCAGCACGAGCGCCGCACTGGTGCCCTATCCCGAATCGCTCGACGTCTTTGATCCGGATTACGAGGACTTTCGCACCCGGGTCGTCGCGACCGGATTCTCGGACGAAGAACGGCGAGAGGCCCGGAATCTTGGCATCTCCGAAGAGGATTTGGCCGCATTTCGCGCCGAACTCGCGAACGCCGATCCCATCTTTGACAAGGCCGCGCTCTTGAGCGATCTGGAAGAAATGCGCTTGACGCACGAAGCGCTGAATGCCGAGTTGACTCTGCTTGCCTCTGATATGGCGCCCATCATTTCCGCGCTGGAGGGGGATGAACTGGTTTTCGACGCATCGCCACAGGCCAATGCCGGGGGCCCCTACACAGCTGCCGAAGGTACGGCTATTACGTTCGATGCTTCCTCTTTCGCCAGCCCCCTCTCGATAACGGAATACGCGTGGGATCTCGATGGAAACGGTGCCTTCGATGACGCAACGGGCCCCACGCCGACGGTGACGATGGGCCGGGCGCAGGACGGATGGGTGGGCCTCCGCGTCAAAAACGCCGCGGGCTGGAGTGATGTTGCCTATGCGGCACTGAACCTGAGCGAAGTGAACCGGGCGCCCTCCATAGTGGCGACTTCTCCGGAAACGGGAACCACGGTGCTTGTCGGCACGTCGCAGGACTTCGCCGCCACTGCCCAAGATCCGGACGGTGACGCGTTGACGTTCCAATGGGCCTTCGACGGCGATCCCGTGGCCGTGGGACCCGAATTCGCGTATGCCCCAGCCGCAGCGGAAGTCGGAGCTCATTTCATCGATCTCGCTGTAACGGACGGCAACCCGCTTGGCGGCACGACGCGGGAAACGTTCCTCGTTCTCGTCGTGATGCCCGACATCGATCAGGACCTCTGGCGCGCAAACGTTGACTGCGACGATCTCGATCCAAACATCAACCCCGACAAGGCGGAGACCCTCGGCAACGGGGAAGGACGACGACTGCGACCCCGATACGCCTGACGACGGGCGCGCCCGTGGCCGACTTCGTTCCCGAGAGCGACGGCCGAAACGTCGCCATGCTCGAAGGCGGGGCCACCGTCGCCGCGTTTTCAAGCCAGTCGGGGGTGACCACGCCCCAGAGGATGCTCGACTTCGCGGCGACCGACAGCGGCTGGCAGTCGGCCAGGGACAAGGTGACCAGATCAGTTCATTACGATCCTCCTGGCGGGGGGCAAGCCCTACCTATAGATCGCATCCGCCTCAATCCCTCTTCCGTTTCGGCGGTGCCAGCGCGCGCACCCGCGATTTCGCCGATCGACGTCTCGACAACGACGACCGACGACGCCGCGTTCACAACGGTGCTGACCGCGACCGCCGCCGATGCGGACGGCCTGCAGGAATTCGCCTCCCCAACCCGCACAATGGCCAAATACTTGTACGGTGACCGTCCACTCAACTAACCGCGGCAACTCCTTCTTCATCGGCACCAAGCAACTGAAAGTCTTCACGAGCCAGGAGGGCGGACCCACGGTCAAGTTCCAAGACCGGTCCACCGACCCGGACGACAACGATCGCCGCCTGGCGCTGGGATCTTCGGCGAAACGGCGCCAGCAGCTAGGAGCAGCACCCGACCCACACATACCCACGCCGGGGCCGTATAACGTCTCGCTGGCCGTCACCGACGCGGCCGGCAAGACAAATACGTAGACGCAGACGCAGCGCGTCTTCGCCCCGCCGCAGTAATTTCACCGTCACCCCCGCGCCGCTGAACGAGGGTGCGAAGGGCACCTTCCGATTCACCTTCTCCGATCCGGACGGCGGTGGTTCGCCGCGCAGCGGTGGGACTGGGGCGACGGCACGCAGAAGCCCGGATCGCGCGGCGCAGCAAAAGAGCTACAATAACACGGGATCTTATATCGTCACCCTGGAGATGGTCGACAGTCAGGCGCAGTTGACACGCGTCCAGAAGACGGTGACCGTGCAAAACGTCGCGCCAAAGGTGAACGTCGGCGGCGACCGCAGGGGCCGGACGCCCTCGACCTGGGGTACCTAGTAAAGCCCAAGATCAGTGATCCGGGCGACGATACGCGCACCTGCTCTGGGATTTCGGCGATGGCAGCCCGCCCGCGACCGACTGCGCGTTCCACCACACCTATCCCGAGATGCCCCCCGGCGCCCCCTGGATCACCTACACGGCGACCCTGACGGTGACAGACCAAGACGGAGGAGTCGGTTCAGACAGTTTGACCTTGACCGTCGGCAATCCGGACGTGCTGGCCCTGAGCACCACCTTGCGACTCGGGAGGTGCCCGGGAAGTCGAAATGGCGGAGGATTTCGGCTTCGTCGTCGAGGTCGCCACCCGGCCGCATGGGCCGCCAAGAGACGGCCGATTTCGCCGCCTACAAGGCGATCATTCTCGGTGATCCGAACGATATTTCCAAGACGCGGATCGCGCCTGGCGGAGGCCAACAAAATGTTTGGGGGCCGGCGATTACCGGGAACGTCATCGTCTTCGGCACCGATTACACTACGCATGCGGCGGAACAGGGCGGCCTGGAAGAGTTGGTCCGACCGACCATCGCTTTCGCCGCGGACGACCGGGGAAGAACCGGCGCGTTCATCGCGCTGAGCGAGTACTACAGGCCCGCCGGGGCACGAACAGACGCCCGATCCCGCTCCTCGACGGGATCAGCTCGGGCGGATTCACCGCGCGCGCCGTCGGCTGCTACAACGACGCGCACATCGTCGCGGAGCACCGGCCCTGAACGGACTGACGGACGCCGACCTGTCGAACTGGACCTGCTCGGTGCATGAGGCGTTCGACTCGTGGCCGGAGGACTTCCTGGTCTCTGGCGATCGCCCGCGGTATCGGCGCCTACTACACCGCCGCCGAGGCACCTCCGGCACGCCGTACATCCTCGCGCGAAGCACCGAGCTGGAGGTGATCAGCGACATTGATTTGGCACCCGAGATGGATATCGGGCGGCCGGGACTCCCCATGAGTTCACCGCCACGCTGGCGGACGACGGGGTACCCCTTGCCGGCCGAACGGTCACGTTCGAGGCGACTCCTGGCTCCGCACCGGCCCCTCGGTACTACCGTTAGCGATGCCCAGGGGGTGGCGAGTGCCCTTCACCGGCACCGGTGCCGGGATCGACACCGTCGTCGCCCGCTTCACCGACGACCGCGGCACACCCAGACGTCGAACGAGGTCGCGGTGGAGTGGACCCAAGGCACCAATCGGGCACCAATCGCCGACGACCTGTCCGCCACCACGCTGGAAGACACGCCAGTCGCCATCACCCTGACGGCGACCGACCCCGACGCTGCCGAGCCGGGGGCCGCCTTGAGCTTCGCCGTGCAGACCCAACCGGCGCACGGCACGCTCAGCGGGACGGCGCCGGACCTGACCTACACCCCGGACGCCGTGTACTCCGGCCCGGACGCGTTCACCTTCACCGCGAACGACGGCGGCTCGACTCCAACGTCGCCACCGTCTCCATCGTCGTCGATCCGGCAACAGCCGCCGTTCGCCGACGCCGGTGGGCCATAACCGTCGTGGAAGGCTCGCCGCTCCAACTCGACGGATCGGGCTCGCTGGACCCCGAGGGCGATGCCCTCACCTTCGAGTGGGATCCCGACTTCGTCGACGCCGAAGACGTCTTCGACCCGACGGCCGGCGTCTTCATGCCCGATCCCCGCTCCGGCCCGACCCCGAGCGTCACTACGCGGACGACGGGCCCAAGACCGTGCTCCTGCGGGTGACCGATGCCGCGGGGCGGACGAGCCAGATCGTCGACGCGGACGTGAGGTCGAGAACGCGCCGCCGGTCATCGCCTCGGTCGGCGACGACGGGCCGATCCCCGAAGGCGAAAGCGTGACGATCACCGTCGCCGCCAGCGACCCCGCGGGCGACTGCCGATCCGCTCGCCTACGAGTTCGACTGCGACGGGGACGGCGGCTACGAACTCGGGCCGCAAGCCGAGCCCTCGGCTGTCCTGCGCGTTCGCCGACAACGGCAGTTACAAGGCGGACTGCGGGTGAGCGACGGCGACGGCGGGGAGGCGGCCGACGATCCGCGGTCGACGTCTCAACGCCGAACGCGGCGACGATCGTCGGCCAGAGCCCGGTCCAAGAGGCCCGGGCGATCACCGTCAGCCTCCTCGACGCGAGCGATCCCTCGGGCTGCTAGACCGCGATGCCGGGCTCCGCTTTAAGTTCGACTGCGCCGGGGATTCGCTGGATGGCGTGACGTACGCCACCGCCGGCAGCGTGCCTGCCACGACATGCACGTTCGCGGATGGACCGGACTCGCGCACGGTCGAGCGCCCTGGTACTCGACAAGGATGGCGGGACAACGGAATACACCGCCGACATCACGGTGGACAACGCGCCGCCGTCGATCGAGGACGTCAGCAACGACGGCCCGACCGTCGAAGGCGGCAGCGCCGAGGTCGCGGTGGCCGCGAGCGACCCGGCCGGCGCGAACGATCCCCTCGCCTACGAGTTCGACTGCGGCGGAGACGGCGCCTTCGAGGTCGTCCCCAGCCCGAGCACACGGCCCTGTGCTCCTTTGCCGACGCACGGAACCTTCGACGTCAACGTGCGCGTGACGGACGGCGACGGCGGGGAGGCGACCGCGGCGACGACCGTCCAGGTCGCCAACGGCGATCCGACAGGCACGCTGGCTGCTGAGAGCCCGGTAAACGAGGGCTCGACATTCTCCGTCGCCTTCGGTGACGCGACCGATCCCTCCCCCGTCGATGCCCAAGCCGGGTTGCGCTTCGTCTTCGACTGCGCGGGCGGGTCACTCGACGGCGCAGGTTACTCCGATGGAGCAACCGACCCAGGGACGTCCTGTTCATTCGACGACGGCCCGGCGACCCGCACGATCCGCGCCCGGGTCATCGACAAGGACGGCGGGTTCTCCGAGCAGTCCGTCGAGGTCGCGGTCGACAACGTCGCCCCCGAGGCGGCCTTCGCGGCCCCGACCGAGGCAACGGAGCAGGACTCGTTTGCCCTCGCGTTGACCGACGCCTCCGACCCGTCCGGCGCCGACCTTGCCGCCGGCCTGGCGTATGCCTTCGACTGCGGCGACGGCAGCGGCTTCGGCGAGTTTTCCGATTCGGCCGAGATGGCCTGCGTCGCGGTCGGAGACGGCCGGCTCATGGTTCGGGGCAAGGTGCGCGACAAGGACGGCGGCTCCTCGCCGTACAGCGCCGAAATCGCCATCAATGTCCTTCCTCCCACCATCGAGTCCGTCGCCAACGACGGCCCCATCTCTGAAGGAGGCAGGGCGACGATCATGGTCGCCGCGACCAACGTGGGAGGTCCGAACGACGAACTCCGCTACGCCTTCGACTGCGACAACGACGGCGCCTTCGAGGTTGGCCCGCGCGCGGCCAACACCGCCGAGTGCCGGCTTCGCCGATGACGGCCGCTTCGGAGTCGGCGTCCGGGTCACCGAAGGCGAGCTGGCCGCCACCGGCACGACGACCGTCGAGGTGACGAACGTCGAACCCTCGGTCGACGCGGGGGGCAACGGGCGGGTTGGAGCCGGCGAGCGGCTGGTCCGCAACAGTGGCTTCGCCGATCCCGGCGACGACGAGTGGTCGGCGACCGTCGACTACGGGGACGGGTCGGGACCCGAGCCGCTGTCCCTGGTCGGGGACAAGACGTTCGTCCTGGAGCACCGGTACGAGAGCCCGGCGAGCACCTCGTGCGCGTCTGCGTCGCGGACGACGACGGCGGGGAGGGGTGCGACGATTTCAACGTCACGGTGTTGCGCCGGCAACCGGCCGCCGGAGTGCGTCGACGCCCGGCCGAGCGTGGGCGAGATCTGGCCGCCGAACCACGAGTTCGTCCCGATCGCGGTCGAGGGCGTCGCCGACCCGGACGGGGACGACATCCGGATCGCGATCACCGGGCATCCGGCAGGACGAACCGGTCGACACGACCGGGGACGGCCGTTCGCCCCCGACGGGGACGGCGTCGGGACCGCGACGGCCCGGGTGCGCGCCGAGCGGAGCGGAAACCCGGACGTGCCCGGCAACGGCCGCGTCTACCACGTCGCCTTCACCGCGTCCGACGAGGACGGGGCCAGGTGCGAGGGCGAGGTGCTGGTCGCAGTGCCGCACGACCGACAAACCCGCCGTCGACGACGGCCCGCGGTACGACTCGACGGCCGTCCCGGACGGCGGGCCGGCCGCGCAGCAGATGCCCGACCAGAGCGCGCCGGCGCCGAAGGGTTCCAAGAAGGTCAAATTGACCATCGCCGGGGTCGCCGACAGAGGCGGGAACGCGGCCACGCTGCGAGCGGAGAGCTTGGACGCGACGGCGCTGGCGGCGCAGGTGGCGGGCGCCAAGCGGGCGAAGTTCCGCGTCGCCTTCGAGATTCGCCGGTCCGGCGACCAGGCGTGGACCACGCTGGCCGCGGACGGCAAGGCCCCGTTCCGCCAGGTCGTGGATCTCTGGCGCTCGAACCCGGCCGGTACGAGGTGCGGGCGGTGGCCAGCGCCAAGGGCAAGGGGCGCTACGCATCAACGCCGAGCTCGGCCATCGTCGGCTTGAGCTCGCGCAGGAAGGTGGGGAGGCGCTGGAGGCCGGCGGCGATGTCGCCGCGGCGCTCGGCCGACGCGGGCGCGGTGTCCTTCGCCTCGGTGACGAAGCGCCCGACGTCCTTGCGGTTGCCGGCGAGGTCGCCGATGACGGCGTCGGCGTTGACCGTCAGGTCGGCGAGGACCTGGTTCTGCTTCGCCAGCACGTGGAGCACGCTTGTCGGTCTCGCGCAGCGCCGGGCTGGCGCGGCGGATCGCCGCGTTGAGGTCTCGGCGCGGCCGCGACGCCGGCGCCCAGCCGTCGAGGATGACGCAGCCGCTCGCGGTAGGGGCGGCGCATGACGTTGGCGAGAGGTCGGCGGGACCGTCGAGGCGTCCGCTCGACCTGGATTCGCGCCGGGCTTGAGGTCCTCGCGGGGCCGTGCCGGGGGGCAGTCGACGAAGTACTCGCCGATCAGCGACTGCGGGCGCGACTCGCAGAAGGCGTCGCTGCGCAGCGAGCCGAAGCCGTCTTGGTCGATCTCGAAGTCGACCAGCGCGTGCTGGGTCCGCTTGTCGAGCTTGATCTCCGTGATCTTGCCCGCGCGCACGCCGGCGACCTTCACGTCGCCGCCCTTGACGAGGCCGAACGCGTTGTCGAACTCGACCGTGAACTGGCGGCCCTCTCCTCCGGGGCGCCGGACGAGGGATCGCGAGGCGCCGGCGCCGGCCAGGACGAGGACGACGGTGAGGATCGCGCGCCTCAGCGCCCGGCAGCCCCTGCGCGGGTCGCAGTGGAAGTCGGGGCTGGGCTTCTACGCGCCGCTGCCGTCGTCGCTCATGCTCGGCGGCGCCCGGGCAGCGGTTGTCTGGCGCGCTTTGCGTCGCCAGCAGCAGCTCGCGCGGAGCTGCGGCGGGCGAGCTCGTACTGCCGGCGCGAGCGGCGCCGTTGAGCGCGAACGCGTTAGCGTGGACGGCGACGCGCGACGCCCCCCGAGCGCGTCATAGGGGCCCGAGTGGCTGAAGTCGTCGAACCAGCCGAGAGGTCGGGCGTGTAGGGGCGGAGGTAGGCGAACTCGGGGGCGGCGTCCTTCAGGCCGCCGGCGAGCCCTGGAAGGCGCCGTCGCGTTGCTTGCCGTTGGCACTCGACGGCGCGTGGCGACGTCGCGCAGCGGCACCGAGGCTTGGTCAGCTCGATCAGGTCGTTCGCGGCGCCGGGCCGGCGACGATCGCGAGAGGTCGGCCGGTCGGGCGCGCGTCGCGCGCCAGCGGCGCAGCTCGGCCAGGAACGGGCGCAGCTCTTGGCGACCGGCTTTGAGTCGTCGACGAGCGGGTCGAGGTCGTCGAGCGCGGCGCGCAGGTTGACGAACGTGGTGTCGGCGCGGCGCTGAAGCGGGCAGGCGGCCGATCGACTCGGCGAGTGCCTGCTTCTGGCCGCCGATCGCGGTCGTCGTGGTGGCGAGTGGTCGACGAGGCCGGCGAGGTCGCGCGGCGCTCCGCGAGGTCGGCGACGAGCTGCGAGGACGAGCTGACGAAGCGTCGGGCAGCGGCGTGTCGGGGTCGAGCGCCTTGAACAGCCGGCTCGACGCCGCCAGCGATGGGTTCAGGTAGGCCCAGCCCTCGGTCGGCCTCCTCGCCCTTGCCGGGTGGGTGGGTCCGATAGGGGACGCGGCGGAGCCGCGGGATGACCCCGCTCAGGGCCTTGCGCATCTTGGGGTCGAAGGTGTTGAAGAGCTGGTCGAGGTCGACGGCGGTCGTCGTGTCGAGGGCTGGTCGATGACGCCGCCGGCGGGGGATCTTCTGCTGGTGGTCGGCAGCCGGGAGCTGCAGGTCGACGTAGCGATTGGCCACCCCGGACAGCGACGCCTGGCGCACGATCGCCTTCGTGCCGCGGCGCAGCGGGCGATAGCCCGCGTCGGTGATCTTCATCCGCACGTCGGCCTGGCCGTCGGGCGGTCAGGTCGATGCTCTGGGATCTTGCCGACCGGGACGCCGGCCACCTGCACGAGGTTGCCCTTGACGAGCTGGGACGCGTTCTGAAAGACCGGGCGTGGACGGTGTAGGAGCGGCCTCGATTGCCGAGCATGAGACGCGGCCACGACGGCGACGACGAGAACGGCGGCCGCAGCCGCCGCGCGCACGATCTGATCCCCGGTGAGCCGCATTCCCCAGAACCTCGAACGAGACGCCAGGCCAGAACTTGCGGTCCGCCGTGACGGGTGTCACACCGCAAGTCGGGCAACCTAACACAAGCTCAACGCGCGATCGGGCGCTGCAGCGTCGCGCTGCGGCGCTCGCGCGCGAGCTTGCGCGGGCCGGAGCCCGGCACGCGGCGCTCGGGCTTCGTCTCGCCGCCGCACAGCTCGCAGGGCTGGTGCGGGTCGGCGGAGGAGAACAGGCTCCAGCGCACCTCGCCACATTCGACGCAGCGAACGGCCCGTAGACGCAGGGAGCGGATGGCCTCCATAAACCCGGCCCTACCCTTGCGAAATCGCTGAGCAAACGCAAGCCAAGCGGGTCTCCTGGGTCGAGCTCTACCTCGACCTCGTGTTCGTGCTGGCGATCGGCCAGCTCGCGCATCTGATCGTCGGGCGAGCCCGAGACGAAGAGCGTGTGGATCGCGCTCGGCCTGTTCTTCACGCTGTGGTGGACGTGGGTGGGCTTCGCGGTGCTCTACAACCGCCACGGGGCCGACGCGCCGCTGCAGCGGCTGCTGTTCCTGGCCGGCAGCGTGCCGGCCGGCGTCGCGGCGGTGGCGATCGAGCCCGCGGCGGACGGCGACACCGCCGGTGTTCGCCGCCAGCCTCGCGATCACGCGGCTCGTGCTGGCGGCGATCTCGCGTGGTCGCACGAGGACAGCCCGCCGCGCGTCACGCGCGCGTGCCTGGCCTCGGCGGCGCTGTTCGGCCTCTCGGTCGTCGCGCCGGAGCCGTTTCGCTACGTCCTGTGGGGGATCGCCATCAGCGTGGAGTCGAGCTCGATGCTGGTCGAGGACCGCGAGGCGGCGCGGCGCGCGCGGCGCGACCACGACTGGAGCGCCCTCGCGCCCGCCGATCCCGACGACGCGGTCGACGCCCATCACTTCGCCGAGCGCTTCGGCTTGTTCCTGATCATCCTGCTCGGCGAGGTGCTGGTGGAGGCGGGCCAGGCGTCGTCGGCCGGCGAACTCGACACCACCGGCGTGTGGGCGGCGCTGGTCGCGGCGATGCTGCTCGCCGGGGCGCTGTGGTGGCTCTACTTCGACTCGGCGGCGGAGGTCAACCTGAAGGTGCTCGAGCTGTCGGGCGGCTCGCCGACGATGGCGCGGGCGATCTTCGCCGTCGGGCACATGCTGCCGTGCTTCGCGCTGCTCATCACGGCATCGGGCGTCGGGCTGCTGCTCGAACCGGACCCGCCGGCGATCGCGTACTGGCTGGCGTCCATCGGCGTCGGCATGTACCTCGCGGGCACGCGCGCCTTCCTCGTCGGCCACAGCCGCGTCCCGCCCGCGATCCGCACGCTGATGATCGTCGCGACGTTCTGGTTCGGCCAGCTGCACGGCGACCTGTCGGGCCACGCCTACCTGTGGCTGCTGGCCGGCTGGGTGATCCTGTGCGCCGCGCTCGCGACGCGGCATGCCCGGGGTGGGACTCGAACCCACAATGCCACGGTGGGCAGCCCTTTTTAAGAGGGCCGACTTTGCCAGTTTGCCTACCCGGGCGTTTGCAGCAGGATCGTACGGCTAACCTGAATTGGAGCAACTTCGCGGCCGCTCCGGGGTTCTCTTGAGCGCCGTCATTTTTCGCGCGTGGAAGTCTCCGCACTCAAGCCACTCGGGGCCGCCGGTCTCCGCGGTCGGCCACGCTTCTGCGCCTGCAGGGCGACGAGCGGCTGGTCGCGCTCACCCGCCGGGGCAACCAGGCGGCCTACGAGGCGCTCGTCGCGCGCTACCAGACCCGGCTGCTGTCCTTCTGCCGCCACATGCTCGGCTCGGCGCGAGGACGCCGAGGACGTGCTGCAGGAGGTCTTCGCCGCCGCCTTCAACGCGATGCTGGCCGACGACCGGCCGATCAGCGTGCGGCCGTGGCTGTACCGGATCGCCCGCAACCGCTGCCTGAACCACCTGCGCCGGCAGACGGCGATCGGCGTGGACTCGATGGACATCCACTTCGCCGACCACGGCACGACGACGGCCGACCGCGTCCACGACCGCGAGAACTTCCGCGAGCTGGTCGCCGACGTCCAGACCCTGCCCGAGACCCAGCGCACGGCGCTGCTCCTCCGCGAGATCGACGCGCTGTCCTACGAGCAGATCGCCAACGCGATGGAGACGACCGTCCCGTCGGTCAAGTCGCTGCTGGTGCGCGCGCGGGTGTCGCTGGCCGAGGCGGCCGAGGAGCGCAAGCTCAGCTGCGAGGAGGTCCGCCTCGAGCTGGGCAAGTGGCCGAGGGCCTGACGCATCTGGCCCGCCGGTCCGCCGCCATCTGCGCCACTGCCAGCGCTGCGCGGGGTTGGGCAAGAAGTCCCTGCGCCAGACCAACCGCGCGCTGGCCGCCGTGTTCCCGATCGGGCCGCTGCTGATCATCAGAAGTTCCTGCTCGCGCAAACGGCGCGGGCGGGGCGGCCGCCGCGGGCGGCGGGACCGCCGCCGGCGCCGGGGTCGCCGGGGGGCGGGGGCGGCGCCGCCGTGGGCGGCGCGCTCTCGGCCGGCGTCGGGCGGGCGATCGGCGCGAAGGCCGCCGCCGGGATCGCCGCCGCGGCGATCGTCACGGCCGGCGCGGTCGAGGTCGATCACGCCCGCAACGATCGCGAGGCGCGCGCGACGGCGCCCGTCGCCGCGGCCGTGGCGCCCGCCCCGACCGTCGCCGCCGCGCAGGCCGCCCCGGTCGCGGTGAACTCCGTGCCGCAGCCGGCGGGCGCGAAGGCGGACACCGAGCGCAAGTCGCGCGGCGCGCGCAAGGGCGAGGACGCCGCGAAGAAGAAGCCGTCGGCGACGTCGCCGGCCAAGGCGAAGGACAAGGAGCCGACGCTGGTGGCCGCGATCGACCCGAACCGCGAGCAGCGCGAGGGCGACACCGCGACACCGATCGACACCGCCGGCTCGACCCAGCCGAGCGGCGGCGCGCTCCCGCCCGGCCAGTCCGCCCCGGCGACCCAGCCGACGCCGGTGCCGGCGCAGCCCACGCCGCAGCCGACGCCCGCGCCGACGACGACCCCGGGCCCGACCCCGACGCCGATCCCCACCGTCACCCCGACGCCGTCGCCGTCTCCCTCGCCGTCGCCGGAGCCCACTCCGACGCCGTCGACGCCGACGCCGCGCTAGTGGATCCGCGACCCGAGCGGCACGTCCGCGTCGGGTGCGAGCAGGATCACGCGGCCGGCCTCGTCCGACGCCCCGACCGTCAGCACCTCGGACATGAACGGTCCGATCTGGCGCGGCGGGAAGTTGACGACCGCGACCACGAGCCGCCCCTCGAGCTCCTCGCGGGCTGTACTCGATGATCTGCGCCGACGAGCGCTTGGTCCCGATCTCCGGGCCGAAGTCGATCGTCAGCTTCCAGGCCGGCTTGCGCGCCTCCGGGAAGTCGTCGACCTGCGTCACGCGGCCGACGCGCATGTCGACGGCGAGGAACTGGTCGAAGTCGATCTCGGGCGTGCTCATGCGGCCTGCA
>CAVXMK010000009.1:0-340804 GCA_963762985.1 uncultured Chloroflexia bacterium
CGTCAGGTCGTCGCCCCGCTGGGCCAGCCCGGCCGCGAACTCGACACCGCGCTCGCGGAAGGTGAAGGGCGGAGAGATGCGGGCCAAGCGCCAGTTCGCGTCGAACCAGACCCAGCGATGGAGATAGATGCGGCCACCGTCGTCGGGCCAGACGACCTCGTGTACCAAGCAGATATGCCCGCTATCAACGGGGATTGCCTGGCTGCCGCCGCGAAAGCGCCGAGCGACCGGCGGGGCCGGATGCACGACCTCTTCCGATACGGTTCCCACGTCATCGCAATAGCGGAGGATGGTGACCGGGGAACAGCCGTAGACGAAGCGCAGGACGCCATTCTCGGAGGCGACCGGCATCCAGTTCTTCTCGTGCCGGCCGGCACCGTTGCTCAGGAAGTGCTCCTCGACGGCAGTCGCCCCGTCGAGCCGGACCAGGGCAATGCGGCAGACGCCCTTCGCGTCGCGGTCACGGATGGTGGCCGAGTACCACCAGGCGTCGCGGTGGCGGACGAGCCGGCAATCTTCGGATCCGGCGATGCGGTAGCGGGGCGAGTCCGGGCGGAAGGCGCTGTCGTCGATCGCCTGTACGTCGCGGACGCCGAGGTCCGGCGCCAGGTCGAGGAGGTAGTTCGTGGTGCGCACGATGCCGTCCGGATCGTGGTAGGTGTAGCGCAGGGGCGGCTCGACACGGTAATTGGCGGAGCGGAGGATCATGCGGAAGCCATCGCCGGCGGCGGCGATCGACGGGTTGTAGCAGACCAGGTCGGCCGGCACGGGAATCTCTACCTGCCGCGCCCGCGATGATGGAGCCAAATCGGCCAGCGCCGGGGAGTAGAAGACGAGATTCTGGCGGACTTAGGCGCTCGATCTATTCCGGCAGGCCGTCGAGGACATTGAGCAGCTCGCAGGCGCGCAGACCGGCGGCGAGATCGCCCCGGTAATAGGCGTCTACAGTCGTCTGGAATGTGGTCGCCACCACTCGGTCATTGCAAGTTCCGATCCGATTCCGATTGACCCTCGCAACGCATTAGGCGAAACCATGGCTGCGACCTGGGTTCGTGACTTTCAAGATCATATGATCTCCAAGGCAGAAGGCCAACCACGATAGTGGCTGGCCTCCCGTTGCGTTTGCGCCACAACAGTGGCGCGTGAGCTATTTGGGTATGCAAACGGCGTACGCACGAAGGGTCGTGCCAGCAGCGGCTGGAGTGACGTTCGCTTCAGCCCTCCATCCGGTAGGAATCACCATCATCAGTTACCGGGTCCGGCGCACTCTGCATTCGAATGAGACCAGTATTGTTTCCGGTGGCAAGACCCGTGAATTCATAGCCGCCTCCCACGGCGTACTCGGTGACGGAGTCGCATTGCCACCGAAACGAGCGTCGTGGAGTTCGACACAACAGGCCCGAATTCGATTCTGGGTGTAACCGCCAGGGACCGGTCGGTCCGGTGTCGCCTTGCGGCCCGGTGTCGCCGGTGCCATCGTCGCCTTGCGGCCCAGTATCTCCCTGCGGCCCGGTGTTTCCTTGTGGACCAGTGTTCCCTGAGGTCCAGTGTCCCCTTGAGGCCCGGTGTCGCCCTGCGGACCTGTATCGCCGGTGCCGTCGTCTCCCTCTTGGCCCCGTATCGCCCTGAGGCCCGGTGTCGCCCTGGGGCCCGGTGTCGCCGGTATCCCCGTCGTCGCCGTCCTCGCCTTGTGGCCCTGTATCCCCTTGGGGGCCCGTGTCACCTTGCGGTCCGGTATCGCCCGTGTCGCCTCGGTCCCGTTGGCTCCTTGCGGCCCGGTATCGCCTTGGGGACCCGTGTCGCCGGTGTCTCCGTCCTCGCCATCTTCGGCCGTCGGCGCCCTGGGGACCGGTGTCGCCCTGAGGACCGGTGTCGCCTTGGCCGGACCCGTATCGCCTTGCGGACCCGTATCGCCTTGCGGACCCGTATCGCCTTGCGGGCCCGTGTCGCCAGTGCCGTCTTCGCCTCCTGCCCGTCATCGCCTTGCGGTCCGTGTCCCCTGGTCGGTCCCGTTATCTCCGGTGTCACCCTGCGGGCCAGTGTCGCCCTTGCGGTCCGGTATCACCCGTTCCATCAGCGCCGTCGGCGCCCTGCGGACCGGTGTCTCCTTGTGGACCTGTATCAGCCGGTGTCGCCCTGAGGACCGTGTCACGCGGTACCGTCTTCACCGTCTGCACCTTCGGCGCCCTGTGGTCCGGTATCGCCTTGGGGACCCGTGTCACCTTTCGGGCCAGTGTCACCTTGAGGACCCGTTTCGCCGGTGCCATCGTCACCATCGGCGCCTTGCGGCCCGGTGTCGCCCTGCGGGCCGGTGTCACCCGTTCCGTCTTCGCCATCCTGGCCGTTAGCCCCCTGGGGCCGGTATCGCCTTGCGGCCCAGTATCGCCCTGGGGTCCGGTATCGCCGGTTCCATCGTCGCCTTGGGAACCCGTGTCGCCCTTGGGACCGGTTTCACCCTGCGGACCGGTGTCGCCGTGGGGACCAGTATCGCCCTGGGGTCCGGTGTCCCCGTGCCATCAGCGCCGTCATCCCCTGAGGACCGGTATCGCCTTGGGGGCCTGTGTCACCTTGCGGTCCGGTGTCTCCGGTCCCGTCTCGCCATCCGTTCCATCAGCGCCCTGAGGTCCGGTATCGCCCTGAGGACCAGTGTCCCCGGTGCCATCCTGACCGTCTTGGCCCTCGGCCCCTTGGGGGTACCGGTATCGCCCTGCGGACCGGTGTCGCCAGTGTCGCCTTGTGGTCCCGTGTCTCCTTGTGGTCCCGTGTCTCCTTGCGGCCCGGTATCGCCTTGCGGACCGGTATCCCCGGTATCGCCGTTGTCACCGTCCTCGCCCTGAGGGCCAGTGTCGCCTGTGGCCCCGGTCCGGTATCGCCGCGTTCCATCGGCGCCGTCGGCGCCCTGAGGCCCGGTGTCCCCTTGCGGTCCTGTGTCGCCTGTCCCGTCTTCGCCATCTGCTCCATCGCGCCCTGAGGGCCGGTGTCGCCCGGAGGACCCGTGTCGCCTTGAGGGCCGGTATCGCCCGTGCCATCCTGTCCGTCTTGGCCGTCCGCCCCTTGGGGTCCGGTGTCGCCTTGAGGACCAGTGTCGCCGGTATCGCCGTCGTCGCCGTCTTGACCGGCCGGCCCCTGCGGTCCGGTGTCGCCGGTATCGCCGTCCGCGCCGGCAGCGCCTTGAGGGCCGGTGTCGCCGGTGTCCCCATCCTGACCGTCTTGCCCGTCCTGTCCCGCGGAACCTTGGGGGCCCGTATCCCCTTGCGGACCGGTGTCGCCATCCTGGCCATCGGTTCCATCGTCGCCCTTGGGTCCTTGCGGTCCGGTGTCGCCTTTCTGACCGGGGGCGCCGTCTGCCCATCTTCGCCAGAGGGACCCTGAGGCCCAGTGGGACCCGTGGGCCCGGTCTGTCCTGCGCCGGTTCCGCCGCCGGAGGGCCCGGTCGGGCCAGTGGGGCCGGTCGGGGCCCTTTTTCTTCTTTTTCTTTTTCTTCTCAGCCGCGACGGCGTTGGACTCCTGTGGGGTTCCGTCGCCGGGATCTTCGGTCTCCTCATTTTCGTCGTCGTCGGGGCCGGCGGGCTGGTCGCCGCTCCCGGCGGGGCGATTGCGATTGTTGTTATTGCGGTTCTTGTTCTTATTGTTGTTGTTGCCGCCACCTCCCTTGTTCTTGTTGTTGCCGTTGTTCTTCTTGGCGGCGTCGGCGTCGTCGCTGCCGAGGGCCTGGCCGCCGACTAGGGCCATGGCGGCGGCGCCGAGGGCCATCGCGGCGGCGCGGCGGTCGGCGGAGCTGTGGAGCACCTTGCGCGAGGCCTCAATGTGACGGGCCGCGGGGGAGGTGCCCGTGTCGGGCGTGGCGCCGGCGATTGGCGCGATGGCCCGGCTTTCGTCGATCGACTCATCGACCGGGCGCTCTTCCGGGGTTCCGTCGATGCGGGAATCGTCCATCGGCTTCTCCACCCTTCCGCCAATTGCCCCAACACCACGCGCCGACGAATTCGACCGCACCGGGAAAACTCCGGCACAGCGTCCCACCCATCGGGATATAGTCAGGCGCGAAGACACGTCGCAACGCGCCCGCTTGACTAGACAAAAACCATTATGGGGCCTGACTCGGCCACGTCAAGAGATCTCGCCGCATTGGTTGGCACAGGGGCGCTGTCATCAAACGGCGGTGGGAAGCCTCAAACGGCCAGGCGAATCGCGAGGCAGCAAGCATCTGCCAATTCTGCGGCAAAGATAACGGCGACTGAGCCGCCGAGCGTGCGGTTGTGGCGTCTCAGGGTGCGGCGAACGAGCTCGCGGCTGACCGGCGGCACGCCGTCGAACTGGCCGAGGCGCTCAGCGAGGGTGCGGGTCGTCCAGCGGGGGTAGCTGGGCGGCGGCGGGGTATCGACGAGATCGAGGAGGAGCAACTCCTGCTCCGGGGACAGCTTCGGGCAATGTCGCGGACGTGGCTGCACGCCGTTCATGGCGGCATCGAATCCCTGGGTGGCGAAGGCCGCGCGGACGCGGGCCACGGTGCGTGGTGCCACGCCCGCGGCGTCCGCTATCTCCCGATCGGTGGCTCGGGGATGGTCCGGAGAGACATCGGCGTGGATCAAGATCATCGCCCTGCGACGGGTATGGTCGGCGATGTCTGGACGAGTGAGCGCTTCCCGACAGGCGGTGCGCTGCTCGGGCGTGAGGCGGACGACGTGGGTTCTAGGCAACGAGAGCTCCTCACCGCGAGCACCGAGCGGGGCCGAGCACCTCGCATGTACGACTGTGGCGACCCCGAATGAGCGATGGAAGAGCGGTGGTTATGCGGTGCGTGACACGGGGAGGCAGCGGGCCGCGATGGACGAACCATGCGCGGCGAAGCAGCCGGTCTCCACCCAGCCCGTTCCTTCCGCCATGTGTCTTGTACCGATCGAACCGATGAAGGATCGCGAGGGCAGAGACCGAGCGGCGTGACGTTCGCATCTCGTGCGGGCTGTCGTCATCATCGGCTCCGGCAAGCTGTCTACTGAGTATTCAGACTGAGGCGTGACGTGTCAATAATTGCAGCGCCGATAGCTGGCACACGGAGGTTGTCAGCGTAAACGATTACTCCGGACTACTTCTGGTTGGCGAATTCGACGCGGAGTGCTCGACGGTCTAATTTTTCGACTCTGGTAAAGCGGGAACTCGATAGCGTCGGCTCCGATTTGGAGGAAGGAGCGCTCGCTGCCAACGGGATGGAGGCGATGATTAGCAGGGCGCTCGCCAAGCTACTCGAGCTTGGAGCCGGCGCGAAGGGCTCAGGACACCCCCCGCGCCGCGTATGAATCAAGCAGCGATCCGATCTGCCGCGCCCCGCAGCGCCGCCGCCTGCGCGCCGAGCGGGGCGATGCCGGCACCGGCGCACACCGGGCAACCGACCTCAGTTCCACGGCAGCGGAAGCAGATCGGCGCCGAGGCGGCCGGAGCCGGGGGCTCCGGCTCCGGGTCGAGTGCGCCGATCGAGAAGTAGACCGCCGCGCGGTGCTTGCAAACCGGGTCGTCGTTGAGGCCGGCGAGGCACGTGCATCCGTGGGCAACGCTCGCCGGTGACTTCGAGCTTCATAGGCGGCGTTGGGATCGGTGCCGGAGCTTGCGACCCAGGCGCCGGAGCCGGCCATTTGTCGAATCTGGATGCCCTCGGCGACGGCGCGCTGGGCCGCCTGCGCCCACCGCTCCGGGGTCGCCTGCCGATTCGCCGGGTCTGCATCTGCTGGGCCATGGCGTTCCTCCCTGACGACTGAGACCGGATACGAGCGGAGGGCTTCCATTCCTCCGTTGACACCATTATACATCGATATACAGTCTTGTCAAACATATCGGGGTCTAACATTGCGTATCGCCGCACGGCGCTGTAATATAAGTGCGCAGAGTGATTTCGCGAGCGGAGGAACAGTTCGGCATGGTGGATGAACGATGGCTGACGGTGGCGCAAGCTGCCGAGGTACTCCAGGTGCATCCTGAAACGCTGCGGGAATGGCTTCGGGCGGATCGCATCCCCGCGACATTGATCAGCCGCCGGGCGGGATACCGCATCCGGGCGAGCGACTTGGAAGCGTTTTTGACCGGGGCGTTGGGGGAAAATAGAGCGCCGCGGTGTAGGTTCGGACGAACCCGGCACCGCGGCTGGAAGCCCTCCGCCTGCCGGTCTCACGTCAGGCGAGGAACGCGAGTAGTTTAGCCGAAGTCCGACACACGCTCGCCGGCGCCCAACGCATCCGATCTAGACAAGATAACTGGTGGTGTTTCGCTCAGATTCCATCAAGGAGAAATCCGCATGACGGCGAGGAAAACGGCAACGGTGCCACAACGCTTAGCCGGAGATACTTCCCAAGCAGGCTGTCGCGGGTTCGAGTCCCGTCCCCCGCTCCACGAAAACCCACGGTTTCATGCTGATTCCCTATTCTGGCGCCCGGAGCAACCACCGAGCGCCAGTCCTTTTGCTAACCCCTTGCTAACGAGCGCGTCGAAACCCCTCATCCCGACGCCACATTGAGCGCCGCGTCGATGGCATCGACCGCGCGATCCTGCATGTCCGGCAGGACGTGGGCATAGGTATCGAGGGTGACGCTGGTCTTGCTATGTCCCAGCCGTTCGGAGACCGCCTTGATCGGCGTGCCCGCTGCCAGGAGTAGCGTGGCGTGCGTGTGCCGCAGATCGTGGAGGCGGATGGGCGGCACGCCGGCGCGGGCGATGATTGCGGTGAAGTTGCGGTATAGGTTGTTCGGGTTGAGTGGTTTGCCCTCGCCCGTGCAGAAAACCAGATCCCCTTCGGCCCATGCCGGGGCGGCGAGCTGGCGCTCGACCTGAGCGCGGCGATGGTCTCTGAGCGCGGTGACGACATCGACCGAGAGTCTCACCACGCGCCGGCCGGCGTCGGTCTTGGGCGGCTTGATGCAGGGAGCGCCGGCCAGCACGCCGATCGTTTGCTGGACCGTAAGGGTGCCGCGCTCGAGGTCGAGGTCTTGCCACCGCAGACCGAGCAGTTCACCGCGTCTGAGGCCCGTTTTGAGCGCCAGGAGCCACAGTGGCGAGTAGGTGTCCGTCGCGGCCTTTGCCAGGAAGCGGCGGGCCTCGTCGGCTGTCCAGGTGATCCCCGGCGCGTGGCGCTGGCGGGGCTTCTCGGTGGCGGCACACACGTTGCGCGGGACGATGCCCTCGCGCACGGCCAGGGCCAATGCCTGCGAGAGACGCAGATGGCAGAGCTGCACGGTACGCGCTCCCACCCCGGCGTCGATGCGGTCGGAATAGAACTTCTGCACCGTGGCCGTGGTGAGGGTTTGCACAGGGATGTGCCCGAGCGCGGGTTTGAGGTGCTTGCGGATTGTGGCGCCGTAATCCTCCATCGTGGAGGCCGAGACTTTGTGCCGAGCGACGGTGTCGAGCCAACGGTCGAGCAGTTCGCCTACGGTCTCGGAGCTCTTCTCGATGTAGCTTCCCTCGCGGCGGTGGTGGATCTCGTGCTGCATTGCGGCTTCGGCGGCCTTCTTGGTGGGGAAGCCCCGGCGCCACTTCTGGATGCGCTTGCCGTTGGGGTCGCGGCCGATGTCGATGACGAACGTCCATGTCGAACCGCGCTTGCCCTCGTACTTGATGACGGATCCCTGCATGACCGCCTCCGTGTTACCTTTCGCATGCCTCACCCGACGTGAGACCGACGGGTGAAGGTGTCCCAGGAAAAGCCGTCAGCGTGGCTCGATCACGCGGCGGCTTTTCCCTCTTCCTCGTCCGTATCCGTAAAGAACGCATCCGGGCTCACGCCCAACGCCGTGGCCAGCCGACGCACCGTGCTCGGCCGCGGTTGCTGCCTGCCCAGTTCGATCGCGTTGATCGAGTCGTACGCGACTCCCGAGAGCGCCCCCAACTCGCGCAGGGTCAACGCCTGCCGTAGCCGCAGTTCTCGGAGCTTCTTGCCATCAAATGGCATCGTCACCTTCCCTTCTCGTCGCCGTCCAGCGCCGTCCTATTTATGCTAACACAGAACCGACGTATTGACAACATATCCGCTTTCTGTTAGTATTGTGGCAGTGAAGGCGGGACACCTTCACCGGCATTCGGTCTCGATAGTCAGGGAGGCAACACGATGGCCCAGCAGATGCAGACCCGGCGGAATCGGCAAGCCAGCCCGGAGCGGTGGCAGCGTGCAGCGCACCGCGCGATCGAAGAGAACATCCAGGTGCGGCAGGTCAACGAAAACGGCATGTGGGTCGCCACCAGCGGCAGCGACGCCACCCTCGCCTACCTGTTGGAGATTCGGAACGGCGTCGTCGTCTCGTGCTCCTGCCCGGCCGGTCAGTTCGGCGACGAATGTTGCAAGCACGCCGCCCGCTACTACCTCGATGCCGGACTGCTCGACCCGGAGCCGGAACCGGAGCCCCCGGCTCCGGCCGCCCCGGTAACGTGCTTCAAGTGCCGTGGCACAGACGCCCTCTGTCCCCTGTGCGCCGGCGCCGGAACCGCCGATCTGGCCGCGCAAGCTGCGGCCCTGATCGCTGAGGCGGGCGCGGGGTGGGAGTCCGCCCCGGCGGCGCCCGCCGCACCCGCCGTGCCGGCGGCAACGGTGGCGCGCATCGGGCAAGCGGGCCACATCGCCGGCTACGACGTGTTCCTCGCCGGCGACACCCTGCACGTTATCCAGGCGGCGAGCGGGCAAGCGTGGCGGCACGTCGCCCCCAACTTCGGCACCGCGCTGGCCGATCTGGCGCGGCAACCGGGGTTGCGCCTGGGGTGGGCGCGCTTCCCCGACGACGCCGAGGCGGTCTACGTCTACGACGCCGAGGATGGCAATTTCGGCTACGCGTTGAACCTGAGCGACCCGGCCCTGAGCGAATGGGGATTTGCCCCCTTCGTCGGTGAGGAGGAACGCGCCTGCGACCACTGCGGCGGCACGCTCGACGACGAGGCCGAGACGGACGACGCGCTGCAGACGCTATGCGGGGCGTGCGTTGAGCACGGGCGGTCGGAGGCGGAAGCGACCTTCGCCGCGGTGATCGCGGAGGGACACGCCTACGACGCCTGGGAACGTGCTCATCGTGCCACCTAGCCCCTCATCGCGGCCGCTGCCCCTCTGGGGGGCGGGCCGGCAATCACGCCGCGGGGATGCCTGACCAGTCCTATCGGCCCCGCGGGCCACGCGCCGAGAACCGTGGCCCGCGCCGTGCGTTCCTGATACAGAGCCGCGGCGCCTGGGATGGCAGGCGCCGCGGTCTCCGTGTGAAGGGAAGGCGGGTTGTCGGCCCCGGCGGGTGGGCCGCGGTATGCGGCTCCCTGCTCGCGGGTGTCGGCAGGCGTCGGGCCCACGCGTCGGGGCTTTGCGGGGTGGACCTGCATAGAACGTGCCACGCAGGCATCGTCACGACACGCGGACACGGAAGGGCGGCGGCCGCATGGGAGGCTGAGCGGGGCGGTTCTGCCCCCTGCTTCTCATGGGCTCCAGGCCGCTACGAGGTCGGGGTGGCCGCGGCCGCCTCCTCCTCGAACAAGGCCTCGAGCGGACCGGCCGGCGTGCCCATCGGCTCGACGGCGATGCGGGTGGCCGTCGCCGTCCCCGGGCCGTACTCCCCGGTCGCCGTCCCATCCGGTTCGATGAACTCGCCGGTGAACTGCGCGGTGAAGGCGTCCCCCGTCTCGTCGACCTCGGCCGTGGCCCGCACCACGAACGTGCCGGCGAACGCCTCCTCCTCCATCCCCGGGGAAACGATCGTCAACGTGGCGGACCGCTCCCCGGTGGCCTCCCAGACCCCGTGGTTCGGGAACCCCTCGGCGTCGACGGAGATGTAGGCCCCATCGGCGGTGAAGATGGTCACCTCCGGGGCGTTGGTCGGGTCATCGGCGTTGGTATCGAGCAGCCAGGTGCCGACGAGCGGGTGCTCACCCATGGCGGCGGGCGTGGCCTCCTGGGCGAGTGCCCTCGATCCGACCCCGACGGCAACCGCCGCAAGTAGCAAGACGGCCACGACGAACACGAACGCGGCGATGCGGTGCACGATAGACCTCCTCGTCTCTCCTGGCCGCCACCCGGCGGCGCGCACGGAGGCATGATGCACGAAGCGGGCCGGGTATCCCGGCAATCCGGAGTTGGCGTCACGGGCATCCGCAGCGCACGTGGCGCCGGGCCTCGCACCGCCGCGCGACGGGCGGCCCGGGTGTCCTCCGTGCGCCAACGACCGGTCCGCGGGAAGATGCCGCCATGACCTGGGTATTGCCAACCCCGTTGCTGGTGCTGGCCGGCGTGATCGCTTTCGGCTTGGCGCTGCCTCGCATCTACCGGCCAACGAGCGCGATCCGTCTCGCGGCGAAGGCGTTCGCCATCGGCGTCCTGACGTGCGCTGGCTTTGCGGCCGTGTGGGCGGCGTATTGGTGGATCGAGCAACGATGGTAAGCCTTCGCCGCGGCGCATTCACGGTGCCGGAGGTGTGCCGCCGGCGTTCCGAGCTGGGGCTGTCGCGGGCAGCGCTGGCGCGCACGGGCGGCGCTTGCCACCGGCGAACGCGGGCGGTAGGCTGCCGCGGCCACGATCGGCGTGGCGATCCGTTTTCCGGGCTTCGTTGCCGTGGGAGGGGACCGATGGACACGCGCACGGTCGCGGCAACGCCGCGCCGGCGGTCGCTGCTGCTGTTGGGCGGCGCCGCGCTGGCGACGGCCCTGGCGCGGCCGTCGGCCGCACCGGCGGCCAAGAAGGCGAAGAAGAAATGCAAAAAGGAAAAGAAGCAGTGTCGGCAGACCGTGCAGGACCTCTGCGCGGATTTGGGGAGCGATGAGCAGGAATGCCTGGATGGGCTCCTCCCGTGCTGCGATAGCTGCAAGGTGGGGTCCGGAGTGCGCTGCACGGCGGAGGCTTTCCTCTCAATGTAACAACGCCCTGAACCGACCGCATGTGCCCTGGCGCGGCGGGCCGGCGCGAGGCTCTCGTCTCGCCTGCGTCCTTGGCACGGCCTACTCGACGGCGGGCTCGACGCCGCGCCTACTGCATGAACCGGGCCGCCTCAATACACGGCGTGCGTCTTGACGCTTTCGGCGCAGTAGTTGGCCCAGTGACGCGCCTGGGAGGCGAGGCTGGCCACCGATCGTTTTCGGCGATAACGCCCCACTCCGGCCATCCAGCGAAGCCACACCCCGACCGCACGAGATAACCTCCAGCGCCGGCACCATCTGCACCCCGGCTCGTACGCCGTCTCTCGTTCGCGCCCGGCACGGAGGTCTGCCCACGCCCGCGGGAGCAGCCCAGGCAGGCGGTGCCGGCCTGGCGGTGCCGGCGGCGGCGTTTGGCGGGCCGTTAGGACACCGAAAACGCCGCGCGCGACGGCTGCCCACGAACGACGATCAAGGCGCCAAAGCCCTTGTCGCTGGCTCCGAACGCCACGTCTTCGAGGGAAATCCCGCCTCCTGGAGTTCGTCGAGGGCGTTCCCGAGCCGCGCGTTGAACGCGTCGACGGTGTCGGCCCACACGAGCAGGGCGTGTTTGCGATCGACGGCCTGGATCGGGTTCTTCTCACTCACCCCGCACCCCCTCGTGCTGACACCACGTCTCCATTGCGGACATCCGTCGCGCCTTCGCCTCGTCGCCGGCGCTTACCAGGTACTCACGCCTCAGATGGTGAGGTGGTTCGTGGCGAACAATCGCGGCCCGCAATCGCAGACACCCCTTGGCGCTTCGGATGCAGGAGGTGGGCCTGTGGCGAAGGGGTCGGTTGCTTCGTCGAATTGGGCCGCCGGCGGCGCCGTGGCGGCTCGTGCCCCGCTCGCCGCACGCTGAGTGCTCTGTGGCCTGGGTGCTGTAAAGGGGGCAGCAGGACCACCATGGTCCGAACCCACAGAGCACTCATGACGAAGAACGCATCGTCCGTGCCATGTCGTCACCCGCACACAGAGCCGCGCCGCCCGGGATGGCAGGCGGCGCGGTTCTCCTTATGGAGGGAAGGCGATTGTGGGCCCCGTCGTCTGGCACCTGGTTGCGGAGCTCTGCTCAGTAGGTCATCGGCAGACGCGGGTCAGGCGACGGGGCCGAAGTGCGAACGCCACGCATCGATCGTGCCACGCCGTGGGCAACCCACATGAATTGGAGGTCCTTCGGCTGATGCTGGCGCTGATCTTGCACATCGTGTGAGCCGCCGCGGCGGGTGGCCCCGGCAGGGGTGGAGTTGCCGAGGGCAGTCCGGCGCGGCACGTCTGCGCCAGGCACCGCGGTCGGCACGGCAGAGTCCGTGCCTCTGCGCTCGCAACGAAGGAGGCCCCGCATGCTGGGCGCCGTCCCCCGTGCCGCGCAAACCCGCCCCCGGGACGCCCACGCGGAGGTTTAGCGGATGTCTTCGGCGATGTCGGTGCGGCGATTCCGCTCGAGGCTGGCTTGCTCCCAGTCCCGATCGTCCGCCGTCATGCCGGCTAGCCGCCGGTCTTCGCGCTGGCTGACCCGATCCCCGGGCAAGTCCGCCTGCTCCTGCGTTTGGACGTTCATCCGCCGATCCTGCTCCGTGCGCTCCCGGGACTGCAGGCTTCGTCGATACCCGATGACGGCCACGACGACGGCCACGACCACGAGCACGACCCACCACTGGGTTTCCACGACCCGACTCCTTTCGCTCCGCGGCGGCGCGCACCCTCAGTTTCGCCGGTCGCGCGACTGCCGGCTATGATCGGCGTCGCGACGCAGCACGAGCAGGATGTAGCCCCACGGCGTCTCGCCCTCGCGCTGCGCCATGTTCTCGATGTGCTCCCGCAGCTCATCCGGGATGCCGAGGTCGGCGACGAGCCGGTTCCACACCGCACGATCGTCGTCGTCCATGGGTCGGACCCTCCGCGGTCGATCGCACGGGAGCCGCGCCTCGAGCATGCCGACACGGTACGGGTCAAGAGGGCGCACCGCCCGGGATGACACGGGCAGCGCGGCCTCCTTCTTGGAGGGAAGGCTGGTCGTAGGCCCCGGCGGGCGGGCCGCGGTGGTGCGGAGCTCCGCCCCGGAAATGGGCGGACGTCGGGCGCGCCCGTCGAGACTTTGGGCTGCGCCGCCGCATAGAGCGTGCCAGCCCGCGTCGTCGCAACACGCGAGCAAGGAAGAGGAAGAGCCCCGGCCGTTGGGAAGCCGGCCGGGGCGGGTGGGCGCCCATGTCACCGCAACGAGGAGGAACGCCCGGAGGCATGGTACGCCAGGAGGCCCCGCCGCACAGGGCTGCGGAATCGCTCCTGACGCCCAGCGCGACCGCCGAGCGGCACGGCGCGTGCATATGGGGTGGCGCGCCGGGCGAGGCCGCCCGGCGCGCGGCGATCCATGGAAGGAGCGCATCCCGTGCCCGAACCAACCCGTTGCTACGACGTCCTGCTCGCCCGGCCCGCGCAAGGCCCGGCCGTCCTGGCCACCGCTGGCGACGCCGACCTGGCCACCGTGGCGTTCCACGCGCAGTTGGCCAGGCTGCGCCACCGCCGCGAGCGCGGCGAGTTGGCGCTGCGCGTGCGCGAAGAGACGACGCGTACGCTGCTGCGGGAGCCGCTGGACCCGCGCCCCGCCTTGCTGTTGCCGTTCCGCGGGGTTCGCGGGCGCGCGGGCGCGCCCTAGGACAGGACGCACGACCCGTCCACGCAGACGTGGTCGGGACCGAGGCTGCCGCAGTTGACGGGAGTTTCGCAGTCGGACCCGCAGGCGGCGCGGCACCCCGCCCGCTTGACGCTCCTAGGGAGTCGGCGACGACGGCGCCCGCGGACGGCGCCGGGCACGCCCGGGGAGAATGGGGAGACCGAGATGGCCGAGGACGGGGACGTGGCAGTGGTGGCGCGCGTGCGGGTGGGGCTTCCCGACGGGTCGGAAGAAAACTGGCTGGCGCCGATGCGGCTCAGCGACGACGCCGTGTCGTACGCGGCGCTGCTCTACCCGCCGGAGGGCGCGGTCGTGCTCGGCGTGGAGCCGCTGGCGCGGCCCGGTGCCGCCGCGGTGGAGGTCGTCATCGCCCGGGCGGACGTCCCAACCCGTTGACCCGACCGCGGCCCGGCTCCCCGCCGCCGAGCGCCGAGCGTCGGGCCAGGAAGCAGCCTTGGCAGACGACCACCAACCAGTGGGAGGCGCCGGGCCGGTCCGCCGGCACCTCGACCACGCGGCTCGGGTCCTCGGCCCCGATGGGCCGGCCGCAGAGGCTGCACAGCAGGAGGTCGTCGTCCACGCCGACGACCCATCGCACCCGCCGTGCCAACCCCGCTCAGCGCCCCGGCGGCGGGAGGGGGATGCCGAGCTTCAACCGCGAGTGGTTGTACGAGCGCAGATACACGTCCTCGTTGAGGAACAGCGCCACCTTGGCCTCGCCCGGGCCGTGCTCGTCGAGGGCGCGCTCGATGCGGTCGGCGTGCTCGGACATGTACGGCGGCAACCCCTCAATGCGCAGTTCGGCGACGACGGCGCGCCAGGTCTCGAGCGGCAGCGTGATGAGCGGCACGGCGTGTCGCCGGTCGGGCTCAGCCCGCGGCGCAGCTCCCGTTCTCGCAGGTGCCGGGCGGGGCGCAGAACGCGCCGCAGGCTCCGCAGTTGAGCGCGTTGGTGTCGGTGTCCACGCAGGCCCCAGCGCAGCACGTATCGGCCCCGCCGGGCACCCCGTCCCCTGTGGGCACGGCACGACGCATGCGCCCCGCAGGCAGACCTCCCCTGCCCCGCACTGGCCGTCGCCGCAACACTCGGCGCGGCAGCGGCCGTTGCAGCAGAAGGGGCGGTCACCCCCGCACGCCGGGCGGCAGCCGCAGCGCTTCTTGCGCTTCCTGGCGCGGGCCGGTGTTGCGGGGCCGGGGAGGGAAAGGGCCGCAAGCGCGGCCAGCGCCCCGAGCCCGGTGCGGCGGTTGAGCGGACCGACGGCGCGGCGGAGGACGGCGTCGAATCGCGGGCGGTCCATGCAGGCCCTCCTGGCCGAAGGCGTCCGGAGCGGGCGCCACGATACCGGCCGCGGCGGGCGAAGTCAACCCGGCCCGCATCGTCGTTCGCTACGCGGTAGGATGCCGCCATGTCGCCGCTCTTTCCAACTCCGCTGCTCGTGCTGGCGGGCGTCGTCGCCTTCGCCTTGGCCTTGCCGCGCACGAACCGACCAACCAGCGCGATCCGTCTCATGGCTGAAGCGTTCTCCATCGGCCTCCTGACGTGCCTCGGGTTCGCGGCGGCGTGGGACCGGGGTTGCAAGGCATGGCCGCCGGAATCGCGTCACTCGGGCTGACTGCTTCTGTGGGCCACGGCGTCGGTGACCGATCGGGCAAAGGGTTCGGGCGCGCCGCCGGGCACCACGACCGTGACGCGCACCAGCACGTTGCCCACCCCTTGAAAACGCAAGCGTGGGCTAATATGGCGCCTACTAGTTGCTACATCCAATGCTGAGGGACACCAATGGACGCAGAACGCTTCGATTCCCTGGCCCGCTCGCTGCCCACTACGGGGTCGCGCCGGCGTGTCCTGGCGGCTGCCCTCGCCGGCGCGTTGGGTGCGCTCGGGCGTGACGGCGCCGAAGCCAAGAAAAGAAGCGGAAAAAACGGTGCCGGGCAAAGTTCCGGAGTTTCACTGCATGTGAGGCTTATGAGTTGGCCCGCTGTCTCGCACTTGACTTGGGTCAACCCGATTGGGAGGGGTTCTGTGCGTCGACTGTCGGCCACTGTTGCTATGGCGTGCCGAGTGTCGGTCCGATTTTTGTTGTAGGCCCAACTTGCAAGCTCTGGAGTCGCTACAGCGCCCAGACCCTCGCTTGCATAAACGGGTTCTACGTTCTGTGATGAGGCAGGTGGGGCGGCGACGGTGGCACGGACGTGCTCACGAACAGGCACCTTCGAGCGTCGGGGGCGGCTCTACATGGGGGTCGGCAGACGATGGATTGCAGTAGTTCGCAGGCGCATAAGCAGCGATACAGTACGGGGGCGGGGTCAGGCAGGCAGGCAGGTAGGTAGGTAGGACAGGAGCAGGCAGGCAAGAGTAGAGAGGGCGGGGAGTGAGAGCGTAAGCAGGCAACAGGTAACGATAGAGGGAGGCGTGTGGTGATGTGATGATGGATGGATGGATGGATGTGGTTGGTTGTCTGGATAGGAGATTAATTGGATGTTTGGTATTGTCTATGTGCGGAGTCCCTGGCACCGTCTGACCTTCGCCTAAGAACTGTCCCAAAGCGTGGCAACGTGCCCTCGCGGGACCCCGGTTTTGGCGCCCTGGCGCGGCCCGGTGCCAAAACCATATCGCTTGTCGCGGCGACGATTTATGTTGTCACGCGGTGAGCGGCGCCCCCAGATTTCGGCGTCGCGGCGCGGGGCGGTGACGAAATCGCGTGCCAACTTTTCCGGGCGGCCCCCTACGCGCGCGGGCGCGTGCGCGAGGGCAGCGGCACACGGTGGCAGACGGCGGCATCCCGGATGCGCGTCCGCGCGAGTGTGGCCGCTCAGTCGACGCGCCGCGCGAGGGTGGCGCACGCGCAGGGGATCGACAGCGCGGCCACGGCCAGCTCGAGATCGATGTCGTTGGTGCTGTCGAGGAGGTGGTAGACCGTCTGGGCGTGGGCGCGTCGGCCCGTCCTCGCCCCCCGGCCCATCCGCTGCCGGAGCGCCAGGTGCGTTTCCAGGATCTGCTGCGCAACGCGGGCGCCGGCCCGGATGCGCTCCGGCTCCACGGCGCGATAGAGGTGGGCGTGTCTCGGGTCTCTGGTGGCGGCCATCTCGCGGACGAACGCCAGGATGCCGTCGGCCGAGTAGCCCTCGTCCGGCTCTTCCGCCGGCGGTGGTGGCTCGGCGGGGGCGATGGGGGCAAGCGCCTCTTGTTCAGTCACGGCGCATCCTCGTGGTCCGTCTGGCGCATGGGCGAGGGGGCGATCACGCCGTCCACCGATCGTCGCCGGCCACGCCGGCCGGCGAAAGGTCAAGGCGCGTGGCGGGGATGCCCTCAGCGAGATCATGGCCGTTGCCCGCGTGCCCGTTGTATCCGTTTATTCCCTCCCCCGAACTATCCAAAGGTCTTTCCTCAGATAATTTATCTGACGTATAGAGATAGGGGGCTGGGGATGATGGCTTTACCGTACTACTGTTTACCAGTGGGGAAGTGTCCACTCGTCTTTCCTCAGATAATTTATCTGAGGAAAGAGTATTCGTCGCATCGACGGGCGGGGCGGTGATGCGTTCGCGGGTAATGACGCCGCAGCCAGTGCAGATGTCGTCGTGCCGGATGGGGTGGTACTCGCCGCAACCGGGGCAGGGATCGGGCACCGTGCGCGGTTTGCGCTCCTTCGGCTCACCGAAGGCTGCCCACGGTTTCAACGCGGCGGCGATCGACGGCACGGGATCGACCACCCAATCGGTCGCCTTCCAGCGCCGCCCGTTGGCGTGCTCGCGCGTCACGGTGATGGCGCGCGCGGCAATGAGACCGTGGGCGACGGCCTCCGTCATTAGGGCGCCGACGCGCTCGCGGGCCATCCTGGGCCGGTGTCCGCTGTTCGGGTTGACCGGGGATACGCGCTCGCCGGTCTCGGGCTTCGGTCGCCAGTCGTCGGCGATCTCCGGCGCCGAGAGGATGATCTTGCCGTTGGCCTCCACCTCGCCACGGCCCTGCTTGCCGCGCGTTTCACTGGCGACCGCGACCGCGGTGATGAGCTGGTTTCGTGTCAGTTCGGGATTGAGAATTACCTGCACCAAGGCGCTAGCGTCGGCGCGGGCCGTGGCGAGGTCGCGCCGCAGCGTGGCGACGTCGCTTTCTTCTGTCTCATGCAACCAGACGCCCGGCCCCTTTCCATCCCACGGCCGGGCCAATGCATCGAGTCCCGCGGCGTCGTTGCCCGAAACGAACCAATCATCAGCCCGACCTTTGCGCCGTCCGCCCCTTCCGGCAGATACACGACCTCGACCTTCGCCCGCGCCGCTCCAGGGCCGAACAGAAACGCAGTAGCGCCTCGGCGACGGCCGGCTTTCTCGTCACGTCGGAATCGAACACGACGCGCACGCGCCGCCCCCGCAGCGGGATCTCGTCCAGATCCGGTACGACCAGGCGCCCGTGCAAGAACATCCAGACGCCGGTGATCGAGACGCAGGGCACGCCGCGCGACCAGAGCGCGTCGCCTTTCTTGTTGCCTTCGGTGAAGTAGAGGGTCTGCTCCGGGTCGAGCATCGTGGCGCGGGCGTCGGGGTGGATATCGAAGTGCGGGACCGAGCCGGCCGGCGCCTCGTATTTCAGGAGCTTGCCGGACTCGTCGGGGCGGGGCTCGTCGGGCTTGAGCAGGTGGCCGAGCTGGACGCCGGCGAGCGTCCACTGCGGGGTGACGAGACCGGGGCGGCATTGCGAGGGAGCAAAGCCGAGCGCTCGTACCTCGTCGGCGCCCGCCGAGAAGTAGCCGCGGGCGGCTACGACGCCGGGGTCGATACCCGAGCCCTCGTACAGCTCCCGGGCGTGATGCGCCAGGAGTGTCACGGAAGCGGCTCCCGTGCTGGCTGCAAGCTCACCACAAACGGCCGCCGGCAGCCGCGACACCGAATCAGGAGTTCCGGCGCCACCCCGGCCGTCATGGCGCTCATCGTCGCGCCCCCCTCGCCGCAAGTGCGACAAGTCCGTCGATGTGGCGCCGGACTTTGGCCGCGTCGGCTTCGAGGACCTCGGCATCGTCCGAACCGGCGAACCGGGCTTCGCGAAGGTCGTCGAGGATGCCGCGCTCAAACGCTAAGTAGCAGGAAATCTCCTCGGTCACGTCGCGGCAAATCGGGCAGCGTCCCATTGGCAGCGCGCCAAGGTCATGCGCGTCGGCTCTTTCGGAAACGGGTGATGTAGTATTCATCGTGATCCCAGGTCATCGCCCGATCTTCTGCCCACCAGCGCCAAATCAGTGGCAGGGCTCGGGCTGTCTGTCGTTCAGGCAGCGCGCTCGGGGGTGCTGTCAGTCGGAGGGTCCACCCCCAGTACGCGATCGAGGGCGCGGACGGGAACCGCCAACTTTCGCCCGAATCTCAGGACGGGCACGCCGGCGGCGAGGGTGTCTTGCTGGCGTGCAAGCTCATACGCCTTACTGCGGCTCAGTCCGAGCCGGGCGGCGGCGATTTCAACGCTGACTGTTTCGCTCGGGGGAAGGGTGACGGGCGCGACCGTCGGTGCAGCCTGAGCCATCGCAACCTCCGAAGTGTCCATGGGCGCGTCTCTCGTGTCGCCCTATGCACCGCTATCGTATGAGGTTGCATGCTCGGAATTGCGAAAGCCTCGCGCCGGGGAACGGGGGTGATTGCTTTCGGAGATTTCCGCGCTAGGCGAGGTAGTCGCGATAAATTGGGTCGTCGATCGGGCGGCGGCCGAGGGGTCGCGGGCGGAGCGTGAGCCCCGCGTCTTTCGCGAGGTTTCTAATTGATGCGTCGATGTTCTTGTGTAGACGAGTCTCTTCGTCTTTGTACGAGAACTCCTCGCCTTCGTAGTCGGCGATCTCTGGGTCGGAGAGACCGAGGTATTCCCGGAGAACCAGGCGTGTCGCGTCCCGGTCGAGGTAGCGGCGAGTAGAAGGACGGCCCTGCGCTTGCTTAACTGTGGCGTACACCAGATCGAGTTCGCGATCGAGCGCCTGGGTGAACTCGTCAAGGATCCCCTGTCGCACGTCGTTCCTGGATTGATGGCCCGGGCAGTATCGCCAGGACTTTTCCACGAGAAGCTCAGCGGTCCCGGCGCGGGCGCGCCTCACCGGCGTCGGTTCATCTGCTGGGGATTGCGTCGGTGCGCCCGGAACAACCCCCTGAAGCGCTGTCTGAAGTCCGACAAGGAAGTCATGAGGCGAACAGGCGATCGGTTCGCCTCTCCCTGGAACAGCGAGTACAACCAGTCGAGCGTCAGTTCAGGGTGTGTCGCAAATTTTCCCGGGGCTTCGACAATCTCGGGGGCATGGCGATGGATCGCTTCAAAGATGGCTTGCCGCAACGCCTCCTGCGTGTCATCGACCACTGAGATATCCGGCACCCTCGACCAGACACCCCTCCCAGGGGGTGACGAATCGGCGCACGGAGGCGGCTCGATGTAGGAGAACGGTTCCGGGGTACGTTTCACCATGGCGTTCGACCTCCCTCGTCGAGCGCTCGCGTCCCGGCTGGCCTCACGCGGCCGGGACGCTTTTTGCTAACGGGTCTGCTAACAAACCCCAACAAACGGGGCAATACGCGGCGTCACGAACAGAACACTGCGGGGCGGAAATCCGCACGGGGACGCACAGAATGATACTCGGCGGTATGCGGCGATTCGCCATCGAATCGATTTCCCAAGCAGGCTGTCGCGGGTTCGAGTCCCGTCCCCCGCTCCGAGAAAACCGCATAATGGTGCGGAAATTGTCTGCTCGATTTGGTCGATCCGCCTATGCCTATTGAAATTGGCCACGGTTTAGTCACAATCAATCCTATCGGCGGCGTGCCGCCGTATGGAAGGAGAGTGGCAAAGGGTCAGCAAAGAGTCGTTTTGTGCGCACTATGCAATCGCGAGCATCCGATTACGCGCGAACACGTCATATCTTGCTTGTTGTTCGAACGAGACTCGGACTCCCTGATCCGTGTTCCGAGTTGCATCGAATGCCAAAAAGCGAAGCAAGCAGGCGAAGAGAGACTTCGTGATCTAGTGCAGTTCAATGTCGGCGCTCTGCCTCGGCGAGGCATTTGAAGCGGAATGGGACTACACGGCAATTCTACGGACAATGGAATTTGTCATTCGTGGTCTATGGTTCTATGTTGAGAGTAAGCCGCTTCCTCAGCATGCGGACGTTGCCGTCGCGTGCATTCCGCCACTCATGCGACAGCGGATCGGCTCTTGGCTTGCGCGGTTTCCAGTCTCCGAGATCATTCCTCTCGGCAACGGTGTAGCGCACATTGAGTCGTTTCCAGTGGTTCGCAGAACGCGAATCGACTCTTTTTGGGCGATCGCTTTTAACGGCGGCGTGCTCTTTCTCTGCGCTACCGGTGCCTATGCTCAACTCGTCAGGGCGTTCAGGGATCGCCGAGTGATTAACGGCTACTACGATCCGAAAATCTGCTACGCACGGCGCTGAAACAACGCGGCGTCGATTGCATCGACCGCATGATTCTGTAAGTCCGGCAAGACGTGCGCGTAGGTGTCGAGCGTGATGCTGGCCTTGGCGTGCCCCGCGGTTCGACGACCGTGCGAACTGGCGATGGTTGCAATGCACCGATCCTAAGCGCGTGTCGACTCCGGTGGCAACCACGTTAAGGTGTGATAAGTTGGACTCGCATCGGCCTTTGAGGCAGCGAGGTCATCGCACCCCTCGCCACTCGCCCCATCGCTCCCGACTCGTATCCGCAGTGCGCTCTTCGGCGGAGGAACGCCGTCCGGCCTGGTGCGCGCTCGCGATGAACCCGAATTTCGCGGGTTCGGTTGATACGAGGCGAACGCGGAAAGGACGGCCGGCGTGAACGACCGACGGTTTGACAACCTCGCCCGTACATTCGCCCCTTCGACCTCGCGGCGCGCCGCCGTCCGCTCCATCGCCGCTTCCGTCTTAGGCGGGCGGCTCGGCTGGCCGCGTCCCCAGCGACGCCGCTGCGCAATGCGGCGGGCACGGCGATCCGTGCGGCCAAGACGCCGATTGCTGCGGTGGCCGGTGCATCGGCGGCGCCTGCTGCGACCCGAGCCTAGCCTGCGGCAGCTCGTGTTGCGATCTCTTGGAACGGTGCCGCAACGGTGCGTGCGTACGCCCGCAGGTCTTCTGCTTCCCGCCTGCCGTGCCGTGCGACGGGGTCTGCGTCAACCTCAACACCGATCCGCGCCATTGTGGAAGCTGCAACGCCGCCTGCCAAAGCAGCGACCTCTGCGTCGGCGGGACGTGCTGCAATCCAAGGCTCGTTTGCGGCGCAGCATGCTGCCAATTCGGCGAACGATGCCGAAACGGCACCTGCACCCGCCCGCAGGTCTTTTGCTTCCCGCCGGCGGTTCCTTGCGACGGGTTCTGCGTCAACACCTCAACCGACCCGAACCACTGCGGGGCCTGCAACAACGCCTGCCAGGGATTCGAGAGCTGCTTTGGTGGGACCTGCTGTGCCGCTGCGCAGTTGGTCTGCGGCAACAGTTGTTGCGGCCTCGATGAGCGATGCGTTGACGGCGAGTGCCGCCGGCCGCCGATCAACTGCTTCCCGCCAGCGGTTTCGTGCGGCGGGTTTTGCGTAAACCTCGACACCGATCCGAACAACTGCGGCGCCTGCGGCGTCGCGTGCCCGGCCGGGCGGACGTGCTCCAACGGACAGTGCGTCTGCTTGGCCCATCTGACCGAGTGCAACGGCGCCTGCGTCAACACCGCCTCAAACAACAACCACTGCGGGTCGTGCGGCAACGCCTGCGGCAGCGGCCACACTTGCGTTGGCGGCGCGTGCGTGTGCGCCACTGGGACCGTCGACTGCGGCGGCTCGTGCGTCAACACGATCACCGACAACAATAATTGCGGCGCCTGCGGTACCACCTGCGTTGGAATCACGACCTGCAAGAATGGCCAATGCGTCGTTGACTGCCCATCGGGACAGAAGGCTTGCGGCAATGTCTGCGTAAACACCCAAGCCGACGAGAGCAACTGCGGTGCATGCGGCACCGTGTGCCCGAGTGGGACTTCATGTTCCCTCGGTGTCTGCAAGTGCCCCAGCGGCCAGAAGTTATGTGGCGGCACATGCGTTTACACGAACAGCGACGACAGTCACTGCGGTGCGTGCGGGGTTTCTTGCACCGGCGGCAAGACGTGCTCCGGCGGGAGCTGCCGTTGCCCGCTCGGCACCATTCCGTGCAACGATGGAACCTGCCGCAACTGCCCGGCCGGGGAAGTGTGTTGCGGCAGCGGGTGCTGTCTGAGGGGAGGAGCTGGCGACACCCACAAATGCTGCGGTGGAAAGTGCATCAAGAAGCCGGTCGCCGGCGCGCAGTATGGTTGCTGCACCGGCGCCTCCGTTCCCAGTCCTCATCTGTGCCACGCGAGTTGGACCTGCTGCGGTGCCGTCTGCTGCAATGGTCCGTGCGTGCATGCGGCCACGGGGACGTGCGTAGAACCATAGTGCGACTCCTGGCCCGTTCTCGCCGCCGTTGACGCAGTCCGGTCCTTTTCTCGAACGCTGGACGCACGCCGTAGCTCTCACTGAACGCGCGATTGGCGTCGCATTGGCGCTCCTCGACCTCACGCTCCGACCCTTTTCTCGCGGGGCACGGGAGCAGGGGAGGTATCGTGTTGCCGCCGACGCACCCTCACCCCAACCCCTCTCCCATTGCGATGGGAGAGGGGCTCGTTGACGGCGAAAAACGTAGTAACTGGGAGATACCTCCCCCGTTCCCGCGGAGCACGGGAGAGAGGGCCTTTGACGCGGCAGTCCACTGCATTCCGGAAGTGGTCAGCTCAAGTCAACGGGAGGCTAGGTGGCTATCGATCCGACGCGCGGGTGAACTCCGCGCCGTAAAGCTTGTGTGGGTCGCGTTTGGGCGGTCGGGTCAAGCACGTGGCTTTGAACACCACGTGGCACAGGTGCCGTGCCGAGAGCCCGCTGACGTCGAACGGTCCGCGCACCGAGCTGTCAGGTTCGGACAGTAACCCCAGGACCTGTGCCAATCGGCGGGCACTTTCGCGCGCGGTGGCGCGGAGACGCGGGAAATCCGGAGAGCAGGCATCAACGATAATTGAGTTTGCGCAGCGCTTTGTACTCATTGGCCTGGAGTTCCCCTGGAGGCTTCCCCAAAAGCGACGATTGGCAGTCCATCTGTTCAGGCCGCACCGCGAAGTCTAACGGCTTTGGCGTGATGAATGCCGCGACTATCGCCGCAACGGCGCAGATCCGCGTGTCTGGCACGAGACGGAGCAGGCTGTCGCACAGCGAATGACGGTGGGAACCATGCGCAAACGGAATGCCGCGCCGTGCTGATTCTTCAAGTCAGAGTATGTTTCTGAGTAGTTCCTGCTCATGATTTATCCGCGGCTGCACAGGACGATGGCGGTGGGTCAGGTTCGTTCGCAATGACGGTTGCGACAGCTTGGCATGAAGCAGCCGTGGGCGGGTCGTGGCCGCGGGCTCGATCCGCACGTGTCGCGAAAGGAGCAGGAGCATGTTTTCGAGGATGTTGGCAGACGTGTTGCGATGGGCGAGGCCAGCTGTGACCGCGCTGGCGGTGTTGCTGGTTGGGTTTGGGCCGAGTGTTGGCGTCGTTGATGCGTCGACGTCGGCGACGGTGCGCAGCGTCACGGTCGTGAACGAGTCGGGCCAGACTATCGACCTCGCGATCATGAAGAAGTGGGGCTCGCCGTGCGGTGGGGCCAACTGGTACTTCGCGGGATGGTGGACGCTCGACCCTGGTGAGAGCGAGACATTCCAGACGACCAGCAGCTTGTTCTACTACCACGGAGATGGTGTGGACGGCGGGGTCTGGGACGGGAACGACGGGGTCGACGAGCAGGTGACGATGTACGCAAGCCCGACCCGGTTCGAGTGGTGTGAATCGTCTTCCGGGGGATGGTACGCGGCGGACAACGGGGAACCGAAGACGATCAGCGCCGACGACACCGAGATCAAGCTGCGGGAGCTCGACCTGAGCGACTACCGAAGCTACACGCAGAGGCTCACCGGCTAACGAGCGCCAACGCTGTTAGGCGGCCATTTGGGCCAGGCGCGCGCTGTGCCTGGCCCTGCTGGGATGGTGAACCACGCCGCGATGGGGCGGCGAGCGTGAGCCGTTTCGACGATGAATTGCTCCGAGGGTTTCGAGGTGATTTGCCATCGCGGCGCTGTGATTCTTTGTTGCGCTGGACGTGACACGATCCGCGGGTGGCGGCATCGAGCCGGCAGGCCAGTTGCGAAGGCTAGGCGCACGGCAGCTGGGTTGCAGCGCGCTGCAGAAAGTTTGTCCTTCCGAGCGCAACGAGGACTCCCAAGGATCATCTCTGCGCCGGCGAACCGACGCCTCCTGAGCGCCGAGAATCCTCCTTGCATCGGAATGACACGATTTCAGCACGCCGTTGTAATTGGACTTGGTTGGTCGAAATGAACCGCTTCAGGGGCGCGAATCTTGCCGGACCACGTTCGGCTCGGGTTAGCGAATGGGTTCGCAGCCGATGCCGTCGTTGTCGTGATCCAGTCTTTGTGGGTCCGGCGGGAGGACGGTGAAGCGGCGTTCGGCGGTGATGGCGCAGCCCTGGTCAAACGGGGGGCCGGGCGGGATGCAGGTGCGTTCGTCGGGGTAGGCCGGGTCGCAAACGGGTCTGTCTGGTGTTGGTGTTGATGTTGGGGTTGCGGTTGCGGTCGGAGGCGGCGGTACCTTGGCGTCTTGGGCTTCGTGCTGTGGCACAGCTTCGGTTTCGCGCGGCATCGAGTCGATACCGCGCGGCGATGAGGCGGTATCGCGCGGCAATGAGGCAGTATCGCGCGGCAATGAGGCAGTATCGCGCGGCAATGAGGCGATTTCTCGCGGCAATGAAGCGACGTCGAGGTTGGCAAACGGCGTGGAGGCCACGAACGCGGGCATGAGCCGATCGGGAGCGACCGTGGGGAGTCTGCCGGAAGGCTGGTTGGCTGAATGCGTGTCTGCGGTTTCGGCCATCACCTGGCTCTGAGCGATTGATTCCGACGCCGCTGGCGCGAGCGTTTCACGGGCTGATGCCCCAATGTGAACGGCACTGGCGAGGAGGAGCGCGATGACGATGACGCGGGGTTTCACGGTCGGCTCCTTTGCGGGAGTGTGGCTCGTTGTCGCACCGGCCGGTATTGCACGATCCGCGCCAGCGCTTTCGCTTTGGGTGCGTTGGTGCTCCCGCCATCAGGGGATGCCAAGACTTGCCGGGTACGCGACGGCGGGAGGCGGCGCTGGGCATGGTTCTTGCCATTCGGATGCCAGTGCTCAACGCGAAAGGAGCCTTCCGGTATGTCCTACCCGTATCCGCAGGATCGACACCGCGACCGCAAGGATCAGGGCGAGCAGCGGTCCAAGGATGCCCGCGAGGCGATGGGTCAGCAGCAGGCAGAGGTTCAGGCCGAGGCGGAGGCGTTCGGTGAGGCGGTTCCGCAGCGAACGGACGAGGAGCGAGACGCGGACCTCGAGGAGAGGGCGGTCGCGCGGCTGCGAGAGGTCGGAGAGTCACGGGAACAGGCCATGGAGCAGGAGTCTGGGCCGATCTAAATTGCCTCATGAGATTGGGGTCTTTCGGAGCGCGCGGGGAATCTCGCGGTTCCCTGGCACCCGCGTCCAGCTTCGAACTGACGACTGACGACTCAAGGCTATCGGATCGTTGATGGCAGGATGTGCATCTGGCTGCGGTATTTGGCCACCGTGCGGCGGGCGATGCGGATGCCATGATCGAGGAGCCGTTCGCTGATCTGTGCGTCGCTGAGGGTGCTGCCGGTGGCGGCCTCGTCGGTGATGATCTGCTGAATGACGTGCTTGATGCTCAGCGATGCCGCGAACAGGTCGCTCATGGGGATGACCTTGCGGGAGGGCAACAGGACGAACTTGCCCGCCACGGCGCGACTGCACGTGGACTCGTGGACACCGAGCGCATTGGCGACTTCGCTGCGCGTCAGGGGACGGAGCCCGCGCGCATCGCCTCGAATGTAGGCTTCCTGATAGGAGCAGACGTACTCGGCCACGCGAAGCAGGGTCTGCTTGCGCTGCCGTACGGCCCAGATGAACTGCTGGGCGCGGGCCACATGGGCCTTGGCGTGGACGACTGTCTCCTGGTCGACTGAGGCAGTATCCGTCGCGGCAGGCTTGGCGCCGTTGGATTCCGGTTTGGCAATGGCCCGGTAAAACGCCTCTGTATGGAGGCGATCGTAGATCGCGTTGGGAACCTCGATCCAGAGTTGGTCGCCTTCCATCGTCACAACAACATCCGGAACGACGTGGCCGCCGCTCGACGGCGCGGTCCAGGTGGTGGATTGGTGCGACTGCAGGGGGTGGGGCGTGAGCTGGTCCCGAATAAACGCCTGAGCCTCTTCGATTGCCTCCTGGTCCACGTCCAGTGCCCGCGCGATGCGCGAGATGCGCTTGCCGGCGAGTTCTTCCAGGTATCCCTCGATCACCGCGGTGACCACATCCGGGACTGGGACGCCTTCCGCCTGCAAATAGGCGGTCTGCAGCCGCAATGACTCCTGCAGCGAACGAGCGCCCACCCCGGGCGGGGCGATTTCCTGAACAACGCTCAGGACGCGCTCGACTTCGAGTTCGCTGGCGCCGACCGCGTCCGCGACATCTTCCAACGAGAGCGACAGGAATCCGCGGTCGTCGATGGCGTCCACCAAGACGAGCGCGATCGCCTGATCGCGCTCACGATCGAGACTGGCCATCGCGGATTCGAGGATCTGCTCCCGAATGTCGGTGGCGTTGGCGATGAATGACATTGGGTCGAAGTCGGGATCGGCGTTGCTCGGGGTCCGGTACTCCACCTCCACGCGGGTGGGGGCGTCGTCTGTGCGCGCGGCGGTTGGCGGTTCCGGCGGGAGAGTCCGGCAGGTGGCGCAGGGTTCGCCGCTGGTGCGCCGCCCGCACACGGGGCAAGCGGCCACGTCTTCCAGCTCCAGGGCCGGATTGTCGTCGATCGCGTCGTTGATGGCGGATTCCAATTCGGCCTGGGAGAGGCTGAGGATGTGGTTCGCCTGCATCAGCAGCGGAGAAAAGCTCTGCTGCATTTCGGCATGTTGTTCCATATGGGCATTCAGGGTCTGCATGTCCGCTCGCTCGTCACCTCTCTGGGCTCATCGCCCGGCGGTCGAAATGTCTGGCAGGCACGACGTTTCGCCCCTGCCTCGAACTTCCTCAACCCTGAGGTCCAGCGCCGCGCGTGCCCGAAACGGAATCCGGTTCGTCACTCGGCGCGTTGCAACAACCGCGGCCCGCGGAGGCAGTCGAGGGAACGGTGAAGCCGCAGAGCACGATGCCGCGAATCTACTGTATCATGCCCCGGTGTTAGCAAGAACCGTGCCACACACCACACTTGGGAGATTGAACCTGGTGGCGGGACCGAGGCTCCTGCGAGCCCCGATCCCCACACCGCTCACGGGCCATGATTTGTGAGTGGAAGCGAGGCGCTCGGCCAGGCCGTGGCCTCAGAAGTGAAACTGGGGAGGGCGATGACGGCCGTCGTGCTCATCACCGCCCCAGTGGAGAGGTTTCGTCGAAGCATAGAGGAGCCCGTGAGTGCTTCGCGTGGGCGCTTCATCGTATATGCGCCCCGACGTTGGATAAACTGGTTCATCGTGGCTACCTGGGACTCCCAGGCACGAACGACCGTTTCGTGTGTCTCCGGGCCATGGATGCACTGCTCCTTCCTGTGCCAGATTCCGGCAACGGCCACATGTGCATAAGCCGCCGCGGGCACTGGCCTCGCTCGTCAGAGGCTGGCGTTCCCGATCCCGCGGACGTCGGCTGTGACTGAGCTTGGTCGATCTCGACCTGACGATTCTTCATGACTTCGTGGGCCGAAATCCTGGAGGCTTTAGCCGCGGAGCGGTTCGAATCGGTGGCGAGTTTGCGGTCGGACCATGGCTAGGGGCCAGCCCTCCGCGCATGTAATCAAGACACATTGTCCTGCCCCCCTCCCAGCACGGTGGCTGATCGATTCCGAGTCTATGTCATTGCGTCCTGGTGGGGCACATGCACATCTTGTGCCACGCGCCGAACCCGGTCAGCGAGGACGTGCTGATCGTCTCGCGGCGACGAAGATGGTAGAGTCATGGAGCGGAAACTCGATAGCCGCTTCACGACTAACGACTGCCTCGTGGAGGGAAGCGTGGCGCAACGCATCCTGATCGCAGACGACACTGCGGCCATCCGCGACGTGCTGCGGGAGGCCCTGACCGACGAGGGGTACGACGTCAGCGAGGCCGCGACTGGCGACGAAGTGCTGGCCGTGTTCAACGGCGGCAGTGGCGAACCGCAGCCGGACCTGGCGCTGATGGATATTCGGATGCCGGGCAAAGACGGCCTGGAGGTGCTGCGCGCGTTGCGGCAGGCCCGCGACAGCGAATTGCCCATTATCGTCATGACGGCGTTTGGTTCCGCCTCGACCGCGATCGAAGCAATGAAGCTGGGCGCGTTCGACTACATCGCCAAGCCGTTCGAGTTGGAAGAGGTCACCTTGGCCATCGCCCGGTTCTTCGAGCGGCGCGACCTGAGCGATCGTGTGGTGCGCCTGATCGCCGAGAGTACCCGCGACGAGATCCTGATCGGCGACAGCCCGGCGATGCAGGGTGTCTACAAGATCGTCGGGCGGGTGGCGCGCTCGGATGCCACCGTGCTGGTTTCCGGCGAAACCGGGACGGGCAAGGAGCTGGTCGCCACGGTGCTCCACCGCAATTCGACCTACTCGGCTGGGCCGCTGATCAAGGTGAACTGCGCCGCGCTGCCCGAGACGCTCCTGGAGAGTGAGCTGTTCGGGCACGAGAAGGGAGCGTTCACCGGCGCCGTCGCGCAGCGCAAGGGCCGGTTCGAACTGGCGAACAAGGGAACCATCTTTCTGGACGAAGTCGGTGAGATGACCCTGGCAACGCAGAAGAAGCTGCTGCGCGTGCTGCAGGAGAGAGAGTTCGAGCGCGTCGGGGGAACCAATTCGATCAAGGTCGATACGCGCGTGGTGGCGGCGACCAACAAGGATCTTCCCCGAGAGATCGAGATCGGAAATTTCCGGGAAGATCTCTATTACCGGCTCAATGTCATCGCGATAGAGCTTCCGCCTCTGCGCGAACGCCCCGGAGATATTCCGCTACTGGTGGAGCACTTTCTGCACAAGCACCGCTACGGACGCAGTTCCGCCCCGGCGAAGATCAGCCAGGAGGCGATGAACCGGCTGCTGGATCACGAATGGCCGGGGAACGTGCGGGAGCTGGAGAACACGGTTGAGCGGGCGGTTATCATGGCCCGCGGCGGTATCATCGCCGACGAGCACATAACGTTCCCGGGCCAGGAGGCTCGCCGCCCGGTCGACGTGACCCAGGCTATCTCGGACGGCACGACCCTCGACGCGTTCCTGAAGGACATGGAGTCGCGGTTTCTCCGCGAGGCCCTGAGGCAAGCCGGTGGCAACCAGACCGTCGCCGCCAGCCTGGTGGGGGTCGAGCCGGCAGAATTGCGCAGCCGACTCGAGCGAACGGAAGCCGATGTACCGGTCTAGCCACGCGCTCGCGGCGCGTTTGAGACCGATGTCGCCCCAGTCGAGGCCGGTGTGGCACGCGTTGTGCGGTGCCAGCCCAGGAAAACCCGCACAATTCGCCCGGCCGGCAACCGCTCTGGCGGACGCAGCGGCGGCTGGAAGCCAGGTTATGAGGGGAATGGTACTCGTAGTAGACGATGATGAAGGAGTGCGCGCTGTGATGGCGACGGCACTCGAAGACGATGGATGGACGGTCACGACCGCGGAAAATGGTCGCCGGGCACTGGAGGCCCTCCACCAAACGAAGCCCGAAGCGATCATCCTCGACCTGAGGATGCCGGTCATGGATGGAGTGACGTTCGCGCAGTGGTATCGGGAATTTCCCGAGCCGCGAGCGCCGCTGATCCTGATCTCCGCCACGGTGACGCACGCCGCGATCGAAGAGACGGGGGCGGTGACCGGTCTGCGTAAGCCCGTGGATCTGGACGTGCTGCTCGACGCGGTTCGCGAGCACGCGACCGACGCCGACGATAGTTGATCGACCACGTGGCCCGAAGCATCGGCGCACAAAGGGACGGGGACCGGTGCAAACCGGTCCCCGTTTCAGTATCCGGCGACAAACGCTACGACGTGACTGCGCGCGATCCCGGAATGCGATCACGCTCCTGATTCTGGCCGACCAGCCCGCCAAGGGCGGCGGCGACCACGGCGAGGAGCATGGCGATGGCGGTGCCCCAAGCGCCGGGAGCGATGTCTTCCGAGGCAGCCTGAGCGGCCGCGGCCGGATCTTCAGGAACTACTGCCTCGACCTGCTCGGTCACCTCGGTGACGGCAGCGTCGGGATCTTCAATCGCACCCTCGACGGCCGGGGCAACTTCCCCAACCGCGTTCGGGTCAACGGCCTCGGTCACGGCAGGCGCGGCACTACCCGCCGCGTTTGCGATGTCGGTGACGGTTCCGGTGAAGAACCCCAGCGCGCCGGTTATGGCGGTGGTGGCCATCCAGAGCAGCAGCAGCAGGATGGCCGCGCCGGTCAGGAACCCGTTGAAGACGCCGTTTGATTCAGGACTCGGAGCGGCTGCTCGCGCGGCGACCCACCCGCCCACGAAGAATGACAGAAGCAGCGTGATTGCTCCGTAGATGCCGGCAGTCGTTCCCCAGCCCGACGTATCGTCGGCGCCACCCAGGGCGGAGAGCCCGAGGGCGATGCCGATCGTCGTCAAGAACAGCAGGACGGCGAACGCCGTGACGACACCTGCGATGATGGCTCCCCAGCGAACGCGGTCGCGAAGGGGAACTTCCAGGTCGACATCGACATCTGACCGCGTCAGCACCGGCGCGCGCCTTCCAGGGCCATCCAAGACGGTTGTATCGATTCTCTCGGTAACGCTCGATTCCATCGAGCGCCCTCGAACTGGATCTGTGCTCACCCGTGAACCTCCTTCGTACTCTGATGATTGGCCATGGTGGCCGGGTTCAACGTCGCTGCACCTCCACCAGCAGCGAGGGCCGTCTTATTGCCGCCGGCCGCGAGTCCAAACTGGGTCGACTCGCTTCCATCCCCCCGGCATCAAGCAAGCCACCGGAGTTGACCTCCTTGACGATATTGGTTCAATGCAAGGGGCGTGCCAAACGGTTCCGGAATGCGGACGCGGCAGCAGCATTCGGCGAGCAGTCCAGAAGAGCCAAGCGTCGCGTGTTCGATAGACCATCTCTGCGGGGCCAATCAATTCCCCATGAAAGGAGTTCGAGATTCTGTCGGTTCAGTCGATATCAGTGGGCGCCATGCCGCGTGTGATGCTCACGAGGCGATGCCGCACCATGCTGCCGCGGTCAGCGCCATGGCGGCGCAGGCGACGTGCAACTGGTCGTGAGCGACGTACTCATCCGGGCTGTGCGCTTGCGCGATGCGGCCGGGGCCGAAGATCGTTCCGGGGATACCGACTTCGGCGTACCAGGCCAACTCCGAGGCGGCCGTGAACGCCTGGATCACCGGCTCGCGGCCCAAGCTCTGCAGCGCGGAATCCAGTGCGTTGATGAACGCGTGGTCGGGGGCCGTTTCCGCGGGCGGGAAGTAGATGTCGCGGAGTTTCCAGGTGAAGCGCGGTGGGTGCGTCCGCAGCCATGGGTCGGTCTGACAGACGGTTTGCACGAACGACTCGATTTCGTCGCGGATCGTCTCGAACGATTCTCCAGGCAGGAACCAGAGGTTGTACTCGACGGAGCAGTAGTTCGGGGCCGTCCCCGGGTTGGAAATCACGTTGAGGCAGCCATCGGCGCCGCCACCCGGTCCGCCGGCGATGATGCCGGGGGCGATGGTGTTGAACCCGGCAGGGAGCATCGGATGGTGTCGCAGATTTGCCCACTGACGTTCCAGATTCTGGAGGGCGGTCACGATGAGGAGCGACTTCTCGATGGCATTGACCCCGGCGTCCCGGCCGAGTCCCCCGGCGTGGATGGACTGGTAGCGGTTGCCCGCGTGGCTCTCGCGGCCGTCGACTTCGATGCGGAAATGGACGAGTCCCCCTTCGACCGGCATGATGCTGAGATTGGTTGGTTCGGCGACGAGGACAGCGTCGACGGCGGGGAAGCGGCGCAGCAGGTTGCGCGTGCCGCGGCCGACGACCTCCTCGTCGCTGACGATGTGTGCCCAGAGGTCGCCGCGCAGGGGGATGCCCGCGTCCTGGATGGCGCGCATCGCGACCAGCGCGCAGGCGACGCCGCCCTTCATGTCGGCGGCGCCGCGGCCCCAGAGCCGGCCGTCGGCGATTTCGCCGTCCCAGGGGGCGTGGGACCAGGCGCTCGAGTCGCCGACCGGGACTACGTCGACGTGGCCATTGAAGGCGAGGGAGTTACCACCGTCGGTGCCCGCGACGAGACCGGCGACGACGGGGTGGTGAGGGGGTTCGTCCCAGCGCTGTATGGTTGCGCCGAGGTCGGTGAGCCAGGATGCGACGATATCCTGGCAGCGCCGCGCTTCGCCCTCGAATTCGGGATTGATTTCCGACTGGCTGTCGGTGCGGCAGGCGATCAGCGAGCGGGTGAGTTCGAGGAGATCGGCGTGGCGGGCCTCGACGGCGTGGCCGATCGCCGAGGCGAGCTCGGGGTTGAGTGAGGCGCGCTCGCCATCGTTTTCCGCTTCGGTCGGAACGGTCGGACCCATGAGTGTCCCCTAGCTGCTGAACGACAGGTTGCGTCCGTCGGCGCCGAAGAGGTGGGCGCGGCCAAGGTCGAGGGCGAGGCTGATGCGTTGGCCCGGGGCGACGGGAAGTCTCGCTTCGGCGCGCGCAGTCCAGGAGAGGTCCCCGGTGTTGGCGGTGAGGAAGAGGTCCGAGCCGACCGGCTCGACGAGGGAGACGGTTGCGGGGATGGTGACGCTGTCGCTCGCCGGAGGTTCGGCGTCAAGGATGACGCGGATGTCTTCCGGCCGGATGCCGAGGGCCGTTTCGTCGCTCACGCCATTTGCGCGGGTGTGCCGGGCGAGGCGCGATGGGAGCGGGATGGCTACGGTCCCGGCGCGGAACAGCACGTGGTCGCCTGAGCGGTCGAGCGTTCCGGCGTGGAGGTTGATGCGGGGACTGCCGAGGAAGGCGGCGACGAACGTGTTGGCCGGTTCGTCGTAGACCTCTTGGGGCGGGCCGACCTGCTGCACGACGCCGCCGCGCATGACGACGATGCGCTGACCCATGGTCATTGCTTCGATCTGGTCGTGGGTGACGTAGATGGTGGTCGTTTGAAGCCGAGCGTGCAGTCGCAATAGTTCTTCGCGGGTTTGGACGCGGAGCTGGGCGTCGAGATTGGAGAGGGGTTCATCCATGAGGAAGACGGCGGGTTCGCGCACGATGGCGCGGCCGAGGGCCACCCTTTGCCGCTGCCCGCCGGAAAGCTGCTCGGGACGGCGCTCCAGGAAGGTTTCCAAACCAAGAGCCTGGGCGGCGCGCAGGACGCGCTGGGTTGTTTCCTGCTTTGGCACGCCGGTCATTTTCAGTGGGAATCCGATGTTCTCGGACACGGTCATGTGGGGGTAAAGGGCGTAGTTCTGGAAGACCATGGCAACGTTGCGGTCGGCGGGTCGGACGTAATTCACGAGCACATCGTCGATGTAGATCTCGCCGTCGCTGACATCCTCCAGACCGGCGACCATCTTGAGAAGCGTGCTTTTTCCGCAGCCCGAAGGGCCGAGGAGCACGATGAATTCGTGGTCCTCAATGCCGAGCGTGACTGAGGAGACGGCGTCCGTCTCGCCGTACCGCTTGCCTACCTGGATGAGCTCAACGCGTCCCATGGCTAGCGAGGGTGACGGGGTGACAGGGTGACAGGGTCACAGGAGAGCGGCCCGTATTTCCAGGTCACCGTTACAACCTGGAACCCGGGCGATTGAGCCGACCGGCCAACACACGAAATCCACACTGCCGATTTCTCTGTCACCCTCGTCACTCCTTGAGGGCGCCGGCGATGGAGCCGGCGATGAAGTAGCGTTGCAGGAAGAGGAAGACGAGGATGAGGGGGAGCATGGAGAGGACGGCGCCGGCGGAGAGGATGCCCCAGTCGACGGTGAAGAGGGAGCGCAGGCTCTGGACACCGACGGTCAGGGTGAACATTTCCTCGCGGGTGTTGATGACCAGCGGCCAGAGGTAGCTGGTCCACTGGGTCATGAAGGTGAAAACGCCGAGGACGACGAGGCCCGGTTTCATCAGGGGCAGGATGACGCGGCGGAAAATCTGGAACTCGGAGCAGCCGTCGAGGCGGGCCGCGTTCTCGAGGTCGCTGGGGAGCGATTCGATGAACTGGCGCATCATGAAGATGCCGATCGGGCTGGCGAGGGCGGGGAGGATCAGTCCGAGGTAGGAGTTGGTGAGGTTGAGACTGCGGACGATGAGAAAGAGGGGGATGAGGGTAGCGGCGAAGGGGACCATGAGGGTCATGAGGACGACGAGGAAGAGGGCGTCCTTGCCAGGGAAGGACATCTTGGCGAAGGCGTAGCCGGCCATGGAGTCGATGACGACTTTGATGATGGTGACGGCGGAGGCGACGATCAGCGAGTTCAGGGTCCAGCGTAGGTAGGGATGGTCGGTGAGCAGGGACCGGAAGTTGTCCAGCGTCGGCTCGCTGGGAATCCACTCGGGCGGGTAGCTGAAGAGGGACGCGGTGTCCTTTAGCGATGTTGAGACGACGTAGAGAAACGGGATCAACGAGATGATGCCGGCGATGGCGAGAACGAGATAGCTGGCGATCAGGTAGGGGGAGGGGCCGTTTCGCTTCGTCGCGGCAGCGCGCCTGGTCGCGGCGGGGGAGGCGAGATCGGCGAATTCCGTTTCGATGGCCATGGTCGTCCTATGTTCGCTTATGGAGCAGGCGGATTTCGACGAGCGTGAGTCCCAGGATGAAGAGGAGCAGGACGAAGCTGAGGGCCGCGGCGAACCCGGTCTTGTCGTTGAACTGGAACATGGCCTTGTAGATGTACCAGACGACGGTAGCGCTGGCGTTGGAGGGTCCGCCGTCGGTGAGGATGCTGACGGAGTCGAAGAGTTGCAGATTCCAGATGGTGGCCATGACAACGGCGAAGAAGAAGGTGGGGCGCATCAGGGGCAGGGTAATGTGCCGGAATTGCTGCCAGGCGCTGGCGCCGTCGATGGTCGCCGCCTGGTAGAGCTCGGAGGGGAGGGCCAGCAAAGCGGCGAGGAAGAGGAGCGTCCAGAAGCCGACGCCGCGCCAGACCTCCAGCATGGCAATGGAGGGCATGACCAGGGTTGGGCTGCCGAGCCAGTTCTGCGGGGGGATGCCGAAGAGGCCGAGGAAGACGTTGAGGGCGCCGAAGTCGCGTTGCACGACGAAGAGCCAGATGAGGGCGGCCAGGACGTACGGCGTGAGGGTCGGGATGTAAAGGAGGGATCGAAACGGGCCGCTGCCGCGCGGGATGCGCTGTAGGCAGAGAGCCAGGATCATGCCGATGACGAAGACGGAGGGGATGGCGAGGAGGCAGTAGTAGACGGTGTTGAGGATGGTGGTGCGCAGGAGCTCATCGCCCCAGGCCAGCCGCCAGTTTTCCATACCGACGAACTCGGCGGGGGTGATGATGCCGCCGTTGTGGAAGGTCAGATAGAAGAGGAAGAGGATGGGGAAGAGGAGAAAGGCGATGAAGACGATGGCGTTCGGGAGCAGAAAGGCGTAGGCGGTCAGGGCGCGGCGGCGGGCGTGCTGGCGGCGGAGGTGTTCGTGTTCGGTGGGGGACAGGCGCAGGGTTGGGGTGGGTGGATCGCTCGATTTGGCCCTCGCCCACCTGCCCTCACCCCCCCAGCCCCCCTCTCCCGTCGAGTCGGGAGAGGGGGGAGAGTTACTCGTCGTGGCGAGGTTCGGGTTGGTCATAGGGCCGAAGTTATGCAACTGGCAGCCGTTTGGCAGCCTTGCTCCATGTTGTCCTTACTCGCCCAGGAGGCCGGTGACGGTTTCAGCGGCGCGGACCATGGCTTCTTCGCCGGTCTGTTCGCCGCGGTAGGCGCGTTCGACTTCGGGCCAGATGTTGGTCAGCATTTCGTAGTAGTTCTCGGTGGGTTGGATGCCTTGCACGAGGGGCACATACTGGTCCTGGACGATCTGGAGCAACTCGCTTTCGTAGGGTGGGCTGGAGTCGACGCGGACGGTCTGCAAACCGATCTGGGCGGCGTAGGGGTTGATGACGTCGGCGCTGGTCCACCACTTGACGACTTCCCAGGCGGCTTCCTTGTTGGGGCTTTTCTCCGAGATGGTGGCGTAGCCGAAGTTGCCCATGGTGGTCTGCTTGCCGCCCTCTTCGGTGGCGGGGGCCTGGGCTACGCCGAGGCGGAAGTCCACCGGCTGGTCGACTTCCCAGACGACGGCCTGTGGGTACTCGTCCATCAGGATGGCGATACGGCCAGCTTCGAACAACGGGCGGTTGCCGGTGAGCCAGTCGTAGGCCCCGGCCTCGGGCGAGACGCCGTGCACGAGCTTCATGTCGGCGAGGTACTGGGTGGCCGCGGCGGCGGCGGGATCGAGATTTTGCGCGGTGAGGTCCACCGTCATGACGTCGCCGTCGTCGTTGTGGACGTAGGGGAGCCAGTCCCAGTGGGCGTAGTCGGTGAAGGAATCGCGGAACTGGAAGCCCCAGACCTGGTCGGTTTGTAGCGCGGCCGCGGCTTCGACAAGGCCTTCTCGTGTGAGCGGGAACTCGGCGATGCCGGCGGCTTCGAGGAGGTCGATGTTGTAGAAGATGCCGAAGGCGGCGCCGAGCGCGCCGACACCGTATTGCTTGCCGTCGAACTCGGTGACGTCCCAGGTGAAGGGGGCGATGGCTTCGCGCTCGGCGGCGTAGTCCTCGGCGTCGACCATGGCGGTGATGTCGGCCACCTGGCCGGCGTTGACGAATTTGGCCAAGACGAGATCGACGAGGTAGACGACGTCGGGCGGCTCGCCGGCGTAGCCAGCGGTCAACTGGGCGTCCATGGTGGCCCAGTCGAAGAAGGTCGGGTTGAGGGCGATGTCCGGGTGGGCGGTTTCGAACTCCTGCTTCATGGCGTCCCAGAACTCGGCGTCCTGGGGGTGGTGGGGGCCTTTGATGATGGTGACGGTGGCTTCGGCCTGCTTCGCCCAGCGGCTGCGCTGCGGTGGCGAGGAGGGTGTGGCGAGCGCGTCGGCGACTTTGCCGGCGAAGGCAGCGGAGACGCCGACGGCGGTGGCGCGGAACATGAACTCGCGGCGGTTGATGTAGCCGTGACCGAGGTCGATGATGGCCTCGTCGCGCAGGCGCTTGCGATCGGCGAAGGTTCGATTGCGTTCGCTCATGTCGGGAACACTCCTTCCGTTCGATGACCCGGTGCGGTCATGCGCAAAGCTGCCGACGTGGAAGCGCTCGTCGCTCGTGTCGGGTGCCCCGCGCTGGGCTACCCTGTTGACATTGAAAAGCCGATGGGAGTCTATGGCGGTTGCTGGGGGCTGTCAATTGAGTCTGGCCCTCACCCCCTGCCCCCTCTCCCGTCGAGCCGGGAGAGGGGGAGTATGTCGCCCGCCTGCGGCGGGCTCCGAGTCCCGATGGGCTTCGGTTGGTGGGCTCGGGCCGGGCGGGCGGTGGCGATCGAGATTAGGTGAACATGAGGATTGGAGCGGCGAGGACGATGGCGGAGGGTGGCGGCCGGTTTCTGGTGGGGATCGATACTGGCGGGACGTTTACGGATCTGGTGGCGTTTGATACCGAGACGGGGGAGTTGGCGACGGCGAAGACGCCCTCGGTGCCGAGCAGGCCGGGGCAGGCGCTGCTGGACGCTGTGCATGCGGCGGATCTGGCGATGGCGGATATATCAGGGTTGGTGCATGGGACGACGGTGGGAACCAATGCCCTGATCGAGCGGACCGGGGCGCGGGTGCTGCTGCTGGTGACGGCGGGGCACGAGGATATTCCGTACATCCAGCGCATCAATCGCAAGACGCTGTATGACCTGCGTTGGGAGAAGCCGAAGGCGTTGTTGACGTCGCGGCGAGATAGCGTGGGGGTGCGGGAGCGGATCGGGTCGGAGGGGCAGGTGGTGCGGGCGCTCGACGTGGAGGCGCTGGTTGCGGCGTGCGGAGAGGCGCGGGAGCGGCCGATTGAGGCGGTGGCGATCAGCCTGCTGTTCTCCTACGTCAATCCGGAACACGAACGGGAAGCGCGCGAGATCGTGGCGCGGGAACTGCCGGGGTTGCCGATCTCGGTATCGCATGAGGTCGCGCCGATCTGGCGGGAGTACGAGCGGACTTCGACGACAGTAGCGGACGCGTATCTGAAGCCGCTGATGCAGCGCTATGTGGGCAGTCTTTCCGGGGCGCTGGCGGAGGCGGGGCTGCGTACGCCGTGGACGATTATGAAGTCGAATGGGGGCGCGATGCTGGCCGGGGCGGCGGCGGAGCACCCGATCCAGACGGCGCAATCAGGACCGGCAGGTGGCATGCTGGTGGCCGCGGCGCTTGGCGTGCAGGCGGGTATGCCGGATTTGCTGACGCTCGATATGGGTGGGACGAGTGCCGATGTCGGGGTCATTCGAGGGGGAGAGCAGCGGCACACGACGGAGTATGAGATCGAATGGGGCGTGCCGGCGGCGATCCCGTTGATCGATATCAAGTCGATTGGCGCGGGGGGTGGCAGTATCGCCTGGATCGATGCCGGAGGGTTCTTGCGCGTTGGACCGGAGAGCGCGCGGGCCACGCCGGGGCCAGCCTGCTACGGACTTGGTGGGACGAGGCCGACGGTGACGGACGCCAATTTGCACCTGGGGCGGCTCGACCCGGGATATTTCCTCGGGGGGCGGATGCGGCTCGATCCGGGGCTGGCGGAGGCGGCGCTGGCGGAGCTGGCCATGCAGGCGGGGATGAACACGCTCGAGTTGGCGTCGTCGATTGTCGAGATCGCGAACGAAAATATGGCGAGCGCCATCAAGATGGTTTCGCTGGAGCGGGGGCTCGATCCACGGCGGTTCGCCCTGTTCGGGTTTGGGGGCGCGGGACCGTTGCACGCGACGGCGGTGGCGCGGTCGCTGCGCATACCGAGCGTGCTGATCCCGATGTACCCGGGGAATGCCTCCGCGCTGGGGATGCTTCTGGCCGACCTGCGGGTCGACAAGGTCTGGACCAAAGCGTTCCGATCGAGCCGGGTCGATGCGGAGGAGGTTGCCCGTCAGTTCGCTTCGATCCGGGAGGCCGCTGAGGCTGAGCTGCGAGACGAAGGGTTCACGGGAACGCCGGAGGTCTCTTTCTCGATCAGCATGCGGTATGCCGGTCAGAATTACGAGCACGACGTACCGGTGGATGTGGAGGCAATGGACGCGGCTCGGTTGCGCGAGGCGTTTGCGACCTTCGAGCGGATGCACGCCGAGCGGTATGGGTATGCGATCGAAGGCGAGGAGATCGAACTAGTCGCGTTTCACGTGACAGTGCGCGGGCGCAGGGCGGTGCCGCGTTTGGCCGCGGGGCGTGAGGATGTCGCGACGGCGGAAGCGGCTGAGCGACTCGTCTATTTCCGTGGACATGGTCATCTGCCCACGGCCATTTATCGCCGGTACGCGCTTACTGCCGGGTCTCGGCTCAAGGGTCCGTGCATCCTCGAGGAGCAGGGATCGACAACGCTGGCCGAGCCGGGGATGGCGGTCACGGTGCTCGCGGACGGGCAGCTTCTGATCGACACGGGATTGGGGAGGGCTGAGGCGGCAGGGGCAGCGGCGACGAACAGGGGTGGGTGGACGTGAGCGACAGCACTCGGCTCGATCCGGTCATGTTGACGGTGATCGACAATTTTCTGACCTCGACCTGTCGAGACATGGGCGTGACGATGATGAAGACGAGCTACTCGCCGATCTTCAACGAGTCGCTCGATTTCTCGTGCGTGATTTTCGACCCGGACGGTGAGATGCTGGCGCAGGCGGAGTTCTGTCCGTCGCAGATCGGCACCATCAAATTCACCGTGACGTGGACGCTGGACGAACTTGGTGTGGAGGTGTTCGAGCCGGGCGACGTGATGATTCACAACGATCCCTATCGGGGTTCGGGGCATGTGCCCGAGCACATGATGCTCAAGCCGGTGTTTTATGAGGGGGCGCTTTTCGGGTTCGTGGCGAATGTGGCGCACATGTCGGAGCCGGGGGCGAAGACGCCGGGGGGGCTTTCCGGCGATGCCACGGAGGTTTTTCAGGAGGGGTTGCTGCTGCCACCGGTGAAGATCAAACGGCGGGGAGTGGACAACGAGGACATATGGAAGATCATCCTGGCCAACCACCGCACGCCGAAGGTCACCTACGGCGATTTTCGGGCCATGATGGCGTCGCTCGACCTGGCGGAGCAGCGGCTGCACGAACTGCTTGACGCGCATGGCCCGGAGACGGTGCGTGCGGCCTGCAAGGAGCTGGTCGAGATCGCCGAGCGTCGGATGCGGGCGGAGATCAGGGCGATGCCGAATGGGGTGTATGAGTTCGAGGACGTGATCGAGGACGACGGCATCGGGGAAGAGTCGTACCCGATGCGGCTGCGCCTGACGGTTCTGGACGAGGAAATCATTGCCGATTTCACGGGATCGGCGCCGCAGGCGGTGGGGCCGGTGAATGCCATCTATGCGGTGACGGCGTCGGCGGTGTACAACGCGATCTTGCATCTGACCGATCCCACGATTCCGCGCAACGAAGGCTGCTACCGACCGATCACGGTGATTGCGCCGCCGGGCACGATTGTCAACTGCGCCTTTCCGGCGCCGGTGGCGGGCGGCAATACGGAGACGAGCCCGCGCATTACGGACATGGTTTTTGGCGCATTGCAGCGGGCGATTCCGGAGCGGGTGGTGGCGGCGTGTGGCGGGACATCGTCGCCGTTCCTGTTCGGTGGGGTCGATCCGCGTAGCGGCGACCTGTATGCGCATTTCCATTTCGAGGGCGTGGGTTGGGGCGGCCGGCAGGGGCTGGATGGCAACAATATGGTGGTGACGATCAACGGCAACTGCCGGAATACACCGGTGGAGGTTTTTGAGACACGCTATCCCGCGTTTCTGATTGAGGAGTACCGGTTGCTGCCAGATTCTGGGGGGCCGGGTGAGTTCCGCGGCGGGTTGGGCGGCGAGCGGCTGCTGACGGTGACGTCTGAGGTGACGGTGAGCGCGCTTTTGAACCGGATGAAGGCCGATCCCTGGGGGGTGCTGGGCGGAGGCGATGGGGCGCGCGGGGGTATCTGGGTAAAGCGTCGCGGGGAAGATGTCTGGCAGACATTTGTCGATGCGTTCGGGACGATGTCGCCGTCCAAGTTCTCTGGTATCCGCTTGCGGCCGGGGGATCAGGTGCGATTGGCGATGCCCGGAGGGGGCGGGTATGGGGACCCGACACGGCGGGAGCGGGCACTGGTGGAGCGGGACATCGAGGAGGGTTTCGTGACCGTGGCGCGGGCGCGGGCCGATTACGGGTTCGAGCAATGAGCGCCGAGACGCCGGTTGGGGGGAGTGGGGAATGCGAGAAGCCAGACACGGGGTTGGGGTATTGGGTGATGCCCGCGGTCAGCTACATCGATCCGGTGCGAAGGTTTTGCGCGTATTGCGGGCGGCCGATTGCGCGAAGGTACTGGGAGCGGGTGGAGAACGGGCGAGGGCAGAGCTACTGTAGTCCGGCGCACGCCGTCCAAGCGACATATCCCAAGAGCACCAGTTAAATGGGTATGATGTCTTCAAAAGAATCATGGCGAGCGCTCACTGTCGGCCCGCGGCCGACCGGGACGACGCAGGCGTCGCCCCTACGGGCAGCTGCCGTGAATTGTTCGCTGGAGATGCAGACGCCCCGGGCGGGGCCGGGGCGTCGCGGGATGGGTGGTCCGGTGTGCGGACCGGATCGGCGACCGGGAGGGAAGGGGAACCGATCGACGATGGACTAATGATCGGCGCTCGTGCCGAACAGGCACAGACCCGTTCGGACCCAAGGCCGGGACCATTCGTACTTCCTGAATGGGAGGTGCAGGGCCGCAGGACCTAACAACACGCGGCAACTCGTGGATCAGGCAGGCGAAGATTGCTCATTTACTCGCGTACGTACGCGGAGCGGCGACGAGATTCCTCGTTTCTCGGGCTGACAAGGCGAGATGGCACGACCGGGGGTGGAGAAAGGACCGGGCGATGGGAGTCTATGAACGTTTGGGCGTGCGGCGGATCATTAACGCCGATGCGACGTTGACCCGGTTAGGCGGGTCGGTGATGTCGCAAGAGGTGCTGGACGCCATGCAGGACGCGGCTGGCGGCTTCGTCGATATGCACGAGTTGCAGCAGGTCGCGGGGAAGAGGCTGGCCGAGCTGACGCGCAACGAGGCGGCGTACGTCTCGACCGGGGCGGCGGCCGGCATCGTGCTGGCTACCCTGGCGGCGATGAACCGGGGTGACCTGGAGACGATCGCGCGGGCGATCGAGACGGGGGAGTCCCCGCGCGACGAGGTGATCGTGCAGCGGGTGCACCGCATCCCGTATGACCCGGCGATCCGGCTGGCCGGGGCGCGCATCGTCGATATCGGAAACCGGTTGCAGACCTTTCCCTGGGAGTTGGAAGGGGCCATCACACCGCGCACGGCGATGGTCTTTTTCGCGGCGGGGGAGCATCTGGCGCCTGGGGCGCTTTCGCTGGAAGAGGTCGTGGCGGTCGCGCATGAGCATGGCGTCCCGGTGGTTGTCGACGCCGCGGCGCAACTGCCTCCGACGGAGAACCTGTGGCGGTTTACGCGGGAGCTGGGCGCGGATGTGGCCATCTTCTCCGGAGGGAAGGATTTTCATGGGCCGCAGGCGAGTGGGTTGTTGGTTGGGAAAGAGGCGATGATCGCCGCGGTGGCGGTGAATGGCTCGCCATACCAGCGGCTGGCGCGGCCGATGAAGGTCGGCAAGGAAGAGATGATCGGGTTGCTGACGGCGGTGGAGCGGTATGTCGAGGTGGACTGGCGGGAGCGGGCGCGGCGCTACGAGGAGAGCGTGGAGCGGTGGGTGGACCATTTCAGCGATGTGCCGGGGCTGACGGCCAGTCGCGTTTTCCCAAATGAGGCGGGGCAGCCGACGCCGCGCTGCCGGGTGGTATTCGCGCCGGAGCTGGGTTTGACCGGGGCGGAGGCGGCGCGGTTACTTTGGGAAGGAGAGCCAGGGATCGCGGTGGCGCTGGAAGGGCCGGATGCGATCTCATTCACGCCGGAGTTGTTGGGGGAAGGGGAGGAGGCGGTGCTGCTGGAGCGGATTGGGGCTTTGGCGCAAAGTCGAGTGGCTGTTGCGGGGGGGTGACTGGAGTAACGGATTCTACTCCAACCCCTCTTCCCAAGCGGCCCTCACCCCAACCCCTCTCCCTGCGCACAGGGAGAGGGGCTTTTTGTCGGCCGCTAAGTTTGCTGGTTTTCGTCGTAGCGGGCGAGGATGAGGCAGGCGTTCTGGCCACCGAGGCCGAAGGCGTGTTTGGCGAGGACGTCGATGTCGGCGTTTCTGGGGCTTTCGTGGACGACGTCGAGGTTAACGGCGTCGTCGGGGGTTTGGTAGTTGAGGGTGGGGGGGATGACCTGGTCGGAGAGGGTGCGGACGGCGGCGATGGTTTCCAGGGCGCCGGAAGCGCCCATGCAGTGGCCCAGAGCGCCTTTCATGGAGGTGACGGGGATGGAAGGGGCGCGGTCGCCATAGACCATGTGGATGGCGGTCGATTCAGCGAGGTCACCGGCGGGGGTGGAGGCGGCATGTGCGTTGATGTGGTCGACGGCATCGGGGGCGAGGCCGGCGTCTTCGAGGGCGGCGCACATGGCGCGGGCGCCGCCGGTGCCGTCCGGGAGGGGGGCGATGGGGTGGTAGGCGTCGTTGGAGGTACCGAAGCCGATGACTTCGGCGTAGATGCGGGCGCCGCGGTTGAGGGCGTGCTCGAGGTCCTCCAATACCAGCATGGCCGCGCCTTCGCCGAGGACGAAGCCGGCGCGGGAGGCGTCGAAGGGGCGGCTGGCGGCGGCGGGGTCGTCGTTGCTGTCGGTAACGAGGGCGCGCATGACGGCGAAGCCAGCGGCGTACATGGGGTGGTGGGTCGATTCGGTGGCGCCACCGATCATGATGGGGGCGTGGCCGTCGCGGATCTCCTCGTAGGCTTCGCCGATGGCCTGGGCGCCGGTGGCGCAGGCGGTGGTGAGGGTCAGGCTGGGGCCGCCCATTCCGAAGCGGGAGTGGATGCCGTAGCCGGCCAGGTTGTGAGGGAAGGAGACGTGCAGGTGGATGGGCACGCCGCGCACGCCGCGTCTCTTGTACGACTCCCAGGCGTCGAGGAAATCGTCGTGGACTCCGGCGCCGCAAGTGCCGATGACGGCGCCAGCGGACTCCAGAGGAACGTTCGGCGCAAAGGTCTGGCAATCGATCAGCCCGGCGTCGATGAGTGCTTCTCCGGCCGCTTCGATGCCCAGGCGGGAGAAGCGCGAGGTGTTGCGCAGCGTTTTGGCATCGAGGAAGCGGTTTGGCACCCCTTCGTCGTCAACATCGCCGCGGACGGTGCAGTTGATGACGGCTGGGTCGAGGTTGTCCGCGGTGCGAATGCCGCTCTCCCCGGCAAGGAGGCGGTCCCACAGTTCGCCGGCGCTGGTCCCGAGAGAGGAGATGGCGCCGAGGCCCGTGACCACCACGCGCCGCCGCGGCCGGGGGTTGTTTCGTTCGAATGCTGGCATCCGGTGTGCTTTCCAGGATCTCGTGCTACTCGTCCGACATCGGGAGCGCCTCGGCGCTCCGCATGAATTGCAGAGTATGGTCGAAATCGACGATCCCGGCGTCCGAACCGAGCCCCTGGATGACGAGTCCGGCCGCGGCGGTGCCGAAGCGGGCGCAGTCGATCGGCTCCCAACCGCGGAGCAAGCCGACGATGAAGCCGGCGCAGTAGGCGTCGCCGCAGCCGGTGGAGTCGACGACCGGGGCTTTGAAGGCGGGCACGCGGATCTCTTCGATCTCGCCGCCGGGGCCGAGCCGGGCGATGCTGCTGCCGTCCGCGCCCATCTTGAAGACAGTGTGGCGCACGCCGAGGTCGAGGAAGAAGCGGATGACGTCGTGGCGGTTCTGGAGACCGCAGATCATGCGGGCCTCGTCGAGTCCGGGCATGAAGTAGTCGACGTAGGGGAGCGCGGGTGCGATCACTTCGAGGAGGTCGGGCCGGTCGATGGCGAGGACATCGAGGGTGACGGGCACTCCGCGCGATTGGGCGAACTCCAGGATTTGGGCCGTCGGTGGGCCGTCGAGCTTCGGCATGAGGTAGGTGCCGCCGAGGTGGAGGTGGCGGGTGCGAGCGACGGCCTCGAGATCGACGTCTTCCGCGGACAGCTCGGCGTTGGCGCCGATGACGTGCAGCGCGGGACGCTCGCCGTTGGGACGGATGGGGAGCATGGTGGCGGAGGTCTGCACCGTTCGCTTCCGGCGGAGTCCGTTCGTGTCGATGCCGTAGCGGGTCATGGTGTCGACGATGAAGTTGCCGGCGGCGTCTTCGCCGATGGCGCCCATGGCCAGGACATTCGCGCCCAGCTTGGCCAGGTCGACGCTGGTTCCGGCGGCGGTGCCGGCGACGGTGAGCCGGATTTCTTCCAGCAAGTCGATATCCTGTTTGGGCGGGATGCGGGTGACCGGGCGGCCGAGGACGTCGAGGATGTGGACGCCGAGGCTGACAACGTCGGGGGGCGAGTCCAAAGTCGAATGCCGAGAGTCGGAAGTCACTGTTCGCTCATTACCTGCTGATTGTGCTCAAACGGACTCACGGTTTTATTTCCGGCCGGCGAGGCCTGCCTCGTAGGTGGCGATGAAGCCAGCGACGGTCCAGGCGGCACGGCCGACGAAGAGGCCGTCGATGTCGGGGAGGGCGGTGAATGACCCGGCGTTGGAGGGGTCGACGCTGCCGCCGTAGAGGATGGGGATCTGGGTGCCGGGGTCGCCAAAGAGTTCGGCGAGGGTGTTACGGATTGACGCGGCCACCGGTTGGACGTCTTCGGGACGGGCCGGCGTGCCGCCCGCGCCGATGGACCAGACCGGTTCGTAGGCAATTTGGACGAGCCCGATTTGCTCCGGGCCAACCCCGTGCAGGCCGATCTTGAGCTGGCGCGCCACGGTTTCGGCGCTGACACCGAAGGCGCGTTCTTCGGCCGTTTCGCCGACGGCGAGCAGGACGCGCAGACTGGCGCCGAGGACGGCATGCGCCTTCTTGTTGAGGTCGACGTCGGTCTCGTGGAATTCGCGGCGGCGTTCGGCGTGGCCGAGGAGAGCCAGATCGACGCCGAGGGCGAGAAGCATGGAAACCGAGATCTCACCGGTGTAGGCGCCTTCGCTGGCCCAGTGGACGTTCTGCGCGCCAAGCCAGATGGCGTCCGGGCCTTGGCTGTCCACCGCCGCCACGGCAGCCAGGGAAGTAAATGGCGGAATGACTATCAAGTTTACGTCTGGCGGGATCGTGACCGATGCGGCGAGGCGCTCGTAGAACGCCTCCGACTCAGTCGGCGTCTGGTTCATCTTGAAATTCGTGCCAAACAGGAACGGTCGGCTCATGGGGCGGAGCCCGCGCTGCCGGCTGGGTGGAGGCGGGCCGCGATGCGGTTGCCGGCGGCGTCGAACAGGGAGACGTGGTCGAGCGGGAGGGTGACGTTGACCTCACCGGAGGCGGGGAGGCGCTCCCCGACGCTGGGTGCGACTTTCGCCTTGAAACCGCCGCCTTCGAGTTGATCGATTTTCAGGGCGACCAGGTACTGGCCGCCGATCTGCACGGTCTTGCGCTCCAGTTCGGCGGGGACGCCATGGGGTATGTGCTCGGTGGAAACCCGGATGTTTTCCGGGCGGATACCGATGATGACGTCGCTGTCGGCCGCTTCGGCGCCGACGACGGAGACCGGGGTTGGGAAGAGGGGCGAATCGAGGATGCGGCCAGCGCCGTTGCCAGAGAGCGTGGCGGCGAAGAAGACCATGCCGGGGTTGCCCAGGAACCAGCCGCCGAAGCGGTCGGCGGGGTGGTTGTAGAGCTCGCGCGGGGGGGCGCACTGGACGATCTTGCCCTCTTCCATGAGGGCGATCTGGTCGGCCAAGGTCATCGCTTCGGTCTGGTCGTGGGTGACGTAGATGATCGTCTGGCTCAGGGAGCGAGTGAGTTCCTTCAGCGAGCGCTTGAGCTGGAGTTTGGAGGCGGCGTCGACGTTGGTGATCGGCTCGTCGAAGAGGATGAACTGCGGCTGCCGGGCCACTTCGCGCGCGACGGAGACTTTCTGGCGGGTGCCGTTGTCGAGTTTGGACACGTCGAGGTTGGCGCTGGCGGAGAGACCCATCAACTGGATCGCTTCGTCCACGCGGCGGGTGCGCTCCGGTTTGGAGAGCTTCATCGATTGCAGCGGCAGCTCGATGTTGCGGTAGACGCTGATGCCGCGGTAGACGACGGGGTACTGGAAGACCATGCCGATGTTGCGCTTGCTTGGGGAGAAGCGGGAGACGTCCTGGTCGCCGAAATAGACGGTCCCCGAGGTCTGGGTTTCGAGCCCGGCGATGATGCGCATCAGCGTGGTCTTGCCGCAGCCGGATGGCCCGAGGAGACAGGTTACCTTGCCGCTGGGGAAGGTAAACGTCACGTCGTCGACGGCGCGCAACGGGCCGAACGTCTTGGTGAGATTTTCGACGCGGATATCAGCCACGGTGGGCGACCGGGGAGGGAGTCAAGTGGCCGGAGGCGTACGGCGCCGAGTGGGCGCCGTAGCCGACACGCTCACCGGTCGCGGCATCAAAGAGGGTGAGCTGATTGGGAGAGATGGAAACGGTGACGACATCATGGAGGTCGCTGGTCCGGTCGTGTTCGCGGTCGACCATGGTCAGGGCGATGCCGTCGGCATCGAGATAGACGATGTCTTCGCCGCCGAGGTCTTCGCGCAGCGTGACGGAGGCGGGAAAGCTGAGCAGGTGGTCCGCGGCGTCGTTGCGGTGCGAAACGCGGATGCGTTCGGGTCTGAGTCCGACCAGGACCTCGCCGGACTTTCGGTTATTCCGTACGTCCGCCGAGAAGTGGAAGAGCGGCGTGGTGCAGACGATGTTCTCTCCCCGCTGATCCAGCGAACCGCGCACGAAGTTCGCCGGTGGGAAACCGACCAGGGCCATCGTAGCGACGTTGTGCGGATCGCGGTAGAGGCGCTCCGGCGGCCCCGATTCGATGATCGTGCCGGCGGTGAGCACGGACAGGGTGTCGGCGAGGGTCATGGCCTCGATCACGTCTGAGGTCATGTAAAGCACGCTGGCCCCTGTGGCCGCGTTGAGTCCGCGCAAATCGTCGACGAGTTGCTCTCGCAGCTTGAAATCGAGGCCGGCGAGCGGGTCGTCGAGGATGAAAAAGTCGGTGCGCTTGGCGATGCCGCGGGCGATGGCGACGCGCTGTTTCTGACCGCCGCTGAGCTGGTCCGGTTTCTTGTCGAGGTGCTCCTCGATCTTGAGCATGGCCGCCGCTTCGGCCACGACTTCTCGGGTTTCCGCAGCGGGCACACGGGCCAGGTCCAATGGGTAGGAGATGTTGGAGCGCACCGACAAGTGTGGGTAGAGGGCGAACGACTGCGGCACGTAGCCGACGTTGCGCTCGGCCGGCGCTTCGTTGGTGATGTCCTCGCCGCGCAGGTAGATGCGGCCGGTGTCCGGATGCTCGAGCCCGGTCAGGATGCGCACAAGGACCGATTTGCCGGAAGCCGGAGGACCATAGACGACCGTCAATTCCCCCGGCACCGCATCCAGCTCGAGGTCGACGAGGACCGGCGTGTGCCGGTACGCCTTGGAGATCCCCTCCAGGCGGAGGATCGGGTCGGCGACTGGGGCGGTAACGTCTTTCATTGGCCGAGTTGGATGAGGTTCGGGGTCATGCGCACGGCAACCACGAACAAGATGGCGACGATGACCCAGGTCAACACGAGCAGCGCCATCGATTTGACGAAACCGCTTGTGGGCGGGATGTTGCCAAAGGCGATTTGCAGGAAGGCGGCAACGACCAGCACCGGCAGCCCGATCTGATACAACGGCTTGCTCCATTGTTGCAGGATGAGGATGAAGGCCCCAAACATGACGACGATCAGGATGGCCTGGAAGCGAGCAGCGAATGGCTGCGGGCGGCGTGCGTAGTTCGGCGGGCAGCAGGCCCGGGTGGACCAACCCGGGCAGATCGGCGATGACGCGCCCCTCGTCCGATGCCATTTCGATCTGCGGGTCGACGGTGACGACCTGTGGCGGAGGCGCCTGCATCGACTAGACCTCGCCTCGGACCGTGCCGAACGTCATGCCGACGAGCAGATACTTCTGGAAGGCGAAGATAACGACGATCGGCGGAATCATGTAGATGACGGAGATGGCGGCGATGAACGACCAGTCGGTCATGCCGCCCTGCTTGACGCCGGTCGCGAGGAGGACAGGGATCATGGTGGTGCCCTGGCCGCCGAGGATGTAGTTGAAGAGGAATTCGTTCCAGACGAAGAGAATGTTGAAGATGAAGGCCGCGACGAGCGCGGGTCTTCACCTGGGGCAGGATGACCCGAAACATCGTGTGGAGACGGGAGCCGCCGTTGACCAGCGCCGTCTCGTCATAACGAAGCGAAACACCATCCATGAATCCCTTCAGGATCCAGAGCGAGAACGGAATGCTGAACATGGCGTAGAAGAGGATCATGCCGTGGAAGGTCTTGGCCCAGCCGAGGGCGGAATACATCAGGAAGATCGGCACCACGACCGCCGGCGCGGGAACCATGCGCGTCGAGAGCAGCAGGAACATGATGAAGTTGGTGCCGGTAGGACGGTAGCGGGAGAAGGAATAGGCGGCAAGAAACGAGACGGCAATGGCGATGAGCACCGAACCGATCGACAGGATAAAACTCGTCCTCAGATAGCCGAGGAAGTTGGGCTCTTGAATCACGCGAATGATGTTGTCAAGGGTCGGGCGGAAAAAGAAGACCGGGCTGGGGGGACGCCACCGCTCCACTGGTCTTGAAAGCGGCCAGACACGATCCAGAGCACCGGCAGGAAGAACAGGATGGCTACCGTCCAGAGCAAGACGTGGTAGAGGCGCTGCCGCCAGGGATGCGCGGTCATTGCAGTTGGGCCCGGGTCTCGCGATAGTTGAGGACGTAGAGGTAGATCGAGGCGAAGGCGATAGCGATCAGCAGGGTGATGATGGCCATGGCCGAGGCCTCGCCCATCTGGAACGCCTCGAAGCCGGTGCGGTACAGGGAGAGGCCGACGAATTCGGTGGTGTTGCCGGGGCCGCCGTTGGTCATCAAGTACGGGAGATCGGTCGTCTTGAAGGCGTCGATGGTGCGCAGCAGGATGCCGAGCATGAGGATGAACTTGCCGTTCGGCAGGATGATGTACCAGATGCGCTTCAGCCAGGGGATCTGGTCGATCTCGGCCGCCTCCAGCTCCGCCTTCGGCACCGAGGCGAGCGCGGCCAGGGTCATCAGGATCATGAACGGCGTCCACATCCAGACGTCGACCGCGATGGTGGTGGCGAAGGCAAGATCCTTGTTGCCCAGGAAATCGTAGCGCTGGCCGACGAGTTTCTCGGCGAAGAAATTGGCGATGCCGAAGATCGGGTCGAGGATGAGGCGATAGAAGGTGCCGACCGCGACCGGCGGCAACACCATAGGCGTGAAGAGCAGTGTCAGCGCCAAGCGGCGACCGGGCAGCTTGCCGCTTCCCCAGAAGAGGAAGCCGAGGAGCATGCCGAGCAGGGTCGCCCCGCCGACGGTGAGGAGCATGAACGACAAGGTGCGGCCGAGCAGGCCCCAGACAGCGGTCGAGCTCCAGATGTCGATGAAAGTTCTCGATGCCGATGTACTCGGCGGGCCGCGCCGAGGTCAGTTTGTACTGGTAGAAGCTGACACCGAGGAGCCAGAGAAGCGGCACGAGATTCCAGACGACGAAGAAGATGAGCACGGGCGCCAGCAGAATCGCCGGGAAGGCCCGGGTCTCATCGAGAGCCCGCGCCATTGGCAGCCGCCGCCTCGACTGCTGGTAGGAGGAGGCGGCTGTCGGAGATTCGGCTGGGAAGGTCGTCTGGGCCATTGGTGGTTAGTCGAAAGTCGAAAGTCGCTAGCGGAAAGTGCAGGGCGAAGCTCAGACGGTCTTCCGTCACTTTCGACTTGCGACTTTCGACTTGCCGACTCCGTCTACAGGCTGATGTCCGCGCAGGCTTCCGACGGTTCGATGTCGGTGCGGCCGGCGTCGTACAGGATCTCCTGCTGCTGGCAGGCAGTGTAGTCGAGCGCGAGCTTGGCGTCGGGCACGACGTCGGTGAGGTAGCCGTTCCAGGCTTCCTGCTGGATGGCCAGCATCTCGGCGTAGTTCGGGTCGTGCCAGAAGTCCTTGGAGCGGTTCTCCCGGATCATGTACTTGTAGGCCGGGAAGTGAGGCTGCAAGGCGTCGTAGTCTGGGTCTTCGAGGACCGCGGTGACGGCGCTGTTGCCGCCGCGGCGGGAGAACTCGAGCTGCGTCTCCGGCAGATACCAGAACTTCATGAAGTCGATGGCGACCTGCTGGTGGGCCTCGTCGTTGAAGGCGTTGAGCACCCAGGGCTGGCCGCCGAGAGTGTAAACGCGGTTGAGCGAACCGTCTTCCTGCGGGAATCCGGGCGGCGGCGCGATGAGGACCATGTCCGGAGTGACCGGGCGTGCCTCGTCGGCGACTTCGCCCGGCTCGCCGCCGGCGAGCTGGTTCATCATCTGCGGTCCGAGGGCAGACCATTGCAGGCAGGTCGCCACCGTGCCCGCGGTGAAGACATCGACTTCCTCGGCAATTCCGTAGTTGGTGGCGCCAGGAGGGGCGTACTGCGAGAAAGCGCTTGTTGTGCTCCAGGCCCGCGATGTTGATGTCGGAGTTGGCGATGCCTTCGACCTGGCCGGTCGCCGGGTCCCAGGCCTCGCCGCCGTTAGAGAACATGAACGGGTAGGCGTAGCAGGAGACGAAGTCGTAGACCTTCGACCACTGCATCGCGGTGCCGTAGAGATTCTCGTCGGGGCGGGTGAAGTGCTGACAGATGCGCTCGTAGCGGTCGATGTCGACCTCGAGCCACTCGTCGTAGGTCTGCGGCAGATCCTCGCCGTCATTGGCGGCCATATAGGCGTCCCGCTCGGCCTGATCGCTCATCAGATCCTGGCGGACGAAGACGGCGATAGTGTCGCCTTCCTGCGGGAAGCCATAGATGTTGTCCGAACCGTCAGGGTAGATGCGGTAGCCGATGGCGGCGGCTTCCTCGAACTGGATGTCGAGCTCGGGGTTCTCGGCGATGATGTCGTTGAGGCGGACGATCCAGCCCGGCTCGGCCAGGGCGCCCAGCCACTGGCTGTCGGAGATGATGATGTTGTACTGGGCGGAGCTGGACTGCAACGAGGTGGCGGCCTTCTGGAAGAGCGATTCGAAGGGCGCCTCTTCGAAGGAGAAGTTGACGTCGTAGCCGTACGTCTCCTGGGCGAAGGGCTTGAACAGCTCGTTCGCCATGTCCACGCCGAGGCGGCTCGGCGGCCAGCCGGCGATACCGAGGATGGTCATGTCGATGGTCTGCCCGGCGAGCGGGTTGTCCTGCCTGGCGGCGGCGGACGGAGTCTGGTAGCTCGTCATAAGCCCGGCCAGGGCCGTGGCGCTGAGTCCGAGGGCCGAGCCGCGAACCAGCAGTTGGCGGCGGCTCAGCTTGCCGTCTCTGGCCGCCCGGACGAGGGCGGCATGTTCCCTGGAGAGATCGTTCGGTGTCACGCGTTGACTCCTTTCGTGGGTCGCCATCGCTGTTGGCTGGCGCGCCCGGCTGCCGCCGCGCGGCGGCATCACTACCTCGGGTCTCGATTCAGTGGCCGATCCGGTTGCAACCAAGCACACGCCCGGCTGGCGGCGCACTTCAATTGATGCCCGGATCGCAATGCACCGATGTCGAATCCCGTCGGACAGCCGGAACGCTAGCAAAGGGCCATCGAACCGTCAAGCATGGCAGCGACCGAGCTCCCGACCGTTACTCGCCAAAGATGGCGCGCCCAATGCGGACGGACGTCGCGCCCTCCTCGATGGCAACACGAAAGTCGTTGCTCATGCCCATGGAGAGCGTGTGCAGGTCGACGTCTCGGTGCTGGCGCTGTAGCGCTTCTCCGCAGCGTGCGCAGCCCGGCGAAGACTGGGCGGACCTCTTCGGGGTCGTCGACCAGCGGCGCCATGGTCATCAACCCTTGCGGCATGAGCCAGGGCGAGCGGACGAGACGTTCCATCAGGGAGGGCGCGGCATCCGGGTCGCAGCCGGCTTTCTGCGGCTCGTACGCGACGTTGACCTGGAGCAGAACCGGCAAGCGCTGGCCGCGGCGCTCGGCTTCCTTTTCGAGTGCGTCGATCAGGGACGGGCGGTCGACCGACTCGATGACGTCGAAGAGGGCGACGGCCGGTCGGGCCTTGTTCGACTGGAGCTGGCCGATGAGATGAAGGCGCCCACCCGCGGGGAGTGGCTCTGCGAAACTTGCGGCCGGCGTCCTGGACGCGATTCTCGCCAAAATGGCGGAGACCGAGCGCAAACGCCTCATCGACTCGTGGCCTCGCTACCGTCTTCGAGACGGCGACCAGCGTCACGTCTTCGGGGCGCCGACCAGATGCTCGCGCGGCGTCGGCGATCCGGACAAGGACGGCGTCGATGCGTGATCGGAGAACCGTTGGCTCGGCAAAGACACTCTGGGCTTGGCGAAAAGCGCTTTCGGTTCCCATCACCCGCCCACTCCATCGGCCGTGATCGCGATCATCGCCCCAAATCGCCCCGTGTCCGGTCCCTGGCCACGATGGGAGAACCAGTGCTCGCCGTCGCATCGCGTGCAGTCGGAGGATCGCTCGATGTTCGCCTCGGGCACTCCGGCTCGGCACAAGAGGAGCGCGTTGGCCGCCGTGAGCGAGAAGCGGATGCGGTCTCCGCTGACCTTGAGGGCGGCTCCTGCCTCGGTTCCGGCCTGATCCCGCCAGGCGGTGGCGACTTCCTCGCCCACGTCGTAGCAGCACGACTGGATGGCTGGGCCGAGGGAGACGTGTACGTCCTGCGGGCGCGTGCCGTAGGCGGCAGCCATGGTGGCCAGGGTCGCGCCGACCGACATCGGCAACGGTGCCGCGCCACCCGGCATGGACGACGGCGACCGCTAGCTGATGGCCCCGGCGCCCGGGATCGACGAGGAGGAGCGGTTGGCAGTCGGCGTGGAGGGTCATGAGGACCGGTCCTGGGGTGTCGGTGATGAGCGCGTCGCCGAGACCGATTTGCGGCGAGCCGGGCTCGGCGCCGCGGCCGGCGTCGGCAGCGGTGACGAGGCGGACGTCGGTGCCGTGAACCTGGCCCAGGGTGACCAGATGCTCGGGATCGAGTCCCGCAGCCGCGCACCAGCGCTGGCGCATGGCCCAGGCGTCGGCACGGTCGCGGGGGGCGCCGAAGCCGACGTTCCCATCCGCCACGCCCACGCCCGCGACGCGCCGCGTCAGTGCATGGGTGACTCCAGGTAATGATGCAGAGCAGCTCGCTGCGCCACGGTTGGACCACGGTTGCCAGGCGGGTACTCATGGGCCGCCGATCTCGCGGGCGGCGTCGAGGATCATCTGGTCGATGACGAGTTCGACCGGGGCGCGGTCGTCGGTGAAGACGAAGCCGCCGGGCTCGATGGCGCGGATATTGCCGGAGTCGACGCTCCACCTGGCGACCTCGCGCACGGGTGAGGAATCGGGGAACGATGCGAGGTTTCGCTCCAATGCGGCGACCGAGAGGGGGGCGTGGCTGCCGATGAGCATCGTGTTGGTGTAGCGGGCGACGTCGACGGCGATCACATGGGGGAAGACATCGCGCATGGTTCCGGCCAGGGCATCCACGAGCCGGAAATCGGTGGTCGTCCTGCCGGCGTTGACGACCGCGACGCCGCTGGGGCGAAGATGGTCGGAAACCTCCTGGAAGAACTCGCGTGACGTTAATTGGAAGGGGATGTAGGGCTGGCGGTAGGCGTCGACGCCGATGAGGTCGTATTGTGCGGTCGGAGGTCTTCAGCGCGTAGCGGCCATCGGCGACAAGGACATCGACGTTGTCCAGCTCGTCGAGGGCGAAGATATTCGCGAGCCACCTCGTCGATCTCCGGGTCGATTTCGACGCCTTCGATCGGGATCGGGCCATAGGCCGCGGTGAGCTGGCGGGCAACCGTGCCCCCGGCCAGGCCGATCAGCAGGGCGTCGCGGGGCGCGGCCGGGCGGGAGTCGTCGACGAAGAGCGGCGCGACCATGAAGTAGTCCCACGGCCCGCCGGTGAGCAGCTCGTCCGGATCGTAGACGGAGTGGACGGCATGGCCCTCGTTGAGGATGAGGGAGCGGCGGCCATCCTGCTCGACGACCTGGATGTAGTTGTAGGCGGACTCCCGCTCGTGGAGCAGGGTGCCGCGATCGGGGGGACGGACAGTGGCGGGGGTGGCGAGGGCCAACGCCGGGATCGCCAGGGTGGCGAGGGCCGCTGACGAGCGCGACCGGAGCGCGCTCGCACCATCAGCAGCCCGGCCAGCGCCGGGACGAGCAAGGACAAGGCTGAGGGTCAGGAACGTCGCCGCGGTGCCGATGAGCGGGATCAGGACGAGGACGGGGACGAAGCTGCCGGCGATCGAGCCGATGGTGGAGAGCGCATAGAGCGAGCCGGCGGTCTGGCCGGCCGTGCGCACGTCTGCCAATCTGGAGGCGGATGGCAAAGGGCGAGACGAATCCCAGGAGAGTGATGGGTGGCGCCAGGAGGAGGAGCGTGCCGGCGAGCGACCCGTAGAAGGCTCCGGCGTCGAGTTCGCTGAAGGCGACCAACGAGGCGCTCAGGAGCGGGCGGGCCACGAAGGGGATGGCGCCGATGGCGACAGCCGCCACCGCGGCCAAACCGTAAAGGATCGCGGGTTCCGGGCGCCGGTCGGCGAGCCGCCCGCCCAGGACGTACCCCAGCGAGAGGAACGCGAGGGTCAGGCCGATCAGGGAGGCCCAGATGAAGGTGGAACTGCCGAAGTAGGGCGCGAGGAGCCGGCTGGCCGTGAGCTCGACGCCGATGGAGGCGAAGCCGCCGACAAAAACGAGCGTCCGTAGCAAGGGTACGGAACGGCGCGCCGCCGACGGCGTTGGCTGGCCACCCCAAAGCCTCCCCGACGGCGGGCGCGGGGGGCGATTCGATGATTCCGCCGTCAATCATGCGTCGGGTGCGCCCGCTCCGGTCATAGCCTCACGCGGCCCGTGGTCACCAGGCCCTTTCGAGTCCGAGTATAGTTCCGGGCGATCAGGGCGGTGTTGAGGAGGCCGATTGCACCGGGCGAAACCGACGCGATGCGCGGTGCGTTGACACTGATGGCAGCGCGGATTTCAGGACGTCCGTGGCTTGACATCGCCGCCGATGCGTGTAGGCTAGAACGTGGCCGCATGCCGTGGGGTGGCTCAGGTGCGGCAGCGCGGCCTGACCCCAGGCGGGAAGCCCGCTTCCACGCCAGTGATGGGGTACATCGAGAGAGGGGAGGACGGAATCCTATGACGAGCAAGGTGCTGAGCGGACTCGCCATCGCCGCGATCGCTTCGACGGCGTTCGCAGGCGCGGTGCTGGCCGACGATGGCGGAATCGATACCGCCAGCGGCGGCAACGGTGGCGTTTCGAGTGCCAACGCCAATGGCGGCCCGGTGTCGATCGGCAACACGAACACCGGCGGTGACAGCGGCAGCAGCGTTCACGCCGCCATCGACGCCGCTATTGAATCCGGCGACGACATCGCCGCAGCGGTGATCGCCGCCATCTACGCCGAGGACTAACCCGCTTCGATTGACGTAACAGGAGGCCGGCCCACGCGTGGGCCGGCCTCCTTGTATTGCTCGTGGCGATTGTTTGACTGAAAAGGCGGTTGCCGGCATGGCAGAGCCAGAGCGCGAAAAAGTTGTGCGGTTGGCCCGCATCCAGGCCGCGTACTACGTGGCGACGGGAGTGTTCCCGCTCGTCAGCATGCGCGCGTTCGAGGCCGTCACTGGACCGAAGACGGATCGCTGGCTGGTGAAAACGGTGGGGCTGCTCGTGGCGGCCATCGGTTCCGGATTGGCGTTGGCGAGCTGGCGGCGGCAGGTTTCGCCGGAGCTGGCGCTCATAGCGGCCGGCAGCGCCGGGGCGTTGGCTACGATCGATACGGTGTACGTCGCGAAGCGCCGTATTTCCCCGGTGTATCTGATCGATGCGGTCATCGAGACCGCACTGGTGGCCAATTGGATCCGCTCCTGGCGATCCCAGGTGCGCGGCCACTGGTCGGATCCTCGCTGATCTTGAGACTGACTCGCCGGACTGGCGGATGTTGCAAATTCGCATAATCACGGTTATCCGCAAAACATGGTTTGCCGAAGATTCAGCGCTGTGGCGGGGCGATTGGGACGATGAGTGGCGGTGGCTCCGGGGGGCCGTCCCTCCCCACGTGGTGCAGCGGGACGCGGCGGCCGTTGAGGTACGCGGTCGCGCTCATGGCGCGGCGACCGGCTGGCTCGACGGTGAGGAGTTCCAGCACACCATCGCCGGTGCCAATGAGGAGCCGCTTGCGATCCGGGATGACCGCGCCGGGCGCGGTCTGGGGGTCACCCGCGATTACTTCGGCCCGGTGGATTTGCAGCGTTGTGTCGCCAACGGTGGTCCAGGCCCGTGGCCACGGCCACATGGCCCGGACGTGGCGCTCCAGCTCGGCTGCCGGCCGGGACCAATTCGTCCATCCGTCGGTCTTGGTGAGCGGTCGGGTCAGGGTCGCGCCATGGTCCGGCTGTGGACGCGCGATAAGTGTTCCGTCTGCCCAGGCAGGCAGGTCGCGAACGATCTGGTTGGCGCCGATTTCCGCCAATCGCCGTGCGAGCGACTCCGCCGTGTCGTCCGCGGCGATGGACGCGCGCTCGGTGGAAATGACAGCGCCAGTGTCGATACCCTCGTCCATCACCATCAGGGACACGCCCGTTTCCCGGTCTCCGGCCAGGATTGCGGCCGGGATGGGAACTGCACCCCGATAGCGAGGAAGCAACGATGGGTGGACGTTGACGCAACCGAGGCGCGGGATGGCGAGGGTTCGCGGGCGAAAGATGAGTCCAAACGCGGCGACGACGAATACGTCCGCCTCGGCCTCGACCAGGGGCGCCCGCGATGCGGCGTCCCGCAAGGTCGCCGGTTTGTACACCGACAAACCCAGCCCACCGGCGGCCCGTTCGACCGGTGAGACACCCTTGGCCGCCTGAGTGACGACCAGGGCGACCTCAAATGGCGGAGCGGTGGCGAGCACCTCAAGGATGGGAACGGCGAATTCGGGCGATCCGAAAAAGACGACGCGCACGATGGCTCCCGTCTGGCGGCGGCCGTTCGACCGGTACGCCGCCGCTGCCTAGAATCAGGGCCATGATGGCAACCCGAGGCGGTATCCGTCTACAGCCAAGCAGTCTCTGGTGGGTCGCGCTGGCTATCGTCTTCCTGGCCGCCCTGGCCGTGCGGCTCTATGGTATCGATTGGGATGAGGGAACCGACCTTCATCCCGATGAGCTTTTCATCACCAAATTCGTGCTCAGCGACCGGATTCGGCTCGATTGGCCAGTCGATTTTGCCCGGCTGCTCGACCCGGCGACCAGCGGCCTCAATCCTCGTTCCGCCGATCCGGCGACCGGGGACTTTCGTGAGTTCGCCTACGGCGCGCTGCCGTTGTGGGTGACCGATGCCACGGGGTGGGTGCTGTCGCGTCTGACCGGAACGGACTGGAACTCGACCGAGCGCACGTATCTCGTGGGCCGGGCGCTCTCCGCGCTTTTCAGTGCTCTTACGATCCTGCCGGTGGCCGCGCTGGGGGTGGCCGCCGGCGGACGGGCGGTGGGGCTGCTGGCGGCGACGTTTGCTGCCCTGGCGCCGATGTCCATTCAACTCGCCCATTTTTTTACCACGGATAGTTGGCTCGCGTTCTTCGTCGCGCTATCGCTTCTCGCGGCGGTCACGGCCGCGCGGACGGGCCGTGTCCTGCATTTCGCGCTGGCGGGGGCGGCGGTCGGGATTGGCGATGGCGACGAAAGGGAGCGTCTTCTCCCTCGCCGCCCCCATCGTGGTGGCCATGGCGGTCGACGCGAACCGGCGGTTGATATCCGGAGACGGTGTGGCCGCGATGCGGGCGGCTGCCGTGCGGACTGCCGCGTGCGGGGCCGCCGCGTTCGCCGCTTTCTTCGTCTTCGAGCCGTATGCGCTGCTTCGCCCCGATGTCTATCTGCACTCGCTTCGTGTCCAGGCGGATATCGCAAGTGGCGCGTTTGACGTGCCGTTTACTCGCGTCTACGGCGGGAGCGTGCCGCTGGCCTATCAGGTCGAGCAGTTCGTGCGTTGGGGATACGGGCCTGTCGCGGGCATCCTGGCGGCTGTGGGATTGGTGGCACTCGGATTCCTTGCGGTGGTGCGGCGCTCGGCACCGGCGTTGATTCTGGCGAGCTGGGTCGCCGCGTATGGCGGCGTGATTCTGCTGTCGGAGGTGAAGTTTCTCCGCTATCTGGAACCGCTGGCGCCGGTCTTCGCCGTTGCGGCCGGACTGGCGCTGTACCGGCTCAGCGCGATCTCGCCGCCGAGATGGCTGGGCATGCCGCGACAGTTCGTACCTGTCGTCGCGCTGGCGCTACTCTGGCGTGGACGGCAGCCTTCGTCTCAATCTATGCCCACGAGAACTCGCGGTTGGCCGCCTCGCGCTGGATCTACGCCGAAATCCCCCCTGGATCGACGCTGACGGCCGAGTACTGGGACGACGCGCTGCCTCGGGCGCTGGGATACGCGCTGTCGCCGCAGATGTTCGGTTTCCAGACGGTCACCATGGATCTCTACCGCGATCTTCCACCGCCGGAGGCCAGCGCCGCCATCTTCGAGGACATCAGCCGGGCCGATTACATCGATTCAGTCGTCGGAGCGAGTGGAAGCGGCGACCCGCGCCATGCCCTGGCGCTACCCGGTGCAGGGCCGGTACTTCGCGCAACTTGAGCAGGGTGCGCTCGGTTTCGAGCGCGTGGCAACGTTCGAGCGGCCACCGTCGATCGGCAACGTGCCCATCGACGACCGCGGCGCGGACGAGTCGTTCATCAATTACGACCATCCGCGTGTTTCGATCTACGAGCGGACAGCGGCCCCCTCGCGACAGCGGAACTACGCGGCGATGTCCTGGGCGCTGCAGCGGCCGTGGTATCCCGCTCGGGAGCCGGCGGAACCGACGCTCCTGCTCGACGGTCCGGTCGGGGAAAACCCGGCGGTCGACGACGCTCGGTGGAGCGCGGCGGTCACCGGTTCGACGCCTGCGGCGGTCGCGGCTCTGGATCGCGCTGCTGGTGGGGCTCCTGGTGGTGGGGAGGCCGCTGGCCGGCTTGCTGGTGCCGAGTTTTCTCGATGACGGCTGGGGGTTGGCGCGCACTTTCGCCCTGGCGATTGGCGCGTATGCGGTCTGGCTCGGGGCCAGCCTGGAGCTGCTCCGTTTCCGTGCCGTGTGGGTTGTCGCCGCGCTGGCTGCGACCGGTATCGCGGGCTGGTGGGCGTGGCGACGAATAGGCCGATCTGAGGTCCCCCATCCTTCTGCCGGCAATCGGGTGTGGCTGCACGCCGAGGCGGCGTTCTGGATAGTCTTCCTGCTCTTTCTGGCGTTTCGCCTGGTGACTCCGGACGGCTGGCATCCGTTCTGGGGCGGCGAGAAGCCGATGGAGTTCGCCCAGATCAACGCGATCGGCCGCAGCGCCCACTTTCCCCCGTACGACCCCTGGTACGCCGATGGTTATGTGAATTATTACTACTACGGCTTTTACCTGATGGCGTTCCTGTTCAAAGCGGTCGGTGTTCCCTCCGAGATCGGATTTAACCTGGCGCTGCCGACCGTGATGGGCTTGATCGGCAGTGGCGGATTTTCCGTGGCCGCGGCGCTCGCGCGAGGCCTGACTCATTCGCCGCGGCTGGCCGCTATCGGCGGTTGGTGCGGAGTGCTGGGCTTGGTGTTGATCGGGAACCTGACGGCGCTGCGCGGGATCGTGGAAGGGGGCGCCGGGGGCGCGGATGCCTTCCTGTTCTGGACCTGGAACGGCAGCCGCGCCATCGATTACGCCATCACCGAGTTTCCTTTCTTCAGCGGGCTCTACGCCGACCTCCACGCGCACGTCATTGCCATGCCGTTGACGATCGCGGCCATCGCCCTTTGCGCGGAGATCGCGTTGGGCAGGACAGCAACGGGATATCATTCCAACGTGCAGTCGTGGCCTATATGGGCGCCCAACGCCGTGCGTCTCGCCGTGCTGGCCCTGCTTCTGGGATCGCTCAGCGCAACGAATGCGTGGGACGTGCCTGTTTACGCGGCGCTTGCGGTTGCATCGGTTTTCATGGCCACCATGGGAATTGTTGATTGGAGGACCCGGACATTGGTGTTTGCTGGCGCATCTATTGCGCTAGGGGTGGCCGCGTGGCTCCTGTTTCTCCCCTTCCACCGGATTTCGTGGCCCTGTTCGGCAGTGTGGCGTTGGTCGAGGACCCCACCGACCTCGTGCAATTCCTGAGCCACTTCGGCGCCCTCATCGTTGTGTGCGCGATCGGGTTGACGACGTTGCTGCTCCGCCGCAGTGCATTGCCATCCCTCCAGGCGTGGGCCGTTGGACCTTGGGTGGCCCTTGTCAGCGGCGTTGTGGGGGCCGTGCTGCTCAGCCGCCCATCGGAGCCGGTGCAGACGGTCGGAGCCGTTCTGCTGCTGGCCGCAGTGGCCGGTCCTCCGTTGGGGGCTGCCATGCTCTCATATGGATTCCGGATGAATGCGATCAGTTTCGCATCGCCGCGGCCGGCCCTCACCCCCGAACCGCCTCCCAGAGGGCACCCGGCTCCCGTCGAGCCGGGAGAGGGGGGCTTTCGGCCCGGCGGCGCCGGAATTGTGGGAGATATTCATCCGGAGTCCGAATCTGTGGTGACCGACCAGGTAACTCAATCTGGAAAGCGTTGGGCGATTACGGGGTTGACCATTGCTGTCATCGCTATAGCCCTGGCTAGCATCGTTGCCGATCGCTCCGTGTTCGCGCTGGCTATTGCCCTCGGTGCGGCGGCGGCGGTCGGATGGCTCTCCGTTGGACACGAGGCCGAACGGTTCGTCTGCCTGCTCCTGGCGGCCGGGTTCTTCGTCACGGCCGGGGTCGAAATCTTCGTCGTCGCCGACGACCTGATTGGCAGTCCCTGGTACCGCATGAACACGGTCTTCAAGTTCTACAACCAGGTCTGGGTGCTGCTGGCGCTGTCCGGCGCCGCCCTGGTCGCGCTGATGGTCCGCGAGGCGATGCGGGGCGCGGCGGCGCGGCCCGGTACGATCCAGCCGCTTCCCCGCCGGCGGTCGTGGGCCAGGGCCGGCGTGGCCCTGTCGCTCGTCGCGGCGCTGGCGTCGCTTGCGTACCCGGCTCTTGCCACCGGGCCGCGGCTGGTGCTTCAGTTTTCACCCGGCACGCCTTCAGGGAGTCTCGACGCGTTGGGCTGGATGGACGCCGGGGTTGTGCCGGTCGTGGGTGATCCCGAGTTCGCCCAGATCGGCTTCGCGGGTGACGCGGCCGCCATCGACTGGCTTCTCGCCAACGTCGAGGGCACCCCGGTCATTGCCGAGGCGTCGATCGGACCGTACCGCTGCAACGGCAGCCGCATCTCCGCCGCCACCGGACTGCCGACAATCATAGGCTGGGAGCGCCACCAGCAGCAGCAGCGGTACCCGGACGACGCTGCCCGCCCGCGTTCAGGACGTGCGCACGCTGTACACCTCGGCCGATATCGAGGAGAAGACGGCCATCCTGCGCCGGTACAACGTGGAGTACGTCGTGGTGGGCGAGCTCGAACGGCTGTACCCGATCGCGAACAATGAATGTAGCCCGGCGGGTTCGGCGGCCGGTATCGCCGCCTTCGAGGCCATGCTCGGATCGACGCTGGAGGTGGCCCATGCGGCCGGTGGGACCACCATCTACCGTGTGCTGCCCATTGCCGCGGCCTGACCCGGCGGCTAACGCGTGAGCTGGGTCGAAGCTGCCGTTCGCTGGTACGCCGTGCTGGTGGCGATCACCTGGGCGTTGGCGCCCGGCGTCCGTTGGCTCTGCGACCGACTGTCCGACCGCGGGGCGACCCTGACCCGCCCGCTCGCCGTGCTTGCCGCCGTCTACCCGGCCTGGGTGGCGGCGTCTGCTGGTCTGCGTTGCGTTCCGGGGCGAGTTGGTCTGGGTCACCGTCGCGTTGGCCGCTGCTCTGGGATGGTTCTTCACGTACGTCGCGGCGGCGATCTTCGCGTCCTGGTTGCGCAGCCTGGTCGGCGTGGAGATTGCTTCCGCCGGGCTCTTCGCTGGTCTATCGTCTGGCTGCGCGGATTCACCCCGCAAATCCTCGGCACCGAGAAGCCGATGGACGTCGCCTTTCTCGCCAGCAGCATGCGCGCCGTCGCCATGCCCCCGCCGGACCCGTGGTTCGCCGGGGAACCGATCAACTACTACTACCTCGGGCTATCTGCTGCACGGAACGGTCGGCCGCCTCGCCGCGATCCCGCCCGAGATCGGGTTCAACCTCGCGCTGGCGACGATCTTCAGCACCACCGTCGTTGCCGCGTTCGGCGTGGTCTGGAACGTGGTCGCGCTCCTGGTCCGGCCGCGCCACTGGCGGTGGCCTGCGGCGCCCTGGCCGCCTTCGCCGTTGCCATCGCTGGCAACCTGTACGCGCCCTGGCGGCTGATTCAGAACGCGCCCGCGACGCGTTTCGGCCTGGTGGTGGGACAGCGCCGAGGGAATTGGCTGGCGGTCGAGCCGGATCGTCTGCGACGGCCCGCGGGTCGACAATCTCTGCTCGTTCCCGGCGACCGAGACGATCAACGAGTTTCCGTTCTTCAGCTTCCTCCTGGGGGATCTCCACCCCCATCTGATGGCCCTCCCCTACTCCCTGGTCGCCATCGGGCTCGGCCTGGAATCTCTGGAACAGGGGCGACCGCGCGGCTCGGAAGGTGCAAGAGCTCGTGGGGCCGCATTGTCAGTCTGCGGCGCGGTGGCGGGAGCGCTCTATCCGCTCAACGCCTGGGATTTTCCGACCTACCTGTTGCTGCTGGCCGTCGGCGTCTGGGTCGGCGCTGGAGCGACCGCCGCGGAAGTCTGTCGAAACCGGTCGCGGTGCTGGGCTGCTTCCGCCATCGTGGCCTGGGTGCCGTTCCTGGTCACGATATGCCCCGCCCACATCCGACGCGGGTTTATCCGGACTGGCGCGAGTTGCCTGTCATCTCGGCCGTCTTCTCCGCCGTCGCGTTTCACCCGGCCGAGCGGACATCACTTGGCGAATACCTCACCATCTTCGGCGTGCCCTATGTATTCGGGGTCGCGCTGCTGCTCGTCGTCTGGAGAGCGCGAGGCCGTGCGCGGCGAACGGATCGAACCGGGGGCGCTGGCCATCGTCGGGGTGGCCACCATCGTGCCGGGGGTGATTCTGTCGGCGCCGGTCATTCCCTTTGCGGGATTCCGCTCGCGCTGGCGTTGATGCTCCTCAGGAGGATCTCAGCTGCACGACGCCGACGCGCGTTCGCGCTGGTCCTCCTGGTCTTCGCCTGGGCGCTCTCGATCGGCGTCGAGATCGTCTACATCCGCGATGCGTTCGACGACCGCATGAACACCCTGTTCAAGTTCTACTACCAGGCCTGGACGCTGTATGCGATCGCGCGCCGCGGTGTCGGTCGCCGTCCTCTGGCAGGCCGCCCGCATCGCCTGGCAGCGCATGGCCCTGGCCGCCGCGGTCGTCGGCGGCCGTTCTCGCCGGGCTGGTCTATCCGGTGGTGGCGTCGTACCAGTGGACGGAGGGGTTCGCGCCGTGGCGAGGACTCGACGGGCTCGCCTACGGCGAGGCGACCGCGCCGGACGACGTCGCCGCCATCCGCTGGCTCGGGGAGCATGCGGACACCGGGCGACGTCGTCCTCGAAGCCGCCGGTTGCTCCTACATCCCCTTCGGCCGGCTGCCCGTTCAACCGGGTCTCGGCGTTCACCGGGGTGCCGACCGTCATCGGCTGGGCCAACCACGAGCGGCAATGGCGCGCGGGCCAGCCGGACCTCATCGCCGCGATCCCGCGCGCCAGTCCGACGTGGCCGGACATCTACGCCGATCCGTCCGGGCCGCTCGCCGACCGGTACGGCGTGGATTGGCTCTTCGTCGGCGACTACGAGACCGGGAACTGGCGAGCCGAATGCGAGAGCGCCGGACCCTACGAGGGCGTCACCGATCCGTCGTTTCCCGGGCCTGGCTGGGAAGAGGCCTTCCGGTCGGGCGAGACGCGCGTCTATCGCCGTGTGGCGCCGTGATGGCAGCGCGGAGTTTTTCCGCGTCCTTTTGCCACGTTTCGCCGCGCCGTCCTATACTTACATGGTCGGACACCGGGGTGTGGCGCAGTCGGTAGCGCGCGGCGTTTGGGACGCCGAGGTCGGAGGTTCGAGTCCTCTCACCCCGACCCCGCATGGCCGCGAGCGCTCGATCTCCGCGGCGTGATTCCGCATCGCGAATCCTGAGATGACCTGCATGACGGAACACCGGAGCGGCTCCTTCGAGTCGCTCGTCTCGCGTCCAGACACGCACGTCGTGCTCGATCTGGCTACCGAGAGCCGCGCCCTGCTCATCCTCTTCGGGGGAATCGCCGGCGGCGTCAGCATGCCGGTGTTCGAGTTTTTTCGCGTTACCGCGGATTTTCCAGTGAAGAAAGCATTCCTGCGCGACCCGCGCCGGGGCTGGTATCAGCTGGGCATCCCCGGTGTCGGCGAATCGGCGGAGGCGGTCAGGGCACTGCTTGAAACCGTTATCGAGCGCGCGGATGTCGACCGGGTCGTGATGGCCGGTGCGTCCGCTGGAGGATTTGCCGCGCTGCTGTTCGGCGCCGCCTGCCAGGTGGACGAGGTCATCGCATTTTCGCCCCAAACGTTTGTCGATGCCGAGAACCGCGCTCGCGCTAACGATGCCCGTTGGCCGGAGCAGATCGCCACGCTGCACGCGAACGAAGCAGACCGCAGCATTGCGCTGGACCTACTGGACGTTCTTCCCGCCGCGGCGGGCCGGACCCGGTTCCAGGTTCACGTCAGCTCCGACGACGAGCTGGACGTGCTGCATGCGCGGCGCATCGCCGATCGAGGGGGCGTGCGCATCGTCGAACACGAGCGGGGTGGGCATCGGCTGGTCAAGACGCTGCGTGACCGAGGGCTGCTGGAGCCGATCCTCAGGGATGCGATTGATGGAAAAAGGGGGCGTGGTTAGGCGAATGGCCGTCTGTCCAACGACCCTCACCCCAACCCCTCTCCCATTGCGATGGGAGAGGGGCTCGTTGTCGCGAGATGAATCGCGGGGAATGGTGGAAGGAGTTACACCGAGGTTGAGTTACTGGCAGTATCCGCCTTGCCAGGTTCCCGAGCAGCACCAGTGGGTGTGCAGGCCGGCGGAGAAGGCCCAGGCGGCCATGTCGGCCTGGCTCCAGACGTCCCAGATGGCGTTGGGGTCGCCGCCCCAACCGGCCCAGGTGTCCGGTCTGAACTGGAATATGCCGCTGTCGCCGGTCATCGGGTTGTAGGCCCAGGGGTCGAGTCCGCTCTCGCAGACGGCGGTGTTGAGCAGCCATTCGCCGGATACCCCGTGCCTACCGGCGGCATCGTGGATCGTGGAGATGATCCACTCCTGGGCGTGTGCGTGTTGGCCTCGCATGCCAACTCCCGCGAGCACCCCGCCGATCAGGGCGCTCAGAATCGTTCTTCGTCGCACGAATCGTGTTCGATCTAGCCCGGCGCAATCCTCGCCCTGATTGGGTGAGGATTACCGGGATTACACAAAAGCGACAGCGCGAAAATCTCGCGCTGTCGCTGTCCGTACACCAGAGTGTCTCACAGGTCGGCCCGATTGCCCAATCCGGCGACCGATGTTTGGCGACTTGACGGCGTTCGCCGCGTTCGCGGTTGTCCCGACCCTCAGTAGCCGGGTACACTTTTGACGCCACTGCGGGGGTAACTCAGTTGGTAGAGTACCTGCCTTCCAAGCAGGCTGTCGCGGGTTCGAGTCCCGTCCCCCGCTCCACGTTGCTGATATGGGAAAGATCGATTCATTGGTTGAAAGACCCCTCGTCGAGGCCTGATACGCTCCATCTCCCGGTGAACGGTCGCGGGGCGTGTTGGCCCGGGTTGCTCGGGGCAGCGCGGGCCACAACCTTGCTGTCTCGCGCGAATGCCTCCGAGCGTGAGTCTCCGCTACAATGCGATCTGGAAACGCCAAGATCGCGTGGCGCCCAATGGGCGCCGGTGCGGCCGAGCGCCTATCGGCTCAAACCGTGAAGGACTCGCGCGCCTGGCGGCGTCCCGATTGTTTGGACGGGCCCGTAGCTCAGTGGTAGAGCACGGGGCTCATAACCCCAGGGTCGCAGGTTCGATCCCTGCCGGGCCCACCCATGGGCAATCGCCGCGGCGGCCGCCCCGGAGTTGATCGTGGCGAGTGACGCGCCGGACAATCATGCCCCGACCGCGGACGCCTCGCTCGGCGAGGGCCGCGAGCGTGCGTTGCTGCTGGCCGACATCATCAGCGACACGCCGGCGCGGGACACCATCGTGCTCGACATTCACCAGTTGTCGCCCTTCACCGACTACTTCGTCATCACTGCCGGGGCCAACGAGCGCCAACTGCGCGCCATCAACCGCACCATCGCGGAGCGCATGGCGGAGGCGGGTGTCCGCCCGCAGCGGGTCGAAGGAGCCCCCGCCAGCGGCTGGATTGTCCTTGACTTCGGCGACGTCCTCGTTCATATCTTTTCCGAGGAACTGCGGGAGTTCTATCGGCTGGAGGATCTGTGGGTGGAGGCCCCTACCCTCCTGGCCATTCAGTGACGAACCAGGTGGGCCAGCGGCAGCCAATGAGGAGGAGCAGCGGGTGACAAAGCGTCTCGGTCGCGAGGAGCAGAGCAAATCCAGCAACCTCCCTGCCCTATCCCACTCCGATGCAACTCCGCGCTCGCCTGTGGCCCCGTTCGTCGTTGGCACGGTGATCGGCGGCATCGCCGGCACGATTGTCGGCACCGCCCTCAGCCCCTACACCCGCGGATTGATCGTCGGTCTCTACCATCTCATCAGTCGCCGGCTCTCATCCTCGGAACGCGACCAGCTTCGGTTTGAGCTTCTGTTGCAATAGGAGGCGACCCTCACCCCAACCCCTCTCCTATCGCGATGGGAGTGGGGCTTACTGTCGCGCTGCGGCCGACATGATTAGCTCGGAGGCCCAGGTCTCCGTGACTTTGCCCATGTCAGCGCGCGCGGGGTGAGAGATTGGGCTAGGGGCGTTCAGTTTTCGGTCAACTCACACCCGGCAGTGGGAATCGGGTCATCATCTCCCGAACTTCGTCGCCAATTCGCTGCCGTCGCGGCACGTCGTCGGGGGCCTCCAGGATATCGGCAATGTAGTCGGCCACGGTGCGGCACTCGTCCTGGCCGAATCCGCGGGTCGTCACGGCGGGTGTTCCCAGGCGGATGCCGCTCGCCAGTGACGGGGAACGGGTGTCGCCGGGGATGGTGTTCTTGTTGCATGTGATGCCCACGGCGTCGAGCAGTTTTTCCGCCTTGCTGCCGCTCAGACCCTGCGAACCGACGTCGACCAGCATCAGGTGCGTGTCGGTACCACCGGAGATGATCGGTAGTCCCCGATCGCTCAGTGCGGAGGCCATGGCGCGCGCGTTGTCGATGATGCGCTGAGAGTAGTCCCGGAATTGCGGCGCGAGCGCTTCGCCGAGGGCGACGGCCTTGCCCGCGATGACGTGCATCAGCGGCCCCCCCTGTAACCCGGGGAAGACGGATTTGTCGATCGCTTTGGCGTACTCCTCGGAACAGAGCAGCATGCCCCCGCGTGGGCCGCGAAGTGTCTTGTGCGTGGTGGTCATGGTTACGTGGGCGTGCGGAATCGGGCTGGGGTGCAGGCCGGTGGCGACCAACCCGGCAGGATGGGCGATGTCGGCGAAAAGCAGCGCCCCCACGTCATCCGCGATGGCGCGGAACCGCGCGTAGTCCATCTGCCGGCTGTAGGCGCTGGCGCCGGCGATGATCGCCTTCGGGCGCACCTCTTTCGCGCGGGCGAGAACGTGGTCGTAGTCGATGAGGCCGGTCTCGATATCGACGCCGAAGAAGTGCGGTTCGAACAGTCTGCCGGAAAAGTTGACGGCGTGGCCGTGGGTCAGGTGCCCGCCCTCGGCCAGGCTCAGACCCAGAATGCGGTCGCCTGGTTCGAGCAATGCCAGGTACGCGGCGAGGTTGGCGTTCGAGCCGGAGTGCGGCTGCACGTTGGCGTGCTCGGCGCCGAAAAGCCGCTTGGCGCGGTCGATGGCGAGTCGCTCGACCTCGTCCACGAACTCGCAACCGCCGTAGTAGCGCTTGCCGGGATACCCTTCGGCGTACTTGTTGGTGAGCACGCTGCCGACCGCTTCCAGCACGGCGGGGCCGACGAAGTTTTCGGAGGCGATCAACTCGACCCCATCCCGCTGCCGTGCTTCTTCCCGCCCTATGGACGCGGCCACCTCGGGATCGGTTTGCAGCGCCGTCGACAGGTCGAGCATGGCTGATTCCTTTCTGGGCCGGGATGACTCCCGGAGTGAAGATCGGCGGCCGCGGGAGCGCTGCCTGGATTCTACAATGCGAACGAGCGGTGGATTTCATTGGGGGTGGGCGTGAAGGTTGTCATCACCGGCGGGGCAGGATACATCGGAAGCGTCGCCACGCTGCGACTCGCCGACCGGGGCGACGATGTTGTCGTGATCGACAACCTGTCACAGGGGCATCGCGGGGCGGTTTCGGCGGAAATTCCCGTTGTTGCCGTCGACATCAGCGACGCGGCAAGTGTTCTGGATGTATTTCGAGAGCATCGGCCGGCCGCCGTGCTGCACTTCGCGGCCCTGACCATCGCGCCGGAGTCGGTGCGCGACCCTGCCCCCTACTGGCGGGTCAACGTCGGCGGGACGCTCAACGTGCTCGAGGCCATGCGGGAGGTCGGCGTGCCGATCATCGTCATGTCTTCAACGGCCGCCGTTTACGGATCCCCGGAAATCAGTCCAGTGGTGGAAGAGGCGCCGCTGGCGCCGATCAATCCCTACGGTGCCTCGAAGCTCGCGGCCGAGCGCGCCGTCGCGTCATACGCCGCTGCTTACGGAATCGCGTTCGCCGCGCTTCGTTACTTCAACGTCGCTGGCGCCGCTGGCGAACTCGGTGAAGATCATCGTCCGGAAACCCACCTCATTCCCAGCGCGCTCGATGCGGCCGTGGGCAGGCGGGAGCCGCTGTCGCTATTCGGTTCCGATTTTCCGACGCCGGACGGAACCGCTATCCGCGACTACGTTCACGTGGCGGACCTCATCGATGCCCACCTGCTGGCGCTCGACTGTCTGTGCGATAGAAAAGTCTCCGTGGGGGCCGTCAACCTTGGCACACGGGACGGAGCATCCGTGCGGGAGGTACTGGAGGCGGTCGAACGGATCACGGGGATGGTGGTCCCGGTGACAGACGCGCCGCGCCGGGCGGGCGATCCGGCCAAGTTGGTCGCGGATGCCGGGCGGGCCCGGAGTCTCCTTGGATGGGACCCGAAGCGATCGACGCTTGAGGAGATGATCGGTTCTGCCTGGGATTGGCGGAAACGCCACCCTGAAGGATACGGCTAAGTAGGTAGCCAGGCGAATTTCGAGGTTTGGAGGCCGCAGCGGCGGTGGCGTTCGGCGTCGCTCATGTCGTCGAGCCAGGCCAGGGCGCGCTCGACGAGTGCCTCGAGTGAGTCGTCGCAGCGGTTGGCGGCGACGGTCTGTTTCAGGCCACGCCACAGGTCCTCCAGGGGCATGAGCTCCGGGGAGCGGAAGGGCAGGAAGGCGACGGCGATGCCGGCGCCCCGGGCGGCGTCCCGCACGCGGTGGGGCATGTGCGGCGGGGCGTTGTCCCAGATCAGCAGCTTGGGCACCGCCGGCCGCACCGCCCCCAGCGCCTCCACGCCCGCCACCACGTCGTCGGTGCGGCAGCGTTCGCGCACGGTGCGCACCAGTTCCCCCGTGGTGGCGTTCAGCGCCCCCAGGATGGTGCGGCGCTTGTTGCGCCCGCTGATGACGACGCGCGCCGGCTCCCCCCGCTTGCTCCAGCCCGCCCGCAGCGGCGGGAACTCGCGCAGCGCCGTCTCGTCGGCCACCCAGACCTCGCCGCCCGCCGCCAGCACGGCCGCGGCCTGGGCGATCACGGCCCCCTTTTTTCGGCGTAGTCGGGGTCGGGGCGGCCCAGCACGTATTGCGGCCGTTGCCAGCGGTACCCCAGCCGGGACAGCGCCCGGCGGATGGTCCGCTCCCCGACTGCGTAGCCAGCCCGGGCCAACTCCCCGCGCACCAGCGGCACCGTCCAGCCGGTGGCCTGGTGGCCGCGGGCCTGGGGATCCTGCTCCAGCAGCCCGGCCAACGCCGCCTCCCCGGCCGTGCCCAGCTTGGCCTTCCCGCCGCCGTGGTCGCCTTCGCGCCCCCCGGCCACCCCGGCGCGGCGCCAGCGCGCCGTCCAGCCGTAGACGCTGGCCTCGCTGCACCGCAGCGCGGCGGCGACCGCCGCGACCGTCATCCCCTCGGCCCGCAGCAGCACCGCCCGGTAGCGTTTCCAGCCCCGCACCCCCTTCTCCGCCGCCGCGGCGGCCTCCAGCTCAAACCGTTGCGACTCCGACGGCGTCACGGGCATCGGCCGGCCTCCTTCGCGAGGCCCCGCAGCTTACACCCTCGAAGAACTCACGGCCACCCACTTAGAGCGGCGCGTGAACTTCGTGCGATGGTGAGCGGAGTGAGGCATCGCGGCTCATCGCCAGCATGGGTGCAGAGGACGAGATCCTTCGGCTTCACCTTCAGAATGACACGGCTTTGGCACGTTCGGGCGGTGGGTGGGGTGAATGGGTCAAGTGGTCAGATGTGTGACGCTACCCAACGGAAACCGTCTCACCTAACCGCCGTTCGGTGCCGCTCATGAGTCGGCGAATGTTGCCGTCGTGCCGGCCGTAGATGATCGCGGCCATCGCTACGATGGCGATGGCCGAGGCGGCGTCGAGGCGACTGGTCAGGGCAAACCCCACGGCGAGAAGCGACGCCAAGCCGGCGGCGACCAGCGATCCGAGCGAGACGTATCTGGTCGCCCAGACAATTGCGGCCATGACCGGTAAGACAACGAGTACCGGGGGAAAGAGGGCGATGGCTGCTCCGGCGCCGGTGGCGACCCCCTTGCCGCCCTTGAAGCCGATAAACGGAGACCAGCAGTGGCCCGCGACGGCGGCCACGGCGGCAGCACCAATCCACGCCGGGGCGAAATCGAACGACTTCGCAATCACGACCGGAATCACGCCCTTGGCGAAATCGAGGACGAACACCGCCGCTGATGCCCGCGGTCCGAGCGTGCGCAGGACGTTGGTGGCGCCGGTACCGCCACTGCCGATGGAGCGCAGATCGACTCCCCCGGCGGCTTTGCCCGCCAGGAATCCCCAGGGAATGGCGCCAAGGACGAACGATGCGACGACGAGGACGATCCCGGCCAGGGGGCCAGGCATGCTACCGGCCTTCGTCCCGGCCGCGGAAACTCATGCGGATCGCCGTGCCGGTGAATCCGAACGCTTCGCGCAGCTTGTTCTCGAGGTAGCGACGGTACGAGAAATGAATCTGCGACGGGTCGTTCACGAAGATGATGAAGGTCGGCGGCGAGACGTCGGCCTGCGTGGCGTAGAAGAATTTGAGCCACTTGCCGGGTTTGCTCGGGGGCGGGTGGCCGGCGACAGCCTCTTTGAGCATCTTGTTCAGTGCCGCGGTCGGCACCCGCTTGTGCCGTTCCGCGACCACGGCCAGTGCGGTGTCGATCACCTGCTGCACCCGCTGGCCGAACTTGGCCGACACGAAGACGAGGGGCGCATAGGGCATGAAATCGAGCGCCTCGCGGGCCTGCTGCCGGTACTCGTCCATGGTGGACGTGTCTTTCTCGATCAGGTCCCACTTGTTGACGACGACGACGACGCCCTTTTTCTGCTCCGCGATGTACCCGGCGATGTGCAGATCCTGGGCGGTGAACCCCTCCGTCGCGTCGATGACCAGCAGCACGACGTCGGCCCGGTCGATGGCGCGCATCGAGCGCAGTACGCTGTACTGTTCGATCCCCCGGTCGACCCGCCCCCGGCGCCGAATCCCGGCGGTATCGATCAGCGTCACGGGCTGTCCCGCCCAGACCAGGGTGGTGTCGTGGCTGTCGCGGGTGGTGCCGGGGACATCACTGACGATCGAGCGTTCCTGCCCGAGCAGCGCGTTCAGCAACCGGCTCTTGCCAACGTTCGGCCTGCCGACGATGGCGATGGCCGGTCCTTCCGGCTCCTCTTCTTCTTCGGCCTCGGGCAATGCCTCGACGATGCGGTCGAGGAGATCGCCGGTCCCGGAGCCGTGGTACGACGAGATCGCGATCGGATCGCCGAGTCCGAGCTCATAGAACTCGTAGACCGCATCGCGGCGCGCGGTGCTGTCGGCCTTGTTGGCCACCAGGATGGTTGGTTTGTCGGCGCGGCGGAGGAGATCGGCCACTTCGTGGTCGCCGGCGTTCAAGCCGCTGCGGACATCGACCATGAAGACGATGACGTCGGCTTCGCCGATGGCCACGTGCGCTTGGTTGCGGGTTGCCGCGGCGATCTGGGCCGTCGAATCGGCCTCCACTTCGCGGTCGTCCTGGAGACCGCCGGTGTCGATGATGGTGAACTCGACCCCGCCCCAGTCGGTCGTGCCATAGACGCGGTCGCGCGTCGTGCCCGGCTCGTCCTCCACGATGGCCCGCCGCTCTCCGATCAGGCGATTGAACAGGGTCGATTTGCCAACATTCGGCCGGCCGACGATGGCCACGATGGGTTTTGCCACGAGCGCTCCGTGAAGAACACACACCAAGCGCGGCGCACACAACGCCGCGTTCCTCCCGCGCACTTCGCCCGAAGGCTGGGGCGCTTGCCAGCGATGCGAGTATACCAGCGATTCGCGCGTTTCGTCTGACCGTCGAGCCTCTGCCGCTTCGGCCCTTACGATCACTCGCGGCAGCGCGGCGACCATGCGCTCGATGCCGGCCCGCGTGTTGGTTTCCGTGGCGCAGACGAGCAGATGGTGGTCGAGGGCGGATTCGACCGTGCCCAGATCGAGACCGCCGAGGATGCCCTGCTCCAGCAGGCGGCCAAGCACCTCGTTCGCCGGGACTGGGGTCTTGACGACGAACTCGTGGAAGAAAGGCCCGTCCAGCGCGACCCGGTACCCGGGAACCTCGGCGATCAGATCGGCCAGGTAGTGCGCGTTCTGGTAGCCGCGGTTGCGCGACCTCGCGGAACCCTGCTGGACCAAGCGTCGCCATGTAGACCGTGGCGGCGGTGGCCATCAGCCCCTGATTGGTGCAGATGTTCGACGTGGCCTTTTCGCGCCGGATGTGCTGCTCGCGCGTTTGCAGCGTCAGGACGAAGCCGCGCTTGCCCTCGCTGTCGGTGGTCGATCCCGGCCAGCCGTCCCGGCATCTGCCGCACGAACGACTGCCGGGCCGCCAGCAGGCCGACGTAGGGCCCGCCGTAGCTCTGGGCGATCGCCCAGCGACTGCCCCTCGGCCGCGACGATGTCGGCGCCAAGCTCGCCCGGTGGCTGCAGCAGCCCCAGCGCGACCGGATACGGTGCTGACGACCAGCGCCGCGCCGCGCGCGTGGACCAGTTCGGCAATCTGCGCCAGATCCTCGATCCCGCCGAAGAAGTTCGGGTACTGCACGACGACGCAGGCAAGATCGTCGCCCAGGTAGCGGCTCGAGGTCGCCGGCTGTCGTGACGAATCCGGCGACCGGCAGCGGCAGCTCCTGCAGATCGACGTCGAGCCCGCTCAGGTAGGTTCGCAGCACCCCGCGGTAGGCCGGGTGGACGGTTGGGACACGACGATGCGGCGTTTGCCTCTTCGGTCTGGAGAACGGACATCAGTGCGCCCTCGGCCAGCGCGGTCGCGCCGTCGTACATCGACGCGTTGGCGACATCCATGCCGGTCAGCGCCGCGACGAGGCTCTGGAACTCGTAGATGACCTGCAGCGTGCCCTGGGCGACTTCCGGCTGATACGGGGTGTACGCCGTGTAGAACTCGCCGCGGGCCAGCACCTGGCCGACCGTGGCCGGCACGAAGTGCCGATACGATCCCGCCCCGAGGAAGACGCGCATCGCCGCGCGACGGCCAGGTTGCGTGCCGCGAGCCGGCTGCAGCTGGTCGGCCGCTTCCATTTCGGTCAGCGCTGGCGGCGAGATCGAGCGTCGGGAAAGCGGATCGCACTCGGGCACCGGGGCGAAAAACTCGTCGATGGCCGCGGCGCCGCGTAGCGTCAAGCATCTCGGCGCGGTCTGCCGACGGTGTGGGGATTGAACGTCATGTGTCTCTTTCCAGCGGGATCGGTCTAGCTTGCCGTGAGACGAGTTCGGACATCGGTCGTTCAGTGGGCGGCCGCCTGCGCGAAATCGTCGTAGGCCTCGGCGTCCATCAGGCGTCGAGTTGCGCTGGCATCGCCCACTCGCACGCGGACCAGCCACGCCTGGTCAAAGGGCGATGAGATTGATCGACTCCGGGCGCAGTCGAGCGCCTGTTCGTTGCGCTCGATCACTTCGCCGTCGATCGGGGAGAAAATGTCGTTCGCGGCTTTGACCGATTCCACGATGCCGAACGCCTGGTCGAGCGCGATGGCGTCCCCGATTTCGGGCAGTTCGAGGTAGGTGATATCGCCGAGTTCGGATTGGGCGAAATCGGTGATGCCGATGGTTGCCATGTCGCCATCGAGCGAAACCCATTCGTGCGTTTTGGTGTACTTGCGGTCAGCTGGCGATGCCATGGGTTCTGCGCTCTCCTCTGGAATGCGATCCGCGACATCAGTCGCGGGCGCGTCGATAAAACGGAAGTTTGATCTGCTCGCGCCTGCACGGGGCGGCCGCGGATGATGATCTGGAGCGGCTGCCCGACGCCTGCCGCGGCGGCGTCGACCAGGGCTAGCCCGATCTCGGCGCCGAGCGTCGGCGAGTGGGCGCCGCTGGTGACCACGCCGACGTCCTCGCCGTCCACCTGAACCGGGTAGCCATGCCGGGCGGAGCCGGCGCGCTCCAGTCAGCCGGAAGCCGACGGTGCGGCGCGGCGGTCCCGTCTCCTTCATGGCCGCCGATGGACTCGCTTCCGACAAAGGCGCCCTTGTCCAGCTTGACGGCCCAGCCGAGACCCGCTTCGAGTGGGCTGATGTCGTCGGCCAGTTCATTGCCATACAGGGGCATGCGCGCTTCCAGGCGCAGGGTGTCGCGGGCGCCGAGGCCGACCGGGACGAGACCAGATGCCCGGCCCGCATGCATCAGCGCGTCCCAGAGGTCGGCGGTTCGGTCCTGCGGCACGTAGAACTCGAAGCCGTCTTCGCCGGTGTACCCGGTGCGCGCGATCATGACCGGGATGCCGGCGACGTCGCCGCGCCGCCACTGAAATGCCTCGATCGCGCCCAGATCGACCGCGTGTCAAGCCAGCACGATGTGTTCCGCCTGCGGCCCCTGGATGGCGATCATCCCCAGGTCGGTCGAAACATCGTCGACAGTGACGTCGAGATCGGGCCGGCTGGCGCGTTGCTCATGGAGCCAGGCGACGTCCTTGTCGTGGTTCGCGGCGTTGATGACGACGAAGTACCCGGTCTCGTCCGGCCAGCGGTAGACGATGATGTCGTCGATGACTCCGCCGCGCTCGTTCGGCAGCAGGGAATACTGGGCGTCGCCCGGTTCGAGCCGCGACACATCGTTCGTGGTGACGCGCTGCAGGAAGCGCAGCGCGTCCGGTCCGTCGACCCGAACCTGGCCCATGTGCCCGAGATCGAACAAGCCCGGCCGCGGTGCGCACCGCACGATGCTCGTCGAGGATGCCCGAGTACTGCACCGGCATGCAGCCAACCGGCAAAGGGAACCATCCGTGCCCCGAGCTGCTCATGCCGATGCCGCAGCGCGGTTTCATTCAGCAGTCGCGCCGCGCGTGCTCTCCGTGCCGCTTGTCACCGTGGTCCCTTCGATACTGAACTGAGCCGGCTGCATGCTGAATCGGAAGCGATTTTAGGAATGGGGTGTAGAGGGCGTCAATGTCGGTGGTCTTGATATGTAGCTTATGGGATATGTCGTGTCAGACGCGGGTCGCCGACGTTGGGCTGGCCTCACTGCCACTTTCACTGTCGCCGACAAGCCCGAGCCGTGCAAAGATCGCGTCGACGTGCTGCAATTGGCTGCTCGGGATCGAAGAGCCGTTCCAAAGTCTCCCTTTCGACCATTCGCCGCCACGGCCGGATCGGCAGAGAGTGCGTCGAGCAGAGTCGGTCCACCGTTGAGGGCGCGGTGGGCGTGCGCCTGGACGATCTTGTACGCCTCGTGCCGATCCATCCCCGCGTCGACCAGCGCCAGCAGGACCGGCTGTGAGTAGATCAGGCCCCTCGTGGCATCCAGATTGGCGAGCATGCGGTCGGGATACACGGCGAGCCGGCCAAGGATGTCGGTCATTTCGTGCAGCATGAAATCGAGCACGATGCAGGCGTCCGGCAGGATGACGCGCTCGGTCGAGCTGTGGCTGATGTCCCGCTCGTGCCAGAGAGCCGTGTTCTCCGCCGCCGTCAGCGCGTACCCTCGCAAGCAATCTCGCCAGGCCGCTGATGCGCTCCGAGGCGTGGGGGTTGCGCTTGTGCGGCATGGCGGACGAGCCCTGATTGCCGGGATCGAACGGCTCCTCGGCTTCGCCGACTTCCGTTCGCTGCAGATGGCGGATTTCGGTCGCCATTTTCTCCAGCGTTCCGCCGATCCCGGCGATGACGGCGAGCAAGAAGGCGTGGCGGTCCCGCTGCACGATCTGGGTCGAGGCCGCGGCCACTCCCAGTCCGAGCTCGGTGGCAGACCTCCTCTTCGAGATCCGGCGGCACATGGGCGTGCGTGCCGACGGCGCCAGAGATCTTGCCGACGGCAATGTCCTCTCGCGCCAGCGCCAGTCGCCGCCGCTGCCGGCGCAACTCGTCGAACCAGACCGCGAATTTGAGTCCGAAGGTCGTCGGCTCGGCGTGCATGCCGTGGGTGCGCCCGATCGTCAGCGTGTCGCGGTAGCGCGATCGGCTTGCCGGCCCGACGACCTCGATCAGCTCGGCCAGTCCGCGTCGAGGAGATCGGCGGCGGCGGTGGCCTGAAGCGCGAGTCCCGTGTCGACCACGTCCGAGCTCGTCAGCCCAATATGGACGAAGCGCGCGTCGGGGCCGATCGTCTCGCCGGTCGCCTTCAAGAAGGCGATCACGTCGTGGTCGACTTCGCGCTCGATCTCCTGCATCCGCTCGAGATCGCATGTGGCGCCGCGAATGGCCGGCATGGCGCGAGTCAGGGATGCGTCCCGCGCCGGTTCCAGCCTTCGCAGACGGCTTTCTCCACCGCGAGCCAGGCGTCGATCTTGCGCCGTTCGCTCCAGATCGCGCCCATTTCCGGTCGCGTGTACCGCTCGATCAACGCGGCTCCTTTTCGCCGCTTGCTGTCGTCTCGACTTGCCGTCTCGCGCGCGGTCTCCCAATCGAGTATAGGAACCGATTGCCACGCCGCGCGGTGCGGCGGTACACTGGACGCGAGGGAAACTGGCTTGGACCGACCGTAGCGGTTCATTCGCTTTGAAAGCGCCAGGACTCGCGGTGGAGCGCGAGTTGACGAGGCGGGAGCCGATCGAAAGACTCGGCGGATGGCTCCCCGGCTGGCACGGTCGTCATGGTCGGTACAAACCGGTGGGGCGACTCACCGACAAACCCGATCAACGTGCAAACTCAGATCAACCCGGTTCCGGGTTTCCCACGCCAATCGGAAGAGTCGACGAGGTGCCGTCGCGTTATCGCGGCGCTGCTCTGCGTATGCATCGCGCCGGCATGCCGGCGAGCGAGGGAACCGATGTGCGGCGTTTTCGGCTACGTTGGCCAGAGCCGGACGTCGGCGAGACGATCGTCGCGGCGCTCAAGACGCTCGAGTACCGCGGCTACGACTCGTGGGGCCTGGCCCTCGCGACGACCGACGGGTCTGGTCGTCGAAAAGCAGGTTGGCCGCATCAACGGCCATCGTGCCGTGACTTTCCCGACAGCGGCCATCGGCATGGGCCACACCCGCTGGGCAACCCACGGCGGCGTGACTCGGCAGAACGCCCATCCCCACATCGATTGCACGCGGCGCCTCGCGGTCGTCCACAACGGGATCATCGAGAACCACGTCGAGCTCAAGCGACGAGCTCGCTGGCAGCGCGGACATCACGTTTCGCCTCGGAAACCGATAGCGAGGTCGTCGCTCATCTGGTGGAGGAGGAGCTCGCGCAGCGGGCTACGCTGTCCGAAGCCGTGGCCACAGGTATTTCGCGCGTCTGGATGGCTACAACGCCATCGTCGTCATGGACCGCGCTCACGGAGCAGATCGTCGCCGTCAAGCGTACTTCGCCACTGGTCGTCGGGCAGGGGCGCGCAGGGTTCGACGGTCGCGTCCGACGCTTTCGCCTTGCAGGGTCACGCCGATCGCTTGATCTACCTCGAGGACGATCAACTCGCCGTCCTCGACGCGGAGTCTGTTGCACATCCTCGATCGAGCGCATCGCTGCAGCCGATTTCCCGGTCACCGTCGGACGCGGACGACGTCGAAGACATGACACTCGGGGTCGACATCCCCGACTTCCTGATCAAGGAGGTCTCCGAGCAGCCGGCAGACTTGCGCCGACTCGTTACCGAAGCGGCGGGGAGATCGACGCGCTGGCCGCTGCCGATGATCCGCGACAGCCAAGCGTGTCGTTCTGGTCGGCTGTGGCACGGCCGGCAACGCGGCGCTGGCGGGTGCCTACATGTTTAGCGAGATGTGCGGGCGCGATGTCGACGTCGTCCCGGCCTCCGAGTTTCGCTACCGCGCCGGGTCGCTCGATGCGAGGCACGCTCGTCATCGCCATTTCGCAGAGTGGCGAGACGATCGACGTGCTGGAGGCGATGCGGAGGCGCGGCGACGCGGCTCGCGCGACTCGCGGCCATCGTCAACACGCCCGAATTCCTCCCTGGATCGGATGGTCGACGCGCGCGTGCATCTCCGCGCCGGTGTCGAACAATGCGTCCTGGCGACCAAGTCGTACACCGCGATGCTCGCCGCGCTGCTGCTGGCTGCCTACGACCTCGCCGGCGAGCGATCTGCGGGCGAGGCAGCGGTCTGCAGCGCCGCGAGAGCGGCTGATGCGATCGAATCCATGCTCGCGACGAGACACCGCCCGCTTCAGACATCGGGTCGAAACTCGCTGGGCGAGATCATCTCTTTCGTCATCGGCCGCGGCGTGCATTACCCGTCCGCACTGGAAGCGGCGCTGAAGATCAAGGAAGTCAGCTACATCCACGCCGAAGGGTTTGCCGCCGGGGAGCTCAAGCACGGCGTCATCGCGCTGATCGAGCCGGGCACGCCGTGTCTGGTCTTCGCGCCGACGACGAGACGCGGACGGACATGCTCTCCGGCGCCTCCGAGCTGCGGAGCCGCGGCGGGCTACATCATCGGCGTCGGGCGCAACGCCGATGACGTTTTTGACGAGTTCATCCCCGTGCCCGATGCTCGGAGCTGGCCAGTGCGATCGTCGAGGCGGTGCCCGGCCAACTCCTCGGCTATGCGCGGCACTGGCCCGCGGCCACGATCCGGACCGGCCACGCAATCTGGCCAAGAGCGTGACGGTGAAGTGACCGCCGCTGGCATCCGTCCCCCGATCATCGACACGCATGTTCACCTCGACGAACCGGCGTTCGACGCCGATCTCGGTTACGTGCTGGACTCCGCCCGCGCCGTGGGTGTGCGCCGCTTCGTCAATATTGGCTACAAACCGGAGCGTTGGGAGAGCTCTCGAGCGCTTCGCCAGGCACATCCGGACGTCGATATAGTTCTCGGGCTGCATCCGCAGGAAGCGGCAGCGTTCAATGAGGAGCTCGAGCGCAACCTTCGTGAAACGATTGCATCTCTCCGGCCGCTCGCGGTGGGAGAAATAGGATTCGATTTCTTCCGATCGACGCCGACCCAGGCCGAGCAAGAGCACGCGTTCCGTGCCCAACTTGCGATCGCCGAAGACTTCGGATTGCCCGTCGTCATTCACCAGCGGAACGCTGGAGACGTGCTCATGACTGAGCTCGAGCGCTGGCCCGGTCTGGCACCAATCGTGCTTCATTCGTTTGACGGAAATCGTCGGCTAACGGACTGGGCGATCGAGCGCCGGTGCTTCCATCGGCATCGGTGGTCTGGCCTGCAAACCGTCGTCCGAACCGCTTCGCGAATTGCTCAAGGAGGTGGCGGAGGACCGACTGCTGCTGGAAACGGATGCGCCGTATCTATCGCCGCCGAGGAGCAAAGACCGCCGCAACTCACCTGCCAATCTCCCGTTGATTGCAGACATCCTTGCCCCGCTCTGGCACATGAGTCCGGAGGAACTGTGTTGGACAACCACGCGCAATGCTGAATCGCTCTTCAGATTTTGAACCGGCGTTCGTCGTGCGGATCAGGTGATGCCGGACGCATCTTCGCGCACGTTGCTCATTGCCACGTCGAACCCGGGCAAACTCCGGGAGATGCGGGCGATGATTCCGGACGATGTCGCTGTCGTCAGTTTGACTGAGGCGGGGATTACACTGCCGAGCGAAACTGGTTTGACATTTCGGGAAATCGCCGAGCAGAAGGCGATGTTTGCCGCCAGAGCGTCGGGGTTGCTTTCGCTCGCGGATGACTCGGGACTCGAAGTGGACGTACTGGGCGGAAAACCGGGGGTGCGATCGGCGCGCTACGCGGGAGAGCCGCCGGACGATGCCCGCAATCGCCAGGTGTTGCTGGCCCAGCTCCGTGACCTGCCGCAGTCCGAACGGGGCGCGAGGTTTGTGAGCGCCGTCACCATCGCGTCCCCGGATGGGCACGTTTGGACCAGCGAAGGCGAGCTGCGAGGGACTATCTTTGACCGGGAGCGCGGGACCAGAGGGTTCGGCTACGACTCTGTGTTCTTGCTCCCGGACGGGCGAACGCTCGCCGAACTTCTCGATGAGGAGAAGAACACGATGAGCCATCGCGCTGAAGCCATGGCCCGCATCATTCCCACGCTCCCCGCCGCCTTTGCGGCCCACGACGCAGCGCTCAAGGCCAAGCGATGACCGCCGAACTCGATACGGCACCACCCCGCGCTGTCCCCGCGACCGCAAGGATTCGAAGACTGGCGCGCCAGGCTCGATCGCGAGCGAATCGATCCGGTCATCGCCGTAGCCGGGTCGCGTGGCAAGACCAGCGTGCTGCGCGCCGTCGAATCGATATTGCGCTCGGGCGGATACCGCTTTGCTTCGTGGACCGACCGCGGGGTCGAAATCGACGGCCAGAACCAGAGTGGCGAGCTTGGTCCGTGGGCACGCGTGCTCACGAGCCTTGGCGCAGGTGGACTCGACCTGGCGTTGCAGGAGGTCGATTGGGCGACTGTTCAGACATTTGGCGCAAACGGAAATCCGCTGCCGATCTTCGCCGTAGCGAACCTCTGCGCCAATAGCGAAGCGTGCCTGGTGACGCCGGAAACGATGCAGGCGCGCCGGGCGCTGGAACGGATCAGGACCGGTGTGGCGCCGATTCGCCGCCTGGTACTCAACGCGGACGATTTCGCCGTTGCCGACGAGGTCACATCAGAATTTGGCCAGCGCTACCTTTTTGGAATCAGCCCGGAAACGCCTGTGCTGCGCCGGCATCTGCAACGAGGCGGCGACGCCTGCTGGATTGCCGGCTCCTCGATTGTCACTCACGAGGACGGATCGACCCGGCCTCTGGTCGATTTGCGCTGGCTTCGCTGGACTCGGGGCGGGTCGATCCCCTTCGCGGTGCAGACGGCCTTAACCGCCACCGCGATCGGGCGGAGCTGCAGTCTCCCCGATACCCTCATCGCAGCCGGGCTGGTGGCGCACGAGGCACGCCCGGAAACAATGCCAGGCTCGTTCAACGTATTTGCCTACGGCTCGTCCACCATCGTCGTCGATCGGCCCGTTTCCTCGTGGTTTTTGCGGGCGACCCTTCGTGCCGCCGCAAGCCTCGGCGCCGGTCGCCAAATTCGCCTGGCTGGACCGATGATCGACGTGCCGACCTATGATCTCCTGGAGGTTGGCCGGTTGCTGGGGCGGGGCGGTGGAGTGCTCGTCGTGCACGGGGAGTGGAGCGAGGAGCGCATGGGCTGGATCCGGCAAGGCGCGGCGATCAACGATGTGCCACCGATCTTCTTGCAGGCGGCGGACGAACGATCCGCTATTCAGCAGGCGGTCGGCATGCTGCGATCGGACGACGTCATGCTCGTCCTGGCCGAAGATCCCGCGGCAGTCGTTCGCCTGATCGCGAGACGAACCCGGCGGATTTCGATGCCGCCACGAGAAGCCGTCGGCGTGGCGTGAACGACTCGGTTTCAAACTCCACGGTCGCCGAACTGCTGGAGCGGCATGGTAATTTGCTCGAGGTCGCCGGAGAAAGTCCGTTCCGATCTCGAGCGTTTGCCCGCGCCGCCGAGTCGATTCGCCTGCTCCCCGAGGGCGTTGCCACGGTGGCCCAGGAGGGGCGGCTTCGCGAAATCCCCGGAATCGGCGCTGGCATTGCCGGGGTCATCGAGGAGATCCTTACAACTGGCACCTTCGCCGCACACACGGAACTCACGACGCAGTTCCCGGAATCGCTCGCCGCGCTGCTGGCCGTTCCGGGCATCGGGGCCAAGACCGCCCAGCGCCTGTACCGGGAGCTTGGAGTTGACAGTATCGAGTCGCTCGAAGCCGAAGTGGTTTCGGGGCGAATTCAGGAGACCAAGGGGTTCGGGAAACGGCTGGAAGCCACAGTCCGCTCCGGGCTCGAGGCGCTTCAGCTTCGCACGGGGCGCACCCCACTCGGCGTCGCACTGCCGATCGCCCGGGCCTTTGCGGCAGCATATGCCAGCGCGAGACCCGACGATGCCATCAGTCTGGCTGGAAGCGCGCGCCGCTGGGACGTGACGGTCGGCGATCTCGATTTCGTCGTCGCGACGTCCGACCCGGCAGCCGCGATGGTGGCCGCCAGCGCATTGCCGATCGTTGCCTCGTCCCAACCAATTTCGGACAATGCGCTGAGACTCGTTCTGGCCGGAGGGCTGGAGGCCGACGTTTTCTTCACTGATCGCCAATCGTGGGGTTCGACCCTACTGCGGGCCACCGGCAATGCGCGCCATCTGGAACGGCTCGGGGACATTCCGGAGTCAGCCAGCAGCGAGGAAGAGATCTACGCGCTCCACGGACTCCCGTGGATTCCCCCCGAGTTGCGGGACGGTGACCGCGAGTTTGACAATTGGCGGCTGATCCCTGATCTTGTCACCGCGGCCGAGATCAATGGGCAATTTCACGCCCACACGACCTGGAGCGATGGTGGCGCATCCATCCGCGAGATGGCCCTGGCGGCGTCTGAACGCGGCTTCACCTTCTTTGCCATCACTGACCATAGCCACGGTCTTGGTGTTGCCGGGGGGCTCGATGCCGCGCGGCTCGCCGAGCAACGGCGCGAACTGGCGTCGATCGGGGAGGTCGATGGAGTGACGTTGTTGGCTGGCGCCGAGGTGGAAGTGCACCGGGACGGGTCGCTCGATTTCGACGAGCGCACGCTGGCCGGGCTCGATGTCGTCGTCGCCTCCCTCCATTCGGGTTTGCGGCAACCACGCGCGGAGATAACCGACCGCCTGGTCCGCGTGCTTCAGGATCCGAACGTCGACATCATTGCCCACCCGTCGGGGCGGCTGATCGAGCGGCGGCAGGGTGGTGATTTCGACTGGGATCGCGTCTTCCCCGTTGCGGCCGAGACCGGCACCGCGCTGGAGATCAACGCCGATCCGGCCAGGCTCGACCTCGATCCGCATCTGGCGCGGCAGGCGAGCGCGGCCGGCTGCCTGTTCACCATCAACTGCGACGCGCACAGCACAGCCGGCCTGGACTTACTGGAGTACGGAATTGCCATGGCGCGCAAGGCATGGCTCACACCCGCCCAGATTCTGAACTGCTGGACGAAGTCGCAGGTGCTGGAGTGGCTCGCCTCACGGAAGAGGCCCGAATAGCCCACCGCGTGTCATGACGCCAGTCGCGTCACTTCCGGCGTCACCACGCAGGTGGCAAGAACGCCGCGCACGGAGCGAAGTTCAATCTCAAGCTGTTCGGACCAGGCCACCCGCCGATTTCGGCTTCTCAGGCGCCGCGTGACTTCCCCCACCACCGGGACTTCAACGATCACTGGGCTCTCACCATCGTGCCGCTGCAATATCTGATCCACTTCCTGCATGCAGCGAATTTCCGCCCACTGGTCGTTGCCGGCCCCAAACCGGATCACGACCGTGTCGGGCTCATCGACCTCCACGCGGGCGGCCGGAAGATCCGTGGCGATCGATTCGCAGATGATCTGAAGTTGCTCGCCGCGGCGGTCGACCCTGCCGCGGACGTCGAGAATCGCGCCCTCTGTGACAGCCTCCCCGCAGCGCTCGAAGGTTTCAGGGAACAACACCACGTCGACGCGACCGGAAAGATCCTCGAAGACCGCGACGGCCATCGTCCGGTTCGTCTTGGTGACGATGCGGCGAACACTGGCGACCATAGCGAGGAGCCGGACGTTGGCTCCGACGGTCCGGGATTCGAGTTGGCCCGCCTCACACACTGGCTGATCGCCGGGGGACGCCAACGCGTTGCGCAATACGTCTGTCAGTGGGTGATCGCTCATGTATGTCCCCAGCAGCTCCTTCTCCCAGTCGAGTAATTGCCGCGGAGTCGCCGTCGACGGCGATAGCGGCGGATCGGCGAGCGACTGACTTGAGGCTTCCGCACCGAACAGATCCATTTGGCCGCGCGCCGACGCTCGCTGCCGTTTCTGCGCCGCGCCAATTGCGGCTTCCAGACTGTTGACGATTCTGCCGCGGTCGCCAAGTTCATCCAGCGCGCCCGCCTTTGCCAGTGACTCGATGGCACGCCGGTTGACAGCCGACCAGTCGAGTGCGTCGCATAGCGATCCGAGGCTGGTGAATCGCTGATCCGGCACGGCGGAGCGGCGTTCCACGATCATGCGAACGGCTGCCTCGCCGACATTCTTGACCGCGGCGAGCCCGAAGCGAACGGCCGCCGAGCTATCATCGCGCCGCTCGACTCCGAACTCGACATCGCTGGCGTTGATGCTGGGCGGAAAGACTTCGATGCCAGCCCGCCGGCATTCCGCCAGCAAGGCAATGATGCGATCGGTATTGCCAAGTTCCGATGACAGAAGCGCGGCCATGAACTCGACCGGGTGGTTCGCTTTCAGATAGGCGGTCTGGGCGGCGATGACGGCATACGCCGCGCTGTGCGCTTTGGGGAACCCATACCCGGCAAAGCGCTCGATCATCGCGAAGATATCGGTACCCAGGCGTTTACTGATCCCCCGCTCCTCGCATCCGGATACGAACCGATCGCGGTATTTGGCCATTTCCGCGGGGAGCTTCTTGCCCATGGCCTTGCGCAAGCCATCGCCTTCGGCCATCGAGAACCCGGCCAGTACGTTGGCGATCCGCATGACCTGTTCCTGGTAAAGCGCCACGCCGTAGGTTTCGCTGAGGATCGGTTCGACGTCCGGGTGGATGTATTCGATCTCGGTTCGTCCGTGCTTCCGGGATATGTACTCTGGGGCCATCGCCATGGGCCCGGGCCGGATCAGCGCCATCAGGGCCACCAGATCACCGAACCGCGCCGGGGCGACGTCGACGGTCATGCGTGAGGTCATCCCGCCTTCCAGTTGGAAGACACCGGTTGTTTCTCCCCGTTGGAGCAACTCGTATGCACGCTGGTCGTCGAGAGGGATGGTCTCCAGGGATATGTCGTGACCGGCCGCGCGCAGAAGCCCCACCGCCTTGCCCAGCACGGTCAGGGTGCGCAGCCCGAGGAAATCCATCTTGAGCAGGCCGAGATCCTCGAGCTGGGCCATCGGGTATTGGGTGGTGATGTCCCCCTCGCTCTTCCCCCCGGCGCGCTGCAATGGAACGTGCTCGACCAGCGGATCGCGGGAGATGACCACCCCCGCGGCGTGTGTCGAGGCGTGGCGGGAGACTCCTTCCACAGTCCGCGCGGCATCGATCAATTCCCGCACGTCGTCGTCGCTGTCGTACATCGCTTGCAGCTCGGGTGCTTTGGTCAGTGCGCTTTCGATGGTCACGCCCGGACCGACGGGAATGAGCTTGGCGACCCGATCGGTTTCCGCAAATGACCGGCCCATGGCGCGACCGACGTCGCGCACGGCGGCTTTTGCTGCCAAGGTGCCAAAGGTCACGATCTGGGCGACGCGGTCGCTGCCGTACTTCTGGACAACGTAGTCGATGACCTCGTTGCGCCGGTCGTCGGCAAAGTCGATGTCGATATCTGGCATGGAAATGCGCGAGGGATTGAGGAACCGTTCGAAAATGAGGTTGTGCTCCAGAGGATCGAGTGCGGTGACCTCCAGGGCATAGGTCACGATGCTTCCCGCGGACGAGCCACGACCTGGCCCGACCAGAATGCCCTGTTCGCGAGCGAAACGGATGAAATCCCATACGACCAGGAAATAGTTGGCGAATCCCATGCCTTTGATAACGTCGAGCTCATAGGCAAGCCGGTCGGCGACCTCGCCGGAGACGTGACCGTAGCGTCGCTCGACACCCGCCCGGCACAGCGACTCCAGGTATGAGTCGGGTGTATGCCCCGCTGGAACCGGAAATTCAGGCAAGTGATAGCCGCGGAAATCGAGATCGAGGTTACACATTTCGGCAATGCGGATCGTGTTGGCGAGGGCCTCCGGCACGTCCTTGAACTGCCGGGCCATCTCCTCCGGACTCTTCAAATACAACTGATCGCTTTCCGATTTGAGGCGCTTGGGATCATCCAAGGTCGTGTTCGTCTGTATGCAGACGAGGAGTTCCTGGCCTGACGCGTCCTCCTGGCGGCAGTAGTGGACGTCATTCGTCGCCACCAGGGGCAAGCCGAGCGACCGGGCAAGGGCGATGAGGTCCCCGTTGACCCGAATCTGGTCCGCAATTCCGTGGTCTTGAAGTTCAATGAAGAATCGTTCGGGGCCAAAGATTTCGGCGAGCTTCCCCGCGTACTCTCGCGCCAGCTCTGGCCGGCCGTGAAGATAATTGTTGGCGACCGGCCCACCGAGACAGGCCGACGTCACTATCAGGCCATCTCGATGCTGCGCCAGCATCTCGAGATCCATTCTTGGCCGGTAGTAATACCCTTCGAGTTGAGCCAATGTAGAGAGTTTGAGCAGATTGCGATATCCGATTTCGTTTTCGGCCAGAATGAGCAGGTGGTAGGACTTTCGCTCTTTGGCACGCGCACTACCCTCGGCGAGGTAGGCCTCGACGCCAACGATGGGGTGGATCCCGGCCGTCTTGGCCGTGCGGTACCACTCCATGGCTCCGTACATCACGCCATGGTCTGTCACGGCGACGTGCTCGATCCCCAGCTCGAGCGCGCGCGATGCGTACTCCTTGCTGCGGCCCATGCCGTCGAGCAGCGAATACTCCGTGTGCAGGTGAAGGTGCGCAAACTCCGGCAATGTTGCCTCCGACCGGGCTGGACTCGTCCGTGACGCATCGCGGGGCCGCTATCGTATCGCGGCTCGGCACCGCGGGGAAGAACCGCACGGGGAAAGGCGAGAAGTTCTCAGAACGGAAAGAGCCGCGGACGGATTCGTCCGCGGCCCTGCAGGAATCCTACCCGCCCATTACGCCGCGACGCCTGTGAACCCCTCATGCGCCTGGGAATGAACGGCGAAGCGCGCCTGCTCGGTCAGCAATCGGAGCACCTGGCGAATATTGTCGCGGTACTCGGCCGGAACTGCGTCGTTCTGAAGCAGATCGAGCACTTCGCCTAACACCGGCTCGTCGGAAAGCAGACTCGACACGTCTCGCGGCAGGAATCCGGCGGCGGCCAGAAGGCCATCCTCCTCGGCCTGACCCATCGTCATCGCGGCGGCGAGGCGCTCGACGGCTTCCCGCGTCGGCATCCTGGCGCCGCTCTCAAGCCGACTCACGTAGCTGTGATCGAAGTCCGCCCGCTCGGCCAACTTGCTCTGCGAGATGCGCCGCGCCTCGCGCATCGCCTTGAGCATCCCCCCGAAATCCGCACCCGCATATCCCATCGTCCTCGTCCCTCTGCCTGAGTCGGTGGGGTCCCGCCCGGCCTTGTTGCCGACGAGTCAACTTGCGGGCGACTCGTTGACAGCACTGTAGCATGTGCTTGTCCGTTGGTCAACTACTATGGCGCATTTTGACAGCGCTTCGCGTGTCATGCCGTTCAGAGCTGATATACCGACAGTTCCGCCAGCAATGGCGCTTCTTCGACACTGCGCCTGTCATCAGAGCCCAAACACTGTCGAAATCGAGGGTATTCTGGGGTCTACATGTACCTGCGCAACGGGCTGAGACGCGCTATGCTCTCGCCAGGGCGGATCATCTGCCCTGGCGATGGCGATATTCCGCCAGTTGAAACAGGCTCCGACGATTGTTGCCGCGTGTGAATCGCGGGCGTGGCACGACCGGGGCATTTCCGGCACAGCGCGCCCAGTTCGTGTGTCATCTCAGGCAAGGAGGCTGCTCTGACGTCAGCGAAGCTCTTGCGCGGCGCTCCGGTGGCGCGCCGGATCCGCACAGAGGTCCGCACTGCCGCCGACGCACTCACGGCAGAAACCGGGACCGCGCCCGCGATCGCTACGGTGCTTGTCGGCGGTGCTCCGGCTTCGGTCGCCTACCGCGACGCCATCGCCCGAGCCATGGGTGGGTGCGGACTCCTGCATGAGGACGTGCTGCTGCCCGTGGCGGCAACGACCGGGCGCGTCGTCGAGGCGATCGAGCGACTGAACGAGCGGCCAGACATCCACGGCATTCTGGTGCTCTTGCCGGTGCCGCCGCATATTCACCAACTGGAGGTGATCTCGGCGATCGCGGCCACGAAGGACGTAGACGGGATCTCGCCCGCGAGCGTGGGTCGCCTGCACCTGGGCTTGCCGACGCTACAACCCAGCACGCCGCAGGCTGGACTGGAAATCCTTGACTACTACCAGATTCCGGTGGCGGGAAAGCGCGCCACCGTCGTCGGTCGCGGCAACGTGGTTGGCAAACCGATGGCGGCGTTGCTGACGGCCCGCGACGCCACGGTCACGCTTTGCCATACGCGCACCGCATCGTTGGCGGACGAGACGCGGGGCGCCGATCTCGTCGTCCTAGCAGCAGGGCATCAAGGTCTGCTCACTGGCGCCATGATCACGCCCGGGGCGATCGTGATTGATTTCGGGGTCAACGTCGAAAGTGGCCGCGTGTACGGAGATGCTGACGCCGAATCCGTCGCCGCCGTCGCCGGGGCCTATACACCGGTGCCGGGCGGCACGACCCCGGTCACGACGATGGCGCTCGCCAGGAATACGGTCACCGCGGCTTTTGCCCAAGTGGCCGGAGAACAGCTCGGCGACCATGCGGCTCCGGCTCAAGGCTCGCATTGATTCAGGATTTCGGCGCGTGCTAAACTCAATGTCCGCATTGGGGAGTCGTCTAACGGTAAGACGCCTGACTCTGGATCAGGTAATTGGGGTTCGAATCCCTGCTCCCCAGCCACCCAGCTTCTCGTGCCAGTGCGACTACCCGGGGCATCGCCGCGGTGAGAGGGATGACCGGTGTCCTCTGGACACGCGAGCCCCGAGGCCTCGCGCCGTGCCCCGTGTCTTGGGCACGGCATGCCGTGCCCCTACGCGCTCCGGGCTGATAATCCGCAGGGTTGTCGGATCGGGCACTACACATCCGCGCCGGTTCAACTCCCTGGCGATTTATCCGCTACCACCATCGCGATGACTCGTGCCGCCCTCCATGACGTATCCGCTGCTGGTTGATAGGGATTGCGAGGATTGGTCACCGCGTCCAGCGATTCACGCAGGTACACGTGGCCGTCGAATTCCAGCGTCGCGCCCTACAGCCATGCGCACAGGGGTTGTCATCCTGTGTAAGTTATAGTCCAAGCACCTGTGTCATTCTGGACTCATACAGTTTCCGGTTGATCGCATCCGCCCGGCGAACGACCCTCACCCCAACCGCCGCCCAGAGGGCACCCGGCCCTGTGCGCAGGGCGAGGGGCTCGTCGCCGCATGCTGAGCCATCAGTGATCATGGAAGCCTTCACCCGGAATCCGTATCAGCGGGCGATGCATCCATTCGTGGAGAACACGAGATTCTTCGCAGGCGCAGATTGACACCTGTTTGAGAGCCGCTGTCGGTCACTCTTGATCGCGTCGGCGGCGACAACAAATGCAAGTCCATTTCACATCCATGTGCGTGAAGCTCAGGAATAGTTCTCCAAGGGGTCCGGCGCTGCCGCGAACGCAAGGCGCGTCCCATCGGGACTCCAGGCAGGGAGACGATTGGGGAGGCCGCTGTTGGCGGTGCCCTGGATGTTCCCATCAGGGTCCAGAAGCACGATGTCGCCGCCGCTGACAACTGCCAGACGGGAGCCATCTGCCGACAGAGCTGGCTCACGCGCGCCTGAGTCGAGATGTGCCGTCAGCTTCTCTGTCCCGCCTTTTGCCACCGAAGCTCTCACCGCATCACTCCGGCCCTTCTCGCTCGCCGAGAAGAGGAGCGACTCTCCCCCCGGTACCCAGGTGATCTCCGAGTTGGGCAGGAGCGTGGACAGCCGCCTCGCGGTCCCGCCTTCCAGATCAACGATGAAGACTCCGGTCGCGGCTCCACGCTGTTCCGGATAGACGGCCAGGGCTAGCGTGGTGCCGTCAGGCGACCAGACGGGGGAGCCCGCGTTTGACACGGCGAGCACGAGAGCGGCCGACGAGGGGTCGCTCGGGCTACTCCGGGACTGGATGTGCGTGAGCTGCCGGTAATCAGTCCCGTCGGCTCCGATCACGCAAATCTCGTCACCGTGACCATCCCAGCAATTGAAGGCCAGGCGAGACCCGTCAGGCGACCACGCGGGCCCTCCCAGCACCGGCAGTGCCAGCGGTGGATGATCGGCATCGTCGGTTGCGGCCGAGACGGAAAACCGGACTTCGCCCGTTTGCGCATCGAGAGCCACCAATGCCTCCTCATCGCGATCAACGAACGCGATGGTGCGGCCATCAGGTGACCACGCCGGACGTCCAGCGCCGGCATGGGCCGTGAGGAGCGTTAGCTCTCCGCTGGTCAGATCCTGGCGAAAGAGTCCATCTTCCGTCGCCCACGCCACCGCGTTGCCGCTCGGAGCCCAAACCGGCGCCCCGGCGGGCCCACCAAGCCGGCGCGGAACGCCGTCGATGGCGTCCAGGACGTACACCCCAGAATCGCTGGTCGACACACCGGTGCACCCCTGTAGCAAGAGACCGGCGCACAACAGCGCGACCCCTGGCCAAGCGCGGAGATGCCACGAATGCGGTTTGCTACGCAGGCTCGGCACGAGCCCTCCTGGGATATCCATGCGCAGGTTCGATTGGATGGCCGTTCGGTTCCGGTCAATTGCCCGGAGAAACTGCCCCTTGCCGAATTGTAATGAGTGGCAAGTGTGCCAGCGCTGGAGAGCCGACGTCGTCCGCCTCCGTTGCGGTGATGCAGATTTGCGCCTTTCGCTCCGCGAGGAGCGAGATGAGCTTCTGTCGGTGATCGGCGTCCAGCTCGGACAGTACGTCGTCCAGGAGAAGGACTGGCGGCTCACCGGCCGCGTCTTCCAGAAGTTCGAGCTCGGCGAGCTTGATGGCGATGACGGCCAGGCGCTGTTGTCCGCGTGACCCAAACCGCCCTAGATCGACCCCGTCCGCAGTGACGACGAAATCGTCGCGGTGGGGTCCGACGGCCGTCACTCCTCGCCGGAGCTCCTCGCCGCGGTGTTCGTCGAGGCTGTTTGCCATCGCCGCGGAGAGAGCCTGTCGATACTCGGTCGGCGGCTTGCGCCAATCGGTCATTGAGGCTGGGGGCGACGGCAGCGTCGCACGGGACGACACGTAGGACAGGGCAAGCGATGCGTTCCCCGTCAAGTTCGCAAAGTGCGCTGCCGCGCGAGAACTGAGGTAATCCGCCACCGCCACCCGCGTGGCCAGCACTTCGACCGCGGCGGCCACGAGCTCCGCGTTCCAGAATGGTAGCTCCTGCGCGGGCCGATGCGACGAGGAAGCGATGCGATCTCTGGCAAAGGAGCGGAGGAGGCTGTTCCGTTGCTCGAGCACCCTGCCGTACCGTGTGAGCCCCCGCAGGTATTCACGGCTCGCCTGACTGATGGCGACATCCAGGTAGCGACGGCGGCCGGATGGCGATCCCGCGATCAGATCGACGTCCTCGGGACCAAAAAGCACCGTCTTGAACTGCCCAACTGCCTCGACCGCGCGTACCGGTCGGTCATCGAAACGGACCTGCTTCTTCAGCGGTCCTTGGACTATGACGTCGAACGAGAGGCGGATTTCCACGTCATGGCGACCATCGAGGCGCTCGAATTCGCCGCGCAGGCGGGCATACGGCGGAAGCGAGAGATCCTTACCACTTTGCCAGTGGGCAATTTCGCGTTCGCTGGATGTGCGCGGTGAGCGCGTCGTTGCCAACATCGCGATCGCTTCGAGTAGTGTCGATTTTCCGCTGGCATTGGCGCCGACGGCGCGAAATCCGGCTGGGTCAACTGACAAGCGAAGACCGCGAAACGAGCGGAACTCGTCCAGCTCCAGATCCCGCAGGATCATGGCCAGAAAATCAGGAACAAATCAGTTCGCGCCAATGACCATCGGCATAATGACATAGGTGTAGGTCTCGGCATCCAGCGGGCGCACGACACCGGCCTGATTTGCCCCGTTCATGCCCAGCATGACGCGACTCGAGCGCAGAACGTTCAGCACATCGACCAGGTATCGGCTGTTGAAGGCAATCTGCCCCTCTGGTCCGAGGACGGACGCTGACACGTCGCTCTGGCTGTTACCCCGTTCGGCGGCATTGGCCGAAACCTCGACGTGGCCCGGCGCCAGCTCGTCTTCTCCGGCGCGCGCGTTGATGCGCACCACGTCATTGTTGTCGCGGGCGAAGAAACTGGCGCGTCGTACGGCAGCGAGGAAGTCGTCCCGACCAAACTCGAGCCGGGTGGCAAAGGCGCGCGGCACGATCTGGCGAAAATCGGGGAAGGTGCCATCAATGAGGCGGGAGTAAAACTCGGTGTCGCTCGTTTGCACGATGAGCTGACCTCGGTTTGGCGTCACTTTCAGCTCGATCGGTTCCGTCTGATCGGCGATGATGCGAGCCAACTCGCGCAGCCCCCTGGCTGGAACAATGATGTCGAGCCGCTCCGGCGCCGGGGCCACTAGCTCGCCTTCCCGCACCGCGAGGCGGAAGCCGTCGGCCGCGGCCATTGTGATGCGGTCCTCGTCAAAGCGGATCAGCACGCCGGCCAGCACGGGCCGGCTGTCGTCGCTCGCCGCGGCGAACTCGACGAGCCCGATCATCTCGCGCAGCACCTGGGGATCGACCTTGGCGGCAAAGGCGCCCTCTTCGAGCCGCGGAAAGACGGGGAACTCTTCGGCATCGATCCCATTGATCTCCGCATCAGCGCCGAGTCCACGTACCTTCAACACGAAGCGGCCGGTTTCCGTTGACAGGCGAACTGGCTCATGTGGCAGGGTGTTGACGAATTCGGACAGCAGCCGCGCGTCAACCGTGACCTGGCCCGGTTCGCTTACCTGCGCGGGGATCCAGGTGGTGATTCCGATCTCCTGGTTCGTCGCCGCCAGCCGGAGGGTGTCGCCATCGGCGTCGAGGAGCACGTTGCTCAATACCGGGAACGTCGTCCTCGTCGCCACGGCGCGACCGACCTGAGCCAGAGACCGCTGCAACAGATCCTGGGGAGAGGAGACGTCCACCTCAGCCGACCTTCACTTCATGACTGTCCGTACACATCGGGGCCGAGTATATCACGCACCCGATCAACGCTTTCTGATTGGATCCGCGTGCTCGCTTTGCCCTCGTTACAGCACGCTTCGGATGGTGCGCCGGGAGCCGCCTTTGACCGCTTGACAGTGGTTCCCGACTCCACTACACTTCCCATTAGAACAAAAGTTCTACACAACGGAGGAATGACATGGCCGCGGAAACCCCGTTCGATCCGACTCGATTCCTGACCCGCGTCAATGGATCGGAATATCTCGAAGTCAAGTGGCGACTGGTGTGGCTGCGCGATCGGCACCCCGACGCCACGGTGGAAACGGAGCTGATCTCGCACGTGGACAATACCGCGATCTTCCGCGCCCAGGTGCAGATTCCGGGCGCCGGCGCGGCGACGGGTTGGGGCAGCGAGTCGGCCGGCGACTTTCGGGATTACCTCGAGAAGGCCGAAACCAAGGCGATCGGTCGCTCCCTGGCCGCTCTCGGGTTCGGCACTCAATTCTGCCCGGATCATGAGTTCGGCGCCGCGCATGGTCGCGTCGTTGACGCTCCGGTCAAAGCCGCTCGGTCGACGCGTGCCAGTGCAACCGGCGATCGCCAGGAGCCGGTGGCGGTTGCCGCCATCGGACCCGACCAGGCGGCAACGCAGCGACAGCTTCGCTATCTCCAGGCGGTGGCGCGTGAGGCCGGTCTCGATGGGGCAGCGCTCGATGAGCGGGCGATGCAGGAATTCGGCGTCCAGGCGGTCGGGCTCAGCCGGCGCGACGCCTCCACCCTCATCGACCTGATTCAGACGCAATCGAGCGGTGCGAAGCTGGCTTCGTAACGGCGATCCTTGAGCGCACGGCTGCCTCCCGGCTGCAATGCGCCGATTCAGACGAGGGAGGTTGCGGGTATGACTCGACCACGGGAAATGGCTGGCGAAGAAGCGACTGCTCGCCCCGCGCAGAGTGTCGCTTCCCGGCGCCAGTCGCTCGAGCAGCGGCTCGAGGACGGATACGCTCGGATCGACCAGGCGGCATTGGCCGGGACGGACGTCACCGAATGGGAGTCCTTCTGGATCAGGCTGCTTGGCGAGTACGAAGACGTGTGCCGCGAAAACGATCTGGCAGCGTGATTGTCAAGACGAGGACGGGGCCAACTACGGCCCCGTCCTCGTCTTGCTCCCGCAGCTTTGATCGCCGCTCCGATCAAGATTCGGAAATGGTCGCCTTCTCCAAGGTGATCGGTTCGGTTGGGGTCGACTTTTCGCCGCTTCGGCCCACTTCGGTCGGCGTGTTGGCGATGGAGTCCACGACATCGATGCCGTCGGTAACGCGGCCGAAGATGGTGTAGTTCTTGGGCAGCTTGCCGCGAAGATCATCGAGCACGATGAAAAACTGGCTGCCGTTGGTATTTGGTCCGGCGTTGGCCATTGCCAGGGTGCCCCGTTCGTAATCCTTGCTGACCGGCTCGTCGTTGAATTTATACCCCGGCCCACCTGACCCGGTGCCCGTTGGGTCGCCGCCCTGGATGACGAATCCCTTGACGATCCGGTGAAACGGCGTCCCGTCGTAATATCCATCTTGCGCCAGGCAGACGAAGTTATTGACCGTCTGAGGCGCATCCTCCGGGTACAGCTCGAATTCGATGGGGCCCTTGTTCGTCTCGATCGTCCCCGTATATGTCTTGGCCGGATCGATGCGCATCGCTGGCGGGGCCGAGTATTGAGTTGGCATTCCTTCTCCTCCAGTTTCTCGTCGATCGTCGGTCCAGCAGCTTACGGCCGCTGGAGTACCAGACGGCTCCGGCGTCGACGCCGCTGAGAGCAACGTGGCGGGCGCCGCTCCGCATCCGGTCATGATCACTGCCGCCAAAGCGATGACCCCGGTCGGCAGCAGGGCGCCCCGGGCTCCCGGCCGGTGCCTGTTTGTAGTTTTCGCTTGGTGTCTCCCTTTGCATCATCGACTGTTGCCTCACACGATCAGCATGGCATCGCCGAACGAATAAAAGCGATACCCGTGGTGTATCGCCTCAGTGTAGGCACGCAAGATCGACTCCCGCCCCGCAAGCGCGCTCACTAACAGCAGTAGTGTCGAGCGCGGCAGGTGAAAATTCGTCACCAGGGCGTCGACCAGACGCCAGCAATGCCCGGTGGTAATGAACGTGTCTGTCATCCCGGAGAAACCCCGTGGGCTGTCGTCGCTCCAGGTTCGGCCGAGGGTTTCCAAGGTTCGCGCGGAAGTCGTTCCCACGGCAACCACTCTGCCACCTCGCTCGCGGCAGGCGGCGATTGACTGCGCCGATTCGGGAGTCACCTCGCACCACTCCATATGGATGGGGTGGAGGTTGATATTCGAGACGGCCACTGGGCGAAACGTGTCGATGCCAACGTGCAGGGTCACCTCGGTCCATTCGATGCCCCGCGCACGCAAGTCTTTTATGGCGGCGTGGGTGAAGTGGAGCCCGGCGGTCGGAGCTGCCGCGGAGCCTGGCACGAGCCCGTAGACCGTCTGGTAGCGTGCGTCATCGCTCAGAGGCTGAGTGATGTATGGAGGAAGCGGGGCCTCTCCGTATTCCGCCAGGCGCTCGTCGGCACCGTCATTGAAGCGAAGGAGAATCTCTCCGTCTCCAAGCGTCTCCTCGACTACGACGGTCGCTGGGCTGGCCCCAGATCCGCGCGGTGGAAATTCCAGCCGATCTCCGCGCTCGAGCCGCTTGGCCGGCTTAGCGAGAGCGCTCCATAAGGCGCCTGACTTTCTCAGAAGGAGCACCTCGACCTTGCCGCCGCTCGGGACGCGGAAACCACGCAGTCTCGCGGGAATGACGCGGCTGTTGTTGGCAACCAGCAGATCTCCGGGGGCCAGCCAATGGCCGAGATCGGCGAACCGAGAATGTTGGATGACGCCGGTCGTCTTCTCCAGCACCAGGAGTCGAGAATCATCGCGCCGCTGTAACGGCGTCTGCGCGATCAACTCGGAGGGCAGTTCGTAATCGTAATTGGCGATGTCGAGAGGATCCAGCATAAGGTTTGGTGCGGGCGCGATCTTCAAATCACCCTTTGGCCCCGCCGAAGAGCATCGGCTGCTGAGAAATCGCGTCGGGCGGCGTCATGCCGAGATGGTCATACGCCCCTTCGGTGGCGATGCGACCGCGAGGGGTGCGCTGAAGAAATCCAAGCTGGATCAGGTAGGGCTCGTAGACGTCCATGATCGTGTCGGTTTCTTCGCTGATCGCCGCCGCGAGGGTGTCGATCCCGACCGGTCCCCCGCCGAATTTCTGCACGATCAAGCGCAGAATGCGGCGGTCAATGTCGTCGAGACCCAGCTCGTCGATGTCGAGCATTCGCAGCGCGTCGGCCGCGATCTGGTCGGTAATGTCTCCCTCGCCGCGCACTTCGGCGAAATCGCGCGCTCGCTTCAGCAGGCGGTTGGCGACCCGCGGCGTGCCCCGGGCGCGCCAGGCCAGTGCGCGGGCGCCTTCAGCGGAGATTGGGACATCGAGCACCATCGCCGACCGCAGCACGATCTCTTCCATCGCCTCGCGGCTATAGAAGTCGAGCCGCAGCACCGAGCCGAAGCGGTCGCGCAGCGGTCCCGTGAGCAATGCCAGGCGGGTGGTGGCCCCGACCAATGTGAACCGAGGCAGGTTGATGCGCATGGTTCGTGCGGCCGGCCCCTTGCCGAGCACGATGTCGACGGCGAAGTCTTCCATCGCCGAGTAGAGCACTTCTTCGACCACTCGATTGAGCCGGTGGATTTCGTCGATAAACAGAACGTCGCCGGCCTTCAGGTTCGTCAAGATGGAGACCAGATCGCCCTGGCGCTCGATCGCGGGCCCGGACGTGACGCGCAATTGCACACCCATCTCGGCGGCGATGATCGTTGCCAACGTTGTCTTGCCCAGCCCCGGCGGACCATAAAACAGGACGTGGTCGAGCGATTCGCCGCGCTGCTTGGCCGCATCGATGAAGACTTGCAGGGTTTCCTTGACCCGCTCCTGGCCGATGTACTCGGCGAGCCGTCTTGGCCGGAGGCTCAGCTCCGTCGGAGCGTCTTCGGCGAGCTGGCGCGGCGTCACCGGGCGCTCGGGTGCGGCCGGAGACGTTGTGCTGCTGCGGATGGCTGGAGAAGCGGTGCGAGACATGCCGCGAGTATAGCAGAAAGTTCAGAACGCATGTTCGTTATGAGCGACTCCGGCTCGGTACAGCGTCCGGCCGGATGCGGAAATTGAACTTCGTGCGAAATGCCTCATAGAAGTTCGTTGAGCCAAGGTTCACCAGCCGGAATGCGTGCCGGCCGCGCTTCACTTGCACGACATCATCGCGTTCCAGGCGGCACCAGCTCGCGGCCGTCAACAATGAGGGAGGCATCGTGGTCGTTGGCCACGACCATCTCGATGGTGGCGTCTTCCGGGACGACGAGCGGCGTGCGAATCGGGCTATGGCACGAGATGGGCGCGATCGCGAATCCGCCGACGCCGGCCGTGAGGATTGGGCCGCCGGCGGCCATGCAGTAGGCCGTGCTGCCGTGTGGCGTGGCCACGATCATGCCGTCCCCGGGGTAGGTATTGACGTAGTGCCCGTCGATGTACAGCTCGACGTCGACCATGCGGTTGCCGGAGCGTACGACCACGTCGTTGATCGCCCACCCCTGCGACACGCTGTCGGCCTGACGGATGAGGGTCGCTTCCAGCGTCGGCCCCTCCTGAATCGTATAGTCGCCCGCGAGCAGCGAAGCGATCGCCCGCCGCCAGTCTTTTCGCTCGACCAGGGCCAGGAATCCGACGTTGCCGAAATTGATGCCAAGAAGTGGGATGTCCGGATAGGCGGTGGCCGCCCGCATCATCAGCCCGTCGCCGCCCAGCACCACGATGGCATCGACGGCCGCAACACCGATGGACCCGAGTTGCTCCTCGCCGATCACCTCGGCCCCGGCCGCGACGAGCGTTTCGGCGACGCTGACCGCCAGGTCCCGCGCCTCGTCCTTGCTCCTTGCGGCGACCAACCCTATCCGGCTTGGTCGTGGATTTGCGCCGCTCGTGGAGGCACGCTCCGGCGTGCTTCACGACCGCGTTCACGTGGTCCTCCCTTCTGCTCCAGTCCAGATCGCCGCGTCAGCGGAACTGCGCTGAGGCAATCCGGCGCTCTCGCCGCTCAATCTGCGGACTCCGTCAACCTGCGCTCCTCGCTCCAGGGCCGCTGGCCTGGCCCCGATCCCCAGAATGATGCCCAGCGCGAATTGGGTCACGATCATCGAGGTGCCGCCGTACGACAGAAGGGGGAAGGTGAGACCCGTGAGCGGCAGCACACGGAGCGAGCCGCCGGAAATCAGGATCACCTGAATCGCGATCAGCATCGCCAGGCTGATCGCCAGCAGCGCCCGGAAGCCATCCCGAGCCCGCAATCCGGCGAGCATGCAGCGGCAGACCAGCAAAGCGGCCAGGGCCAGCGCCGCCAATCCGACGGGCAATCCGAACTGGCTGGCCACGGCAATGAGGACCAGATCGGTGTGGACCTCTGGCACGTTCCCGGCAGAATGGCACGGCCATCGCCCATGAGGTTTCCGGCGGACACGCTGAAATCGGCCTGGACAAACTGAAACCCGCGACCGGCCGGATCCAGCCAGGGATCGAGCCAGCCAAGCACGCGATCGCGCACCCTCGGCACGGCGAAGTAACGCCCCCACGAGCGCTCCGCCAAGCAGCAGCGCCGCGATGCCCACCGCGGCCCGCGACCGGACGACACTGACCACGGTTGCGACTCGCCCCCAGGACGACCAGCGCCGCCATGCCGAGATCGTTCTGAAAAATCAGCACGCCAACCGCGACGATCACCGCTCCCACCAGCGGCAAGAGGTACGGCGCTGGAGGCAGATCCAGCCCGCGCACGCTCCAGGGAGCCGCCAGCAGATGGCGCCGCTCATAGAGAAAGACGCCGACGAACATGGCGATCAGCAACCGTGCGATTTCCGACGGTTGAAATCGCGCTGACCCGATGCCCAGCCATAGTCGCGCTCCATTGACGGTCACGCCGAACAGGACCGTGGCGACCGTCAGGGCGATCGCTGCCATCAGCAGCGTGAACGGGTAACGCCGGGCGCGGTCGACACCCCGCTCGGCCAGCGTTCCGATGACCAGCGCGAGAAACCCGACCGCGACGAAACAGCGCATGGCGCGTCACGATCGCGGAGTAGAACTCCCCCGCGGGCCCCGGAGCCAGAGACAGTCCGTACAAGCGCCGACGCGCCGATGGCGACGAGCATCCCGATGACACCCAGGAGGATGACGTCGATAGCGCGGCGCCACGATACCGAGGACGGTGGCCGCCGCGATTGGCGCGACCGCGGCCATGGCGAGAGCGAACAGCACGCGGCCATCGGGCGCGACGAACGGCGCCACGGCCACGATGGCGACGCGCGATCCCGGCGACGAGCGTCAGCGCGGGCAGCGACCGAGAAGAGGGCGAGGGCGAGCCGACTCGGTGCCACGATCAGGCACTCTCCAAGCCGATCTCCCGCGAGCAATGCCGATCCGCTCGTCTCGCGGCCGTCGATATGGTCGCCGGCGAAGTGACAATCGCGTTGTCGAGCGCCGATCCGCAGGGGCAGTCGCGATCGGGCAATCCCCGTTCCGCGAGGGCGCGCAGGATCGAGCTCGCCGCCCGGCTATTGGCGTCCAGGTTCGAGAGGACCACGTCGACGCTCACGTCGGCCTCGCTGTCGTGCCAGACGTCGTAATCAGTCACCATCGCCAGCGTTGCGTAGCAAAGCTCGGCCTCTCGCGCCAGCCGCGCCTCTGGCATGGCGGTCATGCCGATCACGGTCGCCCCCCACGATCGAAAGAGTCGCGATTCGGCTCGCGTGGAGAACTGGGGCCCCTCGATACAGACATAGGCGCCACCCCGATGCGCCGTGTGGTTGGCGACCTGGGCTGCGGCCGCGAGCGCGCCCTGGAACCGCGCGCAGTATGGATCCGCCAGGCCAACGTGAGCGACGACGCCCCCGTCGAAAAACGTGCGTGCTCGGGCGACGGTGCGGTCGATGATCTGGTCGGGAATGATCAGCGACCTCGGAGGCAATTCCTCGCGCATACTGCCGACCGCGCTCAGGCTGAGGAGGTGGCTGACCCCGAGTTGTTTGAGAGCGTGGATATTGGCGCGGTAGGGAACCTCGGTCGGCGAATACGTATGACCGCTCCCGTGCCGAGCGACGAAGACCAGTTCTGTTGCTCCCAATTGGCCTCGCCGCAGCGGCGCGCTCGGTTTCCCGAACGGCGTATTAACTTCGAGCGTTTCGACCTCACGCAACGCATCGAGATTGTAGACGCCACTGCCGCCGATCACGCCAAGAATTGCCATGGACTCCCTCTACGCTCCACAACGCCGTGAGTGGGCTGTATTTCGATACCATAGCGTCCCGAATGGCCGTTGGCCGACAATGGTATACTCTGCCGGTTGCGTGCTCGGATGAGCGCCGGTTTTGTGTGTCCGCAATCGTGCTACCCGGGAGAAGGATTCGCCAGAATGGCGCTACAACGCGAACAAAAAGACACGATCATCTCGCAGTTCCGGACCCATCCGGAAGATACCGGGTCGCCTGAGGTGCAGATCGCGCTCCTGACTGAGCGTATCCAGGGTCTGACCGATCACCTCCGCACTCACAAGCACGATTTCCACTCCCGCCGGGGGTTGCTCAAGCTCGTCGGGCAGCGGCGGCGGTTGCTGGCGTATCTCGCCGACAAGGATGTTGCCCGCTACCGGGCAACCATCGCACGCCTCGGTCTGCGCAAATAGCCAGGGACGGAGCTGTGCCGCGTCCGTCCCGCGAACCTCGTATTGGTGTGATAGGCGCGCAGCGTTGGCCCAGGGCTCGATGCCTTGGGCCGCTTCATTAGAAGCGCGCGCATCGGGGCAAGGAAGGAGGTGACCAGGGAAAACACGATGCCGGCGGTTGACGCGCAATCGCATGAGGAATTGGAGCCTGCTCAGTGGATACGGTGGTCAGGCTCCAGTCCCTCGTGGCGAGCAGCCCCAACTGATCCCGGCGATTTGACGCACCATCGAGCCAGCACTGCTCACCATCCCGAAAGGAACCACAATGTCACAAGAAAACCGTCCACAGGTTGCTCGCGTCGAGTTGGAACTCGCGGGCCGCACCCTCTCTATCGAAACCGGTCTGATCGCCCAGCAGGCGGACGGCGCCGCGGTCGTCCGCTACGGCGACAGCACCGTGCTCTCGACCGTCGTGGGCGAGCGCGAGCCGAACGAGGCGGTCGGATTCTTTCCGCTCACGGTCGACTACGAAGAGCGCATGTACGCCGCCGGCAAGATTCCGGGCGGCTTCATCAAGCGCGAAGGGCGCCCCACGGAAGCGGCCACTCTCGCCGCGCGCTTGACCGACCGCCCGATCCGGCCCCTCTTTCCCAAGGGATACAAGGCCGAAGTTCAGGTCATCACCACCGTCATGTCGGCCGATCAGGAGAACGATCCCGACATCCTCTCCATAATCGGCGCTTCGACCGCGCTGACCCTCTCCCAGATTCCCGTGGGACGGTCCGATCGGCGCGGTGCGGATGGGATACATCGACGGGCGCATCGTCATCAACCCGACGTCGTCCGATCTCGCCGACAGCGCGCTCGATATGGTCGTGGCCGGCACCAGCGACGCGATCATGATGGTCGAGGGCGAATCCGACCAGGTTTCCGAGGACGTTCTTCTTGGAAGGCATCGAGCGCGCCCACGACGAGATCAGGCGCATCGTCGAACTCCAGCTCGATCTGCAGCGCCAGGCCGGCAAGGAGAAGTGGGAATTTACGCCGCCGGCAGCCAACGAGGACGTCGAAAAGCAGGTCAGGGAGTTCCTCGGCGATCGCCTGCGAGCGACCATCAATAGCCCGGACAAGGTTCTTCGCCTCGAGGGGACGTCGAATCTGCGGGAGGAACTGCTGGCCCAGCTCGCCGCACCGGGCGACGAGCAGAGCGTTCCGCTGCTGCGCAAGGACGTCATGGACGCCTTCGAGGACATCCTGAAAGAGGAAGTGCGCGGCAGCATTCTCGAGGACGGTTCACGGCCCGACGGCCGGCGACCGGACGAGATCCGCCCCATCTGGATCGAAACCGGCTATCTGCCTCGCACCCACGGCTCGGCGATCTTCACCCGCGGTCAGACGCAGGTCATCACCACCGTCACCCTCGGCTCGACGGCGGAGGAGCAGCGCCTCGACTCGATCGGTCCTGAGGAACGCAAGCGGTACATCCACCACTACAACTTCCCGCCCTTCAGCGTCGGCGAGGTGCGACGGCTGCGCGGCACCAGCCGGCGGGATATCGGCCACGGCGCGCTCGCAGAGCGGGCGCTGATCGCCGTCGTTCCCGACGCGGACGAATTCCCCTACACCATGCGCCTGGTCTCCGAGGTCGTAAGCTCCAACGGCTCCACGTCGATGGCCAGCGTTTGCGGCAGCACCCTGGCGCTGATGGACGCCGGCGTTCCCATCGCGGCTCCGGTGGCCGGGATCGCCATGGGGCTCGTCACCGACGCCGAGTCGAATCGCTACACCGATCCTGAGCGACATCCAGGGGATGGAAGACGCGCTGGGCGACATGGACTTCAAGGTTGCCGGCACCGCCGAGGGCGTGACCGCGATCCAGATGGACATCAAGGTCAAGGGCATCACGCCGCGGATCATGCACGAGGCGCTGGCCCAGGCCCGCGAGGGCCGCATGTTCATCCTTGGCGAGATGAACAAGGCCATTGACCAGCCCCGCACGGAGCTCTCGCAGTTCGCGCCGCGCGTCATCCGGCTCAAGATCAACCCCGAAAAGATCGGCGCGGTCATCGGCCCCGGCGGCAAGATGATCCGCTCCATCCAGGAAGAGACCGGCACCAAGATCGACATCGAAGACGACGGCACGGTTTCCGTCGCATCCGTCGAGGCGAGCGGGGCTGAGGCCGCCATTCAGCGCATCATGGGACTCACCCAGGAGCTGCGCATCGAGCGGGGTGAGATCTACAACGGCAAGGTCGTCAGCATCATGCCGTACGGCGCCTTCGTCGAAATCCTGCCTGGGAAAGACGGGCTGGTCCACATCTCCGAGCTCTCTGAGGACCCGTCGATCCGCGTTGCGCGCGTCGAGGACGTCCTCAGTGTCGGCGACGAGATTACGGTCATGGTCACGGAGGTGGCGCCCAATGGGAAGGTCAGCCTTTCTCGCCGCGCGGCGCTGACCGGCGAACTGCCCGAACCGAAACCCGAGCGGCCGCCACGCCGCGACGGCGACCGCGGCGATCGCGGCCCGCGCCGCGACGACCGGGGATTCCGGGGTGGGCCCGGCGGAGGCCGTCCCAACGGTCCGCCGCACCGCGACCAGCCTCGCCCAGAAGGTGAGTTGATGAGCCGGCCCGGCGACAGCCGTCGCCGCCCGATGGGCCCAGGAGGGCGGGACGACTCCTGATTGGAGGACCGCCGAGAGCCAACAGCTAGCCAACCGGGCGCCGACTGGCGCCCGGTTGGCGCAACGAGCGATGCGTTGGTAGGATCGAACAACACGGCTCGCGTGCCGCACCCTCTGCAATCGCGTTTGGAGCAGAAGCGCTGCGATGATTGATCTCAACGCCGCACGACAAAAGGAATCACGGCTCGCGGGGCTGCTGACCGACATGGAATCGGTCCTCGTCTCCTTCTCGGGCGGCGTCGATAGCAGCTATCTGCTGAAGATTGCCGTCGATACGCTTGGGGCAAAAGCCGTGGCGGCGACCGGGTTGTCCCAGACATACGCCGCAGAAGAGATGGAAGAGGCGCGCATCATCGCGACCGAGATCGGCGCCGAACTACGTCATGGTCGACACGGCGGAGCTTACCGACCCTCGCTACGCCGACAACACCCACCAGCGCTGCTTCTTCTGCAAGACCGAGCTGTATTCACGGCTCTCCGAGGTCGCAGCGACGCGTGGACTGAACGCGATCGTCGACGGCTCAAATGCCGACGATCTGGACGATTTCCGGCCCGGCATGCGCGCCGCTCGCGATCTGGGCGTGCGCAGTCCGTTGCAGGAAGTTCAGCTTGGCAAGGCAGAGATTCGCGCGCTCTCGGAGCGCCACGGGCTGCGCACGTGGGACAAGCCCGCCGTGGCGTGCCTGTCGTCACGGTTCGCATACGGCGATCCGATCACCGTTGAAAAGCTTCGGCAGGTCGCCGCGGCGGAAAGCGCCGTACGTCGACTCGGGTTTCGCGGATTTCGGGTTCGCCATCACGACGGCATCGCCCGGCTGGAAATTCCACGCGAGCAGTTTGCCGCTGGCGGTCGAGCACGCCGACGCGCTCGTCGAGGCCGTGCGGCGCGCCGGGTATCAGCACGTCGTGCTCGACCTGGCGGGCTATCGAGCGGCAGCATGAACGAGGTGCTCAATGCGCGTGTCAAGTCGCTCGGACTACGGCGTTCGGGCGCTGTTTGATCTGTCGCTGCGCGCGGGTCAGGGACCGATCCACAGCAAAGAGATCGCCGCGCGACAGGAGATCCCCGAGGCATATCTCCATCAGGTGCTTGGCGCGTTGAGCCGCGCCGGGCTTGTCGCAGCACGCGCGGTCCGCTCGGCGGCCACGAGCTGGCGCTCGCGCCATCACAGATTTCGGTCTACGACATCCTGACGCCCTAGATGGTGTCGACCCGAAGACCGCATCCGCACCCGGACGGTCTGCGCGGCTCGGACATCGTGCACGAAATCTGGCACGAGATGCAGGAACAAAACGAACACCTGCTGCGCTCGATCACGCTGAAGACCCTCGTCGATCGGCACGGCCGACCGCGAAACGTGCGCCGAATTACTCGATTTGAGCGAGCGTCGATAGGGTGATGGGCTCTATGGGGTTGGACGTGTGCGGGGCCTGTTGCTGCCCCTGCCGCTTCAACACCCCATCGCCCGAGTCATGGCTCCCCGACTAGGACTCGAACCTAGAACCTACCGGTTAACAGCCGGTCGCTCTACCATTGAGCTATCGGGGATCGCAAACCAGGCAGAGTTTACCACAGGCAACTCCACGAGGAGTCCAAGTCGACCCAGCCGAATCACAGGAGCCAGGACGGTTGCGAATCAGGTAGGACGTCCCGGTCCTCGCTCGCGGCGAATCTCGGAACCAGGCAATGGATCGGCCCAGAACCCGTCCTCAGCGGCATCGGAGCCGGACGAGTGATCATCGAGCGGGCTCATCGTCCCCGCCACCGGCAGGGGCTCCGACGCGTCGGCCGACGCGCCCCCGAGTCGGGCTCTGACGCCGTCCCGGACTCGAGAAAACTCGGCGATCGATGCGACACGTCGCGAGAAACCACCATTGCTCATGCCGGCGCCTACCGCGGCGGGACCTGATGTCCCCGCCAGCGCATCGCTCAATGCATCCAACTCAACCGGATCGATCCCGACGCGCTCTGCCGCGGCAGCCATTGCCCGCTTTCGCCGGCCTCCCCTCGCATCTTCAAGGATACGCACGGTTTCGGATGCAGCCGCGGGAGCGTCGAGCGCGGCCCGATCGACGGGAACGGCGCAGTATGGGCAGACGCTCCAACGAAGATCGATCAGGCGTGCGCAAGCGGGACACGGTCCCCGCAACCGCGTCTGGCAGTGCGGGCAGATCACGAACTCCGGATCGACCGCTCGCTGGCACCCCTGGCAGAGTGGCAAGTCGTCCAGATCCTGCAGGAGGTACTCCTCTTCGAGCGCGCGTTGAAATACCTGGTCGAGGGTTTCCTTCGGCCGTAGGATCAGGTACAAGAGGAGGCCTGGGAGAAAAAACAGGACCACCAGCAGCGTAGAGAAAACCTGGGTAAACACGCTGCGGCTGCGCGATTCGATGTCGCGAAACGTCCACGCCACCAGGGCAAACCAGACGGCAAGCAAATAGGCGATGCCGATCGCGAGCAGGAATTGCGCGCCGCGCGCCGCGGTTTCGATCACATCCCGTGTCCCTCGGTTACCCTGCCGCGCTGAGCGGCGCGCCTAAGCGTACCCGATGCGTTCGAACCGACGCACCGGCAGCACGAAGACGCTGGCGCCGCCCGCGCCACGCTCGGAGGGACCGGGCACCCAGAACTCGGCGCGCTCTCCCATCGGTCGTAGCGGTTCAACCTGGCGGATTCGGCCACGCGCTCGGGCATAGATCAACGTCAAGACATCATCTACCTTGTCGTCCCCGACGCCAACGATGATGGCTGCCAGTCCCCCGGCGCCAACGGCGGCGTCCCCTTCGATCTGCGTGGCGGGAACGGTAATTTCGGAGAAGTCCCGCAGCAGCGGTTCAACGTCCTCACACTGAAGTACCGCCAGCACCAGCTTCATGACATCCGTCCGTGGCGAACCTGGCCAGCATCGTCCAGGGCCGCTGTTTTGTCAGAGCGAAAACCACTCACCGCGTTCCACACCTCCGACCAGACCTCCGACTCAGGTCGGGACGCATCAATGACGCGCCAGCGCTCAGGATCGGAGGTTGCGAGGGTATGGTACGCCTCGCGCACCCGTTCATGGAACGCAATCGCTTCGCGATCCAGGCGGTTCGTCTCACCTTCGCCCGCGAACCTCCGCTGTAACCCCAGCGGGACAGGAAGGTCCAGGAGCAGTTTCAGATCGGGCTGCACACCACGAGTCGCCAGTGTTTGAGCCGCCATTACCGCGTCAAACGCAAGCCCACGCCCTCCCCATTGGTATGCCAGAGATGAATCCGTGAATCGGTCGACGATCACGACTTCGCCGCGCATGAGTGCCGGTCGGATGATCTGCGATACAAGCTGGGCCCGCGACGCGGCAAACAGCAGCGCCTCCGTTTCGACGGTCATGTCGCTCGACTCGGGCCCCAGCAGCAACGCTCTGATCTGCTCGCCAACGGCAGTGCCACCGGGTTCGCGCGTCAAGGTCACGTCTCGGTGATGGGCGCGGAACTCACTCGCGAGCCGCTGGGCGACCGTCGTCTTCCCCGACCCTTCAATCCCCTCGAGAGCGACAAAAAACCCGGACAAAGGGCTAGCCGTTGCGACCCCCCGAAATCTCGACGCTCCGGTTCGGCTCGCGGCCACGGCTCCGCGACGCCAGGGCGTAGCGCTCGGCTATCTGATGCTGCACCTGGCGAATTCGCGAGACCTGCGGCGCCAGTTGTACTGCCGGACCGCCTGCCATGACCGAGGAAATGGCATCTTCCGCCTCCGAGATGGCCGTCAACAAGGGATCGTCTTCACGATCCATGTTCGCCGCGAGCCCGCCGTTGCGGCTCGGCCACTCATCCGCCGATCGATCGGTCGCTGGGAGCTGAGGAGGGAAAAGGCTGGCAAGCAAATTCTCCATCTGCACCCCGGTATTGGACCGGAGCACATAGACCGGCATTCCACGCGCTTCGGCATCGCGTATCGGTTGTGCCTTCTGGCGGAAATAGTTCTTGAGCGTGAGGACGATGTCAGCGTCCCGCGCGTCGCGAACGACAGTGGCCGGCGCCCGCATCGTTTGGATCGCGTGCTCGAGTCGGTTTCGGCTCACGCCAAATGCGTAGATTCTCAGCGGGCGCGCATCCGTGCCTCGCCCACGAAAGGCACTGGGCACAAGCGCCTCGGCACCGAGAATGCCATAGCGCGCATCGACACCGGCTTCCGCGGAGGGCGCTGTGCCGTCGCTTGCCGCCGGGCCGCGAGCTCCCTTGCGGCTGGCCACGCGGTCATGATCCCGATCCGGCACGATCTCGGATCGGGGCGCGATCGAAATGGCCACCTGACCATCTTCTTCCCTGCGGCGCATTTCAGGGCGAGGAACGGCCCCGCGCAGGATGATGTCGACCGTAGTCGCGACGTCCTTGTGGACCGCAACCTGGTCGCGATCGACAATCTCGACAATAGTCTCGAACGTCGGCGGAGCCTTGCGCTCCAGGATCGACTTCTGGGTGCCTCGCCGGCGTGCTTCTTCATCGGAAAGGGTCACGGACTGGATCCCGCCGATGAGATCGGACAGCGTCGGGTTGGCCATGAGATTCTCGAGGGTATTGCCGTGGGCGGTGCCGATGAGCTGCACGCCACGCTCGGCGATAGTCCGCGCCGCCATCGCCTCGAGCTCGGTCCCGATCTCGTCGATGACCACGACCTGGGGCGTATGGTTCTCCACCGCCTCGATCATCACGCCATGTTGATCGGTCGGTGTCGGCACCTGCATGCGCCGCGCGCGGCCAATCGCGGGGTGCGGGATGTCGCCATCGCCCGCGATTTCGTTCGAGGTGTCGACGACAACGACCCGCTTGTGGAGCTCATCCGCGAGGACCCGCGCTGTCTCGCGCAGTAGCGTCGTCTTGCCAACGCCGGGGCGCCCCAGGAGCAAAACGCTCTGACCTGTCTCGATCAGGTCACGCATGATGGCGATCGTGCCGAAGACTGCGCGGCCGACGCGGCAGGTCAATCCCACGATCTCGCCCGTGCGGTTGCGGATGGCGGAGATGCGGTGCAGGGTTCGCTCGATGCCGGCCCGGTTGTCTCCGCCGAACTCGCCGATGCGTTCGGCGACGAAGGCCAAGTCCTCCCGATTGACCTCGCGCTCCAGCAACGCAACCTCACCGGTCAGGAACCGCGCTTCCGGCACCCGGCCCAGATCCATGACGATCTCGACCAGACCGTCGTACCCCTCACGCCGCCCGACCTCCTCCACCGCGTGCGAGATATCCAGCGGCAACACGGCGAGAAGCACGTCGAGGTTGTCGGTGCTGGCCAGTTCATACGTCGGTCTGGACGGCGCCAGCGCATCGTCGCGCGGCAACTCGCGCAATTCCACGAGCGATTCGGCGGCACGCATCATATCGTCCCATCCGTAGGCTGCCCTTCGAGAAACGTCGGCACGCGGCGAGGCATGGCCGGACGCAGCTCGACCGGGAAATGCACGGGGTCGACTGCCGGGGTTCGTGCGGTGACCGTCGTGTAGCGAATCAGCAACTCCTGCTCCCCAATCTCCTGAAACCCTCGCGCGGAAAGCTCGTCTATCATGTCGAGCATATACGCGCGCAGGGCGAAAAAGACCGGACGGGCTCGACCTTGCCAGCGTTCCGCAATGACACCATCGAGCAGTGCCCCTAGCCGCGCCTCTGCCCCCGGTGGCACGATTGCATCAATCATGCCGGCCCGGGCGCCTCTGGTGTATCGCGCATAGGCGGCAAGCTGCCCGCTCTCCTCCAGGATCCAGCCGGTCTGCCGAATACCGCGCTGCCCTCGCCTCGGGTCGTCCATATGCCAGTTCTGACTGGTGTATGCCTCGATCTCCTGAATCTGCCGCGGTACCGAGGCGCAATAGAGCTGGTGGATCGCCCACGTGTCGGCTGGCTCCTGCAATCTGAGGTCACGCTTCGCACGCGATACCGCGGAAAGCCGTTCCGCCCGGAACACTGTTTCACGCGCGTATGAAGCCCACCCACTTTGCCACATCGTCTCGATCAGGGGATGCCCGACCGGCACTCTGGCGAAAAGTCGCCGCGCCCCACGCAATCCGGCCGCGCGCACGCCGTGCGCCAGGAGCGCTTCCCATACCGGCTCTGGCGAGTAGACGCCGGTCGAAGCCGCGATCGAGGACACGACCCAGCGCCCGTCGGGCGGCCGCAGCGAGTAGCGTACGAACCCGACCCGCTGGCCATCGGCAGTCGCCACAAATGTCGGGCGTTCCCGGCGGAAGAGCGGCAGCGCGGCAGGAAAGGAGACCAAGCCGGACCTTGGGTAAACGAGCGCGTCGGGTACGTCGAGCCGGAGAACCCCCGGGAGCCGGAGCAACTGCGGCACGTCGAGGAGCGAGAAAGGTCGGATGCGCAGCGCTGGCGAGCGATCGAGGTTCAAAGGCTGGGATCGTCCTGGCGCATTCGGCAACCCATCTGATGGTTCCGAGCCGTCGGTGGACGCGCCATCAGACCAGGGAACAGCGGGCGATTCGTGATGATCGGCAGCGTGGTCGGGCTTCGCCATTCAGAGGGAATTGTAGCATCGGCTGCACTCAAACACGCGTTCCGGCCTTCAAATCAGCCTCCCCGGCCAGCCAATGCAGGACTACAGGACCCTCCGCCCGGTCAATGCTCTTCCCAAAGTCACCTCATCAGCATACTCAAGATCCCCACCCGCCGGAAGACCGCTGGCCGGTCTCGTCACCGTCACTCCCATCGGGGCAAGTAATCGGTGCAGGTATGTGGCGGTTGCTTCGCCAGGCAAATCGAGATTCGTGGCGATGATGACTTCCTGCGGACTCTCGCGCTCGACGCGGGCAATGAGCTCCCGGATCTTGAGGCGATCCGGGCCGATCCCCTCAACGGGGGAGACCGCCCCGTGCAGCACGTGGTAGCGACCCTTGAATTGGCCGGTCCGCTCCAGGGCAACCACGTCGAGCGGTTCTTCCACGACACAGATGGCGGCATCACGCCCGGGATCGGAGCAGATCTCGCACGGATCGGCCTCGGTCGTGTTGAAACAGATGGAGCAGAGCCGGACCCGCTCCTTGACGTCGAGGATGGCCTCGGCCAGGGAGATAGCTTCGTCTCGCGTTGCGCGCAGCATGTGGTACGCCAGACGCGATGCCGTTTTGGGGCCGATTCCGGGCAGCCGGGCGAGTTCGTTGATGAGGCGTGCGACCGGCTGTGCCGTCGCCGGCCCGTGGCCGTGGGACATCCGTTCAGCGCCTTTCGGGAGACGCTCTCGCGCAGCGCGAGCGCTGCGGCGAGTCTAGCACGCCGTCGATGTGAACCGGACGACCTACTCCTCGCCCACCAGAACGGGACGTCCCCGGATGCCGTCGGCGGGCCCGATGATGCCGTCGTCCTCCATGCGTTCGATCAACCGCGCGGCGCGGTTGTATCCGACCCGCAGTCGCCTCTGCAGCATCGATGCCGACGCCGTTCCCTGTTGACGAACGATCGACATCGCCTGATCAAAGAGGGGATCGTCTTCCCCGTCGAGGTCCTCGTCTCCGTTGCCGCCGGCCGCGGGCAGATCGAGCCACTCCGGCTCAGTAGCGCGGCACCGGGGCCACCTGATACCAGTGCTGGACGATGTAGTGCACGTCCTGGTCTTCGATGAATGCGCCCTGGATGCGCTGCGGTTTGGCCGCGTCGGGCGGCAGAAAGAGCATGTCGCCGCGGCCCAGGAGCCGCTCCGCGCCGGGCATGTCCAGGATGACGCGGCTGTCCGTCAGCGAGGAGACGGCGAAGGCGATGCGGGACGGGACATTGGCCTTGATCAGCCCGGTCAGCACATCCACCGACGGCCGCTGCGTGGCGATGATCAGGTGAATGCCGGTGGCCCGCGCCATCTGCGCCAGGCGCACCAGCAGCGTTTCCACCTCGTCCGGCGCGGTCATCATCAGGTCCGCCAGCTCGTCGATGATGACCACCAGGTACGGCAGGGCTCAGCCCCGGCCTCGTCCGCCACCTTCATGCGGTAGCCATCGAGATTGCGCACGCCGAGTTTGGAAAAGAGCGTGTAGCGACGCTCCATCTCGCGCAGGGTCAGCCGCAGCGCGCCCGACCACCTTGTCCATCTCGGTCACGACCGGCGCCTGCAGATGCGGCACGCCGTTGTAGCCGGTCAGCTCGACCATTTTGGGGTCGATCATCAGCAGCTTCAGATCGTCTGGGGACCGCGTGGAGAGAAAGGTCGAGATGATCGAGTTGAGGCAGACGCTCTTGCCCAGCCCCGGTGGCGCCGGCGATCAGCAGGTGCGGCATCCTGGTCAGGTCGCCGACGACGTAGCGCCCGTTGACGTCGCGCCCGAGCGGGATCGGCAGCTTCTGCTTCCCCTTGAGGAATGTCGGTGATTCGAGCGTTTCCCGCAGGCCGACCGTGGCGATCTGCGCGTTGGGGATCTCCAGCCCGACACGGGCGTATCCCGGGATCGGCGCTTCGATGCGGATAGCTCGGCGCGGCCAGGGCGAGCGCCAGATCGCTTTGCAACTCGGTGATGCGACGCACTTTGACCCCGTTGCCCGGTTCGAGCGCGAACTGCGTGACCGCCGGGCCCGGGTTGATCTCGCGCACTTTCGCCTCGACCTTGAAGCTGGCCAGCGTCTCCTCGATCAGGGTGGCTTTGGCATGGAGATCGGCCGTGTCCGGGGCGACGTCGTCGTAGTAGGCCAGGCGCGAGACGTCGGGCAGGGGCAGAGGCGCGCGCCGGCCGTTTGGGCAGGCTGGTCGGTTTTGTGCGCGGCGATCGTCCGTTGGCGCTGGTTGCGGCTTTCGCGCGGGCACGTTGATGACGGGCGGGGGCGGCGGTTCGAGAGCCGGTTCAGTCGGCGCAGGAAGCGTTTTGACCGGTTTTTTGGCGCGTGGCGGGGGGTGGATCGACGGCAATCGGCGTGGGTCGATTCGGGATCGCGCGTGCTCCTGCAGCGCGGCTCCGAACCGGCGCAGTCTCGTCTCCACCCCGGCCGCCGCTGCGATCAGCGCAGTGATTGCCTCCCCAGATGGCCGCGGCAGAGGGCGCGCACGTCGTTGGCAAAGGTCTGTAGGTCGCTGCCGGCGAGCAGGAAGATGGCGAGCACGCCGATGGCGAAGAGCGCCAGACCCGCCCCGAATTGGTCCGAGGAACCGCAGCGCGAGACCGGCCACCGACGACGCCGAGCGCGCCGCCTGCCGGCGTCCCGACGGGCCGTGCCCCGAGTTGCAGCAGTCCGACGACGGCGATAGCGAAGGCGAAACCCCCGAGGTAGTGGCGCGCTTCCAGCACCCGGCCGGGCTGCCCGCCGAATGCCCGCAGCGCGGCAAGCCCGAGCAGCACGGGAACCAGGACCGCGGCGCTCCCGAGCGAGCGCTCGAGGGAGTGCCCCCACCACGACGACCAGCCGCCCTTCGTCCCCGCCCCGGCCGATGACGTATGCGCTGAGCAGCGCCATCAGGATGAGCACCACGCCGAGCAACTCCCGCCGAAAGCGCGGCGTGCCCGCGAATTCGGGGAGCGAAGCCTGCATCGAGGCGCGCCAGCTGGCCACCCGCTGCGCTAGCGACACGCGGTGCGTGCGCGTGGCGCGGTTGGAGGGCCGATGTCATCGCGCGCGTTCGGGTAGTCGTGGCCATGAGCCGGTGCATGCCTCTGGGAGACGCCGGCGGATCGACCGGATCCATCCTCGACCGATCAGGTGTCCGTTCACTCTGTACGAGTATACACGCCGCCTTGTGCGGGCCGCCCTTGCGGAATAAGAACATATGTTCTATTATCGGGACGGGATGTTCTCGCGCCCTTGGCGATCCGTTCCACGGAGGAGGGACCGTGTCCATCGCCTGTATCGTCGTTCCCCATTTTGCCCTGCGCGTCGCGCTCCTCGAACGCCCGGAGCTCGATGGCGCGCCGCTGGTGCTGGGGCCCGCCCAGGGCGGCCGCCCCATCGTCCTCGACGCGACCCCGGAAGCGGCCGGGCACGGCGTGCGCCCTGGTCTCGGGTTGCGCGAGGCCGTCGCGCTCTGCCCGGAAGCCATCATCCTCACCCCGCACCCCGTCCGCGAAAACGCGGCCGCCGAGCGCATCGTCGCGGGGCTGGAGCTGCTCAGTCCCGCGGTCGAGATCGATCCGGCGCAACCGGGATGCTACGCCATCGACCTGACCGGTCTGGAGCGCCGGCTTGGCCCCCCGCCGGTTGCCGCCGAGCGCCTGCTCGCCACCGTGCCGGCACTGCTGCGGCCACGGGCCGGTGTCGCCGCCAATCCGTTCACCGCCCGGGTCGCCGCCCACCGGGCCGCGCCCGGAACCGTTCAGGTGGTCGCCCCCGGCACGGAGCAGACCTTCCTCGCCCCGGCGCCGGTCTCCCTGCTCCCCCTCCCCGCGGACAAGCAGCGCCGCCTGGAGCGGCTGGGGTTGCGCACCCTGGGCGATCTCGCCGCGCTCCCCCCGGCGGCGGTGCAGGCCCGCTTCGGGGCGGAAGGGCGGCGCGCCTGGGAGCTGGCCCGCGGCAACGACCGCTCGAGCCGGTGCGTCCCCGGTCGCAACCGGAAACGGTCAGCGAATCGCTCACCCTCCCCGCGCCGGCCACCAGCCGGGAAACCCTCTTCATCGCCATCACCCGGCTCGTGCTGCGCGCCTTCGACCGCGCCGCGCTCGGCAACCGCCACGTGCGCCAGGCCCGCCTGCGCGCCTCCCTGGAAGGGGGCCAGGCCTGGGAGCAGATCACCACCCTGCGCGAACCCGGCGGCCACAAGCGCCTCATCGAGGCGCTGGGCTACCGCGTGCAGGCGTTGACCCTGCCCGGCCCGGTCGAAGCGCTCACCCTGGAGCTCTCCGGACTGATCGATGCCACCAGCCGCCAGGAACTGCTCCCCGGATTTCACTCCCGCCGCCCCTGGCAACTGGCCGAGGCCAGCCGCCAACTCAAGCAGCGGTTCGGCACATCCGGTCTCTATCGCGTCGCGGAGGTTGAGCCATGGTCGCGTCTGCCGGAACGGAGACAAGCGCTGATCGCGTACGACCCCTGAATCTGCCCCGCCCGGTCCAGGTCACCCTCGACGAGCAGACCGGCCTCCCTCTCACCCTGCGCGACCGCAACCGCTGCCACCCGATCGCGCGCGTCCAGGACTCCTGGCGCGTCGACGACGAGTGGTGGCGGGAACCGATCAGCCGCCACTACGTCCAGGTCCTTCTCCACGGCGGCGCCTTGCGCACCCTCTTCCACGACCGTGCTCGGCGGATCGCTGGTTCGAGCAGAGCTATTGACGAGGGTGATGGGTGTCGGGTGTCAGGTGTCGGGTGATGGGGTGACGGGGTGACAGGTCACGGGTCAGGGCGATCAGAAGTATCAGCGGACTCACTCTCGCCCCTCCGTCACCCTGTCACCTTGACACCCTGTCACCCCACCACCCCGACACCCGTCACCCAGCACCCGATCACCCGCCGACTACGTCGAGCTCCACCTCCACACCGCCTTCTCCTTCCTCGACGGCGCGTCGTTGCCGGAGGAGATGGTGGGGCGCGCCGCCGATCTGGGCTACCGGGCGCTGGCCATCACCGATCACAACGGGCTGCATGGGGCCATGGAGTTCGCGCGGGCGGCGCGCGCTGCCGGCATCGCCCCCATCACCGGCGCCGAACTGACCCTCGAGCGACGGCTCCCACCTCACCCTCCTGGCCGAGACCGTCGCGGGCTATCGCAATCTCAGCCGGCTCATCACCGCCGCCTACGCCGGGCCGAACGTCCGCCCGCGGAGGGCGATGCGGCCTCATTCACCCCACCCCGCGAGGTCTGGAAACGGGACGAGGAGCGGCAACCTCGGCTCGATCCGGCGCTTGCTCGCCGACCACGCCCAGGGGCTGATCCTGCTCACCGGTTGCCGCCGCGGCGCACTCTCCCGGCTGGTCGACGACGAGCGCTGGGTGGAGGCCCGTACGCTGCTCAATCGTTACGTCGAGTGGTTCGGCGCAGACAACGTCGCCGTCGAGTTGCAGCACAACCTCGTCTTCGGCGATGCGCGCCGCGTCGCCGCGCTTTCCCGTCTCGCGGCAGATGCCGGTCTGCGCACCGTCGCCACCGGCAACGTCCACTACCACCGCCGGGAGCGCCACCGCCTGCAGGACGTGCTGGTCGCCATCCGCCACCGCACGACGCTGGATGGCTGCCACCGCGAGCGCCTGCCAAACGCGGAGTTCGCCCTCCGCTCGCCAGAGGAAATGGCCGCCCGCTTCGCCGCCTACCCGGAGGCCGTCCGCAACACCCTGGTGCTCGCCGAACGCTGCGCCGCATTCGATCTCACCCGCGATCTGGCCTACCTCTTTCCCCGCTACCCCACGGCGCCGGATCAGACGCCGGACGATGTCCTCGCCGGGATATGTCGCGACGAGTTGCGCCGCCGCTACAGCCAGCCAGACTGGCCACAGGCGGAAGCGCGCCTCGACGAAGAACTGCAACTGATCGCCCGGCACGGGCTGTCCGGCTTCTTTCTCCTCTACCGCGATCTGCTGGAACTGGCCCGCGAGGTCTCGGTCGAGATTCGCGGGCGCCGATGGCTACGCCGCCACCCTCCCCCCGGGTCGTGGGCGCGGCTCCTCCGTCGGCTCCATCGTCTGCTACCTGATCGGGCTCTCCCACGTCGACCCGCTGGCGCACAACCTGATGCTCGGCCGCTTCATCAACGACGAGATGAGCTCCATCCCCGACATCGACCTCGATTTCCCGCGCGAAATCCGCGAGCGCCTCATCCAGCGCGTCTACGAGCGTTTCGGTCCCGATCGCGCCGCTCTCGTCTGCGCCTTCCCCACCTACCGCCTCCGCTCCGCCCTGCGCGACGTCGGCAAGGCCCTGGGCATCCCCATCGCCGATCTCGACCGCATCTCCAAGCTCAGCGAACCGCGTCTGGCCGGCGATCTCGGGCTGGAGTTGGCCCGCATCCCGGAGTACGCGGCCCGCCTGGACGCGCCCCCCTGGCGCTATCTGGTCGAGCTCTCCCAGGAACTCGCCGGGTTTCCGCGCCACGTCTCCCAGCACTCCGGCGGCATGATCATCTCCTCCGCCCCGCTCGTCGATCTGGTCCCGGTACAGCCGGCCTCGATGGAAGGCCGCTACCTGTGCCAGTGGGACAAGGATTCCTGCGAGGACGCCGGGTTCGTCAAAATCGACTTCCTGGCCCTCGGCATGCTCTCCCTCGTCGAAGAAGCCTGCGCCTCATCCCCGCCAACGGCAAGGAGCCGGTCGACCTCAGCCGCATCGACTTCACCGACCAGAAGGTCTACGACATGATCTGCGCCGGCGATACCGTCGGCACCTTCCAGATCGAGAGCCGCGCCCAGATCCAGACCCTGCTCCGCACCCAACCCCGCTGCCTGGAAGACCTCGTCGTCCAGGTCGCCATCGTCCGCCCCGGCCCGATCATCGGCGGCGCGGTCAACCCCTATGTGCAACCACCGCGAACTGACCCGGCGCGGGCATCGCCGCCCCCCATCGCCTACGACCATCCGTCACTGGAACCGGTCCTGCGCGAAACACTCGGCGTCGTCCTCTACCAGGAGCAGGTGCTCGGCGTGGCGATGGCCCTGGCCGGGTTCAGCGCCGGGCAGGCGGATCAGCTCCGCCGCGCCATGACCCGCAAGCGCTCGCGGGAGGCGATGACCCGCCTCTGGACGCAGTTCCGGGCCGGCGCCCTCGGCCCGCGGCGTCGAGCTCGACACCGCCAAGCTGGTCTTCAAAAAACTGCTCGGGTTTGCCGAGTACGGCTTCCCCAAGAGCCACGCCACCGCTTTCGCCATCCTCGCCTACCAATCGTCCTGGCTGAAGCACTACTATCCGGCCGAGTTCGTCTGCGCCCTGCTCAACAACCAGCCGATGGGGTTCTACCCGCCCCACGTCCTGACCAACGACGCCCGCCGCAACCAGGTCCGCATCCTCCCTCCCGACGTCAACGAGAGCGGCGTGAAATGCACGGTCGCCGGCAACGCGGTCCGCATCGGTCTGGGATATGTCGCGGGGGTCGGCGAGGATGTCGCCGCCCGCCTCGTCGCCGAGCGCGAAGCGGGCGGGCCGTTCCAGTCGCTCGCCGATGTCGTGCGCCGGGTGCCCTTACGGATCGAAGCCGCCGAGAATCTGGTCGCCGTCGGCGTGGCGGACGGGTTCGGACTCGGTCGCCGCGAGGCCCTCTGGCAACTCGGTCTCTTCCTGCCAGCGCGCGCCTTCGGCGGCAAGAACGGCAAGGAGGCCGGTCGCCAGCTCCCCATCCCGTTGCCGGTCGAGCAGGACATGGTCGAGCTGCGCCCGATGGGTCCCTGGGAGCAGATGGCCAGCGACTACGCCATCATGGGGCTCTCCCCCCGCTATCACCCCCTCGGTCTGCTCCGGCCGCGCCTGCCTCGCGCCATCCGCGCCATGGCCGACATCCCGCGCATCGCGGACGGCGCCCGCATCCAGGTGGCCGGGCTCATCGTCTGCCGCCAGCGGCCGGGCACCGCCAAGGGGATCACCTTCCTCCTCCTGGAGGACGAGCACGGGCTGCTCAACGTCGTGGTTTTCCCGGATCTCTACAGCGAACAGCGTCACGTCGTCCGCGGCGAGCCGTTCGTCGTGGTGGAGGGCGTGCTGCAGAAGCGCAACAACACGATCAACCTTGTCGCCGAGCGCCTCTGGCCCCTCTCCGAAGCCCGCGCCCAATTCCAGATTCCGGACCACCTGGAACAACAACAAATCAGGGAGATCGACGTCGTCGCCCACCAGAGCGAAGACCCCCAAACCGGGCTCGACCACGTCCGCCAGATCGCCCCGGCTTCACACAACTATCGGTGAGTCGAAAGTCTGCCTTTGGCATTCGAAAACTGACGGATATGATCGCCGGTCAAGGGGACCGAAGGCAACTTTCGACTTTCGACTTTCGACTCCCGTATCAGAACATCCCAATCTGCTGCGGTGGCGGCTCGTCGGATGCCTCTTCGCTGCGCTTCATCGCCTCGGCTTCGGCCAGGAACTTCGGGCAGCCGGCCGAAATCCTCCAGGATCGTGGTTTTCAGCGCCTGCTGGTGCAACGCCGCCGCCGGGTGATACATCGGCACGATCAGGCGCCGGCCAACGCGCTTCGGTTGTCCGTGGATCTTCGAGATCCGTTCGCTGGGGAACCACTGCGCCATGGAAAACCGGCCCAACGTTACGATGACGTCCGGGTCGATGATCTCGATCTGCCGCTGCAACCACGGCTCGCACGCCGCGATTTCGTCCGGCAGCGGATCGCGGTTCCCCGGGGGCCGCGACTTGACGATGTTGGTGATGAACACGTCCTCACGCTTAAGCCCCGCCGCAGCCAGCAGTTCTTCCAGAAACTTGCCTGCCGCGCCGACGAACGGACGACCCTGCTGGTCCTCGTTCCAGCCGGGCGCTTCGCCGATCAACATGATGCGGGCGTCGGCGGGCCCTTCGCCCGGCACTGCCTTGGTCCGCGTCTTGTGTAGCTCGCAACGCAGGCAGACCCGGATCTCGTCCGCGATCCGCGCCAGGGCTGCTTCCTTCTCCTCAACCGACATGCTCGCCATCACCCACCTGATCCTGTAATTGACTCCTGATCGACACGCACCTCATGCGTCTGCAACAACCGCGCCATCGAATCCCAGGACTTCGGTTCCCCACTCGCTCTCCCCCGCATCCCGCGCCTTGCGCCAGGAGTCAAAATCGAGCTCCTCCCGCCGAAGTCTCAACACGCGCCCGGCAATGTCTCGCCAATCGGGAGCGATGGCCCGATCACCCAGAGACAGGATTGCCGGGTGCCCCTCGTGCCGGGACAGCCAGGAGCCAAGGATGTGCATGTCGTCGACCGAATCGTGATCGGGTTCGCCAAGCCCTACGGCAGAGAACCGTTCCCAGCACTGCCCGAGCCGCGACGCCAGTTCCTCGGAATCGGACGAATCCGCCACACGCAACTGCGCCCAAAGGCGCCCCCGCAAGACGACCATCGCCTCCCGGAAGTCGGGCTCGGAGGCGGAGGTCACCAGCACCACCCAGTTCGCCTCTGTCGATTCCCGCAGCCGTCGCTGCGCCGCGGTCAACGACAGCGACGCTTGCAACTCCCTCCTCAACCGGGATGCCCGCTCGAAGTCGAGCGCCGCCGCGGCGTCCTCCAGTCCAGTCCAGAGCACCTCGTGCAGGGACTCGTCCCGGCCGTCCACGTAGTCGATGACCTGATGCACGAGGGCCATGTAGTGATCGCGATCCGCCCGGCCCACGCACGGCCCGAGGCAGCGACCGAGATCGAGTTGAAGACACGGAGAGCCGTAGGACCGCGCATCGCGGAACGATCGGGTGCAGGTCCGCAGCGGTACGACACGGTTGATCAGGTCCACGGTCTTGCGCGCGGTCGCCGCGCTGCGAAACGGTCCGAAGTAGCGAGCGCCATCGTCTTTTCTTGCTTTGGACAGACTCACCCGTGGCCAAGGATTGGAGACGTCGATGCGGATGAAAGGGTATTGCTCGTGCGAGCGCAGCGCCGTGTTGTACCGCGGCTGATAGCGCCGGATGAGCTGCGATTCGAGGAGCAATGCCTCCAATTCGGAACCCACCACCTCGACCTGGATGCGGGAGAGGGATTCGATCAACCCGTCCATCTTGCGCGTGTAGCCGAGCGGCTGGGAGAAGTAGCTGGCGACGCGGTCCCTGAGGTTCTTGGCTTTTCCGACGTAGACGACGCGCTCGTTAGCATCGCGCATCAGGTAGACGCCAGGAGCCCGCGGGATCGTCGCCAGCAGCGAGCGGTCAACCACCGAGCTTGCCCGAGGCATCCGATCCTTCGGCCGCCGCGGACCAGGGCGAGCCGCGGACTTCAGGTCGTCGAGTGTCCGGAACCCCGCATCCCAGGCCTGCTCGATCAATGCCACCGCGACTTCGCCGGTGACACGGGCATCCGATCCGGCCCGGTGGCGGTTCCGGGAGGCGGCCGTGACGCCGAGCCGTTCGGCAACCGCGCGCAGCGTCGGTTTGCGCAACCCTGGCACCAGTTTCGTTGCCAGCGACAGCGTGTCCACTCGTTCATTGACGACCGCCGTTCGACCCACGCGTTTCAACTCCGCGTTGAGGAACCCGAGATCGAACTCCACGTTGTGGCCAACGACGACGGTATCGCCCAGCAACTCGAGGATCGAATCGGCCAGCGCCTCGAACTTCGGAGCACCTTCGACCAAGGTGTCGTCGATCCCCGTGAGTTTGATGATGTACGCGGGAATCTTGCGGTCGGGGGAGCAGAGCGACTCCCAATGGTAGGCCAACCCGCCGTCGCTGAAACGCGAGATGGCGATTTCGATGATGCGTTGCCGGCTCGGTTGCAGCCCGGTGGTTTCGACGTCCAGGACGACAAACTCCTGGAGCGGACGAGTGCCGTCCTGCGCGATGTGCGTGGCCAGCAACCACGCGCCGTCGCCGCGAAGTTTTAGTCCGTCGTGCCTGGCGAGGACGTCACGCAGAAGTGGCCGCCACAGCGCCGGCGAGCCCGATGAACCAAAAACGTGAGAGATCAGCAGATCTTCAGAAGCCCGTCCGCCCTGCTGGGAGATGAAGGCCTCGGCGCGCAGGGCGAGGTGCTGGAACGGCTCACCCCGCACCTCGGACCCGATTTCGGCGGTCGGATATTCAGACTCGGCGTGAATCTCGTCCATGGCTCAGGCGCGGGCCAACTCTCACGACGCGTGATCCAAGACCGGATCGCTATGGTAGACTCGGGGCGTACGGACACCCGCCGCCCTACAGTGTACTCGGGACGCGAACAAGGATTGTCTGCACTGGTCTCCGCAGAGGAGCCTCAACCGATGCCGGACGTTTCCAGCGACGCTTCGTCCCGTGAGCGCCGCGTCAACAGCCTGCGACGGGCGATCGAAAAACACAACTACGAGTACTACATCCTCGACCAACCGACGGCCACTGACGCGGAGTACGACGCGCTCTGGCGTGAGTTGCGTGAACTCGAGGCGGCGCACCCGGAACTGATCTCCCCCGATTCGCCAACCCAGCGCGTCGGCACAACGCCCAGCAGCCGCTTCAACCAGGTCCAGCACCCTGTCGCACTGCTCTCCCTCAGCAACGTGTATAACCGGGGCGAGCTCGAAGCCTGGGCCGCTCGACTGGATCGCGTTCTCCCCGGGGCCAATTTTTCTTACGTCACGGAACCGAAGGTCGATGGCCTTGCCGTCGCGCTGACCTATGTTGGTGGCGTTCTGCAGCGGGGCGCCACTCGCGGCGACGGCTGACTGGCGAGGAGATCACCGCCAACCTGCGGACGATCAAGAACGTGCCGTTGCGCCTGCACGAGCCGGACGGCGTTCCAGTTCCCAATGCGATCGAAGTGCGCGGCGAAGTCTTTATGCGCCGGGCCGAGTTCGAGGCGCTCAATGAGCGAATCGAGCGCGACGGCGGCCGGCCGTTCATGAATCCGCGCAATGGCGCCGCCGGGTCGCTGCGCCAACTCGACCCCGGAATCACGGCGCAGCGACCGCTCCGGCTGGCTGCCTACGGCATTGGCTATGCCGAGGGAGGGCCGTCGCTTCGCACCCACTTCGAGTCGCTGCGAGTTCCTGCGCTCGCTCGGGTTCGAAGCTTCACCAGATGCCCAGATCAATGAGTCGATCAACGATGTCTGGTCGCAGTGTGAGTGGTGGTTGGAGCGTCGTCACCGGACTGGGCTTCGAGATCGACGGCGTCGTCATCAAGGTCAATGACCTCCGGCAACAGGAAGAACTTGGCTTCGTCTCCCGGGAACCGCGTTGGGCGACCGCCTACAAGTTCCCCGCCATTCAGCAGACCTCGCGCATCAACGACATCATCGTCAACGTCGGCAGAACGGGAACGCTGAATCCGCTGGCATTGCTCGAGCCGGTCAATATCGGCGGCGTCATCGTCAGCCGGGCCACCCTGCACAACGAGGACGAGATTCGGCGCAAGGATATCCGCATCGGCGACACGGTCGTGGTGCAACGCGCGGGCGACGTGATTCCGCAAGTGGTCCAGGTGATCGTCGAGCGGCGGACCGGCGAAGAACGCGAATTCGTTATGCCCGAGCATTGCCCGGTCTGCGGCTCGCCGACCCACCGCGCCGAAGGCGAGGCCGCGCGCTACTGCACCAACTCCGCCTGCCCCGCACAATTGAAGCGCCACGTTCACCATTTCGTCGCCCGCGGCGCCATGGATATCGACGGTCTCGGTGAGAAACTGGCGGACCGCTTCGTCGACCTCGGCATGATCCGAGACGTGGGCGACATTTATTCGCTCGATTGGGAGCGCATCGCCGAGCTCGATGGCATGGGCGAGTTGAGCGCGAGCAACCTTCGCGCGGCGGTCGAGGCCAGCAAGACTCGCCCGCTGGAGCGGCTGATTTTCGGCTTGGGAATTCCCTTCGTCGGCGAGCGGTCCTCTCGTCTGCTCGCGGATCGCTTTCATTCCATGGACAACCTCATCGCCGCTGATGTGGAGACGATCGACAGCGTTCCCGGCATCGGGCCGGTCCAGGCCCAGGGCGTGGCCGATTTTCTGCATACCCCGCAGAATCTGGCCGTCATCGCCAAGCTGCGCGAGGCCGGCGTCCGTTTGGTCGACGCGGACGCCGGAGATGGCCCCGCCAGCGGCCCTCTGGCCGGAAAAACGGTGGTGCTGACCGGGAGGCTTTCGACCATGACCCGCGGTGAGGCGGAGAGCGCGCTGCGCCGGGCGGGGGCCAACGTGGCCGGTTCGGTCTCGAAGAAGACGAGCAGCGGTCTTCGCGGGCGAGGACGCCGGCAGCAAAGCGGACCGGGCGCGCGAGCTCGGTGTGCCGGTCCTCGACGAGAGTACGCTTCACGATGTGCTTCGTGGCGGGTCGATCCCGAACGGCAAGGATCAGGAAGCGTGAGCGGTTACACCTACGCGACCCGTGAAGGCGACCCGGTCCACGTGGTGCGGACTATCGGTCGCATCGCCCAGATGATCATCGAGCTGCGCGACGAGTACGTGGAGCGGCCGCGCCCCGACCTCCTCGTCCAGATCGACCAGCGCATGACCGACCTCGGCGCACTCCAGGACGAGCTGCGGGCCCGCATGGCCGACCATCCGCAGGGCTCGTAAATCGATTCTGCACCACGACTACCGTGTGGCGATGCTGGGCGTGGTCCCGGGTTTCGTCAGTGGCACTCCTTGCACGCACAATGGGCAGGCGGTCGGGCTCCCAGCTCGCGATCTCCATCTTCACCAGGGAATCCAGTGGCACGCCGAGGTCGATCCGCCCGCTGGCACGATCGACCAACACGGCGACCGCAACGACTTCAACCGGATGCGGCTGAAGCGCGTCGAGCGTTTCTTGCACAGACCCACCGGTGGTGAGGATGTCGTCGACGACCAGAACCCGCGAACCGGCGGCGAATGTCGTGCCGCGCCGAAACTCCCGTGCTGTCCCGCTTCCCTCTGCGCGCTCCGCGTAGGCGGCAGCGGCGCCCAATTGCCTGGCGATCTCGAAAGCGAGGATGATCCCCCCGGTCGTTGGCCCAACCACGACGTCGATTTCCTCATCACGAAAGCGCTCCGCGATCATCGCGCACGCGGCGGACGTGGCGACCGGATCGCGCAGCAGATCGAATTTCTCCACGTAGCGGTCGCTGTGGCGTCCCGAGGAAAGGAGGAAGTGTCCGTCTTTTAGCGCGCCCGATCGCCGCAACGTCTTCAACATGTCGGATTCGGCTGCCATGTGCCCTTCCTCTTCACACGAAGTAGAACGAGATGCCGAGCATGAGGTAGAGGGCAAGCAACTGAACCCCCTCGAGCCAGTTCGATTCACCGTCCACCGAGATCAGCACGGCGATAAAAGCCGCGCCGATCAGCCCTGCCAGTTCATAGCCGTTGAATACGAGCGTCATCGGGTTCCCGAGCAGCACGCTGATCCAGACCAGCACCGGGGTCACGAACAGCGCGATCTGCAAGCCCGAGCCGATGGCGATGCCGAGGCTGAGATCCATCTTGTTCTGATACGCCACCTGCACGGCCACGATGTGCTCCGCAATGTTGCCCACGAGCGGCACCAACATCACCCCGATGAACAACTCGGACAGTCCCCACTGCTCGGCAACCGGCTCCACCGCCCCTACCAGCAACTCGCTCATGAAGACGATCCCGATTGTCGTCGCGGCCATCAACCCCAGCGCCACCGGGAGCTTCATCGTGGTGGAAACGTGCTCCTGCCCGCGAGTTTCCGTTTCCGGGCTCCCTTGGCGCAGCGAGAAGAAGATGTACAGCACATAGACCACGATGAGGACGATCGCGAGCCCGTCGCTGAGAAACTCAATGTTTTGCTCCGAGGGTCGCGCTTCTTCCGGCCCGAGGGCGAAAACCGCGGGGATGGTCAGGGAAACCACAGCCAGCGACATCATGGTTGCATTGGTGCCGGCCGTCTTGGCATCGAAGAACTGGGTGCCGTTCTTCAATCCTCCTACAAAGAGCGACAGCCCGAGCACCACCAGAATGTTGCCGATGATCGACCCCGCGATCGATGCCTTGACCAAATCGACCAGGCCTTCACGCAGCGCGATGATGGTGATGATCAGTTCGGCCGCGTTCCCCAGGGTCGCGTTCAGGAGCGCCCCAATGCGCGGGCCGGTGTAAATCGCTGCCTCCTCCGTGGCCCGACCAAGCAAGCCCGCCAACGGGATCAGCGCCAACGCGGACGCGAGAAATACGGCCGTCTCGCCGGCGATACGAAAATAGTTCAGCAGAAACGCAGCCGGCACCAGGACCAGGAGCGGCAGGATGAATCTCACGCTCCCGCGACTTCCCAGGCAGAAAGTACGTGCCGTTCGCCCTGCCGGAACCCTTCGTTGGCTATGCCGACGATCTGGTCGAGGGACGCGAAGCCCTCGTCATCGAGCCATCGCGCCAGGTCGTCGATCAGCCGAATCAGGAGGCCAGGATCGACGAAGATCGCCGTTCCAATCTGGACCGCGCTCGCTCCGGCCAGGAAGAATTCCAGAGCATCGCCGAGGCCCATGATGCCGCCCATGCCGATGACCGGAACCCGGACCGCGGCAGCCACCTGGTAGACCATTCGCACCGCGATCGGCTTGATCGCTGGGCCCGAGAGGCCGCCGGTCTGGTTGGCGAGCAGGGGTTTGCGAGCACGGACGTCGATGGCCATGCCGACCAGCGTGTTGATCAACGAGATCGCGTCCGCGCCGGCGTCCTCGACCGCGACTGCCACGGAGACGGGGTCTGCCGCGCCGGGGCTGAGCTTGACGATGAGGGGCAACGTCGTCACAGCCCGCACCGCGCGTGTCACCTCCGCCGACATGTCCGGGTCCCAGCCGAAGCAGTACCCGCCACGGGCGATGTTCGGGCACGACACGTTGATCTCGATGGCGGCGATGCCCGGCTGCTCGTCAAGGATGGCCGCCATCATCGCGTAATCTTCGACCGCCTCGGCAGAGATGTTGACGATCGCCGGCACGGTCCACGATTGCCAGAGCGGCGGGTACTTCTTGACGAAGCCGCGAATCCCGGGGTTTTGCAAGCCGATGGCATTGAGCATGCCCGCGGGGCTCTCGACGATGCGGGGCATCGGATTGCCACTTGCGCCGCTCGGGAGTAATCCCCTTGCTGACGAACGCGCCGAGCCGCTGCACGTCGATGACGCCGGCGTACTCCTCGCCATAGCCAAAGCAGCCCGACGCGGCAATGAAGGGATTGCTCAGACGCAATTCGCGCGGATTCTCGGGCGCGAGGTCAACCGAGAGATCGGGCGCGACCGTGGACGTCATGGCGCGCTATCCGGTGCGGCAGAGACCCCGGGCCCGATCACATGATCACCTCGTCAAGGTCGAAAACCGGGCCCTGCACGCACGAAGCGATCATGCCGTGCCTGGTTTCCACCACGCAACCGAGGCACGCGCCCAGTCCGCACGCCATGCCCCGCTCCACCGAAATCTGCACCTTCGGTTTGAAGTTGATACGCAGCGGATCGGCAACCGCGCGCAGGGTGCGATACATCGGCTCCGGGCCACAGGCGAATATCTGGTCTGCCCAGGTCACGTAATCCGCGATCACCTCCGTCGCCAACCCGCGGTGGCCGCGGCTGCCGTCGTCGGTCGCCACCAGATACTCGATGCTTCCCCGCAGCTCTGAGGCCGGGAGGAGGCCGGTTTCGTCGGCGGCGCCCATCACGAACACCACGTCCAACCCTCGCTCGGCGGCCTCGTCGGAGAGCATCACCAGCGGCGCGACGCCCACGCCCCCGGCCAGCATCAGCACCCGCTGCGCCCGAGGCGGAATGACGTACGCATTGCCGAGTGGTCCGAGCATGTCGAGCGACTCTCCCGGCAGGCGCTCAGCCAGCCAGGCGCTGCCCCGGCCGAACGGCCGCACCAGGAACGTGAGCGTCGACGCTTGCCGATCGGCGCGATAGACCGAATACGGCCGCCGCAGCAGAGGATCGAACGATCCGGGAAAACGGCACGCGATGTTGAAGAACTGCCCGGCTTGCAGCCGCTGCACGACGTGCTCCGGCGCGCTCACGGTGAGGAGGATGGCGTCGCCCATGATCGGGTCCACCGCCAGCACCCGGCTCTCGAATTCGCGGGAGCTGCCTCGACCTGGGGTTCGGGAGGTGACGGACTGCACTCTGCTTCTGCCCCCGCTCTAGGGTCCGGGCGTTCCTCGAAGAATCGCCCGTCGTCAGTAGCCGGTCCCGGTGATACGGTACTCTGGAAACGGCTGCACCGTGTAGACCGCGTCCGAGTTGGCCATCGCCTCGACGACCGTGCGCGCGGTGTCGATCGAGGTGAGGCACGGTACGCCCCGCTCCACCGCGGCCCGCCGGATCTCGAGCCCGTCCAGGATCTCCTTGTCCGCCGGGCCTGGCGTATTGATGACGCAGTCGATCCGGCGCTCCAGGATCACGTCGAGCATGTCCGGGTGTCCTCGCCCAATCCGCCGCGCGACCATCTGCACCGGCATGCCGTTGCGTTCGATCAGCGCCGCCGTTCCTTCGGTCGCGTAGAGCTTGTGGCCCATGCGCACGAGCTGGCGGATCATCTCGACCGCCTCCGTCTTGTCCTCGTCGGCCAGTGTGATCAGTACCGATCCGTGCGGGGGCAGCGCCATCCCGGCCGCGACGAGCGCCTTGTAGAAGGCCGGCTTCGAAGGTGCGGTCGATCCCCATGACCTCGCCCGTCGATTTCATCTCCGGACCCAGATGGACATCGACCCCGCGCAGTTTCGCCATCGAAAAGACCGGCGCTTTCACGGCTACAAGTGGTTGCCTGCGGCCACAAACCACCCGAATAGCCCTGCTCGGCAAGCGACTGGCCGAGCATGATGCCCGTCGCCAACTGGACCATCGGCACGCCGGTGGCCTTGCTCAGGAACGGAACCGTGCGCGATGCGCGCGGGTTCACCTCCAGCACGTAGATGCGGCCGGCGTGGATCACGAACTGGATATTGATCAGCCCCCGCGCCTGCAGCCCCAGCGCGATTCGGGTCGTGTAGCTCACGATCGTATCGACCTGCGCCGGGAAGAGATTCAGCGCGGGGTAGACCGCGAAGGAATCGCCGGAATGGACCCCTGCCCGCTCGATGTGCTCCATGATGCCGGGAATCAGCACCTGCTCGCCATCGCAGATGGCGTCGACCTCGATTTCGCGTCCCAGCAGGTACTTGTCGATCAGGACCGGGTGCTCAGGGGTGCAGGTCGGCGGCGTTTCGGATGTAGCGCGCGAGCTGGTCCTGGCCGTAGACCACTTCCATGGCGCGGCCGCCAAGCACGTACGAGGGCCGCACCAGCACGGGGAACCCGATCCGCCCTGCCACCGTCCGCGCATCGGCCAGGGAGGTTACCGCCGCTCCCGGCGGCTGCGGAATCCCCAGCTCGCGCAGAAAACCCTCGAACCGATGCCGGTCCTCGGCGAGGTCGATCGAATCGAGCTGGCTGCCGAGGATGGGCACGCCGCGGCGAGCCAGCGGTTCGGCCAGGTTGATGGCCGTCTGGCCGCCGAACTGGACGATCACCGGCACGTCGGCCGTGATCGTGTCGCCACCCGACTCGTGCCGCAGAACTTCGGCCACGCTCTCTTCGTCCAGCGGCTCGAAATAGAGCCGATCGGAGGCATCGAAATCGGTCGAAACCGTCTCCGGGTTGGAGTTGATCATGATCGAGGCTACGCCACCGTCATGCAGCGCGTGCGCCGCCTGCACGGCCGAATAATCGAACTCGATCCCCTGCCCGATGCGGATCGGCCCGGAGCCGACGACGACCGTTCGCGGTCCCTCGATGGGGACGGCTTCGTCTTCTTCCTCGTAGGTCGAGTAGAAGTACGGCGTCGCCGCCGCGAACTCGCCGGCGCAGGTGTCGACCATCTTGTAGACTGGGAACATGCCCACGGTTTCGCGCAGGCTCTCGACATCCGCGGCCGATCGGTTTGCCAGTCGAGCGATCGTCTTGTCGCTGAACGCCGGCGCGCTTCGCCGTCCAGAGCAGGTCCGGGGATGAGGTCCTCGCTCGCCAGGCGCCGCTCGAGCGCGACCAGCCCAGCCAGCTTGTTGAGGAACCAGCGATCGACGCGGCTCAGGCAATGGATCGTCTCGACGTCGACGCCGCGCCGCAGGGCGGCCGCAATCGCCCACAGCCGAAGATCGTTCGGCCGTTCGACCAGCTCCAGGATCGTTTCGTCGGTCCAGCTCGGATCTTCCCAGAGCAAGATCCTTGGCGTCCGTTTCGAGCGAGCGGACGGCCTTCTGAAGCGCGCCCTCGAACGAGCGGTCGATGGCCATGACCTCGCCGGTCGCCTTCATCTGGGTGCCGATGGTGCGATCCGCCCGATTGAACTTGTCGAACGGCCAGCGCGGAATCTTGGCCACCACGTAATCGAGCGCCGGCTCGAACGCCGCCGTCGTTTTCTGCGTCACCGGGTTGATCAGCTCGTCCAGGCGCCGGCCGATGGCGATCTTGGCCGCCATGCGCGCGATCGGGTAGCCCGTCGCCTTCGACGCCAGCGCCGAAGAGCGGCTCACGCGGGGGTTGACTTCGATGACCGCGTAGTTCATGGAATGCGGATCGAGCGCGAACTGGACGTTGCACCCGCCCTCGATCCCCAGCGCGTCGATGATGCGCAGCGCCGAGTGTGCGCAGCATCTGGTACTCGTCGTCGGTCAGCGTCTGCGATGGCGCAACCACGATGCTGTCGCCGGTATGGACCCCCATCGGGTCGAAGTTCTCCATGTTGCAGATCGTGATGCAGGTGCCGCGGCTATCCCGCATCACCTCGTACTCGATCTCCTTCCAGCCCACGAGCGAGCGTTCCAGGAGGACCTGATCGATCGGGCTGGCGTTGATGCCCGCCGGCGACGATGGTTTCCAGCTCGGCCATCGTCGTCGCCACGCCGCCGCCAGTGCCCCCGAGCGTGTACGCCGGCCGCACTACCAGCGGCAGCGGGACCATTCGTGAAAACGCAAGCGCCTGCTCGACCGTGGTGACGATGTCGCTCTCGACGACCGGCTCACCGAGCCGGGTCAGCAGGTCGCGGAACAGCGCCCGATCTTCCGCCTGCCTGATGGCCGATAGCGGCGTGCCGAGCAATCGCACGCCATACCGGTCGAGGATGCCCCGGTCGGCGACCTGAACGGCGAGATTGAGACCCGTCTGCCCGCCGAGGGTGGGAAGCAGTCCATCCGGCCGTTCGCGCTGAATGACGCGCCGGACCACCTCGGGGGTGAGCGGCTCGATGTAGACGGCGTCGGCCACGCCTTCGTCGGTCATGATCGTCGCCGGGTTGGAATTGATCAGGATGGTGCGGACGCCTTCTTCGCGCAGGGCGCGACAGGCCTGCGTGCCGGCGTAGTCAAATTCGGCGGCCTGCCCGATGACGATCGGGCCCGAGCCAAGGACGAGGACGCTCGCGACCGACCGCGGCTCGATGCCACTCACGGAGACGTGCTCGCGCCGGCGCGTCCCGACTCGACAAGGGACAGGAACTCGTCGAACAGGCGGTCGTTGTCCTGTGGTCCCGGCGACGATTCCGGGTGGAACTGCACGGTCATGACCGGCAGATCGCGATGGGCCAGCCCCTCGACCGAACCATCGTTGAGATTGACCAGCCGCACCTCCCAGCCCCGATCGCGAGGCACGGTGGCGCCATCGACCTCGAACCCATGGTTCTGCGACGTGATGGTGACCGCTCCCGTGCGCAGATCACGCACCGAGTGGTTCCCTCCGCGGTGCCCGAACTTCAGCTTGCGGGTCTCCGCGCCGATCGACCGGGCCAGGAGCTGGTGCCCGAGACAGATTCCGAAGTACGGAATCCGCGCCTCCAACACGCCGCTCACGACGGCTAGTCCGGCATCGAGATTGGCGGGATCGCCGGGGCCAGGGGACACGACGACGCCGTCCGGCTCACGAGCCCGAATCTCGTCCAGCGACGGTTCCGAATGGCACCACCGTGATGCGCGCCCCTCGTCCGCTCCAGCGAGCGGATGATGTTGCGCTTCACGCCGCAGTCGAGCACCACGATATGCGGCCCGGACGCGTCGCCGATCTCCTCTTGCCGCGGTGACGTCACCTCGCCCACGACATCGTATTCGCCCGGCAGCGGCGCCGCCGCCGCCCGCGCGACGAGCTCCGCATCCGCCATGTCTGCCGCGTCCTGCACGATGACCCCGCGCATGTCGCCGACGGCGCGAATGTGCAGCGTGAGTGCTCGGGTGTCGATGCCGGAGATGCCCGGAATGCCGTGCGTGGCGAGAAATTCGTCGATGGTTCCGGTCGAACCCTCGTGGCTCGGCTGCAGGCAGTGCTCGCGCACGACAAGACCGGCAATCCACGGTTGCCGCGATTCGCTCTGCTCCGGGTGAATACCGTAGTTGCCGATCAGTGGGTAGGTCATGCACACGATCTGCCCTCTGAACGAGGGATCGGTAGCTGACCTCCTGGTATCCGACCATCGTGGTCGTGAAGACGACTTCTCCCGCGGCGTCGGCTGTTGGCACCGAAACCCCTGCCTCGGAATACGCGACCATCCGCCAGGGCCAGCGCGGCGTCTGCGGGCGGCGTATACCTGACCGCGTTTCGTCAGATTGGGTTTGGTGCCGGGCGTTGGGGTTGCTGTCAAGTACTCACCGATCACGATACCGCTCGTCTCCGCCAACGAACGTCAGCTTCACCCGCCCCCGCAACTCCATGCCCAGCAGAGGGGAATTGGCGCTGCGCGTGGCGAGGCAATCGGTGCTCGGCTGTCCACTGCTCGTCAGGATCGAAGACCACAATATCGGCCGCCGCGCCCGGACGGAGCGTTCCCGCGTCGAGCCCCCAGAGCCGCGCCGGAGTCGTGCTCAGGGAAGCAATCACATCGCTCATCGTCGAGCTTCCCGCTCCTGACCAGACGCCAGCATCAAGGGCAAGCGCAAATTCGCTTCCGTTCAGGCCGAACGCCGCCGACGGCAAACGACCTCCCCTGCTTTTCAGCTCGGGCGTGCGGCGCGTGGTCGGTCGCCACGATCTCGATCGTACCTCGTCGCAGCGCTTCCAGAAGTTGGCGCGGCATCGTCCGCCGTCCGCAATGGCGGATTCACCTTGGTGTCCGGGTCGGCCATGTCGAGCGTCGGGTCCAGGGCTGCTCGTCGAACAATTCGAGCGTGCGCCGCCCCGCAACCCATGCGTCGGTCATCGTCAGATGATGCGGCATCACTTCGGCCGTGACCCGCACGCCATCGTGTCTTCGCCGCAGCTACCAGCTCGGCGCCGCGCGCCGGTCGAGACGTGGCAGACGTGAAGCCATCCCCCGGTCAGCGTCGCGAGGGCGAGATCGCGCTCGATGATCAGCTCCTCCGCCGCCGCCGGAATCGCCTCGATGCCCAACTCATGGGATATGTCGCCTTCGTGCATCGCGCCGCCGGTCAGCGCCGGGTCTTCGCAATGCACCATCACCGGCACGCCTGGTTCGACGCGATGCCTCCAGCGCCGACCGCATGATCGCCGAATCCCGCGTTGTGTCGCCGTCGTCGGAAAATCCGACGGCGCCCGCCGCGGCCAGGGCGTCGTAGTCGACAGGCCGTTCCCCCGTCGCCCCTCGCTGATCGCCGCGATTGGGTGGACCGTCACCGACCGCGTCCCGATCGATGCGGCGCTTCAGCTCCTCCAGAGCGACGACCGAGTCCAGCGCCGGCTCGGTGTTGGGCATGCAGAAGATCCGGGTGAATCCGCCTGCCGCGGCCGCCGCCGTTCCGGTGGCGATCGTTTCCTTCCACTCCTGCCCAGGCTCGCGCAGGTGGACATGAACGTCAATCAGTCCCGGAGCGACGACCAACCCATCGACATCGATGACCCGTTCCGCGGGCTCGGGGACAAGTTCGCCGACCGCGGCGACCATCGCCATCCCGCATCCGCACATCGGCGCGGCCATCCAGCCCGGTCGCTGGGTCGACCACCCGTCCACCGCGCAGGAGGACGGGCTCCGCTCACGGCATCACCCGCCGCGCAGAAAAAAACCGCCTCGCGGTCCGATCTGGTCCGGGAGACGGCGTTGCCGCCATGCGTCTTGTTCTCGTCAGCGCCACGGATTCCCTCGTCTCAGGCGTCCGCAAGAGTATAGGCATGTCACCGGTCTGGCGTCAAAACGCGAAAGCGGGAAAGTCCACTTGGATCCGCATCGGATCCGGGAGCCCCAGGTTCCAGTCGAAATCAAGGATACATGAACTCGAGGTGATCGACCACCTGTCGCCGAACCGAGCCGACTTCGCAAGCGTCCGTCGGGCAGAGACTGGCCGACGCCTGTGGACGGCCCACGCTGGGTCTCCCACGCACCTCCCCTCGACGAGCTGATTGCCACGATACTCTCACAGCACACGTCTGATCTGAATTCCGGCCGGGCGTTCGCGGCACTGCGCGCGCGATTTCCGACCTGGCGCGAGGTGCTGGCGGCCGACGAGGCGGACATTGCCGATGCGATTCAATCCGGCGGTCTGGCCATTCTCAAGGCGCCACGCATCCAGCGTGTGCTCCGCGCGATCGACGCGGAAGCGGGTTCGCTGACGCTCGACTGGATGCGAGATTGGCCACTGGAACAGGCGCACGCCTGGCTGATAGCGCTCCCCGGAGTCGGTCCCAAGACGGCTGCCTGCGTGCTGCTCTTCAGCCTGGGCTTACCCACCATGCCGGTCGATACCCACGTGCACCGGGTTGGCCGCAGGCTTGGGCTGATCCCGGCGGATGTCAGCGCCAACGAGGCACATGCCTTCTTCGATCGCCTCATCGGTCCCGACCGGGACGCGATCTATGCCCTCCATCTCAATCTCATCCAGCATGGCCGCACCACGTGCAAGGCGCGTGATCCGGAATGCGAACGGTGCGCGCTCAACGATCTTTGCCCGAGCGCGTTCAATGTCAACTGAAGAAGGCCTGAAGGTGGGTCGTCACGGGATTCTGGAGCGTTGCCATGTCCCGAGACTGCTGGGTGTCGCTCCAGGAAGTCGTGTCCATTATCTAGTGCGTAATCCAAGGACCGGTTGAGGCATCGCCGGCGCCGGCTGTAGGGGCGCTGCTTGCTGCGCCCGTGGCCCGGCGGGCCACAATTTGTTCCCCGGATAACGGTTGTCGGCCTGCGGCCGACGGGCGCGGCAAGCAGCGCCCCTACCCATGCCCCAGCATCTCCTCTGAGTCAGCACTAGCTCTGGCACAATGGCCAGAGTTTGGCGCCGGAGGCGATTTGCTCGGTACACCGACGCCTTGGGAGCGCGCATGCAATTGACCGTTCTCGGCGGAAGCGCCGCTGGTCCGAATCCTGGGCAAGGGTGCAGCGGTTATCTGGTCCAGAGTGGGGCAACCCGCGTCGTACTCGATTTGGGACCGGGGACGTTCCCCGAACTCAGGAAGCACGTGGACTTTCGGGAGGTCGATGGCATCATCCTCTCCCATCTCCACCTCGACCATTGGCTGGACATCCTGGCGATGCGATTCGCTCTTGCTTACAACCCCGTCCCGCCTCAACAAGCGATACCATTCTGGCTGCCGCCCGGCGGGCTGGCGCTGCTGGAACGCCTGGCTCGTGCCATCGCGGGGCCACCAAGCGAACACGAGTACTTTTCGGTCTTCGTCGCTCGAGAGTTCGACCCGATTTCGAGTTGCCCATCGGCGAGATCACGTTTCGCTTCCACCCGACGGTCCACTATATTCCGTGTTGGGCGATCCGTGCCTCGAATGGAGCGCGACGGCGATCTCCTCTACACCGCGGATACTGGTCCTTCTGCCGATCTCTGCCGTTCGGCCACCGGGTCGTTCGCCATCGTCGCCGAAGGAACGTCCTATCGGGAATCGGCGGAACCGTCCGAGACTCGTGGCCATCTCACACCATCGGAAGCCGGGAACCTCGCCCGGCAGGCGAATGCCGGGATTCTGGTCCTCTCTCACCTTTGGGCGGAGAATGATCCATTTGCCGCGGTGGACGGAGCCCGGCGCGCGTTCGGGGGGCCTGTCGAGCTTGCAACACCGGGTCTTACGATCAGTCGACGCAGGAACGCGATTGAGCGGATTGGGCGGTGGTGCTAGACTCTCGTCGAAGTTCCCGAGACTGCATCGAGCCGTCGATGCAATCCAGGCCAGTGAGCGTTCGTATGCCCCGCCGCGTTTCCGGGTCGTCTATCGCGGTCAGTTTTTCCACCCGCGGCGCCTTGATGCCGGCCTGGATGGTGCAGCACGTCGCGGGCATGGCCGACGTTGACGGCATCGACGTTGACGCGACCTCTCAGCTCGGCGCCTGGCTCGCCACGTTCACCGGCACCAGCGAAAGCCCGTAGCATTCCGATTCGCTCCATCTGGTTCCGATCGATGGCGTGCGCGCCCCACGGGTCCAAACGATTGATCGACGCCGCGCAGCACCGCCAGCCTGATCTGCCACCGCTCATTGTGCTGGTTCTTCCCGGGACCGGCGCCGATGCGCGACTTGGCGCACGATCGTTCCTGCAGGCGACGAGACTCACCCTGGGCTGGAGCCTCGCGATTGGGTTGCCAGCCGCGTGCTCTTCGCGGTGGTCGCCCCCATCTGGTTCATCTGGGCGGCATCAGGCGGTTCGCCGAGGAATGGGAGCTCGTGGTGGCGGTCGACCTGGCGGGACGCTTCGATCCGACTTGGGAAGCCGAGGCGGCGATTTCGCGAATCGGACACCGGTTGAAGGTGTTGCGGTTGCCGACGTCCGCGCCGTCTCGGTCCGCGGTCGGGCGAGATCGGGTTGCCTGCCGCGCGCTGCATGCGGCCATCGACCGTGCCGAACGACTTGATGTTGCGCTCGCATCAGCCAAATCGGTGCCGTTCGCCGTCACGCCGCGTGCCGCCGCCCGATCCGCGGAACGCGCGGCCGACTACATCGGCGAGCGCGGCTTCTTTCACGCGCAGGCCCTGCGCGAAGGCATCGGCCGCTACGAGGACAGTCCTTCTCCACGCGGAAACTGACGGCTCGCGGGGCGCCAGCCCGGCACCAACATCAAGTCACAACCAGATTGGCCCGGTGGCGAAGATCCTACCTCGCCACCGAGCCAATGGTTTCGGATCGAGATACGATTACCGCTTCGTGTACTGAGGCGCCTTGCGGGCCCGCTTCAGACCCACTTTCTTGCGCTCCTTGACCCGCGCATCACGAGTCAGCAGCCGCGCCCGCTTCAACGCTGGCCGCAACTCTTCGTCGAACTTGATCAGTGCGCGCGCGATCCCATGGCGGATGGCGCCGGCCTGACCCGGAAACGCCACCGCCAACCACGCGCACGGTGACATCGAATCGCTCGCGCGTTCCGGTCAGCAGCAAGGGCTCATTCGAGCGCCGCCTGATGGATCGCGCGGCCGCCGAAATAGTCGGTCGCGGGCCGACCATTCACCGTCATGTTGCCCGATCCAGGATAGAGGCGGACTCGCGCCACGGCGGCTTTCCGCCGCCCGACCGCCCAGATGTAGGACGCTTCGGTCATGATGTTGATTCCTCTCCTTCAGGCCGAGTCACGCCGGGGCGGCTGCCCGCTTGCGGCTCCTATGCTCCGGCCACCGGAGACTGGTTCCAGCGACAGCGGTTCGGGTTGCTGCGTCGCGTGCGGATGATCGGGGCCGACGTACACCCGCAGCTTCTTGAATTGCTTCTCGCCAAGCGCGTTGCGTGGCAGCATGCCGCGCACCGCGTTTTCGATGATGCGCTCCGGGAAGGTGGCGCGGACTTCGCGCACCGAACGCTGGCGCAATCCGCCGGGGTAGCCCGAGTGCCGGGAATAGAGCTTCTGCGTCTCTTTCTTGCCGGTCAGGACGATCTTCTCGGCATTGACCACGATGACGAAATCGCCCATGTCCGCATGCGGCGTGAACGTCGGCTTGGTCTTGCCGCGTAGGGTCGCCGCGATGACGGAAGCCAGACGCCCCAGCGTCTTGCCCTCGGCATCGACAACGTACCACCGCTTTCCAGTACTCAGATCGGCCATCTTCGGCGACCACGTCCGCCGTTCCATCACACCGCTCCTTCGTGCGCTTCGCGCCGCCCCGGCGTCGCCGGTTGCCAATCGTCTATCGGCTCGTCGCCATAGCCCACCGCGCTCAGCGTTAGCCCGTAGCGCCGGGGCCAACGACCGATCCCAGCCGCCTGTCGCGGTAGCCCAGAATCTCGCCTATCCAGTCTGGATCCTGCCGTCCCTGCCCCACTTCGACCAGTGCCCCGACGATGTTCCGCACCATGCGCGGCAGAAAACCATCCGCCACCACCGCGACTTCGACCACTCGCTCCGGCTCCGCCGCCGGGTCCGAAGAACGACCGACATCTCTCGGCACGCGCAGCGATAGATCGTCCTCGTCGTGCCGCGCGTTCGTTGTCGCCCGCTCTGACCACGGGAACCCCTTCGCCACCCCCGGCGAACGAGGCGAAATCGTGCGTTCCGACCAGGTGCAGCGCCCCGGCGGCCATCAGATCCAGCTCCACGCCGGCGCGCGGCGTCCAAGCATAGCGGCCCAGGAAAGGGCTGACCACGCCCGGTGCGATCCAGTAGCGGTATTCTCGCCACGCCGCATCGAAGCGGGGGTGGAACGCGTCGTCGCACGCACGGGCCCCGGTTGCTCGCAAATCGTCAGGCAGCGTCGCGTTAAGCGCACGCTGGAGTGCGCAGGCGTCCCACTGCCACGAGGAAGCGTCGAAAGCGACGACTTGGCCCGTCGCGTGTACGCCTCGATCCGTTCGCCCCGCGAACGTCGTCGATGTCGGCTCGCCAAGCATCTGGCCGAGCGCGCGTTCCAACTCTCCCTGGACCGTGCGCTGGTTCGGCTGCACCTGGGAGCCGGCAAAGTCAGTGCCGTCATAGGCCAGGGTCAGCCGAAATCGCGGCATCGTGGTTGGGGGCGAATGGTTTCACCTACGCCTCGATAAACTCGATCAGCGCCAGGGGCGCCGCGTCTCCGTGTCGGACACCAAGTTTGGAGATGCGGGTATATCCGCCCGGGGCTTCCTCGAACCGCGGCGCGATGACGTCGAACAGCTTCACCGTAGCTGGCTCGTTGTCGATCTTCGACATCACGAGCCTGCGGTGATGATTGCTGTCCTCCCGTGCGATCGTGACCAACTTTTCGACGATCGGGCGCAGCGTCTTGGCCTTGGCCTCGGTCGTCGTCAGCCGCTCCTCCAGGATCATCGAGATCGCCAACTGGCGCAGCATGGCCTTCCGCTGCGCCGGGTTGCGGCCGAACTTGCGACCTGCCTTGCGGTGTCTCATTCCTACTCCCCTTCGCCGGCGCCGTCACCGGACGAGACGCCCACCCCGCGCACGGAGGCAACCGCTTCGGCCAACTCGTCGTCGCTCACCGCCAGCAGCTCGTCGTCCAGTTCGTTATCTTCGGCGTCGAGCCCATCGAGGAATTCGCCGCCGACCAGGCCGACTTCACTCTCCGGCAGATAGCCAAACTCGGCCAGCTTCTGCCGCAATTCCGTCATCGACCGAGGTCCGAAGTTGCGGATGGAAAGGAGCTGCTCCGGATCGGTCGTCAGCACCTGGCCCACGCGCTCGATCTGCCGGCTGCGCAACGCGTTGAGCACGCGCGGCGAAAGCCCCAGATCGGCCAGCGGCTTGTTGAGGATCTCATCCGGAATCGCGAGTCCACCGGCTTCGGCCTGGTCGATTTCGCCCTGGGTGAATGCGGAGAAGACCTGTGCCTGGGTCATCAGGATGCGGGCCGCTTCGGCTAATGCGTCGTCCGGCTCGATCGTGCCATCTGTGAGCACCTCGATAATGAGCCGGTCGTAGTCGGTCATCGGGCCGACGCGGGTGTGCTCCACCGCGAAGTTGACGCGCTCGATGGGAGTGTAGATGGCATCGATCGGGATTTCGCCGATCGAGTAGGACTCCTGCATCTCCGCGGGCTTGTACCCCCGGTCCTGCGTGATCCAGATGTCCATGTCCATCACGCCATCGGGCGCATCGATGGTCGCGATGACCTGCTCAGGGTTGATGACGTCGACTTCTGCCGGCCAGACCACATCGCCGGCTGTCACTTGACGTTCACCGGATGGATCGCCCGTGACGTAAAGGTGAGCCCGGGTTTCACCGTTGAGATCCATCAGGCGCTTCAGGCGCACCCTCTTGAGGTTCAGCACGATCTCGGTCACGTCTTCACGTACATTCGGAATCGTCGAAAACTCGTGCCAGACGTTGTCGAGACGTACGCGGGAAACCGCAACCCCCTCCAGGGAGCGCAGCAGAATGCGCCGCAGCGCGTTGCCGAGCGTCGTGCCGTAGCCGGGCTCCATCGGCTCGGCCTTGTACCGGCCGTAGTTCAACCCGGTCTCGATCGTTTCAATCTGAAATTGCGGTCGCTCCAACAAGACGCCTTGCCTCCATGAACGAGCGAGCCCTCGGGCACGGCGATTGCCGTTCCCGCGGGCTAGCGGCTGTAATGCTCGACGACCAGCGCCTCGTTGAACGTCGGGACTTCGATCTGGTCCCGCGCTGGCAGATTCAGGATCCGGCCGCTGAGCGCGTTCGAATCGACGGTCATCCAGTCCGGCGCGCGCCGGGAATTCAGCACCTCACCGTAATCCGTAAAGTACGTTCGGCTGCGGCTCTGCGGGCGAACCGCCACGGCATCGCCCGGCTTGACCAGGAACGATGGGATGTTCGTCTTGCGGCCGTTGACCGTGAAGTGCCCGTGCCGCACCAACTGCCGCGCCTGTCGCCGCGAATCGGCGAATCCCATGCGGTAGACGACATTGTCCAGCCGTGACTCCAGGATCTGCAGCAGATTGTCGCCGGTCACGCCACCGCGGCGCTCGGCCTCAACAAAATGCTTATGGAATTGGCTCTCCATCACCCCGTAAAAGCGCCGCACCTTCTGCTTCTCGCGGAGTTGCAAGCCGAATTCAGACGGCCGGCGCGTCCGCCGCTGACCGTGCTGACCCGGGGGAAAGTTTTTTGCAGGCTGGCGCTTCACGATCGGGCACTTTGGCCCATCGCAGCGCGCGCCCTTCAGATAGAGTTTCATCCCCTCTCGCCGGCACAGGCGGCACACGGGGCCCGTATATCTCGCCATTCCTCGTTCAGTCCTCCGTCAGTATCGTCGCGCCAGGCCGCACACCATATCGCGGGGCTGACCCGGCGAAATCACGGCCTGGAGAACTACACCCGGCGCCGCTTCGGCGGCCGGCAGCCATTGAACGGGATCGGCGTCGTGTCCGTGATCGACACGACCTGGACCCCACTCGATTGCAGGGAGCGAATCGCCATCTCCCGGCCAGAACCGGGACCCTTCACGAACACATCGACCTGCCGCAGACCATGTTCCATCGCCTTGCGCGCGGCCGCCTCGGCCGTCACCTGGGCCGCGTACGGGGTGCTTTTGCGGCTCCCCTTGAATCCGTTGGAACCCGAGCTCGACCAGGCGATGACGTTCCCCGCTGGATCGGTCATGGTGACGATGGTGTTGTTGAATGTCGCCTGCACGTACGCCTTCCCGCGCGGAATGTTCTTCCGGTCGCGGCGCCGAACGCGTGTCTTGCCTTTTCCGCCTCGTCGTCGTTCTGCCATACCGAAGTCGGTCCTCCAGATTCAGTCGGGCGCCGCCACGCGGCGCCGATCATTAGCCCTTTTTGCGCCCGCCGACGGCTCGCCGTGGGCCGCGCCGCGTCCGCGCGTTGGTGCGCGTGCGCTGACCCCGCGTCGGCATCCCGCGGCGATGACGCAGCCCGCGGTAACATCCGATATCCATCAGCCGCTTGACGTTCATCGCCACTTCGCGCCGCAAATCGCCCTCGACGCGCATCTCCTTGTCGACGATTTCCCGGATGCGGTTGACTTCATCGTCCGTCAGATCCCGCACGCGCGTGTCCGGGCTGACGCTGGTTCGCTCCAGGATCTGCTGACTGGTGTGCAGCCCGATTCCGTAGATGTACGGCAACGCCGCCTCGACCCGCTTGTCGCGAGGAAGATCGACTCCCGCAATTCTGGCCATTCCGTATCTCCTCGTCTCGCCGCGTTCCGATGCCCCGCTACCCCTGGCGTTGCTTGTGCCGCGGGTTGGTGCAGATGACGCGAATGACCCCGTGGCGACGAACGATCTTGCAGTTGTCGCAGCGCCGGGTCACCGATGCCGCTACTTTCATGTCCGTTTCCTGTCTAACTTTCCCGCGGGCGCGTGGAACGCCCCTGCGGCATGCTTACAACGGTGTTGACGATGCGCACGCGGACAGCGCACGCCCCAAGCGTGCGCCGAACACGTTATTCTAGCACAGGAGCCAGCCGCGGCGTCAACACGCGCCCCCCCTCTGGACTCACCGCAACCGTGTGCTCGAAATGCGCCGCGACTGAGCCGTCCGCGGTCACTACTGTCCACCCATCGCCCAGGGTTCTCGTCTGCTCCCCGCCGGAGGTCAGCATTGGCTCGATGGCCAGGGTCAATCCCGAGCGAAGGACGACACCTCGCCCCGGGTCACCGTGATTCGGCACATGCGGTTCCTCGTGCATCTGCCGCCCGATTCCATGACCGCCGTACTCGCGAACCACGCCGCGCCCCCGACTCCGGGCCAGCCCTTCAACGGCGGACCCAACCGCCCCAAGTCTGTTCCCCGTCATCGCCGCTTCGACTGCCAGGGAGAGCGCCTCTTCGGTGTCGAGCAGGAGATGCGCGACATCCTCGGAAATGTGCCCCACCGGGTAGGTCCAGGCCGAGTCTCCGTGGTAACCGGCCAGGATCGCGCCCACATCGACAGAGATCACGTCTCCTTCGCGCAGCCGCCGCTTCCCTGGGATGCCATGCACGATCTCGTCGTTGACGGAGGCGCAGATATCCCGGGAAATGGGGGGCAACCGGGAGCGCCGGGATAGCCCAGGAACGATGAGATTGCGCCCGCCTCGCGCAAAGTCTCGCGCGCAATGTCATCGAGATCCGCGGTCGTCACCCCGGGCGCGATGGCCTGCTCGATCCTCGCATGCACGAGCGCGACCACTTGCCCGGCCTCGCTCATTTTCCTGATTTCGTCTTCGTTCTTGATGGTCATCGCCATGGCTGGGCTTCTTCACGATGCGCGGAGGCTCCTGCCGCTCGCGCCCGAATCACCTCGATGATCGACGTGGTCACTTCGTCGATGGGCCGGTCGCCATCAATCCGCACAAGAAGTCCCCGCCCCGCGTACCGATCCACCAGCGGGGCGGTTTCCTCGTCGTACAGTTCGAGCCGTTTCGCGACCGCCTCCGGCGTGTCATCCGCGCGCTGGATAACCGAGCCTCCGCAAACGTCACAGACGCCCTCGATCTTTGGTGGATCGGACTCCGCGTTGTAGACCCGCCCGCACGACGAACAGACCCGTCGCGCGGCCAGCCGTCGCAGGAGCGATTCTCGCGGAACGTCGATGGCTACTACCGTCGTGACCGCCTCGTCTCGCGCGGCGAGAGCACGATCCAGCGCCTCTGCCTGGCCCTCGGTGCGCGGAAACCCGTCGTAGAGCGCCCCAGCGATCGACGCCCCAGCCGCCCGCTCCCGGGCCAGCTCATCCAATCGCTCGTCAACCAGCGCCACCGTAAGATCGTCCGGCACCAGTTCGCCCCGGTCGTAGATCGCCTGAATCCGCCGGCCCAAGTCCGTGCGGCCCTTGATCGCCGCGCGGAACAGTTCACCTGTTGCGATCGACGCCAGATCGAGTCGCGAACGGACGCGCTCGCTTTGCGTTCCTTTGCCCGACCCCTGCGGGCCCATCAGAATGACGTGTATCATCGACGTAGATACTTCCTGGTCCTTGGCCGGTCATGGCCTATGGCGCGCCACGAAGGCGGCGGCTTGACCTACCTGATGAAGCCCTCGTAGTTGCGCATCACGAGCTGGGCCTCGAGTTGGCGCATGGTATCGATGGCCACGCCGACCACGATCAGCAGCGACGTCGCGCCCAGCAACAGCGAGTTCACGCCCGTCAATCAGCGCGGCGATAAAGGGCAGGATCGCCACCGTGCCCAGGAAGAGCGCGCCGATCAGGGTGATGCGATTGAGCGTCCGCATCAGGTAGAGCTGCGTGTTCCGCCCTGGCCGCACTCCCGGGATGAAGGCGCCCTGCCGCTGCAAGTTCTCCGCGATCTTCTGCTGCTGGAAGATCACCATGGTGTAGAAGTAGGTGAACGCGACCACCAGCAAGAAGTAGACGATGTTGTACTGGAGCGTGTTCGGGCTCATGTACACGCCGACAAGTTGCGCGGCGAAATTGCGCAGCGTCTCGTTGCTCGACGTCGAGAGGAATTGCGCGATCAGCCCCGGAAAGACCATGATGCTGACCGCGAAGATCAGCGGGATCATACCCGCCGAGTTGACCTTCAACGGAATGAATGTCGTGTTGCCGCCGTACATCCGGCCGGAGCGCACCCGCTTGGCGTGATGGACCGGGATGCGCCGCTGTCCCTCGTTGATCAGCACGATGCCGACGATCGTCAGCAGACCCGATCAGCAGGAACAAGATGCCAGGCTGACGATGCTCGCGGGTATCCGACGGTCCGCTGAAGAGCGCCATGATCGAGCTCGGCAGCGAGGCGACGATGCCGCCGAAGATGATGATCGAGACGCCGTTGCCGATGCCGAACTCGGTGATCAATTCGCCGATCCAGACCAGGAGCATCGTGCCCGCGGTCATGGTGATCAGCGTCGCCAGCGTCGGCAGGACGGTCGCCGGATCGCCGAACCCGAAGCCCTCGATCAGCGGCAGTCCATCCGGACCCGTCTGCTGCGAAAAGAGCACGCCCTGGCCGTACCCCTGAAGCAAAGCCAGGGGAACGGTCAGCCAGTGGGTGTACTGGTTGATCTTGTTCCGCCCGCCCTGCCCCTCATTCGAAAGCTCGTTGAGGCTGGGGATGATCGGCGTCATCAACTGCATGATGATCGAGGCCGTGATGTACGGGATAGACCCCGAGCGCGACGATCGAGAAGTTCTGCAGGCTGTTCCCGGAGAAGATGTTCAGGATGCCGAGCAGCGCGTTCTGCTGGATGAACTCCTGCAGTCCTTCCCGATTCACCCCGGGCACCGGCACGGCCGCGAGGAAGCGGAAGATGACCAGCATCCCCAGGGTGAACACGATCCGCTGCCGCAGATCGGGAATCTTGAACGCGGTGACGACAGCGTCGAGCATGGATCAGGACTCCTGCTTCGCTGCCAGCGCGGCGAGCGCTTCGCGCCGGGAGGGTCCACCGACCTTGCCCACCCGCATGCGCTTCATCTCGCGGTTGATCGGCATCCGTCGCGAGCGCGGCTTCGCCTGCACCCAGTCGTCGGTCCGCTCGAGCAATTCGACCGAACCGCCCTGCTGCTCGATGGCCGACTTTCGCCGACTCGGAGAAGGCATGGGCGTGCACCGACAATGGCCTTCGTCAGCTCGCCTCCGGCCAGGATCTTGACCGGAAACTCGAGCCCCCGCGTCACGCGGCGCGCGGCGAGCACCTCGGGCGTGATCGGCCCCTCGATGCCCAGCGCTTCCAGGCGGCCGAGGTTCACGACTTCCCACGGCGTCCGGTAGATGTTGGTGAACCCGCGCTTGTACGGCAGCCGCTGCTGAATCGGCAGTTGGCCGCCTTCGAAGCCGCGCCCGACCCCCGGGCCGCTGCGGGACTTCTGGCCCTTGGTGCCGCGTCCGGCCGTTTTGCCTTTGCCACTTCCGTGGCCGCGGCCGACTCGCTTGCGGTTGCGGTGGCGCCTTCGCCGCTGTGGAGATCGTCCAATGTCAGAGGCATGGTCATCGTCCCCAGTGACGCGATTCCGTCAGTCGTCGGATCGCGCCGTCGCGTTCGTCTTCGTCGTGTCGCCTGCCGTCTCATCGTCGCCCGCGGGAACCTCTTCCACAACGACCAGATGGCGAATCTTGTTCACCATCCCGCGGATCGAGGGGTTGTCCGGCCGCTCCACCGTCCGGTGCAGCTTGCGCAGGCCGAGCGATTTGACGGCGCGTCCCTGGTCCGCCGGCCGGCCAATCGTGCTTCGCACCAGCGTGATGCGCAGAATGCCGATTTCGTTCTCGCTCACGATTCGTTGCTCCCGCGCGGCGCGCGCCCGCGGCTCGCCGCCAGCTCGGCGTGCGCTCTGCGCCATTCGCCGCGCCAGCCTCGACGGCCGCCTCGGCGCCGCGATCGCCGCCGCACCACGGGCGGCCGGCCACGGCGCCGGGCGATGTCGTTGGGCGACTCCAGCTCTTGCAGCGCCTTCAGGGTGGCGCGCACCACGTTCACCGGGTTGTTGCTGCCCAGCGACTTGGTCAGGATATCCTTGATGCCCGCCGCCTCGACGACGGCGCGCACGCCACCGCCCGCGATCACGCCCGTACCGGGCGCGGCCGGCTTGAGCAGCACTCGCGAGGCGCCGAACGACGTCTCGATCGGGTGCGGGATCGTCGTGCCTTCCAGCGGCACCGTGATCATCGACTTCTTGGCCGCCTCGACGCCCTTGCGGATCGAATCGGGCACTTCGTTGGCCTTGCCCAGTCCGGCGCCGACGCGCCCCTTGCCGTCACCGACGACGACGATGCTGCCGAAGCTGAACCGGCGTCCGCCGCGCACCACCTTGGCCACGCGGTTGATCTGGACGACTCGCTCTTCGAACTCGCTGGCGCCTTCGTCGTCGCTGCGCCGTCTGGGGCCGCGGTCGCCGCGATTCCTGTCCATGCCTTACTCCTGCCATCGGCAACCGCGCGCCCGCTCGAGGCGGAGCGGCGCGAGGCAACCTTACCTAGAAAACCAATCCTGCTTCGCGGGCGCCCTCGGCCACCGCCTTGACCCGCCCGTGATAGATGAACCCGCCGCGATCGAAGACGATGGCGTCGATCCCCGCCGCCTTCGCCCGCTCGCCGATGACTTCGCCGACCGCTCGCGCCCGCGCGTTTTGGTCGCGCCGTCGCCGGCCCGGTCGAGGACATCCTGCTCGAGATCGCTCGCCGCCAACAGAGTGTGCCCGCGGTCGTCGTCGATCACCTGGGCGTAGATATGCGCGGACGAGCGAAAGACATTCAGCCGCGGCCGCGCCAGCGTGCCGCTGACCTTGGCCCGCACGCGCACGTGGCGCCGCTTGCGCGGGGTCAGCGCTCTCCGAAACTTGCGTCGCATCGAAACTGCTCCTTGCTGCCAGCGGGCGAACGACGGCCCGAACCGCGTTACTCGCTACTTGGCCTTGCCGGCCTTGCCGGCCTTGCGCCGGACACGCTCGCCCGCGTAGCGGATGCCCTTGCCCTTGTACGGTTCGGGCGGCCGCACGCGGCGAATGCGAGCCGCTTCCTCGCCAACCTGTCTGCTTGTCGATGCCGCTCACGGAGACGCGGGTGTTGCCGTCCAGCGCGTATGACACACCGTCCGGCGGCGTCATCCGCACCTGATGCGAAAACCCGACCGAGAGCACCAGGACGCTGCCATCCAGCGCCGCGCGGTAGCCGACGCCCTGGATCTCCAGGTCCCGCCGGTAGCCGTCGGTGACGCCAACGACCATGTTGTTCAGCAGCGTCCGCGTCAGACCATGCAGCGAGCGATGCTCGCGCTGGTCGTCCGGCCGCTGCACCAGGATCGTGCCGTTTTCCCGCTCCAGCTTCATGCTGGGAGCGAGCTGCTGCGACAGCGTTCCCTTCGGGCCCTTGACGGTGACGGTATTGTCGTCGCCGATCGTGATGTCGACACCCGACGGCACCGTCACCGGCAGATTTCCGATTCGTGACATTGCTCTTCTCCCTCGTGCGGATGACGCCTGGGGCGATTCCGCGCCGGGCCCTGGAATCCTAGAAGACGGTGCAGAGCACCTCGCCGCCGATGCCGCGCCGCCGCGCCTCGTAGCCGGTCATCACCCCTTGCGTGGTGCTGACGATGGCGATGCCCAGCCCGCTCTGCACGCGGGGAATATCGTCCTTGCCCGCGTAGACGCGCAGACCCTGGCTTGCTGACCCGCTTGATCTCCTTGATCGCCGGCTTGCGATCGGCGCCGTAGCGCAGCGAGATGACGAGCTTGATTCTGCGGCCGCTGCTCGATCACGCGAAAGTCCGCGATGTAGCCTTCTTCCTTCAAAATCTTGGCGATCGCCACGAGGATCTTGGTCGACGGCATGGTCGTTTCCGCCTGCCGCGCCATCCCCGCATTGCGCACCCTGGTCAGCATGTCGCTGATCGGATCGTTCACACTCATCGCGTCGCGTGCTCCTCATCGTCTCGCAGAATCGTCTCCATCGTCGTCGGCCCATGTGCGCGGTCTACCAGCTCGACTTCGTCACGCCCGGAAGACGCCCCACCGACGCCAACTCGCGGAAACAGATGCGGCACACGCCAAACTTCCGCATGTATGCCCGGCCCCGCCCGCACAGCCGGCAGCGGTTCACCTGCCGGGTCTGAAACTTGGCCGGTCTCGCCGCTTTCACGATCAAGCTCTTCTTCGCCATTCGTTCTTCCTCCGCACCCGCGTCGGGGCGCTAGACAGGTCGTTCCGTGCGGGCGAACGGCATTCCGAGCAAGGCCAGCAGCCGCCGCCCCTCTTCGTCAGTCTTCGCGGTGGTCACGAGGCTCACTTCCAGACCCTCGCGCCCGGTCGATCTTGTCGTAGTCGATCTCGGGGAACGCGATCTGCTCCTGGAAACCCAGCGTGTAATTGCCACGCCCATCGAACGAGTTCGGCGAGACGCCGCGAAAGTCGCGGATGCGCGGCAGCGTGATCGCCACCAGCCGGTCGAGGAACTCGTACATCCGCTCTCCGCGCAGCGTCACCGTCGCCCCGACCGGCATCCCGGCGCGCAGCTTGAACGCCGCGATCGACTTCTTGGCGCGGGTCACCACCGGCCTTTGCCCGGTGATGGCCGAGATGTCGGCCACCGCGCTCTCCAGCGCCTTGGCGTTGCTGATCGCCTCGCCGAGCCCGACATTGACGACGATCTTGTCGAGCTCGCGGCGCCTGCATCACGTTGGAGTACCCGAACTCTTTCATCAGCTCGGGCACGATCTCTTCCCGGTACTTGTCCTTCAATCTCGCCATCGTCCCTGCCTGCGTCTTTCCATCATCGGCGTTCCCGCCTGGTCCGCCGCTTTCGGCGCTCAGGCCGCCGCTCCAATCAACCAGATGTCATTCCGCGCTTCTGCAACGAGGAATCTCATTGCACCGCCGGCTTTGACGGAGATGCCTCGTCCTCGGCATGACACCATATCCCTAAGCGGCATCCGGCCGCGGAATCATCGCGTCGCACTTCTTGCAGTACCGGGCGTTCTTGCCGTCGGCGCCCTCGCGCACGCCGACCCGCGTCGGTTGCTTGCAACTCGGGCAGACCAGCATCACGTTCGAGACGTGCAGCGGCGCTTCCACCTCGACGATGCCCGCCTGGCGCGCGCGGCCCCGCTTGATGTGCTTCTTGACGATGTTCACGCCTTCGATCACGATGCGGTCTTTGTCGATCACGTTGATGCGCACTTTGCCCTGCTGGCCCTTGTTGCGGCCAGAGGTCACCAGCACGGTGTCGCCCCTGCGAATCTTTCTCATGCTCCTGCGCTCCAGCTCTCTCTACCGTGCCCGGCTACAGGACTTCCGGCGCCAGCGAGACGATCCGCATGAACTGCCGTTCCCGCAGCTCGCGTCCCACCGGGCCGAAGATGCGCGTGCCCCGCGGCGCTCCCTGGTTGTTGATCAGCACCGCCGCGTTGTCATCGAACTTGATGTGGCTGCCATCCGGCCGGCCGTACTCCTGGGCAGTGCGCACGATCACCGCGCGCACGACCTCGCCCTTCTTGACGGCGGCGTTCGGCTGCGCCTGCTTGACCGTGGCGATGATGGTGTCGCCGACGCTGCCGTACTTCCGTCCCGAGCCGCCGAGGACGCGGATGCAGAGAAGCTCCTTGGCGCCGCTGTTGTCCGCGACTTTCAGCCGCGATTCTTGTTGAATCACCTCAATGCTCCCGTCCGCGCCTCTACAACAGGATCGCTGCATCGCACCTAGACCTGAACCCCGCGCTCGACGATCTCGCGCACGATCCAGCGCTTTCGCTTCGACAGCGGCCGCGTCTCCTCGATCCGGACGATGTCCCCCGGCTTGCAGCTGTTCTGCTCGTCGTGCGCCAGGAACTTGCTCGTGCGCGTCATCCGCTTGTGGTACAGCGGGTGCCGCCGCACCGAATCGACGGCGACGACGACGGTCTTCTCCATCTTGTCGCTGACGACGCGGCCAACCTTCTGCGTCCGCGGCGTTTGCGCCGGTCGCCGCGGTGTTTCTGTCGCGTCGCCTCGGCGACCTGTTCAGCTCATCTTTCTTCCTCGCCGCTACCGGGCGCTGCTCGAGCCGCTGCCGGCGAGCGACGCCAGCTCCGGCTCGATCTCCCGCTCTGTCTGGATGGTGTGGATCCGCGCGATGTCCTTGCGAATCTGCCGAATGCGCGCGGTCGCCGTGAGTTGGCCGACCGCTTCCTGGAAGCGGAGGTTGCGCCACTCGGCCAGCAGTTCCACGAGCTGCTTGTTCAGCTTCTCGTCGTCCATCGCCCGAATCTCGGCCGGCTTCATGCCACCACCTCCTCGCTCGACGGCCTCGTCGTCGACCGTGGCCGCGGCAACGCCGACGTGCTCCCGCTCGATGAAGCGGCAGTCCATCGGCATCTTCATCGCCGCGCGGCGCAGGGCTTCCTCGGCCTGCGCCCGCGACACGCCGGCGACCTCGAACATCACCCGCCCCGGCTTGACCACGGCGACCCAGTACTCCGGGATTGCCCTTGCCGGAGCCCATGCGGGTTTCGGCCGGCTTCTGCGTCACCGGCTTGTCCGGGAAGATGCGAATCCAGACCTTGCCGCCGCGCTTCAGATAGTTGGTGATGGCGCGCCGGGCCGCCTCGATCTGGCGGCTGCTGACCCACGCCGGCTCAAGCGCCTGCAACGCGAACTCGCCGAAATTGATCTCGGCGCCGCGATAGGCCTTGCCGGTCATGCGGCCCCGCATCATCTTGCGGTACTTGGTCCGCTTCGGCATCAACATGATCGACGCTCCTGTTCGAAGGTGTCGGGTATCGGGTGTCGGGTGTCAGGCGAATGAGTTCGCTGACACCTGAAATCCGTCACCTGTCACCCTTAGTCCCCGCTGATCGCCGCCAGATCCGCCGTCAGCGTCGCGGCCGTCACCGGCGCGCGCTCCGGCAGCACCTCGCCCTTGTAGACCCACACCTTGACGCCGATGCGGCCATACGTCGTGTGGGCGTGGACCACGCCGAAGTCGATGTCCGCCCGCAGCGTGGAGCGCGGCACGCGGCCGTCCATCTCCGTCACCGAGCGGCTCATCTCGGCGCCGCCGAGGCGACCGGAGAGGGTGATCTTGACGCCCTTGGCGCCCCGGCGCATCGCCTGCTGCACCGCGTGCTTCATCGCCCGCCGGTAGGCCACGCGCCGCGAAATCTGCTCGGCGATGCTCTCCGCGATCAGCGTGGCGTCGATTTCGGGAACCTTGATCTCTTCGATCTTCAGATGAATCTTCTTGCCGATCTCGCGCTCCAGCATCTGGCGCAGCCGCTCGACATTGGCGCCCTGCTTGCCGATGACGATGCCAGGCTTCGACGTATACAGCGTCACATCGACCTTGTTCGCCGACCGCTCCAGCTCGATGCGCGAAATGCCGGCCCGCGTCAGCTCGCCCAGGATCAGGCGTCGAATGCGCAGATCCTCATGGAGCTGCTCGGTGTAATTCCGCTCCGCGTACCACTTCGATTCCCAATCGGTCACGATTCCCAGACGGAATCCGATCGGATTGACTTTTCGTCCCATTAGCTCCTCCGTTCCTCGGCGATGACGGTCATGTGCGTGTTGCGGCGGATGATCCGCCCCACCCGGCCCCGCGCCTTCGCCTTGAAGCGGCGGAAGCGCGGCCCATCGTCGGCATAGATCGCCTTGATCCAGAGATCCTCCGGATCCATGTCGTAGTTGTTCTCGGCGTTCGCCGCCACCGACTGCAGCAACTTGCCGACATCCTCGGCCGTCTTCTGCGGCATGAACCGCGTCAACGCGATGGCGTCCATCACCCGCTTGCCGCGCACCGCGTCCACCACCAGCCGCGCCTTCCGCGGGGAGACGCGGACGCCCTTGACGCTTGCTCGAACTTCCATTGCCGTTCCTGTCTCCCCGCCGCGCTAGCGCCGGCCGCGCCGGTCGGCGTCCTTGCCATGCCCGCGGTACGTCCGCGTCGGCGCGAACTCGCCGAGCTTGTGCCCGACCATCTGCTCGGTCACGAAGATCGGCACGTGGACCTTTCCGTTATGGACCGCCACCGTGTGCCCGACCATGCCCGGGAAGATCGTCGACGCCCGCGCCCAGGTGCGGATCACCCGCCGCTCGTTCGTGCGATTGAGCGCCTCGATCTTCTCCTGCAACTTGACGTCGATGTATGGTCCCTTCTTGGACGACCTCGACACGCCGAACCTCCTCGTTTAGCTCTACTTGCGCTTCGCGGGCCGGCGCCGCACGATCATCGAATCAGTGCGCTTGTTGTTGCGCGTCCGCGCCTGCGCCGGCTTGCCCCACTTGGTCTTCGGCTGCCCGCCGATCGGCGCCTTGCCCTCGCCACCGCCATGCGGATGGTCGCGCGGGTTCATCGCCGAGCCGCGCACCGTCGGCCGCCGGCCGCGGTGGCGATTGCGCCCGGCCTTACCAATAACGATGTTCTCGTGATCGACGTTTCCGACCTGGCCCAGCGTCGCCATGCAGTTCAGATGGACCAGCCGCACCTCGCCGGACGGCATGCGAATCTGCGCGTAGTTTTCCGACTTCGCCATCAGTTGCGCCGAGTCACCCGCCGACCGCACCAACTGCCCGCCCTTGCCGGGGTACAACTCGATGTTGTGGATCTGCGTCCCGGTCGGGATGTTCCGCAGCGGCATCGCATTGCCCGCCCGGATCGGCGCATCCGGCCCGGAAACGAGCATGTCGCCGACGCCGACGCCGACCGGAGCCAGCATGTAGCGCTTTTCGCCATCGACATAGTGCAACAGCGCGATCCGCGCCGAGCGGTTCGGGTCGTACTCGATGGCGGCCACCTTGGCCGGGATGCCGGTCTTGTTCCGCTTGAAATCGATGATGCGGTAGAAGCGCTTGTTGCCGCCGCCCCGGTGCCGCGTCGTGATGCGGCCCCGATTGTTGCGGCCGGCGTGCTTCTTCAGCGGCTCGATCAGACTCTTCTCCGGCTTCTTCTTCGTGATCTCCTCGAACGTGCTCACGCTCATCGAGCGCCGCCCCGGCGAGGTTGGCTTGTAAATCCGAATCGGCATGGTTCATTCCTTCCGTGGTCGCCGGGACCCGTTAGACCTGCTCGAAGACATCGATGCGCTGACCGGGAAAGAGGGTGACGACGGCCTTCTTCCAGCCCCGCTCCTGCCCGTAGATGCGGCCACGCCCGCGCCGGATCGCCCGCGACTTGCGCGAACCCTTCACGTTCATCGTGTTGACGGCTTTGACGCGCACGTTGAAGAGGCGCTCGACCGCCTCCCGCATCTGGATCTTGTTCGCGACGCGCGCGACCTCGAACGTGTACTGGTCGATCTCCATCAGATCGGTGTTCTTCTCGGTGATCACCGGTCTGATGAGCACTTGATCGTCGGTCAAGGCTGGCATGTCAGGCCTCCTGCGCGGCAGCAACAGCGGGCGCGGTATGCCGTGCCATCCGCTCCAGCTTCCATCGGCTCGGTTCGCGCTGGTCCTCGGGCAGCGCCAACCACTCCTCGATGACCGGGATCGCTTCGCGCGTCACCAGCAAGCGGTCGTACTTCAGGACGTCGCGCACGTTCAGATAGCGGGCATCGATAACCCAGACGTTTTGCAGATTGCCCGACGCCTTGCGGATCGGCGTCACGATACCGTCGGTGACGATCAGCACCGAGCGGCTCTCTGGCAGCGCGGCGACGACCTCTTTCATCGCCTTCGTCCGCGGCTCGACCTCGGCCAGAGCCTTCGATCACCGTCATCCGCTCGTCGCGCACCTTTCGCCGACAGGGCGGAGCGCACCGCCAATCGCCGCATCTTGCGCGGCATGTCCTGCGAGAAACGCGCGGATGCGGCCCCCACACGACGCCGCCGCCGATCCACTGCGGCGACCGGATCGAGCCTTGCCGCGCGCGGCCGGTGCCCTTCTGCCGCCACGGCTTGGCGCCGCCGCCCCGCACCTCGCTGCGGGTCTTGGTGTTGCGCGTACCGAGCCGCGCATTGGCGAGCTGCCGCAGCAGCGCCTGGTGCATCACCGGGATATTCGGCTCGATCGCCCACACCGAATCGTCGAGATTCGCCGTGCCGACGACCTGGCCCTGCATGTCCTGCACATCAACGATCATGTCCAACTCCGGAGCCCGACCGGGACATCGCCGGCGGCCGTAATGCTCTCGGGCCTTAGTTCGGCCTCGACTTGATCGCGCGCCGAACGATGACCACGCCCGTCGTTCGCGCCCGGCACCGATCCCTTCACCAGCAACAGATTCCGCTCGGGATCGACCCGCAGCACCTTCAGGTTCTGCACCGTCACCCGGTCGTTTCCCATCCGGCCCGCCATGCGCATGCCCTTGAAAACCCGGCCCGGCGTCGCGCTCGAGCCGATCGAGCCAGGCGCGCGCAGCCGGTCGGACTGGCCGTGCGTCTTCGGACCGCCGCGGAACCCGTGCCGCTTGACGCCGCCCTGGAATCCGCGCCCCTTGGACGTCCCGATCACATCGACCAGGTCGCCCTCGGCGAAGGTGTCGGCCTTGACGACCTGCCCGACCGCGTACTCCGAGGCGTCATCGACGTTCACCTCGCGCAGCGTGCGCGACATGAAGCCGCTCGCCTGGCGGTGGCCCCGCTCGGGCCGGTTCAGCCGCTTGTCGAGCCCGAAACCGAGCTGGACCGCGCTGTAGCCATCTCGCTCCGGTGTCTTGATCTGCGTCACCACGCACGGGCCTACTTCTAGCACCGTCACCGGGTGGGCGAGCCCCGTGTCATCGAACACCTGGGACATCCCCAGCTTTTTGCCGATCATTCCCTGGATCATTGGCTCTCTCCTGACCTCCAGGAAGCGGCGCAGCACCACGGCCGCGCCCGCTAGCAGAGCGTGACCCGCGCGGGACCTCCGTAGTCCGGCGGTCCCGCGCTGCCACTACAACTTGATCTCGATATCGACGCCTGCGGGCAGATTCAGCCGCATCAGCGACCGGATCGTGCTCCCGCTCGGCTCCAGAACATCGATCAACCGCTTGTGCGTCCGAATCTCGAATTGCTCCTGCGAGTCCTTGTCCACGAAGGGTGAGCGGATCACGCAGAACTTCTCGATCCGGGTTGGGAGCGGAATCGGCCCGGCCACCTTGGCGCCCGTCGATTCCGCCGTTTCCACGATCTTGCTCGCCGACTGGTCGAGCACCTTGTGGTCATAGGCCTTCAGGCGGATGCGAATCCGCTGACTGGGCTTCTTGGCGACCATCGCTCTTTCGCTCCTGTGCTCGGCGCTCGCTGGGCCGAAACTACTCCGTAATGGAGGTGACGACGCCGGCGCCGACGGTGCGGCCGCCCTCGCGGATGGCGAAGCGCAAGCCCTCCTCGATGGCCACCGGGGTGATCAGCTCCACCCCCATCTGCACGTTGTCCCCGGGCATGACCATCTCGGTGCCCTCCGGCAGGGTGATGGAGCCGGTCACGTCGGTGGTGCGGATGTAGAACTGCGGCCGGTACCCCGGGAAGAACGGGGTGTGGCGCCCCCCCTCCTCCTTGCCCAGCACGTAGACCTCGGCCTGAAACGTGGTGTGCGGGTGGATGGAGCCGGGCTTGCTCAGCACCTGCCCCCGCTGCACGTCGTCGCGCTCCACCCCGCGCAGCAGACAGCCCACGTTGTCCCCGGCCTGGCCCTCGTCCAGCGTCTTCTGGAACATCTCCACGCCGGTGACCACCACCTTGCGCCGCTCGCCCATGCCCACGATCTCGATCTCTTCGCCGGTCTTGACGATGCCGCGCTCGACGCGGCCGGTCACCACCGTGCCCCGCCCCTTGATCCCGAACACGTCCTCGATCGGCATCAGAAACGGCTTGTCGATGGCCCGCTCCGGCGTCGGGATGTAGTCATCCACCGCCCGCATCAGCTCCAGCATCGGCGCATACGCCGGGTCGGCCGGGTCGGCGCTGGTCGCCTCCAGCGCCGCCAGCGCGCTGCCGCGGATGACCGGGATCTCGTCGCCCGGGAACTCGTAGGCCGAGAGCAGCTCGCGCACCTCCAGCTCGACCAGCTCCAGCAGCTCCTCGTCATCGAGCATGTCGACCTTGTTCAGAAACACCACCATGCGACGGCACTTCCACCTGGCGCGCCAGCAGGATGTGCTCCCGGGTCTGCGGCATCGGCCCGTCCGGGGCGCTCACCACCAGGATGGCCCCGTCCATCTGCGCCGCCCCGGTGATCATGTTCTTGATGTAGTCGGCGTGCCCCGGGCAGTCCACGTGCGCATAGTGCCGCTTGTCGGTCTCGTACTCGACGTGGGCGATGGCGATCGTGATCCCCCGCTCCCGCTCCTCCGGCGCGTTGTCGATACTGTCGAAGCTGCGCTGGCCTGCGCCTGCCCCTGCAAGGCCAGCGTCTTGGTGATCGCCGCCGTCAGAGCTCGTCTTGCCGTGGTCGACGTGCCCGATCGTGCCCACGTTCACGTGCGGCTTCGTCCGCTCGAATTTCTGCTTGGCCATCGCTCTCCCTGTCTCCTTCGTGCCCTTAGCTCTCAGAGGGCGTCTCTCAGGCTTTGTACCAAATCTCGCAAATCGGCGGGTCGCTTCCGCCGCTTGCTCCCTAGTCTCGCCGCGCCTTGGCCACCATCTCCTGCGCGAGGGTGCTCGGCAGCGGCGCGTAGTGATCGAACTGCATCGAGTAGGTGGCCCGGCCCTGCGTGGCCGAGCGCAGATCGGTGGCGTACCCGAACATCGAGGCCAGCGGCACGAACGCCTTCACCACCTGCGCTCCGGCGCGCATCTCCATCCCCTGGATATGCCCGCGCCGGGAGTTGAGATCGCCGATGACATCGCCCATGAACTCGTCCGGCGTGGTGACTTCTACTTCCATGATCGGCTCGAGGATGGCCGGTCGCCCGCGACGCACCGCCTCCTTGAGCGCCAGCGAGCCGGCGATCTTGAACGCCATTTCCGAGGAGTCGACCTCGTGGAACGAGCCGTCAACGAGCCGTGCCTTGACGTCGACGATCGGGAATCCGGCTTCGCCTCCCGTCAGCATCGCCTCGCGGATACCCGCATCGACCGCGGGGATGTACTCCCGCGGGATCGAGCCGCCGACGATCTTGTCCTCGAACTCGTAGCCCTGGCCGCGCTCCTGCGGCTCGAACTCGACGATGGCGTGACCGTACTGGCCCCTGCCACCCGATTGCCGCACGTGCCGCCCCTCGGCCTTGACCGGGTATCGTGATCGTCTCCTTGTAGGCCACTTGCGGCCGGCCGACATTGGCGTCGACGCGGAACTCGCGCAGCATGCGGTCGACGATCACTTCAAGATGGAGCTCGCCCATCCCTTCGATTACCGTCTGTCCGGTTTCTTCGTTGGTCCGCAGCCGGAACGTCGGATCCTCCTCGGCGAGACGGCCCAGCGCGGCGCCCATCTTGTCCTGGTCGGCCCGCGTCCTCGGCTCGATCGAGACCGAGATGACCGGCTCCGGGAACGTGATCGACTCGAGCATCACCGGTGCGCTGAGGTCGGAAAGCGTGTCGCCCGTGAAGGTCGACTTCAGTCCGATCACCGCGGCGATATCCCCAGCGCTGACCGAGGTGATATCTTCGCGGTGATTGGCGTGCATTCTGCAGCAGACGGCCAACCCGCTCGCGCTCGTTCTTGGTCGTGTTCAGGACATAACTGCCGGAATCCAGCGTGCCGGAGTAGACGCGCACGAACGCCAGCTTGCCGACGTGCGGGTCCGCCGCGATCTTGAAGGCCAGCGCCGAAAACGGCTGTCCCGGCTCGACGGTGCGCACCACCTCCTCGTCGGTGTTTGGATCGATGCCGGTCACTGGCGGCACGTCGAGCGGCGACGGCAAATAGTCGACGATGGCGTCCAGCATGAGCTGCACGCCCTTGTTCTTCAGCGAGCTGCCAGCCAGAATCGGCACGAGCTTGCCCAGAGACAGTGGCGGCCCGCAGCGCGGTCCGCAACTCATCCGGGCGTCAGCACGTCGTCCTCGAGGTAGCGCATCATCAGCTCCTCGTCGGACTCCGCGATCAACTCGACCAGATGGTGCCGAGCCGCCTTCGCTTCCTCGGCCATATCGGCCGGGATCTCGGTGCGCTCGATGTTCTGTCCCATCTCGTCGTGGAAGATGTAGGCCACCTCGTCGATCAGATCAATGATGCCGGTGAAGTTCGATTCGGACCCGATCGGCAACTGGATCGGCGCCGGCACTGCCTTCAGCCGGTCGACGATCATCTCGATCGTCCGTGTGAACGATGCCCCGGTGCGGTCCATCTTGTTGACGAAACAGATGCGCGGCACGCTGTACTTGTCGGCCTGCCGCCACACCGTCTCCGACTGCGGCTCAACCCCCGCGACCGCGTCGAAGACGACCACGCCGCCATCGAGCACCCGCAGCGACCGCTCGACCTCGACCGTGAAGTCGACGTGGCCAGGAGTGTCGATGATGTTGATGCGGTGGTTGTTCCACGAGGCGCTCGTTGCCGCGGCCGTAATGGTGATGCCGCGCTCGCGCTCCTGGACCATCCAGTCCATGGTCGCGGCGCCCTCATGCACCTCGCCCGGCTTGTGGACCCGACCGGTGTAGAAGAGGATGCGCTCGGTCGTCGTCGTCTTGCCCGCGTCGATGTGGGCGATGATCCCGATGTTGCGGGTTCTCGCCAGCATCGATTCGGCGTCGGTGGCCGCGGGTCTGGTCGCGATTGCGGTACTCATTGCGTTCCTTGTGCTTCCTGTGCTTAGAAGCGACCGTAGTGGGAGAAGGCGCGGTTCGCCTCGGCCATGCGGTGCGTGTCCTCGCGCCGCTTGATGGTGGCGCCGGTGTTGTTGAAGGCGTCGAGCAACTCGTTCGCCAGCTTCTCCTGCATCGACTTGCCGGGCCGGTTCCGCGCCGAGGTCAACAGCCAGCGCATCGCCAGCGACTGCCGGCGCGGTCCTTCGATCTGCACGGGCACCTGGTAGGTCGCGCCGCCGACGCGCCGCGGCTTGACCTCGATGATCGGGGTCGCGTTCGCGAGCGCCTGCTCGAAAACCTCCAGCGGGCTGCGGCCGGTGCGGTCACCGATGCGGTCCAGCGAGCCGTAGACGATCCGCTCGGCGACGCCCTTCTTGCCGCGCTCCATCACCTTGTTGATGAACTTCGCCAGGACTTCGCTTCCGTACCGTGCATCTGGCGGTGGCACCCTGCGCTCGACCTTGGCCCGACGTGGCATTGCGTTCCCTCGATGCTTGCGGCTCTCGCCGCCCAAGTTGCTTCATCCGCCGCGCCGCCGCGGCGACTCCATACACACGAAAAAGCGGTGAACGTCGGATGACGTCCGGCCGCTTTTCGTACCGTCTTCGATCAGATCCGCCGGAGGGCGGACGAGGCGATCGAGCCCGCCTTCCCCGGCGGACCCGCGAGAAGGGCTACGCGCCCTTCTTTGGCGCCTTGGTTCCGTACTTCGACCGCGCTTGCTTGCGGTTGTCTACACCGCGGGCATCCAGGGTGCCCCGCACGATGTGGTAGCGCACGCCCGGGAGATCTTTCACCCGGCCGCCGCGCACCAGCACCACGGAGTGCTCCTGCAGGTTGTGCCCTTCGCCCGGGATGTACGCCGTGACTTCCATTCCATTGGAGAGGCGGACGCGGGCGATCTTGCGCAGTGCCGAATTGGGCTTCTTCGGCGTCATGGTCTTGACCTGGGTGCAGACACCGCGCTTCTGGGGAGCATCGGAGCCCGCCCGGAGACGCCCGGCATACCGCCCAAGCGCGTTGTTGGTGAACCCCAACGCCGGCGCCTTGGTCTTTTTCTTGACGCTCTTGCGGCCCTTACGAACCAACTGATTGATCGTCGGCACGAATTACTCCTAGCAGGACAGGAAGCGTTTCCGGAAACCGTGCTCTGCCAATCGGCTGCTGCGGCGCCACCTGTCTTGTGAGGGACGAACCTCACGCATATGCCCGCCTTGCGGCGGACACAAGGGGGTAGTCTAGACGGAACGGCAAGGAAAGTCAAATCAACCCCAACCGCCAAAACGCCCCCAAAGACCCTCTCCCCGTGCGCGGGGAGAGGGGTTGGGGTGAGGCGCGCTTGGAAAGAGGGGTTGCTTACTCCCCTTCGTCCAGTGCGTCCTCCACCTCAATGATCGTCAAGGAGTTCTCCTCGACATCGATATCCGGCCCGTCTTCTTCGTCGTCGTCGCTAACTTCGGCAGAAGCGCCGGCAGGAACCAGCCCTTGTTGCATCAGCTCCTCGAGGTCCTCGACCGTCGCCGGCTCAGCATCCGGCTCGGAGCCCGGCAGGACCGCCACGCTTCCCCCCGGCGCGCCTTCGCCGATGAACTCGGTCTCGGCACCAGGCACGACTCCGTACCCGGATCCCGCCGGAATCAGCTTGCCAATGATGACGTTTTCCTTGAGTCCGCGCAGCTGATCGACCTTGCCGTTGATGGCGGCTTCGGTCAGCACCCGCGTCGTCTCCTGGAACGATGCCGCCGACAGGAACGAATCAGTTTCCAACGAAGCCTTGGTGATCCCCAGCAGCACCGGCACGGCCGTGGCCGGCTCGCCGCCCTGGGCCATGATCGCCTCGTTGATCTGGTTGAACTCGAACCGATCGATCCGCTCGTCCTGCAGGTAGTCGGTGTCGCCCGGGTGGGTGATGCTCACCTTGCGCAGCATCTGGCGGCAGATCACCTCGATGTGCTTGTCGTTGGTGTTCACACCCTGCGAGCGGTACACCCGCTGCACCTCGTCGATGATGTAGCGCTGCACTTCTTCCCGACCCTGCGTCAGCAGCACTTTGTGTGGATCCTTCGCCCCGTCCGTCAGTTGCTGCCCCGGATACACCCGGGACCCGTCTTCGACGTAGACCTGGTAGGCCACCGGCACGGGGTACTCGATGCGCTCCTCCTTCTCGTTCCGGACGTAGATCGTCCGGTCGTCGACGAAGAAAGTTCCTTCGATCTGACTGGTCAACTTCTGGTCGTCGGGACCAATGGCGAGCACCGTCTTGTCCTTCACCACCGCATCGCCGTCCACCAGCGCCACGTCCCAACCCGACCCCAGCGGGTAGATCCGCTGCTCGGTATCAGCCGAGGTAATCGCCAGCACGCGGCCGGTGTCCGTCATCTCGACCGACACCACACCATCGCGATCGGCCAGCACAGCCGCGCCTTTCGGCGCCCGCGCCTCAAACAACTCCTCGACGCGGGGGAGACCAGTCGTAATGTCGGCGCGCGCCACACCGCCGGTGTGGAACGTGCGCATCGTCAACTGCGTCCCCGGCTCGCCGATCGACTGCGCCGCGATGATGCCAACGGCCTCACCCTGCTCGACCAGCTTGCCGCTGGCCAGGTTTCGGCCGTAGCAGGCCACACACACGCCGTGCGTCGCCTCGCAGGTCATGACCGACCGCACGTGAACCTTCTCCACGCCCGAATCCATGACTTCGAGCACCAGGTCGCGTGTCCCTCCGTCCTCGGTTTCGAGCCGATCGGTCAGCTCTTCACCACGGTCGGCGATGATCTCGCCGGTTTCCGGGTAGACGACCGCGGACTGAAGCACGCGACCAAGAATCGAGGCGCGGAATTCCTCGTCGCCCAGTTGGTCATTCTCGGCGTTCCGCAAGATCCACTGGCCGTGCTCCGTCCCGCAGTCGTCGATCGTCACGATCACGTCCTGCGAAACGTCGACCAAACGCCGCGTCAGGTAGCCGGAGTCCGCCGTGCGCAACGCCGTGTCGGCCAGACCCTTGCGAGCACCATGGGTGGAGAGGAAATATTCCAGCACGGTGAGACCTTCGCGGAAGTTCGACCGAATGGGGATGTCGATGATCTCCCCCTTCGGGTCGAGGACCAGACCGCGCATGCCCGCCATCTGGCTGATTTGGTTCATGTTTCCCTTCGCGCCCGAGTCCGCCATCATGAAGACGGAGTTCTGGCCGCGCAGGCCCTCCTCAACGTGCCTTGCCAGCTCGTCGCGGGTCGTGTTCCAAATCACTTCCAGTTCGCGCAAACGCTCTTGCTCGGTCACCAGACCGCGCCGGTACTGCCGCTCAATCCGCTCAGCTCGCTCGTCCGCGTCGCTCAGCAAAGCATCCTTTTCCGGGGACATCACCACGTCATCGACGGCGATGCTCATTCCACCGCGGGTCGAGAACTCGAAGCCGACCTTCTTGATTTCGTTGACTATGCGCGCCGTCTCGTCCGGATCCTGGAAGTAGCGGTACGCGTCCGCCACCACCTGCCGCAACTGCTTGCGGCCCATGGTCGCGTTGTAAAACTTGCCAATCTCCTTCGGCAGCGCCAGGTTGAACACCGCCCGGCCGACCGTCGTTTCGATCCGCTTCGGCTCTCCGCCGTCGCGATCGGTGCGGACGCTGATCTGGGCTTGCAGATCGACCGCGCCCGCGTCGTATGCCAGGCGCACCTCTTCCAAGGAAGAAAAGATCTTCCCCCAGCCGCGGGGAACGGTGTCCGCCGCCAGATCGGCATCGTGGTCGCGCTCGGAGGTCATGTAGTAGCAACCAAGCACGATATCCTGCGTCGGCGACACGATCGGTTCGCCGTTCGAGGGCGAGAGCAGGTTGCGCACCGAGAGCATCCGGGTTCGCGCTTCATCCTGCGCCTTGCGCGACAGCGGCACGTGAACCGCCATCTGGTCGCCGTCGAAGTCGGCGTTGAACGCCGCGCAGACCAGCGGGTGAATCTGGATGGCCGATCCCTCGATCAACCGCACCTTGAAGGCCTGGATTCCGAGCCGGTGCAGGGTCGGGGCGCGGTTCAGGAGCACCACGTAATCCTGGATGACCTCTTCCAGGACATCCCAGACCTTGGGATCGACGCGCTCCACAAGCCGCTTGGCGGCCTTGATGTTGTGCGCGTGCCCGTGATCGACCAGGCGCCGCATCACGAACGGCTTGAACAACTCCAGTGCCATACGCTTTGGCAGACCGCACTCGTCCAGCGCCAGATCCGGTCCGACGACGATCACGGAGCGCCCCGAGTAGTCGACGCGCTTGCCGAGCAGGTTCTGGCGGAACCGCCCCTGCTTGCCCTTCAGCAAATCGGAGAGGCTCTTCAGCTTGTGCTTGCCCGACCCGGAGACGACGCGCCCGCGCCGACCGTTGTCGATCAGCGCGTCGACTGCCTCTTGCAACATCCGCTTCTCGTTGCGCACGATGATGTCGGGCGCGCCAAGCTCCAGCAGCCGCTTGAGCCGGTTGTTCCGGTTGATGACCCGGCGATAGAGATCATTCAGGTCGGACGTGGCAAAGCGCCCGCCGTCGAGTTGCACCATCGGGCGCAGCTCCGGTGGCACCACCGGCAGCGCGGTGAAGATCATCCACTCCGGCCGGTTGCCGCTCTTGCGCAGCGCCTCGACCACGCGCAGCCGCTTGGTCGCCTTTTTGCGCTTGACCTCCGACGTGCTCTGCATCTCGTTGCGCAGCTCGACCGCGATCTCGTCCAGATCGACCCGGGTCCGGATGTAGTCGTGGACCGCTTCCGCGCCCATGCCGGCCTTGAAGACCCCCGGCGGAAGCAGTTCGTTCAGCTCCCGGTACTGCTGCTCCGAGAGGATTTGCAGTTCCTTGAGATCGCTGATCGCCTTGATCGACTCGTCTCGGTCGCGTTCGACCTCGCGGATCTGCTCCGTCAACCGATCCTCGATCTTGCCGCGCCGCTCCTCCGCCGCCGAGGCGAGCTGATCCTTTTCCGCCCCGGCAAGCGCCTCGCTCCCCGAGACTTCCGCTTCGGCGCCTTGAGCGACGCGCGCCATCTCTTCGTCGTAGGCATCAGCCAGGGCTGCGGAGCGGTCCTCATTGACGGCTTCGCCCTTGCGCACAATGACGTGGCCGCGGAATTTGATTTCCTCAGTAGCCGACTCGTTGGCGGCCGCGGCGAGTTGGACTTCGACCTCCTCCCGCTCCGTGGCCAGCTCCGCCAGTTCGGCCTCGCGGCGAGCCGCGATCGCATCGCTGACGCTGCGCTGGCCTTCGCTCAGATTTGCCACGTTCTGGCTGGTCGACTCCTCGATTTCGTCGAACTCGGCCTGCGCGGCCGCCCGCAACTCCTCGATCTCGCCGTCCGTCAATTCGCGGACTTCCTGAATCGCGGCCTCACGCGCTTCCTCGTCCACCTCTGTCACCAGGTAGGACGCGAAATAGAGCACCCGCTCCAGATTGCGCGGCGAAATGTCGAGCAGCAGCCCGAGCCGGCTCGGCGTTCCCTTGACGTACCAGATGTGCGCTACCGGCGCGGCCAGTTCGATGTGGCCCATCCGCTCGCGCCGCACCTTGGCCCGCGTCACCTCGACGCCGCACTTGTCGCAGACCGTGCCTGCGTGCCGGATGCGCTTGTATTTTCCGCAATAGCATTCCCAGTCCTTGGTCGGACCGAAGATGCGCTCGCAGAAGAGTCCGCCGTGCTCCGGCTTCAGCGTCCGGTAGTTGATCGTCTCCGGTTTGGTGACCTCGCCGTACGACCAGGACCGGATCGCCTCCGGCGACGCCAGGCTGATTCGGATGGCATCGAAGTTGTTAACGTCGAGCACGCGGCCGCGATCGCCACGGTCCCCCCGCCCGAACCCGTCGCGCGGCCCACGGGAATCAGGGAGCGAGGGAAAATTGATGCGCGGCGCCAACGCCGTATCGATCGAAAGCAATGAAAGATCGGTTTCAGTTTGAGACATTTTCCCTCCGGTCTCGCGGGCACTCCCGTTCGAGCGCGCGGCTCGAACGGGAAATGCTCGAAAACGTGAATTGGATTAGTCGGCCGTCTTTTCGTACCCGCTCAGGTTGATCCGGTCGAGATTTGACAAGAGGTCGCGCGAGGTGTCCTCGGCGAACTCCACGGTCTGCTCGTCCTCGTTGATCACGTCGATCGAGAGCCCGAGCGACCTCAGCTCCTTGACCAGCACCTTGAACGACTCCGGCACCCCGGCACCGGTGATTTCGTCGCCCTTGACGATCGCTTCGTAGGTCTTCACCCGGCCGACCGTGTCGTCCGACTTGACCGTCAGCATTTCCTGCAACGTGTACGCGGCGCCGTAGGCATACAGCGCCCAGACCTCCATCTCGCCGAACCGCTGCCCGCCGAACTGGGCCTTGCCGCCCAGCGGCTGCTGCGTCACCAGGGAGTACGGTCCGGTAGACCGCGCGTGAATCTTGTCCTCCACCAGGTGCGCCAGCTTCAGCATGTAGATCACGCCGACCGTAACCGGGCGGTCGAACTTCTCGCCGGTCCGGCCGTCGTAAAGATCGACCTTGCCGTCCTCCGGCAAGCCGGCCTCCACCAGCAGCTCGCGAATCTCGTCCTCGCGCGCGCCGTCGAACACCGGCGTCGCCACCCGGAACCCGAGCTTCGACGCGGCCCAGCCCAGGTGCGTTTCAAGCACTTGGCCCAGGTTCATGCGCGATGGCACCCCGATCGGGTTGAGGATGATGTCGACCGACGTTCCGTCCGGTAGGTACGGCATGTCCTCGATCGGCAGGATGCGGGAGATGACCCCCTTGTTCCCGTGGCGGCCGGCCATCTTGTCGCCCTCGGAGATTTTCCGCTTCTGGGCGATGCTGACCCGCACCATCTCGTTCACGCCGGCCGGCAGCTCGTGGTCGGACTCGTCGTCGCGGCGGAACGTCCGCACGTCGATGACTTTGCCGTGGACACCGTGTGGCACCCGCAGCGAGGTGTCTTTCACCTCACGCGCCTTCTCGCCGAAGATCGCCCGCAGCAGCCGCTCTTCTGCGCTCAGCTCTGTCTCGCCACGCGGCGTGACCTTCCCGACCAGGATGTCGTTCGGGCGCACCTCGGCACCGATCCGAATCACCCCGTTCTCGTCGAGGTTGGCCAGGCTCTCCTCACCCACGTTCGGGATGTCACGGGTGATCTCTTCCGGGCCGAGCTTGGTGTCGCGGGCCTCGGTCTCGTACTTTTCGATGTGGATCGACGTGAACACGTCGTCCCGCACCAGCCGCTCGCTGATGAGGATGGCGTCCTCGAAGTTTCCGCCTTCCCACGGCATGAACGCGACCACCACGTTCTGGCCCAGCGCCAGCTCGCCATTCTCGGTCGAGGACGAGTCGGCGATGATCTGACCCGCCGTCACCCGGTCGCCCTGGCGCACGCTCGGCCGCTGGTTTATGCAGGTGTCCTGGTTCGAGCGCACGAACTTCTGCAGGTTGTACTCGTGGACGTTTCCATCATCGTCCACGACGACGATCTGTCGTCCACTCACTGAACGCACCACGCCGTCCCGCGCGGCCACCTGCACCTGTCCGGAATCGCGCGCCGCCTGGTGCTCGACCCCGGTGCCGACGACTGGCGCCCGCGGCTGCAAGAGCGGCACCGCCTGCTTCTGCATGTTGGCGCCCATCAGCGCCCGGTTGGCGTCGTCGTGTTCCAGGAAAGGAATCAACGCGGTGCCTACCGAAACGACCTGCTTCGGCGACACGTCCATGTAGGCGACCTGCTCGGATGGCACCACCGGGAAGCGGTGCCCGCCGCTGATACGGACCACGACCTGATCCGGGATCAGCCGGCTGTGCTCGTCCAGCGGCGTATTCGCCTGCGCAATCATCACCTGCTCTTCGCGGTCGGCGGAGAGGTAATCGATGATGTCCGAGGCCACCGGCTTGATGCGGATCGTCTTGACCCCGGCCTTTTCGATCTTCTTGACGTCTGCCTCACTCAGCTCCGTGCCGGAAGCGACCACGACCTTGCCCGACTCCGGATTGATCGCGTCGTCGCGCAGGATCTGGCCGGCCAGCGGCATCGCCGGGTCGTCGACCACGAGTTGCGAGATGACCCGCCGGTATGGCGTCTCGATGAAGCCGTACTGATTGATCTTTCCGTACGTTGCCAGCGAGCCGATGAGCCCGATGTTCGGGCCTTCAGGCGTCTCGATCGGGCAAATACGACCGTAGTGCGACGGATGCACGTCGCGGACGTCGAACCCTGCCCGGTCGCGGCTCAGACCGCCGGGACCAAGCGCGGACAGGCGCCGCTTGTGCGTCAGCTCTGCCAGCGGGTTCGTCTGGTCCATGAACTGCGAGAGCTGGCTGCCGCCAAAGAACTCGCGCACCGCCGCCATCACCGGCCGCGTAGTGCTGATGAGCCCTTTCGGCGGACACTGTTTCCGGATCCTGGATGGTCATCCGCTCCCGGATGCCACGTTCCAGGCGCTGAAACCCGGTACGCACGTGCATCTGGATAAGCTCGCCCACCGCGCGAATGCGCCGGTTGCCGAGGTGGTCGATATCGTCGGGCTCACTCAGACCGTTGCTGAGGCGAATCATCTCCCGGATGATCTCGATCAGATCCTGCTGGGTGAGGATGCGGCTGTCCGGCCGCGCCGCCTCGCTCTTGTCGGCGTGTAGCCGCTCGTTCAGCTTGTAGCGGCCGACGCGCGCCAGATCGTAGCGGCGATCGTTGAAGAACAGGTTCTCCAGCATCGACGTCGCGTTGTCGCGCGTCGGCGGATCGCCCGGGCGCAAGCGGCGATACAACTCGATGAGCGCGTCGTCCTTGTCCTTGGTCGGATCCTTTTCCAGCGTCGTGCGCAGGAACGGCCGGTCGGGATTGGTATCCACGTCGACCAGGGCCGCTTCCAGATCCTCGTCCGTCATGCCGATGGCGCGCAGCAGGATCGTCACCGGCATTTTGCGCTTGCGGTCCACCTTGACCGACATGACGTCCCGGTTCGACGTCTCGAACTCCAGCCACGCACCCCGGTTCGGGATGAGTTTGGCCGTCGAGACGAGCTTGCCCGTCGTCGGGTCGGACGCCCGATCGAAATAGACGCCGGGCGACCGTACCAACTGCGAGACGACGACGCGTTCGGCGCCATTGATGATGAAGGTGCCGTCGGTCGTCATCAGCGGGAAGTCGCCGATGAAGATTTCCGAGTCTTCGTCGTCCCCGGCGCCGATTTCACGAATCTCACCGGTTTCGGTATTGACGACGCGCAGCTTGGCCTTGATCCGCAATGGCGACGCGTACGTGATGTCGCGATCGCGGCAGAATTGCTCGACGATTCGCGGGTCGGCCTTGCCCTGCTCCTGCATGTCTTCCGGCAGCCGCTTCCACGGCTCATCGAAGCGGTACTCGCCGAAGGTCAGTTCCATTTTCTTGTGGTGATCGCTAATCGGGGAGATCTCCTCCAGGAGCTCCCGCAACCCTTCTCGCTTGAACCATTCGAACGATTCGATCTGGACCTGGACGAGGTCCGGCATCTCCCACACGGTCGGGATGCGGGAAAATGACCGCCGCCCGATTCCGATGTTGGAGAGGACCGTCTGCATCTCGCGAGTGCTCGCCGCCTCGACCCCATTTCCCTCGACATTTGTCTTCGTCAATGCCACAGTCAAGCACCCCTTCACATGTCTAGGAGACGGCACGCCATGATGACCCTGGTGGACCTGGATACGGCGCGGTCACGCCGCTGATATACTGGTAGCTATCGCGAATGTGACACCATCCCTGCAACGCCAAAGCGGGAGGACATAGTATGCCCCTCCCGTGTGACCAGGTTCTGCAATGGATGTTCCAGCACGCCCCGCCCGGCTACCGGTGCCTAAGTGAATCCCGGCTCGCCGCTTTGCGGGCCAGCAAGCCAGAACGAGTATTGTACACCTAGTCAGTGTGTTCTGTCAAGCCGCGGCGGCGCGGGGTTTTTCCGCGCCGCCGCGGCAATTTTAACCTCGATTCGCTAGGGTTGCGGGGTGGCCTCCGGCGATGCCGCCGGCATCGGCTCGGCGCCCGCCAACTCATACGCGGCGCAGTCGGCAACGTACAGGTACCGGGCAACTTCCGGGTCTTCGATGTTGTCGCGGGTGACGATCGTCGCGCCCGTGACGAACTCCTTCGGGTCAAGCGGCTCGCCGGTGGTCAGGAACTCGTTCAACAACTGAATGGCGATCTCGCCGATGTCTCCCGGGTGCTGGGCAATCAGCAAATCGACGACCTCGCTGCGCAGATCCTGCACCTGCGTTGGTCCGGCATCGAACCCGACCATTTTGACCTGTCCCTGAACGCCTGCCTGCCGCAGTGCGGCAGCCGCGCCTTGGGCCGAGAACAAGTTGGTGCCGAATATCCCCGACAGGTCCGGGTTGGCTTGAAGCATCGCAGAGGTGAGCTGGGCAGCCACATTGGCGTCGTTGTTGCTGTATTCCTGTCCCAAATATTCGATGTCCGGGAACTCGTTCTCGATCGCCTCGCGGAACCCCTCCTCCCGCATGTCGGTCGTGGAAACGCCAGGGATCACGTTCACCACGAAGACCTTGCCAGCCCCGCCGATCTCCTCGGCAAGTCCCCGCGCCGCGAGTCGACCGCCCTCGACGTTGTCGGTGGCCACGTCGCCGAGCTGGATGTCCGAGTCGATTGTCGTATCGACGCAAAGCACCGGAACCCCGGCGTCGATCGCCGCCTGGATCGGGGCGATCATGCCCTGCCGGTCATTCGGGGCCATCATGATGGCGTCCGGCTGGCTCTGCACCACCGCGTTCAGAATCGGCGTCTGCAATGTCTGGTCGAAGCGCTCCGGCCCTTGCGTGTCGAGCGTGATATTTCCCAGCGCTTCGGCCTGCGCCCGCGCCCCGCAGTCCATGGTGATGTAGAAGTTGTCACCGATGACGCCTTGAATGAACGCGATGTTGAAGGAGTCCTGTCGTGCCCTGGCCTTGAACCCAACTGGCGCAAACAGGGCCATCCCGGCGCCCGCATAAACCGTCGCGCCAAGCACCGTGCGGCGGTTCAACCTGCGACAGACCCCAGATCCGCTGCTCATGTCGTCTCCTTTTTTGCAATGCGTAACCCGCTACCTCGCGGGCCACGGCAGAGTATCAACGCCGCGCCACACCCGCAATAGCAGCGGGGCAACATCGTCGTCCTTCCGCCGTCCGCCTCCCGGCTCCCGCCTTCGACCTACATCCGCTCCTCGGCTTTCCGCCTCCGCTGATCGATGTAGACGGCCAGAATCAACACTGCTCCGATCGCCACGTTCTGCCAGAACGGCTCGATTCGGGTGATAACCAATCCGTTCCTCAACACGGTCGGGATAAACGCCCCGACGACGCTTCCCCCGATGGTTCCAATCCCCCCAAACAGGCTCGTTCCCCCGATGACTACCGCCGAAATGGCCGCCAGGTTGTCGGACTGATGAGACCCAACAGACGCGGTTCCGAACCGCATCAGATCCATCGCCCCCGCCACCCCGGCCATCAACCCACTCAGGGCGAACACTTTGATCAGATGCCAGTCGACGTTGATGCCTGCTCGGCGGGAAGCCGCGACATTGGACCCAATCGCGTACGTGTAGCGACCGAACCGGGTTCGGTTCAAGACCACCGCCGCAACCAGCGCGATGCCATAAGCGATGACCACCGGGGGCGTGATTCGGACCCGCTGTCCAGCCACCTCGAAGGCGACCAACTCGCGCAACCCGATGGCCGTTTGCACATCCGGCGGCACATTCGGCACCGACGTGCCGCCCGAAAGGAGTTGTCCCAATCCGAGCGCCATCCCCAACATGCCCAGCGTCACGATGAACGACGGCATCTGCAGCCGCGTCACGAGCAACCCGTTGATCGCGCCGCAGAAGAATCCGGTGAGTACACCTGCCGCCAGTCCAACCGGGATTCCGATGTATTGCGTCGGAAACTCGAAGCGGGCAATGTCCTGCGGTGTCCCGGAGAGCGCGATCATCACTTTCGCAGCGACCACGGACGAAAGAATGAGCACCGAGCCCACAGAAAGGTCGATCCCGGCCGTGATGATGACGAACGTCATCCCCACCGTGAGCACGACGAGCTGGGACGAATCAATGATGATGTCGTTCAAGTTACGGGCATTGAGGAAACTCGTCCCCGCCCGCAGCGCGAAAATGGCGATGATGATGAGCAGAATGACCGGCGTAAACGACCTCGAAACCCGGGAGAGGTAACGCTGACGCGCCGGCAGCGCCTCGGTGACGAGATCGTCATACGCTTCGCTTGCGCCGCTCACCCTAGTTCGCCTCCCGATTGGCAAATCGCGTCGATCCGGTCATCGCGGCGACCGCATCCTCGATGGTCGCCGTCTTGGGATCCAGCTCTGCCGCCACTTCTCCCAGCCGCAACACCACGATTCGATCCGCGACCTGGAACACGTTCGGCATGTTGTGGCTGATGAAGACCACGGGAATCCCGGTGTCCCGCACCTGGCGAATCAGATCGAGCACCATAGCCGTTTGCGCCACTCCCAGAGCCGCGGTCGGCTCGTCCATGATCACGACCTTGCTCGCCCACATCACGGCTCGAGCCACAGCCACGCCCTGCCGCTGCCCGCCAGAAAGCGTCACCAGCCGGCGCTCCAGGTCCGGCACGCGCACCCGCAATCGGGCGAGCTGCTCCTCGGTCTCTTGTCTCATCTTCGGGTTGTCAAGAAATCCAAACGTCCCGAGCAGTCCTCGATGCCGCCGTTCGCGCCCAAGAAAGATGTTGGCCACCGCGTCGAGATGAGGTGCGACCGCCAGATCCTGATACACCGTCTCGATGCCGTGCGCCCTCGCCTCGTGCGGGGAGGAAAAGCGAACCCGTTCTCCATTGAAGACGATCTCGCCGTTGTCCAGGGGCAGGACGCCTGTCAGCACGTTGATCAACGTGGACTTTCCCGCGCCGTTGTCGCCAATCAGCGCCACGACCTCTCCGGGGTAGACCGCCAGGTCAACGCCCCGCAGCGCCTGCACCGGCCCAAAGTGTTTCTCGATCCCCCGCGCTTCCAGCACCGGCTGCGGCACCGGCGCCGAACTTTCCGTCATCGTTTCCACCTTTGCTGCCAGCGGCGTTCCGTGTGGTGATGACTGTACCCGCGATCATGAGGTCGTCAATGGCCCCGCATTCGGGCGTTGGCTCCGCTATGCTGACGAGGAGTTCACGCCTGCGAGTTTTCGGATTGGTTGAGATGAGCGGGTTGAAGGGCAAGACCGTCGTTCTCGGGGTAACCGGCGGCATCGCCGCCTACAAGGCGGCCACCGTCGCTAGCCTTCTCGTCCAGGCGGGGACGCGGGTCGAAGTGGTGGTGACGGAGAGCGCACAACGCTTCGTCCGGCCCCTTACCTTTTCGGCGATCACCCACACTGCCGTTCATACGGATCCGTTCGCCCACTGGCGCGACGACTTCTCCGGCCACGTCACGCTTGCAGACCGCGCCGACCTCGTGATCATCGCGCCGGCTACTGCAGCGACTATCGCTCGGCTTGCGCTCGGGTTGGCCGACGATCTTATTGGTCTGGTTGTGCTTTCGACTCGGGCCACCCTGCTCGTTGCACCCGCGATGGAAGATCGGATGTTTCGCCACCCCTCGACGCGGCAAAATCTGCAGACCCTCCTCGATCGCGGCGCCGTTATCGTTGGCCCTGAAGAAGGTCGCCTCGCTTCCGGCGCAACCGGGTTGGGCCGCTTGGCCGAGCCGGCGGACATCGTTGCCTGCGCCCAGCAACTGCTCCAGTCGACAGGGCGCCTCGCCGGCGTCCGGGTCGTCGTTACCGCCGGTGGCACCCGCGAGCCGCTCGACCCCGTGCGATACCTCGGCAACCGTTCTAGCGGCCGCATGGGGTACGCCATCGCTGAAGCGGCAATCGCCGAAGGCGCCGACGTTACGCTCATCACCGGTCCTACGTCCGTCGCCCCTCCCACCGACGCCCAGGTCATCCACGTCGAGAGCGCGCTGGACATGCTCGCCGCCGTGGAGCAATCCGTCCTCGATGCCGAGATTCTCATCATGGCCGCCGCTGTCGCTGATTTCCGGCCCGAAAGGACCAACACGGGCAAGATCAAGAAGGAGCCCGGGCAGGAGTATCTCGACGTGCGCCTCGTCCGCAACCCCGATATCCTTGCCACGATCGATAGGCCGGGACTCATCAAGATCGGGTTTGCCGCCGAGACCGAGAATCTGCTCGCAAACGCCGCGGCCAAGCTCGCAGCCAAGAAGCTCGCCATGATCGTCGCCAATGATGCGGCATTGACGATCGGGGCGGAAGACAGCACCGCAACCTTCCTTTTGGCGGACGGCACGGTCAGAGCGTTCCCGCGCCTTTCGAAGCAGTCGCTCGCGGCCGAGATCGTTTGGTCGGCGGCAGACCTCCGTACGTCGCCGCATCGTAGCGATTCGTGATTTACCAGCGGCGAACCAGCCGGCAGGCGGCACAAGTCGCCCGTTCCCAACTTGCCGTCCGTCTCGGTCTCGCGGTTTACGCGTCACTCTGCGCGGCGATTCTGCTTCGCTGCGCCGTTCTCGTCCTGCAGTTCCCGGATACGGTCTGGACCGTGAGACTGATCATCACCGTGTCTGCTCCCGTCGTATTTCCGTTCAGGCTCGCACCCGCCGCAAATCGGGTGGTGCTCGGCGGCGCCACCCTGGCCGACATGACCGCTCTGATGGTGCTCGTCGCCGTTCCACTCCTGCTCATCGGACGACGCGGGCGCGGGGCACCGCCGTAGGGTGGTGGAGTTCACTATGCCGTTGGTCGTATCTTGACGACTCGATTTCCGGCGAGCGCTGCGCCGGTCGTTCCAGGAGGGGGAGACATGCTGAGGAACACGGTACGGGGCGTGCTTGGACTCGTTTTGGTCGCGGCCGCGACGTGGCTCGCCAATTATGTCACCGAGATGTTGTTCGGCACCGAAGACACTGGTGAACGAGTCTGATTGTCCGCTCGGCGCGCGAGCCCAGCCACCGGGCGTGACGCGCATGTGCGCCGTCGTCAGTGCCGCCAACCGCCGTGGCGTGGCCGCAATCATGGCGTCGCTCCGTCGACAACTCTCTGATCTTGTAGCCCTGGATATCCACGTCGTTGGTTCCTCGGATGAAGCCACGGACGCGGCGCGCCAGGCGGCCGCGTTTGCTGACGTGGTCGCCGCTGTCGGTGGCGACGGAACCGTCGCCGATGTCGCGACCGGAATCTTCGGTTCGCGTGCGGCGCTGGCGATAGTGCCAACGGGTTCGACGAACATCACCGCTCGTTCCCTCGGTATTCCTCGGCAGGCCGAGGCCGCCATCGCCCTGCTCGGCAAATCGCATGTCCGGCGCACCATCGATGTTGGCCGAAGTGAGGAACGAACGTTTCTGCACATTGCTGGCGCCGGTTTCGACGCGGAGGTGTTCCTGGGGGCCGATCCGCGGTGGAAACGCCGCCTGGGCTGGATCGCCTATCTGCCTGCCGCCGCCGCCGCGCTACGACTCCCGCCATCGCTGGTGCGCATCGTTGCCGACGATGTGCATGTCGAAGCCACGTCGTCGCTGGTGTTGGTTGCCAACGGCGGTTCGGCGATCGCGCCCCAGTTTCGGATTTACCCTGGTATCGAAGTCGATGACGGCTGGCTCGACGTCCTGGTCTTCACCGCGGCAACGGCTGTCGAGATCGCCAGAACCCTCGGATACGCAGGGCGTCAGCAGCTGGAGCGCTCGCCGCACGTAAGCCGCCATCGCGCGCGTCGGGTCCGCATCGAGGCCGACCCCGAACTCTCGATCCAGCTCGATGGCGATCCCCGCGGAACCACACCGCGCCAGTTCCACCTGGTACCCGGGGGGATGCAAGTCATCGCGCCCACGTCATAGGGCGGCACGAAATGGTCGCCTCAGGGCGAGGCGAAAGCGTAGTCAGCTCGTATTGCGCGAGCAGTCGTCCCGGCTACGGAGCGTTTTCATTCCCCGGAATGACACGATTTGCGCTGCACTCGAAAAACTCGCGGACCGGGCGCGCGGCTGCTTGGAAGCCGGTTTACCCGCCCAGGAAATACGTCTCGTTCGGACCGAAGCCCATATAAAACTGCTGCCCGGTGGCGGCGTTTTCGAACAGGGTCAGGTTGCCGTCGGTCGTCGTCACCTCGAATTGGGCGGCGGTGTACCAATCGGTCGCGCCTCCCGCGCCCAGCCAGCCGGAGAAGACGACTGTTCCATCCGCGACGACCGTGACCTGGATGTCGCCTTCGGCAATGACCCGGATCGTGGCCCCGCCCGCCGCCGGCGCCTGGGGCGCCGCTGCCACCGGCGCGGTTGGCACCACCTGGGGCGCCTGAACCGCGATTTCCGGCCCCTGGGGCACAGTCGTCGCGGCGGAAGCCTCCAACGTCACCGTCGGCAACGGTGGGATCGCGGTCGCTGCCGCGGCCGGGACCGGCGTGGCCGTCGGAACGGGGGTTGGGCTTGGCAGGGCGAGCCGATCGTCGGGGATCGGCGTGACGGTCGGAATGGCCGGCGGCACGGTGCTGGCCACCGGCTCCTGGCTGAACGAGATGCTGTACACCCAGGCGAAGATCACCGCCCCCATGACCACCATGAACGCGATGATGGCGAAGTTCGGCGACCAATGCCGTGGCATGTCGAGCGGTCTGACCGCCGCCACCAGCTCCGCCGCGGCTTCGCCCCCGCGGGCCTCGTCGAACATGGCCAGCGATTTGCCGGGATCGAGCTCCAGATAGGCGGAATAGTTGCGGACGATGCCCCGCTGATAAATCAGCGGGGGCAGAACCGCGAAGTCTTCCTCCTCCAGCGCCGCAAGATGGTGTCGATTGATGCGTGTCGCCTGCTCGGCTTCTCTGAGGGTCACGCCCTTAGAGACCCGGGCCTGCCTCAGTGTGTCCCCGAAGACGCCCATCGCGACGATCCGGCTCCCCTCTCCTCGGCACACGCGTCTGCCGAGGATCCTCGACCCCCACGACCCATCCTATAGGATTCCGGACTTTCGGGCAACCAAAGAGCTTGCGCCGGTGGCGCGGAACGCCGCTCCTCGCCCACGGTCATCGACTCAGGAGCGGCGCCGTTGTCCGCTCTCCGCCCCGATCATGCGGTCCAGCAGCGGCGTCGCTCGGCCGTGCGAAGACACGTCGGCCGCGACAAGCCAGACGTCGTCGACCGGCACCCACCAATCCCCAATCGCGGAGTGGCATGGCGCGACATCGTCCTCTTGAACAAGTTGCCGGTGCGTAAACGCCCAGGCGTTCGCGCACCACCCGCGCTGCCCTTCGGTTGCCGGGCGGAAATCCCGGCAGACGCGGCACACGCGGGGCAAGTCTGCCCTGAACCACCCGGGAAGCTCGGTGGCCACCATCGTACTTTGTGCTTCCACACTGAATGATTCGTCCTGAATGTCCGCCGATAGCTCCGGCGCGCACACCTCTGCCTCGCGCCCGGTCGCCGTAACACGTTTCTCGTCTGCTTCCGACGCCTCGGGACCCCAGTGTGGTGCAGTCGCCGGTTCCGGTTCTCCTGCCCGCGCCTCTGCTGATGCCGCCGATGTCACCAGGACGCTCGGTGCCGGCACCTCCGCCGCCCGGTCGCGTGGGGGCCTTTCGTCCCGCGCGATCTCCACCCTGGCGCCATCGATGGCGCCTATCCCCGGCTCGCGCCCGGCCATGGCTTCGTCGTCTGATTCACGCTCGGGGCGGTCGAACGCGCTGGCGTTCGCCTCAACGGCGGATTGGCGCGATGCCATGGCATTGGCGCGAATCTTTTCGCGATAGGCCTCGCGCGCCTTGAAAAGGGCCGTTCTTGGATCGAAGTTTCCGGCAGGAAACGGCCGCGACGGCGGTTCCCACGGTTCCTGCCGCTCAGAAACGATCCGGCCCTCACTGAGCAGCACATCCTCGCCCGTCGAGGCTGCCACCGTCAGATCTCGGTTCAGAATGGCACGCAAGCTCTCCTGGCTTGCCGGCGGCAACGGCCCGCTGTCAGGCGGATGCGTGGGCCCCAGATCTGCGCCGGATGAACCGGTTGCAGGCTGCCACAGACTGCGCGACCAGTCGTCGCGACAGGCAAGTTCGCTGCGCCGCACCAGGATTTTGACGTCGCTCGAAACCTTGCGTTGCGGGTGGTGGCACCAACCGCTTCCGGGCAAGTCATTCTCCTGGAAAAAGCGGCATGTACCACATTTCGGATTTGCCACGCCTTCCCCCAGGAGCGGCCGACGGATTCGGAGCGGCACGGCCTCGTGGGGGCATGTGGAGCGTGGATCGCGGCAGACCCCAGTCTCTGCCACGGTAGCTCGTGATGCCTCGGCCATTGCATCGCCGCCGGTGCGGCGCCGATTCTACCAACGGGCATCGGCTTTGTCTATCAGGCACAGGATCGACTTCAATTCCGTTCCACGGCGACGCGGATCTGCCTCCCGGATTTTCGACACTATCGCGCCATCCGCTGGTATACTCGCCGATTGGCATCCCAACCGGTCGGTGCCTTGCTCCATTTCGCCCGCCAGTCGCGGCAGGCCATCGTTTACTTCCAGGAGAGAAGTCGTCTCGATGCAGCGCCAAACCATTCCGCTTCGCCCCGCCGCATCGCCGGCGCCGTTGCCGCAGAACGGCAAGCGGTTTCACGTCTGGACCATCGGTTGCCAGATGAACGAAGCCGACAGCGCCAAGATCGCCGCGACGCTTGCAGGAAGCGGGCTACGCTGCCACCCCGGACGAACAGGACGCTGACATCGTCATCCTCAATTCGTGCGTGGTGCGCCAGGCCGCCGAGGACAAGGTCTCCGGTAAGCTCAACTCCCTGATTCGGCTCAAGCGGGAGCGGCCGGACGTCTCAGTGGTGCTCACCGGTTGCATGGTCACCAACCAGCAGGAACGGCTGCAAGCGAACGATTTCCCCACGTCGATCTCTTCTTCGACCCGTCCGATTTCGGCAAGCTGGAGAAGGTCGCCCCCGAAGTATCCGACCTGAGCGACGACCTCGCACAGTTGCCGCACTACTACGCCGATCCCGGATGCCGCGCAGTCGGCGACGTCCGCCTTCATTCCGATCATCTACGGCTGCAACTTTCCTCTGCTCCTACTGCATCGTGCCCTACCGTCGCGGCAAGGAGCGAAGCCGGCCGGTCGCCGACATCGTGGCCGAGGTCGAACGCCTCGTCGCGGGCGGCGTGCGCGAGGTGACGCTCCTCGGCCAGACTGTCAATGCCTACGGGCACGATCTGCCGGACAACTACCGGGCTGGCCGATCTGCTGCGCGCCGTCGACGCCGTCCCGGGTCTCGACCGGCTGCGGTTCCTGACGTCCCACCCGAAATACATGTCGGACGAGATCATCGCCGACCATGGCCGAGTTGCCCTCGGTCTGCGAGCACATGAATCTGCCGGTTCAAGCCGGCGACGACGAGGTCTTGCGCCGCATGCGCCGCACCTACACCCGCGACTACTGGCTCGATCGCATCGGCCTCACCCGCGAGACGATGCCTCAGGCGACCGTCGCCACCGACGTCATCGTCGGCTTCCCTGGCGAGACCGAGCAGCAGTTCATGCAGACGTACGACCTTCTCGAGCGAGCGCGCTGCGACAAGGTCCACCTGGCGATGTATTCGCCGCGTCCCGGCACGCTCTCGGCCCGCTGGGAAGACGACGTACCCGCCGCGGAGAAGCGGCGTCGTCACCAGGAGCTGGAGCGGCTGCAGGAGCGATCCAGACGGAAATTCACCAGGCAAACCGCGGCGCAGGTCTTCGATGTGCTCGTCGAAGGCCGCGCGAAGGGCCGCTGGACCGGGCCGCACCCGGGGCAACACGCTGCTGCACTTCGACGACCCGCGCGATCTCGCGGGCACGATCGTCGATGTCCGCGTGACCGAGACTAGCCCCTGGTTTCTCATTGGTGAGGCCGTGTCGGCGCCGCGCTAGGCACTCAGCCTTCACCCGAATGACGAATCTGCGTACAGGAAGGAACAAGGATTGGCACAGAAGCAACAGACCCGGCGCCAGCTTGGCGAAGAAGCAAGACGAGCGGCACTCGAAGGCAACTGGGAAGATGCCGTAACGCTCAACCAGCAGATCATCGAACGCTTCCAGAAGGACGCTGAAGCGTTCAACCGGCTTGGTCGCGCCTACATTTCCCTGGGGAACCTCGACGAGGCAAAGGACGCCTACTCCAAGGCGCTGCGCGCAGATCCGGCGAATCTCATTGCCCGGCGAAATCTGCAGCGCCTCGAGATCCTGCGCGGGCACGGTGGGCGGCCGTCCGCCGAGGTGACGCGCCCCGGCCCCATGCCGCGCACCACTGCGTTCCTGGAGGAGGTCGGCAAGACCTGGGTCGACGAGCTCGTGAACCCCGGCGAGCTGCAGACGCTGGCCGACGTTTCTCCCGGCGAAGAACTTGCAGCTCGTCGAAGAGGACGGTCGCCTCGTCGTGCGCCGCGGCAACGGCGATCGCCTCGGCGAGGTGGAGCCCAAGACCGGCCGCAGCGTTCTCGACCTCATGGGCAGCGGAAACCGCTACGAAATATTCGCGCTCGGGCTCTCCGGCCAAACCTTGCGGACGATCCTGCGCGAGATTTTCCGCGATCCGTCGGTCGCCACCGTGGTCTCGTTTCCTCGCCAGATCACTTCCCGCGCCTATCTTCGCGACCGGGATTTCCTTCGCCAGCGCGACGAGGCCGATTTCTTCCTTTTCGACGAGGACGACGAAGACGATACCGAGACCGGTGGCGGCCGAGCCCGATGACGACGATTCGCCTGAACCGGAATCCGAGCCGTTTGCGGACGCCGCCCAGGCCATCGAAGAGGACGAGAACGGGGTTTAGGAGATCCCGTACGCGGCCATCAAGCAGGAAGCTGCCAGCTGCGCTGCCAGCGGCGATCAGGGCAGCTTCCGTGTTGCATCTTAGCTACATTGAGTAACCGATCAGCACCGTTATCGCAAGCATCAATGCCAGCAACCCACCCGAAATCACGAACAACTTGCGCATATCCGCTCGAACGTAGGCCATTTCGGCTTCCCGGCTGAGCGTCGGCGCCGGCAGCCGGTCGTTCCGCGGCGACGCGACGTGTTCGCGCGGCCGCACGCGGCGGCAGCGACGTCAGGTCAGCTCGATCTGTTCTTCGGTCTGCACCGGGACGGGTCGCGCGGGACAGCCCATGCCGCCCACCGCGCGGCGCTCCTTTGCGGCGCGTCCGCGGTTGCCGCGATGGCGCTTGTGATTGGTTGCCTCCGTCGCTCAAAGTCCGTCCCCTGTCGCGCGAGCTAACTCCGAACGCTGAACCGTGCATCGATCACTTGATCGGCGCCTTGCGGGCGCGGCTCCCTCTCCAGGCTAGCCCTGTTCATAGTCGCGCAAATGATCGTCAACCACGTGCCCGGCGCCAACTTCGGAAGGAGACGGATCAGTCAGCATCAGCGCCACCACGGCGATTCCCAGATCGTCGGTCTGCCCAATGCAAGGCAGAAGATCAGGGATCGCATCAAATGGAGACACCAGGTAGATGAACAGCAGGGCCGGCAGTGCGTACTTCAGCGACGAAACCCGCTGGTCCCGCAGCAGCCGCCAGGCAAGCCGGGTCTGATCCAGCATTCCTGGCTCCAGCAGCTTGCTTCCCCCGGCAAACGCCCCTCGCTTCGTGGATTCCATAGTGCCCTGCCCTCGTTCTTGTCAACCGCCCTCATGTCGCGGTCTTCTCTATCGAAGCGAACGTCGATTGACCGGACAAAAGTTCCCCGGAACTGGCCAGGGTGGTCGCCGAGGCAAGCGCCTCCGGGGTATTGGCGTTGAAGAACGAGCGCAGGTCCGGGTCCCAGATCATGATCTCCGCAGCATCAAGCTGCCGGACGCGAACGGCGTCAAAAAACCCGATGACTTGACGGTTCCCCTCTTCGATGCGGGCCTCGATCGCCGGCAGGCAGCCCTTTGCCGTAGATCGCGTGGAGGGTCTGATACACCCGCCCCTCGCCCCCCTGCCGGCTTTCACCCGGAATCACGGGCACGAGCACATCGTAGTCGCGGGGCTGGCTCGCCATGCGCTGCAGGAGAGCGGCATTGAGGAACGGCATGTCGCAGGCAACGACGAGGCAATGTTCGTTCGCCGCCTGACTCACGGCGGCGTGGATCCCGCCCAGCGCCCCAATCTCGAGGTGGGCATCCGGCACCACCCGCGCGCCGAACTGTTGATACCGTTCACAGTCGTTGGCGACGATCGTGACATCATCGGCTACAGTACTGAGTTGGTCGAGTACCAGGGCAAGCATCGGTGGCCCTCCGTCCACCAGCGGCAGGAACGCTTTGTCCGTGCCCATCCGCCGGCTCTTGCCGCCTGCCAGCGCCGCGGCGCTAAGCCCGGTCGCCGCGGTAGGGCCAGCGCGTGCCGGTGCGATTCTGCTCAGTTGAACGAGATCTTTGGAGATTCCCATCCCCACCACCCAGTCATCCTGATACCCGGGCACCCAATTCTCATGCGACCCACTAGCCAGCCGGACCACCTCTCACTATAATCCCGAACTAATCGGTCGCGGCGTTGCGGTCGAGCCCGGGTCGACTCCTGCAGGAGTGTTGCCCATGAACTGCCGCACAACTCAACCGCACGAGCAGCGGACAGCACCTCTGGCAAACGCGCCGGGGTGCTGTTCCTGTTTTTGGCCCTTTGCCTCCGTGAGGCGGGTCCCTTCGCGATTCGGCATCCGCCCAGTCGAAGTGCGGTCGATCCAGAACAGGAGTAGCAGCAGCATGAATTCGAGCATGATCGGCAAGATCGAAAAGGCCCATCGCTACGCAAAGGAGCCGGAGCGGGTTCGCATCCACTCGCTCGAGTCGACGTTCCACGGTAGCCACGACGACCACACCGTTGGCCTCAAAGACGGCCAATGGCACTGCACTTGCCACGCCTTTTCGTCTCACGCGGTCGGCACTTGCGCTCATGTCATGGCGCTCCAGCACATGCTCCTTCGCATGCTTTCCGAAGACGACCGTTACAGCGGTGATGCCCTGGCGTATTCGGCCGCGCCAACGACACTCCCGAATTAAGCCGGCTGTGCCGAAAATCCGAATTGGTTCGGGCCACGTGTTGATGCGCCCCGCGATCGATCCCCCTGGCCCAGAATCTGCGAGCGACGCCGAACAGTGAGCGCGCCGAGAAGTGAGATCACCCTCGCCGCGGATGACCGCGCCATGCTCGACAGCGACGCCGGAATGGCAACACGGCTCGCCCTGCGGGTTCTTTTCCGCCTATGCCGTTGAATGGCGCAAGTTCGCATTTGCCGGTCATCCGCGCCCAGATCAACGGCGTCATTTTCTCTGATGGCGACGGGAGACCGGTTGGGTTGAGGGTAGCACTCCGCGACTGATGCCCAAGCGCTCAACGCAGCACTCCAACTATCGGCCGGCGCCGACGCATTCAGCGGCCGCTTGCGCCAGCGACTCAGCCTTGTCCGTCTTCTCCCACGGCACGTCGATGTCGTCCCGCCCGAAATGCCCGTAGGTCGCCGTTTGCTGAAATATCGGTTGCTTCAATTGCATCGACTCGATAATGGCCGCGGGCCGCAAATCGAAATGGGTTTCAATCAACCGCAGCAACTCGCTATCCGGCACCCGCCCGGTCCCGAACGTCTCGATCATGATCGAGACCGGACGCGCCTTCCCGATAGCGTAGGACACCTGGATCTCGAAGCGGTCGGCCAGCCCCGCCGCGACAATGTTCTTCGCCACGTACCGCGCCGCATACGCCGCCGATCGGTCGACTTTGGTCGCATCCTTACCGGAGAATGCCCCACCGCCGTGCCGAGCCATTCCGCCGTAGGTATCGACGATGATCTTGCGCCCGGTGAGCCCGGCGTCGGCCATTGGTCCACCAATCTCGAAGCGGCCGCTCGGGTTGATGAACATTCTGGTTCGCTCGTCGAGCAGGTGAGCGGGAATTACATCGCGGACGACGGCGTCAACGATGGACCGTTCAATTTCCGCGTTTGAAACTTCGGCGGCATGTTGCGTTGACACGACGACCGTATCTACGCGGGCTGGTTTGCCACGGTGATACTCCACGGTAACCTGGGCTTTGCCGTCCGGGAGCAGCCAGGGAATCTCGCCGCTCTTGCGTGCCGCGGCCAGTCTTCGGCACAACGCGTGCGCCAGCGAGATCGGCAGCGGCATCAGCTCGGGTGTTTCGTTGCTGGCAAACCCGATCATCATGCCCTGATCGCCCGCGCCTACGTGGTCAAAGCGATCGACGATGTCCCCGGATCGCATTTCGATCGAGTCGGAGATGCCATGTGAAATCTCCTGGCTCTGGTCCTTGATCGCGACGATGACTCCGCAGGTCTTGGCGTCGAACCCGTGTTTGGAGTGGGTGTAGCCGATTTTCTCGATCGTCTCGCGCACGACGGATGGAATATCGACATATGACGTGGTCGAGATCTCACCGAAGACGAGAATCATCCCGGTCGTCGTCGCTGTTTCGCAGGCCACGTGAGCCTCGGGATCGAGACGCAGAACGGCGTCAAGGACGGCATCCGAGATCTGATCGCAGACCTTGTCGGGATGCCCTTCCGTCACCGACTCGGACGTAAAATACGTCTTGTCGGCCGTCATCCAACTGTCGCCCTGGCTTCCCATGGTCTCCTCGCACATGTCTGGTCGAACGCTGAACAAAGGTAATTTCGGGTGCCGGTCCGGTAGCTCCGATCAGGAATCAGGTGCCACCCTCCCAGGAAGTCAGATACCGCTCTTGCTCCGGCGATAGGACGTCGATCTCGATCTCCATCGCCGCCAGTTTCAAACGCGCAATCTCGTGGTCGATGTCTTCCGGCACGCGGTAAATGCCAGGCTCCAGATGCTTACCCTCGCGCACCAGGTAGGCGGCGGCCAACGCCTGGTTGGCAAAACTCATGTCCATCACACTCGCTGGGTGCCCCTCCGCCGCTGCCAAATTGATGAGCCGCCCCTCGCCCAGCAGGATGACCCGCTGGTCCGGCCCAAGCACGAACTCTTCCACGAACGGGCGCAGCGTCCGCCGACCCTCGCCGGACATTTCTTCCAGCGCGCCAATGTTGATCTCGGAATTGAAATGCCCCGAGTTGGCCAGGATCGCGCCATCCTTCATCTGATCGAAGTGATTGCGGTCGACGACATTGATATTGCCGGTGGCGGTAATGAACAGGTCGCCCAGCGCCGCGGCGCGGTCCATCGTCGTCACCGCGAAACCATCCATCGCCGCTTCGAGGGCGCGGACAGGGTCGATCTCGGTCACGATGACCCGCGCGCCCATGCCGCGCGCCCGCATGGCGATACCCTTGCCGCACCAGCCATACCCGGCGACGACAATCGTCTTGCCAGCGAGCAGGACATTCGTTGCCCGCAGAATGCCGTCGATCGTGCTCTGGCCGGTCCCGTACCGGTTGTCGAAGAAGTGCTTCGTGTCGGCGTCGTTGACCGCGATTACCGGGAAGCGCAACAGACCGTCGTTGTGCAGCGCACGGTGGCGGATGACGCCGGTAGTCGTCTCCTCGGTAGCCCCGATCACGTCCGGCAGCAACTCCGGCCGCTCCTGGTGAATGAGGCTGACCACATCCGCCCCATCGTCGATGATGATCTGCGGCGCGTGGTCGAGCGCGGACCGCAAATGCCGATAGTACGTTTCGTTATCTTCGCCCTTGATCGCGAAGACGGCGATCCCTTCCTCGACGAGTGCAGCAGCCACGTCGTCCTGGGTCGAAAGGGGGTTGCTGGCACACAGCACCGCGTTGGCGCCCCCGGCTTTCAGCGTTCTGGCCAGGTTCGCGGTCTCGGTCGTGATGTGGCCGCAGGCCACAATGCGGATCCCATCAAGGGGGCGCTCACGCTCGAACTGGGCGCGGATTTCGCCGAGGACCGGCATTTCCCGCGCCGCCCACTCGATACGGCGCCGGCCATCGGCGGCCAGACTCGGGTCCTTGATGTCGAACGACCGCCCGTGGGTCGGCGTGCTCACCATTCGTTCAATCTCCTCGCGCGGCCACGCCGGACAGTCGCTCCAGGGCCGCTTCCCGCGCCACCGGCGCCATCAGCCATTCCTCGTCGATCGCGCCCGCGTAGTCCGGAAAGACCTGCTCGAAGCGCGCAACGAATTCATTCGCGGTGTAGAACTGCTCCTGCGGCCCGTGGCGCTCCACGGAGTACGTGGCGGCCAGCGAGCCCATGCGACCAGCGACTTCCAGCGGCAGCCCGAGCATCAGCCCCTTCAACACCCCGGCTCGGTAGGCGTCCCCGCCGCCGGTCGGATCCCCCATTCTTTCCACCGGCGCGGCCGGCACACTCACCGTTCGCCCCTCGAACCGTAGTTCGGAACCGAACTTGCCGAGCGTCACCCCGACAAACGGCACTTGTCGTGCAAGCTCATCGACGCTGAGGCCGGTCTTCTGCTCGATGACCGCCATCTCGTAGTCGCTGCCGATCAGAGCCCAGGCTCGCTTGATCCCCTCCAGCAAGTCCTCCTTCGAGATCGAGACGACCTGTTGTGAAGGATCGTAGACCAGGCGACACCCCGACTCGGCGAATTCCTGCGCGTGCCGCCGCATGGCCTCCAACGTGGTCGGGCCAACAAATCCGAACACCGCACTCCGCCCAAGCTCCGTGACCGATAGCTCGCTGGCATGATTCGAAGCGCCAGGATAAAACCCCGCGATCTGGTTGCCCGCCACGTCCGTCGTCATGAACGAGGACCCTGTCAGCTCCGACGGGACGTCGACCACGAAGCTCATGTCGATGCCGACCGATTCGCACGCGGCGCGATACTCGCCAAAATCGGCGCCTCCGGCACCCACCAGCGCGGGCCGCTCTCCAAGCAGGGCCAGACTGTAGCCGACATTGCCGGCCACGCCGCCCCGGTCGCGCCGCATCGAATCGAAGAGGAAGCTCACCGAGAGAACGTAGACCTTGCCGGGGATGATGTGATCCTGGAATGACCCCGGATAGGTCATGATGTGATCGTACGCGAGCGACCCGCTGATCACCACGGTTGGCGCTCCGCATTCGCCACCCTGTTCCATCGTTATCGTGGCCTCCAAGGTTGGCGATGCCCGCAACCACGGGAGAATAGCATGCGGACCGAACGGGCCCTCACCGGGCCGCGGCCAGCGCACTGACCGTGGCCAACGCCTCGCGCACTGCATCGTTCGGTACGTCGTCGCGCACAACGACGCCCCCTCCAGCACGGGGCAGAACGTAGCGCTGGCGACCCGCGATCCGCTTCTTGTCGCTCCCGAGCCTGGTCAGGACGAGTTCCTCATCGAATGGCGCCGACCGCGGCAGCCCGAACCGATCCAGGAGCCGGTGAATCTGCTCCGCGTCCTCGACGGTGCAGGTTCCGCATAACGCTCCGAGCGCGGCGGCGGCGCGCATGCCGAGCGCGACCGCTTCCCCGTGCAGGAGCTGGTAATCGGCCGCCTCGATCGCGTGCCCAAGGGTGTGTCCAAAGTTGAGAAACGCGCGAATCCCGGTCTCACGCTCATCGGCAGCCACCACCGCAGCCTTGAGCGCGATGTTTCGCCAGACAAGATACGACATGCGCTGGCTCTTCGAGCGCGAGCAGGCGCGTCGCGTTCCTCTCCAGCACCGTTGCCAGATCGCCGCGCTCGCCGCCTGGCGTAGAGCGCTGGATGATCGCGTGCTTGACGACCTCCCCCCAGCCAGAGCGCAGCTCGCGGGCCGGCATCGTCTGTAACAAGGAGGTATCGGCCAGGACGAGCGGCGGTTGCAGAAAAGCCCCGATGAGGTTCTTGCCGGCCGCGTGGTTAATGCCTGTCTTGCCCCCCACGCTACTGTCCACGGCCGCGAGGAGTGTCGTGGGGATTTGCACCAGACCCACGCCGCGCAGCACCGTCGCCGCCACGAACCCCGCCAGATCACCGACGACGCCTCCCCCCAACGCGACGACGACGTCTCCCCGCTCCACCCCGCCCCCGAGCAGCCAGTCGTACAACTCTCCGGCGCGCTGCTGACTCTTGCTCCCCTCGCCTGCCACGACGCTGTACACGGCGCTTGCCAGACCCGAAGCTGCCAGGCTCGATTCGATTTTGCCAGCGTGCAGCGGCCCCACGTGGTTGTCGGTGACGATCCACACCCGCCGCGCGTTTGGCCAGCGGTCGCGCACGTCCTCGCCGACGCGGGAAACGATCCCCGGCCCAACCAGAACAGCGGAACTCCCCGAGCTGGCCTCGACCCGGAGTGTGAACGGGTGACCGTCGCCCAATCGCGCGATCATCGCCAATTCGTCCGCGATCCCCTCGGCTGCGATCCCGTCGGTGGCCAGCGTCACGTGCGCGCGGTCGTACGCAGCTCTACGTGTCCCCTTCAGGTCACGGATGCGTTCCAGTGGATCGTCGGCGGCCAGCATCGGCCGTTCGACCGATGCCCCTTCCGCCTCGGCCTGCCGTTGCAATCGAGCGAGCGTCGTTTCGGGTTTGGCATCAAGGGCGATCACCAACGTCCCCTCTTGCCCGAGTCCATCTGCGCCCCAGACACCGTCATCCACCACCGCCCCACCCCCGGTGGCAATCACGATGGCGCTGCCCTGCAACGACCGCTGCAACACCTCGCGCTCACTCGACCGGAACGCCGCCTCGCCGTGTTCGCTGAAAATGGCGGGGATCGTCTTGCTCCAGTGGCGCTCGATCTCGTCGTCCAAATCGATCCAGGACCATCCCAGCCGGTCGGCGAGGAGCCGGGCGACGGTCGACTTCCCGGTCCCACTGAACCCGATAAGCACGATCCGCTCGACGCTGCTCACCCGTCCTCCACCGCCGCCGTTCATCCCGGCCGCCCAGTATAGTCAGCGCATCTGGCAACCACGATTGTCGCGGAGGAAAAGCGCACTCGCCATGGCTCAATCAGACTACATCCTTGCCCTGGACCAGGGCACTACGTCGAGCCGGGCCATCGTGTTCGACCATCAAGGCGGCATCGTCGCGGTTTCGCAGCAGGAAACGAGTCAATACTTTCCGCACCCGGGCTGGGTAAATCAGGACGCCGTCGAGATCTGGTTGACGACCTTGGCCACAGCCCGCACCGCGCTCGACAAGGCTCGCGTTTCGGGCGCGGACATCGCCGGCATCGGCATCACCAACCAGCGCGAAACCCTCGTTGTGTGGGATCTCGAATCCGGTCACCCCGTCGCCCCCGCCATCGTCTGGCAAAGCCGCCAGAGTCAGCCGGTCATCGACTCCATCCTCGGCCGGGGGATGGGAGCAACCTACCAACGACAAACCGGCCTGGTCCCCGACGCCTACTTCACCGCCTCCAAGCTGGCATGGCTCCTGCAGGAGCAGCCTGAGCTACGCCATCGCGCCGATGAGGGAGATCTCCTGGCCGGCACCGTAGACTCCTGGCTCCTCTGGAACCTGACTGGTGGTTCGGTCCACGCCACTGACGCGTCCAATGCGTCGCGCACGATGCTGTTTGATATCAATGCTCTTGCCTGGTCGCCTCAGTTACTAGCGGACCTGTCCATCCCCGCCCAGATGCTCCCTCGCGTCGTGCCAAGCTCGGGCATCGCGGGAGTCAGCGACGCCGCCCACTTCGGCGCAGAAATCCCCATCACCGGCATCGCCGGCGATCAGCAAGCGGCCCTCTTCGGCCAGACCTGCTTTGCCCCCGGTGACGCCAAGAATACCTTTGGCACCGGCTCGTTTCTTCTCATGAACACCGGCACCAGGGCCCGACCGTCCGCCCAGCGACTCCTCACCACCATTGCCTGGCAGATGGCGGACAGGACGGAATTCGCGCTCGAGGGCGCAGTATTCGTCAGCGGGGCCGCGGTCGGCTGGCTCCGCGACGGACTCGGCATCATCGCCACTTCGGAAGAGGTCGAGCCCCTTGCCGCCTCGGTTCCCGACGCGGCCGGCGTCGTCGTCGTGCCGGCCCTTACTGGTCTCGGTGCGCCGCACTGGGACTCCGCGGCGCGCGGGCACGATCATCGGCATTACCCGCGGCACCACCAAGGCCCACATCGCCCGCGCCACCCTCGAAGCGATCGCCTACCAGACTCGCGACGTTACCGACGCCATGACCGCCGACTCCGGGCTGGCCCTGACCACTCTCCGTGCCGACGGCGGAGCCGCCCGCAACGACCTCCTGATGCAGATTCAGGCCGATGTCCTCGGCGTCCCGGTCGTGCGCCCAAAGATCGTCGAAACCACCGCGCTCGGGGCCGCATTCCTCGCCGGACTCGGCTGTGGTTTCTGGCTGACTCAAGCGGACCTGACCGAGCAATGGCAGATCGACCACGTCTTTGAACCGCAAATCAGCGCAACCGAACGCGACGCCCTTCAAACCACCTGGCATCGCGCCGTGGAACGCTCACTCGGCTGGGCAACTGAATCTTGACGGTGCCCGGCCACGCCGAAACGAAACCCTCTTCCTGCACACAGGGCCGGGTGGCCTCTGTGTGGCGGTTGGGGTGAGGGCAGCTCCGTCTACTCCCTCCGCCCTGATTCAACTTCGCGCGCTGTGTCTTTCTCGTCCTTGACCATCACGGACGGTGATCCAAATCGCTCCCGCCCGCCATTCTTTGCTCTCACCAGGTTCCGCAGCACCGGCAAGTTGAGACTCCGCAACATCTCCGCCGCCTGATGAATGAAATGGTCCATCTGCGACCGGGTCGGTTTCATCCCAGTGCGGTAGTAGAACTCCGCTCCGCGCCCAATGGCCATCGTACCGACATAGGCGATGCCCAGCTTCGGGATGGTCCCCGCCGCGAACGGCAACCAGGTCGTCGCTTGCCGCGCCACCGTTCGCCAAACCAGCCCCGCTCCGACCACCGGCAAGACCTCCTGAAGAATCCCCCGTTGATCGTGCAAATCCCGCCCAAACGCCGCCGCAAGTTTGTACAGCATCATGACCTGGTTCTTCGTCAGGACGATGAAGTCGGCGCCTGCTGCGGCGATATTGCCCACGATTGGCAGCAGCGTCGGGATATTGGAGATCAGCGAGAACTGGGCGTTCGCCATCGCGGTCTCGTCGATGATCTGCTTGGCGGCCGCAGGCCGAAACGCGGGCAGCGCACGCCCGAACGCGGGCGCGCGATCGGGGTTCCGTCTTGAGGATGTCCGAGCGCACACGGTCGATGGCATCACCGTCGTCCGGGACTCGCTGCCTCAAAGCGGACGATCGGCGGCACGGGTGATTCGAACCGCAGCGCCTCCGCCACCCGCGACCCGGCGCCGGTTCGCTCCGGATCCCAGACGACAGCGGCGTCGATACGCCCCAGACTATCGACGGGCTCGTCGACCGAGCGCGCGAGGGTGGCAAACTCACCATCCGGGCCGGCCACCGCCAGGGCGAGTCGCCGCGCCTCGTCGGACGATGGGCCAACCACGAGCAGGCGGGGCGTCAGGTTCGCTTGCTCCCTGAGCTCGTTGAGGCTTACCTCGCGCAGGACGTCCAGCATGTTGCGCATCGAGTTCAGCGCGCCAAAACTTTGCACCGCATTCCCTCCGGTCCCAAAACGTCACGAACGAACGTAGATATGCGGAAACTTCGTTGTCAGTCTAGCGGTTCCGTCGGGCCTCACCAATCGAGCGGGATGGCGCGCAGCCGAGTCCCGGCCTCTGCCCGCTCGAGATCCTCCGGCACGATCAGCAACGCGTCCGCAGCGGCGAGCGAGCTCAACACGCCAGCCCCTTGCTCTCCGGCAATCCTGGCTATGGGTCGGCCTTCGTTTCCAGCTTCGAGCCGCACTCGCACGTAGTGCCGCCGCTGGCCGCGATTGTCGATAGCGTCGGCGCACTCGACCTCGACGGTCTTCTCGTCGATCGATGTATGTCCGAGCATGCGCCGAATCGCCGGTCGACCGAACAGGATAAAGCTCACGGCGGCCGCTACCGGATTTCCCGGTACTCCCAGCAGCGGAGTCCCATCAATGCGCCCGAACGCAAGCGGCTTGCCAGGCTTCATCCGCACTTGCCAGATAGCGATTTCCCCCTGCGGACCGCAGGACATCCTTGACGAAGTCGAAGTCGCCGAGCGAAACACCTCCGGACGTCACGATCAGGTCGGCGTCCGCAGTCGCAGCGAGCTTGCCTGTCAAATCCGCTACGGTGTCCCGCGCGATCCCGAGCAGACGCACCTCCGCGCCCCAGGCCTTTGCCAGCGTGGCGAGCACGAACGCATTGCTGTCCCGAATCTTGCCCGGCGCCAGATCGGATGCCGGGCGGAACTACCTCGTTTCCGGTGGACAAGATGCCAACCACGGGGCGGCGATGAATGGCCACCCGCGGCTGCCCGACTGACGCGATCAGTCCCAGGCGCGCGGCCGTCAGAATCTCTCCACTCCGGGCGACGACTGTGCCCCTCGCGATGTCCTCTCCAGCCTCCCGCACGTTGTCCAGCGGTTTGGCGGCGCGGTAAATCCGCACTACTCCTGGTACTCCGTCGGCACAAGGCGGCGCGTTCGTCTCCTCGAAACGCACCACCGCATCAGCCCCCGTCGGCAGTGGCGCACCCGTCATGATCCGAATAGCCTGGCCCCTGCTGCAAAACCGGAACCTCGCCCTGCCCCGCGGCCACTTCGGCCGCGACGGGCAGTTCCACCGGCGCCGACCACGTCGCGGCAGCGATGTCTTCCACGCGAACCGCGAACCCATCCATCGCCGAGTTGCGGAACGGCGGCACGTTGTCGCGCGCGACGACATCGGCGGCAAGCACCCGGCCCCCGGCGCCCAGCAGCGGCGCATCTTCCGCCGGCAGCGGCGCAAATGCCCCCAGCACCATCGCCAGCGCCGCGTCGACATCGAGCATGCGCGCGACGTCTTCCCAGGGCCGCTCGATCAGTGGCGTGGTTGGCTCGGGCACGCGGGGAGGTCCTTACGTCGCCAGCGATCAGGCGTCGGGCGGAGGTTCGGCGGCTAGCCGCCCCATCGCCTCGACCAGATCGCGGACGGCGCTCGCCGATTGCTTCAGGGCCGCCATCTCTTCGGGGAGCAACGAAAGCTCGATGATCTGCCGAACGCCCACCCTGGCCCAGTTTCACCGGCACACCGACGAAGAGTCCATCGATTCCGTACTCCCCTAGCAGGTAGACGCTGCACGGCAGAACACGCCGCTTGTCCAGGAGAATCGAATCGATCATCTCCGCGACGGAGGCGCCAGGCGCCTGGTAGGCACTTCCGGTCTTCAACAGGGACACGATCTCAGCGCCCCCATTGGCCGTCCGCTCCTCGAGCGCCTTGACTTTTTCGGGTTCCAAGATCTGGGTGATCGGCACGCCCGCCACCGTCGAGTAGCGGGAAATGGGCACCATCGTATCGCCGTGACCGCCCAGCACCATCGCGCTCACGTCCTCGACCGACACGTCGGTCGCCTCCGCGATGAACGAGCGGAACCGGGCCGAATCGAGCACCCCGGCCATGCCGATGACCCGCTCCCTGGGAAGGCCCGCCACCTCGAAGGCAACGTGGCACATGGCGTCGAGCGGATTGGAGACGACGATCAGGATCGCATCGGGCGACTGGCTGCACGGCCTGTTCGGTCACTGACCGCACGATTCCCATGTTCGTGCGCAGCAAGTCGTCGCGGCTCATCCCCGGTTTGCGCGCGATCCCAGAGGTGATGACCACGATATCCGAGCCCGCGGTCTCTTCGTAGCCGTTCGTTCCGGTCAGCGAGCTGTCGTAGCCAAGCACCGGCGCAGACTCGGCGAGGTCGAGCGCCTTGCCCTGCGGCATCCCCTCCACGATATCGACCAGCACGATGTCGGCGTAGTCGCGCAGGGCCAGGTACTGCGCGACCGCCCCACCGACCATTCCCGCGCCGATCACGCTGACCTTCGGTCTCGCCCTGCCGATTCGGCCGTTCGCCATGCCGCCGCTGCCTTTCCCCTTCTCACGACGTTGCCCCATTTTGGCTCCGTCATCCGTCGAATTGCAGACCCATAGGATACGCGCTGCTCATCCGGCGTCATGTCGGCTCGGCTTCGCCTCATGATCCAACGAGGGCTTCGTCAGGCGGCAGTGAACATTCGCCGCAAATCGCCCGAAATTCGCGGCACGTCAAGGCCATATTGGGCGCGAATCCATCCGCATTTCGGTTGACGGTCGGAGCCACCGATCCCTATAATCTCCTGGTGCCGTATCGTGGCTTGCCCAGGTGGCGGAACTGGCAGACGCGCTAGCTTGAGGGGCTAGTGCCCGATTAGGGCGTGAAGGTTCAAATCCTTTCCTGGGCACCGGTTCGCGCCAGCCAAGGGCGATTAGCTCAGCTGGAAGAGCGCCACGTTTACACCGTGGATGTCAGAGGTTCGAGCCCTCTATCGCCCACCAGCCAGGGCGGCACGCTTCGCCAAGGTAGCTCAGTTGGTAGAGCTCACGACTGAAAATCGTGCGGTCGGCAGTTCGAGTCTGCCCCTTGGCACCGCTCCTCAGGGCTCCTCCCCCACAACCACCGGCAAGTCCTCCCGCTCCCCCCACTCATTCCACGACCCGTCGTAGTTCGCCCACGACTCGGTGCCCAATCCGGTCCAGCGCAAACAGCACGCCCGTCGCCGTCACGCCGCCATTGCAATAGGCCGTAACCTCGACATCTTCTCGCACGCCACCGGCCCGCAAGATCGCTTCCAATTCATCATCACTCTTCCACGTCCCGTCCTCGTTGACCAACGACTTCGCGGGAATGTTCACCGCGGACGGCACGTGGCCGCCCCGCGAGCCGCGTTTCACCGCTCCGGTGTATTGCCCTGAGTCCCGCACATCGATGATCAGATGCTTCTCGTCCCCGATCCGAGCCCGCACCCCTTCGCTATCAACGCGGATATCCGGTCTCGCCTTCGGAATGAACTGCTCCCGTGCCACGGCCGGCACCGCGTTGGTGCGAGGCAATCCGGCCGCCTTCCAGCCATTGAACCCGCCATCGAGCACTGCCACCCGATCGTGCCCGTAGTGCTTGAGCGCCCACCAGAGCCGGGTCGCGAAGTGGCCGCCCGAGTGGTCGACCACCACCACATCGGTGTCGTTGCCGATCCCGCGTTCGCTCATTGCTTCGGCGAACCGCGGCGCCGGCGCAAGTTGCGCCTTGATTTCGTCGTCCGGATCGGTGATGTCCGTCGTCCAATCAACGAAAACCGAGCCAGGAATGTGCTCTTCTTCGTACTCATCGGCGGCGCCGACATACTCCGCGCGTTGCTGGCCGCCGCCCAAATCTTCCGTCTTCACGTATCCTCGAATATCGACTACCCGCAATCCGGGCTTTTCCAGGTGCTCGGCAAGCCACTCTTTGCTCACGAGCGTCCCCGGCAGTATTGATGGCGTCATGCGCTTCTCCTGAGGCGAGTCACGAGCAATTTCGCCGCCCACGCGATGCTCGGTTTCCTTGACGTCGGTGGGCAGTCTCACTATCATACTTGGGCGGAATCGATGCGGAAGTGGCTCAGTGGTAGAGCATCTCCTTGCCAAGGAGAAGGTCGCGGGTTCGAATCCCGTCTTCCGCTCCAGTCGCACCCGGGCAGACCCCGGGTGTTTTTGTGTGTTCGGCTGCCCCAACGAGTATCCTCTTACCAGTCGCTTCAGAGCGAGCGGGCGTGGCGGAATGGCAGACGCCGCGGTCTTAAAAACCGCTGGGGCGCAAGCCTCGTGCGGGTTCGAATCCCGCCGTCCGCACCAGAATACGGCATAACCGCAAGGAAAACGCGAGGGTAAGGTCGGTGCCGACTCGGCTCTCGCTAGCTGATGTACCTTCGTTTGTACCCAAAATCCTGCTAGGCACTGAAGACGGCGTCCATGACCGCCGCCGCGTCGCCGTGCATGGCGGGGATGAGATGGGAGTAGGTGTCGAGCGTCAGGACGATAGTGGAGTGTCCCAGCATTTCGGCGACCATTTTGACGTGGACGCCACGCGCCAAGAGGATCGTCGCTGCCGTGTGGCGCATGTCGTGGAAGCGAATCGGAGGGAGCTGGGCTGCCGCGGCCGCGGCCTTGAACAGCGCCGTCTGATGAGACGGGGCCAGCGGGCCGCTGGACGCGGACGCCGTGCCCGACGACGCGCTGCAGACCGCCTGCGGCGCGTCCGTCGAGCGGATACGGCGGGAGGCGGAATCGACCCTCGCCGCGGCGATCGCGGAGGCGCACACCTACGACGCCTGGGAGCGTGCTCATCGTGCCACCTAGCCCCTCATCGCGGCCGCTGCCCCTCTGGGGGGCGGGCCGGCAATCACGCCGCGGGGATGCCTGACCAGTCCTATCGGCCCCGCGGGCCACGCGCCGAGAACCGTGGCCCGCGCCGTGCGTTCCTGATACAGAGCCGCGGCGCCTGGGATGGCAGGCGCCGCGGTCTCCGTGTGAAGGGAAGGCGGGTTGTCGGCCCCGGCGGGTGGGCCGCGGTATGCGGCTCCCTGCTCGCGGGTGTCGGCAGGCGTCGGGCCCACGCGTCGGGGCTTTGCTTCGGAGCGCTGCATACCCCGTGCCAGGCGCCCATTGCCGCGGCAAAGAGAATGAGCACTCGGTAGAGTGCTTTCCTGTCCAACGACCGCTTGTGCAGCGAAAACCCGGGTAGGGGATGGGTCTCCCGCCGCCAGTTCGGCCCGACCGGCTTCTTCGCGCTCCTCCGTGCCTTCGCTCTTCGGACACCACGGCGGGCCGGGGAAATCCCCGGCCCGTCGCCGCGCGGTCGTGGCAATCGCGGCGCGATCGGCGACCCGGGCGTGCCGCTAGGCCTCGTCCACCGGGTTGGCGCCGGGCAGGGCGCAGACGAAGCGACCGACCTGGCGGCCCATGGCCAGGGCGGCGTCGTCGTCGATGACGTAGTGGATGCCAGCCCAGGCGCGCGAGGCGGCCGCCTCCCAGGCGCGGTTGGCCATCTCGTCGGCGACGTCGGGGAAGTAGTGCCCGACGACGGTCGTGCCGGCGCCCATCAGGCCCGAGTACCCCGACGGGTAGGACGGGTAGGGCGGGGCCGGCAGGAGCGTCTCCAGGTCCGGGTCCTCGGTGATCGGGCGCGAGGTCCACCAGGTGAACTTGGCGTCCCAGACCGCGATCGCCGCGTCGGCGACGGCGGCGTGCAGATCGGCCAGGACCTGCGCCGCGTGCGGCAGGTCGAGCCCCTCCTTGCCGATCAGCTCGTGGGCCCACCCGTTGAGGAGCGTCGACGGGCTGGACTCGCCCCACCAGAGGGCCGCCCGCTCCTGCTCGAAGCTGCGGTTGGCGGCGATCTCCTGGACCATCTTCAGCTCGGCCTGCCACGCCGGCGACCCGTACTCGGGCGGCGCCGCGGGGCGGACCTGGTCGCCGCTCTCCAACACCCAGGTCGTCCAGGAGCCGGCGAGCGGATCGAGCGGCGTCTCGACGAACCCCGGCGGCGTCGGCTCCCAGAAGCCGGGGCCGGTCGGCCGGGTGGCCGGGTCCCACTCCGCGTCGGAGCCGTCGGCCTCGGCGCGGGCGACCGCCATTTCGCCAACCGCTTGCCCCAGCGCCAGCCCGGCCTCGACGTCGCTGGGGAAGGCGGCGCCCGCCGCGATCCGCGACTCGGCCGCCTCCGTCGCCAGGGCGTCGAAGCGGCCGGCGGCCGCGTCGGGCAGCAGGTAGGCGAGCACGACGGCCGCCGCGCCGGCGACCGCGGCGTGCTCGGAGGGGAACGACGGCCGGTCCGGGTCGACCCCGGCCGCCGGGGCGACTTCGTCGCTGGTCGCGCCCGGGCTGGGCCGGGCGTGGGCGACCTGGGCATCCCAGGCCGCGATCGCGGCGTCGTGCAAGGCGGTGTGGTAGATGGCCATGACGCGGCCCAGGGGCATCCCCCCGATGTCGAACTCGGCGAAGACCTCCGCCGCCAGGCGCGACCAGGGGATGACGGCCGGGCCGCTGCCCCAGCGCGCGATGGCCGCCGCCGTCTCCTCGGACGCCGCGGCCTGGGCCGCGACGACCTCGTCGATCTCCGCCTGGGTGGGCGCCCCGGGGGCGGCGGGGCGCAGCTCGTCGGGCGAGGACAGGTACCAGGTGCGCCAGCCGGCGGGCGAGGCGGCGGTCTCCTGCCGCCGCGCCACCCGCGCGGCGCCGCGGCGCGGCGCCGCGCGCGGGGACCGGAGGCGAGCGGCAGGAGCGCCGCGCCGGCCAGGCTGGAGCCCACCAGCAGGCGGCGCGAAAACCGGGTCGATGCATGGGACGGCGTGGACATCGTGGTCATCCTTCGCGGAGCGGTCGGCGGCCGGCGATGGCGGCCAAGCCGGGACGTAGGAAAACCCTGCCAGGGGACAGGGATGGACGGGTGTGGGAGCCTGAGCAGGGCCCATAGCGCGGAGGCCGCACCCGAACCGGGTGCGGCACACCCGCCGGCCGGCGCGCACGCGAACGGGGGGCGGTCCCGCGCCGGCCGAGTGTTGTCCGAGGTACGCACACTCTACGCCGATTCGGCGTGTTGTCAAGGGCGGCGGCGTCAAGCGAGCGGGCCGGGTCCCTCCCGCGCGGTCCTCACCGCCCCCGTGTCAACGTGGAACCAGACGTCCCAGTCGTCCCGTCCGCCGCGGCCGGCCACCCACCCGACGCGGCACCAGCCGTCCGAACCCATGGAGCGCAACGCATCTTCGACGGCGTACGGGAAGCCGTGGCAGCGCGGGTCGGCCGGCGCGCAGTTCTCCCGGGGTCTGCGAGGCGGGGATCACCAAACCGGCGAGCCCCCTTCCGACACGTGCGGGGCTCGGGTCCCCGACCGCCCCGGACCCGCCATTGCGCGGTTGCGGTTGGCACGGCTGGTGCGGTGCACCATGGCGCGGTGCGGGTCTCCCTGACCGCGACGCGAACTTGCCCCTCAGCGAAAGGCCGATCCCCGTTGGGCAGCGACCGCCACCCCCCGTCGACACCCCTCCTGACGCCTCTCCGGGCTCCGCTCTCCCGCCGCGCCGCGTTTCGCATCGGCTTCGCCGGTCTGCTCGCTTCGCACGCTGGCCGGCCGCTCGGGATGGCCGTCGGTGTCGTCGATCCCGGGCAGGCCGTGCACGCCGCCCGGAAGAAGCGGCGGCGAAAAGGCCGCCGCAAGCGGCGCGCATCCTCCGGGCAGTTCGGTACCGCGCCGGTTCTTGGCTACCGCGTGGTCGACAGCTACCCCCACGATCCGGGGGCCTTCACGCAGGGGTTGGCCTACGTCGATGGGGTGCTCTACGAGGGGACGGGGCTCGCCGGGGCGTCGTCGATCCGCCGGGTCGACCTGACAACCGGGGAAGTCCTGCAGGCGCGGGCCCTCGCCGCGAGCCACTTCGGCGAGGGGATCGCCCTCCTCGGCGGGCGCCTCTACCAACTCACCTGGCGGAACAACGTCTGCTTCGCCTACGACCCGGCAACGTTCGACCTCCTGCGTACCTTCGCGTACCAGACGGAGGGCTGGGGGCTCGCCAGCGACGGGTCGCGGCTGGTCATGAGCGACGGCACGAGCCGGCTCACGTTTCGCGACCCCGCCACCTTCGCCGAGCTGGGCGGCGTGGCGGTGCGCGACGGGGACACGGCCGTGGCCGACCTGAACGAGCTGGAGTGCGTGGCCGGGGAGATCTGGGCCAACGTCTGGCGGACCGACCGCGTCGCCCGCATCGACCCGGCCACGGGACTGGTGCGCAGCTGGGTCGACTTGGCGGGGCTGCTGCCGGAGGCCGACCGGGAGGGGCGGCGCGTCGACGTGCTGAACGGCATCGCCCACGACGCCGCCACCGGCCGGCTCTTCGTGACCGGCAAACTCTGGCCGAAGCTGTTCGAGATCGCCCTGGTCCCACCGCGAGGCGGGTGAGGCCCGGTGAACTTCGCGAGCGACGCGGGCAACGAACCCTGGACCGCCTGACGCGCGGGGCCGCGGGGCGAATCCTCGGCCGTGCCCCATGCGGAGTTCTCGTCGCGGCCCGCAGGCCATGCCGACGCCCGACCCGTGCGCCCGCCCCGCCGACGGCGGGGCGGTGTCGTGCTACGTCGTCGGGTCGGCCCCCCGGCACGTGGCGGCGGGGTCCGTCGGGCAGTTCGGATCGTCGACGCAGGCGGCCCCGGGCCCGAGCCGCCCCACGCACTCCGCGTCCTTGCGGCAGTCGCCGCATTCGAGGCCGCTCACCCCGCAGAAGCTGGCCTTGCCGGTCGTGCGCAGGCAGATGCCGACGACCCCGCAGGGGACCTGGTCCCCGCGGAGGCTGTCCTGCCCGGCCCGGCACCCCCCGACGTTGTGGGCGACGCAGTTGGACTTGTCCTTCTCGCCCTTCCGCGGCCGCTTGCCCTTGCAGATGCCGGAGCAGCACTTGCGGTCCTTGCCGTTACACGGCTTGCCCACGCTGAGGCAGCCGAACGCGTTATTCTTGGGCTTGTTGCGCTTTTTGGCGCGGGCCGCCCGCTGGCCCCCGGCCGCGGCCAGCCCGGCCGCACCGGCGAGGCCACCAAGCAGGAACCGGCGGGGCAGGGCGGCGCCCAGCGCACGGACGAGGGCGTCGAAGCGTCGTGGGTCCATGGGCTCTCCGTTCGCGGCATCCGCCGGCGGCGACCGAGGGTGCCGATGGCTGGGGCGGGACCGACCGCGGTTGTCGGGCACCCGGCGACCGTCCGCAGCCTACCGGCCCCGGCCGCCGCCGCCTACTCGCCCCGACACCCGGATTGGGAAGCGCGCCACCTAATTTGGCCGCCTGGGCGATCGCCGGGGCCGGACACGTCGGACTCGGCGGCCACGCGGGGGAGTGCAGCCGGCGCCGCGGAAGGCTCCCTGGCGTCGATGCGGGCGCCGGGCCATGGGCCCGGCGCGGGCCCCCGGCGAGGCGTCGATCGCGCGCTCGAAGGCCGCGCCTTGCAGGACTCGCGCCGCGCCGTCGCGTCGCACCGCGGCTATCGCTCCCGGGACGTGCACCACGCGGGTTGGGTGGCGACGTCGCACGTGGCCGAGAACCAGGACTTCTCCGGGCGGACGCTCTACAGGGCGCTCGCATGGACGCTCGCGTGGCCGATGGCCTCGGAGCCGGGCGTGGCGCCGTTCCGGGGGTGGGCGGCGGGCCTCAGCGCGGGTCGGGGCAGGGCGCGCTGCAGGCCAGCCTGCCCTGGCAGAGGGGACCGGTTCCGTTGACGCAGGCCGCGCCGGCGGCCGCGCAGGGGGCGCAGGTCGCGACGGGGGTCCCGGCCAGCCCGCAGAAGGGCTCGCCGCCGTCGGCCGTGACGAAGCAGAAGCACTCGCTCCCGCCGGCGGCAGGTCGGCTGGTCCTGGTCGGTGCAGACGTTCTTGCCGGCGCAGACGGGTTCGGCGCAGCGCCCGTTGCGGCACACACCGAACTGGCCGCAGCGCGTCCCGTTCGGGCGCTTCTTGCGGCACCGGCCCTGCTTCCTTATGCGGCACGGCCCGCACGCCTTGGCGCCCGCCGAACCGACGGACGCGGCCAAGCCGCCGGCCCCGAGGGCGGCCGCGCCAAGCGCGCGCAGCGCCCCCCGGCGCGACGGCCGGCGGGCGAGGGCGCGGGCGCGGGCGAGGGCGTCGAAGGCGGAGCGGTCCACGGGCCGGGCCTTTCGCTGAGGCGGTCCAGCGTGGACGCACGATAGCGGTGGCCCGCCCAACCGTCAACGGCTCCGCGCCCCGGTTCCCGCCGCGGCCATGCCTACGCGTCGCACCAGCGATGGCGCCACGGGGTCGCGTCGTGCCGACCGGAAGCGCCGTCGGGTTGGCGGCGGGATCGTGCCGCGGCCCACCCAGGCGGGAGTCCGGACTTCCGCGTCAGCGGCACTCCAGGCGATGGCGGCACAACTGCCAGGCCGCGTCGACGGCCTCCTGGGCGAACGGCGCCAGCGCCCCCTCGCGGTCCTCCTCCTGCACCCCGTCCAGCCCCGCGACGAGCGCGGCGTCGGCGTCGCCCCGCCCTTTCAGCTGCTCGACCACGCAGCCCCAACACGCCTCGTCCTAGGTGCGTTTGAACGGCTCGGCCATGCGTGCCCCTTGCGATTGACCACGCGGGCGCAGACGCGCCCACGCGGCCACTCTACCGCACGCCGCCCGCTCGACGCCCGTCGCGGTCCCACACCGAGGGGGACGCGGAAAGGAGCCCCGGCCGAGGAAAGGCGGCCAGGGCGTTGGGCCGGCCCCTGACACCGCAACGAGGGGAGCGCCCGCACAAGAATCGCGCCGTGGGACCTCAGTCCTCCCGATCGGGCGGCGCGGGGCTTATCGGGGTGCGCCCCCGGTCGATCCCCGATCGTCACGTCTCCTCGGGATCGCTGCACGCCTCGGGCCCGGCGCAGGTGGGTGCGCCCGCGGAGTAATACCCGCAGCGCAGGCACGCCGCGCGCGGGCCGCAGTAGCGCCGGCACTCCCGGTCCGTCGCGCAGGGGACCACCCACAAGCCGCTGGCGCAGTACGGGGCGTTGCCGGTCGTCGTGTCGCACACCCCGGCATGCCCCGCGGCGCTCGTGCATGGGACGTCTTAGCCGCCGCAATTTACGTCCCGCTGGCCGGCGGCGCACCCGCCCGTGTCATGCGCCCGGCAGCGCTTCTTGCCCTTCTTGCCGCGGCAGACGCCGGAGCAGCACTGCCCGGCGTGCTTGCAGAATTCCCCGGCGCTCACGCAGCCGAAGGCGTTGCGGCGGACCTTCCGGCGCCGCTTCTTGGCCGTGGCGTCCGGCCGCCGTGCGCCGCCCAACCCGAGGCCCGCGGCCGCGAGCAGGCCGCTCACGAGGCCGGCGAGCGCGCGGCGGCGGGAGGCGCCGGGGGCGAGGGTGCGGGCGAGCGCATCGAAGCGGTACGCGTCCATGGGGAACGCCTTTCGCGGTGGGAGGCACACGGGCGCTTCGCATCATACACCCGCCGGAGGCACCCCGCTTGCGCAGCGCGCCGGGCGGCACCGCGGTCGCACGCGTGCGACTCTGGGAACGTCGCGCCCGACGGGCCAGGGTATCCGTGGTCCGACCGCACCAATTGGGGGTTCCCATGAGCGAGCACGCATTCGACGCATTCGCCCGCCAGGCCGCCACCGCGGTTTCCCACCGCGGCTCGTTGCGCACCCTCGGCGCCGCCGCCCTTGCCGCGGGTCTCGTGGCCTCGGCCGCGGCCCGCGCGGTACGCTTCACTCCCACGCGCCGGCCGCCGAAGCCGGCCCACCCGGGAGGCCCCCCATGCGTCCGCCAATCGCCCTCTCCCGACGCGCCCTCGCCGCCGCCGGCCTGCTGGCCGCCCCGGCCGTCGCGGCGAAGAAGAAGCGCAAGAAGAAGCGGCCCACGCCGCCGCTCGCCTTCGCCCTGGCGCGGGTGACGAACGTCCTCGCTTCCTCCACGCCGTCGGAGTCGCGCTTCACGCTGGCGTTCGACCTCGCCCTGCTGTACCCCGCCGGCGGCTTCGACTTCAAGTCCAACGGCCCCCCGGTGCCGGTGGCCGCGTCGGCGACGGAGCAGCAGGTGCGGGCGGCGCTCGTGGCGCAGGTCCGCGCCTCGTCGGCCTCGGTGCTCGACAACCAGGGGTTCGCCGTGCCCGCCGAGCGCATCGCCGTCGCTTTGGTCTAACCCGCGGTCGCCGCCGTTCCTGCGGCTGCGGCGATCGCCGTCGGCAGCACGCCGCGGGGCGACGCGGGCCGCCTGGGTCGGCGCGAGGAACCTCCACCAGCCCAGGCGGCTCGTCGGCGGCGAACGTGCGGCCGCGAACCCAGCAGGCAACCGGGGCGTCGTGATCGTCCATGGCGGATCCTGCGATCGGCGTCACATTACCCATGTACGGCATTTGCCACAAGTCCCGGCTCCGCGCAACTGGCTCCGGCTGGCTCGGGAATTGACGCGACCTTACGCTGAGCCTCGCTGCTGGACTGGGTTACGTGGTTGCGACTCCGGAGGCCCGGCGACCGGCGACTTGCCGACTTGCGCGTCGCCACCGATACCGGGACACTCTGCATAATGAGGCGGCGCCGGAAGCGTCGTTCGCTCCAACAACCCGAAGTTCGTAATCGGAGAAGGCGAAAAAACGTCGACCAATGGGTTCTTCCCAGGAAGGCAATGATCGATGTCCATGGATATCACCAAAGGCTCCACCCGGGTCTACATCGACCCCAATCGGTGCATCGCCAACGCCAAATGCACCACCGCCGCACCCGGCATCTATGTCCTCGACGAGGAAACCGGTGTCGCCGTTATCGAGCACGCGGACGACGCCACGCTAGAGCAGCTCTTCGCCGGCGCCCGTGCCTGCCCGACCCAGGCGATCATCATCGAGCAGTTCGGGCGCCGCGTTTTTCCTACTATCCTGACCCCGATGTTCGGTGAGGGCAAGGATGTCGCAACTGACGACGAATCGTGACGCCGAGTGGAGACGAGCACTTGGTAACAGCCTCGATGGATCGAAGTTGCCGAACCACGATCGAGAGGGATCAGGTATTGTTGATGGTCACTCGGCCACAGGTAAACCGCATGGCCTTGGCATCGATTGCTGCCTTCTCGTTGGTCCTTCTCCTCATGCCCGGGTCAATTCCAGGCGTCCACGCGCAGTCCGCAACACCCGTTGCCTCACCGGACACGCGAGATTCAACTGAGATCCTCCCACCCGCCTGGCTCGAGTTTGGACCAGACGGCCGGCTGATAGCCCGCGTCATCGTCGCCGCCGATTGCCCCACCATCGTTCTCGATGGAATCGAGACCGCGATGGCGCCGCGCACACGACCCAGCGAAGCATTCCCGGTCGTTGCCTGCGAAGCGACCGTTCCCTTCGGGGTCGAGGCCGCATCGATCGTCGGGCAGTCGCTTCCCATCCCGAATGCTCCGTACGCTCGAATCGCTGTGATAGGCGATACCGGATGCCGCCTCGATTCCTGGGACGGAGGTAGCAGCTACCAGGCGTGTAACGATCCCACCGCCTGGCCGTTCGCCCAGGTCGCTGCCTCCGTTGCAGCGTGGCAACCTGACCTCATCGTCCACGTCGGCGACTACCTTTATCGAGAAGTTCCGTGCCCTGACTCCGAGCCCGGCTGCGCCGGCAGTCCCCACGGCGACAATTGGCCAACGTGGAACGCCGACTTTTTCTCCCCGGCATCCGCCTTGCTCGGCGTCGCGCCCTGGGTTTTCATGCGCGGTAACCACGAAACCTGCGCCCGCAACGCGGACGGCTGGTTCACCTACCTCGACACTCGCTCCCATCAGCCCACCTGCCAGCAGTTCACCGAGCCGTACGTCGCGACACTCAACGGTCTCTCCTTCGGCGTCATTGACTCGGCTGAGGCAGGCGACGAGACAACGACGCCCGAGGAAAACGCGCAGTACAAGCGCCAGTTCGAACTCCTTGCCGATCTGTCCCCTTCCGGGTCCTGGTTAGTCACCCACCGCCCCGTCCACGGCATTCTCGAGGGCCAGCGTGGTGAATTCGAAGTCGAGAACGCCAGCTATCAGGCCGCGACCGGCGGCGTCATCCCCGGGGACTACGCCCTTATCCTCTCCGGACACATCCACCTCGCCGAAGCCATCGCATTCGAGCAGTCGACTGGGCGCCCACCCCAAATCATTTCCGGGAACGCCGGCACCGCTCTGGACGACATCCCGACCGCCAGCCCCACCGCCGGGCAACTCGGCGACCCAACTGTGGAAGACGCCGAAACACTTTCTTCGTTCGGCTTCCTCACCCTCGAACCCGACGGCGACAACTGGATCGCAACCCAACGTGACGCCAACGGATTGCCGATCATCGGCTGCGTCCTCGATCTTCCCGAGATGCTCTGCGGCCCAGCCGAACCCGGCTAAACAGAGAACCGGCCGTCAACAAGAAGAGCGGGCGGTCTTGTGACCGCCCGCTCTTCCTGCTTGCTCGCGCAGAGAGTTTGGCCGGACTAGTAGTCCATGCCGCCCGGCATCGCCGGAACAGCCGACTTCTCCTCCGGCTTGTCGGTAACCAGCGCCTCGGTGGTCAGGATCATGCCGGCGATGCTCGCCGCGTTCTCCACCGCCGAGCGGGTCACCTTCGCCGGGTCGACGATCCCCGCGTCGACCATATCGACGTAGGCGTCGGCGATCACGTCGTAGCCGACGTTCGTGTTCTTCTTTTCCTTTTGCGCCTGGCGCACCATCTCGATTACGACCGCGCCGTCTTTGCCGGCGTTGCCCGCGATCCCGCGCATCGGCTCTTCGAGCGCGCGACGGAAGATGTTGACGCCGGTCTGGACATCGCCCTCGGCCTTGACGGCATCGAGCGCGTCCAGCGCGTTGATCAGCGCCACGCCGCCGCCGGGCACGATGCCCTCTTCGACGGCCGCCCGCGTCGCGCTCAGGGCGTCCTCGACGCGGTGCTTCTTCTCCTTCAGCTCGGTCTCGGTGGCGGCCCCGACCTTGATGACCGCCACGCCGCCGGCGAGTTTCGCCAGTCGCTCCTGCAGCTTCTCGCGGTCGAAATCCGACGTGGTCGTCTCGATCTGGGTGCGGATCTGCTCGATGCGGCCCTTGATGGCGTCGGCGTCGCCAGCACCCTCGATGAAGGTCGTGTCGTCCTTGGTGGAGACCACGCGCCGGGCCCGGCCCAGATCCTCCAGCGTCGCGCTGTCGAGCCGGCGGCCAACTTCCTCGGAGATCACCTGGCCACCAGTCAGGGCGGCGATGTCGCGCAGCATCTCCTTGCGGCGATCGCCGAAGCCGGGGGCCTTGGCGGCGAGCACGTTCAGGGTGCCGCGCAGCTTGTTGACGACCAGGGTCGCCAGCGCCTCGCCGTCAACATCCTCGGCGATGATCATGAGTGGGGCGCGAGCGGCCGCCACCTTCTCCAGCACAGGCAGGATGTCCTGGATCGAGGAGATTTTCTTGTCGGTGATCAGGATGAACGGGTCGTCCAGCTCCGCTTCCATCCGCTCGGGATTGGTGACGAAGTACGGCGACAGATAACCGCGGTCGATCTGCATGCCCTCGGTGTACTCGGTCTCGAACTCGAGCCCCTTGGACTCTTCGACGGTGATGACCCCGTCCTTGCCGACCTTCTCCATCACCTCGGCGATGAGCTCACCGATCTCGGGGTCCGCAGCGGAAATGGCCGCGACCTCGGCGATCTCCTTCTTGCCCGAAACCGGGGTAGCCATATCGGACAGGCGCTGTACCAGCGCGTGCGCGCCCAGGTCGATGCCCTGCTTGAGCAGCATGGCGTTGGCGCCAGCGGCCACGTTGCGCATCCCCTCGTGAACGATGGACTGCGCCAGCACCGTGGCGGTGGTGGTGCCGTCGCCAGCCACGTCGTTGGTCTTGGTCGCGGCCTCCTTCAGGAGTTGCGCGCCCATGTTCGCGAACGGATCCTCGAGCTCGATTTCCTTGGCCACGGTGACGCCGTCGTGGGTGACGGTCGGGGCGCCGTACTTCTTGTCGAGCGCGACGTTGCGGCCCTTGGGGCCGAGCGTGGTCTTGACAGCGTTGGCCAGGGTGTCCACACCCTGCTTTAGCGACCCGCGCGCCGTCTCGTTGAATTCAATGACTTTTGCCACGGTCTTCCTCCAGTGATGCTCTTACGATGCCAGGCGGAGTCCAGAACGGCTCCGGAAACCGATTAGTCCTCGACTTTGGCCAGAATGTCCTTCTCGGACAGGATGAGGTACTCCTCATCCTCGTACTTGAACTCGGTGCCACCGTACTTGGCGAACAGCACCGAATCGCCAACCTGGACGTCCATCGGAATGCGGTCGCCGTCGTCGTCACGGCGCCCTTCGCCCACCGCGATCACCGTCCCCCGCTGCGGCTTCTCTTTCGCCGTGTCGGGGATGACAATGCCCGACCTGGTGGTCTCCTCGCGCCCCGCCGGCTGCACGACCACGCGGTCGCCCAGCGGCTGAAGCTTGACGGCCGTCGCCGTGCCGTTTCCCTGTGCCTTGGCCACGTTGCCTTCTCCTCCTACCATTCGACTGACGGAGTCCGGCCTCGCCCGAGGCGGACCATGTGACGGCGCGTAGCCTACCAGCACTGTTAGCACTCTGCAAGGGGGAGTGCTAATTGACTCCAAACCGTTGACCGAATCGTTGACGGTCGCTGCCCAGGCCGGCCGACCGGCGTGCTAGAATCGTCGAGCGCTGAACAGATTTCACGCTCGTCTTGTTCGATGCGGTGATTCCGTACGGATATCCCGGGAGACTCTTTCATGGCGCAGCAGGTCCAGGCAAGCCGGCCACCAGCGGCATTCTTCGCCAGCCGCGTCCAGCACCTCGCACCGTCGCCGACCCTGGCCGTTTCCGACCGCGCGCGCCAGCTCAAGGCGCAGGGTATCGACGTCATCGACCTTGGCGGCGGGGACCCCGATTTCATCACGCCGGATCACATCCGCCAGGCCGCAACCGACGCAATGAACGCTGGCGAAACACACTACGTCGCCAGCGCCGGTATCCCCGGCCTGCGTAAGGCCATCGCCGACAAGCTCCGCGACGACAATGGCATCGAAGTCGATCCGAACGGCGGCGTGATCGTCACCCCCGGCGGCAAGCAGGCCCTTTTTGAGGCGACGCTCGCCTTCGTCGAGCCCGGCGTCGACGTCCTAATCCCGGAACCGGCATGGGTCTCCTACGGTCCCATGGTCGAGCTCGCCGGCGGCACGCCGGTCCCCGTGGCGCTCGACCCGGACGACAACTGGCGACTAACTCTCGAAAAGCTCGCCGCGGCGCACACTCCGGCGACCCGCATCCTCCTGGTCAACTCGCCCAACAACCCCACCGGCCGCGTCCTCGACGAGGCCGAACTGGATGCGATTGCTACGATTGCCCGGGAGCATGATCTCCTCGTCTTCACCGACGAGATGTACGAGAAGATTCTCTACGATGGTCACCAGCACACGAGCATCGCCACCCTCCCGGGAATGGCGGAGAGGACCCTGACATTCAATGGCCTCTCGAAAGCGTATGCCATGACTGGCTGGAGGCTCGGCTACGTCGCTGGTCCGCGGGCCTTCATGGAGCAGGTCGAGAAGGTACACAGCCACTCGGTAACGTGCGCCACGTCGTTTGTGCAGAAGGCGGGCATCGTCGCGCTCACGGGCCCCCAGGAATTCATCGGCGAGATGATCACCGCCTGGGATCGCCGCCGGCGCAACCTGGCCGCGGGACTCAATCGGATCAAGGGTATCTCCTGCCCGCTTGTCGAAGGTGCCTTTTACGCCTTCGCCGACGTGCGCGGAACGGGGCTGACGTCGGCGCAGGCTTCCGACCTGTTCCTCCAGGAAGGGCACGTCGCCGTCACGCCGGGCGTCGCCTTCGGCGCCGTCGGCGAGGGACACGTTCGCCTCTCGTTTGCCACAAGCGATGAGGCGCTTGAGCAAGCAGTCGATCGCATCGGTGCCGTCCTTGGCCTGAACGGTGCGTAATCGGTAAGGATGCGAGAACAGGAGACGCCGCGGAATGGGAGCTGAGCAAAACCTCAAGGACCAGGGCATCGCATTGCCTGAGCCGGTGCAGCCGGTGGCGAGTTACGTGCGCTGGGTGCAGACGGGCAATTTGCTGTTCATCTCCGGGACCGGCCCGGGCGACGAAACGCAGCGCGGCAAACTCGGCAGCACCGTGTCCGTCGAGGAAGGCTATGCCGCCGCGCGCGAAGTCGGCCTGCAAATCCTGGCCACGGCCAGGGCGGCCCTCGGCAATCTCGACCGCGTGACCCGCGTGGTGAAAGTGCTCGGCATGGTCAACTGCACCCCCGACTTCGGGGACCAGCCCAAGGTGATAAACGGCTGCTCCGACCTGCTCGTCGAGGTTTTCGGTGAGGCGGGACGGCACACCCGGTCGGCGGTCGGATTCGTATCCCTGCCAAATCAAATTCCTGTCGAGATCGAGTGCACCATGGAGGTGCGGTAGCGTTCGCGGCCAAAGCAGACGCGGCCTTCTGGGCACGCGGCCGACGAATCACTTCGCCCGCGAGCGGCAATGTCCAGAACTGAGACGCTTCGTTCCTCGGCATGACACGCCTGCCATGACGCAGATTCAAGGCATTTGGAGAGTGTCCGTGACAGATCGAGAAGTTCCCGTGACCCGGGAAGGATTGGAGCGCCTGCGCGTGGAGCTCCAGGAATTGAAAGAAATTCGTCGCCCGGCCATCGTGGCCGCGCTCGCCGAAGCGCGCTCGCACGGCGACTTGCGCGAGAACGCCGGTTACGACGCCGCCAAGCACGATCAGGCCATGACCGAAAAGCGCATTGCCGACCTCGACGCGCTCCTGCGCCAGGCCGTCGTAATCGATGAAGACGCCGCGGGCGACTCCGACATCGTTCGGATCGGATCCACGGTCGTCGTGAACGTCGAAGGCGACGAAGAGCGCTACACCATTGTCGGCGCCATCGAGGCCAAGCCGGCTGATGGCCTCATCTCGAACGAATCGCCGGTGGGCGCAGCGCTCCTCGGTCTTGGGCCGGGCGACGAGGCTGTGGTGGCAGCACCGCACGGCCAAACGCATCTCCGCGTCGTCAGGATCGAACGGTAGTCGGCAATCGGAAATCGACTGACGGGCGAGAACCATGGTCGATCCGTTCGATCGCGTCTGGGACGCTTTCACGCACACGGAGCATACGGCCGACGGTCGGCATGACACGCCGTACTGGCGATCGCACACGGGCCCCTACGGCGCCTGTGTCATCCGCGTGCCGGCCACAGTGCTGCAACCCGAGCTCGATTCGCTCCGCGCCGAGTTGTCGCGGCTGGGCGGCGTGCGCCTCCATCCCGACCATTTCCTGCACGTCATGGTGCAGGAGCTTGGTTTCGTGGTCGATTCACCGGCACGCCAGGATGAACTGAACCGCGCGCGACTGGAGGAGTTTGCGCACTCCGCCGTCAACGCGGTCGCCAACCTGGCGGCATTCACCATCGAAGTCGGCGGCGCCAATTCGTTTCAGGACGCGGTCTTTTTCGAGATACATCCGAGTAAGCCAGCTCACATCATTCACGAGCGGCTGTTCGACATCGCTGCAATCCCGCACGTGTCCGCGTACCCATATCTGCCGCACTGCACTATCGCCCACTACATCGGCGACGCTCCGGCCGCGGACGCAGTTGCCGTGCTGACTCCTTGGCATGGCGCGATCTGTGGCGAGTTCGAAGTGAGCGAGATCGAGATCGTCACACTCGATCCCAGCTTCCCTATCCCGAGCTGGAAAGCTACGCCGTCATTCCCTTCGGCTCCTGACGACCGGTTCGGTCATGCAGCTTCTACTCGCCGCGCCACCTCGGCGCCGAACTCGGCGGTCGACACGGCCGCTGCACCAGGTGCGGCGATATCAACCGTCCGCACTCCATCCGCAATGGCGTCGGACACCGCGCGCTCGATGGCCTCAGCCTCCTCGTTGCAGTCCCAGCGACCAGCGCAGCAACATCGCCGCCGAAAGGATTGTCCCTGCCGGGTTGGCCCGGCCAGTCCCGGCGATATCCGGCGCGCTGCCGTGGATCGGCTCGTAGAGCCCGAACCGCGTTCCCGCAGCTGCGCCCTGCTTCGCGCTCAGACTTGCCGACGGGAGCAGTCCGATCGATCCCGGCAACACCGACGCCTCGTCGGTCAGGATGTCGCCGAACATGTTTTCGGTCACGATGACATCGAACCGGCTCGGGTTCTTGACCAGATGCATCGCCATCGCATCGACGAGGACGTGCTCCAACTCGACATCCGGAAAGTCCGCGCTTCACCTCGTCCGCGACCTCCCGCCAGAGCCGCGACGATTGCAGCACATTGGCCTTGTCGACGCTCGCCAACTTGCCTCGCCGGCCCGGGCCAATTCGAACGCCAGCCGCACCACCCGCTCGATCTCGTCCTCGCGATACCTCAGCGTATCGACCGCCGCGCGTCCCGCCAGTTCGTCCAGCGCCGCGACGGCTTGCCGAAGTAGATGCCGCCGGTCAGTTCCCGCACCACGAGCAGATCGACCCCGGCACGATCTCCGGCTTCAGCGGCGAGCTCGCCGTCGAGCGCCGGAAACACCGAGACCGGCCGCAGATTGGCGAAGAGCCCGAGCGCCTTCCGAATCTGAAGCAGGCCCCGCTCCGGCCGCAGCGCCGGCTCGACCTCGTCCCACTTCGGCCCGCCAACCGCCCCCAGCAGCGCAGCATCGGCCCCGCCGGCCGTGCGGATATCTTCCGGTCGCAGGGGCACGCCGAACCGGATCGAGCGCGTCCCCGCCGATCGCCAGCGTCTCAAAATCGAAGTCGAGCCCGAACCGGTCGCCCAGTCGCTTCGAGCACCTTGACCGCCTCGGCCACCACTTCGGGCCCAACGCCATCGCCCGGAAAGAGCGCAATCTTCGGCATGCTTGAGTCCGCCTCCTTCCATTTTTCGGCTGAACTGCCACGCTGCGATGCGCGAAAAAGCCCCTCTCCCTGTGCGCAGGGAGAGGGGTTGGGGTGAGGGTCGTTCAAGGGGTCGGATGAGGGCGCTCGACCACCCGCCCTTACCCCGTCTCAACCCTCGGCATCCACGCCGGCCGCCGCGCCTCGTACGCCGCGATCTTGTCCTCGTGGCGCAAGCGTCAGCCCGATGTCGTCCAGCCCTTCCAGCAGCCGGTAGCGGGTGAACTCGTCGAGCGGAAACTCCGCTTCCAGCCCGACCGCCGGCGCCGCAATCCACCCCTCGCCAATGTCGATGGTGACCTCCAGCGTCGGGTCGCGCTCGACCGCGCGCATCAGCGCTTCGCAGAACTCCGGCGGAGCAACGACCGGCACCAGCCCGGTCTTCGTCGCATTGTTGCGGAAGATGTCGCCGAACCGCGGCGAGACCACCGCCTGAAAGCCGTAATCCGTCAGCGCCCAGACCGCGTGCTCGCGCGATGAGCCGATGCCAAAATTCGGCCCGGTGACCAGGATCTTCGCGCCCTCGCTACTCCGGCCGATTGAGCACGAAATCGGGATCGCTCTCCCGCCAGGCGGAAAAGAGCCCAACCCCGAATCCCGTCCGCTCGACGCGCTTCAGCCACGACGCCGGGAATGATCTGGTCCGTGTCGACGTCACTCCGGTCCAGCGCCACCGCTTTGCCGGAGATGCCGCGAATTGGTTGCATCGCTCTACCCCAATTCCGCCGGTGTCGCCAGCGTACCCGCGATCGCCGTCGCCGCCGCGACCGCCGGCGAAACCAGGTGCGTCCGGCCGCCCGGCCCCTGCCGCCCTTCGAAGTTCCGGTTCGACGTCGAGGCGCAGCGCTCGCCCGGCTTGAGCTTGTCCGGGTTCATCCCCAGGCACATCGAGCACCCGGCCGCCCGCCACTCGAAGCCGGCGTCCTTGAAGATGCGGTCGAGCCCTTCGGCCTCGGCCTGGGCGCGCACCCGCATCGAACCCGGGACCACCATGGCCCGCACCGACTCCGGCATCCTGCCGCCCGGCGACCACGGAGGCCGCCAGCCGCAAATCCTCGATCCGGCTGTTGGTGCATGAGCCGATGAAGACGGTGTCGACCGCGATCTCGCGCATCGGCGTCCCGGGTTCGCAGGTCCATGTACCTCAGCGCCCGCGCCGCGACCTCGCGCGCCCTCGGATCGTCGAACGATCAGGATCGGGCACGACGCCATCGATCGGGACCACCTGCCCCGGGTTCGTGCCCCAGGAGACGTGCGGCCGGATCGCCGCGCCGTCGAGCGAGACCTCGTGATCGAACCGGGCGTCCTGCGTCGGTCGGCAGCGTCCGCCAGTCGTCCAGCGCCTGCTCCCAGAGCGCCCCCTTCGGCGCATGCGGGCGGCCCTCGATGTAGGCGAACGTCGTGTCGTCCGGAGCGACCATGCCGGCCTTGGCCCCGGCCTCGATCGACATGTTGCAGATCGTCATCCGGCCTTCCATCGAAAGGGACCGAATCGTCGAGCCGCGGTACTCGATGATGTGGCCGATGCCGCCGCCGGTGCCGATCTTGCCGATGATGGCCAGGATGACATCCTTGGCCGTCGACGCCCGGTTGCAAGCTCGCCGTCGACGGTGATCGCCATCGTCTTCGGGCGCACCTGCGGCAGGCTCTGCGTGGCCAGCACGTGCTCGACCTCGCTGGTGCCGATGCCGAACGCCAGCGCGCCGAACGCGCCATGGGTCGAGGTGTGGCTGTCGCCGCAAACGATGGTCATCCCCGGCAGCGTCAGTCCCAACTCCGGCCCGATGACGTGGACGATGCCCTGGTTCGGGATGGGCCAGCGGAAAGAGCTCGCACGCCAAACGCGTCGCAGTTGGTGTCGAGCGCCGAGAGCTGCGTCGCCGAGATCGGATCCTCGATCGGCCGATCGATGTGAATCGTCGGCACGTTGTGGTCCGCCGTGGCGATCGTCAGGTCGGGCCGCCGCACCGGCCGGTCCGGCCATCCGCAAGCCGTCAAAGGCCTGCGGCGACGTCACCTCGTGCACGAGGTGCATGTCGATGTAGAGCAGGTCGTGCTCGCCCGGCGCCTCGTGCACCAGATGCCGCTCCCACAGTTTTTCGCTGAGCGTCTTCCCCATCACCTTCCCGTTGCTCGGCCATCACGACCACCGCGAGACCGAGGAGACCGGACCGGGGATCATCGCCGTCGGCTCCTGCTGGATGACCTTGCTCAGTGCCGCCAGATAGGCCCGCGCGCTCGCCTCGATCACGTCGGTCGCCAACCCATGGCCGGTGTAGACCTGATCGCTCGCGCGAATTCGCAACCGAACCTGCCCCTGCGCGTCCTCGCCCGGCGTAACCGCCTCGACGTGGTACTCCTCCAGCTCGCAGGGGATGGCCACCGCCGCGTCGATGGCCTGGAACAGCGCATCGACCGCGCCGTTGCCCTGGCCGTCGCCGGCGATCTCGCGTCCGTCGTGGCTGACGACGACGCTCCCGCGTGGCCGGCCCGCCGGAGCCGAGGCTGGCGTTCCAGCGCACAAGCTGCAACGGATCGTCCGCCACCTCGAGCTGGTCGCTGACCAGCGCCACCAGGTCGGCGGCGGTGACCGACTTCTTGCGGTCGGCCAGCTCCAGGAACCGCTGGTACGCCTCGTTGAGCTGTTCTTCGTCGAGCCGGATGCCGATCTCGTGCAAGCGTGTTGCGGAACCCCGCCCGGCCGGAGTGCTTGCCCAGGACCAGCTTGCGTCCCCTCCCAGCCGACGTCGGTCGGGTTCATGATCTCGTAGGTGGTCCGCTCTTTCAGCATGCCATCCTGGTGGATGCCCGCCTCGTGGGCGAACGCATTGGCGCCGACGATCGCCTTGTTCGGCTGCACCGGCACCCCGGTCAGCGTGCTGACCAGCCGGCTGGTCGGCACCAGGCGGTCCTTACGGATGCGGGTCGCGCCGCCGCCGAACTGGTCGCCGCGCGTGGCCAGCGCCATCACGACCTCTTCCAGCGACGTGTTTCCGGCCCGCTCGCCGATGCCGTTCATCGTCACTTCGACCTGCCGCGCGCCGGCGCGGACTGCCGCCAGCGTGTTGGCCGTCGCCATCCCCAGATCGTCGTGGCAGTGGACCGAGATGATCGCCTTCTCGATGCCCGGCACATGCGCCTTCAGGTACTCCATCAGCGCCGCGTACTCGACCGGCGACGTGTAGCCGACCGTATCAGGGACATTCATCGTCGTCGCCCCGGCCGCCATCGCCGCGCCGAAGACCTGGGCCAGAAATGCCCAGTCGGAGCGGGTCGCGTCTTCGGCGGAAAACTCGACGTCGTCGGTGAAGCCCTTGGCGAAGCGCACCATGTGCTCGACGCGCTCGAGGACCTCCTGCCGGTCCATGCGCAGCTTGTGCTTCAGGTGGATGTCGGAGGTGGCGATGAAGGTGTGGATGCGCGCCGCCTCCGCGCCCGCGCACGGCCTGCGCCGCTCGCTCGATATCGTTCTCGTTGCATCGCGCAAGCCCGGCGACCGTGACGCCCTTTCACCCGGTTGGCGATGGCCCGCACCGCCTCGAAATCGCCGGGCGACGCCGCCGGGAAACCCGCCTCCATGACGTCGATGCCCAGCGCCACCAGCGCATCCGCGACCTCCAGCTTTTCGTCCGCGGTCAGCGTCGCCCCCGGCGACTGCTCGCCGTCGCGCAGCGTCGTGTCGAAGACGATCACGCGCGCCGCACTGGGCTGTCGTTCGCTACGTCAGGCTCCGTCATCGGTTCAGTCTCCCGCCTGAGCGGCCACTTCGGCCGGCCGCCCCTTCTTCAGCCACGGCATCATCTTGCGCAGTTCGGCGCCGACCTGCTCGACGTTGCTTCCCTGGGCGCTTTCGCGCATGCTCAGGAATCGCTCCCGGCCCGCTTCGTTCTCCGCGAGCCACTCCTGCGGCGAATGACCCGTCCTGGATGCGGGCCAGCAGTCCCTGCATCGTCTCCTTGACGTGGTCGTCGATCACTTTCGGTCCGGCGTAGTAGTCGCCGTACTCCGCCGTGTCGCTGACGGAGTAGCGCATGTACTCCAGCCCGCCCTCATAGATAAGATCGACGATCAGCTTCAGTTCGTGCAGGCACTCGAAGTACGCGATTTCCGGCTGGTAGCCGGCCTCGACCAAGCGTGTTGAACCCGGCCTCGATCAGGTTGCTCACCCCGCCGCAAAGAACCGCCTGCTCGCCGAAGAGATCGGTTTCGGTCTCCTCCTTGAAGGTCGTGCTCGAGAACGCCGGCCCGCAGCGATCCCAGCCCGCGCGCATAGGCGAGCGCCGTCTCCGTGGCGTTGCCGGTGGCGTCCTGATGGACCGCTAGCAGCGCCGGGACGCCCACCCCTTCCTGGAACAGTTCGCGCAATCGGTGGCCGGGGCTCTTCGGCGCGATCATCGCCACGTCGATCCCCTCCGGCGGCGCGATCGCGCCGAAGTGGATGTTGAATCCATGGGCGAACATCAGCGTCTTGCCGGGCGTCGAGGTTCGGCGCGATCTCCTCTTCGTAGAGCCGCTTCTGGATATGGTCCGGAACCAGGACCATGATCGACGTCGGCTTCGCGCACGGCGTCCGCCACCGAGGTGACGCGCAGTCCATCGGCCTCCGCCTTCGCGCGGCTCTTGCTCCCTTCGTGCAGCCCGACCACCACGTCGATCCCGGAATCACGAAGGTTGAGGGCGTGCGCATGCCCCTGGCTGCCATAGCCGATGACGGCCACCGTCTTGCCCTGGAGCGCGTCGAGTCCGGCGTCGCTCTCGTAATAGACCTTTGCGGGCATGCAACCTCTCCCTGCCGTTGGTGCCAGCCTCTCCCGCTGGCCGCTTCGTCCGGGCCCACCGCCCGGTTCAATCGTCGATCAGAAAGAGAAGCGCCGCTTTCACGGCGCTGCGGAGAATCTCAGTTTGCGTGCAACGACGCGCCGTTCCCAGCTACCGCCAGCTCTCGCTCCGGCGCGCGGCGTGTCCTTGACTCCGACCGTGCTCGAACCCCGCATCATGGCCACCGGCCCAGTGCGCACCAGCTCGCGAATGCCGAACGACTTCAGCATCGCTCAGCAGCCCGTCGACCTGCTCCTCGGGCCCAGTCGCCTCGATCAGCAGTGTCGTCGGGCTGGCATCGACCACCCGCGCGTTGTAGATCTGCGCGATCTGCAGGATCTCGGAACGTGTCTGCGATTTCGCGGCCACCTTGATCAGCGCCAGCTCGTGGGCGACGCAGTTCAGCGGCGTGACGTCGGTGACCTTCAGCACTTCCATCAGTTTGTAGAGCTGCTTGCCGGCTTGCTCGACCTCCTCGTCGCGGCCGATGACCACGATGGTCATGCGCGAGACCCCCGGCTGTTCCGAGTGCCCGACGGTGATCGAGTCGATGTTGAACGAGCGCCGACGCAGAGGGAGACCACCCGGTTCAGCACACCGGGGTGATCCTCGACCAGGACGCTGAGGATGTGCCGGTTCTTCATGGCCGCCTCCTACCCTTCATATCGCTGCTGGTGCAGCATCCCGGAGTTCGCGGCTCCCGGCGGCACGATCGGCCAGACGTTCGCCTCCGGCTCGATGACGAAGTCGATCAGCACCGGCCCGCGGATGGAACGCGCCCGCTCGATGGCCGGTCCAATCTCGGCGTCGCTGCGAACCGTCATCCCGGCGATGCCATACGCCTCGGCCAGCTTCTCGAAACTCGGTGCTCCGATCTTGACCTCCGAGTAGTTCTTGGCGTGGAACAAGTCCTGCCACTGCCGGACCATCCCCAGATAGCCATTGTTGATGACCGCGATGTTGATATCGAGGTTCTCCTGCACGGCGGTGGCGAGCTCGTTGCACGACATCTGGAACCCGCCGTCGCCGATGATGGCCCAGACTTCCAGGTCGGGCCGCCCGATCTTGGCCCCGATCGCCGATGGCAGCCCGAATCCCATCGTGCCCAGACCACCTGACGTGACCCAGCGATCGGGATGGTCGAAACCGAAATGCTGCGCCGCCCACATCTGGTGTTGGCCGACATCGGTGGTCACGATCGCCTCGCCGTTCGTCGCTTCGGCGATTGCCTTGATGATCGAGTAGGGTTCCGGCCACTCCGGCCGGTCCTCGAGCGCTTCGTCGAGCACCCGGTTGCGCCGCGAATCGATCCAGGCCATCCAGTCGTCGTAGCGCCCTTCCTGCACCTCGGGGATGAGGAGCTTCAGGACCTCGAGCGCGTCGCCAACCACCGGCACGTCCGTGTGGACGTTCTTGCCGATCTCCGCCGGGTCGATATCGACGTGGACCACAAAGGCGTTCGGAGCAAAACCGCTCACCTGCCCGGTGGCGCGATCATCGAACCGCGCGCCGATGTTGAGCAGCAGGTCGCACTCGTCGAGCGCGTCGTTGACATGCTTGTGGCCATGCATGCCCATCAGTCCCAGACCGAGCGGGTGCGATTCAGGAAACGTCCCTAAACCGAGCAGCGTATGGACCACCGGGATGCCAGTCTTCTCCACGAACTCCCTGAACAGGCCGGTCGCCCCGCTCAACATGATGCCGTGCCCTGCCATGATCAGCGGCTTGCGCGCCTTGGCGATCGCTTCCGCCGCCAACCGAACCTGCCGCATGTTCGGCACTGACGTCGGTTGATAGCCCCGGCGAAAGACGGTCTCGGGGTACGAATACGCATGCTTTTGCAGGAAGAGTGTCTTCGGGATGTCGATCAGCACCGGGCCTGGACGACCAGTGGTCGCGATGTGGAACGCTTCCTTGAACGTCGGCGCCAGATCTTCGATGCGGTTGACCATGTAGTTGTGCTTCGTGACCGGCAGGGTGATGCCGGTGATGTCGACCTCCTGAAATGCATCGCGTCCAATCAGCGGCTGGATGACCTGGCCCGTGATGGCCACCATCGGCACCGAATCGAGCATCGCGTCGGCGAGACCCGTCACCAGGTTTGTGGCTCCCGGCCCCGACGTGACCAAGCACACGCCTGGCTTGCCGGTCGCCCGCGCGTACCCTTCGGCGGCCAATGCCGCCCACTGCTCGAAGCGAACCAGCACGTGGTGGAATCCGGCGCGCGGCAGGGCATCGTAGAGGGGAATGACCGCGCCGCCCGGATACCCGAAGACCGTGTCGACTCCCTCATCCTCGAGCGCCCGGCAGACGATCTCCGAACCGGTGAGCACAGGGCGCTCCTCGCGCTGGGAGATCCGGGCCTCTCCAGCCTGCTCTTGCAGCACCGCTGCATTCGTCGTTGCCATCGCCTACCCCTTCCCCGAGAACCGCTTCGCTGCCGCGAATCTCGATCGATATTCTGAATCTGCGCCGGACACCAAAATGGCCTCCCTTGGTGGAGGCCATCCGTAACGCTGCTATCGTCCTCTTTCCGGCGTGCGCCGGACGCATGGCCTCCTTATCCCACGCGGCTCCCTACCGGGAGCCCCGTAAGTACGAGGCCGGTAATCAACGAGATGGTGTTGGCCGCGAACGGCGTGGTCATGTTCCAGAAAGCCTGACGGTCGCCCGATTTCTCGACTTCACCACGAATCGTAGGGCCAATCGCAAACGTTTGTCAATGCGGAGTCGCGTGCTCAGGCGTCTTCATCGTCAATGATCTCGAGATCGTGCCCAAAGTGGCCGTTCTGCTGCGGGCAGACGTGGCCTTCGGGATCCATCGGTTCTCCGCACATGGTACAGCGCGGGCGCCCCGCGGCGACCACCGCCGCGGCCTCGGCGCTCAAATCCCGCGCTTGCTCGCGCGTCATGCGGCAAGCGAATGCGGCGTCGGCATCGTCCTGGCTATTGAGGTCGTGCGCAACTACAACGATGCGGTCCTCGCTATCGTCGTAGCCCAGTTCCATGCGCCCCACCCGAAACTGCTTGCGCGTTTCACGGTCGAACTCAGCAAGACCGGGGCTGTCCGGGAGTACGGGTCCCGCGTCGGGCAGCCGCTCCAGCATCTGCTCCAGCGCCATTCCCAGCGCCTGCACCTGCTGTTTTTCCATCCAGACCGCGTATGTTTGCCCATTGACGATCGACAAGAGCCGAAATCGGCGCTCCCCTGGTTCGCCTATGGCTTCGACCTGGATTCGCTCCGCGTCGAGATCTCCACCCATTCGTTCAGACCACCTGTAGTTGGCGGGAAAATCCACACAGCGCCAGACCGTGGAATCGCGAAATCATAGCATGAGGCCACGCCGACGAGTGCTCGAACCGCTGCCGCCAAGGCGATTTCGAGGCATGGTTGCCTTCGCTCGGCACCTTGGCTCATCAGACTTCAGTCTTCAGGCCCCCAAGTCTTTTCGCCCCGTGGGCATTGCATGACCCGACGTCAGCACCCCCACTCGTGCTGAGAGCTGGGCGTGAGACGCTCACCGGGTGGTCGTCGAATCTATCGCCGCCCCTATACTCCGACGCGAGTTCCGTCCCGAGACGCTCGCGATCGACGGCAAGCAAGGATCTGATGCAGCAAACGACCGAGGTTGCAGTTCCAGCAGATGTCAGACGGTCCGAACCTGCGCGGACCTCGGTCGATGCGGACCCGTTTAGTCCTTCTGATTCCGGGGCGGGTGAACGCCCCCGCGCTTCCGTGTCCCTGTCCGCGGTCAAGGCCGATCCGGAAGTCCAGGCGCTCATCCGCAACGCCAATCGCAACCTCGGCGCCATCGGCTACACCGAGCACGGTTTTCGTCATGTGGGACTCGTCGCGAACATCGCGCGCAATATCCTGAAGCGTGCAGGTTTCGACGCCCGGCAACAAGAGCTGGCGGCGATTGCCGGGTACCTGCACGACATCGGGAATGTCGTCAGCCGCCTCGACCACGCCCGTACCGGGGCCCTCCTCGCTCACCAGATCCTGAGCCGACTCGGCGCAGACCCCGAGGACACAGCAATCGTCATGGGCGCCATTGGCTCCCACGAGGACGAGGGCCACCTGGGCGACCCCGTCCATGCTGTCTCGGCGGCACTCATCCTGGCCGACAAATCGGACGTGCATCGCTCGCGGGTCCGCAACCCCGAACAGACGGCGTTCGACCAGCACGATCGCGTCAATTACGCCGCCACATCGTCTCGCCTCTACGTCGACCCGGAGCAGAAGTCGATTACGCTTGTCCTGCAGATCGACACGTCGATCGCGCCCGTGATGCACTACTTCGAAATCTTTCTGCCCCGCATGCTGATGTCGCGGCGGGCGGCAGAAGCGCTCGGATACGCGTTCCATATCACGATCAACGACGTCGAAGTGCTCTGAGCGCGGCGGCCTCCTGACGGGAAATGGACGAGAGGCAGGCAGTGAGCAGACTCGGACGAGGCTGGAAGGATTTCGATCTCTACATCCTCATTACTACCGTCATCCTGATGGGGTTTGGCGCGGTCACGATCTACAGCGCCGACGGTGGTGGCCCGATAGTGCTCGCCAATCTCGGCGTGCGGCAGGCCGTCTACGGCGCGCTGGGTCTCGGCGTCATGCTCGTCGTCGCCAGCGTCGATTATCGCATCCTGGGCTCCCTGGCGTGGGCGGCCTATGGAGTCTCGCTGCTGGCGCTCGTGCTCGTCCTGGTGCCCGGGCGTTGGCATCGAGATCGCCGGGTTCGCGGCGCTGGTTCGATCTTGGCTTCACCACGGTGCAACCCTCTGAGTTCGCCAAGATCGCAACGGTGCTGGCGCTGGCGTCGTTCGTCGCCTCTCGCGGCCCCGCCATGCGTGAGCTCGGTAACTTTGTCGTCTCGTTGCTGATCGTCCTCGCGCCGATGGCGCTCGTCTTCCGCCAGCCCGATCTCGGCACCAGTCTCGTCTACGGGGTCATCTGGGTCGCCGTGATGACCGTTACCCAAACGCAGAAGCGGTTCTGGGTGGCGCTGGCGGCCGCGGCGCCAGTAGCCGTTTTCGTCGCCTGGGAGTTCCTACTCGCCGACTACCAGAAGCGGCGATGGACAGTCTTCCTGAATCCGGAGGCCGACGCCCGGGGCGACGGATTCAACCTGATCCAGGCTCGCATCAGCATCGGGTCAGGCGGCTGGCGCGGCTACGGTATCGAGGGCGGCACCCAGAGCCAGCTGGGTCTGCTCAAGGTGCGCGAATCGGATTTCATCTTCGCCCATGCCAGCGGCATGTTCGGCTTTATCGGCATGGCCGCCCTGATGCTGATGTTCGCGATCCTCATCTGGCGCTGCCTGCACGTCTCGGAAGTCGCCCGCGACAGCCTCGGGCAGGCCATCGCCATCGGCATTACCGGCATGCTCTTTTTTCAGGCCTTCGTCAACATCGGCATGAACATCGGGTTGATGCCGGTGACTGGCGTCACCTTACCGTTTATCAGCGCCGGGCTTTCGTCGCTGTGGACATTCCTCATCGCCGAGGGGCTCCTGCAAAGCATCTTGATCCGCCAGCGCAAACTCGCCTTCCAACCCGCCTGAGCGCAAGCGACTCGACGCTTGTTGCCATCGCATACAGCTCCGAGCGCGGCAGACCCGGTGATCGCCGCCGCCTCGCGGGCCGCCTGGCTCGCGCTCAGCCCGGACTGCCGCAGCGCGCGGACGACCGCCTCCGCGTCTCGCTCCGATGCGGCCAGCTCGGCCGCCGCCGCGACCACGCAACACCACTTCGCCCCTCGCGCCACCTTGAGCAACCCAGGCATTCAGCTCGCTCAACGATCCCGGCCCGCACCTCCTCGTGGACTTTGGTCAGCTCCCGCAGCACGACGGCGCGGCGATCACCGACAGCGCCCTCGAGTTCCTTGAGTGTTCGCTCCAGCCGCTGCGCCGACTCGAAAAGAACGAGCGGAAACCCGCTCGCCGCGCCGCGAGCAATGGTTCGCTGTCGCTTTCCTGTTCTCGCGCGGCAGGAAGCCGAGACTCAGGAACGGGCCATCGATCAACCCCGAGGCGCTCACCGCGGCCGCCAGCGCCGAAGGACCGGGAATCGGCGACACCTGGTGTCCCGCGGCCAGCGCAGCCGATACCAGATCCGCACCCGGGTCAGAGATCGCGGGCGTGCCGGCGTCGCTGATGAGCGCCACGTCGCCTTCCGCCAATGCGGCCAGGAGCCGCGCTCGCCGCTCTCGGGCATTGTGCTCGTGATAGCTCACAAGTGGCGTGTCGATCTGCGAAATGTGAGAGCAGACGCCGGCTATGCCGCGTATCTTCGGCGGCAATCAGCTGCACCTCGCGCAGCGTCTGAATCGCTCGCGGCGACAGGTCGCCGAGATTTCCGATCGGCGTGGCAACGACGAATAGCGTGCCCAAACTCGCGCTATCCTTGGTGCTCGCCTGCGCCAGCGCGTCCGACCTGATGGGTCGGCGCTTCCCATCCGCAGACTATACTTGTGTACGGACACTGGTTACGCGATCCTCATGCACGTCCGCCGCGCACTCGGGAGGAACCACCGCATGACGGCTCCGTCGCTCTTCGCCGAAAGCGACAGCCAGCAAGACGATGAGGCCGACGATCGCATCGCCATCCGGTACGCGTCCCTCTCGGCCTGAGAGACAGGGCGCCGCGACGGCCTCGTTGTACCGCAAGCATCGCCCCAGTCGTTCGACGCCGAAGAGTTCGTCGGCCAGGAGCACGTGGTGCGCACGCTGCGCAACGCGGTGGCGCTCGGCCGCGTTGCGCACGCATATCTTTTCAGCGGTCCGCGCGGCACGGGCAAGACGACGACGGCCCGGCTCCTCGCCAAAGCCGTCAACTGCCTCCATCCCGACCCCGGCCAGCGGCCGTGCAACGCCTGCGCCAATTGCCGCGCCATCAACCAGAACGCGACCCCCGACATCATCGAGATCGACGCCGCCAGCAACCGCGGTATCGACGATATCCGCGATCTGCGCGAACGCGTGCGCTACGCCCCCACGCAACTCCCATCCAAGGTCTACATCATCGACGAGGCGCACCAGATCACCGGCGCGGCCGCCAACGCCTTTCTCAAGACGCTCGAAGAACCGCCCGCGCACACCCGCTTCATCCTCGCCACGACCGACCCCGAAGAACTTCTTGCCAACCATCGTCTCCCGCTGCCAGCGGTTCGAGTTTCGCCGCGTCGGCGCGGGCGACATCGCGCGCCGATTGCGCACGGTGGCGGGTCTCGAGGGCATCGCGGTCAGCGACGACGCACTGCACGCCATCGCCCGTCACGCAACCGGCAGCCTGCGCGATGCGCTCGGGTCTCCTGGAGCGCCTCTCACTGGCAGCCGAAGCGCCGGACTCTGAACCTCCCGCGAAGTATCGAGGTCGCGGATGTCGACGTCCGCGCTCGGCTTGAGCCGCAACGACCGCGTGGAGAACCTGATCGAGGCGATCGGGCAGCGCGATGCCGGCAAGGCGCTCCGTATCGTCCAGGAGGCCATCGACGAAGGCGAGGATGCCCGCCAACTCAACCGGCAACTCCTGAGCTACATCCGGTTGCTGCTCTTCGAGCGCTCCGGCGGCTCCGCCGACGCCGACGACCGCGCCCGATGCCTTGGCGGCAGGGTTTTCGCTCGCCGCAGCTTGCCGACCTCGCCCGTCGCTTCGGGGAGATCGATTTCAGCATCAAACACGCTCCCTATCCCCAGCTCCCACTCGAGGTCGCGCTGGTTGAAGCGACTGCCGCTCCTGAGACTGTGGCCGCCCTCGCAACCCGGGCTCGTCGAGTCCGTCGCAGCCAGAAAGCACCAGCTCGAGGCAGCCGACGTCATTGCGAGAACGGGTCAGGGGCAGCTCTTTCGATCGCGAAGCGCCCGTCGTCGGCGGCGCCGTCCCCATCGCGCCGGAGCCCGCGCCGATCACGCCGCTGCGACCCGAACCCGCCGCTTTTGACTCTCCGCCGAGGATCGGGGATCAGGGGTCGGCTGAGGTCGAGCGCATCGCCGACCTCTGGCCGAACGTCCGCGCCGACGTCAAGGCACTCAATCGCCGCATCGAAGCCCTGCTGAGCGAAGTCGACCCGGTGGCGGTCTCGGGCAACCAGATCACCCTGGCCGTCCCGTACCCGTTCCACCGCGACAAACTGAACTCCGACGAGGTGAGCGAAACCGTCGCTGGCGTTCTATCGCGGCTGCTCGGTCGCGAGGTGTCGCTCGTCTGCATCTTGCGCGGAGAAATGACCGCGCCAGACGCATCGCCCCCGCATTCGTCAGTTGCCGCGTCGCCGGCGCCGGAGCGGGAGCCCACTCAATCTGAGCCGTCGCCCGAGGACGAGCGCATTCAGGCCAGAATCACCGCCGCGAAGAACATCTTCGACGCCGAAGAGGTCACCGAGAGCGACTGCGCCGCCCCTGTCGGAGCCGTCCCGAAACGGCTAGTCGATTGCGGGTGTCGAAACAGGGGTGCCGCTGGTCGGCGTGCCTTCTGCGATCGGGGCGGCCCACAGCGCCGAAACTGAGCCGTCCCGGTTTACCTGCAACAGCGCACGAGTCGCTGGCCTGCGCGACGAGCCGTCACTAGTTGTCACCTCCACTGCCAAGCCTCGGTCCGTCCACGTCATGTCGTCGACCGAAGTCACTGACGGCATCTGGATGCGGAACCCAAGCCGGGATTCGAGGTCGCGGATCCAGATGCTATCGACCCGGGGCTGGGACTCCCCGGGGACCAGCACCGAATAGGCAATGCTACGCCCGTCCGGGGCCGGTCTGACGTTGGTGATCCGGGCCACGGGGGCGACCGTCCCGGCGCTGACAACCAGTTCCCGATTCTTGCCATCCGCGTCGACGCGCCAGAGGTCAATTCCCGTCACCGCCCCGCCGAGTTCGCCGCCTTCGGTGAAGAGCAACGAGACGCCATTCGGCATCCAGGCATAATCGACCACGAAGCGGCCCTCTGGCGTTGCCACGACCTCATTAACGGTCCCGTCGCCGACGTCGAGGACTCGTAACGTTCTAGTGCGGCCGTCTTCGCTCGCCGCGACGAACGCGACGGACTCTCCCGTCGGCGACCAGCTTGGGTCGACGATGGACCCCGATTCGCCAGCCGGCGGAATGATGGTTCGCACGTCGTCCGAGCCGATGGGGAACGAGACGGTCGCCCCATTCAAAAACGACACCAGACTACGATCAGCCTGCGGCGACCAGTCGATAGACGCGGCTATTGGCCCGCCGCCAGGCACGGGGGTGGCCAACCCGACGCCGAGATCATCCAGACGGAACACGACCTCACCGGCGCTGTCGATAACCGCAACGTCGGTCCTTTCTCCCTCGGGAGTGGTCGTGCCCAAGAGTGCGGCTACGCGCTCGCCGCCAGGAGCGGCGTCAATGGCGACGATCCGACTCCCCGGGGCGCCTCGAACACTCGATCGGCCTCGCCTGCGCTCGAAACGGTCCAGATGGCGTCGTTCGCCGCAACAAACAGTCGCGAAGGTGCGCCCCGCGTCGCCAACAGGTCGGAAATCGAAGTCGGCGTCGCGGCGACCGGGGTGGCGGCGAGCGGCGTGGCGCCGCTGGCGACCGGAGACGCGACTGCCGGTGTATCCGAGGGTGGGCGAGTCGGAGCCGGATCGTTGGCGAACTGAGGGCCGGTCTCTTCCTCTGCGCACGCTGCGAGAGATGCGCAGAGAACCAGCGCGGCCAGAAATCGGAGGCGAAACCCCGCGCGACCTCTCATTGCGTCCAGGCGCTGCCGGCGATCAGGCAGATCGGGCAAAGCGATCCTGCGAAATCGCGACCAACGTCTGTTTGCAATGTTGCGCATTTCACAGACGATCTGCACCACGATTCCGCAAAGACTTCCCCGAAAGAGACCAGGCTGCGGGGCTATTCAGCCGGCTCGCGACTCGGCCAGTCTACACCAGCCGCGGCGTCATCTCGCGCACCGGCGTTGCCGTGGATTCTTGGCGCGCAGGAGCGTGGCGACACGCCGCTCCCGCGCCACGCGCTCAGGATTCACCTATGATCGTTCGAGGGGTTTCGGCGAATTGCCGGCAAATCACCATGCTAGACTCAGTCGGTTGCCGCCCAAGGCATCACTCGCGGAGGGCCGTGGGTATTGTGTCGCTCGTTCCGGATTGGTCCACATGCGGCTTTCCCAGGAAGAAGTGGTCTACGTCGCCAGGCTGGCTCGGCTCGGCATGAGTGATGAAGAAGTCGCTCGCATGCAGGACCAGTTGTCTTCGATCCTCGAACATGTCGCGGCACTAAACGAGTTGGACACCGACGCCATTCCCCCCACCGCGCAGGTCATCAGTCTGACCAATGTCATGCGCCAGGACACCGTGACCGGCTCGCTTTCTCGCGACGCCGTCCTTGCCAACGCGCCGCGGCAGACCGACGGCTTTTTTGAGGTGCAGACCATTCTTGGCGTCGCGGATGAGGTTCCAGACCAGTGAGCACACTGAATTACGAGCTCACTAATCTCTCGGCCGCCGCCGCGAGACGGGCGCTCGACGCACGGGAGATTTCTGCGTCGGAGCTGACCGAGGCCCACCTCGACCGCATCGCTCGCCTTGACGTTGAGTTGGGCGCGTACCTGCACGTGATGTCCGACGTGGCTCGGGAGCAGGCAAAGTCGGCCGATCGCCGCATCGCCCAGGGCAACGCCGGACCACTCACCGGTATCCCGGTGGCGCTCAAGGACGTGCTCTGCACCGTGGATGCCCCGACCACCGCCGCCTCACGCATCCTGGAAGGCTTCCGCCCGCCGTACGACGCAACCGTGGTTCGTCGCCTTCGCGATCAGGGCGCGGTTTTCCTCGGCAAAGCGAACACGGACGAGTTCGCCATGGGTTCCTCCAACGAGAATTCCGCGTTCGGGCCGGCTCGTAACCCGTGGGACCGCGATCGGGTCCCCGGCGGCAGCAGCGGGGGACCGGCCGCGGCCGTGGCGGCGGGTCTCGCGACGGTCAGCCTCGGCTCGGACACGGGCGGTTCCATCCGCCAGCCGGCCGGGTTTTGCGGCGTAGTCGGCTTGAAACCGACGTACGGGCGCGTATCCCGGTTTGGGTTGCTCGCTTTCGCCTCGAGCCTCGATCAGATCGGTCCGTTCGCCCGGACCGTGGAAGACGCGGCGATCACGTTGCAAGCCATCGCGGGTCACGACCCACTCGACGCGACGTCGTCCCCTCTCCCGCTCCCAGATTTTCGTGAGGCACTCACCGGCGACATCGCCGGGATGAAGATCGGGGTAGCCAGGGAGTACGCCGTCGACGGCATGGAGCCGGGGTCGCGGCTGCTGTCGATGCGGCCATCTCCCGAATCGGCGAATTGGGGGCCGAGATCGTGCCGGTCGATTTGCCCCATACCAGATACGCCCTCCCGACCTACTACATCACCGCCCCAGCCGAAGCCAGCGCCAATCTGGCGCGTTACGACGGGGTGAAGTACGGCCTCTCCGTCGAGGCGCCGTCTTTGCGCGAAACGTACGAGCGGACGCGGGGCGTAGGCTTTGGACCCGAGGTCAAGCGCCGCATCATGCTTGGCACCTACGCGCTCAGCTCCGGCTACTACGACGCGTACTACGTCAAGGCGCAAAAGGTGCGCACACTCATCAAGCGGGACTTCGACGACGCTTGGGAACGGGTCGATGCGATCGTCGCACCCACGTCGCCCACCGTGGCCTTCCCGCTCGGGGCCAGAACGGACGATCCGTATCAGATGTATCTTGCGGACGTGTTCACAATTCCGGCCAACATGGCCGGGATTCCCGGCGTCGCCATTCCCTGCGGGTTCAGCGACGGGCTACCGGTTTCGCTGCAAGTTCTTGGCCCGCCGTTCGCGGAGGCGACCATCCTGCGCATGGCGGACGCGTACGAGCGCTCCGAGTCCTGGAGCCTTCGCCGTCCTGATCTGGCGCTCAGGGCCTAGTCCGACTGACCGAGAGGGATTCGATTTGCACCGATTTCCCCGAGTTGGTATCATTACCGCGTATGGGCCGCTAGCTCAATTGGCAGAGCAACTGACTCTTAATCAGTTGGTTGAAGGTTCGAGTCCTTCGCGGCTCACCACCATGCGAACCCCATCGCAGTATTCGAACCGCGCCTGCGTGGCGCGGTTCGTTACTGATCCGGCCGTCACGCCACCGCCCGCGATCGATCGAACCCATGTCATCTGCTGATCCTCGTACCTCATCCGGACCCAGCGAAGATCTGGGCCGCTTGCTGGTGCGGCTCCGCACCGGCCGCGGATCTGGCCCAGAAACAGGTCGCGCAGCTCGCCGAGATCGACAACAGCACCCTGAGCCGGCTGGAATCGGGCGACCGAGGCGTCAGTCGCGACGTCCTCGACCGTATCTGCGCCGTGCTCCGGCTCGACCGGAGAGAACAGCTCGACGTTCTGGTCGCCGCCGGATTTCTCACCGCTCGAAGCCGCCCAACTCCTGGCCGACGAAGATCTGTCTCGACTGGCTCGGCTGCTCCTCGATCCGACGCTTCCGGAGGCGCATGCCGCGTCTGCTTCGCCAGTACGTCGCACTGGCCCTCGCCCATGCCCGCGCGCTCGGCTACGACACCAGACTGAGCTCAGCCCGCTGGGGGCACCGCTTCCGGACCTTGCCGATGCCGGGTCCGCACTCGCTCGAAGCGCCTGCGACGCGCATGTGCCTGCTGCGGACCAGCCCGTACGCGCCGACGACGATGAGCAAGACAGCGCGACCGCGGCCAGCACGGTGACCACACCGAAAAAGTCCGCGGCCGCAGCCGCGAAAAAGATGGGAACGAACGAGACGACGCTCGTGATGGTGAAAAACGTGGCATAGACCCGCGCCCGAATGTGCTCGTGCGACCGCTCCTGCAGGATCGTCTGCGATGGCACGAGCACCAGCGCATTGCACACCCCCAGCACGGCGGCAAGGCGCACCCGCCACCCCGACCTCCAGACGCTGCGGCACCGTCCCGGGCGCCATGATGCCGTCAGGATCTCGCGGCTCAGCGCCAGCAGCAGGAGCGACAGCCCGCCGATGACCACCGCCCAATCGACCAGCGCATCGCGCCGAAACCGGCTGGACAGTCGAGGCACGAGCACCACGCCCACGATCACGCCGAGTCCAGCCGGCGCCACCAGATAGCCGATATCGCTCGGCGCCAGAGCCGACGACGGTCGAGATGAAGTTCGGCGCCAGCGCGGCGACGAGCATGAAGACGGTCGTGGCGAACGTCAGATAGGCGATCGCCTTCACCAGGATCGGGTCTTGCCGGATGTAGCTGCAGACCCTTCCCGGATGTCGGACCAGATGCGCCGGAACGGATGGGACGCTTCCGCTGGTCTCGACGCGCGCCGGAAGCGGCATCGGCGGCAGCCAGACCGTCAGCAACGCCGAGATGACGAAGGCCACCATCGTCACCATGAACAGGGTGTCCACGCCAAGCGCCTGCGACAGCAATGGTCCCAGAAGCGCGAATCCCAGGAGCTGGGTCGCGGTGAAGGTCAGGTTGAACAGCGCGTTCGCCGCCGTGAGTTGGTCCCGCGGCACGAGCGCCGGGATCGAGGCGCCCTGGGCCGGCATGAAGAACTGGCCGGCGGCGCCGAACAGAAACGAGATCGTGTAGTACGACGCCAGCGCGATGTGCACTGGCCAGGTGGGCTGCACCAGCAGGAACAGCATCACCAGCGCGGCGCGCGCCAGGTTCGTCGGCGACCATGAGATTGCGGCGGCTGACCCGGTCGGCGACCGCGCCCGCGATCGGACCGAAGATCACCGCCGGCAGCGAAAACGCCAGAATGACGAAGCTGACCGCCGTGTTCGCCTGCGCCACGTTGTGATACGCAACCGCTTCGCCGACCAGCAGCAGCAGCGAGAAATCGACCATGCTGTTGGCCGTCTGCGAAACCGACTGCGCGATCCACAGGCGCAGGAACGGGAAATTACTCAGAACAGCGCGGAACGACCCCCGGCCCTGAGGGCGCAGAACGCGCCGCGCCGACCCGGCTCGAGCCGTGGTCGAGCCGCGGGCTCGGCATCCGGGGTGCACGACGCCCCGTTCGGCTCGCTCAAGAGTGAGCCCCGTCGCCCGCGGTCGCGACGTCCGCATCGGCGGGCGCTCTCCGGGTCATTCTCACTCGATTCTCGCGATGGAGAAACTGCTTCAGCCGGCGTTCCAGTTCCCGGCGCGGCAGGAGCACGCGCCGGCCGCAGCGCTGGCACTTCAAGCCGATATCGGCGCCGAGCCGCACGACCGCCCAGTCGTATCCCCCGCAGGGATGCGGTTTCTTGAGCCGCACAACGTCGCCAACGGCAAACGGAATCGGCTCCGAGCGCGCCATGAGCGTCGAATCGAGACTCGGAGAGGCGGTCCGCGCCAGCGCGGAGCTACATCAGTCCGGGAATGCGCATGCCGCCGGTGAGCGCGCCCATTTTTTCTTCCGCCAGCGCGGTGGCGCGATTCATGGCGTCCTGAATGGCGACGGTGATCAGGTCCTCGAGCACCTCGACATCGTCGGGATCGACGGCGGCCGGGTCGATCGAGATGCCGCGAAACTCCCGCGCGCCCGTCACCTGCGCCTTGACCATGCCGCCGCCGGCCGAGCCTTCGACGACCGTCTCGGCCAGCTCCCGCTGCATCTTTTCGAGCCGCGTCTGCATCTGCTGGATCATCTTCATGTTCACGCCCATGTCGCGGCTCCTTGTCCATGCTTCATGCGCCGGGAAGCCAATCGCTCCTCGCGGCCGAACCCGGAGTATAGCAACGGTGTCGGGCGTCACTCCGACCGCTGGCAGCGACTGGCCAGCCTTTGCGGCCGCCGCGCGGTCCACCATCTCGCGCGCGTTCTGGAGCGAGCTTGGCGAGACGGGAACGCCGTCGAGCATCGCCGCCAGCTCCTCGATCCGCTCCTCATCTCCAACTCGCTGATGGTCGAAACCACCCGGCCGTCGCGTTCGGTCTTTGCGATGCGGAAATGCGCGTCGGCAAACGCCGCGATCTGCGGCAGATGGGTGATGACGATCACCTGGTGGCCGGCGGTCAGCCCCCACAGCGTCTCGCCGACCACTTGCCCGGATCGGCCGCCCACGCCGACGTCGATCTCGTCGAAGACCAGCGTCGGCGTGCGATCGACATCAGACAACACCGACTTCAAGCGCCAGCATCAGCCGCGCCGTTTCGCCACCGGAGGCGATCCTTCCCAGCGGCTTCAACGCTTCCCCCGGGTTCGGCGCGATGAGAAACTCGACCCGGTCGATCCCGGACGCATCCGCGGCGAATCGCTCGACCGAACCGTTTCTGCTCTTTCACCGGCACACCCCGCGGATCCACAACCCGATCCAAGGCCACCGAGAACTCCGCCGCGCCCATGTTCAGACGCGCGATCGCTTGCTCGACCTGCGTCGCCAAGACCTTGGCCCGATCGGCGCGCTGCTGCGACAGGTCGGCGGCCAGCAGCCCCGCGTCGACCGCTAGCTCGGTTTCGCGGGCGGCCAGTGACTTCCGCATCCGATTCCGATCCCGGTGAGCCGCTCCAACTCCTCCTGAGCCGCTTGGGCGTGCTCCAGAATCGCGGCGATGTCCGCCCCGTATTTCCTCTTGCAACTGCCGCAGCTCCGGCAAGCCGCTCCTCGACCGCTTCCAGCCTCGCCGGGTCCGATTCGATGTCATCACGATACCCCCGAATCTCGCCGGCCAGATCCTCGAGCAAGAAAAGGAGCTCGGATGCCCGCTCCGACAATCGAACTCGTGCGCCGGGTCGATCTCTCCAAGCTCGGCCAGAACCTGCGTTGCCTGCCGGATGGCCGGCAACGCGGCGCCTCCCGCATCAAGATCGTCTTCGCCGGCCAGCAAGGCATACGCCGACGCCGCATCGCGGGCGAGTCGATCCGCGTTCGCCAGCCGCGCACGCTCGGCTGCAAGATCCGCCTCCTCGTCCGGTCGAGGATTCGCGCGCGCGATCTCCTCGATCTGGTAGCGGAGCAGATCGACGCGCTGCATGCGCTCCCGCGCACCGGACAGCGATCTCCTCCAGGAGCCGCCGAGTTCTGCGCAGTTCGGCGAGTCGCGCGGCGAATGCGTCCCGCGTCGGTATCGACTGCGCATAGCGATCGAGCAGATCCAATTGCGCGGCCGGCTTGAGCAGCGACAGGTGGTCGCTCTGCCCGTGGATATCGACGAGCAAGGACCCGATTTGCCCCAGAATCGCGGCGGTGGTCGGGCGGCCATTGAGCCGGGCACTGCTCCGCCCCCGGCCTGAATCTCCCGGCCGAAGATCAGCACCCCATCCTCGACCTCAATCTGGAACTCCTCGAGCAACGCGGTCGATCTCGTCCCGGTTCGGCAAGCGGGCCAGGTCGAAGGTCGCGTCGATAGACGCGGACTTCGCCCCGGTACGGACCATGTCTGCGTTGACGCGATCCCCGAGGACGGCACCCAGCGCGTCGATGAGGATCGATTTCCCGGCGCCGGTCTCCCCGGTCAGCACGTTGAGCCCGGGCCCAAACGCCAGATTCACGCTCTCGATGATGGCGAAGTTTCGGATGGCGAGTTCGACGAGCATGGTGAGTCTGCCGGCGCTGGCGCCCCTGAATGTGCTCCCGTTTAAGAAATCCGGTCATACAGTGGATGCCGCCGCCGGCCTTGATGCACTCGCTGATGTCCACCATGTGGCAGCGCACACCTGCTGCTTCGTACCTCGCTTGCAAGCGTTCGGCGCCGGCCGGCATCAGGATCTCGCCTGGGGCCAGTGCGACGAAATTCATCGGCAACCGGTTCTGCGCCTCGTTTTCGTCCTCGACTTCGATGAAACGGAACCCTCGCCTGCGCAGCGTATCGACGACCTTGAACGGCGTCCGGCGCGGCCAGATGGCGGCCAGTTCACGGTCGAGGATCGCCAGCACGCCGTCCAGGTGCATCGCGCCGTGCGGCAGACCGACGCGAACAACGTGTCGATACGCCGATCTCGCGCAGCATGCGCTCGACCTGGTTGGCCCCCTCCTCGTTCGTGCGCAGGCCTTCGGCCAGGAAGCAGAGATCCTTGTCGACCCAGGCGACATCGGCGCCCTCGAACGTGCCAGAGCCATGCACCGACATCAGAATCGGAACGCCAAGCCGCGCCAACGCCTCGGCGACAAGCCGCTCTTCGCCCGCGCGAACCGTCGAAGCCGGACGCGTCACGATGGCGCCCTCCGGCGTCATCAGCATCAGGTCGCGCACGAACATCGCGTTCGGTTTGTCGATTCTGCCTTGCGCAACCTGATGCACCGCCACGCCGTGGGCGCGGTATGCGTCCGCCAATGCGTCGTGCTGCGCTCTCACGACGTCCGGCATGAGGTCCGAGCGCATCTGCATGGCTTCGAAATCGGTGACCGCATCCAGCTCGGCACCGGGACGGCGCAACAGGACGGCACGCAGGCGCCCGATTTCGGACGAGACGCCCCAGTCACCCCAGGTCGATGCCATGTCTTCGGTCATCGACGCAAGCCGGGGCGACCAGCGGTCGCCCCCGTACGCTGCTGAAAGCGCCGGCAGGGTCACCATGGCCTAATTCGTACCACCGCTAATCGGCCGCGGGCGCCGAAGTCGCGTCCCAAAGCGCGCTCGCCAACGTTTCCGGCCGGATGGGCAGACTCGTCACGCGTACTCCGGTCAGGTCGCGAATGGCGTTGGCAACGGCAGCCGCCCCCGGAATCGCTGGCGGCTCGCCGATCCCTTTCGCTCCGTATGCGCCGTGCTCGGATGGAACCTCGACCAGAACGGTTTCGATCGCCGGAACCATTTCGGCCCGCGGCAGGGCGTAGTCCATCAGTGTCGCGGTCAGCAGTTGGCCGTCGCCGTCGTAGACCATCCCCTCGTACAGCGCCCAACCCAGTCCCTGCGCCACACCGCCATGGATCTGGGCTTCCACCTCGGCCGGATTGATGGCGAACCCGACATCCTGGACTGCGACGTATCGCACGGGGCGGGTCACGCCGGTGACGTCGTCCACCTCAACTTCAACCAGATGCGCGGCGAATCCCGGAGCGCTCTCCCGGATGGCGGTCGAGCCCGTTCCGTACACGGGCTCATTGCGGGCCGCAAAACCCATCGTGCGGCCGGCGATGTCCTTGAGCGAGATTTCCGAGCCGGGAACGCCGCGCACACGGACAGCGCCATCGACCATTTCGAGGTCGTCCACGGAGGCCTCGAGTGCTTCCGAGGCAACGGCGAGGATTTGCCGCAGCGCATCTTCGGCCGCGCGCTGGACCGCCTTGCCCACGGTGTAAGTGATCTTTGAGCCGCCTGTGCCGCCCGCAAACGGCGCGGCGTCGGTCGGCGCGGTGGTTACCGCGATGTCGTCCGAGGTCGTATTGAATGTCTCGGCCGCGATCTGGGCGAATGCGGTGTTGGTGCCAGTCAGGTCGACCGAGCCAAGTACCACTGTCAGCTTGCCGTTCGAATCGAGTCGACAAACAGCCGTCGCTGGCTCGATGCCCCCGGGCCATCCCCCGACAGCGATACCCACCCCGCGGCCGTTCGAGTGGGCCGTTTCACGGTCGCGCCAGGCAGGGTGAGTCTTCAATGTCTCCAGGATTTCCTTCAGGCCGATGCGGGGCCAGGCTCCGCCATTCGGCCGCTCGTCGCCCTCGACCGCGCAATTGCGCAGGCGGAACTCCAGGGGATCGAGCCCCAGCTTGCGCGCCAGTTCATCCACGGCGGATTCAATCGCGAACGTGGCTTGCTGTGCGCCGGGAGCGCGATAGGCGCCGGCGCCCGGCTTGTTGGTGAGCACCTCGTGGCCGCGCAATTCAAGATTCGGGAATCGGTAATAGCCACCGAGCAAGATCGCCGCGATCTGCAGCGGCGAGCCTCCGCTTGAACCCGTATCGAACACCAGGCGCGATTCGAGCGCGGTGATGTCTCCCGCCCGCGTGGCGCCCAACTTGACCGTGATGCGGCAGTCGGGCGCCGGATTGCCGGCCAGAAAATCGTCCATGCGCGAGTAGTGAAGCAGCACCGGTCGCCCCACCGCCAGCGCGGCGGCGGCCACCATAGGTTCGATGAGAACGAACTTGCCCCCGAACCCGCCCCCGACCGGCATCGGCACCACGTTGACCCGCTGGGTCGGCATGCCGACGGTCTCGGCGACCCTGGTCCGGCAGTAGAACGCGGCCTGCGTGCTCGTGTATACCGTCAGGTCGCCTAACGGCTCGATATCGACCAGGCAGACCTGCGGCTCCAGATAGCCCTGATGGACTGTCAGGGATTCAAGCGTCAGCTCGACGCTCTCGTCCGCGGCCGCGAACCCGGCCGCAATATCCCCGCGCGAATAATGGACCGAGTTCGAGACGTTGGGCGCTACGAACTCGTCGTTCTCTTCGGCCTGGACCGCGGCGTCGGCGTTGTGCATCGCCGCTTCTTCGTCGTTTGCCTGCTGCCGCGTCTCCCGAATGTGGGGGGAGGCCGGGTCGAGTCCCTCGTCGAGGGTCGCCACCACCGGCAGCGGCTCGTAGTCGACCTCAACTGCTGCCACGCCGTCCTGGGCCGCCGCATCCGAGTCCGCCAGCACCAGGGCAACGAACTGTCCGGCATAGACTGCCTCGCCCGAGGCGATTGGCGCCTTCATGGGCGCACCTGAGGCATCGCGGGCAATGGCGAGGTCATCTGACGTGAGCACCTTGACCACGCCTGGGATGCCAAGCGCCGCCGCGGCATCGATCCCTCGGATCCGGGCATGAGCGTACGGGCTCGTGACGGGGCGGGCGATAAGCATTCCCGGAACGCGCAGGTCGCCGGTGAACCGCTCCTGACCGGTCAGTTTCTGGGGGGCATCGATCCGCCGGACCCGCTGGCCGACGGCACGCTTTTCAGCCATCGTATCTGTTCCTCGATCGTTGTGGACACGACGCGGCGGGTTGCGATCTGAACCCACCGCAAGATTCTAGCACCGCTATTGCGGGTGCCCGTGGTCACTTCTGAGCCGCCCGGGCACTACTCGGAGGCAAGCACCTCGTCCGGCCCCCACTCCCGCACCCGAAGCGGGGACGATTCCATGTCGTCCAGAAAACCGAACTCGTCCAGCGCCCCCTTGACCTCCTCGGCGGAGGTCGCTTCCCAAAGCGTGAACAGGCGGTCGTCGTGCAGATCGGGAGACCACGCCTTCAGCCAGCGCGGAGTGCGCCCGGATTGCAGGGACTTTTCAGCAAGCTCACGCAGCCGCGTCGGCGGTCGCACGGTCTCTTCTTCGCTCTCCCACGGCGTGTGGACCACCAGGTATAACGCCACGTCACGCTACCAGATGCTGCCGGGGCTCGCCCACGATCACGCTCCTCCCCCGCCGCGGCGCCCGCTTCGCCGACGACGCCGTCGCCGTCCGGTGCCGGTCGCGGCCGCATCGTTCTCGTCGGGTCCGGCGTCAACCTTCACAACCGGGGATTCGACTGCCGGCACGCTCTCCTCCAACATGGCTGGCACCGCGGCTCGCTCCTGTACTTTGCCGGTGCCAAGACCCAGCTCGTCGGCGCGAAAGACGACGTCGCCGTTCTCGTTTTCGAGGCGAACCGTGACCAACTCCTTGAGCAGATGCAGCGACACCACTTGCCCCGACCCGCCGGGGGTCTCGATCGTCTGCCCCAGCTTGGGCATGACAGATTTCATCTGACGGTATTGGTCGTTTTCGTACGACAGGCAGCACAGCAAGCGTCCGCAGACCCCAGACACCTTGGATGGATTCAGGGGCAAATCCTGGTTCTTGGCCATGCTCATCGAGATCTCGGGGAAAACGGGAAGCCACGAGGAGCAGCAGAGTGTCCGCCCACACCGCCCCAGCCCGCCCAGCAGCCGCGCCTCGTCTCGGGGCCCAACCTGGCGCAGCTCCACGCGGCTCCCGAGCTCGGCCGCCAACTCCTGTGCGAGATCGCGCAAAGCCGCGGCATCTGGGGTGCGCTCGCGGTCAGGCACGGAATAGCTCAACGTCACCGCCGCGCCATCGAAACTGAAATCGGCCGCGATGCTCTTGAGTCCAAGCCGGCGAGTCCGGGCGCGTTCACCGAGCCGCCGGACGGCGTCGGCGCTACGCTGTTTCTGCGCCGCCATCCGCGCGGCGTCAGCATCGGTGACTCGGCGCACCACCCGGCCCAGTTCGCCCTGAAGCAGCGATCGCCGCACCTGATGTGGCGCGATGACGACCCTGGCGGCCTCCTGCCCCCGGCCCGAAGCGGTGACGACCCAATCGCCGACGGTCAGTTCATCTTGCCCCGGCCGAAAGTAGTACAGCCTCCCCGAATCGCGGAATCGCACGCCGACGACACACTCCGCGGGCGAATCATCCTGCGCCCCGATGACCGCGTCATCGTCGCCGCACCCGCATTCGCCAATCTTCTCGCCCGACTCCAACCGGTTCCTGAACCGCTCGCGTGCTCGCGCGCGTGCCTCTTCGAGTGAAACCGGCGGCGCCCAGGACCGCTCTAGTCCGGAGACTGATCGAGCTTCGGCCATTGCACCACCATCGCTTCCAGGGCCAATCGTGGCCGCACGTTTGCTTCGAGATCGGCGAGGCAGCGCAGCGATGCTGCCACGGCCCGGCTCAATGCCAGAGCGGATGCCCCCACCGAGGGACCGGCTTCTTCGATTCCCGCGGCGCGGATCATGTGGTCGCGCAGCACCTGCACGGCGGCCAACACTACGCCGATCACCTCACCGCGCCGCTTTCCGAATTGATCACCAAGCTTGAAAGCCGTCACCAGCCGATCGTACGTTCCGGCCATGAGCCAGTTCAGGGCCGCATCCCGTTCCGCCTTGCGCGCCTGCGCGATCCGAACGTCCGAGGCGGCGGCGATGGCCCAGGCCGGGGCACCGCGGCTCAATGCCGCAATTTCCGCGGCTTCGCGATCGTCGACTCCCCGATCCACCAGCGTACGCTCGACCACGGCCTCCGGGACCGGCCGCACTCGCACGTCCTGGCACCGCGACCGGACGGTTTCAAGCAGCGCCTCGGCGTCGTCGCTCAGCAGGAGAATCGTCACGGCCGGCGGCGGCTCCTCGAGCGTCTTCAGCAACGCCTGCTGGGCCGGCTCCAGTATTGTCTCCGCGTCGTCGATTATCACCACCCGGTACGCAGCCTCCAACGGGAAAAGCGCCGCCGATGACCGCAGGCGCCGTACTGTGTCGATACTCAGCGAAACCTGGGACGTCGACTTGTCCGCGAAGGTCGCTTGCGACTCCAGATCGAACTGCTCGACGTCAGGGTGAGCCCCGCGGGCGACGTTGCGGCACGCCCGGCACGCCGAGCATGGCCGTGACCGATTCCCGTCTTCACTGTTCGTACAGCACAGGGACTGGGCAAATGCCCGAGCCAGCGCCGCCTTGCCGACGCCTTTCGGCCCCGAAAGCAGGTAGGCGTGGCCGATCTTCCCGTCACGCAAAGCATCGCGCAAGTTTTGCGTCGCCCGCGGATCGGCCCAGTCGGGCCAGCCCATCCCGGCCAGTGGCGCAGGCGCAGGCTCGCCCGCCTGCCGGCGCCCGCGCCCCGCCACCTTACGCGGCCCGCCGCTTGACTGGCCGTCGTGTGGGCGCAGACTGGGGTATTTCGAACGTCCCCTCTGCCGTCAGCACCTCGACCAGCCGCTGCCGTTCGGCGGGTTGCAGGGGTGGTTGTGCCGGCAGCGATACCACGTACGGGACAAGACCCTCGCCATTCGTCACCGGAAAGTCCGGCTCCTCGACATCGATCGTTACCCGCGGGTTGATGAACGCCACGACCGCATCGACGTCGGCGTCCATTTGGTGCTCAGTCACGGCGCCGGTCACCGCTTTCACGTCGTTGGTCGCATCGGCGGACGGGTTTCCGAGGAAGGCGCCGCCCATGCCAAAGAATCTGCTCAATCCCTGGTTGATTTTCCGCCATCGCCCGTCGCGAAAGGCGACACCGCCCGGAAGCTCGCGCGCGGTGATCGTCAGTACACCCCCTGGATAGACCATGGCATGTTCGACGGTGCGACCGCCAATCTTGGGGTAATGGATAAGCGTGTACCGCTCACCGAGATCCTTGAGCAACGTGTCGAGGATGACGTCGTTGCGCTGGGCACGATTCCACTTGCCGACTTGCTGCATGCCAAGGTGGAACAAAATGATACCGGCCAGCAGGGGAACGTACGCGAACAGCGCACGCATCTCGGACTGGCCGCCGGTGAAGACCAGGAAATACGCCGCCCCCAGCAGCACCACGCCAGCCAGCGACGTAACGATCGCCATGCGCTTGCGTTTCTTGACGTATGCGAGGTCGCGGTACACCTTCATGCGGGCAGCCACCTGGAGGACGGCATGGCCGCGCCAGCCGCGCAAAAAACCCTTCATGGCGGTCAAGAGATCGCCCGGCCGCGAGTGTAGCATAGCCCCGACGAAGCGATACTATGTCAATCTGGGGAGACCGAACCAGTTCTCCGCGAGGAGACGTGCCCAGGAAAGGGCCGCCAGCAGGCCAATTGCCGCGATGAGCCCGCCGCACGCCAAGGGCGCCATGGCCCGGAATGAGCCGTACGCCCAGCCGCGGTTGGTCACTAGAGCGAGCGTAATCGCCGCCAATGCGGCGAAGACGCCGAGCGCGGCAACGAGCAGACCGACCGCAAACGGGGCGTAAAGGATAGGCAGTCCGGACAATCCCAGCCCCCCAACTGCCAACGCGATCAAGTTGGGCGGAACGAGCAGCGCTGGTCGCTCCACGACCGCGCGGCACCGATCCGGGCGCGCCCACAGCGTCACCGCCAGGAGATGGACCAACGCCACGCCCATCGCCGTTCCGCCCAGGATGCCGGTGACCAGGCGCAGCCAGTTCGCCGGGGGGTACAGGTGTGGCAGACCGAGGTCAACGCCAAGCGCGTTGAATCCATCACCCGCCAGCAGAGCGACGCAGAGCGCAAGAATTGCCAGCACGCTTCGCGGAGGAATCGCGGTGCTGCGTGCCTCTCCAACAGCCAGGAGCCACAAGGCCACGGTTACGATTCCAATGTAGACGCCGGTCATGCGCGCATCGAGAGGTAGTGCCGCCCCTCCAAGATGCAAACTATGGCTCGGCCGTTGCGCGCAGATGCCATGCAGCGCCAGATGCGATTTGGAGGCAATACTTCCGGGGAAGATCAGGAAGGCGCACAGAGTCGCCAAGCCGAACCCGGCAAGGAGGAGTGGCCATCTTGTCCGTTCACATCGCGAAGCCTGCGATGCTCGCACCAATGTCGACAGGGTCGCCCCACTTTCTGCCCAGATTGCCAGCTTTGCGCGGGAGATCCGGAGTCGCGATTATCCCGATCGACGCCTGGGCATGTTGTCTTGTACCAGACTGGCAGCGGGCTCGGCCATGTTGAGAAGTTCGCGTTCCGCCTGGGGCGCACCCCGCCTGCTCGAGGAAACTCCCACCGGCCGGCTTTCGGTGCGGCAGGTCTTTCCGCCACGCCGGGCCGTTGCCCGCGGGCGCGGCGCCACTGTCGTCGTCGCCGTGGCACTCGCCTCGTTCGCCGTTCTCTTTGCGCTCGTTCGCCGCAATCGGAGCCGGCTGGTCGATCTCCACCTGACTCGCTCGCTGCAGCGCGTGCGCGTGCCCGGATTCGATCGTCTCATGCACCTGGTCTCCTGGCCAGGGTTTCCGCTCCAGTCCCGGATTATCCCCCCTGGTCTCGCGCTGATCTGGCTGCTGCTCGGGTTTCCCATCGAAGCGGGGTTTCAGCTCCTCGCGTGGGGCACGGGCGCCATTTCGGCCGTTGTCAAGATCGCCATGGGACGGCCGCGCCCGGCGCCGGAGGATGTTCGCGTCGTTCCGGGCCGAATCGGCGGCTCGTCATTTCCCAGCGGGCACGTGCTGATTTACAGTGGCGTCTACGGCTTCCTCGCGTTCCTGCTCGAAACCCTGGTCCGTCCTACCCAGGTGCGCCGGGCAGCCACCGCGTTCCTTGTCGCGCTCATCGCCCTCGTGGGTCCGAGCCGCATCTACCTCGGTCACCACTGGTTCACCGACGTCGTCGCGTCGTACCTGCTGGGCAGCTCCTACCTGTTGGCGTTGACAGCTCTCTACCGCCGGGTGAAAACACGTTGGCTCAATCGACGCCGCGCATCGGCCGATCTCGGAACGAACTCGTAGACGGATTTGACAGGCGTCGCTACCATTTTCCGTCGAGGCAACGACGGGGATCACACCCGAGCGGCGCAGCGTCCAGAGAGCCCGGTACGCTGGAAACGGGTCGCCTGACCGCTCGCGGATATCGCCCCTGAGCCGGCGCCCAAACGACCCTCGGTCGGGAGATGCGCCCGGGTCCGCCCGATAACGCGGGGCACGCCGCGGCATCGATGCCGCGGCCGAGTGGGTCACTGCAAAGCGGCCAACTGAGGTGGTACCGCGGCTTCGCCCGTCCTCGGATCAGAGGGCGGGTGGTTTTTTGGCTTTCATCACGACGCAGACGCGCAACCGACGGAGAAAAGAAACCATGACACGAACCGGAATCGAGCGAGTCAACAATCGCCCCGACTTCCCGGCGCTGGAACGCGAACTGCTCGCCTGGTGGGAGCGGGACGGGATCGTCGAGGAGTATCTGCGGCGCAACGAAGACGCGGCAGAGCACTATTCGTTCATCGACGGGCCGATCACCGCCAACAACCCCATGGGCGTGCATCACGCCTGGGGCCGGACCTACAAGGATCTCTTCCAGCGCTACCAGACCATGCTCGGCAAGCGCCAGCGCTACCAGAACGGGTTCGACTGCCAGGGTCTGTGGGTCGAGGTCGAGGTCGAAAAGGAGCTAGGGTTCTCCAGCAAGCGGGATATCGAGTCGTTCGGCATCGCCGAGTTCGTGGAGCGCTGCAAGCAGCGGGTCCTCGCTTCCGCGGAGCGCATCACCAATCAGTCAATCCGCCTCGGCTACTGGATGGACTGGGACAATTCGTACTTCACCATGTCCGACGAGAACAACTACACCATCTGGCACTTCCTGAAGACCGTCCACGAGCGGGGCTGGCTCTACAAAGGGCACGACGTCATGCCCTGGTGCCCCCGCTGCGGCACCGGCATCTCCGAGCACGAGATCGTGACCGAGGGCTACCAGGAGCGCTCTCACCTCTCCGTCTTCGTCGCCTTCCCCCTGCTGGACGAGCCGGACGCGAGTCTGCTCGTCTGGACGACGACGCCCTGGACCCTGGCAGCGAACGTGGCGGCGGCCGTCCATCCCGAGCTGACCTACATCCGCGCCGAACAGGACGGCAAGAGCTACTACATCGCCAAAGACGCCGCCCGGTCGGCGCTCCGTGGCGACTACACCGTGGCGGCGGAGGTCTCGGGCGCCGACCTGATCGGCCGCACCTACCGGGGGCCGTTCGATGAGCTGGACGCGCAACGAGACGTGGTCCACCGCGTCATCGGTTGGGACGACGTCGGAGCGACCGAGGGCACCGGCATCGTCCATATCGCCCCGGGCGCAGGCAAAGAGGACTTCGCGCTCTCGAAGACAAACGATCTTGCCGTCATCGCCCCGATCGACGAGTTCGGCGTTTACGTGGGTCGGCTTCGGCTTCCTCAGCGGGCGATACGTCCACGAGGTCGCCGTCCCGATCGCCGAGGACCTCGAGACGCAAGGGGCTCCTCTATCGCGCCGAGCAGTACCGCCACCGCTACCCGGTCTGCTGGCGCTGCAACACCGATCTCGTCTTCCGGCTCGTCGACGAGTGGTTCATCGCCATGGACGACCTGCGCCAACCGATGATGGACGTCACCCGGCAGACGACCTGGCGGCCCAGCTTCGGTCTCGACCGCGAACTCGACTGGCTGGCCCACATGGACGACTGGATGATCTCCAAGAAGCGCTACTGGGGTCTGGCGCTTCCCATTTACGAATGCCTGGCTTGCGGCAACGTTGACGTCATCGGCAGCGAGACCGAGCTCGAAGAGCGCGCGGTAGAGGGCTGGGACGCGTTCGCCGGCCACACGCCTCACCGCCCCTGGATCGACGAGGTCAAGATCGCCTGCTCGCGGTGTGGCGAGACAGTCTCCCGCGTCACGGACGTTGGCAACCCCTGGCTCGACGCGGGCATCGTCCCCTTCTCGACACTGCGCTACCGGCATGACCGCGAGTACTGGGAGGAATGGTTCCCCGCGGACATGATCTCGGAAAGCTTTCCGGGCCAGTTCCGCAACTGGTTCTATTCGATGATCGCCCAGAGCACAGCGCTGGTCGACCGCCCTGCCTTTCTCAACGTCTTCTCCTACGCGTTGATGCGCGACGAAAAGGGCGAGGAGATGCACAAGAGCAAGGGCAACGCCATCTGGTTCGACGACGCGGCCGAAGAAATCGGCGTCGACGTCATGCGCTGGCTCTTCGCCCGCGCCAACCCCGACGCCAACCTCAACTTCGGTCCGCACATCACCGACGAGGTGCGGCGGCAGTTCATTCTGCCCCTGTGGAACTCCTACGCCTTCTTCGCCACCTATGCCGCACTGGACAAGTTCGATTCGACCGCCTCGGAGAACGCGGTCCCACTCGCCGATCGGCCGGTGCTCGACCGCTGGATCATCTCCCAGTTACACCGCCTCATCGGCGAGGTCCGCGCTGCCCTGGACGACTACGACCCGGATCGGGCCGCGAGGGCAATCGAGCGGTTCACCATCGACGAGCTGTCGAACTGGTACATCCGGCGCAACCGGCGTCGCTTCTGGAAGAGCGAAAACGACGCGGACAAGATGGCCGCCTACCAGACGCTCTACGAGAGCCTCACTACCCTCGCAGCACTGTTGGCGCCATTCATCCCGTTCCTCGCCGAGTCGATGTACCAGAACCTGGTGCGATCGGTCGATGCGTCTGCTCCCGCGTCGATCCATCTCACGAACTTCCCCATCGCGGACCCGGCTCGCATCGACGAGTCGCTCTCCCAGGACATGGATGCCGTGCTGGAGATCGTCGGCGCGGGCCACGCCGCCCGCCAGGAAGCCGCAATCAAGGTCCGTCAACCCCTGCCCGCGTTGCTCGTCTACAGCCGCGATCCTCGCGTGCTGGATTCAGTACTGCGGCTTCAGGACCAGGTGCTCGACGAACTGAACGTCAAAGCGATCAAACCGCTGAGCGATCCGGAGCAGTTCGTGTCTTACACCATCAGACCGAATCTGCGCACGCTGGGACCTCGTCTCGGGAAACGCCTCAATGCGGTGCGCGAAGGACTGGCGACCCTCGACCCTGCACAGGTCGCCGCCAGCGTTGAGGCCAGCGAACTGGTCCTTGTCGACACTCCAGATGGTCAAGTGCAACTTGAGCCGAGCGACATCCTGATTGACCTTCTGAAGCTGCCCGGATACGCAACAGCGCAAGGGGCACGGTCGACCGTGGTTCTGGACACGTCCCTGACCCCCCAGCTGATTCAGGAAGGCTGGACCAGGGATTTCGTGCGCGGCGTTCAGGACGCGCGCAAGCGGGCCGGATATCGCATTGAAGACACCATCGAAATCGGCTACGAGGCTGACCCGGAGGTTGTCGCCGCTATCGAGGCCTACCGCGGCTACGTGACCACGGAGACGCTTGCCACGAGACTCGAGGGCGAAGCAACCTCCGGCGCGTCAGACGCGGTGGAACCCGAGGCCGTCGAGGGTCCAGGGGGCCTTTCGTTTCCGGACGGGTGGTACGCCGATCAAATCAACGTCGGCGACCACCACGTGCGGATCACGCTCTGCCCGACGCGGGTCCCGCGGATGTAGACGCCATCGGGCCAGACGTGGTTTCGATTCCTCGGAGTGCGTGTTATTCTGCTGGTCGTTGGCCAAACCCGAATCTGATCCGCTCGGGCATCGAGGAAGCTGCGCGACGGCAAGGCGCTTCGAACGTCCATGTCGTGGACAGAGACCGGGCGAGGTGCGAAGCCGGCGGTCAGCGGTGACCGTCGAGCCTAGAGCGAGGGTGCGACATGTCCGATGTGCGGTTTCAGCAGTATCTCGATCGATTCCGCTCAACGCGCCTGAATCGTCGCCATTTCATGGGAGCGGCAGCGGCGACAGGCGCGGCGACGGTCGCCAGCCGCATCGGCGACTACACTGCGGCGGCCGCGCCAGCGCGCGCGCCACACCGCCAGATCGACGCGATGACATTGGTCATTGCAGACGACCTGGCAGGACAGTGGATCACCCTGGACCCAGGGTGGATCTATGAGATCAACTCCCAGGCGGGCATGATCCTGAACTATGAGCCGCTTTACCTTCTCCCCGATTCGACCAGGCCGACGGAATTCGAGCTCCTGATCGCCGCGGATTTCCCTCAGGTCTCCGAGGACGGGATCGAGGTGACCATCCCGCTCCGTGCTGGCGTGAAGTTTCACAGCGGCAATGAAATGACCGCGGACGACATTGTCTTTTCCTGGAATCGTCTGAAGAACATCAAGTTCCAGGCGTCATTCCTCGCGCTCGATTACTGGGACGCAGTCGAAGCCGTCGACCCGCTGACCATCAAGATCACCCTGAAGTCGCCGAATGCGGCGATCGTGCCCATCCTGGCTTCGACCCCGCTCTCCGTCAGCGACAGCAAATTGCTCATGGAAAACGGCGGCACCGATGCGGAGGACGCCGACCAGGTCGACACGGCCAGGGAGTGGATCAACGCGGGCAATTCCGCGGGAACGGGTCCCTATCGACTCGACCGCCTGGGACATCTCGGGCGAAGTCGTCCTCGAAGCGAATCCCGACTATTGGGGCGAGCCGCCGAAGCTCGACCGCATCATCTGGCGCAACATCGTCGATGCCAACTCCCAGCTCCAGGCGATTCAGGCCGGCGAAGCCGATATCGCGTACTACATCGACCCCGACACCGCCGCAAGCGTCGAAGAGGACGAAAATCTGCAGCTCATCACCGGGCCGAGTCTGGCTATCGAGTACTTGGCAATGCACACGCAAGAGGAGCCGGGAGGTCCAGTCGCCAATCCCCAGGTGCGGCAGGCCATCGGTCACGCGGTGGACTACGACGGGATCATCAATGATCTCATGCTGGGAGCCGCCATCCAGCCAGCGACGATCGCCCCCGAGCCGTTGCTCGGCACCGTCGAGGTTCAAGACCAACGGTACACCACCGATCTCGACCGGGCACAGCAACTCTTCGACGAATCGGGCGTAGGCCCGGCCGAGATTACGCTGAGCTATGCCGCCGACGGTTCGGGCGAAGGGGGTCTGGATCTGGAGACGCTTGCCGCCAAGCTTCAGTCCGACCTCCAGCACATCGAAGGTCTGACGGTCAACCTCAATCCGATGGACGACGCAACGCGGCTCGAAGAGTATCGCGCCGGCAATCTCCAGTTCACCGTTTCGCCGTGGACGCCCGACTATGCTGATATCCACGCGTATGCCGAGCCGTTTGGACGAACCGACACCGCCGCCGCCGATCGAGTTGGGTACTCCAATCCAGAGGTCGACGCCTTGCTCGACGCCGGCATCGCGGAAAGTGACATCGAGGCCAGGTCGGCCATCTACCAGGAGATTCTGGGCACGATCATCACCGATGCGCCCTTCCTGATCCTGTATCAACCGACTGACCGCAAACCCGCCAGCACCGCGGTGCAGGGCGTCACGACACATTCGGTCTACATGCTCAACCTGAGGAACGCCTCCAAAACCGCGTGATAGCCTTGCGGCGGCGCTTCACGACCGGTGTAGCGCCGCCGCGTTCCGTCCGCGCCAGAATGCGAATGCGTTGGGAGACCGGACATGGGACTTTGGGCATTCATTGCCAGGCGGCTGGTGCTCGCGTTTTTCGTGCTGATCATCGTCAGCATCGCCACCTTCCTGCTCACGCACGCCGTGCCCGGGGATCCCATCACGGCGATCATGAGCGACCGCCAGGCGAATAACCCGAGGAAGTCCGCGCCGCGCTCGAGCGGCGCTGGGGGCTCGACCAGCCGCTGCCGGTCCAGTACGTGCGTCTATGTTGCGGAATCTGCTGCAAGGTGACTGGGGTGAGTCGATCTCCAAGCGAACCCCCGTGGCACAGGAGTTGCGCCATCGCGTGCCCGCAACGATGGAGTTGACCGGCTTCGCGCTGGCCTTCGCCATCGTCGTCGGCGTTCCCGCTCGGTATCATTTCCGCACTCAATCACGACCGTTGGCCCGACCACGTGGCCCGCTTCCTTACCCTGATCGGGACATCCGTTCCCGTGTTCTGGCTCGGCCTGCTCATGCTCTACGTTTTTTTCTATCGCCTGGAGTGGCTCCCTGGTCCGGGCCGCCTCGATGTCGGCATGAAGGCCCCGCCCACCATCACCGGGATGGTCACGGTCGATGCACTCCTGCAAGGTGATTGGGACGTGTTGCAGGCGGCCGCTCATGCGCCTGATCTTGCCCTCGATCGTCCTCGGCTCGTTTGCCATGGGCATCATCGCCCGCATGCTGCGCTCGTCGCTGCTGGCCTCGCTGGGTGACGACTACGTGCGCACCGCTCGGGCCAAGGGACTGGCGTGAACGCGTCCGTCGTCGCGGGCCACGCCCTCCGCAACGCACTGATTCCGACGGTCACCGTCCTGGGCTTGACTACTGCCAGCTTGCTGGCCGGCGCCGTCCTCACCGAGACGATCTTTTCCTGGCCTGGCATTGGCAGCTTCGCCGTCGCCGCGGCGCTCAAGCTCGATTACCCGGCGCTGCTGGGGGTAACGCTGATCGTGGCCATCATCTACGTCCTGGTCAATCTCGCCGTCGATATCGTGTACGGTCGTGCTCGATCCCAGGATCCGGTCGTCATGATCGAGCATTCGTCCCAAGCGATTGTGCTATGTCCGTAACGGCGAGCGGGATCACTGTCGAGAAGACCCGGGCCCGTGGCGCGCTTAACGACGCTCCGAATCTCCCGGGCGTCATCGTGGTGAGTCAGAAGGCTCGCTCCCCCTCGGCGGACGCGGCCCGCACGCTTCGCCGCAAACCGCTGGCGTTGATCGGCGTTCAGCATTCTGCTGGCGTGGCTCTCTCTTGGCATCCTGGCTCCGGTGCTTCCCGATCCAGGATCCCAATTTCCAGGATCTCTCGCAGAAGCTGCAAGGGCCAAGCGTCGATCATCCGCTGGGCACCGATGATCTTGGCCGCGACATGATCAGCCGCATCATTTGGGGCGCGCGAGTCTCCGTGCCGGCCGGCATCCTCGTCATCGCGTTGACCGGCACCGTTGGTTGCCTGCTCGGCGCCATTGCCGGCTACACCGGAGGTGTCGCTCGACAATGTGATCATGCGCACCGCCGACGCCATCCTCTCCTTCCCCTCGATCATTCTGGCCATGGCGATCACGGCGGCCCGCGGAGGCGCCGGGCTGAGCAACGCCCTCCTCGCCGTCGCCATCGTGCTCTGGCCCGAATACGCGAGACTGATGCGCGGGCAGGTTCTGGCCATCCGCGCCAACGAGTTCGTCACCGCGGCCGAGTCGATCGGCGCCGACCGGAGCCGGATCCTGTTCCGACACATCCTTCCCCTCCACCGACGCCCCGATCATCGTCAAGGCCACGCTCGACGTCGGCGCCGCCATCGTCCTCACTGCCGGGCTGAGTTTCATCGGCCTCGGCGCCGTGCCACCCGATCGCCGAGTGGGGCGCCATGATCAAGCAGGGCGCCGACAAGGGACTGCAATACTGGTGGTACGCCGCCGCCCCAGGCGTTGGCCATCATGAGCGTCGTCATGGGGCTCAACTTCTTCGGCGACGGGCTCCGCGACGCCCTCGACCCCCGCGGCAGAGGCCGATGACCGATCCCGCAAGCCTCGCCCCTCCCCACCTCCTCGCGTTTCTGCGGCGCCATCGGTGTCGACGCCGAATTCGTCGCGCCCGGCGTCCCCATGCCAACCGTTGCCAGCGCCGCGGCAGCCATCGGCGTCCCGGAGGAGCAGATTCTCAAGACGCTGCTCTTTGCCGCCGGCGAGCCAGTACGTCGTCGCCATCGCCAGCGGCACCGGTCGCGTCAGCCGCTCACTCCTGGCCGAGGCATCCGGGATGGTCCGGCCCCGCGCGGCGAGTCCGGACATCGTCGCCGAAGTCACCGGGTATCCCGCCGGCGGCGTCGCCCCCATCGCGCCTCCGCGCGGAACTGCCGGTCATCGTCGACGTCGGCGTCGCCCACATTCCCGTCGCCTACGGTGGCGGGGGACGGGAAGACCTCCTGCTTGCGTATCGCGACAGCGGACATCATCCGCCTCAATAACGCGCTCGTGCGCCGCATCGTGGAAGATCCAGCAACCCATCCCGCATAATCGGCGGTTGCAGGATGTCCTTAGCCCGCCGTGACGGTGGGCCAACACGGAAAGCAGCCTTCGTGTCCACCACTCTCGTCATCATCGGCTTGCCGTCGAGCGGCAAGACGACGGTCTTCAACGCCCTCACCCGCTCCCAGGCCGAAACCGGCACCTATCGGAGCAAACGCCGACGAGCCGAACCTGGCCACCGTCAAGGTGCCGGATGCCCGTCTCGACCGCCTCACGGAGATGTTCCAGCCGCAGAAGCGCGTCCCCGCGGACGTGCAGTACCTCGACGTGGCAGGGATCGCCAAAGGCATCGCCGAAAAGGGGATGAGCGGAACGCTGCTCGGCCACCTCAGCCAGGCCGACGCGCTGGTGCTGGTCGTGCGCGCTTTCGCCGACCCCGACGTTCCCCACGTCGAAGACTCGGTCGATCCGGGGCGAGACATCGAGACCCTGACGCTGGAGCTTCTCTTCAGCGATCTCGCCGCGATCGAGAAACGACTGGACCGCATCCAGAACCAGAAGCAAAAAGTCGTCGGCCGTGAGCGCGAGGCGATGGAGCGCGAAAAAGCGCTCATGGAACGCCTCAAGGCAACGCTTGAAATTGACACCCCGATTCGCGAAATCCTGCCGGACATCGACCCCGACGATGTCAGGATTTTGCGCGGGTTCGGGTTCCTCACCGCCAAGCCGATGCTGATTCTGCTCAACCTCGGGGAGGAACAGCTTGGAGCGGAGGGCGAGGCGATGGTGCAAGAGTTACAGACTCGGTTCGGTCGAACCGGTGTCGCGGTCGATGCTCTCGCCGGTCAGATCGAGATGGAGATCGGCCGTCTCGAACCCGACGACGCGGCCGTTTTCATGGCGGATCTTGGCATCGCCGAGTCGGGACTCGACCGCGTCATCCGCCTCTCTTTCGAACTGCTCGGGCTGATGCCCTTCTTCACCGTGGGACCGGACGAGTGCCGGGCCTGGACGATTCGTCAGGGCGCGTCGGCGGTCGAATCGGCCGGGGAAATCCACTCCGATATCCAGCGCGGCTTCATCCGCGCCGAGATCGTCGGGTACGACGATCTCATCGAAACCGGCGGCATGCCGGAGGCCCGCAAACTGGGGAAGCTCCGGCGCGAAGGGAAGGACTACACCGTTCAGGACGGCGACGTGATCAATTTCCTCTTCAACGTGTAAGTCCTCGCAACCCTGGAACAGGAGCCCGAGTGGTGGACGATGACGACCTCGATATCGAGTTGCGGGCTCCCGAGGAGGTCGCCGCACGCTGCATCGTCCTCGCTGCGCTCATTCGCCGACTCTCGATCGAGTCGCTCGCCAGTGATCGAAACGATGACGGACTTTCAGGCGAGGCGTACGACCTTCGCGTGTGGCTCCAGACCGAGAATCTTTGGGACCGCCTGGGGGCCACGGAGGTCGCGCTCCTTGACCGGCCCCTGGGCCGCCTCGACGACGACGAGATGGCATCGGTCGCCTGGCAAGCCGAGGGACTTGCCGCCCTCGGCTGGGGGCTCGGTCTGGCTGAACTACCCCCGCTTGGAGATTTGAGCCAGGTCGAGCCCGTCCTCGAGCTGGTTCCCTCTCCGTGGGACGCAACAGCCGCGTGGATCGGCAACGCAGGACTTCGTCCAGAACCCGTCGTCGCCCACGAGCGCGATCGAGCCGAGCTGTTCGAGTGGCGAGCGAGCATCGAAGCGCCGCGACGAATCGCGACCGGCCCTGAGCGAACGGAGTACGACGAGGCCATCGCGGATGTCGCCAGCGAAGTTGGAGGCACGGGTCTGGCGGTCGTCGCCAATGGTGACCTGCTCATCGCTGACATACCTTTAGCGTCACTCCAGGATGATATGCTGGAACGACTCAGGGCTCTCGCTGAGGAGCGGTTGCGCGCATTGAATTGGCTCTGTGGGTTTGGCGACTCGTGGGACCGCGTTCCGCTCGACGTGTAGGCCACCGGAACGGCGCTCGTCGCTGGCGTTGACACTCCTTAGTTCGACGATTATCATATTAGATATTTGTCGAACTAGCGGGGGGGCGTCCGTGGACGAAGCAGATCTCGAGCACGTTTCAGCTCTCTTCAAGGCGCTCGCCGACCCCGCTCGGCTGCGCATTCTTGGTCGGCTGGCGGAACGCCCTCACGCGGGACACGAATTGGCGAACGAACTGGAGCTGAGGCCGCCCACGATTTCGCACCACATGAGAAAGTTGGTAGACGCCGGTCTCGTCGCCGTCAGCGCCGAGGCACAGTCCCGCATCTACTCGTTGCGAGTGAATGCACTCCAGGATCTGGCACGGGACGCCCGCGCCGAATCCGCGGCGAATCCAGCGGCTGAGGACGACGCCGTGACTCGCGCTTTCTTCGACGGACCGCGGCTGCGGCAGCTTCCCGCGGCACGCAAGAAGCGGGTCGTCGTGCTGCGCCGCCTGCTGGAGCGGTTCGAGCCGAACCGCGACTATCCGGAGCGCGAAGTGAACGACCTCCTGCGTCTGGCGCACGACGACGTGGCCAGCCTACGCAGAGAACTCGTCGACTACGGGTTCATGGTCCGCGACCGGGGCATCTACCGCATCGCCGCCGAACTCCCCGATCGCGGCCCGACCGTGCGCCAGGAGGTCGGGAACGAAGCCGAGTGGTTTCCCGCCCTCGTCTCGGCCGCGTTGCAACGGGCCGTCAGGAGCGGAGACCGCTCTGCTCCCGAAAGGCCGCACGCGCCGCGTGAATGAACGATGCGATGCGCGCGGCGTCCTTGACCCCATTCACCTCGACCCCGCTGCTGACGTCGACGCCCCGTGGCCGCACGACTCGGATTGCCTCCCGCACGTTCTCGGGGTCCAGCCCTCCACCGACAAGGATCGGACGCTTCGCGGCGACCTCCGCCGCCAGATCCCAGTCGGCACGGGTGCCGGTCCCCCCGGAGGCACTCGGGTCGTATCCATCGATCAGAATACCGGCTGGCGGATTCGGCGCTTCATCAAATAGCCCTATCTCGGACAGGAGCGCTGCGGCGGCAACCCCAGGTCGCGGCCTGAACGCCTTGAACGCAGGAACCGGAATGTCTGCCATTAAATCGGGCGCTTCGTCCCCATGAAGTTGCACGAGATCGACCCCACTCTGGGCAACGATGCTCCGGATCTCCGCGGCCGACGCATCGACGAAGACGCCCACCGTGGCAAACGCTCGCCCCGAAACCGAGGAGCGCGCGGCGGCGATGCAGGCGGCGGCGGTCTCGGGAGTCACCTGCCGGCGCGCTGGCGCGAAGATGAACCCGATCAGGTCTGCTCCCGCCGTCGCTGCCGCTGCCGCGTGCCGCGGTTCGCGAAGCCCATCGATCTTGACCAGGTGCTGACGCCCGAGCACGTCTCTCAGGTGGCTGGTCCCAGCGATCACGTGCGCCCCAGCCGCAGTGCTCGCACGGCCTCTGCGCGATCCGGGGCGGTGATCAACCCTTCCCCGACCAGGACGGCGTCCGCGCCCGCTCGTCGCAGGCGCTCCACGTCGGCGGCTCCGAAAACGCCGCTCTCGGCAACGATGACGGCCCCTTGCGGCGCTAGCGGAGCCAACCGCTCAGTTACCGCCAGATCGACGGTGAATGTCTTCAGGTCGCGGTTGTTGATGCCGATAACGTTCGCCCCAGCGGCGACGGCCCGCGCCATCTCGTCCTCGTCGTGGACCTCCACCAACGCGTCCATGCCCCACCGGTCAGCGGAGCTGAGCAGTTCGGAGAGCGCCGCATCGCTCAGGGTCGCCACGATGAGCAGCACGGCGTCGGCCCCCCGGGCCCGGGCCTCGACGATCTGGTACTGATCGATTACGAAGTCCTTGCGCAAGATGGGCACGCCGCCATCGGCCCCGTGCGCGACGCGTGCCGCCGATTCCATGTCCGAGAGACTTCCCTGAAAGAACGGTTCGTCCGTCAACACCGAGACGGCCGCGGCGCCGCCCGCGACGTACTCCGCGGCAACCGCCGCCGGATCGACCGGAACGGGGAACACCCCCCGCGACGGCGATGCCCGCTTGATCTCCGCGATCACCGCCACACCCGAACTCTTGAGTCGTTCGCCCAGGCGAATCGCTGGTGGTTGCTCGGCCGCGACGGCTTCGAGGGCCGAAATCGGCGCATTGCGTTTCCTGGCGTCGAGATCGGACGCCGTTCGGGCCAGGATGGCATCGAGGATCGTCCCGGTTTCCGCGTAGGTCATGCGCCTGCCGCCACCGGTTGCGCCTCGTGCGCCAGATCTTGCGTCAGGGCGGTGAGCAGATCGAGGCAACCCATCGCGCGGCCGGTATCGATCGCAGTGGCGGCCATGGCGATCCCATCGGCGATCGATCCGGCGGCGTTCGCCGCAAATATGCCGGCGCCGGCATTCAGCAACGTCGCATCGCGGGTGGGTCCCAACTCACCAGAGAGCACGCCAAGCGTGATTCGCGCGTTGGTCGCGGCGTCCCCCCCGGCCAGCGAGCCGATCGGGGCTTCGCTTAACCCCACATCCGACGGCGAAACCGAGTAGGTGCGAACCTCTCCGTCCCTGACATCGAACTCGGTCACCTGCGACGGTCCGGAGAGTCCCAGCTCGTCCAAACCTTCCTCGGCGTGCACCAGCACCGCGTGCGAGCTGCCGAGCCTCGCCAGCGCCCCGGCTAACTTGCCGGCAATGCCGGGGTGGCCAACGCCGATAAGCTGGTGCCGTGTTCCGGCCGGGTTCGTCAACGGACCCAGCATGTTGAATACCGTCCGAATGCCGATTTCGCGTCGGGTGGGCCCGACGAATCGCATCGCCGGGTGAAACGCGGGCGCATACATGAATCCAATGCCCGCTTCGTCCACGCAGCGGGCCACCGCGGCCGGCGGCAACTCGATGACGACGCCGAGCGCCTCCAACAAATCGGCCGACCCGCATTTCGAGGTCACCGAGCGGTTGCCGTGCTTGGCCACCCGCACGCCGGCCCCAGCAATGACGAACGCGGCCGTGGTCGAGATGTTGAACGTGCCCGACGCATCGCCCCCGGTGCCACAGGTATCGACCAATGGCCCCTTGTCGAGATCGACATCCACGTGGAGCGCGTGGCTACGCATGGCCGCCGCCAGACCCGCGATCTCGTCGATGGTTTCGCCGCGCATGCGCAGCGCGGTGATGAACGCGCCAAGCTGGGCCGGTGTCACGGCTCCCGTCATGATCTGATCCATGGCCGCGGCGGCCTGATCTGCATTCAGCTCCCCGCCGTCGACGACGGTGCGGATCGCGTCGGTGAAGGGAAACCCGTCGCTCACAAGCCAGTCCTTTCTCGCCCTATCCGTAGGTCGTCGCGACGGCGAGCTCCCGCGTCGGGACGCCGCGTCCGAGGAAGTTGGCCAGCAGGTCGTTCCCACTTGGGGTGAGGATGGATTCCGGGTGAAACTGCACTCCCTCGACCGGCAGCGAGCGGTGGCGAAATCCCATCACCAGTCCGTCGGCTTCCGCCGTGATTTCGAGTTCCTCGGGGAGGCTCCACCGCTCGACGATCAGGGAGTGGTACCGGGTGGCCTGAAACGGATTGGGCAGCCCGGCGAAAACGCCTTTCCCGGTGTGGGAGATGGACGACACCTTGCCGTGCATCAGCCGCGGCGCCCGCGCGATCGCGCCCCCGAACGCCGCCCCGACGGCCTGATGCCCCAGGCAGACACCCAGGATTGGCGTCTTGCCAGCGAGGCGTTGCACGAGCGGCACGGAGATGCCAGCCTCCGCTGGCGTACATGGCCCTGGCGAGATGACGATGCCATCCAAATGTGGCGCCATCGACTCGACTTCGTCGACGCTGATCTTGTCGTTGCGCACGACCAGCACGTTCGCGCCGAGCTCGCTGAGCGCCTGGTAGAGGTTAAACGTGAACGAATCGTAGTTGTCGAGCAGCAGAATCATGGGCGGTCTCCCAATTCACGCTCGGTCGATTCGAGCTGCTCTGCCAGCTCGATCGCGCGCAGCGGGCCACGCATCTTGTGCAGTGATTCGACGTACTCCCCCTCGGGCGTACTATCGGCGACGATGCCGCCGCCGGCCTGCATGGAGACGACGCCGTCTTTGACCACCATGGTCCGCAGTGCGATGGCCGTATCCATCCCGCCCGAAAAATCGACGTACCCGGCGGCGCCCGCGTACGGCCCCCGCCGGTCGGTTTCCAATTCGGCGATGATCTCCATTGCGCGAATCTTTGGCGCTCCGGACACCGTTCCGGCCGGGAAGCAGGCCCGCAGCGCATCGAGACCGGTCAACCCGTCGGCGATCTCACCCTCGACATTGCTGACGATGTGCATCACGTGGGAGTAGCGTTCCACTTCCATGAAGCGGGGCACCGTCACCGTGCCCGGCGCGGAGACGCGCCCAATGTCGTTCCGGCCGAGATCGACGAGCATCACGTGCTCCGCGCGCTCCTTCTCATCCGCCATCAGGTCGCGCGCCAATTCTTCGTCCTCCGCGGGCGTGGCGCCGCGAGGGCGAGTGCCGGCGATTGGGTGGTTCGCCAGCGTGCGCCCCTCCAGCCGCACCAGCAGCTCCGGCGAAGCCCCGACGATCTGATGGTCCTTGAAGTCGAGGTAGAACATGTACGGCGACGGGTTGATCGTCCGCAGCGCGCGATAGATCGTAAAAGGATGAACCCGCGTCGGCACATCGACCCGTTGCGACAGTACGACCTGGAAAATGTCTCCAGCCGCGATGTATTCGCGAGCCGTCTCGACCATGTCGAGATACCGTTCGCGCGTCGTGTTGGAGACTTGCCGCTCTTCAGCCGGGATGTCGGAGAGTTCGCCGCCGTGGGGCATCGGCGGCTGCGGGCTGCGCAGCCGAGCGATCAGCTCCTCAATCCGAGATTCGGCGCGAAGATACGACTCTTCCAGGGGCAGGTCGTCATCGAGGAGGACGTGCGCAACCGCCTTGATGGTTCGAGCCAGGTGGTCGAAGACGAGCAGCGCATCGGTGAGCATCCAGAGGCCGTCCGGGAGTTCGAGTCCCGCCCCAGGCGCCGAAGGCACTCGTGGCTCGAAGGCGCGCACCGCTTCGTACGAGAGATAGCCCACGGCGCCGCCCGAAAACCGCGGCAGTGGAAGCCCCGGCACCTCGATCGAACGGTACGTTTCCACCAGGTCGCTGAGAGGTTGCAGCGGATCCTGATAGGGAGTGTCCACCTCGCCATTTGCCGACGTCAGCGTTGCCACACCCTCGCGCATGGAAAGGAGGGCAATGGGATTTGACCCGATAAACGAGTATCGGGCAAGCCGTTCTCCCCCCTCGATACTCTCCAGCAGAAACGACGGCCCCTCCCCGAGGATCTTCAGGTAGGCACTCACTGGCGTCTCAACGTCGGCCATCACCTCACGATAGAGCGGCACGGCCCGAACTTCGGGGTGGTCGGCGACGATCTCCCGCACCTCGTCCAGCGATGGCCGCAGCGACCAGCGCCCAGACCGGTCCCGCACCATGGAACCGTTTGCTACCGTCTGGACCATCGCCATCTCCTCCCCGAAGCGGCTCGCTTCGCCGAACAACAAAAAGCCCCCGTCCCCAAAGGGACGGAGGCGTATTGGAACGCTCCGCGGTACCACCCTTGTTGGATGCGAACATTGGCCCGCATCCCACTCTGCCGCGCGACGAGCGTTGCCGCCAGGGATCGCGCGCCTCCCGGTAACGGGGGAGGGCTCCGGCGCCGCCTACTTGGTCAACCGACCGTTTGGGGCGCGACTCACGGACCCATTCAGCGCCACACGGGCTCCGGGCTTGCACCATCCCCGGATCGCTCCGCCCACGTATGGCGGCGCCTACTCGCTCCGATCATCGTCGTTGCGCTCTTCACTTGTCGGCGGACTATAGCAGCCCCGCCGCGTGATGTCAAACGGAGCGGCTATGGGCTATGAGCCATGGACTATGGGCTCTTGGTTCCTGGCCACTAGATGACAGGATACCAAGGTCGGACATGCGCTAGTGGCGACGAGCCAGAAGCACATAGCCCATAGCCCATAGCCCTTGGCTCGTCTACTTGATCTCCACCGTCGCGCCGGCTTCTTCCAGCTTGGTCTTGGCCGCGTCGGCCTCTTCCTTGGAAACGCCCTGGCGGATCGCCTTCGGCGCACTGTCGACCACGTCCTTGGCCTCCTTGAGGCCCAGGCTGGTCAGCTCGCGCACCGCTTTGATGACCTGAATCTTGTTGGCGCCGACCTCGGTCAGCATCACGTCGAATTCGGTCTGCTCCTCTTCGGGAGCCGCGGCTGCACCCGCACCCGGCGCACCCGCCGCCACGCCGACGGCCATCGGCGCCGCCGCGCTTACGCCCCAGCGATCCTCGAGCTGCTTCACCAAGGTGTTGAGCTCGAGCACCGTCATGCCCTCAAGTGTGGAAATCAACTGTTCCTGGTCCACGTTTGCTTCCTCCTGCTTCGGTTTGACTTGTCAGCGACTCCGTTGCGGAAACCGCTTCAGCGTCTCACTTTCGACTTACGACTTTCGACTTCCGACTCTGTTCAGTCGGCTGCCTGTGCCGCTTCCGGCTGCTCAGCGCGCGCGTTCAGCAGATAGACCATCGAGCGCGATGGCCCGGTCAGGACACCCAGAGTCCGCGACATCGGGGACACCAGCATGCCGAGCAGCTTCGCCTGCAATTCTTCGCGCGAAGGCAGGGTCGCGATGGCTTCGACGTCGGCGGCGCTGACCTCGCGGTCGCCCATGACGCCGCCCTTGACCGTCAGGATGCGCGACGTGCGAACGAAATCGGAGACCGCTTTCGCCGTCTGCACCGGATCTTCGAACGCGAAGACCAGGGCCGACGGTCCTTCAAGCAGCGCATCGAGCCCGGGCATGCCGGCATTCGTCGCCGCAATGCGGGTCAGCGTGTTCTTGGCGATGTGCACCTCGCCGCCAGAGGGCCGCAAGTTGCCCCGAAATGCCTGCAAATCCGCGACCTTGAGTCCGCGATAGTCCGTCACGATCACCATCTGCGCTCGTGTGAGCTGATCGGACAGATCCTGCACCGCCTGGACTTTCTGTCGAGTTGGCATGGTTGTTTCACCTCCCTTCCGTGTGGCGTTTCCGCCAACGAAAAGCCCCGGGTCCTTGCAGACCCGGGGCGCGGGGAGGCACGCATGGCCTCACCTGTTCGCGGCTTCCGGGCCTCGGTCGGACATTAAGCGGCGAAAACGCCGCACCGACGGTCTTCGGCCGGGACTCTTCGTTGATTGTCGCGAGCCGACGTGTCAGGCCGCGGCTTGCGCTGCCGCCTCCGTGGTCAGGGGCACGTCGAGATGCACCCCCGGGGCCATCGTGCTCGTGATCGTCAGTGTACGCAGATAAACGCCCTTGGCGCCAGTCGGCTTGGCCCGCTGCAGCGCGTCCACGAAGGCGAAAAGGTTCTCGCGGATTTGCTCGTCGCTGAAGCTCTTGCGGCCGATACCCAGGTGGACGATCCCGGTGCGGTCGTTCCGAAACTCGACGCGCCCACCCTTGAGCTCCCTGAGCACGTTCGGCAGGTCGGTGGCTTCGCGCACCACGGTGCCGGATCGCGGATTCGGCATCAGACCGCGCCGCCCCAGGATGCGCCCGAGACCGCCGACCTTGCCCATCTGATCCGCCATGGCCACGGCGGCGTCGAACTCCAGCCACCCGCCCTGGATTTGCTGGACCAGGTCATCGGTACCTGCGTAGTCGGCGCCCGCATCTCGCGCGATCCGCTCGGCCTCGCCGGCGGCGAAGACCAGCACGCGCACGATCTTGCCCGTGCCATGCGGCAACACCACCGTGGAGCGCACTGTCTGGTCCGCCTGCCGCGGATCGATGCCCAAACGCGCGTGAACCTCGACGGTTTCGTCAAAGTTCGCGAAGGCAACGTCCTTCAGGACCGTGATGGCTTCATCGGGGGTATAGAGCCGCTGCGGATCGATCTTCTTCTGGGCCTCAACGAACTTCTTGCCATGCTTCGGCATAATGAACCTCCCGTGGTGCTATCGAGGCGCTTCGCCTCTCCCACGCCTTGAATTCGGTGTCATTCTGAAGGCGGCGCCGAAGAATCTCGTGCTCCGGCGCCGCCCGTGATCGACGAGAATCTTCGCCTCGCCGGCTCTGAATGACACGACAATAGGCCGCCGCCCTATGCGACGACCTCGATGCCCATGCTGCGGGCCGTTCCCTCGACCTGCTTGACTGCCCCGTCGATGTCGACGGCGTTCAGATCCTTCATCTTCGTTTCCGCGATCTCGCGCACCTGCGCCGCCGTCACCCGTCCGGCGCGATCGGTGTTCGGCCGTCCGGAACCCTTTTCGACCCCCGCCGCGCGCCGCAGCAGATCGGCCGCGGGTGGCGTTTTGGTCACAAAAGTGAATGAGCGGTCCTCGTAGACCGTAATCAGCACCGGGACGATCTGCCCCGCCATCGCCTGCGTCCGCTCGTTGTACTGCTTGCAGAAGTCCATGATGGCCACGCCATGCTGACCGAGCGCCGGGCCGATCGGCGGCGCCGGTGTTGCCTTGCCGGCTGGAATCTGCAGTTTTACGTATCCCCGCACGCGCTTTGCCACTGCTTACCCTCTCCTCGCGTTCAGTCTGGTCTGGGCACGGGCTGCCGTGCCTCTATGATCGTCATCGGTTCCTGGTTAAGCCTCACGCTCGGCCTGGAGGAAATCGAGCTCCACCGGGGTTTCGCGCCCGAAGAACGACACGAGCACACGAATCTTCCCCCGCTCCTGGTTGATCTCGTCGATCTCACCCCGGAAGTCCGCGAATGGGCCATCAGTGATGCGGACGGTATCGCCGACCTGGAAGGTCACCTTGACCCGCGGCGCCTCAGCCGTCATCCCCTTGATAATGCCCTGAACCTCCGCATCAGGCAGCGGGATCGGCACGTTGTTGATGTTGACGAACCCCGTCACTCCGGGCGTGTTGCGCAGCGCGTACCAGGTGTCGTCGTCCATCTCCATGCGGACCAGGACGTACCCCGGGAAGACCTTTTTCTGCACCGTGTGCCGCTGCCCGGAGCGGATCTCGATTTCGTCCTGGGTCGGCACCACGATCTCATAGACGCGGTCGGTCAGGTCGAGCGCCTCAATGCGCGTCTCGATCGACTTCTTGACTTTATTTTCGTACCCAGAATAGGTATGCAGGACGTACCACTGACCTACAAGAGGCTCGGCCGACGCGCCCGATTCAGCGGCGCGCTTCGCGATCAAGCGTTCGCGAAGAGGGACTCGTGCCATGTCAGTGACCTCCTTGCGCGTGCCAGATTGGACGCCGCGGACCAGGACCTAAATCAGGGCAAATAACTGCTGCAACACCCAGTCGAGACCGCCCAAAAGTGCCCCGAGCGCCGCGGAGATGGCAATGACGACCAGGGTAAGATTCTTGGTTGTTTCCTTGTCCGGCCACGTTACCTTCTTCAACTCCGCAACGGTGTCCCACCACTGCTTCTTGATCTTGTCGAAGCGCGATTCGACCCGGCTGCGCTCGGTCTCGCCGGACCTCTCGCGCTCGACCGTCGGCTTGGGCGGACGCGCCGCTTCGGCTCGGCTGGGAGCAGCCGCCCGGACAGGTTTGGCGACCGACTGGCGTTGCGTACTCATCTCCTGTCGCCCTCTCCGCGCCGAAGCTTCATCGCAAACCCGTGAACACTGTGTGGGGGCGTCGCCGCGGCGGCACGCCCCCAGTCGCTTCTTCGCCGCTCCACCACCTGGCAGGGCCGACAGGACTCGAACCTGCAACCTGCGGTTTTGGAGACCGCTGCTCTACCAATTGAGCTACAGCCCTAGGTCGTGAGGCGAAGCGGTTCGTCTCCTTGCCTTACCGCGTCTCGCGGTGCAACTGGTGCGACCGACAACGCGGGCAGAATTTCTTCAGTTCCAACCGGGACGGATCGTTGCGGCGATTCTTCTCACTCGTGTAGTTCCGCTCGCGGCACTCGACGCACTCGAGCGTGATCACGATCCGGTCGGCTTTACCCTTTTTCGCCATCCTCGTTGGTCCTTGCCAGATTTCTGCTCAGTCGTAAGGATCGGTTCGAAACGCATGTCGCTCGACGTCCGCGATGCGGACGCCGAACGACGATGATACCACGATTGGCCTACTCCGTGATGGAGGTGACCACGCCGGCGCCGACGGTGCGGCCGCCCTCGCGGATGGCGAAGCGCAAGCCCTCCTCGATGGCCACCGGGGTGATCAGTTCGACCCCCATCTGCACGTTGTCGCCCGGGCATGACCATCTCGGTGCCCTCGGGCAGGGTGATGCGACCCGGTCACGTCGGTGGTGCGGATGTAGAACTGCGGCCGGTACCCCGGGAAAAACGGGGTGTGGCGCCCCCCTCCTCCTTGCCCAGCACGTAGACCTCGGCCTGAAACGTGGTGTGCGGGTGGATGGAGCCGGGCTTGCTCAGCACCTGCCCCCGCTGCACGTCCTCGCGCTCCACACCTCTGAGCAAACAGCCCACGTTGTCCCCGGCCTGGCCCTCGTCCAGCGTCTTCTGGAACATCTCCACCCCGGTCACCACCACCTTGCGCCGCTCGCCCATGCCCACGATCTCGATCTCTTCGCCGGTCTTGACGATGCCGCGCTCGACGCGGCCGGTGACGACCGTGCCCCGCCCCTTGATGCCGAACACGTCCTCGATCGGCATCAGAAACGGTTTGTCGATGGCCCGCTCCGGCGTCGGGATGTAGTCGTCCACGGCCCGCATCAGCTCCAGCACCGGCCCATACGCCGGGTCGGCCGGGTCGGCGCTGGTCGCCTCCAGCGCCGCCAGCGCGCTGCCGCGGATGACCGGGATCTCGTCGCCCGGGAACTCATAGGCCGAGAGCAGCTCGCGCACCTCCAGCTCGACCAGTTCCAGCAGCTCCTCATCATCCAGCATGTCGACCTTGTTCAGAAACACCACCATCGACGGCACTTCCACCTGGCGCGCCAGCAGGATGTGCTCCCGGGTCTGGGGCATGGGCCCGTCCGGGGCGCTCACCACCAGGATGGCCCCGTCCATCTGGGCCGCCCCGGTGATCATGTTCTTGATGTAGTCGGCGTGCCCCGGGCAGTCCACGTGGGCATAGTGCCGCTTGTCGGTCTCGTACTCGACGTGCGCGATGGCGATCGTGATACCCCGCTCCCGCTCTTCCGGGGCGTTGTCGATACTGTCGAACGACCTGCGCCTGGGCCTGCCCCTGCAAGGCCAGCGTTTTCGTGATCGCCGCCGTCAGAGATGTCTTGCCGTGATCGACGTGCCCGATCGTGCCCACGTTCACGTGCGGCTTGGTCCGCGCGAATTTCTGCTTGGCCATGCTCTCCCTGTCTCCTTCGTGCCCGCTTGGGCAAATCTCAAGCCTCGAATCATGCGAGTTTCACGCAACATGACGAGAGGCTCGAGGAGCCTCTCGTCGTCGCGTCGTTCCTGGAGCCCACACCCGGACTTGAACCGGGGACCTCATTCTTACCAAGAATGTGCTCTACCAGCTGAGCTATGTGGGCCCGCGGCGACAGCCGCGGCTGCTATCTCGGCCGCGGCCGGTGGGCAGGGGCGGATTCGAACCACCGTAGCTTTCGCACCTGATTTACAGTCAGGCCCATTTAACCACTCTGGCACCTGCCCGGGCGCCCAGTTCACGGCAAACCCGGAACGGCGCCTGAAAGTATACCGGGACGCGAACAATGCTATCAAGACTGGTCGACTGACATCCGGCTGTAAATCGACCACGTCCCAGAACGCGAAGCCAGGACAAGCCATCTCTCGGACAGAGCAAGGAACGGAATCGGGATCATGACACCGGCCAAACCAATAACAGCCGGATGTCAGCGGTCGAGCATCGCTGCTTCCCGATCGCGACCGCTTGCGGGGAGCCGCGCATGGCCGTACGATGGCGCCACAACGACGCTTGTTGTCTCACTGTCAGGTTTTCGGGGGATCGGGGAAGGTCCGCCCGTCGTCCACGAAGAGGCCGAACCATGCCAGGTCTTCGCTCGACCCGACCCCGGTTGCCGCTGATCGCTGTCGGCGCCATCGCCCTCGTGACCCTCGCCGCGTGCGGCGATGAGCCCGCCACACCGACTCCCAGCGCCAACCGAAGAGGCCGCCACCGATGCAGCGGACGTGGAAGAAACGACGGCGGCGGTCGACGAGGCTTCCCCGGAAGGGCACCAGGGAGTCTCCGTTGAGGTCATCGTCGAAGACGACGGCACTCCCGGGATCTCGGTGGTGGTCACTGAGGAGGAACCGGCGACTCCGGTCCCTGGGCTGGCCACGCCCGTTGCCGCGGCGTCACCCGCGACAGCGGCAACTCCGGCGCTTGCGACCCCGGTCGCGATGGTTCCGACCGCCGCGACACCCGAAGGCGCTACTGCGCCACCCATCGCAACCCCTGTTGCCGGAGCCGCGACGCCAATCGCCGAAGTGGCGACACCTGCACCTGAGCCAGCAACGCCTCAGCCCATCGTCGCCAGCCCGGTCGCGGCAACGCCGGTCGCGGTGGTCGTGCCAACGGAGGTCCCGACGAGCACGCCTGAACCGACCAGCACGCCGGAACCGACGAGCACCCCGGTGCCTCCGACGAGTACGCCGGTCCCAACGAATACGCCTGAGCCCACCAGCACGCCGGTTCCACCGACGGCTACTCCGATGCCGCCCACAAATACACCGGCTCCGACGAGCACCCCGGTGCCCCCGACCAGCACGCCGGTTCCGGCAAGCGCGGTGCCGACGTCGGCGCCAGTTCCGCCGCCGCCCGGAGGATGAGCCAGCGCCAGATGCCCAACGCAATGGACCGCGCCGAGCCGAGGGACCGTGACGTCACGGTTGTCGAGGTCGGTCCCCGCGATGGGCTGCAAAACGAGCCCGGGGTCGTCCCGACGGACGTCAAGATCGCCTTCATCGAAGCACTGGCGGATGCCGGCTTGCCGGTCGTGGAAGTCGACCAGCTTCGTCAATCCGAAGCGGGTGCCGCAACTTGCCGACGCCGCGGCGGTGATGACCGGGATCCGCCGCGCCCACGGCGTTCGCTACCCGGTCCTCGTTCCCAACCAGCGCGGATCTGGAGCGCGCACTCGCGGCGGGTGTGGACGCCATCGCCCTGTTTGCCGCCGCGACGGAGGCGTTCTCGGAGGCAAACGTCGGCGCCTCGATCGTAAAAACCTTCGACCGGTTCGAGCCCGTCGTCGCATCGGCGCGGGAACGCGGTATGTGGGTCCGCGGCTACGTCTCCGTCGCGTTCGGCTGCCCATATTCGGGAGAGGTGTCGGCTGCGGCGGTAGCCAATGTTTCAGCGCGTTTGGTGGCACTTGGCTGCGACGAGATCTGCCTGGCTGACACTATCGGGGTTGGCACCCCTCGCGCCATGCGCGACGTACTGGAGACGGTGCTGCCAGTCATTTCCACCGAGAAGCTGGCATTGCACTTTCACGACACGTCGGGCAACGCGCTCGACAACGTCGAGGAAGCGCTTGCTCTAGGCGTCCGCGTCTTCGACGCGGCGGCCGCGGGTCTCGGCGGATGCCCGTTTGCCCCTGGCGCGCCGGGGAACCTCTCAACCGAACGCCTGGTTGAACGCCTGACGAGACATGGCCTGCGCACCGGCGTGTCGCTGGAACACATGCGCGAGGCTGTCGCCCTTCTGGCTCCGCATGTGCCCAGACTCGAACGACCCGACGCGTGATCGGATACTGGATCGTCATTGCCATGCTCGCGGTCGCGATCGTCGCCGTGCTGCTGGTCTTGCGCGACGATCGGTAGCCGCCAGCCATTGGCCCGAGATATTCACTAAAGGAGAACAACGATCCCATGGAAGATCGAGCCCTGGCATTCCTGCGCCGCTTGCTGGACGCGCCTGGGCCGTCCGGCTATGAGGGCGCGCCCGCTCAGGTCTGGCGGGAAGAAGCCTCGACGTTCGCCGACGACGTTACCCACGACGTAGTCGGAAACTCTATTGCCCGGGTCAACGCCGGCGCCGGCAGCGACGAAGCGCCAAAAGTGCTTCTGGCTGGCCACATCGACGAGATCGGATTTGTCATCACCCACGTGGACCCCGATGGATTCCTCTGGTTCGCCCCCCTCGGGGGATGGGACGAGCAGGTCGTCGTCGGGCAACGCCTGCGCATCCGCGGGCGAGCAGGTGATGTCATCGGCGTCATCGGCAAGAAAGCCGCCCATTTGCTCAAAGAGGAAGATCGCCAGAAACCGACCCGGCTGGACGACATGTGGATCGACATCGGCGCTGTCGACCGCGCCGACGCCACGCGGCGAGTGGACATTGGCGATCCCGCGGTCATCGATTCGCAGTTCGTGATGTTGAACGAAGATGTCTGCGTGGCTCGCAGCATGGACAACCGCGTGGGAGCCTTCGTGGCTCTGGAAGCCGCCCGATTGGTTGCTCAGGACCGGTGCGCCGCCGAACTTTACGCAGTAGCCACGGCACAAGAAGAAACCACGTTTGGCGGTGCATTCACAGCGTCATTTCGCGTGCCATCGACCGTCGCCATCGCTATCGACGTCACCCACGCCACCGACTACCCAGGGGCCGACAAGAAACGCGACCACGAGGTCAAGCTGGGAGGAGGACCGGTACTCGGCCGTGGCTCGACCATCAACGACGGCGTGTTTTACGGCCTGCGCGATGCCGCGCAGCGGTTGGGCATCGATTTTGCCGTGCAGGCCACCGGCCGCTCCAGCGGCACCGACGCCGATGCCATGATCCATTCCGGACCAGGCACCGCCACCGGAGTGGTCTCTGTCCCCAACCGCTACATGCACTCGCCAAACGAGGTCGTCAGTCTGCGCGACCTGGATGAGGCCACCCGAGTTATCGCGGAGTTTGTGCGCACCGTAACGCCCGAATCCGATTTCCGCCCAGGCTCCTGGCACCGCGAAGCTCCGCAATGACCACCGCCCTCAGGAGCGCACGACGATTTTTCCACCTTTCGCCACCACGAGGTATTCGCCGGAATCCCGGCGAAAAAGCAGTTCAACATCTTCAACAAGCTGGACGGAGGCGACACGGGTGAAGACCACGGCCGCCCCACTGCCGATAGCATCGACCCGGCGCAGCGACGGCCAGAGCGTGACCAGCGCCGACGGCCGCCCCGCTTCGCCCTCGACCGTGAACTGGTAGACCGCGGCGCCCGGAAGTTGGAACGGCGCAAGTCCGGCCCGGGCGCCGATGGTATCGGTGATCGTCTCAATCCAGTCATCCTGGTAGGGCACCGTGCGCACCCGCGAAGGCGGAGCACCCACCGCGTTTTCAGCGTTCATCCTCAATCTCTCTCGTCGACGCGCCTATACTGGCTAACCGCATCGGAACACGAATGGTGAGTCGATCGGTCGCCGAGCGCACGATGATTGGCGCCACACGGGGAGCAAGCTATCGTGCTGCAACAGGCAACCGGGACGCAGGGCATCGTCGCGGCCGCGCGGGAAGCGCGCGCGGCCTACGAGCAGTTGGAGACGCCCGACGTCACGATCCACGACATTCGCGCCGCCGCCGATCGCATCGCCCCGTATATTCATCGTACGCCCATTTTCGACTCGGCCACCCTCAGCCGCCTGACGCACACCCGGCTCGGTCTGAAAGCCGAGAATCTGCAACGCACCGGCGCATTCAAGGCCCGTGGAGCGCTGAATGCGATCCTCAACCTTACACCCGAGCAGCGCGAGCGCGGCGTGATTACCCTCTCGGCCGGGAATCACGGCCAGGGACTGGCATTACGCCGCGCAAATCTTCGGCGTCCGCTGTGTCGTTTTCATGCCCGAGCACGCGGTGCCCACGAAGGTCGCCGCGGTGATGGGATACGGTGCGGAGGCGCAGTTTGCCCCGTCGATGGAGACGGTCTTCGCCGCCATGGACGAATATCGCACCGCCCACGGCCTGCACTACGTCCATCCATTCGGCGATCCGGACATCATCGCCGGACAAGGCACCGTCGGACTGGAGATCATCGAGGATAGCCCTGATGTCGAGACCATCGCCGTCTGCGTCGGTGGCGGCGGTTTGCTGGCCGGCATCGCCGTCGCCGCGAAGGCCCTGAAGCCGTCTGTGCGCGTCGTCGGCGTCGAGCCGGAGGGGGCGCCGGTCGTCACTCGGAGTCTGGTAGCCGGCTATCCGGTCACCATCGAGAAGATCACGACCGTCGCGGACGGACTCGCCGCTCCATTCGCTGCCCCCACGTCGCAACGCCTCATCGAACGGTATGTGGACGACGTCGTCATCGTGAACGACGACGAAATTCTGGAGGCGCTGCGCCTGATCCTGGAGCGAACCAAACTCCTCGTCGAGCCGGCTGGCGCGGCGGCCACGGCGGCGTTACTGACCGGGAAGGCCGGCGCCCCTCAGGATTCGCGAGCGATCGCCACCCTCAGTGGCGGGAATGTTGACTTTGACAAACTCAAGCGGCTGCTCTAGGTCAATGCGCCCGGCTTCGGGGAGGAACGTGTGCCGAAGATCGTAGTCCTGATCGTCGCGGCGGTCTTGTTCGGAGTTGGGGTTCTGGCTCAGCCTCACCCCCCGGCGTCACTTGCCGTCCAGGGCACTCCCGTTGTCCAACCTCCGGTGATTGCCAGCGAAGTGCTGGGGCACGCTTCGCCGGCCAAGGTCGAGGACCCAGAACTTGCCCTGGGTCGCGTGACCATCATGCCGGGCGCCGCGATCCCGGTCCATTACCACCCGGGCACCCAGATTGGCGTCGTCGTGCAGGGCGAACTGACCTACTCCGTTTTCAGTGGGGAAATCACCTGGTATCGCGGCGACGCGCCCTCAGCCGCTCCGAAGCTCATCGAGCCAGGCGAAACGGTCGTCGTGCGCCCCGGAGATGCGCTGATCGAATCATCGGGTTCGGTCCACCAGGGCCGCAACGATGGGAACGTGCCGCTGATCATCTATGTCTCTACCCTATTCCCGACTGGCGCCCCAACCTCGATCATCGTCGACGCAACGCCCGTCCCATAACCTGGAATCGCCCGTGACTTTTACAGCGTCCCCGGAATCCATCCGCCCTCTTTGCTTTGACGCTCCCGCGCAAGCGGACGATCCGTACGGGGTGTATATGCATATCCCGTTCTGCGCCCACATCTGCCCCTACTGCGATTTCAATACGTACGCCGGCCAGTCCAATCGCATCCCGCGGTACATCGACTCGCTCAAGCGGGAGACCGGGTTATGGTCAGAAAAGTTCGCCGGCCGTATTGCGGGTTCGGTCTTTATCGGTGGCGGCACGCCATCGCTGCTTACCGCCGAACAGATCGCCGACGTTCTTGGCGCGTGCCGTGACTCGTTTGCCATTTCCCCGGACGCCGAGATCACCATTGAAACCAATCCGAACGACCTCGGCGAGCGCTATTGCAGCGAGCTTCTCGCGGCCGGCGTCGGTCGCATCAGCATTGGCGCGCAAACCCTCGATCGGCGAGGTCTGCGTGTGCTCGGACGCCGCCACGAGGCAGGAACCGTGGCCCTGGCCGTACAGGCCGCCCGCACCGCCGGCTTCGCTAATCTCAGTCTTGATTTCATCTATGGCTGGCCGGGACAGACACTCGACCGCTGGCGACGTGATCTCGAATGCGTTCTGAGCGGCGCCGTTGGCGGCACGTCTCCTGACCACCTCTCCTTGTACGGACTCATCGTCGAGCCGGGAACGCCGATGGCGGACGCCGTCCATCGCGGCATTCTGACACCGGTCGACGATGATGCGGCGGCAGACTTCACCGAGCTGGCGATGGACATGTTGGCCGAGGCAGGCTGGGTTCACTACGAGATCGCCAATTGGAGCGCAAATCCCGAGACGGCATCTCGCCACAACGCCGTCTATTGGCGCAACGGCGACTACGCCGGCATCGGCGCTGGCGCACACGGCCACGTTGGCCCGAAACGGACCATGAACCAACCGTCACCACAACGATACATTGACACGCTGAAATCAGGCCGCTCGCCGGTCTCAAACACCGAGTCCATCTCAGAGCGAACCTCGATGGGAGAGACGATGATGCTCGGGTTGAGGCTGCTGCACGACGGCGTCTCGACCCAGGCATTCCGGCTCCGCCATGGCGTTTCAATCGAGGAGCAATTCGGATCGCAGCTGGACCGGTTGCAGGAACTGGGGCTCCTCGTCATCGAGGAGGAGCGAGTGCGCCTTTCCCCACGAGGTTCAATGCTGGCCAACGCTGTCTGCGCCGAGTTCCTTTAGGCTGCCGCCAATGCCGGACCAGGATGATCTCGCGGCTTACGATCGCGCTTCCCGGCGGCTGCTCGGACTAATCCGAGGCGAGCGCGCGGGCACGATGTCAAGGTCGGATCGGTTCGGACGCGCCGCAGCGCGGTTGGCGCAGACTCGGGCTCTGCTCCAGACGTTTGGCAATCCGCAGCATGGCTTCCCCATCGTCCACGTCACCGGTACTTCTGGCAAAGGCTCCGTAGCCGCGATGATCGCGGCCATCCTGAGCGCGGCGGGATACCGGGTTGGCTTGCGCACTTCGCCGTATCTGCAGGTCGCAACTGAAAAACTCCAGGTCGGTTCGCTGCTTATCGACGCCCAGTCGTTGGACCGAATAAGCGGTCAGGTGACCGAAGCGCACGAACGACTCATGCCGGGCAGCCGGCTCGGCTACGCGGAGGGATGGACTGCACTCGCGTTCCTCTGGTTTGCCGAGAAGAAGGTCGATCTCGCGGTCGTCGAGGTCGGCTCCGGTGGCCGCTTCGACGCCACCAACGTCTTTGACCCGGCAGTCAGCGTGATCACCAGCGTCGGTCTGGATCACACCGCCTCCCTCGGCCCGACTCTCGCCGATATCGCCTGGCACAAGGCTGGCATCATCAAACCGGGCACGACGGCGGTCGTTGGAGCCGTTCCGGAAGAAGCCTGGACGGTCATCCAGCGGGAGGCCAGAGGCGTTGGCGCGCACGTCGTTCGAGCTGGGAGCCTGTCTCAAGAGTTTTGCGGGCCAATTGGCATGTCCGGCGCATTTCAGATTGCCAACGCCGAAGTCGCAATCGCCGCCGTCCAGGCGCTCTGCTCCCGAGGCATTGGCGCTCCCGAGGACGCCATTCTCAGAGGGCTGGCCGGGGCCCGGCTGCCTGGCCGGCTGGAGCGGATGCCGTCCACGTTGGAACCCGCGGTGTGGCTGGACGGCGCACACAACGCCGACAAGATGGCCGCGTTGGCCCGCGAGATAAGTCTCGTCTCTTCTGGCGGATCGCCGCCGGTCGTGGTGCTGGGCATCCTGAAATCAAAGAACGCCGCCGCGATCGCTGCCGGTATCGCACCGTTGGCGACCGCGATCATCGCCACCGAGCCGATCGTGGTGGGAAGAACCCCGCTGCTGGCATCTGAACTCGCGGCGGCAGTTGTGGCCGCCGGCTTCACGGGAAGAGTTTTCGCGGTTCCCGATCCTCAAAGCGCACTTCAGCACGCCGAGATGCTGGCGCACGCTTACGACGCGAATGTGGTCGTCACGGGATCGATGTATCTGGCCGGTCAACTGCGAGGCCGCTGGTACCCGGATGAGGAGATCGTCCTGCAGCGCACGTCCTGGCCGGCGCCGCTGGTGGCCGCCGCTCAGGCGCTGCCCGAGCGCTCGGTCGCCTTGTAGGCGACGAAACCGATTGCCAGCGCGAGGACACCCCCGATCATGAGGTATTTACCGATGTCGATCATCTGCATGCTCGGTTGGAGCGTTGACGTGCCCATCCCGTAGATGGTGAACCCCACCGACGCCCCCACCGCGCCCAGAACGATTAGCCAGCCCCAGATGTTCACTCCGCGCTCCTCGTTTCCGGCCGGACTATTGCGGCCGATCGACATGGCCCCCACGGAAGGCTACCGGATGGATTTTGCCCAGTCGAACCATCGGACGCGTCACGGCACTGGCGTGGCGGCGGCCTCGGGTGCTGGCGTCGGCGGCAGCCCGGCCGAAAGGGCCAGCGATTCCAGAATTCGCTCTAACTCGGCTTGCGACTCGCCGTACGCGGCCCAGTCTCCCTCCTGCAATGCGCGCTGCCCTTGCTCGTATGCCTCAAGGGCGTCCGCCACGGTCGACTGGATCGGCGCGACGCCGGGCGCCAGCTCACCCTCGACATTTGCCGTGCTCGCGTCCGTCGGAGCCGTCTCGTCGTCCCCGGCAACCGCGGCCAACGCTTCTTCCAGTGTCGGGCGCATCTCGACCTGTTCATTCGTCGCGACGATGACGAACGTTAGTTCAGATGGCGCCCCGGCCATGCCCGTGGCCTGCAAATAAACGGGTTGCACGTACATCACCGTCTCTTCGACGGGGAGGACCAACAAGTTGCCGCTGATCACCTCCGACCCGGATTGGCTCAGCAGCGTGAACTGCGCCGAAATATCCGGATCCTGGTTGATTCGGGCCTCAACCTGTTGCGGACCAAAGACCGTAATCTGGCGTGGAAAGCGATAGACAACGAGCCGCGCGTCGCCCATCGTGTCCGACTGCCCGGCAATCCACGCCGTCATGTTGGGCCGGTTGATCGGGGTGAACGGACGAATGATCTTGAATCCGGTCTCCGTCTCCCCCGGCAAGGGGAGGGTCATGTAGTACGGCTCCATGGGCAAGGTGGAGGACTGGCTCTGCCCGTCGACCTCGATCTCCTCGGCGGCCAGTTCCCAGCGATCCTCACCATTGTAAAACGCGGTTGGATCCGTCACGTGGTAGGCGGAAAAAACCCGCGTCTGCAAATCGAACAGGTCCTCCGGGTAGCGGAAGTGCTCGGCGAGCGCCGGCGGCGCCTCGGAAATCGGCCGGAACATTCCCGAAAACAGCTCCATGTAGGCGTCGGCGATCGGGTCCGGCATCGTCGTCCGGTAGAACGTCACCGTTCCGTCGTAGGCGTCGACGGTCGCCTTGACGGTATGCCGGGCGTAGTTCACATCTCCGACCGGCGTCGAGTTCGGGAATCGGTCCGTGGCGGTGTAGGCATCGACAATCCAGATCAGCTTGCCGTCGACGATCGTCAGATACGGGTCGCCATCGAGCAGTAGGAACGGCGCGATGGCCGAGACTCGCTCCACGATCGGACGCCAAAGGAGAACTTGCGATTCGTCCGTGAATTCGTCAGTGAAAAGGAGCCGCCGCTCACCAAGGTTGATCGCCAACATGATTTGCCGCAAATAGCTGTCGAGTCGCAGCGATCCGCGCGCGATTCCCTGGTATTCCTCGCCGGGCGTCTCTCCCGGGATCCCGTTGACTTCCTGCACGCCGGTGTTCACGGCAACCCAGGTGCTGTCCTGCTCACCGAAATAGATCTCCGGCCGCTCAATCGTCATCACCCCCGCTTCCTGCGGCGGAATCTCGTCGACGGTGAAAACTGGAAGACCCTGGCTGGTCGCCTCGTTGATCGGGCTAACGACGGCGCCGTAGCCATGGGTGTACGTCAGGTGCTGGTTGGTCCAGGTCTGGGCGTTCGCCGGCAACCCGCCGGTGTCGAGCTCCCGGGCAGAAATGAGCACTTGCTGCAGCGCGTCCTCTTCCGGGTAGCGGTCCACGTCGATGTCGTTGAAAACGTAGTACGAAACGAACGAGCGGAGCTGCTGGTACGTCTGGCGGGCGATGCGGTAGTCCCACAGCCGAACGTTGCGCAGAACCGGGGAGTCCGCCCGCAGCGCGCTGGCAGGCGGTTCGCCCTGGCCGGCGAGCGTGCGCGACTCGACCTCCCCCAGCCCAAACCCTGCCCGCGTGAGGGCGATGTTGTTTACGATATACGGTGTTTCGCGTTGCAGCTCATTCGGCTCGACGATCGTTTGCTGCACGATCCGCGGCACGATGGCGCCGATTCCGACCGCGGCGACCCAGACGATGGCGATGATGGCCAGCCGCCGCAGTTGCTCCGTGCGGCGGCTGAACAACAGCACCAGCGCGGCGGCCACCGAGACGATGGCCAGTAGAAAGTTCAGTGGCCGGACGACCGCGACGTCGGTGAAGCCTGGTCCATATGCGAAGCCACGCGTCGAATACTGCAAATCAAAGTTCGCAAGGACATAGCCGATGCCGAAGAGGAGGAGCAGCAATGCCCCCAGAATCACCATATGACGCCGCGCCTGCGGCGACGGCCCCAATTGGTCAAGGCGATCGAGACCGCGCAGCCCGAGATAGATTAGTCCGGTCGCGGCGAGAGTAAGGATGACGGTCGCGATCGACATCTGGTGGACAAGCGTGATCGCGGGCAGGAGGAAAACGTAGAATGCCGCGTCCATCCCGAAGATGGGATCCGAAATGCCGAAGCTCTGGCCGGCGAACGCCAGTCGCCACATGCCCCACTGCTGGGCGGCAACCCAGCCTGCAAACAGCGCTACGCCGATCGTCACCAGCCACAGGATCCATCGCAGGATTCGGCTTGATGCCAGACGCGCTCCCCTCCCGGCGCTCGCGCTGCGCCGCAGGGCTAGCTGCCAGTTCGCGGCGAAAAATCCGCCCACGAGGAGCGCGGCAATCACGAACGCCAACGCGGCGGAGATGTACCGGGTGAGTAACGCCGATTGGTAGCCAATACTCTGAAACCACCACCACTGAACCCAGAATGTCGACGTGAAATAGATGAACGCGAACAATGCCGCGATGACCAGCGCGGTGACGAGCATGCGTTTGGTCGCCGGCGACGGCGACCAGCCACCACCAGCGCCGGGCATGGAAGCGCCTCGCCCGGGAACCGATACTCGTCTCAGGATTCTTCCGGCCGCGTCCATCGAGGCGGCGTCCCTCCCGCGTCTCTGAGTCGTGCGCCACATTGGCAGCCCGATGCCCGCGGTCGCCCCGCTATCATTCGTCGTGGCGGCGCTGAGCAAGCGGCGGTCAGTGTACCCCGCATCCGCCAGCGATATGCCTGAGCGGATATGCGGTCACCGTGAGGAGACTCTTGCAAGTTACGAGTCTGGGGAGCGGAAGCAGCGGCAACGCGCTCCTTATCCAAACCGTGGAAGCGACCATCCTCATCGACTGTGGCGTCGGCGTGCGCCGGCTGTCAGCGTCGCTCGGTGCGCTCGGCCTCGGGCTAGCCGAAATCGACGCGGTCGTGGTCAGCCACGAGCACGGCGATCATGTCCGGGAGTTGCCGCGCTTCGTGGCGACCGGCAAGCCCGTCATCTCCACGCGAGGAACATCCCTCGCGGCACGAGTTCCGGCCCAGGCGTGGGCGGAGTGCGTAGCGACCCGCCCGATTCGGTTCAAGAACCTCGAAATTGTCGCCATCCCGGTCACGCATGACGCGGCCGAGCCATGCGGTTTTCTCGTGCGCACGAGCGCCGGTTCGGTAACCGTACTGACCGATCTCGGCAGCACTTCGGGGGCGGCGGCAGAGGCAATCGGCGAGTCGCACCTCGTTGTCGTTGAAGCCAACCATGACGAGACGATGCTGCGACGCGGGCCCTACCCGTTGCACTTGCAGCGGCGCATTCTCTCCAAGGCCGGACATCTCTCGAATACCGACTGCGGCGAATTGCTCGCCACCGCGCTTCGCGGTTCGCGGAACCTGCCGACCGTCTGGCTCGCCCATCTCTCGGAGACGAATAACCGCCCCCACGTGGCTCGGCAGTCCGTTGCGCGCCGGCTCGCTCAAAGCGGTGTAGTGCTCGATATTCAAGCGTTACCACGCCGATCTTCCAGCGAAACCTGGCGCCCCGGCACTGCGCGTCAGGGGGTTGCCCAACTCACGCTCGACCTGTGACGAGGGGCGCAGCGGCGGCCGATGGGCAGCATCCCAGCCCTATAATTTCGCCCGTCGAGTATCGCTGACACAGCGCCCGGCGAGGGATGGCAGAAAGGCGATCGCACTCTGGAAATCGTATTTCTCCTTCACGACCGTCTCTCCACTACGGTCATGCTGTACATGGCCGCGCTGGGACTTTGGGGCCTGGTCGCCTGGTTTCGCGGACAGGCGTTGACGGGCAGCATCGGCGGGGCTCTTGTAATTGCCGAAATTCTGGTTCTGGTCCAGGTGGCGGCCGGAGTGCTTCTGGTAGCCGCCAGCCTACGCCCGCCAACGACCACCCACTACCTGTACGGGATCACCGCGGTCCTTGTGCTCCCCTTCGCCTGGTCCTATTTTCGCGGCCGCGACCAGCGGCACGCGCTCCTGATCTACAGCCTGCTGGCCCTGTTCATCTTCGGGCTGGCCGTACGTGGCGCCATGACCGGTCGCTAGCTCGGTCAATCCAGGTCGCCCCGCAAAGTGTCGCGGCGTTTGGGGCATCCGTTCGCTTCTGCCCCGTTGCTTGACCTGCGGGCTCAAAATGCCACGAATTGGGTATTCAATGTTGACACAGTCATTCGGAACCGTCTGACGATCGCATGAACGTCAATTTGCCAACCGCGACCGCTCGTCGTCGCGCGGCCCATGGCGACGAATCGAAGATTCAGCGGAAAAACTCGGAATTCGCCGTATTGCCTGATAGTCACGACAACCGCACTTTCGTAGGGCGCTGGTTGGTCTTACCAGACAACGGTACCGTTTTCCGGCGAACGGACAGCGACCCGTTGACCCTCAGTCGGACTGAGCGTACACTCTGACCGTACTCGCGGACCCTTCGCTGATGAGCCGGTTTTGCCGCACGGATGAAAGGAGAACCCGTGGAGTCAGGGCTGCCGGACTATCAGGCGGCGATCGACGACGCACTTCAGCTCGTCTATAGCCAGCACCACCGGCTCATCGCGCAATTGCACCCGGAATCGTTCCGTGAGCTGTCGCTCGAGGAACTGCGCGAGGGACCGCTCGGTCGCGACCTGCGGCGCCTCGCCGATCTGGCGCGCGGACAGGTTCGCGAGCAAAAGGACCTCGTCCTGTCCGCAATCGACTCAGTGTTGCAAGTCCTCTTCTGGCCAGCCGCGGCCGAGGACTACATGGTTCCCCGCACCTTCTGGGACACCGAGTTGGGCCGCATGCTGGCCCTGGCGAAGTACCGCGCCTACGATCCAACCGAGTTGGTCAGCATCGGCAACGCCGCCCAGCAGCTCGGCGTCACGCGGCCGACGATTTACCGCTGGATGGACGACCGCACGCTGAACTACGTGCGCGACGACATGAGCGGCCGCACCTTCGTCGTCCGCCGCGACATCGACAACCTCAAGCGCGTGGCCGCCGAGATTTCCGCCCAGGGATGAATCGCCCCGAGACTATCTCGTTTCACTCATGACGCTGGTCGAGTTCGCGGCTCGCACCCCAACGACCTGCCCACTCCTGACAAAGACGCGGGGAACTCGCTGTCCGATCCCAACCAGGATTTCATAGCTGTTCGTCCCGGCGAGTTCCGCGATGTCGTCGACGGATGGCGCTCCGCTTTCGGGATCGCCATCAAGCACGTGAACGGTGTCGCCAACGGCTACCGGCGCTTCGGAAGGCGCCTCGACCACGATCTGGTCCATCGACACACGACCGAGCACCCGGCAATGTCGGCCATTGATGCCGACCCAGCCATTTCCGGAAAGCGCACGGCGATAGCCGTCGGCGTAACCGATTGGTACCAGGGCGCCGGTCATGGGCTCGGGGGCCTGAAACGTTCGGTTGTAGCCAACCGTGTCTCCCGCGCGGAGGGGAACGATCCGCGCCACGCGGCTTTCGATGCGCAGGGCAGGCCGCATCGAGGGGAGCAGTGACACATCCGCCGAGGGCCGAACACCGTAGAGTGCAATGCCTGCCCGAACCAGCTCGAATGCCGCGCCGTGGCCCATCAGAATCCCGGCGCTGTTTGCCGCATGCAAAGGCGGGATCTCGATGCCCGCGCGCCTGATGTCCGCGACTGTTTGCTCGAACCGCCGCACCTGCTCGACCGTGAACGGCTCGCCCGGCTCGTCCGACGACGCGAAGTGCGTGCAAATTCCGGCGAATCGCAGCCTGCCATCCGACGCGATCTGGGAGGCCAAAGCCGTTGCGTGCTCGGGCGCCGCGCCATATCGCCTCAGCCCTGTATCGACCTTCAGGTGAATCGACACCGGCGCGTGCTGTGACGAGCCGGCGACCCGCCGCACCGCGCCAAGGAGCTCCTCCTCCGCGACGGTAATCTCCAACCGGGCCGCGCAGGCGGCCCGCGCCTCAGATGGGTCGATCGAACCGAGCAGGACGATCGGAACCGTGAGGCCGTGCTCGCGAAGGATCTGTCCCTCGCTGACGGTGGCCACGCCAAGCAACGAAGCCCCGGCCTCCACGGCCGCCTTGGCGACCCAGGGGGCGCCGTGGCCGTAACCATCCGCCTTGACGACGGCCATGAGATTGGTGGGCGCTGGCAGCGCCGCGCGCAGCGCTCGCACGTTTCCAGCAATGGCATCAAGGTCGATGATGGCACGAGTGGCCCGAATCCCGGTGACGTCAGCGCAATTGGCGCACCCGACGCTCCCTGGAGTCATCACTCAGGCGAGGAAACGGCCGACTCGAGCCGCGCGATCATCTCGACCAATCCCGTGCGCGTGGCCAGCCCCACGATGCGTCGCGACGCATCGACCACCGGGACCGGGTTGACCCGCTGTTGCATCATCAACGTCGCCAGCTCGGAGATGGTGGCGATGTCGCGGATGCTGATGACCGGCGACGACATCAGCTCGCGCGCCGTCGTCGCCACCACGTGCCGCAATTCGTCGGCGAACGCCTCTCCCGCATCCGCAAACAGGATCGCGTCAAAGAGCGTGGCAACCGCCGGGATATCGACGTTTGCCTCGCGCTGGATCAAATCGCCCTCGGTCACGATGCCGACAAGCTCGCCACCGTCGACGATCGGCACGCCCGGCACCCGGTGATCCACCATCAGCCGAGCCAGGTCGGCGACGGTCGCCGCTGGCGCGGCAAGCGGCACCTCGCGCCGCATGACGTCTTTCACAGTCAGTTCGGCGGCGGACACATTAGTCTCCAATCCGTTCCAGCGCACAAAGCTCTTCGGCGATGGCGGCGGGCAGATCCCCGGCGACGACGCCGAGGGTGCCAAACCGCTTTTCGAGACGCTCAGCCGCGCGGCTCCCCGCAAAAACAGCCAGAGCGGCCGCATCCCTGGCACTCAAGCCTTGGGCGAGGAACGCCGCAATCGACCCGCTCAAGACATCTCCGCTGCCGGCGGTCGCCAGCGATGCCGGCGTCGCGGCCGACATGATTGACCCGTCTGGGCTCGCCACGAGCGTAGGATCCCCCTTCAGCACCACCGTTTGATGCCATCGGCCGGCGGCCTCTCGCGCGACGACGACGGCATTCTCCAAGACCTCGGCGCTCTCTTGATTCACGAGCCGGGCCATCTCCCCGGCATGAGGCGTCAGAACGAAGTGCTCCGGAGGGAGGTGCTCCCACCAGCCTTCCCTGGTCGCCAGCCAGTTGAGCGCGTCGGCATCGACGACAACTGGACGATCGGACGATATGACTGTACCCAGATCCACGCTCGGCTCCCCCAGTCGGCTAGGGACGCCGAAACCGATCCCGCCGCGATTCCGGGGCGATTCGAAGAGCGCCGAGAGCAAGTTCCTGGTCGCCTCGTCGTCGCCCAGGCCGGGTCCGATCACCATGGATCCCGCCCGTTCGAGTCGCTCACCAATCGCTTCAGCAGCCCGCGCGGCAACCGAAGGGGAGTCCCCTTCTGGCAGGATGACCACCGTTGCCTCGGGGACCAGGGCAACGATCACGGCCGAGATGGACCGGGGCAAGGCCGCTACCACGATGCCGGCGCCTGAGCGCCCGGCACCAGCGCAGCAGAGCGCCGCCGCCCCCGCGAATTGCGGTGAGCCGGCAACGGCCACGACGCCGCCCACACCCCATTTGTGCGCACCCGGCTGCCGGCGTGGCAGAACTGAAGCCGCCCAAGCCTCCGTAATTGGTTGCGGTTCCGAAGATTCGCTGCCTTTGGTTCCACCCTGACGAGCCAAATGCGCTTCCTCTCAACTCAGACGATGTCGTCTTCCAGTGATTCTGATGCTTCGCGCAATGCAACGACAAACGCCATGGCATCCGTGCGCGAGTGGGTTAGTGAAACGTCGAACGCCACCAGCCCGAGCGCCGCAGCGCGGTCGGCGGCGCCTCCGTGCAGGACCAGCACCGGCTTTCCGCGCCGATTGGAAAGCACTTCCATCTCCCGCCAGCGGATGCCGCGGATCCCGGTCCCCAGCGTTTTCGATGTCGCTTCTTTAGCGGCGAATCGAGCGGCCAGCTCGGAGACCCGCGAGCCGTAGCGATTCCGCTCGCGTTCCGTATAGACCTTGCGCAGAAAGCGTTCGCCAAAATCGTCCAGTGTGCGCTGAATTCGGGCGATCTCGATAATGTCGACCCCGACCGAGACCAAACCCGCCCGTTCGGCGTCAAACTCGGGCGTATAGCGGCGCAATCCCCCTCCCATATCCGGCTCCGATTGTACTCAAGCACGCCCGATTGCTTTCGAAAAGCGACTACTCCCGGCGCGCCTATTCACTCACCGTTGGCGCGCCGACCGGCCGATAGCGATCGATGAACCGATCGTGAGCAATCGAAAACTGACCACTTTCGAGCGCCGAACGGATAGTCTCCATCTGCCGGAACAGGAACCGCAGGTTGTGAACCGAGGCCAATCGAAGACCCAGGATTTCCCTGGATCGGAACAAATGGTGCAGATACGCCGCGCTGAAGCCAGCGCAGGCTTCGCAGTCGCATTCCGGGTCGATCGGTTCGTGAACGTCGGCCAATCGGCGCTGCTTGATATTGACCCGTCCCTCTGGCGTGAACAACGCCCCATTGCGCGCCAACCTCGTCGGCAAGACGCAGTCGAACATATCGACCCCGCGCGCGACCCCCATCCACAAATCCTCCGGTGACCCGACCCCCATCAGATACCGGGGCTTGTCCTGCGGCAGCACCGGCGCCACTACCTCAAGTATCGCGGCCATGACCGGTTTCGGCTCGCCGACACTCAGCCCACCAATGGCGCAGCCCGCGACGTCGCTGCTGGCCAGCCCCTCGGCGCTCGCGCGCCGCATTGCGGGATTCATCCCACCCTGGCAAATTCCGAAGAGCGCAGCGCGTTGCCGTCCACCCAGTTCGTTGAATGCGGCGATGCACCGATCGAGCCAACGGTGGGTGCGATCCGTCGCGTCCTGGATCGCCGCGTCCTCGGCGGGCAAACCGACCAGATGATCGAGCGCCATCACGATGTCGGAACCCCAGCCAAGTTGGAGCGCCACGGCCGTTTCCGGATCGAGATGGTGCGGGCTACCGTCGATGTGGGACCGGAAGGTGACCCCGGACTCGCGCACGCGAGCATTGCCCGCCAGACTGAAAATCTGAAACCCGCCGCTATCGGTCAGAATCGGTGCATCCCACCCCATGAACGCGTGCAATCCGTCCGCGGCTTTGAGCGTTTCCAGCCCCGGTCGCAGCATGAGATGGTACGTGTTGCACAGAAGGATCTCGGCACCGGTGGCGCGGACCTCGCGGGGCAGCAGCGTCTTGACCGTGGCCTGAGTTCCGACCGGCATGAATGCGGGCGTCTGCACCGTTCCGCGTCGCGTCGTCACGATACCGCGGCGGGCATGCGTTCCCGCGTCGTTGGAAAGAACCGCGAACGAAAAGGCCGTCGATTGGCGCTCGTCGGCTGTCGGAGCCCGATCGGCGCCGCCCACCAAGTCTTCCTCGGACTTCATGTCGCCGACAGCCGACGAAACCGTGCTCATTGCGTTGGCGGGTGGTGCTAGGCGGATGGCCGGCGTCCGTAGGCGGCGGTGGCCCGGCGTCGGCGAACGCGGCTCAACGCATCGTCCGATTCAGGACTCCCCGCGACGTTCGCCGCGGCCGACGACCCATTGCTCGAAACAACGAGGCTGGCGTCGAGGTCGAAAAACGAGACGTCGACCAGAGGGTCCGCCTTCGTCGCCACCGGCAGGTCGTGAGCGCTTGCTAATCCGTTGCCGACCGCGGAACCTGAACGCTTTCTCGATTCGAGCGCCGGCATCTTCGGGCGTGCGCCGTTGCCTGCTGCCTGTGCCCCGGTAGCAGACTTACTCGCGGTACTTGCGGCCGTCTTGGTCGATCCCGTGTCCGTCCCTGTGCTGCCCGCCTTCAGCGCGCCCGCCGTCGCCTTTTTGCCCGCGCCCGTGCTCCTGGCGCTCGATTTCTTCAGGTCACCGCGCGCGCTCTTGCCGACACCCTCGACCTCGTCCTGGATCGATTGCATCTCGCGCTTGAACGATTTCTTGACTTCATCGACCTCGGCGAAGGTCTTCTCGAATTCACCGGTAAGATCGGCGCTCATGCGCCGGAAATCGCGAACCCAGCGCCCGACCTGGCCCGCCAATTCGGGCAGACGACTGGGGCCAAAGATGATGAGCGCCACGACCAGGACGACGAACATCTCCTGGTAACCGATTCCGAACATGGGAGGGGTGCCCTCGCTGGGAACGTCGTCTGCATCCAGGCCGCACAACCGGGCAGCCGTGGCAAAATCGCGGCCGGAGTATAGCATTTGAGGCGTGGGACCAAACTCGAAAGGCGCATCGGTGGTGAAAGTTATTGTCGGCTTGGGAAACCCCGGACGCGAGTACGCCACGACGCGCCACAATCTCGGTTTCATGGTCATCGACGAATTGGCCCGTCGCCTGTCGGCCATCGACAGGCGGTCCCGCTTCCGGGCGGAGGTGACCGAAGTCTTCGATCACGGCGAGAAGCTCGTCCTCGTCAAGCCGCAGACGTACATGAATCTGAGCGGCATATCGGTAAGCGAAGCAGTTCGTTGGTACAAGACGCCAGCCGAGGATGTCATGGTCGTCGCTGACGAAATCGACTTGCCATTCGGGACACTGCGGATGCGCGCCGCGGGAGGGTCGGGCGGGCACAATGGATTGAAGTCGATCTTCGCCGAGCTTGGCTCCCAGGATGTTCCGCGACTGAGGATCGGGGTCGGCCGCGGCTCTGGCCACGCCACCCGGCAAGTGCTATCCCGGTTCAACCCGGAAGAAGCGCGCATGCTCCCCGAAATCGTGGCCGCCGCCGCGGACTGCGTGCTGGATTGGGAACGCCACGGAGTCATCGACGCGATGAACCGCTGCAACCGTCGCATTGAGCCATCGCCTCCCGCCGACTCTGGCGATCTTGGCTCCCAGGAGGCGCGGCAGGCTGCATCGTCCTCAACGGCGCAGCTCTCAGGAGCGGCTGGCGCGTACAATCGGGCCGTCGCCTGGTGGACACGGCACGTGGGCAATGCAGGAGACGAGCGCGTTGACCGGGGCAAGTGAGCCATCACCCATCAACACGGTTCTGGTCGTCGGCGCAGGCACGATGGGCGGCGGAATCGCGCAGGTGCTCGCCGAGGCCGGCATCGAAACGGTGCTTTCCGACGCCGACCCCTGGCGCCCTGGAACGTGGTCTCGCGACGATTTCCGGGCGCTGGGACCGGGCGCTGCAATCCGGTCGTCGCTCAGTCGAGGCTATTACTGAAGCCCGGAAGGCGTTACGATCCGGCGCCCTTGACGATGCCGCGAGCTGCGACCTGGCGATCGAAGCCATCGTCGAAAAGCTGGATGCCAAGACTGAGCTGTTCAAGACACTGGCGCGGATCGCGCCTCCGCACACCTACTTTGCCTCCAACACCTCGTCCATCGCCATCACCGCTCTAGGTCAAGCCTCAGGCAGACCGGAATGTCTGGTGGGAATGCACTTCTTCAATCCGGTGCCCGTGCTGCCACTCGTGGAAATCGTACGCGGCCTGGCGACGAGCGACGAGACCGTGACCATGGCAACGGATCTGGCCGAGATATATTGGCAAGACGCCCATCGTCGTGAACGACGGTCCGGGATTTGTCGCCAATCGCATCCTCTTGCCGATGATCAACGAAGCTGTATTCACCCTGGAGGAGGGTGTCTCCTCGGCGGAAGACATCGACAGCGTAATGAAGCTTGGCATGTCGCACCCCATGGGTCCGCTGGCCCTCGCCGACCTCATCGGGCTCGACATCTGCCTCGATATCATGGAGACCCTGCATCGCGACTTCGGCGACGACAAGTACCGCCCGGCGCCGCTCCTGCGCCGCATGGTTGCCGCCGGCAGACTCGGCCGCAAGACGGGCCACGGCTTCTTCGCGTATTAGCCACTGGCATTCGCCCCTTCGCCACAGGAGACAGTCCGTTGCACCCCGCCGAATCGCAGGCCAGCCCCCCGATCCGGGTCCTGATTGCCAAGCCCGGTCTCGATGGGCACGATCGCGGGGCCAAGGTGCTGGTGCGCGCGTTGCGCGACGCGGGATTCGAGGTTGTTTACACCGGGTTGTTCCAGACGCCGGAGATGATCGCTTCCGCTGCCTTGCAGGAGGACGTGCAGGTCATTGGTCTCAGCATCCTCTCCGGTGCGCATATGTCGCTCTTTCCCCGCATCATGGACGAGCTGCGCGGTCGCGGATTGCAGGACGTGCTCGTGGTCGCCGGCGGGACGATCCCGAAATCGGATATCCCGACGATCAAGGCGCTCGGCGTTGCCGAGGTCTTTGGCCCCGGCACGCAGTTCACGGCCATCATCGACTTCATCCGGAGCCACGCGCCGACCCCCTCGCCGTCATGGTGACTGGAGAGGACGTTCTGCGCCGGCTGCGCGGTGGAGACCCGCGCGTGTTGCCGCGACTGGTCACGCTGGTCGAGAACAACGACCCGCGCGGTCTGGAGGCTCTCGATACCCTGTATCGCGACACGGGACAGGCGCACGTCGTGGGGGTCACGGGTCCGCCCGGTGTCGGCAAGAGCACCCTGGTCGCCTCACTGGTCGATCGCATCCGCGATTCAGGTCGCCGGGTCGCCGTGCTCGCCGTCGATCCTTCCAGTCCCCTCACCGGCGGCGCGGTGCTTGGAGACCGTATCCGCATGATGGGCCGCCACGCGGACCCGGATGTGTACGTACGCAGTATGGCCAGCCGCGGCCGCCAGGGCGGTCTCGCCTGGGCCACTTCGGCCCTGGTCCACGTACTCGATGCCGCCGGCTTCCCACTCGTCCTCGTCGAAACCGTCGGCACCGGCCAGGACGGAACCGACATCGCGTCGCTCGCCGATACGGTCGTCGTGGTGCAGTCGCCAGGTCTTGGCGACGGCGTGCAGGCCATCAAATCCGGCCTGATGGAGGTGGGCGATGTTGTTGTCGTCAACAAGGCAGACCAGCCAGGAAAGGACGAAGCGCTGCGCTTGCTCCGCGCCGCCATTGCCCTGGGCCATTCCAGGGATGACCGCATCGTTCCCGTAGTGGCGACGGATGCCGTCACCGGCGCCGGTGTCGACCAGCTCGTCGCCGCGATCGACGAGCACAGCATATGGCTGGACGACACTGCCGTCCGCACGGTCAGGCGGGAGCGGCGCGCGAGGACCGAGGTCTTGACCGGTGTGCGATCCGCGTTGGACATCCACCTCGAATCCCAACCGGACGGCTCAGGAGCGATGCAGGATGCCGTGGCCCGAGTCGCGCGCAGGGAGCTGAGCCCACATCGCGCAGTTGCGGCTCTTGTCGGCGCGCTAACTGGCCAGTGAGGGGCGTCCCATCGCCGCCCGGTTGGCGATCAGCGCCGCCGTGGCCCCAGCGCCGATCCCGTTGTCAATATTTACTACGACTAATCCGGGTGCGCATGATTGCAGCATCGTAGTCAGCGCCCCGATACCGCCAGCCCCGAGTCCATAGCCGACCGCGGTCGGCAATCCGATCACCGGGACGTCGACCAGTCCGGCCACCACCGTCGGCAACGCGCCATCCATCCCGGCCGCGACGATGATTGCATCGACGTCTTCCGCAACGAACCACTCCAGCGGTTCGACCAACCGGTGCAGCCCGGCAACGCCGACATCCCACGCCGTCAGGACGCACGCGCCCATCTCCTCGGCCATCACCGCAGCTTCCGTGGCCACGGGGACATCCGAGGAACCCGCGCTGAGTACGCCGACGCGCCCGCCCTGGACCAGTCTATGGCACCCCGGACGAGACGCGACGAGGGCGCGGGCCAGCGGGTGCTCCTCGAGCACGAAATCCGGTTCAAGCGCGGATCGAATCTCGGCGACGGATGCCGCGGGGACGCGGCTGGCCAACGCCCGGCCATTCGCCGCGGCAAGGCCCCGCAGCGCTTCGGCGACGTCGGCGGCGGGTTTGCTCTCGGCATGCACCACCTCCGGAATACCGGTTCGGCGCCGCCGATTTGGGTCAACGCGCACGCGTGACTTCCGGTCGAGCGGCCCCTCATGGTCATCCGGGACGCGTTGCAGCGCGCGTCGCAGGTCGTCAAATGGCCAGTCCCGGTGCGGCTCGGTCATTATTGGGGCGCCTCCTCCAGCGCCTTTGCGATCGCATCGCCCGCTGAGAGCGAGGGAGCGGTCGGCTTGAGATGAGCGAGGAATTCGATGTTCCCGGCCGGTCCACGCAGCGGGGAGGCGGTAAGCCCCATCACGCCGAGTCCCAGTTCCTCAGAGGAAGAAAAGAGTCCGTTCAGCACCTGGCGATGCGTTTCCGGATCGCGGACCACGCCACCCCGGCCGACCTCGCCTCGACCCGCCTCGAATTGCGGTTTCACCAACGCCACGATGTCGCCACCAGCACTCAACACCCGCAACGCGGCCGGAAGGACGAGCCGCAGCCCGATGAACGAGACGTCGATGCTCACGACATCCACCGATTCGGGGAGTCCCTCCAGATTCCTCGCGTTTTGACGATCCATGAGCCACCACCCGCGGATCCAGGCGCAGCCGCTCCGCGAGCTGCCCATATCCAACATCGATGGCGTACACGCGCAACGCTCCCCGCTGCAACAGGCAGTCCGTGAAGCCGCCGGTGCTCGCCCCGAAGTCGGCGGCCACCTTGCCCGCCACATCAATGCCGAATGTGGCGAGCGCGTGCTCCAGCTTCTCCCCGCCCCGGCTGACAAACCGAGGCGGGCGTTTGAGGGCGAGCAGATCGCCCCCGTCGACACGGGAACCGGCGCGCGTCACCACCACACCATTCGCCAGGACGTCGCCAGCCATGATGAGTGCCCTGGCGCGGGATCGACTCTCGGCGAGACCGCGCTCTACCAACGCCTCGTCCAGGCGCTGGCGTTGTCTGGCCGCGGGAGAGCCAGGTCCTGGCTCAGACCCCAACGCGGGACCGGAAGGGGGCAACCTGGACATGGCAGATGGCCACCGCGAGCGCGTCGGCGGCGTCGTCTGGCCGCGGCAGATCGTCCAGACCGAGCATGATGCGCACCATTTCCTGGATCTGGTGCTTATCGGCCTTGCCGTACCCGACCACCGCCTGCTTGACCTCCGAGGGCGAGTACTCGGCAACGGCGATCCCTTGCTGCGCCGCGGCCAGAATGATCACCCCTCTCGCCTGGCCAACAGTCATTGCGGTGGTCACGTTCCGGGCAAAAAAGAGTAGTTCCACCGCGACGGCACTCGGCTGGTGTGTTTCGATCAACTCGGTCACTGCTTCGTGGATCACCAGCAGGCGCGCCGCCATGGGCAGCGCCGCATCGGTCACGATTACGCCATAGTCGATCGGCCGTGGATCGGGTTCGCTCTCGATAACCCCGTACCCGAGACGCGCCGTGCCGGGATCGAACCCGATGGCAATCATCGTTCGGCGCCTCCGGGGCGTTGGCTACATTGCGGTGGCCAGAACTTCGTCACTAACGTCGAGGTTTGTAAACACTTCCTGCACGTCGTCGAGGTCTTCCAGTTTTTCGACCAGCCGGATCACCTTGACAGCAACGTCAGGTTCCGGCGCCACAAGCGTCTTCGGCCGCATCGTCAACTGGGCGCCGTCGACCGCGAATCCCGCCGAGGCGAGTGCTTCCCGGGTGCGGTGCAACTCAGTCGGATCGGTGTACACGAACACCGTGTCGTCTTCCGGTTCGACGTCACTGGCGCCGGCATCGATGGCCACCAGGGCGACCTCATCCGGATCCAGCGAAGCGGTCGGAATCTCGATCACCCCCATCTGATCGAACATCCAGCCGACGCTGCCGTTCTCGCCGAGCGTCCCTCCGGCTCGGGTGAGCGCGGCTCGGACCTCGCCAACCGTGCGATTCCGATTGTCGGTCTGCACCTGGATCATCAGCGCTGCGCCGCCTGGCCCGTAACCTTCGTAGAAGATCTCTTCGAACTGGTCGCCGGACCCGGCGCCCGAGGCACGCTGGATCGCGCGCTCGATGTTCTCTTTCGGCATGTTGTTGGCTTTAGCGCGGTCAACCGCCAGACGGAGACGGTTGTTGGACTCGGGATCGGGCAGCCCTTCGCGGGCCGCGATGGAAATCTCGCGCGCCAGCTTGGTGAAGAGCTGCCCCCGCTTTGCGTCGGCGGCGCCCTTTTGCCGCTTGATGGTTGACCATTTGGAATGCCCTGACATGACGCCGCTCCTCCGCCGGGGTACGCACCGCTCCTTGCAGCGGACCAGTATAGTCCGTCCAATGCTCGTGATTCGTTCCCAATCCGGATCATTGCCGCTTGAAATATGGGCAAAGCTCCGCTAGACTCAGGACATACAAAAGGTCAGCAGCACCCATACCGCGCGGTCGGCGCGCAGTGAGCGGACAATGCCAGCCCGCACTGGTCGGTATCCACCCATGAGCGACTAGCCCATAGCCCTCCGCTTTCTGGCGGTGGGTTTTTGTTTGCCGTCCACGCCGAGCCCACGCCCCAGTTCGTCATTTCCAGGCCGCGCGTCGTCTGCTGGAAGAAATGGTGACAGAGGCGATGGTGACCAACCTGATCGACAAGGGCCGAGACCAGGGGTACTTGCTTTCGGACGACGTCGTCGCCGCGTTCCCGAACGCGGAAGAGCATCTCGATGTCCTCGAGGAGTTCTACTCGTCGCTGGTCGCCGAGGGGATCGAGGTCGTCGATCAGGCACCGCTCAAGCCACTGGCACGTCCCCGCGATGCGGTCGCCGAGCGCGCCGCGGAGCGGGCCGCAAGCGCGGAAGACCTCGCTTCGGGCGTCGGCGACTCCGTGCGGCTCTACCTTCAGGAAATCGGCGACACCGACCTGCTCACCATGCAGGAAGAAGTGTGGCTGGCCAAGCGCATGGAGCGTGGCAAGCTCGCCGAGGAGCAATTGCAGGATCCGGCGCTGACACCCGAGCTTCGCGCGGCGCTCGACGCCGACAAGCTCGACGGCGAATTGGCACGCGCGCACCTCATCCGCGCCAATCTGCGTCTCGTCGTCTCCGTCGCCAAGAAGTACGTCGGCCGCGGCCTCTCCTTCCTCGACCTGATCCAGGAAGGCAACATCGGACTCATGAAGGCCACCGACAAATTCGACTACAAGCGCGGCTTCAAGTTTTCCACCTATGCCACCTGGTGGATTCGCCAGGCCATTACACGGGCAATCTCCGACCAGAGCCGCACTATCCGCCTCCCCGTCCACGTCGGTGAGACGATCAACCGGGTCAAGAAGACGGGGCACCGCTTGCAGCAGATCCTGGAGCGCGAGCCAACGCGCGAAGAGATCGCGCGCATGATGGATGTCTCCGACGACAAGGTGCGTCAGGTTCTCGATGTCTCGCGCCACCCAATCTCGCTCGAAGCGCCTGTCGGGCAGGACGGCGACGCCTTCCTCGGCGATTTCATCGAAGACGACTCGATGCCCCATCCCCTGGAGCTCGCCTCCCAGGAACTCCTGAAGTCGCAGATTACCGACGCTCTGAGCAAGCTGACCGAGCGCGAGCGGCTCATCATCGAGTTGCGCTTCGGACTCAACGATGGCCGATTCCGTACCCTTGAGGAAGTCGGACGCTACTTCGGCATCACCCGCGAGCGCATTCGGCAGATCGAATCCAAGGCGCTGCGCAAGTTGCGCCATCCCAGTTATAGCCGCAAGCTGCGTGGGTATCTCGAGTAGCCAGACGCTGCATACCAGCGAGCACCCCCAGCAAGGCGCGTAATTCGGAGGTCCGAGGAATCTCGTTCCCGGCGGCCGGAGGCGCTCCGTGCGCCGAGGCGCGTCCTGCGTCGGCATGACTCGGGCCGTAGTTGGGCACTCGGGCAGGAACTGGGCAGCTTACGCCTTTGGCTTCGAGAAAACCAGCGAAACATTGTGCCCGCCGAACCCCATGGAGTTTGACATGACGTGCTTCAGCTCGGCGCGCCGGGCCTGGTTCGGCACGTAGTCCAGGTCGCAATCCGGGTCCGGGTCAGTCTGGTTGATGGTCGGAGGTAGCACGCCTTCGTTCATCGCCTCGATCGCGACGGCGGCCTCCAAAGCCCCGGCCGCCCCGAGCAAGTGACCGGTCATGGACTTCGTCGAACTGATCGGAACCGCGTATGCGTCATCGCCGAATGCTGCCTTGATCGCTTGCGTTTCGAATTTTTCGTTTAGCGGTGTCGAGGTTCCGTGCGCATTGATGTACCCGATGTCGCGGGGCGTGAGACCGGCGCGGTCCATGGCCAGGGTCATCGCCCGGGCCGCGCCGCTCCCGCCTGGAGCCGGCTGCACCATGTGGTTGGCGTCATCCGTCGCCCCGTATCCACTCAGTTCCGCCAGCACCGGTGCCCCACGGGCCGCCGCGTGGGCCGCACTCTCCAGAATCAGCGCCGCCCCGCCCTCCCCCAGCACAAACCCATCGCGCCCGGCGTCGAATGGCCGACTCGCCCCGGCCGGGTCATCATTCCGGGTGGAAAGCGCATCCATGGCGTTGAACCCGGCGACGACCATTCGGGCCAGTGGCGCTTCGCTGCCTCCCGCGATCATGACGTCGGCTTCGCCGCGGCGGATGATCTCTGCGGCCTCCCCAACGGCGTGCGCCGAGCTGGCGCACGCGGAAACCGGCGAAAAATTCGGCCCTTTGGCCCCGGTGACGATGGCGACCGTCCCGGACGCCATGTTGGCCAGGAACATCGGCATGAAAAACGGGCTCAGCCGCCCTGGTCCTCGGGTCAGGACCGTCTCCATTCCGGCATCCAGCGTCTCCGCGCCGCCCATGCCGGAACCCATCAGCACTCCAACACGCTCCGCGTTGTCCTGGCCAATGACAAGGCCTGCCTGCTCGAGCGCCTCGATAGCCGCCGAAACCGCATAGTGGGTGAACCGATCCGTTCGGCGCGCATCTTTTCTTCCCATCCGCGCGGCGGCATCGAAATCCTTCACCTCGCCGGCGAAGGTCGTCTCGAACCCGGTCGGGTCGAATCGAGTGATGCGAGCGATCCCGGACGTACCGGCGACAATCGCGGCCCACGACGAGCAGAGGTCATGTCCAAGTGGCGAGACCGCGCCGATCCCGGTGACCACGATTCGCTGCTGGAGATCCGCGTTTGCGTTGTGAACCTTCATGAACTCCCTCGATCACGCTGCCCCATCGTACGACGCCAATCGTCGCAGCGCCCAATCGGCACCTTCCGCGCATCACCCGGCCGACAGTCACAGTCAATGCCGTGGTGTACGTACATGCGGCTTGTTCTCAAGCTGGCCGGGTGATACCCTCGCCGTGGCCGATCCTGCGGTGTTCGTGTTGCCTTCGCTGTCTTGAGCCAACAGAGAGAGCGTCGGGAGCCGCGCACCGGGGCCACTGCGTTCCGGATGCGTGGCGCCCACCTGCGAGAGCAGGTTCAAGGCTCCGATGCTCACGGCACAGGCGGGTGAGGCCAACCCAACTCTCAGCGCCACGCTCGCGGGCGTGACTATGAACAGGGCAACGATGCATTGATCGCGTTCATCCACGGGCCAGATCGGTTATTGGCGCGCGAAGCGGCCCTCGAATTCAGCACCCAAATCGATCCTGACGGCCTAAACACGATCTGGATCGATGCCCGTGAATCCGGCACTGACCAGCTCATCAGCGCGATCGGCGCGGCGTCTTTTTTCGATACTCCCCGAGTCGTGATTGTCTCCAACCTGGTGAGCCGCACGTCCCGAGAGGCCAAAGGCACAATGACCGGCGCAGCGCCCCGGGGACGGTCATCTGGAGCGAACGCTGAGGTCGAGGCGCTGCTTTCAGCGGTTCCGGACCAGAACTGCCTGATCCTCTTCGAACCGGAGATGGATGCCCCGCCCGCCGCCATCAAGTCTGCCGCGCCACCGGTGACCATCGTCGCCGGTGAACCACCACGAGGGTCGGCACTGCTGGCCTGGATCGAAGGCGCGACGCAGCGTGCCGGAGGCCGCATCGATCGCCGCACGGCCCAGTTCCTCGCCGAAACGCTCTTCCCCCAGACCTGGGACCGCAAACCCGCCAATCCCCGGTACGATCGTCCTCCCGATCTGGCGCTATTGTCCCAGGAGATCGAAAAACTATCCCTCGCCGCGCACCCGGATGCCATAACTCGGGACCTCGTCCTCGCGCTCGTCCCCGGCGGTCCGGATCAGCGTGTTTTCCGCTTCCTTGATGCGGCAATCAGCGGAGAACTTCGAGCGGCTATTGGCGAACTGGAGCGCCTTACAAATGCCGGCGAGGAACCGGCCATGCTCCTGGCCCAGATGCTCGGTCAGGTCGAGTTGGCGGCCGTTGCCACCGAAGCAGGTGGCCGGGATGCCAATTCGGTCTCGCGCGATCTTGGTTCGATCACGCCGGCACGGATGTCGGCAGTCATGAGTTCGGCGCAACGCCGTCGGCTTTCTGTCGATGCATCGCTAACGGGTGGCGCAAGGATCGACCGCCATCTCAAGACCGGACGCATCCGACGGCCAGAAGAGGCGCTGCAACACCTGCTTCTGGTGCTGTCCGCGCCGGCTTCCGCGCGCGAAACTGGCCGCTCGCGATGAGCGGCCATCAGTTTCTCGAGGGAGCTGTGCTCTACGCGCTCGCGGCCACCATCGCGTGGTACTTCGCCATCAATCGGGACTTGCGCCGGGCCGCGTTGTTCTTGTGGATCACGCCCTTGTCCGCGACGCGGTCCAGCACGCTCACTGCCTGCAAGGTAGCCGCTTCGGCCACGCCGGCATCACCGGACGCAATGGCGACTTCGGCCTTCTTCACGAACGTGCGCGCCTCGGTGCGCAGTGGCTTGTTTCGGTCGCGGCGCCGCTCGGCGACGCGAATCCGCTTCTTTGCCGATTTAGAGTTAGCCAAGGTGAACGGTCCTCCGCGGTGCGACAACATAATTGACCCGAAGCCTTCGCGACGGGCAGTGAATCGTACCAAATTACGACAATTCCCTCAAGATGCACTCGTCCGAACCATCGCCCGCTGAATCGGGCCACGCGCTTCCAGGCGTCCGCGATGCGCCGCCTTCCTGGTCGAGTTGGCCTCGTCAGGGCGCTCCGGTCAGCGAACGCGACTGGGGAACAAGGCGAAAGAGAGCGTCTTTGGCTCGGTCGGCGGGCATCGTGGCCGGTGCATTCGTCTTCAGCCGCGTCCTCGGGCTGGCGCGGGAAATCGTCCTCGCTCGGCAATTCGGCACTTCCGAAGAATTGAGCGCCTACGTTTCCGCCTTTCGCATCCCCGACCTCCTCTTCCTCGTCATCATGGCGGGAGCGTTCGGTTCGGCGTTCATCCCGGTCTTTTCCGGGTTCCTCGGCAATGGCGACGACGTTGCGGCTTGGCGACTCGCCTCAGTCGTGCTCAACATCTCCGGGGTAAGCGTCATCCTCCTCTCGACGATCACCTGGCTGGCAGCGCCGGAACTCGTACGCCTGATCGTGGCCCCGGACGCCAGTCCGCAGGCCCAGGCGTTGACGACCGAGCTCATGCGCATCCTGCTCCTGTCACCGGTCTTTCTCGGATTCGGCATCGCGGCCAAAGGCATTCTTGAGGGTCAAGACCTGTTCACCCTCCCGGCGCTGGCGCCCATCGTCTACAACGCCGCCACCATCCTGGGCGCGGTCCTGCTCGGCCCCCGCATCGGCGTGCGCGGGGTGGCCATTGGCGTCGTGGTCGGCGCGGTCGGGTTCCTGCTCCTGCAGGCACCCGGAGTGATCCGTTCCGGGATGACGTACTCGTTCGCCTTCGATCCCAGGGCGCCGGGCGTCTCTGAGGTCGGGCGGCTACTGGCCCCGCGACTCATTGGGCAAGCGGCGTTTCAGATCAACTTCATCGCCGTCACGAACCTCGCCTGGCGAACGGGAGAGCAGAACGTCTCCGCGCTGAACTATGCCTGGCAGCTCATGATGCTACCGCACGGTGTGCTGGCGTTGTCGATTTCCACCGTCATCCTGCCCACCCTTTCTCGCCTCTGGCAGGGTGGGGAGATCGACGCCTTTCGCTCCACGCTGAGCAGTGCCGTCCGACCGTTGCTCTTCCTGAGTCTTCCCGCGTCCGTCGTCTTGTTCGCGTTCCGCGTTCCCATCGTGCAGACGCTGTTTCAGACCGGCGCATTCTCGGCCGAATCGACGGAATTGGTCGCCGCGCCGCTGGCGTTCCTCGCCGCCGGGCTCGTCAGTTACGCGCTCGTCGAGGTGCTCACCCGCGCCTTCTATGCCATGCACGACACCCGCACCCCGGTGACGGCCGGGATCATCATCATTGCCCTCAATATCGGGCTCGGTCTGGCCCTCCTCGACCGCCTGGGCTACCTGGGGTTGGCGCTCGCGCTGAGCGCGAGCACCACGGTCGAGGCAGCGATCCTGGCCGCGGTGCTTCACCGGCGCATCGGCGGCGACCCGTCAGGGCTTCGCGGCTGGATCTGGCGCGTCCTCCTGGCCACGCTGGTCACCGCCGGGGTTGCACTGGCGATGGCCGGGCCCCTCACGGAAGCCACTGTGCCAGGCAACGGACCCAGAATCATTCAGATCGTCGTTTTCCTCATGGCGTTGGCCGTTGTCGGACTGGTCTACGCGGGCTGCGCGTGGATCCTGCGCATCCCGGAATTGTCCGACACGCTCGCCTTGGCGACTCGACGCCTTCCGGCTCGAATGCGGCCGAAAGCCCACGCGGGGCATTGATACCGGGACCAATCAACACTGATTCTGCCCGCGAAATCGCCCACATCGCCGTCGGCTATACTCGCCGACTGATTTGAGAGGCTGGGACGAAACGAACGCATGAGCGACGGCAATTCATCGGGCGCCGCGAAGATCCGCAACTTTTCGATCATCGCCCACATCGACCACGGGAAATCGACCCTCGCCGATCGGCTGCTGGAACAAACGCACACCGTCTCGCAGCGTGAGATGAAGGCCCAGGTCCTCGACTCGATGGACCTCGAGCGGGAAAAGGGCATCACCATCAAAGCGCGCGCCGTCCGCATGAGCTACACGGCGCACGACGGCGAGACGTACCAGCTCAACCTGATCGACACGCCGGGCCACGTCGATTTCTCGTACGAGGTGAGCCGCAGCCTCGCCGCGTGCGAAGGCGCGCTCCTCGTCGTCGACGCGGCCCAGGGCATCGAAGCGCAGACGATGGCCAACGTCTACCTTGCCCTCGAGCAGGATTTGGCGCTCGTCGCGGTGATCAACAAGATCGACCTGCCCAGCGCGGACCCCGGGAAGGTCGCCGCGGAGGTCGGGCAGCTCATCGGGCTTCTCGACGAAGAGATCATCCAGGCCTCCGCCAAGACGGGTCTGGGTGTGCCGGATATCCTCGAAGCGATCGTGCGGCATGTGCCCCCGCCCGGCGGCAATCCGCACGCCCCGGCGCGGGCGCTCATCTTCGACTCCCACTACGACCAGTACAAGGGTGTGATCGCCTACGTCAAGATTGTCGACGGCGCGCTCGCCTTCGGGGACCGTGTCAGGCTCATGGCCAACGGCAAGGAGGCCGAGCTGCTGGAGGTCGGGTATTTCGACCCCGACCTGCATGCGACGCGAAATCTGACCACCGGAGAAGTCGGCTACATCGCCACCGGGCTCAAGATCGTACAGGACGTGCAAGTCGGCGACACCGTTACCCTGGCCGCCAACCCGGCAACCGAGTCCCTCGCCGGTTATCGACCCGCCAAACCGATGGTCTTCGCCGGTTTCTACCCGGTCGAGAGCGAGGACTACCCGATGCTCCGGGACGCGCTGGAACGGCTTCGCCTGAACGACGGGGCCCTGACCTGGGAGCCGGAGTCGTCGGACGCATTGGGCTTCGGTTTCCGCTGCGGTTTCCTCGGACTCCTGCACATGGAGATCATCCAGGAGCGGCTGGAGCGCGAGTACGGCATCCAGCTTCTGGCCACCGCGCCCAGCGTCGAGTACGAGGTTCTCCTGCGCGGCGGAGACACGGTTCGCATCGACAACCCTTCTGACATGCCCTCCCCCGGCGACAGCGAAGAGGTCCGCGAGCCCTGGCTCGACATCTCCATCATCGCGCCGTCCCGCTACATCGGGGCCATCATGGAGCTCGTCACCGGCCGGCGGGGCGACTACAAGGAGCTGGTCTACCTCGACCCCGAGCGCGTGCAATTGACTTTCGAGATGCCGCTCGCCGAGCTGATCGTCGACTTCTACGACCAACTCAAGAGCCGCACCCAGGGTTACGCCTCACTCGACTACGCGTTCAAGGACATGCGCCCGTCCGACCTGGTGAAACTCGACGTCCTGGTCAACGGGCAGCCGGTCGATGCCCTCTCCCTGATCACGCACCGCGACGATGCCTACTCGCGCGGCCGTGAGCTGGTCGAGAACCTGCGCGGGCTGATCCCCCGCCAGATGTTCGATGTCCCGGTGCAGGCCTCCATCGGCAGCCGCATCATCGCGCGCGAGACGATCCGCGCCATGCGCAAGAACGTCCTCTCCAAGTGCTACGGCGGCGACGTCACCCGCAAGCGCAAACTGCTGGAGAAGCAGAAAGAGGGCAAGGCCCGCATGAAGCTGGTCGGCAACGTCGAGATTCCGCAGGAGGCATTCCTGGCGGTGCTCAGCCTCGGCGGCGACAAGGTGGCGACCAAGGCATGACCACCGCGGGCTCAGGCATCGTCATCGTCGGTCTCGGCCCCGGCGATCCGGACGCACGCACGATAGGTGCGCAGCGCGCTCTCGACCGCGCCGACCGCATCATCCTGCGCACGCGCATTCACCCGGGTCTGAACGATCTCGAGACCGACCCGCGTGTCACTGACTGCGACGACTTGTACGAGCGAGCCGAGGACTTTGACCGGCTCTACGAGCGGATCGCCGCCCGGGTTCTTGCGGCCGCTCAACTCGGCGGCAAAGTCGTTTTCGCGGTTCCCGGTCATCCCCGATTCGGGGAACGAACCGTCCCTCTGATCGAGACCGCGGCTCTCGCATCGGGCGTGCCAGTCACCGTCCTGGATGCCGTGAGTTTCATCGACGCTGCCGCCAGCACGCTTCGCATCGATCCTCTCGGTGGCGGACTTCAAATTGCCGATGCCGAACATCTAGCGACTACGGTCGATCGGGATCCATTCGCCGCGGGCACGCTCGGGATCGACCCGGCGCGTCCGCTGCTGGTGGGGCAGGTCTACAACCACGACCTGGCCGCCGCGGTCAAGATAGCGCTTGCCCGGGTCTATCCGGACGAGCACCCCGTCACGGTTGTGCGCGGCGCCGGAGTGCCATCGGCCGAGCATCACGAGACCGTCGACTTGCATGCACTCGACCGCCAGCAGGTCGACCACCTCACCAGCGTGTGGGTGGCTCCGATTCCCCCGCTCGAAGCCGTTCGCTCGCCGGACGCGTTGACCCGCGTCGTGGCCCGGCTTCGCAGACCGGATGGATGTCCCTGGGATCGCGAGCAGAACCACGCATCGCTGCGAGACGCGGTCCTGGAGGAGGCGTACGAGGTCGCCGATGCTATCGACTCTGGACACGGCGCCGATATTTCCGAAGAACTCGGCGATCTGCTCCTTCTCGTGGCCATGCACGCCCAGATCGCCGAGGAGGAAGGCGATTTTCGGCATTGAGGATGTCTACGAAGGCATCACCCGCAAACTGATCCGCCGCCACCCGCACGTCTTCGGAGATGTCGTCGCCGAGTCTCCGGACGCCGTTATCGCCACATGGGACGGCGTCAAGGCCGCAGAGCGTGAGGCGAAAGGGACCGCGGCTCGTAGCGATGACCCGATAGATCGCCTCCCGCGCTCGATGCCGATCACCCGCAAGATCATCGAAACGCTCTCGCCGCGAACGACCCTTCGTTCACCCGAGCACGCGACCGAGGGAGACGCGGCATTGGCGGCCATTGCCGCTCTCCTCAAGCGAGGAATCGATCCCGAGCGCGCCCTGGATACCGCGCTTCGCTCATCCATTGACGGCAACCAGCAGAGAGACGCATCGCTCGCCGCCGCTGGCGCGGCAGCCGACCGGAGGGAACAGCAGGCGTGACGATCCCGTACGACGTAGATCCGTCGGTAACTGGCCGGCTGACTTGCGGATCGCTCCGCCTCAACGACGCCGGTGCAGACGTCACCTTGCGCGGCTGGGTCAACCGCCGCCGGGATCTCGGCGGGCTCATCTTCATCGATCTCCGCGATCGGTTCGGCATGACCCAGGTCGTGTTCAACCCCGAAGTCATCGCCGAGGCCCACGAGGCCGCCAGCGGCGTGCGCAGCGAATATGTGCTCGAAATCCGCGGCGTCGTCCGGCAGCGCCCGGAAGGCACCCAGAACCCGAACCTCGGCACTGGTGAGATCGAAGTCGAGGGTCACTCCATCGCGATCCTCAACGTGGCCAAGCCGCCGCCATTCGAGATCACCCAGACGGCCAACATCGACGAGAGCGTGAGACTCCAGTATCGCTACCTCGATTTGCGCCGCTCGCGCATGCAGGCCAACATGGTGCTGCGCCACGCCCTCGTTCGCGCCATGCGGGAGTACCTCTCGGATCGCGGATTCATCGAGGTCGAAACCCCGACCCTCATCAAGAGCACGCCGGAGGGAGCCCGCGATTTTCTCGTCCCAAGCAGCGGTTTTCCGGGCAACTTCTACGCGCTCCCCCAGTCTCCGCAGCAGATGAAGCAACTCCTGATGGTGGCCGGGTTGGATCGCTACTTCCAGATCGCGCGTTGCTTTCGTGACGAGGCTCAACGCGCCGACCGCCAGCCGGAGTTCACCCAGCTCGACATCGAAATGACGTTCGTCGACGAAGACGACGTGATGGACCTCATCGAGCACCTCTACGTCGAGTTGACCGAGCGGTTCTCGGGCAAGCGCATCCGCGAGAAACCGTTCCCTCGGCTCACCTACCAGGAGTCGATGGCCCGATTCGGCAATGACCGCCCGGATCTGCGCTTCGGACTCGAGCTCAAGGATGTCTCCGATGCTCTGCGCGAGACGGGCTTTCAGGCGTTTGCCCAGACGCTCGCCGCGGGAGGTCAGGTCAAGGCAATCGTCGCTACCGGGTTGTGCCGCGTACAGCCGTCGTGAGATCGACGAGCTCATCGACATCGCCAAACGAGCCGGAGCGCGTGGACTGGCCACATTCGCTATGGGTACCGAAGAGATCCGCTCACCGGTGGCGAAATTCCTCAGCGAACCAGAGCTCGCGGCCATCACCTCCGGAATCGGAGCCAGGCCGGGCGACCTCGTCGTTGCCGTTGCGGACACCCCGCAGGTCGTCGCCAAAGCCCTTTCCACGCTCCGTGACGAGCTCGGGCAACGCCTCGGTCTGGCCGATCCGGACGAGATGGCCTTCTGCTGGGTCTACGAGTTTCCCCTCCTGGAATGGAACGCTGAAGAGCAGCGCTGGGAAGCGACGCACAACCCGTTCTCTGGCTTCCTCGAAGCCGATGCGCATCTCCTGGAAAGCGACCCCGGCCGGGTCCGGGCCAAGCAATACGACCTCGTCGGCAACGGCAATGAGCTGGGCGGCGGCAGCGTCCGCAATCATCGCCGCCGCGACCAAGCCCGGCTCTTCGAACTGATGGGCTACACCGCCGAGGACACCGCCATCCGCTTCGGCGCGTTGCTCGACGCTCTGGACTACGGCGCACCGCCGCACGGCGGTATCGCCATGGGGATCGACCGCTACGCCATGCTCCTCGCCGACGAGGAGAACATCCGCGAAGTCATTGCCTTCCCAAAGAGCCAGCGCGGTCTCGACGTGATGTTCAAGGCCCCCGATGCGGTCGGACTCGACCAACTCGATGACCTCGGTCTCAAGGTGGAAGCGTGTCAGCGCGTCGCGTTGTGGGAGTCGGGCGACGAGGCCACCGGCAAGGAAAACGATTCAGCCCCGTAACGGCGCGTACCCTGCCTCGGCGAGCAGTTCTCGAGCGACGGCCGCTTCATCCCAGGGAACTTTTTCCCGGCCCCAGATGATGCTCGCCTCGTGGCCCTTGCCCGCCAGGAGTACGCAGTCTCCATGTCGCGCGAGACTGACGGCCAGACGGATCGCCTCGCGCCGATCCGTCTCGCAGTGGAGCGTCTCCCCAGCCACGGCCCCGGCCGCCTCGGCCCCCGCCGCGATCTGGGCGATGATTTCGTCCGCATCCTCGAATCGAGGATCCTCGCTGGTGATGACGCTCACGTCAGCAAGCTCGGCCGCGACACGCCCCTGAACCGGCCGCTTCAGAACGTCCCGCTCACCCGCGCTGCCGAACACGGCGATCAATCGCCCCTTGGGATGAAGACTCCGCAGCAACCGCAAGACCTTCGCCAGCGCGTCCGGGGTGTGCGCGTAGTCCACGATCACGCTGAATGGTTGCCCCAATATGATCGGCGCCATGCGCCCCGGAACTGAGGGGGCGACCGCCATGGCCCGGGCGATTCGCTGCAGACCGATACCAGCGGCGAGGGCAATCCCCGCCGCACAGACGGCATTGGCGACGTTGAACTCGCCGATATGCGGCAGTTCGACGGCGACTCGCCCAGAGGCGCCAGCATCGAGATCGAAGCTGCTCCCGGTTGCCCCGCACCGAACATCCAGCGCCCGCAAGTCGGCATCCTGTCCGGACGGACTGTACGACACGATGGTCGCGCCGGCCGCGAACGGCACCATCTCCCGTGCCCCGGGATCGTCGACATTGACCACCGCCGTACCGCCCTCGGCGCCGACGCGCTCGAACAGCATCGCTTTGGCGCGCAGGTATGCCTCGCGGGTACCGTGGAAATCGAGGTGCTCGTGAGTTACGTTCGTCACCGCGCCGATGCGAAAGCGGACTTCATTCAGCCGGTGCATCGCCAGCCCATGCGACGTTGCTTCCAACACCGCCCAGGTTGCCCCGGCGTCGACCATCTGACGCAGATACCGCTGGATGTCACTCGACTCGGGCGTCGTCTGGCGCGACGCGTGGTGTTCCTCGCGAGCCGCCGATGCGGATAGCCACCGTCCCGACCATGCCGGTTCGCAGGCCACTCTCCCAGAGGATGTGATCGACGAGATGGGCGGTCGTCGTCTTGCCATCCGTGCCGGTAACACCGATGACGCCGATAGCTTCGGACGGACGTCCGAAGATCTCTGCCGCAGCTATCGCCAGTGCGGCCCGGCTATCAGCGGTCAGGATTTGCGGCAACGGCGATGCGACCGGGGTTTCCACGAGGAGCGCGGCGGCACCGCGTTGAGCGGCCTCCTCTACAAATGCATGACCGTCGAAATCGCCGCCACGCAGCGCGGCGAAAAGATTCCCTGGCTGGATCAGGCGCGAGTCATGCGCAACACCAGAAACCCGCATCCCGCCCGGCCCAACCATTCGTGAGTCGGGAATCGCCTCCACCAGCGATTCCACGGTGACGCCGCGCGCCGTCACCCGGAACCGCCTGGACTGTAAAAGCGCCGAGCGAGCGATGCCAGAAGTGGATGGTATTGGCGCTCAACAGGCCGCGGATAGCGCACGATTTCTCCGCCGAAGCGGGTTTTGAATTCGTAGATACCCCGCCAGTCGCCACCGTGCGAACTGGCCAGGCGATCTCCGCTCTCACCGACCGTCGATTCCGGATCGTATTCGGGGATCCCCCACATATCGTAGCGGCGGGCGCCACGGTCACGCGCCCACCGCATCGCTTCGTACTGGAGAAGAAAACCGGCCCCGTGGGCGCGGTCTTTCGTCGAAGAAGCGCCATACATGTAGATCGCTTCCTCCCCGAACACCGCCGCAATCACGCCGGCCACGACGCGTCCTTCGATCTCGGCGAACATCAAGAGGGCGTCCCGGCCGAATTGGCGCAGGAACTCGCGGTAGTAGTCCGTCTCGTGGACCGAGAACGCGTTCCGCGAAGCGGTGTCCTGGAGCAGGCCGTAGAACACATCGACCGATTCGTCAGTATGCTCCGCGATCCGGCAGACCACCTCACGCCGCTTGGCCATGCGCACGTTGTAGCGGGTCTTGGCGTGCATCTGCGCCATGAGCCCGTCGTCATCGCTGAGTGCCGTTTTCACCGAACGCGACGGCTGGATCGGCTCCGGCCCGGGAATCAGCAGGACACCGCGCCCCGTCGCTTCGGGTAGTTCGCGGTCCGGCTCGACGATAATCGCCAACGTTCGCCGTCGCCGCGCCCACTCGTCGATGGCAGCCCACAAGTTAACCATCGCGTCCGCATCGTGCCCGGACAACACTGGACCGCGCGGGATGTAGCCCATCGTCACTCCGGCTTTGCCCCGAAACAGAACCTGGGCAAGCGCCGTCCCGGTTTCGCCCTCCGTGGCGAAGCGCGCTACCTGCCAGCCAAACCGTTCCTTGAACGCGCCCCAACACCACGACTGCAGCAGATGCCCGCCATTGGCGAGCACCGCCGCATCCCATGCAGACGGATCGCGGGTCAGGTCACCGGCGGCTTTCGCACTCGCCGATGCGACCGTCATGTTGGCTGTTCGAAGGGCTCGAGCAGCGTTTCGACTTCGTCGACCGCCGCCTCAATCAACTCGAGATCCGCGTCCCCCGCGTCCTCGGCCAACCGCTCCAGGGCGCGCACGGCTCCCCTGCCCCCAATTTGCCCAATGGCGTTGATGGCTGTGTGCCGCACTTCAGGGTCATCGTCCCGCGCCGCGTCAAGCAGCAAGGGCAAGGCGTCCGCCGATCCCAACAAGCCAGCCGACCGTGCCGCCTCGAATCGCAGCTCCGGTTCGTCGCTTTGCAATTCCTCCAGGATCAGCGGCAGCCAGCGCGACTCGCGGCTGAGACCCATGGCGCGGACGGCGCTGCACTGCAACCCGTGATCGCCGGAATGAAACGCGTCCCGGATAATATCGGCGATGTCCGGCTCGGCCGCGAACGGACCCAAGGATTCCAGAGCGCGGCACTGCTCTGCATACGACGACGCGTCGTTTCTTGCCACCCGGACGAGATCGTCGCGCAAACCGCTCGAGACCTCACCCGGAAGCGACTCCACCGGAGCTCGCTGCGAAAACCGCCCCAGCGCGGAGGCGGCCTCGGAACGAACGTCGGGAGAAGGGTCGTCACGCAGCACGCGACGCAGGTGATCCAGCAACTCCCCCGAATCGTCTTCCCAGAGCCCCGCGATCGCCAACTGTCTGACGACCGGCGAGGGATCGTCGAGCGCGATGCGCAAGGCCCGCCCGAAATTCAGCTCGACCCGCTCCTCCGACAGCTCGTCGAACCGGCGCACAACGTCGACACGGAGATTTTCCGGCAACAGTTGCCATTCGCGCCTGAATGTCCGCGCGCCATCCCGCGAAAGGTCGGAAAACCGAGCCAGCCACGTCTGCGAGTAATCGCCTTCCCGCACCGCCGCGAACGCGTCGACGAGGGCTCGCGTCTTGTTCGCCCGTTCGGTCTCCTGCTCCACCGCGGCCTCTCCTTACGGGGACGTCCCGGGCACGTAGGTGTATGAGTCCGGGGCGTCGGGATCGCGCGAAAACGCTCCCGTATCGTCGTTCTCAAGCACCGAGCGGAGCAACGTCTCCGACATCGGACGCTCAATGTTCACGCCGGCCAGCAACGTCGGGAAATCGGCAGAGAAGTTGGCGTCTCGTCGCTCCCCGATACGCTCGAACGTCGCGGCAACCACCGCTTCCGGCCGTCGCCGCACCTTGTCGTCCAGCGGCTTCTCGTTGGCCAGTCCGCCAAAGCGCGCCTCGGTCAGCAGCCGCTCGTCCTCGACGCCGCAGGCGAATGTCGTGGGCCGGAAGACGTAGCGCGGAGCTCGCCGCTCATCGAGCTCGAGCAGTTCTTCGCTGCGCGCTGACTCCGGGAGGTACTCGACGCGGTAGTGCCCGTCGTTTTCCGTGCGCTGAATCGAGATGACCGCGCCGGGAACCAGATTCTCCGTGTAGAAATCGTCGAGACCCAGCATGAACCCGCCTCGGTTCGGCGTGGGATAGCGCAACTCGACCAGATACGTCGTGAACGACTGCGGGCACTCGAACGTCAGCACCGCCGACTTTCTGGCCCGGGACCAGCGGCGCCGGCAGCAGCGCCTGCATCTCGGCGTCGTACGGCAGCAGGCCATGGATGAACTCGTAGAACGTCAGCGTATGGTCGATCGATTCACGCGAGCGCGGAGCGACTGTCTGCGTCGGATCTCGTCGAGCAGGTACCGATAGTCGGTCCCGATCTCGTTGAGCTTGCGCCGCGTTGTGCCGATCTGCGGCAGACCGCTCGTGCTCCAGAACCGCTGGTTGCCGGTTCCGACGAACTCGAACTCTCGATGCTCGTTGGAAAGCCGGTAGTTGATCGCGAAGCGCACCAGCGCGAAATCAGGCGACCCGGGGCGCACCGCGAGCACGTCCTGCACCAGATCGTCGTCGGTGAGCGGCTGCTCTTTCTCCTGCATGTAGTCGCGCAGCCGGCGCAGATCGCCCCGGCTGAACCGCGGGACGCGGTCCTCCATGAGCCACTGCTCGCCGAAGTTGCGCCACCCGCGGATCGCCGCCGAGTCGCTCGCGAATCGCGATCGCCAGATTCAGGTCGTCGACATCGGTCATGTCGGTCGCCGTGGCCGCCTGGGTAGTGATCGTGCGCGCGACCGCGACCGGAACTTCTTCCGGCGCCTCGGTTCCGGCACGATCGCTGCCGGCTCTTCCGGCTCGACAGACGGAGCCGTCGACTTCCCCGAGCTCCAGCCCCGCCAGGACGTCGACCACCGGTTCCTGCGGCCGTGGCCGCGCCCTCGGCGCCGCCGGACGATCCGGCTTCGGCAGCGGCGTCAGGAAGCGGGCGGCGAAAGTGTGACGCACGTCGGGCGACGCGACGACCGGCGCCCGCCCGTCCCGCGTCGTCAGCAGATATGACCCGCCGTCGACGTCCTCAACGGCAAAGATCGTCGGGTTGGCTGCGGCGGCGGCAAGGATGCGGTCGGCCGCCCCTTTCTCACCCTGGCCCTCTAGGAAGTCTGCCAGCGAAGCCACAGAAACTCGGATCGGCGCGTTTGCCGACATGAACATCCCGCGTGCAAGCATGAGGTTCAGCAGATTCGTCGGCAAACGCTTGCTCGCGCTTGGTTCCGGAGAGATCCGAGCGTCGGTCGCTCTCGTTGCTTGACCATCGTGATGCCTCTTCCTGATTGCTGGCAGCGACTGATCGAATGCAGCTTATCGGCAGGAATTCGGCTGCGATCCGACTCCGTGGCCAGCGATTGCGCGACGGCCTATGAGCTAGTTCGACACGGATGTCCCGCCGCCCGGCTCCGGCTGAGCCGGTGCCGACTGGCGTCGCAAAGCGTCGATGAGTTGTTGGGTCGTGACCGGCTGTGTGGCGTTGCGCAGCAGATTCATCAAGTACGCGACATCATCTTCGCTGAGGTGGACCGTGGCCCCCTCCCGTGTGCCCTCTTGGACCGACATCGAACCTCCGCGGCGTGCAACACAACAGGGCGCCGCTCCGCGACGCCGACGATAACCGGCAAATGGTAGTCGTTGCGTCCCGCTCCTGCCAACCTGGCTCGGCTGCGGCCTCTGGCGCAATGCGTGCTCATTTCCTTCAGAGCGTCGAGTCGGGTATACTTCGTCGAACAAGGCATACGCGCCCGTAGCTCAGCGGATAGAGCGCTTGCCTCCGGAGCAAGAGGCCAGAGGTTCGAGTCCTCTCGGGCGTACCACCAAGAACCGCGCATATATCGCATTTTTTGTCGCGCGAGCCCTGCCCACGACGCCGCGCCTCGATTGTAAGGGAATAACAAGGGAATATATGGTAGCGCGCTGTTGCTTCGACGAGTCTACCGCAAAGCCGTTTTCTGGTTAGGTCACGCTCTTGTCTCCCAAGTCGCCGTGGATTAGTTGCGCCCCCGGCACTCCTACGACCGTCGGTCGACATCGCCTCTATGAGTGGCCAGCCCGCCTCAATTACTAGGGCTCGAATCTGGCTTGCTTGTACAGGTCCCTGACGAAATCCTCAGCCGTTCCCCAGTAGACTGCCATCACGCCCGTGGGGAAGTAGTAAGAGAGGTAATCCGAAAGGTAGCGACGCGCCGCCTCCGGATCTTGAACATACCCCGCCCCGGCGGGGGCTTGCACGCCGAAGTGCATAACTGGATCGTATCCCCCCCTCGCCGACTCAATGCCAGCCATGAGTCCATGAACCAGGATTCGGAAATCCCACCGGTCCATGTCGAAGCCGAGCCAAAGGAGCGCGCTCGACCTAAGTCTTCGCTTTACTTCGGCAGGCACGGCGCGGCCTTCCTCTTTCATCTGCTCAGAAATGGCGACGAGGAACTTGAGATGATCGTCTTCCGTCAAGACCATCGATCCCCGAACGTCCATCCTGCCACAAAGGTGGTAAACCAGGGGCCGCTCGACCGTAGGTGTGTACTCGGGCTCAAACGCGTCGTAGACAGATGTCGGCCAGTCTACGTAGCCGCCCCCCTCATCAATCCACCTAAACGCCTCGACCTGCGGAAGTCTGCCAGCTTCCCGGAGCGCGTCGGCGAGGAGATCGTCCAAGTTCGTCGTCAGGTACACCGGAAGCGGCAGATGCGCGAGTACGCGGTGGGGTTCGGTGGGGTTGGCAAACCTCTGACGTCTGCCGACCTCAAGGCTCAGCTCCCCCAACGAGTGGTTGTCGAGCCCCCCAGGCAGTGTGCCTCCAAGCTTGCGATCGAGTTCGTCCCGCAGCCAGCTCTCGTAGAGTCTCTCGACGGCCGACATACCACGCTCAACGGCGACGAACTGGGTTACCTTGGGAAGATCACCTCGAGCGCTTGGTTCTAACGGAAAGTCGTGAATCTCCGCCAAGTGCCGGGCAATCGAACTCCGCGCGCCGAACACAGCGTCGGTTATGCCGGGTCCGATGATCGGAGTGCAACGTGCCTCGCCGATATAGTGCTTGAGCATTGACCAAGCTTCCCCGATCCTCCAACTGGGTGCGTTGAAGCCGGGATCAATATCCTCACTGCTTCTTCCGACCTGCACGCCGCTAGGCCCGTCGAACGGGATGAATCCGGCCTCGTACCAAATGCGCCCGTCCTTGAACCGCGTGAAGAGGGTCGGCATCCACGCGTCGTGCCTGTTTCGGATCGCATTTCTCGCGCGGGCCACAGCGCGGTCGATTTGGCCGTGTTCGCGCAACTCAGAAAAGAAAACCGGCATGAATTGAGATATCGACTTCATGGTTACGTCGCCTTGAAATGCGACGACCGCAGGGATGCCGGCTTCGGCCAATCGCGGTCCCAAAGCGGCGAGCGCGCCGCCGGATCCGGGCAGTCGATCATCTCCTCCGGCGCTTCGGCACGATACGAGCACCACGAGCCGCGGCCGGGGACTCAGCATGCGAAATTGCGCTACGAACTCCTTGGCGGGTACGGGCACCACTTCCCCGGCATCGCCTTCCATGAGGAGCACCGGCTCTGTTGGGGCCCGCGAGCCGTGGCAGATCAGGCAAACGATGTCGGGTTTGGCCTTGCGCATGTGGGCCGTCAGGTTGTCGAGCGTGGTCGGAAAAGGAACGATTGTCGTAGGTATTTCTGAACCGAGCGCGTCCTTGACCCGATGGATCTCACCGGCGACGTCGATCGGGGCAATCCGCCACTGACCCGGTTCATGGCCGACATTCACCGTCGGGTTTGCGACGGCCACCGCCGCGCGTAACTGGCCTTTGGCCAGCGGTCTAAAGGGTTCCCAACTGGAACTGCTGAGATAGCGAGAGAAAAGCACCCGATCGCCGGTAATCAAAGGCGAGCCGTCTGCGGGGTCTCTCAATGCCTCCCAGCGCAGGTCATGAAGAGCCGATGCGTCAGCGTGGATGTGCAGCTTTATCCGCAAGGCAGCATCGAGGGTTCGCGCAATGGCAAATTTTTCGCGAACAGCCGGCTCGGAGAACAAAGTCTCGGCTAGAAGCTGTCCATATGCTTCCTCATCGGCTTCGAGAAGGCGCAATTGGTCACTGCTGAAGCGAATCGAGCCGCTGGACGAGACTCTTTCCTCAGTTGTGCGATCTGGATCGTGCAATCGCAATTCGACCCCGAACGCGTCACCCCCGCGTCCACGCAGCTCGATATCCAATTCTGCGTATTCAGTGGACGTTGCGGCCCCCTCACAAGCCGAATTGGCAGTGCGGAAGGAATGCATGCTTCGCTGATAATATTAGAGATCCTCGCGTGGCGTTGAGACCGGCAGGCGAAGGGCTCTCAGGAAAGGCCGTCAGCGTGGCTCGATCATGCGGCGGCTTTTCCCTTTTCTGGGTTCTGTGTCTACTAATGGCCCATTGGCTCGTCGCCGGTATCATCCCACGAGATCACTTTTCCGGGCTCGACTCCGAGCGCGCCTGTCAGGTTGCGGATCGCGCTGGGGCTCGGCTGCCGTTCGCCGCGCTCGATGAACATGATGGCGCCATGGTCGATGCCCGCGCTCGGCCAGTTCGCGCAAGCTGAAGACACGCGGGTCAAGGCGGCTAGCAACTCGGAGTTGCCTACGAAGTCGAGGTAACCTTCAACATCGCGCACGGCTGCGATTGCATGGCGGGTCTGAACGGCGACCCAGTCTGCAAATATCGCGCGGCGTTCTACCTCCTCATCGGGGCATCAACGGCCGGTCCCGACCCGGATCGGCCCGCTCCTGCCCCATTGGCCGCCGTCCTAATCGATTGCGCCGACTGCGACGGGCTGCGATGCGGACTGCTGCTCGTCCCTCGATCAGCTCCCTGCGAGGCCTGATCGGGACTCAGCTGAACACGGCACAGATCGCATGCGCCTTGATCGTCGCACCCGCTGTACCCGCCTCCGCACCCTCGCCAGTTCGCATCATCGAGGCATTGCAACTGCCATTGCCGCTAAAGTCGGGAACTACCCACGCGGCCGTATTGACGAGTTGTCCGGCGACCCCGATGGTCTCGAAACTGCACCCCAGGAGTCGCTCCCCGAAATTGCACGACGCACTTTGACCGACCAGCGTCCCAACGGTACTTGGAAGGGCATTGCTGGGGGTACTGCTGCGCAGCGCCGAGGTAAAGATCGGACTGGCAGACCCGGTGGGTCCTCGCAGCCCGGTGGGACCGGTGGGACCGCTAGGACCGGCGGGACCGGTAGCACTGTCGCCGCCGCCGGTCGGGCCAGTGGAACCCGCGGGACCGGTCGGGCCGGGGGGACCGGGCTTGGCCTTCTTCTTCTTTTCGGCACCGACCCGGCCAGACGGGCGGTCTCCCCGCCGGAAGTCCTTGGTCTTTTTGTTGCCCTTGCTGTGCTTCTCCACCGCGGCCGTATCGGCCAGGCCGAGTGCAGCGAGGAGCGCCATGGTGGCGGTGCCGAGCGAGCGGAGCGCGTCGCGGCGGCCCGCCCCGGCCGCTACGGCCTTCACCGATCGGTCGAACCTCGACGCATCCATTGCCGCCTCCTGTGCTGGGCAAAGACGAGGACGAGACCCCGCGAACGGCGCTGTGCTCGGGTCCCGGGCCTCCAGGCGAAGCGGTGGCGCTGACCGCGCCGCGGGACCATCGTGCCTCGCGCGACTACGGGGCAGCGCCAATGTTGGCTCGCAGTATGGCAGCCAGCATGGATAGGTCAAGACCCGCGGTCGTCACCGTGCACATCTCAGTGGCCGCGTAGGTAGGGGCAGACGATGTGCGGGCATCAATTCCGCGACGATCGCCGCAATGATCGGGTAGATCATTCGTACTTCGGCCCATTCGACCACGCGCACGCCTTCGTGCAAGTCAATCTGCCGGACGGTTTCTTTGTCGCTTTTGGTTTCGACCTCAAGCCCGCGCGGCCCGCTCGATCCGGTCTGGGAACTGGAGCAATGCGAGATGGCCGCGGCAAAGGCGGAATGTCTCGCACGCTACGTTGCGACCGGTGACGAGACCGCGGCGTATACCTCGCATCCGGAGCAGTGCCGACTCAGCGCGGACCAATCCGACGCCGCGCTTCGATTCCTTAAGGATGCGCTGGGGAGCGAAATTACGGTCCTCTGAGGGCCGCAAGGCCGCGAATCCCATTGCTGCCGGGCTATCCCGGCGCCCCTTTTTGTGCGCGACTGGCGCGGCTCTGTAGGGGAAATGGGGAGGGCGGCGCGGTTAGGACCATACGGCGGGAGAGGCCACAAGCAAAGTAAGAGGCGGATTAGCTATAGCAACAGAGCAGGATCGAAACGAGGCGACGGTAAGGCAGGGGGAGTCGGAAAGAAAGGGCAAGCGGTGAAGGGTCATCTATTCCGCGGGAGCGCTGGCGCGAAGCTGCAATTCGAAATCCCCGAAGGACTCCGGGCCCTGGCGCACGATTTCGGGGTGTCCCACAAGACGGTACGCGGGGCCGTGAAGCAAATCGCGTGGGGCACTCATGGCGCAGCGCGGATCACATCGTCGACGGTCATGGCCCTGGCAATCGCCTCCTCTGCGGTGAGATTGCGGCCTAATTCCCGTGCAGCCGCGAGCTTTGCTTCCCCCAACGCGGCTGTCAGCGCGGCAAGCGCGCGTGCGCGGACGGGTTCATCTCTCGGGAACAGCGGCGCCCCGGCCGACTTAGCAATCCCCTCCGCCGCGCCAAGCAGAAGCGCCCCCGTCTCGGGTTGGCCAGACTCGGCGGCAATCCCGGCCAGACCATTCAGTGCGCTGGCCACAAGCATCGTGATGCCCGCGTCGCGGGCACGGTTGAGAACGTCCACATAGAGCCTTACCGCTCGTGTGCGGTTCCCGGTGCAGTAGCTAACGCCAGCGAGCCCGGTCTGGGCATCGAGCGGCCCCCAGTAATTGTGTGTTGGCGCAAACTGGGCGAGCGCTTCTTCATACCGCCTCGCCGCCCGGTCGAACTGCTCCTGGGCGAGGGCGGTGTCCCCGCGCTGGAGAAGAGCAACACCGAGGCGGAGAATCGGGTCTGGCACGCTATCGGCCAGTCCGCGCTGGACCCGACATGCTTCCTCGAGCAACGCTTCAGCCTGATCGTACTCACACCGCCGGTAGGCCAAGAGTCCAGCCGTGGTTAGGGCTCTGCCAAGCAACAACGGTGAGCCCAAATCCCGTGCCAGCGCCAGCTCTTCGCCGATGAGTGCCGCAGCTCGGGTGTAGTCCCCTTGGAAGATGGCCAGCGTCGCGGCGCTGCCGAGGACGGCCGAACGTCCTTCTGAAGAATCGTGGCCAGAACCCTCGAGAGCCCGTTCAATCCAGTCCAGACCCTCGCGGTAGAGCCCCAGGGCGAACCACTGGCCATATGCCAACCCGCACAATTGAAGGATTGCCTCGGTCTCTTCGCGCTCGTCAAACCAGCGGAGGGCCAACATGACATTGTCCCGCTCGGGTGCGAAACGGACGATGCTGTCCTGACTAAGGACCATGAAGCCCCCAGTCGAAGTGGCAGCGAGGCGGAGGAAATAGCTCCCATGCCGCTCCCTCGCGTCATTCGTCTCACCGGCCAGAGAAAGTTGCTCGAGCCCGAACTCGCGCACGGTCTCCAGCATCTGGTAGCGCGGCTCCTCGGCGGCGACTCCGGGGATCTGCCGCAGCAGGCTCTGCTCGACCAGCGCCGAGATGCCGTCAAGGACGGCAGGCGCTCCGTCAGGATCGGCTACCGCCTCCGCCGCCTCGAGCGTGAAGCCGCCGGCGAAGACGGCCAGGCGCCGGAACAGCGCCTGCTCCTCCGGCGTCGAGCAGGTCGTAGCTCCAGGCGATGGCGTCGCGCATGGTGCGCTGCCGGGCGGGCAGGTCGCGGCCGCCGCCGGTCAGCAGCGGCAGCCGCTGCTCGAGGCGGGCCAGCAGCGCGGCTGGCGGCAGGACTTTGACCCGGGCGGCGGCCAACTCGATGGCCAGCGGCAGGCCGTCGAGGCGACGGCAGATGGCGGCGACGGCGGCCGGCGTTGTCCTCGGTCAGCCGGAAGTCGGGCTGCGCCGCCGTCGGCGCGCTCGACGAACAGCGCGACGGCGGGAACCTGCGCCAGATCGGCCGACGGCCGGCGCTGTCCGCCGTCCGGCAGCGGCAGGGGCAGCGACGGGAAACTCCTGCTCGCCGCGGATGTGCAACGGCTCGCGGCTGGTGGCCAGGATCACGAGTTGCGGGCAGGCCGCGAGCAGCGCGGCGATCGATCGGCGCCGCCTCCAGCACCTGCTCGCAGTTGTCCAGCACGAGCAGGAGCCGCCGTCGGCCAGGAAGCGGGCGAGGCTCTCGGCGAGGGACCGATCGCCGGCCTCGCCGCACGCCGAGCGCCGGCGGCGATGGTCGGGCACGACGAGGTCGGCATCGGTCAGCGGGGAGAGGTCGACGAACCAGGCGCCGTCCGCGATAGCGATCGCGCATCTGCGCGGCGACTTCTTGCGCCAGACGGGTCTTGCCCGTCCCGCCGGGACCGGTCAGCGTCACCAGGCGGACGCCGTCCTGCGCCAGGAGTCCGGACAGCGCCGCCACCTCGGTCTCGCGGCCGATCAGGCGCGTGGGAGGCAGCGGAAGCGACCGCGGCGGCGACGAGCGTTCGCCCACGGCCGACCCAGCGGTCGCTACCTCCGGCCGGGCGGCGGCGAGCAGGTCCGCACGAGCGCTCTCACCTAGTCCGAGGGCATCGGCGAGCATGCGCACCGTCTCCAGCCGGGGAGCCCGGTGGACGCCCCGCTCCAGATCGCTGACGGCCCGCACACTCAGCCCAGCGCGCTCGGCCAGCTCCTCCTGGGAGAGGGCCGCGGCGGTGCGATGCCGCCGCACGAGATCCCCGAAGCGAAGAACCTCTCGCGTCTCCATGTCAGACCGCATCCGACGAAGACCCGCCGCAATGAAGCGGCACTTGCCCCGCGTGCGCATCGTAGCACCCAGTCAGCGAACCAGGTTGCATGATCTCTGCCGGTCGAAGGTGGGTGAGAGGTCGCCGAAAGGTGGTTGGGGGTGTGGTGGGCTGGCCGCCGCGGGCGCATGCTCTGTCCAGGTCAGCGAGGGCACGCACGGAAGGAGACACCACATGAACGCGTACACGACGATGGCCCAAGCCAGGATCACGCAGCGCGACGTGGCGACCATCCTCAGCACGCATGCGTACCTTGACGGGGCCTCCCTGGCAGCGCTGGAGCGGCAGCGCTGGTGGCAGGCCGAAGCCGAACGGGACCGGCTGCTCAAGCAACACGGCGTTGTGCCGACTTCGGCCGCGTCGCTGGCGGCAACGCTGCGGCAGGCGATCGGGTCGGCACTGGTCCGCGGTGGCGAATGGTTCGAGGGCGTTCCGCGAAGCACCAGCTCGCCGGACATGCCCCCCGCCGCAGGCGCGCTCGGGACGACCGGCTGATCGGCACCTCCCTCGGGAGGTTCCCGCACGCCCGCAATCAGCCCACGCATCCTGCTGGTGCGTGCCCAGATCGCGTGACGTGCTCGTGTTCGGCCTTTCGGCCGAACCGTAGGGTGGTCGCACACCAGCGGGACCGGACGACGGTCGTCCGGCGCGGGCGCGGATGACGGCGGCGAGGAGCCGCAGGAGGCACGCCATGTTCCCCACCCATCCCGACACGATCGGTGTCGTCAACACCCTGGACTACCAGGAGCGCTTGCGCGACGCGGCCAACGCGCGCCTCGCCGCCAGCGCGCAGGTGGGCGAGCGCTCGCCGCGCACGGGGCTGCGAACAGCACCGCTGGTCGTGCCTTCGTGGATCGGTGGAATTTTGCCGCGCTTGCGGGGCGCGAAGCAGGCGCCGGTGGCACCACCGCTGATCAGCAGCTAGCCGCGGACGCCGCGCCTTGGTGGCTGATTTCCGTACAAACCTGCGGATCCGTACGGATGCGGATCGCCGGGTGCGAGCGCATGCTTAGAGAGGGTCAGGGCCGCACGGCCCCCGCACCCTCTCCGCCGGAGACGGCGGAAGTCATGACAAGGAGCAGATGATGCACCCGTTCCAACTGGCGATCCTCGCCATGGCGCCCACCGACTGGACGCACGACGAGTCCCGCCACGAGCGCCGGGCCGTGACCACCGACGAACGCGACCCCCTGACCAACTAGGGCTGCCGCTCGCCAGGTCTCAGGGGCATCAAGGCGGCCTGCGCGAACGCTGTGCGGGGGCGCTTGCGCCCCCGCGCGAGCCACCGCCTCGGCCCAACGCCTCTGCCAGCAGCGGAAGCGCCAGCGGCGGGTTGAGCCCGATCGCGCCGCGGACGAGGCGTCGTCTCGCCTCCGGCCATCGCTGCCGGGGTGGTCCTCGCCGCGATGCAGTTGGCCTGGGCCGAGGTTGTCCTGGGCGAGAACCGAGCCCACGTCACCGGTGTGGCGCGCGGTGGTCACGCCGGTCGGCGCGGCCTGAAAAGACGCAATGGAGAGACCAGCATGAACCCTTATGCCACGCGGGGTCAGACCCGCATCCAGCAACACGACATCGACGGCCTCGTGCGCACCTACGGGTTCCTGACCGCCGCCTCGCTGGCCGAGCTCGAGCGGCAACGCGGCTGGCAGGCCGAAGCGGAGGTGGCGTGGGTGCTGAAGCAGCACGGCGTGAGGCCGAGTGCCGCCCCGCTCGCCGCGCGGCTGCGGCAGGCGCTCGGCGCGGCGCTGATCCGCGCCGGGGAATGGCTCGCGGACACCCCGCGGGGTAGCGTCGGGCCGGACACGGCCCCCGCGGCGGGCGCGCTCGGTCCGGTCGGTTGAGCGGAACCACAAACCGCGCCCCCGGCGGCGCGTCGTCGCGGCGGGACCGTGCCGCCGGAGTCCCAAAAGGGCCACCCCGGACTCCCTCGCTCGCCCGGTCCCGCGCTAATCCGCCCCGTCACCCGGGGTGGTGGTCCCGACCCGGCTCCGGCTTCCGAGGCGACACGAGAGCGCGTTCATGGGGGAACGGTGTCTTTCGGCGGGGATGCGGCTCACGCGTCCGCGAGGGGCGGGGGCGGGGGTGCGCACTGATTCGGGGCTTAGCGCGTGTGGCACAACCTTCCCGACTGGCGCCGACCGGCCGGCCGGGCGGTCGGTAACGAGCGCCTCCGCGACCGGGACCCCGTCGCTCCATGGGCCCATGAAGCGCTGCTCGGACGTGGTCCCAAGGGCGTGCTCGCACCACTCCCCGCGGTTCCGTGCCGCAGCCGACGGCGAGCGAGGGACGGCCGGATGGATCGGGGCAGACGATCCTCCCGGGCGACGACACCCACGGCTTCCACAGACCATGATCCGCAAAAGACGAGGCATCAGGCGCGGCTACGGACCTGGTGTCGCAGGCGCCTGCCCGCTGTCCGGATCACGCAGGGCCTCCAGGACCTGGTCCACCACATCAGTCACCGGGAGTGCCGGCGCGGCCGGGTCGTCGGTCACGAGCGGCTCGGCCACCGGCACCCCGTCGCTCCACTCGCCCATGTAGCGCTGCTCGGGGGTGTTGCCCAGCGCGACCTCGCACCACTGTCCCGCAAACGCGCAGCCCATGAGGGCATCGAGCCACTTCCAGGTGCCGTACCAGTCATAGGCATCCGGCAAGTAGCCGACGTCGTGCCCCGCGAGAGCCTGGATATGCATGGCTCGCAAGGCTGGCCACCCGTGGTCGTCCGTCGTCAGCGTTACCACATCCCGGTTCTCCAGCGGCACGCCCTCCAGCCCGGCCCAGATCCGCTCGACCGTGAGCGGCACCAGCGGATCGAGGTCGTCCGCCCCCGTCACCAGCAGGACGCGGGTCGTCGCGGGGATGGCGCCGAGATCCGCCCCGACGCAGGCGACCTCGTCGGAATTGCAACTGGCGGCAACGCCCATCACCGCCGTCGGCACGGGGAGTCCCGCGGCGGCGGCGCTCGCCGCGTAGTCGAGCGCCAGGCCGCCGCCCAGCGAGTGGCCGACCACCGCCACCCGGCTCAGGTCGACCGGGACACCCTCGCGCTGCAGCGTCTCCAGACCGCCGCGCACATCATCCTGGAGGTTCCGCCGGAAGTCCGCTTCGAGGTAGCCCCGGTCCTGGTACAGCGGATAGAGGACGACCGCGCCGCGCCGGACCAGGTGCTCGATCCAGGCCAGGTACAGATCGGCATCGGCGACCCCTGAGCCATGGAGGAAGATGACCAGGGGCAACGGCTCCCCCGCCCGCGGCGTCCCCGGCAGCGGGTCGGTGGGCACGAAGAGCCAGTAGTCGGCCATGGGCTGACCGGGCGGCTTTTGCTCGATGGCGGTCACGCCACCGAAGCGCGCCTCGCTGCTGCCGGGGCCAGTGGGCGGCTGCATCGGCGGCTGCGGTTTGATCGCGGGCGTGGCGGCCGGGGTGGCCCCCTGCGCCCCACCCGGTAGGGGGGGTAAGCGCCGCAACCAGGACGGGCAGCACACGGGCGAGGACGGCGATGGTGAGACGGTGCATGGCAGATTCCTTGCGCGCAATGCGCGGCTGCACCTCGATCCTCAGGCATGCGGTGCGATGGGACGCATCCTACCACCGCACCGGGTCAACCCGGTGCGGGCTACGACGAGACCGGGGCAGGCACACCGGAGGCGGGCATGACCCGCCATCATGCCCGCCCGCCCAGGTTGGGCACCACGCTCTTGGGCTTAGCGCCCCGCACCGCGCTTGACGCGGGTGTTGGCCGCCTCGTAGTTGGCCTCCAGGATGCGCACCGCGGCGGCGTGGGTCTCTTCCTCCGTGCGCGGCTCGGGGATGACCAGCGCCTGTTGCCGGGCGTCGACCTCCAGGCTCAGACTCAGCCCCGGCTCGGCCCGCTCCGGCACCCCGCACACGTAGCGCAACAACACCTCCCCGGCCTTGATGGCGTCCTGGTCCCGGCTCCACGGCTCCAGCACCACCTCGCCGTCCGCGTCGTAGACCAGTTCGTCGTGTTTATCCCGGACCGGCTTGACCCCGCCCACGATCAGGCTCAACCGGCGCACCACCGCCGGCAGGGCATGGCGCATCTCCAGCCGGGCCAGCCGCGCCACCTGGCGGGAGTCGGCGTCGTGGACTGCGAGGTAGCGCTCGGCCCACCCGTCGCGCCTGCGGTAGTAGGCCACCGTGCGCCGTGGGATCCCCGTCAACTCGGCGGTTTTCTCATCCGAGCGCTCCCCCTCGCCGGCCCACACGGCGAAGGCCCGCTCGGCCCGCTCCTCGCTTGTGGTGTCCAGCTCGCTCATGGATGCAGTATTGCCGGCGGTTGCCCGAATGGCAACGCCCGATGGCGGCGACGACCGCCTTGGGCGCCGGCCGGTGACGCCATCATCCGGCGTCCTCGCCATCGTCCTCGCCGTCGTCGTCGACGATCGCCCCCCGCGCCGCGCACGTGGCCCGTTGCGCCACCGACAACCCCTCCCCGCGTAGCAGCGCGCCCACCAGCGCCGCGGCCCGTTCCGGGTTCGCCCCCTCCAGCAGGCACTCCTTGAAGGTCGTGCCCGCCAGGTCGGCGCCGGCGAAGTTCGCCCCGGTGAAATCGCAGTCCGCGAATTCCACCCCGCGCAGGTCCACCCCGCGCAGGTCGGCGCCGTGGAACTCCTGGTCGACGATGACGCTCGCCCACGGCGGGCCGTCCGCCAGCGCCGCGTCGGGCATGCGCCCGGTGCCCAGGCAGGCGTGGCACGTCCAGGTCACCGGTCCGCCGCTCTCGGTCGCGCCCTCCCCGCCGCAGAACAGGCAGGCGACGCGGTGCTCGCCGAGATACGCCGCGACCTGCGCGGACGTCGCCCAGTCCCGGCCGCCGCAGATCGGGCACGCATCGTTCAGGTGGATGGGCGTGTCCCACAGGGGGCAACGCTGGGCGTCGAAGGGCCACTCGCCGTCCTCCTCGGACCGGTCGTCGTCCGCGAGCACTCCGGCCCCGGACGGTGGACTGGGGGGGGTGCCCGAATCACCCAACAGCATGGCGTATCCTCCTGTACGTGCTCCGCCCCGGCATGACCAACGCTGTCGCCGCGGCGGCGCTCGGGACGAAGTGCATCGTGTCCGGCCTCCGGAACGAGTCCCATCCTGCGCGGTCTGCGACGTGCATTAGAACTGGTGTTCTATTTTACGGCGCGGCACGGGAACCGGCAACACGCACCGCCATGGGCCGGGAACCGGTGCGATGCCATCTCAGCCCGGTTCGGGGAGAGGTTCCGGGAGCCGTCCGAGTCGCTTCGCGGCCGCGGCGAGACGCAGCTCCCGGGCAAGAGAGCCGGCACGGGCACCACGCACGCATGCCGTGGTAAAGGGCACGGGCAAGCGCGGGGCCGGTTCCCTCGGGCTTCACCTACATGGCAATAGCGTTTCATAGCGAAGGAGCAGGCGCCTCAGCGTTCCTTGGTAGGCCAAGGAGCCAGTGTTGACCTTGTGCGTGAGCTCCCGTCCGAAATTTGCGGGTCCGATAACCCGCCTGCGTGTTGAAAAACAGCCCGCAGGTGGCCGCGTCGAGCCGTCAGCACCGAGAATTGTGCAAGATTTCCACGCAAAACAGCCCAGCGACAGACGCTCAGAGGGCCTGGAACCGGAGGCCGGGGACGTTTTCAACAGGCTGCCGCGATATTGCCTGTTAATTGGACCCAACCCCCGACGCTTTCAAGCGGCGGATTTGGGAGCCCGGTTCCAGCAAGTTGAAAATCTCCCCAGCTGTCCTTACCGGACAGTTTCGAGCCCAAGAGATGCGCCGCAACGGGGCGGAAATCTTGGCCAAATTTGGGTGCCGACCATGAGATTTGACCGGACAATGTTCGCCAGTCCGCTTCATTCAACAGATTGAGGCGTCACAGGAACAGAAGGACTCTCCTTTATAGCTTGCGACCCTACCCCACGTGGACGATCGGGCGCTTCGCGGGTCCGGCTCGGCCTTGCGCAGGATCTCCCGGGTGGTGGGCGCGATGTCCCCTTCGCCGAAGAAGATGAAGCGCGCCAGGTACTTGAGGGGGTTGCCCTCGGCCCAGCCGAAGTAGGCGTGGGGCGGCTTGCCATGCGGTCGCGGATCGCCAGCAGCACGGCGGCGATGGTGTTCGGGATGGCCGTCCCCTCGGCGCGCAGCACGCGGAACCCGCCGATCTCCTCCCCGGCCACGCGGACCGGCGCGGCGAACTCCGAGGCGTCGCGGACGGTCACCTCGAGGAAGACGACCGGGTCACCCAGCGGGAATGTGGCTGGCCTCGCGCTCGCTCCGCTCCTTGAGCAGGTACTCGCGGGTGTTCCGCTCGTCGGGGTGGTTGGCGATGATGCGGACGGTGCCGCGGCGGCTGGCCTCGTCGATCCAGCGCTCGGCCGCCTCGTCGAACTCGACGGCGGTCGTGCGCAGCTCGGTCGAGCGCAGCGGCGCGCGAGACGAGCGAGACGACGACGATGGCGCCGATGAAGAAGCGCGGCGATCTTGATGCCGTCCGGCCGCTCGACGACGTTGACGACGGTCGTGTAGGCGAAGACCAGCGCGATCACGCCGAAGACGCCAGGTCAGCGCCCGCTGCCCGGCGCTGCGCGCGGCCAAGCGTCACCGCCACCGCGGCCGAGGTGATCAGCACGAGCACGCCGGTGGCGTAGGCGCCCGCCTGGGCCTCGACGTCGGCGCGGAAGATCGACGGTGATCGCAAAGGCGACGGCGGTGAAGACCAGCACCAGCGGCCGCGTCGCGTGCGCCCAGTCGGGCGCCATGCCGTAGCGGGGCAGGTAGCGCGGCACGATGTTGAGCAGGCCGGCCATCGCCGAGGCGCCCGCGAACCAGAGGATGAGGATCGTCGAGATGTCGTAGACGGTGCCGAAGCCGTCGCCGAGGAACTCGTGCGCCAGGTAGGCCAGGGCGCGGCCGGAGGCCTCGCCGCCTTCCTCGAACTCCTCGTGCGGGATGAGCAGCGTCGTCACGAAGCTGCTGGTCGATCAGGAAGACGCTCATGATCAGCGCGGCGGCTGGTGAGCAGTTTCCTGCGTGTTGCGGATCCGCCCCGCCGGGTCTGCCGCGGCGTGTCGCCCGGGTCGCCCTTGACCAGCGGCATCACCGCCACGCCGGTCTCGAACCCGGACAGACCCAGCGCCAGCCGGGGGAAGACGAGCAGCGCCACGGCGACCATCATCAGCGGGCTGCCGTGCTGGGTCGTAGAGCGCGTCCTGCCAGTTGCCGAGCACGCTCGGGTTCGCCGCGACGTGCTGCAGGCTGACCGCGACGACGATGGCGTTCAGGGCGAGGTAGGCGACGACCAGCGCCGACGGCGATGCCGATCGCCTCCTTGAAGCCCTTGAGGAAGACCGCGCCCAGGAGGGCGATCAGAGACGAGCGTGACGGCGACCTGGTGGCCTTCGAGAAGGCTGCGGGCACGAACGGGTTCTCCAGCACGTGCGCGGTGGCGTCGGCGGCGGAGAGGGTGATGGTGACGATGAAGTCGGTGGCGACGAACCCGAGCAGCACGAGGACGAAGAGCTTGCCCTGCCACCACGGAGAGCAGCCGCTCCAGCATCGCGATGGAGCCCTCGCCGTGCGGGCTTTCGCGGGCGACGCGGCGGTAGACCGGCAGCGCGCCGAGCAGGGTCAGCAGCACGAGGATGAACGTGGCGAGGGGCGAGAGCAGCCCGCCGCCAGCGCGGCGATGCCCGGCTGGTAGCCGAGCGTGGAGAAGTAGTCGACGCCGGTCAGGCACATCACCTGCCACCAGGGGTGCCGGTGATGCCTTTGTGCTGGCTCGTACGGTCCGTCGAGCTCCTGCGGCTGATCCTTCAGCAGCCAATGCGAGAGGGATCCTGCTTGTCGGGGCGGGAGGCTTGGCGCTACCCGCGTCGTGGCCATGTATGCTCCGATGGCGCCCCCGCGTCGCAGCGGGCCGTTCAATTCGCGGCGCCCCCGATTCCGGGCGCAGGGAGTAGCCTACTGGCGATCGCCATTAGAGCCACGTAAGAGTCCGGGACGAAGGCATTAGAAAGCTGTTAGAACCTTGGTCGCGTGGGCTGCGATGAGGGCGATTGCCGCGCTGGCTCGCGGTATCGTTTGTTTGCACACCATTCGCCGTCTGTGCCCTGCCGGGTGAAAGCGATGGCCATGCCCACGTCGTCGACGAGCTACAACAGATTCGCGAGAGACCGGGGGCGCACGCCACGCCCTCGCCGTGGGAGGGCGCGCGCGACTCGTTGCGACGGACACCCGTGCATCGGCTCGTGGGCGCCGTCGTCGCCGTGGCGGCGTTGACGGCGCCATGCTGCCGTTTCGCGAGCAGCTCGGCGTCCTCAACGAGTTGCTCCTTTACCTCCTCCTGACGTTTTTCCTGGCGTTGAGCAGCGGGCTCTGGCCGGGGGTCCTAGCGCGGTCTTGGGCTTTCTGGCCTTCGACCTGCTGTTTATCCCGCCCTACCTCACCCTCTCCGTCGCCGACCCGGACCACGTCCTGGCGCTCTTCGTCTACCTCGGCGTGGCGGTGGTCACCGCCCGCCTGGTATCCGGGATGCGGGAGCGCACCGAGGAGGCGATACGGGAGAGCCGGCGCAGCGCGCTGCTGGCCGAACTGAACGCCGCCCTGATCGGCGGTGTCACCCTCGAGGCCATCCTGGACCGCGTCGCCGAGCGCGTCGTCACCGTCTACGGCGCCAAGGGGTGCCGGGTGCTGGTCGTTGGCGAAGACGGCGAGCTTCACGCCGGCGCGTTCTTCCCGGCGTCGATCGGTCCCGAGGTCGATCGCACCGGGCTGCGCTCGCCGAGTGGGCCGTCACGAACCGCCAACCGGTCGGCCGCAGCCGCCGTGGCGGCCGGATCGTCGAGCGCGCCGTGCCGGGCGATCGCGCGCGACGTCCGGGGACGGACGTCCTCTACCTCCCGATCATGACCACCGAGCCGCGTGGCGGGGGTGCTGGAGGTGATCGGCCGTCCCGGCAACGCGGTCTTCCGCCGCGAGGACGAGCAGACGCTCACCACCTTCGCCGATCAGGCGGCGCTGGCGCTGGAGCGCGCCCGGATGAGCGCCGAGGCCGCGCAGGCGCAAGTCCTGGCCCAATCGGACGAACTGAAGTCGGCGCTGCTGGCCGCCGTCTCGCACGACCTGCGCACGCCGCTGGCCTCGATCAAGGCCTCGGTCGACCTCGCTCCTCGACGACTCCGTGGCGTGGGAGGCCGACGACGCGCGAGGACTTCCTGACGGCGATCGACGAGGAGACCGACCGGCTCACCCTGATGGTGAGCAACCTGCTCGACCTCTCCCGCATCGAGGGCGGCGCGCTGCGCCCGCAGAAAGACTGGTACGACGTCGACGAGCTAATCGCCGACGTGCAACGGCGGATGGCGCCGCGCGGCCGCGAGGCCACCCCCTGACCCCACGATCGAGCCCGAGCTGCCGTTACTCCGCTTCGACTACGTGCAGATCGCGCAGGTGCTGGTCAACCTGCTCGAGAACGCGGTCAAGTACACGCCGCCGGGTACCCCGATCGCGGTCGGCGCCCGGCGGGTGCCGGGGGCGGTCGAGATCTGTCGGTGCACGACGAGGGACCGGGCATCGCACCGGAAGCACCAGCCGCGCCTGTTCGAGAAGTTCTACCGGGCCCCGTCCCCCACGGCCGCTCCCCGGCACGGGGATCGGTTTGGCCATCAGCAAGGGACTGGTGGAGGCGCACGGCGGCCATATCGCTGTCGAGAGCGAGTCCGGCGAGGGCACGACGTTCCGCTTCACCCTCCCGCTCCCGCCGTCGGACAGCGGAAACCCGCTGCCCGTCGCCTCCGTGTCCGAGAACGGGAGGGTGGCGTGAGCGGGGAGCGGGTGCTGGTCGTCGACGACGAGCCGCAGATCCGGCGGGCGCTGCGCAGCGCGCTGACCGCCCACGGCTACGAGGTGGCGGTCGCCGAAGACGGGGTGGCGGCGCTGGAGGCGATCGCCGACCTGGGCGCCGGACGCTGTCGTGCTCGACCTGGTCATGCCGGGCATCGACGGCTTCGAGGTGTGCGCGAGACCCGGACCTGGTCGAGCGTGCCGATCATCGTCCTCTCCGCGCGCGGCGGGGAAGCCGACAAGGTGGCGGCGCTCGACCTGGGCGCGGACGACTACCTGACCAAGCCCTTCGGCATGGCGGAGTTGCTGGCCCGGTTGCGCGTCGTGCTGCGGCGGGCAGCGCGTCGGCGTGCCGGAGCGTGCTGACCGCCGGCGACGTGACGATCGACCTGCGGCGCTACCTCGTCTTCCGGGGCGGCGAGGAAGTGCACCTCACCCCGACCGAGTTCGATCTGCTGCGCGTGCTGGCCAGCGAGGCCGGCAAGGTGCTCACCCACCGCCAAATCCTGGAGCGGGTGTGGGGCAGCTACGCGGCGGAGAACGCGCAGCAGCTGCGCGTCTACATCAACTACCTGCGGCGCAAGCTGGAGGCCGATCCCAGCCACCCCCGGCTCATCGTCACCGAGCCCGGCGTCGGCTACCGCTTGAAGGCCGACGCGTGCGCCGCCGGCTGCCGTCAAACTCTAACCAAGTTCTAAGGTCCGACCCCCGAATCCTTACGCGGTTCTAACGCCGCGAGTCGTATCGTCTCTTCTGATGCGGGGCAGCGGATGCCCCCCGGGACGGCGACGACATGTCGGAGATGCTAATGCCTGCGGCGCGATTCTCCTCGTCGAGGACGAACCGCGGCTGCGCAGACCCTGGCGCGGTCGCTTGCGGGGCGCGAGTTTCGGGCCACCGAGGCGACAACCGCGGCCGAGGCGATACGCCGCGTCCGCGGCGCCCGCTTCGACCTGATGCTGCTCGACGTCAACCTGCCGGATGCGACCGGCTGGGACGTGCTGCGCAGTTGCGCGCCGCCGACCGCGACGTGCCGGTCGTCGTCCTCTCCGCCGTGCCGCCAAACCCCGTGCGGGTGCGGGAGTTCCGGCCGTTCGGGGTGCTGCACAAGCCCTTCCCCATCGACGCGCTGCTTCGCCTGATCGTGCGGCCTGTCGCGGGTCATGACCGGCCGGCAGGGCCGGGCCGACTGCACGACGGCGTCCCGACAGACGGCAATCGCGAAAAGGATCGTCGAGATGGAGCGTGGGTTGCACTCGGAGTTGGGGTGCTCGTGCTCTGGCGCTTCTAGTCGGCGCGCTCGCGGTCTGGCGGATCGGCCGGGTCGTCTCCTTGCGGGCGCTGGCGATGACGGCGCGGGCGACCGGGTCGTTCGGGGAGTGCGTCGCCTTCATCCGCTTTTGTGCCGAGGAGGAGAGTGACGTGCGCGAGACCCGTCAGCTCAAGCAGCCGCGGGAATCCCGCCGCGGCCCGGGCTGAGGCACGCCCTTGAAAAGCTTCCTCGCGCATTGTGACGCGGGGACGCGGCTCCGCGCGGGATTTCGGGTGCGAGGTGAGCCAGTGTTGGACGTCCTGATGATCACGCTAGCGAGTGGTTTATTTGCTGCCTGCTTGGTCTACATGGCTGGGTGCGAACGGCTGGAAACACGGTGATCGGCGGCAATGACTCCGCACGCCAAGGCCCCGAAGGCCCCACTCACCCGGCTCCAGCGCACGATCCAATTGCGCGAACGCGTCGTGGACGCGTGTCGATTCGTCGGCTCCTCCCGGGGTGTGCGCGGCGTGCATATCGTGACCGGGGTGAGGCCGACGTACGAGGAGCTGCGGCTCTACCAGGACTGCGCGGCGGACTGCCACGTGCGCCTGACCGTCGATGGCCACGGCATGGTCACGGTGCGGAATGAGTGATGACCGATCCGGCAGGAGACCTTTGCACCGTCGACCTGGCCCTGGAGGGTCTCTCGCGGCAACGTCTGCAGCCGGAGGCTTTTTTCAACGACCTGGATTATTCTCTGACACGTAAGCAGTGCCTACCACATCTCGTCGCCGTCGGCTGCTTCAACGACGTTCGCCAGGCAGCCGTTGCCGTCATACGGGCAAAATTGGCACAGCGGAGAAGGGGCCGGCAGGAAGACCCGCTCGGCCCGGATCTCCATGATCAGGTGCTTGATGGCTTCCCAGCGCTCCAGGCAGAGCGATCGCTCCAGATCGAGCTGCCGAGCGAATTGCTGCGCCAGGTAGAGCGCCGTGTAGACGACCCGTCCGAACTAGTCGGGAGGGGCATATGCCGACGAATCGAGCGGCTTCAGGACGAAGCGGACGACGACCGGCGCGAGCGGATCAAGCCAGCGGTTGCGACCCGATTTGCAGTCAATGACTTCCACATACGGCGTGCTGTCGGCACCGACTCGTAGGAGCACAAGGTCGAGAACCGCGCCCAATGAAAACGGCTCGCACGCCGCAGCGCAGCGGAGGAGTCGCCGAAGGCGACTTTGACCCACCAGGGGCGGTGTCGCTGCCCGTCCACGATCGCGCCGATTGCAGCTCCGGCCAGTGCGCTCCGGCCAGACGCCCCGCCGCGCGTGGAATGGTGGTTTCAGGTTCGATGCGGGTGCCGCGGCGTCAAGGGCACGCTCTTGGCCGCAGGCACGCATTCTCTTCTCCTGGGCCGGTTGCATGACGGGCGCCGCCGCAAGTTCGCGGCGGCGCTATTGGGGGTTGTCCTTCCACGGACTTTTCCGCCTTTATGCCGCGAGTGTTCCCTCTGTTGGTCGATGAAGCGGGCATACCCCGGTCTCCCGGAGATCGGCACAGGGGCCGTGCACGGCACAGATCCTGGGCTTGCCGCATCGGGCTGGCGCGAGCGCGAAAGCCCCGTTTGGTTCGGCAGTGGAGCCTGGGTTGACTGCTTCGGCGCCGGCCGACGGGGAGGGGGAGGCATCGCTCTCCTCCAGCCACGCCGCAACACTGCAACGGTCCGGCAGGATCGGCGTGTCCTCCGGCAGCGGTTCCCCGAGCGCGTACTTGGCCGGCTGGCCGCTTCTCGTCTCGTGGTTGACGAGGTAGCCGCGCTCCTTCGCGGCCGCTGGCGCGCCGCGATGCGGCGCTCTTGTCGAGGTCGAGCTCGCGGCGATGGCCGCAACGGAGGCCGTGTCCTCCTCGCTCGGGGCAGAGCCGCTCCACGGCGGCCACCGTCTCGCGGATCGCTCGGGGACCGTCGCCTCCACCCCGGCGGCGATCAGCGGTTCGACCAGCGCGCGCACCGCCTCGTAATCGTCCAGCGTGGCGACGATCGCGCCGTCCGTGTCGCGACTCGCGCGAGGCGCGGTGCAAGAGCGCGTGCGCGCGAATGAGGGTCAGCAGCAGCCCGAAGTCGCGGCGCAGCCGGACGGCCTTCGGCGGCACGAGGTCCGCGAGCGCCTGCGCAAACGGGATCGCGACCCGGCGCTCGCCCAGCCGAGCCAGCGCTGCAGCGCGTGCCAGGGCGCGAGGTCGGGTCGTCCGGCCGGCCATTGGCGAGCGCGTGAAAGATGGCGCGCGTCTGCTCCTTCGTGTCCGCGACGGTGATCGAGACCATCCGCGTCTCGTTCTCCGGGTGCAAGCCGGCATTGCCGTCGTGGTCACGATCAGCCCGGTCGGCCCCTCGCGCTCGATCAGCCGCGGCTCGCATGCCGTCCTTGGTCTTCTCCACGGTCTCGTAGCGGATGCGCCCCTCGGAGAGCAGCGAGCGCATGAGATAGCTGGCCATGTCGCCGGACGAGCCGGCCGCCTCGTACAAGACGAGCATGCGATGCTGGAGCGGTTCGTCGGAGTAGGCCAGCGCCCGCTCGCTCATCGCGGTGAGCGCGTAGTACGCCTCGTCGGGAAACAAGCCGCAGCGTCTGCTCGACCAGGAAGGACTTGCCGGCGCTGCTCGGGCCCTTGACCGCGACGGAGACCGGCCGGGGCAGGAGCCGGCTGACCATCGCCAGGAAGACGAGCATGACGGCGACCCGCTCGCCGGCCACCCCCAGCGCGGCGACGACGTCTCCGCCGCGCGGGCGAGGATGTCCGGCTCGCGCGCGAGGTCCTGGCAGTCCTCCCAGGCGGCATCCGCTTCCGCTTGCGCCTCGGCGTCGAACCGCTCCGACAGCGGCGCCGCCGCCGCCTTCGCCGCCTGCCCAGCGCTCCGCGAACTGCTCGGGGTCGTCGCAGTGGAGCGCCGACGGGTCTTTGTGCGGGCCGAGGCCGACGAGCTGCGCGCGGTCGCGGATGCGCGAGGTCCGCGAGCCACTTCGAGCAGCGCCTCGCCGCCCTTGTCGGGCTCGACCACGACGTAGATCGACCGGGATGCCGTCGAAGCGCCGGCGCGTCCCGCGTCTCGTTCCAATTGTTCGCACCAGGGATGCCGAGCGCCGGTTCGCCGTGGCTCCAGAGCGTGTGGCAGTCCGACTCGCCTTCCACCAGCACGACGTAGCCGCGCTCCCGCGCCTGAGGCGAGCCGATCCAGGCCGTAGAGGCACGAGCTTCGAGCCCCTTCGCCATTTGAAGCGGTCGTCGCCGTCCGTGCTCTTGTCGAGCAGGAGGCGGAAGCGGACGGCCGCCTCGTTGCCGGCTTCGTCGCGGTAAGCGATGCGGATGGCCGGCGGCGTGAAGTAAGGCGCGTCGGACACCCCCAAGGCCCGCAGCCGGTTCGGGTCGAGCTGCTTGGCCTCCGCATACCGCGCCAGGGTGAGCCCGGCGTGTTGCGCGGTTGCGGCGTTGTCCGGGGGGATTGGCCCTCCCCCCCCGCGCGTGCCCCGGATCGGGCCAGTGCGCCCGGTGGTCGCATCGGCAGGAGAGGGGAAGAGATCCGCCATCGCGAGCCCGATCGCCGAGACGACGTCCTCGGGCTCGCAGCCGGCGTGGCAGTGCACCAGGACGCGCCCGTCGTCGCCCCGCCTCACGGCCAAGGAGTTGCGCCGGTCGTGGTGCGCGGGGCAGCGGGCCGCATGGCCGTCGCCGCTCTTCTTCACGTTCTCCAAGCGTGCGATCACGCGGGCGAGGGGATCGCCTACACTGTGCATCGTCGTGCCTCTTTGCGCTGCCTCGGGAAGTCCCAGCCTCCACAGCTGACCCCGAGGTAGTCGCGTCTCTACGCGGGTCCGAGTTGCAACGGTCGGCTCAAGACACGACTGAGTTGACTGGCCGTGCCCTCGTGTCTGCGCTGCCGGCGTTTGCCGGGGCAGGATCATCGACCGCGGCACTGCCAAGGAATCGATCCAGTGCGCTTCGCGGCACGAGCAGGCGCCGCCCGATGCGCACGGTGGGGATGTCGCCGCGCCGGACGGCCTCGTACGCCAGAGTACGACCGATGCCTAGCGCTTCGGCGGCCCCTTCGACGGTCAAGGTCAGCGGGTGGTAGTGCTCTCGGGATGTCACGGTTGATGCCTCCTCCTCACGATACGGGACGTCCGATGACGTCCGGCTGGAGGCAGCGTAGGGTCCGCAGAGCGCTGTTTATAGGGTGCAAAAACTCCCGGCGTTTTTGCGTTTGGCGCGGATGGCGTCACCTCGTTTGAGATGGCGCCGGACCTTGTCGGATCGTCGCAATGCGCCGTGGACGTCCTCCGATAAGTTCCAGCCGAAGTGCTCGGCGACCCGTTTCTCGGTCCACCCGTGGTCGCGGACGAACACGGAGACCTGGACCGCCGTCAGGTCGTCGATGGGTGGGCGGCCGACGCGCAGCGGGGTGCCGAACCGGTCGAAAATGAGCTTCCGGGCACTGCGCACGTCCCCGTCGGTCGTCTCGGGTGTCACCACGATGTTCGCTCGCAGTGGATCTCGCTCAAGGGGGTGCGTGAAGAGTCGCGCCCGATAGACCGGGTCGGACACCACCTTCCGAACCAGTCCCTTCAGGTCGACGCCTTGCGGCTCCAGTATTCGGTGCAACTCGTCGATCAGCAGATCCTGGGACCAGCGGTGCCATGCCTCCGTTCGGTCGGTATCATCGAGCGTGATTGGCGGGGCGACCATGGACAGGGTGCCCGCGCCTTCGTGGCGGTCTGCCGCAGGCCCCGAGGACGTGGCCTCGAGGAAGGTTTCCGGAATCGGCAGGGTCTGGTCCGCGAAGTCCAGCAACTGGGTGTCGGGCGGGTCGAAGCGAACGCACGCGGAGAGGAATGGAAACCAGAGCCTTTGCGATCGCAACGGATGTCCGGGAATGACGAAGGCGCCCGGGATGACGCGGGGTATCAGGTGCGCAACGTCCTCTTGCCAGCAATAGGATGACCGCGGCCAATCGTAGGGGACCGTGGCAAGAGCGTCCGTAGGCGGGGGGTCGGGTTCGGGACAACTCGGGGGGAATGCGATCCGGTCCTGGTCGGCAGGAAGTCTGGTGACGGCTTCGATGCCCCACTGCGCGCGAAATTCCCGCACGGCATCCCAGAACGGCCCGGCCTGCAGAAACACTTGTAGCGTCAGCTTGCGTCGGTACCCCCTGAGGCGGTCGTCGGCGGATGATGGGAGAATGGCGGCCATTGCCTGGGTTCCGATCCAACCTGGGTCCGCGGGCGCCCATAACCGCGGGAGCGGCGGAAGCGCCGGGCCGGCAAATATTGCCGCCATTTTGCCGCGAACCTGGCAGAACGGAAAGGCACGAGGCGGACAACTGGGGTGCTATTCACGAAGAAAACCGCTTCAGAACGCAGAAATCGGCACCGGGCGGTACCCGCCATCACCAGTGCTTTGGAATCCCGCTCCCGGCTCCGCCTTCCCTGACCGACGTTGCCGCCGCACACCCTGTTCCTGAGTCACCCCACCGTCTGGTCGGCATGCGGTGATCGGTGCGCGACGGCCAATCCCTCGACGAGCGCGTGCAGTTCGTCTTGCATCGACGGCGTCAGGGCGGTGTAGATCCGGAGCGTGGTGGTGATGTCGCGGTGCCCGACGCGCGCGGCGACCGCCTTGACGCTGGCGCCGCCGGCGATCAGCGCGGTGATGTGGCTCTTGCGCAGCCCGTGCGGCGTGAGGCGCCGCACCCCGGCCTGGGCGACCAGGCGGTCGAAGGCCCGGCGCACGTGGGAGGGGTTGACCGGGCGGCCGGACGCCGTCGGGAAGATCAGGTCGTGGTCGACCCACTCGGCCGCGGCGCGGCGCCGGGCGTCGCTGCCGCTCGCGGTGCTCGCGCAGGTCGGCCAGCATGGCGTCGGTCAGGCGGATGGTCCGGCGTCCGGCGGCGGTCTTGGCGCCCTCCTTGAGGATGGGCGTCCCCCGCAGGAGGCGCACGGCGCGCCGCCCGATGGTGAGGGTGCCCCGCCCGACGTCGACGTCGGCCCATCCGAGCCCGAGCAGCTCCGACGTGCGGGCCCCGGTCTCCGACCGCCAGCGCCCAGTACGGGTGCAGGCCGTCGCCCTCGCGCCGCCGCGAGGAACGCGGCCGTCTCGGGCGGGGTCCAGACGTCCGGCTCCTTGGCGACCAGCTTCGGCGCCGTCGCCGCGTCGCACGGGTTCTCGGCGACCCACCCCCACCGCTTGGCCATCCGCAGCGCCGCCGACAGGCGCTGGTGGCACTTGCGGATCAGCGACGGGCTGTAGCCGGCCTCGGCCAGGCGCGCCGTAGAAGGCCTCGATCGCCTGCACCGTCAGCCGCTGCACGCGGACCGAGCCCAAGCGCCGGCTTGAGGTGCTTGGTGACGACGATGCGGTAGGTCTCCTGGTTCTCCGGCCGCACCGTCTTCGGCATCTCCTGCTCGAGCCACAGGTCGAGCAGTTCGCCGACGGTCGTGTCGCGTGGGCTTGAGCAGCGTGCCGCGCTCCCGTTGCTCGACGGCGCGCGCCCCTTCGCGCTGGGCCTCGGTCTTGGCGGCGTAGATGCCGACCGTCTGCAGCTTCCGCCGGCCGGTGGCCGGGTCGTCGACCCAGACGCGGACCCGCCAGTGCGGCTTGCCGCGTGGCCCGCGGCCGCTCCTCCGAGCGAGTAGCCGGTGCTGGTTCGCCCCTTCTTGCGCGGCATCGGTCGCTCCCTTGCGTCGCGATTCGGGAATATCGAGGGAATAAACGGCGCGGAAAACCGCGTCATTGGTCAGTATACAGACGGCACCTGCCGGCACGATTACGAGTGGGGGTTAGTGCTGGAAATCGGCGAAACGGCGGGAGAATTCGCGCATTGTCGCTAGCAAGCGTGACGCCTATGGGCATCGGTCATGGAATATTCCTCCGGAGCAAGAGGCCAGAGGTTCGAGTCCTCTCGGGCGTACCCCAAGACCCGCGCTTTCGCGCGGGTCTACCCTTTCCGGCCACGCGGTTTTTCCTGGTCACGCCCATGGAAGCACGGCGTCCGATCATGACATTGATCGCGGCGGCTTGCGGACTCCTGATCTGGCCGTGGCTGCAACGCCATCGCCGCTTTTCGGTTAGTGTACGTCCATAGCCACGCGACCCAATCTCGCGTGCTATGCTGTACGTACGCCCGTGGGCGCCGGAGAATGCGTCCATGAAGCTCGCGCGGTCCTCCCCCGATCCGTCCCTGCAGCGGATGCCGCCTGACCCCCGTCGTACGGTTTCGGCCGCACCGGTGCGCTCCCGTTTGGATGGGGCAGCCAGGAGGGTTACGCGTGGCCTTTCGCAGGGACAGCAAGGTCGATGCCTTTCAGCGGCAGATCAGCGCGCTTCGCCATCAGCTCGGGGGCGATACCGATCATTATCGAGACGCGACGCGAGACGCGACGTTTGACCATCCGCCGGCGTCCCGGCCTGTTCCGGAATACCGCAACGATTTCCCCGAGCTCGATTCGTTCGAGCCGGAGCCACGTGCATCGCTTCGCGGACTCCCCGGCCCCGACCCGACAGCGCGTGACGTTGCGGCCCCGGACTTTCCTGCCGTGCCCTCGATCGACACCGAGACCAGTGTCATCGCCCATTCCACGACCTGGAACGGCACGCTCGAGTCGACCGGTTCCCTGCACGTCTATGGCCGGGTCGAGGGCTCTCTCACCGCCAGGGACGACATTTTCGTCGCCGAGGAAGCCGAAGTGGATGCGATCATCGTCGCGGCCAACGTCACCATCGCCGGCCAGGTCCGCGGATCGATCCACTGCTCGCACAGATTCGAGATCCTTCCCCATGGCCGCGTTTCTGCCGATGTCAATGCGCCGGCCATCGTGATTCATGACGGGGCGCTCGTGACCGGACAGATCACCATGTCCGCCTCCGGCGAATCGCGCGGAAAGATTTCGGCCGTTCCGGCTGCCCGCGCGGCACACGGCGGGGATTGATGCTCGACACCTCGAGCCAGAGGGCCAACCGCGCCGCGACCAGGACGCCATCCGGTCGCCGGTGCACAGTGGAGGCGGACGATGCGCGAACTTTCCTCAACCGAACTTGATTGGAACCCCGACACCGACGGCTCATTCGAAGGGGCGAGCCTGGTCGATCGTCACTCGGCGTTCGACGGTACTTTTCGCTCACAACGCGATATCCGGGTCGAAGGCGAGCTCAAGGGTACGGTCGCTTGCGAGGGCACACTCTTTGTCGCCGAGGGTGCCAGCGTGACCGCCTCCGTCGACGCGGAGCACGTATCCGTGGCCGGCGATCTCAGCGGAGAAATCCGCTGCAGGGGGCGGTTGCACATCTTGCCCAGCGGCCGGGTCCGCGCCAAAGTTGCCACCGCATCGCTGGTCATCCAGGAAGGCGCGCTCTACGAAGGCCAACTCGAGATGGCCGGGATAGAGCGGTCGTCGCCAAGACCGCTACGCGCCAGGGGAGCGGTAACTCCGCTAGGCATCGACGCTGCTTCCAGCGAGCGGCAACCCGGGAACGGCACGACGTTCATCCGACGCCTCGGCAGCCCCGAGGCTGCCTGGGAATCGTCGGACTCTGAATCCGAGCCTGCCGATCCCCGAGGAAGAGGCACCGCCCGAAGAGCCAACCCGCTAGCTTCCCACGGACCTCACATGCCCGCGGAGTGTACAATCCCCTCCAACTGTGCCCGTCCCGTCCGCGGCGTGCGTTCACTTGGCGCCCGTAGCGCGTGGAGCGGCCGGTGACAGCGCGGGTCTGCGGCACGTGCCGGTTTTATGAACCGTCAGGGGTTTGGCGCCAGGGGTGGTGCCGCAATCCGAAACTCTTCGGCCCCCAGGAAAGCCACCCCGTCGAGTCGGGGACGCTCGATTGTGAGAACGCGGCATCGAGGAACTCCTGGGAACCCGCTGTCGGGCACGCACGCACCCCGGCCTATCGCCTTCGGCGAATTGGAAGGTATCGGATCGACCATGGATGATCGACCCGAAACCGACGTGGGATCGGCTCGGAGGTGAGCCGATGGCCGCAGATCCAGGCCGGGCTGGATCAAGTGAGGAGCGCACGGTGAGCTACCAGCCCGAAGAGCGCTACTGGACGGACTATCTCCGTATCGCCTTGCCGGTCGTCGGGCTGCTCATTTTGATCGGGCTTCTCTGGTACTGGGCTTCCGCGCTGATTGGCGATGGTGGAGCGCAACCGCCGCCCACCCCCGAACTGCCGGCGGTCATTACGCCAATCAACGAATCGACACCTGCCCCGCCGACTCCCACCGCCGCGGTAATCGCGCCAACGCCGGGTCCGCCGCCAGCTGCATCGCCCACCGCCGCACCGCCAGCGGCCGTGCCGACGGAGGCAGTCGCCGCGCCGACCACACCTCCGGAGACCGCGGACCAGCCCGACCCGGCCAATCCATGCGCCGAACTGCCGGTCTACGAAGTCGGAGCGCTCGTCCAGACGACCGCGGAGGTTAACCTGCGCGAAGGTCCCACGACCGACAGCGCATCGCTCGGCATCTTGCCCCAGGGGACGCAAGTCCAGGTCACCGGCGCGTTCTCGGAGGCGGGCCAGTGCGACTGGTGGCCCGTGACGGCCACGCAGACCCAGCAAGCCGGATACATTCGCGAAGACTTCCTCCAGGCGGTCGACGAGCTAGGATCGGTGCGCGACACCTCAATTCCGCCGGCACTGCTGCTATACTCACCGGCGGCGCAGTTCTTGCTGCGCCGCTAACGTGTCACGCGTCTGGACTGAAACGGGTGTGCCGTCCACAAGACGGTCTCGATTTCGGGATGAAGGGCGCGGAAGTTCAACACCAACCGGGAGGAATCGTGGAATCCACGACCAGTATCCACGGGCAATCGCCACGGGTGACGCTGAAGGCGCTGCTCGAGGCGGGCGTCCACTTCGGGCACCAGGCCAAGCGCTGGAACCCGAAGATGAAGCCGTACATCTTCGCCGAGCGCAACGGCATCCACATCATCGATTTGCAGCAGACGGTTCCACTGCTCGCCTCGGCCCACGATTACGTGGCCAATGCCACGGCGCGCGGCGGCAAGATCCTATTCGTCGGCACCAAGAAGCAGGCACAGGACGTCGTCGAGCGCGAAGCGAAGCGGTCCGGTCAATTTTACGTCAATCGGCGCTGGCTCGGTGGCACGCTCACCAACTTCGTCACCATCCGCAACCGCCTCCGCTACATGAAGCAGCTCCAGGCCGAGCAGGCGCGTGGAGCGTTTGACGTCCTTCCGAAGCAGGAAGCCGCCGAGAAAGCTCGCCGAGCTGGAGCGACTGGAACGGACCCTCGGCGGCATGCGCGACATGACCCAACTCCCCGCGGCCGTCTTCGTCATCGATCCCAAGCGGGAGCAGCTTGCCGTCCACGAAGCCCGCAGACTCGGTATCCCGGTCATCGCGGTCACCGACACCAATTGCGATCCGGATGACGCCGATTTCCTCATTCCGGCCAACGACGACGCCATCCGCGCCGTGCGGCTCCTGGCCGCGGGGATCGCCGACGCTGCGATCGAAGGCCAGACCCGGCACGAAATTGCCCAGGCCGATCGCGAGATGGCCAACGAGGCGCGCGGCGAGGACGCACGCGACCTTTTTGGGGTCGCGGACGAGTTGATCGCTGCCCGGGTTGACCAAGCCGAGTCGGCCCAGGTCGCGAGCCCGCCGAGAGTTAATTCCGCCGGTTACGCGCGAGCACGCGGGTAGCCAATCTTGCATCTGCACGATCCAGATGGTGCATGTGGAGGGCGGCCGCTCGTCCGCGCTGAGCCGGCTGCCCAACCCGACAGAGTCAATGGAGAAACCAACGTGGTCATCACAGCGGATCAGGTCAAGCAACTCCGCGAGCAGAGCGGCGCGGGGATCATGGAGTGCAAGCGCGCCCTGGAGCAGGTTCAGGGCGATATGGCCAAGGCCGCCGATCTTCTCAAACATCAGGGTCTGGCCAAGGCTGAGAAGAAGACCGGGCGCGAAGCCTCGCAAGGGTTGATCGAGCCGTACATTCACGGCGGTGGGCGCATCGGCGCGATCATCGAAGCTGAACTGCGAGACCGATTTCGTCGCCCGCACCCCGGATTTCCGGGAGCTCGCGCACGATCTGGCCATGCAGGTCGCGGCAACCTCTCCCCAGTTCGTCGCGACCGAGGAGATCACGGACGACGCGTGGGCGGCGCTCGAGCGCGAGCACGGCAGTCGCGAGAAGGCAAGCGAAGCCGTCGTTCTGCTCGATCAACCGTTCATCAAGGATCCGAAACTGACGATCCGCGATCTGGTCCGCGACCGCATTGCCAAGCTTGGTGAGAACATCGTCGTGAGGCGCTTTGCCAGGTTCGAAGTCGGGGCAGGGATCGCACCGTCCGCGGAGGACTGAACGCCGTCTCGGGATGCGTCTCGGAGCAGCACACCGATAGCCTGCTCGCTGCCGCCAACGTTGAGGGAGGGGTCGTGGAGAACGAGCGTTTCGGTCGCGTCCTCCTGAAACTCAGCGGCGAAGCCATGGTCGGCGAATCGGCCTACGGCATCGATCCCGCGGTCGTCGAACGATTGGCCGAGCAGATCAAACGCGTCGCCGACCACGGCGTCGAAACCGCGATCGTCATCGGCGGCGGCAATATCTGGCGTGGTCTGGCCGCCAGCAGCAAGGGCATGGATCGCGCAACCGCGGACTACATGGGCATGGTCGCGACCGTGCTGAACGCGCTCGCCCTCCAGGACGCCCTCGAAAAGCAGGACGTGCAAACGCGGGTCATGACCGCGATCGAGATGCACGAAGTGGCGGAGCCCTACATCCGCCGCCGCGCAATCCGCCACATGGAGAAGGGCCGAGTCGTCATCCTGGCCGCTGGAACCGGCAACCCCTACTTCACCACCGACACCGCCGCGGCGCTGCGCGCCCTCGAACTCGACGCCAACGTGCTGCTCATGGCCAAGAATCGCGTCGACGGCGTCTACTCCGCCGACCCGAACTCCGATCCATCGGCACGCCGCTACCGGCAGATCAGCCACCAGGAAGCCATCGAACGGGATCTCAAGGTCATGGACATGTCGGCCCTGGCCCTTCTTCGCGACAATGGGCTGCCGATCGTCGTATTCGACGTCGGTCATCAGTCGGCCATCGAGTTCGCGGCGCTCGGCAAGCCGGTCGGCACGCTGGTGGCCCCGGGAGTTTCGGAACTCTTCTGAACCGGCGGGCGTGAAGCCGCTTTTCCGGCCCCTATCGCGCCCCGCGTCGTACAATCACGGGACATGCATCGAAGGCTCTCGGCTCCCGCCGCACCGGGTTAGGCTCCGCAACGCCTGAGGAGAACGCCACATGATCAAAGACATCATGGACGACGCCGAGAACCGCATGGGAAAGGCCATCGACGCCTTGAAGCGCGACCTGGGCAGCATCCGCACTGGTCGGGCCTCACCGTCGCTCGTCGAGCGGCTTCCCGTCGACTATTACGGCAGTTCCACTCCACTCAATCAGCTCGCCGGTATCTCGGTGCCCGAACCTCGCCTGCTGGTCATTCAACCTTGGGACCGTGGCTCGATGACCGCCATCGAAAAAGCCATCATGAAATCGGAGCTCGGGCTCAATCCGTCGAACGATGGCCAGGTCATCAGGATTGCCATCCCGGCACTCACCGAAGAACGGCGCAAGCAACTGGTCAAACTCGTTCACGGCCACGTCGAAGAAGGCAAGGTCGCCCTGCGCAACATTCGGCGCGATGCCATGGCCCACGTCAAAGAGCTCATGAACGAGAAGATGATCGGAGAAGACGACGAGCGGCGTGCCGAACACCAGGTGGACGAGTTGACTCGCCGCTTTGTGAGCCGGGCCGACGATGTCGGCAAATCCAAAGAGCAGGAGGTTATGGAAGTTTGAGGCTTCCTCGCCCCGGCTCCGATACACTTGACACGAGTTATCGCCCAGTACACTGGTGACCCATGCCGCAATGAGCGACGACGCTGGTCTAAACAACGCTCCATCGCAACCGGCCACCTTGTTGGCTTCCATACCACGCCACATCGCGATCATCATGGACGGCAACGGACGGTGGGCAGCACAGCGCGGTCTACCTCGTCTGGCCGGGACACCAGCATGGAACGGACAACATCCGGCGCATCACCACGGCTGCAGCCGAGCTCGGCGTCGAATACCTCACCCTTTGGGCATTCTCGACCGACAATTGGCGCCGCCCAAAGCACGAGATCGACGGCATCCTGCGCATACTGGCCGAGGTCATTGAACGAGAGACTGACGAACTCGACCGCCAGGGCGCGCAACTCCGCCACATTGGCAGCCTGGATGGCCTTGAACCCGAACTCCGGGCCGCGGTGCTGGGCGCCATCGAGCGCACGCGGGACAACGATCGCCTGGTCCTGACCCTGGCATTCAATTACAGCGGGCGGCAGGAGCTCCTCGCCGCGATCAAGAGTCTCATCGCCAGCGGCAGTCCCGGCAGCGGGAATCGACGAAGAACTCCTCCAGACCCACCTCTTCACCAGAGATCTCCCCGACCCCGATCTCATCGTGCGCACCTCCGGCGAACATCGCATCAGCAACTTCCTCCTGTGGCAGTCCGCCTATTCGGAGCTCTACTTCACGCCGACACTGTGGCCCGATTTTGGTCCGGACGACCTCTGCGAGGCAGTTCGCGAGTACGGGCGCCGCGATCGCAGGTTTGGGGGCGTCTCGAGCGACGAGCCGGCGACTCCGCTCGTGAATCGCTGAAGCGAGTGCAGACACGCGTTTTCAGTTCGCTCGCTGTCGTGCTCATCGGCCTGGTGCCAACGCTCATTGGCGGTCCGGTGTTCGCACTGTTGCTCGTGATGCTCGGCATCGCCGGATTTCGAGAATACCTGGAATTAGCGGCGCGGGTTGGCCCTGGCGACATCGGCAGTCTTGCTGGGATAGGCTCATTCGGAATCGTCGCATTTGCGCTCGCTGCGCTCTTCGGCGGGTCCACGGTCGTCCTGTTCGCCGCCGCCGCGGGCGCGCTGGTGTTGCCACTATTCTTCGTCATGGCGACGTCGAGGAGCACCGATTCCTTCGTAGCCTGGTCCCTCGCGGCCGTCGGGGTGCTCTACCTTGGTCTCCCCATATTTGCCGCGATCATGCTCCGCACAATCCCGGGTGACGTCGGCGTGCCGTGGCTCACCGATCTGGCCGGGCGACTCAGTCTCGGCTGGACCACCTACCCGCGAGGCCTGGCCTGGGCAGTACTGGCGATCATCGCGACCTGGATCGGAGACACGAGCGCGTATCTTGCTGGCCGCAGCATCGGCGGGCGCAAGCTCGCACCGCGCATCAGCCCAAACAAGACGATTGCCGGCGCGGTCGCCGGGTTGACGGGTTCGGCGTGCGTAGGCGCGCTGGCGTTTCATCTGTTCGCCCTCGGGAATCCCGGCCTTGGACTCGTCGCTGGTGGCCTTATCGGTGCCGCCGGGCAGCTCGGGGATCTGGCGGAGTCATTCCTCAAGCGGCAGGCCGGAGTCAAGGACAGCAGCGCATTGATTCCCGGTCACGGTGGTCTGCTTGACCGTATCGACGCGCTGTTGTTCGCGTTTCCCGCCGGCCTGCTAATCGCCACGAGTTTCGATTGGTTGCAGGCGCGATGACTCGAACTGAGGCAGACAACCGCATCGGTGTCGCCATCCTTGGCTCGACGGGATCGGTCGGAAGTCAGACGCTTGAAGTCATCGACGCGCTCCGCGATCGCTTCCGGGTCGTCGCGCTGGCGGCTCGGACGCCCTCCCGGCTGTTGCTCCAGCAAATCGAGCGGTATCGGCCCGATATCGTCGCCGTTACGGAGGCCGGGGCCGCGCCACTGTCGGCGATCACATCAATCACAACAGGATCCGAGAGTCTGGTTGCCGCGGCCATCCACCCGGCGGTGAACATCGTGGTCGTCGCCACCTCAGGTCACGCGGCAATCGTGCCGACCATGCGCGCCATCGAGCACGGCAAGACCATTGCTATGGCGAATAAGGAAGCGCTCGTCTGCGCGGGCGAGCTCATTGTCCCGCTTGCATCCCGATACGGAACAGCGATTCGCCCAGTCGACAGCGAGCATAGTGCCATCTGGCAGGCGCTGGCTGGCGCATCCGTCGATCAACTGCGGCGCATCGTCATCACGGCCTCCGGCGGTCCGTTTCGCGAAACGCCGATGACCAGGCTGGAGACCGTCACGGCGCAAGAGGCCCTTGCCCATCCAACGTGGTCAATGGGCGGTAAAATCACCGTCGACTCCGCTACGTTGATGAACAAGGGGCTGGAAGTCATCGAGGCGCACTGGCTTTTCGGGCTTCCGTACGACCGCATCGACGTTATCGTTCACCCGGAAAGCATTGTCCATTCCCTGATCGAGTTCGTTGATGGGGGGTTCATGGCGCAGCTTGGACTGCCAGACATGAAACTCCCAATTCAGTATGCGTTGACGTACCCCGACCGCGTCCCGTTGGCCGGAAACCGTCTCGATCTGACCGCGATCGGCGCGCTCCATTTCGAGCACCCGGACGAAGCGCGATTTCCTGCGCTGCGCCTCGCGCGCGACGCCGGCATCGCCGGGCGCACGTACCCCACGGTATTGAGCGCGGCCGACGACGAAGCTGTGGCCGCCTTTCTACGTGGTGCACTGCGCTTCGTTGATATTCCGGGGGTGGTCGAGACGGTGCTTGGGCTGCACGAACCCCAGACTGTGACACTCGAAACCATCTCGGCCAGCGACGACTGGGCGCGCAGGATCGCTACAGACGTGATCGCCGACATGGGGCGATGCTGAAACGCCGTTCTCGTTTGCCGAGCGCGCGCAGGTGAGATCGGCTCATAGTTCTCTGCAAAACGTCGCGGCTTTGACCGATTGCGCCCCTTCTCGCGACAGAACCGCGGCGCATGCGGCAAGGGTCGAGCCGGTCGTAACTACATCGTCGACCAGGACGAATGTCCGCCCAGAGATGCGACTCCCGGGGTTGACCGCCATCGACCCCATCACGTTATGCAGCCGTTCCTCGGCGGAAAGTCGGACTTGCGAATCGGTGCGGCGCGTCCGAAGCAGAGTCTCCTCAACCGGCGCATGCAACAACTCGGCGGCGCGGCGGGCGAGCAGCAGTGACTGGTTGAATCCTCGCTTGCGCAACCGGGAAGGGTGCAATGGCACGGGTACGAGGGCATCGAATGGACGCAAGGTCTCACAGACGTCGGCGACCATCGTCCCAAGTTCGGAGATCCGTGCCCACTCGCCATGATACTTAGTCTGGATGACCGCACCGCGCAACCAGCCCGCAAACGGTCCGACCGACCTGACCTGAGCCAGGTCTTGTGCCTCCGAGGCGCATTGGCATGGAAGCCGTGTGGGAACTCCGCATGTCGGGCACCACGGTGGGGAAAATCGCTCCGTCTGGGTTTCGCATTCATGGCATAGCCAACGCCCGCGCCGGCCGCAGCCGGCGCAGCGCCTGGGGTAAACGAGATCGACCGCGAAAGCGGAAATCGCTCGTACCTGGTTGACGGTCAGACTCCTTCCGTATCCGCATGTTCGCACAGGGCGGCGTCTTTGGAACGGATGGACAAAAGAACGCCGGTACCGAGAGGTACCGGCGTTCCTGGTAGCGG
>CAVXMK010000010.1:0-526924 GCA_963762985.1 uncultured Chloroflexia bacterium
TCGCCGGCAGCGGCACGCTGCGGCTCTCGGTCGGTCTGGAGGATCTGAGCGACCTGGCGGCCGACTTTACGGACGCGTTGGCGCGGATTGCCTAGCCGCCCTCGGTTACCGCGAGGATCGTATGCCAACCCCGCTCGGGCAGACATTGACCGCGGCTCGGAAGGACCGGGGCTGGAGCTTGCGGGACGTCGAGGGTCTGACCGGTATCCAAAATGCGCACCTCTCCCAGTGCGAGACTGGGGCAATCGCGCGTCCCGGTCCCGGTGTTCTTTGGACGCTGGCGGAGATCTACGGCCTCGATTTCGACGAGCTCATGGACCTCGCCGGGCACATCCAGCACACGGGCCAGCGATCAGCACCCGAACTTGGGGCTGCCGTGGCCTGGCGCGCGTTGACCGCTCTCACCCCTGGGGAACAACGCCAGGTGTTGGATTTCATGCGAGAACTCCGCCACCGGCGCGCAAAGGATGCCGAAGGAGGTGCCGGGTGAGCGCGCCCGAACGGAGCGGGCTGTAGCCGGCGCACGTGCTCGCCTTCCTCGGCGCCGACGACCACCCGCCGGTTCTGCTCCCCGATGGCGTCTGACCTCACCAATAAACGCACTGCGCCTAGGCCCTGACCGCCCGAATATCGACCCCCTGCGTGGCGAACGCCGCGGCACTGCCAGCCGCCGGCGCATCAGCAAACGTGTCGTAGCGGTGCACTGAGAACGCGACATTGACGAATCCGGCGTCCTCAATGAGGAAGCGAAGCTCTCCTTCCTGGAGAGCACCGGCAATTCAGCCGGTCCAGAGAGCGATGTCTTGTTATGCTCCGCCCGGGACCGCTTTGCCGACGATGATGTCCGCGATCTGCAGTCGTCCACCGGGCTTGAGGACGCGGAAGGCCTCGGCAAGCACGGTCGCCTTGTCCGGGCAGAGGTTGATCACGCTATTGGAAATGATCACGTCGACGTTGTCCTCTTTAAGAGGTGGCGCCTCAAGCAGACCTTCGCGAAATTCGATGTTGCTGAGCCCAAGCAGTCGGGCGTTGTCACGCGTCTTGCCAAGCGTCGCCGGGGCCATATCGATGCCGATCACCCGGCCATCCGGACCGACCATCCGCGCCGCCAGAAGCGCGTCAAAGCCAGCGCCAGAGCCCAGATCAACCACCCGTTCACCCATGGCCTAGGTCGCCCCAGGAGAAGGGATGTCCGACGCCGGCAAAACTCTCGACCACCGGGTCGGGCAGCGACTCCACGCGCCCAGCCGGATACCCGAGGCGATCGGTCAGGAACCGGCCGGTGTGGAAATGAGATCCTTTCCAGGGGCACGGCGCGACCTCGGTGTATTCGTCTTGAATGGCGGAACGCAGCTCATCCAGATCAAGGGTGACGGAGGTGGCCATAGGGAGTTCCTTGCGAGGATGGCAGGTCACGCCGGAAGCGGACCGACTCCCCCGCTCTAGTCATCTCCGATCAAAGGAGCAACAGGGGGTATATTTTGCAACGTATCACTTTCTAGACGCGCACTCGGACCGCCTCGGCGGCGATGTCCTGCGTTGAGGGCGATGGCGCTGCCTAGTCGGCTGTTGGGCATACGCTAGGCGTTCGATGGCACCGGGATGAGGCGGTCGGAGATGTCGAACTCGCGGGCTCGAGGAACGGGCCACCTCGCTCAACAAAGGAGTTGAACCATGCGGCGATTCGCGATGTTCATCTCGGCTGTCGCTGTTCTGCTCGTCGGACTGCTGGCAATCGGCCCCATGTCGGTCGGACAGGCGCAGCAAAGCACTCCCGCGGCGAGCGGAGGCACTGGGGTCACCACCGAGGTCCTGGGGCGGTTCCCCTCCGAACTGGCGCCCGGGCAGGCGCTGGCATTGCTGCGCATTACCTTTGCCCCTGGCGGGAGTGTCGCCCCACACACGCACCCGGGCGAAACCGTCTTCCACCTCGCCTCAGGCACTCTCCAGTTCACCTTGCTCGAGGGCGAGGCGCAGCTCGTGCGCGCCGTGGACGGATCCCCCGCGGCCGCGACGCCAACGGCGGGCGAAGCTATTCCCATTGGAGACGAGGTCACCCTGAGTGCCGGCGATACGATCTACTACGACGCGGCCGTCCTGCAGAGTGAGCGCAACGATGGAACTGAGGATGCCGTCGTCCTCGTCTCCAACATGCGTGGTGTCGACGAGCCGGCCCGGCAGTTCCACGAAGATATGGCAGCCAGCACCCCGGCGGCATAGGCGTCACCGCCTCTACTAATTCACGGTAGACACCCCCGGCTCTCCCGGGGGTGTTTCTCCTTCCGCCGGTTTCTCTCCGCACCCTGGTCAGAATGAACGGGGCAAAGGAGGCAGGAGCGGTCGAGGATAAGTCTCCCAGCCAACCTCAGCTCCGTTTCGCCACAAGACGAGTAGGCTCGGCGGTCTCAAATTGAAGGCGCATGTCCGGATCTGGCAGGCTTTCAGCTATCCGAGCGACGACGGCCTGAGCTTCATCAGCCAGCGCGTCGTCTCCATCGATCGCGATCAAGCCGGTGGCCGCGCGCAAGAAGAGCGCCAAGTCCTCAGTTGGACGCGCGAGCGTCACAGCTGCCCGCAGATCCGAGATCGCTTCCTTCTTGCGGTCGAGTTCGATCATCGCTTGGGCGCGCGTGGTGAGCGCGATAACCTGATACTTCACGCGTCTCCGCACCCGGCTTTGCTCGATCGCCTCGTCGGCCCAGCGAAGTGCCTCTTCCGGCATGCTCCGGGCCAGGGCAAGTTCCGCCCGTGCTTCTGCAAGTCGGATCCTCCACAGCCAACCGTGAAAACCCGACGTCTGCTCGGCCGCTGAGGCGACCTCGTCGATCAGTCTATCGGCGCGACCTGCTTCCTGCTGCCGTGCATAGTTCAACAGCAGGTCGATACCCGCGCTCACCGCCGGCGGCGGGAAGTTCAATGAAAGGGCGAGCTCGCGGGCCTCCTGGGCGAGGCTCTCGGCGCGGGCGAAATTGAAGATGTCCAGATGGAAGCCGGCCGACATGGCGATGGCGCGCGCGAGCAACGTGTCCAACCGATATTCGCGCCCCAGCCTTCGCGCCTCCTCGAATACCTGCATCGCCTCCGCATACTGACCGGTGCTCGCCAGCGCCATACCGAGGTGAGGGAGTGAGGACATGACCCAGGAAATATCGTTCTCCTGTTGGGCCACTGCCACCGCTTCACGGCTTGCCTCGACAGCCTCGTCCATCCTACCGAGCCAGTACAGCGTGATTGGGTAGTAGTGGCCGGTGATCTCCGGAGGGGCGATGCCAAGCACTCGCGCCCGCTCAATAGCGCGCTGATTCTGCTCGAGGCATGAGACAAGGTTTCCCTGAGAACCCTCGACCGCCGCCAGCCAGGCGATGGCCTTCGTCTCGATGTCGCCCCGTCCGAGCTTGTTCGCGAGGGCAAGGGCTTCGGTCTGCGAATTGACGAATCGCGGGGATGTCGAGCATCCACCAGCAGGCCTCAGTGATGTCGGTGAGAATCTCGGCATACCGATCTTGCTGCTCTGCGCCGAAACCCGCGAGCGCCGCCTCGAGCTCGCGCCGCGCCTCTCGCCACATCGCCATACTGACGAAGGCGTGGCCACGCCGCGCGTGCAGCTCTGCGATCACGTCGCTTCGTCGCAGCCGCTCCGCGAGTCTGATCGCTCGCTCGTAGTGGACAGCGGCGTCGCGTGCCGCGAGGAGCTGCATGGCCTCATCGCCGGCGGCGATACTGAATCGCAGCGCCGGTTCGTCGAGCCCGCCTGCCAGGGCGTGCCGGGCAAGCTCCGCGGCCGGCGTGCCACCGCCTGCAGAGCCTCCATGGCCCGACGGTGGAACACGCGCCTCCGGGCCTCACCCGCCTCGCTGTAGACCACATCACGAATCTTGTCGTGGGCAAAGATGTACTGCCCGTCTCCTGACTGGCCTTCGGTTTGGCCAATCTCATGAGAGCAGGTTGCTGCGAACCACCGAATCGAGCGCGGGTAGCGCCTCGTCCTCCGTCAGGCGCTCCCACCTCGCAGAGCAACTCGAACGTGAATCCCTGGCCGAGGACGGAGGCCGCCGCGAGAAGGTCACGGGCCGCCTGTGGGAGTGGGGCTAATCGCGCCTGGATGATTTGTCGCACGCTCGGTGGCAAGACCGCTCGCGATGCTGCTCCCGTTCGGGTGGATGGAGGATGTCCATCGTCCACGTCGCGTCCTCGCCGTGCGGCGACGCCAACGCGCCGCGCTCGAGGAGCGTGCGAAGGGTTTCCACGATGTAGAACGGCTGGCCGCGCGTCTCCGTGAAGATCCACCGAGCGAATTCTTCACCTTCAGGCGCCAGAGGCGTCTCTGGCCCCAGCGCCTGCAGCAGCTGCACGGTGTCTTCGAAGCTGAGCGGGCCGAGGTCGATCTGCGCCACGGGAACATCGCGACGGAGACCCGAGAGCCACTCATCGAGCGCTGGGGTCATCGCCAACGCTTCGGAGCGCAGGGAGAAGAGCAACAGGACCCCTGTCTCATCTTGCTTCCAGCGTCGGCCCACATAGTCCAGCACATCCAACGAGGCGACATCCGCCCACTGCACGTCGTCGATGAACAGCACCAGCGGGGCTCGGGCTGACAACGCCCGGCCGAGACGCACGAGGGCTTCGAACAACCGGGTACGGGCCGCCGCCTCGTCACCTCCGGGGAGAGGGAGATCAGGGGAGCGGTCGCGCAGCTCGGGGAGGAGGCGGCTCAGCTCGGTGAGCCAGACGGAGCTGAGCAGCGCCGTTGGCGCGGCCTCCTGCTCCAGACGGGGCCGCAACGCATCGACAAGGGGCTGATAGGGCAGGCGGGCGGCTGTCTCATAGGCTCGGCCGCGGAGGACTTCGGCTCCCTGCGCGACAGCCCAAGCCAGGAACTCGGTGGCAAGACGGGTCTTGCCGATGCCCGCTTCGCCCTGGAGGACGGCGGCCTGGGTCCGCCCCTGGCTGGCGGCGTGATAGAGCTCGACGAGCTTCGTGAACTCGTCCGCGCGCCCGACGAGCGGCTTATCGAGGGGAGACGCTGCCGGCGGCAGGGAACGTGGTTGATTCGTACCTCGAGGTGAGCGCGGGGCGATCCGAACGCGCTCGGCAAGGGCCGAGGTTTCTGGATCCGGCAGCACGTCGAGCTCTTTGTCGAGCATCTGGCGACATACTTCGTAGGCGCGAAGCGCCGCGGCGCGATCACCGGTCGTGAAATGCAGCCGCATCAACCGCCTGTAAGCGCGCTCCTCCAGCGGATTCAGGTGCACCCAGCGATCAGCGGTCTCGATCGCGCTCGCTGTCGAACCGGCATCGGCGTACAGAAGTGATAGTCGGTCGAGAACGACTTCCATCCGCTTCCGCCAGACTTCACGCTGCAGGCTCGTCCCACTCATCGAAGTCAGGGGCATCGCGGAGAGAGAACCCCTCGAGAAACTCGCCGCGCCACGCGTCGGCCGCCTGCTGGAGCTGGGAGATGACGGTCTGCCCCGTCTCACCTGACGGCCGCCCCGTGCCGGTGAGGGAGCGAGCGCAGGCCGTAAGCCGATTGGAGAACGTGGAGGTCCAGTTCGAAGTCCGAGGCAAAGTCGAAGCCGACGACGTTGCGGTCGATGACCAGGTGGCGTTCGTCAGTGGTCGCTTCGAGTCCCTCGCGCAACCTCGCCAGCGTGGTGCGCAGGCTAGCCCGGCCGGAGACCTCATCACTGTCGGGCCAGAAAAGAGCTGTCAACGTGTCCCGGGGATGCGAACCGCCCTCGACCAACACGTAGACGAGAACGGCCAGGGTCTTGCGGGTCGGGAAGGTAAGGCAGCGCTGACCGTGGCGTACATCCGGTGGCCCGAGCACCGCCACGCGACAACACTGCCATGTAACGCTCCCTGAAACGCCCCTGTTACGCCGCAGACCTAGGATGTGGGCGAATTGTGAAGGGGCAGTATCGCGCAGACGGTCAACTGCGTGCCAGAGACAGAGCCGTCGGCCCCGGCCTGGAGGAACCGGCCAGCCGCGCGATCCTGCGTCACTGTCCCACGCAGGTTCCCGGCGGCAGATTGCCGATGCCGGAAGCGATCTGCACAGTCACAAAACGGCAGGATGGGCCGGCAGCTGTGAAGCGAACTGGCCCGGCGGGCAGACGGAGTGATGGAGACTACCATGACCGCGATCAATGACGATCTTCGCACCACCACGTTGATGAGTGGTGTCTCGCGGCGCACGGCGCTACGCGGCCTCGGCGGCGCTGGCCTCGCCACCGCCCTCGCCGTCGGGACGGCGGGCCGGCTCAGCGCCCACACCGGTCACGCGAGCGCGACTGCGCTGGTCAGAGCAGCCGCCAGCGACGACCCGGCGGCGATGATCGAGGCCTACCTCGCCGCTGTCAACGCGGGTGATCTGGAGGCGATCCTCGACCTGTACGCTGATGATGCGGTGCACATCTTCCTGCCCACCCCGGACGGCTCAGCCGGGGTCTGCTTGGGCAAGGCCAACTTCCGGATGTGGTACGAGCAGAGTCTGGCCAACGGGGACCGCGTGGAGCTGGAGGACGGCACGCTGGCCGTCGACGGCAACCAGGCCACCTTCCTCACCCAGATCAGCAGTGAGCCGTGGCGCAAGCTTGGGGTGGAGACGCTGGAGGCCAAGACCGACCTCGTCATCATCGACGGACGCATCATGACCCACCTGGTCACACTCACACCGGAGTCGGTGCGCCAGCTGCAGACGGCGCGAGGCGCCACCACGGACTGAAGCTGGATCACGACATCCGCCCAGCTCAGCCAAGGGGAGGCGCCATCCATTCGGATCGCGCCTCCTCGTTTTCTCCAAGGCGAAAGGAAACGTGTGATTGCCTGCTGTCTCGATGGCGTGCAGAGTCCAGCCGCGGAGTACGAGGACTTCCTGGTCCGTTGGCAATTTCGTCCCTGGACGGCAGTACTCCTAGCCGAGGCCGCCATTCTCCCGGGCGAGCGCATCCTCGACCTTGCAACCGGCACGGGTATCGTCGCGCGTGAGGCGGCCCCATTCGTGGGAGACCGTGGGCGGGTCGTGGCCCTGGACATCAACCCCGCGATGCTGGCCGTCGGACGATCCCTGCCGGAACCGGCCGGTGCGTCGATCGAGTGGCTGGAAGGGGACGCAGCCGCGTTGCCGCTCCCAGACGCCGCGTTCGACGCAGTGCTCTGCCAGCAGGGCTTGCAGTACTTCGCCAATCGGCCGGCAGCGGCAGCCGAGGTGCGCCGGGTGTTGGCATCAGGGGGACGCGCGCTCCTGGTCGTGTGGCAGGCCCTGGCACACAACCCGGTACAGGAGGCGCTTAATGCGGCGGGCCAGTGCCGCGTCGGTGTCGCTCCCCTCGCCACGGCCTTCGGCCTCGGCGATGCAGGTGAGGTTGGGAGGTTGTTCGAGTCGGCGGGGTTCGCCGACGTTACGGTTACCGGCCGCGAGCTGGTTGTCGTCTTCCCGTCACGAGCGGAGTTCGCCCGTCGCATGGTCGAGAGCGTGGCCCACGTCGTACCGGAGCTGGCCGGACTGGACCCATTGCAACGTGCCGAGTTGGCAAGCGCGATCGACGAAGACACCCGTATGACCCTGCAATTGCACGCCTGGGGCGGAGGACTCGCCTGCCCAATGGCCGCGCATCTCATCCAGGCGCGCACAGGCTAGCGTGGGCTATCGCGATGCCAGCAGCCTCGCTGGTCCCCTGTCGCGGCTCTCCGGTGGCACTCGTCGTCGGCCTGGTCGCCCTCATCATCGGTGTCGATAGAGCGCAGCACTGAACGAACGGAAGGAGATATATCATGGAGACAAACTACGATCCACGCCTCACCATATTGACCGGCGCCGTCTCGCGGCGCACGGCCTTGCACGGCCTTGGCGCTGCTGGAATCGCCGCGGGTCTGGGACTCGCCAGCCCACACCGCACGCTTGCCGGCCAAGCCTCAACCGAGATGATGATCGAGCCGGAGGCTGGCTCCTGGAAGACCTGGATCCTCGAATCAGGCGATCAATTCCGTCCGGACGCCCCACCGGACGAGACCGCGACCCAAGATGAGCTGACGCAAGCTCAAAGGCATGGTGGCCGACCGCGATGCCGTCGCGCTGGACCGCATCTCTTATTGGGATGCCGGCTCTCCTGGCTACCGCTGGAATGAGATTGCCACTGCAGCAGACGCAGCGCGCCCAGATGGGTCCCGAATGCCTACCGGGTGCTGGCACTGATGAACGGGGCTATCTACGACGCCACTATCGCCGCGTGGGACGCCAAATACACCTACAACCGGCCCCGCCCGGCGGTCACGGATGCAGAGCTAAAGACCGCCATCCCCACCCCGAACAGCCCCTCCTACCCGGATGAGCACGCCGTCACCGCGCGTGCCGCCGCCACCGTCCTGGCCTATCTCTTTCCGGATGACGCCGAGCACTTCAGCGAGCTGGCGACGGAAGCCGCCGACTCCCGGGTGATGGCCGGTGTGGCGTATCCCAGTGATATCGCTGCCGGGCTAGAGCTGGGCGGGGAAGTCGGCAAGCTGTTCATCGAGTATGCCAAGACCGATGGCTCCAATGCCGAGTTCGATCCGGCCACGATGCCGACCGGACAAGGCATCTGGAATGGTGATCCGGATACACTCGCTGTCCCGACTCTGGGGACATGGGAGACCTGGGTACTGGAGAGCACCAGATCAATTCCGTCCGGAGCCGCCACCGGAACCCGATTCCCCGGAGCGAGCCGCCGAGATCGCCGAGGTCAAGAACTACGAGCGCGACAACGCGCCCTTCACGCGAGCTATGGTTCTGGCCGCAGGACCCGGCCGGGCGCCGGCGCCGGACTCGGCTCCCTTCTCCAGCAACCAAGCCATCTTCTATTACGCCCCGGTGCTGCACTTCCTGTGGGGGCCGGAGTTGGCGCAGAAGCTGTTCGAGTACCGGTGGGATACGCAATCCGCCCCGAGCCGCCCGCGCCTATGCGTTGGTGAGCATCGCCAGCCATGACAGCACCGTGGCCTGCTGGGATGCCAAGTTCTTCTACTGGACAGCACGGCCGATCAGTTCGATCCGGAGATCACGACCGTCATGCCGACCTACCCGATCCCGGATTATCCCTCTGGACATGCGCCACGGCCTGGCGGCAACAGCGCAGGTGCTGAGCTATCTCTTCCCGCGGGATGAGCAGTTCTTCCAGTCGCGGGCGGAGGAGAATGCGGCTTCCCGCGTCTGGGCCGGTATCCACTTCCGCAGCGCTGCCGATGACGGGCGTGCAACTCGGCCGCGAGGTGGGAGACGCCGTGATCGAGTGGGCCGAGAGCGACGGCGCAAATTGATCAGTAGTCTGAGGATGATCTCCATGGAATGGCGGTGCCACCGTACTGGCCCGCCATACTCCATAGGTCGTTGACGCCCGGTCGGTTGCCAGTTCATGAGCCTGGCTGAACTGGCCTTTAGGTCGTCGGTGTCGCGGGCTGCTCGACCGGCACAAACTCGATAATGATCGAACTCATCAGCCCAGGGCCCTCGTTGCCCGCCCCGTCAGGGACGTTGGCCGGGATGTACTGGGTCGCGCCCGCCGGGGTGTACTGGATGCCCTCCCCGGTCGTCTCCTCGATGATGGTGCCGTCCGGGCCGTAGCCGATGCGACCCGGGACCGCCCGGGCAGGCGGTGGTGCCCGTCTCCATGTACATCAGCGAGGGGTAGGGGACCGCTTCGGCCTCGATGATCGTGCCGGGAGCCATCGCCAGGCGGGAGATGCGCACCTCGACCGGGCCGGCCGGCATGTCGGGGACGATGCCGCCGACGAGGAGCTGGGCGAAGCCGATGCCGTCTTCCAGGGGCGGGGCGGTCGCCACACACTCCCCCGCCGCTGGCGTCGCCTCCTGGGCCTCGCTCACCTCGTGCCAGCGCGTGAACAATGATGCGGCCGCTCCACCAATCACCAGCCCACGGATCGCTGTGCGACGACTCAGGTCGCGACCATCGCTCGAACCCATCATGTCAGGCTGAATACCATCCACGTGAACTCCTCCTTACACGGTCTGCGCGGACCGGGGATCGGTCCGCAGCACTGCTGTGGCGCGAAGTCATCGCTGCTTCCCAGTACACAGGACCGCGGCAGCAAGGGATACCCGGAATATTCCGGGTTTTTCCTGCTATTCCATCAGGGACAAAGCGAAGGCAATCTCTAGATCAGGCCCGATCGGACGGCGATCGCCGTGGCATCCGCGCGAGACTTTGCGTCGAGCTTCTGCAGAATCTTCCCAACATGCTCGGAGGCGGTCCGCCGGCTTATGAAGAGCGTCGCGGCAATCTCCCGGTCGGAGTGGCCGCGGACGACGAGGCCCAGAACCTCCCGTTCCCGCGGCGTGAGCCCGGGTAGATCACGCGAGTACTGGACCACAGCCCCTCGCTGCGGTCGAGTGGGATTTGGGTATAGCAGCGTGGCCTCGGCAATGGCCTCGTCGATCGAGAGCCGGAGCCCCGCGAGCCAAGCACGTGTGAATGTATCCTCACTGAGGGAGCCGTGGACCGAGCTCACGAGACCACCGTACGAAGCCAGCGCGTTGCACGGGTGCGGGAAGTCGATTGCATCGCGCAAAGCCTGTGCCGCGGCTAGTAACCGCACCGCCTGCTCTGCCATGCCAGCGTAGCAGAGTGCGCTAGCGATCCCTTCCAAACAGACGGCGACGCTGCCGTCGTCGCCGATCTGCCGCCAGTAGCGCAGGCTCTCCCGGTAGAGTGTCAGGGCCTGCGCCACATCGCCCTGCGCCTGGTTCACCGTGGCGTAGCCGTAGCGGCACAATGCGGCTCCCCAGTCCACGCCGGTGGCCGTTTGCCAGTGCAGGGTTTCCTCGTAGAGCGCAGCCGCTCGCTCGAGCTCGCCTCGGTCACGCGCGATCTGGGCAAGTCCGAGTTGCGCCTCGCCACTCAACACGTCTTGGCCAGCAGCGCCCCAAAGGGTGAGCGCTTCGTTGTAACGCTGCTCGGCGGCATCGAGATCACCTTGCCGGTACAGGGCAATGGCAAGGAGATACGCGGCGTGCGCGCTACTCTCCTGGTCCCCGATCTCGGAGGAGATTACCAAGGCCTCGCGCGCGAGCTGGGCGGCATACGCATTGTCGTCCAGGCGATGAGTGATGGCACTCAGCACGGAGAGTGCCTGGGCCCGCACCCAGGGAGTCGCTCCCGTTCCAACGGCCAGTCCTTGCTCGAGCCACCTGCGTCCCTCGTGCAGGTGATCACGCGCCCACCAAAAGAGGAAAAGCGAGCTGGCCAATTGAAGTGCGCGCTCGATCTCACCGCGTGCCTCTGCCCAGGCAAGCACAGCTCGCACAGTATTCAGCTCGCGATCCCAGGCGGCAAACCACTCACGGTCCTTCTGATCCCTTGGAACGTCCCACCGCCATCCCGCTGCTCGTGCTCGGGTGAGGTACCAGCTGAGCGCTCTGTCGTAGGCGATGTCGGTCTCGCCGCGCTCTTCGAGACGCTCCAGTGCAAACTCGCGGATGACCTCCAGCATCCCGTAGCGCGGCGCGGCGTCGAGGTCCTCTCTCTGCTGGACAAGACTCTTGTCGACCAGCGACGTCAGTCTTTCCAGAACAGTCACCGGCGCACGCGCTAGCCCATTGCCCACCGCCTCCACTGCGGCAAGGGTGAAACCACCGGCGAAGATGCTCAGACGGCGCAATAGCTGCTGCTCCTCCTCGCGCAGGAGGTCATAGCTCCAGGCGATAGCATCGCGCATCATCTGCAGCCGGGGCGGCTGATCACTTGGACCACCCGTCAGGAGCGCTAGCCGCCGCTCGAGCCGCGCTAGCAGCACATCGTCCGGGAGCACCCGGACCCACGCTGCCGCCAGCTCGATCGCCAGCGGGAGACCATCCAACTGCCGGCAGATGGCGGCAACAACCGATGCGCTGTCCGCCGTCAACGCGAAGTTAGACTGAACGGCCCGCGCGCGCTCAATAAACAGCTGCGCCGCTGGCGACCTGGCGATGTCTTCAGGTGCTGTTTCCACGCGATTGCTTGGTACGGCGAGCGGAGAGACCCGATAGATGCGCTCTCCGGAGAGACCAAGTCGTGTCCGGCTCGTGACCAGGACGCGGAGTTCCGGACAGATGGCCACGAGATCGCAGACAAATGGTACGGCCGCCACAACATGCTCGAAGTTATCGAGAACAAGGAGCGCGTCTCGGCCCGTCAGGATCGCGGCGCAGCGGTCGAGGGGTCGTCCCCTCGTGCGCCCCCCCAGCGACGACAGCTCGCGCGATCGTGGACCCAACATGAGCAGGATCGCGAACTGGCGCAAGGGGAACGAACCAGACGCCTTGGGGGAAGCGTGAAGTCAGGCTTGCCGCCACCGAGAGCGCGATCCGCGTCTTGCCAACGCCCCCCGGACCGGTGAGCGTCAAGATCGGATAGCTTCCGTCTTGCAGCAGATTCCGCACTTGGCGGACTTCTCGCTCGCGGCCAATCAGCGGCGTGCGCGGGAGGTGCAAGTGGTCGCCAGAGATGGTCGAGACGTGTGAATCCATGGCCCATTAAGCCTCAGCGAGCAGGCACTCGGACCGCATCTTCGGCACAACGGATGGATGCGTCAAGCGGCAAATGGAGCCGGTAACCCCTCATTCTCGATCCATAAAGATCGATGGGGCCCGCAGCTAGAAATTATGAGCGGTGCCGGCCCAAGGCCTCCACAAACGTGTCATGTCCCGCGTTGACCGTGATCGACAGGTGATGACACAGACCACGGAGAACTGGGAATTCTCCGAACGGTCATTACGAGATCGCAGGACTCCACGTAGCTCGGCTACGCGGCGGGCGGCATCGCTTCCCGGTCTTGCCGGTCTTGTAAATGAGAATGAGCTCCCGCATCAACAGCGCCGACTAATGTCCCATTAACTTCTCCTGAACTGTCGGTCGGCAGCTATTGCGCTCCCGGGCACCACTGCCTGACCACAGCCCGGATCGTCTCGTGGCTGACGCCGAACTGAGCCGCGAGAGCGCGCAGGCTCTTGGTCTCGGCAAGGGCGCAGATCGCGGCCTCTTGCTCAGGCGTCAGCTTGCGCGCGCGAGTGCGATACCGAGGTAGTTCGGAAGGCTCACGCCGCGATGACCAGCGCGGAGAGGGTGAGATTCCTGTCCGGAGATCGGGGCAGCGAATGCGGCACGGCCCGGTTGGAATGCTGGAAGACGCGGAACCGATCCCCGTCGCTTCCGCCCATACGTCATGACGCTTGACGATTCGTCCGCCAGCGTCGCAAAGAACGGCAGCAGGTCCGGTCGTGGGGTGATCTCCACGGCCGTTCTGTTGTCGATGACCACGGGGTTGAACAACTGCCGGGCCAGCTTGTTGCGCTCCTCCGGCGTCGCCACTTGCCACGCCAGCGCGATGTCGGCAAGGTAGGCGGCCAGCCGCTGGCCCGACGTCTGCGGCCGGAGCGTCAGCGGCTGGGAGCGCCGCTAGTTCGGCCGTCAGCGCCGACTTCCGCGTCCTGATACTCCGTCCCGTCGATGTCGCCCTCGAGGTAGAGCTCACGCAGCCGGGCCAAGGTGCGCTCGATGCGCGCCCGGTCCCGCTCCTGATCGCCCCCACCACGCCGCCCCTGCCGCTCGCGCCAGGCGGCCACCAGCCGAGCCCGCTCGGCCTCCGGCACGGCGAACCCTTGGAGGAACGTCCCGATCTGCTCCTCCACGACCTCCGCGAAGAACGTGGGGGCGTCGCAGTCCTTGGTCTGGACGCGCCGGCTGCATTGCACCCGGTGCCGCCCGTCGGCGTGGCCGTAGGCGGTCATCGACGCGCCACAGGCGCAGGTTGCCAGCCCGGACAACGCCCACGGTGAGCGCTTCGCCGTCCGGACACGGCGCGGTCGGGTCGCGTTCCGCACCCGCGCCTCTTGCGCCGCCGCAAACGTCGCCGCATCGATCAGTGCGGCGTGCTTCGCGGGGAGCCACCCGCCGTCGCCATCGGGCAGCTCGCCGAGGTAGAAGCGGTTCTGCAGGAACTCGCGCACGGTGTCCTTCGTGAAGGGGTTGGCGCCGCGATTGCCGGTCGTGCGGTAGCCCGCGTCATTGAGGGCGCGGGCGATCTCGCGATCCGTCTTGCCGCCGGCGGCCAGCTGCGAAGGCGAGCACGAGACCGGGATGGGTCGCCGGTGTCGGCGACGGGGATGCCATCCTCGCCCTTCGTCACGCCGAAGGGGAGCACGCCGTTGTAGAGCCCCTGCGCCTTGCGCTCGCGCTTGCCCTTCTTGGTTTCGGCGCTGAGGTTGTCGGAGTAGAACTGGGCGAGGCTCCCCATCGTGGAGAGCACGACGCGGCCCATCGGGGTCGCGAAGTCCATGTTCTCGCTGATGCGAGACGAACCCGACGTTCGCCTCGTTCCAGGCGGTCGAGCGTCTCCAAGTGTCACGCGCAGGTTGCGGGCGAAGCGGTCGAGCTTGTGCACGATCAGGGCGTCGAAGCGGCCGGCCTCGGCGTCGGCCAGCATCTGCCGGAAGGCCGGGCGCTTGGCGAGGTCGTCGGTGCGGGCGCTCTTGCCCTCGTCGCGGTAGCGGGCCACGATCTCGTAGCCGTGGTAGCGCGCAGTAGGCCTCGATGGCCCGCTCCTGGGCCGACAGGCTGTAGCCCTCGACCTGCTCCTCCGACGAGACCCGCACGTAGAGCGCGGCCCGCTTCGTCACCGACTCAGCCTTCTTTGTCATGCCCGTGTCCCTTACTCGCTGCCCCACGTTGCACCAGTTCCTCGGGTGCGACTCTGAGCGCCTTGGCGAGCTTTGTCAGCGTGCCCGGGTGGGGGCGCCTTCCGCTTGCCCTGCTCGATCGCCCAGATGGTGTGGAAGTCCAACCCCGAGCGCGCGGCCAGCGCGCGCAGGGAGTAGCCCTTGGCGTACCGCAGCCGCGCCAGCTTGTCCGCATCCATCACGCCTCCCTTCGATACACGTACAATTCTATCACAAAAAGCAGACGCACCGCCCGCGTGTCGAGGGTGCGCTGGCATCCGAGCCGGGGCGCCTCCAGCGGCCATCGGGTTCACGCCGTCGGGGGGAGACCGACACGGCCGAGGAGGCGCTCGTGCGGCGACATTGGCAGGCGACTCCGGAGCGGTGGGCGAAGGCGGCGCAACGCGCCCTCACCGAGGGCATCCAGGAGCGGCAGGTCAACGCCACCGGCATGTGGACGGCCAGCTCAGGCAGCGACCCCAAGCTCGCCTCCGTGCTGGAGGTCGTCGCCGGCGTCGTGCAATCCTGCTCCTGCCCGGCCGGGGAGTTCGGCGACCCGTGCTGCAAGCACGCCGCCCGCTACTACCTCGATGCCGGAGTGCTGGACCCGGAGCCGGAACCGCCCCCGGCTCCGGCCGCTCCGGTCGTCTGCTTTCGGTGCCGGGGGAACGATGCCGGCTGCCCGGTCTGCTCCGGCGACGGCTCCGCGCCGCTCGGCGCGCAGGCGGCCGCGCTGCGGGATGCGGCCGACCGGCCCGCCGCCTGACGCTCACCAGCTGCCGCGCCGGTCGCGGGCGGCACGAGGCCGCGGAGCTTCTCCGTACAAATACGGATACCGCCGCCGGGTGCGGACCGCTAGGCTGCGAGCGAGATCCTGCTTGCGCCGCGGCCACGCGGCCGCGCACAGACTCCGGCGTTGCGGCGGCGCGCCACGCCACGCCGCATCGCCGCGGCCCGCCCCCGCGTGCCAACCCGGGCCCGCCCCGGGCGCCGGGCCGGGCGGTCCGGGCGGGCGTGGCTTTGCGTCCTCGTGTGGTCCCAGCAAAGGAGTCGGCAATGGACGAGGCACGGTTCGATCAATCGGTGAAGGTTTTGGCGGATGCCACGGGCCGCCGCGATGCGCTGCGCTCGCTGGGCGCGGCGGGGGTGGCGCTCCTGGCGGCGCTGGGGCTGGCCGACGGGGGTCAGGCAAAGGACCAGAAGGACGGCGGCAAGGGCCGCAAGAACCAGAAGCAGAAGAATCGCAAGGGTCGCGCCACCGGGCAGGACGGCCAAGACCGCGAGGGAGGGGTCACGAAGGAGGCCCCGCCCCCGGGGACCCCGCCCATCCAAGGGCCGACCGGACCCACGGGTCCCACGGGTCCCACTGGCCTGCAGGGAGAGCAGGGTATCCAGGGCGTAACGGGGCCGGAGGGTCCGCGGGGAGCGGACAGCTTCGTGCCCGGGCCGATTGGACCCACCGGACCGGCCTTTAGTGGCAACCTCAGGATCGAGACCGTGACCGTGGAGGGGCAGGAAGTCCGCGGTCAGGGGAGCCTCGTTTCCTTTTCCGGGTTCTGTCCGCAGGGCTATCGCTTGACCGGCGGCGGGATGGATGTCTTTGACGTTGTCAGCATCGTGAGCGAGCCCGACCCCAACACCTTGGGCGCGGAGTGGCGGGTCATCGTCACGGGGAACACCCCCAACTCGTCGGTGAAGGCCTTCGGGGTGTGCGCGAGAGTTGTTGTTACCTGAGATCGGAGACCCTTGGCGTCACTTCGAACAGACCCGGGCCGCTTGGCCCGGGTCGTCCCGTGCGCCGGGTCGGGTGGCGGCGCCGGGTCCCGCCGCTTGGGGTGACGCGGCCGCCTGGCCGCCGGCGCGAAGGATGGGCCGCCGCGCCCCCAACCTACCGGCGCACCTGCGGGACCGGGGCGGGCCGGACCTCACCGCGATCGACGTGGAACCACACGTCCCAGTCGTCGCGCCCGCTGCGACCGGCCAACAGCCGACGCGGCTCCAGCCGTCGGGGGTCATCGATCGCAGCGCATCCTTGACGGTGTAGGAAAACCCTTAGCAGCGCGGGGCGCCCGGCGCACGGACAAGGGCACGGTGATGTGCTTCAAAATCAATGTCAATCGCGATGGGCACGGATACATCTACCACATGACCGACGACGGTCAAGTCGATCCGAACAACTTGCGAGGCTATTCCCTCGAAAAGGCGGTGGAGGTGCTCCGAGACACGTGGGCGCGTGCAGAAGCCATGGCCAATCAGCGGCTAGATGCTGGCGCGACCGATGAGGGTCAGAAGGATTGAGCTTAGGGCTGGGTTCGCGGTCGCGTTCACCGTGGCCGCAGCGCGGACGGTAGATCCGACCGCTCCCTAACTTCCTATCTTTCGGTTCTATCCGATCTATCGGATCTTCACACTGGGGGGTAGATCGGATAGAACGGATAGATCGGATAGATAAGAGTGTTCAGATAGCGTCGGATCTATCCTCGGCCCCCGTGTTTACATGCGCGCCGCTCAGCCACCCACGGCCCGCGCTGACGTCCGTATTCAACCACCCGCATGCCTTCGTGATTGCCGACGACATCCGGAAACGCACGATGGATTTCCTCGTTGGACGCGCCGGAGCACCACAAGAATCCGGGTGTTATGATCGGCTGGGACATCGTTGGTCCCGTCCCGCTTCAAGATTTGGAGAAAGCCATGGACGATTTGACGTTCGACAGACTCGTTCGCCTCGTCTCCACGGACGCCTCGCGCCGCAAGATCGTGAAGACCGCGAGCGCCTCTGCCCTGGGAGCACTCGGTCTGTCCACGCTGTACGGCGCAGACGAAGTGAGAGCAAAGAAGGGCGGCAAAAAGAAGAAGAGCCGCCGCTGCAAGAAGAATGTCGGCGCGACCTGCAATCCACCCGGCAAGAAGTGCTGCCGTGGCCTCGCCTGCGAAGAGGGATCGTGCTGCAAGAAGCTCGGCACGAAGTGCGAGGATGGCAGCGAGTGTTGCGGCGCCGGCATCTGCGACCAGGTCGAAGGTGGAAACTCACAAACGCTTTGCTGCCACCTGGCGGGCGAGTTCTGCGCGAAAGAATCGGATTGCTGCGACGGCTTCACCTGCGACAACGAAGAATGCGTGGAAATCGTGTAGTCGCCACCGCCTGACGCGAAGGCGTTCGGCGTCCGCGGGGCTTGAGTTCGCCGGGCGCGCATCGTCCCACACGCCCGGCGACGAGCAATGCGGTCATCGGAACAAGCCGAAACTCCTTGACGCACTTCCGCGCGTCTCGGCCCAGCTCGGCGCGCGGGACGGAATGCGCTTGACCCCGGCGGACTGATTGCGACGTTCGTTTGGCCGAGCAGAAGGGACTACCATGCGCCGCATCCTTCTCGTCGCAATCCTCGTCGTTGTTGGCGTCTCGAGTGTCGGCCCAGGGCAACCCTCGTCCTCGGCACCGTCGCAGCGGGCTACCCCGGAGGCAGGGTGCCCGGCGACGACCGAAGCCGAGAACGAGGCGATTGCCCTGCGCTGGCACAATGAGGCGATCAATGCGGGGAACCTCGACGTCATCGACGAGATCGTCGCGCCCGGCGTCGTCTACCATGCCGGCGCGTTTCCGGACGGGGAAGGTCTGGACGCGATCAAGGCGGTCGTCAGCGCGCTCTTCGTCGGGTTTCCGGACACGCGGCACACGGTCGAACAGGTCGCCACGGACGACGATGTGGTCGTCACCCGCTGGCAAGGCGAGGGCACGCACCTCGGGGAGTTCCAGGGGTACGCGCCGACCGGAATGCGCGTGACCTTCGGCGGAATCAACATCTTTCGCATCGAATGCGGGCTCATCGCCGAGCAGTGGACGGAGGTCGATGGATTGGGGCGGCTGATGCAACTCGGCGTCCTGGCCACGCCTACGCCGTGAGTCGCCACGGCGATCGCGCCATGCATCAATCGGCCACCCAGGTCGTCGGCGCGTTCCGGGAGCGGATGCAGTCCAACGACTTTCGCTGGGCCGTCGAACGGCTGGCCACCGAATTTGTGCTGGACTGGTCGTAATCGCGCAAGCGCATCCGGGGGCGGGTGAACGTTGCGGCCGTGAACGAGGAGTACCCGAGCCACGGGCGGTGGCAGTTTCGCGTCCACCGCGTCGTCGGGAATGACGTCGATGCCGTCGGCGACGTCTCGGTGACGGACGCGGTGCAGCGGGCGCGGGCGATCTCGTTCTTTACCGTGCGGGGCGGCCGGATCGTGGCCAGGACCGAGTTCTGGCCGGAGCCGCACGACCCTCCAGCAAACCGAAGCCATCGTGTTGAGAGGATGGCGGAGTAGCGGCGACGATGGCGCCGATGCAGATCTGGGATGTCTGGTTTCCGGACGCCGCGGCACAGGGGATGCCGTTCGCGCGAGGTCGGCTGGACAGTTCCGACGTGCTGCGCGGATGTTTTCGGCCGCGGGCTCGCGCCGCGGCCGGCGGCCGCGGCGGTCAGTTGGCGCAGTTGCCCACCGCGTTGCCCGCGCAGTTGTTCGGGGTGTTGCCCGTCACGCTCCCCGGCGCGAGGGTCACGCTGGCGTCGCCCGCCTTGGAGATGCCCCCGCCCGCGGCCGCCGTGTTGCCCGTCACCGGGCTGTCGCGCAGCGTCACCGCGCCGAGGTTACCGTAGAACCCCCCGCCGCCGCCGTCGGCGTCGTTCCCCCTCACGCGCGAGTCGATGAGCCGCAGCGAGGCGCCGGGGTGGGTGAAGATGCCGGCCCCGTCGTTCGCCGCGTTCCCGGTCACGTGGACGCCGTCGAGGATCAACGCGCCGTCCTTGTTGTCGATGCCGCCGCCGGTGGCGTTGTCCCCCCGCACCGTCAGGTCCCTCACCCGGACAACCGCTTCGGACCTGCGAGGTTGGGCCGGCACCGGGCGGCGCGGCGCGGGGCCTCACCCGCGCTGGGCGAGCCACGACAGCGCCGGCCACCCCAGCCGAGCGGCGGCGACGGCCGCGAGGAGGATCGCGGCCGCCTCGGCCACGAGGCGGGGCAGGGAGACCGGCCGTCCGGCCAGCACGACTTGCAGGGGGAGCATGATCAGCGCGACGATGACCGCGGACCGGTCAACGCCCCGCCTTGGCCGGGACGCTGGCGGCGTACGCCTGGATGGTCTCCGCGCCGAGGTGCGCACCCCGGCGAACGACCGCGTCGGCGCCGCCCCGTCCTCCGGCGGCTCCGGATGGCTGCCATGGAAGCCGACGGCGGAGGCGCCGTCGGTCGTGAACTCGTGCCCGCCCACCGCATCGCCGTCGCCTCGCCGTGGTCGGGGGCGGGGACGGGCGCGACGGCGGCACGACCTGCGACAATGGCGTGCCGGGATTCGGACGCGACGCGATGGGAGCGCGCGATATGGAGCCCTTCACCGCCCCGGAGGCGCCGGGGCAGCCGGAGCCGGACCCCGCGCCGGGGTGCGCGCGGGCGCCGGGCGAGACCGCCGCCGAGCCGTGGCTGCGCACCGAGCTGTTCTTCGGGTGCGCCAGGCCGGACGGGTCGGCCGTCGCCGCCGCGGAGTGGGACGCCTTCCTCGACGCGGAAATCACGCCGCGCTTCCCGGAGGGGCTGACGGTCCTCTCCGGCGCCGGGCAGTGGCAAGAAGCGGACGGCGACGTCGTCGAGGAGTGGAGCAAGGTCGTCGTCCTCCTCTACCCGCTGGCCAAGCGCGAGGAGAGCCACGCCGAGATCGAGGCCATCCGCGCCGCCTACCAGCACCGGTTCGGGCAGGAGGCGGTGCTGCGCGCCGACGACGAGCGGCCGGTCCGCGCCTTGTTCTAAGGCGCAGCGACGCCCAGCCCACGCGGTAAGATGCTACCTAGGCGCCGGCCACGGGTGCCGGCCGATCCGGGAGGACCGCCATGCTGCCCGTCACCGCCCTCTCCCGCCGCGCCCTCGTCGCCACCGGCCTCCTGGCGGCAGCTCCGGCCGCCGCGGCCAAGAAGAAGAAAAACAAGAAGAAGCGGCCCAAGCGGCCGCTCGCCTTCGCCGTGGCGAGGGTGACGGGTGAAAGCGCTGGCGCCTCGCCGTCGGAGGCGCACTTCACGTTGCAGTTCGACCTCGCCCTGCTGTACCCCGCCGGCGCCTTCGCCTTCAACTCCAATGGCCCCCCGGTGCAGGTGCCGGCGGCGGCGACGGAGCGCCAGGTGCGGGCGGCGCTCGTGGCGGAGGTCCGCGCCTCGTCGGCCTCGGTCCTCGACAACCAGGGGTTCGCCGTGCCCGCCGAGCGCATCGCCGTCGCCGTGGTCTAGTCCGCGGCCGCCGCCGGTCCTACCGCCGCAGCGATCGCCACCAGCAGCACGCAACAGCGCGAACACTCGGAGTTCGCCTCGTGACCGCGCACCGCTCGGAACGCCCGATCCTGGCCCGCGACCTCGCCGGCACCGTCGCGTACGCCCGCGTCGATCCCACGCTCGAAGCCCGCGCCTTGCAGGACGCGCTTCGGCGCGCCATTGCTACCCGCCGCGGGTATTGCTCCTGGGACGTGGATCACGCCGGGTGGGTCGTCACGCTCCATTCCCCCGACGAACACGACTCCTACGGCCGCACGCTGGAAGAAGCGCTCGCCTGGTGCCTGGTGTGGCTGATGGCGCCGGAATTGGGCGTGGGGCCGTTCTTGGCCTGAGAACCACTTCGCCCGCTCACCCACCGAGTCCGCCGCGAACCCCGTACCTTGTACGGGCGGCAAGACGGCGCCGACCGCCTAGGATGGACGCCGACGCCGTGCGTGTGCGGAGACGATGCCGCGGCTTCGGCACACTCGGGCGCTCAGGGTCAGCTGCGCTGAACGGTGGTCGGCGCGCGTGCGTTTCGTTGGGGAGAAGGGTGTCATGCATCCAAACGCGTTCGACGGTCTCAGCCGTCGCCTCGGGGCCGGTACCCCGCGGCGGTCGATCATCGGCCAACTTGCCGCCGTCGTGGTGGGACTCGGCGCCGGCGTGCCCGCGGTCGGGGTCAGGGCGCAATCGACGGGGCAGTGCACCAGCCTGGCGCTCTTGCGGCAGGTGCCGAGCCTCCGCCCATCATCCGACCTCAGCGCCGCGTCTCTCCGGCTCCGTGCCGAGAAAAAGAAAAAGAAAAAGCACAACACCATCTCACGGGCGGCCTGCGCCTGCCTCAACGACGCCTACTTCGTGTTCGGGCAAGTCGCCCTCCTGTGTGCCGCCGTCGCCGAGGATAACGCCACGGTCGAGGAAGCCTGCATCGACGATGCCGCACCGTGCCTGGACGCCATCGCTGCGTGCGGAAACGGAGACAGTTGCCTGGATTCGTGGGCGGACGTTTGGCTACCGGAATAGCCGAGGGCGGCCGTCAGCCGCATGTCCCAAAGCTGGATGAACGGCACGCGGTCTTCATATCGGCTGGCCACCGCGGCGACAAACCGCTCATAGGCGACCAGATCAGCCGGCGGGCGGCGCGTCGAACGCTTCGGACCTGGACGGCGAGCGGATCCAGGCCGGCGAGCGGTGCAGCACCGCGATGGGGCTGATGCCGCGCCCATTCAGCGGCTCGACAATCGCGTCGTATCGCTCCCCGGCGAATTCGCCGGGAGTCCTTGCGCTTTCCGCCGCCTGTGCGAAGATGCCCTCTATTCGCATGTTTTCGCAACTCGTGCGCCGAAAGATCGGTGGAGGGCGGTTCCAATGGAAGCGCGGCGGTTCGACTCGTTGAGCCGGGTTCTCGGCGGGTTTGGCCCGCGTCGGGCCGCTTTGTCGGCACTTGCGGGGCTGGTGGCGGCGACCGGCGCGCTTGCGCACGCGGCCCCAGAGGGCGCCGCGAAGCGCAAGCGCCGCAAGAAGGGGGGCGGCAGCGGTCGCGTGTCGGCCGCCGCGAAGAAGGCCAAGCGCGGGCCGGCCGGCCCAACCGGGCCGACGGGAGCGACCGGCGACCCCAACGGTCCCCCCGGCCCCGAGGGCGATCAGGGAGCAACTGGGCCGACTGGGCCGACGGGACGCCAGGGACCGGAAGGGGAACCCGGCACACAAGGACTACTCGGGCCAACCGGAGATGCAAGCCAGGTCTCCGGCCCAACCGGCCCCACCGGGCCATCCGCCGGGGGCGCCATCGTCGAGCGGACCGCGATTGCAGTAACACATCCTGATCACGGGGAACCGGCCAAGCGTTTTCAAGTGCCGGCGCAGGAGTTCTTTGCCTTCGAGGTCGAGTGCGAGCCAGGCGAGCGCATCGTTGGCGGCGGGTTCTTCGGCGTGCCGTGGCATAGGATCATTCCAGGCAACGGCGTGTCCTTCGTTCAGGTCGCGCTGCAACTAATCGAGAGCCGTGCCACGGAGACCGGATGGCGCGTCGTTTTGTTCAACAGCAATATCGAGGGCCAACCGCCTTTCCAGGGTCCGGCCACGTTTGGCGTCTCCGCGATGTGCATGCGGCCGCTCTAAGGCAGAACTGGAATTTGGGAGCAGCGTGGTGACTGGTGATCGCAGGAGGGTGAGACATGCGCGAGAGCAATGCGAAGAAATAGCGGAGGTGGGGATCGGACGGAGTAGGTGCAAACCGGGACGAGCGAGATAGGTTGAGGGGGCCGGAGGCAAGGGCAGAAGGCGGGAACAGAGCGGAGGAGGGAGGGCAGCGGTGATCGGTGATCGCGGATGAGTGAAGGTAAGTGAGACGTGAGGCGGTGGAGGGCAGGCAACAGGGAGGGTTGGTATGCAGGGGCAGCGGGAGGGGGCAAGACAAAGGCAGGCAGGCAAAGACAGAGACAGGTCGGACAGTGAAGCAGAGGATAGAGGAGAGTGGGTGATTGAGCGAGAGAGAGGGAGATTGGCTAGAGGATGGATGGGAGCGTAGGTGTATGGGTGATTAGCCGGGTGGTTTGGTAGGTGGTTAGTTGTTTGGTTTTTCGGTTTGTTGGTTGGTGTGTTTGCGGAGGGTATCCCCGGTATCGGGCGGGGGCGAAGCGGCCTGGATGCCCCCGAGGCGAGGTTCCGGACGGGCGCGCAATCAGGATGGGTGTGTCCTGGGCGGCACACGCCTGCCCGCCGTATGGCAGTCGAATCCGAAGGTGCGGTCCCACCCTGACGGTTTCGGCCCGGCATGATCGGTCGCAGGGCCGGTGGCGACCAGCAATCGACCAGTCCAGGACGATTGCGCCTCCTGGTGCTACGACTCCCCGCGTGAGCGGCGCCGTCAGGCCGGGAGCACGTCCTCGACCAGAGACAGGAGGCGATCGAGCCCGAAGGGCTTGGGCAGGCAGGGCGCGGGGAGGGTCCGGATCGGCGGGCACGCGGCGCTCATCAAGACCACCGGCACCTGGGGCGCCTGCGTGGCCAGGACGGCCGCCAACGCCACCCCGTCGAGCTGCGGCATGGCGATGTCGCTGAGCACCAGGTCGGGCGGCTGACCGAGGACCATCGCGAGGGCGTGCTCGCCGTCGACGGCCTGGCGGACGGTGTGGCCCGCGTATTCGAGCACCTCCGCCACCACGGCGCGCTGCCGCATATCGTCGTCGACCACCACAATGCTGGCCATCGTTGGACCTCCAGGGTCGGGGCAGCCGGCCGGCATTCTTCGATCGTCACGACCCGCCGTTGCAGAATTGGTGCCATGGGCGGCACGAGGAGCGCATGGGTGATGGTGCCGATCTTGACCGACGAGGTGATCGAGGCGGCGATGCGGTGGGCGGAGCGCGAGACCTGCCCGCCCGGCGACCCGCGCTGCTACGGGTTCGCGTACGACGTTGAGCACGCGCTGGCCCGGATGATGCCCGACGGGTGGGCCCCGATCGGCTGGGTGTGCGGCAACGGCGGCCGGCAGACGTGGGACGCCTGGTTCCATCTCGACACGGCGGAGCAGCGCGTCAGCGCGTCGCCCGACTCGCGGTAAGCTCAGGCGGCGTCGGTGAACTCCCCGATGGGCGTCGTGGCCGGGTCGCGGTCAAGGGAATCGGCGAGGGCGGCCAGCCAGGACGCGACCGGTATCTGGGGGTGTACCCCAGTCCCATCTGCGGCGGGGGCGCTTTTTGCGGCGGCGGGGGAGCGTACGTGCTGCCCGGAACGGAGGTGGTCGGTGGCGGCGGCAGCGGTTCCTCGAGTCGCGGGCGGTTTCTTCTTGGTCGGTTCGGCGGGTTGGGCCATGGTCGATCCTTTCTATAGGGGACTGATGCCGAGACAGGCGGCGCATATCCTGCGGGAGCCGGCCCGGAGGGGCCGCCCGCATTGCTCGCAAAGTCTTTCCCCGTCGGATACCTGCATATCGGCGTGCGGTCGGCAGGCGGGGCAGGTGCGCCACTGCCCGCGCAGGATGGTTTGCCGGTCGGAGTGAGAACGCGGCGCCGCAGGACTTGCACGTGCTTACCATGGTCGTCATCGGTCGGACTCCTGGTCGGTGGCGAGCGCGTCCCAGCGTCGCCAGAGGGCGTCGTACCGCGCCCGGTCGAATTGCGATGGGTCCGCCGTCGCCGCGGCCACGATCTGGTCTTGCAGGGCGATGACGGCGAGGATGGCCCGCTTGCCATCCTTGATGCGGGGCGTATAAACGTCGAGGGTGACGCCGGGCTCGCCGCGAACGCGCAGGGCGTCGCCTTCGCGGCCGATGTGAACGCCAGCGGCATCGAGTTCGGCGAGCAGTGTGGCGGCGCTCATATCAGCGCCTCTTCGCCCAACCAGACATTGGCGGCCGCGTCGTGGCCATTCGGTGCTTCGGGATATTCGGGGTATAGGGGATCAATCGAGGGATAGTCCGAATAGTCCGAAGCACCGAATGGGGTTGCAAGCTCCGTGAGGCGCCACTGCTCGGTGGATTTGGTCACCCCGCCGAGCGTCCTTCGCTCGACCGTCCCGTCGCCTTCCATCGATGCGAGGGTGTGGGTCAGTTCCTCTGCCGAGACATTGCGTAGCCCGTCGAGGATGGCAGTTCGGGCCACCCACGCACCCGCGTCGTGTGCTTCGGGTTTTCGGAGTATTCGGGTTACGCGCCGCTTGCGCGGGTCGTCGGCACTGATCACATCGACGCCGAGCAAGGCGTACGCACGCTGGGCGTGCCGGCGGTGGTATTCGATGACGTCGATGGCTCCCTGCATCCGCTCCACAGGCAATTCGCCCAGCGTCGCGGCGGGATCGTGGCACGCATGCAGGACGCAGGCGATCTTGCCGATCTGGGCCGGCAGCTTGCCGTAGACATCCCGCATCAGGGGCGGGGCATCGGCGATCTCGGCGTTGTTGTCCCCGTGCCACTCGATGAAGCGTGCTCGCGCCTCATCGCTGAGCGGAAGCGGGTCGCGGGCGGAGGACAATCGCAACTGGGCGACGAGCGCCTTGGCCGCCTTCAGGGTTGCATCGGAGACGGTCTCTTCGGACCAGGCGGGGATGCGCGTTTCGGGCGCCGCAAGCAGGAACCGGGCAAGAAAGGCGTCTGCCGCCGCGTCTCGCGCGAGTTCCGGGAACCGACCGGGTTGAATTCCGCCGCAAAGGCTGACGACGGGATACTGAGCGAAGATCGTCCCGCTGCCCTTGCGATCGACCTTCAGGGGGCCGCCCGACCAGAGCGACAGCCACGTCTGTCGGTCGCCGCCTTTGCCGTTGCGGTAGGCATCGAGGTCGCGGAACCACCCGAGCAGTTCGTCGCGCACCGACGCCACGCCGGCGGAGTCACGGGCCGCCGGGGCGATCCACTCCATCGTGCAACTGTTCGTGAAGAAGTGCTCCATGACCGGGCCTTTCTTCGCCGCCCCCGAATAGGCGCCGCGCGTCGAGCCCCGAGACGCTTCCTCGTCCGCGAGTTCAAGCTCAAACCGCGACACCGCATCGGCCTGTAGGTCTTCGACCAGGGCGAGCGCAAGCCCGAGCATGGGCGACTTGCCGGTCGTCGGATCGGCGAGCACCGCAGCCCAGAGGGAGGGTCGGACAATGTAGTTCTGCTTCAACGCGAGGGGGCGCCGGTTGCCGATGACGCCGCCCAGAATGGGCGCCAGCGGCACGGCTGCCATATCTACGGGCGCATCGACCGCAGCAGCGCCTTCGTTAAGGTAGTCCGCGATGGCATCCGGCCACACATCGACGGGGTACGCCAGGATGGCATCCCGCATAGCGATGGACGACTCCTCCGCCCCTGGGTGGCCATGGTTGAGTCCGTTGCTGTGGGCTCGCAATCGCTCCCCGGCCGCCCGTGCTTCCTCGCGCAGTCGCCCGTTGGCGTCAAGCCGGCGAACTTCGGTTTCTGCCGCGTCGAGTTCCGCAAAGTAATCAACGATGCTCATGCTGCCAGCTCCTCGGCCGTTGCGCCGTGCCAATAGATCAGGCGGAGGGCGGCGACCAGGCATTGCCCGCCGGAGCGGACCAGTGCCACGGCTTCGTCGGGCGGCATCCGGCGCCAGAGTACGTCCAGATCGTCGCGAGAGACTTCGGCGGGGATGTCGAAGTCCTGGGCGCGTCGTTCGGCGAGCAGGTCATCGCAGAGTTGGGCGACGCTGCTGGCACCGAGTTCGCGCCAGCGGTCAGCTTCCCAGGCAATTTCGAGATCGGGATGTCGGTCCAGCGAATCGAGGTATGCGAGACGCCAGGCGCGTTGTCGTTCTTCGTGCGTGAGTGATGTCGCGAGCATCACGCGGCGCCTCCCGTCACGTTTCGTGCGAGAAGGTCTCGTACGCGGGGGAGCGTGGCCTTTCGATAGGACGCCGGAAGGGCCGCGATGATCGTCTCATCGTGGGCGTACCGTTGCTCCAACTCCACGAGTCGCAAGCGCGGTGTTTCAGGTGGGAGATTCTTGGCCACGTCGCGAGCGCGAAATATCGCCTCGCTGTTCTTGGCATATGGCATACTGTCCATGAATCAGTGGTCCTTTGAGTGTCCGGGGTTGTGGCGTGGGGCCCCCCCGGATGCTTGCTATTCGGCGGCTGTTGTGTGACCAGCGGCCTCGATGTGCTCTTGCGGTCGGTGTCGCTCGACCCGCATGGCGATTTCCGCAAGCACGAGTACGATCGACCACAGAGGCGACGATTCCGCGGAAGGCGCTTGATCCACTGCGAGACACGGTTCGTCAGGCGAGGACATGTGATTCCTCGCGCTCTTCTGGGGAACTTGTCGGCGGATTCAGCTGACTAAAGGGTTCTTCTGCCGTGGCAACGCGTTGCTGCTCATACGTGGCGATCGCCCGCGCCAATAGGTAGGCCGCCATTTGGGCTGGCGGCCGTCGATCGGGCCACGCCAAATCCTTTAATCTCGCAAACTCGTCTGCAGTTATGGGGACATACAGCCGCGCTGGAGCCATAGACACCTCCGTTTGGTGTCCATGCTCCCACCCTGCTATGCCTACGCGTTAATCAACAATTCTCGACAATTCCAAACAACTAAACCGCGAATTCAGATCAAGCTTGGGCGCCAGGCGCTCCCCACTCGCGCTTACGACGAATGAACGTGGCCTTCGGCACGACCATTTCTGCGGCTAGTTCGGTGTCGAACGGTGGCCGCCCGTGACGGGCGATGAAGTTTGCCCTTGCCCGCGCACCTACGTCGTGCCACGTTCCTTCATCGGAGGGCCAAGCGAGCTTCATTCCATGCTTCAAGCCGCGCCGCTCCTCGAACGTATAGAAGGCAGCGCGCGCGTGATTTAGATCGACGGCCTCAGAGTCGGTTAGCGAAGTGTTCGGTGGGTCCAGTCGGCAGATTTCCGACTTTTCAGGCTGAGTCCACGACCACAAGAAAACCCAGGAAGCACGGCTCAATTGGGGCCCTCCCGCTATGACCCGAGCTCCAAATGTCACGAGCAATGGGGAAGCGTTCTCGGGGCCCCACCAACCTTTGAACTGTGGCCAAGAGCAATTCCACCAATCAACGCGAACGATATAGATGGTTGCCGGATATACAATCGGCGTCCCACTGGCATCCACTCTCCCTGTCCGATCGGGCAGCGGAAATCGCCATGCAATCAGGGTGCCGGGCGGGTCTCCGATAAGACCCCGCATCTCGTGATGATGATTCTGCTCCCATGCCAAATATGCTCTTTGGTCTGGAGGCGCCAACTCAACCAGGCAGGGGGAGCAAAGTGCGTCTGGCGGGATGATGCTTTCCTGGGCATGCGCTTCGGTCGGGTGTTCTCGCGGTGGGTGGTAACCCCAACTCCAAAGCTGAATCGGCTCCCCGCAGCGCTCACAGGGCCACACGTGCGGCTGTGGTAGGGTTTCCATGCGTTCGCTTCCTTTTAGCGTTCGCCAACGCCCCGGCCGTTCGTAGCGGCGCGGGGCGCTTCATCTCTTGGCAGTTTAGTCTGCCGCGAACGCTTCCGTTGCCGAATCGGGCGTTCGCAGCAGATTCCTTGCTGCCTCATGCGAGATGCCAAATTCAGCCCCCAACGAACGTTAAGAGCGACCATGGACGACTGCGCTCAACCGCGACTCCTGTTCTAGTGTGAGCTTGCGCGCCCGCGGAGTCTGATACGGTTCGCGGCCGGATTTCCCGGCAGGGCAACGTTTCGGCGCAAGTGCGATAACGACGGACGGTCCATCGTGACGCACCGGCGCGTCCGATCCCCGTCGCTTCCGCCACCGCGTTCATGATCTGACATGACGGCGTCACCGCGGTGACGCCGTGGTCGTTGCTCACGGCGAGCAGCCGCTCGTCATTGACTTGCATGATGACGAACGGCACGATGTCCGGCTACGGCCCGACCACGAGTAGCTCACGTAATGCAACACCCCGCACTCCGCGTTGACAGGAGATTGGGCACCTCCCACCATTCCAACTGTCGTTGCTATCCCTCTCTCGGTGGAGGGGCTTGTCCGTGCCCAGCACATCCTCGTCCTCTCGATCCACGCAACCTTCCCACTCCGCTCACGCCCCTCGTCGGACGCGAGCGCGAGGTGGCGGCGCTCTCCGATCTGCTGCACCGGGCCGACGTCCGGCTGCTCACTCTGACCGGCCCCGGTGGCGTGGGCAAAACCCGCCTCGCCCTCGAGGTCGCGGCTGACGCTGGTGAAACCTTCCCGGACGACGTGTTCTTTGTCAGTCTTGCGCCGATTACTGACTCCAACTTAGTCCTGCCCACCGTTGCACACGTTCTCGGGGTGCGCGAAGCGGGCGACGAACCGCTGGCCGAGCGACTCACGGCATCCCTGCGTGACAAGCATCTCTTGCTGGTCCTGGACAACTTCGAGCAAGTGGTCGAGGCCGCCCCACTCGTGGCTGACCTGCTGAAGCCTGCCCAGACCTCAAGATCCTGGTCACGAGCCGGGTGCGACTCCGCCTCTCCGGCGAGCGCGAACACGCCGTGCCGCCGCTCGCGCTCCTGGCACCAGTCAATCCACCCACGGTCGACGCGGCGATGGAATCAGAGGCGGTGCGGCTCTTTGTCCAGCGGGCGCACGCGGTGAAGGACAACTTCGCGCTGACCGATCAGAATGCGCCGGTGGTCGCCGAGATTTGCCGCCGCTTGGATGGGCTGCCGCTGGCGATCGAGCTGGCCGCGGCGCGCATTAAGGTTCTGCCGCCTGCGGCACTCCTCGCCGGACTCGACCGCCGGCTGCCACTGCTGACGGGCGGTGGCCGCGATCTGCCCGCCCGGCAGCAGACGATGCGAGACACCATTGCCTGGAGCTATGACCTCCTCGCTCCCGAGGAGCAGCCGCTGTTTCGCCAGCTTGCCGTCTTCGTCGGTGGGTTCACCCTGGAGGCGGCGGAGACCATCGTCATATCAGCAGGCGATCTGCACATCACTCCCTTCGACGGTATCGCTGTGCTCTTGGATAGCAGTCTGCTACGGCTGGAGCCGGGGCCGGGCGGGGAACCACGCTATCGGATGCTGGAGACGGTGCGCGAGTACGGCTTGGAGCAACTGGAATCTCACGACGAGGAGCAGACGGCACGGGAGGCCCACGCGGCCTTTTGCCTCGCCTTCGCCGAGCGTGCGGCGCCGGTGCTGCTCGGCGGTAACCCGTCCGCCTGGCTCGATCGGCTCGCGGGCGATCACGACAACATGCGCGCGGCCATCGACTGGCTCTGCGCCGGGGACACCCCGCAGGAGTGCCTCCGGCTGGCCGGTGCCTGCGCGTGGTACTGGTACCGTCGGGGTCATGTTCGAGAGGGTCGGGAACGGCTGGCACGCGCGATCGCGGATGCCGGACCTGAGCCGACCGCGGCGCTTGGTCACGCGCTGCGATGGGCCGCCGAGCTCGCGACCAGAGCCGGAGATATTGCTGCGGCGACGAGCCTCGCCCGGAATGCCCTTGCCGTCTGGAACGTCGTCGGCGATCCCATCGGCCGGGCGCTGGCGGTGCATGCGCGTCGGGCGGATCGAGCTGGCTCAGGATCACTGGGATGCGGCGGCCGCGCTGTACGAAGAAGAGCTGCCCGTCTGGCGGGAGACCGGGGACCCCCGGGCTATTGCCATGGTCTTAGTGGAACTCGGCGAAGTGGCTCATGGGCGGGGCGAGCTGGCGCGAGCGCGGGAGCTGATGATCGAGGCCGCGGAGTTGTTTCGCGAAGTCGATGAGCGCACCTGGCTGGCAGTGACCGACCTCTACTTGGCCATGTTCGCCGTTGCTGAGCGGCGATTTGCCGAAGCCGCCCAGCTCTATCGCAATTGCCTTTCCGGCTACATCGAGACCGGTGACGCGTTCCTGCAAAGCCCGTTGGCTGGGCTGGCACGAGTGGCAATTGAGGCCAGTCGTCCGGCAAGTGCGGCGAGGCTGCTCGGCGCGGCCGACGCGGAACTCCAGCGCACCGGCATGCGGTTCGACCAATTCGAGCGCCTAGGCCACGACCAGGCGGAGGCGGCGGCTCGGGCGGCTCTCGGCGAAGCGGAGTTCACCGCCGCCTATGGATCGGGTCGCAGTCTCAGTCGGGGCGACTGGTTCGCCGAGGCCAACGATATCGTGTCGGCACTGGAGGCGACGAGGTAAATCGCCAGGGGCGAACAAACCAGATCGGCTGACGGACTGACACGGCGCGAGCGGGAAATCTTGATCTTGGTCGCCGACGGACTTTCCGACCGCGAGATTGCCGCGGCCCTCTTCATCGGTCAAGGGACTGTTCGCAGCCATCTGACGAGCATCTATGGCAAGCTCGATGTCGGTTCGCGCACTGCGGCTGTTGCTGCCGCACGGCATCTGGGCATCCTCTGAGCTGACCCGCACGCCAGCACCCTGCTCTTCGTCTATCACTTTTCATATAGGAACCCCTCCGAATCCCATCACCGAATTCCATGGTTTCGCCGATGTGCGCGTTCCGCGCCACGAGCAGGATGGTCGTGTCCTCGTCCGCTCTGCTCTGGGCGAGGCGTCGTCACTTCATCGGCACGATGCGGGGTGACCCCCGGAGTAGATCGGGGGTCGCAACCTGGGGTCGGGATCGCTTCCTGGAGATCGAGCTGTGTCAGGCTCCGCCGCGTCACCGTGCGACTGCGCGAATTGGCTGTTGGTCTTCGGCGTCGCCGCGTTTGCGCTGGGTATGCTGATGGTGACAATGGGGATTGCGCCTCCCGGGACAGGTCAGGGTGCCAGCATGCCGTCCGCGGCTTTGCTTGATACCCGAGACGCGACAGCCATAATCCGACCGGTCAGCCACATGAGCGCCGGATCTGAGGGCCGCAACCAATCGCCTGCCGCGCGATCCCTCCGGGACGCATGCACCCACCCTTCACTGCTCACAGCCTCTCACCCGAACCACGGCACAAGTCAGGATTGCGGCCTTGTGGCCGACGGAATTGCGCGACGCACCTATCTGCGGCACAGTGCGTATCTTGTGCATAACCACCTCGTGCGACGCTCATCCAACGAGCGAGTCGACTAGGGCACACTGCCCACATTTGCCAGACCGCTACGTGCCCGGTGCCGCACCGTTCGATCGCACGACCGCCCGGATCGTCTCATGGCTGACGCCGAAGTCGGCGGCCAGTGAGCGCAGGCTCTTGGATTTGGCAAGGGCGCGAATTGCCGATTCCTGTTCGAGTGTGAGTTTCCGACGCCGAGGCTCCAACGAGGTAGCGCGCTGCGACCTCCCGCTCGCACGACGAGGCGGAACTGGTGCAATATCGATCGGTTCTGTGCCTGCGCTGTCATGACGCGCTGGCGACACCGATCCCCGTCGCTTCCGCCACCGCGTCGTGGTTCGGCCTGTTGAAAACCCCTCCGGCCGCGGCCGTCACGGTCGACGCCAGCTTTCCAGGGACACCGGCGTCTCGCCCCACGCTTCGGCCGCCGCCTTGTCCGTCAAAGTCTCTGACCGCCGCGTCTCCCCCGTCACCGCCGGCCGCTACGCCAACCTGGTCGCCGCCCTCAGCCTGCGCGGCATCGGCCCCGACGCCGTGCCGCCGATGGAGGAGATCGAGGAGCGGTTCTCGGATTGGGAGGCGGTCAGGCGGTAGGGCGACAGTCCGCCATCACGGCCGCGCCACGTCCACCGTCAGCAGATTGGTCCACCCCGGCCAGTTGCCGTTCGGCGTGGTGCCGGAATAGCCGGTCACGTACGGCTTCACCAGCACCTGGCTGAAGGACGGATGGATGAAGATGGCCGGCACGTCCGCCACGAGCATGTGGCCGGCTTGCTCGTAGAGCGCGATGCGCGCCTCTGGGTCGAGCTCGGCGTCGGCACGGTCGAGCAACGCGTCGAGTTCCGGGTTGCAGTACCCCTGGTTGAACTCCGAGCCGCACCGCCAGACTACGAACCAGTCGCGCGGATCGGGGTCGGCGTGCCACGTTCCGTCTTCGAGTTGGGGCCACGTCGCCGGGTCGTCGCTGGCGTAGCGCGCGTCGCTCTCTTCCTCCGAGACAACCTCGATCGTCAACTCGAACCCGAGCACCTGCCGGAACTGCGCGGCCATCCACTCCGCGTCCCGCATCCCGTCCGGGTCGTCCTCGCTGACGTGCCAGGTCACCTCGGGGAGGTTCTCCGGCCCGCCGTACGATGACCCCGCCAGCGCTAGCCGCGCCTTCGCGGGATCGAAGGCGTACGCGTCTGTTTCGATCGCTCCGGGCGCGCCTGGGACGATCCAACTGTGCGTCGGCGTGCAGGCGCCGTACTGGATTTCCTGACACCACCCCTCGCGGTCGAAGGCGTAGGCAAACGCTTCGCGCACCTTCTTGTCGTCGAATGGCGGGCGGTTGGGGTTGAACAACAGATGCTCGTTGCCCGCGACCGGCATGATCAGGATGTCCCGGCTCAGGAGCGGATCGGCCTCGATCGCCGGCATCAGCTCCTCCGTCGGCCAGGTGATATCGAGCTTGCCGCGCCGGTAGGCCTCCAGGCTCGCCGGGTCGTAATAATCGAGGAACAGGAACTCCAGCTTGTCCAGCTTCGTCTCCCCGCCCCAATACTGGTCGTTCCGCGCATAGACCAGCCGTTGGTCGCTGCCCTCCGCGTCGTACTCGGCCAGCCGGAACGGCCCATTGCCGATCCGGGTAGCTGGGTCGGTGAACCACTCAGCGCCGCCCGCTTCGACCAGGTCTTGACGCAGCGGAATCGCGCCCCAGATGGCGGCAAGCACCGGGAAGTAGGGCGCGGGTTCGGCGAAGGCGTACTCCACGGTGCGCTCGTCCACGACGCGCACGCCAAGCGCGGCTCTTGCTTCCGCGGCGGCGTCATCGCCCTCCGCCGTGAACACTTCCTCGCACCCGACGACACCGAAGTAAAAGCTCGCCGACTCGGAATCGAGCTCCGGGCTGCACATCCGCTCCATGGCGTACCGGAAATGGTCGGCGGTCACTGGAACCCCATCGCTGAAGACCAACCCATCGCGCAGGTGAAACGTCAGCGTCTTGCCGTCCGGGCTGAACTCCCACGACTCCGCCGCCCCCGGCGCGACTTGCAACTCCTCATCGATCCGGGTCAGCCCCTCGTAGTCGAGCCCGCCCGACACCGACCATTGCCCGCTGTGGCTGAGCTGGGGATCGAGCGTGTCGGGGAAATAGCCCCAGTTGACACGCAGCACGTGCGGAGGCGCGTCCTGAACGGCGTAGGCGGCTTGCCCACCGATCGAAGCCCCAACCAGGAGAACGAGGAGCCCGAGCCCGAGACTTGCACGATGCCGCATGAAGATCGCCTCCCCGCGTTCCGGCGCGCCATTGCGCCGATGTAGCGCATCCTAGCGCAACCCAAAGCAGAGCGCCTCCCGAACTTTTCCGGGAGGCGTCCGCACGCCAACCTGCGTTCGCGGAAAGAAACCACGATTGAGGCGAGCCCGCGGTTCAGCGTCCGCGCTTGCCCTTGCCGCGCTGCTGCTTGCCTTTCTTGTGCTTGCTTTTGCCGTTGTGCTGGCGATCGGCGGTCTGCTCGGCTTCGTCAGCCCGTGCGGCTTGAGAAGCAACCGCACTGGCACCGCAAAGTGCGCTCCCCGACAGTTCGGGGAACTGGGCGCTGCACAAGAAGTTGCGGGCGTTGACGGTGTCCAAGCGCAGCACCTGCGTCTGCTCGGCGCAGTCGAACGTGTTGGTCAGCGCGGCCAGTACCTCGTCCGACCCGGTATCAAGGAAGTTGCCGCCGCCGGCGTCGAAGCAGGGGTACTGCCCGTCCACCGCCGAGACCCTGAGCTCCTTGGCCTTGACGGCGTCGACGGCGAGATCACCGGACCGCCGCACGAAGGGGAAGACGCACCCGTCGTCATCGCACTCGTCGCCGAAATCGCCGTAGCCCACGGTGGTGAGTTCTTCGCCGCCGATGTCGCCCAGCGACTTGAAGGCGGGAAGCACGGCGGGTGTGACGCCCACGACCGCCTCCTCGAGACGGATGACGGCGAACCGATCCGGCCCCACCGTCCCTTGCGAGGCGAGGATGACCTGCCCCCGGTAGCAGGGCTCGGCGCAGCCCTTCCCGCCCGGATAGTCCTCCGGGAACGTTCCGGGCGCATACGGGTCGCCATTCACCTGATCCGGGGGATCGTAGTCGGTGGCGAAGCTGACGTAGGCCGGGCCGTCCCAAGGGTCGTTGAAGCAATCGGCAGCGGTCAGCACCAGGGTGCTGGCGATGAGCACCCCGGAGCAATAGTCGCCGGACGCGATGTCTGGCAACCCGCCCGCCAGGTCGCCCTTGGGATTGGTCACCTCCGTATACGTGATCCCCACATGTGGGTGATCGTTGCCGTCCAGATCGCCGTTCCACACCGCGCGCGCCGGAAGCGCGGGCAGCGATAGCCCAATCAGGACCGTGATCGCGACGATGAGCTGAGGCCACGCGGCGCGACGCCGCGTCTGCTTAGGGTGCATGGTTTGGTTTCCTCCATACGATCATTCGGGAGTCACGGTTCACGTCGTTGCGACCGGCGGTCGGCGGCCGTGGAAAGCCACGCGGCCATGCGCCTGCGGTAGGCTTGGCAGGGCCGTGGCGAGGCCCTCTTGGGGCCGCTCCGGCCAATTCCGCGGGCGGGTGGGGCGTTGCCGGTCGCACGGAGCCCTGCCCGTCTCGCCATCGCACTCTCTGACTCACGGCGGTTCGCGGCAGCCTCGCAGCATTTCGCCCCCTCCTGACTCCGTGCGTTTCGCCCGACGCTGCATCACGGCTCGGCTCAGACGGGTTCGAGGGTCCGGCAGTCGATCCGGGTCGCGGTCGGCCGCACCGGCGCCGTTCCGTTCACCGCCCAGGCGAAGACCTCGTCGAGCACCCGCAGGTCGCAGGTCGAGATCACCGGATCGCGCGGCGGCGAGGCGATCCAGGGCGCGAAGCCGTAGCCCATGATGTCGTCGGTGGCGGCGAGCAGCTCGGCGTGGCCCAGCCCGAGCGCGTGGCCGATCTCGTGGAGCGCGATCTGGCCGGCGATCTCGGGCGTGACCGCCCACACCGTCTCGTTGAGCTCCTTGCAGCAGGCGGCGGGTGGCCACTCCGATTTGACGTAGACGTTCAGGCACCGGTCGTCCTTGCATGCTGCTTTCCCCGCGTAGGCGTAATCCCCCCAGTGCGGGATGAAGTGGACGCGCATGTCCGCCTTCACGGCTCGAGCGTCGTCGTCCGTCACGTCCTCCAGGGTGACGAGGCCACCGAAGTGGCCATCGAGCACGTTCCCCCAGATGCGGATCGCCTCGTGGATCGCCGCCACCAGCGCCGGGTCGGCGTTGCCGCCGGCGAGCACGGTCGCGGTCAGGTGCGTGTGGTCCCACAGCGGCACGCCTCGGAACGAGCCCTGCTCAGGCTCGAAGGCGGCGATCACGAAGATGGACTCGGCGTCGGAGTCACCGGTCCCGACGAATGCCGCTGCGGATGCGCTCTCGGCGCGAATTCGGTTCTCCGTCGACGCTCGCCGCGGCTGCGCCTTGCGCTTCCGCTTGCGGGCATGAGCCGGGGGCGCGATTGCCGCCAGCCCCAGGCCGGCCAGGGTTGCCAGTGCCCCGCGCCGGGAGCGCAACGCCCCGAAGAACCGCAACATGCCGTCGCATCGGTTCTCGTCCATGTCGAACCCTCCACGATCCTTGCCCGTATGGCTAATGTGGACGCTGATTCATCCGGGCGGCGGTCTCGGTCAGGCGTCGCCCGGCACGACGCGGAACGCCTGCACGTCGTGGCGCATCATGTCGCTGACATAGAGGGTGCCATCGGGGCCAAGCGCCAACCCCGCCCCGGACAGCCATTCCCCCGGGTCCGTGCCGATACCGCCGATCGTGGCCAGGAACTGCCCGTCGGGGGTGAAGACCTGAATCCGCCAGTTGCTGTCGTCCCAGATGTAGACGCGGCCAGCAGCGTCGACCGCGACGTCGTTCGGGCTGAGGAGCTGCCCCTCGCGGGTGCCCTGCGTGCCCCAGGCGGCGAGCAACTCACCGTCGGGGGTGAAGCGCTGCACGCGATGCAGCGTCCAGTCGGTCACCCAGAGATTGCCCTCCCCGTCGATGGCCAGGCCAGAGGGCACGCCGAACTCGCCCGCAGCCATGCCCGAGCGGCCGATCGTGCCCAGGAAGCGCCCATCGCCATCGAAGCGCTGCACGTCGCCGCGCTCCTCGTCGCCGACGTAGATGACCCCCTGGGCGTCAACGGCAATGCTGCTCGGCGTCAGGAACTGGCCATCACCCTTGCCTTCCTCACCCCAGGCCAGGAGGAGCTCCCGACCGGGCCCGAACTTCTGCACGCGGCGGTTGCCACTGTCGGCGACGTAGAACGAACCATCCGCGGCGAATGCGATGTCACCGTAGCCAGTTGGGTTGCCCACGAAGGTGGTCGTGAAGTCGAAGTCGCCGTCACCTGAGCCTTGGCTGCCCCACGTCTCGCGATACGTCCCATCGGGGAAAAGATCTGGAAGCGGCCGTTGTTGCCATCGGCCACCCAGAGGGCGCCGTCGGGGGCAACGGCCATGCCGTAGGGACTGTCGAGCGGCTCGGGGCCGCCGGTGGCTGCCCAGAGGAACTCGAGCGCAACGGGCGATGGTGTGGCGACAGGGGTCGCCGCACCCTCTGCGGCAGCCAGTGCCGAGGAGGCGATGCGCGAAGCCGCGGCGGGCGAGACGAGTGCGAGGGTCAAGAGCGTTCTTCGATTCATGCGCGTGCTCCCATCTGCAAGGGTCGATGCGGGCGGCGTCGCGGCAAGCTGCATCAGACCGGGCCGAGACGGCTCGCGGCCATGGCGGCCTCGCGCCGGTTGGCGGCATCCAGCTTGGCGAGGATGTTGGCGACGTGGCTCTCGACGGTGCGCGTGCCGATGAACAGGCGCTCCGCGATCTCCGGATCGGTCAGGCGCAGGCAGACCAGGTGCAGCACCTCGCGCTCGCGCCGGGTCAACCCGCGCACGGGCAGCGCGCCGGCTGCCTGGCTGCCGCCTCGTGGGGGAATCGTGGCGCTCGTCGTCGAGACCGGTCCGTAGAGACCCATGGACCCACTCCGCTCCTGCCTCGGGTGTCGATCACCGATACAGACGAGGAAGTGGGAAAAGTGTCACGGGGGACGGTGGAACTTCCTGGGAGATACTTGCGGAAGGCGTCTCCGCCAGTGCGTCATCGGCCAAGCGGCGAGACGCGCAACCGCAGCAGCACCAGCGGGTCATCGCCGACGTTGCGCATCGTCACGCTCGTGCCGGGAACCAGGATCGGCACGGCGTCGTCCACGGTCAGTTCCTGCTCGCGGCCCGATTCCCAGCCCTGCGGCAGGGCGTCGCCGATCAGCGTCAGCCCCAGGCGGCCGGTGAGGATGTCGAACCAGTCCTGGCCGGTGGCCGCCTCCGCCGTCATCAGCGTGCCGGGCGGGATCGTCAGCCGGTCGAAGACGATGCGCGACTCCCCGGGCGGGATCGCCTCGTGCGCAGCGGTGTCGAGCGCGGTCTCCTTGCTGATGACCGCGCGGTCGTACTCCTCGAACGAGAAGCCGGCCGCCGCCACCCCGCGGTAGACCGACGTTACCCCCAGACCGGGATTGTGCAGAGTCAACGACAGCCCGGCCGCCACGACCACACCCTCCCCCGGCGCCAGCGTCCGCGCCGCGCCGTCGATCGTGGCCACGATCCCGCCGCCGTCGGCCACGATCCATTGCGGCCCGTCCAGGGGCGGGATCTCAGCGGGGATTCGCCTTCTGCGAACCGCCAGTGCTCGACCGTCAGCGGCGTCCAGGTCTCCGCCGCGCCGCTGACCGTGGCGTCGATGAACGTCTCGGTTGTTGGCTCGCCCGTGGCCCCGAGCTGCGTCTCCGGCCGCTCGACCGTGGCGAAACGCACCGCGAGCAGCCCCCCCAGCACCACCAGCAGGAGCGCGGCCGCGACGGCCGCGAACTGCCGCCATCCCCACTGCGGCCGGATGACGGTCGGCGGCGCGGGATGTTGGGCCGGGGCGATGCCGCGGCGGCCGGCTTCACTGTCGCCCGACGCTGCATATGGCGAACCCGGAGCCGCCGCGGACGGGGAACGCCTGCAACAGATCGCGCTCCAGCCGCTTGGCGAAGCGGGGATCGGGCGTTTCCTGGGCGCGTTGACCCGCCGAGCGGGTCCAGTGCAGCGTCTCGAGCAGCTCGGGGTCGAGCGGCTCCGCCAGCCGCGCCAATTCCTCCGGCGGCGCGCCTTCCACCAGCGCGTTGCGGTAGCGGCTCAGCGCATCGGCGGGGGTGCGGCTCGCGCCTAAACGTTGGCACGGCGCTTCCCTCCGAACACGCCCAGCGCCTCCAGGCACTCCCGCAGCTTGATCAGCAGACGCCAGTGGGCGGTGCGCACCGCGCCATGGCTGCGGCCCAACGCCTGGGCGATCTGCTTGTCGTTCATGTCGGTCAGGAGCAGGTCGAACAAGTCGCGCTCCGGCGCCGACAGGCAGCGTTCGCGCGCCTCAGCCAGAGCGCGCGCGTCGTCGCGTTGCACCGCGACCTCCTCCGGCGTGGCGGTGGGATCCTCCGGATCGAGGGCTTCGTCCCACGGTTCCGAGCGGAACTTGTGCGAACGGTACATATCCGTGACCACGTTGCGGGCGATGGCGAAAAGCCAGCCAGGGAAGGCCGCATCGTCGCGGCAGCGTGTGCAGCGATTGCATGGCGCGGAAAAAGATCGTCTGCGTGGCGTCCTCGGCCGCCTGCCGGTCGGAGAGGCGGGCGGCGACGAACCCGTAGACCTCGTCCAGGTAGCGGCAATAGAGCAGGGCGAACGCCTCGCCGTCGCCCTGCTTGGCCCGCGCCACGAGCTGGGCGACGGACACGCCGCCGCCGCGATCGCCGATCGCGTCCGGGTCGCCGTTGACCGGGGACGTGCCGCGTTGCTGCGGCGCCACGCGAGTTCCTCACCGGGCGCCGCAGTATGGAGATTCCCATTCCCGGTGAGTATGCCATCGCGGCCAGCGGCGAGTAAGGTTGGAGACATCGTCCGGGGAAGCATGACAACGGCTCCTCAACGCGGCGTGAGGCGAACGGTGGTGCTGGCGGCCCGCGCCCGCGTTCATCCTTTCAGACGAGCGAAGGGGAGAAGTGTCACCACGTCCCAAGCGTGTCACCGGCGGGTTCGACCAGTCGAACGGCGGAGAAGACGATGGCGAGAGGGCGCGGGGCGCTAGCCGCGGGTTTTCTGCCTCTCGTCGTCCCAGGTCCACCCGTCCAGCTCGGGTGGCTCGATCCCAGCCTGGCTTAGCGCGGTCTTGATCTGGGTGCGATGCTCGGTGGCGTGGTTGATCGCCGCGACATCGGTCGCATGGCCTTTCGAAACCCCGCCGTGGGATGCTGAGATCGCCTCACGTCGGCCGGAGCTAATCGGGTCTCTGCGTATCGACTGTGGCCACTCTACATCTCGCTCACCTTCCCAGCGAAGCTGATGCATGTCATGCCGCACAGCAACCGATGGTGTTGAAATAAGCACCGGTGGCCGGTGCCTCGCTAGGCAGTCACGTCGGATCCAACTCTTCGAGAGCCCCGTTCCGGGGTCGGAGGAGCGGTCAATTGGAGGCACTCACACCCAATACGGCTCGCTCGGCAGGGCCACGAGGCTTGCGCAGGATGCAATGCTCCTGGTCCCCAACACTTGCCAGAGTGACTCTCGCCGATGCGAGCGCGAGCGGTCTCGGCCGGACCTTCGACTTCGTCGTTCCCCTGAAGAGGAGATCAGGCTCATGCAGCCTGCCCGACCACGGTCCGGATCGTCTCGTGGCTGACCCCGAACTCGGCGGCCAACTCTCGGAGCGTGGCGTTGCCAGTCCGACTGCGGATGGTCGCCTCTTGCTCGGGCGTGAGCTTCCGCTGCCGCGGTACGTGGTAGCCGGCGCGCGCGATCGACCGACGAGGCGGCGAGGCGGAGCCTCGGCGATGACCACGTAGTTGTCTCTCATGACGCAAGTGCGAGCCGATCCCCGTCGCTTCCGCCAGCTAGAGACGTGACTTGACACTCCGGGGTGGCTTCATCGAGCCACCCCGTTTCGTTGTCCTCCGCCAGCGCAAAGAACGGCGCGAAATCGGGCTGGGGCACGACGGCGGCCACGCGATCGTCCTCGATCTCCACCTGCTGAAAAATGAGCCGGGCCAGGGTGTTGCGTTGGTCCGGCGTCGCGGCCGCCCAGGCGGCCGGCAGGTCCCGGAGCAAGGCCGCCGCTCGGGTGATGAGGCCGGCACCGTCCGCCGTCGTCCGCAGGGCCGAGAGCTCGGCCTGAAGTCGGTCGCGCTCGGCGACGTACGCTTCCCGCGTCAGGTCGCCCCATTTGTAGAGTTCCGCGATCCGCTCCAGCCGGCCCTCCATCTCCCGCCGTCGGATGCCCGTATCGTGGTGTTCGTCGCTCGCCCGCTCGTGGAACGCCACGATCCGGGCCACGGTGTCATCGGGCAGGCGGAACGTCCCCAGGTACGCCGCGATCTGGTCGTCGATCCCCTCGAGGAAGCTGGAGCGCTGGCCGCACTGTTTGGCCTGGCGACCCTGGTAGCAGTAGACGCGGGCGCGCCCGCTGCGCTCGGTGTGGAAGTGCAACGGCCCGCCGCAGTGGCCGCAGACCGCCAGCCCGGAGAGCGAATAGCGCCGGTGGCGACGGTTCACCTTGGCGGCGTTGGTCGCGTTCGCGTCCCGCGCCCGCCGCGCCCGCTCGAACAAATCCTGGGCAAGGACCGGTTGGTGCGCGCCCGGCACCCAGCCGCCGCGCCCATCGGGCAGCTCGCCCAGGTAGAACCGGTTCTTGAGCATCCGGCAGACGGTGTCCTTGGTGAAAGGGTTCGGGCCGCGGTTCCCGGTGGTGCGGTACCCGGCGGCGTTGAGGGCCTCGGCCACCGCACGGTCGCTCTTGCCGTCGGCGGCCAGCTCGAACGCCAGGAGCAGGCCCGGGTAGGTCGTCGGGTCCGGGACCGGGATCCGGTCCCCGGCGTTCTTCGTCAGGCCGAAGGGCAGGACGCCGTTGTAGAGGCCCTGCGCCTTGCGCTCAGCATTGCCCTTTTTCGTTTCCGCGCTCAAGTTGTCGGAGTAGAACTGCGCGAGGCTCCCCATGGTCGACAGCACGACGCGGCCCATGGGCGTGGCGAAGTCCATGTTCTCGTTGACGCTGACGAACCCGACGTTCGCCTTCTCCAGCCGATCCAACGTCTCGAGCGTCACGCGCAGGTTGCGGGCAAACCGGTCGAGTTTGTGCACGACGACAATGTCGAAGAGGCCGGCCCCCGCATCCTCCAACATCTGTCGGAATGCCGGGCGTTTGGCCAGATCATCGGTGCGGGCGCTCTTGCCTTCGTCGCGGTAGTGGACGGCGATGTCGTACCCGTGGAGGACGCAATAGGCTTCGATGGCCCGCTCCTGGGCCGGCAGGCTATACCCCTCGACCTGCTCGTCCGACGAGACCCGCACGTACAGCGCGGCCCGCTTCGTCACCGAGGTCGTTGCCTTGGCCATGTCCGTCTCCCCTTCTCGCGACCTCACGCGGCGCCAGACCCGGCAGGAGAGTCCGCCCCACCTCCGCGCCGGTGCGCACGCGGTGCGTCCTCTCCCGTTAGCACCAATTCCTCGGGCGCGACCCCCAGCGCCGCGGCGAGCTTTGTCAGCGTGCCCGGGTGGGGCCGCTTCCGCTGGCCCTGCTCGATCGCCCAGATGGTGTGGAAGCCCACCCCCGACCGCGCGCCCAGCGCGCGCAGGGAGTAGCCCTTGGCGTACCGCAGCCGCGCGAGCTTGTCCGCATCCATCGCGCCTCCCTTCGATACACGCACAATTCTATCACAAAACGCGGACGCACCGCACACTTGGCGGGAGGGCGCAGGCACCAGAGCGGGGGCGCCTCCAGCGGCCACCGGGTTCACGCCGTCGGTGGGCGACCGAGGCGGCCGAGGAAGCTCTGATGCAGCGACGTTGGCAGGCGACCCCGGAGCGGTGCGGTTGCGCTTCAACGCGCCATCGCCGAGGACACCCAGGTCCGGCAGGTCAACGCCACCGGCATGTGGACGGCCAGCAGCGGCACGGACCCCAAGCTCGCCTCCGTGCTGGAGGTCGTCGCCGGCGTCGTGCGCTCGTGCTCCTGCCCGGCCGGCGCGTACGGCGACCCGCGCTGCAAGCACGCCGCCGACCGCATGGCCGGTGCGGCAGAAATGCACCGTTTAGGGTATTTCCCTAAGTGCGGTTTAGGCTTGTAGTCAGGCGCCGTCGGTGAGGCGGAGGTCGGCGGCGACAACCGCCTCGGATCTGGGCCTGCGACGAAGACGCGTCGCGCGTTCGCGGCCCGCTGCCTCCGCGTCGTAACGTTCGGCATTGTGCGCGGCAGCGGATGGGACTATGCTCAGGCAGCGAGGAGCGCCGCACGGTTGGAGGACGCCGCATCGACGAGGCGCGGCATGGTCGCACCGCCGGCCCTCATGGGGGAGGTGTCCAGTGGAACGTTCGCGATTCGACCGTCTCACCCGTTCGCTCGCCGCCGTTCCCTCCCTCCCAGACCTGGGGAACGCTCTCTCCCGCCGCGGCGTGATGCGGCTGCTCGGCGGGGTCGGACTGGGCGGGGCGCTCGTGGTCGGGACCCACCCCGACCCGGCGCGGGCCCGCTGCGCCAAGAAGTGCGGCGTCTGCAAGCGCTGCAAGAAGGGCCGCTGCCGCCCGCGGGCGGACGACGCGTCGTGCGGGCAGGGCGGGCGCTGCCTCAAGGGACGCTGCAACCCCGCTCCGCTCTGCAGTGCGGTCGATGCCAGGTGCTCGGTCGACAATCCGGCGTCCTGTTGCAGCGGCGTCTGCCGGGGCTCGGACCTCACGTGCCGGCGCGGCAATATCGGTGCCGACTGCCTCACCGGCCAGGATTGCATCAGCGGCAAGTGCGTCGGGCACCGCTGCCAAGGGCACGTCGACTGCACGACGGCGTCCCTCGGTACGATCTGCCACACGGACGGCGGCTGCGTCCTGGGCACCTGCAGCCCCTGCTGGAATGCCGGGAGTTCCACCTGCTGCAAGATCGCCGCCGAAGCGACGGTGTGCACCAGCCCTTCCCAATGCCAGCAGGGCCAATGCACCTGATGCCCCAGTCGCGAGTCATGCGTCGAATCCGCGTCGACACGGGTGCGCGTTGCCGCGCGGCGGGCCATCGTCGCTTCTGGTAGCCAGCGTTCCCCTCAGCTCGGCCAGCGGCACCCACTCGTACTGCGACAGGATCTCGCCTTTTTGCTTGTCGTGGACCTTGCCGGAGGCGTGGTAGCTGGTGTGATAGCCCGATCCGCCGTGGAACAAGTAGACGTTCGTGCTCGTGTGCTTGATCCAGGCCAGGACATAGGAGGCTTCGCCGTCGGTAAGGACGACGCGCGTCTGCGCCCCGGCCCGGGTCTCGCGCCCGGGTTTGCCGCCCCCGCATCGATCTCTTGGCGCCATAACCTCCCGGCCTGCCTCGCCACGTCTTCGAGCGCGCGCCCTGCTCGCTCCGCCTGGTTCCTCAACCCAAAATTATCGTCGGGCGTATCCCACACGCGTGCCAGGACATCTGCCAATCCCGCGGGCGGGAAGTCGGCGGCGGGTAACCCGCCCGCGCCGGAACGCCTCAAGGTCGCTCTAGGCCTCCACCAGCGTCGGTCACGAAACATGGCGACCGGAACCCGCCCCCGGAATCCGGGGCCGCGTTTGGATGAGGCTCGCGCCACGCTGCTGATGGCCCCGTCCCCGGGCCAATCGTCGCGCTGCGGGTATCGACGCCAAGTGCCGTCAGTGGCACTTCAAAAAACCACCCTGTCTGCAAAAAAGGAATGGCCCGCGGGCGGGATCGCGTGATTCAGGCCGGCTCGGACGGGAGCCGCACGGTCACGGCACCACCGACAGAGGTGGGAGCGCCGGAAGCACGACGCCGGCCGCGTCAAGGGAACCGAAAAACGGATCAAGAACCCCGTCCCCGAGTACGGACACACCGTCTCAAGGGCGGATCATCGCCATGGTCGCCCCAATGCATGGCTTCTGCTGTTGCGTGGACCCCAAGGGGGTGCGAGGATGCTCGTTCGACCCACGTCTCTGGGGCGCACCGCTCGGTGGGAGATCGTCATCGACGAGCGGCTGCCGTCCTGATCGGGAGGGCGATGCCTGGACTTGCCCCGAACTTGCTTGGAGGACCGCATGGAATCGCTGAGTGATCGCCTTGCCACGCTCAGCGAATCCCATCGCCACGCGCTGGCGTGGTTTGCCGCGCACGCCGGCACCGTGCAGTCGTGGCCGCTGCCGCTGGTCGACGGGGAGACCCGCCTCGTCACGCAAGCGAAGGGCATCTACAAGCCCGCGGGCATTCCGTATGCACTCAGCGTCCGGCAAACCCTCGACTCGTCCTACGGGGATCACGATCCGGTTTATCACGACGACGGCGCCTGGACCTACCTCTACCACCAAGAAGGCGATGGGGTCGCCGACCTCGAGCGGCTCTTCACGAATCGCGGCCTCACCCGCTGCCAACGCGACGGGGTTCCCGTCGGCGTCTTGCGGCAGACCAAGGGCAAACCCGGCGCGCAGTACGAAGTGCTCGGCGTCGCCCTCGTCGTTGACTGGCGCGACGGTTTCTTCCGCCTGGAGGGCTTTTCTCCGGACGGGATGCTGCACACCCCGGCATCGAAACCGATCACCGAGGCAGAGCTCAGCGCGGTTGCCAACGAGCTGGAAGCGCTCGGCGAGTTCGACCCGACCAATGACGGTGATCGTCGCGACTGGGTGATGGCCGCGATCGTTCGGCGCCGCGGGCAAGCGGCGTTTCGCCAGCACCTGCTCGAGGCGTATGCCGGCCGCTGCGCGATCACGGGCTGCGACGCGGTCGCCGCGCTCGAGGCGGCGCACATCGTCCCCTACCGCGGGCCGTCCGCCCACCACCCCGCGAATGGGCTGCTCCTACGCACCGATCTTCATGCATTGTTCGATCTGGGGCTCCTGGGCATCGATGAGGAGACCATGACCGTCGTGCTGGCCCCGAGCCTACGCGCCACCACCTACGCGGACCTCGAAGGTCGTCCCGTGTTCGTCCCCGCGACGATGTCCCAGCGCCCCAACCCGACCGCGCTGCGGCTGCACCGTGGGGCCATGGCGACAAACGTTGCCGGGGTGCTGACTGGGCGTGAGGACAAGAAACCCTGAGCCATCCGCCTGGGGCGCCGGTTGCCCGAGGAGGTCGCCGGTGCCGGCCACGCCGAGTGCTGCGTCGACGCCGACGGCAACCCCGCCGAGGGGTGCGTCCTCGGGGAACGCCAGCCACGCGCGAAAATCATTGACAAGTCAGGTCGAGCTCCCGCACCGAGCCGCCGGCGTTCGCAAGGACCGCGTATGCCGCATCCGTGGCCGACCCCAGCGCCACAAAGTAAGCCTCGTCGCGAGGAGCGTCCGGCGCGGCGGCGGTCGCCCGCGCCAGCAGATCGCCGACCCGCAGGTACCGCGTGGCCTCCCGATCGCCGGTCACCGCCGCATCGCACGGCCGCAATAGCCCGACGGGCCCTTCATGCTGGGCCAGCATCACCGCCCGGCCGTGGGCGAAGTAGGGCAGGGCATAGGCTGCCCCGGTATTCGAAGAAAACTGGTGCAGCGAGACCTCCAGGCGCGCAGGCGTCTCCGGGCCAGCGCCGGGATCGGCCACGTATACCCGGTAGGCGTTGAACGCCCAGCCCCACGCCGTCAACACCTGCGCGGCATCTCCCGGATCGGGGAACGCCTTGGCGATCTCGGCCGCGCTGCGCGAGCCCTCGTCCGCCAGCACCATCCCCGGCGGCAGTTGCGCGGCACTCGGGAACAACGGCACCAGATCCGGCAGCGAGCGCGAGGGCGTCGGGGGGACCTCCGCCAACGCGGGGTGAATCATGGCCAGGACGAGCGCCACCCCGGCCAAAGCAACGCGCCAAGCCCTCAACGGTCGAATCCTCCGCGATACCCTTCTGCGACACCAAAGATGGGCCAAGGATAACCACACCTTGAGGGATTCCGGGGAGCACGCGGCTCCAGCATTGCCGGAAATTGGCATCTTTGGCCTTGGGTTCGTGATGCCCGAGAACGCCCACTCCAGCGTCGTAGGCCATGCGGAAGAGGCGGGGCGGGTTGCTTCTGGCCCGGCCGGGCCGCGCCGGGTCGGCGTACCCGAACGGGCCCGCGGCGGGGGGCGAACGGGCCTTGCCGCGGCGGCCCCGGCGGGGCACCATCGGCGGGTCCGGGCGGCGCGGGTCGCCACGGCGCCGGCGCCGGCCCGGTTCGACGGCAGACCGGCCCCGGCCGCGGCCCGATCGGGCACCGTTCGGCATGGACGACCCGGCGACCCGCGCTGACCGGATTTTACGCCCCGCCCGGGCGGATCGTCGCCGCGGGCGGGGCGTGCCCGGGCCCCGGCCCGACGCCTCCCGCACTTCGTCCGGGTCCGTGCCGGCGGCCCGCCCTACGCCTTTGGTCATAGCCGGCTGGTCGGCGTGCGGTCGGCGAAATATGACCTTCGATGGACGCGCGCCGCGCGTGCCTGGCCCACACTGACCACCGGGAACCATCGGCGCCAGGGCAGCATCGCCCGCGCCTTCCACCGGGCCCGGCGCATCCGGCCCGGGCCGCGGGTTCGTCGTGCCGACGGCGGAGGACGTAGCCGTGGTGCGCCGGCTGTTCGACGCGGTGGCAGCCGCCGACCTCGACGCCATCGCGGCGTGCTTCGCCGAGGGCGCGGTGCGGCACTTGCCGGGGCGCGGCGCCTTGGCCGGCACGCACCGGGGCTGGGTCGCGACCTGCTGGCCAGGCAGGGGCTCCTGAGCGGCACCACGTTCCGGGCGCGGTTGCTCGAACTGGCGGTGGGGACGAAGTATATCGTCGCCGTGGTCCACGCCACCGCCGACCACGCCGGTCGTCGCCTGGATCAGACGGTCTGTCAGCTCATGCGCGTCAAGGCGGGGAAAGATCGTGGAGGTCCGTGGGCACTACGCGGACGAAGCGGCGCTCGATGCGTTCTGGGGACCCTGACCCGGCACGCCACCAGTCGCGGGACGCTCTTCGCGCGCCGGCACGCAGGCAGCGGCATCAGCTCGGGGGTGTCCGGGATTCTGCGCCGCCGGCGGTGCGCACGGCGGCGGGTTCCGCCACGAACGAGGCGATCGTGCCGAGGACGAGGGCCCAGAACGCGGGCCCCAGGCCGAAGAGCGAGAGGCTGGACGAGGCAACGGCGAAGGCGACCAAGGGCCCGAGCCGCAGCGGCCCGGTCACGACCTGGATCAACGCCTGGCTCAAGACGCCGAGCAGGGCGAGTCCGGCGATCGCGAGCAGCAGCGGCAGGGGGAGCAGGGCGGGGAGATCGGCGGCCACCCCCGCGGCGAGGGCGACGAGCAGGAACCCCAGGGCGCTCGCGTAGACGGCCCAGGGGCGGACGGCGCGCTCCCCCGCCTCCGGTCCCGCGGTCAACGGCGTCACGATCGCCCCCATGCAGATCGGGGACGGCCCGAAGACGGACGCCACCATGGTGGCCAGCCCTGTCGTGACTTCGATCGCCCGTGCCGGCGGCGCGTAGGCCTCGCTGCGCAGGTAGGCGACCGCGGTGAGGTTGCTGTGGAGGGCGATCAACGGCACGGCAACGGGCACCACCGTCAGGATCGCCGCCGGGTTGAACGAGGGGTCGGCAGTCGCCAGATCGGGCCAGGTCCACCCCGTCGCGGTCCCGTGGAGGCGACCGGTGGCGGCGGCAAGGACGAGTCCCACGACGAGCGCCGGCACGATTGGGGGCACGCGGGGCTGGAGCGCGCGCCGCCCCACGAGGTAGGCGACCAGCGCGGCTCCGACGAGGAGCGCTTCGCTTTGCAGCGCCTCGAACGCGCCGATGACAAACGGCAGGACGTTGCCGGCGACCACGCCGAAGACGACCGCGGTCGGAACCAGGGCGGCAACGCGCGTGGTGAGCCCGAGCGCGCCGAGGGCAGCCACCACCAACCCGGCAACGATCATCGCCCCCAGGATGTCGCCGTACGGGGTCGTTGGAGCAAGCGACGCGACAAAGGCGACGACGGCGGTGTGCCACGCCACCAACAGCGGCTGCCGGTAGGCCACGGTCAGGGCGATCGAGGCCAGCCCGGGCGCGGCGTAGAGCGCGAAAATCCAGGCGCTGGTCTGGCGGGAGGAGAGGCCGAGGGCCTGCGCCGTCGCCAGCGGTAGGGCGAGCGCCGCGATGGTGAAAATGGTGATCGGGATGGACGTCGCCAACGGTTGGGCGAACTGCGCCGCGTTCCGGAAGATGGTTGGCCCGTTCCCGTGACCCATGCCCTCGCCCCAGCCGACGTGAGACCCAGACCGCGAGGACGCATCATACATGGCGCTTGCCCCATGCTCGCGGTTCCGGGAACGCCCCAGCGTGGACTGAAAAGAGCGCCTGCCGGAGCCGGTGGTGCGCCAGGTTTTCTCTCCTCGGTGGTGGCGTAGCCCGCCATGGCACGTGCTGTGAAAAAGCCCCCGAACGGACCGAAGCCAGAGTCATTTCATCCACCGGTGGTGCCTCGCAGAGCCATCGGCACGTTACCGGAACCACGGGTGGCCAAGAGCGCTGGCCGATCGAGGGCGGGTCCGCCAACCCGGCCCCCACCGTGGCCGCCGGTCCGCTACGATGCACCGTCCGGCCGCCACCGCGGCGGCCGGTCTGCGGAGGAGGGAGTGGCCATGCGCCGGGTCCCGGTCCTGCTCGCGGGCGCCGCCGTCGCCCTGCGCCGCCTGGCCGCCGCCGCCCGTGCCGCCCGCGCCCTGGACGCCGCCCCCGCCGGTTCCGGGCACCCCCTGGTGGGCGCCTGGCTCCTGACGTTCCCGGACGAGCCCGGGGCGAGTCCCAGGCTCAACAGCTACACCGCCGACGGCATCGCCCTGCAGACCCACCCGGCGGGCAACGACGCCCAGGGCGCGTGGGCGCCGACGGGCGAGCGGACCGCCGTGATGACCCTGCTCTTGCTGGGCCTGGCGCGCGGGGCCACGCGGGGCACGGGCCGGGTCCGGGCGGCCCTCGCGGTCGACGCGGCCGGCGACGCCTTCGCCGGGTCGTTCACGCTGGAGTTCGTCGCCGCCGGCGGCGCGTCGCGGGGCGAGGAGGGGCCGTGGCGGGTCGCGGGCCGGCGGGTGCGGGCCGAGCCACCCTCGGCGCACGCGACGCCGCCCGCGGCCGCCCCCTAGCGGGCACGATGCGGAGCGAAGGAGGCCACCGGATTGGTGCGCCGGCGGCCCGAGCCCGCTGAACGAGTGTGTGGACCCGCCCTACTCGTTGATTCGGAAGGTGTTGCAGAACCTCAGTCTTGCGCCGTCAACGTGCGCCTCGCAGGAGGAAGCGAACCGACCACGGAACCGCGCGCCGAGCCCGACGAGCGGCCCTCGTCCTCGCTCGCGAGGGGGCCGATGCCACCGGACGCCGTGACCCCTGGCGCCAGGAACCACGTGCGCCGGAGGCGGACTTCGGGTGCCGGCGGCGAACGTCCGGCTCAGGCTTCCGGACCAGGCATGGCTTGAAGGCGCCAGCTCGGCATGGCGAGAGACGCAACCTTCCTGGCTCACCTTGACGTGCTCGCCCCGCAGGGTGTGGCCGGTCGGCCCGTGGCTACCCGAGAGGGGCTCGGGGGGGGGGTCAAGGCGTTTGGCACTGCGGCGCCGATCGCCGCGGTCGCGCACGTCGGCACGGCACCGACCACGGGATCCGGTCGGAACACCGGCCGCGTGCATTGGGGGCGATGGCTACCGCCATCGCCCCGTCCTCCGTGGCAGACGTCACGGCGACCGCTCCGCGAGTTCCCGAAGGCGCCGGTCTCACCCGATCCGCCCCCCTTCCGCAGGAGGTCTACCGCCCGCGCTTGCCCTTGCCGCGGTGTTTGCCCTGCTTCTTCGCCGGGTGCGCGCGATCGGCGCTCGGCGCGTCATCGACGCTATCGGCCGCGACTCGCTTGCCGCCTTGACTCAAGGTGACGGCCCAGTAGTTCGTGAAGGTTTCTTTGTACACGACGCAGTCCGGGTCTTCCGCCGATGGATCCTCCAGGCACTCGTCGGTCTGGACAAACCCGATCCCCAGCGCCACGTCTTCCTCGTTCGGCACATAGTCGTCGTCTATGCCTTCATTCGTGCACAGCACGGTCTTCCACCCCTTCGGGTTGCCGCCGTTCGGCAGGGCATTCCCGGGGCCGTCGAACCAGTACGTTTCCGGGTCGTCGAAGGGGACGGCGTGGTCCCGGCAGCGTTGACGACCTCGTAGTGCGAGTCCTTGACGTCGAACCTATACCGCGACATGAGCACGAGGTTGCTGCCCTGGACGTGCCGTCCGTTCGCGTTGAACGTGGACGCCAGATCGTACGTGGTCTCGAACGTGTCGTCCGCGTCGAGCACGAGGTCCCCGTCGAGGTCGCAGTCGAAGGAGTAAAGATCCGCCAAATTGGGATTGTTGGGGCGCGAGTTGTCCACGTCCGCGGACGCCGGTCCGCCGAACGAGCCGGGCACGATCAGGCCCAGCGAGACGACCAACACGATGGCCGCCATTCCCTGCTTGAGCTTCAGCATCGAAGGTCTCCTCTTCTCCGGCGGCGCTTCGCCGCCGGGGTCTGCGGGTAGGCTTGGCAAGAGCGAGCTCCCGGCGCCGTTGGCCTGATCGCGGCGGGCGGTCCCGGTCGCGCGTGCGCCCGCCCGGCGCACCTCCGATCCTGCAGTCGGTGGTCCGCGGCATCCGGCGCGTTCGTAGCCCGATCGTCTGTCGGTTTGCGCGTCGGCAGCGCATCGTCAGACCAGTCCAAGGAATCCGCCACTGCCGAGGCTTCGCGCCGGTTGGCGGCGTCAGCTTGGCCAGGATGCTGGCGACATGGCTGGAGACGGTGCGGCGGCTAATCGAGAGTCGCTCGGCGATCTCGCGGTCGGTCTGCCATTGGCAGATCAGCGCCAGCACCTCCCGTTCTCGGCGCGTCAGGGGGATCGTCCGCGCGGGCATCGCCCTGGCGCGCGAGGGAGCGGGACGCGGTCGGCGCCAGCGGGCGGATGATGCGCAGGTGCTCCATCACGGCTTCCTCGACGTGTCCCGGCGGCGTGCGCCGGGGTCGAAACGACACAGGTGTCCCCGACCCCCGCGCCATGCGGTCATGGCCGGGAGGCATTCCCAACTCGTTCAGCTGAGACTCAGGGTGTCGTGGCTGCTAGCGCGGCTCGGGGGCGAATCCCCGTGGCGCGTGCCGGCGGTCGGCGCGGCCGCGCCAAGGCGGACCCATCTGAGGTCGTGGCGGCCCGCGGCTCTCTCGGTTCATCACGCGCCCTCCGCGAGCGGCGTCAACCGCAGCCGCAAGAGGACCAGCGGCTCCTCCCCGATGTTGCGCAGGGAGACCTTCGTGTCGACCGCCATGCCGGGCAGCAACTCGCCCGCGCCAATCTCCTGCTCCCGCCCCGACTGCCAGCCGGTCGGCAGCGCATCGCCGCCCAGCGTCAGACCCAACTGGCCGCGGACCACGCTGACCCAGTCGCGGCCGGAGACCGGCTCGATGCTCAGGATCGCCCCCGGCGGCAACGTCAACCGCTCGAACAGGAGGTGGGAGACGCCGGCCGGCAGCGCCGGGTGCGCGCTCGTCGGCAGAGCGGGGCTCTTGCGAATGACGGCGCGGTCGTAGTCTTCGAGGACGAACGGACGGTGGCCACGCCGCGCAGAGCGGCGCCTCCTCCTGGCCCGCGTTGCCCAGCACCAGCGCCTGGCCGGCCGGGACCACCAGACTGGCGCCGGGCGCGAGGTCGTGCCGCTCGCCATCGATGGCGGCCGTGAGGGCGCCTGATTCGGCGACGACCCATTGCGGCCCATCCAGCGGCGGCACGGTCACCGTTGCGCTCCCGGGAGGAATGGTCCAGCGCTCGACCGCCAGCGGGATCGCGGTGGCGGAGTCGCCTTCGAGCGTGGCGTCGACGAGGGTGTCGACCTGGGTCTCGCCCACGGCTTCCAGGTACGTGATTGGCCGCGGCGCCGTCGCGTAGCGGATGGCGATCAGGCCGCCAAGCAGGGTCAGCAGGAGGAGGGCGGCGGCAGCCAGTTGTGCCAGCGGCCAGCCGCGGCGCATCGGACTGGGCGACCTCGGCGCGCGTACTCGCCAAGGTTGAGCGGCTGCCCGGCCGTTGAGCGACGTGTGCAGGTCATGGTCGCCAACCGGCAAAGGCGTCGTGCCAGACAGCGCATCCGCCGCCACGTTCGTGCCCAGAAGGCTCGCCTCGAGACGGCGTTGGAACGAGGGATCGATATCGGGGAGATCGTCGAGCGCATGGAGTCGCGACACCGTCGCCGCCAACGTGGGATCGGCGAGATCGGGATCATCCGTGGCGCCCGCGGCGAATGCGTCCCAGTAGCGGGCGAATTGCTCGATCGCGTCGCGCTCAGGCCCCGCCATCGGCCACCTCCTTTGGCTCGACGGTGACGCCCATCATCGCGCGCAGCCGCTCAATGGCCCGAAACTGGGTGACCTTGACCCAGGCATGGCTCCGACCGAGCACAACGGCGACCTCCGGCCCGGCCAGATCCCGCAAACGCAGTTCGATGACCTGGCGCTGGTCCGGCGTCAACTCGGCAAGCAGGGCCCACAGGCCGCGGTCCCGGTCGGCGTCCGCCGCGAGGTCGTCGAGCGTGGCTCCTGGCGCCGCAACCGCTGCCGCCGCCTCGAGTGGGGCGTCGAAGCGGCGCGCACGGAACTGATCGGTCACCACATTGCGCGCAATCGTGAAGAGCCACGCGCGGAACGAACCGCCGTGGAAGCGGGGCAGGCCGTCGAGCGCCTTGGTGAAGACCAGGCTGGTCGCGTCTTCCGCCGCCTGCCGGTTGCCGAGCTGCGCAAAGCAGTATTTGTAGATCGGGTTCGCGTACCGGGCGTACAACGGACCAAATGCCTGCCGGTCCCGCTGCGCCGCGGCGACGAGCGCGGCCTCGTCGCCGGCCATCGCGGCTCCCCGAGCATGGGTCTTGGCAGGTCCTCCCTGGACGCCCATTGTCGCGCCGCTCCTCCGCCGGTCGGGTTCCCGTACAACCTCCGCATGTTGAATAGACGGAATTCGGCGGCGTGCGGTTACAAGCGTTCCGAGGGAGACGACGAGCGCGGCACGACGTCGCCGGTCAGCAGGGATGGCAAGCCCGGCCATTCACCCTCGCGAATCGCCGCGCCGATTCGTGCAGGAGGACACGATCGCGCGAATGGCGCGCTAGCCGGACGGCACGACGTCGACCGTCATGAGGTTCATCCAGCCCGGCCAGTTCCCATTCAGATAGGGCGTCGTGCGCGAATAGCCGATGACGGACGGCTTGACGAGCACCGTGCTGTAGTCGGTGTGGGCGAAGATGGCCGGCGCATCGGCCACGAGCATCCGCCCGGCCTCCTCATAGAGCGCGACGCTCTTTTCCGGATCGAGCTCGGCATCGGCGCGATCGAGCAGCGCGTCGAGCGCTGGATTGCAGTAAGCCTTCGCCGACCAAAGGTCGACGTCGCAGCGCCAGATGACAAACCAGCTCCGCAGATCGGCGCCGCCCCACCAGACCGACCAGTGGAACTGCGGCACGGTTGCCGGGTCGCCATAGAGGGCGTCCAGGGCCTCCCAGTCGATCGGGACGAGCGTCAGCTCGATGCCGAGCACCTGGCGGAACTGCTCGTAGTACCACCGCGCGTTGCGCAGGTCTGCCTCGCTGCCCTCCTCGTAGTACCAGGTGATCTCCGGCACGTGCTCCGGTCCTGCCATACGACGACTCGGCCAGCGCCTGCCGCGCCTTCTCCGGGTCGAAGGCGTAGGCGTCGGTCTCAATGGATCCGGGCACGCCCGGCGGGACCATGCTCAGCGTCGGCGTGCACAGGCCGTATCGCTGCTGGCAATACGCCTCGCGGTCAAAGGCGTAGGCAAAGGCCTCCCGCACCTTCTGATCCTGGAACGGCTCGCGCGTGAGATTGAATTGGAAGTAGACCGTCCCCGCGATCGGGAGCGCGACCAGATCCCGGCTCAGCTCCGGATCGGCCTCGAGCGTGGGGATCATGCTTGTCCGCGGCCAGGTGACATCGAGCTCGCCGCGGCGATAGCGCCTCAATCTCCGCATCCCCCCAGTCGATGAAGGAAAACTCGATGCCGTCCAGCTTGGCGCGCCGCCCCAGTAGGCGTCGTTGCGGGCATAGACCACGCGTTGTCCGATCCGTCCGCGTCGTAGGCCACCAGTCGGAACGGTCCGTTGCCAATGCGCGTGGCGGGGTTGGCCCACCAGTCGGGACCGCCCGCCTCGATCAGCTCCTGGCGCAGTGGAATCGTGCCCCACTTCGCCGCCAGCGCCGGGAAGTAGGGCGCGGGCCGCGTGAACCGGTACTCCAGGGTGCGGTCGTCCACGACGCGCACCCCGAAGCGCGGCCTTGGCCGCGGCCGCGGCGGCGGCGTCATCCCCTGCGGTGAAAGAGCTCCTCACAGCCGATAAGGTCGACGAAGGAGCCCCGCGAGCGCGAGTTGAGCTGGGGACTGCAAAGCCGTTCGGCGGCGTAGCGAAAGTGCTCGGCGGTGACGGGGACACCATCACTGAAGACCAAACCCGGCCGCAAATGGAAGGTGACGGTTTTGCCGTCGGCGCTGAACTCCCACGACTCGGCCGCGCCCGGGACGGGTTGCAACTCTTCGTCGATGCGCGTGAGGCCCTCCCAGTCGAGCCCGCCCGACATGGACCATTGGCCCAGGTCGCTGTGCTGCGGATCGAGGGTTTCAGGCAGCTCAGGGCCCCAGTTCATGCGGAGCACGTGCGCCTGGTCCGCCGTCTGGCCCTGCGCCGTCGCGGCGAGATTGGAAAGCAGCGAGCCCAGCAGGAAAACGACGACGATGGGAGCAGCGGTGATCCCACGACGCATGGCAGATCCTTCCTCGCGCAACGCCGTCCAGATCCAGTTGCGTGACCGTGTTCGGCGCAACATAACAGACCTGTGCCGCTCAGGCAAGAATCGTCATCCCGAACCCTTCTCCCCACGCATGGAGAAAAGGGAGCGTTGACTCCGAGACTGGTTCCCCGAAGGGATCAGCTTTTGAAAAAGCCACCGGGTCCTGCCGCCGAGGCCTGGTCCGGTCCCATCGGTGTGCGGTCGGACGACTGCGTCTCAGTTCGACTCTGTCGGCGCAAACACGCGCAGGACGACGTGGCGCGTGCCGAGGCAGCGTCCCGGAGGTCGGTCTCTCCGGACGCGCCGGTGCCCGCATGCGCTGTCTGGTGCGAACGCGACCGTCCCCCGGGCGCGGCAAGGCCCGCCCAGCCCACCACGCCGGGGGACTGATCGTGTTGTCAGTATGGCGACGGGTGCTGAACGGCCGCTGAACCGCGGCTGAGGGTCTGCTGAGCGTCACGACGCCGCGGCGGGGACCACCCCCGGACGTTCCCCCGCCTGGCGGTGGGCGTGGACGCGAGCGCCGCGGTTCCCCGACCACGCCTCGACCGGCCCCCGGCCGGGGACCCAAAAGGGCCACCCCGGACTCCCTCGTTCGCCCGGTCCCGCGCTAATCCGCCCGGTCACCCGGGGTGGTGGTCCCGACCCGGCCCCGGCTTCCGAGCTCCGAGCCGGCGCGGGAGCGGGTCTATCGTGGGGGAACGGAGTCTTTCGGCGGGATGCGGCTCCCGCGTCCGCGAGGGGCGGGGGAGGGGGTGGGCACCGATTCGGGACTTAACGCGTGTGGCAGAACCTATCGGGTCCCTAACGCCGATTGCCCAGCAGTTGGCAAGAGCCCCCGGACGGTGCGGCAGGCGTGCCGTCGGTTCCCGCTCAGCCCTCCGGAGGCATAGGCTCGAAGTCATAGCGGGAGGCGGCTTGGGCCATCTCCGTCGGCGACCAGGGGTGCCCGGCCGCCATCCGCTGCACGGCCTCCTTCACGTACTGCTCGAGGCCGGCCGGCTGCATGATCTCCAGGAACCGGACTGGCGCTGAGCCCGGGTTGGCGAAGGTGTGGATGACCCCCGGCGGCACCAGCACGAACGACCCGGGGCCGAGGAGGTGCCGCTCCCCCGCCAGGTCAAGGGTCAGCTGCCCCTCTAGGACGTAGAAGATGTCGGTCATGCGCGCGTGCCGGTGTCGGACCGGACCCGCGAACCCCGGCGGCACGACGCTGTCCATGATGGCCAGGGGCTGGTCGGGGGACTGCGCCAGCACGCGCAACCGCAGCGCGCCCGCGTCGTACACCTCGCCCTCCCCGTCCGCAGCCACGGTCGGTTCCATGACTCGTCCTTTCTCCGTCTCGGCAGCGCGCTCTATGGCGCCACGGCCAGCATGCCAGGAGGAACGGGGGCACTCATGCCCCAAACGGGGTATCCCGGCAGGGGAGTATGCCGAGCGGGGCAGGCGCGAGGACGCGTCGGCGGGGTACGGATGCGGCCCGACGGCGGGGTCGCCGACACGCCCGAATCCATCGCGAGCCCATTCTCGGAGACCGCGCGTTCCGTCGTCCATTCCTGTGGCAGCCGCAGCAGATTGCCGGACGGGGGGTCGACCGGCGGGCATCGGGCACGGCGCGATCATCGCGTGCTGCCCGGTTGTGCACCACGCTCGTAGCTGGTGATTTAACCCCGATGGCGTGCTGGTATGCGGGTGCTCTGGCTCCATCGTGAGCCCATCCGGCTCACGGCGGGGTCGGTGCCGGCCGCGCAGCAGGTTTTGGCACACGCACCACCAACGCTGCCAGTGGCAAACGCGCCAAACCCCCGTACCCGCTCGAGACGGGATCGAGACGAGGCCGAAGCCGCCGGTGTGTAGAACCGGTTTCACAAGTGGTTGCGCGCGTCGGATGGGACGAGCAGGGAGCGGTCCGCGGTGGCAGGGGAGGCGACGCCGCAGAGCAGCAGATCCAGCGCCAGCTCCGCCCGTAGCAATTCCAGCACATGCCGCACCCCCGATTCGCCGCCCACGGCCAGACCCCAGTGGATGGGCCGGCCGATGAGCACCGCTCGTGCGCCTAAGGCCAGCGCCTTCAGGACGTCGGTTCCCCGCCGCACCCCGCCGTCGACGAGCACCTCAGCACGGCCCGCGACCGCCGCGACCACGGCCGGGAGCGCGTCGAGGGCGGCGACCGCGCCGTCGAGCTGCCGTCCCCCGTGGTTGGAGACGATCACCGCCCGCGCTCCGTGCTCGACCGCACGCGCGGCATCATCGGGGTGCAGGATGCCCTTGGGGATCACCGGCAGTGACGACAGCGAGGCCAGCCAGTCCAGGTCGTCCCAGGTCAAGGCCGACTCTACCACCGGTACCGCAGTGAGCCACTCTGCACTGGCGCTAGTCTCTGCCGCGAGACGTGGCGCCGGGAGCTGGACATTGGGCATCGTCACGCCGGGTGGCAGGGCAAAGCGATTGCGCTCGTCCGCCTCCCGCCGCCCCAGCGCCGGCATGTCGACGGTCACGACCAGCGCCGAAGCGCCGGCAGCGGCCGCCCGGGCGACCAGGTCGCGGGTCAGCCCCCGATCCCGGTAGACGTAGAGCTGGAACCACCACGGCCCGGCCTCGGGGGCGACCGCTTCGATCGCCAGCGAGGCGGGCGTGCTCATCGTGTAGATCGTGCCGGCGGCTTTGGCCGCCCGCGCCGTGGCCCGCTCCCCCGCGTCATGGCACAGCCGGTGCAGCGAGGAGGGCGCGATCAGCACCGGCAGCGCGATGGGCTGGCCGAGGACCGAGGTGGCCGTGGAACCCTCGCGCAGCCCGCGCAGCACCCGCGGCAGCAACCGCCAGCGATCGAACGCCGCGCGATTGCCCCTTACCGTCACCCCGTCGCCACTGCCACCGGCGACGAAGTCGAAGACCATCGGCGGCAGCAACTCTTGCGCCGCCGTCTCGTAGTCATGGAGATTGAGCGGGCGTGCCACCGCCGCGTCGGTCGCGGTCATGGTGCCTCCGGCTCGCCAGCGGAGGCCAGCGATGCTGGCTGCCGACTGAGCAACGCCGCGGCCACCGCAAAGAGCGGCAGACCGATCGCCAGCGCGTCGTACCCCGCCACGGCCAGGAGGACGCCCCCGATCGCGCCGCCCCCAGCGGCGCCCAGGTTGAACACCGACGCGTTAAGGGTCAGGGTGGTTCCGGATCCACTCGAGGTCTCTGCGGTGAGCAGGGTGATCATCCCCACCACTTCTAACCCCATGGCTAAAGCGGCACCGGTAATCAGGACAGCAGAGCCGGTCGCCCCGAGACGCGTGGAGAATCCCAGCGCCATCAGCAGCGCCGTTGCCCCATACCCGCCGACGACGAGGGTGCGGGCTGGCACGCGAGCGAGCGGACCCCCGACCGCCAGGCTGCCCAGGAAGTACCCGCTGCCAGCGACCATGTACACCAGCCCCACCTGCCCCGTGCCCAGGCCCAGGGCCTCGGCCAGGAACGCGCCAAGGTAGGTCAGCAGCCCGAACCAGCAGACGGCCCCGAGGAGCGTGGCCCCATACAGCCGGCGCATCGTGCCGTGGCGCAGCAGCGGGCGATATGGCCCGAGGATGGCAAAGAGGTGCAACGATTCCGCGGCGCGATGCCGATCGCGTGGCAACCAGAGCAGCGCGAGCGCGCAGATTGCCACTGTCGCGAGACCCGCCGCCACAAACGCCACCCGCCAGCCGGCGGCGGTGCCAATGGCGGCCAGCACGGGCACCCCGATGATGGCGGAGCCGGCCTGGGCGGCGCTGGTCCACCCGACCGCCCGCCGTGCTGCGGTGCCGCTGAACGCGGTGCTGGCGATGGCGAGCGAAGGACCCAATACCGCGGCCGTCGCCACGGCACCGGTGACGCTGGCCAGCAGCAGCACGGGGTAGGTCGGGGCAAGACCGAAGTCGAGCAGGCACACCGCCGCCGCCATCAGGCCGATGAGAATCGGCCAACGGTGGCCGGAGCGGTCGGCGAGCGGACCCACGACCAGCCCGAACAGGGCGCTGAGCAGCAGCATGGCCGTCATGACCTGCCCCAGGAGCGGCACGCTCACCTGAAGCTCGGCCGCCATCTGCGGGAAGAAGATCGGGGGGATGACGAACACCAGCGCGGCGACGAAGGTGCCGAAGCCGAGGGCCACGAGCGTGCGCCGATCGGCGGCTTCCACGCCGTGGGCGACGAGTCCTTCACCCAGCGTTGGCAGGACATCGTCGACGACAGCGACGGGCACGACCGGGACGTCGGCATCCATGGCACACGGACCTATCGCTGGCGGCGTTCCCGAAGCAAGGCCATCTGGCAACGGAACCAGGAGAGGAGGACGCGGGAGCCTGAACAGGGCCCGCGTCTTCAGCCAACGCGTTGAACTCCCGGAGGAGCATCGGAGCGCCCCCACCCTACACCAAATCTCGGCAGTGTCAAGCCCAGTCGCCTGTTCCGCTGGTCGACACCGACGCGCTTGTGGCCGCGCTCGGCGCCGGACGCCTCCCGGGGGCAGGGCTGGACGCGACCGACCCGGAACCGCTGCCGGTCGGCCACCCCTCTTCGATGTGCCGCGCGCGGTCCCGACGCCGCCCACCGGCTCCGCCAGCGACCGGTCGCTGGCAGCCATGACCGGGGCCGCGGTCGCGCACCTGGCCGACGGGTTGGCCGGGCGGCGCCCGCGGTACCTGGCCAACCCCGCCGTTTGGAACCGCGGCACCCGCTGAAAGCTGGGCGGCTCCCGACCCCACGACGGTGCGGCCGAAGCGGCGGGGATCGGAGTCGTCACCGCGTCATGACACGGCAGGCGCAGAACCGATCGACATCGCCGTCGTGCTTCCACGCCGCGTAAGCGGGACATCTCGGAGAGCGTCGTATCAGTCGCCCAGGCCGGGCAAGCTCACGACCATTCCAGAAAGCGACCATTCGCGCGCAAGCCGGGCACTACAGCCTGCGCGAACTCGCAGCCGAGTTCGGGGTCAGTCACGAGACGATCCGGGCCGTTTCTCGCTGCCACAAGCACGCAGCTGGCACCAAGCGTATGGCGAAAGATCGAACGCACCGGGTCTGATGACCGCTACGCGTGCCTGGCATAGGGGTTGGCTGGGCTGACGGTCAATCGCAAGACAGCGAGCGAGGTCTTGCCCGCCAGAATGGCGGGCTGTTCCCCAGGCGCAACCAGTCGCACCACGTCCATGCTGGGCTCGATGTCGAGGCGGTCCTGGTCCGTGCCAGCGACCGTGGGCTTGACCATGAACACCGTGGTCCCGGGCCCCTTGCCCAAGCCCATACTCGTGCTCGGAGGGAGGATGGTACGATCGATCGTCACCACGGCGGGCTGCCCTGGTTCAGTCACGATGGCAGCAGTGAGCGGCTCGCGATGGATATTTCTCGGCCTGCTCGCCGCACCAACGCCGTCGGTCATGGGGGTCAGCGGCTGTGGGAACTGCAGACCGATCTCCAGTGCCACTGCCGGCACCTCGCCGGTATTCCGAGCGGAGAACGCCGCGTCCACGGGGATGATCAGAAGATCTCCGGCATAGAGCGTGATGCGGCCAGTGACATGGAGGGGGTCGTCTGCTAGCGGCCCGCCGTACAGAGTCGAGCTGCACAGGGCGGCGTCGCCGTCGACTCGCACGTCAAGCGCCCCCTCCTCGACCGCCATTAGCCGCATCTGCGTGTGCCGTCGCACGACAACGGATGCTCCCAGCTCGTACGTCAGGCGCGCCGCGAAAAGGGAGGTGCTCCCGCCCATGGGTGCACCCGGGAGGGCCATTTCCAGCAGGGGACGCACTGCCCCAGCCATGATCCGGTCCGGATCCTCACCTGCGTCTTCAATCGTTCGCATCGATGCGGAGCGTGTGGTGTGCGGGACGGGGTCAGCCACTCCGCCGAGTCCACTCGAGGCGCCCATATGTGCAGCTCCGATTGCTGATGCGTCGGCCGCTCGGACGAGAGCTCTGGCATCGCCTGCCGGATCAGCGAGAACAGGTGCTACCTTCCCAGCCGAGATGGGGATCGTGACCAACTGGCCGACCCAGAGGAGCGCAATGCCGACGAGCAGGCTGAATCGACGCATGGCAAGACCTCCAAGCTCTGGATGAGGCCGGGATGGCTGATCAATCAGATGCTGCGTTGGAATCGAGAGATGCTGGTGCCGACTGTGCGTTTCGATGAACGGGCTACCGGCACATCCTCAGGTTAGAGTCGGGCACCCGGTAGTACATCGTACGGGTGTCGTAATCGCCTGTCGTATTTGTGGCCAGAACGGTACGTGTGCCGGTACGACAGGTGCTCTGCCGATAGTGGCGTGCTTCAGACGAGGCTGCGACGCACCGCCAGGGCCGCAGCCTCGGCGCGCCCGGCAACCCCGAGCTTGGCGAAGATGCGCGTCAGGTGCGTGGTGACGGTGCGGCGGCTGAGGAAGAGGGCGTCGGCGATTTCGGGATTGGAGCGGCCGGCGATGACGAGCCGCAGCACCTCGCGCTCGCGCGGCGTCAAGCCACCCTCGACGCGCGAGCTGGTGGGCGCGCGACCCTGAAACCCTTTGCCGAGCTCCGCGAGCATCGCCGCGGCCACGGCGGCGGCCTGATCCTGTGGCGTTGCAAGCCCGGCGGCCCACTCTGCAGGGAATTCGACCTCACCCAGGGTTGCGCGCAGTTCCGCTTTCGTTCGCTCATAGCGCACTCGTTCGGGAAAGGAGAGAACGTAGCCGATAGCCTCCCCAATCGCCTCTGCCGCCGCGAGGATCCGGGTCGCCCGCTCTGGCTGGCGGGCCGCCCTGGCCAGAGCCGCCACGGCGGCCAAGGTGTCGACCAGTCCCTCTTTGGTTCCCAGTTCATTCCACAGGGCGAGGCTTTCCGCATAGCGCGCCGCTGCCGTCGCGCTATCCTGGCGGTCAGCGGCTGCCCAGCCAAGAGCGAGCAGCGTGCTGGCGATTCCATACGCGTTGTCTTGGCGGTGGAACAGGGCCAGCGCCTCCGCCAAAACCGGCTCAGCGTGCTCGGGCCCGGCTTGGTACAGCGCGATCACCCCCAAGTGCATTCGCGCCATGGCGACGATGCGGGAATCTCCAATTTCCTCCGCGAGCGCGCACGCCTCATCGAGAAACGGCGCCGCGCGGGCGAGGTCAGGCCGGTCGAATGCTTCAATCCCAAGCGCGAGCAAGGTAGCAGCGGTGCCCCCCGAATCCGCCAATTCCCGGCTGAGGGCGAGGCTCTGGGCAAGAACAGCAATCGCCTTCTGGCCGCCCGTCAAAAAATCCATCCTCCCCAACTCCCGCATCGCTTTGGCGTGCGTGCGATCCGAGGCCCCGGGCTGCGCCAACGCCCGTTCCAGCCACGCGCGTCCCTCGGTGCGGTGGCTTCGATAGAGCCAAAAACCCGCAAGCGAAGCAGCCATGCGAGCGCCTGCCTCGGTGTCACCCGTCCGCTCGAACCAATCAAGCGCGGCACGCAAATTGGGATGTTCGGCGTCCAGGAGATCGAGCCATCTCATCTGGGCAGGCCCACTCCAGGTCGAGGACTCGGACTCCTCCGCCATCGCCAGGAACCAGGCCGCATGCGCCCGGCGGGCGGCGGCCTCCTCCCCGCTTGCCGTAAGCCGCTCCAGCGCGAACTCCCGCACCGTCTCCAGCATGGCGAAGCGGGGTTCTCCGGCGACGACTCCCGTTCCCGCCAGCAGGCTCTGCTCGGCTAGCGCCACGACCGCCGTCAGCACGTCCAGGCCCTCGTGGGAGACCACCGCGGCGGCCCCCTCCAGGGTGAATCCACCGACGAACACCCCCAGGCGCCGGAACAGAAGCTGCTCCTGGGGTGGCAGCAGGTCGTAGCTCCAGGCGATGGCGTTCCGCATCGTCTGCAGCCGGGCGGGCTGATCTCTCGCGCCGCCCGCCAACATCGGCAGCCGCGACGTCAGCCGGGGCAAGAGCGCGTCGGGTGGGAACAGCCGCGACTTCGCCGCGGCTAGCTCGACCGCCAGGGGGAGCCCATCCAGGCGCCGGCAGATGGCGCCGATCGCCGCGGCGTTGCCGGCCGTCAGCGCGAACGCGGGATCTGCCGCCCGGGCTCGCTCGACGAAGAGGCGGACGGCTTCGGCTTCCTGAACCGCCGCCGGTGGGGCTGCCGCTTCAGGCAAGGCGAGCGGCGGCACGGGGTAGTCGTGCTCGCCGGAGACGCGCAGCAACGCGCGGCTGGTGATCAAAACCTTCACCTGAGGACAGGCCGCAAGAAGCTCGCTCACGAACGGCGCCGCGGCCACCACCTGCTCGAAATTGTCGAGGAGCAGCAGAAGCTGCTGGTCGCGCAGCGCGCCGGCCAGTGCCTGGACGGGGGTGCGATCCGCGTGCTCGGGCACGCCAAGCGCCTGCCTGACCGTGTCCGCGACGAGGACGGGATCGCGCACCGCGGCGAGGGGAATCCAGCCAATCGCCTGCCCGAAATCCGGCGCGAGATGCGCCGCGACGCGCAGGGCCAGCCGAGTCTTGCCGACCCCACCGGGGCCCGTCAGGGTCACCAGGCGGACATCATCCCGTCGCAGGAGATCGCAGACAGCGGCCGCCTCTTGCTCGCGGCCGATGAGCGGGGTGAGGGGCACCGGAAGGGTAGAAACGTGGTGGCGGGGCTGCGCGGTGGCCACAATGCGAACGCCTCCGGGTATCGATTGTCCCCTGCTTCCATTGTAAAGAATGCGAACGGGGTCGCACCGATTTGCTGGCAGGATGCGGCACGCAAGGCAGAGGAAGGAACCGCATCAGCGGGACTTCGCGATCGATGACCTCGTCGTCGCGGATCCTAGGCGCCCAGCGTTCCGCGGAGAGGGCGTTCGGCCGTTTCCTGATCTCTCGCAGTTGTGCAACCGTGTGACGATAGATGGCGTGGAGGATGATGCCGCGTAAGCCCCATGCGAAGGAGTCAGGTGTAGCCCTGCGTCAGCGACGCGGTGGCGGAAGCGACGGGGGTCGGTCTCGCGCTTGCGTCATGAAGACAACTACGTGGTCATCGCCGAGGTTCCGCCTCGCCGCCTCGTCGGTCGATCGCAGCGCGCCGGCTACCACGTACCGCGGCAGCGGAAGCTCACGCCCGAGCACGAGGCGACCGTCCGCGGTCGGACTGGCAACGCCACGCTCCGCGAGTTGGCCGCCGAGTTCGGGGTGAGCCACGAGACGATCCGGACGATCTGCCGGCGCACGGCAGAGAGGTAACCTCCACCAGTTCGTTGGGGCTCTCACCTCGCGCTGGTCTCGTGGGACTCGGCGATCACCGCAGTCGAGGCACATCGCCGACGAAGCGTGCCCCCGAAAACCATGACGAGATCACCCAGTCGCTGGCGAGCGCGCTGGCACGATGATGGTCGTTCGCTCGCTGGTGCCGATGATGCGAGGACGCACCGCTGTCCCCCCTCGGCCATCACCCGCTCCCGCTGCTCGTCCATCGCCACCCGACCGGGCGCGAGATCGCCGTACCCCTCCAACGCTACCCACGTCGTCTCGCGTCGCTTGTAGAACTCATTGCCTCTCGATCCGTGCGAGTCCATGGCCAACCCCGGTCGTATCCGCCGCGCCACGTTGCAGTCCACGCTGCTGGGCCATCATCGAGGTCGGACGGCGCACGCGCATCGGGCACCGTGCGTAATTCCTCTGCCGCACGGTCGCTGGCCGGGATACGTACGGAGGGCAATCCGTGACCGCACTGCGCAGGTCGCGCGTCAGGTCACCTGGTGGCGAAGGGCGAAGGCAATGGCCTCGGCACGGGAGGCGACACCCAACTTGGCGTAGAGATTGCTGACGTGCGTCGTGACGGTGCGCCGGCTGATGAACAACGCGTCGGCAATCTGTGCATTCGACTGGCCCGCAGCCAGGAGCCGCAGCACCTCGACTTCGCGGTCGGTCAACCCCAGAGCGGCGAGAGGGAATGCTGCCGGTCTCACTTTCTCAAGCAGCGTGGTCGCCAGTGCGAGGACTTCGGCGACCGCCTGAGGCAACGGCGCCCGTCGTCCCCGCTCCATCTCAGCCGCAAACCCGTCGTCGCCGAGTGCCGAGCGAGCGAGACGGGTGGCCCGGTCCTGGATGGGTTGCCACGGCGCTTGCACGGGAGCACCCGTCCGTTCGTGGATCGCCTCAACCATTCCCAGGAGCCGGGCTGCCGGCCCAGCGAGGCCTCGTTCCGCGGCCAATCCGGCCAGGCCGGTCATGGCCAGGTTGGTCATCATCGGGTGGCGAACGGCCCAGATGCGCTCCAAACCCTCCCGGTACCGCGCGACGGCGGCCGCGGCGTCGCCCGCCTCATGGGCCGTCAGGGCCAGGTGCATCAGCTTCATGCCCGCCCCGAAGTCCTGACCGAGAGCACGGTGCAGCGCGAGCGCCTCTTCCACCAGCGCGATGCCGCGCTCGCGCTGTCCGGCGAACGTCAGCATCTGTCCCATGTCGCCAAGCGCGAAGGGGACGAACCAGGGAACCGGCTCCCGGCCCTGGACGAGCGCGAGCGCCCGCTCGGCGTAGGGCACGCCCGCCAGGGAGGCGTCCGCGTTCCACCCGACGGCCAGCGACCGAAAGTACAGGGCCAGCGCGACGCCCACCTGGTCTCCGGCGTGCGCCGCCAGCGCTTCACCCTCGAGGGTCAGCTCGACGGCCCGCGCACTCTCCCCGGCGACCCAGTGTTGCAGGGCCAGCCAGGCGAGCGCCTTGGCCCGCCACGGCGCGGGCGCACCCGCACTCCGCCGCAACGCCCCATGGAGGTGGTCGATGCCTTCCTGGATGGACCCCCCGGGAAACCAGATCGGCGCCAGCGCCGTGGCCAGCCGCAGCTCGGCAACCGGCTCCCCGACCTCGGCAAGGTGAGAGAGGGCGGCGCGGAGGTTGGCGTGCTCCGCCTCCAACCGGTCGGTCCAGTACCGAGTCCTGGCGAACTGCATTTCGCCGTGGGCCGCCGCCCGTTCCGCGAGCGTCCGAAAATACGTGGCATGGGCGAGCTGCGTGCGGGCGAGGGCGCCGTGCGCCGTCAGTTGCTCCAGCCCGTACTCGCGGACCGTTTCGAGCATGGCGTAGCGAGGCTCCCCGCCCGCTCCCGCCTCCGGCTGCAGGAGGCTCGAGTCGATCAACGAGGCAATCCCCTCCAGGACGTCGATCCCCACCGCGCCGGCGACGGCCTCGGCTGCCTCCACGGTGAAGCCACCAACGAAGACGGCGAGCCGCTGGAAGAGGGCCTGCTCCACCGCTGGGAGAAGGCCATGGCTCCAGGCGATGGCATCGCGCATCGTCTGCTGCCGAGCGGGCAGGTCACGCCCGCCACCGGTGAGCAACGGCAACCGCGTCTCCAGCCTCGCCAGCAGCGCGGCCGGCGGGAGCACCTTGACCCGGGCGGCAGCCAGTTCGATGGCGAGCGGCAAGCCATCCAGGCGGTGGCAGACCGCGGCAACCGCCGCGGCGTTGTCGGACGTCAGGGTGAAGTTTTCTTGGACCGCCTGCGCCCGCTCCAGGAAGAGCTGGACCGCTTCGGACGCCGCGAGCTCTTCGACGGGGGCGTGCTCGATCGCTTTGGCCAGCGCGAGCGGCGGCACGGCGTGCTCCCGTTCCCCAGAGATCCGGAGCCGGACGCGGCTCGTGATCAGGACCGTCACCGCCCGACAGGCCCCGAGCAGTTCGGCGACGAGTGGGGCGGCCTCGACCACGTGCTCGAAATTGTCCAGCACCAGGAGCAGACGCTTGTCGCGCAGGAACGCGGTGACCCGGTCCGCCAGCGGCGTGTTTCGTGTCTCTCGCACCCCCACCGCGTGAGCAATGGCGGACATGACGAGAGCGGGGTCAGTGATGCGGAGCAAGACCGACGAAGACCACGCCGTCCGGGAAGGTATCAACCGCCTCCGATGCGATTTGGATGGCGAGGCGGGTCTTGCCCACGCCGCCCGGGCCGGTCAGGGTGAGCAGCCTGACATCGTCGCGGCGCAGCAGGTCACTGAGGGCACGCAACCTCTTGCTCGCGGCCGATGAGCGTAGTGAGCGGGCTTGGTAGGATTCCGACCTGGGCACGAGGGTGAGCGGCGGCCACGACGCAATTACCCCTATGTCGCCGACGATGCCGACATCCATTTTAGAGGTTGCGCCTGGGGTCTGCAGCGAATCGTCAACAGGATCAGGGTGCGGTATCTCCTCGACTAGCAAACGACCCTGCCAGGTCAAAAAGTGGGGTGCCGACTTGTACAGCCCCGTGCTGGTCTGGGTACCTAGAATCGACCAGTAATTTGCCAACAAATGCGATGAGTAGTCGTCCTGGCGGGCCTCGGAGGCTTCAACTGGGGAGTTGTTCAACACGTGCCCATGGCCCGGCGAGCCACCACTGACGGATGAAACACTCGGCTTCGCAGATGCTCAGGCAGGCTAATTTTAGAGCACGCTGGACCGTTTCTGAGACTGCTCCACTCTGCAGCGGTGTTGGTCGCCAACTGAGGCTCGGTGACGACTGCCAGCACCTTCTTCTACAGCGGCATGAGCACGTCGCGGGAACTGTCGGGCACCGGTTCGTCCATCTCGGCAATGATGGCCTCGGCGGCAGCAAGCGCCTGTTCCATGGTCAGGCTCCGGCCTGCTGCGAACTCTCTAGTGAGTTGGTTTTCTTCAGGGACGTTTGTGAGCGCACTGAGCGCCCGCTGCCGCACCGGGAAGTCTCTCGGAAAGATGCGCGCATCGATGGAGTCGGCGAGACCCTCCGCCGCACCGAGCAGTTGTGCGCCAACCTCTAGATGTCCCGTCGAAGCGGCAATGGCAGCGACTCCGACCAGGGCGCTGACGAACTGGGCCGTGATGTGCTGGGCGTATGCCCGGCGCAGACTCGCCGCGTACAACGCCACGGCCTGGTGCACGTCTCCCAGGCAGTAGTAGACACCCCCAAGACCTGATTCGGCATCGCACACGATCCAGACAAAGCCGGCGGTTTGATTGAGGTCAATGATCCTCTGATAGTGCGGTAGCGCTTGCGCGAAGTGCTCTTGCACCATAGCGGTGTCTCCGGCAATGAGGAGCGTTGGCGTGGCCCGCACTTGATCCGGAATGCCGTCGAGCAGGCGAAGCGCCTCCGCAACCCGCTCTTCCGCACGCTGGTATTCGCCGCGACGGTACGACAGCCAGCCGACAAAGGCGACGGCTTGGCCTATCAGGAACGGGTCGCCTACGTCGCGGGCGACCGCCAGGGCCTCTTCGAAGAAGGGTGCGGCGCGCTCGTGGTTCCCCTGATAGACCCCCATCACCCCTGCGGCATGGAGCACCTGCACGCGCCCGGCCGATGCCGTGCTGCGAGTGCGTCTGAGGACGCCTTCAATGCTGTCCAATCCTTCCCGCAGCAGTCCCCGAGCAATCCATTCGCCGGCGAGTGTCGCCGTCAGCCGCAACAGCGCCTCGGCCTGGTCGCGGCTGTCAAACCACAGCAGCGAGAGGCGGAGATTGTCATACTCCATGACCAGTTGGGCAGGTTGTTCCAGACTCTCAAGGAGGTGAATATTCGGGATGAGCCGTTCGGCTAGGTGCAGGAAGTAGAAGGCGTGCCGGTCACGGATTGCGTCCTCCTCTCCCGTCGCGACGAGTTGCTCCAGTCCGAACTCCCGGATTGTCTCCAGCATCGTATAGCGTGGCTCCGCGTCCTGCTCCGCACCTTGCACGAGACTGTTGTCAAGCAGCGCGGCCATCCCCTCCAGCACATCGAGTGGCTCATCTACGGTGGAAACCGTTTCGGCAGCCTCCAAGGACCAGCCGCCCGCGAAGACCGCAAGGCGGCGGAAGAGCACCCGCTCGGCGGGGCTCAGCAGGTCGTAGGACCAGGCGATCGTATTCCGCAAGGTGCGCTGCCGATCGGGCCGGTCTTGCGGGCCTCCGGTCAGCAACGGGAGGCGTTGGTCGAGGCGGGTCAGCAAAGCGGTCGGCGACAAGACGCGCACGCGCGCGGCGGCAAGCTCGAGGGCAAGGGGCAAGCCATCCAGGCGCCGCACAATCTCCACGATCGCCAGAGCGTTCGTCTCCGTCAAGGCGAAGTCGGGTTTGACGGCACGCACCCGATCGACAAACAGGCGCACCGCCTCGACCTCGCCCAGTTCCGCGAGTGGCTGCACTCGACCCGCAGCCGGCAGTGCCAACGGGGACACGGGATAGAGGTATTCACCCGACAGATGCAACGCGGCCCGGCTCGTGGTCAGCACCCGTAACAATGGGCATGCGGCAAGGAGATCCGCGACCAGCGGCGCCGCCGGGAGCACATGTTCAAAGTTGTCGAGAACCAGGAGGGTCTGCTTGTCGAGCAAGTGCGTCACGAGCGCATCTCGCAGGGACTGCTCAGCTCGTTCGCGGACGCCCAGGTGCTCGGCGATTGCTGCAGCCACGAAAGTCGCATCACGCAGCGGGGCAAGCGAGATGAAGGTCACGCCCCCATTGAAATCCAGCGCCACCCGCTCGGCGACAGCCAGCGCGAGGCGCGTCTTGCCGGTGCCACCTACTCCGGTCAAGGTCAGCAGACGGACTGCGGGCACAGCGAGGAGGCCAGTGACGGCGGCAATATCCGTCTCTCGCCCGACGAGGGGATGCGATGGGATCGGGAGCCTTGAAAGCCTGCCTTCCCGCTCGCCCCGTGCTGTTGGTGGAGGATGTCGTGCCGCGGCGACGAGTGCGCTCCGTTCGGCTTGCGACAGGTCGAGCGCGTCGGCGAGCATGCCAACCGTGGCCAGGTGTGGCGCGCGGCGCACTCCCCGCTCCAGGTCGCTGACCCCGCGCAGGCTCAGCCCGGCGCGCTCGGCCAGCGCCTCCTGGGAGAGCGCCGCGGCCGTCCGGAACCGGCGCAGGATCGCGCCGAAGGCCGAGGGTTCGTGGTCCATGCCGTGCTCCCGACCGCGGCCGTCACGCCGCGCGGCGCGTGGCGAACGTGAGGCGAGTGTAAACCACTGCCTACCGCGCCGGAGCAGCGACCGCAGGGGCAATGCGTGGTCAGCGCGTGGGCAACGTGCGTAGTCCTGGATCCGCCTGCGACCCATGATGGGACGGCGCCGGAACGACCGGCGCGGAGCAGGACCCGAAGGAGAGGAGGAGAGAGACATGCCAGCCTACGCGATCGCCGGTATCGACGTCACCGAGCCTGAGGCGTACGCCGAGTATGCGCGCGGGGTGCCGGGCACGCTGGAGCCGTACGGCGGACGGTTCGTCGTCCGGGGCGGACCACTGGAGGTCATCGAGGGTCAGTGGCCGGCAGCGCGCACCGTCATCCTTGGCTTCCCAAGCGTCGACCAGGCCAAGGCGTGGTACGAGTCGGAGGCGTATCAGGCGTTGCGCCCGATCCGGCAACGGCACGCGCGGACAGATTTCCTGGTCGTCGTGGATGGGGTCGCCTAGGGATACTGATCGGGGCCGCTCTCGCCGAGCAAGCGAGGCGGCCCGCCATGATCCCTCCGTCCATCCAACCAGTCCCACCTTGTCCGCCGGTCTGCCTTTTTTCAACCGTTGCTCATGGTCCTTCCGACCACGACCGGGGCATGAAAATGATTGCCCCAGCCCCGAATAGCTCAGACGCTTGATTGCCCGGGGCTCTTTTCAGACCAGGCTGGATCCCTATTGCGACGGGTGGTCGGTGAAATCGGCGCGGGAGGCTCGTCCCGAGCGCGCTCTCGCTCCCTGTGCCGACGCTTCCGCTGGTCGCGGGCTAAGTTGAACGCCGGACCCAGGGAAACCACGGTGACCTCCCAGTTGGGAAGCCGCGGGGGCTCCCGTGCCCCGCCCTGGCAACCCGGTCCCGCGGCCACCGGCACACCCGCCCAACGGCGCCATGCAGCCACGCACGCGCCATTGCCCGTCCGACGCGTGCGGGACGCGTGCGCACCGGCTCGGCTCCTGCCGGTCGCAAGCCGCCAGAGTTGGCGAGCGTCTCGGCCCGATGCCCCATGGCCAGGCCATATGTGGTGTAGACGATGGGGAACATGGCGAGATCTCCGCTTCTGAAGGGGTGGCGCAACGCGCGCCAACGTTCACGGGTCACAGCAGCGCCGCTCGACGACATCGACGCGACACCGCGCTCAGCTGGCCGGGCGCAACGTGCCGTCCGAGAGCGCCGATGCCGGCGACGGGCCAGTGGAGGGCAACGCCGCAACGCGGTGTCCGGCCCGCACGAGAGCGGCTCCGAGCTTCTGGCGCAGCATCACGACGGGAGGCGCGGCCGATGCAGGCGGGGCGCCGTGGTGCCTCAAGAGCCGGGCCACCTCCGCTTCGGTCTGGTAGCCGCGTATCCGCTCCAGCGAGGCCAGGGAGAGTGCGGCCGTGGACCGATCCGCGAGCAGGGCCCGGGAAATGTCGCGCGGCTGAATCCGGGCCCGGGGCGTCGTGGTGTGGGGATGCATGCTCGTTCCTCCTCGATGCGTTCTGAGGTTCCCGGGTCTAGAGCGTGTTATGAACTTTCCGGAAGGCTGCGACGTGGAAGTGCCGATGAATCATAGGCCTATCCTTTCTTTGGCCGTATCGTGTCTCTCCCGCGTGACGGGTCTCGCCCCTTGTGCGGCGCCGAGGCCGCTCAACGCGCCGAAAATCGCGTCAGGCACCTTTGAACCCGAGGCGGCATTGACCAAAGTCCATAACAGGCTCTAGCTTGCGCCGACAGCAGCCCAGCCACCACACCTTCCACCCACCGCTCGCCTCCCTTTCGCCTCCCTTTTGACGGCAGCATGGCGTATGCGCCGGCCATGACCGGCTGCTACCATCCGTGTCCGATCCCATCCGCGTGGAGAGGGCGGGCGATCGTCCGGTGGAGCCTGGCATGGAGCGCCGCGGTCCTTCCCGCGCTGGCGAACTGGTGCGACGGCACCGCATCGCGGCGGCGCTCTCGCAAGAGGCGCTGGCCGAGCGGGCGGGCCTGAGCGCGCGGGCCATCGGCGATCTGGAGCGGGGGATCCACCAGGCGCCGCGGCTGGAGTCGCTGCGGCTGCTGGCCGAGGCCCTCGGGTTGGATGCGGCCGGCCGAGCCGAACTCCTCGCCGCCGCACGCTCCCCGGCGACCGTTCCCACCACCCAACAGCACGCGCGCACCCAGGTGCCGGCATCGCTCCCGGTTCCCCCGACGCCCCTGGTCGGTCGCGAGACCGAGGTGGCGGCGATCGCGCGGCTCCTCAGCCGGGACGATGTCCGGCTCGTCACCCTCACCGGACCCGGGGGCACCGGCAAGACGCGTCTGGCCCTCCAGGTGGCTGCGCAGCTCGTCGACGCCGTCCCCGATGGCGCGTTCTTCGTCGACCTCTCGCCGCTGACCGATCCTCAACTCGTCGTGCCCACCATCGCCGCCACCCTCGGCGTTCGAGAGGTCGGCGGTCAGCCCCTGCTCTCGACGCTCTCCCGGGTCCTCGCGTCGAAGCAGCTGCTCCTCCTGCTCGACAACTGCGAGCAGGTCCTCGCGGCCGCGCCCGCGGTCGCCACACTCCTTGCGACCAGTCCGAGCTTGTCCGTCCTGGCCACCAGCCGGGCGGCGCTGCACATCCGCGGCGAGCACGAGTTCCCCCTCCTGCCATTGCCAGTGCCGGCAGCGGATCGCCTGCCCCCACTCCCGGAGTTGGCCCGGGTGCCAGCCGTGGCGCTCTTCGTCGATCTGGCCACGGCATGTCGGCCGGACTTCGCGTTGACCACGGAGAATGCCCGCGCGGTGGCCGCCATCTGCCAGCGCCTCGACGGGTTGCCCCTGGCCATCGAACTCGCTGCCGCGCGGGTGAAGGTCCTCCCGCCGGCTGCCCTTGTGGCTCGCCTCGAGCAACGGCTGCCGCTGCTGACCGGCGGTAGGAGAGATCTGCCAGCGCGGCAGCGCACCATGCGCGATGCCATCGCCTGGAGCTACGACCTCCTCGGGCCCGAAGAGCAGAGCCTCTTCCGGCGGCTGAGCGTCTTCGTCGGTGGCTTCACCTTGGACGCCGCCGAGGCCGTCGCCTCTCCCGAGGCGGACCGCTCCGTTCTCGACGGGGTCGTGGCGCTGGTCGAGCAGAGCCTGCTGCGCCAGATGCCCGGCATTGGTGGTGAGCCGCGCTATCAGATGCTGGAGACGGTGCGCGAATTCGGCCTGGAGCGCCTGGAAGCGAGCGGCGAGGGGCACGCGAGCCGCAGCCGCCACGCTGTGTGCTGCCTCGCGCTGCTCGCACGGGCCGATCCCGACGTCCTCGACTCGACGTCCGCGCAGGCCTGGCTGGAGGTCATCGACCGCGACCCTGACAACGTGCGGGCGGCGCTGGCGTGGTCGGAGGAGTCCGGTCAGCACGACACACTCCTTCGGCTGGCCGGGGGCCTCGTCTGGTGGTGGTATTACCGTGGCCATCTTAGCGAAGGGCGGCGCTGGCTGCGCCAGGCGCTCACGACGACCCCAGCTGATGGCGCGCCGCGGCTTCGCGCCTGGGCGCTGACGGGGAGCGGGCTGCTGGCCCACGTGTGCGGCGAACCGGAACGCGCGGTCGAGCTGTTGACGGCGAGCTTCGACGGGTGGGAGCGGAGCGGCGTCGCCCGTGGCTCGGCGATCGCGCGCAGTCTGCTCGGCGGCGTCCGTCTCAGCCAGGGGCAGTACGACCAAGCCGCGGCGCTCTTCCGGGCCAACGAGGCCTACCTGCGCGCGGCCGGCGATGACACCTGGCTCGGCCACGCGCGCTTCCACCTCGGCGTGATCGCCTGGGTGCGGGGAGACGAGGCGGGAGCCCGCCGGCTGCTGCGGGAGGCCGTGGAGCACTTCGATCGATCCGGGTGGCCCGCCGATGCGATCGATCCCCTGCGCTATCTGGGTCTCATCGCTTGCGCCACGGGGGACCCGCGGGAAGCGGCAATGTGGTTCGGCGAGGAGTGGGCGCGGCTCCGTGAGCTCGGCAGCCGCGCCGCCCTCGCGGTGGGCTTGGCCGACGTGGCGACCCTCGCCGCGGCGCGCGAAGCGTGGCGCCCGGCGGTGCGTCTCTTCGCCCAAGCGGAGGCGCTGCTCCAGGCTGAGGCGGCGGCATTCTCCTTGCCGGCCCGTGACCACTACGAACGGGCGCACCGGCGGGCGCGGGAAGCGCTCGGCGATGTCGCCGCCGCGGCGGCCGTCGCCGGTCGGGCGCTCACGCTAGAGCAGGCGTTGACCGAGGCCGAGGTGGTGCTGGAGCGGGACCACGATGGACGCGCCGGACGCCTGTCCGGGTTGGACGCGGAGCAAGAGGACATGTCCCTCGTCGATCGCGAGTCGACTTAGACAACCGTATCTCTCGTCTCAGATGGGAGCACAGACCTACTCTGCGTCATTGACGCGGTGGCGGAAGCGACGGGGATCGCTTGCGCGAGATAGACGTGGTCGCAGCGCCGCTCATCCCGTTCCTGTATACGGAGCGGCTGCTCCGCTCACGACGGCGATCCGGGTGTGGCCGGTATGCCACCACGGCGAAAGGACCGCGCATCCCGCGGGAGCGATGGCCAGCGGTGGCTGTTCGCGCCCAGTGCGAAGGGTTACGGTCGGTGGCGCGGGAGCTCGGCGTCTCCCACGAAATGGTGCGGGCGATCGTGCAGCAGGTCACGCAAGCGGCACGGACGACCTAACGAAGCGGTGCCGGTCAGGACCTGGCCTAACCACACAATATGGCCTGCACCTCCTGGTGAGTGGCCGGCGCGGCGAGATCGACGGCGAGGGCCTCAGCGACAGCAGCTTCCTTGGTCAGCTCCCGCCCAGCCGCCCATGAGTTGGCCGCTGCCTCCGCATCGGGTATGGGCGGCAGCGGTCTCGGGGAGCGCGCCTGGACCGCCGCCCGCAGCGTGGCGACCGAACCGAACGATGCCCCGGCCTGCAGCCACGGCTCGGGCAGCCCGAGCACCCGCTGCCAATCGAATAGTCGTGCAAAATCGGCGACTGCGTAGCGGTCACAGACGGCTTCCAGGGCGCCAAACAGGCGGGCGGCTTCAGCCCATCGGCCGACGGCCGCGAGGGTGCCCGCAATGCCGGCGAGCGGCGGCATGACTTCAACGACATCCCACGATCGCGCCGCGTCTCGCAAAGCGCCCTGGTACTGAGCCAGGGCTGGCACGTGCTCCGCCCGTGCCCGGGCGATATGACCCAGTGTCGTTTGTGGGTTGCAGGTGTATGTATAGGGCGATCGGTGTTTGTCTTCCCAGGACCGCTGTCGCTCAAGGGCATCGAGCGCACGTGCTTCCGCGGTCGAGAAGTCACCACGAGCAAGCGCGTTCCTGGCCATGTACGCATCGATATGGGCGATATTGGCGATGATCCACGGCGCCACGGGCAGCGCCGCGAATGCCGCGCGCGCCTCATGAAAGAGTTGCTCCGCTTGGTCGAACTGGCCGGCGAGCATCGCATAGCCGCCGCGATACTGGCCGGACAATCCGATACAAAGCGGATCGCCTGCCGCCCTCGCCAGCGCCAGGGCTTCGTCGCGCAACCCCAGCGTTCGCTCGTCCTCCTCAGCTTGCGAATGCATGCGCATGGCCACCAGTCCGATCTTGCCCCAGACCCGAAGCGGAGCCGGGGCATTTGGGTTCATTGGCAGCACCCGCTCTAGCCACGCTTGCCCCTCGTCGAAGTGCCCATCGTGCACCCAAAATGCGTGCAGTGCCCCGGACAACTGCAAGAGAGGCTCCGCCGCACCTGTGGCGTCGAACCAGGCGAGGGCCGCCCGCAGGTTGGCGTTTTCCGTTCTGAGGAGGTCAAGCGTCTGCCTGGCCTCTGGCAGATGCGTGACCACCGCGGCATTGAGGCGGTCGACCAGGTCAAGAAAATAGGCGGCGTGGCGACCGCGCGTGGCGTCTTCCTCGCCGCTGTCGGTCAGCCGCTCCTGCGCGAACTCGCGGATCGTCTCCAGCATGGAAAAGCGCGGGTCGCCGCCGACCGCGTCCATCCGCCGCACCAGGCTCATGTCGATGAGCGCGGCCATCCCGGCCAGCACATCGAGGCCGCCGTCGACGTTGGCGACGGCGTCGGCGGCCTCCAGCGTCCACCCGCCGACGAAGACCGCCAAGCGGCGGAAGAGGGCGCGTTCGTCCTCATCGAGCAGGTCGTGGCTCCAGGCGATGGTGGTGCGCAGGGTGCGTTGGCGCTCGGGCACGTCGCGTACCGCGGCGGTGAGCAGCGGCAGGCTCCGCTCCAACCGCGCCAGGAGCGCCGCCGGCGGCAACAGCTTGATCCGCGCCGCGGCGAGCTCGATGGCCAGCGGCAAGCCATCCAGGCGCTGGCAGATCGCCGCGACGGACGGCGCCTGGGCTTCTGTGAGCGCGAAGTCGGGATTGAGACTGCGCGCCCGGGTGACGAAGAGCCGCACGGCGTCGATCTCTTTCAACTGCGCAAGCGGCGGGAGGTGGTGCGGATCAGGCACCGCCAGCGGCAGGACCGGGAGTTCTTGCTCGGCGGCCAGCGCCAACCGGGCACGGCTGGTGGCTAGCACCTTCAACGCCGGGGCATACGTGATGAGTTCGCTGGCGACGACGGCAGCAGGGAGCAGATGCTCGAAGTTGTCGAGGATGAGGAGCATGCGCCGGGAGGACAGCGCCTCGCCCACGGTCTGCAGCAGCGGGCGGCCGGGCTGCTCGCGGGTACCCACCGCCGCGGCGATGGCGCCGGGGACGAGCGCCGGGTCCGCGAGCGGGGCGAGGTCGACGAAGACCACCCCACCGGGGAAGTCGCCATGGAGGTGGTTGGCGACCTCGATGGCGAGCCGCGTCTTGCCGCTGCCGCCCGCCCCGGTCAGCGTGAGCAGCCGTCGCGCCGGATCGCGCAGGAGCGCGGTCGCGGTCGCGAGCTCCTCGGTGCGGCCGATGAGCGGGTTCGGGGGGACGGGCAACGACGCCTGTGGGAATCGTGCGGCGCCCGTGGCCCGAAAAGACCGCGACGAGGGGTCGGTGCGCACAGCGCCGTGCCGGGCGGCGGCAAGAAACGCGCTGCGTTGCGGGCCTTCCAGTCCGAGCCCATCGGCCAGGAGTCTCGCGGTCTCGCGGTAGGGGTGGGTGCGAACGCCGCGCTCCAGGTCGCTGATGCCGCGGCGACTCAGGCCCGCCCGCTCGGCCAACTCCTCCTGCGTCAGCCCCGCCGCGAGGCGATGGGCCCGGAGCAGTTCGCCGAAGGCTGGGAGGTCAAAGATCCGGTCGGCGTCCATGGCCGCTCCCTGGCGCGGACCCGGCGGACGGTCGCGCGGTGGTGTTCCGGGTTGGTTGGATTCTAGGGAGCGCGGCGGGTGAACGCAATGCACGCGGTTCCGCAATGCGTTCACCGCCGCGTGCATTGCGCCTGTTCCGTGGGTTTGGTGGTTCGTACGGTGGACGCACGCCAGCCAGCGCGACCGAGGGGCGTTTGCAGCAAGCGGAGGGTTGGCCGTGAAGGTGGCGATGCCGATCTCGGTACGAAACTCGGTAAACGTACCGATGCTGCCGGGACTTTGGCCGCGCACCATGGGGCAGGACGCCTCGCTCGCGGCGTGGCAGATCGCGCGGCCCAGAGCCGGCGCCGGCGCGAAAGGAGACTTCGATGATTGACCCCAGCGCGATCACGCTCGTTGAGATCCGTCGAGCTGAACTTCTCGAGCAAGCGGAGCGGCATCGGCTGGCGCAACGAGCCGCGGACCCCCGCCGGGGCAGGAAGCGATGGAGAAGCGTCTTGCGGGATGAATTGACGGCGCTGCGCGCCCGCATGAGTACGACGCGGCCACGCCTGGAGACACCGGCCGACCCCGCCCCGGCGGCGGAGGCGGCGTAGGTCGCGGAAGGGAGCACAGCGATGAACCAGTTCCAGATGGCGATCGCCGTCATGGCAGCCTGCGATATCGGCGGGCCGCGCGATGGCGAAGGCCGACGCCGCCAGTACACCGCCGCAGAGCTCGATGCCTTGGTCGACTTCCGTTGGCCTTGGTCGGGCGTCGTCGGGCGCTTCGCGGCTCGCTTGGGCGCGATCCGGTCGCGCCCGTTCCGGCACGCGAGCGACCGGAGGGAACCCGTCGCGTTGCCGGCAGCCGACGCGACGGCGCCGGCGTGAGGCCGGGCTCGCCGCCGACGGCGGGATGGTCCCGCCCGAGGAGAGGCCCAGGAGGGACACGCACGGACCCCTATACCACGCGGGGCCAGGCCCGCATCCGGCAACGCGACATCGACACCCTCCAGCGCACGCACGGGTTCCTGCCCGGCGCCGCGCTGGCCGCGCTCGAGCGGCAACGCGGCTGGCAGGCCGAGGCGGAGGTGGGGTGGCTGCTGAAGCAGCACGGCGCCTCGCCCGCGTCGGCCACGTTGCGCGCCGCGCGGCTGCGGCAGGCGGTCGGCGCGGCGCTGGTCCGGGCCGGGGAACGGCTCGCGGGTGGTCCCCGAGGTGCGGTCGGGCCGGACACGGCCCCCGCGGCGGGCGCGCTCGGTCCGGTCGGCTGAGCGGAACCACGAACCTCGCCCCCGGCGGCGCGTCGTCGCGGCGGGACCGTGCCGCCGGAGTCCCAAAAAGGGCCACCCCGGACTCCCTCGTTCGCCCGGTCCCGCGCTAATCCGCCCCGTCACCCGGGGTGGTGGTCCCGACCCGGCTCCGGCTTCAGAGCGGGCTGACGGGTCTATGGTGGAGGAACGGAGTCTTTCGGCGGGGATGCGGCTCGCGCGTCCGCGAGGGGCGGGGGAGGGGGTGAGCGCCGAATCGGGGCTCTGGCTCAGCTCCCCGCACCGCGCTTGCCGCGGGTTTGGCTCTCCTCGTAGTTGGCCTCCAGGATGCGGACCGCGGCGGCGTGGGTCTCTTCCTCCGTGCGCGGCTCGGGGATGACCAGCGCTTGCTGCCGGGCGTCGACCTCCAGGCTCAGGCTCAGCCCCGGCTCGGCCCGCTCCGGCACCCCGCACACGTAGCGCAGCAACACCTCCCCGGCCTTGATGGCGTCCTGGTCCCGGCTCCACGGCTCCAGCACCACGTTCCCCGCCGCGTCGTAGACCAGTGCGTCCGCCTTGTCGCGGACCGGTTTGACCCCACCCGCGATCAGGCTCAAGCGGCGCACCACCGCCGGCAGGGCATGGCGCATCTCCAGCCGGGCCAGCCGCGCCACCTGGCGCGAGTCGGCCTCGTGGGCCTCCACGTAGCGCTCGGCCCAGCCGTCGCGCCTGCGGTAGTAGGCCACCGTGCGCCGCGGGATCCCCGTCAACTCGGCGGTTTTCTCGTCGGAACGCTCGCCTTCGCCGGCCCACACCGCGAAGGCCCGCTCGGCCCGCGCTTCGCTTGTGGTGTCCAGCTCGTTCATGGATGAAGTATTGCCGCCGATTGCCGGCCCGGCAACGCCTGCCGGCCACGGGCGGTGCGGTCCGCTTCGTCGATCGCGTCGGTCGCCGCTCCGGCGCTGCGACTCCGAAGCGAGGATTTCCCCGTGTCTTGCAGAGACGCGAGGTCCGAGATCACCGCTCGATCGATGATCTCCAGAATTCCATCAGTCGGGAGGGCCTGGGCCCTCCTCGTCATCCGTGTCCTCCTCGGGTGACCGGCCACCAGGCTCAGGCATGGTTCGTCTCCTGCGGTTGGGGACTCTCTGGTGAGTCTGATGGTGACTTTGAACTCGAGACTCACCACGAAAATCCGCGTCGTACCGTGGGTTTTTGCGATTTGGTGACTCTGGTGACTCTGGATCCCTCGCACGCGCGCCTGGTGGGGGATACGCTCCAGCCCGCGCGCGCGTAATGGATAGTGAGACTCACCAGACTCACCAACGGGCCATGTGTTCCGCGTCATCATGCGGAATCGCTTGGTGAGTCTGTCGGTGGAGACTCACCACCACACTCACCACCAGACTCACCAATGCCCAAGTCGTCGGGCACCAGGGTCCAGAGCACCCCGCCGCCGTGGGCGGCCTGCGTGGCACGGTCCACGGTCACGAACAGGTCAGCCCCCAGGCGGTACTTCCGGCCCTCGATACTGGCCAGCAGCCGGCCCAGGCGCACCCGCTGCCCCTGCTCGCTCTTGGCACTCAGATCAAGGGTGGAGTTCTCGCCGCTGGCAATCGTGAACAGGCTCGCCAGCGGCACCGCTTTGCCGCCGTGGCGCTCCCACCAGCCGAGCAAGAAGTCGCGCACCTCTTGCCCCTCGGCGTCGGCATCCCGATACAGCTCGTGCATGTTGTCGAGCAGCCCCACCACCCCGGCGTGTTCGAGGATGCCGCCGATCACCGCCGTCCACTGCGGGAAGCTGCCGAGCGGCTTGGCGATCTGCGTCGGCGGGGGCCGCCCGGCCACCAGCCAGCCGCGCACCAGGGTCAGGAGGGCGGCGACCAGTTCGCCGCGGTGGGCCATCACCCAGCCCGGCAGATCGGGATGGCGGAAGCCTTCTCGCTCCCACGGCTTCTCGACGCCGGCGTCCAGGCGCAGCGAGATGGAGCGGCGCGTGAGCTCCGAACTTAGTTTGGGGTTGTTCGCGGCACAGACCCAGGCGCAGCGCACCGCCAGCCGCACCACCGTGCTCGATCCCAAAATCCGGTCTTGCCAGCGGCCGGTTGTCAGCACCGCCGCCAGCGACGAGCTGTCGAGCCGCCGGCCCAGGTTGTCGATGAAGATGTGCGCCGGCGAATCGAGCAGGGCCGACGTGATGTGCTTGCGCGTTTCATCCTCCGAGGCCCCGATCGTCATGGCCGCGGCGGGACGGCCGGTGGCGATCATGGCCAGCACGTCGGCGAGCAGAGTGCCGCCGGTGCCGGGCTGCGGCTTGCCGATCAGGTGCAGTGGGGTCGGGCCGGCGATCAGAAAGCGGGCCATCGGCAGCACCGCCAGGGCGAACGCGTGGGCCTTTGCGGCGTCGGACGTGAACGGGAACTCGCCCAGGACCTCAAAGGCGATCAGCTCCCGCGCCGCCTCGAGCTGCGTCTCCGTGGGGTGGTCGGGGAGGCGCGGCACCACGAAGCCCGGCAGTGGGGCATAGACGACACCCGCGGCCGCGTGGTACCCGGGGCCTTCGGGGAGTGAGCCATCGGGCGCAAAGCTCGGCGTCTCGGTGATGCCGCGCAGGAGCGGCAGCGGCGGCTCCGGCTCGGCCAGCATGTCGAGCACCACGTCCTGCGGCGGGGCGGCAGGTTCGCCCGCATCGATGAAGGTGGCCGCGCGGGCGACGTGGTAGCGCAAGCGGGCCGGATTGAGCGGCCGCGGCACCGGCGCGGCGGTGTCCGGGTCGCGTTCGATGCGACTGACGTTGCCGCCGTAAACGAACAGCCGCGGCGGCTCGTTGACCGCCAGGACGGCAGCCCAGGCGCGGGCGCTCGATCGTTCGAGGTCCTTATCGGCCACGTCGATGATGGGCTTGCCGCTCGGCTCCGGCTCGCGGCCATTGGCGCCCGGTACGGCCCAGGCGCGGACAGTTGGAATGAGGGCCAGCAGATCATCAGGGTGGACGTTGGCCAGGATCAGGGAGCCATTGGCGCGGGCGTTGGCCTCGGCGGCGTACTTCTCACGGGCCTGCAAGGAATCGAGGCTGACGCGGGTGTGAAAGAGCGTTGCCGGCTCAGCCGTCTCGGGTTCCTCCCGGGTCGGATCGACGACGGCCAGCGAGACACGCAGGCCGGCCAGGTCCAGCACCCCGTGCACGGCATAGGTCAGATCAACCCCGCTCCGTGTCATCTCGACGTAGAGCGGGTGCGGGGGTCGTGTGCGCATCAAGACCTCTCCTGTCGGGCTGAGTAGCGGGGCACGACCTGCGGCGGATGAGCCGCGCGATAGCGCCGCGCCGCTGCGGCGGCGGTAATGGCCCGCACGGTGACGAGGGCGGCCTCAGTGAACCCCAGCTCGCGCTTCAGGCCAGACAGCCCGGCCACGTCGCCGGGATGATCGAACGTAGCCTCGACGGCTTCTACGCGGTTGCGGAGCTCGGTGTCGTTGGCAGCCTTCGCCGCGGCCTCGACCACGAGTCGGGTTTCGGCACGCGAGATGCCCGCGTTTTTCAAGACCCCGGCCAGGTAGAGGGCGAGGTCATGGCGGCGATGCGTCCAATGCCCAGTTGCCCAGCGGACCAATCGCGTCACGCTCACCGTCGGTGAGCCCGATCGGGCTTGGCGGCATGACCGGGCTCGCCCTGGCGTGGGGGCTCCGCTCCCGCTTCGGTGGGGCCGTCAGGCGCGCGCCGAGGGGCTCGCCGATCGGCCGCAACGCGGTAAACGGCGGCACGACAAAGCCGGTGAGCAAGCAGAAGCGCGTCGCCTTGCGCGGGGCCAGTTCGAGCGGTGTCCGGCCGGGGCCAAGGGTGAGCACGCCACGGCCAGGCGGATCGGCGAAGCCCAGGCAGTGCAGACCCCTCCGGCTGGCCGAGACTTCGCAATACGTGTCCAGGCTGCGCACCAGCTCGGCGGCGAGCGGATCGACGACGCCGGCAGCATCAATCACGCCGTCCATGTCGATCAGCACCACCCCGCCATCGAGCGTCAGGGCCACGCCGAGATAGAGCAGCCGGACCTCGGCCGAGCGCACGCACTCGGGCCAGAGTGCCCAGGTCGACGGATCGTTTGAACGAGCCAAATGCCCGCGGCGGCGGTCGGGCCGAATCCCCGGCCGGATAGGCAATTTTTTGAGGCTGCCGTCCGTCTGCGGGGTGGCGTGAAAGCAGACGCCGCGGCAGCCGCTCGTCAGCTCGGGCGGGATCGCCTCCAGCACATAGCGCAGGTGGCGCGGAAACGACGGGACGATCAGTGGATTGTCGTGAGAAAATTCAGCGCGGGGCATGCGAGTTCAGTCCCCTCCCGACGCGCACCCGGCCACAGGCGGCAACCACCGGCCGGGGCGCGTCGCTTTCAGCCGCTACGCCACCGGGTCCTCGCTCGTGCTGGCGGCGCCGTCGAGCGAGCGGCGATGGCCGCGGGCCTCGCCGTTCTGATCGCCGCGTCCGATGCTTCCGGTCGAGGTCGGGGCGCGTCCGCGTGCGCAGCGATCTCCAGCAGCACCCCGAACAGCCTCCGCAATGGCCACGGTGGGCTGTCATCGGGGCGCGGCAGGTCAGGAGCTCGGGTCATCGCTCGGAGGCGTAACAGCGCTGTCGGCGTTGGCGAGGGCATCCCGCACATGCTGGCGAAGCCACGCGTCCCACGCCGCGCGTGGCACGAAGAGCGAGCGATTGATGCGCACAGCCGGGATGACACCGGCGGCGATCAACTGGTACACCCGGTTGGACGTGACCCCGAGCTGGGCCGCAACATCCCGAGCCCGCAAGAGCGGTGGCTTGGTCATTCAGGGTTCCCCTTCGTGGCGGTGCGGGTGCGCCGCTGTCAAATCCTGCCCAGCACTGTACCCTTGCCAACGCACGGTCGTTCAAATGGCAAGGTGGAAGGGACGCAGGTGGGTGATCGCGGGCGCACCGAAACCGAGGTGCGGCATCGGCTCCAGCGCCAGCTTCGCCTCGGAGATGAAGAGCTCGGATGGCTCTGGTCACAGCTGTCCAAGGACGACCCCCAGCTCATCCCAAATGCGGTTCACGAAGGATTGCCGGAGCAGGCGGACCTGCTCCACGCGGCCCAGCGGCTCCTTGCCGTCGGGAGGTCCTTTCCAGCAGCGGGTCGTCGTGCGCGCGCAAATGGAGCTGGGATCGGTGCGGACGGCGGCCCCCAGCGGTCACGCACCGAGACCACGGAACTCCCCCTCGTCATGGGCGCACTCACCCCGTACGAGCATCGCCGGACGTGGGTTGTCTCCCAGGCGCTCGCGCACGATGCGAAGCAACAGGACAACGTCCTCCGCTTCCGCGTGGAGGTGGTGGGGCGGCCATTGCTTTATGACGAGGCGAGAGCCTTCGTGGCGTCGCCGGCGAACGCCATCTTCACCACCGATGAGCTGCGCTCGAGCGGCATTCCCATCGTTGGACACCACGCCGTCCTCTGCTCGGTTCATCGCCACGACGACGTGCTGCGCACGGAGGTGATGTTCGAGCCGTCGGGCCAACGTTTGGCGGCGAAACTCCACGGGGTCTCGCAGCGCGACGAGCTGCGCCGGGTGGGAGTTCCCGCCGGCGACCGCGTGGAGATGTTCGAGGTGTGGCCGACGTCGATCCTGGACCACCTTGTCGTACTGAGTCAGTGGCTAGCCGATCGATACGGCTGGCTGGAGCCGCTGGCCACGCTGTTCGTCCTCACCGGCGTCCCGCCGATCAGGTGGCCGGTGCGAACGTGGGAGGGCAACAGCACCCCTGCCGGGGTTCCCCCGCGACGCGTGGTGGCGTTGGAAGCGGAGCCGTGGGTCAGCGCACGGACGGTGGCAACCGTCTACCGCGGACTTCAGCGCCGGGTCCTGGGGGGCACCAATCAGCAACTCGGTGAGAAAGGGCTTGCAGTGTTCAAGTTCGTCTTCGACTCCTTGGAGTCTGCGCATGGGAGGCCACCGTTCCGCCAACTTGCGCAGGAGTGGAATCAGCGGCATCAAGCAACTCGCCCGGAATGGGTCTACCAGAACCTGGACATGCTCAGCCGAGACTTCAATCGCGCGACGGAAGCATTGCTCTCGCCAAAGTACCGCGACGCACGGCGACCAGCACCGCCTGATGGGACGCAGTTCACGGAGAGCTGACCGCGACCCGCATGCGGCATACCAACCCACCCTGCTAATGTCGGTATCGGCGAAGGCGAGGCCGGGCGTTCGCCTGCGTCCCGGCCGCGATCGGCCCGGTCGCAACCGTCCCTCGTTCCATTGCGCCGCCTCCTGCACGTCTTTACCGGCTGATACTTTAGCTTGGGTTTTAACCCGCATGCGGTAACTGACACGGGTGACGCACAGGTGACAGGCAGCGGCACGAACCGAGTTCGGACACCGTAGGCACACGCTTCGTCGCGTCATCCTGGCCGCGTGGTTGCGCTCGCCCGCTGCAGGCTACAGACTGTGGTCCAGCGGCGACCTCTTCAGGCGATCGGCGGACCGGCGGAGGAACCCTCGTGGTTGACGTGTTCGAGCCTTACGTCTTCCGAGCCACCGATGCCTACGAGGCCTATGTGGGGCGATGGAGTCGCCCCCTGGCCGAGGCGTTCCTCGCTTGGTTCGCGGCTCCCGCGGCGGGCCGCTGGTTGGACGTCGGCTGCGGCACCGGCGCCTTGACCGAAGCCGTGCTCGCCGCAACCGACCCGATCGCGGTCGTGGGCATCGATCCCTCGCCCGAATTCCTCGGCGACGCGCAACGCCGCGTCTCCGATCCGCGCGCCCGCTTCGAGGTCGGGGACGCCCGCGCGCTCCCGGTGATGAGCGACGACTACGACGCAGTAGTCGCCGGGCTCGTCCTCCACTTCATACCGGATCCGGCCCCCGCCGTCGCCGAGATGGTGCGCGCCGCCCGTCCCGGCGGTGCGGTCGGCGCCTACGTCTGGGACTACCACGGCCAGATGCAACGCGCGCAGTACTTCTGGGAGGCGGTCGCGGCAACCGACGCTGCAGCCGCGGCCCTCGACCCGCGACCGCACTTCCACACCTGCGAGCCCGAACCGATGGCGGTCTTGTTTCGCGCAGCCGGATTGGACGACGCGGCGGTCGATGCGATCGACCTGCCGATGGCGTTTCGGGACCTCGACGAGTTCTGGCTGCCGCACACCATGGCCGGCGCGGCCGTCGCGCAGCGCTACGTGTCGGGACTCGACGCCGAGCGGCAAGCCGCGCTCCGGGAGCGGCTACGGGTCACGCTCCCCTTTGCCGCCGATGGCTCGCTGCAGTTGATCGACCGGGTATGGGCGGTGCGGGGCTCGAAGCCAACGGCCTGAGGGGGAAAGGTTCCGCATATCGCGTGCCGGCTGCGCGTGGCAGCTCGTCTGCGCGTCCAGCGGGAACGAGGTTTTGGAGCATTTGCGCGCAGTCCCACTAACGCCGAGCCTGCCAAAACCTCACGCGAGTCGCGAGCGCAAACCCGAACCAATCCGCGTCTCCTGCGGTTGCGGGTGCGAGTCCATTTGCGTAGGCACCGCGCCGGGTTAAATCACAAGTTTAGAGCGTGTGGCAAAACCGAAAGCTCGGGACATCCGAGCTCCGAGCACGCCATCGGTGACGTGCACGGTGACGCCCGTTGGTGTTGACATACGCATGCTGGCTGCCATACTGCGGGCCACCATTTGCGCTGCCCCAAAGTCGAGCGGGGCATGACGGTCCTGCGGCGCGGGCAGCGACGCCGCGTCGACTCGATGTCCGGGACCAGAGATCAGCGGCGTTCGCGAGTCCTCGTCCTCGTGTTGGACCAGCAAAGGAGCCGGCAATGGAGGAGTCGAGGTTCGACCGCTCGGTGAAGGTCCTGGCGGCCGGGGCGGATCGCCGCGACGCGCTGCGCTCGCTTGGCGCCGCCGCCATGGCGCTCCTCGCTGCAATCGGCCTGGCCGACGCGGCGGTGGCGGAGAAGCAGAACAAGGGCAACAAGAAGAAGACCAAGGGCAACCGGCAGCGCGACCGCCAGGCTGGCCGGGTCAGTGTCGAAAAGAAGAAGAAGGCCAAGCCCGGTCCCGCCGGCCCGACCGGTCCCACGGGTTCCACCGGCCCGACCGGCGGCGGCGGCGGTGCTACCGGACCCGCCGGACCCACCGGATCCACCGGACCCACCGGGGTGCAAGGACCAACCGGGTCTGCCGGTCCGATCTTTACCTCGGCGCTGCGCAGCAGTACCCCCAGCAATGCCCTTCCCAGTACCGTTGGGACGCTGGTCGGTCAAAGTGCGTCCTGCAATTTCGGGGAGCGACTCCTGGGGTGCAGCTTCGAGACCATCGGGGTCGCCGGACAACTCGTCAATACGGCCGCGTGGGTAGTTCCCGACTTTAGCGGCAATGGCAGTTGCAATGCCTCGATGATGCGAACTGGCGAGGGTGCAGAGGCGGGTACAGCGGGTGCGACGATCAAGGCGCATGCGATCTGTGCCGTGTTCAGCTGAGTCCCGATCAGGCCTCGCAGGGAGCTGATCGAGGGACGAGCTGCAGTCCGCATCGCAGACCTCGCGGCGTGCAACTGCTCGGTTTGCAACACGCTATTAGATGAGTGTGGCTGGTTCAGTGGTGCGCACTACCGCGCGAATCGTTTCATGGCTAACAGAGAAGTCGGCGGCAAGCGATCGCAGGCTTTTCGTGCCAGCCAGCGTGCGGATGGTTCTTTATTTGGTCCGGCGTCAGTTTCGTGGCCCGCGCTCGATTGTGTGCGGATATCGCATTGTCAGGTCTGCGACGGGACCGCCAACGTGGAATGAACGTTGGCAAGACAGGACGGAGATCGGGAACGATAACGCGACGCGGGGTGAAAAGCTCTAGCACGCGGCTTCGACCCCCGTCGCTTCCGCCACCGCGTCATTTCGTCGGGGACTTGACAGCTCAGGGTCTCGAAGAAGGGGCGCACGTCCGGCCGTGGCACGACCGCCACGGCCGTTCGGTTTTCCACGATCACTTCCACGAAGAGCTGGCGGGCGATCGTGTTGCGTTCGGCGGGCGTCGCCACCTGCCAGGCGCCGGCAAGGTCTTCGAGGAACCCGACCAGCTGCCGTCCCACGGCCTCGTCCGGATTCCCCCGGTCCTCGGGGAGCGCGGCAAGCGCCCGTGCGACCGCGGCTTTCTGGTCGCGGTACTCCTGCTCGTCGAGGTCCCCCTCGACGTAGAGCCGCTTCAGGCGTTCGAGCTTGCGCGAGAGGCGCAGGCGCTCGGCGACCACGTCGACGGCGCGGCTCTGCGAGCGGCGCCACGCCGCGTAAAGGCGGTCCCGGTCGCGGGCCGGAATGACGAACGTCCGGAGCAACGCTCCGATCTGGTCCTCGACGAGGTGGGCGAAGAAGGTCGGCTCGTCGCACGCACCGCGTTCGGTCCGTTCGACGCACTGGACACGCCGCTTCCCGTTCGCGCGGCCATAGGCCCGCATGCTTGCCCCACACGAGCAGGTTGCCACCCCCGAGAGTGCCCAGGGCGAGGCGGCGGGAGCGAGCCGGAGGGGTCGCCGCGTGTTGGCTTCCCGCGCGCGCTGCGCCCGGGCGAAAAGCGCGGCGTCGATGAGCGGCCCGTGCCGTCCCGGCAGCCAACCGCCGTTGCCGTCCGGGAGTTCGCCGAGGTAGAAGCGGTTGGTGAGGATGCGCCGCACGGTGTCCTTCGAGAAGAGATTGGCGCCCCGATTCCCCGACGTCCGGTAGCCGGCGGCGTTGAGCGCTTTGGCGATCTCGCGGTCGGGTGTGCCCGCGGCCGCGAGCTCGAAGGCCAGCTGCAAGCCAACCGCAGGAACGATCGCTCGCGGGGCTGGCCCTTCCTCGCGCCGCCCTTCCCGGTCGAGGATCGGCACCCCATCGGGCCCCTTGGTGACGCCGAACGGCAGGAGCCCGTTGTAGAGGCCTTGGGACTTCCGTTCGCGCTTCCCCTTTGCCGTCTCCCCGGCGAGGTTGTCCGAATAGAACTGGGCCAGCCCGACCAGCATCGTCAGCATCAATTGGCCGGCCGGCGTCGAGTAGTCCATGTTCTCCTGGAGGCTGACGAAGCCGACGCCCGCCTTGCCCAGCCGCTCGAACGCCTCGAAGGCGACGCGGCGGTTGCGGGCGAAGCGGTCGAGCTTGTGGACGACCACGACGTCGACCCGACCGGCGTCGGCGTCGGAAAGCATCTGTTTGAACGCCGGTCGCTTGGCGATGTCGTCGACGCGGGCGCTCGTGCCCTCGTCGCGGTAAACGACCGGCTCCCAGCCGTGTTGGCCACAATAGGCCTCGGCGGCGCGCTCCTGGGCGGCCAGGCTGTAACCGTCGACCTGCTCCTCGCTGCTGACGCGGACGTAGACGGCCGCCCGCTTCGCCTCCGGTGTCTGTCTCCTCACGGGTTCCCTCCGTCGTCGTTGCGCTCCTTCGCCATGGCGCCAACCCCGAACAGCAGCCACTCCGCGCGGATGCCGAGGGCGTCCGCGATCCGGCGGGCGGTCGACAGCCGCGGCTCCATCGTCCCCTGTTCGATCCGGCGAACGGTCGCAATCCCCACCCCGGCCACGGCGGCCAGGTCCTCTTGCCGCAGTCCGGTCTGCCTCCGTGCTTGCTTGAGCCGCTCGCCCATCGTGCCCATGGATTCCCCATCTCCGTGCCATTATATCAACATTGATCTACCAAGGTCCCGGCAGCCGCGCGTTCCGCGGGCGGCCTCGTCGTCATCGCAGTCGCCCCTCTCCATCGGCGATGATCCGCTGCTCGCCGCCGGCAATGATCTGCTGCTCGGCGACGTTGACCTGGCCGCCGAGCACGGTCATGGAGGCGCTCAGCTTCCGCCCGTCGCGGTAGCACCGCATCAGGCGCAGGAACTGGCGCTCGAAGCGGTCTGCCATGCTCGCGGCGCGGTCGACGGCCTCGGCGTCCGCCAATCGGGGGGGTTGCCACTGGCCGTAGTGCTCGGTGTCGCGGCGCAAGGCGAAGGCGTCGAGGTCCTCGGTGAGGACGTGCTTCCGGAGCCAGTAGATATACATGCTCCACGCCTGGGCCATCCCGTCGACCAGCAGCCACTCGGCCCCGTTCCGGGGCTGCAATCCGTCGGCCAGCGAGCGCCGGATCGCCAGGTAGTGCGCCCGGTCCTGCGGAGTGGCGTGCACCGGCTCGACCACGCGTCCGCCCCACGTCCCGGTCGCGAGGTCGCGGACGGCCGCCGCCTTGATTCGCGCCCAGAGGGCCGCGCCAGCCGCCTCGTCCCGGAGCGTTTCGTCCGCGATGGTGCGCCAAGTCGCCTCGTCGACCTCCTGATCCGCGGGCACGGCCGGAGGATCCTTCAGCGCCAGCTCGATGGCCCCAACTGAATAGCGGATGTCCGCGGCAAGAGTTCGGAAGTCTTGTTGCCGAGCTTCCGGGGTGTCGTCACCGTCGCACGGCGGCGCACCCTGCGCACGCGCCTCGACGTCGGCCAAGACCGCCTTGAGGTCGCGCAGGTGGTGGTCGAGGAATGCGGCCAGCGCGGAGCGGAGTTCGGGTTCGTGGTCCGCCAGCGTGCCGCCGTCGGGGACCGCCGGCACGCTCATGCGTCCACCCCTTCGGCGCGCATTTGGGCTTCCCGTCCCTCGATCAGCCGAGCCAGCTCCCGCAAGCTCGCCGCGGCCACGAGCCAGTCGAGGCGTTCCTGCTGTCGCCGGGCGCGCCGCCGCTCAAGGATCGCGCGAACCCGCGGCACATCACGCGCTTGTACGTAGCGACGGCGCTGGACCGCCCCTTCGCGCCAGCGAAGGTACTGCGTCCGGTGCAACTCGCCTCGGGTGCAGCGGCAACGCGGCTTGCCGCAGCGGGTGCCGTGGCCGACCAGCGCAGGGATCTTAGGGAACGTTTCCGCGAAAATGGTGATGCTTGCGCCACCGTCCCCGGCCTCGGGGAGGAATCTCTTGTCGTTGCGCGTGCTCACGATGTTTCCCCCGTCGGTCTCAGGTTCCGGCAGGCCCCGCACAGGCGGAACCAGCCCGACCCACGCACGATGTCCGCCCGGGTCGGGGTTGAAGCTCGCGCGGCAGGAGCGGCCCCTCAACTCGATTGTCATGACGTCCAGCGTCATCGGGCTCCTCCTGATTCACCTCATCGATCTTCGATCGCGTACCTGTCGAGCGACCGGCGCGATCGCCTCCCGAGGGACGATCGGGAGGGCTGGGACCGGCTCTTGGGCTGTGTGGGTCGGACGGGATCCTCCTGTGCCCACCACCCGCCGGTTGTGGGGTGCTGGGCGGTGGAGCGTCCATGGGGTTGCGGGCGTCGATGGGGTGTCCATCGTCGGTCCTCCTCGCTCATCGCCCGGCCCGCGGCACGGGCCGCGTCGAATGCGGCGGGGAAGGGCTCGGGTCATGAAGGTCACGACCTTTGCTCGGTAGAAAACCGCGGGAGAAGAGCGGGCGGTTTGCCACCCGAATGGTGGTCGTGACCTTCACGACCCGGGGCGTCATCTCGAACCCGTCCCGAGTGGCCTCGCCGCGACGCTTTCGACGGTCCGGTCGTCCGTGACGGCGGCGCGCGCGGCGTCGACCAGTAGCGCCATCAGGGCGAGCAGGTCGCCAACGGCGACCGCCTTCTGCAATTCCGCCCGCTGCTTCTGCTCTACCTCGACCAGGTGCCACCGTTCCTGGACCAAATCACGGATGTCCTCCAAGGCAAGCCAGACCCCCGGCTGGTCGAAGGTGCTGGCACCGAGGTGGTAGAGGAGGTAACTGTCCCAAATGTGGTTGCGGAACTCCGGCACCCGTTCCACTTGTTCCCAAGTGGTCTCTAACTCCTTCAAGAGCTTTGAGTACTGATCGGAGTCGACGCGCTCCAAGACTTCGTCGATGCGGGCGTCGATCGCCGCGTTCCGGTCCCGGAGCGCCAACAGTTCGCTGCCGGCCTCCCGAAACCGCTCCAGCTGCCCCGCAGGATTGGACCGCGAGGGTTCGCCGCGCTTGATGGGCTCGCTGGCCGGGGCGGCCAGGGACGTCCCGCCATGCATCCGGCAGCGGCCGTTCGCCATCGGCGGCAACTGGCAAGGGGAACCTCTCCGGGTCGTCGCGCCGCACACCACGGAATGTCGGCTAGTACCTGGAGCGTCCATTTTGGCCCTCCTTGATCTCTTCGTGCGCCGGTCCTTCGACCAGCCGACAGGCGGGGCAGCGACGGTAGATATCCGGCCCCTTCCGGATCTCGTCGCTGCTCGGTAGGTGGGGCCTCCCGCAGATGCGGCACGTCAGCTCGATGATCATGCGCTTACCTCCTTGCCCGCGCCCGGCACCACTCCAGCCCGCGGCGGAGGGCCCGGTTTCGCGTGCGCCCGTCGGCGAAAATCGTGGCGCGGCCGTCGCGCGGCTCCGGGACGAACACGGCCATGAACCGCTGGCCGAGGACCTTGAGGTCGGAAGCGGTCAACGGCTTCAGCGATCCGGGTGCCGTCGCAGGATCAAAAAACCCCGCGAACCGGTAACCGTGGCGCCGAGCCAGGAGGTCCGCGCCCTCGATCGTCATCGGCCGGTCCCACTGCGCGTCGGCCTGCCGTTCCACTGTTGCCCGGGCCCGGCGCTCGCGGCGGTTCTCCTCCATAACGTCGTTCCTCCCACGTTCTCCTGGCTAAGGATCGATTGCGCCTCCCAAAGGATCGATTGCGCCTCCCATAGGAGGTGTGCGGTAGTGCCTCGCGGGCCGGGGTTCCGAGGACCAAGTCCGGTTCCCTGACGTACCGGGCCAGGAGGCGGACCGCCCCCGAGCCCGCCGCCTGCCGGCCGCATCGCCAAAGGTGCCCGAGCCGCGGCCGCGCTCATCGCTTCGCCGCCTCAGCCGCTCGCCGCGCCCGAAGGGCATTCCAGCATTCGCCCGACTCCCGGTAAGTCCCGCAAGGACCAAATTCACGGCAGACGTGGGCTTGGCCGCACCCGTCGGGTACGTTCCGGTTCGGGGGCGTATCGGCGGTGCCGTCCGACGGGTCGGCCATCGATTCGGACTCGGCAGCGCCTCCCTTGCCTGCGTCGCCGATCGGCGCTTGCCAGCCGGGAGACCCGTGCTCGGTGTTGGGGCGGTCCGCGTCCTCCTCGCCGCGGAGAATCGCCGTCATTTCGCCGGCAACCGTGGTCGTGGCCATCCGCTCGAACGGCGAAGGATCAGCGGGTCTCCTCGCACCGACGCGATCGCATTGCAGAATCGACGCCTCGGGAACCGGTCCGCCATCATCGGCTGGGCGAGTCAAGATTTCTGTGACCGATGTAACTCCAGTAACGTAGTCTGCGGGGGACGGAGGGGGCTTTTAGTCCCCTTCGGTTGGACTTCTTGACGGTGGTAGGTACCGGGCCCAGGCGTCCGCGAGGTCCGCCCGCGTATACCCGCGCGCGACCTTACTGCCAAGGCGTACCGGCTTGGACTTGATGCCGTACCCGCCCAGGCGCTTCGACAATCCCCGGGTGTTGAGGGCTTTGCCCCCGACCAGTTCGGCCCAGGGCGCTTCCTCGAGCTCGTAGAGGGCCTTCACGATCTCATCGGCGTGCAGCTGGTCCGCGTCGCCGAACACGGTGCGGAGGTCCTCGAGGAGCCGGATGTTGATGCTCGGAGTGCTCTCTTTCGCTTCCTGAACCAGGGCAACCGCGGCGGCGCGTGAGCGTGCCGGCCATTGGTCCCCGGCCGCGTCGGCGACGGCGAGCAGCGACTCCCAGACGTCGGCGTCGCGGTCCTCGACGCCCGGCGGCATCTCGGGCCACGGGTTGCCGACCCGGGGCGCGGTCACGACGGCCCAGCGCACCAGCCGGGCCCGGAGCGCGTCGCCGATCGCCTTGGCCTCGCGCCGCCGAAACGGCTCGACGGCTTCGCCCGGCGCCCGCGCCGCATCCGCATGACGACCGAGCGCGACAGGATGGTGTCGGGCAGGTCGCCGAGCCCGGCCATCGCCACCGCGGCGTACGCCGGAAACTCGACCGTTTCGACCGTGACGCCGCGCACGACGCAGCGGCCGGCGGTGGCGCCCTTGCGGTGGCCGGCGTTGATCAAGCCGCGCACGTCCTCGTGGTCGCCGGCCTTCGGCCCGAAGACAGTGTCGATCTCGTCGTAAAGGATCGTGGCCGGTCCGGCGGCGTCGCCCACCTTCCGGAAGAGGTAGGCCGGGCTCACGTTGACCGACAGCACCGGGTCGGGCACCAGGAGTTCGGTGACCTCCAGCGCCCGCGTCTTGCCCGACGCCGGCTCCGGAGACAGGAACGCGAGGCGCGGCGACGAGTCCCACTCGTCGATCAGGTGGGTGTGGACGATCCAGAGCGCGTGGGCGGTGCGGGCGTGCGCGGAGGGGTAGACGACGTAGCGCGCCAAGAACGATTCGACGTCGTCGAGCAAGACGTGGCCCTCTTCGTCCCCTCCGGATTCCGTTACCGGCGTTACAACGGTTACGGGCTGGGCGGCGGCTAGGGCTTGCGACCAACGCGCCGGGAACTGCTCAGGGTCGAGGCAGTGAAGTTCCGACGGATCCTTGGCGCCGAACGGCGCTAGGTCGACCAGCCGAACGCAATCGCGGATCTTGGACGTGGAAACCCACTTGATCACCGCCTCGCCGCCCTTGTCGGGCTCCACGACGAGGTAGACCACGCCGATTCCGTCGAGATGTGCGGCATCGCGCTCCTCCCTCCAGTTTGTGGCACCGGGGATGCCGAGCGCCGGCTCGCCGTGGTGCCAGAGGGTATGGCAGTCCGATTCGCCCTCGACCAGGACGGCGTAGCCGCTCTCGCGGGCTACAGCCAGGCGATTGAGCCCGTAGAGGCAGGGCTTCGCGCCCGACTTCCACCGGAAGCGGTCGTCGGCCGCCTCGCTCTTCTCCAGCGCTAGTCGGAAGCGCACGGCAACCTCGTTGCCTGCCTCATCGACGTAGGCTATCCGGACAGCGGGGGTGCCATAGTAAGACCGGTCCGACAGCGCCGACGCGCGGAGTCGGTCGGCGTCGAGCTTCTTCGCCGCCGCGTACTGCGCCACGGTCAGTCCGGCGCGTCGTGGCGCTGGCGCGTTGTTCGGCGGGGTCGGTTCCCCCTCCCCGCCCTTTCCCTGCCCGGCCCCGGTGCGCCGGATTTTCGACTTGGCGCTGGGCGGGAAGAGGTCGACCATCCGCAGCCCGACCGCAGCGATGACGCGCTGTGTCGCGCAGCCGGCGTGGCACTTCAACAGCGCGCGGCCGTCGTCGCCAACCCCGAGGGAGAGGGAGTTGTTCCCGTCGTCGTGGGCCGGACAGCGGGCGGTAAAGCCCGAGCCGCTTTCCTTGACGTTCTGCAGCAACGGAAGGATCCGGGAAAGAGGAGCGTCTGTACTCGGCATTCTAGCAATCCACTTCGCGATAGATCCGGATCGAAACGCCGGCGAAGGCTAAGCCGCCGCAGTCGCGTCTTTGGGCGCAAGCCCGCGGCCGCCCAGGTTCGGTTCGATCCTGCCCGCCTCCGTTGACGGTGCGCGCTCCTCTTGGCTGTCCCGGCTCACCCGGATAGCCAATCGGGCGAGCGTCGTTACCAAGGGCCACAGGGGGTGGTCGATTCCGGAGCGTACGGGGTCGGCCTTGCGCTCAGGAGAAGTCCAAACCACCCCTGGTTCGCGGCTTGGGCATCGCACCGTCACGCTGGTTGCCCGACGCGCTGCAGGTCGCTTCTTCGAACGTCGTCGAGGTCGCCGGACGCCTTGGCCCGATCCACGAATTGCTGCAGCTCGAAAACCTCGATCCGGCGCGACGCGCCGAGCTTGACGGACGCCAGCTCTCCGGTCGCCAACCACGCGTACACCCTCGCGCGCGAAACCGCTAGCGCCGCGGCCGCCTCTTCCGGAGTGACCAGTAACCGCCCCTCGCCCATCATCGTCGCCTTTGCTCACCATCGACGTGTCCACGTCGACCACATTAGACCGCGCTGGACCAATCACAAAATTTCTCATATGATTTTCGTATGACAGCCTTGTTCCGATCGGCCGCGGCAGCCCCGGATCCGATCAGCGACCTGCTGGACGACGGCGAACCCAAGCCGCTCAGCGCGACACGCTGGACGGTCCCGACGACGGTCGAACTCGACCGGTCGTCGATGCACCTCGTGTGGCATTCGGACGGAGGACGCGAGCGCTGGGTGAAACCCGGCCCGAAGATGCTCGAGCGGTTCATCGGGCTCCGCAGCGCCCCGCCCGACCGGATCCTGGCGTACGCTCGTGCGTGGGGTCTGCTGGAAATCTGCCGGCACGGCCTGCCGCGTTCGCACAACCCGACGCGCGAGCTCGACGCCGACGAGGTCGTGCTCGGCTGCGAACGGCTCGTCGAGCTGGTTGAAGACGAGTGGGAGTTTCGGGAGCCAATTGAGGCGTGGCACCGCTTCGCCGAGGAGGCGCACGCGACCGCCCTTCTCGCCGCCTCCATCCGGGGATACGGCCCAACCCCCGACCCGTTCCGCGGGCGACGCGCGGCGATCAGGCTGGGTCTTCGATGGAGGCTCAACCGCTGGCTTGAGCTGGGAGCGGTGCGGCCGGCCATCGTCCTGCATCCCAATTGGCTTGAGGACGAGTGGGAATCGCCACTCTTGCCCGTCGTTGGTGGGTCGGGCCTGTTTGGCGCTCTGGCGCTTCGGCTCGCACTGGCCTGCACCGGGGCCGTTGGGCTCGCCCCGTGCGCAGCTTGCGGGGAATGGTTCACGCCCAATTTCGCGCCGAGGGAGGGGCAGCGCGCTTGGTGCCCGGAAGCCAAGTGCCAAAAAGCGGAGCGAGCGGCACCATCGCGCTCATATCGGAGACGCAACATCGCCAATTCGGAAGCCCGCAACTGAGAACGTCTCGACGGCAGACCCGTTCTATTAGTTCAATGCGGTTCAGATACTTCTTAAGCGGAGCACCCCGCAGCACCCGCAGCATCGTAAGGAATGGACCTTGGCGGACTTGGACAGGAGAAGCCGTTTGCAATCAGAAGGAGAAGTGGGGGTTCTGACCGAGCAAGTCGTCCAAGATGCGATCTAACTTTCTAACCTTTCCGGCGTTCAGAACGAATAAAGAACTCTCTATTGAGCCTCAAGAGTACGAACTCTTCTCATTGCACCTTTCTAGATCGGCTACACACGCCAGAAATCGAGGCAAAGCGCTTTGAAGCGAGGAAGTGTTGAGCTTGCCTCCCGACGTCCATTTCACGTACAAGTGCATCCAAGCCGCAGTTCGAATTATGAATCGACGACGCTCTCAGCGTCCCATTTCGATTGCCGAACCTCGGGCTAATTTTCTCTTGTGCTGCTGGGGTTACACGTAGTCGGCTGGGCGCCGGAGGATGCGGAAGGGGTTCGCGTGGTCGATTTTAAAGCCGGGGTAGGTGGCCCGCGCCTCCGCCTCCGCCGCCAGCCACTCCTCGTGATCCGACTGCCACATCGGATGCCGCTCGATCAATATCTTCTTCTTGTCGCCAGTGTGAACGTAACCGCGCAAGGTCCCGAAGGGCATTGGAGACGCGTAGCCGAGGCGTTGCAGCGCCGCTGGCACGGGAGCACCAGGTCCCTTGACGATCGCGGTCCACGGGTTTGGGCCGTTGCCCCACAGGCCGTCGAGGTCTATGCGGACCGAGGCACTTGCCGCCAGGCGAGCCATGTCTAGAGCCAGCCGCCAATCGAGCAGGCCGTGGTACGCCTGGTTGTGGAAGTCTCTCAGGCAGCGGTTGCACGAGGTGTCGCATGTGAGCCCGTGCGGCTCGGTCGACCCCGAGTGCACTTCCCGTTCCGTCCACTTGCTGGCGACCGAGCCAGGCGTACCGGGGTCGGCCTGCGCCAGCAGTCGCAGAAACTCGGATGGCTCGGCCAGGGCGCGACTGTAACCAGCCCCGTTCTCGAGCGCATCAGACAGGAATGCCTGCCCGATCGCCCGTCCATCGCTCTCGATCGACCGGAAGCCACTCTGGAGCTCCAGTGCGTCGACGTCTAGCTCCGCTCCCGCCGCGAGCCGCAACCAGAAAGCGAACGAATACCACGCCGCCCGACCCTCAACGGTCGTCGGATCGGCAAACACGCCGGCTGGCCACTTGCTGATGCTAGTCAGCAGAATGTCGGTCATCCGACTCGAAAGCAGCGCGACCAGGTGGGATGCCCCGTAGACAGAAACGCGCCCTGGGCAGCGGCGACCGCTCCCTGACCCGCATCTCCAATGGGCAGCCGTGGCGATTGCTTCGACAATGCGACCGCTGAGAGCTTCCTCGCCACGCTCGCAATTGAACTGCGAGCCCGTTACCGCTTCCCCGCGCGCATCGCCGCCCGGCCCGCGCTGTTGGATTCCATCGAGGGGTTCTATAACACCCACCGCAGGCATTCCGCGTTGGTGTATCTCTCCCCCGCCGCGTACGAGAGGAGGTGGGCCACAAACCCTGCTGTCACCTAACGTCCTATTGTCCACCTTACCGGGATAACTCCGGCATTCTGTGGTCGGCAGCTGACTTCGCGACTAAATTGGCCCGGGAAGGCGACGAACGCTAAACGCGCCTGGCGCGGCCCCGCCAGCCATCCGGAGCAGAACCTGTGACGATCGCGAACCGAATTGGACTAGGTTTTCACCCAACGCACGCGCGTCAGGCACTCGATCTCATCGAACGAGCGGAAGCCGGTGGTGTCGGGACGTTCTGGGCTGTAATGTCGCCCATCGACCGCGACACCCTCACGATCCTGGCCGCAGCAGCAACGCAGACGGAACGGGTCAACCTCGGCACGGCGGTCGTGCCCGCCTTCACACGCCATCCGTTGACATTGGCCACCCAAGTCTTAGCCCTAGAGGATCTGGCGCCCGGCCGTATCCGGCTCGGGATCGGTCCCAGCCACCAACGGAGCATGATTCCCGCTTATGGGATCCCCTTCGATCGCCCTCTGTCTCAACTCCGCGAGTATCTTCAGATTGTCCGCCCGGCGCTGCAGCAGGGTTCGTTCTCGTTTGCCGGTGAGTTCTATAAGGGCGAGGCGGACCTCCTGACTACGCCGGGAACGCCCGTTTTTATCTCGGCCCTCGGCGAAAAGGCGTTCGAGCTCGCCGGGGAAATGGCGGATGGCGCAATCAGCTGGCTCTGCCCACCTAGCTACTTGAAGAACGTTGCCTCGCCGGCGATGCGCCGGGGAGCAGATAGGGCGAGCCGTCCGACACCCCCATTGATTGCCCATGCCATCGTCGCGCCGACCACGGATCTGGAGCAGGCGCGCGCGTCTGCTCGGGCGTTCCTTGCCTATTACCAGATCCGGCCTTACTACCTGCGAATGCTCGCTACCGCAGGGTTCTCCATGGACACCCAGATCCCCGACGAACTCATTGACGCACTGGTCATCAGCGGCGACGAGCGTGACATCGCCGACGGCTTGCTCCTGCGCCTCGACGAACCGGCCGACGAACTCGTCATCACCGTCTTACCAGGGGAGGCGTCGCGGGAGTCCGAGGACGCGTTCTTTAGGGTCGTCAGCATGCTGAGTCCGTGAACGTCCCATGTTCGACAGTCCATCTCAGTATTCAAGCTCACAAAGATTCTTCCACTGGTATTTTGTGAGTGTTCCAGTTGGCTACTCTTTGACGCCCGTCGCCGGGGTATGTGCAGCGGTCCCGCCCCCTTGGTTCAGGCGAACGTAGTCTCCTCTGAGTAGAACAACTACCGAAGGCTCCCCACCAGCCTTACGGTGGATGTGGGCGATCGGTCGTATGAAGCGAGCGCCAAAGATGCCCGCGGCGATCCGTGGAGTAAGGAAAAATGGCTGCCTGATGAAAAACTGGAGGCGTAGATTTCTGCCTTCGGCCAGGGCCGCCTCAGAACCGAATTGGGCGCGTCCGCTCTCGCGTCGCACAAAGGTCTTGACACGCTCACGGACATGCACGGCCATCACAATGTTCACCGTAGGGAAGTGAAACAGGCAAGATTGCCGAACAGGCAAGCCGTGTATGCTTCGCAGACCTTTTGGAGGAGTCCGGAATGTCCGAAGACCTGTTTGCAGCCGTTATGCGGATGAGACGGGAAGTGGCGGGTGACGACTATGTCGGTCGCGCGTTGAACAACGTCGACGATTTCAATCAGGACCTCCAGAAGGTCCTCACCGAGAATTGCTGGGGCGTAACCCAGGGTCGGGTGGGATTCATTCGACAACAGCGCAGCCCAAACAACTTCTGCCTCCTCGCGGTCCCCAACCATCGGCAAGGCCTCGAGCTCCATTTTCGGGGTGCCTTGCGAAACGACTGCTCGCGCGACGAGCTGCGCGAAACGCTTATCCAGAACGCAAACTACGCCGAAGTGCCCGCGGGGGCTGAGGCGCTCCGCATCGTGCGCAAGGTGCGTGCCGAAGACGGGGCGGATACGTGAACGTTGGGACGGCTCGGGTGATTGCTGCTCCTAGCCGACCGTCAGGCTGTACGCGCGCCCCTCCCCAACCTACTTTCGCCGATTACCGCGAAGTTTTACTTTTGGTGCTCGTGGATCGCTCCGTGAGAAAGGACTTAGTAGTGGATGCGAAACCAGCCATTCGGCTATGGAAGGCTGACGAGCTCGAGTCCGTCAAAGTCGGCTCGGGTAACATGGTCTTCAGCAACCCGATCACCCCAGAGATCGGCAAGTACCACGCCGGATATCTCGACTTCAACGGCGGGACGTTGAACTGGACCGAGAACGGCGAGGAGTTCATCTGGGTTCTCTCCGGTCGGGTCGAAATTAACCATGGCAGCGACGCGTATGAGTTAGGCCCCGGGGACTTGATCTTCATGAAGCACGGCATCACCCTGAGCATGACCGGCTCAGACGACGCGAGGATCGCCTACGTTTCCCACCTGTTCTGCGAGTAGTCGGGCCTATAGGCTCTTCCCAAACTACCGCGCCTTCGAAGCGAGGAGGACGACGATGATGAAGCACCCCGATCTCAGCCAGCTTTCGGCCTCGCGCCGCGATCTCCTGAAGGGGGCCGCGGCAGCAGGAGCCGGTCTCGTGATGCCGGCGGCCCTCGGTTCCCGTGTCGCCGCCGAGGGCGAGCAGTTAATCTTTCTGACTTGGAGCGGTGCATTCGGGGAGGGCGTCCGAGTGGCGTTCTCCGATCCATTCGAGGAAGAGACTGGGGCGATTATCCAGGACGTTACGCCGTTCAGCTTCGGCAGGTTCCTCACGGCAATGGAGAACAACAACCCCGAGAGCTTCGACCTTATGTGGTTCGATGACGATTCGGAGCCGGTTCGTGCCGGCGCTGATGGATTCCTCGAGGAGCTCAATTACGACCTGATTCCGAACGCGAGCCAAGCGATAGAGGAGGTCGTCCAGCCCTTCTCGGTGTCACCGTACATGACCATGTACACGGCGGCGTATCGCAGTGATCAATACCCCGACCAGGAGCCCAATTCCTGGGCAGACTTTTGGAACGTGGAGGAATTTCCGGGACCACGCTCGCTAGGCACCTGGGTCGGCGGGGTGCTTGAGGCCGCCTTGATGGCCGATGGAGTCGAGCCCGCCGATCTCTATCCGCTGGACGAGGACCGAGCGTTTGCCAAGCTGGACGAATTGAAGCCGAACATCCGGGTCTTCCACGACACGCAGCAGAGCACACAAGTCGACCAGATGCTTTCGCAAGGCGAGATCAGTATGGTGCTCACGTGGTCCACCGACTCGGTCCGCAAGCACCTCGCGGGCGAGCCGATCAACGTCATCCACAATCAGGGTTTCTGGTTCAGCCCAGCCGTCGGGATCGCCAAGGGCACCGAGTATCCGGAACTCGCGCACGCGTACCTCAACATGCTTTTGGACGCAGAGGCGCAACGGCGGTTTGTCGGAGCATGGGTGACCTCGCCCTCGAACCCGGCAGCCAACGACGCCCTTACCGAGGAAGATCTCGCCATGGTCGTGGCCGGCAACATCGACCAGATGGTGCATCTGAACCCGCAGTACTACGCCGAGAACATCGCGCGCATCCAAGAAAGCTACGACAGCTGGCGCGTGCTTTAGTCCAGACCCGCGCTGCACGTTGCCGGGCCTCGTTGACGAGTATCGGGCACAGTAGATCCGCGTTTGGGGCGGGAAGTGAATTCTCGCCCCACAGGTCTCCCTCGTATCGACCGAAGGCCCGAGTAGCCGGAGTACGGCGATTCCTTTCGCGAACTCGATCGGATGGACCGCGAGGCGGTCGGCGCCATAGGAGTGATCGGTGAGGTTTGGATTCTATCTCCCGACGTGCGCGGAAGGCACGTTCTACCCTCGCGGCTTTGTCGATCTGGGTTGGATCGCCGAGACCGTGCAACTGGTTGAGGAAGCCGGATTCTACGAAGTCTCCGCATCGGACTACGTGTCGACTGGCCGGCGCACCCGCGACGAGTCCCAGCCTCCACCTCAGTACTTTGAACCTCTTAGCGTCCTTTCGTGGTTGGCCGGCAAAACGTCGTCGATTCGGTTGCTGCCGAACGTCCTCGTCATGCCGCTCCGCGATGTCGTACTCCTCGCCAAGGAATTGTCGACCGTCGATCAATTGAGCGGCGGCCGCCTCATCTGCGGTCTCGGTCTGGGGGCGAACAGGGACGAGTTCGAGGCGATCCATCCTCGGCGTCGCGGGACCGACCGCGGCAAACTACTCGATGAGGCACTCGAGGCTTTGGGTCCGCTGCTTACCGAGCGCTCCGCTTCCTACACAGGAAAATACATCGAGTTCGCGGACGTTGAGCTGTATCCGAAGCCCGTGCAGCAACCACTTCCGATATACCTGACGGGAGACAGCGAGGACGCGAGTCGCAGGGCCGCCAAACACGCCGACGGCTGGATCACCTTCGTCCCCGGCCTGGCCAAGCTAGAGTCGCGATTGGAGATCATCGACGCGGAAGTGCAGAAGGTCGGTCGGCCCCGCCCCAGCATTGTGCCGATGATCGGCATCTCCATCGCCGACACGCAAGATCAGGCCCTGGCCAACTGGGGGCAATCGCGATTCTGCGCACACTTGCAGCGCGTGTTCGGCAAATCGGCGGAAGAACTCACAAGTTCGAACTTGGTCGGCACGCCTGACACCATTTCCAGGGCAATTGCCGAGTACGCGAAGCTTGGGGTAGGACACTTGACATTGGTGTTCGCGGGCAATGCGACGTCGGAGTTGACGCCCCAAGTGGCTGCATTCACGCGAGAGGTAATTCCGGCGACGTCGTGATCGTGATGCGAACGCACCGACCAGAACAGAACACTGGCCGACCGTCACGCCGATTGACTTGAGACCACTCTTAAAGAGCGCGGGGTCGAGAAGCTCATGAGCGGCGCTTCAATCTCCATTCGTCATCTTGCCAAGTGCTTCGGCGACGTCGCCGCGGTCCGAGACTTCAATCTCGACGTCCGCGCCGGTGAATTCGTGTCCGTGCTTGGCCAATCGGGGAGCGGCAAGAGCACGGTCTTGCGGATGATCGCGGGTCTGGAGCTTCCCACGTCGGGTGAAATTCTGATCGACGAGCGCAGTTCGACGAACCTTCCGCCCGAAGCGCGCGACATCGGGATGGTCTTCCAGGATTACGCGCTCTTTCCGCATATGTCCGTCAGGGACAACATTGCCTTCCCGCTCCGCATGCGGGGGCTGGGGCGACGGGAGATCGAAGAGCGGGTCAAGCACATTATCGACTTGGTCAACCTCTACGGGCTGGAGCAACGTAAACCCACGCAGCTCAGCGGCGGCCAGCAGCAGCGGGTGGCCGTGGCACGCGCCCTCGTGTTCGACCCGAAGCTGCTGTTGCTTGACGAGCCATTGTCGGCCCTGGATAAGAACCTGCGTGAGCACATGAAGGCGGAACTGCAGGCCTTGCACCGGCGAGTGGGCATCACGGTCATCTACGTGACCCACGATCAGTCCGAGGCCCTTGCCCTCTCGGATCGGATCGTGGTCATGCACGAGGGACGCATCGAGGGCGTGGACTCGCCATTCGACCTCTACAACTTTCCGTCGTCGCGCTACATCGCCACGTTCATAGGGGACGCCAATCTGCTCGACGGCCGGATCGAAGCAGTTGCCGCGGCATCGGTAACAGTTGAATCGGCGATCGGCGGCTGGCAGTTGCCTCTTGAGCGAATTAGGCTCGCAAGCGCCCCGAGCCCGGGCCAGGCAATCAGTATCGTGGTGAGGCCCGAATGCGTTGTGGTCGACGCCCCTCAATCCAGCGATGGACACGGTGTTTGCGTTCCGTGCGAGGTTGCGCAGGTCCTCTACAGCGGGTCCACGACCATGTACGTGCTGCGATCTCTCCGCGACGGAATCGAGCTCATGGCCCGAAGCGAGCGACAGCTGGACCGACGCATCCAGCCGGGATCAACAGTCGATGCCAGGATCATGACCGGTCGCACCGTCGCCGTCGAGTCGGGTCGGGCATAGCGTCGCCGATGTTGGATTCACGCCCAGGAGAACAGACGCCCCTGCGCTGCGGCCAATGCGCCAACCGTCGGGCCGGACAAGGAAGAGGACCCCGAGATGAGCGTTGACACGGCAGCCACAGGAGCGCCGGTGCGGCCACAGATTTCGACCGTAGCGTGGCTCGTACCCGGATTTGTGGTCATGTTTTCGCTGTTCGTGGTCCCGTTCGCGCTCGTCTACTTCAAGAGCCTCACCGATCCCTTGCCAGGGCTACAGAACTACGAGGCCATACTGACCAATCCGCTGTACGCGCGCGTGCTATGGAACACCCTCGTGTCTGCGTTCTGGACAACCGTCGGCTGCCTGCTCATCGGCTATCCGTTTGCGTATGCCATCTACCGATCGTCCCACCGGGTCAGGTTGATCTTGCTCGGGTCGGTCCTGTTCGCGTATAGCGTGGGAACCGTACCTCGGTCCTTTGCTTGGCTCGTCGTTCTGGGCGACCGGGGGGTGATCAACCAAGCGTGGTCAATGCTCACCGACTCGACGCAGCCGGTCTACCTCCTATACAACCAGACCGGCGTCCTCGTCGGCATGATCCACGTCATGTTGCCCTTCATGACCCTCCTCCTCCTCGGAGCAATGACGCGCGTCAACCCCCGTCTTGTCCCGGCCGCGCGGACGCTGGGGGCATCGCCCCTGCGAGCGTTCTGGGAGGTGTTCTTGCCGCAGACACGGCCAGGCATTATCGCCGGCGCCTTACTGATCTTTATCTATTCACTGGGGTTCTACGTGATCCCGGCCGTGCTCGGCGGGTCCACGCAAACGACCATTGTGATGCAGATCCAGAGCCTGATCTTGACGGCCGGAGAGTGGGGCTTAGGAGCAGCCCTCTCAGGCGTCTTGGCCCTCGCGGCCATCATCGGAGCGGTCTTCTACGTCCGGGCCACGGGCCTGACCGATGTGTACGCTCGCGACTGAGGCGCGCGTCGTGCGTGGAGCTAGGGCATGAGTCGTTCGCAGCCGATGTGGCGCGCCGTCGCCGCACTCTTCTTGTTTGCCGTTGTGGCGTACCTGGTAGCACCCATTTTCATCGCCGCCAGCACGTCCTTCTCCGCAGAGAGCTTCATCAAGTTTCCGCCTGACGGATTCTCGCTGCAATGGTACGAGAGCTATCTCAGTGATCCGCGGTGGCGGGCCGCCATCGTGAACACGGTGATCGTCGGCCTCATCTGCTCCGTCCTGGCGACCCTCGTGGGCACGGTCACCGCGTATGGGATCAGCCGGATCAAACACCGAACCTGGCGGGACGCGGTGTTCGTGTTGTTCATGACTCCGTTGGTGATCCCATACATGGCGTTGGCCATGTCCCTCTACCCGATCTACGCGACGATGGGGTTGATCGGCACGCGCGCTGGAGTCGCGATCGCGCAGGCGGTGGTTGCCATTCCGTACGTCGTGCTGGCAGTGACGTCGACGATCCGCCGCAAGGACCAGAGCCTGGAGCAGGCGGCCCGCACGCTTGGCGCGTCGCCGGTGAAAGCGTTCTGGCATATCGTCCTGCCCCTGCTGCGCCCGGGCATCGCCGGCGGCGCCGTGCTCGCCTTCATCATTTCGTTCGACGACGTGGTGATGCCAATCTTTCTTGGCGGAATCAGCGCTGGAACCATTCCGAAAGCAATGCTTGATTCCCTGTACGGGGTGAGCGATCCAACCGTGATGGCCGTCGCGGCTTCCATCAACGCGGTTGGTCTCGTGTTGTTGTTGCTCGCGCTGCTAGCGTCGCGTAAGCAGCCCGTTTGACCCGGTCCCCCCGGCACGCGCCGCTCGGACCTTGGGCCAGTGAGACCGAACCGGAGTTCAGGCGCAGAGACAAGGGAGGGCCACGATGCTGACACTTGGGTACAAGGCGTCCGCCGAGCAGTTCGGGCCGCGTGAGCTATTGGAGTTCGGCGTGATCGCCGAGGAGGTCGGCTTCGACTCGGTCGTCGTCAGCGACCATTTTCAACCGTGGCGGCACACTGATGGCCACTCCCCGTACTCCTTCGCATGGTTGGCCGCGCTCGGCGAGCGTACTTCGCGGGTGAGGCTCGGCACCAGTGTGGTGACGCCCACTTTCCGTTACCACCCTTCGATCGTGGCTCAAGCGATGGGCACCCTTGCCTGCCTTGCTCCGGGTCGCGTCTTCCTCGGCGTCGGCACCGGCGAGTCGCTTAATGAGACACCCTCGATCGGGGTGGAATGGCCGGAGTTCAAGGAACGTTTCGCCCGGCTCAAAGAAGCGGTCGAGGTGATGGGCCGACTCTGGACCGAGGATCGCGTGACCTTTCACGGAGAGTTCTATCGGACGGAAAACGCCACCATCTACGACAAGCCAGAGGAGCCGGTGCCGATGTACGTGGCCGGCTCCGGGGCAGTGGCCGCCCGATACGCGGGTCGCGTCGCCGACGGCTTCATCTGCACCAGTGGAAAAAAGTCGGAGCTCTATTCGGAAACCCTCCTCCCCGCGGTGCAGGAAGGCATCGAGAAGGCTGAGCGGAACCCGGGCGATATCGAGCTGATGATCGAGATGAAGGTCTCGTTCGACACCGATCGTGACCGTGCGCTCGCCGACACCAGCCACTGGGCGGCGCTGGCGCTTTCGCCGGAGGAGAAGGTCGGCGTCGAAGATGCGCTCGAGATGGAGAGGTTGGCCGACGCCCTACCAGTCGAGCGCGCCGCCAGCCGCTGGATTGTCTCCTCGGACCCCGATGAGCAGATCGAGAAGATCATGCCCTATCTCGACCTCGGCTTCACCCACCTCGTCTTCCACGCCCCCGGTACGGACCAAGAGCGCTTCCTCCGCCTCTACGCCAAGGAGATCCTTCCACGGTTGCGGGCAATCGGGTAGTGAGGAATTCTTCGTCGACGGTTCGGCAAAGGAGGCGGAACTGCCTCTCGCTAGCACCTCTCAATTTCAATCGACCCGATTCAAGTTGGATCGCACCGTTTCGTGGCTGACGCCGAACTCGGCAGCCAGGACGCGCAGGTTCTTGGCACCAGCCAGGGCACGGATCCGCGACTCCTGCTCGGGTGTTAGTTTGCGAGCGCGGATGCGATACTGAGGTGGTTCTGCTGCGCTAGCCGGCGATCGCCGCCGTGGAGCGACCAACGGTTGCGCCCGAAGGTCCGGGACCGGCACCCGACGCCGCCCTCCCAGCCGGTTCTGAAGGTGCCGAACCGACGCCCGTCGCTTCCGCCACCGCGTTTATGATGAAGAGCTTCCTCTATCCCTTGGGACTTGCCCAACAAGGACCGCATCGTCACGTGCGGTTGCACGGTTGCCTACTTAAAAGGGGAGCGGGGGCACTGTTATCCCCTGGCTCGAAGCTTTGTCGCCTCCGGCGGCAATGCTGCCGTCATAGAGTCTGCCTTCCCTGGGGTTCAATGCCCTCTAAGTTCCGTGCGTCCAGTTCCTCATGTCCTTTCGATGCATGCTCTTCTCGTGCAAGTACGGAGACGCTGATTGTGAGACGACTTTCGTAACAACCGTTCCTGCGCAATGCTGTACAAGAAAGCGGCCGCCCAAGGTTTTGCAGATGTGCTCGTTTCTGAGACACATCCAGGAATCCTTCAAATCCTGCTTGTGCATCAGTGCGGCTCCGTGTAGCGTTCTCAAAGATCGACACCTGCATCGGTAACAACGTAGGGGCACGCGCATCGTGACTACGACTCAGCCCCGGGACCAGATTCCCGCGCTGCCCGTTCCGCTCACGCCACTCGTCGGTCGAGAGACGGAAGTGGCCGCCGTCCGCGCGTTCCTGCAGCAGGACGATGTTCGGCTGATTACCCTGACCGGACCTGGTGGGGTTGGCAAGACCCGCCTTGCCCAGCACATCGCCGCCGAGGTACAAGACCGCTTCCACGATGGGGTGATCGTCGTCTCGCTCGCCCCGATTCGCGATCCCGAGCTCGTTCTGCCGACGATCGCCCAGGCGCTGGACCTCCCCGAGCTTGGCGACCGGTCACTGCCCGAGCAATTGACCGCGGTTTTGCGGCGGCAGCGACTGCTCCTGGTCATCGACAACATTGAGCAGGTCGTCGAGGCCGCTCCTCGTATCACGGCCCTACTCGGTGGCTGCCCTGAGCTCAAAGTGCTTGTCACTAGCCGCAACGTGCTGCGTGTCACCGGCGAGCACAACTTCCCGGTCCTGCCGCTCTCGCTGCCCGACAAATCAGAACCCAACCGTCTCTTGCCGCTCGACGAACTGGCCCGAAACGCCGCGGTGGCGCTGTTCGTGGCGCGGGCGCAAGCGGCTCTGCCCGGCTTTACCCTGACCGAGGAGAACGCACCGGCTGTGGTCGAGATCTGCACGCGCCTCGATGGGCTGCCGCTGGCGATCGAGCTGGCGGCGGCCTGGGTGCGGGTGCTGCCGCCCGACGCCCTGATTGCCCGCCTGAGCAGCCGGCTGTCGCTGCTCACCGGCGGGGCACGTGATCAGCCCGCACGGCTCCGAACCATGCGGGACGCGATCGCCTGGAGCTACGACCTGCTCCCTCCCACGGAGCGGGTGCTGTTCCGGCGGCTGGCCGTCTTTGCCGGGGGCTTCACCCTCGATGCGGCGGAGGAGGTGACCGAGTCGTCCGCCGAATTTGGAGTCGACTTCCTGGTTGGCATCCTCTCCCTGGTCGAGGCCAGCCTCCTCACGCGCTCGGACGCGCCTGACGGCGTGCCCCGCTACCGGATGCTGGAGACAGTTCGTGAGTTCGGCGTAGAGCAACTGGCAGCCAGCGGCGAAGCCGCTGGAGTCATGAGGCGACTCGCGGCTTGGGCGCTGGCGCTAGCGTCCCAAGGGAACGAGCTGATTTTTGATTCTTCCTCACTCGACTGGCTGGAGCGATGTGAGACGGAGCTCGACAATCTGCGAGCGGTCCTGGATTGGGCGCTCGTACAGGGAGACGCGGCAACCGCCCAGGATCTCGCCGCCAATTTGGCTTGGTTCTGGTATGTGCGCGGGCGGCTGCGCGAAGGACGGGCGTGGGGCGAGCGGGCATTAGCACTCACCGATGGCAACCCGACGCCCGAATGGGTCAATGCGTTGCGCCTCGTGGCGTTGCTGGCGTGGGGGCAAGGTGATTACGCGCGGGCGAAGGAGCTGTGTGAGGAGGCGATCGCGCACTCGGCCATAGCGCGTACGGAGCGGGCTGCCACCACCTCGCTCCACGTGCTTGGGCTCATCGCCAAGGACGAGGATCGGTACGATACAGCCGAGGCGCTGCAAGAAGAGGCGCTTGCCCGGTTCCGCGTGATCGGGCACCTGGGTTGGGTCGGGTACGTGCTCAATGCGCTCGGCGTCATCGCCTACGAGCGGGACCAGATGACGCGAGCGGCGGAGCGTTTTGCGGAGGCGCTCGGCCAATTCCGGACGTTGCACCATGACTATGGTATGGCTCTGGCGCTCCTAAACCTGGCGAAGGTGGCGCGAGCACAGGGCGACTATTCGGGCGCGGCTGGACTCTACCGGGAAAGTCTCGCCCTGCGCTGGGCGCAAGGAGAAAAGCGGCACATCGCCGGCTGCCTGCGCGGGCTCGCGAGCGTCGCGGCGGTGGCGCGCCAGCACGTGCGCGCCGCTCGCCTCTATGGAGCGGCCGAGGCAGCGCGGGAGGCGATCGGCGCCCCCATGCCCCGGCACCATGTCCGGTCCGAACAGGCCATCGCCGCAGTCCGTGCTGGCCTGGGCGAGGCAGCGTTCGCCGTCGCGTGGGCGGCGGGGCGGGCGCTGCCACTGGCAGAGGCGGTCGCCGAGGCGCTGGCGGTAGCACCTGAAGAGTTGAGCGCCGATGCGATTGGCACGCTCTCAACGCCAGCGGCACGGCACGGGCTGACTCCGCGTGAGGCGGAGGTATTGGGGTTAGTGTGCGAGGGATGTTCGAACCGGGGGATCGGCGAGCGGCTGTACATCAGCGAGCGGACGGCGGGTACCCACGTCCAGAACATCCTCGACAAGCTCGATGTCTCCACCCGCGCCGCTGCTGCTGCCTTCGCCGTGGAGCACGGTCTGATCGAGCTCCGCCCCAGCGCGTCTCTTGATACGCCACTAGTGTGACCACCGTGAATACGTAGGCGATGGCACCCACTACGTAGAGAGCTCTCCGATCCTTCCGCGCGGAAAATCAGTCGATCAACCGATGAATGACAGGCTGCGCGGGTGCACCATGGGGCAGGGTCGATTTCGACCAACCCAGACGGTCGGCAGATACCACCAACCAGCAGCGACGGAGGCCGCCATGATCTTCCGAAGCCCCTACCCCGATGTCGCGATCCCGGACGTTCCGCTGACAACCTTCATCTTGCGGCATGCCGAGCGACTGGCGAACAAGCCGGCGCTGATCGATGGCGCGAGCGGTCGGATGCTGACCTACGGCGAGTTGGCCGAGGGCGTGCGGGGCGTCGCCGCAGGATTGGCGCGGCGCGGGTTCCGCAAGGGCGACGTCTTCGCCACGGTCTGCCCGAACGTGCCGGAGTTCGCCTTTGCCTTCTACGGGGTCGCCTTGCTCGGCGGGGCGACGACGACGCTCAATCCGCTCTACACCGCCGCCGAGATGCACCGCCAACTCGCCGACTCCGGTGCGCGCTTCGTCCTCACCGTGCCGGAGCGGCTTGCCACGGTGCGGGAGGCGGTGGCCGGGACGCGGGTCGAGGAGGTCTTCGTCCTCGGCGAGGCCGAAGGCGCGGCACCATTCCGAACGCTTCTCCAGTACAACGATCCACTCCCGTCAGCCGCCATCAATCCGGCCGAAGATGTGGTGGCTCTCCCCTATTCGAGCGGCACGACGGGTCTCTCAAAAGGGGTGATGTTGACTCACCGCAACCTCGTTGCTTCCCTGCTGACTCGCCTCCCGCTGCTCCCGGCGCCGGAAGAGGACACGGTCGTCGGCGTCTCTCCCTTTTTCCATATCGCCGGCCTCAGTCATTTGAACTCGGCGCTCCATGCCGGCGCCACCCTCGTCCTCCTGCCTCGCTTCGATCTGCAAACGTTCCTGGGAGTGCTTCAGGAATTCCGGGCAACGCGCGTCTCGATCCCGCCGCCGGTCGTCCTCGAGCTCAGCCGGAACCCGATCGTGGCCGAGTACGACCTCTCGCGGCTCGGACTCATCCTCTGGGGCTCCGCGCCGCTGGGCGATGTCGTGACACGCGCCTGCCGGGAGCGCCTCGGTTGCCGCGTGAAACAGATCTATGGGCTGACCGAGGGCAGCGGCGGGACCCACGCGGTGCCCATCGCCGACGAGGATCGGCACGGGTCGGCCGGTCCACCCCTGCCCGGCACCGAGTACAAGATTGCCGACATCACTGGCGTCGCCCTCCCTCCAGGCCAGCGCGGCGAGGTTTGCCTGCGCGGTCCGCTGGTGATGAAGGGCTACCTCAACCAGCCTGAGGAAACCGCGCACACGATCGATGATGAGGGCTGGCTGCACACCGGCGATCTCGGCGTTGCCGACGAGGATGGCTGGCTCACCGTGGTCGACCGGCTCAAAGAGCTGATCAAGTACAAGGGCTTTCAGGTTGCGCCGGCCGAACTGGAAGCGGTGCTCCTCGCTCACCCAGCGGTCGCCAATGTGGCCGTGATTCCCAGCCCCGACGAGGAGGCTGGGGAAGTGCCCAAGGCGTTCGTGGTGCTCCACGGTGAGGCCACTGCCGCTGAGCTGATGGCCTACGTTGCCGACAACGTCGCTCCCTACAAGAAGATCCGACGTTTGGCGTTCGTCGACCAGATTCCCAAATCGGCCTCGGGCAAGATCCTGCGCCGTCTTCTGGTCGAACGTGAGCGCACCGCGACAGCTGTTCCAGTCCTCGTCTGAGAGGAGTTGCCAATGGTCGCCACCATCGACACCATCCCCACGAGGTCAGCCCGGATCACCGACGCGCTGGCTGACGTCGCGTGCCGCTTCAGGGAGCAACTGAGCCCGTTACGGCTCGTTCCCGGGGCAGCGCTGGCCGTCTACCGGCACGGCCGGCTCGTGCTCGATCTCACCGGCGGGTACGCCGACACCCAGCGCGGGGAACCGGTTGGCCCGGACACGCTCTTTCCCATCTTCTCCGGCAGCAAACCCTTCGCCGCCGTCGCGCTCTGGCAACAGATCGAGCGAGGACACGTGGACCTCGACCAGCCGGTCGCGACGGTCTGGTCGGCGTTCGCCCAGCAGGGCAAGGACCGGGTCCTGGTCCGCCATCTCCTCTCCCACCGTGGTGGATTCCCGACTACCCCGCGGGACTTGCCGCGGGAGCGCTGGGGGGATTGGGAGGTAGGCCACCGCGGCGGTCGCCGCCATGCCACTGAATCACGAACCCGGCCTGGTCAGCGCCTACCACATGCTGACCCAGCACTGGGTGATCGCCGAGGTGGTGCGCCGGCTCGACGGCCGCAGCTACCCCGACTACCTGCGCGCGGAGATCACGGGTCCGCTTGGCTTGGCCGATACCTACCTTGACCTCCCGATCGATCTCGATCATCGCGTTGCCAGGCTCCACGCCACGGACGGGACCGACGATTGGGGACGCAACAGTCTGCGCGCCATGCACGATCTGCCGCTGCACCGCATGGTGATCCCGGCTGCCAGCGGCGTCTCGACCGCCCGCGACATGGCCCGCTTCTACGCGGCCATTGCGGCCGGTGGCGCCCTCGACGGCGTTCGCATCTTGCGTCCGGAGACGGTCGAACGCATGCTGGCGATCGAGGTCGACGGTGAGATCGATCGCACCTTCGATGTCCCGGTCCGGCGCGGACTGGGCTTCGAGCTGGGTGGCCTGGCTGATCCGCGACGGCACTGGCCTGGGGCGACGAGTACGGTGCGCACCTTCTGGCATGGCGGGTTCGCCTCCTCCCTCTGCTGGGGGGATGCGGAGCTGCACGTGACGATGGCGTTCCTGAGCAACGGGGTGCGGCGCGACGAAGCCGGCGCCATCGCCCGTCGCGACCTCTCCGATGCGGTACGCGCCGCGTGGCAGTCACGAAGTTCCAACATGGTGTCGCCGTCGCCATAGTCTGAAACCGGGTCATTTCCGAGGCCACGTCTTGCCACGACTTGGGTGCGCATGTGGGCACATCGGTGGTCGGAGGCGCGGCGCGGCGCGCCATCCCGTATGATGCCGCCGCAGCTGGTCCAAGGCGCCGGGTCACGCGGTTTGGTACCCAACTCGGCACGAGGGGACAGTTGGCGCGGATTCGCGGGAGCACGGTCGGGATCGTCGGGGGAAGCATCGCCGGGTGCGCGGCCGCGGTCGCGCTCGGTCGACTCGGCTGTGATGTCCATGTTTTCGAGCGGTCGAGCGGCGCGCTGCGGGATCGAGGGGCTGGCATCATGGTGCCCTTCTCCCTCAGGGACGAGCTCATCGGCGGGGGGTACCTGCCCAAGGGATATCCCAGTTACGATCTGACCACCCGGTCGTGGATTGTTGTCGACGGCACGCCGTCCGGACGCACGCTGTGGCGGCAGCCCGCACCGGTTGTTGCGAACAACTGGGGCGTCCTCTGGCGGTCGCTTCGGGCCGGGGTTGCCGACGACCGGTACCACGATGGCATGCCCCTCGCGGCGTTTCGCGCGGACGCCAACGGCGTGACGGCGACGTTCGCCGACGGGTCGTCGCGGACGTTCGACGTGCTCGTCGGCGCCGATGGCTACCGCTCGCTGGTCCGTTCGCACCTGTCGGCGCAGACCTGGCCGGACTACGCGGGCTACGTCGCGTGGCGTGGCAATTATCCCGAAGAGCGGCTCGTTCAGCGAGCGGTCATCGACCGGGTTGATGAGGAGCGCACCTGGTTCACCGTTTGTTTCGACAGTGGGAACTCAATCATCTACGCGGTCCCTAGCTTCGACGGTTGCAGCGATTCCGGTCACCGTCGGGTGAACTGGTTGGTCTTCACGCCGCCACCATCCGGGATGGATTTCACCGAGGCGACTTCCATCCCGCCTGGTGAGGTCTCCGCCGATCTCTATCGCCATCTCGACCAACTGCTCACGACCGCGTTCCCAGCCGACTTCCAGGCCGTGGTTCGGGAGAGTTCTCTCGACGAGGTATCGATCCAACCGATCTACGACCGACTTGTCGACTCGTACGTCAAGGATTGCGTGCTGGTGATCGGCGACGCCGGTACGGTTAGTCGTCCGCACACCGGCAGCGGCGCCACCAAGGCGCTGCAGGACGCGCTGTGCCTCGAACGTCTCGGACGCGAGCATGAGGTCTGGGCCGATCTGCTCTCCGACTACGACGCCGAGCGCACGGCCGTTGGCGTCTCCCTGGTCGAGCTGGGGCGACGGATTGGGCGCGACCAGGTGGAGCGGCCGCCGTCCTGGGCAACGATGAGCGCGGACGACGTCGCTGCCTGGATGAAGGCGACCCTTGCGGGGCAGCGACTCTACTTTTACGGCAACACTGACGACGAGTGACCGACGCGCTCGCAGAGACGTCCTCGCCGCGGTAGTTGGGCCCCAACGAAGAAATGGTGCTTGGCCGAGCGCCCGGTGTCTCCCTGTCAAACCCCATCTTACGCCGATCCTGCCCACCCCCATGTCATGGTGAGGTTTGTATCCGAACCTTCAAGCAGCCCGCCTCGACTCTGCAGGCGCGGCGATCCTGGCGTAGGTTGCGTTCTCTACAAAAGCGGCACAGACTAAGGGCACGGATCATCGGACAGGCAGGAGCGTGCGCATCGTGGCTAGCGCTCGGACCGGCGAGTCCGTCATCAGGCTACCGGTCCCCCTCACGCCGCTGATCGGGCGCGAGCGAGAAGCCGTGACCGTTTGCGACTTGCTGCAACGACACGATATCCGCTTGCTGACGCTAACCGGTCCCGGTGGGGTGGGGAAGACGCGCCTGGCGATCGAAGTGGCTGCCGCATCGGTGGGCGACTTCGCCGATGGCGCGGTCTTCGTCTCCCTCGCGGCGGTCCGCGACCCCGACCTCGTCGTCTCGGCCATTGCGCACGCCCTGGACCTGCGCGAACTCGCCGACCGGCCGCCGCTGGAGCAACTCGCCGCCGCGCTGCGGGCGAAACAGCTGCTCCTGGTACTGGACAATTTCGAACAGGTCGTCGAAGGCGCGCCTTACGTCACCGACCTCCTGCGCGCGTGCCCGCGCGTGAAGGCGCTCGTGACCAGCCGCACCGTCCTCCGGGTGACGGGCGAGCAGGATTGTCCGGTGCCGCCGCTGCCGCTTCCGCAGTCCCGGCACCAGGCTCTGGCTGACATTGCCGGCAGCGAGGCGGTTGCGCTCTTCACCGCGCGCGCCCAGGCTGCCACCCCCCCCTTTACCCTGAACGAAGCGAATGCCGCGACGGTGGCCGAGATCTGCGCCCGTCTGGACGGCCTGCCGCTGGCGATCGAATTGGCGGCGCCCTGGCTGCGCACGCTCTCGCCCTGGGCGCTCTTGGAGCGCCTGCGGGCCCATGGTCGTCGCTCCCTTCCGATGCTCACTGGTGGCGCGCGTGATCAACCCGCCCGCCTCCAAACGATGCGCGATGCCATCGCCTGGAGCTACGACCTCCTCGCCCCCGAGGACCAAGCCTTGTTCCGGTGCCTTTCCGTCTTCGCCGGAGGCTTCTCCCTGCAGGCCGCGGAAGCTGTCGGCGGACCGCAGGCGTTAGGCGATGGGACTCAGGGGCACGCGGTCATGCCCCTGATGCCTGACGCCGCCGTGCTCGACGGCATCGCCTCGCTTGTCGACAAGAGTTTGATGCAGCAGGTAATGCGGCCGGACGTGGGGACGCGGTTTCGGATGCTTGAGACGATCCGGGAATACGGGGTGGAGCAACTGGCGGCGGCCGGAGAATCCGATGCGACGATGCAGCGGCTGGCCGGCTGGTGCCGGAGTCAGCTGGAAGGCGTCGAGGAGGCGTTCTTCACCGCGATGCAAGGGCGGTGGGTCGAACGGCTGGAGACCGAGCACGACAACCTGCGCGCGGTCCTGGCCTGGGCGATCGAGCGAGGCGACGCGGCAACAGCCCAGAATCTCATCGAAAAGCTGGGTTGGTTCTGGTTTCCCCGGGGATACTTCAGCGAGGCACGGGCCTGGGGCGAACGCGCCCTGGTGCTGGGCGATGCGTCGCCGACGTCGGGGCACGCATCGACGCTCACGAATACCGGCATGTTCGCCTGGATGCAGGGCGACCACCAACGGGCGCGCGAGTTGGCTGCGGAGGGGCTCAGCCTGTCCCGCCAGGTTTGTCATGTCTTCGGTGAGGGCACCTCGCTCCTGACGCTCGGATGGACGGCGGAGGACGAAGGTCACTTCGAGCAGGCGGAAGTTCATTTTGCCGAAGCGCTGAGGCATTTTCGGGCGCATGGCATCACGACGTGGATCGGCTTCACGCTGAGCTACCTCGGCCATCTCGACTACGAGCGCGGTGACGTCGAGCGGGCCACGGTCCGGTTCGAAGAGGCGCACGACATCTTCCGCGCCACCGGCAATACGTACGGCATCGGCGTCGTGCTAACCAATCTGGCGAAAACCGCCCGCCGGCAGGGCGACTTCCCGCGCGCGACCGCGCTCTACGCCGAGAGTCTCGTCCTCCGCTACGAACAAGGGGACAAGGGAACCATCGCCGGCGGCCTCCGTGGGCTGGCCAGTGTTGCCGCGGCGACGAGGCAGTATGCGCGCGCCGCCCGCCTCTGGGGCGCGGCTGAGGCGCTCCGCGAGGCGATCGGCGCGCCGGTGCCGCGTCACCACACCCGGTACGACCGGGCCGTCGCCGGCGTTCGCGCCGGCCTGGGCGCGGACGCATTCGCCGCCGCCTGGGCCGCGGGCCGCGTTTTGCCGCTGGCGGACGCCGTCGCGGAGGCAAGCACGACCTCGCCCGGCTTGACCGCCGACGCCCTCCTCGGCGATACGCCGCCCTTGGGCGAGGGACACGGGCTGACGCCACGCGAGGTCGGCGTCTTGCGCTTAATCGCCGCGGGACGCTCGAACCCCGAGATCGCCGAGGCGCTCTTCATCACCCCCCGCACCGCCCAGACCCACGTCCAGCACATCCTGGATAAGCTCGACGTTGGCAACCGGGCCGAGGCGGCGGTCTACGCGACGAAGCACGGACTGCTGGGCTGAACCGGCGCGACGTCGCTGCGTACCACCGTGGACGCTCGGCCGTAGGTGCCTTACGTAGTGCCTCCCCCTCAGGACACGCCGCGATATCCGCCATTCGGTCGATGCGCGCAGCCTCGCCGCGGACCATGCTGCGTGCGTTCGACCCGAGGACTATAACGGAAGGGAGCCAAGGCCATGAACACACCGACACGGGGCGAGCCGGAGCCGGTGGCCGGTCAGGTCGTGATCGTGACCGGCGGCGGCGGCGTCATCGGCCGCGCCATCGGTGAGGCATTCGCGCGGGCCGGCGCCCTGGTCGCGGTGGCCGACCTGTCCGCCGAGCTGCTGGCGGGGACCGTCTCCCGCATCGAGGCGGCCGGTGGGCAGGTGCTGGGTATCCGGGCCGACGTGACCGACGGAACGGCCGTCGAGCGGATGGTGGCGCAGGTCGAGCGCGAGCTTGGACCGGTCGACTTGCTCGTCAACAACGCCGGACGGCTCGGCGCGATTGGACCGTTGTGGGAGGTCGATCCTGACGAGTGGTGGAGCGCCTGCGAAGTCAACCTGCGCGGCGTCATGCTCTGTGCGCGGGCCGTGCTGCGGGGCATGGTCGCCCGCCGCCGCGGCCGGATCATCAACGTCTCCAGCGGCTCGGTGCTCGAGCCGATCGCGAACTTTTCGGCCTACCCGGTGTCCAAAACGGCGGTCACCCGCTTGACCGAGCATCTGGCGGCGGACTGCCGGGAATACGGTCTCTCCGTCTTCGCCATCAGGCCCGGGTCGGTCGATTCGCCGTTGGCGCGCCTGACCTGGGAGTCGCCCGCCGGGCAGAAGTGGACCGGCCATTTCAAGGAGATGTACGCCGCGCGTGCCGTGCCGCCGGAGTTGGCCGCTAGGCTCTGTCTGGAGTTGGCCAGCGGCAAGGCGGATTGCCTTTCTGGCTGCTACCTCGAACTCGCTGACGACCTCGACGAGTTGGTCGGGCGGGCGGACGAGATCGCCGCCGAGGGGCTCTACCGACTGCGGATCCGGCAGTAGACGACCATCGCGCGGTCGCCATCCACGTCAAGTACGGAGAGACGTTGCCGACCGGGAAGTCGACGATGCACCTCTACCCCATCGATGGCGTCGCCGGCCGGGTGCCCAAAGAAGCGACGGCCTGGACCTACCGTGATGCCAAGTGGGGCATGGTCATGGTCGGGGTCAGTCTCGATCCCGCCGACAACTCGCACATGATCGAGTGGACGCGTGAGTACTGGCGCGAGTTGCATCCCTATTCGGCGGGGGGCGCCTACGTCAACATGATGATGGATGCGGCCGATGAGGGGCAGGACCGGGTGCGCGCGTCCTACGGTGAGCACTACGATCGGCTGCGCCAGATCAAGGCCAAGTACGACCCCACCAATCTCTTCCGCGTCAACCAGAACATCAAACCCGCATAGCACACGGCGGAAGGACAGTGTGACGGGAGTGAGAGCTTGCCTCCCGTCCGTCCCGCGCCCCTCGCCTATCGGGTCGTTGCTGCGTCAGGTTGCGTCCAGCAAGACCCGGTGGGCTTGGCTTCTGCGTCGTTGACGGAGACCACCCATAGGGCGATGCTCACGGGTCTCGGTCAGGGCGGCTCGACTAATGCCGGGCGTTCCTGGCGTAGCACCGTCCGAATCGTCTCGTGGCTGACCCCGAATGCGGCGGCCAACTCACGGAGCGTGCGGTTGCCGGCTTCGCTACGGATGGCCGCTGCTTGCTCGGATGAGAGCCTTCGCCGACGCGGGGCGTGGTACGACGTACGCTTGGAGCGACCGCTCACGCGGCGAGGCGGTACGACGGCGATGTCGATCGGTTCTGTGCCTGCATGGTCATGACGCGGTGACGACATCGATCCCCGTCGCTTCCGCCCGTTCATAACCTCACTTGACGGCGTCGCCTCCGCGGCGCCGTTGTTGTTGTCCTCGAGCAACCCTCCCTCGATCGCCCGCTTCACGAAGAACGGTGCGAAGTCGGGCTGCGGCACGACCGCCCGCACGCGGTCGTGTTCGATCTCAATCGACTCAAAAACGAGGCGCGCAAGCGCGTTGCGCTGCTCTGAACTGGCAGCGCCCCACGCCGCCGGCAGATCCTTCAAGAGTGCTGCAGCCTGTACGAGCACATTCGCTTGGCTCGTGGCCACCCGGAGCGTCGCCAAATCCCCTTCGAGGCGTTCCCGCTCCGTACGATACGCCTCCCGGGTGAGGTCGCCCCATTTGTACATCTCGGCGATGCGCTCGATGCGTGCCGTGATCTCGCGCCGCCGCCGCTCAGAGTCGTCCCGCTGATCGTTGGCGCGCTCGTACAGCCGAACCACCTCGGCGACCGTCTCGTCCGGCAAGTGGAATGTCCCGAGCAGGGCGGCAAGTTGGGCTTCGATGATGTCGAGCTGCACCGACCGCTGGCCGCAGCGCTTACCCTGCCGCGAGGCGTAACAATACACCCTTGCTTTACCGTGGCGGTCGGTCGTGACGTGCAGCCGGCTTCCGCACGAGGCACATGTTCCGAGCCCGGACAGCGAATGGGTTCGCTTGCCGGGTGGCACGCTCTTCGGACCCGGGGCGCGGCGGTTGACTGCGCGAGCCTGCTGCGCCCGGTCGAACAGCTCAACGTCGAGCACGGGCTGATGGCGTGCGGGAAGCGTTCCTCCAGCACCATCGGGCAGTTCGCCGAGGTAGAACCGGTTTTGCAGCATGGGGCAGACGGTGTCTTTGGTGAACGGGTTGCGACCCCGATTGCCGCTCGTGCGATAACCAGCCGCGTTGAGCGCTTCAGCGACTTCGCGGTCGCTCTTGCCGGCGGCGGCCAGCCGGTACGCGAGGAGCAACCCCGGATAGGACTCGGGATCGGGCACCGGGATGCCGTCGGGATTTTTCTTCAGCCCGAATGGCAGCAGCCCGTTGTAGAGCCCCTGGGCTTTTCGCTCCGCCTTCCCCTTCTTCGTCTCGGTGCTCAGATTGTCTGAGTAGTACTGGGCGAACGCCGCCAAGGTGGCCAGGATGACCTTGCCGATGGGGGTAGTGAAGTCCATCTGCTCCGAGATCGAGACGAAACCGACGTTGCTGCGTTCCAAGCGTTCCAACGTCTCCAGCGTGACGCGCAGGTTGCGGGCGAAGCGATCGAGCTTGTGCACGACGACCGCGTCGAGCAGCCCACCCTCGGCGTCGGCCAACATGCGCTGAAAAGCCGGCCGCTTGGCAATATCGTCGGTGCGGGCGCTGGTGCCTTCGTCCCGATAGATCGTCGCGATTGCCCAGCCGTGCGCTTCGCAATACAGGCGACCGGCGCGGTCCTGGGCATCGAGCGAATACCCCTCCACTTGCTCTTCGGTGGAGACACGTTCATAGAGCGCAGCACGGACGACACGGTTGGCGATCGTCGTGGTCATTCTTGGTCACCTCCATTCAATTCGCTCAGGGGATCGAGCCCGAACACCAGCCACTCGACGCGAATGTCCAAGGCGGCAGCTAACTTCCGAGCGGTGGCAAGACGGGGCTCAAAGTCGGTCTGCTCGATCTGGCGGATCGTGCGAAGTCCCACGCCCGTCCGCCGCGCAAGATCTGCCTGCGTCGTCCCGCTGCTGGTTCGGGCTTCCTTGAGACGGCGACCGATCCCCATCGCTTCCTCTCCTCAACTCAAGGATTATACCGTATTCAGTATATTATCGCTAGAAGAGCTATGCCTCCAGCGAAGTGGGGTCGGGGCAACTTCCTCCGCGGCTTTACTCAACAGGGTACGCATCGACGCCTTCACGAATCTCATGCAGTACCAGCCAAGCGGCGCGGGTGCATGGAGAGCAGCGGAACGTCCCGGCCAGCGAGAATCGGTCGCCGCAGGTGATGCAGTGACCCACCACGGGCCGCGTATTGCGAGCGACTAACAGCGGAATCGGCCCGCGAATAGGGACCTGGGGACGCATTGCGGCAACGCGCCACGCTACATCGGCGTCTTCCTCTCCCAGCAGCGCCAGCACTTCGTGCTTCCGGGCCAGCAGCCGCTGCGCGATGTCCTCCAGCATCCGGGGTCCGCGGACGACGAGACGCCCGGGCTCGATGCGGATGTCGAGCCCGGCCGCGCGCGCCTCGGTCAGGATCGTCACCATGGAATCGCCCATTCCATGATCTCCCGGTGTACCGTGGACGCCTCAGAATGCTCAGAATCCTCACAATAAAGCTCACCGTGCCAATCGGAGGCATTCTGAGCATTGTGAGCAATCTGAGGCGACTCTGGTGCACGACTGCCGGATGCCGACTCGATGCATTCTTCGGCCCAGGGATGGCGCTCCATGCGAATGCGTTCTGCCCTCCAAAGTGGGTTGACATCGAACTTCGGGCTTGGCTTGCGTCCAGGTCCCGGCCGGTCGATCTCAGGTTGAGGGCGAATGTAGCTATGCTCCTCCAAGACCGCGAGGGCGCGCTCGAACGGGCCCATTGCCTTGAAGCGACCCTTGACTAGCTGGAAGAGATCACGCTTGGTGAACGTGTCGCACTCACGGTCGACCAGGACTCGCAGCACATATCTCGCGTCAGCGTCCGCAGGATCCACGCCCATCTGGGCGAAGGCAACAAACGCGTGCGGGATTAGGAAGTCCTGCGCCAGACGGATCGCCGCGGCGACCGTTGTGTCGGAGATCGATTCGTCCCACGGCGTCTTCAGATCGGCGTATTCGGCCAGGTGAAGCAAGCCGGCAATGCGCGCCACAGCGCCGGCCAACTTTCCAGCCCAGTCCCGCAAATGCTCCAGGTCCCTCAAATCCCCGAGCCGAGGTTCTAGCTCTGCCTGAAAGCTTCGGAAGTTTCTCCTCGCCGCTACGGTCAATACGAGTCTGTGGGGTTCAGGTACCCCCTCTTCCTTTTGGTCGGTAGATGGGCGCATGAGCAGCAGCGCGGTCAAATTCTGGTGGTACCTGTTGCGAGCGTGCACTGGAACAACAGGAGGGTCGATGTCACGGCGGCCAAGCAGGCTCTCAGGGATGGCATAGAGAAATCGCCCGAGAAGCCCGCGTCCCCGAAACCCCGACCGCGTTGTGAATCCATGCACGACCTCTGGTTGAACAGCAAGACCTACGGTTATCGCTGGTGCGTGTACGTATTCGCCTCGGCGGCCGACTCGATCGACGCGCAGGTCATCACCGGCATGCCCTTTAAGATAGACACCGAAATTCGGTGCGCCGTTCGTACCGTAGCGGCCCGACATGAGGTCGAAGACATCGCCTTCAGGAGCCATGATAGCTATCCGCCCACCTTGCTCAGCCAGCATCGAAGAGAGCCGCTCAGGCGTGCAGTCGTCCGCGATGAGTCGCGGCGCAACAGGGGTATCCACCATCGCTAGTTCGCGTGCCAGTTCGTCCGCTCGGGCCACCAGCGCGGCCCTCTCGCTCGCGTTCGCGAGCGCGGCGTCCTTCTGCGCCCTGCCGAGGACCTGTTCGGCGATCTTGTGACGCCCCTGCGCTTCCGCAATCTGCGGGGCGAGCCGAGCTACCTCCGTCGCTTCGAACTCGACTATGGGACGAGTCACCTCGGTGAAGACGGCGCTCTTGCGCTCGGCAGGCGGCATGGCCGTCACGGTGAATATGTTGATCGGTTCATGCCAATCCGCGTTGAGGTGAACGACGAATTTCTTGGCACAAGCAGTTGCCAGGCAAGAGAGCACGAGCATCCCAGCCAAGGCTCGTGGCGTCTGCGTAGCGACGGCTACCGCCTCGACATAGGCCTGAAGCCAGTCGGGAAAGATGTCGGTGGGAAACGGCGGCCGCGGTCCGGCCACGAGTTCAACGGGAGGCTCCCATGGTACTTCAGTAGGATCACTATTCTCACAGCCCGGAGCGCCAAGCCATGCTTTCGCTCGCACGACGACGTCATCACCGAGGAACGAAGCAAGTCGCGGCCACCCAGTTGCGGGACCACCTTCAACTAAGCGCCGTCGACTGTATCCGGCGGCAGTCGCGCGGCTAGATGGCTCCTCGTCGCCAGCGGCTTGCGCTACTGACGTGACAAATGCAGCCACGTCATCTTCAAGCCAACCGAGCCGGTGCAACCCGCCGGTCAGGGCGAGCGCCGCATCCTGTCGAGCTCCCTCGTCGGGCCAATGACGCGCCAGGATGCATGCGGCAGCCGTCGTCGCGACTGCAGCGGTGAGAAGGTCGCCTTCAATTTGAGTTGCAGACCCATCGCAATCCCAATTGATCGCTTCACCACTTGGATGGAGCGACGGCGGGAACAGCGTTTGTGTGCCCGTAGAGCGCAGCTCAAGGAGCATGCTGCCATCGGTGTCCCGGAACTGAATGGTCGACGGGAGAGGGTTGCAAATGTAGAGCCGATGACTTCGGCATTTACTCTGCCGACCAAAGACGGCGTCAGTCGCCGGCAGAAGCTGATCGGCTAGTAAGAGAGCCTCAATGCAATCAAGATCGACGTCGACCTGATTTCCCGACGGGGCACCGTTGAGTATTCCGAGATTCGAGATCTCTCCGAACTTCGCCTCGAGGTCGTCTGTCGTGAGAAAAAGGTGTTGCCAGCCTTTGATATTCGGCTGTTTGTGTGCCACCGGGATCGGGATGGGCCGCCGACCGCGGCTCAACTCTCGTCGAGCGGCAACGCGCACGGTCGTCACGCTGCACCTCCGTCAACGCTTGCGCCCCCGTTACTGTGTCTTGCGATCTCGACCAGGACGCCGAGAAGCCGCAAGAGTGACCCCTTGGTTGAGGTGTTGAGTTGAAGGTGGCGCGAGGGGCAGGTATGCGGGCCGTCTTCGGGTGCAGACCTCTCCGAATCGGAGAATGTCGATGATACGGATGAATTCATGAGCGTCCCCTGAATGGGTTCGGGCGGAGCCCGATCCAGGCGCTCGCAGGCGCCGCCGTCAGCTCATGGCTGGAGGTTGCCTCAAGGGGCTGGGAAGCGGCTCGGTGGCCAGGGGCGCGCTCAGCGGCGCAGAGGGGTTGCTCATCGGCACATGGGGGCGCTCAGAGGCGCAGGGGCGGGGCAGTAGCTCGCTGATCGAGCGCGAAAGATCAGCTGAACACGTGGAAATTTATTGAAGCAATTGCTTCCGCAGCGACGACTCGGGTCCTCTGTTTGCAGCGGCACCAGACGCCAACGCGGCCCCGAATCTCCTCCACGTGTCCCAAAGGCTGCCCACACTCACAGCGCCAAGGACCGGCCAGCGCACCTGGTCCAGTGTGACGTCGGCCGTCTTCGCTGGTCACGCGGCCATCATTCAGACTCCGGCACACCGGGCATTTACGCTCGATTACCAGCAAACCATCGGGGATCGACTCCAATCCGTCGATCAGCACGTAGCCGACATGTACATCGAGCAGACGGCGATCGCAACTGCCACACCGTACTTTCACGAACGGGCCGGTTGCCAAGAGCCCAACACCGGAGACATGCGCCGCAATCTCGGCTCGAGCAGTCGATCCGCGGATGGTCAAACGAGGCGACTTCGTTGGTGCTGTGATGCAGTGCGGCGAAGCTACCTCGTCAATCACGCTCCACCAGCCTTCATGCGAGATTGCCGCTGCACAGACTCTCCACTCTTCAGGTCGACAGCCATGACATCGTCAATCATCGTCACGGGATAGCGACGTGCCTTATCCACGGTAATCCCGAAATACTGATTGAACGCCCGGCCGGTTACCAAGAAACTTGACGAGTTCGCCTGCCCGCGCACTTTATACGCGTGTGTAACACCACGGGGTACATTCCGAAAGCCCATCACCCGATCGTTCCGGTCGAACAGCAGCTCTACGAACTCGGGTCGGCCCAATGCCTCATGGGCGGCTTGATTCAGCGAGTAAATTCCACCGCGCTGCATCGTCACCAACGGCTCCGTTCCGGCGCGAGAATCACGCCCCTTGAACACTTCGAACTGTGGCACTACTACTCTCCCTTCTAGGATGTACGACCACTGTGCACGTTCATGATATCACGCAGCCTGCTGTCCACGCCACCCTGCGCTATCCACCACGCTAATGCACGCGCGGCGTCATTCACGTCGTTGCGGCAAGTGCTGCGGATGGCCCAGGGAACGCGGCCCGGCGATGTCTTGGCGCTAGCGGATTCGTTCTTGGGGAATGACGCCGGGGAACTCGCCGCGGGAGCCGGCGCCGAAAGAGACCAGGAACGCTGAGCAACGCGCGCCTCGCGGAACATGACGAGGGACAGCAACGCTACGACAACGGACAGAGCAGAGGCAGGGCAGCAGGGGACACGAGCGTGATAACAGAAAAGCGGTTCAGTAAGTGGTGTGTTCCTGGCCGGTGGATCATAGATTATTGGCTGCATGGTTGGAGAGTGGGTGGTGTGGGGCGGTACCCTCCGCCGGCGTTCACGCCATGGGCACACCATGGCCGGTCGATGGTCGAAAGCGCCCGCGCCCGTCGCCCGCATCGCCCTCACGCGAGAGGCTCGTGGTCCGGTGGGCCAACGCGGTCCCGGGTCTCCTCTGGCACGCAAAGGCTGGGCGCCACATCCGCGCCATCGGCACCCAGACCCTGCCCGGCGCGACCGGGCCAAGCGAATCGAAACAGTTGCGCGGACATCCGCCGCAGCCGACACACCCCTGCCCTCTCCATCGCCCGTGTGCCATACGGACCGATCCACTCCCCGTCCCAGGAAGCGGTGGCCGGCCGGAAACCCGTCACCCGTCGGGGCCACGTGCGCGATCGCGGGGCGCGGCGGGCTGGGCATAGGCGACTCGGGTGGGCACCGGGGTTAGGAAAGCAGCAGGGCCGCGACGAAACAGATGCACGGGACGGGAGCCACATACCAACACGGAGCGGAGCGAGCAGGGCGAGTGGAGTTACTGGGTGCGTGGGTGTGTCGGTAGGTGGTTAGTTATTCGGTTTCGTGGGTTGGTGGTTGGTGTTCTTGCAGGGGGTGTACCCAGTATCGCGGGCGGACGTGAGGAGACCGTTTCGCCAGCACGGTTCACGAGGCGGGATGCGGCGCGGTTGTCGGCAAGTCGGGGCGTCCGGGCCGCGATCGCGGGTGACGCCAGACTAGGCGGACGTGTGCGGTAGCCGGCACACGCCTGTCCCGCGCATGGCGCCATGGCCCGAAGGGCTGCTGGGGCACGCGGCGGCGCCGTACGACGCGTTGGGTCGCCGCGCCCGTGGCGGCTGCGGCGGGAGTACGACCCGGAGCGGGTGCATGGGCAGCGACCGCGGCCGCATCGTCCATCGCTCGCTCTATGCCGACTATCTCGCGAAGGTCCGGGGCCACCACACCACCGAGCCGTACAAGAAGGCCATCCACAAGCGGCAGGTCTGGGTCGAGCCGTTGTTCGCCGAAGCCAAGGCGTGGCACGGCTTATGCCAACTCCGCCTCCGAGGACTCATGAACGCCAGCATCCAAGGGTTGTTGATCGCGGCCGGGCAGAATCTGAAGCGCTTCCTGGCCGCGACGGGCTGGGGCCGGCGGCTTGCCCCTGTGGGGGCCCCCTGGCTCTTCCGCGGGCTCCAGGGCGGCTCTCAGCCGTCCACCGTTGACTGCCGATTGGGGCGGAGGCCAAGGCACAGGTGAGCCGAAGCCAGAGCGACCGGTTTGCCGCCCGCCCTTGGCCGTCGTCTTGGATCGTTTTGGCGTAGTATCTAATAGGCTGGCTGCAGGAGCGGCCGTGCACGCTAGATTGAGGATCCACTGCATGCCGATGACGACGATCTCCGTCATCGACGAGACCGCCGCCGCCGTGGAGACGCTCAAGTTCCTGGCCGACGGGAGCCGGCTGCGGATTCTGCGGATCCTTTTCCGGCGCGAGTCGTGCGTCTGCGAGCTCATCGAGCAGGTCGGGCTCACCCAGCCCCTGGTCTCCTACCACCTGCGCCGCCTGCGACAAGCCGGCCTGGTGCGCACGCGGCGCAAGGCGCAATGGATCTACTACTCGATCGACCCCGACGCCTGGCGCTCCCTCGTCGCCCCCCTCATCCACCACCACCTCGTCACCGAGTTCTCCGCCGGAGGCCGCCTACGGTGCGAGCGACAGCTGCGATACCCGGCTCCCCAGCGTCGCCCTCGGCGCCAGCGAGCCGAACGGCGCGGATTGGCCCGAGAACTAACGCGGTCACGTCCCCGTTCGAAGCGCCTCGATCCCCTCCAGACCCGCGACGACCACCATCATGTCGCTAGTCAACCGCTGAATATATTGACGCATCGACTTATATGCACGTAGGATGCATATGCTCGCCGGAACGGCACGAGAGAACGCCCGTCCGAGACGGCCGGTCTCCGCGTGACGCCATCAGTCAGCGGCGAGATCCCGGGCCGCGGCTGCGTGCCCGGGACCGGCGATGACGCCGTGTTCTCCCCAATTGGTCCGGGGCCTCGGCGCGGCGTCGACGGGAGGAGTGGCCAGCATGGCCGAGGCACAGACCGTCGATCGGCGATCGTTCCTGAAGCTCTCCGGACTCGCGACCGGCATCGTGCTCAGCGGCGGCGCGGTGGTCGTCGGCGCGGTCGGGCCGCGCCCGCTCGGCGTTGCCGCAGCGAACCAGGCCGAGAAGGTCCAATTCGCCTTCCCGGAATACCCCGACGTGGTCATCGCCAACCTCGCCGACATCAAATCGGGCGAGCCGGTCTTCTTCGAGTACCCCCAGCCCGGCCAGAAGAACATGCTGGTCAAGATCGACCGGCAGGCGGAGGAAGGCATCGGACCGGACACCGACATCGTCGCCTTCTCCACCGCCTGCTCGCACATGGGCGCGCCGCTGGACAACGTCTACAACCACGAGTACGGCATCCTCGGCCCCTGCCCGCTCCACTTTTCGACCTTCGACCTTTCCAAGAGCGGCATGAACGTGATGGGCAAGGCCTCCGACCACCTGCCGCAGGTGGCGCTGGCCGTCGAGGACAACGGCGACATCCGCGCCGTCGGCATGTTCGGGCTGATTTACGGCTACCCGGCCAATCTCTTCGCGCGGGAGGCGAGCTAGCCATGGCAAACCGAACCTTCATCCCCCTGCCGCCGGCCGACGCCGAAGTCAAGACGATGTCGTGCCAATACTGCATCGTCGGCTGCGGCTACAAGAGCTACGTCTGGCCCACCTCCGGTCCGAACGGGACGCCCGATGCGGCCGGGAACGCGCTCGGCGCCGACTATCCAGTCGGACCACTTTCCGGGCAGTGGATTGCGCCGTCGATGTACAACGTCATCCGCCGCGCCGACGGCAACGATTACAACGTGGCCATCGTGCCCGACCGCGAGTGCGTGGTGAACAAGGGCAACCATTCCCCGCGCGGCGGTTCCAATGCGCAGGGCATCTGGTCGCCCTACGGCCCGACCTACGACCGACTGCAGTTCCCGATGGTGAAGATCGCCGGCGCGCAGCAGCCGATCTCCTGGGACGCGGCGATCGAGATCATGGCCGCCACCATCGGCCACGCCAAGGAGACGTATGGCGGGCCGGCGATGGCCATCCGCTTTTACGCCTACCAGTACTACGAGAACACCTACCCCATCACGAAGTTCTATTTCGGCGACATCGGCACCCCAAACGGCGCCATCCACAACCGCGCCTCGATGGGCGGCGAGACGACGGCCCTCTCCGACATCGGCCTCGAGACCTGGGGCACGGCCTACGAGGACGGCCTGGAGACCCAGACGGTCGTCGCCTGGGGCGCCAACCTGTACGAGTGCCAGGACATCTACTTCCAGGAGCACATCGTGCCCGGTCAGGCCCCGATCGTGGCCGTCGACCCGCGGCGGACCTTCACCGCGGCCTACGCGGAGGACCAACGTCGGCGGCGTCCACCTCCAACTCGTCCCTGGCACCGACGTCGTGCTCGCCGGCGCCATCGCCCGCCACATCCTCGACCGCGGCTGGGAGGACCAGGACTTCATCAGCGGCAACACTGCCAGTGCCGATGAGATCGCTCAGGAAGAGGCGTGGCGGCGGAAGAAGTGGGCGGCCACGTTCGACGACTACAAGAGCTACATCGAGGGGATGGACGCCTACACGCTGGAAAACGCGGCGCGCATCACCGGGGTGCCGGCCGAGAAGATCGAGCGCGCGACCGAGCTGATGGCGATGCCAAACGACGACGGCACGCCGCGCAAGACGCTGCTCACCTTCGAGAAGGGCGCCACCTGGAGCATCAACTACGAGACGATCGGCTCGCTTGGCAATTTGGCGCTCCTGACCGGCTCGGTCGGCCAGCCGGGGCGCGGCATCACCCGCGCCGGCGGGCACCAGGAAGGGTACGCCGGCGGCGCCGACTACCCGCTCGATCTGGCCACCGACACGTTCGAGGGGGAGAAAATCCCCAACTACATCGACCAGCACATGGCCGACGGCGAGGTCAAGATCTACCACGTCATCGGGGCCAACCCGCTGGGGATGACCAACTCGGCGCAATGGTCACGGGAAACGATCCTGGCCAAGCAGGCGGCGACGCCTGGGCCGCAGACGATCGACATCGACGAGATCATCGCCAACTTCATCGAGCGCATCGACAACGACGGCATGCTCCTCTTCGCCCAGGACATCTTCCCGAACCTCACCACCCGCAGCGCCGACCTCTCCTTGCCGGCGGCGGGCTGGGGCGAAATGCCCGGCAACCGCTGGAACGGCGAGCGGCGGCTGCGCCTATCCGACCGCTTCATGGATCCCCCGGGCGAGGCGAAACCCGACTGGTGGGTGATCGCCGAGGTCGCCAAGAAGATGGGCTTCTCCGGCTACGACTGGGCCGACGAGAACGAGATCTTCGTCGCCGCGGCGGGGCTGCCTTCGGACTACGACGTGGCCGCGCTGGGCGATGAGCTGCAGGACGAGTCGGCCAACCACACCTCGCACCAAGCGGTGGTGATTGCCGCCGAGCTGCAGGGCAAGACCGCCTACGACATCATGCGCGAGCTGGGCACCAACGGCGTGCAGCTGCCGGCGCGGCTGGACGCCGAGGGCAACGTCATCGGCACGCCGCGCATCCACGGCAACGGCGAGTTCGACACCGTCAGCGGCAAGGCGATGTTCCTCACCGTCGGCTGGGACACCGCTGAAGCGATCTGGGAGCACCTGAAACCGGACACCGCCAACGGCGAGTTCTGGCTGACCAACGGTCGCATCGAGGAAATCTGGCAGACGATGTATACCGACCTGCGCAAGCCGGAGGTCTTCGGTCGCTGGCCGAGCAACATCGTCGAGATCAACCCCGAGGACGCCGAGCCGCTCGGCATCGCCAGCGGCGACCTGATCAGCCTCTCCAGCGACCGCATCGCGCGGCAGACCGACGACGGCTTCGACACCGGCTCGCTGACCGCGGCCGCCTACGTCTCGGACATCGTGCCGCGGGGTGTGCTCTGGACGAACTTCGCCTACCCCGACCAGTGGTGCAATAACGTGGCGCCGCGCTTCATGCACCCGGTAAACCCGGTGACGCCGTTCAAGCTGGCCCGGGCGACGATTGCCCGCATCGGCGCGACCGACCTGGCGCAGCGGATTAGCTTCCTGCCGCGCAATATCGCGCCCAAGACGACCTAGGGCACGACGCTGGGCCTGAGCACTGATGAAGCCTCAGGCCCAGCACCCTTCTTCGCTCGGGGGACGACCACGCTCCTGACAGAAAGAGGTCTCCAAGGCCGTGCAGCTCCTTGAGCCTCGGCGCCAGGCCGCGCCACAGCCACTGACCCGGATGATCGATGTTGATGACGCGCGAGCGCGCATCCTGGCGGCCTTTGCACCACTGCCAATTGTCCGCGTCCCCCTCACCGATGCCCTGGGATCCGTCCTCGCAGTCGATGTCATCGCCGGCGAGAGTGTGCCGGCCTTTCCCAACGCGGCGATGGATGGGTTTGCGGTGCGCGCGGAGGAGACCCATGGCGCCAGTGCCGGGCAACCGGTGCGGTTGCGCGTGATCGCCGAGGCCGCGGCCGGCTACCAGTGTGCCAGCGTCGTGACGCCAGGAACGGCCGTCCGCATCATGACCGGAGCCCCGGTGCCAGCCGGTGCGGATGCGGTCGTGCGCTTTGAGGAGACCGACGAGGGAACGGGAGCGGTGCGGCACGGACCGGGCGATACCGTGGCGATCATGACGTCCGCGCGCCCTGGTGAGAATGTCCGGCCGATCGGAGAGGACGTTGCCGCCGGCGACATGGTCCTTACGGCCGGAACGCAGGTGCGTCCCGCGGAAATCGGCGTCCTGGCCACCCTCAATCGCACGCAAGCCACCGTCCACCGCCGGCCGCGAGTCGGGGTGTTGGCGACGGGCGACGAGATCGTCGATGCCGGTGAGCCACTCGGGCCAGGCCAAATCCGCAATAGCAACGCGCCGATGCTTGCCGCCTTGGTGACCCGTTGTGGTGGCGAGGTGGTACCGCTGGGAACGGCGCGGGACACCGAGGACGATCTGCGCGGCCGCCTGGCGCAGGCGGAAGGCCTTGATCTGCTGCTCACGACGGGCGGGGTCTCAGTCGGCGACTACGATCTGGTCAAGCAGGTGCTGCAAACCGAGGGACGGATCGACCTCTGGGAAGTGCGCATCAAACCAGGCAAGCCGCTCGCCTTCGGCTGCCTGGGCCGAACCCCGGTGCTGGGACTTCCCGGCAATCCCGTCGCCGCAGCAGTCGCCTTCGAGCAGTTCGCGCGCCCAGCGATCCGCAAGATGATCGGTGATCGCTGTCTCGAGATCCCTACCGTTCAGGTACGACTGTCAGGCCGTGTCGAGAACCGGGGCGGTCGCCGGCACTACGTCCGGGTCGCCGTTGCCGCAACGGCCGAGGGATACGTTGCGCGCGTCGCCGGCGGCCAGGGCTCGGGCGTGCTGAGTACGCTGGCAAAAGCGAACGGCCTCCTGGTCATCCCCGAAGACCTCCCTGCGGCCGAAGATGGCGCCATGCTCCCCGCGCAGATGCTCGATTGGGATCTCGGCTGACGTCGATCTCTGGGCATTGAGGAGGAACATCACCGCTTTGCACCGGCTTGCAGCGGAGTTTGTCGGCACCTTCGGGCTCGTCTTTGCCGGGACGGGCGCCGTCATCATCAATAGTCTGACGGACGGTGGAGTGAGCCACGTCGGCATCGGGCTCACCTTTGGTCTGATCATCATGGTCATGATCTACGCCTTCGGCCACGTCTCCGGCGCGCACTTCAACCCCGCAGTGACACTGGCCTTTGCCGCGGGACGCCACTTCCCCTGGCCGCTCGTGCCGCAGTACTGGGCTGCCCAGCTCGCCGGCGGCATCACCGCCAGCCTGGTGCATCGCGCGCTCTTCGGCGATGTCGCGCATCTCGGCGCGACCCTGCCGCTAGGGTCGGCCAGCCAATCGTTGGGTCTCGAGATCGTCCTCACCCTGATCCTGATGGTGGTCATCACCTCGGTCGCCACCGATACCCGCGCCGTGGGCCAAGCTGCGGCGATCGCCATCGGCGGCACGATCGGGCTGGAAGCGCTCTTTGCCGGGCCGATCTCCGGTGCCAGCATGAACCCGGCGCGCTCCCTGGCCCCGGCCATCGTCTCAGGAACCTGGCAGGATCAATGGCTCTACGTCGCCGGACCGGCACTTGGCGCCGTTGCCGGCGTCCTCCTCTACAACTGGATCCGGACCGGGGACCCGGCGGTCACGACGTCCGGAGAGGGAGACCAGCGGTGAACACGTATTTCGCATCCGTTCCCAACGATCAGGAGAGCGTCGTCGCCCTCGTCACGCGCGAGGCGCAGGAGGAGTGCCGGGACGGCCGGCTGCCTCCCCTCGTGCTCGATTACTGCGTGCGCGAGGCGGTCGAGAGCCTGCGCGGGAGCCACATCACGACGTTTGTGCCGCTCCTCGCCTTGCGGCGCGTACGCGCCTGTATCCGCGCCGGCACCTGCGACTGTGATGAGTGGTAGGAGCGCAGCGGTGACGACCCGGATCGCCATCTTCTCCGACTGCACGGCAATAGCGCCGCCACCGAAGCGGTCCTGGCCGCGATCGACGCCGAGGCGCCGGATGCGGTCTATAACCTCGGCGATCTCGTCGGCTACGGCGCCAGGCCGAACGAAACGATCGCCCTCATCCGCGAGCGCGGCATCCCCACCATCATGGGCAACTACGACGACGGCGTCGGGTTTCGATCGGGACGACTGCGGCTGCGCCTATAAGGACAAGGAGGAGGAAGCGCGCGGGCAGCAATCGCTCTTCTGGACCGAGCGGAAACCACTGAGGAGAACAAGGCGTACTTGCGCACGCTGCTGCCGGAGATCCGCTTCGAGGCCGAGGGGAAGCGCTTCCGCCTCGTGCACGGCTCGCCGCGGCGGATGAACGAGTACCTCTTTGAAGATCGCGATCCGCGCTCCCTGGCACGCATCGCGCAGGGTGCGGAGGCGGACGTGCTCGTCTTCGGACACACCCATAAGCCGTGGGTGCGCGAGATCGAGGGCGTTCTCTTCGTCAATGACGGCAGCGTCGGCAAGCCGAAGGACGGCGATCCTCGCGCGGCCTGGGCGCTCCTGACCGTGGAGCCAGGACAGCCGGTCCAGGTCGAGATCCGGCGCGTGCCCTACGACGTCGCGAGCATGGCCGCGGCGATCCGCGCCGCCGAGGGGTTACCCGATCAGTTCGCCACTGACATCGAAACCGGAGGCGCATCCTGAGCGAGACCAAGACACCACCCACCCCGAGCTTCACCGCCCGCGGCAAGATGAAGCGCACGATCGAGTCGCTGCGGGTGGAACGGCAATACCGCAACGTCATCGACACGCTTTCTCGCCGGGAAGCTGCCGAACTTCACGCACGAGCGGCACGTCGACGTCGCCAATGTGCTCCATCACCTCCCCTACGGCCGCGAGCTGATGCATCTGGGTTTACAGACGATGGCCCACCGCCACGGCATCCCTGAGAAATACCGCCCCGACATTACCGACATGTGGTGGGACCGGCTCGACGGCACCCTCCCCGACCCGGCGCTCGTTTGCCGATCTGTCAGGAGGTGCTGATGGAACGGGCACCGCAGAGCTGCACGCTAGCGGAGCCACACCAGCGTGTCGCTGATCGCTCGAACACGTATCGGGGATCTTCGATCAATCCATTGACAGAATTCGATTATGGAGGATATGCTGGCTACCAACGAAGGAGTGTTTCGGTGTCCGCGACCCTCGAACGACCGACCATCACCATCCTCGATCAGCCCTGCTGCACCCCGCCCGGCACGCCCACGGTGACGGAGCCGGACGCCGAGACCTACGCCGCCTGGTTCAAGGCGCTCGCCGACCCGACCCGCATTCGCATTCTCAATCTCCTCGCGACGAGCGACGAGCCGGTCTGCGTCTGCGACATCACCGATCACTTCCCCCTCGGCCAGCCGACGATCTCGCACCACTTGAAGGTCTTGCGTGACGTGCGCTTCGTCGTTGCCGAGCGGCGCGGCACGTTCATGCACTACCGCGTCAACCGGGCCTGCCTCGAAGAGTTTCCCGAGGCCGCCCGCCGCATCCTCAACAGCTAATCCCGGGAAAGGAGGCCGTCCCAGCCCAGTCGCTCGCGTCGCTTGCATCGAATATCGTCGATAATCAATGCGGAAGGAGGAAACCTGCCATGCCCGAAACCCCGACAACGATCGCACCCGAGGAATTGCGTGAGACCGTGCGTGCCAAGTACGCCGCGCAAGCGCAGCGCGTCGCCACGACGGCGAGTTCCTGCTGTGGCGGGACAGCCACCGCCGATCCGATCACCGGCAATCTCTACTCCGGTGACGAAGCGGCGGCCGATTCCCCTCCAGGCGTTGCAGGCCTCACTCGGCTGCGGCAACCCGACGGCTCTGGCCGAGCTGAAGCCGGGCGAGACAGTGCTCGATCTCGGCAGCGGCGGCGGCATCGACGTCCTGCTCTCCGCCCAGCGCGTCGGTCCCACCGGCTTCGCCTACGGGCTCGATATGACCGATGAGATGCTCGCCCTGGCCGACCAGAACAAGGCCGCGGCCGGCGCGGAGAACGTGCAGTTCCTCAAGGGGCACATCGAGGAGATCCCGCTCCCGGATGCCTCGGTCGACGTGGTCATCTCCAACTGCGTGATCAATCTGGCCGCCGATAAGGGACAAGTGCTGCGCGAGGCGTACCGGGTGCTCAAGCCGGGCGGCCGCTTCGCTGTTTCCGACGTGGTCGCCCAGGGCGAGGTGCCGGACGATCTCCGTGCCGACATGGAGGCCTGGGTCGGCTGCGTCGCCGGCGCCCTCGAGGAGGGCGAATACCGGCAGCTCCTGGCCGACGCCGGGTTCGGCGACGTCACGCTCGAGGTGACGCGCGTCTATGACCCGAAGGAACTCGCCGAGAGCACGGGTAGCGGCGCGTCCTGCTGCGGCGGCGACTGTTGCGGCAGCGCCGGCGGAGTGGGATCTCTCGGCCTACGGCCGCTTCGAGGCCTCCGGCGGCCGCCTGATCAGCGCCTTCGTGCGTGCCCGGAAACCGTAACCAGCCGCCAGGCGGTTGCGTCTTTTCCGGCCGACCGCCGTCTTTCTAACCGGAGCACCATTTTCCGGCGCTCCTCCATCGAACATCGTCACTGTTCGATGGATTATGCGATCTGGCTGTAAACGAGAAAGGATTGGTCATGGCTGTTGCCTTCGACTTCGATTCCCCGTTCCCCGTCGCCGTCATCGGTGCGGGTCCTGTCGGCCTGGCCGCCGCCGCGCATCTGCTCGCGCAGGGCGAGGAGCCCATCATCTTCGAGGCCGGTCCCGTCGCCGGCGCCAATGTCTTGGCTTGGGGCCACGTCCGCCTCTTCTCGCCGTGGCGGTACATGGTCGATGCCGCCGCGCGCGAGCTGTTGACCGCAGCCGGCGACTGGGTTGCGCCGGATCCCGACGTCTATCCCACCGGCCGCGAGTTGGTCGAGGGCTATCTGGCCCCGCTCGCGGCACTCCCGGCCATGCGACCACGGCTGCGACTCAATGCCCGTGTCGTCCAGGTGACGCGGGATGGCTTCGACAAGATGAAGACCGACGGCCGGGAGGATGCGCCGTTCGCCCTCACCGTGCAGGGTCTCGACGGGACCCAAGAGCGCGTGCTCGCCAAGGCGGTGATCGACGCCTCCGGCACGACCACCATGCCCAATCCCCTTGGGCGCCGCCGGCGTGCCGGCCATCGGCGAGCGGCAACTGGCCGACCGCATCTTCTACGGCATCCCCGATGTCCTTGGCGCCCATCGCGATCGCTACGCCGGTCGGCGTGTCCTCGTCGTCGGCAGCGGCCACTCCGCCTTCAATGCGCTCCTTGACCTGGTCGACCTCGCGGAGGCGGCGCCCGGCACGGCGATCACCTGGGCCATTCGCCGTCCCGGCAATCGCCTGCAGAACCTCTTCGGGGGTGGCATCAACGACGCCCTCCCGGCCCGCGGCGCGTTGGGCGAGCGCGTGCAGCGGCTGCTGGAAACGCAGCGCCTGCGCCTCGTCAGCGGCTTCAAGGTCGGGCGCCTGACCGAAACGGCCGAGGGAATCCTGGTCGCCGGCGACGATGCAGGTGATCGGGCCGTTCGATGAGATCATCGCCACCACCGGGTTCCGCCCTGATCTCTCACTTCTGGCCGAGCTGCGCCTCGATCTGGATCCCGCGGTGGAGAGTCCGAAGGCGCTCGCCCCGCTCATTGACCCCAATGTGCATAGCTGCGGCTCGGTCCCGCCGCATGGGGAGGCGGAGCTGCGGCATCCTGAGTCCGGCGCCTATGTCGTGGGCATGAAGAGCTACGGTCGCGCGCCGACCTTCCTGATGCTGACCGGCTACGAACAGGTCCGCTCCATCGCCGCGGCGATCGCCGGCGATTGGGAGGCGGCTCGGGACGTGCAACTGGTGCTCCCGGAGACAGGCGTCTGCTCGTCGGGCATCCTGGCCGAGCGTGGCGTGGTGAGTGCAGAGCCGGCATGTTGCGGGTCAGCGCCGGTCGTGGAACCGGCCGCCCAAGGAGGATCGTGCTGTGGTCCCGCCGTTCCCGAGGTGATCCCCGTGGCCGTGGCCAGCGGCGGATGCTGTTCCTAATCCGATGAGTGCGCGAGCGATCGTCGCGAACGCGGGGCGGAGGCTCTATTACGGCTGGGTGGTGGTGGGCACGCTCGCCACCACCGAGACCATCTCCTGGGGCATCCTCTATTACGCCTTTGCCGCGTTCCTCGTGCCCATGCAGCAGCGAGCTCGGCTGGTCGACGGCCGCGCTCACCGGCGCTTACTCGCTGGCGCTCCTCGTCTCGGGACTGGCCGCGGTGCCGGTCGGCCGCTGGGTCGATCGGCACGGCCCGCGCCTCCTGATGACGCTCGGGTCGATCGGCGGCGCCCTCCTTCTGCTCGCCTGGGCGCGCACTGACTCACTCCCCGCCTTCTACCTCCTGTGGCTGGCCATGGGCGTGGTGATGGCGACCACGCTCTACGAGCCGGCCTTCACGGTGGTGGCCACGTGGTTTCGTCGCCAGCGCAGTCGTGCCCTGCTCCTCCTGACCTTTGTCGCCGGCTTCGCCAGCACGATCTTCCTGCCGGTGGCCACGATCCTGATCGAGCAGCTGGGCTGGCGCCAGGCGTTGCTCGTGCTCGCGGCCTTCCTCGCGGTGACGACGATCCCCGCCCACGCGCTGATCCTGCGCCGGCGGCCGGAGGATCTGGGACTCCTGCCGGACGGCGACGCCCGACCGGAGGGAGCGAGACGACGACTTCCAGTCTCGCCATCGAGGGCGTCACCTGCGCCAAGCGTTACGGGAGCACGCCTTCTGGTGGCTGACGACGGCCTTCTTCCTGGGCACGCTCGCCTCGGTCGCCGTCGCCGTGCATCTCATCCCGTTCCTGCTCGCCGATGGCTATGCGCCGGGCTTTGCGGCGGCGGCGACCGGATTGATCGGCGCCACGCAAGTGGCCGCCCGGGTGGTCGTCACCCTGGCCGGCGATCGCTGTCCCCATGTGCCGCTGACCGCCGCCGTCTTTGCCCTGCAAGCGGTCGCGGTGCTGATCCTGCTCGCCTGGCGGCAACCGGCTGGGGTGATTCTGGCGGTCGTGCTGCTCGGGGCCGGCCGCGGCGCAGTGACGCTTGATGCGGGCCACGCTCGTGGCTGACCGCTACGGTCGGGCGCATTACGGGGCGATCGGCGGGGCGCTCGCGCTCTTCGTCAGTGGCGCGGCCGCACTGGCGCCGGTTGGGGCCGGGGTTGCCTATGAACTTGCTGCTGGCTACGGCCCCGTGTTTGCGGGACTGGCGGGGATCAGCATGCTCGCGGCGCTGGCGATGGTTGGGATGTGGCGATGGGGATGAAGCGGATCAGGCGGGCGCGCACCCACCGGCACACGACGATGCGCACTCGGAGCCCCGCAGCTGGTAGTCCATGACGCGGCCGGTGGCGTCGAGGTCGACCTGGCAACAGTCGTGGACCAGTTGCTCGAGGGCCTGCCGGCCCCGCTGCACCCGAGACTTCATGCCGGAGAGTGAGAGTCCCGCCCGGAGCGCTGCGTCTTTCTGCGGGACTCCTTCCAGATCGATCAGCGTCACCGCTTCGCGATATGGCGATGGCAGCCGCGCCACCATCGGTCCGAGGCAGGTCGCTAGCTCGCGTGCGGCATCGGCCGATGGCTCGTCACGCTCCTCCATCCACCGCAACGCGTGATCCGCATCCCGCTCCAGATCCTGCGGGGCACCGGCGAGCAGCTCCCGCCGCACGGGCGCTCGGTAGTAGTCCGCGATGGCGTTGCGGGTGACCTGAAACAGCCAGGAGACGAGTCGCTCTTGGCGCTGCAGAGAGTCGGCGTGGCGATGGATGCGCAGGAAGACGTCTTGCAAGATGTCTTCCGCGTCGGCAGCACTGCCGACCCGACGCGCAATGAAGGCGCGCAGGCGGTCGCCGAACTCGGACCAGAGCTGCTGGGTGTCGCAGGGCTCGACCTGTCTGATCACGGCTCGTCCGACCGCCTTTCTTCACGCACGAGAACGAAGCTTACTGGCAACCGCAGCCGCCGGACGAGGCCTGGCCGCAGCACGACGGCTTCTCCGACGGCTCGCAGCACGAGGCCTGCTTGACCGGCGCACAACAGCTTGCGGCCTGGGCCTCCGCGTTCTCCCCTTCCTCGAGCGCCGTCGACGACGCACCCGACTTCGCAACCCCACCATTGCCCACGTGAGTCCTCCGTTCCCTTGCCGCCCGAGTGTTTCGGGTCACTCAGCGACGAGCACCGTTCGCCCGTCTACCAAGAGAGACGGAAATCGCGACAAAAAGACGCAACCCCTTCGGCCCGGCCTCAGCCCCGCGGCGCGTACATGATGATCCCCACCCCGACGAGGGCGATCGCGCCACCGAGGAGGTCCCAGCGGTCCGGCCGCACGCCGTCGATCCACCAGCCCCACGCCAGGGAAAGGACGACAAAGACCCCGCCGTAGGCGGCGTACACGCGGCCGAAGGAGGCCTCCGCCGGTTGGAGCGTCGGCAGCACGCCGTAGAGGAAAAGAATCAACCCGCCGATGGCGCCGAGCCAGACGGCCCGGCCTTCGCGCAGCCAGAGCCACACCAGATACCCCCCGCCAATCTCGCACAGACCGGCCAGGACGAAGAGCAGCACCGAGCGGACGATCACGGGATCCATCCCCGGCATGGTAGCCGCCGGCGCTGCTCCCTATGCCGTTAGGCCGCAGCGAACGTCTCGGCGATGAAGGCCTTGGTTCCTTCTGGTCCGCGCAGCGTCAACGCGACCGGCCCGAGGCCCGGTTCGAAGACCAGCTCGATGCGGAAGAATCCGCAGCAGCGGCGCTCGGCGGCAACGAAGTCGAGCAGCTTGGCGTGCCATCCCCCATCCCCGGGGAAGCGCCAGGTGTAGCCATCGGGCAGCTCATCGACCTGCTCCGCGAAGGCAAAGAGGTCGCGGGCCAGCGCCCGACCGCGCTCGGCCTGCTCCCGCTCTCCTAGGGAGCAGGCGACCACCGTGGTGGCATCCGTTCTGGTGTTCGCTTCGCTCATGATGCGTCGTTCTCCTCGCACTGCAACCCGAGCTGCTTCAGGCGGCTCAGGTTGTCCTCGATCCCCCAGGTCTCCACAGTGCGGCCGGCGGCAATCCGGTAGATGGAGACCTCATCCACTGCCTCGAAGCGACGACCCGTCGGTGCGTGGCCGAGCCACGCACCAAGGTGTGTGTCGGAACAGGCGAACCGGCCGACGACGGTGTCGTCCTCCGCAACGAGGTCGCTGATCTCCATCTGCACATCCGGGAACGATGTCCGGAAGGGCGCGATCCACGCCTTCGCCTCTGCGGCCAGCGCCGGGTCATAGAGCTCATCGACCACCGCCATCCGTCCCGCGTTGAGCACCTCCTCGACCAGCCGCCGCACGACGACTTTGTTCCGTTCCGACATCCCGGTGCCTCCTCCTCGAGTACGATGCCCACCGTACGACTTCAAGTGCACTTGAAGTCAAGGGGGGTGGTGATGACGATGTTGACGATCGGCGAGGTGGCGAAGCAGGCCGGGGTGCGCACGTCCGCGCTGCGCTACTACGAGGAGGTCGGCGTGCTGCCGCCCGCGGAACGCGTCGGCGGGCAGCGGCGCTACGACGAGGCGGTGCTGGCGCGGCTCGCGGTCATCCGCCTGGCGCAAGGGCTCGGTTTCTCCGTGGCGGAGATCCGCTCCCTCGTCGAGGGATTCGACGACGCCGGCGTGCCTTCGGAGCGCTGGCGGGAGATGGCCACCGGCAAGCTTGCCGAGGTCGATGCGCTCATCGCCCGGGCCGAGCAGATGAAGCAGCTCCTCGAGGAAAGCCTGCGTTGCGGCTGCCTCACCCTCGACGCCTGCGCCATCGTGCTGCAGGCTCGGCACGAGACCGCCGCGGCCGATTCGCGGTGAGCCTGGCCGCTGCTGTACTCTTACTGCGAGTAAGAGGAGATAACTTGCCGGTCGTTCGGGTCACCGGAGCCTGCCACGTGGACATCCACCGCTTCGATTTGGGTAGTCGCGGCCTGGCACGTGTGCTTGGTCAGCTCGAGGCGCGCATCATGGAAGCCGTCTGGCGCCTGGGTGCCCCGACGATCAACGACATCGTGGACGCGCTCGACCCGGCGCCGCACTATAAGACCGTGCTCACCGTGGCCAACCGGCTCGTCCAGAAGGGACTGCTGACGCGGGAGCCGACGACGGACCGCGCCTTTGCCTACCGGGCCACCGAGGGGCGGGAAGCGTTCCTCGAGCGGGTCTCCGCCAGCGTCTCCAGCGGCCTGGTAGGCGACTTCGGCCGGCACGCGCTCGCCCAGTTCGTGCGCGCCGCGGAGGAGGTCGATCCGGCCTACCTCGACGAGCTGCAGCGCCTCGTGCGCCAGCACAAGGGGGCGGAGTAATGGGTCCCGGAGCGTGCTCCCCGGGATGGGGACAAGGTCACCGTTCGCGTCTGGCGGCGCTGCTCTGGCTCGGGGTTGCCCTACTGACGCTCTTCCCCGCACCCTTGGCGCCGATCGCGGCCCTGTACCACGCGCTCTGCGTGCCGTTTCCCGCGCTGGCGGTCCTCGGCAATCTCCTTCCCCCGCTCCCGCTGGCCCTGCTGCTCCTCGTGCTCGGGATCGCGCTCACCATCGGTCTCGTGACCGGCGTGCGGGAGTTCCTCGGAACGCGCCGTGTCGTGCGCGACCTGCGCCACCTGGCCGCGCCGATTCCCCGCCGCATTGCGACCCTGGCCCGCGCGCTGGAGCTGGAGGGGCGCCTGATCTACCTCGCCACACCAACGCCGGCGGCGTTTTGCTCGGGCCTGCTCCGGGCGCGCATCACCCTCACGGCGGGCCTGGTCGATCGGCTGGATGAGGCGGAGCTGACGGCGGTCCTCCTCCACGAGCGGCACCACCTGCGGCGGCGGGATCCCTCGCGCTACCTCGTCCTCCACGCGCTGGCGGCCGGGCTGTTCATGGTGCCGCTGGCCGCGATGCTGCAGCGCTGGGCCGAGACACGGATGGAGCTGGCCGCCGATCGCGCCGCGCTTGCGGTGATCCCGCGGGGCGCGCTCGCCGGCGCTCTGGCGGCAGTCCTTACGGTCCCTGGCGCGATGCCGGCCGGCATGGCCGCACTGAGCGCGACCGAGGCGCGGATCGCGCACCTGGCCGGGAAGCCGGAGCACAGCACGGTGTCCGTGACGGCGGCCCTGACGAGTGCGGGGCTCGTCGGCGGTTTCGGCCTGGCGCTGGCCTGGCTGGCCAATCCCCGCGAGGTTTGGGAGCTCGTGTGTGCCCTCTGTCCGGGTCTGAGCTAACCGGCGCGGAGGCATCTGAGCCTTGACGACCCAGCGCCGGGTCGCTATTCTCACGAACTGTAAGATTTAGGGCAGGCGGACCAAGACCACGAAACCGGTGCTGCTTCGGCGTAATTCTTACGAACTGTAAGAAATAGAGGGGGATGGATGGACATCGGAGGGATCGCGGCACTCTCGCTGCTCGGGGCACTCGCCTGCCCCCTGCTCCTGGTCGTCGGGATCGTGAGCCGGTGGGTCCCGTGGCAAACGCTCGCCGCGACGGTTCGCCGCAGCCATCCACGGAGGGTGCGATGACACGGCCGGTGCCGCTGCGGATCGCCGCTGCCCTCGTGTTGCTCCTGGCGACCGTCGTCTTCGTCGTCGGCATTACCGCGGAGCGGTCGATCGCCGGCGAGGCCGCCGAGGTCCGGTCGGTTGAGAGCGTGACGTCACCGGGTGGCGAGGACCCGGCCGCAGAAGCCGACGAGGGCCACCGGGAAGGCGAAGAGGCAGAGGAGGCCGCCGTTGCCGCCGCCGAGGAGACCGAGGGCGAGGAAGCGCACGCGGGCGAGGCCGTGCCCCACGACGAGGCGAACGAAGCCAACGAGACGATCCTGGGGATCGATCCCGAGTCGCCCGGCGCGGTCGCCGCGGCCGTGGCGGTCTCGCTGGTGCTCGCGGCGGCGCTCTGGTTCTGGGGGACGCCCGCCGTCCTTGTCGTCACCGCGGTGTTCGCGCTGCTCTTCGCGGCCCTCGACGTGCGCGAGGTCGCCCACCAACTGGGCGAGGCGCGTGGCGGTCTGGCCGCGATCGCGTTGCTGGCGGCCGCGCTCCATCTTGGAGTCGTCGTGCTGGCCGGGTTCGCCGTGACGCGCCGCGACGCGTCGGTCGCAACGCCGGCGCCGATGTAATCTTGACCACGCAGCCTGGAGGGATATTGCCCATGTTTCGTCCGTTCGTCCTGGTCAGCGCGCTCGCGTTCGTGTGGTTGAGCGCCCTGCCGGCTCCTGTCGTCCTGGGCGCCCAGGAATCGCCCGGGTGCGCCAGCACCGTCTGGCTCGACGCATCCGCAGCCACGCCGGAGCCCGGCGCCAGGCAGATTCAGGAACCGTCCCCGGCGTGGCTAGCCACGGAACTGACCGATGCCTGCTCGGGTGAGACGTTCACCCTGGCCGACTTCGCCGGCAAGACACTCTTCGTCGAGGCGATGGCCACATGGTGCGGGGAGTGCTACGGCCAGCTCACCCGCGTGCAGGACGCGGCCGAGCAGATCCCGGAGGAGGAACGGGGCGACATCGTGCTGGTCGCCCTCAGCAGCGAGGTCGGCCTCCCGCGCGAGGACCTGGCCCGCTACGCGGATGAGACCGGCTTCCCGATGATCTTCGCCGTCATGCCGGAGGCGATGCTCCAAGCGATGGTCGACGACGTCGGCCGCGCGGTCGCCGTCCCGCCGGCGATGCCCCACCTGATCGTGGCCCCGGACGGGACGATCGGCGAGCTCCACACCGGCGGATGGTCGGCGGAGGAACTGCTCGCCGCCTTCGCGGACGCGCAGGCCTCCGTGGCACCGTGAGCGAGTACCTGGGCGCGTTCCTGCTCGGCAACGCCGCCATCCTCGGCAATGCCTGCATGCTCCCCCTCTACCCGGGGCTGATCGCCTTCCTCGCGGGGAACACTGACAACGAGCGGGGCCGCAGGGGCGTGCTGCTGGGCGCGGCGGTACTCGCCGGGGTACTGGCCACAATGCTCGCCCTCGGCGGCGGCATGTTCGTCCTGGGCCAGTCGTTCGGCCGCATCTTGCCCTGGCTCTTGCCGCTGACGTACGGGATCGTCCTCGCCCTCGGCATCGCGCTGCTGTTGGGAAAGAACCCGTTCGCGCGCCTGGCTGCGGCACAGAGCCCAGTGCTGACCAATCCCTATGCGTCCGCCGTCGTATACGGCGGGCTGCTCACGCCGATGACGCTCCCCTGCACTGGACCGGTCATTATTAGTGCTTTCGTGCTCGGAGTCGGCAGCGCTGCGGCGCTCAGCGAGAGCCTGCTCTATTTCCTGGCCTTTGGCCTCGGCTTCGGTTGGCCGCTGCTCGTCCTGCCGCTCGTGGCGATGCCGGCCCAGCGAGTGGTTACGCGCTGGCTGGCCGGGAACACGGCGGTACTCGGCCGGCTCGCCGGCGTGCTGATGCTGGCGATCGCAGCCTTCGGCGTCTGGACGGAGTTGCTCCCGAACCTCTGAGGTCGGTCGCCGTCAGGCGGACCTCATCGCCTCGGGCCGACCGCCGGGAAGACGGGGACGCGGCGCTACAATGCCACCGATGATGAACCCGCGTTTCCATCCTCCACTGCGCATCGGCGCGCTCGCCGCCGATCTTGGGCTCAATCCAAAGACCATTCGCTATTACGAGGAGATTGGGCTCCTGCCGGTGCCGCAGAGAACCGGTGCCGGCTATCGCCAATACAGCGCCGCTGATCGCGAGCGTCTGCGCTTCATCAAAGCCAAGGTCATCGGCTTCACCCTGCGGGAAATCCGCGAAATCCTCGCCGTGCGTGATGGCGGCGGCGAACCGTGCCCGTATCTCGGTGATCTCCTTGCACACAAGCTGGCTGCCGTCGGGCGCAGCTCCGTCTGCTTGGCGAGTTGCGCGCGGAACTCCTGGCGCTGCAGGACGAGATGATCGTGACTGCTTGCTCGAGCACGCCGATCTGTGGGCCGATCGAGCGTCACGAGCCAGCGCTTACGCGCTAGGACGCTCGTCTCACGCTCTGGTCTCCCCTATCGACCCGTCGTGATCTGAACGCTTGACCTTCCCGCGTACTGGAAGCTCTAGGCTCATGGGTGCCGAGCCGTGTGCTCGACTCCGCGCTGTTCGCGGCCTGGGGGAAACGGTCCATGCCCGACAGTGACGACACGATGCTCCTCGACGACCATACGAGGCACCTGCACCGGGCCCTTATCGACGCTCTCCTCGAGACAGGACAGGTCCCGGAGCTCTCAGCGCTCGCCGACCTGCTTGACACGTCACCCGAGGCGATCCAGGAAGGACTCCGGGGCCTGGCGGCTGCCGACTACCTAGCCCTCGACGCCGATGGCCACGTGACCTGTCTCTATCCCCTTTCGGTGGCTCCGACGCCCCATGCAGTGGTCGTTGACGGAGCACGACGCTTCGCGATGTGTTCGATCGATGCCATGGGCATGCCCGCGATGCTCGATCAGGCGCTCGACATCGAGGGCCGATGCGCGGTCTGTGATGCTCCGATCGCGCTGCGCGTTGGCCCGGCATAGTCGTGACTGCTTCTCCTTCATCGACGATGGTGGTCGCTCGTCGGGATGAGGACGAGCCGGCCTTCGCGACCTGTTGCCCGTTTACGGTCCTCGTCTGCGGTCAGGAGCATGCCGATCAGTTCATGCGCCGGATCGCCGGCGCCAGCGCGCTGCCACTTCCTGACGCGCTCCAGCGCGCGGAGGCGATCTTCGGCGCACTCCTCGCCGAGACGCTCCCAGCCACGCGTCCCCGCGGAAAGGGCTGGGGGCCATCCTCCGATGTCTGAAACGCCGGCTGAGCCCATCCTCTATACCCAGGCCGGCTGTGCCGTAAGCGCACGGGTGCGCGCCTGGCTGACTGATCACGGCATCCCCTTCGTCGAGCGCGATGCGAGTGCCGATCCGGAGGCCGCCGCGGCGCTTGCCGCCACCGGCACGTTCGCCACACCGCTGCTGGTGGTTGGCGAGAAGAAGGTGCTGGGATTTCGGCCAGAAGCACTGCTCAGTGCTCTTGATAACATCCGCGGATCGGTTCGCTGACACCCACCCCGGTTCCTATAACGCCCAGCCTGTTGAAAAAAGCCGGGCAACGGTCGAAGCGGGGACCAAGAGCAGTTCGCGTGCTCAGATTTGAGCAGGATCTTGGCTTGAATTCGCGCGCACGTGGGTCTTGCCGGGCCTCGCATGGGGCAACCCGCGAGTTTTTCAACAGGCGGCCCCTTACCGGGCACCACAACCGGCGATTTCCCGCTTGACAGCGGGTGCTGCCGGTTCCGGATAAGGCGATTTCGGGGGGATTATCGGAACCACATTTCGCCAGCCGACAAAGCATTGCTGGACGCCCCTACGTTGGACTCCTTGCTGGAGAGCGGTCAGGCCCGTCATTGGCGTTGCGGCTATTCCCGCTCTTCCCGGACTTCCCGGATCGGATCACGAGTGAGATCGCCGGGGCCCCCGATGAAACGGAACAGCGAGACATCCCCATGGGCTTCGGCGCTCCACGCGGCGCATGTTCCTCAATCACCGCGTGCCACCTCGGTCGCCGATACCGCGCAGGGCGGCGCGGATCGTTTCGTGGCTGACCCCGAACTCCACCGCCAGGGCGCGCAGGCTCGCGGCGCCGGCCAGGGCACGGATTCGTGCCTCCTGCTCGGCCGTCAGTTTGCGAGCGCGGCCGATATCGAGGGCGAGGATGCCGGAGCGCCATTGGGTGTTGATCGCCGCGTGAAGACCGCAAGCTGCTGCCGCAAGTCCGGAACCGGGACGCGACGCTGCCTACCGGTGATGGTTCTGAAGGTGCTGATGCGATCCCCGTCGCTTCCGCCAGATAGACGTCGCGTTTGACAGTCCCACATCGAAGAAGGGTGCGAAACTGGGTTGTGGCTCCACCGCCACGACCCAGTCGTCTTTGATGCGCACCTGCGCGAAGAGCATGCGGGCCAGCGCGTTGCGCTGCGCGTCGTCGGCCGCGCGCCATGCCGCCGGCAGGTCGCTCAGGAACGCTGCCGCCTGCTCCAGGATCCCTTCCCACTCGTCGGCGTCTCGCAGCCCCTCCCTCTCCCGGACGAGCCGTTCCCGCCGCTCGAGGTAATCGCTTTTGCTCAGGTCCCCCAGTTCGAACATCGTGCGCAGGTTGGCCAGCTGGGTCTCTAGGCGCTGCCGCTGCGCCGCCACGTCTACCTTGCCGTGCTGGGACCGCACCTGCACGTCGAGCAGGGCTTGACGAAGATCCTCCGGCAGCCTGAACGTGTTCAGGTAGTCGAGGAGCTGTCCCTCGTAAACGTCGAGAAACGTCGAGCGCTGCGCGCACTTCGGGCCTTGCCGTCCTTTGTAGCAGTAGGCCCGGGCGCGCCCTTTCTCGCGGTGGATGTGGAGCGATCCACCGCAATGGTGGCACCGAAGCAAGCCGGACAAGGAGTAAACGCTGCGCCTCGCGCCTGACCGGCAGTGGGTTGCCGCGCCCGGCGTGCCCGCGCATCCTGGGCAGCAACGAAGAGGTCGTCGTCAAGAGTGGGTCGTGCGCGCCGTCGACCCAGCCGCCGTTGCCGTCCGGCAACTCCCCGAGGTAGAAGCGGTTCTGCAGCATCGGGCGCACCGTGTCTTTGGTGAAGGGGTTGCGGCCGCGGTTGCCGGTGGTGCGGTAGCCCCGCTCGTTGAGGAGCACCGCAACCTCGCGGTCTGAGCTCACCCTTGGCGGCCGCTTCGAACGCGAGCAGCAACCCGGTGTAGGTCTCCGGATCCGGCACCGGCATGCCAGCGCTGTTCTTCTTGACGCCGAAGGGGAGCAGCCCGTTGTACAGCCCTTGCGCCTTGCGCTCGGCCTTGCCCTTCTTGGTCTCCGTGCTGAGGTTGTCGGAGTAGTACTGGGCGAAAGCGGCAAGCGTGGCGAGGATGACCTTGCCGATTGGGGTGGTGAAATCCATCTGCTCGCTGATGGAGACGAAGCCGACCCCGGCGCGCTCAAGGCGTTCCAACGTCTCCAGCGTCACGCGCAGGTTGCGGGCGAATCGGTCGAGCTTGTGCACGACGACGACGTCGAAACGGCGTGCTTCGGCATCGGCAAGCATCTTCTGGAAAGCGGGTCGTTTGCGCCAAGTCGTCGGTACGAGCCGACCTTCCCTCGTCTCGATAGACCTCTAGGACTTCCCACTCGAGCGTCTGGCAGTAGAGGCGCCCTGCACGGTCTTGGGCGTCGAGGGAATACCCCTCGACCTGCTCCTCACTCGAGACTCGCTCGTAAATCGCGACGCGCTTCGCAGGAGCCCCGGTCCGAGCCCGGTCGCTGGTTTTCAAGATCCGCCTTCCTCCTCCGGAAGACTCATCGCGGCGCGAAATTCGCGAACCTGGGCCGGTTCGACGCCGAGCGCCTCGGACAGTTTTTTGATCGTTCCCGGGTGCGGAATCTGCTCGCCGTGCTCGACCCTCAAGACGGTTCGCGTGGAAACGCCGGCCTTCGCGGCTAGCTCGCGGATCGTCTGAAGTCGCGCCCGGCGCCACTCCAGCAGGGTGCGGATCTCAATCAGCTTCCTCGGTACCGCTGCTGTCAATTCCATCTATAACAATAATACCACGAGAATACTACGCTTTTCGGCATCCTGCTATAACAATAATACCACGAGAATACTACGCTTTTCGGCATCCTGCCCATGTGGCCTTCCGCCTCAGCGCGCCCTGGCACTTCGATGTCTTGCACGTTGCCTCACGCTGGGCTGATACTCTCGGCACCAACGTGACATACAGCGCTTCGCGGCGCGTTTCCCGCGAGGACAGCGCTTGCCGTTTGCGGCTTGGGAACTTGGGTGGGGGCTCGGTTCATCCGTGAAGCTTGAAGACCTGCAACCCGGCGCCGCCGTCCGCGGCATCCTGCCGAACGGCGGCGTCACCGTCGTCAGCGCGCAGTGGTTCGGCACCGAGGCGTTGGAGCTGACCTACAAGACGGCGGAGGGCAAGGTCGCCAACGAACTGCTCTACCGCCACGACGAGCCCCGGCTCGAAATCGTCGAAGATGGCCGTCCCTGGAGCTTCGACGGCGACGGCGCGCTCTTCCGCCTCGTCTCCGAAGCCCAGCGCATCCGGCTCGCCCACCTCTTCGACCCGGTCCTCGCCGTCCACACCTCGCTCGTCGACCCGTTGCCGCACCAGATCACTGCCGTCTACGAGGCGATGCTGCCCCGGCAGCCGCTGCGCTTCCTGCTGGCCGACGACCCCGGGGCCGGCAAGACCATCATGGCCGGGCTCCTCATCAAAGAGCTGATCGCCCGCGGAGACCTGCAGCGCTGCCTGATCGTCTGTCCGGGCAGTCTCGCCGAACAGTGGCAGGACGAGCTCTACCGCCGCTTCCACCTCCCCTTCGAGATCCTCACCAACGACAAGCTCGAAGCGGCCAAGACCGGCAACTGGTTCCTGGAGAACACCCTCGTCATCGCCCGCCTCGACAAGCTCTCGCGCAACGAGGACGTGCAGCAGAAGCTGCAAGCCCCCGACGCCCGCTGGGACCTCATCGTCTGCGACGAGGCGCACAAGCTCTCGGCCTCATTTTTTGGCGGGGAACTCAAGTACACCAAACGGTATCGCCTCGGCCAGCTCCTCTCCACCCTGAACCGCCATTTCCTGTTGATGACCGCCACCCCGCACAACGGCAAGGAAGAGGACTTCCAGCTCTTCATGGCCCTCCTCGACGGCGACCGCTTCGAGGGGCGCTTCCGCGACGGCGTCCACGTCGCCGACGTCTCCGACCTGATGCGGCGCATGGTCAAGGAGAACCTGCTCAAGTTCGACGGCACGCCCCTCTTCCCCGAGCGCATCGCCCACACCGTGCCCTACCGCCTCTCGGAGCCGGAAGCCCAGCTCTACAAGGCCGTCAGCGACTACGTACGCGACGAGTTCAACCGCGCCGAGGCACTGCAAAACGACAAGCGCGCCGGCAACGTCGGCTTCGCCCTCACCATCCTGCAGCGGCGCCTGGCCTCCTCGCCGGAGGCGATCTACCAATCGCTGCGCCGCCGCCGCGAGCGTCTGGAGAGCCGGTTGCGCGAGCTGGAGGTGCTGCAACGGGGCGGACAGGTCGCTCCCATCCTGGCCGCGTCACTGCCGATGCTCGATGCCGAAGACGTCGAAGACCTCGAAGACGCCCCCGACGACGAGGTCGCCGCGGCCGAGGAAGAGTTCCTCGATCGAGCGACCGCCGCCCGTTCCATCGCCGAGCTGAAGATGGAGATCGAAACCCTCAAGCGGTTGGAATCCCTCGCCCTGAGCGTTCGCCACAGCGGTGCCGATACCAAATGGCGCGAGCTGGCCAACCTGCTCGGCGAAATCTTCACCCCGGCCGCGATCCGCGCGGCGTCGCCGAGGAAGACGTCTCGTATGACGGGGAACAGGTAGCCAAACCAAAGCCTTCCCCACGGCAAAAACTGGTCGTCTTCACCGAGCACCGCGACACCTTGACCTACCTGCAAGACCGCATCTCCACCCTGCTCGGCCGTCCGGAAGCCGTGGTCGCCATCCACGGCGCCATCGGCCGTGAAGACCGCCTCAAGATCCAGGAGGCCTTCCGCCACGACCCCGAGGTGCAGGTGCTGCTCGCCACCGACGCCGCCGGCGAGGGCATCAACCTCCAGCGTGCCCACCTGATGGTCAACTACGATCTTCCCTGGAACCCTAATCGCCTGGAACAACGCTTCGGCCGCATCCACCGTATCGGCCAGACCGAGGTCTGCCACCTCTGGAACCTCGTCGCCGACGAGACGCGCGAAGGCGATGTCTACCTCCGCCTGCTGGAAAAGCTGGAGCAGGCGCGGCAATCGCTCGGCGGCCAGGTCTTCGACGTCTTGGGCAAACTGCAATTCGAGGGGAGACCCCTGCGCGATCTGCTCATCGAGGCCGTCCGCTACGGCGACCGCCCCGAGGTGCGCGCCCGCCTCACCACCGTGCTCGACCACGCCCTCGACCGCGGCCAATTGCAGGACCTGCTGGAAGAGCGGGCCCTGGCCCGCGGCGCCATGGACGCCAGCCAGGTGCTGCGCATCCGCGAGGAGATGGAGCGCGCCGACGCCCGCCGCCTGCAACCGCATTACATCGCTTCCTTCTTCCACGAGGCGTTCCAGAGGCTGGGCGGAGCCGCCAAGCAGCGCGAGCCGCGCCGCTACGAGATCACCCACGTCCCGGCGCCGGTGCGCAACCGCGACCGCCTAATCGGGATTGGCGAGCCGGTCCTGCCGCGCTACGAGCGCATCGCCTTCGAGAAATCGCTCGTCGCCCCGCCCGGCCAGCCGCCCGCGGCGTTCGTCTGCCCGGGGCATCCCCTCCTCGATTCGGTCATCGACCTCACCCTGGAGCGCCACCGCGATCTGCTCAGGCGCGGCACGGTCCTGGTCGACGAGGCCAATCTCGGCACGCAGCCGCGCGTCCTCTTCTACCTGGAGCACGCCATCCGGGACGCGAGCCCCACTCGCACGGGCGAGCGGCGCGTCATCTCCAAGCAGATGCTCTACGTCGAGCAGGACGCCGACGGCAGCACTCGGCACGTCCGCTACGCCCCCTACCTCGACTACCGGCCGCTGACCGACGACGAGCCGGGGGTGGACGCCATCCTCGATCGGCCCGAGTGCGCCTGGATCGACCGATCCCTCGAGCAACAGGCGCAGGGCTACGCGGTGGCGCACGTTGTGCCGGTGCATCTGACCGAGGTGCGGGAGCCAAAGCTGGCATTGATCGCCAAGACCGAAGCCGCGGTCAAAGACCGCCTAACGAAGGAGATCACCTACTGGGACCACCGGGCCGAAACCCTCAAGCTGCAAGAGAAAGCCGGAAAGCCAAACGCCAAACTGAACTCGGAATCAGCTCGCCGAGAGGCTGACAAACTCCAAGCGAGGTTGCAGAAGCGCCTGGAAGAGCTGAAGCTCGAATCGCAGATCTCGCCCCTCCCGCCCGTTGTGCTCGGCGGCGTACTCATCGTGCCGCTGGGCTTGATCCTGTCGATCCAGGGCAAATCACCCGTCGCCGTTCGCCCGGTTGATACCCAGCTCAGCGCGGCGCGGGCCCGTGCCGCGGTGATGGCCATGGAGCGCGAGCTTGGCTTTGAGCCGATCGACGTCGAACTGGAAAAACGTGGCTACGACATCGAGAGCCGCGTTTCCGGCACCGGCGAGTTGCGCTTCATCGAGGTCAAAGGCCGAGTAAGTGGCGCGGACACCGTTACCATCACCCGCAACGAAATCCTCTACTCGCTCAACAACCCCGACAAATTCATCCTGGCCATGGTCGAGTTTCTCGACAACGATGGGCATCGCGTCCATTACCTGCGCCAGCCGTTCACCAAAGAGCCGGACTTCGACGAGACCAGTTCGAACTACGACTTCGCGAAGCTCATTGCCCGTGGACAGATTCCCAGTTGAAATCGATACAGAACGGTCGGAGCGGAGGGAACGCATATGAGCATCTATGAAGACACCAACCCTCACGAACTGAAAACCCTGCTCGGCCACATTGCGCAGCGAGAATCCGCGCTGCCGGACTTCCAGCGCGATTTCGTATGGGATCCGAACGCGACCCAGGAATTGATTGTCTCTATAGCGAGCAATTACCCCGCCGGCTCGCTGCTCCGCATCCGCAATACCAAGCAACTCTTCGCCTGCCGGGAGTTCCAGGGAGCGCCGGCGCTCAATGGCGAGAATCCAACCTATCTCGTGCTCGACGGCCAGCAGCGATTGACCTCGCTGTACCAAGCCTTTTTTGGCGTTGGCGAGCATCGCTACTATCTCGAACTCCAGAAGTTGACCGATGGCGTGGACTTCGAGGATGCCATCTTCCATCTGCGCGCGAACCACAAGCGCGCCAAGACTCTAGCGAGCTTCGAGACCCAAGCCGACGAACTAGTCTTGCCACTCGGGGTGTTGCGTGGGGGCAACGGCGGCTACTCGAACTGGGAGAAGACCGTTCTTCGCCGCAAGCGCGACATCACCGAGACCGCGGAGCTCTACCAGCTCGAAGATGCGCTCGATGAGATCCGTCAGAACTGGATCCAGACCATCGACGACTACAAGTTCCCGGTGGTGACGCTCTCCGACGCGACCAGCGCCGAGGCGGTCTGCACCATCTTTGAGACCTTGAACCGCACGGGCGTCAAACTGAGTCCGTTCGAGTTACTCACAGCGCGTTTTTGGCCACAGAACGTGAACTTGCGAGCGCTGTGGTTCAAAGCAATTAGTGACGGGCCAATTATTGACGAGTTCGATGTCGACCCGTAATACGTGATGATGGCGATTTCTCTCGTGGCGCGCTCAGCGCCCTCTGCGAAGCGAGCGGACGTGTTGGACCTCCGAGCTTCAGACATTGAGGAGTGGTGGGATCGGGTCGCATGGGGCATGAAGGCGGGGCTTGAGCTACTCCGAGAAGATTGCGGACTGATTGCCTCAAAGTGGCTCCCTTACAACACCATCCTTGTGCCGCTGGCTGCAGTTCTGGCGAAAAATGGCATACCGGTCGGCGCTGCGGCTGGTGGGATGCGGCAAAAGGTGACACGCTGGTACTGGTGCTCGGTCCTCGGCCAGACGTACGAAAGCAGTCCGACGAGCCAGATGGCTAAGGATGTCACAGAGACCCTGGCATGGCTCTCCGGTGACGATCCTCCGGAGTCGGTCCGTGACTTTCGGTTCGACCCTCGAATGCTGAGAGACATTACACCTCGGCAGCGGGCCGTCTACCGCGGCGTCATCGGCCTGGTCCTCCGAGAGCATCCTAGAGATTTTTTTACCGGCGCTCCAATGACCAGCGACGCCATGATTGAGCAGGGCATCGACGATCATCACATTTTTCCGCAAGCGTATCTCGAAGTCGATGAGCCGACAGTCAGCACCCGCCTACGCGACTGCGTACTTAACCGGACCCTGATTGACCGGAAAACCAACAAGCGAATCAGCAAGCGGCCACCGAGCAGCTACCTCTATGACATCGCGCTTGAGGTCGGCAACGGTTTCCCGGCACTGTTGGCGTCGCACCTGCTCCCCGCCGGATCAGCCAGCCCCTTGGCAACGGATGACTTCGAGGGATTCCTGGAGTGGCGCCAGGAGGCGATCTGGCAGAGGATTCAGGAGGTTACCGGCGTCACCACCGCAACAGACCTCTTGATCGATGAGCGAGAGGAGCTGTCCGCCTAGATGACGTTGCGACGACGAGGTGGCTGCCATGAGACGCCTGCACGCTGATTTCAACCGCACATTCAAGGCGCTGGAATCAGGGCTTCAAGTCGAACATATTGCGGAGTTTGACCTCAGAACCTGCCGAACCGACGATTTGGTGACGACGGTTCTGAGTGATCCCGATTTCGCCTCATTCGACAATTTTCCCGTGTGTAACGACGAGCATATCGTTGGCGTCTTGGAGCGATCGAAGGTGGAAGGTTGCTCGGATAGCACATCCCTCACCCAGAGCGTAATGGTTCCGCTGAACAGCGCCATGCTTGCTTCCAACGGCCAGCCGGTGTCCACGTTGCTCGATGCCTTTCACACCATGCGGTATCGCCTCGTCGTGCGAGGTAGCGGAGTAGAAGGAATCGTGACTCCAAGCGATTTGCTAAAGCTCCCAGTACGACTCTATGCCTTCATGCTAGCCACACATGTGGAGATGCTCATGGCCGCGATCATTCGAAGCAAATTCCGCGGTCAACCAAACGAGGCGTGGATGGGCTTGCTGTCAGATGGTCGACGATGCAAGGTTCAAGAGAAAATTGATAGCTTCTCGGCGCGCAAGCTCGACCCGGACCCAATCGAGCTAACTGATTTTTGCGACAAGCGACAGATCATCAAGAAGCATCTGAACTTGTCGACCCAGTTCGTCGACCAAATGAAACTTGTCGAGGAGCTGCGCAATTCGTTGGCGCACGCTTCAAACTACATCAGCCGTCAAGAGGACCTAGATACGTTCTTGCAGCGCGTCAAACTGGCCCATGAGAACATCGAGTTTTTGAGCAGTCGGTTGGAGCCAGAATCATTTTGACCACTACATTGGCCACACGGCGAAGCGACGCACCACCGCTCAAGGAGGCACGATGACCACGCCATACAAGAAAAAGCTCATCGAAGTCGCCCTCCCCCTCGACGCCATCAACAAGGCCGCCGCGCGCGAGAAATCGATCCGCCACGGCCACCCCAGCACCCTCCACCTCTGGTGGGCCCGCCGCCCCCTGGCCGCCGCCCGCGCCGTCATCTTCGCCCAGATGGTCGACGACCCCTCCGAGCACACCCAAACCCTGCTCAGCGACCCGGCCAAGAAGCGCGCCGCCACGCGGGAGATGAGCAAGCGGCAAGTCGCCTGGCACGAGCGCAACGCCGCCCGCGAAGCGGCGCAACTCAGCGGCGACCACTCCGTGCCCGAGCCAGGACCGGAACCGACCCTCGAAGAGTGCGTCGCCGACAACGAGCGCGACCGCCTTTTCCACATCATCGAAGACCTGGTGCTGTGGAAGAACACCACCAACGAAGAGGTCCTGCAGCGCGCCCGCGACGAGATCTGGCAGAGCTGGCGCGCCACCTGCGCCGAGCACGCCGGCCACCCCCGCGCCAGGGAGCTCTTCGACCGCTACAAGCTCCCCGCCTTCCACGACCCCTTCGCCGGCGGCGGGGCGCTGCCGCTGGAAGCGCAGCGGCTGGGCCTGGAGAGCCACGCCTCCGACCTCAACCCGGTGGCGGTGCTGATCAACAAGGCGATGATCGAGATCCCGCCCAAGTTCGCGGGCCAGCCGCCGGTCAACCCCGACGCGCGCCGTGCGAATGCCATGTTCCCGCGCGAGTGGAATGGCGCGCAGGGGCTGGCCGAGAACATCCGCTACTACGGCAAGTGGATGCGCGAAGAGGCCGAGAAGCGCATCGGCCACCTCTACCCGAAGATCGAGATCACCGCCGAGATGGCCGAGGAGCGCCCCAACCTGAAGCGCTACGTCGGCCAGAAGCTCACCGTGATTGCCTGGCTCTGGGCGCGCACGGTGAAGAGCCCGAACCCGGCCTTCGCGGATGTGGACGTGCCCCTCGCCTCCACCTTCATGCTCTCCACCAAACCGGGCAAGGAAGCCTACGTCGAACCGGTGATCGAGGACGGCGGGTATCGCTTCACGGTGAAGGTAGGGAAACCGGAGGATGCGGAGGCGGCGAAGAACGGTACGAAGCTCTCGCGTGGGGCGAACTTTCAATGCGTGATGTCCGGGTCTCCAATTGCGGGCGACTACATAAAAGCCGAAGGCAAGGCCGGACGCATGGACGCGCGGCTCATGGCTATCGTCGTTGAAGGCGACCGTGGACGGATGTATCTATCTCCAACTGACGAAATGGAAATCGCTGGACTCGCGGCGAAGCCCGAGTGGGCACCGGAAATACCCATACCGTCTGACAAACGGTCGATGTTTACTCCACTCTATGGTCTGACGCACTTTCATCACCTCTTTAGCCCTCGTCAACTCGTGGCACTGACGGCGTTCTCTGACTTAGTGCAAGAGGCGCGTGGGCGGGTGAAACAAGACGCCCTAGACTCACGGCTGCTCGACGATGGGAAGATTCTCGCGGCGGATGGAGAAGCCTCCACTACTTACGCCGATGCGGTAGGGGTGTACTTGGCATTCGCCATATCTAAGCTTGCTGATCGAGGTTCGACTATCTGCACTTGGTTCACGGAGCGGGATTCGACACGCAACACATTCGCTCGCCAGACGCTGCCTATGACTTGGGACTATGCAGAACTGAATACGCTTTTGGGCGGGACTGGCAGTTTCCTTGGGGCTGTAGATTGGACCGCCGAGAGTATAGAAGGTGTCGCAGCAGGATATGGGTCGAAGCTCGGTGTGAGCAGTCAGGCTGATGCGACGGATCAGAGCCTCTCAATGGATAAGGTGATCTCCACTGATCCTCCGTATTACGACAATATTGGCTATGCCGACCTGTCAGATTTCTTCTATGTTTGGTTGCGTCGTTCATTGAAGCCCGTCTTCCCCGAACTCTTTGCAACACTCGCTGTCCCCAAGTCTGAGGAACTGGTCGCGTCACCTTATCGCCATGGTAGCAAGGTGAAGGCGGAGGCGTTCTTCCTCGACGGCATGACACGGGCAATGCACCGCCTCGCCGAGCAGGCGCATCCGGCTTTCCCGGTGACAATTTATTACGCCTTCAAGCAGTCGGAAAGCGATAGTATCGACGGTACCGTCAGCACGGGCTGGGACACCTTCCTTGACGCAGTGATCCGCGCCGGGTTCGCCATTAGTGGCACTTGGCCGATGCGGACAGAACTTAGCAATCGCTTGATTGGCTCCGGTGCCAACGCCCTCGCCTCCAGCATCGTCCTCGTCTGCCGCCCACGCGCGATCAATGCCCCCACCGCCACCCGCCGCGAGTTCATCAACGCACTCAAGGCAGAGTTGCCCGAAGCCCTCCTCCAACTCCAACGCGGCAACATCGCCCCAGTCGACCTCGCTCAAGCTTCCATTGGCCCGGGCATGGCGGTGTTCACCCGCTTTGCGCAAGTTCTGGACGCCGAGGGCAAGCCTCTATCTGTGCGTCAAGCCCTCGGACTTATCAACCAGACTCTCGACGAGATTCAGACCGAGCAAGAAAGCGACTTCGACTCGGAAAGTCGGTGGGCAATTGCCTGGTTCACGGACCACGGGTTTGACGCAGGTCCGTTTCCCGACGCGCACACGTATTTCATCCGCTACTCCACAGCCGAGAATGCGCTCAAAGAAGCTGGCATCATCGTCTCCGGCCGCGGTAAGGTTCGGCTCCTCAGATCGGAAGAACTGCGCACCGATTGGGATCCAGCAAGCGATCCTAGACTGACCGCCTGGGAATCCGTCCACCACCTCATCCGCGTTCTCGAAGCGGACGGCGAAGGCGCCGCGGCTGCGCTCGTCGCCAAACTCGGCGCCAAGGCCGAGATCGCCCGCGAGCTGGCCTACCTCCTCTACACCCTCTCCGAGCGCAAGAAGCGCGCGGCCGACGCCCTCGCCTACAACGGCCTCGTCCAGAGCTGGCCGGAGATCGCCCGCCTCGCCCGTGAGCGCAGTGCGCCGGTTGAGGCCCAACCCGCCTTGTTCGGCGCCGCGGAGGTGTAAGCGATGGCCGTCAGCAACCACGAACGCGTCGGCAAGGCCCTCGGACTGCTCAAAAACGGCCTCCGCCCCTTCGTCGAGCGCGAAATGCAGGCGTTCTACCGCACCAACTGGGTCGAGATGGTCAAGGAGACCTTCCGCGACTCCCGCCTCGGCGGCGACGACGACCCCATGGGAGACGCCGCCGCCCTCTTGGTCATCATGGACCGCCATTGGGGCAACGTCTTCCGCGCCACCCTGGGCCGCGCCGAACGCAGCCTGATCAACGAGATCATTGATGTCCGCAACCGCTGGGCCCACCAGAACCCCTTCTCCGGCGACGACGCCGACCGCGCCCTCGACTCCATCGCCCGCCTCCTGACCTCCGTCTCCGCCCCCGAGGCCGACGAGGTCGCCCGCATGAAGCTGGAGCTGCGCCGCCTCATCTTCGACGAGCAGGTCCGCGGCGAGAAACGCAAGAGCGCCGGCACCGCCATCGAGAGCGCGGCCGCCACCGGCCTGAAACCCTGGCGCGAGGTCGTCACCCCCCACCGCGACGTGGCCAGCGGCCGCTACCAGCAGGCCGAGTTCGCCGCCGACCTCTGGCAGGTCCACCTCGGCGAGGGCGCCGACGAGTACCGCGACCCCGTCGAATTCTTCCGCCGCACCTACCTCACCGAGAGCCTCAGGGGGCTGCTGGTCGGCGCGGTGCAGCGCCTCAACGGCCAGGGCGGCGACCCCGTCGTGCAGTTGCAAACCAACTTCGGCGGCGGCAAGACGCACTCGATGCTGGCCCTCTACCACCTCTTCGGCGGCGCTGCCCCCACCGATCTGGCCGGCATCGACACCGTCCTGCAGGAGGCGGGGACCACCGCCGTGCCGGCCGCCCGCCGCGTGGTCCTGGTCGGCAACAAGATCTCCCCCGGCAACCCCTCCGCCAAACCCGACGGCACGGTGGTCCACACCCTGTGGGGCGAGCTGGCCTGGCAGCTCGGCGGCAAGGAGGCGTTCGCGCGCATCGCCGCCGACGACGCCCACGCCACCAACCCCGGCGACGCCCTGCGCCAGCTCTTCGTCGACTACGGCCCCTGCCTGGTCCTGATCGACGAGTGGGTGGCCTACGCCCGCCAGCTCCACGACCAGAGCGACCTCCCCGCCGGCAGCTTCGAGACCCAGTTCAGCTTCGCCCAGGCCCTCACCGAATCGGCCAAGCTGGCCAACAACTGCCTGCTCGTCATCAGCCTCCCCGCCTCCGACACCGCCGGCTCGCCCCACACCCAGGCCGACGACGTCGAGGTCGGCGGCGCCCGCGGGCGCGAGGCGCTCGATCGACTGCGCAACGTCGTCGGCCGCATCGAATCGTCCTGGCGTCCCGCCAGCGCCGAAGAGGGGTTCGAGATCGTCCGTCGCCGCCTCTTCGAGTCACTGACCGACCCCGCGCAATACAAAGACCGCGACGTTACCGCCCGCGCCTTCGCCGAGCTCTACCGCACCCAGGCCGCCGAGTTCCCGCCCGAGTGCCCGCGACGCCGACTACGAGAAGCGCATCAAAGCCGCCTTCCCCATCCACCCCGAGATCTTCGACCGCCTCTACTCCGACTGGTCGACCCTGGTGAAGTTCCAGCGCACCCGCGGCGTGCTGCGCCTGATGGCCGCCGTCATCCACAGCCTCTGGGAGAAAGGCGACCGCAACCCGCTCATCCTGCCCGCCAACATCCCCATCGACGATCCCCGCGTCCAGTCCGAGCTGACCCGCTACCTGCCGGACAACTGGGCGCCGGTGATCGAGAAAGACGTCGACGGACCCAGCTCGCTGCCGCTGCGCATCGACAACGACGTGCCGAACCTCGGCAAGCTCCAGGCGACCCGTCGCGTGGCGCGCACCGTCTACCTCGGCTCCGCCCCCACCGTCACCGCCGCCACCCGCGGCCTGGAAGACCGCCGCGTCAAACTCGGCTGCGTCATGCCGGGCGAGTCGCCGGCGGTCTTCGGTGACGCCCTGCGTCGCCTCGCCGCCGCCGCCACCTACCTCTACCAGGACGGCCCCCGCTACTGGTATTCCACCCAACCCACCGTCACCAAGATGGCCGAGGACCGCGCCGAGCAACTCAAACGCGACCCCGACAAGATCGTGGCCGAGCTGGACAAGCGCCTCCGCGCCGATCTGGCCCGCAAGGGCGACTTCGCCCGCGTCCACCCCATGCCCCAATCGAGCGCCGACGTGCCGGACGACCTCGACGCCCGCCTGGTCGTCCTCGGCAGCGACGCCCCCTACAGCCGCGAAGCCGGCAGCGCCGCCGAAACGGCCACCAAAGCCATCCTCGAATCGCGCGGCTCCACCCCGCGCCTCTACCGCAACACCCTCGTCTTCCTCGCCGCCGACAAGACCCGCCTGCAAGAGCTGGACGAGGCGGTGCGCCGCTACCTGGCCTGGGACTCGATCCTGGACAAGGGCTCCCGCGACGAGCTCACCGCGCACCAGGTGCGCCAGGCCGAAACCCAGAAAGCCGCCGCCGACAGCGCCGTGACCGCCCGCATCCCCGAGACCTACCAGTGGCTCCTCGTCCCGATCCAGGAGACCCCGCAATCCCCGGTCACGTGGCAAGCGACCCGCCTCTCCGGCCAGGACGCTTTAGCCGTCCGCGCCAGCAAGAAGCTGCGCAGCGACGAGCTGCTCATCACCGGCTTCGCCCCCACCCGCCTCAAGATGGAGCTCGACCGGGTTCCCCTCTGGAGCGGCGACCACGTCGCGGTGAGACAGCTCGTCGAGCACTTCGCGCGCTACCTCTACCTGCCGCGCCTGAGCGATCCGGCGGTACTCCTGGGAGCCATCAGCGATGGTCTCGGCCTGATGCTCTGGCAGCAGGAGAGCTTCGCCTTTGCCGACAGCTTCGACGAAGCCGAGAGCCGCTATCGGGGTCTCCGCGGCGGAGAGCGCATCTCGTTAGTCGATGCCCATGCACCGGAGATGCTGGTCAAGCCGGACGTCGCGCGGCGGCAGCTCGACGCGGAGCGGCCGCAACCAACCGACGGCGGGACGCCCCCGGGACTGAACGACGGCTCTCGAGGAGGGATAGGAGTCGGCCCTGGACCCGGTGCCGTTGTCGAACCGCCTCTTCCCGACCCGGTATCGATCCAGCCGAAGCGCTTCCACGGCTCGGTGCTCCTCGACGTCGAGCGCGTCGGCCGCGACGCCAGCCGCATCGCCGACGAAGTCATCGCCCACCTCAACAGCCTCGTCGGAGCCAACGTCCGCGTCACCCTCGAGATCGACGCCGACATCCCCTCCGGCGCCCCGGACCACGTCGTGCGCACCGTCACCGAGAACGGCCGGCAGCTTAAGTTCGTAAGCCAGGGAATTGAGAGAGACTAAAAGCGATTCTCACGGCCTGACCGTCCAAAATGATTCCCGACTGCGCAACACCGTACTCCTCGCGATTCGGGAATCATCGAGTTTCAACGCTCCTGTCCACCATCGGCGCTTCGTGTGATCTCTGGGCGCGAACAGAGCGGCGGTCGATTCCATTCGACCGCCGCCAATCGCCGTTGCTTCCGTAGTCATGAACCAACCCCAACTCGAACGAGCGTTTACCGCCGGATCAAGTTGGATCTTGCTCAGCAGGCCTGGTTCCACTCCTCCTCGTCCTCTTTGACATCCGCAAAGAGGAAACTCCAGAAGCCGAGCAGAGCGCCTACCTTCATCTCGGCCGGAAGGTGAATGAATTCCGCAAGTGCCTGAACGCACTTTCGGACTTAGACCTCTAGGTACACCATCTCCGCCTCTGCTTGCGAATCGCATTCGTAGCATTCCGGCACGGTGACCAAGTCGCATTCGGTCACGTCGATGACCGCGACCACGAGGCCGAGGCGAATCACTTGGCGTAAGGGGATGGCATTCCAAGAAGGGACGACACGCTCCCTTCTGTCCACCCGATAGTCAAGGGGGGAGTGCTGCAGGTCGGTGGGGAGGCATCCGGGCCAGTCAGGGCGACCGAAATGGCTCCTCGCCTCTAGGTCCGCGAGTATTTCGTCGAGGATGCTGACGTTGTCGTACGTGTCAAGTCTCTGTTCGTCGGTCATGATCTCCTCCTTGTGGGTCCGGCTGTTGCCGGTCGAAACGATTGCCCTCATCGGGGCCGATGGTTTGGTTCCCGAACCCCGAGCACCCTAGGGATCACCGGGTTCGGGAACCATTTCGATTGCGGGCTCGGTGCGCTCACCCGGCCCTTTCCAATGAGTACCGGTACGGTTTGTTCTTGTACCCCTCTCCTTGCCGATTGATGGGCCCTCCTGGGCGAGAGCCCTCCGTCAGTACGTTCCGCACCGTCTTGAGTTCGACGCCAATCTGGGCTGCAACGTCGTGTGCCGTTGCAGGCCCATTGGTGGATTCGAGGTGCTCCAGCACCCTTACGCGGGACGATGAGGAGGCGGAGATCGCCTGCACCGAAAGTTGCCAGCGCAAGTCCTCGTCGAGACGAATGCCCAGCCGCTGCCTGGGGCCGAATCGCCCCTCGATCGTTAGGGTTCCGGATAGTTCGGTGGATCTGACCTCCGATTCTTCCGGCCTGCGGAACGCGAACTCTTGATCGCAGGAGGCCCGAATCGCCGTGGACCCACGGAAGTTTCCCGCCCGACTCATGTGATGAGTGAGCAGAATTGAAACGTCGGTCTCGTGGGCAAGTTGCCGCAGCGGGCGTAGCAGGGGGCCCATCTGGTCGGAGTCGTTTTCGGCGAGGTTGTGCAATTCGCGGAACGGGTCGAGGATGAGCACTGCGGGCTCGAGTTTGTCGATAACCGCGTGCAGCGCATCCAGGCACTCCCGTCTCGCGAGGTTGAGAAAGTCTGCCTCGCCACGATTGACGGGCAGCACCCACAGCGGAGGGTCGGTCCGCCCTCCGAGGCGTCGCTGCAACCGCTGTCGGACGTCGCGCAGATTCTCCTCGGCCGGGACGAGCAGCACCGGGCCGGGCTGCACCGCGTGATCGAGGAACGGCTCGCCACCGGCAACCGATGCCGCGAGATCCGTCATGAGCAAGCTTTTCCCCGATTTTTCCCTCCCGGCGAGGAGGGTTAACGAGCCCCGAGGAAGCAACTGGTCGATGGCCCAGTCGGGCTCCGGCAAGTCGATCGCGTCTAAGTCCACGAGACTCAGAGGCGAGTACACGGGTAAATCGGACCTCAATTGTCCGGGCACATGAAGTTCCTCCTTTTTTAAGCGGGCGTTGCGATTTGTGTTGGCACGGGTGGGGGCGCGCGCGAGCTGGCCGTCGCGTCTCGCGGAGACGTTTGCACGGAGATTCCTTTCGTGAAGCGAAGGCAGTGACCAAGGTGGCCTGGCTGAAGATCCTTGCGCCGGAATAATGGATTGCCATGCGAGGTGCGGGATCGTCGCTTGATGCGAGCGGTGCGATCGGTCGATCTAGTTTCACGTACCGACCCTGGACCGTTGCCCGAGGCGAGACCGATCGTCGTTCGAGTCCGCCAACATTCGCCGCGCGTCGTACCGCTTGCCGCTCGCGTCGGCATGTTGGCCGGTCAGGCGTCATGGTGCGCGTCGCCATTGCGGTGTTGGCGTTCATCGGGATCATTTGAGTTCGCCGGGGCAAAGCTCTCGTCGGCAACCATCGAAACAAAGGACGCTTGACGCGTCGTCGAGTCAATGGGCCGTGGATTGCTGCGAGCGTCCGTAAGGGCAATTTCGACCAGCAACGAAGCCAGCCCGACCAACGAGGGGCTGAGGCGAGGGCCGCTTGCGCCTCCATCGAGCGAGGCCCGGGGCATGAACGTTCGGCACCGATCGTCGCCTTGCGCCCTTGGTGGACGAAGAGCTTCATTCACGAGAAACTCTCCCGAGTTACCGTGCAACTCGGGCAAAGAGGATTCGTGGAGTCACGGCGGCGAGCCGACTTCCTGCTTCCGCTGCCACCGCAAGTTCGACCATTGTCCGATTGGCTAACATCCATCACTAATCGATCGTATGGACCTCGCCCCTTTATGTCCAATTAGCGGGGTGCCAACGCGTTCCGTCTTCGGTAAGCGTCGTAGCGGGCGCGGTCACCGCCCCGCAGGTTCGCTTGCCGCGAGGCACCTTCAAAGGCGACGGCCCTCGCCCGCGCGGCCCGCTATGGGCGCCAGCGCGGCCACGCGCTCAAGTCGTGGATCATGGCCTCGATGCACGTTGCCCCGCTTCAGCGTTGAGTCTGTCAAGATCCCTGGTCCCAGCGCGGGAGTCGTACTGCAGCGTCCGCCGACGGATCCCGGGTGCAAGCCGTCCAACACAAGGGGTCTAAGATCCGCGCGGGTCGTGGCACCCCGGCGTGGTGTCCTTAGCCGTCGGGACCGGCGCGCGGGTCGCCGGCAGAGCATCCATCGCGGACCGCAAGCTCTTGGGACCGCCGCAGACAAGCCCTGCCACGGGCTTCAAAGCATCCGGCTACCACACGGGACGCCGTTCACGCAAGATGGCGCTTACGATTGGTTGGCATATCCGAGGGGAATCGGGATCGGTGGCCGATCCCTGGTTGATCAACAACGTGCGCGATCAGCGATCAGCCGGGTTTGCCTATGGGACGTGGATACACCAGGTTCTAGGGACCGGCCCCGATGATCGACCCGGTTGCAGGTTGCCGCGTTCGCGACCCTAGACGCGGAGCGGCGTCGGCCTCCATCCCCGGGGCGGAGTTTGGGCGGGGAAAGAACCTCGGCTCGGCTCCGGTTCATGCTTCAACCCGTCAAACCCAGGGCATTCTTGATCCGGCCACGGGTCAGCACCGACCTGCGCCAAGCGCGCCCCTGGGCGGAAACCGGTCTGAACGAGCGGAAGTCGGCGAGGCGCACGGCGCATGGCCCGTCGTGACGGTTACCGTGCCGGAGCCGAAATCAGCAGCTGACATGTTATGTCATCAATCGTCAGCTTCGCGAGGATCCCCGCGTGGTGGTCGAGTCGGCCTTGCCGTCCAACGCCAACGACCGGGACTGCGTCTCGGCCGGCGGCCAGATTCCCTTCCCGTCGAGTCTCAGAGCAACGTGCCGCACGAACGGTAACGCGGTGGTCCGTCGTCCGTGCCCCGGCGTCCCCGCTTCGGCGTCGTCGGCCAGCAAACAGCCCCTGCTGGAGTGCCCTAACGGCGACCGCCTATTGCAGCGCGGAAGGAACCGAGACAGATCGCAGCCGACGTATACGTTTGAGCGAGCGCTGCTGCGCCGGCGTTCTGCAACAACTGGGGTTCCCCGGGTTCTGTGCTGTTGAGGATTATGGCCCCGCCGCTTCGCCCGACCCACCGCTTCTCACTTCTGGCCGAAATCGTTCGTACGCATCCGCAAAGAAGCGGACCATAGCCTCAAACCCATGCGGCAAGAGGAGTGCGCGCGCGATCAATTCGTGCCACTGAGACTCAAGCCCGAGTCGGGCGTCGGACCCGGTACCCGCCGAGACGATCACGTCGTAGCCTTCGGCCACCTTGCCGAAGTCCGGCATTCCATCCGGGAAGGCATAATGGATCTTGGAGCCCCCGGTTGCGGACGCGTTGACCCGCTGCACGTGCAGGATCCCGTGCGGCGAGGAAAACACGGCATCGACGACGGCAGCGTCGGCTGTGCGTCGGTAGGCAAATAGGCGCATGGCGTGCCCCCGAGGCGGGTCGCAATCCACCGAGTATAGTCGCGGCGGGAGGCAGCGCCCTACCGAAACGGATGGTTCGGTGCGTCAGGACCTCGGGCAATTCGATCACGACCCGGAGGCGCTCGCGGCCTACCTGCGCGACCTTGGCGACTTCCTGCGCCGCAGCCGGGCAGCCAGCCGCACGGGGGCCGTAGCTCCCCGGCAGCCGCTGCGCCAGGCGCTGTTGGACGCGCTGGCCGACCTGGGGTACCCCACGGCGTCCCGAACGCTGGCGGCGTTTCTGGCGGCCCGAGTGGGGAGGGAGGTCCCGTCCAACCAGTTCGGCAGGATAGCTGCGCAGGAGCGGGCGGCGTTTCGCCGCGTCGGCGAAGGGGCGCGACCGGTCTGGCTGGGAAGCGGAGTGGCGGCCGACGGCTTCAACCCGATCAAGCGGATCTGGGGGCGGTCGGACTGGCCGCTCGATTGGCGCATCGTCGCGCCCACCAGCATGCGGATGCAGCACTTGCGCGCAACCGAGGCGCTGTGCCGGATGGCCGAGCAGGCCGAGAAAGAGGCGCAGGACCCGGATGCGCTGAGGTCGCTGGCCATGGCGCACGCCGAGGACCTCCCGGAAGTGGCGGTGGATCGCGAAGACCCAGATTTTGGCCGGTATGCCGCGGTGGCCGACCAGTTGATAAACGAGTACGAGCCCGAAGATCGCCGCCTCCGACTCGAGGCCGGCGAAACTCTCGCGACGATGCCGGCCGAGGTGCGCTTGTTCGGCATCGAACAAGGTCGGTTCGACGGCTAAGAGCCCCCGGTGGCCAATCGCCACCCGAACGCCGGAGGCGCGAGGGACGGCCCCAAAGGCCGGACCCGAACGCCGAGAGAACCCACTGTCATCGCTGCCAGGTCGTGGTCAGGTCCACTTTTTGCTGGTAGAAAACCGACCGTGTGCGGAGTCCCAATCGCGTCGCCCAGTCCGTGGCAGAATGAGCACGCATCGGAACACCGCGCCTTCGGCAATGTGAGGCCCGATCCTGGTTCCAAACGGGGGCGGGAGGGCGGGGGCGGCGGATGGCGCTGACCTGACAGCATCGCGGCATGGTTGCCAGTGACATCCAACACGGGCTTCGCACTTTTTCGACCTCGGAGACGAATGCTGGCAGAGTTGCGGGTAGCGTTTTTTCGTGATCGGTTCAGCGCGTACGAAACTGATGGACGGACTGTGGCGGTTACTCCGACCAGTGACCCCGCGTGATATCGCGGATTCTTGGCTCCCAAGATGATGAGTTCACTAACGATTTCGGGTCGTCGCTGCGAACCGGACGCCCGCTTGTGGCGGGCGTCCGGTTCGGCTCCTTCAGAATGCGTTACAAAACGCGTTGAGTATAGCCACCTTTGTCAAGGCGCTCCAGAATTTCACCCAAACGGTCGCAAGGACGATGGCCCGCCGAGCCATATGCAACCACACACGTTCGGCGCGGGTGCATGGATCATGCGCGCATGCGCCCTGTTACAGCATCGACCTGTACGCCGACTCGATGCGGCGTGCATGGCGCCCAGCCGCGTCTCCAGGCCTTCAGCGTGGCCGGTCGCCGGCGCCGCGGGTCTTACCAAGCAATTAAGTCAGGGACCACCGAATAAAGGAGCCAGTGGCGGGATCCTGAATATGCCACATTGGTCCGTGTCGCCAATCTGTCATTGAGCCTTGCAACCCGTCGTCACGCCAGCAGCATTCACCAACTGGAGCCCTTCTTCGCCACGGCTCATCCCGATTTCGGGCCATCGGCATGCAAATGGAGCAACTCCGAGTGATCGCGCTTGCCCAAGAGAGGCGGATGAGCCATCAGGCGCGAAGACGCGGATGCGTCCCGAGCAAAATCAAAACGTCAGGACGTCCGCCTCCGGGTCCAACTTTGGGATAATTGCTCAGACCGAGAGATAGATTGGAATAGTATAGGATATAATTTACCTGTTTTGGAGCGGCCGGTCGCTCCGAGGATACATTCAAGGAGGAACGTTGTGGCGCTCCGCGATATCGTCAACGAAATCCGCAAGATTCGCGAACGAACCCGCGACCCGCGCGGGCACGACTTCTTCCTCTACGTTGAACCGTTCTCGTTCGCCGACGACGTGCTCCGGGAGTTCGGTGGCTACCACCGGGCCCAGCTCGCGGTTGCGCGCGACTGGCTCGCCTGGCACGAGGAGGTGCTCGCCGCCGACGAGGCTCGGCTGGCGGACGACGGCGAGACCGATCCCTATGTCCGGCACGCACTTGCCGAGTCGGTGACCAAGCACGAATCGCTGATCGAGCGCTGGCAAGTCGAGGAGAAGAGACTGGTCGACCTCATCGACAGGCTGGAAGAAAAATACTTCTCCCACTAGGTCGCCGCCATTTGGGGGGGCGCTCGCCTTCCCAGCGGCGTTTCTGCGGCAACAGCGCCGCAAGCACCTCGGGGAGAGACTGTCCGATGGATACCCCGAGGGATGCAGCCCATCGGCCGCCAAGTCCCTGGCATGCCCGATTGCGTGTCCGGTGCGTGTCCGGATCCGGATGTCATCGGACACGATTCTGGCCCAAAAATCGCGATGCCACCGTGCTATGAGGGGTCCGGATTGTCCGTCCGGCATACACGGGGTACCGGACATTCCGGCCGATCCCGCGGCGTCCACGCCGCGGCGACGAAGACGTTGGCCACCGGACGCCAGCATCCGACCCGATCGAGTTGGAAATCTGGCGGGTCATTCCAGCGGGCATGATCGAGGTCGTCGCGTGCTGAGCGGGACGTCGGGCAGGCCGCTTGAATCGCCATCAGCGCATGCTTGAGAACGCATGGCCGTGGACCGCAAAATGACCGCGGCCAAGGCCGCACCCTGGCCAAAATTTCTCGCGCCCGTGAGGGGGATTCTGCGGAGAGTGCGAGGGGGCAACTCCTGCCCTACGCCCGATCCGGACCATACGGGTGACCTTCGGAAAGTCACCGCAGGCCCGGGTGCTGGGTCAAGGCAATCTCGTGGCGCACAACCGCGTACCTGAATGGCATCTGGTGAGTCCGCGACGCCCGTGGCTTGTGCAGCCCACGCCGGATTGGCTTGTGCCGTGGGACGGAGTTCGGGCGGGTCAAGGTGGCTGAATCGCTGGCGGCGGCGATCAAATCAGCCAGCTCGGTCCTGTGGCAATCCGGAGACTGAGACCATGGTCACGATGGTGACCTGAGGACCGGGCAGCATCGACGCGCCATTCGTGCGGTGGTCGTCTTCAAGCCACTCCAGGAGCTTCTCAGCCCAACGATCCCGCTCGTCTTCGGTCAGCCGGGGCATGCTGGCGACCGTCCGGTGCCTGATGACGTGCCGCAACCGCGTCCTGCCCTCTGCCACTGCTTCCGGGGCGGCCCCGGCGTCGATGAGCTCCCCGACGCAAACACAGTAGATGTCTCGAAGTACCGACCGGTGTTCCTCGGTCGCGACTCGGGATTCGGCGTCCATCCAGGCTCCTCTCTTTCAGACTTCGCGGTCGCGGGCCGTTGCGGCAATATTTTACCATGACGGGGTCATATATTCCCACCTCAGTTGCGGTACGATCCGGGCATGAGCAGCGGGGTGCCAGAGCCGCGCGCCTCCTTGGTGCGCCTTCGGATCGCCGCCGGCCTATCCCAGGCGCAGTTGGCCTCCGTCCTGGGGGTCAGCTCAAGCCGGGTCGTGCGCGGCTGGGAATCCGGCAGGTTTGCGCCGAGGGTGGATCAGCTTCCCCGGCTGGCGCACGCTTTTGGCGTGCCCGTTGACGTCGTCGTCGACGCGATCGTTGGCCCGGCCGCCAACGGTCTCCCGTCCGCTCGGCTTCCCATGGCGCCTACCCGTGACGCGCTCGACGACATTCGCCGCCACCTGCGCGACATCGAGCGGTTGGTGGAAGCCATGCGCGATGCCGGCGACCAACCATCCCGACCTCGACCGCTTGGAGACGGCGTCGCTCGCGTCGAGGATGCCGATTCTCGGAACGCCGAGGAGCCGTCACTAGGGTAGAACTTCCGTCTGCCGGTCGCCTCCAAGGTCCGTTCCGCAACTGATGTATGTCCCAAGATGTCGCCGGGCGCGCCTCCGGTACTGCCGGCTCAGTGCCGTTACCACACTGCTCACCGGCCCGGGCCGGGCCGAACGGCCGAGGGGTCCCACTGCCTCAGGGCTTCACGAGACTCGTAATAGCGCCGCCGGTCGCCTCCGCGGGGTGGATGCCAAGGGTCGAGGTGCTCCGGGGTGGAGGGGAAACTCGCCAGTCACGATAAGCCGGGATCAAGGGTGCGGTTGCCGCGGGCCAAGCCTTGGACATCGCCGACGACGTTGGGGCTTCCAAATAGTTCAACGGCAACGCTCTTTCGCGCCGGGGTGCGTGCAAGCCGAGGACCGGCCGCCTCACGAGGTCGCTAGTCATGTCATCCGTAACGAATGGTCGATCCGAACCGGAGGCCACAACTCCTGGCGAATCGGGTGCCCATGCGGCGTCAACCGTGCTTGCCCAGAGGACCGACGTCGCAGCATCGCACCTCGCGCTGAGGAGACGACTCGGGCGGACCGGGCGGACTCACGGGTTTATGGTAAATAAACCATAACCTTCTGGGCGACCGTCTCGCACACGGGACGGCCCTGAGGTGGCGAACGCAAACGGATCCGGAGAAAGGATAACGATCATGGGGCGTGGACGCCGTTCCCGAGGTGGCAGCCGTCCTCGGCATCGAGCGCAGCCTGACGCACGCGAGGGTTCGCGAGGACTCGCCGGGGAGCCAGTTCGCGCGCGAGATCGGGGGCGCCGGCAGCGGCGTCGGTGCGCAGGCTAGCGGCGAGAACCTTTCCGGGCTTCGGCTCTCCCGTGCCGTAATGGTCAATTCAGCGGCGGATGCGCGTCCCACCCGGAAACCGAGGAATCCCGCACCTCACGGCGGATTTCCTCGGGCGACCCAATTGGGGGGTGGCGTGAGGGCTGCAACCGTGCCGGACTCCCCCGGCGACGCGCCATACGTGTCCCCCTTGGCCGAGGTCCCCGAAGCGGCGTGCATCGACCTCGCCGCCGCCAGGCGCGTCGACACGCCGGACAAGGCGGGTTTGCTGTGGCGAAGAGGCACCGATTCTCCCGGTGGCGTGGCCGCTGATCCCGGACTTTCTGCCCTCACCAACTCGACGATGCCGCTGCCCCGGACCGTCGCGGATCAGCGGTTGAGCGTGCCTCGCTGCGGTTCACGGCAGGACCGAAAGCAGCTCCGGGTGCTCCTCCGCGAGGAACAAGGCTTGGGTCGGCAGATTCCGGGGTTCACGAGGCGCCCTTCACCCCCTTCCGATCGGGCCGCCGATCGGTTTGCGGCCACCCGCAGCCAACCGCGCGGATGTAGGCTGGCTGGATGGCACGCATGGTTTTCCTGGGTCAGCACGGCAAGTCATGCCTCCGCAGCACTGAGTTCCACCCGGCGCCGCTTCCTCGCCGTGTCCGTGCGCGCGGGCGCGCGAAGCGGCGAACTGCCCGACCCCATCCGTTGGCGAGGGGTGAATGTGCTAGATGCGAACGGCACCCAAATTCCGTTCCCGCGCGTAACCCTCAGTCTTGCCAGACGAAGTTCACGGCGTGAAGCGTCCAAGCACCGGGTCGTGGTCGCTGGCCCTATCGGCGAACTCGACGTTGACGTGGACACCGTCCACCCCGCAGCCCTTCCCCTCTTCGATCGGAAGCATATCCAGCGCAGGGCCGACGAGGTCCCGGTCGCTCGTATTGAAGACTCCCGACAACCGCCGGCGTACCAAGACTCTGTCGTCAGCCGCCGGCCGAGTGGACAGCGTTGCTCACCGCGACCGCACCCAACGACTGGCCGGGACCGCCGCGCTGCCCCGCGTGCAGGTCGGTGGCACGCCCAGGTGCACGTACACGGCCCCGGGAACCGGGTGCCTCGATGACTCGGATGACCTGCTCCGCAGCGCGGGATCCGCGACATTGTCGGAGGCTGTCGTCGCGCTGGGTTCAGTCTCGATATAGCTGCCTTTCACTTTCTGGACGACGGTGGGGTCAAACGCATGTAGGGCAAGGATCAAGGCCCGGGCGACGGCGTGGCATTTGCCTCGCTCGTCGGAATCGCCAAGCGTGGAGTCGCCGAAATCCACATTCTGGCAATTTGTCGCAGCCAGGTCAGCTCACCCCGGCTTCGGCTTCGTGGTTCCCAAAGTCATCAGAGGGCCGAGTAGCACCCGGCATCAGGCTGGCGAAAGTCGTATGAGGCATCTCCATATCCTTCCCAGCACTTGAACCATGCGCATTCAGATCCAGGTCGGACAAGACCTGTTATCCGCAACTACGTGGCTCGCTACACGCCTCATCCCACCATTCTCTCAGGGGGTGCCCACGTGGAGGGTCGTAGTTGCCTCGCTGGCGAAGATCAAAGAGCGTGGTGCGCAACACATCCTGGGTGACGGTTGGGGAGTCGCTCCAGGTGCGGATGAGGTCGAGGGAGGTGCGAAGCGCCACACCCCGGGCGATGAGTATGCGCGATGCCTTGCGGTCGTCGGTCACGACGACGCAACCGCGGTGAATCGCCAGCGCGGCACTCATCGCCTCGCCCTCGCCGACCTCCTGGCTGAGATCGACGAAGGTGAGCAGTTCCTCTTCGGCGTCGGAGGAAATCACGGCAAGCAGACCGTCGTCCAAGAGCGGCTGCAAGTCGACCGGATCCCGTTCCCTCGCGTCTTCTCCGGTTCCGCCGCGAAGCACGAACTGCGCCTCCCGTGCGACCACGTCCGCGACCGCAACCGGTCCGCGAACTGCAGCCAAGATTGGTCCCATCTGCCGGGTGGCATAAAGGTTGAGGACCGCGCAGGCGTCGAGTAGGGTGAGGGGCGCGCCTGATTCCCGCACAGTGGACCTCAGGACACACCAACCAGGGCAGCGGTCAGGTCCAGTGGCACCTGCTGCCATCCGCCGTCTTCGACCGGCTCCGATTCGCTCGTGAGCTCGCGCACGCGCTCTCGCGCGCCGACGCGATCCGTGCCCAGACGCTGGGCCAGCTGACCTTCCGTGAGGCGGCCTTCCTCATACGCCTGGATGGCAAGTGCCACGTACCGAAGCGGAAGACTGGGGAGCACCGGTTCATGGGCAGGTAAGCGCATCAGCTCGCGGGCCTTGTTCGGCTTGAAGCCCATGTCATGCAGGCGGTCCCACGTTCCGGCCGGCAGCAGTTTTAGTTCCTCCAGCCGCCACGTCATGGCTTGGAACGAGACGTGGTAAAGATGGCTGAGCGCAAGCACGTCGGTGGGGGTGATCGGGTTGTTCTTCGCCCTGCGCATCGCCTCGAAACGACGCGAGAGTCCGGTTGCTGGCATGAGGAAGAAGCGCGCAAAGGCGTCGGCAAATCGCTCGTTCTCGGGAACACGCTTGTAGAAGTTGAGGATCGAGATCTCCGGCTTGAAGCGGTCGGTCAGAAAATGGGCATACTCGTGGACGGCGCTCCAGCGGCGTCGCTCCTCCGGATGGTTGGCGTTGACAGCGATGCAGCCGCCGTACTCCTCGGTGTAGAGGAACATCCCGGCGATGCTGCCGTTCGACATCGGCATGGCGAAGACGCGGAAGCCGATGTCGGATTCCAGCAGGCCCCACAGGTTCCCGATTGGGCCGTCACCCAACCCCAACCTATTGCGCTCCGAACTGGCGACCTCTTCTGCGGCGCGTTCCGGTGCCGTGCCGGAGATGTCGTAGGCAGGGGGGTAGCGGCGCGGCAGCTGCGCGCCGAGTTCCTCCTCGAGTTCGACGTACCAGCGGCAAAGTTCTTCGAACCGCTGGATGTCGGCATTGACGTTGGCTTCTTCGGCGCCCCGCACGGCGCGGAACTGCACGACGAAATTCGGCCGGGATTCCGTCTCGGCGCGAACGAAGTCGCCAACCGGACGACCGTACAGTTGGGCGAGCTTGACGAGCTCGGAGGCCCTCGGCCGTCGGTCGCCCTTTTCCATGGCCGTGATCGTCGTGCGAGCGACTCCCAGCTCTGCGGCCGCCTGTTGCTGCGTCAGGCGGCGCGCCCGCCGCGCATCGGCCAGCCGCTCCCCGATCACCGTTGGGTCGATCGTGTTGAGCACGTGCGTGTCCACGGTGTCACCTTTTCCGTTTCTATTCCTGCGCAGTCAGCCGGCCGCAGCTTCCTTCGCGGTCGGAACCAGTTCTGTCACTACCGCCCTGCGACCCCAACCAACCCGGTCGACCTTGGCGACGAAGGCGTCGAAATCGCGGACATAGGTCGCGTAGAGCCGGAGAAGCTGGCGCTCGACCTCGTCCTCGGTGAGACCGAGGGACGGGGCGAGGGCAACGATGTCGAAGAGATCGGGGAAGGCGCGGTCGAGCGCGGCGAACCCTGCATCGTCACTCGTCGCGCCACGCAGGCGTTCCACCTGATCGCGCATTGCCATCAGATGGACGGTGTTCTCGCTGCTCCAAACCGTCCTCGAGTCGAACCAGTCCGTGCGGTATTTTCCGAGTTTGCCGTCCACGACTTCATCCAGCTCCGCCGCGACCAGCGCGACTCGGCGCAAGAGGCACGAGGTGCATGTGCCGCAGGCCTCGCCGTGCCCGATATACGTGGTGCGATCACACGAAACGGTGTGGCGGGCGGCGGCCGTGAAGGGACCGGCCAACGGCCGAGCCAGCTCTCCCTTCGTGGCAAAGAGTCCGGTGTTCTCGATCGAAAACGCCCGGTCCATTACCAGCGCTGCGAGTTGAGTCAGAAGCAGCAGCGTCTTTGGGTGCATCGCCCGCGTGGCGCGAGCCCCCCAATGATCGGCCGTCATCGGCAAGCTGATGGCCCCGACCCCGTTCTCACAAACCCGAAGGCGATCCGCGCCGGCGATGACCGCGGCACCGATGCCTGCTGCGAGGAAGAGCATTCCTCTCGCGCGCTGCGTCCGCTCGCGGTCATCGCGCGGCCTGCCGACGCCGGAGATACCTATGCGGAGCCGCGCCGGCAGCAGTTGCGGCGCGGCGTCCGCGAGGGATCGGCGAATCTCCTCGATGACGGTCTCGGCCGCACCCCCGATCCGCGGGGTGGTTACCACCGTCACGGGAACGATCGCCGCTTCGTGTGCGGCGGCGAGCAGATTCGCGAGGCCGGCGAGCGAGTCGAGGCCTGCGCTGTGAAGAGCAACCGTCACCTGCTGGTCAGCTGGTGCGAGATACGGAACCTGGGCCTCGGCTGGACGGGGGGCACTCGACCGACCGATGAACTCGAAGCTCCAGAGGTCATCGGTGAGGAAGGCGAGCACTTCCTCCAAGCAGGTCACCACGTCGGATTGCCGCCAGCGGTCGGGATGCCGCACAGGAAGCACGACGTGGATACGGCGGTGCCAGCGGTCGCCTGGGAACCGGGGATCCCCTGCCACTTCCCGAGGCGCAAGCCGATCCGCGATGTAGACAGCGGCACTCACGTCAATCAGATCCGCCACGGCGGCCGGCATCGGTCGTCCTGAACTGGCTATGAGTGGCAGATCATCAAGTCGGTAGCGGATTCGGTGCGCCCGTGAGCAGTCAGTCGCGCTGCTTATGCGCTCCACTTCGCCACGCGTGGAGATCCCACCGCAGAACTCGAATCGATAGGAAGGCCTCGGGTCATGGACCATGACGACTCCTTAGTGCGTCAGCGCGGTGGTGAGGATCTCCGCCTGGGACAACCGTTCCCGGCGAATCCGCGGCGCTTTGATCGAAGCGCCCGAGGGGTCGGCGAGGAGCTGGATGGCCATGCGCCGGGCTTCCGGCGCAGCGACAATCAGCTCCCGGTTCTGTTGGCGCCGGACGCGAAACTCTTGGAACGAGACACCGCCTTCCTCAACGAGTTCGGGGAGGAGTCCCGCCGGACACATCGCTGCATCCGCGAGATCGGCGAGGATCATGGTGGCGAGGTGGGCGCGCAGCTCGCCGTCATCCATCGCCAGCATCGCCGAGCGTTCCGGTTCGGAAACGTCGGCGAGAAGGCGTCGGCCCGATCCGATCGCGATTTCGGTGGCCTGGCTGCCATATTCGACGCGAAGGTGTTCCAGCTCGGCGAGCACCCGTCGTCGCGCCCCCGTAGGCTGCGACGAGCGGATGGCGCCGGCAACGGCGCCGACAACCCGGTCAATTCCCGGGCAGCCGGTGGCTTTGAGCTCCCGCCCGAGCGCGCGAAGCACGGACGGCATCGCGTCGTGACCCTCCCCGCCACCGATCATCCTCTGGGACGCGGTCTGCCAGCCGCGCTTGACTCTGCGATTGAACACGTCGCCGTCGGGCATGGCCCTGGCCCCTCCTTGTGACAATCGATGGTATCATAGAGCGAACGAACACCGCAATTGTCAGGTTCGTCAATCACCAGAAGCGACATGAAGGCCGTGGCTTGGTAGAGGTAGGGGCATGGTGAACTTCTTTGTCAGCCGGAACAAGGCGGACAAGGCGTGGGCGGAGTGGATTGCCTGGCAGCTCGAGGCGGCGGGCTACCGGACCGTCGTCCAGGACTGGGACTTCGGCGCGGGGAACAACTTCGTGCTCGAGATGCAGAATGGCGCCACCGAAGCCGAGCGCACGATCGCCGTTCTCTCGCCCGACTTCCTCAAGTCAGAATACACGGCGCCCGAGTGGGCGGCCGCCTTCGCGCAGGATCCCACGGGGGCCAAACGCCGGCTGATCCCGGTGCGCGTGCGCGAGTGCAAGCCGACCGGACTGCTCGCCCCAATCGCGTACATCGATCTGGTCGGCTTGGACGAGCCGGCGGCGAAAGCAGAACTCCTGGCCGGAGTGAAGAGCGGGCGGGCCAAACCGTCGGCGGCACCGCCGTTTCCCGGCAAAGGGCAGGGGAGAGAACCGAAATTCCCCGGTTCGGAGTCGACGGCCAAAACGGCAACCAAAGCGGCTCGTCGTCCGACGACCCGGAGCACCGCGCGCCCTTCGACCAACACGTTGAGCGCGGACCAGGCCAAGGCCCGCATCGACGAACACGCCTGGGGCGTGCGTCGGGACCGCGGCTACGGCTGGACCGGGGACGTCTGGCTCGGCGCCGTCATCGTCCCGGCGCGGCAAGACGTCCCCTATATCGACGTCCTGGAGCTTGGGAGCGAGGAGCTGCGCGACGCAATCGGTGCGCTCGCGCTCGCCGGGTCTCGCGCCATCTTCCGGCGCAGCAGGCCGACCGAAGAAGCGGAGAAGGCGGATCACCTGCTCTTTGAGCGGACCGACGACCGCATGCGGGGAGCCGTAGCCTCGCTCGAGGCGCACAGCGACGGCACGCTCGTCTACCGGACCACCGTCGAGCGCCGCGCCTCGCGCAGGGATTCCCTTGCCGAGTCGATCGTCATCGACGAGGACGAGGTGCAACGGGCCATCGCGGCGTTCGTCGCCTTCGCCGCCGGCTTCTACAAGCAGCGACGCCGGGATTTCGGGGAGCTCTACCTGGGGGTGAGCCTGAGCGACATCCGCCACAAGCACTTCGGTCGGCTCCCCGGCTACCCGATGAACTCCTTCACCGTGGGCGACCCGCGTCTGGATGATCCGCTGCGGGTGCCGGACAGCCCGTTGAAGCTCACCAAAGCGCAGCTGGCCAAGCCCGACGCGGTGGCCAAGATGGCCGTCGACCACATCGCCCGCGCGTTTCGGCTCGAGCAGGCCTACTTCACCCCGTAGTCATCGGCAAGGGGACACGGCATGGCCACGGCACATTCGCCAAGGTGGATCACGGTCAAGGTCGGGACTATCGCAGCCTGGTGGAAGCGGATCAACGGCCTCATCGATGACGGTCCTGAGAGCGACGAGGAGCAGGCGCACCTGGCCGCGTTGTACGATCGACTCTGGAAGATCATCGAGCAGGGGAATCTGCGCCTCCCCGTCTTTTCGCTCTGGCCTGGCGACCCGCGGTCGATCGACAGCAAAGATGTCCTGAGCCCCTTCGTCGATCGGAATCGATTGGTCGCCATCGAGGGCGACGATGCCCAGGAGTTCGTCGACGACCTCGTCCGAACCACCGGCATCCCTCCCGCGATGGTTGTCATCAGCGGGGAGACGTTCGACGAGTGGTCGAGGAAGCTCGCTGCCCTTGCGCAGAACGAGATGGGCGGCTCCGTGCACTGGTCTCCGGCGGGCACGGCCATGAACGCGACGTCGACGCTGGGGCAGCTCCAGCTCGCGGCCGGCGATCAGATTCACTCCGTCGAGGAGAGCCAGCCAGGGGATCCGCGCCCGTGGAGGGTCATGCTCGCCAGGGGCGACGTCGTCGAACTGCGCGACCAGGCCGAAGGATCCATCCGCGAGCTCATCCGCAACGCGGAGCGGCTTACGGGCGTCGAGGCTCGGTACGCATAAGGGCGGGAAGGCAAAGCGGATGAGTGACGCCAATCGCTTAGTAGGGACGGTTCGCGCGCAGACCTTCCGCGCGTGGTGGACGAGACTGATCGAGCTCACTGAGGAAGATCCGGACAATGCCGGAGCGCGGAACTTGCTCCAGGCCCTGCACGCGTTCGGCAAGCGCGCCGGCGCGACGGAGCCGTACCTGTAATGGGGAGATTCGCCTCCTGGGAAGCCATTCAGCAGGCTGGTTCGGGGTGCCGGACTTGCTTCGACGTTCGACTGGGTGAACGGCGAAATCGATCTTGGCTCCGGGGTTCCCGACGCCGAGACCCTGATCGCGTCGCTCGTGCAAGAAACCGGCATCCCCGAGTGACTCGCCTTACTACCGACTAGGACTGACTCGACGTGGATGAACGGAAATTGGACGCGGAAACCGCACTTCTTGAGCTACTGGCCGAACCCAGGGGCGACAACCGTCTGGGAAGTGGTAGCCATTACCTTTGGCAGCGCCTGGCCGAGAAAGACCCCAAGTTCAAGTGGTTGTCTTGCACGCAACGCTACGCGATTCTCTGGGCGCTGATTCACAGGGGACTGATCTTTCTCGACATCGGCGACGCTGGGTCGGCGGACAACTGGGATGTCGTATTGACCGAGCGCGGTCAAGCCGCCGCCGCCGGCGCCGCGTTTGATCCCGACTCCTCGAGTCGCTACATTCGCTACCTTCGAGAACTCATCCCAGATGATGATCCTGTTGTCCTCGGCTATGCCGAGGAAGCTCACCGCTCCTATGAGGCTCAATGCTACTTTGCCGCTGTTGTAATGCTTGGCGTCGCGTCTGAGGTGGCTCTCCTCGGACTGTTCGATGCGTTCGGGAGTTATCTCGATAACCTCGGCAACAACACCTTCAACGAGCAGGTCGGCCGGAAAAAGATGTTTGCTGATCGATTCGCAATTTTTCGAAAGTTTTGGAACTCGGCTGCACTACCGGATGAGATCAAAGAGAACTCGGACATTTGGATCCATGCTGCGGCGGAAGTAATACGCAAGCATCGCAATAATGCTGGCCATGCACTGGTCGTGGACCTCGATCGGCCCAAGGCGCACATGCTCCTATCGATCTTTCCGGAGTATCTCGAACAAGTCTATGTTGTTAAACGATGGTTCAAGGCAAATACATCGGATGCATCATTGATGGATGCGAAGGTCTGACGGAAGAGATGTTTATGAAAGTTCGGACTGGGTAAGGCACGGCCGTTGTCGCAAAAACGGCCGTTTGTGAGACAGTCGGCGAAGGACACCAAACTGCGGAGGTTTACGCAGGAACCGCTGTTGCAGAACTTGTCTTGAAAACAAGATTTTGCTACTTGCGTCCGTCTCTAAGTTTTGAGACGATGGAGCTATGGACATTGGGTATGCCCGGGTCTCGACCGGGGAACAGACGCTCGATCTGCAACTGGAAACTGGATGCGTTGCATGTGGCCGGCTGCGGCAAGGTCTACACCGAGACGGCCAGCGGCGCGAAGGCCGAGCGCCCCGTGCTGGGGGAGGTCCTCGGCTACCTGCGCCCTGGCGATACCCTCGTGGTGTGGCGACTCGATCGGCTGGGCCGCTCGCTCAAGCACCTGATCGAGGTGGTGGCCCAGCTGGCGGACCGGGGAATCGGCTTCAAGTCCCTCACGGAACAGATCGACGCCACCACGCCGGGGGGCAAGCTCATCTTCCACGTGTTTGGGGCGTTGGCCGAGTTCGAGCGCGATCTGATTCGGGAACGGACGCACGCCGGCTTGGCCGCGGCGCGGGCGCGGGGACGATTCGGCGGGCGACCGAAGAAGCTCGCGGATGCGAAACAGCTCGCGGCCGCGCACGCCCTCTACGACGGCGGGCAGACCGACATCGCCACCATCTGCCAAACGCTAGGGATTTCTCGAGCGACGCTCTACCGATATCTCAAGGACCACACGGTTGAGGCATCAGCAGACGCAGAGTCGAATGCGTGAGTTGTGCTTTTCGATGTGATTGCCGGGACAGTCATCCGAGAGACCTGACCCACCAGAACCACCAGAAGCTGCTGTCTTGAGGGCCCGGGGTCCATTGACGGAATACGTGCCTCGTGAGTAGAGTCCGCGCCATTCGTGCACCATGAGAACCGTGACCCTCTCGAGCGCAGCGTCGCTCCTCAAAGCAGGGAGATCCGCCGGTGGATGATGCTCGGTTCGATACATGGACCAAAGCGCTGATCGAGAAGTGCCGCTCCCGACGTCGTGCCTTGCAGCTTGCTAGTGCAGCCGTCGCGGCAGTCGTCATCGGCACTGGCGACCTTGCTGACAGCGCAGCCAAAAAGAAAAAGAAGAAGAAAAAGAAGAAGTGCAAGGGCGGCACGATCAAGTGCGGCAAGACGTGCCGGAAAGGCACGTGTTGTTCCTCTTCAGGCTGCGGCACCAACTGCCAGTGCTGGTTCACGACCGAGGATGTCTACGGCTGCTACGACCCCACGGGAACGACCTGCCAATCCTGCACCGCCACATCGCAGTGCCCAGGGGGTGAGGGGTGCATCGCCGGTGGCTGCGGCCAGGCCGGTGCCTGTTACTCGCTGTGCGACTGACGCTTGGCGGTGGGACGAGCAAGATCCGGCGCCGGAGCACGGCCTCACGCTCGCCTTCTTGCCCGAGAACACATCCCGTGCCCTTTCTCAGAGAGGAGAGCGCGTGCTTCGCCGGCTCGCATGCCTGACGGCCGTCCTCGTGGTCACCGTGTCGCCCGCCATGACGACGGCCTTGGCACAAGAGGCGATGTCGGCCCTGGTGACGTACGACGTCCAGGAGGAGGTCTCAGGCGAGGACGAAGCCCATGTCCAAGAGGGCATCCGGCTCGCCCAGGACCACTTCGCCGCCGAACTGGGCGCCGCCGTGCACGACCCGATGACCGTCGAGGTGCGGGCGGGCGATCCTGGGACCAATGCTCCCGCCGGCACGTACGGTGGCAACCGCATCGTCATCGAGACGGCCCACCCGGTCTGGGCGGAGGAGGCGACGGCCCTCCACAAGATCAAAATCCTGGTCCATGAGGTGTTTCAATTGCTGCAGGACGAGCTGTCGGGAAGCAGCCAGAGCGGCCCTGGCAGCCCACTCTGGCTGACGGAGGGGAGCGCCGAGTACATCGGCTATGCTGCCGTTATCGGGAAGGGGCTCGTCGGCCCAGACGATGTCCGGGCGTATCACATGGCCAACGTCGTCTCGAGCGCGCCCATGCCGCCCCTGCGGGAGCTGGAATCGGTTGCCGGGTTCCGCGCCGTCCAGGGGCCGGTCTACAGCCTGGCCTTCCTCGCCGTCGACAGCCTCGTTGCGGACCGCGGCGCCACGTCGCTGGTCGACTTCTATAGGCGGCTGGGCACCGGCCAAGCCCGGGATGAGGCCTTCTTGGCGGCATTCGGCACGAGTCCGGGCGCCTTCTACGAGGCGTTCGAAGCGCAGCGCTGGGGATTTTTCGTCCCCGAGCCGGTCCCGTTCTTCCTCCAGTTGGCGGTGCCAAGGATAGCGGGGGCATTCGAGGTCGCGATCGCCTCGGTGACCGACCCGATCGAGCGAGGCGCGCAAGCGGTGCTCACCGGGTGGACGGCAGCCGGGGCGGTCTGCCAGCTGTCGTTCACGCCCCCTGGCAACGGCGGGGGGCTGACCCGTCTGGTCACGGCCGACGCGGCTGGCTTCGTCTTCTGGCTCTGGAGCGTCGACCCGGCCCTCTCACCGGGGACGGCGACCGTCGAGGTCTCGTGCGGCAGCGTTCCGGCCTCGCTCTCCGTCGCGCTCGCTTAGAGGAAGGAACGACCTGCCGCCGAGTCGGAGGGCCGTCCGCCCAGGGACTATCGCCATGCTTCGGACCCTTTCCTCCCTTCCCGTGCTCGTCGCCGTCGTAGCCTTCACCCTCCTGGTTGGCGGTGCTCCCGCCATGGCGATCCAGGACACGGCGGGCGAGAAGATCCTACGCATCCACTGGCCCGCGTCGCCCAGTACCGTCGATCCCCAGCGGATTGCCGCGATCGAGGACATCGGAATTGCGGGGCTTGCCTGGGAAGGGCTGACCCGGATCGACGAGCAGATGACCACGGTCCCGGCCGCGGCCGAGTCGTGGGAATTCAGCCCCGACGGCCTGACCCTGACCTTTCACCTGCGCGACGGGCTGGTCTACAGCGACGGCTCGCCGCTGACCGCCGAGCGCTTCCGGTATGCGATCGAGCGCACCTGCATTCCATCCTTGAAGGCACGGATTGACGTTATGGTCCAAAAACACATCGGGATCGCCGTAGACAAGCCCCGCGGTATTTTCAAAGATGTGCGTGAGGTAACCGGAGGATATCTCCCTTTTGAGATGGCCCTAGTGTCGGTCAAGTGGTCGGCTACGCCTGGTTACCCACGAACTAGCGACCCGAGTACGGGACCGATCAGTTCCAGAGGGCCTTTGTCTACGATCACCGCACTGGGGTGATGACCAATCTCAATCAGCTCATTCCGCAAGGGAGCGGGTGGAACCTGGTCGATGCCTTCTACATCAACGATGCGGGACAGGTCGTCGGCCGGGGCTGATTGGCGGCGAGATGCATGCGTTCGTGCTCGCTCCAGCCCGATAACGCGGTGCGCCATTGGCTCGACGACGCGTATGTACTTCCGGAGGTAGGCGCGGCATGGACGATGTGCACTTTGATCACCTGGCGAGGGCTGCCGCAACCGGCTCGCGACGTGCCTGCCTCCGCGCGTTGCTCGGGGCACTCTTTGCCGGGGGGGTGATCCGTGCCAGGACCTCAGCGAAGCAGCCGGAGAGGACCGCGGTCGCCAACAACGGGAAAGAACCGGCAAGAATTCCCCTCGGCGCCCCCTGCGAAGTCGACGCGCAATGCGCCATTGATCATGCAGATGGGATCGAGACCTTTCATGACCAGGATCCTGCGCCGATGTGCGGCGACAACGGCATGGACAAGGACGGTCTCGGCAACTGCTGCAAGCCGGCTGGCCAGTTCGCCTTTTGTCGGCGCGATGCCGACTGTTGCGACGATGCGGTCTGTGTCGGCATCAAGCAGCTCGGCACGATCTGCAGCCATACGAACCAGCTCGATCTCGGCATGTCGTGCACGAGTACCGCGGACTGCTACGGGCAGACCCACGGGTTCAACATGCTGTGCGACGCGAACGGGGCCGGGCAGCGCGTCTGCTGCGTGAACGGCGGTGGATGGCTTGCCTGTCGTGAAGACGGCCATTGCTGTGGGACCGCGCTCTGCCACAAGGAGCCAGGGGAAGAGCGCGGCCTCTGTCTCGACCCCGTTGATGGCGGTTTGCCATTAGGGGCGGCGTGCACTGAAGGAGAGCACCCGTGCAGCCAGGATGGGGGGATCACCATCTGCGCCGACAATGGGGATTGGTACGACTTCGATACCAATTGTTGCCGCACGGAAGGCGGGCTGTGCCGGCAGGATCACGATTGCTGCGCGGGGTTCATCTGCCGTGATGGGGCGTGCGGGCCGGGCGGCGGGACGGACAAGCAGTGGGGCGACGTTGGCGGCGCGCAACCGTCAGAACAGGGGCCCGTAGCACCCCTTGCGGAGGTGCTCCCCATCACGCTTCCCCTGGACCATGCCGATTGTTTCCGTGTTGAGAACGACCACGCCTTGGATTTCGAAGACCTCGTTGCCAACGTCGGCGGCAGCGACGAGGCCCGACGCCAGCTGCAGGAGTGGGGATGGCGGGCGAGCGCCAACCGCACCTTCGCCTGTGATACCCCGCCCGCGGGTGAGGCCGGTTGGATCGATATCAGTCTGCACCTGTTCGCCGATGCCGCCTCGGCGCAGGAGGCGGTCGACTACTTCGCCGCGGCTCGCGCTGAAGGGACGACGCTGGTGGCCGCTGCTCCGCCAGCCATCGGTGATCACGCCGCGGTCCTGTCCGGCCCAGCGACGAACGGCACGGAGTTCACGCTCTACGTCAGCGAGGGACCACTGGTCTTGCGCGTGACCGAGGTTTCCCCGAGCGGGATTCCCTTCAGCAACGTGGTGACCGTGGCGCAGGCCGTCCTGGCTACACGCCAAGATCCGGCCTAGGCGGACGGTGTTCCTCCTGAACGGAGGTCCCGAGCGCCGCCTGCAGGCGGCGATTCCCGCGCCGGCGCCCGGCCGGGGTCGGGCTGGGGGGCCAAGTGGTCCCTGCGCTCGGGGCTCGCACCGCAGCGGGATCGCCGCCCCGGCCGATACCCGTGCCCATATCCGGTCGGCCGAACGAGGTTCTCAACGGAGCGGTCAGAGACGTTGACGACACCGTTGAGGCAGCCAGACCTCAGCCGCTGAGGTCGGCGGACACCGGCATCCCCTCGCCCCCGCTGCGCTCCTCCTCGGGGACGGTGCCCAAGGACGAGAAAGGCTCGGGTGGCCGAGGCGCCCTCCGGCGACGACACCCGGAACCCGCGCGCCGGAATGCGGATACCGCTGACCTACCGCTTCTCAAGATAGCCCGAGGCCGCCCGTGTTCTTCTAAATTTGCCAGGCATTCCTTCGACTGGTGCGCTGCCACCCGGTTGCCGTTTCGGTCCCGCCCCAGTCTAGCCCGCGCGTGCACGCGCACGAAGCTGCGGTCTTGGCCGACCTGGTCCCTTGGCCGGGGGAGGACATGCTCGGTGGGGGCACCTCCGAAAACATCAACCCTGGCGTAACGCCCACGGGCCAGCCGCGCAGAGTCTGATACTGGGGAGGTTGTTGGTGGAAAAGGAGAGGCTATCCCCTTTGCCAGGGTCGACTCAAGCGGAGGAGAAGATGAATCCCTGCGTGGCATCGCGGGACCGCGGTGCATGCACCAACCGGCGCTGGTTGATACTGGTGGCGTTGTCCTGAAACTCGATGGAATCGACCCCCGCCGCAACACCGCGTCCCTGCGTCGTCCAAGTTCCGCCGTCCCGATCGAGGAGGGCATCGTCAATGCGGTAGACGCGAGTGTTGGCCAAGCAGGCCCAGTCTTGACCGCCATAGCCGTGCCGCCCTTGACGACCTGACACCATCTCGATCACCGCCTCCTGTAGTGGTGTCCATTGCGGGGATGTGCCCATTGGCGAGATGGTTCGCAGGTGGCCCGTCCGTTGGCCTCACCTCGCTGAAGTGCTGTGACCAGGGGCAACCCATGAAGAGTGGAACGCCTCTCATCAGATACGGCGCGAGATCAAGCGTCGGGATGACCACGAACGCCCTCGGGGAACCTCTGCGGGAGAGCAACGCACTCATTTGCTGATGCCGGTCAGCGAGAACTCTAGCTGCCTCTCGTGCTGATCGGCCAAGGCATCTAGGTGCTGGCAGTAACCGGAATACGTCTCACCGGGGGTGCACCTACTGGCGACGTCCTTCAATTCGCCAGACGATCGTCACCACGATGGCGATCATCACCAAGACGGCGCCGACGCCTGAGGCGAGGAGCGGCAGGCTGCCAGCGAGTGGCGCCGCCGACAGAACCGCCGCAACAACACTGATGCCCAGCGCGGAGAGCGCCACCGCCGCGACCGTCAGCGCGTGACGCGTGAGGAAACCCGGTTCGGCGCGGGTGGGCATCCGCAGCTGGATCGACAGGAAGGTCAACTCGGCGACGACCAGCAACGCAACTCCGTAGGTGGCGGCGGTCAGACTCGCCTGCACCTGCCGCGCCGCGAGGGCCAGCACCAACTCGCACGCGAGGAGCGCGATGGCCCACGGCACGACGGCCATCCGTCCCAAGGCCAGGGCGACCACCAGCACGACAACCGCGGCCCCCCCGATCAGCGGGAGGGCGCCGACATCCGGCCAGCGCATGGCGGGATACGCCGCCAGCGCGAACGCGGCGGCCAGGGCGGCTCCCGCCGTGGTCAGGCGCGCGCGAGACGCGCGGAGCGGCGAAATACCTGCACCTCCTGCACGGCTTGCTCCAGCGGCTGACCTGCGGACCAGACCACAACCGGAACGCCAAGACGCCGGAATCGCTCGCGCATCAACTCCCGGTCGAGGCGCCAGACGCGCAGCGCCAGGTCGTTCACCGGCGCGGCTAGGAATGGCTCGGGAGAGACTTCGATGATCGCCAGATCGAAGCGGCGGGCCCGCAGATCGAGCAAGGCGCCGATGGCCCGCTCGTCGAGCAACGGCGAAATGGCGATGACCAGCGACTTCGGGCGGAGGACCGCCGGAGGAATGGCCTTGATCTCCTTCCAGGCGTAACTGAAGACGATATCGGTCTCGATCAAGGCGTCGATGATGCGGTAGCGTTGCACGAGTCCCATCGACGGCTGCAACCACCGCAGGATGCCCCCGAAGCTGACCAGACCAATGCGATCCCGCCGTTGCAGGTAGAGCTCGGCGAGTGCTGCCGCCGCCCGCACGGCCTGGAAGCGCGTTCCTTCCTCAGCATGACGCGCCTCCGCGAACGCATCGAGGAAAATGACGATGTCGGTGTTCCGCTCCTGGTGCATCTCGTTCACATAGGGCTCGCCCAGCCGTGTGGTCAGTCGCCAGTTGATCCGGCGCAGGCGGTCGCCCGGCATGAATGGCCGGGTGTCGGTAAACTCGATCCCCTCGCCGGTCGCGCGCGAACGCTCGTTGCCGGCGAAGAGCTGCGTCTCCATCGGCGACACCACGGAGCGCATCGTCTCCGGGCGGGGGTACACGCGCAGCGGCAAACGGGCGCGCACCCAACGCTCGCGGACGAAGAGACCCAAAGGATCCCGCGCGCGAACGAAGATGTCGCCAACCAGGTATCCGCCCCAGCGGGGGCACCGAATCGCGTGTTGCAGCTGGCAGACCACCCCGGGGGCAAGCGTGACGAGATTCGCTGCTGGTTCCTCTGCGGGCGCGAGCCCGTTCGGCAGCCGCAATGCGACCTCGACCCACGAAACCGGCACGGCCGACGCGAGCTCGATGTCCAGCGTCACGTCGTCGCCTTCGTTGACACGGTCGTTGCGGAGCCGCGCCGAGACCTGAACGTCGAGGGGCCGCATCAGTGCGACCCCGATCACCAGTGCGACGAGGAATGGCGCGCCGAGAAGGACAGGTTCCGGGCGCTCCAGCGCCAGCCCGAAGAGGCATCCCGCGGCGCCGAGCGCGGCAAAGCCCGGGAGTTTCGGCGACGCGTTGGTTCTCATCGCGCGACCGCGTGCGGCTCTTCTGTGGGCGGCGTCGGCACAGCGCCCAGGCACGCGCGTACCACGTCCTCGCCGCGCACGCGTTGCACCCAGAGCTCGGGCCGCAGCGTCAGGCGATGGGCGAGGGCGGGGATGGCGATCGCTTTGACATCCTCGGGGATGACGAAGTCGCGCCCCAGCATGGCCGCCCGGCAGCGCGACAGTTTGAGCAAGGCGAGCGACCCGCGGGGGCTGGCGCCGACCATGACCTGGGGGCTGCGCCGTGTCGCCGCGACCAACTCGACCATGTACCGCCCGACACTCGGGCCTACGTGGACCGACTCCGTCGCCTGCTGCATCGCGATCAACGTCGCGCCGTCGACGACGTAATCCAGCTCGACCTCGTCGTCCTGGCGGGCGATGCGGCGCGACAGCACCTGCCACTCCTCCTCGCGCGAGGGATAGCCCACCCCGGTCCGCACCATGAAGCGGTCGAGTTGGGCTTCCGGCAGGGGATACGTGCCCTCGAATTCGATCGGATTCTGCGTGGCTATGACGATGAACGGCGGGGGCAATGGGTGCGTCGTCCCCTCGATGGTCACCTGCCGTTCCTGCATCGCCTCCAGCAATGCGGCCTGGGTCTTCGCCGGGGCGCGATTGATCTCGTCGGCGAGGAGGAAGTTCGCGAAGACCGGCCCCGGGCGAAACACGAAGTCGCCGCTGCGCTGGTTGTAGATAAACGAGCCAGTGACGTCGGAGGGCATCAGGTCGGGGGTGAACTGGATGCGCTTAAATTCGAGCCGCGCCACCGCGGCGAACGAGCGCGCCATCAACGTTTTGGCCAGGCCCGGAACGTCTTCGATCAGCACGTGGCCATCGGCGAGGACCGCCATCAGGACCAGGGCGAGCACGTCACGCTTGCCGACGATGGCCCGCTCCACTTCGCCGATGATCCGGTCGGACAGGGCGGCGACCTGCTCAAGCGTGATTGCTTGCACCGAGGTCCTCCAACGTCTCCACCGCCGCGCGCACGGCGTCGGGGTCGACGCCGCTTGTTGCACGCCGTGCCGTTTCGAGATCGACCGGCGTCAGCAGCGTCCAGACCCGCTCGCCCAGGATGGCGCGCGCCGCCGCGGGGTCCGCGTCGATGTCGACCGTCCGATACGTCGCCAGCCGCTGCGCGGCGATCGCGCGCAGCATCGGCCGCAACTCCAGCTCGAATCCCGCAGCATCCCAACCAGCACGAGTGACAAGGCGGTTGATGGCTCGTAGCCGCTGCGGCAGCTCGTCGCGGTCGGGTTGATCGTCGGCGCGGTCGGCGGATGATCGCCAGAGCACGGGATAGCGCGCGGCCATGACGCGGATCGCGGCGATGACGCCGATGGCGCCGACGAAGAGCAGGTACCAGCGGAGCGCGAGCGTGGCCCGCGTCGGGACGACGAGGATGTACAGGATCAGACCGAGCGTCGGGACAGCGGCCACGGCAGCGGCCGTCACCACGACACGGTAAACCGAGGCCGGCCCGCCATTCGCGGTGGTACTCATCCTGCCGCCCTCAGTTCCTGGTCGATGACGGTCAGCGCCCCGATCGCGCGTTCCTTCGTGGCCGGGGAAATCACGTGATGGCTAAACCGGGCCAGCTCGAAGAGCTCGGTCAGCGTCGCGAGCGCGTCGGCGCGGACGGTGCGCTCCGCGAACAGGCGTGTCATGTATTCGAGTGGCGCCTCGACTTCCCGCCGCGGCCACCCCTGGGCCGCCAGCATCCGTTCCATTGTCGCGTAGGCGGTAATCACGGCACGACGCGGGTCCGGCTCGAGCCTCGCGTCGCGCAGGCCCGCGCCGACCGCCGACGCCAACGCGCTCGTTTGCCGCAAGACCTCGGGGTCTTCATCCGGCGTCGACACCGGAGCACGAGACGCTCGGAAAGCACGGAGGATCGCGACAAACGCCACGACGGCGAGCACGACCGCGATCAGGACCTCCCACCAGCTGAGCCCGAGGTTGGTGACCACTTGTTCGACAAAACCGCCGCTGCCGGGCGACGCGCCAGAGCCCCCCATCGGTGCCAGCTCGAGTGACTGATCACTAGGCCGCGAGCGGGTGATGGCGACGATAAGCGCGGCCACAACGAGCGGCGGCAGCAGGCCGGAGAGGAGCCTGACGAGCCAGTGCACGCGCACCGGCTCTTGGTAGGGCTCTTCGTCCTCGTCCTCGTCCCGGCGGCGCGAGAGGCGAACCACGGCGATAAGGAAGAGGATGGCAAGGAGCTCGAGGGCGATGCCGACGATCTGGACGACATGCACGACGGCGATCACCGGACCGGCATTTGGCGGACCGTCGCCTGCCTGGAGCGAGGACGAACGAGCGGCGAGCACGACCAGCGTGACCAGCACGGTTACCGTGGTACCGAGCGCGGCCAGCAACAGGCGTCTGCGCGAGGTGGTTTCCATCGCATCGGCCTCGATCCCGCGCGGTGCGCATCCATCACGCGATGCATGTTCTCAGGCCCGATAGGATACGCCCAATGCCCGCTCCAGGGCGCGAGGGCGAAGGCGCGCCCGACAACCGCAGCAACGCATCGCGACGTGACAGGACCGCCGGGGATGCGTCAATGCCAGCGCCACGGCGCACTCTGATCTGGATCGCCGGCGTTCGTCGTTGGTCCGGGCATGCTTGGGACAGTAGGGTCCCTCGTGCTCCGTCACGCGTGAAACGCTGGGTAGAGCGGCGGTCCAGGCACTGGCGTTGCCGCGCACTCGACTCGATCTCGGCCATGTTGATGCCAATTGCCGTGCGCGGGGGATTAATGGATCTCCAGCTTGTCGGCCAAGCTCTTGGGAATCGACGGTTGGGTCGGAACGATCCAGGCAGGCAAGGCGGCCGATCTCGTCGCGGTGTCGGCCGATCCCCTCGGAAGCGTGGGGGTGGTTGAGAACCCGGCTTGGGTCATGAAGGGTGGGGCGATGGTCGACCGCGCCGACGCATCAAAACCCTGGCAGCCAAGTGACTCATTTTCAGGCGGCGACTCGCTCAAGCCTGCCCATTGTCCCTCCTGACGTTGGCCTTGGCTCATCCGATACGAGTGGACAGCTCGCCAGAACCGGTCTGCCCTGGCCGATCGCGTAAGGCGACGGGATGCGGATCGAGCACTGCGGGCGCTTCGACGCTTCACTCATGCGGGGCACCCTCCCCAATGGCCTTCGACCTCGACGGAGGTGATGAGGTTGGCTCGACTGTGATCAACGTGTGAGCGGATCCGCAAACTGCCAAATCCATTTCCGTGGTCATGGCGGGGTCGTCCCAGGCTCGCTCCCCTTCGGTGCGACTCTATGCATCCGTCAAGCATGGTGGACCGTCAAAGGAAGTTAGCACCAGCTCGTGGGTGAACTACGGTCACCACCCCACACCAGTCGACGATCAGGTGCGCGTAGACCTTACACGCCTCGATCACCTGGTCGACCGGGACGAACTCGTCCGTGCCGTGCGCGCCGAAGGCCAGGTCCCCGGGACCGAAGATGACCGTCGTCTCCCCCTCCCCGGCCATGATGTTGGCGTCGCACGGCCCCGGCAGGCACCCCAGTTCCGCCTCGCGCCCGAGCGCGCCCCGGTAGGCATGCGTCACGGCCGCCACCGCCTCGTGGTCGAGCGGCACATTGACCGGATCCAGCACGCGGTGGATGACCGGGTAGTCGATATGGGGCGGGTGCTCGCGCAGCCAGGTGTCGGCCCGGGACACCCCGTCGATGACCGACCGGATTTGGGCCATCACCTCGTCCCCGGTCAGGGCCGGGTTGTAGACCACGGCGGAGACGACCTCGCAGCCCGCGGGCATCTCGGCCCGGTAGCTGCCGCCCGCAATCGAGACGTGGCACAAATTCATGCCGCCGGGGGGCATGACCGGGTGGTGCTGGTAGAGCGCCCAGTCCCGCTCCAGCCGCGACAGGGCGTCCATGATCGCGCGCGCCTTCTCGACCGCGTCCACCCCGGCGGGGGGATCAGTGCCCGGTTGCGGGTAGATCGCGGTGTAGCGAGCCGCCGGGTGCAGGCTCTTGCCCTCGACCGTGAAGCGGAAAAAGAACCAGCCCATCGTCGCCGGGGCCACCCGCAGGTTCGTCGGCTTGCCGATGCTGTACGTGGCGACCAGGTCCGCGGCTGGCCGGTTCCCGGCGCGGGCCAGGCTGTGCACCGCCCGAACGTGGCTGCTTCCTCGAACCCCGTCGCCGAAAACGGCGAGATGGCATTGCTACCGAACCGCCACTGGCTGGTCCTGGTTAAGTCGAGACGCCTCCAGGCTGGGGGGTAGGAGTCGGATGATCTCGTCCGTCGAGAGCGCCTTGGCGTAGATCTCGCTCATCGCCCGGATCGCGGCCTGCTCCATTTCCTCCGACCAGCTCGCGCACGCGTCCTCGGCCAGAGTGACACTGAACCCGCGGTCTGCAGCGTCACGGACGGCGACCTCGACGCACCCGCTGGTGATGACCCCGGCCACGATGAGGTTGGCGATCCCCAAGTTGCGCAGCACGTACTCGATGTTGGTGCCGTTGAAGACGCCACCGCACGTCTTGGTCAGGACGATTTCGTCGCCCTGCGGCGCGACCTCCTCGCGGAACCGAGCGTCGACCGACCCCGGCGGGTGGTGGATGTTGAGCCGCTTGTGCTCGAGGCTGCGGTCGCGCCCATCGGCCGTCAGCGACTCGATCTTGGTGTGGATGACCTCGATGCCGGCCGCCCGGCAGGCGTCCTGGAGCCGGCGCACGTTCGGGATGACCAGGGATTCGAGGCGGTCGACGTAGTAGGCCGCGATCTCCTCGTCGCCCCGCTCGCGCATTCGCCGCAGCAGCCCGTGGTCCGGATGGGCGTCGCCGTACTGGAGGTCGATGACGAGTAGGGCCGTATCTCCGGACCGAAACTCGGGATCCGGCAATACCCCGTGTCGGTGCCGCAATCTCTCCGGTCGATCCATGGCTGCCTCCTCCCCTGAACGGCAACAATCGGGACTATTGGTCCCCGGCCGCGTAGCGGAACACCATCGCCGCGTAGCTCTTCTCGCACCCCGCCAGACCGTAGACCTTGTCGTTGCCGTCGAGGACAAAGTATTCGTCGGGCGAATGGGCCCGCCCGCCGTGGCCCAGCCCCGCGGCGCAGAAGGGCAGATCCAGCGGCGGCCGGTTGAAGACGTAGCCGGGAAAGAATCCCACGTTGCGCGGCCATACCTCCGGTTCCACGCCCAGGTCGCGCAGGCCGCCAACCGCCGCCCGCACGATTGGGGCGTCAGGCGCCGTCTGCGACCACTCGCCGCCGCCCAGGAGGCGCACGTCGAGGTCGGCGTAGCCGCGCACGTCGAGATGACGACGCAGTTTGGCCAGGATCTCGTCCTTGCCCTGGTTGGGCACCAGCCGCATGTCGAGCTTCGCCGTGGCTTTGTGCGGCAAGACCGTTTTCGACCCCGGCCCGGTGTAGCCGCCCCAAATGCCGTCGAGGTTCAGGGTCGGGGCGAAAAAGTAGCGACGCAGGAGGCCGAGCGTCGTCTCCTCGTCGAGGAAGCGATCGACCTGCCAGAGTTGCCGGAAGGGCTCGATGCTGAACGTTTCGGCGAGGGTGACGACGGCCGCTTCCTCGGCCGCGGTCGGTAGGCGCACGGTGTCGTGGAACCCGTCGAGCGTGACCGTGTTGCCGTCGTCCGACGCAAGGGTGGCCAGCGCGGAGACCAGCCGCCAGGCCGGGTTGTCGACGATGGCCTTCTGGCTGGCGTGGATGTCGTACGCCCGCGGGCCACGACCCCAGCGCTCGCCGCTGGCCTCGACCTCGACGTACAGGAGCCCCTTGGTTCCCGGCCAGATCAGCACCCGGCCGTCCGGCTCCTGCAAGGCGTAGGGGTGCAGCATCGCGTCCGCCTGTGCCAAACGCTCTGCGTAGCGCTCGACGAATCCAGGGAGGTTCGGGCTGCCGAGCTCCTCCTCACCTTCGGCGACGATGAGAAGGTTGACCGGCAGGCTGCCCGTCGCCTCCTCGATCGCCTCGACCGCGTTCAGGAAGGCCCGCAGTGGCCCCTTGCTGTTCTTGGCCCCCCGCGCGACCAGGCAGCGCCCGAACGGGGGCTGCTCGACGATGCGGCCTTCCAGCGGCGGTACGCTCCACGTCTCGCCGCTGACCGGCTGGGTGTCGTACATCAGGTAGATCAGCAGCGTGCGCGGGGCGCCGACCCACCGCTCGCCGTAGACCACCGGGTGGCCGCCCGTCTCCACGATCTCGGCCGGGTCGCAGCCGAGCGCGGCCAGGGAGTCGCGCAGCAGCGCGGCGCACTCCCGGATACCACGATCCTCGGCCGAGATGGACGGCTGCCGCACGAACTCCTGCACCCGCCCGATGTCGGCTTCCAGCCGCTCGTCGATGCGGGCGAAGACCGCGCGCTGTGCCGCGGCCACGTCCAGCGCGGTCTCCCGGCTCACGCGGGGACGGCGGCGGGCAGCGTGGCCAGGGCGCGCTCGAAGCGGTTCAATCCCTCCTCGATGTTCTCGAAGCTGGGGCAGAAGCTGACCCGCAGGTGGCCCTCGCCCATCGGCCCGAACTGCGAACCCGGCGCCACCGCCACCCGCCCCTCGCGCAGGACGTGCTCGGCCAGCTCGACCGAGCCGAGACCGAGACCGCGCACGTCGGGGAAGACGAAATAGACGCCGCGCGGGGTATTGCAGCGAACCCCGGGGATGCGGTTCAGGCGGTCGACGATGTAGTCGCGCTTGCGCTGCAAATTGGCGGTGCTTTCGGCCAGCCAGGGCCGCATGTCGCCGGTGAGCACGGCGTGGGCCGCGCGCTGCCCGACCGCGGAGCAGGCCTGGATCGAAAAGCGCAGGATGCTGTAGAGGTGGTCGATGAACGCCGCCGGACCGACGGCGTAGCCGATGCGGTACGCGGTCATGCCGTAGGCCTTGGAGAAGGAAAAGGCCGTCACCGTCCGCTCGCGCATGCCGGGGAGCGAGGCGATGCTGACATGCTCGGCGCCGTCGAAAAGCGTCTTCTCGTACTCCTCGTCGGAGAAGACCCAGAAATCGAAGGTGCGGGCCAGATCCGCGATCTGCTCCAGTTCCTCGCGGCTGAAGACGATGCCGGTCGGGTTGTTGCCGTTGCTCATCACCAGCAGCTTCGTGCGGGGCGAGGCCCGCCGCGCCAGTTCCTCCACGTCGAAGCGCCACTCGCCGCCGTCCAGATGGAGCGGGACGGGAACGACGGTCCCCCCGGCCATGCGGATGGCCGGTTCGGTGCTGGCGTATTCCGGGTCCATGAGCAGGACTTCGTCGCCGGGGCTGATCAGGATGCGGAACGCGCTGTCGATGACCTGCTGCGCGCCGATGGTCGGGAGCACCTCGTCGTCAGGGTCGGCCTCGATCCCGTTCTCGCGGGCCAGCTTCTGGGAGATAGCCTGCCGCAGGTCACGGTAGCCCTTGACGCCGGGGTAGTGGGGGTAGGCCTCGACCGCGTTGCGCGCCGCCTCGCGCACGAAGTCGGGCGGCAGCATGTCGCCGATGGTCCCGCCGGAGAGACTGATGACCCCGCCCAGCTCCTCGCCCAGATCGCCGAGATACCGCGCCGAGATGATCGGGTCCACCTCGTCGCCGGACGTGAACGCCGACTTCATGCTGTCCGAAAGCCACGCCGCGTCGCGCGACGCGATCATGCGCGCCCGCCGCCGGTCCTTTGCCTGATCCGCCATCCGAGAACCTCCCTCATCGCCGCCTGCGCCAGGTCCGGATTCAGATCCAGACGCGTCACATGTCATCGCACGGAATGACCGGGCCGTCCGGTCATCCGCTACCCCGAAGCAATCCCCGCCAGCTCTCGGCCGACACTCTCCTCGCCGTTCGGCGACCACCCCATCCGTTGCCTGATGATCTGGCGCAACTGGCCGAGCGAGGTCGGGTTGGGCGCGAAGTGCAGCTCCACCCGCCGGCAATCTGCCGGCGCCTCGCGGGACACCGCGCCCCGTGCCCGCAGGCTGTGGATGACAACGTCGGCGGCGCGCAGCCGGTCCCCGATCGGGCGGCCGCCGAGCACGATCTCGGCCACCGGCTCGTCGGTCGCCACGTACTGATGGACGAGATGGGCAAACCCCGGCAGATTGATGCGCTCGGCAACCAACGCCACCCGCGCGTCGCGCGGGATGCGGATGAGGCTGTCGATTGTTTCCGCCGACACGTCGAGGGCCAGTGCGATCAGGGCGACTCGCACGTCCGCCAGGATCTCGCGCACGCGCGGGAAGCTGCGCACCGGGGAGACGACGCACACCGGAAACGGCGTCAAGCTGCGCGGTCCCTCTGCCTCCAGTTGGGCCAGGGAGATCGCCACGACGTCGACGTGCAGATCGCGCACGGCGTCGGCGATCAGCGGGGTGTAATGCTCGATGAACTCGGGTTCCGCGCCGACGAAGTGGATCGTCGCCGAGCGATTGTCTTCGGCCAACGTGCGGGTCACGGCCGCCTGGAGCTCATTCGGGGCGTAACCGAGACTCAGCGCCTGGATGACCGTCGGGCGCAGCAGGTCGGAGAGCCCGTCCTGACGGCGGATGGCCTCTGCCTGGGGCGTGGGCGCCAGTTCCGTCACCACGACACCCTTGCCCGGCAGCCCGACGACGAAGCCGTCCTGTGCGAGGGCGTCGTAGGCGTGTCGCACCGTGGTTGGCGTGACGGCTAGCTGCCGGGCGGCCTGGCGGATGGAGGGAAGCGCCTGACCCGCCACCAGCCGCCCCATGCTGATGTCGTGGATGATCTGATATTTGATTTGGAGGTAGATCGGCAGCCCGCTGTCGCGGTCGACCGTCAACGTCGTCTCGTTCCGCACACCCACCTCTGGACTGTATCAGTCATCTGTCACAGATAACGCGCTCTGACGCGGATTATGGGGATGAAGTTGGCGAACGTCAAGGTTTCGACGCGAGATGCCTTGACAGACCCTGCTCCCCGTGCTACCTAAGTAATACAGTCGCGTTGATCGAGGTTCCACTCGTATGGAGCGTCGACTGCGCGGCCTTGGTCTTGGTCGGGCCCACACACCTCTTGCTGTCAATCGGGCGGGGCAACCCAAAATCGCGTCGCAAGGGGGAAGCTCGGCGTTGCACTTCGACCAGGCAGGCGCTGGATCGGATCGTACACCGTACGGCGCTGTCCTCAACCGACACTTTGGAGTGAACCTCAATGTGACAACCTCGACTCCAGATGCTCTGCCTGGGTTTGAATGGGCCACCAAGACTCGGATTGAGTTGTCGAGCGCTACTGATCAGCGCTCACGCCGCGGTCGGGATGAGTGCATGAATCTGACTGGCCTGGTCCTGGGCGGCAAAATTCGGCGCGAAAGGATGATGCGGCCGTGGTCGTCTCTGCGACGAAACGAATTCTCTACAGCACTCCGATCATCACCCCCGAGATGGAGGAGGCGATTGTCCAGGCGCTGCGCGGCGAGCCATACATTCTGGCCGATCGGACCAAGGCTTTTGAGCGGGCCTTCCGCGAGTTTATCGGAACCCGCCACGCGGTAGCCGTCAGCTCCGGGACTGCCGCGCTGCACCTGGCGCTGCTGGCTGCCGAGATCGGGGCCGACGACGAGATCATCATGCCGGCCAACGCGTATCCGCCGGTGGCTGACTGCATACGGTTGGTCGGAGCGCGACCGGTGCTGGTCGATATCGACGAGCGCACCGGCTGCCTCGATCCCTCGCTGGTGGAGCAGGTCATCACGCCTCATACGCGGGCGGTGATTCCGTTGCACATGTACGGGCACCCAACCGACATGGACCCACTGATGGAGTTGGCGCGGGTCCACAACCTGATCATCGTCGAAGATGTCGCCCATGCCCTGGGGAGCCAGTACCGCGAGCGGATGACCGGCGCCATCGGGCACATGGCGATCTACAGCACCGGTCGCAAGCACATCACCACCGGCGGTATTGGCGGGATGGTGACGACCAACAACAGCGAGTGGGCCGAGCGGATGGACAGGCTCCGCAACCACGGCCGCGACGAGCGGGAGCAGCGGGATTTGCGGCAGATGGACCGCGTGACGCTGCTCGGCTTCAACTATCGCCAGAGCGAGGTGCTGGCGGCGCTGGGGACGCTTCAGGTTCAGCAGTTGCCCGCGTGGAACGAGGAGCGCCGGGCCAATGCCGCCCACTACCGCGAGCGCTTCGCCGCGCTGGGTGAGTTAGTTCGGCCGCTCGAAGAGTTGGAGTGGGCGCAGCACAGCTATCTCCACTTCCCGATCCGCACGAAGAGGAGAGACGACCTGGCTGCTTTCCTGAACGAGCGCGGTGTCGAATCGCATTTGATTTACCCGGTCCCGGTCCACCAGCAGCGCCTGCACGCCGACCACGTCGTGATGCCTCCGGGTGGCTTGCCGGTCAGCGAGCGACTCACGGCGGAGGTGCTCACCCTCACCCCGCGCTGGGACTGGCGCCGGATGACGTTGATTACATCTGCGATCAGGTCGCCGCGTTCTTCGCCCAGGGGTGACGCGATGCGCGAGGTCAATGGGCAACTGATCTGCGAGAGTCTGGCCGAGGTGGTCGACCCGCGCCGCACGGCCTTGCTGGTGGTTGATGTCCAGAACGACTACTGCGCGTCAGACGGGGCGCTCGCACGGGAAGGCGGGGACATCTCGATGACCCGGGCGGTCGTGCCCAACGTGATCGGGATGGTCGACGCGGCTCGTCGCCACGGGGTGAAGGTCGTCTGGATCCAACAAACCTGGCTGCGCGGCGGAGCCAGCGATTCACCAGCCTGGATCGACATGAAGCAGCGGAACGGGATCCATGCCGACCGATGCGTCGATGAGAGCTGGGGTCAGCAGTTCGTCGACGGTCTTTGCCCGAAAGGGGACGACCCGATCATCAAGAAGCACCGCTCCAGCGGCTTCGTCGGCACAAACCTCGATCTCGTCTTGCGGTCGCATCGCATCGAGACGACCGTCGTGATCGGCGTCATGACCGAGGGATGCGTAGAATCGACGGCCCGCGACGCCGCCTTCTACGACTACTACGTAGTGCTCACGCCGGACTGCATGGCGTCGGACGTTCTCGCGTGGCACCAAGCCTCGCTGACGACGATGGGTGGGCGGCACGACATCGTGCCGGGCCGGGAGATCATGCAGCTTTGGGAGGCGGCAACCACGCATGAGATGATGCCGTCCCGGCGACGGCGGGATTCATCCGAGGGGGCGACGTTGCTCGAGGCGGCCGGCGGTCCACTGAGGTAGGTATGACGGATTCGAAGGCGACAATGTTGAGAAAAGGGCGGGACCGATGAAGTTCACGACTCGGGTCGGCAGCTCGATTGCCTCGTTTGCCGGGCTGTCCCGGAGAACGCTGTTGCGGCGTGGAATTGGCGCGGGCGTGGGGTTCATGGGCCTTCGGCTGTCCAGCAACGTCCCACTCGCGATGCCGGCGATGTCCGCGGCCGCCGCGGCCCAGGACCGACGGCAAGACGATCTCGATGGGCATGTGGCAGCCCGTTCCGACGCTCAACACCTTGATGACCGCCGAGACCGGCAATGTCGTCAGCGCCTCACGGCTCGTGCTGCGCGGGCTGCTGTTCCTCGACGAGGAGGCGAATCTCATTGGCGATCTGGCGACTGAGGCGCCCTCTTCGGAGAACGGCGGAGTTTCCAACGATGGCAAGACCATCACCTTCACGCTGCGGCCAGGGGTCACCTGGCACGATGGTGAGCCGGTCACCGCGGCCGACGTGAAATTCACCTGGGAGACGATCATGAACCCGGACAGCGGGGTCGTCTCCCGCTACGGCTATGATGTCATCGAGGCGATCGAGACCCGGATGACGAGACCGTGGTGATCCAGTTCATGGAACCCTTCGCGCCCTGGCCGATCCTGTTTGATGTCATTTTGCCGAGCACGTGCTGGAGAACGAGACGGATCTGGCGAACTGGAGTTCAATCAGCTGCCGATCGGGTTTGGCCCGTTCACGATCAGCGAAAACGTGCAGGGCGACCACATGACATTCGAGGCGTTCGACGGGTACTGGCAGGGACGGCCGAAGATCGACCGCCTGTTCATCCGGTACTTCGGGGACGCGACGGCGATGCTGCAATCCCTGAAAGCCCAGGAAACCGACCTGGCCTGGCAGGTGTCCCTGTCAAACATTCCTGAGCTCCAGCAGTTGGAGTCCCAGGGGATCACGACGCTGGTCGTGCCGCAGCCGAATCCGGAACAGTACGCGTTCAATCGCGATGAGTCGCAGGTCCCGCTGTTCGCGGACCGAGAGCTGCGGCGAGCGCTATCGCTGGCGGTGGATCGGCAGACGATCATCGACCAACTGCTGTATGGCCTGGCGGAGATCGCGGTCAACCCGTGGGACCAGAGCCCGTGGCAGAACGAGCAATTGGAGCCGGTGGCCTACGATCCGGAGCAGGCGAAGCAAATCCTCGATGAGCTGGGCTGGGCGCCGGGTGACGATGGCATTCGGGTCAAGGACGGCCAGCGGCTCAGCTTCACGAATGGGGTCACCAGCGGCAACCAGTTGCGGGAGAACGTGCAATTGCTGGTACAGGACAATTTCAAGCAGGTCGGCGCCGAGATGGTCATCGAGAACAACAGGTCCGACACCGTTTTCGGGAGCTGGGCAGCCGGCGGCATTCTGGCGCGCGGCGAGTACGAGACGCATGGCTTCTCCTACCCGCTGACCACCCCGATCCGGATATCAGCAATCGCTTCGCTTGCGCCGAGCGCGCCTCTGAGGAAAGCCCGACCGGAGCCCAGCGCTACCGGTATTGCAACCCAGAGATCGACGAGTTGTTCGCGCAGCAGGCGCTGGAGCTGGACCCGGCCAAGCGGAAAGCGATCCTCGATCAGATTCAGGAGATCCTGCACGACGAGTACAACCAGATCTAACTGGATCGATTCGAACCACTCCTGGGGGCTGCTGACCCGGGTCAAGAACTTCAAGATCACGCCGTTCGCGGGCTTCCAGTTCAATCCGCACGAGTGGGACGTGGAATAGTGCGCGATGGCGAAGGCCGCGAAGATCACACCGAGGCGACCAGGGGGTTCCCGCACGTAACCGAAGCGCGGAAGATCGGGGAACTCGCCCGCGTGAACGGGCTGGCGCTGAGCGAGGAAGACGCCCGCGACCTGCAGCCGTACTACGACCAGCAACGGCGCTGGTTGGCGGAGCTACGTGCCGTCATCGGCGATGCAGAGGAGCCGGCGACGACGTACTCGGCGGCCTGGACCCGCGATGGCTCCGAGTGACCCCCTTTGCTATTTGACGATCAGCGGACGCGGCCGGTGTGATCCAACGCCGGGAGTTGTCACCGCTCGAGCTGACCCAGGCCCACCTCGACCGCATCGAGCGGCTCGACGACTCGCTCGGGTGCTTCATCACCGTGGCCGCCGAGGCCGCCCGCGCCGAAGCGCGAGTGGCCGAGCGCGAGATCGCGGACGGGCGCTACCGGGGACCGCTGCACGGGATTCCGATCGCGCTCAAGGACAATCTGGCCACCGCTGGCCTGCGCACGACGGGGGCGTCCCGAGTTCATGCCGACTGGGTTCCGCGCCAGGATGCCGAGAGCGTATCTCGTCTGCGCGACGCCGGAGCGATCCTGCTCGGAAAGCTCATGCTCAGCGAGTTTGCCTTTGGATACGCCGAACCCAGCGAAGCGTTGTTCCGCGAGGCGAGGAATCCCTGGAGCCGCGGCATCTGCCGGGGGGGTCGAGCAGCGGATCCGCGGCGGCGCTCGCGGCTGGCTTCTGCATGGGGTCGCTTGGCGGCGACACCGGAGGGTCGATTCGTGGCCCGGCCGGCAACTGCAACGTCGTCGGCCTGAAGCCGACCTACGACCTGGTCAGCCGCGCAGGGGCGTTCCCGGCATCCTGGTCGCTGGACCACGTCGGTCCCATGACGCGGACGGTGCGCGACAACGCCATCTTGCTCCAGGCACTGCCATCGGTGATCGGGGCGCCGCCGCCGCGGTGGGGACGATTAGCCAACCTCGATCGCGGCGGCGCCGGCCTGCGAGTCGGGGTTCCACCACCTATCTGGACGACTGCCCGACCCGCTCCGGTCGTGAAGGATCGCTTCGAGGCGGCGTTGGCCTCCGTCGAGGCGCTGGGCGCGGACGTCGTTCCGGTGGAAATAGAGCTTCTGAAGACGGAGCTCGTTGCCGCCGTGTACTGGCCTGATCCTCCGCTCCGAGGCCTTTGCGGCGCACCGGACGAGGCTGCTTTCACAACCAGAGGACTACGGACGGCTCTTGACGACGCCGGTTGCGCCTTGGCGCGCTGGTGACCGCCGAGGAATACCGCCTCGCGCAACGCGGGCGAAGTTTGCTACGCCGCGAACTGCTGCGGGTGTTCGAGCAGGTCGACGTTATTGCCACCCCGATGTCCACGCAGCCGCCGCGGACGATTGAGGCCATGCACCGCGATCCCGACCCGCTAGGGAGTGGGCTGAACCGCATCTACAACCTGGCCGGCCTCCCGGCCATCTCGATGCCGGCCGGCTTCACCGGTGACGGCTTGCCGATCGGCATCGAGTTCGACGGCACAGCCCTATGCGGAATCGACCCTGTTTCGACTGGCCTTTGCCTACGAGCAGGCCCACGCCTGGCACACCATGCATCCGCTCGGCCGGATCGACGACCCCAACGGCTCCCGATGACGCAGTCAGACCCTCGAAGCTGCGGGGTAGCCATGGTTCAATACCTGGCGCGCCGGTTGGCGCAAACGGTCCCCGGCTCCTCCTGATCTCGATCATGGGCTTCGCCATCATCCAGGCCACGGGCGACCCATTGGCGGCGTACACCGTGGAGACCGCCCTGTCTAGTGAGGACATCGCCCGACTGCGGGCTTATTACGGTCTGGACCAGCCAATCTACATGCAATATCTCCACTGGCTTGGGAACCTGGATTCGGGGCGACTGGGGAACCTCCTACGTCGCGCACCGCCCGGTGATCGAATTGATCCTGCAACGGCTGCCGAATACGCTCATGCTGGTGGCCGCGTCGTACGCGATCATCCTCTCGTCTCGATCGTCCTCGGCATATACACCGCCGTGCGCCAGTACTCATGGGTCGATCACCTGGTGACCGGGTTGGCCTTCATCGGGATCGCCATCCCGAGCTTCTGGCTCGGTCTGATCTTGCTGGTCGTCTTTGCCGTCGGCACGCGCAATCTGGGTCTGCCCTATTTCCCGGCCGGCGGGATGTACGACCTGCGCGTCGGGCCGACCGTGCCGCAGATCCTCTGGCACCTTGTCCTGCCAGCGGTCACCCTGGCCACGGTCGTGACGGCCAATTACATCCGCTACATCCGGGCCTCCATGCTGGAGGTCCTGCACAACGACTACGTACGCACGGCGCGGGCGAAGGGTCTGCGCAACGGACGATACTGCGTCGCCATGCCTTTCAGCAACGCCGCCATCCCGCTGGTAACGCTGATCGGGCTGGATTTGCCGCGCTTCCTCTCAGGAGTCGCTCGTGGTCGAGGCGATCTTCGCCTGGCCGGGGTTGGGCCGGCTCTTCTGGGAGCACGCCGAGCGAACCGACATCCCCGTGCTGATGGCCATCATGATGCTCACGGCGGCGATGGTGGTAGATCTTCAACTTGCTGGCGGACGTCGCTTATGCGTTCCTCGATCCGCGGATACGATACCGCTGAGCGCGGACAGCCATGACACGAGAAGCCCGCTTGTAGAGCGCCTCGGCGCGGTTGCGGAGCGTTCGGCGCACGCGGACGTGCAGTCGCGCGGCCCCACGCGCTCGTCTGGCGGCGGTTCCGCCGCCACCGCAATGGCGCTCGTCAGCAGCGGCCTCCTGGCGATTATCGTGCTGCTGTCGGCGCTGGCGCCGCTGCTGGCCTCGGAGGATGCGGCGAAATCAAGTCAACCCGTTGCAAAACCTCGCCCCGCCGTCGATGGGAGACATCCGTTCGGCACCGACGACGTGGGGCGCGACATGTTCTGGCGGACGGTTTACGGCGGTCGCATCTCGCTGGCGATCGGGTTGCTGTCGGTGCTGATTGCCATGACCGTCGGCATCGCGATCGGCTGCCTGGCGGGGTTCTATGGCGGGGTCGTCGACGCCGTGCTGATGCGCTTCACCGACGCGGTGCTCTCGATCCCCAGTCTCTTCATGCTGATCGTCCTGACGCGGATTCTTGGCCCGACGGTTCCGGCCATCATTCTGGTGATCGGGTTGCTGAACTGGATGCAGGTGAGCCGGATCGTACGCGCGAACTTCCTGTCCCTGAAGGGGCATGACTTCGTTGTGGCGGCGCGGGCCGGCGGGGCGGAAGACCGCGCCATCATGGTGCGCCACATCCTGCCGAACACCATGGCGCCGGTCATCGTGGCGGCAACCCTTGGCATCGGCCACGCGATCATCCTCGAGGCCTCGGCCAGTTTTCTCGGACTCGGCGTGCAGCCTCCGACCGCGAGCTGGGGCAGCACCCTCAACCGAGCGCAGGAAGTGATGATCATGGCGCCCTGGGTGGCGATCTTCCCGGGGTGATGATTCTCGTGACGGTACTCTCCGTCAACTTCATCGGCGATGGACTGCGGGATGCCCTCGACCCCCACACCTGGAAACAGTAGCGCCGTGCCTCTCCGCGACTTCCCCCAGACTGTATCAGTGGTCTGCCACAGTGGCGCGTGCTGGCGCGGAGTGAGTGCAGGAAATCGCCATTCGCCGGGCATTCCATGCGAGATGCCTTGACAGACCCTGCTCCCCGTGCTACCTAAGTAACACAGTGTTAAGCGTCCCTCGAGGGTGTGCCCGCCCCAGCAGGGCGATGCTATCCCGGCCGCTGGAGACACTCCATCGTTCACCCCGGAGGAGACCATGCGCCAAGAATCGCCGTTCCCCGCGTCGATCGCGGGTCGCCGCTCGCTCGAATCACGCCACGTCTCGCGCCGCCGGGTTCTGCAAGGGGCCGTCGGGGTCGGCGTCGTTGCCTCTGGCATCGGCAGGTTTGCTGGCGCATCGGCGCGGGCCCAAGCCGGAGGCGACCTGATCATCGGCTACACGCAAGAGCAACCGACCCTGGACGCTCCAGTGCCGAATTCCGACTCCCAATCGCGGTTGCTGAACTCCGTGCTCGACCCGCTGGTGTGGCAACCGGAGATCGGCGTCTTCGAGGCGGGGTTGGCGACGTCGTGGGAATCGTCCGACGATTCCACCCAGTTCACCTTCCAACTGCGCGACGACGTCATCTTCCACGACGGGACCCCGTTCAACGCCGAGGCGGTGAAGGTTTCGTTCGATCGCGTCGCCGATCCGGAGCTGCGGGCGCTGTTGGTGGGGTTGTTGGGACCGTACGAAGCGACGGAAGTCGTCGACGAGTTCACCGCACGGGTGACCTTCAGCGAACCATACCCGCTCTTTCTCGACGCTCTGAGCAAGACCGGCATCCGCATCGTCTCGCCGACGGCGGTGGAGGAGTTCGGGCCCGACTTTGGGCAGAACGTCGTCGGCACGGGGCCGTTCAAACTGCGTTCCTTTTCCGAAGAAAGCGTCGTCCTGGAGCGGTTCGAGGAGTACGCCTGGGGACCGGCGTTCCTGGAGCACGAGGGACCGGCCTTTCTCGACACCATCACCTACCGCTTCATCCCGGAGGATGCCACCCGAGTCACGGCCCTGGAAACGGGCGAGGTGCAGTTCATCGACTTCACGCCGCCGCAGCAGGTGGACCGCCTCACCGCCGATGGCCGCTTCACCGTCGACCTGCTCTACGTGCCCGGTCTGCCCCAGATGCTGCAGCTCAACGTCGACAAGGCTCCCACCTCGGATCTCGCCGTACGCCAGGCAATCCAGCACGCGGTCAACCACCAGGCCATCGTCGACGTTATCTGGTTCGGCAAGGCCAAGCCGTCCTACGGCGTCCTCTCCTCGGTCACTCCGGGTTACTGGGCCGGGACCGCGGAGGTCTACCCCTTCGATCCCGAGCGCTCTCGCCAGATTCTGGAAGAGGCCGGGTGGACGGTCGGCGCCGATGGTGTGCGAGAAAAGGACGGCCAGCGGCTGGAGCTGCTCTACGTCACCAACACCTCTCAGGCTCCTACCGGTGAGATCATCCAGGCGATGCTGGCCGACGTCGGGATCGCCATGACGATAGAGGCGCTGTCCAGCCAGGCGTCGCTCGCCAAGTACCAGGAGAACCAGCACCACATCGGCCGGCTGGGTGAGATCACCAACGACCCCAGCGCGATGTGCTTCCCGGTGCACTCGCAAAACATCACCGGCGGCACCCAGGGCAACCGCTCGCGCTACGCCAACCCCGAGGTGGACCAACTGTGCGACGAGGCCGCGCAGGAGACCGACATGGACCGCCGCATCGAGTTGTACGAGCAAATCCAGCAGATCGTCGCCGACGACGCGATCATCATCGGCGCCTACGAGCAGGTGCTGATCAATACGTACTCGAACGCGGTAACGAACGTGCGCTACGACGCGGTGGCGCGCCCGTTCTTCCTGGTCACGCAGCTCGCCGCGCAGTAAGGCGGAGCCGCGTCCGCGGGCAATACGAGACGGAGCATGCTGCGGTACCTGCGCTCACGCATTCCGGCCGCGATCCTGGTATTGCTGGGGGCATCGCTCCTCGTCTTCTCGATGCTGCACTTCCTGCCGGGCGATCCGGTGCTGATCATGATGGCCAGCGGCGGAGGTGGGATCGCGGGGGCGCAAGGCGCCGACCTGTCGCAGGAGCAGTACGCGGCCATCCGCCATCAGCTCGGACTCGACCGCCCGCTCTACGAGCAGTTCGGCACGTTCCTCTGGAACGCGCTGCACGGCGACCTGGGGCGGTCGTTTCGCAGCAACCAGACCGTCTCCGAGATGATCGGCGGCGTCTTTCCCAATACCTTGCGCCTGGCGCTGCTGAGTCTCAGCATCTCGTGCCTGCTCGGCGTGGCGCTGGGGACGCTGGCCGCTGTGCGGCACAACACCTGGATCGACAGCGCCACCATGGCCTTCGCCCTCTTCGGCATCGCCATGCCGAACTTCTGGTTCGGGCTGGTGCTGATCTCCATCTTCTCGTTGGCCCTGGGCTGGCTGCCCGCGACCGGATTCGGGGGCTGGAACGCCATCATCTTGCCGGCGCTGGCGCTCGGCGTGCGCTCGGCGGCGGTGATCGCCCGGCTGACGCGGGCCAGCCTTCTGGAGGTGCTGTCCGAGGGGTACCTGGCGACCGCCCGCGCCAAGGGCCTGCCGGAGCGCGTCGTCGTCCTGCGCCACGCGCTGCGCAACGCCATGATCCCGGTGGTGACGATTGCCGGGTTGCAGTTCGGCGATCTCCTCGCGGGAGCCGTCGTGATCGAGGTCGTTTTTGCCCGGCCCGGGATCGGCAGTCTGGCCGTCAAGGCGATCGAGAACAAGGATTTTCCGGTGGTGCAGGGGACGGTGCTCCTGGTCGCCGCCGCCTATGTCCTCACCAACCTCCTCACCGACGTCGCCTACGCCGTCCTCGATCCGCGCATTACGTACGGTTGAGCGTGACCAGACGTGCATGACGCCACGCAGGAACTGACGCGACCAGGCCCGATCGTCGGCAGACCCGCCACGATGCCGGCGCTGGCCGGGGATGCGGAGCGGCGGTTCGAAACGCGGTCCCGCCTGGCCGCGCTCGGCCGCGATCTGCGCGGCAGCCGCGGGGTGGTGATCGGAGGGACGCTCTTCCTCGTCCTAGTCGCGATTGCCGTCTTCGCGCCGGTCATCGCCCCGTTCGACCCGATCGAACAGGACTACGGGCAGACCCTGCGCCCGCCCAGCCGCGAGCACCTCATGGGCACCGACAACTTCGGACGCGACATCTTCAGCCGCGTCGTCTTCGGTACGCAAATCTCGCTGCGGGTCGGGTTGATCTCGGTCGGTATCGCGGCGGCGATCGGGATCCCGGTCGGACTCATCGCCGGGTACTACGGCGGCTGGATCGACGGCATCGCGATGCGCGTTATCGACGTGATGCTCGCCTTCCCGGGCATCCTGCTCGCCTTCGTCATCGTCGCGGTGCTGGGCAGCAGTCTCACCAACCTCATGATCGCGATCGGCATCGGCTCGATCCCCGGCTTCGCCCGGCTCATCCGGGGGTCGGTGCTCGCCGCGCGGGAGTTGAGCTATGTCGAAGCCGCGCGCGTCATCGGGGGGCGCGATCCCCGCATCATGGGCCGCCACATCCTCCCGAACGTGGCCTCTCCGATGATTGTTTACGGCACCCTCAAGGTCGCCACCGCCATCCTGGCCGGGGCCTCGCTCAGCTTCCTCGGGCTCGGCGTGCAGCGGCCGACGCCGGAGTGGGGGGTGATGCTGGCCGACGGCCGCGGCTTCCTGCAACAGCAATGGTGGATCGCCGCCTTCCCCGGCATGGCGATCATGGTCACCACCCTGGCCATCAATCTGCTCGGGGACGGCATCCGCGATATCCACGACCCGCGCACCCTGCGCGCCTGAGGAGGCGACCACTTGGCTGAACCCGTGCGCTGCGCGCTCATCCAGGCCGGACACGATCTGCCCATGACCGCGCCGACCACCGAGATCCGGGACGCCGCCCTGGACAAATACACCCGGCTGATCGTGGACGCTGCCACGGCGGGCGCCCGCGTGGTCGCCCTGCCGGAGCTGTTCACGGCCCCGTACTTCTGCCGGGACACGGACGCGCGCTGGTACGCCGCCGCGGAACCGCTCGCCGATGGACCCACCATGTCGCGGATGCAGCCCCTCGCCGCACGCCTGGGGATTGTGCTGGTGGTCCCTGTCTACGAGGCGGCGGGACATCGGCGTTACAACGCGGCCGCGGTGATCGACGCCGACGGCGCCCTGCTCGGCGCCTACCGCAAGCACCACGTTCCGACCTGCCACGCCGGCAACTACGAGCCCTTCTTCTTCCACCAACCGAACGACGGGTTCCCGGTCTTCGCCACCGCGTTCGCCCGCATCGGCGTCTCCATCTGCTACGACCGCCATTTCCCCGAGGTGGCTCGCGCATACGGGTTGCAGGGCGTGCAGGTGCTAATCACCCCGTCGGCGACCTCCGGCCCCGAATCAGAACGGGTCTGGGAGCTGGAGCAGCAGGCGCACGCCCTGGCGAACGGGTTTTTCCTCGGCGCCATCAATCGCGTCGGCGTAGGGGAGCCGAGCGACACCTCGGCGTTTTTCGGCAAGAGTTTTTTCTGCGACCCGGCCGGCTGCATGCTGAGCCAGGGTGGGCGGGCAACCGAGGAGGTGGTGCTGGCAGACCTCGACCTGGGCCAGATCGAGGCGGTCAACGAGCGATGGCACACGGCGCGGCTGTTTCAGGACCGCCGGCCGGGGACGTACGGGGAGGTCGTCGGGAACGGCGCGAAACCGGTGGGCAGCAGCAAGGAGGATTTCGTGGTAACAGCGATGCGGCGAGAACTGCGCTATCGGCCGATCATGACCCAGGAGATGAAGGACGCCGCCGTCGCGGCGCTGGAAGATGGCCGCCTGATCCGCTCCGTCTACGATACCAATGAGAGCGACGGCGCCCAGTTCGAGAACGAAGTAGCCGCCTACATGGGTGTTGAGCGTGCGGTGGGCGTCAGCTCCGGCTGGGCGGCGATGCACGTGGCGTTTCTCGCCGCCGGCATCGGCCCGGGTGACGAGGTCATTACCGTTCCCAATAGCTTCATCTCCGTCGGTGATGTGATCGAGCTCGTCGGCGCCACCCCGGTCTTCGTCGATATCGAGCCGGGCACGTTCAATATGGACCCCACCCGCATCGAAGCAGCGATCACCCCGCGCACGAAGGCCATCATGCCGGTCCACAACAACGGGCTGACCTGCGAGATGGGGCCGATCGTGGAGATCGCCCGCCGCCACGGTCTGCTGGTGATCGTCGACTCGTGCCAGACGCTCGGGAGCGAGTATCTCGGCAGCAAGCGCGACACGCTCGGCGACATTGCCGCGCTCAGTTTCGTGCGGAACAAGTCCATGACCTGTGGCGGCGAAGGAGGCATGGTCGTGACCGACGATGCCGACCTGGCCTACAAATCCCAGCTCTACGCCAACCACGGCCGCGGGCGCAATTGGGCAAACGAGCAGGATGCCGAAGTCATCGGATTGAACTACCGCTTGAGTGAGATCCTGGCTGCCATCGGCCGCGTGCAACTGCGGCACCTGGACGATTGGAACCATCAGCGGCGGGTCAACGCCGCGGTCTACGAAGAGTTGTTCGCCGACCGGGATTTGCCGGTGCGGCTCCCGCCGGAGCCGGCGTGGGGCTACCACACCCGGATGCGCTACCCGGTACGCGCGCGCGACCGCGACGGTCTCGTCGCCCATCTCCAGGCCGCCGGCATCCAGGCAAGCTCCGAATACCCCGTGCCCCTCCACCTCAACCGCCCCTACGTTGCCAAATACGGGTACAAGCGGGGCGATTTCCCGATTAGCGAGGAGGCGGCCGACGAGATCATGGTAATGCCCATCTGGCCCGGACTCAGCCGCGACGACCAGACCTACGTGGTGGACACCATCGAGGGTTTTTACCGGCCGTAGATTCGGTTGGGCCGTCAACCGGGGCGCCCTCCTGAATCACCGCAGGCCTCCAATCCGCCCTCCGCTCGTAGGGGCCGGGAGGTGGATGCATGTGGGTCTGTACTAGCGTGGTGGCACAGTCACGGTCGCCACCGCGTTCGTTTCGGTTCGCGTGTTCGTGCCGACCAGTTCTGGATCGCCTCGTTCTTGACACTCGCCAATTTCCGTGCTACCTAAGTAACACAGTTCAACCGGTGCTGTGGATCGAGTTCGTTCGCGAGAGGTCGGTCCTGGGCCGCCAGGGTCGCCTCGGTGTCCGCCAAGGAGGAGAAGATGCGTCAGCGTTCCCCGGTGCAAGCGACGATCACCTTCCATCGCTGGTTGGAATCCCATCGCTTCTCGCGCCGCGCGGCCCTGCAGGGTGTCGCCGGGGCGGGCGTCCTGGCGGCCGCGGGTTCGCGGTTCGCGGCGATCCCGGCGTCGGCCCAGGAGGGCGGCGCCGCATCCAGCACCCTCGTCGTCGCCTGGGATCAGGTCCCGGACAATCTCGACCCGCAGACCGCCCGCGGCAACCGCAACTGGTGGGTGCTGGCCGAGATCTACGAGACGCTGACGATTCTCCCCGGCGGCAGTCTGGAACCGGAACCGCACCTGGCCGAATCATGGGAGGTGAGCGAGGACGGGCTGCAGTACACCTTCACCCTGAAGCCCGACATCACCTTCACCACCGGCAACCCGCTCAATGCGGAGGCCGTGAAGTTCTCGATCGACCGCCTGCACGAAATTGGTCTTGGCCCGCTCTACATGACGAGCGCCTACGACAGCACCGAAGTCGTCGACGACATGACCGTGCGCATGACGCTGAAGTTCCCCTATGCGGCGTGGCCGGTGATCCTCTCCAACCCGGCCGTGCTTGGCGTCATCGACCCCGCGTTCGTCGAGGAGAACGGCGGCAGCACCCCCGAGGAGCGGAACGACTTCATCTCCACCAACACGGCGGGCAGCGGCCCCTGGACGCTGGCCGAGTGGGAGCAGGGGTCCCGCATCGTGCTGGCCCGCAATCCGGATTACTGGCAAGGGTGGGACGGCGATCACCTGGAAGAGGTCGTGCTCGAAACCGTCCCCGAAGAGTCGACGCGGCTGCTCCGGCTCGAGCGCGGGGACGTCGACATCGCCACGGTGACGGCCAGCTCGCTGCCGGCGCTGGAAGAGCGCATCGCCGCCGAGGGGTTGCCGATCGTCATCCAGAAGGAGCGCGACGGGCAGCCGTTGCTCAGCCTCTCCACGATGTGGCTCAACCTCAACAACCAGATGTTGCCCACCAGCGACATTAATGTGCGCAAGGCGCTCATCCACGCCTTCAATTACGACCTCTGGATCGAGCAGGTCCTGAACGGGTACGGGCTGCGCATGCACGGGATGATCCCGCGCGGCGTCCTCGGCCACGTCGACGACTATCCCTCGTACCCGTACGACCTGGAGCAGGCGCAGCAGTTCTTGGACCAGGCCTCGGACGAGGCGAAGGCCGCGCTCGAAGAAGGATTGCCGTTCCGCTATTCCCCCGGCTACGTGATCCAGTCGGAGGGCGCGCTGCTCTGGCAACAGGACCTGGCCACGATCGGCATCAACCTGGTGCTGGAGGAGATCGACCAGGCGACCCTGTCCAGCCTGCAGACCTCGGAGCCGGGCGTCCCGATCGTCGAGGCTCGCTGGTTCCCGGACTACCCGGACCCGGACAACTTCATCAACGCTGCCCGCACCGATTATTGGCCGCCCGAAGGGTATGGCGCCGCCTTTGCCGGCGACGAGACGACCGACGACCTCATCGAGCGCGGGCGATCCGAGCAGGATCTGGAGGCGCGGACGGGGATTTACAACGAGCTCGAGATGCACTTCCACGAGCAGGCGTCGATCCTGATGCTGGCGGAGCTCTCCGGGGCCATCAACCCGTGGAATGGGCGGGCGACCTGGGTGCAAGGGTTCGAGGTGAACCCGATGATCCACCCCCTCTACTACAACGTCTGGAAGGAAGACCCGGCCTGACGGAGGCGCTCGTGATCGGTATCGAAGGTGAAAAGCTGGGCGACTGGTTCGTCTACGGCAGCGAGCGCGGCTACGAGTACTCGCTGGTCGGCGTCGGCCGCGAGGCGCTCCGGCTCGGCGATGTCGTCGATGACCTCGACGCGGCGCAGAGTCTGGACTGGGGCGGGCACTACTACGGGCCGCCGCTGCTGAAGGAACGGATCATCGCCACCCAGGCCTACCAGAGCGTGCGGCCGGAGGAGGTGTTCCTGACCAACGGCACGTACGAGGCCAACTACGCCGCGATGCTGGGCACGGTCTCGGCCGGCGACGAGGTCATCGTCGAGGAGCCGTCATGGACCCAGATCCGGTTGCTGGCGCGCGCGCTCGGCGCCACCGTGAAGGTGCTGCCGCTGCGGCCCGAGAGCGGCTGGAAACCGGACCCGGACGAATTGCGCGGCTTGCTCACGCCCCGCACCAAGCTCGTCTACCTCAACCACCCGAACAACCCGACCGGGTCGGCGCTCACCGACGCGGAGATGGCGGAGATCGTCGCGGTCGTCGCCCACCACGGCGCGTACCTGCTCTCCGACGAGATTTACCGCGGGTTGGAATGGGAGGGGCCGCTCTCTGCCACCGCGATCGACCACTACGAGCGGGCCATCGTGACCAACAGCCTCACCAAGACCCTCGGTTTGTGCGGATTGCGGCTGGGATGGCTGGCGACGCACGACACGGTGGCGCGGGAGCGGACCTTCGCCGTGCACCGCTACGCGGTGATGGTGACCAACGTCCTGGGTGAGCGGATCGCCTGCGAAGCACTGGCCCCGGATCGGTTTCCGGATCTGCTGGAAGCGGGCAAGGTGACGGGCCGGCGCAACCGCGCGCTGATCGACGAATGGGTGCAAGGGAGCGAACTCTTCTCGTGGTCGCCGCCGGACGGGGGCTACATCTCGTTCGCGCGCTTTCACGCGCCGCTGAGCTCCTGGGACCTCTGCCAGGACCTGCTGGAGCCGCCATACCGGACCTACCTGGTTCCGGGGAGCTGCTACCACGAGCGGTTCGACGATCACATCCGGCTCGGGTTCGGCGGCCGGTCGGCCGGGCAGGTGCCGGAGGCGCTGGCCCGAATCGATCAATACTGCCAGGACAAACTCGGCGCAGTGTCAGGAGTAGCGCGGGTTTCGGCTTGAGCACGCCGTCCCGGCAACGGTGTCATGCTGAACGCAGTGAAGCATCTCGGTTCAACAGCAGACCTGTTCGCGGAGCACGAGATTCTTCGGCTTCGCCTTCAGCATGACACCGTCTTTACAGGCGCTGCACACTCGTGAGTTCACGGAGAAAATCACAGACGGAGGAGGCAGGAATGGGCGACGTCGTGCGGGTGGGGACGGTCGAGGCGGGACCGGGGGAGAAGCAGTTCGGCTATTTGACGGTGGTCGAGCGGCCGGTGACGAACGTGGTGATGCCGGTCGGCATCATCAACAGCGGTCGACCCGGTCCCCGGGTGGTCATCAGCGCCGGCATCCACGGTTCGGAGTATCCCGGCATCGAGGCCGCCAACCGCCTCTGGCGCAGTCTCACGCCGGAGGGGATCAACGGCGTCGTCGTCATGTTTCCGCTCGTCAACGTTCCTGGTTTCGAGGCGGCGGAGGCGAACGTCAACCCGCTCGACCACATCAACCTCAACCGCATCTTCCCCGGCGATCCCAACGGCAGTCCCAGCATGATCATGGCCAACCGGTTCGTGGAGGAGGTGTCCCGGTTCGCCGAGTACGTCGTCGATCTCCACGGCGGGCGACACGACCGAGTGGCTCGATCCCTTCGCCATCTGGTTCCGCTCCGGAAACGACGAAGTTGATCGCAAGTCGCAACGTCTGGCCGAGATGTACGACACGCCGCACATCTGGATCACCAGCGGCAAGTACGGCTACCCCGGCACGTTCTCCGGCGAGCTGGCGCGGCGCGGGATCCCCAGCGTCGTCTGCGAGGCCGGGTTCATGGGCACCTATCGCGAAGACGAGATCGGCCAGCACGTGCGCGGCGTGACCAACATCCTCAAGGACATCGGCACGCTCGACGGAGAACCGGAGATGGCACACGCCGAGCCGGCGCGGGTCTTCGAGGAGAATTTCACCGTCGCCACCACGCGCGGCGGGACGATGCATCCGAAAGTCCTCCCCAGCGCTGCCATCTCGAAGGGCCAGGTCCTGGCGGAGATCAAGAATCTCGAGGGCGACGTCGTGGAAGAGTTGAAGGCCCCCGCCGACGGCGTCGTGCGCGTCCTCTTCCCGAAGCGCGTGGTAGGCGCCGGCAGCATCGTCTACCGTGGCTGGGTCACGGAGGGCGGGTGACCGGCGCGCACGGGATGAACGGGATCTGACGTGGCGCGCTTCATCATTCGTCGCTTGCTGCTGGCGGTTGTCGTCGTCTTTGGCGTGACCCTGATCACCTTCGTCCTGGCGCGGGTACTGCCGCAGAACGTGGCCGAAGTGTGGGCCGGGTTCCAGGGGTTCCGCACCAGCGAAGACACCATCCGCGCCGTGGAGGAGCAGTACCATCTCAACGAGCCACTGTACATCCAGTACGGCTACTACCTGCGCGATCTGGTCACGCTGAATTGGGGCACGTCGCCGATCACGACGCGGCCGGTGGCCGACGACATCCGCACCTTCCTGCCCAACACGATCGAGCTGTCGGCGGCGGCGATGCTGCTCGCCGTCGTCGTCGCCGTGCCGCTGGGCATCGTCTCTGCCACCCACCGCAATAGCTTCGGCGACCACCTGGCGCGTCTGCTGGCGCTCTTTGGCGTGGCGGCACCCGGCTTCTGGGTGGCGATGGTGTTGCAACTCGTCTTCTACTACCAACTGGGGTGGATCGAGGATCCCGGCGGGCGGTTGAGCAATGCGGTCATGCGCAGCCATCCCGTGGAGACGGTGACCGGTTTCCTCCTGGTCGACACGGTGCTCACCGGCAATTGGGTCGCCTTCCGCGACGCGCTGGAACACCTCATCCTGCCCGCCGTCACGTTGGCCCTGCCGCTGCTCGCCCTCATCAGCCGCATGGTGCGTTCATCAATGCTGGAGGTGCTGCGGCAGGATTACGTGCGCACCGCGCGCGCGAAAGGGCTCACCGAACGAATCGTGGTCGGCCGGCACGCGTTTCGCAACGCCATCATCCCGACGGTGACCGTCATCGCGCTCTCCTTCGGCTGGTTGCTGACGGGCGCGGTGGTGACCGAGGTCGTCTTCTACTGGCCGGGGATCGGCCAGTACGCCGTCGGCGCGGTGATGTCGTTCGATTTCCCGGCGATCATCGCGTTCACCGCCATCAGCGCCACCATTTTCGTTCTGGTGAACCTGGTGGCGGACCTGGCCTACGCCTATCTCGATCCGCGCGTGCGCTACGACTGAGGCGGGTGCGATGGCGCAGACGACCGTAACGCAATCGTTGCGTGTTCCCCACGCGGACGTCGATCGCCGCGGTGCGCTGGGGCGCCTGCTGCGGCCCTATCTGCAGAACCCGCTGGCCGTATTCGGGTTCGCCATCCTCGCCGTGCTGGTGTTCACGGCGCTGTTTGCCCCGGTGCTGGCGCCCTACGATCCGCGCGGCATCGACCTGCGCGGCAAATTCATTGCTCCGAACTGGGAGCACCCGTTCGGCACCGACGCCGCGGGGTCGGACGTGTTGAGCCGGGTCATCTTTGGTAGCCGCCTGGCGCTGCTGAGCGGGCTGGTGGTGCTGGTGATCTCGGCCCTGGGCGGGTCGCTGCTCGGGTTGTTCGCGGGATTTCGCGGCGGCTGGGTGGACGAGATCATCATGCGCGTCACCGATATGTTCCTCGCCTTCCCAGGGCTGATCCTGGCCATGGCCGTGGTGGCGGCATTGCAGCGGCGCGGCATCCTGATCGTCGTCGTCGCGATTGCCATCCGCTGGTGGGCGCCATACGCGCGCATGATGCGCGCCCAGGTGCTGACCCTGCGGGAACTCGACTACGTCGAAGCGGCGCGCGCCATGGGCGTCCCGCGTGGCCGGGTGTTGCTGCGCCACATCCTGCCGAACGCGATGTCGCCGATCATCGTCCAGGCGACTCTTGACCTTGGCTACATTATCCTGACCGCCGCGGCGTTGAGCTTCCTCGGGTTCGGGGCCCAGCCAGGCGAGCCGGATTGGGGGCGCATGGTCGCGGATGGAAGAGAGCACCTGCGCGACGCCTGGTGGGTGGTGACGTTCCCGGGGTTGGCGATCTTGATCACCGTGATGGGGTTCAACCTCGTCGGCGACGCCGCCCGCGACATCTTCGACCCGAGGTTGCATGGGGGCTGAGCGAGCGGGCCCGTCGGCACTGCAGCTCACTGTTCGCAGCCCCCTGAGCTGGCCAAATTGCCCTTGCGACGCCGCAGAAGATTCCGGGCGCTCCCCTAGGAATGAGCTGGTGTCGGACGCGGCAAGCTTGGCCATAATCTCCGAAAAGTCCGGCCGCCGACAGCCCCAAGCAAAGGAACTGGCGCGATCACGAGAGCGGAGGGCATTTGCGCCGATAATGCTGCCCGGGGACTGAGGTGGTGTGGGGTCATCCGAGGCTGGTCGCCAGGACGGATCTCCAGTTCGCCTGGTCTCGTTGCGTGTAGCCAAACCTGTAGCCAAGCGGGCGCAAGGTATCGGACTTACCCGACAACCATGGATGAGCTCCCGCGCCAAACCGTGCAGTTCGGACGACGGTGGACGGGATGGAACAGGACCTCCCCGGATTTGTAACTAGAGGGTCCGCTCCGAACGCCAAAGAGCGCACCGGCTAGAATGATCGGAACGGGTTTGACCCAAATGTTGACCCAAACGGGCACGCACGTCGGTGGAACCCGGCGGACAGCGGCCACCCAAAACGCCCGCAACCGTGCGAAGAATGGACCTTGGTGGACCGCCGTGGAACTAGGATCGGCTGTCTGTGGAACAAGAGACCATGGGATCGCGCCCCGCCAGAAACGGAAAACCTCCTGTCGCTTTGCGCAGAAGAAGTGGCCGAGCGCTCATAGCGCCCGGTCACCCTTCTTCTCGACCCAAACTGGCCTGGATCCCTAGTCAGGTCCCGCACCGTGACGACGGCGTCGAGGGAGCACTAATCTCAATAGACGGCCGTGTGAATCTGCTGTGGCGCGGAGTTGCAAGCCCTGCTGCTTCTTAAAAAGGTCTTGGACCGCACCCTTTTCGGTCTGCAGGATGAAGACCGTCTGCTGTGACGAATGGAACGCGCATCGTCCAAGAACCGCCTCTTCAAGGGGTCCATGTCAGAAGCGCAGCAAGTGGCGCACCTAAGAAAGGGTGCCTTCGCTGGAAACGAGCACAGTCTCAAGTCGACGCTCAATGCGTAGCGGGCGCTACTTAGCCGTGCCGCCATCGCCTGGGTATCTGGCGAAGGGAAGTTGTTCGCAGCCACCAGTGCCTCGGCGACCGGATGAAGGCGAGCACCCGGAGGATGCCCCTTCCAAGCAAGCCTAGCATCGAACCCTGCGCAGAACGGCCCGAATCGTCTCGTGACTAACTCCGAACTCAGCGGCCAAAGCGCGCAGGCTCTTCGCAACTGCGAGAGCGTAGATTTCGGCCTCGAGCTCGGGTGTCAGTTTGCGAGCGCGAGCGAGGTAGCGAGGTTGCGCGGACCCTTCAGTTCGGCGCGGTCGCCCAGCTGAGTCCGTAGTCCCATGGTAGACATCGGGGAGAGGAATCCGGCGACAACTTCCAGGGGTGATGGAAGATGCTGTACCGATCCCCGTCGCTTCCGCCAGATCGCCCCGCAGGATGGCATCGGTTCCGGTCGTGGCTGTGACGACGCGGCCGTTGTGGTTGTTCCGAATCGGTTCGGCAGCCGAACGTCGGCCTGCCGTGTTCCGTCTTTGACACTGCGACTTCATCTGCGTCCGAGAGGTGTGACGCGCATCCGGTGTGTGATGGCTTGCTCCGGCCCCTCGTGGGTCCTTGCGATCCGGGGACCCGGCTTGGCACGACCGACCGGGGTGAACCTGGCCGCCACGCGCCGGCTGTTCAGACTGGCACGATCATGCTGGCCAGGCCGCGCGGGTAACAGGTCAGCCGCTCCACACCGTCGGCGCGCACGACCACCGTATCGGAGTGAAGGAAGCCGACCGGGTCCGGCACGTACAGCCCAGGCTCGACCGGCAGGACCATGTTCTCCTCGACCACGACGTCGGCGCTGCCCTTGTCGATGGACGGCCAATCGTGGCCCGCCAGCCCGATGCCGTGCCCGGTGTAGTGGGTCTGGAACTCGGCGACCCCGAGCGCGGAGAAGCCCGCGCCGACCTCGGTCTCGACGTCGGATGGGGTGCTGCGCCCCGGCCGAATGGCGTCGAACCCCGCTCGTTGAACCTGCATTATGACGAAGATGTACTGCTCGAACCGCCGCCCGGCTGGTGCCGACCACCGAGGGTGACCCGGCGGATTAGCGCGGGATCGGACGAACGAGTGAGGCGGGGTGGCCTTTTTGGGTCCCCGGCGCCACGGTCCTGCCGCGGGTCGAGGCCGCTGCCGAGATGACCCGTCGACCCCGCCGCTGCCACGGTGGTGTTCGGGAGTCGCTGCCATGCGTCAGGTGGCGACGCGAGGGCGCCATTGCCTCCCGGGGTCGGCGTCGGTCAGCTAGCCGGACCGAGCGTGCCCGCGGCAGGGGCGGTCTTCGGCGCGACGCCGGCAGGCGGGGTCCCCGCGAGCCGTACTCCGGCGCGAACGAGCGCCGCGCCGATCATCTGGCGGAGCATCGCGACGAACGACCCGATTGCCATCGGCTGCACGCCGTGCTGCTTCAGGAGCCGCGCCACCTCCGTTTCGGCCTGGCAACCGCGCTGCCGCTCCAGCGCGACCAGCGCGGCACCGGGCAGGAACCCGTAATTGCGCTGGAGGGCGTCGATGTCGCGTGGTCGGATGCGGGCCTGGCCGCGCGTGGCATAGGGGTCCATGCTGGTCCCTCCTGAGCGTCTTTTCAGTCCGCACCGAACAGCGTGACCACCGCGAGCACCACACCGGTGACGTGGACTCGGGTCGCGCGCAAGACATCCTCGTCCCAGGCAAACCGCATCATGGTCTGGAACTCGTCATCGACGATGGCCGGAGGCGAGACGACCCCTCTGCCTCGGCGAGCACGGGCTCACCCCTGCACCATCGCTTCGGCTGACGGCAGAGGCGTGGGGTCGAGGCGGCGGCTCGATCGAAGCCGCCAGCGCCACCGCACCGCCTTCGCGCAGGCCGCCTTGATGCCCCTGAGACCTGGCGAGCGCCAGCCCCAGTCGGCCAGGACGTCGAGCTCTTCGCCGGTCACGACCCGGCGCCCCTGGCGGGACTCGTCGCTCGTCCAGTCGGTGGGCGCCATCGCCAGGATCGCCAGTTGCAACGGGTGCATCATGGGCTCCTGCTCGCGGCCTCCGCCGCCTCCGGCGGAGCGGGTTCGGGGTCGATGCGGCCGTGACCCGCCCTGATCATGCGCTCGCACCCGTCGATCCGCATCCGTACGGATCCGCACTTTTGTACGGAGATGCAGCCACCATGGCGCGGAGGCCGCGGCTAGCTGCTGGTCACCGGCGGTGCCACCGGCGTCGGCTTCGCACTCTGCACCCGCGTCACGATGCCACCGAGCGCCGAGATCGCGGCCAGCCGCGCCGCCCGCAGCCCCGTGCGCGGCGAGTGTCCACCCGGTTGCGCGCTGGCGGCGATGCGCGCGTTGGCTGCCTCTCGCAAGCGCTCCTGGTAGCCCAGGGTGTTGACGACGCCGACCGTGTCGGGGTGGGTGGGGAACATGTCGTGCCTCCTGCCGCTCCTTGGGGCTCGTTGCCGCGCCTCATCGCGGCACGGTCCCAGCTTGCGCCCGCGGCAGCCGGTGAACCACACCTGCCGCCCACCTTTGGCCGACCTTTCGCCCACCTACGACCGGCAGAAGGCGTGAACGCTGGTCTGTTGCGTGGGTGCTACGATGCGCACGCGACACCTGTGCTGCTGCATGGCTGCAGGCCCACGTCGGGTGGATCAGGCATGGAAACTCGAGAGGTACTCCGCTTCGGCGATTTGGTGCGCCGGCACCGCACCGCCGCCGCCTTCTCCCAGGAGGAGCTGGCCGAGCGGCCGGGGCTGAGCGTGCGGGCCATCAGCGACCTGGAGCGCGGTGTCCATCGCGCGCCGCGGCTGGAGACGGTGAGGCTGATCGCCGAGGCCCTCGGCCTGCCGGAGGCGGACCGCGCGGACCTCTTCGCCGCGGCCCGACCGGACATCATCCCGAGCGCTCACCCCAAGCACGTTGACTTATCCTTGGGTCCGCTCCCATTGCCGCCCACGCGCCTGATTGGCCGCCAGACCGAGATGGAGGCCCTCTTCGAGGTCCTCACCCGGGGCGATGCGCGACTCGTTACCCTGACTGGCCCCGGGGGCATCGGCAAAACGCATTTGGCCCTGGCTGCTGCCGCCGAGCTCCTGGACGATTTTCCCGACGGAGTCTGGTTCGTCGACTTGGCACCGCTGAACGACCCGACGCTTGTGCTACCAACCGTGGCCCGGGCCTTGGGGCTCCGCGAAGGGAGCGATCGCTCCTTGGCCGACGTGGTCTCCGTGTCCCTTGCTCCCAAACAACTCATGCTCGTGCTGGACAACTACGAACACCTGCTTGCCGCTGCCCCCGTGGTCAGTGATTTGCTCAGAGCCGGACCCAAGATCGTGGTGCTTGTCACTAGCCGGGAACCGCTGCGCCTGCGTGGCGAGCAGGAGGTGGCTGTCGGCCCCCTTCCGTTACCCGCGCCCCACGACAGCTACGCCGTGCTCGCTCAGAATCCGGCCGTGCGCCTGTTTGTCCATCGCGCCCAAGCGGTACAACGCGATATCACCCTGACGGACGGGAACGCGGGCGTTGTCGCGGCGATCTGCCGTCAGGTGGACGGCCTGCCGTTGGCCATCGAGCTGGCCGCTGCCCGGGTCAAGGTCCTTCCTCCACCAGCGTTGCTCGCTCGGCTCGAGAGCCGCTTGCCGTTACTCGCTGGCGGTCCACGGGATGCCCCAGCCCGCCAGCGAACGCTGCGCGACACGATTGCCTGGAGTCACGATCTGCTCAGCTCGGAGGAGCAAATGCTCTTCCGCCGCCTCGGGGTCTTTGCCGGGGGGTGGACGCTTGATGCCGCGGACGCCGTAACGAATTGCGACCGCACCCTCGACGTGCTCGAGGCGACGACGTCCCTCCTCGACAAGAACTTGATTCGCCAAGCCGATCGGGCTCACACTGAACCACGTTTCACGATGTTTGAGACGATCCGTGAGTTTGCCCTAGCACAGCTTGACCAGGATTCAGGCGAGGCCGAGCGCATTAGAGAAGCGCTTGCGGCGTGGTGCTTAGCAATAGCAACCACCGTCACGCCCCGACCGACCGTGGTTGGTGAACCGACGAGCTTGGAAATGAGCCTCGCGCGGTTGACTGCGGACTACGACAATCTGCGGGCGGCCTTGGCTTGGTTCGCCGACCGTCGTGATGCTGAAGCGCTGGCACAACTGACAGGCACGCTCGCCTGGTTTTGGCATTGGACGGGCTATGGCCGCGAGGGCCTGGAGTGGTCCGAGCGGGCGTTGCGCATGCGCGCGGACGCCTCGGTCGAGGCACGGATCCAACTCTTGGCGGGCAGCGCCGTGTTTCTAGCGCGCATGGGAGACCACGAGCGCGCCACGGCGCTCGGTGAGGAACTCCTGGCGCTCGCGCAAGACGCGCAGCACCCCGAAGCCGAAGCAAGCGCCTGGTTCTTGCTCTCTCGTGCGGCCAACCAGCGGGGAGCCAGCGTCGAGGCGAAGGCGTTCGCCGAGAAGGCCGTGGAAGGCTTCCATCGGTTGCATGCGGCGACGTGGCTCCCGTGGGCGGTGCAGCGACTTGGCATCGAGGCAGACATCGCGGGTGAGTTTGAGCGGGCTGCGGCGCTCCAAGCAGAAGCGCTCGAGCGATTCCGGGCATTTGGAGACACGCTTGGCATCGCCTACACGCTTCGTCGCCTCGGGCTCACGCGGGACCATATGGGGGATCGGGAGCGGGCGGCTGCCCTCTATCGGGAAAGTCTCCTGCTGCATCGAGCGATGGCCGACCCGTGGGAGACAGCATCTCTCCTGGATCAGCTGGCGGCGTTAATAGCGGAACATGGGAAAGGTGAACAGGTTGCGCGGTTGCTCGGCGCGGCGCACGGGCTCTATCAATCCAGCGGAACGGCACCTCAACCGTATTTTCAGGAAGCACGTGCGGCTGCTGAGACGTGGGCCTGCATCCGGCTCGGACGAGAAGCGTATGCGGCGGCATGGGGGGCAGGCCGATCGTTGCCGCTGGCGGATGCGATCGAGGAAGCACTCGGCGTGACACATCGACCGGTAGTTGAGGACTCCGATCACCTTCGGAGACATGGCGAGGTAGATGCGGTCCAACGCGCCCCGTAGTCTGCTGCGAGTGCTATGTGGTGACCTCCTTCGCTCCAAGGGTATCTCGCGGTTGTCGCTCCATGTGCTTGACGATCGCTCGGACGGTTTCATGTGATACGCCGAAGTCGCGAGCCACCACCCGAAGCCCTTTTTGGCGAACCCGCGCAGCGATTTCAGACCATCGCTCTTGCGGGATCCGTGGGCCCCTGGTCGCTACGGCATACCTTCCAACCTTGGATCTCCAAGCAGCGAGAAGCGACCGCTCGGGATACAAGAAGGGCACAAGGGGCAAGTCCACCACGTCTATCTCGCGCAACCGATCCCCGTCGCTTCCGCCAGAGCGAAGTCGACAACGCGGCGAATTGGGGTCGGTCGTGGCTTCTCTGCCACGGCCGTTCACTGTTTCCCACGTCCCCGGCTGAAACCTCCCTTTGCGAGTGGACTTTGGCGGCGCTTGACGCTCCGCTTCCGGTGACCGGACTGCATACGGCGCGGGCGCTACTGCAACGGCGAGTACGAGGTCGGCACCAGGATGCTGCTGTTGATGACCTCGATGATGTTCCCCTCGGGGTCGGTTTCCCGCTTCTTGTCCGGCCACGCCGAATCAGTTGCGAAGGACCGCCAGCACTCTTCACGGTGCGCCAGGCTCTCGTAACCAAGGATGTAAGTCAGCCGGTGGCCGGCGTTCTCGCCGATGAGTGTCGTCCAGAATCCCACGACTTCCATCCCATGCTTGCGGAAGAGCCCGGTAATGTCGACCTCTTCGAACCGCTTGTTGTGCGCCGCCATCTTGCCGGGGGCAATGTCGTAGACGCGTAGCTCGTAGATCATCGGGCTCCCCTTTGCTTCGCGACGGATCTCCGGACAAAGCGTGAGCTTCGAGCTGAATACGGGCAGGGTGGATGTCGCCGCGTTCTGCTCCCGAAGAGACCGAGCCCACCATCTACTCTAACAAAGGTGGAGCGCTGCTCAACGCGTCGCGGCGGATTGGTGTCCTGGGCAACCATTACGGGCGAGGCTGCAACCGAAGCGACACCCCGCGAGCGCCGGGTGCGTTCCTGAACTGAAACTATGGAGCACGGGGGTGGAGATATGCGGAAGAGCGGCATTCTCTCGCGCCGCGTCGTGGTCGTGAGCACGCTCGGTCTGGCATTGACCGGAGCGGCCGGCTCAGCCACTGCCCAGGACGGCCGGGGCCAACAGGGAGGTACGGGAGCCGGCGGAGGGGGCGGCGGCAAAGGCGTGGCGCGCACTCGCTCCAAGACCAAGTCCACCAACTTCGAACGATCGAAGATCAAAGCGCGCAAACGCTAGCGTCGCCAGCGGCAGCAGCGGAATCGTCGTCGCGGCAACCGCCGCTAGCTGGCGAGAATCAACTGTTCAGCTCAGTTGACCCCCTCCTACCCCGGTGCTATTGTGCCGGCCTGTCATCAATCGAGGTATGGGTGCGGCGAGGCCGCACGGTTCTGGTAAGGAGGGGGACGTGGCGAAGGAAATCTTCTGCGCGTTCGGCGTCGACGTGGACGCGGTCGCCGGCTGGCTCGGATCGTATGGCGGTGAGGACTCGCCCTGCGACATCACCCGTGGGCTCTTTGCCGGGGAGATCGGCAGCCCGCGCATGCTGAAACTCTTCGACAAGTACGGGCTTCAAACCACCTGGTTCATCCCCGGCCATTCCATCGAAACGTTCCCCAAGCAGATGAAGATGGTCGCCGACGCCGGGCACGAGATCGGCCTGCACGGCTACTCCCACGAAAATCCGGTAGCCATGACCCCGGAGCAGGAGCAGGACGTCATCGAAAAGTCGATCGAGTTGGTCACGGAGCTGGCCGGGAAACGACCACGCGGCTTCGTCGCCCCATGGTGGGAGCTGGGGGCCAACACCGTGGCGCTCCTGCTGCAGAACGGCATCGTCTACGATCACAGCCGCATGGACAACGACTTCCACCCCTTCTACGCCCGCGTCGGTGACACCTGGACCAAGATCGACTACGCCAACGACGCCAAGTCGTGGATGAAACCGCTGGTGCGCGGCGAGGAGACGGACCTGGTCGAGATCGGCGCCAACTGGTACATCGACGACCTGCCGCCGATGATGTTCATCAAGAAGTCACCGAACAGCCACGGCTTCGTCAACCCACGGCACCTCGAAGAGATCTGGCGCGACCAGTTCGACTGGGTCTATCGAGAGTACGACTACGCGGTCTACCCCATCACCATTCACCCCGATGTGTCGGGACGACCGCAGGTGCTGCTCATGCTGGAGCGCCTGATCGAGTACATCAACGGCCACGATGGCGTGCGCTGGGCAACCTTCGAGGAGATCGCCGACGATTTCAAAGAGCGCTACCCGCGCTCCGGCAGCGCCCGCCCCGAGAGCGTGATGGAGGAGTGGTCGGGCGGCCGGGCCGCGGACTAGACGGCGAGACGGCAGAGACGGCAAGAACGAGGATAACGGAGTGACCACTTTCGACTTCCGACTTCCGACTTCCGAATAGCGTCCCGTGTGCGTCCTCTGCGGAGCCCTCTGGACGGAAGAGCACTGGTCCGAGATCGAGGCCGACGACCGCGGACGTTTCCCCCGACGGTACGATCGCCTTCGAGGTCCACGTCGACCGGCGGGGGAAACGGCTGCGGGACCGCGCGCGGCGCGCCCAACTGGTCAGCGCCGTGTTCGCCGGGTATGGGTTGACCTTCCAGGATTGGGAAGGGAGCAGCTTCATTCTGCGAGACGCGAAGGGCAACTCGGCCATCGCGCCCGATCTGGCGTCCCTTTGGACAGAGGCTGAACGAATCACGGGCGCTCCGCTCGATCCTTTGGCCCCGGCGTTTCTGGATCGGGTGCGGGCGCGCTTGAAGGGAAGATGAGGCGTGCGCAGGAGCACCCGGGAACGATGCAGCCGCGGGCGCCTGCCCTCACCCCAACCGCCGCCACACCCAGAGGGCACCCAGCACCCGGCCCATTGCGATGAGAGAGGGGCTTTTGGCGCTGGAAACGGTCGGCCTTGGTGACGTCGAATGGCCGCGAACCGACCCCAATCATCGTCGTCTCCGGGTTTCTCGGCAGTGGCAAAACGACGCTGTTACGGAACCTGCTGGCGGATCCGCGCGCCGGTGAGGTCGCCGTCATCGTCAACGAGTTCGGCGAGGTGGGGATCGACCACCACCTGGTGCGCAAAACGGATGCGCGCACGACGCTGCTGCGCAATGGCTGTGTCTGCTGCTCGATGCGCGATGATCTGGTGGAGGCGCTGCGCGGTTTGCTCAGCCAGCGCGAGCGGGGAACCATCCCCCGGTTCCGTCGAGTCGTCATCGAGACGACAGGGCTGGCCGATCCCGCGCCCATCCTGCAAACCGTCGTCGCCGATCCCGTGATCCGACATCACTATCGGGTGGAGCGGGTCGTATCGACCGTTGACGCTCCCGGCGGCGAGGCGAACCTCGAGACCTACGGGGAGGCGCTGCGACAGGTGACCGCCGCCGACCACGTGGTCGTGACCAAGCAGGATTTGACGACGCCGGAAGCGGCATCCCAACTGAAGGCGAAACTGCGGGCCATCAACCCGACGGCGACGATCGTCGACGCCACGTTTGGACAGATCGATTTCGGGGCCCTCCTGGCCGGAGTCTCACGCCGCATGGGGGAGCTTGACCTGCTTACCGCCCCAACGTCGATGCATGTCACCGCGGATCGGGTCGTTTCCCGCTGCCTCGTCTTCGATGAGCCGCTCAACTGGCAGATGTTTGGCATCTGGCTGACGATGCTGCTGCACCGGCACGGGGAGCGCGTCCTGCGCATGAAGGGGCTCCTCAACGTGGGCGGGACGACCGGTCCGCTGCTGTTGGAGGGGGTGCAGCACGTGATGCACGCGCCGCGACACCTGGCGGAGTGGCCCGTTGAGGACCGGCGCAGCCGCATCGTCTTCATCGCGCGCGATCTGGACCTGGACCGGGTGGAAGCCTCATTGCGCGTTTTTCAGGATCTGGCATCGGCGGTATGATGTCCGTACGCAACCAGCAACGTGGAACGCGCGTCGTTCTCGAGCGAGCAATCGCCCAGCCGAAGGAGGAAGCGGACAGGTCTGTGCCCGTGCTGGCGGCAGCGGAGCCGCCGTTCCGACGCAAAGGCAATGAGAGGAGACGGCGTTGAGCAAGAAGACCTCTGCAGATGCGTCCTCGAACCAGTCTGATGTGAGTTCGTCGCAATCCGCGTTGACCCGGCGCGGTCTCATCAAAGGGTCGGCGGCCCTCGGCGCGGCGGCCCTCGGCGCGCGCGCCATCGATGCCCAGGCGAGCGTTGCACCGATATCGAAGCGGTCAACGTTCCCGGCGCCCGCGTTCCTGCAAGGGACGACGTTGCGTGTCGTCGGCACAGGAGTGTCGCTGCTCGACCCCATCAAGACGCAGGCGGAGCAGGACCTGGGCATCACCCTGCAGTGGGACGTCAAGGACGGTCTTACCGCGCAGCAGATCGCCGTCACGCAACCGCAAGCCTGGGATCTCTACGACCAGTGGTTCAACTCGGTCAAGATCGTCTGGGGCGCGGGCGTCTGCCAGCCGGTGGACGTGACGCGGCTGCCGCAGTTCGCGAACCTCTCCCCCCTTACCACCGTAGGCAAGATCAACGAGAACGCCAAGGTTGGCGCGGGTGATGCGCCGGTGCCGCCTGCTCTACGTGCAACCCGACGGCTCGCTCCTGAGCGACCCGACCGAGCAGGTCTCGATGTTGCCGCTGTATCACAACGTCGATGCCTTCGGCTACCACAGCGAGGTGGTCAGCGAAGAGGACGCGCAGTCGTGGGCGATCTTCTTCGACGAGGACTACAAGGGAAAGATCGGGCTGCTCAACGATCCGGCCACGGGGCTCATGGATCTGGCGTTGGGGGCGCAGGCCATGGGCATGACCACGTTCGCCGACATCGGCAACATGACCCGCGAAGAGATCGACACCATCATGGCGCTGCTCATCGAGCAGAAGCGGGCTGGACAGTTCCGCGCCTTCTGGAACTCCTTCGACGAGTCGGTCAACCTGATGGCCAGCGGCGAGGTGGTCGTCGAGAGCATGTGGTCGCCGGCGGTGACCGCCCTGCGGGTGCGCGACATCCCGGTCGTCTACGCCAGCCCGCAGGAGGGCTACCGCGGCTGGCACGGCGGCATGATGATCAACAAGCAGGCGGCCGGCGCTGTGCTCGACGCTGCCTACGAGTACATCGACTGGTGGATGAACGGCTGGGCCGGCGCGGTCCTGGGCCGCCAGGGCTACTACTCCGCCATCCCCGAGAACACTCGCGAGCACCTCTCCGAAGCCGAGTGGGCCTACTGGTACGACGGCCAGCCAGCCAGCGAAGACATGCTGGCTCCCGACGGCGGCGTGGTCGCCAAGGAAGGCGAAGTCCGCGACGGCGGCAGCTACGAAACGCGTATGTCCAACATCGCCGTCTGGAATTCGGTCATGGACGAGCACCAGTACCTCGTCGGCAAGTGGAACGAGTTTCTGGCGTCGTAAGGCCCTCACCCCCCTGCCCCCCTCGCCCACTGCGGTGGGCGAGGGGGGAAAGCCCCTCTCCCCGCGCACGGGGCGAGGGGTTGGGGTGAGGGGCACTCAGGGAGCGGGGCGAGGTCTGATCCATGGCGGCCATCGCAACAGAATCACGATCCGAAACCACTCAGGCGATGGCCAAAGACAACGCCAAAGGCACCGTCGTCCTGCGCGGCGTGACCAAGCGGTTCGGGGAAACCACCGCCGTCGATTCCGTCGATCTCACGGTGCCCGGCGGGAGCTACGTCGTGTTGCTCGGCCCCTCCGGCTGCGGTAAGACCACCCTGCTGCGCATGATCGGTGGGCACGAGCGCATCGACGCCGGCGAGTTCCTCCTCGATGGAGTGCGCACCAACGACGTGCCCCCGGCCCGCCGCGACATCTCGACCGTCTTCCAGCACTACGGCCTCTTTCCCCACAAGTCGGTGCGCGATAACGTCGAGTTCGGGCTGAAAATGCGGGGGCAGACAGAAAGAGCCGCGGCGCAAGCGGGCCGATGAGGCGCTGGCGTTCCTCGATCTCACCGCGTTCGCGGATCGCAAGCCGGGTCAGCTCTCGGGCGGGCAGCAGCAACGGGTAGCCCTGGCCCGAGCGCTCGTCACCGAACCGACGGTCCTGCTGCTCGATGAACCGCTCGGCGACCTCGACCGGCTGCTGCAACTACGGATGCGCGTCGAGCTCCGCGCCTTGCAACGGCGATTGCAGATCACCTTCATCCACGTTACCCACAACCAGGAAGAGGCGCTGGCCATCGCCGACCAGATCGTGGTCATGCAGGATGGCCGCATCCAGCAGGTCGGCCGCCCGCAGGACGTCTACACCCACCCGGCCAACCTCTTCACCAGCGGCTTCATGGGTGACAACAACGTAATGCCCGGCCGGGTCAGCGCCGTCGAGGGCGACCAGGTCTGGATCGAGGCCGATGGCCTGAATCTTCTGGCCCGGCACGCCGGTCTCGCGGCCGGTCAGGGACTGCACGCGTCGGTGCGAGCGAGCTGCATCGAGGCCGAGCCCCTCGCGGCTAACGCTGCCAACAGGATCGATGACCGGCCGAACCAGGCGACGGCAACGCTTACCTTTCTGGAGTACCTCGGCGACGTGGTGAAACTCCACTGCCGCCTTCCCCACGGGCAGACGATGGTGGCGAAACAGGCCGAGCGCGAGCGCTCCTGGTCCGGATTGACCGAGGGCGAGCCGGTTCGCCTCTCGTGGGGTGTCGACGATGTCCAGCTCCTCCTCGGTTAGCGTCGAACCGGCGGAGGTGGCCGCCGCTCCCGCGGCGGGTACTCGCCCGCGTCTCGCGGCGGGGGGCGCCTGGGCGCTGCTGCTGGCCTTCCCGGTAGCGTGGTTGCTCGTCTTTCTCGTGATCCCGGTCGCGGTAGTAGTCGTCGTCAGCTTTTTCATGCCGACCCTGAGCGGATTTGTGCGGGAGTTCACACTCGAGAACTACCGGCTACTGGCCGGATCGGCGGTTTTCATCAGCACGCTGTGGAGCACCGTCCTCAACGCGCTCATCACCACGGTGGTGACGTTCCTGCTCGGGTTCTGGGTGGCGTACTACCTAGCGCTGGTCGTGCCCGATCTGCGGCGCAAATTCGCGCTCTTCATCATCGCCCTGGCCCCCTTCTTCACCAGCTTCCTCATCCGGGCCATCGCCTGGATCCCGATGATGGGACGCGAAGGGTTGCTCAACACGGCACTGATCAACCTGGGCATCATTTCGCAGCCGCTCGACTTCCTCCTCTTCTCCGATTTCGCGGTGCGAGTGGCGATGGTGCAGCTCTATCTGCTGTTCATGATCTCGCCGATCTTCTTTTCCCTCTCCACCATCGAACCGGCCATTCTGGAAGCGGCGCGCGATTCCGGCGCCGGCTGGTGGGCCATCCTGTGGGAAGTGCTACTGCCGCTGGCGCGGCCGGGCATCGTCATCGGCGCGGTCTTCGTCTTCGTGCTGAGCATGGGCGAGTTCGCCACCGTGCGCCTTATCGGCGGCGGCACGACGAGCTCGGTCGGGCTCGGTATCCAGAACTTCCTCAACTACATCCAGTTTCCACAAGCCGCCGCCGCGGCCAGCATCCTGGTGCTGGTCACGGTCATCGGGGTCGTCATCCTCTTCCGGTACGGGCGCATGGCGGAGGGGCTTTGATGACGCGCTCGCCGGGCTACGCCCGCGAACGGTGGGTGAACATCGGGCTCGGGGTCTACTTCGGGGTGATTCTTCTCTTTCTCTATGGCCCGATCATCGTCATGGCCATCCTCTCCTTCCAGGGTCCGCAGGGCGGCACCACCTTTCCCATGCAGGGACTCAGTCTCCATTGGTGGGGGAGGCTCTTCGGGGAGCGGGCCACGGAACTGGGACCCGCCATCGTGCGTACCCTGGTGGTGGCGGTTGAAACCGGGCTGATCGCCGCCGCCTTCAGCCTCGTGATCGCCTTCGCCTACCGGCGCCGGCTTCCCGCCGCCCGCATCCTGTTCCCGGCGGTCATCCTGGCGCTGATGACGCCGGGAATTCTGCTCAGTTTGGGGGTCAGCCTCTGGTGGCGGCTGCTCAACCTGCAACCGGGTCACCTCTCGTTGCTCGGCGTGCACGTCGTCTGGGCGCTGCCGTTCGCCTTCCTGGTGATGCTGGCGGTGCTCAACCGCTTCGACCCGCGGATCGAGGAGTCGGCCCGCGACCTGGGCGCGAGCGAGATGCGCACGTTCTTCGAGGTCGTCATGCCGATCATCTGGCCAGGAGTGCTCAGCGCGGCACTGTTCGGCTTCACCCTGTCGCTCAACGAGTTCGAACGCAGCGTGTTGGTCACAAACCAGAACACTCTCCCCCTGCAACTCTGGGCGATGCTGACGGTGCAGATCATCGAACCGGACCTCTACGCGCTGGGCACACTAACGACACTGGTGACGTTCGTCATCGTCGGAGCGCTGTTCATTCCTACGCTGCTGGGTCAACTGCGTCGCGTCTCCCGGCGAGGGCCGGAGTAACGTTCACCATGTCCCTGCATCTCGCGGGGTGCAATCGATGTGCGCTGGTCGCTCTGGCCGGGATTGCTCTCATCCTGACGGCCATCGGGTCGGCTTCCGCCGCGGACAGCGATCTGGCACCCTTTGACCTCAGCCTCGAACTCGTGGCTGAAGGGTTCGAACAACCCGTGCACGTCGTCGATCCAAATGATGGCAGCGGGCGGCTCGTCGTTGTGGAGCAGACCGGGCGGCTGCGGATCATTCAGGACGGGGTGATCCTCCCCGAGCCATTTCTCGACATCAGCGACCGCGTCGGCTGCTGCGGCGAACGTGGCCTGCTCAGCGCCGCCTTTCACCCCGACTACGAATCCAATGGCCTCGTGTTCGTCAATTACACCGACGCGAGCGGCGACACGGTCGTGGCCCGATTTCGGGTGTCTCAGGGCGACCCGAATCTTCTCGATGGATCGACCGGCGAGATCGTGCTGACGGTCGACCAGCCCGCCGCCAACCACAACGGCGGGCTCCTCCTCTTTGGCCCCCGGGACGGGTACCTCTACATCGGGCTCGGCGACGGGGGAGGAGGGAACGGCCAGAACGGGCAGGACCTGGGCACGCTGCTGGGCAAGATTCTGCGCATCAATATCAACGCCACGGATAACGATCGCCTGTACGCCATCCCACCGAACAACCCGTTCGTTGACCAGCCTGAAGCGCGCCCTGAGATCTGGGCGTACGGGCTTCGCAACCCTTGGCGCTTCAGCTTCGACCGTGCCACCGGCAACCTCTGGATCGGGGACGTTGGGTCGACCATCTACGAGGAAGTGAATGTTCAGAGCGGGACGAGCGGAGGCGGCGAGAACTTCGGGTGGGACGCGATGGAGGGCGCCACCTGCCGCGCCGACACCGGCTGCGATGGCTTCGTGGCGCCGGTCTCCGGGTTCGCCCGGAGCGAAGGGTGCGTCGTCACCGGCGGCCATGTCTACCGGGGAACGGCGATCCCCGAACTGCACGCCACGTACCTATTTGCCGATTACTGCGGCGGTGCGATCTGGGGCCTGGCCCAGACCACCAGCGGTGCGTGGGAGCGCGTTGGTCCCGTCGAGACCGGCCTTCGCATCAGCTCCTTCGGCGAAGACGCGGCGGGCGAGGTGTATGTCGTCGATCTGGGAGGCGCCGTCTACCTGTTGGGACCCGCCGCACGGACGGACTGAGCGGCGTCGTTGCCGACAACACGGCATCAATGTGCTGGTCACTTGCAGCATGACTTGAAGTGCGCACGGCGCTTTAGCGAAAGCGCGGCATGACCTCGCTTGCGAATAGCGCCATCCCCTCCTGCCCCGGCGCGTCCATGAACCAGAGCATGAAGTGATTGATCCCCACGGCGGCGTAGGCCTCGATGCGCTCCGCGACATGGTCAGGCGTGCCGATGATCCAGTCGCTGGCCATCGGCTCGGGCAGGTTGTCGGTCTGTCCGGAGATGAAGGCAATGGTCGAGGGGTTCGAGACGTGGTCCTTGACGTAGGGGCTGATTTCCTGCGGGAGGTGGTCCTGTTCTCCGGCCAACGTCACCAGCTCACCGAGTTTGGCACGGAGTGCTTCCAGATTGGGCGCGATGAGCACCTGGGTTTCGAGACTTAGCTCGATCTCGGCGGCATCCCGATCGTTCTCCCGGCAGGCCTGGCGCAGCAGGGCCAGGCGCCGGCGCAGCTCGCGGATATCGACCGGGGTGGTGTTCCAGCCCTGACCGTACCGGGCGCACGCCTCCAGGCCGCCCGGCGCCGCCTCACCGAACCAGAGGGGCGGATGGGGCTGTTGCCGCGGCTTGGGTTCGCAGACGGCATCGGTCGTGCCCCAGGTGCGGCCTTCGAACGTGACCGGTCCGTCCGTGGTCCAGAGGTGCAGGATGAGCTCGGTCGCCTCGACCAGGTCCTCGATGCGGTAAGCCATGTCGTCCCGCCAGGGGAGCCCATAGTTGACGTATTCGCGCCGCTGGTAGCCGCAATCGAGGAAGTGGATGAGCCGGCCGCCGGAGAGGTGGTCGAGGGTGGCGGTCATCTTGGCGGTCAGCGCCGGATTTCGAAAGTAGTGGGCCATGTGGATCATGCCCAGCTTCGGCCGGGTCGTGGCTCCGGCCAGGGCGGAGAGGACCGTCCACCCTTCCATAATCGCCTCGTCCTTGCCCAGCATCAGGTGGTCGGCCACCCAGAGGGAGTCGTAGCCGAGCTCCTCGGCGGCACGCCCGAAGGGCAGAACCGTTGCCGGGTCGAGCGCGGCGATGCCTGGGGTGCGAAAGAGCTGGATGCCCGGGCAGGCGAAAATCGGCAGGCAAGCGCCGAACTGGACAGGAGCCATCGAGATCTCCTCCCGCGGCATCGCGACGCCGTCCATGATCCTCACACCAGATGATGGATCGGTTCGCCGCGCAGCGAGCGGCGCACGTTCAGCCACAGTTCCTGCGAATCCCGGACCCACGTCCACGGACTATGCCACGCGTTGTGCGGAGTGAGCGTCACTCGCTCGTCGGCGCCGTCGTGGAGGCGCAGCAGCGGGTCGTCGGCCGGGGGCGGCTCCTCGGCGAAGACATCGAGCGCAACGGCGCCGATGCGTCCGGCTGCCAATGCCTCGGTCAACGCCGCCTGGTCCACCAGCTTGCCACGGGCGGTGTTGATGAAGAGCGCCGTCGGTTTCAGCAATCCGATTTCCCGCGCCCCGATGATCCCCTCAGTCTGCGGGTTCAGTGCAAGCTGCACCGAGAGGATGTCCGATGAAGCAAAAAGCTCGTCCCACTCCACATACTCCATGCCATACGCCGCCTCGAGCTCCGGAAACCGCTCGATGTCCCAGTAGCGCACGCGCATGCTGAATGCCTGGGCCACCCGCGCGATGGGCCGGGCAATCTCCCCCATCCCGAGCAGGCCGAGGGTGAGATCCCCGAGGTACAACGTGCCCGGGAAGCTGTGCCAGGCATCGATGTACGCGCGGCTGGCCATATGCGCTCGCAGCGCGGGCAGGCGCTTGGCCCAATTGAGGATGTAGGCCCAAACCTGCTCGGCGACGGTGATGTAGTTCACCAGTGGCGTGGCCGCCACCGGGATGCCGCGCGACCGCGCCGCCTCGACCGGCACCCCCCGGTAATCCTGTCCCAGGTGCTGGATCAGCCGCAGGTTCTTCGCCCGCGCGATTGCTTCGGCCGGGAGCCGCTCCTTGTGGAGCACGAGATAGTCGGCGTCCTCAATCGCTTCGGTGATCTCGCCGAGATCCCGCGTGAAGATGAGACTCCCTTCGTAGTCGGTATAGAGTTGACCAAAAGGCGCGTAGGGCGCGTCGGCGCTGTTGAACCAGGTGAGGTCGATGTCGTAGCCGGCAAGCAGCGCTTGCAGGGGGAGCGCGACGTTCTCGGCATCCGGGTTCTCGCCGCGTAGCGTCTTTTGCACCGGGGCATCCCAACTCGCCCAAGGTCGGACTCCAAGCACCGTGTTGCCGATGCTGTCCCAGACGACGATTTTCACGGGTTCGTCGGTCATTTCACGCCCCACGACGGCACCCAACTCTCCCAGCGCACTTCAGGGCGCTTTTCGTTCAGGTCAGCCGGATGGCTTTAGCCTCCGGCGCAGGGGCATCCCGGTATCAGGATGGAATCGCCGTTGGCAACCTCGATCACCGCACCCGATCCGCCGGAGGCTAAAGCCATCCGGCTGCCCGAACGAAAGCCCCATGAATAGGGATGAAAACGACTCAGGTCGCTCAGTTCGAAGCACCTTCCGGGACCTCCATCATCCCCTGCGCCACGATCACCGCACCCCCACCGATGCGGACCTCGCGCACCTGCCCAGATTGCCGCAGAAGCTCGACGGTGACAACACCGCGCCGTTCGACCGCATGACCCTGTTCGCCGGTGAGTACCACACGCTCGCCGCCTGGCACGAGACCCTGCCGGTCGAGGTAGATCGCCGCCACCGCGTGCGCGGTGCCGGTGACCGGGTCTTCCGCAATCCCGTTGGCCGGCGCAAAGTGGCGCAGGTGCGCGAAATGGTCTGGGTGCTCCGTCTCCCGGCAGACAAGGGTGAAGCGGCGGTAGCCGCGAGGAAGACCGTAGTCCAACATCCCCGCGCCGTTTGGCGCGACCTGCAAGAGATCATCCAACCGTGCCACGGGCACGATGATGCGGGCGCCCGCCGGTTCGACGGCCAGCGGAAGCGCGGGATCGAGCGCGGATTCCGGCAACCCGACGGCCCGCGCGACGGCCGCGACATCGTCCGACGCGGGTGCAACGGACGGTGATCCCACGGACATCGTTACGGCTGGCGACGTGCTCGATCTCTTTTCCAACCAGACGTCGATCGGCCCGATGCGGGTCGCGCAAACCACCCGGACGCGATCGGCAGTCCAGTCGATGCGATGTTCGGCCTCCAGGCAGACGAACGCGGCGACCGTTGCGTGTCCGCAGAGATTGGCCTCGACCGTGGGGGTGAACCAGCGAAGCTCCAGATTGACTTCGGGTTGGCTGCTTGCGCGCACGAAGCAAGTTTCGGTCTGACCCAGCTCGCGCGCCATCTGCTGCATTTGCCCGGTGGAGAGATCGTCGGCGTTCGTGACGACGCCCGCGGTGTTTCCGGCAAACGGCCGGTCCGTGAAGGCGTCGGCCAAGCAGAAGGCAACCGTCGTCACGTCGCCGCGGCCAGGGCACGCCCGGACCGCACCCGGTCCAGTACCTCGTCGGTCGAGAGGATTTTCGCGTAGACATCGCGCAGGATGCGGATCGAAGCCCAGTGCATCTCCGGAATCAGAGCCCCGCAGCCGTCCTCGACCAGGATCACATTGAACCCGCGATCAGCCGCGTCGGTCACTGCTGTATGCACGCAGCCGGTGGTGACGATGCCGGTGACCACCAGATTCCGGATCCCCAGGTTGCGAAGCACGTACTCGATGTTGGTCGCGCAGAAGACCGACCCGGCAGTTTTGCTGAAGATCAATTCATCCCCGACCGGTTGCAGCTCCTCCAGAATCTCCGCGTCGCGCGAATCGGGCGCCGCACGATGACCGAGCTTCTTGTGCGACGGCCCTCGGTCGCGCCCGTCGGCGGTCATCGAGGCGATGCGGACGTGTATCACCTCCAGCCCAGCCTCGCGAAAAGTGTCCTGCAATCGGCGAATGTTCGGTACGATCAGGTCGAGCCGCGCGGAAAACTGCTCGGCAGTTTCCTCAAATCCGGCCGCGATCAGCTTTCGGAACGTCGCCCCGTCGCGGTGCGCGCTGTGGCGCTGCATGTCGATGATCAGCAGCGCCGTGTCCCCGGCGCCTATCTCCGGTTCGGGGAACGGCGGTCGCCAACCGATGTAAGGGTCGTCTTCGCGGTCGGGGATCATGCGTTCCTCCTCAGCGGTTGCGATAGCGCGGATCGAAATGGTCGCGCAGGCTGTCGCCCATGATGTTGAACGCCAGCGCGACACTCAAGATCGCCAAACCCGGAAAGGCCCCGATCCACCACTGTTCGAAATAGCTGCGCCCGGTGGCAATCATCGAGCCCCATTCCGGACGATCCGGAGGCGCGCCAAGCCCCAGGAAACTGAGGGTGGCGAAGGTCAGGATGGCATGGCCCAGGTCCAGCGTGCCCAGAATCACCAGCGGGGAAATCGTGCTCGGCAGCACGTGGCGCAGGAACATGCGGGTGCGCGTTGCCCCCAGGGCGCGGGCGGCCAGCACGAACTCGCGGTGCCGCGTCGCCAGCACCAGCCCGCGCACGTTGCGGGCGTAGGTCGGCCACCAGGCGACCATGATGGCGATGATCGCGTTGCGCACGCCGGCCCCCAGGGCAGCGGTGATCACCATCGCCAGGATGACGGTCGGGAAGGCGAGCATGAGATCCGTGGCGCGCATCACGACCTCGTCGACGCGCCCGCCGATGAACCCGGCGACGCTGCCGAGGAGCGACCCAAGCACGAGGGCCAGCAGCACCGCGGCGATGCCAACCGGGATGGAGAGGCGGGACCCCCAGAGAATACGGCTCAAGACATCGCGCCCCAGGGGGTCGGTGCCCAGCCAATGCTGCGCGCTCGGCGGAGCGAGCCGGCTCATGACGTCCTGCTCCAACGGCGGGTAGGGTGAGATCACCGGTGCGGTCAACGCCACGACGACCCAGAAGATGATGACAGCCATGGCGGCAATGGCGACCGGAGACTGGCGCACCGCGGACGGGAACGCCCGCGCCGCCCACGACCTGCGCGGGGCGCCCACCAGTGTCTGCACCGGGGCCTGCCTCACCGTGGCGATCTCAATCTCCTACTCTGATGCGGGGGTCGAGCAACCCGTACAGGACGTCGACGACGAGATTGACCAGCACGTAGACAGTGGCCACGACAATGCCGACCCCCATAATGGCCGGGAAATCGAGCGAGGTCGCGCTCTTGAAGGCGTAGAGCCCCAGACCCGGCCAGGAAAAGACGCTCTCGGTGACGACCGCACCGGAGAGGAGCCCGCCGAAGCTCAACCCGATGACCGTCAGCGTCGGGATGAGACTGTTGCGCGCGGCGTGCTGAATCATCACCGCGCGCTCGCCGACCCCTTTGGCGCGCGCGGTGCGCACGTAGTCCTCGCCCAGCACCTCCAGCATGCCCCCGCGCATGACGCGAGTGATGACCCCCAGGCTATATGACGACAACACGATGGCCGGCAGGGCGAGGTGCTTCAGGGCATCCGTGGCCGCATCGGTGCGCCCCGCCAGCAACGCATCGACCAACACGAACCCGGTGACAAACGGCGGTGGCTCAAGGCGTGCGCTGAGCCGGCCCGGAGGCGGCGCCCACCCCAGCCAGGCGTAGAAGATCACGATCGCCACCAGCCCCAGCCAGAAGATCGGCATCGACGTGCCAACAAGCGATATCAGCCGTGCGATCTGGTCCACTGGGCGGTCCCGTTTGGCCGCGGCGAGAACCCCGAGCGGAATCCCCACGACGACCCCGATGAACATGGCGGCCACCGCCAGCTCGATCGTCGCCGGCAGGTGGCGGCGCAGGTCCGCGACCACCGGTTGTTTCGTCGTGATCGAGGTCCCGAGGTCGCCGTGCAGCACGTTCCAGAGGTAGACCGCGTATTGCTCGTGGGGCGGGCGATCGAGCCCCCACCGGGCGCGAAACGCCGCCACGACCTCCGGGTTGGCAGCCGCCTGCTCCCCAAGGTTCGCGGTCACCGGATCGGCGGGCACCGCCTGCGAGAGGACGAAGCTGATCAGGGTCATCCCGACCAGCATCGGCCCCAGCAAGAGCAAGCGGCGTATGACGTAGCGTTGCAGCGTTATGGGCAATCCCCTGACGAGTCGGCAAGTCGGCAAGCCGGCAAGTGCCTCTCTCCCATCGCAATGGGAGAGGGGTTGGGGTGAGGGTTTAGGCCTCCCGCGACACCGCGAAGAAGTCGACGCCCCAGACGCTGTTGTACGTGACTCCGCTCAAATCGGAGCGGAAGGCAAAGGGGACGGCCGGTTGGAACATGGTGGCGTACGGGCCGATCTCCTGAATGGTGCGCTCGACCTCGTGATACAGCTCGATGCGCTCCGCTTCGTCGATCGTCTGCTCGGCCTGCTCGCCCGTGGCCACCAACTCCTCGGCTTCGGGGCTGGAATCCGCCGGCCACCCGGCCCGCGTGCCGACCGTGCGGCCCGGCATGTAAACGAGGAAATTGCTGGCGTCCGGGAAGTCGGCGGCCCAGCTCCAGACCCCGATCTGGTTCTCGGCATCGCGATACTTCTGCAACGCCGTACTGCGCGGCAGCCCGTCCAGCGAGATTTCCATCCCCACCTCGACCAGATCCGACTGGATTTTCTGGGCGAGGATGTCCATCTGCACACCCCAGATCGTCGAGTCGCTGGCATAGGAGATCGCCCCAGTCACCGGGCTGATGCCCGATTCCGCGATCAGCTCCCGCGCCCGGTCCTGGTCGGTTGCGATCGCCTCGGACGGGTCGAGCGCGCCGGCGAAGGTGGTCGGGATGATCCCGGCCAATCGAATGGCGCCGGGACCGGCGATGGTCAGAATCTCATCGTACTTGAGGGCGTAACGCACCGCCTCCTGGATCAGCGGATCGGAGAAGGCCCCACCGACCTCAGGGTTGTTGTTCATCAGCACGTAGAAGGTCGTCGCCGCGCCGCTCGTATTGACGGTGACACCCTCGACGCCCTCCAGGGAGGGCGCCTGATCCTGGCTGAGACCGGTGGCGATATCGATGTCGCCGGCCTCGACCTGGAGCCGCTGGGTGGCGGCCTCGATGATATTTCGAACGACAATGCGGTCGAACGCTGGCTCGCCCCGCCAGTAGTTCGGGTTCTTCTCCAGCACCACCTCCTGATCGGGAAGATAGCTGGTCATCTGATAGGCGCCGGTCCCCGCCGACTGGCTGTTGAGGAAGGCCTCGGCGGTATCGGTCTCCGCCGCGGTTTCGTCGGCCACGCCACCGTTCTCGCCGACCAGCACGCTGTCGATGACGCTCAGGCTCGGGCTGGCCAGGATCGGGAGAATGCCAGAGTACGGCGTGTCGAGGGTGATCACCACCGTCTGTGGATCGGGGGCCTCCACGCCGGTGATTTTCTCGATCAGGAAGAGTGGGTTCGATTGCAGGTTGCGCACTCGGTCGAAGGACCATTTGACGTCGGCGGACGTCATCGGGTTGCCGCTGACGAAGGTCACGTCAGGTTGCAAGGTGAACGTGTAGGTCGTGCCGTCCTCGGAAATGGTCCACTCCGAGGCCAGCGACGGCAGCGGCGTGGTGAGATCTTCGCCTTCGAACGTCACCAGCGAATCGTAGGCCGAGTGGTTGATCATGTTGGTCGTCGTTTCGATGCTGCGGCCTGGGTCGAGACTCTGGATGACGAAGTTGGAGCCGACAATCAACTGCGCCGCGCCATCCTGGGCGGCGACCGGCACGCGATCGAGGAGCAGGAGCCCGAGCCCCGCCCCGGCGGACTGTAGTACCCTGCGCCGGTTCAGCTCCGCGGCCACGGCCTGACGAAAGGGTTCCGGGTTCACGGTCATCTGGCTCTCCTCTCCTTCGCGAAAGCCTTGCGGGCACGGCAGACCGTGCCCCTCCAACGCCACCTCCGACCTCCGACCTCCGACTCGGCTTGACAGTGCGATCCGCAGGGGCATAGTATCGTGACCATTGCCACATGCCAAGTGTCAATGCCGCGCGTGAACGTCAAGGAGCCTCGATGGAAGCGGTCGCCGTGCGGGTTCGGGTTCGCGACATCGAAGCGGAGCCGGGATCACGCGCCCAGGGCTTTCTCACCATCGGCGAGACGCCAAGCGAACCGATCCGCATCCCGGTGGTCATTGTCAACGGGCGCAATCCCGGCCCGCGTCTCTGCCTGACTGCCGGTGTGCATGCGGCAGAATACCCCGGCATCGACGCGGTCATGCGCACGGTGCAAAGCCTGAATCCGCAATCGCTTTCCGGCGCTGTCGTCGCCGTACCGGTCGTCAACCCGGCAATGTTCCAGCGGCGGGCGGGGTTTCTCTCCCCCATCGACGGGCTCAACCTCAACCGCACCGCCCCCGGCAATGCGGCGGGCACGATCTCCGAGATCCTCGCCCACGTCATGCTCGACGAGGTCATCGGAAGTTGCCAGTACCACATCGACTGCCACGGCGGGGATGTGGGCGAAATCCTCTGGCCGTATGCTGGGTACGCAATGACCGGCGATCCCGCGTTGGATGAGAAGGGACAGACGCTGGCGCGCCTCTACAGCCCGGGCATCGTCGCACTCTACCGCGAGGGCACGACCCTGCCGCCCACTCCTGGCTCGATGACCAGCCAGGCCGCGCGCCGCGGGATCGTCTCGATCCTGGCCGAAGCGGGGAGCAACGCCACGCTCGAAAAGGCCGACGTCGACATCCACCTGCGCGGTATCAACAACGTCATGCGCCACCTGGAGATGATTCCCGGCGAACCGGACGCCGTCGGGGAGCGCGTCGAACCGGTCGACCAGTTCGTGGTCAGCGCCCGCCGGGGCGGCCTGCTGCGGCTCAAGATTGGCATCGGCGACCAGATTCAGGCGGGACAGGAGATCGCGGAGGTCTGCAACATTTTCGGCGAAATCGTCGAACGATTCGAGTCCCCGCGCGATGGCATCGCCCGCCTGATCTGGGCGCACAAGGCGGTGAATACAGGCGATCCAGTGGTGAAGTGCTGGGTAGTGCCCCAAGCATGACCGCGCTGGAGCGACTCCCCCAACGTGTCATTCTGATGGCGAAGCCGAAGAATCTCGTGTTCTCCGAGACAATACGCCTCCGAGCCGAGTTGCTTCACTCCGTTCAGCAAGACACCTGAATGAGGTTGGCAGTAGTGACCGTCGCGCCGGCAATGCAATGAGGATGAGGGCAAGGAGGCACGGGTGCAGGTCGAATCGCAAAAACTGAGCGAATTCTTTAACATCGGCCGCGATCTCGGCTGGGACGTCGAGCAACAGAAGTGGGCCGTCAATTCCCTGATCGATCCCGAGGGACGCTCCTATCGGCTCGGGGAGATCATCCAGGACGGCCTTCCGCTCGATCTGCCGATCGTCAAATCGGGCAATCGCTACGGATATCCGCCGCTGCGCGATCTGATCGTCGCCTCGCAACACTACGAGGTGACGCGGGACAACGTGCTCGTCACCCTGGGGACTCAGCTCTCGAACTTCCTGGCCATGGCCGTGCTGCTCGAACCGGGCGACGAGGCGATCGTCGACGCGCCCTCGTGGGAGCAGCCGCGAGTGCTGAGTGAGGCGCTACACGCCGAGGCCAAAATGATTCGTCGCCGCCCGGAACTGGGCTGGGGAATCGACCTCGACGAATTGGCCTCCCTGATCACTCCGAAGACGAAGGTGATCTACGTCTGCCAGCCGAACAACCCCACCGGCGCCGTTTTCACATGGACCGAGATGCAGGCGCTGTGCGATCTGGCCGCGCGCACCGGGATCTACGTCATTTCGGACGAAATTTACCGGGGTCTGGAGTGGAGCGGGGAGCTGTCCCCCTCGGCGGTCAATCTCTACGAGCGCGGCGTGACCACGAGCAGCATCTCCAAGACGCTCGGCATGAGCGGCACGCGGCTGGGCTGGCTGGCTTCGCAGGACCGTGACCTGGTCGAGCGCTGCCTGAACCTCAAGTACTACATGACCCTCCACCAGCAGAGCCGCCTCGATGAGACGGTCGCCATGGCCGCGCTGGAACCGGCGAAGTACTGGAGTCTGGTGCGCGGCACGATGGAAGCCGCCCGGCCGAGCTTCGACGCCGTCTCCCGCTGGATGGAAACCAACGGCACTTTCTCCTGGGTGCCTCCGGCCGGCGGGTTTCTCTCGTTCCCGTCGTACGCCCTCGATATTCCGTCCTGGGACCTGTGCATACGCCTGCTGGAAGAACCGTACCGGACGTATCTCATTCCAGGGAGCTGCTACGGCTATGAGGGGCACGTCCGCTTCGGGTTCGGGCCGAGCACCCCGCTGGCCACCGTCGAGGCAGGCATGCGACAGATCGATACCTTCGTGGCCGCCTTCCGTGAGGCGAGCCGGCCCTTGGCCGCCACGGCCTGACGCCGGATCCCTCTCCGCAACGTGCCGATGACGCAACTCGCGGCTGGAGAGATCGTGTCGTATGTGCTGGACCGGCTGGCCAGCGGGCTGTATCCACCCGGCTCCCGGTTGCCGACCTCACGCGAGCTGGCCGACGAACTCGGCGTGCACCGCAACACGGCGGCCAAGGCGTACAAGTCGCTCTCCGAACTCGGCCTGATCACGACCACCCCAGGCCGTGGAACGTTCGCGGCGACCCGGGTCGCCGCGGAGAACCGCCGCCTGCATGCGCAACAGATCAGCGACCGAGTGGCCGACGCGATCCTGCGCGCGCGCCGGGGCAACGTCGCCGAACCCGATTTGCGCCGCATGCTCGATGAGCACATCGCGACGATCTACCACGCGCCCCGGCGCGGAGCGTTTGTCGAATGCAACACGGAGGATTTGCGGGTCGCCGTCGGAGAAATCGAGCAGCAGAGCGACGTTCGACTCGCTCCCGTCCTCCTCGACGCGCTGGCCGCGGATGCGAAGGGCATTTCGGACACCTTCGACGTGATCTTCACCAGCCTGTTCCACCTCCTGGAGGTTCGCGAGCTCCTCGCGGGGCCGGTCCCGCTCCGACGTGTCGTCGGTATCCACACCCAACCGGACGAACGCGCTTTAGCCGAGATCGCGCAGATCGAGCCGAATGCTCGCGTCGGCATTGTCGTCAGCAATGAAGACGGCGCGCGCCGCTTCGTGGCACAGATCGGCTCGTTCACCAGGGCCGCCACGAGGATCCTGATCCGGCCAACCGACGAGGCCGTCGTGGAACTGGCTCGTGAGGTCGATCTTTTCGTCACCAGCCGGTCCCGCGCCAGTCAGATTCGGCGATTGAATCTTGGCCACCCCGTTATCGAGCTTTCGTTCCACATCAGCCGGGAGTCCGCGAACCGAGTCATCGATGAGCTTGTTGCTCCCCCTGGCAACAATGCTCGGGATTCCGACAGACAGGGCGTGCCAGAATCAGGGCCACGGAACACGAGGGCCGGAACTGGGGACCAGAGAAAGAATGCCGAACGCCACGCAGCAGGCAGTCGATCGCGGTCATAGCCGCCTGACGCATCTCGAATGCACCAACTGCGGCGCCACGTACCCGGCGGATCGGCTCATCACCACCTGTCCCGGCTGCGGCAAGGTGCTCTTCGCACGCTACGACCTTGTTGCCGCCGCGACCGACATGACCCCGGGTGCGCTGGCACGTCGGCCTTGGCGTCTCGGCCGGTACGCCGAGATTCTCCCCATCCAGGAGCCCGTGTCCGCGCCGTCGCTTGGCGAGGGCGGGACGCCGCTGCACGAGGCGCCGAGTCTGGCCAGGGAGTTCGGATTCGACCGCTTGCTGATAAAGGATGAAGGACTCAACCCAACCGGCAGCTTCAAGGCCCGTGGGTTGGCGATGGCGGTTGCGCGCGCCAGGGAATTGGGCGCGACGACAGTGGCGATCCCCTCGGCTGGCAACGCCGCCGCTGCCATGGCGGCCTATGCGGCGCGGGCCGGGCTGGATGCCGTCGTGGCGATGCCGGCCGACACACCGCCGGTCATGGTCGCCGAATGCCGGGCCTACGGCGCGAGAGTGCTTCTCGTCGCCGGCTTGATCGACGACTGCGGCAAGGTGATCCGCGCCGGCGCGGCGGCCCACGGCTGGTTCGACGTCTCGACCCTGCGCGAGCCGTACCGCGCCGAAGGCAAGAAGACGATGGGCATCGAGATCGCCGAGCAACTCGGCTGGCGCCTACCGGATGCAATCATCTACCCCACCGGCGGGGGCACCGGCATCGTCGGCATGTGGAAAGCGTTTGCCGAACTGGAGGCGATGGGGCTGATCGGCCCGGAGCGGCCGAAGATGATCGTCGTCCAAGCGGAGGGATGCGCCCCGATCGCCCGCGCATTTCACAACGGCGAAGACCACGCGGCGCGCTGGGCGAACGCGGCGACGATCGCGGCAGGGATGCGGGTGCCCGCGGCCATCGGCGACTACCTGATCCTGGCAGCCCTGCGGGAGAGCGGAGGCACGGCGGTCACGGTGAGTGACGAGGAGATGCGCGAGGGGATGTGGCTCGCTGCCACCCGCGAGGGGGTATTCGGCTCGCCCGAGTCGGGCGCGGCCGTGATCGCCGCCCGAAAACTGCGCGAAGCAGGATTCCTGCAGGCAGACGACCTGACGGTGATCTTCGCGACCGGCTCGGGCCTGATGCACACGGACCTGATCGACGTCGCGGGAGACGCGATCGACCCGAACGCGCCGGACCTGGAGACGGCTGTCGCTTCTCGGCTCACGTAGGAAGTCGGCGAGTAGGCTCGTCGGTCATTACACGTCGACGCTGTCAGCAAAGAGTCGCCAGCCGTAGGTAACCCAGCCGCGTGGGGTGCGTTGACAGCCCCCAGGGACACCGGTAGACTCCGGCGCTACAGCCCGGCCCCAATAGGATTGGTTTCGCGGCTACAACCAAATCGGCGCGAGCAGGAGGTAGGGACGATGACGACTACTCCTTCGGCAGTCCGCATCCGGGTCATGTCGCTGGTGGCGATAATTGCCGTCGGCATGGTGTACGCTGGCTGGAGCGGGAGCGCCTTCGGCGCCGCGCAAATTTCCGAGAACTACCCCGATCAACCGATCGAATTCGTCGTCCAGTACGCTCCGGGCGGCGGCTCCGACAACTTTGCCCGCATGATCGCCGCCACGCTGGCCTCGGAAGGGATCTCCGACGCCACGCTTAACGTGATCAATCGCGAGGGGGGCAGCGGGGCGATCGGGCAGGCGTACGTCGCCGGCAAGGAAGGCGACAACAACACGCTGATGACGATGACGTCGGCGCTGGTCACCGGGCCGCTGGTGCTCGACCTGGAGCACAATTTCGAGGATTTCACGCCGATCGCGCGAATGGCGGCAGACCAGTTGCTGATCGTGGTGCCGGCCGACTCCGAGTTCCAGACGATGGAGGATATGCTCGCCGCGGCAACCACGGAGCCGGATTCCGTGAGCTGGGGGGGCACTGGGCTCGGTGGCGAAGATAGCCTCCTGCTCGGCCAGATCGAGCAGGCAAGCGACGCCCAATTGAACTACGTCGCGTTCGAGAGCGGCGGCGAGGTCCAGGTCGCGCTCCTGGGCGGCCACATCGACGTCGCCTCGTCCAACCCGAACGAGATCATCGGGCAGTTGGAAGCCGGGGAGTTGCGCCCATTGGCCGTGGCGGGCGACGAGCGCCTGGCTCTGTTGCCGGACGTGCCGACGTTGCAAGAAATGGAATTCGACGTGCTCTTCGAGCAGGCGCGCGGCGTCGTCGGTCCTCCCGGCATGGACCCGGCCGCGGTGCAGTACTGGGCTGACACGCTCAAAGCATTGACCGAGACCGAGACCTGGCAGACCGAGTACCTCGAGAAGAACATGCTGCTGGACGCCTACCTCGGCCCCGAAGAGTTCGCCCAGTGGATGGCGGAGGAGACAGCCGCTACCGAGGCGCTGATCGCAGAGATGGGTCTGGCCGAAGCGACGCCAGCGCCCTGAGCCAGGGTATCTGCACGACTCGGGGCCGCCCGATCGGGGGAGACTGGAGCGCATCGCAAACCTCGAGTCGTGCTGAGCCCGCCGGCGAGGCATCTCGGCATCGGGGCGCCCGAACTTCAGCGAGCCGGGGTGCTTGGCTTCGCTCCAGCATGACACGAGGCGCCTGACAACGGGGGCGGCCGATGCGTTGCCCGCGGGGAGGGATCTTCGTGCGTGTTGCGGAAACGGTGGCCGCGCTCTGTGTCGCGCTCCTGGGGGTGACGGTCATCGCGCTCGCGCGGCAACTGCCGTACGAGGCAGACTACGGGCCAGGCGCCGGGTTCCTCCCCTTGTGGCTCGGCGTGGCGCTCGTCATCCTCTCCGTCTTCCTGCTGCGCGAGGCACGGGCGCCAGCAGCGGACGGCGCCACGATCACCGGGGAATCGGCCGGGTTTCTTCAGTTCGCGCCCGGGGCGCTGCAGCCGTGGCTGATATTCTTCGTCAGCACGGTCGTGGTGTCGCTGCTGTTCGAGCGGCTTGGCTTCGCGCTGGCGATCGGCCTGTTCATGTTCGTCACGATGCGCTGGGTGGCGAATCTGAGCTGGCTGGCGACGATCCTCTTCACCGTGCTCACGCCCGTCGGACTCTACATTCTGTTCGTGCGTTTCCTGATGGTGCCGATCCCCGTGGGACCGTCGTGGCTGTAAGCGAGGCCGTGCGGGAGCCTGCCTGGCGTGGTTGAATTGCTGCAGAGCCTGGGCAACGGATTCCATGTCGCTCTCACGCCCACCAATCTGCTGTTCGCCTTCGCCGGGGTGATGGGGGGCATGATCATCGGCGCGCTGCCGGGAATCGGCACCGTAGTCGGGGTCTCGCTGCTGCTGCCGTTGACGTACGGCATGGACCCTACCAGCGCCATCATCATGCTGGCCGCCATCTACTACGGCGCCCAGTACGGCGGCACGATTACCTCGGTGCTCATGAACCTGCCGGGCGAGGCCGCCACGGTGGCTACCACGCTCGACGGTTACCAGATGGCGCGGCAGGGCCGGGCAGCAAAGGCGCTCGGCATTGCCACCATCGGCTCGTTCGTGGCCGGCACCGTCGGGGTGATCGTGGTGACACTGCTCAGCCCGGTCCTGGCCGAATTCGCCCTGCAGTTCGGGCCGCCGGAATACTTCGCCCTGATTCTGCTCGGGTTCACGTCGATCAGCGCCATCGGTGGTTCCTCTCTAGCCAAGGGGCTCACGTCGGTCGTCCTGGGAATCCTGATTTCGACGGTCGGGCTCGACATCATGACGGGCCGGCCCCGGTTCACCTTCGGCGAGGATTGGCTCCTGGGTGGGGTCGACTTCATCGTGGCGGCCGTCGGTCTCTTCGGGATCGGCGAAATCCTCGACGGCATGATGACCCCTGGCGGCCACCCGATAATCAAGACGTCGCTCAGTTGGCGCAACTCAATCCCTTCGGCGGCAGAGTGGGTCCGCTCGCGCTGGGCAATCGTGCGGGGCACCATCGTCGGACTCGTGGTCGGCGTGCTCCCGGGGGCCGGATCGACGCTGGCGTCCTTCATCGCCTACAGCGTCGAGCGCAACGCCTCAAAGCACCCCGAGGAGTTCGGCAAGGGTGCCATCGAAGGGGTGGCCGCACCCGAATCAGCGAACAACGCGGCCTCGGCCACGGCCATGATCCCTTTGCTGACCCTGGGCGTCCCCGGCTCCGGCACGACGGCGGTGCTGCTCGGGGGCTTCCTGCTGTGGGGGTTGCGACCCGGGCCGCTGCTCTTTACCCAGCACCCGGACTTCGCCTGGGGCCTGATCGCCAGCATGTACATCGGGAACATGATGCTGGTCATTCTCAACATCTTCGCCATCCCAGTCTTCGCCAGCATGCTCAGGATCCCCTATGCGATCCAGGCGGCGTTTGTCGTCATCTTCGCCCTGGTCGGCGCCTATTCGATCAGCAACAACCAGTACGACGTGCTCATCATGATCGCCTTCGGTCTGCTCGGGTTCGCGATGAAGCGGCTCGATTACTCGGCCGCGGCGCTCGTTCTGGGCCTCGTCCTGGGGCCACTCGCCGAGCTTTCGCTCCGACAATCGCTGACCCTGTCGCGCGGGAACTGGGCGATCTTCTTCCAGCGCCCGGTCTCGGCGGTGCTGATGGTGCTGGCCATCGTCGCGCTGCTGTGGCCCTTGGCGCGGCGGGCGTTGGTTCGGCGCGGCGAACTCATCGAGGGTGTCGGGTGACGGGTGATGGGGTGATGGGGTGATAGGGTGCGAGATTTCCGGAGCTGGGTGGCGGCGTGCACACAATCCACGGCCCCGCACCTCCCTATCACCCCATCACCCTGTCACCCTGTCACCCTCGTCTACCGTCCCTGCCAGACGTACTTTTCCTTGGCGACAAAAGCCTTGACGGCGCCGCGGAAGTCGTCGCTCATGTAGCAGGAGAGGATCAGGTCCTCGCCTTCCGCACTGTCGGGGGCGCGCGACGCCTGGATGCGGCGAATCGCCTCCTTGGTGGCGGCGAGCGTCAAGGGGGCGAGTGTCGTCAGGCGTTCCGCGACCTCTTGCACCCGCGCTTCGAGCTCGTCGGCCGGGACGATCTCGGTCATCACGCCGAGACTGAGCGCCTCGTCGGCGTTCAGCAGTTTGGCCAGCATGATCAGTTCTTTGGTCTTGGCGGGGCCGACGAAGTCGACGAGGCGGCTGTAGCCCTTCATCGAGAGGCAATTGCCGAGGGTGCGGGCGATGGGGATGCCGAAGCGGAGGGCGGGGTCGGCATAGCGAAAATCGCAGGCCAGGGCGATGCTGGCCCCGCCGCCAACGCAGACGCCGTGGATCATGGCGATCGTCGGCTTGCGCACCCGCTCCAGGCGGCCGGTGACCTCGCCCGTGCGCCGCTCGTAGTCGATGGCGTGCTGGGGATCGGAAAAGGTCTGGAACTGGCTGATGTCGGTCCCCGCGACGAACGCGCGGTCTCCGGCCCCCTTCAGGACCGCGACGCGGATGTCGTCGTTCTGGTCCAGCTCGTCGCAGTAGGCGACCAGCCGGTCGTACATGTTCCAGGTCATGGCGTTCATCGCCTCGGGGCGGTTGAACGTGATCGTCGCGATTTGCCCGTCGACGTCAAATAGAATCTCCTGGGTCGGATCAGCCTCCACGCGGTTGCTCTCCCCTGCCCTCGCCACGTTCTCCCCTCTCCCATCGAAATGGGAGAGGGGTTGGGGGTGAGGGCCTATCTCAAACGACTCCCTGTTCGCGCATTTCCGCGATACGTCGCTCGGTGTATCCCAGCGAGCGCAAGACCTCATCCGTATGCTGGCCGAGCAGCGGCGGCGCCGACCGCATTTCGCCGGGTGTCACCGAAAACTTGGCCGGGTTCCCGGTCATCGTCACCGCGCCCGCGGTCGGATGGTCGAGCGTGACGACCATGTCACGCGCATTGACGTGCGGGTCGGTCAGCGCCTGTGCCACGGAATTGATCGGCCCCGCCGGGATGCCGGCCGCCTCCAGCAGGCGCATCCACTCCGCGGTCGTGCGTCCGGCCATGATCTCGGCCACCCGGCCGATGACCGTCTCCCGGTTAATCACCCGCTCGGCGCTTGTGGCGAACCCCGGCTGCACGGCAAGTTCGGGTATGCCCGCCGCGTCGCAGAATTGCTGCCAGAGCCGATCGTTTCCCACGGCCAGCATGAGGAATCCGTCGGCTGTGGCGAACGGCTGATAGGGCACGATGCTGGGGTGTGCGGATCCGTAGCGCGCCGGATTCTCGTCGGTGGCGAAGAAGCTGCCCGCGGTGTACGTGAGCCAGGAGAGCTGGGCATCGAGGAGCGAGATGTCGAGGTACTGGCCCTCGCCGATTCGCTCCCGGGCCAGGAGGGCACTGACAATGGCGAGGGCGGCCCACATGCCGGCTCCAATATCGGCAATCGACATGCCGTGCTTCGTTGGTACGCCCTCCGGCTCGCCGGTGATCGCCATCATGCCGCTCATCGCCTGGGCCAGCGCGTCGTATCCCGGGCGATCGCGGTACGGTCCCTCCTGGCCAAACCCGGAGATGGAGCAGTAGACGAGCCGCGGGTTTTCCTGACGCAACCGCTCGTAGCCGACCCCGATGCGATCCGCCGTCCCCGGTCGAAAATTCTCGATCGCCACGTCGCAGACCCGCGCCAACGCGTACACGATCTCGCGCCCCGCTTCGTGCCCAAGGTCGACCGTGATACTCCGCTTGTTTCGGTTGATGCTCAGGTAGTAGGCGCTTTCGTCCGCGACGAACGGCGGTCCCCATTGGCGCGTGTCGTCGCCTTCGCCCGGACGCTCGATCTTGATGACGTCGGCTCCGAAATCGGCCAGAACCATCGTGCAGTAGGGGCCGCTCAGAATCCGCGAAAGATCCAACACCCGGTAGCCGTCAAGCGCTCCGGCCAAACCTCGCCCTCCCGCGTCTGGTCACGATTCCGGTGCGGTTGCCTCCGCGCCGAGGCTGCGGAGTGCCTCGGCACCATAAAGACGGCCCCAGCGATTGTCAAACGCGCGCCCGGGGGCGATGATGCGTCCGTGCCTCGCGCTGCGACGTGATGGAGGAATTCGCATGCCCGTTCGCCCGCTCGGCGATCGCCACCCCCACATCGATGTCACGGCCTACGTCGCCGACGACGCCCAGATCATCGGCGACGTCGTCCTAGCCGCCGATAGCAGCGTCTGGTTCGGCGCCGTCCTGCGCGGCGACACCGAACGCATCACGATCGGAGAGAGGTCCAACGTCCAGGACGGCGCGATCCTGCACGCCGACCCTGGGTTCCCCTGCACCGTCGGCAGCGGCGTGGTCGCCGGCCACGGCGCCATACTCCACGGCTGCCAGATCGGGGATGACTGCTTGATCGGGATGGGCGCTATCATCCTCAACGGGGCCAGTATCGGCTCCGGCTCGATTGTCGCCGCTGGCGCCGTGGTTCCCGAACGCAAAACGTTTTCTCCCGGCTCGCTGATCATGGGCGTGCCGGCCAAGGTCGTGCGCGAGGTCACGGCCGAGGATCGGAAGCAGATCGCGGCCGGGGCTCGCCATTACCAGGAGCGGGCGCGCCTCTATCGCGCCACGTTTGGGAACTAGAGCGGCGCTCGTACGAGGTGTCATCCTGAGGAACGAAGGATCTCGGTTCATTGCCGCGTACGTTGGCGGAAACCCCGAGATTCCTCGCAAGCTCAGAATGACACCTGTTTCGCAAACCGCTGTAATCCTTTAGCTTGCTGAAAGACTGGGTGCGAGTTTCAAGACCGTCGGTCCAGCGCGTAGGATGTCGGCATGAGTGCCGCCGCTAGAGGTGACTTCGCTCGTCTCCGCAAGACCAGACACAGCGGGTGCGCGACGCACACGCCCGGGAGGCGATTATGCGGGTGCTCTTGACGACCAATCCGCAATCCGGCCATTGGCAGCCCCTCGTCCCGTTCGCCGAGGCGCTGCGCGCCGCCGGACATGAGGTCGCGTTCGCGGGCACGCCGGTGGCCTGTGCGGCCATTTCCGCCCTCGGCTTCGACTGCTTCCCTGCCGGCGCCGATGAGACGGCCGAGGACGCGCAAGCGCGACGGGAGCGCCAGGCGACGCATCCCGGCACGGACGTCTCGGTCGCCTCGGCGAACCTGTTTGCCGGGGTCCGGGCCAAACGTCGCCTCCCCGACCTGCTCGCCATTTGCGCCGCGTGGCGGCCGGCGATCCTGGTCCGGGAGAATCTGGAGTTCACCGGTTGCATCGCCGCGGAGCGCCAGGGGCTTCCCCACGCTGTCGTCCAGGTCACCGCCTGGCGTCCCTGGTTCCACCCCCGGCTTGTTGCGCCGTTGAACCGCCTCCGGCGGAGCGTGGGATTGCCACCCGACCCGGACTTGACCATGCTGTACCGCTACCTGCTGCTGTCCCCGGTCCCCCCGAGCTACCAGGACCCCAGTGCGCCTCTGCCACCGACGGCCCACGCGGTCCGCCACGTCGCCTTCGACCGCTCCGGGGCGGAGTCCTTGCCGGCGTGGGTTGGTGAGCTACCAGACCGCCCTGTCGTCTATGCCACGATGGGGACCGCATTCAACCGCGTGGGGAGTATCCTGGAAACGATCATTGCCGGGTTACACGAGGAGCCGATCGCCCTCATCGCCACCACGGGCCGCGATCAAGATCCTACGGCCTTTGGGCCGCAGCCACCCCATGTCCATCTCGAACGCTACGTCCCGCAGAGCCTGCTCTTCCCACGCTGCGACCTGGTGGTCACCCACGGTGGGACAGGAACCGTCATGACCGCACTGAATCACGGGCTCCCACTGGTGATCGTCCCGGTCTTTGCCGATCAGCCGGACAATGCTCGCCGCTGTGAGCAACTTGGGGTGGCGAAAGTGATCGCCCCAGATGAGCGCACGCCGGAAGCCTTCCGGGACGCGGTCCGGACAATACTGCAGGACCCGAGTTTTCGGCGCAATGCCGAAGGACTGCGAGAGGAGATGCGGGCGCTGCCTGGTCTGGAGCAGGCGGTCGCACTGCTGGAGCGGCTGGCGGCCGAGCGGCAGCCACTGCTGGCCGCACCCTAGACGATGAATTCACCAGAGGTCGTCGGGGACAAGCAGAGTGACGTTCATGGACCTCCATGTTGCCACCTCACCGCGGTCTTGAAGCACGCTCAAAGAGTTCCCGGTGTGGCAAGCGGCCTACGACCGAGGTACGGATCGGCACCGAGCCAGAATGCGACGGCGACCTGGTTAGACAAGGCCTTGCTCCCGCATCTGGCGTCGATCCTCTTCCGCCATTCCCAGTTCGCACAGGATCTCGTCGGTGTGTTCGCCGAGTTCCGGCGGGACGCGGTGCACATCACCCGGCGTCTCGCTGAATTTGACCGGCAGCCCAAGCAGTGAGACCGACCCCAAAATCGGGTGCGGTCGCTCGACCACCATTTCCCGGTGCCGCACCTGGGGGTGGTCCATCGCGCCATCCATCTCGTAGACCGGGCCAGCCGGAATCCCGGCCTCGTTGAAGAACCGCTCCCACTCGTCGATCGTGCGCGCCTGCAACTTTTCGTTGATGAGGTCGGCGAGTACGAGGCGGTTTTCGTACCGGCCGCCGTTGGTGGCGAAGCGCGGATCGTCGAGCCACTCCTCGACGCCGAGGAGTTGGCAGAACTGCGGCCAACGCTTCTCGCCCGTGGCCCCGAGCGTCAGGTAGCCGTCTTTGGCCCTGAAGACTCCGTACGGCGCGTTGATCGGATGGTGATTCCCGGCCGGGGGCGGCACGCCGCCGCCATTGATGTAGCGGACGGCCTGGAACCCCATCGTTCCCACCATCGCCTCGAGCAGCGAGGTGTTGACCACCTGACCACGGCCGGTGCGCTCCCGCGCCTGGAGCGCGGCCAGGACACCGTACGCTCCGTAGAGGCCAGTCAACAGATCAGCAATCGGAATTCCGACGCGCACTGGCTCTTCGCCTTCGAACCCAGTCACACTCATGAGTCCGGACACACCCTGGATGATCTGGTCCAGTCCCGGCCGGTCGGCAAAGGGGCCATCGGCGCCGAAGCCTGAGATAGAGCAGTAGATGATGCGCGGGTTGCGCTCGCTGGCCGCGTCGAAACCGAGACCGAGGGCGTCCATGACGCCGGGGCGGAAGTTTTCGATGACGACATCGGCGATGTCGGCCAGACGGCGGAACGTTTCCTGCCCTTCTGGCCGCTTGATGTCGAGCGTAAGTGACCGTTTATTCCGGTTCGCGGAAAGAAAGAAGGCGCTGACGCCATCGAAAAAGGGCGGCCCGGCGGCGCGTCCGTCCTCGCCGACGCCCGGTTTCTCGATTTTGATGACGTCGGCGCCAAGATCGCCCAGGAACATGGCGCAGGTCGGTCCCGCCAGATGACGCCCGAGATCGAGAACGCGGACTCCGGAGAGCGGCATTTGTCTCGGGCGCGCTTCGTCGGTCATCGGCTCGTCCTCCCCTCGTCCGGCTTCGGGCTGCTGATTCGACTCCTTCAGTATACGGAGGGACGACTCGGCAAGTGGCGGATGTGCGCGCCGGAACCGCGGGCCCCGTTGCATCGTCAAGAGCATGGTGATTCGGAGTACGCTCATTCGCCGCACCGGGTCCGCCCGGAGCGAATCTTGCAATGTACCGTCGATTCCTGGGACTCGCCACACCGGGCGCGCTGGAAGGACACCTGATATGGATGAGAGTCACGTTCGCCGTTCTCCCAAGCAGATCTTCGCGGTCGCATCGCGGCGTTCTGCCCTGCGCCGCCTTGGCGCGGGAGGAGTACTGGCAGCCGCCGCATTCGGCGCAGGGCGATCCGCGTCTGCGCAATCCTCGCTCGCCACCGCCGCCACCGAAGCCGCCGCACGGCGGGCGGTGAGCGCCATCAATCAGGCCCTTGCCAGCGGCGACATGGCTGTGCTCGACACCGCGTTTGCCGCTGATTACGTCAACCATACGCCGCGCCAGTCCCTGTTGAGCGGTCAGGGCTTCACGCCCGACCTGGCGGGGCTGAAGATCGCGCTGACCGAGTTGCGGACCATTGCTCCCGACGCCGTGATTCTCGTCGACGACGTCGTCGCCTCCGGCGACACCGCGGCCGTGCGCGCGACATTCCGGGGAACGCTCGATCCTGTAGTGGTCAGCCTCCCTGAGGGAGCAGGTCCGCGGCTGCGGATCGGCGGCGCCGCGTTTGCGCGGTTCATGGACGGCCAGGTCGCCGAAAGCTGGGCGTACGACGAAGCCGCCGCCCTCTACGACGCCGCGGCCCCCGCGCCACCGACGGAGACACCCGTGCCAGACGACGCCAGAGGAGAAACCCGAGACGTCAGCGATTTCGACAGGGTCTCACTGCAGGGCGTAGGTATGTTGGTCATCGAGCAAGGCGACTCGGAATCTCTGACGATCGACGCCGAGGAACACGTCCTCCGCCGCATCGAGACCGAGGTGCAAGGCGGGACGCTGATCATCCGCCCGGATCGAGGGTTCCGCACCCGCGAAGAGATCGTCTACTCGCTGACCGTCGACGATCTGACCGGGATCGAGCTTTCGGGAGCCGGCCAAGTCCAGATGCAGAGACTGGAAACCGGCGACTTCACCCTGAACGTCTCCGGCGCCGGTTCGGTCACGATCGATGAACTTATCGCCGAGACACTCGACGTCGAAGCCACCGGCAACGCCTCGATCACCCTCGGGGGCACCGTCGACAGCCAGACGGTGACCTTCGGCCAGGCCGGCACCTACGACGCGGCAAACCTTGAAAGCCGCGTCGCCACGGTCAGCGTGGACGGCGCCGCCAAGGCCATCGTCAACGCCACCGAATCGCTCGACGCCGGTGCCAGCGGAGCATCGAGTATCACCTATTACGGGGATCCGGCCGTCAGCGAGAGCACGTCAGGTGTTGGGAGTGTGACAGCGGCAGGGTAAGGATCACGGTTTCACGCCGAACGCGAACGAACCAGGGCCCTTCAGGGTGCTTCCGTTGGGTCAGCCTGGTCGTTTACGGCCAGGCGACGAGGCAGCGAGGGTCCAGGATGCAAGGCCCGTTGACAACCTCAACCACCGCGCTCCCCGCCGGAGGCTAAAGACCTCCGGCTGCACGTGCGGGAAGCCCCGTAAACGGGGCTGGCGCATCTCGCCCGTAACTGAAATTCACCAACTTGGCGCCGACCCGTCATACTTATGGTGACGGGAGGCGCAGTCATGCCTGGTTTCCGCTCCACATCCCGCCACACGCCCGAATTCTCCTCGCGTCCTGCCAATGGCACCGGGAGAGCCATCCTCCTCGCGTTGCGGGTGTCGGTGGTTCTGATTGCGGTCGCGCTCCTGGTCCATTCCACGCGGGCACAGTCAGACGAAACCGCACCGCCCAATGGCCCGGTCTACATCGTCCCCATCAGCGGGACCATCGACCTGGGCCTGGCCCCCTACCTGAGTCGCGTCCTCGCGGAGGCGGAGGAGGCCGGCGCGGCGGTGATCCTCGATATCGACACGCCGGGCGGGAGGCTCGATGCCGTGTTGCAGATGCGCGACGCCCTCCTCGGCAGCCGCGTGCGCACCATCGCCTTCGTCGACCGCACCGCATTTTCCGCCGGGGCACTCATCGCCATCGCCGCGGAGGAGATCTATATGGCGCCCGGCGCGGTGATGGGCGCGGCCACCCCGGTCGATGGCGCCACGGGCGAGACCGCCAGCGAGAAGATCGTCTCCGCGGTGCGCACCACCTTCAAGGCCACCGCGGAAGCACGTGGACGCGACCCCCTCGTGGCTGAGGCGATGGTTGATCCGAATGTGTCCATCGAAGGTCTCGACACCCGTGGCGAACTGCTGACGCTGACGACCAGCGAGGCGACTACCTGGGGCTACAACGACGGCGTCGTGGCCAACCGCGCCGAGTTGCTGGCGGCAACCGGGCTGGAGCAGGCGCCGGTGGTCGAATCTGAGCCGAGTCTGGCCGAACGCGTCGTGCGCTTCATCACCGACCCGGCGATTTCGACGCTGCTGATTTCCGGCGGCGTCCTGTTGCTGATCGCCGATTTCTTCGTGGAAGGGTTTGGCATCGCGGGTATGGCCGGGCTTGGTCTGCTGGCGCTCTTCTTCTGGGGGCATTTCCTGGCCGGCCTGGCGGGGTGGGAGGACCTGGCGCTCGTCGTGCTGGGGCTGCTGCTGATCGCCGTCGAGATCGTCGTCGTGCCGGGGTTTGGCGTCCCGGGCGTGCTCGGTCTGGCCGCCCTGCTCGGCGGTCTCTACCTGGCGATGCTCGGCCGCGAGCTCCAGACCCCCGAGGGCATCGAGCAAGCGGCGGGGACCATCGTCGCGTCGCTGATTGCCATCGTGATCGGCACGATCGCGGTCTTTACTCTCCTCTCACGAGGCCGCCGGCCCGGTCGCCTCGTGCTGCAGTCGGCGGTCGGCGGTGTTGAAGCTCCATCCGAACGCGCCACGGCGGGCTGGCTCGGCTGGTTCGGTGCGCCCTCGTACCTTCCACGTGAGGCGCGGAGCAACGAGGCGCCCCAGGGCAATCTCGTCGCCGCTCAAGACCCGGCCGAGCCGGTTCGCAACGAGTCCACGCGGCGCATTGCGAGACGGGACGAGACCTAGTCATCCAAAGCTGTTGCCCTGCCGGCAGTGGCGCTGGCGAAAGGAGAGCCGGTGGAGACCAGCACCATTTCCCTCGTGATCGTCGCTGTTCTCTTCCTTATCCTGCTCGGACTCTTTTTCTACTTCGTGCCAGTCGGATTGTGGATCACGGCTATCTTCTCCGGGGTGCGCGTCGGACTCGGCACCCTGATCGGGATGCGGCTGCGCAAGGTCAACCCGGCCGACATCGTGCGGCCGTTCATCAGCGCCAGCAAGGCGGGGCTTGATCTCGATGTCGGCCAAATGGAGGCGCACCACCTGGCGGGCGGAGACGTGGGCAAGGTCGTCGCGGCCCTCATCTCCGCCGACCGTGCCAATATCGATCTCCCCTGGCAGCGCGCCACGGCCATCGACCTGGCGGGGCGCGACGTGCTCGAGGCGGTGCAGGTCAGCGTCAATCCAAAAGTGATCCAGACACCGCGCGTTTCTGGGGTGGCCAAAGACGGCATCCAGGTGATCGCCGTTGCCCGCGTCACCGTGCGCGCCAACATCGACCGCCTCGTCGGCGGCGCTGGCGAGGAGACGATCATCGCCCGCGTCGGTGAGGGCACCGTCTCCTCGATCGGCTCGGCGGAGACGCACAAGCAGGTCCTGGAAAACCCGGACCTGATCTCCCGGCTCGTGCTCGACCGCGGGCTGGACGCCGGAACCGCCTATGAGATTCTCTCCATCGACATCGCTGACGTGGATGTGGGCCGAAATATCGGGGCCGAGTTGCAAACCGATCAGGCCGAGGCAGACAAGCGCATCGCCCAGGCGAAGGCGGAAGAACGTCGCGCGATGGCGGTCGCGGCGGAGCAGGAAATGCGCGCCCGGGTGGTCGAAGCCGAGGCCGAGGTCCCTCTGGCACTGGCCGACGCCTTTCGCACCGGCCGCCTCGGGGTGATGGATCACTACCGGATGGAGAATGTCCAGGCCGACACGGCGATGCGTTCGTCCCTGGCCCTCGACGAGGGGTCCGACGCACGCGAGCGCCGGCCGGGGTAAGCGATGCTCCGGAGATTTTTCGAAGCCTTGCATCGAGGCATGGCGGAACAGGTTCCGCCCCATCCGTTGCGCCCAAACGAGCTGAGCCGTGAAGTCGCGCGAGTGGAGCGGCTACGCCGCGAAGCTCGCCAAGCGGACGCGGCTCGCCAACCTGCCCCCCCTGCGCCCCAGGAGCAGCCGCGCCGGGAACGACAATCGCCCCTCTCTGCACCCGAGACGCGCTCCGCGCCACTGGCCGCATCGCTCAAGTCGCGGTCGGAACTGCGCCGGGCGCTGCTGCTGAAAGAGTTCCTCGATCCACCCGCGGCGCTACGCTGGCCCCGCGACAGGCACCCAGGCGGGTAGCGGCGCACGCCCGTTCAGGCAACGACCGACGTCTCATGCGTAATGCGGACGAACGCTGTTGCCGGGTCGGGAAACCCGCCTCGCGTTCACCCTCTCCCATGGCGATGGCGGACTGGGGGAGATCAAGCGAGGTCGCGGCGAATACCCCTCACCTCAGCCTCGCTCGTCCCCTGGCCGAACAATCCGGTCAAGACACCGTGGGTCTGATCGCGCCGCCTGGCCACCGCCGGGTCGGGGAAGGGGGTCAAGGAGATCAAGAATTCCAGGGCGGGGGGATGATCCCCTTCCCCTGCCGCGCGGGGCCGCGATCACGTCCCGCCGGGGCAGGCGCGGCGTGACGCCGCAGCCGGGTGCTCGCCCGTGGCGATGACAGCGGGGCTCGCTCCGCCGAAAACGGACGTCATCCGGCGATACCTCCCCCTGTCAGACTGCGCACAGGGAGAGGGGGAGGGAAGAGAGGTCCGACCGGCGTGACGGCACGGTGATTAGGCGCATTCTGTCCAAGTCGCCGGGCCGCGCTGACCCATACCGGCACCGCTGCCCGGAATTGACACCCCCGCGTCGAGGTGGTACGTTCGGTGGAACGTACCAGTAGACAACGTGGTACGGCGGGAGGCGATGAGGCCGGTCACATATTTGTTGCATCCGGATAGTCCGGTGCCGCTCTACTACCAGTTGGAGCAGGCGCTGCGGGCGCAGATCGAGTCAGGCGTCTGGGTGCCGGGCAGCATCATTCATTCCGAACGCGAACTGATGCAGGCGGCCGGGGTGAGCCGGGCCACGGTGCGGCAGGCGATCGGCAACCTCATCGGCGAGGGGTTGCTTGAGCGCGTCCACGGCCGCGGCACGTTCGTGGCGCGGCCAAAGTTCGAACAGGAGATGCGGACCGTATACAGCTTCGCCGAGCAGATGGGCGTGCGTGGCATCCAGCTCGAGGATCGGCTCCTGCAGCGCCACCGCGTCCCGGCGAGCGAGGATCTGGCGCACCTGCTGGCGGTGGCGCCCGGGGCGCCGCTCATTCACATCAAGCGCGTCCGCTTGCTCAGCGGCGCGCCGCTGATGCTCGACAGCTCCTACATCCCCTTCCACCTCTGCCCGGGGCTGCTGACCGATGCGTTCGAGAGCCCCCTCTACCGCATGCTGGCGGAGCGTTACGGCCTGCCGCCGCTCCACTGCACCGATGCCCTCGAACCCGTGCTGGCCGACGATGCGCAGGCCCATCTGCTGCAGGTCGATGCCGGCTCCCCGCTCATGTTTCTGGAGCGCGTGACCTTCACCCGCGGCGACGTGCCGCTCCACGTGGCGCGCAACTACATCCCGGGCAGCCGCTGCCGGTTCCGGGTCGATCTCTGGTCCGATGCCTCGGCGGAGTTGAAAGGAGGGCTGCAACCGGCGGAGGCGACACCGATGGCAAGCAACCGAATCGCGCACGATCCCGTGGCGCAAGGAGGCGCATAGCATGAAACTCCCAACCCGAATCATGACCGCGCTCATTCCTTTTCTGACGCTGGCCCTGATCCTGGCTGGTGGCGGTCTCGGCGCGGCGGCGCAGGGAACGCCCGCCGCGAGCGCGGACGGCGAGCCCGTCGTCGTCGGTCTGGTGCAGATCGACTTGAGCAACCCGTTCCACCTCGGCGAGGTCGAGGGGGCCGAGGAGGCCGCCCGCCGCTACGGGTTCGAGCTGCGGGTGACCAGCGGCGAAGGCGACGTCAACAAGCAGGTGCAGGCCGTCGAGAATCTCATCAACGAGGGCGTCGACGTCATCGCCGTCAACTTCATCGACATCAACGCCTTCGGGCCGACCCTGCAGCAGGCGCAGGAGGCCGGCATCCCGGTCGTTTGTCTGCACAGCGTCGCCGAGGGCTGCGCCACGTTGCTCGGCTTCGACGAGCGCCACACCGGCCGCACCGCCGGCGAGCACGCGGTGGCGCTCCTGACCGAGAAGTACGGCGAGCCCCGCGGCCAGGTCGCCAACCTGCAGGGCCTTCTCGGTCAGGGTCTGAACGAGGACCGCACCGGCGGGTTCACCGACGTGATGGCGGAGTACCCGAACATCGAAGTCGTCGCCCTGGAGCCGACGAACTGGGATGCGGCGCGCGCGGCCTCCGTCACCGAGAACTGGTTGACCCGCTTCCCCGAGCTCGACCTCATCTACGGCAACAGCGACTCGCTGACACTGCCCGCGGCCACCGTCATCGAGCGCGCCGGCAAAGCGGACGACATCCTGCTCGTCTCAGTCGACGGGACCGAACCCGGTTTGATGGGCGTCAAGGATGGCACCCTCGACAGCACGATCCTGCTGGCGCCGCAATACTCGGGTTTCTGGAAGGTCTGGGTGCCATTCCGGGTCGCGCAGGGTGAGGACGTGGGCGACGAGGTCCTTATTCAGGGCGTGCTCGTCACCCCGGAGAACGTCGACCCGGTCATCCAGCTCGCCACGGACCAGGTCGAGCAGATCGAGGAGTTTCCGTTTGAGCAGCCACTGACCGAAATTGTCGCCACGTACCTCGGGGAGGGGACGCCCGTTCCGTAGGGCGCTAAGTGAGCGGCGACGGGCCTACGAACGGGTCTTGGCAATTCGCCGGAATACCATAATCACTCACTGAGGGCCCGAGCTGCTTGGGCGCCGGTCCGCTCGGACCGGCGCCCAAGCCAATCCAGACGGAGGTCTCACATCCACCCGATGCAAACCGCACCCACGGCGCCAGAGCGAATGACGAGCGCCCAGCCTCCGATCCTGGAGATGCGCGGGGTGACCAAGCGCTTCCCCGGCGTCGTGGCACTCGATGACGTCGACTTCAGCGTGCGGCGGGGCGAGATCCACTCGCTGGTCGGCCAGAACGGGGCCGGCAAATCGACGCTGATGAACATCCTCTCCGGCGTCTACCCCGCCGATGAGGGCCACATCCTCATCGCCGGCGCGCCAGTGACGATCGGGCATCCCCGCGAGGCGCTGCGTCTCGGTATCGGCACTGTCTATCAGGAGCTGAGCCTGCTGCCGAACCTCACCGTCGCGGACAACATCTTCCTCGGGCGCGAACCCGGCGCCAGGTTCGTCATCGATGAGCGCGCCATCGTGGCGCAGGCCCGGGCCGTGCTCGACCAGCTCGGGGTCGAGCACATCGACGTGAACGACCGGGTGGGCGATCTTTCGCTGGCCCAACAGCAGCTCGTCGAGATCGCCAAGGTCTTGTCGCACGACCCGCGCATCCTGGTGCTGGACGAACCGACGGCGCCTCTCGTGCAGGAGGACACCCGGCGCCTGTTCGCCATCCTGCATGGGCTCAAGGATCGCGGTCTGGCCATCGTCTTCATCTCCCACCGCTTCCGGGAGATTGTCGAGCACTGCGATCGCGGCACCATTCTCCGCAACGGCAAGCTGGTGCAGACCCTGGACTTGACCGGTGTCACCGAGGAGCGTCTCGCCGAGAGCATGATCGGCCAGCAGATCGAGGAGTTCTACCGCCACGACTCGCAAGGGGCGTCCCCGGCGGCCGAGCCGCTTCTGGACGTCGAGGGGCTCTCGGTCGGCGCCAGAGTCAAGAATGTCGATTTCACCCTGCGCAGGGGCGAGATCGTGGGTGTCACCGGGCTTCTCGGCGCCGGTCAGAACGAGATCGCCCGCGCCCTCTTCGGCGTGGTGGGCGGGGTGAGCGGGACGATCAGGCGAAACGGACGCGTCATCCGCATCGGCTCGCCGGCCGATGCCATCCGGCACGGCATTTGCCTGCTGACCGAGAACCGCAAGCAGGAAGGGCTCTTCCTCGACCTGAGCGTCGCGGAAAACATGACGCTCCCGTCGCTGCCCTCCTTCCAGCGCGGAGCGTTCGTGGACAACGGACGCGAGCGGCGCGCGGTACACGGGTTCATCGCCAAGTTGAACATCGTGGTGCGCTCGGCCGCCGCTCGGGTGCGGACACTCAGCGGCGGCAACCAGCAGAAGGTGATCCTGGCCCGCTGGTTGATGCGCGACCTCGATATCCTGATTCTGATCGAACCCACTCGTGGCATCGACGTCGGCGCCAAGGCGGAGATCTACCGCGATCTGACCCGCCTGGCGGGCGAAGGCAAAGGCATCATCGTCGTCTCAACCGAGCTGCCGGAGATTCTGGGTGTCTCGGACCGCATCCTGGTCATGTTCGACGGCCGGCTAACCGGGACGTTTTCACGGCAGGAGGCCAGCGAAGAACTGCTCCTGGCCGCGATCCAGGGCGGAGCCGGGCATGGCCTCTGACGTGGACCGGCCATCGATGGCGGCCGAGCGCGGCGTCCACGGCGGCATGGGCGGGGTGGCCGCTCGTCCGCCGACATCAATATCCGCAGTGGCGGGCGATCTCAGCGTCCTGCTGGTGATCGTCGTGCTGGCCGCCGTTTTCGGTCTCACCAGCCCCTACTTCCTGACCGCCGACAACCTCCTGAACATCCTGCGCCAGATGTCGGTGGTCGGCGTCATCGGCATCGGCATGACGCTGGTCATCCTGATCGGCGGCATCGACCTCTCGGTCGGGTCCGTCGCCCTGCTCACGGGCGCCATCGCCGGTACTCTCGTCTACAACTACGGGGTGAACCCGTGGCTGGCGATCCTGGCCGGCCTACTCGCCGCGGCGCTCGTGGGCATGGTCAATGGGATGCTGGTCGAACTGCTCCAGATCAGTCCGGTGATCGTCACCCTGGGCACGCTGATCGCCGTGCGCGGCGTGGGGCAGGCCATCCTCTGGATCAACAATTCCTGGGTCTATGTCGATCATCCGGTGTTCGAGTACGTCGCCGCCGAGCAGTGGCTGTTCGTGCCGGTCGGCGCCGCGATCATGTTCATCCTCTACCTGGTCGCGGCGATCGCCATGCGGAAGACAGCGTTCGGCCGCGCGGTCTACGCCATCGGCGTCAATCAGCGCGCCGCGTATCTGTGCGGACTTCCGGTCAACCGGGTCAAGATCATCGTTTATGTCCTCTGCGCACTGTGCGCCGGGGTGGCCGGATTGCTGCTGGCGGCACGCACGGGGGTGGTCAATCCAACTCTGGGTCTGGGGCTGGAATTCCAGGCCATCACCGCGGTCGTCCTGGGCGGGACGAGTCTGCGCGGCGGGGTCGGACGCGTTGAGAAGACACTGGCGGGGACGGTGATCCTGACCATGGTCCTCAACTACCTGACGATCAAGGGCGTGCAGGATACCTGGCAGACCGCTGTCACCGGGTTTCTCATCCTGGGCGCGGTCGTCCTCGACCGGCTGGTGCGCCGCCCGGACGCGGCATGACAGGAGCGATGGGCGACCGCATGGGCAACCCGCGATACGCGATCGGCGCGTTTCTCAGCACCTACGGGCTGCTGGTGATGCTGGCCGTGCTGGTGGCGGTGTTCGCGGCCGTCAACCCCGGCTTCCTGACCGTCGTCAACCTGCGCAGCCTGCTGGAGCAGAACGCGACGCTGGCCATCGTCGCCGTCGCGACGACGTTCGCCATCATCTCGCGCAACATCGATCTCTCGCCGGGGTCGTTGATTGCGTTGACGGGTGTGGTCATCGCACTCGTGTTCCAGGGCACGGGGAACATGACCCTGGCGCTGGTCTGCGGGCTGCTCGCGGCCATCTTGGTCGAGCTCTTCAACGGCGCCCTGATCGCCTGGGGCGGGATCGACCCGCTGGTCGTCACCCTCGCCGCCTGGATCTGGCTGCGCGGGCTGGCCATCAGCCTGACCGACGCCAGCTCGATCGTGGTGCGCAGCCCCTTTGTCGACTTCATGAATTCGTTCGACGTCGCCGGCATCACCATGCCGATCGTGCTGATCGGACTCGCCTATCTCGGTGGTTGGTTCGTGCTGAACATGACACGGCTCGGCCGCTACACCTTTGCCCTCGGCGGCGATGAGCGAGCGGCGCGGCAGGCCGGCATCAACACGGTCGCCACCAAGCTCCTGATGTTCGCGCTGTTCGGGCCGCTCGTCTGGCTCGGCTCGCTCGTCACCGTCAGCCGTCTCGGGGCCGCCGCCCCGGACGCGGCCTACGGACTGGAGCTGGATGCCATCGTCGCGGTCATTATCGGGGGCACGCCGTTTCAGGGCGGCGAAGGAAGCCTGCGCCGCACCGCGCTCGGCGTCCTCTTCATCGCCGTCCTCAACAACGGATTGAGCACTATGGGGATGCGCGACGCCTCGTTTTACGCGTTCAAGGGGACGGCGATTCTGCTGGCACTCCTTTTCGAGGTGATGAGCCGGCAATTGTTGCGCGGGGCGGCTTCTGGCCGGCCGGCGGGGTCGCTGGCGTGATGGGTGTGGAGGCTGATAACGTGGCTGCATACTTCCCTCGCCCCATCTCCCTGAGCCACCCTCACCCCAACCCCTCTCCCATTGCGATGGGAGAGGGGCTCGATGCGCGTGACCCGCGCCGGGTGCGTGCTCCCTTCTCCCTGCGCACAGGGAGAAGGGCTGGGGATGAGGGTCGTTCGGTGCAACCAAGGCTCGCTACGCCATGAAGATCACGCACGTCGAGACCTTCATGGCAAATGCCGGACTGCGCAATTACCTGTTCGTGCGGCTGCGCACCGACACCGGGCTGACCGGCGTCGGCGAGGCGACCCTGGAATGGCAGGAGCAGACGGTGCAGACGCTCGTCCACGAGTGGGTCGAGGGCCGCGTGCTGGGCCGCGACCCGTTCGACATCGAAGCGATCGCCGGCGGCATGATCCGCGACCAGTACCAGGGCGGCCGCACCGTGATGACCGCCATCAGCGGGGTCGAGATTGCCCTGTGGGACATCGTCGGCAAGGCTTGCGGCCAGCCGGTCTACAAGCTCCTGGGCGGCCGCTGCCAACGGCGCGTTCCCGCCTACGCCAACGGCTGGTACGGCGGGGCGCGCACCCCAGCCGAGTACGCCGAGCGGGCACGGGACGCGGTCGCGCGCGGCTACCGCGGGCTGAAGTTCGACCCGTTCGGCATCGCCTGGAAGGATCTATCGGCTGATGAAAGCGAGTTCGCCATCGCGGCCGTAGCGGCGGTGCGCGAGGCCGTGGGACCGCGCGTCGGGTTGATGATCGAGTTTCACGGACGACTCTCCGTCAGCAGCGCAACGCGAGATGATCCGCGCTCTCGAGCCCTACGCCCCGGCCTGGTGCGAGGAGCCGGTGACGCCGGAGTAGCCTCGATCTGCTGGCCGAGGTCAAGCGACAGTCGCCCATCCCGATCGCCGCCGGCGAGCGGCTGTACACCCTGGCCGACTTCTACCGTCTCACCGCCCTGCGCGCCGCCGACGTGGTGCAGATGGACGTCGCCCATTGCGGCGGCATTCTGGCCGGCAAGAAGATCGCTGCCATGGCCGCCGCGCAGGACATGCGCATCGCGCCGCACTGCTCGATCGGCCCGGTCGCACTGGCGGCCTGCCTGCACGTCGACGTCAGCACCCCGAACTTCATGATTCAGGAGGCGTTCGCCGAGTTCGACGTGCCCTGGCGCAACAGCCTCGTCGGCGGATGGAATCCGATCCGGGACGGCGAGTTCGTCCTGAACGACGAACCGGGTCTCGGGCTCGACCTCGACGAAGCGGCAATCGCCGCGCACCCTTACGTGCGTCACGCCTTCCCCAGCCTGTGGGACGGCGATTGGCTGACCAACTTCACCCAGACGGATCGCACCTGATGGACCACCTCGACCTGAAGCGGGAGATCATCTTGACCTGCCAGCGGCTGGTCGAGCTTGGCTACGTTATCGGCACCTATGGCAACGTCAGCGCGCGCGTTCCCAGCGGACTGATCATCACTCCTAGCCGGGTCGACTATGCAGCACTGACACCGCGGGACATGGTTACCGTCGCGGACGATGGCGCGCAAATCGAGGGAACTCGCCTGCCGTCGTCGGAGCTGGAGGTGCATCGCCAGATTTATCTCGCGCGTCCAGACGTCCACGCCATCGCCCACACCCATGCCCTCCACGCCACCGCACTCTCGTGCCGGCACGACACGATCCCGGTCATCGTCGAGGAGCAATCGCAGGTGATCGGTGGCGAGATTCGATGTACCGATTACGTCCCGGCGGGGCAGCACGAGGCGCTTGGCCGGGAGACGGCACAGGCCCTCGGCGCGAGCAACGCGGTCCTGCTGGCCAACCACGGCGCCGTGAGTTGCGGCCGCTCCCTGGAGGAGGCGCTCTTCGCATGCGTCGTTGTCGAGCGCGTCGCCCAGATGCGCCTTCTCACCAGTATCGGCAACGCGGTGCCCATCCCGCCTGAGCACGTCGCCAGCGAGCGCGATCGCTTTCTCCACCGCTACGGCACGGCCTCGGATCGGGTCAGTGAAACGGTAGTGCCGAGAAGGAGTTAGAGCGCATCGCGAACACCGTGTCATGCTTCGCTTCGCGAAGCATCTCGGCACACCCTAGGCCCAGTCGACGAGCGCCGAGATTCTTCGCCTGCGGGCTCAGAATGACACGAATTTGGCAAGGCGAGGCTGGCCGGAAGGAGGATCTATTGCCCCAGCTCTTCAATCGCTTGTGGACCCGAGCCGAGCTGCAGCGCCACATCGGACACCTTTCGCAGATCGGCGGTGTTCAGCTTCTTGCGGCGGAAAACGGGCCGCCGCGCGGGGTGCGTCTGCTGGAGTTTCGGACGGGCACGGGGTTCGTCTTCAAGGTGGCGGTCGAGCGGGGGATGGACGTCGGGTACTGCGAGTTCCAGGGCGCCTCACTGGCCTGGATCCCGCCGACCCTGCTGCCCGGTCCCTGGTATTTCGAGCAACAGGAGGAGTTCGGTTGGCTGCGTACCGGGCTCGGCGGGTTCTGCAACTCCTGCGGCATGGTGCACATCGGCAACCCGGAGACCGAGCCAGTCCCCCAATACAACTTCCCCGCCCGCCCCACCGAGCGCTTCGGTGTCCACGACCGCATGGCGCTGATTCCCGCTGAACTGCTGGGTTTCGGGAGCGGTGGGAAGGAGACGACTGCATTCTGGAAGCGACGGGGCGCGTCGTGCAGGCCCAGACCTACGGCGAGAACCTGGTGCTGACCCGGCGCTACACGGCGCGGCTGGGCGAATCCCGATTCTTTTTGCACGACGAGATCGAAAACGCGGGATACCAGCCGACGACGCACATGCTCCTTTATCACATCAACGCCGGGTTCCCCTTCGTCACCGATGGGGCCGAGCTCGTGGCCCCGTTTCGCCGGTCCGCCGCGGGTGCTCTTCGGTGAGGCGGACCCAGAGCAGCCGGAGGCGTACGCCCGCTTCATCGCGCCAGGGAAAGACTGGGTGCAGCAGACCCTCGAGCACACCATGCGCGCCGGAGACGATGGTCGCGTGCCGGTCGCCATCGTCAATCCGGGGCTGGGCCGGGATGGCCAGGGGCTGTACGTGATCTACGACCGCGGGCAGCTCCCGCGGTACATCGAATGGAGGATGATGGGCGAGGGGCAGTACGCGGTTGGCATCGAACCATGCACCAACGGATTTGGCCGGGAAGCGGTGCGCCAGGCGGGCGAACTGATCGTCCTCCAACCTGGGGAGAAGCGGGTCTACGATCTCGAGATCGGCGTGCTGGACGGGGCAGCGGAAATCGATCAGTTCCGTACCAGCGTGGATCGCATCCGGAGCGGCGGATGACCTACGACCTCGTGAGCCTGGGCGAGGTAATGCTGCGCCTGTCGCCGCCGCGATTCGACCGGTTGCGACAGGCGACGCGGCTCGACGTGCATGTCGCGGGCTCGCAGCTCAATGTCGCGGCAAATCTTGCCCAGCTCGGCAAGCGGACGGCCTTCGTCTCGCTGCTGCCCGCGAACGAGCTGGGCGTGCTGGCCAGAGATACCTGTCAGGGATACGGCGTCGACGTCTCTCACCTGCGGCTGGTGGAGGGGTCACGGATGGGCGTCAACTTCATCGAGTTCGGCGCCACGCCACGGGCCGGGGTGGCGGTGTACGACCGCGCCGGCAGCGCCGCCAGCACGATCGCCGCGAACGATTTCGCCTGGAAGGACATTTTGCGCGGGGCACGGCTGGCCTACACCGACGGCATTTTCCCCGGTCTCGGCGCCGGCTGCTTCGAGGCCGCGCTGGCGTTCCTCCAGACGGCGCGCGAAGTGGGCTGCTTCACGTGCTTCGATGTCAACTACAGGGAGCATCTCTGGACTGTCGAGCGCGCCCGCGCCGCATGGGGGCAAATCCTGCCGCTGGTTGATGTGCTGGCAACGAACCGCTCGGTGGCGGAGGCGGTCTTTGCGTACGAAGGGACAGACGACGACCTCCTGGCGCAGTTCCAGGCCGATTTCGGGTGTCGCACCGTCTGCCTGACCTCCCGCACGATCGACGGCGTGCTGCGGGGTGGGTGGAGCAGCAAGGCGCTGCACGATGGGCGCGTGATTCAGGGGCGGCGATACGACTTCGACGTGATCGACCGCTTCGGCACCGGGGATGCCTGGTTCGCCGGGTTCCTGTATGGCTATCTCGATACTGACGTGTCGTTCGCCCTCGATTTCGGGGATGCCCTGTGCGCCCTCGCTCACACCATCGAGGGCGATGTGGCGCGGGTGTCGGCGGCAGAGGTTCTGCCGCTCCTGGCCGCCGAACCCGACCTGCGCGTGAGGAGATAGCACACATGACCTTCGTCCACCTGGACGGCGCCAGCGCCCGCGAGCGCGCGATCGCGTCCACGCGGATCACCGGCATACTCCCGGCGATGAAACTCAGGCAGGCGGAAGACGTGCTTCCCTACGTGCGAGCCATGTACGACGGCGGGGCGCGAGTGGTGGAGGTGACGATGACCACGCCCGGCGCGCTTGGCATGTTCCGCGCAATCGCTGACGAGTTCGGCGACGAGCTGTACGCCGCGGCCGGCACCGTACTCGACGCGGCAGCGGCGCGCGAGGCGATCATGGCGGGCGCGCGGGTGATCGTCTCGCCGGCGGTGGCGCCGGACGTCATCGCCACCGCCCACCGGTACGGGGCCGCCTCCTTCGCCGGTGCGTTCACCGCTACGGAGGTCCTGTCCGCCATGCAGGCCGGCGCCGACATGGTCAAGATCTTCCCCGCGGCCATCGCTGGTCCCAGCTACATGACCAACCTGCGCATGGTCTACCCGGAGGTCAAGCTCATCCCGTCCGGCGGTGTCAGCCTGCAGAACGCGGCCGATTTCATTCGCTGCGGCGCCACCGCGGTTTCCGGGGCACGCAACTTCTTCGACCGCGACGCGGTGGCGCGCGAGGGTCTGGGTTGGATCACTCGGCAGGTCGCCGCGTACATCGAGATCGTGGCTAACGCCCGGGCCACCGCGGAACCGCTGCCATAGGCGATGCGCACGTCACGCGATGTCACATCGCGCGGGCGGCGCGGGTGGCCTCGAGCATGGCAATAGCCAGCCGCCGTGGCGCCGCCGCATCGCCAACCAGGTGCAAGTCCGGAATCTTCCCCTTCAGTTCGCGATAGACGCCGTCGTTCGCCTTGCCGCCGTATGCGGTGACAACCGTATCGACCCCGTCTACTGTCTGCTCCACACCGGAATAGACGTTCCTGACTCGCACCCAGTCGTCGCCGATGGTGATTGCTTCACTGTGGGGCATCATGACCACCCCTTGACTGAGCAAGCGTTCGTAATAGATCGGTTTCAGTGTCGGGTCGATGTCCTCTCCCACCGACCAAAGCCGGGTCACCACGATGACCTCGACACCTTGAGCGGAAAGAAAATCGGAGGTGCTAACGCCGCGCAGATGGCCGTCTTCATCGAGCAGTACCGCCTTCTTCCCGGACCGATGGCGACCGGTGAGGACATCATCGACGGGGACCACGTGCGGGGCATCGGCACCGGGAACGTCTGGCCGCCGCGGCCTGGCCCCGGCGGCAACCACCACCGCATCCGGTTCGAGGGCCAGGATCTCGTCAGCGGTAACGCTGTGCCCCAACCGAAGGTCCACTGGAAGCTTCCGCACCTGCCCTTCCAGCCAATCGACGACGCCACGGTACTCCCTGCGGTGCGGCGCCTGGATCAGCGTCAGGATTTGGCCGCCGACCACCGGCTCCCGCTCGTAGAGCGTGACCTCATGACCGCGGGTCGCGGCCACCCGTGCCGCCTCCAGCCCCGCCGGCCCTCCGCCGACGACCACAACCCGCTTCGGTTCGGCCGCGGGTTCGATCTCCATCAGCTCGGCTTCGCGCCCGATGGCAGGGTTGTGGACGCAGAAGATGGGCAGGCCCGTGTAGCGCCGGCCAATACACCCCTCGTTCGCCCCGACGCAGATCCTGATGTCGTCCAATTTCCCCTGTCGCGCTTTGTTGACCAGGTGCGGGTCGGCGATCATGGCCCGCGTCATGGCGACGACATCGGCATCGCCGCGCCGCAAGATCGCCTCGGCCTCCGCCGGTGTCATCACGCGCCCGGCATAGAGCACCGGGGCCTTGATGACGTCACGCAACGCCCGGGCCTGCCGCAGAAACGTCAGGTGAGGAAAATCCATCGAGGGTGTCGCCACCGCGGAGGTTGTCAGCGTGGTTCCGAAACCACCGGTGAGGCTGATGTAGTCCAGCAGGCCGAGTCCGTCCATGCCGCGGGCGATCTCTCGCAGTTCCTCGGGGGTAAGCCCGCCCACCAGTCCTTCGTCGGCGGTCATGCGGAACCCGACGATGAAATCCTGACCCACGGCCGCGCGGACAGCCTGCACGACACGCACCCCGAAGCGCATGCGGTTCTCGAGACTCCCACCCCACTCGTCGCGGCGCACATTCATCTGCGGCGACCAGAACTGCTCGATCAACTGCCCGCCGATCGAGTTGACCTCTACCCCATCGAAACCACCTTCGCGGAAGCGCACCGCTGCCGCGGCGAAGGCGGCGATCAGTTCGTCGATCTGCTCCTCTTCGATCTCGTGCGGAATTTCCCGGTGCACGGGATCGGGATCGAGCAGGTCAGATGGCGCCAGCAACGGCCGCTCGGTCGCGTCCGAAAGCGTGCGCCGCCCGCGGTGCGCGATCTGGGAGATGAGCAGCGCGCCATGCTCGTGCACCATCGCCGCCATGCGCGTCAGGTGCGGCACGACACCGTCGTCCCAGGCCGCGATCTCGCCGTTTGACGGCGTGGATGGATGGACGCTGCACGAGCCGAAGGTCATCACCAGCCCAGCGCCCCCTTTCGCCTTTTCGGCGTGGTAGCGCGCGTACCGCTCGGTGGGATAGCCGTTCTCCCCAAAGCCGGTGGTGTGCGGCGTGCTGGCGATCCGGTTGCGGGCCGTACTGTGGCCGATGCGGATCGGCTCGAAGATGCGGGTCAGTTCCCCTGTCACGACGCTCACCTCCCATTATTCCGTGTCACGAGGTCTGCTCAGGCGCCTATGATGACCGCGATCGTCGCGGATGGGAAATGACCGCTGACGGCACACCAGAACCCTCGCTCGTTCAGCACGCCAGGCATGCTCCGCTCCTCCCGGCTCTGGCGCAGATCCCGATCTTTTCTCTTAATACGTTACTTACCATGAAAATGATTCATGTTCATGGGTTTCTAGCATGCACGCCTGCCAATTTGACGCACGTTCGGCCTGAGTTCCGTATACGTCCGAACCGGTCTTGACCCCCATCCGCCGCGTAGCATCCGGTGGCGGAAGGCAGACCCCTTCCCCAACAGCCCCGTCGCGCGCACCCTTGGCGCGTATCGCTGATCGACAACGGGGTCGGTCAGCAGGAACCGACGCCACCCCGGCCGGTTCCCGTTTTCGACTGCCGGCCAGCGACGAAACGAGGTTTCGTCAACCAAACCGCTGGCGCCATTTAGCCGTTTATAACGTTACTCCGGTGGAACATCTCGTGCGAGTCCGCGCTTTGGCCTCGGAGACAACACGCCTGAGCCGTCGACGCTGATGGCAAAGGGAGGCAAGAATGACCTTGCGAGACCATTCCCCAGCAGTGCAAAGTCTCTTACGTGACGTGGCGCGCGGCAGACTGACCCGGCGTGATGCGCTGAAACGCGCGTCGCTGCTGGGCTTGAGCGCGACCGCCCTGGCCGGACTCTGGTCCTCCGCGCCAACTCGCTCGGCTGCCGCGCGCCCCGCCGTTCAGGACGGCCCTCCCGTTCGCGGCGGCTCCGTGCGCGTCGGCGTGGCCGGGTCGGCCGGAGGGTTCGATCCGGCGCTTTACACCACGATGGAGGAGATCTACGTCCTCGAGCACGTCTTCTCCAGCCTGGTCCGGACCGACCCCGACATGGCGCTCGAACCCGACCTGGCCGTGGCTTGGGAATCGAACGACACGGGCGACGAGTGGACCTTTAGGTTGCGCGAGGGCGTCACGTTCCACGACGGCAGCGACTTCACCGCCAACGACGTCCTGGCGACCATCGACTACAACCTGAACCCGGAAACCGCCTCGCTGTTTCGCACCAACATCGCCATGGTCGAGCGGGTCGAGGCCACGAGTCCGACTGAGGTCGTCTTCCACCTCGCCTATCCCTACGCGGAGTTTCCGGAGCAACTGGCGCACTACCAGGCGCGCATCATGCCGGCCGGCAAAATTGGCCAGATGGCGACCGATCCCATCGGCACCGGCCCGTATCGGCTTAAGGCCTACGTCCCCGGCGAGCGGACGATCCTCACCCGCTACGACGGCTACTTCGATCTCGAGGGGCAGGCGTTCCTCGACGAGATCCAGTACCTCGCCATCCCCGAAGAAGCGACCAAGGTCGCCGCGCTGACCAGCGGTGGTATCGAGCTGGCAAACGAGTATCAGCCGACGTCCCTACCGATCCTGGAGGGCGCGCCCACGGTGACGACGACCGAGATCGTCTCCGGCAGTCACCAGCCGATCGTGATGGACGCGACCCAGGCGCCCTTCGACGACGCGCGCGTGCGCACCGCATTGAAACTCTGCGTCGACCGCGATGGCGTGGTCGCCGTCGCCCTTCAGGGGCACGGAGTCCCGGCCGCCGATCAGGTCGTCCCGCCCAGCGACCCGATGTACGGCAATGTTCCTATGCCCGCCCAGGATCTGGAACGGGCGCGGCAGCTACTGGAAGAGGCCGGCTATCCAGACGGGATCGATCTCACGCTCCACGCGACTCCAGGTCGCCCGGGCATCATGGAGACCGCGCTGACCCTCAAGGACATGGCGCTCGGCGCCGGGGTGCGCGTCGAGTTGGTCAGTCACCCGGTCGATGTCTATTGGGCCGATGTCTGGAAGCACGAGCCCTTCCTCATCTCCAACTGGATCGGGCGGCCGACCGCCGACATGATGCTCTCGACGGTCTACATGTGCGGAGCCAGCAACACCGAAAGCAACTGGTGCAATGAGGAATTCGACGCGCGGATCATGGCGGCCCGCGCCGCGCTCGACCCGGAGGAACGGCACCAACTCCTGACCGACGCCCAGCAGATCCTGTCCGACGACGGTCCCGTCATCGTGCCGTATTTCCGCTCCTACATCACCGCTTATTCGAACCGACTGCAGGGTTTCCGCGCCCACCCGCTGCGGTATCTCGATCTGCGGCGCGCCTGGCTCAACGGGTGAGGATGCGTTCGCGCGGCCGGCGCGGATGTCATAAGTTAGCGAACGACCTGGTTTCGTTCCGGGAAGGGAGAACACCATGAGCGTGAAACCGCAGTCCGAAATCGGCAATCTGGAACACCTGCGTCGGCAAGTCCTGGAAGGCCGTCTCAGCCGGCGTGAGGCACTGCGCCGCGCGTCGCTGCTGGGCCTGAGCGCGACGGCACTGGCCGGGATGGTGTCGGGCACATCGACCAACACCGCCGCGGCCCTTCCGGCCCGCCAGGATGGCGAGCCCGTGCGCGGCGGCACCGTGCGCGTCGGTATCCCCGGCTCGGCGGCAACGTTCGATCCAAACGTGGCCATCATCCTCGAAGCGATCTGGCCCTGCGAGCTCCTCTACTCCAGCCTCGTCCGCATCAATGCGGAGATGGGTGTCGAACCCGATCTGGCCCTCTCCTGGGAGTCGAACGAAGCCGCCGACGAGTGGACCTTTCAGCTCCGCGAGGGCGTCAAGTGGCACGACGGCGAGGATTTCTCCAGCGAGGACGTCGTCGCGACGGTGGAACGCATCCTCGACCCTGAGCTGGCCTCGGCGTTTCGCGCCAACATCCTGATGATCGAGGAGATGGAAACGCCCAGCCCCACCGAGATCATCTTCCGGCTCTCCGCACCGTACGCCGAGTTCCCCGAGCTGCTCGGGAACTACCAGGCGCGGATCACGCCGGCCGGGAGGTCGGAGAATCTGGCCACCGACCCGATCGGCACCGGGCCCTATGTTCTCGCGGAGCATGTGCCGGGCGAACGGACTGTCCTGCGCCGGTTCGACGACTATTTCGACACCGAAGGCCAAGGCTTCCTCGACGAGATTCAGTACCTGGCCATTCCCGAAGAAGCGACCAAAGCAGCGGCGCTGACCAGCGGCGGGATCGAGCTCGCCAACGAGTTCTTGCCGACGACGCTGCCGACCATCGAGGGCGCGCCGGGGATTACCACCGCCGAGATCATCACCGGTGGGCATCAGCCGATCGTCATGGACGTGACCGAGGAACCGTTCGGCGACGTGCGCGTGCGGACGGCACTCAAACTGTGCGCCGAGCGGGACGGATTTCTCGCCGTCGTGCTTCAGGGGCACGGTGAGACGGCCGCCGACCAGTGCGTGCCGTCAATCGATCCGATGTACGGGAACATTCCCATCCCGGCGCAAGACATCACCCGGGCCCAGGAGCTTCTCGCCGAGGCCGGGTACGCGGACGGGCTCGATCTCACGCTGCACACGAGCACGGGGCGGCCGGGCATGCAGGAGTCGGCGCTCACCTTCAAGGACATGGCGGCGGCGGCTGGCATTCGCATCGAGATCGTCAGCCACCCCATCGACAACTTCTGGGCCGACATCTGGAAGAAGACGCCGTTCTTCACCACGAACTGGACATCGCGTCCGACCGCCGAGCAGATGATGTCCCTGATCTACCTCTGCGACTCGCCGGGCACCGAGAGCAAATGGTGCAATGAAGAGTTCGACGCGCTGATGACCGAGGCACGGGCAACCGTCGACGAGGACGCCCGGCGCGCCATCCTGACCCAGGCGCAACAGATTCTGGCCGACGATGGGCCGGTGGTGATCCCCTACTTCCGCTCCTACATCACCGGGTACACGTCCCGCCTGCAGGGCTTCTCGCCCCATCCGCTGCGCTGGCTCGATCTGCGCCGGGCCTGGCTTGCAGAGTAGCCGCCAACCGCGAGCGCGGCGCGGATCGTGTCGTTCCGACGGCGGAGGAATCTCGTTCAGAGGTCACGAGCATAGGTGGAAAACGAGATTCTTCGCGCGCTCGGAATGACACGGCGAGCTAAACGCGATTCGGGAAGGATCTGGAAATGAACGGGAATTCGAGGCAGCGGCCCGGCCGCTGGACGCGGAATGCTTAGGTTTCTGGGGCGGCGCTTCGCCTTCATGGCGCTGACCCTGTTCATCGTCTCGGTCGTCATTTTCGCCGTGACTGAGCTGCTGCCGGGCGACGTGGCGGTCATGATCCTGGGCAGCGAGGCGACCGACGAAACCCTCGCTGCCCTGCGCACCCAGCTCGGTCTCGACCAACCGGCTCCGGCCCGCTACGTCGACTGGCTCACCGGCGCGGCGCGCGGCGACTTCGGTGAATCGCTGCGGATGCGCACCGAAGTTGGCCCGCTGGTGTTCGAGCGCCTCAAGAACTCGCTGGCTCTGGCGGGGATCGCCTTCGTCGTGGGCGTGCCACTGGCCCTGGGTCTGGGCATCATCGCCGGACTGCGCAAGGACGGACCAATCGACAAGGCGATCACCATGACCACACTGCTCGGCATCTCCGTGCCCGAGTTCGTCATCGGCAGCGTGCTCATCATTGTCTTCGCCTCGCTCTGGCCGATCCTGCCCGCGACCAGCCTGATCGACCCCAGCGCCAACCCGCTGGAAAGCGTGAAGTACCTGATCCTCCCGGCGGCTACGCTGGTGCTGGTCACCCTGGCCCACACGGCGCGCATGACCCGCGCCAGCGTGGTCCGCGTGCTGCGCACCGATTACGTGCGCACCGCCACCCTGAAGGGTCTGCCGCGTGCCCGGGTGATCCGGCGTCACGTGCTTCCGAACGCGCTGCTGCCATCCATCACCATCATCGCCATCAACGTCGGCTGGATGATCGGGGGCCTGATCGTGGTCGAGACGGTCTTCGGCTATCCAGGTCTGGGACAACTGATGATCTTCGCCGTCACCAACCGCGACGTGCCGCTGGTGCAGGCCGTGGCGCTGCTGGTGGCGACCATCTACGCGGTGGCGAATCTCGGCGCGGATCTGCTCTACGCCGCGCTGAACCCCCGTATCCGCTACTAGGGGGAGGGAAGGCATGATCGTGGATGCAACCCGCAGACAAGGCCCCAGGGCCGCCGCCGCGGCGACGGTGATCCGCCCCGCGGCTTGGGCGGCCACCGGCACACCACTCCGCGATGAGGTCGTCGCGCCCGCCCCGACGCGCCGGTGGCGACGATTGCTCGCCACACCCTCCGCGGCGATCGGAGGCATCATCCTGCTCGCGTATCTGCTGCTGGCGGTCGTCGGGTCGGCCATCGCGCCGTACCCGCCGCTGGAGTTCCATTACCAGGACACCTTGCAGGCGCCGTCGGGGACGTATCTCCTCGGTACCGACCAATTCGGCCGCGACATTTTCAGCCGCGTTCTGGCCGGCACGCGCAGCATCATCCTCATCGCCTTCGGGGCGACCGCGCTCGGGGTCGTCGCCGGCACGCTGATCGGCCTGACCGCGGGCTACTATGGCGGCAAGATCGACGAATCGATCATGCGCATCGCCGACGGCCTGATGAGCTTCCCGTCGCTGCTCCTGGCGCTCCTGATCCTGACCACCCTCGGTTCGAGCCTGGTCAACATCATCATCGGCGTGTCTATCACCTTCGTGCCCCGGGTGGCGCGCATCATCCGCAGCGTGGCCCTCGACATCCGCACGCAACCGTTCGTCCAGGCGGCGCAGGCGCGCGGTGAGCTGGCGCCGTACATCATCGTCCGCGAGATGCTGCCCAACGCCACGCCGGCCATCATCGTCGAGAGTTCGATCCGGGTCGGCTACGCCATCCTCATAGGCGCGTCGCTCGGCTTCCTGGGTCTGGGTGTGCAACCACCCACCCCCGACTGGGGGCTCATGATCTACGAAGGACGCAGCATGATCCAATCGGCTCCCTGGCTCGTGCTTGGCCCGGCCGTCGCCATATCCACCCTGGTCATCGCCGCCAACCTTTTCGCCGACGGCCTCAGCCGCGTGCTCGACACCAGCGAGCGGATGGAGGAGTTGGCATGACGGTTGAGACGGCAAGACGGCAAGACGGCAAGACGGAAAGTACGGCGATTGTCGAGACGCTCCGTGCCCATAGTGACGGCTACGATGGCGCATCCGATGTCGTGCTGGACATCCGCGAGCTGCGGGTGACGTACGGGAGTGGGCCGGAGCAGGTCGAGGCGGTACGGGGTGCGTCCCTCGCGGTACGGGCGGGCGAGGTGCTCGGGCTGGTCGGTGAGTCGGGGTGCGGCAAAACGACCCTGGCCTTCACCGCCATCGGGCACGTGGCCGCCGGGGGCCGGGTCACCGGGGGCGAGGTGCTCTACCGGGGCAAGGATGTCTTTGCCTTCTCGCCGCAGGAGCTGCAACGGCTGCGCGGACGCGAAGTGGCGATGGTCTATCAGAACCCGATGGCCTCGCTCAACCCGTCGATGCGCATCGGGGAACAGATCGCAGAGGTCTTGCGCACTCACGAGGGCTTGACGGCCTCCGAGGCGCGGCAGCGCGTACTTGCCTTGCTGAACAGCGTCCACCTCCCCGACCCGGAGGAGATCGCCGACCGTTATCCCCACCAGCTCTCCGGCGGCCAGCAGCAGCGCGTCATCATCGCCATGGGGTTGGCCTGCAATCCCTCGCTGCTCATCCTCGACGAACCGACCACCGGGCTCGACGTGACGACCGAGGCCACCATCCTCGATCTGGTCGCCGAACTGAAGCACGAGATCAACTCGGCCATCGTCTACGTCAGCCACAACCTGGGGGTCATCGCGCGGGTCTGCGACCGGGTCGCGGTCATGTACGCCGGGGAGATCGCCGAGGAAGCCCCGATCAACACCCTCTTTGCCAGGCCGCGCCACCCGTACACGGCGGGCCTGCTCGAGGCCGTGCCGAGCATCGGCCGCGCCGGGCAACCCCTGACCCCGATTCCGGGTCAACTCCCCCGACCAGGTCATCTTCACCACGGCTGCGCCTTTGCGCCGCGCTGCCGCTACGCCCGCGACATCTGCGTGGCCGAGCATCCCCCATTGTTCGAGGCCGGGGAAGCGCACGTGTCGCGATGCTTCTTCTGGAAAGAAGTCGGCAATAAGATCCTCACTCCCCAACCACCACCCAGAGGGTACCTGGCTCCTTTCGGGGACGAGAGAGGGGGGCTCTTGCCGCCCACGGGGAGGGCGCTCCCTTCTCCCCACCCCGAGGGGAGACGGGCTGGGGATGAGGGGGTGTCACCTCCCATCCTCGAAATCGCCGACCTACGCAAGTACTACAGCCAGCGTCGGGGCGCGTTCGGCGAAGACCGGGTCGTCAAGGCGGTCGATGGTGTGTCGCTCGACCTCGCGGCTGGGGAAACGCTGGCAGTCGTGGGAGAATCTGGGTGCGGCAAGACCACACTATCGAGCTGCGTCATCGGATTGCAACCACCTGACGGCGGCGAGATGCGCCTTTTTGGAGAGCCGCTCAAGGTCCGCGCCAGCGCCCGCCCGAAGGAGCGGCGACGTCAGATTCAGATCGTCTTCCAGAATCCAGACACCTCGCTCAACCCCGCACACACAATCCTGGAAATCGTCGGCCGTCCGCTGCGTCTCTTCCATGGCGTGCGGGACAAGCAGGAGTTGCGATCGCGCGTGGAACGCATCCTGGGGACGGTGAACCTCGACGCGTCGTTCCTCGACCGCTACCCGGCCCAACTCTCCGGCGGTCAGAAGCAGCGCATCGGCATCGCCCGTGCCCTGGCGGCGGAACCGTCGATCGTCGTCTGCGACGAGCCGGTCTCGGCGCTCGATGTCTCGATCCAGGCGACCGTGCTCAACCTGTTGAAGGAGCTGCAGGATGAGGAGGAGTTGTCGTACCTGTTCATCTCGCACGACCTGAGCGTCGTGCAGCACCTGGCCGATCGCGTCGCGGTGATGTACCTGGGGCAGATCATGGAAATGGGGATGACGGAGCAGGTCTTCTCCCCGCCGTACCATCCTTACACCGAAGCACTCGTCTCCGCCGTCCCTGTTCCCGACCCCAAATCCGTGCAGGAGCGCATCCGGCTGGAAGGACCCGTCCCCGGGGCAGGCAGCCGGCCCACGGGCTGCCCCTTCCAGTCCCGTTGCCCACGCAAGCTGGGACCGATCTGCGAGCAGGAAGCGCCGCCCATCCGGGTCGCCGCGGAGGGACATACCATCCGCTGCCACATCCCACTGGCCGAGTTGTCCCGGCTCGGTCCGGTCATCGAGCTGACGCCGGTGTGAGGGTGACAGGATGTTGGGGTGTCAGGGTGACAGGGAGCCCACCGGGGTTGTTTCCCCTGTCACCCTGAAACTCTGAGACCCTGTCACCCTCGTCACCGGCACGCTCCGTGCGTCTTGACGCGAAACCGCGCTTGGCGTCCAATCCATCTACATGAATTGATGGGCGGCCATAGCGATCTGGCTCACGATGAGCGTGCCAGCCCCCGGAGTCGAGAGCAGGATGACCGAGAGCGAAGGACGATTTTTCGACGATTTCCAACGGGAAACGATCGCTGCCGCCATGGCGCGCATCATCCCCACCGACCACGAGCCGGGCGCCCAAGAAGCCGGAACGATCGACTTTTTGGATCGCTACCTCTCCGGCATCGACTTCGTCTACGCCAAACCAGATGGGAGCGGGTTCGAGACACTCACCGGGAAACGGGCCGATGCATGGCAGCAACGCATCGAGGTCATCCGTCGCAAGTACCTCGAGGGAATCGACGAGTTGAACCAGCGAAGCCGCGCCGAGTTTGGCGACGATCTTGCGCGGATCGCTCCCGATCAGCAGGACCAAATCCTGGCGGCGATGGAAGCGCCGACGTCGATCGAAGAGCGGGATCAGGAAGCGGAGCAAGCCGTGGCCGGATTTGCCCCGCCGGAGCCGGGTCTGCAGCAGATCAAGGCCGAGGTCGATCTCGACTTCTTCCCGCTGCTTGTGCTGCACACCCGCCAGGGGTTCCTCGCCGATCCCGTATATGGGGGCAATAAGAACCGGGCTGGGTGGGACGTGATTGGGTTTCCGGGGCCGACATCGCTCGCGGAGGTCCAGGCGGGGAACTACAGCTCGATCCCCTGGTTCGCCGAGCCAACCACGGCGGATGAGGCGACGCAGCGATGATGACTAAGCGCAAACCGGACAAGGTCGACGTCTGCATCATTGGCGCTGGGGCCTCGGGCTCGGCCGCGGCAAAGGTTCTCACTGAGGCAGGGATGCGCGTCGTCGCGCTGGAGCGCGGTCCCTGGTGGACGAAGGAGCGGTTCGGTGCGGACGAACTGGCCAACGTCCACCGCTACAACCTCTGGCCCGATCCCCTGCTTAACCCACGCACCTTCCGCGCCTCGGCGGACGAGCAGCCGCGGGTCGAACTCTTCTGCCCGGTGCCGCAGATGGTCGGTGGCGGCACGGCCCACTGGACCGGCTGGCTGCCGCGCATGACCGAGAACGAGTTTCGGCCGAAAACGATCTGGGGCGACGTTCCCGGTGCCAACCTGACCGATTGGCCGATCAGCTACGCAGAGCTAGAACCATATTATGACAAAGTTGAATGGGCTTTCGGCGTCTCCGGCCAGGCGGGCGCCAACAAGTACGAGGGGCCGCGCAGCCGAGGCTACCCGGTCCCGCCCCTGCCGCCCACTCGCTACAACCAGAAATTTTACGAAGGCTGCGCCAAGATCGGCTACAACGCGTTCCCGACGCCCTCGGCGGCACTGTCCCAGCCGTACAACGGCTGGCCCGCTACCAACCAGAGCGCCTTCGCCCAGCAACACGGCGACCCGACTGGCACGCGGGGCAGCGCCGTGACTCGATTCATCCCGGCGGCTCTTGCCACCGGCTACTTCGACCTGCGGCCCGACAGCTACGTGCATGAGATCACCGTCGACGAGCATGGCCTGGCCAAGAGCGCCATCTACCGGGACGCGGACGGTGGCACCCTTGAGCAGGAGGCCGACCTGTTCCTCCTGGCCTGTGGAGCGATCGAGTCCGCCCGGCTGCTCCTCCTCTCCCGGTCAAGCCGATTCCCCAACGGGCTCGCCAACGGCAACGACGTCGTCGGCCGCAACGCGACGTTCCACGAGTACAGCGCCGCCATCGGCGCATTTGAGGAGCCAGTTTACGGCTGGGCCGGCGGCGGCTATGTCGGCGCCAGCACGTTCGAGTTTCTGGAGCACGCCGCAGGGCGGGATTTCGTCGGTGGCTGCCACGTGGCCTCGGCCGGGGTCGGAATTCCGCTGCCAATCAGCTTCTCGCTGCCCGACGTGCCGAGCTGGGGGCAAGCCGCCAAGGACGCCAACCGCGAGTTTTTCAACCACACCATGGCGGTCGGACTCGTGCTGCACGATCTACCTCAGGAAACCAACCGGGTCGAGTTGGACGACGAGGTGAAGGACGCCTGGGGGCTCCCAGTCGCCCGCATCACGCACATGCCGCACCCCAACGACTTGGCCCAGGGCCGATGGATCATCGACCGCAACGCCGAAATCCTGGAGGCGGCAGGCGCGACGAAGGTGTGGAAGGTCTACATCGACCGGGTGACCGGCAACTGCTCTCACCAGCACAGCACCCTCCGCATGGGCAACGACCCAGCCACGTCAGTGCTCGACAAGGACTGCCGTGCCCACGAGGTCGACAACCTCTACGCGATCGACGGCAGCCCCTTCCCCTCGTCGACCGGCGTGAACCCGACCCTGACCATCATGGCCAACGCCTGGCGGGTGGCCGAAGGAATTGTCGCCCGGCGGGGGGCGCCCGCGTAACCGACCGCATGCAAGCGTACGCAGGACGAAGGAGCGAACGGATGAAGCTGGCGTACCACACGAACGCCTGGGGAGGGGTGGTCGGACACCCGGCGGGGGTGACGAGCGTCAAAGATCTCCATTACCTCACCCCCGGCTCGACCGAAGAGGCGATGCGCGAGATTGCCGCGGCGGGGTACACCGGGTTCGAGCTGTTCGACGGCAACCTAGCTGAATACGCGGATCGCGAAACCGAACTGCGCGGGCTCATGGATGAGCTAGGGTTGGAGCTGGTCGGCGTCTACTCCGGCGCGAACTTCATCTTTCCGGAGATCCTCCCCGAAGAACTGGACAAGATCCGGCGCGCCGCCGAGCTGGCGGCCCGGTTCGGCGCGACCCACTTCGTGCTGGGCGGCGGCGCGGTACGAGCCGAAGGGACCAGAGACGCAGACTACCGGCTGCTCGCTGAGGGCCTCGACCGCGCCGCGGACGTGGCTGAAGCACTCGGTTTGACCCCCAGCTTCCACCCCCACCTCGGAACCTGTGCCCAGACCCCAGAACAAATCGCCCGCGTCTTTGAGCAGACCGCGATCGGGTTCTGTCCCGACACGGCACACCTCGACGCTGCCGGCGGCGAATCGGCCGCGCTGATCCGTGCTTACGGCGACCGCATCCCCTATGTCCACCTCAAAGACTACGCGGACGGGGCCTTCCTCCCCTTGGGCGAGGGCCAACTCGACTGGGACGGAATCTTCGCCGCGCTGCGCGAGGCTAGCTACGACGGCTGGATCGCCGTCGAGGCGGATGGCTATGTAGGACCACAAGGAGAAGCCGCTCGGCAGAGCCGAGCCTTCCTGGAAGGGAGACTGTAGCGACGTCGCACGAAGAGAAGAATTCTCATCTGGCGCACGAACATGGAGCGGCGAAGCAAGCCGCATCGACAAAGGAGTTCATCTTGAGCAAGGGTTTCAACCGACGGACATTTACGCTGTTCATCGCCGGGACAGCAGCCGTCCCGGCCATCGGCATCGCGCCGCGGCTCGCCGCAGCGCAGGACGCCACCCCAGCGGCATCCGCCTCGGAAGCGTTGGCCGCCATGGAGGGACAGGTCTTCAGCACCGGCCCGGGCGGCGAGGAGCCAACCGCCGCCTCGGAGGTCATGCTCACCGACGATGAACTCGCCCAGATCCAGGAGATGGGCGCGACTGCTGCCATCATCATGCACTACAGCGGAGACGACTGGTCCGCGGCCCAGATCGCCGGCCTGCGCCAGCAGTTCGAGGATATGGGGATCGAGGTCATCGCCGAGACGGACGCGGACTTCCAGCCGGAGACGCAGGTCTCCAACATCGAGACCACTCTGGCGCTCAACCCGGACATCATCGTCTCTATCCCGACCGACCCCGTCGCCACCGCGGCCGCCTATCAGCAGGCCGCCGACCAAGGGGTACACCTCGTCTTCATGGACAACGTTCCGCAGAATTTCACGCCGGGCGAGAACTACGTCAGCGTCGTCTCGGCGGACAACTACGGCAACGGTGTGGCCGCCGCGCACCTCATGGCCGAAGCGCTCGGCGGCGAGGGACAGATCGGCATCGTCTACCACGCGGCCGACTTCTTCGTTACCCAACAGCGGTACGATGCTTTCAAGACGACGATCGAGGAGAACTACCCGAACATCGAGATCGTCGAAGAGCAGGGGATCGCTGGCCCCGACTTCGCGGTGCAGGCCGAGCAGGTCGCCTCGGCGATGCTGACGCGTAATACGGAATTGAATGGGATCTGGGCCGTCTGGGACGTCCCGGCCGAAGGCGTGATCAACGCCATCCGCACGGCAGGCCGTGAGAACGACGTGGTTGTCACCACCATCGACCTCGGCCAGAACGTCGCCATCTCCTTGGCGCAGGGAGGAATCGTCAAGGGACTCGGGGCGCAGCGGCCCTTCGATCAGGGAGTGACCGAGGCAATCCTGGCCGGGTACGGCCTGCTCGGCAAGGAGGCCCCGCCGTTTGTGGCGCTCCCCGCGCTGCCCGTGACGCAGGAAAACGTTCTGGAAGCCTGGGAAGAGGTGTACCACCAGGACCCGCCGCAGGCGCTGCAGGACGCGGCGGCACAATAATCGCCCCTCTAACTCCCCTGCCCCTCGCCCACCGGCGTTGGCGGGGGAAAGCCCCTCTCCCCGCGCGGGGAGAGGGGCTGGGGTATAGGGCGCTCGGGAGAGGGCATCGCGCCGCCACATGGACGCACCCGTTGTTCGCATGAGCAACATCAGCAAGAGCTTCTCCGGCAACGAGGTGTTGCACGGAGTTGATTTCGAGCTGCGGCCAGGTGAGGTGCACGCCCTCGTCGGCGGCAACGGGGCCGGCAAGTCGACCCTGATGAAAATTCTGGAGGGGGTCTACACGCCGGACGAGGGCCAGATCGAGGTCGGCGGCAGAGACGTGGAGATTCGCTCGCCGCACGACGCGCGCGACCTCGGCATCGGCATGATCTTCCAGGAGTTCAGCCTCATCCCGACCCTGACCGTCTCCGAAAACATCTTTCTCACGCGGGAACCGCGCGGCGCGGGTGGCCTGATCGACGACCAAGAAAGCCAGCGGCGGACGCGGGAGCTCTTCGCGGAAATGGGCGAAGAGATCGACCCCAATGCGCGGATGCTCGATCTGCCGACCGGTTATTGGCAGTTGACCGAAATCGCCAAAGCCCTTGCCCAAGACGCGCGCGTCCTCATCATGGACGAGCCAACCTCATCACTGACTGCCGCCGAGACGGAGTCCTTGTTTGCGCTGGTCCAGCGGCTGAAAGCGCGCGGCATCTCGATCGTCTACATCTCGCACCGCATGGACGAGATCTTCCGCGTTACCGACCGCGTCACCGTGCTTCGGGACGGTCGTCGCGTGCTGACCGAAGACACGGCCAACCTGTCGATGAACCAGGTCATCGACGCCATCGTCGGGCAGACGATGGAGGAGGCCTTCGAGTGGAAGGAGCGCATGGTCGACCGTTCGGTGCAACCTCTGCTCCAGGTGCGCAACCTCTCCGCCAGCAATCGGGTCCACGACATCAGTTTCGACCTCTACCCCGGCGAAATCCTCGGCATCGCCGGGCTGATGGGGAGTGGCCGCACTGAACTGGTGCGCGCACTGTTCGGTATCGACCGGATCGACAAGGGAGAGATCCTCATTCGCGGGCAGCGGGTCTATATCGGCGATCCGGAGGCGGCGATCGGCGCCGGGGTTTCCCTCGTGCCGGAGGATCGCCGCCGGCAAGGGTTGGTGCTCGACCACTCCGTCAAGGACAACATCTTGTTGCCCTCACTCGACCGGCTCGACCGCGCCGGGATGATCGACGACGAGCGCGGCGACCAGTTGGCGGAGAAAACCGTCCAGAGCCTGCGCATCAAGACAACCTCGATCGGGGCCGTCGTGCGCCTGCTCTCCGGGGGGAATCAGCAAAAAGTCGTCATCGGCAAGTGGCTGGCAATGCAGCCCGACATCTTGCTCATGGACGAGCCGACGGCCGGGGTCGATATCCAGGCAAAGACCGAGATTCTCGGCATCATCCGCGAGCTTGCGGATGGCGGAAAAGGCGTCATCGTCATTTCGTCAGAGCTGGTTGAGCTGCTGGCTGTCAGTGATCGCCTGCTGGTGCTTCGCAACGGCCGCCTCACGCGGGAGATCGACCGCCGCGAGATCGCCACCGAAGAGGAGTTGCACCGTGCAGTCCAGGGCGCTTGACCGGACGCTCGTCACGCGCATCAACTGGCGCGACTACCTGGTTTACGTCGGATTCGTGCTGATTTTCCTCTTCTTCGCCATCACCCTGCGCGACTCGGGGTTCACGACGCCCAACAATCTGCTCAACATCGCGCGCCAAACCGCCATTATCGCCACCATGGCGGTTGCCATGACCTTCGTCATCGCCGCCGGCCAGATCGACCTCTCGGTCGGCGCTATCGCTGGGCTCGCCTCGGTCACGACGGCGATGGCGATTTCGCGCTTCGGGATCGTGGCCGGTATCCTCGTTGGGCTACTGACCGGGCTCGTGGTGGGCGGTCTCAATGGGCTGCTCGTCACCCGGCTGGTGATTCCGTCGTTCTTGGTCACGCTGGGCATGATGGGTGTCGCACGTGGCACGGCAATGTGGATCACCGACACCGCCCCAGTGCCGATTCTCGACCAGAGCTACAACGCCGCCTTTGGCTCCGGGTCTATAGGCCCCGTGCCATCGCTTCTCATCTGGATCATCGTCGTCACGGTCATCGGCTACATCGTGTTGCGCAAAACCCCCTACGGCCGCCAGGTGCTGGCCACCGGCGGCAACGAGCAGGCGGCGCGATTCAGCGGCGTCAACACCAGCCGCATCGTGCTCCTCGTGCTCACCGTCTCGGGGGTCGTGTCCGCGCTGGCGGGCATGCTCTACGCCGGCCGGCTGCAATCGGGCCGCTTCCAGTGGGGTGAGGGCGACGAACTGTCGGTCATTGCGGCGGTGGTGCTGGGAGGGACGAGCCTGTTCGGCGGGTCGGGCTCGGTCATCGGTTCGGTGCTGGGCGCGCTCCTCATCGGCGTCGTCAACAATGGCCTGATCCTGATGGGGTTGGAAACCAGCCAGCAGATCATCATTCGCGGCGGCATCATCATCGTCGCCGTGGCGCTAGCTCGGCGGCGATGAGGAACGTATCTCAATGGGGCGGTCGCCGTGACAAGCCCGTTGAGTCCGTCCTCTGGAACGCTGCTCCCTTGAGCCGAGATTCCTCGCTGACGCTCGGAATGACACGGCGGGTGCACGGCGTCGGGGTCTTCTCTCAGAGGGCGTAGACCCGGCGGGCGGTGTCGCCAAACACATTGTTCCGGTCGGACTCGGGAAACCCGGCGACGGCGTCCTGGTAGGTATTCCAGAGGGCGCCGAAGTCGGTCCAGAGTTTTTCGATGGGCAGGTTGCTACCGAACATGCAGCGATCAGAACCGAAGAGGTCAATGCAGTCGCGGATGACGCGCGCGATGAAATCGCCGTCGACGCGATGCAGAAATGTTCCCTGGCCGGAAAGCTTGGCGACGACGTTGGGATGGTCGGCGAGGAGCTTCATCCCCTCCAACCATGCCCGACGGTTCTGGGGCGCGTCGCTCTCCAGCATGCCAGCGTGGACCAGCACGAAGGTGATGTCGGGAAACGCGGCGACGAGGTGCGCCGCATCCCGCATCTGGCCCGAGAAAACCTGCAGCTCGAAATGCCAGCCGAGATCACCGATGCGGGCCAGGTTGCGCCGGAACACCGGGTCGTTCATGCGGTCGGGCACGGGCGCGAAGCGATACGCCGGGTTCTCGTGCCAGTGGAGTTGGAGGCGCGTGCCGCGCATCAATGGCGAGATGCGGGCCTGATCGGCGAACACCGCCTGGCAACCGTCGTCCATGAGGTCCGCTGAGCCAACGATGGCGTGCGGCCAACCCGTGCGCTCGGCCACCTCCTGCACCCAGCGCACCTCGTCGACCGATTTCTCGAGCGGCCAGTTGGTCTGCACGTAGACCGATTTCTCGATGCCGAATGGCATGACGTCGGCCAGGTACTCCACGATCGGGTAGTCGCGTCGGATTGGCTCGTATGGTCCGAAGATGCGCGGGACCATCGGCCCGGTCAGCCAGGCGAGGTCTTGCTGGCGCCAGATGTGGTGATGGGCATCGATAAATCCGGTCGTCGTCACGCGGCCCTCCGTCGTTGTTGCCACAGTGCCTGCACGCGCCGCCGCGGGCGCTGCTCGATCTCCGGGAGCCGGCGCAACTCGTTCAGCAACGCGTGCGGGGATGAACTGTCGCCCAGGCGGTCGAGTGAGCCGAGGATGGCCTGCATGCCGCGCGTCGCCGGGCGGTATTCCGGGTCTCCCGCCATTGGCGTCAACCAGAGCAGCCGGTGCCCCAGCCGCGCCAGCCGCTCTGTCGTCTCCGCCATCAACGCGGGGTCGCCTCGCTCCAGCCCATCGGACAGGATGATGATCATCGCACCGCGGGCGAACGAGACGAAGCGGCTGTTCGCCAGCAGAGTGCCAAACGCCTCCCCGATGCGGGTTCCGCCATCGAAGTCGAAGATTAGGGAGGCGAGTCCGCCCAGGGCATCGTCGAGATCCGGGCGCTGCAACGCGGGCGTGATGCGCGTCAATCGGGTCCCGAAGGTGAAGACCTCGACGCGCTCCGCCCCCTGCACGAGTGCATGGGCGAAACGCAGAAAGTCCGGGCTGTGAGACTTGAGGGAGCCGGAGACATCGATCAGCAGCAACACGCGCCGCATCCGCCGCGGGCGCCGCCGGTATCGCAGATGCACGATGTCGCCGCCGGTGCGGCGGGCATCTCGCAGCACGCGCCGCAAATCGATGTCTCCGGGCCGGCGAGCCGGTACGCGCCGGCGGCCGCCGGTCTTGGGAACGGCGGTTCTGGCGGCATCGACCGACTGCGCCCAGATGGCCCATTCATCGACCGTCGCGACCGGGAGCCGTCGCCGATGGAGCAACTCGTCCAGGCTCGCCGCGCGGCCGGTCCCCTCGCCCAGCTCGACCGGCGACGCGGTGGCGTCGGGATCCGCGCCCGGGCGCTCGGTTTCGCTCTCGTCGTCGCGATCCTCGTCGAGCTGCGTGGTCTCCTCCGCCCAACCCGACCGAAACCACGCGGCGAAGACGCGATCGAACGGCTCGATGTGGTCCGCGGCGGCAACCAGGGTGACGCGCCCGACCCAGTAGAGATCGTCGGTCGATCGTAATGGGGTGATGGACATCGCGCGCAGGAAGTCGATCCGACGCGGCGCCAGCACGGGGACACCGGATGCCGCGAGGGCAGCGAGGAACCCGTCGAGTTGCCCCCGAGCGAGTGCGGTCACGGTGTCGCCATGGCGAGCAGGGTGTCCGCCTCGGCCTCGACCCGGGCGAGATCCTCCTGCTCCTTGACCAGCAACCCGAGCGAGCGGCGCAGCGCCAGCGGCCAAGGGTTGCCCTTCGCCTCCAGCAATCGCGCGCCCCTGGCCCACTCAACGGTTTCGGCGATCCCGGGTTTCTTGAGCAGCGGCAGGCGGCGTACCGCGGCCACTGCCTCGACCAGCGCCGCCGCCGCGGCATCGGCGACCCCGGGCGCCAGGGCGGCGACGATGCGCTGCTCGCGCTCGACGTCGGGGAAGTCGATCCAGTGGTACATGCAGCGCCGCTTCAACGCGTCGTGCAGCTCCCGCGTCCGGTTCGAGGTGAGGATGACCAGCGGTCTCGCCGCAGCCTGGACCGTGCCCAGCTCGGGAATGGTGATCTGGAAATCGCTGAGGAACTCGAGCAGGAACGCTTCGAACTCGGCGTCGGCGCGATCGATCTCGTCGATGAGCAGTACGCCGCCATCGGCGAGGCGCAGGGTGCGCAGCAGGGGTCGCTCCAGGAGGAACTCCGGGGTGTAGATGTCGGCAATTCCGTTGTCGTTTCGCTCGCTCGCGCGCAGGTGCAAGAGTTGCCGGGGGTAGTTCCACTCGTAGAGCGCCTGCGCGGCGTCGAGCCCCTCGTAGCATTGCAGTCGGATCAAATCGCGCCCTGTCGCTACGGCGAGCGCCCGCGCCACCTCGGTCTTGCCGACCCCCGGCTCCCCTTCCAGCAGAAGCGGCTTGCCAAGCGCGGCGCTGAGGAAAATCGCGGTCGCCAGCCCATCGTCGGCGAAATAGGCGACGGCCTCCAACTCCTCCTGCACCGCTTCCGGTCCGGCGAAGGCGCGCGTCATTGGTTCGCGCTCTGCTCCCGCAGCGCATCGAGACCGCGGAGAATCTTCTCCGGGGTGATCGGCATCGATTCCACCCGCACGCCGCAGGCATCGTAGATCGCGTTGGCGATGGCCGGAATGGGGGAGTTTGCCGTCATCTCCCCGATTCCCTTGCCGCCGAACGGACCGTTCTCGGCAGGGCGCTCGAGGATCACGCTCTCCATCTCGGCCAGGTCAGCCGGACCCGGCATCAGGTACTCGCTGAAGTCGGTCGGGCTGTGATCGCGGTTCGGATAGTAGGGCTCGGTGGTCTCGTACAGCGCGTGCGACATGCCCATCCAGGCGCCGCCGACGATCTGCTGGTGGGCCATGGCCGGGTTGAGCGCGCGCCCCATCTCGTAGACGTTGGAGAGGGCAAGGACATCGACCATGCCGGTTTCGTCGTCGACCTCGACCTCGGCGACGGTGCAGGCGTGGGCCTGGCACGAGTCGGGGTCCATCTCGCCCGTCTCCGGCACCGGCTCGCTCTTCGGCTTGAGGAACATGCCGCGCCCGGCGATCGTGCGGCCGTGCTTGAAGTGGGCCGCCAAGGCCAGATCGACGACGTGGATTTTCTTTTCCTCGGAGCCCTTGACCTTGAAGAAACCGGTGCCGTCCGTCTCAAGATCGAGCGGATCGACCTCCAGCTCCTCGGCCGCGACCTCAAGGAGGATCTCCCGCGCCTCGCGCGCCGCCATGATGACGGCGTTGCCGACGCGGTGCGTGCCGCGGCTGGCGAAGGTGCCCATGCAATGCGGCCCGGTGTCGGTGTCGGCGGTGTCGACCAGAATCATCTCCAGCGGCAGCCCCAGAGTCTCCGCCGCGCACTGGGCGACGACCGTTTTCAGACCCTGACCGAGATCGACCGAGGAGAGGGTGATGACGAAGCTGCCGGTGGTCGTGGCATGGATCAGCGCCTGGGACGGATCGCCGCCAAGATTCATCCCGGTCGGATAGTTGACCGCCGCGAAGCCGCGCCCGCGAAGCCTGGCCATTACAGCCCCTCCCTGCTCATGGACGACATCGCCCGCTCGCGCTCCGGCAGTGGGTGTTCGACCAGATCGGCGGCGCGCTGCATCACCTCGACCAGCGCCGCCCCCTCGACGATCTTGCGGTGCGCCTTCATGTCTCCATCGCGGTAGGCATTCAGCAGGCGGAAGGCGAGCGGGTCGAGACCAAGCGCCTTCGCCACGCGGTCCATCTGGCTCTCCAGCGCGAAATCGGCAATCGTCACCCCGAATCCGCGCATCGCGCTCGAGGGGGTGCGGTTGGTGTAGACGCAGTAGGCATCGACCCAGACGTTCGGAATGCTGTACGGGCCCGGCATGTGGGCTGCCGCCTTCGTCGTGCCGTAGGGACTGTGGCGGGAGTAGGCTCCGGCATCGACGTAGAGTGTCACCTGCCGCGCCAGGATGCGTCCGTCCGCGGTGACACCATCCTTGATGACGATCCGCTCGGCCGCCCGTGGCGAGGAGACTTGCATCTCTTCGGCCCGGCTGTAGACGTACTTCACCGGCCGATTGACGGCCTGTGCGGCGATGCAGGCGATGGGTTCAACCATAACGTCCACCTTGCCACCGAACCCCCCGCCGACCGTGCCGCCCACGACGCGCAACCGGTTGAACGGGATGCCGAGGGTCAGCGCGGTGTTGTCGAGCGTGAAGTAGCAAGCCTGGGTGTCGGAGTGGATTTTCAGCCGCCCATCGCCTTCCGGCTTGACGATGCATCCAGTCGGTTCCACCGGAGCGTGCTCGATCGGCGAGGATTGATAGGTGAACTCGAAGACGTGGTCGGCCTGCGCGAAACCCTCGGCGATGTCTCCGAAGCGGATCCGCCGGCAGTTGTGCCCCTCGTAGGTGAAGTAATTGTTGCCGTGCCGCGGGTTGATGACCGGCGTTTCCGGTTTGAGCGCCTCCTCGACATCGAAGACAGGGGGCAGATCCTCGTAGTCAACCTGAATGCGGCTGGCGCCCTCGCGGGCCGCGGCCTCCGTGTCCGCCACGACGGCGCAGATCGGCTCGCCCATGTACAGGACGCGGTCCTCGGCCAGCACCGGCTCGTCGTCCGGCTCGACGCCGATCAGGCGCAGGATCGTGTACCAGTTGTTCGGGACATCCTTCCCGGTCAGCACGCGCAAAACGCCCGGCACCTCCAACGCTGGCGCGGTGTCGACGTTCGTGAGCAGCGCGTGGTGCCGAGCCGAGCGGTGCATCACGAGGTGGGTCATGCCGGGGTAGCTGACGTCTTCGAAATAGAGCGACTGCCCCGTCACGTGCGCGCGCGCGTCGGCGCGTGGCGCCGCGGTGCCGATGACCTGAAATTCGGCGTCTCGTTCAGCGGCGAAATAGTCCGGGTCGATCGTGGCGGTGGTCATCGTCTCTCCTGGCTAGTCAGCGGCGGCGGGTTCGCGTCGGGACAGGTCTGCGGCGGTCAGGATGGCGTCGATGATCGCCTCGTAACCGGTGCAGCGGCAGACGTTCCCCGAGATAGCTTGCACAACCTGATCCCGGGTGGGGTCCAGGATCGCTTCGAGCAGCGCGGTGGCCGACATCAGCATGCCGGCGGTGCAGTAGCCGCACTGGGTGGCAAAGCCATCGACGAACGACGCCTGCAACGGCGTGAGTTCGCTGCCGGATGCCAGTCCCTCGACCGTCCGCACCCGAGCGCCCGGGATCGTCTCCACCGGAATGAGGCACGAGGGCACGGCCCGGTCGTCGACGACGACCACGCAGGCCCCGCACGTTCCCTGCCCACAGCCGCGCTTCGCGGCCGTCAGCCCCAGGTGCTCGCGCAGCGCGGTCAGGAGGGTTGTACCCGGTTTGGCCAGAAATTCCACGTCCTGGTTGTTGACATTCAGCGTCACGATGGTCGAGGCCACAATGTCTCTCACTTCCTCACGAAGTCGGCATGCCGGCCGCGTTGCACCGAGCCCATGGCTCCTGCTTGGCACCACGCCGGTGGTCCGTCACAGTCCTCGCATCACTCGCCGACAATCGCGCGCCGGATGTGGACCGGGAGCACCCGCGCTCGATACCACGCGCTGGCGTAGGCGTCGGAGAAGGGCGCGGCGTCGTCCACCACCCGATCCGCCGCGGCGGTGACCGAGGCCGCGTCGAGCGGCTTACCCAGCAGCGCGGCCTCGACAGAGCGCGCCCGCAACGGGTGCGATCCTGCACCGCCCAGCGCGATCCGGGCCGTGGCCACCGTTCCGTCGCTCTGGGTGATGACGGCCGCCACGGTGACGATGGCAGCTGAGTTGAGCCGACGCCGCATCGCCTTGGTGTAGAACCACGTCCCTGCCTCGGGGATCGCGAACTCGACCGCGGTCACCAACTCCCCTGGAGAGACGCCGCGCTCCAGCACCTCCGCCACCGGCACCTGGCGAGGCCCGCCCTCGCCCGCGACCCGGACAACCGCATCCAGGGCCAGGAGTGCAACCGCGAAATCCCCGTACGGCTGCCGAGCGAAGAGGTTGCCGCCAACGGTGGCGAGATTGCGGATCGGGGGTGAGGCGATCGAGTCGGTCACCGGCGTCAGGAAACCGAGCCCGACGGCGTGGCCCAAATCGGCGAGCGTGGCCGCCGCTCCGATCGAAGCTCGATCACCCTCGACCGCGATGCCGTCGAGTCCGAGGCGCCTCATGCTCACGAGCGAACTCACGCCGATGGTCTCATTGTTGACGGCAGGCATGAGCAATGTTCCGCCCGCGAGCAGCACCGCGGCGGGGTCGCGCGCGAGGTGGGTGAGCGCCTCACCGACATCGGTGGGCACGGAGACTTGCTGCAACACTGCAACCTCCCTCGTTCGGAAGTTTATCGATTATCGATAATACTAACGGGCGGCGCACGCGTGTCAAGCCTGCCCCAGCCCGCTGAATGACCCGTCGCGGGCGATAGGGTAGGATCGGCTCGGGATCGCGGGGCCCAGAGAAAGATCGCTCATGGTCGTGAAACGACAATCGCTGCGCGAGCAGGTCCGGGACGCGCTGCTGCGGGACATCATCAGCGGTGCGTGCAAACCCGGCGAACGCCTTGTCGAGATGAAGATCGCCCGCGACTTGGGCACAAGCCAGGCCCCGGTGCGTGAAGCGTTGCGCGAGCTCGACGCGCTCGGCTTCGTGGTCAGCGGACCGAGCCGTGGCACCTTCGTCGCCGATCTTTGGAAACGCGGGCTTGACGAAATCTACGCCGTGCGGGGCGGACTCGAAGAACTGGCGACCCGGCTCGCGACCCCTCAGTTGGCGGGAAATGTCTCTGCCTTGCAGGCGGAAGTCGACGCCATGCGCCGCGCCGCCGTCGCCGGCGAGGTCGACGAGCTGGTCACGCACAGCTACCGGTTTCACCGCGCTATTATCGAGGCGAGCGACAATCAATTGCTGTTGAGCGTGTGGCAGGGGCTGCACATCGAAACCCGCACGACGATCACGATGATGGCGCCGGGACTCGACCTGATGGAAGTCGCCTCCAGTCACCAGCCGATCGTCGACGCCATTGCGTCAGGCGACATCGAGCGCGCGTGCGCGGTCACCCGCGAACACCAGCAGTTCTTCGCCCGACTCCCCCGCCCGGACCAGCACGTTGTCGTCTCGCCGCTGGCTTCCCGATCTGGGTAGGGGCAGCGGCGGAGCCTAATCTCAAGAGCTGCGATCGGTCTCTCGTTCCAGTGGTGGGGCCGCGCGGCGCCAGCCAACCGCGGCCAATGCAGCTGCCCCGGCTGCTGCCCACACGGGCCACGGCGCCCCACGGGAATCGGCGCCAATAGAACCGGTCCCGGTATTCGGCAGGGTCACTGGCGGGCAATTGCCGCTCGGACAGTCGCACTGGCCTTCGAAGCAGGTCAGACCACCCGTGCAGACGTTGCCGCACGAGCCGCAGTTATTGTTGTCGCAACAGGTGGCCACACAAGCGCCGTTGCAAACCACTTCACCTTCAGCGCAGCACAACCCGCTCGGGCAGTCACACACTCCCTCGAAACAGGTGAAGGGGAGTGTGCAAACATTGCCGCACGCGCCACAGTGCTCGTTGTTGCAGCAGGTCGCGACGCACACGCCGTCGCATTCGACCTCTCCCTCGGGGCACGCCCCTCCGGAAGAAGCGCAGGCGCCGCCCACACAAACGCCGCTGGCGCATGCGTTGGCACACGCGCCACAGTGCGCGGGATCGGAGGAGAGATCGCGGCAACCATCGGCAATGCCGCAGTACTCCACACCAACTGGGCAATTCGCGCGCTCGCACACCCCGCCGCGGCACCCGACCGGAACCAGACCGCTTTCGCACACGGCCCCACAGGCGCCGCAATGATTCATGTCGGACTGGAGGTCGACACAAGCCTCAGCCGCATCGCAATACGTCAACCCGAAATCGCAGCCCGTCTCTCCCTGGGCCGCGACTGCACGCCATGGCCGCATACCAGCCAATGCGAATGTGGCAAGGAATGCGAAAGCCTGACGGCGCGTGTGCGAGGCAGCTACGGTCCGGGCGAGGAGATCGAATCGCTGATCGTCCATGCCTGTCCTCCTCCAGGATGTTGGGCGACAATGGCGCCAGGACCGGAGCCGGGCCGGTGCCAGGGGTGGTTCGCGCCGGAGCAGAAATGGGGCTGGGTTCCTGCGCATTTCGCACGCTATCGCGCCAGCGGTGCCACGTCAAGCAGAAGCCGACCAACGGCAATTCCGCAATGTTGATACCTGGCCGGTTCGCACAGCGATTCCCGCGGCGGAGGCGCCGATGACGAAATCCGCGAACAACGAAACGCTGATTCCCGTCGGCACACGTGTCGAGTTCGCCAAGACCGTCAGCGAATCGGACATCTACCTCTTCGCCGGCATCACCGGCGATTTCAGCCCCAACCACGTCAACGCCGAATACATGAAGACCACGCCCTTCGGCGGTATCATTGCCCATGGCGTGCTCATCATCGGGCTGATGTCGACCTGCTCGACCAAAATCCTCGATTTCGCGCAGACGAACCGCCCCGTCGTCTCCTATGGGTATGACCGCATCCGATTCGTCAAACCGGTCCTCGTGGGCGACACCATAACGGTGACGTACGAAATCACGGCGGCAGACCGAATCGCATCCCGGACCACCGCCGCGGTCACCGCGCGCAACCAGCGCGGGGAGACCGTCGCGGTGGCCACGCATATCCTGAAGTTCCTTTAAGCCAAGTCGCCTCAGTACCGGCGCCTGGCAGGACCGGATTACGCGGGCGGCGGCTCAGAGATCGTTCCGGTATCGGGATCGACGGCGAAGTTGACGTCACGCACATCACCGACCTCGATCGTGGCGTCAGCTACGTAGGTGAAACCGGAACCGTCGGCCGGCGTTGCCGCGCCAACTTCACCGGCCGCGGCGCCTACGGCAAACGTGATGCGATCTGCCCCAGTGCCGGGAAGATCGACGTGCACGACCTCCATCCGGAACGGTTGCTCCCCGGCGTCTCCGGCGTCCAGGAATCCTTCGATCAACCGTCCCTCCGCGTCGGGGAGCTGCTGATTCTCGTAGTTCGTGATCCGGGTGCTTTCCAATGTCAACCCAACGGTCGGATCGACCCAGAGCACACTCCCCAGAAAGATCGGATCGCCCTCGCCTTCGCCCTCGTCAAACGTCAGGCTGGACGCGAAGAGTGAAAACTGTGCCTCTCCCTCGGCGAACGTGGCCCACCCACCACCCGTAATTCCGCGCTGTGTGACGACCCTGCCGCGAGCTTGTGCTCGCGGCCAGGCCAACCCCGTCACCGCGGCGAGTCCTCCGCCGATGGCCAATCGGCGGTTGATCGTGTCCGTTTGGTGCAACGCCATGAATGTGCTCCTTTTCACTCGCCACCGACCAGCAAGGATCATGCCCAAGGACGGTTTCGCCAGCACACCCGATTCATCGAGCCACACCGCTCACGGTTGCGCCGGACACCGTGCTAGCATCCCCCGCAAGGATCCCCACGCTCCAGAGGATCGATCCCCGAAGGAGCAGACCGGTATACATGCCCACCTATCCCAGCGGCACCGTCACCTTTCTCTTCACCGATGTCGAGGGTAGCACCCGGCGCTGGGAGCACGACTCACCGGCGATGCTCGAGGTCGTCGAGCGCCACTTTGCGCTGCTCGACGAGGCCATCGTCGCAAATAACGGCGTCCGGTTCAAGACGATTGGCGATGCAATCCAGGCCGCGTTCCCAACCGCACCCGATGCCCTTCGCGCCGCCGTGACCGCGCAGCGCGCGTTGGTCGCCGAGGACTGGGGTGAGTTGGGGCCGATCTCGGTACGCATGGCCCTCCATACCGGCTCCGCCGAGCCCAGCGATGGCGACTATCTCGCTCCAGCCCTCAACCGGCTGGCGCGCCTCCTGGCCGCAACCGCGGGCGGCCAGATAGTGATGACCGAAGCCACCCGAAACCTGGTCCGCGATCAGTTGCCACGTGATGTGGCTCTGCGGGACCTCGGCGAACATCGGTTACGCGACCTGCGCGAGGCGGAGCGCGTCTTCCAGTTCGATGCCGAAGGTTTGCCGTCGGCGTTCCCGCCTCTGCAATCGATCGACCGTCCGATGCACAACCTGCCGTCACAGGTGACGGCGTTCGTCGGCCGCGAGCGAGAGCTTGCCGACGTCAAGCAGCGGCTGGAAGATCCGGGCGTTCGCTTGCTCACCCTGACCGGGCCCGGCGGCACCGGCAAGACGCGGCTGGCCCTGCAAGTCGCCAGCGAACTCATCGAGCACTATCCCGACGGGGTCTGGTTCGTCCCCTTGGCGCCCATCGCCAGCCCGGGACGCGTTGCCTCGGCCATCGCCGAAGTCCTCGGCGTTCGCGAGTCCCCCGGAGAGCCAATCGCCGATTCCCTCAGATCGTACCTGCGCAGCCGGCGCCTGCTGCTTCTGCTCGACAACTTCGAGCACGTCGTGGACGCCGCCCCCCTCGTTTCTACCCTCCTCGCCGACGATCCGGGATTGCAGGTTCTCGCCACCAGCCGAACCCCGCTCCGCATTTCGGGGGAACAGGAGCTGCCCATCCAACCGCTCGGCCTACCCGCGAGCCAGACCGGGCTTCGTCCCGATGAAGCCCTGTCCTCGGAGGCCGTTCGGCTGTTTGTCGATCGGGCTCAGGCCGTGCGCGCGGGCTTCACGCTCACCGAGCAGAACGTCGACGCCGTCGTCGCCATCTGCCGCCGCCTGGATGGTCTGCCGCTGGCGATCGAGCTGGCCGCGGCCCGAATGCGCCTCCTTTCCCCGGAAGCCATTCTGGCTCGCCTGGACAGTCGCCTCTCGCTCCTGACCGGCGGCAGCCGCGATCACCCGGAACGGCAGCAAACCCTGCGCGCGGCGATCGCGTGGAGTCACGATCTGCTCGATGCGTCGGAGCAGGCGCTGTTTCGGCGGTTGGCCGTATTCGCTGGCGGCTGGACACTCGAAGCGGCCGAATCGATCGTCAACGCCGCCACCGACCCGGACATCCCCGTCATCGATTGCCTCGAATCCCTCCGCGACAACAGTCTCATCCGGCTGTGGTACGCCGATGGTTCCGAGGGAACTGCCGATCCACGGTTCGCCATGTTGCAGACCATTCGCGAGTTCGCGCGCGAGCAACTGGTCGAGAGCGGCGAGCTGGACGTGATCAGCAACGCCCACGCCGCCTATTTCGTGAGTCTTGCCAGCGAAGCCGAGCCGCATCTGATGGGCCGCTCGGCGGCGGAATGGCTCGACCGGTTCGAGGACGAACACGATAATGTCCGGGCCGCACTTGCCTGGTTGCGGGAGCGTGGGGATGCCGCGCAGGCCATTCGCCTGGCCGGCGCCCTCTGGCGATTCTGGTGGTTGCGCGGTCATATCGGAGAAGGACGCGAAGAACTGGAAGCCGCCCTCGCCCTTGCGGAACCCGATGATCCCGCGTTGAAATCCGCTCGCGCCGCCGCGCTCGATGGTGCCGGGGTCCTCGCCGAGACCCAGGGCGACTACGACCGCGCGCAAGCGCAGCACGAGCAGGCTCTGGCCATCTCGCGAGTCCTCGACGACCACCTCGGCATCGCCCGCGCCCTCGGCAATCTCGGCGTCGTCGCCTTCGACCGCCGCGAAGACGACAAGGCCGTGGCCCTGTTGCAGGAGAGCTTGTCCATTGCCCGGGAGTCGGGCAACGACTTCCTGATCGCCACCGCGCTGAACGACCTCGGCCGCGTGTCGTACGAGCAGGGTGATCTGGCACAAGCCGAGGCCCTCTATCGGGAGAGTCTCGCGCTGCGACGCCGCATCGGCAGCGAGTCCGATGTCGCCCGGTCGCTGAACAACCTCGGCGGCGTGGCGCTCAACATGGGGAATTTCGGGCGCGCGGCCGAGTTGTTCGGCGAGAGTCTCGAGCTCTACCGTACGGTGAGCGACCCGTGGGGTGCGGCCGGAGCGTTGATCAATTTGGCCCTCGCGGCGCGCGATCAGGGCGACACGTCCCGCGCCACAGATCTCTTCGCCGAGAGCCTCGAGCTCTTCCGCGAGACAGGCGACACTCGTAACTGCGCCCTGGCCCTCCTCGGTCTCGCCGAGACGGAGCGACTCAAGGCCGACCACGAGGCCAGCGCGGACCACTACCGACAGGCCATCGCCGCGTTTCGGGAGGTGGATGATCCCCTTGGCGTGGCGGATGGACTGGCCGGTCTCGCCGGCGTCCTCCACCTGACCGGGCAATGCGAAACCGCGGCGCGCGTGCTGGCGGCGGCTACTGTTTCGCTCCCCGATGATGCCTCACAGGGGCTTACCGAGAGCGAGCAGTACCGGCAGGATCTCGAGGCCATTCGCACCACGCTGGGAGAGGAGCGCCATGCCGCGCTTTGGGCGGAGGGCGAGGGCATGTCTCTCGACGCCGTGGTGAACGAAGCGGGTGCCCCTCCAGATTACCGCCGCCACACCGGGACGAAGGAATCCTGCCCGCGTGAGCCGGTGGCTCGGCCCGGTGGCACGACAGGTGCAAAGAAGCCGAGGTGAGATCGGTGGTGCGCCGGAAATGCTTCCCGTGCATCCGACGCTGACGGCGCCATTTCGGTGACGTGCTCGCCCACACGCGGATGGCCGGTCTCGCCAAAACCTCTCTGGCGACAACGCCGTAACGAGCCCATTGTTGCCCGTCGCCTCGATCCCAATTATTCGACTGCCTTCGACGGCGAAGGAAAGAGGGCTCGCAAAGGAGCATTTACGATGTCGATGCCAATGGAACACGCGGACGCCTCCGGAAACGGGCGCGGAGCGGCCCGTGCCATGCACGCCAATGGCCGCCGAGAACTGGGGGGACCATCCGATGAGACCGCCCGGCGCCTGGCCCGTGCGCTGGGGTGGTTCAGCGTGGGTCTCGGGGTGGCGTCACTCGTAGCGCCGCATCGGCTGGCACAGTTGATCGGTCTTGGCCAGCAGGGCGCCAACGTGGCGCTCCTGCGCGCCATCGGCGCCCGCGAACTGGCCAGCGGGGTCGGCATCCTGACCCAGGAGAATCCATCGCACTGGCTCTGGGCCCGCGTTGGCGGCGATGCCCTGGACCTCGCCCTCCTCACCAGGGCGCTGGGCAACGAGGACACTGACCGCGGCAAGGCCGCGACCGCCACTGCCGCAGTGATCGGCGTGACGGCCATAGATGCGTTCGCGACGCGGCAATTCAGCCAGGGCAATGGTGCGTCCTTACGAGAAACCGCCAAAGCTGCGGCGCATGAACCGCGCGTCGCTTCGGCGATCACCGTCAATGCCCCGATCGGTGAGGTATTCGCCGCTTGGGCCGGCTTCGCCAACCTGCCCCGCTTCATGGACAGCTTCGCCACCGTCCGGGTCACGGACGACCGCCTCTCCCACTGGCAGACGACGTTGCCGGGTGGTCTCGCCGTCTCCTGGGACGTTGTCATCACCGATGTCGTGTCGAACGAGCGCATCACCTGGCGCACCGGCGACACCTCGAACCTGAGCGGATCGGGCGACGTGCGGTTCCGTCAGGCACCAGCCAACCAGGGAACCGAAGTTCTGTTCGAGGCGCGGTTCAATCCACCGGGCGGCGAGCTGGGCAGCAGGATCGCCGGGCTCTTCACCGACCCGCTCGGGGTGAAGCTGAACAACGACCTGCGCCGCTTCAAGCAACTCACCGAGCTGGGGGAGATCGTCAAATCCGACGACAGCGCCATCAAGGGGCCGAATCCGGCGCAGCCCGTCGGAGAAGCAGCAACGGGTTGAGACAAGTGGCCCTCACCTCAACCCTATCCCTGGGCGCAGACGTAGGTTGAACAGAAAGTCGGAGACAACGATGAAAGCCACATGCTTCATGGGCCGGAACAAGGTCGAGGTGCAGGAAGTTCCCGACCCGCACATCCTCAACGCCAGCGACGTCATCGTGAAGATCACCTCCACCGCGATCTGCGGCTCCGATTTGCATCTGGTTGATGGCTACATCCCGACGATGATGCACGGGGACGTCCTCGGCCACGAATTCATGGGCGAAGTCGTCGAGGTCGGCTCGAACGTCAAGACGCTCAAGAACGGTGACCGCGTGGTGGTGCCCTTCGACATCGCCTGCGGCGTCTGCGGCGCCTGCCAGAACGAGATGTACTCGATCTGCGAGAACTCGAATCCGAACGCCTGGATGGCCGCCTCGCTGTGGGGCCACGGCGGGGCGGGTGCATTCGGCTACTCGCACCTGACCGGCGGGTTCGCCGGCGGGCAAGCCGAGTACGCGCGGGTGCCCTTCGCCGACGTGGGGCCGCTGAAAGTGCCGGACGGCATGACCGACGAGCAGGTGCTCTTCCTCTCCGACATTCTCCCCACGGGCTACATGGGCGCCGAGTTGTGCGACATCTCACCGGGCGACGTAGTAGCCGTTTGGGGCTGCGGCCCGGTCGGACAGTTCGCCATCGCCAGCGCATTCATGCTGGGCGCCGAGCGCGTCATCGCCATCGACCGCTTCCCCTATCGGCTGCACATGGCGCGAGACAAGGCGGGCGCGGAGACCATCAACTACGAGGAGATGGACGTCCTCGACACCCTCAAGGAGATGACCGGCGGCCGCGGCCCGGATGCCTGCATCGACGCTGTCGGCATGGAAGCGCACGGCCACGGCCCGATGTGGATCTACGACCGGGCCATGCAGGCCGCCCGCATCGAAACCGACCGCGGCACCGCCCTGCGCGAGGCCATCATGGCCTGCCGCAATGGGGGTACGGTTTCCATCATCGGCGTCTACGGCGGGTTCATGGACAAGTTCCCCATCGGCTCGATCATGAACCGCTCCCTGACCATCAAGACCGGCCAGACCCACGTGCAGCGCTACATGCGCCCGCTGCTTCAGCGCATCCAGAACGGCGAGATCGACCCCACCTTCATCATCACCCACACCTTGCCACTGGAACAGGCCGCGCACGGCTACGACATCTTCAAGAACAAGCTGGACGACTGCGAGAAGGTGATTCTCAAACCAGGCCTCGACTCATCGACGGTTTCCACGGTCCAAGCATGAATCAATGGAAAACGACAGGGCGCTTCCGAACAATGTGCCAAACCAATGTCATTCTGAAGGCGAAGCCGAAGAATCTCGGCGTCCCTCACCGAGCGCTGCCCTTGAGCCGAGATGCTTCACTCCGTTCAGCATGACACGTTTTTTGAGAAACCAACCTCCTCGACTCATTCGTTGTAGCCGCAGAGATTGAGCCGTTTCTGAAGGAGGACGGTATTGCGTCGCCTGCTCGCACTTTCGCTCGCGTTGATTGCGCTGGTGACCAGCGGCTTGGTGATTGCTGGTCCTGTACTGAGCCAGATCGGTGAAGCGCTGTCGCCGGCGCGGGGCGACGCCTCGGTCGTCGCGCACGGGATCGCCCCGTTCCGGGACGGGCAGTTCGGGTGGCGGGTCACCCGCGCCTCTGCACCTGGCTCCAGTGACCAGACGCGAGACGACCCCGGCTTTCTCCTGACGGAAAGTGGCGCTCTGCTGATCAATCACCTCGATACCGATACGTGGGGGCGCCTTGCTCCCGGCGAGGCGGTCTTCCTGGCCGCGGGAACCCGCTATGGCGAGGGCGCGGCCGGGGGGCAGCCCGTCTCGTTCTTCCGCATCGATCTGGTCGATGCCAGCGAGGTCGCGGTCGCAGGAAACGGCGAACTTCTGTTCGTTGGCGAACCGTTCGCCTCTCCCGGCGGCAACCGCGACGTCGACCTCGTGCGCGACGTGCTCGACGCCGGCGAGGTCGTCACGCTGGAGGTGTTATCCGAGGCGGCGCCGGTCCTGTTTTTCGTCACATCAGGCACGGTGCAGCTCGTTCCCGCCGGCAACGATGCCGCCACGCCGGTTCCGCTGTCCGCGGGGCAGGGGGCAGCCCTGAATGGCGATGTCGTCATCACCGCAACCGAGGCCGGAGCGACCTTTGTTAACGCCGTCGTGGGCCCAGACGTCCCGCTGACCCTGGCCCAGGTGGCAGAGCCCACCGCGACGCCGCTCCCCGAGCCCGCATCGCTCACCGTTCAGATGCTGGCTTGCCCCGTCGCCTATGAAGGGACCAGCTACGGGGCGGACTGCGTTGAGCCCGTTCCTGACGTCACCATCGATCTCAACTCCGCGACAGGAGCCTTTGCCCAGGGCACGACTGCGGGCGATGGCACCATCAGTTTCGTCGAACTGATCCCGGACACCTACACCCTCTCTGGCGGCGTGCCGGGCGAATTCGCGCAGCAGGTCGTCGCCTGCGCGAACGCCGCGGGCACGTTGGAAACGGGCGCCTCCGACACCCTCGCCTCCGGCGCGACCTTCACCGTCGAATCGGGCGATGCCGTCTCCTGCCAGTGGTTCGTGATCCCCGAGGATCTTCAAGGCGAAGGCGAGGGAAGCATCGCGGTCGCCGCCTACGCCTGCCCCGGTACCCCGATCGATCCCGCCACCGACTGCACCCCGATCGAGGCCGGCGGGGCAACCATCATCGGCCCCGATGGGACCGCCATCGATGCCGCCGCAGGCGTGCCCTTCGGCACCTACTTCCTCCAGACGGACGGCGTCGCCGTTCCCGAGGGCTACGAACTCTCCGAAGTACGCGGCAGCGTCGGCGCCGCCGACATCGGCTGGACCTTCGTCCTCGACGAGTCCAACCCCGACGCCGCCCTCGCGGTGATCTACGTCCCGACCGGGGGCCAGGCAGGGAACTCCGACGAAGACACCGACGGCCTCACCGACGCCCAGGAAGCCGAACTCGGCACCGATCCGGCAAATCCGGACACGGACGGCGACGGTCTCTTCGATGGCCCCGAGCTTGCCGCGAGCACCGACCCGACCCTCTATGACACTGACGGAGACACCTTTGGCGATAATCAGGAGGCAGTCAGCGGCACCGATCCTCTCGACCCGGCAAGCGTCCCGGAAGGCGAATCCGGTATCGACACCGATGGCGATCTGCTCTCCGATGCACAGGAGGAGGAGATCGGCACCAACGCCACCGTACCGGACACCGACGGCGACGGTCTCACCGACTTCGCCGAGGTCGGCTTCGAGCCAGGTTCCGCGACCGGCACCGACCCACTCCTCTTCGACACCGATGGCGACGGCGTCGGCGACGGTGTAGAAATTGCCAACGGCACGGATCCTCTCGATCCGGCGAGCGTCTGATGGGTCACGCGGAAATCTGCACGCGCCTTATCGACGTTTAGTTACTAACCGAAGAACGTGAGTGGTTCACTTCAGGCTCGGCCAGAAGGGTCCGCTCCACTTCAGCGGAGCCCACGTCTCAATGGGAGGGGAATCGTCGATGGTAACGCGGTTGGCACTGCTGATTGCATTGGTTACGGCCACGCTCCTGGCCCCAAGCAGTAGTGGCGCGCAAGAAGCCACGCCGAGTGCGCCATCCGAGGAAATCCAGCAGTTCGCGGACGACACGTACGCCTTCGTCAATAGCGGCTACGTCTCGCTGTTCATCGTCACCGATGAAGGCGTGATCGCCACCGATCCCGCCAGCCTCGATCCCGCCCGCGCCGATGCCTACGCGGCGGCCATCGCCAGCGTCACCGACCAGCCGGTGCGCTACGTCATCTACAGCCACGATCACGCCGACCATGCCACCGGCGGTGGTGTCTTCGCCGACACGGCGACGTTCATTTCCCACGAGAACGCGGTGGAGAAAATCGCCGCGCTCGGCGATGCCAACACCCCGGTCCCAACGATCGCGTTCAACGACGAGTTGACGCTGGAGCTCGGCGGCACGACCATCGAGCTCTACTACACCGGCCGCAATCACTCCGACAACAGCATCGTGCTCCTGCACCCGGAGCAGCGGATCCTGTTCGCCGTCGACTTCATCCCGGTCGACTCGCTCCCCTATCAGGATCTCCCCGACGCCTATCCCGACGAGTGGATCACATCGTTGCAGTGGATCGAGGACAATCTCGACTTTGACACCCTCGTCGCCGGCCACCCACCTGTCACCGGAACGAAGGAGAACGTCGGTCAGGTACGCGCCTACCTAGAGGATCTCATCGCCTCGGTCGAAGCCGCCCAGGACGAAGGACTCGCCGACAACTCCGCGAAAATGGTGGAGGCCGTTCGCGCCGATCTCCAGGCGGACTACGGGGAGTGGTTGCCGCTCAATGTGGAAGGACTCATCCGCGCCCGCTCAACCCAGGAAGCAACGCCCACGACGTAACTACGGCGACGACGCCTGCTCGCGGGCTCGTCGCCTGGCACCCGCCACGTTGTTCGTGGCGCACGAATCCCCTCTGCCGGTTCGCCGGCAGAGGGGACTTGGCGAACTTCCTGGTCGTCGCTGGCGGACCTATTCCGTGCCGTAGACGCTGGTGCCGCCACTGGCGCCGCCGATGGAAATGTCTCCGCCCATGCCGCCGCCCATGGTGATGCTGCCGCCCTCACTGCCGCCGACGTTGAAGTCGCCACCGGTGCTCGCGCTTTCATCGGCGGCCACATCGTCTTCCACGACGGCCGAATCGTCATCCGCGACGGCCGATTCGCCGAGGATTTCCGCGAGAATGCTGTTAACAAACGCTTCAATGTCGCTCGCCGTAGTACCTTCGAGACTTGCCTCGCCGCCGACGACGACACCCTCGTCCTGGGCCAGGACTCCGGGCGCCCCGGTGACGCCGAGAAGCGCGAGCCCCAAGGCAAGTCCGGTTACCGTTTTCAGCCAGCGCGGCCGTCCAGATTGCACGGTATCATGTACCACGATGGAACACTCCTTCCGCTCGAGGTCGACCATTTCGACCTCTCCGCGGAAGGGCCAGCAAGTCGCGTGCCAAACGCTCAGGTTTCGAGACTCCTCGGGCCGTCACGGATACACGCCCTGCATCGTTCCAGATGCCGGGGCAGGAGACGCAGTGAGTTTCGCCGAGACGATCAAGCCACTCTTTCGCGCAGACGATCGCGCCTCGATGGATTTCGCCTTCGACCTGTGGTCCTACGACGACGTCAAGACCAACGCGACACTGATCCTGGAGCGCATTGAAGACGGCACCATGCCCTGCGACGAGCCGTGGAGCGATGACAGGGTCACAATATTTCGCGATTGGATCGCCGCGGGATATCCTGAGTAACCCGCCATTGATTTCGCGAGGCATCTTGACTTCCTGGCGCATCCGGCGCACCCTTGGCACGTCCACAGACGCTGACCGCATCGTGCGGTTCGCAAGCGAATGACAACGCAGTCATGAGGAGGATGCAATCCATGTCCCGCATCGATCCGCTCCGTGGCCGACTCCCACGTCGTGATCTGCTCAAGCTCACCGGCGCGGCGGCCGGAACCGCCGCACTCGGCAATCTCACCGGGCACGGAGGCCTTCCCGTCGGGTCGGCACTGGCGCGCCAGGACGCGGCGAACGCCATCGTTTTTGGCGTCGGCACCGACATCGACGAACTCGACCCGCGCACCACCGACACCCAGGAAGGCTATATCGTCGCCTCCAACGTTTACGACTGCCTGGTGCTCTACGATCTCGGCGCGACCACGATCCGGCCCGGGCTCGCCGAGTCCTGGGAAATCTCGGAGGATGGGCTGACCTACACCTTCAATCTGCGGCAGGGCGTCAGCTTCCACGACGGCGAGCCATTCAATGCCGACGCCGTGGTGACCTGGTACAACTCGATCGACGAGGAGGCGCCGGATACGCAGTACGATGCCACCCGCATGGTCTACGTCGCCGACTTCATCACCACCTGGATCGACACCGTCGAGGCGACGGACGAATACACGGTGACGATGACCCTTCCCGAACCGTACGCGCCATTGCTTGCCAACCTCGCCATCCCGATCGCCGGCATCCCCAGCCCGGCCGCCATCGCCCAGGGTCTGGACTACCTTGCCGTCAACCCCTCGGGCACCGGCGCCTTCCGACTGGCCAGTCCGGACGACTGGACCCGAGACAGCCAGATGGTGCTCCAGGCCAACCCCGACTACTGGGGCGGCGCCCCGCGGATCGAGCAGTTCATCGTCCGCGTGATCCCGGAAAGCTCCACCCGGCTGCAGGCGCTGGAGGCCGGCGAGATCGACATCGCCTGGGCGCTCGTGCCCGAGGACGTCGAGCGCACGCGCGAGAACCCGGATCTGGTCATCGTCGAGGATGCCGGGTTGAACACCAACATGATCGAGCTCAACGTCGGGAAGGATCCCTTCGGCTCCAGGGAAGTGCGCCAGGCCCTCAATTACGCCGTCAACAAGGAAGAGCTCTCCGAAGGTCTCTATAACGGCAACATGGTCGCCGCCGGCGGCGTGCTGCCCCCGGTCGACTGGGCGTTCAATCCGGACCTCCAATCGTACCCGTACGATCCCGACCGGGCGCGCGAGCTGCTAGCCGAGGCGGGCTATGACGAGAGCAATCCGCTGACCTTCACCTTCATGGCGTACACCATCCCGCGCGGCTACAACCCGGTCGGAGACCGCTTGGCGACCGCCGTTCAGGAATACTGGTCGGAGGTCGGCGTCAATGCCGACATCCAGACCGCCGAGTGGACGCAGTACCGCGCCGACCGCCGCGCCGATCTCTACCAATGCGCACTCGGCGGCTGGCAGGGCGACAACGGCGACCCGGACAACTTCCTCGCCACACTGCTCGCCGGCTGGAGCAAGGGAGCCGGCAACACCTCGTTCTACGACAATCCCGAGGTTGACGAGTTGTTCGAGCAGGCGGTGCGGGTGTCGGACATGGAAGAGCGCAAGGCGCTCTACCACCAGGCCGAGCAGATCATCGTCGACGATGCGCCATGGGTCTTCCTGGGCTACCAGATGCACCAGGTCGTGACGCGGGCCAACATCACCGACTTCCAGTTGCAGCCGACGTATATCTATTACTTCGCCGGTGTGGGCAAGGCGTAGGTTCGGCCCTCACCCCAACCCCTCTCCCATTGCGATGGGAGAGGGGCTTCTCGCCTGCTCGGTGACTAGAAGCGCTTCACCATGACCAGCTATGTCCTGCGCCGCCTGCTGCTGGCGATCCCGGTCCTGATCGGGATCATGACGGCGGTCTTCCTGATGCTGCACGCGATACCCGGCGACCCGGCGCTGGCCATGGCCGGCGAGAAAGGGACCGTCGAATCGGTCGAGCGTATCCGCGAGGAACTCGGCCTGAATCAACCGCTGCCGGTGCAGTACGCGTATTTCCTGAAAGCGGCCGTCACGCTTGACTTCGGCGATTCGACGAGAACCAACCAACCGGTGGCCGGGGAGGTGCGCCAGTTCTTCGGCGCGACGATCGAGCTGAGCGTCGCCGCGCTCATCATCGCCCTCGTCGTCGGCATCCCGGCGGGCGTGATCGCGGCAACTCATCGCGGCTCGTCGCTCGACTTTGGCACGATGGTCGTGGCCCTCATCGGCATCAGCACCCCCGTCTTCTGGGCCGGGATCGTCCTTATCTACCTGCTCAGTTTCCGGCTCGGCATCTTCCCCATCGGCGGCATCATCGGCACCGGGATCAGCCTGGACCACATCACCTACACCTACGTTCTCGACAGCCTGCTGACCGGCAACGGGGTGGCTCTCCGCTCCAGCCTGCACCACCTCCTCCTGCCGGCGATCGTCCTCTCCACCATCCCAATGGCGATCATCGCCCGCTTGACGCGATCGTCGATGCTGGAAGTGTTGGGTCAGGACTATCTGAGAACAGCGCGTGCCAAGGGGTTGGAAGACCGACTGGTCGTCGTCCGGCACGCCCTCAAGAATGCGCTCATTCCGATTGTGACCGCGATCGGGCTGCAATTTGGCGGCCTGATCTCCGGCGCATTCCTGACGGAAACGGTCTTTGGACGACCGGGTCTGGGCCGGTATGTCGTCGCCGCCATCGGCGCCCGAGATTTCCCGGCCATTCAGGGCACGGTGCTGGTGGTCGCCGTTGTCTTCGTCTTGATCAATTTGCTGGTCGATGTAGCCTACGCCGCCATCGACCCACGCATCCACTACGCTTAGGGCAGACTGCTGGATCCGGGAGCGATTCGCGGTTCACTCGGTCGCCCCGAAGGAGCAAGGAATCACGGCATGGCGATCGATGCCAACATCCGAGCCAGCGCCTCGAGGAGGCAGCCCAGCGCCGTCTCCAGCGCCGCCGTCCTCGCACCGGAACTGCAACATGCGCTGCGACCGTCGGCGGGGCTATGGCGGGATGCCGGTCGCCGCCTCGCGCGCGACCAGGCCGCGATGGCCGGTCTGCTGGTGGTCGCCGTATTGGTGGTGGTGGCGTTCCTGGCCCCGACCATCGTCCCCTACGATCCAAATGACCAATCTTTCCGCATCAAGCTCGAGGCTCCCAGCGCCGAGCATTGGCTGGGCACCGACGAGTTCGGACGCGACATCCTGAGCCGCATCCTGATCGGCACCCGGGTCGCCCTCGGGGTCGGCATCGTCCCCGTCGTCATGGCTCTGCTGGCCGGGGTCACACTGGGCCTGATTTCGGGCTACTACGGCGGAGGCATCGACCAGGTCGTAATGCGCCTGATCGACATCATGCTGGCGTTCCCGTGGTTGCTGCTGGCCATCGGCATCATGGCCATCCTCGGTCCGGGCATCCAGAACGTCGTCATCGCGGTGGGTATCGTCTACATCCCGGCCTTCGCCCGCATCGTGCGCGGCTCGGTCCTCTCCATCAAGGAGAAGGAGTACATCGAGGCCGCCCGCGCCATGGGTCAGCCGACCAGCCGCATCATGGTCCGCCACGTACTGTCCAACGCCTGGGCGCCGATTATCGTCCTCTCCACCCTCTCCATCGGCCAGGCCATCATCTACGCCGCCGGTCTCAGCTTCATCGGCCTCGGCACCCAACCCCCCGACGCCGACTGGGGCGTGATGCTGACGTCGGGACGGGAGTATCTGCGCGATGCGCCGTGGCTGGGGTTCTTCCCCGGGCTGGCTATTCTCATTACGGTGTTGGCATTCAATCTGTTTGGGGATGGGCTGCGGGATGCGCTGGATCCGCGATTGCGATGAGTAGGCAGTCACCTCCCGGCCGCCGTCCGGCTGGAGACCCATTCCGCGGCCGGATTTGATATCTCCTGTTGTGCTTGGGCTTGCTCGCCGCCCTCCTGGACGAGCCCGAGACCGACGTGCTGGCCTCCCTCGCCTGTCCGCGCGAGCCCTGGCGCCAGATGTGGAGCACCACCCCGTTGGAGCGGCGCAACACGGAGGTCAACCGCCGCACCACCGTCGGCGGCATCTTCCCGCACCCTGCCGCGGCGATCCGGCTGGTGAGGGCGCTGCCGGCCGCGCCGCACGACGAGTGGCCAGTCGGCCGGCGCTCCTGCGGCGCCGCATCGATGGCGCGGGTGCGCACGGGGGACGCGCCCCCCCTGGCGTTGGCGGCCGGCTAGCCACCGGCGCCGGCGAGAACCGCGCGAATTGACACACTTGACGGGACACTAACCCCGCGGACCCGTCATCATTCAGGATGACAGCTTCGACGCAACAGATTCGATCACCATTTGCGCCTTCACCACGGACGAAGCAGACGCGCCCTTGTCCCGACTGCCTGTAGAACCGAATGAGCGGAATGGGTTGCGCGCTCCGTGCCGATTGATGGTGGACAAAATCACCACTGTTCCGAAGTCCAGGATTGGATCGAAGGTCGGGCGCCTGCATGACGAGGACATTCTGCGGCTCAATCGGGCGGTTATGGTCTTCCTCGGCCTTGCGGTGTCGCCGCGTTCGAGCCAGGAAGGATGAGGGACGCGGCCGAGAAACCCAGTCGCCATCGGTGGAGGAGAATCAGTTCTGAAGCGGCGGAAGGGGAGGGATTCGAACCCTCGAGGCGGAATTACCGCCTACGCGATTTCCAGTCGCGCGCACTAGGCCAGGCTATGCGACCCTTCCGTGGCGGAGAGGGTGGGATTCGAACCCACGGTGGCTCATCACCACACCGCTTTTCGAGAGCGGCACCTTCAACCACTCGGACACCTCTCCAGCTGAAAAGTATATCAAATTCACTGTTCTGGACTCGCGTGGCTGTTGGCAGGCAATCCGGTTCTGCGATATATACGGTGCCTCGACTCATCACAACAAGTTCGTTTGATTGGTGACATGAATCAGCCTCCGCTCGCATTATTCGATAAATGATGTATATTCGCTGCGCAGCGAATATAGGATTATCGGCGAACAACGGAGCAAATGTGGACCTACTCGACGAACTGCAAGCAGCATTCGCCAACCTACCAGGACTTGAAATCGAGTCCGCGAAACATGACGTGCGCTTGGCGAACCGTCACTTCGACCTCTTGCTCACAGTAAAGATCAAAGGCCAGAACGCTGCTTTGGTCATCGAAGCGAAGTCGAGCGGATACCCCCGAGACGTGATGAGCGCGGCCTGGCAACTAGCGGCTCTGCAAGATCAAACTTGGCCTCATCCTCTCATCCCGATCGTGGCTGCACCGTCAATCTCAGAGTCGAGCCGCTCCATCCTAAGGGACGATCGCATCGGTTACTGGGACTCGGGCGGGAGCCTCTATCTTGAGCTACCGTGGGCTCTCTATTGGACTGACCGTCCAGTACCCCGCATAGGAGGGCGAAAGCACATCGACATCTTCCGGGGGAATGCAACTCAGGTGCTCCACGCTATGCTGGTCCAACCTGAGAGGCAGTGGCATGTACAAGACCTGGCAGCCAGTGCCGAAGTTTCCAAGTCAACGGCCCACCAAGTTCTCGTCAACCTTGAGGAGCAATTGTGGGTCGAGAAACGGGGGAAGGGGCCGCAAACAGTCAGACGACTCATCGAACCCGGTGCCTTGCTCGACGCGTGGGCAGAGCGCCACAGGCTGGATGAGTACCAGCAAAGTCGCTTCCACCGCTGGACCAGGCATCCTACAGACTTAGTGAGATCCATCGCTCAGGCCTGCGAACGACTCGACAGCGATTATGCGCTCACCCTTGCCTCAGGCGCGCAATTCGTGGCCCCGTACGCCACTGATCCCGGACGGCTCACCCTCCTGGTGCCCGAGTCACTTCCGCTCGCTGACTTCTCCAGCGCAGCAGAACTCAAGCCAGTTGACGAGGGAGAAAACGTGGTGCTATTCCGAACCAAACAGGCGACTCCGCTCATGTTTCGCCAACGAGCCAATGATTTCTGGATCGCAAGCGACATCCAACTCTATCTCGACCTTTGGGCATGGCCCCAACGAGGAAAAGAACAAGCTCAGCATCTGAGACAGGAGCAAATCGGTTTCTGAGAACCAGCAAGGACGCTACAGTGAAACCAAAGCATCAGGGTGGTTATACAGACCGGCACGCCGAGCTTTGCGAGCGGACGCTCGTTACGCTGCTTCGAGGCCTTGGGCCCTGGAAACGCGGCATCTACCTCGCGGGAGGACTGGTTCCACGATACCTGATATCACCGAAGTCTGGCGACCAGGAGATCACTCCTCACATTGGCACAACTGATGTCGATCTCGTGCTCGATCTCGAACTGCTGGCGAGCGTTGACGCGTACCGGCGGCTCGAACGAAATCTCAAAGGTCTGGGATTCGAGCGAGGAACCAATGACGTAGGGCAGCGACAGCACTTTTCGTGGAGAAGACCGACTGGATCGGGAACGGTCGTGGTAGATCTTCTACGCGATGCATTGATCGACCAGGGTGGAAGTGTCCAGAAAATTCCCGGGGAACGATCGATTTCTACCTTGGGAATTCCGGGGGCACACCTCGTCATGATCGATTACAAAGAGGTTCCACTGACCGCCGAACTACTGGACGACAGAGGCATCGTGACCGAAACGGTCCGCGTATCCAACCTCGTGCCGTTCATCGTGCTTAAGCTCCTGGCGTTCGAGGATCGGGGTGAGCCGAAGGATGCGTACGATATCGTTTACTGCCTCGAGAACTTCAAGAGGGGTCCAGCCGACGTGGCAGCTGAAATCGCCAATCGATTAGCAGCGTGGCCAGAGGAGACGCTCTTGCCTCACGCGCTGGACATCCTGCGTCAACGCTTTGCATCCGACGAAACGGTAGCGGGCGCGAGAAAAGATGGCCCTGCCAACTATGCGCTTTTCCTTACCGACCCCGGCCGCCCAGAACTGAATGCGCAGCGCCGCCAAAACGCCGCCGCTGTTGCCGAAGAAGTCCTTCGCAGGATAGATCGACGCCAGCCGAGTACAGAATGAGTGCAGAAACTTGCGCTTGTCGGTCGCCAGCCGACAGCACGCGAACCTCGGCACTTTCAATTGGGTAGATTGATTGGTACGCCTGGCAGGATTCGAACCTGCGGCCTTTGGGTCCGCAACCCAACGCTCTATCCCCTGAGCTACAGGCGCGTCTGCGCCAATTGTACACCAAACGCACGAAGGCCCGCCTGAGCGAGCCGTCTGGGGCGGGAAGGGAGGGATTCGAACCCTCGGAACGCTTTAACAACGCTCAACCGCTTAGCAGGCGGCCCCATTCGACCACTCTGGCACCTCCCCAGGTGGATCGCTCTCCCGCCGCCCAAAGGCGAGGCGTGGACAGGAATCCCGGTGATGAAGTTTACCACGAGAGAGGCTTCAGTCGGCTCGTTCACGCCCCTCTACGCCTCAGCCAGCCCCCACGTCCACGCGGGCTTTCCAGGACGCCTGCCGGCACCACGCGAGCCGCACGCGTCCGCATGTGTCGAGCGTGAAGGCGGGGTCCGGAAGCCGGAAGCTTGCTCGTAGGCATAGGCGATACTCAGCAATTCCGCGTCCGCGCGGGCACGGCCAATGAACGTGACCGCGTATGGTGTCCCCCACGCAACGCCTGCTGGAACGGCGATTGCCGGGAACCCGGCGAACGGGTAGATCATCGATTGCAGCGAATCGACGCCGGCCAGCACGTCCAGATCTTCACTGTCCAGGATTCCGTTGAGATAGACCCGCGCCTGCTGCCTGTTGGCGCGCGCAATCTGGCGCGCCTCCGTTTCGCCAAGCGGGCTCCAGAGGCAATCGCGCAACCGATCCTGGCCCCATGGGGCGAAGCGGCCGGGATTCTCGTCGTTGAAGGCAATGACATCGGCCAAGGTACGCACTGGAGCGTCGGTTGCGGAGAGGTAGGCGTTGACCCCCTCACGCAGCCCCCAATTGAATTCCGGAACGAACCCGGGGCCTTCCAGCACAAACGGCGCTGGCCGCAACGCCACGACGCGCGCGCCGGCCGATTCCATCGCCGCGACCGCATCGCCCAGCCCGGAGCTAGCGATGATCCATTCGTCTGATGCCAAACCCGGGGATTCGGCGCCGAATACTCCAACCCGCTTTCCCCGCAGAGCGTCCCGGTTCAGCGCCGCCAGGAAGTCAGTTCCGTGGAGCCCTTCCGCGCGGGCCGAGTGCCGGTCACGCGGATCGAGGGAGGCGGTCATCGCCGTCAGGATTGCGGCCACGTCGGTGACCGTGCGCCCAATCGGTCCCGCGGTATCGCACTCGTCGCTGATCGGCACCACTCGGTCCTGGCTGACCAGACCCAGGGTTGGCCGCATACCGACGACCGACGCCCTTGCCGACGGAGAGACGATCGACCCCATGGTTTCCGTACCGACCGTCGCGGCCGCCAGGTTCATCGTCGCGGCAACCGCCGAGCCCGTTGACGACCCGAACGGGTCGATCCCCTCCCCGTACGGACAGACCACCTGGCCCCCGACCGCGCTGAACCCGCTCGGCGCGATATACGACATCCAGTACGCCCACTCCGAAAGATTCGTCTTGCCCAGGATGATGGCCCCGGCATCGCGAAGCCCCTTGACGAGGTGGGCGTCACGGTCGCAGCGTGCACTGCTCAACGCCGCCGCGCCCGCCGTGGTATGCAGCAGATCCCCGGTGCCGATATTGTCCTTGAGGAGGACGGGAATCCCATGCAGGGGTCCCGGCGCGTCACCCATCGCGCGCTCGGCGTCGCTTCGAGCGGCGTCCTCCAGTGCCTCAGGGTTAAGCTCGATGACCGATCGCAAGTGGACGGCATCGAACCGCCGGATGCGATCGACGTAATAGGCCGCCAGATCAACGGCGCCGTACCGCCCAGCGTCGAGATCCGCCTGGAGGTCAGCGACCGTTGCCTCGGCGATCAATGCGTCGAGCCGGCAGCGTACCTCCGGCGTGATCGCGGTCAGCGCCTCTGCGAACGGTCGAAAATCGAGCGGCCGCGGCGGAAGCGCCGAAACCGCCTCTAACTGGGCGAATGCCGGGTGCCCAGGCGCCGTCGCGGCGAGCAAGGCCCCCGCCGCGCCCGCGATTGCCGCCCGCCGATGGAATCTGCGCACCGCTTCCCCTTCGCCTCACCGTGACCCGGCGATGCGGGCGCCAGCCGACCTTCTCTGTATCGATTGCTGATGCCCCCGTAAATTCAGGGGCGGAGAGGGTGGGATTCGAACCCACGGAGCTCATCGCTCGGCTGTTTTCAAGACAGCTGCCTTCAACCGCTCGGCCACCTCTCCCCGTCGCACCACGCAGGGTATTCATACGGCGCGACGACCTCTTATTTTACCATTCCGGACTGCAGTTCCCGTTTTTGATGCGCTTGACGCTCGCAGACCAGAGCCGTACCATCTGCCGAATCCATCAGACCGCCTCATCTCCCCACGTTCGGGCATCAGGCGTGGGCCGGCGAAAACGACCGGATTGGTGAGGCAATCGATGGCGGTAGCACCGCCGGCTCGCAACGTGGCCGACAAGGAGGTCGCCGGTTGGGACGTTACCTCATTCGCCGGGCGATTATCTCCGTCGTCACCCTGATCGCGATCAGCATGGTCGTTTACGGGATTCTGGCCATCGCGCCGGGAGACCCGCTCTCGGGATTTGCCACCAACCCGAACGTTCCCCCCGAGCTGCGCCAGAGAATCCGGCAAACCATGGGTCTGGACGACCCGATCCACGTGCAGTACCTGCGCTGGGCCAAGGCCTATGTCCAGGGAGACTGGTTGCAGTCGTACTCCGCCAAGATCCCCGTGCGCGACTACGTCTTGTCCCGGTTGCCCACCACGCTCATGATCTCGGGTTCAGCGTTCATGCTCAGCGTTCTCGTCGCGATACCGATCGGCGTGCTCTCGGCGATCATGCAGTACTCCCTCTTCGACCAGGCGGCGACAACGTTCGCCTTCCTTGGCTTCAGCATCCCGACGTTCTTTTCCGGCCTCCTGCTGATCCTGATCTTCAGCGTCTATCTCGACTGGCTACCTTTTGTCTACGATTCCCAGGTCGACAGTTTCTGGCCGCAACTCAAGCAGTCGATCATGCCGATTGCCGTGCTCGGCCTAGCCAGCGCCGCCCAACTGATGCGCTTCGTGCGCGCTTCCATGCTGGAGACGATCAACCAGGATTATGTCCGCACCGCGCGCGCCAAGGGATTGCGCGAGAAGTCCGTGGTCGTATTGCACGCCATGCGCAATGCCCTGATTCCCGTGGTCACCGTTCTGGCCTTGCAGGTGCCGGAGCTCTTCGGCGGCGCCATCATTACCGAGCAAATCTTCCGCGTGCCGGGAATTGGGCGCGCCTTGATCGACGGCATCTATAGCAAGGATGTCCCGGTGGTCATGGCGATCACCTTCGGCATCGCGGTCCTGGTCGTGCTCTTCAACGTCATTGCCGACATTCTCTACGCGGTGCTCGATCCTCGCATCAGGTATTCATAGCCGGAAGACCGTAGAGGAGCCATGACGCTTCGACATCGCCTCATAAGGCAAGACGGCAGCGCTCCCCGTTCGGTCACGTCGGCGCCGAGCACCTGCTGAAGCGGAGGAACGGTATGTCCCAGAGCGCGAAGCTCAAGCTGAAGACGGCCCCCGGTTCCTCCCTCGCCACGACGGTTCCGGGACCGTCCATGGCAACGACCGTCTCCGATCGGGAGCTTTCGGAGGCGGCAACCATCGGGCTGACGGTCAGAGAGCAGCGGTCGCTCTGGGGCAACGCGTGGCGTCAGTTCCGTAAACACAAACTTGCCATGGCCGGGCTGGTGGTGTTCATCTTCATGGTACTGGCGACGTTCGTCGGCTCCCCCCTCTACCCCCAGGAGATCGACGAGATCGATTTCTCGGTCAGCGGCTCCGGCATGTCATGGGAGCACCCCATGGGGACCGATTCGCTGGGTAGGGATATCCTGGCGCGCATTTTGTGGGGCGGCCGCATCTCCCTCGCCGTGGGCATCATCGCCGCACTCGTCGCCATCCTGCTGGGGACCGCCATCGGCGCGACCGCCGGTTTTTTCGGGAACGCTTCCGACTCAGTCCTGATGCGCTTGACCGACCTGTTCATTTCGTTGCCGCAAGTTCCGCTCCTGCTGGTGATCAGCTTTCTGTACCGGGACGCGTTCTACGGGTTCTTCGAGGACCGCACCGGGAGCGGCGTGATCGGCATCTTCCTCTTGATCGTGATGGTGATCGGACTGCTGAGTTGGATGCCCACCTCGCGTCTGGTCCGCGCGAGCTTTCTGTCGACCAAGGAGAAGGAGTTCGTCGAAGCCGCAGAGGCGATGGGCGCCTCGAGAGCCTCCCGCATCTTCCGGCACATCCTGCCGAACGTGATGAGCCCCATAATCGTCGCGGCGACGCTCGGGGTCGGCGCCGCCATCATCACCGAGTCGGCGCTTTCTTTCCTCGGTCTCGGGTTCCCGTCCGACGTGCCGACCTGGGGAAGCATGCTGTTGGAAGCCAAGGACCGCCTCGAGTTCGCGCCGCACGAGGCGCTGTTCCCCGGCATGATGATCTTCCTCACCGTCCTCTCGATCAATTACATTGGCGACGGCCTGCGCGACGCGCTCGATCCGCGCAAGACCCAGTAACCCTATGTCCGAGTCCTCACAGGCAACCCGCCTGGCCGAAGTCACCGCCGTGTCCCCGTTTGCATGGAAAGACTTCAGCCGCTTCGTCGAGGTCGCCCCGGTCGAACGCGGGTGGCTCGTGCTCTGGGGCACATTCCGGGAATCAGGCCGCACCCGGGAGTTGGCCGGCAACCAGACCTATGCCAACCTCCAGGGCGCCCGTCGCCGCGTCGCTGACGCGGTTTTCGAGCTGACCCGCGACCCTGCCCTCGTGGCTGAGGCATTGCTGCGTTTCGACCGGACACCGTTTCCTGGACATGCACCAGCCCCGCTACCCGATCCTCTGTAGAGATCCAGCAGACGATCCCGCAGGCGCTCACCTCGTTTGGCACCGGTGGAGTTCGCTCCTCCGTGCAAGGATCACTCCGGTGATGGCCGTGAGCTCCCCATGCGTTTCGTAATTGTTGGACCAGGCGCGCTTGGCAGTGTTCTGGGCGCCACGCTCGCCGATGCTGGACACGATATTGTCCTGCTCGGCAGACCATCCCCACATCTCGATGCCTTGCGCGACCGCGGACTGCGCCTGACGTCCAGGGAGGGCGAGAGCCGACTGGTAGACAACCAGGCGACCGACGATCCCGCGGCCGTCGCCGGCGCGGATGCGATCATCGTTCTCGTCAAGTCGGTGGATACGGTCGCCGCCATGAAAGCGATCGCTCCTCAAATCGAGTCGGATCCTCTCGTCCTTACCTTGCAGAACGGACTGGGCAACGCCGCGCTCATTCGCGGCCTGCTCGGCAGGCAGGCGCGTGTCCTGCCCGGCACGACGTCCCAAGCCGCAACCCGCGTCGGGCCGGGAGAGGTCGTCCACGCCGGGGAGGGTCCGACCCTCATCGGGTTCATGGACAAGAATGACGCCTCGGCGGCGTCGGAACTTGCGCAGCTCCTGAGCGCTGCCGGGTGGCCGACGGCGTCGACACCCGACATCAAGCACGCGATCTGGCATAAAGTCGCCGTGAACGCCGCGATCAACGGTCTCACGGCCCTGGGCGGCTTTCCCAACGGCGCCATCGCCAGCGATCCCGACCTACTCGACAGCGCGGAGCAGATCGCGGAGGAAGTGGTGAGCGTTGCCCGCGCGAAAGGCATCGAGCTGAACGGCATGCGCAGGGCCATAGTGGATACCGCCACCGCGACGGCAGACAACCGTTCCTCCATGCTGCAAGATATCGAGGCCGGGCGCCGTACGGAGGTCGAGGCCATCCACGGCGCAATCCTGACCGCGGGCGAAGAGACCGGCGTCGACACGCCGGTAATTCGGGTGGTGGCGGCATTGATTCGGGCGAAGGAGCGAAAGATGGCGAAGGCGACTGGGAACAATGTCTAACGGACCCAAAGACAACACGGAACGAAGCAAACTGACCGCGCACGATATCCGGGGGCGCAAAAGCGGCGCGAAGGTAACGATGGTGTCGCTCTACGATTACCCTTTCGCACGCCTCGCCGAGGACGCGGAGATCGAAATCATCCTCGTTGGCGACTCGCTTGGCATGGTCGTGCAGGGCCATGATTCAACCGTGCCGGTCACCCTCGACGACGTCATCTACCACAGTCGAGCCGTACGCCGCGGGGCGCCCCGGACGCACGTCGTTGCGGACTTGCCGTTCCTCACCTACCACCTCGACGACGCCCGCACGGTCGAAAACGCTGGACGGCTCCTGCAGGAAGGCGGCGCCGATTCAGTGAAGCTGGAAGGAGGGCAGGAGGTAGCCGGCCGTATCGCCGCGCTGGTCCGCGCTGGCATCCCGGTAATGGGGCACATCGGACTGACGCCACAGTCGGCGGGCGCGTTGGGCGGGTTCAAGGTACAGGGCCGCGACGTGACGACGGCGCGCAAGATCCTCGCCGACGCCCGGGCCGTCTCCGAGGCGGGCGCGTACGCGATGGTCGTCGAGGTAATCCCGGCCGAACTTGGCGCGATGATCACCGAAAGCGTGCCGGTGCCGACCATCGGTATTGGAGCCGGACCGGACTGCGACGGCCAGGTGCTCGTCGCCCACGACATGCTGGGGCTTCAGGAGCGAATCATCGGCCGCTTCGCCAAAATCTACGCGGAGGTTGGCGACGACATCCGACAGGCGTTCGCCACCTACGCCAGCGAGGTGCAAGCGGGCGCGTTTCCTGACGCTGAGCACTCGTACGGCATGTCCCCCGAGGTGCTCGCCCAACTCCTGGCGCCCAGAGACGAGGCATGACGGTCGAGATCGTCACCACGCGGGAAGACCTCCGTCGCGCGCTGGGGACAACGCGGCCGGGACTCGTCCCGACCATGGGCGCCTTGCACGCTGGCCACCACTCCCTCATTGCTCGGTCGGCAAGCGAGAATCCGCTGACCGTCGTCAGCGTGTTCGTCAACCCAATCCAGTTTACGAATCGCGGCGATCTCGACCGCTACCCACGGGATCCCCGGCGCGACGCGGCGGCGGCCGCGGCCGCCGGGGCTAACCTCGTCTTTGCTCCGGGCGTGGCGGAGATCTACCCACCCGGCTACGAGACAACGGTCGTGGTCGGTGCCCTCACCGAACGCTGGGAGGGCGCATCCCGGCCAGGCCATTTTCGCGGCGTGGCGACCGTGGTGACGATCCTGCTCAATGTGGTGCAACCGGCCCGCGCCTATTTCGGCGAGAAGGATTACCAGCAACTCCAGGTGGTGCGGCGGTTTCACCGCGACCTGGCGTTGCCGGGAGAGATCGTGGGTTGCCCGACCATCCGCGATGAAAATGGACTTGCGTTATCCTCCCGCAACGCGCAACTCTCGCAAATTGAGTACGGTCGTGCCCTCGCTATCCCCAGGGCCATCGCGCGCGTGCAGGAAGCGGTGGGGGAGGGTGAAATGAACGCCCGGAAGCTGCAGCACATCGCGCTGGCAGAACTGGACGTCCCGAGTATCAGCGTCGACTACGTGGCAGTGGTCGACGGTGACTCGCTGGAGCCGCTGACGGAGGTGCGACCTGGCGCCCGGGTGGTGATCGCGGCCGATGTGGGCGGTACGAGATTGATCGACAACGACGCGATTGCTCCGTCGGAGAACGAAATGGAATGAAGCGGATCGAGACGTGGGCGAAGCCAAAGAGCCGCCCATGCCATTGACCATCGACATGGCCATCGCCAAGACGAACAAATACGCCTCGCGCGAAAGTGGCGACACGGTCGAGATCGTCGAACGTCCCGGTGGGGGCATGTCGGTGATCATGGCCGACGGGCAAGGCTCTGGCCGCGCCGCGAAGTCGCTCAGTCTGCTCGTGACCGCCAAGGTCGCGGCCTTGCTCAAGGAAGGAGTCCGCGATGGCGCGGCGGCCCGAGCCGCGAACGATTTTCTCTTCGCCATGCGGCATGGCCAGGTCTCGGCGACCCTCGATATCCTCTCGGTCGACCTGAAATCGGGCACAGTCGTCATTACCCGCAACGGCGATACGGTCTGTCTTGTACAAACCGGTGCCGAAACCGAGGTCATCGTCGGCGGCGAGCGGCCGCTCGGACTTCACCCCCGCACGCGCCCCTGGGCGGCCGAATACCCCATGGCGGCCGGTCTACGCGTTATCCTGATCAGCGACGGCGTTGCCAACGCGGGCACGCTCGGCGGAATAGTCCGCGTTCGATCTCGAAACCGTCGCCGCGTCGGCAGATCGAGGAGCTTCGGCGGCCGCAATCGCCGACCTCGTACTCGACGACAGCCGTTGCCCACGACAAGGGAAAGCCGTCCGACGATATGAGCGTGGTCGCGCTGACCCTCCCGGAACACCGGGAAACGACACTGGTGCGCCGGATGCGCGCCGAGATGCCGCTTCCCTGAAGGCCCAGCCCGATGAACGAGCGCGGAGCGGCCGGCAGCCTTCCTGGCCGGCCAAAGGCGGAAGAGTCGACAAAGATCGTCGTCGTTGGCCCCTGCGCGGCCGGCAAGAGCACCCTCGTCGAGACCCTGCAAGTGCGCGGGTACGACGCACACGTATCAGGCCAGGAACACAGCGCCATCGCCTCGCTCTGGCAACATCCCACCCGGACATCCTCATCGCCCTGGAAGTCGATATCTCCGCCGTATGGGCCAGCCGTGGCAGCGATTGGCCCGAATGGCTGCACGATATCCAGGTGCAGCGGTTGCGGGACGCCTCCGAGGCGGCGGACCTGGCGATCGACACGACGGATCTCGATCCGGTTGGTGTCGTCGACCGCGTCTTGGCCTATCTGTCCTCCCGATCCCGCAGATGAGCGTCAGTTTGCCGAGAAGAATCGGCCAGGGCGGCTGTTCGCCGCGCCGCCGATCCCCGTGGCGAGCAGGAGCGCCCGTTCTCGGCTCAGGATCTCCAACACCTCTTCAAGGAGTTGCAGGGGCGGCGTAGCCTCCAGCAAACGCTGGCGTTCCGCCGCTGCGAGCGGCATCGCCGAGCAGACCGTATAGGCTACGCTGGCGGGCGCACCGCCGATCTGCGCCCGCTCAATCCGCAGATCGGCCGTCCGTTCCATGGCATCGAGATACGCGCCGAATGCGACCTGAACGTGCGCCGCGAGCCGTCTCGCCTCGGCGCTCGACGCTTCGGCCCCTTCGTCCGGGAACCACTCGACTCTGGCGGTGAGATAGCCTTCGTCCCAATGCCCATTCAGCACGCGAAACCGCTTGCCGCCACGCACGGCGAGATCGACGCGGCCATCCTCGTGCCTGATCGCTGAAAGCAGTGTCGCGCCCGTCCCCACCCCGAAAATCTCCGGTTGCTCCCCGACTTCTCGGCCGGATCGCGTCAGCACGACCCCGAAGATCGGATCGCTTTCCGAACGATGGGCGAACATCTTGCGGTATCGCGGCTCGAAGATGTGCAGCGGCAGAACCATCCCAGGAAAGAGCACCGTCTCCAGCGGGAAAAGCGGCATTGACTCGGGCACCAGGATCTCGCTTTCACGACCGAATCGCGAGGCCAAGAGTGGTCCGGCGCCGGAATCCTGTCAAGCTCTGTCCCTTCGGGACGGTCGCCGGTTCTCCGCGGCGCCCGTCACGTTTGTTCCGGCCGCCCCCCGCGCACTATCATCGCCCCTATGAATACGAAACTTTTCCGGGGTTCCCGCGGCGTTGCTCCGCTCGTCACCCTGGCGCTCACCATGGTTCTTGGCTCGATCCTTCCCGTGCTGGGGCAGCTCTCGGCCCATGCTCAGGAGGCCTCGGCAACCCCGCCCGCGGGCGACGTGGTGGTCATCGAGGCGGAGGAACGGACGCGCGTCTCGGATCCCACCGGCCGGCAAGATCTGCGCTTGGCCGGGACGATCATCGACCCGGTTCCCCTGGACCCGGCCGTGGCCAGAGACGTGAACTCGGCGTTCATGACTCGGCAGGTATTTCGGGGGCTCACCCGCTTCGACGAAGACCTGGAACCCGTTCCGGAGCTCGCCCAGCGCATCGAGATCAGCGCCGACGGTTTGACCTACACCTTCCAGCTCCACGAGAACGCGCGCTTCGCCGACGGCTCGCCCATCACCGCCCAGGACGTCGTCTACTCCCTCACGCGCGCGCTGTCCCCGACGACCGCCGAACAGGCCGGCGCGGCATTGGCCGGGCCATCGTACCTGGCGGATATCGCGGGCGCCGGGGCCCTTATCCGCGGCGAAACGGACGAGCTCGCCGGGGCCACGGCCCTCGACGAGCGCACGGTGCGCATTCAACTCGAGGTGCCCCGGGCAACATTTCTGATGAAACTGGCGTCGGCGCCCGCGGCGGTCGTCGATGCGGAAGATGTAACCCAGGGCGGCGAATGGTGGCGCGACTCCCAATGCCTCCGGCCCATTCGTGGTCGAGAGCTGGGAACCTGAGCAGGAGCTGCGACTGGCCGCCAACAAGAACTATGTCGGCGGCGAGCCCGATCTGCGCCGGGTCACCTTCCGCCTCGGGCCCAGCGCGGCAAACCCCTTCAACCTCTATCAGGCCGACGAGATCGATGTCGCCACCGTACCGATTCCGGCTATCGATCGGGTCTCCGACCCGGAAAGTCCACTGCTGGCAGAGCTCGACGTTTCCCCCATCCTGTCGACCACGTACATTGCGTTCCGCACCGATGTGCCGCCGATGGACGACCCGGAGATCCGTCGCGCCGTGCAGTTGGCGTTTCCGCGCTGGAAGATCTCCGAGATCTTGATGAGCGGCCGGCAGGAGACGGCACACGGCCTGACTCCCCCGGGAACATTAGGTCATGACTGGCCAGATGTAGCTCCCGAGCAAGACCTCGAAGCAGCCCGCGCAGCCATCGAGCGCTCGTCGTACGGCAGCGCCGAGAATGTGCCGCCAATCCGCATCTACGGCGCCAGCCCGTTCGGTTCCGAAGCGTTGCGGGACGTGCTCGAACGCGAGCTGGGACTGACCGTCGAAGTGCTCGATGTGCACTGGCCCCAGTTCAACCAGGGGTTGGCGCGGAAGTCATTCCCGGCCTACGAGCTGACCTGGGTCGCCGACTTCCCCGATCCGGAAACGTTCCTCTGGAATCTGTTCGCCACCGGATCGCCAGACAATTATTCGCAATATTCCAATCCGCAGTTCGACGCCTTGCTGGCTGAAGCCGCCGCCACCTTCGACGTCGACGCGCGCGCCGAACTCTACGCCGAAGCCGAGGCGGTGCTGGTGGCGGACAACGCGCTGCTGCCGCTCGCGCACGATGTCCGCTACACGCTCATGAAACCGTGGGTGAAGGGACTCGAGATTACCCCGCTCGGTCTGCTCTATCTCGAGACAGGCTGGATGGAACGATAGATGGCCGCAACCCTTGCGCCAGCGCGACAGACTCGCGCCCCGCAGCTCTCGATCCAGACCCTCGAACCGGACGACATCCCCATGCTGCGCCTGCCGGGGCTGCGCGGAGCACAGGCCCTGCGCAGGGAAATCGAGCGCTACCCTGGCCGGTCGGTGTGGGCCCCCGCGACGCTCGAATTCGCCGTCGTCGGCCCGTGGCGGAATAGGCCCGAGATCGCCTGTGTGAACGAGCTCGTCGCGGTGCGCCACGCCGAATCGCTGTTGCGGGCGGCGTTCGAGCGGTGCGCCAGCTCACGGCGACGACCTGCTCCTCGCGATCGAGCTCGAATCGCAGCGGTCCCCCACCGGTGTATGAGCGCGCCGGCATGGAGCTTCTGGAAGAGGTCATCACCTACGAAATGCCAGCTCCGCGCGAGTCTTGGCGACCGCGGCCATCGGTGCGCTACGTCGGCGTTCATGACCCACGACGAGCATGGCATTGATCGAGGTCGTGGCAGCAATCGACCGGGCGGCGTTTCCCTGGCTATGGCGGAACAGCCGCTCGGAGTTCGATGTCTACCTCCGCACACCAGGGGTCGAAGTTGCCCTCATCGAAGTCGGCGGCGAGCCAGTCGCCTATGACGGGCGTCGACACTTTTCACGGGTTGGGGACACCTCGACCGGATCGCCGTTGCTCCCGAACGACAGGGCCATGGGTTCGGACTCGAAGCGCTCGGGCTTGCCGTCGATGCCATGCGGCGGCGCGGTGCGCGGCGAATCGGACTCAGCACGCAACGTACGAACTGGCGCTCCCAGACGCTCTATGAGCGCTTCGGGTTTCGCCGCACCTTCGACCACGACTATCGCTTGTTCGGCCGCTGGACCAACCCGGAACGAGGCGCGCGGGGCCGGGATCCGCTTGACGCGGGCCACCGCCACATCGAACCACCAGGCTGCGGTGACGTCGGTATCAGAGGGGACTTGCCACGGGTATGGGCAGCAGCTTCGGCAAGAATCTTTCGTCTCACGACCTGGGGCGAATCGCACGGCCCCGCTCTCGGCGTGGTCGTTGAAGGGACCCCTGCCGGTATCCACCTCACCGAAGCGGACATTCAGCTTCAGCTCGACCGGCGCCGCGTCGGCCAGAGCAAAGTCACCTCTCCGCGCGGGGAGAAGGACCGCGCCGAAATCCTCTCCGGCGTCTTCGAAGACACGACCACCGGCGCTCCCATCTCCATGATCACCTACAACCGGGACGTCGATTCCTCCAAGTACGAGAATCTGCGCGATGTCTTCCGGCCCGGCCACGCCGACTACACCTACTGGGCGAAATACGGCCACCGGGACCACCGCGGCGGCGGCCGCTCTTCGGCCCGGGAAACGTGGGGCCGCGTCGCGGCCGGCGCGATTGCGCGCAAGATCCTCGACTCCGTCGGCGTGGAGATCTACGGGTTCACCCGCGAGATCGGCGGCATCGTCATGGAGACGTTCGATCGGGACGAGATCGAGCGCAACCTCGTCCGTTGCGCCGACCCCGTCGCGGCAGCGGCCATGACCGACGCGATCCTGGCCGTCAAGGAGACGCACGACAGCCTCGGCGGCGTGGTCGAGGTCCGAGCCACGAATGTCCCACCCGGGCTCGGCGAGCCGACGTTCGACCGGCTGGATGCGCTCATCGCCCAGGCGATGCTCTCCATCCCCGCCACCAAAGGTGTGGAGATCGGCGAGGGCTTCGCCGCCGCCCGCTCCCGCGGCTCCGAAAACAACGACTGGTTCTACGCCGAAAACGGCCGCGTCCGCACCCGCAGCAACAAAGCCGGCGGCACGCTCGGCGGCATCTCCTCCGGCGAGGACATCATCGTCCGCGTCGCCATCAAGCCGACCTCGTCCGTGGCCCGCGAGCAGGAGACCGTCGACACCAATTTCGCGCCGCGCACGATCCTGGTCGAGGGCCGCCACGACCCCTCCGTCGTCCCCCGCGCCGTGCCGGTAGCCGAGGCGATGCTGGCCATCGTCCTGGCCGATCTCCTGCTGCAGAACCGGGCCGCCCGCATCTGAACGATCCGGCGCCTCAGCTCGGCGTGACCTCGGCCGTGACGATCAGCCGGTCGCTGCCGTCCTCGAAGGGATCGAGCTCGTAGGAGCCGTACCGCTTCCACTCGACGAAGCCGGCCAGTTCGAGCATCAACTCGAGCTCGGCAGGAGAGACGTAGCGCATCGGAAACCGGGTGCGCACGCGGCGGACCAGACCATCGGCCCGGTCAGGTCGTACCAGAGTTCCGTATCGATGCGCTGCTCGGCCAGACGCGTGCGTCCGCGCCGCGAAGCGATCGACGCGGGTTCCGTCCGGCCGCTCCAGCTCCCCTCGTGCTGAACCCGACCGTCGAACGTCGCGAGCAGCGCCGGATCGGGATTAGCGTATCGATGACCAGCATCCCCCGCGGGTCGAGCGCCCTCCGTGACGCCGTCAGCGCCGCCCGCTGCTCGGCCTGCGTCGGCAGATGCATCAGGCCGTTCAAGCGAGAGGATGCACCAGCCCGAACGGCCCGCCGGGCGCGCGATCCGCCTCGGTCATCGGCGGCGTGAAGCAACCTGACGCGATCGCGCGAACCCGGCCGCAGCCAGCCGCTCCTCGGCGCGAGTCCAGCATCGGCCGCGAGACATCGATCCCGGTAACGCGAAACCCGGCTTTCGCCAGGGGCGCCAATACCCGCCCGGTGCCGCAGCCAAGCTCCAGAATCGGATCGCCAACGACCTCCGCCAGCCGCAGGTACAGCTCGATGTCGTCGTCGAACCCGGCGTGCTCGAGATCGTACAGCTCCGGGCAGCTCCGCATACGGGTCGCTTCACGCCGTCTATCCCGGCGGCCGTCATCGGGCGCTCCGATCCTGTTCCTCGATACATGACGAACCGCGGCACGAACCAGTCATGCCCGTTTGACGCCTGTCCGGCCGGTTCCTATAGTCCCGCCATGGCCACGAAGACCGCGCCCCAGAAAACCGACGCCGCTCAACGCCGCGGTGACCGGGTGGTCACCAGCAATCGCCGCGCCTTCCACGATTATCACATCCTCGAGTCGGTCGAGGCCGGCATCGTCCTCACCGGCACCGAGATCAAATCGATCCGCGATGGCAAGGCCACCATCTCGGAGGCCTACGCCCGCGTCGACAACGGCGAGCTGTGGCTGATCGGCTCCAACATCGCCCCCTACACCCACGGCAACCGCGCCAACCACGAACCGGACCGCCCCCGCAAGCTCCTCGTCCATCGCCGCGAGCTCGACCGCCTGCGCGCCTCGATCGAGCAGAAGGGACTCACCCTCGTGCCGTTGCGGCTGCACCTGAAACAGGGCCGGGCCAAGATCGACATCGGCGTCGCCCGCGGCAAGAAGCTCTACGACAAGCGCACCGCGGAAGCCGACCGCCAATCCCGCCGCGATGTCGAGCGCGCCCTGCGCGGCCGGGAGTAGAGCCTCGCCTAACGCCGACGCCGCAGCAGCGACGCCGCGACCATTCCGCCACCGTCGCCGCCAGGAGCATCGCGAGCGGAACCACCGCGGCGGTCGGCGGCGGCTCGGTGCGCACCCCGCCATTCGCCAGCATCGCCCGCCCGATCCCGATGACCAGGTGGACCGGGCAGATAGATCGCCGGTACCAGCAGCGCCCAACCCCCGCTGCGATCGCCGGCGACCAACGACCACAATCGCGCCCGCCACGCGCAAAAGCGAACGATCGCCTCGACAACTCCCCGCCGGCCGCACCACCGCCCCCAGCACGAATCGCACCTGCCAGCGCCGCCACCCATCCCCCGCCCGGCGTTGCGCCGCAGGCAGTGTCACCGCCAGAAACACCCCGGACGCCACCCACAGCACGGCGCCGATCGGATTCAGCGCGCGCGCCGCCGCCCCGCCAACAACGATGGCGATGCCGACGATCGCCGCCGCGGCCACCAACCCCGGCAGCCGCGATCCGCCACGCATTCGGGTCGGTGTCGGGAAACGCGCAAAGAGTCCAACGTCATCGCAGAACCTCCGCCCGAACGCTACGCGCGTTTGTCGCCTCCGTCAAAGGCACGGCGCCGTGGCTGGTATACTTCCCAACGCTGGCGGAGTCATCCCCGGCCCTGCCCTCGTAGCTCAACGGATAGAGCGTCTGGCTTCGAACCAGAAGGCTGGGGGTTCGATTCCCTCCGAGGGTACCAGCGCAATCGACGCGGTGACACCGCGATCCTGATTACACCTGCCGATGAACGTGGAATACCGGACGGCTCTCCCAAACTCCGCGCCGATGCAACGATCTAGCCGTTGGGAGGGGCAGTGACCGGGATCGAAGTAGTCACGCTCGTCGGCGTGCTGGTTGCCGCGATCGGCTACTTCGTCAAGCACGCCAGCGACCTCCGGCTCGCGCAGCGCAACGACCGCCTGAACCGGCTCAACCGCCAGCTCAGCGAGTTCTATGGCCCACTGCTGGCCCTCACCCAATCGAGCGAAGAGTCGTGGACTGCGTTCCGGCGACGATACCGGCCGGGAAGCGGATCGTTCTGGCGTCCCGACCCGCCGCCGACACGGGAAGATGTCCTGATCTGGCGGCTCTGGATGACCACGGTCTTCATGCCCGTCAACGAACGCATCACGCAGCTCGTATCGAGCGCGCCGACCTCATCGAAGAACACGAGATGCCGCCCTGTTTGCTCGCCGTGTGCGCCCACGTCCCGGCTATCGGGCCATCATCAAGGAATGGGAAACCGGCGAAGTCTCCCTCCGCCGGGAGGACAACCTCTCGCTCGTCAACTTCCCCGGTCAAGAATCTGGCCGACTACGCCACCACACGCTTCGCGCGCCTGAAGGCCGAGCAGGGGAAACTGCTGGGCTCCACGGCGACGGGATCCCGGCCAGTCGACGCACCCTAGCGCGGAATCGCCAAGTTCCGAGGGCACCGGCGTCTGGTTGCTGGCATAATCCAGCATCGAGGCATCGCGGATCGTATTTTGCACAGGGTGGCAGACCGGTCGCCGACCCACTGGCCAGACATGCGGCACCCCTCGCGGGAGTGCTTCGGGAACAGGATGCATGCGCGCCTACGTACTCTCCATCGGCAGCGAGCTCATCGGCGGCCACCTCACCGACACCAACGCCACCTTCCTCGCCCAGGAACTCGCCGCCAAAGGCATCGAATTGCTCCACGTCGTCCAGGTCGGCGACGACCTGGAGCGCCTGACCCGCGTCCTGCGAACTGGCCGTCGTCCGAAGCCGACCTCGTCGTCTGCACCGGCGGCATCGGCCCGACCGACGACGACCTCACCCGCGAAGCCATCTGCCGCCCTGACCGGCGAAACGCCTATCGTCGACGAGGAGATCGTCGCCGGCATCCGCGCCTTCTTCGCCCAACGCGGCCTGGAGATGCCGGAGCGCAACGCAAAGCAGGCCTGGGTCATCCCCTCGGCCGACGTACTGCCGAACCCCGTCGGCACCGCACCGGGCTGGCTGGCCCGCGTCGGCGACGCGATGGTCGTCGCTATGCCCGGCGTCCCGCGCGAAATGTTCCGCATGTGGCGAGAACAGGCGCTGCCTCGCATCTCCTCTCGCCTGACTGGCCGCGTCTACCGCTCCGCCAATCTGCGCACCCTCGGCATCGGCGAATCGGCCGTCTCCCAGCTGCTGGACGAGCTGACCCAACGGCCACATCCCTACGTCGGCACCTACGCCAAGGACGACGGCGTCCACGTGCGCGTCACCGCCTCGGCGGACGATCCGGAGGAAGCCGAGGCGGAGCTGGTCGAAACGGTCGCCGAAGTGCGGAAGCGCCTGGGTCTTCACGTCTACACGGAAGACGACCGATCCCTGCCGGAGGTCCTCCTGGACACGCTGCGTGGACGCGGGCTTGTCGGTTGCCGTGGCCGAGTCGGACACTGGCGGCCGCTTCGGGTCGCTCCTGCTTTCCGAGCCGGCTGCCGGCCGAGATCGTCCGGGGCACGACGGTGATCGGTGCCGATGGTCCACGAAAGCCGGCGAACGAATTGGCCAAACTTTGCTCGGGCTGAGTTCGGCAGCGACATAGGCGTGGGCGTTTCGGCGACCGTGGAGCCGGTGACACTGGGTCTTTACGAAGGCTCGATCGTGGCGGCAGTTTCCGACCCCTTTCCCGCCGAGGAATCCTTTCCCATTCGCGCCGCGTATGGGGAGATCCAGCGCCGCGCCGCCCTCAACGCCGCGGACGTCCTGCGCCGCGCGTTGGCGTCCAGATAGCGCTCCGACCTCGTTTGCATCAATCAGCCCCGCGCCGGCGATCGAACAGCGCCTGCTGCCGCGCCAGCATCCGCTCCCGCTCGTCGTCGGAATCGTCCCTCCAGCCCAGCAGGTGCAGCAATCCGTGGACGACCAGAAATCCGATCTCCTCCGCGGGAGACTGTCCCCAGGCGCCCGCCTGGGTCCGGGCGTGATCGACCGAGATGACCAACTCGCCACCTCGGCACGGCCCGTCTGCTTCGTCCGCGGGAAACGTCATGATGTCCGTTGGGGCATCGATCCCCATGAAGTCGCGGTGCAGCGCCTGCAGCCGCTCGTCATCGACGAGCGCGACCGTCACATCCCAGCATCCACCAGCGCCTTCGGCCTCGAGCACCTGCCGCGAAAGGTCTTGGAGCTCGTCGCCCACCGCGTCCGGCGAAGCCTCAGCCTCGATTACGAGCGAAAATGTCAACGCAAGCGGCTCCGCGTACGATTCGCTCACGGCTATGAGCCGAGCGCGGTTCTCACGGCGGCGCTGATCCGGCGCCCATCGGCGCGGCCTGCCGTCCGCTGCATGGCCACCGGCATCACACGGCCCATGTCCTTTGGCCCGGACGCCCCGGTCTCGGCAATCGCCTCCGCCACCAGCGAATTCAGCTCCTCGTCGGATAGCTCGGTCGGAAGGTACCGGCGCAACACCTCCAGTTGAGCCCGTTCGTGATCGGCCAGATCCTGCCGCCCTGCCGCCTCGTACTGCTCGATCGAATCATTGAGCTGCTTTCCCAGCCGGCGCAGGGTGGCTACGGGATCTGCCGGCTCAGCGGATCCGCGGGCATCGATCTCCGCGTTCTTGATGGCCGCGAGGATGTAGCGGATCGCGTCCCGGGAGACCGCGTCTCCCGCACGCATCGCCGACTTGAGATCCTCTTCCAGGCGCTGACGGACGGTTGGTTCAGCCATGTTGGGTTCCTCTACAGGGATCGCCAGTGAAGCGATGGATTCAACCGAGTCCGGCCTGGAGTTTGGTTCCCCCCAGAACGTGGAAGTGCAGATGCCACACGGTCTGTCCGGCATCCGGCCCATCGTTGGTGATCACCCGATATCCGCCGTCGTACAAACCGTGCTCCCCCGCCACCCGTGCCGCCAACGCCAACGCATCGGCGGTGATGGGATGATCCTCTGGTCCAACGTCGCGCAACGAGGAGAAATGACGCTTCGGCACGACGAGAACATGCACCGGCGCCTGGGGATGTAGATCGCGAAATGCGACGTTGTGCTCGCTCTCCGCAACAAACTCTGTCCCGAGCTCGCCCCGCGACAATGCGGCAGAAGATGCAATCGCTCGTCTGCGGGTCAACCATCCGATCTACTACTCCAGATTCCCGCCCATCGCCGCCGTGGTACGCTCCCGAGACGTTCGATCGTCGCGCTCAGGAATCCCGATCGTCATCCGAGTATGCCAGAACTCCCCGAGGTCGAAACCGTCCGCCGCTCCCTGATCGGCAAAATCGTCGGTCGGCGCATCCATGCCTTGCGGCTCGCCGACTTCCCCGGTGTCCTCGCTGGCGATCGCGTCGAGGACGTACTTGCCCGAATCCAGGGACGAGAGGTCACTCGTATTCGGCGGCGAGCCAAGTACCTGATCGTCGAACTGGACGACGGAACCGCGATCGTCGTCCACCTGCGCATGACCGGTCGCCTGAGCACTGTCAAGCGCGATAAACCGCCACTTCGCTTCGAGCGCCTGGCAATCGAGCTCGACAATGATCTCGATCTGCGCTTCTCCGACCAACGCAAGTTCGGCCGCGTGACCCACCTTCAGGACGACCAACTGGCACAGCTCGAGCAACGACTCGGGCGCGAACCTCTGGAGCAGGAATTCACCGCGGAGTGGCTGGAGGAGCGTTTGCGGCGCCGTCCCGGCAAGATCAAGGCCGTCCTGCTCGACCAGGGGCTGATCGGCGGCCTCGGCAACATCTACGTCGACGAATCGCTCTTTCGCGCCGGTATCCACCCAGAGCGGCGCGCCAACACGCTCACACCTGAGGAGGTCCGCCGCATCCACCGCGACATCCGCGGTGTCCTCCGCGCCGCCGTCGACGGCAAGGGCACGACATTCTCCTCGTTCGAAGACGCGGAGGGCAACCCCGGTCGCTTTGGCGACCGGCTCAGCGTCTACGGCCGAGGCGGCAAAGGACCGTGCCCTGTTTGCGGCACGCCACTCGAACGCACGGTCGTCGGCGGTCGCGGGACCTCGTTCTGCCCGAATTGCCAACCTGAGGATGGAGCAGACGCCCACACCGGGCCCGCATCCTCTCTCTCCTTTGGCACGGGTTGACAGAGGGAGGTAACGCCTGGAAGCACCCCTGTTCGGCGACGAATGCCCCTCTCCCATTGCGATGGAAGAGGGGTTGGGGTGAGGGCAGTGGCCGCGAGCACAGGAAGTGGAAGCGGGGGCTGAGGGCCGCCCTACACCAACTCCGCCCGAGCCGTAATCTCCACGTTATTCTTCAACGCCTGCGAGATCGGGCAGCCCTCCGACGCCTGCTGCACCGCCTCCTCAAATTCCTCGGCGCTGATCCCCGGCACATCACCCTTGACGGTCAACTCCGAGAAACTCACCCCGAAGCCGCCACCGACCTTGGGATCGAACCCAACCGCGGCCGACACATCGAGACTGCGCGGCGCCGCATTGCGGCCCTGCAACTCGTACGCCAGGGCCATTGAGAAACAGGCCGCATGCGCCGCCGCCAGCAATTCCTCAGGCGAGGTCAACGTGTTATCGCCGCCGGTCCGCGCGTTCCAGGTCATGGGCACTTCGGCAAGCTGGCCGCTGCTGCTCCCGGTGATACGGCCGTTTCCGTCCGTCAGTCCGCCTTCCCAATGGGCTTGCGCCTGGTGAACGGACTGGGCATGCTTGGCCATGGTTCAAACTCCCTTTGCTCTCCCGCGAGGACCCCACGCCCCCGCGTCCGACTCCAATGATGGTGCCGCCAGCCCCGGCGCGAAGTGCCCCAGGGACTGCTCTCCGGTCTATTCCGGCGGCGGGTCGATGTAGACCGTCTTGGTCTGGGTATAGAACTCTCGGGCTGCTTTACCTTGCTCGCGCGAGTACGACGACGAGCCCTTCATCCCGCCGAACGGAACATGCGGCTCGGCCCCCGGCGTCTCACTGTTGACATGGACCACCCCGGCCTCGATCTCCCGCGCAAACGCGAGCGCCTTTCCCAGGTCGCGGGTAAAGATCGACGCCGAAAGCCCGAACTTCACCTGGTTGGCGACGGCCATCGCCTCGTCCATGCTGTCAACGGGAATGACACCCAGCACCGGGCCGAACAGCTCATCCTGCGCGAGCTTGGAACCTGGCGCCACGCCCGCAAACAGCGTTGGCGCCACGAAGGCGCCGCGCTCCAGCCCGTTTCCCATCCTCCCGCCGCCGACCAGCAGTTGCGAGCCCGCGTCTTTGGCGGCGCCGACCTCTTGCGCCACCCGATCCGCGGCACGCTCGTCGATCAACGGGCCAATCTGCGTCTCCGCCTCCAGCGGATCGCCGACCTTGAGCGCGGCAATGCGTTCGGCCAGCATCTCGGTGAAGCGATCGGCGATCGTGCGGTCGATGATGGCGCGCGAGGTGGCGGTGCATTTCTGCCCCGTGCTCATCATCGCCCCGGAGACCACATGGGTCAGCGCATGATCCAGATCGGCATCCGCCAGCACGATCGCCGGGTTCTTGCCCCCCAGCTCGAGCTGCAGCTTCGCCCCGCGCTCGGCCGCGGACTTGCGCAAATCAGCGCCCGTCTCGTTCGAGCCGGTGAACGAGATGGCCACCACCCTTGAATCACGCACAAGGGGATCACCGACGTTAGCGGCAGAGCCGGTGACCAGGTTCAGCACACCGGGGGGAAGCCCCGCCTCGGCCAGCCCCTCCACCAGCCGCACGGCGGTCAGCGGTGTGAGACTCGCCGGTTTGAAAACGACGGTATTGCCGAATGCCAGCGCCGGGGCGATCTTCCACGCCGGAATAGCGATAGGGAAATTCCACGGGGTGACGATGCCCACCACCCCGAGCGGTTCTCGCGTGGTGTACAGCAACGTAAGCGGGTTTGCCGACGGGTAGTGCTCACCGCTCGGTTGCTGCGCCTCTCCCGCGAAGTAGCGCAGGATTTGCACCGCGCGCGTCGTTTCGCCGATCCCCTCCTTGAGGGTCTTCCCCTCTTCACGGGTCAGCTCCCGCCCCACCTCGAGGATGCGCGCTTCCAGGATATTGGCGGCCTTGTGCAGGATGTTCGCCCGCGTAATCGGCGAGCTGAAGCGCCATGTCTTGTACGCTTCCTCCGCCGCCCCGATCGCGGCGTCGACATCCTCGCCGCCCGACGATGCGAACACCCCGATCATCTCATCCCGATTCGCCGGGCTGCGGTTCTCAAAGGTTCCGCCGCCGGCGGCGGGTCTCCATTCGCCACCGATGTAATTGCCGAACGTCTCGACCGCCTGACCGGAATCCGTTCGTGTTGGCGTTGCAACCACGCTGCAGCTCCCTCATTCGTCCCGAAGAATGCTCATCCCTCGATTGTACGCCGCGAAGGCAATCCAGCCGCCATCGACCTTGAAGGTCAAGCGTCCGCTACCGCGACCCAGCCGCCCTCGCGGCGACTCTGCGTCGCCGCCGCGGCGATGCGCACCGCTTGCAGTCCGTCCTCGAGTCCCGGCGTGGGCGTCGTCCCCGCGTGCAGCGCATCCACGAACGCCTGCAGCTCGGCAACATAGGCATCGCTGAACCGCTCCAAGAACTGGTCGTGGCGCTCCGACACCTTGCCCCGATCGTCGTACAACGTTGCCGGATACTTTTCGTCCAGCTCGGCGATGACCTTGCCCTTGCTGCCATGCACCTCGGCCCGGATGTCGTAGCCGTATGGCGCGCGCCACGCCTCCTGTACCACCCCCAGCGCCCCGTTCGCGAAGCGCAGCAGCACGATGGCGTAATCGACATCGTCGAACGTCGCCAGTTCCGGCTCCACCAGCACCGCCCCAACGGCGAAAACCTCGGTGATCTCCTCTCCGGTGAGAAACCGGGCGACGTCGAAATCGTGGCTCGCCAAATCCATGAAGATGCCGCCGCTGGTGCGCAGGAAATCGATCGGTCCCAGCCGGTCACAGCTCATACCGCGAAACATCTCCACATCGCCGATCGCCCCGGAGGCGATCAATTCCCTGGACCGAGCGTATCCGCGGTCATAGCGGCGTTGAAACCCGATCTGGAACGGCACACCCGCCGCCGCCACTGCCGCCGCCGCGGCCTCCGCCTTGGGAACAGTGTCGGCAAGCGGCTTCTCGGAAAAAATCGGCTTTCCCGCTCCAGCCGCCATCGCGATGTGCTCGTCGTGAACCACTGCTGGCGAGGCGACGACCACTGCCTCGACATCCGCCCGGGCCAGGAGCGCCGGCACGGACTCCTCGAGATCGCACGGCGCCTCGCCCGACTCAAGGAGACGCCGCTGGTGCTCGGTATCGACCGCGGCGGCGGCGAGATGCGCCCCACTGACGACGGTCCCGCAACGAGGCGGCGTGAAACCCGCCGATGCGCCCCAGCCCGATGACGCCGAATCCGATACTGCTCACCTGTGCCCCCGGAAAACATGCCGAGGATCGGGCATCGCCGTCCCGTCGCCTCTACGAACCGCCAAGAAGCCAACTCGCAATGCGCTCGCCGACGACGACAGCCGGCACGTTCGTATTCGCCCGAGGGATCACCGGCATGATGGAGCAATCGGCGACGAAGACATTGTCCAGGCCGTGGATCCGGCCGCGCGCATCCGTCACGGCCATGCGATCCGATTCGGGTCCCATGGCGCACGTTCCCACCGGGTGGTAGTAGTGCGCGATCGTCCCGTCGATCCATCGCTCCAGCTCCGCGTCGCTTTGCCGCGACAGACCTGGCTCGATCTCCTCGCCGAGCAAATCCCGGAGCGCCGGTTGCGCCGCCAACTCGCGGCCGATGCGGACCCCTTCCATCAGGATGGCTCGGTCGTGCCCCTCCGGATCGGTGATATACCCGTGGTCGATCCTGGGCTCTTGCCAGGGATCGGCAGAGCGCAGGGTCACCGCGCCACGCGATCTCGGCGTCATGCAGGCGACCGGGAAGTACCAGTGCCAACCGGAGGCTGTTTCGCTGTCGGGGCCGCCGACAGGATAGAGGTGCAGATCGAACCCCGATTCCGCGTGCGGATAGTGCTGCGAGCGAAACTTGGCGATGGTCTGCTCCTCCGGCATCCACCGCTCCGCGGCGAACGCCCTCATTGCCCCTTCCAACTCCGGCGTTCCCGAGTACGTCAGACTCACCGACGGGTGGTCGTGGAGGTTCTTGCCAACACCCGGGAGCGGGATCGTCGGCTCCACACCCGCCGCGCGTAATTCGTCGGGGTCCCCGATCCCAGACCGCAGCAGCACCGCGGGCGAGCCATAGGCGCCGCCAGCCACTACGATCCGCTCCGCGTGAACCGTTCCGAGGCCATTTGGCCCGAGGTAGTGGACCGAGTTCGCGCGGCCATTTTCGATGACCAGGCGATCGACGCAGCAATTCCCCGCGATCGTCAGGGTCGATCGTCCGCGCACCGGGTCGAGGTAGGCGAACGCGGCGTTCCAGCGCGTGCCGGCCACGATATTGACGGGACTCGGGGCCATCCCCTCGTCTTCGTCCAGGTCGTTGAGATTAGCGGTCAGCGGGATTCCGGCCCCCGGCGCCGCGGAAAGACAGGCCTGCTGAAATGGCGTAACCTCGTCCGGGTTGTAGTGGCGGACACGTAGCCGCTCGTCGGCACGCGCAAACAGCGGCAGCAGCTCATCGGTCGACCAGCCGTCGAGCCCCATGGCAGCCCAACCGTCGTAGTCAATGCGACTGCCCCAGATCGCCGCGCACCCGTTGTGCGCCGAGCACCCCCCGATGACTCTGGCCCGCTCGAAGTTGACGACCCGGCCCGGATACGTGTCGCCCGAGCCGTAGCGCCAGTCGTGGGTGTAGCCGAGCGCGCGGGCATCGAGCAGGTCCGACGGCCAGCCGCCGCTCTCGAATGACCCGAAGTCCGGTCCCGCCTCCAGGACCAGCACCCGCTCGTCGCTCCCCTCGGCAAGGAGCCCGGCGACGACAGCCCCAGCCGTGCCGCCGCCGATGACGACGGTGTCGGCTTCACGCGGGATATGCACCGGCCCTCCACCCCTGAATGTGTCGCGCTCCTATGCAGCCGGTTTCGTCAGCCGCCGCAGCACCGTTTGCAGGATGCCGCCGTTGCGGAAGTACTCGGCTTCGACGGGACTGTCGATGCGGGCGATAGCCTCAAACTCCGTCACCTCACCGCTCGGCTTCGTGGCCCGCACGGTCAACCGTTTGCGAGGCGTCACCGATTCGATTCCGATGAACGTCGATCGTCTCGTCGCCGGTCAGCCCCAGCGACGCGGCGTTCTCTCCGGGCAGGAACTGCATCGGCAGCACGCCCATGCCAACCAGATTGGAGCGGTGGATGCGCTCGAAGCTGTCGACGATGACCGCCTTCACGCCCAGCAGGAGCGTCCCCTTGGCGGCCCAGTCGCGGGACGACCCGGTCCCATACTCCTTGCCAGCGATGACCACCAGCGGCGTGCCTTCGGCGATGTAGCGCATGGCGGCGTCGAAGACGCTCATCTGCTCGCCGCTCGGGAAATGGACAGTCCAGTTCCCCTCCTTGCCCGGCACGAGCTGGTTGCGCAACCGGATGTTGGCAAACGTGCCCCGGATCATCACCTCGTGATTGCCACGCCTTGAGCCATAGGAGTTGAACTCCAGCGGTGGCACGCCCTGCTCGATCAGGTAGCGGCCGGCGGGGCTTTCCCTGGCGATAGCTCCCTGCCGGCGAGATATGGTCCGTGGTGACCGAGTCGCCGAGGAGCGCCAGCACTCGCGCGCCATGAATATCCTCCGGCGCGGCCGGAACCGGCGCGAGTTCCTGGAAAAACGGCGGCTCCTGGACGTAGGTCGAGTTGGACTTCCAGTCGTAGATGTCCCCTTCCGGCACGTCGAGCCCTTGCCAGCGCTCGTCGCCAGCGAAGACCATGGCGTACTCCTCGCGAAACATCGCCGGATCGACCGCGGATTCGATAGCCGCCCGCACGTCCTCCCTCGTCGGCCAGATGTCGCGCAGGTAGATGTCCTGCCCGTTTGGATCACAGCCGATGGGGTCGCTGTCCAGATTCGAGGTCGACCGTCCCGGCCAGCGCATAGGCGACCACGAGCGGCGGCGAGGCGAGGAATGCAGCCCGCACCTGCGAGTGGATACGGCCTTCGAAGTTGCGGTTGCCGGAGAGGACGGCGGAGACGACCAGCTCATGCTCATCGACGGCACGACTGACTGCCTCGGGGAGCGGACCCGAGTTGCCGATGCACGTCGTGCAACCGTACCCGACGACATGGAATCCAAGCGCTTCCAGGTACGGCAGCAGTCCCGACTTCGTGAGGTAACGTGTGACCACCTGCGACCCCGGGGCCAGACTCGTCTTGACGTAGATCGGCACGTTCAGCCCACGCTCCACCGCGTTTCGCGCCAGCAACCCCGCGCCGAGCATCACCGACGGGTTGGAGGTATTGGTACAGGACGTGATCGCCGCGATCACCACCGCACCGTTGTCGATCGTGCGCGTGACGCCGTCGACGGCGATTTCGATCCCCTCTGTCTTGTGGGAAGCCGCCCCGTTGCCGTTGCTCGAAAATGCCGCTGGATACGTCGTCACGCAGAGCTTCTCGCACCGACGGAAGCGCCAAGCGGTCCTGGGGGCGCCGCGGGCCAGCGATGCTGGGCGCCACATCGGCCAGATCGAGTTCGACCAACTCGTTGAACGTCGGCTCCGGGGTATCGTCCGTGCGGAAGAGCCGCTGCGCCTTGGAATATGCCTCGACAAGTGCCACGCGCTCCTCTGTGCGGCCGGTTAGGCGCAGATAATCGAGCGTTTCCGCGTCGATGGGGAACAGAGCGGCGGTGGCGCCGTATTCCGGCGCCATGTTGGCGATGGTGGCCCGATCCGCCAGGGAAAGATTGCTCAGTCCGGCGCCGCAGAACTCGACGAAGCGGCCAACGACCCCAAGCTTGCGCAGCATCTCCGTGACCGCCAGCACCAGATCGGTCGCCGTCGATCCTTCCGGCAGCGGCCCCGACCAGCCGCACCCCGACGACTTCCGGTTCCAGCAAGTAGAGCGGCTGCCCCAGCAATACCGCCTCGGCCTCGATACCGCCCACGCCCCAGCCGAGCACGCCGAGCGCATTGATCATCGTGGTGTGCGAATCGGTCCCGACCAGGGTATCGGGAAAGGCAACCGTCTCCGCCCCAGCCGACCGGGTCATGACCACCGGCGCCAGATACTCCAGGTTGACCTGATGCACGATTCCGGTTCCCGGGGGCACCACCCGGAAGTTCTGGAAGGACTGCTGGGCCCAGCGCAGCAGCTCGTACCGCTCCCGGTTCCGCTCGTACTCGAAATCGACGTTCTGGGCGAAGGCGAGCGTGGTCCCGAAGCGATCGACCTGGACCGAGTGGTCGATGACCAGATCGGCCGGAACCAGGGGGTTGATGTGGGTGACATCGCCGCCGAGCCGCGCGACGGCGTCGCGCATGGCCGCCAGATCGACCACCGCGGGGACACCGGTGAAATCCTGGAGCACCACCCGGCCCGGCAGGAACGGCAGTTCCATTGCCGCCCCTTCTCCGGACGGCCGCGGCTTCCACCCCGCCAGGGCCCCAACCAGATCCCGATCCACGAACTCGCCGCCAGCGTGGCGAAGTACGTTTTCCAGCAGGACGCGGACGGTAAATGGGAGCGCGTCGAGATCGGCGAGCCCTTGCTCTTGCAGCGCCTCGAGCCGGTAGTACGTGACCGTTTCGCCGAAGGACGTGGATAGCGTCGAACGGGCGCCAAACGGGTCTGGCGCGTTCGGAAGGGGTGCCGGGTCCATGGTCTTCTCTTCCTCGTTGCTACTGCCGGATCGCGGGCAAGATCAGCCGGGCGTCCGCTCGCCGGACATCCCCTGATTCGGCGCCAGTCGCCAGTTTTCGCCCAGCGCACGTACCATGGAGCAAGTCTAGACGACGGCGGACAGTTGCGGGCTATGGGCTTTGAGCTATGGGCCCACGATTCTGGTCAAGGGCGCGTAGATCCTTTCATGTCGGCTAATTGCCCATAGCCCATAGCCCGTTTGGAGAACAATGAACGGTCAAGCCATAACCTTCGACTTCCACAACACGCTGGCCGCGTGTCCCGAGTGGTTCGAACTGGAAGTGAGAACGCTGCCATCCTCATTCTTGAGCTGGTGGGCGGACCAATCCGGTCTCGCAGTCATTACCGGGGACTTCGACGAGGCAGACCGCCGCTACCGCGAACTCCGCCGCGACATCATGGAGCATGGCAACGAACTGACCGCGGAAGCGTGCCTGGCGCAGGTCTTTGCCGACATGCAGCTCGACGTTCCAGGCAATGGAATCGAGTCCGGGGTTGCCCATCTCATGCGTGAGGCCCTGGCCGGAGCCTCGCCGATCCCGGGCGCGGTAGAGACGGTTCGCGAGCTGAACCAGACCGGCGTACCCATCGGCGTCGTCTCCAGCGCGGTCTATCACCCGTTTCTGGAGTGGACGCTGGAGGCGTTCGGGATGCGGGACTCGCTCCAGGTCGTGATCACCTCGGCCAGCGCGGGGTTCTACAAGTCCAGACCAGAGATCTTCCTGCACGCCGCGGAGGCACTCGGGGCAGATCCCAGGAAGCACGGTCCACATCGGCGACTCGCTGCGTTTCGACGTCGGCGGCGCCAGCCGCGTGGGCATGGGCACAGTCTGGCTGCGGCACGACGGCGCCCGGCACGAAGACAACTCAATCGCGCCAGACCTGACCCTGGATACCCTCGAATCCGCGGCGCCGCGGATCCTGGACGTGCTCTCCTCCCGGACGATCGCAACCGGACGGTTCCCGTGCCATGAGCCTGATGCGCCTGTTCGGGGTCATTCCTTCACGTTTGATGTCTTCACCATCTTTCCCGGCATTTTCGCCGGGCCGCTCGACGAAAGCATCATTCGCCGCGCGCAAGACCGCGACATCGTCTCGATCGCGGTCCATGACATCCGCAACTGGGCAACCGATAAGCATCGCACTGTCGATGACACGACCTACGGTGGCGGCGCCGGCATGGTGATGATGGCTCCGCCGATCGTCTCCGCGGTCGAGGAAACGCTTGGCGATGCAGCTTGGCATGACGCGAATCCTCGTCATGTCCGCGGGGGGCCGCCTCTTCAACCAATCGCTGGCCGAGGAGCTTGCGCAGGCGTCGCGCGTCGCCATCGTCTGTGGCCGGTACGAAGGGATCGATGACCGCGCCGTGCAGATCCTTGGCGCCGAAGAAATGTCCATTGGAGACTACGTCCTGACCGGCGGCGAGTTGGCGGCCGCGGTCGTCATCGATGCCGTGACCCGACTGCTTCCGGGCGTGATCGACGCCGCCTCGACGGCGGAGGAATCACATCGTGACGGATTGGTGGAATACCCACAGTTCACGCGCCCCCCAGACTTCCGCGGTCTCGAAGTGCCCGCCGTGCTGCTGAGCGGACATCATGCGGAGATCGCGCGCTGGCGTCGCGACCAGGCGATCCGCCGCACCGCCCGGTTGCGCCCGGACTTGCTCGACGTGGAGAGTCTTTCGCCCGAGGAGCGAGAACTCGCAGATCGGGAAAGCGCCGGGTCCCGGGGCTAGCTCCCGTCGTACGGCGCTCCATCGAGCATCTCGTGCAGCACCCGCAAGCTCCCAAGATCGCGCTCCGCGATGTGCCGCAGATACCCGCCAAGAAGCCCTTCAAGCTCATTGCGCAGCGGAGCCTCGATGCGGAGGCGCACTGTCGCTCCGAGGCCGCCCCTATCGAGCGCACGCAAATACTTCTGGGCATCGACGCTCACCATGCGCGCGCCAGTCGTCTGGCCGCGGCAATGTTCGCAGAGGAACCCGCCCACTCGACGGCGAATTGGTGCGACGCCTGCCCCAGCGGCGCCCGGCATTCGACGCAGCCGTACAACTCCGGCCGATAGCCGAGAAGCGTCAGCAGCGCCAACTCGTAGTGCCGGGTGACGTGGAAGGCATCGACGCCATCCGCAAGCAGGCGCAGCGAGCTGGCGAGTAGTTCGAAAACGGCGGCGTTCTCCTGGCGGTCCTCAGTCAGCCGCGCCAGGACCTCGACCATGTGCGAGGCGTGCCCGAACGCGTCGAGATCGTCCCGGATGGCGAGATGGGCATCCTCGGTTTCGGCGCCTGTCACCACATCGAGCTCGCGCCCCTTAGCCAGCATCAACCGGGAGCGGCTGAAATACTCCAGGTGCGGCCCCAGGCGGCTGAGGGGACGTCGGGCACCCTTGGCGATGACGCGCAATTTCCCGTGCTGCCGGGAATACAGCGTGAGGATCCTGTCTGCTTCGCCGAAATCCATGCGCGCCAGCACGATGGCATCACAGCGATAGAGCCGCTCCGATGTCCGGGAGGGGGGTGATGCGGATTCGGATTCCGGTGTCGTGTGGCTCATGCTCGATCGCGTCGTTCTGAACTCAACGAAAGGTTGTCCGGGGGCACTATACGGTCAATTGCACCGCCGATGCCCCGATGGTACGGTTGCCGCCATGGGCATCGAAGTCTCCTTCCTCGCGGCCTTTCTGGCGGGTGTGCTCTCGATTTCGTCCCCGTGCGTGCTGCCGCTTGTCCCGATTTTCCTGGCGCATCTGGCGGGGGCATCGGCAACCGGGGTTGACGGCATCGACCGCCGGCGCGTTTTGCCCAATGCCATTGCCTATGTGCTTGGCTTCTCGCTCGTGTTCATCGCTCTGGGAGTTGCCCTGGGAGCTGCTGGCACACTCGTATCGACCGCCTCCGTCGTGGCCAGCAACCGCGACTGGCTGACGCGAATCGGGGGCGCTTTACTCATTGTGCTCGGGCTTCACCAGCTTGGCATCATCCGCATCCCGTTTCTCGATCGCGAGCGGCGCATCGCCACCGACCAACTTCCCGCGGGCCAGGTGACGTCGTCGTTTCTCATCGGCGTGACCTTCGCCGCGGGTTGGTCCCCCTGCGTCGGCCCCATCCTCGGCGCAATCCTGACCATGGCCGCCGGGCAAGGGAGCATCGAACGCGCCGCGCTGCTGCTCACCACGTACTCCGCCGGTCTGGCGCTCCCCTTCATCGGCGCCGCCCTCGCCTTCGGTTCCTCGCCCGGCGTGATCCGCGGCATCAACCGGCGCTTGCCACTCGTCGTCGGGGTCAGCGGCGGGGTGATGGTCGCCATGGGCGCGATCATGACGCTCGGCATCTACCAGCAGTTCTTCGCCCGTCTCGTCGCGCTGTCGCCATGGATCCCATGGGAGCCTTCCCTATGACCGAGAGGCGGTCGCTATCTGGACCGCGAACGCGCATGACTCAGGCTTCCCTCGAACGCCCCGCGGTCAACCCGCGCGCCCTGCCAGAGATGGTCGTCGACCGCATCTGGCGCTTCTTCTGCTCGCTGCGCGCCGCGATCGCGGAGATCGCCATCCTCGCCGTCCTCGTCCTGATCGGCACGCTGCGTGGCAGCTCGGTCCCACGCTTCATCGCGGACAGTGTTCCCGTCACCGCGCCGCTTGTGGAGCAGCTGGTACGCGTGGGACGTCTACCGCTCGCTCCCCTTCGCCGCGATTCTGACGATTCTCGCCGTCGCCATCGCCGTCTGCACGATCAACCGCGCGCCCGGCATCTGGCAGGCCATCGCCCACCCCACCGTCGCCACGACCCATGGCTTCCTGCGCAACGCCGAGGTTTCGGCGCGGTTCACGTCTCCATTGCCGCCGCGCGAGCTGGCACGCGAGCTAACCGCCGCGATCCAGGCGGGCCACTACCGCACAATGACTGAAGAACGGAACGGCGAGATCCACCTCTACGCCGACCGCTGGCGCTTCTCGCGCCTGGCCACGTTTCCCTTCCATCTGGCGCTCATCATGATCCTCGCCGGCGGCATCGTCGGCGCCGCCTGGGGGTTTCGCGAGAACGAGTTCATCATCCCCGAGGGGTCTGTTCGCGCGCTCGGCCACGGCACCGGCCTCGACGTCCGCCTCGACGATTTTTCCGAGGTCTATCGCGAAGACGGCACCGCGCTCGTGTACCGCAGCGACATGACCGTACTCCGCAATGGCGAGCCGGTCGAGCCGGGCTCGATGACCGTCAACAACCCGCTGACCTTCGGCGACATCGTCTTCTACCAATCCGGCTTCGGCCAGGCGGTTGCGCTCACGGTCGAGGACAGCGCCGGGCAGATTCTTTTCGACGACTGCGCTCCCATTGGGGCCGTTCCGATCCCGTCTCAACTCGGACGCGCCCGCCGCGCGCATGGATCTCGTCCCGGCCGGCGTCGCCATGAGCATCGTCGCGCCGGACGAGAACCCTGCCAACGCGCCCGAGCTCGATACGCTTCAACCTGCGACCCGGGCAGATGTTCTTCATGATCCGCCCGCTCGGCCCCGACAGCCCCATCGCCCAGCCGGTCGGCGCCACCGTCAGCCAGGGCGAGTCGATCGAACTCGGCGATCTGACCCTCACCTTCGTCCGCGAGCGGCGCTTCTCCGTGCTCCAGGTCGCGCGCAACCCCGGCATCCCGCTCTTCATCGCCGCCTCCGTCCTGCTGGTCGGGGGACTCGCCGTCACGTTCTACTTCCCCCATCGCCGGGTGCGCGGCATCGTCTCCGCAACACCCGAAGGCAGCGTGGCCCACCTGGCACCCATCGCCCGCCGCGACTGGAGCGCCAAGCGCGTGTTCGAGCAACTCGCGATGACACTCGGCGGCCGGCTCGGCGTCACCGCCCGAATTGCGGATTCACGAGAATCCGCTGGCAACTCCTGGGAAGGGAGCGACCCCGGCCGGCCGGCTGAGCCAGCCCGAGAGGACACCGCGATGGAAACCCTGGTTCGACTTTCGTTCTACTGCTTCGCCGCGGCGACGTTCGCGTTCGTCGCGTCGGCCGCGTGCTACCTGGCCTATGCCATTGGCAGCGCGTCCGCCTGCGCCAGACCGCACTCGCCACGGCGCCGGGAACGACCGTCGTCGCCCACCAGGCGAGCCTCGAACCGGCCTCGCTCGGCATCGGGAGGTTCGCGACCCTCCTGGCGTGGTTCGGCGTCGGCCTTTCAGGCCGCATCCATCCTGCTTGCGCACCATCGCCGCGGGTCGGTTGCCGCTCTCCAACATGTACGAGTTCTCCAGCACCTTCATCCTGCTCGCCGCCGTCGTCTATCTCCTCTTCGAGCGCTGGTATGGCGTGCGCCAGCTCGGCGCCATCGTCCTGCCGCTGATCGTCGCCATGGCCGCCTACGTCTGGTTGCTCCCCGCCGACCTGCGCGAGGTCAACGCCCTCATCCCGGCCTTGCAGAACACGCCGCTGATGACCGTCCACGTCTCCATGGCCATCCTCGCCTACGCCACCTTCGCCGTCGCGTTCGCCGCCGCCGTCCTCTTCCTGATCGCCAACCGCTGGCGCGTGTCGTGGCTGCCAAGCGCGGACCTGCTCGACGATCTCGGCTTCCGCGCCGTCACCATCGGCTTTCCGGCCATGGCGCTGGTCCTCATCCTCGGCTCCGTCTGGGCCTACCGCGCCTGGGGCACCTACTGGCAGTGGGATCCCAAGGAGACAGCCGCCCTCTTCACCTGGCTCCTCTACGGCGTCTACCTGCACACCCGCTCGCTGCGCGGCTGGCGCGGCAACCGCAGCGCGATCATCCTCCTCATCGCCTTCGGCGCCGTGGTCTTCACCTATTTCGGCAACTACGTCTTCGGGGGACTGCACGCCTATGGCGGCGTCTGAAGCGACGCAAGTCGGAAGTCGGGCGTCGGAAGTCGGAAGCACGGCCGTAGGGGCACGGCATGCCGTGCACCACGGCGCCGGCCAGGGCTGTGGTATAGCCCGCGATCATTGGGCTCGTCGTGGCCGGGATCATCGTCGCCGCGGCGCTGTTCGTCGGGTCGCAATCCGGATGGGAGTCGATCGGGACCGGCGGGATCAACCAGAGTCTGCTGCCGAAGGTTGGCCAGGTCGCACCCGACTTCGAGACGGAAGACGTCTTCGGCAATCCGGTGCGGCTCTCCCAGTTCCGGGGCCAACCGGTCTGGCTGATGTTCTGGGGCTCGTGGTGCCCCCCCTGCCGCGCCGAGTTCCCCGACATCCAGGCCGCCTACGCTCAACTCGAGCCGCAAGGACTGCGCATGCTCGGCGTCAGCCTGCGCGAGACGCCGCTCGACGCCGCCATCTACGCCGCCCGCAACGGCGCCACCTTCCTGGTCCTGAGCGATCCCGACGAGCGCGACACCGGCGCCGCCTACCCCATCTACAACTTCCCGACCCACATCTTCATCGACGCCGACGGCGTCATCCGCTCGATCGTCCTCGAAGACATGGACACCGAGCAGGCGCTCGCCGAAGCAGCAGCGTGCTCGCCCGGACGTCCCGAGTTCCGTAGCGGAGCCGCTGCGTCTGTGGCCGCAGGGCCACACCGGATTTCCAACGCGGATTTGCCAGCCCGCGGCCGACCGGTCGATCGCAGGTTCCCCCTACGAGCCGTTTGGCTGAGCTCCCATCGCTCAGTCGAGGCACGCCAGCATGATGCACACCCCATCCGGCGGCGTGCAGATGCCGCAGCTCTCGTTGCAGCAGACCTGGCCGACCGGGCAGACCGTCGGCCCACACGGCACCCCCCCACCACCCGGCGGTTCGCAATACATCTCGATGCAGCCGCCCCCGAGCGGGGCGCAAATGCCGCAGCTTTCGTTGCAGCAATATTCGCCCGCTCCACAGACGCTCGCGCCGCACGGCTCGCCCTGGGGCATCCCCGGTGGGCAGATACTCCCGCGTGCATCCCTGACCCAGCCCCACGCAGCGGCTGCAGCTCTCGTTGCAGCAATACTCACCAGGACCGCACGTGCCTGGTTGCACGGCTGGCTCACGCAGAGATCCTCGGAGCACGGCACGTCGTGGGGCACGCAGATGCCGCCGCACTGCGGGCAGCACGTCGTCCCCTCGATGCAGAGAATCGCCGCGCAAGGGTTGTAGTCGATCGGCACGCAGATGCCCGAGCAGTCGGCCCCGCCCGCGTTCGGATCGCACCCATCCTCGGCATCGACGCACTCGAACCCGTCCGGGCACGGAATCCCCGCGATCCCCCCGCACATCCCCCCCGGTTCGCCAAATCTGCGCCGCGACCGCGGCCTCGCGCCATCGAGCGCCAGCGACGCCGCCAGCCAGCATCCCGAGCGCCCCGCGCCGCGAGCGCGGTCTGCGCCAACGTCCTCGCCCATCGATCGAACCGTTCCGAGTCCATCTCCCACCTCCACCATCATATCGCCAAGTCACTCGCATTCCGCCCCTGTGAACGCGGGACGCCCAGCCAGCCGTTCCTCGCACATCCCAACACCCTGTCAGCCCGATCGACCCTCATAGCCGACCCCCTGACACCCTGTCACCTCGCCCGCTATACTCCGCCTGCCGCCCGCGGCGGCGAGTTCCCGTGGTGATATCGTCGGGACCCGGCGGCTGGGCCGGGGCGAGGGGAGATGTGACGATTCCACGCGGTTGGCGCACCTGGCTTCGCCCAGGCATGCATGTGAAACGGTGGGCGGCGCTTTTCCTGCTGGGCACCGTGCTGACCGGCCTGGCCATCGCCATGGGCCTGGTCTATTCCTACCGGTACGTGCCCTTTCCCGAGCCGATCAGCGGCATCGTGCAGGCGGTCACCCTGCAGTTCCTGCCCCGCGAGCTCCGTTTCGTCCTGGTCTTCTGCACCGGCGTCGCCTTCATGGTCTACGGCTTCTACCGGTTCAGCCGCGAGCTGATCCTGCCCGGTGCTGGCCCACAGCAAAGCGGACAAGCAGCTCGTCCAGATCGTCGCCGAGCATCGGTTCGGGCTGAGCCGGCCCGAGGTCAACGTCGTCGCCATTGGCGGCGGCACCGGTCTGGCCACGCTCCTGCGCGGCCTGAAGCGGCACGATGTGTCGATCACCGCCATCGTGACCGTCGCCGACGACGGCGGCAGCACCGGCAAGATCCGCACCGCCTACGACATCCCCGCCCCAGGCGACATCCGCAACTGTCTCGTCGCCCTCGCCGACGACGAATCGCTGGTCTCCCGGCTCTTCCAGTACCGCTTCAACCAGGCGGACTCGGAGCTCGACGGCCACTCGTTCGGCAACCTCTTCATCACCGCCCTGACCAAGGTCACCGGCAGCTTCGAGCAGGCCGTCATCGAATCGGCCAGCGTCCTCAACATCCGCGGGCGCGTCCTCCCCTCCACGATCGAGAACGTGCGCCTCGACGCCGAGCTCGTCGACGGCACGATCATCCAGGGCGAATCGAACATCCAGTACAAGCAGGCACCGATCCTGCGGGTCAAGCTCGAGCCGGGCGATCCGGACGCGTACCTGCCGGCCGTCGCGGCAATCCTCAACGCCGATCTGATCGTCCTCGGTCCCGGCAGCCTCTACACCAGCATCGTGCCGAACCTGCTGGTGCCGGACATCGTCCGCGCCGTGCGAACGGCCTCGGCGCCGAAGGTCTACGTCATGAACGTGGCAACGCAGGAGGGAGAAACGGACCACTTCACCGCGCTCGACCACTTCCAGGTCATCAACCAGCAATTGGGCCCGGGCATCCTCGACGCCGTGCTGATCAACAGCGACACGGCATCGGCGGCGGCGATCGGCCCCGAGTTGACCATCGACCCCGTGCTGCCCGAGTCGCTGGATCACCTTGAAGCGCGCATCCGGGTCATCGCGCGCGACATGGTCAGCGAGCACAATCCCCTCCGCCACGATCCGGAAAAACTGGCGAGCGCCTTGCTCGAACTGACAAATGGCCATTGGCCAAGAGATTCCCACGCCGGTGATGATCACCGGCAACGGAGCAATGGCGACGCGGCGCGACAGGATACTGGCAACCGCGGGCGCGCGCAGGGAGTGATGCACGGTGTTTCGCGTTGGCATCAATGGATTCGGCCGCATCGGCCGGCAGACATTCAAGGCAATCCACCAGGGACCCTTCTCCGATCTCTTCGAGGTCGTCGCCGTCAACGACCTGGCCCCGCCCGAAACGCTCGCCACGCTCCTGACGTACGACTCGACCTACGGCCGCTTCGACGCGGACATCGCGGCGAAAGACAAGGCCATCACCGTCAACGGTCGCGATATCGCCGTCTACGCGCGAGAAGCAGCCGCGCCGCATCCCGTGGAAATCGCAGGCGGTCGACATCGTCGTCGAATCGACCGGGCTCTTCACCGACGCCGACCAGGCCCAGGGCCACATCAAGGCCGGGGCGAAAAAGGTCGTCATCTCCGCGCCCGGCCAAGAACGAGGACGTCACCATCGTCCTCGGCGTGAACGACGAGGCGTACGACCCCGCGGAGCACACCATCGTCTCCAACGCCTCCTGCACGACGAACTGCCTGGCGCCCGTGGCGAAGGTGCTCCTCGACACCTTCGGCATCCGCCGCGGGATGATGACCACAGTCCACTCCTTCACCAACGACCAGGTCGTCCTCGACGGCCCGCACAAGGACTTGCGCCGCGCCCGCGCCGCGTCGCAGAACATCATCCCCACCAGCACCGGCGCCGCCAAGGCGGTGGCCCTCGTCATCCCCGAGCTGAAGGGCAGGTTCGACGGCACCTCGTTGCGGGTGCCGACCCCCACGGTCTCCATCATCGACTTCGTCATCGAGACCGAAAAAACCGCGGACGCGGACAGCGTGAACCAGGCGTTCCGCGACGCCGCGCCAGAGCGAGCAGATGCAGGGCATCCTCGGCTACACGGAAGAGCCGCTCGTCTCCTCCGATTTCCGTGGCGATTCCCGCTCGGCCGTCGTTGACGGACTCTCGACCATGGCCCTCGACGGCAACCTGGTCAAGGTGCTGGCCTGGTACGACAACGAGTGGGCATACGCCTGCCGCGTCGCCGAGCTCGTCGCCCTCCTCTGCGAACGCGGTCTCGACACCGAAGAAGCGGCCGAACCCGCCCTCGCCGCAGGCGTCAGCGTAATTTCCTGAATCGGACAAGGCGTCGATCCGAGCGCAGATCGTGTCATTCCGAGCGCAGCGAGGAATCTCGGCTATCCGCCCCACGAACCGTCAGGACGAGCCTCCTCCTTCGACGCACACGAAACGCGTTTGCGCGTTCCGAAGCGGAGGAGCGCAGCAAGTCATGCCGAAGCGTTCGATCGCTGACGCGGACGTTGCGGGCAAGCGCGTCCTCGTCCGGGTCGACTTCAACGTGCCCATGCGAGATGGCGAAATCACCGACGACACCCGCATCCAGGCCGCCTTGCCGACCATCCAGAGTCTGCTCGACCGGGGATCGGCGGTCATCCTGGCGACCCATCTCGGCCGACCCAAGGGCAAACCCGATCCCGCCTTATCGGTCGCGCCAATCGCCAGGCGCCTCGGGAACTCCTGGGCCGGCCGGTGCTGACCAGCTCCGCCGTGGCCGGACCGGAAGCGGAGCGAATTGCCGCGAGCCTGTCCCCAGGACAGGTCCTGCTCCTCGAAAACACGCGCTTCGACCCCGGCGAGGAAGCCAACGACCCCGCCCTCGCCGCGTCCCTCGCCCGCCTCGCCGATATCTACGTCAACGACGCCTTCGGTGCGGCCCACCGCGCCCACGCCTCCACCGTCGGCGTCGCGAAGCTCCTTCCCGCGTACGCGGGGCTCCTGTTGCAGCGCGAAGAGACGATGCTCTCACGACTGCTCAAAGACCGGAGCACCCCTTCGTCGCCATCCTGGGCGGCGCGAAGGTATCGGACAAACTCGGCGTGATCGGTCACTTGCTCGAACGCGTCGATGCCCTGCTCCTCGGCGGCGGCATGGCGAACACGGTCTTGCTGGCCCAGGGACTCGAGATCGGCGCTTCGCTCGCCGAGCCGGACCGCGTCGAAGACGCGCGGGAGCTCATTTCCGGAGCCAGCGAGCGCGGCGTCTCCCTCGCCCTGCCGACGCGATGCTCGTCGGTCGCTCCGTCGCTCGACGCTGACCAGACCACCGATCGATCTCACTCGGTGACGTGCCACGGGACTAGTGCGATCTTCGACATCGGCCCGGCAACCATCGACCACTATTGCGCGCAGATCGCAGGGGCCCGCACCATCTTCTGGAACGGTCCGATGGGCGTTTTCGAACGACCGGCATTCGCGCATGGACACGATGGCCATCGCCCGCTGCGTCGCGAAGGCCGACGCATTCACCGTCATCGGCGGCGGCGATTCGGTGGCCGCCGATCGAGGCGGCCGGTGTCGCGGATGCCATCGACCACATCTCGACCGGCGGCGGCGCATCACTGGAGTTTCTGGAAGGTCGAAGCCTCCCGGGAATTGCCGCCCTGCCCGACGCCTGACTGGCGGCCGCGAGAATCGTTCGGCTTCTCACCGAAGCACCGTCATTGCCATCTGACCGGTCATCCCAGCGGCTGGGAGCTTCAGGACCTTCGGAAACCTCGGCGCACGCACGGCTTGAGATGGTACGCTTGGCGGTCGCGGCAAATATCCGTATGCGCCACGAACAACGGGAGCGAATCACGACCCATGCAAACCGCGCTGAACATCGCCATGATCATCATCTCCGTCGTCCTGATCGCCCTCATCCTGCTGCAAACCAAGGGATCGTCGTTCAGCGGCGCGTTCGGTGGGGACGCCGGCTCGATCAACCGCACGCGGCGCGGCGTCGAGAAGACGCTCTTTCAGTTCACCATCGGCACCGCCGCGGTCTACGTGGTCCTCGCCATCGCGAGCAGCTTCCTCGTCTGATCGGTGGCCGTGTCTGCTTGTCCGCACCCGTGCGGCGGGCCTATACTCTCCGGCGTTCTGGCAACGCCAGGGATTGACGAACTGCTCTGGCAGGAGGAGTAGGCATGTTTGGGCTGGGCTGGCAGGAACTGGTCATCGTTCTCGTCATCATCATGATCATCTTCGGCGCTGGCAAGCTGCCGGAGGTCGCCAAGTCGCTCGGTCAGGGCGTCAAGGAGTTCAAGCAGGAATCGGGCACGGCCGATAGCCTCGCCGCCGCCTCTGCTTCCGGCTCGGGCAGCGACAGCTTCGACGCCGTTTCAGACCAGCGATCGGTCCAAGGTCCGCGCCGACGAGATCTAGATAGTTCGCGATCCCGTTCCTGCACGGGCAGCGATTGGAATCGACGCCACGAGCGGGGCGCTTTGCCCCGCTCGTGTTGTTGGCGCACCGTACCGCGCCCACACCGCATATCGTGAGGCATCCATGACTCCAGACGGCGATTATCAGCCCGGCTCTTCCCCGGGACGGCAGCACAGACGCGCTGCCATCCGAAGTCGCGGCGCCGCCGCCCGCATCCGCGAAAAGCCAGGCCGGACGCGCGGTTCGGGAGATCGTCGAAACGCTGCTGCTTGCCGCCCTCATCTTCTTCCTGGTGCGATTGGTCGTGCTCAATTTCCGCGTCGACGGCGAGAGCATGCTGCCCAATCTCGACGACGGCCAGATGCTGCTGGTGAACCGCAACGCGTACCAGTACTTCGACTTCGGCGGCGAGCAGTACTACCCCTTCGATCCGCCAGAACGAGGCGACGTCATCGTCTTCGAGCCGCCAACGGGCTCGGACAAGCCATACATCAAACGGGTCATCGGATTGCCGGGCGAAGAGGTCACCTTCGGCGATGGCAAGGTCTTCATCGACGGCGAATTGCTGGATGAGGACTACATCGACGAGCGCACCGGCTGCGGCACGACGGCTCGACGCATTGTGACGTCGTCGTGCCGGACGGGTACGTCTTCGTCCTCGGCGACCACCGCACCAACTCGTCCGATTCGCGATCGTTCGGGGCGGTGCCGGTCGAGAACATCGTCGGCAAGGCGTGGCTTTCGTATTGGCCCGCCGACGACATCGGCTTCGTTCCCCATGAGGTCTACGCCCACGACGCGCCCGAGTCGGCGGCGGCTCCGCATCGCCCTGACGCCTGGGTCAGGGCGGAATCCGTTGCCAGCGATGGTGTTCTGCCCGATGGCATTGGCCCAGGTCCGAATCCGGGTTGTAAACTTCTCCTGGGTCCAGCAAGCCGGGCGTGGCAGACCGCCCTGGTGATGTTCCGTTCTTCCCCGGCCCACAACTTGCGGCCGGAGGGCTTGGCATGATCGAGACGGTGGTTGAAAGCATCCGAGTCAGCCTGGTGACCCAGCACCGCGTCGTCATCCTCAAGGAGGTCGACGGGGAGCGCCACCTGCCGATCTGGATCGGGTCGTACGAGGCGGAAGCGATCGCCATGGAACTGCAAGGCGTGACCGCATCGCGCCCGCTTCCATACGACCTGATGCGGACCATCATCGACGACATGGGCGGCGCCGTGGAACGGATCGCGGTGACGGATCTCTCCGACGACGTCTTCTATGCCCGCATCGTGCTCGGCAGAACGGGCGAGAGGTCGAGATCGACTCCCGTCCCAGCGACGCCATCGCGCTCGCGGTGCGCTCCCGGGTTCCCATCCTGGTCGACGAGTCGGTGATGGAAAAGGCCGGGGTCATGCTGAGCGCGGACGACGGCGAGGGCGAAGGGGAAGGCGTCCCCACCCAGCCCGAGCTGGAGCGCGCGGAGGGCGTCGATGAAGAGCGGCTCTCGGTCTTCCGCGACTTCATCAACACGCTCGACCTGGACGACTTCGACCGCAAATCGGGCAATTGAGGAACGCTCCTCCTACGAAAGCGACAGGTATGGATACCGACAAGCAAATCAAGCGCATCGTTCTGGATCGCATGGAGCGGTGCAGCGTGTGCCACCGCGGTTTCGAGCCGGATGACGTCCACGTCCTATCCCGCAAATCCGACATGTGGATGCTGATGGTGTCCTGCGGCGAGTGCCAGGCGCGTAATTTCGTCGCGGCGGTCATCGGCGACGGCGATGCGGAAGAAGCGCAACTCGCGCTGCGTCGGCTTGGCGAAGAGCACATCCGCACCTCACGCGAGATCGAGACGAAGAGCCCGGTGAGCCACAGGACCCGGTGTCGATCGACGACGTGCTTGAGATTCACGGGTTCCTGCAGGGCTTTGACGGCGATTTCCAGGCGCTGTTCCGCGGCCGCTAGCGGTCGCTCGGCGCGCCGAAGAAAGGTCTGACGTGGAAGAAACGGCACCGACGATCTTCGGTCCGCACGGGGCGAATGAACCGGCGGTCCCCCGCGAGATCTCGCCAGATGCCAGGATCGACCTCGACGAAGTCCGGCGGATGCTCTCCCATTTTCACTACCGCGACTTTCAGGAAGCCCAGGAGCTGATCCTCTCTGCCTTGCAGGAGGTCAACGAGCACTTCGGCTGGGTCTCGCTCGAAGCCGCCGAGGTCGTCGCCGAGCACTTCGGCACCACGGCCAGCCGCGTCTACGGGCTGCTCACCTTTTACGCCGACTTCCGCACCGAGCCCCGCGGCAAGCACTTCATGCTGCTCTGCCACGGCATGGCCTGCTACGTCATGGGCTCGCAGCGGCTGGTGCAGGACCTGGAAGATGTCTGGGGCATCGCCGACGGCGGCACCACGGCCGACGGCGAGTTGACCGTCCAGGTCGTCAACGGCTGCCTCGGCGTGTGCGACCGCGCGCCGATCTGCAAGCTCGATGCGGATTATTACGGCGATCTCACCGTGGAGACACTCAACGACGCCATCCGCGCCGCCATCGCCGGGGGCGGCAGTTGGCGCGACGCCCATCACCCCGTCGCCGCTGGGAGCAACCATGACTGAGAGACTCGAATCCCAGGACGCCTTCACCGAGTTCCAGCGCGCCGCCTCGGAGCGATGGGAGCGCATGTGGGACGGCGACCAGCTCGTCGTCAGTGTCCAGGTCGACAGTTCCTCCGTCGCCAAGGGCGCGCCGCGGGTGCTGGCCGCCTGCCGCGAAGCGCTTGCGTGGGACCGACGCGATCGTCCGCGAGGTCAGCGGCAACGGCGCCATGTGGATGGAACCTGCCGTCGAGATCAAGCGCCCCGGCGAGCCACCCAGTCGTCTACGGCTGGATCGCGCCGGAGGACGTGCCGGCGCTGCTCGCCGGCCAGCTTCAATGACCGCGCCGTCGGCGTGCGCGGTCCAGACGCATTCTCCGGCATTCCGCCGCTGGGCGAGCACCCCTTCTTCAAGCACCAGCTCCGCATCGTGATGGAGGACTTCGGCGTCATCGAGCCCGACTCGATCGAAGATGCCATCGCCCGCGGCGCGTACAGCGCGCTGGCCAAAGTCCTCTTCGACATGACCCCCGAGGAGGCCATCGCCGAGGTGACGGCCGCCAATCTGCGCGGCCGCGGCGGCGCGGGCTTCCCGGCGGGCATCAAATGGGAGAGCGGCCGCAAGGCGCGCAACCAGCCCGAAGTTCGTCGTGCGTCAACTCCCATGAGGGCGAGCCGAACGTCTACAAGGACCGCCGCATCCACGAGGGCGATCCGCACAAGATCCTCGAGGGGATGCTCATCTCCAGCGTCGTCTGCGGGGCCGAGCGCGCCTACAACTACATCGGCGGCGAATACCCGCTCGCCATCCAGCGCTTCCGCAAAGCGGTTGCCGACGCGGAACGGCTCGGCCTGATCGGCGACAACATCCTCGGCAGCGGCAAGAGCGTCGAGGTTCGCGTCCGCACCGGCGGCGGCGCCTACATCTGCGGCGAAGGCTCGGCGCTGATGTACTCCGTCATGGGCGTCCGCGGCCAGCCGCGCACCAAGCCACCGCGCTCCGTCGAAGAGGGGCTCTGGAAGCGCCCCACGATCCTCAACAACACCGAAACCTTGGCCAACGTCCCGGCCATCATCAATCGCGGCGGCGAGTGGTTCTCCCAGATCGGCACCTCCAACAGCGCCGGCACCAAGATGATGACCGTCCAGGGGCCGCTCAAGCACGTCGGACTGGTCGAAGCTCGCATGGGCATCACCATGCGCACCCTGATCGAGGAAGTCTGGGGCGGCATGCGCGACGGCCACGTCTTCCGCGGCGTGCAGACCGGCGGCGTCTCCGCCGGTCCCATCACCGAGGACCAGCTCGGCTACGCCGTCGATTTCGACTCCATGACCGAGATCGGCGGCATGCTCGGCTCGGGCGGGTTCGTCGTCTTCGACCAGCACGTCTGCCCGGTCGACTTCGCCCGCTACCTCACCGCCTTCAACCGCGTCGAGTCGTGCTCGAAGTGCGTCCCCTGCCACCGCGGCAACCCGGCCCTGGTCGAAATCATCGACCGCATCCGCCTCGGCGGCGGGGCCGTCGAAGACCTCTCGCTGATGGAGCGCACCTCCAAGCACATCATCGACCTCTCGCTGTGCGGTCTCGGCCAGGTCGCACCCATGCCACTTCTCGGCATGATGAAGATGTACCCCCAGGACTTCCTGGACCACATCGAGAGCCACGTCTGCGCCGCCGGCGCCTGCCCGCATCTCCGGACCCGTCGCACTGGCCACGGCGGCTGACTGACGCGAGAACCTGGGAATCCCGGAAAAGCCCCTCTCCCATTGCGATGGGAGAGGGGTTGGGGTGAGGGCAGGGGCCGCGACGGCACGATCCCTCCGCGCCTCCTCACCCGCGCACGGGAAGACGTGCCGGGGATGAGGGGCGTTCAGCCATCACGTCAACTCGATCTCCATCCCCACCCCCTGCTCCCGCGCCCGCTCCACCGCCCGCTTCGCCACGACCACATCCTGCACGGCATTGCCAACCGACTTGAAGAGCGTAATCTCGTCATTTGACGTCCGTCCGGGTGCCGATCCACTGGCCACCATCCCCAGCTCGCGCGCGAAGTGCTCCCGCGTCACGAGCCCGTCCCGCAGCGGAATGATGAGATCGCCCGCCTCCGAGAGCGCGGCATCGACGGCATCGACCACGACGGTCGCCCGCGCCACCGTTTCCGCCGGCAGCTCCTGCATCTCCGGCGTGTAGGCGCCGACGGCGCTGATGTGGGTGCCGGCCGCACGTCCTCATCGCGGAAGACCGGCGAGTGCGAGGTGGTCGCGGTGCAGATGATGTCCGCCTGCCGCACGGCCGCGGCCGACATCGGTCGTCGTCTCCAGACGCGACTCGATCTCGGGCCAGTCGTTGCGCAGGAGCTGCCGCAGCCGCTCCAGCGCCGCTTCGTTGACGTCGACCGCGATCACCCGTTCGATCGGGCGCACGGCGCACACCGCGGCGATCTGGGTGACGCCCTGGGCGCCGGCGCCGATGGCCGCCAGAACCCGGCTATCGGGACGAGCGAGCAGATCGGCCGCCGCCCCGGAAACGGCTCCCGTGCGCAGGGCCGTCAGATACGTCCCGTCCATGATCGCCAGCGGCTGTCCCGTTTCCGGATCGACCAGGCTGACGATGGCGTGGATCACCGGCAGACCCCCGCTCGGGATTGCGCCGAAAGACGTTGACCGACTTCAGTCCGAGGGCATCCATGGCAGGGACGTACGCCGGCATGAACAGGGCGTCCCCCTCGCGCTCGGGCAGTGGGATCACCGTCCGCAGCGGGGAGACCGTGCGGCCCGCGGAAAGCTCGGCGAAGGCCGTCTTCATCAGCTCGATCGCGTCCGGCATCGGGACCAGCTCCCGCACCTGGCTCCGCGTCAGCACCAGCATTCGCCGCGCTCCTCTCGTGGTCGTTCGTCGCTTCGATCGGCTCGGGAACGGAGTCTAGCCCCGTCGACCGTGGCTCACAAAGGGGCATGGTCCGGTCCTGCAAGCCCGGAACCCAGGCGCCAGGAGCGCCGTTACCCCTGTGCTATACATGCCCGTCGGCAGGGGCAGGTCCCCGCAAACGAGGCCGCCGGCCGGACGAGGAGCGTTTCAATGACAGGTCCCGGAGACACCCGCGCAGACGCCGCTGGCACGAGCACGCCCCTCCTGGACCAGATCGCCTCTCCCGCCGACCTCAAGACCCTCCCCTTCTCCCGGCTCCCCGAACTTGCCGCCGAAATTCGCCACGAGCTCATCGACATCGTCACCCGCAACGGCGGGCACCTCGGCGCGTCGCTCGGGGCCATCGAGCTGGCCATCGCCCTGCATTGGGTCTTCGATTCCCCCCGCGACCGCATCGTCTGGGACGTCGGGCATCAGGCCTACGCGCACAAACTCCTCACCGGCCGCCGCGAGCGCTTCCCCACCATCCGCCAGGAAGGCGGTCTCTCCGGGTTCCTCTCCCGGGACGAGAGCGAGCACGACGCCTTCGGCGCCGGGCACGCCTCGACCTCGATCTCCGCCGCTCTGGGGATGGCCGTCGCTTTCTCCAAGAGCGAGGATCCCGACCGCCGCGTGGCGGCCGTCATCGGCGACGGCGCGCTTACCGGCGGCATGGCCTTCGAGGCGCTCAACAACGCGGGCATCCTCGATCTGCCCTTCCTCGTCATCCTCAACGACAACGAGATGTCGATCGCGCCCAACGTCGGCGCCATGTCGCAGTACCTCGACCGCGTCCGCACCGATCCGCGCTACAACCGCGCCAAGGACGAGCTGGCCCGCATCACCGAGCGACTGCCCCAGGGCGAATTGCTCGTCGAGCTCGGCAAGCGGTGGAAGGACTCGCTCAAAGAGTTCATCTACCACTCGATGATCTGGGAAGAGCTCGGATTCACCTACATGGGTCCGATCGACGGTCACGATATCCGCGCCCTCGTCCACGCCTTGCGCCAGGCTACGCTCGTTCCGGGGCCGGTCTTCCTGCACGTCGTCACGCAGAAGGGCCGGGGGTTTGCCGGCGCGGAAAACGACCGCGAGCGGGGTCACGCCGTTTCGGCCCCTGCGAAACCGGGCGCTCCGCCGTCGCCCCCGAAATACCAGGACGTCTTCGCCCAGACGGTCATCGAGCTGGCCAGGGACGATCCGCGAATCGTGGCCATCACCGCGGCCATGCCGACCGGGACCTCGCTGGCCAAATTCCAGGCGGTCTACCCGGATCGCTTCTTCGACGTCGGCATCGCCGAGCAGCACGCCGTCACGTTCGCGGCGGGACTCGCCGCCGAGGGCATGCGCCCCGTCGTCGGGATCTACTCCACGTTTCTGCAACGCGCCTACGACCAGATCGTCCACGATGTCTGCCTGCAGCGCCTCCCCGTGACGTTCGCCATCGACCGCGCCGGTTTCGCCGGGGACGACGGGCGCACGCACCACGGCGTCTTCGACATCTCGTACCTGCGCTGCCTGCCGAACATGACGATCATGGCGCCCAAGGACGAAAACGAACTGCGGCACATGCTGAAGACCGCGCTGCACCGCATCGACGGACCGGTCGCCATCCGCTATCCCCGCGGCGCCGGTGTCGGCGTCGGCGACGAGCGAGCCGCTGCACGCGCTGCCAGTCGGCCGTGGCGAAACGCTGCGCACCGGCCCCGACGTCGCCATCCTGGCCCTGGGCGCCATGGTCCTTCCGGCCGAACGCGCCGCCGATCTTCTTGCGGCCGAGGGCATCGAGGCCACCGTGGTCAATGCCCGGTTCGTCAAGCCCCTCGACGAGCGGCTCATCCTCGACCTGGCTGCACGGCTGCGGGGCCATCGTCACCGTCGAAGAGAACGTGCGCGCCGGCGGGTTCGGTTCGGCGGTTCTCGAGCTGTTGAACGGCTACCGAGGTGATGGTCCCGGCGCGGGTGCTGGCCGTCCCCGATCGCGTCTTCGAGCATGCATCTCAGGGCCGGCTTCGCGACCTTGCCGGCGTGAGCGCGACGCATATCGCCCAGGCCGCGCGCGAGATCTCGTTGCCGAAAACGCGAGCGGGACGAATCGCGGGCGGTCGCTCGCAGCAGAGGGGCCGGTCGGGTAGACTCGCGGTATTGGGCGTGTTCTCCGGCGCCCCGCCGGGCACGCATGCAGGACCAGCGAGGCTCTCGTGAACCCAACCCACGGCGCTTTGCCACTCCCGGTTGCCGCCGGGAGCGCCGCCGCCATCACACCATTCCTCCTTGCTCGCAACTGGCCTGGATCTGGCCCGCGCGGCCGGACAGTTCGGTGTCGCGCTGGATGCCGAGGCGCTGGACCGCTTCAGCGCAGTATCGAGATCTCCTCCTGGAACGCAACACCCAACACAACCTGACCGCCATCCGCGACCCCGAAGGAATCGAGCGAAAACTCTTCCTCGACGCATTGGCCATGGAACCGACGCTCGATCGCATCGTGCAAAGTTCGCCACGCAACGCCGAGGGTCGAATCCGCTTGGTCGACGTCGGCGCTGGCGCGGGATTTCCCGCTCTTCCTTTGAAGATTGTCCACCCCGAACTCGACCTCACGCTCATCGACGCCACCGCCAGGAAAGTGACATTCCTGATCGACGTCATCGCGGCCCTGGGACTGGACAATGCCCGCGCCGTTCACGGCCGCGCCGAAGACCTGGGTCGGAACCGCGCGTTTCGCGGGCGCTTCGACATCGCCACCGCGCGGGCCGTGGCGAATCTTCCCGTTCTCCTCGAATACGTCCTCCCGTTGCTCAAAGTCGGCGGAACCGCGATCCTGCCGAAAGGGTTAGAGATTGAAGAGGAGCTTCGGCTCGGGAGGCGCGCCGCCGCACAGCTTGGGGCCGAGATCGTCTCGGCCGACCACCTCCCGGTCGAGGGGACGCGCCTGATCGTCGTCGCCAAGGTGAGCCGGACACCGGCAGCCTACCCGCGGCGCACGGGTATCCCTGGCCGAAGCCCACTTGGCGAAGGGACCTGAACGGCATGGCCGCGCGGATCTTCTATCGCAAGGAAAAACTCCGCGGCGCCTGCTGGGAATACCAGGTGGAGGGCGGCTGGATCGCCGTACCGTCGACGGACGGCCCGCGTCGACTCCTGCACCACCGATTCGCGTTCTACCGCTCGCGCGAGGTCGAAGTCCACACCCCGAGTGGCATAGAGCGCCTCTGCCGCACCGGTGCCGAGCAGTGGTTCTTTCCCGACCGGTGGTTCTCCCTCCTGCGCTTTACCACGGACGACGATCGCACGGTTGGCTACTATGTCAACTTCTCGCGCCCCTTGAGCGAATTGCGCGAGAACTACTACCGCGATCTCGATCTGGAACTCGACTTGTGGATCGAACCAGACGGCACGGCCACCGAGCTGGACCGCGACGAGTTCAACGCAGAGATGCAAGCCGAGCGCCTTACCCGCGAATGGGCAACTGCGGTCGATGAAGCCTGCGCCACGGTCTCGCACGCCGTCGCGGCATCGTTGACCGAACACGGACCCGACATCGAGCAGGATCGCGACCCGGAATCCGGGATCCCCCGCTTCATCCTGCGCGCGTGACGAACCCAAAACCCGCCGAGCAGTCATTTTGGCGAAACGGCGTTGACGCTATGCTCGTTGAACCAGTCGGCATGGAATGTGTTTTCAGGCTCCATTCGCGCCCCCGCGCGGCGGCTCCGCCGGCAGGCGGCAAAACCCCCTGGGGTATCATTTCGGGACGGCCGGAGCGGCCTGTCCGGCACCAAACTCGCCATGAGCGGGAGGCGTCGACGTGCTGAACGCTCGATTGGTCGCTATCGTCGCGATCCTCTTCTCGATCTTCTCCTTCGCCACACCGGGACTCATCGCCCAGGAAGGATCGACCCTTCCACCGGGGATCCAGAACGTCGAGATCGATGGGCAAGCCATCGACTCCGCGACCGCTCCGGTCACCAACAATCCCACCCCGGAGTTCTCGGGGCGTACCGAGCTAGCCGTCCCCACGATCGACCTGATCGTGACCGGTGCCGAGCCGATCCGCTTCACGGTTGAGCTCGACAATCGCGGCCGGTTTCGCGCCGCCGTTCCCCAGCCACTCGCCGATGGTCAGTACACACTTGCTATCAACGACGTTCCCGTCGGCGCATTCTCGGTCGACAGCGCGGCCCAGGTCGCGGAGGAGGACCAGGTCAGCCAGAGCCGCCCCCTCCTCGACATTGCCCGGGTTGTGCCCTACCCGGTCGATTTTGGCGATGCCCTGCCCGGGATCGGGTTTCTCGACGGCCGCTTCTACACAATCGGCGAGGAGGCGGCGCGCACGGCCGCGGCCACCGGTAGTGATTCGGCGGATGGGCTGCGCGAGACGCGCCGCGGATTGGCCAGCGCCGGGTGGTTGCAGCGCTACGAGAACCGCCTCGCCGTCCCAAACCCCGAGAACTCCGAGGTCTTCGACATCCAGATCTCGTCGTTCGTCGTCGAGTACGCCTTTCCCGAAGACGCCAGTGCGGCGTTCGCTTCGCTGACCGCGGACGATCCCGCCATCGAAGTTGCCCCTGTGGGCGACGAATCGGCGCTGACGCTGCTGACGGGCGTTACCCCGGACACCGAAGCCGAGTATCAGGCCGCGCGCTTCATGTTCCGGGTCGGCCCCATGCTCGGAATGATCGTGTATGCCGACCTCCTTGGTCAGCAACCGGACCTCGCCTTGCTGGAATCGGTGGCGCAAAGCGTGGCCGCACGCGGCGCGGTGGTCGCCGAGGGGGAATCCATTCCCCTGGGCGCCATGGCGCTGCAACTCGACCCCTCCTCGGCCACCGGCGGCTTGGTGCAGCGCGACCTCTACGACGTCCGCGCTGGAGTTTTGACGGCGCTCTTCGCCGAAGATGAGGCCACCCGCGAGAGTCGGGTCGCGCTCTTCACCGGAACCACCGATGCGTTTTCGGCAACCACGAATGGCGTCTTCGCCGCCGAAAGCGGAAACCGTGGCAACCGGGATGGCGAACAGAATCAGGAACAGAACCAGGCACCGGATTTGGAGCAGGCTGCCGGTTGGCAACAGGAAGCGGCTCCGACGCCAACCTCGGTTATCTCCATCGAGGGCGGGAGCGAAGCTGGGGAAGCGCCCGCGGCGCCAACGTCGGTGATCGGCGTCGAAGACGAGACGCCAGTGCCAGATTCCGTGATCATCGTCGAAGGCGAAACCCCCGTTCCGGCCGCGGCGGCGACGCCTCCGGCAGAGGAAACGAGCAGCGGGGCAGGCGAAGCCGAGTCAGACGCCAGCGCCGAACAAATGACGGCTCAGATCTTCATGACCAACGCACTCTATGCCTTCCCTGGAGAGGCCGAAGCCGGCGTCTGGCTCGACGCGCAGCGCGAGCGGCTGGTGGCAGAGGCCGCGGCGGGCTCCGGAACCTTTGCCGAGGTTCCCGACGCGCCTGCGCTCGGAGACGCATCCGCGACGTTCTCGACGCAACGCGCCATCGGCGCGGGTGAAGAAACCGCCAACGGATTCCGCTTCTATAGCCGCGTCGGCGCCATCGTCGCGGTCATGGAGATCGGCAGCAGCGCCGAGCTTTCCCTCGGCAACTCCTCCCGGATCATGGAGCTGCAGGTCGAATGCATCCAGGCGAACGGCTGTCCAGGTCTCGCCTCGCTGGCGGGGCGTTTTGTCGGCGGCGTCGCGATTCCCGAGCGCGCGGCCGAGCAGCCGGAACAGGAAGAAAGCGAACAGCCCCGCGAACCGCGGCCCGAGCGCGAGCCCCGCGAGCGCCAACAGCAGCCCGAACCGCCACCGGTCCAGGAGCAGCCTCCGGTCCCAGTCGAGGAACCGGCCCCGGTCCCGGTCGAGGAGCCGACACCGATTCCTATCGAAGAACCGACGCAGCCACCGGTCGAAGAGCCGACCGCGCCACCCGTGGACGAGGGCACGCCGCCCCCGATCGACGAGGGAACTCCGCCGCCCGCCGCGGAGCCGACCCTGCCGCCGGAAGGCGAACCGACACCCCCGCCCGCGGAGGAACCAACGCCGCCGCCGGCTGTAGAACCGACGCCTCCGCCGGCAGAGGAGCCCACACCTCCCCCCGCCGAAGAACCGACGCCCCCGCCGGCCGGGGAGCCGACGCAACCGCCGGTCACGGAACCAACGGCCATACCCACGCCGGCACCGGATTTGGAGGAGACCCCGCCCGAAGAAGAGCCCGATCGGAGGGACAACGACCGCGACCGCGAACGTGACCGGCGGGGAGACCGGGACTAGCGCGCCGTGCGATCGATGTGTCATTCCGAGTTGTGTCATTCCGAGTTTGCGAGGAATCTCGTCTGAGCCCGTTGCGCCGAGATTCCTACTTCGTCGGAATGACCCAAAGGCCGCATGCCTCCGAGGCGGGGGCGCTAGATATCTTCCGGCCGCAGCCCAGGGGTGCGACGCACGATGCCGATCGACCGGTCGTAGCTAATGCGCCGCTCGGGGTTGCTGAGGCACTCCCGCGCTTCGAGGATATCGCGCATGCGCGCCGCGGCGTCGGGGTCGGTTGAGGTGTCGGGGTGGTATTTCAGGGCCAATCGGCGGAACGCCGCCTCGATCACTTCGGGATCAGCGGCCGGATCGACCTGCAGCGTTTGATAGTACGTGGGTTCGGTATTTTCGCCGCCGAGGCGAGCCAGACTGGTGCTGCGCAGGCGCGCCAGCAACTCTTGTTCGGTGAGCACCCGGTCGAGGAACCCCTGACGCATCTCCGGGGGCACCGCGAAGCGTTGCGTACACGAGCGGCACTCCAGAACCATCTGCTCGCGCACCGAGATGGTCGGGATCGAGTAGAGCGTCACCTTGCGCTTGGAATCGAAGACCGCGAACGGCCCCGGAATCTTGCACTTCTGGCACGTCAGCAGCAGAAAGCCTTTGGGCTCCAGGTAATCTTTGGCGCCCAAGCCATAAAGAAGCGGCAATACCATAGGTCGATCGGTTGACCCCCGGGAACGTTGAGCACGTCCTGATTCGCTACGCGGATGATACCCCGCGCCGGATGAAATGACGCGCGCGCTCCAGATTGCCTCCGCGGCCGTATTTGCGCCACACTCCCCGCCGTGAACGCTGGGCCATCACAACAGCATATACGTGTCGCGTCGGTCGCCTCAGGAACTCTTCCCCACCGCGGCCGTCTCGTCGTGAGTTGCCGCGATGGCCCCGGTATCATCGCCGCCGTATCGCGTTTCCTCGCCGACCGCGGCGCCAACATCGTCCACTCCGACCAGCACACCACCGATCCCGACGGCGGCGATTTCTTCCTGCGCATGGTCTTCGACCTGCCCGGACTCGCCGACCGAATCGCAACGCTTGCGTTGGACTTCTCGGATATCGAGATTGCGTTCAACATGGATGCGCGCTGGGCGCTGGAGAGTGAAACCCGGCGCATGGCCATTTTCGTATCGGGGGAAGATCACTGCCTGCTGGAATTGCTATGGCACGTGCGCTCGGGCGATCTTCGCGCTCAGGTACCCCTGGTCATCAGCAATCACGCGGAGATGGCCGACGTCGTTCGTCCCTTCGCCATTCCCTTCCACCACGTGCCAATCCGTCCCGGTCGAAAAACCGAAGCCGAAGCGACACAGCAGGCGCTACTGGAAGATGCATCCGTTGAGCTGATCGTCCTGGCCAGGTACATGCAGGTGCTCAGCCCCGAGTTCATCGGACGCTGGACAAATCGTGTCATCAACATCCACCACTCGTTCCTGCCCGCGTTCGTCGGTGCCCGCCCGTTCTTCCAGGCACAGGCGCGAGGCGTCAAGCTCATCGGGGCCACGGCGCACTACGCGAACCAGGATCTCGACGCCGGACCGATCATCGAGCAGGACGTCATCCGCGTCGACCACCGGCACGACGTCCCCACGTTACGTCGCCTGAGCCGCGCCATCGAACGAGCCGTCTTGACCCGCGCCGTGGGTTGGCACCTCGAAGACCGCGTCTTCGTGACTGGCAACAAGACCGTCGTCTTTTCCTGATCCCGGGTCGGGCGTCCTAGCGATCCTTGTCGCGCTCTGCTCCCCGCTCGGCGCGCAGGGCCTCCCGGCGCTGGGCGCGCTCGCGTTGGCGCTCCTCCCGGGCGTCGTTGCTGCGCTCGATCGCTTCGCCCGCTCGAACCCCTCCGACACGCGGTTCGATTCGCAGCGAAGTCTCGCCGCGCAGAACCTCGACGCTAAGATTCTGCCTCTCGGCGCGCTTGACCGCCTGCGTCGCGCGGCGGACGAACTCTCGCTCCTTCTGGCACGGGATTTCGACGACGTGCCCATTGCCGAGGCGGCCCATGACCACCTTCCAGTTGACTTCGCCCTGCTCGTCAAGGATATCGGTCATTGCGCTGCTCCCCGGCCGCGATTGCGGTCATGCCTCTCCATGCGCCAGACGAACGATCCCGGCCAGCACCTCGGGATCGGTTTGCGGCAGAATGCCATGTCCGAGGTTGAGTATGTGGCCCGAGCGCCCCCCGGCCCGCTCCAGGACATCGCGTGCTCGGCGCTCGACTGCCGGCCAGGGTGCGAGCAGGAGTGCCGGATCGAGATTCCCCTGGATACCCAATCCGGGTCCAAGACGCTCCCAGGCCACGTCCAGGGGTTGCCGCCAATCGACGCTGACCGACGTGCATCCACTTTGCCCGATTTGCTCCAGCAAGGCAGCGGTTCCCGTGCTGAAGTGAATCGCTGGCGCCAGCGGCGCCACCGCCGCGAAGATGCGCCGCGTATACGGCAGTGCCATCGTTGCGTACGTTTCCGAGTCGAGCAGCCCCAGCCAGGAATCGAAGAGCTGAACGGCGTCAGCGCCCGCGGCGATCTGCGCATGCAGATAGTCGATGGTCACTCGGGTGAGCGCATCCATCAAGGCATGCCACGTCTCCGGCTCGCCATACATCAGCGCTTTGGCGAGGGGAAACTCCCGTGCCGGTTTCCCTTCGACGAGGTAGCAGGCCAGGGTGAACGGCGCCCCGGCGAATCCCAACAACGCCGCGCGATCGCCAAGCTCTCGCTTCAATTGGCGAAGCGCTTCGAGCACATATGGCGTTGCGAGGTCCGAAGCCGTGAATCCCATCCTTTCGACATCGTCCCGCGCGCGGACAGGGTTCGGAATGACGGGTCCGACCCCGGGCTGAATCTCGAACGACACCCCGAGACTGGCCAGCGGCAACATGATGTCGGCGAAAAGCACCGCGGCATCGACCCCGAGGCGCTCGACCGGCATGAGCGTGGCCTGCGCCGCCAGTTCCGGCGTCGTCGCCACGGTCATGAAGTCGTGTCGTTCGCGCAGCGCGCGATACTCCGGCAGGGAACGGCCCGCCTGGCGCATGAACCACACCGGTGTCACATCGACCGGCTGCAGCCGCGCCGCGGCGAGAAAGCGCTGCCGCCCTGTCATCGGCGCGACGGCGTGAGGCGCCCGATCCGTCGCCGGTATGACCACCGCTCAGGCCAGGACCGCGTCCCGGCTCAACGCCAAAGACTCGACCATGCCGCGCGCCGTGCTGGCGACGCAGGTAAAAATCGGCACATCGGTCAACGTGTAGGCGCTCGACACGGAGCCGCGCAGCTCCTGCACCAGATCAAGGAAATCACCCGGCTCGTCGGTCTCGAAGGCGAGCACGAACTCCTGATCGTCGAGCCCGAACGAGTACGTCGTGTTGATCTTCACCGACGAATACGTGGCGCCGATGGCGATGTGCTGATTCATGATCTGCTGGCGCTCATCCGCCGGCAGTCCATACCACTCCCGCATCTTGGTCAGCGGATAGACAAACAGGTATCGGTGCTCGCCAGGAGCCAGCGCGAGGCGCGTGGCACGGTCCTCCCCGGGGCCGGCGTACTTCTCGATGTACGCCGAGTTCTTGGTCATCGAGAGGTAGGAGTATGGTGTCGTGAGATACCCCCCGAGCGCTGTTCCCAGCAACTCCCCCGCCATCCCCTGGATGTCGTCCAGCTCGTAGCTGACCTGCCAAATCATGAAATCGACATCGCCACGCGTGCCGACCGTCGAGTAGCAGCGGACCAGATTGCGCGCACCCCACCCTTCGACAACGGCAGCGAACTCCCCGATCTGGCGGTCACGCGCGTCGGGTTCGAGACGCCGCCACTCCGGGGTGGCCTTGAAGAAGGTGAACTTCACGAACTGCCGCTTCCCTAGCCTCGGCTGAAGTCCGGACATGGAAAAATCGTTCACAGACGCTCCTCGCGTAGTCGTTCCCTGGCTGCTGGCAATGCTGGCAACCTCACGCGTCCCACTCGCTCAATACGTCGACCGGGCGACGCTTCGTCAGTTCTCCCTCCCGAAGCCAGCGGCAGGCGTCTTTGGCAAAATAGGTGATGATCCGGCCCGCGCCGGCCCGCTTGATGGCAGTCAATGCCTCCAGCGCCACCTTGCGCTCGTCGATCCAACCCAGGTGCGCCGCGGCCTTGATCATGGCGTACTCGCCGGAAACGTTGTAGGCCACCAGCGGGGCGTCGAAACGGTCGCGCGCCATGCGGATGACGTCGAGGTAGGCCAGCGCCGGCTTGACGATGACGATGTCGGCGCCCTCGTCGAGATCGATGGCGATCTCGGTCATCGCCTCGCGGGCATTGGCCGGATCCATCTGATGCGAGCGGCGGTCGCCGAACGCCGGCATGCTCGCCGCGGCCTCGCGGAAAGGGCCGTAAAACGCCGAGGCGTATTTGGCCGCGTAGGACATGATCGGGAGGTTGACGTGGCCCGCCCCGGTGAGCGCGCCGCGGATCGCCTGCACCCGGCCGTCCATCATGTCCGAGGGCGCGATGATATCAGCGCCGGCGTCGGCCTGGCTGACGGCAATGCGGGCCAGCAATTCGACCGTGCGGTCGTTGTCCACTTCGCACCCGTCCAGGATGCCGCAGTGCCCGTGGTCGGTGTACTCGCAGGCGCAGACGTCGCCGATGGTCAGCATCCCGGGATTCTCGCGCTTGATGGCGCGCAACGCGCGTTGCACGACGCCGTCCGGATCGAACGCCCCGCTGGCCTCGCGGTCCTTCTCCTCCGGGATACCGAAGAGCAGGACCGCCTTGACGCCAACCTCGGAGAGTTCGGCAATCTCCCGCGGCAACTGGTCGACGGAGAGCTGGAACTGGCCCGGCATCGACCCGATCTCGCGTTGGACACCGACGCCGTGCGTCACGAACAGCGGCTGGATGAAGTCATCTGGCCCAATCGTCGTTTCGCGCACCAGCTCCCGCACCGTCGCGCTTTGGCGCAGACGCCTCGTGCGGCGAAAATCCGGAATCGCCACGTCATCGAAACCGTTTCGCTCCGCACGCATCAGTCGCCACTCCTTTCGATCGAACCCGCACCAGCGGCAGTCCCGACCAATCGTGACTCGCTGGAGAATCCGAAGCTCCTCGTATGAGTTCGCCACAGTTCCACAACGGAATCGACCATCGCCGCGACGCCAGCATCGCCTGCGGTCGCGACCATCGTGAACCCGGCGACATTCACCGCCTGCCCGGTCGTGGGGCCGGCGCAGACCACGGGCACGTCCATCGCGCCAGCGCCATCGGTGCCAAAAAGAGCCAGAAAATTGCGCACACTGGAAGGAGACGAGAACGTAATCAGGTCGATCTCGCCGCGCCGCACCTGTTCCAGCGCATCGCGATCGATCTCCTGCTCGGGCAGCGTTTGGTAGGCCTCGACATCTACGACGTCCATTCCCGCGTCGCGCAATGCGCGCGGAAGCGCGTCTCGCCCAATAGCCGACCGCGGGTACAACACCCGCGCCGTATGCTCGGCGGCACGGATCATCGCCGCCGCAAGCCCCTCCGCCGTCGCGATCTCCGCCACGAGCCTCACAGGCCACCCCGCTGCCTCCGCCGCCGCGGCCGTGGTCGGCCCGACCGCGGCCACGCCCACATCTGCACGGCCTCCGGGCTTAAGCCCGAGCACCACCATGCGAGCCGCGCATACATCGACAGCATTGGCGCTGGTATAGACCAACCAGTTGAAAGCTCCACCCGCGACCTCGCGCAGCTTGGCATCCAGGGCGGCGGTGTCCGCGACCGGTTCGATGCGAATCACCGGCAGCAGCAGCGGGTTCGCCCCTCGCTCCCGCAGCGCCGCCGCCAACGGCTCAGCCTGCCTTCGCGGCCGGGTAACCACGACCCGCACGCCGTCGAGGTCGTGGCCGCAATCAGAAACGCCGTTCCACTGTCGCACCCCTCGATCGGGCTCGACCTCGGCTCGGAGCCGCACCGCGAGGTCGGCCGCATGAGCCGCCTCCGCCCCAACCGTGAGCAGCTCATCCGCGTAGATGATGTGCTCGCCGGCCTCATCCGCAACCATCGCGATCAGGCGGCAACCGTCGGCGGTCATCGCCGCATATGCGCCAACTGGAAAGGCACAGCCGGCGCCAATTGCGCCAAGAAACGCACGTTCGACACCCACCGGCACGGAGACCGCCGCGTCATCGATGCGTTCTAGCATGGCCGCGACGTCGCTGCCGCGTTTGGCCTGAATCGCGAGGGCGCCTTGAGCGGGCGACGGCGTCAACTCGGCAATCGAGAAGACCTGGGTGATGCGGTCTTCCCACCCCATTCGATGCAGCCCAGCGCCGGCCAGGACGATCGCGTCAAGCTCCGCCCCGGTGGCCTTGCGCAGTCGCGTGTCGATGTTGCCGCGCAGGTCGACGATCCGCGCGTCCGGGCGAAGCCGCACGATCTGTACCGCGCGCCGCCGGGACGATGTGCCGATAACCGGGTTCCGCGGCAGCCGCTCGAGAGTCGTGCCATGGCGCGAAACCAGAACGTCGCGCGGGTCTGCCCGGTCGGGGTACGCCACCACCGGCGCGTCGGGGTGCAGGGCGGTCGGCAGATCCTTGGCCGAGTGGACCGCGGCATCGACCTCACCGGCGAGCATCGAGCATTCGAGCGCACTCGTGAAGACCCCCCGCCCGCCGATTTCGGTCAGCGGAGACTGTTTGTCGAGATCGCCCTGCGTAGTGATGACCCGAGCTTCCACGGCCCAGTCCGGGTGAACGGCACGAAATCGGGCAATCGCGAGGTCGGTCTGAGCGAGGGCAAGCGCGCTGCCTCGTGTCCCGAACCGCATCGGCCGGCTGAAATCCGCTCGCGGCGAGATCATGCGCGGCGAACCGCGACGTAGCGGCGAATCGCCCTCGCCATGACTGCAAACATGCCTTCAACTTCGGGCCGACCGTGACGAATCTCGGGCATCGAAAACCTATGGAAATCTTGCTAATTTGTGCAAATCTTGCACCGAGTTCGATTCTAGGAAAGCCCCGAAATCGTGTCAAGGGGTGTTGGCACCGCGGCAATACTGGTCGGTTGGCATGAACGCGGTTCGTCAAAAAGAATGGGCCAGTCGTAAGACCGGCCCGTTCCGTGGAGTTGTTGCTTAGCCGTTAGGTGCGGATTAGTCGCCGCCATTGGCTGCCCGCGCCGGCCAAAAAGGCGGCCAGCCCGGCGAGGACGGCCAGGGGCAGCGTCTGCCCAACTCCCGTCCCGGTGTTCGGGAGTTGCAGCGTGACTAGCTCGGCGTCAGCCGGTTGAGGAGCTTCGAGCGGAGCGGTCGCCGGGTCAACGTATTCGCCACCCTCGGAAAATTCCTGCAAGTCGCCTTCAGCGGGCGCCGCCGCGGCTTCGACTGGCGCTGCCTCGCCGCCGCCTTCGGCATCGTTCCTGGCGCGACGCTCGCCCCGATCGCGGTCCTTTGGCTCCCGGACCGCGCGGGCAGTTTCGTTGTTCACCCCTCCGCCGGAACTTGCCTGGCCGGCGCCGGGATTATTGGAGATGCGCACGTTGTCCGCACCCGCCGCGCTGTTAGAGCTGTCGACGCCGTTGTTCTGAATCACGATGCCGTTCTGCTGGGCGCCGACGGGCAGCCCAAATCCGGCCAACAGCGCACCCGCGAGCGCCGCCGCCACCAGATACCGTCGCATAACCTTCCCCCTTTTTCGCCACTCGGCCCTGAATCTGAACCGGCATTGGTCCATCAGGCATGCAATCCCGGTTCGACGCCGCCGTTTCCACTACCGTCTTAAACGCTCCTTCCGCCCCAACCGGTTTCCTGGCGCGCCTGCATCCCTCCCAAGCACGGACGCGGACCGGGCCACCGGCCGCCGCACATGGGACGTCGAATCCGGGAACTGACCGGAGCCGCCCGAATTCGCATCGGGGGAGCGTCGCAGCATGGAACCCGTGTAGAATCGACCACGCGGCGCCCCGCCCGCGCCAGAGCCGCGCCATCGAAGCGACGGCCCAGGGGAAGGACCGATGCGGGAAGACAAAGCCGGGCGCGCTCGCGTGCCCTGGCGTTCCAGCCAGATCATGTCGCGCCTCACAAGCGCCGCGGCCCATCTCTCGGGTGCGGTTCTCCTGGCGGCCGGCGTCGCCAACACGCTCGCCGCGCGCCGGGATCGCTACGACGGCAAGCGGGCCGACGGCGACGGCAAGAACGGTCGAGACGGCGAGCGAGAGAACCGCGCGGACCGAGACCGAGACCGGGACCAGGACCGAGACGAGTCGCGCGAGGAGCGCCGAGACCGGCGTGAAGATCGCGACGTCAAGCGAGAGCAGACCGACGACTCGTCCCGCGACCGCTCGGACCGCAATCGCGACCGCGACAGCAAAAACGACGACACCAAGGATGACACAGACTCCGACGTAGGCGCCGAGCAGAACAATAACAACCGCAAACGGGATGACGAGCCGGACAACGATGAAGGCGGCGGCGGTGGCGGGAACAATGCCGGCAGCGCGGCCTTCGACAACCCGCTGGCGACCAAGGCTCGCCGCCGTGCCAAGGATTTCGACAACCGGGATCGGGGCGAGGAAGAGGAGGAAGGTGTCTTCGTTGACGTCGACCCGGAAGGGGAATCGATCTACCAGACCGAGTCCATATCGTTTGCCACCGGCCCGGAAGGCATCGAAATCCTCACCGACAACATCACCTACATTGCCGCGCCGACACCCACCCCGACGCCGTTCCCGCGGCTGGAGTTCCCCGAACGCGACGGGTACCCGTTCGGGGAGGATTTTCCGTTCGGTGTCGCCAGACCGACCCAAACACCCACCTCGGCCCCGGTCGATCCCGGCGATGAAGCTCCTGACCCCGGGGACAGTCCGCCCCCGCCATCGGAACCGACCCCGACCGAACCGCTTCCGGACGACACCGACGGCGGTGACAATTCGATGGAGTTCACGAGTTGACCGCGGACGCGAGCTCAGGAACGCTTCTTGACCTCAACCCGGACCAGCTTCTCTCGACGACGAGATCGGTTCGCCTTCGTCTCGACCTGACGCGGTCGGTCGAGCGCTCCTCGATCGAAGCGTGCCTGGACATCGCCCAGCAGGCTCCAACCGGCGGCAATCAGCAGGGTTGGTCCTTCGTGGTCGTGACCGACGCGGAAAAGCGGCGCGCCCTGGGATCGTTGTACAAGCGGGGATGGGATGCCTATCTGCAGGAGATCGCGGCACGGGCCGCCGCCGAGGCGCCGACGATACCGAGCCGCGACGTGCTTCGCGTTTACCGCTCCGCGCAGTACCTCGCCGACCACATGGGAGAGGTTCCGGTGCTTGTCGTTCCGTGCATCACTGGGCGCACCGAGGGCGCCGGTCCGGGCGAGCAGGCCTCGCACTGGGGATCGATCCTCCCTGCCGTCTGGAGCTTCATGCTGGCCGCACGAGCCCGCGGACTGGGAACTTGCTGGACAACCCTCCACCTTCCGCACGAACGCGAGGCGGCCGAACTCCTCGGCATCCCCTTCGATCGGGTCATGCAGGCGGCCCTGATCCCGGTGGCTCATACCATCGGCGACGAGTTTCGCCCAGGTCCGCGCAAACCGCTCGACACGATCGTTCACTGGCAGCAGTGGTGAAATGTCTTGTCGCCTCGCGTCGGCCCGCTTGGCCCGCTTGGCCCGCTTGGCCCGCTTGGCCCGCTTTGAGCGTAATGGTGATCTATGCCTGAAGTCCCCGCACCGGTCCTGCACAAGCTTGCCTGCGAGCTGCTCAGTGCCGTGGGCACCTCGCCCGAGAACGCGCGTATCGTCGCCGACTCCCTGATCAACGCCAATCTGGCCGGGCACGACTCCCACGGCGTGTTGCGACTAACGAGCTACCTCGAAGGGGCGCGCAACAGCCACGTACAACCGGGCGCAACCGCCAGGCTCCTCTCGGTGTCGGGCGCGACCGCCATCGTCGATGCCGGCGAAGGCTGGGGCCAACCCGCGATGTGGCTCGCCACGCGCGCCGCGATCGACTGCGCGCGGGAGCACGGACTCGGCGCCGCGGTCGTGCAGCGCAGTTACCACATCGGCCGTGTCGCGCCGTACGTTGAAGCCATCACCGTCGAAGGGATGATCGGGCAGGCGATGGCCAACGCCGCCCCCGCCGTGGCCCCATTCGGCGGCCGGGCGCGGGTCATGGGCACCAACCCGTTCGCCTGGGCCGTGCCGCGGGCGAAAGGCGAACCGCCCATCTGCCTCGACGTGGCGACCGCAGGCGTCGCCGAAGGGAAGCTGCGCGTGGCGCGGGCCAAGGGCTTCCCCGTCCCGGCCGGCAATGTCGTCGACCGCGAGGGCCGGGCCACCACCGATCCAGGTGATTTCTACGCCGGCGGGGCGCTCGTCCCGTTCGGCGGGCACAAGGGAAGCGGCTTCAGTCTGTTCGCGCAATTCGTCGGCCGCGGTCTGGCCGGGTTCGACCCCTCCGCCTACGACGGGCCGCGCGGCCTGAACGGACCATTCATCCTGGCCATCGACATCGCCCGCTTCACCGACCTCGACACCTTCGTTGCCCAGACCGAGTCCCAATGCGAAGCCGTCACCGGCTGCCTCCCCGCTGAAGGCGTCGACGCGGTGCTCTTGCCCGGTCAACCGGAACTGGCCACCCGCGCCATCCGCGAGCGAGAAGGCGTGCCGATCCCGGATTCGACCTGGGGAGAGCTCAGGACGTTGGCCCAGAACTACGACGTCTCATTCCCGGCATGATCGCGTTGCTGCATTCCGAAGATTTCTGGATGGCGCGCATTCCATCACGGCCATCGGCGTTCTCGCACTGGCTGCGACTGGCCGTGGTTGTGGTGGTCGTGACAGCGCTTGCAGTTGGGAGCTCAGGCCGCGCTGGCGCCACGCCCCGCGCCGCGGCCACGGCGAGCGCGAATCCCTTCGCCGACCTGAGCTTGCCTGAAATCGCGGTAACGATCACGAACGATGCGTTCGAGAACGTTCCGGACCGGCTGGCCGCGGGACGCTACGTCCTCTCGGTGACAAACGCCTTCCACGACTCGGCGGAAGAGACCTCCGGGGCAGCCCTCCTGCGGCTTCCGGACGACGTCGGCGCCGATGAGTTCATCGCGTCGGTACGGAACGACGAGGGCACATGGCCGCCAGACTGGTACTACGCGACGTCGCTGGCCGGCGGCGCCTACGCGACCCTGGAGGCGACGGCTTACGCCGTCATCGACCTGACGTCCGGCAACTGGATGCTCTGGAGCGAGGCGCCTGGTTCGCCGCAAGCTCCTGTCCCGATCAGCGTCACCGGGGAGTTCCCGGCGAACCCGCCATCCCCCGTCGCCGACGTCACCGTCGTTCTGTCCGAGTTCGCCTTCGCGTTCAGCACTCCCTTCAAGGTGGGACAACAGATCATCGAGGTCGTCAATTCGGGCGAGCAACCGCATTTCCTCTTCATCGGCGGCGTTCCGAACGGCACGACCGTGGCGAACGCGCAGACGGCATTCGAGGCGTTCTGGGATCCCGAATCGGAGCCAGCCGCATTCTCCTTCGCCGAAACCCCCGAGCTCCTGGGCACCGGCGACCAATCCGCAAGCACGACGGCCTGGTACGCCATCGATCTCCCCGCTGGCACCGTTGTCGTCGCCTGTTTCGTCACCGACCCGGGAACCGGCGAGCCGCACGCCATGCTCGGGATGACGGAGATCGCGGAGATTGGGTAGGTGGGCTACAGACGATGGGTCGTTGGTGACCTCAAGGGATTGCACATGAACATGCCCACACACGCCTCGTTCTCCGGGGATTCTGCGGAGCCGAGTGCCACAATCGAGCCGTCGCTGACCGCCGGAGATGTGTAGATTGCCGCAGAGGAATCCATGACGAAGCCGGTTCCGGCACCTGTGTTCGGTCGATTCTCTCCCTCGTGTATGCCATTTCTCGGCGTCGTTTCGTGGATCCCGTAGTGACAGAGCGGACCATCGGCGAGTTCCCGTGGGAGTACCGATTCGTTGGCTTGCGTGGTGATGTCGATGGTGATGATGGAGAAGGGCCGCACCAGCCTCTCCGGTCCGAGGTTCCGCGCGTGGAAGCGCTCCACGTTGAAGGAGTCATTGTCGAGGTCGCCGCTGGCTTCCTTAGCCGAATCGGTGTGGACGTGGCCGAAAGAAACTTGGTAAGAGTTCAGACTGACCCGAAATTGTGGGAGAATGCCGGTTCTCACGGCAGGGACGGGCAAGGGGCGGGAGATGACCCGCGGCACGGAGCGGCTCAGCTACGACGCACTGGCGGAGCTGGTGGTGCAGTTGCAGGCCCAGGTGCAGGCACTGAGCGCGGAGAACGCCGCGCTGCGGGCCGAGGTGGCCGCGCTGCGCGGTGACGACCACGCGGCGGGGGGCCAGGCGGGCGCGAGGCCGTCGCCGCCCGCAGCTCCCCCGCCCAAACGTCCGCCCGCGTGGGTCAAGGCCAATGTCGTCGTGCGCGAGCAGCGCCGGCCGCGGCGACCGCGCCGTCCCGTGCCGGGGCGCCGCCGTGAGCGTCCGGACCGCATCGTGCTGCACGCGCCGAGGGTCTGTCCGGCCTGTGCCGCCCCGCTGGCACGGGGACGGGTGGTGCGGCGCCGCCAGCTCATCGAGGTGCCGCCGGTGCGGGCTGCGGTCGTCGAGCACCGGGTGCTGGAGCGGACCTGCCGCCGCTGCGGGACGCGCAGCCGGGGGACGATGCCGGATCTGGGGGAGCAGGCCGGCGCCCACCGGCGGGTGGGGTGGTCGGTGGCGGCGTGGGTCGCGACGCTGCGCACCAAACTGCGGCTGCCGCTGGCCCAGGTGCAATGGCTGCTGCAGCGGGTCTGGGGGCTGCGGCTGTCGGTGGGGGAGCTGAGCGCGCTGCTGGCGGAGGCGGCGCGGGCCGGACGCCCGGCCTACGAGGCGCTGCTGGGGGAGGCGCGGGCCAGCCCGGTCGTCCATCTCGATGAGACGAGTTGGCGCGAGAACGGCCGCACCGGCTGGGTGTGGACGCTGACCACGCCCTCGATCCAGGTGTTTCACTTCGCGCGCAGTCGCGCCGGGGCGGTGGCGCAGGACCTCCTGGGCGAGATGGGCACGGGCGTGGTGGTCAGCGACTTTTTCGGGGCCTACGACCGGCTGGAGCGGGTCCAGCAGCGGTGCTGGGCGCACCTGTGGCGCGACATCCATGACCTGGTCCTGGCCCATCCCGACGACCCGGGGGTGGCGGCGTGGGCGGCGGGGGTGCGCGATGTCTACGACCGCGCCGTGGCCTGGGCGGCGGAGGCGACGGCGGCGGGCACGAACGGCATCCTGCGCGAGCGGGCGCGCGACCGCTTCCAGGCCGAGCTCGTCGCCCACTGCCGGGCGCAACCGGCCGATACCCCGCAGGCGGTGCTGTGCGCCCGCGTCGAACGCTATCAGGCCGAGTTGTTCACCTTCGTCGCCGATCCGGCCGTGCCCCCGACCAACAATGCCGCCGAGCGCGCCCTGCGCCCGCTGGTGGTGGCGCGCAAGATTAGCGGCGGCACCCGCTCGGGGCCGGGCAGCACCACCCGCATGCTCTTGCACTCGCTGGTGGCCACCTGGGCCCTGCGCGACCTCGACCCGGTCGAGGAGTTTCTCGCGCTCCTGCGCGCCCCACGACCATCTCCCCAAATTGCCTTGGTCTGAACTCTTACGAAACTTGAACGACGCTTGACATCTGGCGGCAACCCGATATTGTCTGTCGAATCGACGAGATCACAATTCTCAAGCGACTTCGTGGTCTGGAGTGCAATGTGGACGATAGCCGATTCGACGATGCCATCCGAACGTTCGCCCGCCGGTTCACCCGACGCGGCGCCGGGCACGTACTAACTTTCGGAATCGGGGCTGCCATTATCGACCGCGCGACCAAGGGACCAGCTGTCTCGGCTAGGCCGCGCCGGAAGAATACCGACGAAGGGCGATCGAAGCGGCGACCGCCTGCCGAACGTGGGTCGGCCCGCGTGCAGGCGGCTTCCGAGGGATTGAGCATCGAATGGCTCAACGACGGGCGATCCCTGCTTATTTACAACCAGGCGAACCGCGACGGCGCGTACAAAGCCATCCTGAAAGCGTTGTCAGGAGGATGGGCCAGATATCCGACACACGCTGACTACTACGCGGTATTTGAGAATGGGCAACACCTTCGCGACGTCTATGTCGTTGCGGAGTATGGTCACCAAGATGGAACCCTGCCGATATTTGCCTACGGCGTCGAATCGAGTGGTGAAGCTTGGCGGTTTGGGCTGCTGTTCCGAGGGGAGTCACTTGATCGAGTCGTTACTGCTTCCCTTGGCAAATCGTGCAAGAAAAAGAAGGGTAAAAAGGGCAAGAAATGCAAGAAAATCTGGAAGGCGGCATCGCGGCTGCCTTCTCTCCAGCGCACCTCGACTGAAGGGGCCAATGTCGCGACGCGCGCCGATGTTGTCGCCGATGAGTGCCGTTCTTGCGATTCCAGTTGCTCGTCGATCGCCGGGTTGAGCCTCCATCTGTTCAGCGACTATCACGTCGCGCTGCCGTGCGGCATTGCGAGCGCGGGGGTTTGCGGAGCGAATTTCCTCACCTGCGTAGGCCCCGTGTTTTCGACCTGCCAGCCGATCCTGGATTCCATTCTGGGCAATCCCGGTGCCCAAAACTGCGAGTCGATCTGTAGCCAGGAAGGGAGCTGTGCCCCCTGCGAGTCCGTCTCCTGTTCGGGCGGCCAGGTGCTCAACAGCAGCACGTGCGCTTGCGAGTGCCCATCCGGCCCGGGAGAACAGCTATTTTGCGGTGGGCAGTGCGTCAACGTCAGGACCAATTCGGCGCATTGTGGCGCCTGCAACCGCCCTTGCGGGACGAATGAGATCTGCCAGAACAGCCAGTGTCAAACGGCGTGCGCGTTGAGCGGCCCGTTCACCGGCGTCGGTTGGCCGTTCGACCCGGACGACGGGCAGTGGTTCATCTTCAATGGGTATCGTGGGCACGTCGATCACGGAGTGCCTAACGATCCCACACTAAAGAACACATCCCAGAGGTTCGGACTCGACTTCGCCAAGTGCCTCCCAGACGAACTTAACCTAGCCTCCGGCGCATGCGGCGAGGACCAGAGCGGTCGGGACGTTTCGGCGACCGCCAACTCACGCGTATATTCGCCCGTGACGGGCCAAATTCTGTTCAACACTGACGCCGTCGGCATTCGAGTCGCGGGTGCCTCAGACCACGTTATCGTCCTCGCACATGTGGTGGTTTCGGCGGCTCAGGGTTCGTGCGTCGCGAAGAATCAGGACATTGGGCACGTAAGCGGCGGAACCAACGCCCACATCCATATGTCGCTCTACGAACGCGTCAACGGTGGCGACGACCAACGCACGCCAGTTCCGTTCGACGGTCAATGGGCCATCGACGCGTGCTACTACCCCGACGACGGGACGCGTTACCAGTACCAAGACCGCATAGCGCCATGCGGATCCCTGTGCGGTGACGGATCCTGCGGATGCCCTGGCGGGCACGAAGCGTGCGACGGCGTATGCGTCCCGTTGTGCTCGCCAGGGCAGACCCGAAGCGCATCGTGCCGCTGCTCATTCCCCGGAGGCACGTGTCCGGCAGGCACGTACAGCTGTGGCTCGGCGGAGTGCGCGGGGGGCGCGTGCACTTGCGGAACGACGACGGAAGGCGAATCGATTTGCTTCGACCAAGGCTGCGGCTCTCCTTGCACTTCCAGCAACGGCTGCCTGGGAGCGGCCGTCTGCGTCATCAACGACACCTGCTGCAACGGAGAGGGCGATTGCATCTTGCCAGAGAATTTCTGCGCTGGTGCGGGATTCGCCTCTCGCCGACTAGGCGAGAGGCGAGCACGGTCGGCCAAGAAACGACGCCGATGAAGGCTTCGGTTTCTGCCCCCTACGGCGGCCTGGACCTATGGTACGACCGTAGTTTCTAAGGTTGTTTCCTATGCGCGCGTCGATAGGGCAGAATCGGCCCGACGCCCAATCTTGCATCCGTAGAATTCCTGCTCGTCGGACGAGTGCAGCGTGACGACCCAGTTGGCGTAGTCTACGTCCCAGGAACAATACCCGCGGCGGGTGGCGATCGCTCGCCGGAGCGCTTCTTGCAACCGCCGTTCTTCGAGCGTGGGATCGACGCCGGTCTTGGGCATCGCGTTGGTGGTCGAAAATGACACGTCAGCACCGTCTTGCGGTCAATCGCGAACCAGTCGATCGGAATGGGAACGCGGCTCGGCGAGACATCGGCTCGGTTGTGAGGAACTGACTGGTGGCCCCCCAGGGATTCGAACCCTGAACCAATGGATTAAAAGTCCGGCTCCCTTGTGTCACCCCGTATCGCCCCGTGTCACAGAACCCACGCCACGGCGCCGAAATCTAGTCTATCGCCGGGGCATCGTGTCGCCTTGTGCGCCCCTGTGCTGTCGCGTATCGCGTGGGTTTTCCGGTAAGTTTTCCGGTACGGTGCAGGCCGCCCCCTGCTGACCGTACACTTCCCGAACAGATGAGCGTCCCGGCTGGTCTCACGCAGCCGGGACGGGAGCGCTCGACGCCGGAGGGCGAACGCGATGCTCAGTCTACCGAACCGACTGACAATCCTCTCTTACGTCGAAAACTGGCTTTCCAAGAAATGCGACAGCTGTGGCAAGGACATTGACGTTCTCTGGCACGCCGACCCTCAAGACACCATCGTGCAATGGGCGCCGGACAGCCACGAGACGTTCCTGCTCCATTGTCCTGAGTGCCTTGTCTGGCGGCTGGCGCCGCCAGACAAGCGGGATGCCCTCCGCAAGCGATACCGGCGCCTGCGCATCGACCGCTGTTTTGCTGGCCTGGGCGCTGGCCCTTACGGCACCGGCGCGGAGATGCCAGCACGAGAAAGTGTGCGTGACGCGCTACGATGGTCGGGTGACCAGCCCATCACCCTACATGTGAAAACGCAACGAGGGCAGACAAAGCGCTCGGCTGATGCCTACTTGCAACGGTTTGTCATCTTCGGTGCGATTGCCGACTCGATGCGCGGCTATATCGACATGAACACCATCCGAAAGTACCCGCAGTTCCATCTCGAACAGTTCGAATATCACCGGCCGGGCCTACTCACCGATGTTGCGGTCGTGGATATTGGCGCGAGTGCGAGGGACCCCCGGTATCCGCATTTGGAGCTCCAAGAGCATCTGAATTGGCACAATCCGGGCCGACCCGAGCCATTCCGCATCCCGGGCCGTCAGTTTCACTCAGCCCCGGACATTGGGTCCTTCGTCACGAGGGCCATGACGCTCTACGAGGAGCGGGGCAAAGCGGGGGCGCCGCCTGGGGTTCGCAACCCACACAAGTACCCACGCCGACTCATTGAAATCGAGGAACACCTGGGTCGCCGCCCAACCGCCGCGGAGTTCCGGCGCAACTTCCACCAGTTCGAGGGTGAAGGCCAGGATGTTCCAAGTGAGCTGGCCGAGAAGACGCTCCAGAAGTTCCTGGCGGGAGAATCGTTTGCCGATTGGGCTGATGCCGTCCTGGATGCCGACGATTCCAACTCGGAGATATTCTCCTAGTTTTCTCCCGTTCCCTCAACGCCACAGAGCAGATAGCCTCGGCTCACAGGGCGATACGCGAGATGCCCTGACGTGATTCCGAGGAGGTTTTGATGGCTCAGGTTGCACCGGCGGCAGTCCCCGCTAATCTCCCCCCGAGCGAGACCGTCAGCGTCGAAATTGCGGCCGCGCGGCTCGGCCTGAGCCGCGGCAAGGCGTACGAGCTTGCGCGCCAGAACGCGCTGCCGGTGCCGGTCCTGCGCTTCGGGCGGAAGATGGCCATCCCTGCCCGCGCCCTCGACCGCCTGCTCCTTATGGACGACTCGCCTGCTGCCGCGCCCTCTGAGCGTGTCGCCTAAACGCGGACGCTCGGAAGCGCCGGCCCCCCAGCCTTGCTCCCGAGCGTCCGAAAGGATGCTTTGTCGTGGCCCATTATGCACCACAACGAGCGCGCGTCTGCATCGACGTATACGGCGTGCTCACGTTCCGCGGCCCGTACATCCCCGCGCTGATCGCTGGCTTCAAGTCCCTTCCCTTCCGGTTTCGGGATTATGCGCCCGATGATGGGAAGCTCTGGACAATCAAGCCACCGTATGCCGAAGAGGCCCTCACGCTCATATTGCGGTATGCCCCAGATGCCGAGGTTGAGTACTCCCGGCAATCGCGAACGCACCGCACGGACGCGCCGCCCAGCGGAGGGAACGATTACTTCGCGACGTTGCATCTCCGGCCGACGGCACCGCCCGAGCTGATCGACGCCGCGTATCGCACCCTGGCCAAACGGTTTCATCCCGATCGGGGCGGCGACACGGCCACGATGCAGCAGCTCAACGGCGCGTACGCCGCACTGAGAGAGCGGGTGGGCGCATGACCGCCGACGACCCCCTGTCCCTGGTCCTCAGCCGGCTCGACAACGTCCGCAAGAACGGCACGGGCTACACGGCCCGCTGCCCGGCCCACGACGACCGGCACAACTCGCTGTCGATTGGGATGGGCGACGACGGGCGCGTACTGCTCAAGGACCACGCCAACTGCGAGACGGAGCGCATTGTCGCGGCGGTCGGCCTCACCATGCGCGACCTGTTCCCGCCGCATACGGATGGGGTTCGCGGCAACGGGCATAGTCGACGACTTGTCGCCGCCTACGACTACCGCGACGAGGTGGGCACGCTGCTCTATCAGGCCGTTCGCTTCGAGCCCAAAGGTTTCGCCCAGCGGCGGCCGGACGGCTACGGCGGCTGGGTCTGGAACCTGGCCGGGGTGCGGCACGTCCCGTATCGCCTCCCCGAGCTGCTGGCCGCCGACCCGGATGCGTGGGTGCTGATCGTCGAAGGCGAGAAAGATGCCGACCGGCTCGCGGCGCTCGGGTTCCCGGCCACCACCAACGCGGCCGGCGCCGGCAAGTGGCGACCGGACCTCTCGGAGTATCTCCGGGGCCGGCGCGTCTGCATCCTGCCCGACAACGACGGGGCGGGCGAGAAGCACGCGGCGCTGGTGGCGCCATCGCTGGCGGGGATCGCGGCGGAAACCCGTGTCTTGTGGTTGCCCAATCTCCCCGACAAGGGCGACGTGTCGGACTGGCTCGACGCTGGTGGCACGGCGGACGAGTTGGTGCGGTTGATCGAGGAAGCGCCGGCTTGGATGCCGAGGGCGGATACCGGCCCTCAGACGGCGGGTGCGATGCCGGCGCCCGTTAGCGAAGCTCCCTGGCCGACCCTTGACGACGCCGCGCTCTATGGCCTTGCCGGCGACGTGGTGCGGACAATCGCGCCGCACACCGAAGGTGACCCCGTGGGCTTGCTGGTGGGCTTCCTGGTGATGTTCGGCTCGGCTGTCGGCCCGTCGCCTCATGCCCGCGTCGGGGCAACCAGGCACCGCGTCAACGAAAACGCCGTGACCGTGGGCGAGACCGCGCGCGCCCGCAAGGGCACGGCCTCCAACGAAGTCGAGCGCATCGTCGCCGCGGCGGATCCCGAGTGGAAAGAGCGCGTCCAGGGCGGCTTGTCGTCCGGGGAGGGGCTGATCTACGCCGTGCGCGACCCCATATGGAAACCCAACAAGGATGGCGAGCTGAAGCTGGCCGATCCGGGCGTCGACGACAAGCGGCTACTCGCCCTCGAGCCGGAGTTCTCGTCCGTGCTGCGGGTGGCCGGCCGCGACGGCAACACCGTCTCCGAGATGCTACGGCGTGCCTGGGACGGCAACGACCTCCGCACCCTGACGCGCGGCGCGCCGCTGGCGGCGACCGCGCCGCATATCAGCCTGTTGGGTCACGTCACGAAGCACGAACTGGTGCGGGAACTGAGCGAAACCTATCAGGTCAACGGCTTTGCCAACCGACACCTGTTCGTCTGTATCCGTCGCTCCAAGGAGTTACCGCACGGCGGGTCACTTGCGGACGCCGACGTGGCCGCCCTCGTCGCCCGCACGCGCACGGCGCTCGATTGGGCTCGCCGGCGCGGGGAAGTCCGGCGTGATGCCGAGGCGAACGCGGTGTGGGAGGCGGTCTATTCGGCGCTGACGGCGGAACGGCCCGGCATGTTCGGGGCCATCACCGCTCGAGCGGAAGCCCACGTGCTGCGGCTCTCGCTGCTCTACGCCTTGCTCGATGGCGTGGAGACCATCGGCCGGCCGCACCTGGAAGCCGCGCTCGCCGTCTGGCAGTACGCCGAAGCCTCGGCCCGATTCATCTTCGGCGACGCTACCGGCGACCCGACCGCCGACGCCATCCTCGCCGCGCTGCGGAACGCGGGCAGGATGACGCAGACGCAGATTTCCGACCTGTTCAGCCGCAACCTCAGGGCGGGCCGGCTGGAAGCCGCGCTCGCGCTCCTGCTGCGGCTGGGAAAGGCTCACACCTGGCAGGACGATGCCGCCAAGAGCGGGCGTCCCCCGGTCTACTGGGAGGCGACAACATGAACCGGGGACTTCTTTCGTGTAATTCGTTTCTTTCGTACCCGGGGGCGACGTCATGAACTACCTCGCCCTCGCCCGAACAGCGGCCGACCAGTACGAAAGAAACGAAAAAACCCTCACGAGGAGGAGCGACGATTCAGCGACGGGCTACGAAAGAAACGAATTACACGAAAAAACCCCCATCCTGGCCCCGCACGAAGCCGAGCGGTTGAAGGTGCGGATCATCGAAGTCGTCACGGCCGATCCGGCGCTGTTTGATCGGACGGAGTACGAACGGCTGACCGCACGCTGGGAAGCACACGCTTCGGCGGGGGGTGCGTCATGACCATTGAACTCTCCTGCCGCCAATGCCGCGCCCCCTTCACCGTCGAACGCTGCGACCTGCTCCGTGGCCCGGTCACGCACTGTCCCGCGTGCCGCCCGGCAGCCGCCAGAACACCCCCATGCACAAGTCCATCCTGTGCGCCATCGCGGAGAGCGTGGCCCGGAGCCGGTAAGGAGACGCCATGACCGGCGACGCCGAAACCGATGAACCGATCCCCTCGTGGGCGACCGTGGCCCAACGGGCGCTGGACGTGATCCGCGATGACGCCGGCAGCTTCGATCCGGCCCGGGCCGGCAGCTACGCCGGCGCCGATGTGGAGCGCGTGCGGCGCGCCATTGACCGCGGCGATGGCATCCTCGCCGCCCATCGCTGCTCCGGCGACGACGAGGTCATCGACGTGGAGTTGGCCCGGACGGCGCTCTTCATCGCCCGCGCCATGCTCCGGCCACTGGCGGGGAACGCTCATGGCTGAGGACCGGGAACCACCGACCGGCGCGCTCGTCCCCCTGCCGGTGCGGCCGCTGGCGCCGGGCCAGGCGTGGAGTCAGGAGATCGTGGCCTCCGCCTTCCTGCTGTGGGCGTCGTGTCGCAACGCGGAGGCCGCGGCGCGCATGCTTGAGCACGAGCTGCGCGCCGCGGGGCATACCGGACCCACGCCCTCGGCACGCACGATCCGCCACTGGATCGACTACCACCAGTGGCGGCAGCAGGCGGATGCGGCCTGGCGCGAGCACAAAGCCCGTGACCTCTTCGAAGTGCAAGCGCAGGCGGTGGCAGCGGTGAAAATCGGGTTGACGAACTTGCTCTTGGCGGCGAGTGGCGCGTTTGCCGAGAACCCCCAGGACGGGGCGCTTCGTTTGAAATCCGCCGAACTGGCGATCCGATTGGTCGAGCGTGGCGTGATCCCCCTGTCGGTGGACCCGCCCGCCGACGCCATCGACACCTCCGGCTGGTCCCGCGAGCAGAAGGAGGCCCACTACAGCGGGCTGCTCTCGCGAGGGCGACACCGGTAGGGCGGGCGTCTCTCGCACGCGCCCGCGGAACGGATGGTGGGGTGGCATCCCCGCCTCATGGTCCCGGCCATCTGGCAACGCGGCCCGGCGTAATCGTGGGACCCTCGCGATTGCCGCTGTTGCCGCCGATCCGGGGAAGGCCCCGCTCCCCGCACGGCGCTCGTGGTCGCCGCCGTTGGCCGCCCTCAGGGGTTCGTCAGCGCGACGGTTCGCCGCGCGAGGGTCAGAAGATTCCAGGGACTCCGCACCCCAACACATAATCAACCAAACACCCAAATAATCTCCTATCCAGACAACCAACCATATCCATCCATCCTTCACCATATTTACCATCACATCCATCCATACCCATCTACTCACTACCTACCTACTCACTCACTCCTGCCTTTCTGCCTGCCTACTCTCCCTTGCCTCCCTGCCCCTGTCCCTTGCCCTGCCTCTCTGCCGCTGTCCTGTCCGTCTGTCCGCGCCGCATGCGCCTACGGCTGACTCGCCTTCCCGCTGCCCGCACACGATGCCCGCGTTTCCCCTGCCGCCTCCCGGCCCTCTAGCGCTCGCGGCCGTGCGGCCGCGCGAAAGCTCCGAGCCGCATGGCGGCTGAACGCTTCTCGCCGCACCTGGGACGAACCGCCAAACGACCGCCCGACGATTGTTCACCAAGCGCGGGATAGGTACCAGAGTCGTGGAGTAGAAGCCTGGGGCGTGATGGAGCATGAGTGGCCGACCTCGTAGCCGGCTCGACCGCGTACTCAACCGCACGACCACTTTCCTCGATTGAAGCCACAGCAGCGGTAGCCAGTGCAGACGTCCGTGAGGCAGTCAAAATCCGCGAGACAGGGGCGGCCGATAGCTCCCGAGGCACAGCCGTACACCGGGGTGTACGGCGGACGCTGGAAGTTCTTGCAGACGCCACTACAACACCCCCCTGCAGAACCCGGGGTGCAGAACCCAGTAAGGCTCTGACCGCATGTCGGCTGAGGGTTGCACACGCCGTTCAGACACTTGCCGTCACCGTTGCAGGGCGTGTCGTTCGGCCGATTCGCGCTGCATTTCCCCTTCCGACACACCCTACATGGCGCACAGGAGGGGCACTTCTTCTTCTTCTTCTTGGCGGTCGCGGTCGGTGCGGCCATGACCCCCAGGCCGCCAAGGACGGCCAGCAGGCCGCGCCGGCTTGGCGTCACATCGAGGAGCTGGGCCAAAGCGTCGAAACGATTGTGGTCCATGCGCCGTTCCTTTCAGCTAACCGGCATCGGCGCCGCCTAATAGGACTCGCAGCCGTACCCGACTGACTCCATATAGGTTCTCTGCTCGTATTTGCGAGCCATGATCTTCCCTCCCCTTCGTGCAGTTCCCCTGCGCCGGGCATGGCACGGTTGCCATGTTAACCGTTCCTGTGATGCCTCGCCTGAGGCATGGTATGTGGGACCTGGCGCCGTATCGGTGCTGATGCCTGCGCCGGCCAGCCTCGGTTCGGGACCATCGCGACCGACACACACGAAACGGACGACCCCTTTGGTCGCCCGCCCGACGTCGAAACGTTGGGAATCGTGCGGTCCCAGCGCCGGCGAGACCCGCACACGCGCTCAGTATGCCGATGCGCGCTGAAGAGGCGCTGTACGGCGCCTGAGTGTTTCCTGAGTCCTGCAACGCGCGGCCATCGAGCGTGGGGTCGCCGCCGGCGTAGCGAATAATCGCTATGGCCATGGCGCCCGGCGTGGTGCTACGGTGAGGGCGGATGCCGATTTTCGGGTGGAGACCGAGATGCCCCCCCAGACAACGTTCGATGTTCTCGCGCATCGGTCCCGGCGCGGGCTAGGCCGCCTCGTCGGCGCGCTGGCCCTCGCCGGACCGGCGCTGCTCGCCGCGGGCGGGGCGGGCGCCAGGAAGAAAAAGAAGGGCAAGAAGCCGTGCCGCCCGGCCCGTGCCGAGGCGGTCGTGGCCTCCGACTGCTTCCACAGCGCAACGGGGGCCTCGTCGAAGGCCGACGAGCTGGGCTTCCCGTTCGTGGCCCGGCGCGGGGGGCGGCTGGACCGGGTCGAGGTCACCGCCCTGGGCGGTCCCGGCGGCGACTTCGCGCTGGAGGTGCGCGACCTCAACCAGGGCCAGGGCATCTCCACCGCCCCGGTCCTCGCCGCGGCGCGGGTGACTTTGCCGGCGCTGGCCTCGGGCGAGCGGCGCGTGACCGGCCGCTTCGGCACGGGGGCGCGGCTGGTCGCCGGCGATTCCTACGGCCTGGTCGTCCGCTTCCTGGGCGGGGACAACAACACCCCCTTCCGGCTCGAAGCCGGGGGCCGCTGCGCCGGGGACGGGGTGCTGCTGAACCGGTCGGTGGGGGAGGCGCAGTTCACCCCGGTGCCGGGCTTCAAGCTGGAGCACACCGTCTACGTCGTGCCCTGAGCCGGGCGGATTCCGGGGCACGAAAGCGCCCACCGTCGCGATGGCGCGGCGCAGCGCGTCCTGCAGTTCGCGACATTCCAGCGTGACGTCGACGCCGGCGGTGTCCCGCCCCGTTGCCGTTCGCTGCGCCGTCTGGCATGATGCCAGCGTGAACCGGGTTCGCCGCTCCCGCCGAGGGACGGTGCGGCGCGTGGCCGCGAAGGAGTCGTGACGCATGGACCGCCGCCGATTCGACGCCCTCGCCCGACTCGTCTCCCGTACCGCCTCCCGCCGCGGGGTACTGGCCGCGCTGCTGGGGGCGGCCGTCGCCGCCCCCGACGCGGCCGGGCGGCGCGCCCGGCGCAAGCGGCGCGCCGGCAAGATCAGGGCGCAGGCCGCCAGCCGGTGCTACCCCGGCAATAACTGCATGCCGGGTCCCGGCCGGATTGCTTCCCGCTGCGACTTTTCCTCGGCGGACCTGCGGAACCTGAACGCGGGCGGGGCCAACCTCAGCAACAGCAACTTCACCGACGCCGACCTGCGGGGGGCCTTCTTTGGCGGCGCCAACCTGAGTGGCGCGTGCTTCGTCGGCACCGACCTGACCGGGGCCACCCTGGGGGCGTCGGTCAACCTGCGGCGCGCCGTCTTCTGCGACACGACCATGCCCGACGGCTCCACCAACGACAGCGGGTGCGACCGCGGGACAGCGTGCTGCCCCACCTGCCGCCCGGCGACCTGCGAGAGCCTGGGGCTGGAGTGCGGCGCCTGGCCCGACGGGTGCGGCGGTGGGCTGGAGTGCGGCCTGTGCCCGATCGGTGACACGCCCGTCTGCGATACCGGGACCTGCGTCCGCTGTGAGACATTGTGTGACTGCGGTGGCTGCTTGACCTTCGCCACTGGCGACTCGGAGTGCGTTGCGGCCGACTTTGGCGAGTGCGGCGACCCGTGCGCCAGCAACGCCGACTGCACAAACCCGGACCTCCCCGCCTGCGTGGTCAGTCTCACCGACCGGATCACCAATGAGACGACGTCATTGGCGGACCTGTGCGGGCCCCCGGTCACGGTGGGCGCCTGCGCCGCGTTGGAGGCGTGCGGGCCGTAGGCCCGGCCCCGACGCGGACCGCGGCCCCGACGCGACCAACGAAGTGGCGCCGGCGACTCCTGCGCCCACCGGCCGTCATGCCGCACGCCGGTCCCCTGCCTCCCGCAGCGCCGCCGCCCGCGGCTCGAGCGGCGCGATGCCGGCCAGGGGTCGGTGTCGCACGGCCGTAGCCGCGCTGGCGCCTGGCGCGGCGGCACAGTCCCGTCGGGTGTATGCTGCATGAGGCCCGTGTGCCTGCGGCGTGAAAGGACGTGCACCGTGGACGACGCCCGCTTCGACGCGCTCGCCCGCGCCCTGGTGTCCGGGTCCTCCCGCCGCCGCGCCTCCGCCGGCGCGGCGGGCGCCCTGCTCGCGGCCCTAGCGCCGGCGACCGACAACCGGGACGCCGCGGCCCGGAAGCGGCGCAAGAAGACGTGCAAGGGCCGCAAGAAGCGGTGCGGCGGGCGCTGCCGCAACCTCGCGACCGACCCGCGCCACTGCGGCCGCTGCGGCACGCGCTGCCAGCTCAACGCCGTCTGCGCCGGAGGCACGTGCGAGTGCGTGGAAGCGGGGTGCGGGATCGAGGACGCCAGCTGCTGCCCCGCCGAGGCGGCGGGGATCTGTGCTTGCGTCCAATCGGACGACCCGACCCCCATCATCACCGACCCGAGCACCTGCACCTTCATCCCCATCGCGGATTGCCCGCAAGAGCGGCGGTGCGTCGGACCGCGGTGCCGGGCGTGCTGCCCGGTCGGCTCGACCTGCGACCCCGGCACGGGCACCTGCTTGCAGTAGCCGCCCTCAGGTCCGGGCCGCGGGGGCGAGCCCGCCCGCCCGGACGCGCAGCGGGGTTGGCAGCACCCAGGACATGGCGGCATCCTAGCGCCGGACCGGGGGCGGCGGCCACGCAGGGCACGCACGGCTAACTCGGGGATCGCCTGCATCAGTGACCCTTCGGCGCCGGACCGGTCCGCCGGCGATCAGCGCCGACCCCGCTAGAGCGCGGCGAAAAAGCACGCGAAAAACGCGTGCGCGTTGCATTTTTCGAGGAAGACGCAACAGGGAACCAACGCGTCCTCGCAGGCAACGCTGCCGTTGCAGAACCCCACCGTCTGCGCGCGGCAGAACGCGCGTTGCTTCCGGCACTGCTTTTTACATTCCTTCCCGATCTTGGGTGCAGAGCCCGCCGCGCGCGGTGCACCGAGCACCAGGGCCGCGGCGATCCCAAGCGATTGGAGCGATGCTCGACGAGTGCGCGCGGAATTGGTTTCGCGAGTCATCAAGTGACAGTCTGTCTGGTGCATGGGATTGCTCCTGGGCGTGACCTCTCACAAGGAAGGAGAGACGGGCTCGGGTTAAGGATTGCCCCGCCCTTAAGGAAGGCAACAAATGTTGCCGCACGCGACCCGGCCGGGCGGGCAGGCGACGCACGTCCCCTCCGAACAGATCTCCGTGTTGGTACAGGCGCGGTCGCAGCGGCCGCAGTGGGAGCGGTTGTCCTGCAGGTCGAGGCAGTCCCCGTCGCAGCAAGTGTCGGCGAACGCGCAGGCGTGGCCGCACGCGCCGCAGTGATCTTCGTTCGAGGCGAGGAGGGTGCAGTTGCCGTCGCAGCAGCCATCGCCGGTCGCGCAGTCGTGGCCGCAACTGCCACAGTGGTTCTCGTCACTGTCGATGTTACGGCAGCGGGTGTCGCAGCAGGCAAAGCCCGGCGAACACGATGCGCCGCAGCCGCCGCAATGATCGGCGTTGGTGGCGAAGTCGGCGCACTCGCCACTGCAGCAGTGGTCGCCCAGCGGGCACTGGTTGCCGCAGGCGCCGCAATGATCCGGGTTGAACTCCAGCTCATCGACACACCCCCCATCGCAACAGGCCTGGAAGGGCGGGCAGCACACGTCGCCACAGACCTCGTTCCCCTCCGGACAGGGCGTGCACGCCGCGTCGAAGCAAATCTCGTCATCGGCACAGGCCGTGTCGCACGCCCCGCAGTGGTCGCGATCGCTCTCCAGCTCGACGCACGCCCCGCCGCAGCAGTCGTCGTCATTGGCGCAGGCGAGCCCGCAGCCCCCGCAATGCCGCTCGTCGGTGTCGAGGTTGAAGCACTTGCCATTGCATTCGTCGCGGCCACTCTTGCAGCGGCACTTGCCGCCGCGGCAGTTCGCGCCGGCGCAACAATCGCCGTTGCGGTCGCAGTTTTGACCGACCCTCTTGCAGACTGCTGCCGCCTCCTTCCCCATCCAGCCGGCGAGTAACACGCCGAGAGCCGCGCCGATGAGCGTCTTGAGGGTTGTGCGGCGTGACGTGGTGAGTGTTCGCGTCAGGGTGTCGAAGCGCAAGCCGTCCATGGATGCCCCGATCTCGTGACCGTCGCCGCACCGCGAACCACGCCGGCACGCCAGTCGACAGCCCGCGGTACGCGCCTGGGTTCAACCTAGCAGCCGTCGGCGGGCATCTGCATCGGGAGACGCCCCTGATTTGGGGCGAGGCACTACCTAAGTTGGCGGAACGGGTGCCTCCCGATATCGTCCGACGCCGCGGCGGCCTGCTCGTACCCGGCTTCGCCCGCCGGGAGCGCGGCGACCGGGGGTGGCGCCTCAGCCCCGGCCGCTCCCGCCACGTAGGTCTGCTCGCGTCCCTGGTGGCAGCCCAGGCAGGCCAAGCCCTCGAAGGGCGGCTCGTTTCGCGCGTTGGGGGCGAGCGGAATCAGGCGCCGTGGTTCGTCGGCGGCAAGCATGCGGTCACAGACCCAGCACTCGGCGGGGATACCGTCGACGGACTCCATGCCATCGTGCAATGCTTCGTCGTAATCAGGATTCACCACCGCCGCTCGACCCACCAGTACAACACCCACGCCGCCGCAAACCCGGCACACGTCAGCACGACTATGGCGAACACTTCCGCCATCAGCCGAAGCGCGCTCGTGTGGCGGTTCACGCGCGGCAACGCCAAGGCGAAGCCGACCGCGCCCGCAAGCACCAACAACGGGGTTGGCAGCAGCCAGGACATGGCGGCATCCTACCGCGCGGCGAACGACGACGCACGCCGTGTTGACTCCACCCGCCGCCGCCGGTATCGTGGCGCCCGCTTCGGACGCCTTCGGCCAGGAGAGCCTTCATGGACTGCCCGCGATTCGACGCCGTCCTCCGCCGCGCCGTCGCCCCGCTCAACCGCCGAGCCGGGCTCGGGGCGCTGGCCGCCCTCGCGGCCCTTTCCCTCCCCGGCGCCGCAACACCGGCCCGCGCGAAGAAGCGCAAGAAGCGTTGCGGCTGCCGCCCGGCGTGCGGGGGCGACCGCCCCTTCTGCTGCAACGGCCGGTGCCGCGCCGAGTGTTGCGGCGACGGGCAGTGCGGCACTGGCGAGGTCTGTCTGCGAGGCGCATGCGTGGTGCCGTGTCCGCTGGGGACGGGGTGCCCGGTGGGGCTCGATTCGTGCTGCGCCGGGGCTTGCGTGGACACCGACACCAACGCTCTCAACTGCGGCGCGTGCGGCGCGTTCTGCGCCCCGCCCGGCACCTGCGAGAACGGGAGCTGCGCCGCGGGCTGAGCCAACCGGGGATGCCCCGTGCCGTGGGTTGTGACCGGTATGAATCCGGCCCCCGCGGCAACCGGAGAACATGGACACTGACCGTCGTCGGCAGCGGGGACGCCGACACCCTATCGCTCGGGTGCGGATGCTGATACACTGCGGCCATCCCCGCGGGGGAGTGGCGGGCGACGCCGGGGCGGCGCACCGCCGTCGGGTCCGCCACGGACCCGGTTCGCAGCGCAACGCCCTCGCAACGGGGGCACGGGGAGGGGGTAAGGTCGTGAAGTACGAGAAGGGCATGTTGGCGGGCATTGCGGCCACGGCGCTCGGCGCGGAGGCCGTTCTGGCCCATCCGGACGAAGAAGGAAACGACATCGCCTCCGCCGGCAACGGCGGGGTCGCCACCGCGTCGGCCAACGGCGGCGCGGTCGGGATCGGCGACATCAACTCCGGCGGCAACGCCGGCAATGCCATCGGCGTGGGCGACACCTGGGGCGGCTCGGTCGCGGTGGACGGCGGCAGCGTCGGCAACGCGACGAACCTCAGCGTCTCGGCCAACGGCGGCACCGCCATCGCGGACGCCTCCGGCGGCGACTACAACCTCGCTTTCGTCAGCTAGCGCACCCGCGATTCCCGACCCTTCGCGGGCGACGTCCATCCGGGGAGGCCAATCGGCCTCCCCGGATGTGTTGTGTTCGAGGCAGGCGCAGGGCGCGCCCGTCGGGGCTTTGGCGGGGAGCGATGCACGGGCCGTGCCAAGCGGCTCATTCGACCACGCAGCACGACTCGCCGCCGCCCCGGCGCGGCGGATGTACGGCGGCGTCTCCCGCTCGGGCCGCGTCGTCACCAACGGCCTCGTCGAGGACGGCGACCACGGCCGCGACCGCCGCCTCGATCGCCGCCAGCCCGGCCAGCATGCGCTCCCGCTCCTCATCGGCCAGCGTCGGGGAACGGCGCACGGCGCGCTCCAGCAGGTAGGCCCGGCCCCGGATCACGGTCAGCGGGGTCAGCACGTCGTGGCGGAGCCGGTCCAGGCTGGCGTCGGGGTCTGCGGGCGGGGCGTCGTCCGCGGGGGCCATGCGGGAACCTCCCGGTGGGCACGAGCCGTCAGTCCGCCTCCACCATCGCAAGGTCCGGGCCGCGGCCCGCTCAGGCCGGCCCGGCCATGGCCCGCACCGCGGCGAGCAACTCGTCCAGGGCGTACGGTTTGGCCAGCAGCAGGTACCGCCGGTACCGCGCCGCGTCGGCCCGGGCTTGGTCCAGCAGCCGCGGCGCGGTGGAGGTGACCAGCAGCGGGACGGCCGTCGTCGCCACGTCGGCGTGCAGCCGCTGCAGTAGCGCCCAGCCGGCTGGATCGTCCGGCGGAACGTCCACGATCAGGGCGTCGGGACGCGCCGCCGCGATGCGCGCGAACACGTCGGGGGTGAAGACGCACACCGTGGCGCGGTAGCCCTCCTCCTCGAGCAGCTCGCGCAGCATGTCGAGGATTGCGGGTGAGCCGTTGACGGCGAAGACGTGTTTGCGCCCCTCCCGGGCGGAATCGTCCACGACTACCTCCTGCGGCGTCTTGCGGTCGATTGCGATGGCCGCTAGCATATCGCGTCCCAGCACGGACAGGCGTTGCCAGCGCCGACCCTGCCCTCCGCGGCGCCCCGTTCCTCTCGTTAAATTCTTGCGAAATCCGCCCCTCGGCGGGCGTGTGGAGTCCCTCCCGGCACGCCACGTGCGGCGCTATGGCGCCCCGCGGGCTTGCGGGACGCAACCTCGCCGGAGGATGAGCGCATGGACACCGCCAACCCCTTCGCCGAAATCACCAGCACACCCGAACCCATCATCGGCCATCTCCGCCGCCAGCTGCGCGATGACCCCGTGGTGAGTCGGCGGGCCGAGCCTGCCGAACTCGACGCCCTCGCCGAGGCGGCGGTGCGGGAGTTGTGGGACGCCCCGGTCAAGACGTTCGTGCCGGTGCTGGCGTTGCGGTCGGTGCGCGAGGGGCTCCTGGCTGTGGACCGGCCCCCCATTGGGTCGGCGGCGGTTGCAGCGACAAGACCTGCACGGGCGCCGCCGCGGTGGGGCGACGCGACGTCGACCGAGGGCGACGAGTTGCTGCACGAGCCGACGGATCGCCTGCTCCACTAGCCCGGCAGGGGGGCGGTCCAGTGTCGAACGGCGCCCTACGGGGCATTGGCCGGCGCCGGTTTCGGGCTCCGCCCTTCCGGCGCCAGCGCCGTGGCGGCCCCGCATTCCCCTTGCCTTCCGCTAACGGGTCTGCCATGATAGCCAAAGGACCGGCAAACCGCAGATTCACCGTGCGCACACGCTCGGGGTGGAGGAGCGAGGCATGGACCGCGACGCGTTCGACGGCTTGACCAAGATCTTGGCCGCCAGCCCCAGTCGGCGCGAGGCGCTCGGGGCGCTGCTTGCCGGAGCCGTCGCCTCGCTGCTGCCCGCGGCATCCGATGCCGCCAAGCGCAAAGGCAAGGACAGGTGGAAACGGCGCAGGCCCGACCGCGGCCAGCGGGTGCGCGCCGAAGCGACCTGCTGCGCGACCGGCAACTGCGCCCCCGGCAAAGGTAAGAACCTCCAGAAGTGCTGCTACCAGGGCCAAGACCTGAGCGGCAAGAACTTCTCCGGGGCCAACCTCGGCTCGGCCAACCTCAGCGGCGCGACGCTGACTGGCGCCAACCTGCAAGCAGCGAATCTCGACAAGGCTTGCCTCGTCGACGCCGACCTGCGCGGCGTCAAGAGCAACAACTCCACCAACCTGGCCGGGGCCATCTACTGCCGCACGAAAACCGACCGCGGCGAGACCAACGCCGGCTGCGACAAGGGCACGGCCTGCTGCCCCACCTGCGACGACGCCCATCGCTGCGATGATGGGGAAGTCTGCTGCGGCGGGCGCTGTATCGCGGGGAATTGCTGCGCCAACGGCGAGCAGAGCACCTGCGACGATGGCCAGATCTGTTGCGGCAACACCTGTGTGGCGGGCGACTGCTGCGCCACCGCGGATTGCCCGAACGAAATCTGCCAGCGGCGTTCTTGCCAGGGCAACCAATGCAGCTACGCCCCGGTCTTCGGCGAACCAGGACCACGGTGCCAGACCATCTGCTGCGAGGGCGCGCAGGGCGAGCCGGCCTGCTGCGACGCCGGAGCGACGATCTGCCAGGCGAGCGGGATCTGCGGCTGTGGGCGAGACGCGGACTGTGCCACGACCCAGAAGTGCTGCGCGGGAACCTGCGTCGCCAGGGCAACCTGCTGCGAGGGAACCAACGCGGAAGGATGCGCCGGCGAATTGCACTGCTGCGTGCTGGACGGAAACGGTGTCTGCCGCGAGTGCTGCGACGCGGCCCAGTGCCCCGACGAAACGTGCCAGACCAAGACCTGCGGCGCCAACAACACGTGCCGTTACGCCACGATCTTTGACGACCCGGGGCCGGGCTGCGCCACTCTGTGCTGCGAAAACGCCGACGAGGAGCCAGTCTGCTGCCCGGACGGAACGACGGTCTGCACGGCCAGTCGCCGGTGCCGCTGTACCGGCGATGCGGATTGCACGGCGGACCAGTTCTGCTGCAACGGAACCTGCATCGCCGATACCCAATGCTGCAACGGCGACCCCAGCACCTGCCCGGCCCCGGGCGTCTGCCAAGAGCGCGCCTGCACCGGCAGCTGCGTGTCAGCCGCGCGGCCTCACCGGCGGCACGTGTCCCTTCGCCAGTGGGGGAACCGGGGAGTGCAGCAATGGGGCGTGCATCTGCCCCAGCCCGCGCATCGTCTGCAGCAATGGCTGCTGTCCCGTCGGCGCCACCGCCTGCGCCACGGACGGGACGTGCACCGCGGGCTGCGATGTGTGCCCAATCGGCTGCCGGTTTACCACGCTGGCCGCGGCGGTGGCGGGAACGCCCGCTGGCGGCACGATCCGCATCTGCCCGGGCACGTACCCGACGAACGCCGTGGTCATCGACAAGAACCTGACCATCGTGGGGGCCGGCTCGGGGAGCGACCCCACCGTCGACACGCTCCTGAGCGGGGGGAACACGAGCAGGGTCCTCACCATCTTGGCTGCGACCGTCACCATCCGGGACCTGACCGTGACGGAGGGCAACGGCGCCGACCGGAGCGGCGGCATCGAGGTGGTGCTCAACGCCACGCTGACCCTGGAGCGGGTGGAGGTCGTCGGCAACACCACCAACATCGCGCCCACCGGGGGCAACGCCGGCGGCGGCCTCACGGTGTTCGCCGGCAGCACGGCGGTGGTCAGGGCGAGCCGCGTCGCGAACAACACCACACAAGGCGCTCCGACGGCCGTCGGCGGCGGCATCTTCAACGGCGGCACGCTGACGGTGGAGGCGACCCGCGTCGAAGGGAACACCGCCCGGGGAGGGGGCGGCATCTTCAACAGCAGCGGCGCCCGACTCACCCTGAACCCCGGCACCGTCGTGACCATGAACACGGCCACCGAGCCAATCGGCCAGCTCGGCCCGCTCGGCAGCGGCATCTACAACCGCGGCACGATCGTCGACAACGACGCCGCAAGCAACGTGTTCGGCAACATCCCGGCCACCAACCAGTGCGTCAGCGAAGCGCCTGGAACGGGCTGCCCGGCGTGAGCGGCCGCACGTGGCACGAACATGGTCGCGCCGCGTGAACCACACGGCGGACGGCCCCACGCCCAGCTCCGGCGCCATACGCCACACCAGGCACCAGGCGAGCGCTTCTTCCAGCGTCCAGCCGTAGAACTCGTGCTCCTCGGGCGAGTACAGCGTCACCACCCAGCCGGCGTGGTCCACGCCCTAGGCGCAACACCCGCGGCGGGTCGCGATGGCGCGGCGCAACACGCTTGACGGGCGTGCGTTCCCCGATAGACTGACGAGGCGGGTCCAAACGCCAAAACCACGACCGCCTGTTCGAAGCGGATGCGCCGCGTGGGGGTGTCGATCGCCGACGCCATCCCCGGATTCCGGACCGCCTTCGGGTCCGGATGCTCCGGGCCGGGAGGAGATCTCATGGACGCCGACCGTTTCGACGCGCTTTCCCGGCGCGTCGCCGCCCCGAGCACCCGCCGCGCCACCCTGGGCGCCATGGCCGCCAGCGGGCTGCTGGGCGCGCTCGGCCTGGCCCGCCCGGCGCCCGCAGCCCAAGATACCCAAGGACAACTCTGCACCATGGCGTTCGTGGCCGCGGTCCGGATGGGGCCGAGCCTCGACCGGGCGCTTGCCCCGGACGGGACCCAGCCCGGGCAGTTGCAGGGAACCCTCCGGTTTGCCCTCGCGAAAAACGGCACCCTCGAGCGGGCGGCGTTGACGCTCCCGGACGACACCAGCCTGCCGGTCGTGGGCCAGGCCACCGGCCACGCGCTGCAGCTGCGCATCGCCGTCGACGAACGCACCGCGGTCGTGGCCATGGGGGTCGGCGAGGCGGAGATCGCGACGTGCCGGGGAGCGGTCGACGGCACGACCGTCGGGCCGCAGGGGGGCGACCTGGGCGAGTGGCACGCCCGGGCGCAGGGCCTCACCGGCGCCACGGGCGGCAGTCGCTCCGAGCGCGGGAACGACCGCGGCCAGGGCGGTCAGTCCGGGCCGCAGGGCCCGACGGACGACGGCGGGAGAACGGGGCGTGAAGGGCGCGGCGACCGTCGCAGCGACTCCGGGCCAGCCGCACCGGCCGGAACGACCAGCCCCACGGGGTCTGCCGGTCCCACCGGGCCCAGCGGGCCGACGGCCGCGGCGCAAGCGGCCTGCGGGCCCGGGCTGACCCGGTGCGGTGACCACTGCGTCGACCTGCGCAACGACCGGGCGCATTGCGGCGCCTGCGGGCAGGAGTGCGCGGAATGGGCGGACTGCGTCCGCGGCATCTGCGGTCTCTCGTGCCCCGAGGGTCAGACCGACTGCGGGGTCTGTGCCGACTTACTGACCGATCCCGCCCACTGCGGCGGCTGCAATGCCACCTGCGACGCCGGTGTGGCCTGCGTCGCGGGAAGCTGCGGCGGCGATGGCGGGGCAAGCTGCCCCGACGGACAGATCGACTGCGGCGGCGGGTGCACCGACCTGGACGCCGACCCGGCGAACTGCGGGTACTGCGGCATCGCCTGCGCCGACGGGGAGACGTGCGCCGCCGGCGTGTGCGTCGCGGTCGGCGGCTGCGGCGGATACTCATGGATCTGCGACGGTGTGTGCGTCGACCTGATTACGGACGCCGCCCATTGCGGGGCGTGCGGGGCCGCGTGCGCGGCGGACGAGGTGTGCAGTGGCGCGGGCTGTGTGCCGGCAGGCGGCACGGTCCTGGTTGACTGCACGACCCAGGGGCTGACCGACTGCGGCGGCGTCTGCGTCGACGTGGACAGCGATGTCGCCAACTGCGGCGGCTGCGGGGTCGCGTGCGCTGCCGGACAGAGCTGCGGCGGGGGCGTGTGCGTCGCGCTCCCGGGCCTGTGCGCCGAGCAAGGCTTGGCCGACTGCGGCGGCGTCTGCGTCGACAGCACGACGGACGCGGCCAACTGCGGCGCCTGCTTCAACGCCTGCGCGCCCGGGGTCCCGTGCATCGGCGGCATCTGCGGCGGCGCGCCGCCGCCGCCGGACTGCGTGGCGCAGGGGCTGACCGACTGCGGTGGTTTCTGCGTGGACACGTTCAGCGATCCCGCCCACTGCGGCGGATGCGGCATGGGCTGTACCTCGGGAACTCTGACGCCGGTGTCGTGTGTCGCGGGCGACTGCGTCTAGTTGCTCGATGGCCGTCTGACGCGTGATGGCCATGCCGCGCCACGTCGGTTGAACAGGTCACGCGCACCGATTGCGCGCGCCGGAGCGACCGGGCGCGCTGCCGTGCTGCGGTGGTGGGTGGTCCGACGCCTCAACCGAAAGCCACAACGGCGGCGCGTGCGGGACCCACTGCTGCGAGGGCAAGGTTTGCGGCGGCGGCCACAGCCTGTGATCGCCCCGGCGCCGCGCCGGAACGGTCAGGCCCGGAACGGCCCCACGCCCCGCTCCGGCGCCATGAGCTAGGCGAGCGCTTCTTCGCGCGTGCGCCCATAGAACTCCTGCTCCTTGGGCGAGTGCAGCGCCACCACCCAGCCCGCGTAGTCGACGTCCCATGAGCTATAGCCGCGGCGGGTGGCGATGGCGTGGTCTCGCGCATTGGTGGCCTAACTCTTGCGTCCGACACCGTGAACGCGATACAGCACAGCGTCTGCGCCCCGCGATCCATTCCCCCCAGGAGCGACCCAATGCGAACCCCGATGCGCCCGTTGCGAACCCTGGCCCTCGGCGGCGCCCTGATTGGCGCGGTCCTAGGCGCCGCCCCCGTCGGCGCCCAGTCGCCGATCGTCTCGACCACCCCACCCGTCGTGGTCGTGGTCGGCGTCGGCGCCACCGTCCCGCTTGCCCCGATCCTCGTGATCCCCCCGACTGTCCCCGGTGGCGACCTCCACGGCGGGCCGTGGCCGGCGCAGGGACGAGCGGACGTCGCGGTCGATATAGACCGGAGCCGCGAACCCGGGCAGGTGGTCGTGCGCTAGGGGAGCACGCGGCAGCCGCCGCGCCGCGTGCACCCACGGGACAGCGCGCGCCGGCGCCTGGGACACGGCGGCGGGCTCGGCGCCGCATCCCGGCGAGCATGGCGACGCGCTTGCCGCGACACCGTCCGCGGTGGCTCGCGCTGGTCGGTCATGCGCGGGGTTCCTGAGCACCACCGATCCATCTGGGCCTGCGCCGCCCGGCTGGTCGGGCACCGACTCGGGCCGCGACGTCAGCGATCGTCATGCGGGGGGTCGATCGGCTTGGACTCGGGCGACCCGCGTTGCCGCAAGAAGACGGACAGGACGACCAGGACGCCAACCGACAAGAACTCGCTCTGCCAATTCTGCAGCGACTCGAACCAGAAGCGGGCGGTCCCCAGGTACGCCAGGATCGACACCGCCCCCTCCCCGCGCACCGCTCGCTCGGCGCTGACCGCCCGGGCGCCGCCGACGGCGTGCAGCACGAACGAGAACAGGAACAGTCCGAAGAGCGCGAGCGTCAGGGAGTGTTCGTAGACCCGAAGGGCGAGACCGCCCCGCCTGACCGGCCATGGCACATCGTCGCGCCCCTGCGATCCGGCGTCGACCTCGTCCGGATCGTCCGGTCCCTTGGCGATGGCCGATCCCTTCTGGAAGAGGTAGACCGTCAGGATTACCAACGCCCCCATCTGGAGGAATTCGCTCTCCCAGTTCTCGAAGACCGCCTCGATGAAGTGGCCCGTCAGCAGGTAGGCACCCGGTCCGACCGTGCCCTGCGCGTGGGCCACCTGCTCCTGGTTATAGACCCGGAAGCCGGTGACCCCCTGACCGACCAGACAGGCGACGAAAATACCGAACAGCACGAGCGTCAGGTCGTTCTCGCGCCACAGGCGTCGCATGAAGCCCTCCCTCGCGTGACGGCACACGCCGCCATCCGCGGTGGCCGTGGTCCAGGCCACACCGGCCCACACACCGCGCGACACGTCCCGCCCGCCCGGCGCGGTGTTTCCATTGTGGTGTATACTTCTACTCAACAGCACCACAACCGACGATGGCGACTACGCCGCCCCGGCGTCTGGCCTCCACCGCCGCACCCGGCTGGCAGGACGCCGCTGACGGAGGCCCCATGGACGCCGCACGATTCGACCACCTCACGCGAGCATTTGCGACGATCCACTCGCGGCGCCGGGTGCTCGCCGGGGTCCTCGCCGGGGCGTTTGGCGCGAGCGGCATCCGGGCCGCCGGCGCCACGCATACCCCCGGGCATCACTGCACGCCAAGCGACCGGCACGCCTGTCCCGACGGCCAGCCGTGCCGCAAGGTCGACGGCCGGTGGACGTGCGTGGCCGACGACACCTGCACCCCGAGCGGCGCGGTCTGCGATCCCGAGGATCCGGACCCGGATCCCTGCTGCGACCCGGCCGACGCGTGCGTGGTCAGTCCGTCGGCAGCGGCCCGCGTGTGCTGCATTCCCCCGGGCGGGCCCTGCGGGGACCCAGGCCCCAACAGCCGCTGCTGCTGGGGCGAATGCCTCGGTGCGGCTTTGGGCTGCCGGGGGAAGTAAGCCCGACCCCGTCGCGCCAGCCCATCCCGCGACGTCGATTCTGCCGTACCATGCCCTCGGCGCTCCTTCCTCTTAGCGGTGGCATGGACGCCCGCCCGCCCCGGCCGGCTTCCCAACGGCCGGGGCTCATCTCTTGTGTCGGATTCCTCCGTCTCTGCTTCGCGCGCCACGGGGCGCCGTGGGCTGATCGCTGCCGCGCCTCCAGGCGCACGGTAGGTTACGGATGCCTGTGGCGCCAGCTCACGATTGCCGGGATACTCGGCCCGCTTCGTGCATGATGCCTCCTTGCGCGCCGCCGGGTGGCGGACAGAAGAGACGAGGAGGTCTATCGTGCGCCGCATCGCCGCGTTCGTGGTCGTCGTGGCCGTCTTGTTGCTCGCAACGGTTGCCGTCGGGGTCGGATCGAGGGCGCTCGCCCAGGAAGCCACGCCCGCCGCCATGGGTGAGCACCCGCTCGTCGGCACCTGGCTGCTCGATATCAACGCCGATGACCCGACCAACGCCCCGGAGGTGACCATCTTCACCGCCGATGGGGCCTACATCTCCGTCGACGCCGAGGGGTTCCCGAACCACGGGGTCTGGGAGCCCAGCGGGGAGCGGACCATCACGCTCACCATCGTCACGCCGGAGATCGAGGACGACGGCACGTTCGCCGGCACGTTCACCATCCGGGCCACGGGCGAGGTCGACGAGACGGGCGATGCCTTCACGGCGCAGTTCATCGGCGAGTACGTCGCGCCGGATGGGACCGGTAGTGGGGAGTACGGCCCGGGGACGGCGACGGCCACCCGCATCGCCGTCGAACCGATGGGCACGCCGGCCGGTCCGCTCGAGGCCTTGTTCGAGGAGGAGGCGGCTGCGGCCACCCCGAGCTCGTAGCGGCGTGGAGCACACGCGAAGCAGGGGGCGGTCCCGACGTCCACCGATGTCCGGGGTGGCGCACCGCATCACCGTGGTCCGCCCGCCGAGGCCTGCCAGGGTCTTCCCTGAAGCGAAACCGCGGCCCTTGCCACCCTGGGGGCCGCGGTTTCGCGCGCCGTGGCCGCGAGCGTCCCTCGCGTCACATGCTGGATTGTTGGAGCTTGACGCAGAACCGGCAGCGCGCGTGGTGCGCCGCAACTGGCCGCGGGAGGAAGGCGCCCACCAAGGCCACGAGGAACAGCCGGCGCGAGGCGACGGACGACGGCAGTCGGGGCGGGCGAGCGACGGTCGGAGCGTTCATGGATCGGCCTCCGTGATCGGGCGGTGTGGGTCGCCGGCCATCGGCGACCACGGACGCCACCCTACGCCGCGGCCATTACCGGGGCATTACGCCTTCTGCGGCATGACGGACTCGCATGCGTCCCGTGGCCGCGTTCCTGCCCCCGTGCGGGGCGATGTACTCCGCGGGCGTGTTACCTACGCGTGCTCGCCGCTGGTGTGCGCCATGTGGGGTTGGACTGCTGGGAATCCACGGGGCGCCTTGGCTCGGCCTCCTTGGTCTCCTCGTCCCACCAGAGGGGATCGTCGTCGGATTCCTCTTCGGGGTGTTCCATTTGGAACGCTGGGGGAGAAGAATTCGCATCGCATAGCGGAGATTCTTCGTCCTCTGTTCCATTTGGAACACTCAAATCGGCGTTGACCGCTCTCACGCTGGCTCCCACCGCGGCCGCGACGATGCTCGGGTGGCGGGGGACGGATTCGCTCTGCGATGACGCGAGCAGCGCGCGGACCTTGCCGATGATCTAACCGTCGCCGCGCGCCGTACAAGCGGTGATTGCCTGGTGTGCCCAGATGCTGGGTCCAATGACGTGCTTCGGAAAGAGATAGCGCAATGAGCTCGACACACACGAAACCGACCTGCCGCGTGGTTCGCGGTGCGGAGGCGTTTCGCGGCAGGCAGGGGCTGGATTACGTCGCGGGCATTTCCGCCGAATCGGCCGGCGCCTCCGGCATCTGCATGCACATGGTGACCATCCCGCCGGGCGCCCGCGAGAACGCGCATCTGCACGAGAACCACGAAACGGCGATCTATGTTCTCAGCGGCGAGGCAGAAATGTGGTTCGGCGAGAACCTGGAGGAGCACGTCACGGTGCACGCCGGCGACTATGTCTATATCCCCGCCGGCGTGCCGCACCTTCCGGCGAATCCCCACGCGTCGGTTCCCTGTGTCGGGATCCTCTCGCGCACCGATCCCCATGAGCAGGAGAGCGTGGTGCTGCGGCCCGATCTGGATCGAGTCGGGAAGCAGGGGGTATTGAGAACGGGCTAACGCACGCGTCGCCGGAATGAACCCTCCCATCCGTCGTCGAAGACGCCCTCGGCCGTCATGCGATCGATCACGCGCCCAATAAACGGCGATGGTCTGGTCGATGTCGTCCGCGGTGGGGCCGTGCGGATCATGCCGCCAGCGGCAGCACGTTTGGCCCGTGCCCGGGGCTGGTTGCAGCCGGGCACGCACCAGATCGTAGGCGGCGAGCGGGGCGCCGAAGTGGAAGCAGGGGATCTCGATCGCGTTCCTCGGCAACGGGTCGCTGGGGTCGATCGTCATGGGCTCGATGATCACGCGAATCCGCCACGAACGCGGCCCCAGGCCGAAGCCCAGGGCCGCGAATTCCGCGCGCTCGGTGGCTTAATCGACGGCAAACCGCCGCGGCGCCGGCGTCTCCACCGTGCCGGCGCCGCGGCAATCCGGGCAGACCTCTCCCGAATGGGGGTATCCGCCGTCCAGGTAGCTATGGAGAAAGCCGTACCCATTGCAGCGGCAAATCTCGCGCGCCGGCTGATGTGCCGGCCTGCCCTCCCGGAGGGGCCGCGGCCGGCGTGGGGATGAGCTAGGCGGCGAGCTGCGAGCGTTCCCAGGCGTCGTATCGGTGCGCCTCTGTGATCGCCGCGGCGAGGGCCTGCTCTGCCTCGTGGTGCATCTGCCCCACGCACGCCTCGCAGAGCGACTGCCCCGCGTCATCCGTCGCGGCGTGCGCGTCCAGCGGAACGCCGCAGCCGTCGCAGGGGCGCGCGTCCTCCTCGGCCACGAACGGCGCGTATCCCCACTCGGACAGCCCCGGGTCGCTCAGGTTGAAGGCGTAGCCGAAGCAGCCATCCTCGGCGTCGTAGACGTAGACCGCCTCGGCGTCGTCGGGGAAGCGCGCCCACCCCAGGCGCAACCCCGGCTGCCGCGCCAGGTCGGCCAGGGCCGTGCCGAAGTTGGGGACGACGTGCCGTCACTCCTGCCCGCTCGCGGCGTGGGCGACGTGGAGGGTGTCGCCGGCGAGGAACACGTCGTAGCCCGCGATGTGTCCCGCCTGCCCAATGTGCGCCACCGTTGCCGTCGGCACGGCGGGTGCGGCGGGCGCCGCCGGGGTGGACTCCCACCCCGCGTCCGCCTCAGCAATCAGGGCCGCAGCTTGCGCCGCCAGGTCGGCGAGTCCGGCGCCGGCGCACACCGGGCAGCCATCCTCCCGTCCTTGGCAGCGGAAGCACATCACCGGGGCGACAGGAGCCGGGGGCTCCGGCTCCGGGTCCAGCACTCCGGCGTCGAGGTAGTAGCGGGCGGCGTGCTTGCAGCAGGGGTCGCCGAATTGCCCGGCCGGGCAGGAGCAGGAGACGACGACGCCGTTTCGAATCTCCAACAGGTAGGCGACCTTCGCATCGCTGCCGCTGGTGGACACCCACATGCCGTTCTCGTTGACCTGCCGCACCTGGATGTTCTCTTCGATGGCGCGCTGCGCTGCCCGCTGCCACCGCTCCGGGGATGCCTGCCGAGTGCGCCGGGTCTGCATCTGCTGGGCCATGACTTCCTCCCTGACGACTGACTCCGGATACCGCGTGAAGGGTTCCAATCTTCACTGAGACAATCATAAGTCATCGCGCATTACTTGTCAATAGCTATGTTCTGACTTACAATAGACTTGGCATTGGCGAATGCCGGAAAGCGAAAGGGGGTTCGCGTGCGGTACTTACGGGGGCTGAGAGAGGCCCGCGAGAAAGCGCTGCTGACGCAGGAGGAGTTGTCGGCAAAGAGCGGGGTGACGGTCTCGACCATCAGCCGCCTGGAGAACGGCTTGCAGGCGGCGCGCATCAGCACGATTCGCAAGCTTGCCGAGGCCGTGGCCGCGGATGCCGACGCGCTGATCGATTGGGAGCGGCCGGGGCCGGTCATGGGCGGGAAGGGAAAAGCCGCCGCGTGAACCAGCCACGCTAGCGGCTTCTCCTTGGAACCCTTCACCCGCCGGAGTCAACGCCGGGTGAGGTAGGAGAGAGGGTAACACGATGGGGAAGTTCGTCCACGCGAAACAGCATCGCGGACACCACGAGGGGCACTACCGTCAGCGCAAGGATGGCCTGTGGGAGTGCCAGTTCACCCTGCCCAACGGCAAGGTCAAGAGTGTCTACGGCAAGACCCGGCCCACCGTGCGTGCCAAGATGGAGGATGCGCTCGACAAGGCCAGGAAGGGGATCGACCCGAAGGGTGAGCGCCAGACGCTCACGCAATTCCTCACGGTCTGGTTGGCGGAGACGCAGCGTCCCAAGCTGCGCCCGTCCACGATCAAGAGCTACGAGTCGTACATCGGCAACCACATCGTGCCCGCCCTCGGCGACACCATGCTGCGCGACCTCACTCGCCCAGGACGTGCAGCGGTTTCTCAATGGGTGTACGCGCAAACCCAAGCGGCGCAAGGGCAAGACGACCAGCGTCGGCACAGTCGACTTGGCCAAGCTCTCGCCTCGCGCTGTGCAGTACATACGCGCCATTCTCCGCGCCGCACTGGGTCAGGCACTGCGCTGGGGCTACGTCGAGCGCAACGTGGCATCCCTCACCTCCCCACCGCGCCAGGCACCGAAACAAGTCCAGGCACTGACCGCCGAGCAAGCGCAGTCCCTCATCGAGGCCACGACCGACGACCGGCTCGGCCCGCTGTTCGCCGCCGCGCTCTACACGGGCATGCGCCAGGGGGAGCTGCTTGGGCTGCGCTGGCCCGACGTGGACCTCGACGCCGGCACCGTCCGCGTGCGCCAAGCTGTGCAGAAGTTCGACGGCGCATGGCACTTCGTCGAACCCAAGAGTGCCAACGGCCGCCGCACCCTGCCGCTGCCCGAGCCGGCCCGCGACGTGCTGCGGCGGCAGAAGCAACGGGTGCGCGAGATGCGCCAGCACGCGGGCGACGCCTGGACGGAGTTCGGGCTCGTATTCCCGTCGGCGGTCGGCACACCGCTGGACGGGAGCAACGTCACCCACCACCTACAGCGCCAACTCAAAGCCGCCGAGTCTGCCCCGTGTGACCTTCCACGCCCTGCGCCACACCTGCGGCTCGCTGCTGCATCAGGAAGGCGTGCCAGCGCGGACGATCATGGAAATGCTCGGCCACTCGCAGATCACGCTCACGCTGGGCACCTACTGCCACGCCACCCCCATCATGTTTGATGAAGCCGCCGGCGCCATCGCCCGTGCGCTCAGTGGCAGCCGGTGAATCGTTTTCCGGTACTATTTCCGGTACGACGCTAAGCGGGGCCGGTACATCGTGTTGCACCGGCCCCGACTTTTCGCGTAATTGTGAGGAATCTCGTTGGTGGCCCCCCAGGGATTCGAACCCTGAACCAATGGATTAAAAGTCCACTGCTCTGCCGTTGAGCTAGAGGGCCGCATCGTACTCGTCTATTCTCGCCCAAAATGACTCGTTTGTGCAGGGTATGCACGGGCACAAACCAGGAGTACGCACCACCATCACATGAAAACCCCGAACGTTGCTCGGACCAAGACCAGCGCCAATCCGGTCCTGTCGTTGCTCGCCGCCGCGACGGTGGCGGCTATGGCACGTCGATTCCGGTCGCTGTCTCGAGGCGGCTCGCTGGCCGCAACTGCCGTGGGCGGCGCGGTAGTTGCCGGGGCGGGGCTACGCGGTGGCATGGCCCTGATGACATTCTTCGTCTCCTCAACCCTGCTCGGCCGGCTCCCTCGCCTTCCCGGCCGCCGTCAACGCCGCGGCAACGAGCGAGATGTGGTGCAGGTCCTCGCCAATGGCGGCGTCGCCGCAACTTGTGCTCTGGCAATGGCGTTCCCACGCAACAGTGCCCGGCTAACGGCAATCGCGGCGTTCGGCGGAGCATTGGCAACGGCGACGGCCGATACCTGGGCCACAGAAATCGGTTCCCGCGCGAGCACGCGCCCACGATCGATAATCACCGGCAAACCGGTTCCCGCCGGCACCTCAGGTGGGGTGAGTTGGCCCGGCAGCCTCGCTGCCGCCGTCGGAGCGATGTCCATCGCCACCGTCGTCTCGACAAGCGCCACGGGCAAACCGACACACGGCCGGGCGCTCTGGCGAGCCATCGCCATCGGCGGCTTCTGTGGAGCGTTGGTCGACAGCGTACTCGGCGCCACGGTGCAGGAGGTGCGCTTCTGCCACGTGTGCGGGGAAGAAACGGAGCTTCCTCGTCACGCTTGCGGAGCACCGACGACCACGGTGCGCGGTATCGCCTGGTTCAACAACGACGCGGTCAACTTCGCCGCGACCCTGGCGGGCTCGGCCACGGCAGCATTCCTCGCAAAAAAGGAATCGTGACGTCCCTGAATTTCTACGCCTGCATTGCCGCGAAGACGACGCCTCCATCGCTGGCCGCGATGCCCCCGCCATTTGACAACGCCCAACCCATCGGGGGTAGAGTACCGTTCCCGCACAACGATGCTGTCAGGCGCGCTGTGCGCCCGACATCAGGTTCACCAACGGCGGTCCCAGATCCGATCCAACGGCAGCCAAGCGGACCGCCTGGAGGCAATCAATGACTCGTTCGTGGCGACGGCTGGGCACGCTCATCGCCCTGCTGCTCATGCTCGCTCCCAGCGGCGTGTCGGCGCAGGAACCAGACCCCGCGGAGGCTCCGGCCGCGCCCCTCCCTCCCGAGGTGCCACAACCCGCTTTCGAAGTGTTCCGCATCGACGACGCTGGAACAGGCCGCGCCTACCGCGTCTGGGAGGAGTGGGTTCCCCAGGTCGTGACCACGCCCGATGGCGGGGCCTGGACGTTCTTTACGGCGCAGATCCGTGCCGAGGCTGGCTATGGCGACCGTCGCCTGTTTGCCTCACGGTTCGACCCCGGGCTGAGAGTCTGGCTTCCGGCCCAGAGCCTCGGCGCTAGCGGCACCCAGTTTGGCGCGTCTGCGACGGTCGATAGCCAGGGCAATGTTCACCTCGCGTACTCCGATCGACCGGCCGGCAACGATACGTGGAGCCAGCTCGTCTATCGCCAATTCGCCGATGGCGCGTGGACGGAACCTGCGCCGATAGCGCCCCATCCCGATGCCGGGCACCAGATGCTCGCGTCATTGGCAATCAACGACGCCGATGGGCTCCACGCCGTCTGGCGCGACCAGCGCTTCGTCAGTCCGGAAGCCCGCGCCGCGTTGCCGACCAACGCCGACATCCTCTCCAGCGATCTCGTGGAGGGCGAATGGACGGAGCCAGCACAGATCAACGTGCGCGAAGCGCCAGAGGTCAATCCGGCGTGGCCCCATCTGGCCGTCGATGGGGACCGCCTCGTCGTCATCTGGTCGATCTACCGCGGCACCACGGCCGAGGAGATGAAGAGCGCCGTGCGCGTCGAGTGGAGCACCCGCCCCCTCGACGCGTCCAGCCCATGGACGACACCACAGACCCTCTACGTGCGTGAAGGGGGCGACGCGGGCGGGCGCCTGATCGACCTGGCAGCCGATCCGCGAGGCGGGGCCGTCGTCGTATACGGTCTCTACAACCGCAGCAACAACGACCTCTTCATGCAACGGCTGGACCGGGACAGCAGCGCCTGGACCGACCCGGTCCTGATTGCCAACGGCGACTACGGGTACTTGCCAGACATCACGATCGACGAAAACGGCATGATCTATGCCGTTTTCAACAACGGCCGCAACCGCGACGTCGACATCGGCGGACTCATAGCCAACCCGGCAGGAGCGACCGCCGGCGCCGTCACATTGACCCCGGCCGAGGGGGGCGTCACCGCCCGCGCCTCGATTTCGCTCGACCAGGACGGTCGCCCCTGGGTCGTGTACATGCACCAACCCGTCGGGTCGAGCAACGTCACCGAAATCCAGGCTGTTCGCGCCGCGACGTTCACCCCGCCCAACCCTTCCTGATTGGGCGCGGGCCGGGCCCGTCGTGACATGCCGAGGAACGAGGCATTTCGGTCAGGGTCCGGGTCAGTCCGCGGAGAACGCGATTCCTCGCAAGCTCGGAATGACACGAATCTCAGGGCACTCTACCCGCGGTCGCGCGCGGCGCGCGCCGCTGCCATCATGGTCGCCACCGGCGCGGCAAACCCCGTCCAAAGCGTGAACGCTCGTGCGCCCTGGTGGACGAGCATCGGCAGTCCATCTGCCGTCCGCAGCCCGCGCCGGGCTGCCGCGATCAACAGGTCCGTATCGCGATAGGTCAGATCCGCCACGATCCCATCGGCCGGCATGCGGTCGAGCCATGACGCCACAATCGGGATTTCCCCCGCGTGCCATCCCAGGGAGGTGGCGTTGACAAGCATCCCGGCCCGCGGCAGCTCCTGCGCCAAAAGCCCGTCGTTCAGGTCCGCGGCCCGCACCGGCGCGGGCGCCAGGTCGTTCGCCAGCTTTGTCGCTCGGTCCAAATCGCGGTTCGCAACCACGATCTCTTCGATGCCCGCCGCTTCCAACGCCAGCACCACCGCCCGCGCCGCTCCACCGGCGCCAAGAACCACGGCCACCGTTGGGTGGGTTTCCGCCAGGGCCTCCGCGACCGTGACGCGGAATCCATGGATATCGGTGTTGTCGCCAAAGAGTTGGCCGTCGCGGTTGACGATCGTGTTGACCGCTCCGGCCCGCCGCGCGGTCGGTGAAATCTCGTCGAGCAGTGGCATCACCGCGATCTTGTGCGGCACGGTCACGCTCGCCCCCAGGACGCCAGGGTCGCGCAGACTCCCGATTCTTTCGGGAATCCCGTCCGCGGTCGTGTGCCAGCGCTCGTACGTTGCCGGTATGCCGAGCTCGTCGAGCGCGGGCTGGTGCAGCTCCGGCGACAGCGAGTGGGCGACAGGATCGCCGATCACGCCCAGCCGATACGGCCCACCATCGAGAACAGGAATGTGCTCGGTCATCAACTCAGGGACAGTCGTTCTGGAACTGCTCGACGTTGGCCGCTTGTTCTTCCGTCGTTACCGCAAAAGCATGCTCGCCGGTGTCGCAGATCGCCACGAAGTACATGTACGGCGTGTCGTTCGGGAAGAGCACCGCCTGGATCGAGGCGAAACCCGGATTCGCGATTGGTCCCGGCGGGAGCCCGTCATTCTTGTACGTGTTGTACGGACTCTCAGTGTTCTCGAGATCGTCGCCCGAGAGCTTCGGCCACCACTCCTGCGGCGTGCCCAGCACGTACTGCACCGTCGGGTCCGCCTCGAGTCGCCAGCCTTGTTCCAGACGGCTCAGATAGATGTCGGCGATCGTCGGCCGTTCTTCGGGCAACTGCGCCTCCTTTTCGACCAGCGATGCGAACGTCAACACTTGATGGATATCCAAACCCATCTCCTGCGTGCGCTGTCGCATCTCGGGCGTGAACTTATTGCCGAAGTTCGTCAACATGGTGGCCACGTTCAACGTCGGGTCGCTTCCATCGAACCGGTAGGTGTCGGGGAAGAGGAATCCCTCCAGTGATGCCTCAGCCGGAAGGTCGGCTAGGAAGTCGAATTGCGAGCGGTCGATATTCTCCACCGCGTCTACGAAGGCCGCGGCGCCGCCTGCCCCGCCCAACCGCTCGTACTCCTCGGCAATCTGCTCGACGCGCCATCCCTCCGGGATCGTAATGTCGAACGATTCCGGCGCCGTCGATGCCGCTTGAGGCGCCTCCTCAGCCGGCGCGGCCCCCGTGATGCGATCGACAATCTGCGGAATGCTCATCCCTTTGCGCAAGGTGTAGGTGCCTGGAATCAAGGCCCCGCCAGACATCCGGAACTGCCCCTGAAAGAGCAGAGGAGACCGGATCAGCCCCTGCGCGGCCAGTTCATCCGCGAGCTCGGCGTCCGTCTGGTCCTCGAAGACCGTGAGCATGACCGGCTCGCCGGCATCACTTGGCCGCGCCAGATCAGACGCGTACGAAAAGGCCCAGACCCCGGTGGCCAGGACGACGACCGAGAGTGCGGCGATGGCGACGACTTTCAGTGACTGGGTAAATACACGCAACACGCGGACGAATCCCTCCTGTGACGACGGCACGGCAGACGGCGCAGCCTGTCACCATGCGTGCGATATCGCCATAATACGAATCGTGGCTGCATGCAACAACCAATCACCGTCCAAACACGACATCACAGAACCGTCCGCCGCGCTGCCCCGCGTCGTGGTCGTCAGTGGTCCGACCGCGGTCGGCAAGACAGCGCTCGGTATCGAGTTGGCGCTCACGTTCGACGGCGAGGTGGTCAATGCCGATTCCCGGTACCTCTACCGCGGGTTCGACATCGGCGTGGCCAAGCCGGATCTGGCTGAGAGCCGGGGCGTGCCGCACCACCTGATCGACGTGCTCCCTCCACACGGCGACATGTCTCTGGCCCGCTTTCAGGACTTGGCGATGTCGGCCATTTCGGACATCGCGGACCGGGGCCGCCTCCCTCTCCTCGTCGGCGGAACTCCGCTCTACATCAACGCGGTCGTCGAAGGGTGGCGCATTCCCCGCGTCCCGCCCAATCCCGAGTTCCGGGCAAGACTCGAAGCCGAGGCGGCAGGGTTGGGCATATCACCATTGATCGAACGCCTGCGCGCCGTCGATCCCGCGGCCGCCGACCGGCACGGCACGAACCTGCGCCGGATCATTCGCGCCCTGGAAATCCACGAGGCAACTGGTATCCCCATGACCGCACAAGAGGGAAAGGGGCCGGTGCCCTTCAATGCGCTGGAGATCGGCCTCACCATGCCTCGCGAACAACACTATCAAGCGGTAGACACCCGCGTCCGCGACCAGATAGATCGCGGTCTCGTGGCGGAGGTGCAATCGCTTCTGAAGGCTGGCGTGCCCGAAGACGCCCCCGCGATGGGCAGCCTTGGCTACCGCCAGCTACTGCCCTATCTCCGCGGCGAAATCGACCTCGATACTGCAATCACGCGTATCCAGTTCGACACCCATCGCTACGTCCGCCACCAGCAGACCTGGTTGCGGCGCAACCCGCGCCTCGTCTGGTTCGATGCCTCACAACCGGGGTGGCAGCAGGCGGCATTGGAGCGTGTGCGCCAGTTTATCGATGCGACGCGCGCTCACCCCGCTGGTTCCTAGTGCCAACTCCGGCGAGGAGTTTTGACATGCGGTATTCTGAGCGGCATGCAAGCCCCACTGTTCGTGCGTCCGCCCACCGAGGAGGAGCGGCAGGTCCTGGCGGCCGGTCTGCGCTCCGGGGAGGCCTTCACCTTGCGCCGCAGCCAGATCGTGCTGGCCAGCGCCCGCGGCGAGCGGGCGCCGGCCATCGCCCGCGCCCTGGGCTGTACCGGCCAGACGGTGCGCAATGCCATCCGCGCCTTCGACCGGGACGGCACGGCGGCGCTGGTGGAAGGCTCCTCCCGCCCCCACACCCTCCACGTCGCCTTCGATGCGGCGGGAGCCGAGCGGCTGCGGGCACTGCTCCATCGCTCCCCGCGCGACTTCGGCCACCCCACCAGCGTCTGGACCCTGGAACTGGCGGCGGACGTGGCGTTTGCCGAGGGACTCACCGTTCGCCGCGTCAGCGACGAAACCGTACGCGCCACGCTGAACCGGCTCGGCATCCGCTGGCGCCGCGCCAAGGACTGGATCACCAGCCCCGACCCGGCGTACGCCCAAAAAAAGTCCGTCGCGACCGCTTGATCGCGCTGGCCCAGCAGCGTCCCGACTGGGCGGTAGGGTTCCAGGACGAGACGTGGTGGAGCCGGCTGGCCCGCCCCGCGTTGCACGCCTGGACCGCGGCGGAGCCGCTGCGGCTGGTAGCGCAGACCGTGCCCAAACACGACCCCGACCCCAAGGCGTTGGCCTGCTATGGGCTGCTGGTACGACCGGGGAACGCCGCGCCGGAGGATCTCTGGCTGCGCTTCGTGGAGGAGCGCCCGATCAGCCCGCTGACCACCGCGTTCCTGGCGTGGTGTTGTGACCGGTTGGCGGGGACGGGGATCACGACCTTGGCGCTGGTCTGGGACAACGCGCCGTGGCATGTGAGCCAGGCGGTGCGCCGCTGGCTGCGGGACCACAACCAGCGGGCGCACCGTGAGGGTGGCGTCCGCCTCGTGCCCTGCTGGCTGCCGACCAAAAGCCCCTGGCTCAACCCCATCGAGCCGCACTGGGTCCATGGCAAGCGGCGGGTGGTCGAGCCGACGCGCCTGCTGACCGCCGCCGAACTGGAGGCACGCGTCTGTGCCGCCTTCGATTGCCCACTCGCCGATCATCTCGCCATCCCCAAAGAGGTCGCCTGATTATGCACTAGGGCACGATCCGAAGACCGGTTGGGACAACGCCAGCACGGGCCGAAGGGGCGCTGCTTGCCGCGCCCGTCGGCCGCAGGCCGACAATGTGCGGTCGGGAATACCGTGGTGGCCCTCCGGGCCAGGGGGGCAGCAAGGAGCGCCCATACCCGTACCCAAGCGTCTCTTCGAAACCAGCATTAGCGCCATCGGCGGCTGCCCTCGCCTCGTATACTCCCCATGCGTGGGATCGCCGCCCGGCGGTCGCGCGAGCGGAAAGGGACCAAGGTGGATCGTCAGGCATACGTCGAAAATATCGTCGATCACTTCGAGCATCCACGCAACAAGGGCCGCATGGAGGATGCCGACATCCAGCTTGGCGGCGGTAATCCAGGCTGCGGCGACCTCATCACCATCTACGCCAGAATCGGCGAGGACGATCGCGTCGAGGAGGTCACGTTCGAGGGCGCGGGTTGCACGATCAGCCAGGCAGGAGGCTCCATCGTCACCGAGCTGGCCAAAGGGCTGACCCTGGACGAAGTCAAGAACCTGGGCCTCCCCGAGATCACCGAGGAGATGGGCGAAGAAATCGTCAAGAGCCGGGTGCGCTGCGCAACGCTCGCCCTCGGCACCCTGCAGGCCGCGTTGGACCAGTTTCGGCGCGACCGGGAGCGCCGCGAGGCCGGTCTCCCCCCGATCGAGGTCAAGCCGTTTGAGGTCTAGCGGAGCGCTCCTCACCCTGCTCTTGGCGACCGCTGCGATCATCGTGTCCCAGTCCCGCGAACCGTGGCCAACCCTCGAAACCACGACAGCCACGATAGCGACTCCCGAATCGACTTCCGCGGCTGATCTCGAAATCGAGCTCGTACTCGTGGCCGAAGGGCTTGCCGAGCCGCTCGCGGTCGCCGCTCCGGACGATGGCAGCAACCGGCTCTTCGTCGAGCGATTCGGGCGCATCCGCATCATCCACGCCGGCAGCGCGCTGCTCGACCCCCCGTTCCTTGATCTGAGCGCCCAAATCCAGGCGAGTTACCTGGAGCAAGGGCTCCTCGGGCTGGCGTTTCACCCAAAATTCCGGGACAATGGCCGCTTTTTCGTCGCGTTCACCGACTACCGCACCAACGGCGACACCTTCATCATGGAATTCACCGTTTGTCGCGATGATCCGAATATCGCGGACCCGAAGTCCGGCCGGCTGCTGCTTGCCGTGGATCAGCCATTCGTCGAGCACAACGGCGGCACGCTCCGCTTCGGACCCGACGGCTACCTCTACATCAGCATTGGCGACGGCGGCCACAACGGCGATCCCAATGACAATGCCCAGGATCGCACCTCGCTCCTCGGCAAGCTGCTGCGCATCGACGTGGACGGGGAAGTCGACGCGCCGTACGGCATCCCATCCGACAATCCGTTCGTCGGCCTGCCTCGCGGTGACAGCCCGTTCGCCCCGGTCGCTTCGCCGGATGATCCCGGTCGGGAGCGCCGCCGAGACCGGGAACGACCGCAGAATCCGCAGGTCGTTCTCTCCGACACTGGCGTCACCGAGGCAGCTTGCCCTGAAATCTGGGCGCTCGGACTGCGCAACCCATGGCTGTTCTCCTTCGATGCGGAAACCGGCGACCTGTACATCCCGGACGTCGGCCACCGCGCATGGGAGGAGATCAATTTCGAGCCCGCGGGCGGGATTGGCGGGGCGAACTATGGGTGGGACTGGCAAGAAGGATCCCACTGCTACCCGGATGATGTCACCCATTGCCCGCGACAGCAGATCGGCGAGCTTGCGATCGCCGAATACGCGCACGGTGACGAGCATTGCGCAATCGTCGGCATCGGGGTCTACCGTGGCGTATTCTCCCCATCGCTTGACGGTACCTTTTTCCACGCCGACTATTGTTCCGGTACGATCTGGGGGCTGGGACGAGACGGGAATGACGCGTGGAGGCACGAACCGCTCCTCGACTCCGCGCTGCGCGTCAACGGCGGCGGACAGGACGCGGCTGGAGAGCTGTACCTTGCGGCGAGCGGCGATCAAACCAGGCCTTTCGTGGATCCCCATGCCAACCCGACCGGCACCCTGTGGCGAATCGTCGCCGCGGCGGACGTCCCGGAAGGCGCTCGGCTGGCCCCCTCAGGCACTTCCGTGGCCAATCCGGGACCGCGCACGGCCACTCCACTCGCGTCGTAGCCCCGATCAGCCGCGCAATTTCGCCGTGGCGCTCACGCCTGTCCACGTGGCCGCATGAGCCTTCGGCCTGACCCGCCAGAGATCGTCCTCAGCGCGGCCTGGCACGGCGGCGCTGTCCCAGCCACGCTCATGACGATCGACGGCGTTTCCCTCGAAATCGTGCACCGCGGCACCTGGAGCCATGGGCTGGGCCCCGACTTCAACGACGCCCTGATCCTCTTTGGCGGCCGGGAGTTGCGGGCCGGCAGCGTCGAAATCCACCTGCGCACCCGGGGCTGGTCCGATCACGGACACCACCTTGATCCCGCGTACGACTCGGTGGTGCTGCACGTGGTTGGGCGCCATGACGGATCCGAGACGCGCCGCCAGGACGGCGCCATCGTTCCCGTGGTGGAGATTGGACCGCTCGAGCGGTATGGCACGCCAGAGTTCGCGGGGTGGGACTGGAGCCGCGTCGGTGGCAACTGCTGCGCGGAGCGGCTGGCCAGGGTCGACCCGCGGGCACTGCGGGAGACGCTTTTCCGGCTCGGGGACGTCCGGCTCGCCGCACGGTCGGCGCGCATCGAATCGCTCCTGCCATCCCAGCCACCCGGCGAAATCCTCTGGGGCGAACTGCTTGACGGGCTTGGCTACTCAGCCAACCGGCAGCCAATGCACACGTTGGCTCGGATCGTCCGGATCGACGCCATTGAGCGCCTCCTCCAGGCAACCCCGGCCAGCCAGCGTTTCAATGTTGCCCGCGCCGTTCTCCTGGGAGCCGCGGGATTCCTGCCCTTATCGCCAATCGAGGCGCATCTCGGCCGGCTCACCGATGCTGATGTCGCCGCCCTGGAGCTCGCCTGGCAAGACCGAGGCGAGCCATGGCGTATGGATGCAATGGCCGCCACCGCGTGGCAACGAGCGCGGGTGCGCCCGGCCAACCATCCACTGCCAAGACTCCTGGCCGCGGCGAGCATCGTCACGGCCGCGAGTCTTCGCTCGGGGTTCCACGCGGTCATGCTGGAGACGCTGACATTGGAAGCAGGACCGATTGCCACGCTGCGCGCGCTTGCCGCCAGCCACCATGGCCCAGGGATTGGGGAGGATCGTGCGCTGGACATGATCGCCAGCGGCATCATTCCCTTTGCGCTGGCCCTCGCCGAGCATACAGGCGATGTCTCGCTGGCCGATGCGGCCTCCCGGCAGTGGGAACGCCTCCCGAGCCCGGCTGCCAACGGCATCACGAGACGGGCGGCACGCCAGGTTGCCGGAGCGGCACCTCTCGGGAAAATCGGTGCCCGCGGGGCGCAGGGACTGCTCCATCTGGACACAACCCTCTGCCAACCGCGCCGGTGTTTCGAGTGCCCCATCGCCGCCGCGGAACTGGCTGTCAACGGTTAGGCGAGCTTCAGTCACAGCAAATCGGTCAGGAATCGTGACTTCGGAACACAGAGACGACCGAGCCAACCGGCCTCGTGGGGTACGGGCAGGCCATCATTTGTTCGTCCAGACGTGTGTTTTGTTCGACTAGTTTCCTCTAAGTCACAACCAAGATAAGACCCGCCATTGGTCCTACCTATTGACATTGCGACAAATCTTGCAAATGTCTTTTCTTCCTGTAACCTTGGATTAGTCACAAGGAGCGGGATTGAAGGGTACTTGACCCCCGGTCCCACATGATGACGGCGCGTCAGCCCCCTTTTCGCGACCGTCACAGCGGCGGCTAGGCGCCAGGCGCAAGGAGCGCCTACCGCACCACCATCGAGGAGCACGTGAGCATGAACGCCCGTAGGTTCGATGCGCTCACCAAGGCCGTATCGTCAGATGCCCACCGCGCCAGCCGACGCAGCGTGCTGCGTGGACTGGCCGCCATCGCCGCGCTGGGGCTCGCTCCCGGGGTGACACGCGCCTTCGATGGCGGCGTCGCTCCAGTGCAACCCGCCGTCGGGGGGGTGGCCTGCACCAGCGGCGCCGATTGCGCGGCCGGCGAAATCTGCCTCAACGGTGCGTGCGCCGCCAGGGACACGGCCGGCACGATCCCGGTCAGCCCATCCACCGGCGCCGAGACGGCGGAACAGGTCAGCGACGGCACCGTGGCAGTAGGCACGACGCCCGTCACACCGCCAGAAACCACGCCCGTTGGCGGCGTGGGTGGGTTGATTCAACCGGGCGAGCCGCTACCGGCGCGGATCTTCGCCGGGCGCTGCGGCGAACTGGGCGCTGAAGGCGCATTCCAGCTCATCGATGTTGGTTCGGTCGAAGGTGTTGAAGAAGAAGAGACGCCGCAGGGCTCCCTGACCGCGATCCCCGCCGAATTCAGCACCACCGTCGTCAACACGACCCTCGCCGACCTGCTCGCTGCCGAGTACGCCATCGACGTGCGCGTCGATGCGGCCGACCCGGCCACGTCGATCGCCTGCGGCGACATCGGCGGGCCGGTGGAAGCCGGTGCCGCCGGCAACGAGCTGGCGGTCGGCCTTCAGGAGCGCGGGCAATCCGCCTATTCGGGTATCGGCCTGCTCCAGGACGAGGGCGACCGCACGCTGATCCGGGTCTTCCTGGCCCGCGGTCTGGACGACGCCGACGCGGCGCTGGTGGCCCCGCAAGCGGTACCCGCTGAAGCCGCGGAACCGGCGGAGGCGCCCGCGGAACCGGACGTGGCGGAGATTCCTCAGGTTGCCGGCACCCCGACTGTCGGCGAGGCCGCCACTTTGTCCGCCGGAACGCCTGTGTTGACCACGATCGACGTTAACCTCCGCGCCGAACCGTCTGAAGAGGCCCCGGTTGTCACTATCCTCGGCCAGGGCGTTGAGCTCGAAGTCACCGGCGCGCCGGAGAACGGCTGGGTGCCCGTGCTGGAACCGGCCACCGGGCAGCGTGGATTCGTCAGCGACCAATTCATTACCTTCGTTAACTGACCGGTCCCGCGCATGCGGGTCAAAGGGGGCGCGGAACCCCGGCACGAATGTGCCGGGGTTCCGCCATCTTTCGGACAACGCGAGTTGACACGTCCCCTCCGTTCCCCGATATAAAGCGCGGTGCAGGAATGGTGTCATTCCGAGGAACGAGGAATCTCGCGCCCAGCGACCGCACACTCCGGTTATGGCAGGAAAGACAAAGCATGCCGCAACCCGCCGCGGGCAAGATCAGCGTGAACGAGTTGGCCGCCCTCGTCGCCAGCGACGAGATCGACACCGTGGTCACCGCGGTGTGCGACATGCAGGGCCGCCTTGTCGGCAAGCGCGTCACCGGCCAGTTCTTCGTCGATCACTGCCGCGAGCACGGCACCCACCTCTGCACGTACCTGCTGGGCACCGACATGGAGATGAACACCCCAGAGGGGTTCGCCCTGATGACCTGGGAGTCAGGCTACGGGGACTACCTGAACCGACCCGACTGGAACACCCTCCGCGTCATTCCCTGGCTGGACAAGACCGCCCTCGTCCTAGGCGATGTCGTTGACGAGGCAGCGGGCGAGCTCGTCCCCGTGGCGCCCCGTACGATCCTGCGCCGCCAGATCGAACACGCCGGCCGGATGGGGCTGCGCCCGAAGATGGCCTCCGAGCTGGAGTTCTACCTCCTGCGCGATACGTACGAGGAAGCCGCGGAAAAGGGCTGGGACGGGCTCCGCCCCTGGGGCTGGTACAACGAGGACTACCAAATCCTGCAAGCGACCAAGGCGGAACCGATCTACCGGCAGTTCCGCAACCTCATGACCCGCGCCGGCGTGCCGATCGAGTTCTCCAAGGGCGAGGCCGCGCCCGGCCAGCACGAAGTCAACATCCACTACGACGACGCGCTCGAATCGGCCGACCGCGCCGCCATTTACAAGCACGGCGCCAAGGAGATCGCACACCAGAACGGCTGCTCTATCACCTTCATGGCCAAACCGGTCCACACGTGGACTGGTTCCTCCAGCCACGTGCACCTGAGCCTGTGGGACGATGAGGGAGCAACAAACCTCTTTGCCGACCCGTCCGCACCGGCCGGGATGTCGCAGACCATGCGGCACTTTCTGGGCGGACTACTCGCCGGGTCGCGCGAGCTGTCGCTCTTCATCGCCGGCAACATCAATGCCTACAAGCGCTACGCGGTCGCCTCCTGGGCCCCGGTCAACATCGTCTGGTCGCGCGACAATCGGACGTGCGGGTTTCGTATCGTGGGCCACGGATCGTCCCTGCGAATCGAGAACCGCCTCCCTGGCGGCGACGCCAACCCCTACCTGACCTACGCCGCGATCCTGGCCGCCGGCCTGCACGGCATCGAACATGAGATCGAACCCGCCCCGGAATTCCAGGGCAACGCCTATGAGGCGCACGACGTGCCGCGGGTGCCACGCGCGATGTATGAGGCGATCGCCGCGCTGCGCGAAAGCGAGCTCGCCCGGCAGGCATTCGGGGAAGAGGTGGTGGCCCACTACCTCAACATGGGCGAAGTCGAGCAACGCGCGTTCGACATGGCCGTCACAGATTGGGAACGCCAACGCTACTTCGAGCGCGGCTGACGGGAAAAGACGTTAGAGACAAGACTCTGGAATCGAGGTCGAAACCGACATGACCGCGCGTTCTCTCGCTCGCAGCGCAACTCTGGTCGACGGTACGAAGGTCATCGATCACCGCCGAGCCCCAATCCTGGAAGGCATCGTGGCGTACCAGCGGCAGGGGATCGTCCCGTTCTCAACCCCCGGGCACAAACTCGGTATCGGCGTTGACGAGGCGCTGTTCGAGACCTTTGGTCAACAGGCATTCTGCAGCGACATTCCGCTCGGTGGTGGCGTCGGCGATACGCACTTCGGCGGCGACGCCCTCGGCGCGGCCCAGTCACTGGCGGCGAACGCCTGGGGCGCCAACCGGAGTTTTTTCCTGCTCAACGGCTCGTCGGCCGGGAACCACGCTTATCTGATGGCGGCCATCCGGCCCGGAGACACGGTGATCGTGTCTCGCGACCTGCACAAGTCGCTCCTCGTCGCCTTGATCCTGACCGGCGCGGTCCCGGTCTATCTCTCGCCGCGACTCCATCCAGAACTGAACGTGGGACTCGGCGTCACGGCCGAGGAGGTCGCTCATGCGCTGGATGAACACCCGGACGCCAGACTCGTCGTGCTCGTCAGTCCGTCCTACTGCGGCGTGGCCTCCGATCTCGCCGGCATCGCGGAGGTTGCCCACGCCAGGGGCATCCCAGTCTACGTGGACGAGGCCTGGGGTCCTCACTTCCATTTTCACCCTGCCTTGCCGCCATCGGCGATGACCAGCGGCATCGACGGCGCGGTCGCCTCGACGCACAAAGTGCTCGGTAGTCTCACCCAGGCGGCAATCCTGAACGTGCAAGGGTCGCTCGTCGACCCGGATCGGGTGCGGACCACGGTCGGCATGGCGCAGACGACGAGTCCCTCGGTCCTGATCCTGGCATCGATTGACACAGCCCGTCGCCAGATGGCACTTCAAGGCGAGTCCTTACTCGACCGGGCCATCGCCTTGGCAGCCGATGCGCGGCGTCGGCTCCAGGCGCTTCCGGGCATCTCAGTCCTCGACAGCGACCGCCTTAGGGTGGAGGCGTTCGACCTCACCAAGCTGGTCATCGATGTTGACGGACTGGGCATCACGGGCTACGCGGCGGAGCACGCTCTTCGCAACCGTTTCGGAATCGGCCCCGAGATGAGCGATCTCGTCGGCGTTGTCTGCCTCGTAACGGTCGGCGACACCCAGGGGAGCGTCGACCGGCTCGTGGATGCCTTCACCACCATCTCTCGAGAGAACTACCGAGCCAACGCAGGTCACCGCGGCTCGCGCTCCTCCGGCGCGGTCGTCGCGCCATCAACACTCGCCATGACGCCGAGGGACGCGTTTTTCGCCCCGACGCGCGCGGTCCCGCTCGAAGCGGCCATCGGTGAGATTTCGGCGGAGTTGGTCATCCCCTATCCACCGGGCATCCCGGTGCTGGCTCCGGGCGAAGTCATCACCGCCGACAAGGTCGCCTATCTGCGCGAGGGCGCTTCGCACGGGATGTACCTCTCCGGCCCAGTCGATCCGGAGCTGAAGACGATTCGCGTCGTAGATCGTCGTGGTGACAGGATCTCAGGGTGAAGGGGTGTCAGGGGTAACGGAATAGCCGCCGTTCCCGCGACCGTGTCTGAGCGCACCGCCTCATTGGCGTCCCTATCACCTCATCACCTCATCACCTCATCACCCTGTCACCCGTCGCTCCGGCAACATTCGCAACCGCTCCGCGGCAAGCTCGATCGTTTCCGGCCGCTTGGCGAAGCAGAAGCGAGCCAGGAGCGGCGCTCGCGTGGGGTCGAGGTAGAAGGCTGAAGGGGGCACCGCGGCCACCCCAACCTCCGTCGTCAGCCAGCGGCAGAACGCGACATCGTCCGCAAAACCCAGGTGGGAAACGTCCGCCATCAGGAAGTACGCCCCTTCGACCGGGAGTGTCGGCAGCCCCGCCTCCTCAAGCGCGATACGAAGGGAATCGCGGCGCTGGTCATACTCCCGGCTCAGTTGTCCGTAGTAGCCCCGGGACCGGGCCTCTACCAGCGCGAAGGCCATGGCGTCCTGGAACGGCGTGGCGGAGGCGAACGTCACAAACTGGTGAACCGATCGCAGCGCCGCGTTCAGCTCTGCCGGGCCGATGGCGTACCCGATCTTCCAGCCCGTCATCGAAAACGTCTTGCCAGTCGAACTGATGGTCAGGGTGCGCTGCCACATCTCCGGCAACGTGGCCAACGGCACGTGCTCGGCACCGTCGAACAGGATCCGCTCGTAGACCTCGTCGGTGACCGCGACCACATCCCATTGCTGGCAGAGTTCGGCCAGCGTCTCAAGCTCCTGGCGGACGAACACCTTCCCGGTCGGATTGTGCGGGGTGTTGAGGAGGAGGACGCGCGTAGCCGGGCCAAACGCCGCGGCCGCTGCGTCCGCGCTGAACGTCCAGTCAGGCGCTTCCAGGGTGATGGTGCGCAGCGTGGCCCCGGCCATGATCGCACTGGGCAGGTACGAGTCGTAAAACGGCTCGAAAACCACGACCTCGTCGCCAGGACCGGCAAAGGCCTGAATCGCGTCGTAGATCGCCTCGGTAGCGCCAGAGGTCACCGTAATCTCGCGGTCAGGATCGATGTCGGCCCCGTAGCGCTCGTTCCAGGTTTGGGCGATCGCCGCGCGCAAGCGGGGAGCGCCGTGCGAGATCGCGTACTGGTTGAAGTCGGCGTCGATGGCGGTCTTCGCCGCGTCCTTGACGAAGTCCGGCCCCGGAAAATCCGGAAAGCCCTGACCGAGGTTGACGGCCTGGAACTCGTTCGCCAGGCGGCTCATCTCCGTGAAGACTGAGGTTCCAAAGCCACGTACTCGCGGCGAAACAAAATCTCTCATGGCCGCCATTATCCCCGACCGGGTTATCCCCGGCCCGCCGACCTCATCAGGCGCCGCCAACCAGCACCGGTCGCAAGGCGGTTCATCGCCTATTGCGGAGCTCGGTACTCCCCATAGATGGAGCGGAGCGTTGCACCGATCTGACCGAGGGTCGCCCCCGCTCGGAGCGCCTCGCGCATGGGCGGCAGGAGATTCGCTTCGGCCGCTGCAACGGCCGCAACCGCCTCCAGCGCAGCATTGACCTCGGCGCGGTTCTGGGCAGCCTTGTACGCCCGCACGCGTTCGATCTGCCGCCCTACTGCCTCCTCGTCGATCCGCTGCAGGGAAATGTCGATGTCTTCTTCTTCCACATAACGATTGACCCCGACGACGATGTCGTCGCCGCGTTGCCGGGCCAACTCGAGTTGAAATGCGTTCTCGGCGATTGCGTTCTGCATGAAGCCGCTCTCGATCGCGGCCACCGCTCCGCCGCGCTTTTCGATCCTGGCCAGCCAATCCCGCGCCCGGGCGTCGAGCTCGTCGGTGAGCCGTTCCACGAAGTAGGAGCCAGCCAGCGGATCGGCCGTACCCGCCACCCCGGTTTCCTCGGCCAGGATTTGCTGCGTTCGCAGAGCCACCGTGGCCGCGTCCTGCGTCGGCAGGCCGAGCGCCTCGTCGTAGGAATTGGTGTGCAGACTCTGCGTACCGCCGAGTACCGCGGAGAGCGCCTGATACGCCACGCGGACTACGTTGTTAAGCGGTTGCTGGGCGGTCAGCGTCACACCGCCGGTCTGCGTGTGAAACCGCATCATCTCCGCGCGGGGGTCGCCAGGGGAGTACCGCTCCCGGATGACCCCGGCCCAGAGCCGGCGCGCAGCACGGAACTTGGCGGCTTCCTCGAAGAGATTTGAGTGTGCGGAAAAGAAGAAGCTCATGCGCGGCGCGACGTCGTCGATAGCCAGTCCCGCGGCGAGCGCGGCCTCGACATAGGCCAACCCGTTGCCAATGGTAAAGGCGATCTCTTGCGCGGCCGACGCGCCGGCCTCGCGCATGTGATAGCCAGAGATCGAGATGGTGTTCCACGAAGGGAGCTGTTGCGCGCAGTATGCGAAGGTGTCCGTGACCAGGCGCATGGAGGGGCGGGGCGGGAAAATGAACGTGCCCCGCGCGGCGTACTCCTTGAGGATGTCGTTCTGGATCGTCCCACCGAGCGTGCTCAGGTCGGCCCCGCGCTCCTCGGCCACCTGCTCGTACATGAGCAACAGGAGCGCCGCCGGCGCATTGATCGTCATCGAGGTGGTGACCGTGCCCTGGTCGATGCCGTCAAAAAGGCGGCGCATGTCGTCGAGGGTCGAGATCGGCACGCCGACGCGACCCACCTCTCCCCAGGCACGCTCGTCATCCGAGTCGAGTCCGAGCTGAGTCGGCAGATCAAAGGCGACACTCAGTCCGGTGGTGCCGCGCTCCAGCAGGAGCCGGTAGCGCGCGTTGCTTTCTTCGACCGAGGAGAATCCGGCGTACTGGCGCATGGTCCAGCGCCGGCCACGATACATCGTCGGATAGATGCCGCGGGTGTAGGGGAATGTTCCGGGGTCCGGCACCGGGTCTTCCTCGTTGCCGGGCCGATAGACTGGCTCTATGGCAATTCCGGAGTCGGTGACAATCTCCTCGTTGCGGGTAGTCATGCGGATCTTGCCCCAGTGTGAGCGGCTGTCGCCAGAACCGTGGCGGGTGCGCGAAATCGTCGTCCTTACGCTTCCACCAGCTCGGTGAGGACGCCGCCGCACGATTCCGGATGGATGAACGCGATGCGCCACCCGTGCGCGCCGGTACGCGGAGACACATCGATCAGGCGCAGTCCAGCGTTGGCGAGCCGCGAAAGTGCCGCGGCCAAATCCGGCACCGCGTAGGCCACATGATGCAGCCCCTCGCCCCGCTTCGCCAGGAAGCGGGCGATCGGCCCATCCGGATCGGTCGGACAGATCAGCTCGACCCAGCCGCCCCCCGAGCGAAACGTCGCGACCTCGACCGCTTGCTCCGCGAGGACGAAGCGCTCCTCATCGCGGAACCCGAGTTGCCGATATCGCGCCACGGACTCATCGAGGTCAGCAACGACCACGGCGATGTGGTGCAGCCGCGGGATCCCGGTCCCGTGGAGTTGTAGCGGACTGCTCACTAGTCCGCGGCAATCGGGATGAACTGCCCGTAGTCCCCCGGTTCCGGGAACGCCGCCGAATCGGCGAGCACTGGCTGGTCGATCCGCATCGGGTCGGCGTCGGGGCGCATCACCAGCCCTCGCTCGCGCCGGCCGGTAAGCTCGAAGTAGGCGCGCAACACGCGGTCGGCGACTGGGACGGCGTACGCGGAGCCTTCACCGCCATCTTCGACAATGACGGTGATCGCGATCTCCGGGTCATCGTACGGGGCAAAGCATGTGAACCAGGCGTGTTGGCGGTCATAGAGACCGTTCTCATCAGCTTCGCCGATTTCGGCGGTTCCCGTCTTGCCGCCTATCAGGATTTGCGACTCGTCCGGCGGGTTCGTCATCGGCCACTTCGTTTGCAGACCGCCGCTGCTGGGCGCCGTGCCGGTCGGACCATGCACCACCCGCCGCATTCCCTCGCGCACGACATCCATATGCTCTTTGCGAATGCCTACTTCGCGTTGGACAGTCCGCTCTACTTCGACATTGGCAGAGGGCCGCCCTTCAAACGTATCTCGGACGAGCCGAGGCAAGAGGATCTTGCCATCGTTGGCAATCGCTGCCGTGTTGAGCGCGAGTTGGAGCGGAGTCGTCAGGAAATAGCCCTGACCAATCGAAACGTTGATCGTGGCGCTGACCGACCAGCCAGAGCCCTGGTATGTGCGGGCCAGCCAATCCGGGTCGGGGACGAGGCCCCTCCCCTCGCTCGGCAACTCGATCCCGGTGAGACTGCCAAACCAGAATCGTTCCATGAGATTCTGCTTGATCAGTTCGATGCCGAGACCTTCGAAGTAGTGCTTTTCGCCCAGATTCCGCGCTTCGCCGGTGACATCCCGGTAATGCAAATAGTCGCTTTTTGCTTCGTCCAGGGGCTGCCGAGGCGCTCCCACATTGTAAAAGAACACATCGCACGATTGCTCGATCGCGTCATAGACATCCAACGCTTGGTGCCCACCAAGCCGCCAGGCCCAGCAAGGGTGATAACTGCCTTTCGATTCGTCCCAGGCAAAAGGCACCTGAATGGCCCCAGTGCATGTGTACGTCTTGGTGATATCGAGCGTTTTCTCTTGCAGCGCCGCCGCGGCCAGGAACGGCTTGATTGTCGATCCTGCCGGGTACTCGCCGCGCAAGGAGCGGTCCAGAAGCGGCCGGTTCGCCTCGTCGCTGGTGTACTCCTGATACTTGCGCTGTGAAATGCCGTCGACGAAGAGTTGATTGTCGTAGTGCGGAAAACTGACCATCGCCAGCACTTCACCTGTTCGTGGGTCGAGGGCCACCACAGCGCCAGCGCCCGACTCCTTCTTCACGCGTCGGGCCGGATCTACGGCTTCGATCGCTCGCCGGTCGGCATTGGAATACTTGATCCCCGCGCGCAGGATTTCACTGGCGGCGCGCTGCAGTTCGAGGTCGATGGTGAGGGCCACGTTCTTGCCAGAAACCGGCTCGATCGTGGAATCCGGCACGACCCTCCACGACGATCCACTGGCGTCCATCTCAATGATGCGTCGGCCACGGGTGCCACGCAGCAGCGGCTCCAATTCCAACTCCAGACCGTCCTTGCCGATGGAGTCGTTCGGATCGTAGACGGGGTAGCCAAGCTCGTCCTGGTTTCTCGGATTCTCCAGATCGCGCTGGCTGACTTGACCGACATAGCCCAGGATATGCGACATCGCCTCGCCGCCGGGGTAGCGGCGGATCAGCACGCCATCTTCGAGCTCCACGCCGGACAAGTAGAGCTTGTTGGCTTCCAGCTTGAGTGCGGTTTCGCGGGGCACGCCGGTCTTGACAACAATGCGTTCCAGGTACCGGCCATTCTCGACCTGATAGTCGAGCTGGTTCATCACCTTGACGCCGGGAATCTCGCTGAGGTGAGCGCGGCAGAGCGCCGCCTGGTCGGTGGTGAGATCGTCCTCGAGACGGACCAGGAAGTTGATGTCCATCTCGTGCTCGATGTAGTCGGTCCAGGCCCGTAGCGCATCTTCGCTCAGCGCCTTGACCACCCTGTCCATTGTCGCCTGGTTGCCGACCGCGCCGATTGCCCGCTCGATCCGCCCGGCCAACCGCGCGTCGGGCGACAGCAGCACCACCAGCACGTTCCCGGCCGAGGCGAACCGCGGCGGTGCCGGCCAAGCGACGACCTCTCCGGCAATGAGCCGGCCATCGGCGGAAATGCGGGCGGAGTCCGACTTTCGCTCGGTGGCGTCGGGGTAAACAAAAACCTGCAGCTCCTGACCGTTAACGAGGATCACCTGGCCCGGCACCCGGAAAAACGGATGCAGAATGGTGCGGTCCGTCTGCTCGACGGTCAGGGTCTTGCCCAGCAACTGCGCGGTGCGCGCGTACACCGTATGATGTGCACCCTCCGGAACGTCGCGCGGATCGAGGATGAGCGCGTCGGGCAGGCTCAGGGCGTTGATGATCTGGTCGAGCACCCGGCGCCGCTCGGCCGGGGCGCGTTCCGCGTCGGGCAACTCCTGAGGCAGTACCCGAACTTCCCACGTCTCCCGGTTGACCGCAATCTCCCGGTTCTTCCGGTCGAAGACGACGCCTCGCGTCGGCTTCAAGGTTTCGACCTGCCTGATGTTTTGCACCGCTTCCGTGCGGTAGCGTTCCCCTTCCAGCACCTGCATATAGCCGAGCCGCGCCGCGAGCACGGAGAATGCCGCGACGATCGCGCCACGCCCGAGCAGGGCGCGACGGGTAATGTGAACGTTCTCGGGGCGCGTCGCCGATCCGAAACGCTGCTTGCGTCCTGAGCGAAGGTGCGGTGGGTCGTAGGGGATCCGCTTGCGTCGCCCCATCAGGTCCGCTCCGGTTCCGTGCGTTGCAGCCACCCCAGGAAACCGAACACCAGAGGCACCAGCAGCGCGTTCAAGAGCGCTTGGAGCAAAGTCATCGTTCCCAGGGCCTGAGACGCATCACTCCCCTCACCGAGGAGCCCTCGCAGGGTCAACAAGACCGCGACGTAGGCAAACGTCGCCACCACGGCCAGCACCATGGGAAAGACCAGCGCACTGTGAAAAAACCGGCCGCGGGCCAGTCCGCCGAGCAACGCGACCGGAAGGAGTGCCAAGGCGTTCGCGCCCAATGTGTCCAGTCCCAGAATATCCAGCAGGAGCCCCGCCACCAGCACCCAGACGAGCGTTTCCGGCACGCCACGGTAGGCGCTCCAGCCGAGAATCAGCACCAGCACCAGCCCCGGGGTCACCGCCAGGAATTGCCATCGGGGAAGGAGTGCGGTCTGCAACAGCGCGGCAATGATCAGCAGCACCCCGAACACCGGACGCGACATGGGCGAACGGCCTCACTTCCTCGCGCCGCCTCATCCCTCGGCTTCCCTCGTTGCCGAGCGGCGCGTCCCACCCGGGAGCTTTCCGAGCGGACGCCCCAATACTACCAGAGCCCATCCGCCCCGAGTGTACGTACACTTCTGGCGGCAGGGGTCGCGATCGCCTCAGCCGCGCTGGAGCACCTCCTCGATCGTGTCAGCAGCGTTCTCGGCGCCGCGGTCCCGGCAGACGACGTGGCCGGCCTTCCGAGCCGCGATGGCCACCGTGGGGTCGTCCAGCAGCGCGCCGAGTGCGCGGCGGACGAAGTCCGCCCGGTAGCGGCGGCGAGAGAGGCGCCGGGCAACGCCCAGTCGCTCGGCCCGCCAGGCATTGTCAAACTGGTCGTGGCCATAAGGCATGATCAGCATGGGCCTCCCCGCCAACAAGCCCTCCGACAACGTGCCGATCCCCCCCTGATGCACAATTGCCAGCGCCCATGGGAACACCAGGTCATGAGGAGCGTACGGCACTGCAAGCACATCCTCCGAGTCGCCGGAGAACAATTCGTCTCGGCCGCGGCCCACAAGGAGCAGCGCCCTCTTCCCAAGGCGGCGTGTCGCCGCCACACTTTCGGTATAGAACAGTCCTGGATCGTTCACGGCCGTGGTGCCGAGCGTGAAAACCAGCGGCGGCTCGCCGTTCGCAAGGAATCTCTCAGTCGTCGCGTCGAGCTGCTGACCCCGCGGGCGCAGGAAGGGATACCCGGTTACCCGAGCTTGCGGCGGCCAGTCCGGTTGCGGCTCGCCCAGGATGCGAGGAAAGAGACCCAGCGACCGGCCGGGCGCGTGCTGCCCCTCCCAAAGGGGATGAGCAGCAGCCTGGGGAAGACCAAGTTCGCCTCGAAGCTCATGCCACTCTCCTGTCCATCTCGCCGTCAGTGCGCGCGCCATACCCAGAACCGGTGAGGCAGAGTGCGCGCCCATGGCGCGCAACGCCGCCGCGATCCACGCCGGCCCGATCACCGGGGGCTCGTGGGCGGAGAGATACCCCATCGGCTGCATGACGGTGGAGACCGACGGCACCCCTTTGACCTCGGCGGCAAGACGGGCTGCCGGAGTCAATGTGTGGGAAACGACGAGATCGGCCCCCTCGACCACGCCGAGCAAATCCTCAAGCGACTCGCGCAGCGCCGGAAGAAACATGGCGCGGAACACGCGCTCAGGGGTCCACCGGTCCCGCCACAAGCGAACGAGGAAATCGGGATCCTGCTGCTCGTGTGAGCGATCGGGACGCACGGCGGCAAATCCCAGGTTTGCCGCGAGAACGGACTCGCGGTATCGCTCGCTGGTCGCCACGATCGGTGCGTGGCCGCGGGCACGCAATTCCGCCCCAATCGCCAGAAACGGATGGAGATCTCCTGGCGAACCATACGTCGCGAGAACGATCCGCTTTTGCGAAGACGCGCGCGCCATGCGCGCCAGCGTACCCGACGACGAGATTCAGCGATTGCGGCGGTGGGCCTGGAAATTGATCCCGCCTCTGGACCCCACCGGCCTATGCCACAATGCCCGACACCTGACGAGCGTCGGAAGCGCGCGAAGTCAGCCCTGCCGCACGCAACCTCTGGAGTCGATCTGCCGTGACAGTACCCGCCGACACATTGAGCCCCGAAGACCGCTCGCGAGCCGCTTCGCTGTTCAAGGCGTACGATGTTCGCGGCATCGTCCCCGACGAGTTGACGCCCGAGATCGCGCGGGACATCGGGCGGGCCCTGGTCGCCACGTTCCACCCTGACACCGTCGTGGTCGGACGCGACATGCGCGTCTCGAGTCCGCTGTTGGCTGCCGCCCTCATCGAGGGCGTCCGGGATTCCGGCGCCAACGTTGTCGACATCGGCATGGTCTCCACCGATGCGCTCTCCTTTGCCGTCGGCAAATACGGCTACCCGGCGGGAGTGATGGTCACTGCCTCGCACAACCCGCCGGAATACAACGGTTTCAAGATCTCCCGCGAAGAAGCGCGGGCGCTCTCCCTCGACGAAGGACTTGACGACATCCAGGATCGCGTCGTCAGCGGCGACCTTCCGCCAGTCGTCCCCGCGGAGGAGCGGGGCGACCTCATCGAGCGCGACATCCTCGACGACTATGCCGCCCACATGCTGAGTCTGATCGACATCGAGTCGCTGCGGTCGCTGCGCGTGGCCATCGACGCTGGCAACGGCATGGCCGGCGTCACCGTGCCGCGCGTCTTTCGCGATCTGCCGATCGAAGTCATTCCGATGTATTTCGATCCGGACGGTACTTTCCCCAACCACCCCGCGAATCCCATCGAACCGGAAAACACCGAGGAACTGCGCCGGGCCGTGGTCGACAACGGGTACGACCTGGGCGCCGCCTTCGACGGCGATGCCGATCGCGTCTTCCTCGTCGATGAAAAAGGCCGTCTCGTCGGCGGCGACATCCTGACGGCCATGGTCGCGTCGCGCATGCTGGAGCAGCATCCAAACGCGGCGGTGGTCTACAACCTCATCTCGTCGCGAGGCGTGCCGGAGCTCATCATCGCCAAGGGCGGTCGACCGATCCGCTCCCGCGTCGGCCACTCCTACATCAAGGAGACAATGCGCCGCGAAGACGCGGTCTTCGGCGGCGAACATTCCGGGCATTTCTACTTTCGCGACAACTGGTACGCCGACAGCGGTTTGGCAGCGTTGCTCTACGCCCTGGAGCTGGTTTCCCAGGCCGGCAAACCGCTCTCGGAAGTGATCGCGCCGCTCGATCATCGCTTCCGTTCCGGGGAGATCAACTCGGAGGTCGCGGACTCCGCCGCGGTCATGCGCGCCATCGAGGCCCATTACCGGGGCGAAGGCGCGGAGATCGACCATCTCGACGGCATCACCGTGAACTTCCCAAGCTGGTGGTTCAACGTTCGCGCTTCGAATACCCAGCCACTGCTTCGGCTCAACGTCGAGGCCGACGACCGTGAGACGCTGGAGGCCAGGACGGCCGAGGTGCTCGCCATGATCCGCGGCACGGGCAAGCCCTGACCCATGCCAGGCGCCGAACACGCTCCGTTCTCCACTCGTGGCGGGACCGAGTTGTGGTCAGGACTCGCCCCCGGCGACGCCGTAATCCTGGTGAAGCTGGCTCCGGACGGTTCGGAAGCAGCGCGCTACCCTGGCACGATTATCGCGCGGCACGACCCCGAGACGTGGGTCGTGGTGGAAGCGGTCTGGACCTATCGCCAGATCGAGGTCGCCGGGCTGACGTTCTCACCGGGGGACGTGCTCGCCGAATGGTTCTCGCCGCACCACGACTTCAATGCCTTCGCCGTTCATTCGTCCAGCGGCAGATTCAAAGGGTGGTACGCCAACGTCACGTACCCAGCACGGCTCAACGCGCAGACGTCGCCGCCAACGCTCGTCTGGCACGATCTCTACATCGACCTGATCGTGCTGCCATCTGGTGCGAGTGTCATTGCTGATGAAGACGAGTTGGCCGAGTCCGGAATCGAACAGAACGACCCGCCTCTCCATAGCCGAATTCTCCGTGCGCGGGACGAACTTCTTCGCCGGCTTGAGCATAGACTGCCGCCGTTCAAGGACTGGCCGCGGACCGGCGAATCGTGCCCATCGAGGCGCGAACGGTCGCGCAATTCCGAGCCATGAATCCAAAACCAGTACGGTTTTCGTACACCCCCATTGACACATCCCCCTACCCGATGGTAACTTGCTCGTGGGCCGCAGGAAGGATGTCAACCGCGGACCGGCTGACATTGCTGCCCAGGGTCGGGTTGAGTGGCCTATGGTGGGCTCAAGGGAGGGCATAACGTCATGCAGTACACGGACACCGCATCGGCTGGTAACGGCGGCGTTGCCACCGCTTCCGCCAATGGCGGCGCGGTTGGTATCGGCGATGTGAACAGCGGCGGCAATGCCGGCAACGCCATCGGCGTTGGCGACACCTGGGGCGGCACGGTCGCGGTGGACGGCGGCAGCGTCGGCAACTCGACTTCCCTCAGCGTCTCGGCCAACGGCGGCACCGCTATCGCGGACGCCTCCGGTGGCGATTACAATCTCGCCTTCGTCAGCTAACTGGTAACTGGCAGGCGTCGTTGTTTGCGGACTTCGGTCTGCAACAGCCAGCAACTGATAAGCAGGGAGGGCAACGCCCTCCCTGCTTTGTGTAGTGCGCATTGCCCCCAATCGTGGGAGCTTCACCACGCCTGAGAGCAAAAATACAATCACTCCTTGTGGCGCGAGCCGCCGCGTACTCTTCTACAGCCACGACGGTACCGGCCTGGGGCACCTTCGCATCACGCTCGGAGTGGCCACGGCCTACGCCGGCCTGCGCCCCCAGGACAGTGTGCTGCTCCTGACCGGCTCTCTGCACGCCGGCGCCTTCCCCCTTCCCGAAAATCTGGACTTCGTCAAGATCCCCGCCATGCCGAAACGGGACCTCTACGCGTCGCTGCCTCCCACCGAGGGATACACCGGCTCCCACAACAGCACCATTCGCTTTCGAGCCGCCCTGACGCTGGCAACCGTCCGGGCATTTGACCCCGAGCTCGTCGTCGTCGACCATGCCCCGGCCGGGCTCTTTCGCGAGCTCGCGCCCTCCCTCGACTGGCTACGCGCCAAATCTTCGCCCCCGCCCATGGCCCTGCTGATGCGCGACGTCACCTTCGGACCGGAACAGACGCGCGCCATTTGGCAGAACGAGGGCGTCTACCCTCTCCTCGATGATGTGTACGACCGCATCCTCATCTACGGCGATCGCCGCGTGTTCGACCCGATCGACGCCTACGCGATGTCCAAAACCGCCGCCCGGCACTCCCGCTTCTGCGGATACCTGGCCCCGTCGGCGCCGGAACGCACGCCGCGTCAGGTGCGCTCGGACATTGGCGCGGCAGATTTGCCCCTTGTCGTCGTTTCCGTCGGCGGCGGCGCCGACGGCGGCGCCCTCCTGCGCGCGTACCTCTCTGGACTCGCCAGTCGTGGGCGATCGCCAATCCACTCGTACGTCGTGACGGGACCACTCTTGCCCGAAGAAGACCGAAATGCGGTAAGGGAGTTGAGCCGGGATCTGCCCAACATCCGATTGGTCGACTTCGATCCGGACTTTGCCGCGGCGGTTCGCGCCGCCGATGTCGTCGTCTGTATGGGCGGCTACAATTCGCTCGCCGAAGCCGCGTACTTCGGCAAGCGGCCGGTCGTGGTGCCCCGCCTTCCGGGACCGGAAGAGCAAATCCTTCGCGCCGAGGGATTTGCCAGGCTGGGATTGGCGACGGTCGTGCGGCCGGATCGACTCGAGCCTTCCGCGTTGTGGGAGGCCATTGATGGCGAGCTAGAACGTCCTCCGCCGTCAGCAATGCCTTTGGCCTTTGATGGGCTTCACCAGATCGCCCGTGAACTGGTGAACCTCGTTTCCCACTAGTGCCCGCGCCAAACCCCGCCCGAAAGTCCCTGTTCATGGCGCACGCCGTGACGGCGCCAATGCGCCGGAAGTGAATCTCGAGGTGGACGTGAACCGAACCAACGTCGACGATCACCCCGGCCATGCCGCGGATGCTTCCACGCCGCCCGGCCCGCCGCCGGTGGCCATCGTCGGCATGCACCGTTCCGGCACGTCCATGGTGGCGAAGCTGCTGCAGCAAGCCGGACTGAAACTCGGTGAGGAAGCGGATCTCATGCCTCCGGCCGCGGAGAACCCGGAAGGGTTCTACGAGCATCTCGGATTCGTCCGGCTCAACGACGAAGTCCTCAACGCGGCCGGGGCAGGCTGGGACTGCCCTCCTCCGGCAGACGTCGACTGGGGGAGCGGCAGATTCGAGCACTTTCGGGAACAGGCCAGAACCCTGGCTCAGCCGTTGCAGACCACGCCAGCCTGGGGCTGGAAGGATCCGCGAACGAGCCTGACCCTCCCCTTCTGGCGCTCTGCATTCGGACCCTTGCGCACCGTCGTCGTGGTGCGCAATCCGCTGGAGGTCGTGACCTCACTGCACCGCCGCAACGGCTTCTCGATCGCGCTCGGCCTGACCCTGTGGCAAACCTACACCGAGCGCATTCTCGCGGGATCGAGCGTGGACACGCGACTGGTCACTCACTACGACGCGTATTTTTTCGACCCCGGTCGGGAAATCGATCGGCTCCTCGGCTGGCTTGGTTTGGAGGGCGGTAAGGATTCTGTGGCTCTCCAGGAGGCGGCCGTGCCGGCCCTGCGGCATCACCGCAAGACCTTGCGCGATCTGAAGGAAGCCGTGTTTCCGGAGCAGACCATCGCCACGTACCAGCAGCTCCTGCGCGAGGCCGCATGGTGGGAGGGTGATTCCGAACCAGAAAGCGATGACATCGAATCGGATTCCCTGACCCTCGACACCGGCGCGACGATCAGCCGCGGCATCGGCGGCGTCGACCTGCTCCGGGTCGAAAACTTGGCCCTCCGCCGCAACAACGAAGATTTCACCGCCGCCCTCGCCGACCGAGAATCGCGCATATCGGAACTGGAATCGGCTCTGCAGAGCCACGAGGGCGCACGCTCGGAGTTGGAGGGCCGACTTTCGGAGCGGGACAGCCGGCTGATCGAGCGCGATGCCCTCATCACCCGTCGCGACCACGCCATCGCGGCCCTGCAGCACCAACTGGCCCACAACGCCACCGAACTTACTCGGCTCCGCGATCAGGTGGCCGATCTCACCGATCGCCTCGCGGAGAGCGAGCGCGGCCTGCAGATCGCCGCGATCCACGAAGCCGAGCTTCGGTCGATGCTCAACGGGTTGCAAGCGATCCAGAACGGCCGCGACGCCGAACTGATGGGTACCTTGGGCGCGGTCCTGAGCCGCCACGCTCCCGGCGCCCCGGCGTCGATCTATCACCGCCGCCTGGTGGGCCAGGTCCGGCAGCTCGTGGAGACCCATGTCCCGACTGGCGCCCGTACCCTCGTTGCCACCTATGGCGACGGTGCGATGCTTCACCTGGGCGAGCGCCCCACCGAAGACTTCCCGCAATCCCCTTCTGGCGCCGTGGCGGACTACACTGTCATCGACGGAACGAAAGCCGTCGCGCAGCTCGAAGCCCTGCGCGGCGACGGTGCGGAGTTCCTGGTAGTTCCGAGCCCGGCGCTGCCGTGGCTGGCGAGCCACCCCGAGCTGGAGCGCCACCTGGAACAGCGAACCACGCCCGTGGCCCGCGAACGGGGAATCGGCACGATCTATGCCCTGGGCCAGGGCCGCGGCGCAATCTCCGCGTGAGCCGCCGTGCTGATCCACAACAGGTACGAGGCCGCGGGACGCGCTGAGGGAGGGGAACGGATGATTCTGGTTACCGGTGGCGCCGGCTACATCGGGAGTGTGCTGGTCCGCGAGCTTTTGGCGATTGGGGAGCGCGTGCGGGTGGTCGACACCCTCTGGTTCGGCAATCCGTTTCCACCCCACGAGCGCCTGGATGTGGTCCAGGGCGACCTACGCTACCCCGAAGCCTCGTGGCTGAAGGACGTCGACGCCATCATCCACCTGGCCGGTCTCTCGAACGACCCGACCGCCGACTTCGCCCCCGAGCTGAACAGCGAGAGCAACGTCTACGCCACCCGCCAACTGGCCGAGTTGGCCTCGGCCAAGGCCCGCCGCGACGACAAGCCGCTGCGCTACCTCTTCGCTTCCACCTGCTCCGTCTACTACGCTCCGACCAACGCCGACGAAGCAAACGTCACCGTCATGACGGAAGACATGCCTATCGCCCCCACAGCAAACTACAGCAAGACCAAGCGGCTGGCCGAAGTCGAGCTGCTGCGCATCGCCGACCAGAACCCGCTCTTCGTGCCGGTCCTGCTGCGCAAGGGGACCATCTTCGGACTGGCTCACCCGCATGCGCTTCGACCTTGTCGTCAACGTCTTCACCTTGCACGCCTGGAAGAGCCAGCAACTGACCGTCCACGGCCACGGCGAGGCCTGGCGGCCACTCCTCCACATCCGCGACGCCTCCGACGCCTACATCCACCTTCTTTCCGCGCCGGTCGAAAAGATTCGCGGTGAGGCGTTCAACTTGCTCCACAAGAACTACCGCGTGCTCGAGCTGGCCCACTGGGTGGCCGAGGTCATCGAGCAGCGCTACGGCGTCGAAGTTCGCGTCAAGCGCGACCGCTCCACCAACGCCGGCGCCCGCTCGTACTACGTGAGCGGCGAAAAAATCCAGAACACTCTCGGTTTCAGCGCGGATCGCAGCGCCGCCGAAGCCGTCGTTGCCATTTATGACGCCCTGGAGCGCGGCGACTTCGGTCTCGAGCCGGACAAGGATCCGCGCTTCTTCAACATCCGCTGGCTGAAAGAGACGATCATGGCCGGAGTCCCCGCGTGAGGACACTGGTCATCGGCTCGTCCGGGCAGCTCGGTCAGGACTTGATGCGGGCCCTCGGCGACGACGCGGTCGGTCTGACCCACGCCGACATCGACGTCACCGACGGCGTCGGCGTCTCCCGCATCCTGCGCCAGCATCGCCCCGACTGGGTCATCAACACCGCCGCCTTCCATCGCGTCGACGACTGCGAGCTGAACCCGACTCTGGCCTTTGCCGTCAATGCCACCGGCGCCGGCAACGTCGCCCGCGCCGCGGAAGAGATCGGGGCCGGGGTGGTCTTCTACTCGACCGACTACGTCTTCGGCGGCGAAGGACGGCCCCGGCACGATCCGCACACCGAATCGAGCCTGCCCGATCCCTACAACATCTACGGCATCTCCAAGCTGGCCGGCGAGCGGATGGTGATGAACGCCAACCCCCGCCACCTCGTGATCCGCTCCGCCGGGACTCTACGGCACGGCGACGAGCCGCAAGGGCTGGACCTTTCCCGAGCTGATGGTCACCAAGGGCCGCAACGACGGCTGGGTCAAGGTCGTCACCGATCAGGCGCTCTCCCCAACCTACACCCACGACCTGGCCGAGACGACCAAAGCGCTGATGGAGCGGGAGGCCCGCGGCCTCTTCCACCTGACCAATGAGGGCGAGTGCTCCTGGTTCGAATTTGCCCAGGCGACATTCGACATCGCCGGCGTTGCCGTCAACATGGAGCCGACGACGACCGTCACCGGCGAGCGGCGCGCCCGGCGACCTCCCTACTCGGCCCTGACCAGCGAACGTCTGGCTGAGACCGGCGTCCCGCCCATGCGCCCCTGGCGTGAGGCGCTGGAGCACTATCTGAACGCCAAAGGACTCATCGAAGCTCGCGATGAGCTGAGCAGCGACGTGCTGACGTGGATCTCGGCTCCTTCGACGCGCGCCCTGACAACTCGTGCCGCCGGGAGTCGAGCATCGCGTGAAGATCATCGAGAGTCATTGATCTGGCCATCCCCGAGGTGAAGGTCATCCGCTTCGCCCGGTTCCCCGACAACCGCGGCTACTTCAGCGAGCAGTACCGCTTCAGCGATTTCGAGACGGGCGAGGCCGCCCCGTTCATGCGCGGGGTGCGCTTCCTCCAGGCCAACGAGAGCTTCTCCCGAGCGGGGACCGTGCGCGGTCTCCACTTCCAGTGGAATCCCTACATGGGCAAGCTGGTCCGCACCATTCGCGGGCACATGATCGACGTCGCGCTCGACATCCGGAAAGGCTCGCCGACCTACGGCCAGATCGTCGCCTACGACATGCCAGTCCAGGGCGACGAGGACTTCGCCGAGTGGATCTGGCTGCCACCAGGTTTCGCCCACGGCAACACCTTTCCCCAGGACACGGTCATCGAGTACTTCTGCTCCGGGGAGTACAGCCCCGGCAATGAAGCCGGCATCTCGCCCGTGGCCGACGACCTCGACTGGTCGCTGTGCGATCCCGCCCTGCGCGACCAGTTTCAATCCATCGCCCGCGACGACGCCGCTGATGACCGACAAGGACCGCCACGCGCTCGTCGCTGGCCGGGTGGACCGCCGATGAACGATCCGGGAATTTCCTCTACGATGACCTCCGCTGATTCGCGCCCGAGCCGCGACAGGTCAACCGCATCGCCCGCTCCATTCGGCGTCGATCGTCATCCCGGTCCACAACAAGGCCACCATCACTCGCCAGTGCCTCGATGCCTTGCTGGCCGAAACCGACGACGGTCTCGATCGCGAAATCATCGTCGTCGACGACGGATCGTCCGACCTCACCCCATCGGTGCTCGCCGGCTACGGCTCCCGCATCCGCGTCATCCGCAACGAAACCGCCCTCGGGTTCGCCGGGGCCTGCAACGCCGGCGCCGCGGCGGCCACCGGCGAGTTCCTCGTCCTGCTGAACAACGACACCATCCCCACCAGCCGGCTGGCTGGCCAACCTCGTCGCCCACGCCGTCGCCCACCCCGAAGCGGCCGTCGTCGGCGTGAAGCTTCTCTTTCCGAACGACACCATCCAGCACGCCGGGGTCGTCTTCGGCCTCGATCTGCTGCCTCACCACATCTACATCGGATTCCCGGCCGACCATCCCGCCACGGCCGTTTCGCGCCGCTTCCAGGTCGTCACCGCGGCCTGCGCGCTCTTTCGGCGCGAGACCTGGGCTGAGTTGGGCGGGCTCGACACCGCTATCGCAACGGCTGGGAGGACGTCGACTTCTGCCTGCGCGCCGGCGAAGCCGGTACGAAGTCCACTACTGCGCCGAAAGCGTGCTCTACCACCTCGAATCGGCGACGCGCGATCTCCTCTCCACCGCCGAGCGCGGCAACCAGGAGTTGTTCCGTGAGCGCTGGCAGGACAAGATCGTCCCCGACGACTTCGGCTACTACTGGATAGACGGCCTTCTCTCGGCCCACTACGGCGCGCGCTACCCGATCCAGCTCTCCGTCTCGCCTCTCCTGGCCGGAGTAACCGTCGGCGACAATGAACGCCTCGCCGACAAGCTGCTCTACGACCGCTCGCGACAGGTCATGATCCTGCTGCGCAACAACATCGTCCTCAACGTCCGCGTCCAGGAAGCCGAGGCGCGCCTCGCCGACGCTGAACGGCGCCTGGCGGATGCCCTCTTGCGGGTGGCCACGGCAACCGGGCATCGAGCAGACGACCAGACCGTACCGCCCGCCAGCTTCAGATACGTCGACCACGACCGAGGCCTCACCCCGCATGACCGAAGCGCCAGGTGAGATGCCAGAAACCGACTCGCCTCCTCTTCCCCACCTCATCGTCGGCATGGTCGAGTCGCCGGGGCGACTGCCCGACGTCATCACCGACGGCGTCCTGATCGTTTCCGGCTGGGCACTGACCGCGGCCGGGGACGCAATGATCGAGGCGATCGTCGATGGCGAATCTCGCGGAACTGTCTCCTATGGCGAACCGCGGCTCGACGCCGCGGCGCTCTACCCCGGATATCCGGCCGGGGAGCACTGCGGCTTCCGGGGCGAGATCGCGGTCCACGAACTGCCGGACGGAATGCACGAGCTGACGGTGCGCATCTCTGCCTCCGACGGCGCACAGGCCGAGCTCACGACCACATTCGAAGTCGATCACCACGCGTTCGAGACTGGCCGGGTCATCGGTCGGCTCGATCTGCCCGTGCGCGGCTCGCTCTTTCTCTCCCGCGAGACCATCGTCGTCTCCGGGTGGGTGCTGGCGCCGTCCGGCATTCAATCGCTGGAGGTCCAGATCGACGGGGAAACCCGCGGGCGGGTCGATTACGGCGCCTTGCGCCCCGACATCGCCAAGCGCCGCCGCCAGTACGCCGACGCCGATCATTGCGGTTTTTCCGGCACGGTCCCCCTGTATGGGCTGGGCGAAGGGCACCACGAGCTGGTCGTGCGAGCGACCGCCAACGACGGCCGCCAATTGCTCCTGCCGACCCGCATCGAGATCGACAGCGCGCTGTCGATCGACGGCGGCGTTCCCGTCATCAACCGCTACTATGGCGCCTGGCTGGAACGGCGTCAGGGCGACGCCATTGCGGTGGCGCAAGAGAATGCTGCCTTCGATCCGCGATTCACCTTTGGTGCAATCGTCCCGTTGACTGGCGATGTTCACGATGCGCTCGAGGCGATCGCGGCCTCGTTGCACGCCCAGACGTATGCCGATTGGAGACTGATCCTGGTCGACGCCGGGGACGCCAGCCCAGACTCTCAAACGCTGGCACGTCAACTGGCTGAAGAAGATGCCCGCGTCTGCATTCGCGAAGCGAGCGACAACGGCGCCATTGCCGATCTGAATGCAGCGTTGGTGCAGAGCGATGCAGACTGGGTCACCTTCCTCGCTCCGGGAGTGATCCTCGCCCCGACGGCTCTCGCGTGTATCGCGCATGCCCTGACATCCGAGCCTGATGCGCGCCTGGTCTACACCGACGACGACCACATCGATCCCGATACCATGGAGCGCTGGAATCCCTTCTTCAAACCCGACTGGTCACCGGACCTCCTCCTGGCAATGAACTACATCGGCCCGCTGACGCTTTTTCACCGCGAGACGGCCACCGCGGCGGGCGGCCTCCGCGATGAATTCCGCTGCGCCGAATCGTACGACCTCGCGCTGCGGCTCACCGACGATGCACGCCGCGTCCTGCACGTGCCCGACATCCTCGTCACCAGCATCGAGCAGGCTCCCAAGCACGGCGAGCCGTGGAACGCGTCGGATTGGCTCGAGGAGGAACGACGGGCAATTACCGACGCATTGAAGCGTCGGGGCGTCGAAGGCTCCGTCGAGTGCGGCATCCACCCCGGCACCTGGCGAGTCCGCTACGCGATGACCGATCTTCCGGGAGTCACGGCGGTCATCCCGACTGGCGGAAATCTCGACCTGCTTCGCCCCTGCCTCGACGATGTCCTGCACCGCACCGACTACCCGAACCTCGACATCCTCCTGGTCGACAACTCCAGCGGCTCCGGGGTGGCAGAGCTCGTCGCCGAGCTCAGGGAGCGACACCCGAATGTCCGCCGCGTGGTCGATGCGCGCAAGCCATTCAACTACTCTGCCCTGATCAACGCGGCGATCCCCTTCGTCAACGATCCCTACGTGCTGATGCTCAACGACGACATCACCGTCATCGACCCCGGCTGGCTGCGGGCCATGGTCGAGCACGCCCAGCGTCCAGAAGTCGGCATCGTCGGCGCCAAACTGCTCTACCCGGACGGCACCATCCAGCACGCCGGGGTGATCCTCGGTCCGTTCGGCGGCTCTGTCCACGTCTTCAAGCGCATGCCCGGCGACGACCCAGGCTTTTTCAACCTCCCGGACGTGGTCCGCAATTGCAGCGCGGTGACCTTCGCCTGCGCCCTGATCGACCGCGCCGTCTTCGATTCTATCGGCGGTCTGGACGAAGAGCATCTCCCTGTCGCCTTCAACGACACCGATTTCTGCCTCCGTGCGCGGGAGGCCGGCTACGAGGTGCTCTACACCCCCCACGCCACCCTCTACCATCATGAATCGGTGACCAAGACCGTCATCGCCCACGCGCACGAGATCGAGTATCTGCGCGAGCGCTGGGGGCACGTCATCGCCCACGACCCGTACTACAACCCCAACCTCACCCGCCAGGGCGACGACGCTCGGCTTAACATGGAGACAACCAGTGCCGCCTGAGCGAGATGCCAGCGCGACGTTTGCGGAGGAGCCGTCGCTCCTCCTGGACGCCGCCGATGAGCCACATCCCGGCTGCAATTGCGGCCGGCGTCGCAAGCTGCCCACCATCGCCCCGCTGCTGACGGACGACCTCGTCATCGCCTCCCGCGCCCGCGCGCGGGAACCGGAGCTGCCGGAAGCGACGGTGGCCCACGCGCTCGCGACACCCATCTCGGCTCGGCCCGCGCGCTACGACGTCGATCGTGCTGCCCGGCGATTCATCGGATACCCAGACTGAATCCCGGATCGCCACGGAATTCGCGAGGCACGAGCACCGCGTCTTTCAGTTCCTGACGCGATTCCCACAGACGCGCGGCGGCCAGCCGCTCCGACCCTGCACCGCTTGGCTTGGCCGAGCGAACCGGACAACCCCGCGACATCGCTCGATACGCTGGCGTCACTCCGCCAATCGCAGGTCATCGAAGCGGCTGCCCTGCTCGCACCCGCGACCTTCGACCCTGCCACCGCCGCCGAGATTCGACGGCGCTGGGGATGGCGCATCATCGCCCCGTCGTCCGCAACAGAACCCCTGGCCGCTATGGCCGACATCCGCCTGCCAGGCGACGGCGACGATCGACGCGGCGGATCGGCGAGACGTCGTCTTTGCCGAGGGCTCGACGTGGCCAGAGCGCTGGGCGACCCTCGACCGCGCCTTCCGGGCATCCTGGCCGCGGGCCAGCATCGTCGTCGTCACCTGGGACAACCTGGCCTTCACGCGCCTCTGCCTGGCCAGCATCCTCGAGAACACGGAGTACCCGAATTACGAGTTGATCGTGGTCGACAACGCCTCGACCGACGGCACGGTCGAGGAATTGCACCGTCTCGCGCGCGATCTGCCCCAGATGCGGATCATCCTCAACGACCACAACGCCGGGTTCGGCCCGGCCAACAACCAGGGGCTCGGCAGCGGCGAGCGGAGATCATCTTCGTCCTGCTCAACAACGACACCGTGGTCCCTCGCGGCTGGCTGACCCGCCTGGCGCGGCATCTGGACCATCCGACGCTCGGACTCCTCGGTCCAGGCACCAACCGCACCTGCAACGAGGCCCAGATCGACATGGAGTATCAGACGTACGGCGAGTACCAGGCCGTCGCCCGCGCCCAGGGCGAACGCCACGATGGCGAGCGCTACCCGATCCGCATGCCGATGATGTTCTGCCTCGCCTTTCGCCGCGATGCGTACGATCGCCTCGGTCCGATCGACGAGCGCTACGAAGTCGGCATGTTCGAGGACGAGGATTACGCCCTGCGCGCCAAGGCGGAAGGCCTTGAGGTCGCCTGGACGCCTGAGGTGTACGTCCACCACGCCTACCACGCCTCGATCGGCAAACTTCTGCCCACCGGTGAGTACATGCGGCTGGTCAGGCAGAATCAGGGCCGATTCGAGGAGAAATGGGGCATCTGCTGGGAGCGGCACCGCCCGATCCCGGCCCAGGCGTCATGAGCAATGCGCCGTTCATGGTTTCCAGAGCTAAAGTAACAGAGCTACGACTCCCGGAGCGGCCACCGCCTGGTATTGCCGCCTTCGCCATCGACAGCCCGCGGGTCGCCGATTCATCGGTTGGTGCGGGCATCGAAATCAGCGGTTGGGTGATTGGGCGCGAAGGTCCGATACAAGGTGTCCGTACGGTCAGCGCTTGCGACCGCGGCCGGCTGTACGCCCTCGATGTCCTGCGCCCCGACGTCGCCGCCGACTATCCCGAGTTCGACCACGCCGCTCTAACGGGGTTCTCTGCCTGGGCACCGGCTCCCAACACCGACACCGACTGGCATTTTGCGGTTGAGGCGGTGCTCTCCGACGGAGAATCAAAGCCCATTGCCTTGCTCTCGGCCACCATCTCCATGGTGGAACAGTGCGGTCACCCCACCGATGCCTCGCCGTTCTCGGCCCCGGATTTCGTCATCATCGGCGCCCAACGCGGCGGGACCACCTCACTGCACGCCTACTTGAGCGCCCATCGAAACGTGTTCACTCCTGCGAAGAAAGAGCTTCACTACCTCACCGATCGCTACGAGCGAGGTCGCGACTGGTACCTCGGGCACTTTCCCTGCTCCGTGCCCACCGGCACGGTCACCGGCGAAGCCACCCCCTATGCCCTCTTCCATCCCCTGGCGCCCGAACGACTCCAGCAGATCGCGCCCAGGGCAAAGCTGATCGCGCTACTGCGCAACCCGGTCGACCGCGCCTACTCGCACTATCTCCTGGAGCGCTCCCGCGGCTTCGAGACACTCGATTTCTCCGCGGCGCTCGACGCCGAAGAAAATCGGCTCGCTGGAGAAGAGGCGAAGTTCGCCCTCGACCCAAGCTATGTCAGTGAGCCGCACAAGCACGCCAGCTACCTGGCGCGAGGGGATTACGCGCCGCAACTGGAGCGGTGGTTCGCGCTAATTCCCCGCGGGCAAATCCTCGTACTGCGCAGCGAAGACCTGTTCGCTCAGCCCGCGGAGACAACCGCCCAGGTTGCAGCGTTCCTCGATCTCGCGCCGGAGATCGATTTCCCGTTCACCGTCCACAACCGTTCGGCCGGCCCTCGCCTGGATCCCGCCCTGCGGGCGCGCCTGAACGCGCATTTCGCGCCCAAGAACGCCCAGTTGGAGCAGTCTCTGGGCTGGAATCCCGGTTGGGATTGATCGCGGAGTCGTAACCTTGACACCGCTCCGCGCGGTCTGTCACGGTTGCCCGGCATGCAAACCACGGAGAAGGAAGGGAAGCGGAGTTCATGGCGCTGGTCGAAATCGACGACATCGAGCTAGGGGCGCCCCAGCCAGGCAAGATACGGGCCTTCGCCCTCGATGCCCCGCGCCTCGGTGGCCGCGACGTCTACGACATCGAGGTCGCCGGCTGGGCGCTGGGCGAAGGCCGGCGCGTCCAGGAAATCGAGATCCACCAGGGCGGCGCCGTGCTGCGCAAGGCGCCGCTCGATCAGCAACGCCGGGATGTCCTGCGCGATTATCCCGACGCGCCCGAATCGGGGATCGTCGGCTTCCGCACCTGGCTCAGCGTGGTCGGTCTCGAACCGGAGGTCGAGCTGCAACTGCGCGCCGTACTGGAAGACGGCACCCGGGCCCGCCTGGGCAAAGTGAGTCTGCGCCACAAGCCGGTGCAGTCCGGGTTCGAGCCAAAGCTGCAGCCCCTGATGCTGACCACCATGGGCCGCGCCGGCACCACCTGGACGATGCGCCTCCTCTCCGAGCACCCGGAGATCGTGGTCCACCGCTGGCACCCGTACGAGCTGCGCACCGCCCGCTATTGGTGGCACATGCTGAAAACACTCGCCGAACCGCGCGACCCCCATCATTCCGCCCAGGCCGACCATTTCCAGACCAACAAGCAGTGGATCGGCTACAACCCCTTCTATCCCGAACCGATCGCAGTAACCCCCGGCCTTGGCGAATGGATGGGCCGCGACTACGTCGAGGATCTGGCCCGATTCTGCCAGCGCAGCGCCGAGGAGACCTACCTGCGCATCGCCGCCGGGCAGAGCCAGAGCGACGTCAAGTACATGGCGGAAAAGCACCGCGCCGACAATCTCCCCTGGCTCGTCTGGGAGCTCTACCCAAAGGCCAGGGAGATCTTCCTGGTGCGCGATTTCCGTGATGTCTACAGCTCGATGCTGGCCTTCAACCAGAAGTTTGGCCGTCGCGCCTTCGGTCCGAGTCACATCGAAACCGATGAGGAGTTCGCCACCTTCCTGCGCAATAGCACCATCCGCAATCTCAGCCGCTCCTGGCCGAAGCGTCAGGACCGCGCCCACCTCATCCGCTACGAAGACCTCATCACCCGGCCGCAAGAAACGTTGCGCGCTGTGCTCGACTACCTTGAACTGGACGCCTCCAACGCGATCATGAACGGAATGCTGGAGCGGGCCTCCGCCGAAAACCCCGAGATGAAGCGCCACCTGACCAGCAGCGATGTCTCCACCTCGCTCGGTCGCTGGAAATCGTCCCTCACCCCCGAACTGCAATCGGTCGCCAACAACGCCTTTGGCGACGTGCTCCAGCAATTCGGCTATCAGGTCTGAGGGCGTGCGCATCGTCATCGCCGGCCCCCCCAAGACCGGCAATATGTGGCTCAAGTGCCTGCTGGGCCGCGCCTATGGTTTGCGCTGGCTGCGGCCGTTCGAAACGCCCGAGCGCGCCGACCTGGAATCGCTCAGACCGTGGTTGGCCGAGAATCGCTTTCCCGACGACACCATCTACCACCAGCATTACGACTTTTCGCCGGCCATCGCCGACGCCCTGGACGCCGTCCCGGCCCACATCGTCACCATCGTGCGCGACCCATACGACGCCTTCGTCTCGACCTACTACACCCTCCAGCAACACGCAGCGGAGGACAACCAGAAGGGCCGCAAGTTCACGGAGATCATGGGCAAGCCGCTCGACCATCCGGATGTGGTGGACTTCCTGCGCCAGGGCGGCTACCGCAACAATCTCCTCAAAGCCCGCGACTGGGCCTCGAGCGGCCGAGCCGTCGTACTCCGCTACGAAGACCTCATCCGCGATCCGCTCGCAGAACTGCGAAGAGCGGCCACGGCAATCGTGCGGAACGCGCCGCCCGTTCCCCCTTCCCCTATCGCAATGGGAGAGGGGGTTAGGGGGGTGAGGGTTCCGACTGACGACACCCTCGAAATCTCGATCGACTACTGCCGTGCCGACCGCATGCGTGCCCGGACCAAAGGCGGCGCCAAGCACGTGCGCACGGCGACGGTTGGCGACTCGAAGAAGCACCTGACGCCCGCCCACCTGGACGCCTTCCGCGAGGCATACGCCGATCTGGTGAAAGAGCTCGGGTACCAGGTGCGCTAAAGCGCCGAGTGCACCTTGTGTCATGCTGAACGGAGTGAAGCATCTCGGCCGCAGGCCGCGTCCGTTTGCCGTGTACGAGATTCTTCGGCTTCGCCTTCAGAATGACACGACGTTTGTACGCCGCTGTAGACACCCCCGAGGATCGGGCCTGACCGCTACCCGGCAGCCCAGAGTTGATCGAGTTCCGCAAGCACCCGACCGAATGCCTCGCGTTCGGCGGCCAGACTGTGAACCCGCGAGGTTTCACGCGCGTTATCGAGCAGGTTCTGCCGTTCATGCTCCGGCATATCGAGCGCCAACCGCGTCGCCTCGACGATCTCTTCGAAGCGATAGTCTGGCCGAAATGCGTTCACTCCAGGCAAACAGAATGAGCGGTTACCGACGCAGTCCGGGCAGACGACCACCGTCCCGAGTGCCATTCCCTCCAGGGCCGGCAGATAAAACCCTTCTTCCTCGTTGGGGAGGAAGAGCGTCACCCTCGCCCGGCGCATGGCGTCGAAAAACGCATCCTGGGGTACGTGGTCGGACAGGACTTCCATCGCCAGATAGGGCGATGCCAGCGCCTTCGCCATGCGCGCGCTGAGCACCGGCTGCTTCAAGCCAGCGATTAGCAGGTCAACCGGTCGTGCGCCCTCCGCGGTGGAAGCGATCTCGGGAATTTCCACGGCGTTCGGAATGATGAGCGTCGGACCCCGACTTCCGGCGGCAACGACCGCGTCGGCGACTTCGGGGCTGACACAGATGCGGATGGCCTTGCTGCTCAGGTACTGGGACTGGATGCTCCACTCGTCGGCGTGGCGCACGTGCTGGATGAGATTGAGGATCGGGATGTCGCGGTCGAGCAACCCGAGTCCCAGCAACCGTTGCCAATCGCGCCCCGCCACGAAAAGCACATCCGGGACATATCCGGCGAGGGAATCAATGACCCGGTCGCGCGCCTCGTTCCAGGGGTTGGAGCTGTCCCAGGTGGAATTGGCATCGAACAGTACCCGAGCGTCGTATCCGGGAGCATTCAGCACGTGATTGAAGTAGTGCCAGACTTTGAGATGACCCCCATGAAAACGGCGGTACTTGCGGTGAAAGAGCACGGTTCGCACGGTCGCCACGACCTCCAACGTGTAGGCCGAAGTCTACGCGACAGTCCACACCCGGCCACTCCCCGCCGCCGCAACCGCAGTTTTGCTACACTTTTTCATCGCTCGAGCGACAACCCGCGCGATCGCTCGCCTGCTTCGGCTCGGAAGGGCCCGATTTGTGGCGCGGATTTTCTGAACCGTCGGATCGGCGCCGGTGGGCCGCGGACGGTAGAGCTGACGAGGAGTGCGTTCGGGTGAGGATTGTTATCGCTGGACCACCAAAGGCGGGGAACGTGTGGCTGAAGTGCATCTTGGGCCACATCTACGAATTGCGACCCCTGGTCAAGCAGGAAACGCCGAAACGGCCGCAGTTGCACCTGCTCAAATCCTGGGTCGAGGCTGGCAAATTTCCGGACAATTCAATCTTCCACCAGCATTACGACTACAGGGAAGAGTTGGTCGACCTGTTCGACTCGGTGCCCGCCCACACCGTGACCATTATCCGCGACCCGTACGATGGGTTCGTCTCTTCCTACTTCACCATCCAGCAGCACAAGGACGACGGTCTGCGCAGCGGCCGCCGCACCGACGTCATGATCGGCAAGTCGCTCAGCGACCCGGACGTGATCGCCTACCTGCGCAATGGCGGCTTCCGCAACAACATGCGCCGCGCCCGCGAATGGATGGAGAGCGGCCGCACCCTCGTGGTTCGCTACGAGCGGCTCCACTCCGACCCGATCGCCGAACTGCGCACCGTCACCGACGCGATTCAGCCCGTTCCCGACGACAAGATCGCGGCCGCCGTGGAAGCCTGCAACGCTGACAATATGCGCAAGATGGGCGGAGAGCGCTCCAAGCACGTCCGCGCCGCCAAGGTCGGCGACTCGCGCGAAAAACTGAACGACGAGCACCTCGCGGTGTTCCGCGAGAAGTACGCCGACATGATCGAAGCGCTCGGCTACGAAGTCCGCTAGGCGGCACGGCAGCATAAGGCGGCTCGGCGCGAAGGAGGGGCCATGCGCATCGTCATCTCATCTCCCCCCAAGATGGGGAACAAATGGATCAAGTGCCTGCTGAGCCGCGCCTATGACCTCAAGTGGATCATCGGCGAAGAGTCTCCCGACACCAACATCGAGGAGTTCAGCCGCTTCGTCGATGAAGGCCGGTTCCCGGACAATACCATCTTCCACCAGCACTGCCGCTACAAGCCCAAGCTCTGCGACATCATCGACGGGGCTCCAGCCCACCTCGTGACCATCATCCGCGACCCGTACGATGCGTTCGTTTCCATGTACCACTGGATCCAGACCCGCACCGACTACGACAAGCAGCGCGGCCGCGTACGCCCGAAGCTGCGCCCGCGCGACGCCATGGTCGGCAAGCCGATCGACGCCCCGGAAATTCTCGCCTACCTGGCCGACGGCTACGGGGACCAGATGCGCCGGGGTCACGAGTGGATCCACAGCGGCCGCGCCATCGTAGTCCGCTACGAGGATCTCCACCGCGACACGCTAGCCGAACTGAAGCGGGTCACCGATCTCATCGAACCGGTGGATGCCGCCCGTCTCGAGCAGGCCGTCGAGGCATGCAGTGTTGAGAACATGCGCAAGATGAGCAAGCGCATGTCTCAGCACGTCCGTTCGGCAAAGGTTGGGGAATCGAAGAGCACTCTGAGCGAGCCGCACCTGAAGATCTTCCGTGAGAAGTACGACGATCTCGTGACCTCGCTCGGGTACGAGGTCCGCTAGGATCAATCCATCTCGAATGGGACGCTCCGAACGGTGAGAATCGTCGTCTCCGCGCCACCCAAATCGGGCAACCACTGGATTGGCTGCCTGCTCTCGACCGTCTACGGGCTGCAGTGGCCGACACCGGGCGGGCACGCCGCGACCTCCAGCCCGGAAACGCTGGCGGAGTTCGCGCGCTCCGGCAACTTCCCCGATGGCAGCATGTTCCACCACCACACGCGCTTCACCCACCGCCTCTGCGACGTGATCGACGCCATTCCGGCCCACCACGTGACCATCGTCCGCGACCCGTACGACGTCTTCGTCTCGATGTACTACTGGGAACAGGAGCGGTCGGCACGTGGGCTCGGGCGCGACCAGCCGCGTCCGCGCCACGCCATGTACGGCAAGCCGCTCGACCACGAGGACGTCCTCGGATTTTTGGCCGATGGGTTCGGCCCCCACATCGCCCGGGCCAACGGCTGGCTGCACAGCGGCCGAGCCATCCCTATCCGCTACGAGGAGCTCCACGGCGACCCGGTAGGAGCGCTCACCCGCGTCACCGGCCAGATCGATCCGGTCAGGACCGAGCGGATCGCGGCGGCGATCGACGCGTGCCGCGCCGATCGCGTGCGCCAGCAGGACGACAAGATGGCCTGGCACGTCCGCGCCGCCAAAGTCGGCGACTCTCGTGCGAAACTGAACGACACGCACCTGGAGATCTTTCGCAACAGGCACGGCGACCTCATTCGTTCGCTCGGGTACCCCGTTCGCTAGCCGCCCGGCGTCTTAGGCGCCCATCGCACCCATCTTTCGTTCGACGGCAAACGGCACCTGGAGGCGCGCACGCGGATGAACGCGGTCGACATCGGCATCCTGACTGTCGTCGGTCTCTTCGCCGTCGGCGGGCTGCGGCGTGGCTTCCTGCTCGGCATCGTCGACCTGATCGTCTTTGGTCTGGCGCTCGTCGTTGGCGCCCGCTTCGCCGGTTCCGTCGCGGAGCCGCTGCTCAACCTGGGTCTCGCCGTGGACCTCGCCACCGGGGCAGGATTTCTCATCGCCACCGTCGTGAGTCTGGCCGTCATCGGGTTGGTGGCGCGCATTCTGGTGGCGCCCCTCGGCACGCTGACGGCGGCCACGCCGCTCGGCTGGGCCAACAGCGTCCTTGGCCTCCTGCCGGGGGCCATTCGGGGTCTCGGCATCGCCGCGTTGCTGGTGCTGTTGCTGTCGGCCCTCTCAGCGGAACTTGGCATGCGCGGGCCCCTCGTCGCCTCCCGGCTCGCCGATCCGATCGCCAGGACGGGGCAGCAGGCGCTCGACGCCGGGCTGCGCTGGGCCGGCATCGACCTGCAAACCCTGGGGGTGCCGGCCCAAGCGTCGGGGTCGAGCACGATCGATCTCCCCTTCTCCGGTATCACGGACATCCAGACCGATCCCCAGGAGGAGCAGACCTTGCTCGCGCTCATCAACCATGAACGAGCCCTGGCCGGTCTGGCGCCGCTGCAACCCGACCAGGATCTGGCCGACGTGGGACGCCGACACGGACAGGAGATGTTCGCCCTCGGATTCTTCGGTCACACCTCGCCCAGCAGCGGCGACCCTCCAGACCGACTGGCCGCCGCCGGCTTGGAGTACGATCTCTCCGGCGAGAACATCGCCCTGGCGCCGACCGCCGACCAGGCGCACGAAGGGTTGATGAACAGCCCGCCTCACCGGGCCAACATCCTCAACCCGGGCTTCTCTCGTGTCGGTATCGCCGTGCTCCGCAGCGCGGACCACGGGCTGATGGTCACCCAGGAATTCGCGGGCGCATAACAGGAGGATGCCTCGAGTCGGTCATGGCTCGGCAGGCGTCAGACCGTTTACAGTCTGCAGATCAGTAGCGGTCGCCGGCTTCACAGGCATGGCTCACGACTGGCCACCGCGACGGGCGCGCGTTGTGCGTAACACTGGATAACAGGGAGGGGACTTGCTTCGTGGGTTCATCGTCACTAGCGCCGGCCCATGATCCGGTGCATATGCTCGGCATCCTACAACGGTATCTCCAACCGGCAGACGAAACGTCATATCGAGTACACGAGTGCCGGATTGCCAACACGCGCCGCCGAGACGGATCGCGTGGCACGGTTGAATACGAGCTTCGTGTGGAAGAGTGCGCTTCCGGACATGTCTGGAATCAGAAAGTGACCGGCGTCACCTATGGAGGCGAACGAACTCGCAAAGTCTGGGAGTCAATCTGCCGCGCCGAAGCGCGGCGCGGCGCCGATACGAGCGGCGCCGCGTTGGCCCCCTTTGCCTACGTTCCAGAGCTGGATATGCTGCTCCAGGTCTTTCCGCACGATCATCGCCTACCGGCAATCGCTGCATTGATGGCCGGGCCGCCCCCGGCCCTTCAACCATCCCTTCTCGCTGAGTTTGGACCGGAAGCATGGCAGGTGGAAAAGTGGACGGTTGAGCCGGTCCAGTATCGGGTCGACATGCGGGCCATCTTGCGGTTGACGGTGAGGGCGGCTGACGGTGATCGCGGCGAGGTCGCCGAGCGCCAGGTGTATGCCAAAGTCTACCGGGACCCCGAAGCCGGGCGCCGATCTCACCGGGTGCAACGGGTTCTGCACGAGCGTGCTTCCGCCGCCCACGGTCTCCTGACCATTGCCCGGCCGATCGCCTTTGTGGACGGCTTGCGCACCGTCGTGACCGAATCGCTCCCGGGCACCTCGTTGTCCAAAATCATTCGTCGCGGGGATGGTCTCATCCCGGCCGTGCGGTCCGCCGCGAAAGCCGTATCCGAGTTCCATCACCTCGATGTCGACGCACCGCGACGCTCCATGGCAGACGACATTGCGCGCCTCAGGGAGGCCGAGGATACGGTCCGATCGGCTCGCCCCGATCTGGCCCAGGACGTTTCCGACTTGGTGAACGCGGTCATTGATGGACTCGACGCGGCGCCAACGGCGATCATCCACGGCGACCTCAAACCGGAGCACATCCTGATCGGTGGCGACAGCGTTGCCCTGATCGACTTCGATCTTTGCGGCGCCGCGGACCCGGTTATCGATGTGGCCCATCTCGTCGCGTTCCTGGGCGCATCCCAGGAGCGTGCGCGATCTCGCCGCGATCAGTCCGAAAGCGCGGCACAAGTCTTCGTTGAGGAATACTTCGCCTACGCTCCGGACTCCTGGCGGGCCAGACTCCCGTTCTACCACGCCATGACCGGCATTCACCGCGCGGCCGGCCTGTGCCGGAGACGGGGCGCCGATGGCCAGGAGCGCGTCGACAGCGTCCTGCGCGAGGGGCATGCGCTCCTGGCGGGGAATGGTGGCGAAGGGGTTCCGTCGTACAAGCGCCGCATCACGCGATCGGCGGTGCGCGGAACATGACGCTGCCTCGCACAACGTGCGTACGATTGTTCGCTGGAGCCCGCCTCCTGCGGCTCGTGGACAAAGGGAACGTGACACGATGGTAGGATCGTCAGATCGCGGTGCCATTCGCGCACTGGCCGGCTCCCGGCCGCTCGAGCCGGGGGACTTTTCGTTTTACGGATTCGGCGACCTGAGACGGGATGAGGTGCGCAAGATCCTCCGTCTCGGTATCCGGGGTGACGAACCCACGGCGTCGATGATCGACGACATCGTGTTCGTGCCGAATGGGTACGAGCCGGGACCGGGGCAACCGAAGTTTGCCGGCGGCATTGTGAAAGCTGACGGCCAGCCCATCGAGTCCGCGCAGACGCATCGCAAAGGTGGCAAACGATTCGGCGGTCTCGCGGAGCCGATCCCGGTGAAACCGGTCAAAGATCTCGATGAGGAGGTCATCTACCTCGGGTTGCTCTTCAACCACTACGGTAAGGTTCTGCTGGAATCGCTGGCACGGATCTGGTATCTGAACGGCGTCGATCCGTCGGTCAAGGTCATCTTCAACAACGCCAATTCCGCACAGGCGGATCACGCGCCTTGGGTGCCTCGGCTCCTGACGATGTTCGGTGTTCCGCCGGATAGGATCCTGTCGTTGAAGGTCCCTACCCGGTTGCGTCGGGCGATCGTTCCCGAGCCGCTTTTCGAGCAACTGTACTCGGCTCACCGCGAGATGGTGCGGCCGTTCCGGGACGTTGCGTCACGGGTAGCGGGCGATGTGACGCCGTCCCCCCAACCGCTGTACCTCAGCCGCCGTCGCCTCACGAGCCGACAGCGTCCGGTCATCGGTGAGGCCGAGCTCGAAGACGTGCTGCGGGACAATGGCTTCCTGATCGCCTACCCCGAGACCATGACAATCGAAGAGCAGGTGCGCTTGATCAACGGCCACCAGGACATTTTCTCCTGCCTCGGCAGCGCCGCGCACAGCATTCTCTTTGCCCTCGGTCAGCCGCGTCTGCACCTTCTGGCCAGCCGGGACGCCATCCCCGCGAACTACTTCCTATGCTCCGCGCTCGCCGATGTCCCGACGACCATCGTCAACTGCCTGGGCTCGGGAGGGTACGCCAGCGCCACCGAAGAGCGGCTGAACCGCCGCGCCGAAGCGTTGGCCAACGGGAAGACGGAACGCCCAAGCGACGGGGATGCCGGAACGCAATCCACGCCACAACTTCTCGACATGCCGCGTGCCGTCGATTACCTCGCCGAGCGCGGCTTTCTGAAGGACCGCTCCCGGACCGCCGTCGACACCCGCTCCCTGCAGCAGCGGTTTGACGAAGCGTGGGTGTACGCGCGCTTGCGCAAAGGCGCCGCGAAGTCCGGGACGCTGCCGCCCGACGTCGAAGCGCACGCCATGGAACTGGCCGCGAGATCGTGGCCCGTGAGTCTGATGCTGGCCCGCCATTACGCGCGCTCCCGTGACGCCGCACGGACCGAAGCCATGGCGAACCAATTCGCGACGTTGGTCGAGGCCGAAACCGACGCCAGTCGGCTCGCCTATTACAGCGCCGACATCCAGGGTCTGGTAGCACGGATCACCCGGATGTGCAGTCGAGAGATGACCCGCCGCCTTGGCGAGATCCTTGCAGACCGGTTTCCGGCGAAATCGGACGACGGCGACGAAGACACTCCAGACTGATCGCTGGTGCGGTCGCGAGCCATCCCCGCATCCGCGCCGGGCGACAGGACCGCGAGGATCAACCGGTGTGCCGCGTGAGCGGCCGACTCAGTGCGGTCCAAGCGCAGGGAGGACAGCGTGGACATCATCCTACCGGTCGCCGGATTCGGCACTCGCCTGCGGCCGCAGACTTGGACCAAGCCGAAGCCGCTGGTCAGCGTTGCCGGCAAACCGATGCTGGAGCACGTCCTCGATCGGGTGTTGCCGCTCGATCCGGGGCGGATCGTCTTCATCACCGGCTTCCTCGGCGACCAGATCGAGAACTGGGCGCGCGAGCATCTCGATGTGCCGGTCGCCTTCGTCGAGCAGCCGGAGATGCGCGGCCAGACGGATGCTATCCTGCGCACCCGCGGTCTGGTTGAGGGCGATGCCCTGATCCTCTTTCCGGACATGCTCTTCGAGGCCGATTTCTCCGCGCTACGGGACGTGGACGCCGATGTCGTCATGTTCACCAAGGTGGTCGAGGATCCTTCGGCCCTTGGCGTGGCCGTTGTCGAGCAGGGCCGTATCGTCCGCCTGGTCGAAAAACCGCAGGAACCGGTTTCCAACCTGGCCGTCATCGGCATCTACTACGTGCGCCACATGCCCGACCTGTACGCGGCGATCGAGGAGCAAATGCGACGCGGGCTCTCCCTGAAAAACGAATACTTCATCGCCGACGCCATCCAGATCATGATCGACGGCGGCGCGAAGGTGATCTCGATGCCAGTTCAGGAATGGGAAGACTGCGGCAACGCCGTGACGCTGCTCAGTACCAACCGATTCCTGCTGAACCGTGGGTGCATTGGCTCACGGCAGCGGGAGGGGGCCGTCATCGTCGAACCCTCATTCGTCGCGGACGATGCCACGATTGAGAACTCGGTCATCGGACCGTTCGCCAGCATCGGTCCCGGCGCTACCGTGCGCGGGAGTCTGGTCCGCGACAGCATCGTCGAAGAGCGCGCCGAAATCAGCGACGCCCTGCTCGATGGGTCGATCGTCGGTCGCCGTGCCCAGGTGCGCGGCCTGGCCCGCCACGCCAACATCGGCGACGACGCGGTCGTCGCATCGTGACGTCCGACCCCGCCGCCGGTCACTGGCTCGAACTCGCCGTGACCTGCGACCCTGAAGCGGTCGAATCAGTATGCGGAACTCTTCGCCAGACACGGGTTCAATCAGGGCGTCGCCATCGAAGAGCCGTTCACCCAGGACCCGGATGGCGACAACTTCGCCGTCGATCCTTCCGGCCCGGTAGTGGTCCGCACCTTCCTCAGCGCCGCGGACACAGACCCGGCGACAATCGACGCCATCCGGCATTCGCTCTGGCACCTGGGCCGCCTTCGTTCGATCGGCGATCTGGTCATCGTCGAGCGTGAAGAAGAGGACTGGGCAAACGCCTGGAAAGCCCACTACAGCGTCCATCGCGTCGGTCGCCGCGTCCTGGTCAATGCACCATGGCACGAGTACGTGCCCGCGCCGGAAGAGGTCGTGGTCGAACTCGATCCCGGCATGGCATTCGGCACCGGCTTGCACCCCTCGACCCAGCTCTCGATGATCGCCATCGAAGACGAGCTTCGGCCGCGCGACCGCGTTCTCGACGTTGGGATCGGGTCCGGCATCCTGGCTACGGCCGCCGCGCTCCTCGGCGCCAGCGCGGTCGATGGCGTCGATATCGAACCGGTCGCGGTGCGCTCAGCTCGGGAGAACGCCGAGCGCAACGGCGTCGGCGGCATCGTCCGCGTCGCCGAGGGCAGCGTCGGCGACAGCGAGCCATTTCAAGGCGAGTACGATCTCGTCATCGCCAACATCATCGCCCGCGTCCTGATCGATCTGGCTCCGGCGCTCACCCGGGCCGTTCGCCCAGGCGGCACGCTCATCCTCGCCGGCATCATCGACGTCAAGGAGGGACCGGTCCTTGATGCCTTCGACGAACTGGGGCTAAGCCTGTACCCGCCGCGAAGTGCGAGAGGACTGGGTGGCGCTCGTGATGCGAAAATCAGGATCCTGACGCTGGCTAGCGGACCAGTCTCTATACTTTGCCAGACGTTGACACGATCGAGGCGCCTGACCTCCCCGGTGACCATGACCGACACGCCAACCGGACCACCTGATTTCATTGCCGACATGGCGCTTCCCGAGACGCCTCACGAGGTTCCGATCGACCGTGGAGTCATCGACGCGCTGGTCGATCGCGTCCGCTCAGGTGAACGGGCCGATCTCCTGGAAGCGGTCCTCGACGCCGTCGACTGGTCGGCGTTTGGAACGGCCGAAGGGGAGCCACTTGCCGCGGCGGCCAGGGACGAGCTGCGAGACTACTACCGCGCCAAGTGGGCGGATATCGGGTCGCTCTACCTGGCCGAGCTGCTTTCGACCGAGTTCATGACCGAGCAGCGAGCCCGCGGGGACGTCATCTTTTCGGAGCGACTGCTGGAGCTCGGGCGCACCGAACCCGATCTCTGGCAGGAGATTCGCCAGTTCTTCCGGCGCAAAGAGATGGTCACCGCGCTGCTCGCGGCCGCCCACGATGCGCATGCTGGCATCAACCGTGCATCGCCCGCCGAGGACGACGAGGAGGATCTCTGGGAATGACGCCAATCTGTGTTGTCGGCGGCGGCGGCTATGTCGGCCTCGGTTACGCCGTGGCCCTGGCCGAGATGGGTCATCAGGTCGTCGGTCTTGACATCGACGCGGCGCGCGTGGAGCGGCTGAACCAGGGCGAAAGCCCGATGTATGAGACCGGGTTGCCGGAGATGCTGCGGCGCAATCTCGACACGGAGCGCTTGCGCTTTACAACCGACTACGCCGAGGCCGCGCCGGGCAGCGACATCGTCTTTCTCTGCACCGGAACGCCATCGCTCTCCGACGGTGAAGCCGACCTGCGCCAGGTTCGGTCCGCGGCCGCGTCCATCGGCGCGCATCTCCAGCCAGGCACGCGCACGGTCATCGTCAACAAGAGCACCATGCCCGTCGGCACCGCCGAACTGGTGGCAAGCATCATCGGCGAGCATGCCCCCGCCGAGGCCGAGTTCGCGGTCGTCAGCAACCCGGAATTTCTGCGCGAAGGTCGGGTGCTGCACGATATCCTGCACCCCGATAGGATCGTGCTGGGCGGCGACGATCAGGCTGCCCTGGCGACGGTGTCCGCCCTGTACGAACCCCTGGGCGCGCCGATCCTGCGCACGGATCATCGCTCGGCGGAGTTGATCAAGTACGCCGCCAACGCCTTCCTGGCCACCAAGATCTCATTCATCAACGACATCGCGCGCCTGTGCGAGCGATTGGGCGCGGACGTGACGGTCGTGGCGAAAGGGATCGGCGCGGACGAGCGGATCGGTCCGCGCTTCCTCCACGCCGGCATCGGGTTCGGTGGCTCGTGCTTCCCCAAGGACATCGGGGCGTTGACGCGGATGGCCGAAGGCGCGGGACTGCACCCGGGGCTGCTACGCGCGGTCATGGAGATCAATCGCGATGCCGGTCGCCGCTTCGTGACCCGTGCCGACGAGATCCTCGGCGGGCTCGACGGGCGCCAGATCGGGGTGTGGGGTCTGGCCTTCAAGGAGGGCACGGACGATCTGCGCGATTCGCCGGCGGTTGCCGTCATAGAGATGTTGGTCGAACGCGGTGCCTCGGTGCGCGCCCACGATCCCGCGGCACTCGCAAACGCGGCCGCCCGTCTGCCCGGCATTGCCCTGCGTGACGATCCGTATGCCGTTGCTGAAGGCGCCGACGCCGTGGCGCTCTGCACACCGTGGCCCGAGTACGCCTCGATCGACTTCGCCCGGCTCAAACGCGTCATGAGTGGCGACTTGGTTCTCGATGGCAGAAACATGCTCGATCCCGCAACGGTCGAAGCGGCCGGCCTTCGCTACGAAGGCATCGGCCGCGGCGCGCACAACGGAGCGGCGGCAGGAAGCGACCGGGCGCAGCCGCCGCGGTTGGTACGCGAGAAGCGGCTCGCCTGAGCCAAGTCCTACCGTCAGCCAGCGCTACGACACGCCCGCCATTTCGCGTGTCCGGGCGCTATCGAGTCTCAGGGCGGCAACGTTGGCCATTGCCTGCGCCAGGTCCAGCTCACCCTCGTTGAGGCGAAACGGCTCGCCGTTCTTGTCGGCAAGAATGCTTCCCGACGAACTCCTCACCGCGGCGAATCGGGACGATTAGGAGCGAGTTGACGTTGATCAGATCGGCAGGCACCTGCCGCCCCGCCAGGTCCTCCACGACCGCCTTCGCCGGCTGGAAGAGGTCGAGGGTAAACGACGAGCCCTCGACCGGCATGTCCTCCGGCAACCCCGTCAGCGGCGGTCCGTACGTGCCGACTCGCACCGCGCGCCTCCGGGCGTCGTCGAGAATCCTGATCTCGACCCGCCGCAGCCCCAGGGTTCCGGCCAACCGTTCCGCGAGCAATCCGTAGAACTCCTCACGCGGCGTCCCTGCCGTGGCCGCGAACAGCGCCTCGTACATCGACGCCAGCCTGCTGGCCAGTTCGACGCGCTCAGCCGACGCCAGATCGAGCAGCGCCGGCGTCGCTTCCGGGTTGGGCTCCCGGCGGCGGTACTTGCGCGGCGCGCGTTCCCGCATGGGACGCCACTCGCGCAAATCCTCGGACGTGATCAGTGCCATCCGCCCCAACCGCGTCGCGGGTAACTTCCCACGCCGCACCGCACGGGACACAGTGTGGTACGAGACGCCCTTGAGCCGGGCGGCCTCGGCCATGGTGTAGACATCGCCGCTGCCAGTCACATCGTTCACGCGAGTCTCCTCCTGCGGTGGCCCAGTCCCCGGAGCCGGGCCTCGAATGCTTGTGGGGTGCGCCGCTCAGTGGCGACTCCGATGGATGGCGCAAACCAATGGTACACCCTCTTCCAGATTGCGACAATTTCGGCTTGCCGCCTTTTCACTTTATCAAAGCATGGCAACGCGAATAGAAGCTCGCAAACTGCATGAGAACGCGGATTTGGATCGATTCCGCGTTCGTTCACGACAATGTGTGACTCCTATTCACGGGCGTCCACCAACTCGTTGCGCCACACCCACCCGTTTGACCGCAATTCTCGTGCCGACTAGGATGCGCCCGGTCGGTTTTCCGGCAAACGAGGAGGCAGCATGCCAAGATTTGCGGCCAATCTGTCGATGCTCTTCACGGAGCATCCGTTTCTGGAACGCTTCGCGGCCGCAAAGAAGGCCGGTTTTGAAGCCGTGGAGTTCCTTTTCCCGTACGAATTCGACACGGCGGCCATCGCCCGGGAGCTGCGGAGCAACGGTCTGCAGCAGGTGCTGTTCAACCTTCCGGCGGGCGACTTCGCCGCGGGCGATCGCGGCATGGCGAACGACCCGGCTCGGGTGGAGGAGTTCCGTGCCGGCGTAGCCCGGGCGATTCAGATCGCCCGCCAGTTCGAGAGTGGCCGCCTCAACTGCCTGGCCGGGCTGCGCCTGGCTGACGTGCCGGAAGAGACGCAGTCCGCCACCTTGGTCGACAACCTCCGGTACGCGGCGGACGCCGCGGCGGAGGCGGGCATCCGGCAGGTGGTCGAACCCCTCAACGTCTTCGATGCCCCAGGGTACTTCCTGCCCACGCCGGAGGCGGGGTTTGCCCTCGTCGAGCGGGTGCATCATCCCAACTGCTTGCTCCAGTACGATGTCTATCACTCGCAACGGATGAGCGGGAATCTGGCTGCGACCATCGCCGCCCGCATCGGCCTGATCGGGCACGTGCAGATCGCCGACAGCCCCGGCCGCCACGAACCCGGAACGGGGGAGATCAACTATCCCTTCGTCCTGCAAGCCCTGGATGACGCGGGGTACGATGGCTGGGTGAGTCTCGAGTATCGGCCGCGGGAGTCAACCGAATCGTCGCTACGATGGATGACCGAGATGGGCTACTGGCCCGCGACCAACGTCTGAGGGGAGGGTGGCATGGCTGATTTCGAAGGAGCGCCGATCGGATTCATCGGGTTGGGCATCATGGGCAAACCCATGGCCCGCAACCTGGCCAAGGCCGGCTACGACCTGGTCATCTACAACCGAAGTAAGGACGACATCGACACACTGCTGGCCGAAGGCGACCAATTCCAGGCCGCCGCCAGCCCACGCGAGGTCGCCGAGCGCACGAAGGCCATCATCACCGTCCTCCCCGATTCGCCCGACGTCCGCGACGTGGTCTTCGGCGAGAACGGACTCCTGCCCGCCGTCGGCCCCGGGCATCTGCTCATCGACATGAGCACCATCGCTCCCGCGACGTCCATCGAGGTCAACGATGCCCTGACCGAGCGCGGCGCCCGCGCCCTCGACGCCCCGGTCAGCGGCGGCGAGACTGGCGCCGTCAACGGTACGCTCAGCATCATGGTCGGCGGCGAGGCTGCCGATTTCGAGCGCGCCATGCCCCTCTTCGAAGCCATGGGCAAGACCATCGTCCACGTCGGCGGACCGGGCGCCGGTCAGATCGTCAAGGCCTGCAACCAGATGGTGGTGGCCATCAACTACGCGGCGGTGAGCGAGGCGCTCGTCCTTGGCGCCAAGGCCGGAGTCGATCCGGCAAAGATCGTCGAGGTGCTCTCTGGTGGTCTTGCCGCCAGCCGGGTGATGGAGCTCAAAGGCGCGGGCATGATCGCGCATCAGTTCCAACCCGGGTTTCGCATCGACTTGCACCGCAAGGATCTCGGTATCGCCCTGGCGACCGCCTCCGCGAACGGCATCCCCGTCCCGGCGACGGCACTCGTCGGTCAGCTCTTCGAGTCGATGGCTGCCGCCGGCCGCGGCGACCTCGACCATAGCGCCCTGGTGACCGCGTATGAAGAACTGGCCCATTACCATCTCGGAGATGAGCAGTAGAGCGGCGACTACAGGCCGCACCGACTTGAGCATGGCGACCCACTGTCGTGCCCGGGCCGACATGGATCGCGATGCGTTGCTCGACCATCCGGCGTCGGCGCACCAACGCGGAGATCCGTGGCACACTCATCACGGTTAGGTATTCGCGCGCCTGGGTTCGATGCGTGCCTCGTGACAACCCACGGCCCACTGCCGGTTCGGAGATCCCGATGACCATTCAGGGCGCCCCACGGCCGGGCGCACCGCTCCACGACGACACCCCACACACCTACGACGCATTGCTGGTCCTCTCGTTCGGTGGCCCCGAGGGCATGGACGACGTCCTCCCGTTTCTCGAGAACGTCACCCGCGGCCGCAATGTACCGCGCGAACGCCTCAAGGAAGTCGCCGCACACTACGCCCACTTCGGCGGGGTCAGCCCAATCAACCAGCAGAACAGGGCGCTCATCGCCGCCCTTGAGCACGAGCTCTCCGCCCACGGCATTGAGCTGCCGATCTACTTCGGCAATCGCAACTGGCATCCCTTGGTCGAGCAGACCATCGCCACGATGCGCGCCGACGGGGTGAGGAACGTCCTAGTCTTCGTCACCTCGGCATACAGTTCCTACTCCGGCTGCCGTCAATATCGCGAAGACGTGATGCGGTCCCTCGATGCCCTCGGCGAAACCGACATGCGCTTCGACAAACTGCGCGTCTTCTACAACCATCCAGGCTTCATCGAGCCCATGGCGCAACGACTCCGCGAGGCAATGGCGTCCCTGCCAGAGCGGCGCCGCGAAACCGCCGAGGTCATCTTCACCGCGCACAGCATCCCCGTCTCCATGGCCCGCGGCTGCGCCTACGAGCGCCAGTTGCGCGAGGCCAGCCGGCTCGTGGCCGAACGCGCGGGCACGGACCGATCCCACCTCGCCTGGCAGAGCCGCAGCGGCCCGCCGCAGGTTCCATGGCTCGAACCAGACATCCTGGAGGAGATGAATCGACTGTACGAGTCCGGCGCACGCGATGTGATCGTGGTCCCCATCGGCTTCATCTCGGATCACCTCGAAGTGCTGTTCGATCTCGACGTGGAGGCCCAGGACCACGCGCAACAACTTGGGATGACGTTGATCCGCGTCCCGTCAATCGGCACCGACCCGGCGTTCGTCACCATGATCCGGGAACTGATCGAAGAGCGCCTGACGGCGAACCCCGAGCGCCGTTTCCTCGGATCGCTCGGCCCCAGCCACGACATCTGCCCCAACAACTGCTGCCAACTCGGCGAGCGCCGCCCTGCGCCTCTCGTACGGGAGCAGGCAACCGCGTGACGTACGAGTCAGTGAATCCTTCGCCCACGATTGGAGCGCCTGTGGACACGCCGCTTCCGGTCACCCAGGCCGACGCCGTCGTCATCGGCGCCGGCGCGTTCGGGCTCAGCGTCGGGTATCAATTGGCCGCACTTGGCGCGGGACGCGTCGTCGTCCTGGACCGCTTCGCGCCGGGATCGCAAACCTCGCCCCGCGCCGCCGGTCTCTACAAGCTGATCCAGGCCGACGAGACCCTCACCCGGCTGGCGCAATCGAGCATCGACATCGTCCGCGGCTTCACCGACGCCACCGGTGTCCCCATGCCGTTCGTCCAGTCTGGCAGCCTGCTTGCTGCCCGCACCCCGGAGCACGCGACCCTGATCGAAGAGGAAGCGGAAGCCTCGTCCCGATGGGGCATCGAACTCGAAATAGTCGACGCCGCGGAAATGCAACGGCTCGCGCCCTACCTCACCGGACGCAACATTCGCTCTGCCTGGTTCGTTCCGGACGATATCTACGTCGAGGAGCCGCGATCGCTACTCGATGCCTACATCACGGCCATCGCACAACTCGGCTCCGAGGTCATCGGTCACGCGGCCGTCACCGGGATTACCGTCACTGACGGCGAAATCGTCGGCGTCTCTACGGCCCGAGGCGACATCGCCACGCCTCTCGTCGTGGATGCCGCGGGGGCCTGGGCTCGCGCCGTCGGTGCCTTGGCCGGCGTCGAAGTACCGGTAGCGCCGGTTCGCCATCAACTGCTCATCACGCGCCCGATCGCGGGCATGGCTCCCACCGAGCCGATCGCCCGCATCGTGGACGCCTCCGTTTACCTGCGCCCGGCCCGCGGCGGTCTGATGATGGGCGGCATGGAGAGCAACCCCATCGCCATCGACCCTCGCGCGGACCCGACCTTCACCATCGCCGACACGCCGCTCGACATGGGCGTGCTCGATGCGTTCACCGAGGCGCTCGGACCTCTTGTCCCCGCCCTGGGCGACACGCCCGTGGCCGAGCATCGCGGCGGTCTCTTCACCATGACCCCAGACGCCCGGTTCCTGGCTGGACCAGTGCCCGGGGTGCGCGGGTTGTGGACGGCCACCGGCTGCAACGGTAGCGGCTTCTCCATCTCCGCTGGCATCGGCCTGGCCCTGGCGGAATGGATGGTCGGCGGAGAACCGCCATTCGACCTGTCCAGCCTCGATCCCGGCCGCTTCGGCACCGGCCCACTCGACGATGACGAGCTTGCCGCCTCCGGGCTCTGGCACTACGCGAACTACTACACCCCGCAACCGGTCGGTTAGGGACGAAAGTCGAATCTCAGGTATTCTGCACGGCAATCACCGGCTGGAAGATATCGGGCGCCGGCCGCCATGGCGGCGCTCCAGGGGAGTGTGCGAATGACTTCGGAGCGTTTCCTGGTCACGGGAGCGCTGGGCTGCATCGGATCGTGGGCGGTCAAGCGCCTGGTCGATGAAGGCGTCCCGGTGACGACGTATGACCTGCCAGGCGACCCGCATCGCATGCGCCTGATCATGGACGATGCGGCCATGGAAAAAGTCACCTTCGTCGAGGGCGACATCACCGACGAGAACCGCTTCGAAACCGTCGTCAGCGAAAACGGCATCACGCACATCCTGCACCTGGCCGCGCTGCAAGTCCCCTTCGTACGCGCGAAACCGGTGCTCGGGGCACGCGTCAACGTCGTCGGCACGGCCATCGTCCTCGAGACGGCACGCAAGCTCGCGGATCAGATCGCCGGTCTCGTTTACGCGTCGTCCGTCGCCGTCTACGGGACGCCGGATCTCTACCCGCCGGGGCCGCTGGCCGACGACGCCCCACTCTCGCCCGTGACGCTCTACGGCGTCACCAAGGAAGCCAACGAGGGCTGGGCCGCCATCTACTGGCAGGACTACCAGATACCGAGCGTCGGACTGCGTCCCTTCTTCGTCTATGGCCCAGGCCGCGACCAGGGAGTCAGCTCCACCCCGACGAAGGGCATGGCCGCCGCTGCCGTCGGTCGCCCATATCACATCTCCTTCGGCGGAACCGACACCTACCAGCACGCCGACGACGTGGCCAAAGTCTTCATCGCCGCGGCGCGCACGATGCCGCGGGGAGCGCCGGTCTACAACCTCGGTGGCACGCTCGCCTCGGTCGCCGACGTCGTCGCCGCCATCGAGCGGGCAGCGCCGGAGAGTGCGGGGACCATCACCCATGCCCCGGAGCCCCTCTTCACCCCGGACGGCGTCGAAGGCAAAGCCATCGAATCGCTCCTCGGCCCCATCGCCTGGCGCCCTCTCGAGCAAGGCGTCCAGGACACCATCGATGCGTTTCGGATGGCGGCGCGCAATGGACGGCTCGACGCCGACCGCGCGATTGCCTGAGCCACGGGAACCGGCGCCGTGCTGAGGAACTTGTTTGCCGTCAGCCGCTTCGTCATCTGGCTTGCCGTGGCCGGGGCATTCCTCGGCTCAGTCATCCTGCTCGGCATCGCCACCATTACCCTCATCAATCTCGCCTGGTCCGAGCTCGTCAATCTCAAAGACAACGGTATCAGCGGCATGACCGGTCAGCACCTCGATCGTCTCGGCGTCGAGCTGATCGAGATCATCGATGTCATCCTCCTCGGTACCGTGCTCTACATCGTCGCCCTCGGGCTCTACCAGCTCTTTATCGATCGTCACCTGCCGCTGCCCCATTGGCTGAAAGTTAGCGACCTCACGGATCTGAAGCGCGACCTGATCGGGGTGGTCGTGGTGCTTCTTGGCGTCAGCTTTCTGGGCGAGGTGGTGAACTGGGACGGCGACGAAAATGTCCTGCCGCTCGGCGTCGCCGTGGCCTTCGTCATCGCCGCCCTCGGTTTCATCTTGTGGATTACTCCCAATAAACACGGCCACGGCGACCCCGAAGAAAGCTCCCCTTCTCCGAAGAATCGGGAGAGGGGGGTTGGGGGGCTCTCTCCCGGACAGTTTGGCGAAAGGCGGTCCGACACGGGGATCCGATGCGACACTGCTGGGTGTTGAGCGTCCAGCGGATCGGATCGGAGGCGCCCCGTGTCGAGCCGAGGAAAAGTGTTGCATGCGTGGGTACGCCAGGTCGAAACGCTGCTGCCGGGGGAGCGGGTGACGCGGGTGCGCGTGCTGGCGCTGTTCGCGGCCGGGGTGCTGTGGGCCGGCTCGGTGACCTTGCTCAAGGTGGCCGCCGCCTTGCCGCTGCCGGCCAGCGACCCGAGTATCGAGCGGCGCCTCAAGCGCTTCGTGACCAACCCGCGCGTGACCGTGGCGGGGCTGTGGGATCCGCTGCTGCCGGTCCTGCTGCGGGCGCTGGGGCAGCGGGAGGTGGTGTTGGTCTTCGACCCGACGCCGTACCGCGACTGCGCCACCATCCTGGTCGTCGGGGTGGTGGTGCGCCGCCGTGTGCTGCCCCTGACCTGGCGGGTGGCGCCGCAGCAAGACCCCTGGCCGCAGCCGCTGGGACCAATCCTGACGGACTTGCTGGCCGTCATCGCCGCCGCGCTGCCGCCCGGTACGACCGCGACGCTGCTGGCCGATCGCGGCCTGGTCGGTCCGACGGTCGTCGATTGCGCGCGGGCGGTCGGGTTTCACGTCATCTTGCGGTTGCGCGCCGGGGCCGGTGAGGAGACCCGCGTCCGCCTCGGCGACGGGCCCGAGCAGCGCGTGGCCGCCCTGCCCACCGGTCCCGGGCAGCGCTTCGCCGGGCCAGCCGCGATCTTCAAAGATGCCGGCTGGCGCACCGGCCACCTGACCATCCACTGGGCCGCGGGGGCCGACGAGCCGTGGGTGCTGTTCTCCGACCGCCCGGCCGGTCCCGACCGGGTGCGCGAGTACCGCCAGCGCGCCCGCGCCGAGGCCACCTACCAAGACGAAAAGGGGCGCGGTTTTGTGCTGGAAGCCAGCAAACTCGGCGCCGTGGACCACCTGGAACGCTTGCTGCTGGCGGTGCATCTGGCGCTGTGGTGGGCCTACGGGCTCGGCTTGCAGACCGTGCGCAACGGACAGCGCCGTCGCTACGACCGGCGCGACCGGCGCGACCTGAGTCTGGTCCGCCTGGGCCGCACCGCCTGCCTGGCGGCCCTCGATCTGGATCATCGTCCCGCCTTACCCTTCCGCTTCACCCCCGCCGGCTGGACCTTCCCGTGGGTGCGATGAAACTGTCCGGGAGAGAGGGGGGCAGGGGGTGAGGGCGGAGCACAGGTTCAATCGGTCGCCAGCCGATACCGATCGCCCTCCTCATTCGGCGCCAGCAGGCCGTCCCGCAACGCCTCATAGCCCGCGCGGCCCATGAGCGCATAGGTGGCATTCTTCCCGGCCTCGACCCCCGGCTGGCCAAAGGGATTCACGTTCAACAGCGCGCCGCCCATGACCGTCTGCAACTCGTAGAGATAGAAGAACTCGCCGAGGATCGCGGCGTCGATCGTTGGCACGGAAATGGTGAAGTTCGGGCGCTGCGCCTCGGTGAGCGCCCACGCCGTGGCGTGCTGCTCCCGCCGCAGCAACTGACCCAACTCGGCGTCTTTCAGGTAGTCCAATTCCGACACCCCGGCCGGAACGTCCTCGATCGTCACCTCCGCCCGATACCCGTCCACGGCGATGAGGCTGATGAGCTTGTCGTTCGGTCCCTCGGTGTAAAGCTGGATTTGCGAATGCTGGTCGATCGCGCCCAGCGCCTTGATCGGCGTCTGGCCGGTGAACACCACCTCATTGTCGAGGGAGAGCTTCTTGCCCAGACTCTCCGCCCAAAGCTGCCGGAACCAGTCCGACAGACCGAACAACGCATCCGCGTACGGCATCGTCACCAGGATCGACTTGCCGAGGCGAGTATCGGCAAGAATGGACAGCGCCGCGAGCAGGTGAGCCGGGTTCTGCCGCAGGTCCCCAGTCGCCGTGCGCGCGCGCATGGCCCGCGCCCCCGCCAGAAGCCCGCCGATATCGCACCCACAAACGGCGGCAGGGAGCATCCCCACTGCGCTCAACACGGTCATGCGTCCATCCACGCCGGGTGGCACCGGAAACGTCCGGTAGCCTTCCTGGTCCGCCAGCGCGCGCAGCAACCCTTCCTTCGGGTCGGTCGTGGCCACGATCTGGCGTCGCGCCTGCTCGGCTCCGACTGCCCCTTCCAGCGCCTGCCGTGCGGCCAGAAAATTGGCCATCGTCTCCGCGGTCTGCCCCGACTTGGTCACGACGTTGATCAGTGTGTTTGGCAAATCCACCGTGGTCAACGTCGCCGCCACCTTCTCCGGATCGGGATTGTCCAGCACGAAAAAGCGGGGACCGCCGCGGTGTTCTGCCGGGAGCAGATTGCGGTACGGATGCGTCAGCGCCTGTACCGTGGCGATCGCCCCCAACGAGGAACCACCAATCCCGACCAGGATGACGTCGCTGTACCGCTCTCTCGCCTCAGCCGCGAAGGCATCGATCTCGGCCACCAGAGCCGTGTCGGACGGCAGATCCATCCAGCGCTGCCCGCCCGCCGCGTGCTCGGCCGCGAGCCGCTCATGCTGGGTCGCAACCTCCGGCGCGATCTCGTCCAGCATGGCATTGCTGACCCCGTCCTGGGCGCCAACCGCATCCGCCATGCTGTTGCGATAGTCGATGGTCAAGCGGGACTTCTCGCCCGTCCCTCGGTCGCTCATGCTCATCCCTTCTCGCTCATCGTGCGCCCCTCGCCACTCAATTCGGTGTCCAGATCAGCCAGCGCCACGAGCCGGATTGCCCGCACCGGCGCTCTGGCAGTCATCGGCGCTATTCGATCGATCGGCGCCCCGGTCGCCTGCGCCACCGTCGCCGCGACGAATGGCATGCAGAAGATGCCCTGGCACAGCCCATCCCGGCCCGCGTCCGGCGCTTGACATCGTCCACGGTCGTGGCCCCCGCGGAGATGGCGGCGACGATCTCCTCGCAGAGAATCTCTTCGCAGCGACAGACCAGGGTTGCTGCTGGATCGAGCACAGGGCGTCCCGCGACTTCGTTCTCTGCCATCACGTCATACCGGACGCAAATGGTTGCACGGCCACGGACTGGAGCGCTGCCCGCATGGTCTGTCGCCTGCCTAGCTCAGAGCCACCAGCGGCACGGGTGGCCACGACGTTTTCATCGCCGCCCAACCCGAGCGAGGCTGCCGCGGCAACACCGGCCAGGCGACCTTCAGCGATGACCGCGGCCACAGATCCGACTCCTGCCGCATCGCCAGCTACGAACAGTCCGGGAATCGGACTGTGCATGCGTTCGTCCACCACCGGAACCAACCCACCAAGCTCGGCGGCGAACCCGAGCGGCACACCCGCTATGGTCGCCAGGGCAGGGTCCGCCTGCCGGCCGACCGCGATCGCGATGCAGTCGACCGCGTAACGCTCCTGCCCGACCCACAACTCACGCACGCCGTCCGCACCGGCGGCGCGGAGGAACGGTGCCGGGGCGATCCCGCTCCAGACCACGTCACCATCCGCCAGCATGACATCGACCGCTAACTCCTCGGCATCCTCGCCGCCGCCGATGATGGCGAAGCGCCGACCAGGCCGCACCCGGAGCCGATGCAGGAGGATTTTCAGACCACGAGCGCAGAAGACCCCGGGATAGGTCGCGCCGGCAAACGGGTATGGCAAGTCGGTCGAACCAGTCGCCACGATGAGTGCATCGGGGGTCCATCGCTGAGCATCGCCATCTCGAACCACGAGCAGCTCATTCGGCGCGAAACAGGCCGCAACTACCGTGCCGGATCGAATCTCGACTCCGGCAGCATGCGCTTCCGCGATCAGTCGCTCCGCGATTTGGCCAGGGCGCTCCGCGGCGAGTCCCTGCTGGGCAACTATCGGCTGGGCGCGATAGCGCAGTTGTCCCCCAGGCGCCGATCGTTCTTCATAGACCGTCACCGCGGCTCCCGCACGGGCCGCATCCGCGGCAGCGGCCAACCCCGCCGGACCAGCGCCGACAACGACGATCTCCGGCGTCACGGCTCAGACACCGTCGCGGAATCGACATCGCGCTCCCCGAGCCCGTGCTGGGTGCGCACGTCCAATCCAGCGGCGACCGGCGTCACGCAGGCGGGCACATTCGGCGCACCATCGACCACGACCAGGCAATCGGCGCACCGGCCGACCATGCAGTATCCGCCCCGCGAGTCGCCAAATCGTGGCATCGTGCGAAACACGCGAAAACCGGCCGCGAGGAGAGCGGCGGCAATCGGTTCGCCCAACCTCCCTTCGATGGTCGCGCCATCAAACGTGAACGCCACGATCGGTGCCGACCCGAGCGCGCCCAGGACCGGATGCTCGCATATGCGAGTCGCCGAGTATTCGCGTGATTCGATGAAGTCGCCCACTCCGGCTCCGGCTGTCTGGTTTCAATCCGCCATCGCCTGGGCGGCAACCCGATCTTCAGTGGTCGCCGGCACGGCGTCAACGGCCCAGCAGGAAGTGGTCCACCGAATCGCCTATGCTAGAGTTTGCGCCGGTCAGGCGCAGAATCACACGATCGATCGCGCCGCGTTTGGGCGGATGAGCAGGCCGCTACCTGCCGACACGCCGCCAGATCCAGCACCGGAGGCAAGCATTCATGGTCAGTGCGAAGGCAGCGGAACAGATCAGGACAAGCGAGCGCGGAACGCGGCCCCCGGCCGACGCCAACGGTCATCCCGGCGCCGCGGAGGCGATGGAGCAAGGGGCGCGCGAGCACGTCTGGATTCATCAACTGCCTTGGGCCGAGTTCGAGAGCGACAACCTGCGCGTCTTCGACCGCGGCGAAGGCGCTCGCCTCTACGACGTGCGCGGTCGCGAGTACATCGACGGCATCGCCGGGCTCTGGGTCGTCAACGCCGGCCATGGCCGCCGCGAGATCGCCCAGGCATACGCGGACCAGGCGGCACGCCTCGGCTACGCCTCCGCCATGACCTACACCACCACGCCGGCCGTCAAGCTGGCCGAGAAGCTGGCCGAAATCACCCCCGGCGATCTCTCCCGGCTCTTCTTCGTCTCAGGCGGCTCGGAAGCGGTCGAGACGGCCATCAAGATCGCCAAGCAGGTGCAGGCCATGCGCGGTTTTGCCCGCCGGTACAAGATCATCGCCCGCCGCCGCTCCTACCACGGCATGACCTACGGCGCGATGAGTCTCACGGCGACCCGCAACGAGCATTGGTTCGGCCCGTTCATGTACGGCGTCTCCCACGTGCCGCACCCCGATCGCTACCGCTCCGATTTCGGACTCGAAGGCGAAGAAGCCGACCTGATGGCGGCGCGCTCCGTCGAGCAGGAGATCCTCAGTCAGGGTCCGGACACGGTCGCCGCCGTCATTGGCGAACCGATTTCCACCGCGGCCGGGGTCCATGTTCCCTCGCCGAAGTACTGGCAGATGCTGCGCGAGATCTGCGACCGCCACGGCGTGCTCCTCATCGCCGACGAGGTCATCAACGGCTTCGGTCGCACCGGCACCATGTTCGCCACCGAGCAGTTCGGCTTCGTCCCCGACATCATGACCGTGGCCAAGGGGCTTTCCTCCGGCTATGCCCCCATCGCCGCCGCCATTGTCCGCGAGTCGATCTACGAAATCTTCAAGGAGAACAAGGAGGCGGCCATGGGCCACCTCCTCACCTTCGGCGGCCACCCCGCCGCCTCAGCGGCAGCACTGAAAAATATCGAAATCTTCGAGGAAGAGGGTCTGGTCAAGCAGGGCGCCGAACGCGGCGACTACCTGCGCCGCCGGCTCCAGGATCTGCGGGCGCACCCGACCGTCGGTGACCTGCGCGGCCTCGGTATGATGTACGGCATCGACCTGGTCAAGAACAAGGAGACGCGTGAACCGTGGAGCAAGGGCGCTCCGTTCACGACCCGTCTCGGCGAGTTGGCACTTGAGCGCGGTCTGGTGACCCGTGTTTGGGACGTTATGCACTTCGCCCCGCCGCTGGTGATCGAAAAAGACGAGATCGATCGCATGGTCGAGATCGCCGACGAGAGCCTTACCATCGCGGAGCGCGAGTTCGCGTCGGAGATTTCGGCGTAACGGGCTACTGGCTATGAGCTTTGAGCTACCAGCTTTCAGGCGACAACGGAGGGTAGCCCTGCGGCAATAGCCAGTTCCAATCTTCGTTGCAGGCCAATGGCCCATAGCCCATAGCTCATAGCCCTTTACCGCCCGCTGCGGGCATCGCGGCAGAAACGGCAGTACACGGGGCGATCCAGCCGTGGTTTGAACGGCAGCTGGATCGGGCGCCGGCAGTCCGCACAGTCGGCGGGATAGAGGCGTTCTGCGGCGTCTGCTGGTCCAACGGTTAGCGACCTGGTTCCCTGAAGTTGGCCCGTCCGCAGGCTTTCCAGAACGCGTGCGTTGTGCTCCTCCCGGCGTGCAATGCGACACGTCGGGCATCGCGGCGAAACGGCCAGACCCGTCCCACGTCTGGCGGCGACCTCCTTCGGGTCGCGTTCGAAAGGCTCGCCGCAATCGATGCAGAGGGAGCGACTCTGGCCTGTCCGACTGTCAATCAGTACTGGGTGCACGCAAGCGTCCCGGCTCCTCTCTTCCTTCGCGAACCTTCGGCGCCAAAGCGTTTCCGCGTCGATCAGTCTAGTCGCGGGCATCGACGTCGGTCCTGAGGCATCATTCGTGCAGAGCTTTCGCCTCGGGCGCTTGAGTTCCCGAGCGCGCCGTTGACACGAAGTGTTGAGGATCGTATGAGCACTGAAACCCCGATGAAAATCCCGAGCGGGGACGTTCCGACCCGCGACCAGATCGCCATCGAAGACACGTGGGATCTCTCCAGGATCTATCCTGACGAGGCCGACTGGAATGCCGATGCGGCGCGGATGCCGGAGCTGATCGCCGCTGCCGCCAGTCATCGCGATTCCCTCGGCGAGTCGGCGCCACGATTGCGACAGGCGCTCGACGACATCATGAGCCTGCGGCAGACGCTGGAGCGGCTGCGCGTCTACGCCATGCTCCGGCGGGATGAGAACACCGCGGACAGCGAGTCGCTGGCCCGATACGAGCGCTCCGTTGCCCTCGCAATCGAGGCCGCGGAGGCGCTGGCATTCGTCGAACCCGAACTGCTCGCCCTGGATGCGGAGCGGTTCGACGCGCTGCGCGCCGACCCCACCCTGGCCCCCTTCGAGCACATGCTCGACGACCTGGCCCGGCGCCGGCCCCACGTCCGCTCTCTCGAAGTCGAAGAAGTCCTCGCCCAGGGCGCGGACGTGGCCAGAGCGCCGTCCGACGCCTTCGCCGCCCTCGACAACGCCGATCTGACCTACGGCCGCGTCCGCGACGAGTCCGGGAACGAGATCGAGTTGACCAAGGCGCGCCAGGCGCTCCTCCTGCGCTCGAAGGACCGCGCCACCCGCCAGCGCGCCTACGAAACATTCACCAAGGCCTACCTCGACCATCGGCACACCCTGGCTGCGCTGCACGGCGCCTCTGTACGCGGCGATGTGTTCCAGGCGCGAGTCCGCAACTACCCATCGGCCCGCGAGGCCGCCCTGTTTGACGACAATGTGCCGACCGCTGTCTACGACACCCTCATCGAGTCGGTCCGCGACGCGCGGCCCGTGTTCGAGCGATACATGGAGCTGCGGCGCAAGATCCTGGGACTCGACCAACTCACGGCCTTCGATTTGCTGGTCCCACTCTCTCCCGAACCGGAAGTTCAGCATGACTACCGCGCTGGCGCCGACCTGGTCCTCGGCGGGCTCGATCTCCTCGGCGATGAGTACGTCAACGATCTCCGCTCCGGGTTCCACGGCCGCTGGGTCGACGTGCATGAGACCAAGGGGAAGCGCTCGGGAGCCTACTCCTGGGGAGCCTACGCCGCGCCGCCGGTGATCCTGATGAACTGGAACGGCACGATGAACGACGTCTTCACGCTCGCTCACGAAGCCGGCCACGCCATGCACAGCTTCTACTCCGACGCCAACCTCCCCTTCCACCTCGCCGGCTACCCGATCTTCCTGGCCGAAATCGCCTCCACCGTCAACGAGGTGCTCCTGACCTGGAGCCTGCTGGCGCAGACACCGGAAGACGACGCCGTCACCCGCTTCGCTATCCTCGACCGCTTCGCCGAAACGTACTACGGCACCGTCGTCCGCCAGACGATGTTCGCCGAGTACGAACAGCGCGTGCATGCCCTGGCCGAAGCGGGGCAACCGATCACCCTCGACGTGCTGAGCGACATCTACGCCGAACTGTACGCAACATACCTCCCCGGCGTGGCGATTGATGACGGCGTGCGCGTCAACTGGGGTCGCGTCCCCCATTTCTACCGCGCCTTTTACGTCTACCAATACGCCACCGGCATGTCCGCCGCCATCGCCATCGCCCGCGCCATCCGCGACGAGGGCGAGCCCGCGCGGGAACGCTATCTGCGCCTCCTCTCGTCCGGCGGCAGCGACTACCCGCTCGCGCTGCTGGCAAATGCCGGGGTCGATCTGACCTCGCCCGAAGCGATCGAGGCGGGCCTGGCGGAGTTCGAGAGCATCGTCGCCGAGATGGAGCAAATCGTGGCTTCTGGGGCGCTTGAGCAAGCGGGGGCAAACGGACGCGCCAAGCCCGAAGCCTGACCGCGGCGCCGTGCGATCGGGGAAGGGGATCATCCTCCCGGCCCTGAGCTTCTTGATCCCCTTGATCCCCTTGACCCCCTTACCCCGTGGCGGGGGAGGAGGTGCAGGATTTCCCCCGTTCGGCGCCGAAAAGCCCCTCGCCCATCACAATGGGCCGGGTACCCTCTGGGTGGCGGTTGGGGTGAGGGTTTTTCGCCGCGACATCGCTTTACCTCCCCCTGTCAGCTCAGGGAGGGGAGAAGAGCTGGAGATGAGGGATCCAGAGCCGCTACACCGATCCAAACACCGAACCGCCAGGATAGACTCCGGTCTGCCCCAACTCATCCTCAATCGCCAGCAACCGGTTGTACTTGGCGACCCGGTCCACGCGTGAGGGCGCACCCGTCTTGATCTGCCCGGCGTTGGTGGCCACGGCCAGATCCGCGATGAAGGTAGTCGCCGGTCTCGCCGCTGCGGTGGGAAATGACGGCGTTGAACCCGTTGCGCTGGGCCAGGGAGATCGCCTCCAGCGTCTCGGTGAGCGTGCCGATCTGGTTCGGCTTGACCAGAATCGCGTTTCCGGCCGCCTCCCGAATCCCCCGCGCCAACCGCCGCGGATTGGTCACGAAGAGATCGTCGCCAACGAGCTGAACGCGGTCACCGATCCGCCGCTGCAGCGCGCTCCAATGCGCCCAGTCATCTTCGGCCAATCCGTCCTCGATCGAGGCGATCGGGTAGCGCTCGGTCCAGTCGGCCCAGAACCCGACCATCTCGTCGCCGGTAGAGCGTCCGGCCCTCGCCCTTCAGGACATAGTCGCCATCGACGAAGAACTCCGTTGCGGCAGGGTCAAGGGCGATGACCAGATCGCGCCCCGGCTCGTACCCGGCCCGCCTGATCCCTTCCAGCACCGCTTCCAGCGCGGCTTCGTTCGACGGCAGGCTCGGTCCGTAGCCCCCTTCGTCGCCGACCGTCGTGGCCGCGCCCTGCTCCTTCAGCACCCCCTTCAGGGCATGGAACACCTCGGTTCCCCAGCGCAGTCCTTCGGCGAACGAGGGCGCGCCGACCGGCATCACCATGAACTCCTGCATATCGACGTTGGAGCCGGAGGCATGCTTGCCGCCATTGAGGATGTTCATCATCGGCACCGGCAGCGTCCGCGCACTCGGCCCGCCCAGGTAGCGGTACAGCGGCAGTCCGGCCGCCTCCGCCGCGGCCCTGGCCACCGCCAGCGAGACCCCCAGGATGGCATTCGCCCCCAGCCGACCCTTGTTCTCGGTCCCGTCCAGCTCCCGCATGACGCCATCGACCGCGATCTGGTCGAACGCATCCAGCCCCACGACGGCCTCGGCCAGATCCTCATTGACGTGGCGCACCGCGGTCAGCACGCCCTTGCCGCCAAACCGCGCCGGGTCCCCATCCCGCAGCTCGACGGCCTCGTGCGCCCCCGTCGACGCCCCGGACGGAACCCCGGCCACCCCGGTTTCCCCGCCCAGCAGGCGAACCTCCACCTCCAGCGTCGGATTCCCCCGCGAATCGAGGATCTCCCTGCCCCGCACCGCTTCGATCGTCGAATACACGCGACCACCCCTCCCTGCCAAACTCGCCGCTCTGGTCAGCAACGCGAAGCAGATTCGTCTCCCATCACCCTAACACCCCATCACCCCATCACCCAAACACCGTCTATACTCCCTCCAACATCGCAAGAGTTGGCGTCGACGGAGACGAGTACCCGCTGGCGCGCCAGACAGGGACGGCGGTCGCGACTGAGAACCGCCGGGGTGGCGCGAGCGGGGAAATTCCCTCCCGAGCCGGACGGTGAACGCGCCACGCGCGCCGCGTAGTCGTCCCCTTTGCCCAGGGATAGCGGGCAATATCGAGCGCGCCGGTTCGCCGGCGAAGCAGGGTGGTACCGCGTGGAGACCCCTCGTCCCTGCCGAGGGGTTTTTTCGTGCCCATCGATCGGGCGAAAGGAACGAGAACGAAGCATGGCGACAGACGCCCAGGCAACGATCGACGACATGCGAACCCGCGCGACGACGGAGCTCGACGCTGCCGGCACGCTCGACGAGCTCATCGCTTGGGAGCGCGCCTATCTCGGGCCCAAGGGAGAGGTCACCCTCTTCCTGCGCGGGCTCGCTTCGCTCCCGGCCGATCAGCGGCCCATCGCCGGCCGCGGCGGCAACGCGCTGAAGACCGAGCTGACTGACGGCCTGGGAAGCGACGCCGCACCGTCCTCGCCGCTGCCGACCTCGAGCAGCGCCTCGCCGAACGATGCCGTCGACGTCACCCTGCCCGGCCGACCACCGGTCCTCGGCGCCTCCCACCCGGTGACACAGATGATCGACGAGTTGAGCGAAATCTTCGCCCTCCTCGGGTTCCAGACCGTCTTCGGACCGGAGGTCGAGACCGCGCACTACAACTTCGACGTCCTCAACATCCCCAAGGATCACCCCGCGCGCGACGTCTGGGACACCTTCTACGTCGACCTCCCCGGCGAGATCGTGCTGCGCACCCACACCTCCCCCATGCAGGGCCGCGTCATGGAGCAGCAGGAGCCACCCGTGCGCGTCGTCGTCCCCGGCCGCGTTTACCGCTACGAAGCCCAGGACGCCTCCCACGAATGGATGCTGCACCAGCTCGAAGGGCTCGCCGTCGACCGCAACATCACCATGGCCGACCTCAAGGGCACACTGGCCGAAATGGCGCGCCAGCTCTTCGGCCCGGAACGGCGCACGCGGTTTCGCTGCGACTTCTTCCCCTTCGTCGAACCCGGCGTCGATTTCGCCGTCGACTGCGCCATCTGCGGCGGGAAGGGCTGCCGCGTCTGCAAAGGGACCGGCTGGCTGGAGATGGGCGGCGCCGGCATGGTCCATCCCAACGTACTGCGCGCCGTCGGCTACGACCCCGACGTCTACAGCGGCTTCGCCTTCGGGCTCGGCATCGAGCGCCTGGCCATGATGCGCTCCGGCGTCGACGACATCCGCGCCTTTGCCGCCAACGACCTGCGCTTCCTGCGCCAATTCGCCCGCGCGGCGTAAGGACGCCCCCGTGTCATGCTGAACAAAGCGAAGCATTTCGGCCCAAAGACAAGCCGGCTCGAGGACGACGAACTCCTCCGCCTCCGGCTCAAAGTGACGCCACGTTTTCTGCAGACTATCGAGGATTCACGCCCATGAAAGTCCCCCTGCGCTGGCTCAACGAGTTCATCGACACCGGATTGTCGGTCAAGGAACTCACCCACCGCCTCACCATGGCCGGTCTGGAAGCGGAGAAGATCACCACCATCGGCGCCGAGTGGGCGAATATCTACGTCGGACACGTCGAGGCGGTCGAGCGCCACCCGGACGCCGACCGGCTGGTGCTGGCCACCGTCGACGCGGGCGAACACCAGCCTCCGCGTCGTCACCGGCGCTCCCAATATCGCCCAGGACCAGATGGTGGCCCTTGCCCTGACTGGAGCGCGGCTCATCGATGGCCACAGCCGACGGTCAGGTCTACCGCACGCTCAAGCCAAGCTCGATCCGCGGCATCCGCTCGGAGGGAATGGTTTGTTCAGAAAAGGAGCTCGGGCTCTCCGAGGAGCACGAGGGGATCATGATCCTCGAAGCGGACGCGCCGAAAGGCGCTCCGCTGGCCGAATGGCTCGGCGACACGGTCATCGAGTTCGAGATCACCCCGAACCTCGTCCACAACTTCTCGATCCTGGGCATCGCCCGCGAAGCCGGTGCACTCACGGATCGTCCGGTAACTCAGCCACCGATCTTCGATTTCGCCGAGGCTCCGGTCGGCCCACCCGACCTGGTCACGGTCGAGGCGACGCGACATCGCCCCGCGCTACGTCGGGGTGCTCATCGAAAGCATCACGGTCGGCCCATCGCCCGCGTGGGTGCAGCGCCGTCTCCTCGCCGCCGGGGTGCGTCCCATCAACAACATCGTCGACATCACCAACTACGTGATGCTCGAGTACGGTCAACCACTCCACGCCTTCGACGCCGATAAGCTCGCGGGCGGCCGCATCGTGGTGCGCCGGGCCCGGCTGGGCGAAACGCTGGAGACACTCGATCACCAAGAGCACCAGCTCGACGACCAGATGCTCGTCATCGCCGACACGAACAACCCGGTCGGGCTCGCCGGAGTCATCGGCGGCCTCGAAAGCGAAATCCACGACGGGACGACACGCATCATCCTGGAATCGGCGAACTTCGACATGAAGGTTACCCGCCGCACCGCCCGCGAGCTGAAGGTACGCACCGACGCCTCGGCCCGCTTCGAGCGCGGTCTCGACCCCAACCTCTCCCGCGCCGCCGCGGCCCGGGCCACGCGGCTCATTCTGGAACTCTCCCCCGGCGCTACGGTCGCCGGGTTCATCGACGTCTACCCCAACCCTGTCACGCCGCGCGCACTGTCGCTGCCGTTCGGCGAGATCGAACGGTTGCTCGGCGTCCGCTACGAACCGGAGCAGGTGCTTGACGTTTTGCGCCGCCTCAGCTTCGCGCCAATTCTTGACGGCGTAGGGAAAGACGCGACCCTTGGCGTCACCGTGCCGACGTGGCGTGGAGACGTCACTCAGGCCGCCGACATCGTCGAGGAGGTCGCCCGCGTCATTGGCTACGACACGCTCCCCGAACGCCTCCCGACCGGGCAGACCGCCCCGGTGCAGCGCGACCCGGACTACGCCATGCGGCGGGCGGTGCGCTCCGTCCTCACCGGCGCCGGGGCGTGGGAAACGGTCACCTACGTCACCGTCTCGGACAACGATTTGCGCCGCCTCGACCCAATCGGAGCCGAAACCATCGGCATTCATTCCGTCCCCTGGGACGCGCTGATCCGGCTCCGCAACCCGTTGCAGGCAGACCGCGACATCCTCCGCCCTACACTCCTGCCAAGTCTCCTCGCCATCGCCAGCGACAATCTCAAGCACGAGCGCGGCGTGCGCCTGTTCGAGACCGCGCGGGTCTATCTTCCGTCAGACGAAGAGCTGCCACGCGAGGTCAACGTCTTGGCCGTCGTGCTAGCCGGTGAGCGTGCGCCCCTTGGCCGGTTCACCGGAGAAGACCAGAGCCCGCTCGACTTTTTCGACCTGAAGGGGACGGTCGAGGCATTGCTGCAACGACTTGGCGTAATCAGGGCCTCATTCCAGCGGATCGAATCGCCAGCGCTTCATCCAGGCCGGGCCGTTGGGCTCTTCGTCGACGAGCGACAAATCGGCATCCTGGGAGAACTGCGGCCAGACCGCGCCGAAGCAGTCGGGATCGACGTTCCGCGCGTGGTCGTGGCCGAGGTCGATCTGGACGCGCTCCAGGCCATCGCCAACCCGGTGCCACACGACGTCTCGGCGCCGCGCTTTCTGCCAGTCGAACAGGATTTCGCGATTGTCGTTGCCGAAGAAACCCCTGCCGGGGACGTCGAAGCGGCTCTGCTGGCGGGGGCGGGGCCGCTGGCCACGGGGGTTGCGCTGTTCGACATCTACCGCGGCCCGCAGATCGGTGAGAACCGCAAGAGTCTCGCCTATCGCGTCACCTTCACCGCGCCGGACCGGGCCTTGACCGACGCCGAGTTGGGCAAGGTTCGCGACCGCATCGCGCGTACGCTGCGCCAGCGCGTGCAGGGCGAACTCCGCACCTAGAATCGAGGGCACAGCCATGACCATGCAGTCCGAAACCGCGGCGATGCCCCGGCTCATCCGCGACCCCGAGGAAGCCCACCGCGAAACTCACGCGCCGCCGTGGCTTCGAGGAGACCGACCTCTCACCGCGGATGCGAGAAGGCATCCGCCGCGTATTCGGCGCCGACCTGACCGCCGAACAGGTGGTCGACCGCATCCTGACTGATGTCCGGGAGGAAGGCGACGCCGCCGTTCTGCGCTATTCCGCCGCACTCGATGGCAAAACGGACGGCCACTTCGAGGTGCCACGTTCTGCGTGGGAAAAGGCTCTCGCCGGACTCGGTCCCGAACTCCAGGACGCGCTGCGGCTTGCCGCGGAGCAGATCGTCGCGTTCCACCGCAAGCAACTGCGCACGTCCTGGGTCGACTACAGCGACGAGGGTGCGCTGGGGCAGATTCTGCGCCCGCTCGACCGCGTCGGGGTGTACGCTCCGGGTGGGACCGCGGTCTATCCCTCCTCCTTGCTGATGACTGCCATCCCGGCGCGGGTCGCCGGGGTGCCGGAGATCATCGTCTGCACGCCAGGCGGACACGACGGTGAAGTGTCGCCGCTGGTGCTGGCCGCTGCCGAGGTCGCGGGCGTCGATCGCGTCTTCCGCATCGGCGGCGCTCAGGCGATCGCGGCGATGGCCTTCGGCACCGAAAGTGTGCCCCACGTCGACAAGATCTACGGCCCCGGCAACATCTTCGTCGTCCTCGCCAAGCAGCGGGTGTTCGGCATCGTCGACATCGACCAGCTCCCTGGCCCTACCGAAACCCTCCTCGTCGCCGACTCCTCGGCCGATCCGGAACTGGTCGCCGCCGATCTGCTGGCCCAGGCCGAGCACGACCCGATGGCCAGCGCCATCTTGATCACCACTAGCCCGGCGCTGGCCGACGCGGTGCTTGAAGAGTTACCGCGCCAACTCGCCACCCTGGAACGCGCCGACATTGCCGGGCAGTCCCTGTCCGCCAACGGTTTGGTGGTGCTCGCTCCCGACGTTGAAACGGCCATCGACCTGGCGAACCGCTATGCCCCGGAACACCTCTGCCTGCTCCTGCACGATCCCTGGTCGTACGTGCCCCTGGTGCGCCACGCCGGCGGCATCTTCGTGGGCGAGGACAGCCCGGAAGCACTCGGCGATTACACCGCCGGCCCCAGCCACGTCATGCCCACCGGGGGAACGGCCCGCTTCTCCTCCCCCATCAACGTCGCCGAGTTCACCAAGGTCATCAGCGTCATCGCCGCCAATCGGCACGCCGTGCGCCGCCTCGGCCCAGCGACCTCAGCTCTGGCTAGGGCAGAGGGTCTCACCGGGCACGCGCGGGCCATCGAGCGACGACTGGAGCGGCTGGATCGGGACTGAGCGGAGATTCGGACGTCAGCTTGGGTGTAGGGGCGCAGCAAGCAGCGCCCCGTCGGCCGCAGGCCGACAACATGCACCCGGTAACCCCGGGTTGTGGCCCTCCGGGCCACCGGGCGAAGCAAGCATCGCCCCTACGGATCGCGGCAGACTTCCCCGGCGCTCCAACTACGTCTCCGCCAATTCCCGCAACGCCGCCACGACCCGATCCTCCACCGTAAGTTCCGGATCGCGCGGCACCCGCACCAGCGCCCCGTGCGCCTCCGCGGTCGTGTAACCCAACGCCCGCAGCGCTTCGACCACCTCGGCGTCCTCGCGGGAAGGCACGCTCGGCGGCCCCCCGCTGGAAGGGACGATCTTGCCGCGCAGCTCGAGGATCAGGCGCCCGGCCGTCTTGCGGCCCACACCGGGGACCGTCGCCAGAAGTTCGGCGTTCTCACCGTTGATCGCCAATTCGAGCGCCTCGGGGCGCACGCGGGAGAGAATCGAGAGCGCCAGCTTTGGTCCAACGCCGGAAACGCCGATCAGCGTTTCAAACAGGCGCAATTCGTCTGGTGACGCAAAACCGTAGAGCGTGAGCTGATCCTCGCGGACGTAGAGCAAGGTGAAGAGCCGGACATCCTCCCCGGCGTCCCCGATGTCCTCGAGGGTGGCCAGCGAAGTGTTGACGCGGTAAATCACCCCGCCGACATCCACCAGCGCCGCATCTGGCAACTTGCGTTCGATGCGCCCCTTGAGTCCAGCAATCATCCACGCGTCCCCATCAATCCAAAACCAGTGCCAGTATCACCCAACCGGTAAACGCGGCTCGCGTTGCCTCCCATCACGCGCTCGACCTCTTCGGGGAGGAGTCCCGCCAGCCGATGGGTTCGCCGCAGAAATCTGCCCATGCCAAGCACCGGGTGATCGCTGCCCCACAGGACGCGGTCGGCGCCGACGATATCGAGAACCGTGCGGAAGATGCTCGGCCCATACAGGTATGAGGAAGCGGCAGTATCATAGACCACGTTGCCGCACAGCGCGCCGACCTCGGGCATCAACTCGTAAAACGGGAGACCGCCGCCCCAATGCGCCAGCACCACGGAGAGCGCCGGCTGCATCTCGAGAAACGAGACGAGGCGATCCGGTGTCGCCGTGCCCTTCCCCGGATACCGGTGACCAACCGGTTCGGAGGCATGCAGGAGCAATGGAAGACCCGCCGCGGTCAGGATCGCGGCGACATCCGCAAGAGCGCCGGGAGCAGCAACATCGAATCCCTGCGCGTCCGCGTTCAACTCGCCGATCCCGGAGGCGCCCAATGCTAGGCAGCGCTCCGTTTCGGCCCCGGCACCCGGGAACGCCGGGCCGACGCACCCGAGCCAGGCCAACCGTCCCTGACTTGCCCGTGAGACCTCGGCCAGATAGTCGTTGTGCTCGCGGCAGAGGCCCGGGTCCGCCCACGGCCAGCCGCAGGCCACAGCTTGCGCCACCCCGGCCTCGTCCATGGCCAAAATCAGATTGCCCGCATCGCTCATCCGCGCCGATGGCGCCTCGTACAGCTCACCGAACCAGCGATCGCGCTGGCAATGGTTGACACGGTCGGCCACCCACTCTGGCGGGAAGGCGTGCGTGTGCGCGTCGATAACCACCGGCGGCTCGATAATCACTGGCGGCACGGAGCCCGCCATCACGTTACCGTGGTGTGCCCAGGACAAAGAGGGCAAGGACGAGGAGGATGATGAGCAGGACCGCCACCACCGCGGCGATGGCGATACCGGGAACCCCGCCCGTGCGCGCCTCCGGGCTCGGCACGGCACCGGCGACCGGAATCCGCGTCGGAATCGCCGCGGCGACGACGGCACTGGCATTGTCGCGAGTGCCGCGCTCCTTGGCGAGCGCCACCAGCATCTGTGCGGCGGCCCCGGGTTCCTGCCCGCTCAACGCGCGTCGCAAATCGGGATCGTCGAGAACCTCGTACAACCCGTCGCTGCACAGCATCAGCCGATCGTCAGGCAGGAGCGTCAACTCGAAGATACTCGGCAAACTCCGGTCGAGCCTCGCGTTCGTACCGATGGCGTGGGTCAGCATGTTGCGGCGGGGATCGATCCTGGCGGCGTCAGCGCTGAGGCGACCCTGCGCCACCTCGTCGGAGACGACCGTGTGATCGCGAGTGACCTGGGTGATGCCGTCTCCGCGCAGCAGATAGGCCCGGCTGTCCCCGACGTGCGCGACCGTCGCGTACTTGCCATGCAGCAGTGCCGAGGTCAGGGTCGTGCCCATGCCGGCGTGGGTCGGTTCGGCCTCGCCCGCGGCGAAGATGGCGTCGTTCGCCTGGCGATACGCCTGCGTCAGCGCCTGACCCAGGTCGCCGTTCGGCAGCGCCGGGAAGGCGTCCGTCAGCGTATCGAGTGCAATACGGCTGGCCACGTCTCCGGCGGGATGACCTCCCATGCCGTCGGCGACCACCAGCAGGAAATCCTGAGCGTTGGCATCACCCGCTCCGCTGCCAAGCACCAGCGCGGCGGCGATGTCCTGGTTTTCCTCGCGGCCAGCCGCGTCGGTCACTGCGGCGACGGCGAGCTCCAGCGTCTCGGCCGGTGTGTCAATTGCCTTTTGCGCCACAATCACGGTGCCCTGGTTCCCTCCTGGTCACGCAACTCGGCCCGATGGTAGCACGCCCTTCCGTCGCCTCCGCCGCTCGTCCATCGAGTTGCGAATCTCCGGTGCTAGACTCGGGCCACGGCCGCCCTGGGCTTGAACGCGCCGCCAATCGAAGCCGCCGAGGAGACCTGTTGCCGCTGCCCCGACGCCGATTTCTGATGCTCGTTGGCGCCGTGTGCACCGTGGCGGCCGTTGGGTGCGGTCCGGGTCAGGAAGACGCGCCCAGCGCAACGCCAGTGCCAACGCCCACGGCCAAGGCGCTGCTCGAGCTGGCGAGCCGCCGCCTGGCCGAGACCCCGACCGTCCATTTTGTCCTGGATGTCGAGGGCCAGACATTTATTGACACGGCGCGCACGATACGCGTCCTCGGCGCCGAAGGGGACCTGCGGCGTCCAGACCGGGTCCGCACCACCTTTCAGGCGGAAATCATGGACCGCGCCATCACACTGCAATTGATCACCATCGGCGAGGAGTCCTGGACCACGAACATCCTTACCGGCGAATGGGGCCGGGCTCCGCTGGAGTTCGCGTACCAACCGGATGTGCTCTTTTCGACGCAAGACGGCATCGGCCCGGTCATGGGCAGGGTGCAGGACGTGGAGCGGTTGGCAGACGAGGACATCGCCGGGCGCCCAACCGCCCACCTGCGAGCGACCGTCGACGAGGAGACCGTCGGCCCCTTCACCTACTACACCATCACCGGATCCCCGGTGACCGTCGACCTCTGGATCGATCTGGCCACGTACGATCTGCTCCGGGCACAACTGTCTGAGCCGCCCGGTGAAGAACGTCCCAACCCGGCCGTCTGGACGCTCGACCTTTCGCATCATGGTGAAGACATCACCATCGAGCCGCCGCCCGAAGCGGCGTAATCCAGGGCAACCATGACCGCGTCCTCTCGCCGCGCGTTGAGCGCCGCACTACTCGCGGTCTTCCTCGGCGCGCTCGATCTCACCGTCATTGCCACGATCCTGCCCGGTATGGTCACTGACCTGCGCATCAACGCCGCCGACGTCGACCGCTACGTCTGGATCGTCAACAGCTACCTCCTCGCTTACATCGTCGCCATTCCCGTCGTGGGGCGCATCTCGGACCTCCTGGGACGGACTCTGGCCTTTCAGGGGTCGCTGGTCCTCTTCGTCCTTGGCTCGGCGATCTGCGCCGTCGCGGGCGACCTGGCCGTCATGGTGGCCGGTCGCGCGATCCAGGGCGCCGGCGGCGGCGCGCTATTGCCAGTGACGATGGCTTTGGTCGGGGACGTGTTGCCACCGGGACGCCGCGCTGCGGCGCTAGGTCTCGTCGGCGCCATCGATACGCTCGGTTGGGTCATGGGGCCGCTTTGGGGAGCGCTCCTGGTCGAGCTTGGCCCGGGGGAGGAACCGTGGCGATGGGTATTCATCGTCAACATTCCACTCGCTATCCTCGCGGCGGTCGTCATCGGTCGCGTGGGCGCCGCCAAACAGCCAACGGATCGGGAGTGGGTTCGCCAGTTGGACATTCCCGGCGCCCTGCTGCTGGCCGGAGCGCTCCTCTCATTGAACCTCGGACTTTCCGCGGGGGGCGAACTCGGTGCGCCAACCGGCGGGGCGCGGGCTCTGGGCGGTTCACGGAATCCGTTCGCCGATCTTGTCGTGCCGTTGGTGGTCCTGTCGGCTATCCTTGGCACGGCGGCCATCTGGCGGCAGTTCCGCGCTCCGTGGCCCCTCCTCCCGGTGCGTTTGTTTCGCAACCGCCAGTTCACGGCGGCCATTGCGGCGAATTTTCTGGTCGGCGCCTCGCTCATCGTCGCCATGGTGGACGTCCCCGTCGTGACTTCGCTGCTGGTGGAGTCCGAGGCGGTGAGCCGCATCTCGGCGCTAATGCTGGCGCCGTTCACCTTGCTGATCGCCGCGCTGTCGTTCGCGGGTGGTCGTGTATCGCATCGGCTCGGATTTCGGCTAACGGCCTCGCTCGGTCTGGTCCTGGTCGCCGTCGGATACGGCGCCTTGTGGCTCGGCCTGCGCGGAGAAGCGTTGGCCGGCATGGTTCCAGGGCTGATCGTGGCCGGCGCGGGATTCGGCCTCGTGTTCGCACCGATCGGCGCTACCGCGATCGAGGCCGCACCCGAGGCCGATCGAGGTGTCGCGGCCGCGATGACCCTGGTTTTTCGGCTACTAGGGATGACCATCGGGATTTCAGCGCTGACCGCCATCGCCGTGCGCCGCCTGCAAGGTCTCGTCGGCAATATGGAGCAGATCAAGCAGTTGCCAGGCGAAACGACGGCCGAGTTTCTGGCGCGACAGACCATCCTTCTGTACGAGATCGTGCTCCCCACCAGTCTCCAGGTGGTGCGCGAGACGTTCCTGTTGGCCGGAGGGATCGCTCTCGTTGGATTGGTTCCCATCGCTGCCTTTGCGACGAGGGGCGCCCGTCAAAACATGGCCTGACGAAGGATGTGTCATGATGTAGGCGGAGCCGAAGCATCCCGGACCTCTCAAAATGGTGCGACCTGGAGCCGAGAGGCTTCACTATGACACCAGCATTGCGCGTCGCGAATGGCGGAGGAGCAGATGCCGCGATCGGTCGTTCTGGGGGTGGACTCGAGCACGCAATCGACCAAAGTCATCGCCGTCGACGTCGAGTCCGGCGAGGTCGTGGGCGAGGGTCGCGCTCCGCACAGCGGCCACGACATCCAGCATCCCACCGAGTGGTGGGATGCCCTCGTCATGGCCACGAGAGCCGCGGTCGATCCCGGCATGCGCGTAGAGGTCATCAGCGTCGGCGGTCAGCAACATGGCATGGTCACCCTCGACGCCGCGGGCAAAGTCGTTCGCCCCGCACCACTCTGGAACAACGTGGCAGCCGCCCCTGACGCCGATCGTCTCAATGGCAAAGCCGACTTCGCGGCCGAGATCGGTTCCCGGCTGGTAGCCTCCTTCACCATCGCCAAACTCGCGCACCTCGCCCGCACAGCACCGCAAGACCTGGCCCGAACCGACGCCGTCTGCCTGCCGCACGACTGGCTGAACTTCCGGCTTACTGGCAACCTGGTCACCGACCGGGGCGAAGCCTCCGGATCCGGCTGGTGGTCGCCGCGCGACGGTCGCGATCGGCGCGATCTGCTGGCGCTGGCGATCGGCAAAGACCACGCCCGGCGCCTGCGGCTTCCGGAAGTCCGCGGCCCCGTGGAGACCGCGGGAACCCTGCTCCCCGAGGCCGCGCGGGCCCTCGGCCTGGAACCTGGCATCTTCGTTGGCCCCGGTACCGGAGATAACATGGCCGCCGCGCTCGGGGTCGGCGCCGCGCCCGGTGAGCTCGTCATCAGTCTGGGCACCAGCGGCACCGCATTCGCCGTGTCGTCGCATCCAACAGCGGACGAATCCGGTGAAATCGAAGGATTTGCGGACGCCACCGGTCGCTTCCTGCCCCTGGTCTGCATGCTCAACTGCACCCGCGTCGTCGATACGGTCGCTGCCATGGTCGGACTCGCTCGCCACGAGGCGCTGGATCGCGCGGCACACACGCCTCCTGGCGCCAACGGCGTGCTGCTGATGCCATACCTCGCCGGTGAGCGCACCCCGAATCTGCCCGAGGCGACTGGCTCGTTGACCGGTCTGACCGCCGAAACCGCGACACCCGATCTGGTGGTTCGCGCCGCGCTGGATGGGGTCGCCGCTGGCCTCGCTTACGCCGTGGATGTGCTGGCGACCGTCGGCATTGCGGCTCCGGACGTGACACTCGTCGGCGGCGGCAGCCAACACCCCGCGTGGCGTCAGGCCATCGCCGACGCCACCGGTCTTCCGGTCATCGTACGCGGCGTCGGAGAGCACGCCGCGCGCGGCGCCGCTCTTCAAGCAATGGCCATCGCTCACGGCGATGCTATCGACGAAGTCGTGGCGCGGTGGAGACCGGAGGTAGTCGCGCGGATCGAGCCAAGACCCGAGCATCGCAAAGCATTCCGGCTAGACGAGCGCCGCCATTTGATCGAGGAGATGAAGGCGATATCACAAGCACAGGTGCAGTGTCGCTAACGCCGCGGTCCCGGTCACCACTCGTGCAAAGTCCTCCACGCCCATCGCACTTCGACAGCGAGAGGCATTGGGCGCTCGGAGCTGCCCCTCTCCCCGCGCACGGGCTGACAGGCGGAGGTAACGCCTGGAAGCGGCCCGTTTCGGCAGCGAAAGCCCCTCTCCCATCGCAATCTGACAAGGGGAGGTATTCCCGGATGAAGCACGATTTCGGGGTCACGAGCCCCTCTCCCATCGCAATGGGAGAGGGGTTGGGGTGAGGGTCGGTCGCCGGCACCACGTCACATTCCTTCTCCCCGCGCACGAGGCTGGGTGCCCTCTGGGCGGTCGGGGTGAGGGGTGGCCGCGGCGACGAGTCGATCCGGACTCTCACTCCCGCTTTCGAATCGGCCGCGGCACGATTCGAGGACCGGTGCTGGCAGCGTACCAATCCCCCAGCCGGTGACTGACGCCAATGATCGGATCGTATGCCTCCCGATAGAGCTTGTAGACCTCCTGGTACACGGAGTGCCTGCTAGGATTGGGGTCTACTGGCGAGCCGTACCGCGCCCACTGCTCGGCCGTCTCGGCCGAGTCGACGTCGCGGATACCGCTATACGCCAGGAGCGCGGCGCCCACCGCCGCCTGATCGGTCGTCGCCAGCCCATACACCGGCAGACCGAACACATCGGCAACCATCTGCCGCCAGAACGGGCTGCGGCTGCCGCCGCCCGCCATGACGATTCGCTCCGGTTCGGCGCCCACCTCGCGCAGCGCCGCGTACGCGTCAAGGCAGGCGAACGTTACCCCCTCCATGACCGCCCGCACGATATCCCCATGATCGTGATGCGCCGCCAGGCCCAAGAACGCGCCGCGGGCGCGGGGATCCATGTGCGGCGACCGCTCCCCGACGAGGTACGGCAGGAACAGCAACCCGCGAGCGCCAACCGGCGACATCTCGGCCCACCCCGTCATGCGCTCGTACGCCCCGGCGGCCGGGATCTGCAGCATCTCGTCGCGTAACCAGCGCAACGCCATGCCCGCGGCCAGCGTGGCCCCCATCTGGTACCACCCCGGATGCACCGATGTCGGTTCCAGGGCCGAGCAATACGCATGCGTGTGGCCAGCCGGGTCGGGACGAAAACTCCGGTCCGGAACCATCACCTGCCCGCCGGTGCTGAGCGAGAGGAGCATCGTCTCCGGATCGACGATTCCCGCGCCGAACAGGGTGCTCGGTGCATCGCCGGTCCCGGTAACCACCGGAATCCCGGCGCTGATCCCAAGCGCTTCCGCCGCGGTCTCGCTCACCTCTCCCGCCACGACATTCGACTGTTTCACCGGGGGAAGCAGGATGCTCGAAACCTCGGCCGCGTCGAGGAGGTCAGGCGACCAGTTGCGCCAGCGAGCGTCGAGCAGGAGGGTCCCGGAACCATCCCCGGGGTCGGTCGCCACCGTTTCCGTGATGCGCCGCCGCAGCTCGTCTTTCGGCGAGAGGAGCCGTTTCGTCCGCCACCAGATCGACGACCGCTCCTCCTGCATCCAGGCAGCCGTCGCCGCCATGAACCCGGTGACGAGCGGACTACCGGCAATCCCGATCAGCCGCTCCGCCCCGAGCTTGGCGGTGATCTCGGCCGCCTGCCGCGACGACCGTTGATCGGCCCAGATGACAGCCGGGGTCAGCGGTGCGTCGTTCTCGCCCAGAAAGACAGTTCCGTGCATCTGACCCGCCACGCCAACGCCTGCGATGGGAGCACCGGCGCCCAGCCAGCCAACGGCCTGCTGCACCGCCGCGGCTGTGGCTTCCCACCAGGCGTCGGGATCCTGTTCCGCCCAGCCAGGGTGCGGTCGCATGGTCGGATACTCGGCGCTGCCCATGCCCCGCACGGCGCCATCGGCGGCGACCACGAGCGCCTTCACCGACGACGTTCCGAGATCGATCCCGAGAAAGACCTCGGGCGTCACCGTGGCTACCCTAACCATTGCTTTCGGAGCTGCTGGCAGGCCCGGCCTGGAGATCGCTGATCGCCTGGCTCAATGGCGCGACCGCAGGATAGAAGCGCCGGTACACCGTCTCGAAAATAGTGTTGTAAACCGCAGCATCGTCCGAATCCGGCAGGACGGCATCCCGTCCATACCGCATCGAGGCAGCGGCATCGTCGACATCGCGATACACGCCCGCGCCAAGCCCTCCCAGCAGCGCCGCGCCGAGCGCGGTCGCCTCCTCCGCGGCGACGATATGATGCTTCAGATCGGTCACCGACGCCTTGATGCGCATCAGCAGCTTATTGCGCGTGCTGCCCCCGATCGCCACGACCAACTCCGGCGGCACGACCTGGGAATACGCGAGCAACGGCTCGAACGTGCTCCGGCTCTCCATGGCCAATCCTTCGAAGACCGCACGCGTCACCACATCGCGCCCGGCATCGGCGGTGAGACCGATGAGCGCGCCGCGCGACCGGGGGTCGTCATACGGAGGGTTAGCCAACCGCAGGTGCGGGAGGAAGACCACGCCCAGGCTGCCGGCCGGAACATGGTCCGCGCCGGCAATAAGGGCCTCGTGCAGGACCACATCGTCCCCGGTCCCGAGGAGCTTGCGCAACCAGTCGATGCTTGCGCCGGACGTGTATTGTCCAGCGAAGGCGTAGTACCCGCCGCCGACCACGTGCGCACCCTGCGTGTATCCCTGTCGCCCCGCCCGTGGATCGGTCAGCGGTTCGGCGATGGGCAGAAACAGTGCCTCGGCCGTACCCAGCGAGTTCAGCATCTGCCCCGACCGCGTGACCCCCGCGGCCAACGCGCCACAGACGTGGTCGTGCCCCCCGGCGGAGACGAGCGCAGTTCGCGGGAGACCGGTTTCCTCCGCCGCGCCAGGACTGACGCGGTCCAACGCCGTGCCTCCGGGCACGAGCGGCGCGAGCATCTCGGGGGCAATCCCCGCCTGGGCCAGTGTGCGCTCGTGCCACCGCTTGCCGCGCAGGTCGAGCATCAGCGTGCGCGAGGCCAGCGACAGGTCAGTCGCGCCCACGCCACAAAGCCGAAAGGCAATGTAGTCGGCGATCATCAGCCAGTGGACAGAGCGGCGCCAGGCATCCGGTTGGTGTTCCCGGTGCCACAGCAGCTTGTTCAGCGAAAAGATCGGCTGCAGCGACAGACCGGAGCGGGCAAAAAGCTCGTCCTTGCCGATGTGCTTGGCCAGCCATCTCGCCTGCGGCCGCGTACGGTTGTCGTACCAGGCGATGCTGTCGGTTGTGGCCATACCCGCGTCGTCGAGGAGCAGACCCGATTCTCCCATGGAAGCGACCGCCACCGAAGCGATCCGCGACGGGTCTGGCACGTCGGCGATGGCGCGCCGGATCGCCGCGACGGCGGTTTGCCACAGCTCCTCGGGACGGAAATAGGCCCAACCCGGCCGCGGAACGTGCGTCGGGGTCGGCAGCGACGCGGACCCGACCGCGATCCCATCCGTACGATAGACGACAGCCTTGACGCTCGTCGTGCCGACGTCCAGCCCGAGCAGAAGCGTCACCCGATGGTTCCCCTTGACTGGCGAAGCCGACCTCGCGCTCGTGCCGCCGCGCCCCCGGAACCGGTCAGACCGGAACGGCGGCCCACGCGTGAATCACGTCCCGCAGGGAGCCGCACATCGCCACCGGATCGTCCGCCTGCCAGACGTTGCGCCCGTACACGACACCCTTGGCCCCCGCGTCCAGCGCGCCGCGGGTGGCCTCCAGCACGACGGCGGGATCCGAGGAGCGAACACCGCCGAGGACCAGAACGGGAACCGGGCAGCCTTCGACAACCTGGCGCATCGTTTCCGGATCGCCGGTGTAGGCGGTCTTGATGGCGTCGGCGCCGAACTCGGCCGCAACCCGCGCCCCGAACGCCAGCAGCTCGGGATCGCGCTTGTCTTCCATGCGCCCACCCCACAGCACCGACTCCACGATCACCGGCATGCCGACCCGGCGCGCGGCCTGGATATTGGCCGCAACCTGGCGGGCGTTGTCCGAAAAGGTCGCGCCGTCGTTCGTGCCGACGATGAGAAACATCGTGATCGCGCCCGCGCCCATGGCCAGCGCGTCCTCCGGCGAGCAGATGACCTCGTAGTGCTCCCCCTGGCGCGGATCTTGGAGCGGCGCCGGAAGCCCCGGGAACACCTCGGCGTTGTAGATCCAGTCGGCGCGCACAATCGGCATCGGCGCCCCGCGGAAGGCAAAGAGACCGCCACCGATCTTCATGACGCCGGGCGAAATCAGAATGCCGTCAGGGTTGCCGTCGACGATTCGCCGCAAATTCTCGAGCACGTTTTCCGAACCCGGTTTGGGCCCCAGCGTGACCCCATGGTCGAACGCCGCGATAAACGATCGGCCGCTTTCACGGTCGAACAACTGGCCGAGTCGGATGTCCGCGCCGTTCACGGTGGGTATTTCTCCATGGTCGCGCGGCCGTGCGGCGCCGCGCCGGGTCCAAGCCGGAGATCCAGGCAGAGTTCGCCTTGCCGGCTAATCGAAACAACGACCCGGAGCATAGGCCGGGGGACTGAGACCGTCAATGCCCGCTTCGACCCGTCTCGACAGCGCCGGTCCGCTGCTAAAATGCCCGCGATATGCCGCACGACACCATCGCCCCCGACCGGGCCCGAGACACCCGCGAACGCGCCGACATGGAACTCGCCGTGGCCGCGCTCCATCCCGAGCGATTCGGGATGCGCCGCCACCGAGATGGCTGGCTCAAATCGTTCCCCGGCCTCGGCGAGGTGGTTTTTGCGCCGCTCGGCTGGCAGCACGCACAGTGCATCACGTACGACATAGTTGACGGTACGCGAGAACCGCTCGACGCCCTCACGCTGGTTGTCCAGCTTCAGGCGCGCGTCTGGGGCATGCCGCCCGTCGAGCTGGTCCCGGTCAATATCCTGGCCATCCTCCCAGACACGGGAGGATCGGTGCTGGTTGCCTACCGCGAGGACGCTGGATTCAACGCGGACGGCTGGCTCGGGTTCTCGATTGCCGCGGGTGGCAGCTCCGGCACGCTCGTCTCCCACATGCTCGGCGTGCGCGAAGAGCAGCGCGGCACCCGCGACCTCGGTTGGCACCTCAAGCTGCTCCAGGGCTACGAGGCCCTTCGCGCCGGCCACCGCTCCGCGGTCTGGACCTTCGACCCGATGCGAGGAGCGAACGCTCGCCTCAATCTCGAAAAGCTGGGCGCGACCGTGCGCGAGCTGACGCTCGACAAGTATGGCGTGCTCCACAGCGATCTCTACGGCGACGTGCCGAGCGACCGCTTTACGGTCTTCTGGGATCTCGTCTCGGCGACGACGCACGGAAGGATCGAAGACGTGCGCACCGGCCGTTACCTTGGCCCTGACCCCTCTGCCGTGCGCGCGATGCCGGAAATCACTCCGCACACCGCGGACGATCTCTCCCGCTCCGCACCCAGCCGAAGCGCGCTACCGCATCCCCGCCGACGTCGACGAACTGATGACCGTCGACGCCGAACACGCCAACCGCTGGCGCACGGAGATGCGGGCTGCGCTCTCGCCATTCATGACCATCAAGGCGGCCCGGGTCGGAAACCGGGTGCCCGGGTCGCCCGTGGATACGGCGGTAAACATGCGCCCAGGTGCCTACGATGTCGTCGCCTTCGCCACCGAGAGCCAGCAGCCGGCCGAGCGTGAGAATTGGTACGTGCTGCGCCGCCGCGGCGGCGCGGGGTAAGGGAATGGGAGCGTAACCGGTGTCTATCGCCCGGATTTTGGTCCATCGCGTGCCACTCCGGCTCCGCGCGCCATTCACCACCTCCTTTGGCACGTATGAAACGCTCGACCGCCCCTTTGTCGTCATCGAAACGAGCGACGGTCTGCGCGGGGTCGGCGAAATCCCCACTCTGCTCGACCCCGCGTACAAAGCCGAGGTTGATACCCCCGCCGTCATCACCTCGCTGCAATCGTTCATACTGCCGAGCGTGGCGCGCCACCAACAAGAATCCGGCGCCATCGGCGACATCGAATCGGCTCTGCGGCAAAGCTACGCCTGGATCAAGGGCGCAGTCTTTGCCAAGAGCGGCGTCGAAGCCGCCATGTGGGACATCCTCGCTCAGCGCGCGGATGTACCGCTCTGGAAGTTGTGGGGCGGCGAGCGGCGCACGTTTCCCGTCGGCGTCAGCATCGGCGGAAAAACGCTTCCCGAGATCCTCGACCTCGCCGAGCGGGCAGTCGCTCTCGGCTACCGCAGGCTCAAGGTAAAAATCTGGCCGGGGTTCGATGACGAAGTAGCCCGTACCCTGCGCACGCGCTACCCGGACATTATGCTCCAGGTCGATGCCAATTCCGCGTACACCATGGAAAACTGGACGCGCTTACAGGCGCTCGACGACCTCGACCTCCTCCTGATCGAGCAGCCCCTCTTCGAAGACGACTTCGTCCTGCACAGCCAGATCGCCAAAGAACTGAAGACGCCGATCTGCCTCGACGAGAGCGTGCACTCCCTACGCGATGCCCAAGCTGCGGCGATGCTCTGGGAGCAAAACGGCGCACTCGACCGCCTCATCATCAACATCAAACCGCCTCGAGTGTCCGGGTTCGCCGAGGCCATCGAGATCGCCTGCTACTGCCACGACCAGGGCATCCCCACCTGGATCGGCGGCATGCTCGACTCCGCCTGGGGCAAGGCCATGAACCTCAACTTCAACGGCCTGCCGGAAATCGGCCTCCCCGGCGACCACTTCTCCCCCGGCGGCGCCTACTTCGTCAAAGACGTCACCGAAATACCACTCGTAACCGAGAACGGCCACTTCACGTTGGGCGATGACATTTCAGCGGGGGTTCCATTCGACTGGTCACGATTCGCGCGCATGGGCGAGGTGGTTTACCAGGAGGAGTTCCCCCGCTAGCTGCATGCGCGATCTTGCCCCTCGGATACAACCACTTGCTTGTCCATCCGGTAAGTGTCTGGAAAGGGCAGGAGACGGGGCGGTGACGAAGGAGGTGCCCGGTGTCCGAGCCATTGGCGGTGCACGATAGCGGCCGAGGAGGAGCAGGCGCGGCGGGAGTTGGCGCACAGGCGCGCAGCCGAGGCACGGCTGTGCAACCGGGCGCGCATCTGCTGACTCTCCCACCAGGGCCGGCGCAAACGCCGCCCCGCCGGTATCGCCCACCTCCCGATCGCCGCATGAGCTTGCCGGATTGACCACTTGGTGTCTGCTCGGCCATCATGACTCTAAGCCGCTTCCCAGGTGACCTCCTAGGTGATAGTGTGGAGCGTGCCGAAACTTGACCGGGCGCGACCGGGGGCAACCGCGGTGGCGAGCCCCGAATGGCGTGAGAGGAGGGCCAGTATGGACGGGAGACAGGGGGACGGCGGCGCCCCACGGATCGGGGAGGCGGCCCAGCGGCGCGTGGCGCCGGCCGCGGTGCTCGGCGCCGCGCTGGCGGGGCTGCGCACCGGGCCGCTGGCGGCCCAGGACGACATCGCCACGGCCGGCAGCGGCGGGTACGCCACCGCCAGCAGCAGCGGCGGCGCGGTCGGCATCGGCGACATCAACAGCGGCGGCAACGTCGGCAACGCCGTGGCGGTCGGGGACACCTACGGTTCGGTGTGGGTCGACGGCGGGGACGTGGCCAATTCGACGTCGATCGGCGTGTCGGCCGCCGGCGGCACGGCGATCGCCGACGCCTCCGGCGGCTCCTACAACACCGCGTTCGTCAGCTAGCTTGTAGGCCCCGCGCCGCGGGGCGGGCGACGCGGCGGCCGTGGCGCCGCCGGGCGTCGCGCGCACCGGGGTCGCCGCCACGGCGGCCCCCGCGACCCGCGGCGCGGTCCCCGGCACGCCCGCGCGCGCGCCGTGGCGCCGTGCGCATGGCATTCAGGTCGTAGCCCAGCAGGGAAGGAGCACGCAATGCGTCGCTTGTCGATTCTGATCCTGGCCCTCGCCCTCGGCGCCCTCACCGCGCCGTTCATCGCCGCCGGCGTGGCCGCCCAGGACGCCACCCCGGCCGCGCAGGACGCCACCCCAGGCGCGGGACCGGCGCGTGCGGAGCGCGGGGTGCCCGTGGAGGACTGCCAGGTCGCGCCGCGCACCGCCGACGACGTGTTCGCCCTGCTCGGGCTGGTGGAGGGCGGGCAGGCGGCTCCCGCGGAGCGCACGCCCGTGCCGGCCCCGCCCTGGACCGCGGCCGATGACGAGGCGGCGGCCGCGGCGGAGGCGACCGCCCGCGAGTGGCTGGCCTGCATCAACGCCGACGACAATTTGCGCATCGCCGCGCTGATGACCGACGCCGCCTTGACCCGGTTCTTCGCCGGCGCGCTGGTCGCCGAGGAGCAACTCGCAGGACGCGCAGGCGAGACTGGCCGAGGCACCGGCGCCGCGCGCCGAGGAGGAGCGCGTCCGGCTCCTGTCGGTGAGCGACGTCGCCGTGCTGGACGACGGGCGCATCGTCGCCCTGGCCGTCATCAACGAGCCGGCGCTGCGACCGCGCGGGCAAGAGACGTTGCTGCTCGTCTTCGACCCGTCAGGTGAACGCTATGCTCATCGACGACATCGTCCAGTTCAGCATCGTGCCCCCCCGCGCCGGCACGCCGGTGGCCGGCACCCCGGTGGCCGGTACCCCGGTGCCGTAAGCTAAGACGGCCACCCAGATAAAGGACGAGCCGGAGGCGCCACATCGGCGCCTCCGGCTCGTGTCTGCGGCCATGTCGGCAAGTGCGAACTCGACCGGCCAGAAATAAGCGCTACCGCGCCGTCGTGGAGCACGGTCATGCCGACCTGGCAGTCGCCCCGGTTGTCCAGCCAGCCGGTGGCGCAGTTGAGGAAGTGGCGCCACAGGTCGAGGCTGAAGCGGGACCAGACCGCAAGGGCGACGCCCCCGGCGACCACGTCCCGGATACCACGCGGCATGGCGGCGGAGACTTGATCCATCACCGCGTGCGCGGGCGCGTGGGCTAGGGTTGCCCGTATCGGGCGCAAACTGGCAACGCGCTGTCGTGAAACGGTGACGATGCCGGCCCGCATGCGCAATCTGCCAAGAATCGGCGATCGCCGGATCACGCTATCCGGGGCTATTCGGACTTCGCTCGGCCCGGTTCTGTTCGGCGCAGCCCCGCGCCGCGGGCTTCACATGGTGAAGGTCATGTCTCCTGCCGCGCCGTGCAGCACAAGCGTGGTTCCCATCAGCGTGTAGCCAGTCACGCCGTTGAGGGCTTGCAGGTACGCCTGCGACAACGATTCGGGCGGGCAGTATGCCAGCGTCGACGTGGTCACCGTGATCGACAGCGCGCCGTTTCCGCCGCTCCAGACGCCTCCTGCCCGATTGCAGTCGGCGAGGACGTCCACGAGGCCATCCGGCAGGAACTGCACGGTGTAGATCGGTTGGGCGATCGCGCCGACGCCCGGGAACGCGGTCAATGTCCAGACCACTGCGGGTAGGCTGCCCACCACCTGCGCCGCCGGTCGCGCTAGAGATCCCTGCGCCGCGCCCGGGCCGCTCAGGATCAGCAGCGCCAGGATCCCTGCCCAGAGTGCGCGTCTCGTCACGATCGTGTCTCCTTCCTTAGCCTGACTGGGAACTGTCGCCATTGTATCCGCACCATCTGAAGAACGTGTCGCCGGTAACGACCGTTTCGCCGAGATTGTAACGATCGACGGGCACCCCGCCCGTATCCGTTTTCGCGCGGCAGTGCCAGAGCGTGATCGCCGTCCGTGGCACGGGGCTCCTGCTCGTGCGATGATGCGCGTGGTGGCTGCCAGAGCGACATCTTCGGGAGAGGGATTATGACCCGGCGCATCGTTCCCCAGGTGATGCCGGCGGGGCTGTTGGCGGCGCTCATCTTCCTGACGGCCCTGAGCGGTGGCAACCCGCTCGCGGCGCGGGCGCAGGGAAGAGCAGATGTCGCCATCGTCGACAACGCCTTCCAGCCGCGCAGCATCCTGGTCGGGGCGGGGGACACGGTGGCTTGGACGAACGCCGGGGCCGGCCCGCACACGGTGACGGCCGACGACGGATCCGTCGACTCCGGGCCGCTGGCACCGGGAGCCAGCTTCAGCCTGCCCTTCCCCGACGCGGGCTTGTTCGCCTACCACTGCGCGATCCATCCCCAGATGATCGGAGCCGTCACCGTCACCGCGGCTGCGAATCAGGCCGACGGCAGCGCCACTAACCGCATGCCCAGAACCGGGGTCGGTATGGCGGCCCGAAGCGCGGCCCTGCCGCTAGCGCTGGTCTTGACCGCCGCCTTGGGCTCCGTCGCTGTACTGGTGCGTGTCCGTGCCCGATAGCGCACGGTCTCAGGGTGCGCCATGCCGCTTACCCGACGTGCGTCAACCAGCGCCACGGTTTCTTCCCGTCCACCGGCTCCGGCGGCGGCGCCGGCGCCGCCTCTTGCAGCACGGTCCGCTAGCGGTCGTCGAAGGCCTGCTCTGCCACGTGGCTCGCTCCCGCCGCCAGTGCCGACAGCGGCGCTGCGATGCAAACGCGCAGCGTCTTGCCTCGCCAGAGCTCGGTATTGCCGGCCAGGGCGACCGGGAGCACGCGAGTTACTGCACCGGTTCGAGGCTGGAACCGAGGCCGGAGCGAAGCGGGGCGACGCCTCAGGCGCAATCCCGCACGTGGGAAGGTCCTCGACTCTCCGTGCGCCATCGGTGCGTCGTGCCCACGCTCATATGACGGCGTCCGATCGCGCACCCATGACGACGTCACGCGAATACCCCATTCGCCGCACGCGGCTACGACCGGGCCATCGCCAGGCTCGGTTTGGCTCAAACCGGCGATCCGCCGCTCCTGCTGCGCAGCAAAAGGCGCTCGAAGAGGCGCTGTCCCCGTCCTCTGCTTGAGGCGGGAGCGCCGCGCGCGCGCATCGAGGGGCAGGTCCCACCCTAGTCTTCCTTGAAACCTTTGAACCCTTCATGCAGCGCCAAAATCGACGACAGGAGGCCGATGTGCGAGAAGGCCTGGGGGAAGTTACCCAGCAATCGCTTGGCCTCCGGGTCGTATTCTTCGCTCAACAGGCCCACGTCGTTTTGCAAGGCGAGCAGCGCATCGAGGTTGCGCAGCGCCTCTTGTCTGCGTCCCACATGGGCGAGCGCATTGACGAGCCAAAACGAACAGATAAGGAACGCGCCCTCGCGCCCTGCGAGGCCGTCCACCCCCTCTTCCGTCGAATAGCGGGAAACAAACGGCCCTGAGGCGAGTTCGCGCTCAATAGCCGCCACCGTACCGACGATGCGGGGATCATCATTGGCGAGGAAACCGCTGCCCGGGATGAGCAGCAGACTGGCGTCGAGCGCCTTGCCGCCGTAGTACTGGACGAACGACTGCCGGTCGGTGTCATAGCCGTGCTGGCAGATATCCTCGTGAATGTCTTCCCTCAGCCGCCGCCAGCCCTCGACGGGATACTCCCGGCCAGTCGATTCCACGAGCTTGATCGCGCGGTCGACGGCGTACCAGGCCGAGAACTTGGAGTACGTAAAATGCTGACGCTCGCCGCGGACTTCCCAGATCCCCTCGTCAGGTTCGCGCCAGCGACGTGCGACGGTGTCGATGATCGCGTCGAGATTGAGGCCTGGCGATTGCGAGGCGTCTTCCCGCGGCCGGACGCCCGCCTCAGCCGCGCGGTACGCCCCGGCGATGACCTCACCGTAGACATCGAGCTGAAACTGGTCGCTGGCCGCATTGCCGACCCTGACCGGACGTGATCGTTCGTATCCGGACAGCCACGGAAGCTCGAATTCGCTCAACCTCGCCTCGCCGCCGATGCCGTACATGATCTGCATTTGCGCCGGATCCCCGGCAACCGCCCGCCGCAGCCAAGCCCCCATGGCCATCGCTTCATCCGTATAGCCGAACCGGGCGAGCGCCGCGATGGTGAACGCGCCATCTCGCAGCCAGCAGTAGCGGTAGTCCCAGTTCCGCACCCCACCGATCTCTTCGGGCAATGAGGTCGTGGCGGCCGCCACAATGCCACCGGTGGGCGCATAGGTAAGCGCCTTCAACGTCATGAGCGACCGCAGGACGGTCGCTTGATGAGGCCCCTGATACGAACAACGTTCTGACCAGCTTCGCCACCAGGCCTCGGTCCGGGACAGCGCCGCGGCCGCGTCGGCCGGCTCGGGTTCCCCCTCGTGCGAGGGAAACCAGACTAGGCGGAACCACACCCGGTCTCCTGCCGAGACCGCGAACTCAGAGGAGATCGAGCCGTTCGTGACGTCGAGATCGACAGCGGTGCGCAGGGAGAGCGCCTCCGGTCCGGCCACGGCGATGGCGCCGCCGGGCGCCTGGCTGACGAGGGGAATGCGCTGCCCGTAGTCGAACCGAGGGTTCAGCTGCAGCCGCATCGGGACGCGCCCGCGCAGCCCTTCGACGAGGCGGATGACATCGGGACGTCCTTCCCTGGGCGGCATACAGTCGACGACGCGCACCGCACCCTCTGCTGTCTCGAAGTCCGTTTCCAGAACCAACGTCCCTGGCCGGTAACGGCGATCGACACGCGTCGTGGCGACGGCGGGAGCAATCAGCCACCGGCCGTTGTTTTCATCACCGAGGAGCGCGGCGAAACAGGCCGCTGAATCGAAGCGAGGCAAGCACAGCCAATCGATGGAGCCGTTATTGCCTACAAGGGCGACCGTCTCTGTATCGCCGACAATGGCGTAGTCTTCGATGCGGAGCGCCATCTCGTTCCTCATTGCCGATGCCAACCAACGACGCCATGTCTCGATTCGAGGAGGTCACTACCCGCACCAGGCAAAGTCGATGTCCGGTGTTGTCACCTCATCGCTCTAGACTGCGGTTCAGGGAAGTGTCGCCATGGGCGGGACTCTGTGCAACCCTGGCATGCCTTCAGGGTACCAGCTGCAACCGGTATCTGACGGTGCCGCGCATTCAGGGGGTGGTAACCAGGCTCTCCTAGCAAGGCTGGCGGCCGAAGCAACACCCGGCACTGGAGGTGCGACGTAGGTGCGACGAGTTGGCTGGACTTCCGTCTGCGCAGCAACAACGTCCCGCGCCCGCCGCTTCATAATTGCGCTAGCGTGTCCTTAAGAAGTCGGCGGTTCGGCTATCCGGGCATGACGCGTGACCTCTGGGGGCAATCAAGCCTCGCGTCCGTGGTCCTGAGCACCATCTCACACGGCCGAGATCCGTACCGACGCAACCGCGCTGCTGCCGTCACCAACGCTTGGGACTCGCCAACACCCGCGCCCACCCGGGGCCACCTCACCGGCCGCTGCGACCCACTTGAACCCGCCGTACCGTGCACTCCGGCCCGTGATCGCCTTCTGGCGAGGAGGATCCCATGACTTCACCACCCCGCACCGACCGCGACGACCTGCTCCGCACCGTCGCCGACATCGCCGGCCACATCGGCGCCCACGAGCGGACCCTCCGCGGCTGGATCCACACCGGCGAACTCATAGCCAGCAAGTTCGGCACGCGCATCGGCTGGCGCGTCCGCCGCGCCGACTTCGACGAGTTCCTCCGCAGCCGGCAGCTCACCGGCGCCATCGCCCGCCAACTCCTCTTCCCCGGCGCCAACGAGCCGAATTCCGCTACCTGAGACGCTGCCGCTCGCCGGTCCAGTGGGACCCGTATTTGCTTGGCGGCGTCTCAGGCGACCCAGTTCTCCGCGCGCCGCGTCCACCCCCCGTCAGAATATCCTTGACACATATTTGCCCTCGGCAGTGGCAGCACCTGGTCCCGCGTGCCCACCGCGTATACTGCGCCCCCTTGTTAACGAGGCCGCTGGCCTGGGGATGAGGAAGGAGGCGGGCGATGGATCACGATGCTCCGCGGCCGGCACTGGCGCTGCGGCGCCTGGTCAACGGCTACCAGGTCACGCAAGCCCTCCACGTCGCCGCCGTGCTCGGCATCGCCGACCTCCTGGCCGATGGCCCGCGCTCCAGCGACGACCTCGCCGCGGCCACCGAGACCCATCCCGGCGCGCTGTATCGGCTGTTGCGCGCCCTCGCCGGCGTCGGTGTCTTTCGGGAGGAGGAGGATCGCCGCTTTGCCCTCGCCGAGCTCGGCGCCTGCCTGCGCTCCGACGCGCCGGAGCCGGTCGGCGGGTGGGCGGCCTTCGTCGGCGAGCCGTACCAGTGGCAGGCGTGGGGCGCCCTGCTGCACAGCGTGCGCACCGGCGCGAACGCCTTCCGCCACGTCCACGGCATCGACTCCTGGAGCTTCCGGGCCCGCCACCCGGAGCTGAGCGCCAGCTTCGATCGCGCGATGACCTCCCTGTCGCGGCAGGTGGTGTCCGCGGTCCTGGAGACCTACGACTTCGGCCGCTTCGGGCACCTCGTCGACGTCGGCGGGGGGAACGGGGCAGTCCTGGCCGCCATCCTCGCCAAATACCCGGGGGCGCACGGCGTCCTCTTCGACCAGCCGCACGTCGTCAGCGGAGCGGGGCCGATCCTGGCGGCGGCGGGCGTGGCGGACCGCTGCCAGGTCGTCGGCGGGAGCTTCTTCGAGACTGTCCCGGCGGGGGGCGACGCCTATATCCTCAAAGCAATCCTCCATGACTGGGAGGACGACCCGTGCGTCCAGATCCTGCAGACCTGCCGCCAGGCGATGGCCGAGGGAACGGCGCTGCTGGTCATCGAGCGCGAGCTTGGTCGGCCCAATCAGGACCCCGACCCCAAGTTCTCCGACCTCAACATGCTGGTCTGGTCCCATGGGCCAGGAGCGGACCCCGGCCGAGTACGCTGCCCTCTTCGCCAAGGGCGGGTTCCGGTTCGTCGGCGTCACCCCGAGCGCGGTAGGAACGGGCGTCCACGAAGGGGTTGCCGCCTGATCAGCGGCTCGGGGTACGTCCGAGACGTGGCAAGCAGCGGAGCCATCACGGCCTTTGCCCCAGCGCTCCGCTCGCCCGCCAGCTCCTCTCCCTCGGCGCCCACGAGCCGGACCCGCCACCTGAGCTGCTGACAGTCGTTCCCCTGGCGGGTTTGTTTCTTCCTCTCGTGCCCAGGCGCTCGGCGGCCTGGTCCCCCGCCCATTTTTCTAAGGTCCTGTTCATCACCTTTGGCGCCACGCCGGAAGACGTGGGTGGCCCGCGGGGCCATCGGCGCAGGCTCGGTCGCCCCTGCTCGGCATAGAGCTCCCGCGTCCACGCGCGGACGAACCCGTTACGCTACAATCTCCCACCCGTACCGTAGAATCGGATAGTGAAGAGAATTGGGACTCAACCGGCTACTCCTCTCGTCGGCGCTCGTCGTAGTGTCCTGGTCGGCTCCACGTGAGGGATGAGGCCGAAAGAACCGATTGACGGCGCGGATCGACGCCGGAAACCGCCACCCCCAACGCCGGCGCCGATCGAAACAGCCACGGGGCAGGAAAGGTACACACGAGATGCCCAGCAACCCACTTCCATCCGCGGTGACCGAAGGCCAGGCCGCCACCGCCGAAAGCCGCGAATCCCTGCGCGGCCGAGGGACCGCTGCCGCGGTCATTTCTTCGTTCGTCTTCCCGCTGGTCTTGACCCAGTTCATCGCGAGCTACGCCGGCTCGAACATGAACGTGGCGATTACCAGCATCGCCGCGGACCTGGGCACCACCACCCACGGCGTGCAGACGGCGATCACCCTCTTTACCTTGACGATGGCCGCGCTGATGATCCCCGGCAGCAAGCTGTCGGACATCCTCGGCCGCAAGCGCTGCTTCATGCTGGGTCTGGTGATCTACGGGGGCGGGGCCCTGCTGGCGTCATTCGCGCAAAGTCTCGGTGTGCTGATCGTCGGCTACTCCCTGCTGGAGGGGATCGGGTCGGCGCTGATGATTCCGCCGATCTACATCATCCTCACGGTCGCATTCGCCGATCTGGAATCGCGCGCCAAGGCGTTCGGCCTGGTGAGCGCCGCGGCCGGACTTGGGTCCGCGGCCGGCCCGTTGATTGGAGGTCTCATCACGAGCTACATCAGCTGGCGGGCTTCGTTCATTGCCCAGGTCCTTGTGGTGCTCGCGATCCTCCTCATGGGGCGGAAGTTTGCCGGCGCGAAGGGCACGAAGACGGGGTTCGATATCGTGGGGGCCGTGCTGTCGGCCGTCGGTCTCGTCTTCGTGGTGTTGGGCATCCTTCAGTCCGGAGACTATGGCTGGTTGCGAGCAAAAAAGGACTTCGTGATCGGCGACACAGTCCTGATCAGCGAAGGCGGCATCTCCCCGGTGTGGCCGCTGGTCGGGATCGGGGCAATCTTCCTGGTCTGGTTCTTCGCTCACATTCGGGCCAAGGAGCGACGCGGCGAAGAACCGCTGCTCTCCACCAGGCTCTTCCGCAATCGAACGTCGAATCTGGGGCTGGTGACCCAGAACATGCAGTGGCTCATCCTGCAGGGCAGCTTCTTCGTGATCTCGGTCTTTCTGCAAACGGTCCGCGGCTACAGCGCGATCGAGACCGGGCTCATTCTTACCGCCTCGACGGTCGGCATCCTTCTCTCGTCCGCCGTCGCGGGAAGGCTGGCCGAACGGCGGCCGCAGGTCGTGCTCGTGCGAGCGGGTTTTGCCACGACGATCGCTGGAGCCGTTCTGCTCCTCTTGATCGCCGATGCCACGTCGCCAATCTGGACGTTTCTGCCCGGTCTGTTCTTGATGGGGCTCGGCGTCGGTGTGATGTTGACGTCATCGGTCAACATCGTGCAGTCGAGTTTCCCCGAGCAGGATCAGGGCGAGATCTCGGGGCTGTCGCGCAGTGTCTCGAACCTCGGCTCATCACTCGGTACAGCGTTGGTCGGCTCGGTGCTGGTCTCGACGTTGTTTGGTGACAATCCCAATGCGGCCTACCTGGCCGCTATGATCGTCATGGTGGGCTTCGGTGTGGTGGGCCTGGTCGCGGCGCTGCTCATTCCACGAGGGACAGCGCCAGGAGCGTCTGCATCGGCTTGACCATCGGCCGCCGCGGTCCTCGAGCAAAGAGACCGGCCAGCGAATCGAGGTGAGGTGGAACCAATTGGCCGGCGCCCTCTCGTGCACGTTTGCGCACGCGGCATCGTGCCCACAGGGCTGGTCACGATGACCGGCGGGCTCTGCGTCCGCTTCGTCCGTGCCTCGCTCGCCCTCCCGGCCGTCGAGGTCGCCGCCGACGGGGCAGACGGGGCGTTCGCCGCGGAGGTGGCCTATCCGCAGACCTCGGTATACGAGATCGTCCCGGTCGGAACCTACGGCTTCCGGCACCCTGGCCGACCTCGCGGACGTCGTCTGACGGTGCCCGGCGTTGTCTTTTAGGACGACCGGGACTACGAACTCGTCCTCATGGGGCAGCCGGGCGACGAGGTCCACCCGCTCGAGTTGCGACCGCTGTCGGACAAGACGCGGGAGTAGCCGACCCCGGCTCCCTACCGCGCCCCTCGGCCCGGCCCTGAGCGCGCGAATGGCCAGCGCGTGGGCGACGGCGGGTGCGGCATGGGACGACGAGGTCCGACGGGGACGGCGCTATCCTTCAAGGAGTTGCGCACGCGGAATGGACCCGGCCATTCTCAGGGCAAGCCGTCAGCACGACGGACGAAAGGAGTTGAGGCCATGAGCACGCTTGCGGTGATCGCGTATCCGGACCAGGGCACGGCCGCCGAGGCCGCCGCCGCCTTACGGCGGATGCAGAAGGAGCTCCTGATCTCGCTGGAGGACGTCGCCTGGGTGACCAAGTCCCCGGACGGCAAGCTGAAGCTGCACCAGGGCGTGGGCCTGACCGGCGCCGGCGCCGCCGGCGGCGCGCTGTGGGGCTTTTTGTTCGGCCTCATCTTCCTCGTGCCGCTGTTCGGCATGGCCGTGGGGGCGGCGACGGGCGCGCTGGCCGGGCACTTCGCCGACTACGGCATCGACGACAAGTGGATCAAGGAGGTGGCCGGCGCCATTCCGCCGGGCGGCTCGGCGCTGTTCGTCATGGCGCGCGACGCCAACCAGGAGCGGGTGCTGCCGGAGATGGCCACGTTCGGCGGCACCGTGATCCGCACCAACCTCACGGTCGAGCAGCAGCAGGCGCTGGAGAACGCGCTGTCCCAGCCCGCTGCCTGAGAGCGGCAGCGCCGCGCGCACGCATCGAGGGGCGGGTCCAGCGCATCCGCGCCCGCCCCTCGCCCGTAACCCACCAGCAACGGCTGTTATCCTCCGTGGAGTTGCGGATGTTGGCGTGGCGCCGGTGGTGGTGGCGAATGCGGGGCGGGTGAGTCGGCGGTCGCCGGGTGAAACGGGCCAACCTCGGGTCGGTCGCCATCGTGCTCATCGCGGTTGGGGGGCGTGATCGTGGCGCTCCGGGCGAAGCCGGCGATCCAGGCCAAGCCGCAGTCCTTGCGGACCCACCCTCGGCGGGCGCCACGGTTCGTCGACCGTTACCGTGCGCCCGTGCCGTGGACTCCCTGGCACGCGAAGAAACCACGCCCGGGAATGCAGATGACGAGCGCCGTCATCCTTCACCCAGGCCGCGCACGGCCAGGCGCACGAGGGAGACACCCGCGTGTGCGCCCTGCATCGGCACGGCGGAGCGGCAGCGAGGGCGCGAGCGAGCCGGACGACTTCGTGTGTTTCCCGGCGTTAGGCGCGCCCGTGGCCTTGCCCGGTTGCGTATGATGCCGCGCGGTCGCGTTGGCCGCGGCCGGTCCCCAGGAAAGGAGATCGCCATGGCACGGCGCGTGCTAGCGCCTGACGCCTGAAGACTCTTTCAGTTCCGCTCCACCCGCTCCCCCACCATCGCCCCCGTCATGATCGCCACCGCGTCCTGCATGCTGAAGTTGCGCGGCTCGATGATGGCAACGCGCCGGCCCAACCGCTGGATGTGGACGCGGTCGGCGACCTCGAAGACCTGGGGCATGTTGTGGCTGATGAGGATGACCGGCAAGCCCCGGTCCCGCACCTGGCGGATGAGATCCAGCACCATGTGTGATTCCTTGACCCCGAGCGCCGCCGTCGGCTCGTCCATGATGACGACGTGTTGCGCGAACGCGGCGCTGCGGGCGACCGCGACCCCCTGCCGCTGGCCGCCGGAGAGCGTCTCCACCGCTTGGCTCATGGAGCGAATCCCGATCTTCAGATCCTGCATGTGAGCGTTCGCCTCCACCCGCATGCGTCGCTTGTCGAGCATGCGGAAGAGCGATCCCAGTGCGCCCTCGCGGCGAATCTCGCGCCCGAGAAAGATGTTCTCCGAAATGTCGAGCGCCGGGGCCAGCGCCAGGTCCTGGTAGACCGTCTCTATACCGTGCCGCCGCGCGTCGAGTGGTCCTCGGAAATGGACCTGATTGCCGTCGACGAAAATCTCGCCTTCGTCCGGAATCAGCGCCCCTGACAGCGCCTTGATCAGCGTCGATTTCCCCGCGCCGTTGTCGCCGATGACGGCCAGGATCTCGCCGGGATAGAGCTCGAAATCCGCGCCATCGAGCGCCGTCACGTGGCCGTACCGTTTGACCAGACCCCGCGCCTCGATGACGGGAATCGGCTGGTCTGGGTAGATCAGTGACGGTCATTGCTGCCTTCGCCGCGCGAGTTGATCGACAGTGACCGCAAGAATGACGAGGATGCCGGTAACCAGGATTTGATACACGGAATCGACCCCGATGAGCTGGAGGCCGTTGCGAAAAACGCCGACGATCAGCACGCCCACGAGAGTCCCCAGAATGCTGCCGCGGCCACCAAAGAGACTCGTCCCGCCCAGCACCACTGCGGTGATGCTGGCCAAGTTGTCCACCTGACCCTCATTGGGGTTTCCCACGTTCGTCCGACCAACGAGGACGAGTGCGGCGATACCATAGAAGAGTCCGGCCACGGTGTATATGCCGAGCAAGAGCCGCTGGGCATCGATGCCGCTCAGTCGGGCGGCTTCGGGATTGTTCCCGACGGCGTACACGTGGCGGCCGACGGCCGTAAAGCGCAGCACATACCAGGTGAATAGATAAAGCATGAACATCAACATGGTCGCATAGGGGATGGTGGTCTCCCCAATCACGAACCGGTTGCCAAGGAACGTGACCGTCTCGGGAACATTTGTCACCGTCTGGTTCTGGGAATAGATGTGCGTGAGGGCGAAGGCAATATTCAGCGTACCCAACGTCACGATGAAGGGAGGCAACTGGATGCGCGTGATGAGTCCGCCGTTGAGCGCGCCAAAGGCGGCACACACGCCGACGCCAAGAATGATCGCCACATAGGGGTTGACGCCATTGACCACCGCGAGCTTGGTCATGACGATCGAACCGAGGGCCATGACGGCGCCGCACGAAAGGTCGATCCCAGCCGTGAGGATCACCAACGTCTGACCAATGGCCAGGATGCCCACGACCATCGACTGCTGAACGACCAGCGAGAGGTTCTGGCCGGTCAGGAACCGGTCGGTTTGGGTCGCGAAGTAGGCGCAGGCCAGCACGAGCGCGATGAACGGCCCCAGGCTCGCCAGTGGCGCCAAGAGTCCACGAAGCCCGGTATCCAGCCGAGCCGAGGGCTGCTCGACCGTAACGGTATCGCCCATAGCGAATCCCTGGCAACGGGACCGCTACGGATCCGACATCGCGCCGGGTCCGTAGCGGTCGCGGTTGCCTACGTAGCGACTAGCCCCAGCAGTTCTCGAGCCCGAACGTCGTGTCCTCGGACTCGACGCCCTCGACCGGGTTGTCGGTGATCAGCGTGACTCCGGTGTCCGTGTAGCCGGACGGGGCCTCGCCCGTCTGCACGAAATTGACGACCGCATCGACGCCCATCTGCGCCATCTTCAGCGGGTACTGCTGCGACGTCGCGGCGATCTTGCCCGCCTGGACGTCCTCGACGCCGGTGCAGCCGCCATCGACCGAGACGATCATGACCTCGTCCTGCCGGCCCGCGTTTTCCAGCGCGGTGTAGACGCCGCGCGCGGTCGGCTCGTTGATCGTGTACACGAGGTTGATGTCCGGATTGGCCTGCAGGCAGTTCTCCATCGCGGTCAGACTCAGCGCCTCGTCGCCGTCGGCATCCTGGCTGCAGACTACTCGCGCATCCTCGGCAAACTGGCTCATGTCCGCGACCGGGGTCGCGCCGCCCTTCTTCCGCCGCGCCGAAACCGGCGAGGAAACCATTGTGGCGAAGGACGCTGACCGAAACGCCGGTCGAGCCGTCGATGGTGGCGATGATCGGCTCGGTGTCGCCCATCGTCGCCTTGGCATACTGGCCGATCAGAAAGCCAGCCTGGAAGTTGTCGGTCGCGAACAGCGCGTCCGTCGCCTCCATCGGCTCGGTCGGCGTGTCGAGCGCGATCACGAGCACGCCCTGCTCCCGCGCCGCCTCGATCGCCGGCACGATCCCCGCGGTGTCGCCAGGGGTGATCAGAATCCCCTGCGCGCCGGCCGTGACCATGTTCTCGATGGCGGTCGTTTGGCCCGCGTTGTCGGCATCGAACGCGCCGGCGGCCGTCAGCAGCTCCGCGCCCGCCGCGTCGGCGGCGGCCTGCGCGCCCTCCTTCATCTTGACGAAAAAGGGATTGGTTTCCGTCTTGGTGATCAGCCCGACGATGATCTCTTCGTCCTGGGCCTCCGCCGGCTGCAGGGAGGTGAATCAGCGGAAACGCTGTCACCAACAGCGCCAGCGCCAGGACGGCGCGGAAAATGCCGGCGTTGCGTGGCCGGCGGGATCCGAAGCGGCTGCGCATCGTTCTTCCCCTTTGCATTCGAACCCTCGCTCCGGCCGGTCGCCGAAACGATCTCTCTGGGTGGACCGCGCGATCATAAAGTCCCGGCCTACGGCGGTCAACACCCAACGCACTGAATGGAGCGATCAGGACGCCGCCGGTGCTCCGAGGAACTTGTCGAGCGCTTCCACGAAGAAATACTCGCCCCACATCACGCTTTCGTCGACCCCGAGGTCCATGCGCTCGTGGTAGCTGCCGTGCTTGAGGATCCCTTCCCACCCCGGCGTCTCCACCGCGAGGAAGGCCGGCGTCAGGAGTGTGTCCAGAATCGTCCGCGCATACGACTCGTACGCCACGGCACGCTCCGGATCGCGCGTCAGGGTCGCGAGCTGGAACATTCCGCTGGCGGCGATCGCCGCGGCGGAGCTTTCGTACGGGAGGCGCGGCGACGGTTCCTCCCAGTCATTCGGCGGCACGCCGTGGCTGGGAGTGCGCGCGATGTAAAAATCGGCGCAGCGTTCGGCCGCGTCGAGCAACCGCTCGTCGCCCGAAAAGCGGTACGCGGTGCCGAACCCGTACAGCGCCCACGTCTGCCCCCGCGCCCAGGACGAATCCGACCGCCAGCCCTGGTGCGTCGCCTGGCGCAGAAACTCTCCGGTTTGCTGATCGAATATCCCTTCATGGGCGCTGCTGCCGTCGCCCCGCACCAGGTAGCGCCGCGTCGTCAGGCAGTGCTCGCTGCGCCTTGCGCAGCAAATTCGTCGTCGCCAGTTTCGTTAGCGGCGTAGAAGATGATCCCTACGTTCATCATGATGTCGATGAAGCAGCTATCCGCGGCAACGAAGGAGCGCAGGTACTTGCCCTCCTCGTTGAAGCGCAATCCCATGGTGCGCCCGGCCTGGATCACCCGCGCCTGGATTTCCGGGTCGCCGGTGAGATCGAACCATCGCTTCCAGGTTGACCAGAACACGAACCCCAGATCGTGCACCTCGGTGTCGTACTGCCGCTCCTCGATGAGCCGGGAATAGTGCTCGGCCCGCTCACGCCAGAACGGATCGCCACTTCGCCGGGCGAAGATCCACATCATCCCGCCGAGAAACCCCTCGCACCAGTTCGTCCACGCCTCACGTCCGTGCTGCCACCTGCCCCTCTTCCGTGTAGAGCGGGAAGAAGTCCGGATAGCGGGTGATGAGGGCGCGAACCTGCTCTTGGGCAAACTCCAGCGCCTGCTCGGCGCGGACCTCGAGCGCGGCTTTGGGGTCGAACTCGTCAACTGTCGGGTCCTCCCATCCTTCAGAACCACGCCCCCACAGCCGTGTCATGCTGAACGGAGTGAAGCATCTCGGCCCAGGGAAGCGTCGTCCGCCCGCGCCGAGAGCCTTCGCCTTCGCCTTCAGAATGGCACGCCGTGTGAGGCGCCGGAATCACCGCCCGCGAAACCGCGGCGCCCGCTTCTCCCGAAAAGACGCGATCCCTTCCCGGCCATCCTCCGTGCTCGCGGCCAACGCGCCAGCGATCCCCTCCAGGGCCGCCGCGTCGCCGTCGATCGCGGCCTTGGCCAATTGCACCGAAACCGGCGCGTTGGCCGCGATCTCCAGCGCCAGCTTCCCGAGCCCGGCTCATCAGCCCGTCTCCCGGCACAACCTCGTTCACTATCCCCCAGCGCTCTGCCGTGAACGGCATCGATACGCGTCCCGGAAAAGATCATCTGCTTGGCGCGGGCAGCGCCGATCGCCTCAGGCAGCCGCGTGGTTCCCGCCCACCCGGGCAGCGTGCCGATCTTCGTCTCCGGCATCGCGAAACTCGCCGCCTCGGCGGCGATCCGGATATCCGCCGCCAGCGCCAGCTCCAGCCCACCGCCGAAGGCGAAGCCATTGACCGCCGCGATCGTCGGCTGCCGCAGATTCGCCAGACGCTGCAACACGCGATGCCCCTCACGAATCCAGCGCCGCCACATGTCGAGCGGCTCCAGCGCGGCCCAGGCATTGACGTCGGCGCCGACGCAGAAAGCCCGCTCTCCCGTTCCGGTGAGGATGACCACGCGCACGTCGTAATCGCGGTCGATCGCCGCGATGTGGCGCTCCAGATCGGCGAGCATCTCCGGTCCGAGCGCGTTCAGTTTCGCGGCCCGGTCCAGGGTCAGTGTCGCAATCGACTCCTGGATCGGAGAGCGTGACGCGACCTTCCGCGGGAGATTCCGGTCTGTCATCGTTCCTCGCCCGATTGCAGGCGCTCGACCAGCCCGTGCGCGGCCCGGAGCGAAAGCGCCCACAGGGTCAGGGTCGGATTGACCCCGGCGCAGGTGGGAAACACCGCGCCGGAAAAGACATAGAGCCCGGGCGTGTCGTGGACCCGCAAGGTGCGGTCGACAACACTCCCGGCCGGATCATCGCCCATGCGGCAACCGCCGAGATCGTGCGAGCTGCCGGCGCCGGTGAACCGCGGGCCGCGCCAGGTCTTGCTGGCGCCCATGGCCCGCAGGATTTCCTCGCACTTCCCTTCGAAGAATTCCGCCTGGCGCTCCTCGTTGGGGTGCAGATCGTACGTCACGCGCACGACCGGCATGCCTAGACCGCTACGGTCCCGGTACTGAGGATCGATGTCGAGGAAGTTGTCCTCGTAGGAAAGCGCCTCCGGTTGCATGCGCACCACACCCCAGTGCTGCCACTGGCGCAGGTGGTCCTTGTAGCCCTGCCCCCAGCGGGGCACATCCGGCGGCAGCGTCTCCCGGCTGATCTGGATCGGCAGGAACTGGTTCTCCGCGCCGAGCGTGGACCCACCAAGAAACCCGTGGGCCCCGCAATCGAACGACGCGTCGAGATAATCGTCCAGCACCACCGCCTGCGCCGCGGGACCGGTGTGCCGGTTGAACACCACATCCGGGAAGTACCCATCGACGTGCGGGAACATCTTGCTCATGAAGTGCTTCCCCAGTTGCCCGGTCGCATTGCCGAGCCCATCCGGATGCCGGTCGTCACCCGACAGAAAGAGGAGCCGCACGTTCTCGAAGGTGTACGCCGCCAGGATCACCGTGTCCGCCCGCTGCACCCGCGGCCGTCCCAACGCGTCGAGATACTCCACGCCCCGCGCCCGGCCATCGGCGTCGGTGACGATGCGGGTCACCCGGCAGTTGGTGCGCAGATCGAAATTACCGGTGGCCAGCGCCTCCCGCACGCTGGTCAGACCCGGGTGCCACTTGTCCCCCGTCCACGAGCCGAACCCGTTGTTCCAGGCGGTGTAGGTCATCTCCGGAAGACCGTTGTAAGCCCGCGTCGTCATCCCGATCGGGGACGCGTGCGGATGGAGCCCCATGCTCCGCGTCGCCTCGGTGAACAACTCGCCCATCCGGAACGGACGCGTCGGTGGCAGGGGATACGGCTCATCATGAGGCAGGAAGGCGTCGTCCTCGTCGCCACCGATCCCGACGATCCGCTCGACCTTGTCGAACCAGGGTCGCAGTTCGTCATAGGTCACGGGCCAGTCGGCGACGGTACACCCCTCGGGGATCGCCCGCGGCCCCCAGCACTCCAGCGCATGCGAGCGGAGCCGCAGGTTGTGAGCGGGGAACCGGCGCAGCCATGCTCCGTAGTGGATTACCGACCCCCCGACGCCGTTCATCATACGGCCGAGCGAAAAGGTCAGCTCATGCGTGGGTTCCGATGCGTTGCGCCGCCAGCGCGGCGTCTCCGCCTTGAACTTCGGGCCCATCTCGGCCCGGCAGTAGTACGTGGCGCCTAGCTCGTCCGGCCGAAAGTCCTGCAGCCGCCACCAGGGTCCCGCCTCCAGCCCGACGACCTTCAGCCCCGCCTTGGCCAGCACCGGCGCAATAAAGCCCCCGACCCCACCCACGCCAACCAGCACAACGTCCGCATCCTCGGCCGGCGCTTCCGAGCCACGCTGCGGATCGAACCCGGGGATCGCTGACTCCGCCCCCACAGCCCGCAATGCAGATTCGACATCCGCCAGCGACTGGATACGGCCGCCTTTGGTCACCGGCTCGGCGGTGAGGTTCTCTTCCGCCGTGTTGTCGAGCCAGACTCCGGGATGACCCAGCACCCGCCAGCCCGACTTATCGCGATTGCCGCCGTAGGCAGGGTCGCCGAACAAGCCCTCCTGCAGATGGGCGCGGAGGAGGTCAAAAAACGGCCCTTGCTCGGGGACATCCCACCCGATAATCGTTCCGCCTTCCAGGTCTCGCAGCAGCGCGTCCTGAATTTCGGTCCCCGCTTCGGCAAAGCCCTCCCCGAACCGGGTTTGGCTCGACCGGTCCAGCATCGCGAGACCCTTGCCGGTACGTTCCAACCAGGCCGCGATAGGCGCCGGCGAGCGCCCGGTCGAGATAATTCACGGCCCCGATCTCCCTCGCGCCAGGACCAGACGCGTCGGCGGGGAAACATGCGATCGAACACCGCGCCCGCGACCAGCGCCTCGCGGGCGGTGAGAGCGAGCAACGCCTCAGACACCTCCATCGTACCCGGCATTTCCCCTGACTAGACCAACGAGTTGCTGTGAGCCAGCGCTTCTCGCTGGGCGCAGTCGAAGTCCCATCGGTTCGGGCCTGAAGATCCGCTCATCCATGGTCCGCAATTCGGGGCTGACACGGAGGGGAATCTCAACGCGGTCCAGGACGTCCCGCTCCAGATCAACTCCGGGCGCGACCTCGGTGACCGTCAGCCCATGCTCCAGAAGTCGCATCACGCACCGCTCGGTCACGAAGGTCGACGTCCTGACCCCGCTCCCGCGCCATCCTGCCGCTGAACGTGACGTGCTCGACCTCGGGGACGAACTTGGCCACCTTTCCGTCTTCGACGATCCGCAAGGAGCCATCGTCAGATCTCGATACTCTGCCGCCCCGCGGAAAAGGCGCCGCTGAAGACGAGATGCCTGGCGCGGGCCGTGATGTCGATGAAGCCCGCCCGCCCCGGCCGTGACGTGCGGCTTGCCCCGCAGCCGCGAGACGTTGACGTTGCCCGCCGCATCGACCTGGAGAAACGAGAGCAGGCAGCGATCGAAACCCCCGCCCTGAAAATAGGTGAACTGCGCGGGCGACGCCACGATCGCCTGGGCATTGGCGGCGCACCCGAACTGGAACGCGAGCAGCGGCATGCCGCCCACCGCGCCCTGCTCGATCGACCCACGTCACCCGGCCATCGAGTCCTTCTTCGAGCAGGATGCGCGGCGCCAGCGCGGAAATGCCGAAACCGAGATTGACCACCTCGCCATCGATCAGCTCCATCGCCGCGCGGCGGGCGATAACCTTCTCCAGACCCCATTCGGGCGTCTCGAACTGGTCCCCGGGCCGCCGCACCTCGCCGCTGATCGCCGGGTCGTAGGCGGTCTGGGTCGTCTGTCGCTGCTCCGGCGCAACGACCACCCAGTCGACCAGCGTGCTCGGGATATGGACACGTTGCGGCAGGATCGACCCCGCCGTCGTCAGCCGTTCGACCTGGGCGATGACAATCCCGCCGTTGTTTCGCGCCGCCAACGCCTGATCGAGTCCACCCAGATAGGCGCCTTCGTGCTCCATCGAGATGTTGCCCAGTTCGTCGGCGGTGGTGCCCCGCACAATGGCCACGTCAATAGGGATTGCCCGATAGTAGAGCCATTCCTCGCCATCGAATTCGACGACGCGCACGATGTCTTCGCCGGTCGCCCGGTTCATGCGCCCACCCTGCCGCCGCGGATCGACGAACGTATCGAGTCCGACCTTCGTCAGCACTCCCGGCCGCCCCGCGGCGGCATCCGCGTGCATGTGGAACAGCACCCCACTCGGCAGGTTGTAGGCCTCGATCTCATCGCCATCGATCATCTGCCAGATCTTCGGCGACGGCATCCCCGACGGACCGCTGGGATAACTGCCGGCCACGATCCGCTTGACCAGTCCCGGCTCGGCGATGTGGTCGATCCCATCGATGCCGTACATGTCCCCGGCCGCGATCGGGTGAATCATCGTCAGTCCCCGCGGCTCCCCGGCTTCCCGAAACCGTTCGCCGATGGCGCGCAGCATCGCGTCCGGGCACCCCAGCCCGGACGACGAGCTTACCGACACGGTCGCGCCGTTCGGAATCCGTGCCGCCGCCTCTTCGAGCGAGATCCACTTCGATTGCGTCACCGCACCCGTCCTCGAATTCACGTCGCGCGGCACCCGCCGGAAGCCTCCAATGAGCGCGGACGTTCTCAACTATCGTGTCATTCCGAGGAACGAGGAATCTCTGCGTTCCATAGACAGTACGTGCCCTGAGCCCGAGTTGCTTCGTTCCGTACAGCATGACACGCTTTGCGGTGGCGCCTTACCCAGTCAATCCACGGCAACCCGGACCGCGCACCCGGTCTCGGCCGCTTCCCGCACCGCCAACGCCATCGCCAGCGAACGAACACCGTCTTCTCCGCTAGCCGCTGGCTCACCCTCCCCTCGCACCGCGGCGTTGAAGCGCGCCACGGACCGCTCATAGAGGTTGCCATGCTCGATCGGCACCTGCTCTTCACTGCCGTCGCGCCGCAAGGTGACCGTGCCCACGGGACGCTGCGTCATCACATCCCTGCCGTAGAGCGAGCCGTCCGTGCCGTGGACCTCGAACCCGGTGTAGGCGTGCCGGCACCGTGAACGCGTCGTGGAACTGAGCCAGCACACCGCCGCGGAAGCGCATCACGCCCATCACGGCGTCCTCCAACCCGGCTCTGGGCCATCCCCTGGTTGGCCGTCATCGCGGTCACCTCGTCGACCTCGTCGTCGAGCACAAAGCGCAGTGTATCGGCATCGTGAACGGTGATATCGAGGATGACCCCGCCTCCCGATTCCGGCCGTTCGATGCGCCAACCCTGCAAATGCGCGGGAAGATAGACGGCATGAAACACCCGCGCCGCGAGCGGCTGGCCAATGGCGCCGTCGGCAACGAGTTCGCGCATCGCCCGATGCGCGGCGGCGTTCCGCAGATGGTGATTGGTGCCCATGACGACGCCGGCGGCGCGGCACGCCTCGACCATCGCCCGCGCCCCTTCCAGGGTCAGCGCCAGCGGTTTTTCGCAGAGAACATGCTTGCCGGCAGCCGCCGCCGCCAGCACCTGCGGCTCGTGCCACTCGTTGGTCGAGCTGATGTAGACCGCGTCGATGTCCGGATCGGCCAGCAGATCATCAACCGTGGCATGGACCTTCGGAATGCCCAGCTCCGCGGCAAACGCGCCTGCCCGCGCCAGCATCCGAACTCGCCAGGCGACAACCTCACTATCGGGTTGCGCGGAAATGGCCGGCGCCATCCACTCCCGCCCGATCGTACTCGCCCCAATCAACCCCCACCGCACCATGCACACCTCTTCTCTCGACTTTCGACTTCAACTCGACTCACTGATAAATGATCACATCCGGCGACGGCACCAGCGCCAGAATCTCCCGCGCCGCCATGACCGGCACATCCTGCCTGATAGAAAAGCTTGACCCCGGCAAACTCCACCGGTTCGTCACGCACCAGGAAGTTGTACACCGCCGTTTTCAGCTCCGGCGCACCATACCCGTCGGCGTCGATCACGAGTTGCACTCCTGGATAGGGCACCAAGCTGCTCTTTGTTGGTAATCATGTCCTCGCGGAACTGATGCACTACGAGCAATTTGGGCGGAATCCCGTGCGTCGCCGAGATCTCCGCCAGCACCTGCTGTGCGTAGGTAATGCTCTCTGCCGTCACGGACCCAATGTACTCGCCCGGGATTTGCCCCTCCGCGACGGCGAACTCCGGATCGATGGCCAGATGCACGTGGGGGAAAGCCAGCAAATCGCGCACTTTTTCGATCTCGCTCGCCACCGTTCCCCGCCCGAGCTGAAGATCGAGGATGACCAAATGCCCGTTAGCCGCGGCGTAGTCGATGTAGGTCGTCAGCGTCTCCCGCGAGGTGTCGAGGATGTAGGTACCGTCGAACGCCGGGGTCCCGCTGGGCCACCGTGGCGATGAGCTCGAACGCCGGCACCACCGGCCGCGAGGGATCGGCCGCCGCATAGTTCGCGGCTTCTATCTCCAGCAACGCCGCCACCTCGTCGATGGCGAGCTCCCCGACGATCCCCATCGCCGGATCGTGCGGGTGCCCGTAGTAGCTCACGATCCGGTACTCCGGCAGAAGCGGGCCATCCGGCGGAGACGCCAACGGAGCCGTCGCCGGCGCCATGGCCAACTCCGGCGGTTGCGCGAGCTGAGGAGGAGGAGCCGCGGCGAACCCGTCACCGTCCACGTCAGACGCGGCTTCCACCGCGGCGACCGATGCCGTCGGCGCCGAGGTCGGCTCGGCGGGTGCCGCCATCGTCGGTTCAATGAGCACTGCTGGCGGCACATTGGTCCGAGACTGGGTCGGTACGCCGCTGGGAACCGAACCACTGCCCAGGAGCGTGGCCAACGCCACCGCAAGCGAAACGACCACCATGAACCCCGCGCTCATGGAGCGTTCGTCGGGCACCCAGGCCGGCAAGCGCAGGCGCAGCGGTTTTCGTGATGCCGGCGGCGGAGCATCAGCGGCAAGCCACTCCGACGAAAACGGCCGGGGCCCGTCCGGGCGCGAAGCGTGGGATGCCATCCGCCCTGGCATCAGTCAGGTACCGCGAGAGCAACCCGAACAGGTCGAATCACTCCATATTGACCGTTGCGGCTGGCGAGGTCAGCGCGCGATTGGGTCACCATCTCCTCCGCGTTTCTGGCCGGCGCAGTGGGGATCGTACCGCGTGCTCGGCCCCATCTGGCGAACGGTAACTCGTCAGGCGACTCTGCTGACCACTTCAGACGGAGGATGCCAGAATACGCAAGGCGAGGCAATCAAGCTCTCGGTTCGCTCGGATCACGCTCGGAAAGACACGAAAGCGTTTGATCGCGATGGCAGCCAATAAACTCTGGGACTACGAAAGAACCCTCGACGAACTGTGGCGACGATCGAGCTACGAACGTGGCCTGATCAGCGACCCTTTCGGCGATGCCCAGCGCGCCGAGCGTGGCCTCGCCCGCATGCGTTCTCTGCTTGCCCGACTAGGCAATCCCCAACTCCTCTATCCCACGGTCCACATCGCCGGTTCCAAAGGCAAAGGCTCAACCGGCGCCTTCATCGCCTCCGCCGCAACGGAAGCGGGGCAGCGCGTCGGGTTCTACACCTCGCCCCATCTGCACCGGTTCCCCGAGCGCATTGCCATTGATGGCCGCCCCCTGACGGACGAGGAATTCGCGGCCCAGGCCGAAACCGTCGCCCGCGCCGCCGCGGAGATCGACGCGGCCTCGCTTGACTCGGAGTCCGTGTCGACGTTCGAATTCGTCACCGCGATGGGCTTCGCCGCATTCGCCCGGCACGCGTGCGACCTCGCCGTAATCGAGGTCGGGCTGGGCGGGCGCTTCGATTCGACAAACGTCCTGACGCCAACCGTCTCCGTGATCACCCGGATCGATTTGGAGCACACGGCAGTGCTCGGAACCACCTATGGCGAGATCGCTCGCCAGAAGTCCGGGATCATGCGCCCGGGCGTACCCTGCGTCTCGTCGCCGCAGCCGCCGGAAGCCCAGCAAGCCATCGACCGCACTGCCGCCGACTTGGGCACCCCCCTCTTCGTGGGAGACCGCGACTGGCGCTGGATCGGCTCCTGGCGCTCGTTCGCCGCGGTTGGCCCCTGGGGCGCCTGGGACGGTCTCGCGTCGGGCATCGCGGGTCCGCACCAGATGGAAAACGCCTGTACCGCGCTCGCCGCCCTGCATTTCCTCAACGCGGCAGGCATCGAGCTCCCCGAATCGGCGTGCCGTCGCGGTCTGGCCCAGGCGCACTGGCCCGGCCGCTTCGAACGATTGGCCGCCGGGGGCCGCGAAATCGTGCTCGATGCCGCGCACACCCCCGCCGCTGCTGCAGCGCTCGTCGAGACGTGGCGCGACGCGACGCTTCCCCCGAACGCGACGGTCATCCTCGGCATGGGCGCCGACAAGGATCCGCGTGCGTTCCTCGAAACCATCCGGCCCATCGTCGGCCACCTCATCGCCACGCGCGCAGATAGTCCACGCGCCGCGGCGCCCGAAACCATCGCGTCTATCGCCGCCGAGCTTGGCGTTCCGCACGAAACGCAACCGTCGGTTGCTGAAGCCCTTGCCGCTGCCGCAAGAACCAGCCCCGCTCCACTGCTGATTACCGGATCGCTCTTTGTCGCCGGAGAGGGCCGCGAGGTCCTCGGTCTGGCACAACCCGACCTGGTCTGGCGCGCCCTCAACGAAGCGCGTCTTTCGCCGCGAGCGACGCCTCGGCGCACCTGAAACCTGACCGTGTCTCCAAATGAGGCTACGGCGATACGGTAGACTGCCGCGCAGCGTCTCCCCGACCCGCAACTGACGCCGGCATCGAGGCGCCTCGCGCAGGCAGGCTGGATAGCCCCCTGTGGCGAGCTAGAGAAATCCAATTCCGCCGGTCGTGCCGTATATCCGGACGAGACCGGCATGGAGGCTACGGTGGCCATGCCGGCCAGCGACGAGGGCGGGCCGATGCCCGACCTCATCGAAGCGAGCGATGCCGACTTGATCGGCCGCGCCGCGCAGGGCGAGGCCCGCGCGCTGGAGGTCTTGTACGACCGATATTCGGGCGTGGTGTTCTCCTTTGCCTTGAGGATCGTCGGTGATCGACCCCTCGCGGAGGAGATTCTGCAGGAGGCGTTTTTTCGCGCCTGGCAGCAGGGTGGGAATTTCAGTGCCGGTCGCGGCACGTTCATCACCTGGTTGCTGAGCATCACGCACAACCTGTCGATCGACGAGATCCGGCGTCGCCGCCGGCGGCCACAGAAGGCGGATAGCGAAGAGCCAGAGCAGGTACTGGCGGCGGTGGCGGACACTGGCGCCGGGGCCGATGTCGAAGACGAGGTCTGGCTCGGGGCATTGCGAGAGACGATTGGCGAGGCGCTGGCACAGTTGCCGCCAGCGCAGCGTGAAGCAATCGAAATGGCGTACTTCCGGGGGTTGACCCAGCGCGAGATTGCCGAATCGCTGGGGGAACCGTTGGGAACGATCAAGACGAGGATGCGGTTGGGTTTGCAGAAACTCAAAGACGCCCTCGGGAGTGACGGAGCACAGTTGTCGTGAGCGACGCGCACGGTCAACACCAACAGAGCGGTCGCCGCTCGTACCGGATCTCTGGTGTGGGCGAGTGGTCTGCGCTACCGTCTCCAACGTCGATCGGGCATGTCGAGGATTTGATCCCCGGCTATGTTCTGGGCGCGCTGGACGCGGCAGAGTTCTCCGCCGTCGATACTCACGTGCGCGTTTGCCCGTCGTGCGAGCGCTCGCTCGCCGAGGCGCAGCGCACGGTCGGCATGCTCCCCTTCACCGTTCCCATGTACACCCCGTCCATCGACACCAAGATTGCCTTGTTCTCCCGCGTCTCCCATATGCAGAAGGCGGCCACGGCCGCGGCGCTTCCCACGGCGAATGTCGACGTATTCCGGACACCGACGCTCCCCAGGTCGGCCTTCCAGGATCTGGCGCCTGCCGCGCCGGCTGGGGCCGCTTCTCAAGGGGGGGAGCGGCGCGATTCCAAGTTCGGCTGGCTCGCCTCCGCGATTTCGCTGCCGCTGCTGGTAGCCCTCATTGCCACCGGCTTCTGGGGCATCCAGATGCGCGACCAACTTTCGACGCAGGATGCCCAGCTCGCCGATCTGCAATCGGAGTTCGCGAACTTCGCCTCCGGCACGACGTCCTATCCCCTCTCGCCCGGCTTCGACGCGCCGATGGCCGAGGGCCAGGTCGTAATGGGCGCCAACCAGCGCGACGGTCTCCTGCAGATCGACGTCAACAGCAAGGATGGACCGCGGTCCTACGAGTTCTTCGTCAACCAGGACGGAAATCTCATCCCCGCCGGCGAAGTGACCGTCAACGCCGAAGGCCAGGGCCAGATGCGCATCGAGCTCGACCAGCCCTTCGGCGAGTACGAAAGCGTCCACATCAGGGCCAAGCCCGTCGACGCCTCGATCTCCGATGAAAGCCTGGACACGCTCGTCCGCAACAGCGAGGGCCCGCTGGGCTCGACCGGCTCCGGCCTGGACATCGGCACTTAGCACCCGAATCAGCCTCACCCCAACCCCTCTCTCGACCCACGGGAGAGGGGTTCACTGTTTTCATAGCCCACAGCCTAGCGGTACTTTGTCGGCATGCAGCCCAGGCGAGTGAGGTGGACATCGAACCGTGCTCCGGATGCCTCGAACTGGCGGACATCGACGAAATTCCGGACAGACGTGCCGCACCGCACCCGACCTTCTCCCACCTCGTCATGTCGTCAACAAAGTACCGCTAGTAAGCGAAGGCGTCGCAGGCTGTGCCACGCCTTCCCCTCGGCGAAGAATGGCTCGACCCAGACCTTCCGCTTGCGCATCGCCTTCTGATACGCCTCGGTGGCATGGTAGCTCCGGACCTTCTCCAGGTCCGTCGCGTAAAAGGAGCGCTGGATGGTGCGGCCGTGCTCAGCGTCGGTACAGGCCGCCCTGACCGGGCAGGTGTTGCAAGTGGTGGCGCCACCTCGATAGACGACAACCTCCTCGGTGTGCTTGGCCCGATAGCGCGGCAGCGGCTGGCCCTCGGGACACCGATACGCATCCCGCTCCGCGTCGTAGGTGAACTTGTCCCGCTCGTAGTACGAGGTCCGATGCTCGAAGTCGGGTAAGGGAACGTAGGCGCGGATGCCGGCGACCTCGATGGCGACGACGTTCTCGGTGGTCCCGTACTTGGCATCCCCGGTGACATGGTGGGGCCGCAGCTTTCGCCGGAAGCAGACCCGCTATAGGAGATCTAGCATTGCCTGGTTCTCCATGACATCCGCCGGGGTCACTAAGACCGTGTTGCAAAACCGGAGTGGGGTGGCATGATGCCTGTCCATGAACACTTCAAACCTTGTCCCCAACGACCTCTGGGAAGCCATCGAACCGCTGCTTCCAGAGCAACCTTCAAAGCCGCAGGGTGGCCGCCCTCGGATCCCGGATTGTGCCGCCCTCGGCGGCATCGTCTTCGTCCTGCGGACCGGACGCCCGTGGCGACTGTTACCCAAAGAGCTGGGGTGTGGCAGCGGCACCACCTGCTGGCGGCGCTTGCGCGACTGGCAGAAGGCCGGGGTCTGGCAGCGATTACACGAGACGCTGCTGAATTGGCTTGGGGATGAAGCTGCCGTCGATTGGACACGGGCGAGCGCCGATTCCTTGAGCGTTCGCGCCAAGAGGGGGGCGAGCAGACGGGACCGAACCCGGTCGACCGCGGCAAGCGCGGCTCCAAGTACCACCTCGTCGTTGACCGCGGCGGCATCCCGCTGGCCGTGCGGCTCTCGCCCGCCAACGCGCACGACGCCACCCAGCTCATCCCGCTTGTCGATGCGATTCCACCCGTCATCGGGCCACGGGGAAAGCCGGGGCGACCTCGCAGACGCCCTGCCAAGCTGCACGCCGACAAAGCCTACGATTCCTCGGGCCTCCGCCATTCCCTGCACATCCGAGGCATCACCCCGCGCATCGCACGACGTGGCATCGACTCTAGCGAGCGGCTCGGTCGCCACCGCTGGGTGGCAGAGCGCACGTTCGCTTGGCTGCTCGGCTTTCGGCGCCTCGGGGTGCGCTACGAGCGGCGCTCTGACATCCTCCAAGGTATGCTCCACTTGGCCTGCGCCTTGATGTGCATGCGCTTCCTTAGTCCCGTGGACAGGTGACGTACACGGCTCGTCGGCGTCGATGCTGGCCGGGTTGACAGCCGCGACGTTGGATGTACGGTGGTGCACGACCGCGACGACTGGGGGCCTAGTGCATAATCAGGCGACCTCTTTGGGGATGGCGAGATGATCGGCGAGTGGGCAATCGAAGGCGGCACAGACGCGTGCCTCCAGTTCGGCGGCGGTCAGCAGGCGCGTCGGCTCGACCACCCGCCGCTTGCCATGGACCCAGTGCGGCTCGATGGGGTTGAGCCAGGGGCTTTTGGTCGGCAGCCAGCAGGGCACGAGGCGGACGCCACCCTCACGGTGCGCCCGCTGGTTGTGGTCCCGCAGCCAGCGGCGCACCGCCTGGCTCACATGCCACGGCGCGTTGTCCCAGACCAGCGCCAAGGTCGTGATCCCCGTCCCCGCCAACCGGTCACAACACCACGCCAGGAACGCGGTGGTCAGCGGGCTGATCGGGCGCTCCTCCACGAAGCGCAGCCAGAGATCCTCCGGCGCGGCGTTCCCCGGTCGTACCAGCAGCCCATAGCAGGCCAACGCCTTGGGGTCGGGGTCGTGTTTGGGCACGGTCTGCGCTACCAGCCGCAGCGGCTCCGCCGCGGTCCAGGCGTGCAACGCGGGGCGGGCCAGCCGGCTCCACCACGTCTCGTCCTGGAACCCTACCGCCCAGTCGGGACGCTGCTGGGCCAGCGCGATCAAGCGGTCGCGACGGACTTTTTTTGGGCGTACGCCGGGTCGGGGCTGGTGATCCAGTCCTTGGCGCGGCGCCAGCGGATGCCGAGCCGGGTCAGCGTGGCGCGTACGGTTTCGTCGCTGACGCGGCGAACGGTGAGTCCCTCGGCAAACGCCACGTCCGCCGCCAGTTCCAGGGTCCAGACGCTGGTGGGGTGGCCGAAGTCGCGCGGGGAGCGATGGAGCAGTGCCCGCAGCCGCTCGGCTCCCGCCGCATCGAAGGCGACGTGGAGGGTGTGGGGGCGGGAGGAGCCTTCCACCAGCGCCGCCGTGCCGTCCCGGTCGAAGGCGCGGATGGCATTGCGCACCGTCTGGCCGGTACAGCCCAGGGCGCGGGCGATGGCCGGCGCCCGCTCGCCGCGGGCGCTGGCCAGCACGATCTGGCTGCGGCGCAAGGTGAAGGCCTCCCCGGAGCGCAGACCGGCCGCCAGGACCTGCCGCTCCTCCTCGGTGGGCGGACGCACGAACAGTGGGGCTTGCATGCCGCTCAGAATACCGCATGTCAAAACTCCTCGCCGGAGTTGGCACTAGGCTAACGGCTTCCCCGCGACCCCGACCCGAAGGGAGTCCCC
>CAVXMK010000011.1:0-243437 GCA_963762985.1 uncultured Chloroflexia bacterium
GCCCGGCGAGGAAGGCGGGCCGCAGAGCTGAACGCCCAGTGGGTGTTTGAATGCCTTCGCGCTCTTGCCCTTCGCCATGGCCAGTCATCGGTGTGGTGCTGGGACGCTCGAGGGGCCGAAGACCGGAGGGCAAAGATCCAGTTCCCTGTGCCCTGCCATTAGCTTTGCCGAGTTCTCGCCTCGTGGGCTGCGTCGCACTGCCCGAGCGGGCGCCGGGTCGTCGCCCCAACAACCCGGCGCCGGTTCTGCCCTTAGAACCAGTTCTTCTTGTCCAAGTCCTTCCGGCGGCGCGCGTGCCTGCCGTGGCCCTTCGGGCCGCCGCACGCGACGAACGGGTTGGCGGCGGACAGTTCCCGCGCCGTCGGCGGCGGGGACCACGTGCGCCCATCGCCGCGGTCCAGGTTCACCTGGTTGCGCTTCTGTGGGGCGGGCGTTGATGGCACCGCCGGAATGGCGGGCTGGTCGGGGGGAACGGGCGGGTCCTGGCACGCGTCATCGGCCACGGCTAAGTATGTGCAGGTAAAGATGCGCAGGGGGTGGTAGGCTGCGCCGGTTCGGAGGCGTGGCGATGGAACGCGGGCTCGAGCTGACGGGGCCGATCACGGCGGAGCAGCGGGCGGCGGTGGAAGCGCTGTTGGCGCAGCGGGAGCTGGCGCCGCGGCAGCGGGAGCGGCTGGAGATGGTCAAGGCGGCGTGGCTGGGAGAGGACGTGGCGGCGATCGCGCGCTGGAGTCGGGCGCACGCCGCGCACGGTGCGCCGCTGGCTGCGGGCTTCCGGGAGGATGGGGTGGCGGCGCTGGCCGGGGCGCCGATTCCGGGCCGGCCGCCGAAGGCCGATGCCGCCTACCTGGCGGCGCTGGAGCAGGCCGTCGACGACGCCGCCGCGCACGCTGGGCTTGCCGTTCGACGTCTGGACCTCGGGGCGGCTGAGCGCCTATCTGACGCCAGCAGACCGGCGTGCGCATCGCCCCGGGCTGGCTGCGGGTGCTGCTGCACCGGCAGCGCTTCGCCTGCGGCCGGCCCAAACACACGCCTGGCGCACCTCCAAGACCCGGAGGAAGTCGCCGCCTGCGAGGAAGCCCTGCGGGCGGCGGGGGAAAAAGGTGGCGGCGCAGCCGGAGCGGTACGAATTGCACTATGAGGACGAGACGCACCTCGACACCAACCCCTACCTGAGCCGGGTCTGGCATCGGGTGGGGCAGCAACCGACCGTGCCGGCGGCGGGGACCAACCGGCGGCTGACCGTCTTCGGCAGCGTGGAGGCGCAGGGACGGGGACGGATCGAAGTGCTTCACGGCGCAGCAGGATTCGGCCGGGTTCGCCCGCTACCTGGCCGCGCTGGATGCCCGGCATGAGGCGACCGGGCGGCAGATGATCCTGGTGCTGGACAACGGCCCCTGCCACGTCAGCAAGGCGACCCAGACGGCGCTGGCAGAACGCGCGGCCTGGCTGGAGGTGATCCCCCTGGCCCGCTACAGCCCCCACCTCAACCCGAAGGAGCACGAGTGGCGCCGCCTCAAGCGCGACCATCGCGGCCACCTGGCCGGCTCTCTCCGGGAGTTCGTGGACGTGGCGGCGGCCGGGCTGGCGCGGCTGGGCGGGGAGGCGTGTGCGATCATCGACGCGGTGCCGCAGTGGTGGCTGGACGGCCATCGCAAGGAACCGACCGGCCGCCCACCGGGCCGACCCAAGGGCGCCAAGGACCGCAAGCCCCGCCCGCCGCGTCACGTCTTTACCTGCAAGTACTTAGGACCACGCAGCGGGCCGCCCGGCATGCCGGGCGGCCCGTCTCAGCTGGGTTCCATTCCGTCTCACCCCGTCTCACCCTGTGCCCGAGTCCCGGCTCGCTGCGGATTAGTGCGTCGAAGGCGACATGCGCTGCGGGACCGCGCCCGGGGGTAGCAGGGCGCCGACCGATACGGGAGTGGGACCCGCATGGATGATCGTCGCTTCAATGGGTTGGCACGCGCACTCGGCGCCATGGGTGGCCGGCGTGACCTGCTGCGCGCCATGGTTGGCGCGGCATGGCTCGGGCTTGCCGTTCCTGGCGACGACAGCGATGGCGCGACCGCGCGCAACAAGCACTACCGCGGCAGGCGCTCCGATCGGGATGCTGCCCCCTTTGCTGCCGAGAAGAAGCGCAAGAAGAAAAAAGAAGCGGTGCAAACCCACGTGCCAGGGCAAGGTCTGCGGCTCCAACGGCTGCCCAGGAGGGACATGCGGGACCTGCTCGGCCACCACCCACTGCACCGCGGCAGGGCAATGTGTCGGCTGGTCTCAGCCGCGGTGATTGCGCGCCCCTGGCCTGCAACACCGTCACCTGCGACCAAACGGGGACGTGCGTCTACACACCCATCGGGAACGGTGCGATCTGCGGCACGAAGAACGATATCTGTTGCGGCGGGCAGTGCGTCGACACGGCCAATGACGAAGCCAATTGCGGCACCGTATGCAGCGGCGGCGAGGCGTGCCGCAACGGTCTGTGCTGCACGGTGTGCGCGGGCGGCGACTGTCCCCACAGTACGGTTCAGGCGGCGATCGACGCGGCGGCCGCCGGGGCCACGATCCACATCTGCCCCGGCACGTACGTCGGCCGCTCGACAATAGCCAAGAACCTGAGTATCGTCGGCATGGGCGCCAGTGCCGATGACACGGTGCTGCGCGACGCCCAGGCCGCGATCGTCCGCGTCAATAGCGGCGCAACCGTCACCGTGCGCAACCTGACCGTCACCGGCGCCACGTCGGGTGAAGAAGGGGCGGTCAGCAATGGCGGGACATTGACGCTCGAAGCGGGGCATCGTCGACAATACCACCACCTTCGGCACCACCACTGGCGGCGGCATCACAAACGGCGGGACCATCACCCTCGTGGACTGCCTTGTGTCGGGCAATGCGGGGCCGCAGGGTGGCGCCATGCGCAACACGGGTCAGGCCACGCTGGTGCGGACCACGATGCAGTTCAACATCGCGCTGTCAGGTGGCGGGGTCTCCAACGAGAGTTCTGGCACGGTGTTGCGCCTCACCCAGGCGAGCCGCATTCGCCTGAACCAGGCCACCGCCGTTGCCGGTCCGGAGGCGGCGTCTTCAACGGTGCTGGCACCGTCATGGTCGACGCGTCGAGCAAGATCCTCGGCAACACCCCGGACAACTGCGTGAACGCGGTCGGGGGGACGGGCTGTCCGCCATAGCCCACGGCCTGCGCGGCTGTTTGCCAGGGCATCGGCAGAGGTTGGCGGCGCATTCCCGCGCTATCAACCCATGGCGTACCATCCCTCGCATCGAAACACGAGACATTGTTCGCCGTGAGAGGACATCGCCATGCGCGCGGCCGTCCTGGCGACCATCCCCTCCGAGCTGGAGGTGACCGACATCCAGGTCGACAAGCCCGGCCCCCGCGAGGTGCTGGTGCGCACCGTCGCCGCCGGCGTCTGCCACAGCGACCTCCATTTCATGGAAGGCAAGTACCCGTACGCCACGCCGACCATCCCGGGCCATGAGGCGGCCGGCGTCGTCGAGGCGGTCGGCGCACGACGTCACCGACGTCCAGCCGGGCGACCACGTCATCGGCTGCCTCTCCATCTTCTGCGGCCACTGCGAGTTCTGCCTCTCCGGCCGCCCCGTCCTCTGCAAACGCCAGGGGCTGGAGCGGCGCGGAGCGAGCCGCCTCCGCCTTTCCGCGCAACGGCGAGCCGATCCACCAGTTCCTGCGCCTCTCCGCCTTCGCCGAGTAGATGCTGGTCCACGAGAACACCCTGGTCAAGATTCGCGACGGACATGCCGCTCGACCGCGCCGCCCTGATCGGCTGCGCGCGTCACCACCGGCGTCGGGCGCGGTCTTCAACACCGCCAAAGTCGCCGCCGGGCAGCACGGTGGCCGTGATCGGTTGCGGCGGCGTGGGCCTGAACAGCGTGCAGGGCGCGGCCATCGCCGGCGCGGGGCGCGTCATCGCCATCGACACGATGCCCTGGAAGCTGGATCTGGCGAGCGAGTTCGGCGCGACCGACGCTGGTCGACGCCACGCGCGGCGACCCGGTCGAGCAGGTGCGCGGAGCTGACCGGCGGCGGCGTCGAGTACTCGTTCGAGGCGATCGGCCTGAAGAGTCACCGCCGAGCAGGCGTTCGCCATGCTGCGCAAGGGCGGCACGGCCACCATCATCGGCATGATCCCGGAGGGCCAGAAGATCGAGATCGCCCGGCTCCGAGTTCGCTCGACGAGAAGCGCGATCCAGGGCTCGCAACATGGGCTCTAACCGCTTCCGGGTCGACATGCCGCGCTACGTCGACCTCTACCTGCAGCGGCCGGCTCAAGCTGGACGAGTTGGTCTCGCGCCGCATCAGCCTCGACGAGATCAACGAGGGCTTCGAGGCCATGAGGCGCGGCGAGGTGGCACGCAGCGTGATCGCGTTTGAATGACGGAGCAGAAAGCCGGCAAGAGTCCCTCTCCCGGCTCGACGGGAGAGCAACCGTGTTAGCCGTCAAGCGCTGGGGAGCGGAGGCGGGGTCCCAGGCGTGCCGTCGCGCAGGACGGCGTTGGCGATGGTGAGCAGCTTGCGCATGCACGCAACGAAGGCCACTTTGGGCGGTTTGCCCGCGCGGCGCAACCGGTCGTGGAGGGCGCGGATGGCGGGGTTGAAGCGGGTGGCGCTGAGGACGGCCATGTAGAGCGCGGCGCGCACCGGCGCCCGGCCACCCCAGATGCGTCTGGCCCCGCGGCGCTGGCCGCTGTCGTGGTTCAGCGGGGCGACCCCGGCGAGCGCGGCCGCCTCCTGGCGGGAGAGGGTGCCCAGTTCGGGCAGCTCGCCGAGCAGCGTGCGGGCCACCACCGGCCCGATGCCGGGGATCGAGCGCAGCAACGCCTCCTTCTCGCGCCAGAGCGGGCTGTCGCGCAGTGTCTGGTCCAGCTCGTCGTCCAGCGCGGCGATCTGGCGCTCCAGCAACGCCAGGTGCTCGTCGAGGCCCGGCTGCAGCCGGGGCGGCAGGCCGGGGCGGCGGTTCCGTTCGGCGGTGCGCATCTCGATCAGTTGGCGGCGGCGGGCCAGCAATGACGCCAATTCCTGGGTCGTCGCGTCGGGCAGGGGGCGCGCTGGCGGCTGGACCCGCTGGGCGAAGCGGGCCAGGATCTGGGCATCCAGCGCATCGGTCTTGGCCAACCGCCCGGTGGCGCGGGCAAAGTCGCGCACCTGGCGCGGATTGACCACCGCCACGGCCAGACCGGCCGCTGCCAGCGCCGCCGTCACCGCTGTCTCGTATCCTCCGGTGGCCTCCAGCACCACCAACCGCGGTCCCCGCGCCGCCAGGTCGGCCACCAGCGCCGCGATGCCCGGCTTATCGTTGGCGAAGCGTTGCACAGTCTCCTTGCTTGTGCCGGTCACGTCCAGCCAGGCTTTGGCCACGTTGACCCCGATCCATAGTTCCTGCGCGCTCATGCGTGCTCCTTCGCTCGTAGCGCACGCCCCACGCCGCCCCGCCTTGCCTGATGCGGGCTCGCGCAGCGGCCCTGGCAACCGTTCGGGCTCTGGTGGGGCGACGGACGGGCCGCACCACGCTCTCTTGCGATCTCGCGCGATCCAGGGGTTGCCGGCCTGGCCCGTCCGGCGCGCGTCGCGCGGCCCCCGCGGGGGCCGCGCCCTGGTCGTCATCAGCCGACGACGACGTACTGGAAAACATACAAGGGGTTGGGGTGAGGGCTGGCGTCGCGACGTCTGGGCGCTCAACCGTCGCCAAACATGAACGGCACTGCCTATCCCGGCGCCCGGTACGTGACGCTCCCCGGCCTTCCGCATCGCCTCCATCGCCTCCTCGACCGTCAGCAGGCGCGTCGTCTTGGTCGATTTCACGTGGCCGGGACTGACCGCGGCCAGGACGATTGCGGCGGCGGTAGCGTCGTCCGGGGCCTCGCCGATGAACACCCCGTCGTAATCACCAAAGGCGTAGTAGAGACTGACCAATTTGCCGCCGAGTTGCTCGGCCAACCGCCCGAGCGCCTCGGAGCGATCCACGGGGTTGCGCAGCAGCGCCGCCCAGGCTTCCGGGGTGTAGGAGAACTGAGTCATGTACAGTGCCATGGTGCCAATCTCCGTTGCATGACCGCGTGATGACCGTAGCGCACAAGGCCCCCACCCTTGGGGCCGGGCGACGGTGGTCCGCGGCAGCGACGACGAAGCTGCATGGCACGAGGTCCGCCGTTTCCAACTGTCGATAGAAGGTGATTCTATCACCCCGGTCAAGTCCCTCGTGCATCGAGTTCCCGGTGATGGACTTCCAGTCATTGCCAGGGAGTCTCGATGCGTGCGAAACACGTCCGACCCGTCACGAGCGAGCCAAAGGCCACAGGAGCCAGGACCGATCCCGGTTTCAATCCACCTGGATCGCCCGAGTCGCCTGGCTTCCGGTGTGCCCGTGGCGCATCGACGTTTCCATCGCCGGCGCCGGTGAGGTGCTGGGAACCTGTTCCCCAGCGCGCCGTGCTGGCGCCGGGACGGGATGCGCATGAGCGATCCGCCGCATGATGGCCACCGGACTCGTGTGCGGTGGTGGGAAAACACGGCGCGATAGATCGTGGGGAGCTTGGCCGGCACCCCCACCGAGCGCAGGATCGTCGAGCGCCTGCGGGACCCGACGCTGCCGGAGCCGATCCGTCGCAGCACGCTCAAGTCCGTGGAGGCTGCCTGGCGTAAGTCGCGGTGTTACGCCGTGTGCGGCTTTGAGGGCTACTCCGAGGACAACACCGAGGCCGCAACCCTGGACGCTCCACCCGGCGCAAGAACCCCGTAGCGATCCCCGTAGGCTGTACGGGTGCGTGCTGGCCGCCGGGGCTCCACGATGGGGCGTGCCGGGTCGGCGCTCCGGCGCTCCCGTCCGTTGGGGTAGGGCCGTAACCGCCCCGGCTGGCGATGCGGCGGGCGCCGATTGCGCCTGGGCTGGCTTAGCGACCCGGGCACGTTGCGGTGACTCGGGATTGCCAGCGCCGGCGGCTTTAATGAGGAGGTCGAGCATGGCACGGTTGCTCATCGTCGCACTCGTCGTCTTGGCCAGCATGGCCTTGGCTTTGCCGATTGCCACATCCGCCCAGCAGACCGGGGTCGCGGCCGAGATTCGCCGGGGGAACTGCGACCAGCTCGGCGACGTCGTGGCGCCGCTGGTTGCGGCCACACTCCCGGAGGGGGCGCCCCGCGGGAACGCCGTCTCCCTGCCCGCCGCCACCTCCTTCACGACTGTTCCCATTTCGCTCAACGCGCTGACTGCGAGCGACCACGCCATCGCCGTCCCCTTCTTCCCAGCCGGGGAAGAACTGGTGGCGTGCGGCGATATCGGCGGGGTGCTGACGGAGGCGGGCGCCCTGGTCGTGGGGATCAGGCCGCAAGGTGAGATGGACATCTCGGGTATTGCCTACCTCAGCCCCGGTACTGACCCCGCGCAGACCAACGTCTCGCTCTTCATCTCCGGCGAGGGGTTGGACACGTTCCTGGCCGCCACCTTCTCGCCGCCGACGGTCGCCGAGGACGACGCCGCGCGCTTCGCCGCCGCCCTCGCCGCGCGGGACGGCTCCCCCAGTCTCGCCGGGACGATCGCCGGCCAATTCGTACAGCGCGAGGGTCTTCGCACGGGCCAGGGCGCGGGGACCACCGCCGCGGACTTCTCGGCCACCGCCACGTTCGTCAACCCAACCGAGCAGACTGAGACACCCTGGGATGTCGGCTTCGCCTTTCACCATAACCCGGGGCAGTCCGCGCCCCGGGAGGTCGGCGTCAGTTCGGATGGGACCTGGTACTACAGCGATCCGTCGACCGGGGCGCTCAGCGCAGGACCTGAGACCACCTTCGACGCCACCCCCGGGGCGACGAACACGCTCGACCTCATCGTGGAAGGCACCACGGCGCTGTTCGGGGTCAACGGAGAACTCGCGGTCAGGCTCGACCTGGCGCCCGCCACGGCCTCGGACATCCTGGTGACGACCAGTTACTTCCCGGGAAACATCGTGGAAGGCCGGGAGATCGGCTTCACCGGCTTCGCGGTGTGGGGACTGCCGGGAACCGCAGCGCCGTCGACGGCGGCGGCCGACGAAGACGCCGCGCGATTCGCCGCCGCCCTTGCCGCGCGGGACGGCGCGTCCCTCCTCACCGGACCCTTCGGGGGCACGATCCCGCAATCGATGGCCGGGCTCGCGGCCAGGCCCGCGGGGATCACCACCACGGACTTCTCGGCGAGCGTCACGTTTTTCAACCCCACGGACCAGCCGACCGCGCCCTGGGACTACGGCCTGGCGTTCCACCTCGATTCGCAGGCGTCCACGGTGCAGGAGGTGTACCTCGACGCCAACGGGCTCTGGTATTACACCGACTTCCCGGCCGGCGTGCAGCAGTCGGGCTTCGCGCCGGCGTTCGATCAGTCCCCCGGCGGCGCCAACACCCTCGACCTGGTCGTCGAGGGCGCCACGGCCCTCTTCGGCATCAACGGCGAGTTCGTGGCGCGCCTCGCGCTGCCGCCCCCAACGCCCTCGGACGTCATGGCCGCGACCAACTTCGTCGTGGGGAACCTCGTGGAGGGCAGGGAGATCACCTACTCCGCCTTCGCGGTCTGGGAAGCGCCCGACCTCGCGTCCCTGCCCGCGTCGCCAGCAGCAGCCGGCCCGGACGACGCCTCGCGGTTCGCGGCCGCGTTAGAGGGGCGGGCGCCCACCTCGGTGGCCGCCGGGCCGTTCGCGGACGCGCTGGTGCAACAGCAGGGGTCCTTGACTCTGTGGGGCTCGGAGACCACCTCCGCACCGTTCTCGGCAACGGTCACGTTCGTCAACCCGACCGAGCAGACCGAGACGCCATGGGAGGTTGGCTTCGCCTTCGCCTGGATCCCGGGCAGGGACGCCCAAAACGTGTACCTGGACTCGGAGGGATTCTGGCACTTCGGGGGCCAACGCGCGGGGCTCGTGCCCACGTTCGACACCGCCCCCGGAGCCGCGAACATCTTGGACCTGGTCGTGGAGGGTGACGCGGCGCTCTTCGGGGTCAATGGCGCATTCGTGGCCAGCCTCGACTTGCCGACCCCGCCAGGTTCCGGCGTCATGCTGGGCACCGGATTTTCATCCGACCATGTCGTCGAGGGCCGGGAGATCGACTTCCGCGACTTCACGGTGTGGCGGTAGCGGCAAATCGCGCATGCCGTGCGCCCCATACCCATTGATGTCGCAGAGGGGGGTACCCGCCATGGATACCGAACGGTTCGATCGCTGGTCACGTTCTCTGGCCGCTGCCCGGGGGCGTACCCTACTCGGTGCGCTGCCATCCCTGGACGTCGGTCCACTTGCCCGGGTGCTGGGCACCGCCGCATCGCGCCGCAGCGTGCTGGGGGCCTGCTCGCTGCGCTCCTCGCCCCGCGGATACCGTTTGCCGAAGCCGTGGCCAGGCAAGAGGGAATCTGCCAGGGCAGCGACTGCCCCTGCCCGTGCGCCGATCCCCCATGCTTCCTCCGCGCCTGGGGCGGCGGGGATTTCGTCGTCCCCAACGGTGTGGCGGCCGCGCCCGATGGAACGGTCTACCTCGCCGAATCCCTCCACCGCATCCTCCATTACGACGCGGCTGGGACGTTCCTCGGGGCCTGGGGCAGTGAGGGCAGCGGCGAGGGGCAGTTCAGCAACCCAGCTGGTGTGGCCGTGGCTCCCGACGGCGCCGTCTACGTGGCGGACACTGGCAACCACCGCATCCAGGTCTTTACCGCCGACGGCGCATTCATCGCGGCCTGGGGGAACTTTGGTAGTGGCGACGGTCAATTCAATGTCCCGCTTGCCGTAGCGGTCGCGCCCGACGGCCAAACGATCTACGTCGCGGACACCGACAACATCCGCGTTCAATATTTCGGACCGGACGGAACCTATCTGAGCCAGTGGGGGAGCGAGGGCAGCGGCGACGGGGAGTTTGGCTACCCGCTGGGCATCGCCGTTGCGCCGGACGCAACCGTCTACGTGACCGATGCGCTCAACGACCGCGTCCAGTACTTCGATGCCACCGGCGCGTTTCTCGGTGAGTGGGGGAGATCCGGGAGCGGCGAGGGCCAGTTCCTCGCGCCGTCTGGCATCGCGGCAGCACCTGACGGCACGGTCTACGTGGCGGACCTCAACAACTCTCGCGTCCAGCACTTCGCCGCCACGGGCAGGTTCCTGGACGCCTGGGGCAGCGACGGCAACGGCGCCGGGCAGTTCAACAACGCGTACGGGCTGGCGGTGGCGTCCGACGGACGGACCGTCTACGTGGCGGACGCCGACAACCGCCGCATTCAGGCCTTTGACGCGACGGGAAGATTCCTGCACGCCTGGGGCAGCGCCGGCAGCGGCCCCGGGCAGTTCGACAAACCGAGCCACGTGGAAGTAGCGCCCGACGGCACGGTGTACGTCGCCGATTACTACAACTATCGGATCCAGTTCTTTGACGCGGAAGGGAATTACCGGGGTCAATGGGGGAGCGCCGGCACCGGCCCCGGGCAGTTCAACCGCCCGGGCGGGGTGGCGGTGGCGCCGGATGGCACGGTCTATGCCGCGGACCAGTACCACGACCGCATCCAGTTCTTCGACCCGGCCGGGACCTACCTGGGCCAATGGGGCGCCACCGGCAGCGGCACGGGGCAGTTTGCCTTTCCCAACGACGTTGCGGTGGGTCCCGGCGGCACGGTCTACGTGGCGGACAACAACAACCACCGCATCCAGGTCTTCGACGCTGTTGGCCGGTATCTCGGGGCGTGGGGCAGCGAAGGCAGCGGCGAGGGACAATTCGCCTCCCTGGGAGGCCTGGCGGTGGCGCCCGATGACACGGTCTATGTCTCGGACCAGGCCAGTCACCGCATCCAGTCTTTCGACGCCAGCGGAACCTACCTTGGCCAGTGGGGCAGGCAAGGCGCCGGCGATGGGGAGTTCGGTAAGCCGCAGGGGATGTCGGTGGGTCCCGGCGGCACGGTCTACGTGGCGGACAACGAGAACCATCGCATCCAGGTCTTCGACGCGGCGGGAACCTACCTGGGTCAATGGGGAACCGGAGGCATCGACGAGGGACTGTTCTTCGCCCCAAGCGGCGTTGCGATGGCGCCCGACGGAGCGACGGTCTTCGTGGCCGACACGTTCAACGACCGCGTCCAGGCCTTCTGCGTGGCCCGAGGGGCCGCGGGGGAGCTGCCTCGTGGCACCCCTCCTTACGGCACCCCAAGCGTCTCCAGTGCGGTGGCCACACCGGTGGCCGCCGTGGTCCAGCCTGGTCAGAGCTGCACCTGCGCCGATCCCCCGTGTTTCCAGTTCGAGTGGGGCCACGAACGCGGTGGCCCGGGGCAGCTTGCCTCGCCGTGGGCCGTGACAGTAGCGCCTGACGGCGCCGTCTACGTGGCGGATGCGGCCAACCACCGCGTCCAGCGCTTCGACGCGGCGGGTACATTCCTCGGCACGTGGGGAAGCTTTGGCACCGGCAAAGGTCAATTTGACCAACCGGTTAGCGTAACGGTTGCGCCCGATGGCCGGACGGTCTACGTGGTCGACCAGGGCAATGACCGCGTCCAGTCCTTCGATTTCACGGGCACGTTCCAGAGATCCTGGGGAAGCGCCGGCCGCGGCGCCGGACACTTCGCCACCCCGCTCGGCCTTGCGGCGGCGCCCGACGGCTCGGTCTACGTCGCCGATCGCGACAACCACCGCGTCCAGGCCTTCGCCGCGGACGGGTCGTACCGTGGCCAGTGGGGGGACTTCGGCGCCGGCGACGGGCAGTTCAAGACCCCGACCGGCGTGGCGGTGGCGCCCGACGGCACTGTCTACGTCGCTGATGGTGGCAACCACCGTATCCAACGCTTCGACGCGGCGGGCGAATTCCTCGGCGCATGGGGGAGCTCTGGCGCAGGCGAAGGGCAACTGAACTTCCCCATCGGCGTGGCAGTGACGCCCGACGGCACGATGGTCTTCGTGGCCGACACCGACAACAACCGCATCCAGTACTTCGACGCGGACGGAACCTTCCTGGGGCAATGGGGTGATCGTGGTCGTGGCGATGGGCAGTTCATCCACCCACTTGGTGTGGCGGTGGCGCCCAACGGCTCGGTCTACGTGGCGGATGAGATCAACGACCGCATCCAGCACTTCGCAGCGGACGGGAGCTACCTGGGACAATGGGGCCGCGACTACGGCGCCGACCAGTTTTTCCTTCCATACGGCGTGGCGGCAGCGCCCCACGGGACGGTCTACGTCGCGGACACATACAACGACCGGATTCAGTACTTCAATGCGGCGGGCACGTTTCTGGGCCAGTGGGGCAGCCGAGGCGCCGGAGTGGGGCAATTTGACTTCCCCGCTGGCATCGCGGTAGCGCCCGACGGCCGGACCGTCTACGTAGCGGACACGTACAACAACCGCGTCCAGACCTTCGATCCGGACGGAACCTCTCTCAGCCAATGGGGGCGCTCCGGCGACGGCGAAGGCCAGTTCAACTACATAACCGGCGTCGCGGTAGCGCCCGACGGAGAGACCGTCTACGTGGCCGATTCCGGCAACAACCGCATCCAGTTCTTTGACGCGGCGGGCGCGTACCTGGGTCAATGGGGCAGCCGAGGCACGGGCAACGGGGAGTTTGTCGAACTGGGCGGCGTGGCGGTAGCGGCCGACGGCACGGTCTACGTGACGGATTGGGGCAACGACCGGATCCAGTTCTTCGCCGCGGGTGGGACCTACCTTGGTCAATGGGGAAAGGATGGCGACGGCGGCGGCCAGTTCAACGCCCCGGCCGGCGTCGCGGTAGCGCCCGACGGCGAGACCGTCTACGTGGCGGACACGTACAACAACCGCGTCCAGGTGTTCGCCCCTACGGACTGGGTTGTTCGTACGTGGGGGAGATTCGGAGCCGGTGAGGGGCAGTTTGATGAACCGAGCGGCGTGGCGGTGGCGTCCAATGGCACGGTCTACGTCGTCGATCAGGGCAACCACCGCATCCAGGCTTTCTGTGCGGCCACGTGAGGAGCGGGGGACCGCCGAAAAGCCACGACCGGCGTCTCTGGCCCGGCGGCCTTGGCACTTCAGTGCGGCTGATGGAACCGGAGGACTCGCTGAATCTCGATCCGTGGCGGGCGCCGCCGCATCGTCCGCCGCGAACCTGGTCCGACCGGTTCTTGACCTCCATGATCCACTAATGGATGATAGCAGCATGATCAGCAGCGCCGCAGCCGCCAGCGATATCCAGACCATCGCCAGCGAAGCCTTCGCCGTCCTCAACACCGGGCGTCAGATCGCCCCCTTCTCCTCGCGCTATCCCGATTTCGACCTGGACGACGCCTACCGAGTCACCGCCGCGGTGCGGCAGATGCGCGAGGCGAACGGCGAGCGCGTCCTGGGGCGCAAGCTGGGGTTCACCAACCGCACCATCTGGGACGAATACGGTGTCGCCGCCCCAATGTGGGGCTACGTCTACGACCGCACCGTCCACGATCTTGACGCAGTGGGGGACGGCTTTTCGCTGGCGGGGCTGCCCGAGCCCCAAATCGAACCGGAAATCGTCTTCGGTCTCGCCGCCGCGCCGGAGCCGGGCATGGACGAGGCGGCCTTGCTCGGGTGCGTCGAGTGGGTGGCCCATGGGTTCGAGTTGGTGCAATCGATCTTTCCGGGTTGGAAGTCCGCGTTGCCGGACACGGTCGCCGCCTACGGCCTGCACGGCGCGCTGCTGATCGGCCCCCGGCGCCAGATCGCCTCCGATCGTGAGCGGTGGCTGCAACCCCTCTCCACCTTCGAGGTCGACCTGAGCCGGGACGGGGAAGTCGTCAACCGCGGCCGCGCGGCGAATGTCCTGGACGGGCCCCTCTCCGCCCTGAAGCACGTCGTATCCCAACTCGACCACGACCCGGCCAACCCACCCCTCGCCCCCGGCGAGATCGTCACCACCGGCACCCTGACGCGGGCCTTTCCGGTCGCCTCCGGGCAGCGCTGGAGCACCGAGCCCTCCGGCATCGCCCTCGACGGTATCGCCATCCGTTTCGCGTGAGCACCCGGCCCGCGGCGAAAAATCCGTAATTTGTACGGATGCGCGGATCCAATCCGAGGCGCATGATGGTTCCCGACGAGCGGCGAGCCTCACACGATCCCACCGCACCCCGGCTCGCCGCTCGCCCCAGTCGCGGTCTCCGGCGTATCTCCATGGCGCCGGAGCATTGTGGTGTGAGGCAGCAAAGTGGCGACGTTCGTCCTCGTCCCTGGCGCATGGTACGGCGGATGGGTGTTTCAGCGGCTCGCGCCCTATCTCCGCGACGACGGCCACGAGGTACACACGCCGACCCTGACCGGACTTGGCGAGCATGCACACCTCGCCGGTCCGGAGATCACGCTCGATACGCATTTCGCCGACATCGTGGAGATGCTGGACCCAACCGATCAGCCTGCGCAATCCAGCGGCGGACGCCATCTCCCGCTCCTGCATCTTCTGCACCGAAGATCGCGACCCTGATGCGCCCGACCTGGCCTTCCTCGGCCGCGTCCGCGCCGATCCCGCCTGGCGCTACCGCGAGATGTGCGCCAATCACAGCGCGCCAGTCACAAAACCGCGCGAAACCGCCGCGATGTTGCTGGAGTTGCTGTCAGGTGCTTGGCCGCGACTCGTCGCTCTGCGATGCCGGGCAGCGCCGGTACGCTACTTCGCGCGTTTCGGCGGCAACAAGCGCGGAGACAGCATCATGGAAATCACGTTTCAGCCAGTCTCCCGGCAGAACTTCGCCACCGTGGAGGATCTGAAAGTTGCGCCGGGGCAGGAGAACTTCGTCGCCCCCAACCTCTATTCCATCGCCGAAGCCTACGTCGAGCCGACCTGGACCCCGCTGGGGGTCCTCGCCGACAAGGAGCTCGTCGGTTTCGCCATGTTCGGCCAGGACCTGGAGACCAACCGCTGGTGGATCATCCGCTTCATGATCGGCGCCGATTATCAGGGTAAGGGCTACGGCGCGGCGGCGATGCGCGCACTGATCGACCTCATGGTCGAGCGCCACGCCCCCCGCGAAATCTTCCTCGGCTATGAGCCCGACAACACCATCGCCGAGCGCCTCTACGCGCGGTTTGGGTTCGTTCCCACGGGCGAAATGGAAGAGGGCGAAATCATCGCCCGACTGGACGTCGGGTGATGGGGTGATGGGGAGTAGTCGTGTCTCCCCATCACCCCATCACCCTCACACGAGTCCCTGCTCGAAAGCGAACGCCGCCGCCGCCGCCGCGAATTGAGCCCCAATTTGCCGTAGATCGACGGCAAGTGCCGGGCGACGGTGCGCGGGCTGATGTAAAGCTGATCGCCGATCTCGGCGTAGTTCAGCCCGCGCACCACGAGGCGCAAGACGTCTCCATTGCGGCTGGTCAACGCTGGCTTGCCCGCAGTCCGGTACCCTGTCGGCGCCTCGCCAACGGCAACGGCCGGGGGTGGCCGTCGGCGGAAGCAGAGGCGGCAATCATCGCGCCATTTTGGGCTATGGGCCATGGGCTCTTGGATTCTGGCTCCTGGAGCCTGGCGCATGCTCGTTCTCGTCATCTTGCCGTCTCGCCGTCTCGCCGTCTGGCCGTCTGGCCGTTAGCCCATAGCAGTTGAAACCTGATACCCTCGCCAAACGTCTCAACAGGCAGCCGCACCCGACATGCGGCACCAATCTGGTGGAGGTTTCCCCAATGCGATCGCTGACGATCCCCCTGTGCGCCCTGCTGCTGGCGCTGTGCAGCCTGCTCCCCGTGGGGTCGGCCAGCGCCCAGGAGACGCCTCCCCCCGAAACCCCGATGGCCATCCCGCCGCTGGTCTGGCAGTTGACCGCCTTTCCGGGTGTCGCCACGCCGATCGAACCCGGACGCTACACCGTCCAGTTCGTACCGGACGGCACGGTGGCCATCCGCGCCGACTGCAATTGGGTGCTGGGCACCTGGACCGGCGGCAATGGCGTGATCGACATCACCGTCACCCAGACCACCGTCGCCGGCTGCCCGGCTGATTCGCTGGAGGAGTCCTTCGTCCAGGCCCTGGACTTGGCCACCACCTACGGCCTCGACGCCACCATGGGCCTGACCCTCATCGGCCCCGCCGGCGAAATGGGCTTCTCCCCGGTATTGCCGGCCATGGCATAACGCAGGTCACGGGTGACGGGTGACAGAGACGAAAACCCCGACACCCGACACCCGACACCCGCGCCCTCATTCCTCCTCCAACGGCCTCTTGAACGTCAGCAGCTCGCGAATCGATTCGCCGTGGAGACCACCGCGGTCAAACTTGCCGCGCACCAGGAACTGGTGCGTGACCAACTCGAACCCCTCGTCGCCCAGCTCGCGCAGGGTCTGCATGTACTCGTTGCCGGCGATGGGGGACCAGGCGGAGCGGTGGCTGAAGCGGACGACGCGGTGCGCGTCGGCGGCCTCGCCGTCCCAGACCATGACCGCGTACTCCCAGGGCTGTGGTTCCACGAGTTCCCCCTCCTGCTTTCCTGATGCGCCGCGCCACCGACGGCGCATTGTGGCCCGATTCCGGCGCATTGCCCAGCGCCATCCAATCTGCTCCGGCCAAGGGTAACCGCGACCGGCTCCCAAGCGTTCAGGAGACGAAGCGCCGTGTGTCCCCGCGCACGTCGGCACTTTTCGCGCATCCGTTTCCGAGATCGTCGGCCGTGTGGAAGCGCGCAGAGCGCGTGAGGGGAGACAACCGTGGACGATCGCCGATTTGACGAGTTGTCGCGCCGGGTCGGGGCGCTGGCGCTGCCGCGCCTGCCCCGCCGCAGACTGATGGGTCTTCTGGGCGGGGCGACGCTCGCCGGGGTCCTGGGCGTGGCGCTGGAGCCGCTCCCCGCCGAAGCCAAAAAGTGCAAAAAAGAAGGCAAGAAGTGCGATAAGAAGAAGTGCAAGAAGAAGAACAAGAAGTGCTGCTGCAAGAAGCTCAAGTGCAAGAACGACCGCTGTGAGGAGAAGGGCGGCGGCGGGAACTGTCCGACTGATCCATCGTTCGCGGTTTCACGAGAGACGTTCGACAGCCCAGGCCCCGACGATTTCGACATGCCGTGGGCCATCACCACCGATCCTGATGGCAACGTCTACGTCACCGACGTCGACCATTTCCGCGTCGTGGCCTTCAATCAGAACCTCAACTACCAGGACGAGTTCGGAGAAGGTCAGGGGACCGGTTCCGACGAGTTCGAGGATCCGCTCGGCATCGGCTATACCCAGAACAACAACGGGAATAGCCGATTCCTCTACGTCGCCGATCATGCCCAAAACAACAATGACCGGAAGGTCCGCCAGTTCGATGGCAACCTCGATGACGCGAATGACTTCGGCGACTTCCTGGAAGACGTGGGCGTGACCGACCTGAACGATCCACGCGGCGTCGCGGTCGATGAAGATGATCGGGTCTGGGTGGTCAATCATTCAGACCCTGGCACCGTCTTCCTGTTCAGCAGGAACGGAAATCTGATCGCCGAATTCGAACCGAGTTTCTCGTCGCCGGGCGACGATGAGCTGGAAGATCCGGAAGGCATCGCGGTGTATCAGGAGGACGGGGACGACGTTCGTCTTCGTTGCCGACACGGCGAACAACCGCATCGTGAAATTCGAGCAGGTCAGCGAAGACAGCGACGGGCTCGAGTACGTGACGGAAGTCGGCAACAGCAATGGAAGCAGTGGCGACGACAACCGGGAGTTCAACCGGCCGACTGGTTTGGCGGTCGACGACTGCGGCAACGTCTGGGTCGCTGACTACTTCAACAACCGCATCGCGGTGTTCGACAAGAACCTGGACTTCATCGACAACTTCGACGACGATCAGGACGGAACCGATTTCTTCCACCCGTCGGACGTGGCGCTCGGCCCGGATGAAGACGCGCTGTACGTCGTCGACTCGGACAACAACCGCGTGGTGAAACTCGACCTCAGCTAGCGGCACGCCAGCGTCTTGGAGAGAACGGCCGGAGTGGAAATACTCCGGCCGTTCTCATCTGGGCTCTTGGCGAGCCAAGTGATCGTGATATGTCCAGCGCCCTTCAGGGTGCTTCCCGTCTTGGGACAGCCTGGTCCTTTAGGGCCAGGTGCAGGAGCAGCCCGGTCCACGGTTGCTAATCTTGCTGCAACTGCGAGCGCCCCGCCGTGACCCCGCCGGAGGCTAAAGCCATCCGGCTGCCCCAAACGAAAAGCCCCGTAAACGGGGCTGGATGGGACTCTTGTCTTGAATGATGGGACAGAGGAAACCGCTACTCCACTCCCCGCCGGGGCCGCGGTCTTTGGCTCCGCCCAGGATGACACGGGTGGAGAAGTGCCATCCTGAGCGGAGCCAAAGACCCCGCTTACCCCGGAGTCTCATACTTTCGCGGGAGCTTCACCCCGGCTCGCCCGGCTCGCAGGCGATACCGTTGTGGTTCGGGTCCAGATGGTCGACATTCATCTGCGCCGAACCGCCGTCGAGCACGAAATACTGCTGGGCCTCGCCCTGGTTCGCGAAGTCGGCGCAATCGTAGTCGATGCCGTCCTCCCCGTTGATCCCGCCCTCCCCCGCGCTGATCTGCTCGTAGCCGCGCATCCATTCTTCGCAGGCGACCCCATCGTCGTCGTCGTCCAGGTTGAAGGGGTCGTAAACCGGGCCGCCGGTTTCTTCATAGAACGCCTGGGCGTCCTCGCGGGTATCGAAATCGGTGCAATCGAAGTCGTTCCCCGTTTGCCTCGCCTCCACTCCCGCGGAGAAGAGCAGACTCCCCATCAGGACACCGGCGGCGAGGGCGACGCGCCGTGGCGCGCGGCCGAGACGCGGCATGCCAGCCGGTCATAGGCATCCCCCTTACGACTGCGCCGGAGGGGAAAAACGTGTGGTCGTGGATGTGTTCCCGCAGCGGGCCCTCCCAGCCCGCGGTTCCCCCTCAGTCACAGTCTACGTCCGGACGCGCGAGAAGGTTTTCTTTTTCTGCACGAGTCCACGCGGCGACATGTCGCCTGCGTCATAGAGCGGCGGCGAACCGTGCCACGCGGTCAATGCCGGGCGGCGTTTTCGGCGTCCTGTCGCCGGTTCGGGGCGCCGGGGCGGAGCGGTGTACCATGCCGGAATGATCGCGCCACTGCCACGAGCCAGCGAGGCCTGAACTCGGCGCCCCGGCGACCCCCGCGGGCGTCACGATCGCGCACGCGCGGCTGCGCGATCTGCCCGGCGTCGCCGCGGTGCAGCGTCGCGCGTTTCCGCCACGTCTGGCCTACACCCTGGGTACGCTCGTCGTGCTCTGGGTCGTTGCCCTGGGTGCGGCTGCTGGTCGCGTGCCGCGAGGGGACCGTCGTCGGCTGCGTCATCGGCGACCGCATCCTCGAAGGCGGCCGGGTGATCAACCTGGCCGTCGACCCGGCCGCGCAACGGCAGGGGATCGGCGCTGCGCTGCTGCTCGCAATCGAGCGCGCCCTCCCCGTCGGCGACATGACCCTGATGGTGCAATCGGGCAACCTCGCCGCCCGCTCCCTCTACCGCCGCGTCGGCTACGAGGACGAAGTCGGAACTCCCGAACTACTACGGCACCGGCCGGCCGGGGGTGCGCATGCGGAAACGGAGGGGAACGTGAGTCGAAAGTCGGGAGTTTGACGGACGCGAGCTAGACTCGCGTTACCGTCTCTACGTCTCCCGGTTTTTCTTACGACTTTCGACGTTCGACTCTCGACTCCGTCAACACCCGCGTCGGCAGCCCCGCCGGGCGGTCGCGCATCGCGGGTGGCAGACGTCGTCCGGGTTGCCCAGGTTGCGGCAGACGAACAGGCAGTCGCGTTGCACCCGCTTGCATTGCTTCTTGCACTGCTTGCGCAGGCGCTTGCGCTCCTTCGTGCGTCGACCGCGCCGCGCCAGCCCGGAGATCGGATAGCGCCCGGCCACGATGCCGCTCACCCCGGCCGTCAGGGTCAGGAGCGCTCCCCGGCGGCCGAGCCCGCGCGCCAGGGAGATGGTCAGCAGATCGAATCGGCGCTCAGCCACGGGCGAGCCTGAATCGGATGGGCCGGAAATCGCAACGCACGAAACAGGCGTCGCGCAGCTTGTTGCAGGCGCGTTTGCACGGCTTTTCCGCGTCGCCCCAATCCCGGCAATCCTTGCGGCAAATCCGCCGGTTGGCGCCACAGCGCACCTGACACGCATTGCGACGTTCGCCGCCGCATCCGGGGAACGCGTCCGCCAGGACGCCAGCGCTCCCACCGCGGCGGCCAGCGCCGCGCCCACCGCCCCACGGCGGGACGGCGTCATTGGCGTCGGCACCGCTGGAATCGCGCCGTCACGATCGAACTCACTCCCGTCCATGCCAACCGCCCTCCACCCGACGACTGACGCTTTCGACTTTCAACTCCCGACTCCCGACGCCGGCTCCGTCAGCAATCTCCCCGGCACTGCGACATGGCCACCCGGCAGCCCTGCTTGCACAAGTCCCGGCTGTCGCCGTCGAGGATGTTGCAGGCCCGGTCGCACGTTTTGCGGTTGTTCTTGCAACGATGGCGGCAGCGTTTGCGCCGCCGCTTGTGGTGCCCGTGCGCCTCGCCGCACCGGCGCGCAGGCTCCAGCCCGAATGCCGCCGCCAATCCCGCGGCGAGCATCCCCCGCACCAGCCCGCGCCGGATCGCAGCACCACCTTCACCGCCGCTGCTCCTTCGTTCCCCATCACCTTATCACCCTGTCACCCGATCACCCGCCCCATGCTATCGTGCCGCGGCGAAATCGCGCGGCGAGGGGAGGGAAAACGTGACTGACGGCGGCATCGGCATCGGGTTCATCGGCTGCGGAGACGTGGCCCTGCGCACCTACGCTCCGGGCATGGCCCCCCTGGCCGGACCGGGCGACGACGGTCGCCGTCTACGACGCCGATCCGGCGCGCGCCGAGCGCCTGGCGGACGATCTGGTGGCGCTGGGACTGCCCAGACCCCGCATCGCCCCCTCGCTCGAGGCGCTCCTGGCCGATCCCGAGGTGGCGGGGGTACTGAACCTCACCCCGGCGCCGTTCCACCACGAGGTCAACGTCGCGGCGTTGCAGGCCGGCAAGCACGTCTTCTCCGAGAAACCGATCGCCGGGACCGTGGCCGATGCGCGGGCCTCGATCGCTTTGGCGCGGGAGCGGGGGTTGACCTTCCTTTGCGCCCCGGCGGTGATGGCCACCAACCGCTTCCGCTGGCTGAAGGAGCAGCTCGACGCCGGCTGGCTGGGCCGCCCGACCCTGGCCGTTGGGCAGTACGGCAACATGGGTCCCGCCGCCTGGCGCGACTACAAGGGCGACCCGGCCGTTTTCTACGGAACGTCGGTGGGGCCGGCGCTCGATCTGGGGGTCTACATCCTGCACGCCATCACCGGGCTCTTCGGCCCGGCGCGGCGGGTGGAAGCCTTCGGCGGCATCTCCATCCCGAAACGGAACGTGCTCATCCCCGGCCGCGAGGGGCAGATCGTCGAGGTGCTGGCGCCGGACCATCTGCTGATCCACCTCGACTTCGGCGAGAACCGCTTCGCCCAGGTGCTCTCCTCGTTCGCCACCCCGCGCTCGAAGGCGCCGATGCTGGAGCTGCACGGCGAACTGGGCACGGTCAGCATCTCGCAGGAGGACTGGTACGACACCGACTGCCCCGGTCGACCTCTGGCAGCGCGACGAGAGCCCCGAGGGGCAGGAGCAGTGGACGCAGGCGGTGCAACCGCCCTCGCTCCGCATCGGGCACCTGATCCAGGCCGGTCCGGAGCACTTCGTCGCCGTGCTGGAAGGCGACCGAAGCGCCCATCCTCACCGCCGAGCAGGCCGCGCACGTGCTGGAGATCATCCTCGCCGCCGGACCAGTCGATCGAGTCGGGATGCGCGGTGGAGACGAAGGTAGTCGGGTGATAGGGGCCTTCGTTTACTCCGCGATCCCCCACTGCGCCACGATCTTCGCCGGCCTCACGCGCACCAGCAACTCGCCCGGCACGGCGTTGCGCCTGCCGTAGGATTCGGCTTGGTCTTCGCCCATGTAACGCGCGGCGATGCGGGTCGCCCAATGGAGCATCGTCTCCACGTCGTCGCTCAGCGTCGCCGTCCCTTCGATCGAGACGAAGGCGAACGGGGGATCATCGTCGTCGACCGTGAGCGCGACCCGCCCATCGCGGCGGAGATTGGCGCCTTTGACCGTGGATTCGCCGGTATTGAAGAGCAGAACGTCGCCGTCGAGGGTGAACCAGATCGGCGCGACGTGGGGACGCCCGTCGGCGCGCGTCGTGGCCAACGCGGCCGTGCGGGTTCCCGTCAGGAGGAACGCCCGGATCTCTTCTGGGGTCATAGGATCGCATCGCCGGCGCCCTCCCGCGTCACGGTTCGAGGCATCGCATAGTCCAAACGTACACCGATCACCGCCCTGAGTTTGCGGGCACGCCCTGCTCACTCACCGCGTGGCGTGCGCGATCTGGACGCCGGACGGCATGACCACCGCGTCACCCGCGATGTATTCGCGCAGTGGTTGCGCCATCTCCTCGCCGATCGCCGCGACGAGCTCCTCCCGACCCTGGTCATCCAGTTGCTGCAGCGACGGGATGGCCGCGATGACGCTTGTCAGCCGCTGCCTCAGGTATCTCTCCGGGTCGGGATAGCGCGTCGGGAACGCCACCGGCGTCACCTCGACATTGCGCAGACCGGCGCCGGCCAGGAGTGCGCGCAGCTCGTCGGCGTCGCTGAGAGCGTAGATCTGCCGGATGGCGGCAACCCCGAGCCGCGCCTGCAGCACCTCGTCGAGCCGCAGGTCGAACGGTTGGGTCTCGAGCGGTTGCTGGACGCTGACCACTACCCGCCCGCCCGGACGCAGCACGCGCCGCAGCTCCGCGACGGCGGCAGCGCGATCGGGGACGTACTGCAGCCCGTGCTGGCAGACCACGAGATCGAAGTCGGCGTCCGGGAACGGTAGGGATTCGACCCGACCCTCGCGCCAATCGACGATCAACCCCTCCCGTGTGGCCGCCCCCGGGCGACAGTCAGCATCGCCGGGTTGAGGTCGAGGCCGACGACCTGTCCCTGCGTGCCGACCATCGCCGCGGCCCGGCGTGCCACGATGCCGGTGCCGCAGGCGGCGTCCAGGACGCGCTCGCCCGGTTGCGGCTGCGCCACCGCGAGCACGTGCGCGGCGAGCGGGGCGAAGAACGCCGGCACCATGTAGGTCTCATAGGTTTCGGCGGGACTGCTCATCAGCTCTCCAATGGACACTGGGTCGGACGCTGTTCGGCGAGGGCGCCGAGCAAACCACAGCCTGGGTGGAGCAGCAGTTGAACCGCGTGGCGCAGGGCGAGGCCGCGGCCCTGACCACCGCGTGGCAGGCGCTGGCCTGTCGGGGCGAGGCGGTCGCGATGCGTGTCCTGCTCCTCAACGACGAATGGGCCACCCATGACGTCGTCGCCTAATGCCGACAATTCCTGCGCGCTCCCCCGGCGCCCCGGCGCCCTCCCGCGTTCCGATTCCCCGCCCCGGCATGTATGATGCGCGACGACTGGCGGATGCCTAAACTCTACCGAGGGAACGGAAGTCAAGCAATCCGAAGATCCAGGCACCCGCGAGTCGTACGCCGCGAGGAAGACGGCGAGCGCGTAACGACTGTTCCGGTTCCCAACTCACAGGAGACAATTCATGATCGTTCTACCGGAAAACCCGATTGCCGTGCAGCTTTACACCGTGCGCGCGGAGGCGGGGCAGGATTTCGCTGGCACGCTGCGCCGGTTGGCCGAGGGCGGGGCCAAGGCGGTCGAGTTCGCCGGGTACGGCGGCATGCCGATCGGCGAGGTGCAAGCGTTGCTCGACGAGCTCGATCTGCGCGTGGCCGGGGCGCACATCCCCCTGTCGGCCTGGGAAGAGAACCCCGATGCCGCGCTCGCCGATCTGGTGGTGGCGGAAGGGGAGATACGCCGTCGTCCCCTGGCTGCCGCCGGAGCGGCGCGGCAGCGCCGCCGAGACCCGCGAGCTGGCCGCTAACCTCAACCGTTGGGCCGCCCTGGCCAAGGCCGCCGGGGTCGGCTTTGCCTATCACCACCACGACTTCGAGTTCTATCCCCTTGCCGGACGGCGACGGCGACACGATCTTCAGCATCATCAGGGACGAGACCGACCCCGCCCTGGTCGGTATCGAGGTCGACGTCTACTGGGCGGCCCGCGCCGGCCTCGACCCCGCGCATCTGCTCGGCGAGCTGCAGGGCCGCGTCCCGCTGCTCCACCTCAAGGACCTCGGCCCCGCCCCGGACCACGCCGATCTCCCCGCCGGCGAAGGCTCCCTGCGCTGGGACGAAATCCTCCCCGCCGCAACCGCTGCCGGCGCCCGCTGGTGGATCGTCGAGCAGGACAACCCCGCCGACCCGCTCGCCGACGCGCTGCGCGCCATTCGCAACGTGGAACGGATGGAAAGTCGATAGTCGAGGGTCGAAAGTCGAGCGAAGACGGTTGCCAGGGGAGAAAGCTGGGTCAACCTCGTCGGCCCATCGTCTTACTTTCGATCCTCGACTTACACTCTCGACTCGCACAGGAGGTTCACCGTGCACCTCCCCCACACCGTCTCGGTCGTCACCGGCGGCGGCTCCGGCATCGGGCGCGCCATCGCCGAGCGGTTCGCCCGCGAAGGCTCGACCGTCGTCGTCGCCGATCTGCACGGCGACCGTGCCGAAGCCGTGGCCAGCGCTATCGACGAGGCCGGGGGAACGGCGATGGCGGTCGCGGCGGACGTGTCCACGCCGGACGGGCGTGGCGCACGTCTTCGCGCGCGCCGAGAGCGTCTTCGCCCCGGTCGATATCCTGGTCAACAACGCCGGCGCCTCGATGGGCAACGATCTGCGCACCATCGAACCCGACATCTGGGACCGCAACTTCGAGATCGTCCTCAAGAGCGCCTACCTCTGCACCAAAGCGGCGCTGCCGGGGATGATCGCCAAGGGCAAGGGGGCCATCCTCAACATCGCCTCCGTCAACGGGCTGATCGGCCTGGGCGAGGAGGCGTATTCGGCGGCCAAGGCCGGGATGGTCAACCTCACCCAGAACACCGCCATCCGCTACGGGCAATACGGCGTGCGCGCCAACTGCATCGCCCCCGGCTCGGTCGAAACCCCCATCTGGGCCGAGCGCGTCGCCGTCAACCCGAACGTGTTTGAGGAGCTGGCCGCCTGGTATCCCCTGGGCCGCGTCGGCCAACCCGAAGACATCGCCAACGCCGCCCTCTTCCTGGCCTCGGATGCCGCCTCGTGGATCACCGGCGTCGTCCTCCCCGTCGATGGCGGGCTGACCGCCGGGTCGTTCCGCATGTCGCGGGAGTTGTCGCCGGAATAGCGGCGAGGCGCATATGCCGTCCCTCGCACCCCCTTGACGAGGTAGCGTCGCGTTGCTGAAATAGCGGTCTCGGCAACAAGGAGAGGGGACGACGATGACCGGTCGCGCCAGCCTGGACCAGACTTACATCATGGGCCACAGCGCGGAGGAGCGCGAGCGGCTTATCCAGCAGGCCGGGCTGTTCGGCCCGATCACCGAGCGGTTTCTGCGTAGCGCGGGGATCGGCCCGGGCATGCGCGTGCTCGACGTCGGATGTGGCGTGGGCGATGTCTCGCTCCTCTGCGCCGATCTGTCGGGCCTGAGGGCGACGTCGTCGGCGTCGACCGCGACCCGGCCGCGCTGGGGCGGGCGCGGGAGCGGGTGGAGTCCGCGGGGTTGGCGCATGTCCACCTGCGGGAAGGGGATCTGCGGGAGCTGACGTTCAAGGAACCGTTCGACGCCGTCGTCGGCCGCGCCGTACTCATGTACGCCGCCGATCCCGCGGAGGCGATTCGCACCCTCCTGCCCCACCTGCGTCAGGGCGGCATCGTCGCCTTCCAGGAGTTCGACTTTACGAGCCTCGGTGCGGTGCCCCAGTCCGACCTCCTCGATCAGATCGCCGACTGGTGGCGGCGCACCGCAACGCAGGCGGGAGTCGAGCTGCAGATGGGGCTGAAGCTCTTCGCCACCTACCGGGCGGCGGGTCTGCCCGAACCGGAACTGCAGGCCAATACCATCGTCGGCGGTGGACCGGATTTCGGCGGCTACGCCTACCTGGCCGGGGTCATCCGCAGCGTCCTGCCGCTGATGGAGCGGTTCGGGGTGGCGACGGCGGACGAGGTGGGCATCGATACCCTCGCCGACCGGTTGCGCGCTGAGCTGGTGAGCAGCGGCGGCGTGCTCCCCTTGCAGATGATCGTCGGCGCCGCCGCGCGCAAGCCCTGACCGCTATTTCTTCTTCCGCTTCCTCTTGGTGCGGATCGTGCCGCAGCCGAAATTGCAGCGCTTCTGGTTGCCGTTGACGACCCGCTCGCAGCAGGTGTTGCAGCGGCTATGGCAATCGCCGTCGAAGCGGTCGCAATGGTGCTTGCAGCCGGAGAGGGAGCGAAACGCGGCCGCATCGTCTGCGGATAGCAGCACCGGCATGCCGCCCAGCGCCCCCGCGCCGACAAGCGCCCGCAGCGCGCCGCGGCGGGTGTGCAGGACAGAAAACGAACGGGTCATTCGGTCGAACCGAAACGAATCCATCGGGCTCCTCCGCACGCGACGATGCTCAGGGATGCGGCTGCATCTCGCCGGAGCGGTCCCGGCAGATCAGACAATAGATGCCGGCGGCTGGGAGCACATCCGTACAAACTACCGATTTTCGTGTGGCAACACGTCCTGCTCGAGTCGTTCGTATCGTGAGGGCACAAGACCGTTGCGGCGACTTGGAGCGGCTGTAGGTGCACCGCCATGACCGCCGACACCCTCGACCCCGCCGGTGTCTCTCTTGGCACCATCGCCGGCACGCTCCTCACTTCGACAGACGGCGGGGCGCACTGGCGGCCGATCGCCGGGGGGCTGCGCCATATTCAGCCGGTCGAGGCGCCAGCGATCGGCCGCAGCGCCTCACCGTACCCGTGTCATGCTGAACGGAGTGACGCATCCTGGCGCTGGCGAAACGCCGCTCTCCGAGAGCCGAGAATCCTCGCTGCGCTCGGAATGACACCTGTGCGGGGCAAGAAAAAACCCCTCTCCCCGCGCACGGGGAGAGGGGTCGGGGTGAGGGGTCATGCGAAGGGCTAGGGTCTGGGGGACTACCCTCAGACGCAGCTCGTCACCGGCTGCCCCGCCTCCACCAGCCCGGTGAAGGTGACGACGACCTCTTCCTCCCCGGCGTTGCGGGCGCTATGCGCCATGCCGGTTTCGATGAACCAGTCGCCCGGCTCCAGCACCGTCTCCTGCCCCGCGACCAACGGTTCGGCGACGGCCGGGGTAGCGGGGTCGCCGCTGGCGCGCATCACCATCATCTCCATCCCCTCGTCCTCGAGAGTCACGCCGAAGCTGCCGGACTCGACGGCCACGACGAGGGTGCCGGGGTGTGTGTGCGGCCCGATGCCGCCGCCGACGCCGAAGAAGGCGCGCACCAGCACCAGCGACTGGCCCTCCGCCGAGGCGGGCGCGGCATTGCCCAGCATCTGGATACTCATGTCGGTGGCGCATTCCAGCGTCACCGGCTGCGGTTCGGGTTGCGCCGCCAGGGCGCTCGCCCCGGTGGTCAGTGCAACGCCGGTCATGATGGCCAGGGACAGGGCGAATTTGGCGAATCGTGACACAACAATCTCCTTGTCTCGTTTCTCGGGTTCACTCCAATCGGAAAAACGGGTGCCAAGCTGGATGTGCGCTACATCGGAACGGTCTCCTTCCCGAAGGCTGAAAAACGATTCCCCGCCGCGGTCCTATTCCGCGGCTCGCAAGAGGGGCGAATTGGTATGGAACGGTTCGTGGGCTTCAGGCGGCGATGGGAGCCGCACCGCGCGCCAGAGCCGGCTCATGAGGGCGCGGACTCCGGTTGACTGCTCAACGCGCCCCGCGGACACCTCCTGCCCTCTGGCCCGGTCTTCTGCCGGAGCGTGCAGCGCGCGCAGGACGCGCCCCTCCTCGATATGGTTGTCCCGCTCCCGCGCCTGATGGCGCAGCAGGACTTCGGCCTGCAACAAGGACTGGTTCATGGGTCGTACGGTGCTCTCTTTCTTGAAGCGATCCCGCTTCTAGCGTCTCTTCTCAGCCTTGGCCTTCGTCGTAATCTCCAGTTCCCAGCCCCCGGAAACGGATCCTGCCGCGGCGAGCCCGGCGTGGTCCTGGACGAAGAGCCGCCACGCCCCACGTGGATCGGAACCGTCGAAGTCGGCCAGGGCCGCGTTCGCGCTTTTGACGGATGGGGCTGCCGCAAGGAAGTGAATCGCGCCGCCCGCGGCGTTGGCGGGCCGAAAGGTGCCGCTTCGCAGCCCGGTGTCCCCATCGCTTGGCAATGGCGTCGTCGCCTCGTCGTCCAGTCGCAGCGTGACGCCATTGACGGCCTCCGTGCTGCCGGTAGACGCCATCACGATGGCGGTCTGGCCGCGTGGACCGACCAGCAGTACCTGCACCTGGTCGGTGGCGGCGTGGCTGAGGCCATTGAGGACCAAGTCGACGTCGCGCACCTTGCCCTTCAGTCCACCGACCGTGATTGCCGACGGATAGAGTTCCGCCGCGGCTGGGTTGGACTCGGCGATGGGGAGGGGGATGGGCGCGGGATTGCTGAACGTCCGAGTGACCGTGCGCCCCCGCCGCTTGGCCTCGACCGGCTCACCTATCTGGACATTGGGCAGCGCCAACAGCGCCGTCAGCGCCGCCAGGACGATGCGCCTGGATAGGATGTGTTTCCTCATGGCTCGTTCCTTCTCGCTGCCGTTCCTCTGATCGGTCCGCATCGAGGATGCGGTGGTCGCTCCCGGTCTTCGTTCACTTGGCCGGTTTTGGGCACGGCGCCGCGCAGGACCGACCGCCTGTATCGGCACAGGTTCCCTCGCAGATGCCGGAGCAGCACTGGCCGGAGTTGGCGCAGGTTGCGCCGACGTTGCGGCAGCCGTACGCGTTCGGTTGCGGCGCCCTTGGCTTGCTCTTGCTCTTGCCTTTGCGCTTCTTCTTCGCCTCCGCCAACTCGGGTAGCCGCGCCACGCCCAGTCCGAGGGCGGCGCCGGCCAGACCGCGCAGCACGTCGCGGCGGGAAAGGGCGCTGATCAACGTTTGCGGCACGACGGCGTAACGGTTCTGGTCCACGGTCGCTCATCGCTCAATCCTTCACACGTTCCGGTCGGCGGCTCAGCGCAGGGCCAACCACCCCATCATCCCGGCCACGGCGGATTCCGGCATCCTCTGTTCTATGTAGATGCCCTATGTATTTCCGGGTGCACCTGATGCAGATGGCAGCGGCGCGGTGCGTGGCTACTGCGGTGCTCCCTCAGGTTTCGCCTGCCGCCCCCCGCCGCGAGCAACGTCGCATTTCGATAGACGGTCAGATGCAGCTTTGGACGCAACCTCGATCGACAGAATCGGTCAGTCGGTTCACAGCGCGTCGTCCGGTGAAAACGCGGCATGCGCCACCCAGGTCTCGTGCGTCCGGGGCGCAGTCACGCGCCAGCCGGCACACGTGCCGGCTGGCGAACAAGCAGATCGTGACTGGATTGAGAACGCTACGATTCGATCTCGACGGGCAGCCCGGTCTCCTTCCACGCCTTCAGCCCGCCATCGAGGTGGGCGACCCGGCCGTAGCCGAGCCCCTGCAGCATGTCCGCGGCGAGGGCGGAGCGGCCACCCGAGGCGCAGTGGAGGATGGTCCGCCGCGCGGGGTCGAACTCCGGGCGGTGGTAGGCGCTGGTTGGGTCGGCGTAGAACTCCAGCATCCCGCGCGGGGCGTGGATGGCGCCGGGGATGACGCCGTTCTGCGCGCCGCTCCTCCGGCTCCCGCAGGTCGATCAGGACCGCGTCTCCGGTTGCCATCTCGGCGGCGACCGCCTCTGGCGAAAGATTCTCGATCCGCCCTTTGGCCTCGGCGACGAGTTGCGCGGCGGTCGTTGCGGTTGTCGCGGACATCGGTGTTCCTCCTGGTGCGTGCGGTGTTGGCGGACCACCTCCGCCACTGACCAGGAGCGTACGGCTCGACCGACGTTCCCCACATCGGAAAAACGCCCCATCTTTGGCGAGGAGGATTCCGGGATTAGGCCGGGATGAGCCCAAACTGGGCGGCGGCGCGGGCGGCCTCGGTGCGGGAGGAGACGCCCAACTTGGCGTAGATCGGCGAAATGTGGTGGCTGACCGTCTTGGGGGTCAGGAAGAGCCGCTCGGCGATCTCGGCATTGCGCAGCCCGCTCGGCCAGCAGCGCCAGCACCTCCGCCTCGCGCTGGGTCAGCCCGGCCGGGTTGGCGCGGGTCGACTCCCGCGGGCCGCGCCGCACCGAGGGCAGATCGCGCACGCCGAGATCCCGCAGACGACGGAGCACCTGTCCCAGGGCCGGCGCCGCCCCGAGTTCCTCAAAGACCGTAATGGCCTGCCGCACCAGCTCGGGATCGTCACTCGCGGCCAACGCGGCGGCCTCCTCGTACGGGCACCCGATCTCCCGCCAGGCCGCCGCCGCGCCGGCGAAGTCGCCCGCGATCTGCAGGGCGAACGGCGGGGCGATGTCGGTGGTCGGGACATCGTGCTCGCCGGTTTGCCAGAGCAGCCAGGCGAATTCGCCGCGCTGCCAGGGATCGCCGCGGGCGAAGGCGAGGTCGCTGATGGCCCCGATTTCCGCGCGCGCCCGCTCCGGATCGTTGGCGAGGAGGGCGGCTTCGGCGCGCGCGGCGCGCACCGGTCCCATCCGCAAGAGCTGGCCCGTTCTGTCGGCCAGGTCCAGCGCGTCGTCCAGCAGCGTCGCGGATGCGGGCGAACCGCGCCGCGCGGCGATCTGTCCCAGCGCCGTCAGCGCCACGATGCCAACCAGGGAGGAAAGCCCCGGTTGCCGCAGGACGGGACGAAGCTCCGCCTCCACGTCCTCCCAGGCGCCCCGGCGGGCGCGGATGAGCGCCCGCGTCGCCAGCAGGTACCAGCGGTAGTTGTCCAGGTCGTGCTCGATGGCGTAGGCGATGGCAGTGGCCAACCGGCGCTCGGCCTCGTCGAGCCGCCAGCGTTTTACTGGTTCCCAGGCCAGGTTCGTCAGCGCCCGCCCCGCGTGGTCGGCGAAGCCGTGGTCGAGAGCCAGACGCAAGCTGCGCCGCAGCTCCGCGTCTCCCCGCTCATCACCGGCGTCGAGACGGGCCATGCCGACGTTATTCAGGGCATGCACCAGCGTTTCCGTTTCGCCAAGTGTGTCGGCCAGGGCGATGGCCTGTTCTCCCCAACGGAGGGTGCCTTCCAGGTCGCTGGCCAGCATCCGCAACTGGGCGAGGTTGCTGTAGGCCATGGCGAGCTCCGGTCCCGGCGGGAGCGTTTCGAGGAGCTGGAGCGCGGCGATCGCCGCGGTTTCCGCCTCGGCGCCGTTGCCCTCAAACCAGTGGATGCGCGACAGCCAGCGCTGGCTATCCCCCTCCCGGAGCCGGTCGCCCAGACCGCGCCACAGCTCGAGGGCCGCCTGGCGAGCGGCGATGGCCTCATCGCCCCGCGCGCTCAGGTGGCAGGCCACCGAGCGTCCCTCGTACAGGCGGGCGCGCTCGGCCGCGGGCAGCCGATCGGCGACGCGCAAAGCGCGGGCGTATTGATCGGCCGCGTGGGGATAGGCGTGTAACCGGGAAGCCTGCTCGGCGGCGGCGATGGCGTACTCCAGTGTCGCCTCCCGGTCCCCGGCCGCCTCGGCGTGGTGGGCTAGCAACGCCAGGTCGTGGGTTTCGGCGGGCGCCTTCCGCAATGCGGCCAGGACGCGGGCGTGGAGCAGCCGGCGCCGGGGCAGTGTCACCGCGGCCAGAATCGCCTCCCGCGCCAGCTCGTGGCGAAACGCCAGCCCGTCGTCGGTTTCCCGCAAGAGCCCGCTGGCGATGCCCGCGTCGACTTCGTCCAGCACCGGCCCGGCCACGGCCAGCAACACTTCGACGTCGATCGCCGAGCCGATGACCGCCGCCACGTCGAGCACCGCCCGCGCCTCGGGAGACAACCGCACGGCGCGGGCGAGGATGGCATCGCCGACCGTGGCCGGCACCGATTCGCCCTGGGCGGAGAGCACCTCGGTCAGGAAAAAGGGGTTGCCCCCGGTCAGCCGGTGCAGGGCAGCCGCGTCATTGTCGCTGCCGGCCGTCAGTTGGCAGACAGCCGCCTCGGACAAGGGCGACACACTCAGGCGATGGACGGTCGGCGCCGTGGCCAGGTCGCCGAGCAGCCGGCGCAGGGGGTGCGTCGCCCCGATCTCATCGTCGCGGTAGGTGACGACGAACAGCACCTGAAGTTCGCCGATACGCCGCGCCAGGAAGCGCAGAAATTCCAGCGAGACCCCGCCCGCCCAGTGGGCATCCTCGCCCACGGCCACGGTCAGCTCCGAGCGCGCCGCGAAGGCGTCGAGGATGGCCCGGAACATCCGGTCGCGCTCCTCGCTGTCAACTGGGGGACGATCGAGCAGTAGCCCGAGTTTCGGCGCCAGATCGAGGGCCGGTCCCAGCGGACTCGGCGTGGAGAGCGAGTCGCACGACATGCGCAGCGGGGCAGCGTCCGCGGCGATGCGGCGGCAGAACGCATCGACCAGCGCCGACTTGCCGACTCCCGCCTCCCCTCCGACGAGCACCAACCGGCCATGCCCGGCGGCGGCCTGCCGCCGGTGCTCCTCCAGTTGGGCCAGATGGTGCTCGCGCTCCAGCAGATTCACGGCACGGTGATCCTTTGTGCGGGGGTTATGATACGGCTACTGGTTGCTGGCCACTGGTTGCCAGGGAATGTCCGTCTTTCATTCGCGCCGGCCCTACCGCCGCTTCTTGCTCTTGACCTTCGCCGTGATCTCGATCTCCCAACCGCCCGCAATCTTTCCCGCATTGAGGGGACCCTCTTCGTCCAGGACGAACAGGCGCCACGAGCCGTTCGGGTTGGTCCCGTCGAAGACGGACAGCGCCGCCTTCCCGCTGGGCTCCGGAGCCGGGTCCGGGAACTCGTAGCTGCTGTTCATGGGATTGGTGGGCCGATAGGCGCCGCTTTGCACCGCGTCGTCCTGCGGAATCGGCGCCGCCGCCTCGTCGTCCAACCTCAGCGTCACGTTGCTGATCTCGGTGTTGCTCCCCCCGACGCGCGCCATCACGATCGCGGTCTGGCCGCGCGGTCCCGCCAGCAGCACGTACACGTGCTTGGGCGCGTTGTGCGTGAGGCCGTTGAGCGTCAGGTTGACGTCGCGGACCGTGCCCTTCAGCCCCCGCACCGCGATCGGCGAGGGGTAGAGCCGCGCCGGGTTGACATACGTGTCGGTGACGGGAAGATCGATCTCCGCGGGATTGCGGAACGCCCGGGTGACCGTCCGCGGCCGCTTTTTGGCCTCGACCGGGAAGTCCGCCTGGGCGATCGACAGCGCCAGCAGCGCCGCCAGGAGCCCGAGCAGGATGCGCGTCGGCATGGTGAATCTCCTCACGAATCGTTGACTCCGTGGCGTGGGCGGAGCGCTCTGCGCCAAGACCCGAAACCCGATGCCCGATGCCTGTCATCCCGGCGGATCGCGCCAGGCGACGCGCTACTCGAGCGGCAAGAGGCACGCGACGGCTGGCCCCGCGTTGCACCGCGCGAAGGGATCGCAGCACGGCAGATGCAACGCCTCACATTGCTGCGGGTCCGGTAACGACGCGCAGAGATCCACAAAGAAGGCTCGGCACTGCTCTCGCTGTCGCCGGCACCGCTGCTTCGCTTTGCTTCCGGTCTTGCCCGCCGCCGCGCCGGCTTGCGAGGTCGCGGCGGCAGCCAGGACCGCGCCCGCGGCCATCAGCAGCGAGCCGCGGCGGGAGATCGTGTTGGTGGCGCGGCGAACGCCGGCGGCGAAGGAATCGGGGATCATGGAGCACTCCTTTGTCCGGTACCTTGGTGTCACCCCGCGAGCATTACTCGCCAAGAAACGTGCATCGTACGTATGCCCCCGCCTGACAGGTCGCCAGGAAGCGGCAACAGGGGAGGAACCCCTCCAGGCACCCTTGCAGCTCCCCGCAGTGCGTCCGCACCTCGGCCTCGCACGCGCCCTCCTGCCTCCGGCATCGCGCCCGCGCCTTCTTGCCCGCCTTGCCCGCGCGCGCCATCGGGGGGCGGGCGAGGGCGCCGAGCAGCGCCGCGCCGCCCAGCGCGCGGAGTGAACGGCGCGTCACCGCGTCGATCGGTCGGTTGGCGGTTTGGCTCGCGGTGTCGTTCATGCATTCCCCCTTCATCTGATGTGCACTTGGCTCACGCCGGGGTGCCTCCCCGGCGCCCGCGAACAGCCCGAAGTTTCCGAAGTTCCCGAAGTTCGCCGTGCTCCAGCAGATCGTCTGATTCAGCGCTAGCCGCAGCGATACCCGATGCACGTCAACTTCTCGGCGCAGTCGGTGCTGTCGAAACAGGGAGACCCGGCGAGACCTTGCCGGCAGAACGCTCCGGCCCCGGGGATGGAGCGGCAGGCGCCGCTGCAGCAGGCGGCGCAGCACTCGGGATCGACTTCCCCGTCTACCACCGTGCACTCGGTTCCCGCCGGTTCGCACGTCGGCCGTTGGTTGCAGATCCCTTTCAGGCATTTGCCGTGGCGCAAGCACGGCGCGTCGTCCGCCTTCCTGAGGCGACAACGCGCGGTGGCGTCGCACGCCATGCACGGATCCGCACAGATGAACATGCCTGGCGTGCATTCGCCGCTAAGACAGAAGCCGCACTCGCCGCATCGGGCGCCGTCGGGTTCGGCCCCGATGCATCGCCCGTTGATCCGACGCTGACAGGCGGCGCAGGGCTTCTGAGGCTTCTTTGGCTTCTTCTTCCTGGGCTTGCCCTTCTTCCTGCCATCGACCTCCGGTATTCCCGGCACACTGATTCCCAACCCGACTCCCAGGAGTCCGCGCACGACATCGCGGCGATTGGGAAGCCCGGTCACGTACCGCGTCAACGTTGCAGCACTATTTCGGTCCATGACGCCCCCGCTTGAACGGTTCGCCCCGGCCGGCGCGTCATCCACCGCGCCGACCGGGTCCATCATCCCGGCGGGGAGCGTTTTGGGCATCCACAGAACTATGTAGTCGACCTATGTATTTCGCGTCCGGCCGCGAAGATTCCCGAACCCCAGGGGGACGCAGCACGCTCTCGGCGGTGTCGCGGGCCGCGCCGAAACCTGCCTCCTGAGAGACGCGCCGGGCGCGAAAAGGACGCAACCGCCCCGGAGGCGGCCGCGCCGGCCAGGACGCGCGTGACATGACCCAAAGGCCGCCGGGAAAAGCTCCCGGCGGCCCTCGGATGACGACACGTGGCGATGGGCGATTACGCGGTGGGCGCCGAGGCCAGCTCGTCTGCGTGGGCAGCTCGGCGGGAGCTCCCAGCGGCGGCAAGGATGTGGGACGCGATGTGCTCGGCCGCTTCGCCCACGCCGGGCAAGACGCCCGTTTTCAACGACGGCATCCAGGGCATCCCGACGAAGTAAAGACCCACCTGCCTCGTCACCCCCCGCGTCTGGATGGGGAAGCCGTCGCCGTCAAAGACCGGCGCCTTCACGAGTCCGTAGTCGAACCGATAGCCGGTCGCCCAAATGATGGTCGTGATCCCCGCCTCGCGCAGGTTCAGCGTTTCGCGCAGCGGCTGCTTGTAGCCGTCGCGCCACCGCGGCTGTTCCTCCACGGGCGTGTCAATCCCATTGGCCGCGATGTAGCCGTCGATCATCTTCTGCACCTCGGCCTCGAACCCATCGACCCGCGTCAGGGTCTCGTGCAGATCGGGCACCAGCGAGAGCGTGTCGCCCTTCGCCCCGCGCACGTGCCCCAGCAACGTCACGCCGTCGCGGGCAAACTGGTGCAGGTTCAGCGTGTGCCCGCCATGCGTCCCCGAAACGTGCGGGGCCGCGAACCGCTCCTTGGGCACGGGCAGCTTGTCCGGCGTCATGTCGAAGAAGCCGATCGGCAGCAGCCACTCCACGACGTCCTTGCCGCGATAGCGACGCGGCGCCCGTCCGGCGTTGCCGACAGAAAGGAATACGCGTCGGCCACGCTGGTACAGCTCCTCGGCGATCTGGGCGCCGGATTGGGCGGTGCCGACCACCAGCACCGCGCCCGGCGGCAGCGCTTCTGGATTGCGATAGTGGCTGCTGTGGATCTGGCTGATCTCCGGCGAGATCGACGCGGCGAACGGCGGGATGCGCGGCGACTGCTCATACCCGGTGGCCACGACCACGTTGGTTGCGACGAAGGTTCGTTCCGGGGTGATGACCCGGTACCCGTGCCCGTCCATCGGTTCGATGGCCAGAACTCGTGCGTTGTACTGCACCGGCAAGCAGAACCGGTCGACGTACCGCTCGAAATAGGCGACGACCTCGTCACGCGGCATGAAGCTCCCGCGGTCGGGGCCGTTGTACTCGGCGCCCGGCATGCGCACGGTCCAATTCGGCGTCACCAGGGTGAAGGAGTCCCATCGCTCGTTGCGCCAGACATTGCCCGCTTGCGCCGCCTGCTCCAGCACGACATGCTCGTGGCCCTGTTGCGCCAGGTAGTAGCTCGTGGCCAGGCCGGCCTGCCCGCCGCCGACAATCACGGTTTCGATGCGTTCCATGTGTGCCTCCTGTGGGGATTATTCGCCGTTTCGATTTCGGGGACGTTGAGCCGTGCCCAAAGCGCGTTACGTTGTGGGCAGGACGCCCAACTGCCGCAGCAGCCCGGCGTCATCGGTCACTTCCCAGCTCTCGACGATCTTGCCGCCGGCCAGCCGATCGATGCTGATTCCGGTCAGATAGCCGCGCCGGCCGGTGGCCGGGATGCCGCGGTACGCGCCCGAATGGACGGCGGTCACCGTCCAGCGGGTCGCCACCTTGTCCCCAGCGGCGAGCTGATCCGCGATGTCGACCTGGCGCTCGGTGAAGGCGGCGAGCATCTCGTTGACGCCCCCTCGGAACTCGTCTCGCCCGAACGTCCCGCCGGCCGTGTCGTGTCCGACGAAATCGCTGGCGAAGAACTCGTCGATAGCGCCGATGTCGCCGCGATCCATGACCGCCTGGAACGCGCGCCGCATGACTTGGGCATTGCCGTTTTCCATGTCCGTCCTCCTGCTCGCTCACGTCCGCCGTTCGCCATCTCCACCCTACCGGCGGTGAGACGCCGCGCCATGCCCCGAACGGGGTATTCACCAGGGGTATTCGCGAGGGGTAGCGCACGAGCTAGCGACGGGCGTCGAGGATGCCCAGATCCCTGGCCTTGGCCACGGCTTCCGTCCGATTGCCGACGTCCAGCTTGGCGTAGATGCTGCTGGTGTGCTTTTTGACCGTCTCCGCGGAGATGAAGAGCGCCGCAGCGATCTCACGGTTGGTCAGGCCGGCAGCCAGCAAGGTCAGGACTTCTTCTTCCCGCTCGCTCAAGGGCTCCCGAGGCGACCCCTCGCTCGTGGCCGGAACCGCACGCCCGGCGCCACAGGCCACCAGCAGCGTTGCCACGTACTGCGGTGCCATCTGGCGCGATTGCGCTTCCTGCAACAGGCGCACCATGGGCAGGCCGAGATTGGCGAAGAGCCGCACGTAACCTTCCGGTTCGGCCAGGCGCAGCGCATGTTCCAGGGCAACTAGCGCTCCCGCTCGGTCTCCGGCCTGGAAGTGCGCCAGAGCCCGCAGCGCCAGCCCCTCGGTCTGGATACCCGTGCGGCCCGCTTCCTCCGCCGCGCGTACCAGCGCCCCGAGCAGCGCCAGCGCCCGATCTCGAGACGGCCCGTCGCCCTTGACAATCAGCACCCGGGCCAACGCCAACTGCTCCGTCTCGCTGACTGGTCTCTCCTCGCGTGCGCCATTCCGCTGCATCGTATCGGCCCAGGCGACGGCGGCGCGCAGGCGGTCCTGTGCCAACCACAATTCGATCTGACCGCGTTCGAAGCGGCTGGTCCACTCGGGGAACGAGGCGCGTTCGACCAGGGGCCGGGCTCGATCCAGGTGATCCGTCGCCGCCGCGAGGTCGCCTTCCGTCAGGGTGATCCGGCTGGCCAGGACATGCCCGGCGATTAGCGCTCGCACATCCCCGCCCACCTCGGCGAGCTCCAGGCCGCGGGTAAGGAGCGGCCACGCTTCGTCGAGGGCGTTGCGCTCATACAGCAGTTCGCCCAGGCGCAGATAGACCCAGCCGATGACCGGCAGCGGCAGCCGGCCCCAGCTCGCCGGATCTTCCACCGCTGCCAGCGCCTTGCGCCAGGAGTCTTCGGCGTCCCGCAACCGCCCTTGTCGCAGGTCGAGGTCGGCCAGCGCACCGAAGATGTGGGCGGCGCGCACGCGGGCTCCCGCCCCTTGCGCCACGGCGAGCGCCCGCAAATAGTGGTCTCGGGATTGCTGCCAATGACCGTGTCGGCCGTAGGTTTCGCCCAAGGCATGGTGGACGTCGGCGCGCAGGGAGCGATCATCCTTCCCCAAGGTGCGCAGCGCCTGGGCAGCGTGCAACTCGGCCTGTTCCAGGTCGTTCTGAAAGCAGTCCACGAGGCACCGGAACGCGGTGACCTTCGCCTGCTGCTGGCGCAGATTGTCGTCCGCCGCCAGCCCAAGCCGCTCTTCCACGTCGTCGATACAGCGCACGCAGGCGTCGAGATCCCCGGTGAAGGCCAGCACGCCGGCCGCGACGAGACCGAGCTGGGGATACGCGTCGTGCCACGCCGCCGGGATGGCGTCGAGCCACGCCTGCACCACCCTGAGCTCGCCGCTGTGCAGCTTCTCGCTCTCGTAGCGCTCCAGAATCTGAAGCGTCAGATCGGGATCATCTCCGGCCACCGCATGGTGGAAGGCCGGATCGGGCGCATCGTGAGCCAGATACCATGTCGCGGCGCGACGATGGAGCGTGGCGACCTCCTCGGGATGACGCCGCCGCAACGCGTCCCGCAGGAAATCGGCAAAGAGCCGGTGATAGCGAAACCACTCCCGGCGGTCATCCAGGGGCGTGAGGAAGAGATTCTCTCGTTCCAGGAGTTCCAGCATCGTTTGAGCGCTGGTTGCTTCCGTCACGTCGTCGCAGAGCGACCCGCAGAGACGGTCCAGGATGCTGGTCTGCAACAGGAAGCGCTCGACGTCTGCGGGCAGGTGCGCGAGAACATCCTCGCTCAGAAAATCGGCGATGAAGCGGTGACGGCCGGTGACGATGGGAGCATCCGCTGCCTCGCGGTGGCGGCGCAACGTGAGGGACGCCAACTGGAGACCGGCGACCCACCCTTCCAGGTGCTCGTGGAGGGCGCGGATGTCGTCCTCGCCAAGGCCGAGCTCCGTGCGCTGGTTCAGGAACTCTGCACTCTCATTCGCCAGGAACTGGAGATCCTCGCCCCGCAACTCCACCAGTTCGTGACGCGTACGGTAGCGTGCCAGCGGCAGCGGCGGGTCGGCCCGCCCGGACAGCACAAGACGGTGTGTGGGCGGCAGATGATCGAGCAGAAAGACCAGGACCTCATGGATCGCTGGATCCCCGATCAGGTGATAGTCGTCGAGGACGAACACCGTGGGGTCAGAGACGGTGGCGGCGACGTTGACGAACGCCCGCAAGACCGCATCTCGCTCCGGTGCGATCCCGCCGAGAAGGATCCCCAGCGAGCTGGCCATCACGCCCGGCTGCACCGCCTCCCAGGCTGTCACCAGAGAGCGAAAGAAGCGCTCGGGGTCGTTCTCTTCCTCGCCCAGCGATAACCAGACCACCCGCGCGTCGGTTGCCCGCGCCCATTGCGCGAGCAGCGTCGTCTTGCCGTATCCGGCGGGGGCCGAAAGGAGGACGAGCTTGCCGGCATCATCCCTGATGGCGCGTTCGAGCGCATCGATGAGCCGTGGCCGATCGATCGTCGGCTGCGCCAGCGGGGGAATCCGCAGTTTGGTTGCCAGGAGTGAAGAGTCCATGGAGTCGCCCCCCCTTGTGGTTGGTCTGCGGCTCCACAACTGTACCAACTCCAGGTCGAACCGGGTTGGGCGGTGATGACCCGGAGAGCCGCGACCACGGGATCCCGGCGCGACAACATCCCCTATGGTGTCGGCTAGACTGCATGGCAGCGCACGCATGAACGTCTCACAGAGCCACGCAGTGCCGGAGGTTTTTTCGTTGGCCGACCCGCCCAGCACACCCGCCTACCAGATCACCGCCGCCGCATCGCCGCCGGAGCCGCTGACGCTGCGGCCGGACGACCGTGTCGATCTGCACCTGCACACCCTGGCCTCCGACGGCGCCTGGACCCCGGCGGCGCTGGTCGACCACCTGGTGGGCGAAGGGTTCCGCGTCGCCGCCGTCGCCGACCACGACACCATGCGCTCCGTGCCGGAAGTGACGCGCCGCGCCACCAGACGCGGTATCCGCATTATCCCCGCCGTGGAGGTCACCACCCGCTGGAGTGACCGGCAATGGCACGTCCTCGTCTACGGGATCCAGCCCAACCGAGCCGACCCCGAGGCGCGCGCCTTCCGCTCCGTCCTGGCCGATCTCGACGCGCAACTGCTGACCTTGGCCGAAGATGCTCGCCGCCGCATCGAAGCCGTCGGCAAGCCGCTCCCTTCATTAGAAGAGATCGCCGGTGGCCGCCCTCTCTGGCCCTACCACGTGCTGACCTCCGCCATCCGCGAAGGGCATGTGAAGAACCTCAAGGAGGCCGCCGAGCTCGTCTCGCGCATGGGGGGCGGCTTCACCGCCGACGAACCGCTCGACCGCGTCGTCGACGCCGCGCACCAGGCGGGCGGCATCGCCGTGGTGGCCCACCCCGGCCGCGCCGATTCGGTTGGGGCCCTCTCCCCGGAGGATCTCGACCGCATGCTGGCCGAAATCCCGATCGATGGGCTGGAAGCGCACTACCGCTCCCACACCGACGAGCAGACCGCCCTCTGCCGCCGTCTGGCCGATGAGAAGGGGCTGCTCATCTCGGCGGGATCGGATTCGCACGCACCTCACCAACCGGTCAACCCCCGCCCCTGGCGCGCCGTTTGGGCCAGGGAACTTCTGCGCCGCCTCGGTATCACCGTCGATTCCGTTTCCGGCAGCGGACCCGTCTGGGAGCCGGGGATGGACCTGCTAGCGCCGAAACCGAAGCCGGCGGAGGGCGAACCGGAGAAGGCCGATGCGGCAGCAAGCGAACCAAAACCGGACCCGACGATGTCGGCGGCTGCCGTATAGCAACTCGACGTGTGCGCACGCGCCACGAGGACAGCCATGATGGTCGAGCGCGGTGTCGCCGAGGTCAATAGGGCGCGGCTGAACTTTGAGGTAACCGGGGTTGGGCCACCCGTCGTCTTCGTGCATGGGTTCACGCTCGACAGGCGCATGTGGGACGACCAAGTGCCCGCGTTCGCCGCTCGGCATCGTGTCGTGCGCTACGACCTGCGCGGGTTTGGCGCGTCGTCGAACCCAACGGTCGGCGAACCCTTCTCCCATGCCGACGACCTGCATGCCCTGCTGGGGCAACTGGAAATCGAACGGGCGGCCGTCGCCGGGCTGTCGATGGGTGGGTGGGTCGCCCAGGAATTTGCGCTGAAATACCCGGAGTCCGTCAGCGCCTTGGTCCTGGTCGATTCGGTCCTTCGTGGGCGCCCCTGGGATCCCGAGGCCGCCGCCACGCTCGAAGCGGTCTTCCGGCTCGGGTCCGAAGGCCGTCTGGATGAAGGCAAGGCGGTTTGGCTGGCCGCCCCGATTTTCGCCTGCTCCCGGCGCATTCCTGCGGTGGCAGCGCGTCTGGAGCAGATGGTCGGGGACTATGGATGCTGGGAACTGCTGAATGAGCTTCCCCACCAGCCGATTGATCCGCCAGCCATCGACCGCTTGCCCGAGATTGCCGTGCCGACGTTGGTCATCGTCGGTGAAGAGGACATCCCGGATTTCCACGAAATCGCCGATCGCTTCGCTGCCGAGATCCCCGGCGCGCGAACCGTGGTGCTGCCCGCCGCCGGGCACATGGCCAACATGGATGCGCCGGACGCCTTCAACCGCGTCGTGCTGGATTTCCTCGCGTCGCTCGACCCGTCGTATGCGTAAGGGCATCGCTTTCGTCCTCGGGGTGTGTGCCCTCATCCTGGCAGGGCTGGTAGTCCGGCCCGGCCCCGTCGTCCGCTGGCTGGCCCGCCGCTACCCGGACGTCCTCTTCCAGCTGCAAACCGACGCGCCGCTCTTGGCGCTCACCATCGACGACAGCCCGCACCCGGACATCACGCCGCGCATCCTCGACGTGCTGGCCGAACACGACGCCCACGCCACCTTCTTCGTCATCGGCGAATACGTCCCCGGCAACGAGGAGATCGTGCGCCGCATGGCCGCGGAGGGGCACGAACTGGGCAACCACCTCATGTCCGATGCCCCGAGCTACCGCCTGCCCGCCGCGGAGTTCGAGCGGCAACTGCGGCAAACGCACGAGCTGCTCGCCCCCTACGGTCCGGTGCGGTGGTGCCGGCCGGGTCACGGTTGGTTCAATCGCCGCATGCTCGGCCAGCTCCACGGCCACGGCTATCGCTGCGCCATGGCTTCCGCGTATTCCCTCGAGTTCCGCCCCACCTCAGCGCGGTACGCCGCCGGCCACATCCTGCTTAACGCCCGTCCCGGCGCCGTCATCGTCCTCCACGACGGTATTGGCACCGGTCGGCAGACGGTGGCCGTGCTGCGGCGCGTCCTGCCGGAGTTGCGGCGCCGGGGGTATCGGGTGGTGACGCTGTCCGAACTGGCCGGCACGACCGATGCGTCTCCCGCGTGGAGCGCATAGGACATTGCGCGCCAGCTATTTGCAGGAATCGCATCGAGGAACAATGTGACCGAACCGCACGCGCAGGAACTCCAGGAGACGCTCGTTTCGCTCGAGGATCAGGCGTGGCAAGCCCTCTCCCAGGGAACGGGGGCCGACTTCTACCGGCAGAATCTCACGCCCGACGCCGTGATGGTCTTTCCTTTCGGGGTGCTGGATCGGGATGCCGCCATCGAGGTGATCGCAGCCGCCTCGCCATGGTCCACGTATGCCATCGCCGACGCGCGAGTAACCGCCCTGACCGACGACAGCGCGATCCTGACCTACCGGGCCAGGGCGCAACGGGCTGGACAGGAGCCATACGCGGCCCGCATGTCGACCGCCTTCGTCAAGCACGAGGGAGTCTGGAAGACGGCCTTTCACCAGCAGACACCGCTCACGGATTGAGCCGCAATGGTTCGCTACCAACGTCCGACGACGCCACACCCGCCATGGCTCATACGGAATCCGGGTGAACGCGGCCGGGTGGGCGGCTGGCGGGCGCCGGTCCGAGAAGCGTGCGCCCCTGCCCTGTCCGCCAGCCTTCGCACTCTTCGCATTCTTCCCCGGCGCCGCTCGCCGCCGGCCATCACCCGGATGCCGTGTTAGCCGCCCAGGTAGAGACGGCGGACGCGCTCATCAGCCAGCAGAGCGGCTCCGCTGCCGGTGAAGCGGTTGCGGCCGAGTTCCAGGACGTAGCCGCGGTCGCTGATCGACAGCGATTTGGCTGCGTTCTGTTCGACGAGCAGCAGCGTCATGCCGCTGGCTTTCAACTCCTGCAGCTTCTCGAAGACCAGCTCGACGAATTGGGGCGCGAGACCGAGCGACGGTTCGTCCATCAGCACTAGGCGCGGCTCGACCATCAGCGCCCGGCCCATGGCCAGCATCTGCTGCTCGCCGCCGCTCATCGTGCCGGCCCTCTGCGTGCGGCGCTCGCCCAGGCGGGGAAAAATGGCGAACACCTGCTCCATCGTCCGCCGCATGTGCGCCTTGTCCTTGACGGTGTAGGCGCCCATTTCGAGATTTTCGACGACGCTCATCGCCTTGAAGACGATCCGCCCCTGCGGCACGTAGGCGATCCCGCGGCGGACGACGAGGTCGGTACGCAACCCGGTCATCGGCTCCCCGGCGAATTCCACCTCGCCGCGGGTTGGGGTGAGGATACCCATCACCGCCTTCAGCACCGTCGACTTGCCGGCGCCGTTAGGACCGATGATGGAGACGATCTCCCCCGGCCGCACCTCCAGCGAGACGCCATGCAGGATCTGCACCTTGCCGTAGGCGGCGTCGATCTCGCGCACCGCCAGCAGCGGCGTGGTGGAGTCGTGCGCCAGCGCCGTCCCGGCAACCGTCGCCGCGTCAGCGGCCAAAGTACGCCTCCATCACGCGGGGATCCGCCCGAATCTCGGTTGGGGTGCCGTGAGCAATGACTTTCCCGTAATCGAGGACGTAGATCTCCGCGCAGATCTCCATCATGATCGTCATCTCGTGGTCGGTGACGACGATCGTCCGGCCGTCGCGCAGCCAGCCGTCCATCTGGTCGAGCAGCCGCCGCTCCATCGTCGGATTCACCCCGGCGAACGGCTCGTCGAGCATCACCAGCGCCGGGTCGGTCATCAGCAACCGCACGAACTCGAGCAGCTTCTGCTGCCCGTAGGAGAGGTTAGCCCCGTACTCGTCACGAACATGACGCAGCGCGACGAGATCGAGCAGCTCCTCGGCCCGCTCCCGCGCCGCCCCCTGCTCGCCACGGGCGACGACGATCAGGTTCTCGAACGCCGTCATCCGCCCGAAAAGGCGGGTCAACTGGAAGGTGCGGCCGATACCGAGCTGGTTGATCTGGTGCGGCCCGAGACGGGTGATGTCCTTCCCTCGAAACCGGATCGTCCCACTGTCGGTGGGGGCGACGCCGGTTACCGCGTTGAACAGGGTCGATTTACCCGAGCCGTTAGGTCCGATCACCCCGGTGATGCGGTGGGGCCAGATCGTCAAATTCGCCTTGTCCAGAGCCTGCACACCGCCAAAGCGGATCGAGACGTCGTCGACGGTGAGGATGGGGGTAATGTCCTGCGCGCCGCCGGATTCAGGAGAGTGCGTTGCCGGTGAGACGGCGCTCATAACCGCCGGCTCCGGGGCAGCCAGCCCCAATCCTGTCCGAGCGCGATGAGCCCGCCGGGGAGGACCAGCACTACCAGCGCGATGATGCCGCCGAAGATGACCTGGTAGAGATTCGGATCGTAGGCCCAAACCTGTTCCGACACCAGGGAGAGCAACACGGCGCCGATGATCGGGCCGAGGATCGTGGCCTGGCCGCCGACGATGGCGCTGGCGATGGAGCGGATCGTCCAGAGAACGGAGAAGACGGCCACCGGGTCGATGAAGCCGACGTGATAGGCGTAGATCGCCCCGGCGATCCCGGGGAAGAACGACGAGATGACGAACGCGGCCATCTTGGAACGCGTCGTGTCGATCCCCATCGCTTGCGCGGCCACCTCGTCGTCGCGGATCGACAGCAACCGCAGCCCGAAGGTCGAGGTCCCGACCGCGTAGGAGACGACGACCGCGACCACGGCGAGGACGAGCATGCCGTAATACGTGGGCGGCGGCTGCTCGCGCACGATCGGCAGGTAGACGCCGAGCCCGCCGCGGGTGACCGAGTCCCAGGCGGTGACGACGATCCGCGCCAGCTCGCTCAGGCCGAGCATCGTGATCGCGAAGTAGGGACCGCGCAAACGCAGCGTCGGATAGCCGATGAGGAGCGCGACGAACGCGGTACCGAGCCCGGCGATGATGGCCGCCGGAATCCACGACGTGACTTCGTAGAAGATCAGCAGGGCGCCGATGTAGGAGCCGATGCCAAAAAAACCGGCGTGGCCGAAGGAGACATACCCGGTGAAGCCGGAGATGATGTTCCAGCTCGTGGCCAGGACGATGGTCAGCAGCACGGTCAGCGCCAGGGTGACATTGTAGGCGCTGGCGGTGCGCGGGAAGAGGAGCAGAGCGACGACGGCGACGACGAGCAGCACCAGATAGATCTTGGGGAGTTGGCGCTCCCATGCCGGGAGCGGTTTCGTCACCCGTGGCGCGGTCGCGCCCGGCAAAGCGGAATCGGCATTGCCGGCGGTCGTTTCCCGAGGTAGTGGGGTTTCGATGACCCCGCCCGGATCATCGGCGTCGGCGGTTGTCGCCGTGCGGCTCATTCCTTCTCCCCGAAGAGCCCCGACGGGCGCAGGAGGAGCACGAGGACCAGGACCGCGTAGGAAACGCCTTCGGCCAGTTGCGTGTCGGTGAAGTACGCGGTGACCGTCTCCACCACCCCGAGCACCAGCGCGCCGAGGAACGCGCCGACGAAGGAGCCGAGCCCACCGAGGACGACGATGGCGAAGGCGCGGCCGAGGAACACCCGCCCCATCTCCGGGCTGATGGTAAAGATCATCGCAATCAGGGACCCGGCGACGGCCGCCATCGCCGAGCCGAGGGCGAAGGTCACCAGCCGCACCCGCCCCACGTTGATACCGCAAACCTGGGCGACCTCGGGGTTCTGCGCGGTGGCGCGGATCGCCTTGCCGAAGGTGGTGAAGCGCAGGAAGGCGAAGGTCAGCCCCGTGACCGCAAGTGCGATCGCGAAGGCCACCAGCCGGGTTTGGGAGAGGTTGAGACCGAACAGGTCGACCGACCCGGTCAGGTACGGCACGGAGCGATAGTTCGCTGTCCACAGCGAGAGCGCGATCCCCATGAAGAGGGTAGAGAGACCGAACGTCAGCAGCAGCGACGAGAGCAACGGCTGGCCGACGATCCGTTCGAGCAGCCCGCGCTCGATCACCGCGCCGAGCGCAAACACCAGCAGGGCTGAGATCGGGAGTGAGATGAGCGGGTTGACGCCGGCCAGGGCGTACAGCCAGAAGGTGGTGTAGGCGCCGAGCATCATCAGTTCGCCGTGGGCGAGATTGATGACGCGCAGGACGCCAAAGATCATGTTCATTCCGGCGGCAAAGAGGGCATACACCCCGCCGAGCAGCAGTCCGCTGATGACGACCTGGAGCAGATCCATCTCGGGGTCAGCCTTCAGACGGGCCCGTCATGCGCACGCCTCCGTGAGCGTCATCGCTCGTCGCCGAAAGGTTCCTCGTAGGGGCGCTGCTTGCTGCGCCCGGTCGGCCGCAGGCCGACAGCACGTAGCTGGACCTCACGTTGTGGCCCTGCGGGCCACGGGCGCAGCAAGCAGCGCCCCTACAGGCCGGGTGCTGGTCACGCCTTTCTCATCCCGTGGCGAATCGTCTAGCCGCGCTCATCCCACGGCGGGGTGGGCAGCCGCAGCTCACCTTCGGCGAAGTCCTCGGGGGTGACGATCAGCTTTTCCCCGTCCTGCCACTGCACGGTGAGCGGGATGTGACCGATCTGCTTGCCGGTTTCGTCGACCCGGAACGTGCCGGGGAGGACCGTATCCAGTTCGAGCGCCAGGAGCGCGTCTCGAATGGCATCGAGCTCGAGCCCGCCGACCTGGGTGACGGCCGCTTCGAGCACCTGGCAGGCGGAGTAGCCGGCGGCCGAGTGGTAATCGGGCTCGCGGTCGAACTTGGCCTGGTAGGCGGCGACGAACTCGTCGTTGCCGGGCGATTCGATCTGTGGCTCCCACATCGAGGGGCCGAGGACGTAGTCGGCATCGGCGCCGAGGCTGTCCACGAAATCGGGTTGGGCGGCGCCGACGGAGAAGGCAAACAGCCGCGGGTTGACCCCGAGCTCCTTCGATTGGCGGGTGATGAGGACCGAGTCGGGCAGATAAGACCCGCCGATCAGCATGTCGGGGTTGGCGTCGCGGACCTTGGTCAGCACCGAGGAGACGTCGGTCGCCTCGGCCGGATAGACCTCGTTGACCACCACCTCGATGCCGGCGGTCTCGCAGTGGGCGACGGCGCCGTTGGCGGTCGAGGTTGGGAAGAGGGTGTCCTCGTAGATGATGGCGGCGGTGGTGTACCCCTGGGCCGGGGCGATGTCGAGGATGATGCTCTTGAAGTAGTCCTCGGCCACCGAGTAGACGCCGAAGAGGTACTGATACTCGCGCGCCCAGAGGTCCCCGGCGGAAGCGCCAGCGGCGAGCAGCGGTTGGCCGGCGCGCTCGGTCACCTGCGCCACCGCTTGGGTGACAGACGAGGAGTAGGGTCCGAGGACCAGGGCGACGTTGTCCTCGGTCAGCAAGCGTTCGTAGAGGCGGGCGCCGGTGGCGGGATCGGACTGGTCGTCGTAGATCACCATCCGCACGGGCCGCCCGAGGAGACCGCCGGCCGCGTTCTTCTGCTCCTCCCAGAGGAGGTACGCCTCCTGCTGGTAGAGACCGGTCCGTCCATTCGAACCGGTGGTGGAGACCGCGGCGCCGATCAGGATCGGCTCCCCAGACGGCGCGGCGGCAGCGGGCGTCGCATCCTGCGCTGCAATTGCCTCGCCCTGCCGTTGCGACGTCAACCCAGCCGCGAAGAGCGGGGCGCTGACGCCAAGCGCGGCGGCTCGCCGCACGACCTCGCGGCGTGACCGGCGTGCGGTCAGGGTCTTGTCGACGAGCCGAGAAAGACCATCATTCCGATTCCGCATGGTGCAACTCCTCCTGCGTCACTCCGTTGTCCGCTGGACCTGGTGCTACAGCATGGGTAAACATGCAGGGATCGTACCACCCCCAAAAGGGCCGCCGTCTTGTTCTCGCCATCTCGCCGTCTTTGACGTCGCTTCCCCCGTGCGATGTTCCCGTCTGAACGGGAAGGGGTTATCCGCGGCCTTGGACGAAACACGGAGCGGTCCCACACACACGCACAGCGCAAGGTGCAGACCGAGATGATTTTTGGAAAATCATGTATAGTGACGGTTAATAGCATCACAATCGACGATGGCGACTCTGCGCCGTCCTGGCGTCTGGCCTCCACCGCCGTTCTCGGCCGGAAGGGACGCCGCCCATGGACGCACTGCGCTTCGACGCCCTGACCCGTTCCCTCACGGAGCGCCGTTCCCGCCGCGGCGCGCTGACCGCGCTGCTCGGCGGCGCCGCCGGTCTGCTCGGCCTGGGCGAGGCCACGGTAAAGGCGCGCAAGAAGAAGGATAAGAAGAAGAAGCGGAAGCCGCTTTGCAGCGATCTCGGCGGTGTCTGGTGCGGTGGGAAAGAGTGTTGCTACGCGCTCGAAGGGGAGCAATGTTGCCCCGGTGGGCTATATCAAGGTCCCACCTGCGTCGCCTCACCTGACTGCTGTACCGTTCATGGTGCCGTGAAGGCGGGAAAATTTGATGAGTGCGGGCTGTGCCAAAACGGTGAAGTCTTCGACGACCCCAACCCGTGCCTCAGTCGCGACCCCACCGGCTGCAATCCGTGCAATTACAGTGTGTGTTATCCCATTACGGACGGCCTCCCGTGCCTCGACGGCGAAGAGTACAGCGCCTGTGGGGTCTGCGTCGGCGGCCAGTGTAAGGACCGGTACACGGGTGGGGCGCCGCGGGCGGGATGTGGCGGAACCTGCTGTCCCGCCGGTTACAGCTGCTGTAACGGCCAGGTTTGCTATCGCCCCGATACGCAACAATGCTGTATCGGCCACACCTACCACGAGTCGTGCGACATCGGGTTGCATTGCTGCCCCATCGGGGTCTGCGTCGTGAACGCGGCGGACTGCCCGTAGCCAGCGCGGCGAGGCGGGAAGCCGCGTGACGGTTCGGCGGGTTGAGGAGAACGTCGCCAGACGCGGCATCTGGTCTCACCCCCGCACCGCCCCGCTCGTCAGCCCGCGCACCATGAAGCGCCAGACCGGGATGGCCAGCAGCAGCGTCGGGATCGTGCCCACCGCGATGCTGGCCATCAGCATGTTCCAGGTCACGTCGGTATTGGCCGAGAGCGTCCCCAGGATCACCGGCAGCGTGCGCCGCTCGCGGGACGTCGTGATGAAGAGGGCGAAGAGGAACTCGCTGTAGGCCAGCATGAAGGCGAACAACCCCGCCCCGATGATGCTCGGCAGCGCCAGGGGGATGGCGATGTCTTTCAGAATCCTCCAGGGAGACGCCCCCTCCACCCGCGCCGCCTCGTCGATCTCCTCGGGCAGCCCGCGGAAGTAGAGGGTCAGCACCAGGGTGGTGAACGGCAGCGTCAGCACCGAGTAGATGACGATCAACGCCCAGTAGGTGTTGATCCCGCCGAAGGTTTGCACGATCAGGTAGTACGGCACGGCGATGGCCACCGTCGGGATCAGCCGGCTCATGAGGACGAAGTTGAACGACGCGGCGCGCCCTGGAAAACGGAGGCGGGCGTAGGCGTACGCCGCCAGACTGCCGAGAATGAGGTTGATGAACATCACCGCGCTGGCGACGACCAGGCTGTTGACGATGGCGCGCGGCACGTCGCGGATTTCGTTCGAGATCATGGTGCGCCCGGTCCCGGCCTGCTCGAAGGCCTCCGGAATCTTGCCCGTGAAGATGTACTCGTACGTTTGCAGATTGGGCGGGTCGGCGAACCAGTTGGGCGGAAACGAGACCAGATTGACTTCTGGCAGCACGCTCCCCATGAAGACCACCACGAACGGCGCAAACCAGAAAAAGGCCAGCAGCAGTGCGCCGCCGTAGACGACGATCCGGCGCAGAGGGCTGCGCTTGCTCACGCCTGCTCCTCCACCAGCGCCCCTTTCGGGATGGCTCGGACGAGGATCAGAATGACGACCAGCGACGCCAACGCGATGATGACCGCCAGTGCCGACCCGGCCCCGAAATCGAGCTTCTTGAAGCTCTCGACCCAGGTGAAGTAGGTGACCATCGTCGTCGTCGTGCCGGGTCCGCCCTGGGTCAGGGAGTAGACGATGTCGAAGTTGGTGAAGGCCATCAGCGTCTCGTAGAGCGCGACGATGACCAGCATCGGCCGGATGCCGGGCAGCGTCACCCGGCGGAACCGCTCCCACAATCCCGCGCCATCGACGGCCGCCGCGTCGTAGAGCTCGGCCGGGATCGCCTGCAACGCGGCCAGGAGAAAGATGGCCGCCAGCGGCAACTGCGTCCAGAGGAAGACCACCACGACCGCCATCTGGGCCAGCCCCGGTGTGGTCAGCCAGGGAATGTAGTTGTCGATCAGCCCGATGGAGAAGAGCCCGGCGTTGAGCGCGCCCCAGCTATCGAGGAAGAGCCATTTCCAGATCAACCCGGCCACCGTCGCCGGCAGCGCCCAGGGCAGCAGCATCCCCACCCGCAACAGTGTGTTGCCGACGAACGACTCGTTCAGCAGCAGCGCCGTCAGCACCCCCAGAACAACCACCAGCGGCACCGTCACCGCGGCGAAACGCACCGTGTTCGATACTGCCTCGGCGAAGAACATCCCGCCCAGCACGTCGCGGTAGTTCTGCAACCCCACGAAGCGGGAGGGGAAGATGGGCGACTCGATACGCATACTCTGGTAGAGCGCCCGGCCGACCGGGTAGATGGTGAAGATGGCGACCAGGAGGATGACGGGGGCAGCCATGAGGGCGCCAGCCCACGAGGGTGATAGGGTGTTGGATTCACGAAGGCGAGCGGCCCGGCCGGACGGCTGTCGTCTCGGCTCCTCGACGGCTCGACTCCTCGACTCCCCTAACACCCTAACACCCTAACACCCTCGTTCTATCCCTCCACGCTCGCCTTCAGCTCGTTCCACGAATCCGCCATCAGTTGCAGGCACTCGTCGGCGGTGATCTCGCCGGCCAGGGCCTGGCCCAGCAGCGGGTGGAAGCTCTCGCTCCAGATGCCGTACCAGATGGCTTGCCGCCGGGCGCGGGCCAGCTCCAGTTGCTCGCGCCAGAGATCGACGTCGACCCAGGCGGAGTAGGCCTCGATGACGTCGGGGTCGTCCAGCAGCGCGGTCTGGCCGAAGCCGAGACCCTGCTCGACCGCCCAGCGCTTGGCCACCGGATAGTCGCCGTCGACCTCGCCGGCGAAGTACTGGATGAAGTCGCCGACGGCGGTGATGACCTCGTCGCCGCGATTCACCGCCATCTGGGTCATGTTATAGAACTTGGCGAATCCGTAGCACTCGTGCGTCTCGCCTGGCATCAGCGCCAGGGCGAACTGGCCGGCCAGGGGAGAGTTCGCCTCGTTGTTGAGCGCCGCCAGGTTGTAGTTGAACATGACGGTGAAGGCGTGCTGACCGGTGTTCATGGCCCGCGTGATGGTCGTCTCGTGGTCCATGATGGTCAGGATGTCGTGCTCGTTCTGGGCATCGACCAGCCAGTGCAGTTGCTGCGCGGCCGGGCTCTCCGGGTCGGACCAGAGCGGGTTGAGCTCCTCGTCGATCAGCTCGCCGCCGCGGCCGAAGACCATGCTGGCGAACGCCTCGCTGACGTTGGGCAGCGTGTTGGTGAACTCGTAGACGAAGGGGTGCTCCATGCCCCCGTCCTTGAGCTGCAGCGACTGCTCCGTCACCTCGTCCCAGGTCTGGGGCGGGGCGTCGATCCCGGCGTCCTCCAGGATCTGCGCGTTATACATGAAGGTGATGGTGTCGGCGTAGTAGGGGAGCCCGTAGACCTTGCCGTTGAAGGTCATGTCCTGCCAGGCGAAGGGGAGCACCTTGTCCTGATACCCGGCCGCCCAGTCGAAATGGTCATCCAGCGACACCACCCACCCCGCGGCGGCGAACTCGTTGAGCCAGTTGCCGCCGTTGTAGGTGACGTCGGTCGGGGTCTGCGAGATGAAACGGTTGACCATCGTCTCGTGGAAGACCGGCCACCCGAAGTCGCTCAACTGGACGGTGATCTCGGGGTTGATCTCCTGGAAGAGGTTGATGTTGTCCTGGACGATGTCGGCGGCGTAGTTCCAGATCGTGAAATCGAGTTGCGTCGTCTCCTGCCGCGCTGAAGCGTGTGGCGCGCGGAGCAATGCCGGACCCGCGAGCGCGGCGCCCGCCGCCGCCCCGGTGAACGCGCGCCGGTTCAGCCGATTACCGAGTCGTGTCTTCGGTGACGTGCCCAAGGTGACCTCCTTGTCCTTGCGTGGGTGACGGGTGTCGGGTGTCGGGTGTCGGGGAGCGAACCGATTTCGTGACCCGTTCCCCGTCACCCGTCACCCGAAACCCTCGTCGTCGTCTCCCGGATCAGCAGCGACGTCTCCAGCATCCGCACCTCCTTTTCTTCCGGGTGTTGCATGCGCCGCAGCGCCAGCTCCACCGCCACCCGGCCCGCGGTGGATACCGGCAGATCGACCGTGGTGATGGCCGGGGTCGCGTAGCGCACGAAATCGGGATTGCCGAACGCGGCCAGGGAGCAGTCGTCGGGGATGCGCGCGCCGAGTTGCGAGAGGGCGCGGATCGCTCCCAGCGCCATGGCATCGCCCGCCACGAAAACCGCCGTCGGCCGCTCCTGCCAGAGCCGCTCCATGAGCAGTTCGCCGCTTGCGAACGAGTAGTCCTCCGCCGTGGCGATCAGGGCTGGCTCTGGGGCAATGTCTGCCTCCTGCAACGCCTCTTCGTACCCCTGGCGGCGCTGGATCCCCGTCAGACGATTTGCCGGGCCGGCGATGTGCGCGATCCGGCGATGCCCCAGGTCGATCAGGTGCTGGGTCGCCATGCGGCCTCCTTCCCGATGATCGAACCAGACCGCGGATAACGGTGAATCGACCGGCAACGCGCGGTTGATCGCCACCACCGGCGTTCCCGCGGCCTGCGCGGCATACAGGTCTTCGCTCTCCACATCCAGCAGAGACACGGCGAAGACGATCAGCGCGTCGACCTGCTTGGCCCGCATCAGGGCGATGGCGCGCTGCTCGTTCGCCGCATCCTCCGCGTTGGCCAGCAGCAGACCGTATCCCGCCTCGCGGCAGGCTTCCTCCGCGCCGACGGTGACGGGGGGATAGAGCGAATTGGTGACCTCGCTCATGATCAACCCGATGGTGGCCGTCCGTTTGGTGACGAGGCTGCGCGCCACGTGGTTCGGCTGGTAGTTCAACCGCGTGATGGCGGCCAGCACGCGCTCGCGTGTTTCCGGTGCCATCTGCTCGTGCCGCCCGCTGAGAACGTTGGAGACGGTCGACATCGACACCCCGGCCGCGTCCGCGACGGAACGAATGGTCACCCGCTGCTCGCTCACCGGCCCGCCTACGACTTACTAAAACGCTTTAGTAGCCTATGCGGTGGGGAGAGGGCTGTCAACAGGGGCGGAAACGCGGAAACGCGCGACGGCTCGATACGTCACAATGGTCCCGTGATCGTATCGTTCGAGGAGACAGACCAATGCCCCTGGAGATCCTGACCTTCGTCGGCGGCCCCGTGGAAACCAACGCCTACCTCGTCGCCGATGCCGAAACCGGCGACGCCCTGGTCATCGACGCGCCGCTCGAGACGACGGAGGCCATCGTTGCCGAGGCGGCCAAACACGGCTGGAAGATCGACAAGATCGTCATCACCCACACCCACTGGGACCATGTCGCCGACGCCAAGTCCCTCAAGGAGGCGACCGGGGCGCCATTGCTGGCGCACCCTCTGGCGGTCGACCCGTTAGCCAATCCCCGTCCCCTCATGCCCGGCCTGCCGCTCGAGGTTCCTCCGGTGGAGACCGATGAGACCCTCTCCGACGGCGAGATCGTCACCCTCGGCGGCCAAACTTTCACCGTCATGCACCTGCCGGGGCACGACCCGTCCCACATCGCCCTGGTTGACGAGAACAAGGAGGTCTTCCTCGGCGGCGACGTCCTCTTTCCCGGCGGGCATGGCCGCACCGATCTCCCCGGCGCCGACCAAGAGGTCATGAACGCCTCGCTGCGCCGCCTCATCGAGGAGCTGCCCCCGGAGACGAAGGTCTTGCCCGGCCATGGCGCGCCGACGACCATCGGCAACGAAGCGCCGTGGATCGCGTTGCTGCGCGAGCCGTAGCAAACGCGTGTCACGGGAAGGCGCGGTACGCTGCGTCCAGCACAGGCGCATCCGAAAATGATCCGAGCATGGCCGCGCGAGCGATCATCATCTCCCTGACCGTGACGTCGCTGTGGCCAGCGGCCGACGCGGCGCCGCTCGTTTGGCTGCCGGCGACGCGCGCCGGTGGAGAGAGCCGGACTGGCCATTGCCGCTCATCGCTTCTCGCGGGTGCTGCCAGAGCGAGGCCAGTCACTATTCAAAAGTGGTAAAATCAGGATGAGCAAAGGGCAAATTGAGCGCCAACCGGAGGGAACCGCGGATGATCGGGCGTATCCTGGCCTTCCTCGTCGTCGCGCTCCTGATCGCGCCGCTGTCGCCCGCCGGTCACCCGGCTGAGGCGAAGAAGAAGTTTCGCACGAAGACGGTGACGCGGACCTTCACCAACACCGGAGCGATCGCCATCCCCGGGACCGGCACGGAGGGCGAGGCGAACCCGTTTCCCTCGACGATCCAGGTCGGAGGAATCAAGAAGGGCTCCGATCTCGACGTCAATCTGACGCTGAACGCGCTGAGCCACGCGGATCCGGGCGATCTCGGCGTCCTGCTTGTGGCGGCCAACGGCAGACCCGCGTTGGTGATGGACGGCACTGGCGGAAACGACGCCGTCGTGGACATCGCGCTCACGTTCGACGACGAAGCCGCCGCCGTGATTTCAGTGGACGATCCGTTGACGGCCGGCACGTTCCGGCCCAGCGTGTTCCCGTTTCCCTCGGGCACGACCGCCGGGTATCCAGGGTTGGCGGCTCTTGACGGGTCGAACCCGAACGGCGCGTGGGAACTCTTCGTCTTCGACGACAACGTCAACGAGACCGGGGCCATCGCTGAGGGCTGGACCCTGACGATCCGGGCGAAGGAAAAGATCAGGAAGAAAAAATAAGCCCGGCGCCTGACCGACGATGGAACGAGCGGGGGACAGGGGAATGGAGATGTTCAGACGCGGCCTCACCATGGTTCTCGCGGCGTTGCTCGCCTTGCCGGTCGCCGGTGGCAGCGACGTCGGCGAAGCCAAGAAGAAGTTCCGGAATAAGACCCGCACGGTCACCGTTGCCAATGGCGAGCCCATAACCATCCCGGGTTCGGGGACGGAGGGCAACGCCGATCCATTTCCTTCGACCGTGCGCGTCAGTGGGTTCAAAAAGGGGAAGATCCGCGATGTCAACGTGACGCTGAGCGACCTGAGCCACACCGATCCCAACGACCTTGGCGTCATGGTCGTGGCGCCGAATGGGAGAGCCGCGATCTTGATGGGCAACGCCGGCGGGGGCGGGGACGTCAGCGACATCACGGTGACCTTCGACGACGAGGCCGGGGCGGTCATCCCCAGCAATGGTCCGTTGACGGCCGGAACGTTCCGGGCCAGCAAGTTTCAGTTTCCCTCCGATTCGAGCGCGTCGTATTTCCCGCTTTCCGCGTTCGATAGCACGAATCCCAATGGAACATGGCAACTCTTCGTATTCGACGACAGCTCCAACGAAACCGGGGCCCTCGCCGGAGGTTGGAGTCTGACGATCCGGGCCAAGGAAAAAATCAGGAAGAAACGATAAGAGGAGACTGCGCGAGCCGGCGCCAGAATTGGCGGTCCATGGCGACTGCTCCGGCGCGACCATGGACCAGAGGAGTCAAGCGAGCACAAGCCTCCGGGCATCTCCCGTACGGATCACGAAGCAGTCAGCGTGACCAGGGGCGTCAGGCGCCGTGGTTCAGGCCGCTCGAAGTCGCGCTCCAACGCCACCAGATCTAGTTCGATGGTGGCCAAATCGGCCAGGACCACCTCATCGCCGGCCCAAGCGCGCAGGGTGGAGACATTCTTGAGGTAGCCGCGGCAGGCGGTGCACGTTTCGACGCGGCGGGATTCCCGATCCTCTTCCGCAACGAGAGCGGCGCGTGCGTCATGACCGGTCGCGTCGCAGAAGGGACAGCGGATACCGGGTTGCGCCCAGTCGCCGCCGCAGCGCCCGCAACGCAGCCGCCGCGCCCGCTCCAACCCGCGTTGCTCGGCCAGCGTGGGCCAGCCGCCGCAAATCGGGCAGACGCCTTCGCTCCAACGCGGATCGACCGCGGGGCCGAAGCGCCGCCGCAGCGCCTGCAACAGCGGCATCGCCGCCAGGGGCGCCACCGCCCCCAGTGTCTCCGGATCGATCCCGAGAGATTGGGCGATGCCTTCCAGCCGCTCTCCGTCGGCATTCACCGCCGCCTCGAGCACCGCGACGGCATCGAGGGTGTCGTCCCGCGCCGCGGCCCGAAGCAGAATGGCATCGGGTCCGGCTTCGCCCGCCAGCGCCAGCAGATGGCGCACCCATCGCTCGACGTGGCGTCGGTCGACCGGAATGCGCGCTCCCACCAGCAGCGGTGTGCCTGGCGCAAGATGCGGTTGCAGCCTCGTCCCGGCCGCGGCATCGTCCCAGACCGAAGCGGCGACTTCTTCCAGGGTCGCCTCCAACACCGCCAGCCACGGCCCGGCCTCCGGTTGCGCCTGGGTGAGCGTGTCGATCTGGCGCCGAGCGCCCGCGGAGAGGGTCACCCCTGGATCACCACGTCTACCGTGTCAATCCGAGCGCCAGCGAGGAATTTCGGCTCGCCGGAACAGGTTCCAGGGCCAGACGAGATTCCTCTGTACGTTTCCTCGGATTGATACGGCGGATGGTTGTGCAGGAGCGATTCACGATTCGGACGTATCCGGCACCGTCTCCGGCGGTTCGTCGTACGGAACTCCGGCATAGATGCGCTTGCCCCGATTCGGCGGTTCCAGCAACACGACTGGGTTGCCGTGGTTGCCCACGTCCGCCCCTGGCTCACCCCGCACGCGGGCCGCTTCCGGAGAAAACGCGCAGCCAGTGAGAGTGACGAGCAGAGTCGCCCCGAATCCCATGAGTCGCAAGCGACGTGATGACGCTCCAAATGCCCGTGAGCGCCGCCAATCCATCATGTCATCCTGAGGCACGAAGGATCTCGGTTCATGGGAAGAGGTGGTTGGGGGGCGCCGAGATTCTGCAAGTTCGCTGGCGCTCAGAATGACACCCTTGACGTCGTCGGCGCCGAGGACTGCCGGCATCACACCGCCTCCGAGGAGATGATCACCAACGTCCGCAGCAGAAAGCTGCCCACCAGCACCAACACCGCGGCCAGCGGGATGGTGGCCAGGCCGAAGGTGCGCGGCCGGTAATGGAGATGGATTGGGGCCAGGATGCCGAAGACGATCACCCCGAACAACAGGACCGCCCCCCACACCCCGCCCCAGACCACGCGCACCACGCTCCAGATGGTGGCGGCGATGATGGCCAGCACGATCAGCTCCAGCGCCGAGCTGTACCCCTCCATCTGCTCGATCCAGTGCACCGTGCCGGGATGGCCCCGCCGCCAGCCGAAGAGGATCATCGCCGCGCCGCCGGCCGAAACGCCGGAAAGGAGGAACAGAAGCGCGATCCAGATCGAATCGGCCCACAGGGGCCGGTTGGTGGCGGTCAGCAGCAGCCCGGTGTAGCCAGCCAGCGCCGACCCGGTGACGATGCAGCCGATGGCCACGATCTTGCCGAGCGCGCCCTCGCCAAATCGTGCGAACCAACGCGGGAATTTGCCGATATCGGCCAGCGAAGCTGCCGCCGCCAGACCCACAAAAACGACGAACGCCGTAATGATCCAGACCCCGAGCGACATCGGTGAGTAGAGCTTGAACATCGGCCCGCCCACTTCCGACTGCCAGAACATGTGCCAGAAGCGCTCCGGCCGGGTCAGGTCGATGATCAGCAGCGGCCCGCCGATGATGATGGCGACCAGGGCGATCAGGTAGCCGACGCGGGTCATGCGCCGGTCGAGCCGCTCCCCGAAGAGATCGAGCAACCCCGAGGGGAACGCCGCGCCCCCGGCGATCCCGCCCAGGAAGAAGTAGACGACGATGTACCAGCCCCACTCCGGCGAGACGGTGAACCAGGTGTTCGAGGGTGGCGCGGCCTGAAGCAACAGATGTATCATCGCGCGTCCTCCCTCCAGCCTTCGTCATCGACACGCGATTCATCCCCCTCGACCGCGGAGACTCGGGCTTCCTCGGCGAAGCCATCCATCCGCCGCTTCCGGAAGGCGACCGCGCCCAGGGCGGCCAGTCCAACCGCGCCGCCAACGCCGAGAGCACTGGACGCGGGCAGATCGCGCGAGGGGAGTTTTGCTTGCGCCGGCAGCCCGTACACCTCCGGGCGGTCGATCAGGAGATAGAACGAGTTGAGCCCGCCCAGGAGCGAGTCGTCCGCGCCGTAGAGCCAGGCGTCCTCCGGGTGGCCAGCGTCGCGCGCCTGGGTGTTGAGCTGCTCGACCCGGTCGTTCGCGATGCCCTGAAGCTCCTCGATCGTGCCGAAGCGGATGGAGGCGGTGGGGCAGGCGGCGGAGCAGGCCGGTTGCAGCCCGCTTTGCAGCCGGTCGTAGCAGAGGGTGCACTTCATCGCCGTCCTGGAGACCGGGTTGATCTCGATCACACCGAAGGGGCAGGCGGCGATGCAGTCGCGGCAGCCGTTGCAGACATCGGCCTGGATGACGACGGTGTCGTACTCGGTGCGGATGATGGCTCCGGTCGGGCAGACCTCCAGGCAGCCGGCCTCCACGCAGTGCTTGCAGACGTCGCTCATCATCAGCCAGCGCCCTTCGGAGCGGTCCTCCGAGAACTGCTCGATGAACTGCACGTGCCGCCAGTTCTCGCCGCTCAGGCGCTGGGTGTTGTCGTACGAGTTGCCGCTGAGGGGGGTGAGACCGGCCTGGAGCCCGTTCCAGTTCTTGCAGGCCACCTCGCAGGCCTTGCAGCCGATGCAGACCGTGGTGTCGGTGAAGAAGCCCATCGGCACGGGCTCGAATGCGCCAGGGGGATTGACGGCCGAGCCGGCCGCGGGGTCGATCGGTCGCGCGGCGCCGGTGGGCGTGGCGACCGGGATCGCCTGCATGGGGATCACCATCACGCCTTCTCCACGTTGCAGACGAACGCCTTGCCCTCATGGATGGAGACGTTCGGGTCGCCGACCAGCAGCGACAGGTCGTTAGTGACCGCGCCGGTGACCAGTCCTTGGTAGCCCCAGTGCCAGGGCATCCCCACGTGGTGGATCGTCTTGCCGGCCACCGTCATCGGCCGCATGCGCCGGGTGACGAGCGCCTTGGCGGTGATCGCCCCGCGCGGGGTCATCACCCGGATCACCTCTGTATTGGCGATCCCCTTCTCACCGGCCAGCTCGGGGCTGATCTCGACGAACAGCTCCGGTTGCAATTCGGCCAGCCACGGCAGCCAGCGGCTCATTACCCCGGAGAGGTGGTGTTCCGTCAGGCGGTACGTCGTCAGCACGTAGGGGAAGTTCGGGTCCTCCGGCGCGGCGGCGACGTTGCCGTCGACGTGCCACACCTTCAGCACCGGCGAGGCGCGCTGGTCCGGGTAGAGGACGTTCGGAGCGGGCGACTCCATCGGCTCGTAGTGCGTCGGGAAGGGGCCGTCCACCAGCCCGGTCGGGGCGTAGAGCCAGCCCTTGCCGTCCGCCTTCATAATGAAGGCGTCGGTGCCGGAGAGGGCGTCGAGGCCGATGCCGTCCGGGTCCGGCTCGGAGTCGGGCGCCTTGGCTGCCGCGAAATCGGGGACATCCTTGCCGACCCACAACCCCGGCTCGCCGGTGGCCTCATTGACCGCGTCCGGGTCCCAGTAGACCCACGCCTTTTCTTCGGACCAGGGCGTGCCGTCCGGCCGGGCCGAGGCGCGGTTGTAGATGATGCGCCGGTTGGCCGGCCAGGCGAAACCCCAGCCGAGGTTCGCCGAGCCGCCCCCCTCCGGATCGGGCACGCGGGAGGCGGCCCTGAGGTTCTCCAGTCCCCGGTCCCGGCATGATGCCGGAGTAGATCCAGGAGGCGCAGATCGTCGAGCCATCGTCGGCGAGCGCGGCGAAGCCCGGCAGGTGCTCGCCGCTGTCGGCGTAGTAGCCGTTGATCTCGCGCAGGATTTTCAGGATGCTCGGCTCGTCCTTGATGGCCCACGGCTCGACCTCTTCCGGATCGGGCTCGTAGTCCCAGGTCATGTTGAGGAAGCCCTGGTCGCGCTCTTCGGTGCTTCCCTCGTAGAGCGTCTTGAGTCGCGTGCCGAGGTGGTAGGTGAACCAGACGTCGGAGCGGCAATCGCCCGGCGGGTCGACCGCCTTGTGGTGGTACTTGATCAGGCGCTGCGTGTTGGTGAAGGTGCCGTCCATCTCGGCGACCTGGGCCGAGGGGAAGAAGAAGACCTCGGTCTGGATGTCCTCGGCGCGGATCGAGCCGTCGACCACCTCCGGCGCCTTGTACCAGAAGGCGGCGGTCTCGGTCTCGAAGTTGTCTTTCACCACCAGCCAGTCGAGTTTGCCTAACGCCACGCGCTGGTAGCGGGCGTTCTGGCCGCCGACGGCGGGGTTCTGGCCCATGGCGAACATGCCGCGCACGCGCCCTTCCGTCATGGCGACCATCATCGGCATGTGGGAGTGGTCGCCGGAGATGCGCGGGTGCCAGGCGAAGCCCCAGTCGTTCTCCGCTGTGGCGGCGTCGCCGTACATCGACTTCAGGTAGGAGACGAAGAACTTGGGCGTGTTGGCCCAGTAGCCGGTGGGCAGCGTCTCGGCCTTCAGGTACGCCTCGACGCTGTTGTGGTCTTTGAGCACCGTCGGGGCCGGCATGTAGCCGTGGATGGAGTGGTACAGCGTCGGCACGTCGGTGCTGCCCTGGATGGTGGCGTGGCCGCGCAACGCGACGATGCCGCCGCCGGGGCGGCCGATGTTGCCGAGGACGAGCTGCAACGTCGCCGCGGTGCCGATCATCTGCACGCCGTAGGTGTGCTGCGTCCAGCCGACCGCGTAGCAGATGGCCGAGGTCTTGTCCGGCCCGGAGTTGTTGAGCAGCGTCTCCGCCACCTCGACCACCCGCTCCGGCGGGCAGCCGGTGATCTCGGAAACCATCTCCGGGGTGTAGCGGGCGAAGTGCTTCTTCATGAGCTGGAAGACGCAGCGCGGGTCTTCCAGGGTGGGGTCGCGCTCGAGCCGGGGGCGGTTTCAGGTCGCGCACCAGGGCGTCGTAGGGCGGGCCGGTGGGGACCGCATCCTCTTCGCCCGGCTGCCCGGACTCGACGCCCGTCTCGCCCGACTGGGCGGTGCCGGAGGAGTCTCGCCCTGGTCGCCGACGGCCGTCCGTTGGTACTGCCACGATTCCGGGTCGTACTGGCCGACGAAGCCGTTCAGCCCCCACCGGCCTTCTTCATAGGGACCGAGTCCGGAGAAGACTCCGAGCGGTTTGCCCTCCACCTCGTCCTCGGTGTCGAGGAAGTCTTCGTTGATGATGGTGGCGGCGTTGGTGTAGGTCGGTGACGTACTCCTTGAAGAACGGCTCGAGTTCCAACGCTCGGAGTTGATGACGTAGTTGATGATGCCGCCAAGGAAGGCGATGTCGGAGCCGGCGCGGATGGGGGCGTGGAGATCGGCCACCGCCGTGGTGCGCGTGAAGCGCGGGTCGGCGTGCATGACCTTGGCGCCGTTGAGCTTGGCCTGCATCACCCAGCGGAAGGCCACGGGGTGGCACTCCGCCATGTTCGAGCCCTCGATGAGGATGGCGTTCGAGTGGATCAGGCTACCGGGGTAGGTGGTCGCCGCTCCGCGGCCGAGTCGCACCCCCAGACCGGGGACGCTGGCGGAGTGTCATATGCGGGCCTGGTTTTCGATGGGCACGATCCCCAGGCCGCGCAGCAGCTTCTGGTGGATGTGGTTCCACTCGTTGTCCATCGTCGCCCCGCCGAGCGAGAAGATGGCGGTGGTCGCCATCTGGATGCGCTCGACCGGGTTGCCGTCGGCGTCCGTCGTCTCGTAGGACATCTGGAAGGTCTCGTCGCGGGTGGCTTTGACCCGCTCCGCGACCATGTCCATCGCCTCTTCGAGCCCGATGACCTCCCAGGAGGTGGCCCCCGGCGCGCGGTGGAGCACCTGGGTCAGCCGGTTGGGGTTGACGTGGAGCTGGTAGATGGCGGCGCCCTTGGGGCAGAGCGTCCCCTGGTTGATGGGGGAGTTGGGGTCGCCCTCGATGTCGAGGATCACCCCGTCCTGGGCGTAGACCATCGTGTCGCAGCCGACGGCGCAGTAGGGGCAGACGCTGGGGTACTGCCTGGCCTCGGCGATGCGCAGACTCCAGGCACGGGCTTGCGCCGGCCGCAGGTCGATGCCGAGCGCGGCCAAAGCGGACACGGCGGTGCCGGCCAGGCTGCGCCCGAGCAGCTTGCGCCGGGAGAGGACGGCATTGTCCATATTGGGTTTCCTCCGCGAGTCGCGAGTCGCGAGTCGAGAGTCGAAAGTCGAAAGTCGAAACGTCAAGCTCAGGCTTCGAACCGCTGCGCGTGCCGCACCCAGGGGGACAGTCTGCCGCCGTGGTGAACGGCAGGGGTGGCGCTGAGTTATGTGCGCATCTTAGCACCGGGCGGGCGTCAAGATACGGCGCGACGGATGGTGAGGGTTTGGTGAAGGGAGTAGGAGAGCGTTCGGCATGAGTGTGCCGAGCGGATAGATGGCAAGAGCATGACGCGGATGCCCAGGTCTTGTGCGATGATCCAGTTTCGCTACTGCAGTACCAGGCGGGATGAGCCGTTCGTTGACGTGGAGGCAGGTTTCGTTGGTCGGGCGTGGGGTGTCTACTGAGCGTGTCACAACGCGCGAGTTCTATCGCATCGTTCGCGGTGAAGTGCCCGACGCGGATGATTTCAGGTCGATGGCCGATCTTGGAGTTCAGTGTGTTACTGGTCGACGATACCAGGAATGCGCGGAAGGCATCTCGGTGTTCGATGATTTCGAGCATGCGTGCGCGGTGGCTCGCGACTACAACTTTCGACGTGGACGGTTCATCGCGAGACTCGTGGTTCCGGACGATGGCAGCGTCGAGTTTGCCAAGACGTTTCGCGATCCTCACCACTACACGATCTACTACGGCAGCCCAGATAGTATCCTTGCTCTTGTCGATGGCGCCGCCGTGCCAATACCGGGCGCGCCTGGAGGCTAAGGCGATGGATTCCTACTACGAGCTTGTTGATCTGGCATCCGGCAACATGATCGAAGACTACGACCGCGAACAGGACGCGATAGAAGCGTTGATGCGCGTTGTCGAGGAGCATGGGAGCCAGGCGATCTCTACCTTCGCCTTGGCGCACGTGCAAGGCAACCAACGGCGGCTTGTTGCAATGCAAGACGCTCTGATCTTGCGCGTCGAGCAAGAGATGAGGCAACTCGCTCCACAGCGCCGCACGTCGTGAATCTTGGGTTTCCGGTCGAAGAATCGTTGTCCGACGATGATATGGAGCGGTTGCGCGCCCTGATTGCCGAAGGCGAAAAGGGCGAAGGCATTCTTTGGACACCGGAAATGATGGACGAGCTTAGCCGCGAGGCTGAGGCGAGGCGACGCCGCGGAGAGAACCCCAATCCAGATGTCTGCCCGTAGGCCAATTCATCGCAAGCTAGTCAAGCAGATCGTCAAAGCCAGGAGGTGGACCCGGAAGCACTTCTATCTGCTCGGCCCTGACGAGCGGGGCGCCAAGAATTGCGTTATCTATGTTGTAGTACGAGTCCCTGTCGGTCACGGTGCCGCGAATTCGAAGGATCGCCCTCTCAAAGGACTCGATCTCAATTTGGGTTCCCGCTACGAACTCCTCGATCCGGCGTCCGGCAACATGATCGAGGACGGCGATTGCGAATAGGACGTGATCGAAGCCTTGGCGCGCGTGCAAGGCAGTCAACGACGGCTCGTCGCGATGCAGGACGAACTGGTTTCGCGCATCGAGCGGGAGATGGGGCGACTCATCCCGCGGCAATGCCCCCAACTCCCTGACACTCAGCACCCACCGCGCCCTCCTTCACATTTCCCCACCCCCTTCACGCTCTCTCCACATTCTGGCCCTACCTTATGGGGCAGATGGCGGTGAGATGCCGCCGATACGCTGGAACGGAGCGAGTGCTCCACCAACCAGGAAAGGGTTTCTCGATGTTGACCGATATGCCGATGTATTACGCGGGGGGAGGTTTCCCCTGGGGGTTGCTGATCGTCGCCGGGATCATCTACTTCCTCTGGAACAAGGGTGTCTTCGACGGCCGCAGGTTTGGTAACGGCGGGCGCTGGGGCGGCCCGGGTGGTCCGGGCGGCTACGGACCCGGCCCGGGCGCTGGGTACAGCCCGGCGCAGCCGGTCGAGAATGCCGGGTACGGCGCCGGCCAGGGTAGCTACGGCGACCAGCGCGCGGCGTTCGAGGAGTGGCACCGGCAGGCGCACGCGGCCGGCGTCGAGCACGGCCACCACGCGGCCCAGTCCGCTCCGGAAGCGCCTTCTGCTCCGGTAGCCCCGTCCGCGTCGGCGGTCGATGCCCAGAAGTCCGATCCGGGAACGCAGGTCTAAACCCTCATTCCGCTCACGCAAAAGCCCCCCTCACCGTGTGGTGAGGGGGGCTTGTTTGTCCTCCAGCAATGAGGGGAGCCACGGCGTCTCCACTGCCAGGTGATCGGCTGGGCTGATGGAGGCGCCGACTTGCGGAAGCGTCCGGGAACCTGGCCCGGCCTTTCCTACTGCGCGGCGTAGGCCAGACCCGAGGCCGCGATGTCGAACCCGACCGGGCCGTCGAAGTCGAGGCCGAGGGAGCCGACGGTCCAGAGCACGCCGTCGTTGGGCGGGTCCTGGATGGCGAGCACGTCCTGGGCCGTGTCGATGACGTAGAGCATGGTGTTCTCGGCGCCGGCGACACTGTTGGTGTAGCCCGCCCCGCTCAACGTGGGGCGCGCCCCGGCACTGGTGTCCGTGTCCGCATAGGCGACGTTGCCGTCGATCGTGGGCGCGCCGGTGTCGGGGTTGCTGCCGATCTGGCCGGTTTCCGGGTTCAGCCGCAGGTTCTGGCCGGCGTCGTCAACGAGGCGAATGCGGTCGACGGTTGGGTTGAAATCGAATCCGAGCAAATTGCCATCGATGGCCGGGTCGAAAGCCTCGCCCACGGGAGAGACCTGGCCGGTCTCGGGGTCGACGACGTAGATGGCGCTGGAGTCCGAGACGGCGAAGAGTTGGCCGGTGGCGGGGCGAACGTCGATGCCGACGAGCCATTCGCCGGCCGGAAGCCCGCTGATGGCGACCTCGTTCTGGATCACCCCGGGGGCGAACGGGGTGAACTGCCGCAAGCAGTTGTCGGCCGTCAGCCCGTAGAGAGTGGAGGGGCCGTTCGGCGAGACAGCGAGACCGACGATCGGGGCGCCGTCGCCGATGGGCCCGATGCGGCTGGTCGTGCCAGTGGCGAGATCGATGGCGTAGAGTCCGCCGCCGGTGTTGCTGGCGGCGGCGCTGGCCGTGACCGCGGCGGAGATGGCGAGGGCGAAGACCGCCGCGCGCCACGCGACTTGTCTGAATCGGGTTCCGATGTGCGTGCTTCGCATGATCCTTCTCCTGATGCGTGCGTCGTCGGGGAGACGAAGGATCCGGCGCCGAAGATCCATTCCGGCGTGTCGCCGGCCCCGCACTCATTCCTACGGGGAAGGGTGGGAGGATGGATCAATGGCGGGTGAGACGGCGCATCTGCACCGTGCACAGGCAAACTCCGGAATCGCGGGGACGCACGCGTCCCAATGCTGGGAACGTGTCGATTTGGGCCTTCGCCGATCGACTACTCGATGTCACGGAGAGGAGCCGTGGCGAGAGGCGAAGGAGGTCGGTCGTGAAGTACGCATTGTGGGTCGTGCAAGGTGCTGCTGGCGCTGGCATTCGTGTCGGCCGGGGCGATGAAGCTGATCTCGCCGGACGAGATGCTGACGGCGTGGTACCCATTCCCCGCGCTGTTCATCCGCTTCATCGGCGTCTGCGAACTGCTCGGCGCCGTCGGGCTGATCCTGCCGGGGCTGCTGCGCATCCGCCAGGGGCTCACCCCGCTGGCCGCCGCGGGACTGGCGATCATCATGGCCGGGGCCGCGGTGACCACGCTGGCGGTCGGCGGCGGCGCGTCGGCGCTGATGCCGCTGGCATTGGGGTTGCTTGCGGTGTTCGTCGCCTACGGCCGGACGCGCTGGCTGCGGAAGTCGACTGCCACCGACGAGGCGCCGCGGTCGGCGGAACTGCCGCCGGCCAGCTAAACAGCAGGAACCACTCAGGAGCGTGTCATGACTCCCGCAACCAGGTCCACCGAGGACCAGATCCGCGCCTTGCTCGACGAGCGGGTGCGGGCGATCCACGACCGGGACGCGCGGGCGCTCACCAGCGCCTGCGCCCCCGACATCGTGTCGTTCGATGCGTTGCCGCCGCTGCAACGGCTCGGCGCGGAGGCGGTGCGGGCGCGGGCCAAGGAATGGCTGGGGTGGTACGACGGTCCGGTCGGCTACGACATCCGCGACCTGCGCATCACGGCCGGTGAGGACACGGCCTTCGCCTCCTACCTGTACCGCGTCACCGGCACGATGACCAACGGGTCGCCGGTCGACATGTGGGTGCGCTCCACCATCTGCCTGCGCAAGAGCGACGGCGACTGGCTGATCGCCCACGAGCACACATCCGTCCCCTTCGACGCCGAGAGCGGGCAGGCCGCGCTCGACCTGACCCCTGACGATACCGGGAGGTAATCCGATGCCCGAGCGCGAGCCAATCGAGACCAAGAACCTCGACCGCTACGGAAACGCGGCCCTGCCCTGGAGCCGGCCGCACGATCTCCTCGCCGCGGTGTGCCGGGACCGGAGGTGCCATGTATCCTGAGCACGACCCGGCCGGACGGCCGCCCCAGTACCGCCGGGATCGGCGCGCTCTGGTACGACGGCGATCTCTATTTCACCAGCAACCCCGACACCCGCAAATCCCGCAATCTGGCGGAGAACCCGGCGTGCACGATCGCCATGCGGCTGCCGGGCATCGACCTCGTCTTCGAGGGCGAGGCGGCGCAGGACGACCGATCCGTCGACATTGGAGGCGGTGGCCGCCCGGTACCGCGAGGGCGGCTGGCCGGCGGAGGTCGCGGGCGATGCGGTCACGGCGCCGTTCAGCGCCCCGAGCGCCGGTCCACCGCCCTGGTACCTCTATCGCCTCACCATTCCACACCGTCTTCGGGGTGGCGACGGAGGAGCCGCACGGCGCGACGCGCTGGCGTTTCGCGCGCTCCTGAGCGAGCAATCCGGCGCGTTCGTAAGGCGTCAGTGGCTTCTGTCGTGACGTGATCTGCCAAGGCGACGCCCCGGTACGCTTCGTGCGTCCGCCTCTCCCCATGTGACGTAGAGTTCGGCAATGAAACGGGTCAACGGGAGACGAGGAGGGAGCATGGCCGCCACGACGTACGCCGAAAGCGATGTCGACCGCCGCGACGGCGTGTCGTTCGCCCGCTTGTTGTGGGTGGGACCGCTGACGGTGGTGGTCGCCCTGGTGGTCAACCTGATCATCCGTGCTATCGTGCAGGCGCTCGATCCCTCCCTGAACGAGATGGGGCAGTTGGGCCGCTCGCTGATCATTCTCACGGTCGAGGGGGCCATCCTGGCGGTCTTCGTCTTTGCCCTGATGGTCTGGTTGGTGCCGCACCCGATCCGCTGGTTTCGCATCGTTGGTGTGATTGCGCTGGTGATCAGTCTGATCCCCGATTTGCTGCTCGGTCTGGGTGGGGATGCGCGGCGCACCGGCTCGGCGCTGGTGTCGCCGTTTTCCCGCTTCGGGGCGCTCTTCTGGCCCGCACCGCAGGGTGGGGGCGGGCCACCCCGCGGCGGTCCGTCACCGGGTGATGTGCTGCCCGGCCTTCCCTGGGACCGGGTGCTGATCCTGATGCTGCTGCACACGGCCACCGCGGTGGTCTGCATCGTGATGCTGACGACGCTGACGCGGGAGCCGGAGAGGGCGGGATAGCCAACGGACGAAACGCTTGGCATAAGGAGAGAGGCTAGAATAGGGGCAAGGCTCCAGCCGATCCAATTTCTGAAAGCTGTGAGCGGAGGGCTTCGTTGCTCGACTTGCTCCTGACCCCTGACCGAACCGTCGAGGGGCCGCACCGCGTCACGACGACCGTGCGACCCGAGCGCATCGCGTATCTGATCGACCCTACAGATCCGACCATCGCACTCGCGGCCATCGAGAGCGCGTGTTTGACATGGGGAGGAGAGCGCCAGGTACTCCTCTCCTGCGCCCCAAACAGCAGACCTGACGCCTTGTGGTCTGCGATGCTGGAAAAGCACGACCCGGATGTCATTCTCGATCTTGTCGGGGCGGACGAAGAATTTCTCAATGAACAGCGGGATCAACAATCGCGTCACGTAGACCGCTGGGAACGACCCACGGAAACCATGGAGATCGTCGGTGCCGTCGTCTACGCCGCTCTTCGTCGGTGGAAGCGGATGCGGTCATCCGGAACCGGGCGTGTTGCGTTCAACCTGCACCCGCTCGCTGGTCATCCTCTGGCTCTGCCGCTGGCGTTCCGATTTGGCCATTTCCATCAACGTGGCATGGACCCGAACATGGTCATCGAGCGGTCCTATAGTTCGGCAGCGATCGACGATTTCATTGATTTGCGAGCGGTGGATCCTCGGAGTTTGGGCGAAGTGGAATGTCGGCGGATCGCAACGGAAAGCCCGCTTGACCTTTACGGACTTGCTGATCCGCCGCCAGCCGGTCTGACTGATTTTTTTGCCCTCCCGGGCCTCACAAGTATCGGATTGCCAACCCGAGAGCCAAGTTACGTGTTTGGAGGAACTCCTAGCCCCGAACGCGAGCAGCATGATGAGGCGTACTACTCTCGATTGGTCGTGGTTGGGTTCCCAGATAGCATCGAGGAACTATGCCTCGCCTGGAACCCGCGAGCGCAGCGACCGGGTCTGCAATTTTTCCCGCTGTGGATCAGCCCCGAGTGGCTCACCGATCAGGACGTAATGCAAAGCATCTATTGGGGACTCCGCTGGGAAATCGCGGGCCTTTCGGAGGATCGGCAAACTCCGCCTCTTCAACTTTTGAGCGCAACGTTGTCTCAGGACGAGTTGACCGCTATCGCACCAGATTTAGGCGTGCCAGTCGCGACTCACGATCGGGCAACCCTTGATCGATTCTTTGTGTCCGGCCTCCATGTCGGCATTGACCATGTTTCAGTCGCGAGTTTTCACCGCGGTCGGGCTGACGTTGCCGTTCCGGACTACTCGCTGTTAGGCGACTGGCAATATCCAGAGCGCATTGGCTGGACAGCTGAAATCGCCGGCTATGCTTCGCCGAGACTCGCCCGACAATCGATTCCTTGGACTAGCCCTACGCCAACGCGCTCGGCAGCCGATGGAATTGCCGGCATCATCAATGTGCCGCATGTCGAGCCAGGTGAGCTCTGGTCCTTCTCCACGGCCAGTGGTTGGGACGTGGTTGCAGCTGTGGCCGACGACGCTGGATATCGCGCGCGAATCGACGACAAGGGTCAACGGGCCATAGCGGTTATGCGGCTGCTCGGCGGCGAGCCAGGTCTTCGGCTGCTGGCCAGCAGCCGGGTCTATCGGCTCATCGAAGCGATGAGTGAAACCGACGCGCGGCAGGCTGCCCAGAGAGCCGCTCGTCGAGCGTTGGAACGACTCACGATCGACAACTTGGCGGACCAGCAAGTAGACGTGATCGTCGAAGCCGTAAGGGCCGACGTCACCGAGGGCGCGCAATTCGATCGCCAACATCTTGACTGGGGGCAGATCAAGATAGCACTCGGCGGTCGGGACGTTTCTACCGAATTGTGCAATCGTGTGATTGAGTGGCTTGTCGAGCGGCGCGTCCTCTTCCAAGGGTACAGGTTCAATTGCGAGAACTGTGGACTCGCACGCTGGCACTCAATGAATCGGCTTTCCGATACCCAGGTGTGCGAGGGCTGTGGGCATTCAACGGCGAAGCCAGGTTCGACCAACAACCTCGCATGGCGGTATCGCCTCAACGAAACGATCGCTAAGGCAGTGGACCAGGGCCAGATTCCGCACCTGCTCGCGGTGAATCGAATGCTCGCTTGGCGCCAAGACAGTCGGGCGCCGTTGTTTGGGCTTCTGCCAGGCGTTGTGCTCTCACCGCATGACTCGTCAGGTCCTGAGGCAATCGAGGTTGACCTCTTTGCAATTAAGGGACGCAGAATCATCATCGGCGAATGCAAGCGCGGAGGCGACCGAATTACGGATCGAACCGTTGATCGCTTCGCGATCACTGCGCATCGGCTTGAGTGTTCCTGTGTCGTCTTTGCGACCGCGAGCCACTTTGATGATGACGCCCTCGCGCTCGTTCGAGCGCGAGAGGTGATCAAGCCGGCAGTCATTGAGACATGGGATCGCGCAGCGATGTTCGACAATTGGGGCACCGATTCAGCAGATGCCCCAGTGGCTTATTTGCAACGAGCAGTAAGCACGCTCTAACTCTGGCCAATGCCTGGGAAAGATAAAATTCTCCTTGAATTCAGAAAAATCGCGGGGTCCGGCGTGCTGCCGGATCCCGCGGGCCAAACTCCTGCGTTTGAGCGAGGTGGACTAGAAGTCCATCCCTCCCATGCCGCCCATGCCGTCCATGCCGCCGCCGGGCATGGCGGGAGCCGCCTTCTCCGGCTTGTCGGTGATGAGGGCCTCGGTGGTGAGGATCATGCCGGCGATGCTCGCCGCGTTCTCCACCGCCGAGCGCGTCACCTTGGCCGGGTCGACGATGCCGGCCTCGACCATGTCCACATAGCGGTCCTTGCAGGACATCGTAGCCGACCTTGCTGTTCTTCTGGCTCTGCTGCGCCTGGCGCACCAGCTCGATGGCGATGCCGCCGTCGCGGCCCGCGTTCTGGGCGATAATGCGCAGCGGTTCCTCCAGGGCGCGGCGCAGGATGCCGACGCCGGTGCGGATGTCGCCCTCGGCCTCGACCTTGTCCAGCGCAGGCACGGCGTTGATGAGGGCCACGCCGCCGCCGGGCACGATGCCCTCTTCGACGGCCGCCCGGGTCGCGCTCAGCGCGTCCTCGACGCGGTGCTTCTTCTCCTTGAGCTCCGTCTCGGTGGCCGCGCCGACCTTGATCACCGCCACGCCGCCGGCGAGTTTCGCCAGCCGCTCCTGCAGCTTCTCGCGGTCGTAGTTCGAGGTCGTGGTCTCGATCTGGGTGCGGATCTGCTCGATGCGGCCCTTGATGGCGTCGGCGTCGCCCGCGCCCTCGATGAAGGTCGTGTCGTCCTTGGTGGAGACGACGCGGCGGGCGCTGGCCGAGGTCTTCGATGGTGACGCTGTCGAGACGCCGGCCGACCTCTTCCGAGACGACCTGGCCACCGGTCAGCGCCGCGATGTCGCGCAGCATCTCCTTGCGGCGGTCGCCGAAGCCGGGGGCCTTCACGGCCAGCACGTTGATGCGTGCCGCGCAGCTTGTTGACGACCAGGGTGGCCAGCGCTTCCTTGTCGACGTCCTCGGCGATGATCACCAGCGGGGCGCGAGCGCCGGCGACCTTCTCCAGGGTCGGCAGCACGTCGGCGATGGCGCTGATCTTCTTGTCGGTGATGAGGATGAAGGGATCATCGAGCTCGGCGGACATCGTCTCAGGGTTCGTCACGAAGTAGGGGGAGAGGTAGCCGCGGTCGATCTGCATGCCCTCGGTGTACTCGGTCTCGAACTCGAGGCCCTTGGACTCCTCGACGGTGATGACCCCGTCCTTGCCGACCTTGTCCATGACCTCGGCGATGAGGCCGCCGATCTCGGGGTCGGCGGCGGAGATGGTGGCGACCTCGGCGATCTCCTTCTTGCCCGTGACCGGGGTGGCCCGCTCCAGCAGGTCGGCGATGATGGCGTCGGTAGCCAGGTCGATACCACGCTTCAGCAGCATGGCGTTGGCGCCAGCGGCCACGTTGCGCATCCCCTCGCGCACGATGGCCTGGGCCAGCACCGTGGCGGTGGTGGTGCCGTCGCCGGCGATGTCGTTGGTCTTGGTGGCGGCCTGCTTCAGCAGCTGCGCGCCCATGTTGGCGAACTGGTCTTCCAGCTCGATTTCCTTGGCCACGGTGACGCCGTCGTGGGTGACGGTCGGGGCGCCGTACTTCTTGTCGAGCGCGACGTTGCGGCCTTTCGGCCCCAGCGTGGTTTTCACCGCGTTGGCGAGGGTATCGACACCCTCCTTCAAGGAATGCCGCGCCGCGGTGTTGAACTCCAGAATCTTGGCCATGTTCGTGAAATCTCCTCCGTCCGAATCGCTGTCGTTCCCTACTTCCACGAATCCCGGGTGTCATGCTGAACGGAGTGAAGCATCTCGGCGCAACGGAACGCGCGTTCGCGAGGTCACGAGATTCTTCGCCTGCGGGCTCAGAATGACACGGTTGTGAGAACGCTCGTTACCCGACGATCGCCAGGATGTCGCGCTCGGCGAGGATGAGGTACTCCTCGTCGTCGAGCTTGAACTCGGTGCCGCCGTACTTGGCGAAGAGCACTTCCTGCCCGACCTCGACGTCCATCGGGATGCGGTCGCCGTCGTCGTCGCGCCGCCCTTCGCCCACGGCGATGACCGTGCCGCGCTGCGGCTTCTCCTTGGCGGTGTCGGGGATGACGATGCCCGACTTCGTCGTCTCTTCGCGCTCCGATGGCTGCACCACCACCCGATCGCCGAGCGGGACCAACTTCGCCGCGGTCCCGGTGCCATTGCCCTTCGCTCGCCATGCGTCTCTCCTCCGTCGCTCACGGACTCGCGGAGCCGCCGGGACCGATTGCCCGGTCAACTCCAAACCACTCAGTGCGGAACGTATTGTATGGAGAGAATTGGCACTCTGCAAGGGAGAGTGCTAACGATGTCGGTAGCTCTTGGCGAGCGCGCGCGTCCACCCCCTCGGGGTCGTTGGCGATCACGCGCAGATACGCCTTGGCCGTGCTGTCGGGGATGCGCACGTTTTGCTCCCAGTCGCGCAGCGTGCCGAGGGCGATCTCGAAGCGGCGCGCAAACTGCTCCTGGGTGAGGTCCAAGCCGAGCCGGATGCGCTTGGGGTCGGGGTAGCGGCGCAATCCAGGAGAGTTGCTCGGGCGTAAGCGGTTGGCTGTCGGGGTCGTCAGCGCGTTCTGGATCACCTCCTCGTTGGTCATCGCCTCGATCCGCGCCCAATCCGTCTCGGGCACGACAAGAGCGAGATCGTCATCAGCGGCGTGGACACCTCCACCGCCTTCATCCCCACGGCGTTCCTGAGAAATATCTTGCTTGCTCATGCGTCGCCGCCTTTCGTGCTGAGACGAGCCGTACATTGCCGTTTCGAAACGTGTAGACCACATGCACAACGACCGAGCCGACCATGCCGATGACGATCCAGCGATCTTCGCCGTACCCACGGTCATCGAATTCGTCAAGGCGGGCGGGATTCTCAAAGACGCCCCTGGCCTGCTCGAAATTGATGCCATGCTTCCTGAAGTTCGACCGATTCTTCGCCGGATCCCACTCGACATTCACGACGCGCTCCCAAGCATACTCCTGATGGTCAGTAGGTGGCCAAGGCAATTGATGTATCGCCCGCGCATGGCGCACGCAGTTTCGGAGACGAAGTCAGCACTTGCGATCAGGGATTGTTGGAATTGTTCGCCTACAATCGCACCCCGATGATTTCGTCCGTTTCCAGGAGGCTGTCTTGGCCAACCCGATCACGTTCGTGCATCTGAGCGATCTGCATATCGCCCCGCCCGGTCGGGTGGTGCATGGCATCGATCCACTGCCGCAGGTGCACCGGGTGATCGAGCGCATCCGCGCGCTTGACGTGGCCCCGGCCTTTGCCGTCGTCAGTGGTGACCTGACTGATGATGGCACCGCCGAGAGCTACGTGGTGCTGAAGGGGTTACTGGAAGAGATCGGCAACGGCAATACCCCCGTCCTGCTCGCCCTCGGCAACCACGATGATCGGGCCGCGTTCCGCCGTGTGGTGCTTGAGGATGCGAGGGTTGATGATCGGGAGCCCTATTGCCATAGCCGGACCATCGCCGGGTTGCGCGTCGTGGTGCTCGATTCGGCGATTCCCGGGGAAACCGCGGGTGAGCTGGGCGCGGCGCAGCTCGCCTGGCTGAAGGAGGCGCTACAGTCTCCGGCCTCGCGCGGCACGCTGATCGTCCTCCACCACCCCTGCTGCCTGGCCGGCCCGGCCCATCACTACCCTGACTTCATTCTGCGTGACGCCGCGGCGCTGGAAGCGCTCGTGGCGCGCCACCGGGACCAGATCGTCGGCGTCCTGGCTGGGCATTCCCACCAGGCGAATGCCACCCCATTCGCCGGCACATTGCACGCCACCGCCCCCGCCGTGCTGGTGCAACTCGACTTTTTCGGCGGCGACGACTACGTACCGGTGCCCGGCGCCGGGTTCAATATATGCCAGTTGGATGAGACGGGTCTGGTGGTGAGCCCGGTGCTGCTCGCCGGCGACGGTTTCTGAGCGCCCAGGTGCCTGGGCTCTGAAAACGGGCGTGTCCCGCGGCGCGTGGCGCGGCGGTCACCGCGGCATCGCCGAACGCCACCCGCCCCCAATGCTTCGGGGGTGGGTGACAGCGCGTTCGATCGCCACAGCGGCGGAGGGATCAATCCGGGACGCAGACCACGTGGGCGATGATCAGTTTTTCTGCCCCGCCGTCGTTGATGCCCGCCTGCCAACCGGTCGGTCTGCCACCCTCTTCGAAGGGCGTCGGCAGACTCCACAACTCCGTCACCGTGGAAAAGTTGGCGTCGCGCACCACGTACCCGCCGCTGACGGCGTATTCTCCCTCGGCGCATGCGGCATCCGAGATTTGCAGCCCAGGACCAGAGACCGCTTCGCCATTCCTGATTACGGTTGCCGGCGCGACGCCGGCCGGCCCGGTCGGCCCGAGGTCGCCCTGGGCGCCTGCCTCGCCTTGGGGACCGGGTTCGCCCTGCGCACCTTGTTCACCGGCAGCGCCGGTGGGACCCTCGGCGCCGGTGGGACCGGTGGGCCCCTCCACGGTCGAATCCGCCCCCTGCTGACCGGTCTCGCCTTGTGGCCCGGTCGGCCCGGCCTCGCCCTGTGGCCCAGTCGGCCCGGTCGGCCCGGTCTCGCCCTCGGCTCCGCTCGGTCCGGTGTCGCCGGCGAGGCCTGCCGCGCCAGTTGGGCCCTGGCCGCCTTCCGGACCCTGCTGGCCCTCTGGCCCGGTCGGTCCCGGCTCGCCGGCAACTCCCGCTTCGCCTGCCGGCCCAGTTGGTCCCTGCTCGCCTTCTGGCCCAGTCGGTCCGGTGCCCCCCGTTTGCCCCGCCGGGCCTGAATCACCCTCGGCGCCTGCCAGGCCCGGCTCGCCGGCGGGCCCGGTCGGTCCCTGCGGACCCGGCTCGCCCGGTTCGCCGCCCGGCCCCGTCAGACCTTGCGGACCCGGGCTGCCCGCCGCGCCGGTTTCCCCGGTATCACCCGTGTCGCCGCGCGGTCCGGCCGGACCGGCTGCCCCGGTTGCGCCTGTAGCCCCGGCACGTCCCGCATCGCCTGTCTCACCGGCTGGGCCGGTTGGCCCGGTCGGTCCCGTCGCACCCTGGCGCGCCATCGCCGCGGGCGTCGCGACCTGCGCGAAGGAGCCGGGCTGGCCGCGGGGCGGGGTGAGTTGGTCGCCGGCGACGACCGTGCTCTTGCCCGCAACCGCGGCCACAAGGCCGGCCGCTGCCGCGGCGAGGCGGCCCAGCGCGGCGCGGCGTGGCGCGGCACTTCCCATGGCACGCTGCAACTCGTCGAGTTTGAGCCGGTCCATCTGCTGCCCTCCTGTGAATCCTCTGGGGCTTGGGGCCCATGTCGTCGGTCGTGGCCGCGTCGTGGCGACGATGCCGAGCGGACGAAGGTCCGTCATCGCGGGTAACACGAACACGACTCTGCCGCCGTGTCAAGAGGGAAAGCGCCCGCCGTATCCTTCACATTTCCGCCCCTCGTTCACGGCGTCTCCATAATTGCCGCCTATCGTGGGGCTCATCAGGCGGATTGAGGCCGCCACGGTGAGGAAAGGAGCACGTACGGTGCACAACGGCAATGGCCATGGCACTCGCCATAGCAACGGCAACGGCAAACGCTGGTTGCTGATCGGTCTGCTCATCCTGGGTGGATTCTGGCTGATCAGCGATACATACAGCGACGGGTTCCGCGACGCCCTGATTCAGAGCGGGCAGGGGCAGGACGCGCGGTTCTATCGAGGCGGCCCCGACTTCCCCTGGGAACTGTTGATCCTGGGCGGCATTGGCTACGTCGCCTGGCGCAAGGGCGCCTTCGACCGCCTTGGCGGTCCTGGCGGACCCTTCGGGTCAGGAAGTGGCAACGGTGAGCGGGGTGTGCAACGGTATGGAGAACCCGCTCAGGGAACCGGGCCGGTTTTCCGCGGGCCGCGCGCCCTGTTCGAGGAGTGGCATCGGGAATCGCACGAAGGGCAGCGGGCACGGTACGCCGCGCCGCCCGCGCCGCAGCCGTCGCCTCCGCCCCACGCAACCGCGGGCGAGGCCACGGATAATGGCGCGCCGAGCGGGAGATATGCGCCGACTCCACCCCCTCCCCCGCCAGCACCAGATTACTGGGCATCCATTACGCGCGCCGCCGATGCATCCGCGGGCGCCGGGGCCACGAGTGCCCCGGCAGCGGCCCCGCCCGCTCCGCCGGCGCCCAGGGCGGAAACGGACGGCACGGGCGGCGCGACCGGTCCCGCCCTCGAGCGGTGGTAAGGTGAGCACGAGCGTCTGGAGCGGACGTGAGCTGGGATCCCTTCCCCGCCGCGTCCGCGAGCCCGGCCGGATGGCAGCCATGAAGAGCATTCTTGTCGTCGAAGACGAACCGGAGATCGCGCGCGTCATCCGCGACTATCTGCAAGCGGCGGGCTTCACCGTCAGCGTGGCCGCCGATGGCGAGAGCGCGCTGCAGAGCGCGCGCCTGGCCCGCCCCGATCTGGTGGTGCTCGATCTCGGCCTGCCCGGCCGGGACGGGCTCGATGTCACCCGTGAACTGCGCCGCACCTCGGATGTCCCGATCGTCGTCGTCACCGCTCGTGGCGACGAGGCCGACCGCATCGTGGGGCTTGAGCTGGGCGCCGATGATTACGTGGTCAAACCCTTCAGCCCCAAAGAGCTGGTGGCGCGCGTGCGGGCCCTCTTCCGCCGCGTCGACGGCCGCGAAGAGGCGGGCGACATCATCCGGGTGGTCGATATGGAGATCGACGTGCCGCGCATGCGGGTGTCGGTCGATGGCCGGCCCGTGGAGCTGACCGCCAGCGAGTTCCAGTTGTTGCTGGCCATGGCGCGCGAGCCGGGTCGCGTGTTCACGCGGGGACAGCTCCTCGACGTGCTGCACGGGGTTGCTTTCGAATCGTACGAGCGGGCCATCGACGCCCACGTCAAGAACTTGCGCCGCAAGATCGAGCCGGAGCCGGGGACGACCCGCTACATCCAGACCGTCTACGGCGTCGGCTACCGCTTCGCGGGCTGATGAGGCAACCGATGAACGCCCCAGGGCCCTGCAGGGTCCTTCCGTTCGAGGCAGCGTGGTGCTTTAGCGCCACGCGAAGCGGCAGCGTGGTCCAGGATTGGCCTCCCGGTCGGCAACTTCGACCGCCGCGCCCGCGGCACCGGAGGCTAAAGACCTCCGGCTGCCCGAACGAAAGCCCCGTAAACGGGGCTGAACGGGGAAATCGCGCTCCGGAGGCGATCCGGTGACCACCCCCGACCGCGAGCGCAAGCCGTGGCAGGAGCAGCCCTTCGCTCCCCCACCCGCGCCGAACCCCCGGCTGCCGCTCGACCCGCCGTTCGAGCCGATACCGCCGGCCGAACCTGCGCGCCCACCCGCGTTACACGGGTGGGGAAAGCACGGGGCGCATTGGGGGCATGACGGAGCGTGGTCCCGCGCCGCGCAACGGCCGCACTGGTGGCCGGAGGACGAGCCGTGGCCGCCACCGAAGCAGACGGATCGCAAGCGCGGCTTTCTGCGCAAGGTCGGTTGCTTTTTCGGGGTCATCTTCGCGTTCATGATCTTCGCCAGCATCATGGGCGCGATCTTCAGCGACGGCGGCGGCCGGCACGACGACGGCGGAGGGTGGGGGTTCTTCATCCTGATCCTGCTGGCCGGCGGGCTCTTCATGGCCTGGCGCACCGTGCGCGGTACGGCCGCGCCCATCGCCGAGGTGATGAGCGCCGCGGATCGGGTGGCCAACGGAGACTACGCGGTGCGGGTGGAAAGCCGCGCCAATGGTGAGGTGGGGCGCCTGGTGGATTCGTTCAACGCCATGACCAGCCGATTGGAAACCAACGAGACGCAGCGCCGCAATCTCTTCGCCGACGTGGCGCACGAACTGCGCACCCCACTCTCGATCGTGCGCGGCAACACCGAGGGGATGCTGGACGGAGTCTACCCCCGCGACAACACCCACCTGGAAACGATTCTGGATGCCACCGTGGTGATGGCGCGCCTGCTCGACGATCTGCGCACCCTCTCCCAGACCGACACCGGCGCCCTGCGGCTGCACAAGCAGACGACCGATGTGGCCGAGCTGCTGGACGACATCCGCTATGCCTTCACCCCACGCGCGGCCGAGGCCGGCGTGCGCTTCGTTCTCGATGCGGTTCCGCTGCCGCCCCTCGACATCGACCCGGTGCGGGTGCGCCAGACCCTGGAGAATCTGCTCGACAACGCGCTGCGCCACACCCCGCGCGGCGGCACGATCCGCATCGAGGCGCGGCAGGAAGGATCGGCGGCGCTCTTCCGCGTGGCCGACACCGGACGGGGCATCCCGGCCGAGGCGCTGCCGCACATCTTTGACCGCTTCTGGAAATCGGCAGACTCCGGCGGCAGCGGGTTGGGACTGGCCATCGCGCGCGGGCTGATCGAGGCCCACGGCGGCAAGATCCGCGCCGACAGTGTGGTGGGCCGGGGCACCGTGGTGTCGTTCACGCTGCCGGCGGCGCGAGTCGGGAGCACGAGACGGCAAGACGGCAAGACGGTAAGACGGCCAGGAGACGGAGGGGCGCGGCAGGACGTGGCCTCGCCACCGCCCGCGACCCCCGTCCAGGTGCGAAACGACCCTACCCCGTAAAAGGAGATTGCGATGTCGACCAGCGTTTCCAATGGCATGGCGCCCCAGCAATCCGTTGGGTTGCCGTCGTGGCTGCCGATCGCCAACCGCGTCATCACGGGTTTGCAGCGACTCGGTTTCGTGGTGGGCTCCATGCACGTGCTGGCTGTGCCCGGCCGGCAGAGTGGGGTTTTGCGCTCGACGCCCGTTTCGCTGGTGACGGTGGAGGGGCAGCGCTACATCGTGGCGGGGTTGGACGATGCCGATTGGGTGCTGAATGCCCGCGCGGCCGGCCGCGGCGTGTTGCAACGTGGCCGCACCGAAGAGCAGGTTTCACTCATCGAACTGCCGGTGGCGGAGCGCGCGGCGATTCTGCGCGAGTTTCCGCGGCTGATTCCGCAGGGGGTGGCGTTCTTCACCCGATTGTATGGGGTGAAGGCCGACCCGGAGGCGTTTGCGGCTCTGGCGGATCGGTGCCCAGTGTTTCGGGTGGAGCGAAGGTAAGAAGCCCTCACCCCAACCCCTCTCCCATCGCGATGGGAGAGGGGCTTTTTGCGGGCGGGAAATTGGCGTGGTTGTCGGAAGGTGTCGAAGATCCGGGGATATGGGGAGTGTCAGGGTTCGCGGACGGGAGGGCTCCACAGCCGGCGGCCGTCCGCGAGGTGTTCTTTGTGGGCGCGGATGGCTTCGGCGCGCTTGGCGGCATAGAGGTTGCCGCGGGTGATGCCGACCTGGCGGGATTCGCGGAGGAGGTCGTGGGCGGGGCGGGGACCGTCGGCCAGAGTGGCGCGCAGCCAGGCGCGGGCTTCCGCGAGGGCGGACCGGGCGTGGGGGTGGGCGGAGGATTGGCAGAGGAGGTCGGCGGCGGTGCCGGGGGTTTCGCCGTCCCACATCACGCGGGGGGCGAGGGAGCCGGGGACGGGGACGGTTGCGAGGCGGAAGGCGAGGGGGAAGGGGGCCGAGGTTGCACTTCACCCCGGCGAGGATGCGGCGCGCGGGGTCGGCGGGGTCGGGGGCGAGCAGGAGGGCGGTGCGGGCGGCGCCGACGAGACCGATCGAGCCGCCGCCGCGGTAGAGGGGGTTGCCCATGGCGCTCGCTTTGGTGAGGTGGCGGACGGCGACGATGGCGGCGCCGGCTCGCCGGTGGCCAGCGCCGTCAGCGTCTTGGTGCGCTCGTCCGGCAGCAGCAGCCCGGCCAGGTACTGGCGAAACGCGGCGCGCTGGCTGGGCGCGGCTGCACCGGTCGTCGAACTGCGCGGCATCGGCGTTCCGTGGCTCCGGATCGGTGGCAACGCGGGCGTCGCAGGCACCTCCGCCCCCAGCATCTTCCTGCCGTGTCATCCTGTCAACAACGTACCGATTAGCCGAGAGTCGTCTCTGTGGAAGGACCATGTGATGGCAGAAGACACGATCCGCACCCACGTGGTGTTTCCAAAGGAACTGGTCATAGCCGTCGACCGGCTCGCAGGGCAGCGCAAGCGCAGCGCGTTCGTCGCCGAAGCCGTGGCGGAAAAACTCGAGCGGGAGCAGCTTGGGCGCGCGTTGGCTGAGACGGCCGGCTCCCTGGCGGCCGAAGACTATCCCGAATGGGAAACGCCGGAGATGATCTCTGCCTGGGTGCGTAAGAGCCGCGCTTTTGACAACGAATCCACAAACCGCGAACTCGCGCGGTTCAGGTCATCGTGACACGGTACTTGCTCGATTCGGATACCGTCATCCGATTCCTCAAAGGCGACGCCCAGGCGACTCAGCTTGTCGACGAACTCTATCGTCAGGGCGACATGCTATGTACGTGTGCCGTGGTCACGACCGAGGTGTATTCGGGACTGAGGCCTTTTGATTTCCCGCAGGGCGACAGGTTCTTGCAGTCAATGCGGTTTCTGACCGCGGCACCCGTGACCAGGGCGCCGGGCCGGGGTGTGGCGCTACGAGTTCGCGCGCCAGGGGCTGCAGCTTTCCGCACCGGACTGCCTGATCGCGACGGCACACCATCACCGGGCCACCCTGATCGCGGGCACCACGAGGCACCTTCCTATGACGGAGTTGGAGACACTGCGCATTTCCTGGAACTGACGGCGTATCGGCGACGCGCCTTATCCCCGGCCGGCCTCCGCGTGAGGGACGACTCGCAGCGAGACGACCTGGAACGGCCGCACGTCGAGCACCGTAGTTCCCCTGTCCAGCGGACTGACCCCGTTTTCCTCGGTCGGTTCCTCCAACAAATCGACCCGATCAACTCGCTCCAGCGGCACCGCGAAGCGCACCGTCGCTCGGCCGCGATTTCCGTGCGGCTCGTGCAGGCGAAGGATCATTCCCTCTCCATCCTCGGCGCGCTTGAGACTGCCGATGGCCAGCGGCATCCCCTCTACCGACAGCAGATGATCGCTTCCCTCTCGCGACGCTCCTGACGCGGCCAGGACGGCAACCAGCGGCGAGTTGAGCGCGAACGCCTCATCCACCACACCTCCTTTCGTCCAGTCCCCCGGATGCGGGAACAGACTGTAGGAGAAGGCGTGCTCCCCCTCGTCCGCCAATGGGTCGGGATAGACGGGGCCGCGCAGCAGGCTGAGGGTGAGCACGTTGCCGTGGGCGGAGTAGCCGTATTTGGCGTCGTTGAGGAGCGCGACGCCGTAGCCCGGTTCGGAGACGTCGGCGAAGCGGTGGCCGCTCACCTCGTAGCGGGTGGCGTCCCAACTCGTGTTGCGGTGGGTGGGACGTCGCACGACCCCGTACATCGTCTCGTAGGTCGCCTCGTGCGAGTGGACGGCGAGCGGGAAGCGCGCTTGCAAATAGATCTGGCGCTCGTGCCAGTCGATACGGGTGGCGATGTCGAGCCGCCGTGAACCGGACAGCAGACGGTAGGTCTGCTCGATGCGGGAATCGCGCCAGGTGCGGCGGACGCGCACCGCGCCGCGCAATGAGCCGGTTTCGATGATCTCTACAGACTCGACGCCGCCAATTTCTTCACCCGCCGCTTCGTAGTCCTCTTCGATGTCCCAGGCGTCATAGGTGCGGGGCTTGTCGACGTAGGCCCAGAGCTGGTTGCCACGGTCTGTAAGAACAGCGCGACTACCGTCGGTCTTGTCTACGAGGTGGTGGATAGTGCCATCGCTGCCGATCTCAACGCGCAGGAGGTCGTTTTCGAGAATCGCACCGTCGTCTTGGCGTCCGACTCTCACCCCCAACCCCTCTCCCACCGCGGTGGGAGAGGGCGGAGCGTCACTTTCTGAATCACCAGGACCCACGAATAGATGCAGCCAGCCGAGACCTGGAACATGGCGCTCTGGGGCATGGACGAGCAGCCCGTCCTCGGTCGCCTGGGTCGGCAACGACTCGCCAGCCACGCTTACCGAGGTTCCTTCGTTTTGCCCGGCGAGGAGGAACGTGAGCGGACGCGGAGTGAGCGCAGCATTGGCCACGACCAGACGTTGACCCGAACCTCCTTCTCCTGACCGGCCAAGTTGCACCAGAGCCGCATCCCGCACCGCCTCCGCCGTGCGCACCACCCCTTCCAATTCCGGCACGGTGTCCTGGTAGACCTCGGCAATGGAGGAGCCGGGGAGGATGTCGTGGAACTGGTTGAGCAGCAGCGTCTTCCAGGCTGTTTCCAGGTCATCGTGGGGGTACTCGAATCCCGAGAGCGCCGCGATGGTGGCGAAGGCTTCGGCTTCGAGCAGGCGGTGCTCGGCGGTGCGGTTGAGGGCCTTGGTTTTGGCCTGGGTGGTCAGAGTCCCGCGATGGAACTCCAGATAGAGTTCTCCTACCCACACCGGCAACCCGGAATCCGGCAAGTCGGCGAAGTACTCCTCGATGTGGGCCATGCGTAGGCGCGGCAGGGCCGGAAACTCGCGGATGCGCGCGTAGTTCTCCAGCATGCGCATCGATGGTCCGCCGCCACCGTCCCCCCAGCCGAAAGCGAGCAGGCTCTCCGGGTGATGGCGTTTGCCGCAGAAGTTGCGCCAGGTGCCGAGGGTGTCGAGGGGGGCGATGTTGCCGTTGTAGCCGAAGGCCGGCGCCAGGTTGCGGAACATGGTCGCCGTCACCCGGCTGCCGTCGATTCCTTCCCAGGTGAACAGGTCGTGGGGGAAGGTGTTCTCCTCGTTCCAGTTGAGTTTGGTCGTGAAAAAGCTGTCGATCCCGGCGCCCCGCAGCAGTTGTGGCATGCCGCCCGAGAAACCGAAGACATCGGGCAGCCAGGCCACCGTCGAGCGCCGCCCGAACCATCGCTCGAAGGCGCGCTGCCCGTACAGCAGTTGCCGGACGAACGCCTCGCCGCCGGTCACCTGGCAGTCGGGTTCTACCCATGACCCGCCGATCGGTTCCCAGCGGCCCTCGGCCACACGTACCTTGATCCGCTTCAGGAGATCGGGGGCGTCCTGCTCGATCCAGGCGTAGAGCTGCGCGGAGGACTGATTGAAGGTGAAATCGGGGTAGCGTTCCATCAGGTCGAGCACGGTGGCGAAGGTGCGCCGCCCCTTGCGCCGCGTCTCGGCCACTGGCCACAGCCAGGCCAGGTCGATGTGGGCGTGCCCGGTCAGCGCCAGCCGCCCGACGGGTGGGTAATCCTGCTTGAGCCGGTCCAGCCGCGCCGCCGCGTCGGCGCGGGCCTGCCGCACCGCCTCCAACACGGTGTCCGGCAACGGTTCCAGCGGACGCGGCGCCGGCGGCAGATGCCAGATCGTGCCCGAGAAGGGGTGGACGTCGTAGGCTTCCGCCGCGTACCCGAAACTGACCGAATCGACGCCGCTGCCAATGGGATTGTCGTATCCCAGCGCCAGCCGCGACAGCGCCACGTCCGACGCCGACGGCCAGACCGGCCCGGTGATGGCAAACGCCGCCTCGGCGATGTCGAGCAGATGCGGCACCACCTCGTGCTCGCCCAGTTCCAGCGCGGCCTGGGCGATCATGGCCAAGTCGCGCTCCAATGCCCGCACCTCGGGCTGGGGCACGACGAGGTGCGCCCGCTCCAGCCTCGGCGCGGCAATGTGGCTGCCGAACATCCCCTTCGGCACCACCTCGGCCGCGATGGAGACGATCTCGCCGCCCTCTGCCGCCTTGGTGATGGGAAAGCTGTGGTGAAAGGGGTCGAGCCCCGCTTGCAACCCGGTCGAGAGCTGCAGAAATCCTTCGCCGCCCAGCCAGAGTTCAAGCTCGACCGGATTCCCCGCCCACGCCCCCGGAATCGTGGCGTCCGCCGCAAAGTCCACCGGCGTCTCGACCACCGGCCAGAAGTCGCCAAGTCCAAGGGTGACGGCTTCGCCCTCACCGGCGGTGAACGACCACTCTCCGATGGGGTGCTCGGCGGCATTGCGCCAAGCGCGCAATTCTTCCAGGCGGCGCGCGATGCGCTCGTGACGCCGTTCATCGTATCGACTAGGCACAGACGGGCTCCTTATAGGGTGTCGGTAGGGTGTCGGAGTGTCGGGGGTCGGGGTCAGACGTTGACGCGGTGGTCGGCTGACACTCGGTCATCTCCAGCTAGATTTCCTGACACCCCGACACCCTGACACCCTGACACCCGCGCATCACTTGATGCTTCCGAGACTAATCCCTTCCACGAACGTGCGCTGGAAGAGCAGGAAGAGGGCGACGACCGGCAAGACGACGAGGGTCGAGGCGGCCATGAGGAGGCTAAATTGCAGCTCGCGTTGCGACTGGAAGAAGGTCAGACCAAGCGCGAGGGTGTATTTGCTATCGTCCAGGAGAAAGATCAGCGGGCCGATGAAGTCGTTCCAGGCATGCAGCCCGGCGAAAATGCTGATGACGCCGATGGCGGGCAGCGCCTGGGGCAGGACGATCTGATAGAAGATGCGAAACTCGCTGGCGCCGTCGATACGCGCCGCGTCCGATATCTCGTGCGGAATCTGCATCAGGAACTGACGCATGAGAAAGATCCAGAAGGCGTTGCCGAAGAACATCGGCACCACCAGCGGCAGAAAGGTGTTGATCCAGTTCCCTTCCAGGCTCAGACGCCAACCGTCGAGCACTGGGCGTGGGATCTTGGCGAAGATGTCGAAGAGCGCGACGATGAGCACCGGGTACGGAATGAAGACCGTCGCCAGGACGAGGTAGAAGACTTTGTCGCGGCCGGGCCACTCGATGCGGGAGAAACCGTAGGCGATGATCGGGTTGGAGATGACCGAGCCGAGGATGGTCAGTACCGTGATGATCGAGGTGTTGGTCAGATACTGAAAGAAGGGGATGTATTCGACCGCATCCCGGAAGTTCGACCAGACGAATTCGCTGGGCCAGAGGACGGGCGGGTAGGTCATCAGATCTTCACGGGTCTTGAGCGCGGTGACGACCATCCAGTAAAAGGGCAGGATGAAGAGGGCGCAGACGAGGAGCAGCACGATCCTGGGCGCCACCTGCTGTCCGAGTTGCCTGGAGAACCACGCCCACCGCCCGGCGGCGAACGTGGGTTCCGTCTCCAAAGGCAAGGACGCCACGCTCGGCATCGGTTGTTCTCTGGCCATCGTCGCTCCCCGTTCCGTGCCCTACGATCCTTCGTAGTAGACCCACCGCCGCGACCAGCGGAAGATGAGCATCGCCAGCACGAAGGTGATGACGAAGAGGATCCACGCCATCGCCGAGGCGTAGCCCATCTTCCCGTACTGGAAGGCGTTTTCGTACAGGTAGAGGACGTAGAAACGGCTGGCGTCGGCCGGTCCGCCGCGGGTAATGACGTAGGCTTGGGTGAAAACCTGCAACCCCAGGCTGAGTCCCAGTATCAGGTCGTAGAGGATCACCGGCGTCATCATGGGCAACGTGATATTGCGAAACCGGCTCCAGATTCCGGCGCCATCGAGCATCGCCGCCTCGTAGAGCGTTCTGGGGATCCCTTTCAGCCCGGCCAGAAAGATCAAGGCGACCTGGCCCGCGCCGAACTGCGCCAGAAAGACGAAGGCGAGTTTGGTCCACTGGGGATCGCCGAACCAGTTGACGTTGGGCAGACCGAGGCGAAGCAGGATCTGATTGAAGATACCCTGCGTCGGGTTCATCAGGATGGCAAAGATGAAGGAGAGGGCGAACAGCGGAATGACCGAGGGCAGATAGAGAATGGCGCGATAGATGGGCACCTCAGGCAGCGGCTGGTTCATCGCCAGGGCCAACCCCATGGCGACGACCACTCCGAGTGGCACCGCCAGCGCCGTGTAATAGAGCGTGTTGTAGAGCGATGTCCAGAAGAGCTCGTCCTGGAGCAGGCCCCGGTAGTTGCCGAGTCCGATCCACTTCGGCTCGCCGAAGCCGGTGTACTCGGTGAAGCTGATGCGCAAGGTGTACAGGATTGGATAGACCAGGAAGGCGAGAAAACCGACGATCCACGGGCTGATGAAGAGCAGCCCGACGCCGAGGTTGTGCCGCTCCTTGCGGGTGAGGCGGAGACGGCCGGAGGAATTCGTGCGAATGGGCGGTGTGGTGGTGCTCAAATAGAACCCTCACCCCAACCCCTCTCCCTGTGCGCAGGGAGAGGGGCGCGCGGTGCGGAACCCCGTGCCAGGAACGAACGGGGATGAAGGGCGTTCGACTCAGGCGATATCGATCGGGCAGAATCCTTCCAGGTCGGGCTGAACCCGCTCCTTGACGGTGGCCAGCGCCGCCGCCGGCTCCTCCTGGTTCAGGTAGATCCTCTCCAGGGCACTGGTCAGTTCGTTCCAGTACCGTGCCCCGACCGGCAGCGGCGGGCGGTTTTTCGCGGTCGGCAGGAGCGTCTGCGCGAAGAAGAGGTGCTGTGGATCCGGGAAGAGGTCTTCTTCGGCCAGCAGACTGCTGAACGTCGGCAGGTGCGCAGTGTCCGTGGTGTAGCTGCGCTGCCCCGGTTCGCCCGCGATGTACTGCAAGAAGCGCCAGGCGCCCTCGGGGTTCTTGGCACCCTGCGGGACGACCATCGACCAGCCGCCGGCCCAGGTCGCCGATTCGTCTCCTTCCGCCGGCACGGGGATGACGGTCAGGCCGTATTCGATGTCGGGCGCGTATTCTGGGATTTGGTTGAGGTACCAGTCGCCGGTGATCGCGAACCCGACGCGCTGGGTGAGGAAGAACTGCTCTTCCTCGGGAACGGCCGGAACAACCCCCACCCGTTGTGGTCCGGCGAAGGCGTTGACTTTCTGGGGGTCGAGCGCCGCGACGTAGTCGTAGAGCCACTGGTGACCGGCGACGACACCTTCGTTATCGGGGGTCACCTCGCACGCGGCTTCGTCGAAAAAGGTGCCGCCAAAGGCAAACCCATAGGTATAGTGCCACTCCTGCTGGGTGTAGCCCGCGTACCCCATGCGGGTGAAGTTGCCGTCGGCGTCAGTCTCGTTAAGTTGATTGGCGAGTTCAGCCAAGCGGTCCCAGGTGATCGGACCATTGGCGACGTCGAGGTCGGCGGGATCGATCCCAGCTTCCTGCAGCATGCCGATGTTATAGAAGAGAGCGCGCGCGTCGGTGTCGAAGGGGAGGGCAAACGGGGCACCCTGGAATGACGCCTCTGCCTGAGCGAAGGGAATGTACCCGGACAGGTCGGCGCCAAATTCGCTGAGATCCTGGAGCACGCCCTCCGAGGCGCGCTGGGCGACGATGAAGCGGTCGAGCATGTAGACGTCGGGACCGACGCCACCGCGGACAGCCGTCATCAACGCGGTCGTGTCGGTTTCGCCGCCGACCTTCTGCGTCAGCGTGACCTGGACGTCGGCGTTCTCACCGTTGAAGGCATCGACGATTGCCTGCAAGGCATCCAGATCGGGTGGGGTGTGGGTCGTCCAGAATTCGACTGCTGAGGCTTCCTGGGCATACGTCGGGTTGGCACGGAGGGCCGAACTGATGCTCGTCGCCGAGACTCCGAGCGCCGACGCGCCCTGCATGAAGCGGCGGCGGGTGATCCGTCCGCCACGCATCTTGCGCACGAGATCGCGATAGGTCGGGTCAGCCATACATTGCCTCCGATCGTCTCACGTGGCTCTGCCAGCGCGCCGGTGCGCCGGCCCATCACCAGCCCGCCGCACAAACGGGACCATTCCCGAGTGCGATCAGGTTTGGAGATCTTCGTTGGCGCCAGTGCGGCGCGGTGCGGTGCGGTTCTCCCTCCTTGGCGGGAACGGGTCGAGGGGTCAGGACGGCGGTGAGGATGGCAGGGCGAAGGGGCTAAAGGAGCGCGGATGCTTCGCCTGAGTTGAGGGCAGTATAGCGCGCTGGTGAATGGGCCGGGCCGCCATGGAGTCGGTATGGGAGATTCCCAACGAACCTCATGCGTGGGGCTTCACCACGGTTCGGAAATGAGGGTAGCGTGCCAACCTGTCGCCCGCACGTTCACCACGCGGCCTCCCCAGGCAGATCTCGATCGAACAGGCGCCCATACCCGACTACCGGCACGCGCGTCCCAGCCAGCCGCAGCAGATGCCAGAACAGCACCTGATTGGCCGTAAGCACTGGGATCGGCAAGTCCTCCTCCAAAGCCTGGATGACTCCGACCGACCGCAAGCCGTTGCCGCCGATATAGACCGCCTCGGCATTCTGCAGGGACGTGATCGCGCACCCATTCGAAAAGCTGGCCGGGATGGATCGCCTGCTGGTCGCTCGGCAGCGCGGCGGCTTCGGCGTGGATGACCTCGAAGCCGTGCGCACGAAAATAGTCCACGCCCAACGCGGTCAGCTCCGGGGAGAACCAGGGCGGATCGACCAGTGCAACGCGGCCGGCGCCGAGGGCGCGCAGCCCGAGCACCGCCGACACGCTGGTGACCGCTACCGGGATGCCGCGCGTCCGCGCCTCAAGTCGCTGGCGCAATGATTCGTCATCGGCCGCGCCGCGCACGTAACTGGAGCTGGTGAACCCGAACCCGATGGCGTGCAACGGCGCCGCGGCGAGCAACGCGGCCGCCTCATCGACCAGCGGCGGGTCGGCGAAGGCGCGCACCGGTTCCAGGGCAATAGTCGGGTCCATCACACCCCCGGCGCGCATCACGCCCAGCGGGACGCGGGTGGAGTGGATGGAGACGCCCTGCGGAGCCATCGCCTGAAGTTCCGACTCCGTGCCGATGGCCGCGTGAGGGACGATCACCCCCAATCGGGCGCGAACACTCCAACCGTCCGGTTTCCACATGGCCGCTGCTTCTCCCCTCGATGCCAAATCCATCGGGTAGGATCATGGCACGTCGGAGGGAGGAGCCACCGACTCCTCCCCCGACCGGGCCCGATTTCGGTTGTGAGCGAGACTACCGGGTCGCCACCGCTCCGCCCTGGGCGACTTGAAGCGGGAACCAGTAGACGTCGCAGAACGCCAGTTCGTGGGTGCGGTCGTCGTAGTGGCAGATGAGGACGAGCTTGCCGTCGTCGCTACGGTGGGTCTTGGTGTAGGCCGCTGCCTCTTCACTACCGAGACCCAACCCGCCCCCGACGAGGGCCAGGGCCACCAGTCCGCCGGTGATGAGCCGCTTGATCGCGCCGGTCATGAGGAACCTCCTTCGCCTCTGGTCTGTTCGCCCCGAGCACCTCGGGGCCATGCATCCAGTGTGGCGGCGGCGTTCCGGCCCGGCTGTCAGGGCGGGAACAGGGCAGACGCGAAATGGGTGACAGGGTGTCTGGGTGGCGGGGTGACAGGGGCCGGAACGTGGTCTCCTTGTTACCCTGTCACCCAGTCACCCTCCGTTCCTGTTAGGCTATGCGCGCCTCACGTTTCTTGCCGTGCATGCACGCTTTCAGGGAAGACGTGGGCACAGGCCGCGGTTGGGCGCCCGTCGGGACTCCACCCCCAACGGTCCCCGCCGCGGTTTGTTTTGCGGCTGTGGGCTATCGGCTATGAGCTATCAGCTATCAGCTTCTGGCTCCTGGTTGTCGTCGTATCTGGACATTGCCGTCTTGCCGACTTTGACTGATAGCTGATAGCTGATAGCCAACGGTCTCGTCACGACCCAACCTGTTTGCGTGCCGCCTGCGGCGATCCAGGTCAGGGTTTCGGCAGAGGCGCCGAAGAGCTCAGCCAGACCGGAGACGCCGAGGATGGCGGCGAAGAGGCGGGTTGGACCGGGGGCCAGATGCATGCCGTAGACCAGGCCGGCGGCTAGCCAGGTGCCGACGCAGGTCGGGCAGGAGACCAGCTCACCGATTGCCTTGCGTGCCCCCGTCCCTTCGGCGACGACGTTCTCCCCGGCATCGAACTCGTCGGGCACCGTTTCCGTGACCGGATCGCGGAACGGTTCCACCACGCGGTCGTAGGCGACGAGGCGCGCGCCGCGGTACGTCGCCAGTCCCAGGAGGGTGAGGTCGCGCGGGCTGATCTCGAAGGTGCGCTTGCGGTCCTGCTCGCGGGAAACGAAGAGCCCCAGGATGCCCAGAAACAGCCCCACGAGGGTCATGTAGGTCAACCGTTCCTGCCGCTCCTGCGCTCTTCTCGTCGCCATGCGATCCTTCCTCGCCACACCAACCGACGCTCGACCGGAGCCATCCCGCAAGAACCAATCCACGGGGGTCGTCAGTCGTCAGTCGTCAGTCGTCAGTCGTCAGTCGTAAGCCGATAGCCGATAGCCGATAGCCGGGACGCACGATGCTGGCCACCCTCCGCCATCGGGACTTCGCGCTGCTCTGGTTCGCCGGGCTTATCTCCGTCGCGGGCGACTTTGCGCTGCTGGTGGCGCTGCCCCTGCACGCGTACGCGCTGACCGGCTCGGCCATCGCCACCGGCGGCGTCTTCGCCGCCACGCTGATCCCTAGCGTTCTCCTTGGCTCCATCGCCGGGGTGTTCGTTGACCGTTGGGACCGCAAGCGGACGATGGTGGTGGCCGATCTGGCGCGCGCGGCGCTGCTGCTGCCCCTGCTGGCAGTGGTGTCATCCGACCTGCTCTGGCTCCTCTATGGGGTGCGGGCGGCGACCGGGATCGTCGGGCTTTTCTTTGATCCGGCCGAGTCGGCACTCCTGCCCAGGCTGGTCGGCGAGGAGCAGTTGGTCACGGCCAACGCGCTCAACGCGCTCAACAACAACCTCGGCCGCCTCATCGGGCCAGCCATGGGCGGCCTGCTCTATGCCGGAGGCGGCCTCCCGACGGTGGTCATCGTGGACACCGTCAGCTTCGCGGTTTCGGCGGCGCTGATTGCGGCCATCCGCGCCGGCGCGCAACCGGAACGGGCAGACACGCCCGCGAACGGGGCGTCGGCGTGGAGCCGGGTCACTGGCGAGTGGCTGGCCGGGTTGCGCCTGGTTGGCCGCGACCGCGCGCTGCGGACCATTTTTCTCGCCACCGGCGTCGGGATGTTGGGCGAGGGTACGTTCAGCGTCGGGTACACGCCTCTGGTCATCGATGTCCTGAAAGGCGGCGCGACCGGGGCGGGGATCCTCGCGTCCGCGCAAGCCATTGGCGGTCTGATTGCCGGGGCCGTGGTGGCCCGCGTCGCGCTCAAGACATCGCCAAGACTGCTGTTTGCGGGCGGCATGATCGGGCTGGGATTTACCGATCTGGGAGTGGCGAACGCCGGGACGTTCGTTCCCCCCGGAGCGGCAGCGGTCATCACGGCGTCGGGGTTCATGCTTCTGGCCGGGTTTCCCGTGGTGGCCAGTTTTTCCGCCGGGCAGGGGTTGCTGCAATTATTGACGACGGATACCTTCCGCGGGCGGGTGTTCGGGGCGCTGGGGGCCGTTCAAGGGTTATCGATTCTGGCGGGACTCGGGCTTGGCGGGCTGGCCATCGAGGCAATCGGTGTCGTACCGGTGGTCAGTGTCGGCGCGGCGATGTGGATCGTGGGTGGGGTGTTCGCCCTGGCCCGCCTGCCGCAAGAGGTGGGGCCTGACCCGGACAACGGCCAGATCAGGAGTCCGCTCGGAACGCTGTAGGCACTCGCGGCACCGGGAAAGGAGCCCGACATGGAATCCCACGTCGCGCAAGACCAAGCCCGTCTCATCGCCGACGTGCGCCGCAGATGGACGCGAAGGCCGCGTTTTGGGACGAGCACATGGCGACGGCAACGCGTTTCAACTCGAGCTGATCGGTCCCGCCGTCGAACGGCTGCTGGCCGTGCGGCCGGGAGAGCGCATCCTCGACGTCGCCTGCGGCAATGGCGTCTCGTCCCGCAGGCTGGCCGCGCTCGGCACGCGCGTCGTCGCCATTGATACCAGCGCCGCGTTTCTGGAGCTGGCGCGGGCACGTTAGGCTCAATCCGGCGACGGCATCGACTACCGATGGCTCGATGCCACCCACGAGGCCGCACTCCTCGCCCTGGGCGAAGGCCAGTTCGCGGCGCTCCTCTGCAACATGGCGCTGATGGACATGCCGGTGATCGCGCCGTTGGTGGGTGTCGCTCGACAGCTGCTGGCGTCGGAAGGGCGATTCGTCTTCTCAATCCAGCACCCGGCCTTCAACAGCAACGCCACCGCGCTCTCGGCTGAGTCGGTGACGCGCGACAATGGAGACGAGGTGGCGATCCATGCGGTGAAGGTCACCAACTATCTCAGCACGCCGCCCGGCAAGGGGACCGGCATGCTCGGCGAGCCAGAACACCACTGGTATTTTCACCGACCGCTGCATGCGCTGCTCGATGTCTTCTTCCGGGCTGGGTTCGTCCTCGACGGGTTGGAGGAACCGGCGTTTCGCAATCAGCACAGAGTCGAGCGGATGCTCTCGTGGAGCAACGTCCCGGACATCCCGCCGGTCCTCGTGGCGCGCTTCGTGCCGCGACATGACGGGTATCGCTGGCGGCATCCTCCGAACAGCGCTGATGCTGGAGGTGTACGGTTCGGCAGGGAAGCTTCCGTCGCTATTTGGTGAACTGGCAAGCTTGACGCCACGGGTACACTTGTGAGGTTGTGGCTCCGGGCATTATGGGCCGAGTGACGGCTGCCTGGAGCCGATTGCAGCGGGCCCTGCCGCACCTCCGCCGATGAATGAGGTGCGGCGCAGAACAGGCCCGCGGAGCCGTTTGCATGGCGACTGCCCGTTATCGTCCTCCTCGTCCAAACCGAACGTCGCCGGCCGATTCCGGGGCAAACGGGCTGCCCGAACCGCCCGCGCCGCCAGTCGAATCCGCCCAGGAACGCTCTGCGCGCGCCGGCCGGCCCTTTGTGCGCTCCGGCGACAATGGCGTGGCCGGGCTGCCCACGGACGAGGATCTGTCCGGGACATCGCGCCAGACACCTCGCGTCCGCGCGCCGCGCCGGGCCGGGCCGCGGATCCAGAGCGATCTCGTCGGCAAGCAGGACATGCAGGGTCACCTGATCGGGGACCGCTACGTCCGGGTCTGCCGCGTGCAGACCGGCGACTTCGAACGAACCGCGCCGGGGCACCTCATCGCCACCGAGGAGGCACTGGAGGCCCGCGGCGCGGCGGGGCGCGCGTTCGGGAAGGTCAAGCGAACGCTCATCGGCGCACCGATCAGCACCGCCCAGGCCGCGCACGAGCGCCTCACCAAAACGAAGGCCCTGGCCGTTCTCTCGTCGGACGCCCTTTCCTCTGTGGCGTATGCCACGGAGGAGATCCTGCACGTCCTGCTGCTAGCCGGGCTCGCCGCCCTCTCGTTGAGCCTGCCCATCGGGGCCGCCATCGTGGCGCTGCTGCTGATCGTCGGCATCTCGTACCGGCAGACCATCAAGGCCTATCCCCAAGGGGGCGGGTCCTACATCGTGGCCAAGGACAACCTCGGCGACTTGCCGGCGCTGACGGCCGGGGCGGCATTGCTGTTCGGGTATGTCGTCACGGTGTCGGTCAGCATCTCCGCCGGCGTCGCGGCGCTGACCTCGGCGGTCCCGTCATTGCGCGATTACCGCATCGCCCTCGGTCTGGGATTCATCCTGCTGGTGACGATGCTCAACCTGCGCGGCATTCGGGAATCGGGCAGCATCTTCTCCGTGCCGACCTACCTCTTCCTGGCCGGCATCATCGGCATGATCGCGCTCGGACTCGTGCGGGCCGCGGGGAACGGGTTCGTACCCGAGACCCCGGTGATGCCCGCCGGGGAGGCCGAGGCGGCTACTCAGACACTCGGGATCCTGCTGATTCTGACCGCCTTCAGCCGCGGCTGCGCCGCACTCACCGGTGTGGAGGCCATCTCGGACGGCGTGCCGGCGTTCCAGCCCCCGGAGTGGAAGAATGCCCGCACGACGCTGACCTGGATGATCGGCATCCTGGCCGTCACGTTTGCCGGGATCACCTTCCTGGCCAACCAGTTCGGCATCGTGCCGCTGAACGCCGATCACGCCGGTGGGTACGAAACCGTCGTGTCCCAGATCGCGCGCACCATCTTCGGCGCGGACACCCCCGCGTACTACTACATCCAGGTGGCCACCCTGGCCATCCTCATCCTGGCCGCCAACACCGCCTACTCGGACTTTCCGCGGCTGTCGTACTTCCTGGCGCGCGACCGCTACCTACCCAAGCAGTTCACCTTCCGCGGCGACCGGCTGGCCTACTCGACCGGCATCATCACACTGGGTCTTCTCTCGTCCCTGATGCTATGGGGCTTCGGCGGCGAGACGACACGCATGATCCCGCTCTACGCGGTCGGGGTCTTCACCGCCTTCACACTCTCCCAGGGTGGGATGGTGGCGCGCTGGCTGCGTCTGAGAGAACCAGGCTGGCAAGGCGGGCTGGCCATCAACATCGTCGGCGTGATCACGACCGGTCTGGTGGCCTTCGTGGTGGGGTTCACCAATTTCACCCGCGGCGCCTGGATCGTGATGATCCTCATCCCGATCCTGATCCTGATGTTCCGCGCCATCCACCGCCACTACGCGCGCGCCGCCGGCGAGCTGGCCGCGCAGACGCCCCTCGACCCCTCCGAGATCGAGCACACCGTGGTCGTTCCCATCGCCGCGGTCAATCGCGTCGCGCGCCAGACGCTGGCCTACGCCCGGTCCATCTCCCCGAACGTGACCGCGATCCATATCACGGATGACGAAGCGGAGATCGAACGGATGCGCGCGGACTGGGAAGCGATGGGTTCGGACATCCCGCTGGTGATCATCGAATCGCCCTACCGCAACCTGGTGGGGCCGCTCCTCTCCTACCTGGACGAGATCGACCGCCAGCGCCCCGATGACACCTTGACCGTGGTGCTGCCAGAATTCATCGCCCGCAAGTGGTGGGAGCAGATTCTGCACAACCAGACCGCGCTGCGGATCAAGGCAGCGCTCCTCTTCCGCCCCGGCACGGTGGTGACCAGCGTGCCGTATCACCTGGAGCGGCGTGGGCCGAAGCAGGCGGGGGGGTGCGAGGCGGCGGGGTAAGCAATTTTCAGGGCGAGTGCGGCTCAGCGTCCCGGCGCGTCGTGCGGGCGAAGATTGCGAAGATTGCGAACTCTGGCGGTGGCAGGTAGGGTAGCAGGGTTGGCCCGCTCCCGGTCATCCACCGCGGTAAGAGAACAGTAGTGTCGGCCAGGATTCTGGCGTGGTTGTCGGAAGATGTCGAAGATACCGAAGATCCAGGGAGGCGGGAGGCCGCCTCAAGCGGGGTGTGTCATGCCGAGCGCAGCGATGCATCTCTGGCACCCACCGCGGTTTCGGGAAGAACGACGAGATTCCTCGTTCCTCGGAATGACACAAGGTCGGCACGCGGCTCTGGCACTCGTGGAGTACAGGAGAGGGCGGCGTTGCGGCGCGAACCGCGCGAACTGTGTTGGCGATCGTCCGCGTTCCGTGTCGTCTGATCAGGCCCGCACCGCCACGTTTGGTACGACGTCGCGCGCCAGCAATTCCAGCGTTTCCCTATCGCCCGAATCGACCTGCATGACGAAGTACTGCGCTCCCACATCAACCAGCGACTGGTAGTACGCCACCATTCGCTCCGGGTCGCCAATCATGAACGCGCTCGGTTGTGCCCGGCGCGTGCCGGGTGAGCCAGACGGGGCGCGGTCGATCACCGCGGCCTTCTCGACCGCCGCGCGCTCGTTCTCGCCGATCACCAGGCGCAGGGTGAAGTGCGTGCGCAAGACCTCATCGTAGGGACGGCCGATCTCCTCGCAGTAGCCGCGAAGCACGTTGAACTTGTGCCCGATCAGCTCGGGGCCGCCGAGCCGCTCCAGACCGTTTACGGTGTTGCCGACGTCGTTGACGTTGCAGGCGTCGGCGTACTTCGCCACCAGCCGGAGGGTCTTCTTCTCGCCGCTGCCGCCGATCAACAGTGGCGGGCGCGGTTGCTGGACCGGCGGCGGCGTGATCCGCAGCGGCCCGATGTGGTAGTGCTGGCCGATGTAGGCGAACTTTTCCGGACCCCACACGCCGGGGATGATTTCCAACGCTTCCTCGAGCGCCGCGAACCGCTCCGGCACCGGGTCGTAGTCGATCCCGAAGGCTTCGAACTCCGGTTTCAGCCAGCCGATGCCGAGACCGAGCAACAACCGGCCGCGACTGATGTTGTCCACGTCGGCGGCCATGCGCGCGAGGTACGCCGGGTGCCGGTAGCTGACGCAGTTGACGATGGAGCCGAGGCGCACGCGCTCCGTGACCCCGGCGAGCGCCGCGATGCTGATCCAGGGATCGGCCTGGATGGAGGGATGGTCGAAGATGTAGCAACCGTCGAATCCAAGCGCTTCGACGTTGCGCCCGGCTTCCAGTAGCCGGCCGAGTCCTTCGTCGCCCAGGACGAGCTGAATCCCCCAGCGCAGGCCGCTATCGGCCTCCGCGACCCACGGATGACGCGCCACCTGTTTTCGCTCCCCCCGATCAACGGCCCCGTGCCCAATTCGTGTCATTCCGAGCGCAGCGAGGAATCTCGTGCTCAGCGAGCGGGCGTGACTTGAGGGCCGAGATTCCTCGTTCCTCGGAATGACACGGATTTGGCGGCACGCTCAAACACCCGCTTGCGCAGCTTCGGCGACTTCTCCTTCTGGCGTCCAGTCCCGCAACCGCTCGATCGCGTCGGCGACCCGCTGCCGCACGCGCTCGGCGCCGATGACGCGCAGCGTCTCGAACAATCCCGGCGACTGCGTGCGCCCGGTTACCGCCACCCGCACTGGCATGAAGAGACTGCCAGCTTTCAACCCGAGGTCGTCGGCCAGGGCACGGAAGCGCGCCTCCGTCGCTTCCTCGGCGTCGAGATCGACCTCCGGCAGGATCGTCGCCACGGCTTCGAGCGCTGTGAGCGCGTCGTACCGCGTCATCTTTTTCGGGATCAGCAGCGCGGGATCGTATGGATCAAGGTCGGGTTGGAGGAAATAGGCCATCAACTCCGGCGCCTCGGCCAGGGTTTCCAGGCGGTCCTTGAGCAGGGCGACGACCGGTTGCACGCGGGCGAAGTCGTGATGCTCAGGGTCGAATGGGCCGGGTCCAATCAATCCCGCCTCCGCCAGGAATGGCATCACCCGCACGGCGAGATCGTCGAGGGTGAGCACGTGGTTGATGTACTGCTGATTGAACCAGCGCAGCTTGTTGTAATCGAATGTCGCCGGTGAGGGATTCACCCGCTCAAGGGTGAATTTATCGAGCAGGTCGTCCCGGCTGAACATCTCGGTCGTGCCATCGAAACTCCAGCCGAGGAGGGCCAGGTAGTTCATCAGCGCTTCCGGCAGATAACCCTGGGCGCGGAATTCCTCCATCGCCGTGGAGCCGTGCCGTTTGGAGAGCTTGCCGCCGCCGGGGGCCAGGATCAGCGGCAGGTGCGCGAACGCGGGCGGCTCCCAGCCGAAGGCGTCGTAGAGGCGGGCGTGAATCGGTGCGGTGGGGATCCACTCTTCCCCGCGCAGGATGTGGCTGATCTGCATCAGGTGGTCGTCGACGACGTTGGCGAGGTGGTAGGTGGGATAGCCGTCCGACTTAAGCAGGACGAGATCTTCCAGGTATGCGTTCTGGAAGGTCATGTCCCCACGAAGGAGATCGTGAACGGTGGTCTCGCCCTTGAGCGGCATCCGGAATCTAATGACGAAGGGCTCGCCGAGGGCGGCGGTCATCTTGGACGTATCAAGGTCAATGTCGCGGCAGTGGCGGTCGTAGCCGGGGGGCTCCTTGCGTGCCTGCTGCTCTTCGCGCACGCGCTGTAGCCGCTCCGGCGAGCAGAAGCAGCGGTAAGCGTGGCCGCTATCCAGCAACCGCTCGGCGTGCTCGCGGTACAGCTCGGTCCGCTCACTCTGGCGATAGGGACCGAACGGGCCGCCGACATCGGGTCCCTCGTCCCACGAAAGCCCGAACCAGCGCAGGATATCGAAAATCCCTTCTTCGGCTCCCTCGACGTAGCGATTGCGGTCGGTGTCCTCGATGCGCAGGATGAACGCCCCCGTGCCACCTTCACGCGGGGTCTGCCCATACGCCAGCAGCCAGTTGAAAAGGGCGGTACGTGCCCCGCCGACGTGGAGGAGCCCGGTTGGGCTGGGGGCGAAGCGGACCCGCACGCGATTCGGGGTATTGCCGGGTTCTGTCATGGGGAAGGCGCACCTACTTCGGCATCAGGCTCGAACCACAATTGCCGAGTATACGCCGCGCCCCGCGGTCGCCGGATGCCGCCGTTCCCTGCTGCTGGCCGCCGTAGCGGTCACAGCGCCTGCGCTGCCGCATGACCGACACACCGCGATGCCGGGTGATCCAAACGAACACGCGTCCCGTAGTGCTTTCCAGACCTGCCGAACCGGCGATTCCGGAACGCCAGTGAGGCAGCTCGCGACGATCCGTGTACGAGAGGAGTGATCCGTGAAGGTATTCCACGAACGGTTGCTGGACGAAATCGCGGCCGAGCGACGGCGACTGTCTCGCCGCGGCGTGTTGGCCGGTTCGCTGAAGGTGGCGGCGGGCGCGGCGATCGCGCTCTCGCTGCCAACGTTTCCCAGCATCCGCAACCTGGCCGCGGCCCAGGAATTGACGAGCGACCTCGACGTGCTCAATTACGCGCTTACCCTCGAGCACCTGGAGTACGCCTTTTACCGCGACGGCGTCGGATTGTTCACGTTCGGCGAGGACGGGCGCGGGCAGTCGATCGACACGAATTTCATGGCCATTCGCGACCACGAAGGGGAGCATGTCACCACCCTGGCGTCCGTGATTGCCGACCTCGGCGGCACACCGGTCGAAGAGGCGACGTACGACTTCGGCGCCGCCTACGACGATCCGATGGCGTTCATGGCCACGGCGATGGCACTGGAGAACACCGGGGTCAGCGCCTACGACGGCGCCGCCCAGTTCATCTCCGACGCCGAGCTGCTGACGGCCGCGGGGTCGATCGTGGCCGTCGAGGCCCGGCACGCCTCGTACCTCAACTTGCTCAACGGCGAGATCCCGTTCCCGAGCGCCTTCGAGACCCCGCTCTCGCCCGACGAGGTGCTCGAGATCGCCGGCCCGTTTCTCGTCTCCTAGTCACCCCCGCCATCCACACGATTCGCCGATTTGCGAGGAGGACCTTTCGTCATGCAGTCGTCGACCACGATGCTCAACACCCCCGTCGATGTGCTCAACTACGCCCTGACCCTGGAGCACCTCGAGTACGCGTTCTACCGCGATGGGTTGGAGCAGTTCAGCGCCGAGGATTTCGCCGCCGCCGGGTATGGCGCCAACGTCTACGGATGGTTCGAGATCATCCGCGACCACGAAGACGAGCATGTGCAGACCATCACGCAGGTGATCACCGACCTGGGCGGCGAGCCGGTGGCCGAAGCGGAGTACGACTTCGGCTACGCTGACCTAGACGGATTCGTCAGGGTCGCCCAGGTGCTCGAAAACACCGGCGTCAGCGCCTACCAGGGCGCCGCGCAGTTTCTCATCGATGAAGACGCGTTGCTGACCGCCGCCCTGACCATTCATGGTGTCGAGGCCCGGCACGCGGCGTACATCAACGGTCTGCGCGGGGAATCGCCCTTTCCCAAGGCATTCAACCCGTCGCAGACGCCGGACGAAGTCCTGGCGGCCGCGGGCGGCTTCATCGTGTCGTAAAGGGGCTGGTTACCCTCGCTCCTGGGGAATGTCGATCCCGTCTCCCTGAGAAACCCTCACCCCAACCCCTCTCCCTGTGCGCAGTTCATGGGAGGACAGATTGGAGTTGAGGCGGCGATGGCTGGCAGGCGACGTACTGGGCGCACCAACTGGGGGCCGGCAGACGGGGCAAGCGCCAGGGCAACCGGCCTCGCACTGTGCCGTAGAGCGCGGCGTGGAGGCGGTCCACCCCCAGCGTGAAGAGGCTGTCGCGCGGGTGCGTGGGCTGGGCGCGCGAGCGGCGGCGAGCCGGGAGCGCGGCGGCGGCCGCTTGCGCCCCCAGGCTGAGCACCAGGACGCTGGCCCAGGCCAGACCCAGCAACAGGCGCTCCTGATGCTGCGGGTCGCGGATTTGGCTGCGCTGCCAGTGCCAGCCGGCGCTCTTGTCCTGGCGGAAGGCCCCTTCGATCCAGAAGCGGCGGGCATAGCGGCTGAGGACCGTCCAGCGGGGCGGCAGGCTGGTCAGCACCACCAGCGGGTCGGTGTAGCCGCGGCCCCACTCGCCCACCAGGTGCACCGCCCGCCAGCCGGCCTTCTTGAACGTCTCGCCCGTGCGACGGCAGCGGCGTCCCGGCCGATCCAGCTGGGCCGTCACCAGCGCGCGCAGCGGCTGCTCGCGGCCGTCCGCCTCCCGCCCGACCATCTTGGAGCGCGCCTTGACGCGGATGATCCAGGCCCAACCGCGGGCGCGCAGGCGATCCAGCAAGGGCGGGATGTCGTAGGCGCGGTCGGCCAGCACCACCACCCGCACCCCGGGCGGCAGGAGGGCTTGGACGCGGTCCAACACCGCCTCCAGGCGCCGCCAGTACGCGCCCGGCGCCAGCTGCTCCTGGTGCGGCCAGACGGCCCAGGCCAAGGGGACGCAGCTGCCGCGGTAGGCCAGGCTCAGGCGCAGCACGTGCAGCCCGCCGGGGGTGGCCGACTCGTCCAGCACCAGCAGTACCGGGGCGTTGGCCGGCCAGGCGATCGCCTCGCGCAGCAGCGTCGCCAAGCCCGCCCCGTCGTCCAGGCGCAGGTCGGCCACGGTGCGGCGCAAGCGGCGGGCGATGCTCTCCGGCTGGGCACGACTGATCCCCAGGGCCCGCACCTTGCGCGCCACACGGCGCAGGGAGCACGCCTCGCTGGCGGCGATGCCCACCACCAGCGTCGCCAAGCGGCGCACGCTGGTGCGGCGCAGATCGGGGGCACAGCGCTTGATCTGGGCTTGCACTTGCTGGTAGACACGCAGGGGGGCGGACATGGGACACCTCCGGGACGCCTGGCTGGTCGGTCAACCGCCAGTATCCCGAAGTTGCCGCCGTGTCCGCACCCCGCTTCAAAACTGTCCTCCCTTGAACTGTGCGCAGGGAGAGGGGCTTTCGCAACCCGGCAACCGAATTCGAGGCAGGATTGTCGCGGATACCTCCCCCTTTCAGTGTGCGCAACGAGAGGGGCATCCTCGCCCGGCGAGAGATTCCTCTTGCGGCTAGTGCAAGGAAAGGAACCCGCGGTCTTCGCAGGCTGCGAGCATGCGGCGGATGTCGTCGTAGTCCGCGTCGGCCACGGGCACAAACCGCTCGACGAATCCGTTGGCGGGCATCGTCCGGGCGACGCCATCCCGATGCATCGCCGTGACGACCTCGCGAAGCTCCGACTTCAATGCCGCCGGCAGGCCCTTCGCCGCGACCAATGGCTGAATCGTCGACGGTCCCAGGGTTTCGATCACCTGGACGGCGTCGGCCAGCTCCGGGTGATCGCGCAGCTCGACGGCGAGCACTTGCGAGTCGATGGCGGAGGCGTCGACTTCACCGGTAGCCACCATGCGGAGGGCCCGCTGGTGCGACCCAGGTATCGCTCCCCGGTCAGTACCGGCGCGGCCAGGAGTTCGACCGGCGGCGGGTTCAGGCGCGCCAGTTGCACATACGGCAGGCCGCAGATGAACCCCGCATCGAGCTCGCCCGAGGCAAACTGGTCGAACGACGTGCCGACGGTCAGGTCAGCGGAGAGCCCGAGCGTGAGGCCGATGTGCTCGACTATGAACTCGTAGACGGGGAACTTGTTGGGCGCGAGGAAGGTCGCCACACGTAGCGGGGTGCTCACGGCGTGATTGTTGCCCGCAATTAGAGCGCCGACAAGCGCGCTGTACGCGCGTGACCGGGGCGGGACTCAATCCGCGGGCGATCCGATCAGACCGCGCTCTTGCCGTACGTCGCGCACGACCACCGCGATCGCCGCGCACCAGATCGCAATGATGGCCACGTAGGCGGCGATCTGGGGATTCCCTTCGATGCCAGCGACGGTGAGCAACGTGCGGCCGTTGGTCAGGACGATCAGGCCACCGACCGCGGCGCCAAGGACGCGGGGGTGGAGCCAGCGCACCATCCAGGCCGCCAGGGGCGCGCCGATGGCGCCGCCGACGAGAAGAGCGACGACGACCGGTAGCACAAAGACCGAGCGATCCAGCGAGATGAGAAAGCCGATGCTGGCGCACGAGGCGACGACGAATTCGCTGGTGGAGACGGTGCCGATCACCTTGCGCGGTTCCATGCGGCCGGAGGCCAGGATGGTCGGCGTCGAAATCGGCCCCCAACCGCCGCCCCCAACCGCATCGAGGAAGCCAGCCACCAGCCCGAGGGGCGCCAGCAGCGGTCGCCGCAGCGTCCCGGGCTTCACGTCGATCTTGCCGCCGAGGAAGGCAAAGCGAACGAGCAGATACGCGCCGAGGGTAACCAGAAAGAGGGAAATCCAGGGGCGGGCGGTATCGCCGTCGAGATTGCTCAGCACGGTCGCGCCCGCGAATGCGCCGACGCCGCCGGGGAGGGCCAGCCAGCGCACGGCATGCCAATCGGTGTTGCCCAGCTTCCAGTGGGCAGCGCCGGAGGCCAGCGTGGTCCCGACCTCGGCCAGATGCACGCTGGCGGAGGCCACCGCCGGGGCCAGCCCGGCCGCCAGCAGCAGGGTGGTCGAGGTCAGGCCATACGCCATCCCCAAAGCGCCGTCTATGAGTTGCGCGGCGAGCCCGAACAGCGCCAGGAGTACGAACTTTTGCAGACCCACGTGCCACATCCCCAATTTGTCTACCACTACGGTAGACAAAGGTGATTTTATCGGGATTCCTGGGTTTGTCAAGGTCTGGCTATGGGCTATGGGCTATGGGCTATGGGCTTTCGGGCGGCGAGTTAGCCTGCCGGTCAGCAATGGACCGGGCGGATCGACGGCGACCGAGCAGGCAACCTTCATCCACGTGCCCATAGCCCATAGCCCATAGCCAGCAACCCCGTGGAACAGATTGTGCATTTGCAGTCGATGTAGCTGGTTGGGGGCGTATGTCAACTTGAAGTCTGCGCTGATGCAGGAAGGAGAACGGGGATGAGGCAGTCTCAGCGAAGAGGCTGGGAACCTTTCGCGGCGATGGCGCTGGCGACCGCGCTGTTGGTGGCGCTTGTGCCGTGCTTGGCCATGCCGACCGCGGCACAGGACGAAACGGCCGAGGCGGATGCCACGGTGCGCGTCATTCACGCGTCGCCAGGGGCGCCCGATGTCGATGTGTTGCTGGACGGGCAGCCCCTACTGGAAGGCGTGACCTACGGTACGGCCAGCGACTACACGGCGATCACGCCGGAGGAGCACCGCATCCAGGTCGTGCCCATGGGGCAGACGGCCGATGCCGCGGTCGTCGACGAGACGCTCGGGGCAGAGCCGGGGCAGGCGTACCTGGTGGTCGTATTCGGCCTGCTGAACGACATCGGCGGCGCGATCTACGACGTCGATCTCAGCGAGATCGAGCCCGGCACCGCGCGGGTGCGGATGCTCAATCTCTCGCCGGACGCCGGGGACCTTGACCTGCTCGAAACCGGCGGCGACGAGTGGTTCGGCGACGTCGCGCTCGGCGAGGCCTCGGACTACCGCGACGTCGCGCCCGGCACGTACAGCGCCGACCTGCGCGGCGAAGACGACCGCATCCTGCAAACCGTCACTGATCTTACGTTCGAAGAGACCCAGGTCTACGACGTGGTCGCGCTGGGGCAGATCGCCGACGACACCCTGGAGGTGCAATCGCTGATCACCAGCGTCTCGCCGCCGTGCGCCGAGGTGCTCGGCATCGAGGGCGCCGGCAGCGACGCGTGCCTCCGCCTCGTCCACGCCGCGCCGGACACGCCGCCGGTTGATATCTATCTCAATGATGCCCAGATCGCGCAGAATCTGGAGTACGGCACGGCCACCGAGTACGTGGCGGCGCCCAGCGGCACGGGTCGCAACATGCGCGTCACCGCCACCGGCGCCCCGCTGGAGGAGGCGATCGTCGACTGGCCGTTCGATCTCCAGGCGGGGCAGGCCTACGAATTGCTGGTGACCGGCGCCGGCGAGGAGTTGGAGCTCAACATCACCGGGACCGACCTGCGGCCGCTGGTCGAGGGTCAGGCGCGGCTGCGCGTCTTCCACGCCTCCCCCGACGCCGGCGAGATCGACATCGGCCTCGAAGGGCAGGAGGAGAACCTGTTCGAAGGCGTCGACTTCCGCGACGCCACGGACTACATCGTCCTCGATGCCGGCGACTACCCGCTCGAAGTCCGCCCCGGCGGTGAGGACCTCACCGTTGCCCTCCAAGCCGACGTCGCGCTCGCCGAAGGGGTGACCTACGACCTCGTCGTCGTCGGCCGCCCGGATGATCAGACGCTGGCCCTGCTGGCGCTGGAGGCGCCGGTGGAGATCCAGACCGGCGAGGTGGCCACCCCGGATGCGGTCGAGGACGACGCTTCGGTCGCGGAAACGATTGTCCCGGAGGCAATCGAGGACGCGGAGGCATCGCCGACATCGGGTGGCTGACAGTAAAAGCCCCGACCCCCGCCCCCTCTCCCACTGCGGTGACTGACAGGGGGAGGGATCGCGTCCTCGGCGACTGGCCCTCACCCCAACCCCTCTCCCATTGCGATGGGAGAGGGGCTTGTTGGCCCCGCGCGACGTTGCCATACCCCTAATACCTCCTCTTGTCAGACTGTGGTGAGAGAGGGGTAATGCTCCTCTCCCTGCGCACAGGGCCGGGTATCCTCTGGGCGGCGGTTGGGGTGAGAGTTTCTCTGCGCGGCGTTGACACGATCGCGCGCCCTTCCATAGACTCCCCGTGTAAAGGTTTACGCACGAACAGCGCGATCCGGTGACCGGAGTCTGCGCCAGCACGCGGGTGGCCTCCCATCCCTCGCCTGGCGGCCAGGAGCCTTCCGAAAACCGCCTGAACGTGCAGCGGGGGGCATTGCAGCGTGGTAGAGACGCAGCCGCAGCGGCGGACAAGCGGCGTTAACGGCGTAGAGACGCCTCAGGACGACGAGCGGCCGATCACCATGTCGGTACGGCACGTCAGTAAGCATTACAAGACCGGCACTGGTTCCGTCCACGCACTTGAAGATCTCTCACTCGAAATCCCGAAGGGGGAGTTCATCTGCATCCTGGGACCTTCCGGGTGCGGCAAGAGCACGCTGCTGTGGGGCATGTCCGGGTTGCACGACATGACCGCGGGCGAGGTCATCGTCAACGGAACACCGGTGACGGGGCCGCGACCCGAGATCGGGATGATCTTTCAGGACGCCAACCTGCTGCCCTGGCGCAACCTGTGGCAGAACATCCAGTTCCCCTTCGAGATCAAGAAAATCGACCCCAAACCGTACGAGGGCCGCATCCGCGATCTGCTGGACGAGGTCGGGTTGGCCGGGTTCGAGAAGAAGATGCCGCGCGAACTCTCCGGCGGCATGCAGCAGCGGGCCAGCATCGTGCGCTGCCTCTCTTACGATCCGGACGTCATCCTCATGGATGAGCCGTTCGGCGCGCTCGATGCGTTCACTCGGGACGAGATGAACCTGCTCATCCAGAAGATCTGGATGGAGACCGGCAAGACGATCATCTTCGTCACCCACAACGTTTCGGAGGCGATCTTCCTGGCGGATCGGGTGGTGGTGCTTACCCCGCGGCCGGGGCGGCTGGCCCACATCTTCCCGATCGATCTGCCGCGGCCGCGCACGGTGGACATGACCTTCGAGCCAGACTTCATCCACGTGGTCAAGGAGATCAAGAACACCATCGAGACGGGACGCTATACGCCGTTGCCGAGACCCACCGGCGCGGCACGGAGCTAGGAACTCGGCATGGCCAGCGAACTGCGCGAAGCAATTCCGACATTCAACCAGCCGCAAGGCGGCGAGGAATCCGGCGACGTCGACATCACCAACTGGTCGGCGCTGACCAGCACGAGTTTCGCCAGGAGTTGGGGGGAAGCCGTCGCCATCGTCGCGGTGGCCGTGCTGTTCGTCGCGGGACTGGAGATCCTGCTGCGCGTGGCTCAGGTGCCGGCCTATACCATGCCCTTGCCGAGCGAGATTGGCGCGGCGCTGTTCGGCAGCTTCGGGCTGTTCGCACCACATCTCGCGGTCACGTTGCAGGTGCTGGCCATCGGGTACGTCATCGGTGCCATAATCGGCATCGTCCTGGCTGGGGTGATCACGCAATTTCCCTTCGCGGAAAAGATCATCACCCCGTACATCCTGCTGCTGGTCACCACGCCGATGATCGCGCTGGTGCCGCTGCTGGTGCAGAAAATGGGGTTCGGCCCGGCACCGCGCATCATCGCCGTCTGTTTGGCGGTGGGGCCGATGGTGATGATCAACTCCGCCACCGGGTTCCGGCGCACCGACCTGGCCAAGATCGCGCTTGCTCGCTCCTACGGCGCCACGACGATGCAGCTTTTTCGCAAGGTGCGCTTTCCCCTGGCGCTGCCGATGATCATCGTCGGGCTGATGGTGGGGGCCATCTTCGGCTTGTTGACCGCCGTTGGCGCCGAGATCGTCGGCAGCGGCGAGGGGCTGGGCAACCGGCTGATGTTCTACTCGTCGCGCATCCAGATGGCCAACTTCTGGGCCGTCATCGTCATCCTGGCCACCATGGGCATCCTCATCTACGTCTTCTTCTACTGGGTCGGCAAGCGCTGGGCGAGCTGGCAGGCGTAGGCTTCGGTGTCATGCTGAGCGAAGCGAAGCATCTCGGCTCAAGGGTGCACGTGTTCGCGGAGCGCGAGATCCTTCGCCTGCGGGCTCAGGATGACACCGAAACGGACCAGGGGCTGAACCGCGCTCCGGCGCGGAGCACCAACCGCTCGGCGATGTGCGCCTGGGAGCGGTGACACGGAGGACATCCGCGTGGTTGTCCCCGCGATGCAACAGAGGAGGAAGCCGTTCATGAACCCGTTGTCCTCTCTGACGCGTTCCAGCTTGTCTCGTCGTCGTCTGGTGCAGGGCGCCGCGGCGCTCGGCGTGGGCGCTTCGCTCGTTCCGTCCGCCGGCCGCTTGCAGGCCTTCGCGCAGGATGCGCGCAATTCGGTCGTCTGGGTCTCCCCGCGCGGCACGCTCGAAGTGCTCGACGACTATCCGTACTGGGTGGCGCAGCGGTTCGGCTACTTCGGCGACATCGAGACCGAGCTGCTCCCGGCCATCATGGAAGCGACCTCGTCGTCCAAGGCCGTCGCCGACGGCCAGGCCGACATGAGCTACGTCTCCCCCGGCGTCTTCTCGCTCGGCGTCGAGGCCGGGATCGACCTCGTCTCCGTCTGGCAGATGCCGTCTCTACGATGTCTTCGACATCGCCTTCAACAAGGACAATACCGAGATCACGTCCGTGGCCGACCTGGAAGGCAAGTCGGTTGTCGCTCGGCGACATCGGCTGGTCCTCGATCGTCGATCCGATGGTGGCGCAGGCGGGCGGCGATCCGGGTCTGGTGCAGTACAACACCGCCGGTCCCGGCTGGGGGCAGGCTCTTGCCGAGGGTCAGGCCGACGCCGCGCTCTGCTGGGAGGGGCTGCGCGCGCAGTGGTTCGCGCAGGGACTCGATTTCAACTACATCCTGGGCAAGGACTGGTCGAAGTTCCCGGCCAACTCCTTCCAGATCCGGCGCAGCGATTTCGAGGACGAATCGCTGGCCGAGCTCTATACCAACTACCTCCGCGGCTGGGCCATGGGGCATGGAGTTCGGCTACCTGAACCCGCGCGCCGCGACGCAGATCACCATGGAAGTCGAGAGCATCGGCCCGGCCCTCAATGACACTGTTCGAGGACAAGGCGGTTGCCGTCGAGTCGATGTGGCAACTCAGCCATCGTCTACCGTGGCAACTGGGCAGACGCGCGAGGGCTGGGGCTGGCACAATCTGGACGACTGGAACCTCTTCCTGACGACCATCCGCGACATCGGCCAACTCACCCGCGACATCACCGCCGAGGAGATCATCTCCAACGACTTCGTGGCCGGCGCCAACGACTTCGACATGGAGCAGGTGACGGCGGATGCCTCAGGCTTCGAACTGGCGGAGGAGTTTGAGGCCGTTGCCGTGCCGGAAGGCGCGGGCGCGTAGGACGCAGGGTGACAGGGTGACAGGTGTCAAGGTGACAGGGTCTCGTTCCCCTGACACCCTGACACCCTGTTACCCCGGCACCCTCGAAGAGGTGATCCGATGCCATCTGACACGGAACCCCAAAAACGGTTCCACCATATCGGGTTGCGCGCGTTCGAGCCGCAGCCGCAAGAGGATCATGTTTCGGCGTCGAAGTGCTGGGTGACGAACCCGGCGAACGACCCGAACCGGATCGAGTGGCTGCGCTACGCGCGAGGACAGTCCTATCGACCCGGAGTTCATGAATTTCCCGCACATCGCCTACACGGTCGATGAGCTGGAGCCGCACCTCGCAGGGAAAGACGTTTACCTTTCGCCGTTCGAAGTTGGCGACCCGCCGTTCGCGACGGTGGCGTTCACCCGGGAGAATGGCGTCTTCGTCGAGTACATGAAGATCTATCCCGGACGGACCTGGTTCAACGAATAGCGGCCAGCGCGCCGCATCAGATCTGGAGATTGCCCACGATGGCCGACCGCCTGACCGCATGCACCAACACCTACCATTCCTACAGTCTCGAGGAAGCGCTCGACGGCATCGCCCGCGCCGGATTCACGTCGGTCGAGCTGACCAGCGTGCCCGGCTGGACCGAACACGTCCGCCGCGACGCCGACGACGAAGAGATCCAGCGGGTGAAGAACCTGCTCGCCCAGTACCGATTGACGGCGGTCAGTTTCGCCGGCCATTCCGATCTGGTCAGCGACGAGGGCGTGGCCGAGTTCCGCAAGGCGCTCAACATCGCCCGCAAACTCGGCATCACCAAGGTCACCACCTCGACCGGCGGCCACGCCGACACCTCCAGTGGCAGCCTCGACGATCAGCGAAAGGCGTTTCTGGAGCGCATCGGGCCGCTTGCCGACGAGGCGGCGCAGGACGGCATCGACATCTGCCTGGAGACGCACGGCGGGCTGCTGGCCACCGGGCAGATCTCCAAGGCGCTGATCGAGGACATCGGCAAGCCGAACATCGGCATCAACTACGACCCCGGCAACGTCATCCACTACGGCGACGTGCGGCCGGAAACCGATCTGCCCGGAGCGGTGGACAAGGTCATCCACATGCATGTCAAGGATCAGATCGGCGGTGCGGGGGTGTGGAACTTCCCCACCGTCGGCACCGGCGAGGTCGATTTCGCCGGCGCTGTTCAAGTCGCTGGACGAGGCTGGGTTCGACGGCCCCTGCTCGGTCGAGATCGAGTTCCAGGGGGAGCCGTGGCCGGCGCTGGAAGACGTCGACCGGGCGATGGCCGAGTCGTACCGGTACGTTCGGCAGTTCGTGCCGGAAACGTAGAGAACCCTCACCCCAACCCCTCTCCCTGTGCGCAGGGAGAGGGGCTTCCGCTTCGCCAACGGGGCGCCGACAACGTTCCCTTCTCCCCGCGCACGGGGAGAAGGGCCGGGGATGAGGGGTAGACAGCACATGGTTCGGGTCGCGGTGCTGGGCGCGGGGTTCATGGGCGGCACGCACGCGCGGGCGTACGCGGCGATGCCGGACGTCGAGGTGGCGGCGGTTTTTGCCCCTAGCCCGGATCGCGGGCAACCGCTGGCCGAGGAGATCGGTTCGCGCTGGACCGACGACATCGCATCGTTGCTGGCGAGCCCCGAGATCGACGCCATCGACGTTTGCCTGCCCACACCGCAGCACCGGGAGGTGACGGAGGCCGCACTGGCCGCGGGGAAGCACGTCCTGCTGGAGAAGCCGATCGCGCTATCGCTCGCCGATGCGGAAGCGCTCGTCGCCGCGAACGAGGAGAGCGACCGCGTTCTGATGATCGCCCACGTGCTCCGCTTCTGGCCGGAGTACGTGGAAATCGCGCGGCGGGTGGGGAGCGGCGAGCTTGGCGCCCCGCGTTCCGGGTTTGCCTCGCGGCGGCAGCCGTTTCCGGCCTGGTCGGCTCTCTTCAGCCGGTCGGATCTCACCGGCGGGGCGGTCATCGACATGATGATCCACGACTACGACGCGCTGAACTGGGTCTTCGGTTCTCCACAGGCCGTGACGGCCCGCGGAGTGCGCAATCCGCGCTCCGGCGGGTACGATCAGGTGCAGGTGCTCATCGATTACGCGGACGGCGTCTCCGCCCTCGTGGACGGGGGCATGATGATGCCGGAGTCGTACCCCTTCTCCTCCCGTCTGGAGGTGCTGTGCGAGGACGGCGCGATGGAGTACCACTTCCGCGCCGGGGGCCGCAGCGTCGAGATGAGCGGCGGCGTCAACGAGCTGACCCTCTTCCCGAATGAGGGGGAGCCGTTGCGGCTGGCCCCCGCCCAGACCGACCCCTACGCGGCTGAATGCGCCTACTTCATCGACGCGGTGCGCGAAGGCCGCGCGGCCGACCGTGCCACCCCGACCGACGCGCTGCAGGCGCTGGCGGTATCGTTGGCGGCGCGGGAATCCCTGGAGCGCGGCGGCGAACGCATGGAGCTTTCTGGATAGGGAAACGGAGCCGGCTGATGGATCGCGCGGATAGGGTCGTCGATACACGTTTCGACCTCGCGCTGCGCGACGCGCTCGACGTCAAGGGCATGATCGCCGCCTGCCAGGAACTGGTGCGCATCCCGAGTCTGTCAGGCGAGGAAGCCGCGGCGGGGAGCGCCCTGGCCCGGTATCTGCGCGACCTGGACTATGACCGCGTCGAGATCGACGACAAGGGCAACGTGCTCGGCTGGCTCGAAGGCCAAGCCGAGGGGCCGGTGCTCCTCTGCAACGGCCACCTGGACCATGTGCCGCCGAGCGAGATGGACGATCCCTACGGCGGCCGCCTGGTCGACGCGGCGCGCTGGGGCGAATCGGGGCTGGCGATTGCCGGCCGCGGCACGTGCGACATGAAGTGCAACGTCGTCGCGGCCACGTTCGGGCTGGCGGCGGTCAAGCGGGCAGGCGTGCGCTTGCGCGGGACCGTTGTCCTCAACGCCGACGTCGGCGACGAGATCGACTCCCCGGATGGCGTCGCCCACGTGCTCGTGCATGGTCCGCGGGCGGATTTCGGGGTGAGTGTCGAATCGACCGGTCTGCGCGCCTACCTCGGCCACCGCGGTAAGGTCGAGTACGAAATGGCGGTACATGGCCGCATGGCCCACTCCAGCGAGCCGTCGCGCGGCGACAACGCGATCACCCGGGCCATGCCGCTGCTCAAGGCGCTAGAGGGGTATGCTGCCGATCTGACATCGCACCCACTGCTCGGCCAGGGCACGCTGGCCGCGATCGATATTCGCGCCGATCCTGGCGGTGGCGTGGCGGTCGTTCCCGACCGCTGCACGATCCGCGTCGATCGCCGCTATGTCCTGGGCGAAAATCCGGGCACGTGCCGGGCCGAGCTGCAGGCGATCGTCGACCAACTCCGCGCCAGCGACCCTGGCTTTTGTGGCGACGTCACCGAGGTCAACCACTATCCGCTGTTGTTCATCGACCCGGACCATGAGCTTGTCGCGGCGACCCGCGCCGCCCGCGCCGATGTCCTGGGCGACCCGGGCGAGCTCGGCGCGTGGCGGTTCGGTGTCAACGGCACGTTCATGGCCCAGGCCGGCATCCCGACTGTTGGGTTCGGTCCAGGCGACGAGCGCTGGGCGCACACGACGGACGAGCACGTCCTCGTCGACGATCTCGTTACCGCGGCGCGGGTCTACGCGCGGCTCGCGATCCGCGTCTGTGGCGTTGCGGCCGGCGTGGGGCGCGACCCGATCAGTGCAGAAAGGAGGGATCGAACGTGACGGTAGCGGGACTTCCGTATCTGCGGCCGCCCGAGTTGGTGCGGCGCTCGGCGTGGGAAGACCCGCACGAGACGCGGGTGGCGAACTGGATCCGGCCGTGGGATGGCGAGGAGCCGTTCGACATCGGATTACTGATGGTGCCGATCGCGCGCGGGGCGATCAAGCACGTCGCGGCGCACCTCGGGCCGAACGCCCTGCGCATGGTCTGGCCGTTTTTCACGACCTACAGCATCGACTACGACGTCGATATCGCCGACTTGCGGGTGCGCGACCTCGGCGACGTCGAGATTTCGCTCCTCGACGTGCCGGAGGCGCACCACGCCATCGAGGCCGCCGCGTCCGCCCTGCTGACGCGCAACCGCGACTTCTTCCCGATCACGATCGGCGGCGAGCATTCGCTGGCCCATCCCCTGCTGCGGGCGTTCAAGACCAGCCGGGGGTACGAGCGCATCGGCCTGATTCAGTTCGATGCGCATATGGATTTTCAGACGGCGGAGCATGGCCCGCACAACGGCACCCCCATCCGCACCATCCTCGAAGACGGCATCGTCGCGCCGCAGAATCTGGTCCAGATCGGTATCTCAGGGTTCGTGCAGGCGCAGTGGCACACGCGCTGGGGGCGGGATCAGGGGGTGACGATCTTCACCGCGCGCGACGTGGCGACCCGGGGCATGGCGCCGCTGGTGGACGAGGCGATCGCGATCGCCGGACGCGACACGGGCGCGATCTACGTGACGTTCGACATCGACTGCTTCGACCAGGCCTACGCGCCCGGGACTGGCGCTTCCCTCCCCGGCGGGATCGCGCCGTGGCAAGCGTACGACGCGCTCTACACGCTCGGCGCCAATCCACGCGTGCAGGGTTTCGACCTGGTCGAAGTCGACCCGTCGCGCGATGTGCACGACATTACGGCCCGTCTGGCGACCAAGCTGCTCCTGACCTTTCTGGCGGGCTACCGGTCCCGGAAAGACGCGACATAGCGTCGGGTTCCGACGCGCCAACGACAACAGGAGGACCATATGACCATCCTCGGCAGCACGGTCTCTCGGTTCGGATTCGCGCTCCTGGTCGTCGCCTTGCTCCTGCCCGGCGTGGCGGCCGCCCAGTCGACCCCGGTGGCGACCGGCGGAGAGCCGGTCCCGCTGCGGCTGGCGGTTTCCTCCTGGGTGGGGTACGGACCGCTCTGGCTCGCCGAGGAGCGTGGATTCTTCGATGAGGAAGGGGTCAGCGTCGATCTGAGCCTGATCGAGGTCTCGGCCGATCGCATCACCGCCATGCAGGCCGACCAACTCGACGCCTCGGCGACGACGGTCGATACCTGGACCCTCTTCGCCGCCCAAGGGGCCGATCTCGTTCAGGTGCTGGCCACCGACGAGTCGGCCGGCGGTGACGGCATCGTCGCCATCCAGGAGATCGCCTCCATCGCCGATCTGGCGGGCAGGACGGTCGCCGTCCAGAGCGCTTCCACCAGCCAGTTCCTGCTCGCGAACGCGCTTCAGGAGGCCGGGTTATCGCTGGATGATCTGCAACTGCTCGACATGTCGTCGGGTGACGCCGGGGCCGCGTTCGTCGCCGGTCAGGTCGACGCCGCGGTGACCTGGCAACCGTGGCTGGCTAACGCGCGGGAAACCGAGTTCGGCCACCTGCTGCTCGACACCCGGGAGACGCCGGGGTTGATTGTCGACACCGTGGCCTTCCGGCCGCAATACGTGGCAGAGAACCCGGAGGCGGTGGCCGCCTTCGTCCGCGCCTACTACCGCGCGGTCGAGGAGATCGAGGCGAACCCCGACGAGGCGAACGCGATCATGGCCGAGAGCATCGGGATGGAGACGGAGGATTTCGTCGCCACTCTGGCCGACCTTCGCATCTGGGGCGCGGAGGAGAACGCATCGTACTTCGGCACGGCTGAGGAACCGGGGCCGGTCTACGATCTGGTCCAGCAGGCCGGCGAGTTCTATCAGGAGATCGGCGTCACCGACAACGTCCCCGATCCTGCATCGATCGTCGACCAGAGCTTCGTCGACGGCGCGGCCGGCTAGCGTTGGCGACGCAAGACCGTCCAGCCGCGCCAAGCCGTGTCATTCCGACGAAGGAGGAATCTCGGCTCCAGGGGATACTGGTGCCGGGAACGGACGAGATTCCTCGCTCCGCTCGGAATGACACGGCCTTGGCCCCGCACCCAGGCGGTACAGCCCGATTCTGGGACTATCTAGCCCCCAAGGAAGCGATCCCTGGTCGCGTCGCACTCGGCCTGGCCCTGATCGGGGTCGGGCTGTTCGTCGCGGTTTGGGCCGGGCTGACTTATGGCGGGTACGTCTCGGACTACTTTCTGCCGTCCCCCACGGCCGTCATCAGCGAGTGGGGGCAGCTCATCGTGGACGGCGGATTCCTGGAAGATGTCTGGGCCAGCACCCGTCGCATCTTCCTGGGTTTCGCGATTTCGGCGGCGTTGGCGGTGCCGCTGGGGATCGTGATGGGGAGCTTTCGCTTTTTTCAGGCGCTGCTGGAGCCGCTGATCGGCGCCGTGCGCTACATGCCGGCGTCGGCCTTCATCCCGCTCCTGATCATCTGGCTCGGCATCGGCGACGCGCAGAAGGTCGGCGTCGTCTTCATCGGCGTCTTTTTCCCGCTGACGTTGCTCATCGCCGACGTCTCGGCAGGGGTACCGAAGGAGTTGATCAACATCGCCTACACGCTCGGCGCCAGCCGCTGGCAGGTCTTTGCACGGGTGCTGTTGCCGGCATCGCTGCCCGGCGTGGTCGACAATCTGCGCATCACGATGGGCTGGGCCTGGACCTACCTGATCGTCGCCGAGCTTGTCGGCGCCCAGAACGGCCTCGGCCACCTCATCCTGCAAAGTCAGCGCTTTCTGGCGACGGATCGCATCATCGCCAGCATCCTGACCATCGGCCTGCTCGGCGTGCTGACCGACGGATTCTTCCGCATCGTCTCGGTCCGCCTCTTTCCCTACGTCGAGAAGCTGCAGACGTGAGCGAGTTGCTGATCCGAGACGTGAGCGTCTGGTTCGACGACCGGCAACGCGGCCGCGTGCTCGCCGTCGACGATGTCTCGGCGGCGATCGCCGACGGTGAGTTCGTCTGCATCGTCGGTCCCTCGGGATGCGGCAAATCGACGCTGCTCAACGTGGTCGGCGGGCTCGTCCGGGCCAACACCGGTGAAGTCCTGGTCGATGGGCGGCCGGTCGCCGGGCCGGGGCCGGACCGGGGCATGGTGTTCCAGAGCTACACCCTCTACCCGTGGCTGACGGTGCGCAACAACATCGAGTTTGGACTGAAGCTGGCCCGGATTCCAGCCGCCGAGCGCCGCCGTGTCTCCGATCGTTTGATCGAGCTGGTGCAACTGGCAGGGTTTGCCGACGCCTACCCGAAGGCGCTCTCCGGCGGGATGCGCCAGCGCGCGGCCATCGCGCGCGCGCTGGCCAACAACCCGCGGGTGCTGCTGATGGACGAGCCGTTCGGCGCACTCGACGCCCAGACCCGCGCCCTGATGCAGGAGTTGCTGCTCGATGTCTGGAGCCGGGACGGACGGACCGTGATGTTCGTGACCCACGACATCGACGAGGCGATCTTCCTGGCCGATCGGGTGCTGATCATGAGCCGCCGGCCGGGCCGCATCCGCCGCGAGCTTCCCGTGCCGCTCCCCCGCCCGCGCGACTACACGGTGTTGGCGACCCCGGAGTTCGCGGCGCTCAAGCGCCAGGTACTCGACCTGATCCACGAGGAGAGCGTGCTGGCCCTGGAGCACAGCGGCGACGCGACCGCCGCCTCCGGCCGCACAACACGTACTTGAGACCGGTGGGCGTTCCCCCCTGATTTTTGCGCTTGCGCGTGGATTGCCGATCACGTAGGATGCGGGCAGGCAGGTCCCGGACGAATATGAAAGGGGATCCCATGACCGCTCGGCAGGCGTCGTCGCGAGACCGCCAAGGAGTCCCTTCAGTTCGCTCCGTGAGCGCGGGGTCGGTATTGGCCAGCCTTCTCGGAGGCCGGTGGCACATGACCGGCGCGATCGCGATATTGATCGGCGCCATCGCCCTGGCCTTGCTGGGGGCCGCGCCATCCAGCGGCGCCGCGGTCCAGGATGAGCCCACAACTGGGGGCACCCTGCGTGCCGCGATCAGCGCCGACCCAGTGAATCTCGATCCGCATCTGTCGTCGGCCTACTCCACGTTCCAGGTGCTCGAAAACGTCTACAACCAGCTCGTCGGTCTGGACGAGGGCTTGCAGGTCGTGCCGGAGCTTGCCGAGAGCTGGACGGTCTCCGACGACATGCTGACCTACACCTTCACGCTCCGCGAGGGGGTGACCTTTCACAACGGCCGTGAACTGACCGCCGACGACATCGTCTATTCCTACGAGCGGATCCTGGATCCGGAAACGCAGTCCGGCTGGGCGTATCTCCTGGAGCCGGTCGATACGATCACCGCCCCGGACCCGCGCACCGTCGTGATCACGACCAAGGAGATCTATGCGCCTTTGCTGACCAAGCTGTCCGATCAGGGGACGGCGATCGTGCCCCGGGAGGAGGTCGAGGCGGGGACGTTGGGGGAGCATCCGGTGGGCACCGGCCCGTTCCTCTTCGTCGAGTTCGTCCCGGCCGACCACCTCACGTTGCAGCGCAACGAGAACTACTGGGAAGAGGGTCTGCCGTACCTTGACGAGATCATCTACCGGCCGATCCCGGACGAGACCGTCAAGCAGACGAATCTGGAAACACAGAACGTCGACTGGGTGGATGGGGTGCCGGCGCAGAGCGCCAACGAGCTCATCGAGTCGGCCGAACTCGAGGTCGAGGCCGTCGCCGGCACGTCCTACACGTATCTGGGCGTGAATACCACGCGCGAACCGCTCGATGACGCGCGGGTGCGCCAGGCCATCTCCTACGCGCTCGACCGAGAGGAGATCGCCGCCATCGCGCTGTACGATCTGGCCCAAGGCTCACAGAGTCCGGTTCCGGAAGGAAACTTCTGGCGGTCGGAGTACGCGCCGTACACGCGCGATCTCGACAAGGCACGGCAACTGCTGGAGGAGGCGGGACTCGGCGACGGATTCGCGGTCGAGTTCATGCCCGCGCAGGACTACCCGGAGACGGTACGCGCCGCCGAGGCGGCGCAGGCCCAGCTCGCCGATGTGGGCATCGAGGCGACCTTGCGTCCTCTGGAGTGGAGCACCTGGCTCGACGAGGAGGGGCAAGGGAACTTCGACATGTACGTGTGCGGCTGGATCGGCATGGTCGATCCGGACGACTACTTCTACGCCCAGCACTATACCGATCAGATCTTCAACTTCACCGGCTACAGCAACCCCGAGCTGGATGCTCTCCTCGATCAGGGGCGGCAGACCCTGGACCAGGACGAGCGCAAGCAGATCTACGACCAGATCCAGCAAATCCTGATCGACGATCTCCCCTACATCGTGCTGTTCACGACCACCAACGTCAACGCGTGGCAGCCGTACGTCGAGGGCTACGCGACACGCCCGGACTCACGCATCATCTTCAAGGAAACCTGGCTCTCCGAAGGGTGACAGGGTGACAGGGTGTCGGGGGGAATCGTTCTTCCTGACACCCCGACACCCTGTCACCCTAACACCCTGTCACCCTCGTCATGGCGCGCTTCGTCGTCCGCCGCCTGCTGCTGGTGATCCCGGTCTGCTTCGGGATCTCGGTGCTCGTGTTCCTGTTGATCCACCTGGTGCCGGGCGATCCGGCGCGGGTGATGCTTGGGCTGCAGGCCAACGAGGAGTCGGTAGCGGCGATTCGGGAGCAGTTGGGGCTGAACCGGCCGCTCCCGGTGCAGTACGTCGATTGGGTGTGGCGGCTGCTGCAGGGTGACCTGGGACGGAGCTACCTGACCAACGAACCGGTCTTCTCCGCCGTGCTGGGGCGCCTCCCGGCGACGCTGACACTGGCTTTCGCCGCGTTCGTCATCTCGCTCATCATCGCAATCCCGATCGGGATTATTTCCGGAACTCGCCCCTACTCGGCGGCGGACTACGGGGGCATGTTCTTTGCCCAACTCGGCGTGGCCATCCCCGAGTTCTGGTTGGGGATCATGTTCATCCTCACGTTTTCGCTCTACCTCGGCTGGGTCCCTCCATCCGGGTATGTACCCATCCAGGACGACCCAGTCGACTGGTTGCGGCACCTCATCCTGCCCGCGCTGACGGTCGGACTCGTCAACGCGGCGGTGCTGACCCGGTTCCTGCGCTCATCGATCCTGGAGGTGATGCATCAGGACTATGTGCGGACGGCTCGGGCCAAAGGGGTAGCGGAGCGACGGGTCATCATGCTGCACGCACTCAAGAATGCGCTCATCCCGACGGTCACCGTGATCGGTCTGCAGTTCGCGTTCATGCTGGGCGGGGTCGTGGTGGTTGAGGTGATCTTCGCCTGGCCCGGTGTGGGACGGCTGGCACTGGACGCCATCGAGCGGCGGGACTACCCGATGGTGCAGGGAGCGGTGCTGGCGGTGGCGCTCACGTTTGTGGCCATCAATCTCCTGGTGGACATCGTGTATGCCGCGCTCGATCCGCGGATCAAGTATTGAGCGGTGAGATGAGGGCCGGGCTTGCGATACGCGAAGATCCCGAAGATCCCGATGATCCTGGCTGTTGGATGCATCGCCAGATCGATCGGTTCCCGCGGCCCGACTGGAGCAATGCGGACCGCCGGAGCGGTGAGGGATCATGACGGCTGAACAGGCCATTCTGGCGTCGGGGAGTCTCGAAGAGGCGGGAAGACTCTCGGCAAGCCCGTTGCAACGCGTGCGTGACCTATGGTCCGTGCTGCGCCGCAGCAAACTGGCCGTGATCGGTCTGGGCATCATCACCATTCTGGTGGTCGTGGCGATCATCGGCCCCACCATTGCGCCCTACGATCCGAACGATCTCGACGTGCGGCAGCGCTCGCTGCCGCCGAGTATGAGTCACCTGTTCGGCACCGACGACCGGGGGCGCGATGTCTTCAGCCGCGTGCTCTACGGGGCGCGGGTGTCGCTGCAGGTCGCCATCATCGCCGTCGGAATCTCCGCGACGTGCGGGGTGCTCCTGGGGGCTATCAGCGGCTATTGGGGGGGATGGGTCGACGAGCTGATCATGCGCTGCACCGATGTGCTGTTCGCGTTCCCCGCCATCTTGCTGGCGATCGCCATCATGGGGGTGCTCGGCCCCAGCGTGACGAACGCGATGATCGCGATCGGGATCGTCTACACCCCGATTTTCGCCCGCATCACCCGCGCGTCGGTGCTGGTGATCCGGAACGAAGTCTTCGTCGAGGCGGCGCAGGCGAGCGGAGCGGGCGGACCGCGCATTGTGGCCCGCCACGTGATGCCGAACGTGACCGCCCCGATCATTGTCGAGACGACCCTCAGTCTGGCCTTTGCCATCCTGGCCGAAGCGGCGCTCTCCTTTCTCGGTCTCGGCACACCGCCCCCGGCGCCAAGCTGGGGGCGGATGCTCAGTGAAGGACGGAACTACATCCAGGGCGCGCCGTGGATGGGGCTGTTCCCGGGGCTGGCAATCGTGCTGTCGGTCATCGGGTTCAATTTCCTCGGCGATGGCTTGCGCGATGCGCTCGATCCGCGACTCAAGGGTGTGTTCGATGCCGGCCGGGACCGGAGTTAGGGCAATGCCGCACTTGGCCGTCGTGTCATGCTGCAAGTGAATGCAGTGAACTTGCCGCGTCTCGGCTCAAGAATACGGCGAGCCGGGGAGAACGAGATTCGTTCGGCTTCGCCTCAGAATGACACGAAGGACGTCGGCCGGCTGGCGATCGGCGCGGCGCTCCTCGGGGCCGGGACGATGGCGCTCGAGATAGCGTTCACGCGGCTCTTTGCGGTGCTCCTTTTTTACCATTATGTCTTTCTGGTTCTCGCCGTCGCGCTGCTTGGGCTGGGGTTGGGAGCCGCGCTGGCGGCGCGGCTCCCCGATCGGGCGCGCCGGTTCGTGCCGTACGCCGCTGGCGCCGCGACCCTGGCCGCCGTGTCGGCGGTGATGGCCGTGGTGGTCTCCACCCGCGTGCTGCCGGTCGACGCTCCGATTCTGCACGGGGTCGTCGTGCTCGTCCCCTTTCTCTGCGTGGGGATGGCCATCTCGCTGCTGTTCGTCGCCGGTCCTGCGGCCAGCACACGCATCTACGGCGGCGACCTCGTAGGGGCGGCAGGTGGGGCGGTGCTTGGCTACGGGCTGCTCTTTCTCGGCGCGCCCACGGCGATACTCGGCGCGGCGGTGCTGCTCGCGGCGGGCGGTTGGGTGGTGGGTTCGGTTGCCGCGACGGGACGCGGCGAACGCACCGCGTTGTTCGCTGTGGTGGCGATCTTCTTCGCGCTCAATGCCACGCTGCAGCCGCTGGACGTCGACCTGTTGCGGATCGCCGAGGGGAAGCCGCTCGGCCAGTGGTTGCAGCGGCGCGAGGCCGAGGTCGTGCGCAGCGATTGGGATCCGTTCGGGCGGGTTGACGTGGTGCGCGTGCCGGACGAACCATTGGAGCGGTTCGTGTTCATCGACGGGGCGGCGGGGTCGGCCCTGCCGCGCTATCCCGCCGACCCCGGTCAGGAGACGGCGCGGCTCGGCGAGCTTGGCGCGTTTCCGTTTCGGGTGGTCGACGCCGAACGGGCGCTCGTCATCGGCAGCGGTGGCGGGGTCGGCGTGCTCTACGCGCTCCTGTCGGGACTGGAAGACATCACGGCCGTTGAGGTGAGCCAAGGCGTCATCGACGCCGTGCGCGCCAACGGCGAGTACACGGGGTATCTGTACGACCGGCCGGAGGTAACGGTCGCGGCGGCAGAAGGACGGTCCTTCCTCGCTCGCGACACGAGCCGCTACGACGTGATCGACATGTCCCTGGTCGTCTCGTTAGCCACCGCGCGCAGTGGCTACGCCCTGGCGGAGAACCACCTGTTCACGCGGGAATCGTTTGCCAGCGTGCTCGCCCATCTCACCGAAGATGGGGTGGCGGCGGTTCGCCTTTATGACGACCCCACGCTGACGCGCGCGTTCCTGACGGCCGCCACGGCGATCCGCGATAGCGGCGTGAGCGACGCCGAGGCGATGCGCCACCTCGCGGTCGTCTTCAACCCCGACGAGGCCGACCGCGCCGGGACCGCCTTCTACCCGATGCTCCTCGTGCACAAGCGTCCACTGACGGAGGCGTCGGCGCGCGAATTGGTCGACCGCGCGGAGAACCTGGGGTTTACCGTCATGTTCGCCCCGTTCACCCACCAGAGCGGTCCCTTGGGCAAGGTCGCCAGCGGCGAGGCGACCCTGATCGAGATCGAGGACGAACTCACGGGTGGCGTCTTCTCGCCCCCGACCGATGCCCGCCCCTTTTTCTTCGAGATGACGGGAGGGTTGCCGGACGCGCTGGTCGATGCCTGGATCGCCGTCGGCGCCGTGGCGGCCGTCGCTGTCTCGGCGTTAGCGGTCGCCGCATATCGCAGCGGAGGCGGACAGACCGTCGCGGGGAGGGTCGGACCGCCGCTGGTCTACTTCGCCGCGCTTGGGCTGGCCTTCATGCTCGTCGAAATCGCGCTCATCGCCCGCTTCAGCCTGTTCGTCGGGCACCCGACGCTGGCGCTCATCATCACGCTGGCGGCGCTGCTCGTCGCGGCTGGGGTGGGGAGTCTCGTCAGCGGGCGGTTTGCCGTGGCCAGGCTGGAGCGGGTCGTGATGGTCGCCGCGATCACCGCGGCACTCCTATCCCTCGCGCTGCCGTGGCTCGTCGAGCGCTTCTGGACCGATGCCGCGCAATTGCCGCCGGTGACGCGCATCGTGCTGGCCATCACCGCAATCGCCCCATTGGGCATGGCGATGGGGATGCTCTTCCCGAGCGGACTGCGGCTCACGCGCGGCGATGCCGCCCTGCCCTGGGCCGTCAATGGCGTGGCCTCGGTCGTCGGCTCCGTGCTCGCCATCACCATCGCCATCGTAGCCGGGTATCCCGCGGTCGCGACCGCGGCGGCGCTGCTGTACGTCGCGCTGGCGGTGGCTGGACCGCCGTTGCTGCGCGCCGCAACAGCCGGCAAGGCCAATCCGGCGACCGCGATGACTGACGGCGGCGCCAGTCGCTCGTTGACCTCCCCCGAAACCGGATGACGCGGATGCGCGGTCGACTTTCGTCGAGATTCATGAGCGTTTTCGCCATCCTTGTGTTGGCGACGAGCGGGCACGCGGCGACGAGCCCGTACGCAACGACCGACGACCTCGGGGGCTCGTGGACGCGCTTCGCGGCTATGCCGCTGCCCAAGGACGACTTCGCCATCGCCGTCGTCGGCGAGCGCATCTACACCTTCGGCGGCATGACCGGTCCGCGGGGCAACGCGCTCGACGACAGCGCGGTCTACGACCCGGCCATGGACGCCTGGGACTCGCTGCCGGATCTGCCCACGGCGCGCCGATCCGTGCGCGCGGCGGCTATCGGTCACGTCATCTATGTCGTGGGCGGGATGACGCCCAACAGCCCGACCGGGGTCATGGAGGCGTTCGATACCCGATCGCGCACCTGGGCGACACTAGCGCCGATGCCGACCCCTCGCTACGGCATCGGGCTCGTAGCAAGCGACGGGTATCTGTACGCGGCCGGCGGGTTTCGCGACGGTCGGGCGATCGACACGCTGGAGCGGTACGACCCGGAATTGGCCCGGTGGCAGACGCTCGCGCCGATGCCGACGCCGCGCACCCACCCCGGTGCCGTCGCCATCGACGGAAAGCTGTATGCGCTCGGGGGCCAGGCCGCGGGTGCGCGACTCAGCACCGTCGAGATCTATGACCCTGTGACCGATACGTGGTCACCCGGCACGCACCTTCCGGCGCCCCTGAGCAACTTCGCGGTGGCGGTCCTGGATGGCCGGATACATGCCCTCCACCACGATGAGCACTTGGTGTATCTCGCGGGTTCGGAGCGATGGTCGCACGCGGCGCCGATGCCAACGCCGCGCCACGGCCAGGGGGCGGCGGTGGTCGCGGGCACGCTCTACGTCCTTGGCGGATGCCACGAGCGGCTGTTCGACCTGGACACCGTCGAGGGCTTCATCCCCACGGTATCGCGGACTTCGGGTCTCGCGGCCGGGACTGCCCTCGTCACCAGGGGAATCGTGCCGCCTGTGAACGGCATGGCTAACAGGGGGAGGTAAGGCGATGTTGCAATGTCGGACCTCACCGCAACCCCTCTCCCCCAACGGCCCTCACCCCAACCCCTCTCCCATTGCGGTGGGAGAGGGGCTTTCGCCGCCGAAATGGGGGGCATCCTGCCATCCCTGCCTCGATCGGGGGCTAAGGGGGTCAAGGGGGTCAAGGGGGTCAAGAAGTTCAGGGCCGGGGGGATGACCCTCTTCCCCTGGCCGCACGGGGCCGCGGCCACGCCCCGCCGTGGCCCCGTGCGGCGGGACGCCTCCCCTGGGGGCGTGGCTATTGTGCTGGGCGCGGGGCTCGATACGCCGAACAGGGTCGTCATCCGGCGCGGCCGCCCCTTGTCAGACTGCGGTGGGAGAGGGCTTTTTCGGCCCGGCAGCCGGGTGCAGAGCGGGAATTCGAGCGATACCTCCCCTTGTCAGACCGGCATGGGGGAGAAGACGGCGCATCCGCCAGGCAATCGCCCTATCTCGCCCAGCGGCTCCTGATCTCCTCCCACGTCGGCGCCGGCCCCGGCAGCGGCGACGAGTGGTCGCGCAAGCCGATGAGGATCAGCGCCAGATAGCGGTGGCGGAGCTGGTTCGAGCGCTCGGGGTCGCCGATATCGATGGCCGCGAGCTGCTCGAAGACCAGCGAGATGTCCCCGACCTCGAAATCCGGACGCAAGTCGCTGGCATCGCGTGTGCGTGCGAGGAGCCGCGCGGTGAGCTGAGCGGCGTGTTCGCCCTCGTGCCAGTGGGCATCGGTCGGGCTGAAGGTGCCTGCCAGATGGAGAGTCAGGGAGTGGGTGTCGGCGTCGAGCGCGCGGCGCATGAAGGTGACGAAAGCCTCCCAGGGATCGCCGTCGTCCGCAAGGGCGGTTTCGACTTCGCGGATGTAGCCGCGCAAGCCATCGAGACTGAGCCGCTGGAGCAGCTCTTCCTTGCTGCGATAGCGGCGATAGAGCGCGCTGATGCCGACCCCCGCCCGCTCGGCGACGGCGGCGATGGGAGCCTCGGGATCGGCGGTGAAGACCGCTCTGGCCGCTTCCAGGATGAGCTTGTCGTTGCGCGCCGCCTGGGCCTGGCGGCCGCTGAGTCGTGGGGGATCTTCTGTCTCCATATCCCGAGTATACATGGAACGAAGCATTCCGTTCTGTTATAATGGAACGGAGCGATTCGTTCCGAATTGGTCGCCTTAGCGAAAAGGAGCTGCACCGTGTCAGACCACGAGTCGCGCTCGCGGATCAGTACCGAGACCCCGACGGTTCGATCACCCGGCGACATCTGCTGCGGACCAGTGGGGCGGCGGCAACCCTCGCGGCAACGACGCCGGTTGCGGCTTGGGCAGCGTCGGCTCTGAAAGGGGCCGAACCCTTTGCACAATCGGGGAATCTGGCGACGTGGCAGGTGGCGACACCGGGCAGCGCCGAGCACTCCGGCGAAGCGATCGTTCCGTTTTCCATCGACATCCCCCAAGCCACCCTCGACGATCTGCACGCACGCCTGGACCGCACCCGCTGGCCGAGCGAGCTGCCCGGTGTCGGCTGGGAGCGGGGCGTGCCGGTGGACTACCTGAGAGTGCTCGCCGCCTACTGGCGCGACGACTACGACTGGCGCGCGTGGGAGACGCGGGTCAACGAGTTCCCACAATTCACCACGACTATCGACGGCGCCAATATCCACTTTCTGCACGTGCCCTCTCCTGACCCGGATGCGTTGCCGCTGATTCTCACGCACGGCTGGCCTGGGTCGGTCGTCGAGTTCCTGGAGGTGATCGGTCCCCTCACCGACCCGGCGGCGCACGGCGGCGACCCCGCCGACGCCTTCAACATCGTGGTGCCGTCGATGCCGGGGTTCGGGTTTTCAGGGCCGACCCACGAAACCGGGTGGGACACGACGCGCATCGCCCTGGCCTGGGCCGAGCTCATGCGCCGGCTCGGCTACGAGCGGTACGGCGCGCAGGGGGGCGACTGGGGCGCGCAGGTTTCGCGCACCCTGGGCATCCGCGACGCGGAGCATGTGGTCGGCGTCCACCTCAATTTCCTGCCGACCTTCCCCAGCGGTGACCCGGCGGAGCTGGAGGAACTTACAGAAGAGGAGCAGGAGAAGCTGGCCAAACTTGAATACTTTGCCACGGAGCAGTCGGGGTACTTCTCCATCCAGGGCACTCGCCCGCAAACACTGGCCTACGGCCTGACCGATTCGCCAGTTGGCCAGCTCGCCTGGATCGTGGAGAAGTTCAAGGAGTGGACCGATTCGGAGAGTGTGCCCGAGGACGCGGTCGACCGCGACCAGATGCTGACCAACGTCATGTTCTACTGGCTGACGGAGACGGCCCGCTCGTCCGCCGACCTCTACAAGGAGGACACATCGGCCTTTGGCGAGCCCGAGATCAACGAAACCCCCACCGGGATCGCCGTCTTCCCCGCCGAGATCGGGCAGCCGATCCGCCGGTTTGCCGAACCGAGCAATCCCAACATCGTGCATTGGTCCGAATTCGACCGCGGCGGGCACTTCGCCGCCATGGAAGAACCCGATCTGCTCGTCGAGGACGTGCGGATATTTTTCCGGGGTCTTCGCTAGTCCGTCTTGCGCGCAATCGAAAGGACACCTGACGTGGCCCAGAACGCCGACGTGAAATCGTTCCTCATCGACATTCCCCAGGCCGATCTGGACGACCTGCAGGAGCGTCTGGCCGATACCCGCTGGCCGAGCGAGCTGGAAGGGGCCGGTTGGAGCCGGGGCGTGCCGGTCGATTATCTGACGGGACTCGCCGAGTACTGGCGAGATGATTTCGACTGGCGTGCTCAGGAGGCCCGCCTCAACGAGTTTCCCCAGTTCACCACCGAGATCGACGGCCAGACGATCCACTTCCTGCATGTGGAGTCTCCGGAACCGAACGCCACGCCACTGCTGCTCATTCATGGTTGGCCAGGGTCGTTCATCGAGTTTCAGGAGCTCATCGGTCCGCTGACCGACCCGGCCGCCCACGGCGGCGATGCCGCGGACGCCTTCCACGTCGTGGTGCCGTCGATCCCCGGCCACGGGTTCTCCGTGCCGTTGAGCGAGCCGGGATGGACGCATGAGCGATGCGCCAGAGCGTTCGTTGAACTCATGGCGCGGCTCGGCTACGAGAGGTACGGCGTCCAGGGAGGCGACATCGGCGCGTTCCAGGGACCGCTCGTCGGGCAGCTCGACCCCGAACACGTCATCGGGGTTCACGCGAACGCCCTGGTGACCTTCCCCTCCGGGGATCCGGCCGAACTGGAAGGTCTCACCGAGTCGGAGCAGGAGCGGATAGCGCGGTTCCAGAACTACGAGCAGGATATGAGCGGGTACATGTATCTCCAGGGGACCCGGCCACAAACAATTGCGTACGGGCTGGCCGATTCGCCGGTCGGGCAACTGGCCTGGATCGTGGAGAAGTTCAAGGAGTGGACCGATCCGGTCACGGACTTGCCGGAGGATGCTGTCAATCGCGACCAGATGCTCGCCAATATCAGTATCTACTGGTTCACCAATACGGCAGGGTCGTCGGCGAATCTCTATTACGAGGGGTTCCACGACCCGAGCGCGTTCGCTCCGCGGGAACGCGGCACGGTCCCGACCGGGGTGGCGGTTTCCCTGACCCAAGACGTCGCCATCCGGCACATGGCCGAGCGCGACCACAATGTGGTGCATTGGACCGAGTTCGAGCGGGGTGGGCACTTCCTGGCCATGGAGAACCCGGACGGGCTGGTCGCGGACATGCGGGCATTCTTCCGCACGGTTCGCTAAGGAGGCTCCGATGACCCCTACGAACTCCACCCCCGTGCGGGCGGTTCCAGAGGACTACGGCTCCGTCACCCCGTACATCATCGTGCGGGGAGTAGCGCCCTTCATCGACTTCTTGCGAGAAGCGTTCGCCGCGGAAGAGCGCGGCCGGGTCGCCAACGAGGACGGCACGATCGGCCACGCTGAGGTCTTGATCGGGTATCGCGTGGTGCAGATGTTCGACGCGAAGGCTGAGTGGCCCGATACCCCAGCCTTTCTCACCCTGTACGTCGAGGATTGCGACGCCGTGCATCGGCGAGCCCTCGCTGCCGGTGCGGTCGAACTTACTCCGCTCTCGACCAATGCCTGGGGAGATCGCGGCAGCCGCGTGCGCGATCCATTCGGCAACGTCTGGTGGATCCAGGCCCACGTCGAGGACGTCGGCGAGGAGGAGATGATGCGGCGCATGGGCGAACCTGAATACATCAACAACATGCGCGTTGCCCAGGAAACGCTCGATCGCGACCTGCGCAGTCGATCCAGATAGGTACGAGGAAGGGGTGTTCCCATGGCCGACTCCACGACGATTCGCCCGTTCCGCATCGACATCCCGCAAGCCGATCTGGACGACCTTCGCCATCGCCTGGACCGGACTCGCTGGCCGAGCGAACTGCCGGGCGCCGGTTGGAGCCGCGGCGTTCCGGTCGACTACCTGAAGGGATTGGCCGGCTATTGGCGCGACGGCTTCGATTGGCGCGCCCAGGAGGCAAAGCTCAACGCCTTCCCACAGTTCACCACGGAGATCGACGGGCAGACCATCCATTTCCTGCACGTGCGGTCACCTGAGCCGGGGGCATTGCCGCTGATCATGACCCACGGCTGGCCGGGCTCGGTCGCCGAGTTCATGCAGATTGTCGGGCCGCTGACCGACCCGCGCGCGCACGGCGGCGACCCGGCCGACGCCTTCCACCTCGTGGCGCCGTCGCTGCCCGGCTTCGGCTTCTCGGCGCCTCTGGAGGACCCGGGATGGCACTTGGGCCGGACGACGGCGGCCCTGGCCACCGTGATGGAGCGGCTCGGCTACGACCGGTACGCCACGCAGGGCGGCGACATCGGCGCCGGAGTCGCGGGCGGGCTGGCCGGCGTCGCCCCCGATCGGGTGGTCGGCGTCCATGTCAACAGCGACCAGGGCAGCGCAGCGATGGTCGGCGAGTACCTGCCGATGCCGGAAGGGCTGACCGAGGCCGAGCAGACCCGATTGCAGGAGATCAAGCAGGCGTCGTCGGGAGAAAACGGCTACTTCGCGCTGCAATCGACGCGTCCGCAAACGCTCGCCTATGGGCTGGCGGACTCACCGGTCGGGCAGCTCGCCTGGATCGTCGAGAAGTTCAAGACGTGGACCAACCCCGCCGCCGATCTGCCGGAGGACGCTGTCGACCGCGACCAGTTGCTGACCAACGTCAGCCTCTACTGGTTCGGCAACACGGGCGGCACGTCGGCGAATTTCTACTTCGAGAACGCCCAGGCACAGCTCGACTGGACATCCGAGTCCACGGCGCCGCAGGGCTGGGCCGTGTTCAACACTGATCCGATCATGAAGCGGCTGATGAATGCAGATGGGAGCATCAGCCATTTCTCGGAGTTCGCGGAGGGCGGCCATTTCCCGGCCATGGAGGAGCCCCAATTGCTGATCGATGACATCCGCGCGTTCTTCCGGGACCTGCGCTAACGGTGCAGCCATTAGTGGCCTGTCGATTCGGGCCCAGCGCATGCGACCAGTAACAACGGACGCTTTCATGAACCCGGAGGGACATCGGTGAGGTCGCAATCAACGCATCAGATTGGGGGCGCAGTCTTGAGTCAGGCGAAAACCACGCGGCGGCGTTGGCTTATGACGGCTGGGGCGGCGATCGGCTCCGCGGTCGCCGTGCGCGGCGGAATCCTTGCCCAAGAGGCGACCCCGGTCGTTTCGGGCAACGCAACGCCGGTCGCGGTGCGCGAGAAAGACCGGGGCGCCAACTGGGTGGGGACGTGGTCCGCGGCCGTCCATCCCCCGTTTCCGGGGTTTGGAGAGATGCCCAGCTCACTCATCGCGCTGGACGGCCAGACGTTGCGCCAGATCGTGCGCGCGACGATCGGCGGAGATCTGGTCCGGGTCCAGCTGGCGAACACCTACGGCGAGGCGCCGCTGGTGATCGGTTCGGCGCGGGTCGCGCTCCGCGAGGGCGATGCCCGTATCGATCCGGTCACGGATCGCCAGTTGACGTTCGGCGGCCGACCATCTTTCGACATCCCAGTCGGCGCCGTCGTCCTGAGCGATCCGGTCGAGCTCGCCGTGCCGCCGTTGGGCGAGCTCGCCATCAGCCTCTACCTCCCGGAACCGACCGAGACGACGACCGTACACGGCTTCGCGTTCCAGACCAACTACACCTCGCCACAAGGCGACTTTACCGCGGAGACCGACATGCCGGTCGAGGCAGAGACGCAATCGTGGGCGTTTCTGTCCGCCGTGGATGTGACTGCGCCCGAGTCGACCGGCGCGGTTGTGGCGTTCGGCGATTCGATCACCGACGGGGCGTTTTCGACGCCAGACACCAACCGGCGCTGGCCGGACGTGCTGGCCGAGCGCCTTGCCGCCGATCCGCCGGGCCGCGCCATGAGCGTGCTCAACCAGGGGATCGGCGGCAACCGGTTGCTCAACGACGAGGCGGGTGACCTGGGGCTGGCGTTCGGTCAGAACGCACTGGCGCGGTTTGACCGCGACGTCCTGGCGCTGCCGGGGGTGACGCACCTGATCGTGCTGGAAGGCATCAACGACATCGGCATGCCGAACGCCTTCGCCGCAAGCGACCAGATCGTCACGGCGGAGGAGATCATGGGGGCGCTCCAACAACTGGCCGCGCGGGCGCGGGCGCACGACATCGTACCCATCGGCGGGACCATCCTGCCGTTCGAAGGGGCGATGTATTTCACAGCAGAGGGAGAGGCGGCGCGCCAGGCCGTGAACGACTGGATCCGGACCAGCGGAGTCTTCGATGCCGTCGTCGATTTCGACGGCGCTTTATGCGACCCCGCGCAGCCCGCCCGGCTCCTGCCGGAGTACGACTCCGGCGACCATCTTCATCCGAACGACGCCGGATTCCGGGCCATGGGCGAAGCGATCGACCTGTCACTGTTTCGGCCGGCGAACGGGTGACGCGTGCAACCGAACTCTCAACCGGGAGCAAGGAGCAAATCTTCATGACGCGCCCTCCGGGTGCACAGGCATCGGCGACCGGCACGGTGCTCGGACAGCGGGCGCTCAACCGGGCGCTGCTGGAGCGCCAGTTGCTGCTTCGACGCGAGCGGATGCCCATGGCCACGACGATCGAGCACCTGGTCGGCATGCAGGCACAGAGTCCGAGCAACCCGTACCTTGCGCTCTGGTCACGGTTGGAGGGATTCGAAGCCGCCCGTCTTTCGCGCATGATCGACGAGCGCGCGGCGGTGCGCGCGACGCTGATGCGGGCCACGATCCACCTGGTTACCGCTCGCGACTATCTGGCGCTGCGGCCAGTGATGCAGTCGGTTCCGGCGCAGACGTTCAAGAGTTCGCATTTTGCGCGAAACGTCGAGGGCGTCGACATCGGCGAGGTGGTCGCCTTCGGGCGAGAGCTTCTCGATAAGCAGCCGCGCACCCTCGGCGAGATCGCCCCACTCCTGAGCGAACGGTGGCCCGGCTACGATCGGGGATCGCTCTCACAGGCTGTTGGTTTTCTGGCGTCGCTCGTTCACGTGCCGCCGCGCGGGTTGTGGCAGACGAGTGGTAAGGCACGACTCACTCCCGCCGAGGCGTGGCTCGGGCAACCGCTCGACCAGGGCCAATCCGCCGATGAGATCGTGATGCGGTATCTCGCGGCCTTCGGTCCTGCCACCACCGGCGACATGCGCATCTGGTCCCGACTCGCTGGACTGCGCGAGGTGGTCGAGCGGCTGCGGCCGCGGCTGCGCACCTTTCGCGACGAGCGCGGCCGCGAGCTTTTCGACCTGCCCGATGGGCCGCTTCCCGACCCCGAAACCCCCGCCCCGCCGCGCTTCCTGCCGGAGTACGACAATATCCTGCTTTCCCATGACGACCGCGGCCGGATCACCGGCGATCTTGGCGGCATCTCGATACCCGCTGGCGCGGGGAGCGACTACGGGTCCGTGCTCGTCGACGGGTTCCTGGCCGGGATGTGGAGAATCACCCGCGAACGGGGCCGAGCGGCGCTGACCATCGAACCGGCCAGGTCGTGGTCAGCGGCGGATCGCTCGGCTGTCGCCGACGAGGGGGCGCGGCTGCTGGCCTTCGTCGCCGGTGATGCCGCGGATCACGACGTTCGGTTCGTGCCGCGGGCCTGAGCGAACGGCTAGCCAAGTTGAGGTTGCAGCGCGTCGATGGCCGTGCCGATCGAGTCGGTGTCCGCCCACTGCTCGACGATGCGCCCACCCTCGATGCGGATGATGCCGATGCCAGACCACGCCACCGATTGCCCCGCGCCGGGGCCGGCACTTGTCCCGCGCTGGGTGGCATGGATTGTGACCCGCGTCACGACCTTGTCGTCTTCGGCGATCATGTCGTCGATGGTGAAACGGATATCGGGCAACGCGGAGCGCGTTTTGCGGATAAACGCGAGGAACTGGGCATAGTCGGTTGTCTGTCCGTCGGGATCGTGGTTGACCAGCGCCGGAGCGAGCAAGGCCTCGGCCACGGTCAGGTTGCCGCCGTTCCAGACCTCCTCGATGAACCGGCGCGCAACCTCCCGGTTTGCTGCGACTGACATCACATCCCCCTTGCTTCTCGGCGAAATCCGACCATGTGCGGAGTCTACCGTTACGGCCTGCTCGATCGGGCACGAGTTGTGCGCGTGGTGTTGCCAGTTGGTTGCGTTCATGCCATCGGGGGCAGCAAGGAGCAGACCATGACGGCGCGGATGGAGACGGTCGGACTGGTGGACAAGATTTCCCATGAGATGCCGTGGCTGGACGACATCGCCACCACGATGGAGCAGGTGTTCGACCCGTTGCTGGGGCAGGACGCGCCGCGCGCACCGCGCGATCTCCTCTACGGCGTCTGGCTTGGCCACCCCCTGCACGCGGCGGTGGTCACGATCCCGGTCGGCGCGTGGACAGCGGCGGCGATCTTCGACCTCCTGGGAGAAGACCGCGCGGCCGATCTGTCGCTGGGTCTCGGGCTACTCGGTGCCGTCGGCGCGGCCATCACCGGAGCCGCGCAGTGGCAGGACGTCACGAATCAGGAACAGCCGCGCCGAGTCGGGACCCTCCACGCGCTGCTGAACTACACCGCGACCGGGCTCATGGCCGGCTCCTGGTTGCTACGCCGGCAGGGGCGGCGGCAGGAGGGCATCGTCCTGTCCACGCTTGGAGTTGGGATTGCCGCGGCCTCGGCCTGGCTGGGTGGGGAGCTGGCGTACGATCTCGGGATCGGCGTCGACCACGCCGCCTTTCAGTCGCCCCCGTCCGATTGGACCGACGTCGCCGCCCTCGGCGACCTGACCGACGGCGCGTCAAAGCGGGTCGAGGCGGATGGGACGCCTGTCCTGCTGCTGCGGCAAGGGGAGCACATCCGGGCCATCGGCGCGACGTGCCCGCACCTCGGCGGTCCGCTCGACGAAGGCAAGATCGACGGGATCACCGTCACCTGCCCTTGGCACGGTTCCGTTTTCCGCCTCGACGACGGCGCGCTGCGGCATGGCCCGGCGACGATGCCCGTCGCCGCCTATGAAGTGCGGATCATCAATGGCCGGATCGAGATACGGGTTAACGCCGAGCAGGCCGGTGGCGTGATCGGCGCGAGTACGCCGTGAGATCCAGAAGTCGAAGCTGGCTGGATCTAGCTGGATCTCAAAGAGATCAGGCTGCCGTGACCCGAAAGAGTTCACGCACCTGGGGAGGGATATCCGCGTTGTCGGCTTGGCTTCTCAAGAACGGAAGAAAGTCGTCGGCATTGGTGAACTCGATACCCAGGGGCGTGTCGTTGGCGTCCATGTCAACGTAGATGGTGTCGGTCACCTCAATCGTCCGCGACACCTTGCCGGCTCGCAACTTGATGTAGAGCGCATTGACGTCGCGGTCCAGTTGGAACTCCATGCTCGGTTCTCCCTATCGCCACATGACGGTAATTACGTGACGATGCCACCCGCCAGAATCGAGCCGATCGATCTAGACCACCCGCATCGTGCCTGAACGACATGTTCTTTTGGCCTCCGGTTTGCCCTCCGCGTCCGCAAATACCCGGTCAGGTCTTGCGAGAGTCCGTTCCACGCGCCTCTGTTCAATCTCACGTTCGCGCATTCTGTCCAGTGCGTGCTCAGAGTAAGTAACCAGCACGTTAGGCATATTCGCCCGTGAGCCCCTGTGTTCGTGCGCGTTTAGCGGCTACCCGACGCGCTAGCCGCAAATCCGACTATACGAGGGACAAGGAACGACCTTCAATGTCGAGATGGCTTCCTGGGAGGCTCACCTCGATGGACAGTCGACTCCTCAATAAAAAAACCGCTCCATCCGCTCGTTCTCGACGTACTCCTCTCGCGCCTCGCGCACGGTGGGGACTTCGGAGACCTCGGCCACGGGGACGTCCCACCAAGAGTCGAAGCCGGGGACGGAGGCGTGCTTCTGCACCGGGACGTGGATGACGACGGTGCGCGTTTCGCCTTTCGCCCCCTCCAGGGAGTCGCGCAACTCGGCTTCGTTGGTCGCGGTCATGGAGACGGCGCCGAGGCTGGCGGCGTTGGCGGCGAAATCGATCGGGATATAGGGTCCGTCGAGCTCGCCGGTGGCGGGGTCGCGGAAGCGCAGCTCGTTGCCGAAGGAGGGGGTGCCGGTCGACATCTGCAACTGGCGGATAATCTGGAAGCCGCCATTGTCGACCACGACGATCGTCAGCTTCATTCCCTCTTCGAGGGAGGTGACGATCTCGGTGTGTAGCATCAGGTACGAGCCGTCGCCTACCATCACGTAGACCTCGCGCGAGGGGTCGGCCATCTTCACCCCGAGACCGCCGGCGATTTCGTAGCCCATGGTGGAGTACCCGTATTCAAGGTGGTACCCCTTGGGATCGACCGGGCGCCAGAGTTTCAGCAAGTCGCCGGGCATGCCGCCGGCGGCGCAAACAACCACGTCGCGCGGGCCGCTGGCGGCGTTGACGATGCCGATCACGTTCGCCTGGGTCAGCCTGGCTGGTTCCTCGACGGCGATGAGGTCGTCGACGATGCCGTCCCATTCCGCCTTGAGGGTTTCCATCCGATCGCCGTAGTCGGCGGCGGTACGGTGCTTGCCCGGCGCTCATGGCCTCGCGCAGCGCGTCGAGCGTGACGCGCGCATCGCCCACCAGTGGCAGTGCCCCGAACTTGTGGGCGTCCCGGGATGAGACGTTGATGCTGAGGAAGCGCACGTCCGGGTTCTGGAACTGGGTGTGCGACGCACTGGTGAAATCGGCCAGCCGAGTACCGACGGCGATGACCAGGTCCGCCTCGCGCGCCAGGCGGTTGGCGGCCAGGCTGCCATTCGGGCCAATAGCGCCGACATTCCAGGCGTGATTCCAGGGCAGCGCGCCCTTGCCTGCCTGAGTCTCGCTGACGGGGATGCCGAGCCCATCGGCGAAATCGGAGAGAGCGGCGGTCGCTTCGGAATAGATCACCCCGCCGCCGGCGATGATGAGCGGCTTCTCGGCAGAGCGGATCATCTCGACGGTGCGTTGCAGGTCCTCGGCGGGGGGCACGAGGCGCGGGATGTGATGGACCCGCTTCGCGAAGAAGTTGGCCGGGTAGTCGTAGCCTTCGGCCTGGACGTCCTGCGGCAGGCAGATCGTCACCGCACCGGTTTCGGCCTGGTCGGTGAGGACACGCATCGCCTCAGGCAGGCTGGCCAGGATCTGCTCTGGGCGGTTGATGCGGTCCCAGAAGCGGGAGACGGGGATGAAGGCGTCGTTGACGCTGACGTCCATGCTCAACGGGTATTCGAGCTGCTGCAGGACGGGATCGGGGCGGCGCGAGGCAAAGATGTCGCCGGGCAGCAACAGCACCGGCAGGCGGTTGATGGTGGCCATGGCCGCGCCGGTGATCATGTTGGTGGCGCCGGGGCCGATGGAGGAGGTGCAGGCGAAGGTCTGCAGGCGGTTCTTCATCTTGGCGTAGGCGGCGGCGGTGTGGACCATGCCCTGCTCGTTCTGGGGGCGGTGGAAGGTCATCTCCAGTTTCAGCTCTTCCAGCGCCTGGCCGATGCCGGCCACGTTGCCATGGCCGAAGATACCCCACACTCCGGCGATGAAGGGCTGCTCGATGCCGTCGCGCTCGACGTATTGCTGGGTGAGGAATTTCACCACGGCCTGGGCCATGGTCATGCGCGCCGTCTCGATCCGCGTGGCCATCGGTTTCTCCTTCTTCGCCTTCAACGTTGCAAGGAGCCGCTATCTCCTGGTTGACTGGATAGGCAGGACTTCGTGCCGGTACGTATCATGGTAGCAACGACCGGTCGATTGGCTTCGCAGACGTTCGAGAATTCCGATGGCCCTGAAAGCGCAAAAGACAGCATTAGACCCTCCAGCTGTGCTCGATCCCGAGCTTGGCATCGCCATGTTCGACCTGGAAGCGCGGCGCGTAGTTGGTATTTCCGGCGACGAGTTCCTGGCAGGGTGGGACGCGGGGGAGTTTCGCGACTGGGAGGACACGCCCGAGGGGCGCAAGCTGTCGTTCCTGATTCTCCTCATCCCCTTTGGTCGGCGAGTCGCCTGAGGCGGCTGTTGCCGCCTTTCTGCAACGAATCCGCTCCACACTTGGTTGCATCTCCCACGCGACAGCAATTGCCAGTCCTCCCATCCCTGGAATTCCCCGCGGCGTGACGCTCTACGCAGCAGGCCAGGACGTGCCCAGCCAGCTTCGGCTCCGAACCCATCGCGGACAAGGCGACGTGATCTTCCGTTTCGCTCATGCCTTCACGACGGAGCGAGTTCCTCTCGACCATGTTCGGAGCACGTTCGAGGTCAGCAGTTCGTTCTATCAGTACGAGATTCTCGACCTCGAGGAAACCGAGATCGTCAGCTTCCACTGGCATCCAACTGGCGTCAGCGCCGTGACAACGCCGCACCTTCATGTACCCGCTGCCGGCTCCATCGTTCTTCAGCAGCGGTTTGGGTCAAAGCTTGCGCATCGCAAGACCCATCTGGGAAGGATCCATTTTCCAACACGGCACATGGTGGTAGAAGACATCGTCGAGTTGCTGATCCGGGAGTTCCAGGTCGATCCGCTGCGCGCCGATTAGGAGGCGGTCCTGAACGCCAATCGGAGTGCGCGAGGACGGGATCGTAGCAGGCTGGAGTCGGTATAGGCCGTCCACGACCAGCGTCAAGCGCAATCGTTCGACTCCGATGCTGCCGGTGGGCATTTGTCATCCGCGATTTTCCCAAAATCAATATTGGTATTGACTAAATCAATTCCAGAAGGTATTTTATCAATATGGACGGCGAGCATCAGAGGTGATCGCGGCGCCTGTTGCGAACGTTCGGTGACTCCGTAGCAGGAGGGAAACCCGCTTGTGATGCTGCACCCAGTCATTGGCCGCTGCCCTGTTTGCGGAGACGAGCTGGCGGTAACGCGGCTCCAATGCGGGACCTGCGACACTCAGATCGAGGGGCGCTTTCGGCTGGGGCGTTTCCAGCGTCTCTCCGCCGACCAACTCGCCTTCCTCGAGGTCTTCGTCAAGAACCGGGGGATCATCAAGGACGTCGAGGCCGAGCTCGGCATCTCCTATCCGACCGTCCGCGCTCGCCTCGATGAGGCCCTGCGCGCGATGGGGTTTCCGGCCGGTGGCGAGGAAGACCCTCGCGTCTCTCCCCGCGAGGCCCGCGCCCAGGCGCGCGAGGAGCGGCGGCGCATCCTCGAAGAGTTGAAGGAGCAGCGGATCACCGCCGATGAGGCGGCCCGCCTCCTCGCCGGCTGATCCACGCAATCAGCGTTTCTGTTCGATCGCCAAGGAGCTTTCCCATGGTCGAACCCGTTTCCATCCGTCCGTCCCAACGCGAGCAGGTGCGCGAGGAGCGTCTCGAGATCTTGCGCCTGCTCGAAGCCGGCAGCATCACCGTCGATGAGGCGGCTACGCTGCTGGATGCCCTCGATCGCGCGCATTTCCTGCCGCCGCACAACGGCACGGCACCCCTGCGCGGTTCCGAGACACGCCAGATCCGCATCCGGGTCACGGACAGCACGACCGGCAAAGCGATGGTGAACCTCGCCTTCCCGCTGGGGCTGATCAAGTCCGGGCTGGACATCGCCGGCCAATTTGTGCCGGAGTACCTCCCGAAGGTGGAGGCGATCCGAGAAGCCGTCACCGCGGGTTTTCGTGGATCGCTGCTCGACATCGACAACGACGGCGGCGAGCGGGTCGAGATCATCGTCGAATAGGTGGCGGCAAGCCAGCCGCGGTATTGGCGACCCTCAGGCAGGGATTCAACGCCGCCGGAAGGAGCAATCGTGATCCATCAAGCTGACGCGGACACTCGTCCTGGGAAGCGGATCCCCGTTGATCTCGCTCAGCCTCTCGTGCTGACCATTCACAGCCCCAATGGCGACGTTGCAGTCCGTGCCGTCGATCGCTCCGACGTACTCATCGGGTATGACGCTCCCGGCCATTGGGAGGATCTGGGCGGCGACGAAGCCGGGCTGACCATCGATGCCCGCGGCAACCGCATCGTGGTTCGCCCGCACCCACGCCTTGACGTTGGGTGGGCCGGGGTCTCCGGAGACTTCGATCTGGAGAGCGTCGTTGGGCAGATCACCAAGGCGTTTCGCGGCGGCGGACCGTTCTTCTCGGCGAAGCCGGGCAAGGTGCGCATGGGGTCCGACGACCACCCGTGGCCCGACATCGCCGTCGAGGTTCCCCGGTCGATCACCGGACAGGTCGAGATTCACTCCGCGTCGGGCGATGCTCATGTCGAAGGCTTCACCGGCGAGATCACTCTCCACACGATGTCCGGCGACCTCCGCGCGATTCGCACGACCGGTGCCCTCACGTTGCAGGCCGCAAGCGGCGGCTTGATCGTCGATGACGCGAGCGGGCGTCTCACCGCGCATGCCGCCAGCGGCGATGTCCACGTCATCTCGTCACAGATCGACGGATTCGACATCCAGACCGCCAATGGCGACGTCCACATCGACGCAACGCTGATAGGTGACGGTCCCTTCCGCGCCCACACCGCGAGCGGCGACGTCCGCCTGACACTGCGGCGACCGGCCGCTGCAGGGGAAGAGCCGGCCGCGACTCTCGCTTTCGACACCGTCTCCGGCGATGCTCATGTGACCGCGCCGTTTCGCAAGACCGACCGCCGGCGTTGGCAATCGGGTTCAGGCAATAGCGGGCCGCGCATCGACATCACGACGGTTAACGGCGATCTCATCGCCGCGATTGCCGCAACGGAGAGCGCGTTCGTACCCGCTCCCAGCCCGGCAGTCTTTGCGGACGACGTGCCGCCGGCGGTGCCAGCCGACTGGCCGCGCGGCGAGGGCGAACTCGCCATGGCCGATGCCAGATCGGCGGGGGCGCCATCAACCGCGCAAGGCGACGCCGCGCGCCGCGCCGTCCTGGAAGCGGTCGAGCGCGGAGAAATCGAAGTCGAGGAAGCGTTGCGTCGCCTCGATGCGGAGGATGCCGTCGCCAATCCGTAAGCGTTGACGATCCGCTCAGGCAACTCAATTACGATCGACCGGCGGCGCCACATTGGGGAGTTACTACCGTGTTTCGGAGCCCCTGGGAGCTTGACGCCCAGATCCGTAACCAGATCGCGCACCTTCAGCGAACGTCGCCTCCGCTCCCGGATCGATCGGGGTGGCGCTGGATTGCCAGGCTCGCTGACCCGGCTTCGACGACGACTTGGAATTGGCCTCATTCAGGTCGGCACAAACATTGCCGGCCATGGCGTGGTCCGCGGACTCCCTACTCCTTCTGCTTGGCCCGACCTTGCCAATCGGAGAAGCGAACCCACCTCCTCGCTGAGCCATTGACCCGCTCCGCGATGACGAACGGCGGCTCGGCGCCGTCCAGCTCCACGTATTGCCTGGACAGGAACTCCACCACGGCCTGCGCCATGGTGATGCGCGCGGTCCTGATCCGCGTCGCCATGCGCCATTCTTTCCCGGGCCAGTGTGCTGTGTGCGAGTGCAGATAGCCGCGCGAGGCATCGCGGTTTCCGGCGCGGATCGTTCGGGTTGCGGGCGTCCTTCGGGACGCGGAATGGCGCAGGCTACGGAGTCGTCTCGCGCGACGGAACCGGAGTTGCCTCTTCGGTCTCGTCGCTCAGGCGCTCGGTAAACGGCGGGCTGTCTTCCGGGCAGACCGTGCCGGACGCCGGCAATTCCAGGTCGATCAGGTAGGCGGCCATGACCTCGTTGGCGCACGTGCTCAGACCACCCTCGAAATACGAGTGTCCCCATCCTTCGATGGTCAAGAGCCGTGCGTTCGCCAGCGTCTCGGCAGCCGCCATGGCACTGGCATGCGGAGTGGCCGGATCGTGGACGCGGCTGATCAAGAGGATCGTCGCGCCGGTCTCGGCGTCCCACGGCCCCGTGTAGCGATCGGCGTCCTGCGCCGGCCAGAAGACGCATGCCTGGGCGATGTGCGCCCAAGCCGCGCCAAAGTACGGAGTACGCTCGTCGGCACGCTGGACCATCTCCTGGAACGCATCGGGATCGCGTGGGCTGTCGGCGTCGACGCAATTGCTGGCAGGGGTCGCCTCCTCGGTATTGTGATACTCCATCGGTAGCGGCCCGCCCAAACTGTGGGTTGCTTCCAGAAAACCGACGGCATCGCCCTCCTCGAGGCGTTGCAGTCCCTGGGCCAGGTCCGACCAGGCTGATGCCGTATAAAGGGCGCCACGCACGGTGTCGACGACGAGGGAGTAGGTGACCGTCAGCGTGCCGGCCGGGCCGTACGCGATCACCGGTTCCGTGAGCACGCGATCCATGAGGTCATCGAATTTCCCGCGCGTCTCCTCGGCGCTCGGGGCGGCGAAGGCGCAGGAATCAGGGCCGGCCGCGGCGCAATCCTGGAGGAACTGATCGAGCGCGCCGGCCGATCCCTGAGGACTGCCGATGCGCAGGAACGAGGTGGTGTCGGGGCCGGCCTCATCACCGACGCTCTGGTCGAAACTGGCATAGGACGGCGGATCGATGACACCGTCGAGCACTATGGCCCGGATGCGGTCCGGGAAGAGGTTGGCATACGTGGCCCCGAGATAGGTGCCGTACGACGACCCGAGGTAGGTCAGCTGATCGTCGCCAACCGCTTGCCGCAAGCGATCCATGTCTCGCGCCACGTTGGCCGTCGACAGATGCGGCAAGATCTCGGTATTGCGCTCGCCACAGCGACGGGCCAGATCCTCGGCGGCGCGCTGCCGTGCCTCCACCTCGTCCGCGCCGATGGGCACGCTCGGCATGGCCGCGAAGAAGGCGGTCCGCTCGGCAATGCTGTCGAAACAGCGCACTGGCGCGCTCTGGCCAACGCCGCGAGGGTCGAACGAGACGACGTCGAACCGCGCGGCCAGCGGCGTCGGAAGCGCGGCGTACAGGAGCGGCAACGCCATGACTCCTGAGCCGCCGGGACCACCCGGGTTCATGATCAAGGATCCAATCCGGTCCGCCTCATCGGTCGCCGGCGCTCGAACGACGGCCAGGGAGATCGTCGGGCCGTCCGGCTCGTCGTAATCGAGCGGAACGGTGAGCGTCCCGCACTCCTGGGTGGGCATCTCGGTTGTCGCGCACGGCTGCCAGGCGATCTCGGATGCCGACCCATCCACTCCCGGCGATAACGGCAGAGCGAAGGCTGCCAGCAACGCGACGACGCAGGCTGTGCGGACTGCCGCTTGCTTCACCGGGAGGCTCCTTCTTTTGAAGGTGAGACCGAGCGCCACTGACGCGACAACGCTCACCATGCCGAGGGCGCCGTCACCGCTCGGCACGGGACGACAGGTTGGTTCCGAAGCCGCGATGATACCTCAGAGGGTGTTTACAAAGGGGGTGAGCGCGTAGCATGGCGTGATGCCGAGACGAGCGTACCCGACCGACCTGACCGATGACGAGTGGCGCGTGCTGGAGCCGCTGATCCCGCCCGCCAAGCCAGGTGGTCGCCCCCGCCGCGTCGATCCGCGCGAAGTCCTCAACGGGATGCGCTACCTGCTGCGCTCCGGCGGGGCGTGGCGGCTGTTGCCGCACGAGTTCCCGCCTTGGCCGACGGTCTACGCCTACTTCCGGCGCTGGCAGGCTGACGGCACCTGGGAGCGGATCGCCGGGGCGCTGCGCCGCGATCTGCGGGTGGCGCTGGGGCGGCGGGCGGAGCCGAGCGCGGCGGTGCTGGACAGCCAGACGGTCAAGACGACCGAAAAAGGGGGCCACGCGGCTACGATGCCGGGAAGAAGACCACCGGGCGCAAGCGCCACTTCCTGGTCGACACCGAGGGATTGCTGACGGAACTGGTCGTCCATGCGGCCGATGTCTCGGAGCGCGCGGGGGCCAAGCTGGTGCTCGGCAAGGCGCTGGCGGCGGGCCGGACGCTGGCGAAAATCTGGGTCGACGGCGGCTACCAAGCGGGCGTGGTGGCCTGGGCCGAGGCCGAGCTGGGCTACCGGCTGGAGGTGGTGGCGCGGCCGCCCGGCAGCAAGGGGTTCGCGGTGTTGCCGCGGCGCTGGGTGGTCGAGCGCAGCTTCGCCTGGATCGGGCGTTATCGGCGCTTGAGCAAGGACTACGAAGCGCTGACCACGACCAGCGAAGCCATGATCTGGGCGGCCGTCGGCACGACCATGCTGCGCCGCCTGGCCAAGCGAGGGACTTCATAAACACCCTTTTAGAGGGTGTCTGAAAAGCCCTCATCCGTGCCTCAGGCGCTTGTGCATCAAGGGAATCATGGCGACGCGGATCCTCACCTCGCCGGTGGCCGGCTACGCCTCGTCGTCTTTGTCCAAGCGGCGGCGGGGCCCGCCAGGTCGCGCGCAACGGGGCGACCTGGCGGAGTGCGTCAACGATCTCGCATCGGCGATCGTGGTTACCCGCGCCCGCCTATCCCCTTCATACGGGCTCTCATACGGAGCCGGAGCAACCAAAGACGGGGACGCAACTCTGGCCGGGAGCGCAGCAAACCTCATTACAGCAGAGCTTGCTGTTCGCGCAGTCCCCGTTACCATTGCAGCTCTGGCGAGAGCAACAATGCTCGAGCGGATTATTTAAGCAGCCTAGTGTGGAGCCAAGGTCACAGACCACATCCTGGCCAGGGAATTGGGAGTGGCAGTCCGCGTTGCTGGTGCAACTCTTGATGGGGGCGCAGACGCCGACGATCCCCCCCTCTAAGGTAGCGCAATTTGAGCCGGTGCAGCATACAATGCCGAAGGGGCTGCAGGTAGTATTGAGTGGTACACAGGTCCCCCCGCCGGGCGGGCAGTTCTCCCCTTGGCACGTGGTGGGGCAGCAGTCCGTGCCGCGGTCGCACCCGGTGTCGTTGATCGAACCGTCGGGCATGACCGTGTTGCAGAAGATGGCGTCGCCCAGCACCGTGCTGTTGGTGATGTTGGCATCGAGCAGGTTGGCGTCGACGAAGCAGGCGTCGCTGAGCACGGCACTGCCGAAGTCGGCCCCCGAGGCGTCAGCGCCGGTGAAGTTGGCGCCGGAGAGGATCGAGCCCCGGGCGTCGAGGTGGCGGAAGACGGTGGAAAACGAGAAGTCGCAGCCGCCGTTGGTGTGGCCGTTGCCGGGGATGCAGTTCGTCCCCGGGTAGCAGTCGACCGAACCGTTGTCGTCGTCGCCGTTGCCGGGCCGTCCCTTGCGCCCCTTGCGGCGGCGCGGGCGGCGCCTGGCCGCGTCTGCGTCAGGATGGTGGCCGAGCAGCGCCGCCCCGACGAGGGCGGCGAGCGCCCCCCGCCGCGATTGTCGAGAAGAGACGAGACGAGCCAGTGCATCAAAGTGCTCACGGTCCATGACACGATCCTCCAAATGACGACGGTACCTACGGTCACCACGCGCGCGGCGAACCCTTCGCCGCGCCAGAGTCAACCCCTGCGGACGAGAGCGGGGTAAATTTTCAGCAACTTGTCCATTACGTATACTCGAATACTCGAATACTCGAATAGTGACAAGGTCCGCCAGCCACCGCGATGCGCACGGCCACGGGGTGGCACGTCACGGATCCCGCCCGATGGGCAAGTTTTGAACTGACTGGCTGTCGATGTTCGCGGCGCTGGAACTGGCTTCATGCCCAGCCTGGGGGCGCACCGGACCGCGCAGCGCATCGTGAATCTGCTCCCACGTCCCATTCCGCCGCCGGGCCCGGAAGTCGTGGTCGACGGTGCGGCAGGGCGCGCCAGATCACCCCATTCCGGGCGACATAGAGGATCGTGTTGACGATCTCCCGCAGGTCGGCGCTGCGCGGTGGCCAGCCCGGCGTCGCGGCCGGAATCAGTGGCTCCAGCCGCCGTCACTGGGCATCGGTCAGATCACGTCGAGGCGGCCAACCGCTTTTCAGACACTCTCTCAGAGGGTACAAGCTCGCCCATCTGATTCTCCTTATCCACATTTTCCGGCAGTCGCCGTACCAAATGGCGCACGCTTCAACCCGGTAATCTGCCCGCCGGGCCGTTCACCCGCTCGGCGATATCACGCCACGACGACAGACCTTCGTTGAGGTCGTCGCTCCAGGTGGTGCGGACCCAGGCGTAGGCCGGGTCGTCGCTGGGCTGCATGGTGCGCACCGGTTCGTCGCCGGCCAGGACGTTGAGGTAGTAGCCGGTGTAGCCCTGAGCCACGGCGAAGGCGTGGTAGCCCTCGGGCACCAGGAGCAGGTCGCCGTCGTGGATGACGTAGGCGGCGTCGGTCTGGCCATCGGCGGTGTAGAGGCGTTGCAGAGCGAAGCCGTCCGGCGGGTCGATGCGATAGTAGTAGATCTCTTCCAGATCGGCTTCGCGTGGCATGTCGTGAATATCGTGTTTGTGGGGCGGATATGAGGACCAGTTGCCGCTGGGGGTAAAGACCTCCACCACCAGCAGGCGGTCGGCCTCGAACGATGGTTCGATGATGTGGTTGATCTGGCGCGCCGCGTTGCCCGCGCCGCGGATTTCCACCTTCACGTCGTCAGGCGTAATGAGCTTGGGCGTCATCTTGCGGTCGGCACGGGCGGCGCAGACGGCGAGCTCCAGGCCGGTTTCGGCTGTCACCTCGAACTGGCTGTCGCGCGGGAGGTAGACCGCCCACGGCTGACCGGCGAACGGGTTGGCCCGCTCGCCGATGGTCCACGTCTGGCCGTCAGAAACGACGGCGCAGCGCCCACCCAGCGGCACCAACGCGACCTCGTCTGGTCCAGTCTCCCGCGACCACAGCTCGCCCGCGGCCAGCTTGACGACGGTCAGACCGGTGAATTCCCACCCTGCCCGCGCCACGTCCACATCGATCAGGACGCCGGAACGGTCCTTCAGATCAACCGACTTCAGGAGTAATTCTCCGGGAGCAACCGTAATGGCCATGCGGGGTTTCCTCCTTCACAATGCGCGATTCTGGCGCACGAGCAGTGCGCGGAAATCGTGTCATGCTGAGCGAAGCGAAGCATCTCGGCCCAAGGGTGCACGCGTTTGCAGGCACCGAGATTCTTCGCCCTGCGGGCTCAGAATGACACATGCTTGGCGCGCCGCATCAAGCGCGGGCGAACCGCGACGGTGACACAGGCGCGTTCTCGCGGCGCGATGCCTCAGCGGCGTAAGCCAGGACCATCGCGGCGCGGGCATCGTTGCCGTCGACCGGCGGCGGCGTGCCGTCCACGATGCCGTTGATAAACGCTTTCAGCTCGTCGATGTAGGCCTGGTCGAAGCGCTCCAGGAACCAGTGGATGTGATCGCTGTGGATGCCGTTGGCGTCCAGGCGAAGCATGGGCGTGTCGCGGGCGTAACCGATCATGAGCGCGCCCTCGCTGCCGAAAACCTCGGTGCGTACGTCGTAGCCGAATCCGGAGCGGCGGCTGTTATCGATGACGCCGAGGCTGTCATTGGCGAAACGGAGCGAGACGACGCTGGTGTCGATGTCGCCCAACTCCCGGATCACGGGTGAGACGATGGCGCTGCCCATGGCGAACAACTCGGAGACTTCCTCGCCCATCAGCCAGCGCACGCAGTCGAAGTTGTGGATCGTCATGTCGCGGAAGAGACCGCCTGAGGTTTCCAGGTAGGCGCGGGGAGCCGGCGATGGGTCGCGCATCGTGTCGCGAATCGCTTCGATTCGCCCCAGCGCCTCGGCGTCGATCAGATCCTTAGCCTTGGCGTATGCCTTGTCGAAGTGGCGCTGAAACCCCATCTGCAAGCGCACGCCGGCTTGCTCGACCGCGGCGAGCGCGCGATCGGTCGCCTCCAGGTCGAGCGCGATCGGTTTCTCGCAGAAGATGTGCTTGCCCGCCTCGGCGGCACCGATGATGATGGGTGCGTGGCTGTCGGTGGACGAGGCGATGACGATGGCGTCGATGGAAGCATCCGAGAGGGCATCGTCGGGATCGTTCGACCAATGATCGCAGCGCACCTTCGCCGCCAGCGTCTCGGCGGATGGGCCGTGGACGTCGGCGATGAGCGCCAGCTCGGCGTTTGGGATCTCCTGGGCCAGGGTCGCCGCATGGCGCTGTCCGATTCGCCCCGCTCCAATTAGTGCAACGCGCACGGATTGAACCACTGGCGTCCTCCGGTGAATGGCTTTCAGCTATCAACTATCAGCTCTTGGTCAGCGAATTTCGGCGAGTATTCGCCCGTTGCATCGACGAGATATCTGATAGCTCAACGCGCCGTCTATGGCCCGCTGGCGGGATCGAGCGGGTTGGTGCCGAGATTGAAGACTTCTTCGCCGTCGCCGATGCCGTCGCCGTCGGTGTCGAAGGCGCCGGGGGCGGTGCCGTAGACGAAGATTTCGTCGGCGTCGCCCAGCCCATCGCCGTCCGCGTCGGTGCTCAACGGGCCTGTGCCGTGCTGGAAGGCCTCTTCGCCGTCGAGCAGACCGTCGCCATCGGAGTCATTGTTGAGGGGGTCCGTGCCGTAGACGTAGACTTCTTCGCCATCGATGATGCCGTCCGCGTCGTAGTCGCGGTTGAGTGGATCGGAGCCGTAGGCGGCCTCGTCCACGTCGCTCAGGCCGTCGCTGTCGATATCGCCACTGGCCGAGGATGGGACGGCGGTGGGTGGCACAGGTGTCGGTTCCTCCACGGGAACGGGGACCGACGTCGGCGGGACGGCTGTCGGCGCGGCGTCCACGGGCGGCAGGAGGACGGTTGGGACTGCCTGGCCCGGCACGGCGGTCGCGACGGCTTGCGCGGCGGCGGGTTGCTCGGCGCCGTCGACCGGTTCGCCCAATGAGCCCACGACGAAGGCGGCGGGCTGCGTGTCGCCGTTACGCAAGGTCAGGCCGCCGGTGACGAGCCGGCCGCTGCCGGCGCTGATGGGTGCCGGTTGGCCGCCCTCGGCGGAGGCCTGCACCCGCCCGGAGGTGACCATGACCAGCGCCGGGCCGGTGTGCGGCGGCAACTCCGAAACCTCTCCGGGCAGCAGGATGCCGCGCTGCATCTCCAGGTCGAAGGTGCCCCGTGGGTAATCGTTGATCGCGTCGCTCGTGAGCAACACGGTGCCGTTCGTTGGCGTGCCTGGCGCCGCGGCCTCGGCGGGGACTAGCTCCACCACCCAGATGATGCTGGGGTCGGACCCGACGGCGTAGCGCAAGAACGGATCGCCCGACGACATGAAGAAGGCTTCGCCCGCTTCCAGGCGGGTGCGGCGGCTGGTCAACTCGTTGCGCGTGATGGAGGCGCCGGTGCGCTGCAGGGTGAACGACGAGGCCGCGGTTTCGGGCGCGCCCGTGGCGCTCAGGCCCAACTCGCGCACGCGCCAGACGAGTGGGCCTTCGACGCCAATCAGCCCCTGGGCAACGGTATGAACGTGGGGAGCACCGGCGGTGAACTCTGCCGGACCAGCCGCGACCTGCGCCTCAGGTGTGGGCTCGGCGGGAACGGGGGTTGGTTCGACGGCGGCGGGAGAGGGAGGCTGGGTCGGCAAGTCCTGCGCCGCGACGCGCTCGGCCGCCGGCGCCAGGAGCGCCACCGACAGCGCCGCGCCGAGAAGCACGGCGACGCCCCGCGCTGTTCCGGATGGCAGTTTCCCCGCATCGCCTGCCCGTCGCATGATCCCCTGCTCCTACCTTCAGCCTGGCATCACAACGCTCGTCCCTGCCGCGGGGCGCGGGTCGTCGCGGATTCCTCTGATGCCAGCATCCATCCCCGGCCGGCGAGCTCGACTGCCGCGGGAGCGCCGGGCCGCTCGCGCTACGGATCGCGCCAGTGGGGAGACTATACTTTCCTTTGGCCGCGGGCGTTGCCAGACAGGCATCGCGGCCACGAGAACCGACGTAAGGAATGAACTCGTGCCAGTCGCTACAACGCACCCTTCCAGCGCGAACCACATCGATGCCACCCCGGGGCCGACGCCTGCCAAACGCGTGGTGGTCGCCCGCGAGCTGGGTTATTGCTGGGGTGTTCGCCGGGCCCTCGAGATCGTCGAAGCGGCGGCAGACAGCGCCGGGCCGATCGCCCCCATCGGCGATGTGATCCACAATCCACAGGTGGTGCAGCGCCTGCGCGCCCGCGGCGTGCAGGGCGCGACGTCGGTGGCGGAGGCCGCGGAACGGGGGTTCCGGCGGGTGGCGATCACAGCACACGGCATGGGGCCGCACCTCGCGGGCGAAGCCGCGGGCGCCGGACTCGAGCTGATCGACACGACCTGCCCACTGGTGACCAAGGTGCAACGTCTGGCCCAAAAACTGGTCCGCCAGGGGTATTTCCTGGTGGTCTATGGCGATGCGTACCACCCGGAGGTGCGCAGCGTGCTCGGCTGGGCCGGCACCTCGAAGTCGGTGGCGGCCAAGAAGGTGGCGGATCTGCCCTGGAACGCTCCGCGCGGCGCCAGCGGTGACGGAGTCTCGACGCCTCCGCGCAAGGTGGCGGTGGTCTCCCAGACGACCAAGAACGTCGACGAGCTGATGGCCTTTGCTCAGAGCCTGCAGGCGATGGTGATGCCGGAGGGAGGCGAGTTCCGCCTCTGCAACACCATCTGCGAACCGACCTCGGAACGGCAAAATGCCCTGAAGCGCCTGGTCGAGCAGGATCAGGTGGACCTGATCCTGGCCATCGGTGGGCGCAAGAGCTCCAACACCGCTCGTCTGGCCGAGGTCGGCAACGCGCTGGGCGTGCCGTCGTTCCACATCGAGCGGCCAGAAGAAATCGAGGCTGGCTGGCTGGCCGACGCGACCGTCGTCGGTGTCACGGCCGGGGCCTCCACGCCGGACGACGTGATCGAAGCGGTCGTCGCCGAGCTGGCCAACCGCGGCTATGCCCCGCCCGAGGGCGGCATCCGGCCGGTGGATCCGGAGTACGTGCCGGCATACTGACGGAGACGGCAAGACGACGAGACGGCCAGACGGCAAGTCGAGAACCGAGACGGTACTTTCGGATATCGGAGCCGACACTATCCCGTACTCGCCGTCTTGCCGTCTTGCCGTCTTGCCGTCTTTTCATATATGCTCCTGCCACGTTCGACATGAGGTCCCATGGTGGGGCCGGGCAGCGCGTGCTTTGGTGTGCGTCTGCCCAGACGCATGAGGGCGCGCACCGCCCGCGGTGCGGACGCACGCGTGACGGCCGGCGACGCTGCCGGCGAAAGACACGGAGGATTCGCGAATGGATTCCCGCTTCGAGACGTTGATCAAGCAGCTTCAGGACGGTTCGATCGATCGGCGCAATTTTCTGGTGCGCGCGGTCGCGCTCGGCGTGTCGGTCAGCGCCATTGGCGGTGCCCTGCTGCGCGTGGAGGGCGCCGCGGCGCAGGATGGGACGCCGGCTGCCGGCGGTGAGTTGAGCCCGGAGACGCTTGGTGTGCCGGGCATTGCCCACGATACGTCGACCGACAAGGGGACGATCAACATCTACTCTTCCTGGCCGATGACCGGCGCCTCGGAGCAGATCGGCGGCGACTCGGTGGCCGCCGTCGAAGTCGCGCTCGAGGTCTACGGCAACGCCGCGGGCGGCTACGCCATCAATTACCAGGCGCTCGATGACGGCATCGCCGCCAACCAGGGTTCCTGGGACGCCGCCAAGGAAGCCGAGAACGCGACGATGGTCGTCAACGACCCCGATGCGATGGTGTACATCGCGACGTACAACTCGGGCGCGGCGGCGGTGGCCATCCCGATCCTGAACCAGGCCGAGCCGGGCCCGATGCCGATGATCTCCCCGGCCAACACGGCGCCTGCCCTGACCAAGGACTACGAGTTCAACGATCCGGGCCAGCCGGAGGAGTACTACCCGACTGGCATCCGCAACTACATGCGCGTGGTGCCGGCGGACGACGTCCAGGGTTCGGCGGCGGCGAACTGGGCTTACGACGTCCTGGGCGCGCGGCGCGCCTACGTGCTTCACGACAACCAGCTTTACGGCAAGGGCGTGGCCGCGGTCTTCGAGCGGACGTTTGCCGATCTGGGCGGCGAGGTGCTTGGATTCGATGCATTCGACCCCGAAGCGCCATCGTACGAGGCGGTGATGACCGGTATCAGCGCGACGGATCCGGATCTGGTCTATCTCGGCGCGATCGTCAACCTCAACGCCAGCAAGCTGCTGGTGGACATGCGCTCGGTGATGCCGGTCGACCAGGTCGCCTTCCTCGGCCCGGACGGGCTCATCAATCAGGCATTCGTCGACGCCGCCGGCAGCGCGGCCGAGGGCGCGTACATCACCTTCGGCGGACTGCCGGCGAGCGAACTGACCGGGCCCGGGGCCACCTGGCGCGAGCAGATGGTCGAACGCGTCGGTCACGAGCCCGACGCCTATTCCGCGTACGCCTTCGAGGCCGCCGTCGTGACGCTGCAAGGCATCGACCAGGTCGGCGATAAGGACCGGGCGGCCATCCTCGACGCCATGTTCGCGACCGAGGGGTTCGTCGGGTTGCTGGGCACCTGGAGCTTCACCGACACTGGCGACACCGACTCCCTGACGATCAGCCTGAACGTGGTTCAGGACGGCGTGATCACCTGGCAGGAGAACATCGGCGCGATCGAGTAGCGCGCCCATCATGACGAGCGGGCCGGGTTCACCGGCCCGCTCGCCGCATGTCCGCGTCGGCGTCCCATTGCCGTTCGTTCCCGACGCGCATCCGATTTCCCACATTCCAGGATCTCCGCCGCGTGGCGGTTGAGCCGGGGTAAGCCATGGATTTCAACGTCAATCTTTTCCTGCAATACACAATCATCGGGCTGGCGACCGGGTCGCTGATTGCCCTCATCGCGCTGGGGTACACGCTCGTTTACGGCATTATCGAATTGATCAACTTCGCCCACGGCGAGGTCTTCATGATGGGCGCGTTTTTTGCGGCCACTTGATCGCGTTGTCCGGCGCGCCGACGAATCCGGGGGAGCGGTCATTGTCGGCATCCTGCTGGTGGCCCTGATCGGGTCGATATTTTCAGCGCCGGGATCAATTTCGGTATCGACAGGGTCGGCTACCAGCGGTTGCGCAATGCGCCGCGCCTGGCCGCGCTGATCGCCGCTATCGGGTTCAGCTTCATTCTGCAGGGCATCGGCATCTACTGGATGGGATCCAACCCGTTTCGCCCGCCAGAAATCATCCCTCTCGAATATCCGCAGCCTGAACATCCTGACGGAATGGTTCGGTCTGGACACGCCGGTGCGCTTCCGGGTGCTCGATCTGTTCGTCATCGGCGTGACAGTTCCGCTGCTGATCGGGTTGAGCTGGTTCGTCTACAAGACCCGCGTCGGTACCGCGATGCGGGCGACGGCTCAGGACCGGGAAGCGGCCAGCCTGATGGGGATCAACATCAACTGGACGATCGGGGTGGCGTTCCTGCTGGGCGGGGCCCTGGCCGGCGCGGCCGGGATGATCGCGCTCTACTACAACGACAATGCCCGCTTCCAGATGGGGTTCCGCTACGGGCTGTTCGCCTTCACGGCGGCGGTGTTGGGCGGGATCGGCAACTTGACCGGAGCCGTCGTCGGCGGCTTTCTGATCGGGCTCGCATGGTCGTTCAGCGATGGGTTCGTCAAGCTCTACGTCCCTGCCTGGGGACCCCAATGGACCACCACGCTGATCTTCGGGTTGCTCATCCTTGTCCTCGTCTTCCGGCCCAGCGGGCTCCTGGGCGAAGAGACGCCGGACAAGGTCTAGGAGGACGACGATGTCCCAACTGGCTATCGCCGCCGCCGCTGAGGAACTCCAGGAACGGGAGTCCGCGCAGCGCCGCCGGCTGTGGCTGGGGTTGGCGCTGGTCTTCGCCATCGTCTACCCGTTCATCGACCAGGCGCTTGGCATCAATCGGATGGGCGCGTGGATCGCGATTCTCGTATTCGTCATCCTGGCCATGGGGTTGAACGTCGTGGTCGGGTACGCGGGGTTGCTCGATCTGGGCTATGCCGCGTTCTTCATCATCGGAGCCTATGCCAACGCCTTCATGACATCGCCCAACAGCGTCTTCGTCATGAACGGCTGGGTGCCCCCGTTCCTGCAGAATTTCTGGCCGGCGATGGCGGTCTCGTGGATCATCGCCGCACTGTTCGGGGTGCTGCTCGGGGCGCCGACGTTGCGGCTCCGCGGCGACTACCTGGCGATCGTGACGCTCGGGTTCGGCGAAATCGTCCCCAACTTCTTCGTCAACGCCGCAACCTGACCGGCGGCCCCAGCGGTCTTAGCCAGATTGCCGTTCCCCCGACCATTGTCCTTCCGGGGGGGCGCGAGATCGCGTTTTCCACGACGGACCAGGAGAACTGGTACTGGCTGATCCTGGCCGTCATGGTCTTCTCGGTCTTCCTGATCAACCGGTTATACGACTCCCGGCTGGGCCGTTCCTGGCAGGCGATCCGCGAGGACGAGATCGCGGCCTCGAGCATGGGGGTCAACCTGGTCCGCACCAAGTTGTGGGCCTTCGCCCTGGGGGCATCCTTCTCCGGGTTCGCGGGGGCCATCTACGCCGGCTACCTGACGGTGGTCTATCCCGACCAGTTCGAATTCTCGGTTTCGGTCATTCTGCTCTGCATGGTCATCCTGGGTGGTCTGGGCAATATCTACGGGGTCATCGCCGGCAGCCTGCTCATCCAGAGTTTCGACCGGATTCTGGCCGAAGAGCTGAACAAAGTCGTGCACTGGATTGGCGACCAGACCGGGATCGTCTTTCTCCAGGAGCACAACGTGACGCAGGACCGATTCCTGATCTTCGGTCTGGCGCTGGTGCTGCTGATGCTGCTGCGGCCGGGCGGTCTCTTCCCGAGTAAGCAGCGGGCGGCCGAGATGCAACCGGAAAGCGCAGACATCACCACGGCCGAGAATCAGCAGCTCTACGACGTGCGCGGCGAGAACGAGCCGGCGCTGGGAGAGCGGGCGTGAGCACGCCGACCGCGATGACCAAGCCCATCGAGCAAGCAGCCCACAACGGGAACGTCCTGGAAGCGCGCGGGATCACCAAGCGATTCGGCGGACTGGTGGCGGTCGACACGGTTGACCTGATCGTCCCCCGTGGGGCCATCGCCGGGCTGATCGGACCGAATGGGGCGGGCAAGACGACGTTCTTCAACATGATCGCCGGCATCTACGAACCGACCGAGGGGGAGATCGTTTTCGAGGGGCAGCGCATCGCCAGCGCGGGGCGCTCGCTGCGGCCAGACCAGGTCACCAAGCGCGGTATCTCGCGCACGTTCCAGAACATCCGGCTCTTCGCCAACATGACGGCGCTGGAGAACGTGCTCATTGGTATGCACACCCGGCTCACGTCGACGCCGCTGGGAGCGGCTTTGCGCCTGGCCTCGGTCACCCGAGAAGAGCGGGAGGCCCGCCAGCGGGGGCAGGAGTTGCTCGCCTACGTCGGGCTACGCGGGCAGGGGCCGGTGACGGCCAAGAACCTGGCCTACGGCGACCAGCGGCGGCTGGAGATCGCGCGAGCGCTGGCCAGCCAGCCGAAGTTGCTCCTGCTCGACGAGCCGACGGCCGGCATGAACCCGCAGGAAACGGCGCAACTGACGCGCTTCATCGACCGCTTGCGCCGCGATCTGGACCTGACCATCCTCCTCATCGAGCACGACATGAAGGTGGTGATGGGCATTTCCGATCAGGTGTCGGTGCTCGACCACGGGGAAAAGATCTCGGAGGGCTCACCGGGCCAGGTCCAGCGCGATCCGCGCGTCATCGAGGCTTACCTGGGCACGGGGGCCGGGGAGCTGGCGGAGGCCGAGGAAGCGGCCGGGGAGGAGCCGACGGTCGTCGTACCTCCTGTGAGCGATGACGCCGCCGGCGACGAGCCGCGTTCGGCCACAAAGCGAGCGCGATAAGCCATGCCAGCCATGCTCGAAGTCCAGGACATCAGCGCCTACTACGGTAACATCCAGGCGCTCAAGAACGTCACCCTGCACGTCGACCAGGGTGAGATCGTCACCCTGATCGGGTCCAACGGGGCGGGCAAGTCGACGACGTTGAAGACAATCTCGGGCCTGCTCCGGCCGCGCACAGGAACCATTACCCTCAACGGGGAATTGATCAGCAACAAGCCGGCGCACGTCGTGGCGGGGCTGGGGATCGCGCAGTCGCCCGAGGGGCGGCGCATCTTCAACCGCATGACGGTGATGGAGAACCTGGAACTCGGCGCGTACAGCCACGGCAAGCCCGATCCCGCCGATGTGGAGCGTGTTTTCGCCCTCTTTCCGCGGCTGAAGGAGCGGATCGGGCAGAAGGCCGGGACGATGTCCGGCGGCGAGCAGCAGATGCTGGCCATCGGCCGCGCCCTGATGGCGAAACCCTCCGTGTTGCTCCTGGACGAGCCGTCGCTGGGGCTGTCGCCGATTCTGATCGACGCCATCTTCGACATCATCCGGGACATCAACGCGCTGGGGATGACGGTGCTGCTGGTGGAGCAGAACGCGCTGAAGGCGCTGGCAGTGGCCAACCGCGGCTACGTGATTCAGACCGGCAACATCGTGCTGACCGGCACCGCCAAGGAACTGCTGGGCAACGACATGGTGCGCAAGGCGTACCTGGGCGAGGATTGATCGGGGTGCGCGTCTAAGGTCAGGAACCACGCTGCCGCCCCGCCTGGCCCTCAAAGGACCAGGCTGCCCCATTCCGGAAGCATCCTGAAGGGCGCTGGACCATTTCCACGCCCATCGAGTGGAACGCCCAAGGTGAGAGCGTATTGGACCGTCGATTCGTTTTGCTTACCGGCGCGGCCGGGCGCATTGGGAGCGCGTTTCGGGAGGCGCACGGGGACCGATTCCGGTTTCGTCTGGCCGACCTGAACACCGGCGGGTTGGCAGAGACCCCGGACGAGGGACACGAAGTTGTCCGACTCGATGTCGCGGATGCGGCGGCTTGCGCGGCGGCGTGCGCGGGGATCGACACCGTGGTGCACCTCGCCGCCGATCCCTCGCCAGAGGCGGAGTGGGAAGGGTCGCTGCTGGCGAACAACATCCAGGGCGTGGTCAACGTTTTCCGCGCTGCCAGCGAAGCCGGGTGTCGCCGCGTGGTCTTCGCCAGCAGCGTGCATGCCGTCGGCGGCCTGCTGAACGAGGAGCCGATTCCGGACAACGCGCCGCCCCGCCCCAGCAATCTCTACGGGGCCAGCAAAGCGTTTGGAGAAGCGGTCGCCGCGACCTACTCCGCCCAGGGGCTCTCCGGGATCGCCATCCGCATCGGGGCGTACGACGCGCCGTGGTTCCACGAGGAGGGCGACGCCACGGCGGCGATGGCGTACGTCAGTCCGCGCGATCTGAACGATCTGCTGGTGCGCTGCATCGAGACAGAGGGCATCCCGTATGCGGTGGTCGCCGGGATTTCGAACAACGCGCGGAAGCGGTTCGATCTGAAGCACACGCGCGATCTGTTCGGCTACGCGCCGCGGGACGACGGATTCGCGGTCCTTGGTCTGGATCCTTAGCGCGGCGGACAAATCGACGATGGCAGGTTTGCAAGAACCAATCCCGCGCCACGAACTCAGCGCCGAAATGCTGCCGCTCTTCATGCGCGAACGCGTCTACGGGCTGGAACGCACCTTGACGAGCACGCCCCGGGCGAGACCGAGGTGTCGTTGCGCCTGAGCGGCGAAGGCTGCCTGCACTCGTACCGCCACGCACGCTTGCTGCTCGGCATCCCACCGCCGCCCTAGCGCTGACCGAACCCGCCGGGCGCTCCCGGAAACGCGTGGGTCGGGGGTTGCAATGTTCCGCCAACCGTGTACAGTGCGGGTTGTGCGGCCCGAACATGGCTGCGTCCCGGCCCGGGCGGAGCGGAATCCACGCCGAGGGTCGGGCCCCACGGGTGGAGGAACGGCATGGACCACGACGCCTTCGACCGCATCGCGCGTTTGCTCGGCGGCGCCGCGTCGCGCCGCGCCGCCATCGGCGCCTTGCTCGGCATCGGCGCGCTAGAGACCGGGCTCGCCGCGGCCCGCAAGCGCCGGGGCCGCGGCGGCAAGCGCAAAGCCCGAGGCCGGGTGCGGGCGGAGGCCGTCTGCTTTGGCGGCACGAACTGCGCCCCGGGGCCGGGCAAGAACCTGGGCAACTGCGACTACAGCGATTCGGCGACACTGAAGGGCAGGAACCTCAAGGGCGCAAACCTCGGCGGGGCCAACCTGGCCCGGGCCGACGCGTCTGGGGCCAAACTCGCTGGGGCCAACGTCGACAAGGCGTGCCTGGTCGACGCGAATCTGACCGGAGCGACCATCAACGGCTCGACGAACTTCGGCGCCGCGATCTTCTGCCGCACGACCATGCCGGACGGAAGCTCCAACAACAGCGGCTGCGGCAAGGGGACGGCGTGCTGCCCAACCTGCGACGACGAGCACCCGTGCGAGGAAGGTCGGTGCTGCATCGGTGGGCGCTGCCGCGTCGCCGAGTGCTGCGATGCCGGCGACTGCGGGGGGAACGCCTGCTGCAACCATGTGTGCTGCGCCGCGGGCGACGCCTGCGACACGCGAACGAACCCTGACGAGTGCTGCGAGCCGGCGGCGTGCCCGGTGAACGGCTGCGGCGTCATCGACGATGGCTGCGGCGGCACACGCGACTGCGGTGGATGCGCCCAACCGAGGCCGCTCTGCTGCGCGGGCGTGTGCGGGGAGTGCTGCAACTCCGCGGACTGCGGGGGCAATGTCTGTTGCGGCAATTTGTGCTGCCCATCCGGCGAAGTCTGCGACACGCGGACCGACCCGGACGAGTGCTGCGAGCAAACGGCGTGCCCGGTAGCCGCCTGCGGCATCATTGACGACGGCTGTGGGGGCACGCGCGACTGCGGGGCCTGCGCGGGCGGCCGCAATTGATTCGAAGGCTTGTCCACCCCTCGCGGCTGCCTCCCGGGGGGCCAACGTCAGCGGCGGGACTCGCATCAACGCCACTTGTTGTTCGGCGCTCAAACTCAACGGAATCTGCACAAACCCGTTGTAGTGAGTGCGGTTGCGGAGGCGTTCAGCCGGATCCCGTACTAGGCCTCGGCGCTCTCGTCGCACGGCACGTTGACGTAGCCACTCTTGAAGGGCACGACCTTGCCCTCGTCGGGCAGGAAGCGGTGCCGCCAGATGCAGCCGTTGTCGATGCCGAGCAGGTGTAGCGAAACCGAGGTGACGTCCGAGGTCGTGCGCACGCGGTGGATGTCCGTTTCGGGGAGCAGTTCGTAGAAGTCGCCAGGTTGAATTGCCCGGCTCTCCAACACTTCCAATGACGCCTCGTCTTCGTGCGAACCGTCGTCGGTGCGGGTGAAGACATCTTCGTCCTGGGTGCCGCGGTAGAGCCCGACCAGCCCCCAGGCGAGGTGGTCGTGCACGGGGGTCTGTGCGCCGGGTGGGACGACCAGGGCGGAGAGGGCCAGACCGCCGTCGCCGGCGCGGTAGAGGAGCCAGGTGCCGATGCCGGAGCCCATGCCGCTCCCCTCGGCCGGTTCCTGGTATTGCTCCGGTAGCCAGGTCTTGTCGGCGAGCAGGTCGGCGAAGTGGGGCCGAATCGCCGCGAGGATATCGCGTGGTCCGTCGCGTTCGCCCTGGATGCGCCGGACCTCGGTGATGAACGAGCGCAAGCGCGGGTTGTCGACGACGTACTCGTCCTGGCCGATAGTGGTGGTGGCAATCATCCGTACCTCCTTGGTGATACCGCAACAGTAGTAGCACGGCTTCCCGAAAGCCGGGGGCTGATTGCCGCTGGCATGTATTGTGCGGGTCAATTCGACAGTTGATGGAAACCACCGCCTGCCATGTTCGGCGCTGCCCAGCCGCCGGCTCTCCCGGGTCGGCTTGGGCGCATGGCGCGTTCGGTCCATGTTGACACGGATTGCAGAAGATGCGAAAACCACGGTCTGGACTGGAGCGATTTTACGAATAGGCGGTGGAAAAGGAGGCGCGATGCGAATTGCCGCGTACGGTGACGGCAAGATCGGCGTCGTGGCGGACGACGAGACCGTCGTCGATGCCACGGACCTCGTGCAACAGTTCGATCCATTGGGTCCGGAGGATCTGCTGCCGGACCTGATCACGCATTTCGACCAGTTGAGACCGGAGCTGGAGCGCCGGGTCGCGTCCGGCGGGGGAACGCCGGTGGCCGAGGCGAAGCTGCAATCTCCGCTCACCCGGCCCTCGAAGATCATCTGCCTGATGGGGAACTACCGGGAGGGCACCGACCGCCCGCTGCAAATCCTCGATCTGTTCTTCAAATCGCCGGAGGGGATCACCGGCCCCGGCGGCACGGTGGTGCTGCCGCCGCACCAGGCCAACATCTTCCACCACGAGGGGGAGTTGGCCGTCGTCATCGGGCGCGAGGTGAAGGATCTCACGCCTGAGGAAGCGATGGACGCGGTCTTCGGCTACGTCGCGTTCGACGACATCTCGGCCCGCGGGCTGGGACGCGAGGGGATCAACAGTTTTCTTGGCAAGTCGTTCGACACGTTTGCCCTGTTTGGTCCCTGGATTGTCACCAAGGACGAGATTCCCGACCCACAGTCGCTGTACGTCACGGTCGACGTCAACGGCGAACGGCGGCAGGATTACTCGACCAGCGACATGGAACGTCCGGTGTCGGAGCTGATGACGTACATCTCGTCAGTGACGACACTGCGCCCGGGCGACGTCATCTGTTGCGGCACCAACCACCAGGGACTCGGCTCGGTGCAGGACGGGGACGAGGTGGTGACCACGGTCTCCGGGATCGGGTCGTTCGCCGTCAAGGTGCGAGACGAACACGACCGGGAATGGCAGCGCGGCATCGACCGCGAGGCGGGGGCGCGAGTGATCGCCTCGGCCCAGCATCCGGTGGCCGGAGCGGCCGGGAGATCGGGGTCATGAGGCTGGTATTGACGCGAGACGATCGGCTCGGAGTCGAGCGCGACGGTCGCATGATCGATGTTTCAACCGCCTTCGACGACATTCGCTACCGGACGGCCGCCGACCGCATGCCGCGCGTGCTGGCCGCGTTTGCGGAGCGGCGAGGGCGCGTGGAGGAGCTGGCCGCGAAGGGGACGCCGGAGGCGATGCCGGCGCTGCAGGCCCCGGTGCCGCGACCACCGAAGCTGATCGCCGCGTTCGGCAATTACCGCGAGGGTTCCGACCGGGAGCGGCAGACACAGGACATGTTCCTGGAGAGTCCCGACTCGGTGCTCGGTCCGGACGGGACGGTGGTTCTGCCGAACCACCCAGCCGACATTTTTCACCATGAGGCCGAGCTGGCCCTTGTCGTCGGGCAGCGCGCAAAGGACCTGCCGGCGGACGAGCGCGCGCTCGAGGCGCTGGTGGGCTACACCTGCGCCATCGACGTCTCGGCGCGGGGGCTGGGCCGCATCGGCCCCAGCCGCATCGGCAAGTCGTTCGACACCTTCACGCCGCTTGGTCCCGCCATCGTGACCACCGATGAGGTGGCCGATCCGCAGAATCTGCGCGTGACGCTGGCGGTCAACGGCGAAACCCGTCAGGATTATTCGACCGGCGACATGGAGTACGCCATCCCGGAAATCCTGGCCTTCATCAGCTCGGTCATGACGCTGGTCCCTGGCGATGTCATCCTGTGTGGCACGAATCACCAGGGGCTGGGCGCGCTGCAGGATGGGGATCAGGTCGAGATGACGATCGAGGGGGTCGGCACCCTGGCCGTCTCCGTGCGCGACCCGCAACGACGGGAGTGGCCGCGGGGGATCGACGAGGAGATGGCGGTAAAGCAGCGCGCGGTGGGCGCCTCATAGGCTCTCAATTACGACAGATGGTCCGCTTCGTTTCGGCGATGGCGAGCGATCGCCACACAGCGAAAGGAGCCGTATCCCGAAGGCCAGAGCACGGATCAGTAACCGCGAACCAATGCCACGGTAGCCGGACCGCGGACGCGGAAGCCGGCGGAGACTGCAAAGGAGCAGGAGCATGATTCAGCGGAACCAGCAGCGCGGAACGCGCATGTCCCCCAAAGCCCATTCCATGCTCGGACGGCGCGTGAACCGGCGGGCAGTGGTCGGGGCGGGTGTGGTCGGCGCGGCCGGGCTCGCGGCGGCGGGTCCCCTGTCTCGGGTCAGCGCCGGATCGACGATGGGTGGGAGGTTCAGCGGGCCGTTGCTGGCGCAAGAAGGCACGCCAGCGGCGGAAGGGATTTACGGCGGGCGGCTGCGGGTGGCGACCACCGGCCAGCCGGCGACGCTCGACGGCCACTTCGTGGCGCAGCGGACCATCGGGCTCATCGACTGGAACATGTTCGAGGCGCTGTTCACCTTCGACGGTGAATACAACACCGTACCCATGCTGGCGGAGGGGATCGAGGTCAGCGAGGATGGGCTGACGAACACGATCACCTTGCGGCAAGGCGTCCCGTTCCACAACGGCGATGAGATGACGGCGACGGATGTGGTCGCCTCGTTCAATCGCTGGGCGCCGGTGGCCAGTCTCGGTCAGGGTATCTCGGCATTTCTGGATGAGGTCGTCGAGGTCGATCCCTACACCGTGGAGATCCGGTTGACGGAGCCGCTGGTGGCATTGCCCAGTCTGCTCGCGCGCCAGCAATCGGGTCTCTCGATCCATCCGGCGGCGATCATGGAGGCCGCGGCGTCCGAGCCGATGACGCCCGAGCAGTACATCGGGACGGGACCGTACAAGTTCGTGGAGTTTCAGGCCGACCGCTTCACCTTGCTCGATCGCTTCGACGAGTATGTCGGTGTCGACAGTCCGCCGAGCGGCTACGCGGGGTCCAAGGCCGCGTTCCTGGACGAGATCGAGTTCATCCCGGTGCCGGAGGAGGCGGCTCGCGTCGCCGGACTGCAGGCGGGTGAGTACAACTATCTCGAGGAGATCATTCCCGACCAGATCGCGGTATTGCAAGATTCTCCCGGGGTGACGATCGAGATCCTGCCGCCCCGCAGTTACGGCATCATCATCCTGAATACGGCTGGCGGGCTCTTCACCAATCAGACGCTGCGGCAGGCGGTGCAAGCGGCGATCGAGGTCGTATCCAGTGGTCAGGCCACCCACGGCGAGGGGTACTTCGAACCCGGACCCGGCATCATGCTGCCGCAAACGGTCTGGCACTCGGATGTTTCCGCGGAGCTCTACAATCAGAACAATCCCGAGAAGGCAGCTCAATTGCTGGAGGAAGCGGGCTACGACGGCACGCCCGTTCGTATCCTGTGCACCCAGGAGGACCTTGGCGACTACAACGCCGCGGTCGTGGCCCAGCAGCAGCTCGAGACGGCCGGATTCACGACGGAGCTCGAGGTGAGCGACGAGGCGACGCTGGAGGAGAACCTGGAAGACGACGAGCGCTGGGATCTGACCACGAATGCCATCGTGTTCCGGCCCGATCCGGTCCTGGTTGACCGCTTCGTGAGCTGCACGGTGGACGGCAAGTGGTGCACGGACGGCAAGAACGACGCGATTGCGCGGTTGCAGACCGAGTCCGATTTCGAGGCGCGCTATGCGGCGCTCGAGGATCTGCAACGGCTGTGGTATGAGGAGGCGCCGATGATCAAGCTCGTCAACAACTACGGCGTCGCCGCGCTGACGTCGAATGTGCAGGGGCTTATCGGCCGCACGCATTTCGAGATCGAGCCTGAATTCGCGAACTGCTGGCTCGAAGAGGGATAGAGTCCTCACCCCTGACCCCTCTCCCATTGCGATGGGAGAGGGGAAAACGGCATCCGGGGAACTCTGTGTTGAGGGCGGGCCTAGCGGAGATCGCCTGTGGTTTCGTACATCATCCGCCGATTGCTGCTGCTGATTCCGGTGCTGCTGATCGTGGGCGTCATCGTCTTTACCCTGATGCACCTCACGCCCGGGGATCCCGCCGCGGTCATGCTGGGCCCGGACGCGACGCCGGAACAGAAAGAGGCGTTGCGCGAGCGGCTGGGGCTCAACGAGCCGGTCTGGACGCAATTCACCGTCTGGTTCACCAACGCGCTGCGACTCGATTTCGGCGATTCGCTCTTCATCGGCAAGCCGGTCATCGAGGCGCTGAAGGACCGCGCCGAGCCGACCGGCTTGCTGGCGCTCTACGCGCTGATGTTCTCCCTCATCGTCGCCATCCCCGCCGGGGTGATCGCCGCGGTGCGGGCTAATTCGCTGCTGGATCGGATGCTGATGGTCGTTTCCATCAGCGGGGTGGCGATCCCGAGTTTCTTCTTCGGCATCCTGCTGATTCTGCTCTTCGCGGTCGTCCTGGGGTGGTTGCCGTCCGGCGGCTATGTGAACATCCGGGATGATCCGGTCGAGCATTTCAAGTACATGATTTTGCCGACCATCACGCTGGGGTTCGCCGCGGCGGGGTTGCTGGCGCGGTTGGTGCGTTCGACGATGCTCGACGTGCTGAACGAGGATTACGTGCGGACCGCGTATTCCAAAGGGTTGGCGGAGCGGCGAGTGGTTGTGGTTCACGCGTTCCGCAACGCGTTGATTCCGGTGCTGACCATCATCGGGATTTCGTTCGCGGGGATGCTGGGCGGGGTGGTGGTGATCGAGCAGGTCTTCAACATCCCGGGGATGGGGCGGCTGCTGGTGAACAGCGTGGTCCGCCGCGACATCGCGGTGGTGCAGGGCGCGGTGATGACGGTGGCGGCGATCGAAGTGCTGGTGATGCTGCTGGTCGATATCCTGTACGTGTTCATCGACCCGAGAATCCGCTATGGCGCTGAGTGAGGCAATCGGGCCGGCCGGCCGCGTCGCTCCGGCGAGGCGGAGCCGGTGGCGGCTCTCGGCCATCACGCCGGCATCGAACTACTACTGGGTGCGGCTGCTGCTGGAGAATCCGGCCGTCGCGGCGAGCCTGGTGCTGTTGCTGGTGATGGTGCTGGTGGCGATTTTTGCCCCGGTCATCGCCCCGTTCGACCCGACGTTCGTCAACCCGGCAGACCGGTTGGAGCCGCCGTCAGCGACCTACCGGTTCGGGACCGACGACCTGGGGCGGGACGTCTTCAGCCAGGTGGTGTACGGGGCGCGGGTCTCGCTGCTGGTGGGGGTCACCGTGATGGTCGGGGCGACAGTGATCGGCTCGGCGATCGGTCTTATTGCTGGTTACTACCGGCGGGCCGACACGCCGCTGATGCGCCTCATGGATGGGCTGGAGGCCTTCCCCAGCATTCTGCTGGCGCTGGTGATCATGGCGACGCTGGGGCCGGCGGTGGAGAACGTGATCGTGGCATTGTCGGTGGTGTACACGCCGAACATCGCCCGGCTGGTGCGCGGCACGACAATGATGAACCGGCAGCAGGCGTATGTCGAATCGGCGCGGGCCATTGGCATGCGCGATTTCCCGATCTTGCGGCGGTACATCTTCGCCAACTCGCTCTCGCCACTGATCGTGCAATGCACCTTCGTGGTGGCGTTCGCGATTCTCACGGAGGCTTCGCTGTCGTTCCTGGGGGCGGGGGTGCCGCCCGATATCCCGACGTGGGGAAGTATTGTGAGTAGCGGCCAGCCGAGATTGCAGCAGGCGTGGTGGATCTCGGTGTTTGCCGGGACGTTCCTGTTTGCGACGGTGCTGGCGACGAATCTGATTGGGGACGGGTTGCGGGACGCGCTGGATCCGCGGTCGCGGAGGCGATAGGCTGACTTTCACCCACACGAAACTCTGGCGGCGGGGCCACCGGGCGAGGAGCCACGGCAATCTCCCGAGGGCGGTGCGGGGGCGAGTGGGTTTTTACGGCCCGGAGAATTGGCGTGGGTAACAAAAGCGATTATCGGGGCGATGGCTGGTTGAGGCCGTTCGTCGCGGTCCTGTGCGCGGGCTGCTAAGGCGGGAATCCGGCCGGGGCGGCGAAACCCTGGCCATCACGCTCCGCCTCAAGACGATTGACCATCTCTTTGCGGCCCCTGACCTGTCGCCGTTCGATCCGCAATTTGCCCCGTACAGCTTCGGGCCGGGGATCGACTTCGTCGTCGAGGAGATGCAGCGCTCTCCGAACGCACCGCACGTTGAACTGACTGTTTTCTTGCCGGCCAGCGAGATCGGGGCAGACCCCGCGCTGGAACAGCGTACGCGTGAGGCAATCGACCGCTATGCACGGGCGTGGCTGGCCGCCAGGGAGCAGCAACACACCGTTGAGGTGCGCCGGGCGCGGACCGTGGCGGGGAGCGCGATCCTCTTCTTCGCCGTGGCCAATTTGCTCTCGCTTCAGTATGCGCGGGATGGATCGCTGCTCGGCTTGTCCGGAGACCTGATGGACGTGCTGATCGACGGTCTTGGCGTGGGCGCCTGGGTGGCGCTGTGGTGGCCGTTCGACCAGTTGTTCCAGCGGTGGCAGGGACGGCTGGAAGAACGGACGTACCGGGCGTTGCCGAGGATTGCCGTCAGGATCCTGCACGACCTGGATCCGGAGCAATCACCGCGTCCATGACGCCGCTGCCGGGGACACTGGCATGTGATCCACCGCGACCGCGTCAGAGCGGCGCCGTCGCCAAGATCGGCAGCGTCGGCTCGGCGCTACCCAACGGACCCGGCTCGGCGGTAATGGCTAGCGTGTCGAACTGACCGCGGTCGGCCACGATAGCGTGCTGGTCGGTCGATTGGTCGAAGACGCCGGCCGGCGCGGGGACGCCCTCCTCGCCGATCAGCCAGACTTCGTAGACCTGGCCGGGTTCCAGCGCGGGCAGATCGCGCACGTCGAGGAGCAGGAGGTTGTCCTCGGGGAGGTAGGTGACCTCGCCGCTGGCGTCGGGCGCCGCGTCTCCCGGAACCAACGCGATGGTTTCCGGGGTGGGGGTGGTCACGATCTGCTCTTGCAAGCGCAGGTTCCAGACCAGCAGTCCGCCCGAAATCAGGAGGAGGATGGCCGCCGCGGCCGCCCATGGGGCCGCTTTCGACCACCATTTGGCCGGGCGAATCGGCTCGGGGCGAGGCCGCTGCGGCGGGGGTGGGGCAGTGACCGGTATGTTCGACGCGGGCGCCAACGGAGCCGGTGGGGTTTGCGGTGCGGCTGCTTCCGCCAGGATCGCGGCCGAAATGCGGTCGCGCAGGCCGGGAGGGGGGGGCATCGGTTCGACGAGGTCGGGCAGGGTGTCGGCCGCGGACCAGAGCGTGGCAACCTCCGCCTGGCACTCGGCGCAGGTGGCCAGGTGCGCCCGCACGGCGGCGGCTTCCTGGGCGTCGAGCGCGCCGAGGGCGAAGGCACCGAGCAGATCCCGGGCTTCGGCGTGTCTGGCCACGGTCAGGTTAGGTTCCACGATGCAGCTCCACCGGACGATCCGCTCCCGGCGAAGGTTCCGCCAACAGCCCGTGCAATCGTCGTAGTGCGAGACGGAGACGGCCTTTCACCGTCCCCAGGGGTAAGCCGTCCCGCTCCGCGATCTCGCGGTGGGTGAGGCCGTCGAAAAAGGCCATCTCGATGGCGCGCCGTTGTTCTCCGGGCAACGTGGCCACCGCCGTACGCACCCGCTCGCTCTCCAGGCGGCCGGCGACGTCGCTCCAGGCATCGGGGACCGCCTGGCGATCGGCGATCTCGTCGAGCCCGGCGACGACCGGCGGCGCCCCGGCGCGGCGGCGCAGCAGATCGATGGCGCAATGGTGGACGATGGTGAGCAGCCAGGAGCGTACGCCTCCGCGCGACGCGTCGAATGTCGAGGCGCGGCGCCAGACCCGGAGATAGCCATCCTGCACGGCCTCTTCCGCCGCCCCGGCGTCGCCAAGGATGCGGTAGGCCAGCCCATAGGCCATCCTTCCGTGCCGATCGTAGAGCGCCAGGAGGGAAGGGTGGTCCCCGCGGGCGACGGCCGCGATGAGCTCTTCGTCTCGCGGTTCCAGGTCAGAACTGGTCATCGCGCCTGTCTACCTGACCTTACGCATCCGCTGTTGTGCCCGGATCACCCCGGAGCGTTCGGCCGCCTCTCTGTTCGCTGTAAGCATCCGGGGGATGGGCGAAGTTGGCAAGGGGAGCGAGGGTGACGGGGTGACAGGGTGACAGGGTGATCGGCAAGTCGACAGGTCGGACCAACGGCTGCCCCCGACACCCTGCCACCCCGTCACCCCGTCACCCAAGATGTTCGCGCAGCCGTTGCGCTACGAGGGCTGCCTCGTCTTCGGTCAGGGCCATCGGGTTGATGGAGAGGCGTCCGTGCTCGGCGTGCGACTGGTCGACGGCGATGGCGGGTTGGCCGACGAGCAGTTGGTTGACCAGGTCGTAGGCGCGGTCCCCCGCGGATTCGCCGTCGAGGTCGATGCGCAGCGATGGGACGGGTTTGCGCGCCGGGACGTGCCGGCTGACGTGGATACGCGGCAATCCTTCCAGCGACTGCTCGATGGGGTCGAGGAGGCGCTGCCAACGTTCGAGGTCGTCCTCGTCGCTGCCGGACGCGAAGCGGCGTAGGGCGGTGAGCAGACCGGCGATCTCTTCCCGGCCGACCTTCATCGAGCGACCGAATCCCTGATGCGGCACGCCGGCGAGGCGCCGCGCATCGAGCAGGGGCCGCCACGACCAAGTCTGCGGCCGCACGTCCATGTCCTGGTGCTGCAGGGCGACGGAGGCGATCAGGTCGGCGCGGCCGGCCAGGATGCCGCTGGCCTGAGGTCCCGCGATCGCCTTGCCGCCGGAGAAGACGACCAGATCCGCTCCCTCGGCGATGAAACGGCGCAGGTTGGCGCGCGGCGGCAGCTCGGCCGCGGCATCGACGACGACCGGAACCCCGTGCGCGTGCGCGATGCGGCAGACCTCCGGCAACGGGATGGTCCCCGGCGTGTCGAGGATGGGGCAGGCCACGGCGGCGGTGCGCTCGGTGATAGCCTCGGCGATCTGCCAAGGGTATGTGCCCCCTGCACCGGGGTAGCCGAGGTAGCCGACCTCGATCATACGCACGCCCACGGCGCGGATGGCGTGGTCATAGGCGTTGCGGTGCCCGCGCTGGACGACGACCTCGTTTTTCAGCCCAGTCGTATCCGGGAGGCGATCCATAGCGCCGACGTCCATGCCGGCGACGCAGGCGGCGATGCCGAGGGAGAGCCCGGCGGCGGCGCCGGAGACGACGTACCCGGTCTCGGCGCCGGTGATCTCGGCGATCACCTCTCCGGCTCGGGCCTGCAAGGCGTCCATGGGGACGAACGAGGCGGCGGCCTCCGCCATCGCCGCCAGTGTCTCGGGCGCCATGCGGCTGCCACCGAGGCGGGTGAGCGTGCCGCTGGCGTTAATGACGGTGGGAATCCTAAGTTCTTCGTAGAAACCCATGGTTCGTGACCTTATCACCGATTGTGGCGGGATGGGAGACAAAGACAAGCTTGCCAACCTCGACTAGCGAAGCCCCTCCGCCGGAGGCTAAAGCATCCGGCTGCCTCTGACGGGAAGCCCCGTAAACGGGGCTGAGGAACGCGCAAGGGCCGCACGACTCCACTACTCGACCATCACAGCACTCGCCCGATTTGCCCGGTGTGCGCCATCTCCCCGATGAGGTTCAGGGTCAGGCGGGCGCAGACCTGACTGGTGATGTTCGACACGTCGAGGGCGGGTACGACTTCGACGATGTCGTATCCGACGATGCGGCCCTTGCGGGCGATGCCGCGCAGGAGGTTGGAGGCTTCGTAGTAGGTGATGCCGCCGAAGCCGCGGGTGAGCACGGCGGGAGCGATGGGCACATCAAGCGCGTCGGCGTCGAAGGTGATGTAGTAGCGGTCGGATGGCGGGATTCTTTCGAGGATGGCGGCGACGCCCACCTCGTGCAGCTCTTCGGCGCGGACCTGGACGCTGCCGTAGGCGAGCGCGTCGTCGACCTCCTGCTGCCGGGCGCTGCCGACGGCGCGCAAACCGATCTGGGCCATGCCGCTCACCCAGGGCATCTCCGAGGCGCGGCGCATGGTGCTGCTCAACCCCTCGGTAACGCCGTTGCGCTCCTGACGCCAGTCGATGTGCTGATCGAGCTGGACGATGACCATCGGGTCGCGCCCCTCGTAGGCGCGAAAGACGGGGATGGGGATGGCGTGGTCGCCGCCGAGCACGATCGGCACGGCGCCACGGTCGAGGACGGCCTTGACGACCGCCGTGGTGGCCTGGCTGTTGCCGGCGAAGTCGCCTGGGGTCATGGCCACGTCGCCGCAGTCGACGATACGCACCTGGCGGCCGGCGAAGATGTCGGACCCGAAGTCGTAGTCGTAGTGGTCGACGTACTCGGACCAGCGGGCGGACTGGGCGCGGATGGCGGCGGGCGCGGTGGCGGAGGCCGACATTGACCCGGTCATGTCGTACGGATAGCCGAACGGCACGCCCAGCACCGCCACGTCGGCGTCGAGCGTCTGCAGATCGTCGCAACGAGGCACATCAAGGAATGTCGGCTTCCCCAATGGCACCGGCACGGTTCGCGAATCGTCGCTCATTCGAGGCTCCTGGCTAGGGGCTATCAGCTATCAGCTATCAGCTTTGGGTCTGCGGTGATCGGTATGGATCGGTCCTACCACTTCGCAGCCCAGATGACATCGACTGATAGCTGAGAGCTGATAGCTCGTGGCCCTTCTCACACTCGATCCGGAGCGAACTGCTCCGGGGTTGGCTCTGCTCAGCAGTACCAAGGTTCGCTCAGGTGCGGGATTGGCTCCCGGCTGTGCGCGCCCTGGGGGACGAGAGCGAACGGGTCGCTCACGGCCGCGTCGCGGGTCCGTTCGGTCAGTTCCCAGACGTTGGCGAATGTGGCGAAGCGGTCCTCTTGCGCGCCGGAAGCGCCGCCGACCAGTGTCAGGACCTGCTCGTGCAAGCGGTCCATGCGCGGGTCGGGGTGGGTCCACGGGTAGACCAGCGACTCGGGGTCGAAGTCGCCGACGAACTCCTGCACCAGCGGCAGTTCCAGCAATCGCGACCCGCGCGGGATGAGGAGGCGGATTGCGTACTGGATGGAGGAGACGCTGCCGACCAGGTCGAGCTCGAGGAAGGTCGCCAGCAGATCGTGGTAGCCCTGGAGCGAAATCCAGGGGTTGAAGGTGACGAAGGTCGGGTTGAGGTTGAGGCCGACGTCGCGTAGCAGCGACACCACGCGCACAAAGTCGTCCCGGGTGTGGCGCTTATCGAAGATCTCCAGGATGCGGTCGTCGACGGCTTCGACAGCGCTGGTCACGAAGAGGCAGCCGGTGTCGCGCAGGGCCGGCAGGTGTTTGGCGTGCCGCAGCAGGTGCTCGACCTTGATGGTCACGTCGTAGGTGACGTCCGGCCAGCGGCGGTGCAAGGCCTCGACGATGCGCATGGCGTGGGTGGGGCCGTTGAAGAAGTCGGGGTCGCCAAAGGTGATGTGTTGGGCTCCGGCGGCAATCTGGCGGGCGATGTCTTCCAGCACCACCTGCGGTTGCACGACGAAGAATCGCCCGCCGTAGACCGGGACGATGGGGCAGTGGCGGCAGAGATTCTTGCAGCCGCGGCTGGCCTCGGTGTAGCCGACGACACGCGACTCGCCGCTGGCCAGGGTGACGTGAGCGTATTGCCGCAGGGGAGGCAGTCCGGAGCGATCGGGGAGGCGAAAGGTCTGCCGCGCCAGCGAGATCGTCGGCTCCGGTTGTCCTGCCGCTGCCGGCGCATCAGCGCCGTGGGCGGTGAGCCGCGCGACGAGTGCGACGAGTCCCGCTTCGAACTCGCCTCCCAGGATCGTGTCGGCTCCGAGTCCGCGCAGAAACGCCTCGTTCACGGGCGCGTAGAGGCCGTAGAAGCAGAGATGCGCGGTAGGGTTGAGATGCGTGACTCGGGCGACGAACCCCGCCGCCAGCCGGGTGGCGGTGTGCATGGGGACGTAGAAGGCGACCAGGTCCGCCGCGGCGACGGCGCGTTCATCCAGGCGCTCGATGGCCAGATCGAGGCAGGTGACGTTCGCCCCCGCTTCGCGCAGCCACGCCGCCGGGGAGGCTATCCCGAAGGGCTGCCGCCCCAGTTCGTAGGTTGAGATCAGGACCACGTTCATCATCGGTCAAACAGTAGCCGATCCAGCGGTTGCACGCATCGCCGGAAAGAGGAATCGTGTTGCCGGCGACCGACCCTCACCCCAACCGCCGCCCAGAGGGCACCCGGCCCATTGCGATGGGAGAGGGGCATTTCCGGCCCGGCAGCCGGGTTCAGTGACACGACCATTGCGGACGCCCAATTCAATAGGCGCCGCCCAGGCGCAGCCAGCGGTAGCCAAATCCGTTGATCCGCATGCGGCCGCTCTTCAGGTCGACCGGGCCGTATGGGCGATCGTAACCGAGGTTGGTCGCCATCTTCATCTCCCCTTCGGTCAGGTCGAGGGTGATGGTGTGGCGCTCGGGCGAGAGGTTGTTGAGCACCACGATGGCGCTCTGGTGGTCATCGTAGCGGAGACCGAGTACCGCGTCGGAGCCGGTATCGAGGATGCGGCAACTTCCCGAGCCGATCTCCCCGCACTCGCGCCGGGTTCGGATCAGGACCGTCAGCCGGTTGAGCAATGAATCGGGGTCTCCGCGCTGCGAGGCCACGTTGACCCGTTCGAATCCATACTCACCGTCGGAGAGCATCGGCCGCACGAAGTCCCGCGGCGGGGCGGCGGAGAAGCCGCCGTTGTCGTACGGCGTCCACTGCATCGGCGCCCGCACGGCCAACCGTCCGGGCAGGGCCGGGTTCTCGCCCATGCCGATCTCCTCGCCGTAGAAGAGTATGGGCGCGCCGGGCAAGCCGAACAGCAGGCTGTAGGCGAGGCAAAGGCGACGCTGATCGCCGTCGAGCATTGGCGCCAGACGCCGGCGCAGCCCACGCCCGTAGATCTGCATGTCCGGGTCGGGGCCGAAGCGGGCGAAGACCTGCTCCCGTTGGTCGGTGGTCATCCGCGACAGATTCAGCTCGTCGTGGTGGCGCAGGAAGTTGACCCACTGGCCGCGGTCCGGGATGGTCGGCAATTGCTGCAAACCGAACTTGATCGGGTCGGCGCTCTCCTGGGCCAACCCCAGAAAGACGTAGCGGTTGAGGGGGAAGTTGAACAGCGCCTGGAGCTGGTTGCCGCCGCCAAAGTAGTCGGCGATGGTGCTCAGCCCCTCGTCGACCTCGCCGAGCAGGATGGCGCTGCCGTTGCGGACCGTGGCGAAGTCCTTCAACTCCTGCAGGTACTCGTGCGCGGGCTCCATCCCTCTCCCGTTTTCGACCCCGATCAGATTGATGAGGAATGGTGCGGCGTCGATGCGGAACCCGTCCCACCCCCAACTGTAGCCAGAGCCCCATGATCTTGCGGAACTCTTCGCGCACGGCGGGATTGGAGAAGTCGAGGTCCGGCTGGAAGGTATAGAAGTGGTGCAGATACCAGGCTTTGGCCTGCTCGTCGTAGGTCCAGATGCCCTCCTGCTCGCCGGGGAAGACCACCTGGTCGCTGGTATCGCCGGGGTCGTCCTCACGCCAGATGTAGTAGTCGCGGTACGGTGAGTTTGGATCCTGCCGCGCCGCCTGGAACCAGGGGTGCTGGTCCGAGGTGTGGTTGGGCACCAGATCGACGATGACGTGCATGCCGCGCTCGCGAGCCTCGACGACGAACTCGGCGAAATCGGCCATGGTGCCCAGGCGGGGATCGACCGCGGCATAGTCGGCGACGTCATAGCCGTCGTCGCGGTTCGGGGTGGGATAGAAGGGCATCAGCCAGAGGCAGGTCACCCCGAGTCCGGAGAGGTAATCGAGCCGGTGGGTGAGACCGGCGAAATCGCCGACGCCGTCCCCGTTCGAGTCGGCGAAGGTTTCGACATCCAGGCAGTAAATGATGGCGTTTTCGTACCACTGGTCGTGCAAGCCCATGCAGTCTCTTCTCCAGCATCTGTTTGCCGCGATTCCGCGTGTCGTGCTGCGACGCCCGCGGCAACCCGCTATCGGAGATGAGTGGTACGCAAGTTGTGGTCCGCACGACGCGAACTGGGTTGTTTGTATCTGGCTCGGTCAGCGGTGGACGAGGCCATCAGATCAGACGGTTTGCAGATAGAACCCGCCGCAGATGGCGTCGTCCCAGAGCTGGGTGATGGCCGGGAGCAGGCCACGCGGCAGGTCTTCTTCCGCGCGCTCGTAGCCGTGGACGCCGCCCTTGAAGACGACCAGGCTGGCTTTCGGGGTGGGCGACATCTTCGCCACGGTCGGCAGGACCACCTGTTCGTAGCGCTCGGTAGTGTGGTCGCGGCTGCCCTGGGCGATGCCGTAGAGGAGCGGGGGCACCGGCCGCGTCCCCGGGCCGGAGAGTTCGCGTGGGTAGCCGGTGAACCGCCGGACGAGATCTTCTGTCTCTTCGCCGGTCAGGTTCAGCCGTTTGGCGGTGGCCCGCGCCGCGGCGGCGAGTGCGTCGGTGGCGCCGTAGGTGATGAGGTATTCGGCCTTGAACTGGGGCTGCGTTCTGGCCTGGTCCCATTTTTCGAGGACGTCTTCCATGATCCAGGGGAGGCGCCACATGCCGTCGGGGCCGGCCTCGACGCCGGCGTATTTGGCTATGTGGCGCCAGGTGCGGATGGTGAGGTGGTCGAAGCCATAGTCCCACTGCATGCCGAGCATGCCGGCGAAGATGCGACCGAAGGAACTGGTCTCCATGCCGATCAGGCCGGCGATATTGGGGACACGCTGCAACAGCATGTGGACGAAGGGACCGCCGGTGGAGTGCCCGTGGGCGTAGATCGAGTACTCGTCGGCGGGGAAGTTGCGGCGGCAGACCTCGATCATCGCCGCTTCGAACGCCCCCGGCCAGGAGGCCATGCGGTCGTGGAACTCGGTGCCCTCTTTGGCGCGGAGGAGGAACATGGTGCCCCACTTGGTGCGGTAGACGGGGTTTGAGCGGTCCTGGATCAGCTCGTACTGGTCGGGGGTGATGGGGCGGTCGCTTTGCCAAAGGGGGGTGCGGGCCGTGCCGTCCGGGTTGATGGTGTCGCCTGGCCAATCCCGGCTGGGGTCGAGCAGGTAGAGCTTGCCGGGGTAGGTCATGGTGGCGACCTTGTAGCCGAAGCGGCTGGCGAGGAAGCGAGCCATGGGATCCTTGCCGCGGTGGTCGCCGGCGCCGCCGTGGAGGAGGAAGACGCCGATCTTCTTGCCGTCGGCGCCGGTGGGGATGTGCGCCTCGCCTTCCGGCTGGTAGACCATGCCGCCGATGTCCCAATCGAGACCGAGCGCATGGATGCGGAAGATTTCTTCGCGCGCCGTGATCGGCAGTTCCGGGCGGGCGAGGACATCGTCGGAGGCGCGGACGATTTCTTCCCGGGTGAACTCTTGCGGGGGGTTCCAGGTGGTTGTGGTGGACATTTGGTTGCTTCCCTTCGGTGTGCAATTAGGGTGTCATTCCGAGCGGAGCGAGGAATCTCGCGTGGCCAGGCGGTGCTCCGCGGAGAACGAGATCCATTCGCCTTCGGCTCAGGATGAGACCCATTGGGAGCCGAGACATCGGGCCGTCAATCGGTAAGGTAATACCCCCTGGTGATGGCGTTGTTCCAGAAGGTGGCGATGGCGGGGCCGATGCCCTGGGGCAGGTCGGGTTCCGGGCGCATGTAGCCGTGGACGCCGGCCTGGAAAGGGATCACTCGCGCCTTGGGGGGCGGGTCCATTTTGGCCAGCATGGGGAGGAGGATGTTCTTGTAGCGGTGTTCGGTGTGGTCGCGGCTGCCTTTGGTGATGCCGTAGAGGAGGGGGGGCACCGGTTTCACGCCGGGGCCGGAGAGCTCCTTCGGGTAGCCGGCGAAGCGCTCGACGAGGGCTTCCGTCTCTTCGGCGTTCATGTTGAGGCGTTTCGCGCTGGCGCGGGCGGCCTCGGCCAAGGCGGCGAAGGCGGCGAACTGGACGAAGTGCTGGGCCTTGATGCAGGGCAGGTGCTTGCGCTTTTCCCAGTCGGCGAAGACCTCTTCCATGATCCAGGGGAGGCGCCACATGCCCTCGGGGCCGGCTTCGGGGCCGGCGTAGCGGGCGTTGTCGCGCCAGGTGCGGACGGTGATGTAATTGAAGGGGTAGTCCCAACCCTGGTTGAGCATGGTGCCGAAGATGTAGCCGTAGGGGCTGCTCTCCATGCCGACGAGACCGGCGATGTTCTCCACCCGTTGCAGCAGCATGTGGGCGAAGGGGCCGCCGGTGGAGTGGCCGTGCATGTAGATGGAGAATTCCTCCGGCGGGAAGTTGCGGCGGCAAACCTCCTTCATGGCCTCCTCGAAGGCGAGCGGCCAGGAGGCGAGGCGATCGTAGAACTCGGTCCCCTCTTTCGCTTTCAGGAAGAAGAGGGTGCCGTACTTGGCGCGGAAGACGGGGTTGGAGCGGTCCTGGACGAGCTCGTACTCGTCGGATTGGGTCGGGCGGTCGATTTGCCAGAGGGGGGTGCGGGCGGTGCCGTCGGGATTGATGGTGTCGCCGGGCCAGTTGCGGGCGGGGTCGGGGAAGTAGAGGTGGCCGGGGTAGGTCATAGTGGCGACCTTGTAGCCGAATTTGCTGGCGAGGAGGGTGGCCAGCGGTTCCTGGCCGCGGTGGTCGCCGCCGCCGCCGTGCTGGAGGAAGACGCCGATTTTCTTGCCGTCGGCGCCGGTGGGGATTCGGGACGGATCTTGCGGCTGGTAGACGCGGCCGCCGATGTCCCAATCCATGCCGAGGACGTGGATGCGGAATATGTCCTCGACGTTGGTGATGGGGATGTCGGGGCGGGCGAGGACGTCGTCGGAGGCGCGGACGATCTCCTCGCGGGTGATCTCTCGGGGCGGGTCCCAGGTGGTCTGCGCCGGCATCGGTATCCTTTCGGTTTTTACGTATAGATCGCGAGCAAGATCGTACCCGGAAGGGACCCGTGCGGGCAAGGGGGTGGCGCCTCTCTCCTGGCCGGTGGCAGAGGGCGTCGCGGCGGGCATGGCAGCGTCTCTAGCGCGCGGCCCTCACCCCAACCGCCGCCCAGAGGGCACCCGGCCCACTGCGGTGGGCGAGGGGCTTTTGGCGGCCCGGGAGCCGGGTCCGGGGCAGGGATTCACCCTATTTTTCCCTTGGGCACGGCAATTCTTGGCCGTGCCCAGGGAACTCCTTCGTCTGGTCCTGGTGACGGCCGCGCCCCCCGGCGACCCGTGGGACCCTCCGCTGCCCAACGCCCTGGGCGGCGCCTGTGCGAGACAGGCCGGGGAGGAGGCGGCCGCACGGGATGTGCGGCCGCGACCACGGATCGATCCGGTGAAGTCACGGTCGTGTGGGGCGGGGCGATGGATGGATGAGCGGTCGGCGTGGCTAGCGGGGGACCGCGTGGCAGCCAGCCACCGGCGGGGACGGCCGATCCCGGGCCGGGGTTGGGAACCACGACGGGCACCCGGGTTGGGGCGTCAACCCGGGGCGAGGGGCGGCGAGGCGGCGGGCGCCGACGGTGGCCGCGGCCGCGTTCACCTCCTCTACCTATAAAGACGGATCGAGGGGGCCGAAATAGGACACCTCTGGAAAAATTGCTCGTACGTACACCGGGATTTCCGAATCTCGACCCATCTTCTCGCAGCTTTATGACGAATGAAGAACCTTGTGCTCCCTCGTTCCGTGTCGTGGGCGGCCGAGATTCCTCGCTGCGCTCGGAATGACACGGGGTGGACACGGCTCGGAACGACATGGTGTGCGCACGGCTTGCCGGCTCACTCGACGCTGCGCACCTGGGGGACGCGCCAGAGGGTGAAGAGGCCAAGGGCGGCTACGGCCAGGCCCATCGCGGTCACGGTGGGTTGCACGCCGAAGACTTCGGCGGCGGCGCCGGCGGCGACGGTGCCGAGGGGGACCAGACCACGGTTCAGATAGAAGAAGCTGATGACGCGGCCGCGCATCTCGTCGGAGGCGTGGGTTTGCAGCAGCGTCATGTTGAAGGCGAGGTAGCCGGTCTGACCCGCGCCGACGCCGAAGAGGAGGAGATAGGACAGGAGCGGGGTGGTGGAGCGGCTGAAGAGGACCAGCAGGGCCCCGTACCAGATCATGATGAAGAGCAGCAATTGGCCACGGCGACGGTAATTGCCCATCGAGGCGACGGTGAGGGCGCCAAAGAGGGCGCCCACGCCGGTGCAGGAGAGGAGCAGGCCATAGCCCTCGTTGCCGATGCCGAGCACGTCGTCGGCGAAGACGGGCAGGAGACTGATGTAGGGCATGCCGAAGAGCATGGGGGCGAGGGCCAGGACCATCAGCGTGCGCAGGGTTTCGTGCGCGCGCAGATAGGCGAAGCCGTCGCCGATGGAACCGAGGATGCTCTGCGGCGGTCCGGTGTGGACCAGCGGCGGGATCACCATGGCCGCCAGGGCCACTATCAGGATGATGAAGGAGAGCCCGTTGAGGAGGAAGACCCCGGCGGTGCCGACCAGGGTGATGAGCAGCCCGCCCAGCGAGCCGCCGACGATGCGGGTCACGTTGCGGGTCGCGGAGTTGAGGGCGATGGCGTTGGAGAGGTGCTCACGGTCGACGATGTCGGAGAGGAGTGCCTGCCGCGTCGGCAGGTTGACGCTCATCATGACGCCGCGCAGGGTGGCGATGGCGAGCACCTGCCAGACCTGGACGACGCCGGTGTAGACCAGGGCCGCCAGCACCAGCGCCAGCACCATGGCGAAGCTCTGCGTGACTTGCAGCAGCCGCCGCCGTTCGAAGCGGTCGGCGAGTGCGCCGCCGAAGAGGGTAAAGAAGAGGATGGGGATGCCGCGGAAGAAGGCGAGCAGGCCCAGGTAGCCGGCGCTGTTGGTCAGTTCCCACATCAGCCAGGCGAAGGCGACCTGGTCCATCCAGTCGCCGGTGTTGGCGACGAGGGCGCCGATCCAGTAGAGGCGGTAGTTGCGATGGCGGAGCGCGGCGAAGACGGCGGGCCGAAAGCGGCCGGCGGCAGCCGGATCGGCAGGGACGGAGCGGCGCCACGGGAGCCTGAGGCCGTCTCCGCGCGCTCGCTCTCCGGCCACACGCCCTCCGCTGCTTCCCTATACGTATCGACACGGCGTCGGCGGCAGACCGCGAACGGTGTTCGCCCGTCCCGGTTGCGGCGATCGGACACCAGAAGCGGACCAACAGTCTCGCACTCGTATCGGCCTTCGTCCATGCGGCGAAGTGGCGCCGTGCGTGATTTGACCGCTTAAAAGCGGCGGTGCTAGGATGGCCGACTACTGGCGCGAGTCCAACGACCTGAGATCTCGACCGACAGCCCACGGTTGCTCGTGGGGAGGACTCAGAAAGCGCTTTGGCGCACGCGGGGTGATCCGCCGAGGCGCCAGGCGGTGGTTGCGTTGTCTCGCCCGGATACGTATAAACAGCACGGGCCCGCGCCTCGACGGCGACAGAATCGGATACGGATACGGAAGGAGCAGGCGATGTCTCTCGGTCCCGATCCCCGGATGCAAGCGCTCGCGACGCGGCTCAACGCCAGGCGACTCAGCCGCCGCACGGCCCTCAAAGGCGCGGTGGCGGGCGGACTGGCGCTTCCGGCCCTCGGCGACCGGCCACTGAGGGGCTCAGCCCGGGCGCAGGCGGCCGGGACGATGACCATCGCCCTGGGCGTGGAGCCGATCACCATGGACCCGGTCTTCGCCGACGGTGTCATCGAGTATCACTTCAGCGTCAATATCATGGATGGGCTCTTTACCACTGGCCCGAACATCGAGGTGGTGCCCCTGCTGGCGGAATCGTGGGAGCAACTCGACGAGCTGACCTGGGAGTTCACCCTCCTGCCTGGCATCCGTTTCCAGAACGGCGAACCCTTGACGTCAGAGGCGGTGAAGGCGACGTACGACCGCACCATGGACCCGGATCTCGCCGCGCGCAATACCTGGGGCGAGGACATCAATCTGGAGTCGGTGGAGATCGTCGACGATCTCACCTTCCGCTTCCACACGTCCGAGTTCACGCCGCACATGCTGGCGCGGCTGGCCAACGACCACTTCATCTTCCCGCCGCAGTATCTGGCTGATCACGACGCGACCTACATCGCCCGCAACCCGGTCGGGACCGGGGCCTACATGTTCCAGGAGTGGACGGCCGGCGAGCAGGCCGTGCTGGTGGCGAACCCGGATTTCTGGGGCGAGCCGAAACCGAGCATCGAGACGGTGATCTGGCGCTTCATCCCGGAAAATACGTCGCGTCTGGCCAGTCTCGAAACCGGCGAAGTCGATTTTATCGACGCGGTGCCGCCGACCGAGATCGCGGAGATCGAGTCGAATCCCGAGCTGTACCCGGTCTTCCTGGATGGGACACGCCGCGTCTATATCGGGCTCAATACCAAGATGGCGCCAACGGACGACGTGCGGGTGCGGCAGGCGCTGAACTACGGCACGGACGTCGAGACGATCTGCGAGGTGATCCTGGGCGGGGCCACGACCCGGATGACAAATTGGGTCGAACCGGCGTTTCAGAACCCCGAGGTCACCGGCTACTCATACGACCCGGAGTTGGCGCGGCAACTCCTGGCCGAGGCTGGCTATCCGGACGGCGTCAGCGTCACCATGGACTTCAACCGCGACTCGTCGCTGGGGATGGACGAGTTCCCGGAGGCGATCGCCATCAGCCTGCGCGAGGTCGGGGTGGACGTGACCCTGAACGTGATCGAGGACAATATCCACACCGACAACATGCGCAATAGGACGACCAACCAGCTTTACTTCCGCACCAACGCCTCCTACTTCGACCCCGGGCTGACCTTCGACGTGTGGCGCCTGGATCACCCCGGCAACGCCGCCCAGTTCGACGATCCGGAGTTCCTCGAATTGCGCGAGCGGCTCTATACAGAAGGGACTCCCGAAGAGCGGCTGGAGTGGTCGCACCAGGCCCAGGAGATCTTCATGGAGCAGGCGCCGGCCATCTTCCTCTGGAAGGAACCGGATATCTACGCGCTCAACGAGCGGGTGCAAAACTTCAATCCTACCGGTGACGAGCGCATCCGGCTGGCGGGGATGACGCTGGCCGAGTAAGCGTTTTGGCCCTCACCCCCTGCCGCCGCCCAGAGGGCACCCGGCCCACTGCGGTGGGCGAGGGGGAAAAGCCGGGGGCTAGATGAAGCCGACACTGCACGGAGGGGACGTTCTCGGGTCATGCAGCAGTTGATCGTTCGGAGGCTCTATCAGGCCTTCTTCGTCCTGATCGGCACGACGCTGATCGTCTTCGTGCTGCTCCACCTGACCGGGGGGAGCATCGCCCGCTCGCTGTTGCCGGAGTGGTCGACCGAGGAGCAGATCGCCGAGTTCGAAGAGAAGTTGGGGCTGGACTTGCCGATTCACGAGCAGTATCTGACGCTGGATCGGCGGGGTGGTGCGCGGCGATTTCGGCAACTCGTTCCAGACCGGTCTACCCGCCATGGACATCATCCTGGAGCGGTTGCCGAACACGATCATACTGGCGCTGGTCGCCCAGTTGATCGCCATCCTGGTGGCATTTCCGCTGGGGATGCTGGCGGCGCTGAAGCGCGGCTCGATCTGGGACCGGATCAGCATGGGATTCGCGCTGCTCGGGCAGTCGATGCCCCACTTCTGGCTGGGGCTGATGCTGATCCTGATTCTCTCCGTTCGCTTCGGGTGGTTTCCGGTCTCGGGCAAGGAGACGCCGCAGTCGATCATCCTGCCGGCGATCACGCTGGCTACGGGGCCGATCGCCATCCTGTCACGGCTAGTGCGCTCTGGGATGATCGAGGTGATGGGACACGACTACGTGCGGACGGCGCGGGCCAAGGGACTGTCCGAGCGGCTCGTGCTGAGCGGCCACGCGCTACGGAACGCGATGTTGCCGTTGATCACGGTGATTGGCCTCGAGATCGGGTCGTTGCTCAACGGCTCGGTGGTGATCGAAGCGGTGTTCGCCTGGCCGGGGATCGGCCGGCTCCTGGTGGAATCGTTGCAACGTCGCGATATCCCGGTGGTGGAAGCGGGCGTCCTGCTGGTGGCGCTGATGTACGTCGGGGTCAACCTGATCGTCGACATCCTCTACGGCTGGGTCGATCCGCGGGTCCGGTTCGGCTGATGAGCTCGATCAGCCGCAACGCCCCGACTACCCTCCTCCTCGGCGCCGAGGAGCGCCCGGCGCGGAAGTCGGCCGGGCTGCTCAGCCGGGTCGCGCGCCAGACGGGCTGGCCGATCCTGCTGGTGGCGGCGGGGATCGTCCTGATCGCGATTTTCGCCAACGTGTTGAGCCCCCACGACCCCCTCGCCGGCTCGCTGCGGGACCGGCTCGTACCTCCGTTCACCACCCGCGAGTTTCCGCTTGGCACCGACCCGCTCGGCCGCGACATGGTGTCGCGCCTGATGTACGGGGCGCGCATTTCGTTGACGGTGGGGTTCAGCGCCGTAGCCCTGGGGATGATCGTCGGCAGCCTGCTCGGCCTGATCTCCGGCTACGTCGGGGGGTGGCCCGACACCGTCCTGATGCGCGCCGCTGACGCCCAATTGAGCCTTCCGTCGTTCATCCTGGCGCTGACGATCATGGCCGCGCTGGGGTCGGGGTTGTTCAACGTGATCCTGGCGCTGAGCATCGGCAGCTGGGTGCGGTATGCCCGCGTGGTGCGCAGCATGGTGCTGCCCCTGCGGGAAACCGAGTACGTGCTGGCCGCGCAGACGATCGGGTGCGCGCCGAACCGGGTGATGGCGCGTCACTTGCTGCCCAATGTGGTCACGCCGGTGATCATTCTGGCCACGCTCGGGTTGGGCGCCACCATCATCGCGGAGTCGAGCTTGAGCTTCCTGGGGCTCGGGGTCGATCCGGAATCGCCGAGCTGGGGGAGCATGCTTTCTGAAGGGCGTGCCTATCTGGATAGCGCGTGGTGGGTGGCGGCGTTTCCGGGGATCGCGATCACGATCACGGTGCTTTCGGTCAATCTGATTGGGGACGCGCTGCGGGATCAGCTCGATCCGCAGACGATGCGGCGGTGAGGAAACAGGTTTCGAACAGGGTTGGCGTCCAGGATCGCCGTGGCCCTTTCGCCTGGCCCTAAAGGACCAGGCTGACTGAACGGAAGCACCCTGAAGGGCGCTGGAGAGATTTTCGGTCGGTTCATTGAGCCGAAGGTTTGGATTTGGAGGAGATCATGTCCGTCGTCGATGTGCCGGCTGGGATGCGTTATGACGAGGCGCGGCAGTTTCTGCTCGTCACCGGGGTGGTGGCCCGGCAACTGGCGACGCATGTGCTGGCGCCGCGGCCGAAGCGGGATTCGCGGGCGGCGGCGTTCGATGAGCTGGCGGGGAACACGACGCTGGGGATCCACATGTCGGAGATTCCGGCGGGGAGTTTCAAGCGGGGGCACCGCCACGTGGACGAGGCGGTGATCTACATCGTCACGGGGCACGGCTACAGCGAACTGCGGCAGGCGGACGAGAAGGAGGACCAGCGGGTCGACTGGAAGGCGGGTGATCTGGTCTCGATCCCGGCCAATGCGTGGCACAAGCATTACAACCTGGACCCGGACAATCCGTGCCGGCAACTCGCCTTCAAGAATACCCGGCTGCTGCGCCGGCTGTTCGGCAGCCGCGATTTCGTCTACGCCAACGATTTCCGCTTCCACGACCGCTACGACGATGAGGTCGACTACTGGGAAGTGAAGGCGCCACTGGCAGATGGGCGGGTGCGGACCAATGTGATTTCCGCGTGCGTTGAGCAGCCTCTGCCGGAGGACCCGCATGCCGGCGATGGTGTGCGGCAGCAGCGGTACACGATGGGCGGTCACCTGATGCTCAATGTCGCCCTGGTGGAGATCGCGCCGGGCGGGCACTACCGGGCGCACAAGCGGCTGGCGGAGGAGGCGTTGTTCGTGCTGTCCGGTTCCGGGCGCACGCACCTGTGGACCGAGGGCGGGCGCGAGGAGACGGTGCACTGGAGCGGCCGGCGACCTGATCTCGCCGCCGTTCAACGTCTGGCGGCAGCATGTGACGGAGGGTGGGGAACCGGCGCGATTCCTGCTGGTGAGCAATGACTTTCGTCGAGCGGGCGCTGGGGATCGACGGGGCGAATCTCGATACGGTGCTGCCGAACCGGTTCCCGGCGGTAGCGGAGCCGGGGGTGAACGGGAGGTAAGGAGGCGTCACGTTGCCGACGCCCGCCCTCACCCCAACCCCTCTCCCATCGCAATGGGAGAGGGGCTATAGCCTCCCGTATCTGGCTCCACGAAGAAAAATATCGTGCCGTCGGCTGCGCCGAGAGCTTTCCGATTCGCGGCACTTTTCGACGTTGATCAGGGGCACGTTGCCTCAGGAGAGGTAGGTTCACGCGTGCCGAGTGCTCGGCTGACCGACATCGACCTTGCCTACGAGGCACGCGGCAAAGGGCCAGTCGTCCTGTTCGTGGCCGGGACCGGGTATCCGGGGGCGACGTGGTTGCCGGAGATCGTCGATCGGCTCGCCGGGGATTACACCGTCGTCACTTTCGATCATCGCGGGGGCGGGGAAGACGCCGGGAACGCCGGGGATGTATGCGACGCGGCAGTTCGCGTCGGATGCGCTGGGGTTGCTGGCGTCCATCGATGCCGGGCCGGCGCACGTCATCGGGCACTCGATGGGTGGGCGGGTGGCGCAGTGGATGGCGCTGGATGGGCCGGAGCAGGTGCAGAGTCTGGTGCTGGCGGCTTCGGGGCCGGGGCAGATCCGGGATGACTGGCCGTTGATGCGGGGGATTCCGCTGAAGACGGCGATTGTCGTTGATCGAGAACGGGTATGAGGGGCACATGCGGAAGGCGATTCGGGGGTCGTTTTTCACCCCGGAGTTCGCCTCGGCGCGGCCCGAGGTGGTGCAGGCGCTGGTGACGGCGTTCTGGGAGAACCGGCCCTCGCTGGAGGACTACCTGAAGCACGTCATCGCGCGGCAGCAGCACCAGACGGCGGAGATGCTGGATCGGATCACGATGCCGGCGCTGGTGCTGATCGGCGACCGGGACACGGGTCTGGGGGGCACGGGTTCCCACGTGGAGCAGTCGGAGTACCTGGCGGAGCATTTGCCGGATGCGTGAGTTGCGCGTGATTCCGGACACGGCGCACGGGTACTTCTGGCAGAAGCCGGAGGAGACGATGGCGGTGATCGGTGAGTTTCTGGCGAGGCGGCGGTGACGAATGCCATAGGGCACTCCAGCGTCCTTCGTCGATCTGGGTGCGTCAGGCCAGACGGTCAGTCGGTTCCAAGTCCGGAGACGCGTTGGAACTCGGCTCGCCGCCTCCGCGTGGCCCGAAAGAACCACGCTGGCCGAACGGAAAGCCCCGTGACACGGGGCTGGGATGAGCCTGGTCTCGGGGCAGCGCTGGCGGCGGCGACGCTTCAGGTACGCGCGATGACGGCGCAGGACCGGCTCGGCCTCTTCCGCAACCGGGATTTCACGATCTATTGGCTGGGTGGGTGCGCTTTCCAGCGCGGGGACGTCGCTGCAGAGCGTGGCGGCGTCGGTCTACATCTTTACGTTGACCGGGTCGCCGTTGATGGTCGGGCTGTTGAATTTCGCCTACTTCTCGCCGGTGCTTGCTCTTCTCGCTCTACGGCGGGGTGCTGGCGGATCGATACGACCGGCAGCGGTTGGTCATCGTCTGCCAGTCGGTGTCACTGGTGCTGGCGACGACGCTGACGGTCCTGACGGCAACGGGCCGGGTGACGCCGGCGCTGGTGATCGCGTTGTCGTTCGGGATGGGCGCCGCTTACTCACTCGCCAAACCGGCGCTTTCGGCGTTGCTGCCGGCGTTGGTGCCGCGGACGGACCTGGCGCATGCCACGGCGATCAACTCGATCCAGTTCGTCGGGGGCGGGGTGGTCGGATCGAGCGTGGCGGCGCTGGTGCTGGCGTTCCGGGGGCCGGAGTGGGCGTTCGGGCTCAACGCCCTCACCTTTCTGGGGCCGATCACGGCAATGCTGCTGATCCGGCTGCCGAAGGAGACCGCGCCGAAGACGACCGCCACGGGCGGTTTGAGCGCACTCCTGGACGGGCTCCGCTACGTGCGTGGGGATGCGACGATGGTCGTGGTCATTGCCGCGGTGGTCATGACGAACGGTGCGGTGGAAGCGCTGCGGACTCTGGCGCCGACGTTCGCCACCGAGATCCTGGGGCAGCCGGCGAGCGCGACGGGGGCGATTGTCGCGGCCACGAGCGTCGGAGCGTTGATCGCGCTCCTGAGCTTCGGCTGGGTTCACCGCCGGATCCCAGGGTTTCAACTGGCCAGTCTCGGCTTTGTGCTGCAGGGCGTGGGCGCGGCGTTGTTCGCGCTTTCCCCGGCGTATCCGTTGAGTCTCATCGCCGCGTTGCCGATCGGGCTGGGGTTTGCGTTCAACACGCCGGTGCTCAACTCGCGGCTGCAGGAGCTGTCGCCGGAGGAGTTCCGGGGGCGGGTGATGTCGACGTTCGCCATGGCGCACCTGGGGATGCGGCCGTTCTCGGCGCTGTTGGCGGGGGCGCTGGCCTCGGTGGCGGGGGCGCGGTTGGCGATGTTGGCGTTTGCGCTGGTGGCGCCGGTGGGGTTGTGGATTCTGTATCGGGGGACGCGGCAGCGGGCGGAGGCGGTGGCGGCGACATAGGTTGAGTGCAGCGACCTGGCGCAGCGCGGAGCGCTTGGAGCGTCCGGTAGTGGATATGACCCGTCTCGAGGGGCGTTCTGGATTGGCTATGGCCGGATCAGACGGACGGTTACGCCAACGTCGATGGTGGCCCAGCCCCGGTCGGCGGTGAGCACCGGCCGTTCAAGGCGAAGCACGGTGGCCAGGCAGGCGCGGTCGCCCAGGGAAAGTCCCTGGGCCCGGGTCACTGGTCGGAGGCGAGCGATGGTCAGAGCGTCTTCGCCGAGCAGCGGGATCACCTCCAGCAAGCCGCCGATGAGCCCTTGCTGCTGGAGCCGGCGGTGGGCAGTTGCCGGCTCATCTCCGCGTTCGCTCAAGCGCGAGAGCACTTCGGCATAGTTGACGGCATTGATGACGGCGCCTTCGGCGAGCGCCGCCCCGACAGTCTCACGGCCGGCCTCGCCCTGGATGAATGCCAACAGGGCCGATGCATCCAAGACGGCGCCGGCCGTCCCATCCGTCACTCGGCGTCCTCGCGCCGTGCCTCCTCGCGGCGTTCGGCGATCAGCTCATCGGCGAGGGAGACGCCGGGAGCAAAATCGCGATAGAGCCCGAACAGGCGCCGGGCTAACTCGCGCGCTGGGATGACCCGGAAGCCGCCTTCCTCATCGACGGTGACGATTAGGCGATCGCCGGTTTGCAGATTGAGGCGTCGCCGGAGCTGACTCGGCAGGACCAGCCGGCCGCGATCACCGAGGGCGATGGCGTAGTGCTCGCTGTGGTCCATGTGGAGATCGTACCACGATCGTCCAATGTGTCCTGAATCGCATGTTGCCCGCAGTGAGCGAAGCACCCTACATGTTCACCTCGACGCCGTTCCTGGCGCACTCCTCGATGTACATCTGGCGCATGCGGGCTTCTTCGTCCTCGAACTCGATCTGCTCGATGCCACCTTCTTCGCGCTGGACGGCGATGGAGGCATGGAGGGCGACGAAGCGGCTCGGCTCCTGGCCGGTGTTGTAGTGCTGGTGCCAGGCGCCGGCGGGGGGGCAGACGATGCTGCCTTCGGCCCAGTCGTAGCGCTTGCGGCTCTTCGCCGTCTTTCCACATCAGGGTGTAGCCGTTGGAGTCGATCATGCAGACGTGGGCGCCGGGACCGTGGCGGTGGGCCTTCTTGTAGGTGCCGACCGGGTACTGCGAGATGTGGGCGAACATGGTGCTCCCGGCGAGGTGCATGTACATGTTGCGGTTGCCCTTGCCGCGGCGCTCGCGGGGGACGAGCTGGACCTTGCGCACGTCGGCGATGAAGTTGGTGTGCAGGATGCCGCCGTAGTACTCGGTGAGGTACTCGCCGGGGCGGCTGAAGAAGTCGTCGACCTGGGGGTCGAAGCGGTCGCCGAAGACGTGGTCGCTGTTGAAGATGAACTCCGGGTCGCGGAAGAGCTCGAAGATGGCCGGGGCGCTGGTGAGGGAGATGAAGCGGGCCGGCTCGCTGCCGCTGGCGTTGAAGTGCTCGTGCCAGGCGTTGAGGGGGATGGCGAAGAGGCTGCCGCGCTGCCACTCGAAGGAGTGCTTCGGCGATCCCTCTTGCCAGATCGAGGTGGCGCCGCGCCCGCTGGCGACCAGAATCAGTTCTTCGAAGAGCTGGTGCTGCGGGTTGAGCCGCCCCGCGGGCGGGATCTCGGCCACGTAGGCGTCGGCGACGAGCTGGTCGGAGAAGGAGAGGTAGGCGCCTTTGCCGCCGCGGCGGGGCCAGTCGCCCAGCTCCATGGTGCGCACGTCGGGGACGAACTCGCCGCTGAGGACGGGCAGACCCTCTTGCTCCAGCCAGGACTTGTAGGGGTGGTAGGTGTCCTCCATGTACTGGACATACGGGTGGACGGCGAATTCCTTGGTCGGTTTTGCTTTGGCCATGACCACGGTGAATGACTCCTCCGTTCTTGTCGCGACCGCGCGGGCGGCCGCGACCGATACCATTCTCATGCGGACTTCGGGTGACTACTTCAGTAACGCCGCGGCATGCCCTCACCCCCCAACCCCCCTCTCCCGTCGAGCCGGGAGAGGGGGGCTTTTCACAACAGCAAAGCCTTCAACCGGACTCGGTATTAGCCGACGAGCTCGGCGCGGCTGTCGGCGAGCCCGTCGGGAAAGACGAGCGATTTGACGACCGTCGGGACGACGTACGCCGGCTCGATAATCGCGCCCACGTCGATATAGTCGAACTCCTGCAATTCGATGCCGTCGATGGAGACGACGTCGTTGGCGACGTCCATCTCCAGGCGCAGGATGTCGCCGACGAGCTTGCCGACGTCGCTGGCGAAGACGAGGACCAGGGGCAGGCCGGCGGCGACGGAGTTGGGCAGGCCCTGCCGGAAGCCTTCGGCGAGGTTGCGTAGGGCGCCGTAATGCGGCGTGCCGTTCCAGTCCGTGGCGAGGGCCACCGGCTGCTCGCCCTCGTGCAGGTCGGAGCGACGGAAGCCCTCCCGGATAGCGGCGCTGATCTGCTCGGGACTGACCTCGCCGTTCTGGGAGAGCGGCACCGAGACGACCCGCAGGTTGCGCAGTGGCAGCAGATCGGGGCGGGAGATGGAGATGGTGTCGCCGCTGACCTGGACGGTGAACTGCGAGGCGCCGAGGACGGTGGCGCGGATGCCGTTGGTGGCGGCTTCCGCCGGGGCGGGAAGCTCGCCGGCGGCAATGCGGGCCAGGATGGCGTCGGCGATGTCGCGGCCGAGATCGTCGAAGCCTTGCAACGAGGCGTCGGCGAGGTGCTCTGCCACGCCGCCCGAGAAGGTGATGGCGTCGATGGGGGCGGTGGAGTGGAGGGGCGGGGTGAGCGTCAACTCTTGTCCCAGCGGCGAGACCGATTCGCGTCGGATGGCGGTGAAGAGGCAGTCGACGAAGGATCCGACGAGTTGCTTGCGTTCCTCTTCGAGCAGGTCTGCTCCGAGCTGGAGGTCGATGCCGAGGGAGTCGGCGACGGCGCGGGCGGCAGGTTCGATGCGGCTGATGCGGCCCGAGTCGTCGAAGGCGATGAGGCGGCCGCCGACGTTGATGGTGGAGGTTTCCTGGACGACGCCGTTGGCGACCAGGGCGAGCTTGGCGGTGCCGCCGCCGATGTCGACGTTGAGGACGGTCTTTTCCTCATCGCGGGAGAGACCGACCGCGCCGGAGCCGTGGGCGGCCATGATCGCTTCCAGGGTGTGGCCGGCCGTGGCGCAGACGAACTTGCCGGCCTCGCCGGCGAAGAGGTCGGCGATGGAGCGGGCATTGGTGCGCTTGACGGCCTCGCCGGTAAGGATCACGGCGCCGGTGTCGATTGCTTCCGGGGTAAGTCCGGACTCGCGGAACGCCGCCTGGAAGAACTCTTCCAGCCGGTCGGCGTCGATCCGGTAGTCGCCGGTGTAGGGAGTCAGCAGGACCGGCGAGCGATAGAGGACTTCGCGGCTGACGACGACGAAGCGGCTGGTCAGCCGGCGGCCGAGGCGGCGCAGGTGGAGTTTGGAGAGGATGAGGTGGGATGTGGCCGAGCCGATGTCGATGCCGACGGTGGTGAGCTCGATGTCGTCCGGGTTCCAGCGGTCGTTTTCACGAGGGTCCGGGATGATTTCGTAGGTTTCCCCTTCCCCGTGGTGGTCGCCGATGAACCCGCCGTGATGGTGATGATGGTGATGCGCCACTCGTGCTCCTGTCGCTTGCTCACAACGTATTATGACGATCATTCCGCGGAGGCGTCTCCTCCGTTCGCTCGCATGGACAATGCCTACATTGCTCCGGCGCTCCCAAGCGCCGTACGGACGGCACGGCCCATAAAGACCCGGATCAGGTTCCGCTTGTAGGCGACGCTGCCATCGAGGTCGGCGATGAGGTCGGCGTCGGCGGCGAGGGCTTCGGCCGCGGCGTCGAGACGATCTTCGATGGCCGCGGCGGAACCGGCCAGCAATCGCTCCGCCTCGGTCGAGCGGCGGGGGGTGGGTCCGACGCAGCCGACCGCGACCCGGGCGCCCTCGATCTGATCGTCGCCGCCCATCTCTAGAACCACTGCAAGCCCGAGCGTCGGGCGCTCGTGGATGCCGAACTTCTCGTAGGCGATGCGCCAGGTGGTCGGCGGGATGGGGATCACGATGTGCGTGATCAGCTCGCCCTCGTCTAGCGAGGTTTCGTAGGCGCCGACCATGAACTCGTCCAATGACGCGCAGTGCGCTGCCCGCCGGAGCCGTCGATGACGACGCGGGCGTCGAGGCAGAGGAGGAGCGTGGCCGGGTCGGAGTGGGGTTCGGCGAAGCAGAGGTTGCCGGCGAGGGTGCCGGTGGCGCGGACACGGGGGTTGGCGACGCGGCGTTCGACATCGGCGAGGGCCGGGAGGTGCTCCAGGACGAGCGGTGCGTGTTCGATCTGGGCGTGGGTGACGGCGGCGCCGATCCAGAGCTCGTCAACTTCGAGGCGGATTTCGTCCAGGCCGGGGATGGTCTTGATGTCGACGAGGTGATCGTAGGCGAGGACGCCTTCTTTCATGGCCAGGAGGAGTTCGGTGCCGCCGGCGTAGAGGGTGGCGGCGCCGGCGTGGCTGGTAATGATGGTGCTGGCCTCGGTGGCGCTGCCAGCTTGGGAGATGGTGAAGGGGGGGAGGCGTTTCATTGGGGACCGTCGCTGTCGCTTCGCCTGACCCTAAAGGGATCAGGCTGACCGAAGGGAAGCACCCTGAAGGGCGCTGAAGATTGTGGCATTAGGCGCCGGTGTTTGTGCATTAGTGGGCCACCGCTTCGGTCTTTGCCTTGGGCGCGGACAGGTAGACGACGTCGGTGTCGAGGGCGATGTCTTCATGGACGGTGATTGGGCCGTTGGCCATGTAGCGGTTGAACCACTCGACAATCATCGGGGTGACGATGGCGTGGTAGTCGTCGTAGGCACGGTAGTGGCTGGTTTCGCGCTGGACGACGAGGCGCTTCGGGGTACCGGCGCGTTCGAAGAGGCGCACGGAGTGGTCGAAGGGGGTGACGGCGTCGGGGTCGACGGCGATGAGCATGAGGGCGCGGGGGCTGATGTGGGCGACGACGTCGATCGGCTTGTAGGCGATGATGGCGTCGGCGGAGCGGAGCTGGACGAGGGTGGGGACGCGGTCGTCGACATCTTTCTTGACCGCGGTGGCCTGCCGCTCGGGGGCGGCGATCATGATCTCCTGCTTGGGGTCGACCAACTCGCTCTGGCCTTCGAGGACGCGGCGGCGGCGGTCGTCTTCCAGGCGTTGCCGGAAGGCGACCCACTCGTACTCGCGGCGCATGCGGTGCAGCCAGTCTTCGCCGTCGGCGACGCCGACCTGGCAGACCGTGCAGAGTACGCGGTCGTCGATGCCGGCCACCGAAACGGCGTTGCCGCCGCCGGTGCCACCGGTGCCGAAGGCGCCGATGCGGTTCGGGTCGACGTCGGGGCGGGTTTGCATGTAGGTGATGGCGTTGCGCCAGTCTTGGATCTGCATGGCCGGGTCGATCAGGGCGCGGTTGCCGTCGCTGTCGCCGAAGCCGCGGTAGTCGAAGGCGAGGACGAGGTAGCCGGCATCGGTGAGGGCTTGGTGGTAGCGCTCGTAGAGTTTGGCATCCTTGAGCCCCAGCCAGCCCGGCCCCTGCACGATGGCGGGGGCGGGTTCGGACAGGGGATCGTCCGGCGTACGCAGGATGGCGCCGATTTTGACGCCTTCGCTGTAGAAGGTGACCGGTTCGGTCCTCATCACTCCTCCGTTGCGGTTAATGCGGTTCGGTTTGCTTGCAGGGCTTCCCAGACGCGCTCCGGGGTCAGGGGTGCGTGGCGCACGCGGACCCCGGTGGCGCGGTAGAGGGCATTGGCGACGCTGGCGGCCATTGGGTTAAGCGAGCCTTCGCCGCCGCCCTTGGCGCCGTAGGGACCAACGCCATTGCGGTCCTGCGTCAACAGCAGGCGCACGTCGCGCGGGATGTCGGAGAAGCGTGGGATGCGGTAGCCGAGCAGCGAGCCGTTGGCCAGTTGCTCGCCGTCGTAGATCAGTTCCTCGAAGAGCCCGGTCCCGAGTCCCATGGTCGCCGCGCCGAGATCCTGGCCTTCGGTGGTGGCCGGGTTGATGGCGAGGCCGACATCGCCGACGGTGGCGATGCGGGTGAGGTCGATGACGCCGGTTTCTTCGTCGACGGCGATTTCGACTCCGGCGCAGCCGATCTCCCAGAAGGGGGGCAATTCGGCGAGGTCACCCGCCTGCCGTAGATAGGCGCGGCCGAGAACTTCGCAATCGGGCATGCCGAAGTACATCGTCAGCGCTTCGGACCAGGGGATGGCGCGCTCGACGTGCCGGAGACCGCCACGCTCGACCTCGATGGTATCCGGGGAGACGCCCAGCTCGCCGGCCACCATGGTGCGGACCTGGGCGATGGCGTCGCGGCAGGCTTCCATGACGGCGCGGCCCATCAAGGTAGTGGTGCGGCTGGCTCCGGTGGAGCGTTCGAAGGGGGTGACCCCGGTGTCGGAGGCGACGACGTTGACCGCGTCGAACGGGATGCCGAACTCCTCGGCGGCGATCTGGGCGAGGACGGTTTCGCTCCCCTGCCCCATCTCGGTGCTGCCGGTGAGGACCGTCACCGAGCCGTCGCCGTGGAGGCGGATGGCCGCGGTGGTGACGGGGTGGGCGCCGGCATCACTGGCCGAGACGGCCAGACCCTTGCCGCGGCCGGGCTGGGCGGGAGCGTCCCAGTCGAGCGCCCGGCCGAGTTTTTCCAGGTTGCCACGCATGTCGGCGTCGAGCCCACGCAATTTGGGCATGAAGCGGGCGCCTTCGGGGGCGACGTTGCGCAGGCGGAAGGCGAGCGCGTCCTCGCCAAGCTGCTCGGCGAGCTCGTCCATCTGCGATTCCGAGGCAAAGGTGACCAGAGAGGCGCCGAAGCCACGGAAGGAGCTGGCGGGGCAGGTGTTGGTGTAGACGGCGTAGGCGTCGACTTTCACGTTCGGGATCGGGTAGGGGCCGACGATGCGGTTGGCGGCCTTCTTGCAGACCTGGGGACTGTTTTCGGCGTAGGCGCCGGTGTTGAGATAGATGATCGCCTGGCGGGCGGTGATGCGGCCTTCGGCGTCGGTGGCGGTGCGGATGTGGACGGCGGCATCGTCGCCGCGGGTGGTGAGGATGGTTTCCTCGACGCTGAGTTGCAGTTTCGCCGGGCGGCGCGCCCACCAGGAGCAGGCGGCGGCGAGGGGTTCGATCTTGGTGTAGGACTTGCTGCCGTAGCCGCCGCCGACATAGGGCACGATCACGCGCACGCTGGCCAGGGGCAGCCCGAAGACGTGGGCCAGGTCGTGGCGCACCATGTAGGGGTGCTGGGCCGAGGAATAGACGGTCAACCCGCGCGGAGTGGCGTTGGCGATGGCGACGTACGGCTCCATGGCGTAGGCGTAGGCCATCGGATAGTGGTAGTCGTTCTCGGCGATGAAGGCGGCCGCGGCGAAGGCGGCATCGACGTCGCCCCAGCCGATGTGGGCTTCCTCGCAGAGGTTGGTGCCCTTGCCGGCGCTGGAGTCCTCCTCAAACCCCCGGTGGGCGCCCCCCTTCAACGCGCCCTCGTGCAGCAGGGGGGCGCCGTCTCGCAGCGCTTCCTCGGGGGTCATCACCACGTCCAGTTCGTCGTACTCGACGACGATGTCGTCCAGCGCGAGCTGGGCGGTGCGCTCGTCCTCGGCGATGACGGCCACGACGGGTTCGCCGACGTAGCGGACCTTGCCGATAGCCAGGATTGGCTTGTCTTCCACGGCGTGGCCGTAATAGGCGCTGGCCAGACCGGAGAGATCGGCGCCGGTCATGACGGCCACGACGCCGGGCCGGTTGCGCGCGGTCTCGACGTCGATGGAGACGATGCGGGCGTGGGCGACGGGGCCGCGCAGGATTTTGGCGTGGGCCATGTCTGGCAGGCTCATGTCGCAGGTGAAGATCGCCTGCCCGGTGACCTTGGCGATCCCATCGCGGCGTGGCACGGAATGGTTGACGACGTCGAACCCGGTATCGGGCTCGACCGGCGCGACTGGTTCGACCGGGATTTCGGACATGTTCTGCGGTGTCATGTCGACGCGCACGGCTCCCCGATCAGGCATCGCCGCCTCCGCTGGCCATGACACGCTGGGCGGCCTGGATAGCGTGCACGATTGGCCGGTAGCCGGTGCAGCGGCAGAGGTTGCCTTCCATATAGGAGATGATTTCCGCCTCGCTGGCGTCCGGGTTGCAGTCGAGCAGGCTCTTGGCGGCCAGAATCATCCCCGGTGTGCAGAACCCGCACTGGAAGCCGTTCTCGTCGATGAACGCCTGCTGCAAGGGGTGGAGCGGTCCATCGTGCGCGGCCAGTCCTTCGATGGTGAGGACGTGGCGACCGCGGGCCTCGTAGGCGAGGTAGGTGCAGGCACTGACTGGCAGGCCGTCGACGAGAACGGTGCAGGCGCCGCAGACCTGCATGTCGCAGGAGATCTTGGCCCCAGTCAGGTGCATGCGCTCTCGCAGCACCTCGGCCAGGGTTTCGGCCGGTTCGATGAGGTGCTCCGTGTGTTCGCCGTTGACGGTCATGCGGAGCAGAAAATGGGGTTGCGCCGGGGCGAGGATGTTCTGTTCGATCAACGGGATGGCTCCTCCCGGACTCAGCGCGCGGCAGGCTCGGCGAGCCGGGCGGAGACGCGCGCGATGAACTCCTCGAAAATCTGGTCGGCGCGGCGGCGCATTGGGGCGGCGCCGAGGGTGGCGAGTTTGCCCAGCACGTCGATGCGCGTGGAGACGACGAGCCGGGTTTCGTCGCCCTCCGGATCGACCGTTGCTTCGAGGTTCCCTTTCAGCCGGGCCTGGCCCTTGGCGTCGTTGCCACTGATGGCGGCGACGATGCGCCGGGGCTGGTCGATTGTCTCGATCGCGATCTGGATCGGGACGGTGACGTGGAAGGGGCCGATCTTGTCGGTGATGGTCGCGCGGTAGCGACGGTCGGGTTCGATTTCCTCCAGACCGGCGACGTTCGGGATGCACATCGCCAACTCCGGGAAATCGCGCAGCAGGGTCCACGCCGCCTCCGGAGCGACCCCAATCTCGGCTTGCTTTTCGATCTCAAGCAGCATGAACGGCCGCTCCGGCTCGAAACCCGACGCCAAATCTCCAGCGCCCTTCAGGGTGCTTCCGTTGGGAACAGCCTGGTCCTTTAGGGCCAGGCGAAGGGGCAGCCGCGTCGGAGGACGCCAACCCCGCGCCGCCTCCGCGTGGCCCTGAAAGGACCACGCTGCCCGAACGGGAAGCCCCGTGAACGGGGCTGGAGAGGGAGTTCATCACCAGGCGTTCCCGCCATTCGGGTTTTGGCCCCAGGAGCGGGCGCGGGCGTTTGGATCGGCCTGGGGGTGGCCGGCGTAGCGTCGTTCGTCGGAGCGTTCCTGGCATGGGTGGGCCGGCGTTCCCAGCGGCGGTGGCGCTTCCAGACCCGAGGTGGTCGGCCGGGGTGACCTGGAAGACGGTGCGCAATTCCTCTTTGGTGCAGCCGTAGGCGAGAAGGAGTTTGACCATCCAGCGGTTGGCGACCATGTGCGGCATGTTCTGGAACTGACCCAGGTCGGAGCCGTAGACGATGTTCTCCGGGCCGACCTCCTTGACGATGCGCGCCGCGTAGAGCGGGCCTGACTCGTGGAGGGGGAAGGCCATGGCTCCCAGACCGGAGAGCATCAGCTTGGCGCCGCGCTCCGCCATCTCCTGCATCTGGACGATGGTGTGCTTGGAGTGGATGTGGGCGGGGTGGATGATCTCGAAGCGCCGGCAGCCCATCTCGCGCGCCTCGTCGATGAGGATGGCGCTGTCGGCGTAGGGGTAGTGGCCGGTGCCGAGGATGAGGTCGTGGTCGGCGATGACTTTGAGAATCTCCTTGACCTCGGGGAGGATCTTGCGGTTGTCATCGAGGAAGTTGAGACCGAGGCCCGACCAGTCGTCATAGACGATGCGGCGGTGGTGGTAGGAGTCGACCATCGGCATCCAGACGTATTTCATGCCCGGGAAGCCGAGGCACTTGCGCACCGCGTCGGCGTTGAAGCCACCCTGGGAGTAGTTGAGCGTCACCCCGCCGAAGCACTGCGTGGGGCGCAGACCGCGCTCCGCGGCGTACTGGTCGACGATCTTCTGGACCAGGGCGTTGCGGGAGGCGGAGGGGGTGTACCAGGTTTTCACGACCATCGCCCGGGCGCCGACGTCGGTGAAGTCCTTGCCGATGTCGTCTTCCAGCAGCAGCCGCTCGAAGGGGTCGGATCCGCCGTGGACGTGGGTGTCGATGGAGTGGGCCATGATCTCATCGACGTCTTGCTCGGTGTATTTGGTCCCGGCCAGGAAGCGGGTGTACTGGATGTTGGCCCACTGCGCCTGCTGGCGGACCAGCCAGGTGTGAATCTCGTCGGTGACGCCGGGGGCGTCGATGTTGGTCAACTGCTTCAGGCGCTCGACACGGTCGTCGGGTACCTCGATCTGCAGGATCTCGTGCAGATTCAACTGTTCTTCGGGGCGGGCGCTACTCCGCTTCTGGCGCGATCCGTCGCTCATGCCCGTGCTCCCACCGGCTCGGCCTGCACGCTGGCGGGCGCCTCGGCGTCGCCGCGGCGCAGCTCGGGGAGGACTTCCTCGCCGAGGATACCGACGCACTCTTCCCAGTCGTCGAAGCGGAAGCGCAGGTCGTAGACGAGGTGGTCGAGCCCGGCTTCCTGGAAGGTGCGGGTCGACTCGATGATGTCGTCCGGGCCGCCGAAGATGAGAGCCCCTTCGAGATCTTCCGCTGTTTCCCAGACGCCCGATTCTGGCAGTTCCCAGTCGCCCTTGACGGCGCCTTTCAGCAGGGCCTGCCAGTCCACCTTGGCCCGCCCTTCTTCGCGGGTGCGGGCCGGGCTGGTGATGGGGATGGCCCCGGCGGTCGGCACTGAGCGTCCGGCCTCGCCGGAGAGGCGGCGCAGGCGGGCCATGCGCTTGCGGAAGGTGGGCATGTTGATGCGGCCGGGCATCCAGCCGTCGCAGTACTCGACGGCGCGGCGGGCCGAGGCGGGCGAGTTGCCGCAGTACCAGATCGGGATGCTGCCCGGCTCCGACGGCGAGGGGTGAATGTCGACGTCGTGGAAGGTGTAGTACTTGCCCTCGTAGCCGACCTCGTCTCCGCTCCAGAGCGTGCGCATGATGGCGACCTGCTCTTCCAGCAAGATCGGCGCGCGGGATGCCGCCCAGCCCGACGGCGTTGAACTCGTGGTCGAAGGTGCCGATGCCCCAGCCGGCGATGACCCGCCCGGGACCGGCGACCGCCTCCAGCGAACTGAGGAGCAGCGCGGTGTGGATCGGGTGCCGGTGCGGGATGAGCGAGCCGGTGCCCAGGATGAGGTTGTCGGTGATGCCGGCGACGAGGGAGAGGGTGACCATCGGGTCGATGTGGGTGCGGTCCTGCCCCTCCATGCCGTGGGGGTGGAAGACGATGTGGTCGCGCACCCAGACGGAATCGAAGCCGTACCGCTCGGCCGTCTTCGCGAAGTTGATCAGGTTTTCACGGGAGGCGTGCTCGCCGAAGTGGGGCAGCAGCAGCCCGTAGCGGCGTTGTTCGCCTGGCATTGTTTCAGATTGCTCCTTCCTCGCGTTGGGTAGGGGCACGGCATGCTGTGCCCTGCCCCCGTCGTTCGCCTGCAGGGCCCACGTGGTTCCGTGCCCTGATTCGGCAGTCAGCTTCACGGGTGGCAAGCACCGCCCCTACCCGCCGGGTGATGGCGTCGATCCGCTCAGCGACTCCGCGCAGACAGAACGCCTCCAGCAACTGGTTGACCTCCTCCGGGTGCTCGCGGTAGGTGGAGTGCCCGGCGTGGTTGAAGATGTGCATCTCCGCCTCGGGGGTTCTGGCGCAGATGCGCTCGAAGAGGAGATGGCCCAGGGGGAGTTTGGCCGACGGGTCGTTGAATCCCCAGAAGACGAGCGTCGGCGCGGGGAGACCCTCCTCGTCGATTTGCGCCAGGGTCTCGGCTTTGACCCGCGCCATGCTGGGCAGGAAGGTCGAGCGGCCGACGACCTTGCCGTTGCCGGTGCCGCGGATGTCGGCCATTTTGGCCTTGGCTTCCTGGGTCTTCGGCATCTGCTGGATGGCCAGCATCGCCTCGAGGTACTCGTCCGAGACGTGGTCGGTGGAGTAGGAGTTCGGTCGATGAAGAGGCGGATCGAGTCTTTGGTCGGCGGGCCGGGCGGGACGAGTTTCTGGACCTCGCTGTAGAAGACGAAGGCCGGCCATCGCTCGTCGTCGGGGGCGAGGGTGTTGCTGTTGCCGAAGACGACGGTGCGGGCCAGACCGGGCATGGCGTAGACGAGCGCCGCGGCGAGGAGCGCTCCCCGGGAGTGGCCGAGGACGTGCGCCTGCTCGATGCCGACGGCTTTGACCCAGGCAATGGTGTGCTGCAGCAGGGCGTCGAAGGTGTAGTCCTCGTCGCGCTTGCGGGTTGTCGGTGTGGCCCTGGCCGAGCTTGTCGAGGGCGAAGACGTGGAAGTTCTGAGCGAGACCCGGCAGGTTGCGGCTCCAGGTCTCCAGCCCGCCTTCGCCGAAGGCGCCGCCGTAGAGGAGGATGAGTGGCTCGCCCTGGCCGTCCTCGTAGTAGCGGGTGCGAATGCCATCGACGTCGATGAATTTCACTTTGCTCGTGTCGAGCGTGTCCGGTTTTGCTGTGACTGTTTGAACCATCGTTTCCGAATCCTTCTTCCCCTGCCGTGATGTCGCCGCGACCCATGCCAACGCCCACTTCAGCCCCGTGAACGGAGCTTCCGTTGGGGCAGCCGGATGGCTTTAGCCTCCGGCAGGGCGGCCGCGGCGAGCGAGGTTGCCAGCCATGACCGTCGCCTCCTACCGCCCGGCCCTAAAGGACCAGGCTGCCTCTCACGGAAGGACCCTGAAGGGCCCTGGAGCAGGGCGCCTACCCGCTCAAGGTCATCCCCGCCACCCGAATCCGCTCGTCGCCATTCGGCGTGAAGCCCTGCACCCGGGTGTTGATGCCGTAGATGTCGGGTTGGTACCAGAGGAAGATGGCCGGGGCCTCTTCCATGATGATCTCCTGCATCTGGTAGGACCACTCGAGCCGCTCTTCCGGCGTGCCGCCGGTGTAGACCTGCTGGCGCAGCGATTCGAATTCCTCGTTCTCCCACTGGGCGCCGTTGCCGATGTTGTCGAGGCGCCAGACGTCGAAAGTGAGTCCGGGGTCGAAGTAGGCGGCGTTGGTGCGCGAGTAGAGTTGATTGACGGTGCGGTCCTCCGTGTTTTGCGAGAGGATGTTCGGTTCGAGGACGTTGAGCTCGACCTCGACGCCGACCTCGCGCAGGCTGATGACGACGGCCTGGGGGAACTCGGCGATGCCGACGGTGCCGGTGGTGGCCAGATCCCAGGTGAGGTTGATGCCCTCGGGGTAGCCGGCCTCGGCCAGGAGCTGCCGGGCGCGCTCCGGGTCGTAGGTGTAGCCGGTGACTTCCGGGTTGCGGAAGGCGACCTCGGCCCAGTTCTGCATGCGGGAGGTGGCGCCGCCGAGGATGACCTCGGCGATGGTCTCGACGTCGGTGCCGTAGTTGAGGGCCTGGCGGACCAGCTTGTCGGAGGTCGGCTCCAGCTTGGTGTTGAGACCGATGTAGACGCGGCGGGTGCCTTCGACGCCGACGACGGCGAGGTTTTCCTGCGATTCGACCTCCTCGATCGAGGTCGGCAGGAGCGAGCGCATCAGGTCGATCTGGCCGGTTTGCAGGCTGGCCAAGCGGGTCGCATCCTCAGGAATGAAGCGCCAGATCACCGTTTCGATGCTCGGCTTCGGCTCGCCCCAGTAGTCGGGGTTGGCCGTCATGGTGATGTTCTCGCCCTGCGACCACCCCTGGAAGATGTACGGCCCGGTGCCGACCGGCTGGCGGGCGATGGTGGTAGCGTCGTTCTCCGCCAAGTACTGGGGCGGGTACATGAAGTGGTCGTTGGCGAGGCGGGCCAGCATGTGCGGGGTCGGGGCCGAGGTGTGGAAGCGGACGGTGTGGTCGTCGACGATCTCGATCTCTTCGATATTGACGTCGCCGGCCCAGGGGCGGCGGACGGCCGCTTCGGGGTCGACACTGCGCTCGTAGGAGGCTTTTACCGATTCGGCGGTGAAGGGCTCGCCGTTGTGGAAAGTGACACCCTGGTGCAGGCGGAACTCCCAGGTGAGGTCGTCGAGCTGCTCCCAGGATTCGACCAGGACCGGGACGACTTCGGTGTTCTCGCCGGTGGTGAAGAGACCCTCCATGATGTTGACGAGGACGGTGTACTCGAGCACGCCGTCGGCGAACTGCGGGTCCATGGTGTTCGGTTCTTCCGGCAGGCCGATGGCGAGGGTGGAGGGATCCTGGGCGTAGGCGGAGCGGACCAGAACGTTCGGGGCGAGCCCGGGCACGAAGAGGCCGCCCGCGGCGCCGGTGGCGAGACCACCGGCGACAGCGCCTTTCAGTGCTTTGCGACGGGAGAGTTTGCGGCTTCCTACCCGCACCAGGCGTGCATGCAATCGTGGATCGTCGCCCCTGAACATCGACGTCCTCCTCCGTGCCGTCACGAATGGGCTTTATACGTATCCATTGATTGCGGTCAGCCTAGCACCGGTGGTCGAAACTGGTCAAATGGCGGGAAGAATGCACGCGGAACTGCCATGCCGCGCAGCAAGACTGGCTCGGCATTCCGGCCTCCAGCGACCGTGTGCCCATCTGTTTCCCGAAGCGCGACGCCAAAGGGGTGTCATTCCGAGCGGAGCGAGGATCCAAGACCCATCTCGGCGTTGATGGTGCCCCCATTGCGGTACGCCGAGATTCCTCCTTCGTCGGAACGACACGACTCTTGTGCGCTGGCGTTCGTGACGATGCCCTCAGTACTCGTCGAAGATGCGTTGCAGATTGTCGCCCTGCGCGTCCCTGGTCAAGGCCAGCATCAACAGGATGCGGGCCTTGGTGGCGGAGAGGTTGTCGCCGCGGACGAAGCCGTCGCCGGTTTCGACCGGGACGCGGCCGTTGCCGCCACGGCTGGTGAGGACCACGGGTACTCCTTGCGCGGCCGCTTCGTGCAGGGCGTCGAGCTGGAGGCGGTGCGGACGGCCCCGGTAGGCGAAGCCACTGACGACCAGGCCGCGGGCGCCCGCGGCAACGTAGGCCCGGGCAGCCACGCCATCCGCGCCGGCGTAGGTCGGCACGATGTCGACACGGGGTAGTTCGCTGAGAGCGCGGACGTCGAACTCGGATGAGGCGGTGTGGCGCCGGGTCGGTTGGCGGTAGAAGCTGACGCGGTCGGATTCGACGCTGCCGAGGATGCCGAGGCTCCCGGAGGCGAAGCCGCCCGGCCGCTGGTTGGTCTTGGTCACCTCGCGGGCGCTGTGGATCTCCTCGTTGAGGACGACGAGGACGCCTTTGCCGCGAGCATCCGGGGAAGTCGCGATGCGCACGGCGTCGCCGAGGTTCCAGTCGCCGTCGTTGCCGATGGTGCCGTGCTTGCGCTGGGAGCAGGCGACGACGACCGGTTTGTCGCCGCGGACGGTCAGGTGCAGGACGTAGGCGGTTTCTTCCGCGGTGTAGGTGCCGTGGGTGACGACGACGCCGTCCACGGCCGGATCGGCTACAGCGTCGTTCACGGCGTGGGAGATGGTCAGCCACTCGCGCGGGGTGAAGGTCTCGGCGCCCTCGCGCAGGATCTCGGTGACGGCAAGTTGGGCGTGGGCGGCGGGGTCGCCGGCTGGGTACCAGTGGCGGATGTCAGCGAGGACCTGTTCGATGCCGACGCGGCCATCGACGGTGTTGGCGATGGTGCCGCCAGTGGAGATGATCTGGATGTGGGGCAATATTGGCATAGCGGTGAACGGTCTCCCTCAGAAACCCTCACCCCAACCGCCGCCCAGAGGGCACCCGGCCCTGTGCGTAGGGAGAGGGGTTTTGGCGGGCGATGGAAACACAGCAATGTGGGCGCGGTGCGAAACGCATGACGGTTCGTAGGAGGAATCTTGGCTATTAGGAAACGTCGCTTGGCGGGAGCCGAGATTCCTCCCTGCGATCGGAATGACACGAATTGGGCACGGCGCATTGGGCCTCACACCACAAAGAACCCCTCTCGAATCTCGTCGTCCCACCATTTGGCGACCGCAGGGAGTATGCCGCGTGGCAGGTCCTCTTCCGGGCGCTCGTAGCTGTGGACGCCGGCCTGGAACTGAACGAGTTTGGCGCGGGGGGCGGGGTTCATGGCGGCGACTTCGCGCAGGGTGATGTCGCGGTAGCGCTCCAGGGTGTGGTCTCGGCTGCCCTTGGCGATGCCGTAGAGGAGGGGGGGCACCGGTTTCACGCCGGGGCCGGACAGTTCGCGGGCGTAGCCGGTGAAGCGGTCGACCAGGGCGGAGGTTTCGGCGTCGTTCAACTGGAGGCGCCTGGCGGCGGCGCGGGCGGCCGCGGCCAGCGATTCGGTGGCGCCGTAGGTGACGATGTACTCGGCCTTGAACTGGGGTTGCGACTTGACCTTGTCCCACTTTTCGAGGACATCCTCCATCAGCCAGGGGAGGCGCCACATGCCTTCGGGACCGGCTTCCGGGCCGGCGTACATGGCCAGGTGGCGCCAGGAGCGGAGGGTGAAGTAGTCGAAGGGGAAATCCCAGGTCATGTCGAGCATCAGCGGGTAGAGGAAGCCCCACTGGCTGCTCTCCATGCCGAGCAACCCGGCGATGTTGTCCACCCGCTGCAAGAGGATGTGGACGAAGGGGCCGCCGGTGGAGTGGCCATGGACGTAGATGGAAAAGTCGTCCGGCGGGAAGTTGCGCTGGCAGACGGCGATCATGGCCTCCTCGAAGGCTTGGGGCCAGGCGGCGAGGCGGTCGTAGAACTCCGTGCCCTCTTTGGCTTTGAGGAAGTAGAGGGTGCCCCACTTGGCGCGGTAGACGGGGTTGGAGCTGTCTTCGACCATCTCGTACTGGTCCGGGGTGATGGCTTGATCCTTCGTCCACATGGGGATGCGGGCGGTGCGGGTCTCGTGGTCGATGGTGTCACCGGGCCAGTCGCCATCCTCGGTGGCGAAGTTGAAGCGGCCGGGGTAGGACATGTTGGCGACCTTGTAGCCAAACTTGCTGGCCAGGAAGCGGGCCATGGCGTCTTTGCTGCGATGGTCTCCGGCGCCGCCGTGGAGGAGGAAGATGCCGATCTTCTTGCCGTCGGGGCCGGTCGGGAACCTTCGTCTCGTCTTCGGGTTGGTAGACCTTGCTGGCGATGTCCCAGTCGAGTCCGAGCGACTGGATACGGAAGAAATCGTCGGTGACGGTGATCGGCAGGTCGGGGCGGTTGAGCACCTCTTCCGACATGGCGACGATCTCCGCGCGGGAAATCTGCCCCGGTTCCACCGCCGTGGTAGCCACCTTTGCCTCGGTCATGATTGCCCCTCCGGAACTCGTCGCGAGCGATGCGCGCTCACCTGTTGCCATGATACGTATAATACGCGCAGGTCCGCGACAGGTAAGAAAACACACGGAAGGAGCAGGCGATGTCCCTCGGCTACGATCCTCGCATGCACCAGCTCATGGCAGGCGCCGCCCGGAAACGGCTCAGCCGGCGCACGGCGTTGAAGGGCGCCGCGGCCGGTGGATTGCTGCTGCCGGGGCTCGGCGCCCATCCCCTGCTGCGGTCGGCACGGGCTCAAGCGGCCGGGACGCTGACCATTGGCATGCCGGAAGAGCCGATCACCATGGACCCCCAGTTCGCCGATGGGGTCAACGAGTACAACGTGCTCATCAACATCATGGACGGACTCTTCACCACGGGCGAAAACATCGAGGTCGTCCCCCGGTTGGTCGAGTCGTGGGAACAGATCGATGATCTGACCTGGGAATTCGTGCTACGGTCGGGAATCGTCTTCCACAACGGCGAACCGCTGACGGCCAACGACGTCAAGGCGACCTACGAGCGCAGTCTCGATCCCGATCTGGCCACCCGCAACACCTGGGGCGAGGACATCAACCTGGAATCGGTCGAGGTCGTCGATGACCTGACCGTCCGCTTCCACACCTCCGAGTTCACCCCGCACATGCTGGCGCGGCTGGCCAACGACCACTTCATCATGCCGGCCAGTTACCTACTCGAAAATGACCCGACGACCGTGGCCCGCCACCCGATCGGCACCGGGGCCTACGTCTTCGACGAGTGGGTCACGGGCGAGCAGATCACCATGTCGGCCAATCCCGAATACTGGGATGAGCCCCAGCCGAGCATTGAGACCGTCGTCTGGCGCTTCGTCCCCGAGGCGACGTCCCGCGTGGCCAACCTCGAGACCGGCGCGGTCGATCTCATCGACGGGGTGCTGCCATCGGCGATCGAGCAGATCGAGGCCAACGAGAACCTCATGGCTGTCTTCGTCGAAGGGACGCGCCGCGTCTACATCGGGCTCAACACGAAGGTGTCTCCCACGGATGACGTGCGGATACGCCAAGCGCTCAACTACGGCACCGACATCGAGACGATCTGCGAAGTCATCTTGGGCGGGGCCACGACCCGCATGCCAAACTGGATGGAGCCGGCCTTCCGCAACCCGGAGGTTGAGGGGTATCACTACGACCCCGAGCTCGCCCGGCAACTGCTGGCCGAGGCCGGGTACCCGGACGGCGTCACCGTCACCCTCGACTACGCCCGCTCCGGAAGCCTGGGCATCGACGAGTTCCCCCAGGCCATCGCCATCAGTTTGCGCGAGGTCGGGATCGAGGTCGAGTTGAACCTGCTGGAGGACAACATCCTCAGCGACCGCATAGCCCAGGCCTCGACCGGGGACGTCGAAGCCGTCAGCCAGCTGTACTTCAAGACCAACGCCTCCTACTTCGACCCGGGGCTGACCTACACCAACTGGCGTCTGGACGACGACGACAACGGCACCGGCTATGACAACCCCGAATTCCTCGATCTGCTGAACCAGATGTTCACCAGCGGCACGCCGGAAGAGCGGCTGGAGTGGGCGTACGAGGCGCAGCAGATCTTCACGGAGGACGCGCCGGCCATCTTCCTGTGGTACGAGCCGGACATCTATGGAGTCAACCGGCGGGTGCAGGGGTTTGCGCCGACTGGTGACGAGCGGATCCGGTTGGCGGGGTTGTCGCTGGCGGAGTAGGGTTTTGGCCCTCACCCCGAACGACCCTCACCCCAACCCCTCTCCCATGTGCGCATGGGAGAGGGGCTACGGGGCACGGCGTGCCGTGCCCCTACAAGCCATGTTCGACTGGGCCTCGGTCCGTGAGACGAACGGGCCGACATGAGGGCGCGGACGACGCTGCCCTCTTCCGCCATATTGCTGGCGGTGGCGATGTTTTTGGCATTGGCGGCGGGGAATATCCTGACGCCGCTGCTGCCGTTGATTCAGGATGATTTTTCCATCACGTATGCCGTGGCGGGCGTGCTGGTGTCGGCGTTCGGGTTTGCGCGGCTGGCGCTCGATCTGCCAACGGGGTATCTGCAGGAGCGATTCGGCGCGCGCACGCTTTCGGCGGCAGGGTTTGCGTTTCTCATTGTTGGGTCGGTGCTGTCTACGGCGGCCCCGGTCTTCGGGGTGCTCGTCGCCGGGCGGGTGCTGATGGGACTGGGGGCGTCGATGCTGAGTGTGGTGGTGCTGACCGCGCTCAGCACGCTGGCGCCGGAGAACGCGCGGGCGCGCACTTTGGCCCTGTATGCGATGGCGAACAACACGGCCATCGGGGTCTTTCCGGTGGTCGGCGGAATCGTCGGCTCGCTGTGGGGGTGGCGCTCGACGATGGCGCTCTCGGGCGTTCTCGCCGCGGTCGGGGCGGTGCTGATGGGGCGCGTGCTGGCGCGGGTGCCGTCGGGCAAAGACGTGCAGAAGGCGGAGGCGGCCGGGAGTGAGAGGGTGTCCGGGCTGCCCGTCGCGCTCTTCGTCGCCCTGGGGACTATCTACTTCGGCGTCATGATCACCATGATCAACCGCCACGGGTTCCGCAACACCATTTTGCCGCTGTTCGCCGGAGACGCCATCGGATTGAACCCGGTGCAGACGGCGACCGGGATCTCGGTGATGGCGGTGGTGGGGCTGCTGGTGGCGATGCCGGGCGGGATGCTGGCCGACCGCTGGAGCCGGCGCGGGGTGATCTCAGCGGGAATGCTGGTGCTGGCTATTGGGGATCTGGCGTTTCTGGGCGCGTCGACCTACGGCACGTTTCTACTGGCCTCGCTGGTGCTGGGGTTCGGCGATTTCTTCGCGGCGAGCCAGATGGCGGCGGTGACGGAGGTCGTGCCGGCCCACGCCCGCGGCCGCGTGCTGGCGACGTACCGGTTCAGCGTCGATCTCGGCGCCACGATCGGGCCGTTCTTCCTGGCCAGCCTGCTGGGGATGACCGGTTTTTCGACCACGATCGTGGTCGCAGCCGGTTTGCTGCTCGTGGCCTCCGTCGTCGTGCAACTGGGCGGGCTCGCGGCCCGAGGAAGGAGGACGCCGACCCAACAGCCGATTGCAGGTAGCCGATAGCTGGGGCGGCCATGCGGCCACCCTTGCCGGCGCCTGTGTGCCGGCACGCCGTTCGCCACGACAGCGCCACCGAAGGAGTCGATGATGACTACACGCCACGAATCGCAACGGCAATCGTTCACACAGCGCGCCGGAGGACGGCGCCTCAACCGGCGCGCGGCGCTGAAGGGCGCGGCCGCGGGAGGTCTGGCGGTTGGTCTCGGCGGCATGGCCGGGCCGGGCACGGGGATCGGATGGTTCGCGATGGACGCCCGCGCCCAGGCGGCGGGAACGCTCACCGTCGGCAAACCGTCGGAGCCGATCACGCTCGATCCGCAGTTCGCCGACGGGGTCAACGAGTACACCGTGCTCGTCAATATCATGGACGGGTTGTTTACCACTGGGGAGAACGTCGAGGTCGTGCCGCGCCTGGTGGAGTCCTGGGAGCAGATCGACGATCTCGCCTGGGAATTCACCCTGCGACCGGATATCGTGTTCCACAACGGCGAGCCGTTGACCTCGGAAGCCGTGAAGGCCTCGTACGACCGCAGCATGGATCCTGATCTGGCGGTGCTCAACACCTGGGGCGGCGACGTCAATCTGGAATCGGTGGAGATCGTCGACGATCTCACGTTTCGCTTTCACACCTCGGAGTTCACCCCGCAGATGCTGGCGCGGCTGGCGAACGACCACTTCATCTTCCCGCCGCGGTACTTGGCCGACAACGACGCGGCCACCATCGCGCGCAACCCCGTGGGAACGGGGCCGTACATGTTCCAGGAGTGGGTGGCCGGGGAAAATATCACCATGACGGCCAACCCGGAGTACTGGGGCGATCCCCAGCCGAGCGTGGAGACGGTGGTCTGGCGGTTCATCCCGGAGCACGCCACGCGCGTGGCCAGTCTGGAAACCGGCGAGATCGATCTGGCCGACGCGATATTGCCGACCGCGATCGCCGATCTGGAGGCGGCGGAGAATCTGGAGGCCGTCTCTGTGGAAGGGACGCGCCGGGTCTACATCGGCCTGAACACGTTGCTGTCGCCGACCGACGACGTCCAGGTGCGGCAGGCGATCAACTACGGGACCGACATCGAGGCGATCTGCGAGACGATCTTCGGCGGGGCCACCACCCGGATGCAGAACTGGGTGGAGCCGGCGTTCCAGAATCCGGAGGTGGAGGGGTACCGCTATGACCCGGAGCTGGCGCGGCAACTGCTGGCCGAGGCTGGCTACCCGGATGGTGTCACCGTCACCCTCGATTACGCCCGCACAGGGAGTCTCGGTATCGACGAGTTTCCGCAGGCCATCGCCATCAGTCTGCGCGAGGTCGGGATCGAGGTCGAGTTGAATCTGCTGGAGAACAACATCCTCACCGAGCGCATCGAGCAGGCGTCGCTGGGGGATGCCGAGGCGGTGGGCAATATGTACCTGCGCTCCAACGCTTCCTACTTTGACCCGGGACTGACGTACTCCTACTGGCGGCCGGCCGACGACGACAACGGCACCGGCTATGCGAATCCGGAGTTCGTGGAGCTGCTGGGCCAAATCCTCACCAGCGGCACGCCGGAGGAGCGGCTGGAATGGGCATACGAGGCGCAGGAGATCTTCATGGAGGACGCGCCCGGGCTGTTCCTGTGGTACGAGCCGAAGATTTATGGGCTCAACACGCGGGTGCAGGGGTTCGCGCCGACCGGCGACGAGCATCTGCGGTTCGCGGAGGTGACGTTGGCCGAGTGACGGGGATGATCGTCTGTACGCGGTGGTGATTCGCCACCCGGTCGGTAGGGGCGCTGCTTGCTGCGCCCGTGGCCCGGAGGGCCACAACCGGTCGCGACCGCATTTTGTCGGCCTGCGGCCGACGGGCGCAGCAAGCAGCGCCCCTACAAATCGCGGCGGATTTTCCGACGACGGCGATTCCCGGCAGGATTTGCGGAAGTGAGGGTACCGTTTGAGAACCGAACGCGTCGAGTTTTTCAGCGAAGGGATTCGGCTGCGCGGGTTGCTGCGCTGGCCTGACGTTCTGAAGACTGAGCCACCTCCGGTTCTGGTGCAGGGACCGGGGTGGCTCGGGCAGGCGAACAGCAAGCGGTACGCGCGCTGGCATGAAGGGTTTACGGGAGCCGGATACGCGGTGCTGGTCTTTGACTACCGCGGGTTTGGCGAGAGCGAGGGGGAGCCAGGCTGGATCGACCCGGAGGCGCAATTGCAGGACATCGCCAATGCCGTGACCTACGTCGAAACGCGGTCCGATCTCGACGCGCGCCGGATCGGCGGATTTGGGATGGGGGGCACGGGTGCCGGTAACGCGATCTTCGCGGCGGCGCGGGATGCACGTATCCGCTGCGTGGTGTGCCAGACGGTGGTGGCAGACGGCGAGGACTGGCTGCACCGCATGCGCCGCGAGTACGAGTGGGTGGAGTACCTGAAGCGTCTCGACGAGGACCGCAAACGGTGGGTTCTGGAAGGGAGCGGCGAGCGCGTCGATCCGCGGCGCGAGCTGATGGTGGCGACGCCAGAGCGGGCCGGGGCCAAAGGGCACCTCGATTCCGGGCTGGAGCCGGAGTTTTGGCTGCGCAGCGCGGAACGGCTGATGGGGTATCGGCCGATTGATTTCGTCGACCGCATTGCCCCGCGGGCGCTGCTGCTCACGTCGGTGGCGGGCGACGCGGTCACGCCGGAAGATCACGCGCTGGCGCTCTACGAACGGGCGGGGGCGCCGAAGAAGCTGATCCACCAGACCAACACGACGCATTACGGTTCCCAGGACGACAATTACGAGGTGCTGCTCGAGCAGTTCGTCGGGTGGTACGACCGATATCTGACGTCGCGTCCGATCGAGGTGCGGGAAACAGTGAAACCGGACGTGGGTGGCGTGTCCGAGCGTTTCGTGATGCGGGAGGCGGTGGTTTGATGCGGTGCCTGGCACTCCGCTGGGTCAGGCGGAATCCGCGTCCAGGAGTAGGGACACGGCATGCCGTGCCCGGCTGCCCCATCGGATCGTGACGATGGCTGGCGACGCGATTGCGGGCGACGAGGGCACGGCATGCCGTGTGCCTACCGCCGACCTTGTGCGGGGGTACCGCGAGGCCGTGCAGACTTCGCTCCATGAGCAACTGAACACAACGGAGCACGATCTCGTCACGGACCGTGAAGAGTTGCAACGGCTTTCCCGTCGCTTCGTAACGCTCGAACGACAGTTGCAGGACCAGGCGCGGCGCGCCGAAGTGCTCCGGGAACTGGACGACCCCTCCGCAAGCGCCGAAAGGGAACTGGGCCGGTTGCTGGCCATTCCGGGTGTGGAGGGCGTCGAGGTCCACGGGTTGGCGCTGCACGTTCTGACGCAACCGGTGCACATCCTTTGGGAAGATACGCGCTACGACCTCGGCGGCTACCGGATCGTGCTCGATCTGCATGGTGATGTGCGGATCGAGAGTCGCGATAACCTCGGGCCGAAACCGGGGTGGGACCATCCCCACGTGCAGGATGGCCGGCCGTGTCTGGGGAATGCGCGGGAGGGCGTGTTGAAGCTGATCGCCCGGTACGAGCTGGCGCTGACGGCGCAGGTGCTGGTGGGATTTCTGGAGACGTACCAGCCGGAGAGCGCGTACTGCGAAATAGAGGGGTGGCCGCGGGCGCATGCTGACGGATGAACGAATCCAGCTCCGGGCCACGCCGGAGGCCTGGGAAAAACTCTCGCTGGCAATCCGGCTGTCTCCGGGTGAGGTCGGTGGACTGGCAAGTGTCCGACCTGACGGGGCAGATTGGGTGATGACCGCGGTCCATCTGATCGACCAACAGGCGACAGACATCACGAACGAACTCGATCCGGCGGCAGTGAGCCGATTTCTCATGGACTATCTGATGAGCGGCAACGACCCGAGCGAATTGCGCCTCTGGTGGCACAGCCATGCCCACGAAATGGTCTTCTGGAGCGCCGAAGACCAGCACACGATCGATGGGTTCGGCGGCGAGATGCTGATCACGCTCGTGGGCAACCATGCCGGGAGGTTTCTGGCCCGGCTCGACCGCTTTGAGCCGGCGCGGGAAACGGTGGGCTGGGTCGATTTCGTCGCTCCCGGCGAGCCTCCGGCGCTCCATGGGCCGGCGGCGGAACGGGTGCGGTCGGAACTGGCCGAGCGCGTGGAGATCGTCCCTCGCCGCACGAACAAACCCTGGACCGATGGCGATGACCCGCCACGGATGCGGATTTGGCGCCGGTGATCGACTATTGGCGGCAAGTCGACCTGGTTTCGCCGGAGGCGCTGGCGGCTCCCGTGACCGTCGTCGGCGCCGGCGGCATCGGCTCCCCGGTGGCGCTGGCGCTAGCCAAGATGGGGTGCCGGAACCTGACGCTTTATGACCCCGACGTGGTCGAGGCGCACAATCTGCCCAATCAGTTCTACCGCTTGCGAGACATCGGACGGCCCAAGGTCGACGCGCTGGCCGACATGATCGCAGAGTTTGCCGCGGCAGATGCCCGGGCCGTTCAGGAGACCGTGTCAGGGCAACCGTTGAGCGGGCTGGTGATCTCCGGTGTCGACAGCATGGCCTCGCGCGAGCGGATTTGGCAGGGATCGATCCGCTACCGCGCCGCGGTGCCGCTCTATATCGACGCCCGCATGGGCGCGCAAGTTTGCCGCGTGTTGACGGTGCGCCCCGTGGATCCGGACGACGTGCGCTGGTACGAGTCCACGCTCTTCCCGGACGAAGTCGGAAATGAGGAGCCGTGCACGGCGCGGGCGATCATCTACACGACGCTGGGGCTGGCGAGCCTGGTAGCGAATCAGGTCAAGCGGCACGCCATGGGCGAAGCGTACGAGCGGGATTTGCTGGTCGATTTCGCGACGTTGAGCGTGCTGCGGGGAAGGGAGCTTCATGGCAACGGCTAGCGAAATCCGGGTGCGCATTCTGCAACTGGGACGGCAGGTGATCGACTACCGGGCGGAAGCGGGGCAGACGGTGGGCGCGGCGCTGGCCGCCACCGGGATCGAGATTGGGCCGGGGATGGACTTGCGGGTGAATGGTGTTCCTGCCGACAACGAGACGCTGCTCAGTGACGGCGATGTGGTGACGATTATTCCGCGGATCAAGGGCGGGTGAGGCGCGGAGCAGATGCCACAGCCGACCATCATCGACCTCCTTCCCACCACGCACGCGCGGGAGGCGATGCACCGCCGCGACATCTGTCTCGATGACCTCACCGACATGCTTGCCAGACCCCATGTCGTCATCCGCAACCGGAAAGGTCGCGCCGCACCGCACATCCTCATCGGCCGCGATGCTCGGGGTCGGTGCCTGGCCATTCCGGTCGCGCCGACTGATCACCCCTATACTTGGCGGGCCGTAACTGCCTGGCCGTGCAAGCCGAGTGAAGCTGCCAAATTGCGGTAAAGTGGGAACTCTGATGTCCGAACCAATTCGTTACGAATCACTGGCCGAACCGCTCAATGACGAAGAGCGGGAACTGATGGACCCGAACACCTGGGACTGGGAAAGTGCCGAGGAACGCCCCCCGGTTGCCAACCCCGGTATCGTGCTTGAAATCCGCTTCTCGCGTGAGGAGATCCGGCGCGTGACGACCGCAGCGTCCGAGGCCGGTGTGTCAGTCGATGCATTCGTCACACGCGCCGCGCTCGCCTGTGCCTCCCATGGGGTACCGAGTTGATCGTCATCGAGCGGACGATCAACGCGAACTGATGACCCCGGATACCTGGGACTGGGACGGCTCCGAGCAAGGCGCCCCAAACCCAAACATCGCGTTCACATTCGAAGTCCGCTTCGCCGGAGAGGCCCTGAAGCGGCTGACCGGAGCCGCGCGCGCCGAGCGGTCTACGGTCCACGCCTATATCGAGCGATTAGTGCTGGCACATCTGGATGAGGAATCCACCGACAGCGAAAAACGGCGGGCGCCAATGTAGGCCATGCGGCCCGCGCCGAATCAGTCCCGGGAGCCTCATGATGCCGCCGGCCGAAGCAACCGCAAGTCAAACCCTTCGCGGCCACGGCACGGTGTAGTCGAACTCCCAGGGCAGCTTCGGTTCGTAGTCAGGCGGAACGACGCCAGCCGAGTCGTCCTCGTCCACTTCCAGGCCGGGGAAGCCGCAGATGTGCTCCAGGAGTGGGGTGGGCTGGATGGCGATGTGCTGGCTGACGTTTTCGGGGTCGGTGTTGAAGTGCTGGTGCCAGACGCCGGGCTGAATGTGCATGCAGTCGCCGGCTTCCCAGTCGTAGCGGTCGCCTTCGATGATGCTGTAGCCGCGGCCGGTGCGGATCCAGACGATCGCCTCCTGATGCTTGTGGGTCTCGGTGTAGCTGGCCGGGGGCATCTGGTGGATCGACATGGTGATGAGGCGGGTGTCGAAGCCGAGGACTGGTTCCAGCAGGGCCACTTTGAAATCGCCCTTGTGCTGGGAGCGTTCGATTTTGGCCTGATTCCACTTCAGGAGCGTGCGCGATTCGCGGGCGCGGGCTTCCAGGGCGGCGACGCGCTCCTTGCGGTTGAGGTGGACGGAGCTGTTCCACTTCTCGTTGGGGTCGACGGGGATGATCTCCTGCGGGCCGAGCCCAAAGGGGTGCTCCGGCTGGAAATCGTCGGAGACGTCGGAGAAGCTGTCGCCCTTGTAGATGAGGGGGAAGGGAACGATGCGCTCCAGCAACGGCGAGGCGGAGGCGACGAAGAAGTTGGCCGGGTCGGAGCCGGTGTTGAAGTGCTGATGCCAGAAGCCGGTCTTGATGTGGATCGAGTCACCGGGTTCCCAGTCGTAGCGTTCGCCGTCGATGATGCTGTGGCCGGAACCGGTCATGACGTGCATCAGCCGCTCGCCGTGGCGATGGCGCTCGGTATGGACGCCGGGGGGGAGGTGCTGCATCTGGGCGGCGAGCATGTGCGTTTCGAGACCGGTGTGGGCGGCCACGATATCGCCGATGAAGACACCGCGGTGTGAGGACGGTTGCAATGCGATCTGGTTGCGACGGATGAAGGGCGGGGAGGCGACGCGGCAGGCGCGCGCCTCGCGCTCGAACTCGGCCTGGGCCCGTTCGGCATCGGTGAGCGTCTCGCCCTGTTCGAGCAAATCGAGGGCGCGGGCATCGAGCGTCGGCCACCAACGGTTTTCGACGGTAACGGTGATCGGCACGCGGCCATCCTTTCCTGCGTCCTCGGGTCGTCGCGGTCATCGCCAAGTCATTATACGAATAACACCGCCGCGCAGGGTGGCCTCGGCCGCGTCCGGAGGCCGGGAGCAGTAGCGGCCCAAGTCGGTGTGAGGAAGGCGACCTCGGTAACGAACTCCGTCACGACGCTAAACTCCACCCGACATCGCAACGCTGTTTTCGGCGAGGACGGCTATCGGCGGATTGCCCGGCACTCGCTCCACAGCCCGATCCGCTGTGCCGGAGGAGAGTCCGCTGATGGCCGAGCCGCCCTCGTGGAGGACAGACGTCGTGGCCGCGGTCGTCCACCCGAGGGAGGATGCCGTCTGGCTCCCCGACGAAACCGGTCCGGCCTTGCGGTTCGACCCAGGCGACTCGTTCTGGTTTCCAAATGTCGAGCCGATGCTCCACGCGGTCCGGGAACGATGGGACCTCGACGCGGTCGTGCTCCGTTGCCTTGACGTCCGTGAGGATCGAGACAAGCAGCGGCACTGGATGACATATCTGCTCCAACCGCGTCAGGCGGCGATGCCGCGCCATGGTCGGTGGGCGCCCGTCCGCGACCTCGACCTCTCCGGCCTGCCCGTTGATCGCCGCGGGGACGTGCTTGCGGTCGCCCTCGGTGGGCTCGATGAGCCGCCGCCACCGACCAGGAGACCGTGGTCCGAGCGCGGTTGGCTCGAAGGGGCGGAGACGTGGGTCGCTACCGCACTGAGCGCCGCCGGGCTGGCACGGAGTCGACCGCCAGTGCAGCTCCGCACCTGGGGGCTCTCGACCGTGCTCCGGTGCGAGACTCCAACCGGCGACTTCTACTTCAAGGCGGCTGCTCACAGCAGCACGGGGTTCTGTGAGCCGACCGATCAACGCTCGTTCCTCTTCGCCAACGAGGCTGCGCTACTCGCCGGCCTCGCTGGCCGCTTCCCCGAGGCCGTGCCGCGCCCGGTCGCGACCGACCCAGGCCGGGTCTGGATGCTGCTCCCGGACGCCGGCCCGGCCCTGGCGGAATCGGGCGACCTCGAAGTCTGGGAAACGGCCATCCGCTCGCACGCGCGCCACCAACGCGATTGTGTTGGGCAGGTAGGCGAACTCCTCCAGATCGGGTGCCTCGATCGGCGCCTGGGTCGGCTCGCCGCGGACCTCGACGACCTCGCCTCGGACGATGCGGCGCTCGCGTTCCTCGACGCGCCGGACCGCGATCGACTCTGCTCTGCAGCGCCAACCATCCGGGTGCTGATCGACGAGGCAGCCTCGCTCGGCATCCCGGACACCCTGGTTCACGGAGACTTACACGCCGGGAACGTGGGGCTCAGCGGGGGCCGTCCCGTGTTCTTCGACTGGACCGACGCCTGCGTGGCCCAACCCTTCCTCGATCTGGTGACGTTCCTGGGCGAGTCCAAGGTGCTGGATGCCGCGCCCGGCGCTCGCGAACGATTGCGCTCGGCCTACCTTGACGAGTGGCATGGCGTGGCCACCGGTGATGCCCTCGCACGTTCAGCCGAGTTGGCCGAAACCATCGGTATGCTTCACCAGGCCGTGAGCTACCAGCACATGCTTCCAGCCCTGGAGGAACCGACACGGTCAGCCATGGGCGGGGGCGTAGCATTCTGGGTGGAAAGCCTGCTTGGCCGGCTCGACTGACATTGCCCAGGCCGAGCCGAGGAGACTGCCGACTATTTTTCGCACGGCGTCCTGTCATCGCCGAGACCGATGCCCGTGCCGAAGTACCATACCTGATCGCCTTCTGCACGGATGCTCGTGGGACCCTGTTGGGGATCGCCAGGACTCCTTTTTTGCGCAGCCAGTGCCGGCGATGCTACCAGACCACGTACTTCGCGCCGAGGCGTCCGCGGCACTTCGGCGGAACGCAAACGGGCGCGGCACCGGCGCGTCCAGAAAGGAAGATGGTCACCCGTGGCTGCGTTGAAACTGACCCTGGCCTGCGGCGACTACGACCGCACCCGCGCCCTGTGGGATGGCCGGGTGGCCGTCGAGGGGGTCGATTTCACCTACCTTCCGCTCGAACCGGAGGAAACCTTCTGGCGCATGCTGCGCCACCAGGAGTTCGACGCCGCCGAGATGTCGATGGCCATGTACGCCATCGGCCGGGCGCAGGGGACAACACCTTTTGTGGCCATCCCCGTCTTCCCCTCTCGCTTCTTCCGCCATTCGTCGATTTACGTCAATGCAACCGCGGGTATCGAGCAGCCCGCGGATTTGATCGGGAAGCGGGTCGGCGTGCCGGAGTACCAGATCACAGCGGCTGTCTGGGTGCGCGGGATTCTGGAGCGGGAGTACGACGTGCGCCCGTCACAGATGACCTGGGTCACCGGCGGGCAGGAGCGGCCCGACCGGGAGGCCAAGATCCTGTTGCAACCGCTGCCGGACGTACGGGTCGAACGCGCGCCCGCCGGGAGCACGCTGAACGAGATGCTGGTCCGTGGCGAGATCGCGGCGCTGGTGGCGGCGCGGCCACCGTCGAGCTTCCTCACCGGCGATGAGCGCGTGCGCCGTCTCTTTCCGGACTATCGCGCCGTCGAACAGGACTATTTCCGGCGCACCGGCATCTTCCCGATCATGCACACGGTGGTGATCAAGGACGATATCGTCGCGGCCAACCCGTGGCTGGCGCAGAGCCTGACCAAGGCCTTTGCCGAGGCGAAGGCGCTCTGCTTGCAGGCGATCACCAACATGACCGCGCTACGCTACATGCTGCCGTGGCTCACCGCCGAGGTGACCGAGATGTTGGACCTGATGGGGGACGACCCCTGGCCGTATGGGGTCGAGCCGAACCGCGCCACGATCCAGACTTTGCTGGACGACCTGGTTTCGCAGGGGTTGATGGAGCGCCCCATCGAGATCGACGAGCTGTTTGCCCCGAGTACGTTGCGCGCGTTTCGGGTGTGAGACTCGAGACCCACCAGACCTGCGATCACGGTCCTCACGGATTTACAATCCCTAATGGCAAGAGTATGATGCTGTTCACAAATCATCGCCGTCGGGGGGCAAGGCGGCGCGGATCGACTCGCGCTTGACACGCCTCGGCGGCAGATCCGCCTCGCCGGGCGGCCTATCGAGCGGCGTCCACTGATATGACCGACAGTCGACGCGCGGCGGCGTGAAACCGAGGCGACCCGCCCGCTAAATCGCCGCAACACGCTGCTCGCCTCGTCAGTCAGGGATCAGGAGGCCCAGACACAACGGAACCGACCCGACGCCAAACGTCTTTCCATCTTTGCCGGCGTTCGTGGGAGTTCGCACATGGATCATTCCAGTTCGGGAGTGGATGGCCGCTCCTCGCCCGAAATCGCCGCGGTCCTGCAGGCCATCGACGCGCTCCAGCAACACTTGCTGGCCCTGTCCGCCCCGGCCGCGATCGCCCCCGCTCTGTCAGCCCATCCCACCGCGGCGTCACACCTCGCTCAGGACGCAGGTCTGCGCCGATTCGAGGCTTTCTTCTTCGGAGGATTCACGCTGCAGCGCGACGACCGGCCCATCGAGCTGGGGCAGCAGTGGTCCTCGCTCGAACTCTGCCGCTACCTGATCGCCCAACGCGGCCGCCTGGTGCCGCGCGACGAGCTGCTCGAAGTGCTCTGGCCCGACGCGCCGGTCTCCTCCTGCGGCCTGCACCGGCTCCACGTCGCGGTCAGCACGCTGCGCCGCCTCGTCGACCCCGGCGGCACACCCCGCGGTTTCGTGCGGTTCGAAGGCGAGTGCTACGCGGTCTCGACCGATGTCGTCGCGACCGATTTCGGGCGCTTTGATATGGCCTACGCCCAGGCGATGCGGGCGCTGACACGGGGTGAGCATGCCATGGCCGCCGCCGCCTTTCGCGCCGCGATCGCGCTCTACCGGGGAGATTTTCTCGCCGACCACCCCTATGCCGATTGGACGCAGCTGCCCCGTGACCATTTCCGGGAACGGCGTCTGACCGCGCTGGCCATCCTTTGCGAGTGCGCCGCGCGAGACCACGATCGGCGCGCCGTGATCGAGCTGGCCACGGAGATCCTGGCCACCGACAATCTGCGCGAATCCGCTCACCGCCACCTGATGCGTGCCCGGTACCAGTCCGGGGAGCGAGGCCTCGCTATTCGGCAGTTCGAAACGTGCGCCCGGCTGCTGCGCGGCGAACTGGGAGTCGATCCGTCGCCGCACACGCGACGCCTCCATGAAGCGATCCGCGAAGACCGCGAGCTGCCGATCGAGCCCTCGTTGCTGTCGTAGCCGCGAGTGGTTTCCCCAATGCGGCACCATCCCAAGTAGGTAGGCATGGCTTCCTGGAGCGCCGCCAAGTCGCAGGGGCGCTGCTTGCCGCGCCCGTCGGCCGCAGGCCGACAATATGGGGTTGGCAATCCGGTTGTGGCCCTGCGGGCCACGGGCGCGGCAAGCAGCGCCCCTACGGCCGGTCGGGTCTTGGTGCCGCTCCAGGAGGTTGTGGCCACCCATCTGGATGCCTTCTGACCGGCATGCGGCCGGTTGCATTTGAGCCGTTCGTTAGCGTGCGTTGAGCGGCGCGTGAGCACGGCTCGTATCGTCCGGCCAGGATCTGCCAACCGAGGGGACGTGGAAGGATTGTTGGTGCTCCGGCGAATCGCGGTGCGGCTGAATGTCACCGCGTCTGAAGACCGGATGTCCGCCCGGCTCGTGATCCAGGACGCCGACTCCATGGACACTCTGCGCCTCACAGACGGCTCCTTTCTCTTCTCGCTCGGTCTGGAGCGAGAGGACGACGACACGACCTATGCCCATGGCTTCATCCGTTCGGCACCCGACCGAACGGCCTACCCGATCCGCAGCAACCGGTCGCTTTATGAAGCGCTGGACGCCTATTTGCGCAGCGCCGACGAGCAGGAGTAGCAGCCGCGGCGCGGAGTCGTTCGACTCACTGGCAAAGGTCACGATCGTCGCGCGGTCAACACGGTGTCACGACGGGAGGACAACGCCACCATGCCTGTCACGCTGACCTATCCAGGCGTCTACATCGAGGAGATCCCCAGCGGCGTTCGTACCATCACCGGGGTCTCGACTTCCACCACCGCCTTCGTCGGCCGGGCGCGGCAGGGGCCGGTCAACGAGCCGGTGGAAATCACCAGTTTCGGTGAGTTCGACCGCATCTTTGGCGGACTGTGGGAACAGAGCCCGATGAGCTTCGCGGTCCAGCAGTACTTCCTCAACGGCGGCGAGACCGCGGTGATCGTCCGTGTCTATCGTGACGCCGCCGCCGGGCCGACCGGCCCAACGGGACCGACTGGTCCTTCCGGGGTGACGGGCGTCACCGGGGTGACTGGACTGACGGGCCCCACGGGGCCGACCGGGGTTGCAGGACCGACGGGCGTAACGGCGGCCGCACACTTCTCGGTCGGCGGCATCGTCATGCCGACTGGACCCGGGGGAATCCCGGACATCGCCGCATTCGCCGGCGTCACCGCCCCCACCGGAGTCACCGGCCCGAGCGGTACGATCTGGATCGCGGACCCCGGGGGAGGACCGGTGCCGGTCGGGATTATCGCGCCGACCGGTCCGACCGGCATGACCGGCTTGACCGGCCCGGCCGGGACCATGTTGCTTCAAGCGGCGAGTCCCGGTGTCTGGGGCAACAATCTGCGGATTGCGATCAGCTACAACACGCTGGATGAGGCGCAACCGTACAACATCCAGGTCGTCGATCCGGGGCCGCCCGATTTCCCGGGCACCGGTGACAGCGAAATCATCCGGAATCTCTCCTCCGATCCCGGGTCGAAACGCTTCCTGAGACCGATCCTGGAACGGCAATCACGGTTCATCCGTCTCGCCGCGGACCCGAATCCCGCCTTCAAACCCAACCCGACGCCACTCCGCATCGACAACAACCTTCCGTTCCCCCTGCTGAGCGCCTCTACCCTCGGATCGGATGGAGACCCCATCGAGGATGGCGACGTCAACGACAGCGCGGGTCCCACGGGTAAGGTGGGCATGTATGCGCTGGAGGACCAGGATATCTTCAACCTCCTGGTGGTCCCGCCCCTCGCCTTCGACACCGATGTTGGCGCGCCGACGTGGAGCGCCGCGGCCAGCTACTGCCGGGACCGGCGCGCGTTCCTGATCGTCGATCCTCCTGCCGGGGGGATCGCGCCGCCCGCTAACGTGGCGGCGAGCGGGTTCGAAGACCTCGCCGCCACCCTGAGCCCGGCCAGTCTGGACGCCCAGTACGCGGGGTATTTCTTCCCCCGGCTCGCCGCGATCAATCCCTTGACCGGGCAACCGCAGGAGTTCGCCCCGTCCGGGGCCATCGCCGGCATCTTCGCGCGCACCGACAGCGCGCGAGGCGTGTGGAAAGCTCCAGCGGGACTGGAAGCCGGGATCAACGGCATCCTCGGGCTCACGTACAACCTCACCGACGGCGAAAACGGCGCCCTCAACCAGAATGGCGTCAACGGCCTGCGCACCTTCAAACTGATGGGCTCGGTCGTCTGGGGATCGCGCACCATCCAGGGAAGCGACGACCTGGCCAGCGACTGGAAATACATCCCCGTCCGCCGGCTGGCCCTCTTCATTGAGGAGAGTCTCTTCCGCGGCACCAAGTGGGTCGTGTTCGAGCCGAACGACGAGCCGCTGTGGTCCCAGATCCGGCTCAACATCGGCGCCTTCTTGCAGAACCTCTTCATCCAGGGCGCGTTCCAGGGCGCCTCGCCACGGGACGCCTACTTCGTCAAGTGCGACAACGAGACGACCACCCAGAACGACATCAACCTCGGCATCGTCAACATCCTCGTCGGCTTCGCGCCGTTGAAGCCGGCCGAGTTCGTGGTCATCAAGATCCAGCAGATGGCCGGTCAGGTGCAGGTGTAACGGAGGAGGCGAACGGTCATGGCGCAGTTCAGCGTCAACGCGCAACGCTTCGATCCCTACAAGAACTTCAAGTTCCGCGTGCGGTGGGACGCGGGCTACGTGGCCGGGGTGAGCAAGGTCAGCGCGCTGAAGCGGACCACCGAGGTAGTCGAGCACCGCGAAGGGGGCGATCCGAGCACCAGCCGCAAGTCGCCCGGCCGCACCAAGTACGAGGCGATCACCCTGGAGCGCGGGGTGACCCACGATCCCGAGTTCGAGCAGTGGGCCAACAAGGTGTGGAACTTCGGCGCCGGGCTCGGCGCGGAGGTTTCGCTCCAGGATTTCCGCAAGAACATCATCATCGAGGTCTACAACGAGGCCGGCCAGCTCGCCCTCTCCTACCGGGTATTTCGCTGCTGGGTTTCGGAGTTCCAGTCCCTGCCCGACCTGGATGCCAACGCCAACGCGGTCGCGATTCAGAGCATCAAGCTGGAGAACGAAGGCTGGCAGCGGGATGAAGCCGTCACCGAGCCGACGGAGCCCAGCTTCGAAATTCCGGCGTAGCCATGACGCCCGTCTCCGCCTACGACCTGTTGCGCGCGTGGACCCAGGGCCGCGGGCTGCATCCGGTCGACCAGGCGCTCACCCTCCTCGCGCTGGCCGAGCCGGGGGTTCCTGCCGCGGAGCTGGCCGGGCTCAGTCTCGGCCAGCGCGATGCGCGCCTGCTGGATCTGCGCGAAAGGGTGTTCGGGCCACGTCTTGGCGGTCTCGCCACCTGCCCGCGCTGCCAGAACCGCCTCGAGTTCGACTTCGCGGCCGCGGACGCCCGGGAACAGCCCGTTGTGGAATCCGCGCCCGAGATCGAGTGGGACGGCCGTCTGCTACGCATCCGCCCGCTCACCAGCTTCGACCTCGCCGCGATCGCGGACTGCAGCGACACCGGAACCGCCCGCGCGCTGCTGGCCGCACGCTGCCTGCTCGACCCCGAGGGCGCCGAGCTCCCGGAGGAGGCACTCCCGATCCTGGCCGAGGGGCTGGCGCGGTGTGATCCCCAGGCCGAAGTTCTCCTCGACATGGCCTGCTCCGGCTGCGGTCATGCCTGGCAGCTCGTGTTCGACATCGCGTCGTTTCTCTGGACCGAGGTCGCCGCCGAGGCGCGCCGCCTGGTCCATGCAGTCGACGCGCTGGCCCGCGCCTACGGCTGGCGTGAGGCGGACATCCTGGACATGGACCCCGGTCGCCGCCAGCTCTACCTGGACATGGCCGGGGCATGAGCGACTTCCTTGGCCGTCTGGCAGAACGCACGCTCGGCCACGGGGCAGTGGTGCAACCGCGTCTCGCCCCGCTCTTCGCCGGCGACGGCGCGGCGTTGGCTGCTGATCCTTCGATGGCCGCTGAGGCGGACGATGCCGGTCGGTCTTCTTCCTCCGTCGAACGCGAGCCGGCGCCGCTTCGGGCTCCATCGCGTCCGGACCGCGCGGCGCCGATCACGGCATCTTCCCCGTCGCCCATGGCAGAGTTCGGCGCGGTCGAGGTGGTAGCGACGCCGCCAACGGCCCAGAACCACTCCGTTGTGACGCGGGCGCCAACGGCCGCGCGCCATTCATCTGCCGGGCGCGATGTCGCATTGCATCGGAGCGACCTTGTCGACTCCGAGCCGGATCTGCCGCCTCAACCGCGCGGCGACCGCGCCGCTGCTCAGGTTGTGGAAAATGCTGGACCTCTGGAGCGCCGCACGTCCACCGGGCCTGTCGCCTTTACGCCCCTGGTGGCGCGGCCAGAACGCGGTCTCAACGGGACGGCGAGCTTCGCGGCAGCCGACGTGCCACGGGCCATATTCCGCGCCGCGCCCCGCGCCGAACCGGCCATCCAGGTCACGATCGGCCGGATCGACGTGCGCGCGGTGCAGCCCCCACCGGCGGCGCGACCGCGCCCGGGGGAACCGCCAGGACCGCAGCTCACGGTTGATGATTACGTCAAACAGCGCCGCGAGGGTGTGCGGTGAGCAATTTTCTTGCCATCGCCACCGTCACCGAGGCGGTGCGCCAACTGCTGGAGACGGAGGTCGAAGCCGATTTCGGCGGGGTCGATATCGAGGTCTCCATGCAGCGGCCAGCCCCCCCAAACGGCGCTACCCCGGGACCACGCATCAACGTCTATCTCTATCGCGTCACCCCGAATGCCGCGCTGCGCAACCGGGACCTGCCGCATTGGACCAGCGACGGCCGGGAGCAGCGGCAGCGGCCGGTGTCGGCGCTCGATCTGCACTACCTGATTTCGTTCTACGGCAACGAAGACACGCTGGAGCCACAGCGCCTGCTGGGCAGCACGGTCCGCGTGCTCCGCAGCATTCCTATTCTGTCGCCCGAGCTGCTCGAAAAGGTCAAGACCGATACGAATCTGAACGATCTGAAAAACGCGGATTTGAACGAGCAAGCCGAATTGGTCAAGCTCACCCCCGCGCAGCTCACGCTCGACGATCTCTCCAAGCTCTGGTCGGTCTTTTTCCAGACTCCCTACGCGCTCTCCGTGGCCTACGAGGCGACGGTCGTCCTCATCGAAGGCGATGAGAAGCCGGTGCGGCCGTTGCCGGTGAAGGATCGCACGTTGCTGGTCCTCCCCTTCCGCCAGCCGCAGATCGAATCGATTCAGGTCAGAGGCGCATCAGATGCCCCAATCGTGGCCGGGAGCACCATCGTCATCCGCGGGCAACAGCTTCGGGGCGACGTGACGCAACTGCGCGTGGACAAAGAAGTGATCCCCCTCCCGCCCGGTTCGATTACCGACACCGCGATCGAACTGACGTTGGATGCCTCTCTCCCCCCGGAAGCGTTTCGCTCCGGCGTCCACGCGCTGCAGGTCGTGCAGGATGTCCTCTTTGACGTGCCCACCGATCCGCACCGGGGGTTCGCCTCCAACGTCGTCCCTTTCATTCTCCGCCCCACGGCGACGTCACCGACCTTCGATGCGGCGAACAATCAGGTAACCCTCAACGTCGCCCCGCCCATCCGGCCGGGACAGCGCGCGACGCTGGTGTTGAATCCGTTCAGCGGCGATCCGGACGATGTCTATACCTTCGCCCTGCCAGAGGTCACGGCCGACGAGTCCACGCCCACATTTCCGGTCAGCGGTGTCGCCGCCGTTCAGTACTTCGCGCGTATCCAGGTCGACGGCGCGGAGAGTCTCATCGACTTCGACGAATCCGACCCCAATCTCATCCCGGCGGTGACCTTCTGATGGGTGCGCGATTGCCGCCAGTCGAGAACTGGCACGAAGTCAACCAACGCCACCTCACGGCCGCCGTGGCCCGTGTCAAGGCGCTGCTCGAGCGCCATCTGCGCGACACCGCCACGCCGTTCGGCGGCAACGGCCATCGGCCACCCGATGATGCCGATATCACGGCGAGCGCGCTGGCCCGACTCTGCGCCATCTTCGGTCTGTCGCCGTTCGAGCGAGATGTGCTGGTTCTCTGCGCCGGGGTCGAGCTGGACGCGACCGTGGCGCCGCTCTGCGCCGCCGCGCATGGCGATCCGGCCCGAACCGCGCCCACGTTCAGCCTGGCGCTGGCGGCATTGCCGGACGCCCACTGGAGCGCGCTGACGCCGATGGCGCCCCTCCGCTACTGGCGGCTGATCGAGGTGGGACCCGGCACGACGCTGACCCTCAGCCCGCTGCGCATCGCCGAGCGCATCCTGCATGCGCTGGTCGGCATTCAGGACCAGGACGAGCGGCTGGAGAGCATGGTTGAGTCCGTGCCGGTGACCGACGGCGCCCTCACCACCGGTCAGCGCGAGGTCGCCGCGCGCCTCGTAGCGGTCTGGCAGCGCGAGACCTCGCGGGGGTCCCTGCCCGCCTTCCAGCTCTGCGGCCCCGAGCGCCTGGCGCGGCGCGAGGTGGCCGCGCTCGCCTGCGCCAGGCTCGGGTTCGCGCTCAATGCGCTCGAGGCAGCGACACTCCCGACGACCGGACCGGAGCTGACTCAGCTCCTTCGGCTCTGTGAACGCGATGCGGCGCTCGGGGGCAGCGTCCTCCTCATCGAGTGCGACGGTCTCGATACGGCGGATACGGCGCGGGTGGCGACCGCGGCCCGGGCCATCGAGTCGCTCCGCTCGCCGCTCATCGTCTCGTGGGTCGAACGCCAGCCCGACGAGGCGCGGCCCCTGGCCACGTTCGACGTGCCGCGTCCCACCGTGGACGAGCAGTCCGCCGCCTGGCGGCGCGCGCTCGGCGATCCCCATCCGGAATCGCTCGTCGAGAGGCTGGTCTCGCAGTTCTGCCTGGGGCTGCCGGCCATCGAGACCGCCGCCGTCCAGATCATGGACGATGGCGGGAACGCATCTGACGTCCAGGGCGCGTTGTGGGATGCCTGCCGGGCCCAGAGCCGTCCGCGTCTGGACACGCTGGCGCGGCGCATTGTGACGACCGCGAAATGGGACGACCTGATCCTGCCCGAGCCGCAGCGTCGCATCCTGCGCGAGGCAGCGGTCCACGTCCGGCAGCGGGCACAGGTCTACGAGCGGTGGGGGTTCGCCTCCCGCTATGGGCGCGGGCTCGGCATCAGTCTCCTCGCCACCGGTCCCAGCGGCACCGGCAAGACGATGGCGGCCGAGGTGCTGGCCAACGAGCTGCGTCTCGATCTCTACCACATCGACCTCAGCCAGGTCGTCAACAAGTACATCGGCGAGACGGAAAAGAACCTGGGGCGCCTCTTCGACGCGGCGCAGGGGGGCGGCGCGATCCTCCTCTTTGACGAGGCGGACGCGCTGTTCGGCAAGCGCAGCGAGGTCAAGGACAGCCACGACCGCTATGCCAACCTCGAGATCAGCTATCTCCTGCAACGGATGGAGGATTTCCGCGGGCTCTCCATCCTGACCACCAACATGAAAGACGCGCTCGACCACGCCTTTTTGCGCCGCATCCGCTTCGTGGTCCAGTTTCCGTTCCCGGACGCGGCCCAGCGCGCCGAAATCTGGCGGCGCGTCTTCCCCACCGCGACCCCGACGGAAGGTCTCGACGTGGCGAGGTTGGCGCGGCTCACGCTTTCCGGCGGCAACATCCGCAACGTCGCCATGAACGCCGCCTTTCTGGCGGCCGAGACCGGCGAGCCGGTGCGCATGGCGCATCTTGCCGCCGCGGTGCGGGCCGAATACCTGAAGCAGGAAAAACCGCTCAGCGAGAGCGAGATCGGATCCTGGGCATGAACGTCAAGGTGCACATCGAGGAGCTGGTGCTGCACGGGTTCGCTCCGGGGGACCGCCACGCCATTGCCGAAGGCCTCCAGAGCGAGCTCGTCCGACTCCTGACCGAGCGCGGTCTGCCGCGGGCGCTGGCCGCTGGCGCCTCGCGGGAGACACTCGCGGCCGCTCCGCTGGCAATTGCGCCGGAATCTCAGCCGAACGTCATCGGCGCCCAGGTCGCGCGCTCCGTCTATGAGGGAGCCAGCAATGACTGAACACGCGGTAGCCGCGCCCCGCCGTCCGGCAGTCCTCGCCATCACCCCTGTCGTGCGCAACACGCTGCAGCGCTGCGGCGGCAAACCCTGTTCCTGCGCGAAGGACGAGGATGGGAACACCATTCACCGGCAGCGCGCATGGGACGGCGGCGAGCCGGCCCCGGTCCCGCCGATCGTCACCCAGGTGTTGCGCTCGCCCGGCCAACCACTTGACGACAACGCGCGCGGCTTCATGGAGTCGCGGTTCGGACATGACTTCGGCCGCGTCCGCGTCCACGTCGACACCCGCGCCGCCGAGTCCGCCCGCGCGATTGACGCGGTGGCGTACACCCTGGGCAACAACGTCGTCTTCGGGTCGGGGCAGTATCAGCCGCGCAGCCTCGATGGGCTGGGACTTCTGGCTCACGAGCTTACCCACGTCGTCCAGCAACGGCACATCCCGACGCCACTCCAGCAGGAGCCGGTCATCGGCGGCCACGATGACGTCCACGAGCGCGAGGCAAATCGGGCTGCCGCGACGCTGGAACCGGCGTTGACGCTGGACTCGCCAGCCGCCCCGCCACGCATTCGACCGGCGAAGGGCGAGGGCATCGGAGCGGCGGTTGGCGCTCTGGTGGGGGGAATCGCCGGCGGCATTTTCGGCGGCATACCGGGAGCGATCCTGGGCGGTCTCGCGGGCGCCGGTCTCGGGTATCTCATTGGCCGCCTCTTCCGCGGCAACAAGATCACGACCGATGCCGGCTGCAAAGGACACTGTACCGGGGTGAACATCGAAGACGAGGCCAAGAAAGCCGACGCCAAGACGAGCGACAACTGTCGTGAAGTCACATTCAACTACGTCAAAGGCGGCGTGGGGCCAGCCAAGGTCTTCAGCGAGAAGATCGAGTTCTCCAATGTCACATTGAAATGCAACGCCGCGAATCCGAACTGCGGCGGTTGGTCGACCAAGGGACTTATCACGCTCGGCAAGGGAAGCTGCAGCGCGGCATCGTGCGGCCCCCTGGCCTCCACCATCCTCCACGAGATGGTGCACGACTGGGCGGGTCTGGGTGCTCCCTACGACAAGAAGGAGTACACGGTTCCCGGCGCCACGCGCACCACGGCGGACTTTCTGGACGAATGGGCCGGGAGGTACATCGAAAAATCCTGCTTCGGATACAACCCCTGGGGTCTGCCATGAGCGACGCGCGGTCTCAAGCAGCACTGGACGCCGCGATCGCCAGGGTGGCCCTTGAGGATCCAACCTGGATGCAGCATCCGGAGGTCCTCGATGACCCGGCGCGAGCAGCGGTGCCGTTTCCCGCTACGCCGCTGCCCGCGCTGCCGTTCTTCACCGGTTTCCGCTTCTTCGCGGTGACCGATCCGACGGAAAAACCGGGGACGGCCGCGCTGATCGTGGCAGCGACTGGCGACGGGACTGTGCGTCCGATCCGCTCGCTGGACGATTACAACCAGGTGATCGCCGACACGGGCCGTACCATCACGTCTGCTGCAGACGCCCGCGACGTGGCCGAGCAGTACGTGCGTCTCCTGGGGACCAGGTACCCGCAGTACCCGGAAAGCATCCGCATTCTCCAGTCCGCGGACGAGATTCCCGTGGACGCGGGAGAGTCCGTTCCGGAGCAGCTTCGTACCCAGATTCAACCGCCTCAGGTGCAGCAGGGTGATGACGCGTTCGTCGTCAGTCTGTCGGTGTGGACAGAGGTCGGGGGAACGCTCACCAATATTGACGTTCGCCTCTCGGCAAGCGGCATTACGGCGCTCGACGAGACCGTGTCAGGGGAGGGCATTGGCAAGCACTGGCTTCCCAAATAACCGGCTGGGAACCGTGGCACGTGTGGCTGGAGTAGCCCCATGACCGAGCGGGTGATCGCCGCGCCGGCACCTGACCGGCCTGGTCTGCCGCATCGGTGCGGCGGCGTATCGTGCCGCCACCGCGCGCGCACGGACGGGAGCCAACTCCGGCGCCAGCGCGCCGAAGAGCCCAGGGCAACCGCCGTCCCGCCAGTTGTGGATGAAGCGTTGCGCTCCCCGTCGCAACCACTCGACGCGGCGACGCGGGCGTTCTTCGAGCCGCGCTTCGGCTACGACTTCGGTCGGGTGCGCGTCCATGCGGACGCGCAGGCCGCCTCCGCGGCGCGCGCGATCGATGCCCTGGCCTACACGGTCGGCAGCCAGATCGTGTTCGACGGCGAGAGCGCGCCACTGGGCACGCCGCGCGGCCGGCACGTCCTCGCCCACGAGTTGGCGCACGTGGCGCAGCACGGACGCGCTGGCGACGCTGCCGCTCTTCGGCTTGGCGCGCCAGACACGGCGCAGGAGCAAGCCGCGCACGCCGCCGCCGCGGCCATTGCGCGAGGGGCCGCGGGGCGGGCTGCGCTTGCCGTCCCGGCGCCGGCTCCGGGTACCGTGCAGCGCTTTTCCACCCAGGAACACATTGCGATCGGCGAGGGCGCGTACGCCCGCGCCAACCCACGCGACCAGGGAAGCTCGGGCGCGGCCGGCGAGCCGACGCTCGACCCGGCGTTCGTGGCGCAACTGCGCACGTATCGCCTCGCGCGGGGGCGTAATGCGCCGATGACCTACGGCCAACTCGTGGCGGCCGCGGACGAGGTCGCCAGCCTGGCCCTGCTCGAAGAGCAGGACCGGGAACGGCAGGGTGGGGGTATCCGGGTGCCGGTGCTCAGCTACATCTGGGACAAGATCGGCGATACGTCCCACTATCTGGACCTGGCCTCGCGCAACCTGAAGCATTTCCATCCCCACAACTTCCTGGCCTGGCAATCCTGGCAATGGACCGCCCTGCGCACCATGAACGAAGCCCGCGCGCTGCTGGATGAGGCCCGTGCCGCCCGCACCTCTCGCAAAACCTTGCTCCAGACGTTCGACCGGCTCTCCGCACGCGGCCGCGTCGCGATCGAGGAGCGCGACCGGCTCGGGAGCGATGAGGCCGGGCGCGCCCGCGACCGCGAGCTCGAGGAGACGATCGACGGTGTAACGCGGCAGATGTCGGCGCTGGTCACCGAGCTGCAGGAGCAACATCAATTGGCCGAGACGAAAACGCGGGAGGCTGTCTCCCGCGCTCAACGCGCCGTCACGATCAACGGCTTCGGCAACCATTTCCTCACCGACGCGTTCGCCGCCGGGCACATCGTGACGCCACGGCGAGATCTTATCGAGGGCTACAGTACGCGGCTGCTGGGGGTGTTGCCGGTGGGCGGCGTGCTCCATTGCGCGAACATCCCCTCGCTGGCCTGGCACGACCTGGACAACAAATTCGGGGTTCTGGTCAACAACCGGGACAACGAGGAATGGGTTACCTACGGCGACAACTTTGCCGACACCGACCCCGAGCGGGATGCCAAGCTGAAGGACTCGAAGCCGGACCCGAAGTCGCTGTCCGCGACGATGGAGCATGCCGTCGGCGCGACCGCGATCTCGCTGCAACAACTCTGGGCCGCCGCGGCAGGGCGGCCGCCGTCCAGCCTGGCGCCGGTGCTGAACAAGCTGCCGCGCCCGGTGCTGGACAAGTACCCGCGCTGGCAACCCGAGCAGTGGGAGTTGCAACTTCGCTACGCCGCTGGTGAGCAGGTCGGCGCCGACTACGGCGCCCTGGGGCGAACGTCGGCCGCCGACCGACCGCGAGAGGAGGTCCCCAACCCGAGTGGCGAGCAGATCGGCGCCGGTGTCCTCTCGGCGCGCGCCACCTGCGTCAACCTGCTTTCGACCTTCGGCTACGACCAGTTCGTGGTGCCGATGCTGGGGCGGATCCGTACCGAGTACGCGGAACGCTTCTACGTCGGCAGCGCGGCGCAAACGGTTTCGCCGGACGCGGTGCCGGAGCCGCAGGAAAGTGTCGTCGGCCACGTCGCCGTCGGGTCGTTGGTCGGCGGTCTTGGCGGGGCGCTGCTCGGATTCGCTCTGGGCGGGCCGCTGGGCGCGGTAATCGGCGGCATCGTCGGTCTGCTCGGGGGCGGACTGGTGGGCGGATTGCTCGGCCGCAGGAGGCGTCGCGATGAACCGGCTGTCTAATTGGGCGGCCATGGCTCTCTGGAGCGGAGAGCGGCCTGTAGGGGCGACGCAGGCGTCGCCCGGTCGGCCGCAGGCCGACGGCAGGTGTTGGGCGACACCATTGTGGCCCTGCGGGCCACGGGCGACGCAGGCGTCGCCCCTACGAGCGGGACTTGGCGCCTCCCCAGAACGCTATGACCACCTACCCAGGGGGCGATCGCCGTTGCTGGCGGGGGTAGCGCCATGAGCGAGCGCGAGAGGGCCGCGCGAGACAAGACGAGCATCCCCCGCGCTGCCGCGTCCGACGCGGGCGAGCGATCGCGACGACAGCAACGGGGCCGGGCAACCGAGCAGGCGATTGTGCCCGAGGCGGTCTCCGAGGCCGTGCGCGGGCCCGGCCAACCCTTGAGCGACACGGCGCTGACGTACTTCGAATCGCGCTTCGGCCACGACTTCGGGCGCGTCCGCGTCCACGCGGACGCGCGGGCGGCGAACTCGGCACGGGCGATCGACGCCGTGGCCTACACCGTGGGCGACGACATCGCCATCGACCCCGGTCACGAGGCGATGCGCACCAGCGCGGCCCCAGCGATTCTCGCCCATGAACTGACCCACGTCGTGCAGCAAAGCCACACCACCCCCGCGCTGCAGACACGGCGGCTGGACGAGGCTGACGGCGCCGCCGAGCACGAGGCGGCGCGTGCGGCGACACAGGTCGCGCGCGGCGGGCAGGTTGGCCCTATCGGCGCCCGGCCTAGCGTGGGGGTCGTGCAGCGCGCGCTGTCGGACATCCTGGCCGGCGGCGCCGTGGGCGCCATCGCCGGCGCGGCGATCGGGGCCCTGTTTGGTCCTATCGGCGCCTTGATCGGCGCCGGGGTCGGCCTGCTGGGTGGTCTGGCCGCGGGGGAGGTCGCCGGGGCGGAGCGGCGCGGGCTGACCAACGACGAGCGGCGGGAAGCGACCAAGGTTTTCGGCGCCAGCCTCGACATGTCCAAGGTCCGCATCGCCGAGTCCTCGGTCATGTCGGTCGGCAACTTCGCGCGCACGCCGTTCGACACCATCTACTTCCCGCCCGGCACCTCCCGCCTCGCCTTTGCCGACTTCATGCCCTGGCTGATCCACGAACTGGCTCACGTCTGGCAGTATCAGCACGGCATATCGGTGACGGAAAAACTCTGGTGGGCGCTGCATGGGCAGACCGCTTACGACTACGGCGGGGAGGCCGGTTTGCGCGCCGCCGCGCTCCAGAACAAGCGCTTTCTCGATTTCAACACCGAGCAGCAGGCGTCGATCGCCGCCGACTACTACAAGGCGCTGATCGCCGGCCGGGCCACCTCCGCATACGACCCGTTCATCGCCCAATTGAAAGCCGGCGGCGCCGTGCGCGGAACCACCAGCGCGCCCGCCGCCCCGGCCGGTGGCGCCAGCGGAGGAGGGCCGTGAGGCGATGATGACGACCCCGCGCATGACCGTCGCGCCAGATGTGCTGCAGCGCTGTGGCGCCTCCTGCTCCCGATCGAAGGACGAGCCTGGCAAGGGCATGCACCAGGGGCGTGCCTGGCACGCCGACAAACCAGACACGGTCCCGCCGATCGTCCACCAGGCGCTGCGCTCGCCCGGGCAACCGCTCGAGGACGGCGCGCGGAGGTTCATGGAGTCGCGCTTCGGCCACGACTTCAGCCGCGTCCGTGTCCACTCGGACGCGCAGGCCGCCGCCGCGGCGCGTGCGGTCGATGCCGTTGCCTTCACCGTCGGGCCACAACTCGTCTTCGGGGCGGGGCAGTATGCCCCCGCGACAGCCGCGGGCCGGCGTCTGCTGGCCCATGAACTGACCCACGTCGTGCAGCAGGGTTCGTCCGTCTCCGCCGTGCCCTTGCGGCTCTCCGTCAGCGCTCTGTTCGGCCCCCTCGAAGACGAGGCGAAAGAGGCGGCGAACGCCATCGCGTCCGATCGGCCGGTCGCGGTCGAGGAGCGGGCCGCGGCGAACGGGCGGGCGCAGCGCGCGCCGCTCCCCTTCGGCGGCGACCTCGCCGCCCCGCTGCGGGCGGCGGCACAGGTCGGCGCGCAGATCGCGAGCTGCGAGCGCACCGCTTCGCTCACCTGGGCCGATTTCGCCGGCAAGGTTCCCAAGAGCCCTCGCCTGGCCGCCAATACCGATCTTCGCTTCGACCAGGTCGGGAAAGGGAACTCCGCCGCGATCAGGGCGGTCTTCAATCCCCGCGGCTCGTGGGTGAAGCGGCAGGCCTCCAATCCCACCAACCGCGCGCTCAATGGCGGCGCCGGCCAAGTCCGCGCCTGCCAGCAGCATTTTGACCGCGCCGCGCAGCAACAACTGGTGGGCGTGACCTTCAACCTGACCCCCGGCACCGACTGCGCCGCCACGCCGCCATTCGATCCCTCGGTTGTTGCCCGCGCCCGCGGCCAGTGCGAGACGCTGCTGGGGCCGGAATGGGACCGCGTCGCCGTCCTCGAGTCGCGGCGGCTGCTGAAGCACGAGCAATACCACTACAACCTCGCCTGCGCCATCGCCACCAAAGGAACGCGGGCCATCGCCACCGGCTCCCCTCCAGCCGACATGCTGGCCGCGGTGCGCGCCGTGGAGAGCGCCCAGTCCAGCAGCTACGACGACGACACGGACAACGGCTGCGACGCCGCGGAACAAGCGCGCTGGGAAAAGGCGATCGACGGCGGGCTGCCGGCGGTCACCATTCCCCCGAAGGCACGGCCATGACCGGCTTCCCTGGCTCCCCACGCCTCGTCAAGGGCGGACTCGTGCTGATCGACCCGGCCACGGCCGCGGTGCGCCGCGTGATCGTCCTGCAGTACAACCCCGATACCCTCAATCGCTCCTTTCAGATCAAGGCCTTCAGCAGCGAGAGCGGCGACCGCTCTGAGGCGCTGCGCCTCACCGGCCCGCCGGTGGAGACGATCAAGCTCGACGCCGAGATCGATGCCACCGACCAACTGGAGTTCCCCGATCAGAATGCCAATGCCGTCCAGTTCGGCATCTTCCCGCAGCTCGCCGCGCTGGAGACGATCGCCTCCCCCACCAGCGGCCAGCTCCTCGCCAACAACGCCCTGGCGCAGAGCGGCACGCTGGAGATCGTGCCGATGGAGACCCCGTTGATGCTCTTCGTGTGGAGCAAACAGCGCATTCTGCCGGTGCGCCTGACCGACTACTCCGTCACCGAAGAGGCCTTCGACCCGGCGCTTAATCCCATCCGCGCCAAGGTCAGTCTCGGCATGCGGGTACTCACCGTCGACGACCTCGGCTTCGGACACAAGGGAGGGAGTCTGTTCATGACCGCGTTGCAGGCCAAGGAGCAGCTTGCCGCCAGGAGCGGCGGCGTGCTCAACACGCTGGGTATCGGGGGCATCCCATGAGCGCGGCCGACGCCCTGCAGGCGCTGCTGCAGCCCAACCCGCTGAAGACGACGCTCTTCCCGCCCACCAGCCGCTACCACGGTATCGACGTGGTCACCCTGGCGGGCACGGACGGGCGGCCGGTGGCCTACCTGCGGCGCCGCATCGTGCCGCACCCGGAGCGCTTCGCGCTGCTGCAGGATCACACGGTGACCGCTGGCGAGCGCCTGGATACCATCGCCGCCCACTACCTGGGCGATCCCGAGCTGTTCTGGCGTATCTGCGACGCCAATCGCGCCATGCGCCCGGAGGAGTTGACCGAGACGCCGGGCCGCCGCATCAGAATCACGTTGCCGGAGGGCATTCCGGGGGTTTCAGATGCTTAAGGGGGTTCACCTCACCCTGATGATCGGTCCCGCGGTGCCCATTCCGGTCTCGCGCGAGGTGCTCGACGCGCTGACCGCAGTCACGGTGACGACCAGCGACGACGCCCCGAGCGTCTTTCAGCTCCAGTTCACGCTCAAGACGTCCTCGCCGCTGCACACGATCTTTCTGCTCTCCGGGGGAAGTCCGATTCCGCTGGTGCGGGTGGTGATCGTCGCCACCGTCAACGGCACGCCGCAGGTGCTGATCGACGGGGTGATGACCAACCACGAGATAGGCCCCGGTCCGAATCCCGCCAGCGCCACGCTGACCGTCACCGGCGAAGATCTCACCCGGGTGATGGACTACATCGACTTCAGCGGTGTCCCCTACCCCGCCATGCCGGCCGAGGTGCGCGTTCTGCTCATCCTGGCCAAGTACGCCGGTTTCGGGGTGATCCCGCTGGTCATCCCCAGCGTGCTCATCGACGTGCCGATCCCGGTGCAGATCATCCCCCGCCAGCAGGGCACCGATCTGGCCTACGTGCGCCAACTGGCCGACGAGGTTGGCTACGTCTTTTACATGGACCCCGGACCCGCCCCCGGCACGAGCGTCGCCTACTGGGGACCGCCGATCAAGGTCGGCGTGCCGCAGCAGGCGTTGAACGCCCCGACCATGGACGGTTTCGCCAATATGAGCACCGGTTCGCTCTCCTACCGCAGCGATGTCAAGAAGATCCCGGTGCTGTTCGTCCAGGAGCCGAACAGCAAGGCGCCGATTCCGATCCCGATCCCGGATATCACGCCATTGAACCCGCCGCTGGGACTGATCCCGCCCTTCCCGACCGGAATCGAACCGGTCGGGGGAACGGCGAAGTACGGCCCGATCCGTGCCGCCCTGATCGGGATGGCCAGAGCGGCGCGCTTCGCGGACGCTGTCTCCGCCACGGGGAGTCTGGATGTGGCGCGTTACGGACGGTTGCTCAAGGCGCGGGGTCTGGTCGGCGTGCGCGGTGTCGGGGTGGCTTTCGATGGGCTGTATTACGTCAAGAGCGTCACCCATACCATCAGGCGCGGCGAGTACAAGCAGAACTTCACCCTCACCCGGAATGGTCTGGTTTCGACGGTGGCAAAGGTGCCGGCATGAGCGACGGCAGCGGCAAGAAGTTCTACGGCAAGTACCGGGGCACGGTGGTCAACAACATCGACCCCATGCAGATGGGGCGGCTGATGGCGATCGTGCCCGATGTCTCGAACGTGGCGCTGACGAGCTGGGCGATGCCCTGCCTGCCCAATGGGGGGATCCAGAGCGGGCTGTTCACGGTGCCGCCGCCCCTCTCCGGGGTGTGGATCGAGTTCGAGCAGGGCGATCCCGACTACCCGATCTGGACCGGCTGCTTCTGGGGTTCGGCGGCGGAGGTGCCGGCCCTGGCGCGGACAGTGCCCCCGGCGCTGTACGGGATCACGCTGCAAACGACGCTGCAGAACGGCATCGTGGTCAGCGACATGCCGGGGCCGACCGGCGGCATCATGCTCAAGAGCACCACCGGCGCCACCATCATCGTCAACGACACCGGCATCTTCATCCAGAACGGCAAGGGCGCCTCGATCGTGATGGCCGGCCCCACGGTCACCATCAACAACGGCGCGATGGTGATTACCTGATGCCTGGCCCGGTGGTCCACCTCGGCGCCACGGTGATCTGCATGCACGGCGGGCAGGCGCAACCGACCGCGCCCAATCCGCGGGTGCTGGTCAGCGGGCAGCCCGTGACCACGCTCGCCGCGCCGTATGTCGTGGCCGGGTGCCCGTTCGTGCCGCCCGGCGGTAATGGCCCCTGCGTTTCCGGTCAGTGGGTGGTTGGATCGACGCGGGTTCTCGTCGGGGGCGCGCCGCTGGTCTTGATGGGCGGTCAGGCGGTCTGCGCCCCGACCGGGACCGGGCTGATCGTGGTCGCGGCGCAGGCGCGGGTGGTGGCGACATGAGCACGAGCCACGTCGATTACCCCTACCGCCACGACCGGCGGGGCCGCACCGGGAGCCCGGAGAGCGAGGACGCCCACATCCGCGATCTGATCGAGCAGGTGCTCTTCACCGCGCCGGGGGAGCGCGTCAACCGGCCGGAGTTCGGCAGCGGGTTGATGCAGCTCGTCTTCCAGCCGAACAGCGCCGAGGTCGCCGCCGCCACCGAGTTCCTCGTCCAGAGCTCGCTGCAGCAGTGGCTGGGCGATCTGATCCTGGTCGAGCTGGTGCAGGTCGAGTCCGAGGATTCCACGCTGCGGGTCACGGTGCAGTACGTCGTGCGGCGCACCCAGGCGCGCGCCCTGGCGCAATTTACGAGAGGCGGCGCGCCGTGATCTACGCCTGTTGCGACGAAAAGCGCCGCGACCAGGTGCGCGGCAACGCCACGAACGGGATCGATCATCTGGAGGTCCTCGACCGCGACGCACCGCCCGGGATGCGCCAGCGTATTCTGCGCGTCCATTTCGTCAACAGCCCGGAGCCAAATCTCAGCGACCAGAACGTGCGCATTGCCGGCGGCGAGCGGGTGCGCGGGATCCGGGTCATCCCCAACGGGGTGCTGGTCACCGGTCAGGGTTTCCTTGAGGTGACCGTCGACCAGCCCGGCGACTTCTCGATCTACACGCTGCTCCTGGTCGAGAACGAAACGAGCACGCTGCCGCCCCCGGGTGTCGATCCGGCGTTGGCCAGTATCGACTTCTCCTTCAAGGTCGAGTGTCCCTCCGACTTCGACTGCAAGCCGCGCTGCCTGTGCCCTCCCCAGCAGGACGAGACTCCCGAGATCGATTATCTGGCCAAGGATTACGCCAGCTTCCGCCGTCTCATGCTCGACCGTATGGCGGTGCTCGCCCCGCAGTGGCAGGAGCGCAACCCGGCGGATCTCGGGCAAACGCTGGTCGAGCTGTTCGCCTTCGCCGGCGATTACCTGAGCTACCAGCAGGACGCGATCGCCACTGAGGCCTATTTGCGCACTGCCCGGCGTCGGGTTTCGGTGCGGCGCCATGCGGTGCTCGTCGACTACGACATGCACGACGGCTGCAACGCCCGCGCCTGGGTCCAGGTTGCGGTCGAGAGCGACGTGGCGGGACCGAAAGCGATTCCGCGGGGGACGACGCTATGCACGGCGCTGCCCGGCCAGGGCACCGTGCTTGGCGACCCCGCGCTGTTGGCCAAAGCCGATGTCGTCTTCGAAACCATGGAAGACGTCGAGGCGCTCTTCGCCGCCCACAACCGCATGCCCTTTTACACCTGGGGGGACGAAGGGTGCTGCCTGGCTGTCGGGGCTACGCGGGCGACCTTGCAGGGTTCCTTTCCCAATCTCAACGGCGGGGATCCCGACGCCGTCCCTCCCGTTCCCGGCGACGTCCTCATCTTCGAGGAGGTGTTGGGACCGCGGAGTGGATTGGCAGCCGAAGCCGATCCGGACAACCGCTGGGCAGTGCGGCTGACATCGGTAAACGTCGGCATCGACCCCGTGATGAATATCCCGATCACCGAGATTGCCTGGGACGAGGAAGACGCCCTCCCTTTCCCGCTCTGCATTTCATCCCGCGCCGACGAAGCGCACGAAGGAGTACTGGTGGCGGAGGTCAGCGTCGCCCGCGGCAACATCGCGCTGGCCGATCACGGGATATCGCTGCCGCCCGAGGATATCGGCCGCGTGCCGCGGTCCCGAATCTTCCTTCCCGATCCCGGCGATGCGTGCGAACGAAAGATTCCCGAGGCCGTGCCGCCACGCTACCGGCCATCGCTGACGCGCGGGCCGCTGACCCAGGCGGCGGGGTTTGTCGCGGGGACGCCGGCATCCCGGGCTCTAATCTCCGATCCGGCGGCGGCGATCCCCGCCATCTGCCTGGACGACGTGCTGGACGGCGACACCCGTGAATGGGATCCCGCGCTCGATCTGCTCCGCAGCAGCGGCGACGACCGGGTGTTCGTGGCCGAGATCGAGGAGGACGGGGGCGCCACGCTGCGCTTCGGCGACAACATGCACGGGCAGCGGCCCGAACCAGAGACCGCATTCAGCGCCACTTACCGCATCGGCAACGGTCGGGCCGGCAATGTCGGCCGGGAGGCGATCACCCACATCCTCCTGGGCACCCTCCCAGACGCCGTGGTGCGCAACCCGATGCCGGCCGCGGGCGGGACCGAACCGGAGTCGATGGAGGATGTCCGCCAGCGGGCGCCCAGCGCGTTTCGTACCCAGCGGCGCGCGGTGACCGAGGCGGATTACGCCGAGCGCGCGCAGAGCCAGCCCGGAATCCAGCGCGCCGCGGCCACCTTCCGCTGGACGGGGAGCTGGCACACCGTTTTTCTCACCGTCGACCGCACCGGCGCGCAACCGGTCGACGCGGACTTCGAGCGCGCGGTGATCGCGCACGTCGAGCCCTTCCGCATGGCGGGCTATGACCTGGAGGTCGACGGCCCGCGCTTCGTGCCGCTCGAGATCGAGATGCTGGTCTGCGCCAGGCCCGACTATTTCCGAAGCGACGTGCGGGCGGCGCTGCTGGAGGTCTTCAGCAACCGCGACTTGCCCGACGGACGCCAAGGGCTCTTTCACCCGGACCGATTTACGTTTGGGCAGCCCGTCTACCTCAGCCCACTCGTCGCCGCCGCGCAGGCGGTGCCGGGCGTCAGCTCGGTGGAGATCGTCGGCTTTGGCCGGATGGACAGGAGCGACCCGAAACCGCTCCAGGACGGGCAGCTTCTCCTGGGGCGGCTGGAAATCGCCCGTCTCGACAACGACCCCAGCTTTCCCGAGCGCGGCCTGTTCACCCTGACCGTGGTAGGTGGGAAATGACTCTCGCGCGCGACGAGTGCACGCCGAACCGCTGCCTGTGCGGTTGCTGCCAGGGGCTGACCGCGTCCACTCCGGTGGCGGTCTTCAACCGCACCGGGCTGGCCGCGATCGCCTACCGCGTCGGCACGCAACCACTCTTCAAGCGCAGCATGCTCGCCGCGCTCGCGCGCGATCCGGTCCTGGCCGGTCTGGGTACTCGCGCCGACGACGACTTCTCGATCGCCCTGCTCGATGCCTGGGCGACGGTCGGAGACGTGCTGACCTTTTACGGGGAGCGCATCGCCAACGAGTCGTACCTGCCGACCGCCAGCGAGCGTTTCTCACTGCTGGAGATGGCCCGCCTGATCGGCTACGAGTTGCGCCCCGGTGTCGCGGCCAGCGGCTTTGTGGCTTTCACCATCGAGTCCGGACCCGGCTCACCGGCCGAGGTCACGCTCGAACCCGGTATCAAGGTGCAGAGTGTGCCCGGCCCCGGGGAGAAACCGCAGACCTACGAGACGGGGACGCCGCTCACCGCGCGCCTCGCCTGGAATGCCCTAACGCCACGTCTGACCGCGCCGCAGGAACTCGATCTGACTACGCGCCAGCTCTACCTCGAAGGTACGAGCACCCAGCTCCAGCCCGGCGACGCCATCCTGATCATCGGCGACGAGCGGACGGGCTTTGCCGGCGCCGAGGAGTGGGATTTCCGCATCCTCGAGCGCGTCGAGCCGGAGGCAGACGCCGACCGCACCCTGATCGCGTGGAGTCCGGCCCTGGGCACGACAACACCAGCAACTGTCTTTCCCTCGCAGGACGGAACCCAGCTCTACGCCCTGCGCCAGCGCGCCGCTCTTTTCGGGCATAACGCGCCCGACACTCGACTTCTCAACTTTCGGGGAACGAACCTGAGCCAGATTGCAAACAGGGACGGCACCTGGAAGAACTTCAACCTCGACGTTGATCCGGCCACGAATGCGATTGCGATCGATCTCGATACGGTCTACCCGAAAATCGTCGTCGGCAGCTGGATCGTCCTCGTCAGCCCGACCTACAGCGAGGTCAGCCGGGTCGCCGGGGCGACCACGGCTTCCCGCGCGGACTTCGCGCTCAGCGGCAAGGTCACCCGAATCGTTCCCGACGCCCTGGAAAACACGAATCAGTTCGGGCTGCGCACGACGACGGTCTTCGCCCAGAGCGAGGAACTGGCCATCCTGGAACGACCGGTCCGCGAGCCGGTCTACGGGACCACCCTGACCCTCGGCCAACTTGCGCCAGATCTCGTGCCGGGGCAACCGCTGGCGTTCAGCGGCAAGCGGCTGCGCCTGCGCATCGCCGTCAGCGCAAACGGCCTGGAAATCGAGTCCGGCGCTGTCCAGGTCGAGGTTTTTCCAGGCGATATTCTCCAGGTGCTCGCTCCTCCGGTACGGAAAACCGCTGGCGGCAACATCCCGATCTCCCCCATGGAACTGGTCGCCGAGCTCGATGCCCCGACCGGGATGGACCTCATCTGGCAGATCAAGGACGGCAACGGATTCACGGGCGTACTGGAGGCGAGCTCCGCCGACGTGGAGCTGGCGCGGGCAGACGCTCAGGGCGACCCGGAGATCAGCGAGATCGCCTTCATCGACAGTGCGCTGGATGCGGTCTCGCTCGACGACGGTCTGACCGCGATTCGCCTGAGCGCCGCATTGCGCGGGTGCTTCGACCGGGAATCGGTGCGCATCAATGCCAATGTCGCGCCGGTCACGCACGGCGAAACCGTGCGCGAAACCCTCGGCTCCGGCAACGCCAGCCAGACCTACCAGCGTTTCACCTTGCAGCAGCCGCCCCTGACCCACGTCCCCGTCGGGGCCGGCAGTGGTGCGCTTTCGACACTGGCGTTGCGCGTCAACGACCTGTTGTGGGAGGAGGTTCCCTCGCTTTACGGACACGGTCCGCGCGACCGCGTCTACGTGACCCGGCCGCTGGACGACGGCAAGACTGTTGTCGAGTTCGGCGACGGCATCACCGGCGCCCGCGTGCCCACCGGACGCGAGAACGTCCGCGCCACCTACCGCAAGGGGATCGGGCTGGCGGGGCAGGTCAAGGCCGGCCAGCTCAGCCAGTTGATGAGCGCGCCGCTCGGCGTCAAGAGCGCCATCAACCCCGAGGCGACCGGCGGCAGCGACGACCCGGAGGCCCTCGCCGACGCACGCGAGAATGCGCCGCTGACGGTGCTCACCCTCGACCGCGCCGTCTCCCTGCGCGACTACGAGGATTTCACACGCGCTCTCAGCGGCATCGCCAAGACGCTTGCCAGTTGGGTGTGGGACGGCCGCGCGCGGCGCGTGCTGCTGACCGTGGCCGGCCCGAACGGGGCGGAGATCACGGAGACGGGGGCCACCTTTAGCTCCCTCGTCGGGGCGCTGCGCGGCGCGGGCGATCCCTTCGTCGGTTTCACTGTCAAGTCATTCCGCAAGGCCACGTTCCATCTCATGGCCCGGCTCAAGGTCGATGAACCCACCTACGAACGGGCGGCGGTCCACGCCGCCGTTGAGACCGCGCTGCGGGACCGCTTCTCGTTCACGGCCCGCGCCTTCGCCCAACCGGTGGCGCTGAGCGAGGTTGTGGCCGTCATTCAGGAGGTGGCAGGGGTCATCGCGGTCGACGTCGAAGAGCTCTATCGCGGGCCCACACCGGACCTGCAACCGCGCCTGCCCGCCGACCGGCCGCACGTCGACGCCAGCGGCGTGCTGCAGGCCGCGGAGTTGCTCACGCTAGACCCCGCACCGCTGGCGCTGGAGGTGATGCCGTGAGCTTCGACGTGGACCGGCTCTACGATCTCCTCCCGGCGGTCCACCGCGACCGTGACGAGCGCGAGGGCGGGCCGCTGCGCGCTTTGTTGGCGGTGATGGCGGAGCAGGCCGTTGTCCTCGAAGAGAGTCTCGATCAGCTTTACGACGACCAGTTCATCGAAACGTGCGCCGAGTGGGTGGCGCCATACATCGGAGCGCTGATCGGGTACCGCCCGCTGCACGGTGTGGCGCCCAGCATCAGCAGTCCGCGCGCGGAAGTGGCCCACACCATCGCCTTCCGCCGCCGCAAGGGCACCGCTTCGATGCTGGAGCAGCTCGCGCGCGACGTCACTGGCTGGGACGCCAACGTGGTCGAGTATTTCCTGCGCATCGGCCAGACCCAATACATGAACCATATCCGGCCGCGGCACTGGAATGCGCCGGACCTGCGTGCCGGCGAGACTCTGGAATGGATCGGCGGCCCCTTCGATGACATCGCGCACACCGTCGACGTGCGCCGCATCGAATCCGGTCATGGCCGCTACAACATCCCGAATATCGGCATCTTCCTCTGGCGTCTGGACGACTTCCGGCTGACCGAGTCGCCCGCGGTCCGCCTCGACGACCGGCGCTACCTGTTCAGCCCGCTCGGCAACAACACGCCACTCTTCACCAGACCGGACCCGGAACCGGAGATCAGCCACCTGGCTCGGCCCATCAACGTCCCCGCGCCGATCACCCGCCGTGTGCTGCATGCCGATCTGGACCCAGACGCGCCCGCCGGCAACTACTACGGTGTGGAGAAGAGTCTTTTCATCGTCCGCGACGGCTCCGGCGTCGACCTTGCGGACGTCGTGGCCTGCGACCTCTCCGACGCCGGGGGCGGTCTCTGGGCGCACCGCCCCCAGGACAAGACGGCGATCGACCCCGTCCTGGGCCGGATCGCCTTTGCGGAGAACCAGGCTCCGCCGGGAGCGGTGCTCGTCACCTACTCCTACGGGTTCGCGCGGGCGATGGGCGGGGGCGAATACGACCGCGCCGGAAGTCTCACCCTCGATCTCGACCTCGTGCGGCAGGTGGGCGGGGGCGCGGCGATCCAACCGCAACTCGATCTGGTGCAGACGGGCGGCGTGGTCGAGATCACCGACAGCGGGCGCTACGACGAGACGCCCGTACCCACGATCGCCGTCGCCGCGGGTGGCGACCTTGAGCTGCGCGGCCAGAACCGAACCCGCCCGACGCTCGTCCTGGGCGGCTCGCTGACCGTCGATATCGGCGCGGACAGTTCCGTGACGCTCAACGGTCTGCTCATCGCCGGCGGCGCGATTCGCGTCCCGGCCACCATCAACGACCGGAGGGTGCGAACTCTCCGCTTGCGCCACTGCACCCTGGTGCCGGGGCGCAGCCTGACCATCGACGGCGCCCCGGAGCAGGCGGACGCGCCGAGTCTGATCGTCGAGCAGCCGGACGTCGAGGTGGAGATCGAACAGTGCATCGTCGGCGGGCTGCGCATCGTGCGGGGCTCATCGGTCTGCGTCACCAACAGCATTGTCGACGCCACCAGCCCGGCGGGTCTCGCCTACGCCGCGCCGGAGGACGCCGCGACCGGGAACGGGCCGCCCCCGCCTCCCGAACCCGGCGGGATGCTGCGGGTCATCAATTCCACCATCATCGGCGGGGTGCAGACGGTTTCGCTCGAATACGCATCCAATGCGATCTTTCTGGGCGATGTCCTGTCCGAGCGGCGGCAGGCCGGCTGCGTCCGGTTTTCCTGGCTCGATCTTGCCGCCGCCGTGCCGCGGCGCTACCGCTGCCAACCAGACTTCGAGATCGCGGAGCGCGCGGCCAGACTGGAGCGCGACGGGACGATCCTTTCGGCGGCGCAACGAGCGGCAATCGAGACCGAGGTCGTCGCCTGGCTGCGGCCACGATTCACCTCAACCCGTTACGGCGATCCCGGCTATGGGCAGCTTCACCGGAACTGCCCGGTCCAAATCCGCGAAGGCGCGGACGACGAAGCCGAGATGGGGGCGTTTCACGACCTGTTCGCGCCGCAGCGAGAAACCAATCTGCGTGTCCGCCTGGAGGAGTACCTGCGCTTCGGCCTGGAGGCCGGCATCTTCTACGCGACCTGATCGAGGGAGAGAAGGCCATGAGCGGCGACTACAGCCGGCAGCGCATCGCCCCAGGGAAGGACTACAGCGGCGTCTTCTCCCAGCAGGGCCGCGTCTCGCTGGATGCGGACTGGAACGAGCTGGTCGACATCCTGGAGCGGCGCCACCGCGCGGAGACGGTCGACACCGTGGGACGGGCGGCGGTGCCGCGTGATCTCCCCGATGGGTTCAGGATCGCGCTCGGCGCGGGCGGCCCGACGATCGGTCCGGGGCGCATCTACGTCGACGGATTGCTCGCCGAAAACCACGGTCAGCCGCCAGCGGGGCAAACCGACCTCGACTTCGACCCTGTCCTGGCCGAGTTGCGGGGCAGCGAACCGATTCCGTACGACAAGCAGCCCTACCTGAAGAACGTTGCAGCCGAGGCGCCCTTCCCTACCACTGGCGGCCCACATCTGGTCTACCTCGACGTCTGGCCGCGCGAGGTCACCTACCTCGAAGACCCGGACCTGGTGGAGAACGCGGTCGGCGTCGACACCACCACGCGCTCCCAGACCGCGTGGCAGGTGCGGGTGCTGCAGAACGTGGGCGACGTCGACTGCGTCTCGCCCGACGGCGACCTGCAAGGGTGGCCCGATCTGACCGCCCCCTCCGCGGGCCGCCTCTCCACCGCCGCGGTCGGCGTCGCGGAAGAAGAGGACCTGTGCCTGACACCGCCCAGCGGCGGCTACAAGGGGCTGGAGAACCAGCTCTACCGCGTTGAAATCCACGACGGGGGGCCGCGCAACGTCGCCACCTTCAAGTGGTCGCGCGACAACGCCTCCGTCGCCACGGCGGTGACCGCCATCCGGGCCGGCAACGAACTGACGGTGGCCACCACGAAGTGGGACAACCTGCTCGGTTTCCACGCCGGCGACTGGATCGAGATCACCGACGACTGGAACGAGCTGGCCGGTCGGCCAGGGGTCATGGCGCGCATCCAGGACGTCGACGACGATGCGCGCCTGATCACGCTGGACCGCGCACTGCCGGCAGCGACCTTTCCGGTGGACGCCACCAACGCCACCGACCCAGACCGGCACACCCGTATCCGCCGCTGGGACCAGCAGGGGAAAGTCAACGACGACAGCGGCCAGCTCTTTTTCGATCTCGACGCCACTCCCCCCACGCCACCACCGGGGGTGATCCCAGTGCCCCCCGCCGGCACCCCGCTCCTTCTCGAAAACGGCGTGCAGGTGACGTTCAGTCTCGCCGCGGTGGGCGGGGAGTTCCACACCGGCGACTACTGGACCTTCGCCGCGCGCACCGCGGATGCCTCTGTGGAAGAGCTGGTGGAGGCGCCACCGCGCGGCGTCCACCACCACTACTGCCGGCTCGCTCTCGTCACGCTGCCCAGTGATGTGCGGGACTGCCGCCCCATCTGGCCGCCGGAGGTCACCGGCGCCGGCTGCGATTGCACGGCTTGCGCCAGCCCCGAATCGCACAACAGCGGTGTCTTCACCATCCAGCGCGCCGTTGACGAGGTGAAAACGGTGGGCGGCAAGGTCTGCCTGGCGCCGGGCGACTACGTGCTGCGGGAGCCGCTGCGGATCGTGGAGGCGCGCTCGCTGCTGGTGCAGGGCAAGGGCTGGCTGACCCGGCTCGCGTACGCGGGCGACGGACCGGCGATCGTCGTCGAGGGCGCGACCGGTGTGACGCTCGAAGCGTTCATGCTGACGGCCTCGGCGTTCGGTGGAGTTCCGGCCAGTGTGCTCGTCCGCAATGCCGTGGCGATGACGATCCAACGCTGCGTGTTGATGCAAACCCAGGATCGGTTGGGCGAAGGCGAACGGTCGAATGGGCCTGGCGCGGTGATCGGGCTGAGCGGCATCACCGCGGCCACGGTGATCCGCGAGAACGTCGTCGTGGGCGCCGTTGGCATTGCCAGCGTGCCCGATGAGAATTCTGAGGTGGACCGCCTCATCGCGGCCGAGCTGATC
>CAVXMK010000012.1:0-101666 GCA_963762985.1 uncultured Chloroflexia bacterium
AGTGCCAACTCCGGCGAGGAGTTTTGACATGCGGTATTCTGAGCGGCATGCAAGCCCCACTGTTCGTGCGTCCGCCCACCGAGGAGGAGCGGCAGGTCCTGGCGGCCGGTCTGCGCTCCGGGGAGGCCTTCACCTTGCGCCGCAGCCAGATCGTGCTGGCCAGCGCCCGCGGCGAGCGGGCGCCGGCCATCGCCCGCGCCCTGGGCTGTACCGGCCAGACGGTGCGCAATGCCATCCGCGCCTTCGACCGGGACGGCACGGCGGCGCTGGTGGAAGGCTCCTCCCGCCCCCACACCCTCCACGTCGCCTTCGATGCGGCGGGAGCCGAGCGGCTGCGGGCACTGCTCCATCGCTCCCCGCGCGACTTCGGCCACCCCACCAGCGTCTGGACCCTGGAACTGGCGGCGGACGTGGCGTTTGCCGAGGGACTCACCGTTCGCCGCGTCAGCGACGAAACCGTACGCGCCACGCTGAACCGGCTCGGCATCCGCTGGCGCCGCGCCAAGGACTGGATCACCAGCCCCGACCCGGCGTACGCCCAAAAAAAGTCCGTCGCGACCGCTTGATCGCGCTGGCCCAGCAGCGTCCCGACTGGGCGGTAGGGTTCCAGGACGAGACGTGGTGGAGCCGGCTGGCCCGCCCCGCGTTGCACGCCTGGACCGCGGCGGAGCCGCTGCGGCTGGTAGCGCAGACCGTGCCCAAACACGACCCCGACCCCAAGGCGTTGGCCTGCTATGGGCTGCTGGTACGACCGGGGAACGCCGCGCCGGAGGATCTCTGGCTGCGCTTCGTGGAGGAGCGCCCGATCAGCCCGCTGACCACCGCGTTCCTGGCGTGGTGTTGTGACCGGTTGGCGGGGACGGGGATCACGACCTTGGCGCTGGTCTGGGACAACGCGCCGTGGCATGTGAGCCAGGCGGTGCGCCGCTGGCTGCGGGACCACAACCAGCGGGCGCACCGTGAGGGTGGCGTCCGCCTCGTGCCCTGCTGGCTGCCGACCAAAAGCCCCTGGCTCAACCCCATCGAGCCGCACTGGGTCCATGGCAAGCGGCGGGTGGTCGAGCCGACGCGCCTGCTGACCGCCGCCGAACTGGAGGCACGCGTCTGTGCCGCCTTCGATTGCCCACTCGCCGATCATCTCGCCATCCCCAAAGAGGTCGCCTGATTATGCACTAGGGCCAGATGACGACTGCCTGTCCTCTCTGCCTCCTGCGCGATCTGCATCAAAGACCCTACCGCTTCAGGGATGCCCTCGCTTGCAGCCCTTCGAATGCTAGGGAGCGGTTCATGCTCAAATATCGTGCGGGCCGCCTGCACCAGAGATGGAAGCGGCGCATAGTCCGCGTTCAACCATTCGACCGGATCTATTGGATCTTCCAAGTCATTTCGGGTGTGCGCGGCTAGGACCCCGGCGAGACTATCCGCATCGACGATGCGTACTTGATCCACAAGATCGTTTATTCCTTTGCCCAGTGTCAGTACCAAGATGGCAACCACCTCGCGGCCGTGAGTAGCTTCGTGATAATGAGACAGATCTCGAGCATACGCAGCGACCTGGTCGACATGGGCTTGGAGAGGCTTCGCGAAGTCCTTGAACTCAATGACTATTACTCTGTCACCGGCAAGCAACAATACATCCGGTCGACGGCCACCTTCACGCGGAAGCATGTACTCGAAAATGAGAGTAGCGCGAGCGGCATTGTGGTTGTAATCGACCAACTCGGAAAGAGCCCCCTTCAAGACTCGAAAGGAATTTATCCAGGCATCTACTTGGGACGCATGTACGGCATCCGTGAAACGATATTGGTGAAATGACACCAACGATTGAATCCATGAATCCAGATCACTTCGAATGAAGTCGTCTACTGTTCCTAGCCAGGCAGCGCGATCAAGCTCTCGGTTTACTCCCATCGTCGGGGCTCCTCGGCAATATTAGTGTCGGCATGTCAAGGTTCGGCAGATTACCAGGAGATGACCGAGCCTACAACGGGTTAGATCTTGCGATCAGGCGTCTTTGCCCAATATCTCGAAGGCTCCAGGAACAAGCAGGGGGCGTCTACTCACGGCTTCACCAGACCGATAGCGATCCACCGCCACAATCATTTTGTCCGCAGCAACCGCAACCCATTGAGCACCACAATAACCGTGCTCCCCTCGTGCCCCACCACGCCCAGCGGCAACGGAATCCCCCGCGTCAGCGTCGCCACTACCAGCACCACGATCACGCCCAAGGAAAACGCCAGGTTCTGCCGGATCGTCCGCCGCGTGCGGCGGCTCAGCGACACCGCGTACGGCAGCTTGCCCAGATCGTCGGCCATCAGCACCACGTCGGCCGTCTCCAGGGCCACGTCGGTCCCGGCCCCGCCCATCGCCACCCCGATACTCGCCGTGGCCAGCGCCGGCGCGTCGTTCACCCCGTCGCCGACCATCGTCACCGGTCCCTGCGCCTGCAGCTCCTCGATCAGGCGCAGCTTCTCTTCCGGCAGCAGATCGGCGTAGACCTCGGCAATGCCCAGCTCCGCCCCGATGGCATCGGCCACCCGCTGGTTGTCCCCGGTCAGCATCACGATGCGGCCGATCCCCTCCGCCTTCAGCGCCGCGATCACCCCCCGCGCGCTCGGGCGCACCGTGTCCGCCACCGCAAGCACCCCGCGCACCGCCGCGCGGTCGCCGGCGAAGACCGCGCTTTTGCCCTCGTCGCGCAGGCGGTCCGCCACCTCCGCCGCCCTATCCGGAACCGACACCCCGAACTCGGCGAAGAGCATCCGGTTCCCCACCAGCACTTCGCCGCCGTCCACCTGGGCGTAGATCCCCTTCCCCGCAATCGCGCGGAAGGCCGTCGCCTCGTCCAGCGACACGCCGCGCTCCCCCGCCCCCCGCACGATCGCCGTCGCCGTGTGGTGCTCCGAAAGGTGCTCCGCGCTCGCCGCCAGCCGCAGGATTCGCTCCTCGTCCCAGCCGGCGTCCAACGAGACGACATCGGTCAGCGCCGGCTTCCCCACGGTCAATGTCCCCGTCTTGTCGAAAGCGATGGTGCGCGTCTCGCCAATGTCCTCCAGCGCCGCGCTCCCCTTGAAGAGGATGCCGTTGCGCGCGGCGTTGGCCAGCCCCGACAGCGTCGAGGCCGGGGTGGAGATCACCAACGCGCAGGGCGAGGCCACCACCAGCAGCGTGATCGCCCGGTAGATCGACGGCTCCCACCCCTCCCCGAACAGCAGCGGCGGGACGATGCCGACCAGAATCGCAAAGCCGATCACCCCAACCGCGTACCACCCCTCGAAGCGGTCGGTGAAGCGCTGCGTGGCGCTCTTCTCCGCCTGCGCCTGCTCCACGAACTGGACGATCCTGGCCAGCGTGCTCTCCTGGTGCAGCCGGTCCACCCGCACCTGGATCGCGCCGTAGGTGTTGATCGTCCCCGCGAAGCACTGATCGCCAACGACCTTGCCCACCGGGATCGATTCCCCGGTGATCGCCGCCTGGTCGATCGCCGTCTCCCCCGCCAGCACGCAGCCGTCGACGGAAACCCGCTCCCCCGGCCGCACCAGCACGGTGTCGCCCAGCAGCAGCTCCTCGATCGGGACCACCCGCTCCTGCCCGTCGCGCAGCACGGTCGCCACCTCGGGCGAGAGCGCCATCAGCGCCCGCACCGCCCGCCGCGTCCGGCCCAGGGCGTGGTGCTCCAGCGCGTTCGATGTGGAGAAGAGCCCGAGCAGAATCGCGCCCTCTTCCCAGTGCCCCACGATCGCGGCCCCGATCGCCGCGGTGATCATCAGGAAATCGACGCTGACCTTCCGCTCCAGGAAGAGATCCTGCAGCGCCGTGATGGTGGCAAACGTGCCCCCGGCAACGTAGGAGAGGACGAAAAACGCGACCGGAACCCACGGCGGGGCGGTGGTGAAGTGCTCCGCCACGAGCGCGATGCCCAGGAAGAGCCAGCAGAGGACCGCCGCGCCCGCCAGACTCCAGCGATCCCACAGGCTTTCTGCCTCGCCTGACCGGTGGTGCAGCGTCGCCGGCGCCGGGCCCGCTCCGGCCTCCGGCTGGACCAGCAGCGTTGCGACAGGTCCCTCGATCTCCGCGCCCGCGCCATCGCCGCCGACAATGTCCATCTCCGCGACGTGTCCATCCGGGCTCGATCGCGTGTCTGCGACGACTCCGGCGCCCCTCCCTGCTCCTGCTCCTGCTCTGCCGCCCCTCATCCCTCGTTCGTTTCTCGGGTCCGTGCGCCCGGCGGCGCGAAATCCGACCCCATGAGTCGGGATTTATGTCATGTTCATAGTCTAGCAGAGCGGGTCAGCCTATCCCCCCGTGCCGCCCCAGGAAATCGAGCATCACCGGCCCCACCACGTCGGCACGGGTGAACTGCACGCGGTGGTTGGCCAGTCCGTCCATCCCCGCGTGGTTAAGGATCAGCATCTCCGAGTTCGGGATCGAGCGCCGCATCTCCAGCATCTGCCCCAGGCTGAGCGCGAAGTCGGCCTCCCCCATCACCAGCAGCGTCGGGGTCGGGATGCGCCGCAGGTCGTCCTCGGTCCAGGTCAGCTCACGTTCGACGTTCTCCCGTATCTGCCCAATCAGCTCCCGCCAGTACCCGGGGTGATGATGCGCGTCGTGGCGGCGGGCCAGCTCGGCGGCGAACTCGGGGCTCTCCCGCTCGATCGACTCGGCATCGAAGAATGCCATCCCCTCGCGCAGATGGTCGTCGATGCAGTAGTTGGCGCCGACGGCCACCAGCGAGCGCAGCAGCTCGGGCCGGGTCATGCCCAGCACCAACCCGATCGTGGCCCCGTCGCTGAACCCGGCCAGGTGGACCGGCCCCAGCTCCAGCACGCTCGATGAACGCGGCAACGTCCTCGGCGAGCTGCTTGTAGGAAAGCCTTCCGGCGGGGTTGCCCGTCCGGCCATGCCCACGGGTTTCCACGGCAAAGGCCCGGTAGCGCGCGGCCAACGCGGGCAGCAGCGTAAACCAGCCGGAGGTGACGGCAGGATCGACCGCCCCCAACGCCCCGTGCAGCAGGAGCAGCGGTTCACCCTCTCCCTGGTCTTCGTAATAGACGCGCACATCGTTGACCTCGGCGTACGGCATCGTATCGCTCCTTTCGGGTTCGGCGCCGCCCCTACCCGGCGCGGCTCCAGAGCCGCCGCAGCGCCGAGGCGACCCGATCCGGTTCCCGCTGATGGGAGGTCTGCAGATGGTGAATGCCTTCGTAAAGCTCCGGCGTGAAATCCGGGAAGACGCCGGCCAGCCGCTCCCGCATGGCCGCCCAGCGGGGGTGGCTCAGGCTGCCATGGCTGTAGTACACGGGCCGGTCGAACGCGCGCAGCCGCTCCGGCGCCAAGCGATAGCGCAGCAATGCCCCAATGAACGCCTCGATGCCTCCGGGCCGGCTCGCCATCCACGGCGGCGGCGGTCCCACCGGCGGGGCGGGCGGGTCGACCCCGGGCGCCAGGTTCGACCGCAGAAAGGCGGCCATCTGCTCGGCGACGGGCAGCTCCGCGAATTCGGCCAGGCCCTTTCGCAGGAGCGATTGGTCCTCGGCGCTGAAGTCGCTCGCCGGTTCGTCCAGGGCCAGGCTCAGCACCCGCTCCGGGTGAGTCGCCGCGTACGCCAGGGCGCACGCGCCACCGGCCGAGTGGCCATAAAGATGGAACCGATCGAAATCGGCGGCATCCGCCGCCCGCGAGATCCCCTTCACCTCATGCTCGATCGCATACCCCGGAGGTGGGGATTCCGCCCCGTACACCTCCAGCTCCTTGATCACGGCCCGCGCCGAATCGCCCAACGCCTCGATCAACGGCGCGTAGCGCAGCGCCGCCGGCATGATGATTCCTGGCAGGAAAAGGACCGGAGCGCCACACGACGGGTCTCCAGCAGGGTCAACGGGCGACTTCTGCCCAACGCGTGCGCTCACGGTCTCCTCTCCTTCGCGAATGGCCGTTCGCTCATGCTCGCCGCACCAGGCCAATGACCGAACGAGCGCCATGCCTGGTCGACAGTCGCAGCCTACGGTGCGATAGCCCACGTGCCATCGGGGATATCCCCTATTTTTCGGGGTCAGCGTGGGCGCGGGGTCATTCCGCCAGCAGGTCGTGCTCCATCGCGAAGAGCGCCGCCGCCGCTCGGCTGGAGACGCCGATCTTGGTGTAGATGTGTCCCACGTGGTGCTCCGCCGTCTTCGGCGAGATCGAGAGCCGCTCGGCCACGTCTTTGTAGGAGGCGCCGCGGGCGATGAGCCGCAGCACCTCCACCTCGCGCTCGCTCAGACCCGCCGGCCAGGCGCGGCGGTGGCCGTGGCCGTGGCCGGCCGCCGCCAGCACGCAGCGCACGGCATCGCCGTCGAGCCGGCCGCGATCCGCTTCGGCCGCGAGCTCCCTGGCCGCCTCCTCGGGTGAGAACGCCGGTCGGTGCGGCCGCTCCTGGGTCATGGCCTGGTAGGCGTCGGCCGCGGCCAGGATGCGGGCCGCCGGCGAGAGGAGCGCGGCCGGGCTGCCGCGGTGGTAGCCAGAGCCGTCCAACCGCTCGTGGTGGGCGCCGGCCAGGGCGGCCAGAGGCGCCAGCGCGGCCGCCTGGGAGAGGACGCGCTCGGTCAGGTAGGGGTGAAGCCGCACCCGCTCCCACTCGGTGCGCGTGAGCGGCCCCGGCTTGTCCCAGATGCCATTGGGCACGCCAGTCCGCCCCAGGTCGTGGACGAGGGCCGCCCGCCGCACCTCGCGTGCCTCTCCTTCGCCCAGCCCGGCCTGGCGCGCCGCCCCCTCGGCCAGCGCGGCCACGCCCTGAGAATGGCCGCGCGTAAAGGGCGACTTGAGATCGGCGAAGCCCGCGAAGGCCTCCAGCACGGCATCGAGCCGAGCGTCGTCGATCCGCACCCAGGGTTCCGGCTCCGCGGCGAGCGCGGCTTCCCAGACCGGCGCCTCCGCAAGTTCCGCCAGCCACCGCTCGCCGTGGGCCAGGAACACGTCCGCCACCGCCGGATCGTAGGCCTTCTCCCGGCGACGGCGCAGCACCTCCACCACGGCATCCCATCCGCCGAGGCGGTAGAAGAGATCGACATCCCGCGCGGCGGCCACGATGCGCGCCGGGACGCCGGGATCGCCTCCCCCGCCAGCTCGCCCGGCAATCCCCTTGCCATCCCAGCGCTCGAAGACGTGGGCGAAGCAGATGCCCATGCGCTCCGGCAGCCCCATGCGGGCGGCCAGCATCCGCGCCACCTCGCAGTGGATGGCAATCGAGCGCTTGGCCCCGGCCGTCCCATCCGCCAGCACCCGGCCAACAATGCGCGCCCGATGCAGCGGCGGGGCGTCGGCGGCGAATCGCCGCACCAGAAATGCGAGGTACTCCGGCATCTCGCCCATGACCGCGGGCGCGACGCCGGCGTAGAAGGCGATCTCGTCACCGCCGACGAGGGCGGCCTGCTCGTGGGCGTCGGACGTGCAGCCGACGAAGCGCAGCAGGGCGAGGTAATAGATATCGGAGCGGGTTGCCCCGTCCAGCCCGAGTTCGGTCCCAGCGGCAACGGCGAGCAGGCAGGTGCGCAGCGCCTGCTCCAGCGGTTGGCCCATCCCCAGGTCGGTGGCCAGCGACAGGGCGGCGACGGGTTCGGCGAGACGGACGCGCACGCTGCCGGCGGTCATGTCAGTCCCGATCGCGACCGTCGGGCGGCCGACGCTCATCAGGCGGCCCGCCCGGCTGCCGCTACGCTACACCTCCTCCCGATGCTGTCAAGCCGACGGCGATTCTTCGATTCTTCCTGACCTCGCGTTCGAGTCCCCTCGCCCAATTGCTGGTCGGTCAATTCCCCGTGCGTCACCTTCGCGCATTGTCCACCACTTATCCACACCCAGTGCCAGTCGGTCGCCGCCCTGTCACCGCCTGGCACACCCCGCGCCTCCCCGGAACGACGCGTGCTTTTCAGTCACCCATCGTGTCAGCATGTCACGGATCCTTGGGGACATGTGGATAAGTGGACAGCCGATGTGGATAACCGCGTGAGGCTGGGGAAAACCGGGCGCAGAACCGCGGCGTACGTGGGGATGACGCGTGGATGGCGGGTGGGGAGAATCGGGGGTGTGCGTGGATTGGCACACCCCTGGCCCGGTGGGCATGGTCGGCCGCGGGGACATGTGGAGAAGCTATCCCCACCTTGTCCGCCGCAAAATTGGCGTCATCACAAGGAGAACGAGCAGTTATCCCCACTGTCCCCGCCACTACAACAAGGACTGACGTTCTCTCTCTATTCAAGAAAGAAACGTGTGGACGTCTTGAGTCATCGGGAGCGTGCCCACCTCACATCGCTCCCGGCTGACCGGCAACCCGTCGTGCGAACGCATCCTCACGAAAGGCGTGCGCACATGGAACGAGCCGACCTCGACGGCATCACCCTCGAATACGAGATTGCGGGCCGCGGCGAGCCCGTGGCGTTCATCCACGGGGCGCTCATCGCGGAAACATTCCGACCGTTGCTCGCCGAGCCGGCCCTGACCGATCGCTACCACCTGGTCCGCTACCACCGTCGCGGATACGCCGGCAGCACCCACACGCGCGGCCCCATGATGGTGGCGCAGCACGCCGCCGACTGCCGTTCCCTGCTGCGCCACCTCGGCATCGAGCGAGCCCACATCGTCGGCCATTCGTACGGTGGCGCGGTCGCCCTCCAGCTCGCGCTGGATACCCCCGAGGTCGTCCATTCCCTGGCCTTGCTGGAACCCGCCATCGTTGCCAGTTCGGGAGTGCAGGCCTACCGCGCCGCCCTGGAGCGTGGCGAACAGCGTTTTCGCGAGGCCAACGCGGAGGAGGTCGTCGACGAGTTTTTCCAGCCTCGATTCGGGCCAGGGTATCGGGCGCTCCTCGACCAGAACCTCCCGGGCAGCTTCGCGCGGGCGGTGGCTGACGCCGCAACGTGGTTCGAGCGGGAATCGCCCGCCTTGCGCGAGTGGACCTTCGGGGAGGCAGAAATGCGGCGTGTTACCCAACCGGTCCTCGCCGTCCACGGCCAGGACAGCGATGCCCTCTGGCCGCGATTCGGCGAGACGCACCGGCTCTTGCTCGCGTCCTTGCCACAAGCGGAAGGGTTCATCCTCCCCGGCGCCACCCACCTGCTGCACGCGCAGAACCCGCTCGGCATGGCGGAGGCGCTGGCCGCCTTCTTCACGCGTCATACGGAATCCGGATGAACGCCACCGGGTTGTCGCCGGCGTCCTCGCTCGGCCAAGGAAGATGGCCAGCCACCCCGCCCCGGCTGGGTTGGCACACTTGGCCATCTTCCCGGCGCGGCACGGTGCGAGCCAGCACCCGGATTCCGTATCGCCTGCTGCCTGGCGACTTGCACCGCTCGCGCTGAGAGCGTCAGCGACGACGCTCGCCTGGGGGACGCTCCGCGAAGAGGCCGCCAAAGTGCACGGCTCCGGCTGCCCCGATTACGTTACGGCCCAGACGGCCTGCAATGGGCCATAATCCAGCAGGATAATGCCTTCCGCCGCGACTGTCTCCCGCGCCTCCCGCGACACCAGGAACCGCAGATCCGCCGCGCGCTTCGCCCACCACCCGTCAATGGCCCGCGCCTCGGCGGTGCCGAGCCCGGGGTGCACCGCCCACTCGCTCAGCCCGGCCGGCAGCTCGCGCAGCATGTGGACGAAGCGGGCCGTCTTGCCCGCCGTCGCCAGCCGCGTGCTGTCCACCATGAGGTGGTCGTTGGTCGGCAGCCCCTGGGCTTGCAGGGGGCGGATCCGGGACGCGTCGAAGACGCGCAGCGCCAGGCCGTACTCCCTGGCCAGTCCCACCGTCAGGTCGAAGATGTCGGGCCGCCCGCCATCGTACAGGCAATGCCAATCGAGGTGGGTGGGTTTCAGGCCGGCGGCCAGCATAGCCTCGATCTGGGCCCGGAACTCGACCTCGACCTCGTCCAGCCTGGCGCGGGCCAGCAACTCGGCCTGCCGATCGTTGCTGTAGAAGAAGCCGCTCTCGTCGAGCAGGGACGGCACGCGCTCCTTGGGGGTAAGCGGCCCCCACCGGTAGTCGGGAAACTCGGAGACGACCGTCAGGTGGACGCCGCAGGCGATGTCCGGGTGGTCGCGGAGCAGCCGCATGGCATGCAGCGCCCAGGGACAGGGCGCCATCACCGTCGTGGAGCGCGCCACGCCCTCCGTCAGCGCGCGCAGGATGGCCGCATTAACCGCGTGAGACATCCCGAAGTCGTCGGCGTTGACGATCAGCAGGCGGGCATCCGGCGGGTAGCCCAGCAATTCGTTGGCCCGAGGGTACGGCATGGATTCAATCATCCTGAGCTGACTGTGCGGACTGTCGCTCGAGAAGAATTACCGCATGCGCCGGCAACGTCATCCCAACCACGCCGTCCGACCGAAGCCGGTCGCCGACCGCCGCTCCCTCTCCCGGAAACCGCGCATCCCCGGCATCCAGCCGCTTGACCCACTTCCCAGCGGGAACCGGCAGCGAAACCGCCGTCTCCGCATCGGCAAAACTGAGGATGCCGACCGTCTCCCCATCGTCCCCCCGCGCGTTCAGCATCACCACCCGCTCCGCCTCCCGCGCCACCACCTCGCGCTCCGCGTCCAGGTCGGTCAGCACCGGCAGTTCCCGGCGCAGGGCCAGCAGCTCGCGGTAGAAGTCGTGCAGCGCCTGGTGCTCCCCTTCCTCGTGCAGGTGCGGTTGCAGCCGGGAGCGCTCGAACGTCGCCACGGCTTGCGGATCGGGCGCGGCGTCGTCCCAGGCGAAGTGGGCGAACTCAGCGCGCCGCCCCGCGCGCACCGCCTCCACCAGATCCGGGTCGCCGTGGTGCGTCATATAAAGGAAGGGATTCGGCTCGGCGTACTCCTCCCCCATGAACAGCAGCGGCACGAACGGCGAGAGCAGCACCGTCGCCGCGGCCAGCTTCTGCTTGGGCAAACGAAATCTGGTGTCCCAGCCGCGCCCCGCCGGGGCGGTTGCCAACCTGGTCGTGGTTCTGCAGGAAAACCACAAACTGGTCGCGCCGCGCCGGGTGCGGTGAGCGCCCGAACCGGCGCTGGCGCATTTCGCTGTACTGGCCGGTGAAGACGAACGCCTCGCGCAAGGCCTTGACCAGAGCGCCGAAATCACCGAAGTCGGGGAAGTAGCTGCTCTCTTCCCCCACTAGTTGCGTCTCCAGCGCGTGGCAGAAATCGTCGGCCCACTGGGCATCGAGACCGTAGCCGCCGATCTCTCGCGGCAGGATCAGCTTGGGGTCGTTGAGGTCGCTCTCGGCGATGAGCACCACCTTGCGTCCCAGTTCCTCCGCTCGCTGGTGGACCGCCGCGGCCAGCTCGGCCAGGAACGGCTGCGCGTGGGAGTCGTGGATCTGATGCACGGCGTCGAGCCGGAAACCATCGATGCGGCACTCCTCCACCCACATCAACGCGCTGTCGATGAAGTAGGCGCGCACCTCATCGCTGTGGGGGCCATCGAAATTGATGGCATCTCCCCAGGGCGTGCAGTACTGGTCGGTGAAGTACGGTCCGAAGCGGTGGACCACACTCCCTTCCGGTCCGAAGTGGTTGTAGACCACATCGAGCAGGACCGCGAGCCCTTCCCGGTGGCAGGCATCGACCAGCCGGCGCAGCGCCATCGGGGCCGCCATAGGAGTTCTGGGCCGCGTACGGCAGCACCCCGTCGTACCCCCAGTTGCGCTGCCCCGGGAACTGGGCGATCGGCATGATCTCGATGGCGGTCACGCCGAGGTCTTTCAGATACGGCAGGCGGGGGATGACCGCCTCGAATGTCCCCTCCGGGGTGAAGGTGCCGACGTGCAGCTCGTAAATCACCCAATCGCGGAATGGTGAAACGCGCCAGGCATCGACCTCCCACGGAAAGGCCGCCGCGTCGACCACCGCCGACGGTCCATGCACGCCCTCCGGCTGGTAGCGCGAGGCCGGATCGGCGAGAAGCGTCTCGTCGTCGTCGAGGCGGATTCGGTAGCGGGTGCCCGCTCTCGCCCCGGGGAGCACTCCGGAGAAATAGCCGCGCTCCTCCGCGGTCAGGGCAATCTCAACTGGCATCTGATCTTCCGCCCCCGGCCCGCTCTCGAGCACAACGGCGACGCGCTGGGCATATGGCGCCCAAACGCGGAGGTGGACCGATCCATCCGGCAAGACCTCGGCGCCGACGGTACGCCGGCGAGCTGCCTTCTCAATCATCGCTTTGGCGTGGCTTTCCCCAGGGCCCTTGAGGGTCCTTCCGTACAGTCAGCCTGATCCCCTTCAGGGTCTGGCGAAAGGGCGGCGACGTTCATGGTTGGATACGCTACTGGCCACTTCGGGCGCCGCAGTCCCTCCGCCGGAGGCTGAAAGCCATCCGGCTGCCCCACACGAAACCCCATTCACAAGAATGCACGCGTCATGCCACCCGCGGCGGGAGGAACGCTACCCCCAGAGCGGGGTGAGACCCCACGTTGACCCACCGGCGATCTCCTGCGGGAGTGGCGCCAGCGATGATCAACCGTACGCGACATGGGGTCGGTGTTTCCTCGCCAGGTAGATCGGACGGTAGCGGTCGTACAGCGTGATGAGCAGGGTCAGCGGCAGGAGAGAAAAGAGCGCCATGGCGATGTAGAGCTGACCGGCGCGCATCGGCAGGATCACGAAGAACGCGGCAGCGATCCCGATGTTGGCGATCGCCATCATGCTGAATTGCATGATGACCGATCGCCAACGCATGCCGCGTCTGATCAGCCACTCACTGATGGCGGTGTTGGCGACGATGACGATGGCAGCGACAAGAGCGGCTGGCAACGCTTCGGCGCGAGCGTCAGGCAACATCCGCGAGAAACTGATCGTCACCGCGGACACGAGCGCGGTCTTTTCGAAGAGTTCCGCATCCAACAAGCGACGGGCGCTGATCTTCTGTTCGGCACGCGCCTCGTCTTCATCGATGTCACTTCCGTGTGCGTCGGCGTTGAACGCCAGCGGCCAATTCGCCGGTGGTAGTTCGTGCTCGATGAACCAGCGCACGACGGTGACGATGGCAACCACCACCGCGGTGAGCGCAAGGAAGAGCGCGGGTCGTTGCCCGATGATGGCACGCCAACTCGTGTCGGCGGGCACGCGGAAGAACCCCTCCTTCACATCGCGGACCTCGAGTTGGGCGATGTGGATCCAGTACTCCTGTGGAATCTTGATGAGGACCCAGATCGCGAAGGCCGCGCCAATGAGCAGGGCAGGGCTCATGCGCTTGGGGTTCCAGCGCAAGCGCACGGCTTCATAGAAGAGGAAGAAATACTCGAAGGCGTTCGGAAAGAAGAGAAACAACGCGCGGACCTGAGTCAGATCGAAGAGGAGGCCACCTGTGAGCCGAAAGTAGAAAAGTATCCGGCCGATGTCGACCGCAACGAGATTGTCCCAATTGCGCAGGGTCGACAGGTACTGGATCGAGAGGTAATAGACATCGAACGCCTTGTCGTATGCCTGGTAATCGGTCAGGCCCACATTGGCAAACGCATCAAAGGCAATCGTTCCGTCGACGAAGTCGGTGACGATCGCGGCGATGCTGGCGGGCAGAGGAAACTTGGGGATGGCCAGCGGCACGAGCAGGCGGGCGCCGACCACGAGGAGGACGAGCCAAGCGTCGTCGGTTGCCGGCATCCGCCACACCGCCTTTATGCTGCGCCCTGGCTCGGCGCCAATTTGCACGATAGAGTACAAATTGGCCTCGTTCATGCGCGCGATGTCCGCGAGACGGCGGCGCCGGCGACCAGATGCCTTTTTCAACGGCCCGGGGCGTTTTGGGACCCACCCCACGCGGTCGCGGGCAGCGCGTGCCTACGGCCTGATCGGCGTGATTGCAAAACCAGGGCGAGTGGCTACGGCCCTCAACGGATTGACACGAAGTTCGCCGCCAACTCGGCCAGCAACCGCGCGCCGTAGCCGCTGCCGCCCTGCGAACGCCAGGAGTCGTCGGCATTGACCTGTGCCGTGCCGGCGATGTCGAGGTGCGCCCACGGCCTGTCGCCGACGAATTCTTCCAGGAAGAGCGCGCCGATGATCGCCCCGGCGGACTCGCCGCCAAGGTTCTTGATGTCGGCGGTGTCCGAATCGAGCCACGGGCGATAGCGCGTATCCAGGGGAAGCGCCCAGGCCCGCTCATCAGTAGCCCGCGCCGCTTCTTCCATTTGGTTGATCAGGTCGTCGTCGTTGCCGAAGAGCCCCGCCGTCAGCGGGCCCAGCGCCATCAGGCATGCTCCCGTCAGGGTGGCGATGTCGACGATGGCGTCGACGTTCTCCTCGTCCGCCAGCACCAGCGCATCCGCCATGATGAGGCGGCCTTCGGCGTCGGTGTTCATCACCTCGACCGTCTTCCCGCCGTATATGGTCAGCACGTCGCCGAGCGCCATGGCCGAGCCGTCGGGCATGTTGTCGGTGCACATCACCCAGCCCGTGACCTTGCTCTGGCAGCCCAGGTCGCGCAGCGCGGACATGGCCGCCACCACTGCGCCGCCGCCCGACATGTCGTTTTTCATCGTGGCGTGGACGGGGTTGGACGGCTTGAGACTGATGCCGCCGGAGTCGTAGGTGAGTCCCTTGCCGACCAAGCCGAGGTGCCCCGTGGCGTTCGCCGGTGCGTAGGTCATCTTGATCATCCGCGCCGGCTCGGTGCTGCCCCGATTGACACCCAGGAGCCCTCCGCACCCCAGAGCTTCCAGCGCGTCGTTGTCGAAGATCTCGACCTCGAGTCCGCTCTCGGCACCGACCGCCGTGGCCACATCGGCGAATGTGCGCGCGGTCAGATAGGTCGGCGGGGTGTTGGCCAGGTCGCGAGCCAGCGCCGCGGCGGCGGCCAGCGTCTTCCCCCGCGCCGTCCCGGCGCGAGCGGCTTCGGCATCCTTTTGATCGACAATGACGGACAACGATGTCAGCGGCGTCTCCCGCTTCTCGCTCCGCAGCGCGTCGTAGCGGTAGCGCGCCAGCAGCACGCCCTCGACCACCGCTTGCGCCGCCTCGGCGGCCGGTATGCCGGTCAGCCGGGTCACATCGACGGCCAGGCGCGTGTACCGGGCGGAGGCGCGGCCGAACGCCGCCGCGGCGTCGCGCACCTTTGCCGCGTCAAGCGTCTCGGGGGCGCCGACGCCAACCGCGACGAGCGTGGGGCCATCCGGTTGCGGCATACGCAGTGCCTGACCCACCTCGCCCTTGAAATCGAGCGCCTCCAGTGCCGCGCGGTCCTTGCCAAAGAGATCGGAGATGTCGCCGTCGCTGGCCACCGGCACGCCGATGGCCTCCACGTCGGCCGGCGCCTCCGTTGCCACATCGATCGTGAGACGCTGCATGGCTTTCCGCGAGGGGATCGGATCAAAGTCGGCGGGGCTCATCGGGTCCTCCTTTATCCGGGTTCTATCGATATCCCAACGAGGGGAAATGACTCCGCCGCGAGCGCCGATGCCGGAGGTCGGCGCGCGAGAGACTACGCGCGATCACCACGGCCAGAAGACCGGCACCAGGAACACCGCCACCACCAGATACAGCAGCAGCACTGGCAGACCGAGCCGGGTGTAATCCGCGAACTGATAGCCACCGGGTTTCATCACCATGACGTTGGCGGGAGTGGCGACCGGGGTGAGCAGCGCCGCCGCCGACGCGACGTTGACGCACATCAGCAGCGGCATGGGCGACATCCCGGTTTCGACGGCGATGGCCAGCGCGATCGGGATCAGGATCAGGGCGGTGGCGGTATTGCTGATCAACTGCCCGAGGACGGCGTTGACCAGGAAGATGCCGAGCAAGAGGGTGTATGGACTCCCCCCGCCGATCGCGTCCACGATCGTGCCGGCCAGCAGATCGGCGGCCCCGCTCTCGGTGATCGCCGTCGAGAGCGGAATCATCCCGGCCACGAGAATCAATGTCGTCCAGGACATCGAAGCGTGGGCTTGCTCGACCGAGACGACCCCAAGCAGGACCATGGCGATCGCGGCCAGGAGACCCGCCACCGCGGCCGGAACCGCGCCGGTGGTGAGGAGAAACACCATGCCGGCCAGCACCGCCAGCGCCGGGACCGCGCGCGAGCCGAGGGGAACCGCCTGGCGTCGGATGGCGTCGGGCGCATCGACGAGGACGACGTTCGGGTCTCTGGTGTGCTGGTCCAGCGCGTCCCAGGTTCCCTGCAGCAGCAGCGAGTCGCCGGCCCGCAGCGTCGTTTCACCCTGGTCAAGGGCGTCGCCCCCGCGCAGGACGGCCAGTACGGTCAACTGTCCGCTTTCGGTCACCATGCCGGGAAACGCGGTGTCGCCGATGTAGCCCGACCGTGGGGTCACGACGACCTCGGCCACACCGAACGCATCGCTGACCAGCGCCCCCGTACTGGTGGGACTGCCGGCGCCGGGATCGACGCTCAATCCGTGGTCGGCGGCGTAGCGCAGGATTGCCGCCCGCTCGCCGCGGATGACGAGCGTGCTCCCCTCCTCCGTGGCGACATCGACGAGCGGCGCCCCCGCGCTGTTGATGACGCCGACGATCGACAAATCGCTGGCGGAATCACCCAATTCGCCCGCGCCGCGCCCGATGAGGGGCGATCCCGGGTCGACGTGCAGGCGCATCAACGCCGCCTCTCCGATGTATTGCTGTCGTAGCGATTCCGGCAACCGGCTCAGGTCGCGCGGCAGCGACTTCGCCGTGCGCTCCGGCAGCAGGCGATCGCCGAGGAGGAGGACGATCAGGATCGTGCCGATCGTCAGCGGGATGCCGACCCGCGCGAACTCGAAGAAACGGAGACCTTCTTCGCCGGCGTCGATCGCCGCCTCGTAGACGAGCACGTTGATGGGGGAGCCGGTCAGCACCAGCAATGAGCCAGCATGGGCCGCGAAGGCCATCGGCATCAGCAGGCGCGACGGGCTCATGTGCTGGCGCACGGCGAGGATGACCACCATGGGGATCAAGGCCGCCGCCGCCCCATTCGGCGTGAGCAACGCCGACAGCAGAGCCGCGGTGAGCATGGTCAGCACCATCAGCCGCACCCGGCTGTCGCCGGAGCGAGCGATCACCTGCTGCCCGGCCCAGGTGGTGATGCCGGCGGCATCCAGCCCCTCGGCCACGACGAAGAGGGAGGCGATGAGGATGATCGTCGGCGACCCGAACCCCGCGAACGCCTGATCGAGGGTCAGGATGCCCGTGGCCCACAGCGACAGCGTCACGCCGAGCGCCACGATCCCGACCGGCAACCGATTCCAGATGAAGAGCACGACCGCGACGACGAGGATCAGCAGCGTGATGGTGAGGTCACTCATGGCAGATGCCCCTCACCCCCAGCCCCTCTCCCCTCGGAGCGGGGAGAGGGGAGTTCGAACACGGCACGGGCCGGAAGCCCCCCTCTCCTGTCTCCGACGGGAGAGGGGGGTTGGGGGGTGAGGGCGAATAGTCGCATCAGCCCATCACGACCGGATATCCCGGCCCCAGCGGGATGCCGAGCAGATACCAGAGGACGAAGAAGATGATCCAGACGATGAGGACGATGAAGGTGTAGGGGATCATCAGCGAGATGATGGTGCCGATGCCCACGCTCTTGTCGTAGCGCTGGGCGACGAGGACGATGAAGGGCAGGTAGACCATCAGCGGCGTGATGACGTTCAGCGGCGAGTCGCCGATGCGGTAGGCGGCCAGCACGGTCTGCGGCGCGATGCCCAGGCGCATGAAGAGGGGCACGAAGATGGGGGCGAAGATGGCCCACTTCGGCAGAGAGCCGGGCATGATGATATCGAGCACGCAGATGACGAGAATCATGGCCACTAGCAGGACGATGGCGCTGACGTTGGCCGCTTCCAGTCCCTGGGCCATGGCGCCGGCGATGACATCCGGCAGATTGCTCCAGTTGAACAACCCGATGAACTGGCTGATGAGCAGCAGGATGAAGACCAGACCGGCTAGACCGGCGAAGGTCCTGGTGATGCCGTTGATGACGTCGGTGCTGTTCGTGATCGTCCCGGCCCCGCGGCCGTAGGCGATGCCCATCACCAGGAAGAGCATGGAGATGATGAAGATGAGACTGTCCATGAACGGTGTCTGGCCGACGATCTGGCCGGTCTCCGGATGCCGGAGCGGGGCTCCCGGCGGCAGGGTGATGAGGAGGATGACCGCCAGACCGGCGAGGAGGCCGTAGAGCGCGTACTTCAAACCGCGGCCTTCGGCGTCGGCGTCGACCTCGGGGCCATCGTCTGGCGTGACCATGTCGGGTCCGCCTTCACCCGGCACGGCGCCCAGTGCCGCCTCCGGCTTGTACGTGCCGAGTCGGGGTTCGATCATGCGCGCGGTGATGAAGGTCATGACGGCGGCCATCAGGATCGTGGAGGCGGCCGAGAAGAAGTAGTTCGCGGTGATGGTGATCGATTGCCCCGGCGCCACGAGCCCGATCGCCTCGTTGGTCATCTCGGTCAGCAAGGCGTCGAGCGGGGCCAGGAGGATGTTGACGGAGAAGGCGGCGCTCACCCCGGCATAGGCGGCGGCGACGCCGGCGACCGGGTTCCGCCCCACGCTGAGGAAGGCGGCGGCGCCGAGCGGGATGAGAATCAGGTAGCCGGCATCGGTGGCGATGCTGGAGAGACCGCCGATAAGAATGATGATGAAGGTGAGCAAGCTGCCTGGGGCCACGGCGACGAGCTTGCGGATCATCGCCCCCATCATCCCCGCTTCTTCGGCCACGCCGACGCCGAGCATGGCCACGAAGATGACCGCGACCACGCTGAATCCGGCGAAGTTGTTCACGAACGAAGTGAAGATGAAGCGAATGCCTTCGATCGAAATCAGGCTGCGGATGTTGACGGTGACTTCTTCGACGGTGTAGTCCGTGGGGTGGCTTTCCGGGATGACCAATGCCGGCTCTGACGATTCTCCGATGTACTCGAGACCGACGGTCTCCGGAGTCACCGGGACGATGACTTCCTCGGTGATGCCGACGTTCAGCAAGTCGAGGACGGCGGAGAGGAGGATAACGAACACGATCAGATAGACGAAGATCATGGCGGGGTGGGGCACTTTGTTCCCCGCCTTTTCTATCCAGTCAAGGAACTTCTGCATCGCCAAAATCCTCCTTCGCGCGCCGGCTAAGGTCGTTGAGTGGTCCGGTCGCCGGATCCAACCCCATACGGGTCGCCATTGAATAGGCGGGCATCTGGTATCACCAGTTGCATACGATCATCGACCTATAGGCTTGTCTCTTCGCTGGCGAGGTCGACTTCTGCCTCCACGCGGTGCTCCCCACTCCAGAGTTGCGCCAGCTTAACGCACATTTCTGTGGCGCGTGTCATGTCCTGCACGGTGACGTACTCCAGTGGACCATGGATTTGCTGCATGCCGGTGAAGAGGTTGGGGGTGGGAACGCCCAGCTCGGTCAGGCGTGAGCCGTCGGTGCCGCCGCGGATCGGCTGGGAGAAGGGCTCGACGCCAATCTGGCGGCAGGCCTCGCGCGCCAATTCGACGGGGCGCATGTCCTGCTCCAGCCAGTAGCGCATGTTGCTGTATTGCGATGTTATCTCGCAGGTGATGCGGGAGCGCGGCTCGGTGAGCGCGACGGCGGCGCAGACCTGTTGCAACAACTCACCCTGGGCCGCGAGAGCGTCCCGTTCGAAATCGCGCAGGATGAATTCGAGCGTGGCCGTCGCCGCCGTGCCGCTCATGTGATAGAGGTGGATGAAGCCCTCGCGGCCAGCCGTGGTTTCCGGGGTCAGGGTGACGTGGGGCAGGGTCATCACAATCTTGGCCGCCAGGTGCAGCGCGTTGACCAGCACGTCCTTGGCCCAGCCGGGATGGACTGAGACGCCCTCGACGGTGACCGTCGCTTTGTCCGCGGAAAACGTCTCGTAGACGATCTCGCCCAGCGAGGCGCCATCCAACGTATAGGCGACGTCGGCCCGCAAGTCCCCCGGCAGGTCGGCGTGGACGCCGCGGCCGATCTCCTCGTCCGGGGTGAAGCCGATCCGGATCGGGCCGTGGGGGATATCGGGGTTGGCCAGCAGATGGCGAGCCATGGCCATGATGATGGCGATCCCCGCCTTGTCGTCGGCCCCGAGGAGCGTGGTCCCACTCGCGGTGACGATGTCCTCACCGACTTTTTGAGCCAGGTAAGGGAATTTCTCCGGCGAGAGGACCTGGTTCGGGTCGGCGGGGAGGACGATCTCCCCGCCGTCGTAGTTGCGGTGGACGATCGGCTCGACGTCGGAGGCCTTGAACGCCGGCGAGGTGTCGACGTGGGCCAGGAAGGCGACCGTCGGCGCGTCGGTTTCGGCGGTGGCGGGGATCGTGGCCAGCACCGTGCCGTACTCGGTCAGCGTCACGTCCTGCGCCCCGATCTCGCGCAGCTCCTCCACCAGCAGGTTGAGCAGGTCGAATTGCTTCGCCGTGCTGGGGGTCGTGGCCGAGGACTCGTCGGCCTGGGTGTCGATGCGGGCGTAGCGGATGAGGCGGTCTTCGAGCTCGGGGGCAAAATCGTAGGTCATCCCTGGTCTCCTCGAGGCGTCGGCGCCGCCTGCTCACGGTCGGCCATGGCTTCTTGAAACGCCGATCGGTTTGTAGGGGCGCTGCTTGCCGCGCCAGACCGGATTGTAGGGGCGCTGCTTGCCGCGCCCGTGGCCCGCAGGGCCACAACGTCGGAGCCGGGCGCTGGCTGTCGGCCTCCGGCCGACCGGGCGCAGCAAGCAGCGCCCCTACGGGCAGGCCGGTTCTGTCAAGACCCCAGAAGGCTATGAGCACTCCCCTAGCCACGCGGCGTCTCCGCGCCAGTGCCGGGCGTGTGTTCGGCCGGTTTCGAGGCGAAGAGATTGAGTCCCAGGCGCTCGGAAAGGAACATGGCCGCCAGTTGCCCCTTGACGCTGTTCCCCGCGCCGTCCAGCGGCGGGGCGAAGGCGCCCATGCCGCCCTTGCCGGGGGCGACCGTCACGATGCCGCCGCCCACGCCGCTCTTGCCCGGCAGCCCGATGTCGCACAACCAGTCGCCGGAGGTCTCGTAGAGCCCGGCCGTGGCCATCACCGCCAGCACCTGCGCACAGACGGCGGCGCTGACCACCTGCTCCCCGGTGAGCGGATTGACGCCGCCGTCGGCCAGGGTGTCGGCCATCACCGCCAGGTCCCGGGCCGTCACGTCCAGGCAGCTCTGCCGGGTGTAGAGGTCGACGGTGGCGAGGGTATCGAACCCCAGCCGATCGTACCCCTCCAGCAGGCGGGCTATGGCCTGGTTGCGGTGGTTGGTCGCCGCCGCCGAGGCGTAAACCTCTTCGTTCAGCGCCAGCGGACGCCCGGCGAAGCGGGAGAGTCCGTCGCGCAGGACGCGCCATTTGGCCTCCGTGCTCTCGCCGGGCACGAGACTGGTGACCGCGATGGCGCCCGGGTTGACCATCGGGTTGGTCTTGCCCTCGGGGTGCAGTTCGATCGCCATCACCGAGTTGAATGGCAGCCCGGTGGCGTTGACGCCGACGAACGAGCGGACCCGCTCGATCCCCAGCTCCTGAGCGACGAGCGCCAGGACGAACGGCTTGGCGACGCTCATGATCGTGAACGGATAATCGACGTCGCCGGCGGCATAGACGGCGCCGCCTGTGCCCACCACGCAAATCCCGAACAGGCCGCGCGGAACCCGGGCCAGGACCGGGTAGTGGCTGGCGTTTTCGCCCTCGTCGATCGCCTTGAAACGCGCGTGGGCCTCGTCGACCAGCGCCTGCACCCGTCCGGCCGGCGGCAGTTGGCCGGTGGAGACGAACGAGGGGCCGGTCGTCGCGCTGCGGTGGTTCATGACCATCTCGGATGCCAAGTAGCGCCTCTGCAAACGCTCAGCGCGGGAGCCGCGCCAGCTCGTCGAGGTAGACGATGGCGGTCTCGATTCCGCGCGAGAGGTTCTCGATGCCGAAATGCTCGTTCGTGCCGTGCAGGCCGTCGGTGTCGAGACCGTAGCCCATCATCACCACCGGGATGCCCATCAGCGTCACGAAGTCGGCCACGATCGGGATGCTGCCGCCGCCGCGGGTGAAACCCGGGGTCGCGCCCCAGCCCTGCTCGTAGGCGCGGGCGGCGGCCTGCATCTCGGGGAGGGTGAAGTCGATCAGCGCCGGCTCGCCGGTGGTCAGGAGGTCGACCCGGACGCTCACGGTCGGCGGGGCGATCGACGCGACGTACGATGCGATCTTTTCGTAGATGTCGTGCGGGTCCTGATTGCCGACCAGACGGCAACTGACCTTGGCCATCGCCGTGGCCGGGATGATCGTCTTCGGACCGGGGCCGCCCCAGCCGCTCAGCAGCCCGTTGATCTCCAGCGTGGGGCGGGCGGAGACGCGCTCGCGGATGGTGAACGCCTCCACGCCCCAGGGCGCGGGGACGCCCGTGGCGGCCAGCAGCTCCGCCTCGCTCATGTCGGTCTTGGCGATCTCGGCGCGCTCGGCGTCGGTGAGGGGCACGACGTCGTCGTAGAACCCGGGCACGGCGATGGAGTGATCGTCGTTGAACATCGCGCTCAGGATTTCGACCAGCGCCAGCGCCGGGTTATGCACCGCGCCGCCATAGAAGCCGCTGTGCAGATCGTCGTGCGGCCCCGCGACGTGGATCTCGACGTAGGTCATGCCGCGCAGGCTGTGGGTGATCGCCGGCCGCTCCATCGTCGGCATCGACGAGTCGCTGATGACGCAGACATCGGCCTTGAGCAGATCGAGATGCGCTTCGATGAAGGGGCGCAGGTTGGGGGAGGAGACTTCCTCTTCGCCCTCGAGGATGAACTTCAGGTTGACGGGCGGGCCGTCGCCCGTTTGCAGATACGACTCCAGCGCCTTGACGTGGATGTAGAGCTGTCCCTTGTCATCGGTGGCGCCGCGGGCGAAGATCTTGCCGTCCTTGACGACCGGCTCGAACGGCTCCGTGTCCCAACCGTCTTCCTTCGCCGCGGGGACCACGTCGTAGTGCCCGTAGACGAGTACCGTCGGCGCGTCCTCCCCCGCCCCCATCCACTCGCCATAGACGACCGGGTAGCCCGCGGTGGGCATCACCGCGACGTTGGCGGCGCCCAGGTCGCGCAGGTTCTGCGCCAGCCATTCCGCCGTGCGCTCGATATCGCCGGCGTGCGCCGGGTCGGTACCGATGCTCGGGATGCGCAGCACCTCATCCAGTTCCTGCACGAAGCGGTCGGTGTGATCGCGCGAGTACGCACGCGCGGCATCGCTCGCCGATGACATGGATTACTGCCTCCCTACCTTCGTTCCCACCACCGCGCGGTCTGTACGGGCGCTGCTTGCTGCGCCCGTGGCCCGGAGGGCCACAAATCGGTTGCCCGGCGTCTGTTGTCGGCCTGTGGCCGACGGGCGCGGCAAGCAGCGCCCCTACGCCTCCGCAATCGTCGTGGCCCGCGGCCGGGATGCTTCGCTGCGCCCAGCATGCCACGGGGTTGGCGTGCCGCCATAGGGGAATCACCTTGATTTTCTCCAGGAAAGCCCCCGGTTGCGGCAGCGGCGGCGCCGGGCCGCCGCTCACGGCTCGGCCAGTCCGTTGCGGATCGCGTAGCGCACCACGTCGGCCAGCGAATGCGCGCCGAGCTTGCGCATGACGGACGTTCGATGCCCGTCGACCGTCTTGACGCTGATGGCCAGCGCCTCGGCGATCGCCTTGTTGCTCTTGCCTTCGGCGAGCAACTGCACGATTTCTCGCTCGCGGCTGGTGAGCAGATCGTCGCCGCGCGGGGTCGTGCGCAGAAACCCGTCGAGCACGGTCTCGGCCGCCGCGCTGCCGAAATACGGGTGGTGCAGCGCCAGAGCGTCGATGGCGGCGATGAGATGGTTCTTGGCCTCCGATTTGAGCAGGTAGCCGCGCGCCGGCCTGGAGGGCCTGGCGCATCGTCTGCTCGCTGTCGTTGACGGTGAAGACGAGGATTTCCACGCCGGGCAGCGCCCGCTTGATCTGGCGGATGGCCTCGAGCCCGTTCAGCTCCGGCAGCGCCAGATCGCTCACCACGACGTCGGGCCGCAGCTCCTCGGCCAGCCGCACCGCCTCGCGCCCATTCACCGCCTCGCCGCAGATTTCCCACCCCGGCCGCGTCTCGAGCAGCGAGCGCAGACCGACGCGCAGGACTTCGTGGTCGTCCACCAGCAGGATGCGCGTCATGGCTCCGCGCGATCCAGGAACGGCGGCCGATCCGGCAGGCGGGCGATGACCGTGGTCCCGCCCGGACCCGACAGGATGCGCAGCCGCCCGCCAAGGCAGCGCACCCGCTCGCGCATGCTGGCGATGCCGACGCCGGTCTGGACCGGAATTCCGTCTGTGTCCTCCTGGCGGCCGGCGTCCATCCCCCGTCCGTGGTCGCGGACCTCGAGGACGATCTCGTCTCGCTCTCTGCCGAGGCGGATGGCGGCCGACGCGCTGCCGGAGTGGCGTTGGATATTGACGAGACACTCCTGCGCCACGCGGTAGAGGGCCGTCTCCGCGTCCCGGCCGATGCCCCCGATCGGTGCCAGATCGTCGACGTCGACCGCGATCCCGGTTCGCTTGGCGAACCCACGCGCGTAATCGCGGATCGCGTCGGGGAGCCCGCCCTCTGCCAGGAGCGGCGGGTGCAGGAGGTAGCTGAGGGTGCGCAACTCGCGCAGCGCCCGTTCCCCCAGCTCCTGCGCAGCCGCGAGGACCGACCGGGCGTCTTGGGGCAGGCCGGGAACCATGGCGTCGATGCGCATGAGGTTGATGGCGATGGCGGCGAGGTCCTGGGCCACGCCGTCGTGGAGGTCGCTGGCGATGCGGCGGCGCTCGTCGTCCTGCGCGCGCAGGATTTCGCCGGTGACCTTGCGCAGCTCATCCTCGACGCGCTTCAGGTCGGTGATGTCGGTGATCGTGCCGACGGCGCGAAACGGTTCCCCGTCCGGCCGCCGCCAGACCGTCCCGCGGTCGGTCAGCCAGTACGTCGCGCCGTGCTGGCCGAGCGCGCGGTACTCGGTCTCGGGGCAGCGCGAGTTCCCGTCGGCATCGCGTGGGGCATCCGGCGCGAACCCCGAGTTGCCGATCCTGCGCACGCGCGCGTGGTCGTCGGGGTGGATGTACTCCTCCCAGGCGTCGGGATCGTCGTACTCGCCGGGGGCAAACCCCAGCAGCGCGGGGAAGGGCGGCTCGACGCGCATGCGGCCGCTGGCGACGTCGAAGTCCCACACCACCACACGCCCCGCGGCCGTGGCCAGCTCGTATCGTCGCTGGCCGTCGCGGAGCGCGATCTCGGCGAGCTTGCGCTCGGTGACGTCCAGGGCGGCGCCGAGCACCTGGCGCGGGGCGCCGTCGCCGTCGCGGGCGAAGACCGTCTCCCGGACCGCGAGCCACCGCCAGTCCCCGCCGGCGTGGCGCATCCGGTATTCCGATTCGACCACCTCCCGATCGGACGCCGCGGCCAGCCGCGCCATCCGCGTCGGCAGCGTGGGACGATCGTCGGGATGCACGAGGGTCGGGACCAGCGCGGCGCCCATGCCCTGGATGTCGTCAGGCGTGTAGCCGAGGATCGGTTCGACCGCGTCGTTGCAGTAGACGAGGCGGTTCAGTGCGAGGTCGAAGACGTAGAGGATGACCGGGCTGGCGTCGGCGATGCGGTCCAGGAAGCGGCGGCTTTCCCGCGGGGTCTCCGCCGTGGCGACGAGTTCCAGGAATCCGTCGTCGTTCCAGCGTTCGCTGCCCGTGACGGGGGCGAGGGCCGGCGTGCGGCGTATGGGAGGTGTGCTCATGCGCGGATCCTTCCGCGCAGCCAGAACGCGGATACTCGACCGCGGTCGGCCTGGTCAACGCCGCGGACGAAAACGTGCAATCGACGAAACGACCGTGCTCCGCGAATCGATTCTCGCACGCCGCGCGCGTCTGTCAACGGCCCCGGCGGGAATACTCCACAATAACAGCGATCCAGAGAAGCCAGGGAGCCACAGCACTGGCGTCACACTGGCCTCCTGGTGGTTGAATTGGATTGCCGTCGACCGTCGGCCAGCGGGATCTTGCCTGGGAGGATGCTGCCGATGACCGCAACACCGCGGGCCGCCGACGCGCTCGATAGCGACGGACTTCCCGTCGCTCTTGACGCGGCGGAGTCGAACACCGCCTCCAGCGCCGGGTGCTCCACGAACCCGGAGTCCCCACACTGATATTCGCGCGCTTCTGCACGGCCCTTGGTCTCACGGCCCTGGCGTACGGCGTCATGGTCTACCTGGCCACGATCGGAACCACGCAGGCCATCATCTCGATGGTGGGCGCGCTCCGCTTCTCACCGCGCTCGTCTTTGGTCTTGGCGGGGGCCTGCTGGCAGGCGCCATGTCCAGCAGGTCGGCGCTGATGACGACGTACGCCCTGCAGGCTGCAGCCTGCTTTATCGTGCCGACCTTTTGGGGAACAACCATCAGCAGCCTGCTGCTGCTTATCCTCGTCGAGACGACGCTCGGCCAACTCGGCACACCTGCAATCAAGGCAGCCACCGCGGCAATCACGACACCGGCTCGGGTCGCGGTCCTGGCGGCGATCCTCACCCTGGCCGGTGGCATTGGTGCGGCGCTGGGATCGGCCTTTCTCGCGCCGGTGCTCATCAGCGTTTCGACGATGACCGCCCTGGTCTACGTCTGCGGCGCGGTGCTCGCCCTCAGCGCGGTGCGGGTGTGGCAACTGCCCGCCGACGAAGCGGCGACCCCCATCACCCAGGCAATCCGCGCGATCGACTGGCGCGCCTCGTTGCCATCGCCGCGGCACACTGCCGCATGGATGCTCGAACATCAACGGTTTTCCGCGATGATTCTGGTGGGCGGCATGGCTGTCGCGCTCTACGAAGGGATGAACAGCCTCATGCCCGTCTACGTGCGGGATGTGCTCGGCGGCGATCCCACGCATATGGTCTTCATCATTGCCCCCGGCGGGATTGGCTTCCTGGCCGGATCCGCGCTCGGGCCCTGGCTGATGGATCACCGGGGAGAGCGGGCGCTGGTCATCTACGCCCTCGCCATCCTCAGCCTGGGGTTCAGTGCTCTTCGGGCTCATCGCAGCAAGTGACGCCGCTCCTCGCCCCGCTCAGCCCGCTGCGTCTGCTTGAACTGTTCGGTGTTCAGCTCAGTTCCCAGATGTACGCCGTAGGGTTCATCTCGATCTTTACGATGTTTGGCGCCACCGCGGCCGGCGCTGGGGTGCAGACCTACGTCAATCGCTACGTCATGCTCGCGCGCCAGCCCACGACCTTCGGCATGCAGGAACTCCTCGACAATCTCCTGGTCGTGGTCACACTGCTCACACTGGGAGGCATCGCGACGGTGCTCGGCCCACGCGTGGTTTTTCTCCTCGCCCCGCCGCTCCTCGTGCTGCTGGTCGTGGGGCTGATCCGCATGAGTTTCCGTGTCACCACCAAAGAAACCCCCGAGACGCAGGCGATCCTGCAGATGATTTTCAACCCCTCGCCCTGGGACCAAACCACCGGACGGCCACCCGTTCCACAAGCTCAGGGTGATGCCGGGGAAGAAGCGGCGCGCAACCTGCCCCCGACCGCCGGGTCCCGTAATACGGAATCCGGGTGATAGCTGGCGGCGAGTGGCACCCCGAGCTCGGTCAGGCGCGAACCGTCGGCGCCGCCGCGCTCGTCACGGCCGCCGCCTACGTCCTCATCGGCTCGGTAGGCGTGGCGGCGCCGGTGGTCTGGTACTTCGTCGTGCGCGAGAGTGCCAGCGCAACCCTGGCGAGGTGGCACGTCTGGCTCATGGCGAACTACGCCGTGGTGATGGCCATCGTCTTGTTCCTTTTCGGGGTCATCCTCTTCACGCGGGGACTGGGCAGCCTGCTCGGCTGAGCGAGTGGACACGGCCTTATTGGAACGTTGCCGCACCGTGGCCCGGCCGTAGGGGCGACCGCCATTCCAGAAATTCGTGGCCAGCCAGGAGCGTTTCCTACGGATGATCGGCGTGCGCTCGCGGCACGCCGCCTGCCGTCCCCCCGCCTGGATGAACCCGAGTTTGACCACGTTTTATGAGGGTGCTAGGATCGTCCTATCCCTGAATTGTCAGGATGCTTTCGTCAGCGTTGGTTCGATCCGGAGGGACGGGGCAGGCGTCAACGGTTGCCAGCTTGCGAGATCGAACCCCGACCGTCGTCTCAAGCAGGAGGGCATCATGCAGCGGATCTCTCGGCGTCGGCTCCTCGCGTCGGGTCTGGTCTTGCCCAGTTCGGCCTATCTCTCGAGCACTGGCATCCTGCCAGCGGCGGCGGCCCCGGCCCTCAGGCAAGAGGATGCCGCAGAGGCGACGCTGAATCCTGACGTGACCAGTGGCAAAGAGCTGGTACATGCTCTGTTGGGACAGCTACAAGTCCGCCGGCATGGAAACCTGGCTGCCCGATTTCGAGGCGGAGATGGGCGGCAGGGTCGTCCTCGACAAGGTCGCCAGCAACAGCCTGCAGGACAGGCAGATCGTCTCGCTCTCCGGTCAAACCGGGGAGTACGACCTGATGACCGTCGACGAGCCGTACATGCCGGCCTACAGCCCGTATCTGATGGACCTGACGCCGCTGATCGAGCGGGACGGCTTCCCGGTGGACGACTGGGTCCCGATCATGTGGGACGCGGGGGTCTACGAGGGCAAGGTCTACGGCATCCCGTTCGATCCGAACGTCCAGATCCTCTACTACCGCCAGGACCTGCTCGACGCCCTGGAGATCGAGGTCCCGACGACGTGGACCGGGATCTACGATGCCGCGATGGCGGCCCAAGATCGAGACAACGAGCTCTGGGGCATCGCCATCATGACCAAGCGAGACCCCCAGACCGGCATCAACCTCTGGACCTTCATCAACGCCTGGGGCAACGAGTTGTTCGACGAGAACTACCAGGCGGCGTTTGTGAACGACCAGGGCTACGCCGCCGCCGAGTTCTTCAAGCAGGTCGCCGACAACATCGCGCCGTCCGGGCACGCCGGGTACGACTACGCCGGGATCTCCGACGCGTTTGCCACGGGCAAAGCGGTCTTCATGTACAACTGGGCGTCGAACACCCTCAACATCACCGAGGGCGAGAACTCCGTCGTCGCCGACACGGCCGGCTTTGCCCCGGCGCCCGGCGAGGAGCGGGCGCTCTCCATGCGCGGCGTCTGGACCATGGCCATCCCGGCCGACGCGCCGAACCCGGAGGCGGCCTGGGAGTTCATCAAGTGGTTCACGACCCAGGAGAGCATGTTCAAGTACATCGAGGGCGGCTCCGGCAAGTCGCCGCGGCTCTCGGTGCTCGACAGCGAGCGCTTCAAGGAGATGAGCCCGGACTCCGAAGCCGTCGCCGAGACCATGAAGATCGCCGAGAAGCGGCCGATCTTCAAGGAATACGAGGAGATCAACACCCAGCTCCAGATCTTCGCGTCTCAGTTGACGGCCGGCGAGCTCACCCCGCAAGAGACCATCGATGGCCTGGCCGCGGAGCTCAACGCGATCATGCAGGCGGGGGGATACCAGCAGTAGGCTGACCCAGCGCGGCCGGCCGCGGAGGTTCGCCCGGCCGGCCGCATTTCACGCATCGGACACGCCGCTCAAGGGGTTGCGCTTTGGCCGGATACGAGGTCGCCACGGTCAGACCTGCCCGCGCTGAGGATTCGCTCCTGCGCCGGTTGCAGCGGTCGCGGAACCTTCCCGGGTATCTCTTCCTGGCGCCGGCCCTGATCGTCACCGTGGCCATCATGCTCTACCCGCTGGTCTTCTCGCTCCAGGCCAGCTTCGAGTCCTACCAACTCGCCCGGCCGGACGAGCGGGAGTTCATCGGTCTCGACAACTACCTCTGGACGATCCAGTCGCCGAACTTCCTCAACTCCATCACGGTCACGCTCATCTTCACGCTGGCGGCGGTCACCCTCGAGTTCCTGCTCGGTCTGGCGCTCGCCCTGCTGGTGAACAAGGAGTTTCGCGGCCAGGGAATCGTCCGGACCGTGCTGATGCTGCCGCTGTTCCTCACGCCGTCGGTGGTGGGGCTCCTCTTCGTCCGGCTCTACTACCCAGGCGACGGAATTGTGCCGCTCTTCCTCTCGCTGTTCGGCCTCGACAACAATTTCCCGCTGCTGGGGACCCGGGCGACCGCGCTGCCGGCGATCATCCTGATGGACGTCTGGCGCACGACGCCCTTCATGTTTCTGGTCATGCTGGCCGGGCTGCAATCGCTGCCGCAGGAGGTGATCGAGGCCGCCGAGATCGACGGCGCCTCGGCCGTGGCAGATCCTGAAGAGCATCACCCTCCCGCTCCTGATGCCCCTCATCCTCGTCGCCCTGACCATCCGCGGGATGGACGCCTTCCGCGAGTTCGACACCTTCATGCTGCTCACCGGCGGCGGCCCGGGCCAGGCGACCGAGGTCATCTCGATGATGGCCTACATCCTCGCCTTCCGCGCCTACGACATCGGCCGCGCGTCGGCAGTCTCCTGGGTGATCCTGATCCTCGTGCTCGGCTTCAGCGTCTTCTTCGTCAAGAAGCTGCGCGACATGCAGATGGAGAGTTAGGGGAAGACCCATGGCGCAGCGCAGAAATGTCGGAGCCGGGCGAGCCATTCTGATCGCGGTCGCGCTGCTCTGGTCGCTCTTCCCGCTCTACTGGATGTATTCAACGGCGTTCAAGCCAGAAGCGCTGGACCGCCAGGTGCCCCCGGTCTTTGTCTTCCAGCCCACGCTGGAGAACTTCGACCAGATGCTGCGGGGGACACCGTTCCTGCAGTACCTCCAGAACACCATCATCGTCGCCAGCGTGACGACGGTGGCCTCGGTGGCGCTGGGGTCGCTCGCGGCCTACAGCTTCACCCGCTTCCGCTACCCCGGCTCGGACTTTCTGCCGCTGGCCTACCTGGTGATGCGGATGCTGCCGCGTTTCGTGCTGGTGATCCCCTACTACCTGCTGATGCGCACCTTCGGGCTGCTCAACACGCACTCATCGATGATCCTCGCCTACCTGGGGTTCTCGCTGCCCTTCTCCATCTGGATGATGATCGGCTTCTTCAAGGAGATCCCGATCGAGCTGGAGGAGGCCGGCATGGTCGACGGCGGCGGCCGGCTGCGGGTGTTCGTCCAGATCGTGCTCCCGCTGGCGGCGCCGGGCTGGCGGCGACGGCGATCTTCGCCTTCCTCCTCGCCTGGAACGAGCTGCTCTTCTCGCTGGTCCTCTCCGGGCGGGACACGCGGACCCTGGCCCAGTTGCCGTTGACCTTCTCGACCGACCGCGGCACCGAGTGGGGGATGGTGATGGCCGCCGGCTCGCTGACGCTCCTGCCCGTCATCGCCTTCGCGCTCCTGGTGCAGCGCCACATCCTGCGCGGCATGACGCTGGGGGCCGTCAAGGGCTAGGGTCTGTTTTCGGTGTGCGTCTTGAAGTAGCTGGTGGGGCCATCTGTGGGGCCATCGGCGTGATAACCGGATCAGTTGTTACCCGTAGACGCCTGAGAGTCGCCCTATCTCCCCTGGAAGGGCCAGGAGCCCCCCGCAGGCCACCCACGTCGATCTCCGCATCGAGCATCTCGACGACACCACCATCCGCGTGCGCCTGCCCACCAAGGAACAGCATCTGCGCCCGGGTGGCACCATCTCCGGCCCGGCCCTGGTATGGCTGGCCGACCTCAGCTTCTATCTGCTGCTCATGGGACGGTTGGGGCCGGTTGCCGCCGCGGTGACGACCAACCTCACCATCAACTTCATGCGCAAGCCCGAACCCGCCGACCTTCTGGGCGAGGGCCGGCTGATGAAGCTCGGCCGCGCGCTGGCGGTCGGCGACTTCACGATCTGGAGCGAGGGCGAGCAGGAGCCGGTGGCTCACGCCACCTTGACCTACTCGCTGCCCAGGACCGCAAAGAAGGGCTAGCCGCGCCGCGTCGGGACCACGGCGATGTCGACCGACGGCCTGAGCTCGGCGCAGACCTTCAGCACCTCGTGGATGTTGCTCGACAGGAACTTGTCGAACGGCGTCGCCCCCTTGGCGGCGCTCTCGTCGATCGCCGGGAAGGCCTGCTGCTTCAGGATGTAGTCGAAGCGCGCCGCCCACTTGCGGGCGCCGAGCCGCGCCGTGGTCGAGCAGTTGTCGACCATGTACGACACGCCCTTGAAGTCCATGTAGGGGTTGAGCGAATCGACGGCTTCGATGATCGATTCATTCGCAATCTCGGAATAGGGATGGCCCCGGTCCTTCAAGAGGTCGACCTGGGCCATCATGCAGGCCATGTAGACGCCGGCGGTCTCCGGATTGAGCGGCGCGCAGTTGCGCTCGGTGTTGGCGCGCACCTTCTCACCCACCACCCACATGTCGGTGCTGTCGATCTTGCCCATCGGATAGGTGCCGTGGCGGCGCGTCGCCTGGATGACCGAGCGCACCTCGTTGCCCGAGGCGACGTCGTCGTAGATCTCTTCCAGGATCTCGCGGCAGGGATGGTAGGAGGCGTTGTATGCCTTGCGGAAGGCGGCCTTCTCCTTGTCGTCGAACTCGTCGTAGACGGCCTTGAGGCCCGAGCGCGAGATCGTCTTGCTGATCGGCCCGGTGATCGACTCCGAGGTGTTGAGATAGGCGTCGTCCTTGCCCATGCCGTTGCCGACGTAGCGGGCATAGAGGCTCTCGGCGATGCCGTGCACGGCGCCCAGCAGAATGCCGCGCTCGCCGAAGATGTCCGAGCGGTACTCCGATTCCAGCGTCGTCTCGAAGGTGTAGGGCGAGCCCAGCGCCACCGACCAGCCCAGCGCATAGTCGGTCGCCTTGCCGTTGACGTCCTGGTGTACGGCGAAGCTCGCATTGATGCCGGCGCCGTTCACCTCGCGGCCCTGCTCGTAGAGACGGCGCACCGAGGGGCCCATGCCCTTGGGGCAGACGGCGATGACGTTGATGTTCCTGGGGAAGTCCTCGCCCTGCGCCTGCAGGTGCGACAGCAGGAAGCCGTGGCTCAAGCCCAGCGTCGTGCCGGGACGGAAGGCCGCGAAGATCTTCTTGTAGTTCTCGGCGAAGGCGGCGTCGGAGATCAGCAGCAGCGACATGTCGCTCTCGCGGATCACGTCGTACATCTCGCCCAGCGTGCCGTCCTTCTTGGTGAAGCCCACGGCCTCGGCTTCCTTCATCGACGAGGAGCCCTCGCGCAGGCCGACCTTCACCTTGATGCCGGTGCCCTCGAGCGATTCGCGCAGGTTCTGCGCTTGCGCCGGCCCCTGCGAGGACCAGCCGATGACGCCGATCTGCTTGATGCCGTCGAACGCCTTGGGCAGCAGCTTGAAGAGGTCGCGGCCGCCCTTGACGAAGGTCTCTTCGCGGTCGGCCATCTTGACGGTGCGGGTCTGGAAAACCTTGGAAGAGAAGCTCAATGGGCGGTCGATCATCACGCGGACTCCTTTGCTATTGCTTCAACGGCCTCCGAGGTGGAGGGTCACGGCAACGACTCTACGAGCCAGGGAACGTGTGAAACCCGTCCACGGCGTCGAGGGCGCGGAACCGCATGTAGAGGTGCGTAAACAGGACGCAGGCGCCGACCACGGCGATAAAGCTGCCGGTCTCCACGTCGCCGAACCATCGCAGCGGGACGCCGACCACGATCATGAGGGGACCGCAGGCGGTAAATATCTTCCAGTGCCACCCGGATGGGGGGACAAGCCGGGCCGGGGCACGCGCCAACTCGGCTACAGGGCCGGTGTCGCCAAAAAAGAGCCTGGGTGCGACTGCTAAGACAAACAGGGCGACCACCCGGTCCGATCGCCACCCTGCGGGGGTCGTTGGTGGGGATCTGGGGTGGGTCGTCGGCTCGTCCACCGGCTGTCCCTCTACAATCGTCGTCACCGTCGATCTCCTTTCTGGGGTCTCCCCGGGTCCGGTGCTTCCGTTCCCCGGTGCCGTTCTCGTTGGCACGCTCCGAGGATGCGCCTGAACGGGTGCCATCATATCCGTAGGGTCTACCTGGAACCTACCTATTTGGGTGGAATACTGGACGGCGTGCGGGGATCGAGGGATCAGATCAGCCCTTGCCGGGCCGCCAGGGCGGCGGCTTCGCGACGGTTGCGCACCCCCAGCTTGCCCAGGATGTTGGCGACGTGATAGTTGACGGTGCGGGGACTGATGAACAGGTGCGCGGCAATCTCCGGATCGGTCAGGCGCTGGCAGAGCAGCGCGAGGACTTCCTGCTCGCGGAAGGTGAGATCAACGTCGGCTGGCGCCGGTTGCCCGCGTGGCGGAACACGTGTCGGCGCGGTCGACGGCGTCGAATCAAGCGCGGCCAGCGCCTCCCTGATGGCGTCAGCCCAGAGGAGTCGTCGACCGGCCTCCCACCCGTGTGCGAACGCCACGTCCCCGAGTGCGGCCCGGGCATCGGCCACCGTCTGCCTGACCTGCAAGTCTGCCAGGACAGCCATGAATCCGGTCGCATCCTGCTTGGCCGCGATGGCCCCCAGCAGGCGTGCCGCCCGCTCGGGTTGGGCCGTCCGCAGCATGACGTTGGCCAGGTCAGCAACGGCAAACATGATGATGCGCTCATCACCCCCCGTGGGGGCGGCGGTGGCGATGGCTTGCGCAGCCAGACTCACGGCGCGCGGATAGTCCGCCTGGGCCCGGGCCAGATTCCCGCAAATGGCAAGCGCGGATGCCCGTCTCAAGGGATCGTCGAGGTGCGCATACAGGCTCAGCGCCTCATCGAGCAGCTCTTGGGCAGCGGCAAGCTCACCGGAGTCGACGCGGGCCTGCCCCAGAAATGCCAGGGCGAGGGCCAGAAAGTCAGGTCGCCCCGATTGCCGCAACAGGGGGACCGCGTGTTCGAGGGCCGCGAGGCTGCGCTCCGGCTCGCCAACCATCCACCAGGCCCAGCCAACGCTGAGGAGAGCGCGACCGATGACGAAAGGATCGCCCGTCACCTCGGCCCGCACCAACGCCTCCTGCGCCGCGGCGAGGTACGCCGCACCATCACCCAGCTGCCAGATCCGCTCGCTCAGGCTGAAGTACGCCGCGGCCAGCAACTTCGGTGGGGCCGCCGGCGCCAGGGTCAGCGCCGTCTCGATCCACGGTCGCACTTCGGCCCCAATGGACCGCGAGCCCATGTACCCCTCAAGGCCGACGATGACGCGCAAGGCCCGCGTGCCATCGTGCTGTGCCAGGAACCACGTGATTGCCGCCCGCAGGTTGCCGAACTCGGCGTCGAGGCGAGCGAACCAGCCCGTCTGGTCGCCGGCCGCGCCATACAGATGCAGCTCCGCCTCTTCCGCCAGGGAGAGGAAGAACACGGCATGCCGATCCCGTGCTACCTCGCGTTCACCGCGCTCGGCGAGCCGCTCGAGCCCGAACTCTCGAATCGTCTCCAGCATCGTGAAGCGGGGAACGTCCTCGGAGCCACCGGAGATGATCAGGCTTTGCGCCATCAGTCGCTCCAGGAGCGCCAAGGTCTCGCCGTGGTCTCGCGCCAGCACAGTCGCCGCGGCGGCGACCGTCCATCCGCCGGCGAAGACCGCGAGGTGGCGAAAGGCCGTTTGCTCCTCCTCACTGAGGCGGTCATGGCTCCAGGCGATGGTGTCCCGCATCGTCTTTTGCCGCGCCGGCATGTCGCGCGCACCCCCGGTGAGGAGGCGCAGGCGATCCGTCATTTGCGCCAGCAACGCGGCCGGCGACAGCGCCGCGCTGTGTGCTGCGGCCAGCTCGATCGCCAGGGGTAAGCCGTCCAGATGCCGGCACAGTAGCGCCACGGTGGTAGCGTTGGCCATCTCGACGTCAAAGGCCGGTCGCACGGCCCGCGCACGCGCGACGAAGAGACGCACCGCCTCCGTCTCGGCAATGGTCTGGAGCGGCGCATCCACCGCGGGTAGGGAGAGCGGGTCGACCGGAAACAGCTGTTCGCCGCGCACCTGCAGTGGCGCACGGCTGGTGGCCAGCACCTGAACCGCGGGGCATCCCGCCATCAGCGCCATCACCAGATCCGCTGCGGCATCCAAAACATGCTCACAGTTATCCAGGATCACGAGGCGTTGCTGGGGTCGTAGGGCCGTCACGATGGCATCGCCCACCGCGCGATCGGAGCTTGGGGTGACCTCGAGGATGGCTGCCACCGTAGTTGCCACCAGCTCCGGGTCGGCCAGGGGTGACAGATCGACAAAGACCACTCCGTCGGCGAAGCCGGCGGACACGTCCTGGGCGAGTGCCAGGGCGAGCCGCGTCTTGCCGCTGCCGCCGGGTCCGGTCAGGGTGAGGAGCGGCACCGCTTCCTCGAGCAGCAACCTCCGCGCGACCTGGAGCTCCGCCTCCCGGCCGATCAGGCGGGTGCGCGGGATGGGGAACCTTGGGGAGGGCCGTTCCGAGGTGGCAGCGACCACACGGGCATCCTTCGTGAGCAACGACCGAGTCGATGTGGTCGCTACCTATAACATGATCTGTTCAGGGATGTGGTAGGGCCGGTAAGGGGCGAGCGTGTTGAAAAACACCCCGGTTGGCGCTCCCGGGATCCTTCGAGATCCACATACGTTTGATTTCGGATTGAAATCCTGCTCAAATCTAAGCACTCGGACCGGAGTTGCCCCCTCTCATCACCGTCGCTCGGCTTTTTTCAACAGTTGCTCATGGTCCTGCGGCCCACGATCGGAGCATGAAAACAATGTCTGGGTGGCGCTACGCTGTCGCGTAGACGGCCCGAGTGTTGAGAGGTCGGCTCTGCCTGGTGCCACGAGCCCGATCAACAGTTGGACCGCGGGTGCTCCTGGGCACGACCGATTGTCGCTCCCGTCAGGGAAGCCCGCAGACCAGACGCTGCAATCGCGAGCACCCCGCTCGGCCGTTCGTCGTTGCAGGAGGAAGCCATGGAGATCATCTATGCCCGCTGCTGTGGGTTGGACGTACACAAGCGCGAGGTCGTCGCCTGCGTGGTGATCACCGGATCGGATGGGTTGCCCAGCAAGACCATCCGGGCATTCGGAACCATGACGCCGGACATCCTGGCGCTCGCCGACTGGCTGGCGACGCAGGAGGTGACCCACGTCGCCATGGAGAGCACCGGCGTCTACTGGAAGCCCATCTGGAATCTGCTGGAGGAGCAGTTCGACCTGCTGCTGGTCAACGCCCGCCACGTCAAGGCCGTGCCCGGGCGCAAGACCGATGTCGGCGACTGCGAGTGGTTGGCGGAGTTGCTGCGGCATGGGCTCCTCAGCGGCAGCTTCGTTCCCGACCGGCCGCAGCGGGAGTTGCGGGAACTGACCCGCGACCGGACGAGCCTGGTGCGGGAGCGGACCGCGGCAGCGAATCGCCTGCAGAAGACGCTCGAGGGCGCCAACATCAAGCTGGCGTCGGTGGCCACCGACATTTTGGGCAAATCGGGACGGGAGATCCTCGCGGCGCTGGTCGCGGGAGAGACCGACAGTGCGCAGGTGGCACAGTTAGCGCAGGACCGCTTGCGTGAGAAGATCCCCCAGCTGGAGCGGGCACTGGTGGGCTGCGTCGGAGCGCACCAGCGCTTCCGGGTGGCCGAGCAATTGGCCCACGTCGACTTCCTCGATGTGGCGATCGCCCGGGTGAGCGCCGAGATCACGGAGCGTGTGCGCCCGGACGAGGACGCGATCACGCGGCTGGATACGATCCCTGGCGTCGGTCGCTCCGTCGCCGAGGCACTGCTGGCGGAGATCGGCTCCGACCTCACGCGCTTCCCCACTGCCAAGCACTTGGCCTCCTGGGCCGGACTGTGCCCGGGCAACAACGAGAGTGCTGGCAAGCGCTACAGTGGCCAGACGCGCAAGGGAAGTCCCTGGCTACGGGCCGGCCTCGTCCAGGCGGCGCACGCGGCCGCTCGGACCAAGGGCACCTACCTCGCGGCGCAGTACCGCCGACTGGCGGCTCGCCGCGGCCGCGCGAAGGCGGCGGTGGCTGGTGCTCACGCCATCCTGCTCATCGTCTACCACGTGCTGACCGAGGGAACCGTCTACCACGACCTGGGAGCGAACTACTTCGACGAGCGGGATCGTCAAGGAGTGGAACGTCGTCTTGTGCATCGGCTGGAAGGCTTGGGCTACACCGTGTCCTTGACACCAGCCGCCTAGCCCTCCAGAAGCACCCTATTTTCAGACCAGGCTGGGGCGTTATGGGAACCGAAGGACTTGGCGCGAGCCGATGAGACGATGGTCCAGGACCCGTCGGCGTGCCGAGGATGAGCGACGTTGGTTTTGAGACGGGGTGATGGACGACGCCAAGGCCGAGGTCCCGGCGTTCACGAGCTCGCCTGCGCGCCCACTGGGTGAAGGTGTGGTCCACGACCCCACTCGAGCGGCGCAACAAGGATGTGAAACGACGCGCCCGCTTGATGATCGTCCACTGCTGGTCGGTCAGGTCCATGCCCGTCCGATACGACGGGTCGCCCGTAACCGTCTATGAGAAAACTTCCAATCTCATCTTGATCATCGTACGCTTACGCCATGCGACCCCTGCGGTATTCCATCAACATCACCTTGGACGGGTGCTGCGATCATCGGGCCGGGGTCCCGGACGAGGAGATGCATCGTCACGCGACTGAGACCCTCGCGCAGGCCGATGCCCTCCTCTTTGGCCGGGTGACGTACGAGATGATGGAGGCCGCGTTTCGGTCGCCGGCGCGGACGGGAGTGCGACCCGAGTGGATGGAACCCTGGATGGAACCCTTCGCCCGGACGATCGACGCGGCCAGGAAGTACGTCGTGTCGAGCACATTGGACCGGGTCGATTGGAACGCGGAGCTCCTGCGCGGCGATCTGGGGGAGGCCGTGCAGCAGCTGAAGCGGGAGCCGGGGCAAGGACTGTACGTCGGCGGCGTGACGCTCCCGCTGGCGTTGGCGGAGCTGGATTTGATCGATGAGTACGAGTTCGTGGTGCAGCCCAGGCTGGCGGGCCACGGGCCGACGTTGTTCGCGGGGCTATCGCAGCCGATCGACTTGAAGCTCGTGGGCCGGCGGGAGTTCGGCTCGGGGGCGGTGGCGTTGCGGTACGAGCCGAGAAGGTAGCCATCGGGCATGGACTTCTCGACAAAAGGTGAGTATCCGGGGGCAAGACCTTCCATTTCCGAATAATCTGGGCAACAGCCTTTCACTGTCATTCCCCCCAACTGGGTGGGGTCGCAACCGGCGTTGCCATGGGCCAACTGCAATCTGAGCCAGCCGCGAGACACGAGCGCCAATGCATTGACAAGCCGATTCGGCGGACGGTACAAGACGGCATGCGTCGTCAAGCGGTGACCCATGGATAACGTCAATCCGAGTGCGGCCGATACACTCTTCGCCCCACCCCTCCTCCAGATGCGCGCCATCACCAAGACCTTCTTCGGCGTGCCGGTCTTGGAGGACGTCGATCTTGATGCCCTGGTCGGCGAGGTCCACGCCGTGGTCGGCGAGAACGGGGCCGGCAAGAGCACGCTCATGAAAATCCTGGCCGGCGCGCACCAACCGGACGCGGGGTCGATGCTGATCGATGGCGAGGAAGTTCGCTTCGGCCACCCGCGGGAGGCGCAGGAGCAGGGGGTGAGCATCATCTACCAGGAGTTCACCCTCCTCCCCGAGCGCACCGTCGCACAGAACATCTTTCTCGGCCGCGAGCCAACCCGCGGGCCGTTCGTCGACGCCCGGGCAATGGAGGATGCCACCGCCATGCTCCTGACCGAGCTGGGGGCCGAGCAGGGGATCTCCCCCCGCTCCCTGGTGCGCGATCTCTCCGTGGCACAGCAGCAGACCGTCGAAATCGCCAAGGCGCTCTCCTTCGAGGCGCGCATCCTGGTCATGGACGAGCCGACCGCCGCCCTCTCTCCGCATGAGGTCGATGCCCTCTTCGCGCGGGTGCGTCTCCTGCAAAGCCGCGGGCTGGCCGTGCTGTACATCTCGCACCGGCTGAAAGAGGTCTTCGACCTGGCGCAACGAATCACCGTCCTCAAGGACGGGCGCAAGGTCGACACGGTCGCGACCGACTCGGTCACCACCGGCCAACTGGTCCAGATGATGGTCGGCCGCGAGCTGGCCCACTACTACCCGCCGCGCGCGACGGCCGCGGAAATCGGCGAGGTCCGGCTGCGGGTCACCGACGGCACCGGGGGCAAACTCCACGGCATCGACCTCACCGTCCGCGCCGGCGAGATCGTCGGGTTGGCCGGGTTGGCCGGGGCGGGGCGGACGGAGGTGGCGCGGGCCCTTTTCGGCGTCGAGCCGTTCACCGCAGGCGTGGTCGAGCTCGATGGGAAGCCGGTTCGCATCCGTTCCCCACGCCAGGCGATCCGAGCCGGGATCGGATTCCTCACCGAGGATCGCAAAACGGAGGGGCTGATTCTGCCGCAATCGGTGCGCGACAATGCGCTCCTGGCCGTGCGCTCCCTGGGTCGGACGCGACCTGATGGCCGTCCGGCCCAGGGAGCGCGGTCGGTTCTCGACCTGGCCCGCATGGTCGAGTTGCGCGCGGCCAGCCTCGAGCAGGAGGTCCGCTATCTGAGCGGCGGCAACCAGCAGAAGGTGGTGCTGGCCAAGTGGTTGGCCACGCGGGCGCGTATCCTGCTCTTCGATGAGCCGACGCGCGGCATCGACGTCGGCGCCAAGGCGGGTATCCACGAGTTGATGCGCGAATTGGCCAGAAACGGCGGCGCCATCCTGATGATTTCCTCGGAACTGCCGGAGGTGATCGGCATGAGCGATCGGATCCTGGTCATGCGCGACGGCACGATCGCCGGCGAGCTGCCGGCAGGGTCCAGCGAGGCCGAGATCATGCTCCTCGCCACCGGCGAACGGGAGGCGGAGGCCGCCGCATGATCGCCGCGCCCGCCGCCCCCAACCGCGCCTGGCGCCACTGGCGCGGACTCGATTCCGACACCGCGATCATCTACGGCGTGCTCGCGCTGGTGGCCCTCATCTCCTGGGGGCTCATCCTGGCCAACGGCGGCCAGATCAACTTCGCCAACACCCTCGTCCGCTCGGTGGCGTTGGGTATGGTCGCGGTCGGGCAGACCCTGGTCATCCTGGGCGGTTCGCTTGACCTGTCGGTCGCCTATCAGGTCAGTGTGACGGCGGTGATGGCCTCGTACGTCATGCAGGGCGACCCCGACCGCATGCTGCTCGGGGTCGTGGCCGTCACCGCCATCGGTTTCGCCATCGGTCTCGCCAACGGATTGATCATTACCGTGCTCGGCATCAACCCCTTCATCGCTACCCTGGGTATGGCGCTGATCCTGCGCGGCGTCCTCAACTCCAGCTTCGACAATTTCGCTGGCGCCGTGCCGGAGCAGTTTCAGGTGTTGGGGTATGGCGGCATAGGGCCGCTTCCCTATTCCGTGCTCCTCTTCCTGGCCGTGGTCGGCATCGCCTGGGTGCTTCTGCGCTACACCCGTTTCGGGCATCATCTCTACGCCATCGGCGGCAGCGAAGAGACCGCCCGCCTCTCCGGCGTACGCTCGGCGCGGGTGCTGATCCTGGCCCACATCCTGTGCAGCCTGACGTGCGTGCTGACCGGGCTCTTCATCGTCAGCCGGTTGGGGGCCGGCGCCCCCTGGGTGGGCACCGACGGCAACTACGACCTGGAGTCGATCGCGGCGGTGGTGCTCGGCGGGACCGCGCTCACCGGCGGCAAGGGCGGCGTGCTGGGGACGGTGGCCGGGGTGCTTATTCTGGCGCTGCTCGACAACCTGTTCAACCAGCTCCAGGTCAACACCTTTCTCAAGGATGTCCTGCGCGGCGTAATCATCATCGCGGCGGTGGCCGTGTATGCCCTGCGCGGCCGACGGAACCGGGTATGACGTCGACCACGGCAGGCTTCGAGCAGGAGCTGAGCCGCCCCTGGCGGGAGCGCGCCTGGCGTGGCGTGCGCGGTTCGGCGCCGATCTTCGTCGTCCTCATCGCTCTCCTGGTCTGGATCACCATACTGAACCCGAACTTCACCAATCCTCCCGTCTTCCTTGCCTTCCTCAAGCGCGCCGCGCCGCTCATGATCCTGGCGGCGGGGCAGTTATTCGTCATCGTGTCCGGCGAGTTCGACCTCTCAGTCGGCGCGCTGATCACCGCCGTCGTCGTGGCCGCGGCCGGGCTGACCGAGGGCGATCCGGAGCGGACCTGGTGGGTGATCGCGCTGCTGTTCGGACTGGGAGCCGTCGTCGGGCTGGTCAACGGCGTGGTCACGACTCGCCTGCGCGTGCCATCGTTCATCACCACCCTCGGAATGTTGCTCATCCTGCAGGGGGCGGTGCTGTTCTGGAGTGGAGGCGCGCCCCGTGGCTCGCTGCCGGAGAACTTCCGCATGTTCGGCCGCTTCGGACTGGAAGGAGTGCCGGTCATCGAGCAGTTGCCGTACTCGGTCAGCATCTTGGTCGTCGTCGGGATTGGGGCGTACCTGCTCCTGCATCGGACCACGTTCGGCAAGCAGCTCTTTGCCGCCGGGGGCAACCCCACCGCCGCCGCGCTCTCCGGGGTCGATGTGCCGCTGGTGCGCACGATCGCCTTTGTCATCTCCGCAACGTCGGCGGTCATCGCCGGCATCCTCATCGGCGGCTTCGCGGGGATTTCGCAGGATGCGGGAGCCGGCTACGAGTTCCAGGCGATCTCGGCGGTCGTCCTGGGCGGCGCCGCATTGGGAGGAGGCAGCGGCTCGCTGGTCGCCGCCATGGCCGGGGCGCTCTCCCTGGAAGCACTTTTTACCCTGCTCAATCTGCTCGGGCTGCCCAAGCCCTCGCGCGATGCGGTGCAAGGGCTGATCATCATCGGCGCCGTGGCGTTCGCGGCATACCGCTTGCGACGGGCGCGATGACGACGCATGATGCTCAAACGCCAGGCCCGCGACGAAAGGAGGCCCCGCGCAACGCACGTTCGGTGTGACTCTATGCTGAGGTCGGAAGCGCCACACGGAGCCGTGAGGTCGCCGCTCGCTCAAAGGAGAGAAGCCATGAGGATGTCCCCGGGAAATCGCTGGCGGGTCTTCGCCTTGACCCTCGCCCTCGTCGTCGGCCTCGCCGCCAGCGGCGGATTGACCGCCGCCCAGGACAGCACACCGGCCACGGGGCCGCAATCGGAATTCTTCGTCCAGGAGGAATTCGAGGAGCAGCTTCGGTTGCGTGACGTCGAGCCGGAAGGGCCAGCCGACGAGCCGTGGGTGCAGGCGCTCGAACCGGAGTTCGTCGACACCAGCGAGTACGCGACGGAGGGGCCGTACAAGCTCTGCTTCTCCAACGCCGGGGTCAACAACCCCTGGCGCGTCGTCGGCTGGACGACGATGCAGGCCGAGGTTGATCTGCACGAGGAGATCGAAGAGTTCGTCCACGTCGACGCCGAGGGAAGCGACGAGAAGCAGATCTCCGACATCCAGGACCTCCTCGGGCAGGGATGCGACCTACTGATCGTCTCCCCCAACACGACCGCCGCCCTCACGCCAGCCGTCGAGCAGGCCTGCGAGCAGCTCCCCGTGATCGTCTTCGACCGCGGCGTCAACACCGACTGTCCGGTGACCTTCATCAAGCCCATCGGCGGCTATGCCTACGGCGCCGACGCCGCCGAATTCCTGGTCGAGAACGTCCCGGCCGGCGGCAATGTCCTGGCGCTGCGCATCCTGCCCGGCGTCGATGTGCTGGAGACGCGCTGGTCGGCGGCCAAGGCGATCTTCGACGAGTCTGACCTCAACGTCGTCGGGGTCGAGTTCACGGAGGGCGATGTCGCCAACACGAAATCGATCGTGACCGACTACATCAACCGCTTCGGCACCATCGACGGCGTCTGGATGGATGCCGGCGCCACTTCCGTCGGCGCGATCGAGGCCTTCGAAGATTTGGGCATGGACGTGCCCCCGATCACCGGCGAGGACCAGCAGGACTTCCTGCGCAAGTGGAAGGACGACGGGCTCACGGCGGTCGCGCCGACCTATCCCACCTTCCAGTGGCGGACCCCGGTGATTGCCGCGCTGCAAGTCCTCAATGGCGAGGAAGTGCCGGGCGAGTGGACGCTGCCGCAGCCGCTGATCACCAACGAGAACCTCGACCAGTACCTGCAGCCAAACATGCCGCCGCTGCACTACGCGCTCTGCGGCTGCGAGAACATGCCCGACTTTCCGGCCCGCTGGGGCGGCGAGGTGGGATAGAACCTGCTGAGGAGGCAGCGCCGAGCGTCCCTCATCCTCGGCCCTTCTCCCCGTGCGCGGGGAGAAGGGAGCGTTTCCTCGACATGGCTTCCGGGTAGCGAGCCCCTCTCCCTGCGCACGGGGAGAGGGGTTGGGGTGAGGGTCCGTGATCGATCTGACCGACGACCAACGAGCGGTCCGCGACGACGTTCGCGCCTTCGCCCGCGCCGAAATCGCCCCCATCGCCCAGCAGATCGACGACGATGACCGCTACCCGCTGGAATTGGTGCAGCGCATCGGCGCGCTGGGGGTGCTCGGTCTCGAGCTTCCAGAAAAGTGGCGACCCGAAACACGCTCGCTTGGTATCGGCGACGCCATCTCCGCCACCATCGCCTGCGAGGAGATCGCTTGGGCGTCGGCAGCCGTCGGCAACATCGTCTCCGCCATTCGCATCTGTGCCTTTGCCCTCGACCGCTTCGGCGGCGAGTCCGCCAAGCGCCGCTGGTTGCCGCCGCTCGTTCGCGGCGATTGCACCGTCGCCTTCGCCGTCACCGAGCCGGACGCCGGGTCGGACCTTGCCTCGCTGGCGACGACCGCCCGCCGCGACGGCGACGACTTCGTCCTCGACGGCGAGAAGTGGCCGATCACCTTCGCCCCCATCGCCGACGCCTTCATGGTTCTCTGCACCCTCGACCGATCGCAGGGCACGCGAGGCATGTCCGTGCTGCTGGTTGAACGAGATCGGCCGGGGGTGACCGTCGGCCCGCCTGAGCGCAAGCTCGGGCAGCTCGGCAACCCGCTCGGTGGTGTGAGGTTCGACGGCGTGCGCGTGCCGCGCGCCAACCTCCTCGGCGAGGAAGGCCAGGGGTTCAAGATCGCCATGGCGAGTCTCGACGTGACGCGCATCGACGTTGCCTCCATCGCCCTCGGTCTCTCCCGGGCCGCCCTCGACGCGTCACGGGCGCATGCCCTGAGCCGCGTCCAGTTCGGCAAGCCGATCGCCGATCTGCAGGCGGTTCAGTTCCTGTTGGCCGAGATGGCCACCGAGATCGCGGCCGGCCAGTGGCTGACCTGGCGCGCCGCGACCATCCGTGACCAGGGCGCCCGTTTCACCCGCGAAGCCGCCATGGCGAAACTCTTCTGTAGCGATAACTGCATGAAGCACACGACGGACGCCGTGCAACTCCTCGGTGGCCGCGGCTACCTCAAGGGCTACGATGTCGAGCGCTACTTCCGCGACGCCAAGGTGACCCAGATCTACGACGGCACCAGCCAGATCCAGAAGGTCGTCATTGCGCGGCACGTGCTGGCCGAGGGTAACTGACGACGCAAATCGGTTCAGCGCCCTTCAGGGTACTTCCGTTCGGTCCGCCTGACCCCTTTAGGGTCAGGCGGAGGGCCGGCGACGGTCCTGGGTGGCCACCTTGGCCGCCGCACCGGCCCGCCGGAGGCGAAAGCCCTCCGGCTGCCCCGACGAAAGCCCCGTGCACGGGGCTAAAGACGCCTCGCTCTATCCCAACTCGCCCCGCATCTCCCAAATCTTCTCCGCGCAGCGCAGCGCCACCGCCTGGATCGTCGACGTGGGATTCACCCCTCCCCCCGTCGGCAGGCTCGAACTGTCGGCGATGAACAGGTTGGGTACGTCGTGGACGCGGTTGTCGGAATCGGTCACGGACGTGGCCGGATCGTCGCCCATGCGGGCCGCACCCATCAGGTGCCAGCCGAGTGCCGGGGAGATGCCAAAGTCGCGCACGCCGCTCGCTCCCGCGGCCTCCAAGAGTTCCGTGCCGCGCCCGATCATCGCCGCGCCCAGCTTCTTGCTGTTGTCGTCGAATGAGTAAAACGTCTTGGCGCCCGGCAGGCCGCAGGCGTCGAGGTTGTCCCAGTCGAGCTCCACCCGGTTACGCTCTTCGGGCAGATCTTCCCCGCAGCAGAAGAGGGCCACCTCGTGGTTGAGGTGACTGTCCATCGCGGCGTGGTGTCCGGCGCCCCACGGCGCCACCTGCAATGCCAGATTCAATGGCGACCAGCCGGGATTGATGCTCATCACGAACCCGCGCAGATAGTCGTTGGCGGGATCCGTTTCATAGAACTGCCGCGAGGAGACCGCCCCACCCCACGTCCCCTGCCATGCCTGAACCGGCTCCTCGAAGCGGCCAATGACGAACGTCTGCACGTGGACCATCAGATTTTTGCCGACCAGCCCGCTTGAATTGGCCAGGCCGTCAGGATGCTGCGCCGAGGTGGAATGCAGCAGCAGCCGCGGCGTGCCGAGTCCACCGGCAGCAAGGACGACGACCTTGGCCCGGACCTCTTTCAGCGTGCCATCGGCATCGTAGTACAGGGCCCCCTTTGCCCGGCCATCGGGGTGCAGCGTGATCTCTCGCACGCGGGCGTTCGTGCGCAGGTCGACCCCATTGCGGGCGGACTTGAGCGCCTTGCGCCAGTAGGTGACATCCACCGTCGCCAGAGCGCCCTGTGGACAACCGAACGGGCAGTAGCCCTTGAGGTCGCACGCGGGGCGTCCGTCGTAGGGGATGGTGGTGATCGCCTGCTCGGTGGGCCACCATTCCCACCCCAGCTTCTCGCAGCCTTTGACCATCAGCCGTCCTTGCGGTCCCAGAGGAGCGGGCGGCAGCGGCAATGGCTCTCGCGGCGGGCTCCAGGGATCTCCGGCCAGGCCGGCAACGCCCATTTCTCGTTCGTTGATGGTGTAGAACGGGGCCAGATCCTCGTACCCGATCGGCCAGTCGACCCCCACGCCGTCGAGGCTGCGCACCCGGAAATCGGAGGGGGTGAAACGCCAGAAGTTGCCGGCGTAGCCGATGGTGCTGCCGCCGACGGCGTTGTAGATGAAGACGCTGATCGGGTCGTCGCCGTAGCTGGCCACCGGGTAGTCGGACGGCCACTGCCGGATGTTGGGGCTCGGCGACCAGGAGCGGCGAGCGCGAACTTCCCAGTCGAGATGGTTCTTGGGCCGGAGCGAGGGTGGCACCCAGTCTCCCTGCTCCAGGCAGACCACGTCGACCTTGCGCCGGCTCAGGCTCCAGGCCATCGCCCCGCCGGCCGCCCCGGCGCCGATAATCAGGACATCGCGTTCGTCGTCCGCCACGATGGACTCCCTCGTCAAGACAATAGCGTCATTACCGTGTCACACGGCACCGTGCGCCCGAAAATCCGTGTCATTCTGAAGCCGAAAGCGAAGAATCTCGTGGCTCATCGAACGCGGGGGCCCTTGCGCCGAGATGCTTCACTTCGTTCACTTGCAGCATGACACCCGTGGCGGGTCCGCAGTCCTCAAACTTTGCGGTAGCGCGGCGGGACCGTTCGCATCCGTGCCAGCAAATCATTGTCGAACGGCTCCAGGTCGCCACCGGAAATAGCCACCTCATAGCGCCAGCCCGTTTCCCGTTCGAGAATTTCGAGGATCTGCGGATGGGCGTAATAGGCCTCGTACGTCAAATCCCGCACCATGGGGAAGGCATCGAGTGGGTCGTTTGCTTCGAATGCGCGGAGCACCTCCGCCTGTTTCGCCGGGGGCGCCGCGGCGAGCCGACCCCCGAACATCTCAGCAGCGATGCGGTCGACCGTGTCGATGGCGTCCAGGAGGACGCCGCGCAACCGCGGTGTGAGGAAAATCGTGGCGTCGATGTACTCGGCGGCGCCGACGTCGCCGGCCGCCGGCCGTTCTCCGGCGACTGGGATCAGCGCGCTGACCCAGGCACGCAGCGTCTCGGCGCGCCGCGGGTCAACGACGGCGAAGCCTCGTTCAACGCCGATTGGGACGTGGGCACGGCCGATCTCCTGGCGGTAGTCGATCCGCGTGCGCCCGGGGCGGGTGACCTCGTACTCTTCTTTCCGCCAGTCATAGGCCATTGAGGCGTCGCTCCTCTTGGGATCGAGCGCTCAGACCCCGACCGGGGAGAGGAGACCGACTTCGGCCAGCGTGCGACGGACAAGCTCCCGTTGCTCGTCGGAAATCGGCAGCAGCGGCTCGCGGACGTACGTCGTGTCGATGACGCCGAGCATGGCCAGCGCTTCCTTCATCCGGGCGCGGTAGTCGCCGACGGGCGGGGCGAAGACAACGTCGGCCAGCCGCTGCACGCGGCGGCCCAGCTCCTTCGCCTCGTCAATGCGGCCGGCACGCCAAGCCTCGATCATCTGCACCTGTTCGCGGGTCATGATCGCCCCGAAGCCGATCAACGCGCCCTGGGCGCCGAGGACGAACGACTCGAAGATGAAGTTGTCGTTTCCGGTCAGCAGGGTGATCGGCCGCGGCAGCTCCTCCAGGATGCGGGCGAGGTCGATGAAGCGGCGTGCATCGAACGACGCCTCCTTGATACCGACGACGCCGTCGATGCTGGCCAAGGCGCGCAATGTCTCCTGGTCGTAGTTGACACCACCCAGAGCCGGCTGGAGTTGGAAGAGGATCAGGGGCAGTCCGACCTCGGCGATCGCCTGGTGGTAACGGACCGGCACCTCGGGGTTGAGGGGGGCGCTGAGGTATGCGGAGATGGGGAAGACGAGGAAGGCCGCGGCCCCCGCCGCTTTGAAGTCGCGCGCGCTTTCGACGGCCTGGCGGGTGAAGGGCCCGCCCAGACCGGCCACGATCGGGATGGCGCCGTTCAGTTCGTCGGCCACGATCTCGATGACGCGCACCTTTTCGCGGTGCGTCAGGTGTGGACCTTCGCCGGTGTCGGCGTTGATGGCCAGCGCCACCGGCCCCTGGTCGGCAACCCAGCGAATGTAGCGCCGCAGTTGCGGCTCGTCGATCTCGGCGTCCGCCGTCATCGGCAGGATCGTCGCCGGGATGAGACCTTCCAGGTTGAGTGCCATGCGCTCGCCTGCCTTTTTTCATCGTGCCGCCGGCGGCTCCGGCGGCCATATATCGCCAACTCCCCTGTGGCCGTCGATCATATGCACCGCCTTCCGCGGGTGTCAATGGCCGTCGGGGGTGCCGCGGTCGCTGTCGCGCGGTCCGATACCGGCCCGCCGCCTCACCTCGGCGATGATTTCCTCCGATGGCGCCACCCAGCCGAACTTGAGCGCAAAGTTCTTCAACGTGGCGTCGTGCAGGTCCGGCATGTACGAGGAGACGGCGTCGGCGACGATCGTGGTCGGGTAGCCATGGCGAAAGCTCCCCCGAGCCGTTTCTTCGACGCAGATCTGGGTGACGGTGCCGGTCACCAGCACCGACGCGACGTGATGCGCCCGCAGCACATCATGCAGGTTCGTGTTGTGAAAGGCGTCGTAGCCGTACTTGTCGACGATTGGATCACCCGGCTCCGGGGAGATCTCGTCGACGATGTCCGCGCAATCGCGCTCCGCGTCGACATCCGCGTACCGGCGCCGGTGGCCTTTCCAGCAGCAGCAGATCGGCGGGGCGTGTTGGGGCGACCACTCCCAGACGAGGGTCGGCTCCGGGCCGGCGACGAATCTGGTGTACACAACCGGGAGGCGCATCTCGCGGAACGCGGCCAGCAACGTCTGATGGACGGGAATCGTCGCGCGGGCCGTGGGCACCTCCAGTGGCGCCCCGACGCGGACGAAGTCATTCTGCATGTCGACGATAACCAGTGCGGGGCGAGCATACCGATCGACCGTCATCAAGTCCCTCCGCGGCGAGCAACCGTGGCGTCCGTTGTAGCGCGAAGTGTGCTTGCCGGCAAGGACGAATCCACATGCCTTGCGGCAGACCTGGAGTCCCCTTCGTCGCCACATGGTCGGCTGAAGAGGGCATGGCGACTCGCCCGCAGGGGAGCCGTTTCCCAGATGATTGTGGCCGATTGCTTGGAGCCGACGAGGAGGGGCGAACTCCTAACCTGCTGTTTACAAATCCGAGGAAGGGGCGTCCGAGGACATCCACTCCAGTCCGATTTGCACGGTTTGGTGCGGAGAACCGTCCGCCAGTTCCGGCGGTGTCCGATCCGATGCACGGGCGTGGCTACAGGTTTGGCTACACACAACACCTCGGAGACCGGCGACGAAAGCGACCGGCGCGCTGGCTCCCACCCTGGGCCCTGAACCGAGAATCGCGGGCCCGCGGGGTCGCCAAACGGCAAATGCGTTCTCGCGCTCGACATACGCCCCGTGCCGGCTTTCACAATTGCGATCGCCACGTCCGCCACCCCGCTGCTGAGAGCCATGGAAGACGTCCCACCGATAATCGCGAGCTCATGCTTCCTGCACGAACGGCCGCTTGACCCATCCCTCGTCAAACGGGGTCCAGAACGACGAGACCAGGCGCAGACGCCGAAACTTCCAGCCATCCGGTTCGCGGACGTACTCCTCGTCGTACCGGGCGGCGCCCCAAATCGGCGTGTTCCCTTGGGCGAACGTGCAGGTCTGGAACAGGTACCACGTGCCCGTGGCCCGGTCGCCGGTGACGTCGATGATGGGGTTCATCATGTAGTGCATCGCGAACACGATATCTGACGAGACGCCCCGAAAGAAATCCCGAATCGCTTCCCGGCCCTCGTAGCGACCGAAGAGCCCGCCATCCCAGACCGCGTCCTCGGCAAAGAGCTCGGCCAAGGCGTCGGCATCATATCCGCGGTCGCAGGCGTCCGCGTAGCGGTGCTTCAGCCGCTTGATCGCCTCGACGTCCTCGAGGACGCGGACGCGGCGTTCCAGCTCCGTTGCATCCATGCGCCACTCCTCGCCCTCACGACCAGTGCGACGCGGTTCGTTGCTGCATCATCTCCCGGAACTGGCGGGTCGTGTTGGGCAGCAGTTGGCCGTCGCGCTGATCGACGATCACCCCGTAGCGGCGGACAGCATCGAGCAGATCGAGTTCGCCGGACCGGTACCGCTCCGCGATCCCCTCCGCATCTTCATCGAGCCAGGCACGGCGGTTGGCGCGGATCGTCGCCCGCTCCCGCTCGGTCGCCTCGGCGTCGATCTCGAATTGCAGGGTCTCGGGGTCGATGGCGTTGATGACGACACCATAATCCTTGCGCGCCCGCTCGACAGACACGTACTCGTCGATCACGTCCTCCAGCACCTGCGCCGGGTCGCGCTGCAGCGGGTCGCCAAAGCCGCCGCCCCCGGACGACGGGCGGTCGAACTCGTCCCCCTCCTTGACCGGAACGCCGGAGAAGATGGCGCCCAGGAAGCGGCCGCCCTCCTTGCCGGGGTTGAGCCACGCCCCGTGCGGGTAGCCGGGAAGCCCGCCCTCAATCCCGAAGGTCACCGACCGTTCGCGGTCGCACGAGTACGACATCACCGAGCGCTCGTTCTGGGTGAGGATGCCGCCCTTGACCACGCCACAGCCGCCGCGGTGCTTTCCCGGTCCTCCGGAGTCGCGCAGGATGGCGTGGTGCGTGGTGACGACCGGGGTGAGGCGCTCCTGGCCCTCCAGCGGCTGGATCATCAGCCCGACCCCGAAGACCGGCGCCGTGGCGGTGCTCCCGTCCTTGCCATTGCGTCCGCCCCAGCCCCCGACCATCCAGTCGTACCACATGAACGGCCGGTTGTAGCCGGGCCGCCGGTCCCAGCCGCCGACCAGCAGATATTCGAGGTTGAATGAGCAGGCCAGCGCTCGCTCCGGCAGCACCCTCGACCATAGTTCGAAGGTCGCGTTCATGATCTTTTCGTAGGCCCCGGAGCAGAACCCCGTCACCGCGTAGGGCCAGGGCGCATTCACGACGCTTCCCTCCGGCAAGTGCGCTTTGACCACCCGGTAGAAGCCGGAGTTGAGCGGCACCTCCGGAAAAAAGGTCTTGGAGCCGGCGACGACCGCCGAAAACGCCGAGCCAAACGACGCGTTGAGGAAGCAGCCGACGGCGGGGTCCGACCCGGTCAGGTCGTAGTGCAGATCGTCATCCTCAATCGTCAGCTTGACGTGGACGCGGACCAACCCCTCCCCCTTGTCCGGGTCGATGTCGAGGAAGTCGTCCGTCTCCCACGTCCCCTTCGGCAGCGCCGCGATCTGGGCCCGGGTGAGGCGCTCGACGTAGTTCTGGCACTCCGCCATCGCCGCGACCACGGTGTCGACGCCGTATTTGTCGATCAGTCGCCGCAGATACTCCTCGCCGATGCGGGTCGCCTCCGCCTGGGCGCGCAGGTCGCCCAGACGCTCGTCGGCCAGGCGCATGTTGCTGACCAGCATGCGCGCCACGTCGGCGCGGTACACCCCCTTGTCCCAGATCTTCAGCGGCGGGATGCGTAACCCCTCCCCATAGTGCTCCTTGGCGGTGATGTCGAAGGAGCCGGGGACCGTACCACCGACGTCGGCCCAGTGCCCGTTGGTCTGCACCAGGGCGATGAGCCGCCCCTCGTGGAAGACCGGACGGATGATGCGCACGTCGCAGAAGTGGGTGCCGCCCAGGTAGGGATCGTTGACGGCGATCACGTCGCCGGGGTGCAGGTCGTCCTTGAACGCCTCCAGCACCGCCTTGGCCGAATAGTGGAGGGTGCCAACGTGGACGGCGATGTCCTGGCTCCCCTGCATCACCGTGTCGCCATTCGCGTCGCACAGGCAGTTGGAAAAGTCGCGCGCGTAGATGACGAAGGAGTAGCAGGTACGCAGCATCTGCTCCGACATCTGGTCGACCAGATTGACGAAGGAGTTCTTCAGGACCTCAAACGTGACCGGGTCGAGCTCGACGGCGGATGCGATGCCGGTTGGCCGTTCTTCGGTAATGGTCATCGAGGACTCCTTCTGCGGATGATCCGATCGACTGGGAATTCGTGTCGAAAGCGGTGGTACGGTGACGGTGCGTGCTCAGCGCCCTTCAGGGTGCTTCCCGTTCGGGGCAGCCTGATCCCTTTAGGGTCAGGCGACGGGTCAGACGAGTCCATCGTTGGCAATCATGACCGCCTCGCCCCTTCCGCCGGAGGCTAAAGCCATCCGGCTGCCCCAACGAAAGCACCCTGAAGGGCGCTGAGTGCGGGCGCTCGTGCAGCGAGATGCGACGCATCACGACCGCAGCCGCAGCACGATGTTGCCATAGTCGTCAACTTCGGCCCGCCAGTCGGGCGGAACGATCACGGTCGAATCCATCTGCTCGACGATGGCCGGGCCGTCGATTTTCGCCCCGGCCGACAAGCGCGACCGGTTGTAGATCGCCGTTTCCACAAACCCGTCCGCTTCGGCGAAGTACACGGGGCGCTCGCCGCTCCTGGCTTGCTCCAGCGTGGCACCGCCCTCTAGTTTCGGGAACTCCGGCCTGTCGACCAGGCCCAGCCCGACGACGCGCAGCCCGTAGATCTCCACCGCCTGATCGCGGTCGGAGAAGGCGTACTCGCGCTCGTGCTCGGCATGGAACCGGTCGAGGCTGGCATCGAGATTCTCCTCCAGCGGCGTCGAGACCGGCACGGTCAACGATCGCCATTGCCCGACATAGCGCATGTCCATCAGCCGCCGCAGTTGCACCCGGTCGCCTTCGATCCCTTCCACGGCCAGCCGCTCGCGGGCCTCGTCCTCGAGGCGGGAGAACTCCGCCTCCAACGCGTCGCTGCTCGCCGTGTCGGCCGGGGTCAGGTACGTGCGGAAGAGGTCGTGCCGCACATCCAGCAGCAGGCACCCCAGCGCCGAGGTGATGCCGGGATAGGGCGGCACCACCACTGCCGGGATATCTAGCTCGCGGGCGAGGTGGGCGGCGTGGACCGAGCCGGCGCCCCCGAAGGCCACCAGGCAGAAGTCGCGCGGGTCGTAGCCGCGCCGGATCGAGATCAGGCGCACGGCGTCGGCCATGTTGGCGTTCGCTACCTGGATGATGGCGTCCGCCGCCCGGGTCGCGTCGTAGCCGAGGGATGCGGCGATTTTCTCCGTGACCGCCCGCTCGGCGGCCTCCCGGTCGAGCGGCATCGCGCCGCCGAGCAGCCCTTCCGGGCTGAGGCGACCCAGCACCAAGTTGGCGTCGGTGTTGGTCGCTTCCTCGCCGCCGCGCTGGTACGCGGCCGGGCCGGGATCGGCGCCCATGCTCTGCGGCCCGTTGCGCAGGCTGCCGCCGGCGTCGATCCAGGCCACACTGCCGCCCCCGGCGCCGATGGTGACGATCTCGATCGAGGGGAACATGATCGGGTAGCCAAACTCGACCGACCACTCGTTGGCGACGCGCACCTCTCCGCCGTACATCAGGGAGATGTCGGCGCTGGTTCCCCCCATGTCGAGGCTTATGGCGTTATCGAACCCGCACTGCTGGGCGAAAAACGCACCCGCCATCGCCCCCGCCGCCGGGCCGGAGACGGCAATCCGGGCCGCGTTGCGCGAAATCGCCTCGGCGGTCATCACTCCACCGCCGGAGTGGAGGACGAGGACGTCGCCCTGGTAGTCGCCATCGCGCAGGTGATCGGTGAGATTCGCCAGATAGCGGCTGACCACCGGCGCCAGGCAGGCGTTGATAATCGTCGTGCTGAAACGCTCGTGCTCGAAAACCTCGGGCAGGATTTCGTACGACGTGCAGACGAAGACTCCCGGGGCTTCCTCCTCGAGGATCGCTTTCATCCGCGCCTCGTGGTCGCCATTCATGTAAGCATTGATGAAGGTCACGGCGACCGATTCGTAGCCGCGCTCCTGGATGCGCCGCGCCACGGCCCGCGCCGCCTCTTCGTCGAGCGGAGTCAACACCGTCCCGGTGTAGTCGATGCGCTCCGGCACCTCGAACCGGTCGCGGCGGCGGACATATGGTGGGGCGACATCGCTGTAGGCGTCCCAGAGGTCGGGTTTTGTGCCGCGGCGGATCTCGTGGACGTCACGGAATCCTTCGCTGGCCACCACCGCCGTCCGCGGCAGCCGCCGCGTGATGAGGGCGTTCGTGCCAACCGTCGAGCCATGGGCGAAAAAGGCCATTTCGCTCGGCTTGATCTCTGCCTGCTCCAGCGCGGCCATGATCGCGGCGGCGGGGTCGTTGGGGATCGACGTGGTCTTGGCAATCGCCACCCGCCCCGATTCTTCGTCGTGAACGATCAGGTCGGTGAACGTTCCGCCGACGTCGACGGCAACGCGGTATTGGCTCATGCAGCGCATCCTCTCCAGGCTGGCCGGTGCGGCCCGTGGCCCCTACGGGACGGAGTACCCCCCGTCGATCGTGAATATCTGGCCGGTGACGAAATCCGAGGCAGCCGACGCCAGGTAGACGACGAGCGGCGCAACGTCCTCCGCAACCCCGAGCCGGCCAATGGGATACGACTTGACCAGTTCGCGTTTGCCCGCGTCGCGGTCGCCGGGGCGGCCCGCTTGCGCCGCCATGAAGTCGTACAGCCCGTCGTTCAGCGGGGTCTGGATGTTGCCGGGGGCGATCGCGTTGACGTTGATCTTGAACGGCGCCAACTCCACGGCCAGCGCACGGGTCAGCCCGTGCAGGGCGATCTTGCTCGCGCAGTACGCGGACGAGTTAGGGGCGCCGCTCTCGCCGAAGATCGACCCCGTCTGGATCAGCTTGCCGCGGCCACGGCGTTTCATCTCCGGAACGACGCGGCGCATGCAGTAGAAGACGCTAGTGGTGTTGACGGCCAGGTGGCGCTGCCAGATCTCGTCCATCGTCTCTTCGAGGGACGCCATCTGGTACGTTCCGGCGTTGTTGACAGCGATGTCGATGCTGCCGAACGCGTCGACCACGGTTTGAACCAGCCGGTCGACGTCTTCGGACGACGTGACATCCGCTTCCACCGCGATCGCCTCGCCTCCCTGGCGCGTGATCTGCTGCGCTAGCTCCTCGGCGGCGGCCATGTGGCGGTGGCCGTGCACGCAAACCCGCGCCCCGGCTTCCGCCAGGGCGAGCGCCACCGCTCGTCCGATTCCGGAAGACGCTCCCGTGACGAGCGCGACCTGATTGTCAAGCCGAAGCTGCATTCCAACTGGCCCCAAAGCTCAAACCGTCACGCCACCGCGCGCAGCGGAACGACCTCGACCCCGGCATCCGCCAACCGTTGCCGCACCAACGTCGCCACCTCGACCGCGTTGGCGGCGTCGCCGTGGATGCACATCGTCTTCATGTCCAGCGTCAACTCGGTGCCGTCGACGGCGGTACCGCTCTGTTCGAGCGCGATGCGCAACGCCCGCCGCGCCACCTCTTCCGGATCCCAGGCGCGCTTGTGCCGCTCGACGACCGGGTACCCGTTGGGGTGGTAGTCGAGGTCGCAGTACGCCTCGGGCAGGACGCGCAGCCCCATCTCGGCGGCGATCGCCGGTGTCTCCGCGCCGCCCAGGATGACGATCAGGTTCGGGTCGTAGTCGCGGACCGCGGTCAGCACGGCCCGGCAGAGCGCCGGGTCCTGCCCGGCCATGCTGTAGAGGATGCCGTGGGGTTTGACGTGGACCAACTCCGCCCCGGCCGCACGGGCGAATGCCCCGAGCGCGCCGATCTGGTAGGTCATGGAGTCCTGAAGCTCCTGCGGCGAGACGTCGATGCGCCGCCGCCCAAACCCGAGCAGGTCCGGCAGGGCGACGTGCGCGCCGATGTCGGCGCCGACCTCTTTGGCCAGTCCAACCACCCGGCGCATGATGCTCGGGTCGCCCCCGTGGAACCCGGTGGCAATGTTGGCGGTCGGCACCAGGGGGAGAATTCCGGCGTCGTCGCCGAGGGTCCAGCGGCCGAAACCCTCGCCCATGTCGCAGTTGATGTTGATCCGGCTCGCCATTCGTCCACGACTCCTTGCTACGCCCGAACGACCGTCGACTCGGCGATACGTGCCTCCTGCGCCAACCCGATCTCCTCGGCCTCGGCCGCGGGCACAGCCTGGAAGCGGACGATGTCGCCCGGCTTGCCCTGGCCGACGACCCCGATGTCGCTGCTGATGACGGTGGCGATCTTGGCATAGCCGCCGAAGCTCGGCACGTCGGCGCCCATGATGATCGGTTCCAGCCCGCTCGGCACCTGGATCCCGCCCAGCGGAGTGCCGTCATCGACGATATTCGAGGGGTCTGAGCCGGCCTGCTCCACCAGATAGTCGGGGCGAGGCAGAAATTCCAGCTTTGGGCCGATGTAGCGGCAGCCCATGCGGTCGGAGATCGGGGAGAGCTTCCAGTCGGTCGTGAGGAACGTCTCCACGCTTCCCGGCTGGAAGAGGTGATCCTGCGGGCCGAGCACCACGCGCACCGTCCAGGGAGTTCCCTGGATCGGCCGCTCCTCCTCGGGCCACCTCCGGCCCTCCAGGTCGCCGGCCGACTGCCGCGGCTCGCCGATGCGAAGCCGGTCCCCGGTCTTGAGCCCACGACCCTCGACCCCGCCCACAGCGGCGCGCACGTTGGTCGCCCGGCTGCCAAGAAACGTCGGCACGTCGATACCGCCCGCGATGGCGAGATAGGCTCGGACGCCCCGTCTCGGCGCGCGAAAGGCGAGTTCGTCGCCGACCCGGACCTGGATAGCCTCCCACATCGGCAGCGGCTCGCCGTTGAGCGTCGGGTCGAGGTCGCCGCCGGTAACCGCGATGACGTGATCGGCGGTTGCCCGCAGCCTGCACCCCATCAGCAGCACTTCCAGGCCGGCATCGCCGGGGTCGCGCCCGACCAGGTAGCGGCCGCCGGGGTTGTTCCCCACCAGCAGGTTGCCGATCCGCAGCGAAAAGCTGTCGAATGCCCCGGAGGGCGGCATGCCCGTATGCAGAAAGCCCGGACGCCCGAGGTCTTGCACCGTCGTCTGCGGCCCGCCGCTGAGCACCTCGAACATCAGCCGGCCCCCACCTGAACCACGTCAAGACGCGCCAGGTAGTCGTCGAGGAAGTACTCGCCCTCGGCGATGTCGTAGCGGTACACGCCGTCTTCGACCTGACCGCGAATCTCGTGGTAGCCGGCCTCGTCGATCGGCACGTAGCGGTGGCGCTCGCCGGCGATCGGCAGGACAGGACTCTCGCGGAAGACCTCGTTCCGTTGCAGCGGGTCATATAGATCGACCGGAGTGCGACCCAGAAGCTGATACCCGCCGGGGCTGCGCACCGGGTAGAACGAGGTGATCTTCCCGGCCAAACAGAGGGTGCGCTCGGGCGACCACTGCCTGGGTCGCGGGTACTTCGGCGCGGTGATGGCGAAGGCGGGGTCGAGCGGCAGAGCCTGGTAGCAGCCGGGCTGGAACCCGACCGAGGTGACCCACCACTCCGTCCCGGAGTGGGCCGCGATCACGCCGTCGATCGTCGTGTCGTTAATTTCGGCCAGGTACGCCATGTTGTTCGGCGCCCCATGCGCCTTCGCGCACTCGTCCGACCAGGGGTCGTTGTACCAGAACGGGATCGTCACCAGCCGCGACGGCGCCCGCCGCAGCTTCGCCGCCTCCTCCTCGCGCTCGCGCAGCGCGGCGATCAGCGCCGCCTGGCGGATGATCGCGGAGTCGTAGGCGATCATCAGCGCCCGGTTGGAGGGCACCGTCTCGGTCACGCCGGGGATGGGCTCTTCCGCCAGCGAGAGGTTGAGCCCGATTACCCGGAAGTTGAGCGCCAGGTGCAGCTCGTCGCCGAACTCGACGTCGACGAACATGTCACCGAGCGGTCGGTAGATGGGGCGGTCATATAGCACGTCGAAATCCCCGAGTCGAGGGGTCGAGTAGTCGAGGAGTCGGGGAGAAGTCGTGGGTCATCGGAACCTCGTGGAGCGTGGCTGCATTCGGTCGCTTTCCTCCTCGACTACTCGACCCCTCGACCGCTCGACTCGTCAACGGCCAGGATGTCTACCGCCCCCGTCTTCCGCTCCGCGCGGATCAGGAAAAAGATGTAGAGCGCGATGACGGCGAAGGAGAGGAGCGTCGTCAGCGTGCCCAGCGCGTAGAGCGTCGGCGTGATCCGGGTCGTGACCGAGGCCATGATCATCACGGGGAGCGTCTGCGTATCGAGCGTCGTGCCGGTGAGCAGCAGGCTGCGCTGGAACTCGTCGAGCGAGAGAGTGAAGCCGAACAGGAGCGAGCTGAGGATGAATGGTTGCATCACCGGCAGCACGACGTACCAGTACGCCTGCAGCGGGTTCGCGCCGTAGACCAGCGCGGCGTCTTCCAGGTCGAGATCGAACCGGTTGAACCCCATGAGAAAGATGATCAAGCAGAACGGCAGCGTCCACATCACGTGGACGCCGAGCGCGCTCGTCTGTCCAGTTCGGGATGATCCCGAGGCGGTTAAGGACCAGGAACAGGCCCAGGCTGACCGTGATGCCGGGGACAATGATGCCGAGCAGCCAGAGATAGAAGACCGCGTTCGAGCCCCGAAACGGCTTGCGGAAGGCGTGCGCGGCCAGCAGCGCCATGATCGTGGAGAGGATGGCCACGACCAGGCCAGGATCAGCGACCGGCCGAGCGCGCCCAGATAGTTGCCGAGAAACTCGCCGACGTCGCTGAATTCCGTCGATTGCCCAGGATGGAACAGCTTCCACCACCACCAGCGAACTGACTTCGTTCAGGGGAAAGGTATGCCCGCCGCGCGGCCCCTGAAAGGAGAGGACTGCCATGATGATGAATGGGAAATAGAGCATGATCAGAACGAAGCCGATGTAGATGCGGAAGAGTCCGCTCGACAGGCTGAAGCTTTCGCGTACAGACATGCCGCCCAACGCCCCATTGCCAGTTCTCCCGTGCGTAGGGAGAAGGGAGCAAGCTCCGGGCGTGTCTCGGGTAGCGAGCCCCTCTCCCTGCGCACAGGGAGAGGGGTTGGGGTGAGGGTCGTTCGCCGCATCTCCCTCAAATCCGCCGGATATCGAAGAAGCGGAGCATGAGCCCGACCAGCGCCAGGGTGATCAGGATCAGCACCACCGCGATGGCCGAGGCCCCGGCGAACTGGAAGACGTCGATCTGGCGTTGAATCGTCCCGGCCAGCATCGGGCTCTGCGCGCCGCCGATCGCCCGCTCCGTGAAGAACTCCGCCAGACCCAGCACGACCACAAAGAGCGACCCCGCCATCAGTCCCGGCAGCGTCAAGGGAAAGACGACGTGGAAGAATGTCTTCCAGGGATTCGCGCCGTAGACCGCGGCCGCCGACATGATGTCCTCGTCGATGCGCTGCATCGAGAAGTAGATCGGGCCGACCATGAAGACGATGAAGAGGAACCAGAGCGCCACCATCATCGAGAACTCGGAATAGAGCAGGAACTCCAGCGGCTCGTCGGTGATGCGCAGGCCCATCAGCACCTGGTTCACGACGCCTTCGCGCCCGAACATCGGCAGCCAGGTGATGGTCCGCGTCAGGTAGCTCGTCCAGAAGGGCACGATGAACAGCAGCAGCAGCGCCGACTTCCAGTAGGGGCTCTTGATCACCCGCCAGAGCGTGTACGAGACGGGGTATGACAGGAGGATGACGCCGATGAGCAGCATGGCCACGACCTGCAGCGTCCAGACGGTGATGCTCCAGAACGACGAGCCCGGCCGCAGCAGCGACTGGTAGTTGGCCAGGGTGTACTCGGGGCGCAGCCCGGTAAACCCGGAGGTCCAGAAGCTGAAGACGACGATGCTGACCAGCGCCGTGCCGACCGTCACCAGCATCCAGAGCGTGCCGGGCAGCAGCAGCAAGCCGGTCGTCAGCCCCGGCTTGCCCCGCAGCGCCTGCACGATCCGGCCGGAGACGGTCGCGCGTTGGTGCTCGGACAGCTCGGGAGCGGTCCCCAGACTTCTGGACGTCAGTGACTTGCGCCATGGTCTGGACCTTTGTCCCTCTCCCCGAGCGCCCCTCACCCCAACCCCTCTCCCTGTGCGCAGGGAGAGGGGCCTTCCGCCTCCTGCCCATCGCAATGGGAGAGGGGCGTACGGGGGTGAGGGAACTACGCCGAGAGGAAATCGTTCCAGCGGGTCGCGTAGTAGTCCGGGTCGTCCGGCCATGTCATCCAGTGCATGATGTTGCCCCAGCGCGTGTCGTAGGCGCCGGTGTCGCGGCCGGTGAGCGGCCAGCCTTCCTTCGGGTCCGGGCTCGAGCCGCCCTGGTACCACCACTCGTAGTCGGTGTAGTCCTCGCTGGTATCCCGGGATTCCTGCAGGTAAACGTCGCACGTCGTCGTCGGCGAGTAGTAGCCCTGCAGCGCGACCTGCGAACCCCACCACCCTTCGAGGCAGAAGTTGATGTAGTCGAGCGCGGCTTCGAGGTTCGGCGTGTCCTTTTGCACCGCGATGCCGTGGAACCAGGCGGTGAAGCCCTCCTCCGGCGTGGCGTACTTGCAGACCACGTCCTGCTTCTTGACGTCCTCGACGACCGGGTTCCAGGCGTCGGCCAGCCAGACCTCGCCTGAGGCGAGCAGGTTGACGCACTGGCCGTAGTCTTCCCAGATGGCCCGGAACTGCCCGGCCTGCTTCTTCTCGATCATGTAGTTGATGACCTGATCGAGCTCTGCGTTGGTCAGGTTGTCGGTGCGGGCGATCTCCATCTGCCCCGAAGCCTTCAGGTAACCGGCGACCCAGCCGGGGGTCAGCAGGCTGTCATTGAGGATCGCCACCTTGCCGGCGTACTTCTCGTCGAGCAGCGCCCCCCAGCTCGTGATGTCCTCTTCGGTCAGGTCGTAGCGGTAGCCGATCGAGTCGCAGTTGTAGAACTGCAGGCACCAGCTTGAACTCGGTCTGGTTCTCCGGGTCGACCCAGACCTCGGTCAGTGGGTAGCCGCTGACCGGGTCGTAGCCGAGCGCCTCGGCGCTGGTGTAGGTATCGCGGGCGTATTGCCAGGGGATGACCTGGTCGACCGGGATCGGTTGCAGCAGACCGGTGTCCCACAGCGCTGCATTGCGGTTGGCGTTCGTCTCGTTCGTGTCGTAGTTCTGGGCGCCGCCCGCCAACCACTCGGTGATCATGGCCGTCAGCGTCGTCACCTTGCCCGACGACGAGTGACCCGTGCGGCGCTCGAACTCGTTGAGGAAGCGGTCCTGGACCGAGACGCCGAGACCGATGGTGCGCACCTCCAACCCCGTTGGCACGGCGCTTTCATCCTCGGCGAGGGGTTCCCAGCGGTACTTGCGCGGGGAGCGCGGTTCGAACGACGGCTCCCACTCCGGGGCGTTGGGGTCGATCGTCGGGTCCTCCTGCGCCAGGGCCGTGCCCGGACCGCCGACCAGGGTGAGCCCGGCGAGACCGGGCACGCCGAGGGCGGCGCCCGCCTGGAGTCCCGAGCGAATCAGTTTGCGGCGGTCGATGCGGCTCGTGCCAGGTTCCCGAGGATGCGCTGCCCGCCTCGTGCGCGGTTCGACATGCCTGGAACCTCCTCGTCGATGCACTGCTTCGCGCCCGGAACCATTCCGCGCGCGATCGCGGCCTAGGCTTCAGGGAGGACGAAACCGTCGTCGGCGTCCCAACCGACGCGCATCGTCTCTCCGTGGCGCGGGGTGCGGTGGCGGAGCAGGCTTTCGTGCTGCTCCATCTTCACCAGATCCCCGGAAGGAAGCGAAAGGGAGATAGTGCTCAGGCTCCCCGTATATTCAATGGCCAGTACGGTCGCCTGCAGTTCGTTGTCCGCCCGCGCGCCGTCGTCGAGCCAGCGCAACCGATCGGCACGCACCACGAAGCTGAGGTGGCCCCGCCCCGCGGCATGGCCGTTCGCCGCGACCACGAGATCGCCGGTCGGCGTGCTCACCGTCAGCCGATCCTCGCTGGCGCGGGCGACGTCGCCGTCGAAAATGTTGTTCGTGCCGACGAACTCCGCCACGAAGCGCGTGCGCGGCGAGCCGTAGATATCAGCGGGTGGATCGACCTGCTCGAAGCGGCCCTCGTTCATCACCACGATGCGGTCGGCCATGGCCAGCGCTTCGCCCTGGTTGTGCGAGACGTGGATGAAGGTGATCCCAAGTTGCTGCTGGAGCGACTTCAGCTCGCTCTGCATGTCGACGCGCAACCGCGCGTCGAGCGACCCGAGCGGCTCGTCCAGCAGGATCAGCGCCGGCTCTACCACCAGCGCCCGCGCCAGCGCCACCCGCTGCCGCTGACCGCCAGAGAGCTGCCCGATACGCCGCTTCTCGAAGCCTTCCAGACCAACGGTGCGCAGGGCGCGCCGCGCCCGTTCGCGCCGCGATGTCTTGTCCACCCCGTGCATGCGCAGGCCGAACTCGACGTTGCCCAGCACGTCCAGGTGCGGGAAGAGGGCGAAACTCTGGAAGACGAGGGCCACGTTCCGCTCGTACGGGGGCACCCCCTGCATCGGCTTGCCGCGGATGATGATCTCGCCGGAGTCGGGTTGGTCCAGTCCGGCGATCATGCGCATCGTCGTCGTCTTGCCGCAGCCGCTGGGCCCGATGATCGAGACGAACTCGCCGGTCTTTACCGCGAGACTGACATCGTCGACGGCTACGACGTCGCCAAAGCGCTTCGTCGCGTTCCGGAGTTCGACGTCGTAGCCGTCCATAGTCCCTCAGTCCCTCCCGCGCGGCCGATTGCTGCCGGCGGCCCGCTCCTAGAACGTCGAAGGCGTGTTCGCGCCGAGAAAGGTCGTCACCCCGTTCGCCAGGTTCGCGAACCGGTGTTCGTCGGTGCTGGCGAAGGAGAGGCAGTCGCCCGGCTCCAGTCGAAAGAACTCCTCGCCGACCCAGACGCCCAGCGTGCCTGCCAGGACGTACCAGAACTCGTCGCCCTCGTGCTGGTAGGAGCCGCCGCTGCTGGCGCCCGGGGCCAGTTCGAACCGGTGCAATTCGATCGCGCCGTCGTGCGGAGTCAACAGCGCGACGCCGACGCCGGGATCCCCCATGGCGATCACCTCGGCTTCGCCGTCGCGCACCAGCCGCCGCCGCGGCTCCGGGGACGTGCCGTAGAAGGAAAGGATGTTGGAGCCATACGCCTGGGAGAGCTTCAGCAGACCCGCCACCGATGGCCGGGTGTAGCCGTTCTCGACCGAGCTGACGTAGGAGGCGGAGAGCCCGGTCCGCTCCGCGACCTGGCGCACCGTCAGCCCGAGCTGGTTGCGCATGCTCTTCAGCCGCTGGGCGACGCGGTGCTCGGCGATTGGTGTGGCGACACCGGTCCTGGCGTATCCCGTCGCGCTCGACCAGCCGGTGGTGGATGTCGCGCAGCGAGAGCCGCTCTTCGTCGCGCAACCGCCGGACCTCGCGCACCCGCTCCGCCTCCGCCGCCGTGTACCAGCGCCGCCCCCGGGCATCGCGCACGGCGAACGTGAGCCCCGCGGTTTCCCAGGTGCGCAGCGTCGACGGGCTCACCCCGACCTCTCTGGCCACGGCGCCGATGGGCATCATCGCTCCCCGCGTACGCCAAGACGCCGGCGTGGTCCGCGACCGGCGTCCCGGTGTCCTGCCCGACTGGTCACCTCCGGCTCGCGTGGGCGAAACGGCCCGAACAGCGCACGCCGGGGAATGTACCGACCCAACGACGGAACGGAGCCGCACCGAGCAGACCCTCCCGCGCAATCGTTTACATCCCGTTCGACCTACTGTACGGAGTTCAGTAGGTGGTGTCAATATGACAAAGGCTCGCCCGGATGGTGTAGGGCAACGAAGAACCGGTTTCAAGAATGAGTCGCGACTGGGAGGCCGCTATGGATATCGGACGGATCGGCATCTAGACCGCCCAGTTCGACCACCAGCCGTGGGCGGCGGCCGCTGAGGCCGCGGCCGAGCTCGACGAACTGGGCTACGGCGCCCTGTGGTTCCACGAGTTTCACGGGCGGGAGCCGCTCGTTCAGGCGGGGCTCCTCCTGGGGGCGACGCAACGGATCCCCATCGCCACGGGCATCGCCGTCATCTACGCCCGCGACGCCATGGCCATGGCGGCCGGCCAGCGGACGCTGTGCGAGGCGTTCCCGGGTCGGTTCCTGCTCGGCATCGGCATCAGCCACCGCCCGACCGTCGAAGGGACGCGCGGCCACGTCTATGGCCCGCCGCTCGCCGAGATGCGCGCCTACCTCGACGCCATGGATGCGGCGCCGTACGACTCGCTGCGGGCGGCCGAGGAGCCGCGCGTGCTGGCGGCGCTCGGGCCGAAGATGCTCGAGCTCGCCCGCGACCGCGCCATCGGCGCCCACCCCTACTTCGTGCCGGTCGAGCACACCCGGCGGGCGCGGGAGATTCTGGGGCCGGGACCGCTGCTGGCGCCGGAACTGGCGGTGGTGCTGGAGCGTGACCCGGAGCGGGCGCGGGAGATTGCCCGCCGCCACACCGTGCCCTACCTCGCGCGGGAGAATTACACCAACAACTTGCGGCGCCTCGGCTACAGCGACGAGGACTTTGCGCACGGCGGCAGCGACCGGCTCGTTGACGCGCTCGTCGGCTGGGGCAGCCTGAATGATGTCGTCGGCAGGGTGCAGGCCCATCTGGAGGCCGGCGCGGACCACGTCTGCATCCAGGTGCTGCCGTCCGATCCGGCGGCCATCCCGCGTCGCGAGTGGCGCGAGTTGGCCGCGGCGCTCCTCGGCTGACGGCCGGTCCCGGGGGGTTATCCGCGTTCCGACGGGTACGCAGCGACCCGCTGCGCCTCCGCGACTGCGAGGGCTGGATGTCCGGTTTTGCAGCACGCGCCAGGTTTGCCAGCTGCCACATGGGCCAGGCAATCGTGTCTCAGTGCGCGCCCGACGGCCGTGATGATCAGGTTTCGGCATCATCGACGGTCAGCCGCTGGCCGGGATGGACCACCGTCGTCGTGCTCGGTTCCTCGACGATGGCGGGACCGTCGACGGCGAACCCGCGCGGCAGCCGGTCGCGGTCGAAGATGGGCGTCTCTCGCACCGCGAAACCCGAACCATGCCCCGTGATCCGCGAAGCGGACGGGGCGCACGCCTTTTCGTGGATCGCCGGGTTCGCTCGTGTCCGGTCCTTCCCAGCGCACGGACGCGAGATCGGCGCGGTCGCCGTAACCCGGAAGTTGACGATCTCGACCGGCGTATCCTCCAGGGCAAAGGTGTATTGCTGGCGATGCCGCTCGTGGAACAGGGCGGTCGAGCGCTTCGCGATCGAGGGACCGCCGCTCGAACCGGCACCGCGACCGTGTGCTCCTGCCCGCGATAGCGCATGTCGAGACCGCGCCGGGGAGCCGCGAGTCCCCTCCGCGGCGAATCCCTGGGCGGTCAGCGCGGCCACGCGCCTCTGCCTCCGATTCCGCGAAGAGCCGTTCGATCTCCTCGCTGCTGGTCGTGCTCCAGCGGGCAGCACCCGCGTGCGGATGCGGTCGACCCGCGGCTCGGTCAGCAGCATGCCCCACGCGCTGAACGTCCCCGGAAACGGCGGGATCACGATGCGCCGCACGCCCAGCTCGGCCAGCAGCGCCGCCGCGTGGGTCGGCCCGCCGCCGCCAAAGGCGACCAGCGTGAAATCGCGTGGGTCGTACCCCCGCCGCACCGAGATCAGCTTCAGGGCGTCGATCGTCTGCTCGTTGACCACCCGGATCACGCCGGCGGCCGCCGTCCTCGATCGAGACGCCGAGCCGCTGCGGCGACGCGTTCGTACGCCTGCCGCGCCAGACCCGACGTCGACCGCAAGCTGCCCCCCGAGGAAGTAGTCCGGGTCGAGCACGCCGGTGATCAGCAGCGCATCGGTGACGGTCGGTTCCGTGCCGCCGCGCCCGTAGCAGGCCGGGCCCGGATCGGCGCCCGCGGAGAGCGGCCCCACGCGCAGCGCGCCGCCGGCATCGAACCAGGCGATGCTGCCGCCACCCGCGCCGATCTCGACGATGTCGACCACCGGGGACTTTCACCGGGTAGCCCGGCGAGCGCGGCGGAGGCCTCCAGCCGGTAGTCCGTCGTGATCTTCACCTCGCCGTCCTTCGATCAGCGAGCACTTGGCGGTCGTGCCGCCGATATCGAGCGCGATGATGTTCGGGTCGCCGATGGTCTGCCCGACCAGCGCGGCGCCCGTGACCCCGGCCACCGGCCCCGACTCGACCAGCGCGATCGGCGTCTGCCGCGCCGCCGCGAACGTCGCCGTCCCGCCGTTGGAGAGCATGGCGAACAGGGGCGCGGTCGAGGCCTTCCGCCCGCAGCCGGCGTTCCAGGTCGGCGAGGTAGCCGTCGAGGATCGGCTGCACGTAGGCGTTGAGGACCGCCGTGCTGCTGCGCTCGAACTCGCGCCACTCCCGCGTGATCTCCGACGACGCGGTGACCAGCACCCCCGGCAGGCGCTCGCGCAGAAAGGCCGCGGCGGCCGCTTCGTGCTCGGGGTGGGCGTAGGCATGGAGGAAGCAGACCGCGATCGCCTCGACCCCCTCTCGCTGGCAGGCCGCGGCGACCGCCTCCAGATCGGCGGTCTCCAGCGGCGTCCAGACCGCGCCGTCCGCGCCGACCCGCTCCCGCACCTCGAAGCGAAGCCGGCGCGGCACGAAGGGGACGCGGCTTGTGGAACTTCAGGTTGTACATGTCCGGCCGGTTGCCGCGGCCGATCTCCAGCACGTCGCGGAATCCCGCCGTCGTCACCAGCGCGGTCTTCACCCCACGCCGCTGGGTGATGGCGTTGATGACCACCGTCGTGCCGTGGACGAACGCGGCCACCGTCCGCCGGCTCGATCTCCGCCGCGTGGATCGCGTCGATGACGCCATCGGCGAAATTGCCGGGTGTCGTCGACGCCTTCGCCGCCCAGACGCGTGCCGCTCGCCTCGTCGAAGGCGACGACGTCGGTGAACGTGCCCCCGATATCGACCGCCACCCGCGGGCGGAGCCGCCGCTCACGAGGGCCGCTCGTCGTCGTCGAGTCCGTAGACCTCGCGGGCGACCTCCGCGCTGATGTACCCGTCCGCGCAGGTCGGCGCGCACCAGGTCGCGCTCGCGCTCGCGCGGGTCGCCCCAGCCGCCGCCGTTCCCCGTCACCACCCGCACCACATCGCCCGCCGCCAGCGGCAGGTTCGTGACCCGGCCGCCCCGGATCGACTCCCCGTCGCCGCGCATGACCTCGAAGTAGTTGGTGGTCCCGGGCGACCCGCCGGCGACGCCCCAGGGCGGCGTGCACCGAGCGTCCCAGCGAGGCGAGCAGGAACCCGCCGCCGGGGTTGAGCATGCGGAACTCGCGGATCGTGCCGAACCCGCCGCGCCGCCTGCCTTCCCCGCCGCCGGCCGCGACGTTCAGCGCGTTGCGCTCCATCGCCAGCGGGAAGGCGTGCTCGATGACCTCCGCCGGGTAGTTGTACGTGTCGCCGTCGGTCGTGGCGATCAGCCCGCTCTCGCCATCGATGTCGTGGCCGGCGCCCCAGCCGCCATCCTGCGGGGTGGCCTGCACCCAGTAGTCGCCGTTGGGCCGCACCCCGCCGATGTAGTAGGCGCAGAGGGAGACGTACGAACCGGCGGAAAGATGCTCCGGCAGGACCGGCGCCAGCGCCTTCCACATCAGCTCGGTGGCGAACGCGGACGCCTCGAAGTACCAGCCGGTCGGCGCCGGCCGGATGGCGGTGAAGACCGTGCCCTCCGGCGCGATCACCTCCAGCGGGGCGAACAGCCCCTCGTTCGACGGCGCTTCGGGAGCGGTGATCGCCTTGAAGACCGTCTTGCAGGCGGACATCAGCGCCCCGCGCGCGCAGTTGATCGGTCCCCGCGTCTGGGCGAGCGGTGCCCGGTGAAGTCGGCGGTCAGCCTGTCCGGCGTGACCGTGACGCGCACGCGGACCGGGATCGGGTCGTCAGTGATGCCGTCGCCGTCGATCGTCTCCTCCGCCTCGTAGACCCCGGCGGGAATGCGCTCCAGCGCGGCGCGCGCGATCGCTTCCCCGTGGGCGAGGATGGCGGCGAACGTCTCCAGCGTCGGCGTCGAGCCCGTACCGGTCGACGATGCCGCGCAGCCGCTCGTCGGCGATGCGCACCGCCGCCACCCCCGCGCTGAGGTCGCCGAGCGACATCGTCGGCAGCCGCACGTTCTCCCGGATCAGCGCGATCAGTTCTTCGTTGAGCTCGCCTTCCCGGTAGAGCCGCAGTTGCGGGAACTGCAACCCCTCCTGGAAGATCTCGGTCGAGTCGGGCGAGAGCGAGCCGAGCACCTTGCCGCCGATCTCCGTCCAGTGCGTGACGGAGATGCCGAAGGCGATGACGCGCTCCTCGGCAAAGATCGGCATCACCAGCGCCACGTCGGCCGTGTGCGTTCCTCCTCCGTAGGGACCGTTCGTCATGTAGACGTCGCCGGGGCGCATCGACTCCAGCGGGTGGCGGTTCAGGACCGACTCGACCTGCGGCTTGAACGTGCCGGTGAAGAGGCAGAGGCCGTTGTCCTGGGCGATGACGCGGGCCTCGACGTCGGTGATGCCGCAGGCGAAATCGAGCACCTCGTAGACGATCGGGCTCATGCTGGTCCGCGCCAGCACGATGCCCATCTCGCCGGCGATGGCGATCAGCTTGTTGCGGATGATCTCGCGCGTGAAGGCGTCCACGCCCGTCACGAGGGCGCCCCGATCCGAATCCATGGCGGCCCTTCTACCACATCACGTCCCCGCCGTTGGGCGAGATGCTCTGCCCGGTGCAGTAGCTCGCCTCGTCCGAGGCCAGGTAGACGTACGCCCAGGCGATCTCGACCGGCTGCCCCAGCCGCTTCATCGGCAACGAGTCAATCTTCCACGCCTTCCAGCGCTCGTCCCCCGAGGTCTGCCAGAGTGGGGGTCTCGGTCGGCCCCGGGCAGACGGCGTTGACCGTCACCCCGGTGAGCGCCGACCTCGTGCGCGGCCGAGACTGTCAGCGCCACCACGCCCGCCTTGCTGGCGCAGTACGAGGCGTTGAACGGCGACGGCTTGTGGGCGAGCTGCGACGCGGTGTTGATCACCCGGCCGTACCCGCGCTCGACCATGTGCGGCAGCGCGTGCTTCATCCCGAAAAACACGCCGCGCAAGTTGACGTCCATCACCTGCGCCCACTCGTCGGCGGTCTCCTCCGTGAGCGGTCCCTGATGCCCGCTGACGCCGGCGTTGTTGACCAGGATGTCGAGGCGGCCGAAGCGCGCGATGGCGGCGTCGACGGCGGCTTTGACCTGCTCCTCCGAGCGCACGTCGACGGCCACGGGGAACGCGTCCCGGCCGGTGGCCTGGAGCTCGGCCAGCAGGCTGCGGCCATCGTCCTCGCGTCCGAAGTCGCCGACCGCGACGTCCGCGCCCTCCAGCGCGAAGAGCCGGCAGACCTCGCGGCCAATCCCGGTGTGGCTCCCAATGACCAGCGCCGTCTTGCCCTTGAGCCTGTCCATGCCTGCCGCTCCCATACTCCCGCGAATCGCCAGCCCCAGCCACTACGGCATCATCAGCGATCCGCCGTTGATGAAGATCGTCTGCCCCGTCACGAACCGCGCCAGGTCGCTGGCCAGGAAGAGGGCTCCGCGGGCGATGTCCTCCGGTTGGGCGATGCGCCCCATCGGGATCCGCGTCCGCACGTAGTCGGCCATCTCTTGCTCGGTCATGCCGTACCGCGGCTGCGCCGTGTCGGTCAGGCCCGGCCCCAAGGCGTTGACGGTGATCCCGTGCGGGGCCAGCGCCAGCGCCAGCGATTTGGTTAGTCCCACCACCCCGGCCTTGCTGGCGCAATAGTGCGCGCCGTTCGCGTCCGGTTCCACGGCCGAGACGGAGGCCAGGTTGATGATCGTCCCCGACCGCCGCGTGACCATCCGCCTCGCGGCCTGCTGCGCGCAGAAGAACGTGCCTTTCAGATTCACGTCGTGGACCGCGTCCCAGGTCGCCTCGTCGAGGTCGAGCACATCGGCCCGCGGGAAGATCCCGGCGTTGTTGACCAGGACGTCGACGGCGATACCCTGCTCGTCGAGGGAGGCGAACATCGCTTCGATGGCGGCCAGTTTGCCGACATCGGCCTCGATCGCCGAGGCTTCCGCACCGAGTTCCGCAAGGCGCTCCGGATACCGGTCCTCGTCGGGGTAGTTGACGACCACCCGCGCCCCGTTGGCGGCGAACGCCTCCGCGATTGCCCAGCCGATGCCCTGGTTGCCGCCGGTGATCAGCACCGTGTTCCCGGCAATTCCCAACATCTCAATCTACTCCGTGATCCCAGACTGCACGGTGGCTGCGCGAATCCGTTCTTTGGCCGTCGGTTCTTCGTGCACCGGACGGCGGAGGTTCGCACGCCGCCAAAGACCTTCGTCGCCTGGCCAGGAACTATCCAAGCCGTAACGGCCCAGCGCATGATCCCAATCCACAGCTCGACCGGCGGCCAAGCGCCGCCCGACCCGCGCGATTGTACTTTCCGAGGCGACTGCACCTTCGGGAAGCGAGCAGAGCCGTTCTTCGTGCGCCGCGCACTTGACGAACCAGGTTCCCCCCGATAGTGTGTAATCGTTCTCACAAGGAGGATTCGTGGCGACCATCCAGGATGTTGCCCGCCGCGCCGGGGTGTCGACGGCGACGGTTTCTCGCGTCATCACCGGGCGCGGCTACGTCAGCCCGGCCAGCCGGGACCAGGTCCTGGCGGCCGCCGACGATCTGGGCTACGTCCCGAACGGCCTGGCGCGGGGCCTCAAGACGCGGCATTCTGGCCTGGTGGCGCTGCTCGTCCCCGAGATCGTCAACAGCTTCTACACCACCGTCGCGCGGGGGGTCGAGGACGTGGCCAACGCCAACGGGCTGCAGGTCATCGTCGGCAACACCGACGAGGACGCGGCCAAGGAGCGGGCCGTAATGTTCTCACCTTCAACCCCCTTAGGGCGTGCGCCCGAGGATGCCGGCCGATCGCGAGTCGAAGGCCGGCCCCGGGATGGGAGCCGTTCTTGGACGTATTCCGGCTTCGCGACGAGGTAGTTGACGGCTACGCCGACTACGTCCACTCCTTCCTGACCATCGCCGATCCGCACATCAAGGGGTACGTCGAGGATCGGCTGGCGGGGGGGGCACCTCTGGCCGGAAGCACTCGTGCAGCTGAACCCCGCCTTCGAGCCGGGCGACACGATCGACGAGTTGGTTGCGGAACGCGTTCTGCACCCCGAAACGTCGCGGGTTTTTCGCCGGCGCAAGGAGACCTTCCCCGAGGGCGACCCACTGCGGCTCCACCGGCACCAGGAGGAGGCCGTCCGAATCGCCCGCACCGGCGCCTCGTACGTGCTGACGACCGGGACCGGGTCAGGGAAGAGCCTGGCGTACTTCGTGCCGATCGTGGACGACGCGCTTTCCAATCCCGCGTCAGGCCGCGTCAAGGCCATCGTCGTCTACCCGATGAACGCGCTGGCAAACTTCCAGATGGAGGAACTGGAGAAGTTCCTGAAGGCCGGCTATTCGGGCGGGCGAGGGCCGGTAACGTTCGAGCGCTATACCGGCCAGGAGTCCCAGGAAGAACGGGAGCGGATCGCCGCCAGCCCGCCGGATATCCTGCTCACCAACTACGCCATGCTCGAGTTGCTCATGACCCGGGTCGAGGCGAACGACCGGGCGCTCGTCCGACCTGTGCTTCGACGCCCAGCAGGTGGCGGAGAAGGCGATGAAGGCGGTCCTGATCGCGCGCGGCGCCGACTTTCCACCCGTCCACGACCTGGCCCGTCTGTTGACCCTCCTCGGGCAGAGCGGCGAGGCGATTCCCCCGGCCATCGCGGACGCGACCGATCTGACCCATTTTGCGGTCGCCACGCGGTAGCCGGGCGTTATCGAACCGGTCACGACCGAGGAGCACCGACGGGCCGTGGCGATCGCCGAGGCGGTCGTCGCGTGGGCGGAAGGGCGCGTCGAAGAGGAGTCGGCGGGCGATGCCGCTGTTTGACGCCTACCTGGCGATCGACTGGAGCGCTCGGGGGTCGCGTTCGCCTGCGGTGCCGACTCGCGATGCAATCTGGGTGGGCGAGAGGCTGACCCAAGACGACCTTGGCATCACGAGCTCGTCGGAACGGTACTTTCGGACCCGGTTGGCATGCCGGGAGCACCTCCGCGCACGATTGACGGAGTACGTCCGCCACGGGCGGCGGGTCTTCCTGGGATTCGATTTCGCCTACGGGTATCCGGCGGGGTTCGAGACCGCCTGCGGCTTCGAGGGTGCAGGCCCGCCTTGGCGGCTGGTGTGGGATGAGCTCGTCCGCCGCATCGAAGATCGGCCGGATGGTCGGAGCAACCGCTTCCAAGTCGCGGGCGACCTGAATCTGAGTTGCCGTGGCGAGACGCTCGGTCCCTTTTGGGGTTGTCCCGTCGGATCGGAGTTTCCTGGCTTGCGTCCGAAGAGCCCGAAATTCTCGTACGAAACCGGCTCGGGTCTGGAGTTGGAGCGGCTTCGCGAAACCGAACGTCTCCCGAGCGGGGTGCTGTCGGCATGGCAACTCTTCGGAGCGGGCGCCGTCGGCAGTCAAACCCTGGTCGGCATTCCCGCTGTCACGAGGCTCCGCGATGATCCGGAACTCGAGCAGATGAGCCGCGTCTGGCCATTTGAAACGGGGTTCAATCTGGAAGCTGTTTCGCCGGGAACGCCGTTCGTCCTCCACGCGGAAATCTGGCCCGGCGTCGTCAGGCACAGGTTCGATACCTCGCTTCCCATCAAGGATCAGGCCGGCGTTCGGGCCATGGTTGAATGGCTCGCCGAGCTCGACTTGAGTGATCGCTTGTTGCCGTTGTTCGGCAGACCGGCGGGACTCGCGGATGACCAACTCCGGAACGTCGTTGAGCAAGAGGGCTGGATTCTCGGGTCTCGTCTTCAGAAGGGAGCGGCAGCTTGAAAAACGCGCAGAAACCCGACCACGTCAGCCTCGCAGCTCGACTTGAGCTCTTTGCGCGGGAGGGCGGGAGGGTCCGCGCGGCGCCACGCTGACAGGAGGCGCGCCGATGCCGACCCGACCGGCCGCGATGCGCGCCGCCGTGCAGGGCGGTGCGCCGCGGTGCTCGTCCCACGTCTGGCGCCCCGCGCCGGGGCTGCTGGTGGGGCGATCCTGGCCCCGGTGCAGCGCACCGTGGCCGCCGCGCTGCGGGTGACCGGCCGCGCCCCGGGGCGGCCGTTTCACCGCTAGCCTCGCGGGCTCCGCCGCGCCGCGTGGTCCGGGCTGGCCGTGGGCCGGGGGCTGGTGGCGCTGCTGGTCGCCGCCGGCGTGCCGCCGGGCCCGCTCCTGGTCGGCAGCGACGAGCCGCTGGAACGGCGGCGACCGGACGTTCATGCCCGCGGCCAGCGCATCGTGGCCACGGGCATCTACCGCGATCCGGGGCGCGCCAGCCGCGGCCACGAGGTCACGGCCAGCGCCCGGCGCGGGGGCTGCCTGCGGCTGGTGGTGCCCATCCCCTGGGCGGCGCGCACCTGGGTGCTGCCGGTCTTGACCGCGCTGGCCCCCGCCGCGCGGGACCACCGGGAGCGCGGCCAGCGCCACAAGACGCTGACCGACTGGGCGCGCCAGTTGCTCCTGGTGGTGCGCCGCTGGGGCCGGCGCGCGCCATCGGCGTCGGGGCGGTCCGCCCCGACGCGGCGCTGGCGTTCCGCGCCGCCTGGTATCGCACGCGCCAGCCGCCTGTCGCCGATGCGCTGGCCTTGGTCCGGCGCGACCCCTGGCAGCCCCAGGCGGTTTCCACCTCCCCGGTCGCTGGGGAGATGGTGGAAGTCCCGCGCGCCATCGTGGAATGCTTGACCGCAACCCTCTGCTCTGTCGCCTGCACGGCTCAAGTCGAGCTGAGGCCTCAACTCACCGCTTTCTTCACGAGTGCGCCGATCCTTGCCTCCACGTCGGCCGTCAGTTCCGTCAGCGCGAAGGAGGTCGGCCACATGGCGCCGTCGTCGAGGTTCGCGTCGGCGTTGAAGCCGAACGTCGCGTATCGCTCCTTGAACTTCGACGCAGGCGTGAAAAAGCAGACGACCTTGCCGTCCCTGGCGTACGCCGGCATCCCGTACCAGGTTTTCGGCGAGAGGCCTGGCGCGCTGGCCTTGACGACCGCATGGATCCGCTCGGCCATGGCGCGATCCGGCTCCGGCATCTCGGCGATCTTCGCGAGCACGTCGCGTTCCCCTGCCGCCTTATCTTTCTGTGCGCGCGCTTCCGCCTTCAGCTCTTTGGCCCGCTCCTTCATCGCGGCCCGTTCCTCGGCCGAGAATCCTTTGGCAGTCTCGTCCTTCGCGGTGGTGCTCTTGGTGGTCTTCTGTGCGCTCATCGTTTCCTCCTGTACAGGCTAATCGTCTCGGCGGTGCTCCTGGATGCGGACCATGTTTCCCGCGGGATCGCGGAAGGCGCAGTCGCGCACGCCGTAATCCTGGTCGATCGGCTCCTGGACGACCTCGGCGCCGCTGGCCTGGATCCGATCGAAGACGCCGTCGAGGTCGGGGGTGGCCAGCACGACGGAGGCGAAGGTGCCCTTGGCCATCATCTCGCCGACGGTGCGGCGCTCGTCCTCGGTGATGCCGGGGTCGGCGAACGGCGGGTGCAGGACGATGGACGTGCTGGGCTGGTCGGCGGGGCCGACCGTGATCCAGCGCATGCCTTCGTATCCGACGTCGTTGCGGACCTCGAAGCCGAGGGCGTCGCGGTAGAAGGCGAGCGAGGCGTCCGGGTCGTTTTGGGGGAGGAAGCTGTGGCGAATGGTGATGTCCATTGTGTTCTCCTTTTCGTCGGGGCGAACTCAGTACCTGTTCGCAGTCTATCTGGACAAGAGAGGCGGGCGCTTCTCGATTCCTGACCAGTTTCCGCTCAGAAGTCATGAGATGGAAGCGGCAGGCGCAACGGACGCCGCGCTGGCTCTGAACCGGGCCAGCCGCCAGGAGTTGATCGCAAGGCTCCAACGGCTGCGTGAGCAGACCGCCGGTCAAGAGCGCCATGCCAACGGGGTGTCATTCCGAGGGAGCATGACCCGGTAGGACGCCACCACACCATGTACATCACGTCCACGTACGCGGCCGTAGGCGAGTTTCTCACCGCCTCCGCGCCCAACCTCAGCGCTGAGCTTTTACCCTGATCGGTCTCGTCACCTTTTTTGCCACGCAGGGGGGGATCCCCTCCGTCGCGTGCGCTGCCTGGTCCCGATAGACGCTGGGCGGCACTCCGACCAACTCCGTGAAGCGCGTGCTGAAGGTGCCCAGCGACGAGCAGCCGACCTCGAAACAGACCTCGGTGACGCTGAGGTCGCCGCGGCGCAGCAGCGTCATCGCGCGCTCGATGCGCCGCGTCATGAGGTAGCTGTACGGCGACTCGCCGTAGGCGAGCCGGAACTGGCGGCTGAGGTGCCCGGCCGACATGTGCACGCCGCGGGCCAGCGCCTCGACATCCAGCGGCTCCGCGTACTCCCGGTCGATGCGGTCGCGAACGCGGCGCAGCCGCACGAGGTCGCTCAGGTGCTGGTCTGCGGCGGGTTTGCTGGTCACCTGTGCGATTGTGCCACGTCGCATAGGAGAGTTCAAATCCGTTGCCGTGGTGTTTCTGGGGTGATCCTTCGTTGCGGCCGGGTCAGGCCGCGATGGCGTGCAGGATCTGTTCGGCGGTTACCACCTCGGCCGTGGTGTCGAGACGCCCTTGCGCCTAATACGGACTCCGGTTGTCGACTTCCTGGTCCATCCGGCAAGAACGCAAGAGGTGGGGAAGCGAGGTTCACGCCGCCACTTGGCGGCCGGAACCAGTTCGTCCGCCTGCCGGGACCGAGAAGAACTTGCCGGATAGACCACTTCCTCATTGGCGCGGCGCGCCCTCACCCCCCAACCACCGCCCAGAGGGCGCCCGGAATGACAGGGGTATTCATCCGCATTCCGTATGACACCCGGCGCCCGGCTCACCCTCGCAGACCGAACGGCTCCACCGCGAAGAGCCGTGGCTCCAGGATCGCGAACAGCACGGCCGCGCCGATGGCCGGCGTGCGCCCGGTCGGATCCCAGTTCGGCGCCACCTCCGCCAGATCGACCGCGCCCAGCGGCAGCTCGCGCAGCGCCGCCGCAATCTCCAACAATTCCATAGGAAAGAGCCCGCCGATGGTGGCGGTGTTGCCGGTCCCCGGCGCGAAGCTGCGATCCAGCGCGTCGATGTCGAGCGAGACGTAGACAGTGTCGCAGTCCCGCAGCACCTGGCGCACCCGCTCCATGGCGGCCGGCACCCCCTCGCGGCGCACCTGCGAGAGCGGGATGACGGTGACGTCCGAGTCGCGCACGAATTCGGCGTTGTCGGTCGGTTGCGGTCCGTTGATACCGAGGAAGACCATCCGCGTCGTCTCGATGCCGGGGATCTCGGTGATGCGGCGCGCGGGCGTACCGCTGTGGTGCTTGCCCCAGTAGGGCGCGTGGTCGTTGAGATCGAGGTGCTGGTCGACGTGGACGTACCCGAGCCGGATATCCGGGTTCTGCTCGCGCATGGCCATCGCGAACCCGCGTGTCGAGGGGTAGGCCACGAAGTGGTCCCCGCCGAGCACCACCGGAAAGGCCTCGCGGCGCACGATCCCCGCCACCGTGGCGCTCACCCGCTCGATCATGGCCTCGACATCGGTCGGGGCCAGCACGAGGTTGCCCAGGTCGACGATGGGTGATGGCTCGTGGAGGATGATGCGCACGTCCCGCTCCAGATCGACGAGACCATCGCTTTTGAACCGGGGGGCGGAGGCGGCTGCACTCTGGCGGATGGCGTTGGGCCCGTCCTTCGCCCCCGGCCGCGTGATCTTGGTCGCGTCGAACGGCACCCCGACGACGGCCGTCATCCCGGGGCGCAGATCGTCGATCGTCCCCTCCGGACAGCGCAGGAACGTGTGCTCCTCGGAGGGACGCACGATACCGAGATCGGGTTCCATGGCCACGCCTTCCGTCCGATGCTCGACCCTGACCAGCGTTCAGTTCAAAGTGTGCTGAAGGGCGCTGCGCAGCGCCGCGTAGCGCAAATACGCGGTGACAGTCATGCCTTCCGCAATCGCTGCCCGCTCGACGTGTTTGAGATCGTCCCCGGAAAGTCGAACCTCGAAGATCAACCCTGGGTCAGGACTCGGCTCGATCTCGTATGCGTTTTCCCAATCCCAATTGTCCGGGTCCATCAATTCGCGCTCCTCGTCGTTGAGGGGCTCTTGGGTCGACTCGTAGCGAATGGCAGGTTTGCTCATGGCTTCTCATTCTCGCATGGCGTGATGTGATTGGGGGTACGTTGTTGAACGAATGGACCTGGCCGCGGCGATCGAGGTATGGCCAGATTGCCGCTCGTTTCGGCGTCGCGAGCCCCTCTCCCATCGCAATGGGAGAGGGGTTGGGGTGAGGGCCGTTCGCGGGGTTGGGGTAAGGTTCACTCACCCGCCGCCAGTTCCCGCAACAACAGCAGCGTCCGCTCCGGCACCCGCATCATCTCCAGCGGCCCGTACACCGCGCCCCCACCATCCGGCGGCTGCATCGTGTCGAGCAGGGTCTCCCAGCTCGCCGGGGCGTGGTCGGCGTGGCGGGCCAGGTCGAACTCCACCGCCGATGTGCCGGCGTTGAGCAGGATGGCCAGCGTATCGCCGACGATCTTCTCGCCGTGGGGACCGGGCTCCTCGATGGCGTTGCCGTGCAGCACGCACCCCAGCGCGTGCAGGCGTTCGTCGTGCCAGTCGGCGGCGGTCATCTCTCCTCCGCCCGGGCGCAGCCAGGCGATGTCTCTGGCCCCGATGGCGCGCAGGCGGCTGCCGTGCAGGAAGCGGCGACGGCGCAAAACCGGCTGCTCGGCGCGGATGCGGATCAGCCGTTGCACGAAGGCGAGCAACTCCTCGTCGGTCTCGTCGAGCGCCCAGTCGTACCAGCTGAGGTCGGTGTCCTGGCAGAAGGCGTTGTTGTTGCCACGCTGCGTGCGCCCGATCTCGTCGCCGCCCAGCAGCATCGGGGTGCCCTGCGAGAGGAAGAGGGTGGCGAGAAGATTGCGGCGTTGCCGGGCGCGGACCTCGAGAATCTCCGGGTCGGTCGTCGGGCCCTCGTGGCCGTAGTTCGCGGAGATGTTGTCGTCCGTGCCGTCGCGGTTCTCTTCGCCATTGGCCCAGTTGTGCTTGCGATCGTAGGAGACCAGATCGGTCAGGGTGAACCCGTCGTGGGCGGTGACGAAATTGACGCTGGCGAAGGGTTGCCGCCCATCCGCCTTGTACAGATCGGAAGAGCCGGTGAGGCGGTAGCCAAGGTCGGCGACCCAGCCGGGATCGCCGCGCCAGAAGTGGCGCACCCCGTCGCGATACTTGCCGTTCCACTCCGACCAGCCGGTGGGGAAGCGGCCGACGTGGTAGCCGTTCTCGCCGATGTCCCACGGCTCGGCGATCAGCTTCACCCCGGCCAGCACCGGATCCTGGTGGACGGCGTCGAAGAAGGACCCCTCGCGGTCGACGTCGAAGACCTCGCGCGCCAGGGCCGGGGCCAGGTCGAAGCGGAAGCCGTCGACGCGCATCTCCTGCACCCAGTAGCGCAGCGAGTCCATCACCAGCCGCAACGTGTTCGGGTTGCGCACATTCACCGTGTTGCCGGTGCCGGTGACATCGACGTAGAGGCGGGGGTCGCCGTGGACCAGCCGGTAGTAGACCGGGTTGTCGATACCGCGGAACGACAGCGTCGGCCCCAAGTGGTTGCCCTCGGCGGTGTGGTTGTAGACCACGTCGAGGATGACCTCGATACCGGCCGCGTGCAGGGCTTTGACCATCTGCTTGAACTCGGTCGACCTGCTGCCCCAGCGAGCCGGCCACGGCGTAGCGGGCATCGGGGGCGAAAAAGGCGATCGAGTTGTAGCCCCAGTAGTTGGTCAGCCCCCGCGCCACGACCGCCACCTCGTCGAGCCAGGCGTGCACCGGCAGCAACTCGACCGCGGTGACACCCAGCTCGCGCAGGTAGTCGATGGAGGCCGGGTGGGCCAGCCCGAGGTATGTCCCGCGCAGCTCCGGCGCGACCCGCGGCGCCAGGCGGCTGAACCCCTTGACGTGCGTCTCGTAGATGACCGTCTCGCCCCAGGGGACGCGGGGCGGCGCATCCTCGCCCCAGTCGAAGGCGGAATCGACCACCACCGAGCGCGGCACGAACGGCGCGTCGTCGCGCGGGCTGCGCCGGGAATCGTCGCGGGGTGAGGCGGCGTGGTCATAGCCGTAGATGGGACCGGAATAGTCGAGGCGGCCATGGATGGCGCGGGCGTACGGGTCGATCAGCAGTTTGGTGTGGTTGAAGCGCAGCCCGATCTCCGGCCGGTAGGGGCCGTAGACGCGGAAGCCATAGACCTGGCCCGGCGCCCAGCCCGGGGACGTAGCCGTGCCAGACGTGCCCGGTGCGCTCCGGCAACGCGATGCGCTCGGCCTCGTACGGATCGTCCGGGCGGTCGAAGAGGCACACCTCGACACGCGTCGCGTGCTCGGAGAGGAGGGCGAAGTTGACCCCGTCCGCGTCCGGATGCGCGCCGAGAGGCGCCGGGGCTGCCCGGCCAGACTCGGGCCTGGGTCCTGGCCTGCAACGTTGATTCGGGAGCGAGAACACTCATGCCGCGGCGCGCTCGATCCTGTCGCGAGTGATCCTGACTGTGGCGGGATGGGGAGAGGGTGACAGATGAGAGGGGGTGAGTCAAGCTACGTTTGCCGTGCCGAGTCTCAACAGCAAGACGCTGGCTATACGGTTTTCGGCTGACGCAGCCACGCAACTGCCAGGGCGAGTGTCGCCACGGCGCCGATGTAGGCGGCGAGGGCGAAGAAGGGTGGTCCCCAGGCCGGATAGACCGTCCATTTTCTGCCCATGCCCTCGGAGATGCTCCAGCCTGCGTAGACCCACACCTGCCCCTGCATGCGGGCCCACACGTACACCCCGGAGACGTACGCGGTGAGGCCGAAGGCAGCGATTGCCACGAGCGCGCCGAACTCCGGAAGGACCAAACTCGGACGGGCACAGAACGCGACTGCGAGGGCAGTGAGTGCGACGATTCCGGAGAGAAGCGCCGCGACGTTGTACACCGCGGCATCGGTGTTGATTTGGTGCCGGCCTACCCACATCGTGCGGCCCCCGAGCGGTCCAAACAGCAAGAAGACGCCACACCCGAAGGCGACCCAGCGTAGGGCCTCCTCCGTCCCGGTTCGCATGCGGACTCCCTTACCGGACAGCCGTGAATGGCGCGTGCGGCGACGAACTCTTGGGAAGCACCCGCGTCCCTCGCGGTTGCCGCAGCCAGATGATCGCCAGACCCAGAGTCGCTATCGCCCCAACGAGCGCCGCGATCGCGAAGAAGTAGGGACCATCGGCCGGGACTATCGTCTGTTTCCTACCCGGATCCCCCGCGTAGCTTCCAGCGCCGTAGAACCACACCTCTTCTTGCAAACGAGCCAGCACGAAAATCCCTGAGACGAACGCCGTTAGCCCGAAGGCGGCGATGGCGCCGGCCACGCCAAGCAGCATCGGGACCACACGGGGACGCGCCCAGTCCGCGAAAACAAGGGCGCCAAGCGCGACGATCCCGGACAGCAGCGTCGCCATGTTGTACGCGGCGGCATCGACCATATTGACGCTGCCGTTCCTGCTCAACCACATCGTCCGGTCGGCTACAGGTCCGAGCAGCATCAAGAAGGCACATGTCCAAGCGACCCGGCCAAGCACTATTTCTAGCTCTATCCGCATGGCAACCCAACCTGCCCCGCAAAGCCGGATCGGAGGCGAGAGCCACACGTGCTGAAGTCGGATCGCGGATCTACTCTTCTTGGCACGATCCCAGAGAAACCCCAGAATTTTCGCCCACGCACGTCAGGGTCCCGCAGCAGTCGTCGTCTCCCTCGCATTCCCCGCCGGCGTTGGAGCAGCAAGAACCAGATTCGCAGCCTCCGCAGCACTGCGTCTCGCCGGTGCAGGCCGTCCCGAACGACACGCAGCAGGCGCCGCTGGGGCACACCAGATCACCGCAGCAGTCGCAGTCCTGCGTGCATTCCGTCCCCTCCTTGCCGCAGCAGTACTTGCCGTCGGCCGATTCGGGGCAGACGGCGACGAGCTCGCAGAAGCGCGGGTTGCCTTGGGAGTCGGGGCAGCACTTGTGGCACTTGTTCGTGCATTTGGCCTGCGGCGCGATGCATTGCGGCTTGCACTTTTTCTTCATCTTTTTCTTCCCCTTGGCTCCGGTGGAGCCAGATCGGAAACTGGCGAGTCCAGCACCGGTGAGGATCGTCCCCGTGATCGTCGCGCCGCGGCGGGACGTCTCGCGGTCGAGTAGTCGGGTGAGGGCATCGAAGCGGTCGCCATCCATGCGCTGGTCTCCTCGCGGACAACAACGATGATGAGCCGACTGCGCGGCCCGGACTCGGATCGGAGGACGAAGATCTGCGCGGATTGTTTGCCGAGCGCAGCATAGAACCCCGATGGCGCGAATGCAATCGACCCAGGCGCCCGGTGCTCCACGGCAAGGTGCGGCGCCATGAATCAGTTTTCAGTCATCCCTTCACATAATGGTTGCCTTGACCGCCCGCTGCTGGTACAGTGTGGCTTCCACATCTGTGGTGACAGGGAACAAGGGGAAGGTTCATCGGTGCGAACAGGGGCCATCGCGGCCGTTTTTCTGGTGCTGCTGGCCCAGACGCTGCCGCTCGGGATCGCGCGCCCTGCGGAGGCGGCCACCACGCAACCAAACATCGTCGTCATCATGGTCGACGACATGGAAGCGCGCATGGTCGACGACCTGCCGCGCCTGTGGTCGCTCGTCCCGGAGCGGGGGCTGAGCTTCACCTCGTTCTACACGCAACCCGTCTGCTGTCCGGCCCGGGCCTCGTTTCTGCGGGCACAGTACCCGCACAACACCGGCGTGCTGAAGAACGGGCCGCCAAACGGGGGATATAGCGCCTTCCGCAATGGCGGCAACGAAGCGTCGACCATCGCCACCTGGCTGCAGGATGCCGGGTATCGCACCGCGCTCATCGGCAAGTACCTCAACGACTACGAAAAGACCCCGCGTCGTGTCCCGCTTGGATGGGACCGTTGGTTCGTGCACGCCGGGGGAGGCAAGTACACCTCCTACACCATCAGCGATCAGGGCAAGGTGCGCCACTACGGAAAGAAGAAGCCGAAGGCGCGTCAGTACCAGACTGATGTCCTGTCGCGACAGGCTGCGGCGTTTATCAACGACACCGCGGATGACACGCCGCTCTTCCTCTTTCTCTCTCCCGCCGCACCGCACGAACCGGCCACTCCAGCGAAACGCCACAAGAAGGCGCTGGTCGAGCGCAAGCAGGCTCCGCGGACACCCTCGTTCAATGAAGCCGATATGAGCGACAAGTCCAGCGTGTGGCGGAACCGCGACGCCATCAGCGGCAAGCGGATCAAGGAGATCGACAGCTTCTATGTGAAGCGATTGCGCTCGATGTTCGCTGTCGAAGATATGGTCGCCGATGTCCTGGAGACGCTCGAATCAACGAATCGGTTGGACAACACCTACCTCTTCTTCCTGTCCGACAACGGCCACCACCAGGGGGAACACCGCATTCCCGAAAAGAAGCAAACGCCGTTCGAAGAGGTCATCCAGTCTCCCCTGTTCGTACTCGGGCCTGGCGTGCCCGCCGGCGCCGAGACCGACGCACGGGCGTCGATTGTCGATCTCGGCCCCACGTTCGCCGAGTTGGCGGGGATCTCCGCGCCAGACTTTGTCGATGGGCGATCGCTCGTCCCGTTCCTCGACGGCGGGTCCGCGCCGGGGTGGCGCGAGGCGGTCATCGCCGAGCTGGAAGACGGCGCGGGTGGCGGGTTCGTCGTGCTGCGGTCGGGTCCGCACGCCTACGTCGAGTACGCATCAGGCGCCGTCGAGCTGTACGATCTCGACGCGGATCCTTACCAACTCGACAACATCATCGATGGTGCGCCATCGCCGCTCATCGCTGCTCTGGCAGAACAGTTAGAAGCGTTGGCCGCATGCGGCATCGAGGGGCCAGCACCGTGTCAGGAGGTGGATGGTGGCGCTTGACACCGGTCCGCGTCTCATGCCCGGCAACGTGGGCAGGTTTCGATTGGACCACTATCGCGACGCTACCAGGAGAGGACAGCGATGAGCGTCCTGGGAGCCAGGGCCTACCCGTTTGTCCCCTCGGGCGACACGAGCCAGAACCAGACCGACGTGGCAGCAGAGGGAGTGGACCAGGGTGTCGACCGCCCCAATTTTGTCGTCGTCGTCACCGACGACATGCGCGATTCCGACTGGCAGGCACTACGCAAAACACAAGAGCTTATCAATGACCAAGGCACGGTCTTTCCCAACTTCTTCCTCACCACGGCGGTCTGCTCGCCGTCACGCGCCTCGATCCTGACCGGGCTGTATGCGCACAACCACGGCGTCACCCGCAACTCCGGAAAAAACGGCGGGACGGCCCAGTTCAAGCAACGCAACCTGGCGGAGCGCTCGCTCCCGAACGCGCTCAAGGCGGTCGGGTATCGGACGGGGCTGTTCGGCAAGTTCATGAACGGGATGTCGGAAAAGGGTGGCATCCCGGGCGCCTGGGATCGCTGGCTGGCCTCGTCCGAGCTGGCGTACTACCGCCCGCTGATGAACGACAACGGCAAGCCGCGGGCCTTCAAGAAAAAGAGTCAGTACTCCACTGACCTCATCGCCGACCGCGCCGTGGAGTTCATCCGCACCACGCCAGACGAGTCGCCGCTGTTCCTGCTCTTTACGCCAAAAGCTCCACATGGCCCCTCGGTCCCCGCGCGCCGCCATCGCGGCACGTTCGGTGATGCGCAACGGGAGCGCTCGCCGGACGTCAACGAGGCCGACGTCAGCGACAAGCCGGCGAACGTCCGCGTGGGCAAGGGCATCGGGCTCGGCAAGCTGGACAATCTCGAACGGAAGCGGCTCGAGTCCCTCGTTTCCGTGGATGAGGCCGTCGAGCGCATCGTGGGCACGCTCGCCGAAGTGGGGCGGCTGGAGAACACGTACATCTTCGTCCTCTCGGACAACGGGTTCATGATGGGCAGCCACCGCCTGCTGCAAAAAGGGCTGGCGTATCGAGAATCGACGCAGGTACGCATGGCGGTGCGGGGATCCGCGTTTGCGGCGGAGACCGACGAACGCGTGGCGGCCAACATCGACATCGCGCCGACGATTGTGGATCTCGCGGGAGCCAACTTGCTCAACCCCGATGGCGTCTCCCTGGCCGGCACCTTTGATCGCGACGCGGTCCTGCTGGAAGGCTTTGGCGGCAACGACAGTTACCAGGCAGTGCGCACGGCCAGTCACCTGTATGTTGAATACAACAAGGGGGGCCGCGAACTCTACGATTATGAGGTCGACCCCTACGAGCTGGACAACCTGCTGCCGGGGGACGAGGCGACCGCGGCACCTCTGGCCGACAAGCTCAATCAGTTGCGGGGGTGCATCGGCTCGACGTGTTCGTGACGTGCGACGATCGTTCCACGGCCGAGGCACGGGCTGGGGTAAAAGAGAAGCGTCTTTGTCATGCCATGAAATCTCGTTCAGGGAAACGGCGTAGCGTCGCTCGGCGCGGCATCCCGCTCCCTGTCGCGGTCCTGGCGCGGGGTACGCTCCTCCCCCGCCTCGTCCTGGCGACGGTTGCGCCGTTCTTCCCGGGTCAGCTCGGGTGTTGCTGCATCGTCCTCGATGGCCGGCTGTTCGCCGCGGGGCGGTGGCTCGGGGGGATACCAGGTGGCGGCGATGAACGCCACGGGAATGGCCGCGATCACCAGGGCTCCCCCGAGCGCGATGGCGGAGCGCCGCATCGTATGTCCATCCGAGGCAACCAATCGGGAACCCCCTCGTCGCGTGCTCGCTGGCGGTCGGGCGGCTTCGGGCATCGCCCCACCGGGTTCGCGTGGCACGCACCGTGAGCAAGCATAGACGCGGGCGATTTCGCAGGGGATCCCGCCTTGAGATTCCTCGGTCCGGTGTGCGACAGTGTCCCTGATGAACGATTCGCCTGCACCGCCGACCATCGATCCCACCGAGATTCGCCGCTTGGTGCTCGAGGAGTCGAAGCGGGCGAACGTCGGCCACATCGGGTCCGCCCTCTCGGTGGCCGACATCCTGGCCGCGGTGTACGGGCGCGTCCTGCGCATCCCCCGTCCCGACGACCCTGAGCGGGACCGCTTTCTGCTGGCAAAGGGTCATGCCGCGCTGGCGCTCTACGCGGTGCTGCACCTGCGAGGCTGGCTGACGCGAGAGGAGTTGGCAACCTATTGTGCCGACAACTCCCTGCTGGGGGTTCATCCGGAGCACGCGCTCGTCGGTGTCGATTTTTCCACCGGCTCGCTCGGTCAAGGGTTATCGTTTGGCGTGGGAGCCGCTTTGGCCGCGCGCATGCAGGGCTCGGTGCGCCACGTCTACGTGCTGATCAGCGACGCGGAGTGCAATGAGGGCGCCGTCTGGGAAGCGGCGATGTTCGCGGCCCACCACCGGCTCGCCAACCTCACGGCGATCATCGACCTCAACGGGCAGCAGGCGCTCGGACCCACGGCCGAGGTGCTGGATCTCTCGCCGATGGCCGACCGTTGGCAGGCGTTCGGCTGGCGCGTGATCGAGGTCGACGGGCACGATGTCGAGGCGCTCGTCGCGGCGATGACGGCAGACGGCGACCACGCCTCCGCGCCGCGTGTGGTCATCGCGCGCACGGTCTCCGGCAAGGGCGTCTCGTACATGGAGCACCAAGTGCGCTGGCACTACCTGCCCATGAGCGACGCGGAGTACGGACAAGCCCTGCAAGACCTGGGGGGCCGCCGATGAGGGCCGCGTTCCTGCGCACCCTGGTCGACCTCGCCACGGACGATCCCCGCATCGCGCTGCTGACCGGGGATCTCGGCTTCATGGCCGTCGAGCCGTTCGTGGAGCGCTTCCCCGATCGCTTCTTCAACGTCGGCGTGGCCGAGCAGAACATGGTCGGGCTGGCCAGCGGTCTGGCCGAGGCCGGGTTCGTGCCGTTTGTCTATTCCATCGCCCCGTTCGCCACGCTGCGGCCCTACGAGTTCATCCGCAACGGGCCGGCGCTGCACGGGTGGCCGGTGCGGATCGTCGGCGTGGGAGCCGGGTTCGACTACGGCAGCGCCGGGCCGACCCACCACGCCCTCGAAGACCTCGCCGTGATGCGCGCCCTGCCCGGCATGCAGATCGTCGCCCCTGCCGACGCCGCCCAGACGGCCACGGCGCTGGCAGCGACGTGGGATCTGCCCGCCCCCGTCTACTACCGTATCGGCAAGGACGACCGGGTGGTGGTTCCCGGGCTCGAAGGCCGCTTCCGGATCGGCCGCGCCGAGACCGTGCGCGAGGGCGACGATCTCTTGATCGTCGTCACCGGCGCGGTGGCCGCGGAGGCTGTCGCCGCCGCGCAGTCGCTCGCCGCCGAGGGCATCGCCGCCCAGGTGCAGGTCGTCGCCTGTATCCGGCCGGAACCGTTCTCGGATGTGCTCGCCGCGGTTTCCGATCACCGCGCGGTGGTCACCGTGGAGGCCCACGTCGCGGCCGGAGGACTCGGCTCGCTGGTGGCCGAGGTGATCGCGGAGTCGGGCGCCCGTTGCCGTCTGACCCGCCTGGCCGTTACCCGCTCGCCCGACGGCGTGTCGGGGAGTTCGGCCTTCCTGCTGGCCAGGCACGGCTTGTCGGCGGAGTGCATCGCCGGAGTTTGCCGCTCCGTCGCCGCGATAGGGATCCCATGAGCGGGCCGCGCATCTCGGTCGTATTGCCCGTCTACAAACAAGCAGATCACATCGCCCACGTGGGGAACGAGCACCTTGCGGCGCTGGGCGCCCTCGGCGTCCCCTTCGAGATCGTGATGGTCGTCAACGGCCCCCGCGACGGCACCGACGACGCCTGCGCGGCGTTCGCCGCCACGCACCCCGAAACACGCGCGGTGCGCGCCCCCGGCGCGGGCTGGGGGCATGCCGTGCGCTACGGCCTGGCTGAGGCGACGGGCGATCTGCTCTGCTACACGAACTCCGCACGCACCAGCGGCGAGGATTTGCGGTTATTGCTGCGGGTGGGGCTGGCCATGCCCGACATGGTTGTCAAGGCGAACCGCAAGATCCGCTCCGGCAAGCGCCGCCGGGCGGGGTCGCTCCTCTACAACCTGGAGGCGCGCGCCCTGTTCGATCTGCCGGTCTGGGACATCAACGGCACTCCGAAGGTCTTCCCTCGCGCGTTCGACGCGTTGCTGCGGCTAACGCGGAACGATGATCTGATCGACCTCGAGTTCCTGGCCGTGTGCCAGCGCAACGGCTACCGCATCATCGAAGTACCCATTTACTCGTCGCTGCGCCACGGCGGCGCATCGACCACCCGGCTACGATCGGCCGCGCGCTTATATGTGGGTGCGTTGAAGTTGCGCAGGCAGCTCGGGCGGTGAGCCAGCGGGAGGCGTTCGGGAAGGCACATCACCAAGCGTGGCGCGATCCGGCCGCCGCGCTTGCCGTGTGGCCGGATGGCGGGACCGTCGAGCCACGCCTACTGGCCTGGCGGGTCCGGGGCCGCTGGTGGGACGTGCTGGAGGAGACCGGCACGACTCTGCTGGTGAGCCGAGAGTACGAGCACCTGCTGCTCGCCTTGCGCGTCGAGCGGGGGAGACCGCGCGTCTCGTTCCTGCCGCTGCCGCACCCCTCCGGGCTCGCCGTCGCCCCGGACCGGGGCGAGGTGTACGCGGCCAGCACGCGGAATCCGAATCAGATCTTTACCTTTTGCCCCGCGGCGGGGCTGCTGCCCCGTGGCGAGCTCCCGGCGGCGCGTCTCGATGCCCGGCCCCTGGTGCCGGTCTCATCGCGTGTGTTCCCCGGCAGCACGTATCTCCACGATCTGGCGGTCGTTGGCGGTGTCCTGCACGGCAACGCGGTGGGGATGAACGCCGTCGCCCGCCTCGATGGCGCGGGCGCGCCGCGGCCGGTCTGGTGGCCGCGCTGCATCGAGCGGGATGGCGTACCGGACTTGACGCGGAACCATCTGCAACTGAACGGCATCGCCGCGGGCGCGAGTCTGGAGGCGAGCTTCTTCACGGCCTCCGCGGATCGCATCACCGCGCGAAAACCGGGCCACCGCAACTGGCCGGTCGATAGACGTGGTGTACTCTTTTCCGGGCAGACTCGGGAACCGGTCGCCAGGGGACTGACCCGGCCGCACTCCCCGCGCTTCATCGGCGCCGATGTCTGGGTCGATGACAGCGGGTACGGCGCGGTCAGCGTGTTGCGTGGGGATCGCTTTGATGAAGTGGCGCGCCTGCCGGGGTGGACGCGGGGGCTGTGCGCCGTTGGACCGTATGTCGTGGCGGCGACCTCACGGGTGATTCCCCGCTTTCAGCAATATGCCCCGGGGCTGGACGTGGATCAGAGCCTGTGCGCGCTCCACGCCATCGAGCGAGAGAGCGGCGGCGTGGTCGGCAGCCTCATCTGGCCCGAGGGAGATCAGGTCTTCGCCATCCTGCCGCTGCCGGCGGTCTGGACGACGGGGCTGCCATACGCGGTGGCCAGGTCGTCGGGAGCGCCGGACGCCAGGGCGCGCGCACTGTTTTACGCCTTCCGTGCGGACACCGGTCCCGTGCGGGAAATCGACGAGGGATGAGACGCGACGTGAGCGATCCTGTGCGGCTCCTGATGCTTGGCGCGATGTACGAGAACGGCGGCAACACCACCCACCGCTTCCTGGACGGCCACCCGCAGCTTTTCGTCTATCCGTTCGAATCCCAGATCGGCACGCGCCTCGTCAACGACGCCATGACCTCGCTCTTCCCGGTCAAGTACCGCTGGCCGGTCTTCGCCCTGGACGCCACGCCGAAGCAGGACTTCCGGGCCATCATCGACGAGGAGACCAAGGTGCGGGCCCGCACCCCGCACGTCTCCAAATTCCGCCACGTCCCGTTTGACCTCGACGACGACGAGCGCTGCGCCATCTACGAGCGCCTGATCGCCGAGGCGGGGCGCAGCACGGTCAACAACGTCCACGCCTTCTTCCGCGCTACCCTCGAGGCCTGGAAAGACTACCGGCGCTCCGGGGAGGAGCGAGTCTACGTCGGCTACAGCCCGATCATCGTCGTCGACGCCGAAAAGATCGTCACCTCGTCGCCCGAGGCCCACGTCCTGCACGTGGTGCGCAACCCCTGGTCGGCGTATGCCGACACCAAGAAGCGGCCCGTCCCGCTGCGCATCGAGGACTACCTGCGGGCGTGGTGCCTCAACCAGTATCATGCACTGCTGGCCCGCGAGCGCGCCCCTGATCGCGTCCACATTGTGCGCGTCGAAGACGTGATGACCGATCCCCGCGCCACACTGGCGCCAGTGCTGGCTCGGCTCGGCATCGACGACGCGCCGTCGCTGGAACGGCCGACCTGGAACGGCTCCGAGCTGGACGAGGTCTATCCCTGGGGCACGATCCGGCGGGCCACGCCGCAGGCCAATAGGGCCACCGCGGCAGAGCTTTCGGCGTCGGAGCGGGACGAGGTGCGCCAGCGCGCGTGGCCGTATCTCGACGTGTTCGACTACCGCACGTTCCTGGCAGAGTAGTGCCCACGACCGTCCTGATCACTGGCGCCGCCGGCTTCGTCGGGGCGAACCTGGCGCGGCGGGTGCTGCGAGACGGTCACCATGTCCACCTGATCGCCCGCGGCGACGACATGCCGTGGCGCCTCGCCGACACCGCGGCCGACGTCCATCTGCACCGGCTCGATTTAGGCGACCGGGAACGGCTCGCCGCCCTCGTTGCCGCCGTGCGGCCCGAATGGGTTTTCCACCTCGCCGCCCACGGCGCCTACTCCTGGGAAACGAACCTCGACGCGATGGTGGCGACCAACGTTGTCGGCACCATGAACCTGGTTCACGCGTGCCTCCACGTCGGGTTCTCCGCCCTGGTCAACACCGGCTCGTCGTCGGAGTATGGGCTCAGAGACCATGCGCCGGCCGAGGACGAATGGATCGACCCCGCCAGCGGATACGCCATCACCAAAGCCGCCGCCACGCACTATTGCCGCCATGTCGCCAGGAACGAGGGGGTGACGATCCCGACCCTGCGCCTCTACTCGGTCTACGGCCCGTGGGAAGAACCGGGCCGGCTGGTGCCGTCGCTGCTGGCGCGGGCACTCGGCGGCGGCTGGCCGCCGATGGCGCACCCAGACATCGCCCGGGATTTCGTGTTTACCGAGGATGTCGTCGACGCGTACCTGCTGGCCGCGGCCGGCGCACACCCCGATGCCGGCGCGGTCTACAACGTCGGCACCGGTGTGCAGACCACCCTGCGTGCCATGGTGCAGGAGGTGCGGCGCGTCGTGCCCGTGCCGACCGATCCGGTCTGGGGCTCGATGGCCGATCGCGCCTGGGATACCACCACCTGGGTGGCGGACAGCCGTAGGATTCGAGACACGCTGGGATGGACGCCGCGAGTCAGCGTCTCCGAAGGACTGCGAGAGATGGCGGCATGGATGAAGGAGCATCCCGAGATCGTGCAGCGGTATCGGGACGCGATTCCGATCTGACCCGCCCCCCGGCCTCGGACTTCACCCGCGAGCGATGCTCCCGGTAACGCAGCGCCCCCACCGCCGCAACGGCACCGACGGCCGCTGCCACCGTAATCCCCATCCCCAGCTGCAGCGAACGCGGCGCGTAGCGGAGTTCGACGACGTGCTCCCCGGCCGGCACCGGCACGGCGCGAAACGTGTGATCGGCGCGTAGCACCTGCGCCGGCTCACCATCGACGGTGGCCTGCCAACCGGGATCCCAGATCTCGCTCAGCATCAGCAACGCCGGCGCGTTCGCGGTCACCGCGATCACGCTGCGGTCGGGTTCATATATGATGTATGAGACGGTTTCACTCGCGGCGTCTGACGCCGCCGCCATTGGCGGCGGCGCCCCTTCGAGCAGCGCGGTCTGCCGCGGATTGACCGTGCCCTCCGCCAGCAACGCCAGCGCCGCGCCCGGCTCCACCTGCCGCGCCTCGTGGACCAGCCAGGCGCGTTGAACTGCTTCGGGGTTTTCCAGCACGCGGACGTGCTCGTCTTCGTAGACGGTGAGAAGCTCCGCAACCAGCGGCTCCAGATCGGGCCGCGCCGGGGCGTCGGTGGGCACGATCAGGTAGCGGACGTTGAGGAGATCGAGCAGCGGCGAGGCGAGTCCGCCGGGGAAGAGATCGGCCTCGTGGTACTCCTGCTGATGGCCGTTCATGGCGTCGACGTAGTCGACGTACCGTTGCACCATCACGGGATTGTATCCCTGGATGTCGTCCAGCCCGAACCAGGTGCCCCAGTTGACAATCAGGAGCCAGTTGGCCGGACCCAGCCAGTGCTTGCGGTAGGCTTGCTTCGGTTCGTCGCCCGATGACAGGACATCGGGGAGCAGGGCGGGGTCGTACCCAGCGTAGCGGCCGGGTTGACCCTCCGTCGCAGCGGCGATGAATTCGGCCGCACCGTTGGCGTTCAGAAAATCGTCGACTTCTCCGGCGAGCGCGCGCCGCAGCGAACGTTCGGGGCCGGCATTGGGTCCCCAACCGGTGGCGACGAGCCGCCCCGTCGGATCCCAGAGGACGAGGGCGGCCAGAGCCAGGGGAATAACCAGTCGGCCACCGGTAACGGGAACCAGGATCGCGACGGCGCAGATGGCCAGCGTGGCCAGCGTTCCGGCAAGCGACGCGCGGGAGATGACGCCGGCCCGCTCCAACGCTAGCGCGCCGGCCAGCACGATCGCGCCAGCCGCCGCCACCGCCAGCCGAGTTTGCCATCCGCTCCAGTCGTGGGTTGTCAGCCCATCGGTCGTGGCCCCGGCCAGGAGCGCGACCGGCAGGAGGGCGAAGACGAGGAGTCGGCTCGGAAAGTGGCTGTGGATGGTCTCGAAGAGGGGGAGCACGGCGTACATCAGCGCGTGGAGCGACGTCTGCATCGGCAGCGCAAGGACGATGGCTGCCACGGGAACGAGCACCAGGAATCCCAGGGGGCGCCAGCGTGTCGCCGCGACCGGCGCCAGGAATGCCAACGTAAGGACGGCCGCGTTGCCATAGCTGGATTCGATAAAGCCACCCGCATACGAGGAGGCCATCTCGTCCAGTGGCATGCCGGTGCCTGAGGATGCCCAGCGTGAGACGCCCGCGTACTCGCCCCCGGCGACGTTGGAGCGTTGGTTGGCATCGAGCCGTGGCAGAAGCGCCGCCGCGTTCAACGCGAACCCGACGAAGAGCACCCCGGCGCCGATGGCGAGCAGGCCGACCGCGCGGTCGCGCCACGACCAGCCCGCCGGTGGCGTCATCAACGTACGCCAAGCGACCCAACCGCCGACGATCAGGAGCGCGTAGTACCCGAGCTGCCCCGTCCAGGCCGCCAGGCACTGGCTGATGGTCAACCCGGCCAAGACGATGCCGCCAAGGCGGCGCCAGGCGGCGCCCGGGCGCACGGCAAGCTCGACGCCGAGCAGGGCGACCGGTATCCAGGCCGTCACCTGGAAGAACAGCACCAATGAAGCACCGGCCGAGATCAGCCAGGTAAACCCATAGGCAGCACCGGCGACGAACGCCCCCCCGGGGCCCAGACCCAGCAGCCGGGCGAGGGCGTACGTGGCGACGGCCGAGAGGGCGACGTGAAAGCCGAGGAATAGCATCGTCGCTGGCTCGGCCGGGAGCAGAGCATAGGCGGCCATCGCTGGCAGGTAACCCCAACCGGAGGTTGGATCGCCGGCGAACGGAGCCCCGGAAAACTGGTGAGGCGTCCAACCCGGGATGTCGAAGGCGCGCAGCCGTTCCCCCAGGAACGCATACCAGGCGAATGCCGTGGTCGGCCAGTCGCCGCGGATGTATGCCAGGACATCTCCGAAAATCAAGCCGCTGACGATCACCGCCGCGGTGAGCAGCGCGGCGACGGCCAGCGCATCGGCCCGCCAGGACGCGCGGCCGACCCGCGTGACCGCGGCTGGGCGCGTCGGGTACGCCCGCGCCCCGGAGAGTGCCGTGCCGCTCATCCGGTCTCGACCAGCACCAGTGCCGTCCGCCGGTATGTCGCCAGGATCTCCATCTCGGCTACGCCCAGCGCGCGCAAGGTCTCCGCGATCGGCTCGTGGAAGGCGACGTTGGGGCTCAGCTTGCGGCCGGGGCGCCAACTGCTGAACCCGTTCATGAGCGCGGCGCAATGGCTCGCGTCAAGCAGCGCCCGCACGAACTCGCGGTAGGTCTCGCGGTCGTGCTGGTGGATCAGGACGTCGAGGCACACCACCAGATCGGCGTGGACATCCCCGGAACGCCCCATCGCCACGAAGTCTCCGGCCACGAACTGCCAATCCGGCCGAATGGTGCGGTTGCGCTCAATGACGAACGGTGAGACGTCGATCCCGGTGTAGGCGCCGTCGAACGCCAGTTCGCGCATCACCTCCAGATCGCCGCACCCGACGTCGAGGATGGAACGCGGCCGGAGGCGCGTCACCACATCCTGCATGAGGCGGCGCTTGTACAGGAGGAACTCCCCGCGCGATCCCGCTCCCGAACCGAGTTCGATGTTGGTCCGATACCGTTCGTCCCAGAACGTCGCGTTGTCGAAACCCACCAGGTCAATCCCTTGCATGCGCGATGCTGGGTCCAGGTTGAACCATCGAGAATCCGTTTGAAACCCTGGGGCAGCATGTCACTGGTGTGTCACTGTGAGCCCACGGGAGAAGATTCTCGTTCCCCGCCGGATTTCCCCTGAGCCGCCATGCTTCACTTCCTTCAGCACGACACGTGGCCCACGGGCTGCTCTAGTATGCGGCAGCGGAGCCGGTGCGGGTCAACAGGAGATCTGATGCGAGACAACGAACTGACCAAAAAGCGTCGCTGGCTCCTGGAGCAGATGCCGACCGGCGGGGTCTGCGCCGAGATCGGTGTCTGGCAAGGCGACTTCTCGCGCTGGATCCTCGAGCTGACCCGGCCAGCGGCGTTGCACCTGATCGACCCCTGGACCTTCTCCCACGCCGAGCGGGACCGCGAGACTTGGCACGGTGGCGGCGCGGCGCGGCAGCAGGCGGACCTGGACCGCATCCACGACGCGGTGGCCAGCCGCTTCGCGACGGAGATCGACGCCGGGCTGGTCACCATCCACCGCGCCCCGTCCCATGACGCCGCCGACCGCTTTCCGGACGCCTTCTTCGACTGGATCTACATCGACGGCGACCATTTCTACGACGCCGTCAGCCGCGACCTGGCCCTGTGGGCGCCCAAGGTCAAGCCGGGCGGGATCATTGCCGGCGACGACTACCGCGAAAGCCCGGTCTACGGCACCGACGTCGTGCGCGCCGTCGACGAGTTCGCGGCGGCGCGCGGTCTGACCGTGGAGTCGCAGGGCCGGCAGTACCTCATGCGCCTGCCATGACCGAACCTGGTTGCCCGGAGGCGCGGGACCGCCTCCCACCCACGCGCTGGCACGGCCACGAGTTGTCCTGGGGCGCCCGCACCCACGTGATGGCCATTCTCAACCTCACCCCCGATTCCTTCTCCGGCGACGGGCTGGCCAGGGATGCGGACGCGGCGGTCGCGGCGGCGTTACAGGCCGTCGCGGACGGCGCGGATATCCTCGATATCGGCGCGGAATCGACCCGCCCTGGTCACGTCCCCATCTCCGCGGAGGAGGAGTTGGCTCGCTTGCTCCCCGCCCTGACGGCGATCCGGCCGCGCACCAACGCCATCGTCTCCGTCGACACCAGCAAGGCGACCGTCGCCGCCGCCGCGCTGGAAGCCGGCGCCGACCTCATCAACGACGTGCGCGGCTTCACCGCGGACCCCGAGTTGGCCGCCGTCGTCGCCGCGGCCGGTGTGCCGGCGGTGCTTATGCACGACATCCCCCCGGAACCGGGCGTCGATCTGCTCACCAGCATCCTGCGCGAACTCTCGCGGCGGCTCGACCGCGCGGTCGCGGCCGGGGTGGCCTGGGAGCGCCTCATCGTCGATCCGGGGTTTGGGTTCGGCAAGGACTGGCGGCAGAACCTGGAGCTGCTGCGCCGCCTCGGCGAGCTACGCGCCCTTGGCCGGCCGATCCTGGCCGGCACCTCCCGCAAGAGCACCATCGGGCGCGTGCTGGGATTGCCAGAGGACGACCGCCTGGAAGGAACGGCGGCCACCGTGGCTCTCGCCATCGCCAACGGCGCCGATATCGTCCGCGTCCACGACGTGCGGGCCATGGCGCGCGTGGCCCGCATGACCGATGCCGTGGTGCGCGCCGCGCCGCGGCAGGCGCTGACATGGCCCGGCGGCCCGCCGTCATGAACCAAACGGCGATGGCCTACATCGGTCTCGGCGCCAACCTCGGCGACCGCGCGGCGACGTTACGAGAGGCGGCGCAGCGGCTGGGCACGCTGGGCCGCATCACCGCCGTCTCCAGCCTCTACGAGACAGAGCCCGTCGGGTTCCGCGAGCAACCGCCCTTCCTCAATGCCGTAATCGCCCTGGAGACGAACATGTCTCCGACCGAGCTATTCCGCGAACTCATCGCCATCGAGCGCGACCTGGGGCGCGTCCGCACGTTCCGCAACGCCCCGCGCACCCTCGACCTCGACGTCCTGCTCATGGACGACCTCGTTCTGGAGACATCGGACCTGACCCTGCCGCACCCCCGCATGCACGAGCGGGCCTTCGTGCTGGCCCCGCTGACCGAGGTCGCCCCCGATGTCGTTCATCCGGTTCTGGGCGTGCCAATGGCGGCGCTTCTCGCCTCGCTCCCCGACCGGAACGGCATCGCGGTATGGGTGCCGCGAGGGTGGGAACGCGCCCGCGGGTGAGGGCGGCATGCCGAATCGCCTGTACAGCCAATGGAGTCATTCTGGGGCCAGAGCCGAAGCATCTCGTTCGCCGCGGGCGGACGCGGCCCGTGGCCGAGATTCTTCGTTCCTGTGCAGACCGGGGACATGGGTGACAGGTGTTCGGAGACATCGGTTACACCTCGTGCGGGCGCTCCAGGTTGGAGCAGGCGCGGAAGGCATCGAAGCGGACCTGGGCCTCACCCAGAGCCGTAATGGTCGCACAAGGCGGTAATCCTGGCTCCTTCCCGCGGGGCAAGAGCCACGAATTCTTGCCGTTCCGACGGGGTGGTCATTAGTGCCGCATGTGCGGCAACCTGGGCGGCGTACCGGTGGATCGAGCGACGCTCGAGGGCCGCGCCCTGCGCCGCGTGATCGCCACGCGGCGCGGCTACTGCTCGTGGGACGTTGACCACGCGAGCTGGGTGGTGACGCTCCATTCTCCGGAAGAGCGGGACTTCTATGGCAAGACGCCGGAGGAAGCCCTCGCATGGTGTCTGGTTATGATGTGAAGGTTGCATCTCATGTGAGCCCTCTACGAGGCGACAACTTCTGGACACCGATTGCGTGGTCAATGCGTGGGTATTGCGCGTAGTTCCGGGTCCGCCATCAGTCCATGATGTGAGCGTGCCGCAGCGCATACGAGCATCGACATGCGCTCTCGGAGTCGGGCAAAGGAGCCAGCCACCATGGACAACCGAACGTTCGACCGAATGACGCGACTGTTTGCTGGGCAGAGGTCGCGGCGGAGCCTCCTCGGGGCGATCACTGCCGGCCTCACCGTACTGACCCGCGATCGGACTGCGGCGGCACAGCCGATATGCGGCGCTCTGTGCTCGCGCACGTGCGGTTCCTGCGACCCCGAGACAGGCGCCTGTGTGGGCTACTGCAGAGGCTGCGAGGTGTGCAGGAACCGCACGTGCCGCAACGCTTGCACCGGTGGCCGGGTCTGCTCGGACTCGGGCTGCGTCCCGGCAACTTGCGCCCCAGAAGACAAGTATTGCGGCGAGTGCGCCGGAGGCGGTAAGGCCTGCTGTCCGCCGCATAGTGAAGCTGGGTTGTCGATTGAATGCGCTATACAGGGACCGGGCGGCGAATACGGTGCCCCCGTGGGCGGGCGCGTGTGCGCTTACTGGGGTGGCGGCGAGTTTCCCAAGGACTATAAGTACACCTGCATGCCCGCGTAGCTGGTGCCACGGCTCTCCCTTGCGTAGGAGGCTCCCGAACTGGAGGAACAGCACTTCCGCGGTAAAACGATGGAAGAAGCTCTCGCATGCTGACTCGTCGGGCTGATGGCGCCGGAGCTGAGGATCGGGCCGTTCGTCGTCTGATTCCACGTGGCGCTAGGTCACGCCTTCGGCGACGGATCGGGGCGCGCCTCGCAAGCTATTGCGGCGTGCGGAAGTCGTGTCATGCTGAGGCGAAGTCGTGAGCATCTCGTTCGCCGCGAACGGGCGCGGCCTGCTGCCGAGATTTCTCGTTCCTCGGAATGACACGCGGTGGGCACGCCGCGATGGACTCAATCACCAGACGAGTCATCACTCCTCTAACCGGCGAAGGAACGCGCCGGGGTCGTTGAGAAAATCCCGCGTCAGCGCCACGTGCTCCAGCTCGCCCCAGGCGACGCGGCGAGGCGCCCCACCATCCAGGCTGTAGATGGCCGCGCCGGGGAAGGCCATCAGCAGCGGCGAGTGGGTGGCGATGACGAACTGGCTCTCGCCCGCGCCCGTCATCTCCAGGAGCAACGCCAGCAACGCCAGTTGCCGCACCGGCGAGAGAGGGCGCTTCCGGCTCGTCCAGGAGGTACAGTCCCCGCGGGGTGAACCGCCGCTGGAACAACTCCAGGAAACTCTCCCCGTGCGAGGTCTCGTTGAGCGTCATGTCGGTCTGCCGCAGCGATCCGATCTCGCGCTGAAAAACCCCGCGCGCCAGGCGCCTGCCGTACGTCTCCAGGCCCGGATTCGGCGTTCAGGGCCGCCAGATCCTGCTCCAGTCCAGCGCGCAGCGCGGAGATGTACTTGGCAAACCCGAAGAAATCCTCCGCTCGCAGAAAGTACCCGCGCCTGGTCTTCGTACTCCAGGTGAGGCGCAACCGCTGCCCCAGGGCGCGCGCCGCCGCCAGCGTCGGATCCTGGCGCGGATCATCCCCCGCGATGGCGACCGACCCCACGGCGCACGCCACCCCCTCCAGGATGGCCGACTTGCCGGATCCGTTCTCCCCGACCAGAAACGTCACTGGCGCATCGAACCGCAACGGGGCTTCGCCAAGCGCGGCGACGGCCGGGACGGCAAATGGATAGCGCTCCACGTCGGGCTGTCCTGGGCCCGGTGGCAACAGTGCAACTTCCCGCAGATGGATCACGTCGGTCATCCGTTTCGGCCAGGGGTGCTGGCAACGTCCGGTGTCATGCTGCAAGTGAACGAAGTGAAGCATCTCACCTCCCAGGCACACGCGCTTCCCGAGACGAGATTCTTCGGCTTCGCCTTCAGAATGACACCGTGAGGAGGGCACACGACTCGGAACCAAGAGCTGATAGCTGATAGCTGATAGCCGCTACCTCCGCGCCGCCACCCGCCGCGGCTCGGGAACCGGCTCCACCGTCGTCTCCGGTGGGGTCGCCAGGGGGAGGCGAATCGTCATCCGCGTCCCTTCGCCCAGCGTGCTCTCCGCGGTGATGCCGCCCCCGTGGGCGGCGACGATGGTGTGCGCGATGGAGAGCCCGAGCCCGGCGCCGCCCATCTTGCGGCTGCGCCGGTTCTGCACCTGGTAGAACCGGTCGAAGATGTACGGCAGCTCTTCGGGCACGATCCCGGGGCCGGAGTCCGCCACGACGAGGGCCAGGAATCTCCCCTCCACCCGCGACGTCAGCGACACGCAGGAGCCGGTCGGGGAATGCCGCGCGGCGTTGTCGACCAGAATCAGCACCGCCTGCTCGATCCGCTCGGGGTCGACCTCGAGATACCCCTCGCCACCGATCTGGTCGGAGAGGCAGGAGGCCCGCTGCCGGGCCAGCACGCCCGCGGGCTTGACCAGCCGCGAAACGAGCCAGCGCGCGGGAACGTATTCCCGCTCCAGCGGCGGCGAGCCGGCGTCGGAGCGGGCCAGGAAGAGAAGGTCGTCCACCAGCTTGCCCATACGCTGGGTCTCGGTCGCAATGGCGGAGAGCGACGTTTCGTGCAAGCCAGGGTTCTTGCTGGCCAGCGCCGTCTCGGCGTTGCCGAGGATCACCGCCAGCGGCGTGCGTAGCTCGTGCGAAGCGTCGGCGATGAAGTCGGTCTTCGTCTGCAGGGCGCGGGCCAGCTCGGCTCGGTTCTGCTGCTCGCGCTCGTAGAGGGTGCGCAGCCGGGTCAGGATGCGGCCGGCGAAGATGGCCATGGTCACGCCGATGAGCAGAGCCCCGGCCACGAGCACGAACAAGATGATCTGCTCCGTCCTGATCGCGCCCTGGACCCGGCTCAGCGAATCATCGGCCAACCGATCGCCGAGATTGTCCATTTGATCGGCGGCGGCGCCCATTTCCGACAACCGGGCAAGACCGACGTCACTGGCGGTGTGGAATGCGCCGGGGTCTTCCTCGGCACGCTCGACGGCGGGCAGGAAATCGGCGTAGTAGTGCTCGGCCAGTTCGCGGATGCGCGCCGGCTGGGTGATCCCTATGTCGGCAAGGCCAAGACTTTCCAGTTCGTCCAGCTCTTCCAGGAGCGAGGCGTACGCCTCGTCGAATTCGGCAATCGTCGACTCTGAGGTGCTGAAGACCATGTTGCGGTGGATATGCCCCAGTTCGAGCACGGCGATCTGCACGTCGGCCGCCTCGTCCTCGACCTCGATGTCGAAGCTCAAGGCGCGCTCGGTGATGACTTTGGCCCGGTTGTTTTCGACGATCGAGAGCACCCCGGCGACGACGGTCGCCAACAGTGCCCCAATCAGCACCGCCACCAGGCGCCAGGCATGCGGGCTGGCCAGGTCGTCATGCGCGCGGGATGTGTCCGGTTCCAGTCTGTTGATGATGGGCTCTCCTGGTCGCCCGATGCCGGAAACGCCAGTATCCTCTGTCATTATGCGCATCCTCATCGTCGAAGACGAAGCGAATCTGGCCGCCGTCATTCAGCGCGGACTGGAGGGGCAGGGCTACCAGGCCCCGATCGCCGAATCGGGGGAGGACGCCGTCCTCTTCGTGCGCACCGAACCGGTCGACCTGATCCTGCTCGACATCGGGCTCCCCGACCGCGACGGTCACGCGGTGCTGGCCGAGGTGCGCCGCCTGCGCCGCGACCTCCCCGTCATCATGGTCACCGCCCGCGACGACATGCCAAGCAAGATCGGCGCGCTCGACCAGGGGGCCGACGACTACATCACCAAGCCCTTCAACTTCGATGAGCTGCTGGCCCGCATCCGGGCGCTCACCCGTCGCTCCGACCAGGCGCAGGCGAGCCAGATCGCCTGGGAGGGGTTGCGCATCGATCTGCTCTCCCACCGCGTCTGGCGCAACGACCAGGAAGTTCCCGTGTCCCGCCGGGAATTTGCGCTCCTGGAGTACTTCGCCCGCAACCCCGGCCGGCTCCTGACGCGCCAGCAAATCCTGGCCGCCGTCTGGGAGTACGACTTCGAGGGCGAGTCGAACGTCGTCGACGTCTATGTCCGCTACCTCCGCAACAAGCTCGACCTCCCGGACGAGCCGTCCCTGTTCACCACCATCCGCGGCAGCGGCTACCGTTTCGATCCCCCGTCCCGCGCCTGATTCGCCTCCTTCGCGTGCCCCTATCTTCGCGCGGCTTCATGAGGACCTGATGAGAAGCCGGCCTCGGGATGCCCGGGTCTCCGCCTGCCGCCATCGTGTCATTCCGAGCGTCAGCGAGGGCTCCCAAGAATCATTTCGGTCCCAAGGAACGCTGGTCTGGCTACGCCGAGACAATTCGCTTCGCTCACCATGACCCGCCTTCCCAAGCCTGATGGGGACAGGAAGGGAACCGCCAGCCGATGAGAGGACTCTCATTCCGATCTCACGGCGCCCTCATTGGCGGCTCGTAGATTGGAGGTAGGTTCGGGAGCAGGGCATTGGCTCCGGACATCGGATTCCGGGAGAGCACAATCTCTCATTCACGCAAAGGAGGCCACCATGGCCGCGATCTTTCAAACGCTGACCCCCGCGGTGTCGGCAAGCCAGGTTCAGGCGGAAACCAAGTCGGGAGGCGGTCGTCGTCGCCGGCGCAAGAAGGGGGGCCGGCGCGGCGGACGCCGGGGTTCGCGGACCTAATTTCGACCGACCCGACCCCATTCCTTCCAGAAGAGCCTCGCTTCGCGGCGAGGCTCTTCGTTGTGCCCGCGGACTCCAGCGTTCCCTCCCCCCTGACCGGTTGATCGACACCGCGGCCGCGGCGTCCTCGACGCTCACCGCCGCGCGCTCGACGACGCTCATGGCAGCTTCATCGAACGTCCC
>CAVXMK010000013.1:0-257317 GCA_963762985.1 uncultured Chloroflexia bacterium
GGACGGGCCACGGCGTACCAGTCATTCGTCCATTCCCAAACGTTGCCGGCCATGTCCAGCAGCCCGTAGCCGTTGGCCGGGTAGCTGCCGACTGGCGAGGTGAACAGGTGCCCATCCTCCTTCGTGTTCTGCCAGGGGAAATGCCCCTGCCAGCTATTGGCCATCACCAGGCCGTCTGGCCGCTCCTCGTCGCCCCAGGTGAAGATGGCGCCGTCCAGCCCGCCACGGGCCGCAAATTCCCACTCCGCCTCCGTCGGCAGCGCCGCCCCGGCCCAGGCGCAGTAGGCTTCGACGTCCGCCAGCGCGACCTGGACCACGGGGTGATCGGCCAGCCCGGCGATGGAGCTACCCGGTCCGTGGGGGTGTCGCCAGTTCGCGCCGGGGGTCCAGGCCCACCAGTTCGCGGAGTTGCTCAGATCGACCGGGCCGGAGGTCATGGCGTAAGACCATGCTCCCGGCCACGAGATTCTCCGGCGGGGCGCCGGGATAGAGCGCCGGATCGGGCGGTCGCTCGGCGAGGGTGACGTACCCGGTGGCGGCGACGAACGGGCGAACTGCTGGTTGGTGACGGGATGGCGGTCGATCCAGAAGCCGTCCACCCGGACCTCCCGCACGGGTCGCTCCTCGGGATAGAAGGCATCGGATCCCATGCGAAACGTGCCGCCAGGAATCCAGACCATCCGGGGACGGGGGGGAATGTTCCGGGAGGGGCGGCAGCGAACCCGCGTTGGTGGCCATCACGTTTCCTTGCTGAAGTAGCGCGAGGAACGGCTGCGGGCGGCCCGGGGGCCGCCCGCCGGTTCCGTTCCCGCGGGAGGCTACTCGCCCGCGGGACTGGACACCTTCATGTTCTCGACCTGCTTTGTCACCTGATCCAGGTTGTAGCTCGCCGGGTCCTGCAGCGGCGGGAACTCGACGTAGGTTTCGAGCTCCGTGAGCCACAGCGACTGGCCGATCGGCAGCATGTTCCAGTCGTAGACGTAGGCCGTGACCGGTCCGCCGAGCGCTCCTCCAATGCCGAACAGCGTCTTCGTAAACTCGCCGATGGACGTCTCGAAGGGATCGCGCTTGATGTTGACGACCTGGGTCCACGAATAGGGGATCACGCCGGTGACAAAGCCGGCCGGGTCCTGCGACACCATGCCGAAGTACATCTTCCAGTTCTTGTAGCGGACGGCCGATGGGGTCGAGCCGGAATAGTAGAAGAAGTGGTCGCGCGCCGACGCCGACTTGCCTTCCAGGAAGTCGCGCTGGTTGACGCCGTCGAGCGTGGTCTTGACGATGCCGGGATACTCGCCCCGCTCGATCTGCGCCTTCAGGTCGTCGCCCGTGGGGCCGCCGGCGATGTCGACCAGGGTGGGCACCCAGTCGAGGGCGGAGAGGATCTCGTTATTTACGGTGCCCGGCTCGATGTGGCCCGGCCAGCGCACGACCAGCGGCGCCCGCATGCCGCCCTCCCAGGTGGTCAGCTTGCCGCCCGCGAAGGGGGTTATGCCGCCATCCGGGAAGGTGATGGTCTCGGCGCCGTTGTCGGTGGTGAAGACGACGATGGTGTTGTCGAGCTGGCCCATGTCATCGAGCTTGTCCAGCACGTAGCCGATGTTGTCGTCCATCTGCTTCATGCCGGCCTCGTTGACGCCCCAGTCCTTGCCGCCGGGCTCGCCGACCATGGCCATGTACTCGTCCGAGAGCACGGTCGTGATGTGCATGCGGGCCGGGTTGTACCAGACGAAGAAGGGCTTGCCGGTCGTCGCCGGGTCGTTGCGGTCGAGGAAGTCGATGACCTGGGCCGAAATCTCCTCGTCGACCGTCTTAGACCGCTCCAGGGTGAGCGGGCCCTCGTCGGTGCACATCTGGTTCGCCCCCGTGCCGTCCGAGGACGTGCAGTGGATCACCGGCCGCGGCGGCGTCATGCACAGCCCCTCGCTCGGGTCGATCGCGCCCGGCGGATCGGACAGGCCGGGAACCGGCGTGTTCTTGCACGGCGGAACGATGGTCTGCTCGGTCGGCGACTTGTTGATGTCCGGGAAGCTCACCCCCTGCATCGCGTCGAGGTGATAGAGATAGCCCCAGTACTCCTGGAAGCCGTGCGCCGTCGGCAGCGAGTCGGTGTGATCGCCCAGGTGGTTCTTGCCGAACTCGCCGGTGTTGTAGCCGAGATCGAGCAGGAACTTCGCGAGCGACGGCGTCCCTGGCTGCAAGTAGGACGGGCTGCCCGGAATCTCCGGGAGGAGCATGCCGACGCGCAGCGGATTCATGCCGGTGATGAAGGCCGTTCGGCCCGCCGTGCAGCTCTGCTCGGCGTAGTAGTCGGTGAACATCGCGCCTTCCTGCCCGATCCGGTCGATGTTGGGCGTCTCGCCGACCATCAGGCCACGGTGGTAGATCGACGGCTGCATCCAGCCGATGTCATCGCCCATGATGAAGAGGATGTTGGGCCGATCGCCGGTGGCGCCCGGTGTGGCGGCCGGGGTGGCGTCCTGGGCCAGCGGCGCCGCGCTGGCAGCGTCGATCGCCGCCGGTCAACCCGCTCAACCCGAGTGAGCCGAGGGCCAGGCCGCTGGCGCCCTTTGAGCACGTTGCGCCGGCCGGTCATGGCGTTGAGTCCGCTGTCGAATGGCGTCGTGGTTCGTCGCTCACTGCGATGTCCTCCCTCGTATTTGAATGCTGGTCCGTGCGTCCCGATCGATGACGCCACCGATCGCCTGAACCCGAATGTGCCATCGGCCTCGCGGCACATGCATTCCAGACGGCGCTGTATTGCGCACTACCGCGCAAGACCGTGTGGCTCACCAGAAGATCTGCCTCCTCTCCGCTTCCTCGGTCCGAACGATCCAGCTCGTTCGATCCGCTGTTGCCAGAGACATGGCTGAACCATGGCTCCGCGGGGCGACACCGTGTGGAGCAACACACCTGGAATCGGTTGGTATAGGGACCATGTCGGCGCGAGACCGCATCGTCCATGCGGACTATATCGTGCGGAGATCGACTATTTCAGTCGTACAGGAGGCGCATTTCAAAACCCTGCCGAATCCAACGTCGGCTTAGAGGAAACCCAGCAGATCGCTGATAGAGAAGCTATTTCGGATGGCCGACGGCGCTGCAGCCACTTCAGGGTTTTGAAAGGCACTTGCGGAGCCATTGCCTACATGGCTCAGATCAGGTACAGCTCCAAGGCGCGAGCCCGTCGACCGCGGCATAGCGGCCCGATACGCCAAGCTTTCCGGCGATGTTGACAACATGGTGTTTGACGGTGATCGGCGAAATGAAAACTCCCCGCCGATCTCGTTGTTGGTCAGCCGCAGTGCCAGCAGGCGGACGACCTCGAGCTCGCGGTCCGTCGAGCGGGTCCTGCCGAGGTCGCTGCCGGGGCTGGCTCACGACTGGCTCAGCCGTCTGCTGGGCGGCGAGCACCGCCTCCAGCGCGCCAAGCACGGCCCGCGCGTGGGGATGCGGCAGCGGTCGGCGGGCAGTCGACGCAAGATGGGAACGAGAGCCGGACCAAGGTAGGCATAGCGCTGCACCATCCCCTCCGCCGCCGCCAAGCTCGAGCGAATCGCGCAAGAGCGTGTGGCGGCGGTGCTGTCGCCATGAGCCTGATGCAGTAGCGACTGGACCGCCAAGCCCTCGACCAGGGCGAGCTGCATGTACCGCGATCGAGCAAACGCCAGGAACTCCGTTAGGAGGCGGTCCGCCTCGTCCAGCGCCGCTGGCGTCCCAACAGCAATGAGGACTTTGACGCGCGTCAGCATAGGCTGCTCGATCGCCTTGAAGTCTTCGTACGCGGACGACGGCGACGAGGTCTCGAGCCAGCGCCGGGCCGCGGCGAGGTCACCACGGATGAGCGCGGCGCGGGCGAGGAACGAGTCGACCAGCTCGAGCTGGTGCGCGGTTTCGGAGCCGACGGCAAGCTCCCGCAGCCGGGCAACGGCACGGTCCGCCTCGGCCCGCAGCCCTTGCGCTTCATAGGCCAGGATTTGCATGAAAAACGCCTCGCGAGGCAAATGAAATGGACGCGGTCGGCATCCGCGATCACCGTGCCGACGTGCCGGCTCGCATGGGCAAGATCGCCGCGCTCGTGGGCGACGGCGCCGAGGATGAGCGCCCCCCACCCCGCACTGACCGGAAAACCATTCATCGCCGCGAGCTGCAACAGATCAGCCGCCGTCTGTTCGCAGCGGGCGAGGCGGCCAGATTGGCGGAGCACGATGGCGCGCGCGAAGTACCCCCGGATCGACGCCGCATCGATCCGCGCCGATTCCCGTTCGGTGAACGCCGCGAGCCGGGCCAGCGCCTCGTCTTCTCGTCCCGCTGCGGTCAACGCCATGCCGAGCGCCATATGGGCATACCCGTAGCGATACCGTTTGCTGGACGGGATGACGGCGATCGCGCGTTCCGCGACCTCGATAGCCGCGATCGGATCGGCTTCCGGAATGGTCGTGAGGAGGGCGATCTCGGCGCGTTGGGCCGGGGTCGCGCGGCGCCAGATTTCGGCGCCGCGCATCGTCTCCAGGATGTCGGTGAGGAGGGCGTCGCGGCCGCTGAGGTAGGCGACCCAGGCCGACGCGAGGAGGAGCTCCGGGCTCTCCCCCACCGCTTCCATCGGGATCGAACGCAGCCACGAGGCGACCGACTGCCAGTCCTCCCGCGCGAACGCGTCGCTCAGCCGCGACTCGATGAGAGCGGCGGCGGCCGGGATGTCGTCGAGCGCGACGAGGTGCTGCACCGCTTCCTGCGTCAGCCCCGCCGCCGCGAACCACCGCGCGATGGTCAGTTGCAGATCGGCGATGGCCGCGGCATCCGTCGTGCGTTCCAGCTCGCGGCGGAGGACTTCCCGAAACAAGGGATGATAGGCGAACCAGGTCTCGCTCAGCCCGGGGATCTCGCGGAACAGCTCGAGGGCGCGCAACTGCTCGAGCTCGGCGCGACTGATTGGTGCGCCGAGCTGCTCGCCGCCAGCGCGGCGAGCAGCGCTCCATTGAAGCGGTCCACCAGCGAAACCCGCAGCAGGAGATCGCGCCGGGCAAGCGGAAGACGGGTCAGCACCTCCTCGCCGAGGTAGTCGCCCAGGAGTTCCGCGTGGCGTTCGCCGATCGGCTCTCGCCGGTGCAATCGCGCCGCTGGCTCCGCTCAACGCGATCAGCCTGATCGCGGCGGGCCACCCGCCGACCGACGCCTGAACGGTGGTCGCCAGCGCCGGGTCGATCGGTTCCCCGTCTCGAGGCGCATCAATTGCTCCGTCTCTACGGCCAAAAAGCGAAGGTCAGCGCCCGTAAGTTCTTCTACTTCGCCGGTGGTCCGGAGACGAGACAAGGGGAAGGCGGGTTTGCTCCGCGAGCAGAGGATCATGTGGAGTCGCCGCGGGGCGGCAAGGAGCAGGCCGTTGACGAACGCCGAGACGGACTCGGCAGCGGCCGCGTGAAAATCGTCGAGGACGAGAAGCACGTCCCGCTCGAGGTCGTACAACGCCTCGCCGAACGACTCGCCGAGCTCGGGCGGACCGAGCCGGTCGGGCGCCGCGAGCATCGCGAAGAGTTCGGGGGCGACGCCCGGGACGACGCGGTCGAGGGCGACGGCGACGTGGGTCGCGAAACGGGTGAGATCGGCATCGCGCTCGTCGACCGACACCCAGGCGGCGTCGAGGTCCCGGAAGCGAAGCCAGGAGACGACGGTGCTCGTCTTGCCGTGCCCGGCCGGGGCGGTGATCAGGACCAGCGACCGTTCAAACGCGCGATCGAGCCGGGACTCGATGCGCGGGCGGCGCACCCAGTGACCGTTCAGCGACGGCCGCTCGATCTTGGAGCGACTGACGAGCGCCGGGGGCGCGGAAGGGGCGGGGGGCGCAAGGAGACTCATCGCTCGTCCACGCGTGTGCGCGCAATGCTGAATACGCGCGCGGTTGGGCGTTCGGCATGAAAGCGCATAACGAAATCAAGCGCCTCCGCGCCCGTCGCGATGCAAGGCATAGAAGTCGACCAGATCGCCGACGACCAGATCGGGTGTGAACCCGCCGATGTCGCGGCGCAGCACGGTGAGCCATTCGGGCTGGGCGTAGTAGATCGCCGCCGGATCGTCTCTGGTGACGATCTGCTGGATCTCGCCCAGGGCGGATCGGTACAGCGCGTCATCACCAGCGGTCCGCGTCTGCTCCAGCAATGCCTCGACCCGCTCGTTGCAGTAATGGCCGCCGTTGCCCGCTTGCCAAGCCTGACACGAGACTTGGGGCCAGAGTTGGTTCCAGGCGTCGTTGTAATCGGGCGACCAGAACGCCGTGAGGCAGGTTCGGCCGCTCCTCGGCCGGCAGGTCGCCATAGAGCATGCCGACGTAGGTGGCGAAGTCGACCGGCACGGCTTCGAGCCGCAATCCGACGGTTTCAAGGTTCGTGCGAAAGAGCTCGGCGATGCTTGGCCCCTCCGGATTCCCAGGCGGCAACGGCATGCTCAGCGTGGTTCCCGGCGCCACCTCTGCTTCCTGCAGGAGCGCGCGAGCCCGCTCCAGGTCCGTCTCGTAGACGAATGTGTCAGGGTCGAAGCCGTGGCACAACTCAGCGACCGGACCAACGGCCCGCTTGGCGTATCCCTCGTAGACGCCCTCGATGACCTCATCGTAGGGAAATGCCCAGCAGAGCGCCTGGCGCGCTTGCGGCGAAGCGAGCGGCCCGGCGACGGTCATCGCCAGGTAGCGCACGGTCAGGTTATACCTGCCGGTCGACCACCAGGTCCGGGTTCTCCTCTAAATCGCGCACGGTGGTCAGCGGCAAGACGGCGGCAATGTCCGCATCGCCGATTTCGATCAAGGAGCGGCGCGTCTCCTGCTCGGCGACGACGCGAAGGATGACCCGTTCGAAATGGTTGCCTTCCCATCCCCGCCAGTACCCGTTGTGGCGCTCCAGGATGATTCCAGTCTCGATGTCGAACTGCGTGATTTGGTACGGCCCCGTGCCAAGCCCCACGCTGCTGGTTTGCGCCCAGGCGTGGCCCCAGTCGCCGTCAACCTCATGCGCCAATAAAGCGGCGACGTTGACGATGGCGGTCCCAAAATCGGCCGCCAGCGCCGCTAGAAAGAGTGATTGTGGCTGGCCGAGGTCGAAGACGAGCGTACGCCGATCTGGCGCGCTGATCTGAGCCGCGTCCGGGATGAAGCGCCCGAGGACTGTTGACGGGGCGAGACCCAAAGCAAACAGGCGCTCGAACGACGCCCGGACGGCGAAGGCGTCGAGCAGCGTCCCGTCCTGAAACCTGACGCCCTCCCGGAGCCGGAAGGTCCACCTGCTCTCGTCGGCGCTGGCTGCCCAGGATTCGGCCAGGACCGGCTCGTACTCGTCCGTGGTCCCCCGTTTGAGGCGGATCAGCCCCTCGAACGCCCCATGCAAGGCAACACCCGAGCCGGCGTCGTAGGCGGAGTGCGGATCGAGGTCCGACGGCGCGCGCGGCGTGACGAGCGTGAGGGTCTTTGGCACGTCTTGTGGCAGGGGAGCGGCGAGGACTCGGTCGCCAACGAGCGGAGTGCCGCGTCCGGCTCCCGCCGCCGGTGCGACGACGGCCGCCCCACCCAGGAGCGCGCCTCGCAAGAGCGACCGCCGGGAAACGCCTTGCGAACGGTCTTGCGTGCCGTGAGAGCGGTGCGGAGGCGCCAGGGATTCGCCGGGGCACATGGAATCTCCCACTCGGACGAGGACGCTCGAAACGACAGCTGATAGTCCAAAACTATAGACTAAAGCGTTGCATCACGCGAATCATTAACATATTGTTTCATGTAGCCCCCGAAACAGAGGTGCTTGGATTCCGTTCTGTTTCGGGACACATCCGCCTCAATGTGGAACACAGTGTTCGCCGATGCCGTAGCGCCGCCCCGGCGAAGGATTGAAACGTGCGGCCGTTAAACTACGGGCAGGATCCAATGCGCGGCCTGCCCAATGCCGAAACAGCACCCCGTGCCCTTCGGCTCGTCGGCCCCATTTCGGGCGATGCGCCCATTCACATTTTTCGGATCCTCAATCCTTGCGGGTCGCGGCCCTGCCCTTCCGGACTTCACTTGAGCGGGTAGCGGGATGCTTCCCCGGTCATCGTTCCCACTCGCGCCGGAAGCGCGCGACACAAGCAAGCGCACCCTTCGCCACGGGACGGCCAGATCAGGCCACCGCGCTCCCCCGTGCCGTCCTCGGCCGCCAATCGATCCCATCCAACCTCGCCGCCAGCGCCGCGCTGATCAGCAAGGAGACCACTGACCTCTGCGGGGATACCCTGGACTGCGGCACACTTGCTCCACTATCTGGGCAGCCCGCGGTCCAGTCCCACTACGGGGCAGCTGACGAGGATTCATAGAGCATGGGGCAGACATCAACCACGCGCCGAGGGAGTTCCGTGAGCACAGCGCTGCACGACTTTTCGTTCTTCGGGTTCGATCGGCAGATGCGCCAGATGGAACGGCATTTCCGGCAGCTGGAACTGCGCGGCGGCGAGCCGGTGGTCTCGACGGTCGAGGGAGCCGTCTACGTCCCGGCGGACCAATCCGGGCTCATACGCCGTCGGCGCGGGGAAATCGCGGGCAGCTTCTCGGAACCGTCACCGGTGGACGCCCGAGTCCGAGCTGGACGAGGAGGTCGTCTATCTCGGCTGGTTGTTCAATCACTATGGGCATTTCCTGATGCAGTCTCTGGCCCGGACCTGGTTTCTGACCGAGGTGGACCCATCGGTCAGGGTCGTTTTCCACCACTCGGGCCGAGAGCACAGGCAGCCCGCCAGCTGGGCGCTCCGGATACTCGATGCCTTTGGCATACCGCCGGACAGAATCCTCCATCCTGGATGCGCCCACGCGATTGCGCCGCCTCCACATCCCCGAGCCGTTCTTCGAGCCGCGGGCCATCGGCGCACGACCACACCGTGCGGGCCCACGAGGCGATGGCGCGGCCATATCAGGCGGTGGCGGAGCGGATCGCCGGCGATGCGGCGCCGTCGGCGCAGCCGGTCTATCTCAGCCGCCGGCTCCTTCCCCCGTCCCAACGCACGATCGTCGGCGAGGGCGAACTGGAGGAGGTGTTGCGGGCGAACGGGTTCCGCATCGCGCACACGGAAACCATGTCGTTTGAGGAACAGGTGCGGCTGGTCAACGAGCACACCGACATCTTCTCGAACGCCGGCAGCGCCGCCCACAATGTGCTGTTCGCCCGCCACGGACCCCGGCTTCACCTGCTGACGAATGGGCGCCAGTTCTCCCCGGACTACTATCTGTATGACACGGTGTCCGCGGCCCCGACGACCTTCATCAATTGTCTGAGCACCGCCGACCGGCCCAGCTATGAGCGGGGGTACAAACTCACGCCCCACCTCCTGGATCTGCCAACCATCATGGCCTATCTCGACCAACGCGGGTTCTTGACGAAACCGACGCCGGTCTGGCCAGCCGGGCATGGCGCGGAGCTGCGGGCCCGGTACGACGAAACGTGGCTCTACGGATTCGTCCGCGCCCTGGGTCGGCGCGAGGAACTACCCACGGGCGTCGAACAGGAGGCAGAGCGTCTCGCCGCCGCATCGTGGCCCATCAGTCTGGTGCTGGCGTGGTACTACGCGCAGCGGGATCCGGCGCGCGCCGCCAGCATGGCGAGGCAGTTCGCCGAGCTTGCCGCCGCGGAGCACGACCCGACGCAGTTGGCGCGCTACCGGAAGGAGGTCCAGGAGATGGCGCCGCTGCTCCTCAAACGGTGCGACCCCGAGACCGCCGCCAGGTTGGCAGTGGGCGATGACCGACCATTTTCTCCTCGGCCCCAATCGGCATCGAGGGATCGCCATAGGCATCCTGGCAGTAGTGCGACAGACGCCGGTAGTTGCCTCCCGATGGGGGACGTGCGCTGCGACTGCTGCGGATGGTCACGTGAGCACCCTGGTCACCGGTGGGGCCGGATTCGTCGGTCGTCACCTCGTCCAGGCTCTGCTGTTGGACGGGCGACACGTCCGCGTTCTCGACACCCTCTCGGCACAGATTCACGGCCCGGACCCGCGTCTGCCGCCAGAACTCGAGGGCGCCGAGTTCATCCATGGGGACGTGCGTGATGCCGATCGCCTGGCCACCGCTCTGGTTGGCATCGATGCCGTGGTTCACCTCGCGGCGGAGACGGGCGTCGGGCAGTCGATGTACGAGGTGGAGCGCTACGTCGATGCGAACGATCGGGGAACGGCCTGCCTCCTGCAAGCCGTGATTGAATCCCGGCGGCCGATGCCGGTGGTGCTGGCCTCGTCGCGCGCCGTGTATGGCGAGGGACTCTACGTCTGCCAGCGCTGCGGCGAGGTGAGCCCATCGCCGCGGGATCCGGACATGTTGCGCCGCGCGGCGTGGGATCCGGCGTGCCCGATCTGCGGTGGGGTCATCGCGCCAGTCGCGACCCACGAGGACGCGCCAACCAGACCCGGGTCGATCTACGCGGCGACGAAGCTCGCCCAGGAACACCTCTGCTCCATCGTGGGGAACGCCTACGGGATGCCCATCACCATCCTGCGCTATTTCAATGTCTACGGTCCCGGACAGAGCCTGTCCAATCCCTACACCGGGATCCTCTCCACCTTTTACGCCCGCGCCCAGAGCGGGAGAGCCATCGAGGTCTACGAGGACGGGCAGGAGAGCCGGGACTTCGTCTTCATCGATGACGTCGTCGAGGCCACGCGCAAGGCGCTCCTGCACGCGGAAGGAGCAGTCGCCGGTCACTCGGCTCAGGTGCTGAATGTCGGCAGCGGCGTCCCGGTATCCATCGCCGAGCTGGCGCGCACCATGCTCCGCGTCGGGAATTGGGACGTGCCGGTCCGCGTCACCGGCGCCTACCGGATTGGCGACGTGCGCCACGCGTTTGCCGACACGAGGCGGGCCGCTCGCGTGCTGGGGTTCACCGCGGCAACGTCTTTGGAGGATGGTCTCCGGCAGTGGCTCGCGTGGGCGGAGCGGAGCGACTACCAGGATGCGACGGATGCGGCGTCCGAGCGCTTGGCCGCGCATGGGCTCTACGGTGCCGCGGACGGTGGGTGACGAGTTAGCGGCGGCGATCATCCCGCTCAAGAAGCCACTGCGGCTCGCTGGGCAATCGGATGTGGCGCCTCAGCGGACCTCGTAACCAAGGGCTCGGATCCGGTCCGCGTAGCGTTCACGGAAGATGGCCAGATGCGCCTCACTCAGGCCCTCTCGGGCTTCGCCCACCTGAGCGGCGCTGACATGCCACTTGGACTGCTTGCCCCGTTGCCGCATGTTCTCCGCCCGGCAGGCCTCGATCGCGTGCTCGATGCGCCGCGGGTCCACGGGGGCGATGGCGTCCGTCGCCCGCGTCAACTCGGCCATGGGGTCGCGGCGCAACCCCTCGTAGCGGAGGATGACGGTCCGCCCGCCGCGAAGCCAGCCCTCGGCTCGCATCAGGCTGACCTCGAACTCATTGGCGAGGAACTCGAGCACATCCGGATGGTCGAGCGGTTTGCCCGCGATGTCGTTCTTGGGTCTCTGCGGCCGCACACGGCCCGCGCGATAGACCGCCTGTGCCTGGACCCAGTAGTACATCGACACAAAGACGTCGTAGGGATCCCGAATGATGGTGACGTGATGTGCCGGGATGCCATCGATAACATCGCAGAGTTTGGATGGAGTACTTGCAATGCTGGTGGAAAATCGTTCCGTCGGGAAACTCGGCCGCGGCCCATGCCTGAAACGATTCCGGTTTCGTGGGAGGCTTTTCCTTGCCGTGGAGCACGTCCAGATCGTAGATCCGGCTGAGCAGACATTTGAGCCAGCGATTGCCCGTTTTCGGGGGCGAGGTGATCACGATCCGCATCGACGAATCCTCACAAAGACGACGGACTGCGTCATGCCCACAGGTTCCCCTGCCGCCGCGTTGTGCGCCGCCCGGATCAGCGCCGCGATCCGATCGCCGCTATCCCGTTTCTCGGCCCGCCCGCGCAGGCTGCTGCCGGTTCTGGCGGCCTCAACGAGGAGCGTCAGCGCGTAAAAGGCCGGCAACCGATCGTACCAAGCGGCTGGGACATGAGAGAAGTACTCCTCCACGAACGCCCGCGCAATGGCTTCGGTTCGTTGCTGCCTTCGTTGGGACTGCCCCCGCTCTTTGCCGATATGCGTCAGGAGACCGGCGACATCCACCATCGGATCGGCGATGGCGAGCTTGTCGAAATCGAGGATCGCGACGCGATCGTCGTCGAGCAGGATGTGCGCCGGCTTGAGGTCGAAGTGGGTCGGCGCGGACGGGCCGTTCGCGAAGCTCGCAGCTAATGACGCCGCTGATTTCTACGACCGCCTGATCCAGATCGGGGACGGCGACCTGGAGCCGTTCCGTGGTCTCCTTGAGCCGGGTCAGTTCGTCACGCGCGAGGGCGCTCCCGCGCGGTGAGTGATTCGTCGAGGGGCATTTGGTGCAGGGCAGCCGCGGCCCGCGCCACGCGTCGCGCTGCCGGCAGCGCCTCATCGGCGCCCCGCAGGATGTCCAGAAAACGATCGCCGGGAACCTCGTCCAGCAGCAGCGTGCGCAAGCCGTCCAGGTAGGCAACGGGCCGGGCCACGACGAAGCCGGAGTCATCCGCCGTGGTGCGCTCCCAAAGAGCCCGCTGCAGCACGTAAGCGCGCCCTCCGTCCTCCGTCTCGCGATAGACCTTGGCGTAAATGCGCGTGTGTTCTTCCCGGCCGCTCCCCGCCTCGCGCGCCCGCACGTCGAGCCGCACCATGGCGCGCATATCGACCCGATAGCGAACGGATTCGGCCTCCCACGTCTCCAGTCGCCAATCACCCGACCCCAAGTCGGCGGCAGAGCGCGGTCGCAGCCTCCGGCGGCGGCCCCTGCATCAGTTGAGCCAGCGCCGGGAGTCGGAAGTCGTAGGGGAAAACCTGGAGCAGCATGTGCAGCTCGGGAACGTAGGCCACGGCCAGCAGCGCCAGATCCTCCGTCTTGATGAGCCGCAACCCAGCCCGTCGCGCGCGCGCCAGAATTCTCGGAGCGCGGCCCTCGTCGTACGTCACGCCGGTCACGACCCGGCTCCGCAGCGCTCCCGCCTCGGAATCGCGGAGCTGGAGCGTGTACTGGAGGAGGCATCGCGACGACGATTGGCGAACAAAATCGACCGCGCACGACTCCACGACGGAAGAGGGGACGTCAGCGGGCACAAGATACCGCTGGAAGATCTCTCGCATCTGGCTGGGATCTCGGAACGTGTCGATATGGCGCAAGACGTCTGAGTTCATGCAGGCCCTACGTGGATGGCTAGGACGCTTCGACCCCGGATGGCGCTGGGGACGCTTGCGGGTTCAAGGCATTGCGCAACGCCTCGGTCTTGTCGGTCCCCTGGACGCGGCGCGGCGCCACCCCTTCGCTCGGTCCGGTGTGCGGCACGGGCCACAACGCAAGCTCGACCCCGCCCCCAACCTTCGTCATCGCCCCCACGTTCCAGCCGGCCCTGCGGAGCTGCTTGCGCAAATACCGCCGCTCCTCGTTGTCTGGGTTGACCGCGCGTTCGGCTTGGGATTCGGACACGGCAAATTGCTCCAATCGCATCGCGCCACGAGCATCCGGCGGGGTATCGATCCGGCACAGGAACGCCTTTGCACCAACGCGGGGTATTAGCGAGATTTTAGCACTCAATGCGACGCGGTGCCCTCCGAGCCATCAGCCGCCCCGGCTCGGTCCAGGCCCGATCGGCAACCCCACGATATGCTCGGCGATCGCCACCTCCGCGAACCCGTCGGTCCAAGGTGGGCAACCCACGCCGACGCAAGGAGCAGCTCCGGGCTCTCCCGGACAGCACCCACCGGAATCGCCCGCAGCCACGAGTTGACCGATCGCCATTCCTCCCACGCGAACGTGTCGCTCAGCAGCGACTCGATGAGGGCGGTCTCCATCGGGATGTCGTCGATCGCGACGAGGTGCTCCACCGCTGCCGGCGCCAACCCGGTCGCCACGAACCACCGGGCGGTGCTCCGCCGCAGCGCGACGAGCGCCGATGCGTGCGTCGTCCGTTGCAGTTCGCGGCGGAGTACGTCCCGAAATAGGTAGATGCCTTACTCATGCGGACCAGCCCCTCAAACGCCCCATGCAAGGCAACACCCGAGCCGGCGTCGTAGGCGGAGTGCGGATCGAGGTCCGACGGCGCGCGCGGCGTGACGAGCGTGAGTGTCCTTGGCACGTCTTGTGGCAGAGGAGCGGCGAGGAGTCGGTCGCCGGCGAGCGGGCCGCCGCGTCCGGCTCCCGCCGCCGGTACGGCGACGGCCGCCCCACCCAGGAGCGCGCCCCGCAGGAGCGATCGCCGGGAAACGCCTTGCGAACGGTCTTGCGTGCCGTGAGAGCGGCGCCGAGGCGCCAGGGATTCGCCGGGGCGCATGGAATCTCCCCCTCGGACGAGCGCTCACGAAACCGCGATTGGCAGTCTCTTAACTATACCCGAGGGTGCCTCATCATGACCTTCTTTAACATTATCTTAGCATTCTGCCTGGACAATACTGTACGTGAAAGCCCCTCTTGGATCCGGTCATTTCCGCCTCCCTGCGGACCACATTGCTCGCCTATGCCGCGCCGACGCATCGGCGAAGGATGTAACTGTGCGGCCGTCAGGCTACGGGCAGGATCCAATGCGCGGCATGCCCAATACCCAAATTGCACCCAATGCCTTTCGGCTCGTCTGCGCGGGGATTCCATACCGTGCGATGCGCGCCATTCCCTTCTTCGGACCTTCAGTCCTTGAGGATCAGGGCGCTGCCCTTCGGGACCTCACTTGACCAGGAAGAGGGATGCTTCCCCGGTCGTCGTTCCCACTCGCGCCGGAAGCGCGCGACACAGGCCAGTGCACCCTTCGCCACGGAACCGCCAGATCAGGCCGCCGCACTTCCACGTGCCGTCGCCCTTCCTTCGCCAACGTCCACCATCCTCCGCATTGCGGTGCCAGTAGGACGGTCACGGCCACCGTCACCACGGTAGCCGGGGATAGGCTCGGGGAATTCGAGCGCGGCCATCCCGGACGCCCCGCCGTGCCGCCGAAACGACGCAAGCATCGCCATCGGAAAACGAACCCAACGCACGGCATCCGGCATACTTCTGGGTAGCCGAGACCACCCAACCGCAACAACCACTACCAGAAAAATCACCCACCCGCACGGAGCCCCTTCCCGGCCCACCACGCGCGCTCCGTCACATGCCTTGGAGCGTCCCATGCTCGGCCCGCCCAAGTCCCGTCACCTTGATGCACCGATTACCGTCTCGCTTGAGAAAGTTGTTCCTTCGAGCAACTTCTACCGTCATCTCGAGGCACAGCTCGACCTGAGCTTCGTGCGGGACTGGATGCGGGAACTGTATGCCGAGCGGGGCCGGGCCAGTATCGACCCGGTGGTCTTCTTCAAGCTGCAGCTCATCCTGTTCTTCGAGAGCATCCGCTCCGAGCGCCAGTTGATCGAAACCGCCTCCCTCAATCTGGCGCACCGCTGGTACCTCGGCTACGCCCTGGACGAGGAGCTGCCCGACCACTCCAGCCTGACCCGCATCCGGCAGCGGCTGGGAATCGCCGTCTTCCAGCGCTTCTTCGAGAAGATCGTGGATCTGTGCCAGGAGGCGGGACTGGTCTGGGGTCGGGAACTCTACGTCGACGCGACCAAGGTCGCGGCCAATGCCGACCTCGAATCGCTGGTCCCTCGCTTCTATTACGAAGCTACCGCCCACCTAGCCAATCTCTTTGCGGACGAGGCCAACGATGCCGCGCCTCCGGCTATGCCGCGGAGACATGGGCCATCGCAGATCCAGTGGCGATGGCGGCCCGCAGCCCGTCGCCCAACGGGGTCCAGGAGACCTCCACCCCGTACTTGCCGCGCCCGACCCGCACCGGCGCGACGCGCGCGACCAGGGCGGCCAGCACCTCGCGCTGCGCCGCGACGTCCCCGTCCCGCATCGCCGCGCCCCATCCTTCGGCCGCGGCCAGGACGACCTCCAGCGGCGGCAACACGGGACGGGGCTCGGCCGGTTGCAGCCCGTCGAGCGCCTCGGTGGCCGCGCGCAGGTCGGCCTGGGCCTTGTCGCGCAGCAGCTCGTAGCCCAGCTTGTCGATCTGCCCGTCGGCGAACAGCACCGCGGCATTGGTGAGCCGCGAGCGCGCCTGCTCGGCCTCCCGGGTCAGGCGGCCCCGCTGACGCTCCTGCAGCGCGTCCTGCACGGTGGCGGGTTCCCGCAGCGCGGCCCACGCCCGCTCAAGTGCCTCGCACAGCTCGGGGAGCTTGAAGACCGCCGCCTCGACGAGCGGCAGCACCTCGGCCAGCACGGCCTGTTCAACTTGGTCCGCCAGCACGCTGGTGAGGCACGTACGGGTTGCGGAATTCGCCCCGCTCGTGTGCGAGGTGCAGCGGTAGCTTCGCGAGTGGCCGGTCCTCCCTTTGCCGTGCATGCGCCCCCCGCAATTGGGGCAGCGCAGCAATCCCGTGACCAAGTAGTGTTGGCTTGCCTGACGGGGAAGGTGCTGGTGGCTCGCGATCCGCTCCTGCACGCGCAGCCAGGTCTGCTCCTCTACCAGAGGCTGCCAACGACCGCCGAGACGTGAAAGGACATCGTCATCACCGCTCGGTAACCGCGCTATGTAGACCGGAGATCCCAAAATTTGTCGGACGGCCCGGTAGGTCAGGACCCGGTTCCCGCGCGCCTCGCTCGGCAACGCGGTCGCCCAACGGTGCACGGCCCGGATGGTCTCGCCGTCCGCCGCGCGAAAGAAGGCCTCCTGGACCCAGGGCATCGTCATGGGATCAGGCTCAAGGACGCTGACGGGAGCGCCCTGCGACCGCTCCTCCGGCGTGGCCGGCCGCAAGCGGTACCCCCACGGCGTCCGCCCCGGGCAATACCAGCCCCCGATCCGCGATGTGCCGGATGCTCGCCGCCACCCGCTCGCCGAGCGCCCGGGACTCCTCCTCGGCCACGCTTGCGAGGATGTTGGCCACCAGGTCCGAGACCTCCCCGCCCTCGCGCACCGAATGCACCGGCACGCCGAGCCCCTTCAGCTCCTCCCGGCAGCGCACCCGCTCCAAAATCCGCCGCCCCAGCCGGTCAAGGCGGAAGACCACGACGGAGACCGGCTGCCCCGCGGCCCGCAGGCGCCGCGCCTCGGCCAGCATGGCGAGGTAGGCGGGGCGGTCGTCGCGCTTGCCGGAGAGGACGTCCTGGAACTCGGGGCCCAGCACCCAGCCGCGCTGGGCGGCGTAGCGGCGGCACTCGGCCAGCTGGGCGTCAAGGCTGACCCCGTCGCGGGCCTGCTCCTCGGAGCTGACCCGGGTGTAGACCAGCGCCGTGGTCATGGGCTGCGTCTCGCGAGCCTGCTGCGTTCTCATCGGTCGTCTGCCTTTCTCCGACCCGGCGGCTGGGCTGCGGCGTCGAGCGCGGCGCGAAACTCCTCCACATCGAACGGTTCGATCTCGAGCGCGCGGCTCAGCCGCTACGATCGTCAGGAATTGCGGGCGGCGGCGGCCGGTCTCGACCAGGTGCACCGTGGCCGGCGCGACCCCGGCGCGCTGCGCCAACGAGCGCACCTCAGCAAGCGGCGGAGCCGTTCCTCGCGCAGCGTGCCCAATCGATCCCCCTTCCGCCCGCACCGTATTGTATTCGTATTGTACTACATTATCCCGAAAACGAGCGCCCGTCTGCCGAGGCGGCAGCGCGATTGCACCCCGCGGATACTGCGTGGCGCGCGGGCGGGCGCCCCCGCGGTGGTCCCGCACGACCCGGTCGCGGCCCTCGGTCAGGGGCGCTTGCCCGCCCGCGGTCCCCGGCCATCGCGGCGCGCTCTCGCCGGTCCGATCCCTGCGCGACGTTGACCTGCTGCGCCCCCACGTTGACCTGGCGGGCGCTGGCCGATGGCCACGGACGGGGCCGGGGCGCGGCGCAGGTCGGAGAGTGCCTTGAGGTTGCGCACCACCATGCGGCTGGCTCGTTCCTGGAGCGGCAGCAGCTCCTCGGCCAGCCGCGCCAGCCGTTCCTCGACCACCAGCCCCGTCCCTCGGCCGTTTTGCGCCTCGAACCGGGCCGTGGGCGACTCGACACCGAAGAACTCGTGCTCGATCGAGACGGCGAGGTCCCCGATCCACTGCTGGACGCGCAACGTGTTGTAGTAGCCCATCACTGCCAAGTCGGCGAGCATTGCCTCTGCCGCCGGCCGGCCGTCATTCCCGACCAACCCCCGCCGCAGCTCCAGCAGCACGGCCATCCGCCGCGGCTCGAGGTAGCGCTCGGCGCCGAGTTGCTCGACCAGGAAGCGGCCCGCGTCGTACTCGGCGATGGCTCGCTCGCACGCGCCGCCCAATCCTCCTCGGTGCCGATCGGGAGCCAACCCGTCGACCGCCGCGTAGGCGGCGCGGGCGTCGTGCCGCAGCTGCGCGACGCGGCGGTTCCGCTCGGCTTGGGCCTCCGCCAGCGCAGCCTCGATTTCGTCCGGGGTGCCGCTCCGCGACGACGCTACTCATCCCCCACCTCCCGCTCGAGCGACGCAAGGCGGCCAAGGCCCGGCGCATCGCCCAGGCCGGCGGGTGCAGCCGCGCCACGGGCGATGATGCCGGCGGCGACGGTCTCAAGCCGGGCGCTGCGGGACGTACGCCTTGCGCTGGCACCCGTCCTCCCGCCACCGTCGCACCCAGTACGGTCCGTGAAGCTGACCGCGGGAACACCGGCAGTTCGTCTTGCCGCAGCGGCGCCACTCCGGGTGCAGGCTGCCGGGCAACGGGGCGATCTTGGGGAACGGACTTCCGAATTCACCCTCTGGTGAGGAGTAGCTTGCTTTCACGACGGTTCTCCTCCTTTCCTCCACCGCGGAATAGATCTCCATCACCAGGCACCAGCGTTGACAACGCGAGCCGGTGTGCCGGGCCGAACCCGTGTAGGGTTCGGCCCGGCTCGTGTCGGTACGCGCGTGGTAGCGCGCTATGCCCCTCAGCGCACTTGGATTCTGGGCTTACCTCGTAAGCCCTTCGATCTTGAACTTGCATCCCGAACCCCAAATGGTCCGCACTTGAATTCCTCGGGGCGGCCGATCGCCAACGGAATTCGGGGTATCGCCACCCCCAGGTGCGCGGTCCGCCGCGTTGCCCGCGACATCCCCCTCGCCGCGGGTATCCTCGAGATGCCATCGGTACATGATTTCCTGCGCGACCTGCCCGGTTGCGACAAGCCATTCGCTGGCCCGCCGCGAACGATGCGCGAGGTCTGGGTCCTGTAGCGTCCTGTTGAGGAGATCAGCCTCGTTGCGATGGTCGTCGAGTTCGTCTTGAACCCAGTCCGCCGGCACGGGGTGCAACCGGCCAATGCCGTCGCAGTAGCCGCACCCATCCCCCTTGCACGCAGGGCAGCCCTCCCAATAGTCCGGGTACGGCGGACCCGCCGCGTATTCGGCGTCCCACGGTCGGGGAGGGAAATCCTCGTCTCCCGTAAACGTGACCGAGATCCATCGCTCCGGGGTCCTCTCTATCCGCGTCATCGTTGCCTCCATTGCCGGACCCCTCCGAGTCGTCCGGCGGTGACCTCGCGATTCGCGCGCCTTGGACGGTGTCCGCTCCACGGTCAACGACCGGACGTCGGACCTTGGGGGGGATCGGCACCCGCGCCACGCCTCTTGGTCCCCAGCATGCGACTCGGGGTCATCCTGACGGTCGATCCAAGGTAGTTTGCGGTTCAGGACTTCGCCTTCAGGATCCATGAACTCCTCCCGTGCTGTCCTCGTCCGCTCCACTGAGGTCCCCACCTGGCCACGCCCAACGAGGCCGGGGCGATCGCGCCGTCGGTCGGTCACCAACGGCGGCCTCCCGAATCGCTGCCAGCGCCCTCCGCGCCGCTCGGGCGCAGCGGACGCACCGGATCCCAGGGGCTGGGCCTAACGACTCTCCGCAGGAAAGACATCGGCCGGGCCCCGGCGGCCCGGTGCGGGCCACGAGGAACGGGATCGGACCCGAGCGCGGCACCTGCGGGCGCATCGCCGCCACCCGCCAATCGACCTCACGGTCCTCGGCTCCGAGGAGCGCCGAGATTTCGCTTCTCCGCGCGAGCACGCCCCGCGCAAGCGGTTCAAGCGACCGCGGTCCGCGCATCTTCAAACGATCCGCCTCGACCCAGACAATCAATCCCGCGGCGCGCGCTTCGGCGAGCGCCGTCACAGCGTCGCTGCCCACTCGACGATCTCCTGCTGGTCGCTCGCCTGCTCACAATGCTCGAAATTCTCAAAATGGAATGGTCCAACCCAACGCCGGCCATTGTGGGAATACTGAGGATTCTGAGACGCGGCCAACCCCGCCCCTGCTGGAGGCCCCGCATCGACGTCGTCTTCGGCTCCTTGGTCCTGGGAATCGGGGGCCGGTCCGGCTAGCCACAGCGGGTTGACCACGAAGGCAGGGCTTGCCTTGCGCCCGGGTCCTGCCCGGCTCCGCTCGGCCAACATGCGGACGTACCCGTGCTCCACCAGCACGGTGAGCGCCCGATCGAGCGGCTCCGTCGTCTTCAAGCGTCCTTTGACGTGTTGGAAGAGGTCGCGCTTCGTGAACCCCTCCAGGTCTCGAGCCGCGATCACCCGCAGCACGTACCGGGCGTCGGCCACGGCGGGGTCGGCGCCCATCTCGGAAAAGGCGGCCAGCGCGTGCGGGATCAGGAAGTCTTCTCCAAGCCGGACCGCGCCGGCCATCGTGCCGTCCGAGATCGGCCGCGCCCACGGCTGCCCTTCGGCGACGTGCTCGGCGACGTGGAGCAGGCCCGCGATCCGCGCCACGGCCCCGGCCAGCTTCCCGGCCCAGTCCCGCACGTGCCCCAGGTCGCCCAGATCGCCGAGCCGGGGCTCGAGCGCCGCTTGGAACGCCCGAAAGCGCGCGGCGGCCGCCGGCGCGAGGACCAGGCGGTGGGGGGCTGGTTGGTCGCCGGGATCATCCGGCGTGCTTGGGGCCATGGCGAGGAGCGTCTTCTGGTTCTGGTGGTACGACCGCCGCACGTCTTCTGGGAGGGGCGGCGGGTCGACGGCGCGCCGGCCGACGAGGCTGTCCGGCATCGCGTAAAGGAACCGCCCCAACAACCCCCGGCCTCGGAACCCGGGGAGCGCGGCGAGCCCGTGCACGACCGCCGGCTGGATGGCCAGGCCGACGGTCAGGGCCGGCGCGGGCACGAACTCCGGCAGCCGCCCAACCCGGTCGACGCGCAGTTCGTCGCCGGCGTGGCCGCGCAGGTAGACGCCGAAGTTGGGCGCGCCGGTCGCGCTGTAGCGCCCGGCCATGAGGTCGAAGACGTCGCCCTCGGCCGCCATGACCGCGAGCCGCCCCCCCTGCTCGGCCAGGAGCGAGGCGAGCCGCTCCGGCGAGCAGTCGTCGACGACCAACCGGGGCAGCGTCGGGACCTCGGTCGCGGCGAGTTCCCGCGCCATCCGGTCGGCGGCCGACAGCAGCGCCGCTTGCTCGTTCGGGGGCGCGACGGCTGCGTCCTTCTGCGCCTTAGCCAACGCTTGCTCGGCGATCTTGCGACGACCCATCGCCTCGGCGACGAGCGGCGCGATCCGGGCGGTTTCCGCGGCCTCGAAGTCCGCCAGGGGGCGCGCGACCTCGGCGAAGACGGCGCTCTTGCGCTCGCCGGGCGCCATGGCCGTCGCCGTGAAGAGGTTGACCGGCTCGCGCCAGTCGGGAGCGAGCTGGACGAGGACGGTCTTGGCGCAGGCGGCGGCCAACGCGGACAGGGCGAGCATGCCGGCCAGCGCGGGCGGGGTCTGCGTCGCGCCCGCGACCGCCTCGACGTACGCGCGCAGCCACCCGGGCAGCACGTCGGCCGGGAACGGGGGCCGCGGGAAGTCAGCGAGGGGAACCGGCCGCTCCCACGCCGCCTCAGAATGCTCGGAATCCTCGGAATGCCCGGCGCCGAGGAAGTCGCGCAGGCGGCGCACGACGTCGGGACCGACGTACTGGGCCAGCCGGTTCCACCCGGTGGCCGTGTGGCCGTCGGCCAAGCGGCGGGCCGTGTACGCGGCCGCCGCGGCGCGTTCGCCCGCCTCGTCGTCGTCCGCGGCCGCGGCCACGGCCTCGATGAAGGCACGCACCCAGTCTTCCCGCCAACCTGATCGAAGCAGCGCTCCCGCGAGGGCGAGCGCGGCGTCGTGCCGGCCCCCTGCGGCCGGATAGTGACCCGCCAAGAGGCACGCGGCCGCCGTCTTGGCGACCGCAGCCATAAGCTGCTGGCCGTCGACCCGCGTCGGATCGCCGTCCTCGTCCCAGGCGATTCGTTCCCCGCTCGGGTGGGTCGACGGCGGGAAGAGCGTTTGCGTCCCAGTGGAACGGGCCTCCAGGAGCATGGCGCCGTCGACGTCGCGGAACTGGGTCGTCGCCGGCAGCGGGTCGGCGGCGTAGAGGCGGTGGCTGCGCGGCTTGCTGGGTCGGCCGAAGACCGACTGCGTGGCGGGCAAGAAGCGGTCGGCCAGGCGCAGCGCTTCGGCGCAATCCAGGTCGACGTCGACCTGGTTCCCCGACGGGGAGCCGTTCAGGACGCCCAGGTTCGCGTCGGCCCCGAACCGCGCCGGCAGCTCGCGTTCGGCCAGGCGCAGATCCTGCCAGCCCGGGAGCCGCGGGGCTTTTTGGCCCTTAGGGACCGGGATGGGCTGCCGACCGCGGCGCAGCGCGTCCTGCGCGGCGGCTAAGGTGCCGGTCATTCGTCAGCAACCAGTCGCGACACGACCTCCTCGACGTGCGCCCACCACGCGGTCAGCTGGTCCACCGTCATGGCGAGGAGGTTGATCGACTCGGGATCGAGGATCCTCGCGACGTGCTCGGGGCTGTGCTTGACGAGGACGTTGATGCTGTCATGGACGCGCTCGATGGCTTCGGCCGCGCCCTCAGTGGCGTTCTCTCGATCCAGGTTCGCTACCGCGAGCGACGACGGGACCGTGGAACTGGTTTGGGCATTGACCTGCGGTGCCGGGGGGATTAGGTCCGCTGCCTGGTCTTCGCGCCCACCGCCATCCGTCGCAACATCGACGAGCTCTTCCAACTTCGGCTCGAAAACCGACGTCTTTGGGGTTGGGGTTTCCGGGCCGACCGACTCTCCGACCGGGTCCGCCGCCGTTTCGTCTTTGGTACCGTCAGTACCAAACCGACGGCGGTCCCCCCCCCGATGATCCTTCGCGCCGACGGCAACGTTGGCCTCATCGAGCGCCGCGAAGGCCTCGGTCACCGTCTTTTTGCCAACCCGTGCGGCCCCCATGACCTCCCGATGGGTTGGTCGCTTCTCGGGGTGTTTCAGCGAAAGGCCGCGGATGGCCACGCAGGCTGCCGCGACTGCGTCCCCGGGTCCGCGCCGCCGCCCATGGGTAACGTTGGATTGCGCCGCGTAGAGCATGGCGTCCGCTCGGTCGCCTGGGTGGACGATGGCGTCGACCTCGCCGACGCCGAGCCGCCGCTGCGCCGCAAGTCGATGCCAACCGTCGGCGAGCTGGACGGTGCCGTGGTCGTCTTCGAATACCTCGATTGGCGGCATGGGAGCCCGTTCGCGATACGCTTGGGCGTATTCCTCGGTGAGGTCGTCGCTGATGGCGTCGCGCGGCTTGATGTCGTCGCACACCTCGATCCGGTCGACGGTGAGCGTCGCTCTCTTGATCGCTGCGACGTTCGGCGTTTCGGGCCGGCGCAATGGTCCGGGGAGATCAGCAACCAGGGCAGGCCCTTCCGAGTGCGGCTTCGCATCTTCGTCGGATTCGGCAACCGCGCTGGACGATTCCGGGTGGGAGATCTCCAGAGCGGAGAGGATCGCGGTTGAGGCGCACCCCTTCCGACAGGCGAGTTCCGTGAGGCCGTCGCGTAGATCTAGGACAAATAGGGTGTCGCCCGTCATGTCGTGATGGGCCGGGCACGAGGCGGTGTGCCCGTCGCCGCAGGGCTTGATTCCACGGAGCCGCGGCAGCACCTCTTCGAGCCGGATGTTGACGGTAGCCATGGCCCTACGCTCCTCCTTCAGGATCGTGACGAATCTCAGGCGCTCAATTCGCGGTGCGGTGTGCCTTGGTCCAAGCCACTCGATGCGGGCGATATCGGTGCCCCGCCGCGCGGCGTGCGTTGACGCCACCAGGTCGCCAACAGCGCTGCGAGCGCCACGGCCAACCGGTCGACCTCGGATCGGGTCGCGGCGGGATGAGGGGTTAGGTCTGTGACGCGTCGAGGCGCCGCTGGCTCACCGGCCATCTCACCCGCCTCGACACGCCGCGCAGGAAACCGAACCAAGCTTGTGTTGCTCGCAAGAGGTCTCTGCGGCGCGGCTGAGCACCGCCTCCACCCGAGCGAGCGCATCGGGCGGCAGCAAACACGCGCCCCGCTCGTGCTCCGAGAGCCGCCGGCGATCGATCTTCGCTTGCGACGCCAGGTCCTGTTGGCTCAAGCCGGCCGCGACGCGCAAGACGCGGGTGCGCGTCCCTTCGTCCAATCGCTCCAACCGCAACACGGCGCACCCCCATCGGCTCCTTGCGGCGGCATTCCGCCGCGATAGAAACGACGATAGAGGTGCGTGGCGTGGAAAAAAAGACCGAACAAAGGGGGAGGGACTTGTTCGCCTAATTATTCTCCGCGCTTGGCGCCGTCGGACGGTCGGTCCGAAGGGGGCGACTGCCGGACCCGCCCTGCGGCCGGGCGTCACGCAGCGGGCGGGTTCGAGGACGACCGGGCGGACGCCCCTTTCTCAAGGTGATGCCCACACGCGGGGCGATGTCACCGGCGTCTCGGACGCGTTTTGTGCTTCGTTCAAACCGCCTGGCCACCTCGGGCCAGTCCAACGCGAGCACTTGGTAGGCGACGAGCCAGCGGAATATTGCGTCGCCGCTCTTCAGTTCCGGCGTCTGCCCCAGACGTTGTTTGGCAAGGGCCTCGATGCGATCGAGTTCTGCGGCGACATTGCGCTCCAGGTCGTCTAGGATGCGCCGGCGTGCGTCCGCCTTCCGCTCCCACTGCGGATTCCAGGCGTAGCTCGGCAACGCGAACGCCATCTCGGCGGCAGACAACTCCACGCCGGTCGAGCGAGGATCGCTGGCCCAAGTCGGGCCGTTGTTCTCGAAGAGCGACGGAGACGCACTCCACTCCAGCAGCGTGGCGATTGCCCGCGCCAGGACCCAGTCGTCGGCCGACTCGTCGAGGTTCCAGCGCCGCGCCCACGCGGTGAGCTGCTCCCGGAATTCCGCCGCGTCGGGATCTTGCGCGGGGTCGGCGTCCTTGCAGCGATCCCAACTCAGAACCCCACTCCACTCGAGATGAGTATGCGCCGTGAGACGCTGCTCGTCGGTCATGGCGGTCACGGCTTGCGTGTAAAGCGGGCGAAAGAGGCTCAGCGGCTCCTGGGCAAGCTCTGCCAGCACTTGGGGCGCTTCGTCCTTGATTGCTGTGAGAAACAGGCGCCTGGCTTCCCGCTGGATGCCGAAATCGGCGTCCGGGTGGCTGTACTCGCCCAGCCCCAGCCAGACCGCGGAGGTTCGCGTTGAGTCGTTCATCATCGCCCCTCGTCCTGGTCGTTCTCCGCGGCGCGGGGCTGGTTCCTCCTGGAAGTCTATTCGGTCGGGTGCGACACTAGAACTTCGTTATCCGCCAAGACAAACCGAGCGCGACAGTGTTTGTCCATCGCCCAATTGAGTGCTCATACAGTACGGCTCGTGCCTCGCTGCAAACGCGAGCATGCGACCGTCTTCCATGCCGGCGAATGCGACGGCAGCACGGCTGCCCTTTTCCCCGATGAGGCGTGTGGGTCGTAACCGCCGCGCGAAGGCAAAGCACTCGGCAGCTGACGAAACTTCCGCCTCACTGCGGGAAACTCGCACGCTGTACACGATGGCCGCGCTCCTCGCCGGCGCGGATTTCCAAGCGATGTCCGAGGACCAGCTTCGCTTCTGGGTCGATGGGCGATTGCGTGAGTACGCTGTCGAGTTCCCCAAGCTCCTTGAGAGCCTGCGCCGGATCCTGATTCAGGCCGATCCGGTGCACGTGCTCGCGATGCTCGACCTTCGCATGGCCCGTCCGCTCGGCAGCGACGCGGAGGGCGAGCACCCCTTCCCCATCGTCCAGCCCCACGTCGAATTCCTGCAGGCGCTCGTGTTGCAACAACCGGCTAAGGCCTACGCTTGGGGTAATCCGACTACCGCCGCGTACTTGGACGATATCGAGTCGGTCTTGAAGCGGGTGAGCCTGCTCTTCTTGATGAAACAGTGGGCGCCGGAGGCGAAAGCGCGGTCCTCTTCGGCGGCAGGGATGATCGATCGGACGCGCGGACACACCCAGTTCGTGCGAAATTGGGGCTATCCCCAGCAAATCCAGCGCATCGTCGCGGCTCTGTTCGCTCCACTCGAGGATCGCATCTCCGAAGCGACGGGTGTGCGCGTCGCCAATCTGGTCGCGATGACCAACGCCATCATGGACACCGCCGAATCGCGCCTGCAATCGTTCGCGCGCTTGGTCGGTCTGATCGTGGACGCGCCGACGAAGCAGCAGGCCCTTGCCGCGTTCCACCACCTTTCGCCCGAAAAGGCCACGGATGGGTTCGGAAGACGGATCCTGTCGCCGATGTTCTCCCTCCCCGCGGCGAAGGGCGAGATGGCCGAGGTGTTCCCGGCGGAACTGGCCTTCAACCTAACCTTCACCCCTACGCATTTCGCGAACAGATTCCCTGGGCCGGTCGCTGAAGACGTGCTCATACCGATCCTCGACGGCTGGGCCCTGGCGTTCGGCGACCTTCGAGACGCCAACGCGGAGTTCTTCGTCTTGGACAACCCGGTCTGGACGCACCCTCTCATCTCGCTCACCGAGCGCTTGTACTTCTTACCAATCCCCGTGCTGCTCAACTCCTGGTCCCTGGAACTGATGGAGGCCGTCGTTCGGCCGCATCCGGAACTGTGGCAGGTCTACGAAAGCCGCTGCAGGGGCGAATTCTTGGAAGCGGAAACCGAGCGCTTGTTCCGTCGCGCCTTACCCGGGGCCGAGATCCATCGCGGGGTCGTGTGGGCCGACCCGCTGACCGGCGTCCGCTACGAGACGGACCTCCTCGTGCTCGTGGATTCCGGCGCGATCGTCGTCGAGTCCAAGTCGGGGAGACTAGGGGACAAAGCGCGCCGCGGCGCCGAGTACTCGCTGCGGGACGAGGTCGCCGAGTTGGTCGCCGCCCCGGCAACGCAAGCCAACCGCTTCCTCGCGTTCCTCCGCGAGCAGCCCGGGCCGCACGCGCTGCGCACGAAGAGCGGACACGAGGTCACCGTCGACGGAGCCGCGTTGACGTGGACGGCGGCGCTGACCGCGACCCTGGAGTGGAACGCGATCCATCGGCTTCGCTGGTCGGACCTCAGGGACGAGGAGCTCGTGCCGCCGGCTCTTGCCCCCGTGCCGGTGATCGCCGTCGCCGATTTGGAATGCGTGCTTCACCTGCTGCGCGGGCCCTGCGAAACTGCGCACTACCTGCGGCGACGAGCGCAGGTCGAACTCGCGCCCGGTTACGGGGGAACCGAGCTGGACCTGCTGGCCTTCTACCTCGATGACGGGTTCGACCACCGAGCGGCCGCGCGGCAGCCGTGGCCGGGTGGCTTGGACGGCCGCTTCAAAGCCGTCGACGGCTACTTGAGCAGCTGGTTCGCGCGCCGTCCGGCGGCCAAGCCTCGGCGGCGACTCACCAAGATGTGGCAACGCGTGATCCAGTGGCTCGAAAGCAAGAAACCGCACGGGTGGTTGGAGATCGGGTGCGCCTTACTCGACCTGACCCTGGCCGACCAAGAACGCCTGGGCCACGAGTGGAACCGCCAAGCCGACCTCGTACGCGCATCGCGGCGGAGGCTGACGGAGGGGTGCTTCGTCCACGTTCCGGGCGTGGGAACCTCTTGCGGTCAAGGGAGCGCGATCGCCTTCGTGAGCCACCGGCATCTGTCGGGAAGCGATCTCGAGCAACTTCTGGAGCGGACGGCGCGACGCGTCGCCGATGAGAGGGGCGCACGGGTGGTGATCGTCTTGGGCCGCGACGCTGACCGTCCCGGTACGTACGTCAGCCGCGCGGCAATTCTGCGTCGCCCCGCACGCGACGATCTTCGTCGACCGTGCTGATCCGCTTGGTCCCCAGTTGACTACTTGATCCAGCTCGTCTATGCGCCGCGGGCGGCCAATGCCCAGGAGGAGCTGCGCCTCTCCGGCACGCGCTGGAACGGCAACGCCGTCACCCACCTGCGCTACCTGGACAGCCCGATTATCAACATGGCCCTCTTCAATGGAAGGGTGGCGATCGCCACCCGCACCAGCCTTTACCTGATGGGGGGAGAGCCCTACCCCGGCGAACCGGACGACGCCACCGTTCCCGCCGATACCAGCAAGGCCCCCGAGTGGCGCGGCGACCCGGAGCCGATCATGACCCACGGCGCCTTCGCCGCCGACGACGATTTCGTCTTCCTTTGCTCCTATCGGGGACGCCTCTACACCTGGCTGGCGGGGCGGGTGGCGGAATACGACGACAGCCAGGAGCAGGGGCGCTGGCTGCGCATGGGGCCGGAGGGGGCTGCCTGCCGCGGGGCCACGGTGGCCGGCGACTGGCTGATCGTGGCCGTCACCAGCCGCTACGACGAGAACGCCGAACTGTGGGGCTTCAATGGCGAGGGCTGGTGGCTGCTGGCGCAGCGCGACTCGCCGCACGCCATTTGGCCCTGCCCCCTCGGCGGCGCCGGCAACCGCGACCTGATCGTCTTCCGCCACGACGCGACGACCTACGACCTCTACCGGGTCAAGTGGCGCAGCGAAACCGTGGCCACCTACGCCAGCAGCGGCGCCTGGACCTCCAGCCTGCTCGACGCCGGCGATCCCACCCGCGACAAGGCGTGGCGCGCCGTGGGAGCGTCCTTCGCCCAGCCAACTAACCGCGGCAAGGCCGACAGCAGCGACAGCGTCACGATCTCGCTCGAATACAGCCTCGATGGCGGGGCGAGTTGGACCACGGCCGCCAGCCAGGCCACGGCCGCCGCCGCCACGCGGGTTTTCACCCTGCAAAGCGCCTTCGCGGCAATTCCGGCCTCACGCTGTCTGCAACTGCGGGTGAGCTGGAGTAGCGTCAGTGATTGGGCTCCCGTGCTGGTCGACGTCTGGGCCGAGTTCGAAACGCTCGACAACGCCCCCAACCGCCGGCGTTGGGAGTTGGTGATCGCCGCCGGCGACCGCCGCCTCCGCCGCGACGGCCAGCTCGATCCCCAGACCGGCCGCCAGAAGATCGCCGCCCTCTGGGACGCCTGGGAGGCGCGCACGACGCTGGTGTTCAAGGACATCGACAACGACGCCGATCCCATTGATTACAGCGTCCGCATCGAGGAGATCGAGGAGACGGCGGCCAAGCCGAACGATGCGGGGAGATGGGGCGAGAGCCGCGTGGCGCTGACGCTGGCGGAGGTGTAGGACGAAGGGTGACGGGGTGATTTCGTCACCCCGTCACCCGCCCCGCGCCAGACCGCTCGGTCCCCGCCTACATCGCTACGTCGCCCGGCACCGCTCGCAGCAGGGATGAAGGCCTGTGCAGGAACTGCCGCCAATCGACCCCAGCGGCAAGCACACGTGGGTGGCGCTCGGGCAGTCCGCGCAGTCCGGGATGCAATGGCAGGTGTTGTTGTTGCCGCAGTCGCGCGGTCCTGTGGCCGTAAGGCGGCAACCACACCCCGGGGTGTTGGCGCACCCCGTCCCGTCCGCGCAACAGGCGAGGCACGTCCCCGGGTTGGTGCCGCAGAGGGTGGGGTTGCCGGCGGGGCAGGTCGTGGCGCAATCGCCATCATCGCCGCAGACCGCGTCCCCGCCCACGGGAGCCGGGCAGTTCTCGCAGGTTTCGCCGCCCGCGCCGCAGGCGGTGGCCACATTGCCCGGCTGGCACCCGCCGTCGGCGTCGCAGCAGCCGGGACACGGCGCGCATTGCCCGTTGCCGCCGCACACGGTGCAGTCGGGGCAATCCTCGTCGGAGCAGCAGACGTCGTCCGGATCGGCGCCCGGGCAGGCGTCGTTGCGGATGGAGCCGTTGCATGTCTTGGTGCCGCAGAAGGTGGCGCCGTTGAAGTTCGCGCCATTGCAGGCCGAGGACGACAAATCGGCCTTCGTCAGGTTCGCGTTCTGGAACTCGGCGTTGCGCAGGTTCGAGCTGGACAGGTCGGCCCGGCACAGGTCGGCGCGGCGAAACTTGGTCCCCTTCATCGAAGAGCTGGACAGGTCGATCCCGGCGAACTCGGCGTCGTTGAAGTTGCAGTTGTTGAGGTTGGAGCTGGGGCCGGGATTGGCGCATGTCGCCTCGGCGGCCACCGCGTCCCCGGCGGGGGGGCGTCGGGGTTGCTTCGCGCGCCGCTTGCCCGCGGCCCCGTTCTGGCGCTGGCGCCGCTTCTTGTCCTTGGCCGCCTCGCCGCCCGCGAGACCAGCCAACCCCGCCGCGCCGGCCAACGCGGCCAGCGCCCCGCGGCGCGAGACGGTGCCGCCCAGGCGCTTCGTCAGCGCATCGAACCGATCGGACTCCATCGTGCTCCACCTTCTCTGAACCGACGACCGGACCACGCGGCCCGGCAACGCGCACACGACGATCCCGCCCCGGTGTCGAGAGCCGACTTCCGGCGCAGGCGAGCAGAGCGACGCGGGTCAACTCGCCGGACGGGATGGGATCGATGGTGGCCACATCTTAGGGACGGGCGTGCTGTACGTCAACCATTCGCAAGAACTGGTTCGACACGGTTGCGGCCGGGCGTTCGGCTTCTCGTGAGCGCCCGTCATCTCCGGTGAAAGGCATGCGTCAAGGAGACGATCAGCATGAACACAGGAGCATCGCTGTATCCGGTGCCGGTGCAAGAAGGGGGACTCCCGCTCTCCCTCGTCACCACGGAGCTCCCCTTCCACGCCGTCGGCAACTCCGCTGGAGAGTCGTTCCCACGAGCCCTGCCCCGCTCCCTCTCGCGCGGGACGTCCCCCGTCGCCCCCAGGGCCAACGCCATCTACGACACCCTCGTCCCGCGCGCGATGACCCGCTTGGCCGGAGCGATGGCCTTCGGGCGCAACCTGTGGCGCTTCGATTGCGCGACCGTGTTCAACGACGCCTTCGCGTTTGGGATGGAAGGAGAACACCCAGCATGACCGAGCAGATGAAGGCTGCCACCATCCGCGGCCTCTACGGGGCAATGTGGACGGCCGGCTCGATCTTCTTCGTCACCTTGCAGATGGCGACCGGCGACCGCTCAGCTCGCCTCGAGGAATCGGCCATCGCCGCCGCGGCCGGCTTCTTCGCCTACATGGTCAGCCGCGGCATCGCCGAGGGCCTCATCGACTCCAACCGCGCCCCCACCCCGGCGGACGTCGGGCAGCCAAAGCCGTAGCCGTCATGACAGAGCGCGTTCTCGAACGAGATCTCTCTGCTCAGACCGGGTCCGACCCCAGGCGCGAACACCGGGGTGGTCCATCCAGGCCGTGGCCGCCATCGACGCCATGACGAGGCCGAGCCCGAGGCCGGGCAGATGCACCACGCCACCGAGCCGCCCCGCGTGGATGACGGGGAAGACGAGCAGGGGGTACCCCCATCCGGACACTCGCGCCGCGTCACGGAATGCACCGAGTGCCAGGAAGAGCGGCGCCACCCGTCCCTCGGCGCCCGCCGTGCGGCCGCAACCTGGAGTCGCCGCCGTCCTCGGATAAGGTCGGCGGCGACCAACGAGCGCAGTCGCCCCACCCCGTTCGGTTCGCTCGGTCAGCCGGCCGTGCCCAGCGTGCTCGCCGCGGAGACCGCCTCCGGTGCCTCGTCTTTGTGGGGGGCACCTCCGAGCCGTTCTCCTGCCCAGATCAGCGCCGCCCCAATCGCCTGCCGGAGCATCGAAACGGGAGACTTGGCGGATTGGGGCCGGACGCCGTGCTGCTTCAGCAACCAGTCCAACTCGGCCTCGGCCTGGCAGCCGCGGCGCCACTCGAGCGCCCGAAGCGAGGGTCCGACCAGGGACGGATCCGTTTGCTGGAGGTTCGCGAGGTCGCTCCGCCGGATCCTGGCCTGGCCCCTGGCCGTGTACGCGTTCATGTCTGGTCCCCGTGCGAATCCGATGCCCAGCAGGCCCGAGAGGTACGGCGCGACCACCGCGGCCCGGCTCCGGTGGCGCGCCATAAGCATCCGCCGCCGCCGCCGGCGGCGCATCCGTACAGATACGGGGTTGTGAACCGGGTTTTCACGGTCTGCCGGCGCTGGACCGGTGCTGGATGGCGCCTCGTGCGCCGTGTGCCCAGAGCAGCCGGTTGTCGCACGAAACCGGTCTGGCACCGCCGGAAGCGGAGCGCCGTGCCGGGCGGCTTCCGAGCCATCCGGGATCAGAGGTGCCCGCGGCGGAGGTGGTCGGCGAGGTGCGGGAGGCGGAGGTCGAGGACCTCGCCCCGGGCGACACGGCCGAGCTGGAGTGGACGTTCACCGAGCCGGGCGACTTCCAGTTCGCCTGCCACCTGCTGGACCACTACCAGCGGGGCATGGTCGTCGAGATCGAGGTCGTCGAGTAGGGCGGCGCGCTCGTCTCGAACGCGCCGCTCTCATCGAATTTTCTGGACCCTACCGGCGCCGTCGGTTTCGCCACTCCGTAGCGCGGCCCGCGGAGCCGGTGGAATGACCGATCGGTACGACTTTCGCAAAGAAGACGAGGGCGCCGAGAGGCGCCCTCGTCTTCTTTTTCGGGCGGGAGCAGCGTTGCTCCGTCCCGTCTTGCCTAGCTTGTGACCGCCGGGCACAAGGCCCCGTCTTCGAGCACGTTCACGCAGAAGCCGCGATACTGCGGGGTTGCTTCGCGGCCGCAGCACTCAACGCAGCAGTTTGTCCCAGGCCGCGTGCCAATCCTATCCAGCGGGGCACACACCTCGCCGTCACGGCACTCATCGCTCGTGTTGCACGGAGGTCGATCCTCAACACTGGCACAGCCGATGCCGGGGGCCCTCAAGTCGTCCCTCAGCAAGCAGAGTCCAGCCCCCTCGATAGTCGAGTAGCAACCGCACAAGCCATCGGCATCACACGCCGGGGCTCCGCCCACGTCACCGCAGGGATCGGTGCCCACGCACGTGATGCCCGTGTTGCTGGTCACACACACTGCGCGGCCGTCGCTGTTTGGTTCCACCAAGCAGAGGCCCGCGCCGCCGTCGCAGGGGCTCCCCAAGTCTCCGAAGGCATCGTCTGTCGACGGTGCCGGCCTGTACTCGCAGGCCGCCTGGTCATTGCAGGTGCCGACGCTGTTGCATTCGTCGGTCTCGGTGCAGTCCTCGTCTTCGAGGCATTCGACGCACTTGCCGTCGTTGCAGATCGGGCGGTCCTCGGGGCAGTCCCCGGCACCAAGGCATTCGACGCACTTGCCCTGGGCGTTGCAGATCGGGCGGTCCTCGCCGCAGGCGGCGTCCCCGCTACTGCCGAAGTCATTGCAGCAGTTGCCGAATGGCTTGTCAGCTTCATGGCCGGCATGGCCATGCTCCCATTAGCGGCCGGCCCACCGACGGTGATCTTCTCGAAGACGTTGGTATCTTCGTCCCAGTGGCAGAGCGTGACCTTCGGCTGGCCCTTGCCCTGGGCGCTGACCTTCGCCTGCCGGCCCTTGGCCTTCGCCCCCCTCTTGCGCTTGGCGGCCAGGGTCGTGCCCCCGGCCAACAGGGCCGCGGCACTGCCCAAGACTCCGCCGATCACGCGCCGCCGGGAGCTGCCAGTCGCTAGCCCCTTGGCAATCGTATCGAACCGTTCTCCGTCCAATTCGCACTCCCTTGTGTCGGATCAACTCGCGTTGCATGGATACATCGACTTCGATGCCCGCATGGGGCCGAATGCTGTCGGCGGGGCGTCACCTCCTTTGTGACTGCCTGGCAGGCATGACGGCGCTCCAGCGGCGCCGCGTCATCGATCACCTGTCCGGACGTCGGCAGGACTCGCGCCGCGACCGCGGCCAGAGACCCGCCTCTCCGCTCCGCATTGTGCGTCCGGGGAGCGTGCGGAGCCCCACACCCCGGGAGGTTTCTGTCCAAGCCCAGGGTGTGGTCGACAAGGGTCAACCTCGCGGTGCTGGCAGCTCGTAGAATAATCTATGACCGTTGCTATTTACAAGGACGCATCCTTGAATCCGGAGGCCCCCCCGCTGTCGCGTCGACGCTCACCCAGCGGCGGGTCCTTCGCGCTCGCGACCAAGCGATTCGGAGCGCCGGTTGCCGCCGTGGTACGGTATGCTGACGATGCCATCGGAGTTCATGGAGAGTAAAGGTCTAACCATTGAAAAGCGCAGGGAACGGATCGCGCCCGCCCGCCCGCCCAGACCACATGGTCGACGACGTGGAGGCGACGATGGCCGCGTTGCGCTTCCTCAGCGATGCCAATCGCCTGCGCATCCTCACCTGCCTGGCGCAGCGGGAAATGTACGGTGTCGAACTAACCGAGCAGCTCGGCCTGCCGCAGCCGCTGGTTTCCTACCACCTGCGGCGCTTGCGCGAGGCCGGGCTGGTGTGCTCGCACCGTCGCGCCCGCCGCGTCTATTACGCCATCGATTCCGCGGGGTGGCATGCCTTTACCCAGCCCATCAGGGCCATCTGCGAGATCGTCGAGGCGGTCTCCGACGAGGCCGCGTCCACCGCTGCGGGCACCCCCCGCGGACACGCCGCCGACGGGCCACGCTGGTAAACCGGTCCGACCGCCGATCCCGCAGTACCGGGCGGCCGGGCATGCGGCGGCCACCACAACGTATCGTGTGTCCTCGTGAAACGAGAGAGCCGCGCCGCTCGAAATCCCAGGCGGCGCGGCCTCCCGCACGCGGGAACCCTGCTGCACTCGCCTGAAGACGTGGCGGACCGGGCGGCTGATGGCGCCCGGTCCTTCCTGCCGACGGCATTCCTGGTTTGCGGCAGGGGTCGGAGAAGCGCGCCTCCTTCTCAGCCGCTCCCGGGTCAACGGCGACGGCGGCCCGGACGCCCGCGCAATAGCGCGGGCGTCCGGAGCCATCAAGGTTCTACTGACAGATCGGTGCGCACGTGTTAGTACCGGTGGTCATGCCGGAGCGGATGCAGACCTGCCCCGCCGGGCACTCCGAGCTCAGCCGGCACGGGGGTGGGGTGATGTTGCCGGGGACGCTCTCAGTGCAGACGTTTTGGTTCTCGGTCGTCCGCCAGCAGAAGCACGGCTGGGTCGGGTAGACGGTCCCGGCGCTCGCGCAGCGCACCTCTCGCTGGTTTTCCGGGAAGTAGTTGCCGTAGCCCTCGCCGGCCGCGCAGGCCTCCGTGCAGGTCCGGTTGGGGAACGTCTGCACGCAGATGCCCGGGGGCGGGGTCTGTCCCGTGCCGGTCGCCGGCTGGCACGTTTCGGAGGTGCAGGCGAGTCCGTCGTCGCAGCCCTGCACACCTTCGCGGCAGCACAGCGTCTTGTCGATGCAGATGTCGCCGCACGGCCGCAAGTTGGTGTTGCAGGTCGGTTGGCCATCGACCAGCTCGCAGCAGCCCTGGTTCCGGTCGCACCGGAAGTTGCCGCAACGGCACTCGCCGAAGCCCGACGAGTTGACGGCGCACGTCTCGTTCTCACGACAGCCCGGCGTCGTTTCCTGGTAGATGGAGGCGTCGAGCCCGTGGCAGCACGCCGTCCGCGCGATGCACGTGTTACCGCACGGCCGCAAGGTGTTGTCGCAGAACGGCTTCCCGTCCTCGACCGTGCAGCACCCCTGCGCGCAGCTGGTCCTGGTGCAGGTACACACGCCGTTGACGCACGCCACCTCGGGATTGCAGCTCTCGCAGACACCGCCGCTGTGGCCGCACGCCGTCCGGGCGCTCCCCGGTTCACAAATCCCGTCCCGACAGCAACCGGTGGTGCACTCCTCGCACGTCGGTGGCGGTATCGGTTGGCACTGGCCGTTCGCGTCGCAGGTTTCGTTGGTAGGGCAAGCCCCGTTCAGCGGACCGCAGTTCACCGTGCCGGAGCAGCCATCGCTGACCGTCCCGCAGTCGCGGGCGCCGCAGGCTTGCGCCGGCGTCTGCGGGACGCAGGTCCCGGGCCGGGGCGTGGCGCACAGCCCCGGCTCGACCGCCACGCAGAACCCGGTCTTGCCGCAGTTGTTCTGCCCCGGGCATTCTGGGTAGTTGCGATCGCAGCAGATCGGTAGCCCACTCCCCACGAGGGAGACGCAGACCGCTCCCGCCGGACACTCGGTCGAGTTGTCGCAGGGCGGTTGTGCTGCCAGACCGGCGGCGTTCGCCGCGCACCCCACCGCGCTCTCCGGGTAGGTGAAGCTCGAGGTCCGGCGCAGGCAGATCCCAGCACCCTCGGGCGTCGAATAGCATGCGCAGTCCCCGTTGTTGTATCCGTTGACCGTGCCGCACTGCCTCCCACCGGGGGGCGATTCGCCGCAGGCATCGGCGCCGATGCAGTTTGTCGTGCCGTTGTTGCTGATTACGCACCTGCCGCTGCCGTCGGGATCGCGCACGCAGATCCCGGTGTTGTTCGTCCCGCACGGCCCCGCGACGCCGCTCGCGGTGTAGGCGCACGCATTCCCGACGCACGCGACGCTGTTGCATTCGCGTGCCGCGCAGGTGCTGGCGTCCGTTCCGCAGCACGCGGCGCATGCGCCGTTGCAGCAGATCGTCGTACCCTCGCATTCGTCGTTCGGGTCGGAGCCGCTGATCGGCCGCGGCTCGCAGGCCCCGCTTGTCGGGTTGCACGCCCGCTCGTGGCAGACCCCGGGGTCGGGGCAGGTGTCCGGGTCGCCGCCGCAGCACTGCGTGTCGGCGATGCACGTTCCGTCGCAGCAGATTTGGTTCGTTCCGCAATCGGTGTCCGCGGCACAGCCGCAGAGACCCGCCGACGAGCAAACGGTGATGCCTGCCTCGCAGCAGACGGGATTGTCCTGTTCGTCCTGGCAGCAAACCGTGGCGCAGCCCGGGCCGGCCGCGCGGAAGACCGCTTCGTACTGACACGTCCCGTCCGGGACGCCGTTGCACGTGGCATCAAAGCACTGCCGCACATCGCACTCGCCGCAGTCGACGAGCTGGCCACAATTGCCGACGACGCTGACACCGCACTGTTGCGGGCCGCCCGCGGGCCGGCAGGTCTGCTGCTCGGTTTCCGGGGTGCAGCAGGTGTTCGGGTCGGAGGTTGTGTCACAGACCTGGCCGGTCGTGCAGCAGATGGTGTTGCAGGTCACGCGCGGCGCCGGGCAGATGCACTGCCCGTTCGCGTCGCAGACCGGCTCGGCCGGAGACGTGCACTGCTCATCGGTGCAGCACTCGCGGCAGTCGCCGCGGCCATCGACAACACAGCAGACGTCGGTTCCGGCGCAGCCCTCCGCGTTGTCGCCTTCGCAGCAGAGCTCCTCGGAAATGCACGATCCGTTGCAGCACCGCTCGTCGGCGGCGCAGTCGGCATCGCCCGCGCAGACGCAGAGCCCGCTGGCGGTACAGGTCGTGATCCCTGCATCGCAGCAGACCGGAGCGCCCTCCGCGTTCCGGCAGCAGACCGTGGTGCAGTTAGAGGCCGGGTCGGGTTCCCCGAAGATGGGGGTGTACCCGCACAGATCAGTCTCGTCGTTGCACGTGCCAGCCTGGCAGGTGCGCACCGCGCAGGCACCGCAGTCGACCGTCTGGTCGCAGTTGTTGGTGACGTCGCCGCACTTCGGCGCCGCGCTGTTCACCGCGCAAGTCGTGTCCCGCGGCTCCGGCGTACAGCACCCATTGGCCAGGCAGACGTCGCCCGCCCGGCAGCACTCATCGCCGTCGCAGCAGAAGCCAGGTGCCGAGCATCCGGGGCCGGTCTGGTTGTCGGGTACCGGCGTGTAGGTGCAGGTGTCGAGGTCGTCGTTGCAGGTCCCGGTCTGGCACGTCACCTCGGCGCAGGCGCCGCAGTTGACTTCCTGCCCGCAGTTGTCGATGACGGTGCCGCACTTCGGGTCTTCCGTCCCAACGCCGCAGGTCGTGTCCCGCGATGCCGGCGTGCAGCAGACGTCCGGGGCTGGACGCGTGTCGCAGACCTGGCCCTCGGTGCAGCAGCTGCCGCCGCAGCAGAACTCGCCCTCGTCGTCGCACAGCGTGCCCGGGCCGTTGGGCTGGACGGCGTAGTCGCACCGGTTGCCGGTGCACGCCGCGGAGCGGCACTGCCGGGGCTCGCAGTCGTCGGCCGCGCAGCACTGCCCGCCGGCCACGCACTGGCCGCCGCAGCAGATGCCCGCCTGGTTGTTGGCCGTGGTGCAGGTCGTCGTATTCGGCTGGTCCTCGTAGTCGCACGTGTTCTGGGCGTTGCACGTCCCGGTCTGGCAGATCCGCGTGGCGCAGGCGCCGCAGTCGTACGTGCCGCCACACCCGTCGCTGACGTTGGGGCCGCACTTTCCGGCGCAGGTCTGGCTCTGAGGAATCCTCGTGCAGCAGCGGTCGTTGGCGTCGCAGACCTGGTTGGCGGTGCAGCACACGCCATTGCAGCACCGGTTGTCACACAGCGCCCCCGGGCCATCGATCACCGGGGTGTACTCGCACTGGAAGCTGGTACAGGCCACGGTCTGGCACTGTTCCGGTTCGCAGTCACCGGCGTCGCAGCAGTTGCCGGTGCGGCAGCGGCCGTTGCAGCAGACCTGGCCGTCGGGGCAGGGGCGCTCGTCGTCGCAGGCGGCGCAGCATGTGGTCGCCATACCGCAGTCGCGGTCGCTGACGGTCTCGTCGGGGAGGATGGTGCCGCACAGCAGCGACGTGGAGAAGTTGACTGAGACGTTGAGGTTGCGCGCCCCAGTGAAATCGGCTCCGAAGAGGCAGGCCTTGCCCCAGTTGGTGCTGGCGAGGTTGGCGCCCCTGAATGATGCGCCTTGCAGGCACGCCTGGCCGAAGTTCGCGCCGCGAAGGTTGGCGTTGTCGAAGTTCGTTCCTCGCCCGTCGATCTTGCCGAAGTTGACGCCGGTCATGGTGCGGCCGGACAGGTCCCGGCCGGCGAAGTTGCACTCGTAGCGGTTGCTGCCGGCGGTGGGCAGGGAGCAGGACTTGGTGCCGCAGCAGCGGGCCGCCTCGACTCGGTTTGGGTCCTGCGTGCGGCCCGATCGCCGGTTGCGGCCTTTGCCCTTGCGCTTGCTCTTGCCGCGGCCGCCACCGCCCTGCGTTTCAGCCTGGACCTCGGCGGTGCCGGCCTCCGGTGCGGGGGAGTCTTCGGCGGCTTCAACGGGCTGCTCGACCTCGCCCTCCGCTTCGGCCGCGCCGCCGTCGCGGTTGCGGTTGTGGTTCTTATTGCGGGCCTTGCGGTCCTTGCGGTCCTTCTCACCGCGCTGGGCCCCCGCCTCGCCCGGGTCGTGGCCCAGAATGGCGACGCCCAGGAGTGTGCCTACCGCGCTACGCCGCGACCCCTTCGTCGCGAGCAGACGAGCTAGCTCGTCAAACCGCTCTCGGTCCATGTCCGTCCTCTCCACCACGCGCGTTTTCCGGGGCTTCGGACCGTCGGAGGCCGTTCTCCAAGTCGATCGCCCGCCGGAATTTCGGCATACCGCAAGGACCATGCCAAACCGGACCGCTGCCGCAGCGGCGAATTTCGACTTGTTTCCTATTCAAAGGGGAACTCAACCGAACCGTGAGTCACTGAAGAGGAGCGACTATTCGGTATTTCGCATCGGTTGGCTTGGTTCGTACAGCTACTCGCCTCTCTTAGGAATAAGTAGATCCATGATATTCAATAAATAAATTTATCTATATATCACATTACGGCTGCAATGTTCAAGCTCAGGCGTGTGCATGTTGGGCGCCAGTCAGACTCTAATGAGACCGTCGCGCCCGACCGGCGGCGCGGATAGCCCCGGCCACACGGCGGGTGGAGGAGGCTTTGTACCCCATCGACCGACAGCGGAGGCCGGGTCGCGCCATCTCACGCCCCGGCATCGTGACCGCTGCCAACGGTTAGTTCAGTCCGTCCCTGCACACCCTCGCTGACATCCTTCGGATGCCGTCGCTGGCTGGCTCACGCCAGGACCCCAGCCAACCGCGGCGTATCCACCCGAGCGAGCGCCACCCGCCTGCGCCGTCGGCAGCGGCGGTTGCCAGTTCGCCGCGGCCAGGATGGTGTCCTTGCTGCGCCGCGTCAGCTCGATCGGCAAGGCTCCAAACACCATACGTGCCTGTGGAACTCGTCTGGAGACGTGGCGGACCGGGCGGCCGACAGCCGCCCGGTCCGCCGCGAGGAACGTCCCTAGCCGGATGCCGGCGTCGCGTCCTCCATCTCCTCCACCCCTTCGTCTTCCTCCGCGCCGTGGTGCGGCTCGTCCCCGAACTGCATCCCCGGCGGGACGATGTACCAGACCTCGCCCACGTCCTGCCCGTTCGTGTCGCCGGGGGCGGTGTCCTCGGCGTAGTAATAGAGCGGAATGTCGTTGTAGCTCAGTTGCGTCGTGCCGTCTGGCCGCTCGGCCTCGCCCAGCGTGCCCGGGATCCCGGGCGGCAGCACCAGCATCTCGGTCGTCGGCACCGGCGGCCAGGCCTCGGCGCAGCCGCCCTCGCAGGTGCTCTCACCCGCCGTCGTGTCCTCGGTGAACAGGTAAAGCGTCATCCCCTCCGGGTCGGTCAGGAACGGCCCCAGATCTTCCGTGAACCCGATGCGCACGCTCGCCATCGGCACCGGCGTTCCTTCGCCCGGCGCCTCGGCGTACGGCCCGTGCACCGCTCCCGGCGGCACCACGAACCAGCGTCCGCCGGCCCCTTCGCCGTTGACGATCGCCCGCCGCGGCATCGTCCGCGTAGTAGTAGAGCGGGATACCGTTGTAAGCCACCTGCTGCGTGCCGTCCTCGCGGTCGAAGCTTGTCAGCTCGCCGGGCACCCCCGCCGGCAGCGCCATGTCCGTCGGCCGGCTCCAGTGGCGGCCAGGCCTCGGCGCAGCCGTCCGTCACACGTGCTCTCGTTCGGCTCGGTGTCGGGGGTGAAGAGGTAGAGCGTCATCCCCTCGGCGTCGGCCAGGAACGCCCCGATCCCGGGCGCCTCGGCGACGGTCAGGAACGCATCATCCTGCGCCGCCACCCTCCCCACGCCCAGCGGAGTCGCCAGCGCCAGCAGCAGCATCGGATAGCAATCGGGTCATCGTCACGTCGCTCCTTCCTTGGCGTCGCCAGCGACCGTCACGGGCGGTTGACCGGTCGAGCCGCGGCGGTGGGCGGCGCCTCGTCGCGCACGCTGCTCGTCCCTGGCCGCGGCAGCAGGAGCGATACCCGCCAGCGTACGGGGTCGGCGGGCAGTCTGTAACGGCCGATGGTCGCATCGGCCCTCCGACTTTGGTCCCAAACGCCCCGCCGCCACGCCCCGGCTATGCCTCCCAGGGGCCATGCGGCTTGCCCGCGGGACGTGCCGCGGCCCACCCCATCCATGCCAATCTGGCATAGCCCATGCGTGACGTATCGATGGCTACCCGGTGACGACGGCGCCGCCGGGAAGCCGCCGCCCTCCGGCGGCGCGATGGAAACGGCGCCAACACAGGAGTTTTTCGCATGGATGGGGAACGATTCGATCGCATGACGCGGGGTCTGCTCTCCGGGGCTTCCCGGCGGAGTCTGCTGGCCGGCCTGTTCGGCGGCGCGGCCGCGACCTTCGCCGGCGCCGAGCTGCTCGAGGCCAGGAAACGCGGCAACCGCAGGCGCCGGGGCAAGGTCCGCAGCCAAGGCAATGGGAAGGGCGGTGGCGCCAACTGTGAGGGCGCCTCCGGCGGCGAGCTCGCGTTCACCCCGTTCGGGGGAGCAACCGTGAGTGGGGACAGTGCGACGCTCGTGTCGAATAACGGCGAGCCCTTCAGCGGGCTCGACTTCGAACTGCCAGGGCCGGTGGCCTTCACCGACATCACGGAGCTGAGCGCCGAGTACGAGATCACCGCTGGCGACTGCGGAACCGGCTCGCCCCGCTTCCAGCTCAACATTGCTGACGACCCGGGACCCAACAACGTCTTCGTGTACATTGGGCCGTCGCCGAACTACACCGGCTGCGGCATCGGCCCAGGCAGCACCGGGAACCTGGTCGAGACAGCGGAGCCTCGCTTCGACGTCACCCAACTTACGTGCGTAGTCGCCCCGGCGAACGCCTTTTACGCCACCTACGAAGAGGCGGCGGCCTGCATCGGGGACCGGGAGGTCGAAGGCATCCAGCTGGTCGTCGACAACGGCAACATCGAGATCGAGGTCGACCCGAACGTCGCGGTGGACGTCGAGATTGGGCCGCCGACCAGCAAGGACCAGTGCAAGAATTGCGGGTGGGCGACGTTCAATACGCCGCGCACGTTCAAGAATCAGGGCGACTGCATCCAGTTCGTCAACACCGGCAAGTAAACCGCGGCCACTCGGCCCAGGTCCCGCTTGCCACAGCCGGTTCTGCGAGGGGGCGACTTCTGTCGGTCGCCCCCTCGCTCCGTCTCCCTCTGGGCCAAGCCACGCGGTTCCGCATGCGCGGATCAAGCTGCCGCGCCGCTGCCCACAACGCTCAGCCCAAAGATGTATGATGCAGTCGCCCCTTGGCGACGCCGCGCGGGGCGTGCATTCCATCCGGCAAGCAATCACCCGAGGAGGCCGCGATGAACCCCCGACCCTGCAAACCCGGCTTCGTCTGGCGCGAGGCGTTCCCGGGCGATGTCGTCTGCGTCGAACCCAGCCAGCGCGACCAGGCCGCCGCCGACAACGCCGCCGCCGCCTCGCGCATCGACCCCAACGGCGCCTTCGGCCCGAATACCTGCATCTCCGGCTTCGTCTGGCGCGAGGCCGGCCCCGGCGACGTCGTCTGCGTCGAGCCGCACATCCGCTCGCGGGTGGCGGAGGATAATCGCCTGGCGAATGCCCGCGTCGAGGGCGGCGCAGTCCGCTTCGACGACCAGTAAGAGCCTGTTCAAATCCTGCCGGTGGGGCGTGGCACCCGCAGCGAGGGTCGGCGGCCCTCGCTTCCCCACAGGCGATCCGTCGGCCACTGCCAAGCCGCGTCCGCAAACGGAGCGCCGTGTCATCGCGCTTCTCCGAGGGCCATCGTCTTCTGTCTGCCGGCTTGGGATCGGTATGATGGCTAGATCGCTACCCCGGCGGCGACTGGCCGCTCACGAGGAGGCAGTTAGCCATGCGTCGCATCGTTGCCGTCGTATCGCTCCTGGCCGTTGCCGCCGCGTTCGCCACGAGCACGACCATCGCCGCCCAGGAGACCAGCCCAGCCGCCTCGCCGGTGGCCTTGCCCCCGCCGCTCGCCGAGTGGCTGGCCGCCTTCAACGCTGGCGACGCGGATCGCCTGCTCGCTCTCCACGCCGACGACGCGCTCTGGGAGGAGCCGGCCATCGGCCTTTCCGCCCGCGGGCCGGACCAAATCCGGGCCCACCTCGACAACCTCTTCACGGCCGCGCCGGACATCGCCTACGAGGTGACCAACGTTGTCGTGGCCGACGATCGGGCGGTGGTGGAGTGGGTCGTCACCGGCACCTACCAGGAGGATTTCCCGGGGCTGCCACCCGCCGCCGGGCAGCCCTTCACGTTCCGCGGCGCCTCGGTCTTCGCGCTGGCGGGCGGGAAGGTTCTGCGCTACACCGAGTACTGGGACGCCTACGCCTTCCTGGTACAGCTGGGGGCGTTGCCGGCGCCCGGCACGGGGGCGCCAGGCACGCCGACGCCGTGATTGAGTTCCAGACGCACGACGAGGCCCCACGCGACGCCCTTGGGTTCCGCGCACGAGGCGTCCAATGGCGTCGCCCCACGTTGCGGACACGCCTTCTTGCGGCTGCGAACTCGCGCAGCGGACCGTCATCGGCCCCGACATTGCGGCCTTGTCGCCAAGCGCGGCGGGTTCTGACCCGCCGCCGAATTGCCCGCACTCGCCGCGGTCCGGCACGGGCAGTTTGCGTCCCCGCACGTCTCGCCGGAGACACACCCGCCACGAACCCGATGCGTCCGGTTCAGCAGCGCGACCCCTGCGGCTGCTGCATGCGGCGGCCACCGCATGCATGGCCGATCGAGAAAACGGCCTACCCGTCGCGCGCCGTCTCCAGGGCGGAGAGCCGCTCCCGCACCCGCGCGTTTTCGGCGGCCAGTTCGTCGTTGCGTGCCGCCAGCTCCTGCACCGCCTTGATCAGGGGGGCGATGAACTCGTCATACCCCAGCGCCAGCACGTCGTCGCCGCCGTTGGCGGCGTGGTCCTGGTAGCCACCGAAATCGACGCCCGTTTGTGCGATGACCTCGGCCACCTCCTGGGCGATCAGCCCGTGGTGGAAGCGCGTCCGCGTCTTGCTGCCGTCGTGGGTGAGGTTGCCCAGCCGGCTGGCCTCCTCCTGTCTGTCGCCGGTGGCGGTCGGCGAGAACTGTCCATCGTACCGCGCAAGCCGCGCCGCCTGTTTCATCACAGCCGGCGCGTTCACGTATGGCCTCGATCCGAGCCAAGACGCGACACGGAAGACCCGCAGCCGCCCTCGTCGGCCCACCCACGCACTGCGGCAAATCGGCCAGCGCTTCGACATGGGATACTGCGGGCACGGGGTTTGACACGGGATACCTCCGGCAGGCACGGTGCGGACAGGTGTCCAGCGTGTCAGGGCAGCATTCCGTCCGTCTCCCCGTTTCGTGCCGGATCAGCATTACCGCCCCCTCCCAGCCTGTGGGTGGAGAGAGGGACTCGCGACGCGGCACCCCCTCCAGGATCAGGCTTCCTGCACCCCGCGCATGGGAACCTGGTATCCCCCGCGTGGCGCAGGGGAAGAGGGGCGTCAGGAGGAACCATGCCCGCCGATCTCGTCTTTCTCAACGGAACGGTCATCACCGTCGACGACGGCCGGCCCAGCGCCGAGGCGGTGGCGGTCATCGGCAACCGCATCGCGCGCGTCGGGACGACCGCTGAGGTACGGGCGGAGGTCGGGTCCGAAACCCGCGTCGTCGACCTGGCCGGGCGGACGCTGTTGCCGGGGTTCAACGACAACCACACCCACCCGATATCCTACGGCGTCGGACTCGTCCACCGGATCGATGCTCGGCCAGCAAACGTCCCCACGATCGCCGCCTTGCAAGATGCCTACCGCGCCGCCGCCCACGATTCGACCAAGAACGGCGGTTGGCTGCTGGCGCGCGGGTACGACGACAGCCGGTTGGACATCCTCCGCCACCCGACACGCCAAGAGCTGGACGAAGCGACGGGGAACCGCCCAGCCTTCCTGCTGCGCACGTGTGGCCACCTGGGGGTCGCCAATTCCGCGGCGCTGGCTCGCGCGGGGATCACGCGGGATACGCCCGATCCCGAAGGTGGGCAGATCGACCGCGACATCCACGGCGTACCGACTGGGCTGTTGCGCGAAACGGCGGTGTTCCTGATCGCGAAGCAGTTTCCGCCCACGACGCGCGCCGAGCTGAAAGACGCCCTGCGCGCCGCCGGGGAACGATTTCTGGCCTACGGCATCACCAGTGTCGGCGAGGCGTCCATCCGCACCTCCGACGAGTTCGCCGCCTATCAGGAACTGGCCGCGGACGGCGAGTTGCCAGTGCGCGTCTTCACCATGATGCTCATCGACGACACCCTCGATGCCCTGGCCGGGCTCGGCATGCGCACCGGCTTCGGCGACGAGTGGCTGCGCATCGGCCCTGCCAAACTCTTCCAGGACGGCTCCGGCGGCGGCCGCACCGCGGCCATGACCACCGACTACGTCAACGACCCCGGCAACCGCGGCATCACCATCTACGACCAGGCCGGCCTCAATGAGCGCTTCGCCCGCGCCCACGCCGCCGGCTTCCAACTCGCCGCCCACGCCATCGGCGACCTGGCCATCACCATGATCCTCGACGCCTACGAAAACGCGCTGAGCATTTCGCCGAAAACCGACCACCGCTTCCGCATCGAGCACTGCGGCATATGCACCCCGGAGATCATCGACCGCATGGTGGAGATGCAGATCGTCGCCGTGCCGCAGCCGAATTTCATCTACGAGCTGGGCGATTCCTACATCCGAAACTTCACCGAGGAGCAATTGGCCTGCTCGTATCCGGGGCGGACCTGGTTCGACCGCGGCATCGTCGCCGTCGGCTCCTCCGACGTGCCGGTGGTCGACTGCAACGTACTGAGAAATCTCTGCTCGGCGGTGACGCGCCTGACCGCGACGGGCCAGCGCATGGGGCCGGGCCAGGGCGTGACCATCGAGGAGGCGCTGGTGATGTTCACCCGGCACGGCGCCTTCGCCTCGTTCGAGGAGGGGATCAAGGGGACGATCACCCCCGGCAAGCTGGCCGATCTGGTGGTGCTCTCCGGCGACCCGCGGGCGATTCCGGCGGAGGATCTGCCGTCGCTTTCCGTGGACGTGACGGTCGTCGATGGGAGGGTGATGTTTGAGGGAGCCGGGTAGTCAGGGCGTCGGCGCGCCAGACGTCAGGAACCCCGCCGGGGTGCGGGTTCCTCTGTCAGCCGCGATTGCCATCGCCTGTTCTTGGGCGTACAATAGGCCCACAAGATCGAATCGCTGAAGTCGCGTCCCATGACTTCGTACTGGAGAGAGAAATTGGCGACCGAGACGCCCCAGGCGGTGCCGAAGACGAGACAGACCGCAAAAACCAGACGGATTGCCTTTCGTCTGACCGACGAGCTCGGCAGGCGGTTGGAGCGCGCCGTCGCCATCTCCGGCCGTAGCCAATCCGACTTGATCACCGAGGCGATCGCGGAGAAGGCCAGCGAGATTGAGCGCGAGCAGTATTACCTGGAACTCTCTGAGCGAGATATGGACGCGCTGCTGGAGGCTATCGCCAACCCGCCGCCGCTGACCGCGGCGATGGAGCGCTCCATCGCGCGCTGGCGCGAGACCTTTTCGCCCGAGTGAGCGATTCGCCGCCGGAGCACGATCCACGGGAACGCCTCAATCGGGTCGAACGATTCGATCCAGTGCGGCATGATGTCTCGGCATTTTCGTGCGGAAATCCGACGCTCGACGACTATCTGCGACGCATCGTTGCCAGGGATGAAGCGCAACACACCGCGGCCACGTATGTCGCCCTGACTCCTGTCTGGTCCTCCGAACCTCACCGCATCTTCGGATACTACACGCTCAACAGCTTTTCCTTTCCCAAACGGCAGGCTCGACGCCGCGACCGCGACAAACATCTGGGAGGCTACGATCCCGTGGCGGCCGTGCTCATCGGCCGACTCGCTCTTGACCGCGAGTTCCAGGGCCGCGGGCTTGGGGGCGCGCTCCTCACCTCGGCCCTGGTCCAGGTTCTGAAGATTCGCGAGACGCTTGGCATCGCCGCCGTCGTGGTTCATGCAATCGATGAGGGCGCGGCGACGTTTTACGAGCGTCAGGGCTTCACTCGCTTTCGGGATGAGCCAACCCATCTTTACTTTCCACTCTCGGTGTTCGCGTTGCGCTTGGGCAACCCATGAGGACGGATATGATGGTGCTCGGAGCGCCGAGCGCCGCCCCGCCACCAACCGTTCCCAGCAGCGTAGGATACTGAAAGCAGGCGGCGCTGCCGTCACCGAACCGTCGATTGGGGAGGAACTCCATGGCCAAACTGACCTTCATCGGCCACTCCGCCTTTCTGCTCGAGGACGGCGCGGGCAACACGGTGGCCATCGACCCGTTTGTTGAGCACAACCCGGCGACGAAGTTGACGGCCAGGGACGTCAAGGCGAACACCATCCTGCTCACCCACGCCCACAACGACCATGTGGGCGACACGGTCGAGATCGCCAAGAACAACGACGCCAAGGTGATCTGCGTTGTCGAGCTGGGGGATTGGCTCGAGGAACAAGGCGTGCGCGATGTGGTGGGCGTCAACCACGGCGGGACGGCCGTCTTCGTCGGTGGGACGGTGAAGATCGTCCCGGCCTGGCATAGTTCCTCCTTCACGACGGAAAACGGGGTCGTTGCGCCCGGCGTCCCGGCGGGACTGGTGGTTCGTTTCGGCGGACGCACCTTTTACTTCGCCGGCGACACCGCACTCTTCGGCGACATGCGCCTCATCGGCGACGAGGGCATCGATGTCGCCATCCTCCCCATCGGCGACCACTTCACCATGGGGCCGGCTGATGCCGCCCGCGCCGCCGAGTTCGTCGGCGCCAAAACGGTGATCCCCTGCCACTACAACACCTTCCCCCCCATCCGCCAGGATCCGGAGCAGTTCCGGGCGGCCGTCGCGAAGCGCGCGCCGGGGACGGAGGTGGTCGTGCTGGCGCCGGGCGAGACGTACGAAGGGTGACAGGTGACGGGTGTTGGGTGACAGAGAATGCGCCCCCGACACCCGTGACCCGTCACCCGACACCCAAGAGTGATCGGTCCATATGAGCGAAGCTGAAACCAACGCGGCATCCCCGGGGGCCTCTCCCTGGGACGAGGAGCTGAAGCGCACCGCCTTTCAGAAGAAGGCGGTCAGTCGCATGCCGCCGGGCGACGTGCTCGATCTGGCCGTGGCGTTCTTTGCCGAGCGGGGCTACCGCGCCGGGCGCACCGGGCGGCCCAATCAGGTCTTCGTCATGGGCAAGGCGGAGGGCATCCTGCCCCGCGTCACCGGCGAGATCAGCGCCCGCGCCGATGTGGGGCGGCCGGGCGTCACGCTGGTCACGCTCGATGCCGCTGGGGAGCGGCTCGGTCCAGCAATGAAGGAGTTTTACGCGCATCTGCGGGCGGTTGGGCGTCGCACGTCTTCGCCTTCGCCCGATCAACCAGGGTCGATCGCGTGAGTGGCGTCCAGCACACGGTTGCCGCCGCCACATTCCGGGCGTGGTTCGATCTCCTCGAAGACATCGTTGCCCACGATCCCGAGGAAACCGCTCCGGGGAACCTGCACAGCGCCGTGATCCTGCTGCACGATCTCGTTGGCGCCGGATTGCGGGCTGGGGCGATCCGCGCGGTGGTCATCCACAGCAGCGGACCGAGCAGCTTCGCGCATCTGATGTTTCGCTACACCCTGAATCCGGATTTTGACTGGGATGGCGAGATCAACCTGGCGCCAGAGATGGAGGACGATCGCCACCATTCCGATCGGCTGATCGCCGAGATCATCGCGGCCACCGGAATTCCGCGACACGACGATGCGTAGCACGAGATCGTCGCGGTGTCCAGGGGACCGGCCCGTCGGAATGAGGCGCGGGATGGGGAGCCGTTGAGCGCGGTCTCGAGGAAACCGGAGACGTCCGCCCACCTGACCGTGCGCCGGGTGCGGTTCGTCGCTGCCCCCTTGGCCGCCCACCTCGATCTCCTCTTTGACGAGGGGGTGTCATGGGACGAAGCTGAGGGCCAACGCTTTCTGACGGACCCATCCAATCTGCTCGTCGTCGCCTTCTGGGACGATACCCCCTGCGGCTTCGCCACGGCGCACCGGTTGCAGCGCTTCGATCGCCGCCGAGCCGAGGTGCTCCTCTACGAGATCGGTGTCGATGAGCCGTACCAGCGGCGCGGTATCGGCGCGGCCCTGGTCGCAGCGGTCACGAGTTGGGCCGCTGAGGTCGGCGCCGACGAGGTCTGGGTGCTGGCCGAAGGGGAGGACGACCGCGCGCAGGCGTTCTACCGCGCGATCGGCGGGATCGCCGATGAGCAGGGCGCGGTGATGTTCACCTTCCCGGTCGCCGGCGAGTCGTAGGCGGACCGCCGGCGACCGGTCATTATCCCGTCACTACGTCACCCCACACGTGTCTTGGAGGCACCAGCCGGAGCAACACTCGCTGTTCCCGGTGCACGATTGACCGAGGTTCTTGCAGCACCGGAAGTTCTGCCCATCGAAGTCCGAGCAGGCTTTGCCGGTGCAACACCGCTTGCGCTTGCCGCTTTGCCGGCAGACTTGACCGATCTTGCGGCACCGCTTCTTTCGCTTCTTGCTCCTGTTCTTGTCCTTGTCCTTCTTGCCGTCGGCATCCTCGGACGATGCCAGCCGAGTCAGAGCGGCCAACGCGCCACCCGCCGCCAGGCCGAACCGTCGGCGCGTCCAGGTATCGAATCGGGAGTCATTCATGACGACCTCCTATGCCGTGCGGCCAGCATCCGCGCTCGTGCACGACGTTAGGCCGTCGCCATTACCAAGCCGTTAACATGCGTGAGTCGGAGGCAAAGCGCACCCGAGCGTCGATCGATGTGCAAAAGCGGCAGGGGAGGCAATCTGCCTCCCCCTTCGCCAGCACCCAGGCAACCAGGCGCTCTGTTCGCGACCAGCCCACGGCTGGCTATTCTGACTTGGCCTAGCCCGCGCGGGCGGCCTTGACCCGTTCCAGGAAGTCGGAATCGGCCTTCTGCAGGGCGCGCTGGTCGCCCTCGAAGACGCCCTTCTCGTAGTTGGCGCGAATCGCCTCCTTCAACTCTGGAACCGATTCGTAGCCACGCAGGGTCCGCGCTTTCAGGGCGTCGGCGCGGGCGCCGAGCGCCTGCGCCTCGGGGCTCGCCGGGTCGAGGTCGTAATTGGCCCGGATCTCGGCCAGCAGCGCGGTCCACGCCTCCTGGATGGTCGCGATCTCCTCGGCGCCAACCGCCTCGCCGACGGCCGCGAACTGCTTCATCTGCTCCGGTGTGTAATGCGCTTCCATCGTTTTCTCCCGTTGCGTCAAGCCGGCGCCAACCGCCTGCGACGCGTGTATGACGTGCTCCCAGGACCATTCCCCGCTCTCCAGCCGCCGCGCGATCAGCTCGCCGACGGCGGCGGAAATTCGTTCCAGCTCCGCGATCCGCTCCCGCAGCGCCTGCTGCTGCACCCGCAGCGAGGCGACCAGATCGAAATCGGGGCGGTCCAGCAACTCGCCGATCCGCTTCAGCGGGAACCCCAGGTAGCGCAGGGTGAGGATTTGCTGCAAACGCAGCAGGTCCTCCTCCCCGTACAACCGGTAGCCCCCTTCGGAGTGCGTGGCCGGGCGCAACAAGCCGATGCGATCGTAGTGGTGCAACGTCCGCACTGAAACTCGCGTCAGCGTGGCCACCTCTCCGACGCGGTAGTAGTGGTTGCGGCCCATGCCTCACCTCCGGAAAGGAGGATAGACCCTGACGCAACGTCAGGGTCAAGGGGCAGATATGGCAGAGCGCGCAACCATGCTTTCCGGAGTGCGGCGTTCCAATCGTGAGCACCGAAAGAGACCGGGCGGCCAGCGAGTGTGCCGCGGGCCGCCCGGCCGGGGCCGCCGGGGGCAGGGGCGTCTCCGGAGAAGGGAGGGGGGGAAGAGGCGGCGGGAGAGAGCTCCGGAACCGCCGGGTCAGGATTCGGTGGCGGATGGAAGCCCGCGTGTCTGGCATGATCGTAAACTCTCCGCGCGCGACGGTGGTCAAAAAACCGTGAACTTCGCGCCGCGGGGACGTGGCATGTTGGGGCGAACACGCCGGCCCGGCCCGGTGGATTGTTGGCGCTTTGGCGAACAGCGTGCGGAGGGACGAGTGCAGCGAACACCGGGCGTGACCAGCGGCAACGCGGCGGCGGAGGGCGTTGGCCGCGACGGGTGGATGCTGGGCCACTTTCTCTCCGGCGACGACGAATCCCGCGCCACCGCCGACGTCGAGGTGAAATGGGCCGTCTACGAGGGCGGCGAAGCCCGCGTCGCCTGGGGCGTCAACGACCGCGCCCACACCGTAAGAGTTCAGACCAAGGCAATTTGGGGAGATGGTCGTGGGGCGCGCAGGAGCGCGAGAAACTCCTCGACCGGGTCGAGGTCGCGCAGGGCCCAGGTGGCCACCAGCGAGTGCAAGAGCATGCGGGTGGTGCTGCCCGGCCCCGAGCGGGTGCCGCCGCTAATCTTGCGCGCCACCACCAGCGGGCGCAGGGCGCGCTCGGCGGCATTGTTGGTCGGGGGCACGGCCGGATCGGCGACGAAGGTGAACAACTCGGCCTGATAGCGTTCGACGCGGGCGCACAGCACCGCCTGCGGGGTATCGGCCGGTTGCGCCCGGCAGTGGGCGACGAGCTCGGCCTGGAAGCGGTCGCGCGCCCGCTCGCGCAGGATGCCGTTCGTGCCCGCCGCCGTCGCCTCCGCCGCCCAGGCCACGGCGCGGTCGTAGACATCGCGCACCCCCGCCGCCCACGCCGCCACCCCCGGGTCGTCGGGATGGGCCAGGACCAGGTCATGGATGTCGCGCCACAGGTGCGCCCAGCACCGCTGCTGGACCCGCTCCAGCCGGTCGTAGGCCCCGAAAAAGTCGCTGACCACCACGCCCGTGCCCATCTCGCCCAGGAGGTCCTGCGCCACCGCCCCGGCGCGACTGCGCGCGAAGTGAAACACCTGGATCGAGGGCGTGGTCAGCGTCCACACCCAGCCGGTGCGGCCGTTCTCGCGCCAACTCGTCTCATCGAGATGGACGACCGGGCTGGCCCGCGCCTCCCCCAGCAGCGCCTCGTAGGCCGGGCGTCCGGCCCGCGCCGCCTCCGCCAGCAGCGCGCTCAGCTCCCCCACCGACAGCCGCAGCCCCCAGACCCGCTGCAGCAGCCATTGCACCTGGGCCAGCGGCAGCCGCAGTTTGGTGCGCAGCGTCGCGACCCACGCCGCCACCGACCACCCCACCCGCCGGTGGGCGCCGGCCTGCTCCCCCAGATCCGGCATCGTCCCCCGGCTGCGCGTCCCGCAGCGGCGGCAGGTCCGCTCCAGCACCCGGTGCTCGACGACCGCAGCCCGCACCGGCGGCACCTCGATGAGCTGGCGGCGCCGCACCACCCGTCCCCGTGCCAGCGGGGCGGCACAGGCCGGACAGACCCTCGGCGCGTGCAGCACGATGCGGTCCGGACGCTCACGGCGGCGCCCCGGCACGGGACGGCGCGGTCGCCGCGGCCGGCGCTGCTCGCGCACGACGACATTGGCCTTGACCCACGCGGGCGGACGTTTGGGCGGGGGAGCTGCGGGCGGCGACGGCCTCGCGCCCGCCTGGCCCCCCGCCGCGTGGTCGTCACCGCGCAGCGCGGCCACCTCGGCCCGCAGCGCGGCGTTCTCCGCGCTCAGTGCCTGCACCTGGGCCTGCAACTGCACCACCAGCTCCGCCAGTGCGTCGTAGCTGAGCCGCTCCGTGCCGCGGGTCATCTCCCGCCCCTTGCCCGTCCCTGCCGTGAGAACCGGCATTCTCCCACAATTTCGGGTCAGTCTGAACTCTTACCCCACACCCTGGCCATCCTGGTGCGCGGCCGCTTCCGCCTCCGCTTCCCGGAGCGCGAGGTGCTCCTGGAGCAGGAAGGCGACTACGTCCTCTGGGAACCGGGCGTCCCCCACCGCTGGCAGGCCGAAGCCCCCACCATCGTCGTCACCGTGCGCTGGCCCTCCCTGCCCGGCGACAGTAGGGACGTGGGGTGACGGGCTACTGGCTATGGGCTATGGGTCGAAGACGGCAAGACGGCAAGAACGAGGATGCGCCAGACTCAAGGGGCCAGAAGCTCATAGCTCATAGCTCATAGCTCATAGCCGGACACACACGAACCCGGCCTTGCGGCCGGGTCCATGCGGGAAGGGGGAGGGGTTTTAAGGAGGGCGGGGGATTGGGGATCCCGTTTCGCTCTCTGCCCCTATCTACGTCGCGGAGCGCGTGGTGGATGTATGCGGCGACGAGCTAGCGATCGTCGGCTATCAACGAGCGGCTCGGAGCCGCAATGTCCCCAATCCAGCCAGCAGATGAAGAGCAAGAAAACCTCGCGGAAAGGTATTGTGCTCCGAACGTAACTGTGACATGATAGGCGGTGCGAGAATAGAGCAATAGCGCCGGCGCCCTGCCAGGTATTCCAAGGTTCGCGAAAGGGTGGAGCCATGGACCGCGATCGCTTCGACGCATTGGCGCGCTTGTTGGCGACGAAAGGGTCGCGTCGTGGCGCTCTGGGCGCCCTGTTCGGAGCTGCCCTCTTCGGCCAGGACCCGGACGACGGGCTGGCCAAGCCCGGCAAGAAGAAGAAACAAAGGAGCGGCAAGGACCAGCGCAAGAGCTCCGGCCGCGACAAGGACAAAGGCAAGGGGCGCGGCCAGGACAAGGGCCGCAAGGACAAATCCGGGCGTCAGCGCGCCCAGGCCGAGGCCATTCCGGCCGGTTGCTGCAGTGGATTCAATTGCACCCCCGGCCCCGGCAAGAACCTGCAAAAGTGCTGCTACGAAGGCCAGAACCTCTCGGGCCGGAACTTCACCGGCGCCAACCTGGGCAGCGCCAACTTCAAGGGCGCAAACCTGTCGGGCGCCAGGTTCCCCGGCGCCAACCTGAACAAGGCCTGCTTCGTCGACGCCGACCTGACCGGCGTTACCTTCAACGGCTCGACCAACCTGGCCGGGGCCGTCTTCTGCCGCACCCAGACGGACAGCGGCGAGGACAACTCCGGGTGCAACCGGGGGACGACTTGCTGCGAGACCTGCCCGGAGGAGTGCCCCGACAACGAGCGCTGCTGCCCGGACGGGACCTGCCAGGAGTGCTGCAACAACCGCCAGTGCCCGGAGGGGCAACGGTGCGTGGGTGGCAGCTGCGTCTGCAACGCGGCCAGCTGCCCGAACGGGTGCTGCACCAACGGACCGGGCAACCCCGGCGAATGCCGGCCGAGCTCGGACGATACCTGTGGCATTAACGGCGCGCAGTGCGTGGACTGCCCGGCCGGGCTCGCCTGCAACGCGCAAGGGCAGTGCGTCTGCAACGCGGCCGGCTGCCCGAATGGGTGCTGCACCAACGGACCGGGCAACCCCGGCGAATGCCGGAGGCCGCAGCCGAACAACGACGCCTGCGGCATTAACGGCGCGCAGTGCGTGGACTGCCCGGCCGGGCTCGGCTGCGATGCGCAAGGGCGGTGCGTATGCAACGCGGCCAGCTGCCCGGGCGGGTGCTGCGACACGCCGAACGGGCCCTGCATCACGCCACCCACGAGCGACAACTGCGGCATCAACGGCAACATCTGCGTGGAGTGCATTGACAACGCGGTCTGCTCGGGCGGGCTGTGCCAGTGCGCCCCCGGCTTCAAGCTGTGCGGCCCTCAGTGCATCCCGAACGCCTCTTGCTGCACCGGCGCGTCGGTGGGATGCGCGCAGCCGACCCCGAACTGCTGCGTGATCAACAACAACGGCGTGTGCCGCGACTGCTGCGACAACGGCGATTGCGGGAACCCCGCGCCGATCTGCAATGCCGGCGGTACATGTGTCCCGTGCACAAGTACCGCCCAGTGCGGACCGGGCAGGATCTGTTGCGGCGGGCAATGTTTCGCCGGCGTCTGCTGTGCATTCGCTGGACCCTGTCGCCCGCATAACGCGTGTTGCAACATCCTCAACCTGCCGCCAAGCCGCTCATGCTGCGTAGGCCCAGGGGGCGGAAGGTGCTGTCTCCGCAACGCGACGGCCGAGGAATTCTTCACTGAGGGACCAACGACATGCGTCCAAGACAGCGACTGCTGCAACGGCGACTGCACCTTCCTTGGCCTCTGCGGCGCCGGCAACCCGGATTCCTGTCCCGCGTAGCAGCACACCGCGCTCGTTAATGATGGAGGCCCGGAGTGGAGGCTCCGGGCCTCTTCTCGTCTCGTCGATGTGTCGCTCGGTTTCTCGGCGATCAGACGAGCCTTGGCGCCGAGGCTTCTCCGGGTCGCGCTTTGGTCGCCGGCCGTGGCTCACGCCACAACCCGAGGTATGGGGGCGCCAAGCTCCACGAGGCTGGCACGACCCGGCCCTCTACCGCACAAACCTGCCAGAACGGCGGCGGCTGCAACGGTCCGGGCAACCCCGGCGCATGCCTACCGCCCTCGCCCCCCAGCCGCGGCATCAACGGCGTCCAATGCTTCGTGTGCCCGCTCCCGTCGACAGGGTTCCGGATATGAAGCGGTGACGAGAGGCGGGGCGCAGCCTCGCCGTGACAAGCGAATGCCGTGACCAAGGACTTCAAATTCGCAAGAGAGGTATTGACAGCCGGGCACGGCGGGTGTAGTGTGTACGTACACCGGACGCGGAGGGGAGCAATCCCCGAAGCGGATGGTCAGCAGAACGCCGACGGGTTTGGGTTTCGGCCCGGACTTGTCGGCGTTCGGCTTTGGCTGCGGCTTGCCGGCGGGATGCACCCCGCGGGCAACGATGGAGAGAATGTTCGGCCCGGGCGCGATGACCAGCACCAGCCCGCCCAGGAAATAGTCCGCGATCGTCGCTGGATGCGGCATCAGCATTGCCCCGTTTCATGCAGGTGCGGACGCCGCTTCCAGCGCCCGCCCGACATCCCCTCGCACCGGGTCAGAGCCCTGTCAACTCCTGGTCCAGACTCGACAAACGTGCCGCGCAGGACTCGAGACTCGTGCCGAAGTACCGGCAGCGCCCTTGACAGCGCCCGCCGCGCTCCATACACTCCAGAAATCAGAACATGTGTTCTATTTCTGCGGACCCATGCGGCGCACAGGAGGCGGCATACGATGGCTGGCACACGCGGCGGCGAGCATTTCGGCACAGGAGCGGTGGCTCCGGGTGATCTGGTCCGGTGGGAGTGCCGGTGCCAGCAGACGCCGATCCTGCTCGGCACCTACGATCCAGACGGCCAGATCCACATCAAGGTGCGCGACCGCCACTGGCACATCCTGGGCACGGTCCAGACCCGGTGCCCCCGCTGCGGCGCCGAGCACGTTCTCGATTTACGAGACGGAAGTCGGAAGTCGAAAGTCGATAGTCGATAGTGGGCCGGCATGGCGGCAACGTGGGTAGGAGAGACGTTGCGGCTCCTCATCGCAATACCCGTAGGCTCGACTTCCGACTTTCGACTTTCGACGTCCGTCCGGCTTCTCCCAGCGCCAGAGCGCACCCCCGGCGGTCGCCCCGCCGGGTTTCGTGTCCGGTCCGCACGGTGTGCGGCCGGGTTGTGCTCGAGGAGAGGCCCATGGCCCGCACGAACGATCCTCGCAAACCCCATTCCTCGCATCTGCGGCTGCTGGCGCCGCCAGTCCGCACGCCGCCGCTGCCGCCCGTCGTGCCGTTGCTGCGCCCCGATCAACCCGTTTCACCGGCGCAGGAGGCGATGCTGACGGGATTGGCCCGTCGTGCCCACCGTGGCGACCGGGAGGCCCGCGATCTGCTCTGGCGCGCGTTCGGTCCGCGACTGGAGCCGGCGCTACGCCGCTGCGGCCGGATGACGCTGCAATCCCAGTGGGCGCGGCGCGACGGCCACCCCTGGGAGTTGGACGATCTGCGCCAGGAGGCCTGGCTCGTCTTTGCGGAGCTGGTTGCTGGGTGGAACGAGGAGGGCTCCTTCGTTCCCTACGCGACCGCCTACTTTCCCTGGCGTTTGCGCGATGCCATGCGCCGGCTGGAACCGCCGCGCCGCACGGCGCCATTCTGGCGCACCGCCCGAATTGGCGCCGATGATCCAGGGCTGAACGATGCCGACATCGCCGAACTGATGGCGGCGATCGCCGCTGAGCTGCCGTCGGGGGACGCCGATCTGCTGCATTTGCGGGTCAGTGAAGGCGCGAGCATCGCCGACATGGCCCGCCGCCTCGGCACGTCACAGCGCACGGTTGCCCGCCGCTGGGCGCGCGTCCAGCGCGTGGCGCGCCGGCTCCTCCGCGATGCCGCGCGGGGGAGCCAGCCGTGGCCGTCCCGCCCCGACCCGGTCCGCACCCCGGACGGATCGTGAGCGGGACTGCCGCCTGCCTGCTACGACACGGTGATGGTGCCGGCCATACCGGGTCCATCGGGGCCGCTGGCGTGGAGGATGCAGTAATACGGGTAGTCGCCGGCGGTATCGAAGGTCAACTCGTAAGCGTCCCCGCCCGGCAGCGGCTCGCCGTTCAGCTCGCCGATGAAGCCGGAGTTGACATAGCCCTGGCCGTTGTAAACCTCTCCCCCCTGCGGGAAGAGCGTCAGCGGGTTCTGCACGATGGTCGGCGGTCCGCTCGGCTGCGGCTCGATGAAAATGTCTTCCGGCTGCTCGACGCCGGCGCCGAGGAACGTCACCGTGTGCGGTTCGGTCCGGGAGTGATTCACCCAGCGCACCGTATCGCCGGCCTTGATCTCGAGCGCGTTCGGCAGGAACTGGAAGACGCGCGCCTGGCCCTCGCCGGCGCCGGCGGCGACCTCCCACAGGGTGGTGCCGTCGTCGCGCGCCGTCGACGTTGCCTGGGCGTACTCGGCGATCTCCGCCAATCCCTCTTCGATCAGCGCCGCGCGTTCCTCCTCGCCGCGCGCATCGACGGCGGCCTGGTCCTCCGGCCGCTCCGCCCCGGCCTCCTGGACCACCACGGTGGCCTTCATCACCACGCCGTGCGGGATGCACTGGTACTCGTACGTGCCCGGCGCGGTAAAGGTGAGCACGAACGGGGGATCGCCCGGGAGCCGGACGACGTCGAGACCGGAGTTGACATAGCCGGTGCCGTCGTAGGTGTCGCCGCCGGAGGGGAATGCGGCCTCGGGGTTGATGACCAACTTCGGCGGTCCTGCGGGCGGGCTTGCGGCGGCCGCGTCCGTGGTCTCGGCGGGAATGATCAGCGGCGGCACCTCCTGGCCGGACAGGAAAGTCACCGTATGGAAACCCGGGGGCGTGGGGAACTCGAAGAAGACCCCATCGCCGGCGTTAATGGTGATCTCGCTCGGGAAGAAGGCCTGCGTATCAATGAGGTTTTCCATGTCCATGCCGGCAACTCGCACGCGCCAGACGTGCGTACCGTCTGACTGCTCCCCGAGCTGAGGCGTCGCCGCCGGGGCCGGCGTGCCAGCGTCCTGGCTCAGCAGCGCCGCGTGCAGACCGCCGTGCCCCCCGAAACCGAGGTCGCCGCTCGGCGGGGCGGCGCCCGTGGATTGCGCGGTGATCGTGCCCAGGCCGACCGCCGCGACGCCGGTGGTGGCGAGCCCCAGTCCCGCCAGCGCACGCAACGTCTCGCGTCGAGAACGCTGCACCGTTCGGTAGCGCCCCAGGATATTCGCCGACATCGTCCGCTGCCTGTTGGTGTCCATCGCTTTGCTCCTTGTCAGGCTGACCGTCTGCGCAGCCGCGGGTTCTTCGTGGGCGACATCCCAGAAGACGCCTGGCGCCCGATAGTGCTCAATGAACGGTCTCGCCTCCTTTCCGCGCTCGCACGCGGCACGCTCACTACGACATGACCACCCGGCCCAGCATCCCCCGCAGTCCGTGGTGCTTGCAGATGAACGGGTATTCCCCCGGCGCGTCGAGCCGGACCTCGAACGATCCACCCGGATCGACCCGACCCGAGTCGAAGCTGCCGTCGAAGGCGGCGACGCTGTGCCAGTTCGCGCCGCGGTTGACGAAGCGGACGGTTGTTCCCGGCGCGACAGCCAGCTCGGCCGGGTCGAAGCGGTCGTCGACCATGGCGATCTCGACCACGCCGGCCAGGGGCGCGGCCACTTCGTCCTCGCCAGGGGGAAGCGGGGCGGTTGGCGCGGCTGCTTCCGCCGTGGAGGCGGGCTCCGGAAGATCGTGCAGATGCCTGGCCCCGTCGCCCGCCACACCGCCATCGGGGCTGAAGAACTCGGCGACGGGGCCGGTGGGCACGGCGCCGTCGTACTGGATGAGGCTCATCATCCCGTTGGCGGCGTGGTTCTCCATGTGGCAGTGGAACATCCAGACGCCAGGATTGTCGCCCGTCAATTCGATGTCGTAGCGCTCGCCGGGACCGAGCAGGACGGTGTCCTTGACCAACTCCATGCCCTGCGGCACCGGGTTGCCGTCGGTAGCGACGATGCGGAATGAATGCCCGTGCGTGTGGATGGCGTGGGGAAGGTTACCCAAATTCATGAGCCGGATCAGCACCCGTTCGCCCTCCGCCAACCGGATCGGGGGGATGCTCTCGTGGGCGTGGCCGTTCATCAGGAACAGGTCGGTGCCCAGCTCACCCCCGCGCAGCAATTGGTCGCCCGCGCCGCGCGGCGCCTGCCCCGTGGCGACATCCGGGGTCAGCTCCAGATCCCACTCGTTGAGCATGTAGGTGTACTCGCGGTCGTAGACCGGTCCCGGCTCAGCCGGTTCGACAATGAGGGGGCCGTAGAGACCGAGCGCGATCTGGGCCGTTGGGTCGGCGTGGGAGTGGTACATGCGGCTGCCACCCGGCTGGGCGACGAAGTCGTAGACGAACGTCTCGCCCGGCTCCACCGCCGCCTGGTTGAGCCCCACCGGTCCGTCCATCTCGGGCGGCAGGTTGACCCCGTGCCAGTGGATCGTCGTCCCCACCGGCAGTTCGTTGCGCAGGGTGATGCGCACCCGATCGCCCTCGCGCACCCGGATCTCGGCACCGGGCATCTGGCCGTTGTATGCCCAGGCGCGAACGGTGGTGCCCGGCATGATCTCCCAGTCGATCTCCTCCGCGGTCAAGGTGAACTCGCGCAGGGTCGGCTCGCTCGCTGCGGCGGCATCCGGGAGCGGGGAGGGCAAGTAACCGGTGAGCGTGAGCCAGAGCACGGCGAGGAGAACCGTCAGCACCCCGACGACGGCCGACCCAAGGTATCGGCGTAGCGCGTTGCGACCGAGGAGGGTGGAGCAAGGCATGTAGGTGGTCCCCGAACGGCAACGAATCCGGCGGGCGCCGCGATTCGGCGCCTGACGCCGAATCTCGCCTCGTCTTTGGAATCGGTCCGTATCATATGGCCCGGAGTGCAGCATGCCATCCGTAAAAATACGGGGATTCTCTCCGAAATGCGGCCGGAGCATTGCGGTTTGACCTCTGCCAGCGCGAACCGAGCCGATCCATGTGGCGCTTCGCCTACAGCGCCTGTCTTCAACCTATCGTCTCCCTCGGTCGCGAACCACGGCAATCGCCTCCCGATCGCCTGACGGTTTCGGAGGGCAGGCGTTCAGGAGGATGAATGACGCCGAAATCGGCGGCTTTCGCATCGGTCAGATGATGGTCGCCGCTTCGCCAGGTCGCGCCGGCCGGATAGAGCGGTCGTCCTGCATGGCGCCTTCACCCATCGGCCCACGCCTCGCCGCGAGCGGCCGCTGCGATCACCTCCTGGATGAAGGCCGCCTTCCCCGCCGTGTACGCCGTCCGGTCTTCGGGATACCGGGCCGCGAGTTGCGCCTTGAGCACGGCGTAGGCCGCCGCCGTTCGCGGCTGGGCGCGCAGGCAATCCCGAAACAGGACGTGGTCCCGCCAGCACGCCGATGCCGGTTCCGCCAGCGACAGGTGGATCTGGCGCGCGTCGGGCGATCCCTTCACCAGAAATACGCGATCGACCACGGGATCCTCGGGGATGAGTTCGTAGCCGATGGCTTCGAGCCGGCGCACGGCGTCCGCGGCATCGCCCACATCCGCGACAGCGGCAATGATGTCGAGGATCGGTTTGGCGGGAATCTCGGCGACGGCGGTGCTCCCAACGTGCTCGATCCGCAAGGCCGCGTCTCCCAGAGCATTCCGGAGTCGGGACACCTCCTCGGCGAAGAGGCGGGCCCATCCCGGATGGTGAGGCGCAAGCCGCACCAAGCCGCGCGTCAGACCGATGTCCGCGGGTTTCTCCGCCACGACCCAGAGGAAAGTGGCCGGGACGCCGTCCTCGTCCTCCGTCCGCTCCTCGGCAGAGAGCAGGCGCAGGCCCGCCGCCTCGATCAGGCGCCGGTTCGTGGCGCTGCCGTAATGGCTCCAGTACATCGGCCCGCCGAGCCAGTCGTCTTCGTAGCCGGCGTCAGTCGCGTTGGCCCCCATCGCCGCGACGAAGAGACCGCCTGGGCGTAACCAGGCCGCGATCGCGCGCAGCAGGGCGGGGTGCTCCTCGCGCGGGAGGTGGATGATCGAATAGAAGGCCACCACCGCGTCGAAGCGCTCGGCCGGAAAATCGAGTGAACTCATGTCGGCGTGGAGGAAGGTCGCTGTCGGAACGTTGCGCCGGGCGATCTCGATGCTGCGCGCGGAGAGATCGACGCCGGTGACGGCGAAACGCGTGGCCAGTTTCCGCGCCACGGGCACGCCGGTGCCGCAGCCCAGGTCGAGTACCGCCGCTCCCGGCGGCAACCGCTCGAACAGCAGGCCGCCGAACCGGGCGCGGCCGCCCTCCCAGGTCTCACCCGCCCACGCGGCGTACCGCTCGGCGATGCAGTCGTACCCGCGAGCCACGGTCTGCTTCGGGTCGTCCATGCGATCGTTCATACTCGGCACGACTGTATCAGACAGCGGCGCCGCGAGACCCCGGCGGGGGACTCGTGCGCCACTCAACCGGAGCGAATCGCCATCACCGCTGAAGCAGTCCAGGCGGAGGTGCTCACAACCGAGCGCCCACTCGAGACGGACGCTCCTCCAGTCGCGGGCGGATACCGCGAGGTGCTCGCCATCCGGGCGTTCTCCTGGCTCTGGCTGTCGCAGGTCAGCACCCAACTGGGCGAATCCGTCGCCCTCGTCGCCATGCCGTTACTGGTGTACGGGCTGACCGGATCCGCCGAGTTGCTGGGCGCCATTTTCGTCGTCCAGCTCCTGCCTCGCGTGGTTCTGGCTCCCGTCGCCGGCATGCTCGCCGACCGGCTCGACCGTCGCCGCATCATGCTGATCGCCAATCTGGCGCGCGCGGGATTGGTCGCGGTTCTCCCCTTTACCGAATCGACGACGACGATCGCCCTTATCGCTATGTTGGTGGCGGTGGGCACGGCCCTGTCGGACCCGGCCGAGATGGCGGCAGTGCCGGCGGTCGTGCCGCCTGGTCTGCTGGTGCCCGCGCTCTCGGCGTCCCAGGTCGCCACCAGCGTCGTCCGCGTCGGCGGGCCGGCGCTCGCGGCGGGCGTCATCGCCATGGCCGGTCCGGGGCCGGCCTTCTGGGTCCAGGGGCTCTGTTTCGTCTTTGCGGCGGGCTGCGTGTGGCGCCTCGCCCTGCCTCCGGTCGCCCGTGAGGCGACGACCGAGCTCCTGGCCACGGCGATACGCCGCGAGATCGCCGAGGGAGGGCGCGTCGTGCGCGACAACCCGGTCGTGCGCGGAATTACGGCGGTGGAAATTCTGTGGCAGCTCGTCTTCGCCGCGCTCGTCGTCGGGGTGCTGGTCTACGTCGAGGAAACGTTGCGCCTGGGCGAGGAGGCGGCCTCGGTCTTCTCGCTCCTGACCGCCACCTTCGCCGCGGGCACGGCCCTGGGTGCGCTGGCCGCGCGCGGGATGGAGCGGCGCATCGGCCGCCCACGCCTGATGGCCATCGGCTACCTGGCCCCGCTGATGCTGATTCCCGCTGGCTTCACCCCGCCCGTGCCGGTCCTGTTCGTCTGCCTCTTCGTGCTCGGCTTCACCGACGCCTGGGCGGTCATCGCCATGCAGGCCTACCTGGCCGAGGCCGTTCCGGACGCGTTGCGCGGCCGCGTCTACGCCGCCTGGCTGGGGGCAGTCACCCTGGCCAGCGCCGTCGCTTTTGGTCTCATCGGCTGGCTGACACCCCGCCTCGGCCCACCGGCCACACTTGCCGCTGTTGGCGCGCTGGTCGGCATCGGCGGCCCGCTGCTGTTGTGGGTGACTGGCTGCATCGCCGCCTTGCGGCCCAGGAGCGGAGTCAGAGCGCAGACCTCGCCGGAAGGCTACGATGTGGGACGACCATGAGCGGCACCGACTTCGAGTCCCGCGCTGCCGCACTATGCGCCGCCCCGGGATTGGCCATTCGCGGAGGACGGCCCGCCGCCGTGGCCGCGTTGAGTCGGGCGGCTGAGTGCGGGGCCGTCATGGCCTGGCTCGTGCTGCGTCCAGCGTCCGCGCCGTCGTATCCGCAAGCAGCGCCCAGCGTTCCGTGAACGCCTGGTAGGCCATCCCGGCCAGCCCGATGTGGATCTGGCAGCACGCCAACCGCTCCGCGAAGTTCGGCGCGTCAAGCCCAATCGCGGAGTAGTGGCGCTCGGCTTCGGCGGCGAAATCGATCCCGCGCCACGCCGGATACCACGGCGCCCAGAACACGAACCACGCCACGTCGTAGAGGGAATCGCCCCACATCGCGCAGCCCCAGTCGATGACCCCGCTGATGCGCCCGTCCTCGACCAGGACGTTGAAGTTGAGCAGGTCGCTGTGGATGAGCTGGCGCTCCTCCGGGCCGAAACCGCTCAATTCGGTGAGCCGGGCGTACGCCTCCTCGAACGGCTCCCAGCCGACGGGCGAGGCGGCCAGGCGCTCCCGCCAGCCGTGGATCCGGTCCCCTGGACGGTCGTTGCTCACATCGAGCAGCGCGGCGCGCCAGCTCGGGTGAGGCGCCTCCCCAGCGGCTCCCCAGATGCCGTACCCCGTCGTTCCCGCCAGATCGGCGTTCCGCATCGCGTCGAGGGTGGCGAAAAGGGATGGCAGCATGGCGCGCATCCCGTCCCCGTCCAGATCGTCGAGGAAACCGCCGGGGACGCGCTCCGACATGGCGTAATAGCCCGCGTCCGTCTCGCCGAGCTCGACGATGGCGGGGATCGGGAGCGCCGGGGAAGCGAAGCGCGCCGCCAGACGGTCCTTGCAAAAATCCTCGTCGAGCGCGCTGAAGCGGACGACGTACTGGTGCGCGTTGCGCTCGAATGCGTACGCGCGTGACCACTCGCCTTGCCTCGCCACCGGCACGGCGCGAACGCCAATTCCAAAGCGGCGGCGCAGGAACGCCTCGGCCCGCGCGATGGTCCTCATGACGGCGCCAGCCATTCAAGCAAGACGGCACGCCCCTTGCGACAATACCCCACGGCGGCTGTCAGATCGACAGGCGCCCAGCATATCGAAGCACAGGAGGTTCACCATGCGCCGGTTTCCTATGCTCCTGTCCATCGTCGCCCTGATGATGCTGGGGAGCGTCGCACTCGGCGCCTGGCCCCCCGCCGTCGCCCAGGAGGCCACCCCGGCCATGGAAGAGTCCATGGAGGAGGGCTTCGCGCCGGTATCGTTTGCCCTCGGCGTGGAGCTGCCCAGCCCGGCCGATATCTTCCTGGCCCGCATCAGCCTCGAGCCCGGCCAGAGTTTCTCGCTGGAAGAGAGCGACCCTTCGTCCGGCATGTGCCTGGTCGAGTCCGGCACGATCACGGTGCAGGCGGACGCGCCGGTGACGGTGACCCGGGGCGCCACGCTGCTCGAGTCGATGATGGCGGCTGAAGAGACCGGGGATCTGAGCGGCGCGATGGAGATGATCCCTGCCGGCGAAGCGGTCACGCTGGAAACCGGCGACGCCGCCTACGTGCCGGGTAGCATCAGTGGCGAAATCCGCAACGACGGCGAGGAGACCGCCGTCTGCCTGGCCTTCGTTATCGGGCCGTCGATGGGGATGATGGACTCGGCAACGCCCGAGCCATAGTCCTCCCTCGACTCAGCGCGGTCGCCGCCCCTTCGTGTAGTCCGGCCGCCCGCGCCGGCGGAAATCCTCGGTGTCGATGAGGATGTCACGCGTCAGGTGCGTGTCGAGCAACCGGGAGAGGATGCGCTCGTCGACGTGGCGGTGGTCCTGATTGGAGGTGACGATCGTCGGCAGCCGCTCGATGCCGATCACGGGGATGAGCCCGCAGCCGGCAGCGAATAGTCGCTGAGCCGGCGCACAAGAGGAATGCGAGACTCAACTCGCCGCCACAGCCGCTCGTCGTCGGTCCACAGCTCGCAGCCGAGGGTTTCGGCCAGCGCGAGGTAATGGGCGTCGTAGGCGGCCGGCAAGTCGAAGGCATGGGCGAGGGCAAGGGCGCGAGAGTGCAGATCGTCAGGATTGTGGATGGCGATGGGCAAGTCCAGAAAGCGCTCGAGCCGCGCGGTCGCCAGGTCGAGAGGCCACCTATCAGCGGAACGCGTGCGACGGAGGAGGATGTTCGTCACTTCGATCGGCAAGAGAGGCGGGGCGACAATTGCCCTTCCGGCGCTGAGAACAGCGTTGTAGAGCACCGTTGCTTGATCGCTTCTTTCCTCCTCTACGACCCATTTAACGGCCACCGACGCATCGACGCAGATCATTCCTCGCCCGTCAACTGGCGCATGCGCTCTTCGCGCTGCTGGGCCAGGATTTCCGTGGAAGAGGAATAGGGTTTACCGCCCCGTCTTGCCAGGTCGGCCTTTCTCATCTGTTCCAACTCGTCCATGATTTCGAGGCCTCGGCGTCGCTCCGCGGCGGTGAACTGGCGAACCTCGGTCGTGGTGATCTGGGACATCTGATTTTTGTAAGCCGTCGAGCGGACGGGCGTCACCAGCCGGTTGAGATCGCCGCGCTTGAGGCCGACGCGGCGGCGCCCGAGGCGGTAGGCGGGAAGGTCGCCTTCCCGGATCCAGCGGCGCACGGTCGATGGGGCCACCCGCAGACGCGTTGCCGCCTCGGCTACAGACAGAAACTCCTCGTCACTTGCGTGCATTGGACATCCCTTTCCACGAACTCCAATCGTTGAACGGACTATCCATGACCGCTCATATCGTATCAGAAGTGTCTCATTGCTTCCTGCTCTGGGCCAGGAGCGTGCGCTTTCTCGTGGCTTCGCTCAATTCTGGTTACCGCGGGCGGCGGCCCTTGAGGTAATCGCTCCGCCCGCGCCGCCGGAAATCCTCAGAGTCGATGAGGATGTCACGCGTCAGATGCGTGTCGAGCAACCGGGAGAGGATGCGCTCATCGACGTGGCGGTGGTCTTGGTTGGAGGTCACGATCGTCGGCAGCCGCTCCACGTAGCGGTGGTTGAATATCTGGTAGAGCTTCTCCCGCGCCCAGGGCGTCGTGTTCTCGGTTCCCAGGTCGTCCAGCACCAGCAGGAACGCGCCGCGGATGGCGGTGAAGCGGTCGTCGTAGGCGACCCCCTGCGAGGGGTCGAACGTCGTGCGCAGGTGGTCGAGCAGATCCGGCACCACGGCGAAGAGGACGCTGCCGGTGCGCTCCCGGATCTCCAGCGCCGCCGCCACCGCCAGGTGCGTCTTGCCGACCCCGACCCCTCCCCGCAGGTAAAGCCACCCATCCGGGTTGCGGGCGAACTCCCGCGCAGCGTCGAACGCCTCCTCGGTCCCGGGAACGTGCTCGAACTCGGCGAACGTGTGCTGGGTGAACCCATCGAGATTGGACAATCGGCGCACGTGGTCGCGGCCCCGTTCCGCCTGCTCGGCCACCTTGCACTCGCAGGGAAAGAGCCGCCCGAAATTGGGATGTCCGACCGGGACCTCCATCCGCACCCAACCCGCGTCCTTGCAGACCGGGCAGCGCCACGAGGGCTCCACCGTCCCCGCGCCGTTGTTTCCGGCCGGCCCGACCGGGATGGAGAGAGAGGAGAGGACGTCACCGATGCGCTTCATGCCGTTTCTCGCAACGGAGTCATCCGTACCGCTCCCGCGGTTCCCGCCCCTGCGACTGCCACCCTTCAAGGATGCGCTGGATGTAGCGCCAGGAGCGCTTGTTGTACGCCACCGATTCCGCCACCGCGTCCTCGATCCACTCCACCGGCCAGGTCTCCAGCGCCCGCACCAGGTGGTCGGCGATGAGCGGCGTCAGCGGCCCCACGTTCTGCTCGTACAGGCGGAAGACGTTTGGCCGCTCCGGGATCACCGCCGGCGGTTGCCCCTCCCGCCACAGCGCCCGCGGCGGGGCCACTGCTCCCCGCGCCATGGCCGCCACGAGCGCTTGGTTGACGGGGGTATTGACATAGTACCAAACGTCCCGCTCGCTCCCGCGCTCCGCCACGAAGCGCAGCAACGTCCCCCGCCCGGTCGCCAGATCGAGCCCGGTGGCGATCCGCCCATCCGGCTCCCGCGGACTCCCGGCCACGCGCAACGCCGCGCGCAACGACCGATCTGCCCGCAAGGTGATCTCGGACACCGGAGACTCGATCCCTCCCGCCTCCGCCGCCAGCCGGAACACCGCCAACGTCGCCTGCACCTCGCTCAACTCCGAGAGCTGCGGCAGCACATCGGTAAAGAACGCACGCGGAATCCCGACCGCCGGATCGGTCTGCACCAGAAACCCGGAAAACCGCCGCGTCACGACTGCCCCCAAATGGCGCGATGCCTTCTATAGCGCCCTTCAGGGTGCTTCCGTTCGGGCAGCCTGGTCCTTTGAGGGCCAGGCGCAGGGTCAGCGACGGTCATGTTTGGCAACCTCGATCGCCCCACCCTACATACCCGGTCCCGGATACAACTCCAGATCGGCAAACCGCGCCGTGCGATCGAAGAAGCGCAGATTGATCGAGCCCACCGGCCCGTTGCGGTGTTTGGCGACGATGATCTCGGCGATCCCCTTTCCTTTCTGATTCATCATCGTACTTGTCCTCACGGTAGATAAAGAGAACGATGTCCGCATCCTGCTCAATTGCACCGGATTCTCTCAAATCAGATAACATTGGACGGTGTTCCGACCGGCTCTCCACCGCGCGCGAAAGTTGCGACAGCGCCACCACCGGCACATTCAACTCCCGCGCCAGCCCCTTCAACCCGCGCGAAATCTCGGAGATCTCCTGTACCCGGTTCTCGCTGCGGCGGCCCGTCATCAGTTGCAGGTAATCGACGATGATCAGGTCCAGACCCTGCTCGGCCTGCAAGCGACGCGCCTTGGAGCGAACATCCATGATGTTGGACGAGGAGGAGTCGTCGATGAAGATTGGCGCTTCGCTGAGCCGGCCGAAGGCGCGCGAGATGCGATCCCACTCGTTGTCGTCGATCTGGCCGAGGCGCAACCGGTGCGAATCGACCCCGGTCTCCATGGCGAGGACGCGCTGCACCAGTTGCTCAGCCGACATCTCCAGGCTGAACACGACCAACGGTTTTCTGGTGGCCGACCGCCGCGCCGTAGGCCATGCCGAGAGCAAGTGACGATTTACCCATCGACGGCCGGGCGGCTACGATAATAAGATCAGATCGCTGGAGACCACCAGTCAGTTGATCCAGATCGGAAAACCCGGTCGCCACGCCGACGACCTCGCCGCGGTTCTGTTGCAGATAGTCGATCTGGTCGAAGAAGCGGTCGAGCACGTCCCCCATGGAGACGAAATCTTTGCTCTGCCGCCGCTGCGAGACGGCGAAGATGGCGCGCTCGGCGGCGTCGAGGGCGTCTTCGGTCTCCAGCCCCTCCCGAAACCCGATATCGACGATCTCGGTGCCGGCGTCGATCAGACCGGCGCAGGGTGGCCGTGCGCTCGACGATGCGGGCGTAGTACTCGACGTGGACCGCGGTGGGAACGACGGTCAGCAGGCTGGAGAGGTAGGAGAGTCCGCCCGCCTGATCGTACTGCTCCCGCCGCTGCAACTCGTCGGAGAGGGTGACGAAGTCGGTCGGCTCGCGCCGGTTATAGAGGTCCAGGATGGCGCGGTAGATGACGCCGTTGGCGGTCGCGTAAAAATCTTCCGGCCGCAGGAATGCCGCCACCTTGATGATGGCGTCGCGGTCGATGAGCAGGCTGCCGAGCACCGACTGCTCGGCCTCCACGTTGTGTGGCGGCAGCCGCTCGATGATGCTCGCTGTGGCGGTGACCATGGCTCCCCTCGCCCCTCACCCGGGTCCCCGATACGCATTGCGGGAACCGCCCGGCGGGAGCGGTGAACCAATGGAGGACGCCGCGGGAGGGCATCCGGCCCGCCGCGCCCCGGGCATTTCGGGCGCGGCGGGAAACGACCAGTCTACTCGCCGACCGGGTTCATCTCTTCTTCGACCTCGACGCCCTTGCCGATCTCTTCGGTCAGCGTTGCGGCGCCGCCCTCGTTGTCGACGAAGCCGTGGGCGCCTTGCACGCCGCCCTCGTCGATCCACTCGTGCTCGGGTCCCTCGTCGACCGTGGTCGTCTCGCTGTCATCATGGGCTGAGCCGGGCTCGGGGTGGCCCTCGGCGCCAGGGGTCTCCTTGGACTCCTTGGCCGCTTTGCTCTTGGCCGCTTCGGCGGCGGCCTGCGCCGCCTGGTACTCGGCATCGCCGACGACCATCACGGTCACCGCCGGCCGCAGCCGCCCCACGAGGTGGACCGTGACCGCGTGCTCGCCGAGTTGACGGATGGGATCTTCCAGGACGACCTTGCGCCGGTCGATCTCTTCGCCGACCACCTTGGCCAACTGCTCGGCGATATCCGAGGCGGTGATGGAGCCGTAGAGCCGGCCGCCTTCGCCGGCGCGGACTTCGAACTCGAGGCGCTTGCCCTCGATCTTGTCGGCCAGCGATTGCAGTTGCGCTTCCTGCTTGGCGATTTTGCGCGCGCGCACGGCGGCATTGTGCTCGGCGGTCTTGACCTCGCCGGCGGTGGCGACAACGGCCATGCCTCTGCGGGATGAGATAGTTGCGGGCGAACCCGGGTTTGACGTCCTGGACGGTGCCGGCCTCACCCAGCTTCGGCACATCCTGGCGGAGCACGATCTTCATGCGACGATGAACCTTCCCAATATGGATGCAGAATCGGCCGCGACACGGGAACGCGGCAGCCAGGAGGGTGTACGTACACTCCCCGCGGACCATACGCAATGATACGTGCCGCGACGGGAAAACGGCTAGTGGGGTGATTGGGTGATAGGTGATGGTTTTCGAGGGTTGAGTCGTGGGCGCCGCTTCGCACAACCCAAAACCGATAACCTCCCATCACCGTATCCCCCAACACTCCGCTGTGGCACGGATCGTGCGCGACGAATCGTGCCGACTGCGGCTCGAAACCAATGTGTCACGCGGAAAGGTGGATTCCATGCCTGTGGCTTTGCGTCCCGACGCCTCGCTCGAGCGCGCGCTGACCCGCCGTCGCCTCATCGGACGACTGGCGATGGCGGGATTCTCCGCGCCGGTGATCGCCTCGATCCTGGCGAAATCGGGATTCGCGCAGGAAGCCACCCCGGCGGGGACGCCGACGCCGCAAGAGGTGCTGGCCAGCATCGGCAAGAGCCCCGACCTCATCCCGCGCTCGACGACGAACTTCGAAACGCCGATGGAACTGGTCGCCAGCGATTTTCTGACCCCGAACGACCTGTTCTTCGTCCGGTCCAACGGTCCGGTTTCGATTGACATCCCGGCCGCGGACTGGCGGCTGGCCGTCACCGGCCTGGTGGATCAGGATCTGGAACTCTCCCTCGAAGACCTGCAGGGGATGACTTCACGGACCATCACCGCCTTCCTCGAGTGCTCCGGCAACAGCCGCAGCCGTTGGCCGGACGATCCGGAGCAGGTCGAAGGCACGCAGTGGACCAATGGCGCCATCGGCAACGCGGAGTGGACCGGCGTGCCGTTGAGCGAGGTGCTGAACATGGCCGGCGTCCAGGAGGGCGCCGTCGACGTGGTGTCCCAGGGCGGCGACTTCCCGGAGATGCAGCGTGGCCTGCCGCTCTCCGTGGCGATGAACCCGGACGTGATGCTGGTCTGGGAGATGAACGGTGAGCCGCTGCCGGCCCCCAACGGCGGTCCGGTGCGGCTGCTGGTCCCCACCTGGAGCGGGATCGCCTCAACCAAGTGGGTCGTCGGCATCGACGTGCTCGATGAGGTCTTCGCCGGGCACTACAACAGCGAGAGCTACGTCTACATCGACGAGGACGGGAAGGTGCTGGCCCCGGTGCGAGAGGTGTGGCCGAAATCGGTGATCGCCGCCCCCGCGCCCGACGACTCCGTGCCCGCGGGAACGACGGTCATCAGCGGCTTCGCCTGGTCCGGCTACGCCGCCATCGCCACCGTCGAGGTCAGCACCGACGACGGCGAGACCTGGGCCGAAGCGGAGATCGTCGAAGAAGCCGGTCCGACATCCTGGGTGCGCTTCGAATACGAGTGGGATGCCCAACCCGGCGAGGCGGTGCTCGCCTCCCGCACCACCGACCAGCGCGGTTTGACGCAGCCGATCACCGACGACTGGAACGCCAAGGGGTATCTCATGAACGCCATCTACAGCGTGCCGGTGACTGTAGGCTAACCTACAGAGGGAGCCTCGCCTTCAGGCTTGCACCAGTAACACGGTTTCAGGCGAGCTGAATCCGCCACGGTCTGCCGCGCCCATGCGGCCAGATCGTCGGTGCGTGTTGCGCAGACCTTGACGTAATCTCTTGTCCAACGTACCGCAGCAACGGACCGGTGCAAATGCGGACAGCTTGTCCGATGGAGCATGAGGTAGTCAGCAGTGGGGTTGCGATACGCGTTGACCACGTAACCGTTTGGATGTGAGTCGCGCCAACTGATGAACCCGGGGTCATCGTCCTCGAATACCTCAACCGCTGTGACGACTTCATGCGCGCGCGGCACACGCTCGTCCGTGTGACGCTTGATCCCCTCTGACACCGAGCCGCGCTCAATGGCTGAGGGCATATTCCGACGCAACTCGGCGACGAACGCCTCGTCCTCTGCCAGCGTCCGATCGATCTCCTCGCGGTGATGGTAGACCGGGGCGTCGGCGCGCGATCGCGTCTGCTGACGGGCCTGCTCGTCGTAGATGACGCGGCGTAATTCCATCTTCATGCGGGCGACCTCGTCGGCCTCGGGGGCGGAGACGGAGGTCAGCAGGCGGGCGATGGAGTCGAGGGCGCGGTCCGTGTCGTCGCCGGAGAAGGTGTTCTGGTGGGCCCAGCGGTTGCGGACATCAATGATCTCGTTGATCAGGCTGCGTTCGGCGCGGCCGAGGGTGCTGCGGAAGACGTTGCCCCAGTGGCGGTCCATGAGCACCAATAGCGCGGCGACATCCCCCATGGGGTCGTCGTCGCCGCCGAGGCGCGAGTCGCGGAAGGTCTCCTTGACCATCTCGACCCAGTTGGAACGGTAGAACGCCCGCATTTCGCGCTCGACGAAGGGGCGGAGGCCGTCTTTGAGCAGATTCAGGGATTTGCCGACGCGTTCGTCGTTAGAGATGGCCATGGATACACACTCCCGTATCCCGCAAAAATCTCGGTCGGCATCGACCGCAAGAAACCCTGTATTAGGCGAGCGCCGCGTAGACATCGGCCAGCGTTAGAACATACTCGGAGGCGATTTCGTCCGCGCTCACATTCAGGCGCTCATGCCAATTCACGATAACTTGCACCGTGATCCGGTGTTCGGCGATGCGCGATTTGCCTCCTGCCACTGGCTTGAAAACGGAGAAAGTCCACGTCCTGTGTGACAATGACGCGGCCCTCTTGCAGGGCAAACGTCAGATGCCGTTCGTCTTCCGCTCCTGCCATGCCGGCTTCTTGAACGGTGAGGACATCGACTCCACGGCGGCGCAGCCCCACGGCAACCGCACGCGGCACATGCTCGTCAAGGAAGAACCTGACGGCTTCAGCCAACGAGCCTCGCTCGCAGCAAGGAGGGCGTGCTTTCTCGCAACGCGGCAACGAACGCCTCATCCTCCGCGAGAGTCCGATCGATCTCCTCACGGTGATCGTAGTAATAGGCGAGCGCCGCATAGACATCGGCGAGTGACAGATCGTACTCGGTTGCGATTTCGTCCGCGCTCATGCCCAATCGCTCGTGCCAGAGCATGATGTTCTGCACGGTGATCCGGCGCCCGACGATGCGGGGTTTGCCTCCCGCTACACCCGGCGTGATCGTGATGTGGCCCGCCACGGTGTCCATTTCAACCTCCGCTCAGGCAGTCTTGCCGCTTGTTGCCGCCTCCGCTTGCTTTGGATAACGATACGCGTTTCACCCGCGATCCAGCTCCTCCAGCACCGGGGCGAACGCCGCGATCCCGGCTGGCGTGTTCGGCTCCAGCCAGACCTGGACGTGGGAGAGTCCGGCGTCGGCGTGGGCGCGCAGGCCGGCGGCGATCTCCGCCGGACTCCCGGTCAGCGGCGGGCCGGTCATGGACGAGGGTGCGTGCGGGCCGACCTCGACGATGACGGCCGCGCTGCGGGCCAGCGTCGCCGGGTCGCGCCCGGCTGCCTCGCACGCGGCGTCGACCTTATCCAGCAATGGCAGCAGCCCCTCGACCGTGTTGCCCGTGCTGCTGAACCACGTGTTCCACTCGTCCGCGTAGCGGGCAGTCATGTCGAGCATGCGCGGGCCGGCGTTCGAGGCGCCGACCACAATCGGCGGGCCATTCGGGCGCGGGCCGCGAGGGCGCAGTTCGCAATCGCGCGCCTCGTAGTACTCGCCCTGGTAGTCGATATGCCCGTCGCGCAGCAGCCCGGTAATGATGGCGATGGCCTCGGCGAAGCGGTCGGTGCGATGGTCGAAGGGGTAGCCGAAGGCGTCGTACTCTGGTTTGTTCCACCCCGCGCCGATACCCAGAATGAGGCGACCGCCGCTGATCTCCTCGACCGTGTCGGCCATCTTCGCCAGCAGCGCGGGATTGCGGAACGAGGTGCAGAGCACCAGCGTCCCGATCTCCGGTTTCTCCGTGACCGCCGCCAGCGCCGAGAGGAGCGACCAGCATTCCCATGGGCCGCGCGGCTCTTGCCCCGGCTCGCGGTGGATGAGGTGATCGGTGACCCAGAGCGAATCGACGCCGATCTGCTCACCGAGTTGGGCCATCTCGCGCAGGTCGCTCCAGCGCGCCGTGCCGCCGTTCATCTGCCGCTCTGTCTCCGGCAGGAGCAGCCCCACCTTCAGTGGGCGGGCGTTGTTCACACTGGGTTCCGTGTCCAAGAGCCTCTCCTTCGTCCGCATTGAGCATGCGTATGACGGCGTGCGGCGCATTATCGGGCGACAGGGCGAGATGCGATAGTACCGGCAGGGCGGCCCTGCCATGCGTCTGTCGGTAGTAGCATTTCGAGAAGACGAGCATGGACCAAACGGTTTGACTGGGATCCGGCGAAGGATGCTGCACACCAGCGGAAGCATGGCATCAGTTTCGAGGACGCCACCGCGATCTTCGATACCCCAGATTGGGTTGAGTGGATCTGAAGCGAACCCGGTGACGCCGAGGAGCGGTATATGATTGTTGGCAGGCTCGGGTGGAAGATTGTGTCCGTGGTCTACACCGAACGCGGCGACACGATACGTGTGATTTCCGCACGGGAGGCAAACCGCTATGAACGACGACAATTTCGTGAAGGCAAGGCGCGGCCCTGATGGGCGATTGGAACAGATTCTTCCCGACGGCTCGACTCGCCCGCTCGAAGGCAAGTCCGATTGGGCGCGCGTCGATGCTTTGACCGAAGAAGAAATCGAGCGAAACGCGCTGGACGATCCCGACAATCCACCGTTGACCCCCGAGCGGCTCGCGAAGATGCGACGTGTGCCTAACCCGAAGCAGCTACGCCTGAGCATGGGGCTGACGCAAGAGGAGTTTGCTCGGCAGTTTGAAATCCCCCTGCAAACGTGGCGAGAATGGGAGCAGGCTGTCCGCTATCTGGACCGCACGGCGAAAACGTACCTGCGCGTTATCGAAAAGAGCCCCGATGCTGTACGCCAAGCGCTCGGCACCGACACACGTGAACAACCGGTCGCCGCCGAAGGAGCGGCCGAACCGCGGCATAAGCGCGTCGGATAAGCAGAAGTAAGATCGTAGCCTCCTTGACGTATTCCCGTCGCGGCGTACCTTCACCAGCAGGGCGGGCTTGGCTGACTGCTGGGATCCACAAAAGAATCGGATCAACCAGCGAGTTCACCGCATCCGGTTCGAGGATGCCCAGTCGGTGTTCGACGATCCGCAAGCACTGTACGAGTACGATGATCGCGATTATGGCGAGGATCGATGGAAAGCTATCGGGAATGTCAGAGGAACGATCATGCTGGTGGTATTCACCGAGCGCGCATGCGGCGAATGGCTGATTTCGGCACGGAAGGCGGATCCCGATGAAGAATGGCGATACTTCACGCGATCGTTGGGGGCGTGAGGCGCCCGAGGAGCGGACCTTGCCTGATGATTCAGAAAGCCCTCCTGAGAGCCAGACGGACTGGGCGTACCTAGCCGCGATGACCGGCGAGGAAGCCCATCGCAATGCGCTGGCGGATCCGGACAATCCGCCATTGACGCCCGAGCAACTCGCCCGGATGCGGCGCATTCCCAACCCAAAACAGCTTCGTCTCCAATTGAATCTGACGCAAGAGGAGTTCGCGCGGCAGTTTCACATCGGGCTCTACACGTTGCGCGACTGGGAAGCGGGTGTGCGGCGACCGGACAGCGTCGCCAAGACCTATCTGCGCGTCATCGAAGCCATCCCCGACGCGGTCCGCCAGGCGCTCAATGCTGAGCAACCCGCGCGTGAACTGCCGGCCGATGACGATAGCGCAACGCCACGGAGACGCGCCGGCTAGGTCGCCTTACCCTGTCCCGGCACAACGGTTGCCCTGCCATCGTCCTCCCGCCTCTCGCCTCCCGCCTCCCGCCCATCGGCAGCCTCTTCCAGATCCAACCCGATTAGCCGCATCAGCCGCAGCGCGTTCGTCGTCGTGGCCACGCCGGGGCGCAGGCGGTAGTCGAATGACATCGGCGGCGCGTTCGGTCCTTCCCCGACCGTGTCGGTGAAGTGGACCGTCTCGGCCGACTGCGCCAGGCGCGGGTCATCGGCCAAGGCCAAGTCGTGGGTCGAGACCGCGCCGATGGCGCCCTGGTCCACCAGGTAGGCGATCACTCGCCGTGCGGCAATGCTGCGCTCGACGGTGTTGGTCCCTTGCAGGATTTCATCTAATAGGTACATCACCCGCGGTCCATCCCGTTTGCGGGAGCGGGTTGCGTCGTCAACGATCAGCTTCAGCCGCTGCAGCTCCGCCAGGAAGAAGGAGACGCCGCGTTCCAGCGAGTCCTGCACCCGCGCGCTGGTCCACAGCTCGACCGGGGGCATGGCCAGCACATCGGCGCAGACCGGCCCGCCCGCCTGCGCCAGCACGGCGTTGACGCCGATGGCGCGCAGCAACGTGCTCTTGCCCGACATATTCGAGCCGGTCACGAGGAGAAACGTGCCGGCCGGACCGACGACGACATCGTTGCGCACCCGCCCATCGTCGCGCAGGAGCGGATGCCCGAGGAGCGTCGCTCGGAAAGCGTCTCCCTCCGGTTCGATCTCCGGAAAGACCCAGGCCGGGTTGTCGAACCGCAACCCGGCGAGCGCGGCCAGCGCCTCGGCCTCGCCCAGGACCTCCAGCCAGTCGCGGGCGTGGTCGCCGCCTTCCTGCTTCCACCGCTCCAGCGCGACCAGGATGTGGATGTCCCACATCGTCAGGGCCTGGATTGGGATATAGAGCACGGAGGAGGGCGGGATGGCCATCCCCGCCAGCCGGCCCAGGCGGCGAAGCATGGCGGGCGCGCCGCGCTCTCCTGTGCCCAGCCGGTCCTGCAATGCCCCGATCGCGGGGGCGGAGAAATCGGTGGTCGCCAGCAAGTCGAGTTGGCCGGCGTAGGCGGCGATGGCGCGGTGATCGCTCGCCACCGCGGCAATCGTGGCGTAGGCGTGGCGAGCGACGGTGGCCCCCACCACCAGATTGGCCAGCAGCGGCACGGCCCACAGTGGCTGGGTGATGACTCCGGTGAGGTCGGCGATGCCGAGGACAATCAGGGCAACCGGGCCTATCCAGGCGAATGCGCGCAACCACTGCCGGCCGGCGAACCCGTCCGGCCCCTCGGCCCAAGTGAGGAACGGCCCGGGATCGGTCTCTTCGTTGGCCGCCACGCGCCCGCGCAGCTCCACTTCCTGCCGCAGGTCGAGCCGCGGCGCCAGGTCGGTGACGGCCCCCTGCCGGGAGGCGGCGATGGCCGGATCAGCCGGCGCCAGGAGCCATCCCGCCAGCGTCTCCCGGCCCATGCGGGTGGCCGTCGTATCCAGCAACTGGAACAGCGAGGCGCGGCCGACGATGTCGAGATCGTGGGCATAGGGATGGTCGGGGGGGACCTCGGGCGTCCACGGCGCGGGGAGGCCATCCCAGTGGCGGTCGAGCCGCGCCAGCGCCTCTTCCTGCATCGACCGCAGGGTCGCCATCCGCGTTCGCTCCCGCCCCAATCGCGCGTGATACACGGCCAGGATGACGAATGCGGCCAGCGAGATTGCGGCGAGGGGCCACCCCAGGGACGCACGGCCCCAAAGTCCCCACGCGCCGGCCGCCACCGCCGCCAGGAACGCCACCAGCCGCCCGTTCGCAACCAGATTCCAGCGGGCATCGATGCGGTCATACCCCGCGGTGGCCGCCGCGAGCCGCGGCTTGTACGAAGGTCTTGACTCTGTCGCTGATTCCGTCATGCGCGGAGTCTAGAGGTTCGCGCCGATTTCGGGTGGCCGAAGCCATTCTCGGTAGGGGAAACGAAACGCTGTAACACTTTTCGTCTCGCGCGGTTTCTTCTTGCAGAACGGGTAAGATCGTCCGGCGCAAGAGAGCTGACATGCACGCGGCGCGGATCCGTCCCCGGGCGGAGCACCTGTCATCACCAGCGTTCCCGTCCGACGCCGCCCTGGTGGCCGATGCCCGGGTCGATCGTCTCGCGTTCGCCCCGCTCTACGAGCGGTACCGCGATGACGTGCTTCGCTACGCCTTTTACTGCCTCGGCGATTGGGAAGAGGCCGCCGATGCCGCGCAACAGATCTTTGCCAATGCCATGGCGGGGCTGCCCCGCTTCATCGATCGTGGCGACTCCTTCCGGCCCTGGTTGTTCCGCATTGCTCACAACGAGGTGTGTACCCGGCAACGCGGGCGCTCGCGCCGGCCGCAGAACCAGCTTCATGACGCGGATGACATGGCCGACCCGGCGCCATCGCCGGAAGATCTCGCCATTGCCGCCGACGACCACGCTCGGCTGAGGGCCCTGCTGGCGCACCTCCCACCCGATCGCCGTCAGGTCTGCGAGCTGCGGTTCGCCGGGCTCACCGACAAGGAGATCGCCCACATCCTCGGCAAGAGCGATGGGGCGGTGCGCACGGCGCAGTCGCGCGCGGTTGCCCAACTGCGCGATCTGCTTGGCGTCGGTCTGGCGCATTCAGAGCGAACGGAGCATCGCGGTGCCTGACGAACACGCTCAGGAAGCCGAACTGAACCACTTCTGGAACGCGCTGACCGGCCACGCGAACGGCGCGGACGCCATCGGCCTGGATGCGCGCCAGGCGGAAACCGTGCGGCGAGTTCACACCATGAGCCTCACGCTCCCACCGTCCGCGGCCCGGGCCAGGGTCGATGCTGAAATGCGCGTCCTGTTCAGATCTCCCGCAAACGGGAAGGCATCGCTCGATCCGCGGCGGATGCAACTCATCGTCCTTGACCCGGAACGTCGCCCAGACGCCTCCCCGCCAGCTGTCATCGTGGCGCCGCCAGCCACCCGACCGACCAGCACGCGATTCGACTGGGCAGCGCTGCCGCTGGCGACACCCCTCCTGGTGCTTCTGACGCTCGGGCTCGTCTTCCTCATGGCAGCCCCCGGACGGCTGAACGGCGAGATGGTGCCCGGGATCCGCTCGGTATTCGCCCCGGAAACGGTGATTTCCGGGGTGACCTTCGAGCAAACCCTCTTCAGTTCCGCGCTCCCGGCCGAAGCGCTCCCGCACGGGGACCGCATCTCGGGCAACCTCTCGCACTTCACCGTCGAGCCCGGCACGGCGTCGAGCTGGGAGCCCGCGCCCAACGGCTGCTGTCCCGGGGTGCGCGTGGACTATGTCGTGGAGGGGGAACTCGTCGTGCGCCCTGGCGGGCCGGCGCGTGTCATGCGCTCCAGGGCCGACCTCTCGTCAGAGCGCGTCGCGGCAGGATCAGAGGTGCTGCTCGGCCCGGGCGACACCCTGATGTCACGCTATGAAGATCCCTTCGAGTCGGAGAATGCCGGGACGAATCCGGTCCGGTTGTTGGATTGGGTCTTTGTCGATGGCTTCGTGACCTCGAATCACGGCAACCCTTCTGGCTGGGACTATCACTTCGATGGCCACTCCATCTTTGACCTGGCCCTGGGTGAACAGGCCGCGACCCTTCGGCTGGATCGGGTCACACTCCGACCCGGTGCCGTCCTGCCTCTCGCCCCCGGTGACATCGCGCAGTTTGGTCTCACCCTGGCCGACGATGAGCCGTTGGGCGCGGGAACCGACGGCACCCTCGAGAACGATGGCGACACGCCGATCACCGTCCATGTCCTGACCGTAACCCCCGTGGCGCCTGGAGGCAGGACGCTGGAGCCACTCGCGACCGACGCCGCGCTGGACACCGTCTTCGCCACCACGCTGGCGGCCGAGATGGTGCCCGTCGCGGGCACACTCGACTTCCTCCTCTGGCGCGCGGAACTCCATCCTGGTCTCAGCGCGCGGCAAGAGAGCCGCATCCGTGGCCCGCAAATCACCACCGTGATCGACGGCGACCTGACCCTTCGCACGGACGGGCCGCTGCACCTGTTCCGTGCGGCGTCGGACCTTGCCCGTGCCGCGGAAGTGCCCAGTGGGTCAGAAGTCATGCTGCACTCTGGCGACACCGCGGTGTACGCCTTCGATCATCCGGTGGAGTACGCGAACCGCGGGTCGCTGCCGGTGCAGATCGTCAGCGGCGGGCTCTTCGCGGGGTACACCGGGGGACTCATGTCGGGAGATAACAGCTGGCTCCCCGGCGAATTTCGGATCCTGGATCACAACCAGGACTTTACGATTCCCACCCTGCCTCCCGGTCCGGTCGCGGCCACGCTGGTCCGCGCCACGTTGCTTCCCGATGGCGATGCTCCCACGCCGCCAACCGGCGCGCTCGTGCTCGATGTCGGCGCCTTCGGCGACGCCGCTGTCGTCAGGGACGCCAATGGCTCGCGCCGCAACATCGGAGAGGCAACCGCCACCATCTACATCTTGACCCTGGTCCCGATCAACGAGGCGGAGGCCGCCGCCACGTCATAGCCCTGTGTGCTCACCAACATATGCCGCGAGCTTCGAGTAAGGGGCCCTTCATGGCTTGACCCGGACCGAGCACCGCGCCGATCGGCACATCGTCCATCATCCCAGGAGGATTACTATGACGTCCGTGACCACGCCCAGACCGCCCGCGCTCACTCGTCGCATTGCCCTCGGCCACGTGGGCATCGCTGCCGCTGCAATTGGACTTGGCAGCCGCGTTGGTCCCGCCGCCGCTCAGGAGGCGACTCCGGATACCCGGGCCAGCCACCCGATCGTCGGCGCCTGGTTGTCCCTTGCGCCGCCGCCGGCCGTGCCGTCCATCTTCGCCGCGGACGGGACGCTCAACATCGCGTATCCGCCGAACTACGTCGATCCAGTGCTGGGGTTGACGTTTCAGGGAGCGATGATCGGGGCGTGGGAACCGGTGAGCGAGCGCGGCATTCACTTCACCGCCATCCAGACGCTCACCGATGCCGAAGGAACGTTCGTCGGCACGTTCACACTGGAGGGCCATCCGCTGGTGAGCGAGGACGGGCAAAGCTTTTCCGACCTGACCCCGGATGCGCGAATCATCGTGCGTGACGCGACCAACGCGATCCTCGTCGACGACAGCATCACCGGAGGGGTTACGGCAGTACGCATCACCCCGGGGTCGCTGATCTTCCCGGAGGGGACGCCTGCGGCCGGCACCCCGACCACCTAGCGCCTCCGCTATCAACGTCCCCGCGACCAGGGGCGTCACGACCAACTCAGGGCAGGAACGTCGATCACCGGTGGGGTGGTCTGGCGAGCGCTGTGTCAAGAAAAGGAGCAGAGTATGCACCGCATCGTGATGATCGCCGCGATAGTCGTTGCCTTTGCGAGTCTGGTGGCGCTGGGCGGGCGTGGCCATGACACGACGGCGCAGGAGAGCGCCCCGGACCTCTCCCACCACCCGTTGGTTGGCTCCTGGCTGGTCGACACGGATACCTCGACCGAGACGGACGCGCCGGAATTCGGGATCTGGACGAGCGACGGGATCATGATCGGAATCGGCTCAAGCTCATCGAGCGGCACGTGGCAGGCCCTCGATGAACGCACCGGGTTGGTCAGCTTTGTCGCCGTCTTCCCGGATGGGAGCGGGTACACGGTCGTCCGCGGTCCGCACACGGTCGACGACGCGGGCGAGACCTGGACGGCGCCCTTCTCCTGGACCGTGGTCGGCCCGGATGGAACCGTGCTCGATTCGGGCGAGTCCGCCGCCCGCGGCATCCGCATCCAGGAGGATCTCAGTCTGGCCGCGACCGCGCCATATGGGGCGGGAACCGCGTTGGCGGTTATGCCGGTGTGGACTCCGGCGCCGGCAGCGACTCCGACACGCTAACGACCTTCGGCGGGGGGAGGCGTCTCGCCAAGGCGTCTCCCTCGACCGGGCCTCTTGCGAGCCATGCCGCCTCGCGACGCAACCCGATGAGCAAGACGATGTGGTAGTGTCCTGAAGACTCGACGCCGGTCGCGGTAGAGATGACCCGAGTTGCGCTCGACGGAGAACGTGCCATGGACGCTGCTCGAGTCGCCGCCCTCACCGACCGCGAAAACCAGCGCTTCGCCGAAACGCATCCCGCGTCGCGCGCCCTGCGCGAGCGGGCGTGGTCCTCGATGCCGCACGGCTACCCGATGGGCTGGTTCCACGATCTCAATGCCCACGGCGCGCCCTTTGCCGTGGCCGGCGACGGCGCCCACTTCACCGACGCCGACGGGCACCGCTATCTCGATTTCAACCTTGCCGACATGAGCATGTTCTGCGGGTTTGCCCCGGCGGCCGTCATCGCCGCGGTGACGGAGCGTGCGCAACGGGGGTGGCAGTTCCTCCTGCCGACCGAAGACGCGATCTGGGTCGCCGAGGACCTGGCCCGGCGCTACGGGCTGCCGCGCTGGCAGTTCACCCTGTCGGCGACGACTGCCAACGTCGAGGCCATGCGCCTGGCGCGGGTCGCCACCGGGCGGCCGATCGTGGTGATGTTCGACGGCCGCTACCATGGGCACGCCGACGAAATGCTCTTCGCCCCCGGCGGCGGCGGTCTGGTGGCCGAGCTGCTGGGGCTCGATCCCGGCGCCGCGCACCGAGTCCGCGTCGTGCCGTTCAACGACCCGGACGCCCTGGAGGCGGCGCTGGCGCCGGGTGACGTCGCCTGCGTCATCACCGAACCGGCGATGACCAACGCGGGCGTCATCCAGCCTGCGCCCGGGTTCCACGACGCATTGCGACGCCTCACCCGCGCCCACGGCACGCTTCTCCTGATCGACGAAACCCACACCCAGGTCTGCGGCCCGGGCGGGCTGACCGGGCAGTGGGGACTTGAGCCGGATCTGCTCACCCTCGGCAAGTCCGCGGCCGGCGGTTTGCCCTTCGGCGCGTACGGCATGACCGATGCGCTCGCCGCCGTCTTCGAGCGGCCGGATCCGGACGATCCCCACGCCGAAATCGCCACCGGCGGCACCCTTTTCGCCAACGCGATGTCGATGGCCGCCGCGCGCGCCGCCCTCGGCACCGCCCTGGACGCCGACGCGTACGCGCGCACCGCCTCCCTCGGCACCCGCTTGGCCGACGGCATCGACGCGGTCGTGGCGGATGCCGGTCTCCCCTGGCGGGCGCACCGCCTCTTCCCCCGCTCCGGTTTTGCCCACGACGGCGTGCTGCCGGTCGATGCGGCAGCGGCCCGGCGCGGTTTTCGCCGCGACGTGATGGAGCTGCAACGGGTCTACCTTGCCAACCGCGGCGTCTGGGAGGCGATCTACTCCGCCGGCCCGTGCGTCGGTATCGCCCACACCGCGGTGGATGTTGACGAATACCTGCATGTCCTCGCCAGCTTCGCTCAGGAACTGAACGCCTGACCGGCCTCGCTATACTCCGACCAACCTCCGGAGGGACGAGACGTGGCCCAAGCCAGACCAGCTTCCGGTACGTGGACGTACGAGGACCTCTTCGGGCTCCCCAACGATGGCAAGCGCTACGAGATCATCGAAGGCGTGCTGTACGTCCTGCCGTCTGTGGGCTGGGCCCATGCGTCGGTCGTGATGAAGCTGATTACCGTGTTGCTTCCAATAGCGAAGGATCTTGGAGGGCAATGGCTCACCGCGCCACTCGATGTCTTCGTCCCCGGCGGTGATCCCGTCCAACCCGATCTGCTCTTGATGCTTCCAGGCGGGGCGGCGCGGACAGTGACGCGCGGTATTGAAGGGCCGCCCGATCTGGTCATCGAGGTCGTGACGCCCACAAATCGGGTCCACGACCTCCTCACCAAGCGCGCCCTCTACGGCCGTGCCGGGGTGCGCGAATACTGGATCGTCGATCCTGAGGCGCGGACCATCGAAATCCTCGCCCTCGATTGTGACGCCTTGCATCTGGTCGCCGTCTCGTCCGGCGACGAAATCCCCGTTTCACCCCTCCTCGGTCAGCTCCCCGTCACCGCCGCCGGCATCTTCGCCGGCATCGGGGACTAGACCCGGAGATCGGCGTTTCCCGGTACCCTTGCCCCGGCCGCGCGGGCGGCGATTCGGGCTGAGGGGAAGGGGAGTCATGACCGGGCCGAAAGCATCGCTGACCTGGTGGTCGTTCGCCAATCGCGGCGTGGACGCGGACGAACTCATCCCCGCCGTCGCGGGCATGGGCTACGACGGCATCGAGCTGGCCGACGAAGACCTCTGGCCGGCGATCGCGGACTCAGGACTCGCCATCGCCAGCCATCGCGGCCACGACACCCTCACCGACGGATTCAACCGGCCCGAGAACCACGATCGCATCGAGCGTGAGCTCCTCGCCAATCTCGAGCTGGCTCAGCAGTGGCGCATCCCCACCCTGATCTGCTTCAGCGGTAATCGCGCCGGGCTTTCCGACGACGAGGGAATCGAGAACACGGCTCTCGGCCTGTCACGGGTCGCCAACGCCGCCGAGCACGCCGGCGTCACCCTGGCCCTGGAGCTGCTCAACAGCCGCATCGATCACCCGGACTACCAGTGCGACCGTACCACCTGGGGCTTGAGCGTCGTCGAGCGCGTCGACTCGCCGCGGGTGAAGCTTCTCTACGACGTCTACCACATGCAGGTCATGGAAGGGGACGTCATCCGCACCATCCAGAACCACCATGCCGCCTTCGGCCACTACCACGTCGCCGGCAACCCCGGCCGGCATGAACCGGACACCTCGCAGGAACTGTGGTATCCGGCCATTTACGAGGCCATCGCCGCCACCGGTTTTTCCGGCTACGTCGGCATGGAGTTCATCCCGCGCGGCGATCCGATTCCGTTGCTGCGGGCGGCGCTGAACGACCTGACGAGGGTGACGGGTGACGGGTGATTGCCTCAGGCGTCGTGCTCTGGATGGGGTCGCCCATACCCTGACACCTGACACCCGTCACCCGCGTTAGCCGGTAGAACCGGAACGTGTCGTGCTCGACCGGCAACTCGTCGACGCCGCTGTACCCAGCCGCTTCGGCGTAGCGGTCGGAACGTGGGGCGGCGCATGACGGTGCCGGTCTCGACCGATGGCTTGTCGGCCATGCCGACGGGGAGGCAGTGCAGCACGCTGAAGCCGTACATCATCCGCTCGACCTCGTCGCCATTTGGCGCGAACGCATCCGGCACCCGTTCGTCCACGATCAGCACCGTCCCGCCTGGTCCCACCAGGCGCCTCATCGCGGAGAGCACCGCCACTGGATCGGACATGTCATGCACGCACTCGACGGCCAGCGCGAAGTCGTACTGCCCGGCCAGTTCGGGATCGCCCGCGTCACGCGCATTCATCGTGACCCGGTCAGCGACGCCCGCGGCCCGGACGTTCTCCTGGGCAGCGGCCACCGAGGCCTCGTCCAGGTCGAACCCGTCGACGCGCGTTTGGGGAAACGCCTTCGCCAGGGCGATGCTCGACCAGCCCTGGCCCATGCCGATGTCGGCGATGCGCGCCGGCGGGTCGGCCTGCAATCGGGCCACCATATCCGGCATCGCCGCGAGCCACTCTTGCGCCAGCAGGTTGGCAAATGCGGGGCGATTGGCGCGTGCCTGTCCCTCGTGCAGGTCTTCGCCGTAGTCGGCGTAGGGCACTCCGTCGCCGCTGCGGAATGCGGCGAGGAGCTGCGGCAACGGCGCGACCGTGCCGACCAGGAGTTGGCAGAACGATGCGATCTGGTTTGGGCTCTCCGGATCGACCAGGACGGCCTCGTATCCTTCCGGCAGCCGGAACCGGCGCTCGTCCTCGGGCGCCTCCGGGTTGTCGCAGGCGAGAAAGCCCGCGGTCGCCTGCTGCTCCAGCCACTCCCGGGTGTAGCGCTCGTTCGTCCCGGCGTGCGCGGCCAACTCCGGCGCGGTCAAGGGGCCGCGGTCGTGCAGGAGGCGGTAGTACCCGAGCTGGTCGCCGACGTAGACGCAGAACACCTCCATGGCGTTGACGACGGAGGAGAAGAGACGGCCGGTCAGCTCGTCCGGCGTGGCGGGGGCGGTTTCGGACACGGTTGCGCTCACCAGACTTCTCCTTCACCATGAGCCGCCACGACGAAGCGCGGCGGCGATGCGACTCCCTGAGCATCCGGGTACGGTGCAGCCTACGCCGATCTTTCGGGAAGTCAAGAGGGCGAAAATAGGTATGGACAACGCGACGACGAAAAATGCGACCGCGCAACCGCGCACGGTCGGCATCCTGATTTTCCCCGAGGTGGAGATCCTCGATTTCTGCGGGCCGTTCGAGGTCTTCGCCAGCGCCGCTCTGCCCTCGGAGAGCGACGGTGGCCAGGAGACGCGACTCTTCGACGTATTCACGATCGCCGAGCGGCCGGAGGTCGTCCGCTGCCGCGGTGGATTGCTCGTCCAGCCGAACCACACGCTGGCCGATCATCCACCCCTCGATCTGGTCGTGGTTCCGGGCGGCTTCGGCACGCGGGCACAGCGAGAGAACCCGGTTGTGCTCGATTGGATCGCGGGGCAGCGTGGGGCCGGGGCGCTGACCACCAGCGTCTGCACCGGCGCCTTCCTCCTCGGCGCCGCCGGGTTGCTCGACGGCCTGCGCGCCACGACCCACTGGACGACCATCGACGGTCTGCGGACGCTGCATCCGAGGACAGACGTGCTGGCCGATGTCCGCGTCGTGGACGAAGGGGAGATCATCACCTCCGCCGGGGTTTCCGCCGGGATCGACATGGCGCTGCACGTCGTGCGTCGGCTGCACGGCGCCGACGTCGCCCGCCGCACCGCGCGCGACATGGAGTACGACTGGGGTGGCGAGCCGGAAGCCGGCAAGCGGGCATCGTGAACGAAGGCGAGGATCGCGCATGGATCAGCAGGACGATTGGACGTGCGGCAAAGGCTTGGCAGCGAGCGCCGTCTTGCCGGAGCGGCTTGGCGCTGTGATGGCGGCCATGGCCGAGGTGCTGCATGTCCACATGGAGGCGCTGGATCTGGAGGACGACGCTTCCAGGCAGGAGCACGAAGCCTACCGCCGCGTTTCTCAGCAACTCGGCCAGATCGCCTCGCAACTCGATGCCTCGGCGCGGGCGATGGCCGCGTACCGGGATTTGCCGATGGGCCGGCACGACATGGAAGCGATGAGTCGGCCGCGCGTGCGCGAGAGTTTCGAGGCGTTTGTCGGGCGCAAGCAGGAACTGCTCACGCTGCTCCAGGAATCGATCGAGAGCGACCGGGAAATGCTCGAACAAATGAAATGATGACAACGCCAGGTCGAGCGTAGAGGCGCCGCCGAGGCGAGAGACAAGAGGTCGACAGCGGGCATCGGCGCGAAGTCTATGTCGCCTGGTCGCCTGCTAACCACTGGCCAGAAACAGGCGGTGATCGACTATCCTATGGACGGCCTGCACACTGTGCCCGAACCGCCAGGTGCGGACAGCCGCCGCGCAATTCACGCCTTGCGCAAGCGGCGAGCGAGCCTGAGGCGCCGGGGAGCGCCCACGTGCATCTGCCAATGTTGTGCATCCGGTTGTTTGGCGCCGTCGATCTGCGTTACGGCGATCGTTCCCTGCTGCCGCTGACGTCGGCGCGGGCAGAGTCGCTCCTCGCTTATCTCGTGCTGCACCGGGAAGCACCCCAGGCGCGGCAGCGATTGGCCTTTCTGTTTTGGCCCGACTCCAGCGAAACCCAGGCCCGCACCAATCTGCGCCACGTCCTGCACGACCTGCGCCGGGCGCTCCCCGACCCCGACCGCTTCCTCGACGCCACGCCAAGGACGCTGCATTGGCGGGTGGAGGCGCCGTACTGGCTCGACGTCGCCGCCTTCGCTGAAACCCTGGCGCGGGCCGATGCCCAGGCGGGGGGCGGGGGGCTGGCGGCACTGACCGAGGCGGTCGAAATGTACCGCGGCGACCTCCTCGACGGTTCCTACGACGACTGGGTGCTTGCCGAGCGCGAGCATCTGCGCACGCGCTACCTCGTGGCCCTCGAGCGCCTGACCACCCTGCTCGGTGAGCAAGGCGATCACGCGCGGGCCATCGCCTACGCCGAGCGCTTCCTCCACCACGATCCTCTGAACGAAGCCGCCTACCGGCACCTCATGCGGCTGCATCACGCCAGCGGGCAACAGGCCCGGGCGCTCCAAATCTACCATCTCTGCAGCGTGACCCTGGAACGAGAGTTGGGCATCGCGCCATCGCCGGAGACGCGCCAATCCTACGACGCGCTGTTCCCCGCTAAGCCCGATCGTCTCGCACCACACGCGCCGCGGCCATCCGTGGCCTCCAGCGGCCCCTCGCTCGTCGGGCGAGCGTCCGAATGGCGGCGCCTGACGGCCGTCTGGGAGGATGCCGACCGTGGGCACGCTCAGCTCGTGCTCGTCAGCGGCGAGCCCGGCGTCGGCAAGACTCGGCTCGTCGAGGAGTTCCGCTCGTGGGCCGCGCGGCGCGGGGCGGTGACCGCGGTCGCGCGCTCCTACGTGAGCGAAGGCGCCATGGCCTTCGGGCCGCTGGTCGCCTGGTTGCGGTCCGCTGAGATCCGGTCGCGCCTGGACCGCCTCGATGGCGCCGCCCGTGCCGATCTAGCCCCCTTGCTGCCGGATCTGCTCCCCGCGCCAGCCGCCAACGTGCTACTGCCGGAGGCGCCCGGCGCGGCGCAACGGCAACGCCTCTTCGACGCCGCCGGGCGCGCCCTGCTCGCGGCCGGTGGACCGATGCTCCTGGTAGCCGACGACATCCAGTGGTGCGACCCGGACACGTTGCAATTCCTCCACTACCTCCTGCGCGCCGAGCCCAACACCCCGCTCCTCGTCGCGGCGACTGCGCGCCGCGAGGAGATCGATCGACAGCATCCCGCCAACGCGCTCATCGCCGGGTTGCACGCCCTGGACCGCGTCGCCGAGATCGAGCTGGGGCGGCTCGGTCGAGACGACACGGTGATGCTCGCGACCCAGCTTGCCGGCCACCCGCTCGGCGACCTCGCCGGAGATCACCTGTTCCGAGAAACCGAGGGCAATCCTCTCTTCGTGGTCGAAGCCGTGCGTTCCGGATGGAGCGCCACCGATAAGCCTGACCGCATCAGTCCCAAAGTGCAGGCCGTCATCGAGGATCGCCTCGCGCAGGTGTCCGAGCCGGCCCGCGAACTCGTCGGACTCGCCGCGACGATCGGTCGGGAGTTCACCCCGGATGTCCTCGCGCACGCGAGCGACGTTGACGAACACACGCTTGTGCGCGGTCTGGACGAGCTGTGGCAACGCCGCATCGTCCGCGAGCAGGGCGCCAGCGCGTACGACTTCAGCCACGACAAGATTCGCGAGGTTGCCTACCAGGCGTTGAGCCCCGCGAGGCGGCGGCACCATCACCTGCGTGTCGCCTCTGCGCTGGAAACCCTCCACGCCCTGGACGTGGCGCCGGTGAGCGGCCAACTCGCCATGCACTACGAGCGCGCCGGGGCCGTCGATGCGGCCATCGCCTGGTCCATGCGCGCCGCGGAAGCCGCGCAACGGGTTTATGCCGACGCCGAGGCCGTCCGCCTCCTCGACCGGGCGCGCGATCTTCTCCTGACCCTCCCCGAAACCCCCGCGCACGGGTCCCGCGAGATGGCGATCCTGGCCACGCTGGCGGCATCGCTCGGTACGGCCGAGGGCTTTGCCTCGACCCGGCTGGCCGAGGTCCACCGGCGCGCGCAAACACTTGCGGCCGAACTCGGCGTGGAGTTGGCGCCGCCGCTGCTCCGGTCGCAGGCGGTCGCCAGCCTGGCGGGGAACGATTTCCCCGCGGCGCAGCGGTTCGGCAGGGAGTTGCACGCGCGCGGCGAGCGCGACGCGGACAATGTCCTCCTGGTGGAGAGCGAGTACGTGCTCGGTATTGCCGCATTCTGGGCGGGGCAGTTCGCCTCCGCGCGCGAGCACTTCGCGGCCGCCATCGGGCACTACCGTCCCGACGAGCGGCACGCCCACCTCCTCAACTACGGACTCGATCCCAAGGTCGTCTGCCTCAGTCGGCTCGGGAACACCTTCTGGTTCCTGGGTCATGCCGACGCCGCGGTGGAGTCCCGCGATGCCGCCCTCTCCTTAGCGGATGCGATCGCGCACCCCTACAGCAAGGAGGTGGCGCTCGTCTTCGCCGCCCATCTTGCGCTCGACATGCGCGATGAGGAAAGCGTGCGCCACTTCACGGCGCACCTCACGGCGGCGCTCGGGAACCGCTCCTGGCGACCGACGCTGGTTTCCGGGGCGGCTCTTGCCGGCTTTGTCGAGGTTCTCGACGGGCGCACGGCGACGGGTATCGCTCGCATCCAGCAGACCCTGGCCGAGACGCGCGGCGCCGAGCATGCCCCTGGCATGCAGGCGGCCGCGGTGCGCGTCTTGCTGGAAGCCTGTGCCGTGGCCGGAGATGCACGAGCTGGTCTTGCTGCCTCCAATCGGGCACTCATGATGAAGGCGTCACTGTGGGAGGCGGAAGCGCGGAGGCAGCGCGCCGAATACCTCGCCGCTCTCAGCGCCCCGTGGGAGGAGGTCGAAGCGGAGCTGGCGCGCGCGCTGGCGACGGCACACCGGCAGGGGGCGCGCTCCCTCGAGCTGAGAACCGCGGCAAGCATCGTCCGCTCGCACCAGCGGTGGGGTGACGAGCTTGCACTGCGCGAGGCGCGAGCCGCACTCCAGGCGATTCTCGCCGACATGCCCGAAGGACACGACACGCGCGATGTGCGCGAGGCCGCGGCGCTCCTCGGTTGAGCCGGGAACGCTGGCGGAACGCTCGTCAGGAACGCTGGCGGAACGCTCGCTGTCGATGCTGTACCCGGATCCAGCGGTGGGATCCGGGATTTTGAGCCGTTGGCTCGCAAGGCCAACAGGCGGAGCAAAGGCAGGTTCCCATGGTGATGGCCGCGACAGAAATGATGGCAATCGACAACAGCGCCATGCAGGCGCTGCGTGGCCAGTTTCGTGGCGCGCTGGTGCGCCCGGAGGAGGAGGGATATGACGAGGCGCGGCGCATCTGGAACGGGGCCATCGACCGGTACCCCGCGCTGATTGCCCGCTGCGCCGGCGCGGACGACGTCGTTGCCGCCGTGCGCTTCGCCCGCGAGCGCGACTTGCCCGTCTCGGTGCGGGGCGGCGGGCACGCCGTCGCCGGCCACGCCGTATGCGACGGCGGGGTCATGATCGACCTGTCGCTCATGAAGGCGATCCGGGTCGATGCGCAGGCGCGCACGGCACGCGCATCGGGTGGGCTCCTCTGGCGCGAGTTCGACCTGGCCACCCAGCCGTTCGGTCTCGCTACCACCGGCGGCATCATCAGCCACACCGGGATCGGCGGTCTCACGCTGGGCGGCGGGCTCGGGCATCTCATGCGTAAGCACGGGCTGACCGTCGACAACCTCCTCTCGGTTGATCTGGTCACTGCCGACGCCGAGCGCATCCACGTCGACGCCGAAACCGCGACCGACCTCTTCTGGGTGTTGCGCGGTGGCGGTGGCAACTTCGGCATCGCCACGTCGCTCGAGTACCGGCTGCATCCGGTGGGCCCGCTCGTGCTCGGCGGCCCCATCTTCTGGCCCCTGGAGCAGGGGCGGGAGGTCTTCCGCTTCCTGCGCGACTTCGCTCCCGAAGCACCGGAGGAGTTGGGCATCACTTTCGCTGCCTTCCTGGCTCTGCCGATGCCGATCCTGCCGGCCGCGGCGTACGGCAAGCCGGCCGTCTCCCTCATCCCCGTCTGGGCCGGCGATCTGGACGACGGCGAAAAGGCCGTCGCCTCGCTACGCGCAATCGGCACGCCGCTTGGCGAATTGGTGCGCCCGATGCCGTACCTGGCCGTGCAGTCGATGCTCGACGGCGGCGCGCCGCACGGCCGGCACTACTATTGGAAGGCGCACCGCGTTCCCAGACTCACTGACGAGGTCATCGACGTCATCCTGGAGCGGGTGGAGACCATCACCTCGCCCTTCTCTCAGATCAGCGGCTGGGCCATCGGTGGCGCGGTGAGCCGCGTCGACCCCGACGCCACGGCGGTGGGGGATCGCGATCCCGGATTCGAAGTCAACATCGCCGCCGCCTGGCCGCCGAGCGGTCCCGGCGGCGAGCGCCACGTGGCCTGGGTGCGCGAAGGCTGGGAGCGGATGCGCCCGTACGCCGCGGGCGTCTACGCCAACTTCCTCTCCGACGAGGGCGTGGCCGGCGTCGCATCCGCCTACGGCGCGCGGCTGCAGCGCCTGACCGCGCTCAAGGATCGCTACGACCCCGCAAACGTCTTTCGTTTGAACGCGAATATCCCGCCGAGCCGGAACCCATGACCGGAGTGCCTCCCACGACCACCGATCCGCAGGCATGCACCGAAGGAGTAGCCACGATGACTGCGACGACGATGACGAATCTGACCGGCACCATGGAAACCGACAGCCTGCATTGGTCGCAGGCCCGACCCGGAACCTTGGCCCTTCTCGCGCACCCGATCGCGCAGGAATTGCTGCGCTCGACGCTGCCGGCGCGGCTGGCCTACATCGCGCGCGACGGCACGCCGCGCGTGGTCCCCGTGCAGTTCCACTGGACGGGGAGCGAGATCGTCCTCAGCTCATGGCCCGACGACCCCAAGGTCGCGGCGCTGCAGATTCATCCCCAGGTGGCGCTGACGCTCGACACAGTCGAACCGCCGTTCCGGGTACTGCAAATCCGGGGGGCAGCAGAAGTCACGATCGTCGCCGGTGTGTCGACCGAGATGGAAGCGGCGTCACTGCGGTACCTGGGGCCGGAACGGGGACGGGAGTGGGTGGAACAGGTCGGGCGGCTCTCTTCGCACATGACCCGCATCGCCGTTCGCCTGGAGTGGGTTGACGTCCTCGATTTCGAGACGCGCTTACCTGGCGGCATGGCCCGGCGCCTGGGCGCGTTCTGAAGCCGTGGCGTACGGTGGTGCTGGCGCGGCGCTTCGTCCGACGCGCTGGTTCCCGCATGTGGGATGGGTGTCTTCGGCTTTTGAGCCTCGCAGCCGATCGGAAACCAGCGCGCTTCTCGGGGATGTTTAGGTGCTCACCATCGCGTTCTCCTTGGTGCGGCTCGGGTCCGTGACGCGTCCTTGCCCGGACGCGAGCGTACATTAACCAAAGTCATACGCTTGCACCATACGCAGTTCACGCGATGCAGCCACGCACCTTCGTGTGCGTGCGGTCCCTCATCCCCTCCGCGTCAGCAATCCGCCCAGCGCCAGCATGTCCCCGGTCATCCCCGCCGCCGTTACCGCCGCCCCCGCGCCGGGACCGACGACCGTGAGCGGATTCGCCGCGTAGCGCGCCGTACGTATGACGATGACGTTCTCCGGACCCTGCAACGCGCCGAGCAGACCTGTCAGCGGCACCTCGCGCACACCGACGGCGATGGGACCATCAACGGGGACCGTGGCCACGTACTTCAACGTCGCCCCCGCGGCGCGGGCGGTTTCGGCGCGACTGGCCCACGCTTCATCCAACTCGGACACGCGCTCCAAAAACTCCGGCACGCTCGTCTCCCGCAGCCCCTCCGGCACCAGGTTTTCGACGGCGATCTCATCGAGATTCACGGTGCGCCCGATGGTCCGCGCCAGGATCAGCGCCTTGCGCGCCACGTCAAGCCCGCTCAGGTCGTCGCGCGGGTCGGGTTCCGTGAACCCCTTCTCCCTGGCCGAGCGCACCGCCCCGGAAAATGTCGCGCCGTTCCCCAGATCGGTGAAGATCGCGCCCAGCGTACCCGAGAGCGCCCCCACAATCTCGACCGGCTCGTCGCCCGTGTCCAGCAGCGCACGCAGGGTGGATATGACCGGCAGGCCTGCACCGCATGTCGCCTCGTAGCGGACATGCCCGCGCGGCCCGGATGCGCCCCACAACCGCGCGGCGAGCGGGTTCTCCATCGGCAGCGCCAGCGGCGCCTTGTTGGAGAGCACGACCCCGGCCCCGGAGGCGAGGGCGCGGGCATCGAGCGCGGCCGTCTCCTCCCCCGCCGCGGCGTCCATGACGATCACCGGTCCCTGGTTGATCAGGAGCGCGATGGCTTCCGGCGGCTCCACCAGCTCGTGCCCCGCAGCGGCCTCGCGCAGCGCCTGCCCGGCCCGCCGCGAGCGCACCAACCCACGCAGCAGATCGTTCGGAAGCCCGTCCGGTTCGGACGTCACCAGCGCCCCGCCCAGCCCGATCACCGCGCCGATGCGCACGTCGAGCCCGTGGGAGCCCCACCAGCGGTCGCGGTTGGCGATCACCTGCTCGATCGTCTCGCCCCCGACGGTCCCCATCCCGACCTGGACCAAGGTGACTCGTGACACTGGCGCTCCTTCAACTCACACCATGTCGTCCGCTTCGTCGGCGTGCGAGGCGAATCCTTCGGTTGTAGGGGCGCTGCTTGCTGCGCCCGTGGCCCTCCGGGCCACAACCGGTTGCCAGCCTTATGCTGTCGGCTTGCGGCCGACCGGGCGCAGCAAGCAGCGCCCCTACAGGCCGCTCCCTGATGCCGCGCCCACCATCTCTCGCGCCGGGGATAACCACGCCCCTGGACGCGCCCCATACTCCCGCGCCACCCGCGCCGCCGCATCAGGCAAAGCCTGCATGGCGTCGTACCAGATCGGCATGCGCATGCGCACCAGATCCTTGGCGCGCACCACGCCGCTGGTCTCGATCTCGATCGTCGCCGTGCCCTCGGCGTCTCCGCGCACGAGCGCCTCGCGGCGCGGCTCGCTCTCCAGCACGGCGGCGAAGCATCCGCTCCAACCCATCATCGGGGCAGCGCCGTTGGCGAAGAGGACGTGGGCGTTGTTCTCCCGCTCCCGCTCCCGCCAGAGATGAAAATGGTCCTCGGTCGGGCCGGCCTCAACGAACGGCGGCATCGGGATTACGGTTTTTCCGTATGGCAGCACGGCAGGCCAGGTCAGCAACGAAGGGCAGGCGATGATGTCCGCGCCGTCGATGGCCAGTGCCCGGGCCGCTTCCGGAAAGAGCGCGTCGTAGCCGATCAGCATGCCGACCCGGCCGGCGGGGATATCGAAGGTCGGCAGTCCGCCATCGCCCGGCGTTGCCCAGGCACGATCTGCGTGGGCCAGATGCAGCTTGCGATACACTCCGACGACCCCGTCCGGTCCCATCAAGACGGCGCTATTGAACAGCCGCTCTGTTGCGGCATCCCGTTCGATCACACCCGCCACCAGGTGAACCTTGGCCGTGGCCGCGATGCGCCGGAGCCGTCTGGTATTAGGGCCGGGAATCACCTCTGCCAATACCTCGGCACGTTCCCGATCGGCCACCGGCCCGGTGACAGCCAGTTCGGGGAACACGACCAGCTCGCAACCCTGCGCCGCCAGGACCGCCGTCTCGCGGGCGATCCGTTCCAGATTGCCGTCAACGTCTCCCGTGACCGGCGAAAATTGCACCACGCCCACCCGCGACTGTCGCTCTTCCGGCAGGGGCCGGATGCCATACAGACCATGGAACTCGCCCGGCTGCCAGAGATAGGCGTTGAGCGTCATCGTGCCGTAGGCATCGGGGCGGCGATCCGCCACCAGGTCTTCGGTGCGACCCGGTAGGGGCCGCTTGTTGCGTGCCCGGGCCGGATCGACCCACCCCCAGACGATGCCGTCGCCGTCGTCCAGCACGCACTGCAAACGCCCATCCGGGTCGATGATCGCCGAGCCGCCGGAGAACTGCACCCCGCGCTCCAGCCCATAGCGGTTGGCGGCGATCAGGTAGACGCCGCTTTCCGCCGCGCGCGCCATCCAGCTCGGGGAGGGGCTTTTCTCCGAGAGCCAGTTGGTGGGAAAGCAGATCACGTCCGCCCCCGCCAGCGCCGGGATGCGGGTGGTTTCGGGGTAGCACGCGTCCATGCAGATCGTCATCGCGATGCGGCCAAGCGGCGTCTCAAAGACCGGCAGCCCCAGGTCGCCGTCCTTGGCCCACTTCGGTTCGGAGATGAAGGCGTGGGTCTTGCGGTAGAGTCCCGCCGGTCCCTCGGGGCCGATCAGCACGGCGCTGTTATAGAAAACCCCCGTCTCCGGCGCGACCTCCGGCAGTCCCACCACGATCCAGCAGTCATGGCGGGCGGCGATCTCCGCGAAGCGCTCCGTCGTCGGGCCGGGGATCGGCTCGACGTCGCCGGCGACTTCCTCGCGCGTGGCCCAGCAGTAGGCGGTGGTGGCCATCTCCGGGGTGACGATCAGCTTTGCGCCCCCGGCGGCGGCCTCCTCGGTGAGGCGCAGGAGGGCATCCAGGTTCGCGCTCTTGGCGAAGAGCGCCGGTTCGAATTGGATCGCCGCCACCCGGTACGGCGGGGTGGCATCTCCATGTGACCCGATCACGATGGTCTCCTGCCTCGCTCCTCGGCGGGGGCAGCCGGTTCCAGATCCTGACTCGGCCTGGTCTCCGACGACTCGCCGGGGAACCGCCGCGCCGAAAGGCGCACCGCGCGTTCGACCAACTCGGCACGGGCCCACTCGACGGTCGGCAGCGCCGGGTCGAAATGGACGCGGTCCCGCACCGCCTCGGCCAGCGGGATCGGCGGGAGTTGCGGCAGGTGCAGGCCCTTGGGCAGACCGCGCTCCTCCAGCCGCTCGCGCAAATCGCCCAGGGAGCGGGCCAGCGTGCGCTGCAGCTCCTGCAGCTCGCGCACCTCGCGGCGGGCGGCCTCGCGGCCCTCGGGGGTCGTCTGCCCTAGCGCGCGCAGTTTCGCCGCGCGCTCATCGAGCAGGCGGCGCGGTCCCATCCCGGCCAGTTCGGTCAACGCGGCGGTGATCGCGCCGCCGAGGGCGCGGGCGGCGGTGGCCGGATCGGCATGAGCGGCCGGGACTGGTTCCAGAATGACCGCGTCGGCCACGCCCAGCCGCCGGCATTCGGCGGCGGTCAGGGTGCGCGAGGCGGCCAGCGGTTCCGCGGCGCGGCGATCCGCTCTCTCTGCCCCGCCGACGGTGTAGACCGCGTGCTCCTGCATCAGGATGCGGTCGCCGATGCCCAGGCACATCCCGGCCGCGCCAGCGGCTTCGCCGATGACGACGGAAACAACCGGCACCGGCAGGAGACCGGTCAGGCCGATCACCCCGGCGATGGCGGCGGTCGTCTGCGCCGGGTCGCTGCCAGGGCCGCTGGTCAGCCCCGGCGTATCGACCAGGGTGACGACCGGCAACTCCAGGTGTCCGGCCAGCCGCAGCACCCGCTCCGCCTTGCGGAACGCGCCGGCCCCGGCCGCCTGCCCGCGCTCCCCGGCGATGATCGCGACCGGAATACCGGCGATCCGTCCCAGCCCGGCGACGATCGCCGCATCGTCGGTCCCGGCGCGGTCGCCGTGCAGCTCGATCCACTCGGTGGCGAGCCGCTCCAGGTAGTCGCGGGCCCGCGGCCGCTCGGGGTGGCGAGCCAGACTCGCTTCCTGCCAACCGGCGACCCGGCGCCGAGCGGCGATCGGCTCGCCTGACGAGTCGGAAGTCGGAAGTCGGAGGTCGGCGGTGGGGCGATAGGCGCCGCGGTCGGCGAAGAGGCCGAGCAGGGTGGCCAGCGTCTTGCGCAGGCAGGTGCGGCCGACCACGCCATCGATCATGCCCCGGTCCAACAGCACTTCCGCCGGCTCGGCGCCATCGTTGCCCTGGCGGCCGCCTGGCCCGATGTGGGCTCCTGGTTCGGCCAGGATGATGTCCGCCTGGTTGGCCAGCGCCGCCCAGGCCGCCCCCGTGGCCGGGTGCGCCAGCACGGCCACGAACGGTACCCCGGCCCGGTGCAACCGCGCCGCGGCGGCGGCGATCTTCGGCGCCTGGATCAGTCCGAGCAGCCCCTCCTGCGTCCGCGCCCCGCCGGCGGTGCAGAGCGCGATGAGGGGAACGCGCCGCGCCGCGGCGGCATCCATGGCCAGCAGGATCTTCTCCCCCGCCACCGGGCCGATGCTGGCCCCCAGGAAGGCGTGGTCGAGCACGACCAGCACCGCCTCGCGGCCAACGATCGTCCCCGTCCCGGTGAGGACCGCCTCACTGACCCCGCCCCCCGGCCCGCCGGTGCGCTCCGCCGCTTCGGCCAGGCGATCCGGCACCGGCAGCAGATCGCGGAAGACGAGTGGGTCGAGCGAGACGAGGGCGGCGTTGGTTTCGCGGAAGCTCTCCGCGTCGACCAGCAGCCGCAATCGCTCCCGCGCCGGGATGGGGAAGTGGCGGTGGCAGCCGGGGCAGACGCGAAACGTCTCGAACGCCTCGGTCCCGCTCAGCTCAACCCCGCACGACGGGCAGGCGAGCGGCTCGTCGATACCGACGATCTCAGGCGTGGCGCGTGGGAAGGCCTCGGCCGCGAAGTGGGGATCGCGGGGGCCCGAATCCTGGGTCATGGGACGCCCCCTTTGCTGGGTGACGAACGGCGCATCCGCCCGTCATCGTTGCCGGGGCATCCTACGCATCGCCCGTGCCGCCGTCAAACGGGTTTCGGCGAGTCGAGCTAGTCGCGGTCAACCGGCGGCACTGGCCGGATGGCCGGGGTAGACTCATTACCGAACGGCGATTCCTTGAACGCCATGCCAGGAGGTCCGAATGGCCGTCGCGCAGCGAATGAGCGAGCAGGACTACGAGATCTTTGTACAGTCCCACCCGGACGGGCAATGGGAGCTGCACGATGGCGTGCTGGTGGAGAAGCCGGGGAAGAACTGGAGACATCTCGACATCGCGTCCGAACTGGCGTTCCTCATCGGAAACCAGCTCGACCGCGCCGAGTATCGGGTCTTCATCGAGGGCCGCACGCGCCGTCCAACCGCTACGATTTTCATCCCGGACGTGATGGTCGTGCCGACCGCCTACGGCGCGCGATTCGTCGATAGTCATAGCCTGGCCATCTTCTCCGACCCGTTGCCGCTCGTCGCCCAGATCTGGTCGCCATCGACAGGCGACTACGACATCAAAACCAAAATTCCCGTCTACCGACAGCGCGGGGACGCCGACATCTGGAGCATCCACCCCTTCGAGCGCACGTTGACGCGCTCGGTTCGACAGCCGGACGGGACGTATCGGAAGACGGTCCATCGAGGCGGCATCGTCACCCCCGCGGCGCTGCCTGGCGTAGAGATCGACCTCGACCGGCTTTTCGACACCGGATTTCCACCGGGATAATCGCCTCGTGCTTGGTCCTCGTCCGCGGCTTGGCGGAGGGTCAATCCGCGGCGCTGCCTGCTCTGCGAACTGATGCCGCCGACAGCAGAGCTTCCGGGTGACGCTCCGCGATGTCTAGCAAGCGAAGCGAGGCGCCGTCGGGCCTGCGGATGCCCTGCTCCCAGGAGCGCACCGTGCCCGCGCTGACGTTCAGGATGTCGGCGAAGACCTGCTGCGACACGTCGAGATTGCGCCGAATCTGCGCGATGCGGTCGGCGCTGTAGCGCGGCGGCCGCCTGACCGAGGCCTGCCGTGCCGTCAGCGACGGCTGCGGAATCTCGTGTCCCGCATCGAGCAGCGAGGTGAGCCAAATGGCAATGACTTCCTCGCCGCGCTCAGCCGCCTCCTCGGGCGTGGCGCCGTGCGTGACGATGCCGGGCACGTCGGGGAAGCTGGAGAGAAAGAGTTCATCCTCCTCCGACCAGGCAATCATCATGGGGTAGCGTCGCGCCTGTGCCAGCTCCTCCGGGGTGATCTCGGCTCCGTCAATGACCGGGGACATGGCGTTCCTCCTCGCCCCACTGCCGCGCGCGGGCGATGGCGTCGCGGACCTCGCGCTCCTGGTAGTAGTGGGCGTCGGTGCCGTCGGCTCCCGCAAGGTTGACTTCGGCCCCACTCTCGGCATGCTTCCAGACCACGTGACTTCCCTTGCCGCGCCGTGGCAAGACCGCGAATCCCGCTTTACGTAGATCGGCTTTCAGTTGGCGGAGCTTGCGCGGCATCGACGCCTTTCGGTCACACGGGTACTACAACACAGTTGCAGACTTTTCAAGGAGATTTCGGCATCGTCGCGGTAGACTGGGGAGAACTGGCCAGCCCGGCCGCGTGATACCTGGAGATGTCCATGGCCGTTGCCCAGCGGATGAGCGTGGAAGATTACGAGCAGTTCGTCCTGTCCGGGGTGGACGGCGCATGGGAACTGCACGACGGACAGTTGGTGGAGAAAATCCGGATGGGCTTGGAACATGGCGTCATCCCGGCCCTTCTGGGGCATCTCCTGCTTCTGCAAATCGACCGCACTTCCTACCACGTTGCCACCGAGCTCCGCGTGCGCCGGCCAACCGCTACCGTCTTTTTGCCCGATGTGATGGTGATCCCAAAGAGCTTGGGTGACGCATTCCGAGGTCGCCCGGGTACGCTCGCCATTTTCTCCGACCCTCTCCCGCTCGTCGTCGAAGTCTGGTCGCGCTCGACTGGCAACTACGACGTGGAAACGAAGATTCCGGTCTACATGCAGCGCGGCGATCTGGAGATCTGGCGCATCCACCCCCACGAGCGCACCGTGACGAGCTGGGTACGCCAGGCGGACGGGTCGTACCAGGAAACGGTCTACAGGAGCGGGACGATCCAGCTTGCGGCGCTGTCAGGCGTTGAGATCGCCATCGACGATATCTTCGATTTCTGAGCCTGCGTCTCCCGGCGCCTCCCGCTTCTCGTCTATGATCGCCCCCAGACGATCGGACGATGCGAGACGAGGAACACCAGATGTCCACCGAAACCGAATGGCACGTCACCCGGCTGGAAGCGCGCGGGCGCGGTGGCATGGTCGCCGCCAAGACACCACAGGCCGCCGCGGACGGAGCCCAGGTGCTGCGCCAGGGCGGAAACGCGGTCGATGCCGCCGTGACCACCGCGTTCACGGCCGGCGTGGTCGAGCCGTGGATGAATGGCATCGGCGGCGGCGGCTACATGGTCGTGCAGGTGCCGGACGAAGCGCCCGAAGTCGTTGCCTACCCGATGCGCGCGCCCATGGGGGCGCGGCCGGAAATGTTTCAGCTCACGGGCCACACCAGCGAGGAAGCCCTCTTCGGCTGGCCTGCCGTCGTCGATGACGCGAACGTCTGGGGATACACATCCGTTGCGGTGCCGGGCACGGTTGCCGGACTCGCCCTGGCGCTGGAGCGCTGGGGCACCATCTCCCTGGCCGAGGCGCTGGCCCCCGCCATCCGCTGGGCGGAAGAAGGCTTCCCGGTGTTCTGGCACACCACCCTGATGATCGCCAACGATCTCGCTACCCTGAAACGGATTCCAGCCACCGCGGCCATCTTTCTCGACGGCGACGGCAACCCGCCCGTCACCCAGGAGCAGCGCCGCCCCTATCTTTTGCGGCAAGAGGACCTGGCTCGTACCCTGCGCGCCATCGCCAGCGACGGTCCGCGCGTGATGTACGAAGGGGCGATCGGGCAGGCCATCGCCGACGACCTCGCCGCCAACGGCGCGCCCTTCACCCGCGAGGACTTCGCCCGCTACCAGGCCCGCATCGAACCGGCGCTTTCCACCACCTACGGCGAAGCCGAGGTCCACACCATCGGAGGCGGTACGGGGGGGACCACGCTGGCCGAGAGTCTCAACTTGCTCTCATTGTTCGATCTGCGCAACGCGGGTTACCACACCCCGCTAGCGCTGCACCGCATGGCCCAGGCCTTCCGCCTCGCCTTCGCCGACCGCTTCGCCTGGCTGGCCGATGCCACACAGGTCGAAATCCCGATCGAGTTGCTTACCAGCGATAAGTACGCCAAGGAGCGGGCGGCGACCCTCCCCGAAGATCGATTCGAGCCGATCCCGGCCGCGACTGCTGAGCGCACTGGCATCAGCCACGGCCTGAACCCCTCCATCCCCGACTACCCCGCCAGTGCCCTGGCACCCCAGCACCCCGGCCAGATGGCCGATGGCTCGACCACCCACCTCAGCGTGATGGACCGGGAGGGGATGGCGGTCTCCTGTACCCAGACGCTGCTGTCGTTGTGGGGCAGCCGGGTCACGGTCCCCGGCACGGGGGTGCTGCTCAACAACGGCATGATGTGGTTCGACCCCGAGCCAGGTCGTCCCAACTCGGTGGCCGGCGGCAAGACGCCCCTCTCGAACATGGCCCCGGTGATCCTCTCCCGCAACGGCCGCCCCTTCGCCTCGCTGGGAGCCAGCGGCGGGCGGCGCATCCTGAACTGCAACGCGCAACTCATCATGAATTTCACCGACTGGCGGCTGGCCGCCCAACCGGCCATCTCCGCGCCGCGCATCGACTGCTCGACCCCCGAACTGCTGCTCAGTTGGCGCTTCCCCACCGAAACCATCAAGGCCCTGCGCGCCATGGGCCACCGCGTCGACACCCTCGACGAGCGCCTCTTCAGCGGCGGCTTCGCCTCGCCCACCGCTATCCGCCGCACGCTGGACGGCGTGTACGACGGCGGCACGGATCCGTTCTACGCCCCGGCCACGGCGGAGGCGGCGCACGGGGTGTTGGAGCGGTAGAGAGGGGCGTGACTGGAGGGGACGAGGTAACGAAAGGTGATCGCTTCGTGATATTAGGAAACTAAGCCGATTTGGTATCCTTAGCACGACAGGCAAGGATACCTGGCTTCGCTATGCATATGCCGCTGACACCGCGAGCCGACGATGAACGACGATGCGCCGCGAAGATTTTTCCGAGCACTCGCCGGGTCGGCTCGTCACCGCGCCCGAGGGGCATCTCGCCTATAGTCCCGAATCCGCTGCCGCCAGATCTGGACTCTGCCTCGTCCATCGGTGAATCTGCTGGTTGAAGCGGAGCGAGCACTCGGTGAGTTGAGAGGTCTTGGCCGTCGCGGGCTGCCGAAGCCGCATCTGCTCCTTCGACGCTTCCTCCGTTAGGAGACCGTGCTCTCCAGCCGCATCGAAGCTACGAGGCCGACCTCGAGGAACTACTGAAGTTCGAGATTTCCCCACCGAGAGCCAGAGCAGACGATGTGCTGCCATGAAGAGAAAGTCGCGGCGCTCGAACTTGGTGTTTCGGTGCTGGAGACGGCTTCCAATTTCGTTGCGCTGATCCGCGAGGTGCATGGCGCGCCTCATGGAAGGCGTTCGCGGCCAGGAGCGACGCTTCGGTGAGTTCCGGCATGTTCAGAACCTGATCGGCGTCCCCGGCGACACGGCGGCGACGGCGCGGTTCGTGCCGCCGCCGGTACAGGAAATGCACGACGGCGCTGAGCGACCTGGAGCGATTCTGGGGAGAGCGCCGCGACGATCTGCCATTTCTCATCCAGCTTGAGCCTCGTTCCATTACCAATTCGAGGCCATCCACCCATTCATGGATGGCAATGGGCGTGTGGGCCGGCTGCTGATCGCGCTGCAACTGCGGGAGGTGCTGCCGCAACCGCTGCTCTACCTCAGCGGATACTTCGAGCGTCATCAGCCGACGACGTACTGGATCATCTGCATGCGACGTGAGCCGGTCGGGCGCCTGGATGCCGTGGATCGATTTCTTCCTGCAGGGCGTCGTCGGAGCAGGCGAACGAAGCCAGCCCAACGATCTACGACTTGCTTGATCTGCTGGAGCGGTATCAGGACTGGGCATCCGCGAGCACGAGGTCAGGGAACGTGCGGCAATCTCATCGAGTTTCTGTTCGAGCAGCCAGTCATTTCGGTCGCGGATGTGATCTGATGGCATAGGGGTCACGACGCGGGGGGCGAATCTGCTGGTGCAACGCCTCGTGGACCAGGGCATACTCGTCGAAATCACCGGCCGCCAGCGCATCCGCCGCTTCGCTGCCCGCGAGATCATCGCCATTGTCAGCCCTCCAAGGGAGTAATACGGGTCATGGGTTCCGCATCGACGCGGTGAATCCACAGCCTCCACCCGCCGGCCAGGGCCGTTCGCCGCGGCAGCACCAGGGCGGCGGGGACGCCCAGCCGCATCCCGCGGCATGACGCGTGGCCGTGCGGCAAAGAATGCTATGCCAAGTATGCCAACGCTGGCGGGGGCAGGACCGGTGGCCAACTTGCGTCGCGCCGCAGTCGGTCCGGACCCCCAACCCCGGTTTCGTCGCGCCGAGAGAAAGGGGCTTGCGCCACGCGGCCCCCGAGATCGCGGACGTGGTCAACCGGATTCCGTATGACGGCGCGAGCCGCATATCCGCGAACGAACGCCCCAATCCCCGCTTGACATCGGACATAAACCCCCTACGATAGAGCGTGTCCCCGCGTGGCAAGGGCTGCTGGGGACCCTTGCCCACCACAATCGCAGCACACCCATCGGAGTGGGAAGACGGCGGCGTTGGGGCGTCACCGTCCGACCGCCCGCGGTCAATTGGTGATGCGGGCGCCACTCCGGCGAGGTGAGCAACGGGGTAGGGGAGTGTCGCTCATGGGGCGGGTCGGCGTGGGGCGCCGCGTGCGCGCGGTGTCGTTCAGTCTGCTGCTGGTCTTCGTTGCGTTCGCGTGGCCGGGAGCGCCGCCGGGCGATGGGGCAGCCCGCGCCGCGCAAGATGCCTTCGGCCGCGTATCGATCCTGGCCTACCACAACGTCGACTACTCGGGGAGCGAGTACTCGGTCAGCCCGGAGCAGCTCGACGAACACTGCCGCTGGCTGGTCGAGAACGGCTATACCGCCATCACCCTGGCCCAGTTCTGGGAGGCGGCCACCGGCTACGGCAAGCTGCCGCCCAACCCGGTCCTGCTCACCAACGACGACGGCTGGGCCAGCGCCATCACCTTCGCCGAAATCCTGGGCCGGCACGGCATGGTCGGCACGTACTTCCTCAACAGCGTCTCGCCGCTGACGGCCGAGCAGATCCTGCTGCTGGCGCAGCTCGGTTCGGTGCAGGCGCACACCGCCACCCACGCCCACCTCTCCGGGCTCGATTACGCGGGCCAGCTCGCCGAGATCACCGAGAACAAGGCCTACCTGGAAGTCATCACCGGCCAGCCGGTTCACTTCCTGGCCTGGCCGTTCGGGGACCGCAACGACAGCGCCGTCCAGGCCGCCGCGGCCGCCGGCATCCTGGGCGCCTTCGGGCTGGGCGGCGTGACCGCGGACCTGCTGGCCATCGACCCGTACCACATCCCCCGCATCATGTTGGGGCCGGGGGACGACCTGCCTGCCTTCGCCGCGAAAGTCGGCGGCTGGTGAGGGCAGATTTCTGGCGCGGCGAGACGACTGGTCGAGCGGTGGTTTGCACGGCCGATCGTTTCCTTCGCCAACGCAGAAGATGGCTGGGGGTGACACAGCTGTCTGGCCTTCGACGACAACGGCAGTTGGTTTCTGTGGCCGCGGGAGGGCTCAGTGACGCAGGCATTGCCCAGGCTTGCGCAGTGTTCCTGGCTCGCGGGACTGCGCCCTGCCGTCCGTTCAAGGGATATGCCGTTGTTGTATTGATGTCGCCAGCAAGCGCGGGCGGCGGGGTTGGCAACAGCCCGCCATGGCGGCATCGTACCGCGCACGACCGCCGAGCGGCTGAATCCGTTCAGAGACGCCGTGGCGCTCGTGCCGTGTGCCGCGGGACGACAAGCGCAGGAAAGGACCGCCCACTGCCGGCGCCGAAGTCCCGCGCGAGAAGGTCGAAATGCCGCTGATCGATGTTGACGCCTCTCCGGCGTCGCTCCCGGACGTGACCGCCAGGGGCAGGCGCCTACTCGACGAGGTGTAGAACTCGCGGCGGCCCGGTCCACCAGGGGCATCATGCGGCCGAACCACTCCTCCATCCGGGCTGGGCCATCGCCTCGGAGAACAACGCCTCCCAGGCCGCGAAGCTCTCCACCTCGGTCTCGGTGACGACCGTGAAGAACGGGCCGGAGGCGTCGGTCAGGATGCGGAAGCGGCGGCTGCGCCTCGCCCGCCTCCCGCATCCGCGCGTTGAACTCCTGGAAGAGGCGCGACCAACTCGTCGCCGCGGCCGTACTTGGCCTGGAAGACCTGACGCGCACGAGCATCCGCCACCTCCTTCGGTTTGCCTGGAACCGAGAGGAAGCGTACACCTCCGCGCCCTGCTGTCAACACCCGTCGGTTGACATCGCCGTGAGCGCGCCGCCTTGGCCCGAACGTGAACCGGCCGGGCGCAGTCGCCGTCGCGAGCCTGCCGATGGCGTTCGACCGCTGGCCGCTGGTGGGAACGGTCCCACCCGAGGTGCTCTGGCGGCAACCGGATGGCGCTCACTCAAGGGCGACTGCCATGGCGGCGCCAGCTTTCCGCTCGCATGCGCGGGATCCCGTGGGCCCCGTCTCCCTCGACGACGCTGGTTGGCCGCGGCCCGGTGGGGAGATCGGCGCGGCGACGGGGACCGGTCCGGGGTCGACATTGCGGGCGGCCCCTTCTCCTCCTCTCGATCAGCCCCGGTCGCGCCCCGGGGATGGCCATGGCGGGGCCGGCCGGCCGGGCGCATCGGCCGTGACGATCCGCGGCCACATGGCCGCGATGACGACCGGGATGGCGAGCAACGACGTGCGCACCTCCAACCGGCAACCGCTCGGACCGTATCTCGCCGTGGTCGCGTGTCCTGCGCTGGCGTCGGCTGTTCTGGATTTGACGCTCGAGCTGTCGCCCACTTGGCTGCCGTGGAGGGCCTTGACCGCCAGGCTGGAAGGAACCCGCATCCTGGCGGGCCACGCGTCGCACCGAACGGAGGATCGCATGGACGCGCGACGCTTCGACTCCCTCGTCCAGGCCCTGGCGGAACGGGTCGCCTCGCGGCGGCTCGTCGCCACGGGCCTCTTCGCCGCCGCGGTGGCGCCCGCCCTCGGCGGGCTGGACGCCGCGGCCAAGCGGCGCCGCAAGCACCGCAAGCGCAGGAAGCGCAAACCATTGCGCTGTCAGGGCGACTCCTGCGACGGCACGGGCGGCAAGCCCTGCGGCGGGCGCGACGGCTGCCAGTGCTACCGCGCCGCCCAAGGCGGCAACGTCTGCGCCAGCGCGGCGCAGAGTTCGCTGGACCGCACCTGCGACACGCACAAAGACTGCCGGCGCGGGCAGGTCTGTGTCGAGGGCGGCCCGGCCTGCGGCGGGAGCGGGCTGCGCTTCTGCAAGAAGGCCTGTTACAAGTAGCGTGCCCCATCGCCGCGACGTGCATGCGGCCCCTGCCCGATTGGCGCGGGGGCCGCGTGCTGTCGCACCGTCCGCTCGCCGCCGGCGTCGGTAAGCGTGCAGTCCATACGGAAGGGAGATCCCGTGACCACCACTCGCGCGCGTCCCGAGCAGCCCGTGCCCGTGGACACCCTCCCGCGGCGTTTCGCGCTGGCCCGCCTGGTCGCCGGGGGCGCCGCCGCCGCACTCTGGGCCACGCTGGGGCGCGATCTCGCCGTGGCCCAAGCCACGCCGCCGCCGGAGGGGACCAACGCGGCGCCGAACCGGTTCGTGTTGGTGGGGGCGGACACGCGCATCACCTATCTGACCGGCGACGCGGGGGCACGGCTGACCTACGACGGACCGTACGGCAGCCACGCGCTGGTGGGCGACGCGCTCCACCACGAGGAGAGCCCTCTCGGCCGGTCGGTCACCGGGTCCCTCGGGCCGTTTCCCGACCAGGGGGAACTCTGGCTGACCCTGCTGCTGCCGCGGTTCGCCGCGATGACCCCGGCGGATCCCCCGGTCGCCTTCCGCACCCTGGCGATCCTGACGTGGGAGATCAGCACCATCGCCGGCCCGCCGCGCCGCGGGGCGCTGCAGGACTACCGGGCCGTCCCGCTTGAGGGCACGGCCCAGGTGCTCACGACCGCCGCGGTCGCACCGTGAGCCTGTAAGCCATCGCCCAAAGTCCATAACAGGCTGAGGCGGCGTGACCGCGGACCTGCTGGCCATCGACCCCTACCACATCCCCCGCATCATGATGGGTCCCGGAGACGATCTGCCCACGTTTGCCGCCAAGGTCAGGGGCCAGTAAGGGCGGCAACTGGCTCGACAACAGGTGACGAGAACGGGGATCGGCATTTCGCCGATCCCCGTTCGGTTGAACTCTGGCCGCGGTGACGCCGTTGTCACCGGCGGCGGAGATCACTTCTTGCCGTTGCCGTTCCCACGGCCCTTGCCCTGCTTGCCGTTGCCGTTCCCACGGCCCTTGCCCTGCTTGCCGTTGCCGTTCCCACGGCCCTTGCCCTGCTTGCCGTTGCCGTTCCCACGGCCCTTGCCGCCCTGCTTGCCGCGGGCCTTATCCTGGTTCTCGCTGCCCTGCGTGCCGCCCTTCGCGGTCGCCCGCGGAGATGGACGCGTCCTCGTCGCAGTGGCCGGGGCCAACAGCCCCCTCGTTGTACTGAGGCGAGGGTCGAGGCCCACCCAAGTAGTAGCGCCTTATCTGCTTTGGCCTGGGCCGGATATGGTTCTCGAACCAGGCTGTCGCATCCTCGAACGCGTCCAGCACGTCTGCGGGGATGCTGGCTCCGTTGAGCTGGTTCAGCTCCGCCGCGATGTACTGGTGCGCCAGGATGTAGTACGGGTTACCGGCTGGCGGCGTCCACAGAACGTCGTAGTAGGACTTACCGCTCTGGAAGAACGTGGTGCCCTCACCAATCTGCGCCCATGTGTCGTCATACGGCGCGGGGCCATTGACGGAGTGCGTCTTCCAGTAGCCCTGGGTCAGCGTACAGCCACCGTCGCATGGCACGTCCCACATTGATCGTGCAGCTATCGGAATCCGTGGCCCCGCTGTCGGTGGTGGTGAAGGACGCGGTATTGGTGAATGCGTGCTCCCCGCACTGTCATAATCGGTCGTCGAGCGTGTAGTTGAACGTATGCGGCGCGTCGCCCGCACACACCTCGCCAAGAGGATCGCTAAGCTGGTCGTCGGTGACGTCGATGCACTCGTCGGTTTCGATCGTCGGGTCTCCGAACTCGAAGTCCTGGGTGCCCGTGACGTCTCCATCATCGGTCGTGACCGTCGCCGTGTTCGTGCCGTCGGGACGACTGCCTTCCACAGTGTCGAGTTCGACCGTGTAGTCGCACTCCAACGTGTCTCCCGGGTTAAGGGTGAGGGGGAACGAGCCAGGCAGTCAACGCTCGCCGCTATGCCGCCGATCTCGTCAGTGACTCTGTAATCTCGACAGCATCCGGGTTGCATGACGGGTTGGAGATCGTAATTGTTCCGCTGACAACGCATGCGCTGTCCTCGCTTGTGGCATCGACCGTGACGCTGTATGCGGCTGTGTACGTTTCCCCAGGCGCGAGGGTGAGGTCGGTGTCGGGTGGACATACTTTGTCAATGGTCCAGGTCCACGTCCGGGTAAACGATGTCTCCGCGGTCTTTTCGACCGTCACCTCGTGGTCGAAGCAGAACACGACGTGGCTCAGACCAGCCGGCTGGCCAGAGGCGTTGTTCGGTGAATGCAGCCCAGTGTCGCCGAAGGACTCCGCCGGAGGATCGTAGACGTAGAGGTTGGCGTTGGGGCCGCCCTTGGCAATGACGGCATCCATGCCAATGATGGTTGACGACCAGTCGAAATTGACGCCGTCACTCGTGACCGTGACGGTGCCGTTGCACGGCAGGTTGTACGTCGTGGGGATCCCGATCGGTGGTGCCGTATTAGTGCTGAACCCGTCCTGGTAGCCGAGGCTTTCGCAGGCGGGTTTCCGGCGACAACAACTAGGTAAACGCTTGCGGCCACCGCGGACCGCAGACCGAAGCGGCTTACTCCGGCCGCGGTCAGAGCCCAGCCGCAAGCCGTCCCATCGCCCCCCGCCGGGTGATCTCCCGTCCCATGGCCTTGGTAATTTCTGCGAATTGCTTGTCGTCCATTGTGGGATTCCCTCTGCTTCTGGGTGACCCTTCACAACTGAAGGGCGTGCCTTAACCTTCGCCGGCTCTCGGACATGACCAACCCGGTCGCGCTCACCCGGCCCTAACCCTTAGTACCCTGGCGATCTCGTTCCTCCTACGCCGCGGCTCGAGACGTGGCGCTCCACACGGGGCCCCGTTGTCCCCGCCCGATCACCGCACGGCACACTATTGAACTAAGCAAGTGTTATGGAAGGCGGCGCGTTACATCGCGCGAAGGGAGCGAGTTTCTCCGCTCCAAAAGGAGTGGGTTCTCGTCCAAAGGGCTCCAAAAGGAGTGAGCTTTCCCCGCCGCGTTGTGGGGCAAAAAGGGCGTCCAGTCGTGCGGCCGGGTGTTCTGCGACGTGGATCGCCGGTCAGGTTTCCAGCGAGACGGTGCGGGGCCGGCTGCTCCAGGAAGCGCGGAGCGCCGTCTGGATTGCGCCCGGGGTTTTCGCCTGGTGCCCGGGTCAGCGCGGCGCCATACCGCGCTAGCGGACGACCACGAGCACGATCAACCCCATGCCGAGCACGATCCGGTAGACGATGAACACCATCGTGCTGGCCCGCTGCAAATAGCGCAGCAACCCCCAGATGGCGGCGAACCCGGCCAGCGCCGAGGCCGCCAGCCCGACGGCGAAGACGCCCAGTTGCCCCGCGTCCACGCCCGAGGTCAGCGTGTCGAGCAGCCCCTTGACGCCCGCCGCGGCGATGATCGGCGTGCCCAGGAGGAAGGAGAAGCGGGCCGCGTCGGGCCGGGTGAGCCCGCGGAAGAGCCCGGCCGTGATCGTCGCGCCGGAGCGGGAGACGCCGGGGATCAACGCCGCCGCCTGCGCCAGCCCGATGACCACCGCGTCCCGCGCGGTGAGGCTCTCCATCAACCGCACGTGCCGCGCCGCGCGCTCCGCCCACAAGAGCAGCAGCGCCAGCGCGATCATCGCCGCCGCCACGGCCACGATGACGCCGTCGGGCGCCAGCCCGTCCGGGTGGTAGACGGCGTCGATCGCCTCGGCCCCCAGCAGCCCGGCGGCCAGCCCCGGCGCGGTGCCCAGCGCGATCAAGCAGCGAGAGGCGGGGCATCACGTCTTCCGGCAGCCTGAGAGCGCAACACGGCCGCCGGCCTCAGCGCCGCCCGCGGAAAGGCCAGGGCCATCGCCGTCAGCTCGCGCCAGAAATAGACCAGCACCGCGGCCAGGGTGCCCAGGTGCAGCGCGGCGTCGAACGCCAGCCCCGGCGACTCCCACCCCAGCAGCCACGGCACGATCAGCAGGTGCGCCGAGGAGGAGATGGGCAGGAATTCCGTCAGCCCCTGCACGATCCCCAGCACGATCGCCTGCCAGACCGTCACTCGCCGCGCCCCCGGCCGAGCGCCCGCGCCGCTCGCGACCGGTTCGGGCTCCAACGGGCGAGCTTCCTCCTCAACCGCTTCGCGCATCCGTCACGTGCTTGCCGCCGACCAGCCCGAGCCGCCACCACTCGATCGCGCCCCAGACCGTCACCGGCAGCCAGAGCAGCACGTGCAGCAGCACCGCGTAGGAGAGCGCCAGCCCGCGCCCGATGCCCGAGGGCGCCGTTGACCGCCAGCAGCACCCCCGCCTCGAACGTCCCCACGTACCCCGGGCCGGAGGGCACCAAGCGTGGCCAGGTTGGCGATGGCGGTCACCAGCAGCGCGGCGACGGGCGTCACCGCCGCGGCCAACGGATCGCCGAAGGCCTGCGCCACCGTCCAGTACATCGAGACTTCGAAGCCCCAGGCGATCACCGAGGTCGCGGCCACCAGCGCCAGGTCGCGCCGCCGCGAAAGCACCCCCAGCCCGGCCAGGAACGACTCCGCCATGCGCTCCACCCGCGCCGCCAGCCGCTCCGGCAGCGGCCCGAGCGACCAGACGCCAGCAACCGGTCGCGCAACCGACCCGCCGACGAGCAGACACGGCCAGCCCGAGCGATGGCCGCGGCGAAGACGGCCGCCGCCACCAGCGCCACGTGCTGCAACTCCGCGTTGAGCCCGATCACCGTCGCCGCCCCGCCGACGAAGAGGAGCATGGTGACCCCGTCGAAGAGCCGCTCGACCGCGATCGTGGCCAGGGCGGCGGTCTTGCGCACGCCGTAGCGTTGCCCCAGCACCCAGGCCCGCACCAGCTCCCCGGCGCGCAGGGGCAGCACGTTGTTGGCGGCGTAGCCGACGATCATGACCGGGAAGACCTCGCGGGTGGGGATGTCGCACACCGGGCGCAGCAGCACGTGCCAGCGGTAGGCGCGGATGACGATTCCCGTATAGAGCAGGATGAGCGCCAGCGGCAGCAGCCGCCAATCGACCCGCGAAAGGGCATCACGGATCTCGTCCGGGTGCTGCCCGCGAAAGGCCAGATAGAGGAAGACGAGGCTGATGGGCACGCCGAGCCAGACGCGCGGCGAGCGCCACGGCGATGCCTGCGGGGCGGAGGAGGGTTCGTGGCCGTTGGGCGAAAAATGCACCGGCGAGTCGGCTCCGGATGTCGTGCCTACCGCGCGGGAGGCTGCCCGGCGCGCCGGAGCCGGAGTATACGACGTGGGTGATGGGGTGATAGGGTGATGAGGTCCAGGGATGCCAGGGAGTCGAGGCATGACCGATCCCGCCACGATCTACGAGGAGTGGTTCGTCCCCGCCGTCTTCGCCCCGCTGGCACGGAAGGTGACCGCCCGCACGGAGATTCCCACGAACGCGCGCGTGCTCGACGTTGCCTGCGGCACCGGCATCGTCGCCCGGGTCGTAGCGGAGCGCGTTGGGCCCGATGGTCACGTCGTCGGGCTCGACCTCAGCCCGGCGATGCTCGCCGTGGCTCGCCGCGCCGCCGCGTCCGCTGGGCTGAGAGTGGAGTGGCACGAAGGAAGCGCCCAAGATCTTCCACACGCGGACGAGTCGTTTGACCTTGTGTTTTGCCAGATGGGGTTGCAGTTCTTCCCGGACAAACCGCGCGCCGTCTCCGAGATGCGCCGCGTCCTGGCACCGGGCGGTCAGGCTGTGCTGACGACGTGGCGCGGGCTGGATCAGCATCCGTTCCCCGCGGCACTGGGGCGCGCGGTGCGGGAACGATTCGACTCCCCGGCGCTGGAAGCGCCCTTTTCGATGGGCGATCCTGTGGTCGTGGCCGAGTTGCTGCAAGGTGCGGGGTTCGTGGACATCTCGGTCGAACCGGTCGAAATCGTGGCGGACTATGCCCGGCCGGAGGAGTACGTCGCCTTGCAGATCAGGGCGTCGTCCGCCGGCATCCGTGCGTTGCAGGGACTCGCCGCCGCCGAATTGGACGCCCTGACCGCCGCCATCGAGGACGACATGGCGGCGTGGGTGCAAGAAGCGACCGAGGGCGACCGACTACGCTTCCCGATGCACGGGATCGTGGCGCGGGGGACGAGAGCGTAAAGGCTTGGGTTGCCACGCATGGTTCGTCGTACCGTTGATGGCTACCCCGTTGGCGTGCCGACGGGCGTTTCCTCCGCCGCCTCAATCCGGCCGGGGTAGAGCAGTTCGATGATGTCGACGGCGATCGGCGCGGCATACTCCGTCGTCAGTTCGCCGCGGTTGGCCAGCACGACGAGCGAGCCCTGGCTCTCGGGGTCGTAGAGGACCCAGGTGCTGTAGCCGTAGATGGCGCCGTTGTGCCCGACGAACCCGGCCACGTCCATGATGCCCAGCCCGTAGCCGACCGGGAGCCGGGAGCCGCTGGGGACGGGCTCGAAGCGCAGCCGCTCGCGCTGCGTCTCCGGCGTGAGCAAGGTCCCCGCCCCCAGCGCCTCCGCCCAGACCAGGAGGTCGGTCAGCGTTGAGACGATGCCGCCGGCAGTCCAGGCCGTGAGCGGGTTGCTGAGCGTCACGTCCCGCAACGCGTCGTCCGTGGCTGAGGTCGCAATGTAGCCGCGGGCGAACGGCGCGGGCATCTCCGGCGCAGCCGGCAGGCTCGTCTCGGTCAAACCGAGCGGGGTGAAGACGTACTCCTGGAGGGACTGGACGGCGCTCATCCCGGTCACCTTCTCGATGACCAGGCCGAGCAGGACGTAGTTCGTGTCCGAGTAGCTGAGCGAAGCGCCGGGGGCGAAGTCCGGCCCGTGCCGCTCGACGATGGCGATGACGTCCTCGGGGGTGATCAGGGTCGTCGGGTCGCGGTCGTAGTCGGCCACGACCTGCTCGTCCAGGGAGTAGTCGAAGATGCCGGCGGTCATCTGCAGGACCTGGCGGATGGTGATCTCGGACCCGTTCGGGATCCCCGGCACGTACTGCTCGAGGGTATCGTCGAGCGCGAGTTTGCCTTCGTCGACCAACAGCAAAACGACCGTGGCGGTAAAGGTCTTGCTGACGCTGGCGATGCGGAAATGGTCGTCGGTGGTGATTGGCGCGGCGGTGCGCAGATCCGCGATCCCCTGCGCGAAGACCCAGGAGCCACGGTCCGGGATCGAGACGCCAACCACGGCCCCGGGAACCTTCTGCCCGCCCAGCCGCGCGGCGACGATCGCCTCCAGAGCGAGCTGTTCTTCGGCCGTGAACGTCGTTTCTGCGCCTGCCGCTGGGGTTCCCGCTTGCGCGGCGCTGGCGTCGCGCGATCCCAACCCGGCCATCACGGAAACCAGACCGGAGCCGCCTGCCGCCAGCGCGGCGCGGCGCGAAACGATCGGCGAACGACCTTCAGGGTGTGAGTGCATGCCCAAACCTCATCCTTTCGCGTTGCTGGGTTGGGTTCTCCGGACACCGAGGCTGGAAGCGACCTCCTGGACCTCTGGCCAACTCTACGGCACGGTGCGCTCCTGTCAACCGCGGCGGAGGACGCACGGTGCCCGTCACAGTTCCGGGGGCTGGAAGGATCGGGACGCGCGAGGTGCCCCGAAGGAATCCCTGATAACGCCCCGTGTTCTGGAGTCGAGCTGGCAGGAACTGGCCGCGGAAGTGCTGAGCGGCTTTCGGGCGTGGCGCGAGGTCCATTCGACGGTGACGTTGAGTGAAAGCGAGCAGGCGCTGGAAGCCAAGCTGCTCCTTGCCGCGCTACCAGCGGAAACGAGCTGCCATCGGACTTCGTGTGGCAATGCCGATCGGCCCGCTTCTGAGCGGGGTGTCGGGCGCCGGGCACAGGGGCACAGCATGGACCGGGAACCCATGCACGATGAGAGGAGGGCCGTCGCTGGCGCGATCCGGCTGCTCCGTACAAACTGCGCTCCCGTGATCGCGATGACCACGGGAGCGCGGACATTCTCACTCTTCGCGACGGTGTGACGGCAACGCCTACGGGACGGGCGTTGCCATCGCCTCCCAGGTGCTGGGATCGCGCACCGCGTTCACCACGTCCGTGATGGCCTGCACGACCACCACCGGTTGCTCCTCATGGATGATGTGGCCACTCCCCTCCACCACGATCAGGCGTCCATCCGGAACCAGCGCCGCCAGATCCGCACCAAGGACGCGGGTCAACGGCCACCAGATTGCCTGCTCGTGGGCCGAGTAGCCGTATTGCGTCAAGTCTTCCGTTGCTCCGGCAACAAGCGCAACGAGGGGCATCGGACGTAGCGGGGCGGTTTGCTGCGCCCCCCGAATCTGAGCGAGGGTTTCCGGGTAGCTCTCCGCGGTGAGGAGTCCCTCGGGATCGCCGCCCTCGAAATCCAGCCGCTGGCTCAACGCCAGTTCCTCCGGCGTGAGCAGGGCGCCAAGAACCGTCGGCTGCTGCTCGTGCGAGGCATCGACGAGAACCAGCCCGGCGACGTCATCGGGATAGGTCGCGGCGTAAAGACGGACGAACAAGCCCGCCACCGATGGACCGACGAGCACGTAGGGGCCGGGCGCGTCCGCCGCCTGCAGCAACGCATGTAGGTCGGCCACGACATCGGCGGCGGTGCGCGGCGTGGGCGCCGGGCCGCTCCGCCCGGATTGATTGTTCGCCCGGTCGTAGCGACAGACGCGCGTGAGCTGGGCGACTTGCGGCATGACCGCGTCCCAGGTATCGGATGGCGTGCCATACCCCCCCGCCTCCAGGATGACGGTCGGGCTCCCTTCCCCCTGGCACCGCAGGTGCAGCGAGCGCCCGCCGATATCGACCGGGCCATCGAAGGCCCCGGAGCGGGCGCTGACTGGCGAGGCCCCGGGTGTCGCCTCCTGCGCCAGCGTCACGAAGGGGAGCATGGTGCTGAAGCCCGTCAGGACGAGCACGAGGACCAGGATGGGGACCTGCGTCATGCGGAGATGCATCGCGTTCCTCCTTTACCAGTGAACGAAGACGGTGATCGGCGAGTCACCTTGGGGTGTTTCCGCGGCGCTCACCGTTCACGGCAGCTCGGGTTCCGGCACGAAGATCAACCCCAAGTGGTGGGCCACGATCTGCCCGTCGTCACGAAGCAGCACGTTGGCGCAGATCAATCCGCTCGCCCCGGCGAACTGCCCCGCGCCCTCCTCGACCCGCCAGATCACCGCGCCCTGTTGGAGCGCCGGGTCCGCGCTGGATCCGAGGTAGCCGCTGCCAACGGTCGTCAAGCGCAGCCGGTTCTCTGCGCCAAAGGTGATCGCGCCGATCTCGAGAAAGGTCTCTGCCGCGGTGACGATCACCTCCGAGGTGAACGTCGCCTCGCCACCCGGCAGTGGGCTGATCGTGCCCCGCAGACCATCCGGACCGACGATGGCGCTCAGCGCCGCACTGGGCGCCATGGATGTGATGCGCAGGGCGGCCCCCACCTCGCCAATCGGCGTCGCCCGGCCCACGAAGCGCATCGCGTACAGCACTTGCCGCATCGGCCGCCTCCTCCCGTCGCCGCGGCGCTGCCACGTCCAGCAACGACCCCACGATGGCATGACGTCAGCATGCCGAGTCCGTTGGGCGCGGACATCGTGCGGATGGCGGATTTCGGGCTACCGGTTACGGAGAAGTGCGCGAAGCCCAGTCATGACGGCTCCGTAAGGCAGGCGCCCGCGACGGAGCGTCGGCTTAGACGACCCGCTCGCGCATGGCGACGGCGGCCGCCTCGGTGCGATTGCTCACCTGAAGCTTGTTCAGGATGCTGGCCACGTGGGACTGCGCTGTCCGCGGACCGATGAAGAGGGCCGTGGCGATGTCGGGGTTGGAGCGACCGGCGACCAGGAGGCGCAGAACCTCCATTTCGCGCCGTGAGAGGCCGAAGGGCGACGCCGGAGCACGGCCAAACCCGTCGCTCTCCATGCGCGTCGTTTCCGCGATGGCTTCGGCCACGGCCTCATGGAGCGTCAGCGCTTGACCCGCGGTCCAGGCGTCATCGAACGCGGATGATGTCAGGGCAGTGCGCGCCGTGGCCAACGCCCGGCCATACTGCTCATCGTAACCGATGGTGGTCGCGCCAATACTCTCGAGATAGGCCTTCGCTGCGGCCAGCCAGCGGGCGGCATATACCGGTTGCTTGCCCAGAAGCGCGACCCCCGCCAGGCCCGCCAATGTTTGGGCCACGGCCATCACATCGTCGATCGAGATCGACATCTGAGACGACTGGAGATAGAGACGGGTCGCGTCGGCCGCGTCATGCCGCTCGAGGGCCAGCTGCCCCAGAGCCTTGAGGGCATCCGCGGCGTACTGCTTGTCCGGCAGTTCGCTGGCGATGGCGAGCGCCTCGGTGCTCCAGGCGGCCGACCGCGCGTAGTCCTGCTCGGCGTATGCCCAATCGCCCAGATTGCAGAGCGCGTGGGTCAGGCCATATTTGTTTCCAGCGGCGCGGAAGCAGGCCAACGACTGCTGCTGCAGCTGACCGTAGCGCGCATGGTCGCCCTGCCGTTCGGCCTGCACGGCCAGGATGAGCAACGCCCATCCCATGCCCGCCTGATCACCCAGCGATCGGGCGAGCGCCAGACTCGACGCGGACGCGGCGTCGGCGAGCACATGGCGACCGATATTGGACGCGAGGAGGCCGACACGCCGCAGCGCACGCATGTACACGCCCGGTGCGGCGTGTTGAGCAACGGCAAGCGCCCGCTCCAACCAGGCGAGCCCTTCGCGATAGTGCCCGAGCCGATCCCAGAGCCAGGCCGCGGAGGTCGCCAGACGAAGGAGGTCCTCTGCTTGGCCGCTCGTTTCAAGCCAAGCGAGCGCCGCGCGGAGGTTGTCCTGATCGGCACCCAAGCGCGGCACATGCTGGATATCCTCCTGCGCGGCGGGGTGTTCCGGATCGGTCTGCTCGACGAGAGCGAGGAAATAGCTCGCATGGGCATCACGGACGGCGGTCTCCTCGTCGCTGGCGAGGAGGCGCTCCACGGCGAATTCGCGGATCGTCTCCAGCATCCCGAAGCGAAGCGCGCCGTCCGATGGCTCGACCTGCTCGAGCAGGCTCTGGTCGACCAGCAGGCCAATGCCGTCGAGGACGGAAGGGGTGTTGGGGTGACCAGGTGTCGGGGTGACAGGGTGGTGGGGTGTCGTTCCTCCCGTCACCCTGTCACTTTGTGACCCTGCCACCCATTCGGCCGCCTCCAGCGTGAAGCCGCCCACGAAAACCGCCAGGTGCCGCAAGAGCGCCTGTTCTTGCGACGCCAGCAGGTCGTGGCTCCAGGCGATCGCGTCGCGCATCGTCTGCAGGCGGACCGGTTGGTCGCGGGGGCCGCCGGTCAACAAGGGGAGCCGATGGGCAAGTCGCGCCAGCAGTTCGGACGGCGGGAGGTGCCGCACCCTGCCCGCGGCCAACTCGATGGCCAATGGGAGCCCATCGAGCCGTTGACAGATGGCGGCCACCGCGGCGGCATTGCCCTGCGTGAGGGCAAAGTCCGGACGGATGGCCTGAGCACGTTCGACGAAGAGACGGACCGCCTCGGATTCAACGAGCGCGTAAAGTGGGACGGCGGCCCCACCAGGTGGGGCCGCCGGGAGGCCGAGCGGCGGCACCGGATAGGTCCGCTCGCCGGAGACGCCGAGCAGTGCGCGGCTTGTGACCAGCGCCGTCAGTCGCGGGCAGGCGCCCAGGAGATCGGCTACCAGGAGCGCCCCCCCAACACCTGCTCGAAGTTGTCCAGTACCAGCAGGGCACGCTTCTCGCGCAAGAACGCGGTCAGCCGCGCGGTGAGTGGGTCATCCCCGGTTTGGCGGACACCCAGTGTTTGCGCCAGCCTCGTGGCGACCAGAGCCGGATCACGGAGCGGCGCAAGGTTGACAAACCATACCCCGTCTGGAAACCGATCGGCCATAGAGTCCGCAGCGGCGAGGGCGAGACGGGTCTTGCCAACCCCGCCGGGACCCGTCAAGGTGAGCAAGCGTGTCTCGGGGCGGTGCAGGAGGGCGCGGATCGCCTCCGTTTCCTTCGCTCGTCCGACGAGCGGCGTGAGGGGAACCGGCAGGGACGCCGCGACGGCCATGGGCGAACCTTTGAGCAGGCAACACCGTCTTGAATACCGGAGCAGTGTACCGCCGCCTCGCCAATCCACGGCAGACGCGTTGTCTTTCGGGAGGCGGCAGCTCTAGCTCCGTGGTTCCCCTCACGCCCCCGCCTGTTGAAACGAGCGAACTGAGCGTCATCAAGAGGAGCGAATCGGGTCTGGACGCCTGGAATTGAGCAGGATTTCGTGGCAAATAGTGGCGCGTTCTGGCGATAGAAGGCGCGGGAAGCGACGACCGGGGAGTTTATCAAACTGGCTGGCCTCTTTTCGGTCCCGCCACCCCTCCAGACAGCCCATTCGAGTAGTCGGGCACACGTCGACAGCCGGAGGGCGCGCCGCGCAAACGGGCGTCTTTGAGGAAGCTGTTCGGGCGGCACATGGGCGATGACTCCTCAGACGGCGCCAGCATCATGTCTGAGGTCACGGGCATATTCCGCGATGATGGGGGACGGCTTGAACCCTTTGACGACGAGGTAGATGCCGAGCGACAGCTCCCACAAGAACTCCGGGATCGTGGCGATGGCCGCCCACGGCGAGACTTGCTCGTAGACCCCGAACAGCACGGCGACAAACGACGCGATGAGCAGGGGACCGCCACGAGCCCCAGCATCGCCATGCCCCGTGGCACGAGACCGGAGCGATACATCAGGTAGCCCAGCAGGATCCCATTGCCGAGGGGGCCAGTACGCCAGGCCCGAGCAGAAACGTCGCGTCATGGACCGCGACCAGCGCACTGCCCACGGGGACGAGCGCGGCGGCATCGGCGCCGGCAATCCCCGGCACGTCCTGCCGCAACGCCACGACCGAGAGGAGGCTGATGATGCCGACCGCGATGACGGTCGATTCCACGACCCGCGCGGCCACATAGCCAAGGGCGACGGCGTCGTCCTGCCGCTTGACGAGCGGATACAGCACGACGGCGGTCCCCACATTGGCGACCACCAGGATGACTTCCAGGAGCGGCCCCAACGACACCCGCATGTCCGCGCCTACACCGACGATGTAGCTGGGGTCATGGAGCACCGGGGGGTAGAGCACAAACACCGCGGGGATCGAGGTGACGAACGTGCCCAGAAAAAGCACGCCCGTCACGGCGGCAATCGTTCTCGTCGAACTCACGCGAACTCCTGGGACCACTTGCAGTTCGGCGTTTTCGCTCATCTGCGCCACTGCGCCTACAGCGTCAGAGAACTCGCGCAGCGCCTGACCCAGTACAGGAGACCGCAGGCGCTACCCCCGCAAGAGCAAGACGCCGGTTGCCACGAGCCACAGCGACCACGCGATGTAGGCGATGGGCACCATCGTGCCGGCAAACGCCCACCCGGTCTCCTCGAAGGGGCCGACGAACTCAAAGGCCCCGACGATCAGCGCGAGACCGAGCACGACGCCGATCCAGCCGAGCCACGACGGAAAGACGGTGCCTTGGGTCATCGCCACGCCCACAAGGAGCGTCCAGAGTCCGGTGAACAGATAGCCGAGGTGCTCGCCGATGGCGACGCCGGCGTACCGATGGAACGCCTGAAAGACGACGGTTACCGCCTCGCGCGTCGCCTCGCTTGCCGACGGGTCGAGATACGTCCGGGCGAGATAGGGCACGAGATAGGGCCAGCGGATCAGCCCCAGGAATTGCACCGCCCCCGCGAGGATCCCGAAGGTGGTCGCCAGCGGCACGACAGCCAGATCATCCTCCGCCAGAACCTGGCCCACGAGGACAACGAGCGGCACGAAGGCCACGGCGGTGAGGAAGAAGCCGTGCCAGATCAGCTTCAGCGCGATGCCGCCGGTCTGGAAGCGGCGCAAGATCTCCGCGGTCGGCTGGCGCAGGATGAATGGGTAGCCGAAGTGCCGGCCGAGCAGGAAAAAGAACACATTGAAGGCAATCGGCACGACGATGAGGACGAGCCCCGTGACGCGCTCCAGACTCATCAGGCAGCCCTGACCGCCGGCCGGCCCACTTCATCACGGAGAAGTTGCACGACAAGGAGTCCGCTCAGAACGGTGTAGGTGATCGCGCCGAAGGCGCCGAAGTTGGTAAAGTGCTGGTCCACCTGCACCCCGCCCAGCGTGGTCACGATCCAGCCCAACGCCCACAGGACCGGCGCGGCGACCGCCCACCAGAACCACGAGCCGATATGCTGGCGCAGGACGAGCGCCTGCAGGACGCCCACCCCAAGCCCGGTGATGGCCCCCTGAATGGCCAGATCCTGGAGTCCGGTGCGATAGCCAACCAGTGTCGCGCCGGCGGCCAACCCTACGGCTTGACCAAGGGCGGTGGCCGGAATCCACCACTCCGTGTTCGGCAACCGACCGCGCAGCGCCAGCCATTGCGCGGCCCCGATGACAGCGCCGGAGACCGCCCCGCCGATGAGGGCATTGGTGACGCTCGTCACCGGCCCAGGCACGGCCATGGCGATGGCGCCGCCCGCGATAAAGCCGACAAACGTCGGCAGCCAGCGCAACCAGAGCCCGCGCGCCGTCATCGGATCGAGAAGAGAGGCGGCGCCCGCAGACCGTGTAACCATGAGTTCTGCTCCATTTTCTGAAAGTGGGAGGAGCCGCCTCCGCAAGAGATCCCCTGATGAGGCAACCCGGGTGGTCCCAGCGACGTTGCAGGGCGAGGAGAGGCGCACCCCGCAAATGTGTCGAACGCAGCGCACATTACACCCGGAGCCTACCGAGCACAAGCGGTGCGGTCAGGACCGTGGGAACATCGCCGTTGTCGCACCGGCGCCGCGATGCTATAATTCCCCTCGGAACCAAGCCTTCGGCGGAACGTGGGACCAAACTGCCCGCGTTCTTTTGTGTTCGGAGACCGACAGAGCGGCCGCCGCACCGGCCGGTTCCAGCGCCCTGGGCCAGGGGGACCACGCATCCCATTGTCCGTGTCAACTGCGCCCACGCGGCGCAACGCCGCCGCGACGGTGCGGTCGGCCATCCCGACGCCGGGTCCGTCGCGGCGTCTCAGGAAAGGAGCATCGCGGGCATGAAAAGTGACTTCTACACCGCCATCACGCAGATCGCCGCTGAACGCGGCATTCCCCGCGAGGCGGTCCTCTCCTCGGTCGACCACGCCCTCAAGAGCGTCTACAAGAAGATGGCCAATACCGAGGAAGAGGTCGAGGTCGAGATCGACCCCGCCACCGCCGGCATGCGCATCTTCGCGGCGCGCGAGGTGGTCGAGACCGTCGAGGATCCGCTGAGCCAAATCAGTCTGGCGGAGGCGCAGACCTACGCGCCGAACCCGCAGATCGGCAGCGTCATCCGTACCGAGGAGCGCACGCCCGAGAACTTCGGGCGCATCGCCGCCCAGACTGTCAAGCAGGTCGTGCTGCAACGCATCCGCGATTTCGAACGCGACTCGGTCTACGAGGAGTTCCACGACAAGCAGGGCGAGGTGCTCAACGGCATCGTGCAGCGCGCCGACCCGCGCGCCGTCATCGTCGAGCTGGGCAAAGCCGAAGCGGTGATGCCCGCCCGCGAGCAGGTGCCGAACGAGCGCTACCGCCCCGGTCAGCGGGTCAAGGTGCTGCTCGTCGAGGTCAACAAGGACCAGCGCGGGCCGCAGTTGATCGTCTCCCGCTCCCACCCGGGGCTCATCCGCCGCCTGTTCGAGGCGGAGGTGCCGGAGATCTTCTCCGGCGCGGTCGAGATCATGGAGGTGGCCCGCGAGCCGGGCTTGCGCTCCAAGGTGGCCGTCGCCGCGCGGCAGGAGAAGGTCGACCCCGTCGGCGCCTGCGTCGGCGTGCGCGGGGTGCGCATCCAGAATATCGTCAACGAACTGTACGGCGAGAAGATCGACGTCATCGAGTGGTCGCCGGATACGGCGCAGTTCATATCCAATGCGCTCTCGCCGGCCAAACCGTCGTCGGTAACGCTCGACGAGCCGAACAAGGTGGCGACCGTCATCGTCCCCACCGACCAGATGTCGCTGGCCATCGGCAAGGAAGGGCAGAACGCCCGCCTCGCCTACAAGCTGACCGGCTGGCGCATCGACATCAAGGACCCGGCGGCGCTGCAGGAGATGGACGAAGACTTGCTGCGCCAGGCCCGCGCGTCCATGGCCGATTCCCAGGCCGATGACTTCTCCTGGCAGGGCCGCCAGCCGCGCCTGGTCCGCGCCGACGGCACCATCTCCGTCCGTGAGAAGACCTTCGGTCCGCTCGACCCGGCCCTGGTCGGCATGAGCGTCGACGTCGACATGGCCGGCCCGACCCTGGAAGTCTTCTACAACCGCGACCTGCGCCACCGCTTCGACTTCGAGAGCGGCGAACTGCTCTCGCTGGAAGACGAGCCAGTCGCGGCTGGCGCCGCTGCGGAGGGAGCATAACGGGTGAAGGGGTTCCCGGCTGGCGAGCCAGACGCGGCCGCAAAGCCCCTCTCCCATCGCAATGGGAGAGGGGTTGGGGTGAGGGTTTCTGGCGACACCAACGCCTCGCCCCCCTCACCCAAGCGCAAGAAGGGTCCGCGCCCCAGGCACGTCCCGCAACGGATGTGCGTCGCCTGCCGCGAGCACGACACCAAGCGCGGGCTCTACCGCATCGTGCGGACGCCCGAGGGAAAGGTCGAACCGGACCCAACCGGGCGGCAGAATGGCCGCGGCGCCTATCTTTGCGCGAAGGCGGCCTGTTGGGAGAAAGCGCTTTCGTCCGGCATGCTCAACCGGGCACTGAATGTGGAGATCGACGCGGAATCGTTGGACGCCTTGCGCCGCTACGCGGCCACGCTGCCCCTCGAGGCAACCGAGGCCGCGGGCTCGGCGCGCACACGCACTAAAGGAGGAGAGACTTAATGGCAAGCACCTATCAAGGCCGGCGCCCCGCCGGCGGCCGCCGCTCCGGCGGCAAAGGGGGACGTAAAGGTGGCCGCGGTGGCGCCCGCACCGTGGCCCTGCGCCGTACCGCGCCGCCTTTGGTGCGCGAGCCGGTGACGTTGCCCTCCGTCCTCACCCTGGGTGAGCTGGCGGAGAAGCTGCACACCACCGGGGTCGAGGTTATCAAGGAACTGATGAAGCTCGGCATGATGGCCACCATCAACCAGCAGGTCGATTACGCCACCGCGGCCCGCGTGGCCGAGGCGCTCGGCTGGGAAACGAATCCGGAAGAGTCCGACCTGGCCGGTGAAGGGGAGAGCTTCGAAACCCGGCGCACGGAAGCCGAATCGGACCCCGAGGCCCGCACCCGGCCCCCGGTGGTCACCATCATGGGGCACGTCGACCACGGCAAGACCAAGCTGCTCGATGCCATCCGCTCCGCCAACGTGGCGGAAGGGGAGGCCGGCGGCATCACCCAGCACATCGGCGCCTATCAGGTCGATACGCAGGGGCGCAAGATCACCTTCCTCGACACTCCCGGCCACGAGGCCTTCACCGCCATGCGCGCCCGTGGCGCCCAGGCGACGGACGTTGCAGTCCTCGTCGTGGCCGCCGACGACGGCGTGATGCCGACCACCCGCGAGGCGGTGGCCCACATCAAGTCGGCGCACGTGCCGATGGTGGTGGCCGTCAACAAGATCGACCTGCCGGCGGCCAACCCCGACCGGGTCAAGCAGCAGCTCTCCGAGATCGAGGTCATGCCCGAGGAGTGGGGCGGCGAGGTTCCCTTCGTCGAGGTCTCGGCGCTGGAGAAGATGGGGCTGGACGATCTGCTGGAGGTCATCGGACTCGTCGCCGACGTGCATGAGTTGAAGGCCAACCCGCACAAGCCGGCGGCCGGCGTCGTGGTCGAGGCCAAGATCGACCGCACACGCGGTCCCGTGGCTACCTTGCTGGTGCAGAGCGGCACGCTCAACCCGCGCGACGTGGTGGTGGCGGGGAGCACCTGGGGCCGGGTCAAGGCGATGTTCGACGACCGCGGCCGCCGCATCCGCCGCGCCGAGCCGAGCATGCCGGTCGAAATCCTGGGGCTGCTTGAAGCGCCCCAGGCGGGCGACCAGTTCATGGTCTTCGCCGACGAGAAGCAGGCCCGCGAGATCGCCGAGCGCCGCGCCGCGCAGCGCCGCGCTGAGTCGTTGTCCTCGGTTGCCGACCGCTCCTTCAAGTTGACCGAGTTCTCCAACCAGGTCAGCGAGGGCGGCGTCGCCGAGCTGCGCGTCATCGTCAAGGCGGACGTCTCCGGCTCCCTGGGGGCCATCCAGACGGCCCTGCTCAAGCTGAACGAGGATGTGCCGGAGGGGGTGCAGCTCAGCATCACCTACGCTGGCACCGGCGCCATCGGCGAGTCGGACGTCAGCCTGGCCTCGGCCACCCGCTCCATCATCATCGGCTTCAACGTGCGGCCTGACGTGGCCGCCAAGCGGGCCGCCGATGCCTCCGGGGTCGACATCCGCTTCTACAACATCATCTACAACCTGCTGGACGAGGTGCGGGCGGCGATGACCGGTCTGCTGGCCCCGGTCTTCCAGGACGTCACCGACGGCTACGCCGAGGTGCGCGAGACGTTCAAGCTGCCGGGCGGCGACATGGTCGCCGGCCTCTACGTGCTCGACGGCCGCATCACCCGCAACAGCCGCGTGCGCGTGCTGCGCAGCGGCACCGTGGTCCACGAGGGCACCGTGAAGTCGCTCAAGCGCTTCAAGGACGACGTGCGCGAAGTCGCCGCCGGCTACGAGTGCGGTCTCGGTCTGGACAACTTCAACGACCTCCAGATCGGCGACCAGCTCGAGTTCTTCCACCAGGAAGAGGTCGCTCGGACGTAGGCGAGAAGGCGAGCAGTCGAGGAGTCGAGAAGGACGTGTCTTCTTCTCGACTCCTCGACCTCTCGACTCCTCGACTCGGCCGGAGGCTCACATGACCAGGCGCACGCAACAGATGGGCGAGTTCCTCCGCGAGGAGGTGACCGACATTATCCGCTCCGAAATCGATGACCCGCGGCTCGGGTTCTGGACCGTCACCCGCGTCGAGGTGCCATCCGATCTGCGCACGGCGCGGGTCTACGTCTCGGTGCTCGGCTCGGACGACGAGCGCAAGGAAACCATTACCGCGCTGCGGGGCGCGTCCAACTACATCCGCGGCCACCTCAAGCCGCGCATGCGCACCCGTATCATTCCCGATCTCGATTTCCGCGACGACCGCTCCATGGAGCACGCCGAGGAGATCGACCGGACGCTGCGGGAGTTGAGTCGAGAAGGCGAGAAGGCGAGGAGTCGAGAAGCTACGTCGTCCTCCTCGACTGCTCGACTCCACGACGCCTCGACTCCGAAGGAGACGGCGTGAGCGATTCCTGGGCCATCGATCCGGCCGATGCCGAAGCCGCCCTCGTCACGTTGCGCGGGGCCAAGACCGTGCTGATGCCGACGCACCAGAACGTCGACGCCGACGGGCTCTCCTCGCCGCTGGCGATGCAGCATGCGCTGGCGGCGTACGGTGTGGAGGCCTACCCGGTCATCACCGACGGCGATTTTCCGAGGAACCTGCGTTTCCTGCCCGGTGCGGACTCGGTCCTCGTTTACGGCCGGGACGAGTTGCCGCCGTACGACCTGCTCTGCCTGATCGACTGCGCCGACCCCCGCCGGCTCGGCAACTTCGCCAAGGATGAACCCACGCGCCTCGACGGCTCGGTGCCGATCGTCAACATCGACCACCACATCACCAACAAGCGTTTCGGGGTAGTCAACATCGTCGAACCGGAGGCCTCCTCCTCGGCCGAGATCGTGGCCGAGATCTTCAAGCTCTGGGGGTGCGAGCTGACCCAGGACATCGCCCGCAACCTGCTGGCCGGCATCTACGGCGACACCCTCGGGTTGCGCACCCCCTCCACCACCCCCCACACCATCCGCACCGCCGCCGACCTGGTGGAGGCCGGGGCGGATCTGGAACCGGTGGTCGACCAGCTCTTTCGCCTCAAACCGCGCTCGACCATCTGCCTGTGGGAGCACGCCCTGCACAACGTCCATTGGAGCGGCCCCATCATCTGGACCGAGATGACCCAACAGGGGTTCCAGCAGTGCGGCGCGGAGATGGTGGAGGCGGAGGGGATCGTCAACTTCCTGGCCGGCACGCAGGGCTCGCGCGTGGCCGTCATCCTCTACCAGGACGAGGACGAGCAGGGGTGGCGCGTCAGCCTGCGCGGCCTGGAGCGAAACCTCGACGTCGCCGCCATCGCCGCCCACTTCGGCGGCGGCGGCCACCCCCGCGCCGCGGGCGCCCACATCGAGGGGGGCGAAGCCGACAAGCACGCCTTCATCAAGAAGGTGACCGAGCTCGTCGCCGCCATCCCCGCGCCGGAAGCACTTCCGTGGGTGAGGATGACGGAGTGACGGGTGATCGGGTGTCGGGAGAACGAGATGGCCGCTTTAGTCGCTGACGACCCGTCATCACCCCGACACCCGACACCCGACACCCGACACCCTCGTTACACGGCTACCTCGTCATCGACAAACCGGCCGGGTTGACCAGTTTCGACGTGGTGGCGCGCGCGCGGCGCCTGCTGGGGGAGAAGCGCATCGGGCACGCCGGCACCCTCGATCCCGCCGCCACCGGGGTGCTGACCCTGGCGGTCGGCGCGGCGACCAAAACCCTGGAGTTTCTCAACGACGCCTCCAAGACCTACCTGGCCGACGTCACCTTCGGGGTCGAGACCGACAGCCACGATATCGAGGGCCGGGTCACCCGCATCGCGGATGCGCGGACGCTCACGGCGGAGCACATCGACGCGGCGCTGGACGGCTTTCGCGGCCTCGGCGAGCAGATTCCGCCGATGCATGCCGCCATCAAAGTGGCAGGGCAGAAGCTGTACGATCTGGCCCGCCGCGGCGAGGAGATCGTCCGCGCGCCGCGCCCCGTGACCTTCCACGTCCTGGAGATGCTCGACTGGACGTCGCCGACGGCGACCCTCCTCGTCGATTGCTCCAAAGGGACATACATCCGCGCCCTGGCGCGCGACCTCGGCGCGGTGCTTGGGATGTGGCGCCTATCTTTCCAATCTCGTTCGTTTGCGCAGCGGGCCGTTCCATCTGTGTGAAGCCATCACCCTCGACGAACTGGCGGATGTCGAATTGCCCTGGGCGTGGCCCCGCATCGCCGTGCATCCTGATGTCCCGGTGTGGGGATGGCCGGCCCTCGTGCTGGATCGGGATGACGCCCGCCGCTGGCAGCAAGGCTCGACCATCGCGGCGACTACCAGCACCGCCGGTCCTATCCGCGCCTACGATGCGGAAGGCATCTGGCTGGGCACCGGCCATGCCGACGCATCGGGGAGTGGCTGGCGGCCCCGCAAAGTCGTTGCCAAGGAGAGCGCCGCGTGAGCGGTCATCACACCCTGCCCATGCCGATGTCGGCCGACGAACTTCCGCCGGGCGAGCGCATCGTCACCATCGGCACCTTCGACGGCGTCCATCGCGGCCATCGACGGCTGCTCGATCGAGCCGTCCAGCGCGGGCACGCGCTGAACCTCCCCGTGACCGGCGTCACCTTCGAACCGGTTCCGGCGGCTGTCCTCCGCCCCGACGCCTTCCCCGGCCGCATCTCGACCCCCGACGAAAAACTGGAGCGGTTGGCCGAGGCGGGGATTGACGAGGTGGTGGTGATCCCTTTCACCACGGAGCTCTCCCGCTGGTCGCCCGAGCAGTTCATGACTTGGCTGAAGGAGAAGACCGGGCTGCGCGAGCTGTGGGTGGGCGAGGAGTTCGCCCTCGGCAAGAACCGCGCGGGCACCGTCGACCGCCTGACCGAGATCGGCGCCGACCTCGGCTTCCGCGTCGTCGCCGTGCCCCGCCTGACCAACGGCGAGGAGGTCGTCTCCTCCTCGCGCGTCCGCGCCGCCGTCATGAGCGGCGACGTCGCCGCCGCGCGCCGCCTCCTCGGCCGCCCTTTCCGCGTCACGGGCGAAGTCGTCCACGGCCAGCACCTGGGCCGCGCCATCGGCTTCCCCACCGCCAACGTCGCCCCCCCGCCCGGTCTGGCTCCCCTGGCCGACGGCATCTACGCCGGCCTGGGCCTGGCTCCCGGAGGACACTGGACCCCGCCCCGCCGTCGCCTACGTCGGCAGCCGCCCTACCGTCGATGACGGGCCGCGCATGGTCGAGACCCACCTGCTCGATTTCGACGGCGACCTGTACGGACAGACGCTGTCCACCGATTTGCTGGAGCGATTGCGCCCGGATGAGCGGTTCGATTCATTGGAAGAACTCGTCGCCCAGATGGCGATCGACAAGGCGCGGGCGCGGGAGGCGCTGGCGCGTGCTACCCCCTGAGTAAGGCAGCTCCCTCAATTGAGGTCGACACGAAGCCTGGAAATAGCGTCGAAGGTTGCTGGAGAAGGAATAGCAAGGGTTTTGCATGGGTGATTGAGAGGGTTTAGACTGAGCAAGACGATGGGCGCACGCGGGTGATCGAAGGGTACTCACGGCCGCAGCGCCCAATAATCTTCTGGATAGAGACTCCTCTGAGACATCCCTTTGCGCGGCCAGAGCGCCCGTTGACGAAGGAGAACGCGGATGGTCGCAGGAACTGCAACCAACGTTGAGCGGGCACATCGCGCCGCGGTTACCGCGACGGTGCCCGAATTGGCGACGACGCTGCAAGAGGTGCTGTCCCGGCGCGTGACGGCGTACCTCGCAGGCGTCCAGGACGGCAAAACGATTTCACGCTGGGCCAATGGCGACTCCCCGATCCGGGACCACGACGTAGAGCGCCGGGTTCGCACCGCCTACGAGATTGTCATGTTGCTTCAGATAACAGAGAGGCCCGAAGTCATTCGCGCCTGGTTCATCAGCCTCGATCCACGATTGGGCGATCGACTGCCCATGGATGCCATCCGCGAGGATGAATTGCAGAGTGCGCTGCATGCGGCGCAGGCATTTGTGGCAAATCCGTAGGCAGCGAATTGGAGCACGCGCTCGACGAGGTCGGCCCGCCTCGTGCCGCCGTCTTTCGGATCGGCTGGCGTGGCGATCCCCTGAGCCCGCCTCCGTGGTCAATGGCGCTTTCCGATGGCACGTTCGGCAACCGCTTTGACGACCCCAGCGCCAGCGAAGGCCGACCCGCGGAGCGCCGGTTCCGCTGCCTGTATTGCGGAACCACCATCGAGGCGGCCTTCGGAGAAACGCTGGCCGGGAAGCGTGTGCCGATTAGCGTTCTCGCCAAACTCGCCGCCGTCGACGCCGACGAATCTGTGGATGCCATGCTGGACGGCGCCGCAATCGATCGCTCCGAGCCCCACCGTCCCCGAGGCTTGGTCAGCGCGGACTGGCAGTCGCGACGGCAGATCGGACGGACAACGCTTGACCCAGCACTGCGATTCGCCAACGTCGCGACCCGCGGCAGCTTGCAGTACCTTCGCTTCGCCCTCGCGCCGGTCGCGGATCGTCTCGGCATCGCCGACGTCGACGGCAGCACGATGCTGAACCCAGCCCTGCGCGCGGCACATCTACGAACTCCACGACGATGGCGCCCCTCGTTTTGCCGGGATTCGCTACGTGTCCCGTCTTGATCCGAGCGCGTGGGAATGCTGGGCCGTCTTCTTCGATCGCATGCAGCACACACCCGGATATCCGGAGAACATCATGGCCGATAGTCCGGCGTTGCAGCGCGTTGCCCATGACTTCGCGCTCACGATCGAAGGGCCGAACGGATTGCTCTTGCGGCCCTGATGCGGCATCGGCCGTGTTCTGGATGCGAATCCTGCCCGACGCCAGCGTCGGGTTGGCGACCTCACCGCGGTGAGGGTTCCTGTCACGGCGACGTGTATGGGAAAACCCTCTCCACCGACCTGCTGGAGCGCCTCCGCCCCGACGAGCGGTTCGATTCGTAGGAGGCGCTCGTCGCCCAGATGGCGGTCGACAAGGCGCGGGCACGGGAGGCGCTGGCGGGGGAGATGAGCACCGGAAGCGGCGCTGGACGCTCGGCTCCGTAGCGGCGCGGCGGCCAGGTGATCCCTCGCCGCCGCAGTCCATACCGCGTTTCCAGTTGGCGCTCGGGTCTATGGCGTTGGTGTCGCCTCACCGGTCACATCCACCGGGATGACCGGGGTTCCGCCGGGCACAAGGTCTGCGAGCGGCACGACCGGCAGGACGCCGAGCCGGGTGGCGGTGAACTCCTCGTCTGCCCATTCGACGGCGATGTCGATGGAGCCGTCTTCAAACGTGCCCACGAAAAGGCCCGCCGTTCTGAGCGCGTCGCCCGCCTCGTTCACCTCCACGCTCCACCGGCCTTCCGCGTTCACGAGCCTGTCGTCGATGACGTAGACCTGGTAGACCGTCACGGCGGCGGTGCGCTCCCCCGTGGGCTCCCAGAGCCCCATCGAATACGACATCGCATCCGGGTAGTCCTCGATGTAGGTTCCATCGGCGTGGAACATGGCCAGCGAGGGGAAGACGTTGCCCTCTCCCAACTCGTTGGTCACGCGCCACATGCCGACGACCGGGTGGGACGGCATCGCCTCTTGGGCGGTGGCCACGTCGTCGCGGACGTGCGCGAGCCAACCGACGAGCACGACGAAGACCGAGAGCAGCAGCGCAAGACGACGCATGGGAAACCTCCTTCGACTCGATTCCGCGGGACGCGTTGACAGCGGAGCGGCAGGGGTCATTGCTCCACCAGCGACAGCAAAACCTCGGCCGTCGACTCAGGCGAATTGATCGGCGCCAAGTGATTGTCCGCCAGCTCCACGACGCGCCAGTTGGGGTCCGTTCCCACCCGCTCGGCGATCCGTGCCGAAAACTCCAGCGGGTCCACCGTGCAAAAGATGAAGGCGCGGGGCAGCGTCGCCGCCGCCGGGTTGCCGAGCCGGATCGGCTGGAGCCTGGTCAATTGCGGATGCGGCACCAGCTTGGCGATGAACCACTTCGCCTCGTCGGGGTCCCTGACCATGCCCCGCACCCACTCCACGACGCCCGGGAAGACGGGCACGAAGCCGGGCATGCCGGCCTCCATGGCGCCCGCGATGTCGGCGGCGACCCCCTCGTCGTAGGCTTCTTGAGAAGGGAAGTCGATGTTGTAGTCGTTTTGGCCGTCGGCGGGCACCGAGGCGTCGAGGTAGACCAACTGCGCCAGCCGCTCCGGTGCCCGCTCGGCCACGCCGGTGATGACCGTGCCGCCGAAGCTGTGGCCGACCAGGACGACGTCGCGCAGGTCCTCATACTCCAGCACGTTGACCACGTCGGTGATAAAGGTGTCCAGGTCGATGGCCGGGCTGGCGAGGTGAACGCGCTCGCCGAGCCCGGTGCAGGTGACGGGGTAGACATCGTGGCCGGCCTGGCGCAGGAGTGGCGCGACCGTGTGCCAGACGAAGGCGCCGGTCCACTGGCCGGGGACCAGGACGAAGGTGGCCGGTTTATCCTGGGCGGCAGCGGTCGGAGTCGATGCAGCGCTTGCCAGCGCGGCTGCCATGCCTGCCGACACTCCTAGTGCCAACTCCGGCGAGGAGTTTTGACATGCGGTATTCTGAGCGGCATGCAAGCCCCACTGTTCGTGCGTCCGCCCACCGAGGAGGAGCGGCAGGTCCTGGCGGCCGGTCTGCGCTCCGGGGAGGCCTTCACCTTGCGCCGCAGCCAGATCGTGCTGGCCAGCGCCCGCGGCGAGCGGGCGCCGGCCATCGCCCGCGCCCTGGGCTGTACCGGCCAGACGGTGCGCAATGCCATCCGCGCCTTCGACCGGGACGGCACGGCGGCGCTGGTGGAAGGCTCCTCCCGCCCCCACACCCTCCACGTCGCCTTCGATGCGGCGGGAGCCGAGCGGCTGCGGGCACTGCTCCATCGCTCCCCGCGCGACTTCGGCCACCCCACCAGCGTCTGGACCCTGGAACTGGCGGCGGACGTGGCGTTTGCCGAGGGACTCACCGTTCGCCGCGTCAGCGACGAAACCGTACGCGCCACGCTGAACCGGCTCGGCATCCGCTGGCGCCGCGCCAAGGACTGGATCACCAGCCCCGACCCGGCGTACGCCCAAAAAAAGTCCGTCGCGACCGCTTGATCGCGCTGGCCCAGCAGCGTCCCGACTGGGCGGTAGGGTTCCAGGACGAGACGTGGTGGAGCCGGCTGGCCCGCCCCGCGTTGCACGCCTGGACCGCGGCGGAGCCGCTGCGGCTGGTAGCGCAGACCGTGCCCAAACACGACCCCGACCCCAAGGCGTTGGCCTGCTATGGGCTGCTGGTACGACCGGGGAACGCCGCGCCGGAGGATCTCTGGCTGCGCTTCGTGGAGGAGCGCCCGATCAGCCCGCTGACCACCGCGTTCCTGGCGTGGTGTTGTGACCGGTTGGCGGGGACGGGGATCACGACCTTGGCGCTGGTCTGGGACAACGCGCCGTGGCATGTGAGCCAGGCGGTGCGCCGCTGGCTGCGGGACCACAACCAGCGGGCGCACCGTGAGGGTGGCGTCCGCCTCGTGCCCTGCTGGCTGCCGACCAAAAGCCCCTGGCTCAACCCCATCGAGCCGCACTGGGTCCATGGCAAGCGGCGGGTGGTCGAGCCGACGCGCCTGCTGACCGCCGCCGAACTGGAGGCACGCGTCTGTGCCGCCTTCGATTGCCCACTCGCCGATCATCTCGCCATCCCCAAAGAGGTCGCCTGATTATGCACTAGTGCGCCGAGACGGACGGCGTCGCGCCGGGAGATGGCACGCATCGGGATCGCGGTCCGACGCTCGAGTTGCGTGGAAAGCTGCATTGCCCGGTCCTGCGCTCCCTCATTCTCAACGGTATTCATCACACCTTTCCTTTCTCCTGGTACGCCGGCAGCTTGCCACCTCGCCGCAGACGGTTGTCGGACCGTCAGACAATTGGGACTGCGCGCATCGTGGACCTGGGGAAAGGGAAAGTCGTCAGTGATTTTCACGTATTTCGTGGAGGGTGGAGGCGCGCTGGGAACCGCTCAGACCCAGCCGTGCCTGGCGGCGATGGCGGCGGCGTCGCGGCGGTTGGCCGCGCCGAGTTTGTCGATGATGCGGCTGACGTGGGTCATGACGGTGCGCGGGCTGATGAAGAGCCGCTCGGCGATCTCCGCGTCGGTCAGGCGCCGGCAGAGGAACGCGAGGACTTCGCGCTCGCGGCGGGTGAGGGCAAACGCAGCAGAAGGCTGATCCCTCCTGCGCTCTGGTGGAGCGACCCGGCCGCGTTCAAGGACGGCCAACGCGTCCGCGATCGCATCGGCCCAGGATACGGATTGCCCGGCTTCCCAGGCGGCCATGAACGCCGCCTCCCCGAGCGCACCGCGTGCCGCCGCCGTCGCGCACACAATCTGCTGCTCATTCCCGAAGCGCGCCACACCCCGAGCGTGCGCGGCGACCACCGCCCCGAGCAGGTGCGCCGCGCGCTCGGGCTGACCGGTCGCGAGCGCAACGTCGGCGAGCCCGGCCAGGATCCCCCGCACGATACGTTCATCACCTATCGCTTGCGCTAAGGCCACGCCTTCGGCAAAGAAACGCACGGCACGCGCGTGCTCGCTATGCGCGGTCGCTAATTCGGCGCCAATCATCAGGGCAATGGCGTGACTCCGGGGGTCGTCGATCGTGCGGTACAGCGCAAGCGCTTCGTCCAATGGGGCAACAGCGTCGTGCGCCTGGCCAGACCAGAGTAGGGCACTGCCCAGTTCCGCCAGAGCCAGCGCAAGCAGATCGATGCGGTCGGTCTGCCGAAAATGCGCCACCGCCCGGGCATGCGCGGCCGCGGATGGCGCCCAATTGTTGTTCCAGAGCCAAGCTTGCCCTACGGCATAGTGGCCGAACCCGAGGGCGACGAGGTCGTCCTGGGTCTGGGCAATCGCCAGCGCCTCTTCGGCCGCGGCCAGCGCGGCATCAAGATCGCCAACCCGAGCGGCACAACTACTCAGATGGCGCAACCCCGCGGCGCGGACCAGGGACGGCGCGTCAGCCGCTCGTCGCAGGGCCGTGTCCAGCAACTGCCGGACCTCGACATCGAAGGGGCGGGCAAAGAGGTACTGTCTGATGCCGTAAAGCAGGCGGAGCACTGAGGCGCCATCGCCTCGCGAGAGAAACCAGGCGATCGCGGCCCGAACATTGTCCCATTCGGTTTCCATGCGGGTGATCCAGCGGGCCTGGTCACCGAGGAGACCGTCGAGGTGGGGTCCGGCAGCTTCGGCAAGTGCCAGGAAGTAGGCCGCGTGCCGCTCTCGCGTTTCGGCTTCTTCTCCGCGCGCGACCACCTGCTCCAGCCCGAACTCGCGGATCGTCTCCAGCATCGCGAAGCGCGGGGAGGATGCTTCGCTGTCCGCGGGTGAGACGACCAGGCTCTGGTCGACGAGGCCCTGGAGCCGGGCGAGCGCGTCCGGGAGCGCGAGGCCACCAACCGCCGCCGCCGCGTCCAGCGTCCAGCCACCAGCGAAGACGGCGAGGCGGCGGAAAAGCGCTTGCTCCTCTGGCGTCAGCAACTCGTACGACCAGGCAATCGCGTGCTGGAGCGTCTGGTGGCGGGCGGGAGCATCGCGCGGCCCGACGCCAAGCACCTGCAAGCGCTGGCTGAGCAGGGCCAGCAGCGCGGCAGGGGACAGCACGTTGGCCCGCGCCGCCGCCAGCTCGATGGCCAGGGGCAAGCCGTCCAGGCGGCGGCAGACCTCCGCCACGTCGCCGGCATTCTGGTCGGTCAGGGCGAAGCGAGGATCGACGGCCCGTGCTCGCTGTACAAAGAGGTCTACGGCCGGCGCCGCGCGCACGTCGTGGAGGGCAGCGCCGCGGCGCGGCGTTCCCAGGGGCTGGATGGGCAGCATCTGCTCACCGCGCACGTGGATCGCGGCGCGGCTGGTGGCCAACGCCTGCACGGCAGGGCAGCCCGCCAGCAGCGCGGCTACGAGGTCGCCGACTGCCGCCAGGACGTGTTCGCAGTTGTCGAGGAGGAGCAGCACTTGCGCGGATCGCAGAAAGCCGACGATGGCGTCCGTGACCGACCGATCGGGCTGGGGCGTGACGCCCAGCGTGGCGGCGACGGAGGAGGCGACGAGCGCCGGATCGGCGAGCGGCGCCAGGTCAAGCCACCTGACGCCGTCGGCAAAGTTCGCGGCCACGTCGCCGGCGATCGCCAGCGCCAGCCGCGTCTTGCCGACCCCGCCGGGACCGGTCAGGGTCAACAGCGGGACCGACTCGTCGAGGAGCAGCGCCCGCGCCACCGCGCTCTCGGTCTCCCTCCCGATGAGCCGAGTGCGCGCGATGGGAACCGATCCAGCCAGGGACAACGACGCCGACGCAACCATGACCGACCTTCAGCAACGGCCACATGTTCAGAACCTGTCCGTAGTGTGGAGTCAGGCCCGTACCGAGGTCAATGGAAACGTGGAATCCAGGGTGGCGCTACGGTGTTGGCGTGCCCAAGATCAGGGGCAACTCGGTCGGGGCGGCGATGGTGATTTCACCGGCGATCATTTCCCCGGTGAACGTCGGGTTCGGGCCGAAGATCGCGTGGTTGAGCGGCGCCCGCTCCGGATCGAAGTAGACCGTGAAGGCGAAGGCATCCCGCGCCGCGCCGCCTCCGTGACCACCATCAACGGCCTCGATGTCGAAGAACGCGGGTTCCTCGGTGGTCCGCGATCCGATCCGTCCCGTCGCCGTGCCGGCTTCCGTGGCGCACCCCAGGGCTCCGGTCAGTTTCGCGACGCGCGTGCCGTCGCCCGCATCCCGGATGCTGACCAGACTGATCTCGTTGGCGTACATCGCCATGAAGAAGCTGTGCGCCTCGATGACCGCCTTGCCCATGCTGTAGGTGTCCATGGCGAAGGGAGCGGGATTGTCCTCGATGATGCACTGGGCGTAGTGGGCGTCGAAACTGAACGACTCGCGCAGCGGTACTGTCGGGGTGCCCTCGGCATCTGGCATGAGCTTCAGGTTGATCCCACCTCCAGAAGCGGTCATCGCCTCACCTTGTGCGGCACTGACCCCTCTCGACAGCGGCGACGCCGCGGCCAGGGCGACGGCCGCGGCCAGGCCACGGCGAAGGGCCAGGCGGCGAGAGAGCGCTTCTGCCAAAGCCCGCATGGATCGCCTCCTAGATGCCCTCAGGCAGGATGAGATCGAAGGTCGTCCGCAACACGTATTGACCTAGGCCCGGCGTGCCGGGGGCGCCAGGGCTGGGGTCGGGTCCCGGGGGGTTCAGGCCGCGCTGATCGAATGTGCCGCTGGCTCCCAGGAACCGGCCGGTCCCGCCTTGCACGGCGCCGATGGCGGAGCCCGTGCCAGCCTCATTGATCATCCCCACAATCGACCCGTCATCGAACAGGAATTGGACCGAGGTGAGCCGCTGGAACGTTGCGTCGACGTCATCGGCGGCGGCGGTCCAGGCGCCGAAGCACTGATAGGTGCCAATCTGCGCGCCATTGACGTCGCCGGCGGCGTAGATGGGCCCGTCGACGTAGAAGTGATCTCCACGCTGGGGTGGGCCGCCGCCGGCCCGGGTGATCGAGACGGGATCGACGGGTGCCCAATCGACCTCGAACTGCTCCCTTCGCATCCCGGCGGGCGAGGCGTCCTGGCCGGCGCGTACGGGTCCGGCGGCTCCCGTGGTCATGCTCACCCCTGCGGCGCCGACCGCGGCCCCGGCCCGCAGCGCGGTACGACGGCTGATGGGCATGTTCGTGCTGGTCGTTCGATCGTCTGACACCGTCTTCCTCCCTGCTATCAAAGCGCGTCTTGCCCGTCTCACATCACCGCTCACTAGGGGTTTTGGTCTCCGGTTCCCCACCCGTCGGACACCGGCGCCTGCGGGGTTGGCGCTCCGGCGCTGTTTGGCATGACAGAGGCGGTGAGGATCACCACGGGCTCGGCGCCGCGATTGGCCAGCACCGCCCGGTCTGGTGTGCGGCCGAAGGTGTCCGTCCCACTCCCGGCGCGCATCGTGAAGGCTTGTTCTGGGGTCAAGGGCGTCTGCGCCTTGGAATACACCAGGTCGAGAACGCCGGCTTCAACGTACACCATCTCCAACCCAGGCAGATCGCGGACGGATAGCTCGGCGCCGGGCGCCAGCGTCATCCGGCGCACGGTCGCCTCGGCGGGCAGAGCGGGATTTGTGGTCAGCGGCTTGAAGGAGGGAAAGCCGGTGTCATAGGTCGCGCCTCCTGGAATTGTGACGCGCCATTGGTTCCCGATGGTGCCGATTGAGAGATCCAGGATGACTGCTTCCGTGGAACCGTCGTTGTGGCGGCGGAGGCTCACGCCGCCTGGCGCGTAGAGCTGATCACCCACGTCGAGAACGGTGGCGGTTCCCGCCGGCACGGGACTCGGCGCCGTCGCCGCATTCGCCGCTCGGGTGAGAAAGACGGACCCATCGGCCTCCACGGTGATCTGACCTGACTCGACGGTAAAGAGGTCGGGACCCACACCGGTGTCCGCCTGAGCGCCGGCAGGTTGCACGGCTCCCGGCGCGAGCCGGTAGCGGTTCAGCGAGATCTGAGGCGGTCCCTCTGACGACGGCATCGGCTCCATCGTCCTCCGCAAGAGGATGTCGTCCGCAATAACGCCTGCGGGAAGCACGCGTCCAGGCGTGTCGTCGATGGCAGGGATGACGACGGCTGGATTTTCTGGGCCCAGCAGGTGCAGCGATCCGCGGATCGCCACGAAGCCGCCAATGAGACTCAGCAACACCAGCGCCGCGGTCGCCAGGTACGTCAACGCCGACGGTCCGCGGGTTGGCGGAGCGGTGTGCCGAGTACTGAATGGGAGGTGGCCGTTTGGGGCCGGCCGTGAAATCGGGATGGGCGGGCCGAGCTCCACGGATGCGGTGTGATCCATGAGCTCTTCCCAGATGTGCCGGGCGAGACCGGGGGGAGGTCCTGGCGCGTCGTCGGTGGCAAAGAAGCGCTCGACGGTCGTGCCGATGGCTGGGTCGAGGTCATGCGACCGTGTGACGTCGCCACTCACGACGGCATCGAGGTGATTGGTGAGGCGGTCGGCGGCGCCACGGTCGGGGCTCATCGCTCGCCCTCCTCCCTTGCCGCCGCGCCGACAGGCTGCAACGTCGCCCGCAGCCTGGCAAAGGCCCGCACCTGGGCGATCTTGACGGCGCCGAGGCTGCGGCCCAAGGCCGCGGCGATCTCTGGTCCGGTGAGCCCTGCCAGGCGCAGCTCCAGAATCTGGCGCTGATCTGGCGGCAGCATGGCCAACAGCGCTCGCACCGTGCTGCCCGCCTCATCGGTCAGGACCAGGTCCTCCGGGGAGGGGCCAGTTGCCGCCACATGCGCCGCCGCGTCCATCGGCGCGACCGGGCGGCGCGCCCGCAGGTCGTCCGTGATTACATTGTGAGCGATGGCGAACAGCCAGGAGCGGAACGACGGGGCATCCTCGCGGTAACGGGGCAGCGCCGCCAACGCCTTGGCGAAGACCTGCGCCGTCGCGTCGGCCGCCGCCTCGCGATCACCCAGCCGCCGGTAGCAGTAGCGGTAGACCGGGTCGAAGTAGCGATCGTAGAGCGGGGCGAAGGCGCGGGGATCGCGCTTCGCCAGCGCGACCACCCGGGCGTCCTCGTCCAGGACGCCGGCGACCCCTGGGGAGCCCTGTGATGGCGGCGAACTCGGTGTGGTTCGCATGGCGCCTTCTCTGATCCGCTGCACGACTCGTGCGGTCGAAATGGTATACGGGACAGCCGCGAAAAGGATACAGAATCACGCATACTCGGCGCCGTCGGAGCGAGCGCGAGCGACGACCAGGCGGCCGATCATGCCGCCGCCGAGCGCGCCCATCTCGTTATCGATCGGGAAGTGGATCCCGGCCCACAGCCGCGAGTTCTTCGCCTCGTCGGCTCGATCGCGGAGCGTGGCCTCGTCCGCGGGGAAGAGATGCCCCAGGACCGTCGCCGCCGCGGCCGAGATGGTCGAATGACCCGATGTAAACGAGGGGAACGGCGGCGTCGGGATGAGGACGGCGAGGTCTGGCTCGGCGCTGATGGGCCGAGCGGTCCAGTAGGTGTACTTGGCGTCCCAGCAGCAGATGAAGGCGTCGGCCATGGCCACGCTCGTCAGCGCCAGGACCCGCGCCGCGTGCGGGCCATCCAGTCCGTCGCGGACGATCAGGTCGCGGGCGATCTCGATCCACAACCCGGCCGGAGTCACCGTCCCCGGCCCGCCGGCCCAGAAGTGGATGGCGTCCTCGTGCGCGGGCGTGCGCCGCGCGACGGCTTCCTGCACCGCCGCCAGCTCGGCCTGCCAGGCGGGGGAGCGGTATGACGGTGGTGGCGCCGGCCGGTACTGGTCTCCGCTCGCCAGCACCCACGTCCGCCACGTACCAGCCAGCGGCTCCAGCGGCCGCTGCACGTAGCCGGGAGGCGTCGGCTGCCACGCGCCGGGGTCTGATAGCCGGCCGGCGCCATCCCACATGGCAGCCGACCCATCCGCCTTGCCCCAGGCGACGGCGCGGGCGCCGACCGCGCGGCCGATGATTTGCCCGGCCTCGATATCTTCGCGGTACGCGCGGCCGGCCAGGAGGCGTGAGGCAGCAGCCTCTTCCGCCAGCGCGGCGAGGCCATCCGCTGGCTCCTTGGGGAAGAGGAATGCCAGTACCGTGGCCGCCGTGGCCGCGACCGCGGCATGCTCGGAGGGGAACGAGGAGAGGCCACCGGGACTGCGCCCCAGCGGGATGATTGACTTTTCCATCATCGCCGGGGCCGGGCGCGGATACGCCGCCTGGGCATCACGGGTGGCCACCAGCGTGTCTGAGAGCGCGACGTGGAGCAGCGCCAGGGAGCGGCCGGCGCGGACGGGACTCGGCTGGTGCAGCCGGATCAGGTCGAGGGCGAGGTTCGTCCAGGGGAGGATAACCGTCTGGTCGTCCCAGTGATCGACCACGGCCAGTGCCTCGGCGGTGCGCGCGGCCTGGTAGTCGAGCAATTCGTCCCGCTCCGCGGCGGTCGGTTCGGGCGCGGCAGCCGGACGAAGCGCATCGGCAGAGGCAAGCAGCCAGGTGCGCCACGTTGTCGGGTCGGAGGATGCCTCCTGCTGAGCGCCGAGCGCGGGCGCCGCGCCCATGCGCCACGTCGTCGCCGCGGCCAGGCCGGAGCCAACGAGGGTCCGCCGCGAGAAGGGAAGCGGGGACGCGGGGAGCCGAGGATCGGTCGCTGACATGATGGACGCTCCTCTCGCGTGACTGACGCGGTCACGGTGATTCTCTCGTCTTCATGATGAATGGGAAAGAGGCGGTGTCCGATCGGCGATGGAGCCAGGTCGCGGCAGGACCGGAGCGGTATCAAAGGAATGCTGATACAGCTTCCAATAACCAGGGACACGCCAATCACCCAGTTACGGCGACGGTGTCCCCGCGATCAGCGGCAAGACGGCCGGGCTAGCGATGGTGATCTCCCCGGCGATCATCTCGCCCGTGAAGGCCGGGTTCGGGACCGAAGATGGCGTGGTTGAGCGGCGCCCGCTCCGGATCGAAGAAGACGGTGAAGACGAAGGTGTCGCGCGCCGCGCCACCGCCATGCCCGCCATCGGTAGCCTCGATCTCGAAAAATGCCGGTTCCTTCGCCTCCCGCGACCCCACTCGTCCGCTCGCGGTACCGGCCTCGGTGGCGCACCCCAGGGCACCCGTCAGCTTCGCGACCCGTCTGCCATCTCCGAGATCACGGATGCTGACGAGGCTGATCTCGTTGGCGTACATGCCCATGAAGAAGCTGTGCGCCTCGATGACCACTTTGCCCATGGTGAAGGTGTCCATGGAGAATGGATCTGGGTTGTCTTCGATGATGCACTGCGCGTAGTGGGCGTCGAAATTGAACGACTCCCGCAGCGGCACCGTCGGCTGCACCTTCGACATCCGGCATGAGCTTGAGATTGACCCCGCCGCCGGAGGCGGTCAGTTTCTCCTCCTGGGCGGCCGTACGCCCCCTGGCAAGCGTCGATCCTCCCGCCAGTCCCCCGGCCACGGCCACGCCGAGTTTGAGCGTTCCCCGACGGGAGAGTTCCACCGGCATCGGAGTGCCCATCGGTTCCCTCCTAACTGACGTGCGGCAGCATGAGCGCGAAGACCGCCCGCACCACGTTCTGCCCGGCTGCTGGCGTGCCGGGGCCGGGCGTGGCCATCGTTCCTTCTGCTGCGCTTGGCCCCGGGAGCTGTTGGAAGGTCCCCAGGGCACCCGTATAGCGCCCGGTTCCCCCTTGGACCGCCCCCACGTTACGGGCGCCATCATCGAGACCAAGCTCGTTGATGAGACCCATGATCGACCCCTCATCCATCAGAAACTGGACGGTGGTGAGGCGCATGATAGGGCGCGTCGGTGGCATCGGCGGCGAAGGTCCAGGCGCCAAAGCAGTGGTACATCCCAATCTGCGTGCCGTTGACGTCGTCGGCGGCGTAGATGGGTCCGTCGACATAGAAGTAATCGCCCCGTTGCGGCGGCCCACCGCCAGCCAGGGTGATGGTGACCGGGTCGGAGGGCGTGAAGACGACCTCGAGGTTCTCGCTCTGCATCCCCGCGGCGTCTTGCGTCGCACGGACGGGGCCGGTGGCGGCGACCGTCATCCCCACTCCCGCGGCGCTGGCAGCCACTCCGGCTCGCAATGCGGTGCGACGACTGATGGGGGCCTTCGTGCTGAGTGATCGGTCGGGTGACATCGTCGTCCTCCTGGGTACGTTGTTCGTCTCGACGATACGCGGATAGGTCCTGCCGGATGGTCTCCCTTGGCATCATCTCCTGAGAACCGTCCGCGGCGCTGGCACCCACAGACCGGTCTTGTACGCGCGTATTACGATGCTATCCTCCCGCGCACGGGCCACGACCAGGCGGCCGATCATGCCGCCACCGAGCGCCCTCATCTCGTTGTCGATAGGAACGTGGATGTCGGCGAGCCCTCGGGTCTCCCGTGTGGGCGGAGAACTGGCTGTGGGGCGCATCTCACTCTTTCCAGTCCCGCTTCCGCGAACGCGTTCAAACGCGTTCAATAGTGGTGTACGGAAAAGCCGCGAAAAGGATACAGGTCCTGCTTCGGGCGCCTGATCAAGCCTGATCAGGTCCACAAAGATCATCTGGCCAACAAGATGGTGGGGCCGGTAAGCGGCGTAATCGGAACCGTGGGCAACCAAGAACGGCCGCCGACCTAGTCCACGCCGTGCGGGAGTGCGGACCGCAGCCCCGGTGTTGCGGCGGCCGCTGGCGCATGGACCTGGATGGTGGTCCCCACCAGGAAGGCCCGCCGGTCCTTTGGCGAGCTGACCCGGATCCGGTCCCACAACGCAACGCCAATCTTTGGATAGAGTGGCGACTCCGAGATCATGTCGATGTGGTCGTTCGCACTGCCCTCCAACGTAACGTTAATCGTTGGATAGAGGAACGAGGCCGACTGGCCGGTTGCGCTGTCGCGAGGAAGCACTGCCCGGACAGGCTCGCTTTCCCGGTCCCAAGACATCGTCGTGAGCGGAGCGCGATCGTGGCCCGAGTTCCGCGACCATGTCGCCGACGCAGCCCCTCCGGCTCCGACCGTGGGCGCCCAGGTCCTTGCGGCATCGTGGGCGCCTCCTGGAGGAGGCATCAAACTCACAGTAACGGCGCCAAGTCCCAGTGCCGCCGCGGTGCTAGCGGTGACCAACGTAACAGTTGCAAGCACGTTCATCCGGGCCTCTGTTGCTTATGTGCCAGACGTCGCGGCGGAGAGAACAACGCGGGATCGGGGTCGTCTCGCGACAGTTCCGATCCCGCGCGGCTGATCCGTTTGGAAGACGTTGGGCTATTGCTCGGCCCCGTCCGACCGTGCGGCCTCGGTCACCATGTAGCCGACCGATCGCCCGAGGGTCTGCCCGGCGTCGTTGTCGATCGGGAAATGGATGCCGGCCCACGCCCGCGAGGCGGCCGCCTCCGCGCCGAGGGCAAGCAGGTTGAGCTCGTCGTTCGGGAACAGGTGCGCCAGGACCACCGCCGCCGCGTTGGAGACGGTGGCGTGGGCCGAGGGATAGGAGGGGAAGGGCGGGGTATCGAACAGCAGATCCAGGTCCGGATCGACGGTGATCGGCCGCGCCGTCCAGTAGGCGTACTTGCCGTCCCAGGCGGCAACCTCGGCGTCGGCGATCGCAATCCCGGTCATCGCCAGGACCTGCGCGGCGTGGGGCAGATCGAGCCCGTAGCGGCTGATCAGGTCGATGGCGAAACCGTCCCATACGGTGGAGGCGGGACCGCTTTGCCAGAAGTTGGCCGCCCGCGCCTGCTCGAAGGTGCGTCCATTCACGGCTTCGCGCACGGCGCCAAGTTGGCTCTGATACCCGGGCGAGCCGAAGGCGGGCGGCGGAGCAGGGCGGAACTGGTCGCCACTGGTCAGCGCCCAGCAGCGCCAGGTGGGGGCCAGCGGCTCCTGCGGTGGGTCGACGAAGTCGGGCGCGGTCGGTTCCCAGAAGCCAGGTCCGGTCAGCCGGGCGCTGCCGTCCCACGCCGATGCCGGCTGGTCGTCCGCTGCCAGCTCGAGGGCGCGCTCGCCGATTGCCTGGCCGAGGACCAACCCGGCGTCGACATCGCTTCGAAATGCGACGCCGGCCTGGAGGAGCGTGGTCGCAGCTTCGTCGGCCAGGTCCGTGAACCGGCCCGGGGCGGCGTCGGGGAGGAGACCGGCCAGGACCGCCGCCGCGGCCCCCGCGACCGCCGCGTCCGCCGACGGAAAGGACGGGCGATCCGCGACGACGCCGTCGAGCGGAGTAATGCGGTCGTCGAAGGTGGCCGGCGTCGGGCGCTGGTAGGCATCCTGGGCGTCGTAGGCGGCGATCACGGCGTCGTACATCGCGGCCTGCAACAGCCCATTGGCCCGATACTGGCGAATCGGCGAGAAGAACTCATCGAGGGCGGCGGTGCCGGCCTCGGTCCAGGGGAGGACCGCCGGTCGGCTTGTCCAGTGCCGGATCGTCGCGATTGCCTCGTCGCTCCGGTCGGCCTGGAAGCCGAGCACCTCGTCGATCTCCGCCGGGGTCGGATCGAGCGGGGCGGCTGGGCGCAGCTCATCGGCCGAGGCGAGCACCCAGGTGCGCCAGGTCGTTGGGTCCGTGGCGTCATCCTGCCAGGCGCCACGCGCGGGCGCCGCCGCGGCGCCGGTGACCGCGGCGGTCAGTCGAGCGGACCCGAGCGGCGTCAGCGCCGCCGCGGCCAGACCGGAGCCGATCAGGGCGCGGCGCGAAAACGGTAGCAACGACGCGGACGGTCGAGAATTGGCCGATACCATGACGGATGCTCCTTTCGCGTGGCAGACGCGGGCGCACACGGCACGCGTCGGTCAACATTGCTGGCTTCCCCAAACTGGGAGCCTCCTGCGGACAGGCCGATCCCGTTCACCCAGGCCAGGACGTGACGAATGTGGCCCGAGTTGGATCTTCTGATTGGCTTTAGAACGAACGCGTTCGGAGTGGTATACGGGGCAGTGGCGAAATGGATACAGACCCCGGCTGACGGGCTCTCCGGGAACACGTCCTTGACCGAGATGCTTGAGCGCCTGCGCCCGGACGAGCGGTTCGAGTCGCTGAATGAGTTCGTCGGCCAGATGGCAGTCGACGAGGCGCTGGCGCGGGAGGCGTTGGCGAAAGCGGAGGGGACGCGCGAGCCGAGCCGGTGAGACGAGCGGCGATGCAGCCATAGATATGTACGCGAACCTCGTGTAGTATGTACCTATGATCAAACGGACGACCATCGAAATCGACGAGCAACTCCTTGACCGGGCCAAGCGAGCCCTCGCCCTCCCCACGACCCGCGCCACGGTCGAAGAGGCCCTGCGCCGCGCCGCCGAGCAGGCTGAGAACGAGTTCGAGGAGCGAGCCGCCCGCCAGCTCGAGTACCTTGAGACGCTTGGCGAGCACGTCGATCTTGATGTGCTGGCCTCGGACGAGATGTGGCGGTAAGCGGCTGGGTGCTCGACAAGAGCGCCGCGGTGCGAAAAAATGATCCGGTCGTCGGGCGACAGTTGACCGAATACGCCGGCGCGCTGTACGTCTGCCCGGTCGGTGAACTCGAACAACTCTATTCCACCGTGTCGGCGCGGGACTACGACGCGCAGCGCGACGACCTTCACGACAGCTACGAGATTGTTGCCGCCCCGCCGGATATCTTCGAACGAGCGTTGCGGCTCCAGCGCGACCTCGCCCACCACCACGGGATGTGGCATCGCCTCCCCATCCCCGACCTGCTCATCGCCGAGACCGCGCTCGCCCACGACCTGGGCGTCCTGCACGTCGATGGGGATTTCGACCGCATCGCCGAGGTGCGCCCGCTTACAGCGCATCGCCTGGGCTGAGGGAACTCCCGGCCGAAGCTGGCGTCGGGAGAGGAGAGGGTCATCGGCCAAACGACGCCGGGCGGCAAGGTGGGTGGACTCGGCAGTCGCACGTGTGCGAGATCGCTTCGCATCTCCTGGAGACACGCCGTGAGCATCGAGTTTTTGATCACGTCGTTGGTCATCGTTGCCACCCCCGGCACCGGCGTGATCCTGACGTTGGCGGCCGGGCTTTCGCGGGGGAGCCGCGCCGCGGTCATCGCCGCGGTCGGCTGCACCCTCGGCATCGTGCCGCACATGGCCGCGGCCATCGTCGGGCTGGCCGCTGTCCTGCACGCCAGCGCCGTCGCCTTCCAGACCATCAAGATCCTGGGCGTGGTCTATCTGCTCTACATGGCCTGGCAGACCCTGCGAGACGGGGGCACGTTCTCGATCGAATCGGACCCCGACGCCCGATCCACCCTGCAGGTGATCTGGTCCGCCATCCTGGCTAACGTGCTCAACCCGAAGCTGTCGATCTTCTTCCTCGCGTTCCTGCCGCAGTTCGTGCCCGCCTCCGACGCGAACGCCGTCTCGCGTATGGCCGGACTCAGCGCCGTGTTCATGCTGCTCACGCTCGTGATCTTTGTCGTGTACGGGCTGCTCGCCGCCGCGCTGCGCGGGCAGATTGCCTCGCGGCCGCGGGTGCTGACGTGGTTGCGCCGCGCCTTCGCCGGCGCCTTCGTCGCCCTCGGGGCCCGGCTCGCCCTCGCCGACCGCTGAGGCCGCGCGAACTGCCCTTGTGCTGGATCAGGGGAGCGGCTGGGGCGCGGCGAACTTCGGGAACTTCGGGAACTTCTGGGGGCTCGGGGCGCGCGGCCGACGACGCGTCGCGGCGCCATGGTCCAGGCCGTCCCCTGACCAGGCACTAGCAGGTGGGCACCGGAGGCTGGCGAATTAGGGTGGTGCGTCGGCCGGGAACCTGTCCTCGACGGCGTGTCAGGCCGCGACAGCTACGATGCGCGCGACGTTCTCAGCAGAGAAAAACTCGGCTGGCGACGTTACGCCGGCTATCGTCCGGGCGAACCCGTCCATCGCTTCCTGATTGCCATGCATCGCCGCCAGAAGGTGCTGCATCTCGGGCGGCGGAGGCTCCAGCATCGCGAGCTGGCAGGTGAATTCGTACATCGGCAGCACGTGCTCGTCGCGAGCGGCCTGGTAGTCACGCATCGCGACGTCGAAGGGGCGAGCGCCGGAGAACGACTCGTCCAGCGCGGTGACGCACAGTTCGGCATCCCGGAAGGCATCGTGGATCCCGTGAGCCGTGATGAAGTCCTTGTTGTAACCGGCATCTCCGACCAGCGCCCAGCCGGGTCCGTAGGGCTTGCGGAAGTAGTTTGGCACGGCCGCGCCAACGAAGCGCGCTTCGCGGGTGGCGGCGCGGAGCCGGTCGGCGAAGGGCGGCGCCAGTGCGACCGTCTCGAGGACGTTGCCTTCGATGTCCTTCCTGTTCTCCTCGAACTTCGCGAATTGCCAGCCGGCGATCACGAGCGTGAGGTCGTCGTTCGTGGGCCATGCCGCGAAGGCCCGGCCCGGGCGGATGCTGGTCTCGAAGCGGCCGTTCATCGGCAGCCCGCTCCAGTAGGCGTAGTAACTCACCTGAAGCCGCGGCTTCTCGTTGTACTGCTCGGCGCGCGTGGCCTTCGCGACCATCGAGTGCCGTCCGTCAGCCCCGATGACCACCCGGCCGCGCTCGGTGACGGTCGCGCCGCCCTTGTCGTGGCCGCGGATGCCGGTGACGCGACCATCGTCGATGACGATGTCCTCGGCGGTGAACCCTTCCCGAACCTCGGCTCCCGCCTCGGATGCTGCGTCCACGAGGAGTTTGTCCAGCACGGTCCGCTGGGGGCCGTACGCGACAGGGAAGTTGGCGGTCCCGGGGGCGCCGGATATCGTGAATGGTCCGAAGTCGAATGCATACGTGTCGATTGGTGGACACCCCGTCGCCAGAATTCGGTCGAGCAGGTTCCAGCGCTTCAGCGCCGCTATGCCCGGCGGGTGGATGAGATGTGTCGAGATCGTGTCGCTGGGAAAGGTCGCCTTGTCGACGACGAGTACCTTGTAGCCCTTGCGCGCCAGGAGCATCGCCGTCGGCGACCCGGCGCAGCGCGCGCCCACGATGATCGCGTCGTATTGGTCTGTTTGGTCTGTGGCCATTTCAGTGTCCTACCTCGTCGGTGGGACCCAGCCCGGCCCCAACCAACCATCCTGACCGTGGCGAAAATCCGGCTGCATTCGCAGCGCTTGCTCGCACGGTCACGATGGTATCGACGACCAGCGGGTCTGGCATCGCACACCCGTACCAACCCGCGGTGGGAAGAGGATGGTCCGTTCGTACCACGCGGTGGGTTAGATCAGATCGTGCGTGAAGGCGAACGCGGTGGCGGCCGCGCGCGACGGCACGCCGAGCTTGGCGAAGATGTTCTGGAGATGGCGGCGGACCGTGTGATCGCTGATGAACAATGTCGCCGCGATCTCTCGGTTGGTGTTGCCGGCTGCCACCAGGCGAAGAATCTCGAGCTCGCGCGCGGTTAGCCCGCCGGCAGAAGCGGTCGTCTGCCCGGACAGCGCCTCGACCCGGGCCAGATCGGGCGCGGCGCTGAGCTGGCGGAAAACCCAGCCAGCCGCGTCGAGTTCCATAGCCGCGGACTCCTCGTCCCCGAGCGCCCGGCAGGCGAGCCCGACGAGCACCCGTAGGCGTGCCGCTTCATACGGCGCCTCCAGCTCCTGCCAGGCGGTCCATGCACGGCGCAGCGCGGTGAGCGCGGCGCGGAAGTCGCCCGCGGCCAGGTGGATGGCCCCCGTGGCGTGGCTGGCGGTCGCGAGCATGAGCGGTGCGCCGGATTCGTCGGCGATCTGCGACAGTTCGTCGGCGGCGAGGCGCGCCGCGCGGGTATCGCCGATGGCGAGCATGACCTCGACGTATGCGCCAAGCAGCCGGGACCGGGCCATTGAGTCCGGCGCCTCATCGACCGCGCGCTGGATCGCGCTAGCCGCGGCATCGGGTCGCCCCTGGGCCAGTCGCAGCAGCGCGAAGCCCGGCTCCGGCTCGCGGCCCCAGCGGCTGGCTTGGCGGTACGCATCCTCCGCTGCGGCGAACTCGCCGCGCAGCCGATGGAGCTCGCCCTGCAAGTAGAAGGCCGACCCGACCCAGGGCCGGCCTCCGCCCTGGGCGAGCCGTTCACTCGCGCGTTGCGCTTCGATCAAGGCATCCTGCCAAGTGCCCTGCAGCTGCATGATCTCGGCGCGATGGACGAGGCACTGCCCCTGGTAGGGTACGAGGTCGGGCTGAGACGCGCACCAGCGACTCAGCGCCACGGTCCATTCCCCCGCCCGCCGCAGGTCGAAAATCTTCTGACAGGCCTCGATCACGGCGCAATAAACGATGCCCGCGGCCGGCGGCGACAGCTCCCCGGCCGTGACGGCGACCATCAGCTCGTCGAGCAACGTCACGCCCCGAGCGGTATCGCCGAGGGAAATCAGCGCCTGGCCCTGGCTGAGCCGGCCGAACGCGATCAGATCCCGGTCCCTGAAGCGCACCCCGATCGCGGTAGCCTGGTCGGCGGCCGCAAACGCGGCCACGTAGTCGCCCTCGCCGCGGTGCTGAAGTGCAACCAGCACCAGCAGATACCCCTGCTCCGCGCAGTCGTGCTGGACCTCGTCGAGCACGCGCCGGGCGCGGGCGAGCCAGCCGCTGCTGCGGGCGAGCTCGCCCTGCTGGATCAGCAGGCCGAAGGCGAGCCAGAACGCACAGCGGGCAGCTCGCGTCACGTTGTCCCGGTCGAGAAACTCCTGGTAGGCGCGGGTCCAGATCTCGGCGCTTTCGGTCTCCCTGCCGATCAGGTGGGCAGCGATCGCGAGCTGCTCGAGATCCTCAGGATCAAGCGGCGCTTCGCGATCGGCGACCGAGAGCTGCCTATACGCATCGCCCCAGGCCCAGCGCGCGAAGGCCGCTCGGCCGCGCTCAACCGCCTCGGACGCAGTCATCGATCGGTCGGCCTCTCAGTGTCACGTCGATGCCGCGCAAGAATCGCGCCATGACCTGACTCGGCTCCTGCTCGAAGGAGGATTGATCTTGACGCCGGAATCCGCCGAAGTCTGGTCCGTCGATCCGGGTTCGCGCATCTCCGGGCACGACGCCATTACGTCACCATCCGCTCCAGTCCCCGTTCCCGCTCCACAAACAGACTCAACTTCAGCAGGCCGGGAAACGCCCGGCATAGCTCGTCCGGGCCATTGACCTCGATGAGCCCCTCCCGCAGCGCCTGTTCCATCCCGAGTTGACCGACCCACACCCGATGCAACGCCACCGAATCGGCCTCCACCAGCAGATCGGGCTCGAACCCGGGATCGGTCCAGCAGACGGATGCCTCCGGCCGCTCCAGGATCAGCCAGTAGCTCTTGACGTTGGCGCCTGTCAGATCGATCTGCACAACCACGCGCCGCTCCGGCATGCGCGCGTCGTCCAGCCGGCGGTGGATGTCCCAGATGAGCAGATCGGGATCGAGGTTCTTCGGTCCAACCGGGGTGTCTGCCCAGCGCTGTCCCCAATCGCCGAGCCGCACCACCACCTCGCCCAACTCGATTCCGGCCGGCGTCAGGTGATACTCCACGCCGCGCCCCGAGGCATCGACCCGGCGCTCGACCACGCCCGCGGTTTCCAGCGAACGCAGCCGCTGCACCAGCACCGAGCGGGGGATGCGCGGCAGCCCAAGAACCAGCTCGTTGAAGCGGCGACTGCCGCAGAACAGTTCGCGCACAACCAGCGGTGTCCAGCGCTCCGCAAAAATTTCCGAGGCGATGGCGACGGGGCAGAACTGGCCGTATCCGCGCATGGCAACACCCCCCACGGGTTATCGGCACCCGGTTCGAAAATCAGACTTGAACGCATGATAGCGCCCGCTAGAGTGGATGGTGGGTCCGGGCGACATGCGGCCAAGCGCCTCACCGGACCCCGGCACGGCGTGTGGCCGGCCGCAGCACAGGAGAGGTGAGGGAACCATGGTAGTTGCAGAACGCACGATGACCGAATTGGCTCCGGGCTGGCGTCCTCGGCCGGTCCACGCGGACGACGACGTCTTCGTCCCCATGGCGGCCGAGCTGGGCGCGGAATTCGCGCCTCGCGCCGCCGAGCACGACCGGGACAACACGTTCGTCTTCGAGAACTTCGACCGCATGCGCGAATCCGGCTACCTGCGCCTGGCCGTGCCGGAGGAGTTGGGTGGGCTCGGCGCGACCATGCGCCAGGTCTGCTTTGCCCAAGCGGAGCTGGCCCGCTCCTGCGCCGCCACCGCGCTGGCGGTCAACATGCACCACTACCTGGTGCTGGCCAACGTCTTCCGCTGGAAGCGTGGCGCCCCCGGTGCGGAGGCGCTGCTGCGCCGCGTGGCCAGCGAGGGCATCGTCCTCATGACCAGCGGCGGCTCGGATGGCATCTGGCCGAGTGGCAAGGCGGTCAAGGAGAACGGCGGCTACCGCATCAGCGGACGCAAGGTCTTTTGCAGTCAGGCCCCGGTCGCGGGCGCGCTGACCACGATGGCGGTCTACGACGATCCGGCGGAAGGCCCGGTCGTGCTCCTGGCCGGAATCCCGATGTCCTCCCCGGGCATCACCATCCTCGACAACTGGGACACCATGGGCATGCGCGCCACCGGCAGCAACGATGTCCTGTTGGAGGACGTCAAGATCGCCGAGACCCAGGTCGCGGCCCGGAGGCCCTGGGGCAAGGTCGATCCGGCGCTGCGCACGGCGGGAGTCCACTTCGCCCCTCCGGTGGCCGCCGTCTACGCCGGTATCGCCGCCGCCGCCCGCGACGAAGCGGTGCGTGTCATTGGCCGCCGCTCCGCGGGGGATGGCAACGCGCTGGCCGACGACCCGACCGTGCAGCGCGCCGTCGGTCTGATGGACGCCAAGCTGCGAACGCTCTGGTGGTCGCTGCTGGGGGCCCTGGAAGAGCTCGGCGATGCGTACGCGCCGGATGACCGCGCCCTGGAAGCCGTCATGATCGCCAAGCGCCATGTGGTGACCGAGGCCCAGGAGGTGGTCGATCTGGCCATGCAAACGGTGGGGGGTAGCGCCTACTTCAAGACCTCGCCGCTGGAACAGGCCTATCGCGACGTCCGCGCCGGTCTCTTCCACCCCATGAACCCGGAGCGCACCCTGCTCTACGCCGGCCGCCTGGCCCTCGGCGTGCCCGCGGATACGGTCTGGTAGGGGCGTGAAACGACAAGTGGGCGGAAGCGGCCCCGCGGCGCCTCGCGTCCGCCCACTCCCGGCTCGACGGCCCGGGTGCTCCGCGGGCGGTGGGGCAGGGGGGTGAGTGCGTGCCTCACGCCACCCTGCCACCGACCGAATTTCGCGGTCTCGCCGGGCGCCTGGCCACCGGGGTCTCGGTTGTCGTGGCCCTGGTTGAGGGCGAACCCGTCGCCACCACGGCCGGCTCGGTGGTGGTGGCATCCTGGGAGCCACCGCTGCTGGCGGTCTTCTTCCGCACCGGCTCGCGCATGGCGGCCGTGCTTGACCGCTGCGGGCGGTTCACCGTCAACATTCTGGGCGAGACCGACCCCGGTCTCGCCCGCCGCTTCGCTCTCCCCGATCGCGAGCAGGGCTGGGCCGCGCTTTCGGATGTCCTTTTCCCGCGCCCGTTTCCGTCGCCGCCGATCCTGCCGGCGGCGATCGCCTGGGCCGAGTGCGCTGTGACTCAGTCCCTGCCCACCGGTGACCACCAGTGCTACATCGGAGAAGTCCTCGACCTCCACCGGCGTGCCGAAACAGCCCCGCTCGTGTTCTATCGAGGCCGCTTGCGGCGAATCGGTATGGCGGTGGCGCCTGCACACTGGTCGGCCGTTGACGTCGGCGACCTCGCTGCCGACTGGTAGGTCAGGGCCGGGAGCGCTCGCCTGCGGTATGACTCGCGCTGCCTTCCTTGCCAGCGAGGTCGTGGTGGTGCTACAAGGCGCCCGTCATGGCCTCTCACCCAACCGCACCCAGGAGCGTCACCCCGGCGGTGGTCGCCATCCCCTTGCGCGGCGCCGATCTCGCGGCGGCACCGCTGCCAGCGCCGCGCACACCGCTGGTAGGGCGGGAGCGCGAGTTGGCCGCCGTCCAGGCGCTCCTCGCTCGCAACGAGGTGCGACTGCTGACCTTGACCGGTCCCGGCGGCGTCGGCAAGACCCGCCTGGCGATCGCGGTCGCGGAGACGATGGCCAGCGGGTTCGGGGTTGAGGCGGCGTTTGTCCCCCTCGCCGCGGTCGGCGCCCCGGAGCAGATGGCACTGGCGATCTTCCAGTCGCTGGGGGGGCGGGACGCCGGAATCGATTTCTCCGTCGCTCGCCTCCACCACCTGCTTGGCGAGCGCGACTTGCTCCTCGTGCTCGACAACCTCGAGCATCTCCTCCCGGCCGCGTCAGTCGTCGCCACCCTGTTGGATGCCTGCCCGGGGCTGACGATCCTGGTCACCAGCCGGGTGGCGCTCGGCGTGTCCGGCGAGCAGGAGTTTCTGGTCCCGCCCCTTTCCCTGCCAGACGGTGGCGGGAACTCTCCTGCCGTCAGACTCTTCGCGATGCGGGCGGGTGCGGCGCGGGCCGATTTCGTGCTGAGCGCGCAGAACGCCGCGGACGTGGCGGCCATCTGCCGGCGGGTGGATGGTCTCCCGCTGGCCATCGAACTCGCGGCGGCACGGGTGACGCACCTCTCGCCGCGCGCCTTGCTGGAGCGGATGAAGCGGCCCGGGGTGGGACAGTTGCCGCTGCTGACCGGCGGCCCGCGCGATCTTCCTGCCCGGCAGCGCACCATGCATGACGCCATCGCCTGGAGCTACGCCCTGCTCGACCACGCCGAGCAGACGGTGTTCGCGCAGTTGGCCGTCTTCGTGGGGGGCTTTTCCCTTGAGGCCGCCGCCGCGGTCTGTGCCATGAGCGACCTGGCGGTTCTGGATAGGGTCGGCGCCCTTGTCGCCAAGAACCTCATCCAGTACGAGGGCGATGCCGGCGGGGAGCCCCGGTACGGCATGCTGGAGACGATCCGCGAGTTCGGGCTGGAGCGGTTGAGCGCCAGTGGTCAGGAGGCAGCGGTTCGTGACCTCCACGCTGCCTGGACCCAAGCTGTCGCCGAGCGGGCCGCGTCTCACGCCATGGAGTCAGACGCCGCGGACTGGCTCGCCATCCTGGAACTGGAGCATCCCAATCTGCGTGCCGCGTGGACCTGGCTCGTGAACCGCGAGGACGGGACTGGTCTACTCCGCCTCGCCGCGGCACTCTGGCCGTTTTGGGAAGAGCGCATGCACTACGGTGAAGCTCGCGGCTGGCTGGAAGCAGCGCTGGCGCTGGGACGGGATGCCCCGGCCAGGGATCGCCTGGCGGCGCTGACCGGCGCCGGGACCATGGCCTGGCGCCAGTCCGATTTCGCCTCTGCCATCGCCTACCACGAACAGGCCCTGCGCCTGGCCAGAGACCTCGGCGACCGCGATGCCGAAGCGTTCGCCCTCAACAACCTCGGCGCGCAGGCGGCGGAGCAGGGCGATTTTGATGCCGCCCGCGTCTGGTTCGACGCATGCATCACCGTGGCGCGAGATGTCGGCGCGGTGCTGCAGGAGATTCGTGCCCTGCACAACCTGGCCCACATGCAACGCGTGCAGCACGACAGCGCCGGGGCGCTGCAAACCATGGTGGAAGTCCTCGCGCTGGCCCGCGAGCACGACCTGGGCTGGCCGCTGCCCGGCATTCTGGACGGTCTTGGCCTGGCCGCGACCGATCACGGCGACTACGACCGGGCCCTCGCGTTGCTGAATGAAAGCCTCTCCACGGCCGTGGCTCAGGGCAACCAGGGCAACGTCATCGACGGCATCGAGAGCCTGGCGCGGCTGGCGGCTGTCACGGGTCAGGCGGAACTGGCGACCCGGTTGTTCGGCGTGGGGGACGCCATGCGCGAGGAGCTCGGGTTTCGCCGCTCGCCCACCGATGTCGCGTATATCGAGCCGATCATGAGCACACTGCGCGAGACCCTGGGCGCGGACGGCTTTGCCGCGGGGTGGACCCAGGGACGGGCGCTATCGCCAGGCGAAGCGATCGCCGAAGCGTTGGCACTCCGTGTCGACGCCACGGGCGGCGCGACTCCCCCGGCCGGCAAGCGATCCACCCCCCACGGGCTGACCAGGCGCGAGGCGGAGGTCCTCCGCTTGATTGCCGCCGGACACACGAACCGTGCCGTCGCCGAGTCGCTCTACATCAGCCCGACGACGGTGGCGCGCCACATCGCCAACATCTACGCCAAGCTGACGATCGAGTCGCGGGCGCAGGCTGTCGCCTTCGTCCATCAGCACGGGCTCGACTAGCGCCTCGATCTCCTCCCTCCGGTCAATCGATCACCGCCGCGCCAGGAAATACACCCCCGTCTACACCCCCCAACTACACAGTTCTGAGGATGCCCCACGCGCCCGCCACCGGGATGATGGGCTGGTTGGCGCCGCGCCTGTCGCGCCAAGCGGCACGAGTGGTGGGATGAGCGAGGGCAACCGTGGACCAGAACCGCACGAGCGTCGTGACCCGATCCTTGACCAGCCTCCCCTCCCGCCGCCACGTCCTGCGCGGTCTTGCCAGCGCCGGGCTCGGGCTGGGCGTGGCACGCTTTCCCCACGTGGCAGCAGCAAGGAAGCGCAAGACGCCGAAGCGGCCAAAGCCGAATGGGTTTGGCTGCCTGAATGTCGGTGTCGCCTGCAAGAGCGCCGGCCAGTGTTGCTCCGGGATCTGCGCGGGGAAGAAGAACAAGCGGACGTGCCGGGCCCACGATACCGGAACCTGCAATCAGACGTTTCCGGGACTTTGCTCCAATCCGCCGACGCTCGCTCAGTGCAATGGCTCAGAGACCTGCTACTGCATCCGCACGACCGCGAACAGCAACTTCTGCGCCGAGCTGGGAGCGTCGGTCTGCGTCGACTGCCAGAAGGACGCCGATTGCGAAGTCCTGGGATTGCCACCCGGCTCGGCGTGTCTCCCGACCGCCGGGGGACTCTGCGCGGGCGACTGCCCGGAAACCGGCACGGTCTGTCTGCCCCCATGCGGCTCTGTGCCGTCGGACCCTGAGTAGCTGGGCGCCGAGCGCCGGCGTTCTTGCCCCCAGTTCTGGCTCGCGCGGAGGCAGACCGGTACGAAGCGTCTTCGAGGAGGATCACGATGAACGACACGATGCTCGACACCGTTACCCGCCGCGCCGCTGGCATGGCGTCCCGGCGCGGATCGCTGCGCCTTCTGGGCGGGGCGGCGTTGACCGGCGCGCTCGCCGCCCCCATGACCGCCAGCGCCAGCAAAGCCGGGAAGAAAGCCCGCGAGCGTTGCCAGGAGCAACGTGGCGCGTGCATCGCCGCCATCGAGGACCGGTGTGCGTCGAACCTCGATCCGGCGGTGTGCGAGGCGATGCTTACCCCCTGCTGCGCCCACTTTGCGCGGTGCAACGCCGGGACGGGCATCTTGTGCCTCTTCAATATCGAATAGGGTCGCATGGGGCGCCGACCGCGAGAGCGGCATCGTCGCGCGACAGCCCCGGGCCGCCACGCTCTTGAGCCAGCACATCAGCATCGACCGCGACCAACACGACGGTTTGATCAATGCCGGCCTCGCTGGAACCGGCACGACGCGCAAAGTAGGCGGAGCACGTCGCTCCTGCCATGAGGATCGACATGACGAACGAGGAGACCATCGTGACCATCACATCATTCGCTGCCACGACGCGGCACGCTGCATCGATGACGCGCCGCGGGTCGCTTCGGGCGCTGGGTGGGGCGGCATTGATCGGAGCCCTGGCCTCGCCCATGACCGTCAGCGCGGGCAAAGCCGGCAAGAAAGCCGAGAAGCGCTGCAAGCGGCAGCGGGAGGAATGCCTAACGGTGTTTGCCGACCTTTGCGAAGGCGAACCCACCTGCGAGGCGGCGTACGCCCCGTGCTGCGAGCACTTGTCCCGGTGCGATGCGGGCAAGGGGATCGCGTGCATGTTCCAGGTCGACTGAATCCCCGGGTGGAGAAACGGCCTGCGTCGTAGCCGCCTTGATAGCTGGCTAGACCCGGTCCAGCACTCAGCCCCATGGTCGCACTGTTCTTTGACCAGCTCGAACGATTAGAGCCGCTCCGAACGCGGGCGTGGCAAGCAAGGAGAACCACGTGAACGACCGCATCTTTGACACCGTCACCCGCAACGCCGCCACGGCCGTTTCCCGCAGAACGTCTCTGCTGAGCATTGGCGGCGCGGCGTTGACCGCCGCCACGACCGGCCCGGCGCTCGCCAGGCCCGGCAAATCCAGGAAGAGTCCGTATAAGCAGTGCAAGAAACAGACGGCCCAGTGCCGAGCCGCCATCGCGGACTATTGCGCGCCACTGACGGAACCCCAGATCTGCGAGGCGTTCCTGGGCAACTGCTGTGAGACGCTGGCGCAGTGCGACGCGGGGCTCACCATCACCTGCCTCCTCACGATCATGTCCTCCTGATCGACGCCTTCGTGAACCAGGAGAGAGCATGAACCAGAACCACGTTGATGCCTTGGCCCGCGTGTTGAGCGATGTTGCCTCTCGCCGGTGCGTGCTGCGCGGTATTGCCGCGGCCGGACCCGGGCTGTTAGCCGCGCGGCGCCTCGAATTCGCTCAGGCGAAAAGGAAGCGCAACACCTCCTCCAGAAAGCCGAAACCGAACGCATTTGGCTGCCTCAACGTGAAGGATGCCTGCAAGCCCGCCGGACAATGCTGCTCCGGGCTGTGCGAGGGCAAGAAGGGCAAACGCCGATGCAGAGCCCACGACACCGGGACCTGCCGCGCCGGCGCGCACCCGGGCGAGTGCTTCGGCGCCGATGTCGCGTGCATCACCAGCCTGGGCAAACAGGGAGTCTGCGCGACGACGACCGGCAAGGCCGCGCACTGCACGTCGTTTATCAAGTGCGTCGACTGCAAGACCGACGCCGACTGCCAAACCATCGATGGCGGCGCTTTGGGACCCCGAGCCGCGTGCATCCGCTGCGCGATTTGCGGAGAAATCGACGGCACGGTCTGCGCCGCGCCCGACGTGCCCCAGACCATTGCGACGTCGGCCAGGCCATGGACCGGCATCGCTTGCTGATCAGGAAGGAACGAATGGTGAACAGATCTTCCTTGAGCGCGCGCGTGGTGCTCATCCTGCTGCTCGGGTTGCTGGCGCTGCCGATTGCGCAGACCACCTCCCCCGCCGCGGCGAAGCCGCGGCGGGGGACCGTCATCAGAACTTTCGCCGATCGCGCGCCGATCGAGCTCCCCGTTGCCGCCAAGTTTCCGGCTTCGGCGGACCCCTACCCGTCCGAGATCACGGTGGATGGGTTGAAGAAGGGGAGGATTCGCGACGTCAACGTGCGGCTGAACGGTCTCCAGCATACCTGGCCCAACGACGTGCAAGTGCTGCTGGTCGGGCCGCAGGGGCAGACCGCGATCGTCATGGCCGACAGCGGCGGCGGATTCAGCGTCACCGGCGTCACGCTGACGTTCGACGACGAGGCGGCGGCGCCCCTCCCGGGTTCCCAGCAGATCGGGAGCGGGTCCTTTCGGCCCACCAAACCTGGGAACGACGAGATCGCATTCAACGCACCGGCCCCGGTGGCGAGCGCCAATGCGGCCCTCTCCGTCTTCGACGGCGGCAACCCGAACGGGACGTGGCGCCTTTTCGTGCAGGACAAGAGCGGGGACATCGATGGCGGCGTCATCGCGGGCGGCTGGGCGCTCGAGATCGAGGCGAGGGTCAAGCACACGCGCGACAAGAAGCGTTGACGCCGGTTGGCAATCAGCATGCCGTGGCGGTTGGGCTGATCATTGGCAGCCGGGATCGTAGAGGCCCGCGATCCCGGCTGCCTTGCCCCGGATGGCGGATTGACGACGCCCCCCGAGCGCGCCATCCTGCAGCAGGATCATCGGTGATCGGCGGGGAAGCGAGACCAAGTTGTTCGACATACGGCTGGCGACAGAGCAGGACATCCCCGCCCTCAATGACCTCATCCCCCTCTCCGCCCGCGCCCTCAGCGAGGGCTATTACACCGAGCGCCAGATCGCAAGCGCCATCATCCACATCTTCGGTGTCGACAGCCAGCTCATCGCCGACGGCACCTATTTCGTGGTGACCGCTGACGAGCAGATCGTCGGCTGCGGCGGCTGGAGCAAACGCAAAACCCTCTTCGGCGGCGACCAGATGAAAGTGGATGAAGACAATCTGCTCGACCCCGCCCACGATGCCGCCCGCATCCGCGCCTTCTTCGTCCACCCGGACTGGACCCGCCGCGGCATCGGCCGCCGCATCATCGAGGCGTGCGAAACCGCCGCCCGCCGCGCCGGGTTCCGGCACATGGAACTGGGCGCCACCCTCCCCGGCGAACCGCTGTACGCCGCCATGGGCTACACCGTCACCGAGCGCTTCGACATCCCCATGCCGGACGGGGAAGTGCTGCCCGCCGCGCACATGGTCAAAGCGCTCTCCTGACGCGACGAATCGTGCAATGCCGCGAGCCGAGACTGCAGCACCTCAGCTCGCGGCGCATCGATTTCCGGATGCTGCCGGTTACCGCGTCGCGGCCGGAGCGGTCAGGGTTTCCGGCATGTGGACCGCCGCGCGGCTGCGCCGCTCCGCGTGGCTGCCCGACTTCGCCTCGCGCGCGATCTCGGCCGCGACCTGGGAGAGGATTCGCTGCCGGTGGAATGTCACGAATCCCATGAAGATGGATGCCGCGCTCACGGCGTTGAACGCCAGCCGCGACCACTGCAGCGTCTGGAACTCGCGTGCGGTCTGCCGCAGCACCTCGGTGGAGTGGACGGCCGTCCCTTCCACGAACATGATCTCGTTGCGGGGCCACATGAACAGCATCGAGACCACCCCTTCGCCGACGATCATGAGCACGCTCAGCAGGATCCACCAGCGCGCCGGCCTGACGTGCCAACCGAGTGCAAGCGCTCCAGCACTGGCCACCCACGACAGGAACCCGAGCGGCGGGAAGAAGTCATTGGGCGCCTGTACGGCCATGAACTCCATGGCCAGCGCGAGCGAGTCAGGAGGATCGTGGAAGATGTTCGGGTAGACCATGAACGTCTCCAGCACGATGGCTCCCAGCAGGATCATCATCGTCCACAGGTAGACGACGATGACCGGAAACGCGAATCGTTGCAGCTTCTGCATGACATGCTCCTTTCTCGCGCCCGGCCGGGCGTGGGCATTTGCGTCTCAATCGCGGATCGATGTCGACTCGCGGCGGGCCGTGCGCCGAGGGGTTCCCCGCGCCGCTCGCCCGCGAGTCACCCACCGTACGGATGACCCGCCTCAACCGTCATCAGCCGAACGGCCGGTTCAGGTGGTTCATTGGGGTTCAGGGCACGCACCGGCGCCACGCCCGAGCGCTGTAGGGCGTGGCGAAAGGGTTTGCCGGCGCCGTGCTAGTGCTGGATCAGGGGACCTGCCGGGGCGCGGCGAACTTGGGGAACGTGGGGAACTTCTGAGGGGTCAGGGGCGCGACCGACGAGGCGTCGTGGCCACATGGCCCAGGCAGTCCCCTGAACAAGCATTAGGAGAGCAACCCCAACTCCCGGGCCCGGGCGATGGCCTCGGCCCGATTCCTGGCTCCAAGCTTTCGGTAGATGTTGGATGTGTGGCTCTTGATCGTACCCACCGAGACGAACAGGTCCCGGGCCGCCTCCGACGTGGTCTTGCCGGTCGCCAGCACCTCCAGCACCTCGCGCTCCCGTTCGCTCAACGGATCGTCGAGCACGGCGGACGCTGCCTCGTGGTGTGATGCCTTCAGTGGCGACCAGTCAAAATCCGCGGATTCCGAAGTCGAGCGATGCCCCAGATCAGGGACGGGCTCGCCTCGCTCCACGGGCGCTCCCGCAAGGTCTGGTGTTTGCATTTCGAGCCGCGTGTTCGGCCCGGATTGGCGACCGCCGAAGAGGACCAGGACGATCGGCACGATCGCCCCCAGCATCGGGACGATCCACCACACGTTCGTGAGCGGAACCAGAAGCACGCAAACGAAACCCAGGACGAGCACGTAGAGCACGAATGGCCAGGTGATCAGATCGGCCGCGGATCGCGCTGGCGTGTGGCGGGCATCGGTCCCTCTCGTACCAACCGGACTTTCGTCTCGGCGTTCGTTCCCACTGCTATGCAATCGTGCGCCGTCGCCGCTTCTGGAATCGTCCATGGCTGCTACCGATGATACGATGCGCCATCGCGCCCGCGGGATCCTGCTCCACGGGCTGCCTCGCACCACCGCGGCTGGCTACACTTCCCGCCATGGAACGCGCGGCGAAAATCCTGGCCGTGGCCGCCACCATCGGCATGTTCATCGTGTTGCTCATGGGCGCCACCGTCACCAACACCGGCTCCGCCGAAGGGTGCGGCAACTCCTGGCCGCTCTGCCACGGTGAGTTCATCCCCGAGTACGCCTTCGAGACGATGGTCGAGTATTCCCACCGCCTCGTCACCGGCGTAGAGGGCTTGCTCATCCTCGGCCTCTCGATCACCGCGTTCCCCCTGCGCCGCCGCTACCCGGAACTGAAGGCGCTCATCCCGCTGATGATCTTCACTCTATTGCTGCAATCGGGGATGGGTGCCTGGGCGGTGAAATCGCCGCAGACGCCGCCGGTGATGGCGAGCCACTTCGGCATCTCGCTGGTCTGCTTCGCCTCCGTCTTCCTGGTCATGCGCGTTCTCTGGGAGACGACGTCGGCCACGGACGATGTGGCGCGGGCGGTCCCCGCCGGCTACCGGACCCTGGCCTGGATCACTCTGCTCTGGACCATCGTCGTCGCCTACATCGGGGCGTATATGCGTCACTCCGGCGCGGAGTTGGCCTGTTACACCTGGCCGCTCTGCAACGGCTCGCTCTTCCCCGATCTCTCCAGCCCCGGCATCGCCGCCGCCTGGGGGCACCGCTTGGTGGCCGTCGTGGCGCTGATCCTCGTCGCCTGGCTGGCGTTCTGGTCGCGACGCTTCAAGACGCAGCGTCCGGACCTCTACCGCATCAGCCTCTGGGCCTCCGTCTTCATCGTCGCCCAGGCGGCGGCCGGCGCCTTCGTGGTCCTCTCCCGGCTCACCCTGGCCAGCACCCTGCTGCACGCCGCGCTGATGGCCCTCCTCTTCGCCGCCCTCGCCGATGGGGCGAGGCGGACGTTGCCGCAGCGACGGACGAGCGTGAGGAGCCTGCCGTCTGGGGCGACAGTTCCGGCGCCGGTTCGTTAAGCCCGCAATCGTTCAGAGGTTGGCCAGGATCTCCCCGGGGGTTGCCACGGTGACGCCGAACGCCTCGAAGATCTCCTGCTGAGGACAAGAGCGATCCGTCCGCGAATGCCCGCCTCGATCAGGTCGCGGGCGAAGCCTCTTGGCGAGTGGGAAGCGGCAAAGAGGACGCTTGCATCGACAAAGACCCTACTCGTGCCGGTCAGAGGGGGCTAGGCCATACTGCTCGCGCACGAGTTCCTCGCGGATAGCCCGCCCGCTCTCCATCCAGTCTTCCAGCGTCACGCCTTTCTCGCGTAGGATCGCGCCCATCTCGTCAAGCGCCTTGAGAGCCAAGGCGGCTTGCGGCGTGATCAGCACGCCGTCGGACGTCTCCTCGACCGCGACGTAGTCGCCCTTCTTGAGCCCGAGTCGTTTCCTGATCGCGGCAGGCAGCGTCACCTGCCCTTTCTCTTGAACTCGTACCAGCTTGATTTCTGTGGCCATCTCAATACCTCCGAAAGTCATACTTTCCGCCATCCTACCATGTTCGACTTGGTTCAGGATGCCGGATTCCCACCCCGCGAGCGAGAGGACGCTATCTTTCGTCGCTGTCTCGTAGGCGCCGGTGCAGCGCCCACGCTCTTGGGAGGAGGACGAACCATGGCCAATCTCCGCTGGGGTGTCAAGACATCCCCGCAGCACACGACGTACGAGGCGATGCTGGACGTCTGGCGGGAGGCCGACCGGACGCCCGCCTTCGAGCACGCCTGGCTCTTCGACCACTTCAATCCCATCCAGGGCAGTCTCGATGGCCCCTGCTTCGAGGGCCGGACCCTGCTCTCCGCGCTGGCCGCCCAGACGTCGCGCCTGCGCCTGGGGCTCATGGTCGCCGGCAACACATACCGCCACCCAGCGGTTCACGCCCACATGGCGGCCACCGTGGACGTCATCTCCGGCGGCCGCCTCGATTTCGGCGTCGGCGCCGGCTGGAACGAGTACGAGCACCAGAGCATGGGCATCCCGCTGTATGCCCCCGGCGAGCGCATTCGCCGCCTCGGCGAGGCCTGCGAGATCACGAAACACCTCTGGACCCAGCATCTCACCGAATTCGACGGGCGCTACTACCAGTTGACCCAGGCCCGCCTCGAGCCGAAGCCGATTCAGAAGCCCTACCCGCCCATCGTCATCGGCGGCAGCGGCGAGCAGCTCACACTGCGCGTCGTGGCGCAATGCGCCGACATCTGGAACATCACGGGCCCAGACGTGGAGACCTTCCGACACAAGGTGCGCGTCCTGCACGACCACTGCGCCGCCGTCGGCCGCGAACCAGGCGAGATCGAGCTTTCCGTGCAGGCGCGCATCAATTACGACGACCTGCCGGCGACGGTCGAGGCGCTGAAACCGCTCGTCGCGGCCGGAGCCACGCACCTGGTGCTGATGCTGGCCGCCCCGTACCCCGACGGCATCGTCGCCCGGCTGGCGGATGAGGTGGTGGCCAGGGTCGGGTGACGCGCATCCACATGACCGTCAGCCGCAGGCCGCCGCCCGCCCAAGCAGGAACGCCTTCTCGCGCTCATTGCGGCTGAGTCCGGCCGCGCGCTCGAAATGAACCCGCGCTTCGGCCAGTCGGCCGGCCCGGTACAGGAAATCTCCCCTGGCCGCCGGCAGGGGAGCGTAGTTGCGCAGGGCCGCGGCCTGGGCGATGTCGTCAACCAGTTTGAGTCCGGCCTCCGGGCCGAAGGCCATGCTGTGGGCCACGGCCCGGTTCAGCTCGACCACCGGCGACGGCATGACCTGCCCCAGGGTGTCGTAGTGCGAAGCGATCCGCGCCCAGTCCGTCGCCTCCGCCGTGCGCGCCCGCGCATGGCAGGCGGCGATAGCGGCCTGCAGGGCGTAGGGCCCGTTCGCGCCGCCCAACGCCTCGGCGCGTTCAAGCGCCGCGAAGCCGCGGCGAATCAGCAGCCGGTCCCAGCGGGCCCGGTTCTGCTCGGTGATGAGGACCGGCGAGCCGTCCGGGGCCGTGCGGGCGCGCAGGCGCGAGGCCTGGATTTCCATCAAAGCGAGAAGGCCGAAAACTTCCGGCTCGTCGGGGGTCAGGCCGGCCAGGACGCGGCCCAGGCGCAAGGCCTCGGCGCAGAGGGTGGGGCGGATGAGATCCTCGCCGGCGGTGGCCGCGTAGCCCTCGTTGAAAATCAGGTAGACGACTTCCAGCACCGAGGCCAGGCGTTCCGCGCGCTCCGCGCCGCGCGGCACCTCGAACGTCAGCCCCGCGTTGCCGAGCGTTCGCTTGGCGCGGACGATGCGCTGGGCGATGGTCGCTTCGCTGGAGAGGAAGGCGCGGGCGATCTCCTCGGTGGTCAGGCCGCCGATGAGGCGCAGCGTCAGGGCCGCGCGCGCCTCGGTGGACAGCACCGGGTGGCAGGCGGTAAAAATCAGGCCCAGCAGCTCATCGCCCACGTCGTCGTCCACGGCCGCCTCGACGTCCTCGAACCCGGGGTCGTGGCCATCCTCCACGTCCCGGACGAACTCGGCGTGCTTGCGCCCGAACGTCGCATTACGGCGGAACCCGTCGATGGCGCGGCGCTTGGCCACCGCCATCAGCCAGGCGCCGGGGTTTTTGGGGATGCCGCTCTTTGGCCATTCGGACAGGGCGGCGACGACAGCGTCCTGGGCCAGCTCTTCGGCCAGACCCACGTCCCGCGTCATCCGGGCCAGACCGGCGATGAGCCTGGCCTGCTCGATCCGGAAAACTGCCTCGATCGCCTGCCGGGTTTCGGTGTCGGTCGCCGCCATGGGTGCCCATGGTAGGAGGGGGGGCGGGCCGCGGCAAGCCACGGCGGCGACCGGTGGAACCTCAGCGGTTCTCCACCCGATCGCGGACCCGGTCGTGCAACTTGGCGACCTCCGGCGTCACGGCCTCGCCGAAGTCGGCCATCTCTGCAACCGGGCGGATTTCGATCTCGCTGGGGCCGAGCATCGGGTTCGGGCAGCGCTTGACCCACTCGACTGCCTCGGCCATGTCCCGCACCTCCCACAGCCAGTAGCCCGCGACCAGCTCGCGGGTTTCGGCTAAGGGACCGTCGATGACGGTGCGCTTGGGCCCATCGAACGCCACCCGCTTGCCCTGCGACGACGGCTTCAGGCCATCGCCGGCCAGCATGATGCCGGCGTTCACCAGCTCCTCGTTGTACTTGCCCATTGCCTCCAGCATGGCCTCCATCTGCTCGGTCTCGGGCATGATCCCGGCTTCGCTGTCCTCGGTCGCCTTGACGAACACCATCACACGCATCGTCCCGTTTCCTCCGATCTCACGAGGCCACGCGGCCTCCTTGCCATGACGACGAACGAGCCGCGGCGAAATCGACATCCTGCTCTCGTGGCTCGATCGCGGCGACGTGGGCGCTGGCGAGGAGATCGGAAGTTCTCGATGGCAGGGTTCCACTCATGCAGTGGAGCTCGATCCGCCATCCCCCGCCAGACTCGGTGGGCGCTCATCCGCGGCGGTGACTCGTGGTACGGTCCGCGAACGTTGCTGCAGAATCCAATGGACCTTCATGGAGCGAGCGGGGATCTCCCGGATGGATGAGCAAAGCAAGCGCCTGGAGCCCTTCATCGGCGAGTGGACCATGCAGGTCGCCTTTCCGGGCACGCCTGCCGTCGAGGGTGGACGCGTCGTGTTCGAGTGGATGACGGGGGAGCGGTTCCTCATCGAGCGTTGGGACGTGCCGGTTCCCGAAGCGCCGGATGGCCTCGCGGTCATCGGTTTCGACGAAGGCAGGGGAACCTTCCTGCAGCATTACTTCGACTCGCGCGGTGTCGCCCGCGTGTACCAGATGAGTCTCGAGGACGGGGCCTGGAAACTCTGGCGAGACGCGCCGGACTTTTCACCGTTTGATTTCGCGCAGCGCTACACGGGAACGCTCAGCGCCGACGGCAAGACGATCGCGGGCCGCTGGGAGATCGCGCACGACGGCTCCACCTGGGAACACGACTTCGATCTGACCTATATCCGGATTCGCTGACCAGACATCGCCTCGCCCTCGAAGCATCCGCTAGCCGATCCCCGGAAATCGCCTCGCCGCGATACGCTTTCGGTAACGGTGGAGCGCGGCCGGACCCGGGCCCGGCCGCAAGCGTATCGCGGCGACCCGGGACGACGAGCGTGAGAGGGCGTGCACAATGCATAGCGATGCCAGGCAAGACGGCTCAGCGGAAACCGGCAACCGGACGCGGCCTCGCGTCCTCGTCACCGGCGCCAATGGTCTCATCGGCGGCTTCGTCATGGACGCTTGGCGCTCCCCCGGCAGCCGCTTCGCCCCGGTCGGCCTCGCCCGCCAACCCGGCCCCAACGCCGACGTCGTCGCCGACATCACCGACCTCGATGCGGTCACCGCAGCCTGTGGAGGCATCGACGCCATCGTCCACCTCGCCGCCAGCAGCGCCGTCGGCTCCTCCTGGGAGGCCGTCCTCCCCTCAAATCTCATAGGAACCTATAACGTCTTCGAGGCCGCTCGCCGCGCCGGGGTGCCGAAGGTCGTCTTCGCCTCGTCAAATCACGCCATCGGCACGTGCGAGCTGGAGAATGCCCCCGCCCTCTACGACCTCGACGACGGCCGCGTCTTCGACCACACCGAAGAAATCCGCCCCGACTCCCTCTACGGCGTCTCCAAGGTCTACGGCGAGGCCATGGGCCGCCACTACGTCGACCAGTACGGCCTGAACGTCGTCTGCCTGCGCATCGGCGGCGCCCGCTGGCCGCACGACTCCTCCCACCCGGACAATCTGTGGGCCGACATGAGCGACCGCTCGCCCGAGACATTGGCGTTGCGCCGCCGCATGCGCGCCGTCTGGCTCAGCGAGCGCGACTGCGTCCAGTTGATCGAGAAATCGGTTTTGACGGATGAGCCGTGGGTGCTCGTCTACGGCATCTCCAACAACCCCCGCCGCTTCTGGGACATCGAGCATGCCCGCAAGGTGCTGGGCTACGAGCCGCAGGACGCTGCACCCGCGCTCATCGGCGACGAAGACAAGGTCACGTAGCGACTCGGTCCTGCAGACGCCGCGAATCGGGCTCCGCTCTTAACGTGGCCGTGTTATCGACGTGATCGAACGCATGGAACGCTGCAGTGTCGTTGACATGGGGAAACGGCTCGAGCTCCGGAACGGGCGCCCCCAGGAACGCGCACAGTGGTTCCCACCCCTCTTTGACGTCGAAGACCAGCAACCGATGCGGGTCGATTGCCTCCCGCACCGCCCGATTGTGCCCGGCAAAGACGGCTTGGCAATACTCGCGATCGGTGAGGCGGCCGCCAAATGTGCGGTTGAAAATCATGTCCCGAGGACCCGCGGGCAACTCGTCGTCCCGCAAGGAGAAAATCGTGGCCCGGATGCTGTCGTACCAGCGCCCGGGAGCGCGGACAGTGAGCACGACTTTGGCCTCCGGGTGAGCGGCGGTCAACTCGCCCCAGAAATACGCTCCCGGCCAATCGACGATCGCCCGAAAGCCGGCCAGCAGTGGCCGCCAATCGATCGGCTCGCCAGCGTGCTTACGGTGCAAGGCCTCGTCCCAGAGCGCGAACCGCTCCTGATGCTCGAAGTTTTCCACCATGTGGTCGCACGGGCCGAACCCGAGACGCGTCAGGGCCTCGCGCAGCGACTTCGTGCCGGTGCGGCCGAGTCCTGTCCCGATGACCTGGAGTGTTGGCGCGGGGATTCCCGCTGGCACGGTTGGAGCAGTCATGAGATTTCCTTCGCTGAGCGTCGTCCATGTCGATCCGGCTCCCGCCGCATCAGCCAGACGTGGACGTCGCTGTCGGGGACGTCGGTTTCGGCGAGCACTCGGAAGCCGCGGCGCGCGTAGTAACGCGCGTTGGCCTTGGTCGGCGCTTCCAGGTAGCAGCAGAGACCGGCGCGGTCGGCCGCGGCAAAGACCGGGCGCATCAGAGCCTCGCCGATCCCCCGCCGCTGCCAGGTCGGGTCGACCCCGAGCATGGCCAGATACCAGTGCGGCTCCGGTGCGTAACGCGGGTGGAGCGCATCCAGGTGCTCCAGCAGCCGCTTGAGCCGCCGCCAGGCGTCCGCGCCTATCACGCCCGGGACGGCGGCGAGGCCGGTTGCTTCCAGGTCGTCGTCGGTCGGGGCGACGGCGTCGGGCGGAAACCAGAGGGCTGCGCCGCGCACCGCGCCCGGAGTCGTCAGCGGTGTCCCGCGGCGCAGCGCGTAGCGGACTGCCGCCTGCGCCAGCGACGGGGCGTGACGCTCCCGCTCGGCGGCGTCGGGCAGGACGAAGCGCACCCCCGGGTCGTCGGCGAAGGAGCGGACCAGGACGCCCGCGGCCTCCTCGACGTGCGCCGGATCGAGGGGAACCGGTCTGGCGACGGCTGCGTCCTCAGATCCGATGCCGTCGTGCGCGGGCGACTCGTGAGAGCCACCGGGCGCTTCCCAGGAGGCCGATCGGGTTGACCGCATGCGCGTGGCGGGGATCATGCGGATGCCGCGCCGGGCGTGCTCGGTTGAACTGACCGGTCGCCGCCATGGTCCCCGGACGGAAGCCGTCGCGCTGACCGCCGCAGGGTGCTCGCCGCGTTCGCCCACGCGGCAATGAACCCTTTGAGATCGGGCAGGTTCCAGCCACGATCGGCCAGGGCGTTGAGTTGGTCCGCGGTCAATTGCCGGCGTCGACCGTGGGCATCACGCGGTTTCCAGCGAGAATCGTGGGCCGCCATGGTGGCGATCGTCTGTCGGAAGTGCTCCATCCGCTCCTCCCCGTCCTTGTTCGAGGCGCGTGACTTCCAGGAGGCCACGGGCGCCGAGTCGATCGATGCCCTTCCTCCGGACGATTGCGATTTCGGCGCAATGAATCCGGATTCGGTCTGCCTGAAGAACCAATCCCTTTCTTCGCTATCTCGGCAAGCCTCGCCGGGACTGAGGCGGCCGAGTGATCTTTGGTCGTGAGCGCCTCGGCAGCCGGCCGACGCGCCGGCTACGTCGTTGGCGACCCTGGATGTGCCTCGTCCGCTGGGCGCACCGTCAGGATGAGCGCCTCCACCGCCCCGGCGCCCGCGCCGTGGAGCATCGCCAGCCCATCCGGTGGCAGCAGCAGCCTGTCGCCCGCCACGAGCGTCGCCTCGCTGCGCACGGCGCTCATGCCCTCGTCCCCGCGCCGGACCCAGGCCATGCCCCAGGCAGCCACGTCCGCTTGCCCCGCATCGACCACCAGCAGAATCGGCCCGGATGCGCTGGTCAGGGTCAACCGGGCGTCGCGGGCCAGCGTCGCCCGTCCCAGCGTGATCGTGGCCGAGCCGCCGCCGACCTCGGTCGCCAGTCCCCCGGCCAGTGTCTGCGCGGAGACGCCCGAGAGACCTGAGAGCACTGCCTCCTCGGGCACCACCCACTGGCTCGACGCCGGCGGGGCCGAAAAGGCCACGACCAAAAGCGTTGCCGCGCCGGCACCGAGATTCGTCGCGCTGTACCGAACGCCCGCGGCCGCCACGAACGACCCGCCCGCGCTCAGCGTGCGGGGTTGCGAGTCGGCATTGCCGCCTTGGCCGTGGCGCCGGTCGAGGCGGAGCGCCCCCGCCTCCAGCACGAGCAGGTGCGGTCCCGCGGGCAGGGCCTCCCACCGCGCCCCGGGGGCGAAGGTGAAGCGCTTGAGCGTGACCACGCGCGGCGCAGGAGCGGTAAACGAGACGGACGCCTCCGCCAGGGACCGGACCACGGCCACGGCGTCGACGGCGCTGCGCCGCTCGACGACGCGCCCCCCGGCGACGCGGAAGCTCTCGGCCGCGCCCCACGGCGCCGATTGCTCGACGACGCTTCCGCCCAGGGTGGCCGCGTCCGGCCCGTTCCGCACGCCAACGCGCGCCGCGACCCGGTCGTCGGCGGCGACGAGCTCCGTGGCCTCGAGCCGCATCCCCGGATGCGCCGCGTGCAGCGCGACCAGGTACGCCTCCAGCCCCGCTCGCCCTGGAACGACACCGGGGAGTGGCTCGGCATCGACGAAGTGCGGCGCCACGACGGCCTGGAGCGGCACCGGATCGCCGCTGGCGATGACCTCGTTGGCGGCGGCGTAGAACCGGCGCACGGTTTCCGCACTCCCCGCGGCGGGCAAAGCGGCCGTCGGCCCCGCCGGCATGAACAGGGCCGCCGCGATGGAGCCGGTCGCAAGCGCGAGCAGGATGGTCGTCGTGATCCCCAGGAGCGCGGTGCGGCGCATGGCTGGGTCCCTCCTGTCCGTGTTCGAGGGGTGTCTTCCTGGCGCCGACGGGCGCCGGGTTGATCGGTTCCCTACCACGTGTCCCGGCGCGCGGCCGAGGCGGCGGCCCAGAGCGGTGAGCCAGGTTCAGACTCGGGCCGCCGGCGTCGGCTGCGGCGGGGCGGGCGCCGGGACATTCCGGCAGGCCAGCGCCTCCGCCAGACCGCGCCGCGCGGGCGATTCCAGGAGGTGTTCCAAGGGCATGGAGTCTCCCTGTGCTCTTCTCCAACCACGGAGGGCGCCTTCCTGGCGGTCGCCAGCCCGCGAATGCGGCGAATCTCCTCGTCGGCAGTGAGCTCTGTGTGCATCATGGGCATCCTCCTGCGACCCCCGAAGTCATCCCTCATCATCCCTGGCGGTGACGACTCCACACACCGTGACCGAGCCGACCATGCCTGCGACGGTCTTCGGGGTCGCCGACTCGGGGCACGACGACCTGCTCGCGATCTGCACTGGTCAGCCGCCCGTCCCGAGCGGGCCCGCTGCGGCGGCCGGTTCCGGCAAGACGCCACCGCAGGGGACGCCCGCGAGGCGCTGCCCGGCGCGGACCAGCACCGCACCGATCGTCTGCCGAAGCCTCGCGACGAGCGAAGCGCCCGCTTGCGACGTGGAGCCGTGCTGCTTCAGCAGCCAGTCCAGCTCGACTTTGGCGAGGTCGCCACGATGCCGCTCCAGCGCGGCCAGGGAGGGCCCGGTCAGGGGCCAATCCGATCGCACGATGTTGGCAATGTCGCGCTGCTGAATCTGGGCCTGGCCCCGCTTGGTGTACGCGTTCATGTCCCCCCCTGTCCGTGTGCGAGGGGTGTCTTCCTGGCGCCCACGGGCGCCGGGTCGATCGACGCCCTTGCTCCGGACGACGGTCGTCCGCGGTTGGGCGCCGCCACCCTACGCCCCGTCGGGACCGCCGGCCACCACCAATCCACATCGGCCGCCCACATCTTTGGCGAAGATGTGGGCTGGAAGCGGGCTCCGCGCGCCGATAGACTGGCGATATCGTCGGATGTCTCGACAACCAGGGTCGCCCACGATGACGGCAGACGTACCGCATGAGCCCCCGCGCTTCGCCGACCTGCTGCGGCGCCGCCGCCTCGCGTCCGGACTGACGCAGGAAGCGCTGGCCGCGCGCGCCGGGATCAGCACGCGCGCCGTAAGCGACCTGGAGCGCGGGCTGCACGCCGTCCCGCGCCGGGACACGCTCGCGCTCCTCTGCGACGCCCTGGAGCGTGCGGGTGACGAACGGGCCACGTTTGCCGCCGCGGCCCACCGCGTTCCGCGCCCCCGGTTGGCGTCGTCCACCTCGCTTGACCCAGTCACCCAGCGAACCACCGCGGGCGCCGTCACCCGGTCCAGCCAGAAGGATTCGCTTCCGGTTCCGCTGACGCCGCTTTTCGGCCGGCACGCGGAGCGGACGGCGCTGGATGCCCTCATGCGGAACGGGGGAGATCGTCTGGTCACCCTGACCGGGCCGGGCGGCGTCGGCAAGACCCGCCTCGCGCTCGCCGTCGCCGAGCAGCTGGGCGACGCGTTCCCCGATGGCCGGGTCTTCGTCGATCTGGCGCCGTTGCGCGACCCCGCTCTGCTCGTGCCTCAGATCGCGGCGGCGCTCGGGGTGCGGGAGACCGCGAACCGCGCCCTCGCCGGCGCCGTCCACGATTTCCTGCGCGAGAGGCGGGTGCTGCTCGTCCTGGACAACTTCGAGCACCTGCTCCCTGGCGCGCCGGTGGTTGCCGACCTGCTCGCGGCGGCTCCGCGGGTGAACGCGCTGGTCACCAGCCGTGCCCCGCTGCGGGTGCGGGGCGAACGGGAGTTTCCCGTGCCGACCCTGCGTCTTCCCGCCGAAACAGGCGCACACGATCTCGACCGTCTTGCGGCAGCTGAGGCGGTCGCCTTCCTTGTCGATCGGGCCCAGGCGGTGCAGCCGGAGTTCGCCCTGACGGTCGACAACGCCGCGGCGGTGATCGGCATCTGTCGCAGCCTGGACGGGCTGCCGCTGGCGCTGGAGTTGGCCGCGGCGCGGGCGAAGATCCTCCCGCCACAAACGCTGCTGGCCCGCCTCGGCGCACGGCTGCCGCTCCTGACCGGGGGCGCGCGAGACGCCCCGGAGCGTCAACGAACGCTGCGCCGCGCCATCGCCTGGAGCGACGACTTGCTCGATCCGCAAGCGCGCCAACTCTTCCATCGCCTTGGCGTCTTCGTCGGCGGGTGGACCTTGGAGGCGGCGGAGGCGGTGACGAACGTCGCCGGCAGCCTCGATGTCCTCGAGGGGGTCGCCGCGCTGGCGGACCTGAGCCTGATCCGGCTGGACGAGGGCGGCCCCGAGCCCCGCTACGGCATGCTGGAAACGATCCGCGAGTTCGCCCAGGAGCGGCTCGCCGCGAGCGGCGAAGATGCCGCGGTACGGCGGGCGCATGCGGCCTATTTCCTCGGGCTCGCCGAAGCAGGCAAGCCCAATCTGAACGGTGCCGGACAACGCGCTTGGCTGCGGCGGCTGGAGGCGGAGCAGCCCAACTTCCGCGCGGCGCTCGAAGTGCTTGCCGCGAGCGCTGACCACGAAGCGCACCAGCGGCTCGCGGCCAACCTGGGGCACTTCTGGTGGATGCGAGCCCACCTGGCCGAGGGACGGGCGCACCTGGAACGGGCGCTGGCCCGCTCCGCCGCCCCGACGCCGCGGCGCGCGGAAGCGCTGCTGGGCATCGGCCGGATCGTCACCAGCCAGGGTGACTTGGCCGCCGGCGAGACGTGGCTGTGTCGGAGCGAAGCGCTAGGCCCGCTCTCTCAACGTCCCGTCAATCCTGGCCCAGGCCCTCTTCGAGCGCGGGCAGGCGGTGGAGTACGCGGGGGACGACGCGCGGGCGATTCCCCTCTACGAGTCGGCCCTTGCCGTCGCGCGCGAGCTAAACGACGTCCAAACCGCCAGCGTGGTGTTGTGGGCCCTCGGCGAAGTCGCATACGGGCGCCGCGACCTCGAAACCGCCGAGAGGCTCAACGACGAAGCCATAACGCTGCTCCGCTCAGCCAGCGACGAGTTCATGCTGAGCATGTGCCTCATCACCCGTGGCGCGGTCGCGCTTGCGTGGGGCGATCCGTCCCGCGCCGTTACCGCCTACGAACAGGCGCTTGACCTCGCGCTCGGGATCGAGTTCGATTGGGTCGTCTCCAGCGCGTTCGCCGGGTTCGCGGCGGTTGCCGCGGCGCGAGCGGATCACGTCGTAGCCGCCCGGTTGCTCGGTGCCGCCGAAACCATGCGCGAAGCCAGCCACCAGACGCGGATGGCGAACTTCTACCATCACGCCCAGACAACCCGCGCCGTACGCGCCGCACTCGGCGAGGCCGCCTTTGCCGCCGCGTGGGAAGTCGGCCACGCCTTGCCGGCCGAAGAGGCGGTCGATCTCTCGCGAGCCCTTGGTCTCGTTGCGGAGAAAAGTCCGTGATCGGCGTGACGCAAGAGCCGTTGATCCTCACCTTCGGCATCTCCAACAACCCCCGCCGCTTCTGGGACATCGCGCACGCCCGCCGGGTGCTGGGGTATGAGCCGCAGGATGCCACGCCGGCCCTCATCGGCGCTGAGGTGAAGAGATAATGGAATCGAGCCAAGGGTTTACGTGCGGGCCGCGTGGAGACTGCCGAGCACCAGAAGCTTAATAAACTCCTCGGTAGAAAGCCCCTGGCCGTGGGCCGCCTTGACGATCGCATCAAGCTCTTCGAACGTAAGCGGGATCGTCAGGCTGGCTCGGGGCTCGCCCACCGTCACGCCCTCTTCCAACTCGTCCCAATCCCAATTGTCTGGATTCATCAACTCCCGCTCTTCGTCATCGAGCGGCTCCTGGATCGATTCGTAGCGAATCTGCTTGCTCATGGTGCTGCCTCGTGCTGCTTCGTCAGCGGAGTTTCGCGGCTTCGCTTCGCTTGCAGTGCCAACCGGTAATGACCCGCCAGACGAGCGGATGATCCGTCGGCACTATGGGCATGGTAAGACAACGGCCTTGGTCGTCGCGACCGATGAGTAAATAGGGAGCCGCCCGATGGGCGCGGTTGCGCGTCGTCACCCAGCGTCGGCTGAGCACCGATTTCGCCTGCCTGGGCGTCACGCCGTGACGCCAGAGCTTGTCGACTGCGGTGGTGGTGAAGTTGAGCTCGATGATCTCAATCTGCGGCATGGTGCGCGCTCATCTCGTAACGCAAGGCTGCCCCCATGGAGCGCCACCGTATCGTTCCATTGTTTCGGTCCAACGCTGGCCGATGCAACTGGGTGGTTCAGCCAACCAACCACCTGAGTGCCTGCCCCCAAACCTCGGATGCCCCTCCCACCGCGAAAAATCCTCCGCCCGGTGCAGCGAAAGACTTCACCCCCGCCGCTTCTGCGACATTGAACACGCCCACAAGGTGCTGGGGTATGAGCCGCGGGACGCCGCGCCCGCCATGCGCTGTGTCACCCGGCATCACCCCGGCGCATCATCATCTTCGCTGTCGTGCCACAGCGCCCGCATGTCCGCGCTGCTCGCCAGCAGCACATCGAGCGTGCCGCTGGCCGCCACCCGTCCCTCCTCAAGGACCACGATCTGGTCCGCCTGCAGCAGCGCCGCCCGTCGATGCGAAACCGCCAGAATCGTCGTGTCTGGCCGGTCGCGCAGGCGCCGCCACAACTCGCGCTCCGTTTCCACGTCCAACGCGCTGGACACGTCGTCGATCACCAGCAGCTCGGTCTCCCGCGCCAGCATGCGGGCGACGGCGACCCGTTGCACCTGGCCGCCGGACAGCGTGACGCCGCGCGTGCCGATGGTCGTCTCCAGCCCCAGCGGGAAGCCGCCGATATCGCGTTCCAGCATCGCGTCGTGGATCGCGCCGCGCAGCCGCGCGGGATCGTCCGCCGCATCGAGCAGGATGTTGCGCCGCAGCGTTTCGCCGAAGAGGCGCGGGGTCTGGGCCGTGTACGCGGCTCTGGGCGGTGTCAGGAAGGTGGCGGGATCCTCGATGAGGGATCCGTTCCACCGAATCTCGCCCGCTTCCGGGGGGAGCAAGCCGAGGAGCGTGCGCACGAGGGTGGTTTTCCCCGCCCCGACGCGCCCGGTGACCACGGTGAGCGTCCCCCGTGGCAGGCGCAGACCGACGTCGACGATCCCCTGGCCGCCTTCCGGATGGCGATACGTCAAGCCTTTAGCGGTAACGAGCGGGAGCGGCTCCGCGTCAACGAGCCCCTCTCCCATCGCAATGAGAGAGGGGATGGGGTGAGGGCCAACTGGCGAACCGTACGGGAGCAGACCCCGCAGATGCAGCGGCGCCGGAGCGGCAAGCGCGGTCGCCGGTGCCTCGCCCAGCAGCGGCAGTAGCCGCCCGAAAGCAACGGTCGTCTGGTTGAACTGGGCCAGGTAGCGGCCCAGGTCGGTGGCGAAATCGGTGACGATGGCCAGATACGACACGAACAGGACGAAATCGCCCACCGTCAAACCGCCGTCGCGCAGTCGGCTCGCCGCGAGGAGCATGATCAGACCGGTGCCAAACCCGATCAGGTTGGCGGTGAACGCGTCCAGCATCTGTGTCGCCAGCCGGTCCTTGACAGTCAGAGCTTGCCGCCGCCGATTGAGCCGGCGCAAGTGGGCGATGACCCGCTCCTCGGCCCCGGCCGCGCGCACGGTTTCGACCGCGGTCAGCATGTCCCCCAGCGTGCCCGCCACGTCGCTGGCCGCCTGACTGCTGGCCGCGCGATACCGGCCAAGGGTGGCGCTGAATCGCTGCGCAACGACGATCACCGCCACGAGCGGCGCGAAGACGGCGAGTGTGAGGGGGCCGTTGATGGAGAAGAGGATGGCGACCGCGATGAGGGCGATCACCCCGGAGCCGATGACCTCGTCGGTCCAGTCGAGACTGTCTTCCGCCACGTCGACATCGTCCCGAAAGCGGCTGATCGTTTCCCCGATCCCGTAGGGCAGCGCCAGGGCGCCGGGGCGTTCCAGCAGACGCGCCAGGAGGTTGCGGCGCAGCAGGGCGCTGACGAGGAAGCGGAACATGATTTCGACATAGCCGGCGATCAACCACAACGCCGCCTGACCCAGTGCCAGCGCGACGAGCAGGAGCACCAGTCCCGTCGTTCCCATGGGGCTGGCGCCAGCGCCGGTGAGGACATCGAAGAACGAGCGGGCGATGAGTCCCGGCAACAGCGCGGAGAGGTTCATCACCCCCCACAGGACAGCGTGGGCCACGCTGTAGCGACCGGCAAAGCGCGACATCTGGAACAGGTAGCGCCACGTGGGTTGGGATCTCATGCGAGCACCTCCCCTGCGGCCAGACGCAGCATGTCCGCGTAGCGGGAATCGGGATCGGCGGCGAGCGTCAGGCGCGGGCCGTGCTCCAGCACCGTGCCGTCCTCCAGCACGAGGATGTCGTCGACGAGCGCGAAGGTCGACAGGCGATGCGCCACGATGATGCCGGTGCGCCCAGCCAGCAGGCGGGCGAACGCGCGGTGAACCAGGCGTTCGGTGGCCGGGTCGAGCTTCGATGACGGCTCGTCCAGGATGACCACGTCCGGGTCGCGCAGGAGGAGGCGGGCGCAGGCCAGCACCTGCGTCTGACCGGCGGAGAGCCCGCTGCCGCCGGCGCCGAGCATGGTATCGAGCCCGGCCGGGAGCGCCTCCAGCCAGGGACCCAGACCCAGGGACTCGAGGATCTCGACCAGGCGTTCGTCCGACACGTCGTCGTCAAAGAGGGTGAGATTGTCGCGCACGCTGGCGGTGAAGAGGTGCGCCTCCTGCGTCACCACGCCGACACGGCAGCGAATCGCGGCGATGGCGACGGTGCGCAGGTCGACCCCGCCCAGGCGCACCACCCCGGCGTCCGGATCGAAAAAGCGCGGGATCAATCGCGTCAGGGTCGTCTTCCCGCTGCCGGTGCGCCCGACGATACCGAGCACCCGTTGCGGCGCCAGGTGCAGGTCAACTCCGCGCAGAACGGGCGCCCCCGGCTCGTAGCCGAACCAGATCTGGTCGAGATCGACGGCGAGCGGTCCTGAAGTCAGGTGATCTCTCGCGCCATCAGTCAGGCGCGATTGCCGCTTGAGCAGGCGTTCGATGCGGCCGAGACTGGCGCCCGCCTGTTGCAAATCCTGGATCTCGTTGCGGATCTGCTCCGTCGGCTGGCGCAGCATTTCCGTGTAGCGAAAGATCAGGAAGACCGCCCCGATCGTCAGCGCGCCATCCCGAAAGAGCGTGGCACTCAGCGCCAGGGCGAAGGCCAGCCCCAATCCGAACAGCCCCTGGCTGGTCGCGACCATGCCATAGCCGCGCATCTGGGCCTGCATCCGGGCCGCCAGCCATCCCCGCATCAATTCGGCGCAGCGGCGGAGCACGAATGCCCGCGCGCCGCTGGCACGGATATCCTCCAGCCCGGCGAGATACTCGCCGATAAATCCGTAGAAATCGGCCGCGGCCTGCCGCTCTGCGGCCGAGAACGGGGTGGCAGCGGCCCGCATCCGCAGCATTGTCCCCAGGGCGATGACCGCAAACAGGGTCAGGCCCAGCCCAATCCGCCAATCCAGGGCGTACAGCAGGACCAGCACCCCCACCATGAGCAGGGCGTTGCCGACAACGTAGACCGTGAAGCGGGAGAAAAAGCGCGCCAGCGTGCCGACATCGCCATCGACGCGCTCGATCAACTCGCCGGGGGTATGCGCATGGTGAAAAGCCGCGTCTAGGTGGAGCAGGTGCGCGGCGAGGTCTTCGCGCAGGGCGTTCGTGGCACCCCAACTGATCCGCTCCGCGACCCACGTTTCCGCGACGGCGACGCCCTGGCCCAGGATCGCCAGCACCATCGTCAACAGCGCCAGGGCCAGCAACGTCTCCATCGAGCCACCGCCGGTGGCGGCGTCGATGAACCGGCCCACCACCAACGGCGTGGCAAGCTGCGTGGCAATGATGGCGGCGAGGATGCCCCCCAGCAGGAGCACCTGCCACCGATAGCGACGGAGATAGCGAACCAGCAGATGCCAGTTCAGACGATACGAAGGCTCGGACGACACGAAAGCGAAACTCCTCGGTGCGCGCGGCAAGGCCAATGCCCCGCGGGATATCCCACGGGGTCATCAATCGCGCAAACGGGAGGGGTTCGCCAGCGTGTCGGAACTCGAAGTGCGGGCGGCTCGGGCTTCGTGAAGCCCGGCATCACGGCCGCGGAGAGATTACGCGAGGGAGGCAGCGCCCATCCGGTATGCGCGGCAGAATGTGGTTGCGGTCATGGAAGCGCACCTCCGGAGTTGATGACTAACGTTCGGGTTGCCAGGCGGCAACGAACCGGCGTGACCCTAACAGGTCTGGGGTCGCCGCGTCAATCAGACACGTGGTTTCCGGAAAGGGGCGATATGGGTGCCGGGGCATGAGAATCGCGGCGTGGCGAGTGCCGTACCATTGCTCCCCGGCTCCGATCGCTCCGCCGGTGGTGCGCGTGGATGTCATGGCAAAGTCCGGATTCTCGATTGCCCGCAAAGACGAAAAGCTGCTGGAGTTGGCGGGAAGCGCCGGCCAGAAGGCGCTGGCTGCCTGGACTGCCACCGGACCGCCGGCTGAATGGATGCGAATCCGCGAGCAGTGGGAATACACCCATGCGGCCCGCTTTGTCTTGCAACTCGCCGGGTTTAGTGCGCTCCTCGTCTCGGTTCTTGCGGAAACACCGGGCGACCCAGCCGTCGAAGCACCAGAATTAGGGCGATAGTGGCGCCCGCTCCTGCGCCGAATGGCAGCGTGGCGGTCCCATGATTGAGCGATCGCCGCAGTCGGCGCCGGCGCCGGCAGGTACGGCGTCTCGCTGGCGGTGTCGCTGGCCGGAGTGGGCAGGCTACGCAGCGGCCGGGTGGTCGCTGCTCTACGGTGCGCTCGGGCTCTACTGGTCGTTCGGGGGCGCGAGCTTCCCCTTCGGGCGCGGCAATGACCCCCAGGCCGCGCTGTCGATCCTCAAGGATGTACAGGTTGCGACCGCCGCGCCGGTCATCGCGGAGCTGGGGCTGGCCGGTGCCGCGGTGGCGGCGGCGATGGTCCGCGGGCAGGCACGGGGCATCCTGCGCGCGGCGCTGCTCGCGTTCGCCTGGGCAGCCGCGGCGGTATTGGTTCTCCTCATCCCCGACTACCGCCTCCTCATGGCCGCGGCCTACGTGCCGCTGTTTGTCCTCGGTGCCCCGTTCGATTGGCCCCCGGGCAGCTTCTTCGACATCGTCACCTGGCCGGTGGCGAATCAGGTCCTCTGCGTGGTGGGCGGTTCATGCTGGGCCGCGGCGGCCCTGGCCTATCAGCGCCGTACTGGCGGCGCCTGCCCCGCCTGCGGACGCCACGACGAGGAAGCGTCCTGGACATCGCCGGCCGCTGCCGCCCGCTGGGGCCGCTGGGCCACTGCGGTCGCCGTTCTCATTCCCCTGATCTACGCCGCGACGCGGTGGGCGTGGGCGCTGGGCATCCCGCTCGGAATTTCGGAGGAGTTCCTGCGCGAAGGGCAAGCCGTCGGCCTGTGGTGGGCCGGGGCCGGGTTGGCCACGGTGGCGATCGGCGGCGCCGTGCTCACGCTCGGGCTCGTGCAACCGTGGGGCGAGGGCTTCCCGCGCTGGATTCCGGTCCTGGGCGGCCGGCGGGTGCCCCCGGCCCTGGCCATCGTCCCCGCCGCGATCGTATCCGTGTTGGTGACGACGGCCGGCCTGATGTTCGTGCGACTGACGCTGTCCGGCACTATCGGAGAGCTCTTCCCCTTTGTCGGGGCAGAAGATTGGGCCGCTCTCGCCCCCGAGCTGCTGTGGCCGCTCTGGGGCGTCGCCCTCGCCGCGGCAACGCTGGCCTACTACTACCGCAGACGCGGTCCCTGCCCCCGCTGTGGGCGTGGCTAGCCGGGGCTGTCACGCTGCCGGCGTGCCGGTCACCGGAATCGGCTCGAAGGTGTAGATCTGCTCGGCGCCGGTCACGTTGGCCGGGACCGTCACGGTAAGCCGTCGCGCGTCCGAAGCTCCCGCGAAACCCACCGTCACCCCGTACGCCTCGGAATAGAGCGAGAGCGGCGGGTCGTGCAGCAGATAGGCGGTTACGCCGCCTCCGTCGTCCGCGCGCGGCCGCAACTCCGAATTGACCTCGCCGGTGTCCAGGACGAGCCGGTCGCCGCGCAGGGCGACCGTCACCTCGCCCAGCTCCGGGCGGGTGTACCGCCCCAGGTACGGGGCCACCTCGGCCGGATCGATCTCCCCGAGCGTCAGGGTCGGCCGGGCGCTCGCCGCCTCCGCCAGCGCCGCGTCGAACTCGGCCGGCTGGTCGAAAAGAAGCTCGAAGAGGCGGAACTGGACGCCGTACTGGAAGGCGAGCGGGAGAGGAGTTATGGAGAACGATTTGGTGAGGATCGCGATCCCCAGGTCGGCTTCCGGCAGGAACGCCAGCTCCGCGGTGAAGCCGGACGTACCCCCCGCGTGGCTGAGGATCCGCAACCCGCGATACTCGCCCGTCAACCAACCGAGCCCGTAGTGAGTCATGGTCGCGACCATGTCCGGCGGTCCGCCGTACAGGTTCGGCACCTCCACCCCTGGCACCCACGTCTGCTCCAGGTTCTCGGCCGAGACCACTCGCGTGCCGCCCGGAGCCACGCCGTTCGCCAGTAAGGTCTGCAGGTAGCGCGCCATCTCCCGCGCGCTCGACCACAGGGCCCCTGACGGCCGCACCGGGAGTACCCAGCGCTCCGCGGCCAGGGGGAGCGGGCGCAGCTCCCCGGACAGGTCGACGGCGTGCGGCAGCGCGTAGTCGCCTCCCGCCAGCACCGCCTCCTGGTCGAAGGTGGAGTGTGTCATGCCGATGGGGCCGAGCACCCGCTCCCGCAGCGCCACGTCGTAGGCTCGTCCCACATCGTCCGCCCCGCCGCCCGCGGCAATGCCGAGCGCATATCCGCCGCCGGCGACCAGCAGGTTGTTGTAGACGAACTGTTCGCCGTAGGGAGCCGTCGGCGGCACCCCGGCCAGGGCAGTGGTTACCGCCTCGGGGGTCTGCGCGCCGGCCCCGAAGTAGAGCTCGATGTTAGGACTGGGGAGACCGACGCAGTTGCAGAAGGCGTCGCGCACGGTCAGCCGTTCGGTCAGGGCCGCATCGCCCGCCGCGAAGCCCGGCAGCAGATCGACCAGTCGGGTGTCCCAGGCGAGGGCGCCGTCGTCGACCAGGCTGGCCGCCAGCATCGTCGTCATCGTCTTGGTGATCGAGCCGATCATCATCTGGGTGTCCGGTGTAACTGGCCGCGTGCTCCCCGCCTCGGCGACACCGAAACCATTGAGGTAGACGACCTCCCCGTTCTGCACCACCGCGACCGAGGCGCCGGGAACCCCATAGCGCACCAGCGCATCGGCCACATACGCCTCGAACCGGGCGCGTCGCTCACCGGTGAGGGGCAACGGGGCGACGCCGGTCAAATCCGTGCCGGCCAGCGGTGTGGCGTTCTGACTCATGGCCAACGGATGCGTCAGGCCGGCAAGCACCAGGGCAGGGATGAGGATAGCAAGGGCGGCGCGCCCGATCATGCGTACGCGGAACTGCTGCATGGAGTTCCTCTCAGGATTTGGCACTCGTCGGTCGATCCGTTTTGGCACGCGGAAACCTCATCTGGGGCTACCGGTTGCGGCTGCGACCAGGCCGGCCCGGCTCCGCTCTGGCATGCCTTTCTGGTTCAGATACTCGTGAACGGAGCGGATCGCCGTCGCCCCTTCGCCGACCGCGGGCGCCACGCGCTTGGCCGCGCCGCGCCGCACGTCGCCCGGGGCAAACACGCCAGGCACACTCGTCTCCAATGCGAATGGCAGGCGGTCCAGGCCCCACTGCTCAAGTTCCGGACTGGTGATGAGATCGCGCCCGGTCAGGAGGTAGCCGTGCTCGTCCCGGGCCACGCTATCTGGCAGCCATTCGGTGTGTGGCTCGCCACCGATCTCCACGAACAGAGCGGCGGCCGGCACGGTCTCTCGCTCGCCCGTTGTGCGATCCTCAAGCACCAGACCGCGCAGCCGGCGTCCGCCGACGCAATCGACCACTTCGGTGTTGAGGCGGACGACAATGTTGCCCGTGGCCCGGAGGCGTTGGATCAGGTAGTCCGACATGTCGGGAGCGAGCGCATCCCCCCGCACGAGCAGCGTGACCCGGCCCGCATGCTCGGCCAGATGCAGCGTCGCCTGACCGGCCGCGTTGCCGCCGCCGACGACGTAGACCTCCTCGTCCTGCAAGGCCGTCGCCTCGGAGCCGGTGGCGCCGTAGAACACCCCACGGCCCACGAGCGCGTCCAGGGCTGGAACCCCCAGCCGCCGCGGCGCGACGCCGCTGGCGACGACGACCGCCTGGGTCTCCAGCCGCGTGCCGTTGTCCAGCGTCAGCACGTGCGTCCCATCGCGGGACTCCAGACCGTCGACGCGGCGAGTGAAGACGAACAGCGTCCCAAAGAGCAGTGCCTGAAAGAAGGCCCTGCTGGTCAATTCGCGCCCGCTCACCCCGCGCTGGAAGCCGGGGTAATTGAGGATCTGATGACTGGTCGCCGCCTGCCCACCGAGTGCTCCGCACTCCACGACCACCGTCCGCAACCCTTCGGACGCGCCGTAAACGGCGGCCGCCAATCCCGCCGGCCCCGCGCCGATGATCGCCACATCGGCCCGTTCGGTGGGCGGTTGCGTGGCCACCCCGAGCGCTTTGGCCACGTCTTCGTCCGATGGATCGTGCATCACGTTCCCACTGCGGTGGATAGCCACGGGCAGCCGCTCGACGTTGAGACCATGTTTGGCGACGAGTTCCTGGCCGCGGGCCGAGTCGTCGGTATAGAACCCGTACGGCACGCCGCTGCGGTCGAGAAGATCCCGCAGCTCGTGGCCGCGCGGCGACCACTGCCGGCCAACGATGGTGATGGCCTCGTCGTGGGGACGGTGCAGCCGCGTCCAGCCGCTGAGCGCATCGGTAACCGGAGGGTACAGCGATTCTTCAGCCGACACCCACGGCGCCGGGATCAGGAAGTCCAGACGGCCGAGAAGCAAGGCTCGCCGTACCGGCGCCGTCATGCCAGGGGGACCGGGGGTTACCAGCAGCCCGCGCTGGGCCTCCGGGTGCAGGTCGTCTGCCCGGTCGAGGAAGGCGATGCCGGTCATCTCCGGAAACCGCGGAGAGGCGATGACGATCGCCACTTCGTCGCCTGCCTGCCGCATCGCTTCCAGGGACTCCAGACCCTTGGTCGCGGAATCGACCACCATGACCCGGTAGTCGGCGCCGAAGCGCCGCTCCAGGTCGCGAGCCAGAGGACCGCGTGTCGCCTCGTTGTTGTCGGCAGCAAAGATCACCGGATGGTCCACATGTCACCTCCGAGAGGTCGGATAGTCGAGTGCAACGACGTTCGCCGCGGCGCCTGCACAACTCCCCATGTGCCCATGCCGAGCAGTGGGAGTCGCGAACGGGAACCCTTGCGCGGCGGACACGGGAGAACTCGCGGCGTGCGCCGCGGGTACCTCACCTGATTGACATTGGGGGACGCGCTTACCCGAGCCAGCCCATGGCCAGGCCCGACGTCGACTGCCGAAGACCGCCACGCATCCCCTCTGAGGGGCAGGCCACGCGAGCGGTGAGGCCAGAAAATCGGGCCGCATTATCCGTGCCAGGGCCGTCACTGGACTGCCCTCACGGCGTCGTGCAAGAGTCGTGTCATGCTGCAAGTGAACGGAGAGAAGCATCTCGGCGTGGGCCAAACGGCGTTCAGGGAAGCCGACATGCTTCGCTGGCGCTCAGACCAGACGAGTCCACAGGAGCGGCAGGATGCCCAGGAGTGATTCGGCGTTCACTGTCACGTCGCCCCCTGACCTGGGGAACCGGTCTCCCCTCGCGTTCTTCGGGCTGGTGTTCGCGCTCTCTGTCCCGTTCTGGCTGGTGGGGGCTGCCACGGGAATCCAACTGACGCCAGACCTCCCCGTAAGCTCGTTCATCTGGGTCTGCCCGGTGGTGGCCGCCTCGATCCTCGCCTACCGAGAAGGTGGGACCATGGGCGTGACCGCACTCCTGCGGCGATCGTTCGACTACCCGCGCATCCGCGACAGGCGCTGGTACGTCCCCACCATCCTCCTGCTGCCCGCCGTCTACGCCACAACCTACCTGGTCATGCGCGCGACGGGGTTGCCGCTCCCCTCGGTGCAGTTCCCGGCGCTCCCGGCCCTCGTCTGGTTCCTCGGCTACTTCGTGGCCGGCCAGTGCGAGGAGCTGGGCTGGTCGGGTTACGCCCTCGACCCTTTGCAGGCGCGCTGGACCGCGCTCGGCGCCGGTCTCCTGCTCAGGGCGGTCTGGATCGCGTTCCACCTCGTGCCGTTGGTGCAGGGTCACCGTGCCCCGGAGTGGATCGCCTGGTGGGCGCTGGCCACGCTGGGGCTACGGGTGCTCTTTACCTGGCTTTACAACAACACGGGAGGCAGCGTCTTCGCCACGGTCCTCTTCCACGCCACGGGCAACCTCGCCCAGATCGGCCCCTTCCTCGACTTCGGCCCTGGCGGCTACCCCCTCGCGGCCCAGCGTATCGCCGCATTGCTCCTATCGGCATTGGCGATCGCGGTCACCATCATTTGGGGACCGCGTACGCTGGCCCGGCCCGCGACGCACTGAGCGTTCCGGTTGCTCGGCGCCGGCACTTCCGGGATGCAGGCTCCCTGCTGAGGCACAATCGTCCCCGCGGCGATCCCGGCTTTACAGCGGCGTGCCAAAGATGTGTCATTCTGAAGGCGAAGCCGAAGAATCTCGTTTTCCGAATCGGCTCATCGCTGAGCCGAGATGCTTTGCTCCGCTCACGTGCAGCATGACACGAGGTGCGCACGGCACTTTAGGCCGCAGGCACCGAGATGCCCACCCGGGCGTTTTCCTCCGGCGAGGCGTTCCAGTAGCCGAAACGCTCGGACGTTTCGAGGAAGTGCCGCAGCGTCTCGGGGGACGGAGGACCCGTCGCTTCTCCCGGCCGAATCGGGGTCCCCAGCTCCTGGAAGAAGCGGGCCATCTTCGCCGTGCTGACGATGAGCATGGCGACCGGCTCTGGCGTCGAATTCCGCCACGCGTGCTTTGCTCCACCAGGCACATGAAACACGTCGCCGGACGTGATGCGCACCCACTCGGCATCGTCGCCATCCAGCGCCAGCCCTTCCGCCTCGCCAGCGTCGACGATAAACGTCTCCGGGTCGGCATGCGCGTGCATCGGGATCACCACCCCCGGCGGAATCGTGCCGCGCATTAGACACGGCATCCAGTCATCCACCCCCGGCGGCGTGAGTACCTGAATCGTCGGCCCCAGCACGTCGAGCGTCTCGACCCGCTCCGGATCGACGAGGTGCCCGATCGTCTGGCGTTGCCGTGTATCGACCATCGTCAATTCCTCCGAAAGTTCAGCGATGATGAGGGCTTTGCCGGCGGGCGGCAGAGTCCGTGGCTGAATGAAAAAAGCGCTGCAAGTACCTTGCCACCCTCGTCGACTCGAAAAGCCTGCTGGACATGCTGACGCGAGATCATTGAGCTCGCCCATCGCGCCCTGCGGCTTGTCGCCCAGGGCGTGGCGCCGGGGAACCATCGGTGTCGAGTGCGATGCCGACCAGTCATCGAACCAACGCGGGTCAGGGGGAACAGCCCGGAATCCCCGCCGCGGGATGTGGTCGCGGTTCAAGCTGAGCGATGAGGGCCGAATGCACACGGCGGGATACAACAGACTGCACTCGCCTGAGGGATGGACAGGCTCGGGCACGGTCTGGGGCGGTGCTCGTTGCGCACTGGTGCCACGACGAACCCTTGCGACACGTTCAGCGCGTTCGGATCATCGTCAGGATCAACGTCACAGGCCAATCCGAGCCCATAGCCGATCGTCGAGCACGCATTCCAGCCGGTTGGCGTGCGCGACAATGGAGGACCGTAGCCCAAAAATCCGTACAAATACGGTTGCCGCTGCCGGGGGTGTGGACCATGCTGCGGTCCATTCCCGGTCGCCCGCGGCTCGCGCCAAGCGTGGCGCTCGACCCGCGCTACGAGGCGCCGGGGCGCGCGATGGAGGCGGGTTCATGGGTGCGGCGGCGACCGACCCGGCCGGCACCCCGGCCAGGCTCTACCAGCAGACGCAAGAGACCACGGTGCGCCATCTCGGCGAGCTGTACACCATCGTCGTGGGGCTTTCGCTCTCGTCGGCTATCGCCGACATGTACGCCTTGCACCAGCCGACCACCGACCCGGACGCCGCGGCGCGCGAGGGGTCACCGGCGCCGGCGGCGCTGTCCGCGTGGGAGATCCAGCGCGCCTGAGCCATCGCCACCTCGTACGTCCGCGCGGCACGGGACGGCCTACAGCGGGCAGCGGACCGCGGTGCAGCCCTGCAAGCCCCCGCTGGTGTTCAGTGCGCAGGCGGCGCTCACGCCGGGGGCACTGGTCAGCCCGGCCGCGAACGTCCCCTCTCCGCCGCAGGCAGCCTCGCACACCGCGCGTAGCGTCAGGCTGCTCGCCGGCCCGGCCACCCGGCAGCCGGGCGTCGGCGAGGTCGGGCCGCAGACGCAGCATGCGCGCTCCGGACACGGGTTTGGCGTGGGGCACCGCTTCTTCTTGCGCTTTCGCCTGGCGGCGCCGCGTTCGCCCCCGCGCAGCGCTAGCAGCGCGCCGGCCCCGGCGACCAGCGAGGCCAGCGCGCGACGGCTCCGGTCCTTTGGCTGGTCCATGGATGAACCCACCTCGCTCACAACGTGCAGACGTGGCCTGGGTGGTGGCCGTTTCCTGGGCCCCGTCGGTGGGGCAGCAGGTAGCAGGCCTCTCCGGCGCGAATGTCTTCGACATCATGAAGCAGCACGAGTCCTGCCACATCGTGGAGATGGCGGATGCTTTGGCGAAAAATCGGGCCCGATCGCGTGCGCCGGGTCCGTAGGTTCCGCAGGCGCCGAACACCGTGGGTAGTTCAGGAAAGACGTCGACCACGCCGGCTTGATCCTGGCGCTGCACTCGCCGGATGAACACGACTACGTCGTCCGCATCAGGTCGGCTGTTGCCAGCGCCTGTCGCCGGGGTCGTTGGACCCGACCTCGACCAAAGCTACCGACACGTCACCTGGCCAACCATTCCAACATCTGTCCCCAGAATTGCCCATACCCTGCCCACCGCGGGAAATCCCCCGCCCAGTGGGGCGCGAAGTCGGACATGAACGCCGCCGTGCGACCTTGCCCGTACTGCCCGGTCACCAGCATCGGATCGTCGCGGTACCGCGCCGCCAGGTGGCCTACCGGCTTCATCGCCCCCGGTTGTAGCCGCAGAGGGTGAACGCTGCTCTGTCCCAATCGAGCCCGGCCGTCGTCGGGTGCTCCCGGTCGATCACCGCGAAGCGGAACCCCGCCACCACCTCCACCCGGTCGTCGTGCTGGGAAATCGTATCGGGCAGAACCTCCTCGATGACCGTGCCGTGCCAGCGCGCGATTCCGTTGAACTCCGCGAACGACAGACACCCGCCCGTCATGAGAAACCCGCCGCCGCGCGCCACGAAGTCGGCCACCATCTGGCAACGGTCCGGGCCCAGCGGGTATTCGTAGGGAGGGGTCAGTCCTGGATAGAAGATCATTTTCGAGCCCTTGGGTCATCCGTGGACCATTGCCCGAACCATCTTGGCCGCCCTTCAACATTGCAGCCTTGCGACCGACATGGATCATTCCTTTATGGCTGCTGAATCTGATTCCTATCTGCTTCCCTCAGTGACACACCACGCTCACACGCTGTCCAAGGATGTAGGAAAGGCGATTGACTCCGCTACCGGGCAGTGGATCATGGCGAGATATCAGCGCTACCTCGGACATTAGGACACCCATACCATGCTAGTGATTGCCGGCCTGAGTCTCAAGAACCTCAACCCCCGAGTCTGGGATGCCGACTCACCGTACTATCTCTCAAACCTGCGGGCCGTGATGGTTTCCTACGCCGAGTTCCATCAGATGCCGGCCCAACGCCGGCGGGCGATGGCCGAAGGCCTCCGCACCCACCTCGGCATCCCCGACGACACTCGCGTCTTCCTCGAAGACGGCGCGTTCTACTTCCTATAGCGGTGTGCAGAAAAGTTGATGGATTCTGCGCTACCGAGGACCAGACTGCATGTGGCCTGCTTCGGCGGCTCGGTTGCCCGCTGCCCATCAACTCTTATGCATCACGCTCTAACTCGCGAGGGAGAGCGGAATGGCGGCGGCTCCGCGAATGCCCCTGTCCGGCCTGCCAGCAGTTCGGAACGGATTCGCTCCGCGCCGGCGGCACGGCCGGATTCGCCCACCGCACCACGCACAACCTCTGGAAATTGCTCAACGAAGCGGAGTGGATTCGCCAGCATCTAGCGAACGCAACGTATCTCGACTGGATGCCCCAGCATCTGGATAACACGGTCTATCGGCCGATCATCCTGGAATTGGCGCACAACAGTTCAAAAACGAACGTGGCATCACCACGTGATGCCGCGCCCCCCCTCTCCCATTGCGATAGGAGAGGGGGGTAGGGGGGTGAGGGCCGGTCGCCGCGTCACCACGCCCCGCAAGACCCAATCCGGCTACCCAAACGCCATCGTCAACGGATTCTCCAGATACCGCTTCACTGTCTGCATAAAGCGGGCGACTTCCGCCCCGTCCGTCACCCGGTGGTCGGCCGAGAGCGTGATGTTCATTCGCTTGCCTGGCACGATCTCGCCGTCCTGAACCACCGGCACGTCCTTGATCGAGCCGACGGCCAGGATCGCGGCCTGCGGCGGGTTGATGATGGCGATGAACTCCTCGACGTCGAACATGCCCAGATTGGAGATGGTGAAGGTGCCGCCCTGGTACTCGTCCGGGGTGAGACCGCCGTTGCGGGCGCGCCCGACGAGGTCCTTGGTCATGCGGGCGATGGCGATGAGGCTTTTCTGGTCGGCGTCAGTCACGAAGGGGGCGATGAGCCCGCCCTCGATGGCGACCGCGACGTTGATGTCGATGCTCGGGTGGTCGACGAGCTGGTCGCCCTCCAGCGAGACGTTGAGGTTCGGGGTGCTCGCGCAGTGCCAGCGCCGCCGCCTTGAGGATCAGGTCGTTGAACGAGACCTTGCCGTCGTCGGGAGCCTGCTCGTTGATCTGCTCGCGCAGCGCCGCGGCCGGAAGCATGTCGACCTCGGAGGTGACATAAAAATGGGGGGCGGCGGCTTTCGACTCGGCCATGCGCCGCCCGGTGGTGCGCCGGATCTTGCTCATCTCGCGCGGCACGCCGGTTGGCCGGTCGGGCAGGTCGAAGAGCCGCGCCGGGGCCTGGGCTGGAGCGGGGGAGGGGGCGGCAGTCGCCGGTTCCGCCCCTGGGGCCGGTGCCACGCGCGCCGCGCCGGTGAGCAGCGCGGCGATGTCGTCGCGCACGATGCGCCCACCCGGCCCGGTGCCGGTGACGCTCGATAGGTCGATGCCATGTTCGGCGGCGAGTCGTTTGACCAGCGGCGAGGCGCGCAGCCGCTCTCCCGAGGCGGAGGTCGGAGCCGCGATCGCGGCCACAGGCTCTGCCTGAGCCGGGGCCGAAGGCGATGGAGCAGCCGGCGCGCTGGCGGGAACATCGGTTCTGGTCCGACCGTTCGCTCCGCTCGCGGCGAGCTGCACCTGGTTCGCGCCCGTATCTTCGACTTCGTCGGCTTGCGGCGCGGCGGAGGGCGTCTCCGGGCTCGGGCGCGACGGCCTCGGCCTCCGCGCCGTCCTCGCCGATGGTGGCGATGGCGGTGCCGATCGGCACCGTGGCCCCTTCGTCGACGTGCTGCCGGCTCAAGACCCCGGCCTCGGTGGCCTCGATCTCCAGGGACACCTTGTCGGTTTCGATCTCCGCCAGCGGATCGCCGATGGCCACCTCCTCGCCGACCTGTTTCAGCCAGCGCAGGAGCGTGCCCTCTTCCATGGCGTCGCCCATCTTGGGCATGATGACCGTCGGCATCGCGTTCCTCCGCTGGCTACTGGATGGAGTCGTAAGTCGTAAGTCGTAAGTCGTACGGAGAGCCGGATCGCGTGGCTCCGTCCTTACCGACTTACCGACTTGTCGTCTCACTTTCGACTCTCGACTCTCGACTTTCGACTCGACTACCGGTACATCGCGCGGTGGACCGCGTCGATGACGTCCTGCTCGCTGGGGAAGGCGGCGATCTCCAGGTTGCGGGCGTAGGGCGCGGGCACTTCTGCGCCGCTGACGCGCTCCACCGGGGCGTCGAGGTCGTCGAAGGCCTGTTCCTGGATGATGGCGGCGACTTCGGAGGCGACGCTGTACCAGCGCCACTGCTCCTGCACCACCACCGCGCGGTGCGTCTTGCGCACCGACTCGACCAGGGTTTCGGTGTCGAAGGGACGGATCGAGCGCAGGTCGATGACCTCGGCCGAGATCGGATCGTCCTCTTCGGCCAGCCGGTCCGCCACGCGCAGCAGCATGTTCACCTGCCGCCCGTAGCCGACCAGGGTGACGTCCGTCCCCTCGCGGGCGATGCGCGCCTTGCCGAACGGCACGGTGAACTCGTCCTCCGGCACCTCGCCCTTGGTGCCGTAGAGCGCGCCAGCTTCCAGGAAGATGACCGGGTCCGGCTCGCGGATGGCGGTCAGCATCATCCCCTTGGCGTCGTGCGGAGTCACCGGGGAGACGACCTTCAACCCCGGGAAGTGCCCGTAGAAGCCCTCCAGACTGTGGGTGTGCTGCGCCGAGAGCTGCACGCCGCCGCCATTGGGGCCGCGGATGACCATGGGCACGCTAGCCTGCCCGCCGGAGAAGTAGCGCAGCTTGGCGGCGTTCTGCAGGATTTGGTCGACGGCCTGGAAGGAGAAGTTCCAGGTCATCATCTCCACGATGGGGCGCATGCCCATCATGGCCATGCCGATCGCCGCCCCGGTGAAGCCGCCCTCGGCGATGGGGGTGTCGATCACGCGCTTCGGGCCGAAGCGATCGAGCAGGGTATCGGTGACGAGGTGCGTCCCCCCGTACACGCCGATGTCCTCGCCAAGCACGACGACCGATTCGTCGCGCTCCATCTCGTCGGCCATGGCCGAGCGCAAGGCCTCGCGGTAGGTCATGACGGGCATGGGTTGCTCCGGGGTGAGTCGAAAGTCGAAAGTCGAAAGTCGAAAGAACGACGCAAAGCCCGAAGATGTCGGGTGCGCTAACCTCATACGTCATCGAGAAACTCCCGTCTCCACTTACGACTTATGACTTTCGACTTTCGACTCGTCCTCCGCGTACACGTCCGTATACAACTCGGCGAGCTCCGGTTCCGGGCTCTCCTCGGCGAATTTCACGGCCACGTCGACGACGGCTTTGGCTTCCCGCTTGATTTCGTCGAGGGTTTCTTCGGAGACGCCGGCCTCCAGCAGCCGCGCTTCGACCAGGCCGATCGGGTCGCGTTGGCGCCACTCGGCGATCTCTTCTTTGGTGCGGTAGCGCTCCAGGAAGTCGGCCGCGCCGTGGGGTGCTATGCGGTAGGTGATGGCCTCGATGGCGTAGGGGGCACCCGTTTCGCGCACCCGCTGCGTGGCGCGCTCGGCGACGTCCAGCACGGCGAAGAGGTCCATGCCGTCGACGTCCTCGTGCTCGATGCCGTAGGAGTCGAACTTCGCCGAGAGGTCGGTCATCGCCGTGGCGCGCTCGACGCTGGTGCCCATGCCGTAGTTGTTGTTCTCCAGGATGAACAGCGTCGGGTTCATGCCGTCGCGGCCCCACAGCCCGGCCAGGTTGGCGGCTTCGTGGAAGGCGGCGTTGTGGATGGCGCCATCACCCAGGGAGAGCTGGACGATGCCGTCGGTCTCCTGGTAGCGCAAGGCGTAGGCCATGCCGACGCCGAGGGGGATGTGCCCACCGACGATGCCGTAGCCGCCCCACAACCCGTTCTCCACGTCGAACAGGTGCATGGAGCCGCCCTTGCCCTTGACCAGCCCGGTCCCCTTGCCGTACAGCTCGGCCATCACCTCGTTCGGGTGGCTGCCGAGCAGCAGGGCGTGGGCGTGGTCGCGGTAGGCGGTGATGACCTTGTCGCCCTCTTGATAATAGGAGAGGAAACCGGTGGCGACCGCTTCCTGCCCGCTGTACAGGTGGAGATAGCCGCCGATCTTCCCCTGCCGGAACCCGCGCTGGGCGGCCTCCTCGAAGAAGCGGATGACGTTCATCTTGCGGAAGAGGTCGAGGATCGCATCAGTGTCAAAAGCGCTGGCTTCGCTCCCGTTGCGGGAAGGTGCCGGGGATTTCGTGTTGCTGCGTGACCGCGTCCGTGCGGCTACGGGTCCGTCGTCTTGCGACGACGCTTTTCTCCTTCGGCTTTGGCCCTTCGTGGTCGCCATGCGCTCGCCTTTCGCGCCTCCGGCGGATTGCGCCCGTGGTCGCGTCGCGGTCTACCGGTTTCTATCCATATCGCGTGCCAAGGGGGAGGCACACCGCCTTGGGCGGCCGACGCCGCCCCACCTTTCGCGGCATTGTACCGTGAGTCGGATGCCGGAGGCGGTGGCATGGTTTCTGCGCTGGTGAGCGGGACCCAGGCGCGCATCGGCGCCTGGGCGAAGCGAGAGGAGCTTTGCGGAATGACCGACAGCGGAACCCGCGATCGCGCGGAAGGTATGGCCGAAGAAGCCGAGGGCAAAGCCAAACAAGCCTGGGGCGACATGACCGACGACGAGCGGCTCAAGGCCGAGGGCATGCTCGACGAGGCCAAGGGCAAGGCCCAGCAGACCTGGGGCGACGTCAAGGACGAGGCCGAAAAACTCAAGGACGACGTCGAGAAGAAGATCTAGCTTTCCGACCAGCCGCACAGGCTGCCGCCACGAGAACGCGCCGGGGAGTTATCCCCGGCGCGTTCTCGCGAGTCCACCGCGGCCGTCATGCGACCACAACCCGGGTCAGGCGTCTCCGGCCGCAGTCAGAACCTCCAGGTAGTGCGGGTTGACCATGATGCCCAGGATGTTGCCGAACGGGTCAACGACGGAGGCGGTGACGAATCCCGCTTCGCGCGGCGTGAGTGGTTCGTACTCGGTCGCCCCCATGGTCTTGAGCCTCGCCAACGCGGCTTCGATGTCATCGACATGCCAATACAACACGGCGCCTCCCGGAGCGGCGGTCGCGCCCGGCGGTGCGTACTTGCGGTCGATGATGCCGAGCTCGTCCTGGGAATCGCCGATGCGAAACTCGATGTAGGCGGGGTTCTCGACGTCGGGACGTTCGAAGTAGGGGTCAACGCCGAGCAGCTCGGCATACCATCGCCGCGCCGCCTTGAGATCGTCCGCCCAATAGCTGATGGTGGCCATTCCGCGCAGCATCGGTGCTCCTTTCGTCGTAATTCCCGATGAATCGCGCTACCGCCCAGCGATTTCGCGGAAGACGCGCTCCGTCTCGGCGGAAGGGGTCATCCCCGCCCGCTCCCGCAACTCGCGCCGGCAGAGCGCGAAGACCCTGGCCGCCTGGGCCGGGTTGCCGCCCGCCGCCAGGGCGCGCATCAGCCAGCGATAACTCGCCTCGCGGAGGGGGTCGAGCGCCAGCAGCAGCCGCGCCTCCGTTTCGGCGATGTCGGGTCGGCCGCGCGCCAGCTCCGCTTCCACTGTTCGCTCACAGGCGCGGAGGCGGATCTCGCGCAGCGCCTGCCGCTGCCCTTCGATCCAGGGGGCGTCGTCGCCAGGGAGGAACCCGCGCGCGGCGATCTCCATCGCCACGCGCGCCTCAGCCAGCGCCCTGCCGGGATCCCCGCCGAAGACCAGGCGATCTGCTTCGTGGATGGCCTCGCGAGCCCGCTCCCAGTCGACGAACGCGTCGTCTGGCAGCGCCAGGGCGTAGCGCCCCGGTTCGCCGCGGATGGCCAGCGCCGGGGCGTCCTCCGCCAGTGGCGCCAGGGCGCGACGGAGGCGGCTGGCCAGCGCGTTGAGCGTCGTCTCCCAGGCGTCGGGGATATCGTCGCCCCAGATCGCCTCGGCCAGATCGCCGCGCCCCACTGGCCCGCGCCGATGCAGCGCCAGGTACACCCACAGTCGCCGCCCTTGCCGCCCCGGCAAGTCCGCCTCCCTCACGACTGTCGCGCCGGCCTCGATGGCCGGCCGTCCGCACACGTAGACCCGCACCGGCGATGCGGTGGAAACGTCCGGCTCCGGTCGACTGGGCATTGGTGATTCCAGTGCTGCAAGCTCCCTGCAAGGGCGACGCAAGGTCCGGCGATGATACTTCGGGCAAGCGGCCGCGACGGGCCGGGACCGCGGACCACGGCCCGAGCAAAGGAGACCCCGATGACCAAGGTGGTTCGCTGCGCGTGCGGGCTGCACCTGCGCGACGCCGACGAGGCCCAACTGATCGCCAGCGTGCAACAGCACGCCAGGGAGGCGCACGACCTCGATCTGAGCGAGGAGCAGGTGCGCGCCATGATGGAGATCGAGCAGTAGGGGCGACTCCCGCGTCGCTCGCCATTCTCTAAGGAAGGAGCGCGACGATGAAGACGCTGGCTTGCGGAGATCTGGTGCCCGGTTGCCCGGCCGTGGTGGAGGCGGAAACGGAAGAGGAGATCCTGCGGATCGCGGCCCGACACGCGACCGCCGAGCACGACATGGTGGTGACACCCGAGCTGGTCGAGCAGGTCAAGGCGGCAATCCGCGAAACGGAGTGAGCGCCGTCCCCAGCGCGGGACAGGAGACGCAAGACCTCGAGCTCGCGTCGCGTTAGTCCGAAGGCGGTGACCGCGCCAGCCTCGCCGCGGCCGTGTTCGTCTCGCCCGCTGGGGCCGCGCGGGCGATGACGTCGCGGCCGGCAAACGCTTCCGCGGGGGCCTGCTCCGGGGAAAGATCCTGACCTGCCGCGAAGGCAGCGGTGAAGAGATCTTCCGCGGCCAGCGCGCGGGCGATGCGGAGCACCTCCGCGGCGATGCGCTCTGGTGGGACCGACCGGCCCGCGGCGCGCTCGGTTGCGAACGCTTCGTCGCCCAGCAGGTCGCGCGCGACATCGGCGGCGGCGACAGCTTGCTGTTCGTAGTACGGGACCGCAACCGCGCTAGCTCGCGCGGCCACCGTGTCGTGCAGGCCGAGCAGCCGGGCGGCCGTGTCCGCCTGTCCCAACACGGCAGCGACTCTGGCCATCCCCGCCAGCGGCCAGAGCATCATGCCGGTCAGCTCTGGTCCTGTCCAGTTCTCCAGGCTGATCGCGAAGAGGGCAGCGGCTTGCCGGTGCTCGCCTTGCGCCTCGAGCGCGGCGCCGAGCGCGAGCATCGCGAAGGCCATTAACCAATGCTCGCCAGCGGCCGCCAGCCGGGCGATCGCTTCCTCCGCCAAGGCGGTGCCAGCGCCGAGGTCACCCAGCCCGATCAACGCAACAGCGTGAATGGCGAGCGCGAGGGCGGCCCACGTCTCGTCTTTGGGCAAGTCGAAGAGCGGCATCGCTTCCCGCGCCAGGGAGACCGCCGAGTCAAACTGGAAGCTGAGCGCCGCCACGGCGCTCAGCTGCGTGAGTGTGCGCGCCCTGCCGGCAGGGGAGCCGGCCTCGCGCCACTGGACCAGGCTGGCCTCGTAGAGCTTCTGGCCTTCCGCGAGGGAGCCCTGGGAACTCGCCAGGCTTCCCGCGCCCAGAAGCACCTCCGCCCGCAACGCGGGGATCGCCTCCCCGGGCAGCGCCAGGATGCGCTGCAGCCAGGCACGCCCCTCTGTCCAGTGCCCCTGCTTCAGCCAGAACATCCAGAGGTGCGCGCCGAGGTGGTGGGCCTCCCGCGTCTGGCCATTGGCGATCGTCCACTCCAGCGCCGCGCGCAGGTTGTCGTGCTCCGCCTCCAGCCGCCCCAGCCAGGCCAGTTGATCGGCGCTCACGAGATAGGGGGCCGCGGTCTCCACCAGATCGCGGAAGAACGCGGCGTGGCTGTCGCCCGCGGCCGCTTCCTCGCCACAGGCGCATAGCCGCTCCAGGGCGAACTCGCGGATCGTCGCCAGCAGGTCGTAGCGGACATCCTCGGCCGTGATGGTCTGCGCCCGCACCAGATGCTGATCGACCAGCCGCGTCAGGCGCTCCAGGGTCTCCATCTCGGGACCGGGCGCGGCGATGGCTGCCGCCGCCTCCAGCGTGAACCCACCCGCGAAGACCCCGAGGCGGCGGAAGTGGGCCTGCTCCTGCGGGGAGAGCAGGTCATAGCTCCAGGCGATGGCCGCGCGCATGGAGTGGTGCCGCGCCGGGGCATCGCGCGCGCCGCCGGAGAGCAGCGGCAGCCGTCGTTCCAACCCTGCCGCCAGCGCCGGTGGCGACAGCGTGCGTGACCAGGCCGCGGCCAGCTCGATGGCCAGGGGCAGTCCCTCGAGGCGGCTGACGATCGCTGCCACCGCCGGCGCGCTCTCCGCCGTCAGCGCGAAGTCGAAGCGCGCCTCCTGCGCGCGCTCCACGAAGAGCGTCACCGCCTCGCTGCTGATGGTGGATTCGGTGCTCGGCATCGCCGGCGCGGGGGAGGCTGGCAGCGCCAGGGGGAGGACCGGCACCTCGCGCTCGCCACGCACGTGCAAGGGCTGGCGGCTGGTGACCAGAGCTTTCACTCCGGGCGCGGCTTGCAGGAGCTCAGTGAGCAGTGGCGCCGCCGGGAGCAGATGCTCGAAGTTGTCGCACAGGAGCAGGATCTGGCGCGGGGCCAGCGCGGTGCGCACGAGGTCGGCCAGCGGGGCGATGCCCGTCTCGCGCACCTCCAGCGCCACGGCCATGGCCGAGAGCACGGTGTCGGGATCGCGCAGCGGCGCCAGATCGACGAAGACCACCCCGTCGGCGAAGGCACCGGCCACCTCCTCGGCCAGGGCGATGGCCAGCCGCGTCTTGCCGATGCCGGCGGCGCCGGTCAGCGTCACCAGCCGCACCTCCTCGCGTCCCAGCAGTGCGCGCAGCACCGCCAGCGGCGCCTTGCGGCCGACGAGGCGTGTCAGGGGGTGTGGCAAGCGGAGCAGGTGGTCGGCCGCGCCGCCACCGTGCCGAGCGGGCCGCGCGGCGGCCAGGAGCTGGGCACGGTCGTGCTCGCTGGCACCGAAGGCATCGGCGAGGAGGCGTACGGTGTGCAGATGCGGCGCGCGCCGCGCGCCGCGCTCCAGATCGCTGATGCCGCGCACGCTGAGTCCGGCGCGCTCGGCCAATTCCTCCTGCGAGAGCGCCGCATGGGCGCGCAGGCGGCGCAGCACCTCGCCAAATGACGCCGCATCGCCGCTCATGGCGTCCCTCCCGAGGACGCGCCGCGACAAAAACCGGGATCAGGTGCGTATGCGACGGAGCGTAGCACAGGCGCTGGCCTGCTTGAGCGGCGATTGCGTGGGCAATGCGTGGGTAACGCGTTTGGTCTGAGCCCGGCCGGGGTGTTCATGCTGGGGCTAGCCGGGGTGGATACAGCAGGCGGAGCCTCGCGCCGTCCTCAGCGGTCATTGTTCTCAGCCAACCAGCACCGGAGGAGCGCGTCATGGACAAGACCCGGTTCGAGCAGTCGTTGCCGGTCCTGGCCGGCGCGGCCGACCGGCGCGATGCGCTGCGCTCGGTCGGCGCGGCGGGGATGGCGGTGCTGGCCGGGCTTGGTCTGGTCGACGCCGCGGCCAAGAAGAAGAGCAAGGGTGGCGGCAAAGGCGGAAACAAGCGCAAGCGCCGCAAGCCCAACCGCCCGCACAGCAACGGGCGACCCCAAGATGCCACGGACGAGCCGGTGGACCCGGGCGACGACGCGGCCACGGCCAGCGACCAGGTCCAGGCCGAGGCCAAGGGCGACGGGAAGAAGGGACCGACCGGACCGACCGGTCCCACCGGTCCCGCGGGCGGCGGCAGTGGCAGCCAGGGTCCTACCGGGCCCGCGGGCGCCAAGGGGGACACCGGGGATACGGGTGAAACCGGGTCGGCTGGCCCGACCGGTCCTACCGGCGCTCGCGGTGAGGCGGGCGAGACCGGTGCGATCGGTCCTGCCGGCAATAACGGCGCAGGCGGCGCCACCGGCCCCACCGGTCCGACCGGGCAAGCTGGCCAGGACGGCAGCGACGGGCTGGCCGGCGCCACCGGCCCCGCGGGGGCGACGGGGCCGACCGGTGCGCAGGGAGAGACCGGTGCCGGGGCGACTGGTCCGGGCGGGGCCACCGGCGAGACCGGCCCGACCGGGTCCACGGGCGCCACCGGTGCCGGGGCGGCCGGTCCGCTTGGCCCTACCGGCGAGACGGGAGCGACCGGACCGGCCGGATCGACCGGCGCCGCGGGTCTGGACAGTCAGGTCACGGGGCCCACCGGTCCCACCGGCGCGGCCGGGTCCACCACGACCGAATTCGCCGACGACGTCTTCCGCATCACGGACGAGACTACCAACCCCACCCGGAAACTCGCCTTTGACGTCGGGACCATCGGCGATGGCCAGACGCGGACCTTGGCCGTGCCGGATGCGAACACGACCATCGTCGGCACCGACGTGGCGCAGACCCTGACGGGCAAGACGCTGCAGGCTGCCACGGACAACGACCACGCCGTCATCGCCAGGGGGGTGCTGGGACAAAGCGCGCCGCTGGCGGTGCTGCAGGACAGCGGCGGCAATGAGCTGCTGCGCCTCCACGCCGAGCCGGGGACGGGCAACACCTGGGTCGGCCAGCGCGCCGGCGCGGCCAATGCGTCTGGGTTGCACAACACTGCACTCGGCTTCCAGGCGCTGCTGGCCAACACAGCCGGGTTGCACAACACCGCCGTCGGCAATGCGGCGCTGGCGGCCAACACCGCCGGCGACGGCAACACCGCACTCGGCGCCTTGGCGCTGTTTGCCAACACCACCGGTGTTCGCAACACCGCCGTCGGCTTCGAGGCGCTGCCGGCCAACGACAGCGGCGAGTTCAACACTGCCGTCGGCGCGGCGGCGCTGCGGAACAACGACAGCGGCTCCTCCAATACCGCTCTCGGCGCGTTTGCGCTGCATAACAACGCCAGCGGCCACTCCAACACCGCCCTCGGCTTGGGGGCGATGCAGACAAACACCAGCGGCCCGTTCAACACCGCCCTCGGCCGGGAGGCGCTGGGGAACAACACCACCGGCGAACGCAACACCGCCCTCGGCACGTTTGCGCTGGCGGCCAATACCACCGCGATTGGCAACACCGCTGTCGGAACTCAGGCTCTGGCGGCCAACACCGTCGGCGACAACAACACCGCCGTCGGCTTGTCGGCGCTGCGGGACAACACCAACGGCGGCACCAACACCGCCGTCGGTTTCGAGGCGCTGGCGACCAACACCATCGGCGTGTCCAACACTGCCGTCGGCTCCAAGGCACTCCAGAAAAACCGCAGCGGTGGCAACATCGCCGTTGGCTCGAGGGCGCTGCAGAGCAACACCGATGGCGTAAGCAACACCGCCGTCGGCGTCGAGGCGATGCTGTTCAATACCGATGGCGACTTCAACATCGCCGTCGGCTCAGCGGCGCTGATCAGCAACACCAGCGGCGAGAGCAACACCGCCGTCGGCACTCAGGCGCTGTTGCTCAACACCACAGGCGACAACAACACCGCTCTCGGCCGCGAGGCGCTGTTTGGCCCCAACTTCACGAACACCACTGGCCTAGGCTTTCAGAGCGCGGTCGACGGCGACAACCAGGTCCAGCTCGGCAACAGCCTCACCACCACCTTTGCCTACGGACCGGTCCAGAACCGCTCCGATGCCCGCGACAAGGCCGACGTGCGCGACACCGTCCTCGGACTCGAGTTCGTGCGCGCGCTGCGGCCGGTCGATTACCGCTGGGACCTGCGCGACGACTACCGCCCCGCCCCACCGGAAGCCCCGGGCGCCGAGGCCAGCGAGGCCGAACAAACAGCCTACCAACACAAACTGGCGCAGTGGGCGGCGGCGAGTACGCTGGGCAACCTCAGCCACGACGGCACGCACACGCGGACCCGCTTCCACCACGGTCTGATCGCGCAGGAGGTGGCGCAGGTCATCGAGAGGACGGGCAACGACTTCGGGGGCTACCAGGATCACTCCGTCAAGGGTGGTGACGATGTCCGCTCCCTCGGCTATGAGGAGTTCATCGCCCCCCTGATCAAGGCGGTGCAGGAGCTGGCCACGCGCAACGACGATCTCGCGGCGCGCAATGATGCGCTGGCCGCAATGCACGCACGGACGCAGGAGCAACTGGCCACGTTGGAGACGGCGCTCGCCACCTCGGGCGTGGACCGCCAACTGTAGGGTTGTTCGTCGATGTCGAGAAAGGAGTTCGCCATGCGTCGTTCCGTTCTACTCATCGCCTCTCTCTCGGTTATCGGTCTCTTCACCACGCTGTCGGGGTTCGTATCCGCTCAAGAGGGCACGCCCGCCGGCACGATGGACGTCGCCCAGACGCGGGCGGTGCTCGATCCGTACCTGGCCGCGCTGGTCGCGCGCGAGGATATCGCGCCGTACTTCGCCGACGACGTCGTGCTCACCCTGGTCGAGATCGGGCAGGAGATCGCGGGGCGCGACGCCGTCGCCGGGGCGATCGACGATCTGCACCAGCAGACGTTCGATGCGCGTCCGGAAGTCGTCCATCTGGTGGTGAGCGAGGGGTCGGCCGCCGGCGAATTCGTCTTCGCCGGCACGCACACCAGCGAGTTCGCCGGCATCGCGGCGACCGGCCGCGAGGTGCGGGTGCCCTACACCGTCTTCTACGACCTGGACGATGGGCAGATCACGGCGCTGCGCATCTACGGGTTCGCCTCCGGCCTCATGGCGCAACTGACCGCGGAGGCGACGCCAACGGCCGGCATGAGCACGGGAGTCCCGCGAAGCGGAACACTGCATCTGACGAAGGAGTGCTCGGAGTACACAGGCGAGGCTGGCGCCTTCTGCACGATCGCATCCTCGAACTTCGATGCGATCCCGATCGGCTCGCAAGTCGTCTACGCCGAGGCCATGACGGCCGCCGGACTGGACTCCGACATCGTGATCAATACCCCCAACGGCGACACCGCCTACGGCCATGTGGTCCTCGATGGCCCGACACGGACCGGCACGGTGACGCTGACGGGTGGAACCGGGCAGTTGGCGAATCTCGCCGCTGACCTCGCGGTCGCCCCACTCGCGGAACCCACCTACAGCTGGGATGGGCCGTACTCGTATTAGGAGCGACCAGCGCGGCGTGCGCCAAGGAGTGGCGCACGCCGCGCTCAAGCGTCATTCCCGCCAGGGCGCGGCGCAGGCGGCTGGCCAAAGCGTTGAGGGTTGTTTCCCAGGCGTCGGGGGCATCTTCGCCCCAGATGGCCTCGGCCAGTTCTCCCCGACCCACCGGGCCGCGCTGGCGCAGCACCAGGTAGACCCAGAGCCGACGCCCCTGCCTCCCGGGCAGATCCGACTCGCGCACCACCCTCGCGCCGGCCTCGATTGCAGGTCGGCCGCAAACATAGCCCCGAAACGGCACCGTCGCGGTGCCCCCCGGTTCATGGCGGTTGGCGGTTGCGGGTTCCAGCGTTGCAACCTCCCTGCAAGGGCGACGCAAGGCCCGGCGATGATACTGCGGGTGAGTGGCCGCGACGGGCCGGGACCGCGGCGCCCGGACCCGAGCAGAGGAGGCACCGGATGACGAAAGTGGTTCGCTGCGCGTGCGGTCTGCACCTGCGCGATGCCGACGAGGCGCAGTTGATCGCGCGGGTGCAACTGCACGCCAAGGAGGCGCATGACCTCGACCTCAACGCCGAGCAGGTGCGCGCCTTGATGGAGATCGAGCAGGAGTAGGTGTCAGGTATCGGGTGTCAGGCGTCAGGTGCCGGGTGACGGGTGATCGACCTGAGTTCGGGCGTTCCTCCAAAGCACCGTTTCACCCGATATCCGTCACCCGGCACCAGCGAAGAAAGGGGCACAGCGATGAAGACATTGGCCTGTGGGGATGTGGTGCCAGGGTGCGAGGCGGTGGTGCGGGCGGAGAGCGAAGAAGAGATCTTGCAGATCGCGGCCCAACATGCGGTCGAGGCGCACGGGCTGACGGTCGATGACGGCCTCGTAACGGCAGTTAAAGCGGCAATTCGCGCGGAGGAGTAGGAGGAGTCGGCTGGATAACGTGGCGGTGGCCTCACACCGCATGTCGTCCTCAGTAGACTGTCCAGCGTCGTGTGGCATCATCGGGGATGGGGTAGAGGTGGGTCAAGGTCCGGCGCGCGTCGGCAACGGAGAAGCGCCACGCGATGCGCTCCGCTTCCTGGTTGCGCTCCGCGGCCCAGGCGGCGACCTCGGCGGCCAGGGTCGCCGCGTCGGGGATGCGCCGGTCCAGGCACTGGCGCGCGAGCACCGACAGCTCGATCTCGGCCAGGTTCAGCCAACTGCCGTGGGTGGGGGTGTAATGCAGTTCCAACCGGGACCAGATGCGGGCGGCCTCGGCCGGGGGGAAGGCTTTGTAGAGCGAGGCCGGGTCGTGGGTGTTGAGGGTGTCGGTGACCAGCACGACGCACTCGGCCTCGGCGAAGGGGCCGTCGACCAACTCGCGCATGGCGTGCGCCCAGTCGACGGCCGTGCGCGTCGCGTGGACCGTCACCCCGCGCCGCCCGAGGTGCGGGGCCACCCAGGCTAAGAGGTTGGCGCTGCCCTCGCGCTCGTACTCGCTGTCGTAGCGCGCCGGGCGGCCAGGGGCGGGCGGCAGCGGCGGATGCACGGCGGCGCGCAGCGCCTTGCGCGTCTCGGCGCAGTAGACCAGCGGCCGGCGCGGGTCGACCGGCCGGGCGTAGACGCGCAAGACATCTTCCATGCGGGCCACGAAGGCGGCATCCGCCTGGGGCGGGATGCGCTAGGACTGCTTCAGCCACGGCTTGAGCTCGTTTTTTTGAGCGCGACGCGCACGGTTTCAGGGCTGATGCCGGCGACGACCTCCAACTCGACCAGCCGCCGACTCAGCAGGCGCAGGCTCCAGCGGGCCCGGCCCTGGGTTGGGTCGGTGCAGGCGATGGCGACCAGACGGGCCTCCTGGGCACCGTCCAGCTTGCGCCGGTACGTGCGCGGGGGGCGTGCGGGCCAGGGCGGCGGCCAGTCCCTGGGTGGCGAAGCGCTGGCGCACGCGGGCCATGGTGCGGGGGCTGACCTCGACCGCCTCGGCGATGCGCTCGTCGGTCCGGGGGGACCACCCGCGCCGATGCCGCACTTGAGCAGGATGCGGGCGTGGGTCTGGGTGCGCGCCGGGGCCACCCCGGCCGCGATGAGGTCGCGCACCTCCGTGCGTTCGGCGGCGATGAGACGGGCGACGTGCAGTTGGCAGGGCACGACGGGCTCCTGGGCTGACGACGGCACGAGCCGGCAGCGTACCCTACCCAGACACGTGACGCTGGACGGTCTACTGAGCGAAGCGAAGCATCTCGACCGCCGGGAACAGGGCTCCTCAGCACCGACATGCGTAGTTCGCGGGCCTAGCGTGCCACGAGAGAGCTTGACTGCATAGGCTACGTCGGCGCAGAAAAAGCCCCTCGCCCCGCGCACGGGGAGAGGGGTTGGGGTGAGGGGCGTCCAGGGTTGGAGCGAATTTCCCCTACCCGTACGCCCCCTCGTTCCCGTCGTTCGTCTCGATATTCGTCACCGTCGTCTCGGTCAACGTCGGGTCGGTCACCACCGGCACGGCCGCCGCTGGCGGCGCCGTCGTCGTGGTCGTGGTCGTCACCGGGGCCGGTTCGCTGGCCGCGGCCGGAGCGGGCGCCGGGGCGGGCGCGCCGCCGGAGACATTGAGCGACGGCTCCTCATAGACGATCGTCTCGCCCAACACCCCGCCGGTGTTGATGTCACCGACGTAGACGGCTTCGCCCTCGCCATCGGCCACCGGGTTCACCCCAGTCGACACCGCCCGATCACCATCGGCGTTGATCGCGGCCTGCTCCAGCTCGACCGCGCCGCCGTCGTTCGTCACCACCGAGGGCGCCTCGTTGCCCGTGGTCACGGAATCCGGCGCCTGCGTCTCCAAGGTGACGTCGGTCGCCTCCGGCGCCGTCACCGGGGCCGGCAGCGGCTCGGGTGCGCTCTGCGGCGCCTCACCGCCACCGTAGGTCGCCGTCCAGTACCAACCGTAGTACGACCCCTCGACGTAATGGCGGCCGATGCCGACTTCGGTGAATGCCGGATTGGTCATCGTGGCGTTGTGCTCGGGGCTGTTCTGCCAGGCGATGAGCACTTCCTGGGCCGTGCCCATGCCGGCGGCGATGTTCTCGCCCCAGGGAAAGCCGGTGTATCCGAAGTTCTGAATGTTCGTACCGGGATCGGTGCCGTCGAAGAGGTAGTGGTCGAAGTAGTTGTTGGTTCCCATGTCGACGCTGTGGTAGTCGGCGGCCGCGCCAAGCTCGTAATTGAGCGTCACCGGCCCCAGACCGAGGCTTCCTCGATAGCCGTTGAGGAGATCGACGAATGCTGCCTCTTCGGCGTCGGGGGCGTACCCGGATTGGGCGAAAACGACCGCGGCCGGGCTCACCCCGGCAACGGCATACGAACCGAGCGCCAGCATGACGCCGACGACCAGCAATGCGAGGCGACGCATCGCTCCCTTCCCTCCCGTTCCTGCCCGCAAACGACGCCAGCCGCGCCGCGGGGTTTCCGGACAGGATCGCGCTCGCGTACGGGCGCGAGCGCATCATGCGCCGTAGCGATATTCAGCTGCCAGTTGCACCAAACGTGCATTGACCGCGCCCGCCCATGGCGAGGCGCGCCATCCCTATCGACGTTAACGCCTTTGCCGCGCCAGCGGTTTCCCCCCCATTGACCCAACAGTCACAATTTTCGGCCCCGTGAAACCGTCACCCGCCTCGCCGGACCGCACCCCACCCCTTGACAGAGGCACGATTTCGATATATAACTATAGTGTTCTGAAACGAGGTGGTTACCGATGAACACCAACCAGCTCGATGCCGTTTTCGGTGCTCTCGCCGACCCCACCCGCCGCGCCATCCTGGCCCGGCTCATGCAGGGGGACGCGACAGTAGCCGAATTGGCCGCGCCTTTCAGCGTGTCGCAGCCGGCCATCTCCCGCCACCTCAAGGTGCTGGAGGGGGCCGGGCTTATCTCCCGCCGCCGCCGCCGTACGGCTCGCCTCAGCCACCTCGAGGCCGAACCGCTGCGCGAGGCGACGGCCTGGCTGGCCCGCTACCAGGCCTACTGGGATGAAAGCTACGACCAGCTCGACGCGCTGCTGACCGCGCTGCAGAACCAGGACGATGCTGCGGAGTGACCGCGGTACGAATCGACAGGGAGGATCGCACCATGGCCAAAACCGAGACCAGGACCGAGATCGTCGCCGAACCGGGGAGTCACCAAATCCTGATGACCCGAGAGTTCGCCGCCCCGCGCGAGTTGGTTTTTCGCGCCCACGTCGAACCGGACCTGCTAGCGCAATGGCTCGGGCCGCGGGGCATGACCATGGAAATCGACCACCTCGACGCCCGCCACGGCGGCACGTGGCGCTACGTCTCTCGCACCCCCGACGGGGCCGAGTACGGCTTCCGCGGTGTCTTCCACGGCACCCCCTCCGTCGATGGCATCGTCCAGACCTTCGAGTTCGAAGGCATGCCGGGTCACGTTTCTCTGGAGACGCTCACCCTCGAGGAGCGCGACGGCAAGACGATCCTGCGCGCCAATTCCGTTCTCCAGTCGGTGGCAGACCGCGACGGCATGATCGAGTCCGGCATGGAAACAGGGGTCAACGAGGGATACGAGAAGCTGGACGAGTTGCTGGCGCGATTGAGTGCGGGGCGCTGAGTTCGCTCGTTCGACCCGGAGGCGACCCGTGGCAAGCGCCAAGCCAACCACGGCCTCGCCGTCGAGCCCGCACCAAGCCGACGAAGCGCACGTTCGATCGCTCGTCGAAGGGTGGGCCGCGGCGGTGCGCAACGCCGACATGGACGGTCTCCTGGCGAGACACGCCGACGACATCGTCATCTATGACGTGATCGTGGAGGCCCAGGGCATCGAGGCGTACCGCAAACTGTGGGACGAGTTCTTTTCCTACCAGGGCCAGGGCGCGTTCGACCTGAGAGATCTGACCATCGCCGTGGGCGAGGACATCGCGTTCTGCCACAGCCTGGTCACCTGCGGGCCGAAGGATCCGTCGGGCCAGTTCAAGGTCCGTCTTTCGCTCGGTCTGCGCAAAATCGACGGCGAGTGGGTGGTGACCCACGAGCATCACTCCGTCCCGTCGGAATAGCGAGCGCGCGCCGCGACGATCGCAGGGGAATACCGGATATGGACTGGAAACTCGAAGTCGTCGTGGTCCCCGTGTCCGACGTGGACCGGGCCAGGCATTTCTACGCCGAGCAACTCGAATTCGTCGTCGATCACGACACCCGCGTCGGCGATGCCATGCGCATCATCCAGCTCACCCCGCCCGGTTCAGGCTGCTCCATCGTCATCGGGACCGGGATGACGGAGATGACGCCCGGCTCGCTGCAAGGCCTCCAACTCGTCGTCCCCGACCTCGACGCGGCACGGGCCATGCTGGTGGAGCACGGTGTCGACGTCACCCCCATCCAGCACTTCGCAGGAGCCGAGCGGGTGGACGGACGCGGCGGCGACTGGAACGCCTTCATCTTCTTCAGCGACCCCGACGGCAACGGCTGGGTCGTTCAGGAGCGCCCGCCTGCCCGTTGACGCCGCGCCCGTTACGGTCCGCTCCCCACCTTCTGCCCTGGAGGATGTCGATGCCTCACGACCATATCGCGACGGACGATCCGCGGCGTCTCCTCAATCGCCGCAACCTGATTCGCCAATCGGCAGCAGCCCTGGCCCTTCCGGCCCTGATGAAAGCCACCCCAACCCGGCAAGGAGACGACATGCCCGAATCACCAAGACAGTCCGGCTACGCGCCGGTCAACGGTCTGCAGATGTATTACGAGATCCACGGCCAAGGCGAACCGCTGCTCCTGCTCCACGGCGCCTTCGGCACGGTCGAGCTGTGGGGGCCGATCCTGGAAACCCTGGCCGGAAACCGCCAGGTCATCGCCGTCGAGTTGCAGGGCCACGGCCGCACCGCCGACATCGACCGCCCCATGAGCTATGAGCAGTTGGCCGACGACACGGCCGCGTTCATGCGGCATCTCGGTCTCGCCAGCGCCGACGTCTTCGGCTACAGCCTGGGCGGCATCATCGCCCTCGGTCTGGCCATCGAGAACCCGGATCTGGTTCGCAAGCTGGTGGTCGTCGGCGCCAACTACAACAACGAAGGCTATTACCCGGAGAGTCTCGCCGCCATCGCATCACTGACGCCGGAGATGTTCGCCGGGACCCCGCTCGAAGAGGCATACCAAGAGGTCGCCCCCGACCCGACGGCATTCCCCTCCCTCGTAACCAGGATCCTGGAACTCGACCAGCGCCTTCGCCGGCTGGCGAGAAGAGGACCTGCAGGAGATCGCGGCTCCCGCGTTGATCGTCAACGGCGACGCCGATATCCGCCCCGAGCACGCCGTGCAGCTCTTCCGCCTCCTCGGCGGCGGAGTTCCCGGGGACCTCGTCGGGCTGCCCCGCTCCCGGCTGGCCATCCTGCCGGGCACGACCCACGTCGGGCTCGTGGTCGAGCGCGCTGACTGGCTGGTGGCGATGACCGAGGACTTCCTCGCCGCGCCGATGCCGGAGAGCCCGTAACCGGCGGGGCGTCCAGATGGAAGAGCCCTCATCCTCGGCCCGGTTCAACGACCAGGAGCCACGTGACTGGCACGCCCTCTGCGGGAATCACCGCGCTACCGTGGCTCTTGCGCGCCGCCGATACCTACCGCCCACGTCTCGATGCATCAACGCAAGGAATCTCATCAATGCCCGAACAAGCTCCCAGCGAAACGACCAATCTCGACCGCTACGGCAACGCGCCACTGCCCTGGAGCCGTGCGCGCGACATCCTCGCCGCCCCACCCAAACCCGTCGACCCGGGCAGAGACTCCCGTAGCTACCTCGGCACAGCCCGGCCGGATGGCCGTCCCCATTCCGCCGGGATCGGCGCCTTCTGGCATGACGGCGACATCTATTTCACCAGCAGTCCCCAGTCCCGCAAATCGCGCAACCTGGCGGCGAATCCGTCCGCCACGATCACGATGGGTTTGCCGGGTCTCGACCTCGTGCTCGAAGGCGAGGCAACCCGGGTCACCGATCGGCAAACGCTCGAGACGATCGCCGCGCTCGCCCGCCAGGGTGGGTGGCCCGCCGAGGTCGAGGGCGACGCGTTCACGGCGCCATTCAGCGCACCGAGCGCCGGTCCTCCCCCCTGGCATCTCTACCGCCTCACGTACCACACGGCGTTTGGGGTCGCCATGACCGAGCCGTGGGGCGCCACCCGCTGGCGCTTCGACCGCTGAAGGAAGGATTCCAGTGATGGGAGCAGAAACTACGGCGATCTCGCCGAACCGAACGTCGGCCACCCGCCGCTCGCTTCTGAAGACTGCCGCGATCGGCGTTGCCATGCCCTGGCACGCCGTTTCCGTCGGCGCGACGCCGGTCGTGGAAAACGTGGGGACGGCAACTTCCGCATGGGGCGCCGAGACGACGAGCGGAGGATTCGCCCCGTCGGGGTTGGAGCAGATGCACGAGACCATGGCTGGTCTCGTCGAAAGCGGGATGGCGCCCGGGCTGGTGACCTTGATCAGCCGCGACGGCGAGATCCACGCCGATGCCATCGGCACCATGACGCACGACGGCGGCGAGCCAATGCGGCGCGACACCATTTTTCGCATCGCCTCGGTCACCAAGCCGATCACCGCCGTGGCCGCCATGATCCTGGTCGAGGAGGGCATCCTGAGCCTCGATGCTCCGGTGGATGCCTTCCTGCCCGAACTCGCCGACCGGCAAGTGCTCCGCTCCCTGGAGAGCGAGGTCGACGACACCGTGCCGGCCGAGCGACCGATCACCTTGCGCGACCTGCTGACCTTCCGCCTCGGCTACGGGCTGATCTTCGACCCACCCGGCACGTACCCGATCCAGGAGGCGATCGCGGCGTCGGGGGCGTTCCCGGACATCGTCACCGGCCAATTCCTGCCGCAACTGCCGCCCGACGAGTTGATGGCAGCCTACGGCGAGCTGCCGTTGCTGCACCAACCGGGCGAAGCCTGGTACTACAATTCCGGGACCGACATCCTGGGCGTGCTCATCGCCCGCGCCTCGGGGATGAGCCTGGGCGCGTTCATGCAGGAGCGCATCTTCGCCCCGCTCGGTATGGTGGATACCGCCTTCAGCGTGCCCGCAGACAAGCTCGACCGTCTGCCGCCCAGCTACTGGACGAACCCCGAAACCGGCGAGCCGCGGGAAACCGACGGGGTGGACGACAGCCTCTGGGCCAGTCCGCCGATCTTTGAATCGGGCTCGGGCGGGCTGGTCTCCACCGCCGACGATCTGCTCGCCTTCGGCCAGATGATGCGCAGCACCGGCGAGTATCCCGAAGGGCGCATCCTCTCCCGCCCGTCGGTCGAACTGATGACCATCGACCACATCACCGCCGAGCAGAAGGCCGCCTCGCCGTTCTTCCCCCTCTCCTGGGACAACCTCGGTTGGGGCTTCGGCGTCTCGGTCGTCACCCGCCGCGACGACCTGCGCTCCGTCGGCTGGTACGGCTGGTACGGCGGCACGGGCACGGCCTGGGGCGTCGACCCGCACGAGGGCCTCATCGGCATCCTGCTGACTCAGTCCGTCGACATCCTGTTCACCGGGGGAGTCGAGGCATTCTGGACCGCGACCTACGCCGCGTTCGCCGACTGAAGGCGACGCTCCCGCCTTGCCAGAACTTCAACATCTTCGACACCTTCCGACAACCACGCCAAATACAGGCCACAAAAAGCCCCTCGCCCCGCGCACGGGGAGAGGGGTTGGGGTGAGGGCTGCTAGCAACAAATCTGTGCCGGATCGCCCGGCCGAATCTCCTCCGCCGGCCTGCTCGAATACCCCGGCTGGATGATCCGCGTCGGCCCGGCGCCGCCTGCCGTTGGCAGGACGCCGACCCCATCCGATCCTTGCGCCTCGAAGACCGGCAGAAACGTCTCCCAGGGCACGTCATACTCCGTCGGCCGCTCCCAGTTGGTGTCGGTCGGACCGAGCACGTCGCGAATGACCGGGCCGGCATCGTTGTAGCCCATGACCACCACCGCGTGGTCGTTGCCCAGCACGCCCGGCAGTTCCTGGCCGTCCGGCGTGATCCACCTGACCTCCGCCCAGGGCAGAAAGTCGACCGTGGCCTTCATCCAGATCAACCCACCGTCGTCCAGCACCTCCTCGATCTCCTCCCGCGACGTGGTGGGTCGCGTTTCGAGGCCGAAGTGCTCGAATAGCGGGGCAAAGGCGGCGCCGGTCGACCGGGCCAGCATGTTGGACATGTAGTCGCCGGAGAACGCCCTGGTGATGTCGCCGCCGTAGACGACGAATCCCTCCGCGGTCTCCTGGTACCACGGCTCGACCGAGGTGTCGTGCCCGACGATGGCAAGCTGCTCCTCGAACGGGACGTCGAACCCGAACGTCTTCAGAATGACCCACGAGGCATCGAACTCGCAGGTGTACTGATAGAACTGCCCGACCTTCTCCGCCGCCGGCACGTACGCGGTGTAGACGCGCCCATCCGGCGTGGTCACGCCCTGGGCCCTGGCCGCAATCGGACGTAGCCCGGCCACCGGGGCCAACGCGGCGCCGGCAAGCAGCCCGGCGAGCAGCGAACGACGGGATCGCGTGATCTTCGGTACGGGCACAGAAATCCTCCGCTGGTTTCGGGGTTTGTGGCGGTCGAATCGAGGCGCGGACATCCAGCATACCGTATGCCACGGCAGGGGCCGCTCGCAAGCGCCTCCGGGTCGCGGCGACGTGCCGATCCCTATTGTGCATGACGCGACGGCCATCGGTCAGGTTTCGGTGCCGAGAAAGTCAGCGCCCAAACTGTTGGCGCAGCAGGCATCGGACGTGTTGCAGCGATAGTTGACAAAGACAACGATATCCTTGTACATGTCAGCTATGTATTCGAGTGCCGCTGCACCCCCAGGTTCCTCATTTGCCGATCCGCTGGCGGGACCGGTCGATTGTGTCCGCGCCTTCAACCGCTTCTACACCCGGCACATCGGGGTGCTGGAGCAGGGCTACCTGGAAAGTCCCTTCTCCCTCGCCGAAGCGCGCGTCCTCTACGAGCTCGCCCACCGGCCGAAGCCGACAGCAGCCGAGATCGCCGCCGACCTCGACCTGGACCCAGGATATTTGAGCCGCATCCTGCGCGGATTCGCCCGCGCCGGTCTGTTGGAGAAGCACCCATCGCCGCGCGATAGCCGGCAACGTCTCCTTTCCCTGACGGATCGGGGCCGCGCCGCCTTCGCCCCGCTCGATACCGCCTCGCGCGCCCAGATTGCGGCCGTGCTGGCCGAGTTGGCTCCCGCCGAACGACGCCGCCTGGTCGAGGCCATGCGGGCCGTCTCGGGACTCCTCGGCGACCCTGGCCAGCGCGCCGAGCCCTACCTGCTCCGCCCGCACGGCCCCGGCGACATGGGCTGGGTCGTGGCTCGCCACGGCGCGCTCTACGCCCAGGAATACGGCTGGGACGCCACCTTCGAGGCCCTGGTCGCCGAGATCGTCGCCGGCTTCCTGCGGAACTTCGACCCGGCGCGGGAGCGCTGCTGGATCGCCGAGCGCAACGGCGAAAACGTCGGCTCCGTTTTTCTCATGAAGCACCCCCAGCGGGAGGGCGTGGCCCGGCTGCGTCTGCTTCTGGTCGAACCCTCGGCGCGCGGACTCGGCATCGGCCGCCGCCTGGTCGAGGAATGCACCCGCTTCGCCCGCCAGACCGGCTATCAGGCCATCACCCTCTGGACCAACGACGTCCTCGTCTCGGCCCGCCGCATCTACGAGGCGGCTGGCTACCGCCTCGTCCATGAAGCGCCCCACCGCAGCTTCGGCCACGACCTGGTAGAGCAGACGTGGGAGTTGCCGTTGGGTGGTAGGGTCATAGGGTGATGGGAAGTGACGAGTCGCGAGCGTCGTCTCGACGCTTTAACCGTCAACGTTCGGAGGCAGGATTGAACGCAACCGGCGGCTATCGGCAACCAGTCACCTATCACCCTGACACCCTATGACCCTATCGCCCTCGACCGACTGGAACCCCGAGCAATACGAGCGGTTCCGCGACGAGCGGACGCAGCCCTTTTTCGACCTGCTCGATCTGGTGCAGCCCCGCCCCGGTATGCGCGTGGTCGACCTGGGGTGCGGCACGGGCGAGCTGACGCGGGAAATGCACCGGCGGCTGGCGGCACGGGAGACGGTCGGCATCGACGCCTCCCTGGCGATGCTGGCCAGGACAGCGCCGTTCGCGGGCGACGGCCTCCGGTTCGAGCGGGGGGACATCGGGGCGTTCGCGGCGGATGGCGCCTACGACCTCGTCTTCTCCAACGCGGCCATCCAGTGGGTTCCCGACCATGAACCGCTCTTCGCGCGCCTCGCCGCCGCGTTGACGCCCACCGGCCAACTCGCCGTGCAGATGCCGGCCAACAACGACCACCCCTCGCACGTCACCGCCTTTGCCCTCGCCAGCGAGCCCCCTTCCGGGACGCCCTGGGCGGCTACGCGCGGCAGTGGCCGGTCCTCGCCCCCGAGAACTACGCTGCCCTGCTGCACCGGCTCGGTGTCACCCGCCAGCACGTCCGCTTGCAGGTCTACGCCCATGAGTTGGAGTCGCGCGAGGCGGTCGTCGAGTGGGTGCGCGGCAGCCTCCTCACCGACTACGAAAAGCGCCTACCCGCGGAGTTGTGGCCGGCGTTCCTGGAGCGCTACCGGGAGCGGCTACTGGCGCAACTCGACGATACGCGGCCGTTCTTCTACCCGTTCAAGCGGGTACTCCTCTGGGGAGCGCGTTAGGCGCTGCTCGGACGATCGCAGGTTTTCGTTTTCCCAAACCCGGTGCAACAACCGGTCTCGATGCAGACCTGGCCGATTGGGCACCCGCCGTCGTTCTCGCACGGCTGGGCCTCAGCGCAGGCGATGCCATCCGCGCAGACGTTCGGACCGGCGACCGTTTTCGCGCAGAGCCCGCAGCCTCCAACAAGGCAATTGGTTGGCGTCGCCCCCGAGCAGCCGCGGAAACATCCACCGTGCTGGCAAAACGTCCCGGCGGGGCACCGGCAGCAGGAGGTTTTCGGGATGCAGCGCTTGCCGCAGCGCTTCCTGGGGCCCCTGCACGTTCGTCGTTTGCGCGCTCCGGAGGCATCGAAGCCGGGCATTCCGGAGCGCGCGCCAAGCGCGATGCCGGCGACCGCGCGCAGCACGGCGCGGCGACTGGGGAACTCGCTCAGGACTTTACCGAGGGCAGCGAGGCGTTCGGCGTCCGTGGGAGCCTCCTGCGAGTCAGCGGCGCGTAGCCCCGCCTGCTTCGCGCGCCGTGAACCAGGCGACGACGTCCTCGCGGCGGATGCAGATGACGTGGTGCTCAATGACCTCGGCGCGCAGCTCGCCGGTGAAGACCGCGTGCCGCACCACGTCGAGCCCGATACCCAGCAGCCGGGCCACCTCCTCCGCCCGGTAGCGCTCGTGGTGCAGCAGCTCAAAGATCGATTCGGGTGTGCGCCGTTCGATGGGGGGCGCTGGGTATTCCATCGGTGACCTCCCGTCTCGTCAGCGGATCGTCGGCCGGGGAGACCCCTGCGGCGAATCCTACGTTACTCTTCTGCTCGACCATGTCAAGCGCGGCAGTCGGCGCGTCGGCGCCGCCGGTTCGCTACGCCCGGTTGATCGCCTGGATGCGACGAACTCGGCCCTAGTGCCAACTCCGGCGAGGAGTTTTGACATGCGGTATTCTGAGCGGCATGCAAGCCCCACTGTTCGTGCGTCCGCCCACCGAGGAGGAGCGGCAGGTCCTGGCGGCCGGTCTGCGCTCCGGGGAGGCCTTCACCTTGCGCCGCAGCCAGATCGTGCTGGCCAGCGCCCGCGGCGAGCGGGCGCCGGCCATCGCCCGCGCCCTGGGCTGTACCGGCCAGACGGTGCGCAATGCCATCCGCGCCTTCGACCGGGACGGCACGGCGGCGCTGGTGGAAGGCTCCTCCCGCCCCCACACCCTCCACGTCGCCTTCGATGCGGCGGGAGCCGAGCGGCTGCGGGCACTGCTCCATCGCTCCCCGCGCGACTTCGGCCACCCCACCAGCGTCTGGACCCTGGAACTGGCGGCGGACGTGGCGTTTGCCGAGGGACTCACCGTTCGCCGCGTCAGCGACGAAACCGTACGCGCCACGCTGAACCGGCTCGGCATCCGCTGGCGCCGCGCCAAGGACTGGATCACCAGCCCCGACCCGGCGTACGCCCAAAAAAAGTCCGTCGCGACCGCTTGATCGCGCTGGCCCAGCAGCGTCCCGACTGGGCGGTAGGGTTCCAGGACGAGACGTGGTGGAGCCGGCTGGCCCGCCCCGCGTTGCACGCCTGGACCGCGGCGGAGCCGCTGCGGCTGGTAGCGCAGACCGTGCCCAAACACGACCCCGACCCCAAGGCGTTGGCCTGCTATGGGCTGCTGGTACGACCGGGGAACGCCGCGCCGGAGGATCTCTGGCTGCGCTTCGTGGAGGAGCGCCCGATCAGCCCGCTGACCACCGCGTTCCTGGCGTGGTGTTGTGACCGGTTGGCGGGGACGGGGATCACGACCTTGGCGCTGGTCTGGGACAACGCGCCGTGGCATGTGAGCCAGGCGGTGCGCCGCTGGCTGCGGGACCACAACCAGCGGGCGCACCGTGAGGGTGGCGTCCGCCTCGTGCCCTGCTGGCTGCCGACCAAAAGCCCCTGGCTCAACCCCATCGAGCCGCACTGGGTCCATGGCAAGCGGCGGGTGGTCGAGCCGACGCGCCTGCTGACCGCCGCCGAACTGGAGGCACGCGTCTGTGCCGCCTTCGATTGCCCACTCGCCGATCATCTCGCCATCCCCAAAGAGGTCGCCTGATTATGCACTAGTGTTCCGTCGCGGCTCAATTGCGGGGGAGCGCCGTTGGCGCTTGAGGCGGGTCTCCGCCGTGGGGCAGCGCCAGGCGATGGTCGTCGCGGCGGCATGGCGCGCCGTGGTCCAGGCGGCCGTCTCCCGCGCCATCATCGCGCGGTCGCGCGGCCGCCGATGCCGGCACGGCCGCGCCAGGCTGCGGCGGTCGCGCTCGGTCATGTTCCGCCAGGCGCCGTGCGCCCCGGGGCGGCGGGCCGCGGCGCGCGCCCCGCGGCCCGCCCGGGCCGGCTGGGCTCGTCCAGGCAGACCAGCGGTCGCGCGGGGGCGGCGGGGCGGGGGGAGCCCTCGCGCCCGGCTGCCCTGGGCCAGCCGCCGCCGGCAGCCGCTTGCGGGAGGCACCACGGTGCCGTCAGCCACGCTTTGAGCGCGGTTGCTCCACGGTCCGCCGCCCCGGCTCGTGGGAGCCGGCCGGGACCACCGCCAGGCGCCGCCGTTCCTCGGCCAGCAACCGCGGCGTCCACCGCGCCCGGCCCGCCGGCGGGGCGGCACAGGCGACGGTCCCCAGCTGGGCCGCGCTGGCGCCGGCGCGCTGGCGCGCGTCCACCCGATCGGGGTGCTGGCGCTCCCGCGCGGCGGCCAGAGCGTCCGGCGCGCGGGCGTGGCGGACGCGGGCCGCCGTGGGGGGAGGCCCCGCCACGGCCCCGGCGCTGACCGCCTCGCTCCCGCCGGGATCACCCGCGCCCTGGTTGGCCGTGAGCAGGATGCAGGCGCGGGTCAGCCGCCGCGCCGGGGCGGTCCCGCGTCCCGGCCCGGCCCCACCCGCGTTCGCCCCTGGCCCCGTTCGGCTTCCGGCAGGGCCACGCCATCCGTGGGCGGGCGCCTGCGGGGGCGCCTGCTCGCCGCGCGGCAACGGCGGGCGGCCCGAGCCAGCCGACCGCTCCCGCCACTCCCCCGCAATGCAGCCGGGACGGAACACCTAGGGCGCCTGCACCCAGGATTCCGGGACGTAGCCGCGGACTGCGCCGTCCGGCGTCTGGATCTCGACTGGCCACCAGAGCCCATCTTCTCCTGGCACCGCTTCGCCGCTGATGCGCACCGAGCCGCCCTCGGGCAGATCGGCGACGATGGCCGAGGCGTTGTTCGGTTCCTGGCGTGCCACGAGCCCGGTGCCGGAGACCGGTACCGAGACGCCGGGACCGATGGGCGTGGTACCGCCCCAGACCCCCGGTATTTCCCCCTGGGTAGCGATGAGCGCGGCGATGAGTACGACATTCAGGATCGCCGCGAGGATCGTCGCCTGCCACAAGCGGCGACTCAGGACATCGAGATCGAGACCGCGACCCCGGATTCCAAAGGTCGAGGAACGCGAACTGGGGTCCGTCTGCGCCAAAGGGGTGAAAGCCGCATCGACGACGTCGGACTCCGGCGCAGCCCCGGCGTATTCCGCTTTGCCACGCCTGGTGGCGAGCCGCGGTGTGCCTTTCATCGCAATACCTGGCTCGTTGGTCGGGATCTGGCGCCGGGATGGCTCGACGCGCTGCCGCGGTCGGCCCGTTTCGACATCGACGTCGCCTTCAATGCCAGCGCGGAAGACGCCGGCAAACGAGCCCGCGCTCCCGTATCGCTGGCGGGGATCCCGCTCCAGTGCGCCAAGCACGACATCGTCCACCCAGGCGGGGAGTCCGTTGCTGCCGTGAACGAGGGTGGGCGGTGTCGGGGCCTGCTCCAGGCGGGCGCGGATGGCCGCGTTCCGCTCCGCCGGTTCTGCCCCGGAGTCGAACGGCGGTCGACCCGTCAACATCTCGTAGACGACGCTGCCGAGGGCATAGACATCGGTTGCCGTGCTGACCGGTTCGCCGCAGACCTGTTCCGGCGCCAGGTAGGCGACGGTGTCGGGCGTGGTTCCGTCTGCGGGTTCCTGCTTCGTGCCCGAGGTCTGGGCAATGCCGAAATCAATGAGCTTCACCTCACCGTCCGGGGTGACGACCACATTTTCCGGCCGCACGTCGAGATGGACCAGACCCCGCGCGTGCAGATGATCGAGACCCGCGGCCAGACCGCGCAAGATGGGAATGACCGCCTCCGGTGTCAACGGGGCGTCGCTGACGATGACCTCCCGCAGGGTGCGCCCGTGCACGCTCTCCAGCACCAGCCAGGGAGCGCCGCGCTCCTCGGCGAAGCCGAGGGCGCGGATCACGTTGGGATGGGAAAGGAACTGCAACAAGCGCGCTTCGCGGCGGAAGCGGGCCCGCATCTCGGGATCGCTCCGGTACTCGAGGCGCAGCGTCTTGACCACGACCGGATCGCGCGTGCGCAGATCGCGCCCACGGTAGGCCACCGCAATCCCGACGCCGTCCGGAGGAGTTTGCAGATCGACGGCGTAGCGGCCCGCGATCGTGGTGCGGGCATCGGGCGCCGCTTCCGTGGCCTCACCATTGTGAGGCTCACTCGGTGACTCGTGTTGGGTGACCGGGCCGTCGCGGTCAGGCGGCGATCCGGCGCGTTGGTTGGCCACGGTCTCCGTCACCTGGAACGTGCGCGGGGTTGCGGGAATCCGCGAGGGCGGGCGCCGCAACTCTAGCAGAAGGCGATACGTCCTCGGCGAATGCGATATCGGTGGCGGCAAAATTAGGCCGCGGCCTTCTGCTCCACCTGCGCCGGGGGCTCCCCGGCATCCTCACCAATATAGAACGTCCAGCGCGCGATGTAGCCCCTCGCCTGGACCGACACCGGGGGCTCGCCGGGGAACTTGCGCGATGGCTCTGCCAACTCGGCCGCATCCTGCGGACTGGTCAGGCAGAAAAGTGGGGTGCGTCCGAACTTCTCCTCGTAGCGCTCGATGGCGTCGGCCAGCTTGGCGCGGGCCGGCTTCTTGCGGTCGGGATCGTACCAACCCAGGAACATCGCAACCTCCTGCGGGGCTTCTGGCCATCCCCCACGGGATGGCCTTGCGGTCAGGCAAGTGTACCAGAACATGCGTTCGTATTCGAGTCGAACGGGCGCGTACGTACGCCAACGAGGGTGATGGGTGATGGGGTGTTAGGGTGATAGGCAGCGCGTCATGGTCAATTAGCGGGCGTTCATCATCGGACCTATCACCCTATCACCCCATCACCCTAATACCCTCGCCGTGTGGATAACCGTGGGGAAAAGTGGGGATAAGTGGCGCGCGCGGTGGATAAGTGGCACAATGCACCCATCCCCGATACCCGTGCTCCGCGATCGTCCGGCGCGAAGCTGGTGTTGGGCGACGCTCGCGTCGCCAGCGCCATCGCGATACGTGGTGAACGGTGTTTCTGGGGCGGTACGCACACAATCTGGATGCCAAGGGACGACTGGCCATCCCGGCCCGCTACCGCGAGGCGCTGGCCGAAGGCGTTGTCCTGACGCGTGGCATCGACCGCTGCCTGGCGCTTTACCCGATGGCAGCGTGGCGTCCGCTGGCCGAAAAGGTCGCCGCGCTACCGCTGACCGATGCCGACGCGCGCAACTTCCGGCGCCTGGTCTTCGCTGAAGCGGCCGATCTCAATCTGGATGCCCAGGGCCGCATCCTCGTGCCGCCCGATCTGCGCCGCTACGCCGGGATCGAGCGCGAGGCATTGGTCGTCGGGGTCGATACCTCGCTCGAAATCTGGTCGCCGGAGCGCTGGGCGGCGGTGGAATCGTCGCTCGATGCGGATGGTGCGGAAATCGCGCAGCGGCTGGCGAACCTGATCTGACCGGAGCTTCCGGTCAGGACGACGGTTCGATGATCACCTCCCAGGGGCCATTCGCGTCCACATCGAGGATCAGGGTCGATCCTGCTGTGGTTTCGAACGAGGTTTCACCGGAGAATGGCCCGCGCTCGTCGAACAATACCTCCTCCGTGCCTTCGGGCGTCATCGCGATGACAAGGAAATTTCTGTCACCCTCGAAGCTCCCGGTGACGGTCAGCACGTCCGATGGCGCCGTGAATTCCGGGGTTACGGTCGGCTCCTCGCCGCTGAACGTCAGCGCGTCCGCGGACGCGTTTGCCCCACCCGCGTTGCCATCCTGCTCGGCTTGCCGCGCCGCCCGGCGCGCCGCGCGGTCGTCGGCGGGTTGCTCGGACTCCGCTCCCGCTTCGCCGCCCTCGCGTTCCGCCTGGCGGGCGGCGCGGCGCGCGGCCTGATCATCGGCGGGCTCCTCGGTCTCCGGTTCCTGCTCCTGCGCGGCGTTTGCCTGCCGGGCCTGGCGGCGGGCTTCGCGGTCCTGCTGGCGCTGGTCGGCCGGCTCGTCGACGGCCACTTCCTGTTCCGGCTCCGCGTCGACCTCGTCAAGGGGCACCACGACCGCCGAGGCTCCCGCAACGCTGCGCGGGTCGATGAAGAGGGCACCGATCCAACCGGATTCTCCGGTGAGATCGGACTCGACCGGGTAGTACTCGTCGTCGCCGTCGAACACCGACTCACCGGTAATGGTGATGGGGTCTCCGCGTTGGAGAAGCGCGATCACCTCCGTGTCCGCTGTCGGATCGAGCCGCAACCAGACATTCTCGCCGCGGATGAGGGCCGAGTCCGGAAACGAATCGAAAACGAGTTGTTGCGCGGCCGCCAGCGGCGGCTGGGTGACTGCCATGACGCCGATGAGCGTGATGGCGAGGATGATCGAGCGAAATCGTGTCATTGAGTCATCCTGGTTTCGTTTCTCGCCGTGATCCGCGCCAACCATGCCGGTGGCGTCACGTCATAGAACGTTTGACCCGCAGGAGTTGTGCCGCTCCTACCGTCAGTCCACGGCGCGAGCGAGAAAACGGCGCACCCGCGGCAGAAGGAGATCGCTGCGGAAGAACGTCTGCACGTGGTCCAGTCCGTCCAGGGGAACGAACGCGCCGTGCGGCAGCATTGCGGCTGCCTCGCGCGCTCTTTCGGCGAACGGCTCCTCCGTCCCCACCAGCAGCATCACGGGTGTTTGGATCGCGGGCAGGTCTGCCACCTGACAGCCGTCCGACTCGGCGATCATCGAGGCGACGCATGCGGCGAGCGCCGCGGCGTCGTTGCTGAGCCAGCGCAGGCGGGCGTCGTCGGGGAGGGGTCCATGTCGCCTTTCGTACCCCGAGACGAACCCGGTCATGCCGCCCCGCAAGTCCCTGGCCCAGGCGGCCATCTCGGCGGCCTCGTCACCTTCGGCGGCGAACGGGCTGTAGCCGGTGACGACCAGGGTGCTGACGCGGTCGGGATGGTGGCGACCGAGGGTCAGCGCAATGTCACCGCCCAACGAATGGCCCCAGAAGCGCGCCGTACCGATGCCGAGATCGTCCAGCACCGCCACGACATCGCTGGCCTGGTTCAGACGGCCATACGCGGGCGGATCGTGTGGTTTGTCGCTCTCGCCGTGGCCGCGGGCGTCGATCAGGACGAGGCGATAAGAATCCTCGAGCCCCGCGACGTAGCCGGTGTCGCGCCAGCGCTCCCCGGAGCCGGTGAGTCCGTGGTAGAGCACCAGGGGATCGCCATGGCCCGCAACCTCGTAGTGGATGCGGACTTCATCGTTCGTAACATGGGGCATCGCGACCGTCCACCTCCTCGGCTCATCCGCGGAACGGGGAGCATACCTCTCGCCCGGTGTCGCGGTGCATACTCCTTCAGACGAACGGTGCGCCCCGCGGCGCGCCCTACCAGCTCCGGATTGATGACCGTGGTTGCGCCCCCCAACATCGACAGAACCAGCACCGGGCATCGGCCCGTGCTCCTCGAGCAGACCGTCGCCGGGCTGTTGCCGCGCCCGGGAGGCCGCGGCAAGTATCTTGATGCCACCTTTGGTGGCGGCGGTCATACGCGCGCGCTCCTCGACGCATCGGCTCCCGATGGCGTGGTGCTGGCGCTGGATGCCGACCCCGATGCCATCCGGCGCGCGCGGGCCTTGCAGCAGGAACCGGGGCTGGCGCAGCGGCTGATCCCGGTCCATGCCAATTTCGCCGATCTGGCGACCGTCGCTCGTGAGCGAAAGCAGATGCCTCTCGATGGCATCCTGCTCGACCTGGGGCTCTCCTCTTTTCAGCTCGACCAGCCGGAGCGCGGGTTCGCGTTTCGCCACGAGGGTCCGCTCGACATGCGGTTCGACCCGGAGATGGGAGCGCCGGCAAGCGAGCTCGTCAACACCCTGCCGGAGCGAGAGCTGGCCGACCTGATCTGGCGCTACGGCGAGGAACATGGCAGCCGGCGCATCGCCCGCGCCATCGTCCACGAGCGCGACCGCGAGCCAATCGAGACCACGACGCGGCTGGCGGCCATCGTCTCCCGCGCGCTGGGCGGGAGACGTGGCCGAGACACGCACCCCGCGACGAGGACGTTTCAGGCGTTGCGGATCGCGACGAACCAGGAGTTGGCCGCGCTGGAGTCCGCACTCACCGGAGCCGTGGATGTGCTGGCTGCTGGCGGCCGGCTGGCCGTGATCGCCTTTCACTCGCTCGAAGACCGTATCGTCAAGCGCTTCATCGAGCGCGAGAGTGCGGCGTGCCTCTGCCCGCCAGAGACGCCGGTCTGCGTCTGCGAGCACCGGCCTCGCCTGCGAAAGGTCACGCGTCGCGCGGTGCGTCCGGACGAGGAGGAGATGAACTCCAACCCGCGGGCGCGCTCGGCGGTGCTGCGGATAGCGGAGCGACTTCCAGAAGACGCGGGAGCCTCGGCCTTGGGAGAGGGGAAATGACGCCGCTGGCCCTGGAGTACGTCCTCAGCGGGACCGGCGCGTCGCTCCGTGGCGAGCTGCCGCCGGAAATGGTCTTCGCCCACATCGAGCGCGATGCGCGCCAGGCGCAAGCAGGCGACCTGTTCATCGCGCTGCGCGGGGAACGCTTCGATGGGCACGACTTCGTCGGCGATGCGGCCGCCGCGGGCGCCGCCGCCGCACTGGTGAGCCGCGAATGGGCGGATGAGCGCGCCGATGCGGACTTGCCGCTCCTGGTCGTCGCCGACCCGCTCGCCGCGCTGCAGCAGCTCGCCGCGCGCTGGCGCGCGGATCTGTCCGATCTCCTCGTCGTCGGCGTCACCGGCAGCGTCGGCAAGACGAGCACCAAGGAGACGGTCGCCTCCGTGCTGGGGCGGTGGAAGCCGACCCATCGTTCGGCGGGGAACCTCAACTCCGAGATCGGGCTGCCCCTCTCGCTACTGGACATTACCCCCGAGCACGGCGCCGCCGTGCTGGAGATGGGGGGTGCCTACGCCGTTGGCGAAATCCGGCTGCTGGCCGAGATCGCCCAACCGCGGATCGGCATTGTCACCAACGTTCATCCCGTCCATCTGGAGCGGATGGGCAGTATCGAGGCCATCGCCGAGACGAAAGCCGAACTGGTCGAGGCCATCCCGGAGGATGGCTGGGCGATCCTCAACGGCGACGACCCCCGCGTGCGGGCCATGGCCCAGCGCTGCCGGGGGCGTGTCCTGTTCTATGGTCTGGATGCGGACAACGACATCCGGGCGACGGAGGTGGAATCGGAAGGGCTGGAAGGGACGGCTTTCTGGCTCCACATCGGGGACGAGCCGAACCGGGTGAAAGTGCCGCTCATCGGCGGCCATGCGGTTGAACTGGCGCTGGCTGCCATCGCGGTTGGGCATGCGGTCGGGATGGACCTGGCGGACATGTTGCAGGGACTGGCCGAGCCGGGGGTGCAGGTGCGCCTCCTGATCGTGCCGGGCCCGCACGGCTCCCAGATGATCGACGACACGTACAACGCCTCAACGCCCTCGGTGATGTCTGCGCTGGGGCTGCTCGAGGCGATGAACCCGACGCGGGCGATCGCAGTCCTGGGCGACATGCGCGAGCTGGGCGATGCATCGGAGCGGGAACATGTGGCGGTCGGCCGTCGGGCCGGTGAAGTCGCCGATCTGGTCGTCACCTTCGGCGAGATGGCGCGCATTATCGCGCGGGAAGCAGCCACGACCGACGGCCGTTTCGACATCGGCCCACCCGCCGTGACGACCTTTGCGCTCGACCAGCGGGAAGACCTGATCCAATATCTGTCGCGCGAGTTGCGCGAAGGCGACGTCGTGCTGCTCAAGGGATCACGCGGTTTGCAGATGGAAGAGATCGTGGAGCGGTTGCGAGACGAGTCGAGGAGTCGAGGAGTCGAGGAGTCGAGGCGCTGGGGGGACGATGAATCGGGAAACCGTGGAGTCGACGCGTCGTGAGGACTCGCGCACTATTTGCTTCTCGACTCCTCGACTCCTCGACTCCTCGACGCTAAGAGGCCGGTCATGGACAGCATCATGCCGGTCGACCCGAACCAGAACATGGCCGTTTCGCTGGCGCTGGCGGGACTCGCCTTCGTGGTGACGCTCATCATCGGGCGGCCGATTGTCACGTTCTTGCGCCTGCGCAAGGCGGCCAAACAGGTTCGCATCGACGGCCCCGAGACGCATTTCGTCAAGACCGGCACCCCGACCATGGGCGGAATCATGGTGGCCGTGTCGGTGGTGGTGATTACGGTCGTGTTCAACACCGTGGGCCGGCTGTCGATGCTGTTGCCGGTCGGCGTGCTGATCGCCTCCGCAATTCTTGGCGCCATGGACGACCGGTTGAGCTTGCTCGGCGGGTCGCGGCAGGGGGGGATGGGGGCGCGGTTCAAGATGCTGTGGTTGACGTTGTTCGCGCTGGTGGCCGCGATCCTCTTGCACGCGCCGTATCCCTACGGACTCGGTTTGAGCAGCGTCTACCTGCCGTTCGTCGGGCGCTACGACATCGGGTTGCTCTACGTCCCGGTTGCCGGGTTGGCGATCATCGCCATGGCGAACGCGGTGAACTTCACGGACGGGCTCGACACGCTGGCCGCGGGGACCGCCGCCATCGCTTTTGTCGCCTACGCCATCATCGCTTATCGGCAGGGACAACTCGGCGTGGTCACCTTCTGCCTGACCATGACCGGGGCGCTGATGGGGTTTCTCTGGTTCAACGCCCACCCGGCGCAAGTCATCATGGGGGACACCGGCTCGCTGGCTATTGGCGCCTCACTGGCGGTGGCGGCTTTCATGACCGGGCAATGGTTGCTCTTGCCGGTGGTGGGGGCGGTGTTCGTGGCCGAGGCGCTCTCGGTGATGTTGCAGGTCGGATACTTCAAGCTGACCAAACGCCGCTTCGGCGAGGGGCGGCGCCTGTTCAAGATGGCGCCTTTGCACCACCATTTCGAGATGCTCGGCTGGTCGGAGACGCAGGTGACGATGCGCTTCTGGATGCTGGCGATGATGGCGGGGATCATCGGCGTGGCCATGGCCCTGGTCCAGTTTTAGGTTTGCCAAGCGTGCTTGATGCGGGATGCCAGTCAGTTTCGAACGCAGGGGCCGGGCATGCCGTGCCCTCGCCTGGTTGCAGCACTGCTCTTGACCTCCATGGAAAGCGCGTCACGCTCCTGGGACTTGGCACCCGCGGCGGCGGGCTGGGGGTGGCCCGCTATCTGGTGCGGCAGGGCGCCGAGGTCACCGTCACCGATAAGCGGCCGGCCGAGGAGTTGGCCGAACCCTTGGCGGAACTTTCAGGGCTCTCCATTCGCTACGTCCTTGGCAACCACGACGAGCGGGATTTCACCCCGGGCGGGGCGGACCTGATCGTGCGCAATCCGGGCGTGCCGCGCCGCGCGCCATTGCTCGAACTGGCGCGCGCAGGCGGCATCCCGGTCGAGATGGAGATGAGTCTCTTTTTCCGCGCCTGTCCGGCGCCGATCATCGGTGTCACCGGCACCAAGGGGAAGACGACGGTGTCGACGCTGACCGGCGATCTCCTGCGCGACACGTTCCCCGACGTGGTGGTGGCCGGAAACATGGGCATCTCCGCGCTCGACCAGTTGCCTCGGCTTCGCCCCGACGTCCCGGTGGTCATCGAACTGTCGTCCTGGCAGCTCGAATCGCTCATCGAGCATAGGCTGGCGCCGCACATCGCGGTGCTGACCATGATCGCCGAGGACCACCTCAATACCTACGACGGGTTCGCCGACTATGCCGCGACAAAGAGGGGGCGTCACGCGCTATCAGCAAGCGGGCGACTGGCTGGTGGTGAACCGGGACGACCCCGAGGCGTGGCAGGCGGTCGATGCCACGGCGGCGACGGTTTTCCCGTTCGGCCAGGGCGATCATGGGGATGATGGCGCGTGGCAAACGGAGCAGGGGCTCGTCTGGCGCTGGTGCGGGCGTGAGCATCGCTGGCCGTCGCCGCCGACTCCGGTGCTCGCGGGAAGGCATGGGGCGCACAATGCCCTCGCCGCACTCGCCGCTGCAACCTTGGCCGGGGCGAGCGCGGAGTCGGTCGCCCACGGGCTAGCTCGGTTTCGCGGTGTCAGGGATCGCATGGAACAGGTTGCCGAGATCGACGGGGTGAACTTCATCAACGACACGACGGCGACCGCACCGGTGGCCGCGGCCGCGGCGCTCGACGCGCTGGCCAGCGCCACGGGGCGAATTCATCTCCTCGCGGGCGGGGCGGACAAGGGTCTCGATCCGTCGCCGTTGGCCGATGCCGCGGCGGGACGGGGAGCGACGGTCTACCTCTTCGACGGCACGGCAACGCCTGCCCTGGAGGCGGCGCTCCGGGCGCGGGGAATAGAGCCCCTCGGTCCCTTCACGAGCATGACTGATATCCTCACGGCCGCCCGCGCCGCATCCGCGGCGGGAGATGTCATATTGCTTTCGCCAGGCTGCGCCTCGTTCGGGCTCTTCCAGGACGAGTTCGACCGAGGAGCGCGGTTTCGTGATGCCGTAGCGATGGATAGAGCGCAGGGGACGAAAGTGAATAGCCCCTCTCCCATCGCAATGGGAGAGGGGTTGGGGTGAGGGTTCTTCGCGACGAGATACTTCCGCTTAATCAAGAATCAGCGGCAGAATTCCTCCCTCCGACCCCAGCCCACGTCCACTTCGTCGGTATCGGCGGCATCGGGATGAGCGGGCTGGCCCGCATCCTCCATGCGTGGGGTTACGGCGTTTCAGGGTCTGATGCGGCAGCGTCGCCATTGCTCGATGAATTGTGCGCTGAAGGTATCGTAGTCACGGTTGGGCATACTGCCACGCAAACCGCTGCGGCTGCCGATCTGGTGGTGGCCACGGCGGCGGTGCGCTCGGACAACCCGGAGATCGCCGCTGCGATTGCCGCCGGTCGCCCGGTCGTGAAGCGAGCGCGGCTCCTCGGTGCGCTGGCCGACGCACGGCGCGGGGTGGCCGTCGCCGGCAGCCACGGCAAATCGACCACATGTGGGATGATCGTGGCGGCGCTGCGAGCTCTCGGCGCCGATCCCAGCTTCGCCATCGGGGCGGTCCTCGCCGGAGTGGGCGCCAATGCCGCGCCCGGTTCCGGCGACGTCATGGTCGCCGAGGCGGACGAGTACGACTGGTCATTTCTGGAACTGCATCCCGAGATTGCCGTCGTCACCAACATCGAGTACGACCATCCTGATCTCTTCCCCAATACCGCGGCCTACGACGCCGCTTTCGCCGCGTTCGTCGCGGGCATGCGGCGGGAAGGCACGCTGGTCATTGCCGCCAACGATGCGGGATGTGGTCGGCTCATGGCCCGCCCCGACTGGTCACCGCCACGGAATGTCGTCACATTCGGCGAAACCGCCGATGCGGATTGGCGCCTCGAAAAGACCGAGGAAGGCTGGCGCGTCACCGGCCCCGACGACATCGCCGTGCCCCTGATACCGGCGGTTCCAGGGCAACATAACGCAAGAAATGCCGTCGCCGCCTTGGCGGCCCTGGTCGCGCTGGGCTACGACGCGGCGGCCTCTGCAGCGGCGCTGGAAACCTTCACCGGAGTAGAGAGGCGCTTCGAGACGAAGGGTGAAGTCGGGGGCGTGCTCGTCATCGACGACTACGCACACCACCCCAGCGAGATCGCGGTCAACCTGCGCACCGCCAAGGAGCGGTTCCCGGAACGCCGCCTGTGGGCCGTCTTCCAGCCGCACACCTATTCCCGCACCAAAGCGCTCCTGCCCGAGTTCGCCGCTTCCCTGGCCGGCGCCGATCGGGTGATGGTTCTGGATGTTTACGCGGCCCGCGAGACGGACGACTTGGGTGTGTCCGCGGCGGATGTGATCCGATTGCTCCCTGAAAGCACATTGGGTGCGCGCAACCCGAAGGATGCGGCCGAGACGCTTGCTGGGGTGGTTGGGGCGGGTGACGTCGTGCTGACGTTGGGGGCGGGGAGTGTGACCGAGGCTGGGCCGCTACTGCTTGAGTTGCTGCGGCAACGACCCCTCACCCCTCACCCCTCTCCCCGAGCCACCCTCACCCCCCTACCCCCCTCTCCCACTGCGGTGAGAGAGGGGGGAAGGCCCCTCTCCCTGTGCGCAGGGAGAGGGGTAGAGGTGAGGATCGTTCGGGGAGTGAGAGTCGGGCTGCCGGATTCACACTCCCCGCCCACCCCACCCTCAAAATCCTGCGTGACGCCCCTATGCGCCTGCACACCACCTGGCGCATCGGCGGCCCTGCCGATTTCCTGATTCGTGCGGCAACCCCGAACGATCTTATCGCCGCGGTCGCCTGGGGTCGTGGCGAGGGGATGCCGGTGACGGTCATCGGCGGGGGAAGCAATCTGCTCGTTGCCGACGCGGGTATCCGGGGGTTGGTGGTGCTGGCGCGCACGCCGGGTGAGCGGGCAACCGACCTCGTCGAGGTCGAAGACGTGGGCGATGCGGTGCGGCTGCGGGTGGCGGCGCAGGCGCCGCTGTCGTGGGTCGGGCGATACGCCGCCGAGCGCGGGTGGGCCGGGATGGACTGGGGGGTTGGGCTGCCGGGGACGATCGGCGGGGCGACGGTCAACAATGCGGGAGCGCATGGCACGGAGCAGATCGACCATCTGGAACGGGTCGCGCTGCTGAATGAGAACGGCGAGATCGAGGAGCGGCCGGTCGCCTGGCTGGAGGCGGCCTACCGGCACACGGTGATCAAAGCCGCGCCGAGGCCGCGGCCGTGGACGGTGCTGACGGCAGTGATGCTCCTGCCGAAAGGCGATCCTGACGAACTGGTGCGTCTCGCCGACGAGCACGCCGCGTTCCGCAAGCTGACGCAACCGACCGGCGCCTGCGCGGGCTCGACCTTCGCCAACCCGCCCGGCGACTTCGCGGGACGCCTGTTGGAGGAGAGTGGCCTCAAGGGATTCGCTGTTGGCGGGGCGGCGTTTTCGCCAAAGCATGCGAACTGGATCGTCAACGACGGCAGCACCACCGCCGCCGACGTGCGCGAGCTGATCGCCACGGCCCAGGAGCGGGTGCGCGCACGGTTCGGGGTAGAGTTGCGCCGCGAGGTCGAATACCTCGGAGTCGAGGAGTCGAGGAGTCGAGCAGTCGAGATGGAGAGTTCGAGATAGCCAAGGCAGCGCAAAGTCGGTGCCGGCCCTGCTCACCGCGATGCTTGCCTTGACCGTCGCTCTTCTCGACTCCTCGACCGCTCGCCCTCTCGACTGAAACAGGAAGGGACGAAACGATGCAGCAGCGGCACGGCGGCAAGGTGCGGGTGGCCGTCATCTTCGGCGGGCAGTCCGGCGAGCACGACGTGTCGTTGCGCTCGGCCGAAACGGTGATGAGCGCGCTCGATCTCGACCGCTACGAGGTTGTCCCGATCGGCATCACCCGCGAAGGCCGGTGGCTGACCGGTGGCGATCCGTTTGCCGCGCTGACCGCCACGTCGCCGCTGTTCGCCCTGGGGCAGGGATCGGCCAGCGAGGAGCCGGAGGAACGCCCGGGCGAGAGCGCGTTGCCGGCGGTGCTTGCCGGCGGTGTCGACGTCGTCTTCCCGGTGCTGCACGGGCCGATGGGCGAGGACGGGACGGTGCAGGGGTTCCTGGAACTGACCGGGGTGCCTTACGTCGGGGCCGGGGTGCTGGGTTCGGCGCTGAGCATGGACAAGGCGATGACCAAGACGGTACTGGCCCAGGAGGGGTTGCCGCAGGCGCCGTGGCGGCTGATCACGCGCAAGGAGTGGGAGCGTGATCCCGAGTCCTGCACTGAGTGGGTCGGCGAAATCCTGGGCTTCCCCTGCTTCGTGAAGCCGGCGAATATGGGCTCCAGCGTCGGGGTGGTCAAGGCCCACGACCCGAGCGAGTTTCCGGCGGCCATGGCCCAGGCCAGCAGCTACGACCGCCGCATCCTCGTCGAAGGCGCCATCAACGGCCGCGAGCTGGAAGTCTCGGTGCTCGGCAACGACGAACCGATCGCCTCGGTCGTCGGCGAGGTCGTGCCGGGCAACGAGTTCTACGACTACAACGCCAAATACGTGGACGACAACTCGGACCTGCTCGTGCCGGCCCCGATCGACCGGGGCACGATGGCCGAGATCCAGGAGATGGCCATCGCCGCCTTCCGCGCCCTCGACCTGGCCGGGATGGCGCGGGTCGATTTCTTCATGGAGCGCAACACCGACCGCATCTACCTCAACGAGGTGAACACGATCCCCGGGTTCACTGCTATCAGCATGTACCCGCGGCTATGGCAGGGCAGCGGAATGTCGCTGCCGGAGCTGGTCGACCGCCTGATCGGGTTGGCGCTGGAGCGTTCGCTGGAGCGGCGGCGCACGGTCTGAGTGAACGTTCACCCGCGGGTCGGGTGGGGAGTGGGCTTTGGGCCGGTGCTATACTCGGGCAGGGCATAGCTCCGCGGCACGCGCCGGACAGATCGACGATGGTTATCGTCCTGCCGGGTTGGGGGTGTGCCCCAATCCGGCGAGCGCTATTTGCCCGAAACGCCCGCTTGGAGACCAACGCCGCGCGTGTCACCTCCCCGCGGTGACCGATAGCAGAATCCTCGGGTGCGCCAGCCGGACGGGCTGATCCGGTGCCCTGCCGGCGCCAGCGGAGGCGTTCGCCTTCCGGGATGGGGAAGAAGGATGCAGTCCCACAACCAAGGGCCGGTTCGCGGCCAGCGGCGACCGCCGCAAGCCCAAGCCTACGGCCAGCGCAATTCGCTCCCTCGCACTGCCGTGGAGACTGCCCCGGCGCCGCTCGAGCTGAACGCGGCGGTGCGCGAGCCGTCGCCGCCCGCCGAGCCGACGCCTGCTCCACCCCCGGCCAAACCCGCGCCGGTTCAGCGAACGCGGGACGCGGCGTGGGACGACATCGTTCGCGAAACCTTCGCCCATATCAAGGTCGTCGGCATCGGCGGCGCCGGCGGCAACGCCGTCAACCGCATGATCGACTCCGGTGTAGACGGCATCGAGTTCGTCTCCGTCAACACGGATGCTCAGGCGCTGATGGGAAGCAAGGCGCCCGTCTACGTCCGTATCGGCGACAAGCTGACCAAAGGCCTCGGTGCCGGAGGGCGACCGGAAATCGGTGAGCGCGCCGCTGAGGAGAGCGCCGACACGCTGGGCGAAATGGTGCGTGGGGCCGACATGGTCTTCATCACCGCCGGCATGGGCGGTGGAACTGGCACCGGGGCCGCTCCGGTGGTGGCCAAGCACGCTCGCGCCGCGGGGGCGCTCACCGTTGGTGTCGTCACCAAGCCTTTCGATTTCGAGGGGACGCGCCGTCGCCGCGCCGCCGAGGAAGGAATTTCCCGGCTGCGTGAGACGGTCGATGCCCTGATCGTCATCCCGAATCAGCGCTTACTCGACATGGTCGATGCCAAGACATCAATCGAAGAGGCCTTCGGTCTGGCCGACGACGTGCTGCGGCAGGGGATCGGCGGTATCTCCGACCTGATCACCAAACCCGGCGTCATCAACCTCGACTTCGCCGACGTCAAGACGGTGATGAAGGAGGCTGGCTCGGCCCTGATGGCGATCGGGCACGGTGCGGGCGAAACGCGCTGTATCGACGCCGCGCAGCAGGCCATCGAGAGTCCGCTCCTGGAGATGAACATCCAGGGCGCCACCGGGGTCCTCTACAACATCACCGGCGGCACCGATCTCACCCTGGTCGAGACCAGCGAGGCGGCAGAGGTGATCCGCGCCGCGGTCGATGAAGAGGCCGAGATCATCTATGGCACCTCGATCGACCCGTCGCTGGGCGACGCCGTCCGCATCACACTGATTGCCACCGGCTTCGAACAGGGCGGCGATTTCTTCGATACGGCGATGCGCAGCCCGGTGCGGGAGCCGCGCCCGATGCGCGAACCCGATCGCGGCGGCACGTACCGGCCGCCCGTCTCCCCGCCCGTTTCGGCACCGCCGCGCAACTCGACGGCGGGCACTTCGCCGGCTACGCCGTTCCAGGAAGACGATTGGGTAGCGGAGTCCTCGATCATCAAGTTCCTGCGCGAGCGGTAGCGACGTGCCCTCACCCCAATGCCCCCCTCTCCCATTGCGATGGGAGAGGGGGGAAAGCACGCGGAAAGCAGCAATCTTTCGTGGGCGACAGACAGGGCACCAGTAGCTCATGCGCTGCCCCTTCTGCCGCGCCGAAGACACGCGGGTCATCGACAGCCGGGAGCTGAGCGGAGGCGACAGCATCCGCCGCCGCCGCGAATGCCCGAACTGCGGTCGGCGCTTCACCACCTACGAACGGGTCGAGAGCGCGGGATTGGTGGTCGTCAAGAAGGATGGGCGCCGCCAGGAGTACGACCCGGCCAAGCTGCGGCAGAAACTGCGCGTGGCGCTGACCAAGCGCCCCGTCGGCGAAGACGCCATCGACGCCATATTGACCCGGGTCGAGGCTGATCTGCTGGCGCTGGGCACCGCCGAAGTGCCGTCCAGCGCCATTGGGGAGTCGGTGCTGCGCCAGTTGAAAGCAGTGGACGAGGTGGCCTATATCCGCTTCGCCTCGGTCTATCGGCAGTTCCAGGACATCGAAGACTTGCGGCGGGAGGTGGAGGAGTTGCGCACTCCGCCCGGGAACGATGCGTAGGTTCCATCGTCATCCGTGGAGTGACTGCCGGCTGGGAGGGGCAATGGGATGAGCTCAGGCACGCCCGTGGTCGACGCCCATCACCATTTCTGGACGCCAGGACGGTACGACTACTCCTGGATGGCGGGCGCGGAAATGGAGCCGATCCGCCGCTCGTTTGGCCCGGCGGACCTGCGTCCCGAACTGGAATCGGCCGACGTCGATTCCACGGTGCTGGTGCAGACGGTGCCGAGCGTCGCCGAGACGCGTGAGTTTATGGGCATCGCCGAGCAGACGCCGTTCGTGGCCGGCGTCGTCGGCTGGGTGGACCTCACCGATGATTCCGTTGCCGAGACGCTGGCGGAGCTACAAGCGCAGCCGAATGGTAAGACGCTGGTCGGCATCCGGCACCAGGCCCACGACGAGCTGGATGCGCAGTGGCTGCTGCGGCCCGACGTGGGGCGGGGTCTCGGTGCGGTGCGCGACGCCGGTCTGGCCTACGACATCCTGATCCGACCACGGGAGCTGCCGGCGGCGCTGGCGATGTCCCGAGCGTTCCCTGACATGCGCCTGGTCATCGACCACCTGGCGAAACCGGAGATTGCTTCCGGCGAGATCGACGAGTGGGCGGCGCAGATGGAACCGTTCCGCGATTTGCCGCACGTTTTCTGCAAGCTTTCCGGCATGGTCACGGAGGCCAACTGGACGAGTTGGACCCCCACCGATCTCAAACCCTACGTCGCCCGAGTCCTGGATATCTTCGGGCCGGAGCGGATGATGTACGGCTCGGACTGGCCGGTCTGCCTGCTGGCCGGGTCGTACGGCGCGGTCAAGGGCGCGCTAGAGCGGGCGCTGCCGCCGCTGTCCGCCAAGGAGAGGTCGCAGGTGTTCGGCGGCAACGCGATCCGGTTCTACGGTTTGGAGATCGCCTGAGCCGCCGCTGAAGCGGCTCGTCATGTGTTCGGAGCGGCATGGCTAGAGCTACGGGGCGTCGCCCGAGGGCCGGCGGTGGGCGACGAACACATATTCCCGGCTGTCGCCGGTAAAGGGTTCACGGGCGAAGCCGCCGTAGAGCGCCTCCACTTCGAGTCCGGCGACATCGAGGAGCCCGAGACACTCGTTCTTCGTGGCCCACCAGCGGGAGCTGGTCGCGCCGTCGCCGCGGATCAGGTCGATCCGGTTGTCGCCCACCGCGAAGCGAACCGTGTGCGGTGTCGGTTCTTCCTGGCGGGAGCCGTCGAGGCGGGCGATGTGGTGGTCAAAGGCCAAGGCGTTCCAGGCGAAGCGCCCGCCGGGCCGCAGCGCGGCGGCGACGCGCTCGAAGGCGCGGCGGCGATCGGCCCAGGTGGGCAGGTGCAGAAGTGAGCCGAACGGGCAGAAGATCAGCGCCGCCGGCTCGTCCAGGGCGAGGTCGCGCATGTCGCCCTCGCGCAGATCCAGGTCCACGCCTGCCGCGGCCGCGTTGGCGCGGGCCTGGGCGAGCTTCGCCGGGGAGGAGTCGATGCCGACCACGCGGCGACCGGTGGCTTGTGCGACCGGGATCGCCACGCGCCCGTTTCAGATGGCCAGCTCGACCAGCGGCCCGTCCGCCTCGCGGGCGAGCGCGACGTAGAAGGCGATGTCGGCCGTCATGTGCGCCGACCATTCCTCGTAACGATCCGCGAACCCTTCGTCCCAGCTCATTGACCCGGACTCCCTTGATTCGTTACGAACCCCAGGGCCGCCAGTCGCGTCGCCCGCTATCGGCGGGGCGACTTTTGGCCTAGACCACCTCCAGCCCGTTGAAATCGGGTAAGGCCGGAAATGCCGCGTGCGGCTCGGTCTGGTACCAGAAGGCCGTGCTGGCGATGTCGTCCTGCAAGGGGAGGTAGCGGCGCTGCCCTTCCAGGGATGAGCGCCAGCCGAGGGCCTGGATCGTAACGCGCAGATCCTGGGCAAAGCGGATGGGATCCATGACGTGCCAGCGGTACATGCCGAAGTACCGAACAGACTCGCGGTCGTCAGCGATCTCCGGCACGATGTCGCTCGTCGGCGATCCAGCGCGGCTGTGCGTCGCCGGGAACAGTTCGAAGCGGACCCGCAACGTCTGCGCCATCGCGCGGCGATCGGCCCACGACTCGACGCGGTGCATGTCGGCGGCGACGCGGCGACAGAACGCGAGCACGTCGCTCGCTCTGCGCTTGCTCGCGCTGCCATGCCGCCTGCCGCGACAGGATCGTCGTCGCGGTTGCGCTCGTTCGCCGCGAGCTGCTTGCCGATCACGTCGAGTTGCGCGGCGATCGGGCCGGCGTGCTCGGATTCTCCATCGCGGCGATGACCGCCACGAACTTCGCTTGCTGCCGCTCGAGCTCGGCACGCTGCCGGTCGTTCGTCGCCAGATCGTCGGCGGTCGGATCATCCCGACGCAGCGCGTCGAGATGCCGGCGAACGCGGTCTTCGTCGCTCAGCACCGCCGATCAACCAGTCCCACACCGCGTCGTCGGCGACGGCGACCGGGATCGTCACGGCGGACGGGCAGCCGGTGCGCTCGCGGCCTTCGCAGCGGTAGGACGGCACGCCGCGACTCGTGACGACGACGAGCCGGTTGCCGCACTGGCCGCAGTACGCGAGGCCGCGCCGCAGGATGCCGACCTCAGGGTTGCGCGTCGTGCGAAAGTCGGTCGCGCGCTCGCGGTTGCCGGCGAGCCGCGATCTGAACACGCGCGAACTGCGCCGGCATCGATCAGGACGGCGCCACGCCATCCGGAAGCGGCATCGCGCTCGTCGGCCGGACGCGCGCGATGCCGCCGCACATTGACGCCGCGCTGCTCGTCGCGCGCCTTGAAGGAGACGGTCCGATAAGCTTCGGCTTCGCCGATGTAGAGCCGTTCGGACAGGATCGCGCGCAGCGTGCTCGCCGACCAGCGCGCTCCAGTGCGCTCGTGGTACGGCGGCAGGATGCCGTCGGCTTCGAGCGCTTTCGCGAGTTGCCGCAGGCTCATGCCCGGCGTCGTAGTCGGCGAAGATGCGCCGCACGTGGCCGACCGTGGCGGGGTCTTCGTTGCCAGCCGACGACGTGCGGCGCTTGCCGTCTAGTTGGTCGAAGCGCCACGCCAGCCCGAAGGCCGGCTTTACCTTGACCGAGCGGCTTACCCTGTCACTTTCGTCCGCTTGCCGCGCGCCGTAGTTCTCGGCATCTATGCGACGCTCCTGCTCGGCCACCCTTGAACCCGTCCGCGGCTTACGCTAAGCCGACCACCGGACGAGTCGTCAGTCTTCTCTCTCAGCGGCAACTCAATCGCGGATGCCGGCGTATCTGGCCTCGGTACGTGATCCAACCGGCGATAGTCAGTCGTCACGAGCTAGGCGGTCCGCCGGTCGACGAGCAGCACGTCGAACTCGCGCCGGCGCATCGCGTGGCGATGACCTCGCATCATGGCCGGCCGCTCGAAAAGCTCCGCGCCGGTATGGAACTCCCGGTGCACGGCGACGACGGCCCACCCCTGCTGCTCGGCGTAGGCGCGGCACTCGCGCTCTTGCGCGTCCATGCCGTAGTCGTCGGTGGCGCCGGGATCAGAGACCCGGCAGTAGATCGCGACACGGGTCGTCTCGCTCATCGTCTCCGCTCCATCAGCGCCGCCGGCGTCACGCCGAGCGCCGCCGCCAGCTTCTTGATCGTGGAAAAACGCGGCCGCGTCTTGCCCGTCTCCAGGCGACTGATCGCCACGTCGGTCAGCCCGGCTTTCGCCGCGAGCTCGCGCTGGGTCAGCAGTCGCCGCTCGCGAAGCTCCCGTAGTTGCGACATCGGATCTTTCCCCGGCTTTCGCTACCGTCGGTTCCATCTGCTACCGAACTCGCGACTAGTATAAACCAAGGTCTAACTGTGAAAATCGTCTATGACTAGCAATTGACTACGTATTCGTTCCTTCGATCATAAGGAGATATGTGAGCGCAGAGCATGCCCCAGAACGCGATTCTTGGCCCCTCAGAGCGACGCAAATGCGCGAGTCGTATGGGCGCGCCATCGCGCGGCGAGACCCCCCGAAAATCGCGTCAAGTCTGTCGAGCGACGGCGACGCGGGTGCGATCCGCGCTGGGACGGTGACGACGCCCGCGCGCTCGGTGGCGGTGTCACGTGACACTCTGCGCCGGAGGGCGAGGTTGACCAGGCCTACGTCGCCGGTGGTCGGAAGCCCAGGATGCCGGAGCGGGAGACCGAGTCCGATGTGTTATCGGTCGCGGGCGGGATGTCGTCTCGATCCTTTCTAAGTCGACGGTTCCGGCTCGTCCAGGATCGCGCCCTGTTCTGCGGCCAGGCGGCGTTGCTCGGCGGTGAGGCCCTTCGCGCCGCGGAGGTCCGCGCCGTCAAGCACGGCCCAGCTAAGGTCGACGCCGCCCAACCCGGCATCGCGGAGGTCGGCCCCAGCGAGGTTGGCGCCGCGCAGGCTGGCGCCACTGAACTTGCCCACCTCGACACCGACCTTGGCCGCGCGGATGTCGAACTCGTTCAGGTTGGCATCGGCCAGGTGCGCATCGCCGAGGATGGCCCCGCGGAGGTCGGCCAAGCGGAGCTCGGCCTCGTCGAGACGCGCCCCCCGGAGATCGGCTTTGCCCGCGCGGGCAAAGCCGAGATGCGCTCCGGTCAGGTCGGCGCCTTGGAGCTTGGCCCCGTTGAGGCTCGCGCTGATGAGTTTGGCGTCGCGGAGGTTGGCGACGCATAGGGAGATCTCCCGCAGGTCGGCCCCCCCGAGGTCGGCCCCGCCGAGGTTGGCTAAGTCGAGGTTGGCCCGCAGAAGCGCGATCTGAACGAGGTTGGCTCCGGCAAGGTCGGCGGTCGGCATCCACGCGCCGGACAGGTCCGTGACGGCGAGATTGGCCCTTGGGAGCTTGATGCCGGACATGTCGAGCGGAGACCCCGGGCGAACCGACAGCAGCGTCGCGTCCGGTCCGCCCGGGTCCGGCTCCTCCGGCCACGGCGACTCCGGCCATGGCCCCTCGTCCCACACGGGGCCCGGACTCCCCGCGGCGCGGACCATCGGGTACGCCGTCTTCAAGACGCTGACTAGCGCCTGCGCGAACAGGGTAAGCGCCCCCTCCGCCGGCTCCGGCTGGAGCCGCAGGTGGGCCACGACGAGCGAGAGGATGCGTGGGGCGAAGCGCTCGTAGCCGGGATCGAGGAAGGCCAGCAGGTTGTGCGCGGCGTTGATGCGCGTCGGCTCGTCGGGGCTGCCCAGCCGGTCGACCACCGCCGCGAGGCGGTCCTCATCCCGCTTTTCCCGCTCTTCGCGCCATTCGGCCTCGCGCTTGTCCCGTTCTGCCCGCCGGTCTTCGTCACGCTTCCGGAGTTCCTCGCGGCGATCCATCCACCAGCGGTAGAGCGTGATCCCGCCGCCGGCGAGGCCGGCCACTACCACGGCGTTATTGCGCAGCCAGTCGACGACGGGTTGCTCGTTCTGGCTTCGAAGCCGGGCCGTTTCCTCCCGGAGCTTGGCGATCTCCCACCCCAACTTTTGCTGCTCCAGCGCGGCGATCGTGGGGTCGGAAGCCGGCGTCGCCTCTTGCGCCGAGACGGGGACCGCCTCCCGGAGCAAGAGCGCCACGAGCCAGCCAGAGCTCAAAACGACGGAGCGACGACCGAAGGTGCGTGCCATCGGCGGACCCCTTGCGGCCACGCCGCGTCAGCGGCGATGACATGGGATGATTCCGAGCGAGTTGGGGCATAGTCGCACTCGCGCAGCGGCGCTGCAACCCCCGACCGTCAACACCGAATCGCGTGAACAGGGTTAGGACGGGTGGTCTCGGGAACAAAAGAGGACGACGCCCTCCCGCTCGGCGGCGCGGCCCGACGGGCGGGCGATCTTGCCCGACGGGCCGGCGTCTCGCATCGCGGCCCATGCCGACGCGCCCCGTGCGGATCGCGCGATCGTCGCACGAAGCGCTGAGAGCGTCACGTGACACTAGGGCATGGATGTAGCGTTTGCAGCGATGTCCCGGCAGAGTTCTTCGCAGAGGCGCAGCAAGTCGGGCCGCCAGCGGTCGTAGTGGTACGTCGGCGGCACCGTATCGGTTTCTTTCTTGCGCAATGCCTCGAAGCTGGCTTCGGGGTCGAGCGCCATCGCGTAATGGAGAAACGTCAGCACGTTCGTGTCGGGGTTACGTCCAAACGAGGTCACGACGATCGGAGACACGCGGTGCACGATGGCGTCGCGCCAGAGGATGATTTCGCCAAACGTCGGGCGCAGCGGATCGTATCGCGCGAACACGTCGGGGTGTTGAGTTTGCAGCGCGGTCCAGAATGCCCCCTTGCCGAAGTCCTGTTGCTTCGGCGCGAGGGGGCTGCCCTGGGCGTTTTGCAGCGCATACAGCGCGGTCAACGCGATCGCCGCGGCGTCGAGCAGCGCTTTGCAGCAGGAGTAGAAGCCGACGAGGCGAGAGCCGATCAGCAGGTGCCCCCCATCCTTCGGTTTGTCCCGCAGTAGCGTCAGATCGCCCGCGTACAAGACGATGTCCGCAAGACGGCGGCAGACGTTGGCGGCGAGCGCGATTACCAGGTCGGTTTCAGGGTGAGTTGTTCCCGTGAGCCGAGCCGCAAGGATCGGTTGGAGGTCGAGGAAACACTGCGGAGGATCGACCCCCAGCGGGCGGAAGCTGCTGCTGTTGAGGAAGAAATCGTCCAATCCATTCTTCCAGTCGTCGGGGAGTGTAATTTCCAGGATTGCCGGTCGTGCGGCGCTTAGGAAGCCTCGCCATTCCTGACCGGGAAGAATGAGACCGCCACCGGCATCTTGCGATCCACGGCAACATCGATGAGCAACGCTGTGCACGGCTGGGCCTCGTTCAGCGCTTGGCGCGCGACCAAACCGGAGACGAAGCTCGCGCGGTCTTGCGGCGCCAGATCCTTAGTCACGATTGCGAAAATGGTCGAGCGCCAGTAGCGCAGCCCCACCTCCATTGGCCGCCACTCGACCGGATTCGGCCCGTCGGCAGCCCGGACGGTTCGGACGGCGCGCGCGACCCACTCAAGCATGTCGTGCTGCTGTTTGGCGCTCGCGTCGAGCAGCGCCATCCCGATCGTGACCCAGTCGGGGGGACGATGGGTCTGGAGCAACCGGAGGAGGTTGCGCCATCCCGGCTGAAGGCGGCGCTCGGGTCGCTTTAGGCGCATGCGCCCATAGAACAACGCCTCCAGATATGGGTCGACGTGCTTCTTGGCTAACGGGCATTTGAAGCTGATAGACGTCGTCGGGTCTTCGAGCTCCGGTTGGTTGAATCCGGTATCGACGTAGAGCGCGAGCAGGTCGTGTTCATCGGCGTGCATCCTGCAATGGCTCTGCAGGTCTTGCCGTCGGGCGAGGTAGTGCATCCGCTGTAACTCGTCGGGGAGCAGCACGAGGACTGCCTCGAGAGCGGAGAACTGGATCGTCGGCGGCGGCTCCGGATCGCCTTCGCGCAGCAACCGGGCCTCGCGGAGGTCGAGGTTCATGTTGCGCGCGACCGGAAACGGGTCGAGCGCCACCGTGGCGCGGACTGCGGAGCGGATGCCTGAGCTGTCGATGACAAACTGGCCGCCACCCTTGTGCCAAAAGGGACGCGGCCCCTTGACCTTCAGCAAGTAGTTGGCGAAGTTGGCGCTCTGGGCCGCTGCCCAAGCACCATCTTCTCGAACGACCGCCGCATGCTGTCCGGACCACCCGCCACGCCGCGTTCGTCACCCGGTGCGACTTCGGCCTCGACGACGAGAACCACGTCGTCGAGGACTACCGCGAGGTCGTTTTCGAGGTCGACGCCGACGGGCGGGTCGTCGTACTTGCTGTTCGGGTAGATCGTGGCGGAAGGAAACGCCTCCGCGAGGATCTCCCGCGTCCGCTCTTCCAAGAACCTCGACCGCGCTTGCGACCATCGCCTCGCTTCTTCGCTTTCCTCTTCTTCTAACTCTTCGTCGTCTTCCTCGCCCACTGCGAGGTTGCGGACGAGGGTTAAGATGTGACTGAGGCCTATGCCGGGAAGCGGGCAGAAGTACGTCCCGTCCTCCAGCGCGACGAACGGGCGCGTCCACACGGGATTCCCAGCGTGAGGTGTAGGACCGGCGTCTCGCGAAGATCCCGAAGCCGTAGCTCAAGCCCGGCATCAGCGTGTAGCTCCTGCCGGGTGAGCCGACTGCCGGGGAGCGTTGCGAGTTCGTCGATCGTGAACGTCAAGAGCGCGGGCAGCGCTCGTACAATCTCCAGCTCGAACTCGGCGACCAACGCACCTTCGCTGAGTCGTCCCTCGCGCAGGGCGTGCTCCAGCTCGCGCGGGCGGGCTCCCGGGAAGATCGGACCGCTGCCAGCGGCGACTCATCCCGATCGCGGAGCCGGAGCGCCGGCTCACGGCGCGCATCGCTTGCCGCAGGCGGTTGGCGCGCCGCTCGGTCTCTTCCTCGAGGTGGAACAGCAGTTCGGGAACCCCAGACAGGCGGTATCCCAACTCGCGCTCCGCCCAGCCGTCGAGCGGTTCGCACAGCCGCGACGCGATGGCGACCATGTGCGGACGGTAGCTCCAGTTTCTGCAGCCATCTGCGCGATCCGCGCCTGTTGCTGCTCCCAGCTTCCGTCGATTTTCTCGCTCGACTCCCGACCGTATCTCTCCTCGCGCTGGCGGAACCAAACGGCCTCGGTGGCGGTGCCGATCCATGCGAGCCGCTTCCCGATTTCTCGCACAGTCGCCGTATCGGGGTCGCTTCCCAGCGTGTAATCCCCGAGCTCAAAACGCAGGTAAAAACCTTGTAGCCACTCCAACGGCCATTGCGTGAGTGCGTCGGGAAGACGGAGCTCGGCGTCGAATCCCACAGGAAAGAATGCGTGTTCGAGCGCCATCACGGTGAGAAGCCGCCGCGGATCGGTCGATCGGATGAGGTCTTCGAGCCGAGCTACCTGCTCGCCGTACTGTGCTTCGGGATCGTCGGCGAAGGAGCGGATCAGCCGCCGCATCTTCGCCGGCGCGTCAGGGTCGAACGGAGTCGGCAATGGGCCGGCGTTGAACTCCACATCGGCGACCGGCACTCGCTTGGCCCGAGCCTTCTTCCGTCTAACCGATCCCGGGTCTGCTCATGCTACGACACTCGCTCTTTGAGGGACCCGAGCCTCTTGACCAAGCGATCGCTTGACGGCGACGTCGATGTGGTACCGCGGCATCACCGCAGCGGTGAGCGCCTCTTCCGAGAGCGCGTGCGCGATGTCCTCGACGTCCACGCTGGCTGTCCTTGAGCGCGAGCACGCCGAGCACCGTCTCGATCAGCGCCTGCTCGAACCACTCGCGCACCGACGTCCTCGACCGCCTCCCGCGCCCCGGGGACGTCGCCGTACTGCCGGCCCCAGCGGTCGACCATGTCGGTGAACCCGCGGAAGTCGGCGTTGATCTGCAGCAGGTTCTGCTCGACGAGGAACTTCGCCGCCCGGTCTTCGAGGAATGGCGGCTGCCGCGTGCCGTCCTCGACGCTCGACCCAGATCGACGTTCGGGATCGTTGTCCGGGTTGACCGCCTCGGCGGGCTCGCCGTCGTCCATCGAGGAACAGCGCGTAGACGTTGCCCGCTCGGCCACCGCGCACCGCCCGACCGGCTCCGCTTCGTTCGGTCGCGGTCGCGGGTCCTCGTCGGGCTCGCCGCCGACGCTGACGCTCGTCCGGATCGACGTGCGAGCGCCCTTCGGCGTCAGCCGGTACCTGCTGAAGCGGAACAGGTCCCGGATCTGCCGCAGCCGATCGCGGATCGCCTGCTTGTGGTCGGCCGAGACAGCGCCGGCCGAGACCTCCTCCATCAGTCCTGGATCTCGTCCGGGATGTTCTGCGCGAAACTCGGCCGCCCAGTCGGCCCACGGAAGCGGGTCGCTGTCGATGAGCAGCGCCGTCCGCGACGTGTTGGAGGTGACTTGAAGGTCGCGCGTCGTGATGCGGCTCGACGTAGATGACGACGCGGTTGTAGCCGAAGATGACGCCGAACAGCTGAAGCCGGGCGACGCCGGCGCGTGCCGGTCACCATCTCGTACAGCTCGTCTTGGTAGAGCGCGGCCATGTGACCGCTCGATGCGACGCAGCCGGTGTTCTGCGTGAGCGCGTCCTCGTCCTTGAGGATCCACCAGTGCGCCAGCGGCCGATGACAGCTCGACGGCTCCCGACGCGCTGCGCGTGCGCGATCGAGGTACGCCTTTGGCCCGTGAGCGTGCGCAGGACGTTCCGGTCGGTGTCGGCGCGGGGGTTCTCCCAGCCTTCGCGGGCCTTCACCGTGATGCCGTCGGGAAAGCGGAAGTAGCGCGTGTTGAGGTAGCGGGCGACCCAGCGTGACGGGCTGGCCGCCCCTGCCGGCGCCTCCATCGTGTTCTGGTCCTCGTCGTTGCCGAGCAGGACCACCTTCGTGCCGTGGTCGTCGATCGCGGCCGGGTTTGACCGCGTCTTCGACGCGGCGCCCAGTGGCCGAACGAGCCGTCCGGCCGCTCGATCTGCTTCAGGCCGTACTCGCCCGGTGTCGGGGTCGCGCCAGAGGTGGATCATCGAGCCGACGCCGTCCTTCCACGAGAGGTAGACCAGGCCGGCGTGGTTGCGCGTGGCGGCCGCGATCTTCGCCCCGACGCCGAAGTTGCCGTCCAGCGACTGCTCGTGCAGCGGACGAACTGAGCTGGTTGATGTAGCGCTCCATCTCCTCGCCGGTCATCCCGACGCCGGTGTCGGTGACGCTCAGCTTGTAGACGCCGGTCAGGTCGTACCAGTCCCAGTCGACGTCCCAGACGATCTCGCCGGTTCCGTCCGGCAGCGCCTGGATCGCCTCGATCGCGTTCTGGGTGAGTTCGCGGAGGAACTGGAGGGGGGAGCAGTCCTGGCCGAGGCGGTCGAGCAAGAAACCGGTTTCCGCCACGGACATCGGCAGCGTCGAATCGACGCCGAGGGCACGCGTAGCCATCTTCGATTGTCCTTCCGCTTGCGAGAGGCAGGGTTGGCGACCCCTCGCTCCTGGCGCTCCGTCCGACTTGCCTAGCGAGCAGGAGGCCAAGCCTGCGGCCCGCGCCGGTTCCCGGAGGAGCAACGTTTCCGAAAGGATAGCTCGTTCAGACTAATCGCCGCAATAAACTCTAACTTCGCGTGAGGGGCGCTTCAACTTGCCGTCAGACGGTTCCTGGAGACGACGAAACACCGCAGTTGGAAGATAGCTTCGACCGAACTGCCGCTAACTGCTCAGCTCCTTGAATAAGGCCTCAGCTTGCGCAAGTACCTCGCGCGGGTCGAGGCCGTAGCGTTCCGCCGCCTTCTCCGCCGCGCCCTTCATGATCGACTCGCGCGTGATCTCGTGCTTCGCCGGCGCGTCCAGCCCGAGCAGCTTTGCTCGGCGCGCCATGATCTTCAGCATGGCGTCGATCGCGTGCAGGTCGCCTTTGAGCACGCGCGGCCAGATAGCGAGCTGCATCCGGTCGAGCCGGTCGCACTCCAGCGCGACGAGCGCCTCGGCCGGTTCGCGCACCGTCCGGTCGAGGCCGGCCTCGACGAGCTGCCAGGCGCGCGTCGTCGAGCAGCCGAGCGCCAAGCCGATCTGGGCGAACGTCGCGCCCGACGCCCGGAATTGGAGGGCGCGGGCCTGCTTCTCGGCGGTCGCGATGCGCTTTTCAGCCGTCATGGTTCACCCCGGTTTTCACATCCGGTACTGGCCGGTCGCGCGCAGCGCGTCGTGTTCGCGCTCCGGCGCCTGGCGTGCCACGTCGAGCAGATGCGCGCCGCGAAGTTGAGAGTAGAGGCGCTCGAAGTCGGATTCGGTCGCCGCCGGGCTGCCCGCGAAGAACTTGCGAAGAATCGTCTCGCGCAGCTCGGTTTCCGCCGCCTCGACCCGCCCGGCATCGCGCGCCCGCCGCATCGTCGGCGTCCCGTCCTTCACGCTGTCGCTCGCGCCCGCCGAACGGCCCAGCATTCCGACGTCTCCTTGAACATCTCGCACGGGCCGAGGTCCCCGCACACGTGCGGCTGACCGCAGCCCTCCGGCGCACCGCCGGAAAACAACCCCACGACGGGATCCGGTTCGTCGGCACCGTCAACGTTGGCAAAGCATTCATCTTCTTGATAGGACAGATTCGGATCAGAAACGGGACGTTGCTCGCCACCCAATTCGCCCGTGGCGGGGGAGGGGTGTTTATCCCCCTCCGGCAACAGGGCAATCGAGCAACACTTCGCGACCTCATCGGGCTCGGGCAGGATCGGCGCGTCCTCCGGCAACGGCTCGCCGAGCGCGATCTTGGCCGGCCGGCCCTTGCGGTCTTCGTGGTTGACGAGATACCCGCGCTCGGTTGCCGCCTTGACGCGGCGCGAGGTCGGCGCCTTGTCGAGGTCGAGATGCCTGCGCGATCTGCGGTGACGGAGACGGTCTCGTCGTCCGCCCTTGCCGTCGAGCAGGTCGGCCACCGCGTTGACCGTCTCGCGGATCGTCTCCGGCACCGTCGCGCCGACGCCGCTGGCGATCAGCGGCTCGACCAACTCGCGCACCGCGGCGTAGTCGTCGAGCGTGGCGACGATGCGCCCCTCGCGGTCGAGCTCGCGGGACGCGCGGTGCAGGAGGGCATGGGCGCGGACCAGCGTCAGCACGGCGCCGAAGTCGCGCCGCAGGCGCACCGCCTGCGGCGGGGTCAGCTCGGCGAGGGCGTCCGCGAACGGGATCGCCACGTCGCACGGACCGCCGGCGAGCCACCGTTGCAGGTCGTGCCACGGCGCGAGGTCGGGCGCCGGTCCGTGCCCGTTGGCCAGCGCCCTGAGCACGGCCTTGGTCTGCTCCTTGGAGTCGCTGACCGGGATCGAGACGAGGCGCGTTTCGTTCTCGGGGTGCAGGCTCACGGCGGTCGTCGTGAGGATCAGGCCGGTCGGTCCCTCGCGCGTGATGCGCCGCGCGCTAAGGCCGTCCTTCGTCTTCTCGACCGTCTCGTAGTCGATGACGGCCTTCGGACAGCAGGCTCCGCATGAGGTAGGACGCCATGTCGCCGGAGAGGCCGGCCGCCTCGAAGATGACGAGCATCCGGTGCCGCAGCGGTTCCTCGCGAATAGGCCAGCGCCCGCTCGCTCATCGCCGTCAGGGCGTAGAACGCCTCGGCCGGGAAGAGCCGCAGCACTTGCTCGACGGTGAACGACTTTCCGGCCGACGACGGTCCCTTCAAGCGCGACCGAGACCGGGCCGCGTCCAGCAGCCGGCTGACGAGCGCGAGAAAGACGAGCTTGACGGCCTCGGCGCTCGCCGGCAACGCCCAGCGCGGCGACCGTCGCGCGCCGCGCGTCGAGGATGTTCGGCGCTTCGCGCCAGCTCCTGGCAGGCGTCCCAGGCCGCCGCGGCGTCCGCTTTCGCCTGCTCGGCGATGAGGTCGCTGAGCGGGACGGCGGCATCCTTGCGCCGCCTGCCAACGGGCGAGGAACGAGGCGGGGTCGGCGCAGTGCAATCGCTGACAGGTCTTTGTGCTCGCCCAGGGTGATGACGTGCACGCGGTCTCGCACGACGGAGCCGGACGAACGCTTGACGAACTGCGTCGCCGCCGGCGTCGGGCTCGCGGAGGACGTAGATCGTCTCGATGCCGTCCAGGAGCGGGGCGTCGCGGTCGTCCTTCCAGCAGCCGGCGCCGGGGATGCCGAGCGCCGGCTCGCCGTGCTGCCAGAAGGTGTGGCAGTCGCTCTCGCCCTCGACCACGATGACGTAGCCGCGCTCGCGGGCGATCAGCAGCCGGTTCTGCCCGTAGGGAACGGCCTGCTGCCCTTCTTCCAGCGGAAGCGGTCGTCGTCTTCGCCTTTGTCGAGGCGCAGCCGAAAGCGAGCGGCGATCTCGCTCCCGTCTCGTCGAAATAGGCCATGCGCAACGGCGGGGCGGCCGAGGTAGCTGGCGTCCGTCACGCCCGAACACCCGCAGCCGCTCCGGGTCAAGGCGCTTGGCCGCAGCGTACTGCGCCAGCGTCAGCCCGGGGTGTTGCGCGGTTGCGGTGCTATTCGGGGGGGTATGACTTCCCTCCCCCTCTCCCGGCCGTTGGCGACGAAGAGATCGCGCATCGTCAGATCGATCAGGACGACTATGTCTTCGGCGCCATGTCCAGCCGGACAGGCGAGCAGCGCCCGCCCGTCATCACCCCGACTCACTCTGAGCCGATACGGGCAGCCGGCAACCGGACACTCGCCTGTGCCGCCGTTGCTGTTCGGCTCGACCTCGCGCAGCCGCGAGAGCACGAGTTCGATCGGATCGCGACCACTCATGACGCCCCCTCCACATCCGGATGCAGGCCGACGACATGGAGCCGTCCGCAGGTGCGACAGACGTAGAGCAGTTCGGGCGTGATCGGTCGTCGCGCGACGCTGCGGATCGTTTCGAGCGCCAACCGCATTCGGGGCGCGATCCCGGCGCGACAGGAACAGCGACCGAGGGCGGTATGCGGAAGGGATGTGTCCTGCGGGGCCGTTCGTGTTTTAATGGTCATCGCAATCTCTCCTATCGAGACGACTCGCCGGGCGGCTTGGGATGGCTAAGCCCGGCGATCGTTTACGCGGCGCTCGTGCTCCGCTCGTCGTCCTTCGGCAATCGCTCCACAATCTCGCTCAAGAGCGCGTACGCCTGGCGCAGTGCCGCTGCGTCATCGGCGCGCAGCACAGCGCGGCCGGCGTTACCGCGCTCGCCAACCTCTCGGTAGAACTGCTGCTTTTCTTCGGGTGAGGAAAACTTGCGCGCGAGTGCTTCGCGCGCTGCAAACGTACGGCGCTGCCCCGGCGTAAGCGTTCGGACCTCGGACATAAAAAAACAGCCCTTCGCTGCCGGGTCCGAGGTCAAGCTAGGGCGTGTACTGCGGTAGCCTGAGCGGAATCCGGACGAATGACTGTTTCCGTCCTGCTATTCGATTAGCGCGACTGTACCGCACTACGCGGCGCGCTGTCAATCGCGTCGACGTAATTCATCGCTCTGCAGCGCGGACACGCGAGATTCGTGGGCAAGATGAGATGCGCTCCCACACGCTGCCAAAACACCGGGTCCGACGGAGCCGGCGCTCGGCGAATGCGATCCGGTTGCGCCAGCCGCGCCGCCGCCCGCGGATTCCCGGTCATGCGGACAACTTCACGAGTGCGCTGCCGCTGCGTCGCGGCGTACGAGGTCACTATCCATGCGTCTTGTGATTTGTCCCAGCGATGCGTCTTCGGTCGAGACATGACGAACGTGCCAGCCGCCACAGCGCCCGCAGCGACAAGCGCATGTCCGTCGCTAGCGCGTTCGAGATGCGGCAACGCCTGGTTGCAGTGTCCGCAGCGGACGTCCGCCGTGGAGTCGCTCACGGGTGACGACGTTTCGTCCACCATGATGCGCGCTGCGACACGTGGCTTTGGTAGTGGCTTACGTGACAAGCGCGGATTCCTCCTCCGTTCGACAGAGCGCCCGGCCCAACGATCAGTCGACGCGCAGGGCCTCGATCCCCGGCAGCGGCGGAAACGGCGCGTGCGGCTCCGTCTGGTACCAGAACGCGGTGCTGGCGATGTCGTCCTCGCCCGGCCGGTAGCGCCGCGGCTCGCCCGGTTCGGCCCACCAGCCGAGCGCTTGGATCGTCACGCGCAAGGTCCTGCTGGAAGCGGACCGGGTCCATCATGTGCCACCGATACATGCCGAAGCGATAGCCCGGCTCGACGTAGGTGTGCCCCGCGGGGTGGCTCAGTCCGCTGCCGTGGACGCGAGGCTGGTGGCGGCGTCTTGGCTGGTCCACCTCAGTCGAAGACCCTGAGCCTGTTTCGTACTTCCCGAAGCGTGCCTTGTACGCTCGTTATGGGGCCGAGGCCGTTTACGCAAGCACCGTGCCGGATTCATATCACAAGCTCGGGCTGGGGCAATGAGGTAATTCCCTCGACCGTCACCAGGGCATCAGCGCGACTGGGAAAGACTGCGGAACACCCCAAAACCAACGGTACGCACGTCGCCGGGAGCACCTAGCTGTGCCATGATCATCCAGCGCACCGAACCTGATCAAGGCCGGGTATCGGCATCGGCCTGCCAGGACGCCGATCCTGCTCGTGCTGACCGAGGAGATCACCCATGCGTATAGCGGTCGTCGGAGTGGGAGGTACCGGAGGCTACTTCGGCGGGTTGCTGGCCCGGGCGGGGGAGGACGTGACCTTCATCGCGCGAGGGGCGACCCTGGCCGCGCTGCGCGCCAACGGCCTCACCGTCGAGTCGCAGGTGGAAGGAACCTTCACCGTCCCCGTTCATGCTACGGACGACCCAACGAAGGTCGGACCGGTGGAGCTTGTATTGTTCTGCGTCAAGTCCTACGACACCACCACCGCGGCGGAGCAGATTCGCCCGCTCGTGGGTCCGGAGACGGTGATCCTCTCGGTGCAGAACGGTGTCGACAATGAGGAGCGCATCGCTGAGGTGGTGGGTCCCGCGCCGGTGATCGGCGGAATCGCCGGGGTGAGCGCGCACCGCGCGGCCCTGGGGGTGATCGCGCTCGACCAGGAGCCGGGCTTCCTCCGCTTTGGCGAGCTGGCCGGTGGCACGAGCCCGCGGACCGAGCGGTTGCTGGAAGTCTTCCAGCGAGCTCCATTTACCGCGACTCTGCTCCCGGACATCCGCGTCCAGATGTGGGAGAAGTTCGTCTTCATCTGTGCCTTGAGCGGGGTCACCTCCCTGGTGCGCCTGCCCGTCGGACCAATCCTGCGCTACCCCGAGACGACCCAGCTGTTTCGCGGCGTCATGGAGGAGGTGGCGGCAGTTGGCCGAGCGCGTGGGGTGGGCCTGCCCGACGCGCGCGTCGCCGAGTGGTTTCAGGCGACGACCGAGATCAACCCCATGGTCTACGGCTCGATGTACCACGATCTTGCTGCCCGCCGGCGCCTAGAGGTGGAGGCCCTCAACGGGACCGTGGTGCGCTTCGGCCAAGACTACGGCATCTCGACGCCGCTCAACTTCGCCATCTTTGCGGCTCTGAAGCCCTACGCCGATGGTGCACCCGCGGTGCCATGAAGGCGCCACGCCTCGCGGCCAACGAGGTGATGTTCGTGGTCGCCAAAGTAGCCGCAGGAACACGGGTTCATGGCGGCGATGATGCACGCAAAGGCGTCACAATCGACCCAAGGGCGCATCGTTCGAGCTGATGATCTCGCTTGCCAAACGGGCGCCATGACCCGCGACGGCCGGCCGGGCCGAGCGATCGGAATCGTCTTGGGAAAAGTGGTTCCGGTAACGCGGAAACGTCGGCGTTATTTGGAACCGGCATCCCACGCTGTCACGCGAAAAATGGCGACGGGTGGTACCGAGAAGGGGCGTTATCGGAACCCGTTTCAAAAGTCGCTGGCCGGTTGGCGATAGACCAGCACCGGGGAGCTGGATCCGCGCCGGCGTGGGCCATGGGCCATCATCCTTGGCTCGAGCTCCGCAACCGGGGTGGCTGCGGGAGAGCTATGAAACGGGTTGGCGAAACCGAAGCGTGTGTCACGGACGACGCGAACTGCGACTCGACGACTGGAGTTCATCACCGCGTCCAGAGGCCATGCTGAGTACCCTCCATCACTACGAGGTCCCAGCGCACATCCACGTCTTCCGATCCTGAAGGGCCGCGCCCCACGATCGGAGCGAGAGTGCTGCGGGCATCCCTGCAGAGCGGGAGCGCCGCCTCATGGGCAGAGTCCGCCGGTGTTCTCCTGCAGCTTGCGCCCGTGTCGGACCGGTTGTAGCAGATCAACACTGATCATCCCGGACCCTGACGATACTGGGGGCATTCCCACATGCGCTGAGCCCGTTCCCAAGATGGGATCCACAGCGACTCGCGCGCTGACGATCCGCTTGTCTCGTGTCGGGCTGCTGGTCGCCCGTGACACCCAGCGATCACCAAACCCGGCGTTCTCCTGAGCGCTCCCTGCCATAACCCGTGGGTGCGGCCCTGCCCAACGCGGTCCCGTCGGGCTGCGGGGCATCGTTGCCAGGTCGCCTCCATCCTGGTTGTGCAGCCAACCGAGGCGGATGGGGGTGCCAGGCGAGCGCGTATCCACGAGCCCAGCAATGAACAGGAGCAGTCCGACTATGGTGAGCAGGGTTCCCAGAACAGGCATTGGCCAGGCGGATCCATTTGGGACAAGCTCCGTGCGGAGTTCGAGTGTTCGGTCCGGGGAGCAGTGATACGGCACCATGACCTCCCTCTCCGCAAAGGCCTACGACGCTTCGCCCCTCCGGCGTTCCCTCCGTGCCCGCGGCATCACCCTGCCGATTGCCAAGCGAGGCATTGATTCGAGCGAACGGCTGGGCCGACATCGCTGGGTGGTGAAGCGATCGCACGCTTGGCTGCTCGGCTGCCGCCGTCTGGGGGTGCGCGACGAGCGGTGGGCGGACATCCTCCTCGGTCTGCTCCACGTGGCCTGCAGCCAGACCTGCCTCTGGTTCCTCACCTCGACGTGTTCCTCAATTCCGTCATCGTGAGCCAGTGCAGGTAGCGACTACGGCGTCGGCGTGCCCAAGAATGTGGTCGCCGGGTCGCCGAGAGCATAGAGATGCGCCTGCCAAATCACCGCCGGTCCCCCGGAGTTATGCAGGGTGTGCACCGTTGTGCTCGCGTCGAAGGTCACGCAGTCACCGGGTTCGAGCTTCGTCTCGGCATCGGCGAGGTGCTCTGCCGCCTCGGGGGTGGCAGCGGAGTCGGCGCGCGTCACCGTCGCCATCCCTTCCACGATGCCGAAGTCGAAGGACCCAGACTCCAAACAGAGGGCGATGGTGCCCGGGTGGGTGTGAGGAGCAACGGTCGCCCCAGGAGCCACTTCGACGCGCACCAACTGCAACTCTTGGCCAGCTGCGGTCGCCGGCTCCACCCGGGCGAGGACCTTCGGCGTGAGTCCGACCGCACCGGCTGGCATGTCGGCCATGGGAGAGGCCTCTTGGGCGAGGCCGTTGAGCGGACGCACTCCAGCAACGGCAAGGCCCACGAGGCCCACGAGGCCCACGAAGAGGACGGAAATGGCCAGGTGACGCATGATGGGTCCTTTCTGTCGCGAACTAGGGCGTGTCTGCAAACTGATGAGGAGACGGCTCTAGGACTCCCCTGGTGCCGTCCCCAGGGTTGTACCGACCTGGCCGCTTACGGGGCTGGCGTCGCGCTCATCGCCATGTCCGCCGGTATCAAGCGCGGTTCGCCAGTCGTCAGCACCTGCGTGACGAGGATGACGGTCTCCTCATCTCCTGCACCACGGGCCGTGTGCACGACATCATCCTCGTAGACGATGGCGTCACCCGGTTCCAGGACCACCTCGGTTCCCGGCTCGGTCACCATCTCTGCGGGACCGGTGGCACCGGCTGCGGCCCCGCGTATGACCTGGGCCGATCCCTCCATGAGGGTCCAGCCGAACGAACCGGACGCCACGCCGATGACGCTCGTCCCTGGGTGACTGTGGGGGATGATCTCCGCTCCTGGCTGGAAGGTGAGCCGGGCCAGGTAGACCATCTGCCCCGGTGCTCGGGCCGAGGGAACGGCCGCGAATAGCTCGATGGCGATCCCGGGCGCTAATTCCGTCACCCGGATGGGGCCAGCGGCCGGTGTCGCCTCCTGAGCACCGGACTCGGGCGTGATGCGGCTGAAGAGCGACGAACCAGCCAGCACGATGATGAGTGAGACGAGGATCGAGATGCGACGCATAGTGACTCCCTCCTTTGCCTGACCGGCTGCCTCGGCGCAGCCGCTACACGAGGATCGGATGCCGAGCGACGCGATTGACTTCGAGACCATCTCTGTGCGGAGCTCGCGTGCTCGGTTACGCGCTCCTTGTGAGGTATCGGGGCCTCACCACGAGCAGGGCGGGCGAGGACAGCACCATCCTGCGCGTGTCGCGGCGCGGGCACATCGGCAGAACCGTAGAAATCGGTGACGCGATCCGGAGAGATACCTATGTGAAATGTGATAGACGAGAGGCCAAGTGAAAGTGAGCGGGTCGGGTCACAGGATGCCCAGGCGGCGCGCGGCGGCGACGGCCGCGGTGCGCGAACCGACATCGAGCTTGCCAAAGACGCTCGTCAGATGACTGCGAACGGTCCCTTGCGTGATGAAGAGTGCCTCGGCGACCTCCCGGTCGGAGAGTCCGTCGGCAACCAGGATCAGGACGTCACGCTCGCGCCGCGTGAGGGCGGCAAGTGTCTCGCCATCGCGCTTCAAGGGAGCTGACTCTATCGCCTCAAGCACCGACACGATGTCGTCGGCTGCAGCGAACCAGTCGTCGCGGGAAAGGTCACGCCCGGCCGTGTGAGCTGCGGAGAACTCCATCTCGCCGAGGGCCGCTCGGGCAAGTGCCTCGGCTTCGTCGCGGCCGACTCGCTCGAATCGGTCGAACCGCATGCCCGTGCGCTCCAGCTCCGCGTCGGCCGCGCCGAGCAGCTGCGCCGCGGACATCGGACGACTGGCCTCGATGGCCACTCGTGCCAGCCCGGCCAACGGGCTCTGGAGGAACGCATCGCCGGCCTCGACGTACCCCGCAAGGCAGGCGCGGTACCACCGGGCCGCCTCGGCGAACCGCCGTTCGGCAACCGCGAACAGCCCGAGGTAGAGGTCCGTGACGGCCAACCATGTGCGCTCATCGGCCTCGCGAAAATACGCCGCCGCTTCGCGCATCGTCTCGCCTGCCCGCGCCAAATAGCCTTGCCCGAACGCGACCTCGGCGAGCTCCACCAACACCATCCCGATGGCCCGGGGGTTCTCGGTCTCGCGCCAGACCGGAAGCTCCTCCTGGTACAGCGCGGCTGCGGCCTCCCAGTGGCCCTGGTCCTGCTCCACCCGCGCCACCGCGTGCACCGCCAGTGCCCGGCCGAGGGGATCACCGACCACCTCCCAGATGGCGAGTGCCTCCTGCGCGAGGCGCCTCGCCGCAACAGGATCCCCAGCCCTGGTCGCGAGCTGGGCGGCCCAATACAGCGCGCGGCCAAGGGACGCGTTCGGCTCTGGGTCGGCATTCGCGATCGCGCGCTCAAGCTGCGTCCGACCCTCCCGAACGTGGCCCCACCGGTACCAGTACCACGCGCAGGCACCCGTGAGCTGCAGGCACTCCTGACTGGCGCTGCCGCCGCAGAACCAGTCGAGTGCAGCGCGCAGGTTGTCGTGGTCGGCGGCGAGCCGATGCAGCCAGCCGACCGGATTGCCGCCAAGCATCGTCGGCGCCGCCCGTTCGGCGAAGTTAAGGTAAAAGCCCGCATGGGCATCCCGCGCCAACTTCCCTTCGCCACCCGCTTCGAGCTGCTCCAGGCCGTACTCGCGGACTGTCTCCAGCATCCGGTAGCGCGGGTCTTCAGCAGGTCCTGGATCCTGCCGCAGCAGGCTGCTGTCCAGGAGCGCGGCGATCGCGCCGAAGGGTTCAATGAGCAGGTCGTTATTCGCTGCAACGATGGCCTCCGCCGCCTCCAGCGTGAATCCGCCGACGAAGACGGCGAGCCGCCGGAAGAGTTCCTGTCCTGGAGGAGGCAAGAGGTCGTAGCTCCAGCCGATCGTGTCTCGGACCGTGCGTTGCCGCGTCGGAGCATCCCGAGGACCATCCCCCAGCAGCGGTAGGCGGTGCTGGAGACGGTCGCGCAGCGTCGCCAGGGGAAGGACACGGACGCGGGCCGCGGCGAGTTCGATGGCCAGCGGCACGCCGTCGACTCGCCGACAGATCTCGGCAACATCATCCAGGGAGCCTGCACCGACAGGGAACGCGGCATTCGCAGCACGGGCGCGCTCGACAAAGAGTTGCACCGCTGGGTTGTCCGCAAGCGGCGCGCATGCCTCGTGACCGGCTCCTGGCGATGGGAATGGGGCGACCGCCAGGTCGTGTTCCCCGCGGATCCGCAGTGGGGACCGGCTGGTGGCCAGGATCTGTAGGGCCGGGCAGGTGGCGAGCAGTGGAGCGACAAGGCCCGCGACCCCCTCAAGGAGGTGCTCGCAGTTGTCAATCAGTAGCAGCAGCTGGCGCGACCGCAGGTATCGGGCAAGCTGCGCCTCGATCGGATCATCGCTCGCCTGTGCGATGCCAAGGGCGCTCGCAACTGTGCTTGGCACGTGGGTCGGATTGGAGAGCGGCGCCAGGTCTACCCAAATCACGCCCTCCGCGAACGCGCCGGCGACGTCCTCAGCGACGGCAAGCGCCAGCCGGGTCTTGCCCACGCCGCCCGGTCCGGTCAGGGTCAAGAGCGGCACCGCATCCTCGAGCAAGAGCGCACGGGCAGTTTCCCGCTCAGTCTCCCGGCCAATCAGCTGGGTGCGAGGAATGGGCGGGGAACCAAGCTGAAGCGCTGCGGTGGAAGCGACCATACAAGATGCCGAAACTGACGAGGAGACGGATGCGACGAAATGTGTTCCCTAATCCTAATTATCACAATCTGTCAAGGGGAGTGGTGGGGCCGATAATGGGCCAGCCCGTTGAAAAAAGCCTCTGGTCGCCGGCGTCGCCGGCGCGGGATTCTCGAGATCCAATTCTTGGTGCCAAGGTCTCCGACCAGATCGGCAATCACCCAAAGACGGCGGAGAGGCCTTGCAGCTCCGCTGGGAGGCCGATCAGGCTCCCGCACGGCGCATTACGCCGGCCCCAGCCGGTTGCCCGCCAAGAAGCGCTTCAGGTTCTGCCCCGCCGCGATCAGCAGTCCCTGGATGTTGGCATTCATGAGGCCGCGTAAGCGCAGTCGGCGCAAGCCGTGCCAGTCCTTCGCTTCGGCGAAGAGCGGCTCGACCCAGACCTGGCGCTTACGCATGGCCTTTTTGTAAACCTCCGTGGCGTGGTAGCCGCGCACCCGCTCCAGGTAGGCCTCGTCGAGACTGCGGCGGACCTGGCGTCCGTGGTCGCTAGCGGTGCATTGGCTTTTGAGCCGACAGGCATTGCAGGCCGTAGCCGCGGCCCGGTAGATGCGGACGCGCTCGGCGTGTTTGTGCGTGCGGAAGCGCAGCGTCTGGTCCCCGGGGCAACGGTAGACATCGGCCGCGGCGTCGTAGGTGAACTGACCCTTGCCGAAGAAGGGCGTCCGCTGGTCGAAATCGGGCAGCGGAAAGAACGCCCGAATGCCAGCGTCCTCGACCGCCACGATGTTCTCAGTCGTGCCGTAAGTCGCGTCACCGGTCACTTGCCGCGGCCGGAGCTTGCGGCGGAAGCGGACCCGCCAGAGCAAATCGCGCAGCGGCACGTTCTCCATCACGTCGGCCGGGGTGACGAGCGCGGCGAGGATGATGCGCGCCTTACCCCCATCGACCACATAGTGGTCATGGTAGCCAAGGGCCATTCCATGCTTGATGCGCATCGGGGTGGCGTCGGGGTCGGTCGGGCTCACCCGCCATGCGCTCGTCCGCTCGTAACCCCAGGCGGCGTCGCGACGCGGGTCGAGCCGCCGTTCCTCCAGGAGCCGCCAGGGCGGGTCAGCCAGCGACCATTCCTCAGGTGCCGCTTCACACGGCAGGCAAACGACCCCGTCCGGCAGGTCGTCTGCCGCTGCCTCCTCAGCCACGATAGCGATGACTGGGGCGTCGTCGGCAAAGAGATCGGCCATGGGGGTCTTGGCGTCGTGATAGAAGCGGGGAACGAGGGAGTCGAGGTCGGCGTTGGCTTCGACCTTCGTCGCGTCCAAGAAGAGCTCGCGCCCCCAGACGAGCCGCGCCTCCTCGCACAGATCGATGATCTGCTCGAAGAAGCGCTGGAACACGTCGATACCGAGCCGCTGCCGGATACGCGTCAGGCTGGAGTGGTCCGGCAGCGCCTCGTCCAGCGCATAACCGAGGTACCAGCGGTGGGCGAGGTTCAGGCTGGCCGTCTCGATCAGCTGGCGCTCGGAGCGGATCCCTTCGAAGAACATGATGAGCTGGAGCTTGAAGAACACGGCCGGGTCGATGCCGGGCCGGCCCCGCTCGGCGTAGCAATCCTCCACCCAAGCGCGAACGAAGCTCAGGTCGAGCTGGGCCTCCAGATGACGGTAGAAGTTGCTCGCGGGAACGAGCTCTTCCAGCGAGACGCCGATCGACTCGTCAAGGCGGCGGGGTTTGGGCGGGCCAAGCATGGCAGCGCTCCGGGGCGAGAGTCGGCTCGGCAGGCGCGCAGTCTACCGTTGGACACCGCAGCACGTCGCCTGTGCCACCATTTCGAAGAGCGCGCGGTCAAGGAGCTGACGCCGTTCGCAGCGGGCGCGCCGACCCAGGGACGTGTCGGGGCCTCCCAGCCACTCCAACCGGTGAGTTCGCCGCACCCTGTTTGACCATGGGGTAGGGGAACACCTACCCCATGCCGCCTCACGAAACTACCTCAACAGGTGGGGTGCTTTCGCCCTGGTCCACCGACCATGGACCATGGAGTGATATCGGTTGGCCGGGCAGGCGCGACTGAATCCCCGGTGATCACAGGTTCCTTCCCGACCGGCTCGATGACATCCGAATCACGTCTCTCTTGGTGGCCTCACAGTGATGTCGCACCGGAAAGGAGTACTCCCATGAACTGGTTGATTGTCGTGCTCACCCTCATCCTGGCTGGCGTGCCCGCCGCCATGCCAACCGCGAGCGGGGCAGCCCCCGCCACACCGGCGGCCATGGCCGCCGAGGACTACGTGGCCAATGCGGTCGAGATTGTCGAGGCCGCCGACTGGGAGGCGATGCAGGAGGTGACGGTCGAACTCAATGAGTTCGCCTTCAGTCCCAGCGAGTTGACCTTCGAGGCCGGTGTGCCGTACGTCCTCACACTGCGCAATGTGGGGCAGGAGAAGCACTATTTCACCGCCCACGAGTTCTATCGCTCTGTCGCCACCCGCAAGGCGGAGACTGAGCAGAGTGAGGTCAAGGTTCCCTACTTCACCGCGATCGAGGTCTACCCGGGTCAGGAGGTCGAGTTCTACTTCATCCCGGTCCTGCCAGGGTCGTTCGAGCTCTTCTGCGAGATCGAAGGACACGCCGACGCTGGGATGGTCGGCACGATTACGGTGACGGGCGAGGCCCCGACTGATCCGGCACCGGTCATGGCGGCGGTCGCCGACGGCGACTGGGTGCAGGACGCTCCGGACCGGGTGGCGGCGGCCGACTGGGACGCGATGGAGACGGTGAGCGTCGAGCTCGGCGAGTACTACTTCGCGCCGGAGGTGATCACCCTCCAGGTCGACCAGCCCTACAAGCTGGAGCTCAAGAACGCCGGGGAGCTCAAGCACGAGTTCACCGCCGACGCCTTCTACCGCTCGGTGGCCTTCCGCAAGGCCCAGGACACCGCGGGGGAGTACAAGGGACCGCATCCGAGCGAGATCGAGGTCTTCGCCGGGCAACAAACCGACCTCTATCTGATCCCGACGCAGGTGGGCGAGTATGAGCTCGTCTGTGAGATCGAGGGGCACAAGGAAGCGGGCATGGTGGGGAAGATCGGGGTGGTGAGCAGCTGACGCTGCCGCTATCGCGATCACTGCCGGCGCTGGTCCCGAAGGGCGGGATCAGCGCCCCATGTTCGCTGGCCACGGGCAGCACACAGCAGGTGGGCGCTGGATGGGTCTTGCCTTTGCGCTTGCCGTGTGGTCGATCCATGCGCTTTAGCCCTTGGATGCTGTAACGCCGTTTGGCCGGACACCTCTACTCCTTTTTCAACACG
>CAVXMK010000014.1:0-810000 GCA_963762985.1 uncultured Chloroflexia bacterium
CCTGCTGGGCCTGCTCGAGGCGCTTGCGCTCGGTGATATCGCGGATGGCCGAGATCATGGCCACGCGCTCCCCGTCGCGGACCAGGAAGTCGGCGCGGGCATCGACGATGCGCTCGCTGCCGTTCGGGCGTCGCACGCGGGTCTCGTCGGAGCGTGGTGGGTCGGGATTGGTGAAGACGGAGCGGTACTGCGCCTCTGCGTCCGCGCGTGCCTCCTCCGGAAAGATGAGGGCGAAGCTCTGTCCGATCAACTCCCTGCGGGTTCCGGTCGTACGAGCGCAGTAGGCGGGGTTGACAGCCAGTACGATCCCCTCGGGGTCGGAAAGAGCCAGCGCCTCGGAGGTGGCCTCCCACACCGCGCGGAAGCGCTATGCGCTCTCGCGCCGTGCCGCCAACTCCCGCTGCGCCCGCTGCTTCAAGGTCGCGCCGCTCCCGCTCGGCCCGCTTGCGCTCCGTGATGTCCCGCCCGATGCTGGCGGCGCCGACGATGCTCCCCGCGTCGTCTCGGATCGGCGAGATGCTCACCGAGACATCGAGGCGTGCGCCATCCTTGCGCATGCGCACCGTCTCGTAGTGGTCAACGCGCTCGCCGCGACGCAGCCGCTCCATGATGGACGGCAGTTCGTCCGGGAGGTCCGGAGGGATGATCAGCGAGATTGGCCGCCCAACCGCTTCCGCGGCCGTGTGGCCGTAGAGGAGCTCGGCGGCACGGTTCCAGCTGGTGATCGTGCCGTCGAGGGTCTTGCCGATGATGGCGTCGTCGGACGACTCGACGATCGCCGCCAGGAAGCGGTCGGTTGGGACGCGGAGCCCAGGGGCAGGGTGGACGAGGGGACCGAGGGCTGGCGAGTCTCAGTCATCGGCAGGCCGATCAGCGCAACCGAACGTGGTCGAGGCAGGTAGGCGAGCGTCCCGTTTCCGCCCATCTCGGTGCAGGTGCGCGAACGCGGGAACTGACGCGGAGGGGACGGTCAGGCGTGGCCGGTCATGGTATCGATGGAGCGAATCGTCCACGATGGCAGCGTACCGCATGGCCGCGGTTCCGGCGAGCAACCCACGATTCCCCAGTGCGAGCCTTCCAGCAGGAAGGCAATGCGCCGGCAGTCCGCTACGCCGCCCGGCGCGGCTCCTCGCAGATGCCCAGCTCCTCGATGATCGGCAGGACGGTGCCAGGGAGCGTGCCGGTACGGGTGCGTTGGGCGGGGTGGATGGCGGCATTGATCTCGGCGCCGAAGAGGAGGACAGCCCCGGAGACGAAGAAGTAAAGGAGGAGGACGATCATGCCGCCGAGACTGCCGTAGGTGGCGCCGTAGTTGCCGAAGCGCTCGATGTAGGCGGAAAAGCCGGCCGAGGCGATGATCCAGACGATGACGGCGGCGACGGAACCGGGAGTGACGTAGCGGAAGGGCTGGTCGACGTTGGGACCGAGGTAGTAGATGAGGGCGACGACCAGAAGGAGAAGCATGACGACGACCGGCCAGCGCAGCCAGGTCCAGAGGGTGGCAATCAGACCGGTGATCCCGAAGCGACTGGTGAGCCGCTCGACGACCTGCGGGCCCGCGAGGCGAGCCGCTCCGCTCAAGAGCACCAACGCCGCCAACCCCACGGTGTAAAGGACGGAGAGAGGGTAACGCTGCCAGATGGGACGGGTTTCGTCGACGTCGTAGGCGCGGTTGAGGGCATTGGTGACCGAGCGCATGCCGGCCGAGGCCGCCCAGAGGGCGAGGACAATGCTGAAGGACAGGAGCCCTTGGCCTGGTCGATTGCGAATCTCGCCGACGACCTGGTCCAGGATTTGGAACGCGTCGGGCGGGAGAGTGGCGCGGGCCTGGTTGAGGAGTCGATCGAAGAAGGCGGCGAGACCGACGGACCCGAGGAGTGTGAGGAGGAAAATGATGAATGGAAAGAGGGCGAGCAGGAGGTGGAAGGAGAGGGCCGCGGCGTAGGTGGGCATGTCGTCGTCGAGGAAGTCTTTGACGGCGCGCTTGACGATTTTCCAGGGCACTTGGTCGGCGAATCCGGGAATGCGCATTGGCTTGCTCCTGCACCTACTCTGCGCTTTGTAGTTCATCCGACTCATCAGCGCGCGTGATCGGGCTCAGCCTTGGCAATAAAGCTGAATGTCGAGATGAGTCCATACTTGTTAACCGGGATCTGGGAATCGGCGAGGCTCAACCAAACGGACCTCGCCAACCGACTTGGGGTCTCGCAGTCGCGGGTATTGCGCATCGAACGGGGCGACCTGGATCGGACCGAGCTGGCCACGGTGCGTGCCTGCGTCGGCGCTCTTGGGGGCGAGGTCGAGATTGTCGCCAAGTTCGGAGACGAGCGGATTACGATAGGCTGAGTCGCAGAGTCGGTCGTAGACGTCGGAGGAAATCATCATGACGGATCGCGATGCACTCGCCCTCAACCCCGAGCGCGTCAGGCTGGGCATCGAGGAGATGAAAGCCCAATACGGCCCCCCACCCTGGGCCGCCACCCTGATCCGCAACGACCGCTTCGTCGTCACCGTCATCTGCCAGGCCCCCGGCCACCCCAACGACTGGCACTACCACCTCTCCGACGAGTGCTGGTCGGTCTACGAAGGCGAGCTGTCCTGGACGCTGGAAGGGCGAGACGACCCAATCCACGTCAAGGCTGGCGAGTGGATCCTGGCCCCGGCCAACACCTTCCACCTCATCCAGGTCCACGGCGACCAACCGGCCATCCGCATCGCCACCACCTATACCGGCGAGTACCATAGACACGAGCGGGGCGACGCGCCACCGGCCCCGCCCGCCGCTTCTCGCTGAGCCGAAGGTGCCTTTTGGGGCTGGCCTGGATTCCGGCACAGGCCCGGTGGCCATTGACGCCAACGAGCAAGCCGAAAGGATCAAGCGATGCCGCGCGGATTAATCGAGGTCGACGCCGAGGCGTTGCGAGAGGGGCGCGAGCGCGCCGGGTTCACCGTGGACGACGTCTCCCGGCGGACGGGTGTCGCGCCAGCGACACTGGACCGCATCGAGAATGGACCGGCCAGGCACGTCCGCCCAGCCACCTTGCGAAGACTAGCGAAGGCCCTCGGCGTCGAGCCGGAGCAACTGAGCAAGGCGACGTAACCCCCTCCACGACGGCGCGGTGCCTCGGCCGTGGCTCAGGGCGCCGCGGGCGCCGGCATCACCGGCATGTAGACGATCACTCATGACCGCAACCGTCTGACCGCTTCCGCGGCCGCCTCCGACGCCAGCACGTAGAGGTCGAGTGTGTCGGCCATCTTGCGGCTGGCCAGCCGCAGCCGCTCGTAGTCCAGTTCCAGGACCGCCGCGGCGTAGTCGTCGCCGGCTTCGGCCACGGCCGCCGCCCATCGCAGGATCCGCGCGTGCGCCATCACGTAGGGCGCCGGCGGCTCGTCGGGCAGCGCGTCCAGGAACCCGCGCCAACCGCGGTACTCGGCGGCGACCTCGGCGCGCCACGCTGGGTCCGCCCCGCGCTCGCCAATCAGCGCCAGGTGACGTGCTCCCTGGCGCATCGCGGCGGTGAGCTCCCGCACGAGCGCCAACGTCGGCGCTTCGTAGGCGCGGATCTGCCGCAACTCCTCCGGCGTCGGTTTGGGACTCATGGCGCTGCACTTCCTGAGCGAAAGCTGACTCGGCCCATCGAGGCGTCTTCGTTCGCAATCCAAGAGTCAGCCGCGGGCGAGCGCGGCCAGTTGTTCGAAGCTGATGCCATGCACCAACGGGTCGGCATGCCGATGCACCTGCCGCCACCCCGATCCGTCACGCCGAAAGACCCAGGTCACGCGCAGCGACCAGTCCTGGTCCGGCAGCCCGCCGACCTCGCCGTGCTGCCGCTCGATCGCTGCCAGCACGACCAGATCGCCCGACGCGTAGGTTTCTACGATCTCGAGCTCCGCGTCACCACCCTGAAAAAAGCGTTCCAACGCTTGCAGGCGCTCGGGCGAGGTGTCGAAGCCGCGTTCCGGCTCCCCGCCGAACGGCGACATCAACGTGAAGTCATCGCTGTGCCGAATCAGCGAGAAGTAGGTCTGCATGTCCCCGCGGATGTACGCCTTGGCGGCTTCGGTGGTGAGTTGAATAAGCTCGGCAACGTCCTCGTCGGTGACACTACTCTGCACCATGCTCGACTCCTTCGAGAGATCGCACCCGCGTTGCGAGAGGAGGCTAGCACCGGGTCAGAGGCCGGGCGAGCAGAGGCCGCGGCCATTGCCAATCGAAAACAGGGACCTGTCAACAAAACGGCAGAAAACCTCGTACAGTGAACAGGATGCCGGAACAAGGTCTTCCCAGGCCGCTTGAAATGGAGATCGCCGATCATGAATGGACCCCGTATTGAGCAACCGACCGAAATCCCGGAGCCGCCCCGCATCTCCCGCCGCCGGGCGCTGAGAGTTGGCGGCACGGGTCTCGCCGCCGCCGTGGCCGCCCGGCTCGGGCCGTGGTCAGGGCTGGCTGCCGCGCAGCAAAGCAGCCCGACCGCCGGCGCTACTCCAGAGGCCCAGGCCATTCCCATGACCGGCCAAGCCGTGTCGGACCTGGCCGGGTTCGACCAGGTCATGACCGCGCTCATGCCGACGTGGAGCCTCCCTGGCGGGCAGTTGGCGGTCGCCAGAGACGGCCGGCTGGTGTTCAACCGCGGCTATGGACTGGCGGACATCGAACGGCAGGAACCCGTCCAGCCCGACTCGCTTTTCCGCAGCGCCAGCGTCGCGAAATCGATCACCGCCGTCGCCATCCTGACCTTGGTCGACGCCGGCGCCCTCGCCCTCACCGACCGGGCTTTCCCCCTGCTCGCGTTTGAGCCCGCCGCCAACGCCACCCGCGACCCGCGTCTCGACGAAATCACCGTCGAGCAGTTGCTCGTCCACGCCGGCGGCTGGGATAGCGGAGAAAGCTTCGACCCACAATACCTGCCCTGGAGCCGCATGGCCGCGGCAACCATGGGCATGGACGACCCTGCCCAAGCCGTCACGATCGTCCGCTTCATGCTCGGCGTGCCGCTCGATTTCGATCCCGGCTCCAAGTCGGTCTATTCAAACTTCGGCTTCAATGTCCTCGGCCGCATCATCGAGCGCGTCTCTGGTCAGCCCTACGCGGAATACGTGCGCGACCGCGTCTTGACCCCGGCCGGAGTCACCGACATGCGCATGGGCCGCACCCGCATCGAGTACCGCGCGCCAGGGGAAGTCCACTACTACGCCCCGCCCGGGCTGGGCCGCAGCGAGTCGGTCTTCTGGGGCGAGGGATACGTCCCCGACGCGTATGGCTCCTTCTACATGGAAGCCATGGACTCCCACGGCGGCTGGATCGGCAGCGCCGCCGACCTGGTCCGCTTCGCGACAGCGGTCGACGGTCAGCGCGGGCAAGCTTTGCTGACGCCTACGGCGCTGCGGGCGATGATCGACACGCCTCGCCCGGCGGAGTCCGGCATTGGCTCGGGTTGGGACATGAAACCGGTGACACACGGCCTGGGCTGGGACATGACGCCGGTGGCTGGCGGCGTCGAGTGGGCGAAGCCAGGGGCACTCGGGGGCTCGACGGCCGCATGGATCTACCGCGGCGTCGATGGACTGGCGATCGCCTTCGTCTTCAATTCGCTGCCTGATGATTTTCGGCGGTTCGTTCGCGACGCGGGTCAGGCGCTCCTGGCGGCCGCGCGGGCCGTCCAGACATGGCCCACAAACGACTTATTCGCGGAGGCGTCTCCGGTGGCCACCCCTGGCATTTAGGATTTGACCCTTCCTGGCGCTGCCTTGGCGACTACTTGCGCCCTTTCTTCTTCGGAACCGGCAGATCCTCCGCCGTGCGGGTGATGACGTCTTGCAGCCAGGCGGCGTCGTGCAGCCGGTCCTCCGAAACGACGTGGTAGTCCTTGGCGCCGGGGTACGGCGGCGCCATCTCGGCATCGCCGAATAGCTCTCGCGTAGCTGCCGTCGGTTTCACGAAGAGGGTGTCGTCGCCGATGAGGGCCACCACCTTCTCGTCGCAGTAGAGCGCATGCCCGCCAAACATGGCCCGCGCCCGCACCGGCAGCGGCGCGAGTTGGTCGAGGATGAACTCGATTGTTTCCTTTCTCGTCGCCACCTCATCCCTCCTGGCGCGGAAGTTCTGTCATTGCCTGTCGCCGTGCTCGGACTTCAGGCCAGCGAATCTACGATCCGCAGCCGAACTCGACGTCCTTGGTCGCCACCGTCCCCGCCGTCCGCCCCGGCACCGTCTGATAGGTCCAGTAAAGGTTTGTGTGCGCGATGACCTGGTCCGGTGGCGGCGCGCCCCACTGCGACTGGTCCTCCGTCGTGTGGGCGTCGCTGACGAGAGTCGCGTCGTACCCCCTGGCGAGCGCGCCGTGGAGTGTCGAACGGATGCAGGCATCGGTCTGGGCACCGACGACGACGAGCCGTCCGACCCCGAGACCCGCCAGCACGGTCTCGAGGGTGGTGTCCTCGAACGAGTCGCCGTAGCCCTTCTCGATCAGCGGCTCGGCATCGTCCGGCGTCAACTCCGGCACGATCCGCCAGTCGTCGCTGTCCCTCGCAAGCCCATCGTCGGAGTGCTGAACCCAGACAACGGGAATCTGCGCCTGGCGCGCCTTCTGGACCAAGCTGTCGACGTTCGCCACGACCGCGTCGCGCTCGTGCGCCCCCGCAACGACGCCGTTCTGCACGTCGACGACGAGAAGCGCGGTGTTCGGCCGGTTATCAAGCGTGGTCAACGTTCTCTCCCTTTCGCCAAGAGCCAGCAACCCGTAGCCCATAGCCCACGGCTCATAGCCCGTAGCCCGTCTACTCCTCTCCCATCCGGTGCGCCGTCTCAACGTTGTCGACTTCGGTCACAGAGGAGCGGTTGACCGAAACCCGCAAGACGCCGTCTTCGAAGCCGAGAATGGCGTGCACCGGCACTTCCAGGTCGTTGTGCTCGCCCTCCTCGCCGACCCGGAGGTAATGGGGATGGACCTCGCGCACGGTCCCGAGCTGGGTACCGTCGAAGGCGCACACCGGGGTGCCGACCGGGATGGCTCTCGTGTTGTGAGGATCGCTCATTGCGGATGCTCCCCTACCTGTCCTTCTGCGCGATCGGGCCGGGGCTCCCAGCGCGGGCGGGAGCAGCAAAACTCGTTGCCTTCAGGGTCGGCCATGATCCAGTGCGACTCGTCGGGATCGTTTTCGACGTAACGCACACGGGTGGCGCCGAATCCCTCTAGTACTACAGCCGAGGTTGTATCGTAAACGGTCGTTGTTGCGGTTGGGCCGGGAGAGCAGGCGTGGAGACGACGACGGGGATCGACTGGGCCGGCGAGTTGGATCGGGTCTCTCAGCGCCTGCGCCCGCGTTTCGCTCGCGCCGAGATGCGCGTTCGCAGCCGCCGCTATCTGCTTGGCTTGGTGGGCGGGGCAACACGCAAGAACGGCTGGCAGCTGGCGGAGGCGGCCGGCGAACGGACGCCGCACGGCATGCAGGAACTCCTCAACCGCGCCGTGTGGGACGCCGACGCCGTGCGCGACGATCTGCGTGCCTACGTGGTCGAGCACTTGGGCGCTCCGGGGGCGGTGCTGGTGGTCGACGAGACCGGGTTTCTCAAGAAGGGGACCAAGTCGGTCGGCGTGCAGCGGCAGTACTCCGGCACGGCGGGACGGATCGAGAACTGCCAGATCGGGGTGTTCCTGACCTACGCCAGTGCCCAGGGGCGGGCCTTCCTCGACCGCGCGCTCTACTTGCCCCAGGCGTGGGCCGCCGATGACGCCCGGCGCACGGAAGCGGGGGTGCCGGTGGCCATCACCTTCCAGACCAAGCCCGCCCTGGCCCAAGCGATGCTGGCGCGCGCTCTGGCCGCGGGGGTGCCGTTTGCCTGGGTGACGGGGGACGAGGTCTACGGCGGTGACCGGCGGCTGCGGCTCTGGTTGGAGGCGCAGCACCTGGCGCACCTGCTGGCCATCAAAGCAACGGAGCCGCTCTGGGTGGCGACCGCGCGCGGCCCTGCCCAGGTTCCCGCGGCCGACCTCATCGCCGCTCTGCCCGCCGCCGCCTGGGTCACCCTCAGCGCTGGCGACGGGGCCAAGGGGCCGCGCCGCTCCGACTGGGCGTGGCTGCCGATCCGCCCGCTGCGGGAGCCGGGCAAGGGCTACTGGCTGCTGGCGCGCCGCGCGCTGAGCGACGCCACCGACCTGGCGTACTACGTCGGCTATGGCCCGGAGGAGACCTCGCTGCCCGAACTGGTGCGGGTGGCCGGCACGCGCTGGACGATCGAGACGTGCTTCGAGGAGGCGAAGGGCGAGGTCGGACTGGACCAGTACGAGGTGCGGCGCTGGGACGGCTGGCACCGGCACGTCACCCTGAGCCTGCTGGCGCACGCGGTCCTGGCGGTCACCCGCGCGGCGACGGCCAAAAAGGGGGCGCTGACGACCCGCTGACGGCGGTCTTGCTGCCGCTGACGGTGCCGGAGGTGCGGCGCCTGCTGCGGATCGCCTGCCAGGCGCGCAACGAGGCCGAGCGCGGCTTTCGCTTGGCGTGGTCGCAGTGGCGACGGCGCCACCAGGCGCGGGCCCGGCGCAGCCACTATCTCCGGCGCCAGGCCGCGCACGCGGCACGGCCACCGCCGTCCAACTCAACAAGATAACCTCGGCTGTAGTACTAGACGCCGAATCTCGTCTTCGAGCAGCCCCGCGGTGGGGATCAGGTCAAGATGCATCCGATTCTTCACGACTTTCGGCTCGGGTACGACCTGGAGACCGAGAGTCGTCGGTTCGGCGCCTGAGGGGTCACGCAACATCATCCAGTCGCCCGGCTGGTCGACGAAGATCTCCCAGCCGAGGACAGCGCTCCAGAACGGACCGATGATCTTCTCGTCGTGACAGTCCATGGTGATATTTTCGATGCGGACCGGCATCGTCCTCTCCTGCGGCGGGCTAGCGCTCCCCTTCGGCCGGTTCGTCCAAGGTGCGGCGGGCGCGGGGCGTCGCCGTTCTCTCCCGGCTCGCGGGCGCCCTCGGCCGGCTCGGTCGGGTGGGCGGCGAGAAGCTCCTCGGGGGACGCGCCGGCCGCGGATTCGGTGTCTCGCTCTGTTGGTTTGTCTCGGTCGGACATGTGGGAGCCCTCCACCCGCCGCGCGGCCATGGCGGGACCGGGAAGGGTAGCGTCCCAATCACGGATGCGGCCAACACAAGCGGCGTCTCAAATAGCGCTCCTCGGCACCCGTTCGATGGGCGGTTCCTACCCACGCAGGCGCAACCACCGCCCGGAGACGAGAGCGCAGGCGAAAGCAGCCACCAGCAGCGGGGCGACGATACCGAAGCCCCAGCGCATCCCGGCCACGTCGGAGATGGCGCCGACAGCCAGGGGAGCGATGAGGAGCGCGCCACCCCCCGCGATCGCCAGCCGCGCCGTGGCGCGGTCGATATTGTGCGCACCGGCGCCCGTGGCCGCGCCGAGGGTGAGGGGATAGAGATTGGCGATGCCCAGCCCCAGCTCGGCGCGCAGGAAGGGCATGGCGGGGCCGATCCCCGTTTCCAGGTAGGCATAAAGACCGAGAACGAAGTAGGCCGCCCAGGTACGCCGGTCGCGGTGAAACGCAAGTGCTCCCTCCCCTACCGCGCCGCTCGTGGAAATGGGCGTGTGCTCCTTCGTGGGACCGGGGTCGCGGCCACTGCGCTGCCAGCCCAATCGCACCCGGGCCCGAGCCGGCCGCTAGTCTACGCCCACCCTGCCGCCCGTTGCGCACACAGCACACCATCGCACCGCCTCGTCCTGACACCCCGGATCTTCGACACCTTCGACACCTTCGACATCCGTCCCGCCTGGCGCCTCCCACCGACGACCTGTGTTGACGGCCCCATTACGTCCCGTTTAGAGTCGCCACCAGCACGCGGCCGGCAGCGACGCTGGCCAGGAGGACTCAGGCAATGGCCGCCATTCCCCGCATCGGGCAGCGCCCAGGAGCCGCCGGGGCCGCGCCACCACGGCCGGCGGCGACGCGCGCGCTGGGTCGGGACTGGAAAATCGCCTGGATCTTCCTCCTGCCGCTCATCCTGGTTCTCATTGGGCTGGTGGCCTACCCCTTCGTCTCCGGCATCATCCTCAGCTTGCAGGAGAAGGTCGTCGGGCAGGCGCCGACCTGGGTCGGACTGCGCAATTATCGGGAGCTGCTGGTCGGGGAGCAGTACTCTGGCACCTTCTGGAACTCCGTCCGCGTCTCCATCATCTACACCGGGGCCGCCGTCGCGGTGAAGCTCGTTCTCGGCATGTGCATGGCGCTCCTGCTGAACGAAAAGTTCCGCGGGCAAACGCTGATGCGGGCGGTCCTCTTCCTTCCCTGGGCGGTCCCTACCATCATCGTGGCGCTGACCTGGCGCTGGATCTACGACGGCAGCCCCTCCGGGCTGATCAACTACATCCGCATCGAGTTCTTCGAGCAACAGACGCTGATCCAGTTCCTGGCCGATCCCGCCCTGGCGCTGTGGTCGGTGATCGTGGTGGCGATCTGGCAGGGCACGCCGTTCTACACCATGATGTTCCTGGCCGCGATGCAGGCCATTCCCACCGAGCAGTACGAGGCGGCCGCACTCGACGGCGCCAACGTCTTCCGCCGCTTCTCCGACGTCACGTTGCCCAGCCTGGTGCCGGCCATCACCATCACCGCGCTCCTCTCCACCATCTGGACCGCCAACAGCATCAATTTCATCTTCGCCCTCACCCGTGGCGGCCCGGTCAACTCCACGATGACCTTCCCCATGCTCGCCTACGAGGTCGGCATCGCCGGGGCGCGCCAACTCGGTCTGGCCGCCGCGGTCTCGGTGCTGTTCTTCCCGCTGTTCATCGTTGCCATCTACATCCTGACCAAGCGGATGCTTTCCGTTGAAGGACGGGCATAGGCGTGGGTGACAGGGTGTCGAGGTGTCAGGGTGCCAGGCATACCGCCGGTGAGTCTGCGCGTCGATAGCGCGAAAGGACGAGACTTTGGCAACAGCGATCCAACCCCGTCACCCTGTCACCCCGACCCCCCGACGCCGTCATGGTAAGACGGTGCGCAATCTCGTCCTCTTCGTCGGGTTGGCGATCTTCTCCATCTGGACGCTCTTCCCCTTCCTCTGGATCATCAGCACGTCGCTCAAGCCCGACCGGGATCTGTACCGCCGGGTCAGTCTGCTGCCCAAGACCATCACCGACGCGCATTACATCGAGGTGCTCTTCGAGACGCCGTTCCTGACCTATTTCAGGAACAGCGCGATGGTGGCCACCCTCACCACGACCATCGCCATGCTGATCGCCGTGCTGGCCGCCTATGCGATGACGCGGTTGTCGTTCCGGGGGCGAACCTTCGTGGCGCGGGCGACCATCGTCACCTACCTCATCCCGGCGGCGCTGCTGTTCATCCCGCTCTTCCAGATCGCGCAGCAGTTGCCGTTCCATGGCGAGGCGCTGGGACTGGTCGTCATCTACCTCATCTTCGCCGTCCCCTTCTCCACCTGGCTGGCCATTTCCTACTTCAACACCATCCCCTCCGATCTGGAGGACGCCGCCCTCGTCGACGGCGCGACGCGGCTGCGCTCGTTGTTCACCATCTTCGTGCCGCTGGCGTTGCCGGCGTTGGCGGTGATTGCCCTCTTCACCTTCACCCACGCCTGGAACGAGTTTCTCTTCGCGTTGCTGCTGATCCAGCGCGATTCGCAAAAGACGGTACCCATCGGACTGGCGGAGTTCGTGGTCGGCGATGTCTTCGCCTGGGGGCCGCTGATGGCCGGGTCGCTCATCGCCTCGTTGCCGCCGGTACTCATTTATGTTGCGGCGCAGAAGTGGGTCGTCTCCGGTCTCGGCGGCGGAGCGATCAAGGGATGAGTCCAATCCGCGCTCTCAGTGTTGAAGGGCGCGGCGTGGAACATGCAGGGGGCTGTCTGGGCGGTGTCGCCCGACGGCTCGGGGCAGCCAGTGTTGGCTGCCCAGGCGCGGCGGCACGGGCTCGCCGCGAAGCACGCACAACGGAGGAGTGACCAGTGCGCGAGATCACGATACGAGATTTCAACCGGCGGACGCTGCTGAAGGGCACGGCGGCCCTCTCCGCCGCGGCTACCCTCTCACCCCTTGCCGCCGCGAAAAGCGCGGCCCAGGACAACCAGATCACCGTCTGGGGCGTCGTCTCCTTCACGGAGGAAGGGGACGCCCTGCTCGGCCAGCAGATGCGCGAGTGGGGCGAGGCCAACGGCTTCGAGGTCGAGTACGTCGCCCTGCCCGGCTCCGACTACGCGACCCGCGTGGCTACCGCTGTCGAAGCCGGCGATGTGCCCGACGTGGTAATGATGCTGCAAGACATCACCCTCTTCTACGCCGAGCAGGGCCGCCTGGTCGATCTGACCGACGTCTACGACTCGTTGAAAGACCTCGGCGGCGGCATGTACGAAACGCTCCTGCCCTGGGTGCAGGCGGACGGCGTCGTCTATTCGATCCCGATGCAGTCGGACGTGAGCGTCATGTACGCGCGGCTCGACCTGATCGAGGAGGTCACCGGGGAGCGCGTAGCACCGGCCACCCTGGACGAGCTGGAGCAACTCGCCACCGAGATCAACAATCCGCCCATGCTCTTCGGCATCGGCCTCACCGTTGGGCGCACCCCGGACGCCCACGGCCAGGTCGTGCAGATGATCCTCAACCACGGCGGCACCCTGGTCGACGAGTCGGGCGCCCCGGCCATCGACAACGAGGGCACCGTCGCCGCGCTGGAGCGGATGAAGGCCTGGTGGGACAACGGACTCATCCCGGAAAACTCGGCCTCCTGGGACGATTCCGGCAACAACACCGCCTACAACTCCGGCCAGGCCGCTTTCGTCTTCAACCCGGCCTCAATTTTCGCCTACCTGGAGGAGAACGACCCCGAGCTGCTGGCCGACACCACCCAAGCCCCCTTCCCCGCCGGGCCGGCCGGGAACTTCCCGTCCGTGGGCACCTGGTCCTGGTCGACCTTCGCCGACAGCCCGAACATCGACGCCAGCAAGGAGTTGATCACGGCCATCATGCAGCCGGAGATGGTGCAGGCTGTCTACGAGGAAGTCGGCGGCCGCTGGTATCCCGTCTACCGCGAGCTATCGCAGGCCCCGTTCTGGCAGGAGCGTCCCTTCTTCAACGATTTCCCGGAGATCATCGAGACCTCGCGCCCGGTCTGGCACCCCGCCGAGGCCTCGCCGCTGCTGCTCAGCCAGCTCAGCGCCGTCTACCAGACCCTGGTCCTGCCCGACATGCTGCAGCAGGTCCTGATCAATGACATGCCCCCCCCCGATGCCGCCGCCGAAGCGCAGACCCGGATGGAGCAAGCCTTCACCGAAGCCGCCGGCAGCCAGGCCGAGGCCACGCCGGAGGCGTAGCGGGCTGCTGGCCATTGGCAACCATCGATCAGCTTTCGCCTCGAAGAATCCCTCTCCCTGCGCACAGGGAGAGGGGTTGGGGTGAGGGTCATTCGAGAGATTGGGGTAAGGCCCGTTCCAGGCGAGGCATTGCTCCGACCACTACTCCGCGCAGGCCCTGGTGTTCACGCAGTTGTTCGGGTCGTTGTCGAAGATCCTGCTCCCTTCGCCCAACGTGACCTGACCCGCCGATTGGTTGAACAGCCCGCCGCCGTTGCTGGCGTCGTTCCTGGTTACCCGGGTCGCCTGCAGGAGCAACCTTCCACCGGAGTTGCAAATGCCGCCGCCGAACCCCTTCGCGTCGTTGTCGGTGACAAGGCACTCCGAGAGCGTCAACTGCCCCTGGTCGTTGAAGAGGCCGCCGCCCAGGCCGCCGTCGCCCTTGGCCGTGTTCTTCTGCACAATGGTGTCCGCCATGACGAGCGTCCCCTGCTGGGTGTTGAGGATGCCGCCGCCGTGGCCGAACGTCTGCGTCGCGGCGTTGCCGCTCACTTCACAGCTCTGCAGTCGCAGCCCGCCCCGGTTGACGATGCCGCCGCCCGATTCGGCCACGCCGCCCGTGATGGTGAAGTTGGCGATCAGGGCCATGGTGACGCCGGTGCTGACGGTGACAGCCGTCCCCGCCCCCTTGGCGTCGATCGTCGGACGCCCGCTGGCGTCCGGTACCCCGAACAACGCCACGTTGCGGTCGATGGCGATCCGCTCCTTGTAGGTGCCCTTGCAGATGCGGATCGCCGGATTGGCCGGGTTGACCGCCGCGATCGCGGCCTGGATCGAGGTGAAGGCACACTGCCCCGCGTCCTCGCAGACGTCGCAGCCAGAACCGCCCCGCGGCCGCCCGTCCCGGTTGTCCCGCCGCCGTTGCCGGCGCTCCTTTCGCTTGCCATGACGGCGCCGTGCCGACGCCTCGTCTGCGGCCAGCGCTCCGCTGCCGGCCGCGAGGGACGCCAGCCACCCGTGCAGCAAGGTGCGCCGCGTGGCCTTGGTGCCTCGCTGATGCTGGGTCGATGCAAGAACTCGGGCAATCGCGCCGAAGCGTGAGCCGACCACTCCCGTACCTCCACCCGGATAGTCGTCTGTTCGTTGGCGCCATGGTACGTCATGAATGAGCGCGGCTGTCTTGCGCGAACGGGCCCCATTATCTCCGCGCGCATTGACATTTCGGTCAGTTGAATCGGAGCCTCGTCTCACTCCGCACGCCGGGGCCACTGAGCGGACGCGTTACACGTGCATTACATGCTTGGCGCTGTGCCAGGAATCAAGGAGATTGCTGGTGGTTGAGCGAGCGGCCACGATCAGCAGCAAGAATCAGATCACACTGCCGGCGGATATCGGCCGGCATCTCGGCGTCGGCGCCTCCGACAAGATCGCCTTCGTCGTCGGAAAGGATGACAAGGTGGAAGTGAGACGAGCACGATACGATCTCGAGTCGGTGCTCGGCTCGATCAAGGCGCTCCCCGGCGAGTCCGTCGATCTCGAAGACGACATCGAGCTAGCCACGGCAGAAGAAAAGAAATCGAGCGCCTGTTCCGAATCGGGCGTCGGCGATGATGTTTCTCGACGCCAACGTCCTCTTGCGATCCCCCACCGACGCCGCCGATCCAATCGTTCACCGCAGGAGCCTTCAGGCTGGTACATTGCTGACCATGGCCGATCGGGGCGAGGTGGATCTCACCACGTCAGATGCAGTGCTGGCGGAGGTCGCCTCCATCCTCACCGCCAAATCGCACTATCGACTCCCGGTGAGCGAAACCGCCGCCTCGTTGGCGGCCGTCGCCTCGACTCGTGGTTTGAAGCTGAACGGCAAGCGCTCGATCATGCGAGCGCTCGATTTCTGGGAAGCTGCCCCTCGCCTCGGCTTCGGCGACGCACGTACCGCGGCATACACGCGGGTACCCGGTATGCAACTCGCCATGTTCAACGCCGACTTCGATCGCATCCCGGACATTTCACGTTGGGTGTTCAACGATCCGGACTGACATGATTCCCAAGCGGGCTCTGGACGAGGACGAATGGCTCCCTGACTCTCCGAACCGTTTGGGTACACTTGCCCCGACGGGCGCCAAACCGCCGCGTGGCGGGGAGCGCCCCTTGAAGGGACCATCGATGGCTGACTTCTCTGCCGAGCAGGCGAAAGAAAACCTCAAGAACGTCTTCGACCCTGAGATCGGGATCAACATCGTCGATCTCGGGCTCGTCTATGATGTCGACGTCTCCGACAAGAACGACGTGCTGGTAACCATGACTCTCACCTCTCTCGGTTGCCCGCTAGGCCCGGTCATTGTCCAGGAAGTAACGAGTGCCATGAGCGAACTGCCCAATCTGGGCGAGGTCGACGTCAAACTGGTCTGGAGTCCCGCCTGGTCTCCCGACATGATGTCGGAGGAGGCGCGGGACGAGTTGGGGATCTGGTAGGGCACAGTCGGGAGTCGGGTGTGAAGCGGCAAGACGACGAGACGGGGCGTCCGGATGTAGGGGCGCGGCATGCCGTGCCCACGCTGCAGACGCCCCGCTCGCTGCATGTACCTCTTCGCGCCACCGCTTTCCTCGCCCTCGTTTGTGCCGTGCTGGTCCTGACCGGCTGCGCCGCGGGGTCACCCTCAATCGTTGCACCGGTCGCGCCCGAGACATCCGAGGTACTCATTCCCGAGGCGCTGGAGGCAGCCCCGCCGGTTGCCGCGGCCCTTGAGGCAACGAAGCCGGTTGAAGCGCCGGCCGCGGCGGCAATCGAAGAACCGGCCATCGCCTCTGCCGCTGAAGAGACTGTCGCCCTGTCCGCGGTAGAAGCCGAGCCAGCCACGGTCCCCGAAACTGCTGCTTTTGCGCGGGAGGCGCCGGCCGTCACCGCCCCGCTCGCCGCACCGGCACCTGAGGTGAACGAGCAACCAAGGGATGCGGCGGAGCCAGCTGCGCAAACCGCCGCCAACCGCCCGGCCCCGCCGCCCGATCCGGCTACGGGGATGAGCACGATCGTCGAGGGCGGAACCAACGGCCGGCTCGAGGTGGCGCTCACGTTCGATGCGGGCGCGGACACCGGCTATGGCGCGGAGATTCTCGATCTGCTGCGCGACGAGGGGATCTCCGCCACGTTTGGGATGACGGGTCTCTGGGCCCAGGCAAACCCGACGCTGGTGCAGCGCATGGTGGCCGAGGGCCATCAGGTCATGAACCACACCTGGGACCACGCCTCGCTGACCGGCGCCAACACGGGTCTGCCGCCGCAGACGCCGGAGCAGATCGCGACGCAACTCGCCGACACCGAGGCGGTCGTGCGCGAGGCCACCGGCGGCTACGAGATGCGCCCCTACTTCCGCCCTCCGTACGGCGACTACGACGCCGCTTCCCTCGGATATCTTTACAACAATGGCTACTATCTGAGCATCTGGTGGACCTGCGACAGCCACGGTTGGGCCGGCTGGGGCGCACAGGAGATCATCGACTACTGCACCACCAACATCGTCGAGGACGAGATCCTGTTGTTACACGTCGGGAACGCCGCCGCAACCGATTTCGAGGCGCTGCCGGGGCTAATCCAGTTCTTCCGTGACAACGGCTACGCCTTCGTCACCGTCGAGCAGATGCTGCAACCCTAGATGCGATGCAGGATGCAAGGGGCGAACTTGACCCGATTGCCGGGCTTGGTTAGTGTTCCACACGGTCGCGCGGCCGCCTCTGCGCCATACTGGCGCGGGGACGCTGGCGGCTGGCTGGCATGGGAATTCAGGGAGCGGGAATGAGCAGGCTTGGACCGCGTCAGGCAGATGAGACAGCGCAGTCGCGCGACCATCGTGACCGCTGGTCGCGCATCGCTCCCGTTCTGGCGCTCGCCGCCGTCGTCGTACTCCTTTCCGGCTGCGGTCCCGAGGTCAACCAGCCCTTCTCGACGATCTCCCCGCAAAACGAGAAGACGGAAGACATCCAGAACCTGTATAAGATCATCTTCTGGGCCTCGCTGGTCGTATTTATTGGCGTGCAGGTGGCCATTGGCTACACGGCGCTGCGCTTCCGCCGCCGCAACGAAGACCGCCCGGAGCAGGTGCACGGCTCGCGCAAGCTGGAGATCGCCTGGACCGTGATCCCCGCCGCGATCCTGCTCGTGCTCTTCATCCCCACCGCGCAGACCATCTTCGACCACGCCAACGACGAGGTCATGGCCGTGGCCTCGGGGGAGAGTTTCAACGTCGATGTCATTGGCCGGCAGTGGTGGTGGGAGATCAGCTACCCCAACATTCCGGCCAACCCGGACGACCCGGAGTCGGAACCAATCGTGACCGCCAACGAGGTGCTCGTGCCCGTCGGGGCCAATGTCGTCTTCACGCTCTACTCCAACAACGTCATCCACTCCTTCTGGGTGCCGCAGTTGAGCGGCAAGATGGATGTGATGCCCGGTCACGACAACAAGATGCAATTCGTCGCGGATCGGCCCGGCAACTACTGGGGCGAGTGCGCCGAGTTCTGCGGCGGCTCTCACGCTTGGATGCGCTTCAAGGTCAAGGTGGTGCCGCAAGAAGAGTTCGACGCCTGGGTCGAGGCCTGGCGCTCGCCCCCGGATGTCGATGACGCCAGACCGGAAACCGAGGATGTTGTCGACGCGCCGCAGGCATTCGGCGCCTGCATTGCCTGCCATCGCGTGAGCGGCACCAACGCCGCCAGTGCCCCGCAGGGCATCGACGCCATCCCCGGCTATGTCGATCCGGAAACCGGCCTGCCCAATGCTGAATCGCGCGGGTTCGGCCCCAATCTGACCCTTATCGCCTGCCGCGACACCATCGGCGCGGGCATCCTGGAGAATACGCCGGAGAACATGGAGACGTGGCTCAAGCACACCGACCAGGTCAAAGAGGGCGTCTTCATGCCCAACTACTATGATCCGCCGCAGGGCGAGGGGCTCACGGATGAGCAGGTGGCGGACATCGTCGCGTATCTCGACAGTCTGAAACCGGAGGAGGGGTGCCCGGGGGCCGACCTCCTGGTTGGCAGCGAGGTCCCGCCGCCCGCGGTCGAAGCGTTGGATCCCAACGAAGATGCGGGTGAGGATCCGCGGTAGCACGCATCATCGCGGAGCACGGCGCGCAAGCGTCGAACCCCCAAGCGTGGGGCAGAGGAGATCAGGAGTCAGGCCATGGCATCGATCGCGCAGCCAGGAATTCAGGCGCCGGCGCTTCCCAAAGCAAAGGCGGCGCCGAGCGGTCTGTGGAGCTGGCTGACCACCGTCGACCACAAGCGGATCGCCGTGCTCTACGGCGTGAGCGCCTTCATGTTCTTCCTGATCGGCGGACTCGAAGCCTTGTTGCTGCGGGTGCAATTGATGCGCCCGGAAAACAACATCGTCGACGCCCAGCGCTACAACGAGCTGTTCACCATGCACGGCACCACCATGATCTTCCTGGTGGTCATGCCGCTCAGCGTGGCGCTGTTCAATCTGGTCGTGCCGTTGCAGATCGGCGCCCGCGACGTCGCTTTTCCACGATTGAACGGGTTTTCCTACTGGACGTTCCTGGCCGGCGCCGCGGTGCTGAATATTCCCGTCCTCTTCGCCCTCCCCGACGTTTTCCTCTACATCGCCGGCACCGCCTGGACCAACCTCTTCGGGTCGGGTCTCCCGAACGCCTTGCAGTCCCTCGGTAACCTCTGGCCGTTCCCATGGTTCGACGGGTGGCCGTTCGCGCGGTTCGTCCCGGACCAAGGCTGGTATGGCTACGCCCCCCTGACCGAGCGCCTCTTCTCCGGCCGGGAGATCGATTTCTGGGCCTTCGGGCTGCAAATCCTGGGCGTGGCCTCGATGGCCGGCGCCTTCAACTTCATCGTCACCATCCTCAACTTGCGCGCTCCGGGCATGTCGATGATGCGCATGCCGATCTTTTCCTGGGCCACCCTCATCACCTCGATCCTGATCATCATGGCCTTCCCGGCCATCACCATCGCCCTGGTCCTCCTCACCTTCGACCGGCTGGGCGGCACCATGTTCTATCAGGCGTTCAACATCGTCGAGGGGACGCTCATTACCCGCGGCGGCGATCCGTTACTCTGGCAGCACCTCTTCTGGATCTTCGGCCACCCGGAGGTCTACATCCTGATCCTGCCCGCATTCGGGCTCGTGTCCGAGATTATTCCCGTCTTTTCCCGCAAGCCGCTCTTCGGCTACGCGGTCATGGTCTACGCCATCGCCGCCATCGCTTTCCTCGGCTTCGGCGTGTGGGTCCACCACATGTTCACCACCGGGCTCGGTCCCACCCCGACCGCGGCCTTCGCTGCGGCGACGATGCTGATCGCCATCCCCACCGGGGTGAAGATCCTCAACTGGACGGCCACCATGTGGGGCGGGTCCCTGACCTTCACCACGGCGATGCTTTTTGCCGTCGGGCTCGTGTCGCAGTTCGTCATCGGCGGCCTCTCCGGGGTCATGCACGCGGTGGTGCCGGTCGATACTCAGCACAACGACTCCTACTTCGTCGTCGCCCACTTCCATTACGTGCTCTTCGGCGGCAGCATGTTCGCCCTCCTCGGCGCGTTGTACTTCTACTGGCCGAAGGTCTTCGGCAAGCTGCTCGACGAGCGGCTGGGCAAGATCCACTTCTGGCTGACCTTCCTGGGTTTCAATCTGACCTTTTTCCCCATGCACTTCCTGGGGTTGGCCGGGATGCCCCGCCGCTACTCCACCTACGGCTGGGAGAGCGGCTGGTGGTTCTGGAACGTCATCGCCACGATCGGTGCGCTGCTGATTGCTACCTCGGTCGGGGTCTTCCTCCTCAACGTGCTGCGCACGGCGAAGTCGACGCAGCAGGTGGGGGCCAACCCGTGGGACGCCCCCACCCTGGACTGGGCCATACCCTCCCCGCCGCCGGTCTACAACTTCCGCATCATCCCGTTCGTCACCCACCGCGACCAGCTCTGGCACGACAAGTACGACCGGGCGGCAGCGGCTCACGGGCGCCGCGACGACATCGCCGACGCCATCGTGGCCGTGGACCAACTGCCCGAGCGATCCCGGCTGGGAGTCGCCGTGCTGGAGGAGCAGGCCGAGGAAGGCAACATCCATCTGCCGAACCCGTCGTACTATCCGCTGCTGTGCGGGATCGGGTTGTTTCTGGTGGCGTTCGGGATCCTGATCAACAACCCGCACATCCAACTCGGCTTCTTCGGCATTCCGATCGTCTCGGGGTTGGGATTTCTGCTGCTGGTGATCTCAATCTACGGCTGGTCGTTCGAGCCAGCCGGATGACGGAGTCGAGGGAGTCGAGAGGTCGAGAGGTCGAGGAGTAGGTAGTGATGGAAGGTCAAGTGAGTCGATGTGTTCGGGGCATGAGGAGATGCGGCGAGAGCCTTTCTTCTCGACTCCTCGACCTCTCGACTCCTCGACTCCCTCGGCACTAAGGAGCGCGACGTTGGCGACCGCGATCGAATTACAACCGGAGACCGCGCACGGCGCGGGGCACGATGCCCACGGTGGGCACGGGCACGCCGATCATCCTCCCACCAGCACCGGCCTCAACAGCCGCAAAATGCTGATGTGGCTCTTCCTGACCTCCGACTGCATGTTTTTCGGCACTCTGATCGCCACCTATATGTCGTACCGCAATCGCAGTATCGAGCTGGGGACGCCGCCCTATCCGAACGACATCTTCGACATCCCCTACACGTCGGTCAGCGCATTCGTGCTCCTCATGTCCTCGCTGACCATGGTCCTGGCACTCTCGGCCATCCAGCGTGGCGACCACCGCGGGCTGCGCATCTGGATCACTGCCACGGCGCTGCTCGGCTCGATCTTCGTCGGTGGGCAATTCTTCGAGTTCACCGAGTTCACGCACGAAGGACTGGGGCTCTCGAGCAACATCTTTGGCTCCTCGTTCTTCGTCTTGACTGGGTTCCATGGCGCGCACGTGACGATCGGCGTTGTCTGGCTGCTGTCGCTGCTTGTCATCTCATTGCGCGGTGGTCTGCCTCAGGAGCAGGCCCTCGACGTCGAAATCGCCGGGCTCTACTGGCACTTCGTCGACATCGTCTGGATCGTCATCTTCACCCTCGTCTACCTGATCCCCTACGCGGATGGTCCGGAGGGGGCCGCCGAGGCCGTCCCACACGCCTTTTTGCGGGTGCTGACCCTGGGGGAGCGCGTCCTGGCCGCGCTCCACTTCTGAGGATCGAGAGGTGACCGTGCTGCGACGTTGGCAGCGGGAGGCAAACCATGGCTGATCACGCGGCGCACGGGCACGGCGCAGCCGCCCATGAGGAGGCGCACGCGTCGAACCGGACGTATGTCCAGATTGCGCTCATCCTGGCGGTCATCACCATCGCCGAGGTGATCATTTGGTACGTGCCAACTGTCCGCGGGGTGCTTATCCCGGCGCTCATCATCCTCTCGGTGGCCAAGTTCGTCATGGTCGTCGGGTTCTTCATGCACCTGAAGTACGACAACCGGATCTTCCGGTTCATGTTCGCCGCGGGCCTGGCCGTGACACTCGGCGTCTACCTGGCCATGTTGGCCATGGCCTGGACGGCCAACCTCTGGGTGCCGTCACTCCCCGCACTTCCCGCGGCCTGATCCCCGCCCGTCGCGCCGCCAGGCAGCACCCTGCGGCGCGGGCGAGCGGCTAGACGAGGATCCTCGTGCCGGAACGATTCCGCTTCCCCCTGCTCCACGCCGGCGGCGTCGATCCCACCGGGTGGCTCTGGAGTGATTGGAACGTCGAGCCCACGATCGCCATCGGACTGCTGGTTCTCGTGGCCGGGTATCTGTATCTGGCGCGGGGGGAGAATGCTTCGCGCCCCACCACCAGCGCCCAGAAATCCGCCTTCATCCTCGGCGCCGTCACCCTCTTCGTCGCCCTCGGCCCACCCCTGGACGACTGGTCCGATCACTACCTGTTGCTGGCGCATATGGTTCAGCACCTGTTGCTGATCCTGCTCGCCGCTCCTCTCCTGCTCTACGGCACGCCCGCCTGGCTACTGGAACCTTTGACGCGCAACAAGGTGACGAATACGATCGGGTACTGGTTGACCCGTCCCGTGGTCGCCTACACCATCGCCAACGCGGTCTTCGTCCTGTGGCACGTGCCGATGTTCTACGAGATGGCGTTGCGCTCCCAGCCAGTCCACGTCTTCGAGCACGTGACGATGCTCGCCACGGCGCTGCTGGCCTGGTGGCCCACGCTGGGGCCGCTGCCGCAGTGGCCACGCCTGGCTCTCCCCCTGCACACCCTCTACTACTTCGCCATGACCTTGCCCAGCGCCGCGGTCGGCGCCTTCATCACCTTTGCCGAGCCGGGCTTGTACGCCCCATACGACACCGCGCAACGCATCTTCAACATCGACCTGGCGACTGACCAACAAGCCGCCGGACTGCTAATGTGGGTCGCGGTATCCACGATCTACCTGCTGTTAATTACCTACAGCTTCTTCCGCTGGGTTTCGCGCGAGGAAGCGGCGGACGCGGAAGCGGCGCGCCTGGCACTGACCCAGGCGCCGGTTGCCCCGGTCCCGAGCGACCCTGGCGCCCGCGCGACAAGGTAACTCGGGACGGGGGCCTATACTGTGCGTGCAGCCGTTCGGACCCGCGCCCTCCACACCTCGAATCGCCGGAAGGCGAAGAGATGATGATTCCCCTCCCCACCCAACGCGACGACAACGAGGAATCGGATGGCGCCGCGGCGGTGTGGGCTTTCCTGCTGACACTTTTTTTCTTCAAGCTGGCCACGGTGGTGCTCATCTTCTGGCACATGCGCACGTGGGAGGCTGGCCTCATCCTGGGGTCAACCCTGTGGTACTTCTTCCCGCCCTTGATCCTGCTCGGCGCTGGCCCCGCCATCTCTTACTACCGGCTGCGCAAGGTGCGCGCTCGCCGCGATGCCCTGCGCCGCGCGGAGTGGATGGGACTGGAGCCCGAAGATGTGGGCGTGCCGACCCCCCACAGGGCCGATCGGCCCCACGCGTAGGTCCGTCGAACGCACGGCCAGCCGGCCTCCGCGGGCACGGACCAAAGACGCCTCCAGCAGCCTATAATGCCGCGAGTGTGATTGATCTAGGCAAGGGGAACGGTGGTATGGGTGTTGGGTTCGGACGGGCATTCCTGCGACCCGCATTCGTCTTTATCCTGGTCGCCATCATCGTGGCGCTGCTCATCGTCGGTATCGGGGAACTGTTGCTGGCCCTGCATCCGGAGGAGCTGGTACACGGCATCGGCGGCTTCATGGGGACGGTGCAGGAATTCATCCGCCCCGATCTGTTGATGGCGCTCGGGCTCTCCCTGGTCGTGCTCTTCGCCGGCGCGGCGCTCTCCCGCCAACCCGCCAAGCCGCGCCGGCTGGACGAACCAGTCGCCTTCGGCGAGAAGCCATTTTTCACCCCGGTTTCTCCGCCCCCCACCGATGAGGAAGCCACCCGGCGCGGACCATTGGGGACCTGGGCGGATATCCAACCAGGGTTCACGCTGTATGCGCGCAACGGTCCGCTGGCCAAGGTGGTCGCGGTGCTGCCGGCTGAAGAGGAGTACGGCAAGACCCGCCGCGGCATGCTCTACGCCAGCGGGCTCTACGGCGCCAACGACGAGATGTGGATTCCCATCGAAGCCGTCTATGTCGTCTATCCGGAGACCCAATCCGCCTTCCTCGCTGCCAAGGGCGACGAGATCGAGCACTTCGGCTGGAACCTGCCGCCGCAGAGCTTCCGCCGGGGGCCGGGGGTTCACACGCCGCTGTCGTCTTTCTGATACGAGTTCGCCAACAAGGTCTAATCTGTGCCCGCTCAGCCGGTCGTCTCTCGGTCTCCTCCCCAACCTAACTACCGGGAGCGAGGAAGGGCAATTGCGCCTTCTGGCAAATGGTGGTCCCGATAACCAGGGATTACTTGCGCTCCATGAAACTGCCGTCCCACGCTGTCAATCGGGAGTTTGCCGAGAGTGGTTCCGGTAAGGAGCTTAGCGGAACCTCGCAGACGTGGGCGTTCAAGGCATCATGATCGACTCCGAAACGCCGACGCACACCCTCGGCCCCGGATTGGCGTCCAGGGCCGAGGGTGGAGTGTGCGGCGGGCCGAGCAGCCCGTTACGGCGTCGGTGCCCCGGCAATCAACGGCAGCACAGCGGGCGCGGCGATCGTGATCTCCCCGGCGATCATCTCGCCAGTGAAGGCCGGGTTCGATCCGAAGATGGCGTGGTTGACCGGGGCCTGTTCCGGATCGAAGAAGACGGTGAAGACGAAGGTGTCGCGCGCCGCGCCACCCCCATGACCGCCATCGGTGGCCTCGATCTCGAAGAACGCCGGCTCCTCCGCCTCGCGCGACCCGACGCGCCCACTCGCCGTGCCGGCCTCGGTGAGGCAGCCCAAGTCCCCGGTCAGCTTGGCCACCCTCCGGCCGTCTCCGAGATCAGCGATGCTGACCAGGCTGACCTCGTTGGCGTACATGGCCATGAAGAAGCTGTGCGCTTCGATGACCACTGTGCCCATGCTGAATGTCTCCATGGAGAAGGCTTCGGGGTTGTCCTCGATGATGCACTGTGCGTAGTGCGCGTCGAAATTGAACGACTCGCGCAGCGGTACTGTCGGGTTGCCTTCCACGTCGGGCATGAGTTTGAGGTTGACCCCGCCGCCGGAGGCGGTCAGCTTCTCCTCCTGTGCGGCGATCCCGCCGCGTGAGAGGAGTTCGGATCCCAGCGTGAGCCCGCCGGCCACGGTGAGACCGCGGCCGAGCAGCCGCCGGCGAGGCAGCACGATCTTGGCCAGGGTATGCATGCGGTCTCCTAGCCCTGTGTCGGCAGCATGAGATCGAACACCGTACGGACCACGGTCCCGGCTGGAGCAGGTGTGGCGGCCGCGCTGTCCGCCTCGGCGTCGGGCGTGGCGACGCCCGGAGTCGTGCCCTGCTCGACAAACTGCTGGAAGGTGCCCAGCGCGCCAGTGAAGCGGCCCGTTCCGCCCTGGACCGCACCGACCTTGATGTCCGGGTCCGACCCCCCTTCGTTGATCAATCCCATGATCGAGCCGTCATCGAGCAGGAACTGGACGGTGGTGAGGCGCTGGTAGGGCGCGGCGGTGTCGTCGGCGGCGGTGGTCCAAGCCCCGAAGCAGTTGTACTGCCCGATTTGGGCGCCGCCGATGTCGTCGGCCGCGTATATAGGCCCGTCGATATAGAAGTAGTCGCCCCGCTGGGGCGGCCCACTGCCCGCCCGCGTGATATTGACCGGGTTGGCCACGACGACGTGGACCTCAAGTTGCTCGGTGGCACCCTGGGCCACGACGGCGTTCGGCCCGACCGTGGCGACGGTCGCCGCGGTGCCGGCTGCGACGCCGGCTCGGAGCGCGGTGCGGCGACTGATGGGCGCGTTCGTGCTGGGTGATCGGTCGAGTGACATCGTCGTCCTCCTGATCTAGACGAGCATCGCGATGATGCGGCGATGGTTTCCGCCGGATTCCTGCTGGGTGCTCGCTCAGAGGCATCACCTCCTTGTGATCCTTCCGTGGCGTTGGCAGGCAAGGACGGTCCTCTCGGCGGGCTACCCGCCCCCATCCTCGCGGGCGCGAGCAACGACCAGTCGGCCGATCATGCCGCCGCCAAGGGCACCCATCTCGTTGTCAATCGGAAAGTGAATGCCGGCCCAGAGCCGCGAGTTCTTGGCCTCGTCGGCGCGTTGGGCGAGATCGGCTTCGTCCCCGGGGAACAGGTAGCCCAAGACCGTCGCCGCCGCGGTCGAGATGGTTGAATGCCCCGAGGTGTAGGACGGAAACGGTGGCGTAGGGATAAGGGCCTCCAGGCTCGGGTCGGCCGTGATGGGCCGTGCCATCCAGTAGGCGTACTTGGCGTCCCAGCAGCAGATGAGGGCGTCGGCCATGGCGACACTGGTCAAGGCCAGGACCCGTGCCGCGTGCGGTCCGTCCAGCCCATCGCGGATGATCAGGTCGCGGGCATTCTCGATCCAGAGCCCGGCCGGGGTTACCGTCCCCGGGCCGCCGGCCCAGAACCGCACGGCGGCTTCCTCCTCGGGTGCCCGCCTCGCCACTGCCTCCTGAACCGCCGCCAATTCGGCGTGCCAGGCGGGGGACTGAAACGGCGGGGGTGGCGCCGGCCGGTACTGATCGCCACTCGCCAGGATCCACGTCCGCCATGTGCCGGCGAGCGGTTCTACGGGCTGCTGGAAAAACCCGGGTGGGGTCGGTTGCCATGAGCCAGGCGCGCTCAGTCGGCCCGAACCATCCCAGGGTGTATCCGAGCCGTCCGCCTTGCCACGTGCCACCGCTCGCTTGCCGACGGCAGCGCCAATGAGTTGCCCGGCCACGACATCACTGCGAAAGGCGCGTCCCGCCGTAAGCCGGGAGAGAGCCGCCTCGTCGGCGAGGGACTGCAGGGCATCGGGCGGCTCATCCGGGAAGAGGTACGCCAGGACGGTCGCTGCCGCAGTGGCCACGGCGGCGTGCTCGGACGGGAACGACGAGGAATGAGCGGGCGTGCGTCCCAATGCCACAACCGCTCCATCGCCAGCGGGACCGGGTCGGGGGACCGCCATCCGAGCATCTTCGGTCGCGACGAGGGTATCGAACAAGGCGACATGGAGCAGCGCCAGCGCCCTTGCCGCGCGGACCGGATTGGGCTGGTGCACTTTGATGAGATCAAGCGCCAGATGCGTCCAAGGCAGGATGATCGCCGGATCATCCCAGCGATTGATGGTTGCCAGCATCTCACTGGAGATTTGCCGCTGCAACGCGAGGGCTTCGGCCCGCTCATCGGGACTCGCGGGACGTGGCGCCGCTGGCCGCAGCTCGTCTCCAACCGTCAGCAGCCATGTGCGCCAGGTATCCAGGGTGGTGTCGTCCTTAAGCGGTGCCGCGCGCGTGGCCCCGGGACCGAGCATCCACAAGGCACCGGCACTCAGACTTGCAAGGAGTCTGCGTCGCGTGAGAGGACATGGCGAGGAGGCGTGCGTAGGTGCCATGCGGGTCGCTCCCCAAGATCGAGATGTGTTGCCCATCATACACCCGGTTGGGCAACATCGCGACCGATATCGCCGAATCACCCCGTTAAACTGAATGATCAAGCGCCCGGTCGAGAGGATAGGTTCCCATTCTCGTCGGCGTTATGGAAACCGAGTGGTGGCCGATGAGTTCCAATCCGCCCCCTGGAACGCCACCGCTTGAGGACTTGACTTCCGACATCCGAACCCGCCGCCTCCTTACTTTCTATCCCTCGATCAGCAGCGTCTCCGGGTCTTCGATCATCTGCTTGACCTTGACACCGTGGCGCGGGAGCCACACGCCGCTTTCGTGGTTCTGAGACGATGGTGACGGGGTGATTGGGTGACGAGTGAGAACTCCTGCCACCCCGTCACTCTACTCTGCCTCCGCCTGGTGGATCGCGAACATGTAGCAGCCGGCGTGAACATTTCGGGTGTGGATCATCTCGATGGTTGGATCGGCAAAGATCGTGTCGATGGCCTGCTCCGCCTGAGGGCCGTCGACCATGGCGAGCGCCGGATACGCCATGCGCCCATCGACGTGGTACGGGCGAAAGACCATCGTCTTCCACGATCGAAATCTTTTCGGATACCGTGACGGCTCTCGGTAGCCATCACACTGCTCGGCGTGAACAAATGCCGGTCCCACCTCGGCGTAGGGACCAGGCCGGCTGAACGGCTGGTAGGCAATCAACATCAGTCGCTCGCCGGCAGCCGCCTGACGCAGGCAACACCGCAACGGCGAGCCGCCTTCTTCGTCGACAAAAGCGTGTAATGGGTTGCCGAAATCGTCGTGCCCCGCGGCCCGGATATGGTCGAGGGTATGGGGCGGAATCGCGCTGATACGGAACGCGGCCGGTGCAATTGTCATCGTCTCCTCCTGAACGCTCATTGCCCGCGCGCACCGGACTGCTCCGAGACCAGGAGTGCGCGCTTGCGCTCCGCACCCCAGCGGTAGCCACCGATCCTGCCGTCTCCACGCACGACGCGATGGCACGGGATCACGGCGGCGACCGGGTTGGCGGCGCAGGCGTTGGCGACGGCACGCGCCGCCCGCGGTTTGCCAAGACGGGCCGCCACCTCGCCATACGTGCGCCGCTCTCCGGCTGGGATGGCTTGCAGTTCCTGCCAGACTTCGCGCTGGAATGGCGTCCCTGCGGTGTCGAGCGGGAATGTGGGCAGCGGTTGCCGCCCCTGGAGAGAAGTCAGCACCTCGTCCAGCCACGGACGGATGAGGTCATCATCGCGACGGATCGTGGCCTGCGGAAACTCCGCGGCCAGCAACTCCTCGAGAGCAGCGTCCTGGCTGCCGAGGCTGACTGAGCAGACGCCTCGCTCGGTCCCCGCCACCAGCACCCGGCCCAACGGCGAATCGGCGATCGCATAGGCGATCGTCTTGCCGGCGCCGCCGTTCTTGTACGACATTGGGGACATCCCGAGCTGCGCCCGCGCCTGCTCGTAGAAGCGGCTGCTCGACCCGTATCCCGCTGCGAAAATGGCCGTGGTGACGTCCTCACCGTTACGCAGATGCGTTTTGGCGTCTTCCAGCCGGCGTGCCGCGAGGTACTGGCGCGGCGAAACCCCAGTGACATCCGTGAATGTGCGTTGCAGATGGGCCGGGCTCACCCCGACTGCTTCCGCCAGACGCGAAAGCGTGACCCGCTCTTCAACATGCTCGTCGAGCCAGGCCGTGGCCCGCGCCACCATCGCCTCCCGTGGGGCCAACGGAGCACGGGGCGCGCAACGCCGGCAGGCCCGGAACCCGGCGCGCTCTGCCGCGTCCGCATCGGCGAAGAACAGCACGTTCTTGCGGTTCGGTTGCTTTGCCGGGCAGGACGGCCGGCAGTAGATTCCGGTGGTGCGCACCGCGAGCACGAACTGACCGTCGCGGCCGCGGTCCCGCTGCTGTACCGCTTGCCAGCGCTCCTCGTCGGTCATCGCGAGACCCAGGTTACCGTTCGTCGCGATCATGGTCGATACCTCCAGCGCCAAGAGTACGCGGGAGGGTGGCGTTCGCCGTGCCGAATCATGCGCTCGAATTGCGGTCCATCGTGGCGTTCTCGCATGGATCGTGCGATGACAGCGCAATGAGCGGCGGTCATATACTGCCTCGGCGCTCCCGTTTGCTGGCAACCTCACCCGCGTTCCGACCCATCGAGGAGCCGACCATGGACAGCGCCCGCTTCGACCACATTTCCCAGCTTGCGGCGACTGGCTCGCGCCGGGCCGTCGTCGCGGCCCTCATGGCGGCGGTCTTCGGACGGCGCATACCCTTTGTGCATGGAGTGCGCGCCCAACTCGAGGGAATCGTCGTTCTCGGGGCAGAGTGCTCCTCGTCCACCGAATGCGCGCAGCGGGAGATGCAGCTCGGCGCCATCTGCGCCGACAACGGATTCGCCTCCGACGGCCCCCTCAATTGCTGCCTCGAAGAAGGCTGTTGTCAGAGCGACGCGCAGTGCTGCGGCGACCTCCGCTGCGCCCCCACCACCGATGCCTGTCGGAGCTGCCGCATGCCACCGTATCCGACGCGGCAAGTCGGCCAGCTGTGCGCAAACGACGTCGACTGCGTACCGGTCCCCGGCGCCGAGGTCGCCTGCGTCGACGGCCGCTGCGCCTGCCTGACGGGCAGCCAGTGCGCATTCTTCAGCAACCTTCCCGTACCCGATACTCCGGAAGCGGAGACTGCCATGGCGGCAGCCGCCCAGATTGCCGAACTCGAAGCGGCAGGTCGGTTTGACGATCTGTACGATATGATGCACCCACACGCGCAGGCGATCATCCCGCACGAGGTGGTCGTCGAGTGGTACGGCGCGGACTTTGCGATGCTGCCCGGGCCGGCCGTGCCGGTGAAGCTGCGCTTTGTCCCGTGGACCTGGGAGGTCACGGGACAGACGTACCCCGGCGCCGCCGAGGTGGTGATGCGCCGGCGCCACGCGGACGGGGCGACGACCGATGACAGCATGCGGCTGATGACGGACGGGAATGGCGCCTGGCGTTGGTTTTTCGGCCGCGACCGCGCCTTCGTCAACGAGCAGATCACGCGGTTCGCCGGGCAGAACGGCTAGCGCCGCTCCTCACCCCGACACCTCGTCGGACCGCTGAATCGTGAACTCCTCGTAGCCGGCGGGCGCGGCGGGAGTCGTACGCACGGCGCTGACCGTGGCTCCGGGCGGCCCCGCGGCGCACCAGCGGAGAAAGGCATCGACCGCTGGCCGCTCACCTTCGACGTCGACCAGGACCGAGCCGTCTGGTTCATTGCGCACCCAGCCGGTGAGGCCGTGCCGGCGCGCCTCGCGCCGGGCCGTCACCCGATGGTTTCAACCGCACATCGGAACCCATCGAGATCGAACGGACGCTGAGCGCGGAATAGGGACGGAGCGCCGCAATGAGCAGAGACAGGTCACGACCGCTCAGGGCGGAGGATCCTGAATTCCTCGTAGCCCACGGGAGCGGCAGGCGTCGTCTCGACCGCATCGACCCTGGCCGCCGGCGGCCCGATGGCGCACCAGCGGAAAAAAGCGTCGATGGCCGCCGGATCGCCCTCGACGTCGATCGCGACCGAGCCGTCGCGTTCGTTGCGGACCCAGCCCGTGAGGCCGCGACGGCGAGCCTCGCGCGCTGCCGCCGCACGAAAACTGACGCCCTGGACGTGGCCGGTGATCCGGGCGATCGCCCGCTCTGTTCCTTGGTGTGCCACAGCGGTGGACTCACTAGACTGTGACGAAGTAAGCGCCCCGCGCCGCTGCGAACGGCCGGGGCGTCTTGGCGAACGCTATGCAGGAGCGTGCGCGATGGACACCCTACCACAACGCAAGCGTCAGCCCATCATCGATTGCGTAGCGCACTATTACAACCTCGCGTGCGCCTGCGGCACCGTGATCGACGTGCAATTGGTCCCGGCAGATGGAGCTCCTGAGACGGATTGGACCGACCCCGACTTCGTCGGCGACCGTTGCCCTGAGTGCATTCTGGCGACTGTCCCGAATGGCTCGATCCGTGCGGACCTGATAACCCGGTACAACGATGCCCGCATGCTGCGCCGAGCGCATGATCCCTCGTCAATCAACATGAAACGCCTGGGGTTGGAAGGGCAGCGATTGCCGACACTCTCCGTTGTGCGGTGGCGCCCGCCCCGAAAGCGCGATCCAGATGACCCCTATGCCGACGAATACCTCATCACGGGGGTACTGCTTCCCGCCGTCGGCCAGCCCTACAGCACGGAGGACTTCACGAAGTTTCCGGGGTTTCGCATCGGGCCTCACGACGACGACCCGAAAATCACTGTCGCCCGAATCTTGCTGCGGATGGATATCCGCCTTCCTGAAGCACCACACGTGCGGCTCCGCTTTCCATGGAATCCCTTCCGTCCGTACCTCCCACCCGACCCAATGATCGAGGGGTGGGGGCGGGCGCCGTTCAATCAGGTCGAATTGTTGATCTCTGAGGGGGGGAAGCTGCTTCGCAGTCGCGGCACGATCGGAGCGGGAAAGCCAAGGGGAAGATTCAAGCGGTCTCGCGCCTGGTACCTAGACACGCTCAAGGAGCACGCGAGAACGATTCGGCGCGAGCCGACCGAAGAGGAATTCATCACCAGGAACGGGGTCAACCGTAAGACGCTGAAGACGAACTTGGAAGCCTACGGTCTCTGGCCGTGGGAGGAATTCCTCCGAAAGGGCCTGAGTCCTCGCGGCCGATCCATCGCGGTTTGAATATCTTTCCCTAATTCTTTCCAACGGGGAGACCTACCCTCGCAACAAGTGAAGCGCATCACGCGCTGCTGTTGCGAGGAGGATCACGTGGGCACGCCACAGTCAACCACCATCGACCCGGCGAGGGAACTGCGCGCCGAGATTGCCCGGCAAATGGTGCCGATCTACCGGTTGGCTCCGAGGGTGGGACTCCATCCCGCGCATCTCGGCCAAGTCCTGAGGGGGCGGCGCTCCCTCTCGCCCGAACTGGCGACCCGCATTCAAGCGGCCATCTCTGAGGCCGCCCAGGACAGGCCAACCCCAAGTGTCCCGGCCTGAATCCTCGACCTGGCCAGAAGGGTGCCCGCCCGTGCGCCTCACCGTCTGCTACGAGCGCGACATCGATGCTGCCGCCGAGGCGCTGCTGGCCCTGTTGCGGCGACCTATTGACCTCGAATCGAAAGAGGGCGGCGAGTCCACGGACGATGAGGCCGCCTAGAGACGGCGAATCGCCACGCCGGTTGGGCTGACCGGGACTGCGCGGCGATCGCCTAAGGGACGAAGGAAAATGCCTGGAAGCAAAGTTACACCAACGACAACCCACCCCCGCCGCACCGCCCCGATTCCGGCGCTCGGGGTGGCGGCGTGAGCGCGGCGACGGCCGGCGCACTGCCGATCGATCCCGAGCAGGTCCGGGCGCATTGGCTCGCTATGAGCCGCCCGGGTGAGGTGCGCGAGGTGCGCGTGCTCGATCATGTGCCGGCCTCCGGCTACGGGCTGCCGTCGACGGCCTCCGGCTATTTCGACGATCCTGATGCACTTGTTCGCGAGTTGCAGGGTATTGGCAGCGCGAGCGGCATCTACTTCACACAAAACCCCTGCGACCCTGACCTCCTGGCGCGGGCCGACAATCGGCTGAAGCGCAAGGCGCGGCACACCACGGCCGACAGCGACATCGCGCGCTACACGCACCTCACCGTCGATTGCGACCCGGCGCGGAAGGCCGGCATCAGCGCGACCGATGAGGAGCTAGCGCGGGCGCTGGCGTTGCGCGACGCCGTTGTGGAGTTCCTGACGTCTGAGTTGTGCTGGCCGGCGCCGTGCATAGAGATGATGAGCGGCAACGGCGGTCACGCGACATGGCGCATCGACCTGGCCGGCGACGATGACGGGCGGGCGCTGGTCGAGTCCGCGCTCCAGACCCTCGCCGAGTTGTTCGGCACGGCCGACGTGTCGATCGATACCACGCTCTGCAACCCGAGCCGCATTATCAAGCTGGCCGGCACCGTGGCCGGCAAGGGCGACCCGCTGCCGCACCGGCCGCACCGCATGGCGCGCGGCGCGTTCTCTCCGCACGCGGGTGTCATCTCTGAGGCGCAACTGCGGGCGCTGACGGCGCTCACGCCGGAGCCCGTGACCCAACCGGCGAGCGGCCGCATCTTGCGCGCCGGTGCTGGCATGGACACGTCATACAACGTGCCGGCCCTCTTGCGCGCGGCAGGGATTGGCTTCACCGAACATCTCCGTGGCGACATGACCGCCTATCGGCTTGATCGCTGCCTGACGTCAGACGCACACAATGACGGCGCGGCCATTCTCCAGTTCGTGAGCGGCGCGGTCGCGTATCGGTGCCATCACAACACGTGCGCCGGCAAGGGCTGGCAGGACGTCAAGGCCGGGCTCGGGCTGCCGGTGGGTTCCGCTAGTTCATCCGACCGGACTCACGCCACTGGAGCAAGCGCCGACATGGGCGCTCCCGGCGCCGCGCGGCTGGTGATCCGCACGCTTTCCGATGTGCAGCCGCAGGCGATTAGCTGGCTCTGGCGCGGCTGGCTGGCACGGGGCAAGTTCCACCTGTTTGCCGGCCATCCTGGCGACGGCAAGAGTTCCCTCGCCGCGGAGATCGCGGCCATCGGCTCTGGCGGCGGTCGGTGGCCCGACAACACCCCGGCACCGGAGTTCCGAACCTTGTTCGTCCTGGGCGAGGACTCGCTCGCCGACACGCTGCGACCGCGGTTGGATTGCTTTGGCGCCGATGCGTCCCGTGTTCACGCGATCGAGACCGTGCTAGACGAGCGCGGCCGAGAACGCTTTTTCGACGTGGCAAAGCATCTCGACTTGCTCGAGGCCGCCATAACCGACCACGGGATTGACCACCTGGTGATCGACCCGTTGTCGACGTCGCTGGCCGGAAGCGATCGCAACGCCGAGGGCGACATGCGCGACCGGCTCACGCCGCTGGTCAAGCTCGCAGAACGGGCCAACATCGCGGTGACTGGCATTGCCCATACCGGCAAGCCAACCGGCACGAGCCGCACGCCAATGCAGCGCATCCTCGGCAGCACGGGTCTGGTGGCGCTGGCGCGATTGATCTGGATGACGGCCCGAGACGGCGACGATCGCATGGCCGTGGGCGTAGTCAAGAGCAACCTCGCCATGAAGCCGGCCCCGCTGGCGTGGTCCCGGGCTCAGGATGGACCGATCGAGTGGCACGGCGAGGCGTCGCAGGGCATCGAAGATCTGTTGTCCGCCGTGGCGCCAGTGACGGCACGGGCCGATGCCGAGGGCTGGTTGCGCGACGCTCTGGCCGCCGGGCCGCTTGCGTCCGAAGCGGTCAAGGCGGGCGCCAACGCGGCCGGCATCACCTTGGCAACGCTGCGGCGAGCGGCAGACGAGATAGCCGTCGTGAAGTTCAAGGCGCCTGGGAGCGTCAACGGTCCGTGGCTGTGGCGTCTGCCGGATGCCCCGGAATCGAAGTTGCTCACCCCTAAAGACACGAAAGTGAGCAACTTGAGCAACTTCGCCGCATCGAAGGTGCTCAATACCGTGGCCAGTGAGCAAGTTCACGCAACCACGCCGATTTCTTCCAACGCCGCTGGGACCGGACTGGCGAGCGTTATGGAAGGTGCTCAACTTGCTCACTTACATGTTTATAGGGGTGAGCAACTTCGATCCGCCGCTGACGGATCGCGCCGCGGAGATGCTGGCGCGGCTTAGCGCCGCGTCTGAGCAGGAGCTCGCCGAATTGGACGACTACCGGGCCGAGCTTGCAGCGGCTTCGGACGATGATCCCCTGAGTGCCGATGAGCGCCTGGCGCTAGCGCATTTCGACGCCGGCTTGGTTGCTGCGACCGTGGCCGCGCGCGGCATGCGAAGTCACTTCGCACGTGGGGCAACGCCATGATCGAACTGCTCTCCCGCACTTGCGGCCGACCCTTCGCTGCCGATCGCGCCGCCCAGCTGCGCGGCGAGCGGCGCTGCCCGCCCTGCCGCGACGCCGACGACGCGCCCCGAGTGCCGGCGACGGCCGCCGTCTGGAGCGAGCGCTCCGGCGTGTGGTCGCTGACGGTTGAGCGGTGCCCCTACTGCCACCGGAAACGTTTTCACGGCGGCAACGACGGCCCCGAACCGGACCTCGGGGCGCGACTTAGCCAGTGCATCACGGGCGAGGACGGCACGTACGTCGTGGTCGAAACCGACGCCTCCCGCGAGGCCCGGTTCCGGCGCCGGGCCAAGGAGCGGGCGGCGTGAGCGAGCACCCGACCCCACTGGCGGCGGAAGAATTGGACGAGTGCCTTACGGCCGACGACCTTGCGAACTTCGTCCGCGTGCTGGCCGCCGACTGCGACCGGAGACACGCCCACATCTATCGCGCCGTGGAGCCGGCGCGCATCCGGGCCGGCGCCCGCGTCGCCCAGCAGATCCTGGAAACGCACCTGGCGTTGCGGCAGCGGATGGGCCGGGGAGCGAGGACGGGCCGGCGCAAGCACGCCCAGGAAATCTATCGCTTGCGGGCCGACACCAACGATGTCGACCTTTCATTGGCCGTGGCCGTGCTGTCAATCACTTGCTTCTTCGCCATGCCGCGCGAGCGCGGCGACTGAGCGCCCACAGGCTCGCGCGGACGCGCCTCCGGGATGCCGCCGTTTGCCCCCGTGTGCCCCCGGCTCCCCCGCCCTCGCGCACGCGCGCACGTAAGGGGGAGCCCGGAAAGAGTGACACGCTTTTTCGTCACCACCCCTCCCCGCTACGCCGAATCCGGGGGGCGCCGTTCACCGCGTGACAACATAACTAGTCGCCACGACAAGCGACAGGGTTTTGGTGCCGACCCGCGCCACGATGCCTAAATCGGGGTCCCGCCGAGGCACGTTGCCCCGTTATTCGACAGTTCGCCGCGCGAGGGTCATATGGTCCCAGGAGTCCCGCACGCCAACACATAATCTCAAGAACAGTACATTAATCTCACAACATCATAGCCAACCAGACCCATCCATCCATCCATCATCAACCATACCCATTATCACACCATGCCCTACCTCCTACTCCACTCTCCTCTCTGCCTCTCTGCCTCTGCTCACCCGTTCTCGCTGCCTGCCCTCTCTGCTCTTGCCTGCCTGTCCCTGTCCTACCTCTCTACCCTGCCCTGCTTCCTCTGCCCGCCTGTCCCTTGCCCCGCTGCCCTGCCCCATCCCCGCGTCCTATCCGCCTGCCCGTACCTGCCTTGTCGCCCCTCTTCTGCTCCGTTCCCTTGCCCTCCACCCTTCCGCCCGACCGATCGCTTGCCCCGTCCCGTGCCGGCCTCACCCGTCCTGGCCGTGCCCGATGCTCCCGGGCCCGCCCTGCCCTGATTCTCCGATGCCGGCGCCCCCGATCCCTCGCACCCTGTCCCATCCGTCACCCGCCACGCCCTGCGCCTTGCCCGTCCCCGTGCCGCCCCGCCCAGCACCCCCCGCTGCCCCTGTCGCTCTACTCCTGCCCCGCTGTCCTGTCGGTCTGTCCGCGCCGCATGCGCCCATAGCTGCCCCGCCTTCCCGAGCGTCCGGACGGCCGCGCAACCTCCCGATCGGGCCTAGAGTCGCACTGGCATCCGCCCGCCATCGTGAAACCGTGCATGGCACCCCCGGCACAGCACGGTCAAGTCGCCCGGCAACTCGCGCCCCACGCGTTTGTACGTGCGGTGATGGACTTCCAACGGCCCCGAACTGTTGCAAACCTGACAGCGGCCGCCAGCGCGCTGGATGGCCTCGCGCCGGCGCTGCTTCCACGCGGCAGACTGGAGATAACTGCGGTAATCCCCAGGCGCAGTGACCACTGGAATTCCCGGCTTGGACGGCGACCGCCCCAAGAGCCGGATCAGGCCGTAGACACCGAGGACGAACGCCGGCCACGCGATCGTCAGCGGGTCATCATAGAGGGCCGTCGCGGCCCACTGGAAATCCCATGTTCGATGGGTGATCGGGCGATAGAAGGCCAGCCGCGTCACGAACAGCCACAACGGCAGCCAGACCATCAAGGCGACCATGCGGGCACGCCCATGGTGCTTGAACGCGTAGACGAGCGGCCCGACGAGCGCTGCCACGACGATGAGCCATTCCGCTCCGGTGGGCTCACGGTAGGCCAACGTGCCCCCTTGCACTGACGATGTGCTCTCCATCATCGCCGATCATCGCCAGACACACAATGGCCCGAGCGCGAGCCCATGGGCGCACTATCCTCTGTCGCATGGCGAAGGGCGAATACCCTTGGACCCGACCGTGGCCGTGGCAACCGGACGACGGCGAGCCGCCTTTTGCCGGTACGCGGCCGTGCCCGGTGGCTGGGGCGAGCCCTGGGAGCTGGCCGACCGGTTGGACGAAGCGCGGTGGCGGGCCGCAACGGAAGCGGAGGAGCGGCACGTCCTCGCCGTGCTGGCCGCGGTGCGGGAGGCGTCTGCACCGGCGTAAGATGACGCTCAACACCAAGACGATCCTTGCGCCGCCGCGATTAACCTCAAGCATCGGGAGGCGACCAGTGACCTACCCCGATCCGACCAACGAGCAGATGCTCGTCATCGCCGCGGCTGCGCTCCTGCCGCTGGCGTGGGCGTTCACCCGCCACGGGAACGCCCGCACGTTGACGCTGGCGTTCTGGCTCCCCTGGTTGCTCTTCGTCGCTCGGGTCACCTACATGAACCGCATTCCCACCGCCCCGCTGGAGGCGCGGCTGCGATGGGCGCTGATCGACATGAGCATGGACCCCATGACGATCGTGTGGCCGGCCTTCGTCCTCCTAACCTTTGGGCTCATTCGATTCTTCGGCGCGCGCCGCGAGCGCCGCGAGGCGAATGCTCGCTCCACCGCTTTCGCGGGCCTCCCGCCGCAGCCACCCTACGAACCACCCGCAGCGTCCGAACCCTGGAAGCGCTGCCTCGGGTGCAACCGGCGCCTAACGCCGTCTGTCGGGACGTGCCCGCATTGCGGATATGGCTTTAGGTTAGCGCGCGCCCAAGCGGTCCCGGCCCGGTCCCGGGAACAGCCGAGCCCCCAGCCCGAATGGCCTGGCGACGTCTCGGACGCGGCCGTCGTGGAGCGTATCCGCATGCTGGGCGCCCTCCGCGACGACGGACTGCTGACCGAGGAAGAGTTCCAGGAGAAAAAGGCCGGCCTCTTAACGTCGTGGCCGCGTCCACCGGACGCGCCGCGCCCGAATCCTGCGCCCGTCGAGCGGGCAGACTCCACATGAGTGGTCGCCGAGGGGAAGTGGCCGCCTTATCACGGCGTCGCTGGCCGTGATCCCCGAGGCTCACTCGCGGGGCAACCGGTGCGCGAACGGACCCTCGCTCGGCGGAACGTCCAGCGTGACCCGTACCCGCAGTCTTGTCGCCTTGACGATGAGGACGATGAGCACGATCGCGACCGGGTTCTCCCCCGGCTCGCCCAGCGCCAAGGCGCCTTCCGCTTCCGCCACGATGGACCCCACAAGCAGAACCACCAAGGCCGCGATTTTCGTGCGTGTAGGACGGCCGAGTTCGCGAACGAACGCGCCGGCTGCTTCGCGCTAACCGAGTCGAGGGTCAGCTCGGGTTTGGCCGTTCGGGTCGGTGTCGGCAACTGGGTTGCCGCTCGGCTCACGGGGCGCGTTCACGACGCGAATTCTAGGCCCGGAATGAGAAGGACGCGGCTGGTTGGCCGCCCCTCGGCCGCGCCGGGCGCGTCGCCCTGCTGGCGCCCGTGGTAACAGCCCAAGCAGGCGTGGCCCTCGAAGGGCGGGTCATGACGCGTGTTCGGGGCGAGCGGGATCAGGAGCCGCGGCTCGTCGCCGGCGAAGATGCGGCCGGAGACCCAGCACGCGGCAGGAATGGCATCGTCGGACCCCATGGCGTCGCGCAATGCGTCGCCGGGCGTCGGCGTCACCACCGCTGCTCGACCCACCACTACGCCGCCCACGCCGCCGCGAAGCTGATGACGCCGGCCAGGATCAAGAGTGGAGTTGGCAGCAGCCAGGACATGGCGGCATCCTACCGCGGGTTGCCGCGCCCGCGCTTCGGTCTCCTCACGCCTCGCGCCGCTTGACCCCCGGCGCCGCCTCCCGTATGGTGGGCACCCGACCCCCGGCCCCGCGCCAGCGAAAGGCCCCGCCCGTGGACGACGCCCGCTTCGACGCCCTCGCCCGCTGCCTCGCCGCCGCATCCTCCCGCCGCCGCGCCCTCGCCGGCGTGGCGGGTGCACTGCTCGCGGCGCTGGCGCTGGCGACCGACGACCGGGACGCCACGGCCCGGAAGCGGCGCAAGAAGACGTGCAAGGGCCGCAAGAAGCGGTGCGGCCGGCGCTGCCGCACCCTCGCGACCAACCCACGCCACTGCGGCCGCTGCGGCAAGCGATGCCAGCTCAACGCCGTCTGCGCCGGGGGCACGTGCGATTGCGTGGAAGCGGGGTGCGGGATCGAGGACGCCAGCTGCTGCCCCGCCGCGGCGGCGGGCATCTGCGCCTGCGTCCAATCGGACGACCCGACCCCCATCATCACCGATCCGAGCACCTGCACGTTCATCCCCATCGCCGATTGCCCCGTAGAGCGGCGGTGCGTGGGGCCGCGGTGCCGGGCGTGCTGCCCGGTCGGCACGACCTGCGACCCCGGCACGGGCACCTGCTTGCAGAAGTGGTAGTCAACAAGGGGACCAAGCTCGAACTCCAGGAACGGAAGTCCATCCACTCGCGCACCTTGAAAATCTCATCGTCAAGTGAGGGCATTAATTGATTTCAGACCGCGTGGACTGAACCCTCGCTAGGGCCGGGACTTCAGTGAACGAAGCACGAATAGCCCGTAGTATTCGTGCCGTTCTGAAGCAAGCCTCGGGGTGGTGCATGAGTCGTCAAATAACAACGTTTCGAACGTTCTCGTGGCAACTGAACGCGGGCCGCGCTCCTAGCTTGTGCTGGAAATGCCACCACTGTGACGCGACGATGCTCGCGTTAACCCCGTCCCCATTGGCTCGTGCTTGGAGACGCGCGTGCTTGGCATCGACGTAAAGCTGCGCGGGGTCTCTAGGTCAGTCCAACGCGTGCTGAACAGCCAAGGCGGCGGCTTCGCGCCGATTATTGGCGCCGAGTTTGTTGAGAATGTGGGCAACGTGCGAAGAAACCGTGCGGCGGCTGATAAAGAGCAGTTCACCGATTTCCACATCAGTCAGACGCTGGCAGACGAGCGTCAGCACTTCCCACTCGCGTGGGGTGAGATTGAACTCCATCGCGGCCGCAACAAGGATCCCGCGGTTAGCTCCACTCCCCTCAGGCGATGACGCAATGGGGACCGAGAGATGGTCGTCAATGGGATCCAGGTCTGGAGCGCCGGTTGCCTGCCAGATGGCGGCCACTTCACCGTCCCCAAGTGCGACCCGTGCCACCGCCCGTGCGACGCCCACGGCCGTTTGTAAAGTCAGTGTTTCACCGGCTCGACGCAGGTTCGCCAGGGCGCCTGTGCGCCTCGGGTTATCGCCCAGCCGGGACAGGCACCAGTCGACAATGCTCCGGTCACGCCCATAGCTGGTGGCCCCGATGCGATCGTCCATGCTGTCCGCGGCGCCGAGCAGCTGTGCCCCGAGCATCGGCAGACTCAAGCGTATGGCCACGGCGGCTATTCCACGGAGCGCGCGGGCAGCGTGGATATAGTCCTGCAGCGACCAGGAGATCGCGAGCGCCTCCAGCAGGCAGGTCGCCGCCTCCCGGCTAGCGCCCGCCTGGACGTGTGCGACGCCAAGGTCGCACAGCGCAATGCTCAACCCCCATGCACCGCCAGGCACGCGCTGCTGCTGAACCGCTTCCTCCAGCATCGAAGTCGCGACCTCGGGATCCCCTTCGAGGAGAGCAATGAACCCCAGATTGCCTAGGGCGATTCCGGCCAGCAACTGCCCGACGACCTCCATTCCTGGACTCTTCGCCACCCGTCTCGCTTCCTCGTTCAGCGTCATCGCTAGGTTCGTATCGCCCAACCGACAGGCAAGGACCCCTCGTCTGAGCAGCGCCTTCGCGATCCGTTCCGGTTCTCCCGCCTCCCGAGCGAGTGTCAGGCCATCATCAAGCAGCGGGCCTGCGATGTCGTAGTCGCCTTGCAAGAGCGCCAGGAACCCGGCCGCGCTGCGCACACGGGAACGCATCAACACCGGAACACCCACGTCGTGCGCCATTGCCCTTGTCAGCCAGCGCCGCCCCTCGCCCAACTGCGCGCGAGGAAGCCAGAAGTTGAAGAGCGCTGCAGTCAAAGCATTGAGCGATACGGCATCGTCCCGCGCCGCGAACCAGTCGAGGGCTGCCCGCAGGTTGTCCTGCTCGGGCGCGAGATGACCGAGCCAGGACTGGTCGCCAGGCAGCGAATGGAGGTGATCGAGCCGGTCCACGAGAGCGAGAAAATAAGCAGCATGAAGCTCTCGGGTGGCCTCCACCTCACCTGCGAGCGCCAACTGCTCCAGCCCAAAGGCGCGGATCGTCTCCAGCATGGCGAAGCGCCAGGGGCCGTCCGGCCTGTTCTGCTGCCGCATCACCAAGCTCTGGTTGAGGAGCGCATCGAGGGGCTCGACGGCCTCTGCGACCGCCAAACCGTTGACTGCGGCGGCGGCCTCGAGGTCGAACCCGCCGGCGAACACCGCCAACCGGCGGAACCACGCTTGCTCTTCCGGGGTGAGGAGATTGTAGGACCAGGCAATTGCATCCTGCAGGTTCTGTTGCCGCGCGACTTCCCCGCGCAGCCCATTCCCCAGCACGTGCAGTCGATGGCGCAGGAGGGCGAGCAGGGCAGCTGGCGCCAGCACCCCGGCCCGCGCCGCCGCGAGTTCGACCGCCAGCGGCAGCCCATCCAGTCGGCGGCAGATCTCCGCCACCGCCGCAGCGTTCTGCGCCGACAGGGCAAAGTTCGGATCTACCGCTCGCGCTCGTTGCACAAAAAGCATGACCGCAGGACTGCGGGCTACCTGATCGAGTGACGTGGTCTCTGGATTGGGGGCCGCCAACGGCGGCACTGAGAAGACGTGTTCGCCTCGCACGTGCAGCCGCGCCCGACTGGTGACCAGGATCTGCAGCGCCGGGCCGGCGGCCAGGAGAGAACTGGCCAGCCCTGCCGCCGCCGCCAGTAGATGCTCGCAGTTGTCCAGCAACAGCAGCAGTTGCTTGTTCCGCACACGCGCGACAATAGCGTCCGTAAGAGAGTGCTCGGCTCTGCTCTTGACCCCGAGCGCCTCGGCAACGCCGTTCGGCACCAAGGTAGGATCGGCCAGCGGAGCCAAATCGACACAGACTACGCCGTCGGCGAAGTAGGGAGCCACGTTATGGGCCACCTCGACGGCCAGCCGCGTCTTGCCGACGCCGCCGGGTCCGGTGAGCGTCAGGAGTGGGACCGCCTCCTCAAGAAGGAGGACATGCACCGCGGCAAGTTCCCGATCGCGCCCAATCAGTGAGGTTCGCGGGGTCGGCAAGAGCGAAAGTCGCCGATCCTTTCCGATTAGTGCGGCGTGCGGAATCGGCATGACCGAAGCGCAATCCCGGGGCGATTCATCGGTCGTGGCGACCCGAGACCACATCGGACGAGACAACACCCTTTGCATCATGTCAGTGCCGCTGCGGTGGCAAAGGCGCCGCGAGTGTCTGGCGGATCGACTCGGCCGCCGCGGGTAGTCGCGCGGCACGCACCGGTCGCCCGAGCGCAACCAGCGTGGGCGTCATCCCTTCGCAACACTGCGCCAGACCCAACGTGTCGCCCAGATCCCGACAGAGGGCGAGAGCCAGACCAAAGTAAGCCAGCGAGGCGGCGTGATCGCCGCGGCGCTGGGTGACGAACCCGAGGAGATAATGGGCGTGGGCGAGATTGTAGGGACTTCGCACTCCACGCAGACCATCCATCGCCGCCTCAAGATCGGGTCCCAGGTCGGCTTGTATCTTCCGCGCGAGGAGCGTCTTTCTGACGCCTCCGGGCCAAGTCAGGGTGAGTCGTCGCCCATTCGGTCCCGTGAGGACCGCCACAGGAAATGCCCGTTCCCAATTCCGGCCAACAAGACTTTCATTGGCGGGTGGAACATTTGCTACTGCCCTAGGATGCGCCTTCATCGTGCGAGCCCTTCACTTCATCGTGCGAGCCCTTCTAAAGACCTGAAACTGAGCCGTTGACCTCGGTCGAGGTCACTGAATCCTCATCGTCCGGGACGCACGTCGTCCTTGCGGTCGCACGTCGCGCCGTCACCGCGACGTTTCATCTTCGACAACGGGAACTCGCAAGATCACCCGCCCTTCGTCCCGCAGATCGCACAACCGTAGCTCGCCGCGCTGCTGGCGTCGGCGTAACCGCGTCAGGATGCTATGGAAGGAAATAGTCGCCCAATCGGCGTCCTCGGCAAACACCCGCAGGCGGGGACCGGTGCCGTTGCCGAGTGCCAGGAAGATCTCGTAGGCAGGCGGCTGCGGCAGGCGTTGCCCGGGCTGCCGCGTCATCACGGGCATATGCGGATCCCTTCACCGAATGTCTCTCCGCCGCCGACCGGTGCGCGAGTGCCGACATGGCCAATCTCTTGGTGGAGCGGCACTACGCAGCGAGGCTCGTGCTTGCCACGGCCACCGGCGATCCCACACTCGGCCTTGGAGCCCAGGGCGGCGACTTGATCGGCGCAACACCGCCGCGCTTCGACGAGGTGATTGCAGCTGCCCTCACCCCCCACCACCCTCCACCCACGGTCACCTTCACGGGGTGACCGATGAGCTCCCGGGTTGAAAGCTCGGCGGTAGGGGGTGAGGGCAGCTGCCGGCAACGCTCCAAGAACCGCAACGGCTGTGTAAGCACGAGACTGCTTGGCTATTTGGATTTCGCCGTGCCTCAGGTGCTCCGGATCGTGACGCTCTCGTGTCATCTGTCCATCCGGCGTTTCAGTGGCCGCGGCCGATTGGCGTCTGCCGCACGGTGACGGCAGGCTTGGAGTCCGGTCGCTTGGTGGCTACCCCGCGTGCGGCGCGCACCGCGCATCCCCAAGGGCCACCAGTTAACAATTTCCCCCTGACGGGGACTAGTCACGCGCATACCGGATGTGCGAGGAGTTGTGTCACCCGCGTGGGGTATACGTATACCCCCAGCGTAGGGAGATGCCTCGCGCAGGGTGCTGCTGCAGCGGAGGCAGCTAATTCGAATCGGTGACGCGGTTCTGTCACTGAGACGAGCCGTGGCGAGTGTGTCAGGTGACCGCCAGATCGTCGGCCATGGCCCGCCACCGGCTCCCGCCCGGATGCATCGCCGGAGCGAAGTCGACAAACGACCCCACCCTGGCCAGGAGTTCTTGCAGCTGCTTGCGGTCGAGAGGCGGAGCGAAGAAGTAGCCCTGGCCCTGATCGCATCCGAGCGCGTTCGCCAACGCCAGCTGCAAGGGCGTCCCGATCCCCTTGGCCGCGACCTGAAGGCCAAACGTGTGAGCGAGTGAGGCGGTTGCCTGCACGATCGCCCGGTCCGCATCGCCGATCTCCAGAGCGGCAACCAGCGAGCGGTCGAGCTTGAACGCATCAATCGGCAGCCGATGGAGGTAGCCCAGTGAGGCATAACCTGCATCGAGGTCGTCGATCGTGAATCGGACGCCCAGGTCTCGCAACGCCTCCATCGTTCGGCTGCTGGAATCCAGGTCCTCAACGACGGTGAGTTCGGTCACCTCGAGACGCAACAGCGCCGGGTCTAGGCCCGCCTGATCGAGGATGCGCGCCACGTCGGCAACGAAGCCGGGATCCCGGAAGTGTTCGCTGGCGATATTGACGCTCACGGTGAGCGGCCGCTCCGACCCCGCGGGCATGGACCACGCGCGCGCCGTGCGACACGCCTCTTCCAGGACCCAGCGGCCGATCGGGATGGTCTGGCCGGAGGCTTCGGCTATCGGCAGGAAGTCCGCGGGCAGGAGCCATAGCCCTGTGGGATGACGCCAACGAATCAGCGCCTCGAACCCAACGATCTCACCCGTGGCCAGCCTGAGCTCGGGTTGATAATAGAGATGCAGCTCACCCCGGTCGGCCGCGCCTCGCAGTTCCGCCGGCGAGAAATGCACGCCGTTGCCTTCGGGCACGAGCACGACGGAACTGACGTGAGTTTTTGCCTTCGCGCGCGTCAGCTCGGCCTCAGCGGCACGCACCAGGTCGTGCGGCAGTTTCACGGCTGGGTTGCTGACAGCGGCGCCGACGCTGACATCAAGGAGGATGTCGTGACCCGCAAGGTCCAACGGAACACGAATGGAGTCGCGAATGTCGACGGCGCGGGTCATGGCGATGTCCGCGGAGCTCGACTCGAGAACGACCATGAACCGAGTAACGCCAATTCGTGCCACCATCTCGCCATTCTGGAGGCATGCGCGGAGGCGCCGGGCCACCTCGAGGAGGATGCCGCCTCGGGCTTCGCCCGCCATCTGGGTCCCGATGCCCTCGACATCGACGAGCACGACCGCCAATGGCTCTTGGTCCGGTCGTCGACTGGCCAGCAGCTTCGCCACGTGATCCAAAGCAAACGCCCTGTTCGGGAAGTCCGTCACCGGGTCGTGCAGGGCCTGGCGTGCCAGTTGCGCCTCCAGGGTCTTCCGTTCGGTCACGTCCTGGATCGTCGCGGTCAGGCGGCTGCGGCCACCGGCCTCATCGGGAACGATCTCGCCCTGCTGCTCCAGGATGCGCTGAGTGCCATCGGGCAAGCGGATGCGATGGGCGACATGGAACGCCTCACCGGTACGCAGCGCATCGTGTATGGCCAGGTTGACCCTCACGCGGTCCTCGGGATGAACGGAGCGCAGGAGGGCCTCGTACGATGGCTCGGACGCATTGCGGCGCAGACCAAGTATCCGATAGGTTTCCTCGGACCAGCTGCTGTCGCCGGTGGTCAGGTTCCATTCCCAATTGCCAAGCAGGGCCACGCGCTGCGCCGCGGCAGGCCGTGCATTGCCTTCATTGCGCGCCGCTTCGGCCTCTTGCCGGAGCCGGATCCGGCGGCGAAGCGCAATGTAGATGGCGATCGTCGGGAGCAACAACAGCGGCAATGTCCACGGAACGGTCGCGAGCAGAAAGACGGCGAAGACGCCGATGCCGATCTCCGTCACATGTCCCAGGAACTCCACGCTACTGACCTCAAGCACCGCCTCACGCCACAAGGGAAATAGCGGCTTGCGGGTCTGCAGGGCGATCATGGTCGCGACGAGGAGGTTGTTGACGACGAACATGGCCAGGCCGGCCAGCAGGACGTACCCCACGGCCTCGGGACGGTGAGGAATCCGACCGTCGAACGCCACCAGGATCAGCCCGCCCACGGCCGCCTGCGCCATCATCTGGGCGACGTTGAACGTCGATTCGACCCAGTCCTGCCGCCGGATGAGATGCGCGAGGAGCGTCCCGGCACCGGCTACGATCATGGCGAGGCCGGGCGGCAACAGGACGATCGCGGCGATGAGCACGCTCGTGTCGAGGTGGATCCTGTGCTTGAAGGAGTGCGAGAGCGGGTACAACCAGGCCGCCGTCAACAGCGCGACGCCGACAGCGGCGCGGGCCAGCATTGCCCGATCGGGTGGCGCGGCGAATCGAAGCAGCCCCGCCATCAGGCCAACCACCGAGAACACCAGCACAGCGAAATACAGCCGAGCCGGCAGAGGGAGGTCAGCCATACCCGTTACCGATCGTTGGACCCGTCAGTCACAGAGCTCAGCGACGGCGAAATCACCACACCCCGATCGGGACCTATCTCCGTCCCCGTGCATCCTCAAGCCTTCCCGTTCCGAAGGCTTCGGCTTGCCCGTCTCGTCGCCCTCTCTGGCCAGTGGCGAGCGTCAGTACCGGCTGAAAGCTCGTGTTCAGGACGATCCAGTCGTTAGCAAGGCCTTGCGCACGGTCCGGGACCAGCAGCCCGACGATACGAGGGGCAAACTCAACGCGGACCGGCATCTGGTCATCGTTCGCCGGCACGAAGGACTTGATTGTCCACTTCGATCCCATTTTGCGTTACCCGGAGCTTGGGAGATTGGGCAATGGTCACCTTCTCGCCTTTACAGAGGCGACAACTGCTCCAAGAGGGTAGCGATCGGAAGGCGCTTCCCCAGGCTGATCCACTCGTTAGTGACGCCCTCGGCACGGGTGGGGTCGAGGATGCCCACAAGGTTGCGGGCAAATACCACCCCGATCGGCAGCTCGCTTCTGGCCGGCACGTAGACCTCGACCTCGACCTCGAGGCCCTCAGCCGATTGCTGCAGTCGATTCCTCTCTTCGAAGCGGACGAGTTCGCCGCGGCCGAAGCCGACGCCAGCCAGCACCAGCGCGGGCTGCACACCAGCCGGCACCGAAACGACGATCTCCGTGGGACCCGTGACGTACAACGGCGCCGTCAGGGGTGCGGAACAGAAGATGTCGAGGACCACGCCCTCGATGAGGATGAGCGGATCGGAGCGGCACCACCCACGGCTTCTCTCCGCTGTGCTATGCGGCGTTGGCGACCTTTGCTTGTTCGACTTCTGCTTGTGCTTGTTCTTGCGCTTCTTATTGGCAGCGACGTCGGGCTCGCCGCGCGGCCAGCCGAGGAAGGCCGAGAACCCGAGCCCGGCCCCGGCGAGCCCTTGCAGGACGTCGCGGCGGGAGTGGAGAACGGTCAGCGAACGGGTGATGGCATCATTGCGCTTGGTATCCATGGCTGATCTCCCAGGAATCAATGATGCGCGGTACCGATGATGCGCGCGCACGGCGCCACCGGCGTGACTCGGGCGCGGTCCCGTACCGGACGGCTCCCATGCCTGCTAGCCAGTGCAGACCGCGATCGGGCCAACGACCAATGCCGCGCGGCATCGTCTCATGGTACGACGCTGCGGACTCCTCCACACCGAGGAGCCAGTACCGTTCGCGGTGGCAGTGCCGAGCCAGGGACGGAGCGTGTCCATGTTCGGGCGAACGGCGTTGGGCGTGAGTCTTGCTGCTCCTCAATCCCTCCCACGTGGCGGCGCCGGGGCCGCGACCAGTGCCAAGGACACCGTTGTCCCTGCCCTGTGCCTTGCTGACGAAGCGGCGAAGAGCTCGTTGGCGCACGGAGGTTGCTCCACAACATGCTGGCGCGCCAATGACCATTCGCCACGCGGTCTGGCGCTGTCCAAATCGGTGATGCGGCACGTTTCGCCTAAATGGTAATGTACCAGCGACCGCCGCGCATCCGTACAAATTACGCATTTTCAGGGGCACGAATCGCCGCGTGTCCTTGCCCGTGGGGGTATTCGTATACCCTCAGCATCGGGGAGATGACCGCGCCAGGGTGCCGCAGTACTCGAAGATGTCCTTGCGCAACAACCCGCGCGGCCCGCCGTACTGTGGGAGCAGCCGCTGCGGTCCAGCCGTGATGGTCTCCCCGCGGATGCCGAATGACCGGCACCGGCGCCGTCGCTGCGCTCACGTTCGAGAGGCGAACCTACGTCGTCGCCCCGTGATCGCGGCCCCAGACGACTGCCTCGGCTCGCGTCTGCACGCCGATCTTGCCGTAGAGTCGGCTGACGTAATTGCGAATGGTCTGCTCGCTCAGGCAGAGTTCCTCGGCGATCCGCGCGTTGTCCCAGCCCTGCGCAATCAACCGGATGATTTGGCTCTCCCGCTCGGTGAGCGGCGGAGCATCGCTTTCGTTCTGCTCGGCTTGAAGGACGAGGTTCTCCACCAGAGACCGGCTGAACCACGTGCCGCCCTGCGCCACGGTGCGCACGGCTTGCACAAGGGCCTCGGGCGCCTCGTCCTTGAGCACATACCCCATCGCGCCCGCCAGCACGACGCCGCGCACGTAAACGTCGTCATCGTACGCGGTCAGAATCAACACGCGGGTGCGCGGGCATAGTTCGCGAACCGCCGCCAGTGTCGCTACCGCCGGCGGGCCGTCCATGTTCAGATCCAGCACGAGGACGTCCGGCTGCAGGTCCGCGCACTGCTGCTGCGTCTCGTCGCCGTCCGAAGCCTCGCCCGCGACGACGATGTCTGGCTCGGTCTGCAGCGCCGTGCAGAGGCCGGACCGGACCAAGGGGTGGTCATCGGCGATCAGCACGCGAATCGATTGGCTCATCGGTCTCCGCCTCTTCCACCGGAACCCGCACCCTGAGGGTCGTACCCATCCCAGGGGACGACGTGACGGTGATCTCCCCATCGGCTTGTTCAACGCGCTCGACAAGCCCGACCAGACCGAAGTGCCCGGTCCGGGCGAAGTCGTCCAGACGACCCGGAACGACGAAGCCTCGGCCGTCGTCTCGAACCTGCACCGTGACGCTGGAGGGCTCCATCCGGAGCGCCACGACGATCTCACGCGCCTCGGCATGCCGCAGCGCGTTGCGTACGGATTCCTGCACGATCCGGAAGAGAGTAACGGTCAGCGCCTGCGGCAGGTCCGCCGCGCGATCGTCCACGTCCAGGCAGATGGTCGGCAAGGCATCGCCGCCCTTGCGCTGCAGCCCCGTCACGAATCCGCGCACAGCGGTCGGCAGGCCGAACTCCACGAGCCCGGGAGGACGCAGCTCGCCGACGACGCCGCGCAGCTGTCCGACCACAGCCAGCAGCAGTTTTCGTGCCTGCTCCATCGCCGTGCTCGGATCGCCGGCGGGCTGGGTGGCGCTGGCCAGGGCACTCTCGCGCGCGAGCTCATAGCTCACCGCGAGCAGGTCCTGCATGGGACCGTCATGAAGTTCGCGCGCGAGGAGGAGGCGCTCCGCCTCCCGGCTCGCCGCCAGCCGGCGCCGGGCGGCGGCCAATTCGGCGGCGGCTCGCTCGCGCTCGGTGATGTCTTCGACCATGACGATAGCGAACGTCGGCTGGCCCTCCGGCTCGTGGATCAACGACACGATGAGGCTTCCCCATACGATGTCACCATCGCTGCGCACGAGCCGTCTGATCTGCCGGTAGTGCGGTCGTCGCCCGCGCGCCAGGTCCTCGAACACCTCCGCGGCATCCCCCCAAGCGTCGTCGGGATGCACGTATTCGGCAAGGGTATGCCCTGCCAGCTCCTCCTCGGTGTACCCGAGAAACGATTGCAGTGCCCTGTTGGCGGTAAGGAGGTGTCCACTGAGATTGGTCACGCCGATGCCGACCACGGATCCATCGACGATGGCTTCATAGGACGCTTCGCGCGTTTGCAGTTCTCGTTCCATCTGCTTGCGCCAAGTCATGTCGCGTGCGGACACCACGAGGCCTGCGATGTCCGGATCGTGCAGCTGGTGGTTGCCGGTGAGCTCGATGAAGCGCCAGCTCCCGTCGGCGTGGCGCAGCCGGCATTCGACCGGCATCGCGCCGTCATGGCGCCCCCTATTCCCGTCGATGAGGCGCTGGAGGCGCAAGCGATCATCCGGGTGGACGATCTGGAAGACGCTGCGGCCGATCAATGTCTCCGGCGCGTAACCCAGCACCCGCTCGACAGCCTTGCTGACATAGCGGATGGTGCCGTCCGCGTTCAACAGCCCGACGATGTCGGCTGCCTGCTCGACCAGAGCGCGGAAGCGCAGCTCGTCAATCCTGGCCCATCGCCGCAGCGACTCCGACGCGCGCATGCCGGGCGTGATGTCCCGCGCCCGGATCTCCAGTCCCTCCGTGGAGGGATAGGCGTGGACCTCGACCCACGTGCCCAACGGCGGATGGCAAGCCTCGAACATGACCGCGCTACCGTTCGCCAGGGCCAACCGATACTGCTGCTCGAAGATCGACCCGACGGTCTCAGGAAAGCGGTCCCAGAGGCACTTTCCCAGCAGCTCTTCGAGCGGCCCCCCGAGCAGCCGCTCGGCTGCCGGATTCAGATATCCGAACCGCCAGTCACGGTCGAGGCTGAAGAGCGCGTCCGGCACGCGGTCGAGGAGCGATACCGGCGGGGACACAGGGTAACTAGCGTCGTCTGCCGTCCGGCTTTGGATTGCCGAGGCGTTTCCAGCCTAGCGAACGGAGTAGCAAGGTTACGTTGGCCCTGCCCTTCGGTTGAGCCTTTCAGGTATAACAATTATCGACGCTTGCCTAGCGCAAGCATTCTAGCATACATAAGGTATGTCCGTGTTGACGATCCTGTAGCCCAACCAGGGTGGGCACCGGCGCCCTGTGCCTCATGCCGTCGCCGGCACCCCCCGATACAGGGTGCGATCGACTCCGGCGCCTGCGCCCCGAGCCGGAACGCAGGATGAACTGCTCGAAGCGTGGATCCTCGACCACATCCAGCCGCAACTGGACGGTTTTACCTAGTAGCAACGACTGGCACCGGTTGTTCCGCGTACGGGCTGGCAAGGATGTGCGCCTAGCGCTCCGCCATTCGCTGCTGCGCGGCGATGTTCTTCCGTGGTACTTCCGGCCGGTAGGTGATCCAAACGGTGCCGAGTTCCAGCTCACGCGGCGCGTTCTCGTTCGCAACTGGCGCGTTGGAGAACCTGCAGCGCTACCATACCAGCGCGTGGTTCCCGGCCACTGGAGCCCACAACGGCCCTTCCCTGAAACCGCCGTACCGAGATGGCGGTGCGGCGGACTTGAGCCGTAGAGCGCGCAAGACGCCGGCGCGATGCCACCGGAGCTGTGGCGGCCTCGCCAGAAGCGGGCAGAGGCGCGTGGCGCCGCTGGCCGGCAGCGCGGCCAATTAGATGTCACGTGACATCGACCCTTTCTTTGCGCATCGCATGGCGGCAATGGTGGGACGACGTGGGGCGACCCAACCCGCAAGGCATCCCGCCAAGGGGACCTGAACCGACACGATGAAGAGAGGGCGGGAGCGGACCGCGATTGGTCCGCTCCCGCCCTGCTGTCCCGAGGCAGCAGAGGGGCTAGTTCCTCCGACGCTGCCGGCGACGCTCGCGGCGGCGCTCCTTCTTGTCGCGGCGGCGATCGCGGCGGCGGCGCAGGACGGGGTCGCCCCTGCCGTTCGCAGCGGCGGCGGGTAGTGCGGTGAGCCCAGTCGCCGCCGCGACGGCGGCGACACCAACCCCGCCAGTGGCCAGGAGGTTGCGGCGCGTGATCATGGTGGTCATCTCCTTGACGCAATACGAACCACGGCGTCGAGGAACGGTGTGCCGGCATTTTGCGCCTCGTCGCAGGGACCAGCGTGCGCCCGGGCGGGACGCGCCGCATCGGTAACATGTACGGAGTTTTGTACGGAACTTGGCGCGCCGCGTGGCGGAGCTGGCGGGCGCTCTGAGGCGACCGAAGGGCGCGGTGTGCCAGGGTCTTGCACTCACCATGGGCCCAAATAATGCGTGGAAGCTGTCAAAATCGACGCGGGTGACGACGAGGGACCCTCGTGAGGACGATCAAGCTGCCCTGGGAGACCTAATGGGTCATCATCGACGCGCTGCGCACCAAGGGCCTGCCCGTAAATGCCGGAGCACGCCCACTCCTTGGCGCGGAAACGCGACCGGCACCTTGCCTAGCGGCCGACGGCGGCGCTTGTAGCCACCATCGACCCACAACAGCGCCAGCCACAGAAAGACCTGGGCCAGCCTGCGCAGTACGACTTTGGCTCCCTAGCCATCGGGCTCATCGGCAACTTGGATGCGCACCTTCAGTGGAAATCCTTCCGTGTTGTCGAGGAAACGAGGCTTGCAACCGGTAACTTACTTGCCCGCGTCGTAGCCGCACAGCCTCCAATATCCCCCAGCCTCTTGGACCTTGTCCGGAAACCCCGGGCTTTGGAGAAGACGGGTTGGGCGCAGGCGAGCTGGACGAAGGCGAGGTAGTTCCCGGCCTTCTTCTCCCACCGGACGAGGAGCCGGCGCGAGCGGTTCATCCAAGAGTGCGTGCGTTCCACCACCCAGCGCCGCGCCCGCCATCCCGGCACCTGCGCCCGGGAGGCCTGTTCGGCCCGGCGCGAGCGGATGTGCGGCTCGTAGCCCCGGGCCGCGGCCTGCTCGCACACCGCGTCGTAGTCGTAGCCGGCGTCGAGGCACAGGAGGCGCTGGCGCCCCGCGCCCGGGGCGGGCCGGGCCACGACGATCCCGTCCAGCGTCGCCGCCAGCGGGATGCCCGCCCCGTCCGTCAGCAGGCTCCGTTTGGCGCCCCGTTTAGCCCGATCCGTCGGGTTGCGGGGTGCCGCAACCGCTCTCGGTCCGTGATCTTTTCTGCCATGGCACAGCTCAGCGGCCCGCGGCGTCGCCCTGGGGCATGGTGCCGGCGGCGATCGCCGCAGCCGCAGGAACGGCGGCGACCGCGGGTCAGACCAAAGCGACGGCGATGCGCTCGGCGGGCACGGCGAACCCCTGGTTGTCGAGCACCGAGGCCGACGAGGCGCGGACCTGCGCCACGAGCGCCGCCCGCACCTGCTGCTCCGTCGCCGACGCGGCCACCGGCACCGGGGGGCCGTTGGACTTGAAGTCGAAGCCGCCGGCGGGGTACAGCAGGGCGAGGTCGAACGCCAGCGTGAAGCGCGACGCCGACGGCGTGGAGGAAGCGAGGACGTTCGTCACCCTCGCCAGGGCGAAGGCGAGCGGCGGCGTGGGCCGCTTCTTCTTGCGCTTCTTCTTCGCCGCGACGGCCGGGGCGGCCAGCAGGCCGGCGGCGGCGAGGGCGCGTCGGGAGAGGGCGATTGGCGGACGCATGGGGGGCCTCCCGGGTGGGCCGGCTTCGGCGGCCGGCGCGTGGGGCAAAGCGTAGCGCGCGGCGCGGGGAGGCGGCTCGCCCCGGGTGTATGATGGGAGGCGCCCGCGCCCCTCCCCCGCGATCGGATTGGCCCATGGACGACGCCCGCTTCGACGCCCTCGCCCGCGCCCCGGGCACCACCCGCCGCCACGTCTTGGGCGGCCTGCTCGGCGTGGGGCTAGGGGGTGGCGCACGGTCGCCGGACGCTGCTACGGCCGAGAGGCGGCGCCGGAGGGTCCGGCGCAACGCCTTCGGCTGCGTGAGCGCCGGGGAATTCTGCAAGCACGCCGGGCAGTGCTGCTCCGGCGTCTGCCGCGGCAAGAAGGGCAAGAAGCGCTGCCGGGCGCATGACACGGGCGGGTGCGCCGCCGGCCAGCGGGACGTAAATTGCGGCGGCTAAGACGTCCCATGCACGAGCGCCGCGGGGCATGCCGGGGTGTGCGACACGACGATCGGCAACGCCCCGTACTGCGCCAGCGGCTTGTGGGTGGTCCCCTGCGCGACGGACCGGGAGTGCCGGCGCTACTGCGGCCCGCGCGCGGCGTGCCTGCGCTGCGGGTATTACTCCGCGGGCGCACCCACCTGCGCCGGGCCCGAGGCGTGCAGCGACCCCGACGAGGCGTGACGGTCGGCGACGGATCGGGTGGCGCCGATGCGTTGAATGGGGCCGGAACCGATCCGGCCCCACGAGATGCCGAAACGCCGCGGCGTTCCGGATCAGGCAGCGATCCGATCTGCCGCGTCCCGCAGCGCCACCTCCTGCGCGTCGAGCGGGGCGCTGCCGGCACCCTGGCACACCGGGCAGCCGGTCTCCGTCCCGCGACAGCGGAAGCAGATCGGAGCCGAGGCGGCCGGAGCCGGGGGCTCCGGCTCCGGGTCGAGTGCGCCGATCAGGAGGTAGAACGCCGCACGGTGCTTGCAGACCGGGTCGTCGTTGAGGCCGGCGAGGCACGTGCACCCGTGCGCGACGTTGCCGGTGACTTCCAAGAGGTAGGCCATCATGGCGTCGGTGCCGCTGGTCGCCACCCAGGCGCCCGAGTCGTTGACCTGCCGTGCCGTCACGCCTTCGGCGAGACCGCGGGCGAGCGCCCGCTGCCACCGCTCCGGGGATGCCTGCCGAGTGCGCCGGGTCTGCATCTGCTGGGCCATCGTGGTCCTCCTGTTCCTGCGACTGACTCCGGTTGCCGGGTGAAGGCGTCCCTTCACTTCACTACCGCTAATGATAAGTCAATACCATAAAATTGTCAATAGATTGTCGCTGTGGTATTGTTACTGGCAGAAGTGGCGCCCCGCGAAGAAGAGGAGGACATGATGCTCGTGAGGTTGCGCCAGGTGCGCGAGCGGCTGTTCGTGACGCAGGCCGAGCTCTCGGCGCGGACCGGCATCGCCGAGGCGACGTTGAGCCGCATCGAGAACGGCTTGCAGCGCCCGCGCATCAGCACCGTCCGCAAGATCGCGGAGGCGCTGGGCGTGCGGCCCGAGGAACTGGTCGATTGGGAAGCCGAGCCGGAGGACGGCGAGGCGGGAAAAGCCGCGGCCTGAGCTAGCCAGGTCCGCGGCTTCGGGACGCCTTCACCTGCCGGAGTCAACGCCAGGTGAGGACGCCAGAAAGGTAACACGATGGGACGGGCCACGAGGCGGGGAGCGACGATCGGCGGCTTAGAGGCGGCAAACCAGACCGTCGCCATCTACGCCCGAGTGAGCACCGAGGATCAGGCCGAGCGCCAGACAATCAAGAGCCAGCTCGACTTCTTGGGCCGGTTCGTCGACCTACACAGCATGCCAGTCGCCGACGAGTACGTGGACGACGGCATCAGCGGCACCGTGCCGCTCGGCGACCGCTCTGAAGGTCGGAGGCTCCTGACCGATGCCGAGGCGGGGCGGTTCGGCGCCGTGCTGGTCTACCGCATCGATCGTCTCGGGCGGTCGCTGCGATCGCTGCTCGACGCCCACGACGCGCTCGACGGCTTCGGGGTGGCAATCAAGAGCGCAACGGAGCCCTTCGATACTTCGAGCCCGATCGGATCGTTCCTGTTCCAGCTTCTCGCCTCGCTCGCGGAACTGGAAAAGAGCACGATCGCCGAGCGCACCGGGTTAGGACGCAACCGCGTCGCCAGCGCCGGTGGCTACACCGGCGGGCCGATCCCACTCGGCTACGACCTGGACGCGAACGGCCGCTTGACCCCATCAGCACGCATGATCCCCCAATTGGGCATGACTGAGGCGGCGTACGTGGCGGACCTCTTCACCCGCATCGCGAATGGCGAGGCGACACTCAACGGCGAAGCGAACCGGCTCACGGCGCTCGGCGTTCCCGGTCGCCAGCGCTACCCGACCGGGCGCGTCATCGAACGCACCGGGCGCTGGGGCATGAGCTCGCTCGCGAAGGTCGTCCACAACCCGACGTACAAGGGCACCGGCGTGGTCGACTCTCGCTACGGAGCGGTCATCCGCCCTGCCCCGCCGCTGACCGACGAAGCGACATGGGATCGGGCGCAATCGACGCTCTTGCGGAACAAGCGCCTGTCGAGCAAGAACGCCAAGAACGTCTATCTGCTGCGCGGAATCGTGACGTGTGCCAACTGCGGACGCTCCTACTCCGGGACGACAACCACGAAGTGCATGGCGCGGACTGGCGAGATGGTCAGCACACGCTACTACCGCTGTACGTCGAATGCCGGGCGGGCGAGCGGTGCGCCGCGCTGCGACTCCAAACGCCTCCATGCCGACACGTACGAAGAGGCCATCTGGCAGGAGTGCCGCCGCTTCATCATGAACCCGGGCGACGCGCTCGACGAGGCGAAGCGGAAGCTGCGCGAGCGCATGACCGAATCGGCGGGGTTCGAGGATCGCCGTCGCGCCGTGCTCGCCGAACTGGCCGAGAAGGAGACGGAGCGCGAGCGGGTGCTCACGGTGTTCCGACGCGGCACGATCAGCGATGCCGAGGCGGAGCGCGAACTCGACGCCATCGCGCGCGAGGCCGGTCAATTGCGGGAGTTGTTGGAATCGATGCGGGCACAGACGGCGCTGATCGAAGCCCAAGAAGCCTTCTTGACCGACAGCGCGGCGTTGTTGGGCCGCCTGCGGGATGAGTTGGCCGAGATCGAAGCCACAAACGATGTGGCCCGCAAGCGCGAAGTCATTGAGCGCTACGTCCGGAAGATCACGGTCGAGTCGCGCCGCGTGGGACCGCGCCAGCTCGCGGCCGACGTCCGGGTGGCATTGCGACTCAAGCCCGAATCGGTTGCGGTAGCAAACACCGGGCCGTCACCCGGTAGTTGACGCCCTGGACCTTGCCGGTAATCCGCGCGATGACGCGCACAATGTCCTGCGACATGCCGCCACTGCGCTCAGGGACTGGGGACGCTGGCACACGATCACCTCGGCTCCGTGTCACCCCATCACGCGAACACCCAATCATGGGGAGCCTGGGTGATAGCTCGCTTCGTGGCAGGCCGGGAAGTATGCCAAGTATGCCAAGTGTGCCAACTTTCGCGAGGCCCGGTCGTTGGCACACTTGCTGGCCACGGGGGACCGGCTCCCGCGCCAACCCGGCAGCGTGCGGCCGGATCCCGTATCACCTCTCGATCAGCAGCGTCTCCGGGTCCTCGATCATCTGCTTGACCATGAGCCCCGCAGTGGCCCCGTCGATGACGCGATCGCAAAATCCTACACGGCTTATCGTCGCTATGCGCTCCGTCGGGAAGCGATAAACTTCCGGTCGGGAAGATGGGATGTGATGCCGCGCAAGATTCGTCAACTCAAAGCGGACTTGAGGAGAGCCGGATTCGTGCTAACCGATCGGGGCAAAGGTAGCCATGAGGTGTGGGAGCATACAGCGGTTGTGACCGCGTCTGTCACGCTTTCGGGTCGGGACGGCGCTGATGCCAGACCATATCAGGAGCGCGATGTGCGACTGGCCATAGAATCTGTTCGCGACGCCGGAGAAATGACGGAGCGCTAGGTGAACACCATGAACGAGATCATCCCGGAACACGAGTTGACAACAGCGGAGTTGAAGGAAGCGCAACAGTATGCGCTGGTCATTGAATGGTCGCCAGAGGACGATGCCTTCGTTGTCAGCATTCCGGACATTCCGGGAATCCATACCCATGGGGCCACGCGCGTCGAAGCCGCGACGGCCGGAGACGAGGTGCTGGCGCTCTGGCTTTCGAGCCGCCGCCGAGCCGGACGCCCCATCCCTCCTGCGATGTTCAACGCGCGACATGGGACAAGCACACCAACACCAGCCAAAGAAGCCACACGGCGGACGGGCTAGCGGCTTTGGACATCGGCCAGCAGGTCGATGTCCTGATCGCCCCTCGTCTCGACTGCGACGCCTCACCCCTCGATCAGCAACGTCTCCGGGTCCTCGATCATCTGCTTGACCTTGACCAGGAACTGCACCGCCGTCGCCCCGTCGATGACCCGGTGGTCGTAGGAGAGGGCCAGGTACATCATCGGGCGGATGACGACCTCGCCGTCGCGGGCCACCGGGCGCTCCTGGATGGCGTGCATGCCCAGGATGCCGACCTGCGGCACATTGAGAATCGGGGTCGAGTTGAGCGAGCCGTAGATGCCGCCGTTGGTGACGGTAAAGGTACCGCCCTGGATCTCGGCCAGGGTGAGATCGCCGTCGCGCGCCTTTTTGGCCAGCGCACCGATCTCCTGCTCGATCTCGCCGAAGGTTTTCCTATCGGCGTCGCGGATGACCGGCACCACCAGCCCTTCATCGGTACTGACGGCGATGCCGATGTCGTAGTACTTCTTCAGCACCAGCTCGTCGTTCTGCAGCTCGGAGTTCATCTCCGGGAAGGCTTTCAGCGCGCCGACAATGGCCTTGGTGAAAAAGGACATGTAGCCGAGGTTGACCCCGTAGCGTTCCTTGAATGCCTCTTTGCGCCGGGAGCGCAGCTCCATGACCGCGCCCATGTCCGCCTCGTTGAAGGTGGTGAGCATGGCGGCCGTCTGCTGCGCTTCGACCAGCCGATTAGCGATGGTCTGGCGGCGGCGGGAGAAGCGCCGGCGCTCTTCGCGGCCGTCCGCGGCGACGGCTGCGGGAGCCTGTGGTGCGGCCGCGGCCGGGCGCTGCGCGGGAGTTGGCGGGGTGGCCGGCGGGGCGTCCGGGGCGTGCGGTTGGGTTGGCTCCTTTGTAGCGGGCGCAGTCGGCGCCGCCTGCACCGCCTGCCGCGCGGCGACGATGAGCACGTCTTCGCGGGTGACGCGGCCACCGGGACCGGTGCCGATGACGGCATTCAGGTCGATGTGGTGCTCTTCCGCGAGGCGGCGCACGGCGGGGGCAGCACGTCCTCCCCCGGCGCCATCGGCGTCCTCTTCGGCGGGTGCTGGCAGCGGGGCAATCGGTGTAGTCGCGGGCGCTGGAGGTGGCGCGGAGGCCGCGATCGGCGGCGACTCGACGGTCACGGGAGCAGGCGTGGTCGGCTGTGCCGGGGCCGCGGCGGTTACGGCTTCGGCGGGAGCGGGGGCGGGGGCGGATGCGCCGTTGCCGGCACCGACCAACCCCAGCACCTCGCCCACGGTCACCACCTCGCCTTCGCGGCGGGCGATGGACTCGAGAACACCGTCTTCTTCGGCGGTAACGTCGAGATTGACCTTGTCGGTCTCGAGCTCGACCAGGCTTTCGCCGCGGTTGACCGCGTCGCCCTCCCGCTTCAGCCAGGTCCCCACCACCGCATCGACCAGCGATTCCCCGAGGGGAGGAACCCGAATCTCGACCGCCATACCCTGCTCTCCGCTTTCGTCCCCAATGCGGGCCAACGCCTCTGTTTCGGTTACTGATTCGTGCGCGAGCGCGTCGCTTTCGCGCGGGCGCCGTTGCGGGCGTCCCCGTTCGTTTTCGCCGCGCGTCTCCGGCCGCGGCCGTTCGCCGTCACCGTGGTCGGGGCGTCCGCGAGGGCCGTCTGGATGATGCGGGCCTGTTCGATCCCGTGCCGGTCCAGCGACCCTTCGGCCGGTGAAGCGCGTTCAGGGCGGCCGACGTAACGCAGCGGTAGCGGGCGCTCACGCGATTCCAGCAGCTCCCGCAGGCGGGGAGCGACGTAGGTCCAACCACCCATGTTGCGCGGTTCCTCCTGCGCCCAGACGATCTCTTCCAGGTTGGGGTAGCGAGCCAGCACGCGGGCGAGGTCGTCGACCGGGAACGGCGCCAGCAGTTCGAGGCGGGCCACCGCCACGTCGTCCGCTTCCTCCCACTGCGGGCTACTCTCCAGCTCCACCGCGAGCTTGCCGGAGCAAAGCACAAGCCGCGTGACCGCCTCCGGCGAGTCGACTTGCGCGTCGTCAAGCACCGTCCGGAACGACCCTGATGTGAACTGATCGAGCGTTGAGGCGGCCAGCGGGTTGCGCAACAGACTCTTGGGGGTCATCACCACCAGCGGCCGCCGATCCGAGGCGAGCGATTTGGCCTGCCGCCGCAGGAGGTGGAAGTATTGGGCCGAGGTCGTCGGGTTGGCAACGAGCAGGTTCCCTTCGGCGAAGAGCTGCAGAAAACGCTCCAGCCGCGCCGAGGAGTGCTCGGGTCCCTGGCCTTCGTATCCGTGCGGCAGCAACAGCACGAGCGCCGGTTCCTGCTGCCATTTGGCCCGCGCCGCGGCCAGGAACTGGTCGATGATCACCTGTGCGCCGTTGGCGAAGTCGCCGAACTGCGCCTCCCAGAGCACCAGCACTTCCGGGGCGTGGACGGTGTAGCCGTACTCGAACCCGACCGCCGCCGCTTCGGAAAGCGGGCTGTTGTAGACGGCGAATGAGGCATTGGCCTCGGGCAGTGTCTGCAAGGGCGTCCACCGCTCACCCGTCTCTACGTCATGGAGGACGAGATGGCGCTGGGAGAAGGTGCCGCGCTCCGAATCCTGCCCGGTCAGCCGGATCGGCGTGCCGTCGGCGAGGATCGAGGCAAAGGCCAGCGTCTCGGCGTGCGCCCAGTCGAGTTTGCCGCCACCTTCCGGTTGGTTGAGGATGGCCGCCCGGCGTTGCCACTGGCGCAGCAGCTTCGGGCTCAGGCGCACCGACTCGGGGATGGTGTGGATTGCGGTGTCGTGGGCGCGCAGGGCTTCCTCCGCAACGCCGGTTTCGATCTCCCGTGCCAGGTCGTATCGCCCGTTTTCGTCAGCGGCGGCGACCGTACCGCCGGCATCGACGACTTGCCGGCGCGTGTCCGCCAGGCCGTCGATCGCGGCCTGCAGCATCCCCGCTGCTTCTTCGGGGGTGACGACTCCTTCGGCGGCGAGTTCATCGGCGAACCGCTGGCGCACGGTGGGGTGATCGCTGACCCTGGCGTACATGCGCGGTTGGGTGAAGACCGGCTCGTCCCCCTCGTTGTGCCCCCAGCGGCGGTAGCCAACGAGGTCGATCAGGAAATCCTTGCCGAAGCGCTGCCGGTAGGCCGTGGCCAGCCGCGCCGCCGAGAGACAGGAGACGGGATCGTCGGCGTTGACGTGGACCACCGGGATCTCGAAGCCCTTGGCCAGGTCGCCGGCATAGAGGGTGGTGCGCGCGTCCCGGATGTCGGTGGTGAACCCGACTTGGTTGTTGACGATGATGTGGATGGTGCCGCCGGTGGAATAGCCGGGGAGCCCGGAGAAGTTGAGCGTCTCGGCGACGATCCCTTGCCCGGGGAAGGCCGCGTCGCCGTGGAGGAGGATGGCCAGGGCGCGGTGGCGGTCGTGCGGCGGCGGTCCCGGCTGGTCGCAGATGTCCTGGGAGGCGCGCACCATCCCCTCCACAACCGGGTTGACGAATTCCAGGTGGCTGGGGTTCGGGGCCAGCACCAGCGGCACCTCGACCGTGGCGCCTTCCGCATTCCTCGCCCGTCGCGCCCCGAGGTGGTACTTCACATCGCCGGTAACGCCGTTGTCAATGGCGGAATCGGAGGGGGAGGAGCCGCGGGCGACGCTCCCCTCGAAGGCGGCGATGATGGCGGCGTACGGTTTGCCCAGGATGTGAGTCAACACGTTGAGGCGGCCACGGTGAGCCATGCCGAGCACCACTTCGCGCACGCCGCCCGCGGCGGCATCGCGGATGATGACGTCGAGCATCGGCACCAGGGCGTCGGTACCCTCGATGGAAAAGCGCTTCTGCCCGAGGTAGGTTTGATGGAGAAATCGCTCGAAGCCCTCGACCTCGGTGAGGCGCCTGAGAAGTCTCTTTTTCGTCTCTGGCGTCAGGGTGAGTGCGTAGGAATCGCTCTCGGCCGCCTCGCGCAACCAGGCGCGCTCCTCGGCGATCTGGACCTGGTCGAAGTCGTAGCCGATACCGCCGCTGTAGATGCGGCGCAGCCCGTCGATGGCCTGCCTGGCGTTCGTCGCGTCCGGGCTGACCGGGAACGGCACCGATTCGACCGGCAGCGTGGCGAGCTGGGCATCGGTGATCCCGTAAAAGGTCGGGTGCAGTTCCGGGGCCCCGTGCGGCGGCGTGCCGAGGGGATCGAGCTGGACGTCGAGGTGACCGTAGTCGCGAATCGCCTGGGCCAGCGCGGCGGCGCCCACCACCGCCGAGACATCGTAGATGGGGCCGGTGGGAGCGGACGTGGCGACAGGCGGCGCGCCCGCGCGAGGTTTGGCCGTGGCCAGCGCCTCGATCTCGACCGGATCGACGCGCTCGAACATGGCCCTCGTCTCGGGATCGACGCTATTCGGATCGTCGCGATAGCGGTCGTAGAGGTCGAGGACGTAGCCGGCGTTCGGTCCATGGAACGCGCTGAGGTCGCTCATCACCTGTCCACTCAATTCGCCCGGGCTGGACGTCCCGGGTGGCTCGGATCGGGCGCCACGCGGAGCCCACCTCACCAGATCGTCCGGGTATTATGGCACGGGCCGGCCCTTGCGGGGTTCTCTGCGAGATGCGTGCCAGTCGTGTCATTCCGAGCGCCAGCGAGGAGCCTCGCGTTCCAGGGGCGCCGCCTCATGGCGCCGAAATCCCTCCTCCGTCGGAATGACCCGATTGTCGCAGCGCGCTTCAGTTGCCTCGCAGGTGGTACGGCACGTTGGCGGTGATGATGCCGCGGCGGAAGAGGAGCGCCCCCTTGATGCGCAGCGCCGTCTGGTTGTGCAGCAGGTGCTCCCACCAGTGCCCTGGCACGTACTCCGGCAGCACCACGGTGATGACATCGCTCGGGTGGGCCTCGTGCATGGCGTCGATGTAGGCCAGCAGCGGACTCAGCAAGGACCGGAACGGCGACTCGATGACGACGAGTTGCGCCTGACGATAGGGTGAGGCATCCCATGAGGCGCGCAGCGCCCTCGCGGATTCTTCGTCGTCGGTGATATGCACCGCCACCACGTGATCAGTGTCAGAGGTCGCCATGGCGTAGGCCAGCGCCTGCCGCGCGGGCACAGCGAGGTTGGCGATCGGCACGATGGTGCGCAGGCGGACGGTGTCCGGATGGAGTGGAGTTTCCGCCAGACCCGCTTCGGCGGCGGCAAGCCCGTCGTAGTGCCGGTTGATCTTCCACATCATCCCCACCAGCAGCGGGATGAGGATCAGCACCATCCAGGCGCCCAGGGTGAATTTCGAAACCCCGACCACCAGCATCACGCCGCCGGTGGCCAGCGCGCCCGCCCCATTGAGGAGGAGCAGGAACTGCCAGCCCCGCTCCTCGTGGCGCTTCGTCCACCAGCGGCGCACGAGACCCGCCTGGCTGAGGGTGAAGGCCAGGAAGACCCCGACCGTGTAGAGCGGGATGAGCCCGGTCACGCTCGCTTCGTAGAGCCAGATCAGCAGCCCGGCAATGACGGAGAGGAGGACGATCCCACCGGTAAACGCCAGCCGATCTCCGCGATAGGAGAACTGCCGCGGCAGGTAGTGGTCCTGGGCCAGGATCGAGGCCAGGCGCGGGAACCCGTTGAAGGCTGTATTGGCGGCCAGCACCAGGATGAGTGCCGTCGCGAATTGCACCAGGTAGAAATAGTACCCATCGCCAACCAGTGCCCGCGTCAGGACGCTGTTGACGCTCTCCACTTCATGCGGATCGGGCACGATGCCGAGCTGTCCGGCCAGGAAGCTGATGCCGAGGAAAATCGTGGCAAAGAGCGCCCCCATCGCCACCAGGGTGATCTGGGCGTTGCGCACCTCTGGCGGCTTGAAGGAGGGCACGCCGTTGGAGACGGCTTCCGTCCCGGTCAACGCCACCGACCCGGAGGCGAAGGCGCGCAGGATGAGAAGCAGCGTCAACGGCGCGGCCTCGTGTGCCTCGATCCACGCCGGAGGAGGAGCATAGTCGGGCAGCGTGCCCGTCACAGCCCGGACCAGTCCGTACCCGAGGAGCCCCAGCATGGCGACAACGTAGACGTACGTTGGAATGGTAAAGACCCGACCCGCCTCGCTGATGCCGCGCAGATTGACGACGGTCATCAGCGCCACCACCACCAATGCGATTTCGACGCGGCGGGCAAAGAGCGCCGGGAAGGCCGAGGTCAGCGCGGTGACGCCGGCCGAAACGGAGACGGCGACGGTGAGGATGTAATCGGTCAGCAGTGCCGCACCCGCGGTGAGTCCGGCCAGCGTACCAAGGTTCTCGTGGGCCACCACGTAGCTGCCGCCGCCATTGGGGTAGGCGCGAATGACTTGGCGGTAGCTGATGACGACGATGGCCAGGATGGCCAGGATGGCGAACGTGATCGGCATCGTCAGCGTCAGCGCCGCTGCGCCGGCCAGGATCAGCACCCGCATGATCTCCTCGGTGGCATAGGCCGAGGAGGAGATGTTGTCCGAGGCGAAGATGGCCAGCCCGCGCGGCACGCTGACCCGCTCCAACAGTTCCGAGGCGCTGGGGATCGGCTTGCCGAGCAGAAAGCGACGAACGTGTCCGCCGGTGCTGTGCGGCTCGTGGAGGTCGGGACGTGGAGTGATCACACCGGGGCCGAGACGGTAGAAATCGGGGTGGGGCGCAACGCGGATGTACTGGTTGCCGGGACGAGTACCGCGCACCACCTGCCGCCAGGAGAGCCCGGTATCGTCCAGATAGACTTCGTTGCTGCCCTCCACCGGCGGTTCCACGCCAGATGCCACACCATCGTCCACGATGCCTGGAAGTGTCTTGGTTGCCATGTCGCCGTTCTCACTCACCCTGCCGTCCGGCGCGCTCGCCGGGACTTTCCCGGGCGCAATGTGACGGTCGGCGGAACGATAGGGAACGGTGTGTTAGAGCTGTGTATGAAACGGCCTCAAACCCGTTAGAGTCGCGTTAGGATTTGACGGGAGCGTCGGGCGGCAGATCGGTCTTGAAGCGGTAGCCAACGCCGGGCTCGGTGAGTATCAGGCGGGGGTTGGCCGGGTCGTCTTCGAGTTTGCGGCGAAGATAGTTGATGTAGACGCGCAACTGCGGTGAGTTTTCCGCCGCGTAGTCGCCCCAGACGCGGTGCAGGATCTGGCGGTGGGTCAGCACCTTGCCGGCCTCCGTCGCCAGCGTTTGCAGCAGGCTCATTTCCGTGGGAGTGAGGTGCACTTCCTCGCCGCCGCGGAATACCAACCGGCGTTCCAGGTCGATGACGACCTCGCCCGCGTCGATGGTCGGCGGCGCCGGGCCCCGCCGGCGCCGCAGCACGACGCGCAGGCGGGCCAGCAACTCGCCCATGCCGAACGGCTTCGTGAGATAGTCGTCGGCACCGCCGTCGAGCGCCGCCACCTTGTCCGGTTCCTGCCCTCGGGCCGAGAGGACGATCACGGGCACGTCGGACCAGGTCCGCGTCTGGCGCAGGACCTCGAACCCGTCCAGCCCCGGCATGACCAGATCGAGCACGACCGCATCGGGTGCCCAGGCGGCGATTGCTTCCAGACCGGTCCGGCCGTCCTTGGCCACCTCGACCGTGTAGCCGTGCGCCGTCAGCGCGGTGCGCAGGGCACGCCGGATTTGCGGCTCGTCGTCGATGACCAGTACCCGCGCGCCGGTCACACCACCGCCTCGCGTTTCTCCGCCGCGGCGTCGATCGGCGCGGGCTCTTGAGCCAGGGGCAGGGTAAAGCGGAACGTGGTTCCTTCCCCAGGTGCGCTCTCGACGGCGATCTGGCCGCCGTGCGCTTCCACCAACCCCTTGCTGATGGTGAGCCCGATGCCGACGCCTCCTGCCCCGGTGACCGACCCGGCCCGGTAGAACCGCTCGAAAAGCCGCCGTTGGCTCTCCGGGGTCATGCCGGGCCCGTCGTCGTGAACGGCGATCTCGATCGTATCCGGCAGACGACGCGCGGAGACAACGATCGGGGTTCCGGGCGGGGTGTACTTGACCGCGTTCTCGAGGAGATTGACCAGTACCTGGGCAATCTGAATGTAGTCGAACCGCAACGGCGGTAGGTCGGGCTCGATGGCAACCGTCAATGGATGATTTTCCATTCGTCCCGCGAGGCGCGTCTGCACGTCGGCGATCAGTTCGTCGGCGTCGTACCAATCCTTGCGCGGGCGCAGCGCACCGCCTTCGATGCGGGACAGGTCGAGCAAATTGCTGACCATCAGGGTGAGACGGTCGGTTTCCTCGTCGATGGCCGAGAGGAGCTCGGCGCGCGCCGCGTCGTCCCAGGCGACCGACTCGTCGAGAAGCGAGGTAGCGGCGGCCTTGATCGAGGCCAACGGGGTGCGCAGATCGTGCGAGACGGCCGCCAGGAGCGCCGATTTCAATTCATCAGATTGGGCCAGCGCCGCGGCCCGCGCCGCCTCATCGCCGAGCCGGGCCCGCTCCAGCGCCAGCGCGGCCTGGTGGACGAACGTGGTCAGGGTCTGTTCGTCCTCAACGTGGAAAGGCCCCTGCCCCGGACGCCCGGCGACTTCCAGGACCCCATGCACGCGTTCGTTGGCCACGATCGGCAGGTAGAGCACGTCGCCCCCGGTCGTGGCGGACATCCGGTTCACGCCTGCAGGGAGTGGTGTCCGCCCAACGATTCTGGCGCCGCGCCCGCCGCGCCCGACCGGCTGGCGGTGCCCCACCGCCCACGCGGCCAGCGAGAGACCGGTGCGATCCGTTCGCGGCCCGATCTTTTCGGGGAAGAACGCGCCGGCTCGCAACTCACCATCCTCGCCCGGGATCAGCACCCGGCATCCCTGGGCGCCATAGACCGTGACGACGCGCTCCGCGATCCGGTCCAGGATACCCTCCAGGGTGATGCCGCCGATGAGTGCGGCGTTCAGCTCGGCGAGCTGCGCCATGCGCCGGCTCTCGCGCAGCGCTGCCTCATGGCCGGCGCGCACGCGGGAGACCAACTGGGCGGTGGTGATCGCCACGCCGAGGTAGACGACCAGCGCCAGGACGTGATCGATTGCCTCCACCGAGAGCGTGAGGTATGGGGGAACAAAGAAGAAATTGAGCGCCAGAAACCCGAGGACAGCGCCGATCACCCCCGGCCAGAGTCCACCCGCGAGGGCCACGACGACAGTGAGCAGCAGATACAGCAGCAAGACGTCGAGCACGTCGAGCCGGTCACGGAAAGGCAGCATCACCGCGGTCAGCGCGACGACGGCCAGCGCCGCACCCCCGAGCCAGCGCCGCGACGTCGGCTGCACTGCCCAGCGCAGGCTCTCCCAGCGCGCCACGAGGGGGTGATCGTCGGCTATCGGGCTTTCGACGGATACGTTGGATCGGGACATGCCTGGCGACTCCCAAGGCGGGACCGCGCCCATTCCTCGCCCGGGGCATACGGTAGCACCGACGCGGCAATGGTTCGCCTTCTGCCGGTCATTGGGACGGATCGCCCCCATTCTTGAGCAGCGCCAGAGCCCGCTCGAAAACCGTGTCCCACGGCCGCGCCGCGAGGGCCGGCACACCGAGGCGCTCGGCCTCCACCCGCAACCATTCGCTGTGGTTCCAGCTCCAACGCGCCCGATCCGGCTGCGGCTCCCCTTCACGCGCCAGGTAGTTGTGCGCGATCTGCTCTTCGTCCTCGTAGAGGATGAACGCGCGCACTCGCCCATCAGCGGGAATGCCACCGTATGTTTCTTTCACCGCGACGGACGGCAGCAAAAAATCCCCCTCCAGCACGATCGGCGGCCCACCGTCGAGGTGGTTAGCGATGACCGCCTCCAGCGCTTCTGCCATCACGGCACTGTAGGCGATGGCGACTTCCAATTTGCCCTTGTCATCAAGGGCGAAAAACGCGTCCGGGTCGGTGGGGAAGAGGTGCACGACCGGGTACTGCACGGGCGTCGTCATCCGCTCCAGCACGACCTGAAAATCGTCGATCTCGGTGATGCCGACGCCGAAGTGCCGGGCCAGGGGATAGCTGATCTGAGTCTTGCCCACCCCGCTGGCCCCGCCGATGAGGAGGATGTGCCATGAATGCCGGCCGCTCACGGGCGCGAGACCCGCTCGCCGGTCACCAACAGGTCCATGTCGCTCTCCTGCCCGCGGCGCTCGGCGATGGCGTCGCAGAGAGCCAGCGCCGCCGCGACAGCCTCGTCGCGCCCCATCAGGCGGCCTTCCTCCCAGGACGCCGCGAAGGCATCCTCACCAATCTCGTCCCTGGCCTGCGCCACGAGCTCGTCGTAGCTGGCGTGATCGGTGGGCTGCCTCGGCGCCACGATGGCCTCGCGCAGAGCCTCGCTCGCCCCAAGCAGCCGGACCGCGGGCGCGACCAGACCAGCAATCACGGCAATCGAAGCAATCCCTTCCAGCGAGTAGGGCATGCTGAGCCAGTCGCCGACATCGCGGCGCAGCAGGAGGCTGTCGCGGTGCAGATGGACGGCGCGGTCCGGCTGCCCCGCCTCGCCCAGCACCTGGGCCAGGTTGCCGAGGGCATCGGCGATACCGACCGGATTGTCGGTCTCCCGCTCGATCGCCAGCGCCTGTTCCAGCAACTCGATCGAGCGCCCGAGATCGCGCCGCAACCAGGCGATCAAGGCCAAGTTGCCGAGGACGATGGCCACGTCGGCGCGCATGCCGAGTTGCCGCTTCAGCCCAAGACTCTCTTCGAGCAAGGCTTGCGCCTCGTCGAGGGCGCCTCGGTCCATCGCAATCAAGGCCAGATTATTCAGGACGATAGCCTCGCCCCGCCGGTCGCCCAGCGCCCGGTTCAGGTCCAGACCCTCCTCGAAGTAGGCCGCCGCGCCATCGAGGTCGCCCATGAGGTTGCGGACATTGCCCAGGTTGTTGAGGATCCTGGCCCGACCCGGCTCATCACCCCGCGCCTCGGCAATGGCCATGGCCCGTTGCAACAACCCCTCGGCGCTGGCGAGGTCGCCTTGGTTCCAGGCGAGGACGCCCGCGGCTTCGAACCCTAAAAGGCGATCTTCGGTCTGCTCGTCTGGCGTCGCCGCCAGCAGGCGATCGAGCCAAGAGCGTCCTTCGCCGAAGTGGGCCCGGAATTGCCAGAACTTCCAGACCCTGGCCGCGAGGGAGAGTCCCGCGGCCGGCTGGCCCGCGTCGAGCGCCCAGGCGAGGGCAGTTTGCAGATTGGCGTGCTCATGCTCGAACTGGTCGAGCCCGGCCGAGCGGTCGCCAGTCCCGACCTCGGACGCGACCGCTTCGGCCCAGTCGGTGTAATAGCGCAGGTGGGCAGCGTGGGCCACGCCCCCTTCCCCGCTGTCTGCCAACCGTTCGCTGGCGTAGGCGCGGATCGTCTCGAGCATCCGGTACCGCTCCTCGCCCTGGGCGGTCTCTTCGGCCCGCACCAGGCTTTCGGCCAGCAACTCGGTCAGACCGTCGAGCACCTCCAGTTCCGACGCGCCAAGCGCAACCGCGACCGCTTCCGCCGCCGCGAGGGTGAAACCGCCAGCGAAGACGCCGAGCCGCCGGAAAAGTGCCTGTTGCTCCTGCGTAAGGAGGTCGTGGCTCCAGCGGATGGTCGCGCGCAGGGTCCGTTGCCGGTCCGGGCGGTCGCGCTCCGCGCCGACGAGGAGGTCGAGTTGGGCGCCGAGGCGGTCGCGCAGTTGGCTCGGGGAGAGGACGCGCAGGCGCGCCGCGGCGAGCTCCAATGCCAGGGGCATGCCGTCGAGGCGGCGCACGATTTCGGCGACGGCGGCGGCGTTCCCGTCTGTCAGCGCAAACGACGGTTTGGCGTCCCGCGCCCGTTCCAGGAAGAGAGCGACGGCCGGGTTCTCTGCCAGGACCGGGACCGGCAGCAACCGGGTCGGGTCGGGGACGGCGAGCGGGTCGAGCGGCCACTCCCGCTCGGCCCGGATGCGCAGCGGCGCACGCGAAGTGGCCAGGATCGTCAGCCCCGGCGCCGCGTCGAGCAGCCCGGCGATCTCGCGGCCGAGGAGATCAGCGGGGCGGATCTGCTCCAGGTTGTCGAGCAGCAGCACGATCCGTTTCGCGCCGAGCAGGGCGATCGTGGCTTCCCTGAGCGAGAGCCCTGCCCCCTCGCGCACGCCAAGGACAGCGGCGATCGCGGGAAGTACGGCAGCTGGGTCGGACGTAGCCGCCAGATCGACGAAGAAGGCGCCGTCGGGGAAGGCATCCAGCGCCGCGACGGCGAGCTGGATCGCCAGGCGCGTCTTGCCGACGCCACCGGGACCGGTCAGCGTCAGCAGCCGCGTGGCCGGATCCGTCACCACGGGCACGAGCTGCGCCAGGAGTGCGTCACGGCCGATGAGGGCCGTCAGTTGGACCGGCAGGTTGGTCTGGTGCCGCTCCAGCGTCTTGAGCGGGGGAAAGTCGGTGGCCAGCCCGGCGATCGTGAGTTGCCAGATCTGTTCGGTCTCGCCCAGATCGCGCAGGTGGTGGGAGCCGAGGTCGCGCAGGCCGACACCGTCCGGCACCCCGGCGCCGGCCAGGAGGCGGGCGGCATCGCTCAGCAAGATCTGGCCACCGTGACCGGCCCCGAGCAAGCTGGTCAGGTGGATCACCGCAGGAGCCCGGTAATCCGGCCGGCTGCTATCGGTGGGCGTTGCCTCGCCGACGTGGATGGCCATGCGGACCCGAAGCGGACCGGTCTCGGGCCACGGCTCGGCCGCCAGCGCGCGTTGGGCAGCGACGGCGGCAGCGACGGCCGAGGGCGCCTCGGGGAAGGCAACCTGATAGGCGTCGCCGATCGTCTTGAAATGCACGCCCCCGTGCGCGACGATGGCCTCGTCGAGCAGGGCGTTGTGCCGTTCCAGGGCGCGCCGCATCGCCGCGGCGTAGCGCTCCCAGAGGCGCGTGCTGCCCTCGATATCGGTGAAGAGGAAGGCGACCGTGCCTCGCGGCAGATCGGGCATGGAGCTCGCCCCCTGCGCTTGCTCGTCCATGGTCCGCGGGAGTGTCCCACGCTGGCGCGGATTGTGGCCAGCCGCGCGACCGGCGCTACGCCTCTTGCTTTGATCATGGCCATGCCTGAACATGTCCGGCATGGATGACCGCGTAACCGTCTACCTTGAGAAGTCCAAAGAGAGTGTGGCCGGCGCGCAGAGCGAGTTCGCCACGGCCGGTACAACAATTGCGCCAACCGCGCATACTATGCGTGCTTCCAGGCGGCGGTCCACGCCTTGCGCACGGCTGACATCCGGCCGCCAGCAGCGACGGATCGTTGGGGGCATGAATTCGTCTTAGCCCGCTTCAGCGGCGACTTGATCAATCGCCGCAAGGTCTACCAGACCGACCTCCGCAGCGTCATAGAACTCAACTTCCGTCTCGGTCTCGTGGCGGACTATGGACTCGAACGCGTCAACTCGATCCAGGCAGAACGGGCGGCGAGACGGGCGGATCGATTTGTCGCCGCGATTGCAGAACGAGAAAGGCATGCGTCATGATCCAAGGTTTTCCTCTGAGCGACTTCGACCTGGATAAGCGGACGCAGCAAGCCATCGAGGAATTGCAGGCAACGATCATTGCCCGATATCCAACGACCACGTTTGAGCTCGCCCGGAGTCCGGAAGACCCGGACAGTCTTCTCTTGCTCGCCACGGCGGATGTGGATGACCCGGACGAAGTGGGCGACCTCGTCCTGGATCGGGTCGTGGAGTTCATCGTGGAAGAAGGCATCCCAATTCATGCCATTCCGCTGCGCACCCCCGAGCGCATCCAGGCGGCGCGGGAAGCCGAACGACGCGACCCTCTGCACTTTCGAAGCTTGGCGAGTTAGTCGGGGACGCTTTGCCCCCTCAGCCGCCCATCCCGACCGCGGCCAACGTCACGGTCAGCGCCCGGTACCAGCGGTCGGCCGCTCGTAGACGTTTCCAGTAGAACCGATAAGTAGCGCCAGAACTATGGCATCGAAACCGCGCGTGTATTCCTTCTATGAGCATGTGGACTCGTCGTCCGCAGGCGGACAAGGCGGAAACGTGACTAGTTCCCGTCCTCAGCCGGTTTATCGCTTTCCGCGAAGTTGACCTGGAATCGGGTTCTTGCCAATTCACGGTCCTCGTGGCTTATGACGAATGCATACTCTCCAGGATGAAAAAAGACAACACCAGGAATGTCGAACACAAACGGCGTTGCCGTTTCAAGTGAAATTGGCTGCTCAGGACGGGCTTGAGACTGCATCGCGACCTGAACGATCGGCACCCGCTCGATGACGACGCCATCCTCGAAATGTTCGAGGGTAATGGTGAGTTTCAGTTCCTGCTCTGCGATGTCCCAGGGGACGATGACTCTGCCAGCGACTGAAATTGGCCGCGCCGCTTTTGGCTCAATCACATTCAGGAAGTTCCAGCCTCCTCCATGAACGTAGAGCTTGCCATCGAATGCCTTCGCCGCATCGGCGAGCATGAAGCTATCAACCCGAATCTGATCAGGCGACACAGACCAAATCCATCCGCTTTGTCGAAGTTAGCTCGTCTGTCTGATGAACTGGCAAAGGAGGTTTCCCTGGCCATTGGATCGGCGATGCCTCATAAGCGATGGAAGCGGTTGTGATCGTGGCCGCCATCGCCGGTTCAAGTTGCAATTCAAATGTTCGGTGTTTCCGCTTATTGGACAGCAAAGAGATAGTTGTGGCTGTCTTGACACCCCAATACTGAGGATCGGTGGCCTTCACGAGAGCTATTAGATCGTCCTCCAATACCGCGCGGGTTGGTAGACCATCTTGGAACCTGAGCAGGGCGAAGTCTCGAATCTCATCGAATCCGTAAGCGCGCACAACGGCCTCGAGCTCATAGAGAGCAGCCGCTTCTGATTCGTAGTCCTTTATCACGTTCCCCGACGTGCGATCGATCAACTCATAAAACACGCTCATCGGTTCAATCCTCGGTTCCCGGAGACCCCGGTATCTTGACGGCAGGCGTGTTCACGTAGTCCAGCAGGACGTCGGCTTCTGCATAGATAGTGTAGTGATGCTGATCCCGACCCGTCTGAGCGACCTCAAGACCATGATCTGATGGTAACCGAATCTCCGCAATGTACGATCCAGGACCGTATCTGATCTTTGCCGCCACGGCGCAGGCGGCATCAAAATCATCGTAAACCGACACTCCGTAGTCCCATGCCCGCTGATCTCCAGGCAGTCGCATCTTCTTGCCCAGTGCCCCCTGAGACTTGAAGTCGACCAGTGCTGGCACTTCACTATGCACAAAGCGTAAGAAGCGGAGACCCACGCTCAATAGCACCTTGCCCGCAAGCGCTCTCCGTTTCTTGCCTCAGGTCAAGAGCGTCTTACCCGCCCATCCCGACCGCGGCCAACGTCACGGTCAGCGCCTGGTACCAGCGGTCGGCCAGCTCGAAGACGCGCCCCGAGCCGAAGATGCCGCCCAGCAGCGTGACCACCGCCATGGCCCCGATGCCGACGTTGAGCAGCCCGGTCCTGGCTGGACGCAGCTCGCGCTCCGGGGCCGGATTGAAGTACATCGCCGCCACCACCCGCAGGTAGTAGAACGCGCTCACCGCCGAGAGGACGACGATGGCCAGGGAGAGGATGAGTCCAATTATGCCGATCTCGATGGCGGCCACGATCACCTGGTACTTGGCAAAGAAGCCGATCGTCGGCGGGATGCCCATCAGGGAGATGAGGAACACCGTCAGCGCCGCCGCCGCCAGCGGCTCGCGGGTGGCCAGGCCGTTGTAGTCGTCCAGATCCATGCCCCGCCCGCGATGCTGCACCCAGGTCACAACCGCGAAAGCGCCGATGTTCATCACCGCGTAGGCCAGCAGGTAGATGAGGAGACTGGTGATGCCGTTGTCGCCGGTGGTGGGGGTGACGCCGGGCGTGGGGAACCCACCGGTGGAACGGTAGGCGGCCAGCCCGACCATCATGTAGCCGGTGTGGGCGATCGAAGAATACGCCAGCATGCGCTTGACGTTGCGCTGGGAGATGGCCACCACGTTGCCGAAGGTCATCGTCACCAGCGCCAGCACCGCAATGATGTTGACCCAGTCGTCGCTCAAGGGTCCCAGCGCCTGCACCAGAATTCGGATGGCGGCCGCGAAGGCCGCCACCTTGGGCACGACCGACATGTACGCCGTCACCGGGGTGGCCGCGCCGTCATAGGCGTCGGGCGTCCAGAAGTGGAAGGGCACCGCGGCCATCTTGAACCCGAGCCCGACGATGACCAGGAGCAGCGCCAGCACCAGCGCCGGATCGAGGAACGCCTCGCCCCCGGCAACGCTGTTCTGCATGGCGAAGGCGATGCCGTCCAGGTTCGTCGTCCCGGTCAGCCCGTAGACCCAGGTCATGCCGTAGACGAGAATGGCCGACGCGAAGATGCCGAGCAGGAAGTATTTCATGCCACCTTCGAGGGCGGTCAACCGCCGCTTGGCGAAGGCAGTCAGGATGTAGGTCGACAGCGACGACAACTCGATGGCGACAAAGATCACCACCAGATCCCCGGCCGCGCCAACCAGCATCGCCCCCAGGATGGCAAAGGCCAGCAGCACATAGAACTCGCCGATCGGCAGATGCCCTTCGAGTTGATCGACGTACGACGCCGCGGTGAAGACGCTCAGGATGGCGGAGACCAGGATGACCAGCGAGAGAAAGACGGAGAGTCCGTCAGCCCGGAACGACCACCAGAAGGTCATCTCGTTCTTGCCGTCCTGGGTCCACAGCGCCGCCGCCGCCAGCCCATACCCCAGCAGCGAGACGCCGGTGAGCAGACCGAAATGGAGGCGACGCGGCACGAACGCATCCAGCACCAGCAGCAGAAGCGCCAGCCCGAAGACGATCGTCTGCGGCCAGGTGATGCTCCAGTCGGGAGTGGGCAGATTCCGGCTTAGATCGACGAGCATCCGACCTCTCCGCTAATCCCATTGCACGCGGCAAACACTCCAGCGCCGTTGAGGGTGCTTCCGTTCGGGCAGCCTGGTCTTTGAGGGCCAGGCGACGGGGCAGGCACGTTCATGAGTGGCCACCTCGTCCGCCCCGCCGGAGGCCAAAGCCCTCCGGCTGTCCTGACGAAAGCCCCGTGAGCGGGGCTAAGGTCGGATGTTCAGGCAACATCATCTCCATTAGGGAACCACCATCGCCAAAATCCGCTCCAGGGCCGGCTCTACGATGTTGAGCGCAGCCTGCGGGTAGACCCCCAGGAAGATCGTGAGAATGGCCAGCGGCAGCAGTGTGAGCAATTCTTTCGGGGTGAGGTCCGGCCAGACTTGCCGCTCTTCGCCGGGCACTTCGCTCGCCGCCCCGGCGTGCCAGCCGTGGTCGTGTTCATCATGGATGGCCGGCGCTTCCGAGGGATTGGGAGCGTCCGGAGAATGTTCCTGCGAGCCACCGGCGATGCGCGGCAAGGGCGAGGCGCCATGCGCACCATGGCCATGCCCGCTCTGCGCGGTGGCGGCCAGCCACGCCGTCTCGGTCGGGGTGAGCGCCCCGTCGTGCGGATCGGGCATGACGCCCTTCGGCCGGCCCCAGACCACGCGCTGCGTCAACCACATCATGTACCAGGCGGCGAAGATGACCACGGCGAAGGTCGGCACCGCGATCCAGGGGTTGTAGTTCCACGCCCCCAGCGCCACCAGGAACTCGCCGGGGAACCCGGACAGCCCCGGCAGACCGATGGAGGCCAACATGAACAGCACGAAGAACCCGGACCACATGGGAATCACCGCCGCCAGACCGCTGAAATTGGCAATCAGGCGGGTGTGGCCCCGCTCGTAGATGACGCCCACCAGGAGGAAGAGGGCCCCGGTGTTGAAGCCGTGGGCCAGCATCACGATCATCGCCCCGTCGAGACCCTGAATGTTGAGGACGAAGATACCCAGCGTCACGAAGGCCATGTGACTGACCGAGGAGTAGGCGATCAGCTTCTTCATGTCGGGTTGGACCAGGGCCACCAGTGCCCCATAGAGGATGGCGATCACCGAGAGAGCGATGATCCAGGGTTGCCAGAAGAGCGTCGCCTCCGGGAAGAGCGGCAGGTTGAAGCGGAGGAAGCCGTAGCCGCCCATCTTCAGCATCACCGCCGCCAGGATCACGGAGGCCGCCGTCGGCGCTTCCACGTGCGCGTCCGGCAACCAGGTGTGGAACGGGAAGAGCGGCACCTTGACCGCGAAGGCGATGAAGAAGGTCAGGAAGACGAGAATTTGGAAGGTGCGGCCGTACTCGCCTGTCTGCAACTGCAGCACGTCGAGGGTGAGGATGCCGGTCTGCTGGTAGTACGCCCAATACGTCGCCACGATCCCGACCAGCATCAGCAGCGACCCGAAAAGGGTATAGAGGAAGAATTTCACCGCCGCGTAGACGCGGTTGGTGCTCCCCCAGATGCCGATGAGCAGCGCCATCGGGATCAGCATCAACTCCCAGAAGATGTAGAACAGGAACATGTCGAGAGCCACGAAGACCCCCAGCATGCCCGTTTCCAGCAGCAGGATGGCGATGTAGTACTCACGGGTTCGGGTGTTGACCGTGTCCCAGGACCAGATGATGGAGAGCACCGAGATGAGCGTCGTCAGCACCAGCAGCAGCACGGCAACGCCGTCGACGCCGAGAAAATATGATGCGCCGACCTCCTGGCCCCAGTTGATTCGCTCCTGGAAGGGGATCGTCACACCCGCCTCGAACGGCGCCTGCGGATCGAAGCCCACCAGCACCAGCAGCGAGACGGCCAGGGCTCCCAGCGCGGCCAGAAGCGCGATGGAGCGCGCCGCCTTTTGCGAGATGCGCGGGATGAAGAAGATGATCAACGCCCCCAGCATGGGCAGGAAGGTCATCACACTCAGGTAGGGGAAGTTCGTCACGCGCGTCCTCGCGAGGGTGATGGGGGATTGGAGACGCCGCCGGATTGGGCACGGCATGCCGTGCCCCTACAGACTGTCTCGCCGTCTCGTCGTCTCACTGTCTTTCGCAACCCTATCACCCTATCACCCTATCACCCTAACGGAACAGGTTGCTCGCCACGCCAAGGTAAATCGCGACCAGCACCACCATGCCGAGAGCGATGGCCAGCGCATAGTTGGTGACCAGACCGGTCTGGACGTGGCGCAGGCGCTGGCTGACGGCTTCGATGCTGTACCCGACGCCGTTGACCGCGCCATCGATAATGCGGGTGTCGACCACTCGCCATAGCCCGTTGGCCAGCTCGCCCAGGGGGCGGACGATGGCGCTGTTGTAGAGTTCATCCCAACGCCACTTGTCGCGCAGAAAACGGTAGAGGGCGGAGGCGCGCTTCTCCGGTGCCTGAATGGCGTGCGTGTAGTACGTCGCGTAGGCGAGGCCGATGCCGCCCAGCGCCGCGACGGTGGAGGCGACGCCAAAGGCGATGATCGTCTCGTTGGAGACGTGATGCTCCTCTGCCGCGGCTCCCGCGCCGTGGCCCTCTTCGCCTTCGCCTTCACCCGCCGTTTCGGTCTCCTCCTGGAGCATGTAGAGCGAGGCCACGGTGTCGCCCTCAGCGGTGCCTTCTTCGGCATCGGCGAAGACCGGTTCCAGGAAGGTGTGGATGGCGCCGGCCTCAGGCGGCCACCCGATCCAGAAGCCGAGCACCACCGAGGGGATGGCTAGCAGCACCAGCGGCGCCGCCATGGAGAAGGGCGACTCGTGGGGGTGAACCTCGGCCGGGTTGAAGCGCGGCTCGCCGGTGAAGACCAGGAAGACGAGCCGGAACATGTAATAGGCGGTGAAGAAGGCCGTCACGAGTCCGACGATAGCCAGGATCTGGCCGATGGTGACCGGGATCTGATCGGTAATCCAGGCGCCGAGGATGATCTCGTCCTTCGACCAGAACCCGGCGAAGGGTATCAACCCGGCGTTGGCCAAGGAGGCGGCGAGAAAGGTCCAGAACGTGACCGGCATCCAGCGCCGCAGCCCACCCATGTTCTGGATGTTCTGCTCCTCGTGCATACCGTGGATGACGCTACCGGCGCCGAGGAAGAGGCAGCCCTTGAAGAAGGCGTGAGTGACGAGGTGGAAGATGGCCGGGATGAAGGCCCCGACGCCCGCGCCCATCGCCATGTAGCCGAGCTGCGACAGCGTCGAGTAGGCGATGATGCGCTTGATGTCGTTCTGGGCCACGGCGATCGTCGCCGCCATGAAGGAGGTAAAGGCTCCAATGAGGGCCACCACCAGCATGGCTGTCGGCGCGTTTTCGTAGAACGTGTGGGTACGCACGATGAGGTAGATGCCGGCGGTAACCATGGTGGCGGCGTGGATCAGCGCCGACACCGGGGTGGGCCCCTCCATCGCATCCGGGAGCCAGACGTGCAGCGGGAACTGCGCGCTCTTGCCCGCCGCGCCACCGAAGAGAAGGAGGGCGATACCGGTCACCACCGCGACCGGCACCTCGGGAACCTGGGCGAAGACCTCGGCGAAATCCATCGTCCCGAACTGGTCGAAGATCCAGATCAGCCCAAGTCCGAAGGCCAGGTCGCCGATGCGGTTGACAATGAACGCCTTCTGCGCCGCGCTGGATGCCGAGCGCCGGGTGAACCAGAACCCGATCAGCAAATAGGAAGCCAGCCCGACCCCCTCCCAGAAGAAGAAGAGGAGCAGGAAGTTGTCAGCCAGCACCAGCATGAGCATCGAGAAGACGAAGAAGGGGAGGTAGGCGAAGAAGCGGGCAAACCCCGGATCTCCCGCCATGTACCCCCGGGAGTAGACGTGGACCAGAAACCCGACGCTGGTGACCACGATCAGCATGACCGCGGTCAACTGGTCGACAAAGAGATTGATACCGATGTGGAAATCGCCCGCCTGGATCCAGGTATAGAGATCCTGGCGCATCGGTTCGCCGCTGGCGTTGATCTGCTGGAACACCAGCAGCGAGAGGACGAATGAGGCAAAGACGGCCAGCGAGGCGATCCAGCTCGCCCCGGTGCGGACGACCCGCCCGAGTAGGAGATTGATGGCGAAGGCCAGGAGAGGCAGGAGCGGAATGAGGAAGAGATACTGTTCCATTGCCATGGGTTATCGAGCGTCCGTGTCGAGGCGCGAACGCGTAGCGCCGCTCATTCCGCGTTTCCTCCACCCCAATGCACCGGAGCGGACCCGCCCGGCGAAAAGCCCGCGGTAGTGTAGCGCAGGGGAGAGAGATGGGTGTTAGGGTGACGGGGGTGACAGGGTGTTGGGCGAGGGGGACGGAAAGCCCCTCTCCCTGCGCACTGGGAGAGGGGTTCGGGTGAGGGCTCATCACGGCAAACACATCGACCATTCGACCCTCCCGATCTTCCCCAGCCCGAGCGGTCTCCCTTCACAGCACCTTGTTTCGGCGCGGGATGGGGCGAAGAGCATTTTCGTCGCCCAGCAGTGGCTTCAGCCGGGGCAGCGCGTGCTGCCACACTCCCATCCGGTGGAAGAAGCGCTCACCTTCCTCTCCGGCTCCGGAGAGGCGGCGCTGGGCGACGAGATCGTGCCCATTGGGGCAGGCATCAGCCTCTACATCCCCGCTGGTGTCGTCCACGGGTTCCATTGCACGGAGGGAACGCTGCACGTGCTGGTCGTAACACAATCGGATCGCCGGATGGGGCGGGCTTCATCTCAATTTCCCAGCGCGGCAGCGGGGCGCCATCGCTGCTCATCGCACCGGATCGCCAGACGCGCACTTTAACACCCAGCGCCGTGAGCGCCAAGCGCCGCTCGTCGTACGTCAGCGTGTCAAGATTGGCCGCGACCGTCTGACACCATGCCGCCAGGTCGCGGACCTTCACGGCGTCGGCCTCGGCGTCTGCGATGCGGTGTCTCAGCGTATCGCGCTCGGCTTCGGCGGCGTTCTTGCGCGCTGCCAGCGCCTTCAACTCGGCCACCAGCGGCGCGGCGGCTTCAGCATCGTCCACAGTAGCCGCCAGCGTGGCCAGGTTCGCTTGCTTTTTGGCGATACCACTAAGCAGCCGCTCCACCGCCGACAGGTCGCGGTCTAAGCCACCGTCGACGCGCAGCGCCTCGACTTCGCGGGCGATGACCCGCGGGTCACGTAGCACGTGCGTTACCTTGTGCCACACGGCGCGGTCAAGGTCGTTGGTGCCGATGGTGGGGAGTGGGCAGCCGTGAGCATGACGCGCGCGGACGTCGCAGCGGTATTGCGACTGCTGGCTACGGCTGGACCGTGACGACGGCGAGACGCCCATCGACCAGCCGCAATGACCGCACCGCACGAACCCCGCGCGTAGCAGGGTGGCTTCCGGTGTGCGGTTGTTGCGCGCCGCCTGCGCTTGGTTGCTTGCCAGCCGGGCCATGACCGCCGCCTGCTCTTCGGCCGTAACGATGGCCGGAGCGATGCCGGGCAGCAGGACTTGCTCGTCAGCAGTCGCTGGCCGCAGCGTGTAGCCGCCGGTTGGCCGGCGCTCATGGCGCATGCGATAGGCGACGCCAGTGCCGGTGTAGGTCGGCCGGCGCAACACTTCGCGAATCGGCGGGACTGCCCAGCGTGGCCGGCCTGTCGGGGATGGGATGCCGCGCTCGGCCAGGCGATTGACGATGCCGCGTAGCGTGACGCCGGCGAGCGCCCAATCGAATATCAGGCGCACAACCGGCGCGGTCTCGGGGTCGAGCACGTAGCCGGTCTTGTCACCGTTCCAGTGGTAGCCGTAGGCCGGCTTTGGCGACACGATGGGCTTTCCGCTCGCGACGCGGGCTCGCTTGCCGCGCTGGGTCCGCTCCGCAATCTTCTCGCGTTCCAGCTCGGCGGCAAACGCCTTCGCGCCGCGCAGGAACGTGCCCGTAGCCGACTTCTCGAAGTCTTCGGTGACGAGCGCGAGCGATGCGCCGGCAGATTCTACCCGGTCCACGAGAATTGCCGTGTCCACCTGCGAGCGCGACAGCCGGTCCAGCGCGTAGCAGAGCAGCATGTCGCCCGATCCGAGCCGGTCGAGGACCGGGTCAAGCTCGGGTCGGTGCCGGTCCGCGCCGGACCACACTTCACGGGCGACGGATGCAACTGTCAGCCCGCGCTGGCCCGCCCAGGCGCGGCAGGCTTGCTCTTGCGTGTCGAGGCTATAGCCGTCCTCTTGCCCGGCGCTGCTCACGCGACAGTAGATGTGGACTCGCCCCATTGACTCTGCCATGCGACACTCCCACCTAGTGCGCCACGGTGCTCATTCCACCGGACGCGCTAGGCGGCGTGGTTAGCTCACGCCGCCTCTTTTCCCCGCTCCTCGATCGCCGCCGCAAATTCCTCGATCTCGCTCGGGTCCATGTCCAGCGCCGCGGCGAGCTTGCGGATCATCGCGAACCGCGGCACCGATTGCCCATGCTCGATTAGGTAGATCGAACTGGGCGCCACACCGGCCTTCTCGGCGAGTTCGCGCATGGTCAGCAATCGTGCCGCGCGCGCCCCTTTCAACGTCACCATGACACCGCCCCTTTCATCGATATGGATTGTATCACGTATTGAATTGATCGGCAAATGGTATTGACTTATCCTTATGCAGCGACTACACTATCAATACGGAATTACGAGTAGACGCGAACAGAAGACACCCGCGATGGCCCTACATTTCCAGACACCGCCCCAGGTTCGTACCGTTCGCCGCGACCGCCCCGACCGCTGGCACAAGGCCGCGCAGCGCGCCATCGCCGAGGGCGTCCAGGTCTTCCAGATCGAGGCCACCGGGCAATGGGTCGCCACCAGCGGCACCGCGGCGCACGCGGCGTACGAGCTGGACGTCACCGGCGCGATCTGCCACGGCTGCTCCTGCCTCGCCGGCTTGAATGATGATCCCGTCTGCAAGCACCGGGCGCGCTTCTACCTGATGATCGGCGCCCTCGATCCCGACCCGCAGCCGCCCGCGCCGGCGGTGCGGTGCTGGCGCTGCTTCGGCGATGGCGAATGCTGGGCCAACGGCGAATTCTTCGCCTGCCCGATCTGCGGCGGCAACGGCCGGCTCCCCACCCCCATCGCCGCCTAGCCCACTCCACGGCCGCTGCCCCTCCGGGAGGGTAGGCCGGCCGGCGGGGTGCGTGATAGGCCCCGCCGGCATCGCGCCCCACGCGCTTTCAGTGGGGAGTCACGATCGCCAAGGAGGCGCCATGCTCGGTCCCGTCCGATTCCTTCCGTTCGACCAACAACAGGAGAGAAGAGCGCCATGAGCACGCAGACCGCTGCCCCGTTCGCCGAGGTCGCCGACCCGGGCGGCGACTACGAACTGTCGATCAGGCTCGATTTCGCGCTCAACGACTACGCGCAGGGCATCGCCCGGCAACGGGTCGTTGTGCGCTCGTACGCCCTCTCCGGCGGCCGCGAGGATGGCGCCGGGCGCCTGGCGGTGTCGCCGATCGTCGGCGAAGAGGAGAACGACGCGGGCGGGATCGAGGACGTGTACGGCGAGCCCGTGCTCGGCCTCGCGAGCTTGGAAGCCGGCCCCGACCCGCTGGCGCTGCTGCGGGCGCTGCTGAGCGGCGGCACGGCCTCGTAACCACCACCGAGCGCGCAACGCCCCCGGACGCGAATCCGGGGGCGTCTCCGTGTCCGCACTGGCAGCCGACCGTTTCGCGCACCATCGCCCCGCAGCCGGGCAGGAGCGCGGCCACGCACGCACAGGACCGCGCCGCCCGGGTCGGTCGGGAGACGCTGCGGTATTCTCCGCGGCCGGTGGATGATCGCCGTTGCTGGCACCGCCGGGCCACCGCAGCCCGTATCGCCGATCGCTTACCGTTGTCCGACGAAGTCCGCCAGGGGCATTGGCCGGGTCACACGTCACGGCGAACGCGAAAACGGCGGGTGCCCGGAATCCGGGCACCCGCCGGGTTAGCTAGCCCTGGGCGATGGAGGCGATCAGACCCGTCGGTAACTGGCCAGACCCGTCGGCTCCGCCGCCCACTGTTTGCCCTGCTTCTTGACCTGCTCGGCGGTCAGGCTCAGCGCCACCCGGTCCGGGCCCACGCCTTCGATCGCGGACTCGGGCAGATACACCTGGTCGAACCCGCCGAACCAGTCCTTGATCAGGCCCGGATCGAGCAGGAAGTAGTGGCGGCCGCGCGCCGCGGGCATGTCCATGTTCGGGTGCAGGACCTCGGTAATCGAGCCGACCTTCTCGCCGTCGGCGCTGAGAACCTCCCGGCCCTGCAGCAGGTCGTAATCGGCGTGCGTCATGGGGCTCCATGTGGTCGTAACACTCATAACAGCAAATCTCCTATGACTTTGAGGGCGGATTCCCTCACTTTACAACGACGCACATCCCGTGCCACCGTCGAAAGGAAGAAATTGCCCTTCGTGGGCGTCGCGTGGTTGTGCGGGCCAGGGGGCGAAAAGTTTTCGGGCAGTGGCAAGCCGTTTGACTCGCTCGTCCGCAACACCGGAGCACCCCGCGCCGCCGATCGTTGCATGAACCAGCCGCAAGAGAGGCGCCTCCCGACTCCCCGGGAGGCGCCTCGTTGGCCGCGGGGCGATCAGCAAGCCTCAGCGGTCGCGGCCCTCGGCGTGCCGAAACCCGGTCCAATTGACTCACTCACTGCGGGCGTCACGCGCCGAACCTGGGGCACGCCGCCCGGGCCGCGCTATGCTTGGGGCCGTCCGAGCGAACCGCGACGGGACCGGGGGGGTGGCCGTGGAGGACCGCAGCCAGGAAGGGCGCAAGCACGTCTTCGCCATCAACGGGGCGCCGGAGTTCCTCGACGTCGTCCGGGCGCTGTTCCAGGAGGAGTCGTACAACGTCACCACCACCAACTTCGTGCCCAACTCCTTCGCCCAGATCGAGGCGCTGCAACCCGACGCCCTGATCGTGGACGTGGTCGTCGGCCAGTCGGCGGGCTGGGAGCTGCTGGAGCGGCTGCACGAGGCTGCCGCCACGACCGGCATCCCGATGCTGATCGTCTCCACCAGCCCGCTGCTGCTGGAGCGAGCCCGGGAGCAGGCGGAGCGGTACGGCACCCACCGCTACCTGGACAAGCCCTTCGAGGTGGATGACATGCTCCGGGAGATCCGGGAGTTGATCGGCGACGCCTGACCGACCGGGCGCGGCCCGGATCGTGCGGAATAGACGGCAACGTGCCGCGTCTTCGCCCCGCGAGGTATCCCGATGACCCCAGGCGGCGATGCCCCCGACGGCCGCCACGACGATCCCCTGGACCAGCTCCGCCACGACCTGCTGACCCCGGTGACCACGATCTTGGCGCGGTCGCAGCTGCAAAGGCGCGCGCTGCGGCGGTCCTCGTCCCTGCCCGACGCGGAACGCGAGATCTTGCTGGCGGGGCTGGCCGCGATCGAGGCCGCGGTCTACGCCCTGGTCGCCGTCATCGACGCTATGGGCCGAGAACGCCCCGACAGCGGCGACCGGGCCGGCTGACGCGGCCAATGCAACGCGCCACGCCACCGTCCCTACGACGCGAACTCCGCCGCCGGAATCCGCAGCATCCGGCTCGTCAACCGCCCCTCGGCCAGGCCCGGCACGTAGGTCTGCTGGCGCCCCTGATAGCAGCCCAGGCAGGCGATGCCGGTCATGGTCGGCGGTTGCCGAGGATCGTCCGGCAGGATCGGGATGAGCCGGAGTGGTTCGTCGGGATTGAGCACGCGGCCACAGACCCAACACGCGATTGGGGCGTCGTCATCGTCCATGGCGGGAGTGTCGCGCCAATCGAGGAGCCGTCAAGCGCACCCGATGGCGGACAGCGTGCAACCCGACCGCCGGCCTAGCCACGCCGGCGGTCGGGTCGGGAAGGAGGGAAGGGGAAGGCGGATTGTAGGCCCCGGCGGGCGGGCCGCGGTTCTGCGGAGCTCCGCCCCCGGAAATGGGCGGACGTCGGGCACGCCCGTCGGGGCTTTGCTCCTGGGCGTTGCATACGCCGTGCCAGGCAGCCAGTTCGTGCAGAGGAACGGTCGGCGAGCACGCGGCCGCAGACCCAGCATCCGGCGGGTTTGTCGTCCGTGCACGGCATCGTCGGCGGGTCGGCCACGGCGTCACGCGGGCGGGCCGGCGTCGGCGTCGACGCGCCGACCCCGCGACCCCGGAGCATCCTGGCGGTCGCGCCCCGACCCTAGCGCGGTTTGGGCGCCATCGGAGGCAGTCGTGCCCCCGCGGCGGTCGGCGCGCGACGTGCGGCCGTTGCGGCCGACCCGGGGCGCCGGGTGCGTGGCGGCGATCGCGGCCGCTTGGGCGCGGGCCGCTTCTGCGATGGCGCTCAGCCCACGCAACAGCCGCTCGCGCTCGTCGGCCGCCAGCCCCGGCGAGCGCCGGACGGTGCGGGCCAGGAGGTGGGCGCGGCCGTGGATGGCCGTGAGGGGGTCCGTCAGGTCGTTGACGAGGCGGTCGAGGCGGTCGGGCGGGGCGTCGGCAGGGTCGTCGTCGCGGGCCATCGGGGTAGCTCACCGCGGGCAGGGACGGGGCCAGCGCCCCGAGACCCGCTGCGTGGTTCCAGACCGTGCGTCGGAAGGGCGGAGCCCACGGAACCGGGGCCGCGGGGCGTTGCTAACGAGACCCCACGCAGGGCCCGTGCCACGGCGCGCCGACCGGGCGGTGTGCTGCGTCGCACGCGCCGGCGCCGGCCCTCGCCAACGAAGGGGTCACCGTGCCCGCCAACCGCATCGCCGTCGCCCTGCTCTAACCCGCGTTCGCCGGCTTCGCGTGGCGCGTCTGCCCGGTGTCCCCGTGGAACCACACGTCCCAATCGTCCCGACCGCCACGGCCGGCCACCCAGCCGACCGCGCACCAGCCGTCGTGGTCCAATGAACCCAGCGACTCCTCGACGGTGTACGGAAAGCCGTAGCAGCGTGGGTCGCCGGGTTCGCATACCTCGCGTTCGGCGCGGCGCAAGGCGTCGTCGATGAGTTCATCGGACAGGATCGGGGCCAGGCGCGGGGCGGTCATGCGCGGTAGGATGCCGCCGTGTCGCCGCTGTTGCCAACCCCGTTGCTGATCTTGGCCGGTGTGGTCGGCTTCGCGCTGGCTTTGCCACGCGTGGAGCGGCCAACGAGCGCGCTTCGTCTGGCGGCGGAAACGTTCGCCATCGGCGTCCTGACGTGCGCTGGCTTTGCGGCCGTGTGGGCGGCGTATTGGTGGATCGAGCAACGATGGTAAGCCTTCGCCGCGGCGCATTCACGGTGCCGGAGGTGTGCCGCCGGCGTTCCAAGCCGGGGCTGTCGCGGGCAGCGCTGGCGCACACGGGCGGCGCTTGCCACCGGCGAACGCGGGCGGTAGGCTGCCGCGGCCACGGTCGGCGTGGCGATCCGTTTTCCGGGCTTCCTTGCCGTGGGAGGGGACCGATGGACACGCGCACGGTCGCGGCAACGCCGCGCCGGCGGTCGCTGCTGCTGTTGGGCGGCGCCGCGCTGGCGACGGCCCTGGCGCGGCCGTCGGCCGCACCGGCGGCCAAGAAGGCGAAGAAGAAATGCAAAAAGGAAAAGAAGCAGTGTCGGCAGACCGTGCAGGACCTCTGCGCGGATTTGGGGAGCGATGAGCAGGAATGCCTGGATGGGCTCCTCCCGTGCTGCGATAGCTGCAAGGTGGGGTCCGGAGTGCGCTGCACGGCGGAGGCTTTCCTCTCAATGTAACAACGCCCTGAACCGACCGCATGTGCCCTGGCGCGGCGGGCCGGCGCGAGGCTCTCGTCTCGCCTGCGTCCTTGGCACGGCCTACTCGACGGCGGGCTCGACGCCGCGCCTACTGCATGAACCGGGCCGCCTCAATACACGGCGTGCGTCTTGACGCTTTCGGCGCAGTATTTGGCCCAGTGACGCGCCTGGGAGGCGAGGCTGGCCACCGATCGTTTTCGGCGATAACGCCCCACTCCGGCCATCCAGCGAAGCCACACCCCGACCGCACGAGATAACCTCCAGCGCCGGCACCATCTGCACCCGGCTCGTACGCCGTCTCTCGTTCGCGCCCGGCACGGAGGTCTGCCCACGCCCGCGGGAGCAGCCCAGGCAGGCGGTGCCGGCCTGGCGGTGCCGGCGGCGGCGTTTGGCGGGCCGTTAGGACACCGAAAACGCCGCGCGCGACGGCTGCCCACGAACGACGATCAAGGCGCCAAAGCCCTTGTCGCTGGCTCCGAACGCCACGTCTTCGACGGAAATCCCGCCTCCTGGAGTTCGTCGAGGGCGTTCCCGAGCCGCGCGTTGAACGCGTCGACGGTGTCGGCCCACACGAGCAGGGCGTGTTTGCGATCGACGGCCTGGATCGGGTTCTTCTCACTCACCCCGCACCCCCTCGTGCTGACACCACGTCTCCATTGCGGACATCCGTCGCGCCGTCGCCTCGTCGCCGGCGCTTACCAGGTACTCACGCCTCAGATGGTGAGGTGGTTCGTGGCGATCAATCGCGGCCCGCAATCGCAGACACCCCTTGGCGCTTCGGATGCAGGAGGTGGGCCTGTGGCGAAGGGGTCGGTTGCTTCGTCGAATTGGGCCGCCGGCGGCGCCGTGGCGGCTCGTGCCCCGCTCGCCGCACGCTGAGTGCTCTGTGGCCTGGGTGCTGTAAAGGGGCAGCAGGACCACCATGGTCCGAACCCACAGAGCACTCATGACGAAGAACGCATCGTCCGTGCCATGTCGTCACCCGCACACAGAGCCGCGCCGCCCGGGATGGCAGGCGGCGCGGTTCTCCTTATGGAGGGAAGGCGATTGTGGGCCCCGTCGTCTGGCACCTGGTTGCGGAGCTCTGCTCAGTAGGTCATCGGCAGACGCGGGTCAGGCGACGGGGCCGAAGTGCGAACGCCACGCATCGATCGTGCCACGCCGTGGGCAACCCACATGAATTGGAGGTCCTTCGGCTGATGCTGGCGCTGATCTTGCACATCGTGTGAGCCGCCGCGGCGGGTGGCCCCGGCAGGGGTGGAGTTGCCGAGGGCAGTCCGGCGCGGCACGTAAGCGCCAGGCACCGCGGTCGGCACGGCAGAGTCCGTGCCTCTGCGCTCGCAACGAAGGAGGCCCCGCATGCTGGGCGCCGTCCCCCGTGCCGCGCAAACCCGCCCCCGGGACGCCCACGCGGAGGTTTAGCGGATGTCTTCGGCGATGTCGGTGCGGCGATTCCGCTCGAGGCTGGCTTGCTCCCAGTCCCGATCGTCCGCCGTCATGCCGGCTAGCCGCCGGTCTTCGCGCTGGCTGACCCGATCCCCGGGCAAGTCCGCCTGCTCCTGCGTTTGGACGTTCATCCGCCGATCCTGCTCCGTGCGCTCCCGGGACTGCAGGCTTCGTCGATACCCGATGACGGCCACGACGACGGCCACGACCACGAGCACGACCCACCACTGGGTTTCCACGACCCGACTCCTTTCGCTCCGCGGCGGCGCGCACCCTCAGTTTCGCCGGTCGCGCGACTGCCGGCTATGATCGGCGTCGCGACGCAGCACGAGCAGGATGTAGCCCCACGGCGTCTCGCCCTCGCGCTGCGCCATGTTCTCGATGTGCTCCCGCAGCTCATCCGGGATGCCGAGGTCGGCGACGAGCCGGTCCCACACCGCACGATCGTCGTCGTCCATGGGTCGGACCCTCCGCGGTCGATCGCACGGGAGCCGCGCCTCGAGCATGCCGACACGGTACGGGTCAAGAGGGCGCACCGCCCGGGTTTCATCCCGGGCAGCGCGGCCTCCTTCTTGGAGGGAAGGCTGGTAGTAGGCCCCGGCGGGCGGGCAACTGGTTGGGGTGCTCCGTGCCCACTGCCGGCGGGCGTCGGTTCCGCCCGTCGGGGCTTTGGGCCGGAGTGCCGCATACTCCGTGCCAGGCAGGCATCGCATCGGCACGCGCCACGGAAAGGCCCCGGCCGCATGGGGAAGCCGGCCGGGGCGGGTCGGCGCCCATGCCACCGCAACGAGGAGGGGCGCACGGACCGATTCTGCGGCATCGGCGCTGCGAACGCAACGGGCGCCGCCGACCGGGCCGGCCGCGGAGGCGTTGCCGTCCGCGGCCAGCACCCGAAGGACTCCGGCCGCCGAGGCCGGCGGCCGGTGGCCCGGGGCGTGCAAGGTCGGCGGCGAGACGCCGCCGTGCCGCCACCGTGAGGTTGCCCCGTGACCGACCCCGCCGTGCCCCCCGACGATCCCCTCCACGACGCCCGCCACCGGCTCAAGTCGCCGCTGGCCGTCATCCTCGCCCGCGCCCAGCTCCTCGCCCGGGCCGTGCGCCGGTCCCCGGTCCTGGCCGACGGCGAACGCGGGCGGCTGCTGGCGGGGCTGGCGGCCATCGAGGACGCCGTGCGGGTCGCGGCGGCGCAGGTCGACGCGCTGCGCGCCGAGGCCCCGCCCGAGCGGAGCCGGGCGGATGCCGCCGCCGAGTCACCGGCGCCAGCGGCGCGGGGGCGCCGCGCGGACGACGGACCGGACGGGGACGCGGGGGTGGTGGCCCACGTGCGGCTCGCGCTGGTCGACGGCTCGGAAGATACCTGGGTGGCGCCGATGCGGCTCCGGGACGACGCCGTCTCGTACGCCGCGGCGATCCACCCGCCCGCGGGCGCGGTCGTCCTCGGCGTGGAGCCCTTGGTGCGGCCCGGCACGACCGCGCTGGAGGTCGTGGTCGCCCGGGCGGACGTCCCGCCCCCTTAGCGGCCGCGGCGGGCGCGCCCCTACCCCGCCTCGCCCTCGTCCATCATGGCGAGTTGGCGGGCGAACACGCCGCGCACGGCGCGCTCGCCGGCCTCCCCGCACGCGATCAGGTCGTCCGTCAGCGAGCGCACGACCGTGAGGTGGGCCCGGAGGTAGGCCCGGTCGACGGCCGCGACGTGGCGCCGGCCGTCGCCGTCGGCCCAGGCCACCGCGAGGGAACCCGCTCCGTCGGCCCCGTCGAGGGCCCGCTTCCACGCCGTGTGGTCCGACAGCGCCTTGGCCAGGAGCGCGACCCGGCCGGCCAGGTACGCGTCCCGGTCCGGTCGTCCGTCCCAGGAGTCGTGTTCGGGATCCACGCGGGGGTGCCTCCTTCGCGTCCGTCCGCCGGCCGGCGCCGGGTCAAGGCCCGTCCTTCGGCCCTCCGGCCGAGCGCCGGGCCAGGAAGCACCCCACGCAGACGACCGCCACCCAGGACCGGCCGACGGGGCGGTCGGCCGGCACCTCGACGAGGCGGTGGGGGTCGCCGGCATCGAGGGCGCGGCCGCACAGGCTGCACAGCAAGAGGTCGTCGTCCATGGGGGTGTACCATCGCACCCGCCGTGCCAGCGGACGGGGCGCCGGGCCCGGGTATGTGGCACGTGGGCCAGGGCAGGACGCCGACCGCGGCGGCTAGCCGTGCCGGGCCTCGCCGGAATCGACGTGGAACCACACGTCCCAGTCGTCCCGTCCGCCGCGGCCGGCCACCCACCCGACGCGGCACCAGCCGTCCGAACCCATGGAGCGCAACGCATCTTCGACGGCGTACGGGAAGCCGTGGCAGCGCGGGTCGGCCGGCGCGCAGTTCTCCCGGGGTCTGCGAGGCGGGGATCACCAAACCGGCGAGCCCCCTTCCGACACGTGCGGGGCTCGGGTCCCCGACCGCCCCGGACCCGCCATTGCGCGGTTGCGGTTGGCACGGCTGGTGCGGTGCACCATGGCGCGGTGCGGGTCTCCCTGACCGCGACGCGAACTTGCCCCTCAGCGAAAGGCCGATCCCCGTTGGGCAGCGACCGCCACCCCCCGTCGACACCCCTCCTGACGCCTCTCCGGGCTCCGCTCTCCCGCCGCGCCGCGTTTCGCATCGGCTTCGCCGGTCTGCTCGCTTCGCACGCTGGCCGGCCGCTCGGGATGGCCGTCGGTGTCGTCGATCCCGGGCAGGCCGTGCACGCCGCCCGGAAGAAGCGGCGGCGAAAAGGCCGCCGCAAGCGGCGCGCATCCTCCGGGCAGTTCGGTACCGCGCCGGTTCTTGGCTACCGCGTGGTCGACAGCTACCCCCACGATCCGGGGGCCTTCACGCAGGGGTTGGCTTACGTCGATGGGGTGCTCTACGAGGGGACGGGGCTCGCCGGGGCGTCGTCGATCCGCCGGGTCGACCTGACAACCGGGGAAGTCCTGCAGGCGCGGGCCCTCGCCGCGAGCCACTTCGGCGAGGGGATCGCCCTCCTCGGCGGGCGCCTCTACCAACTCACCTGGCGGAACAACGTCTGCTTCGCCTACGACCCGGCAACGTTCGACCTCCTGCGTACCTTCGCGTACCAGACGGAGGGCTGGGGGCTCGCCAGCGACGGGTCGCGGCTGGTCATGAGCGACGGCACGAGCCGGCTCACGTTTCGCGACCCCGCCACCTTCGCCGAGCTGGGCGGCGTGGCGGTGCGCGACGGGGACACGGCCGTGGCCGACCTGAACGAGCTGGAGTGCGTGGCCGGGGAGATCTGGGCCAACGTCTGGCGGACCGACCGCGTCGCCCGCATCGACCCGGCCACGGGACTGGTGCGCAGCTGGGTCGACTTGGCGGGGCTGCTGCCGGAGGCCGACCGGGAGGGGCGGCGCGTCGACGTGCTGAACGGCATCGCCCACGACGCCGCCACCGGCCGGCTCTTCGTGACCGGCAAGCTCTGGCCGAAACTGTTCGAGATCGCGCTGGTCCCGCCACGAAGCGGGTGACGGCCGCCGACAGTCGAACCGCGCGGCCGCTGCGGGGTCTCCTGCTCGCCGCGCGGCGGGTTCGGCGCGCCGTAATGCCCGGGACTCGCGCGACGCCCCGCTAGCCGGCGGCCGGGCTCGATGGGGCGTGCGACGCGCGTCACCGGCCGACCGGCGGGCCGACAGCGACGGACAACTGCGGCCTGCCCGAGAAGACTGAGCAGTGACATGCCGCGCCGGCCGTCAGGCTCGTTGAGTTTCGGATTGGGCTTCAGCAGTGAGCACACAGTGGGGCCGCTAGCCACGGGGAGCCTCTCATTGGGAACCGGCAGCCCGCGCCATCAAGCCGAGACCCATGGTGGGTTGTTCCGACAAGTGGCATTACGGCAACCGGGGACCCCGGTGCACTCGGAGTCGAGCCTTTACCGCCTCTGAGTGCGACTGGCGGGATCGCATATCGAGGTATCACTATCACCGTGCACGCATGCGAAGTCCGATGCGATGGAGGTGAATTTCGTGGGCAACGATGCAGCGCCGAGCGGACCAGGCTCCCAGCTGGACGGCGTCGACGTCCACACCGTCGTGAGCCGGGCGGACCGGCTGCCCGAGGCGGTCACGGACGTCCTCGAGCCCGAAGGTCCGGCCGCAACCGACGCGCCGACCGGCGGGGGTGCGGTCGACGCCTGGCTCTTCCGGGAAGGGTCCGAATCGCAACGGACCTCCCTCGAAGAGCTTCCGGAGCTCGCTGCCGACGACGGGCAATTTGTCTGGGTCGACCTCGACGGGTACGAACCGAGCGACCTGGAGGGGTGGGTCGGCTACTCGACCTGCCCGAGGCGGGCGTGCGCATCGCCCTGGCCGGCTGGCAGCGGCCGCGGCTTGGCGTCTTCGGCGAGCGCTTCTTCGCCGCCGCCACCGTTCCCCACGCCGACCCGGACACCCGCCGCGTCCTGGCCGGCGAACTGGATCTGTTCGTTGGGCGTAACTACGTGGTCAGCGCCCACAAGCGCCCGCTGCCGTTCGCCGAACAGGTGTGGGCGCGGGCCGCCCAGAACCCGGACCTCCTCGCGCTCGACTCCGCGTTCCTGCTCTCGATCCTGGTCGACGAGCTGCTCGCTCACTACGAGGACCTGACCGAGGGGTTGCAGGACGAGGTCGAGGCGATGGAGGAGCGGGCCCTTACCGACGCTTCCGACGCCTTCCTGCAGGACCTCCTTGAGCTGAAGCGCTTCGTCTTCGCGGTCCAACGGTTGGCCGGCCAGCACCGGCCGCTGCTGGAGGCGTTTTTGCGACCCGACTTCCCGCTGGTCGGCGGCGAGGCGGTCGAGCCGTACTTCCGGGACCTGGAGGCGCGCCTCGGGCGGCTGCTGGACGCGCTCGACGCAGCCAAGGACGGCGTCGACGGCGCCTTCGACCTCTACGTCTCGCGGGTGGCCCACCGCACCAACGGCATCATGAAGATCCTGACCATCGTCTCGGTCACGCTGCTGCCGACGACAGTCGTGCTCAGCTTCTTCGGCACCAACTTCGAAGAGCCGCGCCTGAGCACCTTCGCCGGTTTCGTCGCCATGGTGATCTTCATCGTGCTGATCACCGTGGGCACCCCCGTGTTGTTCGCCCGCTGGGGCTGGCTCGGACGCGCCGACGCCGCCCCGGACGTCACTCCGCGACGACGGCGCGGCCGCCCGGAATGATCCCGCCCCGGCCTGAACGGCCGCACATGGCACGTGCTGTGCGTTCCGAACTCCGGAGAAGGCCGCCGGCGGTCGGCGGCGAATCGGGTGCCGCGGCGCGGTTTCGGTATTGCCACGCGGGTCCGCAAGGAGCAATGGAGTCATGTCCCAGGAGAAGATCGACGACCTCAGCCACCGCTTGGCCGACCCCGCCTCCCGGCGCGGGGTCCTGCGCCTGCTCGGGGTCGGCGTCGCCGGCGCGGCCGTCGGCGCCGTTGGACTGAACGAGGTCGAGGCGCGGCGCAAGAACCGCAAGAACCGGAACGCCCGGGCGCGGCGGGCGCGGCGCAACCGCGGCGGCGAGGACAACCCGCTGGCGGGCGTCCCCGTCGAAGGCTTTGCTGAGGACGGCACCCAGGTCTTCGATGGCACCCTGACGGTCAAGAAGTTCCAGGAGAGCGGCGGGACGATCGAGGCCCTCGCCCAGCTCGAGGGCACGCTGACCAGGAACGGCAAGGAGCACCGGGTCACCCGCGGCGTCAGCGTTCCCGTGAGCATCGCCGACGCCGGGGGCGGCGACGTCAGCGCCCAGCAGCTCGAGTGCGAGGTGCTGAACCTGGTGCTGGGCCCGATCTCCCTCAACCTGCTCGGGTTGAACGTGCAGATCGGCGGCGGCGAGGACGGGCTCGACCCGATCGCCGTGATCATCACGGCCGACCCGACCGGCGGGCTGCTGGGCCAGCTGCTGTGCGCCCTGGCCGGTGGCGGGCCGCTGGCCCAGATCGTCGGCCTGCTCAACCAGATCCTCGCCATCCTGCAGGGGCTTTAGCCGCTCAGGAGCCGAGAGTTCGAGGTAATGAGCGCATCTTCAGTGTCGTAACGTCCATAGGAGGGGGAGGCGCTGCCTCCCCCTCCGCCGTTTCTGCACACCGGTCGGTCGCCCAAGCGATGCCCCCCTGGCACGGATTCTGCGCGATGTACGTTCGGTGGCGGCCGCGACCCCTTCCCTCCCGACCGCCGACCGGGCCCCCAGCCAGGACCCACCAGCAGCGCCCCCCAGTCATCCCGGGGGGCGCTTGCGTGTGGGCGCTGCGCGCCGTCGCCCCCGAGGTCAGCCGCCGGCGGCGCCCTCGGGTCCGGCGTCGTCGACGTCCGCCCCGGCGTGCGCCGCGGTGGCCCGGTCGGCCTCGCGCAGCTTGGCGCCGGCCATCCGGGCGCCGCGCAGGTTGGTCCCGCTTAGATCCGCGTCGCGCAGGTCGGCGTCCTCGAAGTTGGCGTGCGCCGCGGTCGCGTCGCGCAAGGATGCCCCAGTGAGGTTGGCCCGGGTCAGGTCGCAGCCGGTCAGGTCGGCACCCTCCAGGTTCGTTTCGTTGAGCGTGGCGTCGCGCAAGGTGGCCCCGTGCAGGTCGGCCCCGTGCAGGTCGTCGGTGGCCAGGTTCACGAGGGAGAGGTCTTTGTTCGCCAGGTTCGGGGTGTGCGTCACGACGGATGCTCCTCTTCGCTTTCGTGCCGGTGAACCCGCCCGGACCTTGCTCTCGCCTTGCGGCGTGTGGCCACGTCCGTATTGGTGGGGGGTTCGGCTAGACCGGTGCACGAACGGTGCCAGATAGGCACGGCGCACCGGTTTGGCCGCCGCGCCACCGCAAGGCGGTGGCATGGTCCGTGCGCAAGCGTCCACAGGGTTGGCGGCTGCGGCGCGCCGGTCGTTTCGACACAGACCGTCCCGCGACGCGGTCGACGAGCCCCAAGCGAGACACTGGAGGAGGACCGCATGAGTTGGTCAACCACGGCAAGCGAGATCATGGCTGGGGACGACGTCTTCGGCAGCGACGGCGACAAGGTCGGCACCGTGGCGGAGGTGCAGCAGGGCTACATCGTCGTCGAGAAGGGGTGGTTCTTTCCGACGGACTACTACATCCCCCTGAGCGCGATCGCCAACGTGGCCAACGGCCAGGTCGCCCTGACCGTGACCAAGGACGCGGCGCTGCACCGCGGTTGGGACACGGTCCCCGAGACGGGGACGATAGCATCGTCGGGCACGGTGCTGGCCGACCGAGACGTCTTGGGCGTGGGCGTCACGGACCGGGCGGTGGCCGGCTACGAAGTCGCCGCCGAAGACGAGCTGCGCATCCCGGTCATGGAGGAGGAGCTGACCGCCACGGTGCGCTCGGTGGACGCCGGGGCGGTCCGCATCGAGAAGGACGTCGTCAGCGAGGAGCGGACGCTGGAGGTGCCGGTCACCGAAGAGCGCGTGCGCGTCGAGCGCCGCATCGTCGACCGGCCGGTGGCGGTCGACGCCTCCGCCTTCGAAGAGATGGTTATCGACGTGCCCGTGACCCGGGAGGAGGTCGACGTCCAGAAGCGGGCGCGGGTTGTCGAGGAGGTCGTGGTCGGCAAGGAGGCGGTGCGGCGCACCGAGCAGGTCCGCGGCACGGTCCGCCGTGAGGAGGTGACCGTCGACGAAGACACCGCGCTCCTCTACGAAGACGCGATCGACCCGGGCGAGATCCGGCCGCGTTAACCCGCCGCGGGTTCCAGCTTCGCCCTTCCGGGGGTGTAGAAGCCAAGGCGCCCCGGGTGTAACGTGTTCGCACGCTAAACGCGGAGGGGCGCAATCCCCGAGGCGGGCGGCAAGCAGACGCCGACGGGTTAGGGTTTCGGCCCGGACTCGTCGGCGTTTTGCCGTGCGCCCCCCGGCACTCACCGGCCTGGCGCCCGGCTCCGCCACGGACTGCAAGGTCGCGTTATCCTCCTCGCCGCCCGGGTCGGGGTGCTGAGGCGCACTGTCACCGACTCCGCAGTCCCGGGCGAGCACGGCCGCGACCGTATTCTGGCGCATGAGGTCGGCGCTGAGGCCCCGGGGCGATTGCTGTTCGCCGTGGCCGACTCTGTAACGAAGGCTGCGCGCCCTGGGACGCCGGCGCCGGGCGTTGCTAAACCACGGGCCGCCGGCTCTCGCCTGGCGAACTGCGGGAGCGCCCGACATCCTTGACCCCGGCCGGCGGGCGCCTGCGCTGCCACGCCGACTTCTGCGTGCGCTTACCTAGCCGCCCCTTCACCGTCCGCATCGACGCGCGCCTAGGCGGGTTGCCGCGGCCGGACGTCCGGGCCGCGCCCCGCAGCGCAGTCCGGCGTCACGGGACCCGCCGAGCCGCGCCAGGCATGCGGCGGCAGGGCTCCCGGCACCCTGAGACGTCGATGGGCGACGCAGGCGGGGATGCCGGAGATCGGGTATCCTGCGCCGGTCAACCGTTCTGTCCGGGCCGCGGCATCGAGGGGCGTCTACGGGGATCCTTGGGCGTTCGTCCTCCCTTCCGGAGCACGAGCGGAGGTGGGCGATGCCGCGCTGTCGAGGGAAGGGAGGCACCGACCATGGCCAAGGCCCAAGAGCCGAAGCACATCTTCGTCATCAACGACGAGGCAACCCTGCTGAGCCTGCTCCGAGAACTGCTCGAGGAGGAGGGCTACCGCGCCACGCTGGAGACGTTTGACCCGAGCGGCATCGAGGGCCAACTGGCTCGTGTCCGCGAGGTCAAGCCCGACCTCGTGGTGCTCGACTTCCTGATCGGGGGCGAGCTGCTGGGCTGGCAGTTCTTGCAGGCGTTGCGCCTGCAGCGCGACACCGAGAAGCTGCCGGTCGTCGTCTGCACGGCCGCGGCGAGCACGGTCAAGGAACTGGGGGCGCAGTTGACGGAGAAGAGCGTCGGCGTGGTGCTCAAGCCCTTCAACATCGACGACCTGCTCACGGAGATCCGGCGTGGACTCGACGCTTCCGCCGACGACCCCTGGATGCTGGCCAAGCCGTCGTAACCGTGCGCCGGGACGTCACGGGTCCGCCTCGCCCTCGTTCAGGTGATCGTACGACATGGCGTTGAGGATGGCCACGCCGGCCGTTACTTCCGCCACGATGGCGGCGAGCCCGGCGAGCATCCGAGCCCGCTCGTCGTCGGCCAACGTCGACGAGCGCTGCACCCCCCGAGCCAGGAGCTGGGCGCGGCCGGAAATCGTGGTCAACGCGCCCGTCAGGTCGTGTTTGTGCTGGGCGAGGTGGCCGCCCCGATCCGCGGCTGCGTTTCCATCAGTAGGCGGCATGGCGGACCCTCTAAGTGGCAGCACGGCACGTTATCGACGCCATCGCAAGGTTCGGGCCGCCCGCACGCACGCCGGAATCCGGCCGCCTGCGGCCTGGGGCATCAGCGCCCGCCTTCGTGGGTGGCACGGACACACAGGGGGGGTGCGGAGCCGGGCGGGCTCGGACGCAGAGACCGGCAAGGGCGCACCCAGGCACGGATACGCAGGGGCACGGGCGGGGGCGGCCAACAGGGGAAGCGGGGAAGCGGGCAGGCGCAAAACAGGAGCAGGGCGCCAAGAGAAGGATGGTCGAGAGAGAGAGGAAGGATAGTGGGCGTATGGTGATGAAGGTGATGATGGATAGAGTTGATGGTTCGTTGGGTCGTCTGGTTGGCAGGTCAGGTGGTTGTGAGATTATTCGGTTGTCTGTTTGGGTATGTGTTGGGGTGCGGAGTCCCTGGGACCTTCTGAGGCTCGCGCGGCGAAGTGTCTCATTGCGTGACAACGTGCCCTCGCGGAGCCCCGGATTCGGCGCGGCGGCGCGGCGCCGTGACAATTTATGGTCGCCTTGTGGCGAGCGGCAAGTCTCGGTTTCCGCGTTGCGGCGCGGGGTGGTGACGAAATCGCGTGCCAACTTTTCCGGGCGGCCCCCTACGCGCGCGGGCGCGGGCGCGCGGGCGCGGGCGCGAGGGCGGGGGAGGAAGCAGCGTCACACCACGGGCGCGTCCGCGAGCGGACTAGGGCGTGTCTGCAAAGTGGATGGCAGCGAGCCGCCTTGCCGCGGCGGGTGACTGGGGTGAGGTCGTTTTGAGCAAACTGAGGATTGACAGTCCGCAAGAAAGGCGTAGGGTAGCGGTGTCCTGACAGTCGCAGCGGAAACGGAAAGGCCCACCATGACCACCTACCCCGCGTTCACCCTCGCCGCGGTGCAAGCCGCGCCCGTCTACTTCGACCGTGAGGCCTCGACCGATAAGGCCTGCCGGCTGATCGCAGACGCGGGCCACGCCGGGGCCGACCTCGCCGCCTTCGGCGAGTGCTGGCTCCCGGGCTATCCGGCGTTCGCCTGGGACAATTCGCGTTCGGCGCTCTGGTGGCAGGCAGCCGCCGAGTCTCTTGCCACTGCCGTGGAGATCCCGAGTCCCACGACCGACCGGCTCTGCGCCGCCGCGAAACGCGCTGGGATCGACGTCGTCATCGGCATCGCCGAGCTCGATGCCCGCACCAAAGGGACGGTCTACTGCACGCTGCTGTTCATCAGCCGTGAGGGAACGATCCTCGGCCGCCACCGCAAGCTCAAGCCGACGGCCAAAGAACGGGCGGTCTGGGGCGAGGGGGACGCCTCGGGGCTCGTCGTCCACGAGCGGCCCTATGGCCGCATCAGCGGGCTGAACTGCTGGGAGCACAACACGGTGCTGCCCGGCTACGCTCTGATGGCTCAGGGCACGCAGATCCACGTGGCGGCTTGGCCGGGCCAGGAGCTCGAGCAGGCTCGGCCCAGTCCAAACCCGATGTCGACCCGCCAACTCCTCTTGTCGCGAGCCTTCGCCTCACAAGCGGGCAGCTACGTGATCCTCGCGGCCGGGCTGCGCGCGCTCGAGGACTACCCGGAACGGTACCGCGAGTTGGCGACCTTCGAATACACCGGCGACAGCTACATCATCGATCCGCGCGGTGAGGTGATCGCCGGCCCAGCCCGGGGCGAGACGATTTTGACGGCGACTGTCACCCTCGAAGCCGTCTACGCCGCGAAAGTCGCCTGCGACGTCGGCGGCCATTACTCCCGGCCGGATCTCCTGCAACTCCTGGTCAACCGACAGCCGCAGGAGCGGCTGATTCAGCGCGGGAGCGAGGAGGCGGTGGTCAGCGCAGGGTTGAACGGGTCCGCGAACGGCACGCCGTTTGCCGGTTCCGCGCGAAGTGACACGGTAGCCACCAACATCCCGATGCCCGCCACGCTCAGCCCTCTCGGCGCTACTCGGGAGGTCGACCAACTACAGCCAGAGTAGGATGCAGGTGACGGTCAGCATGGCGAGGTAGTTGGCTGCGCGCTTCGCAGAGCGTGTGGCGATGCGGCGATGCTGCTTGAGGCGGTTGATCAGCCGCTCCACGACGTTGCGCTCCCGATACGCGACGTGATCGAAGCCCGGGTCTGGGACTTCATCGCTCGTCGTTGGGATGACGGCTCCGATCCCACGACGTTTCAGGTAGTGGCGCACTGTCGGGCTGCTGTAGCCCTTATCGCCGGCAACCGCATCTGGCCGCACGCGCGGACGTCCTCGCCCTGCTCGCGTAACCATCCCATCCTCCATCAGCTGCGGTAGCACCGGCTGCTCGTGCCGTTCGCCACCAGTCAACAGGAAGACGAGTGGTTTGCCACCTCGCTCAACGCGGACGTGCACTTTCGTGCTGTACCCACCACGGCTGCGTCCCAGTGCTTCAGCAGCCGGATCCCCCCTTTGGCCCCAGCCGCGTGCTGGTGCGCTCGCACCACCGTGCTGTCGACGACGTGCAGGCTCCAGTCAACATCACCCTTCGCGTCGGCCTGTCGCTGCAACTCGGCCAAGATACCGGCCCACATGCCGGCCCGTTGCCAGCGGTAGAAGCGGCTGGAGACCGTCTTCCACGAGCCGTAGCGCTCGGACAAGGCGCGCCAGGGACTCCCCGTGCGCAAGATCCAGAGGAAGCCGTTGATAACCGTCCGATGGTCGTTGGCGGGACGACCGGTACGGGGTCTTTGCGGGGGCAGCAGCGGGCGAAGCCGGTCCCACTGCGCCTCGCTCAACTCGCTCGTCTCCATGTAATGAAGCGTAGAGCGTCACAGGGTTTGCAGACACGCCCTAGTCGTCGCGCCGGGGGGCATCGGGGGGGAGCGTGCCGATCGCGACGAGCAGGAGGGCCTGGGCCAGCACGAGGTCGGCGTCATTGGCAGAGTTCAACAGGCGGCGGACATCGGCGGCGTGCTGGCGCTTTCCCGACCTCGCGCCGCGGCCCGTGCGGCGATGCAGCTCCGCGTGGACCGCCATGAAGTCATGCGCGGTCCAGCCGGCGTCCCGGATGCGCCGGGGGGACGCGGCGCGGTAGATGTGGCTGTGGACGGGGTCAATCAGGGTGGCTTCCTCGCGCACGAAGCCAAGGAGGTCCTCGCGGGCAAACCACGCCTCCGGCTCTTCCTCCGGCGGTGCGGACTCGGCGCGGACGGTGGGGGCAGGTGCCTCCTGTGGCGTGCAAGGGGAGATATTGGCATCGCGGCGCAAGGTCATCGGTCGGTCTCCGGCGGCGCCGTTGTCGGAACTGTCGTCGCTAGCAGTATCATGCTGCCATCAGATAGGAGGCGCGGCATGGACGTTATCTTCGACCTACCCCCGGCGTTTGGAATGGCAGTGATTCTGGTCGCCGGCGTGGCGTCATTCCGCATGATGCGGGGCCACCGATGGGACACCTCCATCCGGTCTGGCGTGCGCGCAGTGTTGTGGGTGGGCGGGACGCTGCTCGTCCTGTCCGTGTCAACGTGGCTCTTCGGCGCTTGGGCGTCGTTCGCCATCACCCCACTGGTCATCGCCGTGGTCGTCCTGTGGAGGCGCCTGCCGCCCGGCTCTCGGCAATCGCGGCCAGGACATGCTCCCGGATTGGCGAAGGTGGTCGCTGGAACGGGACCCCCGGCCAGAATCCGCTAGTCTCCATCTGGTCGCCGCCGCGCCGCCGTCGCCGCTTGTTGGCGACACGGGCCATGAACTCGGCCTTGCGCCGGTTGCCCCCCGCTTCCTCCATGAAATCGTCCGCCGTGAACTCGCGGTCGGAATCGAACCCACGGTCGAAGTCGTCGAATCTGCCCCGCGACGATGAGCGCCGTCCAGACGGGCGGTGCGTGCCGTCCGGGGCGATGGTTCGGGCCATGAAGGGCATCTCAGCCTCCTTCTGCTCTTCGGGTCCGCTTGCTCATAGGGCCGGCGCTCCCCGCGCACACGCCGAACACATCCCGCGCCGGTGCGCGGGCAGCGGCGTTCCACAGCGCACGCAGCGACCCCCGGCATCGTCGGGCGGCGGGGCGGCGGTTGGTCGGCATCCGGGGCAGGTCTTCCACTCGCCGCGCAGGATGGACTGTCGGTCGGGTTGGAACGCGCGACCGCAGCCGCGGCAGGTGGTGATCAGGGCGGTCATGGTTTTCTCTCCGTCGCGTACCACTCGCGCCACAGGCGGTCGTACTCGTCTCGGTTGAATTGGTCCGGTGGAGCCGTCGCGGTGGCCACGATCCGGTCTTGCAGGGCCAGCACGGTCAGCAGCGCCGGCTTGTTCGCCGTGATCCGCTCCTGGTAGACACTAATGCTGACGCCGGGCCGGGTGTGGTAGTGCAGGCTATCGCCTGCCAGGGAGAGGCGGACGCCGACCACTTCGAGTGCCGCCAGCAGCGCCGCGGCGTTCACAGGAAACCCTCCTCGCCGCCCGTCCACTCATCACTACTAGGGGATTCGCATTTCGCAGTATTCGCACTTTCTCCGCTCTCCGAGCCGTTTCGCGGCGTCGTGGACCCGGAAGCGCCCGAATACTGCGAATACTGCGAAATGCGAAGCCGGTATTGCTCTTTCGGTTTGGTCTTCCCGGGGTCAATGCGGCGCTCAACCGTGCCGGCGTCGGCAAGGGCGTCGACCGCGGCGGTGAGTTCGTCGGGCGTGACGGTGCGGAGTTTGCGGTAGATGTCGGAGCGGCTAGCCCATCCCGACGGGTCTTCCTGATGCGCGGTTCGCAGTATTCGCAGTATCCGGGCATGGAGTCCGGCCGACCCTGCTGGCGTGGCCGCGTTGAGCAGGGCCAGGAATCGTCCGATGTGGGCGCGGAAGAACTCCCCCAACTCGATCGCGTCACGCATGCGCTCGACCTCGACCATGCGCCGCGGATCGTCGGGATGCCAGAGCGCGTGCAGAATCAGCGCGAACCGCGCCACGTGCGCCGGGAGTTTGCTGTAGAACCCCTCGGCCAATCCCTCGGCGGCGCCGACCAGATCCGCGTTCTCGTTGACCCACGAGACGAATACCGCCCGTGCCTCGTTGCTCAGGTTCACGCCATGCCCACCAGCGAGACCGGGGTCCGCATCCGTCCGCGGGTACTCCAACGTATCGAGAGCCTCGAAGACGGCCAGCACATCGCGATATTGCTCGGTGCTGGGAGCGTCGTCCGTCCATCGCGCTGGGCCCACTTCGGGGACCGTTGGCAGCAGGCGTTCGACAAACCCATCCCGCCGCTGTGCCGCGTCGTGCAGCATCCCGACGAGATCGGGCTGGATGCCGCCCACGACGCAGACAACCGGCTCCGGGACAAAGAGCGATCCCCCGCCCTTGCGATCGACCTTCAGCGTTTGCGCGGACCAAAGCGACAGGTACTGCTGCCGGTCCGAGCCCTTGCCGCCCTTGTACTGATCCATGGCAGACACCCAGCCGGAGATTTCGTCACGGATGACGGCAACGCCCGGTGCGCCGGCCAACATGCCGGCCAGAGCCTCGACGGTCAAATCGGTAGAGAAGTAATGCCGGAGCCGCGGTTTCTCCGGCTCCGGCTCGCCAAGTTTCTGGCCGACGCCCTTCCAGGCCTCGCGCTTGTCTTCGTAGTCCGTGAGGCGCTCGGTGTACCGATCGTGCGCGGCTTTCTGTAGGGCGTCGAGCGGCCATTTGGCGTGGTTGAGCGATGGCGACTTGGCCGATCCCGGCCGGGCCACGATGGCGAGGTAGAGCGTCGCGTACTCGCGCCAACTGTTCTTGAGCACGAGGAAGAGTCGGTCGCCGATCAGGGCGCCGGCCAATCCCAGCAGCGGCACGCCGACCATTTCGGGGGGCACGCTCAGGCTCCTGGCGGCTGCCTCCACATAGACCCGCACCCGCTCGGGAAACACGTCGATCGGGAAGGCCGGTGCGGCAATGGTCGCCTGCCCGACCATTGCTGAGCGGTGAATCGTCGTCTTGGGAGCGCCGTACCCTTGCGCGGTGAGCGCTTGGGCCGCGGCCGCGAAGTCGTCGCCATGCTCCAACTTGGCGTAGACAGCGAACGGCGAATAGGCGCGCTCGGCCTCAAATCCGGTCGACGTCGAGAAGCAGTAGAAGTAGCGCGTTCCGTCATAACCGAACGTGGCGCTGACCCCCGGTCCTTGCCGGGACGGCGCCAGTGGGCCACGCCGTTCCGCTCGTACACGAGCGTCCAGCCGTGCGCTTCCAGCAGCGCCGCCACGTCGCCGCGGCGGTTGTAGTCGTCGCCTGGCCGGCTCCCGCTCGCGGCGGACTCCGCCCGCTCCTCGCGCGGCGGCGCCTTTGGCATCGCGTCGAAGCCGCGGGCCAGGGCGTGCAGTTCGGCGCGCTCGGCGGGCGTGATGCGGGCGATGCTGTCGACGCCGCCCCGAAGCTGCCGGTACGGCCTGCCGGAAGGATGCACCCGCCCGTTGCTCGGCGGAATGATGATGAAGCCGCCCTCGCCCTTGGTCTCGATCAGCGTGGCAACGGTATCGTGCTCGTCGCGCATTTCCTCGGGGCGCTTCAGCCGCCGCGCCAGCTTCGCATTCCCCGCGATATCGTCGCAGCGGTACGACCAATGGCGGCCCCCGCCCGGGGTCTCTTGCAGGTCGCCGGCTTCGATTGCGATCGACGCGATCGCCGAGGCCGGCCGCGCGGGCTGCCTCGATGAAGTCGTGATAGGTCGCGAGGCAATCGAAGTCGATGACCTCCTGATTTCCGGAGACGGCGCCGGTGATATTGGCCAGGCCAGAACGATGGCCATTGGCGTACCAGGCGTCGATTTCTTCCTGCGTCGAGCGGGTCTTTTGATAGGCGGTCCAAGAATCGACGTCCGGCGCCTTGGTGCCATCCTCTTTCGGCGGCACGACGCACAGGCCAGCCTCGTGCGCGGCGCGTGCGGCCTCATAGACCGCGCCTGCCGCGCTCACGCCGCCACCTTCAGAAACGGCCGCGGCGCCAGCGACCGCTTGCCGCCGGGCGCGAAGCGGATCGCGGCCGCCACGGTCGTGACGATCGGGCTGGCTTTGAGCCGGCAGGTGGGTTGGTCGCTCATTGGCCCGCCTCCACCACCTCGACGCCGGCGATCACGAGCCACGGCCAGAACGTCACGCCGGGCTCGGAATACACGTGTCTCAATGACTTGACCTTCTCGCACCGGACACGGAGCCCGACCAGATCGATGGCCTCGATGCGGCCGAGCCATTCTTCGTCGTCGTGTTCCGGGTCGCCAGACTTCAGGCACACCCGCACGGTCTCGCCGGGTTCCAGGGCGCTGATTTTGACCGTTGGTTGGTTGACTTGGGGTATGCTCACGTTCGATCTCCATTCGGCGTCGACCGTGCCCTCCAGATTTCGCCGTCCAGAGGGGGCCGGGCGATCGCCGTCTCTAGGCGGTGGATTCTTCGTCCTCTGCGGCGTCTGCCGTTGGTTCGGTTTCGGGCTCGGGATGGGGTGGCGGCTCAGCCAGGAGCCGCTGCCACAACAGGCGCCAGCTTGCCTCTCGGGCCTCTGGTGGGAACACGGCGGAGTCAGGCCGGGACACGGTCGGCCTCCCGGGGTGAACGTTGGGAATGCGGGGCTTGGTCGCGCGCGGGGGGGTCGCTGTCGGTTTCGCTTTCGCTCGACCTGACCACTAGCGCCTGCCCGAGCAGGAAACTCGCCTGGTCTTGTGGTCGGCGCTTCTCAACGTACGCAAGGCGCCGTAGTGCCTCGAATTCCCGATCGCTGAGAGGGACATACAGCCGCGTCATGGCCACCTCCTCTGGGGAAGAGCCTACGGGCTGGCGCGTTGTCTATGGTCCAGAAATGTCCAGAGAATTCACGAGCGGCGCCGATTGTGGCGGGGCGTTCTCCGCCTATGCTCATGGTAGAGATCGTGGGCTTCTGGAGCCCTTTTGAACATCTCGTACAGCGCTGATTTGCTCATCGCCATGTCGTCAGCCAGCATCTCGACCTTAGTAAGGGTGAGGCCGTCGTCTTCGCGCTTCGCGATGACCGATTTCACGTCCTGAAGGAACGCAGTCTCGGTGCCAGGGGGATAGCGCTTCGTCTCATCTCGCGTCCGGCCGGACCGTCCAGCCTTGTAATAGATCCTGGCAGCATGAGAGACGAGGAGCGCGAGGTTCTCATTCGAGCAGTAGCCGAACCGATGGATGACTGGTTCGGTCTCTTCGTTTGGCATCCAGGGATCCCAGCGCCAGTGAACCCTTGTCGGGTCCGCCGGAGGGTAGCAAGCGTTGATCGCGATCTTGACCGTTGCGCAGACCTCTCGTTGCCCAGCTACCTCGCGCTCGGCTAAGGCGAATCGCTGGTAGCCCGAGAAATCTTGGTAGGACACGGCCGATATAGACGCGACAGGCAACCTCCCCGTGATCTGGAACAACTCTAGGTAGGGGTCGTTCTGCCCCTTGTGCTGCCTGGGTGGATACCAGCGAGTAAGCCTGAGGGTTGGTGTCTCCCGGCCCACGCGCAGCGCCTGCCGCACGACCTGTTGCTTTGCCCAAAGGAGAGGGCTTGTCCCTTCGCCAGGGTCGCCAAACCCGGCGAAGTGCCACACCGACTCTATGCGGCGGTAGTGGCGGCGCAGGGCGTCGAGGGTGTCCGATCGCGGTCCCACGTCTGCGGCGGCGGCGCCAATGACACAGTCTCGGCAGAGACGCCAGAACAGCAATTGGGGCGTCCAAGTGGAGTGAGGTTCCCCTGGACGTGGGGCCCAGCCAAAACGAATCGGCTTCTGACAAAGGCGGCAGATGTCCTGAAACCACGCGCCATCCACAACGTCAAAAATCGTGGGCTTCGCTACACTGGTCACCGCGCTCGCTCCTTATCAGCGTGCGCCATCCGCCCCGGCCGTTGAAGCGGCCGGGGCGGTTCACTGTTCGCAAGTTTACTCAGTCCGCCGCCAACGCGACTGGCTCGGTTTCGTCCCGATCCGTCCAGCGCAGGGTCACGAGCGGCGTATTGTGTATCGCTGCACGTGCTAGTCGTCTTCCCCGGAGCGGAGTTTGCGGAGACGACGATCGTGGAGCGAACCGAAAACACGATCCGGTGACGACCGCCCGGTCATCTCACTGTGAGGCTGGGCGAATTTCTGGCCATTTGCCGGCCCAGGGCGCTGCTGACTCAAACGCCGCGGAGGCTCGCAACACGGTCTCGTCGGCGAGATGCCCGCCGACGATCTGCAATCCCACGGGCAAGCCTTCCGCGGTCCATCCGGCCGGGATACTCGCGGCGGGCTGACCGGTCAGGTTCATGGGGAAGGTGAACGGGGACCAGTCCGTGGGCCCGACCTCGCGTCCGTCGATCCTGGCGGGACCACTGCTTCCCGTGGCGAACGCGGGCACAGCCAAGGTGGGGGTGAGAAGCAGGTCGTACTGGCGCATGAATTTCCACATGATGTTGGTCACGGCTTTGCGCGTCTTCACCGCGCCGGTGAACTCCTCGGCGGTCCACTCACGATCGAGGAACTGGCGCAGACTCGGCGTCATCCGCTCCCCGAGCTGGCTCGCGAGCTGGCGCATCCCGGTCAGATCGCTCTCCAGCGCGATGATAGTGCGGAAAGCGCCGCCCGGGTTCTCAAATCCCGGGTTCGCCAATTCAACCGAACACCCGAGATCGCGCTCGAAGACTTCGACGGCCCGGTCGACCACCGCCCGCACCTCCGGGTCGACCGCCGCATATCCCCAGTCAGGACTGTAGGCGACACGAAGCCCCGCGATGTCTCCACGGGTCGCGGCCATCCAGTCTGGACCCGGGCCGGGCCGGCTGTGGCGATCGCGGTCATCCGGGCCGGCGATGACGGAGAGCATCAAGGCGCTGTCGGCGACGGTGCGGCTGATCGGACCGATGTGCTCGATCGACTCCCAGCTCGACACGCCCGGGAATCGCTCGTCACGGCAGCCGGGATAGAGTGGCACCCGCCCGAACGACGCCTTGAAACCGTAGAGACCGCAGAAACTGCTCGGGATGCGAACCGATCCTCCCCCGTCGCTGCCGATCGCGAACGGGCCGATCCCGGCCGCCACGGCGGCCGCGGATCCCGCGCTGGAGCCGCCCGATGTCAGGGCCGTGTTCCAGGGGTTGCGCGTCTCGCCGAATACCGGATTCCCTCCCAGGCCGCTATAGCCAAGCTCTGAGACGTTGGTCTTGCCCAGCACAATCGCGCCAGCACGCTTGAGACGCTCGACGACGATATCGTCTTCGTCGGGGACGAAATCCGCATACGCCCAGCATCCGGAGACAGTCCGGATGCCCTTCGTCATCACCAGATCCTTGATCGCCACGGGCACACCGGCCAGGGGACCGGCGTCCTCGCCTGCGAGGATGGCGGCTTCGATGCGTTGCGCGTCCAATCGCGCGAGATCGGGGGTGGGTGTGCAGAAGGCGTTCAGGAGTGGGTTGAGTCGCTCCATGCGATCCAGGACCGCGTCAACGACCTCGGTGGGAGACAGCTCGTGTTGCCGAATGCGGCGGGTCAGTGAAACCGCCTCCATCCGGCAGATTTCGTCGGCGCTGGTCATCGAGCGAAGCCCCCTGTCCACTGCCCAACCGCCAGACACGAGCGAAATCCGACGCGCCCGCGGCTACAGCGGCGTCGTCCATACCGTGTCATTCTGAAGGCGAAGCCGAAGAATCTCGGCCTCCGCGCACGGACGCGGCCTGCGGCCGAGATGCTTCACTCCGTTCACTTGCAGCATGACACAACCTGTGCATGGCGCTCTAACGTGCGCGCATCCGCGGATCGAGCAAATCGCGCATCGCGTCGCCAATGATGTTGAGGGTCAGGACCAGGATCAGAATCGCGATCCCCGGGATGGTGGCGACGTGGTAGGCAACGGTAATGAAATCCCGGCCGTCAGCCAGCATCGAACCCCAGTCGGCCTGGGGCGGTTGGGCGCCAAGACCGAGGAAGGAGAGACCCGCCGTCTCGGTAATCATCCAGCCGACATTCATCGAAATCAGCACCAGCAGCGGCGCCACGACGTTCGGTAGCACGTGGCGAATGAGAATGTGGCTATTCGACCCACCCGAGGCCCGCGCCGCGTCGACATAGCCCTGATTGCGGATCGAGAGCACGCTGCCCCGGATATTGCGAGCATAGAACGCAATGTTGACCACGGCGATGGCGATCATCGCGTTGAAGAGACCGGGACCGAGCGCCGCGACCAGCGCGATGGCGAGCAGCACGTAGGGGAATGCCAAGATCACGTCGATGATTCGCATCAGCAGATGATCCACCTTGCCGCCCAGGAAGCCGCCGACGATGCCCGTTACCGCTCCCACGGTGCTGGCGATCAACGCCGCGAAGAACCCGATAGTCAGCGACACCCGCGCTCCCCAGATAATGCGGGAGAGAAGATCTCGCCCCAGTTGATCCGTCCCCAGAACGTGGCCGACCTGGAATGGGGGCATGAGCCGAGCGCTCAGGTTGGTTGCATCCGGATTGGCGATTGGCAAGAATGGGGCGGCCAGCGCGACCAAGGCAATCAGCAGCACCACGGCCAGCGCACTCACCGCCACGGGGTCGGTTTTCAGGAAGCGACGCCACAGCGGTTGCCGGGGTGGCCGGACAGCGGAGAGAGCCAGCGCTGCCTGGCTGGACGTCGCGCGCCCGCCAATCCGGAGTGCTTGCGCCATGGCCGCTACCCTTCCCCTGCCATGATGGACCTCATGACAGGCGAATGCGCGGGTCGAGATACGCGTAGACCAGATCCGTCAGCAAGTTGATGCCAACATAGGAAAGCGCCACCAGCAAGACACCACCCTGGACCAGGGGAAAATCGCGCTTCAGGATCGCGTCGACCAGCAATTGGCCGATCCCCGGCCAGGAAAAGACGTTCTCGACATAGACCGCTCCCGCCATGAGGAACCCGACCTGCAAGCCGAGCATAGTCACGATGAGCACCAGGGTATTGCGAAACACATGATGCAGAATGACACGTCGCTCCGAGACCCCCTTGGCCCGGGCCGTCGTGACGAAATCCTGAGACACGACCTCGAGCATCGCCGATCGGGTATAGCGGGCGATCACGGCCAGCGGAATGACACTCAGGGCGAGGGTCGGGAGCACCATGTGTTTCGCGATGTCAGCGATACCCCCGCCCCCGATGGGCGACGTCATTCCAGTCCCGGGTAACCACCGTAACTCCACCGTGAAAATCATGATCAGGACCATGCCGAACCAGAATGAGGGCAGACTCAGGCCAAACGTCGCCAGAAGAATCGCGACACGGTCGAGCAAGGTTCCTCGTCGAACCGCCGACACCACCCCAATCGCGATCCCCAGGGGAAACGACACGAGCATCGCGGCGGTCGATAACAGCAAGGTGTTCTTGAAGCGCGCCACGACCTCGTCCAGCACTGGCCGCCGCAGCGCGATCGATCGTCCCAGGTCGCCGTGGGCAGCCCGCTCGATCCATCGTCCGTACTGCACGTAGATCGGCTGATCCAGACCGAGCTCGTGCCGGAGATTCTCGACGTCTTCCGGCCGCCCGGCCGCGCCCAGCATGATCCTGGCGGGATCGCCAGGGGTCAAATGGATGATCAGGAAAACGAGCACCGTGACGCCGAACACCACCGGAATGAGGGAGAGAAGCCGCCGCAGCAAATATCCGCCCAAGGCGCCTGGATCCTCGTGTTATGACCGGCGATTCCGGTCCATCATCGCTCGTGGCGAGTTGAAGTCCTTACCGTCCCGGGCAGACCGGCCGCGGCGCTGTTCTGCCCGGGGCGGACGTCGGCAAGCCCGAGCGTCATCGCCCGGGAACCGCGATTACTCCTCGACGTAGGTGTCCTTGAAGCTGAGCAGGAATGACGGGCTCAACAGGAAACCCTTGACATTGGCGGCCATCGCCGCGTTCTGCTTGGCGTAGTCGATGAAAATCCACGGCGCCTCTTCGGAGGTGATCTGTTGCACCTCCTTGTAGAGTTCGCCTCGCTCCTCCTGGTCCATCGACACCGCCGCCTCGTTCATGAGCTGGTCGACCCGCTCGTTGATATAGAGCCCGGTGTTGAAACCGTCCGGCGGGTATCCGTCCGAACTGAAGTTGAGTGGCAGCACCGTATGCGGGTCGCCGGTATCGAACATCCACGACATTTCGGCCAGACCCGCCTTGTCGCCCATGCCGGCGTTGTACAAGGAGAGATAGGCGCCCCATTCAGCCACTTCGATGGTGGTCGTGATGCCAACGGCCTGCAGGTCTGCCTGAATCGCCTCGGCCATGGTCCGCGGCGACTGCATGCCTGAGCCGGACTCCGTCACCCAGAAGGTGGTTTCAAACCCGTCCGGGTATCCCGCCTCCGCGAGGAGCTCTTTGGCCTTCTCCGGGTCGTACGGGTAGCTCAGCGCGTCCGGATTGTAGGCCCACTCGATGGCTGGAGGAACGACCGTGTGCGCCACGTCGCCGGTACCCTGCAAGATCTGGGTGACGATCGCCTCCTTGTTGACGGCGTAATTGATCGCCTGACGCACCCTGACGTCGTCGAATGGCTCCATCTGGGTATTGATCGTCACCCACCAGATGTGCGGGCCGGGCTGCTCCATGAACGTGAAGCTCGGATCTTCCTTGAGTTGAGCAATGTTGTCCGGTGGAACATCGACGATGAAGTTGACGCCGCCGGAGAGCAGCTCGGTGAAGCGCGTTTGCTCCTCGACGATCGGCCGGAAGACCAGGTTTGCCAGCGCGGGCGCGCCCTCGAAGTAGTCGGGGTTCCCTTCCAGCGTCACGCGCTGATTGTGCTCCCAACTGACGAACTTGAAGGGGCCCGTCCCGACCGGATTCTGGTTGTAGTCCTGGCCGAAGGCCATGACCGCCTCCGGGCTGGGGATGAATCCACAGGCCACGGCGAGCGTGTTCAGCAGGGGCGCGTAGGGCTGCTTCAGGTTGAATCTGGCGTTGAACTCATCGACGACCTCGATGGTGTCGATCGCCCCATAGTAGAAGGACGCAAACGGGAAGGGACCCGTGTCGTGGTACGGATGCTCCGGATCGAGCATCCGGTCGAAGGCGAACTTCACGGCATCCGCGTTGAACGGCGTGCCGTCGTGAAACGTCACGCCTTCACGCAGCTTGAAGTCGTAGGTCAGTCCGTCCTCGGATACTTCCCAGGATTCGGCGAGCAGCGGCTTGATCGTGAACGTTTCGGGCTCGAACCCGGTCAGACCGTCGTAGATATTGCGGACAAGCCGCATCGAGTTGATATCGGTGAGATCACCGGGATCCAGTGATGTGGGTTCGGCCACCAGACCGACGACAACCGTCCCGCCCTGGGGAACTTCCTGTGCTGAAGCCATCGGCGTGAACGGCGAGAGGGCCGGCGCCGTCGAAGCCGCCAGGGTGAGCCCGGCCACCTTCAGCATGTCGCGTCGGGTCAATCCGGACGCTTCTTGACTTACCAACTGCACGGGGGGCTTGTGCTCGATGACCATGGAATTTCCCCTTTGCGGCTGCCGGACTTCAGACGATCTGTTATTCGGGATGTGCCATGGCGGCACAGTAGCAAGGGGTCAGTCGCGTGTCAATTGCAAGGTTAGACATCCGGCCTCGTGGTCGCCCAGTCATGCTCCCGCTCATAGGCGCGGGCGATGCGAAAGAGCGTCGCCTCACCGAATGGCCGCCCTAGAAGCTGGAACCCGATCGGCAAGCCGTTTCCGGAGAACCCGCACGGCACGCTAAGCGCCGGCTGTCCCGTGAGATTGGCCGAGAAGGTGTGGTGAACGGACGAGAGCGACGGAGACTCTCCAGGGTAATCCTCCCGATCGGAAAACCGTTCCTCAAGCGGCATGGTGGTCGTGGGCATGGTCGGGGAGAGCAGCGCGTCGAGCCGGTGCGCCGCGAAGAGGTTCGCCATGCGCTGCCGCAGCACCTCGCGAGCCCGCTGCGCCAGCAAGTAGTGCGTCGCCGGGACGAACTCGCCCATCTCCAGGGAGCGCCGCGTAGCGGGATCATAGTCATCGGGCCGTTCGCGCAGCCACCGGCGATGCACCGTGCTCGCCTCGGGCGCCAGGATCGTCATCAGCACCTCGGGCGACCACGCCAACTCGGGCAGATCGACGTCGACAATGGTGGCACCAAGCCCTCTCAGCTCGTCCAACACCGCCTCGACTGCGCTCCGGACTTCCCCGGTCACACCTTCATAGAAGAAGTGCGCGCGCTCAACGCCAATCACAAGACCCTGGACTCCGGCCTCCAGATCGGTCCGATAGTCGGGAACCGGCTCGTTCAGACTCCCGCCGTCCGCGGCATCATGTCCGGCAATGGCGTGCAGGACGATCGCGCAGTCTTCCACCGTGCGCGTGAGCGGGCCCACGTGATCGAGGGAGGTCCCCAGCGGGACGACACCGTGGCGGCTGACCCGGCCGTAGGTCGGTTTGAGCCCGACGATCCCGTTGATCGCGGCCGGAACCCGGATCGAGCCGCCGGTGTCAGTCCCGATGGCCGCGAATGCCGAGCCGATCGTGACCGCAACACCAGACCCAGCGCTCGAGCCGCCGGGGTAGCACTCCAGATTCCACGGCGTGCGCGTCGGTGGCGTGTTGACGCCGTAGGCGAACTCGTGCGTCACGGTTTTGCCGACGATGACAGCGCCCGCGTCTTCCAGGCGCTGGACCACCGTGGCGTTGTACCCAGGGACAAAACCGGCCAGCACACGAGAGCCTGCCTCATTCGGCAAATCGCGTATGTAACAGATGTCTTTGACCGCGATCGGGATGCCATGAAGCGGGCCTCGCCAGCGCCCGTGAGCCGCCTCACGATCGGCGTGGTACGCCGCTCGTCGCGCCCGCTCGGCCAGAACCAGCGCGTAGGCATGGACGACTGGCTCCGTCTCTTCAATTCGCTGCAGCGTCGCCTCCGTGAGGTCGACGGCAGAGACAACTCGCCGCCGCAGCAGATCGCCCGCCTCGGTGATGGAGAGCGTGGTCAGTGCGGCCATCTTACGACCCCCAGCGCGGGTCGAATTCTAGCGTGGGGGCAATGTCGGTCAGGTCAAGATCTTCGAGCGATTGGATGGAAGCGAGTTGATCCCGCACATTGGCGGCCACAGTCGCGGCGTCCTCAGGCGAGACCTGTACCCCGAGCAAGCGCGCCAGCGTTTCAATCGTCGCTGGCTCGATGTCCTGGGCGGATGTCGGCTTCACGTAGCCCATCATCTCCCCTTTCCGTTGCTCACCAATCGCCCGTACTGCCGCGCGCCGTCTACCCGGCGCCCGTTCTCCATAGAATGACACGGATTCTGGGTAGCGCTCCCGCCTCTCCGCGCTCACCTCAGGTGATAGATACTGCGCGTTGACGCCGCCACTGCCCGCTGATGCAGTCATTCGTTAGGGAATTCTCCATGGACGCCAGCCGCTTTGACGACCTCGCCCGTTCGCTGACCGCCGACACCTCCCGCCGTCGCCTCGCGCGCGGGTTCGCCGCCACGGTCCTGGTTCAGACCACGCTCCTCGGACCAGGCTTGGGAGTAAGCGCGGCCCGCAAACGCAAAAACAAGGTGAAGAAGAACAAGTTCGGCTGCGTCGACGTCGGCGGCAAGTGCTTCGGTAAGGACGCCAAGTGCTGCTCCGGCATTTGCAACGGCAGCGGCAAACGAAGCAAGTGCGCCGCCCACAACGAGGGTGATTGCACTCGTGACGACAGCTCCTGCCCCGAGTCGGTCCCCTGTGGGGTCAATGGCGAGTGTTACCGGACCACGGGCAAGGCCGGATTCTGTGGCGCGGAGGGAACCTGCGACTGCCATCCTTGCAAGAAGGACAAGGATTGCCAGGACAACCCGGAATATGGACCGGGCTCGGCCTGCATCGTCTGCGTCTCCAACACCGAGAACACGTGCGTCAATGTCAACGAAAGCAAAGGCACCGCCTGCGTCCCGCCCGCCGAGCTCGCCTGAGCGTCAGCGGTGTGGCGTGATGGGCGCTTTCGTCGCCTCCTCCGCCAGGTAGACGCCGCCGTCGCCCGGCACCAGGCGGAACTCCCCGAAGCACGAAAACCACTCGGGCCGGAAGCCAACAGCCTCGGGGTACCAACCACGGCTGGCCGTATCACCGGCGACACCGGTGTTGGGAACAGGGAGAAGCGGACGTGCTGCGCTTCACGGCGGACGACGCAAAACGCGGGCCGGGACGCGACCAGCCCTCGCACGCAGGCGTCTACCGACGTTCGTGGTTGTGAAGGAGCCTCACCGGAAACAGGCCGGGGCTCCTTCACGCCGGTCGCGATGCCGCCCCAGGCGGCAAATGGCTTGTTACGGACAGCCCGTTTCAGGATCGCAGGCACCATTTGGGCACACGGTGGTCCCACACACGCAAATCGAGCCGAAGCCCATGTTCCGACAACGACAGGTTGTACACGCATCGTTTCCGCTCTCGCACACCACAGGGTCGCACGCAACGGAGCCACCCACGCACGAGCACGTCACCGGGTCGAGCTGAAGACCGTTTTCGCACACGATATCCGCAACCGGGCAGACGCACGTACACGTCTCAACGGCAATGACTTGCAGGTTGGGGCAGCGCACCAGGTCGCCGTGGGATTCGTGCGCGGGGACGGCGCTGGCATTGACCGTGATGACTTGGAAGGGTTGCGTCTCCGATCCCGTCCGGTGGCAGATGGTGACCTTGTCGCCCCGGGACGCGGTCTTGTTGCGGCCCTTCGCCTTGCCGCGGTGATTCGTGTTCCGCTGGCGACGCCTGGCAGCCACGTCGCTCAAGCCAAGCCGGCCAAGCCGGCCAGGCCGGCCAGCATCCCCAGCGCCCCACGCCGGCTCGTTCCCGAAGCTAGGGCGCCCAACACCGCATCGAACCGTTCGCCGTCCATTCCGAATCCTCCAGACCATAGTGCCCGAGGGCGCGCTCGGCGCACGTGTGCGGATGTATCGCTCGGCGGTGCGCGCCTTAGCTGCTCACCGGCGTCCAGTCCGTCACGACGCCGTTGATCCGGATGTCCAGCTCGCCGCTCTTGGCGAAGGAGCCGAGGTTGGTTTGGCTGGAGCCTGACAGGTCTGTCAGGACCAAAGTCAAGTTCCCAAAGTTCCCGACGGCCTTTGACCAATATTCCGCCGTGAACGACGTGCAGCCGGCGAAACCGGTCAGATTCACGAGGACGGTGCAGAAGTTGGGATCGCTAGTTGGCGTGAACGACAGCGTCTTGGTCGGGTTGTTTGCCGCGGCGCCCGTGCAGGTATCGCTGCACGTGGTGCACTGGCTCCGCCGTCGCTTGCGCTTGCCGCCGCGCCGCTACTTCTTCCTGGCTTCTGCCTCATTGGCCCCCACCGCGACAAGAACCCCGCCAATGGCGGCCACAGTGAGATTGCCGACCAGTCCGCGCCGGGTGATGCCCGAAGCCAGCCCGCGGGCGATGTGGTCGAACTGCTCTTGATCCATGTCGAGTCTCCTTTTGCGTGCGGTTCGCCCACGTGACGTGGACCACGTCACCCGGACGATCCAACACCCTGATCGATCCTGTTTGTCACTATGGACCGGGTGTGCGACATTCGCGTCTGTCGAAGGCCATATTTCTCTGCCCGCTTCCCAAGCACCTGGCTATGACCAAAGTCGTAGCCGGGTGACCGGTGTCTCGCGGGCTCTACCCGCTCCCGTGGCGCTCGCTGATGCCGGGCGCGTATCCCTGTCTCCCTTGTGGAACGATCAAACAGGCGATCGACGGATTGGGCGAACGAGGAGACCCGGAGCTTCTGCTCCGGGTCTCCTCGTTCGCTCGCTTATCGCGTCGTCAGGTCAAGGGGCGCAGACATAGTTGGTGAATGCGTTACACGTCCCGAAGCCGAGGAACATAAGGCAATCCCCGTTGCAACATTCGGCATCGCTGCTGCAAGAAATGCCATTCGCCGTGCAGCATCTCCCCCCGCAGCAATTGGTATTGATGTCGCTCCCGCACACCGATGCCGGACCGCACTCCAGCGGGTCGCCGCAACCGTCGTCCGGCGCCGTGCCGCACGTCCGGCCCAACTCCGCGCAGGTCTTCGCCTTGCAAACCGCAACGCAGTCGCCACTGTCGTTGCAGGTCCCACCGTCGCAGGTTTCGCCCGGTGTGGGAACCGCCTTGCATGCTCCTACACGCTCGTTGACGACGCAGGTTCCGACATTGCACTGGTCAGTGAGACCCGCGCACTCGCTGTCAAGACAACAGCCATCCTCATCGCCCGGGAGGAAATCCTGCTCATGCTTGGAGTGCCCGTTGTCCCACCCGTCCTGGCTGACGTTGATCACGACAAATGTATCCGCGTCAGCGTCGTAGTGGCAGACGGCGACCTTGCCCACCTTCGCCTTCGCCTGAGCCTTCCCTTTGCGCTTCCCGCCGCCGCGCTTCTTCTTCTTGGCCCCGGCCTCACTGGCCCCCACCGCGACCAAGATCCCACCGATTGCGGCACCGTTGAGCTGTTGGAGCAGTCCACGTCGGGACCTGCCCGAGACCAGACTGCGTGCCAAGTGGTCAAATCGCTCCTGATCCATGTCGTTTCTCCTTGCACGTCACACTCCTCCGCGTGACGTGGTCCACGTCACCCGGATGACCCACCAATCTGTATGGATCATGTTCGCTACTATGGGCCGGGCTCGCGGCGTTCGCGCCTATCGAAGGTCATATTTCGCAGTCCGCAGGCCAATCACCCGACTACGACCAAAGTCGTAGTCGGGGTGACTGTCAGTTGCGCCGAAGGTGTTTCAGTCCAGGTTGTGGCGGTGCGCGTAGTCCGTCGCGGCCGAGCGCGACTTCACGTCCAGCTTGGCGAGGATGTGGGTGACATGGACCTTGACGGTGCCCAGACTTACGTACAGGGCGTCGGCAATGTCCTGGTTCGACTTGCCGGACGCCATCATCTGCAGCACTTCGCGCTCGCGTTGCGTCAGCCCGGCATCGGAAAGCGAAGGCGCGTTATTCGGCGACTCGATTCTGGTCAGCGCCAGCGCCGCGCCAATCTCAACCGCAAGCTCGGCGCTTCTGACTGATGCTTGAATCGTCGCGAAGCGCTCCGCGCCAACTCGCTCCATGAGCATGCCCACGGCCAGTTCGTGAAGGCGGCGAATGTGGGGGGTCAGTGGGGCGCCCAGGAGTTCCTCAAACCGATCGGCCAGGGCCATCAGGCGAACCGCCTATTCCACCTGCCCATCGGTGGCGGCGACGAGCGCCAACCCGGCCAAGCTCCAGGAGACATCCTCCAGATATTGTCGATCCCAGTTGAAACGCAGGCACTCCTGGTACAGGATTGTCGCTTCGGTGAGGTTGCCCTCTGCCCGCGCCACGTCCGCCAGGTGGCCAGGAATACACTGCGACAGCTCCCAACTGAAGCCGAGCGCCTGCCACATCGTCCATGCGTCACGCAAGCAGGTTTTTGCCTGAGGATAGTCACCGTCCTTGAAGGCAACCAATCCCTCATAGTGAAGCGTGTGCGCGATCCCGACCTCGTCCCCGCAGCCCGCAAACCGCAACATCGCGGCATCGAACCAGCGGCGGGCCGTTTTCAGGTCATCATCGTCCCAAGCCAAGCGTCCCAGGGCCATCTCGACACGTCCGGTCATTTCCGGATCATCGGCCTCCTGATAGCGCAGCAAGGCGTCGGCAAAGTGGGCTGCTGCCTCGGCACGATCGCCCTCCATATAGGCCAGCGTTCCCGCGCAGAACAGCGCCTTCCGCTTCACGGGAGCAGACACGTCCTTGCCAAGGGCCAGCGCGCGTCGGACCCAGTCCCGCCCGACAGCGGCGTGAAATCGGAACTGCCAAAACGGCAACATCGCCCCGCAGAGGCCCAGTGCGATCTTCGCATTCCCCTGCTCGACTGCCCAATCGAGCGCGCTGTGCAGGTTTCCCTGCTCGGCTTCAAGCCGGTCCAGCCAGGCTTCGCGCTCGATCGTGTTCTGCTTCGCGTCGGCTTGCTCGGCAAGCGCCAGGAAGAAGGCGGCGTGCCGCTGGCGGATGATGGTGGACTCGCCGCTGTTCTGGAGTGATTCGACGCCGACCTCGCGCACCGTTTCCAGCAGGGTGTATCGGGAGTCGCCGGCGGGGGAGTCTGTGCGCCGGACCAAACTGTTGGCGACCAGCGCGCGCAGTTCCTGCAGCACATCCAGGGAGCCATCCCCGCAGATCTCCGTGACGGCGTCGAGCGAGCAGCCGCCATGAAAGACCGTGATGCGCCGGAACAGCGTTTGCGATGATTGGCTGAGCAGTCCGTAGCTCCAGGCGATCGTGTTCCGCAAGCTTCGCTGCCGTTGGGGCGTACCCAGAGAGCTGGCGCTCGTCAGGGCCAGGCGGTTCGCGAGCTGCGACAGCAGCGCGCCTGGCGAGAGCACGGGTATCCATGCGGCGGCCAGCTCGATCGCCAACGGCAAGCCGTCCAGCCGCTGGCAGATGCTGACGATGATCGGGGCATTGGCGCTGGTGAGGGCGAAGTCGGAGTCGAGCGCCTGCGCACGATCGAGGAAGAGGCGGCAGGCGTCCAGATCGGCCGCGTCCATTTCGGATTCTGTGGACCGTAGGGGCGGCAGCGGAAACGGCCGGATATCGACGACATGCTCGCCGTGGAGGCCGAGCACCGCTCTGCTGGTGACCAGCAGCTTCACGTTTGGGCACGTGTCGAGGAGATCGGCGAGCGCGGAGGCGGCGGGCAGGATCTGCTCGAAATTGTCGAGCACCAGCAGATAGTCGTCGTCTCGCAACGCGGCCCGGAGATTGTCCAGCACCGGCCGGCCATCTGGCCTGACACCGAGGGCGGCGGCGATGGTGGGCAAGACGAGGGCTGGCTGCTGCACGTCCGCAAGATCGACGAATTGGGCGGAGGAGGGAGCCGAGGAGGCCGCGCGGATGGCGGTGCGGGTCTTGCCGACGCCGCCGGGTCCGGTCAGGGTGACAAGCCGAACATCGCTGCGGCGCAAGTGCGCCTGGACAAGCCCGACCTCTCGCTCTCTCCCAACAAATGACGTTCGCGGCGCCGGTATTGCACTGGTTTCAAAGTGGCGCTCGATCGGCACAGGGAAGATACTGGGCAGTCTATCCCGCAATGACTCAGGAGACATGCTGCGTGCCATCGCCTGGCGCCTCTCTTAACTACGAAGCCATGACACGTCTGATGAAATACGGTCTTTCATTATAACCATAACAATGGCCTGCTTGACGTGCGTCAATTGCTCCATTTTCTCGCCGGGCAAACGGTGTACACTGCTCCAGGGCGGACGTCATACCAGCAAGCATAGGCACGTTGCGCTTTCGGGTCATTCACATCGTCGTCAGCGCGGCGCACGCATGATCCCGACCGGTCCCGTGATGCCCGGATGCTCGTGGCGGCGCGCCCGTGGACACCCACGAGCACCTGGCTCGCCGGGGACGGTACCCCCGTCATTCGGGTGAGAATGTCCAATGGCCGTGACGGCCCCGATCGATATCCACACCCCTCGGCTCATCACTGAGGACGTCCATGACTCCGAGGTCGTCGTGCTTCCCGACGACCTGAAAAGGGTGCGGCTGTACTGTCGCCTGGCCGCCGCGATTAAAGCGCTGGCTCTGGTCCTGCTGGCCCTCGTGGTGATCTGGATATCCATCCGGCTCTTCGGTGGGCGGTGGGACTCTGGCCGGACGCTCGTTGCGTTGACGGTGGTCGTGGCCGCGGCTGCTGTGTCCTTCCTGCGGGCAGAGTTGCGCTTACGCGGCTATCGTCTCGATCTCACCGCCGACGCCGTCATCTTCGAGTATGGACGCAAGCGCTCGTACGTCCCCCGCGAGCACATTCAACTCTTCGACACCGAATCGTCGATCCTGCTGAGGATCTTCCGCCTCAGGCGGTGCAACCTGCATACCGGGGGAGGAATGGTCGTCGTCTCGCCGGTGCCGGCCCGCGTCGCGTCCGCGATCGAGCGATTGATTTACGAGCAGCCCGCGACCACGCGCGCTGACCAACCAGATGCCGGCTCGTGACGGAGCGGCGAGCGTCGCGCGAACGCTGAGCGGCAAGCGCAGACTGCACCCGCTGGCGATCCTCTTCCCGCTCAGTAGCTACTCCAGGCCGCCGCGTCTGGGACGAAACATTCGCATCCCCAGGTGGGTCGTTCTTTCGATCCTCTTCGTGGCAGCCCTGTTCGTCGACGTCTTCTCGACCGACGTTTCAGTGCAGGACGATGGCTCCATCCTTGTCGAGCACGCCGAATTCACCTGGATGCACTTGTCGGTCCTGATCGTCGGGTTCGGAGCTCTTGCCGCCTTCCTCTTCGTCCGGTGGTGGTCGTTCCGGTGGTGGATCGCAGACAACGCCATCTGGACCAGCGGTGGCATCTTCAACATATGGCGGCGGCGGGTAACGTTCGATCATATCGTGACGATCGACCGCTCGTCCAACCCGTTTGGGCGTGTCTTCGGCGTCTCCAGGATCGCGATCGAAACGAGGGCCGTCGACCAGGCGGCGCCGGATGTCCTCTTGGGCTACCTGTCGCACAAGAACGCCAACCTCCTCGAGGATCTGCTGGTCACGAAGCTCGCGTTCGACGGCGAGGACAACGAGACAAAGCGGTTCGATCCGCTCAGCGTCGACCGGCTCGGGTGGTCGGACCTGATCCTTGCCGGAGCGTCGACATTCCAGTTCGGTCGCGCCTTGGTGATCCTGTACGCCGCAAGCCTGTACTTTCTGCAAGATCTCAATCTGCAAGAGGTCAATTTCACGGTTGACATCTGGTTCGAGAGCACACCGCTCGGAGTCGCACTGGGCCAATTGGCGATCGTGCCCATTCTCGGCATCATCGTCGTCCTGTGGCTCGTCTCAACGGGGTATTTCGTGGCGTCGTTCGCCCGTTTCAGGCTCGGCAAGCACGAGGACTGGCTGATCATCGAGACCGGCGTCATTCGCCAGTCTCGGCGGCTGATCAAGGCTAGCGCCATCCAGGGACTGGAGATCTCGCGTTCGCCGCTCCAGCGCTCCTTCCGAGCCAAGCGGGCGATGCTGCGGATGCGCTTGCCGGCCTACGGTTCCCCGCCGATCAACGCGATGGTGCTCCATCCGGCCGTCACCGATGCCACCCTCCCGTCGCTCACGAGCCAGATCGCGGGGATGGATCTGGCCACAAGCGAGGCGATGTGTGGGAATGGGGTTCACCCATTGGCGGCCGGCGCTCGCAACGCCTATGTCGCCTACTGGCCGTTGCGGATCGCCGCCGGTTGCGGCGTGTTGCTCGCGTTGCTGCTGGCTCTTCAGCCGCGGGTGTGGTGGTTGGCACTCGTCCCCATGATCCTGGCGGCGCCGTTCGCGATCTCGGGGTGGCTCGCGTGGAGGGGGGCCGGCTGGTACGCCGGGAATGGCGACTGGCTGCTCCTGCAGCGAGGGGCGTTCACCCTCACGTCGACCGCCGCCAGGATCGACCACATCCAGTACGTCCGCTGGTCGCAAGGGCTGCTCTCGCGTGCCAACGCGACCTTCTCACTGGCCATCTCGGTGGCCACGAGCGGCGGGGCGGGCCTGCTCAGCCTGATTCTCGCCCTCCTTCATCGGCCGGTCGATCCCTCGCTCGTGCGCATCCGCGCCGTGGACGCCACTGACGCCGCGACCATCGCGATCTCGAGCGGATTCGAGCAATCGCTGCCCCCGGAGCTGATCTCGGGATGATTGAGCACCGCCCGCCCGCTTGCCTGGCCCGGACGGCGTGGCATGCCGTCCGGACGCGTCGCGCCACCCCCGATCCGGATTGGTTCGATCGTCCGGCGCTGTCGCGGCTGACGTTCTCGAGCCCGGAGCTCCCCGCCCCGTTCGCCGACCTGAGCGCCGGGGACGTCGCGCGGGATTGGCGCAGCGACAATGTCGGCCCAAAGACCGTGCCGTCTCTCCTGACGGCCGGCGGAACTGGCACGCTACCCCCATGAGCTCTCTGCCGTGAGGCGCGAGCGATGACGTCGTCGCGCGAACTGCCCCACCTCGGACCACTGCGCCTGCCCGAAGAGGCGCCGGAACGCGCATTGCTGCGCCGCGTGGCCCTCGCCGTGGCGCTGATCCTCGCCGTCACCGCGCTGCAGTGGATGGACCGCGACGGGCTGCGCGACAACGTGCATCCCGACCGCCCAATCGGATTCATCGACGTGCTGTACTTCACTGTCGTCTCGCTGACCACGGTCGGCTACGGCGACATCACTCCGGTGACCGACCAAGCCCGCTTCATCAACTCCGTGGTGATGACCCCGATCCGCGTCTTCCTCTGGGTGCTGTTCCTGGGCACCGCCTACGAGCTGACCGTGCTGCGTCTGCGGTTTCGGGAGGAACGACAGATGAAGGATCTGCACGACCGCCTGTCCGATCACGTCATCGTCTGCGGCTACGGCGTGAAGGGGAGGGCCATTGTCGACGAGTTGCTTGCCCACGGCCAGCCACGGGAGCAGATCGTGGCCATCGACGAGAGCGAGGAGGCGGTGGCCATAGCGGCGAAGAACGGTCTGGTGGCGTTGCGAGGCGACGCCTCGCGCGAGGAATTGCTTCGCGCCGCCAACGTCGAAGCTGCGAACTCCGTCCTGGTGGCCCCGAACCGGGACGATGCCTCGGTGCTGATCAGTCTCACCGTGCGCAGCCTCGCCCCCGACGTGCATCTTGTTGCGGCGGCGCGGGAGGAGGAGAACGTCAAGTTGCTCTACGGGGCGGGCGCCAACCTGGTGGTTTCGCCGTCGGTCTCGGGAGGGCGGTTGATGGGCGCAGCCGTGCGGCAGCACGCGGTACCGCAGTTCCTGGAAGACCTCCTGTCCTTCGGCGAGGGGTTGGCGTTGTCGGAACGGATCGTTCAGCCGGAGGAGGCGGGGTTGTACGCCAGCGACCTGCTCGACCTTGCCGGGGCGCTGATCCTGGGCGCGGCGCGCGGCAGGGAGCGTTGCCCGTTCCACCAACTCCCCTGCTTCCGGCTCCGGCCAGGGGACGTGGTCGTCTACCTGACGGGCGAAGAAGGCTGTGCCGAGGACGCCGCACCGGTCTCACCGGAGATAGGCGCTCCGTCGCCGTAGCGGCGCGGACTTCCTCTCGGCTTTGTTGGCGGCCAGTCCGTTGCGGCGCAACAGCGCCTGGACCGGGGAATCCCCCGGAGAGGCGCAGCGGCCCGATGTGCGGCAACGCTCTCACGGAAATCATCGATCGGCGTGCCGTGGAACACCTCCCGTCCCCAACGTCGGCCCCGACCGCACGGCGGGTTGCAGCCGCGGCCAACCCCTGCAACGATAATGCGCCGCCAAGCATGAACGGCGCCGAACACCAGCTACCAAAACGAGAAGGGCATCAGGTATGCCAACGGTCATCGCGGAGACGACGCGGGGCGGGATCACGGAGAGCGTTCACCACGGGATCATCGTCGCCGTCGGTGCGGACGGGGAGATCATCGCCTCCGTTGGCGATCCGGAGCAGGTGATCTTCTTCCGCTCCTCGGCCAAGCCGTTTCAGGCCATCCCCGTCATCGAGAGCGGCGCGGCCGATGCCTTCGGGCTCACCCCGGCTGAGCTGGCGCTCTGCTGCGCCTCGCACGCGGGATCGCCGGAGCACCAGCGGCAGGTGACGGCGATGCTGGCCAGGTTCGGTATGACGGCCGACGATCTGCAATGCGGCTGCCCGCTGCCCATGGACCAGGCGGAAGCGGCACGGATGGTGCTGGGCGAAACGCCGCGCACCCCGTTGGCCTGCGACTGCTCCGGTAAGCACGCCGGGATGCTGGCGGTCATCGCCCATGAGGGGCGCTCCCATCACGACTACCTCGACCCCGCCCACCCGTTGCAGCGACGCATCCTCGGCATCATGGGGGAAGTGATGCGCGTGCCGGAGGAGACGATCGTCCTCGGCATCGACGGGTGCAGCCTGCCAACATTTGGCGCGCCGGTGCGCGCCTTCGCCACCGCCTTCGCCGCGCTGGCCGCGCCGGAGCGAGTCCCCAGCCGGGCGGGCCGGGAGCACGCGTCGGCGTTGAACCGGTTGCGCGCGGCGATGACCGCACATCCGGAGAACGTGGCAGGCCCCGGACACTTCGTCACCGACCTGATGGCCCTCAGCAATGGCCGCATCGCCGCCAAGAGCGGCGCCGAGGGCCTCATCTGCCTGGCGATTCCGAAGCGCGAGCTGGGGATCGCCATCCGCGTCCTCGACGGCTCGTTCCGCGCCCACCCGGACGTCACGCTGGAGGCGCTGAAGCAGCTCGACATCCTCGATGCGCCAACCCGCGAGGCGATCCTGGCCCAGGACTCGCCCGAGCTGCGCAACCACAACGGCCTGCTGGTGGGGGAGATTCGGCCAGCGTTTCGTTTGGAGCGGTCGGCGGTCCCGGTCTGACCGCGACCCCGCGCTTGTCTCGCCCGCCGCTGGCATCGAGGTAGCTCGTGAGCATCGCTCTCAACCACACCATCATCTTCGCGCGGGACCGGCACGAATCGGCTGCGTTCCTGGCCAACCTGTTTGGGCTTCCCGAGCCGACGGCGTTGGGGCCGTTTGCGATCGTGCCCCTCGACCACGGGACGCTCGTCCAGTTCGCGGAGCCGGATCTCACCGACATCCAGGTGCAGCATTACGCTTTTCTTGTCGACGACGAGCGTTTCGACGCGATCTACCAGTGCCTGCGCGATAACGGCGTCGAGCATTGGGCCGACCCGCGGATGACCCTGTCCGGACAGCTCAACACGAACCACGGCGGACGTGGCGTCTACTTCCTCGACCCGGCGGGGCACGGCATGGAAGTCATCACCCGCCCCTACGACTCTGACAACTAACCTGCGGCGAGATGGTGGGCACCTCATGGGCTCGCCGTCCGCTCTCACAATGATCCTGGGGAGAAAGGGATGACGATGGAACGGATTCGGACGGGGGTCATCGGGGTCGGCGCCATCGCGCAGATCATGCACCTGCCCCATCTGCGGGAGATGGACGACCGCTTCGAAATCGCCGCGCTCTGCGACGTCGATCCCGTTGCCCTGGAGGAGGTCGGCCGCCAGTACGGGGTCCCTCGCCTCTTCTCTTCTGCCGAAGAGCTGCTCGCCGAGCCGCTCGATGCCGTGCTGATCCTTACCAGCGGCGACCATGCCCCGGTGACGATCGCCGCGCTGGAACGCGGTCTGCACGTCCTGGTGGAAAAACCGCTTGCCTACACCCTGCGTGAGACCGACGAGGTGCTGGCCGCCGCCGAGCACGCCGGCACGACCCTGCTGGTCGGCATGATGAAGCAGTACGACCCCGGTTACCAGCGCGGGGTGGAGCTGATCCACGAATTGCTCGACTTGCGTTATGTCGATGCCACCACCCTGCAACCGGACAATTGGCTCTACATGTTCCACCACCCCATCGTCCGCCGCGGCGGCTGGCCGCCGGCCGTCGAGGAACGCCAGGGCGAGGCCATGTTCCGCGGCGTGCAGCAGACCATCCTGGGCACGGATGCGATCGATCTCCTGAAAGCAGGCAGCGGCAGCGACGACCCCGACACCCTCACCGCCTACCTCTTTCTCATCGCCAGCTCGATCCACGACATCAACGCCCTGCGCGGCGCCCTCGGCCAGCCGGAGGGCATCCTCTCGGCGCACCATTGGGCGGCCGGCACCAGCTTCACCGCCACCCTCGCCTATCCGCGCGACGTGCGCGCCACCTACACCTGGACGCTGCTGCCGCAACTGAAGCATTACACCGAAGACTTCGCTTTCTACGGCTCGGACGGCCGGGTGACGATCCGCTTCCCCTCGCCCTACCTGCGCAACGCGCCGACCCTGGTCGAGACGGAGTGCATGAACGGTGATGAACTGCAACAAACGCGGCTTACCACGTCCTACGAGGAGGCGTTCAAGCAAGAACTCCTGGAATTCGCTGACTGTGTGCGCACAGGGCGCACGCCGCGGACGAATGGCGCGGGGTTCCGGCAGGATCTGGAGGTTCTTGTCGAGATCGCGGGGTCATTCACGACGTAGCCTCAAGATCGCACCGCATCTGCCCGAGAACCGAGTAAAGGAGCCCCGGAGATGACGGATGAACCGAAGGAGCGGCTCATCATCGAACCGTTGCCGGATTATGAACCCGAGATTGGACTGCTCCTGGGGATGCTCGAAGAGTCGCGGGATCGCACGAAAGAGCGGCTCGCGGGTCTCACCGACGATGAGATCGCGTGGACTCCAGGACCAGGCCTCAACAGCATCGGCACGATTCTTTATCACTTGGCACTCATCGAGGCCGATTGGCTCTACGCCGAGGCGCTGGAGCAAGCGTTTCCGCCTGAGGCCATGGCCCTGTTCCCGGACGACGCGCGCGACGACGCGGGCCGCCTCACGGTCACGCGCGGCGCATCGCTCCAAGAGGACATCGAACGGCTCGACGCGGTGCGCGCCATGCTGCTCGCCGCGTTTCGCGGCATGACCTTGGCCGAGTTTCGCCGGGTGCGCGTGCTACCAGAGTACGACGTGACTCCCGAGTACGTGCTGCACCACCTGATGCAACACGAGGCCGAGCACCGGGGCGAGATCGGGATGTTGCGCGCGCTAGCCGCGCGGCAGGAGGGCGCCGAGTCGCCATAGTTGCTGCATAATCGCTCGCTGAAAACCGCCGAGAAACCCGACTCGCCGCACAGGGGCGCCATCATGGCAGCAACGCGGCTTCGCATGGGATGCGCACAGAAAGGACCCTTTCAGGTGGACGCTATGAGGTTCGATGTCGTGATCGTCGGCGCCGGCGCGGCCGGCTGCGTCCTGGCCCGGCGCTTGACCGAGGATCCCATTCGGACGGTCGCGCTCCTGGAGGCGGGTCCCGACTATGGGCCCGACCCGGCTGCCTGGCCCGCGGAGATGCGGGACCCAAGTGATATCTGGCCCGAATCGCACCCCTGGGGCTACTTCCACGCCGGGCGGTCAGCCGACCGCCCCTTGCCGCTCCCCAGAGCCCGGGTCGTCGGCGGCTCCTCGACGATCAACGGCGGCATCTGGCTGCGAGGCTCCGCGCTCGACTATGACGAATGGGCCGCCCTGGGCAACCCAGGCTGGTCGTTCGCGGAGCTGCTGCCGTACTTTCGGCGGGCGGAAGCGGACTCGATGGGCGGTCCTCTCCACGGCGGGGATGGCCCGGTGCCGATCACCCGCGTGGCTGCCGCGGACCTCGACCCGGTCGACAAGGCGTTCGTTGCCGCGGCCGAGTCGCTGGGGTTCCCCTGGATCGCCGACCTCAACGGTGACCCCGTGCAACGCCCTGGCGTCGGCCCGACCCCGAAGAATCTCGCGGACGGCGCGCGGATGCACGCCGCGCTCACCTACCTCGCGCCGGCCCGGCAGCGCCCAAACCTCAGCATCGTCCCCGACACGCTTGTTGACCGCGTCTGTCTCGATCATGCCCGGGCGACCGGGGTGCGTACCGCCGACGGGCGAGAAATCCAGGGACGGCACGTCGTTTTGTGTGCTGGAGCCTACGGGTCGCCGGCGATCCTGCTCCGCTCCGGCATCGGACCGGCGGCGGACCTGCGCAGCTTGGGCATCCCCATTGTCGCCGATCGGCCGGGCGTCGGGGCGCATCTGCTGGACCACCCGACCGTGACCTATTTCACTGGCGACGACTTCACCGCCTTCTGGGTCAAGCCGAGTGCCGCGCCGGTCACGACGTCCGCGGTTCGCACGTTGCTCAAGGCGCGCAGCCGCCAGGCGTCTGAGGATACCGACCTGTACATCATTCATGGCCAGCTCCGTGACGAGACGCGCGATCGCTGGGTCGCGTGGTTCCTGCTCAACCTGGAGGTAACGTGCTCGCGGGGCCGGGTGCGCCTGACCGCGCCTGATCCCGAAGCGACGCTCGACATCGATCACGCCTATGTGTCAGATGCCGCCGAGCTGGAGGCGTGCTGCGACGGCATGGAGCTGATCGAGCAACTGGTCACGACCAAACCGTTAGCGGACACGCTCGAGCCGATCCCTGGCCGGGTTCCCTCGTGGCAGGACCGAGACGAACTGCGAGCGTGGGTTCGCGAAGACGTCTCGACGACGTTTCATCCTTCGAGCACCTGCCGCATGGCTCCAGCCGACGATCCGGGGGCGGTCGTCGATCATGACGGACGGGTCCACGGAATCGACAGGTTGCGCGTTGCGGACGCCTCGGTCTTCCCGACGAGCCCACGCGCCAATTTGCACTGCACGGTCGTGGCGGTGGCCGAAAAGCTGGCCGACGCGATCCAAAGTGACCTCGCTGGTTAGAGCAGTCTGCCAAAGAAACGTGCAAGTCGCTCAAATCGAAACCGATCGAGGCGCGGCTCCATGTGTGCCACGCCCACCGTCATGTCAGCACGATTGAGTGCCGCAATACGGCATGCTGGTGATCGCTTGCGGGCCACGTGAGACCGTCCCCCGCTCATTTCGAGCCGGCTGGCCGGGGAGGGATGGCCTGCCCAGCCCCCAGAGATTCGATATCTTCGACATCTTCCGACAACCACGCCAAATTATTCTGGATGCCGAGCCCCGCTCCCACAGCACGCTGCCAAGGAGCACGGTGACCCTGCCCCTCACCCCCACCGCCAGAGTTCGCATTCTTCGCACGCTTCGCATTCTTTCCCACACGACGCGCAGGGCCAGGGGGCGCCATGCCCTCTGGCCGGGCGCTTCCTTCGTTGGAGGGAATGCCGGCTGGCACGGAATCGGCGTTTTCGACTGCCGGGACATGTTGGCGCGAGAGAAGGACTTTCGCGCGCGAGTGAAGTGAGGACCATCACCATGGACGTGCAGATCGGGTACACCCTTTCCAGCGAGGAGCACCTGCCGAATGATCTCGTTCGCTACGCCAGGATGGCGGAGGACGCCGGGTTCGCCTTCGCGTCGATCTCCGATCACTTCCATCCCTGGGTCGACGCGCAGGGGCACAGCCCCTTCGTGTGGTCGGTGATCGGTGGTGTCGCCACCGCGACGGAGCGGATTCAGCTCGGCACGGGCGTCACCTGCCCAACGGTGCGTACCCACCCCGCGGTGATCGCTCAGGCCGCCGCCACCTCGGCGGCGATGATGCCGGGCCGGTTCTATCTCGGTGTCGGCAGCGGCGAGGCGCTCAACGAGCACATCACCGGCGAGCGCTGGCCGGAGACCGAAATCCGGCAGGCGATGCTGGAGGAGGCTGTCGCGGTGATGCGCCTCCTCTGGCAGGGCGGCAACCAGAGCCATCACGGCACGTATTACACGGTTGAGAATGCCCGGCTCTACACCCTCCCCGACGAGCCGGTCCCGGTGATGGTGGCCGCCTCCGGGCCGAAAGCCGCGGAGCTGGCGGGTCGCATCGGCGACGGGTTGATCAGCACCTCTCCTGACAAGGAGACCGTCAAGGCGTTTGAAAAGGCCGGCGGAAAGGGTCCGCGCTACGGCCAGATCACCGTCTGCTGGGGCCAGGACGAAGCGGCAACGCTTAAGACCGCCCACAAGATCTGGCCGAATGCCGGACTCCCCGGCGAGCTGGGCCAGGAGCTGCCGACCCCGGCCCACTTCGAGCAAGCGGTGAAGCTCGTGACCCCGGAGAAGATCGCGGAGAGCATCGTCGTCGGGCCGGACGCCAGCAAGTACCTGGCCAAGATCGACGAATACATTCAGGCCGGTTTCGACCACGTCTATATCCACCAGGTCGGCCCGGACCAGGCGGGGTTCATCCGCTTCGCCGAACGCGAAATCCTGCCGCGCTATGCGGGGGCGAAAGCGAAGGCCGCGTAACGAGGGTGACGGGGGTTAGCGGAAGTCGCGACATGCCGCGTCGCCACCGCGCCCCCTATCACCCCATCACCCTATGACCCCATCACCCGGTCGTCTATCCTGTGCCGCATGACGGACGGAGCGCGGCCACGCGCGAGCGGGAACAACGGGCGAGTCCGCCGCGGCAACAGCGCCGAACTCTGGGCGTTCCCGCTCCGCGTCTGGGTCATCCATTGGCTCCTGGTCCAGATCCCCGCCACTTGGGCGCTCCGCCTCGGCGTCCCCAACGCCCCCTCCCCGCCCTACGGCGATATGCCGCCCCCGATGACCGGTCTGGCGCATTGGCTCGTGGAGCCGTTGCGCAATTGGGACGGGCTCTGGTATCGCCTCATCGCCCTGGAGGGGTACGCCGGGGGGACGCAGAGCGCCAAAGCCGCCTTCTGGCCGCTGCTGCCGGGGCTCATGCGTGGCGGGAGCGATCTCACCGGCTGGACGCCCGAGAGCGTCGGCTACATCGTCGCCAACCTCGCCTTCCTCGGCGCGCTGTTGCTGCTTTACCGGCTGATCCTGCTCGACTTCGGCGATGCGACGCTTGCCCGGCGGACGCTGTGGACGCTGGCGCTTTTCCCGACCGCGCTCTTCTTCTCGGCGGTCTACACCGAATCGCTCTTTCTGTTCCTGACTGTCGGCGCGCTCTATCTCTGGCGCCGCGACATGATCTGGCTGGCCGGATTGGTCGGCATCGGCGCGGCGTTGGCCCGCTCTGGCGGCGTCTTCCTCATCCTCCCGTTCCTGGCGCTCCTCTGGGACCGGCACCGCGCGGACTGGCGCGGCTACTGGCCGGGGATCGTCCCAGCGTTCCTCCCAGCCCTGGGTCCGGCCCTCTTCGCCGCGCTGCTGTTTCGGGAACAGGGCAACTGGAACGCCTTCATCGACGTGCAGGAGCAGTGGAACCGCTACTCCGCGATGCCGTGGGAGACGTTGCGCTGCGCGATCTCCACCTGCCACACCCTCGGCGGCGAACCGGACGGGGTCTCCTGGGCGTGGCTAACCACGCTGCTGAACGATCCATCCTGGGCCACGATCACCAGCACCGAGTGGCGCGTGGCCGTGGCCAACAGCGACGTGCTGGAGCTGGTGGTGACGGTGCTGTTCCTCGTCCTTGCGCTCATTGGGCTGAAACTGCTGCCGTTCTACCAGACGGTCTGGGTGCTGCCGGCGCTGGTCATCCCGCTGCTGCAACCCTCCGAGGTGCATGCCCTGATGAGCATGCCCCGCTTCGTGCTGGTCCTCTTCCCGCTCTTCGTCGTGCTCGCCAAGCTGCTGCGGCCACGCCTCCTGCGCATCCCGTGGTTCGTCGTCTCGACGACGCTGCTGGTGCTGCTGACGGTGCAGTTCGCGCTGTGGTATTGGGTGTCGTGACCGTGCGCAGGCGAATGGCCGCTGTCGGCAGCGCGGCGTTCTTCGTCGTTGGTCCTGGCGTCGTGGCCGGGCTCGTTCCCAGGTTGCTGACGCGACGGCGGCAGGGCCGACCCGTGCCGTACCCGGCGCCCGTGCGCGGGCTTGGGGTCCTTTTGCTCGCCGCGGGTCTGCTGCTGCTCACGCAGGCATTCGTGCGATTCGTGATCGAGGGCCTCGGCACGCCGGTTCCGATCGCGCCGCCGCAGCGCCTGGTCGTCGGCGGGGCGTACCGCTACGTGCGGAACCCCATGTACCTGGCACTCCTGGCGACGATTGCCGGGGAGGCCCTCCTGCTGGGCCAGCCCGTCCTGCTGCTCTATGCCGTCTCCCTCTGGCTATTCGCCGCGGCGGTCGTCCGCTGGTTCGAGGAACCGGGTCTGCACCGGCGCTTCGGCGCAGACTACGACGCCTATCGGCGCGCGGTGCCTGCCTGGTGGCCGCGACTTCACGCCTGGACTCCGGGTCACCATGGCGAGAGGCGCTAATCCACCCCGTGAGGGTATGGATGATTCCCTTCCGTGACGGCGGCTGCGCGCGCGTGGACCTGAATCGACGTTCCCATCAGGAAAGCTCGGTGATCCCGTGGTGAGCTCTCCCGTACCCGATCCCAGAGTGTCTTGCCGATCCGCGGGTACAGCGGCGACTCCCACGGACCGGTCGTACTGAGCGTGTCAGGTGCAGCCAAGGTCGCTTTGGCGCCTAGATGACGAGACGCGGCTTTAGGCCGCATGGGATCGTCGCGGGGTGGGCATGGACAAGCTGCTGTTCCCGCAACGACGACTGGCTGTAGCGGTCGCAGGATTTCACCATGATCGGCTGGTGGCGATTCGAGGCTCGCCACGACGGCTCCCAGGCCCAGCACCGTAGCGATGGCACCCACGACGATCGCAAATCGGTTGCAGGGTGGCGTGGAGAGCCGGTCATGGTACGCCGGGGTGCCGGAAGCCAACGTCGAATGGTGACCCATGGCCCTCGCTCGTCGCAACGCGCCACGCCTCGCCAAGACCAGGGCAGACGAGGACGGGCCCATCGTGCGCGAGCCGCCGAGCCGGCGCATCGCCAGAATCAGAGAATTTTTGTGGCGGTCGAAGGCTGGGGTCCCTCTACGAAATGTGATAGGCCTGATGTAGCCGAAAAGGGTGATGGCGTGCAGATGCGCTCAGAGAATGCCCAGGCGGCGTGCAGCAGCCACGGCCGCGGTTCGCGACCCGACTTCGAGCTTGCCAAAGGCGCTCGTAAGGTGGGTCCGCACGGTCCCCGGGGTGATGAAGAGCGCCGCGGCCACGTCTCGATCCGAGAGCCCTTGGGCGACCAGGGCCAAGACCTCCCGCTCTCGCCGCGAAAGACCGGCGACCGCCGGTGCGCTTCGATCTTCGTTCGCCGTCTCCAGCGCCGACACGATTTCGTCGGCCGCCGCGAACCAGGCATCCCGATCGAGCGCGCGACCAGCCGCGTAGGTGGCGGCGAATTCCGCCGCTCGCCAAGTGCCTCTCGGGCGCAGCGCTTCAGCCTCATCCCGGCCGACCTGCTCGAAGCGATCGAACCTCATTCCCGTGCGCTGCAGCTCCGCGTCGACTGCGCCGAGCAGTTGGCGCGGCGCTCGTCGGGCGACCTGCCTCGATGGCGACCCTTGCCAGCCCTGCCAGCGGGCTCTGCAGGAACGCGTCGCCAGCCTCGGCATAACCGGACAGGCAAGACCGGAAAAGCCGGGCGGCCTCGGCAAAGCGCCCCTCGGCAACGGCGAACAGCGCCAAGTAGAGATCCGTAACCGCCAGCCAGGTGCGCTCATCGACTTTGCGAAAAAACTCCGCTGCTTCGACCATCGTCGTCCGTGCCCGCGCCAGCTCGCCTCGCCCGTAAGCCACCTCGCCGAGCTCCATCAAGACCATCCCGATGGCGCAGGGGTCACCGATCTTCCGCCAGACGGGCAACTCCTCTTCGTACAGCGTGGCCGCCGCATCCCAGGGTCCTGGGCCAGCTCGACCGGCCGACCGTATGCACAGTCAAGGCCCGGTCGACGGTTTCGCCGACTGCGTCCCAGACGGCAAGCGCATCCTGCGAAAGATCCGCCGCCGCGGGCAGATCCCCGGCTCCGGTCGCAAGCTCGGCGGCCCAATACAGCGCACGGCCAAGGGCCGAGGTCGGTTCGGGGCCGGCATCCGCGATCGCGCGCTCCAGCCGCATCCGACCCTCCCGAACGTGGCCCCGCCGGTACCAGTACCACCCGCAGGCGGCCGCGAGCCGCAGGCAGTCCTCCGAGGTTTCCCCGGCACAAAGCCAATCAAGCGCGGCGCGCAGATTGTCGTGATCGGCCGCGAGCCGATCGAGCGAGGCTTCCTGCGTGCTGCCAAGCAGCACCGGCGCGGCTCGCTCGGCGAAAGCCAGGTAATAGGCGGCGTGGGCATCCCGTGCCGTCTCTCCTTCGTCGCGAGCTTCAAGGTGTTCCAGCCCGAACTCGCGGACGGTCTCAAGCATGCGGTAGCGCGGCTCCCCGCGGGGTCCCGGCATCTGCTGCAGCAAGCTGCTGTCGAAGAGGGCGGCCATCGCAGTGAAGGGATCGATGGGCAGATCGCCCGTTGATGCGATGATGGTCTCAACTGCCTCGAGGGTGAACCCGCCGGTGAAAACGGCGAGCCGTCGGAAGAGCGCCTGTTCCGGTGGAGGCAGGAGGTCGTAGCTCCAACCGATCGTATCCCGGATCGTGCGTTGTCGCGCCGGAGCATCCCGGGTTCCGCCCTCCAGCTGCGGCAGGCGGTGCTGCAGCCAGTCGCGGAGGGTCGCGAGAGGGAGCACGCGGACGCGCGCCGCGGCGAGTTCGATGGCCAGCGGCAATCCATCAACCCGCCGGCAGATTTCGGCCACGTCATCCAGGAAGCCTTCGCCGGCCAGGGACGAAGCGCTGGCGGCTCGAGCGCGCTCGACAAAGAGTTGCACCGCGGGGTTGTGCGCGATCTGCGATGGAGCCTCCCGGTCACCGGATCGGGGCAATGGAAGCGGGGCGACCGAGACATCGGACTCCCCGCGAATCCCGACCGGAGCGCGGCTGGTGGCCAGGATTTGCAGCGCCGGACAGCTCGCGAGCAGCGGAGCGGCGAGGTCGGCAACCCCGTCGCGGAGGTGTTCGCAATTGTCGAGCAGCAATAGGACCTGTCGTGATCGCAGGACCTGGACGATCCGAGCCTTGATCGGATCGTCGGTCACCCCGGCTATGCCCAGGGCGTTGCCAACCACGCCTGGCACGTCGGCCGGATCGATGACGGGAGCCAGGTCCACCCAGGTCACGCCGTCCGCATAGAAACCGGCGACCTCCGCAGCGACCGCCAGGGCCAGCCGGGTCTTTCCCACGCCGCCAGGTCCGGTCATGGTCAGGAGGGGGACTGCCTCGTCCACAAGGAGCGCGCGGGCGGTGGCACGCTCGGTTTCCCGGCCAATCAACCGGGTGCGGGGAATGGGCAAGGATCCGGGCGTGAGCGCCGGACTCGAGATCATCACTGGTGATTCCCCGGCGATCAGGAAACGGGTGCCGAGCAAAGGGTGCCCGATTCCGCCAACGCGGTCGGGGCAGTGTCTTTCCTGCCGGGGCAGCCCTGAACCTACACCGGCTTCCCCAGATACCCCGCCAGCCGATCTGCGGCACAAGCGTCGGCCGGGGCGTGGACCTCGTCCTTGAACGGGGTGTTGGTCCGGTCGCGGCCGTCCAGCCGCTTGCGGGAGATGGCCAGCGCGGCCTCGCACAGCTCGGGCGCGAAATCGGCATTCTGGCCGGTCGCCTTGGCCAGATCCCAGGCGTGGGAGAGCAGATCGACGAAGCGGAATCCGGCAAACCCGGCCGCGGGCATCTCGCCGAACGGCAAGGTCACCGTCCGCCCCAGGGCTCCGGGCTCGCTAAAGGCGTCGATCATCGCCTCGGCCGAGGGGGCATAGACGTCCATCGGGTCTCGGCCGCCGACGGGGTCGCCGCTTGGCCGGGGCGCGCTGCCGTGGCGCACGTTCTCGGCGGCCCACATGTTGCCGTTCACGACATGGTTTAGGAGGGCCCGCACGTCCCAGTCGTCGTTCACCGTGGGCAAACCCAACTGGTCTGGTGAGACGTTCTGAAGGACGGAGCGAAAAACGTCGTCGGCCTGCCTGAGATTCGCGATCGGATTCTGGCTGCACGTCTGTCACGGTTGATTGTCCCTCACCCCAACTTTTCTAACGATCCTCACCACACCCCTCTCCCCGCGCACAGAAAGAAGGGCTTCTACGTCACCTGACACCCTGCCACCCCGTCACCCCGTAAAGATGCCCAGCGGCATGCACGCCGAGACGATCCAGTTCGGGGCGTCGACGGTCTCGCTGATCTTGAGGTCCATCGCCACCGAGCAGAGGATGAGGGCCTCGTGGTCGTTGAGACCGTGCTCGGACTTGAGCCAGTCGATCATGTAGCGGACCGCGTTCTGGGTGTCTTCCCAGAGGTCGGGGCCGTGGCCGGTCGTGCAGTACCAGCCGGCGGTGTTCCAGGAGGCGGTCATGGGCCCGCTCATCTGGTAGCGCAGCTCGGGCAGGTGTTCGCCCTTGCGCAGGTCGAAGCGGAGCGTGACCAGGGCTTCCATCTCGATACCGGTGCCGCAGACCTCGCCATCGCCCTGGGTGGCGTGGCAATCGCCGCAGGAGAAGAGCCCGCCCGGCGCCTCCACCGGCAGGAACAGCGTCGTACCGGCCACGAGCTGGCGGATGTCGAGGTTGCCGCCCACCCGGCGCGGTGGGACGGTGCTGTGCGGTCCCGGCTCTCCCGGAGCCAACCCCATCACGCCGCAGAACGGCTCGAAGGGGAGGACAATGGTCGGCTTCGGCGCGAACTCGGCCTTGCCCTGACCGGTGAGATCCCAATGGACGAGATACGGCGTCTGAAACGCCGCATCGTCCTTGAGCAGGTTGAACCCCGGCAGGATGAAGGAATAGCCCCACCCCTTCGGTTTGACCTCGACGATATCCACCACCAGCGTGTCGCCCTGTTCCGCGCCACGCACCGCGACGGGACCGCTGATCTGGTGGATCAGTTCGAAATCGAGGTTGAGCAAAGCCTCGGCTTTCGAGTCCGGGGTGATCTGGCCGCGGGTGATCTCCGGCGTCTCGAAAACGACCGTGTCGCCGGGTTCGATCGTCAGCGCGGGCGGGGCGTCCCGGTCCCAGCGGTAGACGATGGCGTTTTTGTCGAGGTGATGGGTCTGCGGCACAGCGTTGCCTCCCTCCTGCTGCGGACGTCCAACGGGTTCCGACCCGCCCGTATCGCCGAGCGCAGGGGCACGGTAGTTCGCCCGTGCTTGACCCGGCATCGGCGGATAAGGAGTTTCGGTCCTTCGGCTCCAGGCGACGGGAACGCGCGGTTGGCGGCCTTACTCCGCGAGCTTTTTGAGGGTGGCCTCGTCGATGTTGGCCCAGCTGATCCTGACCGCGTCGGGGGACAGCGCCTCCTCGAGCTCATCCGCCCATTGTGGCTCGACCACCGCCACCAGCATCGAGGCGCCTGGCTCCAGGCTCTCGGCCATAGCCTTGATGTTGTCGGCATCACCATGGTCCGCGCGCAGCTTGGCGGTGATGCCGCCGAGGGCGGCGCCAAGCGCCGTCGTGGCGAGCAGCGAGGGTGGGAAGAGCAACCCGAGGACGCCACCGACGATCGCGCCGATCTTGGCGCCTTGCCCGGTGCTGACATCGCCAACCTGCTTGACGTCGAGCTTGCCCTCGGCGTTCTTGCTGACCGTGACGGCGTTCTCGACGTCGAGCAACCCCGACTTTTCCATCTGCTCCAGCTTCTCCACGGCAAGGTTGGCCCCGCCGAGGGTGTCGAAGCTGGCGACCAGCACCCGCTTGTCGGTCGCGAATGTTTGGGTGACTCCGGTGTCCATGGCGCTCTCCTCCCGATTTCCTGGCGATCACGATGCGCGTCGTTTGCCCATGGAGGATAGCACTGGGGACTGATGCTGGGAGATCCGAGTCATCCGATGGTTGCTGACAATGTCGGTGGCTTGGTTTCCTGCGTGACCCATTCGGTTTGCACCGGCACTCAGTGGAGATCGGCGCGAGGTGAAACTCCCGCGGAGGTCGTGAGCGATGAAGCGACCGCCGATGGCCTTCCCCTCATTCCCCGCGCCGCCCCGGTCACCACATACACCACCCCGAACGCCGCCGCGGCCAGCAGGATGATGGCCGGACCGGAGGCGACGTCCCAGTAATACGAGACGAACATCCCCGCAAACCCGCAGGCTGCGCCGAGCAGGAGCGAAATCACCACCAGGCGCCCAAAGGAGTCGGTCAGCAGCCGCGCCGCCGTCGGCGGGATGACGATGGCCGCGGCAATCAGCGTCACCCCCACCACGTTCATGCAGACCACGATCGTCGCGGCCAGACCGAGCGCGAACGCGGCGTCGACCCAGCGGGTGGGAACGCCGTAGATGGGGGCGATCTCGGGGTCGAACACGGTGAAGAGGAGCTGCTTGTAGCCGAAGAAGACGGCTACGGCGATGACCGCGCTCACGACGCCGATGGCGAGCAGATCCTGCGGCGTGACGCCCAGGATGTTGCCGAACAGCGCGCTCTCGAAATTCTGCTCGAACGAGCGCGTCTTGGAAATCAGCGCCACGCCGAGAGCGAACGAGGCGGTGGTGATGATGCCGATGGCGGCGTCGGCCCCGATGTTGCGGCGGCGCGCGGTCCCCTGGATCAGCAGCGCCGAGAGGAACCCCCAGGCCCCGGCGCCCGAGGAAAAAATTCCAGCCCTAGCAGCGCGCTGACCACCGCCCCGCCGAAGACCGCGTGCGACAGCCCGTGACCGATGTAGCTCATGCGGCGCAGGACGATGTAGACCCCCATCAACCCGCAGAGCGCGCCGGTGAGGGTGGCGGCAATGAGACCGTGGCGGAAGAACTCGTAGTTCAGGGGTTCGAGCAGGGTCTCCATAGCGTCAGTCCGCGACTCCCGCGACGGTGCGCTCCTCATCGTGCGCGTGGTTTCGCGCGCCGTTCCAGGAAACCGAGCCGGGTTCAATGCCCAGCCCCGCTCGCCGGTGCGGGATCCCCGCCTCGTGCAGGTGCTCGTGGTGGAACCACGGGTCGGCGAACGGCCCGTGCCGGCCCGCTTCGGCGATCAGCAACCCGCCCGTCTCGTCGTCGCGCACGACGCGCATCTCGGTGCCGAAGGTGCGGGAGAGGATCGGCGCGGTGAAGACGTCCAGTGGCGAACCTTGGGCCACTACTCCGCCATTGACGCAGACGACATACGGCAGATGCGCGGCGACCGCGTTCAGCTCGTGGGTGGAAAGGACGACCGTCACCCCCTGCCGGTTCAGCTCGGCCAGGAGGTGCAGGATGTCGTCGCGCGTCTTGACGTCGACGCTGGCGGTCGGCTCGTCGAGGATGAGGACATCGGGATGCCCGATGAGGGCGCGCGCCAGAAAGACCCGCTGCTGCTGGCCCGCCGGAGAGCTCGCGAATGTGCCGCCGCCCCAGTCCGCCCAGACCCAGCCGCTCCAGAGTTTCCTCCGTGGCGCGGCGGTCCTCCCGGCTCGGCCAGGGGAGCGGCCCCATGCGGCGCACCCGCCCCATCGTCACCACGTCCTCGACCGTGACCGGGAACGTCCAGTCGACCGTCTCGACCTGCGGCACGTAGCCGACCCCGGCGGGCGGGCGGCCCGGCACGACCGCCGCGCCCGCGACGACGACGCTCCCGGTCACCCGCGGCAGACTTCCCAGCATCGCCTTGAGCAGCGACGATTTGCCCGCCCCGCTCGGCCCGACCAACCCCACGAACTGTCCGCGCGGAATTCTCAGCGTCACATCGCGGACTGACGTCCGTGGCGTCGTAGCCGCCGCTGACCCCTTCGCATGGCCACGGCCATGTGGGTCGGAGGTCGGAGGTCGGATGCCGGAGGAATGACGAAGTGCATTCCGAGATCCTCAACCGTGCCTCGACCGCGTGGTCCGACTTCCGACTTCCGACTTCCGACCTCTGACTTTCACCGTCACTCCACGTAGGTATCGGCCGGGGACAGCGCCGTGACCGCGTCGGCGTTGCCGCCGAGGGCGGTGAGCATCAGGTCCATGTTGCGGATCATCATGCCCAGGTAGGTGTGCTCCGGGGCGTTGCTCTCGCCCGGAGGGGCGTCGTCGCGAAGCTGGTCGATGTAGGTCGCCCCGGCCTCCTGCGCGATCTGCTCCAGCACGCGGAGGCGAAGACCTCGGAGCCGAAGACGGCCGGCACGCCTTCCGCCCGGATCTGGTCGATCAGCCGCGGCCACCTCCTGCGGCGACGGCTCGGAGAAATCGGAGGGCTGCGCCGCGCCGATGACGACGAAGCCGTAGCGGGGGGCGAAGTAGGCCCAGGAATCGTGGTAGGTGAGGAGCTTGCGGTTCTCCTCAGGAACGGTCTCCACCGCCTCGGTGATGGCGGCGTCGAGCTCATCGAGCGCGGCGCTGTAGCGCGCCAGGTTCTCCGCGTAGTACTCGGCGTTGTCGGGGTCGCGCGCGGAGAGGGTCTCGGCCACGATCTCGGCGTAGCGCTTGGCGTAGGGCGGGTTGGTCCAGAGGTGCGGGTTTGGGCTGCCCTCCTCTTCCGGGAAGGAGAAGTCGAAGACCCACTCGTCCTCGGTGATCGTCTGCTCGCCGAGGGAGACGATCTCCGCGCCCTCGCGCAGGTTGGCCTCGGCCAGTTCCATCGTCGGCAACTTCGAGGTCGAGCCCGTTGACGAAGATGATATCGGCCTGGGAGAGGATGACGCGCGTCGGACGGGGCCGGCTCGAAGGTGTGCGAGTTCGTGCCGTCGGGGACGATGCCGTAGAGATCGATGCGAGTCGCCGCCGACGTTGCGCACGATCGAGGAGATGGGGGCGACGGTGGTGACGACGTTCAGCTTGCCGTTGTCGTCGACCAGCTCGTCGGTCCAGCCCAGAGTGGTCTCCCCACCCGCGTCGGGCGTGGCGTTCTGAGCGAGAACTGACGCGTGCCGACTGGAGAGCGCGACGCCAGCAGCCAGCGTAACCGCCGCGACGAAGCGGCGTCGACAGAGCACCCGATCGACCATTCGCGCGCGACCTCCCGTGCATGGAACGTGTAAAGAATCGCTCCCGTGAGAATTCGTCAATAAAATGCAGATGCGACTCTTTGCATCTAGCAACGTGGTCATCCTACCCGCAATCGGTCGGGGACGCAATATGCTTCGCGGTGCCGCGGGATACACTGCCGCGTGCGAGTGGTCTGCTGTCATCCGGCCCCTGGCCGCGTCTGGAACCAGGATGGACCGCAAACGAAGCGGCGCGAACGGAACCGAGGAGCGAACCGGCGGAGGGCGCGGGCTGGCCGAGCGGCTACGCCGCGTCGGGCAGCGGGTGACGCCGCAGCGGCTGGTGATCCTGGGGGCCATGGAGCCGGGCGCGCACCTCTCCGCCGACGAGGTCTTCGCCCGCGTCGAACCGGTGCTGCCGGGGGTCAACCGCTCCACGGTCTACCGCACCCTGGAGCTGTTCCGCGATCTGGGGCTGGTCAGCATGACCGACCTCGGCGGCGGGGCGCGCGTCGTTCGAACTGATCGACGCCCCCCACCACCACCTGATCTGCCACCGTTGCGGCGCCATCCTGGAACTGGACGACGATCTGGTCGAGCCGATGCGGGAGGCCATCCGCGACCGCTACGGGTTCACCCCCGCCATCGACCACCTGGCCCTCTTCGGGTTCTGTGCCGCCTGCGAGGGAACGGCCACCGGCGAGGAGCGCGGTGGGCGCTGAACGGGCGGCGACGGTTGCGCCTGTCGTCCGCCGCGCCAATAGCCTCAACCCAGGCGAGGTTGGCGATCTGGCGGAGGTCCTTGTCGCGTGCGTTGCTGAGGGCGCCTCGCTCGGGTTCCACGCCCCGCTCGCTCCCGCCGTGGCCCGCTCCTGGTGGGAAGCCTTTCCCCGCGAGGGAGCAATTCTCCTCGTCGCCGAGCGCCAAGGCTGCATTGTCGGCACGGTGCAACTGCTTGACGCGGACAGCGCCAACGGCGCGCACCGGGGCGAGGTCGCCAAACTGCTGGTGCACCCGGCATGGCGCAGGCAGGGTATCGCCGGCGCCCTGATGACCGCGCTCGAAACCGAAGCTCGCGCCGCGGGCAAGACCCTGCTATTCCTGGACACCCGCGAGGGCGACCCCAGCAATGATCTCTACGCCGCGCTTGGCTACCGCGAAGGCGGCCGCATTCCGGGCTGGGCACGCGATGCGAGCGGCGCGCTCAGCACGACAGTGTTCTGGTACAAGACGCTCGAATAGGGTCGCAGCGCCGCACCGTGCCGATCACCACGGCGTTTGCGCCCGCTCCCACTCGTGCAACTCGCGGGCCGTCGCCGCCAACGAGCGGAAACGGCCTTCCGCCCGGCGCAGCCCATCCGCCCCGCCGATGTCGGTCAGGGTTAGCTCTGCCAGTCCTTCGCGCGCCTCGCGGATACCGGCGTGCAGTCGCGCCAACGCTTCGTCGTGGCGCTCCAGCGCCTCGCGGGGAGCGGCGGAACCGATCTGATCGGCCGCGGCGATACGGTCAGCCAGCGACCAGAGATCGGCCGAGACGGTCAGCGCTCTGCGCCGCGAGCCGCCCCGTGACTTCCTCCGTGACGCCGTTGGCGCGGGCGCGCTGCGATGCCAGTCTCCAGCGCCGAAAGCTCCCGTGCGGTCTCGATCAGCGACCCGGCGACGATCCACTCCGGCATCGTCCGGTCGAGCAAGCGCAGCAGCCCGGGCCAGTCGCCCGCCTGCTGCATCGTCGCCAACCGGTCGCGCAATCGAGGCGGCTCCACTGGCCGCGGCGGCGCCTGCCGCAGCGGTTCAGGCGCCGGACCGCGCCCGCATCTTCCCGGTCATGAAGGCACCGGCTATCACGGCGGCCACGAGGACCACCGCGCCGATGACCAGGATCACGCCAAGACCGCCGATGTCCACGCCGCAACGTCCTTACGTCACGATTCTGCGCATTCTGTCAGCGGCATGACAGAGCAACCGTGTCATGCTGAACGAAGTGAAGCATCTCGGCTGCAGCGATGTGGCGGTGATTGGAAAACGAAATTCTTCGCGGGCGCTCGGAATGACAAGGTCGCCGCCTCGTTGCTCAGTCGAAATCGAGCAGATCCTCGAGCAGCGAGCGCCGCTTGCTCTTTCTGCCGTAGCCCCGGTCGTAGTCCCGGTCCCGATCCCGGTCATAGTCGCGGTCGCGGTCACGGTCGTATTCGCGGTCGCGCGATGGCAGGTCCATGTCGCGCGGGCGGTCGCGGTCATCGGCGTAGGGCGAGCGCGCCGAGCGCTCCAGCACCTTGTCCAGTTCGCCACGGTCCAGCCAGATGCCACGGCATTGCGGGCAGTAGTCGATCTCGATCCCTTGCCGATCCGTGATGCGCAGCTCGGTGCCATCGACGGGACAGTTCATGCAGCAACCTCCAGAAAAAATGGATCCAACGCCGTCACGTTCTAACACATTGGATCAGAACCCCGGATTTCTCCGAAACCCGCGTGCCGGCAGTCAGGCGACAATGCGCCGCTTTCATTGACAACGCGCCACGTGCAGCAGATGATCCCTCTCGCACATTTCGATCCAGAGGCCGTGTCGTTCCGACGCTCTTGCAGGAGGCACCGATGACACCGCGTTTCATGCACACGGATCGGGACCAGTTGGCGAGTCTCACGCTGCAGATTCACGAGGGGCGCATCGACCGCCGCACCTTCGTCGCCCGCGCGATCGGACTCGGGCTGTCGCTGTCGGCAGCCAATCTGGTGTTCCGCACCTATTCGCGCGCGCGCCCAGGATGCCGCCGAGAACCCGATCACGGTCACCGTCGGCGGCACCCCCATCGCCGCCGTCGAGGAGGACATCGCCAACGCCACGCCCGGGGGCACATTTCGCTTTGGCCGGCTCGAAGACGGGGACACGCTCGACCCGATCGCCACGCACCTCAACTCGAGCATCTGGTACTTCATGAGCATCTACGACCAGCTCTTGCGGGTCGCCCCCGACGGCATCTCGCTGATTCCCAGTCTGGCGGAGAGCTGGGAGATGTCCGATGACGGGTTGACCTACACCTTCCACCTCCGCCCGAACATTCTCTTCTCCGACGGCACGCCGATGACCTCCGACGACGTGCTCTTCTCCTGGGTGCGCGCGGCGAACGATCCGGCCGAGGGCTGGACCTTTCTCCTGACCGCGCTGCAGCGGGACGAGGAAGGGCAGGTGCAGGGCATCACCGCCCCGGACGACAGCACGATCGTCGTCGAGCTGGCGCAGCCCTGGTCGCCGTTCCTCTCCGACGTGGCCATGTTCAACCTGTCGGTCATCTCCCGGGCGTTTGCCGAGGGGAACGAAGAGCGCCTCGCCACCGAGTGCATGGGCACCGGCCCCTTCGCCCTCGGAGAATGGCGGAAAGGCGAGGCTCTCGCCATGGTCAAGAATCCGCACTACTGGGAAGAAGGGCTGCCCCTCCTCGATGGGGTCGACGTGCTCATCGTGCCGGACGACAACGCCCGCATCCTGCAACTCCAGGGCGGCGAGATCCAGGGCATGATGGACGTCCCGTTCGGGCGTGTCGCCGACCTGCAGCTCGACTCGAACCTGAAGGTCTACCAGTTTCCGTCGACCAAGACGCGCTACATCACCCTCAATGTGCGCGACGCGCCGCTGAACGACGTGCATGCGCGGCGGGCTCTGCAGTACGCCACCGACCGCCAGACCCTGGTCGACGTCGTCCTGTTCGGCACCGGTCTCCCGGCGACATCATTCATGCCGAAGGGCGCCCTCTTCTGGAACGACACGCTGGAAGGCTACCCGTACGACCTCGACATGGCGCGGGAGGAGCTGGCGCAGTCGGCCACCCCGGACGGCTTCGCCCTTGACCTGAAAACGCAGGCCGGTCTCGTCGACGACGAATTCCTGGCGACTGCGCTCAAGGACATGTGGAGCCAGATCGGGGTCGAGGTCACCATCAATCCGCTGGAGATCAGCGTCTGGAACGAGGACTTCGCCAACGCCAACTTCCAGGCGATGTCCGTCTACTGGACCAACGACATCATCGACCCGGACGAGCTGGTCGGCTTTTCCGTCCTCCCCGACCCCGTCCAGGCGTTCCACACCGGCTGGGAGAACGAGGAGGCCATCGAATTGACGCGACAAGGCGCGGCCGAGCCGGACCCGGCCAGGCGCGAGGAGATGTATTTCCGCATCCAGGAGATCGTCAGCGAGGAATCGCACATGCTGCCGATGTACTACGAGCCGTTCCTCAACGCCACCACGACGCGGGTCCACAACTTCAAGCACCCGCCGACCGGGCAGTACGACTGGCGCACGACCTGGATGGACGAAGGGTGATAGGGTGTTAGGGTGATCGGGTGATGGGGTGATCAGGGGATCGGTGGTCACCACCGGCACCGTCGCCCAGATTCGTCGATCCACTATCACACCTAACACCCTATCACCCCATCACCCCCGATGAACCGCGGCCAGTTCATCGTCCGTCGCCTGGCGCAGATGGTCCCGGTGCTGTTCGGGATCACGATCGTCGTGTTCGCACTGTTGCAGCTCATCCCGGGCGACCCGGCGACGACGATCCTGGGGGTGCAGGCGCGGCCGGAGTCGATGGCGGCGCTGCGGCGCGAGCTCGGTCTGGACCGTCCCCTCTGGGAGCAGTACCTGCGCTACATGGGGAACCTGGCCCAGTTCGACCTGGGGGATTCGCTCAAGTTCAGGGTCAGCGTGGCCTCGCTGCTGCCGGGGCGGCTGGAGGTTTCGCTGGCCCTGATCGCCTACGCCACGCTGCTGACGGTGGCGATTACGCTGCCGCTGGGGATCGTCTCCGCGCTGCGCAAGGACGGGCTCTTCGATCAGGTCACCCGCGGCTTGCTGCTGCTGACGCTGGTGATGCCCGCCTTCTGGGTGGGGATCATCTTCCTCACCTATTTCAGCGTGAAGTGGAAACTCTTCCCGGTGGCCGGGTACGGCGAGGGATGGCGGGAGCACCTGCACCACCTCTTCCTGCCGGCGCTGACCATCGCCCTCAGCATCGTGCCGATCCTGGTGCGCTCGCTGCGCGCCAGCATCCTGGAAGCGATGGGTTCCGATTACGTGCGTACGGCGCGGGCGAAGGGGCTGCGCGAACGCGCCGTGGTCACCGCGCACGTGCTGCGCAACGCGCTCATCCCGGCGCTCACGTTGCTCGGTCTCTCGGTTGGATACCTGCTGGGGGGCACCGTCATCGTGGAGAACGTCTTCAGCCTGCCGGGCGCGGGCAAGCTGCTGGTGGAGGCCATCGCCGCCCGCGACTACCCGCTGGTGCAGGCGACCACGCTCGTCTTCGCCGCGCTCGTCATCACCATCAATCTCCTCACCGACCTGATCTACACCTTCCTCGACCCGCGGGTGCAACTGTGATCGCCCGGCGATGACTTCCCTCGACATCGAGCGCCAACCCGCCGCGCCGGCTCCGGAGACGCACTCCCCGGCGAAGTTCGCTGGCCACGTTGTCCACCGCGGGAAGTGGGCGCGGTCTGATCCGCTGGCGGGAGCGCAACCTGCTGGTGGGCGCGGTGTTGATCGCGCTCGTCGTCGCGCTGGCGATCTTTGCGCCCCTGATCGCTCCCAGCGGACCGCTCGACACCGACTACACCGCGCGCCTCCAGGCCCCCGAGCCGGGCGCACCTGTTCGGCACCGACAACCTCGGCCGCGACATCTTCTCGCGGGTGCTGTACGGCGCCCGCATCGATCTCCAGGTCGGCGTCATCAGCGTGCGTGCTCCCCTTCCTCATCGGCGGGCTCCTGGGCTGTCTCGCCGGGTATTACGGAGGGCGCGCCGACAGTCTCATCATGCGCGTGGCGGACGTGATCCAGGCCTTTCCGTTTCTCATCCTGATCATCGCCATCGTGGCGGTGCTGGGCACCGGGCTGACCAGCGTCTACATCGCCGTGGCGCTGGTGGCCTGGGTCAGCTACGCGCGGTTGATCCGCGGCGAAATCCTGGTGGCCAGAAACCAGGAGTACGTCGAGGCGGCCCGCTCCCTGGGCGGCAGCGACGGCCGCGTCATCGGCCGCCACCTGCTGCCGAACATCATCACCTCGGCGCTGGTCTTCGCCTGCACCGACGTGGTGCTCTACATCGTGCTGGTCACGAGCCTCAGCTACCTCGGCCTGGCCGCCCAACCCCCCAGCCCGGAGTGGGGCGCCATGATCACCGAGGGCCGCACCTTCATGGCCACCGCCTGGTGGATCAGCCTCTTCCCCGGTCTGGCCGTGGTCGTCACCGGCATCGCCTTCTCCGTCTTCGGCGACGGTCTGGCGGATGCGCTGCGGGTGCGGCGGCGCTAGTCTTCGAGGCCCGGATTCGCCGCCATGATTGCTTCCGCGACGTCCCACACGGCAGGCAGCGATCGCTTGACCGCCTCGTGCCCCAGTAGCAAATCGGTGAACGACGCAATGCCGAGATCGCCAAGCAACTCATGAAAGCCGCGATCGAATCGCCCATATAACTCCGGCGCATCGTGGCGGAACACCATCTGGCAGCGTGAATAGGTGGCCACCATCCAGAAAACCGCCTCGCGGTGGTCGCCGCGCGCGATCAACTCCCGGCTGCCGTCGATGGCCACCGGGCGGCCCACGGCATTGATGTCGGCGGCGAAGAAGAAGGGTGTCCGGATGACCGAATTGGCCGCGTCGAACGCGGCGGTCAGCGCGGCGAGGTGGCGCTCGGCGCGCTCGCGGCTCATATCCGCGCAGCCCAGCAGATCGAGCAGAGTCTCGTAGAGCTCCTGATAGCCGTACGCAGCGAGCAATTCGCGTGCCGCCAGATAGCGGGTGCGCACGGTCGGATTCTTCAGTCCGGCGACCAGCAACAGGTGGGTCGTGACGCCAATAGAGAAGAGCCAGGCGGTTACCTGATCGGGGAACGGATCCAATTCACGCAAAGTGAATCCGGTGAGGATCTTGTCGCGGGCGTTCTCGCAGCGGCGGCGGACCCATACGCGTTTGGCGTAGTCCCGAGCGACCGCCCGTTGCAACTCGATCAGCCGCCCGGTGGGGTCGGCGACGACGCTGGCCGTGTGGAAACTGCCGGCCAGGTTGTACTGCCCCAGAACCTGCTCCGGAGTCTGTACCCGCTCGCTCGCCAAGGGCGAGACTTCGAGCATGACGTTTCGGTAGATGAATTTCCCCGGTTTGGCCCACACCGCCGGATCGTCCAGCACGACCATGACATCGAGATCGGATGTGGCGGGCAGCAATGCGTCATCCGGGAGCCAGTTGATCGACCCGTGGAAGAACGCGCCGGCAAACCCGGGGATGCCACTGGCTTCCACCCGCACCCACTCCCGAGCCACGGCCTTGGCGTCTTCGACGCGGGTGATAGGGTAATGGGGTGATGACCTGATTGAGAGTGATAGGGTCATGGGGTGATGGGGTGATACGAGGAAGAAGTCCATGTCATCTCGGTTCCTCCGGCCCCTATCACCCTACCACCCAATCACCCTCGTCAAATGACGATATTGCACCCGAGAAACCCGTCGCTGTATCCGAGCAGGATCGACTGGCTACGCTGCGGGCCGCTGCCGTGCGCCTGCGGGTCCTGCTCGGGATGAAGCTGGGATCGCCCAGCGTGTTGACGGTGAAATCGACCGTGGCGTCGATGTCCCCTTGCTCCAGCGACCCCCGCGTGTCGAGATCCTGCGCCCAGGCGCCGCTCATGCAATCGGCCATCAGCTCCAGCTCGATGGAGTAGACCTCGTACCAGTCGTCGGGCTGTTGCAGCGGGGTCACCCGCTCGATCCCTACCCCGCTCTGCACGTGGTGCGCCCACTCGTGGGCGATGACGAAGGCGGGGATGAAGTTGTCCGTCTGCTCGATCTCGGCCAGCTTCTGCTCTTCGAGGTAAATCGTCTGGTCGAGCGGGCAATAGAAGGCGTAGAACCCCGGCGTGGCGGGACCGCACGCGGTGCCGACGCGGTCGCCCGGCGCGACGAGGACGACGCCCGGCGAGTAGTACGGACTGTCCGTGTAAGAGAGCACGTCGGCGTAGAACGCGTCGAGGTCATTGACGACGTTCTGGATGAGGTCGCCCTCGGTGATCGGTTCGGACTGCTGGCCGTAGGTCGCGATCGCCTCCTGCACGATCTCCGGGCTGCTGCCGAAGAACCAGCGCCATTCGCCGCCGCTGTCGACCAGGTACATGGCGTCCTCCAGCCAGGTCTGCTGGTTGTTTTCGTCGACGAACGGCTGCACGAAGGAGATCTCCGCCGCGTAATCGTATTCAGTTCCGGTCACACCCCAGGTCCAGGGGACCATCTCCACCCCGGTGATCTGAGCCTGCCCGGCCTGGGCCTCGGCGTACACATCGGTGAAGACGCCGACGGCAGCGGCGCGGGGCACGACGGCCATGGCATCCGGGTGCATGGAGTCGTACATGGCATTGAACTTGCGCTCACCGGCCATGCGCAGGATTTCGGCGGCGGTGGCGGCGGCATTGGCGCGATCCCGGTTGACATCGCGCGCTTCTTCCTGCGCCCTGGACGGCAGGGTGGAGCCCGGCGCGAGGAGGGTCATGACGACGATGACGGCCGACAGGAGATAGCGCATCAGGCATCCTTTCGCGAACCATACCCGTGTGCCTCATCCGATATCGTGCCGGACCGGAACTCAGCCCAATCTTCGTACCGCGCGCTTCCAGCCGTAGAACGGTGATCGATCCTGCTCGGACAAATCGGCACCTTGTTCGAGGCTATGATACTAACCGTGTGTCGTGTTGCGCGTGCATGCGATCCGCGAGCCGAGTTCCCACGGCAAAACCGAAGGGAGTAATCCGATGACCGAGAAGAAGCTCAAAGGGCTCTTTGGCGGCGGCGAGGCAGACGACAGTCCAGCTCCACAACAGGCGGCTGAAGCGGCCAAACCTGCTCGCGGTGGGAAGCGCGGCGCCGGCGGACGCCGCGGCGGCGGGCGGCGGCGGCGCAGCCCGGAGGAGCGCGCCCAGGCGGAAGATTTCGTCAACCGCTACACCACCGGCAGCCCGACCGAGGGATTTTCCACGGAAGAAGCGGTCGGCTACCTGCGCGAGCTACGCACCGAAGTCCCGCCAGACGTGATGCAGCGCGCCGCGGTGGAGACCGTGCGCAATCTCCCCGAGGAGCAGCGCAAGCAGTTCGCCGAGATGCTGGAGCGGCGCCGGGCCGGCTCGGGTATGGTCACGATCGAGCGCACCGGCGAGGCCCGTGCCACCGAAGGCCGCGAGGCCGCCCAGCCCGGCGGCATGGACGACCTGTTCGGCAGTCTCTTCGGTGGGCTCCTCGGCGGGGGCATGGCGCAGCCGGAGCCGCAGCCCCAACCACGCCAGTCCCCCAGCGGCGCACCGGGGATGGATGACATGCTCGGCGGCCTCCTGGGCGGCCTGCTGGGCGGACCCGCGCCGGCCCCGAGTGGCCGAACCACCCAGGCCAACGACCCCTTCGGCGATCTCCTCGGCGGCTTGCTGGGTGGGGGCACGGCCGTGCCGGAACCCGACCCGCGCCAGCAACAACCGCAAGAGCAGGCCGGCGGCATCGGCGATATGCTGGGAAGCCCGCTCGGCAAGGCGGTGCTGGGCGGCATCGCCGCCTACGCCATGAAGGAGATGATGGAGAAGGACAGCAAGGCATAGCCCGCCATCGCGGCGCTTTTCCCATGCCGAAGTATGACTACGCCTGTCCCGAATGCGGGGCGACCCACGAGCGGGAGCGACCGATGAGCGAAGCAGCCGCTCCTGCTTCGTGCCCGGTCTGCGACGCCCCGGCTGAGCGCGTCTATTCGGTTCCCCGGTTCCTCTTCAAGGCCGACCCGCGCGATGTCCGCCCTGTTTGGCACAACCACGACGGCTACAGTCACGCTCACGCGCCGCGCCGGGGCCGGCACCGAAAACCGTCAGAAGACCACTGACGGGGTCCGATCCGGGTCGGCCACCCATCCACCACATCGCGGACCCGCTGTGAGCGCGCCGCCGCCAGGCCCCTACGCGCACCCCGCGGCTTGTGCCACAGGCGTCCCCATCGGCGAGGCGCCGGTCACGTCGAGCCGGGCGATGGAGCCTTCGCCGTTGTCGGCGCCGATGGCCGGCATGGACACATACAACGCCCCATCCGGCCCGAACGCCGCCGAGATCGGCAGCATCAACCCGGAGGCGATCACCTCGGCGCTGTCCGCCCCGGTCTGGCGGACGATGCGGCCGCTACCCGGCACCATGAACGGCGGTGTCTCCGTGTTCCCGGTCGACATCTCGACCGCGTAGAGCGTCCCGTCAACCCCGACGGCCACGTCGACGACCGTCGTCAACCCCGTCCAGACCTCCGTCGTCGTGCCGTCGGGCGCGACGTGCAGAACCTGCGCCGCACCGTCCGGAAAGGGCACCGCGGTCAGGGTGCCGACGTAGACGCCGCCTTGGGGCGCCACGGCGAGACCGGTCGGCACCGGGTGCCCTTCGGATAGATCCACGATCCGCGATACCGACCCATCGAGGCCGACGTTCAGGATCTGCCCGCTGTTGGGGTCGACCACCCAGAACGACTGCGTCGCGTCGTCGGCGACGAGGCTGTAGCCAGCGGCATCGGGATCGGAATCGGGCGGAATCTGGACGACCGGGTTGGCGCGCACCCAAGCCGACAGATCGGCGACCAATTCCGATGTGCCGTCCTCCAGGATCCGGTAGACACCGGCGGGCTGGGCCGCGTTCCCATGAGCCTCACCCCCACCATCGACCGAGGCGTAGAGTTGGCCGCCCAGGATGGCGAGGTCTTCAGCGCCGAGCACGTCCATCAGCGAGGTCTTGACCGACGGCAGATCACCAGCCACCAGCACCGGACAGCCGTCCTCGATGCGGACGATGCTCGCGCTCGCACCGCCTCGCACCGGCCCTACCGGCGGCGCTAGCTCCGGGGTGCCGAGCATTTCGCCCCCGAACCCGGCCTGGGCGACGTAGAGTGTGCCGTCGTCGGTCCAGAGGAACCCGCGCGGGTTGGTCAACCCCGCGGCGACGACCGTGAGGTCGCCGGTTGGTTGCGCGGCCGGTGTCGCCTCCTGCGCGGCGACCGGGAATACCAGGAGTAGCGAAATCGCGAGAGCAAGCAGTAGCGACCGAGGCATAGCACCCTCCTTGAAATGTCGTCGCGATCGCCAGATTGCCGCCCCCGGATCGGGGACGCGCAAATCCGATGTGTAGCGCAGACTACACCCCGCGGCCCAGAAGTCAACACCACATGTGCCTCACCAGCGCTACACAGCGCTCAGCTTCGCTGGAGCCTGAAGGCCGCCTAAGAGTCCTGGACCTCATCCGCCTCGCGCAGCACAACCTCGACGATTTCCGCCAGGCGCCGCGCCGCGCCATCCAGAATCCGCTGCCCAACCTCCGCTGTGGCCGAAGAGGCGTCCCCCGTTACCCCGTTGCGCGTCACCTCGTGGTAAGGGCGGGCCAGGACCCCACCATAGGCGCGCAGCAGCGCCGCGGATTCGGCCTGGGCGCCGGTCGGGTCCGGCCCGGCGAAGGCGTGCGGTTTGCCTTTGTGCGGTTCCACCGCCATCACCAGCGCCGCCTCGTCGGCCCCGCCGTGGCCGATGGCGGTGGCGGGCAGGAGCGCTTTCGCCTGCTCGGCGATCAGGGCGTAGCCGAAGATGGCGGCGATCAACGGCACGCCGGTCTCCTGCTTGATCTGCTCGACGGCAGTGGCGATGACCGCACTGTTACCGCCGTGGCCGTTGACAACCAGGAAGCGGTTCACCCCGTGCGCGTGCAGCGAGCCGACGATGTCCTCCAGCAGGGCAATCAGGGTGGCCGGCCGCAACGAAATCGTCCCTGGAAACCGCATGTGGTGCCAGGAGATGCCCCAGGGCACGGCCGGGGCCACGGCCGCCCGTGGCCCCAGCAGCGCGGCGGCGGCGCGGCAGAGGGCGTCGGCGCTGACCGTATCGGTGGAGACGGCGATGTTCGGACCGTGCTGCTCGTGGGCTCCGACCGGGATCAGCACCAGCTCGATGGTGGGCAGCAGCTCCCGCGTCTCCGGGGAGGAGAGATCGGCCAGCAGGAGGGGTTCCCGGTTCACCGGCTGCGATGGGTCGCTCATGTATCCTCCGTATCCGTGTCATTCCGAGGAACGAGGAATCTCGTCGTGCGCGGCCGATTCTCTAGACCTCATACCCGTAGGACCGCGACCCCGCGTCTTCGAGGAAGCGGGCGAGCAAGGCAATCGCGGCGGCGATGTCGTCGCGGTTGGCCATCTCGTTGACGGTGTGGACGTAGCGCGAGGGGATCGACAACGTGATTGCGGGCGCACCGCCGCGTGCCCGCTGCATCGATCCGGCGTCGGTGCCACCGCGGGGCAGGATCTCGAGCTGGTAGGGGATGTCGTTTGCCTCGGCCAGGTCGCGGAAGTGCCGCAGCAGCGCCGGGTGGGCGATGTGCGAGGAGTCCATCACCTTGATGGCAACGCCCTTCCCGATGTGCGTCACCGCCATCTCCGTCGGCATCCCCGGAATATCCAGCGCCAGCGTGGTATCGAGGGCGACGGCGATATCCGGTTCCACGGCGTAGGCGGAGGTCAGCGCGCCGCGCAACCCCACCTCTTCCTGGGTGGTCGCCACGGCGACAATCTCGGCATTGGTCTGCCCCATAGCCCGCAACGCCTCGATCATGACGAAGACGCCCACCCGGTCGTCCAGCGATTTGCTCATCACGCAGTCGCCGGCCGTTTCCAGCTCGCGGTCGAGCGTGACGAAATCGCCGACCTCGATGGCTTCGCGCACGCGCTCGACCGGTAGCCCGACATCGACGAACAACTCCTCCATCTTCACCGGCTTGATCTCGTCCTTTTCGAGAATGTGGATCGGCTTGGTGCCGGGCTGCACGGCGCCGCGCAGTGTCGAGCCGGCGAACCCGTGGACCAGCACCCGCTGCGCCACCAGCACGCGGGCATCGAACCCGCCAACCGGTTGCAGGCGCAGAAACCCGCGGTCGTCGATGTGCGAGACGAAGAAGCCGATCTCGTCCATGTGCGCGGCGACCATGACGCGAGGTCCGTCGCCGCGTTTGGTGGCCACCACGCTGCCGAGGGCATCGACGCGCAGCTCGTCTACCAACGGCCGCAGCTCGTTGATGACCAGCGCGCGCACGCGGTCCTCGCGGCCGGCGATACCGGGCGCAGCGCAGAGCCGCTGCAACAGGTCGAGATTCAGGGGTTCTGCCACGTCGCCTCCAGATTCCCGTTGGCCCCAGCGACCAGATTCGGTTCGCCGGCTGTCGTCGGACAGGGATTGTACCGGCGGCGCGCCGAGCGGGGGCACGCACCGCACGCCGGGCCAGGCAGCGCCGCGAAAATCCGTGTCATGCTGCAAGTGAACGACATGAACTTGCAGCATCCTGGCTCAGGAAAATGGCCATTCCTGACAACCGAGATGCTTCGCCCGCGACCTCCGCATGACACGGGTTCTCCACCTGTGGTTCGGCCAGGTCGAACTCGGTGATACCCTTCACCGAACATCACTGAACAGGATTGCCAACGGGACATGTCGGAGAGTCTGCTTTGAGATCGTTCGCGCTGCGGCGCCGCGCCGCGCCCGCGGCGAGCGCGCCGGTCAGCGGCGGGCGCATGATGCACTCGTTGCAGACCTACCCCGCGTTCCGGCTGCTGTTGCTGGGGACACTGGCCACGAATTCCGGCTTCTGGATGTATCAGGTGGCCGTCGGCTGGCTGGCGCTGCAACTGATGGACTCGCCCCTGTTCGTCGGGCTGACCGGGTTCGCCGGCGGTATCCCGATGCTGCTCCTTTCCCTCCCCGCCGGTGTGATCATCGACCGCTACGACCGCCGGCTGGTGCTGCTGGCATCGCAATGCGCCGTCATGGCGCTGGCAGCGGTGTTCGCCGTGCTGGTGGGGACGGGAATGATCGCGCCCTGGTCGGTGCTGGTCCTGGCGTTCGCCGTGGGCGCGGTGATGGCGTTCATCTTCCCCACCCGCACCACCATCGTCACCACGCTCGTGTCGCGCGAGGACCTCGCCAACGCGGTGGCCCTCAACGCGGCGGGGCAGAACGCCACCCGCGTCACCGGCCCCGCCCTGGCCGGCATCCTGATCGCCCTCATCGGGTTGGCGGGCACCTTCGCCGTGGCCGCGCTGCTCCAGATCCTGGCCCTGACCGCCACCTGGCGCCTCCCGGCGCGGGGCGCGGCGCAGACGTCGCGAGGCGCCCTGGGGTGGGCGGGGTTGACGGTGGGTTTGCGCATCGTGACCCAGGATGCGCTCCTGGTCCGGGTCATCCTGCTCTCGCTGGCCACCAACATCCTGGTGATGCCGTACATCAATCTGATGCCGGTGTTCGCCCGCGACGTGCTGGGGATCGGGTCGTCCGGGCTGGGGCTGCTCCTGGCCAGCACCGGTCTGGGCACGGTCGCGGGTGCGCTGTGGGTGGCGCACTCGCGGCGGCTGGCGGAGTGGTCCAGCGTGACCAGCGTGACCGCGGCGGTCTTCAGCGCTCTGGTGCTGGTCTTCGCGCTTACGCCCCAGATACCGCTGGCCATGCTGATCCTGTTCGCGGCCGGGGTGGTCAGCGCGGTCTTTCTGGCATTGACGCAAACGGTTTTGCAGCTACGCGTCGACGACGAGGTCCGCGGCCGGGTGCTCTCCGTCTACCTGCTGACCTGGGGCATGCTCCCCGTCGGCCAGCTCGCCGTCGGCGCCCTCGCCGACCGGATCGGTACGCCGCTCGCGATGGTGACGGCCTGTATCCTGGCCCTCGGCTGTATCGGCGCAATTGTCTGGCGCTTTCCCGCACCACAGGAGGTTTCCTCGTGATCGCCGTGATCTTTGAAGTCTGGCCGCGCGACGAGGGTCGCCAGGAATACCTCGACATCGCCGCCGACCTGCGCCCCCTCCTCGACGGCATCGATGGCTTTCTCTCCATCGAGCGGTTCGAGAGTCTCACCCAGCCCGGGAAGATTCTGTCCCTCTCCTTCTGGCGCGACGAAGAGGCAGTGGCGGCCTGGCGGCGTGTCGAGGCCCACCGGACGGCGCAAAGCCGCGGCCGCGGCGAGCTCTTCGCCGACTACCGCCTGCGCATCGCGACCGTGATCCGGGACTACGGGATGGATGCGCGCGAGGAAGCCCCCCACGATAGCCGCGTCTTCCATGAGGAAACGGCGGTGACGGGGTAGCGACGCAGGCGGTCATCCTGCCCTCACGAGAGACACTCCCACCGCGACGTGGCATGCTGCGTGCGCTGAACCAGATCAGGACGATTGGGACCTCGCCGGGTCAACCGGCGCAACGAGCGGGGCGGGTCCGCCCCGAACCAGGGAGCGTCAAGATGAGTGTGTTGGACGATACCGAGGCGAGCGACGGCATGTGCGCCGATCTGGCCGAAAACGACGAGCTGCGCATTCCGCTCGAGCGGGAGGAGTTCACCGCCACGGCCCGGCCCGTCCGGGGTGGCACGGTGCGCATCGCCAAGCGCGTGGTGACCGAGGATCAGGTCCTCGAAGTCCCGGTGACGGAAGAAGAGATCCGGGTCGAGCGGCGGATTGTCACGCGTCCCGGCGATGGCTCGGGCGCCGAGGATGTCGAGCAGATTATTATCGAAGTGCCGCTTTATCGCGACCGTCTCGACGTGCAGAAGCGGACGCGTATCTCCGACGAAATCATCGTCACCAAGGATGTGGTCCAGCGGGTCGAGCAGGTGCGCGATACGGTACGGCGCGAAGACGTCTTTATCGACGGCGACGCCGCGGTCATCGACGACCCGCAAGGTGGGCGACTGCAACAGCCGTAACGCGTCAGATCGAGTCTTTCACCCATGCTCAGCCCCGAGATGGCGAGCGGCAGAGCACCCCCAGGCCGCGTGGCACGATCCGTGCGCCTCGGGACGCAAAGCCAGGGTCCGGTTCTGACTCCAGACCCCGCGGGAGAAGCCATGGACTCGACCATCCTCGTGGTTGAAGATGACCCGTACCTGCGCGAGGTCATCTCCGAGGTCCTCAGCGACGAGGGATACAATGTCTACGAGGCAATGGACGGACAGCGCGCGCTCGAACGGATCGAGACCATCGCGCCGGATCTGGTCCTCTCCGACATCAGAATGCCCCGGCTGACGGGGATCGAGCTGGCCGAGAGGCTCAAGCAGCGCCGCGAGCCGATCCCGGTCGTGCTGATGAGCACCAGCAACAATGCTCCGCCGGGTGGAGAAACCACGTTCTTGGCCAAGCCGTTCTCGCTCGATGAGCTGGTCGCGCTCGTCGAGCGTATCCTCGCACACGGGCCGCGTCCCGGAAGCGGAGCGTCCAGGAACCTCTTGTATTCGCCGTGATGCCGCGGGCCCGCAGTGCTCGCATGAGCAGGGCCTTCGCCCCCGTGGCCCGAGGCGGGGACCGCTCTCCGGATAGCTGGGAGAAGCACCGGCGCATGTGGGATGGCAAGCGCGTCTCGGTGATCCTGATGACCTATGCCGAGCGCGGCTCGATCCGGGCGGACGATCGACGGGTTCTTGGCCACCGGGGTCGTCGACGAGGTTCTGGTCGTCAACAACAACGCCGAGCCGGGCACCAGCGAGGAGGTGGCGCGGACGGCGGCGCGCGAGGTGCACGAACCGCGCCAGGGCTACGGGTGGGCCTGCCGCCGCGGGTTGCGCGGAGGCGCGCGGCGATCTGCTGGTGCTGGCCGAGCCGGACGGCACGTTCCTCCCCGCCGATGTCGTCAAGCTGCTCGCCTACAGCGGCGACTGCGACGCCGTCTTCGGCACCCGCACCACGCGGGAGCTGATCTGGGGCGGGGCCAACATGGGCGCGTTCCTCAAGTGGGGCAACTGGGCGGTGGCCAAGCTGGTCGAGGTTCTGTTCAACACCAGCCACCTCAGCGACGTCGGCTGCACCTACAAACTGCTCTCGCGGCCGCTGGCCGAGCAGCTCTGGCCGCGCTTCACCGTCGGCGACTCCCATTTCGGCCCGGAGCTGATGCTGCGCGTGATCACCTCCGGCGCGCGCTTCGTGGAGATCCCGGTCAATTACCTGCCCCGGGTGGGCGAATCGGCCGTGACCGGCGACACGCGCAAGGCGTTCGTGCTCGGGGTGCAGATGATCGCCTTCATCCTCCGCTTCCGCCTGGCCACGCTGGGCGGCAACCGCGGCCAAGACCGCCAGTGCGCCGCGTCGACGCGATCGCGCCCGGTGCCGGGGACGGCGCCGTTGCCACGGAACAGGCGCCAGTTGACCGCGACAGCCACCCCCGCCATCAGCCAGACCGACTTCGATGTCGTCGCCGGCATCTACGACGACGTCTTCCCCGCCCACATCCGCGAGCACTACCTGCGACGGCGCGACCGCCTACATCTTGCGCCACGCTCCGGGCGGGACGGCGCTCGACGTCGGCGCCGGCACCGGGCTTCTGGCGGAACGGCTGCACGATAGCGGCATCGCCGTCGTCGCGCTCGATCCGTTCCCCGCAGATGCTCGACCAGCTCGGAGAGCGACGGCCCGAGGTACCGCGGGTCGTCGCCCACGGCCACGAGCTGCCCTATCCCGACGACGCCTTCGACCTCGTCTACAGCGTGGCGGTGATGCACCATATCGCCGACCCGGATCTGGTGCGGCGCACGCTGGCGGAGATGGTGCGGGTGACGCGCCCCGGCGGGCGCATCCTGGTCTGGGACCACAACCCGCTCAATCCCTACTGGCCGCTGCTCATGCGCCGCGTGCCCCAGGACAGCGGCGCCGAGCGCCTCGTGCCGATGGCCGAGCTGGTCGCGGGGCTGACCGCGGCCGGCGCCGCCATCGTCCGCGCCGAGCGGATGGGGCTGATCCCCGAGTTCCTTCCCCGCCGCTTGCTCGGGCTGGCGGCGCGGATCGAGCGCGGAGTGGAGGCGACACCGGGGCTGCGCCGGTTGTGCGCCCACAACGTGGTGCTGGCCGTGAAGCGGTGACCAGCGCTCACCTCCCTACGCCGCTCTCTGAAAGACCCCCCACCCCCATCTTCAACGGGGGTACCCGGCCCATTGCGATGGGAGAGGGGGGACGCAAATCCGGCAAGATGCGGCGGCTTTGGCCGTGCTGGCCGCGTTGATCGCGGTCGTGGCGTGGAATCGGCTCGTCTTCGATGCGTGGCTGACCCGGTTCGACCTGTTCACCTTTTTCCTGCCCTGGTACACGTTTCTGGGCGAGCGGCTGCGTGCGTTCGATGTGCCCGGCTGGAATCCACACCTGTTCAGCGGCGCGCCCTTCGCCGGCGACCCCGAATCGGGCTGGATGTACCTGCCGGCAATGCTCCTCTTCTCGCTGCTGCCGACCCTGGCCGCCTTCAAGGGCATGGTCGCCGTCCAGCTCGCCGTGGCCGCCTTCTCGACCTACGCCCTGGCCCGCGCCCTCGGCATGGGCGCCATGGCCAGCCTGACCGCGGCCGCGCTCTACCTGACCGGGCCATTTCTGCACTGGAACACCCATTGCTGCCTGATCTTCTCCCAGTTCGCCGCCTGGATTCCCCTGGCGTTGCTCGGGATCGAGCTGGCCTTGCGCGCCAGTTCCTGGCGCGACCGGCTCGCCCGCTGGTTCCTGGGCGGGTTCGCGGTCAGCCAGATGCTCGGCGGCTGGATCGGCGAGGGGTGGCTCTACGCCATGCTCCTCCCGGCCGCCTACATCGGGTACCGGGCCCTGCTTTCGCCGCCTCGCCCTCACCCCCCTGCCCCCCTCGCCCACTGCGGTGGGCGAGGGGGAGAAGCCCCTCTCCCATTGCGATGGGAGAGGGGTTGGGGTGAGGGTTCTCGCTGGGGTGAGGGTCGGCATCCGTGGCACTCCTCTATCGGCACTCGTGTGGTCGCAGGCGTGGCCACGGGGATCGGCGTCCTCGGTTCCGGTCTGGCTCTGGCGGCGGCGGGCATGTTGCCCCGCTTCGCCGTCAATGCCGAGACGAATCTGGCCGGCGGCGATTATTCCGCGCTCGGGGAGGCGGGCGTGCTCAACCCGCCCTGGGGGTGGGATTACCTTCTGGCGCAGACGGTCGGCGTCGGCTCCGGGTATCACTTCCGGGCGGCATCTTTCGGCGGTGCGGCCATCGTCCTTTCCCTGCTGGCGCTGCCCATGGCGGGGCGGCGCTTCGCCGTTCCCTTCTTCGCCGGCCTGACGCTCGTCGCGCTGACTCCTGACACTTGAGTGGACGCCGCTCCACGAGGTTTTCTACCTGATCCCGCGCTACCGCGAGTTCCACGACCACGACGCCTGGCGGGTGATGGCGCTGGCGGCGATAGGACCTGCGATGCTGAGCGGGGCCACGATCGCTTCGCTTCCGGCCTGGCGGGGACGACGCGATCTGCTGCCGGTGGTGATCGTTCCGCTCGCGTTGATGCTGCTGGTGGACGGGGTGTTGCGGCGGCGAGAGATGGCGCTCGGTTGGCAACCCCTGGTTGCGGCGGCCTTGGCGACCGTCTTCATCGCCGCCGCGGTCGCGCTCCCGGTGCGCTCTGAGAGCGCAGCCAATGCCAAGGAACCCCGACCTCGAGCCGTGGCATTCCGAGGAAACGTACAGAGGAATTTCGGCGACGCTTCACGACGCGCCCATGAGCCACGAGATTCCTCGCTGGCGCTCGGAATGACCCGTAGCCGTGGCGGCGGCGACACGCTTGCGTGGCTCGTTCCGGCCCTGGTGCTGGTCGTGGCATTCGATGATCCCCACGGGGCTGGAACTGTCCGGCTCCTGGCTCGGCTGGCCGCCGAACCGCCGCTGGGAAGCAACCTGGCGCGCCGTGCCTGCCTGGGAAGCCGCGCTTCGCGCCGACGTCCGCACGTCGGACCCGGGGGGCGGGCGCGTTCCTGCGGCAACAACTCGCCGAAGCCGGTCCCTTCCGTTACGCGGGGTACGGCGGTTTCGGCTACCCCGGCGACGAAGCGCGCGCCGACAGCTACATGGCCCGCCGCTTCGAACCCGCCATTCAGTCGCTGCTGGTCAATGGCCGCCCCATCTACCTGGGTCTCTACGACATCCAGGGGTACAACCCCCTCCACCTGGCCCGTTACGACGACTTCATCACCGCCCTCAACGGCGCGCCGCAGGATTACCACACCGCCTTCCTCCTTCCCTCCGGGCTCGATTCGCCGCTGCTCGATCTGCTCGATGTGCGTTATGTCGTACTTGACGCGGGGCTGCCGCGACGACGGGAGGATGTCGCGGTGCTCACGTCCGAGGCACCGCGGGTCCACCGCACCCCGCGGGTTCACGTCCTCGATCGCGCGGCTGATCTTCCTCACGCCTGGATCGTCCACGACGTGCGCGAGGTCGCGCGCGGCGAGGCGCTGCCACTGCTGACCAGTGGCGCCGTCGATCCCTACCAGACCGCGCTCGTCGAAGGGACGCCTCCCGAAACGGGGAGTCCTCTCGAGGCTACCGTGGAGTCCGCCGAGGTTCTCACCTACGAACCCGACGCGCTCACCATCGCCACCGACGCGGCGGCGCCCGGTCTCCTCGTCGTCAGCGAGGTCTATGCGTCGGGATGGCGCGCCTTCGTCAACGGCGAGGAAGTTCCCGTTCTACCCACGCACCACGTGCTGCGCGGTGTGCCGCTGCCCGCCGGGCAGCACAACGTGACGCTGCGCTACGATCCGCTCTCCCTGCGGGCGGGGCTTTGGATCAGCGGGATCGCGGCCGTGGCGATGCTGGCCGCCTTCGTGGCCGCAGGGTGGCAGCGCCTGGCGAGGCGGTGATGGCATCCATGGTCGGCGCGGAGGCGGGTCAAGCCGCAGGGGATCCACGGGGGGTGGGGCCGCCCGCACCCGAAGCGCTGCCGGTGCCGCTCCCGCCACCCCGGCGCGACCCGGAGGCCGGGCGGCTCGGCCAGGCAGGCGCGCACCCGCCGCGCGCGCCAGCCCGCAACCGGCACGCCCCGGCGGCGCGGTGGGGTCGCCACGGCCGTCTCCAGCGCGGCCAGATCGGCGCCATCGGCCGTGCGCGGCCGTCCCGGGATCGGCCCGCCGGCCAGGGCGTCCCCCCGCCGTCCCGGCACGCCGCCAGCCAGCGCCGCACCGGGCGCGGGTGCGCCCCGACCACCGGGCGATCGTGGCATCTCCTCCCCCAGCCAGGCCGCCTGGACCCGCTCCAGCCGCGCCCGTGGCCGCGGGGCCCACGCGCGCGGCGCCACCAGCGCCGCCACCGCCGCCTGCGGCACCGGGGCAAGCGCTCCCGTCACGCCGATGCCCCGTTCCCTGGCAATGCCTCCGAACCGGCGCGGCCTTCCACCTCGTGCTCGTCTGTACCGGCACGGACTTACCAGCCGTTCATCCCGTCCCAGCGTGCTCTTGTCGCCACCACCGGATTGCCTCCGTATGAATCGGGTAGTGGCTGTAGGTGTCGAGCCGCAACCGGCGGCGAAATCGTGTTTCCCGGGTGATGAACTCCTCGGGGACCGACCCGACGTAGGCGATCAGCCGCTCGTGCGTCTCGGCTGCCTGGCGAAGCACTTCGGCGAGCGATAGCGCCTGCTTCCGCTCGGACATGAGCGCGTTGAAGGCATCGATCCCGCCGTACGTCACGGAGTAGCGCGGCGGACGCCCGCCCTCCACGATGTGCGGTAGATGGGTCAGCGCCTCCTCCTCCCACCAGGTCACGTGCGCGATGACATCCTTCACCGTCCAGTCGCCAGCAACCCCAGGTTCCACAAGCCGCTCATCCGCCAGCCCGGAATACGAATTCTGGAATGCGGCCCACGCCGCGTCGATGCGCGCTAAAAGCTGCTCCCTCGTCACGGATCACGATCCATCGCTATCCTCGCCGGTGCGATCGCTGCGGCCCCGCCGCCGCTGGGCTTCCCGATACTGGGCCGATTTTCGAAGGTGGGATGAGTACCCGCCGGATGCGGGCGCCGCGGCCAGGAAGGCGCTCTCTTCGAGCTGGTGACGCACCGCGTCGGTCATCGGGGCTAGGTCGAGGATGACACGCGCGTCTCCCATCATTGCCCGCGACTCCGCGAACTGGCCCGCCCGGTCGAGATCCAGTCCGGCCCGGCGCGCTGCCGCGGCCTGCTGCAACGCTGCCTGCTCGGCCACCAGATCATCGCGGGTGATGCTGCCGATCTCTTCCACGGAAACTCGATGCAATGGGTCGAGGGCGATCTCGCGCTCTCTCCGTGCGTCCGCGCGCGGATCCGTCCATCGCGCTACGGCAGCGACGGGAATCGGCTCCCCGATGTCGCCTGACTCGGCGGTGACGACGAATACGAGATCAATCTCGTCCCCGGCCGGCAGATCCCCGATGGCCACGTCGACGCGGTCCCCGCGCGTCTCGACCGGGAACGCGGAAACCAGGTTCGCCGTCACCCCGCTCGGCAGCGACAGCGAGACCGTGAAGCTCGTCGCCGCGACGCTGAACAACTCCTGCAGCTCCGTGGCGAAGAAACCGCGCAATGCTTCCGGATCGGAGACGTACTGGAAATTGCCGCCCCCGGCCTCCGCCATCGCGCTGAGCAACCCCTCGTCGAACTCGGCCCCGACCCCAACCGTCGTCGTGGCGATACCGCGCCGCCGCAGTTCTCCCGCGTGCCGCGCCAACTCGCCCGGCTCGCGGATCCCGACATTGGCCAGCCCATCCGTGAGCAGGATCACCCGCCGGATGCGCGTGGCCGCGGCCGCATCCTCCTCCCCCGGCTGCGCCTCCGCCAATTCCTGGCACCCGGCCACCCAGCCGCCGGACAGGAACGTCGATCCTCCGGGGTCGATGCCGTGCAATGCCAGTCGCAAACCGGCCTTCATCCGCGGCGTGGCCGGGGCCAGCCGCTGCACCGTGTCGACCTCGTTGTCGTAGACCACCAGCGCCGCGCGGTCGGCGTCCCGCAGTCGCGCCGCCGCCAGATCCACCCCCTCCTTGGCCAGCTCGAGCTTGCCCCCGGACATCGACCCGGAGCGATCGAGCACGAAGGCCACGTCGAGCGGAGCGGCCCGATCGCTACCGCTGTCGTCCGCGGCGGGCGCGGCGACGCGCACCAGCAGCGTTGCCTCGCCACCCGTGGCCGCCACCGCCGGTTTCTCCCAGCGGGCTTCTATCCGCGGTTGCCGCTGCTCGTCGGGGCCAGTGGGTGCCGCTGGCTGTACAGGGGAGTTCGTCATGGTGGACCTCCAGGTTCATCAGAAAAACGTCGAGGGATGCGAAATGGGAGAAGCGTTGGGGAGACCCGGACACGGAATACCGAGCCCCAATCACCCGTCGGGATGGAACGTGACGATCAATCGGCAAACCGGCCTGATCGCGGAAACCGCGAGCCGATCCGGATGCGGCGCTAGCCGAAGACCTTGCGCGCCCAGCGCACCAGCCAGTCGACGCGGTCGCGATGCCGCTCGTAGACCCGCTCCGAGATCACGAGTTCCGCCTCGTCGCCAAGCGGGATGCGATGCCACAGACCGCCGCGGCTCGACTTCCTCATCGGCGCGCTCTGGAGCTCTGACGCGCGCGGAATACTCCCGCCGCCTGCGGCCCCCGGCTCCGCGCCGGCTCCACCGCCAGTTCGCAAACGGGATTCCGCTGGCGAGGGCATTGCGGCGGCTCTCGTGGGCGCTGTTGGCAGCGAAAGCTCCATCGGCTCGGTGCGGTAGCGCGCGCCGGATTCAAGCAGGGAGAGGTACTCGCGCGCGCCCGCCAGCGATGGGTCGTACATCGCGTCCTCCTCTCCCGGAGCGGCTCGTTGCCCGTCTTCGGCGAGCAGCGCCCGCACGTCCTCGTCTCCCAGACCGGACAGGCGGCGCCGGATCTCCTTCAGCGGCAGGTACGCCGCTTTCAGCCGCTGGATAAGCCGCAACCGATCGAGGTGTCCCTTGGAGTAGGCGCTGCCCGGCCCAGCACCCTCGGGCGGCGGCAGCAATCCTTCGCCGATGTAGTAGCGCACCGTTCGCACCGAGACATCGGCAGCCTCGGTCAGCTCGGCCAGCGACATCTGCTGCGATTCGGGGGTCAATTCCTCCTTCTCTTCCTTGCTCATGGAAGAATAGTAACAGTCGTACGTAATACTGTCAATTACCGGTCGCTGGTAGACTCTGCGCGCGAAAAATCCTGGCATCGAGGAGGCGAAATCGGAGCATGGCGCGGTCTGCTGCAGCAGCCGGTGGTGCACGCGAGAAGCGGCCCGGGATGCCGCTGGCCGGGGTGAAGGTCGTCGATCTCACTCGCGTCATGGTCGGGCCCTATTGCACCATGATGCTCGGCGATCTCGGCGCTGACGTCGTCAAGATCGAGATCCCCGGCCGCGGCGATGACACCCGCCACTGGGGGCCACCCTTCCTCGACACCGAATCGGTCTATTACCTCTCCGTCAATCGCAACAAACGCTCCATCGCGCTCGACCTGAAGCAGGACGCCGCGAAAGAGGTCCTCTGGCGGCTGATCGACGACGCCGACGTCCTGGTCGAGAATTTCTCACCTGGCACGCTCGACCGCCTCGGGTTCGGCTATGAGATGGTGAAGGAGCGCAAGGCGGAAATCGTCTACGCCGCCATCTCCGGTTTCGGCCAGTCGGGTCCGGATTACCAGCGCACCGCATATGACCTGATCGTGCAGGGCACCAGCGGCATGATGAGCATCACCGGCCATCCCGGCGGTCCGCCGACGCGCCTCGGGGTGCCGATCGCCGACATCGGCGGCGGCATGTTCGCCGCCTACGCCATCGTCGCCGCCCTCTTCGACCGCGAGCGCACCGGCGAGGGGAGCTACGTCGACGTCTCCATGCTCGGCGGCCAGGTGGCGCTGCTCACCTACCAGGCGGGGCTGTATCTCTCCACCGGCGCCACGCCGGGGCAACTCGGCAATGCCCACCCCATGATCGCGCCCTACGACACCTTCCGCACCGCCGACGGTTACGTCAACATCGCCGTCGGCAACAACGCGCTGTGGGAGCGGTTCTGCACCGCGCTCGCCCTGACCCACCTCCTGGAAGACGAGCGCTTCGCCTCAACGCGGGCCGATCCACCAACCGGGAAACGCTCTACGCGACGTTGCAACCAAGACTTGAATCGCTGACGACCGACGAGATCGTGCGCAGCCTCGACGCCGCGAGCGTCCCCTGCGGCCCCATCCGCGACATTGCCGAGGCGATGGACGACGGCCAGACGCAATCCCAGGATCTCATCATGGACGTGGAACACCCCCGCCTCGGCCCGCTGAAGCTCTCCGGCGCCCCCTACCACTTCGATGGCGAACCGGCGCGCGCCCGCGTGTCCCCTCCTCTGTTGGGCCAGCACACGAAAGAAATCCTTTGCGAAGCCGGCTTCACCCCGAACGAGATCGAGTCGCTCATTGCCTCTGGGGCGGCGCAGGCTGACGATGCCTGAGCCCGCGCTGCTCATCACCTCCGATTCCGAGTTGACCTGGAATTCGTCCCCTGCTATCTATGGGTCGTCCCGCGGCCAGGAGCAGAGATCGTGCAAAGTACCGCCGCGGACGTCGACGCCTATCTGGCCGAGGTCCCGGACGAGCGCCGGCCCGTCCTGACCGCCATCCGGCAACTCTGCCGCGAATCCCTTCCCGGCAACGTCGAGGGGATGGCCTACGGCATACCATCCTATGCCAGGAACGGCGTGGTCGAGGTCGCGTTCGCCAGCCAGAAGCAGTACATCTCGATCTACGGACTCAAGTCCGACGTGCTCAAAGCGTATCGCGCGGAATTCCCCGCCGCGAGCATCGGCAAGGGCTGCATCCGATACAAGAAGCCGGAGCACGTCGATCTGGCCGCCGTGGAACGGTTGCTGCGGGCCACCGCCGCCTCCGATGGCGAGGTGTGCTGACGTTTCTCTATGGCGCCGCTACGCCATGTTGCACAGCCAGGAATCTCCTGATGACATCGAGGTAGCGACCGAATTGGTCGCGCCGGACGTTATGCCCCGCCCCCGCCACGTGTACGATCTCCAACTGCGGCACGAGCGACTTCAGCGCCGCCGCGCTTTCAGCGGTCACGATTCCGCCCAAATCGGGATCGGCGGTGATGAGCAGCGCGGGACAGGTGATGCGCGGCAGGATCGATGCCCAATCGACCCGGCGCGGGTTCTCTTGCCCCAAAACTTCCAGCACATTCGGGCTGAAGCGCTGCTTGGCCTCTGCCCAGGGTTGCAGCTCGGCCTCATCCCAACCGGGTTGCTCGGCGCGTTGATCGGCCAGCAGCACCCCGGGCGTCTTTTCCTTGAGCCCAAGGAACCGCGTGCGCATGTCCGAACGCCGCGCCTCGCCGTCCGGGCGGTCATACCAATCGGTCCACCACGCCGGAGGGTCCTCCAGGAGGATCGCGCCGGGCACGTCGGGGTACGTCCCGGCCAGCACCAACGCCGTCGCCGCGCCCATGGAGTGACCAAGGATGGTCGGTTGCTCCAGGTCCAGTGCGGCGATCACTCCGGCCAGATCGTCCGCCTGCTGCCCCGGATCGTAGCCGCTCTCCGGCGCGTCCGAGCGGCCATGACCGCGGGCATCGACCATAACTACGTTGAAGTCCGGAGCCAATTCCGCCGCTACGCGCGACCAGCACATCCCGTCGTCGGTGACGCCGTGAGCCAGCACCAGCGGCGGCTTGGCCCCGCCGGTTCGTGTGTAGTGCAGGCGAATACCGTTCGTCTCGACGAAACCCGACTCCCATTCGCTCACCGCTATTCCCTCCCTACCGGTCATTCCACGGGCGTTCCCACCGGCGTCGCCACCGGCGTCGCCACCGCGTCGGGATCGGCCAGATACCACTCTGCCGCATTCCACAACAATGGCGTCCACGCGCTCGGCCAGAAACCTCCCACGTTCTGGCGCGCGGCCGGGAACGCCTCCTCCCAGTACAGAAAGATGACCGGGACTTCTTCCAGCAAGAGCGCCTGAATGTCCCCATAGAGCGACTGGCGAATGGCGAAGTCGAGGGTCGAGGCAGCCTCGGAGGTGAGCGCGTCGATCTCCTCCTGGAACGCATAAGGGTAGAAGAAGGCCGGTGCGTTGCCGCCGGAGCCGGTGGGGCTGCTGGGTATTTGCGAGGAGTGCCAGTAGTACAGGTCGTCCGGGTCGTTGGCGTTGGTCCAGGTGAAGAGGCAGCCGGTCATGCGGTCGGAAAACTGGTAGCCGAGCGGCCCCCACAACTCGGCAGGGGGCGCGAAGCGAGACAGCGTCGAGACCCCGATAGCGTTCCACGCCGTGGCCACCATCTCCACCATCGCCCGCGCCCGCTCGTCCCCCTCCACCCCCCAGAGATCGATCTCGAAGCGTTTGCCGTCGCGCGTCCGCACGCCGTCGTCGCCGGGGAGCAGCCCTGCCTCGTCGAGCAGGCTCATCGCCCGTTCCAGGTTGTGTGGGCGGGATCGCAGCGTCTCCCGGTAGGCCCACGATGCGGGCGCTTGGTCGGCGAAGGCCGGGATGGCGCGACCGGCAAGCAGTTCATCGATGATCCGCTCCCGCGGCGTGGCGAAATCGAGCGCCTGCCGCACCGCGGTTTCGCGGAGGAACGACATCTGCTTCAGGTCGATGTGTTGCCAGTTCATCGTCCCGTGGCGGAGGACTGTCACCTCCGGGGTATTCACGACATCATCGACCCGCAGGGGTGGAATCGCGCCCGCCCCACCAGCGACGTCGATCTCCCCCGAGGCGAGCGCAGCGAGGAGGGCGTCGACGTCTGGCAGGAAGCGGTAGCTGATGGCGTCGAGAAAAGCCGATTCACCCCAGTACCCATCCCACCGCTCCAGCTCGATGCCGCTGCCGGATTCCCACCGCTCGACCTCGAAAGGACCGGTGCCGACCGGCGCCACGGCAAACACCTCGCGGAACGCATCGATTCCTTCGGCGAGGGCCGCGCGCGGACAGAGGTACGTCGTGGCGACTGTCGACAGGAACGGCGCGTACGGCTCGGTGGTCGTCACAACGAGAGTTGCGTCGTCGGGGAGGTCGACGCTCTGCACCTTCTGCCACCCCAGCGTGCTCAGCGCGTCGAACTCACGGTCTTGGGACAATTCCCAGGCGGCAACGAAATCCTCGCCCGAGAACGGCTCCCCGTTGTGGAAGCGCACTCCTTGACGGAGGGCGAAGGTGTAGGTAGTCCCGTCCTCGCTGATCGAAAACCCCTCGGCGAGAGCCGGCCGCAGCCGTCCCTCGGCGGTGTAGCGCAGCAACCCGTCCATAACGCCCTCGAGGAGATCGAAGGCAGCCACCGTGCTCGCCAGCCACGGGTGCAGCGAGTCGGGTTCGCGTGGAACGCCCGCGGTGATCCGCCCACCGGCGCGGGGCGCCCCCGCCGGCGCGGTAGGCCCGGAGGGCCGTGGCAACTCACCGTCCTGCATGGCGCTGGCCCAATGGTGGGAAACGGCGCCAGCGGTCACCAACCCGGCGCTCATGGCGCCCAGCAGCGCCTGGCGGCGGGTCAGCCGGCGATCGGAGCGCACGAGGCTCTCAACATGGTTGACGGGAATACGTGTCAAGCAGGGTCTCCGGCGAATCGGTCACGCGTGATCGCGTTCCAGTCTAACCCCACACGGGGCCGCGCATCGGGAGCGATGGGTAACGCCGAGGGTCGCTCGGGAGGCGATTCCGTGCGACACTCAACGCAGGATCGATTCTTGCGAAACCGGATACACAATCGCAAGGATTGCGGACGCAAAGGAGGAGACGAGATGGCGAACGCCACGAACGGGCAGAAACCGACAGTGCGGATCGAGTACTGCACGTCCTGAGGGTACCTGTCACGAGCCGCCGGTCTGGCGGAGAACCTGCTGCACGATTACGACAAGCAGATCAAGAGCGTGACCGTGGCCCCGGGCGAAACGGGGTCGTTCGAGGTCTTCCTCAATCGCAAGAAGATCTTTTCCAAGAAGGCCACCGATCGATTTCCGGAAACGAACGAGGTCGAAGAGAAGATTGGGGAACTGGTCGGGGCGTAGGCAGGCCGTTGTCCCGAACTCCATGCCCTTCAACTCCTCGAACGGCCCTCACCCCAGCCCCTCACTCATCGCAATGGGAGAGGGGCTCTTCGTGCCGTTTGTCAGGAGCGGATAGCCGAAAGCCCATAGCTGATAGCTGTATCCAGCCTGGTGAAACAGGGTGAGCGATGGGGGCAGCGGGACGGGCCGGCGCCGTGGCTGGCTGACGCCTAAGCCCTCGGCGCCCCCCGCCGCGCTGGCGGAGCAGGCGCGTGAGGGTCGGCCCGGCCGCGATCAGCAGCGCCGCGGGGTTGTGCTTGGGCAAGCCGCGCCACCGGACGCGCCGCCCGTGCCCAGGTGGGGTTCGACGGCGCAGCGGGACCGGACCGCGGCGATGGCGGCGGTGGCTGCGCCCGTGGGGGCGGCGCTGGCCAGGTCCTGGCCCCGGACCCGCCCCGCCGCCTGGCACCGCGCGACGCTCTCCGCGACCACGCGGCGGCAGCCTGCCCGCCCGTCGCAGTCCCGGATCCGGGTCCGGCTGGAGTGGTCGGGCAGCGGCGCCCCCAGGGCGTAGCCGAGGGCGTGAGCGCGGGCCGCGCCGGGCGGCGACCACCGCCAGGCGGTGGCGCTCGCAGCGCAGCCCCGCGACACCCCTGATCCGGGGCAGCGTTGCCGACGACGACCGGGTCGATCGCGGACCGACCGCGCCCGGCGGAGATGTCCCGGACCTCCGCGCCGCCGACGCCCAGGGCGAGCGTCCGCTCCCCCTGGCGGGAGCCGTGCTCCGGAGGGATACGAGCCGCCAGCCTCAGGGAAGGCCACGAACCGCACCCCCGCGCCGTGCGGCCCCGCATCGCCGCCCGGCCCTTCCCCGTGGCGGGTCCGCAGCGACCGCGGCATCCGCTCATCCCGCAGACGCTTTTTCCACAGGCTGGTCCGCAATCGGCGTGCGTGTGCCCCCAATTGCACGAGGCAACGACGGCGATGCGGCGCGAGTCGGCCGCGGCCACCGCGCCGACCACGCGCCCAAACTCGACCAGAGTCTCCCGCGGCAGGTTCCGCGACGGGGTGATGATGACCGCCGGCGGGCCGATGTCCTCCGCGGGTGGATCGGCCAGGACATCCCCGTGACCGGCCATGCGGCCCCAGGAACCACGGGCGATATTCCATCGGCATCACGCTCTGGTAGCGGCGGTTTCCGCCAAATCCCGCCATGGCCACCGGGATGCCCCGCGCCCGCGCTTCCGCCGCAATCGCATCGGTGAGCGCCCCATCGAGCGGGACGTTCAGCTCGACTTCTTTCCCCTGCCAGGCCAGCGTTCCCGCCGCGCGGACCGTGTCATAAAGGCAGATGGCCCCTCGACGTGCATTCCGTGCGGCCCGGCGATCACCACCGTCTTGACCCCTGCCGCGTCGGCGCGCCGCCCCATATTCTCCAGCGCGGCGCGGGTCGCCAGCGCCCCCCGGCGTCGTCGCCCAGCGCGGGGATGAGTGGGAACCCGTGCGGCGCGATGGCCGCGAAGACGAGGGGCATGGCAGCAATCCTCCTGGCCTGATCGTGAACGTGGCGCTCAGTCCGCGGTTCGTTCGTGCGTGGGCGAATAGGCCCGATCGTGCTCCGTGCGCGCGTCCCACACCGAAACGCCGGCCAGGATCAGCAGCGCCGCCGTGGCCAATCGCCAGCGGCGCCCAGTCGCGGCCGACCAGCGCGACCAGCCCCAGCACGACGATGGCCGCCAGGCGAGGGATCGAGACAACGCCGAACACGGCCAGCTTGAACAGCGCGTGCCCGGCCAGGAAGAGCGCCGGTCCCCCCAGCACGGTGACCACCGTCTCCAGACTGGCGTGCCCCAGCGGATGGGCGATCGCCAATTCGTCGCCGACAGCGGTGACGATGATCCCGGCGATCATCGGAATATGCATGAAGGTGTACGCGTTCCGTCCCAGCGCCCCAGGGTCGTCCGAGTGGGCGATGGCCTCGGCCGCGTCCCCCGCGCTGCGGTCGAAATAGATCCACCACAGCGCCACGCTGCCCAGGAAAGCGACGACGAACGCCGCCAGCGTCACCGGCGTGATCTCCAGTTCGGAGAACGTCGCCCCGGTGACCAGGATCGATTCGCCGAGGGCGATGATGACGAAGAGCTGGCAGCGCTCTGCCATGTGCTCGCCGCTGATGTTCCAGTCGCGGGTCGTCGAACGACCCAGGCCCGGGGTGGAGTACCCGATCAGCGGCGCCGCCAGGTCGGCCGCTACCGCGGCCAGCCAGAGCAGCTCCCGCGCCGTCCCTCCCGCCAGCCCGCCGGCGATCCAGAGCGCTCCCGAAAAGGTCAGCCAGGCCAGAATGCGCTGAAAGCTGCGGTTCAGGTCCGGATGATCGCGCGTGCAATAGACGACGAAGATCGAGCGCCCGATCTGCATCGCCGCGTAGGCCACGGCGAAGATCAGGCCCCGCTCGCCGAACGCCTCCGGGAGCACCGCCGAAACGATCAGGCTGGCCGCCATCACCCCGATCAGCATCAGCCGCACCGGGCGCCGGTTGGGGTCGAGCCAATTGGTGGCCCAGGTGGTGTAGATCCAGGCCACCCAGACAGCCATCAGCAGCAGACCGGTCTGCAACACGCCCTGCGCATCGAGGTGCTCGAGCAACAGGTGCGAAAGCTGCGTGATGGCGAAGACGTAGACGAGGTCGAAAAACAGCTCCATGGGGGTGACGCGGTGGTCCCCGGAGCCATCGTCGCGCAGCAGCGGCGCGGTTCGTTCGTTTCCGGTCATCTCATCAATCTCTTGCAACCACCGGATGCGGCGGCCCGGAATATGCAGCGACACTTGACCGACGCGGCAATCATCGCGTACCCGTGCCACCAAGACGAGGTCGGGGTTCGGCTATGATCGTTCTTCAGCACGGTATCTGCCGCGCGCGATAGGAGGTCCCCCGATGCCCCTCGGATTCCCCGGCCCACTCGACGCCAGCAGCGCCAGTTGCGACCGGCGCCGCATCAGCCCCACCCTGGCGCGCGGGGGCATGATCGCCTCGCAGCATCCGCTCGTCTCCTCGGCGGGGCTGCGCGTGCTCGCCGCTGGCGGCAACGCCGTCGACGCCGCGGTGGCCGCCGCGCTGGTCGGCACGGTGGTGCTGCCCAGCCGCTGCGGCATCGGCGGCGATCTCTTCGCCATCACCGCCAGTCAGGATCGATCCAAAGAACGGCTCGCCTTTCACGGCAGCGGCATCGCCCCGCGCGGCGCCTCGCTGGAGTTCATGCGCGAGCACGGCGAGGACGCCCCCGATGGCCGGCGGGTGATGGCCCAGCACGGCCCCCTCTCTCCTGCGGTACCTGGATTCGTGGCGGGCTGCTTCTCGCTCCTGGAACGCTTCGGCAGCAAACCGTTCGCGGAGCTGGCGCAGCCGGCCATCGGCTATGCGGCCGACGGGTTCCCGCTTTCGCCGGGGGAAGCGCACGGCGTCGTCGCCACCGCCGATCTGCTCGGTTCATTCGCGACGAGCGCGGCCATCTTCCTGCCGGGCGGAGAACCGGTGCGGCCGGGCGACATGCTTCGCCAACCCGATCTGGCCCGCTCGATCTCCGTGATTGCCAACGACGGCCCCGACGCGTTCTACCGCGGGCCAATCGCCAACGCGATCGAGTCCTATCTGGCAAAGAACGGCGGCGCGTTGACCGCCGACGACTTCGCCGACCACGAGACCGCGATCTCCGCGCCACTTTCCACGACCTACCGCGGCTACACGGTCTACGAGACTGGCCTGCCGACGCAGGGCTTCGTCGTGCTGGAGTCGCTCAACATCTGCGAGCAGGCGCCATTGGCAGAGATGGGTCTACGCTCGGCGCAGGCGGTCCACACCGAGGTTTCGGCACTGCGCCTGGCCTTCGCCGACCGCCGCGCCCACGCCGGGGATCCCGACTTCATCGAAACCCCTCTCCTCCACCTCCTCTCCAAGGAATGGGCGGCGGAACAGTATCGCGCCATTGGATCAACCTACTCGGCCGACATCGAGACGGGAGTGCTGACCGCCGGCGACACCACCTCGCTGGTCGCGGTCGACGGTGATGGAATGATGATCTCGCTGATCTTCACCCTCTCCGCCGCGTTCGGCTCCGGCGTCGTGGCCGGCGACACTGGCATCCTCCTCACCAACCGCGCCGGCCACTGCTTCGAACTCGAAGACGGTCACCCGAATCTCTACGCCCCCGGCAAGCGTACGATGCACACCCTCAACACCTACCTGATCGCCGACGGCGACGATACGCCGGTGCTGGTCGGGAACACCCCCGGCGGCGACTACCAGCCGCAATGGAACATCCAGACGATAACCGGACTCATCGACGGCGGGCTCGACGCGCAGGCGGCGGCGGAGCAACCGCGCTGGCAATTCGACCCCGCCACCTACCCCATCCAGCGCGGCGACGATTTCGTCCTCGCCGTCGAGGACCGACTCGGCGAGGAGACGATCGGCGAACTGGAGGCGATGGGCTATCCCATCCGCCGCGCCGGCATGTGGGGCGCTGGCGGATCGGTGCAGGTCATCGCCCGCGACCCCGAAACCGGGTTCCTGGCCGGCGGCTCCGATCCGCGCGCCGAGGGGATGGCGGTCGGCCTCTGATACGTATTGGGGTTATGTCCAACGATCGGTCTCGGTCGCGCGACTGTTGGTAGGATGGGCGTCTCAGCGTCCGCTGGGAGCCCGCCCCAGGGTGGCCGGCTGGTATCGTCGGCGCCGCCACCCGCCCGACGGACGTTTCGGCCACGGTTGCATTGTCGATACCCCACCGAGAGGAGGCGTCCACAGCCCAGTTTCCGCATCCCGCACCACTTCGCCGGAGAAGTCACGGGATCGCGTCGGACATCGGACGGACTGGACAAGTACCCGCATCGTCCCGGCAGGTCACACCGGCGTGACCCGACCGCGGCGAGCAGCCCCCAGGAGGATCACCCGATGGCACGGATCGACTGGAGCGTTTTGAGCGGACCCCGGGTTTCACGCCGTACCCTGATGGCGATCGCTGCCGCCAGCGGCGCCACCGGCTACGCCAGCCGCCTGGCGGCGGTCGACGCGGCCCCGATGCCCACACCCCGCATCACGCGCCGCGCCCTGGTGCAGGAACCGACACCGGGAGGCACCCTTCGCCTCGGCTTCGGCATCACCCAGATCCCCAACCTCGACCCAGCCAAAGTCAACCTCGGCATCGTGGCCGGCGAGCTTGTCTCCAACCTCTTCTCCAGTCTGGTCCAGTTCGATACCGAACTGGGTTTGGTCCCGGATCTCGCTGAGAACTGGACCGTCAGCGAAGACGGCCTCAATTACAGTTTCACCCTGCGCGACGGCCTCACCTTCCACAACGGCGATCCCCTCCAGGCCGCCGACATCGTCTACACCTACGAGCGTACGATCAACCCCGATTTCGCCTCGCCGCACGCCAATAAGCTGGCATTGGTCGAATCGGTCGACACTCCCGACGATCTGACGGTCAACTTCAACCTCAGCGCGCCGTTCGCCCCCTTCCTGGCCGTCGCCGGCGTACGCGGTCCGGGTCGTGCCCTGACGCCGATCCCACAGCGCGCCTTCGAGGAGATGGGCGAGGAGCAGTTCGACCAGACGCCCGTGGGCTGCGGTCCCTTCTCCATCAACGCCGAGACGGCCGACCTCAACAGCGGTTTCGAGCTGCTCGCCTTCGACGGCTGGTACGGCGGACGGCCGCTGCTGGACAGCATCGAAGTGACCCTCATCCCCGAGCCGTCGAGCCGCGTCAGCGCCCTGGAGGCCGGCGACGTCGACATGCTCGATATCGTGCCAGCCATCGGGGTCGAACAGCTCTCGCAGAACCCCGACTTCACCATCGTGCAGGGACCGGGCACAAGCTGGACCGGGCTGGCCATGAACTACAACCGCCCCCCGTGGGACAACCCCGAGGCCCGCATGGCCGTGGCCAAGGCGATCAACCGCGACGACCTGGTCGCCACCGCGTTCTTCGGCCTGGGTACGCCGGGCATCGGCGCCATCGCTCCTGCCTTCGGCTGGGCCTACATCCCGCCCGAGGACGCTGAGAATCCGCAGGGGTTCAACATCGACGAAGCGCGAGCCTTGGCCGAGTCGGCCGGCATCGACGGCGTGCAGCCGACGATCATGAACACTGCCGACGAGCAGCGCGTCTCCGAGGTGCTGCGCAACCAGCTCGCCGACATCGGTCTCGACGTCCAGTTCGAGCAGCTCCAGGCCGCCGCCTGGGACGAGCGCTGGCTGGCCGGCGATTTCGACTGGGTCATCAACGGCAGCGTCGCCGACGCCGACCCAGACGACGGCCACTGGAACTTCTTCTACTCCGAGGGCCCGTGGAACACCCACGGCTACAGCAACCCGGAGGTCGACGAACTGCTGGAAGCTACCCGCACCACCGCCGGCCAGGAGGGCCGCAGCGAACTCTTCCGGGAGGTGCAAGGCATCCTGCAAGCCGACGTACCCTACGCCTTCCTCTATCACACCATCGACATCACCGGTTTCCACACCGACGTCCAGGGCTACGTCCCCATCCCGGAGATGCGCTACATGGAGACGGTGTGGCTCGATCGCTGAGACGGCAAGACGGCGAGACGGCAAGTAGAACGGTGAAGAGACTCACTGACATCGCAACGCGAACGGTCGCGAGCGCGCGTCGTCCTTGCCATCTTGCCATCTTGCCGTCTCGCCGTCTCTCGCCGGGGAGCGCGCCATGACCCACTACATCCTGCGCCGCCTGATCCAGTCGCTGTTCATTATCTGGGGCTGCGCGACCCTGGTCTTCTTCATGCTGCGCATGATCCCCGGCGATCCGGTGGTGCAGATGTTGGGACCGGAGTACACCCCGGAGGCGGCGGCGGCGCTGCGCACCAAGCTGGGACTCGATCAGCCCCTGCACGTCCAGTACGTGCGCTGGCTCGGCAATATGCTGCGCGGCGACCTGGGCGGGTCGATCGCCTCTGGTGAGACGGTCGCCGATGCGATCAAGTCCGGGCTGCCGAAGACCCTCAGTTTGGCCATTCTGTCGTTTCTGATCGCCACCACGATCGCTGTGCCTGCCGGGATCATCGCCGCCTTGCGGCGCGACAGCGCCTTCGATTACGTGGCCAGCATCGTGGCCTTCATCGGCGTCAGCATGCCGAGCTTCTGGTTCGGCATCATCCTCATCCTCGTCTTCGCCGTGCAGTTGCGCTGGCTGCCGGCCATCGGCTACTCCGAGATCCGGGAAGATGGGTTCCTGGAGTGGCTGCAGCGCCTGATCCTGCCCAGCCTGGCCATCGGCGCCGCCTACGCCGCCATCCTGATGCGCTTCGTGCGCGCTGGGCTGCTGGAGGTGCTGGGCAGCGACTACATCCGCACCGCCCGCGCCAAGGGGGTGCGCGAAGGGAGCGTCGTGGTGCGGCACGCGCTGCGCAACGCCCTGATCCCGGTCGTCACGGTCATCGGCATTCAGTTGGCGCTCTTGCTCAGCGGCACCGTGGTCATCGAAACCGTCTTTTCCATCCGCGGTCTGGGCCGCATCCTGGTCGGCGCCATTTTCGACCGCGACTACCCGATCGTGCAGGGCGTCATCCTGCTCATCGCCGTCATCTTCGTTCTCGCCAACCTGATCGTCGACATCATCTACACCTTCCTGGATCCCCGGATCCACTACAGCTAGGAGGTGCTCCCGACGCCCGAACTGCGCGATCCCCTACGCCGCGCCGGTGCATCGAACGGCTTTCCAACAAGTTACCTCCGCGACCGGGCACTCGATCGTTCGAGCAGCACTCGGCGCGATGAAGTGGAGGAGCCTCTCGTGAGCAAGATCGATTGGAGGCAACTGAGCGGACCCCACGTTTCGCGACGGACACTCGTTCAACTCGCGGCGGCCACCGGCGCCGCCGGCTTCGCCCAGCAGATGGAGACGCGGTACGCCTCCACGGCCCTCGCCAGCATGCGCCGGGCGCCGCTGCGCCAGGAACCAGTCACCGGCGGCACCTTGCGCGTCGGGTTCGTCCTCAGCCAGATCGTGACGCTCGATCCACAGCAACTTTCACAAGGGCAGGTTGCGGGGTCGGTGCTGCCGAACATCTTTTCCAGTCTCGTGCAGTTCGACGAGACTCTGGGGCTCATGCCGGACCTCGCGGAGACATGGGAGGTGTCCGAAGACGGCACCGAATACGTCTTCAATCTGCGGCCCGGATTGACGTTTCACAACGGCGATTCGCTGACCTCCGCCGATTTCCTCTACACCTTCGAGCGCACCACCAACCCGGACTTTGCCTCACCGCACGCCCCGAAATTGTCCCTCATCGACTCCTTCGACACGCCTGACGAGCAGACCGTGGTCCTCACCTTGAGCGCGCCGTTCGCCCCGTTCCTCGCCGTCGCCGCCAGCCGCGGTCCAGGCCGCGCGCTGACCCCGGTGCCGCAGAGCGTGGTCGAAGAAATGGGCGACGAGCAATTCGGGATCACGCCGGTCGGATCGGGACCATTTATGGTCGTACCGGAAAGTGTCGAGCTCGGCAGTGGCCTGGAATTGGTCGCATTTGACGACTGGTACGGCGGGCGGCCGTATCTCGATGCGGTCGAGATTCAGATGGTGCCCGAAGCGTCCAGCGCCGCCAGCGCCCTGGAAGCGGGCGACATCGATCTGGTCGACCCCGCGCCGGCGACGCACTACGACCAGCTTGCCGCGAACCCCGATCTGGTCGTATACGAGGGACCAAGCACCAACTGGCGAGGTGTCGTGTTCAACATCGCCAATCCGCCATGGGACAACGTCAACGCCCGCATGGCGGTCTCCAAGGCGATGGATCGACAGCGATTCGTCGACCAGGCGTTTTTTGGCCGCGCGATCGGCGGCATTGGCGCCATCGCCCCGGCGTTTGGCTGGGCGTACCTGCCTCCGGAGGAGGTCGAGAACCCGCAAGCGTTCAATATGGACGAGGCCCGGGCGCTCGCCGAAGAGGCCGGGCTGATCGGGTTGGAACCGGTCTTTCTCTCCTCGGACGAAGTCGGTCAGCGCCCGACCGAAGTGCTGCGCCTCATCCTGGAGGAGCTTGGGCTGAAACCGAAAGTCGACTTCCAGCAAGCCGCCGCCTTCAGCGAGCGGTGGCAGGCCGGCGACTATGACCTCTTCATCCACGGCAGCGTGGTCGACGCCGACCCCGACGACGGGCACTGGAACCACTTCTACTCCGAAGGCCCCTGGAACACCTTCGGCTACAACAGCGAGGAGGCCGACGGCCTGCTGGAGGCAACGCGCGCGACATCCGATCAGGCAGAGCGCGCACGGCTGTTCCAGGAGTTGCAAGCCGTGCTCCAGCGCGACGTGGCCGCCGCGTTCGGCTACCACGCCAACGATCTCGCGGCGTATGCCAATTACGTGCAGGGCTATATCCCGATCCCCGAGCAGCGCTACTACGAGAAGATCTGGCTCGATCAGTAGCGGAGTCCTCACCCCTGACCCCACTCCCATCGCGATGGGAGTGGGGAAAGGAGGTCGGGAGGCAGCATGGCCAGAGCGACCGATAGGCTGGCAACGGCCGGCCCCGCCGCATTCACGGCACTGGAAGACGCGACTACGCTGACCCCCGTGCGGGAGCATTCGACCTGGGCGCGTGTGCTGCGCCGGTTGCGGCGGGAGCGCAAGGTGCTCGTCGGTCTGGCCATCATCGCGGTGTTGGCGCTGCTGGCGGTTTTCGGCCCCCTGTTGGCGCCGTATCACCCCGACGCCGACGATTTCGGCATCCTGCAACCACCCAGCATCGAGCATCCGCTCGGCACCGATTCGTTCGGGCGCGATCTGCTCAGCCGGCTGATCATCGGCACCCGGGTTTCGTTCACGGTCGGGGTGCTGGCGGCGGCGTCCGCCCTGGTCGTGGGCGTCGTGCTCGGCATCACCGCCGGCTACTACGGGCGCTGGATCGACAGCGTCATCTCGCGCGGTCTGGATCTGTTGTGGGCGTTTCCCGAGATCATTCTGGCTGTCTCGCTGGTCGCCATTTTCGGGGCCGGGTTCCACAATGTCATCATCGCCATCTCGGTCGCGTTCTTCGACGACTTCGCCCGCATCGTGCGCGGCGAAACACTCACGTTGCGCGAACAGGATTTCACCACCGCGGCGCGGGCGCTGGGCGCGCGGGACCGCGAGGTCATGAGCCGGCACATCCTGCCGAACCTGGCGGCGCCACTGACAGTGCAACTCTCCTTCGCCGTCGGTCTCGGAATCCTGGCCGAGTCGACGCTGACCTTCCTCGGCCTGGGCGTCAACCCGGCCACCCCGACCTGGGGCCTGGCCCTCAACGAAGGCCGTGATTTCGTGCGTCAGGCTTGGTGGATCAGCGTCTTCCCCGGCTTGGCCATCGTCATTACCGTGATGGCCCTCAACCTGCTCGGCGACGGCCTCCGCGACGCCCTCGACGTGCGCGGGGTCAGCGACGTGTAGGAAGGCAACGGTCGCTACCACCTCCCGAGCGCCACGTCGCCCATTGGGGAACGTGGCGCTCGTCCGTTTGCCTCACCACCATAATTGTCATCCTCCGTACGAAATTCCGTACCTTGTACGGATGACTCCGGGTCCGATCGCTCGCACGATACGGATCGAGCGAACGCGTGGCGTTCGATAGCTTCATTCGGACGACGGAACTCGCCGCTACAGCGCCCGCTCGAGCAGACGCCTTCGGGCGCGACCCGACGTCACCGCTCTGCCGGCCTACTACCACCGGACCTCCCCGGATCCGCACATTCCAGCCAAGGAGCATCAGCGATGAACCGGCGAATGGTTTTCCTGTCGATCGCCGCCGCGGGGAGCATGACCGCCGCTTCCCAGGCGCGGCAAACCCTGGCCAATCGCCCGCTTCCCTACGCCGGGGACAGTGGGGCCAAGGACGAACACGGGAGCGGGAACAAGAGAAAGCGGCGCAAGCGCGGCGGCCGCGACAAATAGCCGGGCAGGTCCGTACGCAAGAGTGATGTGCGCCCGACGCGCGGCGGTCACCATCGCTCCACGCCATGGGCGGATGCCGTGAAAAGCGGATGCGCGCCGGCATTCGGCTTCACCCGCGGCCACGGAAATCCGTACAAGATACGGATGTGCGGAGGCGCGCTCGGGCGCATGATCGCACTATCGCTGCATCGCGCCACGTCGCCATCTCGGCGTCGAGCCGTCTCAGCCAACAGCGATGCTTCCGCCCCGCAAAGGCGGTTGCCCGCGAGCCGCGAGCCGCATGATCCCTCCATCATGCCCAGCTCGCGGCTCGCTGTTGCGTGGGTGACGGGTGACGGGTGTCGGGTGACAGATCGGCCGTCGAGCGCATGCCTCATCGCCTCGTCCCATCACCCGACACCCGACACCCGTCACCCGTCACCCTTCGACCAGCCGTGCGCCAGGCCTGAGCGTGAGCGATACGGGGTGATGTGGGCGAGCCCACCGTCGACTATCGAATGCCAGGAACTCAGGTTGTCGTGCGGAGGCTCATCGCGGAAATTTGATCGGCCGTTACGACGGGCATCCCGTTCCTGAACCATCGTTCACGCAGTCGTCCGGGGTGTTGCCCTCGACGCTGCTGCTGCCGTCGATCGTCACCGTGTCCGCGTTGAGGATGCCGCCCCCGGACCCGGCGCCACCGGTGGCCGTGTTGCCCGTGACGCTGCTGTCGTCGGTCAGGTTGACCGTTCCCTGGGTGTTGTCGATGCCGCCGCCGTCCACGGCCTCGTTCCCCTCAACCACGGTGCGAACGAGCGTGACGGTGCCGCCGTCGTTCTTGATCCCTCCGCCGGACGGGGCCTCGTTCCCCTGGACCAGACTGTCGATCAGGGTCAGTTCGCCGCCGATCTGGTTGCTGATGCCACCTCCGACCTGGGTGCCAGCGTTGTCCACGACGTGAACTGCCTCCAGCGTGAGCGTGCCCGAGTTCAGAATCCCGCCGAAAGCCCCGCCTTCCGATCCAGTGATTGTCAAGTTCCGCACCGTGACAGTGCTTCCACCCTGGACGGAAAACGTAGGCCCCGGCCCGGCCCGGTCGAGAACGGTCTCCGATGGATCCGCGCCGGCGCCGACGAGCGTCACCTGGTCGTTCACACCGACTCCTGCCAGACCGGTAAAGGTCTCCGGGCACAGAATGATGGTCGCCCCAGGTAACGCTTGGGCGATGGCTTGGCTGATGTTATTGAACGTGCAGCCCGTCGCGCAGACGTCGCAGATGTTGGCGCAAGCTCCCGCCAGGCATGCCTCGGTGCCGGCGCACGAGCCGCAGATCCCGCCACAGCCGTTCGCCCCGCATGTCTTGCCGGTGCAGTCGGGGTTGCACTTGTTCTTCTTCTTTTTCTTCCGCTTTCTCCGCTTCTTTTTCTTGTTTTTCTTGGCGTCCACAACCGTGACGCCATGCTCCGCGCCGGTCGCAAGCGTGGCCAGGGACAGCCCGAACAGCCCCCGCACCACCGCGCGCCGTGCGGCGAGTTCGGCCAGCGCTCGCGCGAAGCGATCGAACGGCGTTGTGTCCATGCTCGCCCTCCCTGAACCGCACGGAGATGAACTCGGCTTACGCGCGGAGATCGGTGCGCTGTAGCGGTGAGAAATCGTCAGCAGGACCTACGAGGGGTTCATGCGCCCTGTGGCCGGAGACAGTAGATGAAAGCATCGTAAGTGCGATGGGCGCTGCTGTCAATTGCATCGGACGGTGAGGGGGTGAGGATTCGCCCACGACACCCGTCGATCACTATGGCGCCAGCTCAGCCGGAAGTCCCCACGTCTCTGCCAGCACCCCACCCTCCACCAATCGCACACACAAACCGGGTAGGCAGCCATTGGCGGGACAGGCCGGGGTGCAGAAGTGCCGGCGACCGCAAGGGAAACAGTAGGCGGCGCGGCAACCGGCGCACCAACCGTAGGGCTCGGCAAGCGCGGTGCCGCAATCGGCGCAGTTCGGCGACTCTGGCACCTCTTCGTCGGGAGATATCCAGGTGATGGTGGGACCGATCCTCTCTGTGCGACGACTCCGGTCGCCGCGCGAACGCCATCCTCTGTGTCACGACGATGATGCCACAGTGCGGCACGATGGTCCTCCCGGCACGCCGAGAAGGGTCACATCCTCAGATGAGATGGCGCGTCGCTAGCTGACAAAGGCGATGTTGTAATCCCCGCCAGAAGCGTCGGCGATGGCCGTGCCACCGACAGCCGAGACATCGAGCGCGGTCGTGTTCAGAATATCGCACCCGGCCACGACGGGGTCCGGACCGAACGTATCGCCGACCGAGATCGCGCAGCCGACGTTGCCGCCGCTGTTGATGTCCCCGATCGGACCGCGCCGCCGTTCGCCGAGGCGGTAGCCACACCGCCGTTGCCTGCCGAGGCGATATCGACGTCACCATCGTCGTCGCCGAAGAGCCGGTCGAAGAATCGGTTCTGCGCGGCCGCATTGGCCACACCGCCGAGACCCGCCAGGGATCCGATGGTTGCCGCTTGAATATGCCGTTTCACGCGCTGCCTCCTGATATCGGCGGGACTCGCTCCTGACTGTCCCAATGCGCCGAGATCATCGAGCCGCTCACTCGAACTACCCTCACGCAACGCATCCCGTGTGCCACACGCCGCTCACTAGCCGCGAACACTCCCCCCGCGGCAACGACGAGACAGCGCGCGACGGCCCATAAAAACGCGGTCCGGAGTGTCACCCCCGATCATCCAGCGGCCGCACCCGCGTCTCCCGCACCAACCCGGCCAGCGTCACCACCGCCAGCCACCCCGCCAGCGACAGGACCCACGCACCGCCGGAGAGCCCCACGGCCGCGGCCACGATCCCCACCATCAGCGGCCCGGCCACCGAACCGATATCGCCGATCAGCCGCCAGATGCCGAGGAACTCCCCGGTGGCACCGGCCGGTGCCAGATCCGCGCCGAGGGTCATCATCAGCCCCGCGCCCAGCCCATTGCCCAGCCCAACCAGCATCGCCGCCAGCAGCAGCGTGGTGAAATCCCATGTGAACGGGATCAACCCGATGCCGATGGCCATCAACGCGAAACTGGGTACGGCGGCCACTTTGCGCCCGAAGCGATCCATCAGCATCCCGGCCGGGATGAACATCGACACATCGAGGATGGCCCCCGCGGTGACGATGAGCCCGATCTGCGCCGCATCCAACCCGAGCTGCTCGGCTCCCCACAACGGGATGATCAGGAAGCGCCCGGCCCGGATGATCTGCCCCAGCGTCTGCGCCACCGAGGCCGCCATCAGGTCGCGGGCATTCCGCCGCAGACCAGTCCAGACCAGCCGCCAGCGGTGCGCGGCCCGGGTTGGCGCGGCGCTGGCCGGCAATGGCTTGAGCAGCAGCGCCGCGAGCACCAGCGCCACCCCGCTCAACGCCGCCGACATGGCAAACGTGGCATTGATGGCCGCCGCATTGGCCAGCAACCCGCCAATCGCCGGCCCGCCGAAGAGCCCCAGCCGATTGATCCCGCCAAAGGTGGAGAGCGCCTGCCCCCGCTGCTCGACCGGAATCGCCTCCGTCACGTACGCATGCCGCGAGATGGCCCAGGCCGCGGCCCCGATACCCGCCAGGAAGCGAAGCCCAACCAGCCTCGGAAACTGCTGGCTCCACACCAGCGCGAGCGTGCTGACGGTAACCAGCGCCGAGCCCGCGATCATGGCCCGCTTCATCCCGACGCGGCCAAGGGCGGCTCCCGCGGGCACGTCGGTGACCAGCGTGCCGATCGCGGTCGCGCTGGTGGCCAGTCCTACCAGGCCGTACCCCACCCCGAAACTCGCCGCGTACAGCGGCAACACGGCAATGAGCAATCCTTGCGCCAGCGAAAGAAGCATCGTCGGCACATAGACGCCGACGACGAGCGGCGAACGCATGACCGAGACGATGCGATCCGCCAGAAATTCCTCCTCAGCTGGTTCGGGCACGCGGGTGCGGCCAGACCACACTGGTCTGCCGCGCTTTGGTCCGTAGCCGTAGGGTACACCGCTGGCTTTCGTCGGCAGATATCGCACTGACAGCGCATTGGAGCACGTCAGCGCGCCATGTAGCATGTATCAGTCGAGCAGATCTTCCCGGGCTGAGGGCGACGGGCGCGGCCGAGCCGTGTCTCGTGGCGTGGGCACGGCATGCCGTGCCCCTTCCCGCGTCGGCCGCATGCCCCACAGGGTTGTCGGATGAGGCACTAGTGTCGGACGCCGCAAAAAGCGTTGGCGTGGACGCTCGCGTAGCTGATGGCGCCAGCGTTGGTGTGGCGTCACTTCGACTCAGAGTGGCGCCCTTCGCGGACCCGGGGGCGAACGGGACGCGGCGTCCGCTTCCCGTTCGCGTCCCGTTCGCGGTTGCCCCGGGGTTACGGCTTGCGGCAGTTGACCGCGCCGCTCGGGCTGCGGTCGCAGACGGAATCCTTTGGGCAGCACTTGTCCTTATGGCCCTTCCTGCCGCGACACAGCAACGGCCGCCCCTTCGGGCAGATGGCGGGCTCGCAGGCGACGCTGCTCGCCGCCGACGTGGTCCCATCCGGGCACTCGGGGCAGCTCGTGGCCCCGGAACCGGGCTGGGCGGTTCCGGCCGGGCAAGCGGTGCATTCGGCGTTGCCGGTGGTAGGAGCGAAAGATCCCGGGTCGCAGGCGGTACACGCAACGCTGCCGGTCGCATCGGCAAATGACCCGGCCTGGCACGCCGTGCACGTCACGCTGCCGCTTGTGCCGGCGAAGGTACCCGGCCGGCACGGCTGGCACGCGGCGCTCCCGGCCGCATCGGCGAATTGGCCCACAGGGCACTCGGCGCACACCTGGCTACCGGCAGTACCTGCAAAGAGCCCCGGAGCGCACTTCGTGCACGCGGCGCTGCCGGCGGTGTCGGCGAACTCGCCCACCGGGCACGCGGCGCAGAAAGCGCTCCCGGTCGTGCCGGCGAAAGTCCCCGGTTCGCACGGGCTGCACGCCGTGCCCCCCTCATCGGGGGAGAACTGCCCCACCAGGCAGGCGACGCACGTCTCGCTGCCCGTGTCCGGGGCAATGAACCCGGGCTGGCACGGCGTGCACGTTTCGCTGCCGGGCTCAGCGGCGAACTCGCCCGCCGAGCAAGGCAGGCATGCCTCGCTGCCGATCGAGCCGGCGAAGGATCCCGGGGCGCAGTCGGTGCATGTGGCGTTGCCCGAGCCAGCGGCGAACTCGCCCACCTCGCAGGGGGAGCAGGCCGCGCTGCCCGTCGTGTCGGCGAAGGAACCCGGATCGCACTTCGTGCATGCGACGTTTTCCGAGCCGGAGGCGAATTCGCCCTGCGGGCACAGGCTGCAGGTGAGGCTGTCGGCGTTGGCGCTGAACGAACCCGGCGGACAGGGCGTGCAACCGGTCCCGTCGATGAAGGTTCCGGGCGGGCAGGTACCCGGCGTCTCCTCCTGCGCGGAAACACCCGCGCGTTCGCGGCCCGCGCGGTCGCGCCCCTTGCGCCGCCGCCGGCGTTTGCCCCTGGCGGCAACGGTCTCGGTGACGCCGGCTGCGGCGATCCCCAGCAGCGCGCCGAGCGCCTGGCGCCGCGACGGGCTCGCGGCCAGCAGCCTGGTCAATCCGTCGAACGCGTCACGGTCCATCCCACACCTCTCAACACCGAGCGGGTTCGCGCACGATCCGATTGCGAAAGTTGTCCGACTTCGCGTATCATCGCAGGCCGACGACGAGAACGCAATGGAAAACTTCGCCAAGGGGTATGCACGTCCTGCGGGCCCCGCACGTCATCGGCATGCCGCGTCGGCATGAGGAGCCAGGCGTCCTCGGAAAGTTCGCGGTGATATACTCCCCGGGCGCCGCGAAAGTGGCGCATTTGCGTGGGTGATGGGGTGTTAGGGTAATAGGCTGATAGGGTCGACTCGCGGCCCTGACGCCCGTTGCCTGACCCGTTCTCCCTATCACCCTATCACCCTATGACCCCATCACCCTCCGTAGGAGCCCCCGTGATTCTCAAATTCTTCCGGCGCAAGACCCAACCCGATGTCCAGATGGAGCAGGGTCTGGAAAAGACCCGCCGCGGTGTCTTTCTCGAAATCACTCGTCTCTTCGAGCGCGGCGCCCTCAACGACGAGCTCTACGAAGAACTGGAAATGCTCCTCATCCAGGCCGACGTCGGCTGGGACGTCAGCCAGAAACTCGTCAAAGACTTGCAAACCCGCGTCCGCGACGAGCGCATCGAAGACCCGCTGCTGGCCCGCGAAATCCTGCGCGAGGAGATGATCTCCCTCCTGGAAACCGCCAGCCGCAACCGCAAAGTGAAGATCCTGCAGCGCGGCGTTCCCTTCGTCATCATGGTCGTCGGCGTCAACGGTGTCGGGAAAACCACTTCCATCGCCAAGCTGGCCGCCTACCACCAGGGGTTCGGACGCAACGTCCTCATCGCCGCCGGAGACACCTTCCGCGCCGCCGCCATCGATCAATTGAAAGTCTGGGGCGAGCGCGTCGGCGCCCCGGTCATCGCCCACGAGCAGGGCTCCGACCCCGGCGCCATCGTCTTCGACGCCATGCAGGCGGCCCACGCCCGCGGCGTCGACGTCCTCATCGTCGACACCGCCGGCCGCCTCCACACCAAGCACAACCTGATGGCCGAGCTGACCAAGCTGCGCCGCATCATGCAGAAGACCGTCCCCGAAGCGCCCCAGGAAACCATCCTCGTCATCGATGCCACCACCGGCCAGAACGGTCTCGTCCAGGCCAAGGAGTTCGCCGACGCCGTCGACATCTCCGACATCCTCATCGCCAAGCTGGATGGCACGGCGAAGGGCGGCATCGCCTTCTCCGTGGCGAAAGAGTTGGGGACGCCCATCTCCTACGTCGGTACCGGGGAGAAGGCAGCCGATCTGGCGGAGTTTCGGCCGGATACGTATGTTGACTCCCTCTTCTTCGGCGAAGGAGAAGGGTTCTAACGGCGCGACGAATTGGCGCCAATGGTCGCCTCCTGCCGTTGAGTCTTGAGCGTGCTGGCGAACCTCAATCCATACCGGAGACCAGATGGCGCGTCACCGCGGCGCGACCACTCTCGATCGGGACCGGGCAGGAAGACTGGCAATGCCACAAGCAACAGTCGAACGAAACCGACGCGGCGACGCCCCGCCGGTGGGTGAGATGTATGACGTGGGCAGCGGTCGCCGGCTGATGGTGCATCACGCCGGGTCCGGCACGCCCGTGGTGGTATTCGAAGGGGGCGCAGGCGCGTTCGGGTTGGATTATTTCACCATCTTCGCGCTCGTCGCGCAGCGCACGACCGCGGTGCTGTATGACCGGGCTGGCAGCGGGTGGAGTGACCCCGTCGACGGAAAGCGCGGCGCGGCGGAGATCGCCACCGACCTCCGTGAGGGTTTGCGTGTCGCCGGAATCGATGGACCCTACGTGTTGGTGGGTCACTCGCTCGGTGGATTGATGGTGAGAGTGTTCGCGCAGCACTTTCCGGATGAGGTCGTGGGGCTTGTGCTCATCGATCCGTTGGCCGAAGGCATTCCCATGGCCAGTGCAGGCGATGAGGCAATCGTACGGGACATGATCGCGCGGCTACGGGCCAACCCGGATCTGTGGCGCGAGTGGTATCCCGAGCTGTTTGAAGACTGGAAGAAGCTGCCCGAGCACATCCGAGAGCCGCTGATCGCCCGGCACACGGAACCGCCCCACGACGAGGCCGGCCTGAATGATATGTTAAGTGGGGCTTCCATCCTCGACGAGACAACCAACGGGCCGGCGTTGCCCGACGTGCCGGTTACCGTGCTGACCGGGATGAAGGTCGACCTTACCCCAGGGCGATCCGATGCCGATATGGCAGCCTTCAATCAGATCAAACTCGACGCCCATCGGGCGCTCGTCAACGCCATACCGCGGGGCGAGCATCGGGTGTTCGCGGACGTCGGACATCGCCTCAACGCGGAGCGCCCCGACCTCGTCGTCGCCGCCATCTTCGACGTGCTCGACCGTGTCGCTAAGCACTAGTGCATGTTCCGAGGACCGGTTGGGGCATCGGCGGCGCCGGTCGTAGGGGCGCTGCTTGCCGCGCCCGTGGCCCTGCGGGCCACACCGTGGTTGCCTGGCATCTGTTGTCGGCCTGCGGCCGACTGGCGCAGCAAGCAGCGCCCCTAGCCATGCCCCAGCGTCTCCACTGAATCATCACCAGGGCTTTTCTACAAGTGGAATGGACCAAGAAGCCACCGACCTGGCCGAGTTCCGGCCCGACACCTACGTCGGTTCGCTCTTCTTCGGTGATGGTGAGGGGTTCTAGCGCCGCTTCTGCATCTGCTTCTATCGCGATTGTATTGGGGCTGTAATGCCGCCCGTTTCGGCGTCACGCGCCCCTCTCCCACCGCGGTGGGCCGGATGCCGGGTATCCTCTGGGTGTGGGAACGGTGGGGGTGAGGGTCGGCCGCCGGAAACGCGATATTCACCCTCCCAGCCGTCTTGATGAAAGAGCGGGGAGGGCAGAAGGAAGAAGCTCCGCATCGCTCGGTACATTTATTGCTTTGTGATTGCATAATGTCCGCCTGAGAGGCCAAGCGTGCAATTCCGGCGGGTCTCGCGGAGGAATACGATGACCGACGCCCCGCCAGCCGAATCCGCGGCGGATCACCTCATCGTCGTCGGCGCTTCGGCCGGCGGGGTGGAGGCGCTTTCGCGCTTCGTCGCCTCCCTGCCCACGGATCTGGCCGCCCCGGTCGTCATCGCCCAGCACCTCGACCCGGCGCGTCCCAGCCATCTGGCCGAGATTCTCTCCCGGCACACATCGCTCCCCGTGCGCTCCGTCGACGAGGTCGAACAGCTCGCGCCCGGCATGGTCTTCGTGGTGCCGGCCAACCGGCATGTCGTCATCAGCGATCACCAGGTCGACGTCCACGCCGATGCCACCCGCCGCCCCACCCCCTCGGTCGATCTCCTGCTAGCCAGCGCCGCCTCGACCTTCGGCGAGCGTCTGATCGCCGTCATCCTCACCGGTTCCGGCTCTGACGGCGCCGCCGGCGCGCACGCCGTCAAAGAAGCCGGCGGCACGGTCGTCATCCAGGATCCGACCACCGCCGCCTTCCCCGCCATGCCGCGTGCGCTGGCACCATCGCTGGTCGACCTCAGCGCCCCGGTCGAGTGCATCGGCCCCCTCCTCGCCGACCTGGTCGCCCGCGACGAAGCGGGGCCGGCCGCGACCGAGCCCGGTCTCGATCGCTTGCTGGACCGCCTGCGCACCCGGCACGGCATCGATTTCAGCGCCTACAAGACGCCAACCATCATGCGCCGCCTGCGCCGGCGGCTGACCGGCGCTGGCGTGCCCACCATCACCGAGTATCTGGACTACCTGGACGGTCATTCGGAAGAAGAACAACGGCTCATCGCCGACTTCCTGATCAAGGTCACTCGCTTCTTTCGCGATCCGGATCTGTTCGCGCGCTTACGGCAAGAAGTCATCCCGGAGTTGGCGGCTGCCGCCCAGGGGGCAGGGCGCGAACTGCGCATCTGGTCGGCGGGGTGCGCCACCGGGGAAGAGGCCTACTCCCTGGCCCTCCTGGTCACCGAGGCGCTCGACGGCGGCCGCGCCCGCATCCCCGTCCGCATCTTCGCCACCGATCTGGACGACATGGCCCTCGATTTCGCCCGGCGCGGTATCTACCCGCCCACCACCTTGGCGGATGTGCCGCCGGAGCTCGTGGCCAGACACTTCACCCAGCACGACGGCTCCTTCGAAATCAGCCAGGACGTGCGGAGCATGATCGTCTTCGGGCACCACGACCTCGCCCAGCGCCCACCCTTTCCCCGCATGGACCTCATCATGTGCCGCAACGTCCTGATCTACTTCACCCCAGAGTTGCAACAACGCGCGCTGGACATCTTCGCCTACTCGCTGCGCGAGGACGGCTATCTGGTCCTGGGCAAATCGGAGACCACCGGGCGGGCCACGGAAGCTTTCGTCCCTGTCGATCGTCGGCTGCGGCTCTACCGCCGCCACGGGCCCCGCGCCGTGCTCCCACCCGCGCTGCGGGGGACGCAGACGGATACCACGCATCAGCCAGGGCCGGCGGCGCGCTCCGCGTCGGTCCTGGAAGTGGCGCTACGCCAGGCCGAAGACGCCGCCTCCGACGCCAGGCGGCTGGGAGAGAGCGCGGAAGAGCTGATGCGCCGGTTGCCGATCGGGGTGGCGTTGGTCACGCGCAACTACGATCTGCAGATCATCAACGGCGCCGCGCGGGAACTGCTTGGCATCCACGGTCTGGCCCTCGGCCAGGACCTCGTCCACCTCGTTCCCCCCAGCTTCTCGGCGTCGTTGCGCGCCGGCATCGATGCCGTGATCCGCGGCGATCCCGCACACGAGCTCGCCTCGATCGTCACCACCGAATCGGCGACGGGGGAGACCCGGCATCTTCGCGTGAGCTGCCACCCCCAGCCACTCGCTGCCGACGGCGTCGTAACCACCGTCCTGGTGCTGGTCGCCGACGTGACCCCGCTCGTGGAGCGGGAGCGGGCCACAACGGCCGAAGCAACCGACCAGGCGGCCCAAGCCGTGGCCTCCCGCGAGGCCACGGAACGGCTATCACGGGCGAACCGTGATCTGCTCGATGCCAACCGGGAGCTCACCGATACGGTCGACCACCTGCGCGAGCGGGGCGACGAACTGCGCGCGGCAATCGCGGCGGCGCAGGTCTCGTCGGAAGAGATCGAAACGCTGAATGAAGAATTGCAATCCAGCAACGAGGAACTGGAAACGCTGCACGAGGAAGCGCAGGCTACCGTCGAGGAGCTGAACGTCGCCAACGACGAGCTGCAGGCGCGCGCCCGCGAACTCGAAGAGTTGGCTGACTCCCACGCCATGGAGCAAGCGCGGCTTTCGGCACTCCTGGCCGGCATGGGGGACGCGGTACTGGTCGTCGACCGCCAGGGGCGGGTCGTGCGCACCAATGCCGCATACGACGAGCTGCTGCAAGCGTTCGGCGGCGCCTTCACCCCCGCCGACAACAACGGCGTGCCGATCCCTGAGGATTTGACCCCGGCGCGCCGGGTGGCGCGAGGCGAAGCGTTTCGCGTCGAGTTCACCGTCGGCAACTCGCTGGGAACCCGGCGCTGGTTCGAGGCCACCGGCCGCCCCCTCTTCGGGGACGAAGCCGGCGTCCTCGTCATCCGGGACATCACCGATCGCGCCGTGCGCCTCCTGCAAGAGGAGTTCCTTACCTGGGCCGGGCACGAACTGCGCACCCCGCTAACCACCCTGCAAGGGTATCTGCAGCTCGCCGAGCGCCGGCTCGACCCCGGCGCCGATGAGCGGCTGCGCCGCTATCTCTCCCTGGCCATTGGGGAGTCGCGGCGCCAGGCGGTACTGGTCGCGGAACTCATCGACGCGACCCGGCTGCAAAGCGGGAAACTCGAGATCCAGATACAACCGCTCGATTTCGTTCCATTAGCGGCCCATGCCGTCGAACTGGCGCAAATTCTGGCCGAGGGCCAGACCATCGTCCTGCAGGCCGAGGACGACCCGGTGATGATCGCGGGCGATGCCGGCCGCCTGCAACAGGTGCTGCTCAACCTGCTCACCAACGCCATCGCCTACGCCCCGGGCACGGATCGCATCGATATCCGCCTGCGGCGAAATGCCGGCGAGGCCGAGATCATCGTCCAGGACACCGGCCCGGGCATCCCCGGCGACTCGCTGGAGACCATCTTCGAGCGGTTCGCGCAAATCGACTCGGTCGCGCGTCCGGGGCGCGCCGGTCTCGGACTGGGCTTGTACATCGCCCGCGAGATTGTCGAGGCCCACGGCGGCGCCATCGCCGCAATGTCCGCGCCCGGCGAAGGCGCGATCTTCACCATCCGCTTGCCACTCCTCGCCGCGGATGCGCACGGCCAGGCGGCGCCCCTGCAGCCGCTCAGCCGCTCGAGTCGGGAATGAGCTAGTCGACGTCGTTGTCGGGGCGACCGACGCCCCCAGCAGCCCTCGCCTCGGCCACGACCGCCGGCTGATCCATCGCGCTCGGCATGGCCTGCAGCAGCTCCTCGATCGCGATGGCATACCGCTCGGCCAGCTCGAGCTGATCCTTGCCGCGCTCAGCCATCTGCCGCGCCGCGGGACCGTTGTCGGTGGGTTGGGTTTGGGTTCGGTACGCCAACTGGCGTGAGAGGGTCGCCTTCTCCCTGAGCAGGCGCAGGCTGGTCCAGAGCGCGGCCTCCAGCTCCTCCGACTTGTGATGCAGCAGCAGGTCCGGGCCATAGGCATGACCGACGTGGCAGCGGAACTGAAGGTCCGCTCCCGCCCCGCCTTGCCAGAGCACCCCGCCGCAATCCGGGCAGGTGTAGATAGTCGTCTCCTCGGCCCGCCCGTTTTCCGCCTGCTCCGCGAAGTCCTGTGCTATGACGCCCTGCAGGCGCTCTTCGTCGTCGACCACGAGGGAATCTCCTTTCGTGTCCACCGCGTCGCCGACCAGATCGATGAGAACCGCCGCCATGCCAGCGACTGGGAGCACGTGATCGGCGGACACCATCCGCAGGGCGCTGCGCGGCATCCCGGCGAAAGCTGCCTCCTCCGGGTCTTGCACCACCGCGACCCCGCCGCGCGTCTTGATCGCCATCAGCCCCGTGCTGCCGTCGTAGAGCGCCCCGGAGAGAACGACACCGATCACCCGCGGGCCGTATGCGCGCGCCGCCGTGCGAAACAGAGGGTCGATCGCCGGCCGGCTGTGGTTCTCGCGCGGACCGCGCGTGAGATCCACCCAATCCTGCCGCACCAGGAGATGGCGGTCGGGCGGAGCCACGTAAATGCGGCCCGGTTCGATGGCCTCACCCTGCCGGGCGTGCGCGGCCGGCAGCGAACCAGCCCGACAAAGGATCTCGGGCAACCGGCTGACGGCGTACGGCGGAATATGAACGACGACGAAGACCGCCGCCGGAAAATCGTTCGGCAGCCCACTGACCAGTGTCGTGAGCGCCTGGATGCCGCCAGCCGATGCCCCTACCACGATGATGTCTCGCCGGGCCATCACCGACCTTTCTCGTCATCTCTACTAGAGCGCCGTGCGAACGATGTGTCATTCCGAGTTGGCGAAGAATCTCGTGGTAGCGTCCCCTTGCGCCGAGATTCCTCCTGCGTCGGAATGACACAAGCTCGGCACGCTGCTGTAGGCGGCCGCATGGACCGCGTAGAGACCATCGCACGCGGCGTGCCGGGCGCGCGGTTCGTGATTTCACCAGGGCTCGGCTACACTCAGCCTCATCACCCTGACACCTCGACACCCTGACACCCACAAAGGACCATCATGTTCGAAACCCTCACCGACCGCCTCAACGAAACCTTCGCCCGCCTCGGCCGCAAGGGCCGCCTCACCGAGCAAGACGTCGAAGACGCCATGCGCGAGGTCCGCCGCGCCCTGCTCGAAGCCGACGTCAACTTCAAAGTCGCCAAGAACTTCGTCGCCGCCGTGCGCGAGCGCGCCGTAGGCCAGGACGTCCTTCACTCCCTGACCCCGGCCCAGACCGTCATCGGCATCGCCAACGAGGAGCTCGTCCGCGTTCTCGGCGACGATGTCCAGGGCCTGCTTGCGCCCGACCGCCCGCCGCAGATCCTGATGCTCGTCGGTCTCCAGGGGAGCGGCAAGACGACCCACGCCGCAAAGCTGGCCGTTCACCTGCGCAAGCAGGGACGCAATCCCCTCCTCGTCGCCGCGGATGTCTACCGCCCCGCCGCCATCAACCAGCTCCAGGCGCTGGGCAAGCAGATCACTATCCCCGTCTATGAAGAAGGCACCGACCGTAACCCGGTCGACATCGCCGCCAACGCCGTCCGCTTCGCCCAGGAGCGCGGCCACACCCCGGTCATCATCGACACCGCCGGCCGCCTGCAGATCGACGACCGTCTCATGCAGGAACTGGTCGACATCCGGGACCGCGTCCACCCCACCGAAATCCTCCTCGTCGCCGACGCCATGACCGGCCAGGAAGCCGTCAACGTCGCCCAGACCTTCAACGAGCGAGTCGGGGCCAGCGGTCTGATCCTGACCAAGATGGACGGCGATGCCCGCGGCGGCGCCGCCCTCTCCATCCGCGCCGTCACCGGCGTACCCATCAAGTTCATTGGCACCGGCGAGAAACTCGACGCCCTGGAACCGTTCCACGCCAACCGCCTCGCCGGCCGCATCCTGGGCATGGGCGACATCCTCTCCCTCATCGAGCGCGCCCAGGAAGCCACCACCGAGGAGGACGCGCTCGATCTGCAGGAGAAGATGCTCAAAGGCCAGTTCAACCTGGAGGACTTCCTGGAGCAGCTCCAGAAGATCAAGCAGATGGGCCCGTTGAGCCAACTGCTGGAGATGATCCCCGGTCTCGGCGCCCAACTCCGCCAGGCCAAGGCGGAAATTTCCGACGACGACTACAAGCGGATCGAGGCCATCATCTACTCCATGACCCCCGACGAACGGCGCAACCCCGACGTCATCGGCCGCCGCCGCACCCTCCGCATTGCCAAAGGCAGCGGCTCCACAATCCAGGAAGTGAAGCAACTCCTCAAGCAATTCGAGGAGATGCAACGCATGATGACCCAGATGGGCCGCATGGCGAAAAAGGGGAAGATGCCGAAGGGGCTGCCGTTCAGTCTGGGATAACGCGACTGTTACAATTTACGGCCTCTCCCACGTGTCGCTCGCAATCCATGCGGAGGGAGGCCCCAATGAACCACGATCCGTCTCGCATCCCGGCGCTCTTCCTCGGCACGGTCACTCGTCGCAAAGCGGTGGCCGGCGTGGCCCCGTTGATCATGACCGCGCTACTCGAGATTCACGCCACGGACGCCAGCAAGAAGAACAAACGCAAGAAGCGCAAGCGGCGCTGCCACAAACTCACCGAGGACTGCGGCAAGGGCAAGACGCGCCGCTGCTGCTCCGGGCTGCGCTGCGACGCCGTCGACGGTGCAGGCACGGGCAAGCAATGCTGCCTCCAGCTCGGCAAGTCGTGCCGCGACAAGAACGACTGCTGCGGGTTCCTGTTCTGCGACGCCGTCGATGCCGTCTGCTGCCGGGGCCTGAACCAATCGTGCACCAGCGGCTCGGAGTGCTGCTCGCTCCTCGCCTGCCTCGGCTCGACCTGCAAGTTCCCGATCTGAACGGCGCGACGAACACGAACGTGGAATCCGAGTAAAGCCATCCCCAGTGAGCCGCCACCAATCTCGTGGCGAGAACTCCTCTTCCACCGCGGTCTGACCGGGGACGCATGGCCCCTTTAGCCGCCCATCTCAACATCGCGAGCCCATCTCCCATCGCAATGGGGCTAAGTAGGTGGCCACGGATTTCTGGAATGGTGATCGCTTAGTAGGGGCGATGCCGGCGTCGCCCATGGGCTGTTTGCTCATGGAGCGTCGTTCCCGCGTCGCCCCTTGGGTTGCCACGCTCGCACCGTAGACCGGGGTGCTCCGGCACGGCGGCGGGGCCACCGGACGGTGTCGAGGGCCGGGACGACCGCATCCACACGGCCGGGGCACGCCGCCAGGCCGGAGACGGGCTCCGCCGCCTCCGCCGGGCTGCATCCGCGCCAGGACCAGGCCGGCCAGCGCGACCGCAACCGGCTCAGCAAACAGGGCTGCCCGGCGCTGCGCCACGCCCGCTCCCTGGCCGCCTTGACCGCCGTCCGCGGCGACCCGGCCATGGCCCGCTGGCATCGCCGCTGGCTGGGACGCGGCCACGCGGCCAGGTGCGCCACCCGCGCCGTGGCCCACACGGTGCGGCGCCAGGTGATGGCCAAGATCAAGGCCTTGCGCCGCGATCACCCCCTCATCCTGCCCGCGGCGGCTTGACGGCCAACACAGTGTCTACGGGCGACGTGTGGAATTAGCCGTCCGTGTCCCAGCCGCACCATTCGGCGATGGTGAGCGCGAGGGCGACGGTGGCCTGGTGCAGGTCGCGTTCGGAGACGTGCTCGTCGGGTTGGTGGGCCACGCTCGGGGCGCCGGGACCGAAGTTAACGGTCGGGATGCCGGCGTTGACCAGCAAGCCCATGTCGGTGTGGCTCGACATGCCCTCCATCTTGCTCTTCGCCCCCGCCGTTTGGGCCGCGCGGTGGAGGAGTTGGGGGAGGCGGTGGTCGGCCGGGGTTTCCCCGCAGTCGGCGTCGACGAGCCACTCAATGGTGGGCGGGTTTTCCCGGAGCCATTCGTTCTGCTGAGCGATCTCGGCGATGAACGCTTCCAACTCGGCCTTGACGCGGCCGCCGAGTTTGCGTTCGTCTTTCTCCGCGGGCAGGTACTGAGCGTCGAAGGTGATGCGCATCTGGCCGGCGTAAGCGGTAGGGAATTCGCCGGCGTCGAGCATCGAAACGCAGACCTGGCAGGGGAGGTGCAGGAGCGGGTGGCGCTTGGCCGGGTTCGCGGCCCAGCGCGCGTTGAGATCGTCGAAAGCGTCGAGGAAGGTGCGGCCGAGGGGGATGGCGTCGACGGCCCCACCGTCGCGCCAGTGCGGTTGCGGCATTTCGATGTGGCTGGCGCGGCCGGGGATGGTCAGACGGCCCCAGAGGATGCCGCGGCAGAGGGGGGCGACGTTGAGGTCGGTTGGCTCGGGGATGATCGCGCCGTCGGCACGGTAGCCACGGTCGACCACGGCCAGGGTGCCCATGCCGCCCGCTTCTTCGTCCACGACCGAGGCGAGGAGGACGTCGCCGCGCAGCCGGATACCGGCATCGCGCAGGATTTCGAGGGCGGCCACGGCGGCGGCCATGCCCGATTTCATGTCGGCGGCGCCGCGGCCGTAGATGATCCCATCGCGTCGTTCCGCGGCGAAGGGATCGACGGTCCAGCCATCGCCTGCGCTGACCACGTCGGCGTGGCCGAGGAGCATGAGCGATTGGCCGTCGCCGCTGCCGGGGAGGGTGGCCACGAGGTTGGGCCGGCCGTGGAAATCGCGGTCGGGATAGTAGCCGGGGCCGCCAGCGTGCTTGGCCAGGTCGGCGGCGCTGGGTTCCCAGCGGTCGAGGGTGGCGCCGAGGCGTTCGAGGCGAGTGGCGAGGACGTCCTGCACGTCGCCTTCGCGGGAGGGGATTACGTAGTCGGTGAAGTAGGGGTTGACGCTGGGGATGCGGATGAGGTCCTGGAGGAGGGCGATGGTGTCCTCTTGGTGGCGGGTGGCTGTTTGCTCGATGCGTGTTGATGAGTTGTGGGCTTGTATGTCACTGTTGCGTCTCCTCTCCCCGAACGCCCCTCACCCCAACCCCTCTCCCAGTGCGATGGGACGAGGGGCTCGTTGTCGCCGGAAGCCGCCCCGGTGAAATCGCTCCCTTCTCCCCGCGCACGGGGAGAAGGGCTGGGGTGAGGGGCGTTCGGGGAGAGGGGGAATGGTTTCATTTGTCCTCACCGGCAAAGACGCGTCTCGGATTGTCGATGAGCAGCATCTGGATGTCCTCTTCCGTGAAGCCGTGGCGGCGGAGGCGAGGGATGAAGTGGTCGAGGATGTGGGCGTAGCCGGTGCCGCCGTAGCGGACGAGCTGGATCTTGATGAAGACGTCCTGAGAGATGAGGATGCTGCCGAGCAGACCGGCGTCGCGCAGGCGGGTGAGGGCTTCGGCGTTTTCCTGGTCGGAGGGGGATTGGGCCTGTTGGTCGGCGTAGAAGTAGTCCATGCCGATCATGTCGTATTCCAGCCAGGCGCCGCGGTTGGCGAGATTGACCTGATAGTCGACATCCTTGCCGGAAGGATTCATGTGGCAGAGGATGGTTTTGCGCAGATCGCCGCCTTCCTCGGCGACGACGTCGAGGACTCGGCCACCATGGCGCTCCCAGCCTGGGAGGTGGACCTCCAGCGGGATGCCGGTCGCCTGCTGCGCCCGCGCCGCGCCGCGCAACACCTTCGCCTCTTCGGCGGTGAAGTCTTTCGATATGCCGATTTCGCCGATGATGCCGGCGCGGACGCCGTCGACGCCTTCGATCACGTCCTGCTCGATCTCTTCGGCGATGGCCTCCAAGCTCATCTGCCTCACGTGGGGCGGATGGGCGGGATGCAGGTAGTAGCCCGTGCCCATGATGACATTGAGGCCGGTGGCGCGGGAGATGCGCTGCAGGGCGCGGTGGTCGCGGCCGATGCCGCGGCAAGTCGGGTCGACGATGGTGTCGCCGCCGGCGAGGCGGAAGCGGCCAGCCTCCGCGATGGAAGTCTCTTCGTCGAACAGCTCGCAATTGTCCAGGCACATGAAAGGGTCGTTGTGGAGCAGGCCCAGGATCTCGATCGAGACGGGTTGGGTGGCGATCGGGCGCAGCGAGGCTAATTCAGATGGCTGATGCCAGGGGGTGGCGTCGAGCAAGAGGTGCTCGTGCATGAGAGTGACGCCGAGCTGCTCCGGCGCGATTGGTCCGAGGACGGTCATCACGGTGCTCACGTTGTCAAACCCTCCATGTCGAACGCGAGATCGGGGGCGTTGATCCACTTGCGCAGCGTCTGGCCGCCGTCGATGAGGAGCGAGGAGCCGGTGATGTGCCGGGCCTGGTCGGAGGCGAGGAAGGCGACGGCGGCGGCGACATCCTCCGGCTGTCCGACGCGGCCGAGGGGGATGCGAGCGGCGAACTCGGCGAAGAAGCGCTCCTCGTCGCCGCGCTGCTGCTGGCGGAAGCTCAGTTGGGTCTGGATGATGCCGGGGCAGATGGTGTTGGCGCGGATGCCGAGCGGGGCGACCTGGAGGGCCAGCGATTTGGTCATCGACTCGACGGCGGCCTTGCTGGCCATGTAGGCGGCGCCGCCGGTGATGGTGTCGTGCCTGCCGGTGGAGGAGCCCATGTTGACGATGGCGCCGCCTCCGGACCTTGCCAGGGCGGGGACGCCGTACTTGCAGCCGAGGAAGACGCCGCGCAAATTGATGGCGATGACCCGGTCCCACTCGTCCGGGGGCAGGTCCGCGATGGCATAGCTGCCGCTGCCGACGCCGGCGTTGTTGAACAGCACGTCGAGCCGTCCGAAATGCTGCTCGACGCGGGTGATGGCGTTCTCGACTGCTTCCGCATCGGTGACATCGACTGCTAGGGCCAGCGTAGCGACGCCTTGGGCGGTGAGTGCTTCTGCCAACTGCTCTGCGGCTTCCCCGTCTCGGTCGAGCAGCGCGAGGTTAGCGCCTTCGGCGGCGAAGCGGCGGGCCGAGGCGCTGCCGAGCCCGCCTGCTGCTCCGGTGATGAGGACGGTTCGGCCATCGAAGCGCCGCGTTCTGCCCTCACCCCCCTGCCCCCCTCTCCCGTCGAGCCGGGAGAGGGGGAGCGTGGCGGCGCGTACCTTCCCTCACGTGGCGCGTTGCTCCAGCTTTGCAGGGATTGGCCGCCGTCGACGACCAGGGTGCTGCCGGTGATGTGACGGGCGTCGGGGGAGAGGAGGAAGAGGGCCGCGTCGGAGATGTCGTCGGGGATGGCCGGTTTGCCGAGCGGGATGCGACTGAGGAATTCTGGAGGAGTTTCCGTGGCTGGGTCCGTCACCAGTCCTGTGCATACGGCGTTGACCCGGACTCCGGATGCTGCCCCGATCAGGGCCTGCGCCCGCATCAAACCCAGAAGACCCGCCTGGCTGACGGCGAAGTTCGCCATGTCGGCGCGGGTGTCCCAGATGCCGAGGACGGAGGTGAGAAAGACCATGCTTCCTTCCTCCGGTATCAGCGGCATGACGTATTGGCAGCCAAGTTCGGCGCTGGGCAGGATGCGCGAGACGGCCGCTGGCGATTCGGCGAGCAATTCGCTCACGGCATGGACGAAGAGCCGTGGTTGCCGGTGCAAGGTGTCCAGGTCGACGCGGAGGGACGCCCACAGATTCTCGTCGCCGACGTCGCCGTGGATCGCGAACGCCGCATCAGGGTGGAACCCGGCGCGGGCGGGGTCGACGGTGAAGACATCCCAGCCCAGCCCGCTCAGGTGGGAGACCATTACGCTGCCGGTTAGGGAGTCGCTGCCGCAGACGATGGCGAGGGGACGATCCGACTCGGGCGCGTTCATCAGGTGCTCGCCTCCTGCCTCTCGCCGCGATCGATCAGGATCTGGCGGAGGGCCACTGTCTGCAGGGTCGCCATCGCGGAGAAGAAGACGAACAGGACCGGGCCGGCCAGAACGACGGCGGGCACGGCGAGGACCAGCGACGTTACCAAGAGCGACAGGCTGGTCAACGGGTAGGCGAGCGCCACCAGCAGTGCCTCGCGAATGACGCCCCACGCGGGCGTGAACCGGCGGTGGAGCAGGAGCGGGTAGACGTAGAGGTTGGAGGATAACCAGGCGACCAGCACCAGGGCGATGGGGCCGACCAGCCAGCGCAGCGGCTCCACGGAACTGCGGCCGTAGAAGACGAACGCCACCACGATCAGTCCCAGACCGGCAAGATCGATGAGGGTGGCCAAAGTGCTGCGCTGCCAGTGGGCGCGGAAGCCGTCCCAGAAATCGCCGATGCGCGTGTCCAGCGTCACGTCGTCCAGTTCCTCGGCGACGGCGCGGCGAACGAGGGAGAAGAGCCCGGCAGTCGACGCCGGCCAGGTGACGATGGGCAGGCTCATCAGCAGCCAGAGCAGGTTCGCTACCACCATGAGGCCGAGGCGCCGCCAGAAGATTTTCGCCGCGGTGGAGACGATGGTGCCGACCATGGCGGGCTCCTGTGGCCGAAGTCGACAGTCGAGAGTCGAAAGTGGACGGGCCGAGTGCGCTACGAATTGGCGTTGCGCCTGGCGATGCGCTTCTTTGCCCATGCTAAGCGGCGTTCTGCCTCGGCATGAGTCTCCTCTCCGAATACCGGGACGCCGAACTGTTCGATGGCGAAGCTGGCGCTGACGGCGGCGTGGGCGCCGGCCTCCGCCGCGTCGGCGCCGTCGGCGAGGGCGACGAGGAAGCCGCCGCAATAGGCATCGCCCGCACCGGTGGTGTCGATCACCGGCGCTGGAACGGCGGGGATGCGGAACGATTCGCCGGAGGCCGTGTCGACTTGCGAGCCTGCAGCTCCCATGCGGAGCGCGACGATGGGCGCGCCCCATGCCAGCAAGGTGGCGACGGCGTCTTCGGGCGTCTCTCGCCCGGAGATCTCCATCGCCTCGGTGCGGTCAGGGGAGAAGACATCGACGTTGGCTAGCACGGCGCCGATGTTCTCGGGCATTGCCGTCTGCTGCAGCGGGGTCGGCTCCCAGATGATGCGCGCCGTCGGGTTGGCGGCGCGGAGCCGCGTCACCACGTCGGTTGTTTCGGCGAGGGTGCCGTGGCAGATGTGGAAACCGCGGGCCTGGAAATAGTCGGGCGGCATCTCGTCCAGAGTCGGCTCGATGGCGTAGAAATCGTCGATGCTGGTGCGAAAGATTTCCACCCGGCGTTCGTCCGGCTCGAAGAGTTGCCAGGCGCGGGCGGTTGGGTAGTTCTCCCGCAGCAGCAGACCGCGCAGGTCGACCCTCATCCCCTCGAGCTGCGCCCGGTGCGCCGGGGAGAAATCGGAGCCGACGGCGGCGAAATAGCCGAGACGATCCGACCAGACGCGCATGCCGACCAGGGCGTGGGTGGCCGAACCGCCCAGGGTGTTCATGAAGGTGCGCCCGTCCGGCAGGACGATGTCGTCGATGATCAGGCCGGAGTAGGCGACGAAATGCGGAGTCGAGGAGTCGAGGAGTCGAGGAGTCGAGGAGTCGCGCGCGGCAAGTGGGGCTCCGCGCTGCGCGGCCGTCTTCTCAACGGCCTTGTGCGTCGTTCGACCATTTTCATCTCGACTCCTCGACCTCTCGACCTCTCGACTCACCGCTCGATCGTCTCCAATACGGCGCTGGTGCGGATCGTGTTGCCGGCCGCCTCGCTGTACGCGCCCGAGAAGGCGCGGAAGGGGGGCTCGCCGATGGCTTGGGAGAGGTGGGCGGAGAAGATTTCGCCGGCGACAGCGTAGACCATGGGGCTGAAAATCTCGGGGACGTCGCCGACCACTGGGAGGATCCAGTCCGCGCCGCCCGCGATGGCGGTGTCGCCCTCGGGGACGACAGCGACGACGGTGCGGCCGATCCGCTTCATGACCTCGACCAGCTCCGCCACGCGAGCGTGCCCGCGCCGGTTGGGGGAGATGAGGAAGGTCGGCGTGGAGGGGTCGGTGTTGACGAAGTACTGGAGGTGGGCCCACTCCTCGGTGTCCTGGCCCATGGCGTGGCGGCCGGCGGCCTCGATGACTTTGGCGGCGGAGAAGAGGGCCGTCGCGTAGTTGGGGCCGTCGCCGACGAAGACGTAGTTCGACTGGTCCTTGACGGCCTCGGCCAGCTCGCGGGAACGATCCATCACGGCGGGGATGGTGGCCTCGATGACGTCGGCGGTGGCCTTGAGCTGGGCGCGCATCTCGTTGGCCTGATCCTGGGTCAGGCGGCCGTTGACCTCGGCGAGGTGGATGGCCAGGAGGTAGAGGACCATCAGCGAGACGCGGTAGGAGCGCACGCCGGGGGCGGGTGGGGCGTCGGGCACCTTGCAGTCGAAGACCAGCTCGGCGACCTTGGCCAGAGGGCCGTCGGGGTTGGCGGTGACGGCGACGGTGAGGGCCCCTTCCTTGCGCGCCAGGGCCAGCGCCTCGCGCGTGCGGGCGACGGTGCCGGAGACGGAGATGCCGATGACCAGCGGGTTGCGGGGGAAGAGTTTTTCGAAGTAGGGCGTGCCGTAGCGGGCGGCCTGCATGGCGGTCATCGGTTCGGTGGGGATGCCGGCGACCTGCTCGAAGGCGAGCTCGGTGGCGAGACCCGCCATGTGGGAGTCGCCGCAGCCTTCGATGACGATGCGCTTCACGGAGAGAAGCTCGTTGTGGTTGAGCAGGCGGCGGGCCCGCATGTCGAGGGTCTCGAACTCGGAGCGGATGAGCTCTGGCAGGCTCTCGACCTGGGTGATGATGTTTTTCGCGTCCTGGGTCATGGGTGTTTCCTGGTCTCCTTTCCGGATTTTCCGGTTTGCTCGCTCACTGATTTGATGGCGGGGGAGAGGCTTGTTGCGATGGCCTGCCCTAACCCCCTAGCCCCCTCTCTCGTCGAGCCGGGGGAGGGGGGACTTATTGGCGGGTAGTTATGGACTCATGCGGTCACCGTTTCGGGGATGAGGGGGACGTGGGCGCGGGTGGCGGCGTCGACGAGACCGCGGTCGGTGATGCGCAGGCCGGTGCTGACGGGGAGGGTGTAGGTGGAGAGGCGCATCAAGAGGTGTGGGTGATCGACGCCGAGGTCGCGCAATGCTTCGCGGATGGCGCGGAAGCGGGAGGCGACCTCGCGTAGCGGTTCCGGTGAGACGACGCCCGCGATCGGCAGGGGGAGGACTGCTCGCGTTTCGGCGCCGACGGCGACGGCGATGCCGCCTTGCGCGGCGATGACGGCATTTGCCGCGGTGGCCATGCTCTCGCGGTTCCGGCCGATGACGGCGAGGTTGTGGCTATCGTGGGCGTGGCTGGTGGCGACCGCGCCGGCGCGCAGCCCCAGCCCGCGCAGCAGGCCGACGAAACGGCTGCCGCCGCCCCGCGCCAGCACGGCGATCAGAGACAGGTCGCCCTCGTCTGGGAGGACAGGATGGCCGTTCTCCATTGCTACCGGCATCATCTGAGCCTCGCTGGTGGTTCCGGGCGTGTGGGAAACGATGGTGCGCAGATCGATCATGCCGTCGGCGATCGGGGCTTCGATGCGGAAGGTGTCGGCAGTCACTGGTGAGAGGTTGAGGGAGTTGCGTAGCGCATCGAGTTCCGGCGCGGCCGGCACATTCCAGCAGGTTTTGCCGTCCCGAACGACGATGCGCCCGTCACTGACCGTGGTCGAAACGGCGAACTGCTCCAGGCTGTCCACCAGCACGATGTCGGCACGGTAGCCAGGGGAGATGGCGCCCCGGTCGTAAAGGCGGAGCCGCCGCGCTGGTGCGATGGTGGCGGCTCGTAGTGCGGCCATGGGCGGGAAGCCGAGCGCCATGGCGCGGCGCAGCACCTGGTCGAGGTGGCCGCGCTCTTCCAAATACTCCGGGGAGACGTCGTCGGTGACGAGGTTGGTCTGGGGCAACTCGGGGAGGTTGAGGAGCGCGGCGATGAGGGCTTCGCTGAGATAGCGCTCCTGTAACTGGAGACAGACGCCGAGGCGTGCCTTTTCCCGCAGCAGGTCGGGCGTCATCAGAGTGTGGTCGCTGTCGATGCCGGCGGCAATGTAGGCGTTCAGCTCGCGGCCGCGCAGCATCGGGTTGTGGCCCTCGATGACGCTTCCGGCACGGCGGCCCTCGGCCAGGATGGCGCTCATGCGCGGTGTCTCGTCGATGACGGCGCGGGCGTCCATCACTTCGGCGAGGCCAAGCACGCCGTCCCAGGTGAGCATCTCGGCGATCTCGGCCGGACCCATTTCGCCCTGGCACGTTTCGAGGCCTGCGGCGGCGGGGACGCAGGTGGAGGCCAGGTAGTGGATGTGGAGCGGCAGCCCCTGGCTGGCTTCCCAGAAGGCGCGCACACCGGGCAACCCGACCGCGTTGGCGATCTCGTGCGGGTCTTCGGCGACGGTGGTCGTGCCACGGCGCAGGACCGCCTCGGCGAAGGGGCCGGGCGTCAGCAAGGAGCTTTCGATGTGGAGGTGGCTGTCGACCAGTCCCGGTGCGGCGATCTGGCCCGCGCCGTCCAACGTTTCTCGCGTCTCGCGCCGGGGTAGCGTTCCCGGCTCCTCGACGGCCGCGATCCGCCCATCGGCAGTGGCGATGTCGGCCGGGTAGAGCTCACCGGTGAAGACGTTCGCCAGGCGGACGTTGGTGATGAGGAGATCGGCGAGGGCGGAACCGCGGGCGGTCTGGATCAGAGACACGCCGCTGCCTCACGGGTCGGCACACTCGTGTAGGGGCGCTGCTTGCTGCGCCCGTGGCCCGGAGGGCCACAACGTGTTTGCCAGACCCACATTGTCGGCCTGCGGCCGACGGGCGCAGCAAGCAGCGCCCCTACGGAGATGGGCGCGGCGAACGGCGCCCGTACGATGCGGTGGTGGGGTCGGGCGTCGGTCATGGATACGTCGCGAGCACGGCCAGGAAGAGCTCCCAGAAGCGGTCGGCGTTGACGGCTACGGCCACCTCGGCGTTGGCGTTGTCGTCGCGGGGCGGGGTGAGACGGCCGGCGGCGGGGTCGTAGGCCGGGAGGTGGCGATGGTCGCAGACGGTCATGCCGTAGGTGTGGGTGCCGCGCAGCTCGATGGCGACGTGCATGGGTTCGAAGCGGACGATATCGGGGTCGACGAGGGCGGCGACGGCCAGCGGGTCGTGCATGGCGCCGCCGGGGAGACCGGAGACGACGCGGTAGCGCTCGCCGTAGAAATCGAGCATGTCGGCGACGTGGCCGCTGGTGACGCTGTTCATGGAGCGGATCTGCGCGCGCCGCTCCGGGGTGGCCATCACCTGGCGGGTGGCGTTGAGGCCGAGCATCTTGATCGGGATGCCGCTCGTGAAGACGACGTGCGCTGCCTCAGGGTCGCACCAGATGTTGAATTCGGCGGTCGGCGTGGCGTTGCCGGAGGTCAGAGAGCCGCCCATGATGCTCATCTCCTTGACCCGGCTGGGCAGCGTCGGGTCGAGGCGGAGGGCGGTGGCGATGTTCGTCAGCGGACCGATGGGGACCAGGGTCAGATCGTCGATCTCGTGGGACTGGCGCAGGATGAATTCGGTCGCCAGCCCATCCCCTAGCGGCATCGTCGGCGGGGCCAGGGTGGGACCGTCGAGACCACTCTCGCCGTGGACGTGGGCGCCGTGGCGGATGTCGCGCACGAGGGGGTGGGCCATCCCCTTGATGACCGGGATCGAGGTCAACTGGGCGAACTCGAGGGTCTGGCGCGCGTTGCGTGTCGTCTGCTCCAGATCGACGTTGCCGAAAACGGTGGTCAGGCCGCGCACGTCGAGCGTGCGCGCGGCGAGGAGGATGGCCATAACATCGTCGTGGCCGGGGTCGCAATCGATGATGACGGCGGGTTTCGCTCCCTGGCTCATGGCCGGGCCTCCGTCAGGCGACGCTCGTACATGGCGAGGAAACGGTCGCTGTCGACCTCGATGGCGACGTTGACGTTCGGCTCCCGTTCGCGTTGGCCGCGCCAATCGGGGACGGTCTGGCCGTGGTGGTGCTCGCTCTGGTGGTCGACGTCGGTGTAGACGTGCTTGGTCTCGAAGAGCGTGGGATCGATGACGTAGGCCATGGCGGAGGAGTCGTGGATGGGCATGCCGTCGTCGATGCCTAGGCTTTGGTAGAAGTTCAGATAGAACTTGGTGATGGCGTGGATGAAATTGGTCCAGGGGGTGTTCGCCGCGTTGAGCCGGTCAAGGTACTCCTGGGTCATCTTCGTTTTCATGGTCACGTCGAGGCCGATCATGGTGATGGGCCAGCCGGCGTGGAAGACGATGTGGGCGGCCTCGGGGTCATTGCGGATATTGGCTTCCGCCACGGGTGAGGCGTTGCCGGGTACGGTGGCCGCACCGCCCATGAGCACGACCTCCTTGACGTTCTCGGCGATGCGCGGCTCGGTGGCGACGGCCAGGGCGACGTTGGTCAACGGCCCCAACGGGACCAGAGTGATCTCGCCGGGGTGCTCCATGATGGTGTCGATGATGAAGGTGGCGGCACGGCGCGGGTCGGGCTGCACTTTTGGTTCCGGGAACTCGACCTCGCCGAGGCCGTTGCGGCCGTGGACGTGCCAGCCCTTGCCGGTGAAGGGGCGCAGCAGCGGTTTTTCGGCGCCCCGGGCGACGGGAACCTCCGGGTGCCCGGCCAGTTCGACCAGGCGCAAGGCGTTTTGCGTAGTGACGTCGCCGCCGGTGTTGCCGAAGACCGTGCTCAGGCCGACAACCTCGATCTCCGGCGAGGCGAAGGCCAGCAGGATGGCCATCGAATCGTCGATGCCGGGGTCCGTGTCGATGAGTACTCGCTTTTTGGTTCTGTTGGTCACGCGTCTATCTCCCGCTTCCTGCACTCGAATCGCACTTTTGGCACCGGGATCGTGTCATTCCGACGCCGGAGGCATCGGCACTTGGGGGCAGCCTCGATCACCGCAGCCGCTTCGCCGGAGGCTAAAGCCATCCGGCTGACCCAACGAAAGCCCCGTAAACGGGGCTGGCGAGCGCCGTTTTGACGTGGCGCCAGAGTCGATTTGGGCACGGCATGCCGTGCGCCCCCCTACCGGCCGTGGTACTCCCGACTTTCGACTCCCGACTTTCGACTTTCGACTCCGTTATCCCTTGATCCCCGTCGAGGCCACACCGCGGACGTAGTAGCGCTGGAGGAGGAGGAAGATGAGGATGACCGGGACCGAGGCGAGGGCGGCCCCGGCGAAGGTGCGGCCCCAAGCGGTGCCCTCCTGGGTGGTCTGCGAGCTGATGACGACCTGCAGCACCTGGATGTCGGCATCCTGGACGACGATCAAGGGCCAGTAGAAGAGGTTCCAGATGAACTGGAACTCCAGCAGGGAAACGGTCACCAGACCCGGGATGGCGAGCGGCACGATGACGTCGCGCAGGATGCGCATGTAGCCGGCGCCGTCGAGCAGCGCCGCCTCGTCCAGGTCGTAGGGGATGTCGCGAAAGAACTGGATGAGGGCGAAGATGACGAAGGGGCTGGCAAACCAGGGGACAATCATCGCCCAGTAGCTGTTTTGCAGGTTGAGGTAGCGCACCACGATGTAGAGCGGAACCATGGTCACTTCGAACGGGACGAAGAGAGTCACCAGCACGAAGGCGAGCAACCAGTTCTTCTTGGGAAAATTCAAGCGGGCGAAAAAATAGGCGCCCATCGTGTTGAAGACCAGGCTCGCGACGACCACCCCGGTCGAGACGATGAACGAGTTCATCAGGTTGCGGCCGAAGTTGAGCCCTTCCCGCTTGCCCGCGTCGCTTAATCCGAGGATGTCCCGGAAGTGCTCCAGCGTCCACTCGACCGGGTAGAAGGTATGCCAGCCGAACGGGTAGAGCATGCCAAAGATCTCGGTCTCGCGGCGGACGCTGCCGAAGAGCATCCAGATCAAGGGGATGAGGAAGATCAGGCTGATGACGATGTAGAGCACGCCGCGCAAGAGGAGGAGCGCAACCCGCTTGAGCAATTCCAGTGCTTCATTCTCGGTACGCACCGAGGGTGCGACGGCGGTTCGGTGATGCTCTGCAACGGCCATGGTCTACACCTCGGGAGCCGAGGAGTCGAGGAGTCGAGGAGTCGAGCAGGAGACGAGGCGCCGTCCTCGGCCTCGTACTCCTCTGAAGGAGCTGATGGTCTCATACTCCATCATGCAACACCTCGACTTTTCGACCCCTCGACCCCTCGACTTACGTCTGTGGCCGCAGCCAGCGCATGAGCAGGTAGCTGATGCCGACCATGATGATCAGGGCCACCACCGACAAGGCGCTGGCGTAGCCCATGTCCTGGAAGCGGAAGCCCTGCTGGTAGATGTAGTAGACGAGCACCTTGGTCGAATCGAGCGGTCCGCCCCGGGTCATCTGGTAGACCGGGACGAAGACCTGGAACGAAAAGACAGCCTGCGTCACGGCGACGAACATCAGCACCGGCATCAGCAGCGGGATGGTAATGCGCCGGAACGCTTCCCAGGCGTTGGCCCCGTCGACCAGCGCGGCCTCGTAGTACGTCGCGGGTATCGCTTTCAACCCCGCCAACAAGATGATGAAGCTGAACCCCAGATCCTTCCAGATCATCATCACGGTGACGGCGGGCAGGGCGCGACCGGCGTCGGACAAAAACGTCTGGCGCGGGATGCCAAACACGCCCAAGAAGCTCTGGATGAGGCCTTGCTGGGAGTGGTACATCATCGCCCACAGGATGGAGGCGACGATGACCGAGGTCACCATCGGCGTCAGGATGGCGGAGCGGACGACGCCGGTGCCGAACGTCTCTCGGGTCAGGAGCACGGCCAGCGCCAGCGACAGCACGATCTGAATGGGCACCTTATAGATGACGAAGAGCGACGTGACCTGAAGCGACTTCCAGAAGGTTTCATCGGAGACCATGCGAACGTAGTGATCGAACCCGACGAAATCGCGCAGGCCCTTGAGCAGGCTGTACTCGTAGAAACTGGCCCGGATCGACGCCGCGATGGGGATGTAGCGGAACACCGTGAAATTGATAATGGCGGGCAGGATAAAGAGGAACGCGACCAGCAACTGGCGGGTGCGCCAGTTGAAAATCCGCCCCATGGCCGTCGATTGTTGGGCGCTGGGCGCCGCGGTGGCAGCAGTGGCCATCGTCGCTCCGATGGGTGACAGGGTGTCGGGGTGTCAGGGTGATAGGAGAATCGTCTTCCCTGTCACCCTGACACCTTTCACCCTGTCACCCTCGTCTCACTACTCTTCCTGCCAGCCTTCGTACTTGGCCAGGGCCTGCTCCATTTGGACGGCGGCGTCCTGGACCAGCGGCGCCACCTCGACGCCTTCGCCGGTGGCGACGTTTTGAATCAGTTCGGCGAAGATCTGCTGGTACTCGGTGTAGCCCGGCGTCTGGATGCGCGGGACGCCGATGGCGGTCAGACCCTCGGCGAACATCTGCTGCGGGTACTCCTGGTACTCGGGCAACGTGTTGAGCAGATCAACGCGCGCCGGAAGCTGGCGCACGGTGTCGTACCAGATCTGGGAGCCTTCCGGCCCGGCGAAGAACTTGGCGATCGCCACGGAGAGCTCCAGGTTCTGGGTCTGCGGCGAGACGCCGACGTGCCAGGAACCGGTGTGGCACACTTGCGCCCCGTCCTCGTAGTACGGGATGCCGGTCACGCCGTAGTTGAAATCGCCATCGGGGTAGAGGCGGTTGATGGTGCCGATGGCGTTGTCGGGGCTGACGTAGAACGCCGCGCCCTCGTTGAAGAAGATCTGATCGACCGGCTCGCGCTGGCTCACGGCGCGGTCACCAATGTGCCAGGCGCGGTAGTCCTCGAACGAGGCGATCGCCTCCGGCGTATCGAGGTAGCCGGTGAAGGTGATGCCGTCTTCGCCCATGCCCTGGTAGGTCGGGCTGCCGACCTCGCCGGCGGAGCGGCGGATGATGCCGGCCTCGTAGTCGCCCCACCAGACGCCCTGGCCCCAGCGCAGACCCCAGATGTCGGGAACGCCGTCGCCGGAGTCGTCGACGGTGGTCTTGAGCCAGGCGTCCCAGGCCTCGTCCATCGTCCAGCCCTCGAGGGACTGCGGCGGCTCGAGCCCGGCGGCTTCGGTCATGTCCGAGTTGTAGAACATGAGCGAGCAGCTCTGCATCAGCGGCGGGGCGTAGAAGGTGCCGTTGAACGACCCTTCCTCCACCGACTGCGGCACCCACTGCTCCAGCTCTTCCGGGGTGTAGTACGGGGCGAGGGAGACGACCGCCTCGTTGTAGGCGTAGTGCTTCATGTCCGGGCCGTCGGCCGCGAACAGATCCATCTCCGCGCCCGCCGCCACCGCGGTCTCGATGGTGGGGAAGAGCTGCTCGAAGGGGACGGCGTTGAACTCGATGGTCACGTTGGCGTACTGCGGATCGCTGGCGACGAAGGCTTCGGCCATCTTCTCCAGCGCGATCAACGAGTCAGGATCGTTCCAGGTCAGGAAACTGACGGTGACCGGCTCGCCCTGGGCGAGGGCCGGTTCCGCCGCAAGATCGGTATCGAGCGTCGGCGACGCCTCGGCCGGCGCCCTGCCGCCCCAGGCCGCGAGGAGCAGTGCTGCTGCGACCAGCAGCATTAAACCGTTTCGCCTCATGGGAGAAGACCTCCTCTGACAATGACGTCGTCGTCTTGCCGTCTTGCCGTCTTGCCGTCTTGCCGTCTCGTCTCGCCCCCTTTCTTGGTGCTACCCCTCGATGATCTTGACCATCACCCGCCGCTGGCGCGGGCCGTCGAAGTCGAAAAACAACAGAGATTGGGAGTGGCCGAACACCAGGTCGCCATCTTCGATGAGGACCGTCTCGCTGTTGCCGACGAGACTGGCCTTGATGTGGGCGGCCGCATCCGAGGGGGTGTCGACGATGTGGTGGAAATCGGTGCGGGTCGGCACCAGGCGCCGCACGTCGGCGACGATGTCTTGCGGGGTGGAGGGATCGAGCCCGCTGTTGATGGTGACCGCCGCCGTGGTGTGCGGGACGACCAGATGGCAGATGCCGCTTTGCACGCCGCTCTCCTTGACGATGGCGCGGACCTGGTCGGTGATGTCCGTCAAAGTATCGCCCACCCCCGTTTCGATGGCGACCGTCTGGTACTTCAAGGTCATGCTGCTCCCGGTGCGTAGCCGACGGTGGAGGCGCGTGCCACCAGCGTAGCCTGAAACGTTTTGACGCGTGGTTCCATTGGCGCCGTGCCGCGGATACGGTCGAGCAGCATCTGGATGGCGGCGACGCTCATGGCGGCGACCGGCTGCTCGACGGTGGAGAGGGGCGGGGAGATGAACGCGGTCAGCGGCAGCCCGTCGAACCCGATGACGGCCAGGTCGGTTGGGATGTGCAATCCCCGCTCGTACGCGGCCTGCATGACGCCCATCGCCATCAGGTCGTTGAAGGCGAAGACAGCGGTCGGCGGTTGGAGCGAGTCGAGCAAGGTTCGACCGTATGTCAGGCCCGAGCCCGCCGAATAATCTCCCTCATACAGCAGCGAGGGGTCGAAGGCGATACCGGCCTGTTCGAGTGCCTGCCGATAGCCGTGGATGCGAGCGTCATTGAGCGGGGAGTTGCCGATACCGGTGACGCAGCCGATGCGGTGGTGGCCGAGGCCGAGCAGATGGACCGTGGCGTCGTAGGCGCCCTGGAAGTTGTCGATCTCGACGGCGTCGAGCTCAATGCCGGGCATCGTCCCTTCGTCGAAGAGAACGACCGGGGTGTTGCGGCGCAGCAGGGGGGCGATGTGCTGGGCGGTCATGTCCATGCTGATGCAGAGGAGGCCGTCGACGCGGCGGGCGAGGAGGTTGTCGATGTACTGGCGCTCGCGATTGAGCGACCAGCCGGAGTTGCAGAGGATGACACTGTAGCCGAGGTCGTTGGCCGCTGCCTCCACCTCGCGCGCCACGACGGCGAAGAACGGGATCTCCACACTGGGCACCAGCAAGCCGAGGGTGAGGGTCTCGCGGCGGCGCAGACTGCGCGCGACGACATCGGGGTGGTAGTGCAACTGCTCCATGGCATCGAGGACACGGGCGGTGAGCGGGGCGCTGACGGCCCGCGTGTCGTTGATGACATGGCTGACGGTTGCGGTGGACACTCCCGCGAGGTCCGCGACTGTGCGAATCGTCGCCACTCGTCCGTCCTAGGCTCTGGCGAGCGGTAATCGTTTACGTGCCGGATTTCGAGGGATGCTATCAGGGTGTCAAATCGCTGTCAAATGTTCGGAGTGGTCGAACGTTGGGGGCCAGGTCTCTGCACGAGAGAAGCGAGCGACCGGGGAGGCGGCACTGGCGCCGCCTCCCCGCGGCATTCACTCCAAGGCGCTACATGCCGCCGGGACGCCCTGACAGATGGCCGCGATCGTCGTGGTTTGATTCGGAGGGTTCGCCCCGGCGCCGTTTGTGATGCTCGCAACGCAGATCGGGTATTGGTCGTCGGTGCAGTCGGCGTTCGAGGAGCAGGGTTCGCCGCAGTTGATTTCGACATCGCCGTGGCAGATCGTGTCGCCGCTGGCGAGGTTGACGCAACCCTGGCCGTCCTTGCACGCGAACGTGCAGGGCACGCAGACGCCGACAAAGCAGCTAGGGTTTTCCAGACCCGGGCACGTGCCGCACTCCAGGGTGTGACCGCACCTGTCCGAGACCGTGCCACAGTCGAATGCCCGGTCGCCGCAGGTCAAGGGGATACATACGCACTGATTGTTCTGGCACTGCTCCTGCCCGGTGCAGGTCTGGCACGACTCGCCAGGGCGACCGCAGTGCTCAGTGGTGTCCCCCTCCACGCATTGTCCAGGGTTCCCCAACCCGTTGGAGCAGCAGCCGTTCTGGCAGTTCTGGGCGGTGCAAAGGCACGCCGTGCCATCTTCGTTGCAGACGGTATCGGGCGGGCAGAGGTTATCGCAGGTTCCGCCGCAGCCGTCGGAGCTGCAGAGCTTGCCGGTGCAGGTGCGCGCGCAGCAGGTTCCTTCGTCCCGGTTGCACACGCAGTCGCGGAGGTCCGGGCAGTCGTTGTCCTGGGTGCAGTTGCCTGCGCGGACAGCGGGTTCGCAGACGCCGTCTTCGCACTGCTCCTGCGCGGTGCATTGCCGGCAGGCCGCGCCGCCGCTGCCGCAGTTCTGGCTCGTCGTCCCCGGGCGGCAGAGGCCGGGATTCCCCGGCGAAGGTGCATTGGGAGCGGGTGCTGCCCGATTCTGGGGGAGCGCACGACCTGGTCCCGCAGCAGCCGTCCGGCGGCGGCTCGGTCGGGCCGCCGCCGTTGCCCCGGCCCCGCTTCTTCTTGCGCCGCTTCTTCTTGCCGCGGCGCTCGGCCTGCAGGCGCTGGTCCTGCTCGCGATCCCGGTCATTGTCCTGGCCGCGATCGTTTCCCTGACCCCGCTTCCTGGCGATCACTTCCGCGGTGGCGGCCGGGCCGAGCAGCACGCCGAGCATGGCGCCGAGGGCGACGCGCCGCGACCCGCTCGTCGCGGTCAACCCATCCGGTACGGACGAGGATCCGTCTACGCCGAGATCGGCGCTACAGATACTGACAGCGGCCTGACAACACCCTGACAAAGGCCGGCCCGGCATAGGCAGGACCGCCGGCGAACGAGGCGAGACGGGGAGCATGTTCGTCTCGCGCCGTGGCCGCGTAGAGATCACATCACCGCGAATGGACGGTGGCGGTGGCCACTATCGTCCCGGTGGCCGGTGGGGTCAGTCGTTTCCGCCGAGGGCCACCACCGTTGACGACCCGCTACGCTGTCACCGCCTCGTGCAGCAGCGCCAGGAACCGCTCCCGGTCTGCCTCGAAGACGACCTCGACATTCGGCTCGCGCCCGATGACGCCGAGGTGGTCGACGACGGTTTGGCCGCGGCACCACTCGCCGCCGGTCTCGACGGCGACGAAGAGGCGCTTGGTGACGGTGGCGATCTCCGGTTCCAGGGCGATGGCTATGGTGATGGGATCGGGGAGGTCGAAGCCTTCCAGCCCGGAAGATTCGATGGCGAACTGGGTGAGGGTACCCTGGATGTCGACGACGAACTCGGCCAGCGGGGTGCCGATGTTGCGCAGGCGGGCCGTCTCCTCGGGGCCGAAGGTGGCGTAGGTGTAGGAGATGTCCCAGCCGGCCATCTTCAGTGGCATTCCCGATTCGTAGACGATCTTGGCCGCTTCCGGATCGGCCCAGATGTTGAACTCTGCCACTGGGGTGACGTTGCCGTAGCCCTGCCCGGTGCCCCCCATGATGACGCACTCGCGCACCATGCCCGCGATGGCGGGGTCCCGCAGCAGCGCCATGGCGACGTTGGTGAGCGGGCCCAGGGTAACCAGGGTGATCTCGCCGGGGTACTTGTTGATGGTGTCGATGATGACGTCGGTGGCATGTTCCGGCTGCGGGGTACGGCCATAGAGGGGCAGGCCGATGTCACCCATGCCGTCCTGGCCGTGGACGTTTTGGGCTGTTTCCAACGGGCGAAAGAGGGGCGCGGCCAGGCCGCTGTAGACCGGCACGTCGACACCGGTCAGCTCGACGGTGTGCAGGGCGTTCTGCACCCCCTGCTCCAGGGGGACATTGCCGGCCACCACGGTGATGGCCTCGACCTTTGCGTCGGGGTGCTTCAATGCCATGACGAGCGCCACGGCATCGTCGGACGCGGTATCGGTATCGATCACAAAGCGGCGCATGGATCCTCCGGGGTCGAGGAGTCGAGGAGTCGAGAGGTCGAGCGGAAGGAAGCGTGGAAGCGAGAGTCGAGCGGCGTTCCGTCGATGCTCACCCCCTCGACTCCTCGACATTTCGAGTCCTCGACTCCGTTCGTGTCCAGGCGATCTCCGTCAGCCCATCGGCCAGGCCGTCGATATCCTCGCTGTTGACCGATTTGACGGTGGCGACGAGGTCGGCGGGGACAGCGGCGATGCCGCGCAGGGCGCCGGCCAGGGAGCCGGCCATGGCGGCGATGGTGTCAGAGTCGTTGCCGATGTTGGTGCCGCCGACGCACGTCTCCAGCGGATCGCCGCCGGTGGCCACGAAGATACCGACGGCGGCCGGGACCGATTCGACGGTCATGACGGAGTTACCGACGCTGGCCTCGATGCGGCGCAGGGCGTCTTCGAGGTCGCGGGCGCGAAGAGCTTCGTCGATGGCGATTTCGATACGGCGGGTGACGCTCGGCCCGGCCACCAGCCGGCCTTCGGCGGCGCCGATTTCTTCCCCGCGGCGGGCGCCCCATAGGCAGGCCTGGGTGACGGAGTAGACGTCGGCGCCGACGGTCAGCGCTTCGGCGACGCCAGCGGCAATGGCGCCCGCGCCGGAAGAGGCAATCTGCGTGTCATGGGTGGGGCGGGAGGTGATCCAGGCGAGTTGAACAGCTCCTTCGGGATCGCCGGGGTGGACCAGCCCCGCCGGGGCGATGCGCATGGCGGCGCCGTTGGTGGTGCCGAAGCTGGTCAGCTTGCGCGTGGAGGTGCCGACCTGGCCGATGGCCGAGGTGTCCTCGCCTCTGGCAATGGCCTCCAGGAGCGGTCTGGTGGTGGGGCCCATCATGCGGGCCATGGAGGAGGTCTGCGACCAGTGGAGGAGTTTCTGCACCCAGGCGTCTTCGGTGAGGTCGCCGTCGGCCGCGATGATCGCTTCGGCCATGGCGAACATCTGGCTGGTGTCGTCAGTGATCTGGCCGGGCAGGTTGCCGCCGGAAAACGTGTCGCTATTCGGGGCGAGCAGCTCGCGCAGCAGGCCGCCGTGCTCTTCCAGGATTTCGGGGATGGCGTGCTGCTCGGTGGCCGCGCCCATGGCGTCGCCGAGGGCGGCGGCGGCGAGGCTGCCGAGGATGTGGTCGTGCAGTCGTTCGCGGGTTCCTACGTCGGGCATGAAACCTCCCAAGCTTGCGGACGTCCGTAATCGTTTGCGCTGGCCATGATACGGGCTGGCCCGGGCCGCTGTGTCGGAAGTCTGGCGGTGGGGCCGGGAACTATGGCGCGCAAAGTATCTGAAGGGAGCGGCGCCATGAAGGTGGTCTACGACCGCGAAACCGATTCGCTGGTCATCACGCTGCGCGACGCGCCGATCAAAGAGAGCGACGAGGTCCGCCCCGGCGTGATCGCCGACTTCGGTGAGGACGGGGGCGTGGTGAGCTTCGAAGTCTTGCGCGCCTCCAGGGTGGTCGAGGACGCCGAGCGGGTGCAGTTCGCCACCACCGGCTGACGCCGCCGTTGACGGATTACTTCGTGAGCCCGGTCACGAGCGACTCCGCCTCGTCGCGCGTCGACAGCGCGCTGCGCGTTCCCCACCCCTGGCACGCCAGCGCCGCCGCAGCCACGGCCACCCGCCCGGCCAAGTCCGCTGGGCGCGCGCGAAGCAGCCACTCCGCGACGAGCGCCGCGTGCAGCACGTCGCCCGCCCCGGTGGTGTCGACCACCTGAACGGGAATCGCCGGTAGGTGATGTATAGCCTCGCGCCCGCCATGGACGTCGAAGAGATGAACCCCTTGAGCGCCGTCACTGATGGCTGCGCGCCGGATGCCTCTGGCACGCAGGTAGGCCAGGCCATCCTCGATGGTTGCCGCTCCGGTGTACGACAAAAGGCTCTCGCGGCTCGTCAGGAAGAGGTCGATGCACGGCAGCAGCGCTTCCATGTGCTCCGGCTTGAACCCGCGGCCTTCGAGGTCGTCGAATTCGCCGGGGAGGTCGAAGGCAAGCAGTGGGCCGTCGAGTTCCGCGCAGATGGCAGCCACGCATTGCAGGAGGGGCCAGGGGAGGTAGCCGGAGGTGGAGACGACGTGGGCGCGGCGAATGTAGGCGTCGTCATCGTCGTTCAGTGTCAGGCCGCGCACGCCGATACCGCCGGTCATCATGATGCGGTCGCCCTGGGCGTCGACGAAGGCGTAGGTGAAGGCCGTGTCGCCAGGGGCGCCGACCTGGAGCCGCGAGACGTCGACGCCGCGCTCGCGGAAATCGGCCAGGATCATCTCGCCTGCCTCGTCCGCGCCGACGTGGCCGATCATGCCGACGCGCAGGCCGAGGCTCGCGGCGGCGGCGGCGATGTTGCCCTCGACGCCGCCGGGGCCGGTGCGGCGGTCGAGGATCGCCACCCCGGCGTCGCGCCTGGGCAAGACGGTGACGCGGTGGATGTGGTCGATGGCCAGACTGCCGACGGCGACGAGGTCGAAATCGAAATGGCGAGCGGGCGGGGTCATCTCCGGACTACAGGCCCAGCTCGGCGGCCGCGCGCCGGGCGTTTTCGACGAATGCTCGCGCTCGTTCCGGATCCTTGCGGCGGCTGTTGGCGGGGTCGTTCGTCCAACTGAAGGAGTCGACTCCCGCGGGGCGCACATGGCGGATGGCGGCGGCGACGTTGTCCGGGTTGAGGCCGCCGGCCAGGATGACGGGCACGTCCTTGCCGACGCGGTTCACGATCTCGGCGCTGATGTCCCAGTCGTGAACTTTGCCCGCGGCGCCGATACCGGGGATGGCCGGGTCGTCGGTGTCGAGGATGAAGTAGTCGCTGACCGGGGCGAACCGCTCGGCGGCGGCGATGGCGCGTTCGGTCGTTTCCGGCCCGCCGACCTCGATGGCCTTCATGAGCTTCGTGCCGGCGGGGAGCATCTCGCGCAGGCGACGTTGGTCCTCGACGCCGACGTCATCGGTTCCGTAGCAGACGTGGACGATGGCGGGTTGCACGTCCTCGGCCATGGCCACGATGGCGTCGAGATCGGTGCGCACCGTTAGCGCCAGACTTTGGGTGGCCGGGCGCATAAGCGCGAACAACTTCTTGACCTGCTCGTGATCCAGCTCCGAACGCAACCCTTGCCCGGCCGGGGCCACGCCAATGTGCTCGACACCGAGATCGACGAGCAGGCGCACGTCGTCGGGGTGGGTCAGGGAATAGATTTGTACAATCATGGTCTCCTCTTTGTGGGTGATAGGGTCATAGGGTGTCGGGGTGATAGGGAGTGGCCGGTGGCTCTTGCACTGAGCCTCCACCCGTAGTCCCTATCACCCTATCACTCCAACACCCCATCACCCCATCACCCCGTCAACGCTAGTGCCTCCGGGTGCGGCGTCAGCATTTCGAGCAGGCGTTCGCGGGGGGGGATGCGGGTGCCGGCGCCGCGTTGGGTGGCGGCGAGGGCGCCCATGGCGTTGGCCAGGGTGGCGCAGTCGCGCAGGGAGCCGCCGCGGATCCAGCCGGCGATGAAGGCGGGGGCGAAGGAATCCCCGGCGCCGACGGTGTCGACGACCTCCACGGGAAAGGCCGGGACGTGGATGGTTTCGGCTGCGGTGGCGACCAGGCAGCCTTCCGCGCCGAGTTTCAGCACGACTGTAGTTGGGCCGAGGGCCAGGAGGGCGCGCACCGTCTGGTCTCGGCTCAGGTTGCCAACCAGCAGCGCGGCCTCGGGCTCGGTCAGGAGGAGGACGTCGGAGGCGGCGAGGGCGCGTTCGAGTGTTTCGCGCGGGATGAACTCGGCGCTGGGGCCGGGGTCGAAAAAGCTCCGTGTGCCGGCGGCGTGGGCGGTGGCGAAGGCGGCGAAGACATCGCCCGGGGCGAGGATGTCGCGCAGGGTGTAGCCGTCGGTGTAGAGCGCTCGCGCCTGGGCGATGACCGCGTGCCAGCGCTCGGGGAAGGGCCAGAGACCGAGGTCGTCTTTAATGCCGAGGTAGACGTGCTGGCCGAGATCGTCGGCGAGGACGATGCAGATGACCGTGGCGCGTTCCGGAGAGATTGCGGTTTCGGCTAGCGAGACGCCTTCAGCGGCGAGCATGTCGAGCATCTCGCGGCCGTAGCGGTCGTTGCCGACGTGACCGAGGGCGGCGGTGGCCAGATTGAGGCGCCGCGCGGCGACGAGGACGTTGCCCGCCCCGCCCGGTTCGACAAAGATGCCCTCGGCCCAGCCGTGGTTGTCCGGCAGGAGGGGGAGGCGCTCGATGGGGATGACCAGATCGACGACAAGGTCTCCCAGTACGACGAGGTCGTAACCCATGTCTCGCCCTAGCTCTCGGCCGCGCGCGGCATCTTCACCCGGCCTTGGCGGCGGGTGATGACCAGTGCGCCAACGAGGAGCGGCGCCGCTGAAAGGACCAGCAACCGGGAGACTGGAGGATCCGATGGGACGCGCACCTCGCGCGCGCTCCCGGCCAGGGCCGTACCGTCATCGCCGATGAGCCGGACGTCGTATCGCGCGCCCGCCGCGGCCAGCCGGAGCGGGTACGCCTCGAAGTTAGGCGCTCCCGACTCGTTCGGGTCGTGTTCGACGACGTCGTAGCCGAGCTGCCGGCCGGGAACCTGCTCGACGTCGTAGGCGGTGAGGGGTTCCTCGGCGATGACCTGGCCGCCATTGAGCACCTGGAGCGTGGCGTCGATGAGAATCTCGCCGTTGACCCACACCCAATCGTCGGCGTCGGCGGCGTTGCGTTGCGGGTTCTGCAGCAGCGCCCAGGAGCGGGCGGGGAGCTCCCGCGCCACGCGCGGTTCCAGGTAGAGGGCGCTGTCGACCGCGCCGAAGATGACGTCCGTGGGGGCGGGCGACTCGTCGGGGGTGGTCCAGCGGGTCTGTGGCACCACGGTGTAGCCGACCCCGGTACGGCGTGGGGCGAAGACGTTCACCTCGCGCTCGCTGCCTGGCACGATGGTTCCGTCGGCGGCGCGCAGGCGGATCGCGTAGCTGCCCGGTTCCAGGTCGATCGGCATGCCCTGGTTGAGACCGTTGCTGTGAATGCCGATCGGGTCGGGGCGGATCGGGGCGGGCGGAACTTCGACAGTCTCGCCGGCTTGTTGCCGAGCGTTCGCCTCGGCGGCGGCGGCCTGCCACTCGCGTTCGGCTTCGAAATACGCATCTGCTTGCTGCTGGAACGCGTCCTGCCGCGCCTGAAACCGTTCGTGCGCCGTCTGGGCATCGTCGCCCAGGAAAAGCTCGGCGGTGGTGACGCCCTCGCTCTGCTCGAAGTGGATGGTGTACTGGGTCGACTCGATCTCGGCAATCACCGAGCCGTTCCGGGTAATCTCGAGGATCCCCGGCGCCGGTTCGTTCAGCATGGTCCAGTCGGGCTGGAACTCGTTGGTGATCGGCCAGAAGGCGATCTCCGTGTAGCGGGGAGAGACGACGCTGGGCTGGCCCGCCAGGAGATAAATGGTCCCGGCTGATGGCGGGGCGAAGGTACCGACGAAGTTGTCCGGGATCGCCGCGTTGATGCCGTAGACGAAGGCGCGTTCGCCCCTTTGGAACTGGGCAGACGCTCGATCTGTCACGGCCGCGATAATCCCGGTCATCGCGAGCGCCACGGCAATGATGAGCAAGGGCCATCGCTTCATGGTAAGACTCCTCGTCGTCTGAGTGCCCACCCGGCCAGCGCCAGCCAGACGGCGCCGCCGGCGAGACCGCTCAGGATGTACAGACCGAGCTCGCGCCAGTTGGCGCGCAGCGCGGCGTCGAGACCTTCGCTCAGCAGGGCCAGCGGCGAAATCCAGCGCAGCGCATCGCGGGCGGCGCGGAGCAGATCGCGCAGGAAGAGGAGGGCGTCGTAGTAGGGACTGTCCGGTGGTGATTGGGCCAACGCACCGTAGCCGACCTGCGTGGCCAAGAGCAGCACCAGCACGACCCCAAAGAGGAACATCGCCCCGCGCGCGGTGCCGGCGATGGCGGAGAGGAACAACCCGATACCGAGCGCGGGCGCCACGAACGCCGGCGAGACGAGCACCCCCACCAGCAACAGCGGCGAGAACGGCAGATTGACGATCCACGCCAGCAGGGCCAGCGCGGGAATGGTGAGGAGCATGAACAGCCCGTACATGGCCAGGGCAGCCAGCGCGTGCCCCGCGAGCAGGCTGACGGCATCGACGGGAGCGAAGAAGAGCACCCGCAGCGCACCCTGGTCGCGAGACCGCGCGATCGACAGCGCCGCCCACCCGGCCAGGAAGACGGCGGCGAGGGTGGTGACCGCCAACACGGAGCCGTAGAGCGGGCGCCCCACGATCTGCAACCCGCTCTCGCCCACGGCCTGCAATGCGTTGTAGACCAGCAACGTGCCGATGAGGATCCCCACGGCGGCGGTGAGGTAGATCGACCAGCCGAAGATGGCGTCGCGGAGTTCCTGGCGGGCGATGGTCCTGGTGATCTGCCAGCGGAGAGACGCGGGTGACGGGTGACGGGTGACGGGTGGCGGGGTGTCGGGCGCCGATAGCCCCTCTCCCATTGCGATGGGAGAGGGGTTGGGGTGAGGGTCGGCCGCGTGGGGCGTGGGAGCCTCGCCCACAATCGTGCTTGCCGTCTCGCCGTCTCGCCGTCTCGCCGTCTTCACGCCTCTGCGCCCGCCAAGCGGTTGACGTTCTGGTTGGTGATCGTCACGAAGGCCTCTTCCAGACTGATCTCTTCGCTGCGCATGCCGAGGATCGTCGCGCCCGATTCGGTGATGACGTGGGAGATCGCGGCGCGGCTGTCGGCGTGGTCGTCAAGGAGCATCTGCAACTCCTGTCCACCGGGGGGGAGGGTCAGCTCCAGCACGAGCGGATCGTCGCGTAGGCGTGCTTGGAGCGCGGGCGGCACGCGATCCAGCTCCACGACGAAGCGGCGGCCTTGGCCGATACGGCGGCGAATGCCTTCCAGGGTGTCCTCGATGAGGAGGCGGCCTTCGTGCAGGATACCGACGCGGTCGGCGGAGCGCTCGATCTCGGAGAGGATGTGGCTGGAGATGAAGACGGTGCCGCCGTTGGTGCGGTAGGCGTCGATCGTCTCGCGCACCTGGCGGATGCCGTGCGGGTCGAGACCGCTGACCGGTTCGTCGAGGATCAACAAGTCCGGCTCGTGGACGAGGGCGCGGATGAGGCTGAGCTTCTGCCGCATGCCGCGCGAGTAGCCGCGGGCGGCGGCGTCCCGAAAGTCCCACAGGTCGAGGGTTCGAAATAGCCCTTCCATGCGCGGCTCCGGGCAGTCTACCGCGCACAACTGGGCAAAGTAGCGCACCAGCTCCCACCCGGTGAGTTTAGACAACTCGGCCGGTTCCTCCGCCACGACGCCGATGCGCTGGCGGAAGGCGAACGAGCCCGGCGTGAGGGGCTCGCCGAAGATGGAAACCGTGCCGCTGGTCGGCTGTTGCAGGTTGAGCGCCATGTGGATGGTGGTCGTCTTGCCGGCGCCGTTGGGGCCGAGGAAGCCGTAGATCTCGCCCGGCCGCACGTCCAGATCGAGGCGGTCGACGACCAGATGGTCCCCGAATCGCATGGTGAGGTTGTCGGTTGTGATCACGTGCCGGCGCCTCCGATGGGATTTGTCGTGGGGATGCTAGCATCGGACGCGAGTCGTGAGTCGGAAGAATGCCCCTCATCCCCAACCCTTCTCCCCGTGCTCGGGGAGAAGGGGAGCCCCTCTCCCATGGCCATGGGAGAGGGGTTGGGGTGAGGGCAGGGTGCGGAGGACCAATGCCCACGTTCGAGAACTTCGGAAAGAAGAAGGTCGTCCTCGGGATGGTGCATCTGGGGGCGTTGCTGGGGACGCCGTTCTATGGCGATGGCGGCTTCGAGGCGGTCAAGGAGCGGGCAGTGGCGGATGCCCGCGCGCTGGAGGCGGGGGGCGCCGACGGTTGCGTGGTGCAGAACGCGGGGGATCGGGTTTTTGCCGTGGATGATGCCGACCCGGCCATCGTCGTCGGGATGACCGATATCGTGCGCGCCATCCGGGAGGCGACGAAGCCGGCGTTTCAGATCGGCGTGCAGATCCTGCGCAACGATCTCAAAGGGGCGCTGGCGATTGCCCATATCTGCGGGGGATCGTTCCTGCGCTGCGGGGCGCTGGTGGGATCGACGATCACCGCCTCGGGGCTGATGGAGGGGGATCCATTCGAGTTTCAGGCGTATCGCTCGCGCATCGGGGCCAGGAACGTGAAATTGGTCGCCGAGATCTACTCGATGCACTTCGAGTGGTTGGGGGGAAAGCCGGTGGGCGACGTGGCCCGCGCCGCGCGCCATGCCGGGGCGGACGCGGTCAGTCTCTGCGATCCGGACGACGATCGCACCGAGCGCTTCATTCAGGAGGTGAGAGCGGCAGTGCCTGGTATGCCGATCATCATCGGCGGGTACACCAATCACGGGAACGCCGCTCGGCTGCTCAAGGATGCGGACGGGGCCATTGTCGGCGGGGCTTTTGAGGGGGGGAGCCGCTTCGGGACGGTGCAGGAGGAGGCGGTGCGGGAATACGTGAAGATCGTGTCGCGGTTGTAGTACGGCGCATCCCCCGCCGTGTCATTCTGAAGGCGAAGCCGAAGAATCTCGTCCTCGCGAATGGATCTGCCGGTGAGCCGAGATGCTTCGCTTCGCTCAGCATGACACGGCCGGTCGCGCCGTGGGATTTGGCGACGGGGCTTGCCTCTCCATGGTCGATTACGTCATCTACGGAAAGATCATCCTCGACGACATCCGCATGCGCGGGGGCGGCGAGGTGCGGAGGGCGCTGGGCGGGGGCGGGCCGCAGGCGGTGTTCGGGGCGCGGGTCTGGACGGATTCCGTTGGGTTCCTGACGCGGTCCGGGACCGATTTGCAGACGGCGCAGGTCGAGGCGATGAACGACCTTGGGGCCGATGTGAGCGGGTGGGTGCGGTTTCCGGACATCCCGACGCCGCATAACGTCATGCAGTACGACGACGACGAATACCTCATCGGCGGAGGGCTGATCACCAGCCGCGAGGACTGGTTCCGCCTGCTCGACCGGCCAATTCCCTTACCGCCAGCCTACGAGCACCCGAAAGCGATTCACCTGGTGACCGAGTTCCCCGGCGAGCCGATGGTTGCAACCGCGCTTGGCTTGCAGGAACGGGGAGCGGTGTTCTCCCTGGAGCCGCTGGCGGGGAGCCTGGAGCCTCACGATTTCGGACCGATGCTGAACCTCATCCGGCGCGTCGATGTCGTGGCGCCGGACTGGCCGACGGCCAGCGGAGTCGCCGGTAGTGACGATCCGGCGCGGGTGATGGCCCACTGGTCCACGCTCGGACCGGCAGCGGTCGCGGTGCGCCACGGCGCGCGGGGTTCTTACGTCTGGAGCCGGGAGCGAGATGAGGCGTGGCATGTGCCGGCGGTTCCGGTGGACGTGGTCGATCCGACGGGCGCGGGGAATGCCTACGGCGGTGGGTGGTGCGTCGGGTGGACGGAATCGCGAGACGCGCGTCAGGCGGGATGTCAGGGCGCAGTCTCGGCGTCGATCCTGGTGAGGCGCGCCGGGTTGCCGCCGATGACGGCCGCGGTGCGCCGGAAAGCGCGGGCGCTGCTGGAGAAGGCGGTGGTGTCCACGACCGCGTTGTAGAGAGCGTCTTCGGGACGGATCACGATTTATCAACTTGTATGCGGTTTGCGAGGATGGCGGCACGACGCGCCAACTCCTGTCCCATCGACCGTGACTGAGGCAGCGGCGCCACGCGGGAGTTTGCTCATGGACCGCGAACGATTCGACGCTCTGACCCGGCTGCTGGCCACTCGGGAAACACGGCGGGCGGCGCTGGGGGCGGCGCTTGGCGCCGCGCTGTTTGGCGCTGGCATGGAGACTGGTGCCAAACGGCGGCGCAGGAAGAAGCGAGCGGATCGTGCGCGACGGCGGAATCAAGCCCGCGCCGAGCAGATCCCGACAACGTGCTGTCGCGGCCGCAACTGCCGACCCGGGGCGGGGAAGATCTGGCCAGGTGCTGCTACGAGGGGCAGCAACTGGAGAGAAGGAACTTTCGCGGGGCCAATCTGGGCAGGACCAACTTCACCGGGGCGAACCTGTCCCGCGCCAGATTTCAGGGCGCCAATCTGGGCGACGCTTGTTTGGTCGGTACCGACGTCAGCGAGGCCAGGTTCGGCGGCGCCAATCTGGGCTGAGCCGTCTCCTGCCGCACGCGAACCAGCGACGGGATCGACAATTCCGGCTGTGGCGACGATACGAGGTGCTGCCCGACGTGCGTGGAGATCGGGCCCTCGGGCTGCAATCTGGGTGGGGAGTGCTGCGGCGGCAGCGTCTGCAGCGGCGTGGGCGATGGCGTCTGTGTCTGCGAGAGCGAATGCTGCAGCAACGAGGAATGCTCCAGCGGCAGTTTGTGCCTCGGCGGCGGGTGCTTCCGCGAGTGCCCCGGTCCGACGTCCTGCAATGCAGGCGGGGGGTGCGAATCGCCCCGCGCCTGCCGCGAGACGACAAGTGGCGAGTTGGTGTGTATCCGATCAAACTCGGTCTCCGGTTCGTGCACGACCGACGAGGAATGCGCCGAGCGCCTCGGTCATTCCGCGGTGTGCGTGCTGAATGAACCGGGCAGTTGTGGGCCTCGGGAGGAGACGCATTGTGCGTTCTAGTGCATAATCAGGCGACCTCTTTGGGGATGGCGAGATGATCGGCGAGTGGGCAATCGAAGGCGGCACAGACGCGTGCCTCCAGTTCGGCGGCGGTCAGCAGGCGCGTCGGCTCGACCACCCGCCGCTTGCCATGGACCCAGTGCGGCTCGATGGGGTTGAGCCAGGGGCTTTTGGTCGGCAGCCAGCAGGGCACGAGGCGGACGCCACCCTCACGGTGCGCCCGCTGGTTGTGGTCCCGCAGCCAGCGGCGCACCGCCTGGCTCACATGCCACGGCGCGTTGTCCCAGACCAGCGCCAAGGTCGTGATCCCCGTCCCCGCCAACCGGTCACAACACCACGCCAGGAACGCGGTGGTCAGCGGGCTGATCGGGCGCTCCTCCACGAAGCGCAGCCAGAGATCCTCCGGCGCGGCGTTCCCCGGTCGTACCAGCAGCCCATAGCAGGCCAACGCCTTGGGGTCGGGGTCGTGTTTGGGCACGGTCTGCGCTACCAGCCGCAGCGGCTCCGCCGCGGTCCAGGCGTGCAACGCGGGGCGGGCCAGCCGGCTCCACCACGTCTCGTCCTGGAACCCTACCGCCCAGTCGGGACGCTGCTGGGCCAGCGCGATCAAGCGGTCGCGACGGACTTTTTTTGGGCGTACGCCGGGTCGGGGCTGGTGATCCAGTCCTTGGCGCGGCGCCAGCGGATGCCGAGCCGGTTCAGCGTGGCGCGTACGGTTTCGTCGCTGACGCGGCGAACGGTGAGTCCCTCGGCAAACGCCACGTCCGCCGCCAGTTCCAGGGTCCAGACGCTGGTGGGGTGGCCGAAGTCGCGCGGGGAGCGATGGAGCAGTGCCCGCAGCCGCTCGGCTCCCGCCGCATCGAAGGCGACGTGGAGGGTGTGGGGGCGGGAGGAGCCTTCCACCAGCGCCGCCGTGCCGTCCCGGTCGAAGGCGCGGATGGCATTGCGCACCGTCTGGCCGGTACAGCCCAGGGCGCGGGCGATGGCCGGCGCCCGCTCGCCGCGGGCGCTGGCCAGCACGATCTGGCTGCGGCGCAAGGTGAAGGCCTCCCCGGAGCGCAGACCGGCCGCCAGGACCTGCCGCTCCTCCTCGGTGGGCGGACGCACGAACAGTGGGGCTTGCATGCCGCTCAGAATACCGCATGTCAAAACTCCTCGCCGGAGTTGGCACTAGGGTGTGGGAATAACGTCGTGTCGCTCCGAGCGGGCTCGGGGTGACACGACGTTGTCGCGGCCAGCCCTCACCCCCTGCCCCTGTCTCCCGGACAGGTTCATCGGTCCCACGGGAAGGACCAGCCAGCCGGGGTGAGGCGGCAGGGCAAGGCCGGGCGATGAGCGAGGTCGCGGGCGGCGAGGCAGGCGGTGCGGTCCAGGCGGACCAGGCTCGGGTCGCGCCGATCGCGCCGATCGCGCCGATCGACACAGAGGCGCCCGCCGTTGCGCGCGGCGCACTCGAGCACGGCCGGCCCCACCCAGCCGCGATCGGCCAGCAGCGTGGCGGTGGGCGGGCGGCGGCGGCGGCCACCGTGAGCACGGGCACGGCGTTGGCCCACGGCACCCCGGCCGCGGCCAGCGCCCACCCGCGCCCCCGCAGCACCCGCGCCGCCGGCAGCACCGCGTCGACCGGGCGCATCCATGCGGGCACCCCGCGCCGCCGGCTCGACCCGGAGCCCCTCAGATCCGTTCCGCGGGACGCTCACCCCCCGCGGGGTCGCATCGGTTCCCCGTGTCGGACCGCCGTTCGCCAAACGGTCCGGGAGACAGGGAGCAGGAGGGTGAGGGTCGTTCGGGCCGGGGATGAGGCGACTCTTCGCCGGCGGACGGAGAGGAACAAGCGTTCATCCGCATTCCGAATGAAGGGGTAGAGCAAGAGATGTCGTCCGACGCGCACCAGCCCACCGTGATGCTCGTGACCGCGCCGCACATGAAGCGCTTCGCCGATCCCGCCGACTCGCCGCTCGCAGCGTGCGGCGACCTGAGGCGGGTCGATTGGCTTGAATTCATGGATGACGACCGGCGCGCCCAACGCTTCGACGAGGCGCTGACCGATGCGGACGCCATCGTCGTCTCTCCCTGGACCATGGCCTTGCCGCCGTTCACCGCCGAGCGCTGGGCCAAGGCGTCGCGGCTCAAGGTCATTGCCGGCACGTTCGACAACCGCTTCGGCCAGTGGATCGACATCGCCGACGCCGCGCGGCGCCGCGCGACAGGCATTGATACCTCGCGCAGCATGACCCCCACCGTGGCCGAATTCGCGCTGGCCATGACCCTCAACCTGCTGCGCGACATCCCGGCCTCGATTCAGCTCGTGCGCGAAGGCGGCTGGAGGACCGATCCGTGGGACCAACCAGGGTTCGTCTATGGCGACCTCGCCGGACGGCGCGTCGGGCTGGCCGGATTTGGCAGCATCAACCGGCGCAATGCCGAGTTGCTCCAGCCGTTCCGCTGTGCGGTCATGACCTACGACCCCTTCGTCGCCGACGCGGACCTGGCCGAGGTCGGCATACAGCGGGTCGCATCCCTGCGCGATCTGGCGGCGGAGAGCGAGATCTTCGTCGTCGGCCTCCCGCCCACACCGGCGACTCAACAGATCATCAGCCGCGAGGTGATCGACGCCCTGCCCACGGGCGCGAACTTCATCCTCGTCACCCGCATGGCCGTCGTCGACCAGGACGCGTTGTGGCGACGAGCCGAGGCCGGCGAGATCCGCGCCGCTATCGATGTCTTCGCGCCCGAGCCGCTGCCCGCCGATGCGTCGTTTCGCACCAGTCCGTTCGTCCTGCCGACCCCACACATCGCCGGCGGCACAGCCTATTGCCATCGTCGCTGCTTCACGACGGCTTGCACCGATGCCCTCGCGGTGTTGGCGGGCCGTCCGCCCCTCTATGCGGCCACGCCGCACGACGACACGCTCTATCGCGGCATGGTCGAGCAGGCGGCGAACTGAGCCGGAGACGGCGATCGTTTCACAGGCCAACGAGGAGACATGTATGAAAGCAGTGACCTTCGCCGGGAATTCCCGCGTCGATGTGCGGGACGTGGCGCTGCCCGACCTCCAACCCGGTGAGGTGCTGGTCAAGGTCGCCGCCTCGGCCATCTGCGGCAGCGAGATGAAAAGCTACCGCCACGCCGAGCCCTGCGCCGGCAACCCCGGCCACGAGATGGTCGGCGTGGTGGTCGAGAGCCGCGGCGGCAACGGACCGGCGGTCGGCGACCGCGTCGCCGTCAACATCATCACCGGCTGCGGGCACTGCCCGACCTGCCGCAACGGCGACCGCCGCTTCTGCGCCGAGCAGGGCTACATCTTCAACGGCCACGCCGTATACGTCGCCGTCCCGGTCGTCAACTGCATGCCGCTGCCAGACGACCTACCCTATCGACGAGGGGGTCCTGATCGGCGGCGACACGCTGGGCGTCGCCTATCACGCCCTCTCCTGCATCGGCCTGCGCCCCCGCGACACGGCGGCTGTCGTCGGCTGCGGCCCGGTCGGCCTCGGCTTCGTCCGCCTGCTGAGCTTCTACGGCGTTCGTACCATCGCCGCCGAGGTCAGCCCCTATCGCCGGGAGCTGGCCTTGCGCGCGGGCGCGGAGAGCGTCATCGATCCTGCCGCCGGCGACGCCGTGTCGGCCATCCGCGAAGCCACCGCTGGCCGCGGCGTCGACATCGGCATCGACGCCAGCGGCAGCGACGCGGGGAGTCAACCTGGCCCTCGATGCGACCCGCATCCAGGGCACCTTCATCTTCGCCGGCGCCGGCCGCCACGCCACGATCAACCGCTGGTCCCAGTTCCTGGAAAAGGAAGTCGTCGCCCACGGCGTCTGGTACTTCGTCGACCGCGACTACTATGGCCTGCTGGACCTCTATTGCCAGGGCCTCCACGTCGCCGATCTGATCACCCACCGCTTCGCCCTGGACGATGCCCCCACCGCCTACGACCTCTTCGCCCGCGGCGAAACGGGCCAGGTCGTCTTCCTGGCGCACGGCGGCGCGCCGTGACCGCGCGATGGCGCGTCCCCAGGGCCCTTCAGGGTCCTTCTGCGTTCAGTCAGCCTGATCCCTTTAGGGTCAGGCGACGGGGCAGCCTGGCCCATGGTCGACAACCCCTTGGCCATAACGATTCAGAACTACGAATGAACGTGAAAGAGGAATAATGCAAACCCGCCAGATACCACTCGGCTGCTCGACCCTCGGGTTCCGCCTCGATCCGCTCGATGTCGCCCTGACCGAAATTGCCGCGCAGGGCATACACCTCGTCGACCTGGCCATGTACCCAGGCTACAGCCCGCACTTCAACCCCGTCACCGCCAGCCCGGACGAGCAGTGCGCCCTGGCCGACGACCTGGAGCGACGCGGGCTTACCGTCGCTACCCTCAACGCTGGCGACGGGCTGCTCGGCGTGCCCGCGTCGCGCGAACGCACCGTGGAGTACGCCCGCGCCAGTCTCCGCCTGGCCAAAGACCTGGGCGCCTACGGGGTGACCATGCAATCGGGCGTGGAGCCGCCACCGAACGAGTGGCTCACCGTCGCCCGCGGCGTGGCGGACGACCTTCGCATTCTGGGCGAAGAAGCTGCCGCCCTCGGACTGGAGCTGACCCTGGAGCTGCACAAGTCCATGCTGATGGCCTCCCAACAAGAGGCCGTTGACCTCATGGACCTCGTCGATCACCCCGCCGTCGGGGTCGCCATCGACCCCAGCCACGCCACCTATGCCGGCGAAAACGTCGCCGCCATCGCCCGCACCCTTGGCCCGCTGGTGAAACACGTCCACCTGCGCGACGCGCGGGGGAAAGACATATGGTCGTCCCCGGCGACGGCGAGGTCGATTTCGCCGACCTGGCGGCGGCCCTGGCCGAGATCGGCTACGATCGCGCGGCGGTCATCGAGTTGGAATACAGCGACGCCCGCGCGCCGCAGGTGCGGCCCGACCTGGCGCGGGCCAAGAGGTGTCCTGGCGGACCATTTCGCGATTGCGTGACCGCGTCCGCGCCGCCGCCCCCCCTCTCCCATCGCAATGGGAGAGGGGTTGGGGTGAGGGCAGGGTGCGGCGATGCAACGGTGATCAGCCGCACTACGGTATGAAAGGAGACGAGCCACGATGAATCCGATCGGAGTCAATGCCTGGGTCTGGGTTTCGCCCCCGACCGACGAGACTATCGCCGCGCTGGCGCCGCGAGTCAAAGCCATGGGGTTCGACGTGCTGGAGCTCGGTCTGGAGAACCCCGGCGATTGGGATCCCGCCCGCATGGCCGAGGTCTTCGCCGCCAACGACCTCGGTGCGACCGTCTGCGCCGCCATGGGCCCCGGCCGCGATCTCACCGACCCGGACACGGTCGCCTCGACCCAGGACTACATCCGCGCCTGCATCGACGCCGTCGCCGCGCTCGGCGGGAACGTCGTCGCCGGCCCCATCTACACCCCGGTCGGCAAGACCTGGCAGATGGACGCCGCCGAGCGCGCGGCGACGCATCGACCGCCTGGTGGAAGGGCTGAAACCGCTTGTCCGACTACGCCGGGGAGCGCGGCGTCAAACTCGGCATCGAACCCCTCAACCGCTTCGAGACCAGCCTCCTCAACACCGCCGAGCAGACCATGGAGGTGGTCGACCGCCTCGACTCCCCCGCGGCCGGCGTGCTGCTCGACACCTTCCACATGAACATCGAAGAGAAAGACCAGGCCGCCGCCATCCGCCTCGTCGGCGACAAGCTCGTCCACTTCCACGCCTGCGGCAGCGACCGCGGCGCACCCGGCGCCGACCACATCGCCTGGGACGCCATCGCCGCCGCCCTGCGCGACACCGGCTACACCGGCCCCCTCGTCATCGAATCCTTCACCCCCGACAACCAGACCATCGCCCGCGCCGCCGCCATCTGGCGCCCACTAGCGAAATCACAGGATGCGCTGGCCGAGGAAGGGTTGGCGTTCTTGCTGGGCAAGTTCGCGTAGACTCGGAGCACGAATCGGCGCTTTCTGGGGTGTTGACAAGGGCGCGCCATGGCAACAGAGCGACAAACCAGACCGTTTGCGGGCTTTGCCGTCAGGCCCGATCGGCCTCTGATCGGCGTTGTTGTCATTGAGGATGGCCAAGAAGTCGTTCGCTACTTTGCCAGCGAGGACGAATTCGATGCCGCGATCGCCGCGTCAGCGATCGAGGATGTCCGATCCTTGGCCGGAGCCTGGGCCGATCTTGATTGGGAGGAGGCGCTAGACGAGCTCGACCGCATCCGACACGATAACCCGCCAACGCCTCCAATCGACGATTTGTGAGCCGGTTTCTCCTGGACACGCCTCCACTCGCTGCGTATCTCCTTGGTCGACCGTCGGCGGTCGCGTTGATCGACCCGTGGCTTATCCGGCGCGAGGCGGCGACGAGCATCATCGTCTATGGCAAAGTCATCGAGTATTTGATGGGGCGACCTGGCTTCCGTGAGCGCAAACGACAATTGCTCCGGCTGCTACAAGATGTCGCGCCCCTCTTCCTGAGCTATTCCGTCCTTGACCGCTACGCCGCGTTACGACGCGACATGCGCCCGCCCTTTGGGCAGGGACTCATCGGCGACATCGATACGCTCATCGCCGCGACGGCGCTGGCTCAAGAACTGACCGTGGTCACGACAGATCGTGACTTCACTCGCGTTCCTGGCCTGACGGTGCTGCTCTTGGATCGCAGAACGCTCACCGTCGCGACAGAACCAGCGTCGTGAAGGCGCGTCGTTTCCGCCAAGAGGAGTATTGCGCCACGATCGCCAGCGCCCTCGTCATCGCATCCTTCACCCCCGACAACCAGACCATCGCCCGCGCCGCCGCCATCTGGCGCCCCCTGGCGGCGAGTCAGGAGGCGCTGGCCGAGGAAGGACTGGCCTTCCTGCGGGCACGGTTCGCCTCACCTGAATTCAGCATTCGACCCATTCCAATGGGGGTAGCCCGCCGTCATGGTCCGGCGACCGACTCAAGCATCGCTATTTCTGAGACGCCCAGCCAATCGACGTCGCAGCTTCCAGGCGGCCTGCATCATGTTCCGGGATTATCGCCCTGGCTGGCCGTATAGCCCGCGGATGGCTTGGGCCTCGCCCCAGTGCACGTAGATGTGCGTGAGTCCCAGGTGGATGAGGAAGAAGCCGCGGGGCTGATGCTCCAAGTAGTCGCACACCCACCCGGCCTCCGGCGTGTCCAACCCGTCGCGGGCGAAGACTCGCCGCACGTACGCCGCGTCGAGGATAGCGTCAAGATCGGCGGGGCGCAGGTCTTCCACGATCGCCAGAGTGCGCTCTTCCACGGCATCCCAGTAGGCGTGCAGCTCTGGCAGGTCGATCCGGGCGCTCAGATCGAGCACCTCGTCCGGGGTCATACCCGTGCCGAGGTCGCGCCGGGCCACGCCGAGGCGGGCGCCCCAATCGCCGCCGTCGAAAACCTGTTCGCCGTCGGTAACGAAGCGATTGAGTCCGATGTCCTCCACCCGCGCTACATGCCAGATGAGCCATGCGATGGTGTTGACGCTGGGGCAGGGGGGTCTGCGCACCTGCTCCTCGCTCAGGTCGGCCACCATGCGGCGGCTCATCCCCGTGTGATTGGAGCTCATTCCCGGTTGTTCGGGTCGGTACCGGCGCAGAAACAGCTCTTGGGCGTTCATGTCCGCCTGCTCCTGTCTAGGATGAATCCGACCGCACGTTACCATGCACGGGCCGTTGATCCGATCCGGCGCTTCCCGCTAGTGGATGCGCATGTCGTATCCGGCCCACTCCCGCTCGCGGAGCACAAACTTCTGCACCTTGCCGGTCGCGGTTTTGGGCAGTTCGCCGTAGGCGACCGCGGCCGGGCACTTGAAGTGGGCCAGATTGGCCCGGCAGAACGCGATGATGTCGTCCTCGGTCGCTGCCATCCCCGGTCGGAGGGTGACGAACGCCTTGGGCCGCTCCCCCCAGTGCTCGTCGGGCACGGCGACGACCGCGCACTCCAGAACCGCGGGGTGGCGGGCGACGACCTGCTCGACCTCGATGGTGGAGATGTTCTCGCCGCCGGAGATGATGATGTCCTTCTTGCGGTCGCGCAGTTCGATGTAGCCGTCGGGGTGCATCACCGCCAGGTCTCCGGAGTGGAACCAGCCGCCGAGGAACGCCCGCGCCGTCGCCTCAGGGTCGCGGTAATAGCCGGCCATGATGTTTTTGCCCCGCATCACGACCTCCCCCATGGTCTGGCCGTCCGCCGGGACCTCGCGCAGATCGCCATCGACCACGCGCATGGCGTCGGCGATGACGAACGGCACCCCCTGCCGCGCCTTCACCCGCGCCCGCTCGGCCAACGGCAACGTGGACCACTCCGCCGGCGCCTCACAGATGGTGTTCGGCCCGTAGACCTCGGTCAGCCCGTACAGGTGGATGAGGTCCACGCCGAGGGCTTCCATCTGGGCGATGAGCGTCGGCGACGGCGGCGCGCCGCCGGTGGTGACGGTCAACGGCCGGCTGCGCTCGATCTGCTGGCTCAGGGGATGGTTGGCCAGGGTAATGAACACGGTCGGGGCGGCGTTGAGGTGGGTGACGCCTTCGTGCGCGATCAGCGGCCAGATCGTCGCCGGGTCGACCTTGCGCAGGCAGATGTGCGTAGCGCCGATGCCGGTCAGACCCCAGGTCAGGCACCAGCCGTTGGCGTGGAACATCGGCAGCGTCCAGAGGAAGACCGAGTCGCTGCTGATGCGCGAATGGAGCAACTCGCCGAGGGCGTTGAGAAAGACCCCACGGTGCGTGTACATCACGCCCTTCGGCCGGCCCGTGGTGCCGCTGGTGTAGTTGATGGCGATCAGGTCGTTTTCGCTAGCCAAGCGCCAGGCTTGTCGGTCAGATTGTCCTCCGGACAGGAACTCGTCGTAGGTCGGCCCGGGCAGTGTCGGGGCGGGTCCGCCATCGACGACGTTGACGATGTGGCGCCATTCGGGAAGCCGATCGCGAACCGTGGCGACCAACGGGCTGAACTCGGTGTCAACCAGCAAGAAGCGCGCGCCGGAGTGCTCGAGGATCCAGGCGACGTCGTCGGCGGCCAAGCGGGTGTTGATGGCGACGATGACCCCGCCCGCGAGCGGCACGGCGAAGTGGGCCTCCAGCATCGGCGGGATGTTTGGGCAGAGGACGGCGACGCGGTCGCCCTCTTGCAGACCGGCGCTACGGAGGGCCGAGGCGAGGCGGTTGACCCGCTCCGCAAACTCCCCGTAGGTGGAGCGCTGCTCGCCGTAGACCACGGCGGTCTTGTCGCGAAACGCCGCAGCGGCCCGTTCCAGGAAACTCAACGGCGTCAGGTGCTCGTCCCAAGGTCTTGACTGCCGTTGGAGCGCGCCATGCAACTGGTCTTTAGCTGCCAACGGACGTTCCAGCGTGGCCGAGGTGTTCATCGTCGTTCCCTTCGCGTGGAGATCGGCTCGCTCGCGCCGGTCGTCCGGCGCGATGTCATCGTCGGCGTTGCGACGCGAGCACGCATCGGGAGATGTACGGATTTGTCGGATCGAGCATGACTACGTAGGTTGCGAAGGTGGACGGGCGACCGGGCTCAGTCGAGGCCGAGCCGCACGGCCGCCGCCGCCGCCTCGGTGCGGTTGGCCACGCCGAGCTTGCCCAAGACGTTGGCGACGTGGGTGGTGACGGTGCGCCGGCTGACGAAGAGGGCGTCGGCGATCTGCCGGTCGGTCTGGCCCGCGGCGATCAATCGCAGCACCTCCCGTTCGCGCGGGGTCAGGCCGGCGTCCCTGGCAGGAGAGCTCGGCCAGGGGGCTGCGAGCGACTCTAGCAGTTCGGTGGCGTCGGCGACGGCCTGCTCCTGCGTCATGGCCCGACCCGTCGCCCAGGCGGTGGCGAACGCCGATTCACCAAGCGCCGTTTGCAGCTCCCGGATCGCGCGCTCATACATTGCGCGCTCGGGCATGAAAAAGTGCATGCCGAGAATGTCTCTTTGGACCTCGGCCGCACCGAAGAGCCGTGCTGCCCGTTCCAACTGCTGACACGCCGTGGCCAAGGTTGCTAGACCGGCAAGGCTTTCGACAATGCCTTGCTTGAAGCCAACCGCTCGGTGCAAGGCGAGGCTCTCCGCATGGTAGGCACCTGCCCGCGCAAGTTCGCCCTGCTCGCCCGCGATGAGACCGAGATGTCCAAGTGTGATAGCGGCGCACCACGAATCGCCAAGCTCACGGCTCAGCGCCAGTGTCTTCGCAAGAAGCGACGCCGCCCGTAGGTGGTCGGTCTGTCCGTGGGCCACTACGCCGAGGTGGAAGCTGGTCAGGGCCGCGAGGGCTGGATATCCGGTCTCCTGGAAGAGCGCGAGCGCCTCTTCCAACAGTGGAAGCGCCGCGTCATAGTCTCCCCGGTCCCTTGCCACTACACCGAGCAGGAGCAGGGCATAGGCCGTTTCCTGCGGTTCCCCCACGTGCCGCCAGAGCGCCAGCCCCTCTTCCGCGACCGCGACTGCCCGTGCATCGTCCCCCTGCATATGCGCCAGCGTTGCCACGCCCAAAAGCAGCTTGGCACGCGTGGCGGCAGGTGCCCCTACGCTCCGCATCAGGGCCCGCTCCAGCCACCCACGGCCCTCCCTCCAGTCTCCGTGCAAGTAGAAGAACCACCACAGCGCCCCGGGCAGCCGCAGGCCCGCCTCCGTCGCCGCAGACGTCTCCAACCACGCGAGGGCTGCCCGCAAATTCGCCTGCTCCGCCGTCAGCTCGTTTAGCCATGGCCCGTGGGCCGAACGGAGGAATAGGGTCGGCTCGGCCCGCTCGGCCAGGGACAGACACCAAGCCGCGTGCCGCTCGCGCGTGATCGCTTCCTCGCCACTGAACGCTAGCCGCTCCAGTCCGTACTCGCGAATGGTCTCCAGCATCTGGTAGCGCGGCTCCCCGTCCGACCCCTCGATCACCTGGAGCAGGCTCTGGTCGACGAGGGCCGCAACGCCGTCCAGGACGTTGCCCTTGTCGGAGTCGTCGGCGCCTGCGACTCTCGCCGCCGCCTCGAGTGAGAACCCGCCGACGAAAACCGCAATCCGGCGAAAAAGCGCTTGCTCATCAGGAGCAAGCAGGTCGTGGCTCCAAGCGATGGCGTCGCGCATTGTCCGGAGCCGCTCGGGAGAGTCACGGGGACCGCCGGTCAGCAGCGGCAGCCGCTGTTCGAGGCGCCGCAACAGCGCCGACAGCGGGAGGTGGGCGAGTCTGGCTGCAGCCAGCTCGAGCCCCAAGGGTAGTCCGTCCAGACGGCGGCAGATCCCCGCCACCGCGGCGGCGTTGGTGTCGGTCAGCGCGAAACCGGGTCGAACGGCCCCCGCTCGAGCGAGGAAGAGCTGCACCGCCGCTGCCGCTTCGACCTCGCTGACCGACGGCTGGGCGTGCGACGGCGGCAGCGCCAACGGGGCGACGGGGAAGTCGCATTCGGCCGAAACATGGAGCACCGATCGGCTGGTGACGAAGAGTTTCAGGCCGGGGCAAGTTGCCAGCCACCCGGCCAAGTCCAGAGCGGCGTCGAGCACTTGCTCGAAGTTGTCGAGCACCAACAACTTCTGGCGCGGGCGCAGGAAATCGATGAGCCGCTCCGCCAGCGGTCGGCTCCCCAAGTCCTGCAAACCGAGCGCCTGCGCAACGGCGACGACGACCAGACCCGGGTCGCGGATCGGGGCAAGGGGAACGAAGGCCACCCCGTCCGAGAAGTCAGGCGTCATCCGCTCAGCGACCGCCAGGGCGAGGCGGGTCTTGCCGATCCCTCCCGGACCCGTCAGCGTGAGGAGCCGGACGGCTGGGTCGGCGAGGAGCGCGTGCACGGCCGCAACCTCGTCCTCCCGTCCGATGAGCGAAGTGAAGGGCTGCGGTAGCTGAGAAACACCCGGGAGCGTCCTGAGGTGCCCCTCCGCGTTGCCATTTGGGCGGGACGCGGCCAGGAGCGCGTCCGGTCATCGGGACCGAGGTCGAGCGCGTCGGCCAGCAGGCCGACCGTGGTCAGGTGCGGGGCACGCCGCACCCCCCGCTCCAGGTCGCTGATGCCGCGCACGCTCAGCCCTGCGCGCTCCGCCAGCGCCTCCTGAGAGTGCGCGGCGGCAATCCGCATCTGCCGCAAGACCGCGCCGAAGCCAGCCGTATCGTGGCTCATTCCACCCCTCCCGTCGACCCGCTACGGCCGAACGCGAGCTTGGCGGAGGTGAGATAGGAGTGTAACCCATTCCTGCCCTGCCTAAAGCCGAGATTGCGTGGGTATTGCGTGGTCAAAGCGCGTAGTGCCCAGGCAGGTTGCACCTCAGACTGCCAACAGGCAGAAGTCATCGAATGGGGACCGGACATCCCGGACGACACGCGCAACGGAGGTCCACCATGGAACCGCACAGTCTCCCCACGTCGGCGGTCATCGACGTGCTGACCGTCGTTGGCGGCGCCATCGCCCTCATCGCGTTCATCGCGTTCACCAGCCTCGGCCTCCTGCTGCCAGGTCTCCTCACCGCCCTCGGCGGCCCAGCGCCAGACCAGCGCGAGGCGTACCCGGAGTTCGGCCCCGCCGCGTACCCGGTCATCTCGGAACCCGCGCCGCGGGGCGCCGCGCCGGCCGTCCCGGAGCTCGGCCAGCGGCGGCGCGTTGCGCGAAGCCATCTGTGGCGACACCTCTCGGGGTTCTCGGTCCTGCGAGCGGCTCCGGCTGAATTCAACGGGCGCTAAGGGGGACAATATGTTCGGCGCAGAGCTCAACGATCGCATCGTTCAACGTGGGATCGACGAGGCATTCGCCTGCCAAGACATGCTGCGGCGCACGCCCGCGGAGTCATCGCGGCTGAGCCAGCTGCGAGCCTGGTTTGCCGCGGCCGCTCGTGCCTTCGCTCACCGCGGCGTCGCACACCAGCCTGCGGTACCACCCGCTATGCCTCGGCAGATCCAGTAGCCCCGGAATCACCCAGAAATCCAGAGAGGATCTCGCGCCATGCTTCAAATCACAACGCCGATTACGTCCGTCTCATCCGCGGGTCCGCGGCAGTTTGTCCAGTCGGCCCCTCCCTTTGTCTTCGCCTTCGCGATGGGTGGAGCCCCAACGCGCCCGGAGCGCATCGTTCCCGGCGAGATCACCGTCATCGAGATCGCCGACGGCGCGTGCCGTTCCTCACAGCAGGACGACTGGTTCGCCGTTCGCGTGCCGGCCATCCCGGCGGCGACCGGTCCCTTGCGGGTGTGCGGGGCCGCTCCCGGGGACACGTTGGAGATCGAAGCGCTGGCGCTCGAACCGCGGGACGCGGCAGCGGACTCCCCTCTGACGGTTGCCATCGGGGTGGGCGGGAGGGGGGATGGCCAAGACCGGACACAGGCGGCGATCCCGGCCGGCGGTGTGCTGCACATGGCAGCCGGACGCCCGGGCGGTCTCGTCATCGTCGGACCAGTAGTTCCCGCGAGCCCGATCTCCGGCGAGCGGCTCGGGGCGCCGATTGCGGCGTTCGTCACCATTCGCGTGGCCGTTTCGCCGCCCCGTAGTTAGCCGTAAACAGCGAGACGGAGTCGAGGTTGGAAACCCTGCGTATTTCCCCAGTCTGGGTCAGCCTGCTGGGCGCGTCGATCCTCTGCGACGTCGTGGCGACGGCGTACCTGAAATGGGCGGGAGACCGCTTCAGCGAGAACTTCCTCCTGGCGAACGTCCTGAGCATCGTGCTCTTCGCCCCGGCCATCGTGACCTTCGGCTACGCGCTGCGCGAAGGCTCCAGTTACCTGGTGACGACCCTGGCCTGGCTGGTCGGCCTGACGCTGGGCAACACGCTCGTCGGCGTGCTCCTCTTCGGCGACGCATTTGGAGCGGCCAAGATCGCTGGCATCGGTGCGGCGCTGGCCGCGCTCTTCCTGCTCACGGTCTGACGTGCCGAAATGGTGGCCCCGTGCCGACCCGTCGCCCAAGGGAAAGCGGCGCGGACAATCATGCTCGCCGGGACGCTGCTCCTCGCGGGCCTGGGAGTGACCGCGCTCCTGTTTGCTTTCGCATTCGACGCGCCCGCGATCGCCAATCCCACCTTCGGCGCGGGAGGTGAGGCCATCGCTCGCCGGTATTACACCGCGATCAACGAGGCGATAGGCGCCGGCGACCTGGCGCTGCTGGACAGCGTCATGGAGGGTGGTGGCGGCGATCGAGGACCAGGCACGCTGGCGGCTGGGTGCGCCCTGCACTGCCGCGTAGCCGCCCTGCACCGGCTCGCGCCTGATATGCGGCTCGTGATTGAAGACATCGTGGCCGACGAGGACCGGCTCGCCGTACGCCTGCGCGTCGACGGCGTTGAGCGATTCCGGTTTCTGGGTCTGCCGCTCCAGGGTGAGCTTTCGCCGTGGGCGACGGTCGATTTCCTCCGCGTCGCCGATGGGCGGGTCGCCGCGGCGCTGCCAGAAGACGGCCCGCCAATCGTGATCGAGCCGCTGGCGCGGACTGAGATCGATGCGATGCCTCCGGCACCTTACCGCCTTGGACTGATCCGGCTCACCCTCGAGCCTGGCGCATCACTTCACAGGTTGTCCGCGGCTGGGCCGCTCGTCCTCCTGGTCGAGTCCGGAACGCTGGAGGTGCGCACCGACCTGCCGGTCGCCATCCATCATCCCGCCCGCGACGGGCAGGCGGAGCGCGAGGACACGAGCGTGGGGCTGTCCCATGTCACCGTTGGTGACCACCTGCTGCTTGCTACCGACACGGGCTACCAGCTCCACAATGCCGGGAACGAGCCCAACACCGTCCTGGCGGCCGTCGCTCTGGCGGGTGACGGCGCAATGACTAACCGGTGGGTGCGCGCCGGGGCGCTGGACGAGACCCTCTTCAAACCAGGACACCCGGAAATCGTGGCCCAGGACAGCACCCCGGTCCCGTGGCCGCCGGGTGTACTGAGCGAGGTGCTCGTCGATGGCGTCATCAGCGAATCTTCGACCGCGCCCACGCTCGGAGTGGCGCGTCTGACACTCCGCCCGCAAGCGACGCTGCCCGTTCACCGTGTATTGGATGCGGAGATGCTTGCCATCGAGTCGGGTTCCGCCGCCGTCGACCTCGTCAGTGGCGATGGCGTCATGCGACCGCGTCACAGCGCCCCGCAGGAGAGGATCTGGCCGCCCGGCGATCGCTCGGCCGCAGACCTGACGATCGCCCCGGGTGGCGGAGCCGCGTTCCAGTCAGGAGCGTCGGCCGGCGTCCGCAACAGCGGAGCAGAGCCGCTCGAGGTGCTGATCCTGTCGCTGGAGACGGGCCCAGCCGCACCGTAACCAACCAGTGGCAGTGACCACATATCCGTTGCCCACCGGTCGTCACCGCATCGCCTCACGCGTGGGAGCAGTCTCATCGGGCAGCAAATATTGCCGGCCTGGAACCCGGCGCCTCATTCGTCCTCGTTGCGCCGCGGACCGACATCCCTTCACTCGAAAACCCCTCGACGGTCGTGCGCACCTGTGGCAGGATCACGACTGGTGTGCTGCCAATCGCCAGTCTGGCCCGCGAGAGTCGGCAAACTTGGACATCGCCAGGTGATCTGCCCCTTGCTCCAGGATCGGCACGCGGCAAGCCGGTGGGATAGCCGCATTCTTCACCTGCCGAGGTTGGCGTGGGCGACGGGGAGCGTTCCGTGACCGTTCAGGAGATTGTTCCCGGCATCATCCGCATCGAAAGCATCCTCGGTCCGCGCCCCTTCGCCCAATACCTGCTGCGCGACCAACGCTCGCTGCTCGTCGACACCGGCATCGTCTCCACCCCGGACGAGGTGATCCTGCCCGCCCTCCGCGAACTTGGCCTCGACCCGGCCGACCTCGACTACCTTCTCATCACCCACGCCGACGTCGACCACTGCGGCGGCAACGCGGCCATGCGGGCGGCCGCGCCGCGGGCCATCTTCTGCGCCCATACCGCGGATGCCCGCTGGATCGCCGACCGCGAGCGCATCCTGCGCGAGCGCTACGGCTGGTACGCCGCCCACGGCCCCGACGCCGACTACGACCCGGAAACCAAAGACTGGCTCCGCAATGCGCTGGGACCGGATATCCCGGTCGATCTGCACCTCGCCGGCGGCGAATGGTTCCGCCTTGGGCCGAACCTCACCGTCGAAGTGCTCCACCTCCCGGGTCACTCCCTGGGGCACATCGGGCTGTGGCACCCCGCCTCGAAAACCGCCATCGTCACCGACGCCGTGCTCGGCGCGGGCTTGCTGAATATGGAAGGCGAGGTGATCCACCCCCCACCCTACGTCCACCTCGCGGAGTACGAAGCGACCGCGCGCCGCTTGCAGGCGCCTTCGCCACAACGGCTCCTGACCGCGCACTACGCCGTCTTCGAAGGTGACGACGTGGGACGCTTTCTGGACGAAACCCTCGCCTTCGTCGCCCGCGCGCGAACCGCGATCGCGCAGATCGCCCGGGAAGCGGACGAAGTCACCCTCGCCGGCCTGCTCGTGGCGCTCGATCCCGTCCTCGGTCCCTTCACCTCGATGGCCAACGAGCTCGGCGGACCCATCCGCGCCCACCTGCACGAGCTCGTTGCCGAAGGACAGCTCGCCGAGATCACGGACCGGCAGCCCCCGGCTTGGCGGACAATACGGCGATGAACGTGACCGATCCCGTTCCCGTCACCGAAACGGCCGCCGCCGGCGGCGCCGCGGCGTTGCCCTGGGGCAGCCGCGCCCGGGGCACGGTGGGGCAGCTCGTCGGCGCCCGCGAGTTCGCCATCCTCATCTTCCTCATCATCATCAGCGTCGCCATCGGCATCGCCCGCCCCAGCTTCTTCAGCACGGGGAACCTGCTGGCCATGGGCCGGCAGATGTCCGAGATCGCCATCATGGGCGTGGCCGCGACCTTCCTCATTACCTCGCGCGAGCTCGATCTCTCCGTCGGCTCGGTCTACGGCTTCTGCTCGCTGCTGATGGCGCTGCTGGCAGCGAACCAGGGCATCGATCTCTGGACCGCTTTGATCGTCTCGCTGCTCGTCGCGGCCGCCCTGGGTCTGGTCAACGGGTTGGTCACCACCGTCGGCCGCATCCCGTCGTTCATCGTCACCCTCGGCATGCTCTACATCGTGCGCGGGGCGGCCCTGGTGATGTCGGCCTACCCCGTGGCGCGCTTACCCCACCCCACCTTCTACGAGGTGCTGGCGGGAGAACTGTTCGGCATCCCGGTCCAGATCTTCTGGATGCTTGGCATCGTCATCCTGGGCACCGTCGTCTTTCGCCGCACCACCTTCGGCTACTGGGTGCAGGCCACCGGCAGCAACGAGACGGCGGCGCGGCTGGCGGGCATCCCGGTGCGCCGGGTCAAGATCGTCTGCTTCGTCCTCAGCGCCATGGCGGCCGCGTTCGCCGGGGCATTGAGCTTCGCCCACCTGACCTCGGTCTCGCCGACCGCCGGCCAGGGCGACGAGCTGACCGTCATCGCCGCCGTCGTCATCGGCGGCACCTCCCTCTTCGGCGGCTACGGCACCATCGTCGGCACCTTCCTCGGTGCCGCCCTGCTGACCATCGTCCGAAACGGCCTGGTGCAACTCGGCGGCGAAGGACGCCTCCAGGAAGCGTTCCTGGGCGCCATCATCATCCTGGCAGTCCTGATCCACACCCACGTCGGACGAAGGAGGTGACACCGAAGGCGGAAGTCAATCGTAGGGGCGCTGCTTGCTGCGCCCGGCCGGCCGCAGGCCGACAACACGCGTCACAAAACCACACCACGCAAAGGAGACGAACATGAAGCTGCTGACGAAAGTGTCGACGCTGCTCGTGCTGGCATTCCTGCTCCTGACTCCGGCCACGATCGGAGGCTCGCCGCCCGCCGCCGCCCAGGACGACGAGCCCCTCCGGTTCGTGTTCGTCACCCACGACCTGGGCGCCGGCATCTTCGCGCCGGTGCGCACCGGCATGGAAGACGCCTGCGCCCTGATCGGCGCCACCTGCGAGTTCCTCGGACCCCAGACCTACGACCCGGCGCAACAGGTCGCCATCCTGGAGGCGGCCATCGCCACCGAACCGGACGGCATCGCCACCACCCGCCCCGAACCGGGTGTCTACGACGACGTGATCCTGCGCGCCCAGGAGGCCGGCATCTCGGTCGTCACCTTCAACACGAACGACCCCACGGCCGACGAGGTCGCCCCGGCCCCCTTCGTCGGGCAGAACTTCACCAACTACGGCCAGGTCTGGGCGCAAGAGGTGATGCGCGTCATGCCCGACGGCGGCCAGATCGCCATCACCAACTGTTGCCCCGGCCACTTCGCGCTCGAAGAACGCATCCGCTCCTTCACCGAGACGCTGGAGGCCGAAGGCGAAGGCAAGTACGAGATCCTGGAGACGATCATCACCGGCGCCGACGAAGGTGAGATCTTCGCCGCCATTGAGGCGTTCCACGCCGCCAATCCCGACGTCGCCATGATCACCGGCGTCGACTACTACAGCAACATCATCGCCCAGTACATCAAGAACAATGGGCTGGAGGGGCAGTTGCTGACCGGCGGCTCCGACCTCGCCCCGGCCCAGGTCGACGGTCTGCGCGAAGGCTACGTGGCCTTCGGGCTCGGCCAGAACCCCTACCTGCAGGGCTTCTACCCGGTGATGATCATGCACCAGGAGATCGAGTACGGCATCCGGCCCATCACCATCGACACCGGCACCGACGTCGTCACGCCCGAGAACGTCGACGAGTACAACCCCGAGTTCCGCTAGGGGCGGGAGGGTGATGGGGTGATGGGGTGATGGGGTGTTAGGGGACGGGGGACAGACCCCCTCACATGGGGGGTCGGCAGTGGTGCCGAGGGGTGTGGATAACCACAATCCCCTATCACCCCATCACCCCATCACCCCATCACCCTCGTCCCCGCCGATCATCGAGTTCCTCAACGTGAGCAAGCGCTTCGGCGGGGTGCGGGCCCTGCGGGAGGTGAGCTTCGCCGTGCCGCGCGGCGAGGTCCACGCCCTGGTGGGGGAAAACGGCTCCGGCAAGTCGACGCTGATCCGCATCTGCGGCGGCGTCTTCCCCCCCGACGTGGGCACGGTGCGCTTCGAGGGACGCGAAGTCGCCTTTGCCGATCCCCTCGCCTCCCGCGCCGCCGGTATCAGCGTCGTCCACCAGGAGATCCCCATCTGCCCCGACCTGACGGCGGGGCAGAACGTCCTGCTCGGCCACGATCTACCGAAACGGGGCGGGCTGATCGACTGGCGCGAGGTCAACCGGCGCGCGGCGACCGTCTTCGCCGACCTCGGCGTTGAAATCCCGCCGAGGGTGCTGGCCGGCGATCTGCCGATCGCGCAGCGGCAACTCGTCGCCATCGCCCAGGCGCTCTCCTTCCGGGCCAAGCTGCTCATCCTCGACGAACCGACCTCGGCGTTGAGCAAGCAGGAGGCGGAGCGGCTGTTCGCCATCGTGCGCGGACTCAAGGCGCGAGGGATTACCATCATCTACGTCTCGCACCGGCTGGAGGAGGTCTTCGGTATCGCCGACCGTATCTCCGCGCTGCGCGACGGCCGCTACGTCGGCACCGTCCCCCGCGCCGACGCGACCCCGGAGCAGGTCGTGCGCATGATGGTTGGCCGGGAGATCACCCAGCTCTTTCCGAAGGAGGATCACGCCACCGGGGAAGTGCTGCTCAGCGTGCGCGGGCTCTCCGCGCCGGGGACGTTTAGCGACGTCTCGTTTGATCTCCACCGCGGCGAGGTGCTGGGCCTCGTCGGGTTGCAGGGCTCGGGTACGAGCGAGGTGTTGCGCGCCTTGGCCGGTCAAGTCCCCCGCGTCGGCGGCGAGATCCGCCTCGAAGGCGAAGCCATCCACCCCACGTCGGCGGCCGAGGCGATCCGCCGCCGCATCGCCTACGTCCCCGCGGACCGGCAGGGCGAAGGGCTCTTCGCGCCCATGTCGGTGCGGGAGAACGCCGGGTTGCTGCTCCTCTCGAAGCTGGCGAAGGCCCTCGGCTGGGTGCCAAACCGCGCGCTGGATGACGCGGTGCGCGACATGGTCAACCGCTTCCAGATCCGCACCGCCTCGCTCGTGGCCCCGGTCAGCAGCCTCTCCGGCGGCAACCAGCAGAAGGTCGTCATCGCCCGCTCGCTCTCTCGCGGGCCGCTGGTCATCCTGCTCGACGATCCCACCCGCGGTATCGACGTCGGGGCCAAGGCCGAAGTGCACCAGATCCTCAACGGCATGACCCGCCAGGGTCGCGGCGTGCTGCTCGTCTCCTCCGAGTTGCCGGAGGTGCTGGCCATGAGCGATCGCGTGCTCGCCATGTACGGCGGCCGGGTCGTCGCCGAGTTGCCCCACGGCGCCGATCACGAGGCCGTCATGGGCATCATCACGGGGGTGAGTGCGGCGTGACAGAGCGCGATGGGGTGAACCAGTTCCGGTTGGATGGTCGGGTGGCGATCGTCACCGGAGGCGGTGGCGGGCTCGGCTCCGGGATCTGCCCGGCGCTGGCCGCGGCCGGAGCCGCGGTGGCCGTGGCCGGGCGGACGAAGGCCAAGCTGGAGGACATCGCCGCCGCGGTGAACTCAGCGGGCGGACGGGCCCTCGCCGTCGAAGTCGACATCGCCGATGCCTCCTCGGTCGCGGCCATGACGGAGCGCGTCGTCGCCGAGCTGGGCCCCATCGACATCCTCGTCAACAACGCCGCCGTCTACCACCGCAAACCGTGGACGGACATCACCGAGGCTGACTGGGACCAGGTCCTCGACACCAACCTCAAGGGTTACTACCTCTGTGCCCGCGCCGCCTACCCGCACCTCAAGGCGTCCGGCCACGGGCGGGTCATCAACGTCGCCTCCATCACCTTCTTCGGCGGCGTCCCCTTCCTCCTCGACTACGTCGCCTCCAAAGGCGGCATCGTCGGCTTCACCCGCGCCCTGGCGCGCGAGGTCGGCTTGGACGGCATCACGGTGAACACCCTCTCCCCCGGCGCCTTCCCCACCGACGCCGAGAAAATCCACCCCGACCAGGAAGGCTACAACCGCGCCATCCTGGAGGCGCAGAGCATCAAACGCCGCGGCACCCCGCAGGACGTGGGCAACCTCGTCACCTTCCTCGCCAGCGATGCCGCCTCGTTCATCACCGGTCAGCTCATCCAGATCGACGGCGGCTGGACAATGCACTGATGGGGTGTCGGGTGTCGGGTGTCAGGGAATGAGGTTCAGGTTGTGGGTTATGGGCGCCACCGGGGCGCCGGCTCTTCGTCACCTTGGAGCCCATAACCCGTCACCCACGAACCCCTGACACCCGACATCCTCGTGGCTAGCCGCCGTAAATCCGCTGCAACTGCGTTTCGGCCTGCTGCACGGCGCTGGCCGCGTCGCCCGACTGGATCGCCTGCGCAAAGACGTTGACAATGATGTTGCGCGTAAACGATTCCGCGGAGGCCTGGTTGGCCGGGCCGGCGTAGCCCTTGTTGCGGCTGTACTGGGAAACCTCGGGGAACGGCGCCAGGCTCGGATTCCCGGTGTACATCTCGTGCTCGGCGTACCCCGGCGCCATCGGGATGACGTACCCCTCCTGCGCCTCCAGCCACGGAATGAAGACCTCGGGGCTGTAGAAGAATTCCAGGAACTCGATCCCCGCTTCGGTGTTCGGCGAGTAGCTCATCACCGCCATGGAGCGGCTGCCCAACACGTTGAAGCGGCCAGCGGGACCCTCCGGATAGCCGGCGTGCCAGATGTCGTCGGGTTCGACCAGCACCTCGTAATCGAGCGCCGATGCGCCCGCCGCGGCGTCGACGGCGGCGATGTAGATGCTGCTGCCATTGAGCGTGGCCGAAATCTGGTCGGAGAGGAAAGCGCGGTTGTTGGCGGAGCCGTCCCAGGAGAGCCCCGTCTCGTCGAAGGCGTCGACCCAATGCCCGAGGAAGGCCTGCAGTGCCTCCACGAACTCCGGCGTGTTGATGGCAACGCTGCCGTCCTCGGCCACCTCCATCGCGCCGTAACTCCACATGTACGGGTAGGCGAAGCTCGGCGGGTCGCCCAGATCCTGGCTGAGCGACTGGCCGAGCGGTTTGCCCATCTCTTTCAGCGACTTGCCCACGGCAAACAGCTCGTCCCAGGTCTGCGGGAAGTTGTTGACCGGGTCTTCGATGCCGGCCTCCTCGAAGAGGCTGATGCGGTACGCAAACGCCGACGTCGAATTCCCGTACGGGATGCTGTACCACGCGCCATCGACGGAGGCGGTGTTGATCACCCACTCGTAGAAGCCGCCATATTCCTCGCTGACGGCCTGGGCCTGCTCCTCCAGCGGAAGCATGTTCTCGTAGTAGAGGTAGGGCCAGGTGTCCCACATCTCGATCACGTCGGCGCCAGCGCCCCCCTCGACCGCCGCCGCGATGCGCGGCTGCAAGTCGACCCAGCCGATGTAGTCGGTGGTGATCGTGACGTTGTTCTGGGTGCCCCAGTCCTGGGCGATCTTGGTAAAGTAATCCTGCCCCGCCGGCACGAAATAGGTAGCCTGCAGCGTGTTGAGCGTGCGCTCCTGAATGAAGGCCGGGGCTCGCCGCGCGGGGGCGGCGCGGCCGGTGGTGGAAAGAACCCCGCCGAGGGCCGCCGTGGAGAGGCCGAGCGCCGAGCCGCGACGCATGATGCTGCGCCGCGACAGGCGGAGGCGTCGCGCCTCATCGAGCAAAGTATCGACACGGGGATCGGTCATTGCGTGCTCCTCGTCTTCGAGCGGCGAGGCCGGTATGGCCGGCTCGCCTCGTCCCCGGCGCAGGACGCCGCCGGTGCCGCCAGGGCGCCAGCGCCCCGGTCAGGCGGTCAGCCTATGGGTACCGGCGCCATCCGTCAATGTCCGATACTTCCGCGAGAGGCGCCCCACCGGCGGCTATTGCCTCCGGGGCGCGCCCTCGGTTACGCTGGCGGCAGGGCGCAGAGTTCGCTGCCGCCGCGGCCAAATGTCGGTCGCCGCGAGGGCGGCGGCTACCAACGAAGCGTCCGCGATCGCACGACTCTCCAGGAGCACCCATGACCCCGGCCGCATCAGCAACTGTCACCACGTCCCCCCGCGCCTCTGACTCCTCTTTCGCCCCCTCCTCCCTCGTCATCGTCGATGCCGATGTCCACGTGAACGACACCCCTGGCGCGCTGGCCCCGTATTGCGAGGAGCCGTGGCGGCGCTCGCTGGAGGAGCTCGACGGCGCCTCGTATCCCTATTTGCAGGTGCCGGGCTTCGCGCCGAACATGCGGCTCGATCCGCCGATTCCGGGCCAGCACGCGAACCGCTCCGTCCCCACGGCGGCGGAGATGCGCGTCGCGTTGAGCGGGTTGGGGATCGACATCGGCATCCTCTTTCCGGACCACATGCTCCTGTTTGCGGGCATCCCGAACATCGAGTACGCCACCTTCCTGGCGCGGGCCTACAACCGCTGGCTGCTGGAGGAGTGGCTGCGCCAGGAGCCGGGCCTCTACGGCGTGGTGCTGGCCTCGCCCCAGAATCCGGAGGACGCCGCCGCGGAAATCCGGCGCTATGCGCGGGAAGCTCGCATCGTCGGCATCTACCTGCCGACCGCGGCGGTGAATCCCCTCTGGGGCCACCGCAAGTATGACCCCATCTTCGCCGCCGCCCAGGAGACCGATCTCCCCGTCTGCCTGCACAGCGTCACCGTCGTCTCGCCCGCCTTCCCCTGCCAGCTCGACCAGTTCGAGAACCACTTCGGCCGCCAGGTGCTTTCCCACGCCTTCGCCATGATGGCCAACCTCACCAGCCTCATCCACTCCGGCGTCCCGGCGCGCTTCCCAGGGTTGCGCGTCGTCTTCACCGAGGCTGGCATCGCCTGGGTGCCCTACATGATGTGGCGCATGGACAAGTACTTCAACGAATACCGGCGCATGGTCCCCTTCCTCGAAAAGCGGCCCAGCGAATACATCAAGGAACGAATGTGGTTCGCCACCCAGCCGATCGAAGAACCCGACAACCCCAAAGACCTCGTCGCCACCATCGATCTTCTCGGCGGCCCGGAGCGCGTCCTCTTCGCCTCTGACTGGCCCCACCACGACTTCGACCACCCGCGCACCATCATGAAACTCCCCATGCCCGCCGGGGCCAAACGCAAGATCATGGGCGAAAACGCGCTGGACCTCTTCGGCATCCCGGCCCCTGCCAGTAAGCTCTAGCGACGTGTCATGCTGAGCGGAGCGAAGCATCTCGACTCATCGCACACTCGGTCGTGCGGCGACGAGATTCTTCGCCCACGGGCTCAGAATGACACGTGTGCGAAGCTTCACGAAGCGCAATGGCGAGCGCTTGGAAAGAACGCATGGCCGAGCATGTCGTCGGATCAGTAGAAGACTTCCCACCGGGCACGCACCGCGTCGTGCAACTGGGCCGCATCGAGGTCGGCGTCTTCAACGTCGCCGGCACCTTCTACGCCCTGCCCAACATCTGCCCCCATCAGTTCGGGCCGCTCTGCGCCGGCACCGTCAACGGCACCATGGCCTGCTCGGCGGCGACCGATTGGCGCTTCGCATGGGTGCGCGAGGGCGAGATCGTCACCTGCCCCTGGCACGGCATCGAGTTCGACATCACCACCGGCAAGAGCCTCTCCTCCTCCCGCCTGCGCGTCCGCACGTATCCGGTGACGGTCGAGGACGGGCAGGTGAAAGTGACGATCTGAGCGCGGGACACCGGCATCGTCCTGATCGGTCCTCCTTCGTCCGTTTTGATACCATTCAGGTCGTAGCGAAGGAGCGCCCCATGAGCACACCACCCACGACCGAAACGATGAAGATTTCCGACGTCAAGCAGGGCTTGAACGCCCTGGTCAACCGGGTCTACCGCCGCGAAATCCGCGTCCTGGTGGAGAAGAATGGGATTCCGGTGGCCGGCATCGTGTCGGCCCAGGATTTGGAGCGCCTGGAGCGGCTGGATCGGGAGCGAGCCGAACAATTCAAGGTGCTGAAGGAGATCGGAGCGGCGTTCAAGGACGTGCCGTTTGAGGAGCTCGAGCGGGAAATCGCACGCGCGATAGCCGAAGTCCGGGCCGAACGACGGGCGGAGCAACAGGCGGTCGGTGCCGGGACGTGATCAAGGCGGTCCTGGACACGAACGTGCTGGCGTCTGGAGTCCTCGGATTCGCCTCTGCTGAACGAGCGCCCACCCGATTGCTTCGCTTTTGGCAAGCGCAGCGATTTGAACTCATCGTGTCCGACCATATCCTGGCCGAGTTGATCAACACGATGGAAAAAACCTACTTTCAGCAGCGACTCACGGCGGACCAGATCAGGTCGACGCAGCGCCTCCTGCAAGACCGGGCAACGCTGACTCCTGTCGAGGCCTACGTTTCGGGCGTTGCCGCGCATCCCGAAGACGATCAGGTGCTGGCCGCCGCGGTCAGCGCCGATGCCGACTACTTGGTGACCGGAGACAAGCGGTTCCTGGCGGTGGGCTCCTACGCCGGCGTGACCATCCTCTCCCCTCGCGCCTTCCTCGATCTCTTGGAGACAACTGCGAACCCGTAGCCAGGAGCCTTCACCGATCGGAGCCGCGCAGGGAGAGCGAGTACCAAAGCCGGCCAAGCAACGAACCCGGTGCCGCTTCTCGCCTCTTGAGATACCCTCCCGGATTGAACGTCAGCAAGAGCTTCTCCCGACTCTCATCCCGCGCAAACGCGGAGTTCTCCGCCAGAAACGTCGCCACCGCCTCCGCCGGCCCCGGTCCATGGTCCGACTCCACCGGATGGCCGTTGAGATTCGTATCCTCCACGATCAGGTAGCTGCCGGGCGTCACCAGCGGCGCGTACGACCGCAACTCCGCCAGCACGTGTTCCATGCTATGCCCGGAGTCGAGGAGAACGAGCACCCGATTCTTTCCCCTGGCACGGCGGCGGACCTGGCGCAGCATCGCCTCGGACGTCGATGATCCGGTCAGGTACGCAATCCGCTTGTGCCGGGGCCGGCCCTTCTGCGTCGCCGCGTCGATCGTCACCACCTCGCCCCGTCCCAGCAGCTCGCAGATCGACGCCAGAAAGAGCGCGCTGCCGCCGCGGTACGTCCCCGTCTCGATAATCAGATTCGGCCGCACCTCGTGCAGGATCTCCTGGTAGACCCACAGATCGAGCGGGCACTTCAGCGCGTGGTGCCCCAGCCAGTACGTCTCCCCCCACGTCTGCACGCGGCGGTCGTAGTACAGCGCGTGAAACTGATCGACGATTGGGGCCGCCTCTTCAGTCTGCATAGCCTTCCCTCGCCTTTCCCGGCATTGACCATGCTTCCATGGCAACGATTCCGTGTCGCGGTGATCTGGCACGCTCCATGCGGCGGCAAAAGTAGGCCGTCGCCCCGCCGCGATAGCTCCACCCCGCCCATTCGGCGTCTACGCCAAAAGGAGACCGTATGGCACGAGTCGCGCCATCCGAGCCGGCCGCGGAAGGCGCGGTCGCTCGTCTATTGCTCACCCTCTCCTTTCCGCTCCAGGACGCGCAGGACCTCGACCCTCTGCTGGAACGGATCGGTGACGCCCGCTACGTCCTGCTCGGCGAGGCGTCGCACGGTACGCACGAGTACTACCTCTGGCGGGCGCGCCTCAGCCGCCGCCTGATCGAAGAAAAGGAGTTCCGCTTCATCGCCGTCGAGGGAGACTGGCCCGACTGCTACCGCGTCAACCAGTACGTCCACGGCGAGCTGGGCGACGTCACGGCCGAGCAGGTGCTCCACGAGTTCGTCCGCTGGCCGACCTGGATGTGGGCCAACTGGGAGATCGTCGCCCTCGCCGAGTGGCTGCGCCGCCACAACGAGGAGAGACCCGACGACGAGCGGGTCGGCTTCTATGGTCTGGATGTCTACTCGCTGTGGGAATCGCTCTACGCGATTATCGGCTACCTGCAGGAGCACCACCCGGATGCCGTCGAGGCCGCCTACCGCGCCTTCCGCTGTTTCGAGCCCTACGACGAGGATCCCCAGGCGTACGCCCGCGCCTCCATGTTCGTCCCGGACGCCTGCCGTCAGGAGGTGCTGGATCTGCTGCAGACCGTGCGCCGGCGCGTCGCGGCAGAAGCGGGCGACGACGCGACGAATCTCAACGCGATCATGAACGCGGAGGCCGTCACCGGCGCTGCCGCCTACTACCGGGCGATGGTCGGAGGCGGCGCGGAATCGTGGAACCTGCGCGACCGCCACATGGCCGACACGCTCGAGCGCCTGATGCGCTACTACGGCGACGACGCCAAGGCCATCGTCTGGGAGCACAACACCCACATCGGCGATGCCCGCTACACGACCATGGCGCGGGAAGGCATGTTCAACGTCGGGCAGGTGTTGCGCCAGACGCACGAGACCGACGGGGTCGTGCTGGCGGGCTTCGGCTCCTACGAGGGTTCCGTCATCGCGGGACGGAGCTGGGGCGCTCCGATGGAGGTGATGCCGGTCCCGCCGGCCCAACCGGGTAGTTGGGAGAACGCGCTGCACCAGATGGACGCGCAGGACCGGCTGCTGCTCTTCCAGCCCCCGGTCGATGCCGGCAGCGCGTGGCCGTGCCCCACGGCAACCGCGCCATCGGCGTCGTCTACCACCCCGAGTTCGAGTGGGGCAACTACGTCCCCACGGTGCTACCGCTGCGCTACGACGCGTTCTTCTACCTGGACCGCACCGAGGCGCTGCATCCGCTGCACATCGCACCACAGACCGGCGCCCCCGATCTCTACCCGTGGGGCCTTTAAGACCCAGGAGCAACGACAGGTCACTGGCGCTTGACGCCCACCCCCCGACACACAATCATGAGCCGGCTGGCATGCCAGGATCGATCTGGCGATGAGAGAGAGGGCGGCAACAATGACGAACCGGGATCGTGTGCGGGTCGGCCTCATCGGCGCGGGGTTCATCGGCCACCTGCACGCCGAGGCGTTCACCCACGTGCCGAACGCCGAGGTCGTCGCCATCGCCTCCCCCAGCGCGGAGCGTGGGCACGCGTTGGCGAGCCAATTCGGCATCCCCCGCCATTTCACCGACTACCGCGAGCTGCTGACCATGGACGACCTCGACATGGTCACCATCGGCGTCCCCAACGATCTCCACGCCCAGGTCTGCATCGACGCGGCGCGGGCCGGCAAGCACGTTGTCTGCGAAAAACCCCTCTGCCTGACCCTGGCCGACGCCGACGCCATTATCGCCGCCGGCCGCGAGGCGGGCGTGAAGATGATGTACGCCGAAGAGCTCCTCTTCGCTCCCAAGTACGTCCGCTCCAAGAAACTGGTCGACGAGGGAGCGCTGGGCGATGTCTTCCTGGTCAAGCAGAGCGAAGAGCACGCCGGCCCCCACTCCCCCTGGTTCTGGGACGTGCGCCGCTCCGGCGGCGGCGTCTTGCTCGACATGGGCTGCCACTCCATCGCCTTCTGCCGCTGGGTGTTCGGCAACCGCCCCGTGGAGAAGGTCTTCGCCAGCATGGGCACCTTCGTCCATGCCGACAAGACCCGCGGTGAGGACCACGCCGTCTGCCTCTTGGAGTTCGCCGACGGCGGCATCGGCGTCGCCGAAAACTCCTGGGCCAAAGGCGGCGGCGTCGACGACCGCGCCGAAATCTACGGCTCCAAAGGCAACACCCGCGCCGACTTGTTGCGCGGCTCCTCCCTCACCACCTGGAGCGACGTTGGCTACGGCTACGCGGTGGAAAAAGCGGAGACCACGACCGGCTGGACTTTCACCATGTACGAGGAGACCTGGAACTACGGCTTCCCCCAGGAGATGCAGCATTTCACCGACTGCGTCCAGCGCGACGAGCCCCCCCTCGTCACCGCCGAGGACGGCCGCGCCGTGCTGGAGATCATCTACGCCGCGTATCTGTCGGCCGGGACCGGACAGGCCGTGGCACTGCCCCTGACCGAGATTCCGGACGTCAAGCAGCCGATCGACTTGTGGTTGGGGGCGTCGGAGATGGCGTGAACCGTGGAATGGAGGACGCCGCATGAACGTCACGTTGCGGCCGATCACCAGGGATAACCTCTGGGACATCGTCGAGCTGAAGCTGCACCCCGGTCAGGAGCAGTTCGTCGCGCCCAACATCGACTCCATCGCCAACGCGTACGTCGAGCCCACCTTCGTCCCGCTGGCGGTCTACGCCAGCGAGAATCTGGTCGGGTTTGCCATGTACGGGGAGCACCCCGAAACCGGCGCCTGGTGGGTGATCCGCCTCATGATCGACCGGGCGCATCAGGGCCAGGGCTACGGCCGGGCGGCGATGGAGGCGCTCATCGAGATGATGGTCGACCGTGTCGGCTGCGAAGAGATCGTGACCAGCTTCGTCCCCGCGAATACCGTGGCGGCCGCACTCTACGCCTCGCTCGGGTTCCGCCCCACCGGCGAGATCGAGGACGACGAACCGTTGGTGCTCCTGCGCCTCTCCGATCACCGTCGGCCCTAAGCCTAGATAGCCCCCAGCATCTCCACTCGAAACTCCGCCAACGACCCCAGCACCAGATCCGCCGCCCCAAACCGCCGGTCCCCCGCCAGCGCCGGGTCCGGTACCGCGATGCACGTCATCCGCGCCGCCTTGGCCGCGATCACCCCATTCGGCGAATCCTCGAACGCCACACACAGGCGCGGCTCCACCCCCAGCGCCCGCGCCGCCTCGATGTACACCCCTGGGTGCGGTTTCCCAAACGGCTCATGCTCCGCCGATTGCGCCACCCGAAAATAGCCGCCGATCCCCAACGTCTCCAACACCGCCGCGATGATCTCGCTCGTCGACGACGACGCGATCGCCAGCGGATACCCCGCCGCCGAAAACGCCTCCAGCGTCTCATGCACGCCGGGCATCGCCTCTCCCCGCTCCTGCACCAGATCGATCAGCCGCGAGATGATGCGCGCCTCGACCGCTTTCTTCGTCGGCTCCGGCCAGGGGTGACGCCCGTACCACAGTTCGACGACCTCGTCGGTGCGCAGCCCGGTCGTCTCCAGGGCATCTTCTTCACTGATGGGCACCCCCACCGCCACCAACGCCTCGACCTCCGCGATCCGCCACAGCGGCTCCGAGTCGATCAGCAACCCGTCCATGTCGAAGACGACGGCAGACGGAGTCGAAAGTCGATAGTCGATAGTCGAAAGAGGCTTCGCATGAGGGACGTTATGGATGGTCACGGCGTTTGCACTCCTCAGCCTCTGACAAAGGACAGGCAACGTCCGCGGCTCGTCGTCGATCATACGATGCTATCCCCGCGATCACCCCGGACTTTCGACTTTCGACTTCCGACTTCCGTCGGCAGCCGCCGGTGCCATTCCGTCGCCTGTTCGTACGCGTGGGCAGCAGCAAGGAGCGGCGCTTCCTGCCAGGGTTTGGCCACCAGTTGCATCCCTACCGGCAGCCCGGTCTTCGTGAACCCGCAGGGGATTGAGATCGCGGGGAACCCGGTCAGGTTGAAGGGCCCGGAAAAGGCGATCAGCGCCGCCAGCACCTCCGGATCCGCCTCGTCGCCGGTGATCAGATCCCCCTCCAGCGGCGTCGCCGCGGTTGGTCCGGATGGCGTGACCAGAACATCGACGCCCTCCATGGCGCGGAGAAATTCGTCGCTGAAGCGCCGCCGCACCTGCTGCGCCTGGATGTAGGAGACCGCGGGCGTGACGGCCCCCAGCTCCAGTCGCTCCCGCACCGCCGGACTGTAGTCCTGAGGACGCTCCCGCAACCACGGCAGATGGTACGCCGTCGCCTCCGGCATCAGGATCGCCAGCAGCGCCGGAACCGCCTCGGACGGTGGCGGCGGGTAAATCTCCACCACCGTGCCCCCGAGGCGCTCCAGCGTGGCGATGCCCTCCTCCACCAAACGCCGGACGGTCGGGATCGACGTGGCGCCCCAGGTACGCATCGGCGACACCGATGCGCTTCCCATCCACGCCCTCGTCAATCTCCGCCAAATAATCGGGCACCGGCACGCGACCGCTCGTCGCATCCCGTGCATCCTCCCCGGCGATCGCCCCCAGCAGCGCCGCCGTGTCCGCCACCGTGCGCGTCAGCGGCCCGAAATGATCCGCCGACCACGAGACCGGGATCCCGCCGTGCCTGCTGACCCGCCCGTAGGTCGGTTTCAACCCCACGATCCCGTTGTACGCCGCCGGCAACCGGATCGAGCCCCCCGTGTCCGACCCGATCGAGCCGTACCCCATCCCCGTCGCCACTGCCACTGCCGACCCGCTGCTCGACCCCGACGACGACCGCGTCACGTCCCACGGATTGAGACTGGGTCCGTAATCGTCATGCACCGCTGCGTAGGCGAACTCCAGCATGTTCGTCTTGCCCACCAGCACCGCCCCGGCCACCCGCAACCGCTCCACCACGGTTGCGTCCTCGTCCGGCACAAAATCGGCCAGCACGCGGGAACTGGCCGTGGTGCGGATTCCCTTCGTGAAAAACAGATCCTTCACCGAAACGGGCACGCCGTGCAGCGGACCGCGGTACGCCCCGCCCAAGATCTCTCGTTCGGCCTCGCGCGCCTCGACCATCGCCCGCTCGCCGAGCACCGTGATGAAGGCGTTGAAGACCGGATCGAGCGCCTCAATCCGCGTCAACACCCGCTCCGTCACGTCCACCGGGGAGAGGCCGCGGCTGCGAATCCGCTCCGCCACCGCCACCAGCGGTAGATCGCAGAGATCCTCGCGAGTACGCTCAATCGCGGTCACGAAGCATCCAGTCATCGAGTCGGAACGCGGCTGCCGGCTCTGTCGCCGGGTCGGTCACGGCATCCAGCTCCCGGAGCTGCGCGAAGTGCGGCTCCGCCTGGGAGACCAGCGCCTCCCCCCGCTCCTCCCCAAGCTCGACCCCCACCAGCGCGGCTAGATTGCGCAGTAACCCCGCGTCGATCGTCCCCGGTTCCCGTTCAGACATGCGCCCTCGTGCCTGGCGGGGAACGACCCGCCCGCCGCGCTGCATCGTGCGGCGGGGACGCTCCTCTGTCAACGCGCCCGCCAAATACACTGTGGCCCGTGGTCCACGCCACACGGGAACGATTCCCTAACACCCTCGTACCGGGTATCGCCGAGGAGAGCATGTGGCATGACCAACGATCCCCGCCGATTCGCCGGCAAGACCGCTATCGTCACCGGCGGCGCGGTCGGCATCGGCCGCGCCATCGTCCTCCGCCTCGCGCGCGAAGGCGCCACCGTCATCATCGCCGACGTCAAGATCGACGATGGCACGGCGACCGAACGGGCGGTGCGGGACGCGGGCGGAAACGCTCGCTTCGTCCCCTGCGACGTCTCCCAATCCGCCGATGTCCGAGCCATGGTGAACACCACCCTGGCCGAAACCGGTCGCCTCGACATCCTCGTCAACAACGCCGGCATCCCCGGCACCCTCGTCCCCATCGACCAGCTTGAAGAAGCCGACTGGGAACGCGGCCTGGCCGTCAACCTCAGCGGCGTCTTCCGCTGCACCAAATACGCCGTCCCCGCCCTGGCAACCTCGCCGGCCGGCGCCATTGTCAACATCGCCTCCACCTTCGGCATGGTTGGCGCCCCGCTCACCCCCGCCTACGCCGCGGCCAAAGGCGGCATCATCGGCCTGACCAAACAACTCGCCGTCGACCTCGGCCCCCGCGGCATCCGCGTCAACGCCGTCGCCCCCGGCTACGTCGACAACGACATGGCCGACCGCCGCTCCCGCATGGACCCAGACGCCGCCGCCGCCAACCTCGCCGCCCGCCAAGCCGCCGCCGCCCTGCAGCCCCTCGGCCGCCAGGCCGACGTCAGCGAAATCGCCGCCGCCGTCGCCTTCCTCGCCTCCGAGGACGCCTCCTTCGTCACCGGCGCCCTCCTCCCCGTCGACGCCGGCTGCACCGCCTTTTTCAATCTCGGCCGCCGCGCGTAAACACACGGTCACGGCATAAAATGGACCAGCACAGTGAAGACCCCACGACAAACGCGATGGTGGCCCTCATTGCTTCACGCCGAGTTGGCTGCTCGTGATAGTGTGCGGGGTGTGCGGCGGTCCGATTCGTCATCGGTCCCCGTCCCGCCCGCGAAAGGAGCCCCGATGGCCACCCCCGACCCGCGCGCCGCCTTCACTGACATCGACCGTTCGGCCGACCCGGCGGGATTCGTCCAAGTGCTCGACGCGCTGACCGCCCTGGACTTCGTCCGCGCCTACAAGCAGCGCACCTTCGAGGTGCTCGGGGTCCAGCCGGGGGACACCGTCCTCGACCTCGGCTGCGGCACCGGCGAGGACGTGCAGGAACTCGCTCGACTGGTCAGGCCGGGCGGCCGCGTGGTGGGCGTCGACCGCAGCGAAACGCTGATCGCCGCGGCACGCGAGCGGCTGCCGGGGACAGGCCTACCGGTCGAGTTCCAGGTGGCGGACGCCTACGCGCTCCCATTCCCCGATGGGAACTTCGATGCCTGCCGGGCCGACCGCGTCTTCCACCACCTGGAGTACCCGCGGCAAGCGTTCGACGAGCTCCTGCGCGTGACCCGCTCCGGTGGACGGATCCTCCTCTTTGACCCCGACTTCGAGACCGCCATCGTCGACGCGCCTGACCGCGCGCTCACGCGGCAACTGCTGAACGCCTTCTGCGACGGCTACCGCGACGGCTGGATGGGCAGACGCCTGCCGGGACTGTTCCGGGAGGCAGCACTCACCGGGATCGTCGTCGAACCCGTGATGGTCCTGCTGACCGACCTTGCCCAGGCCAACGCCGCCCTCGCGCTTGAGGACACCGTCGCGCGGGTCGGCGCGGCGGGGGTCATCACCGAATCAGCCGGAGCCGCGTGGCTCGACGGGCTGCGCGCCGCGTCCGAGGCGGGCCGATTCTTCGCATCCATCTCCGGCTTCATGGTCGCCGGCCGCAAACCGTAGCTGCATCGGCTCGGTTGCCCCGACGGCCAGTCGCCGCGCTGTCGCAAGCACAAGCCGTATCATCGCCCGCAGGTGCGGCGACGAAGTAGCTGGACACTGCATTTTGGAGCGATGCCACGCACGACCCGCCCGTTCGTAGGGGCGACGCCTGCGTCGCCGGTCGGCCGCAGGCCGACAACCAGGGGCTGGCCAACACATTGTGGTCCGGAGGGCCATGGCCTTCGGTGTGAGTACCGGGCCAGGAGAAGACAACGTGGCTGAAGAAAACCCACGCTCCGTCATCATCACCGGCGCCGGCCACGGCATCGGCCAGGCCATCGCCCAAGCCTTCGCCGCCAACGGCGACGCCGTCATCATCGCCGACCTCGACCCCACCCGGGCAGAAACCGTGGCCGCCGACATCCGCCAGCAGACCGGATCACCAGCCATCCCCGTCCAAACCGATGTTTGCGATGCCGCCTCCGTCGAGGCCATGGTCGAAACCGCCCTCTCCACCTTCGGCGCCATCGACGTCCTGGTCAACAACGCCGGCATCTACCCCAGCGCCCTCGTCGTCGACATGGACGAAGCCGAGTGGGACGCCGTCATGGACACCAACGTCAAGGGAACCTTCCTCGTCTCCCGCGCCGTCGCCCGCCGCATGATCGAGCGCGGCGCCGGGGGCAAGATCGTCAATATCACCTCCGGCTCCGCCGAGATCGGCCGGGTCGGCGCCGCCCACTACTGCGCCTCCAAAGCCACCGTCAAGCTCTTCACCAAAGCCCTCGCCCTCGAATTGGCCCCGCACAACATCGCCGTCAACGCCGTCGGCCCCGGTCTCATCGAAGTCCCCGATTGGTCCCACAGCGACGCCTACGTCGCCGCTATGGTCGCCGCCAACCCCATGCGCCGCATGGGCCAGCCGGAAGAGATCGCCCGCGCCGTCCTCTACCTCGCCGACCCCGCCACCACCTACGTCTCCGGCACCACGTTGTACGTCGATGGCGGCGGCCTCGCCGGGCGCAGCGTGCCGATCAGCGGGTAGCGGGCGAGACGGCCAGACGGCAAGTTGCGGGCCGAAAACGGACTGGCGAAAATTCATGCGGCCTCGGCGAGCATTTCCGGCGTGAAGCAGTTTTCCTTGCCGTCTCGCCGTCTTGCCGTCTCGCCGTATCAGTCCGCCGGCGCCAGCACCCCCGGCTGGCACTCCCCGCCCGAACACGTCTCCGTCACGAAACAGGCATTGCCGCACGCCCCGCAATGGGCGGGATTGGTTTGCAGATCGACGCAGACATCGCCGCAGAAGACCTGGGGCGAGAGACACGCCTGCAAGAACGTGCATTCCCCCGCCACGCAGATGCCGAACGTGCATGCATTGCCGCACGCCCCGCAGTTCGCCGGGTCGTTCAGCAGATCCATGCAAACCCCGCTGCACGTCACCGTTCCCGAAGGACAGGGGTCCGGGAGCGGGGTGGCTGTCGCCGTCGGTTCTGGTGTCGGTGTCGGGGTGGGTGTCGCCGTTGCTTCCGGCGTCGCGGTTGCGGTTGGCGTGGCCGTCGTCGTCGCCGTGGCCGTGGCCGTGGCCGTAACGGTAGCGGTTCCCGGCGCCGGCGATGCCGTGGCCGTTGGGCTCACCCCCGCCGTCGCGGTGGGCACCGCGGTGGTCGGAATCGGCGTCGATGTCACCCCAGGCGCGGGTGGTGTCGTCGCCTGCGGCGCTCCCAGCGACGTGGCGATCGCGTGCCAATCGCCGATGTCGCCCCGCTGCGGCCCTGTAAACAGCCCGTCCGCCGCGCCTGTGCAGACGGCAAAATCCTCCTCCCCCGCCCCCGTCAGCACAATTGTCTGCCCGATCCCCGCCTGCACCCGCAGCGTCAGCGCCTGGCCGGTCGCCTGACCGCTGACCGCCAGCTCTCCACCACCCTCCAGGCGCCATGTGCCGCCGTCGATCCGCCCCTCGGGGTCGAGCGCGAAGGCGATCTCGCCCCGCAACTCGCCCGGTACGGAACCTTGCAGGATGGCGCCCTCGCTCGGGCCGAGCCGCACATTGGCGACGATATCGAGACTGCACGTCTCCGCCTGCACGAGCCGGTACGCCGCCTCCCCCTGGCCGCGTCCGACCGCGGCGGCAAACCCGGCCAGCACCCCGGCGACCCCCCACCGCGTCACCGCCTGCCGCCGCGAAAACCCATGCGCCAACGTCCTTGACAGCGCGTCGAACTGCTTGGGTCCATGGGAGCCTCCTTCCGGGCCGGTGCAATGACGATGGAGAGGCAACAAGGAGATGATGCGCCCGTGAGACACGCGTGGGCGGCGAGTTCACTCTATGGCCAAATCTCGCGCTGTCAAGCGGCCGGAGGTCCGGGCTGCCTACGAAGCGGGAGCGTTGAGGACGCGCTTCACATTCGATCGATGCACGGCCTCGTAAGGCGCGAAGTAGTGAACCCACCCGGCATCGAGCGGCTCCGCGATTACCTCTCGCAGGGTCGCCTCCCGCAGACGTGGCTCCCGGCGAGCGCGCTGAAGCACCTCGATGTACTGCCGCGTGGCGCGGATCAGGTCGGCCGTATAGCCGCCGCTGGCGATCACGTCCGGGTCGCCGTGGTTGGGCAGGATGCGGTCGGGATCGAGTCGCGCCAGCCTGTCGAGCTCGTGGAGATCCCGTGCCAGGCTCTCCGGCTCGGAGACGTAGGTGACGGTGTCCTCCATCGTATCCCCGCACAGGAGGAGCCTCTGCTGCGGGAGCCAGAGCACCGTGGCATCGTCGCTATGGATCGCGCACTGGATCAGTTCGACCCGCACCCGTCCAATGTCCAGGCGCAAGCTGCCGCTGAAAACCCGATTCGGCAGGATCAACGGGTCGATGGCGGGCGGACCCTCCAGCGTCCCCTGCTCGATCTCCGCCTGCAAGTGCTGCAGATGCTCGGCTGTCCGCTCATTGGCGATGATCTCGCGGTCGGCAAAGACCTCGCTTCCGGCCACATGATCGAGATGCCAGTGGCTGAGGACAACAGTAAATGCCCGCACGCCCTTCCGCTCCAGCGATTCCCGAATCGACCGCGCGTGCTCCACCGACACGTGCGTGTCATACACCAGCGCCTCGCCATCCGAAACGAGCGCATAACTGGCGACGCCGAGTTGCAACGCGCCGCGATCGACCCAATTCGGCCCTTCCGCAAAACGATAGCCCTCGACGCGGCCATCGTAGAAAGCAACGATCCCTTCGGCCGGCTGAAGCACGCGCATCTGGTGCATGGACGCCGCTGACCTCCCGATTCCACTCGCGTGACATGGGATTGAGTGTACGCCCCTATCGGCCATGCTTCGGGCCGAAGCATGGCCGCGGCGCGATGAACTATGCTTCCGGCCTGGACAGCGGCTGTCTGTCACTGCTAGCACGCGAGGCGGCGCAATGCTTTCCGGCATCCTCCGCACTTCGGAAAATCCACACGCCAACCGCGCCACCCCCATCGCCTCCGGTGCGGGAGCCGGCGGCTTCCCTGTGCCTCCTGGCCGGGGGTGATCTCAGCCGTCACCCCCGGCGTTCCCATCCCATTCACAGAACGAACGCGCCCACCCCGCCCGGATAAAGCCCCCCTCTCCCGGCTCGACGGGAGAGGGGGGCAGGGGGGCTCTCTCCCGGACAGTTTCATCGCACCCACGGGAAGGTCCAGCCGGCGGGGGTGAAGCGGAAGGGTAAGGCGGGACGATGATCCAGATCGAGGGCCGCCAGGCAGGCGGTGCGGCCCAGGCGGACCAGACTCAGGTCGCGCCGGTCGCGCCGGTCGTAGCGACGGCGCTGTCCGTTGCGCACGGTCTGCAAGCCGAGCCCGTAGGCCCACCACAGCGCCAGATGCACCGCCAGCAGCAAGCGTTCCAGGTGGTCCACGGCGCCGAGTTTGCTGGCTTCCAGCACAAAACCGCGCCCCTTTTCGTCTTGGTAGGTGGCCTCGGCGCGGGCGCGCTGGCGGTACTCGCGCACCCGGTCGGGACCGGCCGGGCGGTCGGAGAACAGCACCCACGGCTCGTCGGCCCCCGCGGCCCAGTGGATGGTCAGGTGGCCGGTGCGCCAGCCGGCATCTTTGAAGATCGCGGCTGGCCCGGCGAAGCGCTGCCCGGGACCGGTGGGCAGGGCGGCCACGCGCTGCTCGGGCCCGTCGCCGAGGCGGACGCGGGTCTCCTCACCGGCCCCGGCGCGCAACCGCAAGATGACGTGAAACCCGACCGCCCGCGCGCAATCGACGACCGTCGGACCGACCAGGCCGCGATCGGCCAGCAGCGTCGCGGTCGTACCGGGCGGCAGCGCGGCGGCGATGACGGCCAGCAAGTCCGTCAGGATTGGTCCCAGCGGCTGCGGCCAGGGGTCTTGCTGCGGCGCCACCCGCCAGGTCAGGGGCAGCACACGGCGGCGCACCACCACCCCGACGACCAGGATGGTGGCGCAGTCGCGGTACGGCGTCGGGTCGAAGACCAACACCACCTCCCGCTGCCCCAGCGCCCGCAGCAGGACCGGCAGCAGCGGATCCCACAGCCCCGCCACGGTCACGCGCGGGTTGGTCACGAAGCGCTTGAGGCGCCGCTCGATACTCGGGTCGCTGGCCGGCAGCGGCAAGGCGGCGGCCACCTTGAGCAAGGTCACCGAGCCGGCCCACAGCACCCCGGCCGCGAACAGCGCCAGCACGCGCACCCGCGTCACCCGCTCCCCCGGCAGCAGCGTTTCGACCTGGCGTACCCACGCATGCAACACTTTTCCTCGGCTCGACACGGGGCGCCTCCGATCCGATCCGCTGGACGCTCAACACCCAGCAGTGTCGCATCGGATCCCCGTGTCGGACCGCCTTTCGCCAAACTGTCCGGGAGAGAGGGGGCAGGGGGGTGAGGGCACGCCGCAGGAGCCACCCATGACCGAGAGAACCGGGACGACCTACGTCGACGACCTCGTCGGCCACGAAGACGACTTCGACCGCTGGTACGTCGACGTCGTGCGCAAAGCCGAGCTGGCCGACGACGCCCCGGTCCGCGGCTGCAAAGTCATCCGCCCCTACGGCTTCCGCCTCTGGGAGCTGATGACTGCCCACCTCGATACCCGCATCAAAGCCACCGGCGCCGAAAACGCCTACTTCCCCCTCTTCATCCCAAAATCCATGCTGGAGCGCGAGGCCGAGCACATCGCCGGCTTCGCCCCGGAGGTCGCCTGGGTCACCCGCGGCGGCGGGCACGAGCTGGAAGAACCGTGGGCCGTCCGCCCCTCCTCGGAATCGATCATCTGCCCCAGTTTCGCCCGCTGGGTGCAGAGCTACCGCGACCTGCCCATCGTCATCAACCAGTGGGGCAACGCCGTTCGCTGGGAAGAGCGTCCCCGCGCCTTCCTGCGCACCCTGGAATTCCTCTGGCAGGAAGGCCACACCTGCCACGCCACCGCGCAAGAGACCGACCAGCGCGCCCGCCAGATGCTGGAGGTCTACCGCGCCTTCCTCGAAGAGGATCTCGCCATCCCGGTCGTGCCCGGCGTCAAAACCGAAGCGGAAAAATTCGCCGGCGCCCTGCGCACCCACACCGTCGAGGCCATGATGGGCGGCAAGTTCTGGGCCCTCCAGGCCGGCACCTCCCACGACCTCGGCGATCACTTCGGCCGCGTCTTCGGCATCCGCTTTCTCGACCGCGACGGCGAGCGCAGATTCGCCTGCAACACCTCATTCGGTCTCAGCACCCGCACCGTCGGCGCCATCATCATGGTCCACGGCGACGACGCCGGCTTGAAACTCCCCCCACGTGTCGCCCCGGTCCAGGCCGTCGTCGTCCCCATCTGGCGCACCCCGGAGGAGATGGAGCAGGTTGAAGCCGCGGTGAACCGCATCACCGAGCGTCTCGCCCAAGTCGCACGCCTGCGCGTCGACTGGCGCGACGATCGCTCGCCGGGTTTCAAGTTCAACGAGTGGGAACTGAAAGGCGTCCCCCTCCGCCTCGAAGTCGGCCCCCGCGACGTGGCCGCCGATCAGGCCATCGTCGTCCGCCGCGATACCCGCGAAAAAACTTCCGTCCCGATCGCAAATCTGGCCCCGACGATCGAGACCCTATTCGCCGACATCCAGGAAAACCTGTTCCGCTCCGCCAAACGGATGCTCGACGACCACACCGCCACCGTGGAAACATACGACGACCTCGCCGCACGAGCCGCCGCCAACACCGGCTGGTCCCTCGCCCACTGGTGCGGCGACTCCGCCTGCGAAGCGCGGGTGAAAACCGATACCAAAGCCACTATCCGTTGCATCCCCCGCGATCTGCCGTCCGAGCCAGGCCAATGCATCGTCTGCGGCGGCCCGAGCGAGCAGCGGGTCATCTTCGCGCGGGCGTATTGAGACGGATCCTTGCCCAACATCCCGGCTCGCTGGCAGAGGGGGAAGAGGTGAGGGCAAGGCGCACCAATATCGTAAACTTGCACGGAAGTGAGCGAAGGCTCGCTTTGCTGCGCAATCGCCGCCTTGGCGTACCATAACGGACGCCCCATCATCGCTCGTCGCGCGAGTGGGATTGCCTTCAAGGATGCCGATGGACCTCGTGCGTTTCGATCGCTGGACTCGCCGCTTGTCAGGGCGTCGCCCGCTGCTGGGCGTGCTCGCTGGCGGATTGCTCGGGGCGACTGCCCTGCAGCCGTCGGACGCGCGCGCCAAGAAGAAAAAGAACAAACGCTGTCGGCGTAGTGGCCAAGCCTGTAGCCGCCGCCGCAAGTGCTGCTCCGGGCGGACATGCACGGAAGGCCGGTGCTGCGACAACGACCGCGTCTTCGTGAGATGCCCAAACGAGTGCCTCTGCGCTGGGAACACGCAGTTCTGCTGCGTGGGTGCGGCGGGGAGTTCGCAAGAGCCGTTCTGCCAGAATGCCAGCGTCGCCCCCGAGGAATGCTGCCCTCCTGAGAACGTTTGCGGCGATCTCTGCTGCGATCCGAAAGAAGTGTGCGAGTCAGGTCAGTGCGTCTGCCGACCGCAGAACAAATGCGGCAGTGCGTGCTGCGATCCTGATAATCCGGACTGCGCATGCGATCAGCAGCTCGGCGTGTGCGGGACCGGTAACTGCCCATCTGGTGGCGGCACCTTCTTGCGCGTGCGCCGCGTACGCTAACGGTAGCGCGAACCGGCGCAGGCGCGGCCAGGACAGTCCGGCAGCGCCGACGCCCTGGCTCGGGCCTGCGTGGGCATGCGACAGAGGCACTGGCCTGAGCGAGCGGCGATGATGCCAGAGCTGCCGAGCGGGACCGTCGCCTTCCTCTTCACCGACATCGAGGGCAGCACCGCGCTCTGGGAGCGCGACCAGGCCGCGATGGCGGCCGCCATCAACCGGCTCCTCATCCTGCTGCGCGCGGCGATCGAGACTCACCACGGCGTGCACTTCAAGACGGTCGGCGATGCCGTCCAGGCCGCCTTCCCGACAGTGCGAGATGCGGTCGCGGCGGCCTTGGATGCACAGGTCGACCTGCGGAACGAAGCGTGGGAAGCAACCGGACCGCTGCGGGTGCGCATGGGAATTCACCTCGGCGCCGCCACACCGCGCGATGGCGACTACCTCGCCCCAGCGCTCAACCGCCTGTCCCGGCTCCTCTCCGCCGGTTACGGCGGGCAAGTGTTGCTGACACAGGCCGCCGCGCAGTTGGCGCGCGACAACCCTCCTCCCGGCGCCAGCTTGCGCGACCTCGGCGAGCACCGGCTCCGCGATCTCCACCAGCCCGAGGTCGTCTTCCAGCTCCTCCACCCCGGCCTGCCGGACGATTTCCCGCCGCTCAAGACCCTCGACATGCAACGCCACAATATCCCGACCTCGTCGACGCCGTTGCTGGGACGAGCGGCGGAGGTCGAGCGCGTCCGCGCGCTTGTGCGCCGTCCCGACGTCCGGCTTGTGACGTTGACCGGACCCGGCGGCGTGGGCAAGACGCGCCTGGCCCTGCAGGCCGCGGGGGATCTGGTCGAGAATTTCGCGGACGGAGTCTGGTTCGTAGACCTTGCGGTTCTGACCAATTCCGCGCTCGTCGCGCAGTCCATTGCCGGCACGCTCGGGGTGAGGGAAGAGGGCGAGCGGCCGCTGGCGGAGGTGCTCGCCGCGCACGTATCGTCGCGGCGTTTGCTGCTGGTCCTCGACAACTTCGAACACGTCGCGGACGCGGCGACGGTCGTGGCCGACCTCATCCGCGACGCGCCGGGCCTGAAGGCGCTCGTCACCAGCCGCGCGCCGTTGCGCCTGCAAGGGGAGCACGAGGTCCCGGTCCTTCCCCTCTCCCTGCCGCGGGGCGAACGAAAAGCGCCGCCGACCTTCGCCGAGGTCATGGCGGCGGAAGCGGTCCAGCTCTTCGTCGCGCGCGCCCAGGCAGCGCGTCCCGGATTCACGCTGACGCCGGAGACGGCTCCCGCCGTCGTCGCGATCTGCGCACGATTGGACGGATTGCCGCTGGCCATCGAGTTGGCCGCGGCGCGCGTGCGGCTGCTCCCGCCGCGCGAGTTGCTCGCCCGCCTCGACGATCGGCTGCGGGTGTTGGTCGGCGGCCCACGCGACGCGCCGCCCCGGCAGCAGGCGCTGCGCCAGACTATCGCCTGGAGCTACGACCTCCTCTCGCCAAACCAACAGGAGTGTTTTCGTCGCTTCGCCGTCTTTGCGGGGAGTGCCAGCCTCCCGGCCACCGAAGCGGTCATCGATCCGGCCGGCGAGCTCGATGCGTTTGATGGCCTCGCTGCCTTGGTGGAACAGAGCCTCGTGCAACGATCCGACGACGCCGGCGGCGAACCGCGGTTCGGCATGCTGCAATCGATCCGCGCGTTCGGGCTCGAGCAATTGACCGCGCGTGGCGAAGAAGCCGCCGTCCGCGCTGCGCACGCCCGCTATTTCGCCGCAGGGGTCCACGACGCCGAGCCGGCCATGTTTGGGCCCGAACAGGGCGCGTGGTTCGACCGCTTCGAAACCGAGCACGACAACCTGCGGTCTGCGCTGCGATGGCTTCTCGATCGCCAGGACGTCGATGCCGCCCTGGGCCTCGCCGGCGCGCTCTGGACCTTCTGGTTGACTCGCGGCTATCCGAGCGAGGGCAGCCGCTGGCTGACGGAAGCCCTGACCTTGGGCCCCGGGACCGATCCCGCCGCTCGCGCTCTGGCCCTGGCGGGGGCGGGGATGCTGGCGGAGACTCAAGGGGACTACGGTCGGGCGACGACGTGGCTGGAAGAAGCGCTCTCGCTGGCGCGGACCTCCGGGATCGAGCTGGCGGCGGCGCGCGCCCTCTCGGCGTTGGCGGTCATCTCCGAGAACCAGGGAGACTTCGCCCTGGCGACGACGCGGCTTGAAGAGGCGTTGCTCCTCTATCGCAAGCTGAACGATCGGCCCGGGATTGCCCAAGCGCTCCTGGGACTCGGCACACTTGCCGCCTATCCGGGTGACACCACACGCGCCGCGTCTCTTCTCGCAGAAGCGGCCAGCCAAAGCCGGGCGCTGGGGGACGACGTCGGGCTCGGCCTGGCGCTGGCTAATCTCGGTCGTCTGGCGTTCCTGGAAGGGGATCTCGACCGAGGCGAGTCCCAATCTGAGGAAGCGCTGGCCATCTTTCGCCGCCTCGGGGACGCATCGAACATCGCGATTCTGCTTGCCAACCTGGGGGAGGTGGCCCACTACCAAGGGAACCTCATGAGGGCCCTCTCCCTCTATGACAAGGCGCTCGCGATCTTGCGAGAGCTCGGCTACAAGCGAGAGATCGCGGCGACGCTGCTCACCCGCGCAAAGGCGGAGACCGCCCGGGGCAATCGAGCGGCCGCGGCCCGATTCCTGGACGAGAGTCTGGCTCTCGCCGGCGAGGTCGACGATAAGGAGGGGCTTGCCCACGGCCTGGAGGCGTTGGCAGCCTTGGCGACGGCGTGCGACGCCGGCGGGCCGGGCGCGCGACTGCTGGCCGCGGCCGAGACGTTGCGAGAGGCCATCGGCGCTCCGCTGCCCGCCGTCTACCACGGCGAGCGCGAACGGGTTCTGACCGCCCTCCGCGGCGCGCTCGAGGCATCGACGTTCGAGCAGACCTGGTCGGACGGGCGCGCGCTCTCGCCAGAAGCGGCGGTTGCCGCCGGACGCGAGTTGGCTCGCAAGCTCATGGGAACTTGCGGGACCTGAGCGAGCCTCGTGCTGATGCGTTGTTCAGGCTGGTTCGTTCTCCACAATCTCATACGAAACCGTCAACACCGCATACACCTCCACCTCTGCCGCCGCGGAAGGATCGAACACGGGCACAGTAATCCCCAGCCCTCCATACGACGAGTCGAAAAACGAGCTCTGCTGCCCGCTGCACCCGGCCTGCTCGGGCTCGATCCCGAAATACGGATTGGTGCTGGCCGAAATCACCCCACCCAACGTCACGCCCAGCAGCTCCGCCAGACGGTCAGCCTGCTCCTCGGCGTCCACGAGGGCCGCTTCCGCGGCCTCCTGCTCCACCACGGCGCAATCGTCCGGGTTGTAGAGCACCCCGGCCACCCGGATCACCAACCCGTCCGCGGCAGCGACATCGGACGCGGCCGTAATCATGGCGGTCAACGCCTCCGGGTCCGGCTGCGCCACCTCGAAGTCGAGCCGCGCGCTCTCGCGGCGGTTGCCGAACGGCTCGGTGGCCAACGGGCTCAAATCGGTCGCCACCGCCTCGGGCGCAATACCGCCGCTGCTGGCGATGGCCGCGATGACCGGCGCCAGCCGCTCGGCTTCGATCGGCCGCGGCTCCGGGCGTTCACCCCGATCGCGGCGCCCCCGCCGGCCCTCATTGGGCTCATCCGCGTCTTCCTCGGTCACCGCCATCTCCGGCGTCGCCTGGGGCGTGGCTTCCGCCTCCAGTTCCAGCATCGCGGCGAAGTCGCCATCCACGACCTCCACAGCTTCCATGCCGAAACTCCCGCCCGAGCCGTCTTCGGAAAACTCGAATTGCTGTCGGCTCTGGCCGATCAGGATCTGCACCGTCGCCGTGGCAGCCGGCGCGGTCGCCTCGCCCGTGCCGGTCACGGTCACGCTCGGCCGCGGATTCACGACGACCTGCGCCCGCGCCGGCACGGCCGGCGTCAGAGCGAGCAACATCGCGAGCGCCGCCGGCACGATCCACAGGACGCGGCGTCTGGTATCTCGCCGGGACCCGCCTGGCGCCACGAATGCATCGACCATCGCGACCTCCCGTTCGGTGTCACGTCCCGCGATTCCGCGACCGCATCGGAACCGACGGGATTTTATCGCTCCTTGAGGATTGTGGATGGTCATCCCACGCCGCACCCAGCGCGCGAAGGGGCAGCGCGCATTGAGTCAAGGAACGGTACGATGGCGCGAGAACGATCCGATGCCGGCAAACCGAATGGAATTGAGGAGACCATGCTGATCGAGGAGAAGCTGAACGCCGCCATCAACGAGCAGATCGGCTACGAGTTCGGGGCCATGCTGCAGTACGTCGCCATCGCCACGTACTTCGACGGCGAGGGCCTCCCCCGGCTGGCCCAGCACTTCTACCGCCAGGCCGACGAAGAGCGCACCCACGCCATGCGCTTCGTCCACTACCTCGTCGAAGTCGGCGGCTCCGTCGCCATCCCCGCCATCCCGGCCGTGAAAAGCGGCTTCGCTTCCGCCGAGGAGGCCGTGCAGCTCTCCCTCGACCAGGAGCTGAAGGTCACGGACCAGATCAACGCCCTGATGGATCAAGCCATCGCCGGCAACGACCACGCCGCCCGCACCATGCTGGAATGGTTCGTCACCGAGCAGGTGGAAGAGGTCTCCAGCATGGATACCCTGCTGCGCATGGTGCAGCGCGCTGGCGAATCGGGCCTCCTCTTCGTCGAGCAGTTCCTCGCCTCCGGCCAGTTCACGCAGAGCGCCGAGGGCGGAGCCGGGGCGGAGTAATCCGAATTCTGGATGATTGGTGGCCCGAACGTTTTCTTCGTCTTTTGTGTCATTCTGAGCCCGGAGGGCGAAGAATCTCGGCGTCCCTCAACGGGCACTGCCTATGAGCCGAGATGCTTCACTCCGTTCAGCATGACACGATTCTGGCACGCTACAGTAGTGGCCACAGTGCCACCGATTTCGACGTCAGATAGCCCCTCTCCCATCGCAATGGGAGAGGGGTTGGGGTGAGGATCGCTCGTTGGGCTGAGGGCTGTTCGCGGAGTTGGCAAGAAAGTTCACTGCTTCCCTGAACTGACCATCGCACCACTCCCCCAGCGCTACACGCGATTGAGCGAGAAACGCTACCGTTACGAATCCGCGGCTGACGCGTTCGTGGCCGAAATCGAGGTAAACGAAGTGGGGCGTGTCGTGACATACGAAGCCGGTCGGCAATGCACCGCGACATCCCGAGCCGAGCCCCGGCGATGAGGATACAACCCCCCATCACCCCATCACCCCATCACCCCATCACCCTCGCCCTCGTTGCCACGATCACCCTCCTCACCGGCAGTGGCGCGGCCCTCGCCTGGCAAGCACAGTCGGCGCGACGAAGAACTGGCGTCCCGCTTCGCCCCGGTCATCGTGCTGCAGCAGCAAAATGAGCCCTGCGATGCGGAAGGCGAGCCGTTCCTGCCCGCCCCCGTCGATGTTGTTTTCGACGACGACGCGGTCATCCTGCGCGAGGGGCCGCAACAGGAACCGGCGAAAAGCCCGTTCGAAAACAGCGACCTCTTCGATCTGCCGAACGACTACGCCACCGATTTCCCCGGCAGCCCGCGCACCCCCGGCTGCGACTACGAAACCCACTTCAAATCGGTCATGGGCGACCAGCGGCCGGTCATCTACGCCCACGTCGCCACCGAAGAAGGCCGCCGCGGCATCGCGGTGCAATACTGGTTCTTCTACTACTTCAACGAGTTCAACAATTTGCACGAAGGGGACTGGGAGATGATCCAGCTTCTCTTCGACGCCGACAGCGTCGAGGAGGCGCTCACCCAGGAGCCCGTCGCGGTCGCCTTCGCCCAGCACAGCGGCGGTGAGTCGGCCGATTGGGACGCCCCGAAGCTGGAAAAGGACGGGGTGCGCCCCGTCGTCTACGCCTCCCGCGGTTCGCACGCCTCCTACTATGGCCCCGGTCTCTGGCTCGGCTGGGGGCAGGACGGCTCCGGGCTCGGCTGCGACATCACCAACAACGACCCGGTGCGCATCGACCCCGAGGTGCGCCTCATCCCCGATGCCATCGCCAGCGCGGACGACCCCTTCGCCTGGGTGACCTTCAGCGGCCACTGGGGCGAGCGCGAAACCTGGGTCTACGACGGCCCTACCGGTCCCGCCTTCAAGAAGCAGTGGACCGCGCCGATCACCTGGATGGAGGGGCTGCGCGCCGACTCCATTCGCGTCAACGCCACCGGCCTGGCCGGTCCCGTCCCGAGCGAAATCTTCTGCAGCGTCGTCGAGACCGCCTCGGCGGCGCTGACGCTCTTCAAGCCGTACCCGCTGCTGGTCATCGCCATCGTCGGCGGCTTGCTGGGGCTGGCGGTCTGGGCGCTGCGCCAGAGCTGGCAAAACCTGGGCGAGACATGGCGCGTCTACCGCGCGAATTTCCGCGTGCTGGCCGGCATCGGAGCCATCACCTTGCCCCTGGCCCTGGCCATGAGCGCCTTCCAGTTTCTTCTGGTCACAAACGCCGGATTCGCAACCGCGACGGGGATCACCGAGGATGGTGAGACGATGCAAGGTATCCTGGGCGTCGTCTCCCTGCTGACCCGCGGGCTCCTGTTCCTGATCGTGACCCCGGCTGTGATCTACGCCACTGCTGACATCGCCGCCGGCCGGCAACCCGGCATCCGCCGCGCCCTGCGCGAAGGATTCGCCCGCATCCCGCAATTGGTCTGGACCTTCGTCCGCGGCGGCGTGGTGGTGCTGCTGTTGACGATCACCATCGTCGGCATCCCCTGGGCCGTCAACCGCTCCGTGCGCTGGATGTTCGGCTCCCAGGCGGCGGTGCTCACCGGCGAGCGCGGCAAAACGGCGCTGGACGAATCGTCGCAGGCGGTCCAGGGACGCTGGTGGCAGGCCACCGCCAACGGCGCGGTCCTCGCCTTCCTCGGCGCCACGCCTGGCGTCGCCATTGCCCTCCTGTTGCTGGTCTTCGTCCGCTTCCCGGTCGACGCCGCCAACAGCGTCGCCTCGGTGATCTACGCCCTCGCCCAACCCTTCGCCATCGCCGGCCTCACGCTCCTTTTCCTCCGCTGGCGTGAGTCGAAAGTCGAAAGTCGTGAGTCGAAAGTCGAAAGGGAGACGATAAGTACCGAGGATGGAGCGCCAGTGTGGCCTCCCATCACCGCGCCCGGATGACCAAACCCAATCACCCTATCACCCGACACCCGACACCCGACACCCGACGCCCGACACCCCCCGTCACCCCTCGTCCACCCGCAAATACTCCACCAGATCCTGCTCCAGCGCCTCCAGATCGATGATCTCAGCCAGGCTTTCGCCCAGGTTCTCGCGCAGGTAGGTTCCGGTCTCTGCCTCCGCGATGGCGCGCACATGCGCCGCCACCGCCTCCCGATCGACGAGGTCGCGCTCCCCCAGCGCGGTGGCCAGTGCCCGCAGGCGGATCTGACTGACGGTCAGTTGCGCCGCCAGGTGGGCCACACTGCGGGCCAGCGCCTCCGCCCACTCCTCCTCCTCATGCCCGTGACCGTTGAGATCGGCCGGATCCTCGCCCGGCGGGAACCTCTCCATCGCCCCCCTCCTCGTCGCCGGGCGAGTATAGGCCGGTGGCGGGACCCTGAAAGCCGAGTACTCTTACAGTCTCCGCGCGTACTAAATGAAGACGAGGTAATGGATTTGAACGCGCTCGAATCGACGATGACACACAAGGGCCAAGTCACCATTCCGGCTGCCATTCGGGCACGGCTCGGACTCAGACCCGGAGATCGCGTGCGCTTCGAGGTCGCCGGCGATGTCGTGACCATCAAGCCGGCCGAATCGCAACTCCTCGCCGGTTTTGGCGCCGTTCGCCCCCGCAACCGGCCCGAAGACTGGAATGCCATCGAGGAGAAGTTCGAGCGGCTGGCGATGCCGCCGCGATTCGTTGATACGAACGTCCTGCTGCGCTACTTCACCGGAGACGACGAGGAAAAGGCCCTGCAGGCGCTCACCCTCCTGCATCGCGTCGAACGTGGCGAGGAGCGCGTCGAAACCTCAGACCTTGTCTTCTTCGAAGTCATTTTCACCTTCGAGTCGAGCCCAACGACACACGCCATTGACAGCGACGTGCCGGGAGCCGAGACTCTAGAGGCGGCCGCACACGGGAAGGGCGGCTCGCCCAAGCATCGATCGTGTGCCCGGGAGGGGGCCTTGTCCTGGTTGCTCCTGGCGCTGCAGGTGATCCTGAGCGCCGTGCTCCTCGTCGCCGCCACCGAGAAGACGCTGCGCTCGGAGGAATTCTTCGCCGCGCTTCGTCTCAGCCACCTGCCGGACGGCGCGATCGCGCCCCTCGGCGTTGCCGTCCCGGTGCTCGAAGTGGCGCTGGCGTTGGCGCTGCTGCTCGCGCCGGAGCGGTGGCTGCCGCTGGCGTTCGCCGCGGCCGCCCTGCTCCTCGCCGCATTCACCGCCTGGATGCGCTGGGTACGCGCGCGCCGGCTGCGCGTGCGCTGCGGCTGCTTCGGCCCCGGCGGCGGGTACGTCGGTCCGCGCACGATCGGGCGCAACCTCCTGCTGCTGGCGCTGGCGCTCGGGGGCCTCGCGCTGGCCGGACGGACGCCAACCCCGCTGCCGAGTCCTTCCCTGGTGCTGGCCGTCACCGTGACGTCCCTCGGCCTCTGCCTCGCGCTGCTGGTCGCGCTGCGCGCCGCCTGGCCGCACCTGATCCTCAGCGTCGAGCACTACCAGGCGCGCCAGGCGGGCGCGACCGGCGAGGAATAACGCATGTCGACCCTCTTCTACGTCTCGTACGTCGCACTCTGGGTGCTGCTGCTGACGATGGGCGTGCTCGTGCTGCTCCTCTACCGCCACTTCGGCATGATGTCGCTCGGCACGCTCGAAGGCGTGCAGCGGGACGGACTGCCAATTGGCTCGGCTCGCGCCCCCAATCAGCGGGGTCACGGCTGCCGGCCAGGACACGCGTTGGGAGGCGCAGCGCGGCCAGCCCCAACTCCTCCTCTTCGCCGCCCCCGACTGCGAGCCGTGCGCCACCGTCCTCCCCCACGTCGAGCGCTTGGCGCGAGCAGTGAACGGCGACCTCGGCATCGCGGCCGTCGTGCCGGGACCGCGGGACGAAGTGGCCCGCTTCGTCAGCTCGCTACCGCCCATCCTTTCCCTCCCTGGCCGAGGACGGCAGCGGCGCCTTTACCCGCTACCGGGTGCGCGTCACCCCGTTCGGGTTCGTCATCGGCGCGGACGGCCGCGTCCTCGCCAAGGGGCTCTGCGGCGATCAGATCCGGCTGCGCGCGGCTGCTCGAGGCCGCCGATCTGCGCGATATCGCGCGGTCGCTGCCGGCCCCGGCTCAGCCGGTCAAGATCACGCCGCGCAACCCGGTCCCCGCCGGGCACAATGCGGCGGGCGTAGCGGCGAGCAACGGCATTGAAGGGACAAAGCGATGATGGTGGTCGAGCGCGTCGGCGAGGGACTGGCGCGGCAACTCAATCGTCGAAACGTGCTGAAACGGGCCGCCGTGGCCGTCTTCGGGGCCGTGGCCGCCTGGACGGTCGAGGGCTTCCGGCGCAACAGTGCCCTGGCGGACCACTGCGGCATCGTGACCGACAACTGCTCCTGCACCCCGCCGGAAGGACTCTATTGCAACGGGCTGGACCCGTCGTTCTGCGCCGCCTCGGCCTGCTCCGGTGGCTGTACCTATGACGAGTCGTACCGCTACGCCGGCGCCTGCTGGTGCAGCGCCGTCTGCCAGTATGAGGGCGGCGCGCTCGGTCACTACCAGTGCTGCGACTGCAACTGCTACGGGCAACTGTGCGCCTGCCGAGAGTTCATCTCGACCGGCGGCGAGGCGCCCCCTCCGGAGGAGCCAATTGGCGACGGTCCGCCTCCCCTGCCGCCCCGGGGTTTGGCGATGACGATCCGCCTTCCCTGCCGCCCGGCGTGCCGTCATGCTTCCCGTTCTGCGACTGACCGAGCGAATGTGACGATGTTCGCCACCGCGGTCGTGCTCCTGGCGCTGTTGACCGGTCTCCTGAGCGCGCACGCCCCCTGAACGGTCAACATGGCCGTTGGCCTGGGCCTCCTCGGTCGAGGGGGAAAGCGGCAGGCGCTCGGGGTGTGGGCGCTCCACGTCGCCGGGGCAGCCCTGGCCGGCGCACTCCTCGGCGGGCTGGTCGGCGGGGTCGGCGCGCTGGCCGGGCTGGCGGCGTGGCGGCCGTGGATCATCGGCGGCGGCGCCATCCTCGCCCTCAGCCTCGGGCTGCGGCGGTCGCCGCCGAAGCTGGGCCGGCAGCGACAGGTGCCGCGGCGGTGGCCGCCGGGGACGCCGCCCTCGCGCGTCTACCTGGTCTGGGGAGCCATGCTCGGCAGCGGCGTGGCGACCCCCATCTTCCACACCGCCTTCCTCGTCCTTCTCGTCACCCAATTGACCGGCGGGGTGGCGCTCGGGATCCTCTCCGGCGCGCTGTTCGGCGCGGCCCGCCAGGCGACTGCCCTGCTGCCACTCCTGGGTCAACTCGACCCGGGCCGGACCATGGGCCTGCTGGAGACCCTCCGCCCCGCCGCCCACCGTCTGAACGCGGCCCTCATCGTCGCCGGCGGTCTCGTCCTCGTCCTCGCCAGCCGCTGACCGCACACGGAATCGCCCACCCGCTTCAGAAATGGGAAGCTTCGGCGCTGCCGCGGAGGTGTGAACCAAGGCTGGCAGGCGGCGCCATCCGCCACCGTGATGGCATTACCCATCTGGTCCGTAATACGCATATTGGAGGTACAACAATGAACAACCTCGAATCGAGGATGACCCAAAAGGGCCAGGTAACCATTCCGGCGGCGATTCGCGCCCGGCTCGGGCTCAAACCCGGCGACCGGGTGCGCTTCGAGATCGCCGGCGATGTGGTGACCATCAAGCCAGCCGAATCCAGGCTCCTGGCCGGCTTCGGCGCCGTTCGCCCCCGCAACCGGCCTGAAGACTTGCATGCCATCGAAGAGGAGTTCGAGCGGCAGGTTGCTGCGAACGCCGCTGCCGAAGGCCGACGGGGAGCGTGCCGGCTCGCTTTCTCGACGCGAACGTCCTCTTGCGCTACTTCATCCGCGACGACGAGGAAAAGGCCCGGCGGGCGCTTGCGCTGTTGCAGCGCATCGAGCGAGGCGAGGAGCGTGTCGAAACCTCGCTCCTGGTCTTCTTCGAGGTCATTTTCACGCTGGCGCGGACCTACAACGTGCCGCGGGCGCGCATATATGGCTTGGTGAAGCCGGTGCTCGAACTGCGCAAATTGTCGCTGCCCGGCAAACCGCTCCTGCTGGAAACGCTTGACCGCTTTGCCATGACCAGCCGCAAGGTATCGTTCGTTGATCTGTACGTCGCCCTCGACGCGCAATCGCGCGGCATCACCGAAATCTACAGTTGGGACACGGATTTCGACCGCATCGACGGCATTACCCGGGTCGAACCCAGCAACGACCTCTCCTGATAGGAAACCGCGCTGGCTCCCATTTCCCAGCCTGTTGGACAAGGGGAGGTGTGGCCCGATGCCGTGCCCACGTAAGAGTTCAGACCAAGGCAATTTGGGGAGATGGTCGTGGGGCGCGCAGGAGCGCGAGAAACTCCTCGACCGGGTCGAGGTCGCGCAGGGCCCAGGTGGCCACCAGCGAGTGCAAGAGCATGCGGGTGGTGCTGCCCGGCCCCGAGCGGGTGCCGCCGCTAATCTTGCGCGCCACCACCAGCGGGCGCAGGGCGCGCTCGGCGGCATTGTTGGTCGGGGGCACGGCCGGATCGGCGACGAAGGTGAACAACTCGGCCTGATAGCGTTCGACGCGGGCGCACAGCACCGCCTGCGGGGTATCGGCCGGTTGCGCCCGGCAGTGGGCGACGAGCTCGGCCTGGAAGCGGTCGCGCGCCCGCTCGCGCAGGATGCCGTTCGTGCCCGCCGCCGTCGCCTCCGCCGCCCAGGCCACGGCGCGGTCGTAGACATCGCGCACCCCCGCCGCCCACGCCGCCACCCCCGGGTCGTCGGGATGGGCCAGGACCAGGTCATGGATGTCGCGCCACAGGTGCGCCCAGCACCGCTGCTGGACCCGCTCCAGCCGGTCGTAGGCCCCGAAAAAGTCGCTGACCACCACGCCCGTGCCCATCTCGCCCAGGAGGTCCTGCGCCACCGCCCCGGCGCGACTGCGCGCGAAGTGAAACACCTGGATCGAGGGCGTGGTCAGCGTCCACACCCAGCCGGTGCGGCCGTTCTCGCGCCAACTCGTCTCATCGAGATGGACGACCGGGCTGGCCCGCGCCTCCCCCAGCAGCGCCTCGTAGGCCGGGCGTCCGGCCCGCGCCGCCTCCGCCAGCAGCGCGCTCAGCTCCCCCACCGACAGCCGCAGCCCCCAGACCCGCTGCAGCAGCCATTGCACCTGGGCCAGCGGCAGCCGCAGTTTGGTGCGCAGCGTCGCGACCCACGCCGCCACCGACCACCCCACCCGCCGGTGGGCGCCGGCCTGCTCCCCCAGATCCGGCATCGTCCCCCGGCTGCGCGTCCCGCAGCGGCGGCAGGTCCGCTCCAGCACCCGGTGCTCGACGACCGCAGCCCGCACCGGCGGCACCTCGATGAGCTGGCGGCGCCGCACCACCCGTCCCCGTGCCAGCGGGGCGGCACAGGCCGGACAGACCCTCGGCGCGTGCAGCACGATGCGGTCCGGACGCTCACGGCGGCGCCCCGGCACGGGACGGCGCGGTCGCCGCGGCCGGCGCTGCTCGCGCACGACGACATTGGCCTTGACCCACGCGGGCGGACGTTTGGGCGGGGGAGCTGCGGGCGGCGACGGCCTCGCGCCCGCCTGGCCCCCCGCCGCGTGGTCGTCACCGCGCAGCGCGGCCACCTCGGCCCGCAGCGCGGCGTTCTCCGCGCTCAGTGCCTGCACCTGGGCCTGCAACTGCACCACCAGCTCCGCCAGTGCGTCGTAGCTGAGCCGCTCCGTGCCGCGGGTCATCTCCCGCCCCTTGCCCGTCCCTGCCGTGAGAACCGGCATTCTCCCACAATTTCGGGTCAGTCTGAACTCTTACGTGCCCACCGCATGTGTTGACTTCCGTGGGATCAGGTGTACTCTAAACGACATTCCCTAGCAGTGGGATTGGCGCGTTCCCGCCGTCTCAGCGCCAACAAACGGCACGCGCATCGTCGTATCGGATCCATACCGAAGGGAGGCCTCCGTGGGTTGGCAGCTGTCCGGGCGGTTCCACGAGTTCTGTAATTGCGATCTCCTCTGCCCGTGCCTGTTCGATGTCACCGCACGCCCCGACCAGGGCTGGTGTGGCTCCGCGTTCACCTTCGACATCGAGCGTGGCAAAAGCGACGGGGTGGACCTTGCCGGCCGCACCGCGGTCGTGGCGGTCAATATCCCCGGCACGTTCGCCGAGGGCAACTTCACCGCCCGTCTGTATCTCGACGATGGCGCCGATGAGTCGCAGCGGCGGGCGCTGGAGGAGATCTTCACCGGCCAGCAAGGCGGTCCCTGGGAAGCAGTGGCCCCAGCCTTCGCGCAATGGCTCCCGACGAAGACCGCCCCGATCACGGTCCACTGGGGCGACAAGCCGGAGATCGTCATTGGCGATGTTGGTCGGGTCGTCTCCGCCCCCCGGGTCGACCCGAGCGGACGACCGACGCAAGTGGATGGGGCCGAGGCCCTGGCCGCCTTCGAGTTTGGGGCTCCGATCCAGCCAGCCCGCACTACCGGCAGCCACTTCGCCGACCCCGACCTGCGCGGCATCGACGGCAACTCCGGCTACATCGGCACGTTTGGCTGGGTCGTGTAGCGCTGTTCGGGAGCGAAGATCTCGCCATGCTGTCGTCCGGCGGAGGGGCCGCGAACGGCTCTTGGCAGACCAGGTTGCGGCCGACCGGGGCGCTTGCGCGCGACCGGCTGATCTTGCTCGCCCTCCTCGCCGTGGTGACCGCCGGGGCGTGGGCGCTCACCGCCTATCAAGCCACCATGATGGACATGCCGATGGGGGTCGTCGCCCGCGGCGCTGCCGAGGTCGGCGACGGCATGGACAGCTTGGACGGCATGGGAACCATGGCGGCGACGGGGATGGCGGGGCAGGCCGGCGGTTGGAGTTGGGCGAGCTTAGGCGCCTTCGTCCTGGCCTGGGCGGTGATGATGGCGGCGATGATGTTCCCCGCCGCGGCGCCGATGATCCTGCTGTTCCAGGCCACGGCCGCGCGACGCAAGGCGGCTGGCCGCGCCTTCGTCCCGACCTGGGTCTTCATCGTTGGCTACCTGTTGGTCTGGACGGCCATCGGCGGGATCACCTGGATTCTCGTCCAGGTCGCCAGCACCGTGGCTGAGCAGTTAGGCGCCGCCAACCGCGCGACATGGGCGCCGCTCGCGCTCGGAACCGTCTTAGGCCTCGCCGGCCTCTACCAGCTGACGCCCCTCAAGCGCGTCTGCCTTGACCATTGCCGCAGCCCGTTCGGGTTCGTGATGCAGCACTGGCGCGAGGGGTACGGCGGTGCCTTGCGGATGGGGATCGTCCACGGGCTCTATTGTCTGGGGTGTTGCTGGGCGCTCTTTGCGGTGCTGGTGGCCGCGGGTGTCATGAGCCTGGCTTGGATGCTGCTGCTGACGCTGGTCGTCTTTGCGGAGAAGGTCCTGCCCTTCGGCCGGCGCGCCTCGCAGGTGGTGGGGGTGGCCTTCCTCGTGCTGGGGGTCGTGGTGGCCTCCGGGGTCGCCGACCTACCCTGGATCGTCTGACTCACCTCGACGGTGGTCCCTCCTGAGAGGGTCGCGGCTGACTCGCCGTCCCGCCTCGCCCTGCCGGCTCGCCAATCGGAGCTGTCCGAACCCCGCCCCTTCCTCCGACTCCGTTTACAATGACAGCCCGCGAGGCAACGATTCGAGCGATCCCCGTGCGGCCACCCGCAACCGCACCCCAGGATCGCCGCGTGGGAGCAACGAACAAGTGATGCGCAGCGGGGTAGGCAATCGGCCGCGGCAGTGGACGCAACGGTCTGCGGGAGGAATCAGAGCGGCTCTGACCATCGGCATTGCCGCCGCGACACTGCTGGCAGCGGCGCCGCTGCCGGTCGCGGCAGCCCAGGTCAGTCGCTGCGAAATTCCGGCGGTGGTGTCCGCGGCGCCTGTGCCCGCCGCCACCGAGGAAGCCGCCCCCACCCTGGTCGGCTCCGCCATCATCCAGGTCGAGGGCGAAGCGACCCCGGCCGCTTCCGTCGCCTCTTCTCCGGTGGCCACTCCGGTCCCCCCCACCCCCGACCCGGTGGAAACCCTGACCCAGGACCTGACGGCGGTTGCCGAGGCCCTGGCCGCCTGCCTCTCCGAAGGCGACGTCGAGACCGTCGTCGCACTGGCCGGGGAGCGCTACCTCGGGCAGATGTTCGGCGGCAGCGTCCCCCTCTCCGCCGCGGAGTACATCGCCCTCGCCAGCCAGCTCACCCCGACCCTGACTCGCATAGTCGCGCTCGAAGAAGTCGCCCCGGACGGTGAGGACCGCGCCACGGCCGTCGTCACCCACGTCGTCGCCAACCAGCTCATGCGCGCCGAATGGACCTTCACCCAGGTCGACGAGGACGACCGCGCCGAAGACGAGAGCCGCTGGCGCCTGGATGGCGAACGCCAACTCCCCGTCCCTGCGCCGTCCGGCGCTACACCGCTCGGCGTGGAGATCGGGGATCTCTCCTTCGACCTGAGCGCGGCTGACGTCGCGGGACCGGACGTCGTGCTACGCGGCCTCAACGTCTCCGCCGAAGACCACGAGATGCTCGTCCTCCGCCTGGCCCCCGGCTACACCACCGCCGACCTGCTGCGCGCCACCGGCCCCGACCTGCCCCAGGAAGTGACCTTCATCGGCGAGCGCCCCGTCCCCGCCGGCGAACAAGCCGATCTGGTCCTGGTCGATCTCGAGCCCGGCGACTACACCCTGGTCTGCCTCTTCACCGACTCCCAGGGCGTCCCCCACCTGGCCCAGGGGATGGAGGCAGTTTTCACCGTCGAGTAGTCGGCAAGACGGCAAGACGGTGAGTCGGCACGTTGGGAGTCTCACGTTGCATCGGGTGATGCTATGTCTCGATTCACGACCCTCGATGTCAGGACATCTCACTTGCCGTCTTGCCGTCTTGCCGTCTTGCCGACTTCGGTACAATGCCCGCGTGACGGCGGCAATGGGGCCGCCGCGGTGAGAAGGCCCGGCCAGAACGCCCCGGGCGCCGTGTTCAGAGAGGAGCTCTCCCGCAATGATCGAAGGAACACCGAAAAAGCCGTTCGCCGCGTTGCACCAGGCACTGCAAACCGGGCAATTGTCCCGGCGCGAATTCACCATGCGCGCCCTGGCCCTCGGGGTCGGCATGCCGGTCATCTCGCTCATTCTGCGTGCCGAGACCGCGAGCGCCACCGGCGCCCGTACCCTCGGCTTCGGTATCGCTGCCCAGGGCGTCGCCGGGGCACCCGCCGAGGGCATGGATGGCCGCACCCGCGGCGAGGGCGGCGAGCTGAAACTGATCCAGTGGCAAGCCGCGAGCATGCTCAGCCCCCACGTCTCCACCGGCGAGAAGGACTACCTCGCGGCGCAGCTTATCGTTGAGCCCTTGATGCACTACCTGCCCGACGGTTCGCTCATCCCGAACCTGGTGACCGAGGTGCCGTCGGTCGAAAACGGCATGCTCGCCGAGGACCTCACCAGCGTCACCTACACGCTGCTCGACGGCGTCCTCTGGTCCGACGGCGAGCCGCTGACCGCCGAAGACGTCGTGTACACCTGGGAGTGGATCGTCGACCCGGCGAATGCGTCCGTGTCCTCCGGCGTCTACGGGGTCATCGAGTCGATGGAAATCATCGACGACATGACGGTGCAGGTCTTCTTCGCTGAGCCTAACGCCACCTGGTTCGTGCCGCATTCGGGTTCGGAATTCGGGTACGTCTATCCCAAGCACGTGCTCGACGTCGAGGACGGGCAGGCCGCCAACGACGCGTTCCTCCTCAGCCCGATCGGCACCGGCCCGTACAAGATCACGTCCTTCTCGCCCAACGACCAGGCCAGCTACGAAATCAACGAGAACTACCGCGACCCCAACAAGCCCTACTTCGCCACCGTGAACCTCAAAGGCGGCGGCGATGCGGCATCGGCGGCCCGCGCCGTGCTGCAGACGGGCGACTACGACTTTGCCTGGAACCTGCAGGTCGAGCCTGAGGTTTTGCGCGAGCTGGAGCAGGGCGGCGCAGGCGTCGTCAGCATCGCGCGCGGCAACTCGGTCGAGCGCATGATGCTCCAGTTTGCCGACTGGAAGACCGAAACCGACGGAGAGCTCGCGAGGCTGGGCACCACCAACCCCATCATCGGGGACAAGGCCGTGCGCCAGGCGCTGAACCTGGCGGTGCAGCGCGACGTGATCTCCAACCAGTTGTACTCGGGCGAGGAGACCGAGCCGCCGACCGCCAACATCCTGACCGGCATGCCGACGATGGAATCGCCCAACACCTCGTGGGAGTTCAACGTCGAGGAGGCCAAGCGCATCCTGGACGAGGCCGGCTGGGTGATGGAGGGCGATGTTCGCGCCAAGGATGGCGTGGAGCTGAGCATCACCTACGTCACCTCGATCAACACGGTCCGCCAGAAGGAGCAGGCCATCATCAAGCAGGCGCTCGACGAGATCGGGTTCCGCACCGAGCTGAAGCAAGTCGATGCCGCCGTCTACTTCGACAGCTCCGCGGGCAACGACCAGAACATCAACCACTTCTTCAACGACATCGAGATGTATACCGACAATCCGACGAATCCCAACCCGATCGAGTACATGCTCAACTGGTACGCGGGACCAGACGGCGCGAACGTGGCTCAGGCGGGGAACGACTGGAGCCAGACGAACTACTCGCGCTACAGCAACCCCGCGTACGACGAGCTGTTCGATCAGGCGCGCCTGGAGACGGACCTCGAACTGCTGGCCGAGCTGTTCATCCAGCTCAACGACATCCTGATCGAGGACGTCGCGGTGATCCCCATCGTGAACCGCTCCTCCTCCACGCACGGCATCTCGACGACGCTGCAGGAGAACAACGTCGCCGCCAGCCCGTACGAGTACAACTACTGGAACATCGCGAACTGGAACCGCAAGGCGTAGCGGGCGAGACGGCAAGACGGCAAGATGGCGAGACGGCGAGCAGGGACGACAGCGACGTCGTCCGCCGTTTCCCCCTCACCGGAGACCAGCCCCCTCCCGGATCGCCGGGAGGGGGCTTTTCGCACGCATCCGCTCCATTCCCCACCGCCACCCCGATACCCTTTCACCCCTGATTCACTCGTGATACGATGATGGTGGCCAGCCACCGCGAGCGCCTGCTCGCCGGGAAGAGAAGGAGTGCGGCCTGGGGGACGAGACGGCCCGGGTAGACCGCGGCGTCGTCTCCGTTGCCTCGGGCGGGGGAGCGCATTTCAGATGGACCAGTCGTCGTTCGACGAGTTAACACGTGTGCTTGGCGGAGCCGCATCGCGACGTCGTGCCCTGGGCGCGGTCATTGCCGCGGCGCTTGCCGGGAGAACGGCCGCGGAAATCATGGCCGCGCCCAGGAAGAAAGGCCGTGGCAAGGGCAAGGGTAAGGGCAAGAAAAAGAACAAGGGCCAGGGGAATACTGGCAACGGGAATGACAATGGCAAGGGTAGCTGCGCCGGCTCGCCGCTGAGGCCCGGTCAGGACTTCCTGCGCTGCGATTTCTCCGGTCGAAACTTGCGGGGGCAGGATCTCCACTCCTCGTCGTTCAAGGATGTCGACTTTTCGTTCGCCGATCTCTGCGGCGTCGACTTTCACTCGGCGAGCTTCACCGAGACGGACTTTATCGGAGCCAATCTCACCGACGCGAACTTCGACCAGTCCTCGCACGACGAAGTCAGCTTCGCCGAGGCGAATCTCGAAGGCGCCTCCTTCAAGGTGGCGACCTTCAGTGAGGTCGATTTCTCCGGGGCCAATCTCGCCCGCGCCAATTTCCGTGGCGCGACGCTCGACGAGGTCGATTTCTCCGGCGCTACCTTCTGCCAGACGATTCGGCCTGACGGCAGCACCGACAACCGCAATTGCGATATCTGCGACAACCTCTGCGGCACCTGCCAGAACTGCGACGAGGAGGACTGCGAAGCCCCCGACTGCTGCTCCGACCCGGAGACGGGCGACGGGGTATGCGTCGATACCGACACCGATCCACTGCACTGCGGAGCGTGCGGCGTGGCGTGCGGAGCCTCGTTGAACCCGTGCATCACCATCGAGTGCATCGATGCTGCATGCACCCCCGTCGAGGCCGCGGACGGCACGACCTGCGAGGAGGGCGAAGAGGCTGGCGTCTGCTGCGCCGCGGGCGATACGGTCACCTGCGTCGTCGGCGGCATCTGCTGCTCCAGCGCGCAGTGCGATGAGGGCGATACCTGCTGCAGCGGGCAGTGTGTCGATCTCCAGACCGATCCTGACAATTGCGGTGGCTGTGGCCCCGAGTTTGCCTGCGACGCAGGCGAAACCTGTTCCCAGGGCCAGTGCGTGTCGGATGAGTGCGACAGCGGCGAAGTCCTCTGCGACAGCGTCTGCACGCCGGGCGTCTGCTGCGCGGATGACCAGTCCGGGCCGCAATGCCCCGCGGGGTTCACCTGCATCGCCGGCGGCTGCGTCGGCGAGGGGCAGTTCCGCTTCGTGCTCAGGTGGGACGAGAACCCGCGGGATCTCGACACCCACGTCTGGTTGCCGCCAGCGACGCCGTACCACATCTATTTCGTCGACGAAGGCAGACTGGACCAGTTCCCCTTTGCGGAGCTGGACATCGACGACGTGACGAGTTTCGGTCCGGAAACCGTCACGATCGCCCAATTGTTCGAGGGAACGTACCTCTACGCCGTGCACCTGTTCGCCGGCACGGGCACCATCGGCACGTCGGGCGCCGTGGTCGAGGTCTACGAGGGTGCGAACCTGGTCAACACCTTCCCTGTTCCCACGAACCTCTCCTGGGATCCGGACAACGGCCAGAACGTCTGGTGGAACGTCTTCAGCCTCACCGTCGACGGGCAAGGGGACACGACGATCACCCCGATCAACACCGCCTCGGCGGATCCCGCGCCGTTCCCGGATACGCTGTCGCGTCGCGCCAGCGCCGAAAAATCCAAAAAGCCGGCCGATGGCGACCGCAACCGCAAGCGCGGCCGAGGCCGTGGCAAGGGCAAGAATCGGGGTCGTGCGCGGCGGTGAGCCGACCGCGAGGCCATCGCCCCGCGCCTGCTCGATGACATAGCAGGAAGGCGACAGATCTGCCACGAGGCCCGGGGAATGTTCCCCGGGCCTCGGCGTGTTCGCGGACAGGAGCCGTCGCGTTCAGCTCAATGGAATTCCGGGCCAGACTTCTGCCTGTCAGCAGCCCTTCTCCCCGCGCACTTGACAGGGGAGGTATCGAGTTGCCGGCGGCTGGCCCTCACCCCAACCGCCGAATGACCCTCACCCCAACCCCTCTCCCATTGCGATGGGAGAGGGGCTTTCGACGCTGAGTACCGGCGTCATATAGCAATTACCTCTCCCTGTCAGCCCCGCGCACGGGAGAAGGGAGGGTTGACGTGGGGAGTGGTATGCAGAGGGAATGGAGACCGATGGCGAAGGTTGCGAAGGTTGCGAAGGCTGGGGAACAGGGTGAGCGCGCAATCTTCGCACGAGGGCAAGGGGCGCCCCAGACCCGGTCCGCGTTTGCGGCACGGTTCATCCGCATTCCGCGGTGCGCATTCGCGGGTTGACGCAGTGGCGATCCTTCCTGCGAAGTAAGAGTTCAGACCAAGGCAATTTGGGGAGATGGTCGTGGGGCGCGCAGGAGCGCGAGAAACTCCTCGACCGGGTCGAGGTCGCGCAGGGCCCAGGTGGCCACCAGCGAGTGCAAGAGCATGCGGGTGGTGCTGCCCGGCCCCGAGCGGGTGCCGCCGCTAATCTTGCGCGCCACCACCAGCGGGCGCAGGGCGCGCTCGGCGGCATTGTTGGTCGGGGGCACGGCCGGATCGGCGACGAAGGTGAACAACTCGGCCTGATAGCGTTCGACGCGGGCGCACAGCACCGCCTGCGGGGTATCGGCCGGTTGCGCCCGGCAGTGGGCGACGAGCTCGGCCTGGAAGCGGTCGCGCGCCCGCTCGCGCAGGATGCCGTTCGTGCCCGCCGCCGTCGCCTCCGCCGCCCAGGCCACGGCGCGGTCGTAGACATCGCGCACCCCCGCCGCCCACGCCGCCACCCCCGGGTCGTCGGGATGGGCCAGGACCAGGTCATGGATGTCGCGCCACAGGTGCGCCCAGCACCGCTGCTGGACCCGCTCCAGCCGGTCGTAGGCCCCGAAAAAGTCGCTGACCACCACGCCCGTGCCCATCTCGCCCAGGAGGTCCTGCGCCACCGCCCCGGCGCGACTGCGCGCGAAGTGAAACACCTGGATCGAGGGCGTGGTCAGCGTCCACACCCAGCCGGTGCGGCCGTTCTCGCGCCAACTCGTCTCATCGAGATGGACGACCGGGCTGGCCCGCGCCTCCCCCAGCAGCGCCTCGTAGGCCGGGCGTCCGGCCCGCGCCGCCTCCGCCAGCAGCGCGCTCAGCTCCCCCACCGACAGCCGCAGCCCCCAGACCCGCTGCAGCAGCCATTGCACCTGGGCCAGCGGCAGCCGCAGTTTGGTGCGCAGCGTCGCGACCCACGCCGCCACCGACCACCCCACCCGCCGGTGGGCGCCGGCCTGCTCCCCCAGATCCGGCATCGTCCCCCGGCTGCGCGTCCCGCAGCGGCGGCAGGTCCGCTCCAGCACCCGGTGCTCGACGACCGCAGCCCGCACCGGCGGCACCTCGATGAGCTGGCGGCGCCGCACCACCCGTCCCCGTGCCAGCGGGGCGGCACAGGCCGGACAGACCCTCGGCGCGTGCAGCACGATGCGGTCCGGACGCTCACGGCGGCGCCCCGGCACGGGACGGCGCGGTCGCCGCGGCCGGCGCTGCTCGCGCACGACGACATTGGCCTTGACCCACGCGGGCGGACGTTTGGGCGGGGGAGCTGCGGGCGGCGACGGCCTCGCGCCCGCCTGGCCCCCCGCCGCGTGGTCGTCACCGCGCAGCGCGGCCACCTCGGCCCGCAGCGCGGCGTTCTCCGCGCTCAGTGCCTGCACCTGGGCCTGCAACTGCACCACCAGCTCCGCCAGTGCGTCGTAGCTGAGCCGCTCCGTGCCGCGGGTCATCTCCCGCCCCTTGCCCGTCCCTGCCGTGAGAACCGGCATTCTCCCACAATTTCGGGTCAGTCTGAACTCTTACCCTGCGAAATGGGCTGTCCTCAGTCCAGTGTTACCCGTGATACGATGATGGCGGCCATGCACCGCAAGCGCCGGGTCCGTGGGGAAGACGGACCGCGCGGCCAGGGGATGTGAGCCGGAATGTCGCGCGACGCGCGGCGCCGCCTCCGTTGGGACGGGTAGGGGGAGCGTATCCAGATGGACAACGCTGCATTCGACCGGTTGGCGCGACTGCTGGGGAGCGGCGCGTCGCGGCGCCACACGTTGCGCGCGCTGATCACCGCGGCCCTGGTCGGGGGCACGGCCGACGAGCTGCTGGCCAAAGACAAGAAGAACCGCGCCAAGAACCGCAAGCAGGGCAACGACCGGGACGGCAACAACGACAAAGACAAAGATAAGAACAAGGACCGGCGCAATGGCCGTGGCGGCCAGGCCAATGCCGAAGCGAAAAAGAAAAATCAGAACAAGAACAAGCAGAAGCGCAAGAAGAAAAAGAAGAAGAACAGCAACGGCGGCAATAGCGGCGGCAACAGTTGCGCCGGAACCCCGCTGCAGCCCGGGCAGGACTTCGTCGATTGCGATTTCTCCGACGCCAATCTGCGCGGGGAGAATCTCAAAGGCTCCCTCTTCAAGAATGTCGACCTCACCGATGCCGATCTCTGCGGCGCCGATCTGGAATCGTCCAGCTTCGCCGACACTACACTGGTCGACGCCAATCTCACTGACGTCAACCTCGACTCGTCGTCGCACAGCAAGGGCGACTTCTCCGGCGCCAACCTCACCAACGCCACCTTCCGTGTCGCCACCTTCAGCAAGGTCGACTTCTCGGGAGCCGACCTCACCGGCGCCGACTTCACCGGCGCCACCCTGGATGACACCGACTTCGCCGGCGCCGTCTTCTGCCGCACCATCCATCCCAACGGCAACGTCGACAACCGCGACTGCGACATCTGCGACAACGAGTGCGGTCTCTGCGAAGACTGCGACGACGAGGACTGCACCCCGCCCGACTGCTGCCCGAACCCGGAGGGACCAGGCGGCATCTGCGTCAATACCGACACCGACCCGCTCAACTGCGGCGGCTGTGACGCCGCCTGCTTCACCAACCTGTCCAACGCCTGCGTCGATGGCGAGTGCGTCTGCGGCAACGAGCCGGAGTGCTCCGGTGGCGAGACCTGCTGCCGTGGCGAGGGCGGTGGCGCCACCCGCTGTATCGACACGGACACCGATCCCCTGCACTGCGGCGCCTGCGACGAGGCGTGCCTGATCCCCCTCAACCCATGCCTCTCCGTCGAGTGTCAGGGCGGTCAGTGCGTCGAAGTCGGCGCCGCGGACGGGACGCCCTGCGAACTCGAGGGCGACCCTGGCGTCTGCTGCGCCGCCGGCAGCTCCGTCACCTGCGTCGTCGGGACCGAATGCTGCTCCAACGCCCAGTGCGACTCCGGCGAGGCCTGCTGCGAAGGGCAGTGCATCGACGTCGAGGACGACCCCAACAACTGTGGCGGCTGCGACGTCATCTGCCTGACCCCGACAAACCCGTGCCTCACCAACGAGTGCATCGAGGGCGGATGCGTAGACGGGACGCTCTCGGACGGCACGGAGTGCGCGTTCGTTGACGACACCGGCGTCTGCTGCGCCTCGGGTGGGACCAGCACCTGCGTCTTCGGCGCTGAGTGCTGCACCGATGCGCAGTGCGGCACGGGCCAATCATGCTGTGGCGGCCAGTGTCTGAACACCCAGACCGACTTCGATCGCTGCGGGTCATGCACCAACCAATGCCCGGCTACCAAGGCCGACGCCTGCGTTGGCGGGGACTGTGTCTGCGGCGAGGAGCCGGAGTGCAACGGCAACCAGACCTGTTGCCCCGGCGAGGGCGGCAATCCGGCCTCCTGCCTCAACCTCAATAACGACACCCTCAACTGCGGCGCCTGCGGATTCGCCTGCCTGATCCCAACGAACCCGTGCCTCGCCGTCGAGTGCCAGGAGGGCGGATGCGTCGAGGTGCCCGTACTGAATGGCTCGGCCTGCGCGGTGGGCGAAGTGGGGGGCATCTGCTGCGCCTCGGGCGAGACGTCCGCCTGCATCGTGGGGGCGGAATGCTGCGACAGCTCGGTCTGTGAGGCGACCGAAGCCTGCTGCGAAAATCAGTGCATCGACGTTCAGGACAACTTCGACAACTGCGGTGAGTGCGGCAACAGTTGCACGGACTCGGTGAATCAATGTTTCCACCGCGACTGTGTCCAGGGCGAGTGCCAAACCCTCCCCGACGAGGATGGCGAGCCGTGCTTCGCGGGCGAAGAGGGCATCTGCTGCGCCTCGACCCCAACCACCTCCATCTGCATCGGCGGCGGCCAGTGCTGCACCGACCTCGAATGCCCGGAGGGCGATAGCTGCTGCGATAACACCTGCTTCGAGACCAGCTCCGATTTCGACCACTGCGGGGGCTGTGACGGCTGCGACCCCGACTTGGCAGACACCTGCGTCGAGGGCACGTGCGTCTGCGGGACCACGGGAGCCGCATGCGGGGCCGGCGAGACCTGCTGCAACGGCCAGTGCGTCGACACCGACACCGACACCGACAACTGCGGCACGTGCGGCAACGCCTGCGATCCCCCGTTGAACTCGTGCAATACCGTCCTGTGCCTCGAAGGTACGTGCAACAACTTCGCGGACCCCGACGGCACGATCTGCGTGGAGGGTCAGGACGAGGGCGTCTGCTGCTTCGACGACAACGCCGCCGTCTGCCTGGCGGGCGCCCAGTGCTGCTCCGACTCCGGATGCGACGTCACCGAAGCCTGCTGCGACAACCAGTGCGTCAACCCCAATACCGACTTCGACCACTGCGGCATTTGCACGAACGCCTGCATAGAGGGGAAGGCCGACGCCTGCTTCAACGGCCAGTGCGTCTGCGGGTCCGAGTTCCAATGCTCGGAAACCGAGACCTGCTGCAACGGCCAGTGCGTGGACACCAGCAATGATCTTGAGAACTGCGGCTCCTGTGGCGAGACATGTGGTGCAAACGAAACGTGCGTCGAGAGCGGGTGCGTTTGCCCGGGCATCCCCTGCGAGGGTCAATGTCTGGCGGAAGGTCCCGACGTCTGCTGCCTCCTCGCCGACTGCGAGACTCGCCTCTGCTATTTGCTTCTCGGCTGCAACGGCAACGTCTGCGAATACCAACAGCTCGCCGACAACACCGATTGCGGCTTCGGCGGTACGTGTGAAGGCGGCGTGTGCATCGGGCAGTCTGAATAACTCTCCATCGAGGCCCGGGAATGTTTCCCGGGCCTCGCTGCGTGAGTCGGGCGGTTCGGCATCGAGGACCTATCCAGCTCTTCATTGGAAGGGGACAGAAGGGCCAAAGCCCGCGCGCGGACATCGTGTCATGCTGAGCGAAGCGAAGCATCTCGGCTCATGGCCCCGCCCGTTCGCTGATGTCCAGATTCCCCCGGCTTTTCCTCCAGAGTGACACAACGCGGCACGACGCTGTAAGTAACTTCGGCGTACGTACGTCCAATATTTCTGAGGGTGTCCTATTTTGGCCTCCTCAATCCGTCTTTAGAGGTAGAGGGGGCAGCACACCGCGCCGGATCCCGTCGGCCCCCGGCGCCATCTGCCCCTGGCCCGCGCCTGACGCCCCAGGCGCGGTGCCCGCCGCGGTCCCCCGCACCCCGCCCCGAGATCGGCCATCTCGCTCCGGGCTCGCGGGCTTCCCCGCGCGGCCTGTCCGCTATCCGCGTCGACACGACCCTGCGCTGACCGTGCAGCACACCGGCACGACCGATCCTCCGCCAGCTCATCTCCGGCGTCGGCCGCACCCCCTGTGCGGCCCCGCACTCCCCGGCCTGTCGCGTACAGGCGCCGCCCAGGGCGTTGGGCAGCGGGGGGGTCCGGCGGTCCTGGCGGGGCCGGCGGCCCCGAACTGCATCCGAGGTCTGCCCCTCCTGGGCCCCGCTCCGCATGGAGTGGACCCAAGGGGGATCTCGTCATGCCCGCAAAACCTCACCCGAGCTCCGCCATCCCCTGGCCCGAACGGGAATGATGAGCGGCGGGTTGACGCCCACCGGCAGACTCCTTACTCTCCAGCACCATGCACCCCATCCACGCGGCAATACCACCCCCCATCACCCTATGACCCCATCACCCTGTCACCCTAACACCCTAACACCCTATCACCCTCCACCCCCATGACTGACCGCCCCCCCCTCCAACCCGGCCTCGATGCCCTCGCCACCGTCGAGGCCGCCGCCGTCACCCTCCTCGGCGTCGCCCGCCAACGCGGCCTCGATGGCGACCTCGACGTCGGCGAAGACGCCGTCGTCGTCCTTCGCGCCGCCCAGTGCCAGGACGAGCAGCACTACCACGCTCTGCTCGCCGCCGGCGGCCTCCCCGTCGCGGAAAACTTCACCATCCCGGAGGAAACCGTCACCGACCGCACCCTGCTCCTCGTCGCCATCCTCGAGCTGAAGGCCATCGGCATCGCCGGCTACATGGCCCTCGCCCGCGCCTGGGCCGCGCGGCGCGAGACGGAGCAGGTCGAAATCGCCTACGCCATGGGCATCGTCGAGGCCCAGCACCTGACGCTGGCCCACGCCCTCGTCGGCGTCACCCCCGCCAACGACCGCGCCTTCGCCCGCTGGCTCTTCGCTGACCCCGCCGAAGCCCTCGCCGCCCTGCAAGCCCTCGCTTTGCTGGAAGGCCCCGGCGACCCCGTCCCCTTCCCCGGCCCCCTCGACCGCGTCTGCCGCGGCGTCTTCGGTCTCACCCCGGAGACCACCGCCACCATGACCCTGCCCCGACCCCCGGTTGGAGAAGCCGCCGTGCCCCAGGGACCGCGGGTGATAACCGGGGACGGCTAATCGCCTCGACCCCCCGGAACTTCAACATCTTCAACACCTTCCGACAACCACGCCAAAATCCGATACGAGTAAGCCCCCCTCGCCCTGCGCACAGGGCCGGGTGCCCTCTGGGCGGCGGGGTTGGGGGGTGAGGCCGATCCACCGGTCCCGAAGTCATCACCAGCGGAGACTGATTCCGCCGCCCCTATTGTGACGACGCGTTCCGCCCCCTACACTCTTGAACGAAAGAAGGCAGGACTCAGCGACTCGCGGCCGGGTCTCGCGGGGGTGGCTGGCGGCATGACCCAACGCGGCGACTTCGACGACCAGAACGGCATTACCCGGGCCGACGAGCCCGGCCGCTTCGCGCCGCGCCGCCTGCTCGGCGGGCGCCCGCTCTCCATGTACGCCGTGCTCATCGCCGGCGTCGGCGTGCTGGCGGCCCTGCTCGGCATCCTCATCGTCACCACCCGCGGCGACGAACCCCCGCCCATCACCTGCCTGCCGGTCACCCTGGAAGAAGGCGAATCCCTCGTCCGCGCCGGGGAGGTCGGCCGTATCAACGTCCTTACCGAGCGCGGCAAACCGCAGACCGGCCCCATCGCCGTCACCCTCGATCTGAACAACGGCAGTTGCCGCGAGCTGCCGAAAGGCGTCGCCGCCCAGCGCGATCTCTACGTCGCCGTCGGCGTCGTCACCGTCCACAACCAGACCCAACCGGCCGACAACCGCGTGCGCATCGTCTGGGAAGAGCAGGCCAATATCCCCCTGCCCCTGCTCGCCACTAACACCCCCACCCCACTCCCCACGAATACCCCGCTCCCCACCGCGACACCGGCGCCCCCAACCCCGACGCCCATTCCGCCCACCCCCACCCCCGAGCCACCGACTCCGACACCCGAGCCCCCGACACCAACCCCGGAACCTCCGACCCCGACCCCCGAACCCCCGCCCGCCACGCCGATGGCGGCGGTCGACGCCTCCACCCCCGAGGCGACGCCCAGGCGCACGGCCGAAGAGGCCACGCCGCAGGGTGAGGGGTGACCGGTTTCGGGTAGTGGGGTCTCGCGCGTCGATGAGGCGAAGCCAGCGCCGGTTTTGCCCCTCTCCCACCGCTTTCGACCGCCGTCAATCCATCGTGCCGGGCACGCAGAATCCCCCGTCGCAGACGAGATCGTCTTCGCCGTCGCAGCAATCGCGCGTATCGAGGCAGCGCTTGCCCTGGGTGCTGCACCGGCAGCGGCCCTTCTTCTTGCCCCGGCGCGTGCGGCAGCGCCCGGAGCAGCATTGTCCGTTCCGCTTGCAGCGGCTGGTGACGCCCCGACACCCGTTGCTTTGCGCGGTCGATGGCGTCGCGTCGAGCGCACCGCCAGCGGCCGAGGCCACGGCCACGGCAGCGAGCATCTCTCGCCGGGTCCGCGCTCGAGCCAGCGCGGTCAGCATCGCGTCGAACCGGTCATTGCTCACGTGAGACCTCCTCGCCAGGCGACTCCGGTAACGAAAAACCAGCCAATTTTGCCCCAATCCCCAAATTGGGCTCTATTATGACTTGCTGAAACGCTGCGTAAGTGTCACTATGCCACTGACCCGCGTATCGCCGCGCATCGGCCCCATCTGGGCCGGAGGAGCAGTGGAGGTAAACAGCGCCAGGTGGGCGCGAATTGCTACGCCGTTCGCGGGTAAACACGACACCCCTCGTGGTGGAGGGAGGGAGCAGCACGATGGACAACCGCTATCCGGATCGACTTGCCACCCCGCGGCTGCCGCGCCGTCCCACGCGCCGCGCGCTGATCGCCGGCGCGGCCGGGCTCCTGCTCGCCGCGGGTTCCGCCGCCGGGTTCCTCATCGAGGATGCCGAGGCGCGCCGCGTTCGCAAGCGGCACCGCAACCGCAACCACAATCGAAGCCAGGAAAACAGTATCAGCATCCCCGGCCAGCCTGGGGAACCCGGCGAGGATGGCGAGCCGTAGCGCGGCTGGGGTGACAGGCGCTGGGTAGCCGGCCATGGCCCGGACAGCGCAGGAGCAAGGGGGCGTAACCATGGATGAGCAGCACGCGGACGACACAGCGCAGCGCGGCACGACCCGACGCGGCATCATCGCCGGCACCGCCGCCGCCCTCGTCGGGGCCATCGGGGCCACGGTGACCGGCGAGCCATCGTCCACTCAGGCGGCCAAGGGCCGCAATCGCCGCCGTCGCGACCGGGACCGGAATCGCAAAGAGAGCAACGCCAACGCCACCGGAACCGGCGATGACGCGGGCAAGTCCGAGGCGAACGGTGAGGCCTCCCTCACCGCGGGCGAGACCGGCTCAAGCAACGCCGGGCAGGACGGCACCTCCGGTGACGGAGGCCCTACCGGTCAATCCGGAACCAGCGGCGCCGGCGAAGGCGGTGCCAGCGGCTCCAGCACGCCTGGGTCCGGTGGCTCCGGTGGATCGAGCGCTGCCGGCGAGGGCGGATCGGCCGGAGCGGCGGGCGCGGGCGGAAGCAGCGACGGGGAGAGCGGAGCCGCCGGCGCGGCGGGCACGAGCGGCGTCGGTCAGGACGGCGCTCCCGGAACGGACGGCCAGGGCGGCGCCGGCGAAGGCGGTCAAGGGACGCCAAGCGGCGCGGGCCAGGCGGGGACCGGCGGCCAAGGCGAAGTCAGCACCGTCGTCCAGAGCGGCTCCGGTGAAGGTGGCGAGCCGGGCGCAACCGGCGCACCGGGCGCCAGCCAGACCAGCACCGGTGACAGCGGCACGGGCGAGGCCGGAGCCACCGGTCAACCTGGTGAGAGCCAAAGCAGCACCGGGGCCAGCGGCACGAGCCAGAGCGGCTCGTCCCAGAGCAGCACCGGCACCGCAGGCACGAGCCAAAGCAGCACCGGCCAGGGCGGCAGCGGCGCCAGCGGCTCCAGCCAGGGCAGCAGCGGCTCAGCGGGGCTGGGCGGAACCAGCCAGAGCGGCGCGAGCCAGGGCAGCTCCGGCTCCAGTGGCCAGGCGGGACAGGGCGGGCAATCGGGGACGAGCAACGGCAGCAGCACCAGCCAGAGCGGTGTCGGCACGCCCGGCGAGCCGGGCCAATCAGGCGACGCTGGCTCCAGCCAAGCGGGCGAACCCGGCCAATCGGGCAGCCAGGCGGGCGAATCCGGCACATCGGGCTAGACCTCGCGGCCAGGACCTGTCATAGTCCGCACCAGGGAGAAACGGGGACAACCGAAATCGGGCGCAGGGGCATCGGGATGGGGGGGATCACCGACATGGACGCGTGCGACGCGGACATCGAGCAGAGTCAGCGCACACGGCCAGGCAACTCGCGCCGCGCCGTCATCGCGGCCACGGCGGCGGCGTTGCTGGGGACTATGGGCGTTGTCGCCACCAGTGACATGACCGACGCCAGACGACGCGGCCGTAAGAGCAAGAATCGCAACAACAACCAGAGCAACGCCGTCAGCGTTGGCCAGGGTGGACCGGGCGGCGCCGGCGGCGCCGGTGGCAATGTCATCGTCAACTGCGACCCCGGCTTCACGAATTGCGAGATCGTTGATTGACCGCGCGGCCACGATGCCGTGACCCGCGCCAGACAAGGAACACCACGATGAGCACCCGCACGCACCAACCCAACCCGCGGCCATCCGCCGCGCCGAGCATCACCCGGCGCGGCCTCGTCGTTGCCGCGTCATCCAGTCTCGTCGCCCTGCTGGGTATTGCTGCCGATTCCGCAGGGACCGAAGCCCGGCGGCGGCGCGGCCGCAAAGGCAAAGGCCGCCACTCGTCCAGCTCGGCCACGGGCGGCTCCGGTGGCAGCGCCGGGCATGGCGGGACCAGCATCCCAGGGCTCCCAGGCAGCGGCGGATCGAACGGCTCCAGCGGTTCGTCCGGAACGAGCAACCCAGGCAGTCCGGGGGGCGGCGGCACCAACCCCGGCGGTGGGGGGACCCCTGGCGGTGCCCAGACCGGCACGCCCGGCGCGAACGGTCAATCGGACACCACCCCGACCGTTGGCACCCCGGGCGCTAGCGGCTGAGGCCGGTTCTAACCGGATGCCCATGGCAACCCGGCCCCATGCCCCAACGCCCGTAGGGGCGCCGCTTGCTGCGCCCGTGGCCCGGAGGGCCACAACCGGTTGCGGCCGCATCTTGTCGGCCTGCGGCCGACGGGCGCAGCAAGCGGCGCCCCTACAACCCGGTCGACGCTCCCGACGCCTCATCCAATCTCGAACGCAAACTCCCACTGCGGACTCTCGGCCGTGCTGCTCTTCGCCGCCGTCAGGCTCATCTGCCCGCTGGCCCCGGCGTAATCCCCGGTCCCCCCGGTGATGGCGAAGGCCCCCGTACCGTCGTCGTAAAACGGCCCGGTCACCACCAACGAGCCGTGCTCCAGCGTGTTCGTGAACGTGCAGTCCCACGATTCGCCCACCACGGTGCGCATGCACGACCCATGGCTGCGCCCGACCAGATTGACGTTCTGATCGTCGTACAACTCGTTACTGAAAACCAGCGTGTCGCCCACCGAGTCGCCCTCGTCGCTGAGGTCGACCACCTGTTCATCCGTGACGTGCTCGATCAAGACCAGCGTCTCCTGCGCCGCCGCGGGCACACCGCCGCGCACGCTGGTGAAGTAGCCCGCGAGCAGCAGGGCAAGCGTGGCGGCAACGGCGAGGAGCGCGCTATTCCGGGCCATGATGACCTCCCCTCCCAGCCCAGGCTGGGAACGCATGCGCCGCGGACCTGGCACCGGTCGAATCTGCACCGGGGTCCGGTGGCGTGCGCATCGTACGCCCAACATTGGTGCTGTCAAGTGGCGAATGGATTGGTAGTTCCATCCCGGAACCGATCTCGCCCCGACAACGCCCCCTCATTCCCGGCTCCTCTCCCCTGGGACAACGGCGCGGGGAGCGCACCGCGGGCGCGGGACATACTCCCCCTCTCCCGGCTCGACCTGACAGGGGGAGGAATTGGGCTATGGCAACGTCGCGCGAGGCCAACAAGCCCCTCTCAGCCATCGCAATGGGCCGGGTGCCCTCTGGGCGGCGGTTGGGGTGAGGGTCGTTGGGGAGAGGGCTAGCCGCCGAGGACACGATACCTTCCCTTGTCAGCCGGGTCGACGGGCCGGGTGGCCTTTGGGCGGCGGGGCAGGGGGGTGAGGGTGGGGCGCCGATCACTCACTTCATGACGCAACTTGGACTGGCTTACGCCGGACGGCTGTCCCAGCGGAAAAAACGCACCGCGATCACCATGGCGATGACGAACGTCGCTAGCAGTGCCAGCAGATCGGTCCAGATGGCCGCCAGCCCGTTGCCGAACGTCATCGCCTCGCGCAACGCGTCGACCAGGTACGTCAGCGGCAACACCCGCGTGATCGGTTGCAGCCAGACCGGGGCGTTCTCCATGCTGAAGAAAATCCCCGACAGGAACATCATGGGGAACGTCACCAGATTGGCGTAGCTGGCGGCGGTCTCGGCATTGGGCGCAATCCCGGAGATGGCAAACCCGATCGCGAGAAACGCCAACGCACCGGCGATGATTGCCACCAGCACGACGAGCAGATTCCCGCGCAGATGCAGCCCGAACAGTCCCCACGCCATCCCTATGAGAGTCACCGCCTGCAAGCCAGCGATCAGCAACTGCGACAGCACCCGCGCCAGGATGAACGAGGTCAGCGGAAACGGCGTCACCCGAATACGCCGCAGTATGCCCCGCTCGCGGTACGTGACAAACGCCGTGGCCAGCCCGATCACCCCGGAGTTCATCAGGCTCATGGCCAGGATGCCGGGGGCGAATACATCCATGAACGACACTTCTTGCGCCGTCACCGGCCGCTGCTCGATGGCCAGCGGCGGCGGCCCCCCCGCCACGTCGAGCAGCGTCTGCCGCACCGCCCCGACCGCGATTTGCGCGGTCGGGCCCACCGTCGCGTTGTAATAGAGCACCACCGTGGGGAAGCCCTGTGCGTTCTGGTCCGCCCCGAACACGGCCACCACCCCGCGGTTGCCATCCTCCAACGCCCGCAGCTCGTCCGCCTCCTCCCCCTCGGCAACGCTAAAGCTCGGGTTCTCCCGCAGCGCGGCGACGACCCCCTCCCGATACGCTGACTCCGGACCCGCCACCCCGACATCGAACTCGACGCTCTGGCCCCGGCCGAAGATGACGCCAAAAATCGCGATGAACAACGCCGGAAACGCCAGATTCCAGAAGAGCGCCGCGCGGTTGCGCAGACTCATCAGCACATTGGCGCGGACCATGGCGAACAGGGGCGTCATGTCAATCAGCCACATCGTCGCCGTCGTAGCGATGCCCCGTGCGCGCCAGAAAGACATCTTCCAGGGTGGCTTGGGCGGTGCTGAGCCCTGACAGGGTAGCGTTCTGGCGGCTGGCCAGGCCGAGCAGGTCGATCAACGTGGCCTGGGCGTCAGTGGTGCGCAGTGCGATCGCGTCCCGGCCATCCCGAGCCTGGACCTCAGCAGAGACAACCCCGGTGAGTGCTTCCAACCGCGCCAGGGCGAACTCCCCTCCTTCCACCACCGCCCGCACCGACGCATCCGCCCCCAGATCGAGGATCAGCTCCCGCGGCGTGTCGCAGGCCACTACCCGCCCCCGGTCCATGATGGCGATGCGGTCGCAGAGTTGCTCGGCCTCCTCCATGTAGTGGGTGGTCAGTACCACGGTGGCGCCGGCATCGCGAATGTCGCGGATCGTCTGCCACAGGGTCCGCCGCGCGGCAGGGTCCAGCCCGGTGGTCGGCTCGTCGAAGAAGACGATGCGCGGGGTGTTGACCAGGGCCAGCGCCACCGCCAGCCGCTGCTGCTGACCCCCGGAGAGGGTGTTGATGCGAGAGCCTCCTTTCTCCACCAGCCCGACCAGGGCCAGCAGCGATTCGACCCGCTCCGAGGAGGCATCGGCTCGGTAGAGCGAGGCAAACAGCCTCAGAATCTCGGCGCAGGTGAGGTAGTCGAACAGCGCCGTCGTCTGCAACTGCACCCCCATAACCTGGTGTACCCGCTCCGGCTCGCGCACCGGATCGAACCCCGCCACCTGCATCGTCCCGCTGTCCGGGGCGCGTAACCCCTCCAGCATCTCGAGCGTCGTCGTTTTACCGGCCCCGTTCGGGCCGAGGATGCCGAAGATTTCGCCCGGCCAGACGACGAGGTCGAGCCCGGCCACGGCGGTCGTCCCTCCGTAGCGCTTCACCACGTCGCGGGCGGCGATGATCGGTTCGTCGCCGCGCCCCCCGGTTGGCGGGGACGTGTCGCGGGTCATTGGGGCGTGCGGCGCGTGCAGGTGCAGGGTCGGTGCGCTCCTCGTGGCCCGGTGCGTGCGGGCAGTACTCTTGGTCGCGACTATAGCGGCCGGGCGGTCGTGATGACGAATGGCACGGCTTTTGCCGCAATCGTCCCGAACGCCGATGCGATGCCGGGACCAACGAGCAATGGGTCTGATGAAGGAGTTGTCCTGATGCCAGAATCTCGAACGGGAGCAGCGCCGGGTGGCAATCGGCAGCAAGATCCGCGCTGGCGAGCGCTGCTGGTCTCGCTCGCGGTGGTGCTGGTCGTCGCGTCGGTCCCGGCCGCCGCCTGGGCCATCCCCGCGCTCGTCCCGCCCACGCAGGAGGAGAACGCGGATGAGACGGGTGCCGGCGAGGTAATCGCCGACGGGCGCGCACGGTTGCCCCGCGGCGAGATCGTCTGGACGATTCGCCAGGTCGACGTGCCGAGCGGCGAGGGCGTCGCGGTGGAGGAGTTCCCGCTCGGTTTCATCCTGGTCGAAGAGGGCACGGTCGCCCTGCGCGCCGAAGACGACGAGACCCCGACCGAGCTCACCACGGGCGAGGCCGCTTTCCTCCCAGATCGCAAATCCGGCTCGCTGGCGAGCGTGGGGGCTGACGCGGCGAGTCTCGTTGAGGTTGCCCTCGTTTCGCGGCGGGACGCCGAATCCGCAACCGAAGCTGATGCCGGCGAGGAGACCGGCGTCGTCGTGGGAGAGCCCTTCCCGGCTCCTGCGGGCGCGGCCCCATCTGCAGCCACGCCGACGCCGGAAGGCGAGGAGCAGGCGGCCGCCTCGTTCGAGATGGCATTGGTCCGCAACACGCTGAGCGGCCAGGACGAGGCCACCATCCCGGTCTCGGGCTCCGGAGCGCCGGTGTTCTACCTGACCACGGACGGCACGGCCCAGTTGCAGGCAGGCGAACAGGTCGTCGATCTCGCCGCGGGGCAGTTTGCCCTGCTCGCCGGTGAGGTGCAGGTCCGCGCCGCCACCGATGCGCCGGCGACGTTCGTGGTGGCGTCAATCGACGAAGAGGCAGAGGAACGAGAACGCGGCGACCGCGCGGAGCGGACGGAGCGTCAACGCGAACCGCGCGAACGCGCCGGTGGCGGAGGCGGCGGCCGTCAGGGCAATGCTTCGTCAGGCGGCCAGGGCCAGTCGGATCGTGGCGCGCGGCGCGCGGCGCGGCAGGCCGCCCGCCAGGCGCAAGGTGGCGGTGGCGGTGGTGGTGGCCGCGGCGGCCAGTCCCAGCAACAGGGTACGGGCGACACAGGCGGCGCCCCGGTGACTGGCGGCGCCGATGCGACCGCCACCGTGCCCGCCCCCGCGGGAACGCCGGGCGTCGAGCCGACTCCGGAACCGACCCTGCCCACCGATCCGACTGTTCCCGCCGACGGCACGCCGCCTGCGGTCGAAACACCACCGGTCGAAACGCCATCAGTGGACGAAACCGCCGTGCCCACGGCCACTGTCCCCGCTGCCGAGACCCCGACCCCCGAACCGACCGTCCCGGTGGTGCCGACCAACCCGCCGGTGCCGGAGGTCCCCGAGGTCCCGGGTCTGCCGACGGTCCCGGCCGAAGAGACAGTGGCCGCGGAATCGGTGCCGGCAGCGGAAGCACCCGCGCCGGAGGCAACGCTTCCTGTTGAGGAGGTGCCCGCCGCGCCCGTGGAGGAGGAGCAAGACACGGAGTCCGCGCCGGTAGAATAAGATCGGCACCTGAGCCTCGCGCCCGGCCCTTGCTCCCCTCGGGGAGTTGGGCTGGTCCTCGCGCCCCGTTACGGCGTCAACAAGCCCCTCTCCCACCGCGGTAGCCCGGTGCCCTCTGGGCGGCGGTTGGGTTGAGGGGCGTTCGGCGGCGGAAGCCATCAACTGGAATCCGTACTGCCCATCCGTAACACCGACACCCGCACCCCGTCACCCCGTCACCCCGTCACCCCGTATACTCCAACGCCGTCCCGCCCCGAGGGGATGTCTGCATGAGCGATGACCCGGAACCCGTAGCGCCGCCTCCGAGGCCGGGGCCACGGGCACACCTCTGGCCCCGGCTCGGTCTGCTGCAGGCGGTGTTGCTGCTGGCCGCCGTGGTCATCGCCCTGCCGGTGGCGTTTCGCAGCATGAGCATTTTGCTCACCGATGGGCAGGCGCGCACCCTCTACGCCTTCCCCAGCGGCCAACCCCTGACCGGACCCGCCAGCGAGGCGGAAACCGACGCGGTGAATTTCTTCAACATCGCCGCCATCGACCTCAACGAAGAGCAAGGGAGCATCACCCTCGCCATCTCCGGCCACCGCATCTGCCCGGATGCCTGCGCCACCATCAACTTCACCCTGGTCTCCCTCGATGACGACGCCGACGTGCGCCGCGCGCTGCCGCCCTCGGCGCCGCTGATTCTCAAGCCCGATGAACCGATCTTCAGCCAGACCGTCCAACTCCCGATTCGCGGGCAACCCAGCCAGTACCCGTTTGATGACTATCTCCTCTGGCTGGGGCTGACCGGGTCGGTCGTTCAGGATGGTGATACACAGCCGTTGATGGTGGAAATGCTCAGCGAGCGCGCGGTCATCACCACGCAAAACCAGTTGCGTGACTACCTGATGGTTCCGCCGGCCGAAATCGATCCGGCACGGGTGTCCACCCCGACCGATCCGCAGGAGTTCCTGGGCGTGCAGCAGTTGCGCTTCGAGCGCCCAGCCCACCAGGAGATCCTGGCCGTGCTGCTGATCGCGCTGATCGCCGTCTCGGCGACCATGGCGGTGGCCCTGCGCACCATGAGCGATCTGCTCATCGGCGTCGGCAGCCTCATCCTGGGCATCTGGGGCGTGCGCTCGGTCCTGGTCCCCTCGTCGCTGTCGGTCGTCTCCAGCATCGACTTGGCCCTCTCGGTCATCATTCTCTTCGTCCTGCTCGGGCTCTCCTTGCGCGTCGCCCGCCATTTCCAGCAGCAAAGCGAGCTGCCGCCGGTGAAGTTGCGAAAACGAAGGTGACAGGGTGTCAGGGTGTCAGGGTGTGGATGACGATCACGTCGTTCGCGCATCGCGCAGGAACCCCGTCACTCCGTCACCCCGTCACCCTCGGTGGCTTTCAGGAACCCCAGCGCCCACTGTTCGTCGGCATCCAGACCGGGAAAATCGTCATCGCACGTGAAGCGGCAGAGTTCACCCTGTTCGTAGCCCAGAAGAATGGCGGGGTGAATGTAAGCGGCGCGGCAGACGGCGCGCGTGTTGCCCAGGCGCGCCGCCACCGTATCGACCGCCGCGACGATGTTGGCATTCATAGCCGTCTCGGTTTCGAACGGACCGAGGTCGCGCAGGCATCGCGCGGTCAGCACGGTGCCGGCCCAGGTTCGGAAATCCTTGGCGGTGAACCCCTCCCCCGCGATCTCGTGCAGATAGGCGTTGACGTCCTCGGAGTCGATCGCCTGCGCTTCCCCCTCTTCGTCCAGGTACTGAAACAAGTGCTGGCCGGGGAGATCCTGTAGCCGCTTGACCGTGCGCGCCACGCGCCGGTCGCGCACGTCGACCTCGTGCAGCTTGCCGCCCTTGCCGCGAAAGGTGAAGTGCATCGTCGTGCCATCGACGTCGACGTGTTTGTTGCGCATGGTGGTCAACCCGTAGGACGCGTTGTCACGAGCGTACTCTGCGTTGCCGACCCGGATCAGCGACTCGTCGAGCAGGCGCACGACGACGGCGACGGTCTTCTGCCGGGACAGACCCGGCTGGCCGAGATCCGCGCCAACGCGCTCCCGGATGCCCGGCAGCGCCGTACCGAAGGCGACCATGCGCGAGAACTTGGTATCGTCCCGGCTGGCGCGCCACGTCGGATGGTAGCGGTACTGCTTGCGGCCGCGGGCGTCGCGCCCGGTGGCCTGGATATGACCGCGGGCGTTGGGGTTGATCCAGACGTCGGTCCAGGCGGGCGGGATGACGATGCCACGGATGCGCTCGAGTTGCTCCGGGTCGCGGATGATCACGCCGTCCTGGTCGCGGTAGCTCCACCCCGTGCCGGCGCGGCGCCGGGTGATGCCGGGGCCATCGTCCGGGGTGTAGCGCAGCCCGGCGGCCCGCGCCGCGGCTTTCGGGTCGTCGGGCTCCATTGCGGACAAGCGGGATCCTGTCGGGGCAATCCGGACGGCGTTGCGCCCGACCCTGCCTTACGCGGAGTGCCGGGCCAATAGGGACGCCTCGCCGTCACCTCTGCCGTGCGCGTGCCAATCGGCGTTGAGAACCGTAGTGTCTCCGTGAGCAAGCGAGACGGGCTTGGGCGCGATGGCCTCGATCGCCAGCAAGCCGCTGACGTCGACCCGTGCTGGGGCCGCGCTCTGCACCGCTAAGTGGGTTACGGTCTCTGCCAGCACGACATCGTCCACCGGCGCCGCCTCCGCCCCAACCTCGATGACAACGTCGATATCGTCGTGCAGTGCGTCTGTAGCTGGGCAGAGTTCGTCTTGCCGAAATCCGCGCCGCCGCGACCCCTCGCGATTGCCGAACCACGCGCGGCGCGGTCGCCAGGGCCGTTTTCTGATGTAGGTCACCGAATCCATCCCTTTGCCAGAACCTTGCGGGGCTCCGGGGTGGGAAACGCAAGATTCGTGCCAAGGAGGCACAGTCAGTCACCCGGTTTCCCCCGGTTTGGGAATGACGGAGACGCCGCCGCTGCGCTCCAGAACCGCGTACTTGATCTGGTCCATTCGCTCCAGCCCTTGCAGCTCGCGCGCCGCCGTTAGCACATCCGACTCGTCGATCCGCGCCTTGTCCATCCGCTCCTTGAGCGGCCGACCGTTCTCCACGATGATGAGCGGGGTATCGTCGAGCAGTAGCTCGATCTTGGGCGAGCGCTGCTTCAGCAACGACAGCGCGATATCGAGCCCGAGCAGGGTGAGGATGACGATGAAGGCGTTGGTCATCGAGAAATCGTCCCCGAGCAGCGCCTGCTGGGTCGCCTCGCCAATGACTAGCAGCAGCACGAAATCGAACGTCGTGATCTGCGCCAGGGAGCGCTTGCCGCTGATACGGAAGATGATCAACAGGATGGCGTAGATGGCGAGCGCGCGAACAACGGAGTCCATGCTTTCCTCCGCCGGAATGCCTGCCGCCGATGCGACGGCGCGACCTACGGATAGACGAGTTGGCCGAACTCGAGCGCCGGCCCTTCCGCCAGCGCGATCTGGCCCGACTTGGCGCCGAAGCTGGTGTGCCGCAGCTCGAAGGAGACGGTGACCGGCTGCCCCGGCTCATCGACGGCGAAGACATAGAGCAGGCCGTCCGCCGCGCTGCGCACCTCCTGGGGCTCGGGAACGACCCTCTCGATCAGGACGCCTTGGATATAGTCCCGGTCGATCAACACGTCGATCTGCTCACCCTCGACCGCATCCCCGGCAATCTGGACCTCGAGGGTCGAGGGCGATTCCATGCGGTCGAACCGCGCGTACTCGAGCCGCAACGGGTCCGCGGGGTCACCGGCGGTCGCCCGGGCCAGCACGCCGTTTCCCGTCAGGCCGACCAGCGCCGCCAGCGCGATCAGCGCCATCACCACCCACCCGATTCGCTGCGCCTGCCATTCCTTGCGCTGAAAGTCGAGATCCTGCCCGATTTCGAGCGACCCGACCCCCTTGGGCTGCGGCATCTCGCACCTCGCTACGAACCATTACCGTCTCTGGCACGACGAAAAGCAGAAGCCGTGCCAGGATTCGGCACACGTCCGCGGGTTCGGAAGCGATCTGGGACGAGTGGGTCTATCAGGGCCACGTATTCGCGGCGGGAGAGGCAAGTCGTTGGCCGTCCTGAGGCGCAACGCCAGCCGCTACAATGCGGCGGCCTGACGGAAATGCGGAGCGATCGCCCGGTTCGAACCTGACCGAAAGGGAGCAGACCCATGACGGCTACAAACCATCCACCTGTCGCGTTGAGCCGGACAAGTTCACGTCGGGCTGCCCTTGGCGGCAGCGCGCTGGCGGCTGCATTGGGAACGCTCTCGTTCCATCTGGGCGTCGCGGCCCAGGCAACGCCCGAAGCTACTGCCATGTCAGCCGGCACGCTTCTCGTGCAGAGTTTCGGCCAGGGCAACTTGTTCCCGACCCAGGGCGACGTAGGAGTCTTGCCCTACACCGTCATCCTCTGGGACGCCGCCGACCGCGGGTTCTTCGTCCTCGATCCCACGGGTGGTTCAGCGGGTGTCGCCTCCACGGAAATCGTTCTCTCCGCCCTTGCGGCCGCGGACGAGCCGCCTTCCGCGGTGCTGCTGTCGCTGTCGGGCGGCGATAGCGCCACCGGCGCCATCTGGGCGCTGCGGCTGGTTTCCGGATCGCTCGGTTCCGACCCCGGTGCCGTCACCTACCAGGGCGAACCGCTCTCCGGCGACGACACCCCGTTCTGGCTGGGGACCGCGCCACCCGAGTTGCCCGATAGCCCGCAGGATCTGGGGGCCGGGTATCTCATCATCTCGGGTCTGGCCGGGCTTGAATAGTGCCGATTCCGACGACCGCATGCCCCACGGGGTTGTCGGATCAGGCACTAAGTTGGCGGGTCTGTGCGGCTGAATCCGCCATCGAGGAGCCCAGGTAGGTGTGGGCTCAGGGATGTATCGAACGAGCGCGCCAAGTCTATTGGACCTGATCTTCCCGCCCATCGTTCGTCGCTCGCACTGACCTGGAATGAGTCGCGATCGCGAGGGAGCCTCACGATGAATCAGCGCGACGCCGAATCGGTGTTCAACTCCGGTTTCGCGAACATCGACGCCACGGCACAGCCCAAAGTTCTTGTCTCGCACCAGGACCGGGTGAATTCCCAGGTGGCGATCCAGGCTTACAAACAGCAGGCGTACGCCTTCCTCGAGCTGCGCCCGGGCGATCACGACCTTGACGTCGGCCGCGGCGCCGGAGACGACGCGCGGGTATTGGCCCACATGGTGGGGCCCACCGGGAAGGCCACCGGAATCGACATCAGCGAGACGATGGTGGCCCAGGCCAAGGCCCGCGCAGAGGGACTGGATGCGCCGGTGGAGTTTCAGGTGGGAGACATCAATCGGCTCGATTTCCCCGACGGCGCCTTCGCTGCCGCCCGCGCCGACCGCGTGCTGCACCACCTCGACGACCCCGGCCGGGCGCTGAGCGAGCTGGCGCGCGTGGTGCGCCCGGGCGGCCGCGTGGTAGTCAGCGAACCGGACTTCGATACGTTTATCATCGATCACCCCGACCAGGAGTTGACCCGCCGCATTCTCACCGTCTATGCCACTGGTGGCGCGCGCAATGGCCGCCTCGGACGTCACCTGTATGCCCTGTTCGGCGAGCACGATTTTCAGGACATCGAGGTGGCGCCGGTCCCGATCTTGATGACCGATCTCCGCCATGCGCAGGATGTGATGTGGATCGGGCCAACCCTGGAGCGGGCGCGGGCCATGGGCGCGATCTCGGCAGCCGAGGCAACCTCATGGCTTGCCGACCTGGAATCCGCCAGCCGGGCGGGGCGCTTCTTCGCGGCGGGATTTGGTTTTACCGTCGGCGGGCGCCGGCCGCGATGACGCCGACCCGGCCGCGCAAACCCAGGGCTGGCGCGCGGCGGCAACCTCTCATACCATGCCCGTACCGTCGCGACCGCCTCGCGCCGGGAGGAGGATGGGCATGCTCTTCTATTGCGCCTACACCTGGTTCCCCAAGACAAAGCCCGAGGAAGTCTGGGAGCGGGTCATCGTCCAGCACGAGCGCGGGGCCAACGCCCCCGAGCTGATCCGCGGCTGGTACGACCTGGCCGGCGGCGGCGCGGGCTTCCTCATCGTCGAGACCGAAGATTTGCGTGAGCTCACCTCGTTGCTGCGCCCCTACATGGATCTGATGGCCTGGGATGTGCGCGCCCTCTCCGAAAACCACTACGACCAGACGATCCGGGAGATCCGGGACGCCCTGGCCCAGATGGGCCGCCTCACCCACGCCGAGTCGTCCGCGCCGGTGGGGGTCGAATCCTGAGCGACGATCCCTTCCCCCGGTGTTCAGTATCGCGCGCGGCGCTCCCGCTCCTGTGGCGGGTGCGCTAGATGCTGCCTGTCGCCCTCGGACTCAGCGCGGCCCTGTCGATAGGCGTCTCGAACATCGCGGCTGGGCTGGCTTCGCGCCGCTTGACGCCCCTTATCGTCGGGTTCTGGGCGCAGGCGACCGGCATGGTCCTCTGCTCCCTTCTCCTCCTGCTTTTGCGGCCTCCATTGATCGCCGGTCAAATCCCGTGGGGGCTGATCGCGGGGCTGGCCGGGGGCGGTGGCATGGTGCTCTTCTACCGGGCCATGGCCGCCGGCGCCATCTCGCTGTTGTCGCCGATCACCGCCTGCGCCATCATTTTCCCGGTTCTCTACTCGGTGGCGTCCGGCGAGAACCCGACGCCCCTGGCCACCGCCGGCATCGTGGCCATCATCGGCGGCATCGTGTTGGCCTCGCTACAACCAGCGCCGGTGCCGGGCGACCCCACCGATACCGGACCCGCCGGGGATCGCCGCGCGATCGGCCTCGCCGTCCTCGCCGCGATAGCCTTTGGCGCCTTCTTCATCCTGATCGATTTGGCGCCCTCCGCAACCGGCTGGGGCACGTTGTGGACGGCCGCCGCCGTGCGTTGCAGCGGTTTCAGCGTGCAACTCCTCCTCGTATTGCTTGGCCCACGCCGTCTGACAAGTCCCGGTCGCTACGCCCCGGCCGTGGTCCTGGCGGGCACGCTCGACCTGCTCTCGCTGATCCTGATCAACTTCGGCTCCACGACCGACTCCTACGGCATCGTCACCGCCCTCGTCGGCCTCTACCCCGTGGTAGCCATGCTCCTCGGCGTCGTGGCCCTACGCGAGCGCCTGACCCGCATCCAGACCAGCGGCGCCGTGCTGGCCATGGCAGGAGTGCTGCTGGTCAGTGTCTAGTCAGTGTTTAGGGCGACGTGTCCAAGGGGTGTCATGCTGTGCCCGCAGGCGAAGCATCTCGTGCTCCATGGACGAACGCGCCCTGAGCGCCGAGATGCCTCGTGCCTCAGCATGACGCGACCTGGCGGCCACTAGATGCTCCCCATCGCCCTCGGTCTCGGCGCCGCCGCCTGCATCGGCGTCGCCGATTTCGCCGCTGGACTCGCCTCCCGCCGCGTCTCGTCGCTGCTGGTCGGCTTCTGGTCGCAGGCCAGCGCGCTCATCATGGCCGTGGTCTTGCTGCTGCTCCTGCGGCCGGAGATGACGCCGGGACAAATCCCCTGGGGGCTGGCGGCGGGGCTCGGCACCGGGGTCGGGCTGGCGTTGCTCTACCGGGCCATGAGCTACGGCGCAATCTCCCTCGTCGGCCCCATCACCGCCTGCTCCGTCGTCTTTCCCGTCGTCTTCGCCTTGGTCACCGGCGAGACCGTCGCTCCGCTGGCCGCCGCCGGCATCGTCTCCATCATCGTCGGCGTGGTGCTGGCCTCGTTGCAACCGGCCCCGGTCGTCGGCGATCCCACCGACACCGGTGTGGCCGGCGACCGGCGCGCGACCACCCTCGCCATCTTCGCCGCCGTCGCCTTCGGCGCCTTTTTCATCCTCATCGACCTCGCCCCGCAGGCCAGCGGCTGGGGCACCCTCTGGACGGCCGGCGCGGCGCGGGTCACCGCCTTTGGCGTGCAGGCAGCCCTGGTCCTCGCCGGACCGCGACGCGTCTCCTGGCCGGGGCGGCAGGGCGTCATCATTGCGGGCGCCGGCATCATCGACCAGATGTCGCTGGTGCTCGTCAGCCTCGGGGCCATGACCGACTCCTACGGCATCGTCACCGCCCTGGTCGGCCTCTACCCGGTGGTAATGATCCTGCTCGGGGTTGTCTTTCTCGGTGAGCGGCTGACCCGCATTCAGGCCATTGGTGCTGCGCTGGCCGTCTCTGGCGTGCTACTGGTCAGCGTCTGAACCTCCTGCTTGTCAGGTGCCCGACGAGTTGCGGGCGAGCAATTCACCCAGACCAACCCCGATGGCCAATCCGACCGCGATACCAACCGCAATATTGTCCTGAGCCACCCCGATCGCCACGCCGATGGCAATCCCCATGGCGATGCCGACACCGCGCCGATCCCCGTTCACGCCGCCACCTTCGGAACGAGGCGCAAGCCAGCAGAGATCCAGCCGATCGCCCCGTCGTCATTGCGCACGAAGACGAGCAGCAGCGGCAACCCCGCAATGGTCACCAGCGCCACATCCTCGGCGACGAACTGGACCGGAACTTCCGGCGGCACGTCGGGGATGAGCGTGGGTTGGACCTGCGCCGGAAGCGGGTGCAGTTCATACGACAGGACGAGAGACCCGTCCACCACGTCGAGGTGGTAGGTGGCATCCGGCGTCGCGTAGCTCCCCGTGTATTGCGCCAGATCGTCAGGAGACGGCGCGGCAGGAGGGGGTGAAGCAACCGGGGTGGCCACCGGGGTTGCCATCTGGGCAGCCTCGGGACCAATTCCGAAGTACTGGTTCAAGACCTCGGCCAGGGCTGCCTGTGCCACCATGGCCCCGGCGGGCATGGCATTGACGAGCAGCGCCACGGCAAAGTCTTGATCCGGCGCCAGCCAGAGTTGGGCGTGCTGGCCAAAGGTGCCCCCGTCGTGCAGGACAAACCGCTGACCCGGCAGATCGACGATGAACCAGGGCAACCCCAGCACAGAGATCGGATCGCCAACGATGGATTGCTGCGGCGTCTGCATCATCTCCAGCGTTTCCGGGGAAAGGATCCGTGCCCCGTCGGCGGTGCCGTCGCCCATGTGGAAGCGCGCGAAGCGAAGCAGTTCCTGCGTCGTGGACCAGAGCCCCCCCGCCGGATCGGTGGAGCGAGGCAAGAAAAGCGGCTCCTGGATCTGGGTGACACCCTCCTCGGCAAAGTGCCCCAACGCGTGCGGGCGCGCCAGCACCTCCTCCGGCGCGAAGACCGAGCCGACCATGCCCAGAGGCCCTAGCACCAATTCGTCAATGGCCGCGCGATACTCCTGGCCGGTCACGTCTTCGATCAGCCGGCCGAGCAGAATGAACCCGGCGTTGTTGTAGCTGAAATACTCCCCCAGCGGAGAAAGCTGGGGCAGCTCCGGAAACCAACGCGCCACGTATTCCTCGATGGCTCCGTCGCCATCCCCGGTGTCCGCGAAGAGATCGCCCCACCAGCCGCCGGTGTGCGACAGCAGATGGCGCACCGTGACCCGCTCCGCGACATCCTCGTCCTCGAGCTGGAAATCGGGGAGGTACGTCCGTACCGTCGCATCGAGGTCGAGCGTGCCATCTTCAACCAGGCGCATCACGGCCGTGCCGGTGAACGGCTTGGTGATCGACCCGATCTGTAACAGCGTGTCGACCGTGACCGGATCGCCGACATCGATGCTTGTGAATCCAAAGGACGCGTGCTCTTCCCGCCCATCGGCCAGGATGCCGAGCGCCGCGCCAGGCGTTCCCGTGGTCTGCATCGCCGCCATCAGCGCCTCGGCCACGGCGCGAAACTCCGGCGAGGCGTCGGCCGCGAGCGTGCTTGGCAGGGCGGAGCCCGGCGTCGCGACCGGGGTCTGGGCCAGGGATCGCCTGCCGGGGGTCAGGACCGGCGCCAGCAGGGCGGCGCTCGTGGCGGCGGTCAGCCTGAAAAGCAGATAGCGTCGCGACACCGTCGCCGTGCGCAGATGCATCTCCGAAGAAAACGTCATGCGGAATTCCTCCCATGCGGTGGACATGCGTCGTGGTGGCTGGTCTAGTCGAAAACGCCGCTACCCCTGCGGCGGAGAGGCGCCGGTCGTGGTATCGAGTCCGCCCCTCGAAGCACCCGGTGACGCGACCGGCGAGGCTCCCGAATCCGCGCGGTCAAGCCGGAACGCCAGCAACTCTGGTTTTGCTGTCGCTCCTCGGCCGCCGATCAGGCCAGCCCCTGCGGGAACGAAAAGCATGTCGCCCGCGATCGCCGGCGCCGCATTCACCCCGGCGTCGGACAGAAACCGCCAGCGCTCCTCTCCTGTAGTGCAGTCGAACGCACGGATCATGCCGTCGAGCCCGGCGCCGAAGACGACATCGCTCGCCACCGTCGCCCCGCCACTGAAAAACGTGTCGACCTCCGTCCGCCAGCGCACCGAGCCACCGCTCGCGCGCAGGGCGACCATTTCGCCCGTAGCGGAAGCCAGATCGAACTCGGAGCTGGTGTCGGTGTAGACCAGTGGCAGGTTGATGACGGGGACGAAGACTGTCTCCTGGGCAAACGCCATCGGCGTCAGCACGCCCCCGAAGAACCCCGGCGCCACCGTCACCGGCGTGGCCGAGGGCGCTGGCATCTCGGCGCCGTCCCCGTAGGCGTTATGCTCCCCGACACTCGCCTCCCAGATGACCGCGCCGCTGTCACGGTCGGCGGCGATGACCGTCCCCGTCTTGCCGCCGCCAATGGCGAGCCGTCGCGTCTCCCCGTCGATATCGACATCGGCCAACATCGGGGTGAGCTGAAAGTCGTGGTCGAGCTGGTCGTGCGCGACGGCCTGCACGAACCAACGCAGTGCGCCACGGATGGGATCGAGCGACACCATCGAGCTGGTGTAGAGATTCGGCCCCGGACGGGTGCTTTGCGACGGATCGGGTTCCGGCCACGGCGCGGGGTTTCCGGTGCCGAAATAGAGGTTCCCGCGCTCATCGACCGACGGCGAATACCAGACGCCTCCCCCGGCGTTCAGCCGCGCATTCCCCCACAGGTTGTCGACCGTGGTGTCCCACTGCCAGAGCACCGCTCCGCTGGCGGCGTCGAGCGCGAAAAAAATACCCCGCGTCCCGCCGATGTACGCGCCGGGCGACGTCGCGACGTAGACCACGTTGTCGTAGACCAGCGGTTGAATGAACAGGAACTCGCCCGGGTTGGCCGAAAGTTGCGTTCGCCAAACCTCGTCGCCGCTGTCGGCGCGCAGGGCGAAGACCTCCGCCCCGATGCCGATCACCCCGAAGACGAGCCCGTACCCGACGGCGACGCCATTGCCGCCCGCTGTCGGCCGCCCGTAGTCGCGCGCCGCCAGCGCGGCGCGCCGCGCTCGCGGTCGATGGCGAGGACATTGCTCTCCATGTCCTGAAAGTAGACGGTGTCACCGATCACGATCGGGGTTGCCGTGGCCGCGCCATAACCGCTTTCGGCCGTCAATGGCAGGCGCCAGGCGATCTCGAGCCGATCGACGGAGGCCACGGAGATCGCGGAGTTTCCGGAGGCCCGGTGTCCGGCCAGATTCCCCTGCGCCGTTGGCCAGTCGTCCGCGGCCTGGGCGATCTCTGGCGGGACAGCCGGCCCGAGGGGAGCGGGAGTCCCCGGGAGCTGCTCTTGCGCAGGGAGGGTTTCGCCCCTGGCGATCGCGGTGGTGGTCAGCGCACCCGCCGCGCCGCGGAGCAGGGCGCGGCGGGTCAGCGGGGCACGTCGTTGGCATGAGTTGGGCACACGATCTCCTTCGGTCGACGCTGTGCGTCGACTCGGAGCCACCAATTTGGACCGCGCGCCGCCAGTTTCATGCCAGCAAAGAGTGCACGCCTGGTAATGGCGTCGCTGTCGCGGAGTTGCCGCCGCCGACCGTCGGTGTGATCAGGTTCGAGCTCACGGGCGAGATCCCGCCGCTAGCGGAGGCGATACCGTATTTCGAGGCGCAGCAACCGAAGCCGCTCGGCACGGACGCGACCGGCGCCCGCCGCGATGCGCTCCCGTTCGGAGGCGACGTGGTGGCATTTCCCGCCATCGGGATCGCGTCGCGGCCGGCGATGCCTGTTCCCTGATCGCCCGCTCGTCCGGGCGTCACGGCCCTATGACCCGAGCGTGATTCCCTGCGATTCCGCCGCTTCCTGGATGCGACGTTCGATGCACTCCATGTCCACGCGAGAGTATTTGTCCTCGGACGAGTGCAGATGACTGAGACTCCAGGCGGCCTTGATGTGCTCCGGAGTATCGACCGGGTACTTGTTGTTCACCGGATCGGCGAAGAGCACGTCGCCATACTCGCGAATCCCCTCCTCGGGGTTGACGCCCTCGCGGGGCACGATGTTCATGCCGCAGTCGTCCATAATTTCTTCCTCCTTCATTGTCAGCGGCGGCCCGGCTGCCGGGGCATTCGAACATACGGCATGATGGCACGCTCTATGCACCGTTTGAGCCCGGGCACGGCGGTGCATCTTGGTGATTTCTGGATGGCAGACGCGCACCGTCGGCGAAAGGCGGTGTTTATGGACCGAACCACGAGCGTGACGATGACCCGCGAACGTACGTGGACATTGACGGTATTCAGCGCGGCACTTTTCATCGTCCTCAGCCTGGTCTTTGCCGAGGGCCTGTTCACCGCTCCGTTGTGGAACGGCGACGACTGGCCTTCCTCACCGCTGATCACGTACGTTTTCATCTTGGTGATCGTGCTGGCCGGCTGGTACCAAGCGCGAGGGATTCCCGAGGGCGGCATCCCGTTGCGCGTTGAAAACACCCTGACGCCCGGGCAGGTGAACGACCTGGTCGGCTGGCGGTTGCTTATGGGCAATGTCTATTTCGCGCTCTTTTGGCTGCCGTTGCGCTTTTTGTCGGGCGCGAATGGTTCACCGAGGGCGCGCGCAAGGTTTCTAATCCGGAGTGGATGGACAGTGGTGCGGCGTTGCGCGGGTTCTGGGAGCAAGCCGTCGTCGTTCCGGAGGGTGAGCGCCCTCCCATCACCTACGCCTGGTTTCGCGACTTCCTGCAGTACATGCTCTACAACGGCTGGTACACCTGGTTCGCCAAGCTCATCGTCTGGGGTGAAATCCTGGTTGCTTTAGGCCTGATCCTGGGCGGGTTGGTCGGGATCGCGGCCTTCGTCGGCGGCTTCATGAACTGGAACTACATGCTCGCCGGCTCGGCCTCGACCAACCCGGTCCTCTTCCCGCTGAGTGTCTTCCTCGTCCTGGCCTGGACCGTGGCCGGGTACTGGGGACTCGACCGATGGCTGCTGCCGGCGCTCGGAACCCGCTGGGCGCGCGCCAAAGAACAGGTCGAGGCGGTCAGCGCGGTGGCGGAGCGGGGGACGGATACCAGGAGAACCCGAGCCGAACCGCGACCGGGAGCACCCTGACCCGTATCTGCCCGGAACGGAACCCTGCCACCGTGGCCGGAGCACGTTGATGACCCGCCTTGGGCGTGGTGGGCAGTCGAGCAGTTAGAAACGGAGGTGAAACGAGATTGACACGTGTACGCCAGGATGGCTTGCACGCTCGCGAAGATAACGGAGGGAAGGTGACACGCATCGCATACACCATCACGGAGGAACAGCAATGAACCGCCAGGCATTCATGACCGACCGTCGCCACATCATCAAGGGGGTAGCTGCCCTCGGGACCGCGGCGGCACTCACCGCTAGCGCGCCAATCACGCGGCTGGCCGCGGCCCAGGTCGACGACGACGCGATCTTCAACTTCGCGCTCAACCTCGAATATCTGGAGACGGAGTATTACCTGCGGGGCACCACCGGCGAAGGCATCGACGCCGCCGACTTCGGCGCCAACCCGGGCGAAGTTACGGGCGGCAGCCCGGTGCCCTTTGCCACCGAGGCCTTCCGCCAGTTTGCCGAGGAATTGGCCGCCAATGAGCTGGCCCACGTCCGCTACTACCGAGAGAGCCTGGGGGACATGGCGGTTGACCGCCCGGCCATCGACCTGGCAGGCGGTTTCGCCGCCGTGGGTCAGGCGGCCGGGTTCGGCGACAACTTCGATCCCTTCTCCGACGAGCTCAACTTCTTCCTCGGGGGAATGCTCTTCGAGGACGTGGGCGTGACGGGGTACAAAGGCGCCGTGCCGCTGATTCAGGACAAGACCAAACAAGGAGACATCGCCGGGATCCTCGCCGTCGAGGCCTACCACATGGGCATGGCGCGCTCGCTCCTCTTCCTGGCCGGCCCGACCGCGCAGCAGGCCGCCAACGCGGTCACCGCCGCCCGCGGCGAGTTGAACGGCATGCCGGAGATCGAACAGGGCATCGCCGTCGAAGGGCGCGCCAACTTTGTCCCGTCCGACGAGCGAGGCATCGCCTTTACCCGCACGCCGGAGCAAGTGCTGCAGATCGTGTATCTCACCCCTGAAACTGGCGTGAGCAGTGGTGGCTTCTTCCCCGACGGCGTCAACGGCGACCTCGCCTCGACCTAAGAGGACGTAGTTCTGTCGGAAACGCCTGTCATCCGCATGTCCGCCCCGGCGCCAACCGGGGCGGACGCGCGTCCGGCTGCGAAGGGCCGCTTCGGTGATGTCCGCTCCTTCTGCCCGGACGCTGTGCGTGCGGTCATGACCCGGCGATGGCATGCGGCGTGCGGCGGGCGAGGCGGAGCTAGCGGGAGCAGGCGAAGGCCGCAGCCTAGTACAAGCCACCGCCGTGGGGGAGTCCAACGCCCGCCCGCTTAGCCCACGTTAACGAGAGCGAGTCTGGGACTCACCACGTCCTGCGGAGTTGATTAGTATTCGCATGAATGCTAATCTTCGGCTGAGCGTCGGCTCCTGGCTCGCTTCGCAGAAAGCGATGCCGCATGACTGACCAGCTTTCCCCTCCGGGCGACGGCGCCCAGGTTCTCCGTTTCGCGTGTGCCTGCGCCTCCGCCGCCCCCATCGCGGAGGACCCCTGGGTGGCTATCTCCCAGCAGCGCAAGCTCAACGACGGCGCCAAGGAGTTGATCCTCAACAGCCTCTACCGGCGTCCCCGTACCATCGCGCAGTTGGCCCAAGTCCTGGATCTCTCGGCACCGACCGTCCACCGGCACGTCGCAGGGCTGCTCGCCAGTGAGCTGATCCGGGAGGTCGACGCGCCGGGGGATGGGCGTCGATCGCCCCTTGAGCGGTATTACGTACCCAACTTTCCGGTCGTCCTCGCCGCCGATCGCGCCGCACTCCAGCCCGTCCTCAATGACCTGGCCAACGCGATTGTCGCGGCCTTTCGGCAACGGCACGGTGCGCTCTCCGACGCCTTCGCCCGCTCGAGTTTGCCCGGACGTGGGGAACCCTTGGAGGCGCTGCTGCACTACCTCTACGCGACCGCCGCGCGCCTGGCGCGGGCGCGACTCGAAGCCGAGGGCGTGCTGCCTCCGTGGCCAGAGCACGCGGACGGCTCGCGCTGGGTGTGGTGGGCGGAGGAGCCGCTGGAAACGGAGGTGGCATCACCACGACGCGTGCACGGTGAGACGTTGTGAACGCCTGCGATACGTAAGGCTGATGAGGAGATGCATCCATCTCAGCTCCACGGAGGATCCACCATGGCCGGCAAAGCAACACGGATCAATCGTCGTCGGACGCTGAAAGGCATTGCTGCCGCCGGTGCCGGCGCGGCGCTCGCCGCTGGCGGACCGATCACGCCGGTGGGCGCAGCGAAGAAAAAGCCGAGCGGGAAGAAAAAGCCGAGCCTGTACGAACGGCTCGGTGGCATCTTCGCCATCGCCGCGGTCGTCGACCGCTTCAGCGACGAGATCATCACCAACCCCAAGCTCAACGTCAACCCCGCCCTCAAGGCGTGGAACGAAACGGAGGCGGCGACCCGATTGCCGGGTCTGAAGGTGATGCGCACCATCTGGATCGCGTCAATGGCCGGCGGCCCGTTCAAGTACACCGGCTTGCCGCTGGAGGATGCCCACCAAGAGTTCAACCTCACGCCCGACGAGTTCGCGGAGGTCGGCGCCGAGATTGTCCGCGCGCTCGAGTTCTTCCAGGTGCCGGAACGTGAAATCCAGGAACTCGTGGCCACCTATCAGCAGTCCATGTCCGATGTGGTGAGTTCGTCTCCCTAGGGCCGCGCGAAACGGCGGCGGCATGAGGACGATACGCGCACGCCGAGATGCCCTGGACATCGCGGCGATACGGAGGGAGGAAGTGAGGAAGATACGCGACCATCACAGCACGGCGTCGGCAACGTGGTGGTCGTCGTGCTCTTCGCCGCGAGCTGGTTCTTGCGGCGCGATGCTCCCCTCGATCCCGGGCCCCTACCGTTCCTCGCCCTCGTCGGCGTGGCGTTCGCCCTCGTGACGGGCTGGTTGGGAGGCGAGCTGGTCGACCGGCTGGGGGTGGGCGTGGACCGCGGCGCGAATCTCCACTGAATTGGCACGCGCCGAGCAATACTTTGCCGCGAAGTTCGGTCTCGACTTCGCCGGCGTCGAGGTCGCCGACGGCCTCAAGATGATCGACAACACCAGCCTCGATACCCGCGGCTTCATGCTCGACCCGGAGCTGCAGTACCGCGCCTACACCATCTCGGATCGGACCGTGCCCAGCCGGGGCTGGCTCGTCCGCGACGGCGGTTGGCAGGTCATGATCGGCGAGGGGGCACCACCCTCCACGGCGAATGGGGGGGCGACGAGGGCGCCGAGGTCCCGGCCGAGTCGATGATGGTGTTCGGCGGCTACAACATCGACGCCGAGGAGGAGCCGATCCTCATCCATTATCAGTCGGGCTCACCGATCCTGCCCCCGGCGGTCCACGGCATCCAGGTATTCTCGTGCGAGCTGACCCACCCCGAGTGGGGCGAGGGGGTCGCCAACGGCATCATCCTGCCGCCCGAAGACAGCGGCGACGGCGCCGTCAAGGTCGCCGTCCGCAACGTCCTGACGTTCCCCGGCTACTAACCGCCCAGGATCGCCGCTCCACCTGCCACGCACGGGCCGAGCGGCAGAACCGCCTACGCGGGTCCCGGCGTTGCGGGCCCGCGATCGTGGGAGGCGTTCCGCATCGGTGCGGAGGCGGTCGTCGCCTCGGCTACGCTGTTGCGCTTCTTGTCCCTGCCACGCCGCCCGGCGCCCCACGAGCGCGTGCAGCGGCGCAGGGGGACGCCATCGCCGCGCGGATGATGCGGGCGTCGCGTCGCTCTCACGTCCAGGAACTCACTTGACCGTCGCCGCCAACACGGCCATCATCCCCGTATCCGCCCCGGACACTCCGGGGCGGGTTCATGTCCGCTCACGTGGAAGGTGTTTGCCATTGACGACCGCGCCGACTGTGACCAACCTCTCCGTGCGGCCCATCCGCCGGGCGCGCCAAGAAGGGCTGCTGGAAGCCGTCATCGCCGCACCGGTCGACGGCGACGTGAGCGGCGCCTGGGCCGTGCGGGTGCGCGGCCACGTCCTTTCCGCGACGAGCCCAGTGCAATCGGTGGAGGCGGTCGTGCCCGGCACGATCCTGGACGACGCCGTTCCCGACCTGCCCACCCCGGAGGTCGCCGCCCGGCATCCCGGTGTGCCGGGCGCCGAGGCGTGCGGATTCACCTTGCTAGTCAATACCCTTGGCCTACGCCCGGATTTCGAGTTCCGACTGCGCGCCACGCTCGCCGACGGCACGCGCGCCAAAGTCGCCGTCATCCGTGGCAAGCGCCGTTCGCTGCAGACGGGATACACGCCGCGTTTGCGGCCGCTGATGGTGAACTCCCTCGGCCGCACAGGCACGACGCTACTCATGCGGATGCTGACGGCGCACCCGGCCGTAATCGCTTACGCCCGCCCGCCATATGAGGCACGGGGCGGCAAATACTGGCTGCATGTGTGGAAGATCCTGAGCGCTCCGACCGACGTGCGCAAGCGGGTCGGGGCGCCGATGGAGTTTCACCAGGAGCCCCTGGCCGCGGGCGGCAACCCGTTCTACTCCTCCGCGTTCGCGGCCTGGCCGGAGGTCGAGACCTGGTCCGGATCGGCCTACGTCGAAGAGCTGGCCGCGTTCTGCCAGCGCAGTATCGACGGCTGGTACCTGGCGACCGCGGCGGCGCAGGGTCAGGCGATCGAACCGCTCGTGTACTTCGCGGAGAAGCACCTCCCCGACGTTTACCCCCGGCTCATGCGCGAACTGTACCCGGACGCGCGCGAGATTTTCCTGGTGCGCGACTTCCGCGACATGGTGGCCTCGATGATCGCCTACAACGCGCGCAAGGGGTTCGACGATTTCGGGCGGAACAAGGCGGAAAACGACGAGGCCTGGCTGGACTACCTGCGCCAGACCTTTCTCGCCCTGCGCAACGCGTGGCGGGACCGCGGCGAGCCGGGAAGTCTCGTCCGCTACGAAGACCTGGTGCGCGACCCGGAGGGAAGATTGCTCCCGCTTCTGCACTACCTGGGTCTGGACGCGGACCCGCCCACGGTGGCCCGCCTCATCACCGCCGCCGCGCCCGACAGCCCGGAACTGCGCGGCCACGGCACGACCGATTCCCCCGAGTCCTCAATCGGTCGCTGGCAGCGCGATTTGCCGCCCGAGCTGCGAGCGCTGACGGAGGAGGCCTTCGGCGAGTTGCTGCGGGACTTCGGCTACGAGCCGGCCCCGGCTGGCCGCGATGACTGAACTTCCTGAACTTCCTGAACTTTTGGGGGATCAACTCGCACGGAAGTTCCGCATGAGCACTCATGATCACCGCAGCGCCTGTTTCATCCACGCAGCCGGGGTAGCACCCGCTCGCCGAATACCTCAATAAACCGCTCCTGCTCGGCGCGGCAGACGTTGTGCAGATTGATCTCGGCGAACCCAAGTTCCAGATCCTGCTCCAGCCAGCGCACGTGCTGCTCCGGATCCGACGAGACGCGCAACCTTCGTCGCACGTCCTCCCGCGACAACGCGGCCCCCGCGGCAGCAAACTGGGCGGGGGTGCGCAACTCGGGCAGCGCATCGCTGCCGAGCAGCGGCGTGCGCCACTGCTCCCAGGCGCCCTGCATGGCGGCTTCGTCCGTGCCGGCGAACGCGAGCTGCGCTTGCAGATAGAGCGGCTTGCCTTCCCCGCCCCCGCGGCGAAAGGCATCGACGATCGCCTCCATCGTGGCGCGATCGCTCGCCGTGGTGATCAACCCGTCGGCCCAGTCCCCCATCCACCCCGCCGTCTCGGGGCTGAGGGCCGCGCCGACGATCCGCGGCGGCGTCTCCGGCAGCGAATAGAGTTTCGCCTCTTCCACCTGGAGCAATCCGGCGTGGGTCACCGTCTCCCCGGCCCACAGGCGGCGGATGATCTGTACCGCCTCCAGTAGTCGCGCGTTGCGCTCCGCCTTGGCTGGCCAGCGCTGGGCCACGATGTGCTCGTTGAGCAGCTCGCCGCTGCCGGGGGCGATCCAGAAGCGTCCGGGGTACATCTCGCCCAGCGTGGCTGCCGCCTGGGCGATGATGGCCGGGGGATACCGCCAGCCACCGGGCACGGTGACGACCCCGAACGACAGCGGCGTCGCCTCCAGCGCCGCGCCCAGCCACGACCAGGCGAACCCGCTGTGCCCCTGCTCGTCGGTCCAGGGGTGGAAATGGTCCGAGCACATCGCGCTCTGAAACCCCGCGTCCGCGGCGAGACGGACCAGCCGCAGCAATGCGCTCGGCGGGTACTGTTCGTGAGAAGCGTGATACCCAATCCGCGTCATGGAGCCGTACAGGGGCAATTCCCGTGCCAGAGGGGCTATGGGCTATGAGCTATGGGCCATCAGTCCTTGGCTCTCGACTACCGGTTCGCTGGGTCCTTGTCGCCGCGCTGTCTGAATCCGTAAGCTAATAGCCAATAGCCCATAGCTCATAGCTCGTCCCGAGGCATCCCGTGTCGCGTAAACCGCGTGCCCATTCCCAGGATCCGCAGGCAGCCCCGGCTCCGGACCAGGCGGCCCTGGCGCCGGCCGCACCGTTGCCAGCGCCACTCGCGCCCCTCGTCGGCCGGGACGGTGACATCGCGGCCGTGCGGGACTTGCTGCGGCGCGACACCGTACGCCTGGTGACGCTGACCGGTCCCGGCGGTGTTGGCAAGTCGCGCCTCGCCCTGGCCGTCGGCGCGGCGGTGGCGGATGCGTTCGCCGACGGGGTGCGCCTGGTGCGGCTGGCGGCCATCACCGATTCCAATCTGGTCGTGCCCACCATCGCCTCCACACTCGGCTTGCGCGACCCGGGCGGTCAGCCATCGCTGGCGGCCCTGCAAACCGCGTTGCGCGACCGCGAGATGCTGCTGATCCTGGACAACTTCGAGCAGGTTCTCGCCGCGGGCGCAGACCTGGCCGATCTGCTGCGCGCCTGCCCCGGCCTCAAGGCGCTGGTCTCCAGCCGCGCCCGGTTGCGGCTGCGCGGCGAGCACGTCGTCCCGGTCGCGCCCCTGGCCGTCCCTGAGGCGGATGCGGTCCTCGATAGCGTCACCGCTCTCGCCTACCCCGCGGTCGACCTGTTCGTGCAACGGGGGCACGAAGCGCGTGTCGACCCCCTGCGCTCGCCGGAGGACATCGCCGCCGTGGCCGGCATCTGCCGTCGCCTGGACGGTCTCCCCCTCGCCCTCGAGCTGGCGGCGGCGCGGCTGGACATCCTCCCCCCGCCCGCGTTGCTGGAGCGGCTCGGCCTCACATTGCCCCTCCTGGTGGACGGTCCCCGCGACCTGCCCGACCGCCTGCGCACGATGCGCGACGCCATCGCCTGGAGCTACGACCTGCTCGAACCGGAAGATCAAACCATCTTTCGCCAACTGGCCATCTTCGCCGGCGGGTTCACCCTGGACGCGGCCGAGTGGGTGTCGGGGCTCGGGTCTGAGGTATCAGGGATGGCCCCGCACAGCCAAGCCCCATACCCCGACACCCGGCACCCGGCACCCGAGACCCTCGATGGCGTCGCGGCACTGGCGGAAGCGGCCCTGCTGCGGGTCGACACGCCCAGCGACGCCGCGCCGCGCTACCTGATGCTCGAAACCGTCCGCGAGTTTGGCCTGGAGCAACTGATCGTCAGCGGTGAAGACGATGATGTTCGCCGCGCGGCACGCGGCCTGGTGTCTGTCCCTGGCCAAGCGGGCCGAACCCGAGTTGCTCGGCCCGGAGCAGCGCTCGTGGACCGAGCGACTGGAGCAGGAGCACGCCAATTTCCGCGCCGCGCACGCCTGGCTCACCCAGCAGGGCGACGCCGAATCGGCGCTACGGCTGGCCGGCGCCCTGTGGGTCTTCTGGTTCCTGCGCGGCCACCTGCGCGAAGGCTACGAATGGCTGATGCAGGCGCTGGCCATCGACGGCGAGGCGCCACCGGCCGACCGCGTCCAGGCGCTCTGGGGGGCCGGTATGCTGGCCTGGGCCCAGGGCGATTTCGGACGCGCCGAAGCACTCGGCCGGCAGACACGGGCGCTCGCCGAGCAGCATCAGCTTGTCTTCGGTACGGCGTCGGCGCTCTATCTCCTCTTCCTCGCCATCGAGATGCAGGGCCGCTCGGAGGAAGCCATCGCCCTGGGCGAAGCGAGCGCGGCGCGCATGCGGGAGGCGGGAGCCCGCGCCTGGCTGGCCTACGTCCTCGGCGATGTGGGGACGCGCCTGCTGGTGGAGGGGAGGCGCGAGCAGGGCGAGGCCTGGATCGAGGAAGGTCTTGCCCTCCATCGGCGAGCTCGGCAACAAACAGGGGATCGGCAACAAGCTCAACGACCTCGGGGTGGTCAGCCAGCAAGCGGGCGACGTGCAGACCGCGGCGCGGCAGTTCGCGGAGAGTCTGCGCTGGTTGGTCGAGGGTGGCGACGCCTGGTTCCTGGTCAGCCCCATCGAAGGACTCGCCGCCATCGCCGTCCATGCTGGCCAGGCGAGACCCGCGGCGCGGCTGCTGGGAGCGGCCTCCGCGCTGCGGGAATGGAGCGGCGGCGCTTTCTGGCCGTTCGAGCGCGAGCGCCTCGATCGGTCCGTGACCGCCGCGCGGGCCGTCCTGGGCGACGAGATCTACACCCGCGAGGTCGCCGCCGGCCGCGCCCTCCCCATCGCCGACGTGGTGGAAGAGGCAACCGCGCTTGCGGACCTGCCTCTGACTGCCGAGGCCGTCGCTGCCGCCCCCGCCCACCGATCCCTTCGGCCTGTCGCCCCGCGAGCTGGACGTGCTGCGGCAGCTCGCCGCCGGCAAATCGAACCCCGAGATCGCCGAGGCCCTCTACATCGGCCGCGGCACCGTACGCACCCACGTCTCCAACATCCTGACCAAGCTCGACGCCCGCACCCGCACCGAAGCCGCCCTCATCGCCCGCGACCGCGGCCTGGTGTAGCGTCGGGCGAGTCGAAAGTCGAAAGTCGGACGCGTCGTTCTCTGTCACCTGACAGAGGAACCTGCCAAACCCTGCCCCCGAAATCTGCCACCCCGATTCTGCCTCTTGCCAGAAGTCAGCGCCGCGCGCGCCCGGCATCATCGAACCGTGCCACCGCTGTCTGGCCCGAACCCGGCACACGGGCAACGAGAGAGGATGAAACGGGGATGGTCAACCAGTTGCCCATGCACCTTTCCCTCGTGGAGCGCGAACGCGAGCTGCGAGCGTGGCAAAAGGAATCCGAAACGCTGCGCGCGCTGGGCGACCGCCCGGCGCGACTGACCGGCCTCCGACGTTGGATCGCCGCGGCCGGCGACCAGATCGCTCGCGTGGTCTGGACTCGGAAACCACCGCCGGCACTGGCCGGCGGTGGCCGCGGCCGCACGGAACTTGGCTCCTCGGCGGCTGCATAACCAATCCGGACGAACCGGCGAGGATCTGCCCGCCGGCAAACAGGAAAGGACGTGAATCATGGTCGCCGTCATTGCACCGCTCGAACTTCAGGCCGATGCCGTGGCCCGCCGCGATGCGCTGGCGGAACGCCTCTTTCAGGCGACGCTCGCCACCTGGGATATCGCCACCGTTTTCCTCGGTCACCGCCTCGGGCTCTACCAGGCGCTCTCCGAGGTGGAACCCGCCACCTCGGCCGAGGTCGCCGCGGCGGCCGGTCTGGCCGAGCGCTACACCCGCGAATGGCTGGAGCAGCAGGTCGTGACCGGCATCCTCACCTGCGAAAACCCGAGCGCCCCGGCCGCCGATCGCCGCTACGTTATCCCGGCAGGCCACGAGGTGGTCCTCATCGACGTCGACGATGCGAACTACCTCGCCCCGCTGCCGCAGATCGTCGTCGGCGCCCTGCACCCGCTACCAGCGCTGCTCGGCGCGTTCCGCACCGGGGCCGGGGTCCCCTACGCCGACTACGGACTCGACCTGCGCGACGGCCAGGCGGGGATGAACCGCAACCTGTTCCTGCAATCGCTCGGCAACGAGTACCTGCCGGCCATCGACGACCTGCACGACCGCCTCCTGGCCGATCCCCCCGCCCGCGTCGCCGACATCGGCTGCGGCGTCGGCTGGTCTTGCGTCGGCATCGCCCGGGCCTACCCGAACGTCATCGTCGACGGGTTCGACCTGGACGAGGCTTCCGTCGCCGCGGCCCAGGATGTCATCCGCGAAGCGGGCGTGGCCGATCGCGTCGACGTGCTCCTGCGCGACGCCGCCGCTCCCGACCTGGCCGGCCGCTACGACCTGGTCACCGCCTTCGAATGCGTCCACGACATGAGCGACCCCGTCGGCGCGCTGCGCACCATGCGCCGCCTCGCCGGCGAGAATGGCACGGTCCTCGTCATGGACGAGCGGGTCGCCGATACCTTCGACCCGGAGGCCGGCGACGTGGAGCGCTTCATGTACGGCTTCAGCGTGCTGCACTGCCTCCCGGTTGGCCTGGAAGAGCGCCCTTCGGCGGCGACAGGCACCGTCATGCGCGCCGGCACCCTGCTGGGCTATGCCGCGGAGGCCGGCTTCCAGCAGGCGGACGTTTTGCCCTTGGAGCACCCCTTCTTCCGCTTCTACCGCCTGAGCGGGTAGTTCGCCGACCCGTTGGGCGGCGGTGAACCCGCCGCCCACGGCCGACCGGCTACCGCGGGCAGAACTGATTGCGCTGATTTCTCGCGCGATTGCGCGTGGGCTGGGGATTCGTGCGCTCGACAGAACCGCGTTCCAGCGTGGCACCGAATCGCCCATGGGAAGGAATACCGATGAACGACGCACGTTTCGCCACCCTCATCCGCGCCCTGACGGGTGGGGCGGTGACCAGGCGTACGCTTGGCCAGGGCCTCGCGGGTGGCGCCATCGCGGCCGGTCTTGCCCAGTTCAGGTTGGACACCATCGGCGCCAGGCGCCGGAAAAAGAAGCGAAAGAAAGGCAAGGGCAAGAAGCGGCGCGGCGGCGGCAATGGCGGCGGGAACAGCGATCGTTGCCAGTTCGAGATCTGCGAAGGGGCGTGCGTCGATCTCGACACTGACGCGAACAACTGCGGCGCCTGCGGCGACGCCTGCCCGGACGGTTCGCCCTGCGTTGGTGGCTTGTGCGCGTTCGCCGCCGGCGGGGAAGGCGACGGAGAAGGCGAGTTCGACCGGCCATTCGGCATCGCATTCGACAGCAACGGATTCGGCTACGTCGCCGACGCCAACAACCGGCGTGTCCACCGATATTTGGTTGGCGATTTCTTTGGAACGTTCGGCGAGTTCGGTGAAGGCGACGGGCAATTCTTGCGGCCAATCGGCGTGGCGGTCGTGAACGAGACCGGCGAAGTCTTCGTTAGCGACTCCGATCTCAGCCGGATCCAGAAGTTCGACGCGAACGGCGACTTCCTGCTCGGCTTCGGGAACTTCGGCAACGGCTCCGGTCAGTTCAAGAACCCGCTCGCGCTGGCCTTCGACCAACAGGCGAACCAAGTGTTCGTGGCCGACACGAACAACCACCGCATCTCTCGCCTCAGCGCCACGCTCTTCCCCCTGGAGCGGTTCGGGCAATTCGGCAGCGGCGAGGGCCAGTTCAACGGCCCGCAAGGCATCGCCATCGACGCGAATCGAAACATCTTCGTGGCCGACACCGGGAACAACCGCATCCAGGTCTTCGACCTGCGGCGGGAATTCGTGCGGGCGTTCGGCGAGCAGGGCGCCGGGCCGGGGCAGTTCAACGGGCCGACCGGCGTGGCGGTCGATGACCAGGGGAATCTCTTCGTCGTCGACACCGGGAACAACCGCATCCAGCAGTTCTCGGTCGATGGGACGTTCCGCAAAACCTTTGGCCGCGCCGGCACCGGGCTCGGCGAGTTCGACGAGCCGTTCGGCATCGGGATCGACGGCAGCGGGTTCCTCAATGTCGTCGATACGAGGAATGAGCGCGTGCAGTTCTTCATCCCGGCGCGATTCCTCGACTGATCGCGGTTGGAGGCGCCCACGGGCGCCCCGATGTCGGAAGCCTCAGGAGGACATTGTGGAGACAACGCCATTAGCCAATCTCGTGCGCGTCGTCATGGATGGCGTCTATACGCGGCGCGGCCTTGGTCAGCGGTTCAGCTCTGCTGCGCTCGCTTCCGCGCTTGCCCTGACGGTGGAAGACATCGACGCCCGCCAGCGCGGCGGCAAGAAGCGTCGCCGAAAAAGGAAGAAGCGCGGCGGCAACAACGGCGGTGGGAACGACCGCTGCCCATTCGAGCGCTGCGGAGGGCAATGTCTCGACCTCGACAACGACCCAACCAACTGCGGAGCGTGCGGGCGCGCATGCGACATGGACGCCGTCTGCGTCGCCGGCTTCTGCGCGGTCGCCGCTGGCAGCCGCGGCAGCGGCGGCAAGCAATTCGATGGGCCGTTCGGCGCCGGCGTCACAAGCGACGGTCTCGTCCTCGTTGCGGACTCGAACAACCGGCGCATTCAGATCACCGGCGGCGGCAGCTTCTTCGGTTCGTTTGGCGAGTCCGGCGAAGGCGACGGGCAGTTTCTGGACCCGGCGGGCGTGGCGGTCGGCCCGGGGACGGAAATCTACGTGACCGACATTGCGCGCCACGACATTCAGCGTTTCGGCTCCGGTCAACGATTCGATGTCGGGACGGGCGGGTTCGGCTCCGAACTGGGCCAATTCAACACCCCGACAGGCGTCGCCGTCGACCAAGCCACCGGCGAGGTGTGGGTCGCCGACAGAAACAACCACAGCCTTCAGGTGCTCAGCGCCGACCTCGTCGCGCGCCGGCGGATCGGTCGTCTCGGGAGCGGCGACGGCGAGTTCAACGAGCCGTTCGGGGTCGCATTCGACGACGTCAACGGTCACGTCGTCGTGGCCGACAGCGCGAACAACCGCATCCAGATCCTCGACCGGGAGGGGCGCTTCGTCCGCGCGTTCGGCCGCCAGGGGACCGGGAACGGCGAGTTCGACATCCCGGTGGCGCTCGCGCTCGACACGGCCGGGGACATCTTCGTGGTGGACCTCTTGAATGACCGGGTCCAACAGTTTTCCCCCGAGGGAACGTTTCGCAAGGCGTTCGGCCGAACCGGGAGCGGAATCGGCGAGTTCAGCCTGCCGGTCGGCATCGCCATCAGCTCGCGGGACGTCATCACCGTCGTCGATCAAGGCAACGACCGCATCCAGGTCTTCGTCCCGGCGGGGTCGGACTTCGAAGCCCAGTCTCGCGCGAAGCGTCGGTGCCAAGGGCGCCAAGGAGTTGAGAGATGAGACATGCACGGTTCGATTCGCTGGTCCGTGAGTTGGCGGCTGGTTCGCTCACGCGCCGCGGCGTCGCTCAGGGGTTCGGCGGAGCGGTGTTGGCCTCCACACTTGCCCTGACTGGCTTGGCCGAGACCGAGGCCAAGCGGCGTCGTGGGAAGAAGCGTCGCAAAAAGAGAGGCAGCACGCGCCGCGGCGGCAACGACCGTTGTCAGTTCACTCGCTGCGACGGGCGGTGCGTCAACTTCGAAACCGACCCGGACAACTGCGGCGCCTGCGGCGACGCCTGCCCGGACGATCTGCCGTGCGTCGCCGGCCTCTGCGTGCTCGCGCTCGGCGGTCCCGACGATGATTTCGCCGGCCTCGGTAGCCCGGGCGGCGTCGCCGTGAACGCCGATGGGGTCGGCGTGGTCGCGGACAGAACCAACGAGCGCATCTTGCGCTTCCAGCGCGGCGAGCGGATCGAGTTCCTCGGCTCGTTCGGCGAGCGCGGCGAGGAAGACGGCCAGTTCCTGGAGCCGTCCGGCGTGGCGATCGACGGCGACGCCATCTTCGTGACCGACGCCGACCGGCACCGCATCCAGCGCTTCGACCTCCAGGGGAATTTTGAAGCAGCGGGCGGGAGCTTTGGCTCCGGGCTCGGGCAATTCGATTCCCCGCAGGGCATCGCCATCGATCCCCCGACCGGTGAGCTGTTCGTGGTCGATACGTTCAACCACAGCGTGCAGCGGCTCGCCGCCGACTTCTCGCCGCTGAGCCGGATCGGACGCGAGGGCAACGGGAACGGCGAGTTCAGCTTTCCGTCCGGGATCGCCATCGACGGCGACGGCGACCTGGTCGTGGCCGATGTCCTCAACCACCGCATCCAGGTGCTCGACCGCGACGGGAACTTCATTCGCGCCTTCGGCCGCCGAGGGGACGGCGCCGGCGAGTTCAACGAGCCGCTCTCCGTGGCGGTCGACGCGGCCGGCGACATCTTCGTCGTCGATAACCAGAACCGCGGCATCCAGCGCTTCACCGGCGACGGGCAGTTCGTCAAGACGTTCGGCCGCCAGGGAACGGGGGTGGGTGAGTTCGAGTTTCCGTTCGGCATCGCCGTCGATTCCCTGGGGATCATCACCGTCACCGATGTGGGAAGCCACCCCCTCCAATTGTTCTTCCCGGCGAACGTCTTCGCGGCGGGAGAAGGGATCGCAACCGCGAAAGATGAACTGCTCGGGGACCGTCCCGCGAGGAAGCAACGAAGGAGGACATCGTGAACGCATCCCATTTCGGCGATTTTGCTCGGGTGCTGACGGACGGCGCGATCACGCGGCGGGCGGTCATGCGGGGCATGGCCGGGGCGCTTGGCGCGGCTGGGCTATCGCATGCGGGATTGACCAGTCTCCAAGCCAAAAAGGGTAAGCGGCGCAAGCAACCATCGCCGGTGAACCGGTTCGGCTGCCGCAACGTCGGTGTCGCGTGCTCGAGCGCCAATCAGTGCTGCTCCGGCATCTGCGAGGGCGGGCGCGGTAAGGACAAGAACGGCAAGAAGCGGAGAAGGACGTGCCGGGCGCACGACACGGGGGGCTGCAAGGTTTCCCAGGATTCCTGCTCGACGAGCACGAACTTCACCTGCACCACGATCACCGGTGAGGCAGGATTCTGCCACCTGACCACCGGCAACGCCCCCTACTGTGCGTTCGATGGGATTGATTCGGAGTGCACGAGGGACGAGGACTGCATTGACCTTTGCGGCCCCCAGGCGGCCTGCAGCGTCTGCGCCGAGCCGGGGTTGGCGGCGTTCCGCTTCTGCGCCGGTCCCAGCAGATGCGAAGGTTTTGCATGACAGCAGCGCACACGGTCGGGGCGCGGCAAGCCGCGCCCCGACCACGGACACAGGCTCCGAAAAGAGCGAGAGGAGGTTTTCCATCATGGTGACGTTGCACTCTGCACACGCAAAGGCGGGGCTGGACATGACAAGCGGCACCGTAAAGCGCGTCGCATTACCGAGCGGCCTGACGCTCCCCTACGTCGAGCAGGGCGACTCCAATGGTCTGCCCGTGGTGCTGCTGCACGGCTTCTCCGACTCCTGGTGGTCCTGGGCGTCCGTCCTGCCGCATCTGCCCGGATCGATCCATACCTACGCCCCCTCGCAACGGGGACACGGCGACGCGGATCGACCCGCAATGGGCTACCGCTTCGAGGACTTCGCCGCCGATTTGACCGCGTTCATGGACACCCTCGATATCGAGCGCGCCGTCATCGGTGGCCATTCGATGGGCAGCTACGTCGCTCAACGGTTCGCCATGGAACATCCTGAGCGCGTCCTGGGGCTGGTGCTCGTCGGTTCGGCCACGACCTGGCGGGGCAACCCGGCCATCACGGAGGTCTGGGAGTCCGGCATCGCGACGATGACGGACCCGATCGATCCGCAATTCGTGACCGAGTTTCAGACCAGCCCGCGGACGCCCCGGACATTCCTTGGCATCGCCATCCGGGAGAGCCTCAAAGCCCCGGCCCGCGTCTGGCGAGAGGCCTGGCAAGCCATCATGACCACCGATTTTTCGGCCGACCTGGGCAAGATCGCGGCCCCCACGCTCATCATCTGGGGCGACGAGGACCCCCTTTGCCCTCGCCCCGAGCAAGAGGCCCTGACCGCCGCGATTGCGTCTTCCCGCCTCATCGTCTACCCCGGCGGCGGCCACAACCTGCATTGGGAGGAACCTGAGCGCTTCGCCGACGACCTCCTGACGTTCGTCAACCAACTAGACTTCCGCATCCCCACGATGCCATCGCAGGAAGGATGAACGATGCCGACCGCTCCATCACCCGCAATCCACTCGACCGCGCTGACCACCGGCGTCCGTCTGCCATACGTCGAGCAGGGCGATCCGGCCGGCGTACCCGTGCTCCTCCTGCACGGCTACACCGACTCCTGGCGATCCTGGAAGCCGGTGCTCCCCTACCTCCCCGCCACCATCCACGCCTTTGTCCCGACGCAACGGGGCCACGGCGACGCCGACCGCCCCGCAACGGGCTACGGCCCGCGCGACTTCGCTGCGGACGCGGCAGCGTTCATGGACGCCGTCGGCATCGGACCGGCCGTCGTCGTCGGCACGTCGATGGGCAGCATCGTCGCGCAGCGGTTTGCGCTCGACTACCCGGCGCGCACCAAGGGACTGGTGCTCGTGGCCGCGGCCACCACGTGGCGCACCCCGGCGGCGTTGGAGCTCTGGGACGTCGTCGCGACCCTCGAAGACCCGATCGATCCGGGCTTCGTGCGCGAATTTCAGGAGAGCACCCTCGCCCAGCCGGTGGCGCCAGCGTTCATCGACACCGTGGTCGCGGAGAGCCTGAAGGTTCCCGCGCGAGTGTGGCGCGCGGCGCTGCGCGAGGGCCACCTGGAGGCCAATCTCGCGACCGAACTCGGCGCGATCCAGGCGCCCACCTTGATCGTCTCTGGCGATCGGGACGCGATCCATCTCCGGAGCGAGCAGGCGTCCCTGGTACGAGCGATCCCCGACGCGCGCCTCGTCGTGTACCCCAACGCCGGTCACGCCATCCACTGGGAAGAGCCCACCCGCTTCGCCGCCGACCTGCTGGCCTTCACCGAGCGCCACGCCGCTTGAAGCTATGGGCTATGGGCTATGGGCTATCGGCTCTTGGTTGGTGGCGTCCGCTCGCTCTTGCCGTCTTGCCGCCATTGACTCATAGCTCATAGCTCATAGCCCAAAGCCGTTACCCCAGCGCGACGTCCAGCGTCATCATCACCGCGAACCCAAAGAGCAGCGCCACGGTCGCCAGGTCGGCGTGGCCGCCGGCCTGCGACTCGGGGATCAACTCCTCTACCACGACGAAGATCATGGCGCCCGCGGCAAAGGCGAGGGCGTAAGGTAGGATCGGCGTGGCGACGGTCACCGCCGCTACACCGAGCAACGCCGCCGGTGGCTCGACCGCGGCCGAGAGCTGCCCCCAGAAAAACGCGCGGCCACGCGGCATCCCCACCCGCCGCAGGGGAAAGGAGACCGCGGCCCCCTCCGGGAAATTCTGCAAGCCGATACCGATGGCCAGCGCGACCGCCGCCGCGACGGTCGCCTCTGGATACCCCATGGCCGCGCTGCCAAACGCGACCCCGACCGCCAGCCCTTCCGGGAAGTTGTGCAATGTGATGGCCGACACCAGCAGCACGCTGCGCCGCCAGGTCGTCGGTAGCCCCTCTGCCTCGGCCAGCGGCTGCCGCGGGTGCAGGTGGGGCAGGATGCTGTCCACCAGCCGCATGAACAACCCCCCGGCGAGGAACCCGACCACCGCCGGCATCCACGGCGCGCCGCTCCCCCGCTCCTCGCTCAGGGCGATAGCCGGCGCCAGCAGCGAGAAGTACGACGCGGCGATCATCACCCCCGCCGCGGCCCCGAGCATGGCATCGAAGACGCGGCGGTCGATGGTACGCGTGAAGAAGACGAGTCCCGCCCCGGCCGCCGTCAGCCCCCAGGTGAAGAGGGTGGCCAGCAGCGCCTGCCACAGCGGATCGAGCGCCAGGAACCAGTCGTATATCGGCATCGCTCACCGCGGCGCAAGAAGTTGGCCAACCCCGCGAATCAATCGACCTCTTCGGCGATCACCATCACCACTTCGCCCTGCTCGGTCGCGGCGCGGAACTTGCGGCACATGACATACCCATCGCTATCGGCGACGATCTCGACCGGTGGTTCATCAATGCGCTCGAAGTCGTGGATGCGCGTCACCGGCTGGCCCGCGCGCACGAACTCCCCGACCGGCGCCAGTGGTTCGCTGATGCCACTCACCGGGGCGGTCACGTAGCGGTCGATGTCAGTTGCGGACAGCACCCGCTGCCGATCGAGACCCGGCGCCGTCAAATCTTCGAGCGGTTCGTCGAGCAGCCCGAAGCGGCGCATCGCGTTGCGCACCCCGCCGCTGGCCCAGCGCACCCCCTTGAGATCGGTCGAGGCCCCGTAGCCCAGTTCGCTGCCGATGGTGATCTTGCCCAACGCCTCGGCTTCCTCGGTCAGCAGCCCGGTGCCCATCCCGCTCGTGTAGATCATGACGAAGGGCGTGCCGAACAGCAGCGCCGTCTCCCGGAACTCGGCGTAACGCGCCGGGTCGTCCACCTGGTGAAACGACATGCAGCGGACGATCTCGAAACCGGCCCCACCGAATGGAGGTCGATGACCACGTCGGCGCGGGTCAGCACCTCGTCGGTGACGAAACGCGCGATACGCTCCGTGATCGTGCCGGCTGAATCACCGGGAAACGCACGGTTCATGTTGCCGCCGTCCAGCGGCGACGCCCGCCGCGCGGCACGAAACGCCGGCACATTGAGCACCGGAATGACGATGAGCCGCCCTGCGGCGAGTCGTTCCGGGTTCAGCCCCTGGACGAGGTTCTTCAACCCCACCGGCCCTTCGTACTCGTCCCCATGCGTCCCCCCGATGGCCACGATCGTCGCCCCTGGCTGCTTCGCGCAGGCGACGTAAAGCGGCACGCGCACGCGCCCCCATGTACCATCGAGCGTAAACGGAACGTGATACCAGCGGGCGCCGGGGGCATCCCAATCTACGTCGCGGATGGGGGTGATGTCGGGGATCATTGGGTGCTCCTTCTCACGCTCACATTGCCCACGCGTCGCGCTCCAGCCCCGTTCACGGGGCTTCCGTTGAGGCAGCCTGATTCCTTTAGGGTCAGGCGGCGGGGCAGCGGCGGTCGCGAATGGCAACCATGACCGTCGCTGCCCCTGCGCCGGAGGCTAAAGCCATTCGGCTGACCCACACGGAAAGCCCCATAAACGGGGCTGGAGGCCGTTGCTCAGTGAGTCGTGCTCCTGACTTCACGCTCCAGCTCGCGCAACGTGGTAAGTGTCTCCCCCACCAGCCGCCCTGCAGCCTCAGGGGCAAACGGCGAGGTATCGACCTCGTACCCGCCCAGGGGATAGGCATCGGCAGTCGGGATATAGCCCGCCCAGCCGCCGGTGTACCCCCCGAACCATGTCGCGGGGAACGGCGACCCGGCTTTGATCGCCATGCCGATCTCCGCGAACGGTTCGCCCTCCGTGCCGGCGAACACCGCCGGGCCAATCTGAAGCACATGGAGTTCGGCGGGAAACGACTCCTTGTCCCCGTAAGTTTCGGCACGCGAGAGCGCCATGTTGGCCCGCTTCGTGGCAAACGTGGCCGCCTCGATGTCGGCTGCGGCCGCCCCACGCTGCTTCAACTCATCCAGATGCGCTTGCGCCTCCCGCACACGCGCCCGCGCCTCGTCCAGCGGTGGCTGGGCGATCAGCGGCAAAGCGATGTCCCGTGTCATGACCCGCACCACGGGATCAGCTTCGGGCAGCTTCTCGCGCGTCCACTTCCCCAACGGCGCCCCCGACTCCCAGACCCGCTCGTGGCGATGCCGCACCGCGGGCAGCGCGAGCCCGAGGTAGACCCGAGCCGCCTCGCAGCCGACCTGCGTGCCAAGCCTCCGCACGACCTCGACGTCGTCGGTGAACCCATCGGGCCCGGGGCCGACGTTGCCGGTCGCGCCCTGGGCGAAGAGGCAGGTGGCCCCGGTCAGCGTCTCCACCGTCCGCTTTAGATACCCGGGCCAGTCCGGGCTGATCAGCCGGTTGGTGGGACCGAGCGTGGTCGGGTGCATGGTGTAGCCGACCACCGCGGCGAGTGGCCCGCCCTTCATATCATCGATGCGCAGGACGAACACCTCGGGATCGATGACGCCCTCGGCATTGACCCCCGTCACCGGCCGTCCACCCGGCGCGATCTCCCGCCGGTTCACCGCCACCCGGCTCTCGCCCGACGCCACGCCAACCCGCGCCGGGCGCATCCCCTGCCGCGCCAACCGGGCCGCCCCCGCCGCGTACTCCGGCAGCAGCGCGTAGTACCCGTCCAACGCCTCCTGCCCCTGCCTCGTCCAGTTCCAGGCGCTGGGTGGCGGGCCAGCATGGTTGTGGGTCACGGAAACGCGAACGTTCCGCGGCGGGATATCGAGCGCCGCGGCGACCGCGGCCCGGATGGCGTCGCTCTCCGCGCCGCGAGACGATCACCACATCGAGATCGATCCACGCCGCGGCTGCTTCCCCGTCGCTGACGACCAGTGCCGTCGCCCAGAGATCGGCCTCGACGCCGTCCGGCAGGACGTGAACCTGCGCCCCCCAGCTCGCGTGCGGCGCGCTCAAAGGGGGTGTGATGATGACCCGGCCGACGCCGGCGTGAAAGACATCTGTCATGTTGGGTTCTCCGTTGAGTTCTTGGAGTTCGTTTCTCCGTGAAACCCTCACCCCAACCCTGTGCGCAGGGAGAGGGGGCCAGGGGGGTGAGGGACCTACACCGCATACCTAGCCACCACCTCTTCATCAATCTCGATCCCCAACCCCGGCCCCTCCGGCAGCGCCACCATCCCATCGACAACCGGAAACCGCTCCACCGTCAGCAATTGGTTGAGCGCCGTCTCCTGCACGCAGTATTCGAGGAAAGTCGCGTGCGGCATGGCCCCGATGACGTGCAGCGACGCCGCCTTGATGATCCCGGTGCTCCAAGAGTGGGGCACCATCTGTACGCCCCGCAACTCGGCGAGCTGGGCGATGCGGACACACTCGGAGATGCCGCCGGCGCGGGTGACGTCCGGCTGGATGACGTCGACGCGGGCGCGTTCCATGAGCTGATCGAATCCCCAGCGCGTGGCATCCTCTTCGCCGCAGGCGATGCGCGTCTCGACGGCGTCGGCCAGCTTGCGGTAGCCCGCCACGTCGTCCGGCCAGAGCGGTTCCTCTACCCAGTACGGGCGGTACGGCTCGAAGCGGCGCACCTGCCGGATGGCGTGGTCGGCGTTCGGCCAGCCGAGCCCGATATCGAACATGAGGTCGACGTCGTCGCCGGCCGCCTCCCGCGCCGCCCGCACCAGCGCCACGTCGAGATCGGCATCCCGCCCGAACGGCCCCCAGCCAAGTTTCACCGCCGTGAAACCGCGCTCCACCAGCCCAGCGACGACCTTGCCATGTCTCTTCCGGGGTGTCCGGCATGAGCGTGCTGGCATAGGCCCGGATCGCCGTACGGTGCGGCCCGCCCAGCAGACGATGGATCGGCTGCCCCAGCGCCTTGCCCTTGATGTCCCACAGCGCGATGTCGATCCCGCTGATCGCGTGGATCGCCGGACCCTGGCGACCGTAGTAGATCGAGCCGCGGTAGAGCTTGTGCCACAGCCGGTCGATCTCCATCGGGTTCTCGCCGATCAGCAAATGGCGCAACCCGCTGGCGATGGCGTGCGACGGCGGCGCCTCCACGATGGCTTTCACCACCGGCGGCAGCGAATCGACCTCGCCGACGCCGGTGATCCCCTCATCCGTCTCGATGCGGATCAGCAACGCGTCCTGGCTGCCGTCCGCCTTGGACACGTCCATCGTCGGCTGCCGCAGGACGATGGCCTGCACGTCCGTGATTATCACTGGTTCGCTCCGTCTGGGAGTGCAATCGCGTCTCACGATCCGTGTCATGCTGAGCCCGCGGGCGAAGCATCTCGGCTCAGGAGAACGACCGTTCCTCGTGACCGAGATGCTTCACTTCGTTCAGCATGACACCGAGGTGGCGTCCCGGCACGCGGCATGCCACGTGGCGACCTCTAAAGAACGCCGAACCGGTCATACACATCCCGCAACAAATACCCCTCCTCCAACATCTGCCGGCTCGAATTCTCGGCCTGCACCTTCTCCAGTGCGGCCTGCACCGTCTCCTCCAGCCGATCCTGGGGGATGACCACCACCCCGTCGATGTCCGCGAAGATCACGTCGCCGGGGTACACCATCACCCCGCCGCACAACACCGGGCAGTCGTAGTCGACGACGATGGAGCGAGACGAGGAATCGACCGGGCGAAACCCGGTGCAAAAGAGGGGAAACCCCATCTCCAGGATGCGTGCCACGTCGCGCGTGTGCCCGTCGATGAGGGCGCCCGCCGCGCCGCGCGCCCGCGCCGCCGTGGAGAGGAGTTCACCCCACAGGCAGGTCCGCTCCGACCCGTTCGTGGCCGCCACCATGACGTCCCCGGGTTTGAGCGAATCGACCGAGGCGATCTCTTTTTCGTACGGGTTCGCCGGCCGCTGGTAGATATCCGCGGTCAGCACCGTGTGCGCCCGGCCAATCAGCCGCATGCGCGGCTCCAGCGGCCGGATGCGCGCGCTCATCGCCTGCTCCAGCAACCCCTGCCGATCGAGCACGTCCGAAACGACCGCGGTGTAGAGCCGATCGCGCAGGATCTGGTGCCGGTCGTCTGATGGCTGCGAGGGCACGGCATGCCGTGCCCCTACCGACGGTTCTCCGCGACTCTCCGTATCAGGCGGCATTGTGGGCTCCCTCTTCTCTCTCGCGAATGCCGGCGGCTCGCTCGCCGCCAAAACGGTGCGACAACTCGTCGGCGACGGACATCAGCGGTGGCGCCATGCGCGCGCAGGCCGGCAACGTGAAGCGGGGCGACGGGCCGGTGATGCTGATGGCGAAGAGCGGGTGGTTCCCCACCCCACGCACGGCCACCCCCAGGCAACGCACCCCGATCGAGTCCTCCTCGTCGTCCAGGCTGTAGCCGCATCGTCGCGTTTGGCGCACCGCGTCCCAGATCGCATCCGGCGTGTTCACGGTGTAGGGCGGCTTCCGCTGCGTCCCCTGCTCGATGTAGGCGGCGACGAACGCATCGGGGCTGGCGGCCAGCATCGCCTTGCCCAGCGCCGTGCGGTGGGTGACGCCGCGGGTGCCGATGCGGGAAGAGACACCGACGTGCTCCAGACTCTCGATCTTGTCGACGTGGACGATGTCGAACCCGTCCAGCACCCCGACGTGGACCGTTTCCCGCGATAGCTCGGAGAGGGGCACGAGCGCGGGCCGAATCTCGTCGAACAGCCCCCGCACCTGTACCGAGACGTGCGCCAAGCCCAGGAACTTGGTCGAGAGCCGATATCCCCCCTCCCCGGCGCGCTCCACCCACCCGTGCCGGATCAGCGTGTTGAGCAGGCGGTGCGCCGTGGTGCGGTTGACCCCACTGCGCGCGCCGATCTCCCGCGCCGACAGGGGCCGCGGCGTCAGCAGCAGCGTCTCGACGATGGCGAGCGCCTTGCCGACCGAGAGCACGGCCGAGGCGTCCTGAGGATCGCGGATCAATATCGCCACCCTTCAACTCTCCCGCAGCCGGGGATCGAGCACGTCGCGCAGACCGTCGCCGAGGAAATTGAACCCGAGCACCACGATCATGATGGCCAGCCCGGGGAAGATCGCCATCCAGGGCGAGATTTCCATGTAGGGGCGGGCCAGGTTGAGCATGCCGCCCCAGGCCGGCTCCGGCGGTTGTGTGCCGAGCCCGAGGAAGCTCAACGCCGCCTCGCTCAGGATTGCGCTCGACAAATAGACGCTGACCATCACGATCAGCGGGGCGACGATGTTCGGCGCCACGTAGTGGCGCACCAGCCGCGCATTCGTGGCCCCGACCACCCGCCCGGCCTCGACGTACGGTTCGCTCATCACGGAGAGAACCGACCCGCGCACGACCCGAGCGAACGCGGGGGCGAAGACGAAGCCGATGGCGATCATGGCGTTGGTGCGGCTGGCCCCCAGCAACCCGGCGATGACGATGGCCAGCACCAGCCCCGGAAAGGCGAACATGATGTCCACCCCCCGCATCAGCCAGGAATCGACCCGCCCCCCGAAAAACCCGGCGGCGATTCCGAAAACGCCGCCCACGAGCAAGGCGATGAAGACCGAGATGATCCCCACCTGCAACGACACCCGCGCCCCGAAGACGATGCGCGAGTAGGTGTCCCGTCCCAACTCGTCGGTCCCCATCAGGTTGGCCGGGTTCGGCGGCAGGAGCCGCTCGCTCTCCTGAGCGTCCGGGTCGTACGGGGCGATCAGCGGCGCGGCAATCGCCACGACGATGGTCACCAGCACGACAACCGCGCCGACGATGCCGATCGGGTTGCGCCAGCGGGGTGGCAGGATCCACCAGGGGCGATCGGGGCGAGCGACTAATCCCTCACCCCTCAACCGCCGCCCAGAGGGCACCCGGCTCCCGTGGGGCACGGGAGAGGGGGGCTTGTCGTACGCCGCAAACGGCGCACTCCCCTCTCCCCGCTCCGAGGGGCCGGGTGCCCTCTGGGCGGCGGCTGGGGGTGAGGGGCGTAACCTGCTCATCCCTGCTTGATCCGCGGATCGAGGTACGCATACAGCACGTCGACACCAAGGTTGATCAACACAAACGCGGTCGCCAGATACAGCGTGGCCGCCTGCACCAGCGGGTAATCCCGATTGAAGATCGCTTGCAGCAAGGTGTACCCGACGCCATTGAGCCCGAAGATCACTTCCACGATCGCCGAGGCGCCCATCAGCGCCCCGAGCTGGAACCCGACGACGGTGATGACCGGGATGAGCGCGTTGCGCAGCCCGTGGCGGAAGACCACGGCCTGCTGGCGCAGCCCTTTTGCGCGCGCGGTGCGCACGAAATCCTGTCCGAGCACTTCGAGCATCGTCGTGCGCGTCATGCGCATCTCGATGGCCATCAATGGGATGGCCAGGGCCAGCGCGGGCAGAAGCATCTGTTGCAGGTTGGCGACGGGATCCTCGAAGGGGGAGATGTAGCGCGTCCTGGGCACCCACCCGAACGCCTTCGAGGTGAACAGCAACATCAGGGTAGCGATCCAGAAACTCGGCAGCGACAACCCGATTAGCCCACCGACGCGGGCCGCAAAATCGAGTCCCGTATCCCGCTTGACCGCCGACACGACCCCGAGGGGGATGGCCACCAGGGTCGCCATCAGCGTGGCCAGCAGCGCCAACTCGACCGTGACCGGCAGGCTCGCCACCAGCAGCTCCGCCACGGGCTGGCCCGAGCGCAAGGACGTGCCGGGGTCGCCTCGCAGCAGATTGCCCACCCAGCGGACGTACTGCACCGGAATGGGGTCGGCAAGACCCATCGCCTCCCGCAACCGTTCGCGGGCGGCCTCGCCGGCTTGGGGATCGGCCCCGACCATGATGTCGACGATGTCGCCGGGCAGCAGCCGCAGCATGAGGAAGATGACCAGGCTCATGCCGATCAGGGTCGGGACGAGCAGCCCCAGCCGGCCCAGGATGTACTTGGCCACGAATCGCGACTCCGTCGCTGGGTGTCGGGGTAACAGGGTCTCAGGGTGTCAGGGGAACGAGTGTCGAACCCCCAGTCACCCTGACACCCTGAGACCCTGTTACCCCTCGCTCACGCACGCCGTGCGCAGGCCCGGGTTGAAGTCGGTGTAGGAGACGTACATGCCGTCAACGCGCTGGTTGGCGACCTGGAACTTCAACGGCTGCACGGTGTAGAGGTGCGCAACCTCCTCGGCGATGATCTGCTGGATGCGCTTGTAGGCTTCCATGCGCGCGGCCTGGTCCGCCGTCGCCAGCGCCTCGTCGTAGAGGCGGTCGATCTCCTCGTTGATCCAGCCGTCGCCGAACCACGTCACGTTGTTGGCGGTGCCGGAGCGGAAGTCGACCACGAAGCCGCTCGGATCGCCGCGCATGCCGCGGCCGGTCGAGGCCCACTGGTAGGTCCCGGCGCCAATGTTCTCGGCGAAGGTGCCGATCTCCAGTGGCTCGACCGTGACGTTGATGTTGAGTGGCCGCAGCCGCTCACGCACGATCTCCGCGATCTGGGTGAACTCGCGGGGTGCGGCGATCGCCTGCAACGTCACGTCGAACCCGTCGCCGAAACCGGCTTCCTGCATCAAGGCCGTCGCTTGCTCGAGGTTCGGTGTGTAGTACTCGGCCAGCTCGTCCGCGGAGAGTGGCCACTCGCCGTAGCCCGGCGGAATGGCGCCGGTCAGCTCGGCACTGCCGCCGTAGACATTGTCGATGATCTCCTGGCGGTCGACCGCCAGGTTGATCGCCTGCCGCACCCGCGCATCCCGCCACGGAACGTCCTCGACGGTGTTGAACTGAATGACGCGCGGCGCGGCGAAGAGACCGGTCAGGATTTGCAGCGACTCATCGCCCTCCAGCGTGCTCGCCACGTCTGGCGTCAAGGTCCCGCCGTCGATCTCGCCGGAGCGGAGCGCGGCCACGCGGGACTGCTCGTCGGGTAGGACCTTCAGGGTGACGTCGCGGATGCACGGCACGCCCGCATTCCAGTGCTCCTCGTAGCAGGTGTAGACGACGCGGTCGTTTGGCACGTACTCGACCAGCCGGTAGGGACCGGTGCCGATCCCCTCGCTGAGCCAGTTGATCTCGTCGCCGATCCCGGCCGGCACGATGGGGGTGTAGCGTGTCCAGGCGATGACCCCCGGCAGCGTGGGATCGGGTTTCGACATGGTGATGGTGACGGTGTAGTCGTCGGTCGCCTCGACGCTGGCGATGTTGACAAAGTAGGGACCTTTGACACCTGGAGCCGGTGGCTCCATCGCCGTCTCAAAGGAGTAGACGACGTCGGCGGCGGTCATCTCCTGGCCGTTGTGGAACAGCACCCCTTGGCGCAGGGTGAAGACGTATTCCGTGGCATCCTCATTGACCTCGAACGATTCGGCGAGCGCAGGTTGGATGGCCAGATCGCTGTCCCACGCCAGCAGCGAGTCGTACATCAGCTCCTTGCCCCACATGTTGGACGTGGAGACACCGCCGTAGGGGATGAGGTTGGCCGGGTCCGAATCGAGCGCCCAAGTGATCGATCCCGTGCACATCGCGCCCGCCGTCGGGGTGCTCTCCTGGTGTGCCCCGGCCGGCGATGCCGCGCCGAGGAGCGCTGACCCGGCTGGGATGGCGATACCCAGCGCGGCGGCTCGCCGCAGGAGTGTGCGCCGATCCACGTGCCCCCGGAGGAACGCGCTGAGCAAGGCCATCCCGTCGTCGCGATGGATCATGGGGTCTCCCTTCTTCGCCGAATGGATCGCTCCCGACCCCGAGCAGGGCCGGTGTCGTCTGAGGCTCACACCGCTTCGTGTTCACGACGTGGACACACCGCGGCATTTTGTACCGATCGTGGACAGCTTACGGGGAGGCGTGCTGGGTGTCAACAGTCACGTCTCCGCACCCAAACACGGTGTCATGCCGACCGCCGCGAGGCACCTCGTCCCATAGCGCATCAGCGTATCGAAAAAACCGGCGGCCACTGGCCCTGCGCTAGCGCAGTCCCTGCTCAGTAGCGATCGCCGCAAGTTGGACGCGGCTGTCGACCCCCAGTTTGTTGAGGAGCGAGGCGACGTGGGTCTTGACGGTGTTCGGCGAGACGAAGAGCGCCTCGGCGATCGCTTTGTTCGTCCGCCCCTCCGCCACCAGCGCCAGCACTTCCCGTTCCCGGGGACTCAGGAGACTGGCGGGCTGCCAGGCATGGTCTCCACCCAGTGCCGGCGGAGTGAGGGCGAGGTGTCCATCGTCGAGCGCGGTCAGGAGCTCGTCGACGATCTCGGCCCCGGTGAGCGCCCGTCCCGTGGCCTCGGCAGCCGCGAAGGCGGTCTAACCCAACGTCTCGTGGGCCGCGGCGACCGCCTCTTCAAGGACGGCTCGGTCCTGGGAGGTGCTGGACCGGGCGATAAAACTGCGTCCGCCGAGCTCGATCGACCGCGCCTCCAGGGTGGTGATGCCGGCCCCCAGGCGCGCGGCCTGCTCCGCGGGGAGCTGCTTCGCCAGGAGCACCGCCGCTATCCAGGGCACAACGCTGATGATCACCGGGTCGGTGGACAGCTCACGTGCCAGCACGAGCGCCTCCCGCAGGACGGCCGCCGCGGCCGGGGCGTCGACTTCGACAAGCAACCGCGCACGGCCAGCGAGCAGCACGGCCAAGCCGCGCTGAAACTCCGCCGCCCGCAGCCGCGCTACCGGTTCCTCGAGTTCGCCCAGTAGATGTTCCCGCTCCCGCGGGCTGCCGTGCGGTCCGATGGCGAACTGGACGCGGTGAATGAAGGCGTAGCCAATCAGCCGCCCATCGTCAGCCGCGCGGGCCAGGGCGAGTTCCTCGGCCACGAGCGCGTGAGCGCGGGCGACGTCGCCGTGGGCGTAGACCAAGGTGCCCAACTGGCCGAGCACGCGCGCCGCCAGGGTGGTGTCCCCTGCTGCCTTGGCGGCTGCCAGACTCTCCTCGTAATGGGTGATCGCGCCATCGTCGTCGGACCAGTGCCCAATGAGTCCCGCTGCCGCGAGGAGCCGCGCCCGCAGCGCCGGGGCGAGCTCGGACGAGCGCGGCAGCGCCGCTGCGATCCGCCGTGCTCCCTCCCGCAGGTAGCCGCGGAACAGCCAGAAGAGCGCCAGTGCCGCCACCAACCGCCCCTCGGCTTCGGCATCGCCGCGGGTGATCGCCCAGTCGTGGGCCAGGCGCAGGTTGTCGATCTCACGACCCAGCAGGTCGAGCCAGACTTCCTCGTCCGGGCCCCACATGGCGCGCTCCGCCCGCTCCGCCAGCGCCACGTAATAGGTCAGATGGAGGTCCTGCGTTGCCTCCGCTTCGCCACTCGCGGTGAGCCGCTCCAGCGCGTACTCGCGAATGGTCCGCAAGTGCCCGAAGCGAGCCTCTTCGCCCGTTCCCCGCGGCACGCTCACCAGGTGCTTATCCACGAGCCCCTGCAAGACCTCCAGCGGGTCAGCCTCGAGCTCGTTCGTCGCGGCCACGACGGTGGCTGCTTCCAGGGTGAATCCCCCGGCGAAGACGCCAAGCCGGCGGAAGACCGCTTGCTCCACTGGGCTCAACAAGGCAAGGCTTCCGTCGAGCGTGGCGCGCAGCGTCCGCTGGCGTGGGGGCAGGTCGGGGGAATCCCACCGCAGCACGGCGAGACCGTGCTCCACCCGCGCCGCGAGCGCCGCCGGGTCCAGGAGCCGGGTCCGCGCGGCGGCGAGCTCCAATGCCAGCGGCAGCCCGTCCAGCCGGCGGCAGAGCTCGCTCACGGCGTCCGCGTTGCCAGGCTCCAGGGCGAAGGAGGCGTCGGCGGCGCTGGCGCGCTCCACGAACAGGGCGACTGCCGGCGACTTCGCTATCTCCGCGACCCCCCGCGCCGAGTCTCGGATGCCTACCGGGGGCTCGGCAACGGCCAAGGGCGGCACCACGACGATGTGCTCCCGCCGCAAGTGGAGCGGCTCCCGGCTGGTGGTCAGCACCGTCAGGTTCGCACAGGCAGCGATGAGCGCGTCGACGGCCGGGGCGGCACTGAGGAGATGCTCGCAGTTATCGAGGATCAGCAGCACGGAGCGGCCGTCAAGGTGGGCCCGCAGCGCCCCAGGCGGCTCCAGCGCGGGATCCTCGCGGATCCCGAGCGTGGCCGCGACCGTTGGCAGGACGAGTCCGGCGTCGGCGAGGGGAGCGAAGTCGACGAACCAGATCCCATCGGGAAAGGCGTCGAGCGCCGCCTCCGCCGCGGCCAGTGCCAGCCGGGTCTTGCCGACGCCGCCGGGCCCGGTCAACGTCAGGAGGCGAACGTCCCCACGCCGCAGGAGGTCAACGACGAGCGCGATCTCCCCCTCCCGGCCGATCAGGCGGGTCGGTTGAGGGGGGAGGTTGTGGCGGGCAGGCGTCTGGGCCGACCAGACGATGGCCGCCAGGGCGGGAGCTTGCCGGGCGCCGGGCGCGGCGGCAGACGTGCTGGGCAAGTCCATCTCGGACCTCGACCCCGGTCTTGCCGCGCGGCCGGGGCGCCGTGATGCGCGGCTGACGCGGGAGGGAAGTCTACCCTTTTTCCGCGAGATGTTCGTTTGTTGAGCATCACTGCCGCCGGCGTGGTCCGCGTCGAGGCGAAGGATCAGGTGTCGTGCGTGGGAACCACAACGACCGGCGCCGGCGCTCGCCCCACGACGCCGTCGGCCACGCTCCCCAGAGCCTCGTGCGGGCCGTGACGGCCGGCGGCGGCAATCACGACGAGGTCGCCGGGACGAATGGCCATGAGAAGCTGGCGGCGGGCATCCCCAACGCGGATTTCAGTCGTGACCGTCAGATCCTGTTTGCTCAAGTGCGCGTCAACCCGCTCCAGATACTCGCGCGCCATCGTCTCTGCCGCCACGAACTCTCGCGCGATCGGCTCGATTCCCGCCGCTTGGGGCAGGTCGGGCAGGTCCGCGGCGTCGACGATGCGGACGAGATGGAGCGGCAGCGCGAACCGGCGGGCCAACTCCGCTCCAAGCGGCAGCGCCCGCTCTGCTGCTTCGGAACCATCCAACGGCGCCACGATACGTCGGTAGCTGGGCGCACGTTTCATCTGCTGCCTCTCCTTGCGCCGTCGTTCTGGGGGAGGGTCCGCGGATCCGGGAACCTGGCAGACCGCGCGAGTCCTTGGCTCCACTCTGACGAACGCTCACCGCGCTGACCTCGTCCGGATGGGTGATCTCGGTGGGTGATTCCGGTGCGATTCGCGAACCAGTTGCTTCGGTGCTGACGAGGACCGCGGAGAGGGTCCGGAACCGGCACGTCGCCGGGACGGGAGCCTGCAAACTCGACGGCGTCGTCGCATCCGGCGCCGTCCGCGGCGGTAAACTGCCGCGGGCTATCGCCGCCGCGTCGCCCGATCCTTCCGATTACCGCGCTTGTCAGGAGACGAGCATGACCGTGGGCGACACAACGACCGAACTCCCCCTCAATCTCCACGAGTACGAGGCGGCGGCGCGCATGCTGCTCGCCCCCATGACACTCGACTACATCAACGGCGGCTCCTGCGACGAGGTGACGGTGCGCGCCAACCGCACCGCGTTCGACCGTTGGCGGTTCGTGCCCAGGGTGCTGCGTGGCCTTCGCGACGTGTCGACGGCGACCACGGTACTCGGGCAGGAGATTTCCCTGCCGGTACTGATCGCTCCCTCCGGCATGCACCGCCTGGCCCACGACGCGGGCGAACGCGCCACCTCCCACGGCGCCTGGGGCGCGGGCACGATCTACACAATGAGCACTGCCGCCACCGTCCCCATGGAGGAGATCGGACGGGAAGGCGGGCCGTGGTGGTTCCAGCTCTACGTATTTTCACGACCGTGGTGATCACCCGCGACCTGGTCGAGCGCGCCGCGGCGGCTGGCGCTTCCGCGCTGGTCGTCACCGTCGACGTGCCGCTGCTCGGCCGACGCGAGGCGGACGAGCGGAATCGCTTCACAATGCCCGACGGGCTCATCCTCGCGAACCTCCAGTCGCCCAGCCATCAAAAGCTTCGAGTCCTCGGGCGTCGGTTCGGCGCTCACGTCATACATCGGCGCGGCATGGGAAACCGCGCTGACCTGGGACGACCTCGACTGGCTCGCCTCGCTCTCTCCCCTGCCCGTCATCCCGAAAGGGATCCTGCACCCGGACGACGCCCGGCTCGCCTTCGACCACGGCGCGCAGGCCGTCATCGTCTCCAACCACGGCGGCCGCCAGCTCGACGGCGCGGTGGCCTCACTCGACGCGCTGCCGGCGATCGCCGAGGCGGTCGAAGGCCGCGGCGAACTGCTGCTCGACGGCGGCATCCGGCGCGGCACGGATATCCTCAAGGCGCTCGCCCTCGGGGCGCGGGCGGTGCTCATCGGCCGCCCGGTCTACTGGGCCCTGGCCGTCGGCGGCGAAGCCAGCGTGCGCCACATCCTCGAGCTGCTGCGGGCAGAACTGGCTCTGGACTTGATGCTGTGCGGGCTGTCCAGCCCGGATGAGGTCACGCGGGAGCTGCTGGTGCCGGCGGATAGAGTCGTTGGGGAGTAATTGAACATGCACACCAATCCCAGGGCATTCCCAACATGCGCTAGTATCCGATAACTGGCACTCCCTTGAGTGGGAGGGTCAACCTTCTACTTGCATAAAGCGTGTCGAAAAAGGTCACGACCCGATCAAAGTCCCTCGATCGTCGGTAAACGATGCGAACCGCGATTGCTGCGAAGTCTACGTCTTGCATCAAGCAGGCTTGGAATACTTCCTTCAAGAACGCATTGTTCACCACTGCTCGTCCCGCTTCGATCTCGAGCACGGTCCCTGTAGTTGGGTCATAGGCGTCGGCCTCGAACGACTTCTCCACCTGCCCATTCCTTCCAAACAGCACGGGCACCTGGATCTTATCGATTGCTTTCTTGCTCACCTCAACTCTATATCCGAGTTGGAGGAGCTCGGAGCTCACAGCGGCCAGGACACGATCACTACTCAAGTCACTTTCGTCCACGCCAGCGATCGATCGGATCACTGGTTCGTGAGACGTGAACGCCTGAATTATGAGCCCCACATGGTCGGGCAGGCGATCGCTACGTGGGTAGTACTGTCACAAAATCATCGGGGCTCCGTTCGCCAATTCGGCAAGTTAGACCTTGACCGCCCGCACCACCAACACTGGCGCAGAGGCGTGCTTCACCACCTCCTCCGCCACGCTGCCCAGCACTAGGCGCCTCCACCCAGAGCGGCCGTGTGAGGCGACGACGAGCAGATCTGAGGGACTCACCGCCTCGACCAGCTCGGACGCGGCCGGGCCGGAGCGCACCTCGACCGTGACGTCCTGCCCGGCCTGGCGCAGGGGAGCGGCATGTGCTTCCAGGTACTGTTCGGCTTCGCGCTTCTCCTGCACCATCTCGGCGGAGAGTTCGGCGTACGCAGCGGCGGCCTCGGTCGCTCCCCACGGCACCACGGCCAGGTCGGCCACCCGCACCAGGTGCAACGGCACGCTTAACCCCTTCGCCAGCTCCGCGCCGGTGCGCAGCGCGATCTCGGACACGTCCGACCCATCCAGTCCCACCACAATCCGCTCGAACACGGTCCCTCCTCTTGGTCACGAACTCAATACGGCGCCATCGCCGCCGTGTCACGCTGAACGAAGTGAAGCATCTCGGCTCACCACAGAACCGGCCGCGGGATCCGAGATCCTTCGACCGCGGGATCCAGAGACGACACGGAGACGGGTTCTCCCGATCCCGCCGCGTTCGAGACCATAGCCGACGCGACGCCAGCCAGGAGAGCCTGAGATTGCCGCGGCCGCTATCATCTGCCGCGCAGTCCTGACCCCGGCTTGACCGGGAGCAAGGGAATCGAGAGGCGGTGCGACCCAGCATCGCCCAACTTGAGGGAGCGAGCAAATCCATGGCCAAGCGGATGACGGGCGGGCAGGCGGTGGTGCGCGCGCTCGCGGAGCACGGGGTCGAAGTCGCCTTCGGCATCCCCGGCGTACACACCCTGGCCCTCTACGACGCGCTGATCGACAGTCCCATCCGGCACATTCTGGGCCGCCACGAGCAAGGCGTCGGCTTCATGGCAGATGGCTACGCCCGCGCCTCCGGCAAACCGGGGGTGGCGCTGGTCATCACCGGTCCCGGCGTCACTAACGTGGCCACCGCCGTCGGCGAGGCCTACACCGATTCCTCGCCGGTGCTTGGTCGTCGCCTCGGCGGAGGACCAGCGCTGGGCCGGCAAGATGATGGGCCACTACCACGACATCCGCGACCAGACCGAGGCCATCCGCCCGGTCACCGCCTCCCAGGCGCAAGCGACCGCCGTCGCCGAAGTCGCCCCGGCCATCGGCGCCGCCTTCGCCCGCATGGCCAGCGCGCGGCCCCGCCCTGTCTACGTCGAAATCCCGCGCGACGTGCTGGAAGCCGAAGCGGAGATCGAGTTCCCCGACCCGGTCGTGGTCGAGCGCCTCGGCCCGGCCACCGAGCAGATCGCCGGCGCCTGCGAGGATATCGCCAAGGCGAAACGCGTCGTCATCATCGCCGGTGGCGGTGCGGTCGCCTGCGACGCTGGCGTGGGCATCGCGGCCCTCGCCGAGCGGCTCGGCGCGCCGGTCATCACCTCCCAGATGGGCAAGGGCGTCATCCCGGAGGATCATCCCAACGCGCTCGGCAATCTCTGGGGTACCGGCAATCCGGTCGATACCCTGCTTCGCAAAGCCGACCTGGCCCTCGTCTTCGGCACGAAACTCGGTGGGGCCGAAACCGAGGACGGCGCCATGCGCCTCCCGGCCACGGTCATCCGCGTCGACATCGACCCGGAAGAGGTGGAGCGCAACTATCGCTCCACCCGCGCCATCGTCGCCGACGCGCGCAAGACGGCCGAAGCCCTCGACATCGCCCTCGCCTCCGCCGGCATCCCAAAGCCAGTTGGAACGCCGACGAGATCGCCAGGACGCGGGCAGCGGCGCTGGAGAACCAGTTCGGCGCCGAGAACGCCGCCTACCTGGCCGCCCTGCGCCGCGCCATCCCCCGCGACGGCATCCTCGTCAACGACACCACGATGATGACGTACGCCGCGGCCAAGCACTACCCGGTCTACGCCCCGCGCACATTCCTGGTTCCTGCCGGCTACCTCACCCTCGGCTTCTCCATGCCGGCCGCCATCGGGGCCAAGATCGCGCAACCGGACAAGGTCGTGGTGTCCATCGTCGGCGACGGCGGGTTTCAGTTCACCATGCACGAGTTGGCCACCGCGAGGCAGTTCAACGTCGGCCTGCCCATCGTCATCTTCAACGACTCTACCTACACCGCCGTGAAGATGGATCAGGCTATGCGCTACGACCGCCGCTACATCGGCGTCGACCTGGAGAACCCCGACTTCCTCAAACTGGCCGCCGCCTACGGCATCCCCGGCGTGCGCGCCAATTCGCCGGACGAACTGGAAGCGGCCGTCGGTCGAGGCCGCCGCGCGGGACACGCCGACCATCATCGACGTGCCGATCGGATGGTCGTATTGACAAAGGCGAAAACAACTACGGACTCCGGTTGCAGCCTTCCACTCTCGCGCAGACCAGCTCGGCGCCACGAGCCCCTCTCCATCGCAATGGGAGAGGGGTTGGGGTGAGGGCCGCCCGCCGGGAAGCTCCCCGCCACCAACCGGTAACCGTACTACTCGGGCAGTTCGTCCACGCAGGCGATCATGATGCACGCCGCGTTCGGAGGCGTGCAGATGCCGCAACTGGCGTTGCAGCAATACTGGCCGCGCGGGCAGATTGTCTTGCCGCAGCGCTCGCCGCCGGGCCAAGGCTCTGGCTCGGGCCAAGGCTCCGGATCGGGCGGGCAATAGACGGCCGCGCAGCCGCCGTTGCGGGGCGCGCACACCCCGCAGCTCGGGTTGCAGCAATATTCGCCGCGCCCACAACGGGTGTTGCCGCAGGGCTCGCCGGGCTCCTTCGGCGGGCAGATTTGCCGCGTGCAGCCTTGCCCGTGCGGCACGCAAAGGCTGCAACTCTCGTTGCAGCAGTATTCCCCGGGACCGCACGTCGCCTCGTTGCAGGGCGTGCTGCCGCAGACCTCCTTGCAGGAAACGGTATCTGGAACGCAGGCGTGGCCACACTCCGGGCAGCATTTCGTCCCCGCGCGGCAGCGGACGATGGCGCACACATCCTCGATCCGGCGCACGCAGATGCCGATGCAGTCCGCGCCGCCGTTTTGAGGATCGCAGTCATCGCTCGGGTCGTCGACACACGTATAACCCTTCGGGCAAGGAAGTCCGGCGATGCCGCCGCAGGAGCGAGGCGTCCTTGGGCGCCGCTCGTTCGACGCCTGGTCGCGCTTCGCCTTGCGTCGCCGCCCACGTGCGTCTGCCGACTCGGTCTCGATGAACAGCGCAAACAGCGCCGCGCCCAGCAGCCCAGCTTGGCGCCGGTCGACGCGGCGCGATCCGAAACGGGCTAGCCAGTCACGCGATGGCATGTTCGACCCGCCCCCTCCGGTCCCCGAGCGCACCGCTCATGCGAACCGGCTTGCCTCCGGTTGATGCCGCGCCATCGTATCGCATCGCGGGCAAAACTTCACGGGTTTCTCAGGTTATCCATAGACCTCGTCCGTCGCGCTCCAGTCGAGCAGCAGCACCGCGAAGAACCCCTTCCACGCATCGACCGCGCTGTCGGCGGTGTAGGTGACGATGCGGGGCGTCTCGCGCACGCTGCCCGGCACCAACGACGCCATCAGCGCCTCCGCCGTCGAAGAGAAGGTGACCGACAACGACACCGGCCCATCGACGGTGTACGGGGAGAACGCCCCGGCCCCGGCGCGCGCCACGGCCCGCTGCGCCGCCTCCCGGATGTTGGCGAGGCTGCGCTGCGGCGAGAGACAGCGCGCCGTCCAGCGATCCAGCGCGTACTTCGTCAGACCGAACTCCACGTCCGGCAGCGTCTCGCGCAGTTCCGTTTCGTAGAGGTCGTCGCCGGAAGCGAACACCACCGGCACCCCGAACTGGCCGCAGACCGCGGCGTTGATCTCCGATTCCCCGACCGGTTTGCCGTTCATGCGGATCTCGACGATCTCGCGGCCGAGGATTGTCTCGTTGCCGACTCCGTCAGAGTCGCCGGTACGGGCGTGGTAGCCGAGGAAGAAGACCGCGTCGGCGTCCTGCACCCCTTCCACCATGCACAAGTGCTTATGAACAGAAAACGCCTCTGACGCTGTATTGGACCGATCGTGACTTGGTTCTTCCACCGCAAGAGACGGGAAAGGCACAGGTTGGCACCGTGGGCCGCTGACCGAATCGGATCATCCATCGTTGCTCCAAGCAACCAACCCGAGTCGTCTCGTCCATGCGGACGAGGCCACGCCCGAGAAGCCACGGGTCCCGAGCCACATCCCCAAAATGACCGACTACTGGCACCGCGTCCACAGCACGTTCGACCGCGGTACGCGCGGGGTCTGCTCGGGGCGGGTGTTAGAGGAAGCGGGACACACTCCGGTCATCGTCATGGGCGAGCACCTGGACAACCTCTCGACCTCCGTCACCAACATGGCCGAACTGCTGGCGGCCGAGCTGATCCAGTGGCACTTCCCCCGGCGCTTCGACCACGAGCCGCCGGCGATCCTGCTCGAGCATTACCCGACCGAGTACAGCCCGCAGGGGCGGGTGGCCCGGAAGCCGACCTGGGACCGGCTCTCGTTCCGCTCCTGGGCGCCGCGGCAGGGGTGGCTGGGCGGCCAGGAGCGACTGGCCTTCGGCGAGCCCGAATGGCGGTCCGTGCCGGAGCACGAGGTGGAAGCGCTGCTCGGAGGCGACGAGACGCGGGCTACGCCGCCGGCACCGAAGCAAGGCGACCAGCCGGGGACGGCATGCCGCCTGGGCTCTAACGGCCGGGACGTAGGTGTCGTCCATTCCCCGTTCTGCAACGATATGCCCATGACGCCTCGCCACGTCATGGGGAAGTGAGCATGACCGGTTCCGAAGCGCCGAGCGCGGATCTCGCCCAAGCGGCCATTGATGCCCTCTCCGATCTCGACCTCGCCGACCTCGTCTACTGGGCCGTGAGCATGCTCGGGGCGCCGTTTGGGGAGAAGACGGTCGATCCCTCCGCCGTGGCCTGCAGCTACGCCCTGCGCAAGGTCGCGGACTACCTCCACGCCGTGCGGGAAGCAGAGGACCGACGGTACGCGATCGGGGCCGCGGCGGAGGAAGACATCGAGCGCGCGCTCGTGCTTCGTTCGGTGGACCCCGGCGCGGCGGACGAACTCCTCCAAGTCGCCGCCTGGGAGAACGCCAAGACGGAAATCGAGATCCACTTCTTTGCCGTCGCCGCGGACCAGATCCGACGCTTGCTCGCCGTCGTCACCGACACGCTCGGCGTCAACCTCGACAAGTCCGATGAGGCGTTCTAGTTCTCGTACCGTCCCCTGAGGAACCAATTCGAGCACCTGGAGGAGCGCCTCCCGGGCGTCGAGAAGGGCGGGAGCATCGTTCTCCACGAGACCTCGGCACCGAGCGTACTCCTCGGACTCAGGAAAGACGACGTCGGCCGAATAACCGTTCGGTACAAGGGGGAAGATGTCGTTGCCGAGGTCAACGATTTTGGCTATTGGCACGTCGAGCGGATCGTGCGCGAGGCCTTCGGTCGGGTCCGCGCGGCCTGTGTTGACCTGCTCAGCCAGCATTTCGGGGAGAACCCGGAACAGATCTTGGACCCGGCCTCCTACGGACCGATGGTGCGCGGGCGGTTCACGAACCGCGGCGACGAATAGACGCCATCACCGCTCTGTACCCAGTGCTCCTAGGTCATAGAACAACTATTCTTCGTCGCGGTCGTCGCTCGAACCGGTCTCCACGCTATAGTGACGATACCGACCCCGAGGCGAAGCGGTGATGCCATGGTCTCCGCGCGATCGATCTTCAAGCTCGCCGCCGCGTCCGTCGTTCGCTATCTCCGTCTGGCGGCGGCGCGGCGCATCCGGCTGCGACGCGATCGTCTGGGTGAGGCGTACCGCATCGACCGGGGCGGGGCGTACCGGATCTTTCGCGAAACCGTGAGTCATGACGGCACGTCGGCCGAGAGCGTGGTCCTGGTCGTCGGCTTTCGGCTGCGGCTCCTGCGCTCGCTGCGCTGGCCGCATTGGCTCTTCCAGCGCGCCTGCATCCTCACGACGCCGTTTTGGAGCGGCTTCCGCGGGTTCCGCGTCAAACTGTGGATGGTCGATCCGCGGACCCGGAACTACCTGGGCATCTACGAGTGGGCCGGCCGGGACCATGCCCAGACCTACGTCGACGCCCTGGTGCGCGTGCTGCGCCCGCTCTCGACGCCGAGCTCGGTTTGGTACGACCTCTATCCTGACCAGAAGCTCGAGCCGTTCTTGCAGGTGCGGAAGCGCGACGGGTCATCGGCAGTGCCGCCAGGCGAAATGGCGGGTACCGGTCGGTCACCAAGCTGAACGCGCAGCCCACCACCCGGTTGTTCCAGCGGACGACGAACCGGATAGGATGCCGAACGAGTGAGCTGGGTCGCGGTGTGGGGGCTGGCCGTCGCGCTCAACGCGGTGCCGGCCTTCATGCCGCCCACGTGGGCGGTGTTGTCGTACTTTCACCTCTACCATGGGCTCCCCGTCGTGCCGCTGGCGATCGTCGGCGCCGTGGGCGCGACGACGGGCCGCGCCGTCCTTGCCTTAGCAAGTCGCGCCGCTGGTGATCGCTGGCTTCCGCGGTCCTGGCGCGCCAACATCGTAGGCCTCGTCGCCACGCTCCAGGGCCGGCCAGCGCTGGCGCTGCCGTCGTTGGCCGTGTTTGCCCTGGGGCCGGTGCCGAGCAACCACCTGGTTGTTGCGGCAGGATTGGCGCGGGCACCGCTGCCGCCCATTCTGCTGGTCTTCGGCCTTGCCCGGGCGATCAGCTACGTGCTGTGGGTGAGCACCGCCAACGTGGCGGACCGGTCCCTGCGCGACCTCTTAGGCCCACGGGTCGGGAGGTGGGCGGTGATCGCGGTCCAGGTCGCCGGCCTCGCGCTCATCCTCCTCGCCATGCGCGTAGACTGGCGCCGACTTCTTCAGGAGAGACTGCCCACGACGAAGTGATCCGGCCGCCACGATCCTCCTACCCACCGAGGTAGGCCGCGAACCACCCCAAGCGGTCGCCCGCGAAGCAACCTCGTCCCCTATGCTGCACGTAGACGAAATAGCAGCGCCCACCGAACGCGTCAGGTCATGGCGCAGCCGCGAACGAAGGGAACGCCGATGCTGAAGCCCATCCTCGTCCCCCTCGATGGTTCGGACCTGGCCGAGCGCGCCCTCCCCTACGCGGAGGCCCTCGCCGCGCCGGGCTGCGAGCTCATCCTGCTCGAGGTCGGGCCGGCGGAGGACGAATTCGGCGCCTTGGAACGCCATCAGGGATCGTGTGCCCGCCTGGAGACGGCGATCGGCGATCCCGCCGAGCAGATCCTGCAGGTCGCCCGCGAGATGGGCGTGGGCCTCATCGTCATGACCACCCACGGCCGCGGCGCGCTGGGGCGGTGGGCGTTCGGCAGCGTCGCCGACACGGTGACCAGGACCGCCCCGGTCCCGGTCATGGTGGTCCGGCCCCGGGACGGCGATGCGGAGCCTGGCCCGGTCATTCGCCGCGTGGTCGTGCCCCTCGACGGCTCGCCGCTGGCCGAGCAGGCCCTGCCGACCGCGCAGGCGCTCGCCTTCCAGCTGAACGTCCCCGTGCACTTGGTGAGCGCCATCGACCTGACGAGCCTGTTGCCGGTCGAGATCCTGCCCACGGTGGCCTTCGACGCCTCGCTCTACGATGAGACGGTGTCCGAGGTCCGAACCGGCGCCGAAGCCTGGCTCACGGAAGCCGCCGAGCAGTTGCGACGTGCCGGAGTAGAGGCCACGTGGGAGGCGCTCTCCGGCTCGCCGTTCCTCGTCATCGGCGACGCGGCCCGGCCGGGCGACGTCATCGTCTTGGCCAGCCACGGCCGCGGCGGCGCCAGGCGCTGGTTCCTCGGCAGCGTGGCCGAGAAGCTGATCCGCGAAGCCCCGGTGCCGGTCGTGATCGTGCCAACCGGGGACCGACAGAACGATCGGGACACCGCGGATGACGCGGCGCCCACGGCGTCGACGGCGACGTAACCCGGGGCCGCGCAGCGTCACGTAGGGCGGAGAATTGCCATGTTCGACTGCATTCTGGTCACGCTCGACGGCTCGACGGCCGCCGAGGCCGCGCTGGCGGTCGCTGAGCTGATCCCCAGCCAACGCGTCCGCCTGCTGACTGTCGAGTCCGAAGTGGAGGAACTCAGCGCGGCGTGTCTGGGCGAGCGGGATTGTCAGGGCTACCTCGATCACTTCGCGGAACCGCTGCGGCGCCAGGGCCGGGAGGTGGAAACGGTCGTCGACTTCGGCGATCCCGCGCGCCGGATCGTCGCCGCGGCAACAACGGCGGACCTCGTGGTGATGGGGAGCCGTGGCCGCGGGGCGGTCGCGAGCGTCGTCCTCGGCAGTGTCGCGGACTGGGTGGCGCGCCACGCGCCGGTGCCAACCCTGATCGTGCGCGGGGGCCAGCGGCCGGCGACGACGATGCCGCTCACCCGGATCGTCGTGCCCCTCGACGGCTCGGCGCTGGCCGAGCAGGCCCTGTCGATGGCCGTCACGCTGGCGGGGGACATGGGGCTTCCCATGCATCTCGTGCGCGTCGTCGATTTCGACCCCGTGCGGGCCAGCGTCGAGGCGGGGCCGGCCGCGGCGGAGGCCTGCGCCCGGCAACAGGCCGACCTCGGGCGCGCGGCGAACGCCTACCTAGCCGAGCAGGTGCTGGCGCTGCGCAACCGCGACTGCATGGTCACGAGCGAGGTCCGCGTCGGCGCCCCGACCGGCGAGCTCCTCGCGGCCATCCGGGAGGGCGATCTGGCCGTGCTGACGACGCACGGGCGTGGTGGCATCGAGCGCTGGCTGCTGGGGAGCGTGGCGGAAGCGCTTGTCCGGCATGCGGCCGGCCCGGTCCTCCTCGTGCGGGCGACCGCTGGCAGGGCGAAGCAGCCGGCTGAGGAGCCCGGCGCATTGCGGGGGAGCCTGTCGTGACCGGGAACACCGTGCCCGGCGGCATCCGGGCGGGCGAACCGATCGCCGCGGGCCAGCGTCAGCCGGACGCGGAGCACGAGCGCCTGCCGACCGTGCGGGAGCTCTTCGACCTCTCCGGCCGCGTCGCGCTGGTGACCGGGGCGGGCTCGGGGCTCGGCGCGGTCTTCGCCGAGGCGTTGGCCGAGGCCGGCGCGTCCGTCGCCTGCGTGGGGCGGCGGCAGGAGCGCGTCGAGGCGACGGCGCGGCGCGTGCACGACCTCGGCTGCCAGGGATTGGCCATCCCCGCCGACGTCACCGACGAGGCCGCGGTGACGGCGATGATCGCGCAGACGGTCGAGCGCTTCGGGCGGCTGGACATCCTGGTCAACAACGCGGGAACGGCGGTGGTCGGGCCGCCGGAGACGATCAGCCTTGCCGACTGGCAGCGCGTCGTCGACGTCAACCTCACCGGGGTGTTCCTGTGCGCCCGCGAAGCGGCCAAGGCGATGATCGCGGCGGGTCGGGGTGGCCGCATCATCAACATCGCCTCGATTCTGGGGGCGGTGGCCTCCGAGCCGGTCCCGGCCGCGGCCTACGACGCCACGAAAGGCGCGGTGGTCAACCTGACGCGGGATCTGGCCGTGCACTGGGCGCCGCACGGCATCCTGGTGAATGCCATCGGCCCGGCCTACTTCCCCTCCGAGATGACCGAGGCCTTCCTGGCCATCCCGGAGATGCGCCACGAGATCGAGCGGCGCACGCCGCTGGGGCGCATCGGCCGCCCGGAGGAGCTGAAAGGGGCGGTGGTCTTCTTCGCCTCGGACGCGTCATCGTACGTCACCGGCCAGACCTTGTATGTCGATGGCGGCTGGACGGCGTGGTAGGCGCCGCGCGTCCTGGGAGAAGAGATAATGGAAAGACGAACGCACCACACGGGTGCCCCTGCGGCTATTTCGGCTATCCACGCCGCCCGTGCTCCTGCGCCCCCAGCGCCGTCAGCCGCTTCCAGATGAAGTCGCCAACCGGGGATCAACCGCAGTGATGGGGGTTGTTCGCTCAGGGCCTCAACGGACAAACCTGGTTCGACCGACACAGAGCGCAGCATTGTGCGAAGCAAAGGCGACATTGTCAGGAATTCGGAATTGTGGGGAACGTCCTCCCCCATCACCGCAGCGTCACCGTTCCGGCCGAGCCATCGACGGAGATCTCCTGACCGGTGGCAATGCGTTGCGTGGCGTTGCCGGTGCCCATCACCGCGGGGATGCCGTATTCCCTGGCGACGATGGAGCCGTGCGCCAGGATGCCGCCGATATCGGTGACGAGCCCGCGCGCTTGCGCGAAGAGCGGGGTCCAGGCGGGGGTGGTGGCCTGGCAGACGAGGATGGTGCCCGGCTCCATCTGGGCGAAATCGACCGGGGAGCGGATCACGCTTGCCGGTGCGGTGACCCGACCGGGGCTGACGGCGAAGCCGCGCAACGTGGTTGCGTCGGCCGAGTTGCGGCGCTGGGTTTCACGCTCAGAGAGATCGAGCCGCCCGAATTGCATGCGTGCCGTGGGCGGCACCGCCGCCGGCGGGTGGAGCCGCCGCTGCGCCTCACGCAATGCACGACGGTCCCGGGCCAGGCGCACCAGATCGGGTCGAGCCTCTCCCGCCGCGCGGGCGGCGATCGCCGTCGCCAGCTCCTCGCTTTCTAGGAAGAAGACATCGTCCGCCGTGCCCACCGACCCCGCTTGCGCCAGTCGCCGTCCCAGCTCGAGCGCGAAGCGCCGCAGCTGCGGCCAGGCCGCCCCGAGGTAGAAGAGCGCATCCTCCCGGTACGGCGCCAGGCCCTGCGCCCACCGTGCCAAGCGCCGCAAGACGAAACGCCGCAGCGGGTCGAACGACCGCGCCGTCTCTTCCATCAGATCGTCTCGCTCCCGCGCCATCGCGGCCTGCCGGGCCAGCGCGTCGAGCTCCGGCTCACGCACGTGCGCCTTCAGCGCCAGGAGCACCGGTAGTGGCGCTTCGAACAGTGTCGGCGCGACGAAATCGAGGTTGTAGATCTGGTGACCGTACCGAGCGAAGTAACGGTCAAGATCGTCGCGGAGCGCCTGCGCCCCGGGCGTGTCCGGCAGCGCGTCGAGCAGCGACTCGGCGGGGGTGGCGATCACGACGTCACGTAGCTCGGCGGACTCGCGGACCTGGCGCGCGATGGTATCCAGCTCCGCCTCGGCCTCGAGCGTTTTCGAGGGGAATCCGCGCAGGAATTGAGCACTTCGGAGATTCGACGCCGGCGCCAGAACGCGCAACCCGGCATCGAGCAGCGCGTCGCTGATCTTCGCCATGCCAATGGCAATCGCTGCCGGGAACCAGTAGACCGCGTCGGCCACTGCCAGCTCGCGCACGCCGCGCAGCAGCTCCGCATCGGCGGCAGCCGCCGGGTTGACGGCCTGCCACCGCGAGATCGTCGCCAGATAGGCTGGCAGGCCCTCCTTTCGCCAATAGGCAACGCCATGGTTGAGGAACCAGCGAAACCATCGCGCGATGGCCAGCAGCGTCTGTGGCAGCTCCTCTCGTGGGAGGGAGAAGTTCGCGCGGGAGTAGCCGTAGCCGTTCACCGTCGTCAAGAACGGGCCGCCGATCAGCCGCGCAAAGAGATCGTGCGACCCCGTCACGGCCGGGATCGTGGCGATCGCCTTGAGCGACTGCTCAAATCCCTGCCGCAAGTAGAGTTCGGCGAAGAGCGGTGACAGGGGCTCCGGCATGTGTTCGACGACCTGCCGGCGCACCCAGGTCGCGCCCGGCAAGGGGGATTCCCAGACCACGGCGGGTGCCGGCGTAGGCAGATTGGTGATCGGCCGCGCCTGAAGCAGCCAGACGCGACCGTCGCCCAGGGCCCATTCGATATCCTGCGGTGTGCCCCCGAAGAGCCGTTCCACGCGCGACCCGAGCTCGGCCAGTTCTCGGAGCAACGGATCGGGCAGGGCGCGCCCGCTACTCAGCGCAGCTCCTCCCTCTCTCGCAGACGTGGCCGACGCATCGTGAGGGCCGGGCGTGACGCGGGTGATCGCCAGGCTGTCGCGAGCGATGACGGAGGACGCGGGCGTGACCATGCCGCCGACGATGCACTCGCCTAGACCGAGCGCGGATTCGATCACGAACTCGCCGCGATTCCCTGTTGCCGGGTTCGCCGTGAAGAGCATGCCGGAAACCTCGGCCGGCACCATGACCTGGATCACCAGGGCCATGGCGATCTGCTCGTGACCGACGCCCATTTGTTGCCGGTAGGCGATCGCCCGCGCCGTCCACAGCGACGCCCATGCCCGGCGAATGGCGTCGAGCAGCGACGTATCGCCGCGGACATCGAGGAACGTTTCCTGCTGACCGGCGAACGAGCGTTCGGGCAGGTCCTCGGCCGTCGCCGACGAGCGCACGGCGACCGCTGGCTTTGGTGTGCCCAACGCGGCATAGGCCTGTAGGATCGCAACCGCGATCGCGTGCGGCACGATGCCGCCTGCGAACCTCTCGCTGATGGCTGTCGCCGCGCGCTCGAGCGCAGCCGGATCGCTGCCGTCGACACCGCGCACGGCTCCGTCAATCTCCGCTTGCAATGAGTTTTCGGTCACGAAGCGGCGGTACGCCGCCGTCGTGATGAGAAATCCCGGAGGGACGGGAAAGCCCCTGGTGGCAAGCCGCATGAGCGACGCCCCTTTCCCGCCAACCAGGGCGAGCGCGACCTCCTCGCTGGCAAGCGGGAGGATCCATGGGCTTCCTCTCTGTATCGTCATGTCGTGATATCGCTCTCGGTCAACGCCTGGACGGCCTCGTGCAGGGCGAGCAGCCATGCCTCGCGGCCTCGGTTGGTCATCTGGTCGCGCGGGTTCATAGCACGGCGGACGAGCCCGAGGCAATCACGTCGGCGGCTTCACGCTCCTCGGCGAGGATGATCCAGCTATCGCTCACGCGCCGCCGTAGGATGCCGCTCGGCTTCTCGTCGACTAGCGGCGCCAATGCGTTGATCATCGGCGTGGCGCCCGCCCCAACGGCACTCGACCGCTCCTCCAGCGCGATGGCGCGCTGCGCGGCATCTTCTGACCAGTTATCCTTTGGCGTGACTATTGCTCCTTTCTCCGGGCAATGTCCTTCTCACGAATCGACGTATCGCTCGTCACGGGCCACTTGGTGTCATGGGTACCGACGAAAACATAGGTCCGGTTCTCGGCCGGCGACTCGCCCAGCCTGATACCGTCCTCGTCCTGGTGCTCCTTGCTCTCGGACTCGGACTTGGCTTGCTCCTTGCTCTCGGGTTGCTGGTGCTCATTCAGATCGTCCGCCACCACCGACCGCCTGACCGCCCAAAGCTTGTTCAGATCCATTTCTTCAGTCCTTTTAGCTCCACGAATCAATTCCTTGCTCTCGACCGTCCAGGGCCTCAGCCTGCCGATCCGACAGCACTGCACACGGGCCCAGCCCCCGCGTCCGGATAGCGTCGTGGATCGCGGCCAGTTCCTCGGGTTGTGCCGTGCCTATATCGATGCGGGCGCCTGCCGCTCGCGCGGCTTGGATGAGGTCGGGGTCGGGCGCCGGTGTGAAGTGCGCGGCGATGACCTCCGGCTCGATCCGATTCGGGTCTCCTGATGGTGAGTCCGACCGAACGCTGGGAGAACCGCGCATTGTCTCGGTTGACGGCTTACCCCAGCGCGACATCCAGCGTCATCATGATGGCGAATCCGCCCAGGAGCGCCAGCGTCGCCAGATCGGCATGACCGCCCTGATGCGACTCCGGGATCAACTCCTCGACGACCACGAAGATCATCGCCCCCGCGGCGAAGGCGAGCGCATAGGGCAGCGCCGGCGCCGCGATGGCGACGGCCGCCACCCCGAGGAGGGCGGCCGGCGGTTCGACCGCGGCCGAGAGCTGACCCCAGAAGAAGGCCCGGCCGCGGGTCAGCCCTTCGCGCCGCAGCGGAAACGACACGGCCGCGCCTTCCGGGAGGTTCTGCAGGCCGATCCCGATCGCCAGGGCCACGGCCGCGCCAACCGTCGCCTCCGGATACCCCGCCGCCGCCGCGCCGAAGGCGACGCCGATCGCCAGCCCCTCCGGGATATTGTGCAGCGTGATCGCCGCGACGAGGAGCACGCTCCGCCGCCAGGTGGTCGCGATCCCCTCCGTCGCCCCTGCCGGTTGGAACGGGTGCACATGCGGCAGGATCGCGTCGAGCAGACGCATGAAGAGTCCACCGGCGAGGAAGCCGGTCGTCGCCGGCAGCCACGCCGCGCCGGCGCCCTGTTGCTCAGCCAGCGCGATCGCGGGCGCCAGCAGCGAGAAGTACGACGCGGCGATCATCACCCCCGCCGCCCCGCCCAGCATCGCATCAAAGGCGCGCCGGTCGAGCGTCTTGGTGACGAAGACGAGGCCCGCGCCGGTCGCCGTCAGCCCCCAGGTGAAGAGCGTGGCGAGCAACGCCTGCCCGAGCGGATCGAGCCCGAGGAACCACGCACTCATGCCCCGCCCCTCGCGCCCGGAGCGCTTCCCACAACGGCATGAACCGGCCACGCCTCGCCGCGGATGCGCGTCATGTTTCGCAGCGTTTGCTTCCCCGGAACCCGCATCTCGGCCGGTAGGGTAGCATTGCGCCGGGTCCGCTCCCGGCTCGAGCTCAATCGCGTCGATGCGGGGTTCCACCTCGGTGAAGCGAATAACGCGCACGGCCCGTTCAATCTCCAGATTGACGTAGGACGTTCTCGGCAATACCTCGCTCCTTTCGTGCGTAGGCGTGTAGGCTGGCAAGCGCGTAGATTTTGGCGCGCAGGAACAGCTTGGCAGCGGCTTGGACGTCTCGTGGGTCGAGGGCGGTGGCCAGCCGCCGCGCGGCCGTGAATCCGTGCCCATGTCGCTATCACGGCGATCCCTGCACCTGCGCCCCAGTGGGGCGGCTCAATCAGAGTCGGCAGCGAGGCCCAGGGTGGCCGATGCCATACTTGCGCAGAGCCATGAACCGACGAGGGGTGAGTGAATGGACGGTAGTTCCCGCGGTGATGTCCCGATGCCAAGCCCGGCGCCCGGCGAGGTCTCCCCGGCGGCCCACGCGCGCGGACTGCGCAGCGTGCTGGTCCCGCTGGCGCCGCAGGCGGTCGATCCTGCACGCGTGGCCGAGGCGGCGCTGCCGCTAGCGCGCACCCTCGCCCTGCGGACCGGGGCGCCGCTCACGCTCGTGAGCGTGGTCGAGCGGGAGCCGCCGTTCAATCCGCTAACCCGGATGAGGGCACTGGCCGCACCGGATGTCGAGGCATCGCTGGTCACGGAGGCGGAAGCGCACCTGGCTGGTGTGGCCGAGGCGGTCCCGACCTGCCCCGTGGAGACGGTCGTGCGCTCCGGATCGCCCGCCGCGGAAATTCGGTCGGTCATCGCCGAGCGCACGCAGCCGCTCCTCGTGCTCTCTAGCCACACGCGGACCGGCCTCGACGGCCTGCTCTACGGGAGTATCACCGGCGAGCTGGTGCGCACCGCAACCTGTCCGGTGCTGGTCGTGCGCGGGCGCCAACTCGCGGCCACGAAGGGGGTCGCTCCCCTCCACACCGTGGTGGCGCCGCTCGATCAGTCGGCGCTCGCAGAGCAGGCTCTGACGCGCGCCTTGACCGCTCTCGGGCCCGCCGACCTCCATCTGCACCTGCTCCACGTGCTCGAACCGCCGGCGGCTGAGCATGTCTCCCCCGAGCGCCTGGCGCCGGCGCTGAAGCGGGTCCTGGAGACAATAGCGCAGCCGTTGCGGACCCAAGGCTATCGGGTCACCACCGAGGTGCGAGTGGGACGGCCGGCTGACGAGATCGCCCAAGTGGCTATCGAACAGGGAGCGCAACTGATCGCGATGGCGACACATGGGGAGCATGGTGTCAATCCCGTCCTTCTGGGATCGGTCGCCGAGCGCCTCCTCCAGACCGCCCCGATGCCGCTGCTGCTCGTCCGTCCCGCGGACAGCACCGGAAGCCCGTGACGCGTCCCATCTGTAGCACTCGCCGACGTGGACCTCGTAGGAACTAACGCTGCCGCAGCAGGCTACGGCATACCAGTGGCACCGCCATCGGAGATGCATCGAGCTGCCGTCCACCTCCCTGAATAATCCGGGCCAGGGGGCGGCGAGCGGTTTCTCGAACAAACGCGCAGCCGGAAACGTGCATGATGTGAGTCAAAGACAATGATGCAGGCGCAATTTTCTACCGCACCCTCAACTCGGTCGGCGCCTCGCGGTGCCCGGAAAGCGGCCCCCATAGCCGGCGGTGGTCACCGTCAGATTGGACCACCCCAGGGCATCGGAGGCGGTCAGCATGCTGCCGAACTCGAGCACGATGATGGTCAGGAACAGGGTTCCCAGCAACGCACTGCCGGCGCGGTCGACGGCGATCATCTCCCAGACGCCGCGCGGGCCGTAGCGATGGACGATGCCGCCGACGCGGGCCATGCGAAACAGGCGGGCCAGCCGCAGCCCGGGGAAGGGGAGGCTGCCCAGGAAGTCGAGCCAGCCACGATCGTCGCCGCGATCGAGGAAGGACGCTCGATCAAGGCCAACATCCGCCGATTCGTCAGCTACGTCTTCACGAGCAACGTGGCCGAACTGGCGCCGTTCCTGCTCTACATCCTTCCTGCCGGTCCCGCTGCCGCTGACGGTGGCCCAGGTGCTGGCGATCGACCTCGGCGCCGACCTGCTGCCGGCCCTGGCCCTCGGCGCCGAGCCGCCCCGAAGCCTCCTCCTGAGAGAGACCAGCGCTGTTGGTTCGGGGGCGTTTCTCCACCCGCGCAAGAGGCAGCGCGTGCCAGGGGGTGGCCTCTTCTTCGACCAGGACGGCTCGTTCAGCTTCGTTAGGGACCACCTCGTTCGTCACAGGTTCCGGCTCTGAAATGGCCAGCGCGGCGTGCGCAAAGCCCAAAGAGGCCCGAGCGCAGGCGTTCTTGATACTATGATCTCAAATTGGTTCAACCACGATACTTGGGCGAGGAGGGTTTCGTGCCGTCCCACTTGACTGAGGTCTACATCGGCCCGGAACCTCTGGATCGCTTCCTGCCCATCCTCGGCGAGGACCAGGTCCACCGAGCGGAGCAGGTTGCAGGCATTGCGCGCGCACAGATGACTGGCCGCGTGTGGTGGAACGTGAACTCGACCGCGCGTGGTGGTGGCGTAGCCGAGATGCTTACCTCGCTGCTCGCCTACACCCGCAGCGCCGGAATCGATGTCCGCTGGCTCGTCATCTCGGGCTCGTCCGAGTTCTTCCAGGTCACCAAGCGGATCCACCATGCCTTGCACGGCGCACCCGGGGACGCATCGCCGCTCGACGACACGGCCCGCGCGACGTACGAGTCGACCCTGCACGCCAACGCCCAGGAGCTGCTCGCCCTAGTCCAGCCTGGCGACGTGGTGCTCCTGCACGACCCGCAGACGGCGGGACTCGCTCCCGCCCTCGCCCGCCACGGCGCGCTCGTCCTGTGGCGCTGCCACGTCGGCGCCGATGCGCCCAACGAGGAGACGGATTTGGGGTGGGCCTTCCTCAAACCGTATCTGAGCGACGTCGCCGCAACGGTCTTCTCCCGCGCCGACTACGTTCCCACCGGCATCGACTTCGGCCGCGTCGAAGTCATTCCGCCTTCGATCGACCCTTTTTCTCCCAAGAACCAGGATCTGAGTGAGGCGGCAGCGTGCGCCATCCTCGCTCGCACGGGCATTATTGAGGAATCTGCAAAGACCTCAGCACCCACCTTCGTGCGAGCGGACGGGACTCCGGGGCGGGTTGATCGCCAGGCTGACATCATCCGTCACGGTCCGGCTCCCGCCTGGCAGACGCCGCTGGTTGTCCAGGTCTCGCGTTGGGATCCACTCAAGGACCCCATCGGTGTCTTGCGTGGATTCGCCGCACTCGTCTACGGCGCGGCCCCCGCCGGAGCCGAACTCGTGTTGGCTGGGCCGGACGTCACGACCGTATCCGACGACCCTGAGGGCGCAAAGACGTTTGAGGCGGTCGTCGCCGCATGGCAGTCCCTTCCGGACGGCGCTCGAGCGCGCGTTCACCTCGTTTCGCTCCCCATGACCGACATCGAGGAGAACGCGGCGATTGTCAATGCGCTCCAGCGCCATGCCGCGGTGGTGGTCCAGAAAAGTCTGCGCGAGGGGTTTGGGCTGACCGTGACCGAGGCGATGTGGAAGGGTCGGCCCGTGATCGCGAGCCGGATCGGCGGCATCCAGGACCAGATCGTTGATGGCGAACATGGACTCCTCCTCGCTGATCCGTCCGACCTGGAGACATTCGGCGCACTCCTGCGCCGTCTCCTGAGCGAGCCCGAGTTTGCTCGTCGCCTGGGAGAGCGGGGGCGCGAACGGGTCCGGGAGCAGTACCTCGGAATACGGCATCTAATCCAATACGCCAAGTTGCTGATGGCGCTCGATGCGGACCGCGCGGCCCTCGACGAACCGGCCGGCCGGAGCGGTCGCTGAGCACCCGCGCCCCATGCATCACTCGGAGGCGGAAAAGGCTTCCGGCACACAAGAGGATGAGACCGATGATGCGCACAGCGCCCGATCGCACGCCCGTGGCCGCGGGAACAACGTCAGTCGGTAAGTACCGGCGGGCGGCCAACTACCTCGCCGCCGCCCAGATCTACCTCCAGGACAACGTCCTCCTCGCCGAACCCCTGCGGCCAACCCACATCAAGGAGCGGCTTGCTCGGCCACTGGGGAACCTGCCCCGGCATCAACCTCGTCTACGCCCACCTCAACCGGCTGGTCCGCGAGCGCGGAAGCCGACGTGCTCCTGATCACCGGTCCCGGCCACGGCGCCGCCGCCAACCTGGCCAACCTCTACCTGGAGGGGACGCTCGGCGAGTTCTACCCCGAGTACGATCACGGCCGAGACGGTCTCGAGCGCTTCGTGCGCGCCTTCTCCTGGCCGGGTGGGTTTCCCAGCCACCTCAGCCCGCCGGTTCCCGGCACGATCCACGAGGGGGGCGAACTGGGCTACGCGCTGAGCACGGCCTTCGGCGCCGCGCTGGACAACCCCGATCTGCTCGTGGCCTGCATCGTCGGCGACGGCGAAGCCGAGACCGGGCCGACGGCCACCGCCTGGCACGGCACGAAGTTCCTCGACCCGGCCACCTCCGGCGCGGTGCTGCCGATCGTCCACCTCAACGGCTTCAAGATCTCCTCGCCGACCATCTTCGCCACGATGACCGACGCCGAGCTGACCGATCTCTTCGCCGGCTACGGCTACGCGCCGCGCATCGTCGACGTCGAGCGCGCGGACGATCCGGACGCGCTCATGGCCGCGGCGATGGATCAGACGTATGCGGCGATCCGGCGCGATCCAGCGGCGATGCCCGCGCCGGACGCGACCGAGCGCTGGCCGTGGCCGGTCGTTGCTGCTGCGCAGCCCCAAGGGGTGGACCGGACCGGCGGAGATCGACGGGGTGCCGATCGAGGGGACGTTCCGCGCCCACCAGGTGCCGGCCAAGGACGCCGCGACCAATCCGGAGCACCTGCGCGTCCTCGAGACCTGGCTGCGCTCGTACCGGCCGGAGGAGCTGTTCGACGCCGATGGCTGCCCCGAGCCCGACATCCTGGCCGCCTGCCCCGCCGGCGATCGCCGCATCGGCATGAACCCGCACACCCGCGGGTGGCAGCGGCGACGCGCGCTGGCGTTGCCGCCGCTGGCCGAGGCCGCGCTCCCCGTCGCCGGACCCGGCCAGACGACCGCGAGCGCACTGGAGCACGCCGGCGCGTATCTGGCGGAGAGTGCTCCGGCGCAGCGAGGGCGAGCGCAACTTCCGCATCGTCTGCCCGGACGAGACGACGTCCAACCTGCTCGGCGCCGTCTTCACCGCGACGGACCGCGCCTACGCCTGGCCGGTCGATGAAGTGCAGGCGCGGGATGCGCCTCTGGCGCCCGACCGGCCGGGTGATGGAGATCCTGAGCGAGCACACCTGCCAGGGCTGGTTGCAGGGCTACCTGCAGACCGGCCGGCACGGGCTCTTCCCCTGCTACGAGGCCTTCGTCACCATCGTCGATTCGATGGCCAACCAGTACGCCAAGTGGCTGAAGATGTCGGCCGAAACGCCGTGGCGCGAGCCGGTCCCCTCGCTGACCTACCTGCTCACCTCCGACACCTGGCGCCAGGACCACAACGGCTACTCGCACCAGGGCCCGGGGTTCATCAATTCGCTGCTGACCAAGAAGGGCTCCATCGTCCGCATCTACCTGCCGCCGGACGCCAACACCCTCGTCGCGACGCTCGACCACTGCCTCGCCTCGGCGGGGTACATCAACCTCGTCATCGCCACGAAGCAGCCGCTGCCGCAGTGGCTCACCATGGACGAGGCGAGCGCCCACAACGACGCCGGCGCCTCGATCTGGGACTGGGCGAGTCATGGCGACCCCGAGCGGCCGGACGTGGTCCTCGCAGGGGCCGGCAACGTGCCGACTATCGAAGTCATGGCGGCGGCAAAGATCCTGCGCGAGGAGTTGCCCGAACTTTCGGTCCGCGTCGTCAACGTCGTCGATCTGTTGGTCCTCGACAGCGTCGCCGGGCACCCCCACCGCATGGACGACCCCGAGTTCGAACGGCTGTTCACGACGGACCGCCCGGTGATCTTCAATTTCCACGGCTACCCCTCGGCCATCCACCAACTCGTCTACAAGCGGGCAAACCCGCAGCGCTTCCACGTCCGCGGGTACGTCGAAGAAGGGACGACCACCACGCCGTTCGACATGCTGGTCCGCAACCAGACCAGCCGCTTCCACCTCGTCATCGAGGCGCTGCGCCGCGCGGCCGGCTTCTCGTCACGCGCCGCGCCGCTCATCGAGCGCTACCAGCGGAAGCTGGAGGATCATCGGCGCTTTATCGAAGCGGAGGGCGTCGATCCGCCGGAGATCCGGGACTGGGCCTGGTGAGCGACGGCACGATCCTCGTCTTCAACGCGGGCTCGAGCAGCCTCAAGCTGGGGCTCTTCGACGCCACGGGCGAGGGGCAGCTGGCGGAGCGCCAGGTCGCGTGGGATCGGGATGACGCGGCGCAGGCCGACGCGGCGTTCACCGAGATCCTCGCCGGCCTGGACGTCGCGCGCGTCTCGGCGGTCGGGCACCGCGTGGTCCACGGCGGCACGCGTTTTACCGCTCCGGTTCTGATCGACGACCGTGTGCGCGACGAGATCGCGTCGCTGGCGACGCTGGCGCCTCTGCACAACCGGCCCGCGCTCGCCTCGATCGAGCAGGCCATGGGCGCGTGGCCGGGCGTGCCCCAGGTGGCGGTCTTCGACACGGCGTTCCACGCCACCCTGCCGTCGCGCGCCTACCACTACGCGCTGCCGTACGCGTGGTACGAGCGTTGGGGCGTGCGCCGCTTCGGGTTTCACGGGCTGAGCCACGCGTATTGCGCCGAGCGCGCGGCCGAGCTCCTCGGGCAGCCACGCGAGGAGCTGAAGCTGGTGAGCTGCCACCTCGGCAGCGGCTGCTCGCTGGCGGCGATCGCGGGGGGAGCTTCGATCGCCACCTCCATGGGGTTTACCCCGCTGGACGGCCTGGTCATGGCGACGCGACCCGGCGCGGTCGATCCCGGGGTGCTGACCTACCTCCTGGCAGAGAACCGGTTGACGCTAGCCGAGCTCGAGGACGCCCTCTACCACGACTCGGGCCTCTTGGGCGTCTCGGGGCTCTCGGGCGACATGCGGGAGATTCTTACCGCCCGCGCGGAGGGGCAGCCCCGCGCCGCACTCGCCTTCGACCTCTACGTCGCCCGGCTGCGCGAAGGCATCGGCGCCATGGCCGCCGCGCTTGGCGGCATCGACGCCCTCGTCTTTACCGGCGGCGTCGGCGAGCACGCGAGCGAGGTGCGCGCCGCCGCGTGCGCCGGCTTCGCCTGGATCGGACTCGCCCTCGACGAAGAGGCGAATGCGCGCGTCACCCCGGACGCGGAGATCGCCAGGCCAGGATCACGCGTCCGCGTCCTGGCGCTGCACACGCGCGAGGAACTCATGATCGCGCGCGAGACGGCGCGCGTGCTGCGCGGCCCGGCGTGAGCGGCGAGTTGCGGCGCAGCCTCGGGCTGGGCAGCCTCGTCTTCTACGGCGTCAGCATCGCATTGAGCGTGATCGGGCTGTTCGTTATCATCGGCGCCGCGACTACGGTCATCACCGGCCGCCGCGCTTCGCTTGGGACGACCCCAGGTGCACTTCGGGGTGGTGGCCGCCGCGATAACCTTCGGAGTCGGCCGCCTCTTTGGCGCCAGGCTTGGCGGGTAGGGCCAGAATAGGAGGAAAGGTGGACCTCGTCGCAGGGCTGCTACGGCCAGAAGCTTATCCATGGCTCCCGGCGGCCGTCCAGCTCGTCGAGACGCACATCTCCTGGGTCTTTCTGGCCGGCGACAAGGTGGTCAAGATCAAGCGCCCCGTGGCCTACGGCTTCGTCGACCACACTAGCCTGGACACGCGTCACCAATCCTGCCTGGACGAGGTACGGCTCAACCGGCGACTGACCGACGGCGTCTATCTCGATGTCGTCCCCATCGTCCAGACCGCGAACGGTCTGCGCGTCGGCGGGGAAGGAGAACCGGTCGAGTGGGCGACGCTGATGCGGCGCCTGCCTGCCTCGGGCATGCTGGATGCCCTCCTGGCCGCCGGTCACGTGCCTCCTGATCTCGCCGCGCGGCTTGCTAATCGCCTGATCCCCTTCCACCGCGACCTCTGCCCGTCGTGCGGTGCCGGGTCGGACGCCGCCGCCGCCGCGGCGCGGATCGTGACCGAGAACCTCGATGAGTTGGCGCCGTTCGCCAGCGCATTCCTCGGAACCGCCCAGTTCGGCCTGGTCGCGACCGCGATGCGGAGGTTCTTGGCCGAGCAAGAGCCCTTGCTGCTGGCCCGGGCCGCGACCGGGTGGATCCGCGAGGGGCACGGCGACCTCCGCAGCGAGCACGTCTGCCTGGAGCCGGACGGCGCCGTGCAGGTCTTCGACTGCGTCGAGTTCAACCGCGACCTGCGCTGCGCCGACGTGGCCAGCGACCTCGCCTTCCTCGTGATGGACCTGACCCGCTTTGGCGCGGATCAGGCCGCCACGGAGCTCCTGGCGGGCTACCAGGCGGCGGGGATGGACCTGCCGGACGCGTTGCTGCGCTTCTACTGGGCGCACCGGGCGCTGGTCCGCGCCAAGGTCGCCTGCCTCAAGCGCGCCGCGACGACCTCGCGCGCGACGGACCTCGCGGTGAAGGCCGCCGACTACCTCGACCTCGCCAGCGCCGCGGCGGTTGCCGTGCGTCCGGTCCTCGTCGTCATGACCGGGCTCAGCGGGACGGGCAAGTCGACGGTGGCACGCCGTTTGGCACGGGCGCTGGGAGGGCCCGTATTCGCTTCCGACGTGGTGCGCAAGGAACTGGCTGGGGTCGAGGGGCCAGCCCCCGCCGCCTGGGGGGAGGGCCTCTACCGTCCGGAGTGGACCCACGCCACCTATGATCGGCTCTTCGCACTGGCCGAGGAAAGTCTCGGCGCGGGTATCCCAGTCGTCCTCGATGCGACCTTCCTCGACACAGAGCAGCGTGCCGGTGCGGCGGCAGCGGCGGCGGGGTCCAACGCTCAGCTCGTTCTGGTGGAGACCATCTGTGACGAGAACACGGTCGCGGCACGCTTGGCCGCACGAACCGTGCAGGGACAATCGCCCTCAGATGCAACGCTGAGCACAGTTCGGCATCAGTTGGCCTCTGTGCGCGCTGCTCTGCCTCAGGTCCCTGCTGGTGCACTCGCAACCCAAGTCGATACCGCGACCGCTGACCCGGGCATGCTCGATGTGGTCTTTGTGGCACTTGAGAAAAAAGGAATCGTGCTACCGATCGTGCCGACTGCTCCCTGTGGGAGCGGTGCCGGCCAGTGAACCGACCGAGGATCGCTTAGGGGTAGTTCCCCAGCCCTACCCGGGTCCAGTGGCTCCCGGGCGACGCCTCAGGACCGCGCGATCGGAGTTCTACAACGCGGACTGCGGTTCTCACGACGTCGTCAATCGACCATTCTTCGTACCAGGTTCGCGTCGATGTCGTCGGGATACGATCTGAGCAGGATCAAGGCATGAGCGCGAAGCCCATCGGCATCGTCGACTTCGATTCTCACGGCGTCACGTGCGCTGCCGATCTCTTTCGGCCCGACGGACCGACGGAACCCGTGCCGTGCCTGGTGATGGGTCACGGGTTCAGCGGCACCAAGGGTCTGGCGCGCGAGAAGCGTAGCGCGCCTCGCTGCCCCGCGTGGTCCGTTATCAGCCAGTTGCAGTCGCGGCGCTCGATCCCGCCGCCGGCAGCGATTGCCGCACCTGGAGGAGTTGCTCAAGTTCCTGTCGCCGGGTTGCCGCGGCATCCTGCGCAAACTGCCGCAGTTCCCGCCGCGTCCCCCACTGCTGCATCATCTGCGGCGTGACCTGGGTCATCTGGGCGCTGACGATCATGGCGTCGGCGACGGCCGCATCAACCGGCGAGGCCGCGCAGAGCGCGGCGGCAACGCTCGTCGGTCCCATGCCCATCATCCCCATCAGGGGCAGCATTTCCGCCACGGCGGGCATGGCCGGCATCCCCGGCCAGGGGGTGCCCAGCAACATGTCCCCCATCATCATGCCCATCATTGGCCCCATGATCGGCCCCATCGGCAACTCGGGCTGACCGGGATACCACTGCTCGCGCCACCGGGTCAGTTGATCGGTTTCGGCCTGGCGCGCGCGCAGCGCCTCCTCGGCCAGCGCCCGCAGCTCGGGCTGCTCGGCCCGCGCGACGGCCACCTGGGAGATCGCGACGTCGACCGCGGCGTGGTGGCGCAGCATGTCCAGGGCCATCAGCTCGGGATCGCCCGTCATCATGCCCGGACCCATCGGCCCCGGGGTCATCATGGCGGGGATGCTCTCCTGCGCGCCCACGGCGCACGGATCCGCTGCTAACCCGGCTGCGGGCGGTGTGCCCTCCTGAGCCTTGAGCCTGTCCGCTGCCTCCCCGCGTCATCAAAATCGCGATGATGACCAGACTCACGCCGGCGATTCGGCCAAAGGCGTTGTCGTACACGGGCCACTCCTCCTCGCGCGTGCCTGACCAGCGCCACTCATGTCATCAAGCGAACGCCGGACCCCCAGCGCCGTAGCGGGCGCCCCCATCATAGCGACCGAATCTGTACGTCCAAGGCGTTTGGTTGCGCCGTCCCCAGACGACCACGCCCAGCACCGGCGGCTTGCGTGTTCCGGTCCTCGCTGCGAGAGTCGGGCCATGGCGGAGCGCGCCGCGTCATCCCTGTGCAGGAGTCGCGGCCCAACCCAGGAGAGCAACTCATGACTGCGTCGGATACACAACGTTTCCTGAACAACCTCCAAGCCGAGATCGATGGCGCCGCGCTTTACTGTGCGCTCGCCGAGATCGAGGCGGGCGGCGAACTCGCAACGGTCTACGCCCGCATGGCCGAGTCGGAAGAACGGCACGCCGAGGTTTGGCGCACGAAACTGCGCGCGGCCGGCGTGAGTGAGCTGCCAACGAGCCCCGGATGGCGGACGTGCACGCTGATCGCCCTCGCGCACCGCTTCGGGCCGGGGCTGATCCTGCCGACGGTCGTGCAGCAGGAGCAGGCCGACAGCGCCAAGTACGACCTGCAGGAGGAAGCGCGCGAGTTCGGGATGGGCGCCGACGAACGCTCCCACGCCCGGCTCTTCCAGGCGATCGGCGAGCATGCGCCGGGGCTGCAGGGCGCGTCCGTGGCACGGCTCGAAGGACGACACCGCGCCGGCGGCGGCAATGCCCTCCGGGCGGCGGTCCTGGGGGCGAACGACGGGCTGGTCTCCAACGCCAGCCTCGTCATGGGCGTGGCCGGGGCGGAGCTCGCCGGGCGCTCCATCCTCGTGACGGGGCTGGCGGGGCTGATGGCCGGGTCGCTGTCGATGGCGCTGGGCGAATGGCTCTCCGTGCAGAGCGCCCGCGAGCTGTTCGAGCACCAGATCGGGATCGAGCGCGAGGAACTCCTGGCGGCGCCCGAGGAAGAAGCGGAGGAGTTGGCGCTGATCTACCAGGCCAAGGGACTCGACCCAGAGCAGGCCCGATCGTTGGGGCAACGGCTCGTGCAGGACCAGCAGGCGGCGCTCGACACCCTGGCGCGGGAAGAGCTGGGAATCGACCCAGAGGAACTGGGTGGGTCGGCCTGGGTGGCGGCGACCACCTCGTTCCTGCTGTTTGCGGTGGGGGCGATCATCCCGGTGCTGCCCTATTTCTTCGTCGAAGGAACCCAAGCGGTCGTCATCAGTGTGGTTCTGAGCGTGATCGGCTTGTTCACCATCGGGGCCGCAATTACCGTCATTACCGGCCGTAACGCCCTCGTCTCCGGCCTGCGCCAGGTACTGTTCGGCGTGGCCGCGGCCGCAATCACCTTCGGCGTGGGGCGGCTGGTTGGGGCCAACCTGGGCGGCTAGGAGGTGTCGCGACGCTGGTCGCGCGCTCAAGACGATCCAGACGAGGGAGCGGAAGATGACAACGCGTCAGGCGGCACGGGCCGCAACGGCGTCTCGTGGATGGCGGCCATGGCGTTCCAGGGTGGTCTGGGGTGTGGCCGCCACGTGGCTACTCTTGCGGATCGTCGGAGTATGGGCATTCCGCACCCGGCATCCAGCAGTGATCGGGCGCGTCAAGCAGTTCAACCGCCGCTGGCTCAATCCCTGGATGCTGCGCCACGCTGGCGGGCGGCACTGGTACGCCGGGCGGCTGGAGCACCGAGGGCGGAGGACGGGACGGCAGTACGCCACCCCGCTCTGGGTCGATCCCGTGAACGAAGGATTTGTCGTGCCGCTGCCGTACGGCCGCGACGTCGACTGGGCGCGCAACCTCCTCGCCGCTGACGAGGCCGTGCTCCAGGACCACGGTGTCCGCTACCGCGTGGGCAAGCCGCGCGTCGTGCCGGCGGCGGACCTTCTGCCCGAGCTGCCCGGGCTCACGCGCCGCATGGCGGCGATGTACGGGATCGACGCGTTCATGCGCGTCGACGTGCTGCCGAACGTGGCGCCTGCCGCACAACCATGAGGAGGCCACGATGAGGCTTGCGGGGAAGACGGCGGTGATCACGGGCGCCGCCTCGGGCATCGGGCTGGCGATCGCCACCCGCTTTGCCGCCGAAGGCGCCGCCATCGTCGCCGGCGATTGGAACGCCGCGCGCCTCGACGCCGCCGTGGAGGCCATCCGGGCCGCGGGCGGGACCATCGTCGGCCGGCAGGGCAACATCGCCGAGCGGGCCGCGGCGGAGGAGCTCGTCGACCTGGCGGTCGCCTCCCACGGCCGACTGGACATCCTCTGCAACAACGCCGGGGTGATGGACTACATGCAAGGGGTCGGCGAGCTGGACGACGAGGTCTGGAGCCGCGTGCTGAGCATCAACCTCGACGGCCCGATGTTCGCCAGCCGGCGGGCCGTGCAGCAGATGCTCAAGCAAGGATCCGGCTCAATCATCAATATCGCCTCGATCGGAGGCTTCGAAGGCGGGTCTGCCGGCGCGGCCTACACCGTCTCCAAGCACGCGCTGATCGGCCTGACACGCAACACCGCCTGGATGTATGCCAAACAGGGGTTACGCTGCAACGCCATCTGCCCAGGCGCGACGGCCACCAACATCGCCGAGACGATGCCGGCCGACCGGTTGGATCCCGCAGGCTCGGGCCGCGCCGGGGAGTACGCCGCGCTGATCCCGGCGGTCCTCGACCCGGCCGACATCGCCGCCCTGGCCCTCTTCCTGGCCTCCGCCGAGTCGCGCCACGTCAACGGCGCTATCATCACCGCCGACGCGGGCTGGACCGCTGCGTAGCTGGGCGCAGTATGCCCGAACAGCCACCGCCACTCGCGGTCTTGGCTTGCGCGTCCGAGCCGCCATTCGGTTCCCAGAACCCGTTTCAAAACGCAACGTCAAAGGTTGGTACGATGGCGCACGAGCGACGGGTCGACCACCGCCGCGCTACAGCGTTCCGAGGCCAGCCGATGACCGCACCACCTGCCGATCCAAAAGCCGATCTCCCGCTCCTGCTCCGGTTGCTTGTCCTGCCATTGGTTGCGGGGACCATCGGAGGGGCAGCGACCTTCCCCAACCTTGCGTGGTTCGACACGCTGAAACAGCCGGCGTTCTCCCCGCCGAAGGGGGTGTTCGGACCGGTGTGGACGACGCTCTACCTCCTGATGGGGACGGCGCACTACCTCGTGGCGAGGCAGGAGGCGGAGCCGGCAGCGAAGCGAGCGGCCACTATCCTCTACGGGCTGCAACTGGGCCTGAACGCGCTCTGGAGCATCCTCTTTTTCGGGCGGCGGGCACCGCTCGCCGCGCTGGTCGAGATCCTGCTCCTCTGGACGGCACTCGTGCTGACGATCGTCGCCTTTGCCCGCATCTCGCGCTTGGCGGCGCTGCTGCTCGTGCCCTACCTGCTCTGGACGACGTTCGCCACAGCGCTCAATGCGGCCTTCTGGCGGCTGAACTCGGACAGCGAGTCATGAGCACGAGCGGATTTTGCAACTGGTTCCCATAACGCTTTTATCGGAACCAGCTCCCTCCCCTTCCCGTTCGGCGGCGTCCATCTCCGGTTCCAGAAAAGGTCCGTCGCCAGCGGTTATCAGCCCCACTTTCCAGGCCTCGCCATGACATGGGGTGCGTATGTGGGTAGCATCGGTAGCCGACGGCACCGCCGTGCCGATCGAGGCCCCCGAGGGGGTGATGGCCGAGGTCGAGCAGACGATCGCGAGGACGGTCGCAAGGGAGCCGCTTGGAGGGTGGGGGCGTCGCGCTCGACGAGACGCCCCCACCCTCCCGGGAGGAGATAGCCCCGGCGATGCCGGGTCGCGCGGTCATCCGCATCACGCCTCCGGCCCCAATCTCAGCCGGCTGCATCGACGCGGTGCGGGCGGCGATGCGTCCGTCCTCCGCCGCCCGCCGCGGGTCGCGCCACCCCGGCGCCCAGGGGAGGACGGTGGAGGACAGCATCCCATGAAGCGTCTCGCCACACTCCTCGGCTTGCTAGCAGGTGCTCTCGCCGCACTGGTGGCGCGCCCCGTCACCACGTATCGGGGCTTCCTGGTCAAATCGACGGCGACGGCACACACCCCCGCGCTTGCGCTCCTGGGCGCCGTCTCTGCTGTGCTTGGCATGAAGCATCGCTCCCCCTTGGCGACCATCTCCGGGGCGCTCGGCGCCGGTATCGGGGCGTACTACATCCGTCGCGTGATCGCTCCCCACAGCGGGCTCGAGCGGGCGTTCGGACCGGGCTGGGAACGCCGGATCCCGCCGGCAACCGAACAGCGCATGCTGCGGCGGCGGCTGACGTGGCGGTTGCCCCGGGTGCCCGACCCGTGCTGGACCCGCGACGTGCCCTTCTGCACCATCCCGGGCACCGATCGCCAGCTCCTCGCCGATATCTGGGAGCCCGCTGCCGGCGTCGAGCGGTCCGGCACGGCGATCGTCTACCTCTTCGGCGGCTCCTGGCACTTCTTCGACAAGGACGTGCTGACGCGCCCGTTCTTCCGCCAGCTTGCCGCGCAGGGGCATGTCGTCATGGACGCCGCCCACCGCAGCTGCCCGGAGGCGGACGTCGCCGGCATGGTCGGCGACGTCCACCGCGCGGTTGCCTGGATCAAGGCGAACGCGGGGCGCTACGGGGTCGATCCCGAGCGGGTGGTCCTCATGGGCGGGTCCTCCGGGGCCCACATCGCGCTCCTCGCTGCGTACGCCCTGGGCCATCCGCGGCTGACCCCGGACGAGCTGCGGGGGGTGGATACCTCGGTGATGGCCGTGGTCTCCTACTACGGCATCCCGGACATGTCTTCCGCCTATGAGCGCTGGCTGGCCCAGGAAGCGGCTGCGCCCGAGCGATCGACGACGGCGACCGCGCGGCAGGAACCTGGCGCGGTCGCCGATGTCTGCAACCGGCTGATCTTCGGGCGCACCCTCACGGCCGAGCAGTCACCGCCGGCCCCTCCCGTTGCCAAGTTGATGCAGAATCTGCTGGGCGGGCAGCCCGACGACGTGCCCGAGATGTACGACCTGGCCTCGCCGATCCGTCATGTGAGCGCGTCCTGCCCACCCACGCTCATGTTCCAGGGAACCCACGACGTCGTCGTGCCGCTCGATGCGGCGCGACGCCTGCATCGTGCCCTGGAGGCGGCCGGCGTCCCGGTCGTGTACCTCGAGTTCCCCTGGACCGAGCACGCCTTCGACCTGATGTATCCGCCGCTGGCCAATCCCGCCGCCAAGGCCGCGCTGTACGACCTGGAGCGATTCCTGGCAGGCGTCGCAAGCGAACCGCGCCGGCACGAACCTTTGCCCCTTTCCGACCTGCCCCGTGACCCCGGTGGACCGGTTGTCCGCCGGCGGCAGGGCGGTGTCAACGGCGATCAGGGGCGATCGGTCATGGATCCGACCGAACGATGACCGAGGGGGGAGGGCCCTGGCTGAGCGCACCGGTGTCAGCGTGGCAACCCCCCATCCGGCGCCGATCCTGCCCACATACGCACCCCATGTCATGGCGAGGCGTGGACGCGGCGATCGGCCGCTGTCCGCCGTGCGCCGTCTTCACCGTGCACGAGAGCCCTTGAACAGGCCCTGGCCACTCGCCGTCATCAGGGGTGACACCGGTTCCCGGAATCGAGGGCGGGCGTCGACGACCGCTCTCCGCATGCGGCTGGGCGACGCTGGACGCGTGCTCTCCCGCCGCGAGATAGATGGCCCGCAAGGCGTACTGGCCGGCAGCGTCGATCCCCACCCTCTCCGCGAAGTACTGCTCGATCGTGCCGTACCGCTGCTCCATCTCGTCGAAGGCCGCCTCGAGGTAGTCGGCTTGCACGCCGAGCGTGGCTACCGGGATCGCCGGGTCCCCGCCGGCTGCGCCGCGTGCCCAGGGGTCGCGCCAGCAGTGCTCGGTCGCGGCGGCCGTCCCTGCCCGCACGGTAAGCCTTTGACGCGCACCCATTGGTGGCGTGCAGGGAGGCCGCTACCGGGGGAACGGCCAGCGCCAGTTGCTGCCGCGATGAAAGAAGCGGGTCAGCCGCACGATCAGGCCGAGCAGCAAGAACAGGATGACGAAGGAGAGCGCGAGGTCGATGGCCGACACGCCGGGCAGCGGCTGGGTGACGAGCACCGAGCGAATGCCCCAGATGCCGAGGATGAGCCCGCCGATGCCGAGGAGTAAGTCGTCGACATCGCGCCGCAGCAGGGCGATGCCGCCGGAAACGGCGATCAGCACGATCAGCAACACGGCGAGGATCTTGAGGTAATCCGGCCGCGCGAAATGCAGCGCTTTGACCAGCGGTAGGGCGTAGGGATCGGTGACGGCCATCGCCCGCGTCGGTTCGATCGTGCGCGGGGGATCCATCTCGAGGTGGCTGAGCTGGTTCTGGAGGGTGATGACCGCCCCCTCTTCAACAGCCCTCAGATCGACCGGCACCGGTTTGCCGTCGGGCCCGATGACGAGGACGGCAAAGCCCAGCCACAGATCATAGGTATCGAATGGGTAGAGGTTGGGCCGGCCACGCACCGGCAGCACGACCGATTCACTAAAGATCAGTTCGTCGGGTGCGAGCGTGATCGTCGCCGACGGGGGCAACCCGCGGCGCTGGGCGGCGTTGTCGTCGAGGGCGAGCAGCGTCAGGTGCACCGTCGGGCACGATGCGGCGCAGACCCGATTGCCCGAAATCGCCAGCGTCGCCTGACCGGTCGCGGGATCGAGACCGACGACCGCGAGGTTGACGTAGGTCTGGTCCGCTGCCGCGATGGCGGCGGCAACCGGCGGGACTTCGCCGCCGGTGACGAGATCGTAGAGGGTGGCCTGCTGCGCGCCGAAGAGGGTTTCCGCCATGCTCCGGATCGCCATCGGCAACGCGACCAGGACCACCGTCAGCAAGGCGAGTGTCGCGATCATGCCGGCGCGGTGGAGCGTCTGGTGTTGCGCCGGCGGCACGGGCGCCTCGTTCCCATTCGGAGCGGGCGAGCCATCATTCGCCATGGCGTCCTTTCTCGGCGCAACCCCCTGCCCGGCGCACGTACGGGCACCCGGTCACGACTCCCCTGGCAGAACCGCCGGAGCATAGCAAGCGCCACATGAACGGATCCCTCCGGTACGCGAGGTGCTCTCGATCCGCTGCCCCGTGAGCCGGCGCACGCTGCGGCGCCGGCAGCCTGGCGCTCAAGGTGGCCTGAGAGTCGATCACCCATGGGGTTCTGCTCAGTGGTGTCCCCCACCCGGCAGTGTAGGCCCGAGCCTACCCCGTGTTCGCCGCAAACGGCCCGGCGGGATAGGGTGTCTGCGCCGTGCCGGTCCTGCACTGCGGGTGACGGTGAGATGGGTCATGGACAGGCTTCGGGTTACGAACGGCAAACGCCGTGCCATCCCCCCTGCTCCGGTCTGCGCGTGTACGACGTCCCTGGATGCGACGGCGGCGGCTTGGCGTCGTGTCCCAGGCCGGCATCGTCGTCGACCTCACCGGCAGCCGTCCGGAGCGCGCCCAGATGGTCGGCATGTACGTTGCGGGGACGATCCCCGCAGCAGGAGGAAGAGACCAAGACCACCGACAGACCAGCGATGACGACGGCCAAGCCGATGGCGGCCGCAATGCCGCGACCTGCGGGTTGGAAGCGCGCCCTCGATTTGGACCCGTCCGCGGAACTAGCGGACGCTGCCGACGCGCACGATCAGGGCGCCGCAGACGATCAGGACGGCGGCGAAGTCGGAGACGGCACGCAGGCCCGGGAGGAGGTCGCGATCGACCTCGATGAACTGGGCCGTCGCTGGGCCAAGTACGATCAACCCGAGCCCGGTGCGCAACCACGCCAGGAAGGTCCGCTAGTTGGCTAGGTGCGTGCGCGCCCGGCTGTCGGGATCTGCCTGGCCCCCCCGCTCCGATGGTGTCACCCCAGCTTCCTCCCCGTTGGTCCCGCCGGGCGTCCCTTCGTCGATTTTCGGCGGTCGTGGCGGCCCCACCTTGCGCATCACGGATCGTCAGAACCAGCGCCAGAGCCACCACTTCTCGAACGCCAGCTTGGCGAGGTGGATCGCCCGGCTGGGCCCGTACATCGCCCCGGAGCCGGACCCGTACGGGGGAAAGCCTTTGGGGTATCGGGTGCGCAGCATGGCCGCCTGACCGGCGCCATATTCCACGAGTCATATGGTGTGGAGCCGCAAGCGCTCCTGGCGCCCCTCACCGGTCACGGCCTGGGCGATGTTGTGGGCCACGAGCTCGGCTTCCGTGTGGGCGACCACCCCCGCCTTGCTCGCCGGCATGTTCGCGTTGTCGCCGATGGCGAAGACGCCGTCCCAGGCCGTCTGCAACGTGTCGTAGTCGACGTCGATGCCGGCCGGCGTGGCGACCATGCCCGAGTCGTACAACACCTGCGATGGCCGATGGGGCGGCACGATCATCAGCAGGTCGAACGGCAGTGACCGGCCGTCCCGCGACCGGACCTCCCGCGCGGCCCCATCGACGGTCTCGATGGCGAAGTCGCTGTGGAGCGTGATGCCCCGTTGCGCCAGGTGGGTGCGGATAAAGTCGGCAGGCTTGCCGGACCCCCCGACCGGCCCCGGCTCGGGGGTGAAGAAGTCGATCTGGGTGTTGTCCCGGACGCCCGTGTGGCGGAGATAGTCCTCGAAGAGCCACGTCGCCTCGTACGGGCCAGGTGGGCAGCGGTACGGAGGCGCGGCCACGCCGACGACGAGTCGTCCGCCCGCGAAGCGCCCCAGGCGCTCGCGCATCCGCAGCGCCGCGTCGAGTTCCCAGGTGTGCTGGACGATCCCGTGATCGCCCGGGACCTCTTCCGGATGAGTCTCGAACCCGAGGGACACCACCAGGAAGTCGTACGGCAGTTCGCCGCTGGCCGTCGTGACCCGCTTCTTGTCGGTGTCGATATGGAGCACGCTGTCCTGCACGAACCGCACGTGGCGCTTGCCAATGGCGGAGAGCGACCGCGTGATGTCTGATGGCTCGCGCTTGCCGGTGGCCAGCCAGAGAAAACTCGATTGAAAGACGTGCTGCGGCCGGCGGTCGATCAGCGTCACCGTATGCTCGCGGCCCAGCCTGTGCCCGAGATGACTGGCGACGACGATCCCGCCGCTGCCACCACCAAGCACCACAATGTTGGTTCTGGCCATGATCCCCTCGCTTTCCCTTCGCCCGGGCTGCGGCCCAGCACGTCACCGCTTGGCCGGGTCTCGCCCCTCGCGTTCGAATCCCGACGTCCCGATCAGGACGAGGTTCGTGGGTCGGTCCGTCAGACGCCGCAGCCATTCGCCGACGGCTGCGTTCTGGCGGTACGCCCAGACGGCGACGGCCCCCGCGATGAGGACAACCACCGATAGCCTGGTCACCATTTCGATCGCTCCCCGCAGTCGCGTCTCATGATGTCTGGTTGCCAAGTGCAGCGATGACCCGTTGCAACCGCGCCGCCGCCTCGGCCGCCACCGCCGCGAGCTCTGGGTTGGTCCCGACCACGCCCAGCATCAGCGCCGGGTCGACGGCCATGACCTCCACACCTGCCGGACCTTCACGGAGCGTGACGTTGCACGGCAAGAGGAGGCCGAGCTCCGGTTCGGCTTGCAGGCCACGATAGGCCAGGTGCGGGTTGCATGCTCCGAGGATCACGGAGGGCTCGATCTCGACGCCGAGTTTCTCCTGCATCGTCTGCCGCACGTCGATCGTCGTCAGGATACCGAATCCTTCGCCCTTCAGCGCCTCTTTCGTTCGTTCGACCGCCGCCTCAAGGGGCCCTGCGAGCGTCGTACCAAACCCGTAGCCTGCCGATGGAGTCGGATGCGTCATGTCCTGTTTCCTTTCCCGCGGGCATGATCAGGCAAGCCCGCCCACGACGACCAGGGTATTCTGGACGATGAGGTAGGCGCCGATGGCGGCGACCATAGCCGAGAACACGCGCGAAAGCGCACGCTCGTCGAACTTCCCGGCCAGGCGGCCGCCGACGAGCCCGCCGACGATCCCACCGGCGATGAAGAACAGCGCGACCAGGAGTTCAAGTCCGCTCGTGCCCAGATGCGCGGCAAGACCGGATGCGGAGTTGATCGCGATGATCACCAGCGAGGTGCCCACCGCCATGGCCATCGACATGCCGAGCGCCAGCGCCAGCGCGGGAACGATCAGGAACCCGCCGCCGACCCCGAAGAACCCCGTCAGCACGCCCACCCCCAGTCCCGCCAACCCAACCTTCCAGACGGCGCCGGGCTCGTCCTCGCCCGTCCGCGCGGGCCGTCCCGGCGCCTTACGCAGCCACATGCGGACGGCGACGACGAGCATCAAGACGCCGAACAGGAGCAAGATCCAGGCGCCGGCGACGAGGTGATTGAGCCAGGCGCCGGCGAACGCGCCCGCGATACCCACGAGGCCGAAGAAGAGGGCCACGTGGCCATTGACGCGACCGGCGCGGGCGTGCGGGATCGCACCCGCCAGCGCCGATGTCCCCACGATGGCCAGTGAGGTGGCGGTCGCCGCGCGGACGTCGAGCCCGATCACGTAGACGAGGACGGGAACGGTCAGGATCGAGCCGCCCCCACCGACCAAGCCGAGCAGCAGCCCGATCATGATCCCGAAGAGCAGCGAGAGCGCGGCCTGAGACGCCGTGATCGCCGTCATGTCGATGCCGTCAATCACCGGCTAGCGCTCCACCGGCTGACCGGCCGCGGCCCAGGCGATCATGCCACCCGCCAGACTCCGGGCGCCCCGGAATCCCGCCTGCTGCAGATAGTCGGCCGCCACCAAACTGCGTCGGCCGCTCCGGCACACGATGACCACCGGCGCCGTGGGGTCGAGCTCGTGGCGTCGCTGCTCAAGTTCACCGAGCGGTACGAGGGTCGCTTCCGCGAGGTGACCGGCGTCCCACTCCTCCCGCTCGCGGACATCGATCACCTGGACCGGCGCCCCCCGCCTGGCTACGAGGTACTCGGCGAGCGTGATTTCTAGTGGATGGATCCCTGTTGGCAAGACCATCGGCGTGCGTCTCCCGTCGGCTCAATTGGCGCTCGTGGGCAACCCAGCCGCACGCCAGGCGTCCATGCCGCCTTCGACATTCACGATGCGGTGTTTGCCTCGCTGCTGGAGGAGACTGGAGGCCAGCGCCGAGCGGAAGCCGGTGCCGCAGATCACCGCCACAGGGCCGCAGCCGTTGGCCGGTGCAGCGGCGCATTGGGCGAGGTCGCCAGCCGGCGCGTTCATCGCCCCCGGAATGTGACCACCTTCCCACTCGGTCCGATCTCGGACGTCGAGGACCGCGTAGAGCGAGAGACGCGAGGCGAGATCCTTGACTTGGATCGTCTCCGTGGACTCCACCGGCTTACTCGCTGCCTGCCACGCGGCCATGCCACCCTCGAGGTAGCCAGCGACGTCGTCGATGCCAATGCGCCGCAGCTCCGTGCGAGCTTCCTCGTAGTGCTCGTCATTGCCCAGAATCAGCACCACCTCGCGGTCGTACGGGGTCAGCCATCCGGACCAGATGGCGAAGTTCGGACCGAGACCAACGGAGACCGCACCGGGGATGTGCGCTTCGGCAAACATGGCCGCCGGTCGAGTGTCAATCAGAAGCGTCCCTGCCGCCTGCTTCGCCGCAACCTCTGACACAGACAGAGGTTCGCCGGTCGGCAAGTTCCGCAGCAGCGTGGGTCCGACCATGTTCACCCGTTTCATCGTCGGGTAATAGGCGGGGGACTTCGGCATCCCCTCCATGACGACGCGGATGAAGGTCTCCCGATCCGGCTGGTTGAAGGCGTAGCCGAACGTCTTCTCCTGGCCCATCGTCGTCTGTGGCGCATCACCGATCAGCTTGCCGCAGGGGGAGCCGGCGGTGTGGCCGGGGTAGACGGTGACCGCATCCGGCAGGGGCTTCAGGCGCCGTTCCACCGTCTCCCACAACTGCTCGATCAGCAGCTCCTGCGCCTCGGGACCCAGCAGGTCCGGGCGCCCAATCTCGCCGCTGAAGAGGACGTCGCCGGAGAAGAGCGCCAGTGGCTCGCTCCCCTGCGCGGGCTCGATCAGCAGGTAAGCGATGTGCTCGGGGGTGTGGCCAGGCGTCCAGAGCGCCCGCAGGATGAGTCCACCGACCCGAATCTCGTCCCCGTCCTCCACCGGCACGTGGGGGAACTCGGTGCCGCCCAGCCGGCCGGCGTACACCGGGGCGCCGGTCGCCGCGGCAAGCTCTCGCGCACCGCTGACGAAGTCGGCGTGGACGTGGGTCTCGAGGATGGCGACGATGCGCATCCTGCGCTCGTTCGCCCACTGCACGTAGGCGTCGATGTCCCGTCGGGGATCGATGACCGCGACCTCGGCGGCGCGCTCATCGGCGACGAGATAGGCGACCTGGGCCAGCCCCGGGGTGTAGACACGGTCAATGATCATCGGTTTTTCTCCTCTCAGAGGTCGCTGGAGGGATCGGAATTCACGCCGACACCGCAGGGGCTGGCGCTCGCCTCGACGCCAGGTCTTTGAGCACGGCTCCGACGTCGCACGTAGCGTCTCGGTTGTAGGGCAACTTGGCCAGGAGCAGCGCCATGCCACAGGTGTCGGTCAGCGCCGAGAAGGCCAGCCCGCCACCGACCGCGGCGGCGAGCAGGGCCAGTGGGGGCCAGACGAGCCAGCCGCCCACAACACCCGTCAGGACCAGCGTTCCGGCGACGCCGCGCACCTGGCGTTCCAAGCTCCAGCGTTGTCGACCGCGATTGACGGGCATTCCTCTCGCCTCCCAGGCAGCAAGACCGCCGTCGAGGACGTGAAGGCGAGGCAGGTCGGCCTCGCGTAGGGCTTGCTCTGCCTGGCGCGCTCGGGCGCCGGACCGACACACGAGGATGGCGGGCCCACCGATCGCGGACCCGAGATCGCGAGCGTGCTCGGGCAATCGATCGAGCGGTACGTTGTAGCTACCGGGGATGTGGGCCGCCTCGAACTCGGCGGGCGTGCGCACGTCGAGGATAGTGATCGGCGCCTGCCGCGCGACGAGATCGCGCAGCGTGTCGACGTCAAGCACGTTGGGTAAGAAACGTTCATCGGACATTCGGTCACCTCCGCGGTACCATCGCCAGTGAGAACCGGTGTCGTGTCACCAGTTCGCCGTTCTGACCGTTAGATGGTGTCCTGGGAGCCTTCGGTTACATCGGCGGTGATCAGGGGCGGAAACGATGGTCAAGCCCTGGGAAACGGATCTCTCCGTCTACGCCGACGAGGCGACGTTGCTGGAGGGACTCCGTCGCAAGGACCGCGAGGCGTGCACCTGCCTGCTGAAGCGCTTCGCGCCGCGCCTCTACCGGCTTGCCCTCCAGCTGATGGGGGATCTGGACGAGGCGGAAGACGTGCTGCAGGAAGGGTTCATCCAGGCCTGCGCCCACGTCGCCGACTTCGAGGGGCGCAGCGGATTGGGCACGTGGCTGCACCGGATCGTCCGCAACGCCGCCCTGGCCCGCCTGCGCCGGAAGTCGCTCCCCACGGTGCCTTTGCCGGCGGCCGACGCGACGCCGAGCGCGGCGCAGGAAGCCCTGACCGACCCCGCGGCCGGACCGGCCGACGCGGTGCTGACGCGCGAGCTGGGCGATGCCCTCGAGCGGGCCATCGTCGCCCTTCCCGACGGGCTGCGCGCGGCGTTCGTGCTCCGGGACGTCGAGGGGGTGAGCACGAAAGAAGCGGCGGCCGCCTTGGGCATCGCCGAGTCGGCCCTGAAGGTCCGGCTCCACCGCGCGCGGTTGGCGCTCAGGGAGGCCCTGGCCGCTCCTGCGACCCCCGACCATCCCGGCGAGGAACCGTCGTTGCCCGAGCCGGTCGAACGCCGGCTGCTCAACCAGGTGTGCCCGGCGACACCGACGGCGACGCCGCGCCACGGCTGAGCGGCGCCGTCCACGGTTGCGCAGGAGCGCGGTGGTGTCCACCCGTGTCTTTTTTTCAGCAGCCGTTAGCGATTCAGCCGCCAGATGGCCGCGTTGAGCGCCGTGGCAAACGTCGTCCAGAGCAAGTAGGGCACGAGCAGCAGCGCCGCCACGCTCGAGATGCGGGCGAAGGCGACGATCGTCAGCACGATGGCCGCCCAGAGCAGGAGGATCTCTCGACCAGAGCGGCGAATGGTGCACGCCGTCCGAAGAAGAGGACACTCCAGAGCGCGTTCAGGCTCAGCTGCAGCCCGTAGAGGACACGCGCCGCGCGCTTCGCCGCCGGCTCCACCTCGTGCTTCGTCACCAGGTAGTGCGCCGCCCCCATCAGGAGGTAGAGCGTGGTCCAGACCGGTCCGAATACCGCCTTCGGTGGCGAGAACGCCGGCTGTTTCAGCGTGTCGAACCACGCGAGGTTAGGGTAGGTCGCCGCGCTCCCGACGGCCCCCGCCACAAGCGGCAGGACGAGCGACCGGAGCAGGAGTGGGAGATCGACGGCCGGGTCGAGTCGTGGGGCGGTCATCCGATGGCCTCCGGGCGCGGCAGTGGCACGCCCGTCGGCCGCCCGCCGCGACCGATCCGCCGTTGCGTCGCCGGTGCGACATCGTACCAACCTCAGGCTCGGGTCATTGCCGAGCGGCGCAGGCAACATGGCCGCAATGCGCTCGACACGCGCTGACTCCTTGCCGGCGCATAAGGGGCGTCGTCGCGGGTTATCGGCCCCGGATTTTGCCAAGCAGCGCCGGCCAGTCCGTGCCGGCGGTGACGGCGAGGAAGACACCCAGGACGGTCGTGACGCCGACGCTGACCACGGCGCCTTTGCCAGCCGCCAACCACAGGCGGTCCCCGCGCCGCGCGAGCAGCGCCGTTGCCGCGCCCCCGATCAGCAGCTGCAGCAGCACGTCCAGCACATCGGCTATCGCCCCGTCGACGGGTGGCCGTCGCGGCCCTTGAGGGCACCGTAGAGCGTGGCCCGCGAGATGCCCAACGTGGCGCAGATGGTGGCGATGTCGGTCTGCCCGCCGTCGTATAGGGCGTGCGCGGCCGCGAGCTGTTTCGCATCCGCGAGCTTCTTCGGTCGCCCGCCGAATCGTCCCCGCGCCCGCGCCGCGGCCAAGCCGGCGTGCGTCCGTTCCCGGATCAGGTCGCGCTCGAACTCGGCCAGCGCCCCAAACACGTGGAAGATGAGCTTGCCCCCCGGCGTGGTGGTGTCGATCTGTTCCGTGAGTGCAGCGCAATGAGGGAGGGGGACAGAGGGTATCGCCAGGGCGCAGGTAGCCGAGGACCTCCCCCAGCACGGGGCGCTCGGCCTTCGCGCCGCTGGCCGTCTCGGTGTAGACCTTGCCGCAACCGGCCGCGTTCAGCGCGTCCAGCTGCAGGTCGAGGGTCTGTTCCCCGGTCGAGACCCGGGCGTAGCCGATGTCCACGCCCCCATCGTCTCAAAACTTCGTTCGCTTTCTCAACCTGGCGCGATAAGATTGTCATCTAACTCCGGTTCGAGAAGAAGGGAACGAGGGGACCGATGCGCGTGCTGATCTCGGCCGATTGCGAGGGCGTCACCGGTATCACGAACACCAACGAGTTGATGTTCGGCCGCGTCCACTACGAGTTCATGCGCGGCATGATGACCGACGACGTCAACGCCGCCGTCGACGGCGCGTTCGCCGGCGGCGCGACCGCCGTGGTCGTCAACGACGCCCACTGGACGATGACCAACGTCCAGATTGAGCGCCTCGACCCCCGCGCCGAGCTGATCAAGGGGTTCAATAAACATCTTTGCATGGTCGCCGGGATCGAGGACGCCGACGCGGTCTTCTTTCTCGGCTACCACGCCCCTACCGGCGACTCTGACGGAGTCGGCAACGAGACGATTCTCGGCCGCGAGATCGTCGAGATCCGCATGAACGGCAAGCCGGTCGGGGAATCGGAGATCAACGCCGCGGTCTGCGGCCAGTTCGGGGTGCCGGTGGTGTTCGCTTCCGGCGACGACCTCTACGAAAAGGAACTGCGCGAGACGCTGCCGGACGTGGAGTTCGGGTTGACCAAGTACGCGCTGGATCGCTGGACGGCGCGCTGCCTCTCGCCGCAGCGCAGCCTCGCCAACATCCGGGAGGCGGCGCAGCGGGCCGTGGCGCGCGCCGGGGCCGGGGCGTTCTCCCCGTACACCGTCGATGGGCCGGTGTCGTTGTCGGTCACCTTCTCTTCGACGGCGGAGGCGCTGATGGCGTCGTTGGTGCCGGGCAGCGTGCGCGAGACGCCCCGCATCGTCACCTACACCGCCGACAGCGCGGTCGATGCCTGGAAAGGGTTCTTCGCGGTGCTGCTGCTCGGCTGGAGCGCGACAGACGAGGTCTACGGATAACAAAGCGGTATGGGCTTCGCTGCCTTCCACCTGAGGCAGCTACCCTGTCCCTGGTGCTTCGGCGCGCGTCGGTGAGTAAGTGGTTCCCGGACTGCGTCCCCAAACCCTTGGCAACGACTTGCTGCTGGGCGACGTTGACCTGCCCGCCGAGCACGGTCAACGACCGTGCAGCTTGTGCCCGTCCCGGAAGCATTTCATCAGCCGCAGGAACTGCCGCAGGAACTGCCGCACGAAGCGGTCCGCCATCAGCGCCGCCCGGTCGACCGCCGCGGCGTGGTCCAGCCGCAGCGGCTGCCATGCCCCCCGGAGGTCGAGGTCGCGGCGCAGTTCTCGGGCGTCGGTGTCCTCGGTCGGGGCGTGCTTGCCGAGCCAGTGCTGGGCCATGGTTCACTTCTGGGCCATGCCGCCGGAGTGGGGCTGCCACCGCGCTTCAGTATCAACTTCGACCGCATTTGAATCGTCGTGTCGACAATGGCCGGCTAAGCTCGAGGATCTCGAGATGTCCACGTTCTAAACTGGGAAAGGAAGACCGCCAAGCGCCTGCCGCGGTCGAGCTGGGTGGCGCACGACCGCAGAAAGGACGTACGTATTGAGCACGATTGACGAACCTGACCACACACGGCGATCGTCCGACGACGTCATTGCCGGCCGCCTTTGGGATCTCCGGCAATACACACGCATCCAGATCGAAAGGGTGTTGCAGCAGGCGCTCCGAGACGAGGTATCGCCTGAGGAAGCGGCGCGAAGGGTCGAGGCGCTGCTATCGGACGACTCACCCTGGGCCGAAGCACACCGGCGTTTGCTCTCGGTCAGTTCTGGGGATGCCCTGCGCTCGCTGCTGATGCTGGGCAAGGATCACCCCGAAGTACGAGCCGTCGCCGCGGATGTGCGGCGAGAGTCCGTCGATGACGATCACCCACAGGCTTCGGAGTTGGAGGCCACCATTGCCGGGATGCTCGTAGACGGGTTGCGCGCCGACGTCGAACTTGCTGACTTAGTGCAGGCACTCGCGCCGCCGGCCCCCCCGGGGAAGCGGCGACCTACACCTGTGGGTACCCGAACGGCTTCGACTGGCACCCAATCGCCAGCGACTTCGGACACCGTTGGTAAGGCTCGTCGCGCTGTTGATGCCAAGATCAAGCACCGGAAGGGTGCCTGGCGTGTTCACTGCGGCAACCCCATGCCCGGAGGCTGCCGCGGGGAACTCGGTCGGTTCGAGGATGCGTCCCACGCTGGAAACGACGCGTACGACGACTTCCCGCCGGAGATGCGCCCGGCGGGCCGCTGGGTGCTGCGCAGCGACCACGGCTACGGTGGGAACGTAGAGGTCGGATACACCATATTGCGCGAACCGAAAAAGTCGCGGCGACCACTTCCAGAGCGCTTTGGCAACGTCGGGGGGCGGCTCGATTTTGCCGGCTACTGGCACGGGTTCGTCGGGCAATTGCCGCAGCCGCCGTGCCTCGTCGTCTGCCCCCTCTGCGGGGTGCCGAACCACGTCGGCCGACCCCCGATGGATAGCTGAGCGCTCTAGCACCTGCTATACTGCTGGCAACGGCCACCTCGGCCGGCCGATTCGTAGACGACGGCTTGCGCGTCAAACCGGAACCTTCCGCCGTTGGGTAGTGCCCAACCTGCGGACGGAGCGGGGAGGCGCGCTTTTGCATGCCCGAGGTACGGAAGCCCCCGGTTCTCGTCACCCTGGCGTTCGATCCCGAAGAGATGGCCCGTCGCGGCCGGATCGGGGCGCACGTCACACATTCGCGCCATAACGCCCGCGAACTCACGTCGTCGGCGCGCGCGGCCTTTCTGACCACGTTCGAGAAGCAAGTCGATCCCGACGGCGTGCTCCCGCCCGAAGAACGGCGGCGGCGGGCAACCCATGCCCGGAAAGCCCACATGGCGCGCCTGGCCCGTTTGAGCGTGTTGGCGCGAAGGAGGGCCGGCGATGCCGTCGCCTAGCGCACTCCCGCTCGAAGCCCGGCGAGCCGCCTGGGCGCGGTTGTGGCAGATCCTGCTCCGCGAACCGTCCAACGACGAATCGGAGCCGCGAGAGCCCGAACCCGGCAGCGAATGTGCCGAGACCAGCGAAGCCGCGACAAGCCTAGTGCTTAAGAAGGAGGTGTCGCTCCCGGGCGCGCCATAAAGGTTGGGTCCGCCCAAGGGGCTTGGCCCAGGACCCCGGATTGCCGAGCTCCGACGCGTCCGAGCGCCCGGCTCGGATTTAAGCCCGAAGAAGCCTCGCTTCGCACAGGCATGGGCCACGGTGGCCACCGCCAATAGCAGAAGAAGGAAAACTCAATGGCCGTTATCGAGAACAACGCGGCAATTCCCGCCGTCTCCGCCGACTTTCACATCCTGGAAATCGAGGACGTCGAGGCCGTGGCCGGCACGAAATACGGCGAACCCGACGTTCCGGAGACGCGGATCAAGATGACCCTCCGCGTCCGCACCCCGGGCGCGCCTGACATCAGCTTCACGGCGTGGATGAGCGCCAAGCTCGGAGAGAAGGCCGTCCTGGGCGGCATCGTGCGCGCGGCGCTTGGAGCTGCGCCGACCGACCCCGCTTTCGACACCGACGTGTTAATTGGTCGCGTCTTCAGACAGATGGTGAGCCATAACGATCGCGGCTGGCCAACCTTAGTGCCGGGGACCTCGGCCCAAGCGAAGCCGCAGTCAGGCGGCGAGCCGCCTTTCTAGTCGGACGATGCGCCGCTGGCGCCGTTTGCTACGGCGCCAGCGACATCTACATCGGAATGTTCTATGCTGACTTACGAGCGATTCCGGTTCAAACCCTCCATCCATGACGTCCCGCACGTTGCTCGATCAGCATCGGCAGTGGCTCGCCGTCCGTGCCATTGCCGAGGACGTCGCGGCCGAACGCGGCTACTACAGCGAGAGCTCCCGCGACGCGCTGGCCGCGCTCGGGTTCAAGCCGTACCAGTGCCGCGTCCCCAGCCTGGTCATCCCGCGCTTCACCACCGCCGGCCTCAACGGCGATTACCAGATCCGTCCCGACCACCCGCGCGTGCAGCGACGCGGCGAGAAAACGCGGACGATCAAGTACGAGATGCGGGCCGGGGCCACGGCGATGGTCGACGTTCACCCGCGGACGGTCCCCATCCTGCGGGATCCGAGCGTCATGCTCCTCATCAACGAAGCGCCGGCGAAGGGCGATGCCGCGCTCGGGGCGGGGTTCCACAGCCTCAATTGCGCCGGCGTCTTCGGGTGGCGCGGCAAGAACCGCCACGGCGGCACGTGCACGCTCTCCGATTTCGACGACGTGGCGCTGAACGGGCGCCAAATCGGGATCGTCGTGGATTCGGACGGCCGCGACAACCCCATGGTGATGGATGCCGCCGGCCGCTTGAAGAAGATGCTCGAACGCCGCGGCGCCCGCGTCATGGTCATCGTCCTGCCGCCCGGACCCGAGGGCGGCCAAGCAGGGGCTCGACGACTATCGCTTCGCCGGCGGCGACATTGCCGCGCTGCTTGCCGAGGCCGAGGAGGCGCCGAGCGGCGTCTTCGTCGCGGCGGCGAAGCGGTACGCGATCGACGACATCGGCAACGCGCAGCGCTTTGCCGCCCAGCACGGCGAGGACGTCCGGTTCGCCTGGATCGAGGAGACGGGGACGTGGCACGCCTGGACCGGCACGCACTGGGCCCGCGGCGACTACGAGACCGTGCAGGAACGCGCCAAGCGGACCATGGAAGCCCTCTGGGCCGAGGCCGAGGCCGAGCCGGATCCGGCGCGGCAAGCCGAATTGAAGAAGCACGCCCACCAGAGCAACCATCGTTACCCGATCGCCTCGATGCTGAATCTGGCCCGGAGCGATCCCCGCATCGCCACCCGCCTGGATCGCTTCGACCGCGACCCGGACGTGCTCAACGTGGCCAACGGCGCGCTCGACCTGCGCACCGGGGACCTGCGTCCCCACGATCGCAGCGATCTGCTCACCAAGGTCGCGCCGGTCACCTACGACGCCAACGCCCAGGCCCCGACGTTCCTGGCCTTCCTCGACCGCATCTTCGCCGGCGATGCCGAGCTGATCGAGTTCCTCCAGCGCGCGCTCGGCTACAGCCTGACCGGCCACACCGGTGCCCGCAAGCTCTTCATCGCCGAGGGCGACGGCGCCAACGGCAAGAGCACGCTCTTCAACCTGATCGCCGACGTCCTCGGCGACTACGCCTGGAATGCGCCGGACGCGATGCTGCTCGCGAAGCGGGGCGACGACGGCCCCCGCAACGACGTGGCCGCGCTGCTGGGCAAGCGCTTCGTCATCGCCTCCGAGACCGGCGAAGGCAAGCGTCTGGACGAGACGCTGGTCAAGCGGCTCACCGGCGGCGACAAGGTGACGGCGCGCTTCCTCTACAAGGAATGGTTCGAGTTCTACCCGTCGGCGAAATACTGGTGGTTCACCAACCACCTCCCCGACGTCCGCGGCGGCGACCACGCCATTTGGGATCGCTTGGTGCGCATCCCGTTTCGCGTGCGCATCCCCGAGGCCGAGTGGATCGCGGAGTACCACCGCGTCCTGTTCGACGCCGAGGCGGCGGGGATTCTGGCCTGGCTGGTCGCGGGGTGCTTGGCCTGGCGGCGCGACGGGCTGCAGCGACCGGCGGCGATCGTGGAGGCGACGGCGGCCTACCGCCGGGAGCAAGACCTCCTCGCGCCGTTCCTCGAGGAGCGCTGCGTCATCGATCCCCTGGCGACGGTGGAGAAATCGGCGCTGTACGCGGCGTACACCGCGTGGGCCGACGCGCAGCACGAGCGGACGCTGTCGCACAAGAAGTTCAGCGGACGGCTGCTTGCGGATCCGCAGAAGCGCTTTATAGACGGTCCCCGCACCAGCAAGGCCCGGTGCTGGTCCGGTCTGCGGCTGCGCGGCGACAACGACCCGATGCCGGGTGGCGACGAGCCCATCGTCGACGATGAGCCGGAAAACGCCGTCGCGGAGCCGATGACGGCGATCGCAACCGCGTCGGCAAACGATGCCATGCGTGACAGATGGTGACAGATCGCAGGCGCTCCCTTCACATCTGTCACCGGCGAAAACCGACGATTCCGTGCGGATCGTGACGGATATGACAGATGTGACAGATTCTGCGCCCAAAAGCGCTTCACGCGCGCGCGCGCATAGAGGAGTTACCGAAACACCGGTCACATCTGTCACATCCGTCACGCGCATCACGAACCGATCCCGAACTCGTCACCGTGATGCCAGCGCTGCTCGCTCACGGATGTCCTCGGCCTCGATGTCGAGACCACCGGGCTCGATCCGCGCCGCGATCGGCTGCAGTTCGTGCAGCTCGCGACCCGGGATCGCGTCTATCGTCATCGAGACGGACGACCGTCGATCTCGCGCCCCTTGCACGCCGTCCTCGACGGCGTCAGAAGCCGTCATCATCGGGCACAACCTGGGGTTCGATCTCGGATTCCTGCAGCACGTCGGCCTGCCCCTGCCGCCGGGCGATCGGCTCTTTGACACGATGCTGGCGTCGCAACTGCTCGACGGCGGCGCGCACCCGGCGGGTGCCAAAGTGCCCGATCCCGCCTGCGCGACGGGTCGTGGCGGGAGACCGGCCGAGGTTGGCTACCACTCCCTCGCCGCGGTCGCGCACCGGTGGCTCGGTCAGGTCCTCGACAAGTCGCTGCAGACCTCGGACTGGTCGGGCCCGCTCACGGATGAGCAATTGGCATACGCCGCCCGCGATGCCGCGGTGCTCCTGCCGCTGCGCGATGCGCTGGAGGAGGCCCTCGGCGCAGAGGATCTCCGTGGAGTAGCCACGCTGGAGTTCGCGGCGTTGCCGGCCGTGGTCTGGCTGGAAGCCGCGGGGGTGCCCCTCGACGTCGCGGCCTGGACGGCGCTCCGGGACGAGGCCGCGGCGACGCTATGCTGCCCTCGATGCGGAACTGGCGGCCGCCCTGCCTGGCGTCAATGTCGATTCGCATGCGCAATTGATCAGCGCGCTTGCCGACCTCGGCATCACCATCCCGAACGTGCAGGAGGCGACGCTGCGCACGGTTGCCGACCAGCATCCGGCCGTCGACCTCGTGCTGCGGCGCAAAGACGCCAAGAAGCGGGTCTCGACCTACGGCGACACGCTATCTCCGCCACGTCGACCCGACCACCGGACGCATCCACGCCAACTATCACCAGATCGGGGCGGCCAGTGGGCGCATGGCCTGCAGCCGACCGAATCTGCAGAACATCCCGCGCGAGGCGGCCTACCGGCGCTGCATCCGCCCGCTCGCGGGACGGGTCCTGGTCAAGGCCGACTACTCGCAGATCGAGCTGCGCATCGCCGCCCAGCTCTCCGGCGATGCCGCGCTGCGGGAGGCGTTTCGCGCGGGCGAGGATCTGCACGCGACGACGGCCCGCGCCGTGCTCGGCCGGGAGCCGAACCCGCACGACCGTCAGCTGGCCAAGGCGCTGAACTTCGGGCTGCTGTACGGGATGGGGGCGACGCGGCTGCGCGACCTACGCCCAGGACGAGTACGGCGTGGACGCTGAGCGAGGACGAGGCGACACAGTTCCGGCAGCGCTTCTTCCAGGCCTATCCCGGCCTCAGGGCCTGGCATCAGCGCGCAGCGCGACGGCGCGGTCACGACCCGCACCCTGACCGGCCGGCCACGGCATGGCGTCAGCCAGTTCACGGAAAAGCTGAACTCGCCGGTGCAGGGCACGGGCGCCGACATCCTCAAAGGGGCGCTGGCCCGGCTGTGGGCGGACCGCGCATGCTGTGCCGTCTGCGGCGCCGGTGCTGGTGGTGCACGACGAGATCGTCGTCGAAGTCGATGCCGGATGAAGCATCGGCGTGCGCGGCGTGGCTCACCGCCCACATGACCGCGGCCGGCGCCGCCGTCCTCACGGACGTGCCGGTGGTCGTCGAGGCGCACATCGTGGCGGATTGGAGCGGCACGCCCTGGGCGCCGGCCCACGACGAAGATCAGGGCAAGCCTCGATGACCGTCGCTGATCGAGACCGCGGTCTCGACTGGGCGGGTGTTGCCCTCGCCTTTATTGTCTTTATTTGTATGGAAGGAGGAGCGTGCCACATGAGCCGCAAGCGAGCGCGTGCCGAGGCATTGCAAGACGTTGAGCCTGCACCCGAGCGGGCTCTCGCTGTTCCAACCGCTGGCGCTCTTGAGGACGAAATCGGGAGCCTCGCCCGAGCACTGGCCCGAGGCCATCGCGACCTCGTCGACCAATTCCAACGCTACGCCGGCCTGGGAGCAGACGAGGCCGCGGAGGCGGCTTCGTCACCACGGGACCGCGCGCTCGACCTGGCGGGCACGGAACCGCCGGAGCGGATGAACTGGACGACGCTGGCCCAGGCGGCGCAGCACGAGCCGACAGACGCGCTGGCCGCCTGGGAGCGGATCAAGGTCGCCGCGCGCCAGGAATGGCAGAGCGGCCACCGCACCGCCCAATCACTCGAGCGCGGCGGCACGCCGTGGGAGCGCGCGCGCTTCCTCGCGCTGCGCGACGCGTTCCGCGACGACTGGCGTCCGCGCGGCGGGGTCGAGGCCGCGCTGGTCGACTTGCTGGCGCAGCACTTCGGCTCCTACCTGCAGTGGAGCGAGCGGCTGGCGCTGCACGTCGATACCCAGTGCGCGACCGAAGACGCCACGCTCGAGCGCGACGGCTACTGGATGCCGCCGCGCCTGAGCGAGGCGCAGATGGATGCGGTGGTGCGCCGAGCAGGCCGAGGCGGCCCATCGCCGCTTCCTGATGACGCTCAAGGCGCTGCAGGATCTGCGCCGCCTGCCCGCGGTCAGCATCGGCGTCTGTGGGGCAGGTCAACATCGCGCAGCAGCAAATCAACGTTTCCTCGGACGAGGACGACGCCGGCAACGACCGGTGAGCGTTTTAGCGAAATCATGTGGGGGCCGCGATGGGCGGGGTCGGGTCAACGCGCTGGGGGTGGCGGTCGACGCGGGCGACGACCGACGGGGTGCTGGCGCTCGACGTGCGGGTGCTCGCTCGGCGGGGGTACTTTCGCCGCAGGACCAGGGGAGGGCGCCACGGGGATCGAAACGTGGAGATACGATGGCAAGGAAGTCGGTCGGGTCGGTGTGCGCTACCACGGCGACGATCCGCAAGCCGTCACCCTCGAGTACCGGGTGTGCTGGCCCGGGGAGGATGTGGCAAACCATCCGCGAGCGGGTCGAGCTGGATCGAACGCGCTGCACATTTGGTGGGGCACGGCGATGGTTCGTCTGTGCTGGCTGTGGGAAGCGACGCGCGGTGCTCTTTTGCGTTGGTGGGCTGTTTCGGTGCCGCCTCTGCCATGATCTCGCCTATCGCTCGACCAGGGAGACGTCGGGTTCCCGCGCGAAACGGAGCGCCGGCAAGCGGGAAGAGGAGATCGGCAGTTTATCAACGTGAACCTCCGGATACCGGCTCATCCGTGTGCGGTCATGCCGCGTTTTTACCCCGACATTGAATATGATCGTGCTATATTTGCACTAAGATCGCGGCAGGGAGGATGCGTATGCCAACACTACGCGAACTGCGGATTCGTCGACTACTGAGTCTCCGGGAGTTGGCCAAACACGCCAACGTGGCGCAACGGACGATCATCGAGGCGGAGGCGGGCCGGCAGGTGCCGCAACCCAAAACGATGCGCAAGCTCGCTGAAGCGCTGGAAGTGAACCCCATGGAGGTCGACGAGTTCCGGGCGGCCGTCGAAGCCGCCGTCGAGGCCGCGGAGGAAAAAGTCGCCGCCTAGGTAGGCCCTAGGCGGCGCAGCGCGTCCGGTGAGGTAAGCACCGGGTGCACCGGAGGAAGTGTCCCATGGCAACCACGACTCGCGCGGCCATCTACACCCGCGTTTCCAGCACCGGGCAGGGTGACAACTACTCTCTGCCGACGCAAGAAGAGGCCTGTCGGGCGTTTGCGGCCAACCACGGCTGGCAGGTCGTTGGCGTCTACACCGACGTTCACACCCGCACCGAGTTGTGGGAGAGGACCCAGCTTTCCGAGCTCCGCGACGCGGTTCGCCGTCGCGCCGTCGACGTCGTGGTCTGCTACGCCATCGATCGTCTCAGCGGGGATCCGGTCCACCTCGGGGTCGTCCTGACCGAGGCCGATCACGCGGGCGTGGACGTCGTGTTCGTGACCGAGCCGCTCGACGATTCCCCGGAAGGTCAGCTGATCCGCTTCGTGCGAGGCTACGCCGCCAAGGTCGAGCACGAGAAGATCAAAGAGCGGACCATGCGAGGACGCATTGCCCGCGTCGCCGCGGGCAAACCGCCTGTAGGTCCCCGTCCAACCTATGGCTATAGATGGGTGGATGACCACAACGTAGACGGAAGGCCGGTCAAGTTGCGGCTTGAAGAAGACCCGGATACCGCCTGGGTCGTCCGGCGCATCTTCCACGAGATTGCCACGGGGTCTTCGGCCCGCAAGGTCGCCAAGGGGCTGACGGATGATGGCGTTCCGACGCCGACCGGCAAAACGGTCTGGCACGTGACCTCGATCGTCAACATGGTGCGTCATCCGACCTACGTCGGCGACGTTACCGCTTGGCGGTGGAAACAGGAGAAGATCAAGGGTCGTGGTACGGTCCAGACGCGGCGCCCGTACGAGGAACAGGTGGTCATTCAGGGCGTTGCCCCTGCTCTCGTGAACAAAGAGACCGCCAACGCCGCCCTTCGCCGCCTCGCCATCAACAAACAGGAAAGCGTCCGCAACAACCGCAACCCGGAAGCATTTCTTCTACGCGGCGGGATCGCTCGATGCGGGTACTGCGGCTCGGCGCTCTCGGCCTACAACGGTCGCGCCCAAGCCGTGTATCGATGCAACTCGACCGCCCGTGATCGGCATGGGTGCCCGCACTTCGCCATCACCGCACACGTACTCGACGATGCCGTTTGGACCGGCGTTCGTGATCGCCTAACGCGACCGGAGGTCATCGCCGCCGAGTTGCATCGAATGAGGAAGGATGACCCGACACTCGCCGATCGGCAGGCGATCGATCGACGGCTCAACGAGGTGGGTCGGAGGCAGCGAAACCTCATGGAGCGGCTCGCCGAAGAAGACAGCCCCGACATCGCCGCCCTCATTCGAGCGGATCTGGCGGGCCTGCTGGGCGAGCGACGCCGGCTGGAACAAGAGCTGGCCGTCGTGGAAAGGCAACGGGAGGGCTGGCAACTCGCGCAGGATCGACTCCTCGAGCTGGACCAGTGGGTGCAAAACGTCGCCGCGAATATCGACCAGTTCGACTACGAAAGAAAGCGACTCGCCCTGGATGCGCTGGGCGCGACGGTCCGCGTCTGGTCGACGGACCGTACGCCGAGGTGGGACGTGAAGCTCCACTGCGATTTTCTGACCACAACTACAAGTGCTTGTGAAACCCCTTGATCAGCTCGGCGCGGGGATCGAGGCGCTCGATCTGGACGTTGGTCATCGTCCAGTGGGCGTCGTTGACCACCACCGAGGTCGCGCCGCCGGCGAACGCGCCGTCGACGGCGGCATTGACGTCATCGGTCATCATGCCGCGCATGAACTCGTAGTGGACCCGGCCGAACATCAACTCGTTGGTGTTCGTGATACCGGTGACGCCTTCGCAATCCGCCGAGATCAGCACGCGCATCGGTCCCCTCGTTCCCCTCATATCAGATACCGAATCAGACGGCATCCTATCACCACTGACCCGGTGGGGATGGCCGCGGATGATCGGACCCACGAGCCCCACGGTCGAAACTCGCGGTGAAGGATTGACCCGCGGCCGCGGATGACGACCTCGCTTCTCCCGGCAATCTGCCGTACAATGAGCGTGCGACTCGAGCAAACTCTGTCCATTTCATGGAGACTGGTATGGCAGTGACTCAAACGACGTCCAAGTCCAAAGAGCGACCCCAACGCTTGGAAGCGCGCCTCCCCGCCGATGCAAAAGCGGTCATTCAACATGCGGCGAATATCCGTGGCCGGTCGCTTAGTGATTTCGTGGTGAGTAGCGCCCTGGAAGCCGCGGAGAAGACGATCCGCGAGCATGAGGTGATCGTGCTTTCGGCGCGCGACAGCATCACGTTTGCCGAAGCGTTGCTCAATCCCAAAGGACCAAACGAGACGCTGCGTGAGGCGTTCCGCCTTCATCGAGAGACGTTTGGCCCCGTCGAAGGTGAGTAACCAGGAGTTCCGCGTCGAACGGCTGAGTGACGGGCACGATCGTTCGGCCTTCTCTTGTGGCAACGCCGCCCTCGATCGCTACCTGTGTGAACAAGCAGGACAAGACCAACGGCGTCATCTCAGCACCACCTTTGTCCTCATCGACGTTGCGAACGGCGCCCTGGCTGGCTTCTACAGCCTTGCCGCCAGCGCGGTAGTGCCAAGCAGCCTACCCGAGCAGATTGCGAAGCGGCTTCCGCGTCGCCCTCTACCGGTCACGCTCATCGGCCGGCTCGCCGTCGATCTTGGGTATCGAGACCGCAAATTGGGCAGCCGACTGCTTGCCGACGCGCTCATCCGCGCCGCTGTTGCCAGCCGCGACGTTGGCTCGATGGCCGTTATCGTCGATGCGAAAGACGATACGGCGCGCGCATTCTACGAGCGCCATGGCTTCCAGCAATTTGCGGACGATTCTCTGCGGCTGTTCATCCCGATGGCGGACGTTGAACGGCGGGTCAACGAATCCTGAGGCAAGACGTTGGCCTCTGGCGCAGTTCCAACCGGCTCTATTCGTCTCCGCTCGTGACCGGAATCCACACCGTGAACGTGCTCCCTTGGCCCTCGATGCTGGACACGGAGATCATTCCCCCATGCAGCTCGACGATCCGCTTGGCCCCCGCCAGCCCGATGCCGCTGCCGGCGAAGCTCTCGACGTTGCCGGCGCGCCGGAACCGTTCGAAAACCAGGTGCAGATCCGAGGCCGGGATTCCGACGCCGCGGTCCTCGACGCTGAAGACCGCGGCCTCTCCCTCGTCCGTTGCCTCCCGCGCGACGCGCACGGTGATCTCGCCGCCGGCCGGGCTGTACTTGACGGCGTTGCCCAGCAAGTTCGCCAATACGCGCTCCAGGCGCGGCCCGTCCCAGAAGCCGGTCAGTTCTGTCTCCGGCGTTTCCAGCCGGATGGTGTGGCGTTCGGCGATGCGGTTCTGTTCTTCGGCGGTGCGCCGCGCCAGGGCCACCAGGTCGGTCTGCTCGCGACGCAACTCGATCTCCTGGCCGGCGCGCAGGCGGGTGATGTCGCCCAGTTCGTCGAGCAGCCGGTTCATGCGCGCCGCTGCGGTGTCGATCCCCACGAACGCGGTCTCGAGGCGGCCGAAATCCGGCGTTTCGCCGCGGCGCAAGCGGCGCAGCAGAAGTTGGGTCTGCCCGCGCACCGTGGTCAGCGGATTCTTCAAGTCGTGGGCGAGCGCGGAGAGAAACTCCTCCTGCACCTGCTCGAAACGCTTGCGTTCCGACACGTCGCGCAGCACGCCGACGTACACCCGACCCGCGGGGAGCCGCACGCTGGTGATCGACGATTCCACCGGGAGAAGCGAGCCGTCTTTGCGCCGCAGCGCGGAGTCGCCGCGCCACTGCCCGTCTCGCTGCAGCCGCTCCCGTTCCTCCCCGGACCACGGTCCGTCGCGCGCAACCAGCGTCGCGGCGGCGCCGATCAGCTCCTCGCGGGCGTACCCGGTCAGCGCCGCCAGCGCCGGATTGGCGTCAATGCATCGCCCGTCCGCGGCAAAGACCAGGATGCCATCCTTGGTACCTTCGAAGAGTCCGCGATAGCGCGCCTCGGCGGTCTGCGCATCGCGAAAGAGCCGGGCATTCTCGATAGCGACGGCCGCTCGGCGGCCCAACTGCTCCGCCAGCGCCAGATCGTCGCGGTCGAACCGGCGGCCGGAGACCCCCGTGGTCGTCAGGGTCATCGCTCCGTAGATCTGCCCGCCCGACCGCAATGGCACGATGATAGTCGAGACGAGGCCGATGGCTTGCAGTGACCGAAAATGCTCGGGGTTCTGAGCCCAACTCGCCACGTCCTGATCGCCGACGTGCTCGATGAGCAGCGGCTCGCCCGTGGCAATGACCCGCTCCTCAGGCCCGGCGAGGGTCTGCGATGGCGCGTGCGCCATCATCGCGCTCGCAAGATCCGCCTGCTCTGGGTCCGCGTGCGCCACGGCGACACGGCGGGCCACCCAGCTTTCGTCGCGGAGATCGACCATGCACCAATCAGCCATCGTTGGCACCGCCAGCCAAGCCACCCGCTGCAGCGTCTTCTCGTAGTCAAGGGACGCGGCCAGGGCGCTGCCCGCATCGGAGAGCAGGCGCAGCGCGTTCTCGGCCTCCTTCCAGCCGGTGACGTCGATGGTGCTGCCGACCACGCGCACGACGCGCCCGGCGCTGTCGCGCACGAGTTGTCCCTGGTCCCAGACCGTGACCCAGTGCCCGTCGCGATGGCGGAGACGGTACTCGCGCGAATAGCGATCACGCTCCGTGACCCGCAGCAACGGATCGGCGTCGACCAGGGCCAGATCGTCCGGGTGGATGCGGGAGCGCCACCACTCCTGGTCGCCAGAGGCTTCCTCCGGACGGAATCCGAGCAGCGCCCGCAGCCCAGGACTGCGGTCGACCCTGCCGGTGGCCAGATCCCATTCGTAGATGAGGGCCCGGAACGCCCCGGCGGCGAGAGCAAAGCGCTCGTTGGCATGCGCCAGCGCGGTTTCGGCGCGGCGCCGCGCGGTGACATCGGTAAAGAGCCCCAGCGCCCCCACGACCGCGCCGCTTCCATCGCGCACCGGACTTGTGCCGGCCTGCACCAGCACTTCGGCGCCGTCCGCCCGGCGAAACCGGAAATCGAACTCCTCGGCTTTGCCGGCCAGATTCCTCCCGATTCGCTCCCGCATCACCGGGAGATCCTCGGGAAAGACGAAGTCGGCCATGGTTTGGGTCAAGACCTGGTCCGGCGTGGCGTCCAGCAAGGTAGACATGCGGTCGTTGGCATACTGGGTGCGGGCCTCCCGATCGATCAGCCAGACGCCCTCGTTTGCCGTTTCCAGCATGGCGCGGAACCGGCGTTCGCTGCCGCGCAGCGCCTCCTCGGCCTGATCGCGGCTGGCGCTGAGGGTGACGATGAGCAGCGAGACGATGACAAACGTGATCAACCGGCTGGCCTCGCCCCAGCCCAGTGACCAGATGCGAAATGGCTCGAAGGCCCACAGGCTGATGGCGACGCTCGACAAAGCAATCGCCGCCAGCGCCGGTCGCGGCCCGCTGTACCACGCTGCCAGCGCGACGGCGCCATAGAACGGCGCCAGCGGTGCGGGTTCGACCCCCGGTTGCAGCACGAGCATGATGCCTGTGGCAACGACGACCAAGGCCACGGCGACACCATAGCGAAGCCATATGGAACGTACGGCTCGTCTTTCCACGCCCCTGTCCAACTCCGTTGCCATGGCGCGCCATCCGTGACCCCAATGGTACGTGTGACGGCCGGTCACCGCGATGCCTAGAATGACCGCGGCGTCTCGCACAGATAGAAGGTTGCCTCGCCGTACGCCGAACCGTGCAGGCAGACGGTCGCCTGCGTCGGTGCGCGGCATGACGAGACGATACCGAGGAGGAAATCGACCACGTGACCGAACGCGGGAAACGGGCTTTGATTGTCGCCGGCGGTTGGGAGGGGCACGAGCCCCAGCAGTGCGCCGAGCTCTTCGCTGGTGTGTTGCGGAACGACGGGTTCGACGTCGCGATCAGCGACACCCTCGACGCCTATCTCGATCCGGCGCTGCCGGAGACCGATCTCATCGTGCCGGTCTGGACGCAGAGCGAAATCAGCAAGGAGCAACTGCAAGGGCTGCTCGACGCCATCGCCGCCGGCACCGGTATCGCCGGTTGGCACGGCGGGATGGCCGACTCCTTCCGCAACAGCACCGAATACCAGTTCATGGTCGGTGGGCAGTGGGTGGCGCACCCGGGCAACATCATCGACTACACGGTGCAGATCTCCAACCATGACGATCCGATCACCGCCGGCATCGACGACTTCGCCATGCACTCCGAGCAGTACTACCTGCACGTCGACCCCAGCAACGAGGTGCTGGCCACGACCACCTTCGGCGGCGACTACACGCCCTGGGTGGACGGCTGCGTGATGCCGGTGGTCTGGAAGCGCCATTGGGGCCAGGGGCGCGTTTTCTACTGCGCGCTCGGCCATGTGGCCGCCGATTTCGATGTGCCCGAGGCCAGGGAGCTGGCGCGGCGGGGGATGCACTGGGCGACGCGCGGGTGAGCCGGTCAGACGGCGAGACGGCGAGACGGCCAGTACGGGTTGGGCTGATCGGGTGCGGGTACATCAGCGATCGGTATCTCGCCAATGCTCGCCGGTTGCCAGCCTTCGACATCGTGGCCTGCGCGGACGCGGTTCCGGAGCGGGCTCGGGAACGGGCCGCGAAGCACCGGATTCCGGCCGTGCTGACGGTGGACGCCTTGCTCGCCGATCCCGATATCGAGGTCGTACTCAATCTCACCACCCCGGATGCCCACGCCGCCATCGCCCAAGCGGCGCTCGATGCTGGCAAGGGGGTCTACAACGAGAAGCCCCTGGCCCTTTCGCTCCCAGAAGGCGCGCGGCTGGTGGAGACGGCCCGTTCCCGAGGGCTTCGTCTCGGCGCCGCACCGGACACCTTCCTCGGCGGAGGATTGCAGACCTGCCGCGCCCTGCTCGACGACGGGGCCATTGGTGTCCCGGTCGCCGCGACCGCGTTCATGCTCAACCACGGGCACGAAGGGTGGCACCCCGCGCCCGATTTCTACTATCAGCGCGGGGGCGGTCCCCTTTTCGACATGGGGCCGTACTACCTGACAGCGCTCGTCTCGCTGCTGGGGCCGGTGCGACGGGTGACCGGCTCGGCGCGGACCACCTTCCCGGAGCGCACCATCCGCAGCGAACCCCGTGCCGGCGAGCGCATCGCGGTCGCGGTCCCGACGCACCTGGCCGCAGTGCTCGATTTCGCCTCCGGCGCGATCGGGACGCTAGTGACCAGCTTCGATGTCTGGGCCGCGAAGACGCCCCGCCTCGAGATCTACGGATCGATGGGGAGTCTCAGTCTGCCCGATCCCAACACCTTCGGCGGCCCGGTGCGCATCGCCCACGCGGGCGAAAAGCGCTGGACCCGAGCGCCGGTGACGCGGCCGTTCACCCGCAACAGCCGGGGGCTTGGATTGGCCGACATGGCAAACGCGCTGAGGAGCGGCCGGCCCCACCGGGCCAACGGCGATCTGGCGTACCACGTGCTGGAGGTCATGCACGCCGTAGAAACGGCATCGCGCGAAAACCGGCACGTGGCAATCACCAGTACCTGCGAGCGCCCGGCGCCGCTGGACATGCACGATGCCGGATGATGCAATGAGCCGGACATCAGAATGCGGGCGCGAGCGAAGGAGACCGAGGGGCATGGGGTGGGGAAGGGCGGCTGTCGTTGCCGGGTTGGTTGCGCTCATGGCGCTGGTTGGCGGTCTGGGCGGCGCGGCGCGCGCGCAGGATGGAACGCCAGCGGCAGCCTGCGTCGAAACGACGCCAGAAGAGAACAAGGCGCTGGTCGAGGCGTACTTCGCGGAGGCATACAACGCCCGCAATCCCGAGGCGGCTGCGCGCTTCCTCAGCGAGGGCTTCGCCCGCACTAACCCCGCGCGGCCCCAAGCGAACGAACCGGGCACGGCCGACGACGTCGAGCGCGTAATCGAAAATCTCGAAGACTTTCCGGATATCCAGATCACGATCGAAGAGATAATCGCCGAGGGCGACAAGGTCGCCGCCGTGATGACCTGGAACGGCACCCACAGCGACGTCATCGACCAGTGGAACGCCCCTGCTACCGGCAACCCAACCTCGTTCGCGTTCATGGCGATGTATCGGGTCGAGTGCGGCCTTCTCGCCGAGCAGACGGTCGTGCTCGACTACTTCTCGATGGTGCGCGAGGTGGGACTCGTCACCGACGACGAGCTGGCCACCATCGGTAGCGCCGCCCTGGCCGCCACCCCGGCGCCAGCGACGGAAGCATCGCCAACTCCCGCCCCGGCTGCCACCGAAGCGGCGCAGACCAGACCAGAGCGCCCGCGCGTCTTCATCGGTTCGTCGGTCGAGGGGTTGGCGGTGGCCGAGGCGCTCGAGTTCGATCTGCAGTTCTTCGCCGACGTCACCCTATGGGACCAGGGAGTATTTCACCTCTCCCAGGGGACACTGGCGGCGTTGCAGCAGGCGGCTGACACCTCCGACTTCGCCATTCTGGTCCTGACCGCCGACGACGTCACCACCCGCCGCGGTCAGACCTACCTCACCGCTCGCGATAACGTCATCTTCGAGCTGGGTTTCTTCATGGGCCACCTGGGTCCGGAGCGGACCTTCATCGTCTATAGCCGCGACAACAGCCCCACCCTCCCCTCCGACCTGGCAGGCATCACGGTGGCCACCTTCGCCGACCGCGCCGACGGCAACATGGACGCCGCCGTCGGCCCCGCCGCCATCCAGCTCCGGAACGCGATGCAGGCGGTGATGGCGGCGGAGGAGCGGTGATCGCGGTGGCAAGGACGGAGATCGTCATCCTACCCCGTTGAGGATGAGACCCCTCCTTGCGCGGCAGGTCTCCCGGCCCGCGTTTGGTGGCCGACGACATCGCGCATGACATCGAGGAACGCGTGTAAGACGGGCGACGGCTCGTCTGGTCGCCAAGCGGCGGCGATCTCCACCTTCGGTGGCTGGGGCTGCAGCGTGCGATAGACCACATCTGGACGTTGCAGGTTGCGGACTGAGGCCGGGAGGATCGCAAACCCGAGACCGGCGGCGACGAGACTGACGATGAGGTGCATCGGGTTAGCGCTGTGCAGAACGCGGGGCGTGATGCCGGCCTCGGCGCAGAGCCGCATGAAGCTATCGTAGAGCGTCGGTTCCAGATCCCGTCGGAACATCAGCAGCGGTTCATCGACAAGCTCGCCCAGGTGCAGGCGCCGCCCGCCCGCCAGTGGGTGTCCGCGCCTCAGGGCGACGACCACCGCTTCCCGCAAAATCGTCTCAATGACCAGGCCCTCGTTCCCGTCAGGCTCAGGTGGCCGCAGGAAGCCGAGCTGGATTCGGCCCTCTCGCAGGGCCGGCAACTGCCGGCCCGTGTTCATCTCGTCCACGTCGAGCTCGACATCCGGGAAACGCTCGTGGAAAGCCCGCAGAATGGGGGGGAGCACGCTGTACGTGGCTGGTCCCACGAATCCGAGCGCGAGCCGCCCGACTTCCCCCTGCCCGGCGCGGCGAGCCGCGCGCACCGCCCAGTCCAGCTGGTCCAGCGCTCGCCGCGCCTCTATCAGAAACATTTGACCGGCCGCGGTGAGCTCGACGCGGCGCTTGGTGCGGCGGAACAGTGCTATCCCCAACTCTTCCTCCAACTGCCTGATCTGCAGACTGAGGGCTGGTTGGGGAACACCAAGCCGGGCCGCGGCGCGGGTGAAGTGGAGTTCCTCGGCGACGGAGATGAACCGGCGAAGTTGGCGCTGCTCCATGGCGTTCATACCTTTCTCGATATGAGTATCCCTGAAACGTGATATTGGACATCTAACCGTCACGCGAATAGGCTAGTTGCGTCTGCCGTGAGCGCAGGCATCGCGAGCCGCAAGGAGGGCGCATCATGTACACCGTCGAACGCATCGACCCGAGCAAGACGGCACTGATCGTGGTGGATATGCAGAACGACTTCGTGGCCCCAGGAGCCCCGATGGAGACGCCAGCGGGCCGCGCCATGCTCCCGCATCTACAGCAGGCGCTCGCCTGCTGTCGTGAGCACGGCATCCCGGTCATCTACACGGCGCATATCCACCGGCCGGGTGGTTTCGACCTCGGGCTCCTGGCGCACGTCCCGCCGATCGCCCGGGGGGAGGCGCTGGCCGACGGCTCGCCCGGGGTCGCTATCTTTCCTGAGGTCGCGCCCCGCGATGGCGACATTATGATTACGAAGCACCGCTTCAGCGCCTTCTACGGCACGGATCTGGAGATCATCCTGCGCGGGCTCGGCGTGACCACGGTGGTGATCGCGGGGGTGACCACGGAGAACTGTTGCCACGCCACCGCCCGTGACGCGTTCTTCCGCGATTTCCAGGTCGTATTCCTCTCCGACGCCACGGCGAACCTCCCCTATCCCGATCTCGGCTACGGCAGCATGTCAGCCGACGAGGTCCATCGCGCCACGCTCGTCATTCTGGCCAGGGACACCGCGGACGTCATCCCGACCGAGACCTTCATAGCCCGGGTCGCGACGGCGCCAGCCCTCGAGAAGCACCTGGCGGCGGATCGCACGAACGGCAGCGCGCATGGAGCCCGCCAGGCGGCGCTCGTCCGGTAAGCCGGCCGCCGGCAAATCGAACACCGAGCCGATTGGCATCAGTGGCCGGGCCGAGCGTGGGATTGGCAGAAGCCCGCGCCCTCATCATTGCGCCTTGCGTTCACCCGTTCACCGTAGCCTCGTATCACCCTCGTCGAGCCGATCCGGTGGAGCCGACAGCGTCCGCACCGGGGAAAACCAGATGGCCACGAAGACCAGTGGACCGCCGAGAGCGGAGGCGGTCAACACCGGGCGCTTGGCGCGGCGATCAACCCAGACCCCGGTGGCCAGCCCGAACAGCAAAATCGGGACCGACTCCACGTCGACGAGCGGGCCCATCTGAAACGACGTCACGTTCAGCGTGAGCGCGGCCAGTAGCGGCAGCGCCAGCGTGGAGATGGCACTGCCCAGCCCGGAGATGACGCTGGCGCTCCACAAGCGGCCATACGCTGGGGAACGCCAAACTCCGCTGGCCCGGGCGCCCCAGCGAGCGCCCGGATGTTTGGGGAGATAGGCGGTCAGCCGAATCGAGTGTTCCTGATCCATGGCATCGCGGAACACCAACTCCGAGCCATTCGGGATGGTCTCGAGAATCTGCGGATCGTCGATCACATCACGCACGAAGTCGAAGGTCTGATCGATGCGCTCCGTGATTTGAGCGGCTGGGACGGAATCAACATCGCTTCTATCGTGATCTTCTCCGCAGAACGCCGCTCGGTATAGCTGCCAGTTGACCTGAAGGTCGCGCTGCGCTTGGGTGAGGGCGGCTCCCGCATCTGCGTTTCCCGCGATGGTGTGATGTTCGATGACGCAGCCCGTTCGATCGAACATCTTCCGATGAAGGATCTCTTGGGCGTTGTCGAATTGCACGACGGGAGTCCTCCTGTCGCCCACCGTAGGTTCAGCCGCACAGTGTACGTGACGACGCGGGCGCCCACGCACCTGAAAGGGGTCTGCAACCAGTCCTCTCGCCAAGCGTCGAGCGCAGTCACGAAAACCGACTTGGGTCAAACGGTGCAATGATCTCCGGAGCGTTGCCCGTCGCAATCATCTGGGCCACGGCCTCACCCGTGGCCGTCGCCAACGTCACCCCGAGCATGGCGTGGCCGCTGGCTACCGCCAGATTCCGATACCCTGGCAGCCAGCCGATGACCGGCAAGCCATCCGGCGTCATCGGTCGTGGTCCGGTCCAGACGCGCACGCCGGGGCCGGAAGTCGGCGTTTCCTCAGGCCAGCCCGCCAGCGCCCACCCCGCGGAGCAGGCGATGGCGGCGACCCGCTCCGGGCGCATGTGATGGTTCAACCCGGAGAGCTCCATCGTGCCGGCCAGGCGAACCATGCCGTCGAGCGGGGTGACCGCCACCCGCGTCTCGTGCAGATAGAGGGGCCGCGAAACTGGGTGCGGGAGCGCTGGTGGCGGGGCGAGGTCGATACTGTATCCCTTGCCCGCCTCGATCGGGACCCGAACCCCCAACGGCCGCAGCAGACGTGGCGTCCACGCCCCGGCCGCCACGATCACCGCCTCGGCCGGGACGCGCTCACCACCAGCGAAGACGGCCGTGGCCCGCTTGCCGGTGGTTTCGATGCCGCTCACCGGGGTATTGCGGCGTAGCACCACGCCGCGTTCCGACAAGAAGTCGGCGAGGCCGCGCACGAGGGTGTCCGGGCGCAGCGAGCGCTCCCGCGGCAGCCAGTAGCCGCCGACGACCGTTTCCGAGAGCGAGGGCTCCAGACCGCGCAAGGCATCGCCGTCGAGCAGCGGGGATAGCTCGAACCCAAGCCGACGGACGGGCTCCAGTTGGGCGTAGTCGTGCTGCAGTGCCTCCGCCGTGCGATAGGCGAAGACAATCCCGTCGCGATGCTCCTCGTAACGCACGCCCGCCTCTCGCAGCGCGTCGTAGAGGGCGTGGGCGCGAGCGCCGAAGGCGGCGGTCGCCTCCAGCCCCGCACGATAGTCTCGGGCATTGCAATGCCGCCAGAAGCGCAGCGTCCAGCGCAGGAACGCGGGGTCGAGCCGGGGCCGGATGTAAAGCGGACTGTCGGAGCGCAGCATCCAGCGCAGCGAAGTGGCGATCAACCCCGGCGCGGGCACCGGCTCGGCCAGTGTCGGCACCACCCAGCCCGCGTTGACGTGCGAGGCGGCTTGCTCAGGAGGCCCGGCATCGATCACCGTAACGGGCACCCCCCGCTGATGCAGGGCAAGCGCGCAGCAGAGCCCGATCACCCCACCCCCTACGACGACGACCGGTTGCAACACCTCGCTCCTTGCGCGTATTCCTCGATCCGCGGCGAGGATGAGGCACGGCGGCGAAGACCGCAACCCAGCCCATCACCGGCAGGATGGGTACAGGTCCCGAATTGCTTGGCGCAGACTCGCGCCACGCTCAAGGACCCAGAAATTTGCGGTCAGTTGGACTGTTCGGCAGGGTCTTCCCGGTTTCAAGGATCAGCGGGGGCTGACGCATCAAGAGGTCAAGGATTTCAAAGTGCCGACGGGGTCGAGGCGAAAGAAGCGTAGCGCTTCGGCCACTCGCAACGGTGCTCGGATTTCCTCGTGGCTTCTCACGAGGAGCGGCTTGGAGCGCTCGAGGTCTCGTTGATGCGCGGGCAAGGTCCGCAAACCCTTTCCGGGCCCGAAACCTGCGTGATGACGGTCGCCGGCGCGCGGCGCGCGCCGTGCGTTCAACGTCAAGGATGCACCAGCATCAGCACCAGCGAGGAGCGCGTCATGATCGAGGCACTCACGACCCAGCACACGCGACGCGACACCATGCGAATTGGTGTCGCCGGGCTTGGCCTGGCCGCGGGAGCGGCACTCGCGCACAATGCCGCTGCCCAGACACCCGTGGCACCAAGCACCGTCAGCCGGTCCAAACTGACGGTCATGCTGACAGCGGCCGAGCGGATGATCGCCGCCGCCCAAGCGAAAGCGGACGAGCTCGGCGTTTCGGTCGTCATCGCCGTCGTCGACGAGGGGGGTTTGCTCAAGGCGCTGCACCGCATGGACGGCGTCGTGAGCCCCGGGCCGCTGGACGTCGGCCCGATGAAGGCGTACACCGCCGCCGCGTTCCGGACGCCGACCCACCAACTGGCCGAGAACAACCTGGAAAATCCGGCCCGCATGGCGTCGCTGCCGAACGTGCCCCGCGTCACGCTGCTCGCCGGCGGGTTCCCTATCATGGACGGTGATACGGTCGTCGGCGGGATCGGCATCAGCGGCGCATCGCCGGACCAAGACATGGAGATCGGCGAGGCGGCCCTCGCCGCGCTGGAGGCGTAAGCTCCAACTGCATGCTGCGCCGTGAACCGCGGCACGATCAGTTATGCCTGTTTCGTATGCTAGGTGCACCTGGTCATTGGTCATCCGGGCATGACCAGGTGCCCGTTGGTCAGCCGCCACGCTGGTACGATCGGTCAGTCCACCGCAGGCGCACGACCGACGCGTCTTTTCCGGACAGTCCACAAACCCCGTTGGCGGCGTGACCGTGGCCGGGGCCGCGGCGGTTTCAGTGCCGGCCTGGCTCGCCTGGAGACTGTTCCGGGCATAAGGACGGGACGTCGAGGAGCGGGTATTGGCAGGAACCACAGAACCGGCCGGGATTCCGTCACCCACGTTGGCGGTCATTGGCGCAGGGTTCGGGCGCACGGGCACCCTCTCCCTGCGCGAGGCGCTGGTGTGCCTGGGCTTCGGCCCCTGCGACCACATGCTGGAGAACTTCGAGCACCCCGAGCGGTTCGCGCTCTGGCGGGACGCGTTCGAGCGCAAACGGCGCGGTGAGCCGATCGACTGGCGCCCGCTGCTGCTAAACGACTGTCCAAGTCGGGTGGATCACCAGCGTCGTCGTCCTCGTTGAACCCTTCATCGAACCCGTCGTCGACCAGCACGGTTCCCGACGGGATGACGCCAGACGACCCGCCCACGGCGTAGATGCCGAGGTCGACGGGCGTGTTGACGGCGAACGAAACGCTTCGGCCGACCGTGAATCGGGTGGTGATGCGCCATCGCGGGTCGGCGTCCTTTTCGCTGAACAGCTGGATCTCGGCGCCGAGCCGCCGCAGCACGTTTCGACGTCCCGCGAAGTCGAGGGTGTCGACGTCCCGGGCGATTCGAGCCGCGTCGTCCAGCACCTGGTCTCGCTGCTCTTGCGCGATCCGCCACACCTCGTGCTCCGCGACCAGCGCCTGGCACCGGGCCTCTGCCGCCCGGATCTCGGCCAGGACGCACTTGAGCTCGCTCTCATACGAGATGGCCAGGATCTCGTCGTCGGTGGTCCGGAGGCGCCGGTGGACCCGGTCACGCTCCGTCGCCAACCGGGTGACCTCCTCCCTGGCCGCAGGGAGCGCCGCGTCGGCCAGATCGGGCGCCGGCTCACCAAACAGCTTGGCCTCGAGGGCGCCGGGCCGCTGAAGCAGGTTGCGGACGAACGTCCAGACCTCGCCGTCGAGCAGCGCAACGTGCATGCCGTAGCAGCCGCAGCCGTGGTGAGCTCGGTTCTCCGGATGGCAGCGGTAGTAGGGCTTTCCGCTATTCATCGCGACGCTGAGTCCCTTGCGGCAGTACGCGCAGACGCCGACGCCTCGCCTGAGCATGCCGATCTTCGGATTGCGGTTGCCCGGGACCGTCTCCGTCTTGTTGTGTTCGAGCCGCTCCCGCACTCGGGCGAACACCGCGTCATCGACCACCCGGGGGTAGGTGCCGTGTGGAAGCATGATCCACTCGTCGCGCGGCCTGATCGTCTTCCCGTCAGCTTTCGTGTGCTTGGTCGTGCCCACGTATCCGACGCCGACGTAGTTCTCGTTGGTGAGGATGGCGCGCACTGTGGCCCGACTCCATTGCGTGCCGCCGATTCGTCGAAACCCGGGCGGCTTGACGCCGAGCGCCTGTAGTCGCTTTCCCACGCCGGAGAGTGACGCACCCCGGTCGTACCAGTCAAAGATCGAGCGCAGTGACTCGATCGTCTCCGGGTCGGCCTCGAACCGTCGCTTCATCGGGCGCATGGTCCCGCCCCTGGGTTCGAACTCCTCCACCCACCGGAGGCCGAACGGCACGCGCTGGGTCCCGAGGGGCCGAGGGTCCACGCCGGCGCCCGGGTTGCCGTGCATCTTGGCCAGGCGGCCGCGAGTGGTGCGCTCGGCGATCTTTTCGTGCTCCAGCTCGGCGGCGAACGCCTTCGCGGCCCGGAGGAACGTGCCCGTGGCGGACCGCTCGAAATCCTCGGTCACGAGCTCCAGCGTCGCCCCGGCCGCCTCGATCCTGTCGAGGATGATCGCCGTGTCGAGCTGGTTGCGACTCACTCGGTCGAGGGCGTACGCGAGAAAGACGTCTCCTTCGCGCAGCGTCGCGATGGCGGCGTCGAGCCCCGGCCGATGCCGGTCTGCTCCGGACCACACCTCGCGCTGCACGACGGCGTCCGCGATCCCTCGCTCCTCGGCCCACGCTCGGCAGGCTCGCTCCTGCGTGTCGAGGCTTGAGCCGTCCTCCTGGCCCGGGGTGCTGACCCGGCAGTAGATCGCCGCTCGCCTGCTCATCGTTCCCTCCCTTCCGCCAGCTTCTCCGGCCGCACGCCCAGCGCCTCGGCCAGCCGCCGAACCGTCCGCAGCGACGGTCGTCTCCGGCCGTTCTCGAGCTGGCTGATGGTGGTGATCGTGAGTCCCGTCTTCTCGCTGAGCTCGGCCTGGGTCATGAACCGCCGTCTCCTGATCTCGCGCAACGTCGTCATTTCATCCCTCCTTGGCGCGTCGAACCGGTCGGTCCTTGAGCAGCCGCTCTGCCACGTCCTGGTCGACGCCGAGGTGGGTCATGACGAGCACGACGTCTACCCAGCGCGGCACCCGCCGCCAGGGAATCGAGCCGCTCCGAATCGCCGTGAGCACGAACAGGCGGCAGCGCTCGCAGCGGTCGTCGCCGGGTGAAGCGGGACGACGCTCACAGAGAGTGCAGAGGGGCGGCGCGAATGCCGCCCCCAATCCCGTCTGCCGTGGCGAGCTCCGGTCGCTCATCGCAGCGTTCCGGCCGCGTCGATGGCGTCGAGCTCGTCCCAGTCGTGGTCGTCCACCATGTGGCCGAGGAAGTCCTGCAGCGCCTCCTGCTCGTCGCCGCAGTCCGGGCACTCGTAGCCTGGGTCGTCCGGCCGCCCGCTCCCGACCACCGTCACCTGGAACTCCGCGCCGTTCGACATCCGGACGACGAGCCCCCGGTCGCGGGTGAGGATGCCGTGGTCCGAGTAGGCGCCCACGTCCCTGATCCCGTCTTCGAGCGCCTCCCAGGCGTCGTTGTCGCCCCAGTTGAGGGCGCGGACCAGGGCGTCTTCCAAATCGGCGGCGGTGCGAATCGTGCTGTTCATCATGAGCCTCCTCTGCCTTCGGCCGGGTTCTTCCGGCCATGGTTACATTATATCATAAATAATACAAAAAGTATACATGAAAGAATGTCACCGAGCCGTTGAGCCGATGATTCGTCGGCTCAGTCGCCGTCCGGCCTCATTCGTCGGCCGCAGGCCCCGCCCCCGTGTCCGGACCGTCTCGCCACAGCGCTGGCGTCGATCCCGAGGGCTCGAAAACCGACCTCGCACGCCGTTCGGCAGACCAACCCAGCGAAACGGCCCGGACACGGAGGCGCGGCGGCCGCGTCACGCCCCCGTCCCCAGGTCACCCGCCACAGCGCACGACGTCAGACCTGCTACCGTCAGGACCGACCCCGCGCGACCGTTCGGCCGAGGAGGGCGCCCAGCGGGTGGCCTGGGGACGGAGGCGCGGCGGACCCGGTCACACCCGCGGTCCGAGTTCCGCCTCGATCGCCGCCACCATCGCCGTCATCACGCCGGGCCCGCGATCCTCGAGGACAGGGGCCGAGATCGTCTCGCGCTTGTTCAGCCAGCGGACGGCGGTCCAGTCCGTGATGACGCGGCTCAACACGGACGCGAGGATGTTCCAGCGCCGGTGCTCGATCGCGTCGGCCATCGCGGCGCGAACGGCGGGGGTGATCGTCACGGGATCGACGGTGAACGTCAGGTCGCCTGCGGTCAGCGTCATGGGTTCGCTCCTTTCGTGGGGGCCGTGGGCCCTAGCCCCGGTATCGCGTGTCACGCTTGTGCTGGTCGTAGAGCGCCGGATCCGCCTTGAAAACTGCGCGGATCACGTCCAGCTCGCTCGCGCCATGCGCCTTGCGGTACGCGGCCACGGCATCTGCCGCCGCGACGGGACGGGCCACTCCACCCCGCTCCCGGCCCGGTCGCTCCATGTCGCCAGCGCGGCTCGCTCTCCGGTATTCCTCGTATTTCGCGGGATACTCGTGAAAGAACCGCGCCGGGTCGTCGCCAGCCTCGGACTCGATGGCCCTGAGAATCTCGGAAGCCGTCTTCGTGCTCATGATGTGGAACTCCTTCCTTTCGTCGACGGTGATGCCCCCGTGTGTCGTCTCGGTTCTTGGGAGCCGCTGCATCGTGGATGGCGGCTCATCCGCTCTAGGCTCGCTGGCCGCTCGTTTCGCTTCCGCGACCTGGGCTCGTTCCCACGCGTCGAGACCGCGCGAATGTGGTTCTCTGGCGAGGATCTGGCGTCCGCGGGCCGCCATCTTACCCTGGCGCCCGCGACGTGCAGGCCGCATCTCAGGCAGCGGCGATCCGGGAAATCCGAGCGCCACCCGCCGCAATGCATGCACTTCACGGGCGCCCTCCTCCCACGGGCTCAAGGTTTCTGGGAAGACGTCCCAGCAGTGGGGTCCCCTCGAACCAGACGGTAATGTGATCGTCGCCATGGATCGCGAGGGATTCGAGCAGGGTTCGAGCCCCATGAACGGACGCCCAGGCCGAAGTCAGAGCCTGCTCGGCGGCCGCGGCCTCCTTCGTGGCGCGTTCGCTTTTGGCGGCGATTTCTGCGAGTGCGAGGAGCATTTCCGTGCGGACTGCCTGGCGCCTGCCAGTCGAGCAAAGTCGTCCGTTTCGGCATCAACGACCGCGCTCACGTCGCGAGCTTTCGCTTGGAGCTCAGCGCCCTCGCGTCCAGAGCCGCGTTGCGCTCCCTGGTCGCCGCGACATCGTCGTGCAGCATCGGCGCAGACGCGAGCCTGCTGGCGCGGCCGCCGGGTCTGCCACGCTTTTGTAGGGTGCCAATCGGGCGAGGATCGCTTTTCGCTCAGCGGGTGTGCGCTGCGCGGTCCGTTCCTGCGCCCAGATTCCCGTCACCATCGTCTCGCTCCTTTGTGTCGTCGTCTCTGATGTCCTGCGCGGCGTTGGGTGTCGCTGAGCAGCGGGGGTGCACGGCACGCAGGGCACGTGCGGTACGTCGGCGCGGGCAGAGAGAGCAGGTCGCGCCGGGTTGGCGCGAACGGACCGCGGCACCGGGTGCAGGTCAGCTCGATCAGCATCACGACGTCACCCACGTCGGTCGGCGACCAACCCGGGCCCGTCTCCGGGGACCACAGCACCCGTGCGCCGTAGGACTCCAGGACGGCGGTCAGCGCGCGGATCGGCCCCGGCCCGTCGAACGCCGGCATGCAGATGTGGACGTCGCGACCGGCCAGCGCCACCGCCCTCCAGTCGGCGTGCGGGCCGTAGATGCCGCAGACGGAGATGGCGCACAGACCCCGCGATACGAGGTGGTCGCCCTGCAGAGGGATGTCGACCACGTAGAGCGAGACGCTCGGATCCCGCAACTGGGCGAGGGAACGAGGGTGCGCGGTGAGGCGCGGGGGCGATCCCAACGGCCACTGGAACCAGGGCACGGTCGGATCGTCGGGTCGCACGAGACAGGAGACGGGTTTGGAGCCGTCGAGGGGGTGCAGGGGTATCACGAACGCGGACCCGGTGAACAGGTGTCGGGCGTCAGCCCTGGTGGGTGTCGTCATCGCGCCTCTCCTCGCCCAGCAGCGGCATCATCTGCTCGAATACCGACTCGTAGCGGGGCTCAGGCGGGGACCCGTTGAGACTCGGGGCTTGTTGAGCATGTTGAACATGTTGGTCAGCTTGAGCAGCTTGAGCAGCTTGCTCGGTCTCTGAGCCGTGGTTCGTAAGGTCGGATTCACGTGTAACCGCCTTAGTAGGGGCTGTTACAGCGGTTACAGTGGTATCAGCGGTTATTCCTGAGCCGGCGTCCTTTGTAACAGTTGTAACAGTTGTATCATCTGTAATAGTTGTAACAGCCCCTCCTTTAGGAACACGGACGTCGTCCTCTGGGAGCCGATAGAACCCTGTTTTCTCGCGGATGACGACCCCTCGCTGGTCGAGCTTTCGCAGTGAGCGCCGGATCGACACCTCGTTCCGCCCGCCGCCTCGTGGATCTGCTTCGCGGTCATGCAGGCGTCTTCCCGGCCAGCGTGCCTGTGGGCGGCGTAGGCCATCCGCAGCGCCTCGACGATCCGCGCCTGCTCCGGCGAGTTCACGCCCGAATCGCCCCCGTTTAGAACGCCGTCGGCACGCACGTCGGCGATTTCGCCCCAGCGCAAGAACGGCTGGCCGCCCAGCTCGTACTGGACGGAAAGGGGCCGGGTCGCGAGATTGCACTTGACCCGGGTGAGCCACCGGCGCTCGTCCTCGTCCATCACCGCGGCCAGGACGGCTCGCCCGACGCCGGAGAAGTCGATGCTGCCCATGCCCCGGTAGAGCGCCTTGGTCCCGCCCTGCTTGTTGAAGTGCCGCACGATGAGGATCGCGCAGTCGTACTTCGCGGCCAGCAGCGCGACCGGGGCCATCGCCGCCCGGACCTGGTTGACTCTGTTCATGTCGGTGCCGGCGCCGATGTGCGCCTGGACGGGGTCGATGACGATCAGCGCGGGATTGCGCCTGGCGACCTCCGCCTCCAACTCCGGCAGGTCGCGGGTGATGTCGAGCACCCGCTCCTCGCCCTTCGGGTCGCGCATGAGCGCCAGGAACGCGACGTTCGAGAGGTTGGCGCCCATGCTTTTCAGGCGCGGCACGAGCGTGAACGCGGGATCGTCCTCGACGCTGATGTAGAGGACCTTTCGCGGCTCGCGCTTCGTCGGGTCGTCGGGAAACAAGCCGCCTTGCGACACGAGACTTGAGAACTTCAGCGCGATCGCGGTCTTGCCCTCGCCCGGGTCGCCGTCGAGCATGGTGATCCCACCCATCGGCACGCGACTCAGCCACAGCCACCGGACGGCTCGCGGCTCCACGTCCACCGCCTCCACGACGACCAGCCCTCCCGCGTCCACCCCACCATCGAACGGTGCCGCCGAGTCGATGAGTGCTCGCACTCCCTCCGCCGTCCCGCCTCCGTTAATGAAGTCGGCGCCGTCACCCTTCTCTGGCGCGTCGGGCCACGTGATCACCTGCACGCTCGGGTGCCCGATGGTCGCCAACCTGCGCGCGGTCAGCGCCATGTGCGCCTGCCCCGCCTCGTCGTTGTCGGCCAGAGCACCACGTGGTTCGCGCGATGCAGCGGCCCCAGCGCTCTGAGCCCCGGCGCCTGCCCTTTTCCGGCGCCGGTGACCGTGGCGACGACGGCGATGTCGAGCTCCTTGGCCAGCGGTGCCAGCGCGTCTCTGGCGGGTTCGCCCTCGACCACGATCACGACCGTGGTGCCGGGCTCCAGCTCGTGGACGCCGTAGAGCGGCAGATCCTCCGGCTTGCGGTCACCCAGGTTCTTGGTGCCGTCCGGCTGCTCCCACCAGACGACCTTGCTGCCGTCGTGGCGGTAGATGCGGCAGTGGGTGGCGACGTACTGCCCGTCCGGTCCCCGCAGGACGTGCCGGACGGCTTCGCCGCGCGGCGGTGTCCGCTCCGGTGGCGGGGTGGTATAGTCGTCTTGAACCATGTGCATATCTCCTCGTGGTTCACTGGCCCCGGCTGACCACGAGCGGCCGGGGCCTCCTCTTTCATCGCGCTCTGGCCTGATCGTTCCGTTGACGACGTGATCCTCTGCAGCCGGGGTATGGAATCCATTAGAGCCAGCGGAGAGATGGCCCTGCGTGGCCGCGCCGTCCTCGCGTGGATATCCGAGATGTTGATCGGCCCCACCATCGTGATCCGCAACCGCCCGCCTACGCTCAAGTTCCTGTCGTGCGAGCTCAGCGATTTTCTCGGCCCTTTCGCTCCCGATGAGCCAGTTCCGGCTGCGCTCTTTCATGACGCGTTTGGGGCTCACGATGCGCGCGGGCTCTGGTCGGCAGCACGTTGCTTGCGCTCTCGCTGGCGACGCTGATGCCCCTCGCTGATCGCCTTCTTATGCTCTGGGCTCTTGGGCACACCCTTTCGGGACGCGCTCATGCGGGCGCGTCGCTGGCAGTCGATCCTGGCGATGGCCAGAAGCTCGGCGACCGTCATGTCTTCGGGATCTTTGGACTCAGGGAACGACACGGGGCACACCTCTCGCTTGGCCGCTTAGGGCCGCGAAGAACGGTGAGCCTCCTGAAAAGCGAGTATTCGAGGGTGGGATAATCTGTATCCGCCCAAGTATATTATATCATGCGGCGAATACCGCGTAAACCTCTATAACGTAAGGACGAGTGCGGCCCCGGTCCCCTCCCAGACCGAGGCCGCCCCATCACGTCAGCTTACGGCAGCTCTACCAGTGTGCCGTCCTCAAGCCAGAAGCTCACCCTGAGCGTGGCATTCGGGTTCGCGTCGTAGATTCCGTTCACGTACTGCTTCGCCCTCTCGAACGCCTCGACGTCCAACGGGGCAGCATGCTCGCAGGTAAGGCGGCAGCGCCCGTTGTCGAGTAGCTCGATCGTGCAGAGATCATCGCCGAACTGCACCTGGTCTCTTCGTTCGGTTGCGACCTCGATCTTCGCCGTCAGCCTCTCGACCTCCGGCTTCACTTCTGCGGCCATCGCCGTGTTCACCTTTCTTCAGCACCATATACAATGGTGCTGACGTGTCCAACGTCCCTGGGGCTCGGCGCGATGGTGGTCGCGCCGGGCTCCTTCGCACCTGGGTGGGCAGCCCCCTCGGCCCAATTTCCTCCAACAAAAAAGCGACGTCTCCCGATTCGGTCAAATCCGAATCGGAGGACGCCGCGGTACTCCACGTCCCTGGCGAGAGCCTTTGGTGGCTCCCGGCTCGCCTCAGCGTCACCCGAAAGTGACATCGCCCTCGACGAACACGCTCACCATACCACCGGGGCCCGCGAGCCGTCAACGCGGGCCGGGAAGGCGGTCGGAGATCCGGGGCGCCGCGGCGATTGCGTGGGCATTGCGTGGTCGGTGCGTGTAGACGCGACGAACATCGGCGAATACGGTGGTGGCACCCGCGGTTGCTCGCGCGGGGTGTTGGGAGCGGGTTGCGACCCCTCGGGCAGCCCGGGCGATTCTTGGGAACCAGGAGCGAACCGGACGCGGCAGGGCCGGTCATCGGTGCGGAGGCACGCAATGGACGAGACCCCGAATGAGACCACGTTGCAATCCCTCGCCGTTCCGGCTGGGCGGCGGGACGCCGTGCGCTCCCTCGGCGCCGCGGCGGCGGCCTTCCTCGCCACGTTGGGTCTCTCCGGCGCCGCCGCGGGCAAGCCGGGCCACCGAGGCCGGGGCGGGACCGGCAAGAACGGCGCGAAGGCTGGCAAGCGCACGCGGCGCGCCCGGGGCGACCGCCCCGCACCGCGCCTGAGCGGCGAGAACGAGGACACCGCCGTGCCGTCCGCCGTCGACGCGGGCGTCCCGGGCGCGGCCAATCCGGGCAACGGCCCCGACAATGACAAGAAGATCGGCCCCACGGGTCCGACGGGCCCCACCGGTGCGACTGGCGCCACCGGCCCGACGGGAGCGGACGGTCGGCAGGGCAGCCAGGGAGAGGCCGGACCGCAGGGTCTCCAAGGGGAGCCGGGACCGGTCGGTCCGGAGGGCGCGGTCGGCCCGGCGGGGCCAGCGGGCGCCCTTGGGCCGATCGGCCCAAGGGGCGGGCCCGGCCCGGCCGGAGCAACCGGGCCGACGGGGGCCGCAGGCGTAGCGGGAATCAGCGGATGGGTCCGGGTCGAGGAAACCTCTGATTTGGACAACACTCCCTTCAAGAGTGTGACCGTCCGGTGCCCCGGCACCACAAAGGTGGTCGGCGGCGGTCACCGCGGGATGGACGGCTTCTTCCCCGACATCAATTCTTACGCTAGCTATCCCTCTGCCGACAACGAGTGGACGGTCGCCGCGGCCAGCACAGCCCCCCTCACCATCTTATTTTTTTGGCGGATCCGGGCGTATGCGATCTGCGCGAATGCCTAGGCACCGAACGGAAGGCGCGAACCGGCCAACGGAGCGGAAGCCGGGAAGAACGCCCGGCGGGCGGTACCGGCCGCGGCAAGGCCACGAGCACGACGGGCTCCGCGTGCCCGAGCCGGTTCATCGTCCCCGGACAAAGGGCGCCGGGGACGAACCCCGCCGTGGTGATGACGGGAACGTCGGCCTGGTCGGCGGTGATGCGCTGGCGAAGCTGGGTCTCGACGGCGGGGTTGGGGCGGGCGATGTCGGTCACGATTCGGTGCTCCTCTCAGCCGGGCGTCTGGCCTCCCGGTGAGAGGATCGTAGGGCGCGCTGATCCTGGCGCCCGCCCCGCTCAAGTCAGTCCGCGGCAGCCACCCCGGCCCACGGTTCGATTGCCACCCCTGCCAGGATTGCTGCTAGCTCGTCGCCCCCGACCCGGCCGTGGTCGAGCTGCGCGTCGGCAAGCTGGCGGACCACGGCCCAGTTAGCCGTGAGGATTCTGCGCGACCTCGCCGCGCCTCCGAGCATCAGCTTCGCGAGTTCATCATCTGGCGGGTTGAACTCAACGCGCGTGGCGTCGGCCATCTCCTGGGCCTCGTTGGGGATGGCGAAACCAAACTCGATTTCCTCGGCGACGCAGCCGGCGTCACAGACAGCGACGCGCTCCAGGAACTCGAGCCACTGGTCACGGCGGGTCGCTCGAATCAACTGCGGCTGGTGCGTAAACGCGAATCCGCCGTCCGGCGTTGACGGATCGACAAACTCGACGGGCCATCCGAGCGCGTGCGCGACAACGGCGTGCCCCGCCTCGTGGACGGTGATGCGTTCTGGGGGATCCCCGATCTCGTGCGTGAGGCGCTTGATGGCCGCTAACGAGCGCGCGATCTCTGCCAAGTCCGTTGAGAACCGGCCCATTCGCATGTCCCCAATGAGCCAGGCGCGCTCGGCGGCCCATTCCTCGTCGGTCATAGCCTGCACCCTGGCGATGGCCCCGGGTATGTCGGCCCCCATGGCGATCCATTCATCGAAGCTAGACACGGTGACTCCTTGTCACGACGCACGGATAGGTTGCGCGGGGGCATCGCGGGGATGGCGGAGTAGTAGCACGAAAGGTGGACGGTTGTCGAGGCGTCAACGCCACCTTGGCTCAATGGCCGCGAGGGCTCGCCAGTTCACGCCGCCCCCTCCAGCCAGCCCGTCGTCGTGTCGGGACCGCTGGCCGGATTGGGGTAGAGCGGGCAGCCCTTCTGGTACAGCGGGCACCAGGGGCAAAGCGCGTTCGACGTCGGCAGCCACTCCGTCTCGGCCATCGCGGCGGCGACGAGTTGCTTCATGCGTCCCCAGACGGCGCGGACTTCGTCGCGGGTCAATTCGTCGATCTGCACCATGTCGCGCGCCAGGAACGCCGTCGAGCTGAGGATGCGGTCGCGGTCGGGAAAGGCCGTCTTGACGACGATGCGCGCCGCCACGTTCTGCAGTTCGTCCACTTCGGCGCGCGCGCCGGTTTTCCAGTCACGGTGCTCCAGCGCGCCGTCCTTGTGCTCCAGCACCAGGTCGACGCGGTGGCGCAACTGGAATGCCGGGCAGTCGGCGCAGCCGGGGAACCGGTACTCCATCCAGCGCTCGACCTGGAGCACGCGGGCCGTCTCGTCGATGCCGCCGAGCCCGGCCTTGACCCAGCCGATGATTCTCTCCACGTCGGCCGCGTAATCGGCGGGATCGGCGTACGAGGCGGCAGGTAAGGCGTCTTCAACGCGCTGGCGGATGTCGATCGGGTAGCCGCCCGTGGTGCGGTAGATGCTTAGAGCCCGCTGCAGGGCCTCGTGCGCGGCGATGCCGCAGGCGAGGTCGCGGCTGAAGACCTGGGGCGGTATCGACTTTTCGACGTACTTGCGGCGGAACTGGAGCGGGCACCGCTCGAACGCGTCGAGCATGCCCGGGGTGAACGTCGGAACCAACACGGCGCGATCTCCTTTTGATTGAGGAAATTGCTCCGCCGCGCCGTGCTAAACTGGTGCCTGAACACGGCGAAGCTTGACGGTTGCGCTTTGTTCCTTGGACGGCTGGCCTGGACAAGAGGTCAGCCGTCTGTCACGTCAATCGGCCGTCCGTAATTCTCGTGACGTTATGGGCCCCGTGGCATTCGCGAGACTGTCTCCAAGTGCGGGTGCGACCTAAAACGGCGGTGCACCGTCGTCCCATGGGATTTCATCGAAGATATTCGCACCGTTTTGAGCAGAGTCCTGCTTCACCGCCTTACCTGCGGCTGCTACCGCATCCCCACTGTAGAAACGGCCCCAATTCCCCGAATTCCCCCAGTTCCCCAAATCGGTATTGGATTCAGCCATTTCGAACGGCCTTAGCCGCTTGTCAGCTTCGATGAGCCATTTCTCGGTGGCGGCCAATCCGGTGAGTTCCTGGTCAAGTTTTGGATCGACGTGAATGTGGGGGGATGGGTTGTCGGTCGTCGGCCCGAAACCGAGGCGTGCAACCATCTCCCATGCATGGATGTTCCCGAGCACTTCATCTCGTCGTTCCCTATAGGCCGCAGGACTTGGGCGCGTGCTTCGCACCAAGCGAAACAGGAGCAAGACAAGGTCGTATAGTCGCTGTTCAACTTCAAACTCGCTCGCGCTCGCCCCGAACTCTCCCCACAATATCGAGTCAAGGGGCTTCCTCGAAAGGAGGGTGCCCGATTTGACGTCGAGGTACTGGAAATTTTCGAGGTCGCTCTCTTGCCACTCGCTGTTCCCTGACGTCGCCGCCTCGATGAGACGCTTGGCGACTTCCACCGGGAACTGCTGTTCGACGATCAGGCGCCGCGCAAACTTGAGAAGTTTGATGTCCTTTTCGGTGAACTTCTTGGCGTCCTCGCCAAATTCTGGGGTGAACAGTCCCTTTTCTCGCCAGTAGTTGAGTTGCCGACGAGTGATGCCCACTTCCTCCAGGGTATCTTCCGTATCCAGGTAGGGCATCTTTTTGGTAAAGGATCCTGCAACCATCGACGTCCCCCGTTGAAGCCAAGATCGGCAACCACCTTGCTCCCAAGCTTAGGGCCAAGGCGCTGATGCGTCAATATGTTTGGTAAGATTACGCAACGTGTGGTGGAAACCAGTCAGTGGGTTTGAGGATGTAATTCAGACATCATTTGGCAACTGGAAATACACATGGTGTGCTTGAATACTTGAGCAGCAAACCCCGAACGGCCTCCGAACGGCACCGCCTCCGATTGAGCGCACGCACCGGGGAGGGACTAATTGACCTCGCGATGTAAAAAATTGGAACCAGTAACGTTGGAGTGATGACATAGCGTGAGCGACCGTACACTCACCCAATCCTGGGGTGGTTGGGCGATTTGCCCTCCCCAGCGAACTCCTCCCCGTGCGCAACGCCCTCCACGCCACTCAGTAATGGAACGGCGAGGAGACGCCGCTGGGGGTGGTGGAGGCGGCGATCGACGGCGATTGGGTCCCGAACGAGAAGGGCCTTTGCAAAGTTGGCGATCCAGGGTTGAAACGCACGCCTCGATATCCAGCTTCCGCGTGGCTGCGTCCCTCGACATCGGAAGCATCTCGGCTTGGGGCTTGGTCCGCCGCCTGCCATCGGACTTTGCAAAGGCCCTTCCGAACGAGGACAGCCTCTATCGCTTCGCGAAACCGGGTGATAGACTGCGGATACGTGGCACAAGCCGCGGCTGGCGTGTGAAAGGCGCACCGGACGTTGCACGGACGATTCCGCGCATTGGAGCGCGGGACCGTGCCGGGGGTGGGTATGGATCAAGGTGTGACGGCGCCAGGGGACGGCGCGCTGCGCCCTGGCGGTATGGCCTTTGAGCTGGCCAAGAAGTGGTGGGTGCTCCTCGTCCGGGGCCTCCTGGTCATCCTTATCGGCGTGCTGACATTCATCGCGCCCGCCACGTTCGCGATCTTCGTGGGCGCCTACATGCTCGTTGATGGTTTCGCCATGCTCGTTTCCGGGTTCGGCGACCAACCGGCGGGGCAAAGCCGCTGGCCGGAGCTCATCATCGGCATCCTCGGCGTCATTGCCGGGTTCCTGCTCTTGTTCTATCCAGAACTCGGCTTGCTGACGCTGACCTACGTCATCGCCGCCTGGGCCATTGTCACCGGCATCCTGACCATCATTGCCGCGGTGCGGCTGCGGGAGGAGATCACCAACGAGTGGTGGCTGATCATCTCCGGCGTGCTGGCGATCCTCTTCGGCGGTCTCGTCTTCTTTGGCGGCGAGCAGGGCGTGGTCGCCGGGGGGTGGGCGATCGCCACCGTCTTCGGCATTTTCGCCATCCTGGTGGGGATTCTCTCCATCGTCCTCGCCTTCCGCGTGCGCGACTTCGGCACCCGCATCGGCGCGGTCACCTAGATCACCGTCTCGTTGGAGGGCGGGGCGCGGAGACGACGCTGCCCCGGGGGATGAATCCCGGCGCCCGCGAGCCGTCAACGCGGGCTGGGTCAATCCGCGGCCAGCGCGGCCAGTTCCTCGCCGGCCCACGTGAGCTCGACGACGGGTTGAACTCGTACAGTCCTTACTGGGCGGCTACCGCGCGATCGTCGACTGGCCCGGCGCGTTTTTCTGGAAGGAACTGATCGCCGCGCATCCTGACGCCAAGGTCGTCCTCACCGTGCGCGACCCCGAGCGCTGGTATGAGAGCAGCATGGCCACCATCTTCGGCGTGCGCGCCCGCGCCGACGAATCGCCCCTGGCGCGGACCGCGATGCGGCTCATCGGCATCATGATCCCCGGTATGCGTCAGGGATTCCAGGTCGTCGACGACGTCATCTGGGAAGGCACGTTCGGCGGCCGCTTCGCCGATCGGGCGCACGCGCTCTCCGTGTTCGCCGAGCACAACCGCGAGGTGCAGACGACGGTCCCGGCGGACCGCCTGCTCGTCTTTGACGTCAAGCAAGGCTGGGAACCGTTGTGCACCTTTCTCGGCGTGCCAGTGCCTGAGGGAGAACTCTTCCCCCACGTCAACGACGCGGAGTCCTTCCAGCAGCGCATGCAAGAGCGCTTTGCCCGCGAGCTGCTCGAACGGGCGTGGCCTATTGCCGCCGCGGTGGCCGCGATGGGAGCGTTGTTCTGGATTGCGTGGCGGGCTCGTCGCCGGGAAACCGTGTGATGGCCGCATCGACCATACCCGTCGGCATCCCCTCGCCCACCCTGGAGGTGATCGGCGCCGGGCTGGGGCGCACCGGAACCCTCTCCCTGCACGCCGCGATGGAGCGCCTCGGTTTCGCCCCGTGCGACCACATGACCAACAATTTCAACAACCCGGAGCGCTTCGCCCACTGGCTGGAGGCGGCCCGCCGCAAGCGTGCCGGGGAGTCCATCGACTGGCGTCCCCTCTTCGCCGGATATCGCGCCACGCTCGATTGGCCCGGCGTCTACTTCTGGCGCGAGCTGACCGCCGCCCACCCCGACGCCAAAGTGGTCCTCACCGTGCGCAACCCGGAGCGCTGGTACGACAGCGCCCGCTCCACCATCTTCGCCGCCTCCCAGGCCCGCGATGACGACCTCGCCACGAGGTTGATCGCGAAGACCGTGGCCTGGCTCGATCCCCGCGCCGGCCACGGCTTCCGTACCGTTCAGGAAACCGTCTGGCACGGCACGTTCGAGGGGCGTTTCGAGGACCGCGCGGAAGCCCTCCGCATATTCACCGACCACAACCGCGAGGTGGAAGCGACCTTCCCCCCGGACCGGCTGCTCGTCTTCGACGTCAAGCAGGGGTGGGAGCCGCTGAGCGCCTTCCTCGGCGTGCCGGTCCCGGAAGGCGAACCCTTCCCCCACGTCAACGATTCAGCCGATTTCGCTCGCCGCCAGGGGGCGCAGTACGTGCGCCTTGGTCGGGCGTTGCTGCCGGCAGTCGGGTTTGCCATGGCGGGTGGTGTACTTGGCTTGGTGTTCGGACTCAACCGGCGACGCGAGAGGCAGTCAACGCGCGATTGAGATCCCCCAACGACTGCCGCTGCTTCCCATCATCGTCATGATTCGCCGGATCCAGCCACACCTCGAAGTTCGCGCGCAGAGCCGGCCATTCACCGTCGAGGATCGAGAACCAGGCGGTGTCGCGGTTGCGGCCTTTGACGATGCGGTGCTGGTAAAAAACCCCTTCGTGGGTGAAGCCGAGCCGGGAGGCCGCCCCGCGCGACGCGGCATTGGCTGCGTCGCACTTCCACTCCATCCGCCGATACCCCAGGTCATCCATGGCGTGGGCGATGAGCAGGTAGAGCGCCTCTGTCGCCGCCGGAGTGCGCTGCAATCCCGGCCCGAGCCAGATGTGCCCGATCTCGATCGAGCGGTGCGCCGGCTCGATCGCCATCAGCGAGGCGACCCCCTCCACCTTGGCGCTGCCGTGCGGCCGGATGGCGAAAAAGAGGGGATCCTCGCTCTTCGCCTGTGCCGCCAGGTGGGCATCGAACGCCTCCCGCGACGGAAACGGACCATACGGCAGGTAGTCCCAGATGCGCGTTCTCGTCGCGTCGCCGTGGCTCGCGGCGAAGAGGTCGTCTCCGTGATGCGCCGGATCGAGCGGCTCCACGCGGGCGTAGCGCCCATTGTGGACCCGCCGCTCGGGGCGCGGCGCAGGGGAGGAATCCGCGACCGCCGCTGTCGAGGGCGGCGCACGTCGGACGGGCTCGGAATCTGGCACGACACCTATCCTTTTGGGCGTTCGGGCTCCGGCAATCGGCAAGGAGCCGGAGTTTAGCCGATCGCATCGTATTCAACGCTGGCTGATTCCGTGCTAGCGAAGCGGGCCGTGTCGTCTCCTTTTCGCGTCTGCCAGCTCCGACTCGATGTCAACCTTCGTCGGCGGCGATCTCCGCGAGGACCGACAATGCCAGGGTAACGGCTTCCTCCGGCGAGAGGCGCTCTCCCTCTGCCCAGGCCCGAGCGAACGCCGACTCGCCGAGTACGGAGCGGAGGGAGGCAAGACCGCGCTCGAATTCAGCTTTGTCGCAGCCCATGATGGGCGATTCGATCGCCGTGCGCAGGGCGAAGACGGCGCCACAGACGCGAGTGGCGCTTTCCGCGCGATGCCCCGCGCTCATCACCGCGGCCGCGTCCTCGAGCGCCCCCGCGAGCTCCCATGGAGCACCGATCTCCCAGTTGATGACCAGCCTCTCCCTGGCCAGCAATGCGGCGCGAACGATCTCCCCGCGATCGAGCGCCAACACACTGAGCATGCCGCACGCCCCCGCCAGGTTATAGGCGCTGTTGGCCGCTTCGGCGAGTCGCCGCGCCTCAGTGCTCAACTCAAGTGCGGCCTCGCCGTGGCCGAGGTATCGGTAGGCGCCGGCCAGGTTTGCCAGCGCGACAGCGTGTATGCTCTTCGTACCGCGATGCTCGACGATGTCGGCGAGGAATCGCTCGAAGTAGGATGCTGCGGCCGCCGCGTCTCCCCGGTTCAGCGCGTTGATGCCGAGATGATTCAGGCAGCCGCCGGCGAACCAGACATCCCCGAGCGTCTCCAACCGGGCGAGGCCCTCCTCGAGCAGTTCGGTCGCGTCGCCCCGGTCCAGCGCAATCGTCCCCTGGAAGAAGAGCACACGTCCCACCAGTCGATCATCACCGAGCCGCTCGGCAAGGCTCAGCGCGGCGTCAGCCAGGACTTCCGCCCGGGGATGATCTCCGCTGCACAGGGCGTACCATGACCCCATCCCGAGTACGGTGGCTCGCTCCGGCGTATCGAGGCCAGCGTCGGCGGCGAGAACGCGCTCGTGAATAGCGAAACCTTCGACCGGACGGCTCTGCACCCACCAATAGCCGCGCAGACCCGCCGTCAAGCTGAGCGCGCCTTCGGGATTGCAGTGGAGCGCCCATTCGAGCGCGCTCCGCACGTTGGCATCTTCCGCGCTCAACCGCGCCAGCCGACCCTCGAACGCGGGTCCCCCGTCGTCGAGATCATTTTCGAGCGCGAGCTGAAGCATGGCGTCGAGATGCGCCTGCCGCACCCGCTCCTCGGCTGGATCGTCCGCCAACCGCTCGGCGGCGAATTCACGGATGGTCTCCAGCATTCCGTACCGCGCGTGGTCGCCGCGACGATCGACAAGGCGGATGAGGTTCTTGGCGACGAGTGATGCCATGCCGGTGAGCACATCGAGATCGCCGTCGAATCCGGCCACGACTTCCGCCAGGTCGAGCGTCCAACCCCCGGTGAAGACCGCCAGACGGCGAAACAGTCTCTGCTCGTCACGATCGAGGAGGTCGTAGCTCCAGGCGATGGTGTCGCGCAATGTTCGCTGGCGGGCGGGGGCGTCCCGCGCGCCAGCGGTCAGCAGCGACAGGCCGCGTTCAAGACGGGCCAGGATGGCCGCTGGGGAGAGGACGGTGATCCGGGCCGCGGCCAGCTCGATGGCCAGCGGCAGCCCGTCGAGCCGGGCGCAGATTGCGGCGATGGTGGCGGCATTCTCCTCGGTCATCTGGAACGATGGGTCGCTGGCGCGGGCGCGCTCCACAAAGAGCGCGACGGCTGGCTCGGCTGCCAACTCGGCAACTGATCGACGATCTGCATCCGGCAGCGCCAATGGCGCCACCGGGAAAAACTGTTCGGCGCGGAGACGGAGCGGTTCGCGGCTGGTGGCGAGGATCGTGACGCTGGGGCAGTCCGACAATTGGGAGGCTAGGTCAGCCGCGGCGTCGATCACCTGCTCGCAATTGTCGAGCAACATCAGGAGCTGTTTGCTGGCGAGACGGCGGGCCAGCGTCTCTGACAAGAACTCGCCCACGATTTCGTGGACGTCAAGGCTGGCCGCGACTTTCGACACGACGAGATTCGCATCCGACGCCGTGAGCGGGGAGAGATCGACGAAGACGACACCGTCCCCGAAAGCTTCCGCGGCCGTGCGCGGCAGCGGCCAGGGCGAGCCGCGTCTTCCCGGTGCCACCGGGTCCGGTAAGCGTGATCAGCCGCGAGTCCTCCTCGCGCAGCAGTTCGTCGAGCCGCGCAAGCTCCGCGTCTCGCCCAAACAGCGAACCGGAAGGTGATGGCAACCGCGGCTGCGTTCCCGGTCCCATTCCCGCGATGGTTCTGGTGGCGCCGGACAGACTTCTAGGCGCTTGCCGCGCCGCCCCCACAAAGGCGGAGCGGGCGGCGCCCTGAATGGCGAGGGCATCGGCCAAGCGCAGCAGTGTGTCGCGGTGGGGCCGCGCCCGGGCGCCGCGCTCCAGATCGCTGATGCCGCGGACACTCAAACCGGCCCGCTCCGCCAGTTCTTCCTGGGTCAGCCCGGCCACGACGCGACGCTCCCGGAGCAGATCGCCGAAAACCTCGCCGCTCGGCATGGGGTTGGCGGTCATGGGTGTCCTCAAGGACAGCGAAGACGCTCGGCAGGGCACGCTGTTGGCGCCACGATTCTAGGTGGCAGAAACGCCCACGCCAACCACGCGATTGGCAAACGCGTGGGCATTGCTGCCGGTCGTGCCTGTTCCCGCCGGCCGCTACTCCCTAAGGTGGCTCCAGGGGTCGCGAGAGGTTCGCACCCCGGTCACTGAGAGGAGCCCGTCATGGTCATGATGTATGCACCACCCATCGTCTTCCGGTACGGTGATCTCCACCAGGCAGAGCTCCGCGCGGAAGTCCGCCGCGACCGCCTCACCGCAACCTGTCAACCAGACGTATCGGCAATGCGCCGGATTACCTCACGGTTGGGGACCGCGGCCGTGTCGCGGATCATGGCGCCCCTCGCCAGGACATCGCCCATGCCTCCCGCATCGGACATGCGCGATCCGCTCACCCGCGGCGCGATATAGAGCGGCATCCGGAAATGTGTCGGCCCGAGAGCGGACCACTGCGCCTGAACTTCTCACGCTGCCCGTATACTCGCCGCCATGTCCCGCGCCAAACCTGCGGCGGTCGACGGTGCCGCGAGCTCAGCCACCGGCGGTGAAGAACCCCTCGTCCCTTCGCGCCGCCAATATTTCGACCTCAAGGCGCAGCACCCGCACGCCATCCTCCTCTACCGCCTGGGAGACTTCTACGAAACTTTCGACGAGGATGCCCACATCCTGGCGCGGGATGCCCGCATCGCGCTGACCTCGCGCTCCTTCGGCCGCTCCGGGCGAGCGCCGATGGCGGGCATCCCCCACCACGCCCTCAATCACTATCTGAATCGGCTGTTGGCCGCGGGCCACACCGTCGCCATCGCCGAGCAGATGACCCCGCCCGGCCGCGGCCTGGTGGAGCGGGCCGTGACCCGCGTGCTCAGCCCCGGCACCGTCTCCGACCCCGCCCTGCTTCCGGCCGGGGAAAACCGCTACCTGGCGGCGGTGCATCGCCTGGGCGACTGCTGGGGATTGGCCTGGGTCGACGTCAGCACCGGCGAATTCGCCCTCGCCGAAATCGGCGGGGAGGGTGCCGCGGCCCGCCTGGCCGAGGAGGTCGTGCGCCTCAACCCCGCCGAAACCCTCGTCCCCGACGACGCCCCGGACCCGCCCTCCGGCAGGAGCCTCCCAGGCCACCTAACCCGCCTCGAATCGTGGCGCTGGTCGCCCGATCGGGCTACGGAACTGCTTTGCGCCCAGTTCCGGGTGCGCTCCCTGGCCGGCTACGGCTGCGCGGGGATGCCCGCGGCGGTTGGCGCGGCCGGGGCCGTGCTGGCCTACCTGGAGCGCACCAACCCCGCCCTGCTGGCCTTGCTCACCGGCTTGCGCGTCGAATCACCCGGCCGCTGGGTAGGCCTCGACGCCGCCACCCGCCGCAATCTGGAGCTGACTCGCTCCCTCGGCACCGGCGGCTCGCGCGGCAGCCTCCTCGGTGTCCTCGACCTGACCCGCACCCCCATGGGAGCCCGCACCTTGCGCCGCCTCGTGGGTCAGCCCCTGCGCGACCTGGAAGAAATCACCCGGCGTCAGGCCATCATCGGCGCCCTCGTCGCTTCCCCGGCCTCCCGTGCCGCGTTGGGGGATGCGCTGGCTCGGCTGGGCGATCTGGAGCGCCTGCTGGGCCGTATCGCCAGCCGCGGGGCCGGGGCGCGCGAGTTTCTCACCCTCGCGGCGGCGTTGCGCGTGATTCCGAAGATCGGGGCGATTCTGGAACGAACCTTCATCCCCCTGCCCCCCTCGCACTGCGCACAGGGCGAAGGGGAAGCCCCTCTCCCATCGCAACGGGAGAGGGGTTGGGGTGAGGGCCGCTCAGGGAGAGGGGTTGCCCTGTTGACCCCTCTCGACCCCTGCCCCGACATCCTCTCCCTTCTCGACAGCGCCGTAGAAGAAGACCCCACCGGCGCCGCCACCATCCGCCCCGGTTTCGCCCCTGACCTGGACGACGCCGTCAACGCGGTGCGCGGCACGCGGGAGTGGTTGGCCGCCCTGGAAGGTCTTGAGCGGGAGCGCACCGGTATCCGCTCCCTCAAAGTCGGTTTCAATAAAGTCTTCGGTTACTACATCGAGGTCACCCGCCCCAATCTCTCCCTCGTTCCGGTCGACTACGCGCGCAAGCAGACCGTGGCCAACGGCGAACGCTACGTCACTGCCCCCCTCAAGGATGCCGAGTCCCGCGTCCTGGCCGCCGACGAGGAGATCGCCGCCCGTGAGCGCGCGGCGTTGGCCCGGGTCAGCGATCTGGTCATCGCCGAGGCGGGGCGGCTCGCGGCCACCGCCCGCGCCCTGGCCGAGCTCGACGCGCTGCTGGCCCTGGCCGAGGTCGCCGCGCGCAACGACTGGACCGCGCCGGAGGTGGACGAGAGCGACACGCTGGAGATCGTCGCCGGGAGACATCCGGTAGTGGAGGCGCATCTCGGCGGCGAACCATTCATCCCGAACGACTGCCGGCTCGGCGGCGATGGGGCGCGGCAGGCGGTTGTCACCGGGCCGAACATGGGGGGCAAGAGCACGTTTCTGCGCCAATGCGCGCTGGTCGTGCTGCTGGCTCAGATAGGAGCCTGGGTGCCAGCAGCCAGGGCACGGGTGGGGCTTGTCGACCGCATCTTCACCCGCGTCGGGGCGCAGGACGACCTGGCGCGGGGGCAATCGACGTTCATGATCGAGATGGTCGAGACGGCGGCCATCCTGCACCAGGCCGGCGAGCGCTCGCTGCTCATCCTGGACGAGGTCGGCCGCGGCACCGCCACCGCCGACGGGCTAGCCATCGCCCGCGCGGTGCTGGAGGACATCAGCCGCCGCATCCGGGCGCGGTCGCTCTTCGCCACGCACTATCTGGAGCTGACCGCGATTGCCGACGCGATCCCCGGCGTGGTGAACCTCCACGTCGCGGCGCTGGAGCGGGAAGGTCGGGTCGTCTTCCTCTACGCCGTGCAGCCGGGAGCGGCCGACCGCGCCTATGGCATTCAGGTGGCCCGCCTGGCGGGACTGCCATCGTGGGTCGCCGACCGGGCCGAGGACCTTCTGGATGCGATGCCGCGCCACGAGCGATCGCCGTTGCCACAGACGCGCATGATCGCCGAAGAAACCGAAGCATCTGGGCACCCAAAGGAAGGGTCGCCGGCGGCGGAACGGCTGGCGGCGGCGTTGCGCTCGCTTGACCTGGACGAGACGAGCCCGCGGCAGGCGTTGGAGTGGCTGTGGGAGCAGCGAGAACGCTTGCACGAGAGGGAGTCGACGCTGGATGCGACCATGACGGACGCCACCGGCGCGAGCGCGGCGGATCATCCGTGAGCGCAAGCAACGGGTGATGCCGGGGCCGGCCCTTCAGGGGAGTTCGTCCGCCAGGGCATATGCCTCTGCGATGACCTGCTCGAGCGAAAGTGACTGGCCAGCGTTCCACGCCGCGGCAAAGCCGGCGCTACCGATCCCGGCGCGTGTCGTGGCCACGATGCCCTCGTATCCGGTGCGCAGGTGGGCGGCCACCGGCGCGCCGATGCCCTCTCGCAGGGCGGCGGCGGCGCCGAGGAGGCGAACGCCGCGCTCTGCCTGGCCGGAGCGCGCCGCCAATCCGGCGAACCCCTCCAGACAGGCGGCGACCGTGACCTTGTCATCGATCTCCAGGGAGAGGGTGAGGCTGGCGGCGAAGTGCGTCGCGGCACGCGGGTGATCTCCCTGCTCGTGGGCGAGCGTGGCGAGACCCTCCAGCGCGCCGGCCATGCCGCGCCGGTTTCCCAATTCCTCGAACAGTCGCCGCCCCTCCTCCATTAGCGCCGCGGCTTGGTGGGGATCGCCAGCGAGCCGCACGGCGGCGCCGAGGTTGATCAGCGCGCTCGCCTCCTCATCCCGATCGCCCAGGCCCCGCCATACCGAGATGGCGTCCGCTTGCAGCGCCATGGCCCGCTCCACGTCGCCCTCGCGCACGGCCACGACGCCCAGATACGTGAGCGCGATACCAACCCCGTGCGTGTGCCCCAGTTCCCGTAGGAGGGCCAACGACTCCTCGAGTCGCGCGCGCGCCGTCTCGAGCTGTCCGACGTGGATCGCCATGATGCCCAGATTGCCCAAGGCGCTGGCGATACCGCGCGTATCTCCCGTCTTGCGGGCCAGCGCCAATGCCTCTTCGTGCAGGGCCGCGGCCCGCGTAAAATCTCCCTGGTCGTGCGCGCAGTTGCCCAGATGGTCAAGGGTCCGGGCCAGGTTGCGCTCGTCGCCCAGGGCTCGCCAAACGGCGGCGGCTGCTTCGTGCCGCGTCACCGCCTGGTCGTAATCGCCGTGGTATTCCGCCAGCAGGGCGGCCGCTCGCAGGGCGCGGCCGCGTGCGACCGACGGCTCCGGGTCGCCGCGCGCCACCGCTTCCTCCGCCCAGGCACGCCCTTCGCCGACGTGTCCGCGAACCTGCCAGAAGTGCCAGAGTGCGCCTACGAGGCGAAGGGCCACGTCCGTCGCGTTGCCCGCGAGCGACCAATCCACGGCGACGCGGACGTTGGCATGCTCGGCGTCTAGCCGGTCGAACCACTCCGCCTGCGCCGGTCCGGTCAGCTCTGGCTCGGCTCGCTCTGCCAGCGCGAGGTGGTAGCCGGCATGGACCCGCCGGACGTGCTCCGCCTCGCCGCTCTCGACTAGCCGCTCCAGTCCGTACTCGCGAATGGTCTCCAGCATGGTGAACCGCGGTTCGCCGGCGTAGCCCTCCACCGGTCGCACCAGGCTTTGATCCGCAAGAGAGGTCACGAGGTCGAGCGTGGAGACGGAGGCCACCCGCGTGCCGCTACTGCCCGCGCGCGGCGACGCAGTCATCACGGCTTCCGCCGCTTCCAGGGTGAAGCCGCCGGAGAAGACGGCCAAACGGCGGAAGAGTGCCTGCTCCTCCGGCGACAGGAGATCGTAGCTCCAGGCGATGGCGCCGCGCATCGTCTGCTGACGGAGCGGCAGATCGCGGGCGCCACCCGTCAGGAGCGGCAACCGTGGCTCCAGTCGGGCCAGCAGCGCGGCAGGCGCCAGGACGCGCACTCGGGCCGCCGCCAGTTCGATGGCGAGCGGCAGCCCATCGAGGCGACGACATATCTGGGCCACCGCCGAAGCGTTGTCGCTGGTGAGGGCGAAGCCGGGTTGGACCTCGGCCGCGCGCTCCAGGAAGAGCCGCACGGCCGCTACCCCCGCCAACCCTTCGAGCATCGGCCGCTGGGCGCCGATCGCCACGGGGACGGCCAGCGGCGCGACGGGGACGTCGACCTCACCGCGCACCTGGAGCCGCGCCCGGCTGGTGGCGAGGATGGCGAGATCTGCACTGGACGCCAGCAACCTGGCGACGAGGGATGCAGCGGGCAACACGTGCTCGCAATTGTCCAGGACCAGCAGGAGACGGCGGTCAGCCACGGAGGCGGCCAACGTTTCGGCCAGCGGCCTGTCGCCATCCTCACCCACGCCCAGTGCCTGTGCGATGGCGGACGCGACCAACGCCGGGTCGCGAAGCGGGGCCAGCTCCACCCAGGCCACGCTGTCGGCGTAGTCCGCGGCCAGCTCGGTGGCAACCGCCAGGGCCAGCCGGGTCTTGCCCACGCCGCCGGGTCCGGTCAGCGTCAGGAGGCGGGCGCCGATCGCACCGTCGGCGCGCCGCAGCCGCGCGCACGCGGCCGCAACCTCGCGCTCACGACCGACCAGCGGTGTGGGCGGGAGTGGTGGGCCGGGCAGGGCTGGTGGGACGGTCGCCGGGGCCGGAGGCGCGGCCAGTTCCGGACGGGCCGCCGCGATCAAATCCGCCCGTGCCCCGGTGTCCAATGCCAGCGCGTCAGCCAGGAGATGGATGGTGTCGGCGCGTGGGGCATGGATGCCGCGCTCCAGATCCTGCACGCCACGCGCGCTGATGCCGGCGCGCTCGGCCAACCCTTCCTGGGTCAGCCCGGCCGCCAGCCGGTGGCGTCTGAGGAGAATGCCGAACGCCAGGGAGGACGTGGTGGCCATGGCCGAATCCCAAGCCGCTCGTCGTCGCGGATGTGCTGCCAAGACCGTGAACAGCCGGAGTGTAACGCAGGCGGCGAACCGGGAGCCCGAAATGTGTTCGAGATGTGTGTGCTGTGAGTGGTGGGCCTCGGCGCACAAGCGCAGGATGCGGGGGTGCCGCGCGGTGCGGCACAGGTGAGCAAGCCCGAAGGAGGGTGTGATGACGGGCACAGTCAAGAAGGACGTTTCGCCGATGAACCGCATGCTGGCGATCCTCTTCGCGGGGGCGCTGCTGCTCTCCGCGAGCGGGGCCGCGCTGGCGGGCGGCGGATGGGGATCGGTCGGTGGTGGGTCGGACGGATTTGTGGTTTCCGACCTCGAAGAGGATCAGCACTGCGCGGCGGAGGCGGATGAGGACCGCCCGGGGCGATTGGGCGGGAAGGCCGGTGTTGATCCGGGCAAAAGTGACTCGTCCGGCGCGGTGTGAGCGTGGCAGGCGGCGACGACTAGCCGCTCCGGATCGGTATCAGGGGAAGCAGGCGATGGACGACTGTCACTTCGATCGAATCGCGCGATTGCTGGCAGGTGAAGGTGAGACTCGCCGCGGGGTGCTACGGCTCATCACCGGTGGCGCGCTCGGGCTCCTGGCCTCGCGGCTGGGCTCGGCCGAGGACGCCCGGGCGAAGAGACCGAAGCGGAAGCCAAGGCGACGGCTGGAGCGGACGCGGTCGGAGGCAAAGCCTCAGGGCGGCCTGCAAGCCGAAGGCAAGCGCAAGGGGAAGAAGGGCAAGAAGAAGCCGAAGAAGCCGTCGCCCTTGCCGCCGGGGTGTCAGCAGTGCAACGACTGCCAGATGTGCCAGGATGGGGTCTGCGTGCCCGACCCAGCCCTGGAGGGGGTGCGCTGCCTGGGCAGCGGGGCCACCTGCGGCTACTGCCAGAGCGGGCAGTGCACCGCCTCGGATCGGCAGCCGTGCCCGGACGGGGTCTGCCCCCAGCGCGGCAAGTGCTGTCCCGGCGAGCGGCAGTGCGTAGACCCCGAAAGCGCTCCGGGGTGGTCGTGCATAGATCCTGAGACGATGTGCTGCCCCGACGAGAAGCGCTGCCGCGACGACTGCATCCCCCGTGACGTCTGCTGCGACGAGGACCGCCCGCAGTGCGGCCCCTGTGAAGAGCTATTCTGCAACCGCCACGGGCATTGGTTCTGCTCCGCGAAGTGCTGCCCCGATCAGAAGGACTGCGGCGCCGGCGTGTGCGTTGCCGAAGACGAGTGTTGTCCCGACGAAACCCCATGTGACGACGGGTCGTGCGCTGCCCCCGGCCAGTGCTGTCCGGACCTGTATCAGTGCGAAGATGGCACGTGCGTTGACCCGTTTGACGAGTGCTGCCCCGGCCAGAGGTACTGCGGCGGCGAGTGCGTTGCCGAAGACGAGTGTTGCCCCGGCGAGACGCGCTGCAATGGCGCATGCAAATCCAACCCCCCCTGCTCCTTCCCGTGCGGCGAGGTGGTCTGCGAGGAAGGGGAGCCCATCTGCCGGCCGCGCCAGGTCGACGAGGGCGAAATCTGCGGCGGCATCGGCACGGTCTGCTGCAAGGGGCTCTGCTATGACGCCCAATGCCGGCCGGCCAGCAACGGGAATCCGAGGCACTTCAACCCGAATACCTGCCGCTGCGAATGCGACCAGGTGCAGCAATGCCCGCCGGGGCAGGGCTGGTCCCACGCGACCTGCTCGTGCGTCTGCAACTGCCTGGGCAGATGTTGCCTGAGCGGCTGCTGCACCAACCCGGACGGCGGAGGCGCGCATTGCTGCCAAGGCTTCTGAGCGGCACGCCGACGCGGGGATGAGTCTCGGGTCGACAGACCCACCTCCGCGGAAACCAGCCTCGACACCGTAACGAGAAGCAACGGCGTGAGGACCGCGCCGAACGACGCAAAGGAGCGTTTCGATGACCGTCAACCCACACCCGCTCGTCCTGACCAAGCTCGCTGAGCAACGCGGCGCGGAATTGCGGACCCAGGCCGAGCGCGACCGCCTGACCAGGCACGCCGCGAGCGCAAGTGACGCCGTTCGGCGCCAGCCGTGGACAGGTTTGTCTGCTGCCGTCGCCACGGCAGTTGCCCTCACGCTGCTCTTGGCAGCCGGCAACGCAGCAGGTCAGGAATCCCCGCCGCAAACCCCATCGGGGCTCGTGCAGGCGATGGATGACACCGACGCGGATGCAGTGCAGAAGGTGCGCGAGGCGGCGCACTGAAAGCACTGCCGGATTCGAGGAGATTGGGAAATGGATCGCGAACAATTCGATGCGCTGACACGGACAGTGGCGAGTGGGAATGAGACCCGTCGTGGCGTGCTGCGGCTGCTGGCAGGGACCACGCTCGGCGGTCTGGCCGCGCGGCTCCGCTTTGCGGATGGTGCTGAAGCCAGGCAGAAGCGGCACGAGCGAGCACAGCGCAAGGGGCGAGCACCGCTCCAGGCCGAGGGGCAAGGCAAGAAGAAGGGCAAGAAGAAGCCCAAGCCCAAGCCGCGGCCACTGCCGCCGTGCGGCGACGGCCAGTGGCAGTGTGCCGACGGTTCGTGCGTGCCAAACGAGCAATGCTGCCCGGGCGAGAAGGCGTGCGGCGGCGGCGTGTGCGTCTCTGCGAACCAGTGCTGCAACAATGAGAGGTCATTCGCTGACGAGTCGTGTGTGGCCGCGAACCAGTGCTGCGTGGGGGAGAAGCGCTGTGGCGATGGCTCGTGCATCCCCTTCCAGGAGTGCTGCCCGGGCGAGAAGCAGTGCGACGACCTGTTGTGCATCCCGGAAGACGAGTGCTGCCCTGAGGCACCCGCCCCCATCTGCGCCGTGTGCCAGGATGTCGTCTGTGAGAACGGGGAGTTGACGTGCCGATCGACCGGTCAGGCGCCATGCCAGGAAGGCTGTTGCCCCGACGGCTACTGGTGCCACTATCTCGGCTCGTGTTGCACCGACGGCCCCCCGTTCCACTGCACCTGCCCGAGCGGGTACGGCCCGTGCGCTGGGCGTTGCTGCAAACGTTGCTGCGGCAGCCTCTGCTGTGCGGGGAGTTGACCAGGCGTCATCTTCGTCAGACCAGTTCTTCTGTCAGGGTGAGAGCCTCGGTGATCGCCTGCTCCTGGGTGAGACCGCGGCCGGCGGCTTCGGCCGCGGTGAATGTCCCGTCGCCCAGGGCCGCTTGGATAACAGAGACCGTGTCCTGCACGGTCTCACGTTCCGCCGGCGGGATCGGCGCACCGATGCGCTCGCGCAGTGCCACTGCCGCGCCATGGAGTCGAGCCGCGCGCTCGGGGGATCCACTCGCCGCGGTTGCCTGAGACACGGTCTCGAGCGTGGCGGCGATCTCCTCCTTGTTGTCGGTGAGCTGGAGCAGCTGCAGGCTCTCGTGCAGGTGGGGAAACGCTCGGCGCGGCTCGCCTTCCGCGAGGGCGAGTGCCCCGAGTGTGTTGAGCGCCTCGGCCGTCAGCCGCTTCAGCCCGAGCTCGCGGGCGAGCGCGAGGGCTTCGCCGCTCACATCCGCCACGCGCTGCCAATCGCCGGACCCCCTGGCGACCCTGGCGAGGTGCATCAGCGCGATCGCCGTCCGCTGCCGGTCTTCGAGTTCACGGTTGACGGCCAGCGCCTCCTCGCAGAACGGCCGTGCCCGCTCGTGATCGCCGCGGCGTGTCGCGGCGTCGCAGCGGTTGCTCAGCGAGGTCGCCAGCGCTTGTCGGTCGCCCAGCTCGCGAAAGACCGCCGCCACCTCGGCCATCAGCTCCTCGCCGCGCCCGTAGTCGCCCCGGTCGATGGCGATCTCGCCCAGGTTGCCGAGCGCGACCGCCACGCCGCGCCGGTCACCGGCAGCGCGATGGAGGGCCAAGGCCTCCTCATGCAGGGCGATGGCCCGCTGGAAGTGACCCTGATCGCGCGCGACGAACCCCAACTCGTTGAGGCACAGCGCGGCGACCTGGCGGTCTCCCGCCTCGCGCGCCGCCGCGAGACCCGCCTCCAGCAATGGCACGGCCGGCTCGTAGTCGCCCTGTTCCTGGGCCAGCGATCCTGCCGCGTAGAGCGCCTTGGCGCGCTCGCCCGCGGCGCCCCCGTCCTTCGCCACGGCGGCCTCGGCGAAGGCGCGACCTTCGCTCAGGAAGCCGCGCAGCCACCAGAATCGCCAGAGTGCTCCGACCAGGCGGAAGGCCGTCGTCGCGTCATCATCCGCGAGCGCGGCGTCGAGTCGCGGCCCGGATGTTGTCGTGCTCGGTTTCGAGCCGGTCGAGCCACTCGGCCTGATCCGACCCGGTCAGCGCTGGCTCGGCGCGTTCCGCCAGCTCCAGGTAAAAGGCGCGCATGCGCGCGGCGGACGGCCTGCGCCTCGCCGCTTTCTCGCAGTCGTTCCAGCGCATATTCGCGCATCGTCTCCAGCATGCTGTAGCGCGGTTCGCCCGTGGCGTGCCTCACTGATCCGCAGCAGGCTCTGGTCCACGAGCGAGGCGACGCGATCGAGATCACCTCCAACGGCTTCCGCCGCCTCGAGCGTGAACTCGCCAGCGAACACCGCGAGCCGGCGAAACAGTTCCTGCTCTTCTTCACTCAGGAGACCGTGGCTCCAGCCGATGGCGTCGCGCATCGTCTGCTGGCGGAGGGGGAGATCGCGTGCGCCGCCCGCCAGCAACGGCAGTCGCTGCTCCAACCGGTCCAGCAACACCCGCGGCGGCAAGATTTTCATCCGCGCCGCCGCGAGCTCGATGGCGAGCGGCAGCCCGTCCAGGCGACGACAGATCTCGGCGACCGGCGCCGCGGCCTCATCGGTCAGGGCGAACCCCGGCCGCACTTCGACCGCGCGCTGCGACGAACAACCGCACCGAGGCCACCCCGGTCAGCCCGGCAAGGAGCGGCTGGTCGGGGCCGCCGACCTCGGGCACCGACAGGGGCGGCACCGGCAGCTCGTGCTCGCCGCGCAGGCGCAGCCGCGCCCGGCTGGTGGCCAGGACGGCCAGGGAGGGACCCGCGGCCAGCAACTCCGCGACCAGCGGCGCGGCGGCCGGCAGGTGCTCGAGGTTGTCGAGCACCAGCAACAAACGACGTCTCGCCACCGCCGCCGCCAGCAAGTCCGTCAGCGGCCGGTCGCCATCCTCCCGCACACCAAGGGCACGAGCCACCGCGGTCGCCACCAGACCTGGATCGCGGATCGGCGCCAGATCGACCCAGACCGCACCGTCGGCAAACTCGGCGGCCAGTTCCGTGGCGATGGCGAGGGCCAGCCGGGTCTTGCCCACCCCACCGGGACCGGTCAGGGTCAGCAGTCGCGTGCCTTCGCCGCCGTCGGCACGACGCAGCAGCGCACAGGCCGCGGCGACCTCGCTCTCGCGGCCAATCAATGGCGTCGGTGGGACGGGCAGGTCAGGCGAAAACAGCGGGGCCGGAAGGGGCGCCGCGGGCGCGGCCAGCTCCGGGTGGGCTGCCGCGATCAGCGCGACGCGCTCCACCGCGTCAAGCCCCAAAGCATCGGCCAGGAGGCGCACCGTTTCCGCGCGCGGGACCGCGCGGTCGCCGCGCTCCAGTTGCTGGATACCGCGAGCGCTGACGCCAGCGCGCTCGGCGAGCGCCTCCTGGGTCAGCCCGGCGGCCAGCCGGTGACGGCGCAAGAGTGTCCCGAACGTCGAGGAGGACGTGGCGGCCATACCTCGGCTCCCGCGCCGTGCAGTCCAGAACCGTCGCGGTGACGGACAAGGGCGAAGTGTAGCGCGACGCCCGCGGCGTCCCGGATGAGCGGGTGATGAGCGGGTCATGCGCAGGTGATGCGCGTGTCCCGTGCGTGGCGGCGGCTGGGGGAGAAGCGCAGGATGCGAGGGTGCCGCGAGAGGCGGCGCGAAGGAACGAAGCACCAGGGAGGAACGGATGAAAAGCACGGTGATGGCGGTTCTGGTTGCAGGCGCGCTCGCGTTGTCCGTTGGCGGTTCCACGCTGGCGGCCGGCAAGCTGGGGGGCGCCAGTGGCATGGATAACCTGGCCGTCTCCCTGTCGGGAGATGACCAGGACGGCGTCGGAAACGAGACAGGGGATCGGCCGACCACCCAGGGCGGCAAGGTCGGCGGGAGCATGGATCGCCCGGCACGGCTCGGCGGGAAGCTCGGCGTCGGCACCGGAGAGGACTAGGACCAACGGCGGGAACAGCGCGTTGCGTGGGCAAAGGAGCCAGCGATGACCTTCACTCCACATCCCATCGTCATGACCACGCTGGCCAGGCAGCGCGGCGCGGAATTGCAGGCTCAGGCCGATCGCTTCCGGTTGGCAACCCTCGCTCAGGACGGCGATGGTCGCCATCGCCGTCAGCAGCGATCTGACCGTGCCGCCATCGCCGCGGTCGCCCTCGCGCTGGCGTTGCTGGCGGCCGGCCGCGGAGCGGTCGCGGATGCCGCATCCCAGCCACAACAGGACCTCGCCCGGACGGCAGCGCAGATCACCGTGCCCGTGCTGGCCGAAGAGGATCCAGACACGAGCGCGGTGCAGAAGGTGCGCGAGGCCGCGAACTGAAGCCACTGCGCACGGAAGACACGCGGCCGGACGAGGAGAGCGGACGATGGACCACGCACGTTTTGACGCGATGACACGCTCGGTATCTAGCGGGACGACGACCCGTCGTGCCGCTCTCCAGTTCCTGGCCGGTGGTGTGCTCGGCGTGCTGCCGGTGCGGCTGGGCCTGGCCGATGTTGCTGATGCGAAGCCGAAGCGCAAGAAGCGGCCGGAGCCGAAGCGGCAGGCGGCGGAGGAGCGGCGCGGACACGGCGCCGTGCAGAGCGAAGGCAAGCGCAAGAAGAAGCGCAAGAAGAAGACGCCGACGCCGCAGTTGTGCGACCCCCTCTGCGTGGAAGACGGCGGGAGGTGTTGTCCCGGCGCCGGGTGTGTGTTCGACGAGCAATGCTGCCCCGGCGAGAAAACGTGCGACGACGGGTCGTGCGTGGGCTTGCGGCAGTGCTGTCCCGGCGAGATCCCCTGCGGCGACGGGTCGTGTCCGGCCCCGGGAAAATGCTGCCCGGAGATGTACCAGTGCGGAGACGGCTCGTGCGTCGACCCGCTGGACGCGTGCTGCCCGGACCAGCAGCGGTGCGGCAACGGGGAGTGCATTTCCAGGGATCAGTGTTGCCCTGATGCGTCCCGACCACCGTGCTCCAGCCAATGCGGCGATGTGGTCTGCGAGGACGGGGATCTCACCTGCCGCCCGCGCGAGAACGGCGCATCGTGCGGGGCCGGCGGGCTGACCTGTTGCCGTGGCATCTGCTACAGCACCGGATGCGGAGAGGGCCGGCACTTCAACCCGGACAACTGCCGCTGCGAGTGCGACGAGGTCCTGCAGTGCCCGCCCGGTCAGGGCTTCTCCCATTCCACCTGCTCGTGCGTGTGCAACTGCGGCGGCCTCTGTTGCCTCAGCGGCTGCTGCAAGCATCCTGGCCCCTTCGGCAGCAACTACTGCTGCCTTGGCTACTGAGCGCCCCGCCGGGGATCCGTTCCTCGGCACGAGCACCACAGAGAAGGAGAGTCGGCAATGGATCACAACGAATTTGACGCGCTGACACGATCAATGGCTGACCGGGACACGACGCGCCGAGCCGCTCTCCGGTTCGTATCCGGCGGTTTGCTCGGGGTGCTGGCTACGCGGCTCGGGCTGCCCGAGGACGCGGCGGCAAAACAGAAAAAGCGGAAGCGGCGCCCGACGCCACAGAAGGGAGGTGCGCTGCGGGCGGAGGGCAAGCGCAAGGGGAAGAAGGGGAAGGGCAAGAAGAAGCCGCGGTCGAAGCCGCGGGACTGTTACAGCGACGCCGCGTGCGGCGCGTGCCAGCGCTGTGTCGACGGTGCGTGCATCGAACTTGCGGCGGTCTGCGACCCCAATGCCTGCCAGGAAGAGTACTGCAACCCCGAAACGAACAGCTGGGAATGCCGTCGCACTTGCCAGCTTGAGAGTTCCGTCTGCTGTAAGGGGCAGTGCTTTGTCCCGTGCAGCGGCGACCGGGAGATCGATCCGGAGACGTGCCAGTGCGGATGCCGGACGGGCGAGTGGCAATGCGCCGACGGGTCGTGCGTCTCCCGGGATCAATGCTGCGAAGGCGAAAAGCAGTGTCCTGACGGCGTGTGCGTTTCGGCAGACCAGTGCTGTCCTGGCGAGAAACGCTGCAGTGATGGCTCGTGCATTCCTGAGGCAGAGTGCTGCTGGGACAACCTCCCGCCGTGTGGCAACGGGTGCAATCGGCTGGTCTGCGTCGACGGCGCGCTGCAATGCCAGCCTCTTGCACTCGGATGGCCGTGCAAGGTGCGAGGGGGCGATGACGGCACGTGCTGCAATGGCCAGTGCACGAAGGAAGCCATCGTCTGCCCCTACTACCCGCATCGACTTTTCAACGAGACGACCTGCACGTGCGCATGCCCGGGCGGCGGGATCGACATTCCGGGTCAAACAACCGCCTCTGTTGCCCTGCCGGGTACCCGTCGCACGACAACATCGGGAAGTGCTGGCAGCCAGGCGGAGACGAGTGGGTCTGCGCGATCGGGTACCACAAATGCACCCCACAAGATCCGCCCAATCCGTACGGGTGCTGCCTGGACTGACCGGAGACGCTCCAGCCCGGGAAGACGTCGTGGAATCGATCCCGCGACGTCTTCCCGGACCTTCTCCCGAACGGGAACGTGGCCTCGCAGACCAGCACGGCACGGTAAAGCCAGAGGAAGCGCCTGGCGCGCAATCGAGCAAGGGGCATATGGAATGAACCAAGGACACGTGAATGACCTGACACGGTCGCTGGTCGCTGCGGTAGAGACCCGTCGCGCGGTTCTGCGGTTCCTGGCCAATGGCGAGCTTGGCGGTGCGGGCGCCATGGTGGGCGGCCTGCTGTGGGCGGTCTATGGCGTGGTCGAAATGCTGCAACCGTGGGGCCAGGACACGGTCTATCGCGACGAGCTCGGGTACGAAGTCATCATCGACCCCCTTCTCTATTGGGGATACAGCGTACCTGGCAGCCTGGCCCTGCTGCTGACGACTTCGAGCCTGCTCGCCGTCTTCCGGCTGCTGGGGTTGCCCGTCGGCCGCATGGGCCGGGCCGGGCTCGTCCTCGCGTACTCCGCGCTGACCCTCGCCATCCTGAGCGCGTCGGGCGTCGTCGTGGCGTTCGATCCGCTGTTCACCGCCCCACGGATCTTCGGGACCCTCGCGCTCGGGGCCGCCTCGTTTCTGGCGGGGATCGAGGTTCGCCGAGTGGACGCGGCCGGATCGGGGAACGCCCTCCTGGCCCTCGGCCTGCTCGGCGTCTTTTTGCTGCCGCTCTGGCCGCTGGTCCACGCCGTCGCGGTCGTGCCGGCGAGCGGCGGGGCGGGGATCATCGCGCTATTCGGCTTGGGCTGGGCGCTGATGGGCGTCCAACTCTGGCTCAAGCCAGGAACCAAGGAATCAGCTCGCGGATGGCATGCTGCCAGAACAGGAGACGCAAGGGATGGACTCCGGACACTTTGACGCGCTGACTCGGTCGTTGAGTCGTGGCGATGAGACCCGCCGCGCGGTCCTGCGGCTGCTGGCCGGCGGCGTGCTGGGGGCGTCCTGGCGCGACTCGGACCGGCCGAGGCGGAGACCAGGAGGCAGCGCGAGAAACGGTCGGCGGCGAAACCACCAGGCGCGGTGCGCACCGAGGGGAAGAAAGGCAAGGGGAAGGGGAAAAAGGGCAAGAACAAACCGAAGCCGCGGTGCGGCCCGGGCCAAATGCCCTGCGCCGATGGGAGCTGCGTGAGCCAGGCGCTCTGCTGCCCCGGCCAGCGGATGTGCGCCGACGGTGCATGCCAGATAGGGTGCTGCGAGGATGAGTGGGAGTGCCCCGGCGGTGCACTGCATCAACCCGCTGGAGGAGTGCTGCCCACGCCAGAAGCAGTGCGAAGGAAAGGTCTGCATCGCCGAGGACGAGTGCTGCCCCGAGGCCGTCGCCCCGCTCTGCGCCGACGAGTGCGAAGACATCGTCTGTCAGAACGGGGAGTTGGTGTGCGAGCTCGTCGCGGGGTGCGAACCGCCGCCGCCACCGCCGCCGTGCGAAGACAGCGGGCCGTGCCGCCCCGGCTACGTGCGGGCTCCCAACTGCGCCTGCCTCTGCCCGGACCGCAGCATGGGCACCGGGGTCTTCTGTTGCCCGGCTGGTACGTACCCCTTAGAGGGCGAGGGCTTCCGCAACTGGTGCTGTAACGACGAGGGTTGCCGATGCCCCGGCGCTGGATGCCAGTGCCCGATCGGCTGGACTCCCCTCGGGGAGGATGGCGCTCTTTGCTATCCAGGAACCCCTCCCTCCTGACGAGAGTCCCAATCGACATCCTCGTCTCCGGCGGATCCCGCGGCGAGCTGCCGCTCGGGGCAGCTCGCCGCGCCACGATCCGAGGAGCTCGGCATCATTGTCGCGCTCGCGGGTGTGCCGCTCAGACCGAGCCACGCTCGCGATGCCTGAAACGTTCCGCGAGCACTCCGAGCTGCACTTTGCCGGTCGCGGTGCGCGGCAAGTTCTCGACCATCCAGAAGCGGCGAGGCACTTTCGCCGGGGAGAGTCGTTGCAGCAGCCAGGCGCGCAACTCCCACGATCGGATCGTCATACCTTCTCTGAGCACCACCGCGGCCACGATATCCTCGCCGAGCCGCGCGTCGGGCACCGCGAAGGTCGCCGCCTCGGCGATAGCGGGATGGGTATGCAACACCCCATCCACCTCGGCCGGCGCGATCTTCTCCCCGCCGCGGTTGATCAGCTCGTTGAGACGGCCAGTGAGGAAGAGGAACCCATCATCATCGAGATAGCCGATATCGCCCGTGCGGTACCAGCCGCCGGGGAGCAACGCGGCGGCCGTGGCCTCGGCATCGTCCAGATAGCCGGACATGACCCGCGGTCCGCGCACCCAGATTTCCCCTTCGCATCCCGTGGCGACATCCACACCGTCCGCGTCGACGATCCGCACCTCCTGCACCGGCTGGCCGACCGAGCCGGGTTTGCTTCTAGCCGGTGGCGGCAACGTCATGGCGATGGCGCCGGCCTCGGTCGCGCTGTACCTGGGAAGGATCGGCGCGTGCAGATACTGCTCCAGGGCTTGGCAGACCTCTGGCGATATCGGCGCGGCGGTGACCTGCACGAACCGGAGCGAGCGAATCCCCGGCCGGTCCGGATGCGCCGCGAGGTACCGGACGAGCAGTTCCAGAAAGCCGGCCGAGGTGGAAAGCCAGGTCGGCCGCTCACGGACGATGGCGTCCCAGGCCGTCGCGAAGTCAGTTTGCGGCGGCATGATGAGCGCCGCCCCCACGACGACCGCGTGCGACAGCACCGCCTGACCAAGTGTCACCGTCAGCGGCGCGATGGCCGCGACGCGGTCTCCCGGGCCAACCTTCAAGAGGTCGCGTTGGCGGCGGCCATGGAAAACGAGGTGGCCGTGCGGGCTCGCGATGCGCTTCGGGCCGCCGGTGGTGCCGGAGGTTTGGCGCACGATGGCCAGTTCGTCCGCCCGCGGCCAGGTGGGGAGCCTGCTGCCCCGTTCCGGGGCTGCCGTCTCGTCCAGCTCCAGAAGCTGGTCGGCGTGCCTGGCGAAGCATGCTCGGATTGCCGGGGAGATCCCCGGCGTCACAAGCGCCGCCGCCGCCCGCAAGCCGTGCAGCCCCCGATCCAGCTCGGTGGTGGTGAGCGATGCCGGCAGCGGCACGGCGATGGCGGCAGACATCGTGCCCAACAGCGCCGCGACGAGCGCTGCGCCCTCTGGCAGGAGCAGCACGACACGGTCCTCCCGGCGTATTCCTGAGCCGACGAGCCACTCCGCCAGCGCCGCGACCCGCCGCCAGAGCTCCGCATACGTGATGACCGGGCCGTCCGGAACGATGATCGCCGAAGCGTCCGGCATCCGTTCCGCCCAGAACGCGAGCGCCTCGGGGAGCGACTGCACGGCATCCGGCAGCCGCGGCACGGCGCTCATCCCCGCGCGTCCTGCCAGCGCCGCGCCAACTCGCCCCGCCGCACCTTGCCGGTCGATGTCCGCGGCAGCGCCGCAACCTGCCAGATGCGGCGCGGCACCTTGAACGGACTCAGCCGCTGTAACAACCAGTCGCGCAGCTCCCGCGCCGCCACAGATTGGCCCGGCCTGAGCACCACGGCGGCAACGATATCCTCGCCCAATCGCGCGTCCGGCACGGCGAAGACCGCCGCCTCGGCCACGGCAGGGTGGGCCAGCAGCGCGTGGTCGATCTCGACCGGGGCGATCTTCTCCGCACCTCGGTTGATGATCTCGTTGGACCGGCCGCTGAGGAAGAGAAAGCCGTCCTCGTCGAGGTGCCCCAGGTCTCCGGTGCGGAACCAGCCCCCGGGCAGAAACGCGGCCGCGTTCGCGTCAGGGTCATCGAGGTAGCCGGGAAAGAGCGTTTCGCCGCGGATGACGATCACCCCGGAGACCCCGGGTGGCAGATCGCACCCATGCGCGTCGAGCACGCGAATCTCGGAATTCACCGGTGGGCCGCACGATCCCGGACGCCGCGCCCGGACCGTCGGTCCACTCCCGGTGATGTAGCTGGCTTCGGTCATGCCGTACCCATCGAAGATGAGGGCGCGCAAGACCCGCTCCGCGCGCTCGATGAGGCCCGGCGCCACGGGTTGCGCTCCCAGGCGAACGGCGCGCAGGCGCGACGCGAGGCCGCCGAGTGTCTCCCGGCCCGCCGCGGCCGCCGCGTCCAGGAGCAGGGTAAGCTCCGTCGGCGTCGTGACAAACCAGGTCGGTTGGTGCTCGGCCAGCCAACCCGGCATCGCCCGCGGGTCGAACCCGGGCGCGGCGACGCAACAGCCCCCGCTGCAGAGGGAAGCGTACAGATTCCCGACCCCCCCGTTGGTATGGAGCCGATTGATCAGAAGCCCCACGTCAGCCGGGGTGAGATGCGTACAGATGGCGGCCGCTCGCGCGGCCGCCACATAGGTGCGGTGCGGTCGAGGCACCCGCTTGGGGTCGGCGGTCGTGCCGGAGGTGTGCAGGATCACCGCGATGTCGTCCGGGTCCCGGGAGGGAAGCGGACCCGACCGCGCCGCCTGGCGTCCGCCCGGCGTCAGCACGTCATTCACGGCGATCGTGGCGACACCCAGCTCCGCGGCGATGGCCTGTACCGCTGCCGCGCAAGGGCCACCGGTGATCACGAGGTGCGTTCCCAGCCGTCGCAGATCGCGGGTCAGCTCGTGCCTCGTCGCCCTCGGGTTAAGCGGCGCGGCGATGGCCGCCACACTCGCCCCCAGCAGCGCGATACACGCCTCGGCCCCGGGCGGCAGAACGATCCCGATCCGCGTCTCGGGCCGAACGACGCGCGCGGCCAACCGGCCCGCGACCCCGCCAACGACTTCGAGCAACTCCCGGTGCGACCAATCGCGCCCGTCCATCGCGCGCAGCGCGGGAGCGCCTGGTGTGCGCTCCGCCCAGAATGTGAGAGCCTCCGGAATGGTCTGGATGGCCTCGGGGAGCCGACACTCGTCGCTCACCGCTGTTCCTCGCCCCATTGCCGGGCGAGCGCCGCGCGTTGCACTTTTTCCGTCGCCGTCCGGGGCAGGCTCGTCACCTGCCAGATGCGGCGCGGCACCTTGTACGCGCTCAGCCGTTCGAGCATCCAGCCGCGCAGCTCCCATGGGCGCAGGCGCATCCCGGGCTTGACGACGATGGCCGCGACGACGTCTTCGCCCAATACCGCATCCGGAACGGCGAACACCGCGGCCTCCGCCACGGCGGGATGGCCGTGCAACACGGCGTCGACTTCGTCAGGGGCGATCTTCCCCCCACCGCGGTTGATGACCTCATCGCGGCGGCCGGTGAGGTGGAGGTACCCCGCGTCGTCGAGAACGCCGACATCGCCGGTGCGAAACCAGCCGCCTGGGAGGAAGACCGCGGCGTTCGCGTCCGGATCGTCGAGATAACCCGGAAAGACCCGCTCGCCGCGCACCACGATCTCGCCGTGGTGACCCCGGGCGACCGGGTCGCCGTGCGCATCGATGAGCTGGAGATCGCAGCGCGGGAGACCAACCGAGCCCGGGACGCGGCGCAAGGGCGGCATTGGTTCCATGGCGATGCCGGTCGCCTCGGACATCCCGTAGCCGGTGAGAATCGGCGCCCCGAACAGCGATTCCAGGGAGTGCTGTTCCGCGGGGGCGAGCGAGGCGCTGCTGACATGGATACAGCGCGGCGGCCATCGTCGCAGCGCATCCCGGATCGTGCCATCCGCGGCGAGGACGCGCAGAACCGCCGGGGTCGTCGAGCAATAGGTCGGGCGAAAGGTCTCCAACCAACGCGGCATCGCGGCGAGGTCCGGCCCCGGGACGCTGACCACGGCGGCTCCGGCGAGGATGGGCGGCATCAGGGCGTTGAATCCCTGGCTGTACGCCGCTCTCGCCAGGATCAAGCAGCGATCGGCGTTGGTGATGGCTCTGGCCTCGACAATGAGACGACACGTCGAGACGATGACGCGGTGCGACCGTGGCGTCAATTTGGGACGGCCGGTCGTGCCGGAGGAGTGCAGGATCAGGGCGAGGTCGTCCTCGGCCGCTGGCGCTGCCGGCGCTGGATCATGACAGTCCGGCCCATCGAGGTGAAAATCTCCGATGCGGCCCGATGGTCCAGGGGTGAAGGCGATCACCGGGAGCCCGTGACCGGCGAGGGCCAGCGTGGATGGCGGAATCGCGGCGGAGACCAGGACGGCGCGCACCCGCCGATTCGCGAGCACCGGCTGATACTCCGCCCCCGGGTTCGGCCAGGCCAGAGGCACGGCGATACCGGTGGCGATGGCGGCCAGCAGCGCGAGACAGAGTTCGGGGCCTTCCGGGAAGAGCAGCGCGATCCCATCCCGCCGGCCGACACCGCGCGCCCGCAGGTCGCGGGCCAGCCGCTCGACCGCTTCCTGGAGCTCGCGGTAGGTCACGGGCCCACGATCCGGCGCGAACAAGACGACGGCTTCCGGTGTGGCCGCCGCCCAGGCGGCGAGCGCGTCCGGGATGGTCTGTATTTGCCTGACCGGGACGCTCATGCCGACCGGATGCGCGTTTCCGCCTGCTCGATCCAATCCCGAATGTGCCGCGCGATCCGCGCATCGCGATTGACGAATGCCTTTTCGGTCTCGCCGGGGATGACGACCGTCTCCACCGAGCCGAGCGCGACCTCTTGCCAAGCCGCCGACCACTCATGCTGCCACCAAAACTTCGTCATCAGGAGCGTGAGATCGACTGGCAGAGGGCTCGGCCGATAGTCTCGCGGAGTAACGGCCGGGCCGGAAATGAGGGCCGGGGTAACGCTGGGTAGCGGATCGATAGACTTGGGGTCAAGCGGCGCCTCGTAGATGAGCATGCCAGCGATGATCTCGCCATCTTGCAGGAGTTGCCGCGCCACTTCCCACGCATAAGGGGCTCCGGCGCAGTTTGCGTAGAGGAGGTACGGCCCGGGCCCCTGGATGGCCCGCATCTGCGCGACATATGCGGCAGCCATCCCCGGGACGCCGCCCTCGCGCGCCCGGACCAATCCTGGATCGTCGCGCCCGAATCCCCAGAAGGGATGATCGCGGCCGACGTGAACGGCCACCCGTGCTTCGACCCCCATGGCCGCGATTTCGTTGTGACCAGCCGGAAAGACGAACACCGGGCGATCGGAGCCCTGCGGTTGAAGAGGAATCACCCAACCGGGGAAGAACCGTGTCACCCCGCCCTCGGACGCATCACGAGGCTCGCGCCGCACCTCAGCGATGAGCTCCGCCATCTCGGCTGGCGTCGGCGCGGCGAAGAGAGCATAGGAGGGAAGGTTGAGCCCGAGCCGCTCGCCAAGGAGAGCGACCGAGGAGGCGGCCATCAGCGAATGGCCGCCCAGCTCGAAGAAATCGTCGTCCGGCCCGACCGCGGGCACGCCGAGCAACTCGGTCCAAGTCTCTTGGACCAGGTCGATCGTCGCGCGTACGCCCGCGGCGGTCATCTCAGCGATTTACGCCTGGACGCCCTCGCGGCTAGGGGGGAGGAGGAGGCGAGTCGTCGCATGTGCCGCTAACGCAAAAGCCCGAGCAGCACTCCCGATTGCCACCGCAACCTTGCCCGAGTGTCTTGCAGATGCATTTGCCTAACTCAAGAGGCCTGCCTGAGCAGCAGTCCTCCGCCGAGTCCGCGGGAAAGCCGGCGGCACGGCAGCAGTGACGCCCGCCGTTATTGTTCAGCACCTCGTGGCATTCGTATCCGCAGCAGCACTTCTTCTTTCCGTCATTGCAGGAGTCATTGAGCTTCTTGCATTTCTTTTTCTTCTTTTTCTTCGCCTCGGCGCCGGGAATCGCCGACAGCGCCAGCAGCGAACCGGCCAGCCCTCCCGCCGCGGCACCGAACCCACGCCGTGTCCAGGCATCAAATTGCGAGCCGTCCATGCCGACCTCCTTGTCGCGATGACGAGTCGGATGCGTGGGCGCGATGCGCCGGGCCAGGGAACGTTGCATCCGCGCCTGCCATCTTACAGGACTCACGCGATGATGCAACCCTCAATTTCGGGAGGGAATGACGGATGCCCGACGCTCGGCGTGCTCGATCCACTCCCGCACGTGCCGCGCGATCCGCTCCTCCCGCCGCTCGAAGACCGTTTCGGTTTCGCCGGGGATAACGACCGTCTCGATCGAGCCATGCACCACCTCCTTCCAGGCGACGGACCAGCCCCTGACGCGCCAGGCCTCGGTCATGAGGAGCGTGAGCGGAATGGGCAAGGGGTCGGGGCAGTAGTGACGAGCCAGCCCCCGCCGTTTCGCGGTGGCGACATCGGAGCGGATGGGGACTTCGTAGAACAGGACCCCACCGACCTCCTCCCCGGCGGCGAGGAGCTGCCGCGCCGTTTCCCACGCGAAGTAGCCGCCGATGCAGGTACCGAACAGAAGGTAAGGCCCGGCGCTCTGAATGGCTCGCATCTGTGCGACGTACCCCTCTGTCATCGCCGGAACGCCGATGGCACGCACGCGCTCGAAGTGTGAATCATCGCGCCGGAAGCCCCAGAAGGGATGGTGGCGCCCGACGTGCGCGGCGACCCGGGCGTCGATGGCCAGCGCCCGAACCTCATCGTGTCCGGCGGGAAAGACGAAAACCGGCCGCTCCGATCCCTCGGGCTGAAGTGGCACGACCCAGTCGGGCCGAAACGGGGTAATACCGTCCGGCGCGTCGCTCTGATCCACGAGGAGCTCTGACGTTGCCCGCGTCGCCAAGGGGTGCGGAGCCACGGTAAGACCCGCCGCGCGGGTCACGTTCGTCTCTACGAGGCTCCGCACGTCCCACCCTCGCAGGTAAGGGGAGTGCAGCAGTTCGCATCGAAATCACAGTTGCCGCCGACCGTCTTGCAGAAGCACTCGATGCCGTTGCACAACCCACTGCAACACACGTTGTTTTCCAGCGAGCACGACCCGCCGACCTCGCGGCAGCAGAGCTTGGCGCCGCCGCGAGCCTCGATCGGCTGGCAGACCAGGTTTTTGCAGCATTTCCGCCGCTTGCCCGAACCGCAGCCCTGCCCCGCTCGCTTGCAGCGCCTCTTTCGTTTCTTGCCTTTCTTGGCCACCGCGCCGTCGAAACCCATCAACCCACGGAGAGCGCCGGCAAAACCTCCCGCGGCCAATCCGAACCGCCGCCGCGTCCAGGCATCGAACCGTGATCCGTCCATGAGCGCCTCCTGATACAGTGGGAAGTCGTGTCGTGCCGACAGAAACAGCGACCGCTTCTCCGCCGGATGACGTCGGCCACATTGCGCCTCCCGGCGCCCGGTGTCAAGAGGTGGAACAATCACCAAAACGATGGGTCAACATGTGGAGGCATCGCACCCTTGCCAGTACCACTTTCGCTGTCCGCTCCAGTCGCCCCGCGCCGCATCACCCTCGACCGCATCGAGGCCGCGGCGCGCGGCATCGACCCAGTCTTCCTCCACACCGCGCAATGGGTCTGCGAACCCCTCGGCGACGAGCTGGGCGTCCGCATCGCGCTCAAAGCCGAGACGCTCAACCCGATCCGCTCCTTCAAGGGCCGCGGCGCGGACTGGCTGGTGCAGAACCTGCCGCCCGGCGCGGCGCTGATGTGCGCCTCCGCCGGCAACTTCGGCCAGGCCATGGCCTACGCCTGCCGCGCCCGCGGCGTCCCCCTCACCGTCCACGCCGCCGAGTCGGCCAACCCGCTCAAGACCGAGCGCATGCGCGCCATGGGGGCCGAGGTCATCCTCGCCGGGGCGGACTTCGACGCTGCCAAATCCCACGCCCGCGAGCACGCCGCCCGCGAGGGCATCCGCTTCGTCGAAGACAGCCGCGACCCGGAACCGACTGAGGGCGCCGGCACCATGGCCCTGGAATGGCTCGCCTTCCCGGCACGCCTCGACGCCCTACTGATCCCGCTCGGCAACGGAGCCATGCTGGCCGGCATGGCCACCGTCATCAGGGCGAGCCTTCCCGAGACACGCGTCGTCGCCGTGGCCGCCACCGGTGCACCGGCCATGGTCGAGTCTCTGCGTTCGGGCCGCATGGTCACCCATGACCGCATCGACACCATCGCCGACGGCATCGGCGTCCGCCTCCCCGTGCCCGAAGCCCTCGCCGACTTGACCGGTCTCGTCGACGACTTCCTCCTCGTCCCGGACGCCCTGATCGTGGACGCCATGCGCCTCCTCCACCGCCACGCCGGCCTCGTCGCCGAGCCCTCCGGCGCGGTCGGCCTGGCCGGGGTGCTGCAGGATCCAGCCCGTTTCCGGGGGCAGACGGTGGGCACGGTGATCTGCGGCGGGAACCTCACCCCCGATCAGATGCGGACGTGGCTCGGTTGACCGCGAAACGGGAATCGGTCGCCGCCCCACCGGCGCAATAGGCATGTCAGGCACGGCTCAACTCGCGGTTGCGGAACCGCACGCCATGTCCCTGGCGGAACGCGACGCGTTCGTTCAATTGACGGCCACCTCGTGCCGTCGCACGCGCTTCAGACGCCATAGCGGGCCGCGTAGGCCATGACGGTGATCAGCCCCACCAGGGGATACATGGCGCGGGCAAAGAGATCGAGGCGACCCACCGCTTTGTACCGTTTGTCCTTGTAGAGCCGTCCAACGGCGATATTGAGGAAGATAAGCGCCGCCGAGAGCCCGATGTAGACGAAGTATCCCCACTCGATGGCGACGACGTAGCCGACGTCCAACTGCCCGGAGACGCCTTCCAGCAGCACGGCCGCGGTGAGGATCGACGTCGCCGCGAAACCAATGCGGACCTCGGCCTGGTCGGGTGGAAAAAAGAGCGCGAGGTATGTGACCAGCGCCAGCAGCGCGAGGGGCATCAGATTTCTCAGCAGAAACCCGCGCACGTCGCGCTGCATGGTGATTTCGGTCACGAGCTTGGAGAACTGGACGTACGACTCCGTCTCGCCGGCCTCTGCGCTCTGCACGGAGCGGCCGGTGGTTGTCTCTGACACGTAATAGACCTGAGTCGCCTCCCAGTTGGATACGTTGTTGAATGGTTGGGAGAGGTCCCACCCGCTGCGCAGCCGCACGTCTTGCGGCTGGGCGATTATCGCCGGACTGGGCACGTAGACCACGTCGTCCGCTTGCAGCGAGACGTTCTGGACCACGATCTGCAGGACGTGTTGGTCCCAGGGGTAGTCGTGAAAATCGAGAGGTTGGGTGAATGTCCGCTGGACGCGATAGATGCGGTAGGTGCTCCCGTCCGCGTCGGTCCTCACCTCGAGCGGCGGTTCGAGCTTCCACCGCGGCTTGGTGGCGTTGGGGAAGAAAACGTCGGTCAAGGCCGGGTCGTCATCCGGCGCGAGAAACCAGAGGAAGAAATCGGCGAGGAACGACTCGGCGCCGAGGTCCAGGTCGCGGACCTCGTTGATGTCGATGCCGACGTCGACGACGGCATAACGGCGCAGCAGCCACCCATCGAACGCGACCGCGCGGCCACTTTCCAGGTCGGTCGCCGTGTCGTCACGGGAGGAATCGGTGACGAGCCGGAATTGCCACGGGGCACTGGTCAAGATGCGACCGGTGAAACGGCCGACGGAGAACGCCTGGGGCACCGAGCGCGTCTCGTCGAAGAACAGGGGGCCGCTCAAGCCGCGCAACGCGACGTCGCTCGCGTTGACGGCGGCCAGGGCGTCCCGCACCGCCGCGCGATCCGCCGCGACAGTGCCGGGGCCGCCGCCGAGTGTCGCGGCGGCCAGGGCGTGGATGGCCATGGTCGCGGCGTCGTACGCCTTGGCCGCCTGCCAGGAGGGCAAGACGCCGTAGGTGTCCTGATAGAGCCGGGCGAATGCGAGCGCATCGCCACTCGTGGCGTCGTAGATCATGGGCGCGGCGGCATACAGCCCGTCGGTGAAGAAGCCCGGGTGATCCGCTTCTTCCGGCTCTGCCGCGAACGACGCCGCGAATCCTTCGTCGCCCAGGGCGTCGCCGCCGATCATGGGCGGCGACAGTCCCGCGCGGCGGAGGGCCAACAGCAGCGCGCGAGCGTCGTCCGGCTGCAGGCAGATCACGACGATGCCGGGATCACGACCAGTTGCCAACGCGTCGACGATGGACCGAATCGAAGTCTCGCGATCGTCGCGGTCGATCTCCCAGGTGTGCGCAACCTCCCCCGAGGCGGAGAAGGCTTCCGTGAATGCTGCCGCCAGCGATTGCTCGTACGGACGAGCGGTGGCGACGACGGAGGCGGTGTCGTGGCCGAGGACGTCGCTGACGTAGGTTGCAAGCAGGCCGCCTTCGAAGCTGCCGGTGAAGATCGTCCGGAAGAACCACGGATTGTCCTCGGTCAGCGCATCGGCCGTCGCCGACCCGCTGATGGCCGGCATGCCGGCCTCGCGATAGACCTCGCCGGCCGCGATCGACGGCGCCGAGGTGCGGTGGCCGAGTACCAGGAGCGGCCGCTCGTCGGCGATGATCTCCGTGGCCCGCTCCCGCGCGACCTCCGGATTGCCCTGGTCGTCGTAGCGCAAGAGCGCGAGCTGGCGGCCGGCGACGCCGCCGGCCGCGTTCGCCCGTGCGATCGCCAGTTCTGCGGCGTTGGCCATCTCGATCCCGACCCGGCTGTCCGGCCCGCTCAATGGACCGGCGGCGGCGAGGTACCACCGCTCCGGCGGCTGCGACCACCGCACCAGGGCGGCGCCGGCGACCGCGAACACCACCAGCAGGACGACGGCCAGCGCCCACCGCCAGCGAAACCTCCGCGCGGCGGCCGCGGCGAGACCGGACGGACGAGGCAGTGTGAGGCGCGGGACGAACCGGGGACGCTCTCCCAGGTCAGCGAGCTCGGGCGGCAGCGGCAAGGCGCCGATGTCCGTCAGCTCGTTCGGCATCACCGCCTGGACATCGAGCAATCGCTTGCGGGCAGCCCCGCCAATGCTGTCCGGGTTGATCTCGATGGCGCGGTCGAGGGCGTAGCGCTTTTCGGCGGGGTCATCGGTGGCCGCCGCGAACCAGAGCCAGCCGAGCTCGCTCTCGGGTTCGGTCAGCAGCGCCTGGGCAAAAAGGCGCAGGGCCTCGTCTCGGTTCCCCGCGTGAAAGGCAGCGATGCCGCGATTGAGGAGCGCGACTGGCGAGTTAGGAAGTTCATCCACGATCAGCGACCTCGTGCTCCCGGTTCACGGCAAGTGGCGCGGCGATGACGGACAATGACGCGAGCGTGCGCGGCAAAGGGTATCGCGTGGAAGCGTCGGGCGTTGCTCGGGGCTGGAGTGAGGTGAGGCCATGGACCTGCGTGCGGGAGTCGCGTGGTTGAACGGGGAGTTCGTCCCCGCCGCGGAGGCGAAGGTCTCCATCTTCGACAGCGGATTCATCGGCGGTGTCTCCGTCTTCGACACCCTGGCTTGCTGGCAGGGCGGGCTCTTCAAGCTGCGCCAGCACCGTGAGCGCTTCGAGCGCTCCGCCCACGCCGCCATGATCCCCCTGCGCTGCGCCGGGGCGGAGCTGGACGCGCTCATCATCGAGACGACGCGCCGCTCCGGTCTGCGCGATGCCTACGTACAGGCCATCGCCACCCGCGGCCGCCGCCCCTCCCCCTCCATGCCCTCGCACGAGCCGACCCTCATCGTCTACGCCATCCCCTACCTCTCGCTCTGGCCGGAAGAGAAGGCGGACAGCGGCATCAGCCTGGTCATCCCCTCCGTGCGGCAGTGGCCGGCCGCGGTGGTGGACGCCAAGGTGAAAAACTTCAACCGCATGCACACCCACCTGGCCAAAATGGAAGCGGACCTGGCAGGGGCCGATGACGTCGTCCTCCTGGACGACCGCGGCTTGCTCACCGAGAGCCGCGGCGCGAACGTCTTCCTCGTCCGCGCCGGCACGCTCTACACCCCCCAATCGGGCATCCTGGAGGGCATCACCCGCGCCACCGTCTTCGAGATCGCCGCCGAGCTGGGTATCCCCGCCGCCGAGCGCGACCTCACCCCCTACGACCTCTACACCGCCGACGAAGCCTTCCTCTGCTCCACCGCCGGCGGTATCTACCCCATCGCGGAGGTGGATGGGCGGCGGGTGGGCACGGGATCACTCGGCGATCTGACGGCGCGTGTCCGGGATCGCTATTGGGAGCGGCACATGGGTGGCTCCGACGTCACACGGGTGTGGTGATCATGACGAACTTCACGGACAGCGACGCCGAGCTGACCCAACATATCGGTCTCGTCGATCTGCACAGCGACCTGCCCCTCGCATTGCTCAAGCGGCGCTTCGACGGCATCGAGGGCTCGCTGCGCGACGAGTGGCTGCCGAAACTGCTCGCGGGGGGCGTGAATGTCGTCGTCTGCGCCGTCTACATCGACTCCCTCTTCCTGCCGGAACTGGCGCTGCGCCGCGCGGTGCAGCTCGTCGACGCGCTGAACGAAGAGATCGCGCTCTGCCCGGACCAGATCGCCCTGGCCCGCTCCCGCGCCGATGTCGAGCGCATCAACGGCGAGGGCAAGATCGCCGCGCTCCTCGCCTTCGAGGGTGCCGAGCCGCTAGGGCAGGATCTCTCCGCGCTACGCCTGTTTCACGCGCTCGGCCTGCGCATGCTCTCGTTTGCCTGGATGCGGCGCACGGCCTTTGGCGACGGCACCTGGGAGAACGAGTCTCGCGGCGGCCTCACTCGCCTGGGCCGCGATGCCGTGCGCGAGTTGTTCCGCCTCGGTATCCTCGTCGATGTCTCCCACGCCTCCGACCGCACCACCTGGGACATTCTGGAGACCGCGACGGGTCCGGTGATCGCCAGCCACTCCAACGCCCGTGCCCTGCTGGACCACCCCCGCAACCTCACGGACGACATGATCCGGGCCATCGCCGCCTCGGGCGGAGTCGTCGGGGCCGTCGCCGTTGCCGGATACATCGCGCAGGACGAGCCATCGATCACGCGTTGGGTCGACCACATCGACCACCTGGTGAACATGGCCGGCATCGATCACGTCGCCATCGGTTGCGACTTCTACGACGACATCGCGACGATGGGGGCTGCCCACGACATCGCCGCCTGGGACCCCGGCGGCGGACTCGGCGGCGGACTCGGCGCGCTGAGGGTGCCCGGCATGCGCTCCTGGGAAGATCTGCCCGCCTTGACCGGCGAACTGAGTCGTCGCGGCTACGCCGAGGCGGATATGAGCAAAATCTTCCGCGAGAATGCCTTGCGGGTTCTGGCGGACGCCATCGGGTCGTAGCGGCACGCCCCACTTCACGGCGCCTGGCCCGCGAACAACGTTCGATCCACCGACCTCACTTGTAGATTTCGTTCGCTCCCAAGCGACCATGAGTGGGCAACAGAAATGCCCCACCTTGGCGCGCTGAAGCGCCTGTTGCGAGCGCAGCCCATTGACAGAATGGAACGCATGTTCTATACTGTACGTACAGTTTGCACCCGGGCAAAGCCGCCCCGGCGAACCGTCATCGGCTGGACGAATCGACTCATCAGGCCGTCGCGTTGAGGGAGCGCTGCGGTCGGTACGGACACTCGTGGCCGTGCCCAGCACGGTGTGCCCCGCATCGTCCGGAAAGATGACCCTTTCCGGACCGAAATTCGTAGGCAATTCACCCATCTGGAGGAAGCCATGATGACCGATCTCTGGCTTACTGGACCCTTCCTGGCAGCAACTGACCGGGGAATCCGACGTGCGGCAGACCGCCACATTCCAGGAGACGCGTGACCATGGAGTTTGCTATCGACGCGACCGGGCTGGAGCGCCGCTTCGGCGAGTTCATCGCGGTGGACGGGGTTGACCTCACCGTCCAACGGGGCGAGATCTACGGCTTTCTGGGGCCGAATGGCGCCGGAAAATCGACGACCACCCGCATGCTCTGCACCTTGACCTCGATCAGCGGGGGGCGCGCCACGGTCGCCGGCTACGACATTGCCCGCCAACCGGGGGAGGTGCGCCTGCGCATCGGCGCCGCTCTGCAATCGGCCGCCCTTGACGAGATGCAGACCGGGACGGAGTTGCTCCGTCAACAAGGTCGCTACTATGGGCTCTCCCGCTCGCAGATCGATTCCCGCCTGGCCGAGCTGCGCGGGCTGATCGATATCGGCGATGCCCTCGACCAGCGTATCAAGACCTACTCCGGCGGCATGAAGCGCCGTGTCGACCTGGCGGCGGCGTTGATTCACAACCCGGAGGTGCTCTTCCTCGACGAGCCGACGACCGGGCTCGATCCCTCCTCCCGCGCCAAGGTCTGGGAGGAAGTACAACGCCTCAACACCGAGTTGGGCATGACCATCTTCCTCACCACCCAGTACCTGGAAGAGGCCGATGCCCTCGCCGACCGCGTCGGCATCATCGACCAGGGCAAGATCATCGCCGAGGGCACCCCGGGCGAGTTGAAGCGCTCCATCGGCGCCGATGTCATCGCCGTGCGCGTCACCGACGTGGCGCGCGCCGAACCGGTCATCGCCGCCGTCCCCGGCATCGATTCGGTAGAGGCGCAGGGCGACGAGATCCTGGCCGCGACCAGTGACGGTCCGGGGCATGTGTCGCCCATCATCGTCGCGCTCGCTGCCGCCGACGTTCCGGTGCGGTCACTGACATTGCGCGAACCGACCCTGGACGATGTGTTCCTGACCCTGACCGGGCAGCATCTGGAAGGAGAAGCGGCATGAGCGCGGTTCACGCACCCACTGCACCAGAACGAACAGGCACAGGAACCGGAACCGGCTTCGGCGCCAACGGGCGCGAGCGGGCGGCAAAGCCGCGGCGGTTCGGAACCAGCCTGGCCCGCCCGGCCGGGTTCTGGGCCGACCTGTGGGCGGTCACCACCCGCTCCCTGCGCGCGTTGGCGCGCGAACCCGCCATTCTGATCCCATCGCTGATCATTCCGGTCTTCTTTTTCGTGGTCAACCTCGGGGCCTTGCAGGCCTTCGCCGAGCGCGGTATCCCCGGGCTCGACTACGCCGCCTTCCAGCTCCCGACCGCCATCGTCTTCGCCGTCACTGGGGTCTCCCGCGCCCACGCCGTCGTCACCGACATCAACTCCGGCTATTTCGACCGCATGCTGATGAGCCCGGTGCGGCGGTTGCCGCTCTTGCTGGGCATGATGGCGGCGGACTTCGTGCAGATCATCATCCTCTCCATCCCCGTCATCCTGCTCGGGGCGCTCGTCGGGGTGACCTTCGAGACCGGGGTGGCCGGGCTGCTCCTCTTCCTGCTCATGTCTGGGTTCTGGGGGCTGGCCTTCACCGGCTTCTCGTACGCCATCGCGCTCAAGACCGGGTCGGCCGGGGCGGTCAACTCCAGTTTCATCCTCTTCTTCCCGTTCGCCTTCCTGACCACGGCCACCTTGCCCCTGGAGGCCCTGACCGGGTGGATGGCCGCCATCGCCCGCTTCAACCCCATGACCTACCTGCTGGCCGCCCTCCGCTCGCTGCTCTACGGCGGCTGGCAACCGCAGGTCTTGCTCCAGGGCGCGGCGGCCATCCTGATCGTCGGGGTCGTGAGCATCGGCCTTGCGCTGGCCGCGCTGCGCGGCCGGGTGGCGCGAGGATAATCCGAGGCAGACAGGCAGAATGGCGGGCACGGCATGCCGTGCCCGCCTCCCGCCTGCCGTACCCTTGCAGCCCGCCAGGGATCTCGCCCCGGCGCTGAAGTGGGGAACGGCATGCGCGCCATCTTCGCCATCGGGGACATCCACGGCCACCCTGAAACGCTGACTCGCCTGCTCCGCGACGCTGGGCTGATCGGCGCCGGCCACGCCTGGACCGGCGCCGACAGCGCCCTCTGGTTGTTCGGTGACCTCACCGATCGCGGCCCGGACGGCATCGGCGTCATCGACCTGGTCATGCGCCTGCAGCGGGAAGCGGCGGCTTCCGGCGGCGAGGTCAACGTGCTGCTGGGCAACCACGATCTCCTGCTCCTGGCCGCGAGCCCGTTCGCCGCGGTGGCGAGTTCAGGCGCGACGGCGGTCTTCCGTGCCGATTGGACGTACAACGGCGGCCGCGACATCGACCTGAAACGCCTCACCCCGGACCACGCGCGATGGCTGGCAAACCTGCCAGCCATGGTCCTCGTGCAAGACCACCTCCTGGTCCATGCCGACGCGCTCATCTACGCCGACTATGGCCGCTTCATCCCCGAAGTGAACCAGACCGTCACCGGGATGCTGCACAGCACCGACCCAAGGAAGTGGGATCGATTGCTGGGCGACTTCAGTCAGCGCCTCGCCTTCACCGACCCGCATGATGGACCCGCGCAAGCCGACGCTTTTCTGCGCCAGTTTGGCGGCCGGCGCATCCTGCACGGTCACACCCCGATCCCTCTCGTCACCGGCGAACCCGCGGCCACTGTGCGCGAACCGCTGGCGTACGCCGGCGGACGCTGCCTCAATCTCGACGGCGGCATCTTTCTCGGGGGATCCGGATTCGTCTATCGGTTGCCTGCACTCGCCTGAAACGCGGCATACGATTGATGCACGACGAGCCGCGAGTCGCCGACGGCGATGTCGCGCCGCTCCGCGTCGGCGATCAGGTAGGCAAGCGGGGTGTCCCTTTTCAGACGCGTGAAAAGCGAGCCAATGGGATTGGCGGTGTCCCGCATTGCCTGCTCCTCCAGCAGACGCAGCAGTTGCGGCCAGGTTCCCCAGGCAGCACGGCTGTCGGGCTCCGGACCATCGTTGAAGTGCACGAGGTACCGGCCGAGCACGAACGGAAAGACCTTTTGCACCCGGAACCGCTTGGCGGTTTGGGCGTCGAAGCGGCTCAGGAGGGCATCGCCGCCATGCCGGTTGAGCCAGGTCAGCACGCCGGAGATCTGGCGGTTCGCGTAGAGTACGTTGTCGCGCTGGCGCGTCAGCTCGGTGGCCGACCGGGCGAACGGATCCTGCGTCTTCAGTTCGAAGAGACCAAGGACGCCGGTCTTGCGATCGAAGACGGCAGCGTCGATGTCTGTGCGCACGTCGCCCCCCTCGCGGCGCAGCGCGATTCGGCCGGCGCTGGTGACGAACCGCTTGTCCGAGAAGAGCGCGTACAGGTCCTGGCGGAAGACGTCTTCCCGGAGCACGGCGCTGTTGTGGTACTCCTCGGCATTGCGGCGCCGAAGTTCGCGAGTCAGGAAAAAGAACGGCTCCGTGGTCAGCCCGTGGAGCGACCAGGCGAGACGGTCCGGGGCAACCCGCACCAGCGGTGCCGCCGCGACCCCGGGCACGGCGGCGTGCCAGGCCGCGTTGTCCCGATCGAGGGTGAAGGCGGCGACGGCCCGGTCGGCTACTGCCGGATCGATGGCGAGCGTCGAGGCCAGCGCGGCGACCAGATCGTGTACCGATTGCGGCGTCATCGCGTCCCCGCGGTCGCGTGCCCGCAGCGCCCAGGCGATGAGCAAGCGCAGCACATCACCATACGTCTGCATGGTGCAGCCGCCGATCGTGGCCTCGGGCGGATAGCCGAGCTGGTACGCCATCATCTTCAGGTGGGTATCGGCCAGCCGGTCGCAATCCACCCTCAACCCCTCGCCCATCGCAATGGGCGAGGGGTTGAGGGTGAGGACCGGGCGTGGCAACTCGGGCGCGAGTTGCCTGGCCAGCAACGCGGCCCACCAATCGATGTCCGCTCGCTCCCGCCAGCTCGCCGGTGCCCGCTTGGTCGCGATCCAGGCGTCGAACGTCCCGTCGCCGTCATCCACCAACCGCATGAAACCGGTTTCGCAATGCGCCAGCACCACCTCGGCCTCGGCGACCCAAGCGCACATCCCAAGAAAGCGCTCCGCCCAGCCGTCCCACCCGCCGTCGGATGCGGTTGGCACTCCGCGTGCATCATCAGCGGTGGCCTCGAGACAGAGGCGCATCGCCACGTTGCCGCCCGCGTCGGCGAGACGACGGCCGGTGACCAAGTCGGGCTGCGGCGCGAAACCGGGCCGATTCGCCAGCCGGTTCCGCGAGCGCAGGAGCGCGAGGAGCGCCGCTTCACGATCAAGCGGCACGCTCGCGCGCAGGCGCTGCTGTTCCTGGTCGATGGTGTGGCGGAGGCGTTCCTGCGAATCCATACGTTCGGCTACCGTACCATCCGCCGCGGTGCAGTGGCGGGAATCCCGAGTCGAGGAAGCGATGAGTGCAGTTCATGTCACCGGAGACGTCCACGGGCACGTCGCGAAGCTGCGCGATCTCCTGCGCCGAGCGCAGTTGATCGACGACGAAGCCAATTGGACCGGGGGAGACAGCCGCCTCTGGTTTGCCGGCGACCTGGTCAACCACGGCCCAGATGGCATAGGCGCGATCGAAATGGTGATGAACCTGCAAACCCAGGCTGCTGCCACAGGCGGCATGGTCGAATCCCTCCTCGGCAACCACGACGTGATCCTGCTGGGCGCCGCCAGGCTGGGCGACCAGATGGCTCCCGGGTCCGGCAAGACCTTCCGCGAAATCTGGGCAGAAAGCGGCGGCGCGGTGAAAGACTTCAAACGGCTCACGGACGAGCACGTCGCCTGGCTCTGCCGCCGCCCCCTGATGGCGCGCGAGGGCGGCCACCTCCTCCTGCACGCCGATGCCCCGTTCTATGCCCGCTTCGGCGGATCGATGACGGAGACGAACGAGGCTATCGCCGACCTGCTGTGTGGCGACGACACCACCCGCTGGGCGCATCTGCTGGAGGCGTTCGGCGAGCACGGCGCGTTCGTGGCTGCTGTCGGCGGCAACGACGAGGCCGACGCGTTCCTGCGCCGGTTTGGCGGTGAGCAGATCGTGCATGGGCACACGCCCATCAGCAAGATGACCGGCCAACCCGCCGAGTCCGTCACCGAACCGCTCCTCTATGCTGGGGGCCGATGCATCGACGTCGACGCCGGGATGTACCTTGGGGGGCCGGGTTTCGTCTGCTGCTTGACGGAAGCGGATTGACCGGCCACGAGACTCAGTCAGGGGACCGGCGTCGCCAGATTGGATGACGCCCAGAGCGCCGGATCGCGTACCGCCTCGACCACGTCCGCGATGGCCTCGACCACCAGTTCCGGCTCGGACTGGTGGACGTAGTGCCCGCTCCGTTCGGCAATGACATGCTGGCCGTCTGGCACGAGCCGCGCCATGTCTGCCTGCAACTCTTGCCAGAGCTGGGCCGTGGCCTCGACCGGCCAGCCAGGTGGGTAGAACGTCGGGATCAATGACGGGTCGTCCTCCGCCCCGGCGGAGACCACAACCAGGGGCATCGGCCGCAACGGAGCCGTCACCCGTGCCTCGCGTACTTCGGCGAAGCTGGCCTCGAAGTCGATGCCCTCGGCGTTGATGATCTGGTCGAGCATCTCGGCGTAGGCTGCCCACTGCTCCGGGGAAACCAGCGCTTCCAGCCGCGACACCTGCTCCTCGTGCGAGGCATCGACCAGCACCAGCCCGGCCACCTCCTCCGGGAACGTGCTGGCATACAGGCGGCCAATCAGCCCGCCGATCGAGTGCCCCACCAGCACGTACGGACCAGGCACATTCGCTTCCTGGAGCAGCGCGTGCAGATCGGCGACCGAGTCACCAACCGTGCGCGGGATAGGAGCCGGGTCGCTCGCGCCCCCGACCGTATTGGCGCGATCGTAGGAGCAGACGCGGGTCAACGGCGCCACCGCGCGCTCAATGGCGAACCAGGGCGCCGCCGGGTCGTTGGCACCCGATTCCAGGATGACAGTCGGACTGCCGGATCCGGAACAGGAGAGATAGATCTGGCGATCGCCGACGGTGAAGAGACCGTCGATCCGCTCGGAGTCGCTGGCCGGAGTCGCGCCATCTCCAGTAAGCGCCTCGATCGGCAGGCCGGGTGGCGGTGGCACGGGGGCAAAGTTCATGCCGGTGATGCGGTGGGGCGGTGCGTCATCCACCGCGACCGGAATGACGATGGGCACGTCGTTGGCGCCCGTCACCAGGGCATTGGCCTGGATTTCCGTGGGTGGCCGGGTAAACCCCGCGAAGGTGAAGGGGCCGAAGGCGTCGGCAAACCCCCGTGTCAGTGCCACCATCTGCTCCGGCGGTATGGCGGCCACGAACGCGGGCGCGAAGCGCTCGCCAATCTCCTCCGTGGTGAGGCCGCTCGCCCCATCCTCCAACATCGCCAGCACCCAGGCGAGTTGCCGGCCCACCGGGGTTTCTGGCATCGGCGGCTGCGCCACGGCGGAGGTGGCCAGTGGCGCCTGCCTGCCGGCGAGCGCAAGTCGGAACACCTCGTCGCGAAAACCCTCGACGATGGCGCCGACGGGTGCAATGTTTGCCAGGATCACGACGGTCACATCCGCATCGGGCAGATGCATCATGCTCGATTCACCCCCGGGTCCGGCGCCGTCCATGCCGATCAGCGTGCCGTTCGGGGTGGCGATGCTGTACACACCCATCCCTTCACCCTTGTTCGGGTTGTCGGTGGGCAGGAAGGTGAACATCTCGGCGAAGGACGCTGGTGAGAGCAGTTCCCCGCTGAACGTGGCCTGGGCGAACCGCGCCAGATCCTCCGTGGTCGAGATCATGCCCCCACCTGTCCAGACCCAGGAGAGGTTGGTCGCGCTCACGTTGACGCGCTGTCCATCGACAAGGTGGTAGCCGTCGACGATGTCGTCCGGCATCGCCCCACCCTCGGCCAGCGTGGTGTTGCGCAGCCCGAGCGGCTCCAAGATGCGCGCCCGCAGCTCGTCGCCATACGCGTTGCCGGTCGCCGCTTCCATGATCATGCCCAGCAGGAGATACCCGGTGTTGGAGTAGGCCCACCCCTCCCCGGGGGCAAAGTACGGGGCATGGTTGGCCCCGTCCGCGTACGCGAGCAGTTCCGGCAGCGTCCACACCTTCGTCCAGTCCGCATCTGGACCAAGGAACGCATCCGACCAGAAAGGACTGTCATTGTCGTCTGCGAAGTCGTAGATGCCGCTCGAGTGAGTGAGCAGTTGGCGCAGGGTGATCCGTTCGACGTTGGGGATGGCATTTACCGCCGGATCGTCGAGCCAGTCAACGACAGTATCGTTGAGATCGAGGATGCCCTCGTCAACCAGTTGCAGCACGACGGTGGCGGTGAAGGTCTTGGCGATGCTGTAGATGCGAAACCGGTCCTCTGTCGTCATGGGCGTCTGGTTCTCGACGCTGGTCACCCCGGCCGCCGTGGAAGCGACGCGCTCGCCGTTCCGCTCCACCAAGAGCGCTATTCCCGGCAGCCCGGCGTCGAGCCCGGACTGCACGGCGCGTTCCAGACCGGAGGGCGGAGCGGGAGTCGCCTGCGACGAATCCCGGGCAAGTGTCCCGGGTACCGCCAGCATCACCGCCAGCAGGCCGGCCTGAAGCCCCGTGCCGATGACTGAAACCTGGTTTCGCAGTGCGCGTGCGTGCATGGGCGATCCTTCGGTGTGCCGCGCGAACGAAGCCGCTGTTTGCACTGCTGTCGGGCTGGAGCGAAATCGCTAATCCGCCGCCGCGGCGACCGCCTCCGTCTCGGTCAGCCCCAACGCCGAGAGGATGAACGCATACGTGTAGGCGGTCTCGCGTTGCGCATCATAGAACCCGGAGTCGCCCTGGTGGCCGGCTCCCAGGTTGGTGCGCAGCAGCAGTGGGGTGCCGTCGCGGTGGTGGGCCCGCAGTTTCGCCGTCCACTTCGCCGGCTGCCAGTACGGCACCTGGTCGTCCTCGAGCCCGGCGGTGATGAACAGGGGCGGATAGGGCTGCGCCGCGACATTGTCGTAGGGGGAATAGGAGCGGATGTACTCCCGATAGACCGGGTCGCGCGGGTCTCCCCACTCCACGAATTCGGCGGTGGTCAGCGGCAGGCTGGGATCGAGCATGGAGCGCAGCACGTCGACGAAGGGGACCTCCGCCACCAGCGCCCGGAACAGATCCGGCCGCTCGTTGGCCAGCACGCCAATGAGGATGCCGCCGGCGCTGCCGCCCTGGGCGACCATCTGGTCCGCCGTGGTGGTGCCGGTGGCGATGAGGTGTTCGGCGCAGGCGATGAAATCGGTGAAGGTGTTCTTCTTGCGCAGGAGCTTGCCGTCCTCGTACCAGCCGCGGCCCATCTCCTGTCCGCCGCGGATGTGCGCGATGGCGTACGTCACCCCGCGGTCGATCAGTGAGAGTTCCGATCTAGCGAAGATCGGGTCGCAGCAGTACCCGTAGGCTCCGTACCCGCGCAGCAGCAGCGGCCGTGGTCCCGCGGGCGCATCGCGGCGGGAAATGAGCGAGATCGGCACGCGCTCCCCATCTGGGGCGGTGGCGAAGATGCGCTCGGACACGTACCGGCTCGGGTCGTGCCCACCGACGACTTCCTCCTGCTTGAGCAGGGTGCGCTCCCCACTCGCCAGGTCGAGCGCGTAGTACGTCAGCGGGGTGACAAACGACGTGTAGGCGATCGTGGCGTGTCTCGTATGGAACTCGCGATTGTCGCCCGGTCTGGAGCAATGCACCGGTTCGGAGAACTCCACCGGCCGCGTCTCTCCACAGCCCAGGTCGTGCACCCACAGTCGGCTCATCCCGTTTTCGCGCCCGGAAACCAGCAGGTACCCGGCGAAGACATCGACGTCTTCCAGCAGCGCGTTCTCGCGGTGGGGCATCACCTCTCGCCGCACCCCCGCCGGATCGGCGATCGGAACGGCCTCCAGCTTGAAATTGAGCGCGTCCTCGTTGCTCAGAACCAGGAACTCGTCGCCGTGGTGCTCCAGGTACTGGATGACTCCTGACTGGCGCGGTGCAAAGAGGGTGAACGCGCCGGTGGGGTCGTCCGCCCGCAGGTAGCGCACCTCCGAGGTTGTGAAGCTCTCGCTGGTGAGGAAGAGGAAGTCTTTGCTGTTGGAGATGTCGATGGTGAGCGAGAAAATCGCGTCATCCTCGTGGTAGAGGACGGGATCGGCGGCCGGGTCACTGCCGATCTCGTGCCGCAGTAGATCAGCCGAGCGCAGCGTCTCATCCTGCCGCGTGTAGAAGAGCGTCCGATTGTCTGCCGCCCAGGCGAACCCGTAGCCGTCGCTCGGCATCTGCTCTGGCCGCATCTCGCCGCCGTCGAGGTCTTTGACATGGAGGGTGTACTCGATGCCCCCGGCTTCGTTGAGCGCGTAGGCCAGGTAGCGCCCGTCGGAGCTCGGCGCGTACTTGCCCAGGGCCAGGTAGTCGCCAGCGATGGCATTCAGATCGAGCAGAATCTCCTCGGGCGCGTCCAGACTCCCCCGCTTGCGGCAGAGGATGTCGTAATCGCGGCCATCCTCGGTGCGCACGTAGTAGAACCAATCGCCCATGCGGAAGGGCACCTTGGTATCGGTGCGCCGCACGCGCCCGACGATCTCGGCATAGAGCGTTTCGCGCAGTGCCATGGTCGGCGCCATCACGGTCTCGGTGAAGGCGTTCTCGGCCTTGAGGTAGGCGATCACCTCCGGATCGTCCGGGTTCTCCAGCCAGGCGTAGGGGTCGACCAGCGTCACGCCGGAGTAGGCGCGCGGCTCCTGCAGCCGCTTGGCGACCGGTGGCGCGACAACGAAATGTTGGCCGACGTGCTCAGATACCACCACGAGATTCCGCTCCTCTACCAGATGACGATCCGCTCGGCGGGGGGCAGGTACATCGGCTCGCTCGGCTCGATGCCGAACGCCGCGAAAAACGCGTCAATGTTGCGGGCGGGTTGCACGGCGCGCACCTCGGCCGGGGCATGCTCGTCGAGCAGGACCTGCGTGCGCAGCGCTTCCTCGCGCGCTTCTTCCGCCCAACTGAGGGCGTAGGCGACGAAGAACCGCTCCTCCTGGGTCAACCCCTCGATCGGCCCCGGATCGCCCTCTTCCGCTAACAGCGTCTGCAGCGCGTCGTAGGCGATCTGCAAGCCACCCATGTCGGCGATGTTCTCCCCGATCGTCAGGTCGCCGTCGACGTTGAGCCCGGGCAAGACCTCGACGTCGTCGTACTGCGCGGCGACCTCGGCCGTGAGCGCCTCGAACTCCGCGAGATCCTCTCCCGTCCACCAGTCGGCAAAATTCCCCTCGGCGTCGAACTGGGAGCCGCCCTGGTCGAATCCGTGCGTGATCTCGTGGCCGATGGTCGCCCCGATGCCACCGTAGTTGAACGCGGGATCGGCCGCGACGTCGAAGAAGAGCGACTGCAGGATGGCGGCGGGGAAGACGATCTCGTTGTTCGTCGGGCTGTAGTAGGCGTTGACCTCCTGCGGCAGCATCCCCCACTCGTCGCGGTCGACCGGTTCGCCGATGCGGCCCAACTCCCGCTTCGATTCGGCCAGACTGGCGCTGAGCAAGGTCTGCGCCAGCGATTCCTCGATGGTCACCGCCTCGTAGGTCCGCCAGACGTCGGGATAGCCGACCTTCACCCGCATGGTATCGAGCTTCTCGATCGCCGTCGCCTTTGTCTCCGGCGACATCCACTCCAGCGCGTCGATGCGGACGCGGGTGGCATCGATCAGCCGCTCGACCAGCGCCTCGATCTCCGCCTTGGCCTGCGGCGGAAAGTACTCGTCGACGTAGAGCCGGCCCATGGCGAAACCGAGACTGCCGTTGACATCGTCCAGCGCCCGTTCCGCCAGCGGCGACTGCTCCTGGACACCGTTGAGCGTCGTCCCGTAGAAATCGAAGACGATCTGGCCCATCTCCTCGCTCAGAGCGGAGGCGGCCGATTGCAGTGTCTGCAGCTTCAGGTAGTCCTTCAGCGTCTCCAGGTCGGCGTCGGCGACAATCTCATCGACCGCGTCCAGATACGCCAGCTCGGTGACGACCACGGTCTCCTGCTCGGGGATGCCCAGCACATCGAGAAACGCCGGCCAATCGAAGTCCGGGTTAGCCGCGATGAGATCCTCGACCGGGCGCGGGTTGTAGTAATTGCCGGGATCGTTGAAGTCCTCCGGGCGCAGGATCGGCTCGGCCAGCCGCTTCTCCAGCTCGTAGACCCGCGCGGCGGCGTCCGCGGCTGCTTCAGCGTCGTACCCGGCCGCTTCCAGCAGCGCCGCGTTCATCGCCCGGTAAGCTTCGCGGATCGCCTCGTTGCCCTCGTCGTCGCTCCAATAGTAGTCGCGGCTCGGCAGCCCCAGCGCCGGTCCCGAATACCACGCGGTGTAGACCGAGCTGTCGGCGAAATCGGGGGCGGAAAAGATCCCGTACAGACCGTAGGCGTACCCCGACAGGTACGCCTGCCGGATGAAGGCGTATAGCTCATCCAGATTGGCGATGGCGTCGATCGCCTCCATCTCCGCCTCGAGCGGCGCGATCCCCTGCGCGTTGCGCGTTTTGGTGTCCATCGCCTGGGCGAAGAGCTGGACTGCTTTCCACTCGTCGGACCCGACCGCCAGTTCGTCCGAGTTCTCGAGGCGGTCGAGCAACGTGAGGAGTTGTTCGATGGTCAGGTCGTGCAGTGCCTGCGTGATGCCGTAGGTTGCTTCGTCGGCCGGGATTTCGGTGCGATCCTGCCAGCCCCCGGTGGCGTAGCGAAAGAAATCCCGCCCCGGATCGACCGCGGGGTCCATCTGCGCCCGCAGCGACCCGGCGGCGACCGGCACCGCCACGGGAGACCCAACCGGCGTAGCGACCTGCGCCGCCAGCAGACCAGGCCAGAGGAGAACCAGAGCGCACACGAGCGCGAAGCCCAGGCGCAGTTTCGCAAGCATTCAACTACTCCGTGTCGACGCGGAGACGGGCACGCGCATTGTGACCGGAATCACAACAGATGACAACGTGTCAACCTCGCTCCACCGTGTTCACTTGCTACATCAGTCCCGGTCGCCCGGGACGACCTGCTCGCACACGACCGCTACCACCGGGCGCCCGCATCCGTAGCAGGTACGGAGTTTGCAGGCATCGGCAGCCAACCACGCGATCCGATTGGCGTGGGACTTACGTTGAGTCAGTCTGCGCCAGGTATTGATGCACCGCCTGCACCACCACCGAGCCCTCCCCTACGGCCGAGGCGACCCGCTTCACCGAACTGTCCCGCACGTCGCCAACGGCGAAGACTCCCGGCATGCTGGTTTGATACGGGGATTGTGTGCCGAAATCATCCCAAGCCAGGCCCGTCCGCACATATGCCCGCTCGTCCAGTTCGACGGCCCCGCGCAACCAGTCGGTGCAGGGATCGGCACCGATCATGACGAAGACAGCGCCGGCCGCAATCGTCTCCTCCGCCCCGTCGCGCGTTTCCACTGTGACCGTCTGCAGCCGTTCGTCGCCGGCGAGGGAGAGGATTTCGGCATTCGTGTGAATGCGGATATTCGGGGCGTGCTCCAGCCGCGACAGGAGATATTGGGACATGCTCCGCCCCAACTCCGGACCCCGATAGACAAGGTGGACGCACCGGGCCTCCCCCGCCAGATACATCGCCGCCTGCCCGGCCGAGTTGCCGCCGCCGACCACCACCGTCTCCGCGTCACGGCAGCGCCGGGCCTCCAGCTCGGTCGCCGCGTAGTAGATGCCGGCGCCCTCGAACAGCTCCTGATCGGGTAGTCCGAGTCGCCGGTAGCGCGCGCCGGTGGCGATAACCACACTGCGGCCGAGGAGTTCCGTCAAGTCGTCGAGGCGGACCACGAAGTGGCCGTTTTCGCGGCGTAGGGAGGTCGCTTCTCGCGGCAGGGTCACCCGTGCCCCGAACTTCAACGCTTGCACCTCCGCCCGGAACGCGAGTTCTCCGCCCGAGATACCGGTGGGAAACCCGAGGTAATTCTCGATGCGCGATGAGGTGCCGGCCTGCCCACCGATGGCCACGTCGTCGACGGTGACGGTCTTCAGCCCTTCTGACGCCCCGTAGACCGCCGCCGCCAGCCCGGCCGGCCCGGCCCCGATGACGACGAGGTCGGCCGGCCCGTCCTGTTTGATGGCCAGGTCGAGCCCCAGCGCCTTGGCGACCTGAAGGTTCGTGGGATCGCGCAGCACGCGATAGCCGCGGATGAGCACCCGCACCAGGTTGGGGTTCGGCGGCCACTCCATGAAGCTGACCTGCATGGCGAAGGGATCGTCCGGGGGGAGCCAGCGATGCGGAATGCGGTTGCGCGCCGCGAACTCCTGCAAGCGCAACACCGAAGGCGCATTCTCCGGGCCGATGATGGTGAACGTGCCCGCCGCGGCGCGCATCAGAATCCTTCTCCGCGCTTCGAAGGCCGTCACCAGCACATCGCTCAGGTCGGGGATCATGGCGATCACGTCACGCACGGCGCGGGACGTGAGCAGCAGGACCTCGCCCGGCTCTCGCACGACGCAAGCGGAAAACGAGATCTGCCCGGTGAGCAGCCCCAGTTCTCCGTGGAAATCGCCCGCCTCGCCGGTGGTGAGGATGCTGTTGACGCGCTCCGAGCGGTCGACGACCTCCGTGCGGCCGGAGAGCACGACAACCATCGGATAGTCCCGGTCGCCGACTTCGAACAGGACCTCCCCGGTCTCGGTGGGCCGAACGTCTCCGAATGGCCGCAACTGGTCGATCTGCTCGGCGTTCAGTCTCGGGAACGCCCGCCGCTCCAGCTCGCTGTCGGGAATGCTCATGTGGTGTCCTTATCTCGGCCGTCAACGGAACGACGATCCCTGCCCTGACGGCCCAGACAATGATCGCGGTTTGCCCCGGGCTGTGGCTACTCCTCTTTCGGCGAGCCGAGCACGCGTGCTATCGTTCGCCCTCCACGCCGCCCGCATCTCGCACCCGACCCGGCGCGATCGTCGCACGACGCCACCCGCGTGCCCCGGACTGCCCCCATGGAGACCGACCACAGCCTCGGCCAAGTCGCGACCCCGCCCCCGTTGCTCGGGGGCGAGCGCGATCTGGTCACCGCCGAACAGCCGGATCGCCAAGGGGGGAGCATCCGCGTCCTCCCCACCGGCGTCGCCGCCGGCATCGCCGCCGGGGAAACGATCGAGCGCCCGGCGTCCGTGGTCAAGGAGTTGGTCGAGAATGCGCTGGATGCCGGGGCGAACTCGATCCGCGTCGATATCCGCGGCGGCGGCCTCGACCTCATCCGCGTCAACGACGACGGCCGCGGCATCCGCGCCGCCGAGCTCTGGCTGGCCTGCCAGCGCCACGCCACCAGCAAGTACCCGGCCGAGGGTCTCTCCGCCGTGCGCACCCTCGGGTTCCGCGGCGAAGCCCTGCCCAGCATCGCCGGCGTCGCCGAGCTCGACCTCCTCTCGGCCACCTCCACCGGCGGCTGGCGCCTGACCATGCGCGGTGGCCGCGTCCTGCGCGACGAACTCGCTCCCCGCCCCGTCGGCACCACCGTCACCGTGCGCGGCCTATTCGCCGATCTTCCCGCCCGCCGCTCCGCCTTCACCGGCGCGCACGCCCGCAGCGAAACCACCCAGATCGGCACAACCCTGCGGCGGCTGGCGCTTTCCGCGCCCGGAGTCCGCTTCGCTCTGCACGTCGAAGACCGTCTGACGCTGCAAACCTCCGGCTCGGGCGATCTGGTAAACACGCTCTGCGAGGTCTATGGCCACGCTCTCGCCGGGTCGCTGATCCCGCTCGGTCCGATCCAGACCGCGAGCGCGACCCTTTCCGGAGTCATTTCCGGTGCGGAGGTGACCCGCCCCGGCCGCAGCGGAGTGACACTCATCGTCAACGGCCGCCCCGTCAACGGACGCGGCCTGCAATCAGGGCTGGAAGCAGCGTACCGTCCGCTCCTGCCCCGTGGCCGCCACCCGGTGTCGCTGCTCGCCATCGAGGTCGACCCGCGCCGCGTCGACGTCAACGTCCACCCCGGTAAACTCGAGGTCCGACTGCGCGACGAGCGGGAGATCGCCGCGGCCCTGTCGAATCTCGTGCGTGATGCCCTTGGCCGCCGCCCCCTGCGCCTGCGCTGGGAACCGCTCACCGGAGCGGCGGCGCTCGCCCACGACGCGGATTCACTGCTGGGCGAATCACCGGCTGCCTGGGAAGATGCCTCCCCCATCGAAACACCCGGTCTCCCCCCGCTGCGCCTCATCGGCCAGGTTGGCGCGCGCCTGGTGCTGCTGGAAGGAGACGCCGGTCTCTACCTCGTCGACCAGCATCGCGCCCACGAGCGCATCCTCTACGAGCGCATGCGCGCCGCCTACGCCGGCGGCGAAAACTCGGCTGCAGAATCGATCGTCCTCCCCGAACCGCTGCTCGTCGAAGTCTCTCCGCCCCAGGCTGCCACCCTCGAACGTCGCCTTGCCGAATTGGCCGAGCTTGGCTTCGCACTGGAGGAGTTCGGGGGACGGTCGTTCCTGCTGCGCTCGTCGCCGGTGCTGCCCGGCGTGACACCCGGCGCGGATGCGCTGGCCCTGGGCGACCTGGTCGATCCCTCGCACCTCGCCGAAGCCCTCGCCTTCGCCAGCGACGAGGCCGAAACCGCCGGCGACGGCGAAACCTGGCAGGAGCGGCTGCTGGTGCGCCTCTCCTGCCGCACCGCCGTCCGCCGCGGCCGAAGCCTCGACCGGCCCCTCATGCGCGCCCTGGTCGAAGGGCTCGGCCACACCGCCGCCCCCGCCGTCTGCCCGCACGGTTCGCCGCTGTTGATGCACGTCACCGCCGAAGCCGTGGAGCGGCAGTTCGGCTGGTCGTGAGGAGCGAAAGGAGCCATGTGGAGCCATCGGAGCAGCCCCAAGGCGGGCCCTATCTTCAGGCAGCGTTCTTCTGCGAGCGATTGCTCGAGGAAGCGGACGGCGTGCTGAGTGCCATCCGCATCGTCGACACCGTGACCATCTCCGGCGAGGACGAGACGCTCCACCGCAAGTGCCGTGTACGCACGGAGATCGCCGTATTCGCAACACCACGAGCCAGACCGTTGAGTACTGGGACAAGTACGGCAATCTGATAGCGGGCGTCCATCAGTTTCGCCGCGACGATGGGTCGTTGGGGGCTTCAGGACGCCCGGAACCGAAACGACTGCTCCACGAGGACGTGTTGTATCTCCTCGATGAGCAAGAAATTGGGACCTCCCGGACTGGTAAGCGTCCGACGGTCATGCCTCACGGGCAGCAATGTTCGCTGCCGTATTACCGGCGCTATCCCCGATTGGATCGCGGGTGGAGCAGGGACGATCCGTAATGTCGCCCGTTGTTCTCATGTAGGATATCTGATAAGATGCCCGGGCGAAGCAGCAAAGCTCAGCGAAAGGAGCGAGACATGGTAAGGATGCTTACCCGGCGCGACGTCGTGAAATCCACCGGCGCGGGGCTGGCCGGCGCGGCGATGCTCGGTACGATGGGACGCGAGGGGTTCGCCAGGCAGGATGCCGAACCCGTCACCATCACCTTCTGGCACTACTACGGCGGCGGCACCACCGTGGCGCTGGAAGGACTCCTGCAGCGCTACATGGACGCGCACCCGAACGTCACCATCGAGCCCCGCCTGATCAACTTCTCCGATTTCAACCGCACCCTGCTGCAGGGAGCCGCTGCCGGCGACCTCCCCGACATCGCCCTGGTCAACGCCTTCGACACCACCCTCTTGGCCGAATCGGGCATCATCGAGAACCTCACCGAGCGCGTGAAGCCTGGGGCGGCGCCGACGAGTACTTCCCCGGCGTCTATGAGACGAGTCTGTGGGACGGCCAGAACTACGGGCTGCCCCACCTCGTCGACTGCTACGTCCTCTGGTACAACGACCGACCAACTTCGCCGAGGCGGGGGTCGAACCGCCGCCGACCTGGGAGGAACTTTCCGCCACCGCCGCCACGCTCAGTGGCGACAACCGCTTCGGGTTGGCCGTCAGCGCCGTCGAAGGGGCCGAGGGCGCCACCGCCTACATCATCCGGCTCCTGGCCGCCGGCGGCGAGGTGACCGAGCTCACCAGCGAGGCGGGTGCCGAGGCGCTGCAGCAATGGGTCGATCTGGTCGACGACAGGCAGCATGTCCCCCGGTATCCTGGGCTGGATCGAGGACGACGTCGCCACCCAGTTCAGCACCGGGCAGGCGGCGATGATGATCAACTCGGCCACTTACGTGAACTTCTTCCGCCAGGAAGCTCCCCGATCTCAACTGGTCGCTGGCGCTGCTGCCGGAGGACGAAGAGCGCGCCACCTTCCTCAGCGCCGAGAACCTCACCATCACCACCGGCGCCCAGAATCCCGACGCGGCCTGGGAGTTGATGCTGTGGATGCAGCAGCCGGAGGTGCTCAACGAGTACCTGCCGGTGCGCAACAAGCTGCCCGCCCTGCGCAACGTCGCCGCCGAGCCGCAGTGGGCCGACGACCCGGTCTGGAGCGTCTTCATCGAGCAACTCGACAGCGCCTGGGCGCCCACCGGAGACTTGGCCACCAACTCGGCCGAAATCTTCACCTACGTCCAGGAAGCGGTGCAGGCCGCCGTCAGCGGCGACAGCACCGTCGAGGACGCCCTGGCCGCGGCGCAGGCCCAGATCGACGAGGTCATGGCCGGCTAGACGAGGGTGACAGGGTGTTAGGGTGATAGGGTGATAGGGTGATAGGGTGACGGGGAGTCGGGGCACCGCAGTGGCGCCGCGTTTCCGCGCGATGGCGGATCGGGCGCTCCCGTGGAGACGAAGATGAGCGTTCGTTCGTCCGAACCCCTATCACCCCATCACCCTAACGCCCTATCACCCCGTCTGACGGCGCTCGGCGATTCCCGCCTCGGCGAGTACCTCTTCGTGCTCCCCGCGGCCATCTTCATCCTGGCCACGGTGCTCTATCCCATCCTCTACACCGTCAACCTCAGCCTGCACGACGTGGAGATCCGCAACTTTCTCTCCGACACGGCGCCGTTCGTCGGGCTGGACAACTACCGCGAGGCCATCGCCGATCCCGCGCTGCAGCGCGCCTTCGTCGTCTCGATCCTCTACACCAGCGGCTCGCTGGCGCTGACGTTCGTCTTCGGGTTCGCCTTCGCCGTCCTCTTCAACCGGGTCTTCCCGGGGGCGGGTCCCCTGCGGGCGCTGCTCATGCTGGCGTGGATTCTGCCCTCGGTGGTCAGCGGCAACATCTGGCGCTGGATGCTCGACGGCAGCAACGGCGTCGTCAATTTCGTCTTGCAGCGCCTGGGGCTGATCGATCGCCAGATCTTCTGGCTGACCGAATCCGAAACCGCCCTCATCGGCGTCGTGCTGGCCACCGCCTGGACCACCATCCCGTTCGCCATGGTCTTGCTACTGGCCGGCTTGCAGGGGATCCCCGTCTCCCTCTATGAGGCCGCCTCCCTCGATGGGGCGCGGTCGCTTCGCCGCTTCGCCGACATCACCGTGCCCCTGATGCGGCCGGTGATTCTCACGGTGCTGCTGCTGAACTTCATCTACACGTTCAAGACCTTCGACACGGTCTTCATCATGACTCGGGGCGGGCCGGGCGACGCCACCACGGTGCTGCCGATTTACGCCTACACGGTCGGCTTCAGCTTTTTCCGGCTGGGTGATGGCGCGGTCGCCGCCACGCTGCTGCTGGTCATCCCAGTCGCGCTCTCCCTGGTCTACTTCTGGCTTACCCGGCGCGAGGAGGCGGCCTGATGCCGAACCGGTTGCGGGATGGCAACCTTATCGTCAGCGTGCTCTGCGCCGCGCTGGTGGCCGTCTATCTCTTCCCGGTCTACTGGATGGCCGCCACCTCGCTGAAGGCGCAGCGCGACATCTTCGCCATCCCGCCCAAACTCGTGCCCTGGCCGCCCGATTTCGGCCCGTACCAGGAAGCTGTCGTCGGCAACCCGGACGTCATCCAGGGCGTGATCAACAGCACGATCATCGGCGTGGGCACGACGGTATTGACCCTGCTCCTGGCCGCGCCCGCCGGGTACGCGCTGGCTCGACTCCGCCTGCGCTTCACGGTGGTGATCGCCTTCGCTCTGCTGGTCTCCCAGATGTTGCCCAGCATCAATTTGGCCCTGCCCCTCTTCGTCATCTTCACCCGGGTGGGACTGGTCGATTCCTACCCCGCCCTCATCATCGCCAATGCCACCGCCACCGTCCCCTTCGCCATCATTATCCTGCGCCCGTTCTTTCTGACCGTGCCCGGAGAAATCGTCGAAGCATCGCGGGTGGACGGCAGCACGCGCTTCGGCGCGTTCTGGCGCATCGTGCTACCGCTGGCCGGTCCCGGGCTGATCACCGTGGCGGCGGTCACCTTCCTCACCGCCTGGGGCGAGTTCGTCTTCGGGCTGACCCTGGCCACCAGCGAAGAGATGCAGCCCATCACCGTCGTCCTCAGCGGCTTCATCACCCAGTTCGGCACCCGCTGGAACGAGTTGATGGCGGTCTCGACAGTCGTCGCCATCCCCATCATCCTCTTCTTCGTCTTCCTGCAGCGCTACATCGTCGGCGGGCTCACGGCCGGGGCGATGAAGGAATAGGCGGGAGGCGGGAGGCGGGAGGACGACGGTAGGGGCACGGCATGCCGTGCCCAGGGCGCGCCTCACCCAGAAATTTGAGAAATGGAAAGGGTTTCGCATCAATGACCGAATCTGTCGATACCGCATCGGGAACAGGGCTGGGCCTGGTCGCGGCCACCTTCACCGCCATGCACCCCGACGGCGCCATCAACCTGGACGCCATCGAGCGCCAGGCGGAGCTGCTGATCGAACAGGGGCTGCGCGGCGCATTCGTCTGCGGCACCAGCGGCGAATTCGCCTCGCTGACGACCCCCGAGCGGATGGAGATCGCGCGGCGCTGGCGCGACGTCGCGGGCGGCGATCTGGAGATCATCGTCCACGTCGGCCACACCAGCCTCGGTGGTGCCCGGGCGCTGGCGGCCCACGCCGAGGAGATCGGCGCGGACGGCATCGCCGCCGTCGGCCCCTACTACTTCCGGCCGCGCGGCGTGGCGGAGACCGTCGATTTCTCGGCCCGCATCGCCGCCGCCGCGCCGAATACGCCCTTTTCCTACTACCACATCCCCTCCTTCACCGGGGTGGTCCTGCCGATGGCGGAGTTCCTTCCCGCGGCAGCAACGGCGATCCCTTCCTTTGCCGGGCTGAAGTTCACCCACGAGAACCTGGCCGAGTACGCGCACTGCCTCGCCTACGATAACGGCCGCTACGAGATGTTCTTCGGCCGGGACGAGATGCTCCTGGGCGCCCTTGCCATGGGCGCCACCTCCGGCGTCGGCACGACCTACAACGCCGCCGCCCCGCTCTACCAGCGCATGCACGCCGCCTTCATCAGCGGCAACATGGAGGAGGCGCGCCGCTGGCAAGCGATGGCCAACGCCATGATCGATGCGGCGGTCTCCCATGGCGGCATGCCCGCCTTCAAGGCGATGATGCGCTGGTGCGGCGTCGATTGCGGCCCCAGCCGCCCGCCGCTCGTTTCGCTGGTTGACGACCGCGCCGAACGCCTGCGGATCGACCTGGAGCGGATCGGGTTCTTTGATGCGGTTAGCGGCGGCGCGGAACCGGTGCAGGCTACGATAGGGATCTAATTCGGAACTTGGACGAACGCTGGCGAGATCGACGCGATCCGGGGAGGCGCCTCCACATTGCCCACCGCGAGGGGGAAAGCCCCTCTCCCATTGCGATGGGAGAGGGGTTGGGGTGAGGGCCAATCGCCGCGGCGACGGCGATCATCCGGGGCTCGTCTAAGCCATGGGGAGGGCCACAGTGATGCGAGAGGCGCATACCGACCTCACCATCGTGGACGGGCTGCAATACAGCAACTGGGACCGGGCGATCTTCGAAGAGATCGTCCACGGCTCCATCGCCGGCATTCATGCGACCATTGCCATCTGGGAGGGGACGCGGGCCGCGCTGAGCGTCATCGGGTTCTGGAACCGAATGTTCCGGGAGCATGCCGACATCCTCATGCCTGGGCGCACCGTCGAAGACATCGTCCAGGCCAAAGCGCTCGGCAAGACCGCCATCGTGCTGGGATCGCAAAACGGTTCGATCTTCGAGGACGACCTCGACCTGGTGCAAATCTTCCATGAACTCGGCGTCCGCGTGGTGCAGCTCACCTACAACATTCAGAACCTCATTGGTGGCAGTTGCTATGAACCCAGCGACAGCGGCCTGACCCGGTTTGGGCGCAACGTCGTGGCCGAGATGAACCGCGTCGGCATGCTGGTCGATCTGTCGCACGTCGGCGAGCGGACCGCGTTCGACGCGATCGAGGCGTCACGACGGCCCGTGGCCATCACGCACGCGAACCCGTCCTCCATACTCCCGCACCCCCGTAACAAATCCGACGATCTCCTGCGCGCACTTGCCGCGAACGGCGGGGTGCTCGGACTCTCTCCCTATCCGCACCTGACCGGCAAGGACTGGTCACTGGCCGATTGGTGTGACATGGTCAAACGGACCGTCGACGTGATCGGGATCGACCATGTCGCCATCGGCAGCGATTCGAGCCGGAAATGGACCGACGACGACCTGATGTGGATCCGCATGGGGCGCTGGACACACGAACCAGACTATGGAGCAGGTACGAAGGACAACCCCGGCTGGTTGCCGTGGCCGGAATGGTTCCGGTCACCCGCCGATTTCCCCAACCTGACGGCGGGGCTTGTCGCGGCCGGTTTCGATCGCAAAGAGGTTCAGGCCATCGTCGGCGGCAACTGGCTGCGGCTCTTTGGCGACGCCTTTCGCCCCGAGTCAGCAGCCTAACCGCGAGGCGCGGATCATGTGTCATGCCGACGCCAGGAGGCATCTCGTCGTCGATTGCCGTGTACGCGGCCGAAAAGCCTCCTTGCCCTGTGCGCAGGGCCGGGCGTGGCAAACGGGAGGCCGAGCATGCGCCAAGGCGACTACGACGTAGCGATCGTCGGCGGCGGGCACAACGGGCTCGTCGCCGCGGGCTACCTGGCCAGGGCCGGCCTCAGCGTGATCGTGCTCGAGCGGCGAGCCGTCGTGGGCGGTCCGTGTGCGACGGTCGAGTTCATGCCGGGCTATCGGGCCTCCTACTCCAACTCGCCGGGATCGCTCGAACCCAAAATCGTGTGGGACCTCGATCTCGCGCGGTTCGGTCTGCGCTTCACGACCGCCAATCCCTCGCTCGTGCAACCGTTCGCCGACGGGTCCTGTTTTCATGCCTGGCGCGAGCGCGAGCGCGTGGTCGAGGAATTGCGGCGCTACTCGGAACACGACAGCGCGGCGTACTTCACATTGTTCGAGTACTTCCACGCCTTCGCGCGCGCACTCAAGGTCTCGTTGTTCGAGCCCCCGCCCTCGCTGGCCGAGATTGCGTCACGACTCACGACCCCGGAAGACGAAGAGGCGTTTGGCAAGATCATCCTGGGCAGCATCCGGGATTTGCTCGACGACTGGCTGGAATCGGACCAGGTCAAGGCGCTGCCGGCAATCCTCGCCGTGATGTCCAACTGGGTCGGCCCGAGCACCCCCGGCACGCCGTATCAACTGCTGATTCGACCGCTCTCACTGGCGTCGGTCGCGCTCAACGCCTCCGACGATCCCCGTGCGCAACCATTGCGGGGATCGACCGGCCTCCCTGTTGGCGGCATGGGAAGCATCCCGCGGGCGATGGAGGGATTCTGTCGCAGCCGGGGGGTGGTCATCCGCACCAACAGCGCGGTGACGCGCATCCTCGTCGGCGGTGATCGTGTAAAAGGCGTCGTGCTGGAAAACGGGGAGGAGATCGCGGCGCCCATCGTGCTGTCCAACCTCCATCCGCGCCTCACCTTCCTCGATCTCCTGGACCCCGCGCATCTTGCCCCGGAGTTTCGGAGCCAGGTGGACGGCATCGTCACGCGGGGATCGGCGTTCAAGATGGTCCTAGCCCTGGATGGGCCGCCGCGGATTGGCAACCCCAGCAACCAGGAGGAGCTCGAAGCCTTCGCGCGTTGCCAATTTCGCATCGCGCCATCGATGGACTACATCGAGCAAGCGTTCGCGGACGCCCAAAAGGGGCAACCGTCCCGCTTCCCGATGATGTGGGGCTTGACGCCGTCGGTCGCCGATCCTTCCCTGGCGCCCCCCGGGAAACAGATCATGAGCGTCAACATCTGGCACGCTCCGCACCAGCTCGCGGATGGCGGGAATTGGGACGTCGAGCGCGACGTGTTCGGAAAGCGGTGCATCGAGGTGCTCTCCGCCTACATCCCGAACCTAAAGGACATCATCCGAGACTACCGGTTCTACAGCCCGCGGGACATCGAGCTGGACCTCTCCCTGGTCGCCAGCAACATCACGCACGGCGATATGGTGCCGTCCAACATGTTCTCCCTCCGCCCGCTCGCCGGCTGGTCACAGTACCGGACGCCGATCCGCGGTCTCTATCTCTGCGGCTCGAGCACGTGGCCCGGAGGCTACGTCTCCGGTCTCCCCGGCCACAACGCCAGTCACCAGGTTCTGCGCGATCTCCGCAGCAAGCTCCTGCCTGCTCCCGCGGCATCCGGATGAATACACTGCCCATCCCCGGGACGCCCGGGCTGAAAGTCCCCGCGCCCCGCTACTGGTCCGAGAAAGCCCCTCTCCCATCGCAATGGGCCGGGTGCCCTCTGGGCGGCGGTTGGGGTGAGGGCCGTTCGAGGGCTGGAGGTGAGGGTCGTTCGCCGGGCGGTGATCGTCCGGATTCCGTAATATCGATACGCCGCCCTACCCCGGCCACTGCAGATCTTCGAACTGATCGGCAACGATCTGCCGGAACAGCTCCAGACGCTCTGCCCGCACGGGAAGATACGGCCGGCGCGTGCGGTTGTTGGAGACCAGAAACGGTGAGCAGGAGGCGATCGCTTTGCCCAGGATGCCGTGCAGATTGCCACCTTCGTGCAGGATTTCCGAGGCGCGCATGAACGCGTGCACGCGCTGCTGCCGATGCGTCGCCTCGTCCCAGCGCCCGGCTCGCATCGCCTCGTACCACTCGACCATGTAGCGGGCATTGAAGTTGGCAAACCACGAGTAGATGCCCCGCGCCCCGAACATCGTATACGGCGTGAAGGCGTGTTCGCTGGTGAAGTGGCTCAACTCGGGCGTCTCACTCACCAGGGTAAGAAACTCCGGGAAATCGGCGCCGACGTGCTTGGTCCCGACCAGATTCGGGATCTCCCGCTGCAGGACGGCGTAGTCCGGGCCGCGCTGGTAGTTGTGGACCCGCGGCGTGTTGTAGTGGATCAGCGCGAACGAATTCGGCACCGCCGCCCGGACATCGCCCCAGAACACCCGGTACGAGTCGGCCGACATCGGCATGAAAAACGGATGCCCGACGTGCGCGCCAAGGATGCCGCGCTCCGCCGAATACGCCAGCCGATTGACGATGCCCTGCGTGTTGGACCAGGTCACCCCCACCTGAGTCGGCACGCCGAGCCGCTGCGCCTCGGCGGCGAACACATCGACGATGCGGCGGAACTCCTCCAACTCGATGGCGTAGAACTCGCCGTCGCTGTCTGTCGTGTAGATACCGTGGACACCAGCCGCGTGGAGGCGCCGCATGTTCTCGCGCAGCGCCCCCGCGTCAAACCGGTCGTGCTCGTCGAACGGCGTGGCAATCGCCGCCCAGACGCCGTGCAGATTCTCGCGGGTCAGCCCCGCGAGCATCGGTGGTGTCGTCGACACAATTCCATCTCCATAGAGTACTTCGCTATCGCCCAACGTCACTTGCCGGATATCCTATAGGTGGCTATGATCGCCGCGTCAAGGCGAACTCGGAACTGAATCGGAGTCGACTCATGCAGCCAGCGCTCAAACCGCTCACCCGGCAACGACTCCTCTACCAATCAGTGCAGGACGCCGTACGCGCCTTCATCCTTGACAACAAGCTACGCGCCGGGGATGCACTCCCCCCGGAGACCGATCTTGCCCGCCAGCTCGGCGTCAGCCGCAACTCGGTGCGCGAAGCCGTCAAGGCGATGGAGTCGCTCGGCATCCTGGAGACCCGCCGTGGCAGCGGCCTCTTCGTGCGAGCCTTCTCCTTCGACCCGCTGCTGGAAAACCTCTCCTACGGGTTGCTCTTCGACCTGCGCGAGTTAGCGGAGTTGCTGGAGATCCGGCGGGTGCTGGAAACGGGGATGATCGGCGCCGCCATGCAGATCATGCCGCCAGAAGCCGTTGCGGACCTTAACGCGGTGGTGACGGCGATGGGCAAGCGCGCGCACCGCGGCGAGAGTTTTCCCGAGGAGGATCGCCGGTTCCATCAGGTGCTCTTCGAGCCGCTCGGCAACCAGATGCTGCTCAAGTTGCTCGACGTCTTCTGGCTGACCTTCCAGGAAGCCTCTCGCCACGTCGACCTGCTCAACCCCTACGTCGTCCCGACCTATCAGGACCACGCCGCCATCGCCGCGGCGGTGGCGGCGGGCGACGTGGCGGAAGCACGCGTCGCCCTCGATCGCCACTACGCCGGCTTGACCGACCGTCTGGCGCGGGTGCAAGCGCAGCTTCGCGTGATGGAAAACCTCCCTTCCGATCCAGAAACGGGTCCCGGGTAACTACGAGAGGAGCGTGCGGCAGCGACGTCCGACTTTGCCGCCCCGCCGCCCCCGGGTGACGCCGCGCCCGCGGTGGACCTCACGCGCCAGCAACCGGGCATCGCGCCCCATGTCCGCGACTCCCGTATCATGGCGGCCTGGAGCATTCTGAATGCGCGTAGGCCGTGAGAAGGAAGGATGGTGTTGATGCCCGGCGACTGCTTGCGATCCGGCGTTCATGTCGTCACCGCCACCCCCTTCCTTCCCGACGAATCGATCGATGAGACTAGCCTGCGCTCTCTGGTCGATTTCTGCCATGACCGCGGCGCGGATGGCCTCCTCATCCTCGGCGTCATGGGCGAAGCGGATCGCCTCAGCGATCGCGAGAGGGAGAGGGTCATTGACCTGGTCCTGGAGCACAACGCCGGGCGCATGCAGATCACCGTCGGCGTAACGGCCGGCTCGACCCTCGTGACGCGGGAGCGGGCGCGCGATGCCATCAGGCGCGGTGTCAACTCGGTCATGGTCTCCCCGCCTCCCGGCTCGAGTCCCGGGGAGCCGTTGCGCCATCACTTCCGGCGCGTCGGCGACGACCTCGGCGCCCCGGTCGTCGTGCAAGACCACCCGGCGTCTTCGGCGGTGAAGATGCCGGCCGAGTTTATCGTCGGTCTGGTCGATACGCTGCCCCCTGGCTCGGCGATCAAGCTGGAAGATCCGCCGACGCCGCCCAAGATCGCCCGGTTGCGGGCGCTCGCGGGGTCGGTTCCGATTTTCGGCGGTCTCGGCGGCGTCTCTCTGTTCCAGGAACTTGCGGCCGGCGCGGACGGCGTGATGACGGGATTCGGGTTTCCTGAGACACTGGCGCGCATCGTCCGCGAGCACCGGGCCGGCCACGCCGCGGAGGCGCGGCGGTTGTTCGATACCGCGCTGCCACTGTTGGTCTTCGAAAGCCAACCCGGCATCGCCACAGCTCTGCGCAAGGAAATTCTGCGCCGCCGCGGCGCCATCCGGCACGCGACCGTCCGTCAGCCCGCCCCACCGCTGGACCAGACGATGCTGGCGGAGTTGGACGAATTGTCAAGCCGTGAGTCGCGGGTCGTGAGGCGTGCGTCGTAAGGAAGCCCCCGACGAAAAGAGTCCGCCCACTTCCCTGCGAGGGAATTGCTGGGGATCACCAATCCCCCTACTGTGCATGCCACGGCGGGCAATTCGGCTCGTCCATAGGGAGGACACGATGATCTCTTTCCCGGTTCACACGCTGGAGTCGGCACCCGTAGGCGCCAGGGACGGACTGCGCGATCTGCAGGAGAGTGTCGGCTTCGTGCCGAATCTCGCCGCGGCCATGGCCGAATCACCGGAGCTCCTGAACGGCTTTCTGGCGGTTCGGCAATACTATGAGGGCGGCACGTTCACACCCGGCGAAATTCAGGTTTTATCGCTCACGGCCGCCTTCGAGAACTCGTGTGCGTGGTGCATGGCGTTCCACACCTTTATGGCCCGCACTCACGGGATTTCGGCGGAGAGCGTCACGGCATTGCGTGAGGGGCGCTCTCCGCACGAGCCGCGCCTGCAAGCGCTCAGTGACTTTGCGCGGAGTATGATTCGCGGGCGCGGCAACGCCAGCGAGGAGGCGCTCCAGCGATTCCTCGACGCCGGCTACACGCGGGCGCAAGCGCTCGAAGTCGTCCTTGGCATGGCGTTCTCGCTCATGGCCAACTACGCCGGTCACCTCGTCGACGCGCCCGTGGATCCACCGTTTCAACCCCACGCCTGGCATGGGGCGCAGATGGGCGCCGGAGTTCCCGCGTAACATTCGGTCCTGCAAAGCCGAGCCTCGCGCAGCGGGGCTCGGCCTCATGCGACGTCTTCGAGGCGCCGAAGAACGCAATGCGCACCGCAACAGATCTCGCCCCGGTCGGTAAGCTTTTCCGCTATTGGCGGCACGAACGACGCATGAGCCAGTTGGCCCTCGCCGTGGCCGCTGATGTCTCGCCTCGCCACGTCTGTTTCCTCGAAACCGGGCGCGCACGTCCGAGCCGGGAGATGATTCTGCGCCTTGCCGACACGTTGGAGGTACCGTTCCGCGAAAGAAATGCCCTGTTCCTCGCGGCAGGCTTCGCACCCATGTATGGCGAATTCGATCTCGAAGCGCCACAGATGGCTCCCGCACGAGCCGCTCTCGACGCCATCTTGCGGCAGCAGGAGCCCTATCCGGCCATCGTCATGAATCGGCATTGGGACATCGTGTTGACAAATCGTGGCGCAGAGCGCTTCTTTTCGCTCCTGCTGGGCGACCGCGGCGTGCCGGAGCCGGCGAACGTCGTCCGGCTCGTCTTCTCGCCAACCGGGCTGCGCCATTCCTTGATGAACTGGGAGGAGGTCGCCGAATCCCTCATCGGCCGCGTTCATCGTGAGGCCGTCGGCGGCGTCATCGATGAGGAAACGACGCACCTGCTCCACGAGGCGCTTGCCGCTCCCGGCGTTCCAGACCGCTGGCAGACCCTTAACCTCGATCGGCCAACGCAGCCTCTGATCCCCCTGAAGTTCCGACACAGCGGGAGAACCTTTTCCTATTTCTCCACAGTGACGACCCTGGGCACGCCACAGGACATCACCCTTCAGGAAATCCGCATCGAGTGCTTTTTTCCAACCGATCCCGAGACCCGGCTGCACGCGCACGACCTGGTTCTGGATGAGGGTGAATCCCGCGCGTAGTCGTGGAACTTGGCCGTTTTGGCATCCTGACCAGCGCGACGTTTCCCGTCGCAATCACCTTCGTCAGTGGTGATACGATTGTGCCCAAATGGCGCTGTCCCCATCCTCCACTATCCAGGCCCATCGCCATCGGCGTCTATATCGTTGAGGCCGCTCCTGGCCTCGAGCGATCGGACATCGCACAACGGTCGATTCTCTCTTGGAGCGAGCCCATGCCCACCCTCTGGAACACCCACTACACCCGCGCCGAGTTGATGCAGCGCATTGGCCGCCTGGATCAGGTCGCCGGCGTGCGTCTGGTCGAGCGCGGCGACGGCATGGAGCGCGGCGTGCGCGTGCTGGAGTTCCGCACCGGCTCCGGGTTCTCCTTCGACGTGCTGGTCGACCGCGCCATGGACATCGGCCGCTGCGAGCACAATGGCCGTGCCCTCGGCTGGCAGAGTCCCACCGGCTTCATCGGCCCCTGGTACTACGAACCAGAAGACCTCGGCTGGCTGCGCGGCTTCGGCGGCGGGTTGCTGACCACCTGCGGCATGGAGCACGCCCTCTTCATGGCAGAGGACACCGCCGCCCACTACCACTACCCGCCCAAGCAGACCGAGCGCTTCGGGCTGCACGGCCGCGTCTCCTATCTGCCCGCCACCCTCTCCGGCTATGGCGTCCGCTGGGACGGCGACGACTGCACCCTCTGGGCCGAAGGCGAGATCACGCAGGCCACCGTCTTCGGCGAGAACCTCGTCCTGCGCCGCCGCGTCGAAGCCAAAGTCGGCGAAGACCGTCTCACAATCCATGACGAAGTGACCAACGACGGGTGGAACCCCACCCCGCACATGTACCTCTACCACATCAACGTCGGCTTCCCCGCCCTCGACGACGGTGCCGAACTGCTCATCCCGGCCAGCAATCCCACCCCTCGCGGCGACCATTCCACCGCGGGCTACCGCACCTTCCACGGCCCCACGGAGGGCTACACCGAGCAGGTCACCGAGCACGACGTCCACGCCGAACCCGACGGCTGCGTCCCCGTGGCGGTCGCCAACCGCGCCGCCGGGTTTGGGGCCTACGAGGTCTTCAACCGCATCCAGTTGCCGCACCACTTCATCTGGCGCATGCTCGGCCAGGGCACCTACGTCGTCGGCATCGAACCGAGCACCAACCGCACCTCCGGCCGTCTCCCCGCCCGCGAATCGGGCGAACTGATCATCCTGGCCTCCGGCGAAACGCGGCAGTACGATCTGGAGTTGGGTGCGCTTCCCGACGGCGAGGCCATCGAGGCGTTTGTGGCGCGGGTAGAGGCTATTGGCGCGGAGGACTGAGGCGCCCGCCTGTGGCGTGCTCCCCTCTCCCGCTCCGAGGGGCCGGGTGCCCTCTGGGCGGCGGCTGGGGGTGAAGTGCGTCCGGCGCGGTACATGGAGGTTTCGGTGGATCTCGGATTGCAAGACAAGATCTTCGTCGTCGGTGGCGGCAGCAAGGGGCTTGGCCGCGGCGTGGCAGAGGCGCTCATCGCCGAAGGAGCGAAAGTGCTCCTCCTCTCTCGCGATCAAGAGAGCCTCTACCGAGCCGTCGCCGACCTCGGCCCGGCGGCGCGCGCCGTCGCCGCCGACATGGCCTATCCCGGCACGGCGCAACAGGTCGCCGACGCGCTCGACGCCGACTTCGGCGGCCGCCTCGATGGCGTCGTCGTCAACGCCGGTGGCCCCCGGCCGGCAAGGCGCTGGAGCTTTCCGACGAGCAGTGGGAGCAGGCGTACCAGCTTCTGATCGGCGGCCCCCTCCGGCTGCTCAAGGCGCTCGTGCCGAAGATGGACCGCGGCGGTGCCATCCTGTTCGTTACGTCAACTTCCGTCCGCCAACTGATCCCGAACCTCGACACCTCGAACGTCCTGCGCCCCGGCGTGGCGGCGCTGGCCAAGACGCTGGCCCGTGAACTGGCCCCGGCCATCCGCGTCAACTCCCTGGCCCCCGGTCGCTTCAACACCGACCGTATCCGCGCCCTCGACGCCATCCGCGCCGAAAGTACCGGCATGTCCCCGCAGGAGATCGTCGCGCATGTGAGCCGGGAAGTCCCGCTCGGCCGCTATGGAGAACCGATCGAATTCGGCCGCTTCGCCGCCTTCCTCCTCTCCCCCGCCGCCTCCTACATCTCCGGCCTGGCCGCGCACGCGGACGGGGCGATGGTCACGGCATTGCCGTAGGCGGCCCCGCCATCGCAGTGACCGCATTTACTTGGCGCGTGGCCGTGCGTTGCAGGCGCCGATCCACCGCGGCCACGCTCCGTCCCACCTATCGGTTCTTCGCCCGTTGCTTCCCCCTGAGCACGAGGGCGGTATCGACATCGGACGGGATCGTGATGAGGTTTCGAGCACGGGGTTGTGGTCGATGATCGACGCCTCCAATTCGCCATCGGTCTTGAGCGCGGCCAGGATTTGCGCCGCATTGTCCGGGACGCCGCCACGAGTCAGTGTCATTTTCCCGTCCGGAAAACCGTCAAGCAGGATGCCGGAATCGATCCCGTCCAGGGCCAGGCTCAACTTGCCGTGATCCGAATCGCCCATTTCGGTGTCGCCGTCTTCGATCGTGAGCGTGATCGTGACCCGCTCAAGCCGCCGCAGCTTGCCGATTCGCGCAAAGGCATACGGGGTGTTGTCGATCGCCTTTGCCCCAGCCTCCTGAGACGCAATCCCACCGAGCAGGCCAGCGATCGCGCCGCCAGCGGCGAGCCCGAACTGTCGCCTGGTCCAGACGTCGAATCGCGAACCTTCCATCGACGGCCTCTCATTGACTGCCGATTGCGTCTCGCCGCATCCGCTCGGACGTCCAGGGAGCGCCCGCCCCGGGCCCAGCCTTATGTGCAGACGAAGGTCGTTCCCTCGGCGTTCAAGACACAGCTATTCAGGCCGCTGCAGCAGGCCTCGTTGGCAAGCGCGCAGGGCGCGCCGGTGGGCAGGCAGCACCGCTGGGGCTTCCCCGTGCAGACGTAGTTGGGCTCGTAATCCGTGCGGAATCCGCACCATTCGCAGCTGGGACCGCATGCCCGGCGGTTGCCGGGCGCGGCGCAAAAGATGCCGTCGGGGCATTGTGTGGTCCCCGAGCGACACGCGCAGCCAAACTCGCCGGTCTGCTGGTTGACCACGAGGCAGTCGCGTCCAATGTCGACGGGTCCTTCTCCAAAGTAATCGCTGAAGCAGTCGGTCAGCCCGCAGCACACCCCGCACGTGCCGTTCGGACACGTCCGTTCCTCGGAAATACACCGGCAGCGGCCGATGGGGTCGCCGGCTGCGGCTCGGCAGTACGCGCCGTTCGGGTTCCCCTCGCAGTCGGTGTCGCCTCCGCCGCCGAATGGATCCTGGCAGCACTCGTGACAGAAGCCGGGGTTCCCCAGGCCTATCGGACATTCCTTCGGCAGCCCCGACGGACAGGTGCAGCTCCCGTTCGGCTGGCAGAGCTTGTTGCCGGTGCATGGGGGATCGCACACGTTCGTGACGCACTCCCCCTCGATGCACGCCTCGTCCGACTCGCACCCGAGTGGCGCGGTGCAGCGGCCGCGGCAGCCATCATCTTGCCCGCAAACCTTGTTGAAACAGGAAGGTGTGCATGGCGATTTCTTCTTTTTCTTCTTCCGCTTTTTCTTGCCGGCGGCATCCTCCGCGCTCGTATGCAGGAGGGTGGTCAGGGCGGCGCTGACGATCGCGCCGGAGACGACGCGGCGCGGCGCCGACGTGGCCAGGAGGCGGGTCAGGCGGTCGAAGCGAACGTCATCCATCGCGCATTGCTCCATGGTGGTCCGGGCGCCGGTCGCGTCTCACTGGCTCCCGTGCTCACGCACAGACGAAGGCAGAGGGCGGTGCCGTCTGTTGGATGCACGTCAGCCCCGTGCAGCAGTCCTGGGGCGTCAGGCAACTGCCGAACGCGGGCACGCAACACCGCTCGTCCTGGCAGACCCAGCCCGCGAACCGGGTGCAATCCATGCACTCCGGGCCGCAGAGGCGATCGTCATCAGGGCCCGCGCAGACGCTCGTCGTCCCGCAACGGGAGAACCCCTCCTGGCATTGGCAGGTGAGCTCCCCCGTTTCCTGGTTGGCCACCAGACAGTCCCGGCCGGAATCAATGTTCTGGCCCTCACCAAAGACATCGAAGAAACAGTCCGGGGTGTCGCAGCAGAGTCCGCAGATGCCACCTCCGCACGCTTTCTGGCCGGGGTGGCAGCTGCACCGGTTCACCAGATCGCCGTCATCTTCGCGGCAATACGGCCCTCCCACGGTGCCGATGCATTCGGGGTCGGGGAGACCCCCGGATCCGTTGATGCAGCACTCGTGGCAGAAGCCGGGGAATCCACCGGTTGCGCACTCCTGCAACCCCGGCGGGCACGCGCAACTCCCGTTCGGTTGGCAGATGGTGTTGCCGGCGCACGCGGGATCGCAGACATTGGCGGCGCACGCGCCGTTCACGCACGCCTCGTCCGAGTCGCACCCCGCCTGCACGGAGCATGCGCCCCCGCAGCCATTGTCCTGGCCGCACACCTTGTTGAAGCACGACGGCGTGCATGGCGACTTTTTCTTTTTCTTCTTTCGCCGTTTCTTGCCGGCGATATCCTCCACGCCCGCGCCCAGCATGACGGCGATCGCGCCTCCCGCCAATCCGCTGGCGAGTCCGCGCCGCGGGACCGTGGTGGCCAGAAGCCGGGCCAAATCGTCGAAGCGGTGGTCGTCCATGGCGTGCCTTCAGCGGATGGCTCTCGGCAGAAAACGGAACAGAGGAAATGGGCGATATGGGCACGGGATCGCTCAGGGCGCGTTGCGCCCTCTGCGATGCTATGGACACGCCGTGCGCTGGGCATTGGGAAAATTCCCCAATCCCGGGGACGACCGGCGATAGCGGACACCGGACAACGGCCGGTCGCGCTGGGTGGTGGGAGACAGTGGCGGAAGATCAGATGAGGCGGTCGCGGTGGGCGACGGCCGCCGCCGCGGTGCGGGAGCGGACGTCGAGCTTGGCGAGAATCGCTGAGACGTGCTTCGAGGCGGTGCGGCGCGTCACGTAGAGCGCGTCGGCAATCTCCCGGTCCGTTCGTCCCTGGGCTAACAAACGCAGCACGTCACGTTCGCGGGCAGAGAGATCGGCGATGCCGCGTCGATCGTCCTCATTCCGGGACACCGCGGCGGCCGCGTCCCGGGCGGCCATCGCGGCGTCGACCAGACCCACCGGGTCGGCCCGGCCCTCCGCCCACGCCGCGGCAAATGTCGCTTCTCCCAGGGTCTCGCCCACCTCGGCGATGATCTGCTCGTGGCCGGCGCGGCGGGCGGCCGGCAGTTCCATACCCAGGGTCTCCCGCACGCGATCTTCCGCGCCAAACCAGCGCGCGGCCTCGGTGGCGGCGCCGCGCCGCGTGGCCAGCTGGGCGATGGCCCGCAGCGCCGCCGGCAGGATCTGCTCGTAGGCGATATCGCGGATGGCAGCCAGGGCATCCAGCAGCACCGCTTCCGCCCGCGCCGTCTCGTCTCGCGCCAGGAGCGCCTGCCCCAGGTAGACCTGGGCTCGCGTCGCGCCGACGCGGTCATCGACGTCGCGCCACATCGTCAGCGCTTGCTCCAGCCGCGCGATGGCCACGTCGTGCCGCCCCTGCCCCACGGCGAGTTCTCCGAGGTTGGCGGTCAATTGGGCGATACCGACCGCATCGCCGATCTCCTGGAAGAGAGTCAGGGCGTCGGTCAGGAGCGGTTCGGCCGCCTCCGCATCGGACTGCGTGGCGAACAGGCAGCCGAGCCCATTGAGCACCCAGGCGATGCCGGTGCGGTCGCCGAGGGCGCCGTAAGCGGCCAATGCCTCTTCCAGCAGTTGCCGCGAGCGCTCGTAGTCCGCACTCTGCCAGGCGAGAACGCCGGCCCCCCGCAGCGCCCGCGCCCGCACAGTCGGATCGACCACGGGCGGCGCTGCGGCGAGCGCGCGTTCCAGCCTGGTCCGGCCCTCGGCCAAATCGCCGTGGCGATACCAGAAGTGCCAGAGGGTGCTGGTCATGCGCAAGGTCGCGTCGGCCTGCCCCGTGCCCTCGAACCAATCGAGTGCCGCCCGCAGGTTGAAGCCTTCGGCAGCCAGCCGGTGCAACCACGCTCCACCGCCGGCGCCGGACGCAGAATTCGCCGCCGTTTCGGCCAGATCCAGGAAGTACGTGGCGTGGGCCCCGGCGACCGCCTCTGCCTCATCTCGCGCCGCCAATCGTTCGAGCCCAAATTCGCGCACCGTCTCCAGCATCACGTAGCGCGGCTCGCTGGCGTCCCCATCGTCCTGCATCAGACTCTTGTCGATCAACCCGGCCAGGAGATCAAGGGTGTCGGGTGCCAAGTGTCGGGTGTCGGGGACGGAAATCCTACCCGACACCCGATCCACGGCCTCCATCGTGGAGCCACCGGCAAACACCGCCAGTCGCCGGAACAATCGCTGTTCGTCCGCGGAGAGCAGATCGTAGCTCCAGGCTATGGCGTCGCGCATCGTCTGAAAACGCGCGGGGAGATCGGTCGCGCCGCCGGTCAGGAGTGGGAGGCGTCGCTCCAGCCGGGCCAGGAGCGTTGCTGGAGAAAGCACGCGCACCCAGGCTGCCGCCAGCTCGATGGCCAGCGGCAGCCCGTCCATACGGTGGCAGATTTCCTCAACCGCCGTCGCGTTCCCGGCGTCGAGCGCAAAGTCGGGGCGCACCTGCCGCGCCCGCTCGACAAAGAGCGCGATCGCCTCGTACCGGGAGAGGCGACCGGGGTCGGTCGCCTCTCCGGCGTCGGGCAAGGCGAGCGGGGGCGTCACGAAACGCCGTTCGCCGCTAAGCCGCAAGGACGACCGGCTCGTCACCAGGCCGGTCACCGTCGGGCACGTCTCCAAGATGTGCGCAAGGTCGTTCGCGGCGCCGAGCACATGCTCGAAATTGTCCAGCACGATCAACAGGCGGCGATCGCGCAGAGCCGCGATGAGGTGTGCCGCCAGCGGGAGATCGGGCGATTCGCGGACGCCAAGGGCGCTGGCAATAGCGGGCAGCACAAGATTGGGATCGCGCACCGGCGCCAGCGGGACGAAGACGACGCCATCGGCAAAGGCCTCTTGCACCGTTTCGGCCACCCGCAAGGCCAACCGCGTCTTGCCGACACCGCCGGGTCCGGTCAACGTGAGTAGCCGCACGCGGTGATGACGCAGGAGGTCCGACGCCGCGGCGATCTCGCGTTCGCGGCCGATGAACCGGGTGAGCGGCGCGAGGAGGGTGGCCCGGGGTGTCTGCTTCGTGCTCGGCAGGGAGACGAGGTTCCGGGGCGCGGCCGAAGGCGAGAGCCGAGGCGCGGAAGGCGGACGGCGGGAGGCGAACGGCGCCGGGCGCCGGGCCTGATACCGCGCGAGCGCGGAGGGCGAGATCTGGAAGGCACGTCCTTGCCTGACCGCCGCCAGATCTCCGCGCGCGATGGCGCGGCGGATCGTGCGCTCGTTGACGCCCAGGAGCAGGGCCGCCTCGCGCGCCGAGACCGCGCCGGGGATGTCCGGCGTGGTCCCACCCGGGTATTCGTAGCCAGGGTCGGCGGCGCCGTTGCCGCTCATGGGGTCCTCTGCATCGTCGCGTCTCTTGGCCCAGGAACGTGGCGCGATTTGCCGCGACGGTTCAGATCATACTCGCCCATCGCGCGCGGGCGAAGAGCTGGGCTGCATCGGAGCATCGCCGGGCGCCACGCGCGAAAACTCCGCATGGTCCCGTCGCGCGATGTCGGCGCGTGATGCCAGCGTCTTCATCGCCAGGGGCGATGCGTTCCGGATGCAATCGGGACGCATGATCCCAACCCACGGCCTCGGACCGTGCCGCTCGACCGGTCCCATGCGGTTGCCTGCCAACGATACTAGCGACAAGAGGGCGAATCGCTGCCCGGCACGACGCATGTTCTGCGGCGGCTCCGGCGCTGGAGCCTCTGGCGCCTTCGCGCGACGATGCGTTAGAGCGGCGCGCCAAGGTCGTGGCAAGCTGAGCGCCAGCGACGCTTCCCGGTTGCCAGCGGCAGCGCGTCGGTCACGCCGAGAAGCGTCTCGTCGTTGAGCATGCCACGCCTTGCGCGTGCCGCTGGAGCGCGCCACGGCGACGACGGTGCACACGTCTGTCGAAGGGGCGAAGGGGGCTAAGGGGGCTAAGAGGACGGGACCCAGGAGGTGGGCCGTCTCCGGACGGAGCGCGGCGTGCCAAAGTGGGCCGGGGCCGCGGCGAAGCCCAACCCATCACCCGGATTTCGTATTCCCCCTTGCAACCGCGCCCCGCGCTGCGTACGATCTGCTTACCACGCGCCAGCCCCCATTGCGTGCGCCCCATCTCCCGCCGCCCATCCCCGCGGAAGGAGATCGCGATGCACCGCTTGTCCCTTCTGGCCGCCTTGACCGTGGCTGTCGTGGCCTTGGCGCCGGGTATGCCGATCCGCGCTCAGACCACGGTGCAGGAGTACCCGGCCGAAATCCGCTCAGGCGATTGCGCCAATGCCGGAGACGTGGTGGCCCAACTGGCCAACCTCGTCGTGCCCGGCGGGGACGCCGCGGAGGAACTGGCGTCTGCCCCCATAGGGCAGTCGTACACCGTCGTGCCCGTGCCGCTGGCGAACCTGCTCGGCGCCGCGCACATGCTCGTCATCTACGCCTCGCCAGAGGAGACCACCGTACCGGTGGCGTGCAGCGACATCGGCGGCGCGCTGGGACCGGAAGGGGCGCTGGCGCTGGCGCTCAACCCGGTCAATGGCTCCAAGGTGGAGGGGGTCGCCTATTTCGCGCCGACGCCGGCCGACGATGGCGCCGCGGTGACGATCCTCCTGACCGGCACCCGCGAGGCGCGCGAGCGGCCGGAGCGCGAGGACGAGCCGCGCGCCGACGACCCGGCGCGCGCCGGCGAAGACGGCACGGCGGGCATCGCCGGTCTCGATGGCGCTGAAGGTCTCGATGGCGCGGATGGCGCGGACGGACTGCCGGGTCTACCGGGCTTGCCTGGCGAGGACGGCGCCCCAGGCGGTGACGGCGGCGATGGTGGTGATGGCGGGGCTGGCGGTGACGCCAGCGCCTAATACGGGGTCCGGATAATGAGCGAGGCATTGCCGCGGCCGGCCCTCACCCCCCAACCCCCTGGCTCACCCCCGAGCCCCCCTCCGCCGGAGGGGGGAGTCTCCCTGTGCGCAGAGGATAGGGGGGCTATCCCGCGCCCTCGCGGTATCCCGCCAGCGTTCACCCGGATTCCGTATCAGAGCCCATCGGTAGCGAATGCGACGCAGGCGGAGCTGCGGCTTTCCAGACATTCGGCGATGCAGCGCGCATTCACCCCAAAGCCCTTGTTCTGGCAGTCGATGTCCGTCTCGCACGCCGTACCGATATGGCGCGAGTAACAGTACGATCCGCCACCATTCAACTTGACGCAAAGGCCAAATCCGCCGCCCGCCTGACAGGAGACAAACTGCCCGGTGGCGCAAAAATCGGCGTTTGCCGGACAGTCGCCGGCCAGAGGGACGCACTCGTGGCCCTGGGCGCCCGCTACGCACCCTTTGTCCGACGCGCAGGGGGGATCGCAAACCGGGTAATACGGATTGCGGCTAATCACTGCTGCAATCGTGGTGGTGGGTCGGACGGCCACCAATGGAACTGGGTGTGGGCTTTGAGGCGGTCCTGATCCGCCTCGAGCGTCCGGCAGCGGTCCACGAGCACCGCCTCGAGCGCGGCCAGGTCGGGGAAGGCGCGATTGGCGATCGGCTCATCGACCAGCGGCCACAACCGCTCGGCCGGTTGCAGCTCCGGGGAGTAGGACGGCAGCAGCGCCAGGTGGACGCCCTCCGGCACCACCAGATCGTGGGCGACGTGCCAGCCGGCACGATCGACGACCAGGACGGCGCGGTGGTCGGCGTCGATGCCCTCGTCGCGGGCGAAGGCGGCCAAGGCCAGGGCGAACACGGCGGTATCGACGCGCGGCAGCAAACACCACCAACTCCGGCCGGTGCTGGGCCGGACGAAGCCGTAGACGTAGAGCCACTCGTAGTGGCGCTCGACGTGGGCGATGGGCCGCTGCCCCCGCGGTGCCCAGACCCGCCGCAGCACCGGCAGCAACCCCAACCGGTGCTCGTCCTCGGCCCAGACGCTCACCGCCGCCCGCGGATGAGCCTGCCTGACCGCGGCGACCTGGGCGGCGAGCCCCCTTTTTTGAACGCGGCCTGCGCGTCGGGGTCGGCGCGGGTTTCGCGGGGACGCGGCCGTTGCGGGGTGAAGCCCAGCCGCCGCATCCACTCCCAGCCGCGCGTCGGATCGACCGGGCGCCCGATGGCGTCCCCGATCCAGGCCGCGACCTGGCGACAGGTCCAGATCCCGCCATCCGGGGCCGGTCCCGCCAACGCCGCGCGCAACGCGCCTTGCTGGGCGGCGTCCAGCAACGGCACCGCCCCGCGATTGCCATGCCGCCGATCCCCGATCGCGGCCGGTCCCGCCCGGTAGCGCCGGGCGATCTCCTGCACCCAGCGCACCGTGTAGCCCGTCACGCGCGCCACCTCGGCCGTGGGCATCCCGCCCGCCAGCAGCCACAGCATCTGCCACTGGCTGCGCGCCACCGGATCCCCCGCCTGCCGGTACCGCTGCTCAAGCTCCGCGACGCTCATATGCGGGGCGAGCGTCATCCGTCGTGCCATAGCGGTAGTCTACATCCGCATTCCGTATAACAGCTTCCGTCGCGACAGACCTCGTCGCTCGCGCACAGTGGGGTACAGGGAACTTCGCACAGGTCGTTCTCGCACGCCTCAGGCGCGCACAACGGCTCGCACTCGCCGATGGAGAGGTCGCAGACGCTGCATTCACCGCACGGAGGCTCGCATGGAACCCGGCAGCCGTTTTGCGTGCAGTGATCGACCGCGCAGACTTCCTCGCATTGGCCCACGATCAGGTTGCAATCGCTGCATATATCGCAGGGCGGATTGCATTGTTTCAAGCAGTTGAATTCGCCGTCGTCTCCGCCGCAATCGTCCGGGGGACACAGCGCCTTGCACTGCCCGCGCTCGCAGACGCGGCACGGCCCACACCCCGGCGAACCGGACTTCGGCTTGCACTTGCCCTTCTTACAGCGCTTGCACGGGCCGCACTTCTTCTTGCACTTTTTTGGCCGCGGCCTCATCGTAGCGCACGCTCAGAATTGCGCCGATTCCAGCCATGAGACTGAGCGCAGAACGCCGGGTGCGCATGGCCTTGACCAGTCGGTCGAAGCTCTGGCCGTCCATGGTTTCCCCTACCTTTGCCGAAGCGGTAACTGCTCGCGATTAGCTAACGCAGATCGTAGCCTCCACGAACGACATCTGGCACGGTACGCGCTCCCATCGGATCCCGCATAACCGCGCGTCGAGCGGAAGGCTCCGAAAGGAGTTTGGTCAACACTCCAAAACTGCGGTCAGCCACAGGAAGTTTTCTCGTTGGCCGATTACGGAAAGTTTATGCATCGACATTCCGCCAAACCCCCGAAGCATAGACAATCGCCGCTGAAGCAACAACGGTTCCCGCAGGGGAGCCTTCCCTGCGGGCAGCAGCCGCCCGCCGGGTGGGGAGCGCGACCCGAAGGGCATTGGCAGACGCCGTTCTGGCACTCCACGTCTCCCTCGCAGTCGCAGTCGCCGGAGCACTTGCCGCCGTGTCCGTATCGGCATGCCTTCAGGGAGCCGAAACAGAAGGTCTTGCCACTCCGGCTGCAAAAGCGCGCGGCTCCCCCGTAGGGGCAGCATTGTTCGGGCACATCGCAGAGCGCGCCCGGTTCGCGACCGCCAGCCGTTTCGCAGACGCAGGAGCCGTTCTGGCAGGTCTCCCCGGAGAAGCACTGGCCGCACGAGCCGCCGCAGTCGTCGTTGTTGCCACAGACATTCGCGCCGCAATTCGGGACGCAGACGCATCGCCCCTCCGACGTGCACCTGTCTCCGGGATCGCACTGGCCGCAGTCGCCGCCGCAGCCGTTCGATCCGCACTCCTTGTCCTCGCAATCAATTGCGCAGACGCGCTTGTTTTTCTTCTTCTTGCCACGCCGCTTCTTCCTGGCGAACGCGGCGTCTGGCCCCTCGGCGAGCACCGATGCGAGCGTGGCCACCGCGGGCGCCGAAAGGACGACGCGGCGCGACGGCGACCCGGCAAGCCGCTTGACAAGATCATCGAAGTGCTTGGCGTCCATCGCTCACTCTTCCTTTATCTTTGCCACCGTAGCTCCTGCCCGCGGTCAGTCATCCTGGATGGTCGCTCCCAGAGGCGACATACGACGCGGCAAGCGCAACCCGGTCTCAGCTTTGCCGCTGAGTCTGCACAATGAGTTCACCGAGCCGTCGGTACAAAGCCTATGCAGCTCACCGTGCGGAAGCAAGCCCTCCTCCCCTCTCAGCTTTGGGGATGGGAAAAGCGAGAACACTGGAATCTGATAGAGCGCCCAGGAGCCGTTCAACCAGATTCCTCATCGTCATCTATTCTGCAGCAGTCACAGGTGCAGAATTGGCTTCCCGGCGGCATGCAGGCGCCTTGGCAACAGCAGTCATCAGAACCGTCGCCAAATGCGGCGCAGTCATACCCACAGTAGGTGCAGTTTCTCGGATCATTGAGGAGATCGACGCAGCCATCGGGACAACAGCCTTTGCCCTCTTCGCACCCCTGCGAGGTCTGGCAAGTGCCGCCGCAGCCGTCGTTATCGCCGCAGCTCTTGTCGACGCAAGTGGGCATGCAGATGTCGGGCACGCATTCCCCGTCCTGGGAGCACGACTTCCCGGTGTCGCAGCCGAGGTCGCTGATACAGCGGCGGCCGCAGCCGTCGTCAGCGCCGCAGACTTTCCCGTCGCAACTGCCACCGCAAATGTCGAGAACACACTCCCCGGCGTCGGAGCATTTCTTCCCGGCGTCGCAGCCGAGGTCGGTGATACAGGGACGGCCGCAGCCGTCATCATCGCCGCAATTCTTGCCGACGCAGTTCCTCGGACACGGCTTGTTCTTTCCCTTGTTCTTCTTCTTTTTCTTCTTATTCTTATTCGGCCCGGCGCCGGCCTCGTGCTCATCCCAGCCGAGCCAAGCGCTCAGCGCCGCCGCACTCAAGGCAGCAACCAGCGACCGCCGCGAGGGCGCGGCGAGGACCTTGGTGATGTCGTCGAATCGGGAATCATCCATGCGCCGCCTCCCCCCTGGCTCAACCGTCGTACACGTTGCATCAGCGACATGCCGCGACCACGCCAGCGAGGCGGGGCGACACTTTAACATTTATCGACAATACCTGCGAGGGTCCCTGGGCGCATGACGAAAATTCACTAGACCGCCGCCCGGCGTTCGTCGTTACAAGAGCGGCAGGCAACGGTGCTTGTTCGGATCATCCTCCGTCCGTGCGGGCTGGCAGGTGAGCGAGCCGTCAAGGCAGCAGGCCTCGCCCGCCGCCGGCGTGCCTGGGACATTGCACGTAATGGCGCATTTTCCATCGCACTCAAAGTGGACGCAGACCTGGTCGCAGAAGACGTTGGTCCCGCAGTCGCAGGTTGGTGGGCCGGAAATGAACACGCCGCACCCTGATACGATTCCCTCGCAGTCGCTCTGACGGCAGCAGTGACCGCAGAAGCCGGCCCAATCTGTGTTGGCCGGACAGCGCTGAGTTCCCTCGATGGTGCAGACGCACCGCCCCTCGATGCACGCCAGACCATCGGTTTGCAAAGTCGGGCGGCAATCCGTGACTGTGCAGCACTCCTGGCACTTGCCCGCGCAGCGCTTTTCCCCGCGGGGACAGGTGCGACGTCTGTTCTTGCGCCGTTTCCGCCGGCCCTCGGCCCCGTCAGCGTGCAGGACCGGGAACCCGCAAAGGACGAGACCGCCCAGCAGACGGGTCAGATCGCGACGGGAGCGGTTGGCGGTGGTGGTCTTTACCCACGCATCAAAACGGTCATGGTCCACCATGTCGTGCCCGAAGCCGAAACCGCCGTGCGGCGCCCAGACAGCAATGCTGAGACCGCGCCGGCACCACAAGCCGCCGGCCGATTGCTGGAATCGTAGGGATTGCTCGACGTCCCGGCTATAGCGAAAAATCACTATTCGCGCCGCTCCCGGCGCTTGGCACATGCCGCCTGCCCGCTCCTCGTACGCCGGCCACTTCAGAACTGTGCTCTGAAACGGCGGCGCGTAGTGAATTTTCGTCATGGCGACCACCCATCACACCTGACAGTATGTGACTCTGGGACGGCGTATTCCGAGGCCCCGTCGCCAACGATCCTGCAACGGGCCGCTCCAGGCGCGATCGCATGCCGGCAACTATCGAGGAGGGCGGAGCCATGGACGATGAGCGCTTTGATCGTTTGACCCGCGTCCTTGTGGGCCGGCGCACCCGACGGGGAGCGATCGGTCTCGTGGTCGGGAGTCTGGCCGGCCTGCCGCTCACCGCCACCATCGCGAGGCGTCGGGATGCGGAGAAACGCCGGAATCCTGGTCGGGGCCAGGTGACCGCGGATCGCCAGGCCGAGTGCGCCGCGCGCTGCAAGGATCTCTTCCCGCCCGGCAAGAAGCGCGGGCAATGCATCAGCCAGGGCGCTCGTGGCCGCGGTCCCTGCGCCGAGCAGGTCTGTGAGGTGCAATGCGCCAACGACGCCGACTGCTGCGACGAGCCCGGTTTCGGCTGCTGCGACGATACCTGCACCGAGCTCGACGACGATGGCGCGTGCCCGCCGCCGGTCTGCGTGCCCCCATCGACCTGTACCGCCGACGACCAATGCTGCGGTACGGATCGGTGCAGTTGCGGCGATCCGAATGTCTGCTTCCAGTTCCAGTCCCTCGGTACCGGCGCCTGCTGCAAGAGCGATGATGAATGCATCCAGCAATGCGTGCCGAACCCGGATGGGTCGTTTGGCGTCTGCTGCAATCCGGCTTTCCCGGAGACCTGCGTCTGCCTGAACTGTCCTGCGTGATCCTGGCTGGCGACGTTGCGCGCTCGTCGAGACTCACCAGTGCTGAGGAAAGCTTCATGGACGATCGCCGCTTCGACACCTTCGCCCAGTCCTTCACCGCGGGCCGCTCCCGTCGTGGCCTCGGTCGCCTCCTGGGTGGCTTGGCCCTCGCCGCGCCGCACGGCTTGGCGGGCCCGACCGAGGCCGCCGCCAAGAAGAAGCGCAAGAAGAAAACCAAGTGCCGCCCGGCCCGCGACGACGCGGTCGTCGCGTCCTTCTGCTTCCGCGGCGACGCGGTCGGCTCGACTCGGGCATACGAGCTTGGCCAGCAGTTCTTCGCTTGGCGCCAGGGACGGCTCGATCGCGTCGACGTCATGGCCCGCAGTGGTCCCGGTGGCCAGCACGTGTTCGAGATTCGGGATCTCAACCAGGGCCGCAGGCATTTCCACCGCCCCTGTGATCGGCGCGGCGACGGTGACGCTGCCGGCCATTGCCCAAGGCAACGAGCGGCCGGTGACCGCCCACTTCGCCACGGACGCGCTCCTCGCCGCCGGCGACCAGTACGCCCTCGTCGTCCGCTTCCTCGGCAACGGAGACAGCAACTCCTTCCAACCGGCCTTCGCGTCGGGCTGTTACGGCCCGGGAACGCTGCTCCGCAAGTCGAGCGGGGAGACGACATTCACGGCCGTCCCTGGCTCGAAGCTAGAACACACCGTCTTTGTCGTGCCCTGATGGCTCCGGCCATTTCAGGACGCCCAGACGATGTCGTCACCGTCCGGGACATCCGGTTGGACGCCTTCCGAAAGGGATGTTCCGCGAGCCCGCAGGCACGAATACTCTGCATAGCGCTCTGAGGAACGAAGGGCCTCGCCTGTTGTTTCAGACCAGGCCCTCCCGCACGGCAATCGCGACAACAGCGGCGCGAGAGGGCGCGCCGAGCTTTTCCCGGATGGCCGTGACGTGGTTGGATGCGGTGTAGCGGGCGATGCCGAGTGCGGCGGCGATCTCCTTGTCCGACAGCCCCTCGACCAGCAGGCGCAGCACGTCCCGCTCGCGCGCGGTCAAGGCCTGCAAGCCCAGCGAGGCCGAGCGGAGCGACCGGTGCTTGGCGCCGCCGGTCTCCAAAACCGCGAATGCTTCCGCGATCATCCGCGCCCGCGACAGGGCCGCGCCCCGTGCCCTGGCCGTGGCGAAACGTTCGCTCGTGACCGCGGCGTGGACCGTCGGCGCCACATCGTCCGGATACCTGTGCTCGCCTATCGCCTCCCGAATCGCCAGGGCGGCTCCCATCAACCGAGCGGCCGCTTCCAGGCGGCCCTCGCTCGCGACCAGATGGGCCGCGCCGATCAGCGCCCAGGCCACCCAGCTCGGTTCGTGCATTTCCTGCGCCAATCGCAGCGATTCGGCGTAGGCTGTCCTGGCGCTCGCGTGGTCCTCGAGCCCCAGCAACGCCGCGCCCAGTCGGCCGAGGGATCCGGCGACATAGGCGCGGTCGCCGACCCGCCGGAAGGCGTCCGCCGCCTCGGCGAAGCGTTCCGCCGCCTCCGCGTAGCGGCCATCCGCAGCGGCATGACGTCCCCATAGATAGACAGTGAACGCCTCATCCCACGGCGACGCAAGCGGCTGCAATGTCTCCCAGCTTTCGATCAGGAATGCTGCCGCCTCATCCAACTGCCCGCGATCGATCGCGATGCTGCCCAACCCGCGCAGCCCATGCCCGACCCGCCGCTGATCGTCGTGCTCGCGAAACAGAGCCAGCGATTCCGCGGCGAATCGCGCCGCTCGCTCGAAATCGCCCTGCCACTGGGCGGTATTTGCGACCTCGCGCAGGCCCATGGCTCGCGCATGTGGCGGGATGGGGACTGGCAAGGCGAGGAAACGCCCCAACCAGTCGAGCGCTTCCCGCAGGTAGCCCCGGGATGACCAGAACCAGGAGAGCGCCGTCGTCAGCCGCAATCCGCGCGCGGCGTCCTGTCCCTCCAGCAACCAGGTGAGCGCCGCGCGCATGTTTGGGTGCTCGGCTTCCAGCCGATCGAACCACGCCGCCTGATCGGGGCCGCTCAGGGCCGGGTCCGCCTGCTCGGCCAGGGCGACGCACCAGTCCGCGTGTGCGTCGCGGACGGCCGCTTCCTCCCCACTTTCGGCCAGCTGCTCCAGGCCGTACTCCCGCACCGTCTCCAGCATCGCATAGCGGGTGGCGCCGCCCGGCCCGGCGGCGCGCTGCAGCAGACTCTGATCTACGAGGGCGGTGAGCAGGTCGAGCACGGAGTCGGATGTCGGAAGTGGGAAGTCGGAAGATGGCCGCTCGGCCGTTCCTCCGACCACCGACTTCCGACCTCCGACCGCTTCCGCCGCGTCCAGGGCAACGCCGCCGACGAAGACGGAGAGCCGGCGCAAGAGCGACCGTTCGTCTGAGGAGAGCAGGTTGTACGACCAGCCGATGGCATCGGCCATGGAGCGCAGACGCGGCGGCCGATCGCGAGGGCCGCCGCGCAGAATTGCCAACTGGTGGGACATGCGATCCCGCAGATCGGCCAGGGAGAGGACCGACGTGCGCGCCGCCGCCAGTTCGATGGCCAGCGGCACGCCGTCCGTCCGCTCGCAGATAGTCGCGATCACGGGGGCGTTCGCGGCGGTCATCGCGAATCCGGGCGACACTGCCCGCGCTCGGTCGACGAAGAGCGCAATGGCCTCGACCGTGGCCAACGCGTCGAGCGACACTGGCCGGATGTTGGCGGCGGGCTGGTCCCGCGGCAGCGCCAGGGGCGGCACGGCGAAGAGGTGTTCACCCGCGATGCGCAACGGGGCGCGGCTGGTGGCGAGCATTTTCAGGCGTGGGCACGCCGCCACCAGATCGCTCAGCGCCGTGGCCGCGTCCGTGACCTGCTCGAGGTTGTCCAGAACCAGCAGCATGTCGCGGTCGCGTAGGAAAGCGACGACTCGCTCGAGCGCCGATTGCGCCGCGCCCTGCCGCACACCGAGGCTCGTGGCGAGGGCCGGCATGACGAGATCGGCGGTGCGGAAGGGCGCCATCGAGACGAAGACGGCGCCGTCCGCGAAATCGTCGCGGATCGCCGTCGCCAGCTCCATTGCCAGGCGGGTCTTGCCGATGCCGCCGGGGCCGACCATCGTCACCAACCGCACTGGCTCCTGGAACAGCCGCCTGGCCGCTTCCAGTTCGGCCGCGCGGCCGATAAACCGCGTCATCGGCGGGGCCGGCAGAATCGCTGGGAGCCGTGTCCCGCCCGGGAGCGCGACCAGCGTTGCCCCTTGGCGATCCATCAAGGGTGCTCCGTCCGCGCCACCTCCACGCCCAGCGCGATACCGGTCGAGTGCCTCCAGCGCGATGTGGACCCGGCGGCCCTCCTTGATCGCGGGCAGGTCGCCCCGCGCGATGGCCCGCCTGAGCGTCCGCTCATGAACACCGAGGAGGGCCGCCGCGTTCTTCACCGAGACGAGACCGGACACGTCGCCTGTGCCCGGTATCGCCGCGGACGCCCTCACGTCGCCATCATCGGCCGCAGGGTCACTCATTCGGTCCTCGGACCGCCGCACCCCACCGCAACTCCGCCGCGGCTGGTGATGCGCTGGCGTTTGCTTTGCGGATCATGCCACGCCAGGCCACCGCGCATACAATGCCCCGCATGCGGCACGCCTGCCCCATCGCGTGAGGAGAGAACACCATGACGGTCGCCGAGGAGCGCGCCAACCCACCAGCATCGCGGCCCAGCCTGGACGATCTGCGCCGCACCAGCGCCGAGGCGCGCAAGTTGATCGTGCAGGCTATCCACCACGCCGGCGCCGGCCACCTGGGTGGTCCGCTTTCTGCCACGGATCTGCTGGTCGCCCTCTACTTCGACCGCATGAACATCGACCCCAATCGACCCGCCTGGCCGCAGCGGGACCGCTTCATCCTGAGCAAGGGGCACTCCTCCATCGCGCTCTATACCGTGCTCGCCATGCGCGGCTTTTTCCCGGTCGAGGAGTTGATGACCTTCGACGCCGCCCACTCCCGGTTGCAAGGGCATCCGGACATGCACGCCCTGCCGGGACTGGAAATGTCGACCGGTTCGTTGGGCCAGGGACTCTCGCCGGGGGCGGGCATGGCGCTCGGGGCCAAGGTTCGAGATTACCCCTTCCGCACCTCGGTCATGCTCGGCGACGGCGAAATCCAGGAGGGGCAAATCTGGGAAGCGGCGTTCATGGCCGCCCGCTACCGTCTCGACAATCTCACCGCCATCCTCGATTACAACGGCCTGCCCCAGTTCGGCTGGCCCCAAGCCGGCGGCTTCACCCGCGACACCCCCATCGACGACCCGGGCGGCAAATTCCGCGCCTTCGGCTGGCACGTCCTGGAGTGCGACGGCCACGACCACGCCAGCATCCGCGAGGCCCTCGACGCCGCGCAGACCCATACGGGCCAGCCGACCTGTATCGTGGCCCACACCGTCAAGGGCAAAGGGGTTTCCTATATGGAGAGCGACTTCAACTGGCATGCCAAGGTGCCGAGCGACGAGCAGCTCGCCGACGCCCTGGCTCAGCTCGACGACCAGATCGCCGCCATCGGGGATGAGGTGGCGGCATGACGACCAGCGCGACCACGCAGCGCATCGACCCCTTGCCCCTCGCCGCAGCGAAGCAAGAGGCGCTGCGCGACGTCTGGGGCCAAACCCTCGTCGACCTCGCCGCGGACTACCCCGACCTGGTCGTCCTCGATGGCGACCTGGCGAACTCCACCCGCGCCGACATCTTCGCCGCCGCCGTGCCGGATCGCTTTTTCGAGATGGGCATCGCCGAGCAGAACATGGTCGGCGTCGCGGCGGGGATGGCCACCCTCGGCTTCGTGCCCTGGCTCTCTACCTTCGCCGCCTTCATGGCCAACCGCGCCCTCGATCAGGTACGCATCGTCGTCGCCCAGCCGCACCTGAACGTGAAAATGTGCGGTGGCTACACCGGCATCCTCACCGGCAAGACCGGCAAGACCCATCAAAGCGTGGAGGACATCGCCATCTTCCGCGCCATGCCGGGTGTCGTCACCATCGCCCCCGCCGACGCCGTCGAGCTGCGCTCGGCCATGCGCGCCATGATGGAGACCGAGGGGCCGATGTACCTGCGCGTCACCCGCGACCCCTCCCCCACCATCTTCCCCGACGACTACCGCTACCAGATCGGCCCCGGCGTCCTCCTGCGCGACGGCGGCGACGTCGGCCTCATCGGCACCGGCGTGCAAACGACGCGCGTCCTGGAGGCGGCGGATCTCTTGGAAAGCGATGGCATCGCGGCTAGCGTCCTCCACCTCCCCACCCTCAAACCGATCGACACCGACGCCATCGTCGCCCTCGCCGAGCGCACCGGCCGCATCGTCACCGCCGAGGATCACTCGATCATCGGCGGCTTGGGCAGCGCCGTCGCCGAGGTGCTCGGCGAGCACCGACCGACACCGATGCGCCGGGTGGGCTTGCTGGACGTCTACGGCGAATCCGCCCCGAACGACTACCTCATCGAGGCGTATGGGATTTCGGCGGGGCACGTGGCGACGGCGGCGCGGGAGATTATTGGCGCGACGAAGTGACGACGCCCGTACCTCATTCCCCCGCATTTCTCGGTTGAGGATGCGACCGCAAGACAGACTCGGCGTTCATGACTGGAATCCCCTCGTAGCTGCCGAGATCGAGGAGATCAAGATCTTCGCTCACGATGAATCGGGCGTTTCCAACTAATGCGGCAGCCAGGAACTTGTCGTCCTCGGGGTCGCGGCAGATCGTAGGCACGTTGATGGGTTCTATAACTGTCGCGTTGGCGATGATTTGCCGGACCGTTGAAAGGTCGCGGCCATGTACCGCTCGGTACTTGGCAATGAGTTCGGGACGATTGATTACGTCGACATACTCGGCCTCAATTGCTGGCGAGACGATGATTTCGTAGTCCGCCGAGTGATCGAACACCAGCCGACCACACCAGCCGAAAGGGTTGATAAGGCCGCGAACCAGAACAACAGTGTCGAAGACACCCCTCACTGCTGCTGAGCGCGCCGCTCGGCCCGAACCGCAGCGATCGCGGCGTCGATGTCAGCGTTGATCTCTTCTTCGGAGATACCTCGCCTCAGAATCTCTTCTCGCACGGGCGCAAAGTACTCATATAGTTCGCGTAACCAGGGAGAACCCTGGGACTCATCGTCCGAGCCAACGGGCACGATTCGCAACTCGCCATCGATGATCGTCATCCGCAGCATCGTTTCGTCTTCGATCCCGAGCTCCTTCCGAAACACTTCGGGGATCGCTACCTTACCGCCGCGCAGGGGACGAACGATGCCCGCTGTTGACGATGCGTTGGTCATAGCTCACACCTTGGACTGACAACTCAATGTCGCGGATTCGTCAATGCTGCAGTTTACTCCGACTTTTGGATGAACGGCCCTCACCCGCGCCGGGCACGGCGCTCAAGCCGGGCACGACGTTCAGCACGGACCTCCTCAATGGCCGCATCAATGTCGGCGAATAATTCTTCCTGAGTTATTCCGCTTGCCAGAATTTCCTCCCGCACAGGAGCGAAATACTCATAGAGTCCGCGCAGCCCCGGCGAGCCTTTTTCCGACGGGTTTTCGTGCTTGTTGAAATGGAACAGTTTGATTCGCAACTCGCCGTCGACGGTAGTCAAAACGAGCAGCGTCGAATCGTCGATTCCAAGTTCCTCGCGGAACACCTCAGGAATGTCGATCTCATCACCCAGAAGAAAGCGTACGGCTGTGGTTGCTTGATCCGTCGTCTGCATGGCTCAAGTCCGTCGTGAAACGGCAAATCGAGGAGAGGCAGTATACGCGTTGCTTCAGAATGGCTAACTCATCATTAGCTCGCCTCAAGTGGCGCGAACAGGTCAACCGAGTTCCCATCCGGATCGTGCATCACCGCGTACCGCTGTCCCCAGAACGCATCCCAGGGCTTCTTGTGTCCCTCATACCCATCGGCAACCAGCGTCTCGAATGCGGTATCGACCTCGCCGGGCGTCTCGAACAAAAATGCCAGTCCCACGCGCGGACTACCGCTCGGCGCCGCCCACTCAGGATCGAACGAACGAACTGTCTCCACGGTGTCCCATGCCAGCCGCAACCCGCCCGGCAGCATGGTCTCCACGTGCGGCTCCCGATCGGCCCCAGCAGGAATTTCCAACCCGAGCCGGCGGTAAAATGCGAGCGATCGCGCCATGTCCTCGACGACGATCCCGATCATATCCAACCGAGCCTTCATGCGGTGTGCTCCTTTCCTTCAGAGCGCCATGATGGCATCTCGGCCAACGGTCGTCTTGAACAATTCGGACACCGCCGGACCACGACCCGGGTCAAGCAGGAGCTGGTGCGGGGTCAGACCGGTGAGAGTCGCCAACTCGCGAGTCATGTGTGCCTGATCGGCGTAGCCGGCGGCAAGCGCCAGCCGGGCCAGACTGGGAAGAGCGCGAGCGTCGGCGCGCGCCAGCCAGAGCACGCGTTGCATGCGCAACACCCGCTGCAGCGTTTTCGGACCGTAGCCGACCGATCGGACAAAGCGGCGGCGCAACTGGCGATCGCTGAGCCCGCAGTTCCGCGCGATCTCCTCGACGCGTCCGCGAGGATTCGCAGCGATCCAGGCCACGATATCGCGGATGAGTGGATCGGGCTTCTCGGCGATGCCCAGCCGACCCGCGATCAACGCCGAGATCGCGTCGAGCCGCGCGTCGAGCGCCGGCGGGGATATCGCCGCCTCCCAGGGCGCGGCGTGATCCCGTGACCAGATGTCGCGCAGCGGAACCCGCCGATTCAGGATCTCCTGGGCATCGATGCCGAGTACCTGGCGCGCGACCCCCGGTCGGAAGCGCACGCCAACGATGCCGTCGCTCGCGTCGACATCGGCCCCGGCGGGCAGCGTCGCCGGGCCAGCGACGAAAGGATCGAGTCCCTCCGCCCAGATGATGTCGACGCACCCATCGGGGAGGATCAACCCGTCGCTTCCCACCGTGCCGGCATCGCGGAGCCAGAAGCACTCGACCGCGGCGCGGAGTTGCGCCGGAGCCGGAACCTCCCGATAAGCTCCTGGCGCCAATAGGGCCGGATTCTCCTCGCGCTGCCGCCGGTCTCGTCCTTCGGTTGCGCGCCCGCTGGGGTCGGCCATCAGCCTGGAATCGACGCGGGAGCATTCCAGGGGTCGAGGAGCATCTTCACGCCGTCGCGCCGCTCGAACCGGGCGAACGCCTCCTCCCACCCCGCCAGCGGAAAGACATCCGAAATCAGCGGCGCGGTCTGCAACCTCCCCTCGCCCAGCAGCCGCAGCGCGGTGCGCCAGGCGGAGGGAACCGAAGCGTTGCTACCGGTGACCCGCAATTCCTTCAGGCAGACTTGATCCAGATCCCAGGCCACCGGTTTTCCGAACAACCCGATCTGAGCGTACTGTCCACCCCGCCGCGCGTGCGCCAGCAACCCTAGCGCCGCCGCACCCGCTCCAGAGCACTCGAACACGATGTCCGCACCCCACCCGCCGGTCAGGGATTTGACGATCGGCGCTGGATCCTCCTGACTGACATCGATGGCGTCCACCGCCCCCAGCTCCCGCGCCAGATCGAGCCGGCGATGATCCACACCGGTGCCAAGCACGATCGCCGAAGCCCCTGCGGCCCGCGCCACCTGCAAGGTGAGTAACCCAATCGCGCCGGGGCCGGCGACAACCGCCACATCCCCCGCCGTCAACTTTGGCAGCTCCAGCGCCCCGTGCACCACGCAGGCCAGCGGCTCGGTGAGCGCCGCCTCCCGGAAGGACAACCCCTCCGGCAGAAGGTGGATGTTCCGCTCCGGCACCACGACGTACGGCGCGAACCCCCCGTTCACGCCCGAGCCGATGGAGCGGCGCTCCGGACACAGATTCGGCTGCCCGCCGCGGCAGAAGCGGCACGTCTCGCAGAGATGAAAGTACGTCTCGGTCGTCACCCGGTCGCCGGGCGCTACCCCAGCGACTCCCTCCCCGACCGCGGCAACGGTCCCCGCCAGTTCGTGCCCCAGCACCACCGGGGGCCGCGTCGGGTATTCGTCGTGGTAGATGTGCAGATCGGTGCCGCAAATCCCGGCGGCCCGCACCGCCAGCAGCACCTGCCCCGGCCCCGGCCGCGGCGCGGCGATATTCCGCAGCGCCACATGCCCCTCGCCACGAGCGGTCTTTACCACCGCCGGCATGGTCGTCACGGTTCGGTCTCCGCTTTCACGCTGCCCCAGGGTGCGGGGTCCACTTCACGGTGAAATCCGCCGCATCCTGCTCAAGGAAGCGCAACAGGGCACCCCCTTGCTCCTCCAGGTCGATGGCAGTCCCCTTCCCCAACCCCGCGAATGGCGAAAGCATCAGCGTCGCCACGCCCTTCTTGCGCTCCGTGCGCCAGGTGCCAGCAACGAAGCCATCAACCAGAAACGTGCCCGGGACACGGCCATTCTTCGCTCCCAGGACCAGCCGGCGATACTCGTCCGGCAGCACGCGGGTGCGGTCGGCGTGCGACAGGAGCAGATTATCGAACTCTGGCAGAAAACGCACCGGCGCCGGGGTTTCGGCCACCGGCCGCGGCGCGCCGGGCAGGTCGAACAACTCACGCTTCCGGTCGTCCCTGAACACCGTCAATTGCGGGCGCATCGCCTCCAGCACCGGTTTCATCCCCTGCAGACCGGACCATTGCTGGAAGTCGGCCACCGTGGCAGGTCCGAATGCCGCCAGGTAGCGGAGAACCAGCGCCTCCGTGCCGCCGTCGCGTGCCAACGGCGCGCCCAGCCACTCCTCGGCCAGCCCGAATCGCGAATCGGCGGGGAAACTCCAGCGGTCGTCCGTCGGCACCATCAGCAGCGGCAGCAGCATTCGCGCCGTGAATCCAAGCGCTCGCTCATTGACCTCGGGAAACGCCGCGACCAGTGCCGCGCGCAGATCGGAGAAGGTGCGTGGCCGCTCGGAAAGGAGACGCCGTGCCTCCGGGAGCACCTCATCGATCTCCAGTCCCGCACCCCGCTCCCCCAGAATACCGACCGCGCGGGTCAGCACCGGCAGCACGGCCATTCGATGCTCGATATAGTCGCTGGCGCACATCAGATGCAGCGTGCCGCGCATCAGCGTGCCGCGCACGACCGCCCGCTCGTGCAGCGCCCGGTGCAGATCGCCCCGCTCGAACCGCGCCAGCCGCGTCCAGAGCCCGACGAACGGCGGCCGCGCCTCTTGCGCCTGCATGCCGCACAGCCGCTCCACCGCCGCCACGGCGGAAACGTCCTCGCGGGCCAAAAGCATCTGCCGCGCCAGAATGGCCCGGTTCAACTGCGGACGCGTTAAGGTCTCGGCTAACACAAACCGGTCCCTGGGCTGTAGAGAAGCGGCCCCTGCACGTTCCTCGGAATCCTGCGCGGCGACACCCCCCAGCGCCCTTATGGAGGTTTCCATTTTAGTCCGGACACAGCCCGACGAGGCGGAGCAGATCCGGCGAGCTCTCGGCCCAGCGGTCCAGCCAGGTCGCCACGGCGGCGTGGAGCTCGGCCCAGTCGTCGGCGAAGTCGTGCTGGTGCAGCACCTCGCCGTTGAGGAGGCGCCACAGGTCCTCGACCGGGTTGGTCCAGGGGGCGTAGGTCGGCAGCGGCAGGAGGACGATCCGGGGCGGCAAGCCCGCCAGCACATCGGCATGGAAATGGACCGGCCAGTTGTCCTGGGCCAGGAAGATCGCCTCGGCGTCCGGGTGGGCGTCCGCCACCGCGGCGCAAAAGCGCAGCAGCGTCTTGCGGTCGAAGCGGTGGCGCTGCCAGCAGAAGACCCGCCCGGTGGCGGCGTCCAGGCAGGCGGCGACGCGGCGCTGCTTGTTGGTCCCCAGGCCGGCCGCGGCGCGCGGGGCGTCGGCGCGCGTTGGGGCGAAGGCCCGGCCGATCGAGGGGCGGCGGTGGTAGGTGAACTCGTCTTGGTACAGCAGCACGACCGCCCCCGGGTGGGCGCGGGCCAGGGCTTGCGCCGCGGTGACGGCCGCCAGCTTGGCCTCGTCGGCCGGGTCGGGCGAGTGCAGGTAGAGCCGGCCGCGCTTGTAGCGGACGCCGAGGCGGCGCAGGATGCGGTGGACCGCGCCGGGGGCGCGGCCCCGCAGCCAGGGCACGACCCGACCCAGGTCGGCCAAGCGCCAGCGGCTGCGCGCCAGCCCGCACAACCGCGGCGAGCGGCGGACCAGCTCACGCAGCGCGGTGCCGGCGTGGCGCGGCGACAGGGGGGAAAAAGGCCGGCTTGCGGCCCCGCCCGGGCCGCACCCGCAACCCGGCGGGCCCCTCGGCCAGGTAGCGGCGTACCCACGCCCCACCGTCTCGCGCCGCCGCGGGCGCAGCAGCCCGCTCCGGGCCACGGCGCGCAGCGACTGGCCGGCGGCCACCTTCAGGATGGCGGCCGCCTTCTCGCGCACGTGCGGCGTGGGATCGTGGTCGCGCCCCCGTTCCAGTTCCGCGATCTGCTCCGGGCGCAAGGCGACGACCAGCGGGGCGGGCATGACGCACTCCTCGCCGATGGGCTACCGTACGTGGCCGCATCATTTTAGCAACCGCCATCAGGGTCCTTCCCGTTCGGGGCAGCCTGGTCCTTTAGGGCCAGGCGACGGGGCAGGCTGGTTCCTGCTGAGCGACACCGTTGACAGCCCTACTTCTGCAGTTCGTCGCCCCGATCCTCGGTGTCAAAGTCGGCGTCTTTCTCCGTGCCTGCCCGGGTTCCTCGGCCAACGAACGCCACGATCCTGGCGTCTTTGGCGCCGGCCGCGCCGTCAGCAGAAAGGCCATTCGCCGCCGATCCCGCATCCTGCTTCCAGGTCTCGCCAGACGCCACATCGGCGGAGTCCGGCGTCATGTCTGCCGCGGGGCCTGCCAGCGGCGCCATGGACTCGGATGGGACAGGCCCGTCGCTCTCATCCGACTGCGTTGCGGCCGCCTCCCCGTCGTCGGCCGGGGCGATCGCGTCGTTCGTCCTGGCCAGCACGGGTCCTGCCACCGGCGGTGAGGCGGTTGGCAGAGCGGAATCCGTCGCCAGGTTGTCGGTCATAGCCACGGGGGCGGCGTGACGGCGGGGCCGAGGGGGCATCGGATTCCGGGAGCGGTAGAGGTATCCCCAGAGAAGGATGCCCAGCGCGGCCACGGTGGCGGTGGTCGCCACCAGCAGCGCCCCGGTGCGGTCGTCCAGGGCACCGGCCAAACCGCCCACCGTGGCCAGGGCAACCGCGCCGCCGGCGGCGAGGAACGCCTGACCTGCGCCGCGATATTCGGCGGCATTGGCCCGCTCGTAGGCGGCAACGGAGGGATCGGCGGTGCGCGCAACGGCCCGCTCGCAGCGCCCGGCGACCAGACCGCCCAGGATCACCCCGAGCAGAATGCCCAGGGCGCCCAAACCAAACCCGACCACGACGAAATCCACGTCCGGTTTCCCCCAAGCCCCGGCGCGGCACGCATCGGCACGCCGGCGGTGCAGGACATTCTACGAGGAAGGGGGGGTAACGAGTTCGCGCGGCTCGTCGCGGCGTGGCAAGTCTCGCACCGTTCCTGGAACCCACCCCGTAGGCAATCCTGTCGGCGAATACGGAAAGGAGCCTACCCCGAAGGATAGGCTCCCACCGTGCCGAGGATCGTCCCTGCCATCCGGACCGCGCTCACGTCCGACTCGCGAACGCGGCCCGGGGTGGGGACTTCGCTGGCGATTAGCGGCGGCGCAGCCCCAGAGAGGTCGCCGCGGCGCCGGCCGACGCGATCAGCGCGAAGAGCGCCGACGCATCACCAATGCCAACGCCGGTGTCCGGCAGGGCCACAACCTCGCGGCCACCGCCGCGCGGCTGCGTCCTTCGGCGCGTCCTTCGGCTTGTCCGGCGCCGGGGCCGGCGGGGTGTACGGCGCGCAGGTGGTGTCGCCGACCGAGATGGCGTTGCCGACGTTGCCGCCGGAGTTGATGTTCCCGACACCGATGGCGCCGCCATCGGCCGCCGAGGTCGCCACGCCGCCGTTACCGGAGGACACGACCACCGTGCCTTCGCTGCCGCCGCCGCCCGTGGTGGCCAGGTTGTTGTTGCCGCCGCTGGCATCCGAGATGCTGGTGCCGGCGTTGGCGGAAATGTCGATAACCGTTTCGTTGGTGACCGTGCCGCCAGTGATCATCACCGCCACCGGCTCGACGATCTCCTTGCCCTTGTCGTCATACCCGGTGACGCACTGCGCCGACACTTCCGGGCTGGCCAGCAGCGTGCCGCCGACCAGGGAAAGCGTCACGGCCGAGCCGACCGCAATCCGTGAAAGTTTCACCGAACCCAACCTCCCCAACTCCGTCGCCGAATCAACCGCCGACGACCACTCTGCGCCCCTGCGACGCCGGACCGAACCCGGTACCCCCGGACGCGACCGCTGGCGCCGGGCCCACGCGCCACACTCCGCAAGAAGCGGGCCGACAGAGCCCTTCCAAGGAGCATGACGCACGACCCCCGGTTCCGGTTTCGCGCCGTTCCGGAATGGCCACACACCCGCGCGACCCCACTAACGCGCGCCCGGCGCCCCGTGCCGATCGCGTCAGGACGGCCCCCATCCCCGGGTGCCGCGCCGCGTTCGCCCGCCGCCAGACACGCAAAATCACCACGGCGTCGACTGTACATTAGCAACCGCAACCCCACTTGGCAAATCGTCCCATTCGCCAAGAGTCCCAGAGCGTCGTATCTGTGACAGGAGTCACTGATGAATCACCTCCTAACCTGAAGAAATCAGCTATTTCGTTCCAGTCGCGCGCCCGCGGACGGATATATGGTGTCGCGGAGTCACAATGTGCCACATCAGTCGCCAATCAGAAGGCAATCGAAGCCTGCCCGCGGGTTGCGCCGCGCGAAGTGCTCGCAGCACGATCCGTAGATCCCCTCGCACAACGGCGGTTCCACGACCGGAGCGCAAAACTCCACAACGGCGGCGACGCAGTGGTCACGCAGCCTCTTGCACCGCGACTGCCCCTTCTTCCCGGCCTTGCCCGCGCGGGCGACCGCGGGCGCCGCGAGGGTGCCGGTCACCGCCGCCCCGCCCAACACCCGGAACGACCCGCGACGGGACATTGCCTTGGCCGCGTGACGGATGAGCGTGTCGACCGGCGGACCGTTCATTCTTGTCTCCTGTCGATTCATGCCGCCTGGTTCTGCGCCAGGGCGCCCGCCCTGCCGCTTCGTTGCCTTGGCCCTGACTCGCGCCCCTCCCAGCCGCCCGCGAAGACGCCAGAATCGGCGGCCGCGGAGCTGTCCTGGAGGAAGGGGCCTCAAGCGCCGTTCGGATCGCTGTCGTCGAAGATTGTCAAATCGTTCGTGATCCGCCGGCGCCGACAGCGGCGGCGGCCTTCCGAACACGGTCGATCCCACCACGAAGAGCCCGCGCTGCGGGATCAGGAAATCGCCCAACCGAGCTTGCGGCGCGATCGGTGCGGGCGTGCCCAGATCGACGCCGCCAATCCGCGCGCGGCTCTTCGCGACGACCATGAGCCTCCTCGGGTTCGCCCGGAAGAACTGCCCATTGGGCGCGTCGCCGAAGAGCCGCAGCTCCCCTGCACCGAGCGCCCAGCCAGCCAGCCGCGCCATGGCGGACAGCATCGGCGGCCAGTGCCACAACGGGGCAAGCAAACCGCCGGCAAGACCGTTCAGCAGGCGCGTGGCCGGGGTCTCCGCCAGCCACACTTCCCAGGCAAGCTCCGCCTCCGGCGCCGCGATCGCCAGCCGCCAGGGGTCGATCCAGGTCAACGAGGTCGCCGCACGGGTCATGCGCTCGACCGCGCCGCCGAAATAGCGGCCGCAGGAGCGGCGCGGTTCGACGTCGGAATAGAATGTCCAGCGCCCCGCCGGATCGCGATGCCACACGGTGGTGTAGTCCGGCCCGAGCGACGAGGACGAAACCCGCCGCAGGGCCAGAACATGCCCCGACGCGAACGGAAGCCCCATGATGCCGTAGACCGCGAAACGCTCTTCGCGGGCGACCGGTTGCGACGCCTTGGCTTCCATTCGCAGCGCCAGAGCCCGCTGTCTCACTCACCGTGTTCCTCCATACAAGAGTGGGATGGCCCGGGGCGGGGTCGGCCAGTCGACCCTGGCGCCGCCGCCGACATCACCTACTGGTTGCACAGCCGAGGTCATCCGGGCTGGCGCACATCGTCCCGCCGGTCGCCGTGCATGCGGTACAGGGCAGGCAGGCGGCGCGGGCGCCGCAGACTGTTTGGCACTCGGCATCGGCCGCGCACGCAAAACAGGTGGTGCTCGCGTGGCAGTACCCGGCGCTGCCGGTCGTCGTGGCGCAGATGCCCGCGTACCCCGTGCTGGTCGTGCACAACACGAGCTCTGCCACCGTGCAGCCCGGATCCTGATCTCCGGCCTGGCAGGTCGTGGCATCGTGCGCGGCGCAGCGGCTCGTGTCCCGCTTGCCCTTCTTCGGCTTCTTGCCTTGGCAAATGCCGGAGCAACACAGCCGATCGTTGCCGTGACAGGGTTTGCCTACATTCACACAGCCAAATGGATTGCGCCGCGGCTTCTCCCTCGTGCGTGTCTTCCTGGCTCCTGCGACATTCGGCAGCCGCAGACCGCCGAGTCCGCACCCCGCCGCGACGAGACCGCGCAGCAGATGACGGCGGGAGGGCATCCCGCGCAACGACCGGGTCATGACGGCGAAGCGAGTCTGATCCACTGGATTCTCCTCGCTCTCAGCTAATTAGGAAGGGCCCCAGCCCCAGCGCCAGAGCAATGCCGCCGGTGACCGCCAACACCCCAACCCAGACCAGATCGAGGTTGACCCAGGCGCGGCGCAGCACCTCGACGCCCACCTTCTGGTAGACGACGACCGCCACCACCCCCGCCACGGCCAGCATCGCCGCCGAATGGACTCCCACCGCCGCCAGCGTCGGGACCAGAGCATCGCCCGCGGCTGACAGCCCGAGATCCATGTGTCCCGCGTGCCCGGCGTGTCCGGACTGCGCCATCGCGCCCGGCACGCCCTCGCCCCGCAACGCCACCAGCACCGGCGCCAGCATCAGCCCCGCACCGTGCGCCGAGGCCATCAGGAACGACCACAGCACCAGGTCGCGCGGCCCGACCCGCATCCCCACCCAGCGCGGGTGGCGAAAGCGCGTGGCCACCTTGTAGGCGGCAAACCCCAGCAGCACCGCCCCACCCATCGCCAGCAGCAGCCGCTGCGGGATCACCACTCCGAGGAGCCCGACCGCAACCGCCGCGATGGCGACGGCCAGGGCATGCCCGATCGCGATCGGTCCCAACGCCGCCGTCACCGCCCCCAGCCGCCGCTCCTGCAATCCCAGCGCGACCGCAAAGAGCCAACCCATCCCTGGATTGAGCCCATGAAACGCCCCCAGCGCCGCCAGCGACACCCAGGGCCAGACCACATGCATCTCTGGCATGATCGATCTCCTTTGGACGACTCTCACCGCAACCGCCGCCCAGAGGGCACCCGGCCCTGTGCGCAGGGAGAGGGGCGAATCCCCCTCGCCCATCGCGATGGGCGAGGGGGGCAGGGGGATGAGGGTTCTACGGAAAACAGTACGAATCGGTCGAGGCGTCCCCACCCTGCAACCGCACCTGGTGTGGCCGCTGGTCGCCGAAGTCGAGGAAGAACTCGGGATCGAGATTCATTCCGCCCTCGGGGTCGGCGTCGAGCTTGATCATCCAGCCCTGGATGCCGTCCGGGTAGAACTGGGCGTCCCAGGGCAGGTACAGCGAGTTGGTCACGTAGACCCGCCGCCCATCCCGGCTCACCTCCACCATCTGCGGCCCGCCATTGAGCGCTCCCGCGGACGCCGGGTGCGCGGCGCGATCGACGATACCGCCGATACGCACGGAACCCACCTCAACCGGGTTTTCCGGGTCCGAAACGTCGAATTGCTTCAACTCGCCGGTGCCCCAGCACGAGACATAGAGGAACCGGTCGTCTACGCTCAGCTCGATGTCGGTCACCAGCGGCGGCACCGCCCCGAACGGCTTGAGCGCCGGCGGCAGCAACGCCTCGTCCGCCGGCTCGGCGGGGATGGTGATCACCTTCTGCACTTCCCAGGCGTCCTTGGCCCCGTTGGCCCCGTCCTGGCGCCGCCACAGGAAGATCGAGGAGGAGAGGTCGGTCAGACTCACCACCGAGTTGACGAAGCCATACGCCTTGGTCGGGTCGTGCGCCGGGCGCAGCTCCAGCGCGATCTGGTGCTCCTTGCCCAGATCCACGGCCTGGACATGGCGCCGTTCCTTCAGGTCCCAGAAGTTCAGCCGGTGTCCGTACTGCCCGTCGAGCAGCAGTTCGGGTTGCACGCCGGTTTTCACCATGTTCGGGGTGCCCCATTCGCTGGACACCAGCGTGTCGTAGCCGAGATGCCACCAGAAGTCGTAGTGCAGGTACTGGTCGCCGCGATCGATCTCCCAGCGCCCCAGCACGTCGAAGGTGTCGTGATCGAGCATGAAGATGCCGCCCGGTCCCTCGCCGTCGGGCGCGCCGAGGGCGCTGACGTAGATGCCGTCCGGCCCGCAATGGACGGTGTGCCCCACGGCGTAACCGGCCTTTTCCGCCACCTCTTCCGGTTCGATCGTCTTGACGATGGTCGGCTTGGTGGGGTCGGGTTTGGTATCGATGACGTAGAGGCGCGAGGAGGCGAGTCCCGGCGCGATCAGGTAGCGCCGCTCAACGTGCGGGTGCGCCGCGTTCGGGCACAGCATTGAGGAGCAGGCGTTCCAGCCAGTGTGGTGCAGCTCGTCGCCGGCGTTGGTCATCTCGACCTCGCCCACGATCGTGCCGTAGGAGCCGGAGGTCGGATCGACGTCGACAACCGTGATGGCATCCGGCCGCTCATCGCCGGTGGGGTTGACCCGCACCACGTAGGCCAGCGTTTCCGCGGGCGCCTGCATGGCCGAGCGTGGCGAGGGGTAGAAGGTCGGGTCGGGTCTCCATGTGGGCATGAAATTGCTCCTTGCATCGAGAGTCGACGTCGTGTCGTCGTGGGCATAGACGGATCGCGCGCCGCCCAGCAGGGCCGCGGCACCGGCCAGCACCCCGCCGGATTGGAGCACCCGGCGCCGGTTTGGCAGCATCCGCTTGGTGGACGATTGGGTATCTCGTTCGCGCATGGCGTTTTTCCTTTCGTGCGCTGTCGAGTAGCGAAAAGCAGAAGAGTTCCCGTCAGGCCGCGCGCCGTTCCGGGATGGCGGCATCACCCTGTCGACTCGCGGCATCGATGCGGGCGGGTCGTGTGGGCTCCGCCCCATCCGGCGCGAACCGGCTGCCTGGCGCGGCCAGGTGGTCGCGCCAGGTCACGTAGGCGAACTGGGTCCGTTCTACCTTGCGGCGCTCGGGCCGCGATGGACCGTCGATGATGAGATTGCCTCCTTCGGGCATGCGTCCCTCCATGTCGTCTCGTGCCGTCGTGCTTCAGTGCTCTGGTTCGTGCTGCGGCGTCCTCCTTTCATCTCGTGCGTTGCGGCGCAATGGCGAGTGATTCGCCCGACGGAAAGTTGCACCCGTTGTTGTCGGAACTACCGCAGGACGTGCCGCCGGTATCCGGGCAGTCGTTGCAGAGAAGGCAGGCGCCCTGCGGTCCGCAGAGTTCCTGGCACTCCGCGTCCTTGCGGCACGGGTAACAGGCGCCGCTGTAAACGCAGTACCCGCCATTCCCGGTCGTCGTTGTGCACACCCCTTCGGGATTGCCGGTGCTCGTGGTGCAGACGATGTCCGTGCCGTTGCAGCTAATTGGCTGGCTCCCGGCCCGGCAACCGCCCGTGTCGTGCGCACGGCACTTCCGCCGTCGTTTCCTCCCTGCACAGATGCCGGAGCAGCACTGGTCGGCGCGTTTGCAGGGATCGCCGACGTTGAGGCAGCCGAACACATTCGGCTTCGGCTTTCGTTCCTTCTTCCTCCCTTTCACCGCTGCGGCGCCGCTGGGAAACCGCGCCACGCTCAGCCCCACGCCGGCCCCGGCCAGACCACGCAGCACATCGCGGCGGGAGGGAATGCTCGTCAACGACCGCGTCATGGCAGTCACGCCGTGGTGGTTCATGATTTGCTCCTCGTCCGCGGGATCACTCCAGGATGGCATCGAAAAGGCAGGCGATCCCCGCCCCCGCGTCGCACCGCGCGAAGTGCTCGCAGCACGGGAACACCCCTTCCGCACAGGTCTCCGGATCGGCCTTCGGCTCGCAGAACGTCTCCAGGACGGCACGGCACTGCCCCCGCTGCCGCTGGCATCGCTTCCGCCCGTTCTTGCTGGTCTTGTCGGCGCGGGTCGTCGCCGGGGCGGCCAGGCCCGCGATCAACGCCGCGCCGCCCACCGCGCGGAACGATCCGCGGCGAGACAACGCGCCCGCCTGCCGCACCTTGGCGTCGAACGTCTTGATGTTCATGAAATCCTCCATTCGTCGCATGACTCCTCACCAGGCAGCCCCTGGCGTGGCGCGGTTGGCCACGGTCAAACCGGGACAGCGATCACGTCGGGGCCGACGCAGGCCGTGCCCCCGCTGGTTGCGCACTCACCCCCGCAGCGGATACAGGCCGCGCCGGGTCCGTACTTGCCGTTCTTCGCGGCCTGGCACTCGGCGTCGGTCGAGCAGGCGAAACACTCGCCGCTGACGATGCAGTACCCGGCGTTGCCGGTCGTCGTGGCGCAGACCCCCGCCTTCCCGAGGCTGCTCGTGCAGGCGACGTTCGATGCGCCGCCGCAACTCGCAGGGTGCTTGCCGGTCGCGCAGGATCCGGCGTCGTGGGCGCGGCACTGCTTCCGCTCGCAGATGCTCGAGCAGCACTGCGCGGCGTTCTTGCAGGGTTTCCCCACATTCAGGCAGCCAAACGCGTTTGGCTTGGGTTTCTTCGGCTTGCGCTTGCGCTTCTTTTCCGCCACCGCGATGTGGGGCGGACGCGCCACGCCAATACCGAGACCGGCCCCGGCGAGACCGCGCAGCAGATGACGGCGGGATGGCAAGGTGGTCAACATGTGCATCACGGCAGCTTTGTGGTTCTCGTCCACGGTCGCTCCTCACTTGGCCGGGTTGGGGCACGGCGCAACGCAGGCGGTATTGCCTGTTTCGGGGCACGAGCTGGCGCAGATGCCCTCCAGGACGACGCATGCCGCCCCCGCTCCGAACGCTTCCTCGCAGTCGGTGTCCTTGTCGCATTCCTGGCAGGTCGTGCCTTCGCTGAAGTCGCCGCAGAAGGGAGCGTCGCCGGTGGTCAACACGCAAGCGCAGGAGGTCTCTTCGCTGACGATGTTGCAGACATGGGCTGCCCCCGTGGAGCACAGGTCGTAGTCCACCTGGCAAATGCCCGCGTGGTGGGCGCGGCATGTTTTGCCCTCGCACACCCCGGAGCAGCATTGGTCGGCGTTGTTGCAGGCGGCGCCGACATTCAGGCAGCCGTAGGCGTTCGGCTTCGGCGCTTTCGGCTTGTTCGGCTTCTTCTTGCGCTTCTTTTTGGCCACCGCGACGCTGGGCAACCTGGCGGCGCCCACTCCAAGCACAGCCCCGGCCAGCCCACGCAGCACGTCGCGGCGGGAAGGGGCGCTGGTCAGGGATTTGGCCGCGACAGCGACGCGGATCTGGTCCATGGTTGTCCTCACGTATCACCCAATTCGGCCTGGCCGGCGCGACACATTCCACGCCAGTAGGCACGTCGTTCCGGCGGCGAATGCGGTTCAATCGCCAGATGCTGAGTTGCTACGACTCGGTCTCGACGGAGAGCCCGGCCTCCTGCCACGCCGTCAGCCCACCTTCGAGGTAGGCCGCACCGGCGTAGCCGAGTGTCTGCAACGCCTCGGCCGCCAACGCGGAGCGGCCACCCGAAGCGCAGAACAGAATCGTCCGCCGTTCGGGGTCGAACTCCGGCCGGAAGTAGGCGCTGGTTGGGTCGGCGGCGAACTCCAGCATCCCCCGCGGCACGTGGATGGCCCCGAGGATGCTGCCGTGCGCCATCCGCTCCTCCGCCTCGCCGATGTCGACGAGCAGCGCCTCGCCGCGCCGCAGCTCGTCCGCCACCTCTCCTGGTGAGAGGCTCGCCACGTGCGACTTGGCCTCGGCCACCAGATGCGCGGCCGTCTTGGTCTTCGCGGGCATCCGGATCACTCCTTCCGTAGCGTGCGGACGACCTGTCTCGCATGCCACCAAGGTATGGTCCGGAGCCCGCCGCCACATCGGCCGCGTGTCCGATCTTGCGCTGGGTAATGGCCCGGTTTAGGAGGGGATGAGCCCGAGTTTCGCCGCGGCGCGGGCCGCTTCCGTGCGCGTTTCGATGCCGAGCTTGCCGAAAATGGAGGAGACGTGGTGGCGCACGGTCTTGGGAGCGAGGTAAAGCCGCTCGGCGATGTCGGCGTTGCGCAGCCCGTCCGACATGAGCACCAGCACCTCGACCTCGCGCCGGGTCAGCCCGGCCGGATTGGCCCGCGTCGAGGCCCGCGGCCCGCGCCGCACGGCCGGCACATCCCGCACGCCGAGGGCGCGCAGGCGCCGCAACGCGTGCGCCGTGGCCGGCTTTGCCCCGAGTGCCTCAAAGCCGTCGATCGCGCGCCGCACCAGGACCGGCTCCTCGCTCTCGGCCAGCGCCCGCGCCTCCTCGTACGGACACCCGAGTTCTTGCCAGGCCGCCGCCGCGGCCGCGAAGTCGCCGGCAATCTGGAGAGCGAACGGCGGGGCAAGACCGTCGCGCGGGAGATCTCGGTCGCCGCATTGCCACAGCAACCACGCGATCTCGCCCCGCATCCAGCGACCGCCATGGGCGAAGACCGAATCGCGTGCGGCCAGTGCCTCGGCCCGCGCCCGCGTCACGTCGCCTTCGAGGAGCGCCGCCTCGGCCTGCGCCGCGCGGACCGGTTCCACGCGCATGAGCTGACTGGTGCGTTCGGCCAGGGCCAGCGCCTCGTCGAGTACCGTCCCGGCCTCGGGATCGCCGCGCCGGGCGAGCACTTGCCCCAACGGCGTCAGCGCCACGATCCGGCTTACAGGGGACAGCATCGGTTGCGCGAGCAATTGCCGAATCTCCGCCTCCGCCACGTTCCAGTCGCCTCGGAGAATTCGCAGGGCTGCCCGCGTCGCCAGGAGATATGAACGGTAGTAGTCGAGATCGTGGTCGATGGCGAAGGCAGTGCCCTCGGTCAGCCAGCGGTCGGCCTCGTCGAGCTGCTTCGCCACCAGCGTCAGCCAGGCCAGGAGGAGCAATGCCCGGCCGGCGTGGTCGATGAACTCACCGGCGAGGGCGAGTTCCAGGCTTCGCTGTAACTGCTCCAGTCCGAGATCATCGCCAGCGTAGTAGTGGGCGGCGCCCACATTCGCCAGCGCATGGACAAGCGTGTCGGATGCTCCGAACTGCTCGGCGAGATCTATGGCGCGATTGCCCCAACGCAGCGTTTCGTCGAGATCGTGATCGAGCATCCGCAATTGGGCGACGATGCTGTAGGCCATGGCCAGTTCCGGCCCCGGCGGCAGGGTTTCCAGTACCTCCAGCGCGGCAAACGCCGCCGCTGCCGCCTCGGCGCCGCGTCCTTCCACCCAGTAAAAGCGTGTCAACCAGCGCAGGCATTCTCCCTGCTTGAGCCGGTCGTTCCGCGAGCGCCAGATGTCCAGAGCCTCCTGTCGCACCGCAATCGCCTCCTCGCCTTGACCGCTCAGGTAGCACGCTACCGATCGGCCTTCGAGCAAGCGAGTCCGCTCAATCACGGGTAGACCATCGGCGAAACGCAGCGCCCGCGCGTACTGCGCGGCCGCCTCGCGGGGGGCGTGCAGCGCCGTGGCCTGCTCGGCGGCGGCGGTCGCGTACGTCAAGGTCGCCTGCCGATCACCCGCCGCCTCGGCGTGGTGGGCCAGCAGGGCCAACTCCTGAGCTGCATCGGGCATCTCCTGCAGCGCGGCCAGCACGCGGGCGTGCAGCAGCCGGCGACGGGGCGGGGCGATGCCCGCCAGAATCGCCTCGCGCACCAGAGCGTGGCGAAAGACCAACCCGTCGCCGGCCCCGCGCAACAGACCAACAGCAATGCATTCATCGGTTTCGTCGAGGACCGGACCGGCGACGGCCAGCAGAAACTGGGATTCGATGGCGGAGCCAATGACCGCGGCCACGTCGAGGACTGCCCGCGCCTCCGGGGAGAGCCGCGCGGCACGGGCCAGGACGGCATCGCTGACCGTGGCCGGCACCGCCGCACCGACGGAGGAGAGCACTTCGGTCAGGAAAAAGGGGTTGCCCCCGGTCAGCCGATGCAGGTCCGCTGCATCGCGCCCGCTGTCGGCCGCCATCTGCCCGACGGCCGCTTCCGAGAGTGGCAGCAACGCCAGGCGATGCACCGTGGAAGAGGTGGCCAGGTCGCCCAGGACCAGGCGCAGGGGATGCTCGGGGCCAATCTCATCGTTGCGGTAGGTGACGACGAGGAGAACGGGCAGTTCGCCAATGCGCCGCGAGAGGAATCGGAGGAGCTCCAGGGAGGCGCCGTCCGCCCAGTGGGCGTCTTCACCGATGACGACGGTCGGCTCCGCCCGCGCGGAGAAGGCATCCAGCATCGCCCGGAACAGCCGATCTCGATCGCCGCCGTCCATCGGCATCCGCTCGACGGCAAGCCCGAGGGCGGGAGCAAGGTCGCGGGCAGAGCCAAGCGGACTCGGCGTGGAGAGCGCGTCGCACGACATGCGCAGCACCCCGGCAGCCGCGGCAGCGCGAAGGGCAAAGACGTCGACAAGCGAGGTCTTGCCGACGCCCGCCTCCCCCCCGATGAGAACAACCCGTCCCTGCCCGGCGGCGGCAAGGCGCCGATGCTCCTCGAGGTGGGCCAGGTGCAGTTCGCGCTCGAGCAGGTCCATGGCTGGCAATTCCTCGATACCAGCATAGGCCCGCTACGGATATGGTCAAGAGGAAGTACGCCCGCACGTCCTCACGCCTGCCAGTCCTGACCACGACGCTGAGCGATCTCTCACGGCGGCGCCTGGCCCGGCGCCAACCGGTTGCGACATGTCGACTGTCTTGCACGCTGGCTGCCATCACGAACTCGAACAGCGAAGGTCAGGAGTGGCAGGTCTGGCGATTCACCCGTTCGACCGCTTATCGTCCGTGCCTGAGTCGATCCCATATCGGCTGGCCAGGGCACCCAGGAGCAGCCAGGAAACGACATAGCCGATGATGTTGAACAGCGTGTAATCCACGTTCTTCCCTCCAATCGATCCAGCCCAAATATCGCCATACAACCCCCATCTCGGGTCGGGTCCGAGGTGCGCCCCAGTGCTTCACGTGCCGGCCCGCTCGGCGCCAAGGGCAACGGGCTCGCCAACGTCAACGGCGTGACGACGCGCCGTTTGCAGCCAGCCGCCGCGCAGCACGGCAGCGGTCAGCCGCCGGAAGCCGCGCAGCAGGACGAAGCGGGCCGGTTGTCCCGCCCTGCGCGCCTGGGTATCCAGTTCCTCCAACTGGCGAAGGCGCTCCATACGCTTCTCACTGAAGACCATCTCCCGCTCGCTTGATAGCGCCGTGATTGCGAATGCGGTGTTGGACATTGGTGCCGGAATCACCTTCCTACGGTCCGAGTGTCCCGAGAACGCCGGTGTCGTGCACGCCGTGGGACACGCGCCGCGATAGGGGCGCCCGCCGTGGTGCGAAACGCCTGATGCGGCAAGCGTTCGTCCCCGCGCCGGGTCGCCCCCGTCTCTGCGAGCGAACTCGATCTCTCGCTCGCCACGAAGGTACGATTCGAGCGAGACCGAAACATCGGCCATCTGCCCGAGTTTCTTGCGGCGCGATGGCCCGGTTTAGGAGGGGATGAGCCCAAGTTTCGCGGCGGCGCGGACCGCTTCCAACCGGGTCTCGACACCGAGTTTGGCGAGGATGGCCGAGACGTGATGGCGGACGGTTTTCGGCGCGAGGTAGAGCTGCTCGGCGATATCGGTGGTGGACACCCCCTCCGCCAGCAGCGCGAGCACTTCGGCCTCGCGCCGCGTCAACCCGGCCGGATGGGCGCGGGTCGCGGCGCGCGGTCCTCGCCGCACCGGCGGCAGATCGCGCACCCCGAGCGCGCGCAGGCGACGCTGCGCCCGCGCGATGGCCGGCGTGGCGCCCAGCGCCTCGAAGGTGGAGAGCGCCTGACGAGCCAGAACGGGATCATCGCTTTCGGCCAGGGCGCGCGCGTCCTCGTAGGGGCACCCGAGCTCCCGCCACGCCGCGGCCGCCCCGCCATGGTCGCCAGCGATCTGCAGGGCATATGGCTCGGCGAGGTCGTCGCGCGGTATGTCGACGCCGGTCTGCCACAGCAACCACGCCAGCTCGCCGCGCTGCCAACGATTCCCGCGGGTGAAGACGAGGTCTCGTACCGCCAGCGATTCGGCGCGGGCGCGCGCAAGGTCGCCCGCCAGCAACGCCGCCTCGGCACGCGCGGCGTGGACCGGTCCCAGGCGCCTCAGTTGCCCGGTGTGCTCGGCCAACACCAGCGCTTCATCGAGCGCATCCGCGCCCTCGGGACGGCCACGACGCACGGACATCAGCCCCAGCGCCGTCAGCGCCACGATCCGCACCAGCGGCGAGAGCATGGGCTGGCGGAGCAGGTGGCGGAGCTCGGGTTCCGCCTCGTCCCAGGAGCCTTGGCGGACACGGAGCGCCGCCCGCGTGGCCAGCAGGTACCACCGGTAGGTGTCGAGGTCGTGCTCGGTCGCGTAGGCGATGGCGGCCGCGAGCCGGTGATCGGCCTCGTCGAGCCGCATCGCCCACAGCGCATCCCAGGCCAGGTTGGTCAATGCTCGGCCGGCATGGTCGACGAGCCCACCGGCGAGGGCCAGTTGCAGACTCCGGGTCAGATCCTCGTTTCCCTGGCCGCCTTCGGCGAAGTCACGCGCCGAACCGACGTTGGCCAGCGCGTGAACGAGCGTCTCGGTTTCCCCAAGCTGCTCAGCGAGCGCCATCGCTCGCTGACCCCACAGGAGCGTTCCCTCCAGATCCTGGGCGAGCATGCGTAAATGGGCCAGATTGCTGTACGCCATCGCCAGCTCAGGTCCGGGCGGCAACGTCTCCAGCACCTCCAGTGCGGCGGTCGCCGCATTCTCCGCTGCGACGCCGCGGCCTTCGAACCAGTTGAAACGGGATAGCCAGCGCAGGTTCTCACCGACTTTGAGTGGATCGCCCAGGCCGCGCCAGATGGCGAGGGCCGCCTGGCGCGCCACGATGGCCTCCTCACCTTGACCGCTCATGTAGCAGGCAACGGAGCGCCCCTCAAAGAGACGCGCGCGCTCCGCTTCCGGCAACCGGTCGGCGACGCGCAGCGCGCGGGCGTACTGCGCCGCCGCTTCGCGGTGGGCGTTGAGCTTGGCCGCCTCTTCGGCGGCGGCGGTCGCGAACTCCAGGGTCGCCTCCCGATCGCCCGCCGCCTCGGCGTGGTGCGCCAGCAGCGCCAGGTCGCGCCGCGGCACGTCAGCTTCCAGCAGCGTCCCCAGGACGCGCGCGTGCAGCAGGCGGCGGCGCGGCGGCGCGATGGCCGCCAAGATCGCATCGCGGACCAGATCGTGGCGGAAGGCCAGCCCGTCGCCGGCGGCCCGCAGCAGTCCACCGGAGATGCACGCATCGATCTCGTCCAGGACCGGACCGGCCACGTCCAGCAGGAGGTCGACATCGATCGAGGCGCCGATCGTCGCGGCCACGTCGAGGACCGCCCGCGCCTCGGGGGAGAGGCGCGCCGCGCGGGCCAGGACGGCATCCCCGACCGAGTCCGGCACGCTCAGCCCCTCGCCGGCCAGCACCTCGGTCAGGAAAAACGGGTTCCCCCCGGTCAGCCGGTGCAGGGCAACCGGGTCGCGCTCGCTTCCGGCCGCCAGCCGGCGGACGGCCTCCTCCGAAAGGGGGAGCACGCCGAGGCGGTGGACGGACGCCGCGGTCGCCAGATCTCCCAGGAGGAGCCGCAGCGGGTGGTTGGGACCGGTCTCGTCGTCGCGGTAGGTGACGAGAAGGAGGAGCGCGTGCTCCCCGATGCGCCGCCCCAGGAAGCGCAGCAGCTCGACCGTTGCGCCGTCGGCCCAGTGCGCATCCTCCGCCACGACGACCGTCGGCCGCTCCCCGGCGGTGAGGGCCTCCAGCACGGCGCGGAACAACCGGTCGCGGCCATCGCGATCGAACGGATAGCCGTCGGCAAAGATGCCGAGCGCGGAACCGAGGTCGCGCAGCGGGCCGAGCGGCCCAGGCGTGGAGAGCGCATCGCACGACATGCGCAGAATCGGGGTGGACTCGGCGATGCGGCGGCAGAACGCCTCGGCGAGCGCCGTCTTGCCAACCCCCGCCTCGCCGGCCACAAAGACGATGCGGCCATGACCCAACGCCGCCTGACGGAGGTGGTGCTCGAGCCCCTGGAGGTCGGTGTCGCGTTCGAGGAGTTCCATGGCTGGCGCCTTTCTCGCCCAGCATACGCCGCTGGCCCCAGCGGTCAAGAGCCGCAGGGGGCTTGACACACGCGTGGTGTTCGTATAGAGTGTACGTACAGTCCCGAGGAGCCCGGTCGAAGCACCGGCTCCCCACCGGAAGCGGTAACCGACGGCCGGCGAATCGCGGGGTACGCCGGTCACACGAGCCGCCGACGGGACCAGGTAGCAAGGCCGCGTCCGTTGCGGGGCGTCGATGCGGCTCAGCGCCCAGTCGTGGGGAACCGTGCGGGGATCAGTCTCGTCGGGGCTGTTTTTTGCGTGGGTGCTGGGATCAGTGGGTCACTGGGAGTACTGCTGCGAGACACCCCGCGCCACGACAGCTCTGACACAAACGTGCAGCATTGCTGGCAGAAATTCGTGCTCACTCCGCGGCAGACGCGGGGGAACCGCGGGCTAGCTGTCGCGTGCAGCCGACATGCGATACACCGAACCTCTAATCCCTCAGGCTGTTCGCTTCGTGCCCCGCACGGCCCATGCCCTGTCCATCAAGTGCAGCGAGCCATCAGCGGCAATGGGAAGCGTGGCCCGCAATTGCTCTCGGAGCACGGCCTTCCGATCGTCGTCGAGTCCAGACGCGTAGCGCTGACCGGCGGCCGCCCCTGGCATGGTGTGTGGCAGCCAGAAGTCGTCGAGGTCCCGAAACGCCATCGGCAGGTCGATGGCGCCGACCGCCACGTCACCCAGTCCGGCCGCCCGAAACAGGTCCGCCAGCGGCTCGGGCTCGCAGGTGTGGAAGTGCGGACGCGGATCGAGAGACGCGGCTTCGGCGTCCGTCGCCGCGACCGCTGCCCAGAAATACCGCATGCGTTGCATCTCGCCGCGGTAGTCCCAGACGTAGGCGCCGACCGCGCCGTCGGGACGGGCGGCGCGCACCATCTCGGCGACCGCGGGGGCTGGATCCGGGATGAAGTTGAGGACGAGCCCGGCGACCACCGCGTCGTAGCCGTCGCTCGCCGCCGGGAGGGCGCGCGCATCGCCAACCTCGAAGCGGGCACGCGGATCGGCGACGCGGCGTTGCGCGACGCCGAGGAATTCGGGCGAAGGATCGATGCCCAAGACCGCGATCGGGTCGGTTGCGGCGAGGATGGCTTCGGTCAAGGCGCCGGTGCCGCAGCCGACGTCCAACCAGCGGCGCCCCATGGGGACCGCGAACCAGGCGAGGAATGCCTCAGCCAGGGGGCGAGTCCATCGCCCCACATAGGCCTCGTAGGCATCGGTGGCGTGCCAAACGTAGTGCCCGGACACATCGGCCATGAGGTTCCCTCCGCCGGTCCGCCAATCGCCCTTACAGGTCGCAGGTGAACAGCATTCTGCAGCCCGCCACTGTCGAGTGCAACTATGGGTCAAGCATGTCGTGGCGAGAAGTCTTGCGAGTCGTGCGCTCCCTTTCACCGTTTGACCCTATCACCCCATCTCCCCATCCCCCTCGTTCCCCTGTGCGATAGTACCGATAGTGATCCGCTGCCGGGCCGATCCGCGTATGATCGGGCAATCCTGGCAATTATCAGCAAGGGGAAATCAGACGCGCATGGCCACGACGATGCCTTCAGCCCGCGCCGCCACGGATCAGGGCCAGAACCAGGACCCGAACCACAACCAGTTCACCGTGATCGTCACCTCCGACCGCTACGGCAACGAGACCTGGGGGCTCGAGCTGGAGCAGGCGCTGGTGGCGGAGGTCACTGACATCGACGTGCGGCTCCTCAGCCGCGCCAGCGTCAGCGAGGACGACCTCATCCGCGCCGCTCAGGATGCCGATGCGCTGCTCGTCAGCACCCGCGAGGTGGTATCCCGCCGCGTGCTGGAGAGCATCCCGCGGGTGAAGGTCATCTCGCGCTACGGCGTGGGACTGGATAACGTCGATCTCGACGCCGCGGCCGACGCCGGCATCGTGGTCACCCACTACCCCGGCTATTGCACCTCGGAAGTGGCCGACCACGCCGCGTCGATGATCCTGGCTCTCAACCGCCGCATCGTCGAGCAGGATCGCGCGTTGCGCGAAGGCGCCTGGGTCGAGCACGGACCAGCCACGCGCCGTATCCTGCTCGGCCCCGTCCAGCCCCTGCGGGAGCAGACGCTCGGCATCGTCGGCTTCGGCCGCATCGGTCAGGCCGTCGCCGCCCGCGCCAAGCCGTTCAACCTCACCATCCTCGCCGCCGACCCGTTCATCGATCCCGAGGTGATGGTCGCCGCCGGGGTGGAGCCGGTCACCCTGGAGGAACTCCTGCAAGCGTTCCGACATCGTGTACCATCCACGCGCCGCTGACGCCGGAGACGCGCGGACTCATCAATGCCGAAACGCTGGCGCTGATGAAACCGACCGCCGTGCTTGTCAACACCGCCCGCGGCCCGATCATCGACCTCCCGGCGCTCGCTCGTGCGTTGGAAGAAGGAATGCTTGCCGGGGCCGCGCTCGATGTCGTCGATCCCGAGCCGCTGCCGGCCGACGCGCCGTTCTACCGGATGCCGAATGTGATCCTCACCCCGCACTCGGCCTACTACTCGGAGCGCTCGGTCGACGTGGTGCGGCGGGAAACGTTGCTGGAGGCGCTGCAGGTGCTGCGTGGCAAGCGCCCGCGCACGGTGGCGAACCCGGCTGTGCTGGAGAAGGTCACCCTGGAGCCGTAGCGAAGGATCGCCCCGCTCGGGGTCAGGAGGTCTGGTGTTCCGCCGTCGCCGCGCCGCGCCAGTTGCGCCCACCCCGGACCCCAGACGGCGCCGGCGTGCCGCGCCGGAGTCGCGGCGGTGCTCGAGGACGGCAGTGGCGGGGATTTGCCCGCCCCGGCCGCCGCCCGCGACGACGAGGCGCTGGTCCGCGCCGCTCAGGCGGGCGACCTGGACGCCTTCAATATCCTTGTGCAGCGCCACGAGCGCCCCGTCTTCAACGTGGCGCTCCGTTTGCTGCGCGATGTCGGCTTGGCCGAGGACGCCACCCAGGACGCCTTCATCCGCGCCTGGCAGAACATCCGCACCTTCCAGACTGGCTCCGTTCGCTCCTGGCTCTACAAGATCGCCACCAACCGCGCCTACGACATGCTGCGCGCCTCCGCCCGCCGTCCCGCCGGGTCGCTGGAGGCCGAGATCGTCGAGATCGAGCCGATCTGGACCAGCGGCGGCCAGGGCGACGAGTCGCCCGACGCCCACGCCCTGCGCCGCGAACTGTCCATCTACCTGGAGCGTGCCCTGACCGCCCTGCCAGACGACCAGCGCATGGTCGTGCTCCTGGTCGATGTGCAGGGCCTCGATTACCACGAGGTGGCCGATACCATGGGGATCGCGCTGGGCACCGTCAAGTCGCGTCTCAGCCGCGCCCGCGCCAAGATCCGGCAGGCGCTGGCCGACGACGCGCCGGCGCGGGAACTGTTCGAGCGCTACCTCCGTTTAGAGGGAGAAGACGCGAGGGACGGGGCGGCGACGCTCGGCGCCCCAAAGACGGAACCTGTGGATGACTGAACAACACCCGGCAGATCGCCCCGGCCATCTCGATATCGACGCCGTCAGCGACTTTGTCGACCGCGATTTCTCCCTGGACGAGCTGACGCTGCTCGCCATTCACCTCCACGAATGCCCGGCTTGCCAGCGCGAGGTGCGCGAGATCCGGACCACCGTCGTGCTGCTGGCGGGGTTGCCCCAGTACACCCCCCGCCGCTCCTTCTGCCTCGGCCACGAGCACGCCCGCGCCTCCCGCCGCCGATCGCGTGTGGGCAACCAGCCATGGTCGGCCGGGGCTCTGCCGTCCAGCTACCCGACAGCGGCGCTGGGGGCTTCGCCTCGCGGCGCCGGTTGGCTGCCCGGTCTGCAGGCGGCGGCAATAGTGATCGGTGCGCTGCTGCTGCTGGTGACCTCCAGCGATCTCTTCGGCATGCCGCCCCAACCCGCCGATTGGCTCACCGAGCCGGACGCCGCGCCGATGGGGTACCTTGCCCCCTCCGCTGCCCAGCCCGTTCCCACGGCGGCGCTCGAGCCCGACGCCGACGTGGCCCCACCCGCAGCCGCGCCGGAGAGCGAAGCAGCGGCTGGGATCGCCGCCGAACAGACCGGGGGAACCGTCAGCGACGATAGTGCGTCTGAGCAAGTGCTGATGGGTGACGACCTGGTGCGGTCCGCGCCAGCGTACGCGACCAGTGCGGCCATCGCGGCGGTGACGCAAGCGGTCCCCACACCCGGGGTGGGCGTAGGTGAGTCAGGCACCGGCACAGATGCGCAGGCGCCGGCCGGGGGCGAGCCCTCCCGCTTGCGCCTGGTGCAGATCGCGCTGGCGTTCGCGCTGGCCTGGCTGGTCGTCACCATCGTCGGGCTACGCTGGGTGCGCGGCGTGCGCGGGGCCCCCGACTGAGCATCCCGACTGGGTGGGAACGACACGGGCCCCGCGGTTCCGCATCGAGTCCGCGGCCAGCGCGCAATGACCGTTGGAGCACGGTCCTGTTCAACCGGTTCCAGATGAGCGTCGATAGCGAAGGAGTGACGGGAATGTTCCAGAGTCAGAAACGGGGATTGCGAATGATCGCGGCGCTGGCGTTGGCCGGCATGCTGGCAACGACAACGGGCGGCGGGGTCGGCATCGTGGCGGCGCAGGATACCGCCACACCGGTGGCGGGCGCGGCGGCCGGAATTCCGACCGTCAGCGTCAGCGGGCACGGCGAGGTAAACGTGCCCCCCGATACCGCGTCGGTGAACATCGGCGTGGACATCATCGCGCAAACACTCGATGAGGCGCAGGACCAGGCCACCGCCCAGGCGACCGCCGTCATCGAAGCGCTGGAGGCGGCGGGGATCGCCTCCGAAGACATCCAGACCGAGTACTACAGCGTCAACATCCTGCGCGACTACTCCGAAAACGCCGACCCGACCCTGATTACCGGGTTCGAGATCATCAACCAGTTGCGCGTCACCGTGCGCGACACCGACCAGCTCGGCGAACTGCTCGACGCGGCCGTCAGCGCCGGGGCCAACAGCATCTACGGCGTCACCTTCTACGTCGAAGACCAGACCGCGGCCACCAGCGAGGCGCGGGTCGAAGCGGTCGCCAACGCCCGCGAGAAAGCCGAAGAACTCGCCTCGGCGGCGGGCATGACCCTCGGCCCCGTGGCCGCCATCTCCGAAGGCGCTCCCCCGATGCTGGGCCCCGTCTACGGCATGGGGCGCGGCGGCGCCGAGATGGCAATGGACGCCGCCGCGGTGCCGGTCGAGCCCGGGTCGACGACCGTCGCCGTCGACGTGACGATGACGTTCGAGCTGCGGTAAGCAAATCTTCGCCCCACCCCCTCTCCCTGCACGTCTGCGCAGGGAGAGGGGTTTTCGTTGCCCGGTGTCTGGCGTCTCGACGCTGGGCATGGCTGGCGCCAGGAAGCTGGTCCGGAGGTGCAGCGATGACTGATGAGCAGGCCGCGCGAGACCCGCATCCCCTGCCCACCGTGCTCGCGCTGGGCGAAGGGGTGGTCGACGCCGCGCCCGACGCGGCGCGGGTCGTCATCGGGGTGCAGGTCGCCAAATCGGGGCTGGCGGCCGCCCGCGGCGAGGCGGCCAGCCGTGCAGATGCGGCCATCGCCGCCGTGAAAGCGGCGGGGATCGACGCCCGGGACATCCAGACCAGCGGTTACCGCGTGCAGCCCCTGCGCGACATCGGCCCCGACGGCCATCCCACCACCACGCGCGGCTACGAGGTTCGCAACGCGGTGACCGTGACCGTGCGCGACCTGGACGCATTGCCCGCCGTACTCGACGCGGCGACGGCGGCCGGAGCCAACCAGGTGCAGGGGCCGGAGTTCTTCCTCCAGCATCCAGAAGAAGCCACGGACGAGGCGCTGCGGCTGGCCATGGCCACCGCCCGCCGCCACGCGGAGCTGCTGGCCGCCGCGGAGGGCGCCACGCTGGGGCGCGTCCGCTCCATCGTCGACCGCGGCACGCACGGCGGGGCCGTGCCCCGCATGGCCTACCGCGCCATGTCGCTGGCCGAATCGGCCGCTCCTACCCCGATCGAAGCCGGGATGGAACGGATCACGGCAAGCGTCGAGGTCGTGTGGGAGATGGCCTGAGGCGGTCGGCTCTGCGGCGAATGACGCGGTCGGTATCCAGCTTTCCTTCCAGCCGGCCCAAACTGCCCGCTCGAACCTTCGGCCGGCGGTCAGGCTTTCGGCGCCGACCGCAGGCCGAGACGCGCGGCCATGGTCACCAGGGCCGGAAGCGATTCAGCGTTCATCTTGCGCATCACCTGGCCCCTGTGCGCCTTGACGGTGATCTCGCTGATGCCGAGTTCGCCACCGACCTGCTTGTTCAACAGCCCGGAAACGACCAGGGCCATCACCTCGCGTTCGCGCGGAGTCAGCGACGCATAGCACGTCCTCAAGGATCGCATCTCCGCGTCGAGACGGAGCGCGGCGCGACTGCGCTCGATGGCATCACGAATGGCGGTCAACAGCACATCGTCCCGGAACGGTTTCGTCAGGAACTCGACGGCTCCGGCCTTCATCGCGCGCACGCTCATGGGCACGTCGCCGTACCCCGTGATGAAGATGATCGGCATGTCGGTCCGGTCGGCGAGCCGCTCCTGCAACTCCAGCCCGGTCAGTCCCGGCAGGGTCACATCGAGCACCAGGCAACTGGGAACAGCGGCGCGCGGACGAGTCAGGAAATCCTGCGCCGAGGCAAATACCTGGGGCTTCCAGCCGGCGTGCTCGATCAGCAGCTCCAACGATTCGCGCACCGAGACATCGTCGTCGACGACGTAGACGATCGGCGTGACGTCAGCCATGGTGAGAACCTCGATCGAACGGGAGACGATCGCCGAGGTCACAGTATATGGCGCGCTCCTTGCGATTCCCGCACTCATCGTGATCATGCCGACCTCATCCGCAGCGCGGTATTGAGCGCGTCGAGCAGGTCCGCCTCGCTGAACGGCTTGGACAGGCACTCCACGGCCCCGCGCGCCAGGAGGCGCGGACGCACGGTGCTCGCTTCGTGGGCGGTGATGAAGACAATCGGAATCTCCTGGCGCCGGCGAATCAGTTCCTGTTGCAGCTCGGGGCCCGACATCCCGGGCATCGCGATGTCGAGGAGCAGGCAGCTCGTCTCACTCACGACATCCGACGCGAGGAACGCTTCGGCCGACGGGAAGGCCTCGGCGGCAAAGCCGACCTGCCGCAGGAAATCTGGCAGCGACTCGCGCACGGACTCGTCGTCGTCGACAACGGACACCAGCGGCAGCTTAGCCATCACGATGTCCTCAATAGAGGAGCCGCGTCCAGGATGTCCTCTGCAGCGCGGGGAATGGAAAACGCGAACGTGGCGCCGGGCCCGCCCTCGTTCGGCTCGGCCCACAGACGCCCCTGATGCCGCTCGATGATCGAGCGGCTGACAAACAACCCGATCCCCATGCCGTCGCTCTTCGTCGTGTAGAAGGCGCCAAACAACGTGTTCAGGCTCTGGGGATCGACGCCTACGCCGGCATCCCGCACGCTCACACGCACACGATCGCCGTCCTCCCGTTCGGTTCTGATCAGCAATTTCCGCGTGCGATCGTGCACGTCGGCCATCGCGTCCGATGCGTTGCGGAGCAGGTTCAGGATGACCTGCTGGAGCTGGATGCGGTCGCCGGCAACGTTCGGGAGGTCCTCGGCGAGTTCCGAATGAAGCACGACGCGGTTTCTCTGCAGCTCGCTCAGCGACAGCGCGAAGACCTCGCGGATGGCCTCGTTCAGATCAAACATCTCAAGCGTGTATTCCTTATGGCTGAACAGAGCACGGAGTCGCGTGATCACATCCGAGGCGCGGTTGCCATCGCGAATGGTCCGCCTCAGGGTCTCGCGTGCGCCTTCGACGTTCGGCGGATCGGCATCCAGCATCCGAAGACCCGTGCTGGCGTTGGTGATGATGCCCGAAAGCGGCTGGTTGACCTCATGGGCTATCGACGCTGTGAGTGCACTCAGGCTCGTGACTCGCGCAACCTGCGCGAGTTCGGAGCGGGCCCTGTTCAGGGCCTGCTCCGCGACAATGCTCTCGGTCACGTCCTGAAGGGCGCCGACGAACATCGGTCGACCCTCGATCTGCTCGATGACATGGGCGACGCCGCGCACATGCTTCACGGCATCGCCGGCGGTCACGATGCGAAACGCAAAATTGACGTCCCCCCCGGACATGCCACGCGCGATCACGGAGTCGAACGGCGGCAGGTCGTCAGGGTGGATAATGTCTCGAATCCTCTGCACCGTGACGCTCGTCTCGGGATCGAACTCGAAGATGCGGTAGGCCTCCTCGGACCAATTGTGGTTGTCCCCCACCAGGTCCGTGATGAAGCTACCGGTCTTGCTCAACCGCTGGGCTTCGGCGAAACTGTCGTAGGCCCGCCTCAGCTCAGCCTCGGCCCGCTTTCTGTCCTCGATGTCGGTGTTGACCCCGTACCATTTGACGATGGCGCCTGTCTCGTCGCGCAGCGGATTCGTACGGAATAGAAACCACCGATAACTCCCGTCGTAGCGACACAGCCGCGCTTCGGCCTCTCCTGGCGCTTCCGAAGCCATGATCTGCTGCCACGTCGCCGCCAGCCCGTTCACATCCTCAAGGTGGACGGCGGCCGTCCAGCCCCACCCGCTCGCCTGTTCCGGCGAAAAGCCGATGAAGTCCAGATAGTGCTGATTGAAGAAGTCGGCGGCGCCATCGGGTTGCGCCGACCAGGCCAGCGCCGGAATCGTGTCGACGATGAGTTGGAAATTGCGCTCGCTCGCCGCGAGCGCCTCCTCGGCGCGTTTGCGCTCGTCGATGTCGATGAGCAGGTTGTACCAGCGGACGATGTGCCCGTTCGTGTCCCGAAGCGGAGATCCGCGAGACTGAAACCAGCGGTAGACGCCATCGAAACGTCGAGCACGGACTTCGAACTCGAAAGGCTCACCGGCCGCGATCGCATGGGTGAAGAGCTCGAAGATGTGTGGAAGATCCTCGGGATGGGTCATGGCGCCGGTTCCCCACCGCTTGAGCTCCTCCAACGTCTTGCCGAAGTACTCGAGGATCGGGCGGTTGACGAATTCGAGCTCACCGCCGGGCGTAAAGGCCGCGATCAACCCGGGAATGCTGTCCACGATCAGGCGCGATTCGCGTTCGCTTTCGCGCAGCGCGTCCTCGGCGCGTTTGCGCTCGTCGATATCCGTCAACAGCACGCACCAGCGAACGATGTGGCCGCTGGCATCGCGAAGCGGGAAACCGTTGTTCTGGAACCACAGATAGACGCCGTCCGACCGCCGCAGCCGCTGCACGATCTCGTATGGGCTGCCTGAGACGATCGATTGGGTGAAAGTCTGGATGACGTGAGGAAGATCCTCGGGGTGAACGGTGTCGTCCGTCCCCCAGTGTTTCAGCTCCTCCAGGGTTCTTCCGGTGTATTCGATGATCTGGCGATTGACGAATTCGACCTGCCCGTCCGCGGTCAAGAGCGCGACCAGGCCCGGAATACTGTCCATCAGCAAGCGCGAAGTGCGCTCGCTTTCGCGCAGGGCTTCATGCGCCATGGCGAGTTCGCGTGTGAGGTGCGCGACACGTTCCTCCAGTTCCCCGGCGACCCGCCCTTGTTCGCTCACGAGGCGTGCCCGCTGCAGGTCGCCGGCCCGTTGGTTCGCAGCGACAGCCAGAGGGATCGTCTCCACTTGTGCCGGAAAGGCCCACCGCACCACGTCACAACGCCGTTGCGCGGTGGGCCGTCGGGCGTAGAGGCAGACAAGGAAATCCGCGCCCGGCCATTTGTCATGGTGCACGCCTCCCGTGCGTGTTTGCCCCATCGAGGGTGTCAGCACAGGGTAGCGCATGGCCATATGTCCGCGGACTCCTTGATGCCCCGTTGACGTGCAACGGTTACGCAACAGAGTGCCCCCCCCGAGCGCAATCGTCCATCAGACCTTGGTATCGGGTGGCCCATCTCCGCGCGCAGGGCGGCTGGGGATGGCGCCCATCGGAACCGGCCTCAGGCGGAGTGATACGAAGGTATCGCCCCATACCTTCGTCTGATAGATCGGACGGCGCGCGTCGTGTTTGATGGGCTCGACGAGATTTCCGCCAAGCCGCTCGAGCGTCTGACCCGCCGCGTTGAGCACCGGAGAAAGTGAGGCGCCATGGTCTGAATCCCGGTCGCCGCAACCCCGGCCGTTCGCAGGGGGCGCCGGTTTCGCCGGCCCGACACGACACCGTCAGGTGGGAGACCACCACGTCCGCGACACCGACCTCGCCCGAACGCATCACCGATCGGAGGCGACCAATGGCACCGACGTTGCCCACGCTCACCCATACGCGCCGCCGCCTTCTGGGCAGTGCGGCCATGACGATGCTTGCCGCCCGCCTGGGCACGACCGGCTCGGCGCGAGCCCAGACCGCAAAGGAGTCCACGATGACCACGGCCACCGCCCCACGCTACGCCGCGCAGGACGCCGCCACCGCCGACATCCGCCCCTTCCAGGTCGAGGTGTCGCAGGCCGACCTCGACGACCTCCAGCAGCGCCTCGCAGCAACCCGCTTGCCCAGCAAGGAGCTCGTCGCCGACCGGTCGCAGGGCGTGCAGTTGGCGACGATCCAGGAGCTGACGCGCTATTGGGCGACGGACTACGACTGGCGGAAGGTCGAGGCGAAACTGAACGCCCTGCCGCAGTTCACGACCGAGATCGACGGGGTCGACATCCACTTCATCCACGTCAAATCGCCGCACGAGAACGCTTTGCCGCTGATCATGACGCACGGCTGGCCCGGCTCGGTCATCGAGCTGCTGGAGACGATCGGCCCGCTCACGGACCCGACCGCGCACGGTGGGCAAGCGGAAGACGCGTTCCACCTCGTGCTGCCGTCTTTGCCTGGCTACGGCTTCTCGGGCGAGCCGACCGAGCTCGGCTGGGACGCCGGCCGCACCGCACGCGCGTGGGCGGAGCTGATGCGCCGCCTCGGCTACACCCGCTACGTCGCCCAGGGCGGCGACGTGGGCGCCCTCGTCACGGATCTGATGGGGCGCCAGGCGGTCGAGGGTTTGGTCGGCTACCACCTGAACCTGCTCACGGCGGTGCTCGCAATCGGCGATCACCTGCCCAGGGAATCCGAACAGGAACGCGCAGCGTCCGAGGCGGTCGCGACGTTCAGGGCGGACGGCTTCGGCTACTTCCTGGAGATGGCCACGCGGCCGCAGACGATCGGCTACGCCCTGCTGGATTCGCCCGTCGCGCTGGCGGCGTGGTTGCTCGACCACGACACGGACAGCTACTCCAAGATCGCCCGCGCCTTCGTCGACGGCGAGCCGGTGGGCGGTCTCACCCGGGAGAGCATCGTCGACAACATCACGCTGTATTGGCTGACCGGCACCGCGGCGTCGGCGGCCCGGTCGTACTGGGAGGACGCACGAGCGCTGGCCGCAGCGCTTGCGAGCGGCCAGGCTCCTCCGCCGGTCACCGTGCCGGTCGGCTTCACGACGTTCCCCGGCGAGATCTGGGCCTCCCCGCGCAGCTGGGTCGAGGCGGTCTACCCCGGCCTCGCCTACTTCAACGAGGCCGAGCGCGGTGGCCACTTTGCCGCCTGGGAAGAGCCGCAACTCTTCTCGGAAGAGGTCCGCGCCGCGTTCCGCTCGCTGCGCTGATGTGAATGAGGGGGACGGCGGGCACGCGCCCGTCGTCCCACGTCGTATGCGGCCGCATCGGCAGCGCAATCACCTTGGTCCTGACCCGCCACCGATGGAAGCGAGACCCGGTCACACCAAACACCCACAGACGGGGCGCGGCGTCCCGCATAGTCAACTTAGCAGATAAGGCAGCCACGGATTTCGCCACCGGAGGACCTCATGCCATGCGCGCCCTGCACGCCTACGCCAAAAGCGATCCCTCTCAACTCGTCTATGAGGAAGCGGCCGTGCCTCCCCTTGCGCCCGGCGAAGTCCTGGTCCGCGTCCACGCCAGTGGCGTCACACCGAGCGAGCTCGATTGGCCTTCGACGTGGCTCCACCACGACGGGACCCCGCGCACACCGCCCATCATTCCGGGCCACGAGGTCGCGGGGGTGGTGGAGGCCGTCGAACCCGCCGCCGAGGGGGTATCGGTCGGCGACGAGGTGTACGGCCTGATCGACTTCCGGCGCGACGGCGCGGACGCGGAGTACGTGGCGGCGCCCGCCACCGCGCTGGCCCCGAAGCCGGCCACGCTCACGTTTGCCGAGGCCGCGACGGCGCCGCTGTCGGCGCTGACGGCCTGGCAAGCCCTCTTCGATCAGGGGGATCTGCAGGTTGGGCAGCGAGTGCTGATTCACGGCGGGGCCGGCGGGGTGGGCTCGTTCGCCGTCCAACTCGCCCGCTGGCGCGGTGCCCATGTCGTGGCAACGGCCTCGGCACGCGACGCCGAACTCGTCCGGGATCTGGGAGCCGCCGACGTGATCGACTACCGGGCGCGGCGCTTCGAGGACGCCGTGTCCGATATGGATCTCGTGTTCGACACCGTCGGCGGCGAGACCTGGGAGCGGTCGTGGGACGTCCTGCGGCCGGACGGCCGGCTCGTGTCGATCGCCGTGCCACGACCGCCGGACCGCGAGACCCGCGACGGCCAACGCGCGATCTGGTTCGTCGTCGAGCCGAACCGGACGCAACTGATCGAAATAGGCATGTTGATCGACGGCGGGCACGTCCGGCCGATCATTTCGGCCGTCCTCCCGCTCGCCAGAGGACGCGAGGCGTATGGGCCGAGCCACCACAGTGGCGGGCCGGGCAAGGTCGTGCTGCTCGTTGCAGGGTAGCCAGGAACGAGCGGTGCCGGCGCGGCCCGAGGCGCGGCAACGGCCTGGAAATGGAACGCCATGCACCATGGTTCATGACCTACCTCGACACTGTGGCATCGCTCGACACCCTTGATAAGGAGACAACCATGACGGCGACCTTGACCTACTCCGACACCGTGATGGACACCACCTCACCCGCCATCCGCCCCTTCCGCGTCGACGTGCCGGAGGCGGACCTCGTCGATCTGCGGCAACGCATCGTGGCGACGCGCTGGCCCGAAAGGGAGACCGTTTCGGATTCTTCCCAGGGCGTGCCGCTCGCGACCATTCAGGAACTCGTGCGCTACTGGATGACGGACTACGACTGGCGCAAGGTCGAGGCAAAACTGAACGCCCTCCCGCAGTTCATCACCGAGATCGACGGGCTCGACATCCACTTCCTCCATGTCAAGTCGCCTCACCAGCACGCGATGCCGCTCGTCGTCAACCACGGCTGGCCCGGCTCGGTCATCGAGCAGTTGAAGATCATCGATCCCCTCACCAATCCCACCGCATACGGCGGGAGCGCGGAGGACGCGTTCGACGTCGTCATCCCATCCATGCCCGGGTACGGGTTCTCCGGCAAGCCAACCAACACCGGTTGGGGCCCCGAGCGCATGGGCCGCGCCTGGGCGGACCTGATGACGCGCCTCGGCTACGATCGCTACGTTGCCCAGGGTGGCGACTGGGGCGCCTTTGTCGTCGACCAGATGGGCCTGCAGGCGCCCGCGGGATTGCTCGCCATCCACACCAACATGCCGGCCACCGTTCCCGCCGACGTCGACAGGGCTCTCCTGGCCGGTGGCCCGGCGCCATCGGGTCTCTCGGCCGCCGAGCAGCGCGCCTATGACCAACTGGTCAGAACGTTCAAGCAAGTCGACTACGCCAGGTTGATGGGGTCGCGCCCGCAAACGTTGTACGGCATCGCGGATTCACCCGTTGGCCTCGCCGCCTGGCTTCTCGACCACAACGACGCCGACGGCCAGCCGGCGGCGGCGGTCGCCTCGGCGCTGAACCGGACCACGAGCGCCAAGGGCGAGCTGACGCGCGACGAGATCCTCGACAACATCACGCTCTATTGGCTGACGAACACGGGGGTCTCCGCGTCTCGTCTTTACTGGGAATACAAGGGTGGCTTTTTCAACGCCAAAGGCGTCTCCATTCCGGTGGCCGTGAGCGTCTTTCCCGGCGAGCAATACCAGGCCCCGTGGAGTTGGACGGAGCGGGCCTATCCCAACCTCATCTACTTCCACGAAGTCGACAAGGGCGGCCACTTCGCCGCCTGGGAGCAGCCGCAACTGTTCTCCGACGAGGTCCGCGCCGCGTTCCGCTCGCTGCGCTAATTGGAGCGAAGTGGAGACGGCGCGCCCAATGTGCGTGCCGTCTTCCCACCATTACGCGCGGCGCCATGATCGGCCCGACACAGGAGAGTATCGACAATGAGCATCTTCGACCAACTTCTTGGACGCCAATCCGAACCGCACAACGACTCGTCGCCACGAGCCGCACCTCGTCATCCGTCGGGCTTTGCTGGCGGTACTCCGTCATCGGGGTCGCTGACAGACGAACAGGCCATCGAACGCTACCGATACCTGCTGCGCACCGCTCCACCGGAAGCGATCGAACAGGCCCACGCGGAAGCCTTTGCGCTACTCACGACCGAGCAGCGCCGTCTGGTGCTGGAGAGCTTGAGCGAGAATCTGCCTCCGCAGGAGCGGATCAACCGCGACGACCCGCAATCGCTCGCCCGGATGGCGACGCGCGCCGAGTTACGCCGGCCCGGCACGCTGGAGCGCACCTTCGGCGGCATGGGTCCCGGCGGCACGGGGATCGGTCTCGGCGGGTTCCTGGCCGCCGACTTCCTCAGCACCATCGCTGGCGTCGTGGTCGGCAGCGCCATCGCCGACGCGATTTTCAACGACGGCGGGTACGACCAGGGATACGCCGACGGCTCCGCGGCGGCCGAGGATGGCCCAGGCGCCGCAGCTGATGCTGGATACGACGGCGGCGATGCGGGATTCGATGCCGCTGGTGACCTCGGCGGCGGCGACTTCGGCGGCGGGGAGTTCTGACTCCGGAGGGTCATTTGGCCGGGCCGCAAGCCGGCCTTCAACCAAGACCTACCGCGGGCACCGCGCCGTAGAGCCGCGGATCGATCGAACCGGAGCTGATCACTCATCCCGACGCCTGAAACGCTCCCAGAGGAGGCGCCGATGGACCGTGCTATTGCCGCTACCGTCCGCGCGTCGGAGTTCGCTCCCGACCTGGAATGGATCAACTCCCGACCTTTTTCGCTTGCCAACTTGCGCGCCGTCTCGCTTCGCACGCGGCAACCGCGATGGCGCGATCAACCCGGTCTGGACCGAACCTGCCGCCGATTGGAGCGAAAGAACGATGCCCCACACGATCACCCATAACCGCCGCCGCATTCTTGGCGCCGCGGCCGTGGCGACGGCGACCGCGGGTGTAGCGCTCACGAGCATTTCGCGAGGAGAACGTCTCATGTCAGACCACCCGGCCAACACGCTGCCATCCCGCCTCACCGGTCTTTTCCGATCGTTCGCCCATCATCTGCCCGGCGACGCCGCCGAGCTGCCGGTGGAAGGCCAGCTGCCCTCGTTCGCGGGGGCCACCGGCTGGCTGAACTCAGAACCCCTGACGCCCGAAGGGCTGCGCGGTCGGGTCGTCCTCGTCGACTTCTGGACCTACACCTGCGTCAACTGGCTGCGCACGCTGCCCTACGTCCGTGCGTGGGATGCGAAGTACGCGGCCCAGGGGCTGACCACGATCGGCGTCCATACGCCGGAGTTCGACTTCGAACACGATGTCGACAACATCGTCGCCCAGGCCCGCGCGCTGCGCGTGCCGTACCCGATCGCCGTCGACAGCGACTACGGCGTCTGGCGGGCCTTTGACAACCACTACTGGCCTGCCGCCTATATCGCCGATGCGCAGGGCCGGATCCGGTACCACCATTTCGGCGAGGGCGAGTACGAGATGCAGGAGATGGTCATCCAGCAGCTCCTGCGCGAGGCAGGAGCTGAGGACGTGGACCCGGATCTGGCAGCCGTGGACCCCGTCGGACCCGAAGTGGCGGCCGACTACCGTGCCCTGCGCTCCCCGGAGACGTACCTGGGGTACGGCCAGGCGACCGGGCTGGCGTCGCCAGACGGCCTCCGGGCCGACGAGGAGCACGACTACGCTCCTCCAACGGAATTGCGCCTGAACGAGTGGGCTCCGGCGGGCGCCTGGTCCATTTCGCGGCGCGCCGCCACGGCGACGGCGCCGAACGCCCGGCTCGCCTACCGCTTCCAGGCCCGCGACGTGAATCTCGTGATGGGGCCGTCTGTACGAGGAACATCGATTCCCTTCCGCGTGCGTCTCGACGGCGAGCCAGCCACCGCCGCGCACGGACTTGACGTCGATGCCGACGGCACCGGCACGGTGAGCGAACAGCGGCTCTACCAGCTCATCCGCCAGCCGGCCCCGATCACCGAGCGCGTCTTCGAGATCGAGTTCCTCGCCCCGGGTGCCGAGCTCTTCTGCTTCACCTTCGGCTGATCGCGTGGCCGAAACGGCGTCGAATCTGGCCCAGTTTTCCGGATCGCGGGCTTTCTGCCGTCTCGGGGCATTGACCGCCGCCGTACACTGGGAGGACCACAGCGAGCGGCCTGCCCTCCCCACGGTTCACCATTCACCGGCCCGAGGGCGGTGCCCCGCGGGAGGTGCGCTATGGAAATTGCGAAAGGGATCTACAGTCTCGGCCAGCGGCGCGGGGGCCACGTCCACGCGTTCCTCGTCGACGATGGGCACGACCTGACCCTCATCGACACCCTCGCCGACGACGACGCGCGACGCGTGCTGGCCGCGCTCCGCCACCTGGGCCGCAGCCCGGCCGACCTGAAACGCATCATCCTCACCCACGGCCACCGCTCGCACCTGGGCGGACTGGCGGCGCTGAAACGGATGACCGGGGCCACCGTTTATGCCCACGCCTGGGAGGCGGACATCATCGCCGGGGAGCGTCGCGCGCAGCCGGTGACGTTTCGGCCGGTCCGTCCCATTCGTACGTGGTGGCGCATCTACCACCTGCAACTCGGTATCAATTTCGGATTGAAGCCGCACGTCCCCTGCCCCATCGACGTCGCGGTGTCTGAAGGCGACGCCATCGGCCCTCTACAGGTCCTGCACACCCCCGGCCACTCACCGGGGCATCTCACCTTCTACTGGCCGGAGCGGCGCACGCTCATTGCGGGGGACGCCATCGCCACCTGGCCGGCGCTGGCCCCGGGGTGGCCCAGCTTCAACCTCAACCCGACCCAGGAACGCGCCTCCCTGCGCCGCATGACGGAACTCGACATCGACGCGATCGGCGTCGGCCACGGGGAGCCGATCGTGCGGGACGCGGCCGAGACGCTGCACCGCGTCGTGCAGCAGGCATAGCCGTTCCCAGTCCTGACCGGTCCAGTCGTTCTCGACGGCGGCGATCTACGCTCGGTCGAGCATCTCCAGAATCGGAGCGAATGCCTCGACCCCCTCCAGGGTGTTTGGCATTAATTCGAGCTGAACCTCCGTGATGCCCTCCCGCGCGAACGCAAGGAGTGTGGACGCAATCTCCTCAGGTTCACCCCGGATCGGCGCGTTCGGCGGATCGTCGCGGCCCAAAAGCGCCACCTCGATGGCGACCGATCGCTCCAAAGTCGCCGGATCCCGGCCGTGCGCGACGCAGGCGGCATCGACGGCTTCCCGCAGCGGCGGCACGGCGTCGACCCGATTGTCGCCGAACACGAACCAACCGTTCCAGCGGTCGGCGTGCTGGGCCACGAGACGCATCATGCGCGGCCCCCTTCCCAGCGCGCCGATCAGGATCGGAGGACCAGTCGGACGTGGCCCACGCGGGCGGAGTTCGCAGTCTCGCGCCTGGTAGTACGGTCCGTCGTGGTCGATGTGGCCATCCCGCAGCAGACCCGTAATCACCGTCAGCGCTTCCTCAAAGCGGCCGACCCGGTGATCCCAATGGAATCCAAAGGAGCGATGCTCGTCCTCGACGTCGCCCGCGCCCAGACCCAGCACCAGACGGCCGTTGCTGATCTCATCGAGGGTATCGGCCATCTTGGCCAGCAGCGCCGGATTGCGATACCCCGTGCAGAGGACCAGGGTTCCCAACTCGATCCGCTCGGTCACTGCGGCGAGGGCAGAGAGGATCGACCACGCCTCCCAGACGCCTTCCGGTTCCGCGGCGGCGAGCTCGGGCGAGACAGGCCCGCCGTACTGCTCGGCCACACGCGCCCAGCGGATCAGCATGTGATCGACGACCCAGAGGGAATCGAACCCGGCTCCCTCGGCGCGCTCCGCCATGATGCGCAGGTCGGACCAGTGCGGCGTTTTGCCGTCGGCCCAGCCTTCTCCGTGGGGCAGAACGAGGCCAACCTGTAGGGGACGCGCCAATTATCCCTCCTTGCGCGAGGAGACGGCGGTCATGGTGTCGCAAACGGAATGTACAGCCGGGCGGCTCCGCGGTCAACGCGGCGTTCCCGCGTCCGGCGACGGCGCCACTACGCCGGTCGTTGCTCGAACGCCACTGGCCCCAGCGCCGTCCCGTCCGGCAGCTTGGCCGGTTCCTGGTTGAAGTTCATCCAGGTCGCGATCTCGCCACGCCGCGCCACCCGCACGCCCTCGGGAAGCGGCTCGTGCGGAATGCCGCGCTCCGTGAGCAACCCAGCAAGCGACCTCCCGGATGAGCCCGGGACTCCACGCGCCGAGGGTCACAGCGTTCCCGTGGCGAACGACTGCCGCTTCGCCCGCCATCGGGCCGTCGGCGTAGACATGCGTCGCCTCGCCGCCGAGGAGGCGGTAGGACTCGGCCCAGATCTCGACCTGATGCGACCCGACGTGGCAGAACAGACCCGGCCGCATCGAATCGATAGTCTTGCAGCTTGCAGCCAAGCAGCGAAGTCAAAGGGCCGGGTTGCCCGTCCTCGTGGACGCGCCCGGTAGACGTGCGGTAGGCGAAGCGCGGCCCCGCCAGGAAGAGGGTGTCCTGCGCGGCTTCTTCGAGATACTCGGCCCGCTCCTCGCCCACGAGCTGGATGGCCGGGGCGACGACCAGATCGTAGCCCGACAGATCGTGGTCCGGGTGGCGGACGTCGACATCGACGCCCAGCGACGCGCAGCGCCGTGTAGAAGAGGAGCGTCTGCCGCCAGTAGCTGGCGTCGGCGTTGTGCGGCTGGGCGTCGTAGACCCACAGACTCTCGTAGTCGTGGAGCAGCGCGACCCGCGCCGCGACCGGCGCGTTGGGGCGGCCGGGCAACTCCAGCGCGGCGATCTCCTCTCCGCCTCGGTCGAGCGTTTCGTCGTGGCGCAGCAGCCCGGAGTGCATCAGCTCCTGGGCCACCGTCGCCGCCCGCCAGCGGAAGTAGCTGACCACGTCGCAGCCATGAGCGTAGCCCTGCGCCGTCCAGAGCGCCACCGCGCCGCGCGCCGGCAGGGGGTTGTACGGGGCCCAGTTGATCTGCCCCGCCTCCTGCTCCATCACCCAGATGCCGCGATTGTCGCCCTTCAGCCCGCGGTAGAGGTCGTGGTTGATGGCGATGAGATCGGGTTCGCCCGGTGCGCGCCCAGCGCGTCTTCTCCTCCGCACTGAGCCAGCGTGCGCTCGACGCCGCCGGTGGGGTAGGAATCCCAGGTGGCGAAATCGAGGCACTCGGCGGCGTCGATAGTGGTCGAAATCACCGAAGAGCGCATGAAGTTGTGCGTCACCCAGCGCCCGGGCGAGAGCCGGCGCAGGATGTCGACCTGCACTTCCTGGAAGCTGACGACCACATCGGAGCGATAGCGGTAGAAATCGAGCACGTGGGAGGGATTCGGCTCGGCCGGGGTGTTGTGTGGCAGCCCGATCTCCTCCCAGGCGGCGTACTCCTGGCTCCAGAAGACGGTCCCCCAGGCCTCGTTCAGCGCGGCGAGATCGTTCTCGTACAGCTCTCGCAGCCACGCCTGAAAACCCTCGCGGCTTTCCTCGCCGTAGGTGCGCGTCGTGTCGTGGCAACCGAACTCGTTGTCTGTCTGCCAGCCCAACCACCGCCGGGTGCTCGACCGTAGCGCTCGGCCATCGCCGTCGTGATGCGCCGCGACTCGGCGCGGTAGATCTCCGAGCCGGGATCGTAGTGCCGTCGCGAGCCAAAGGTGCGCACCTGCCCGTCGCGATCGACGGGCAGGATCTCGGGGTGGGCGTGAATCAGCCACGCCGGCGGGGTCGCCGTCGGCGTGCAGAGCACGACCTTCAGCCCCTCCGCAGCGAGGACGTCGATCGCCTCGTCCAGCCAGCCCCAGTCGAACTCCCCCGGCCGCGGCTCCATCCGGCTCCAGGCGAACTCGGCGATGCGCACGTAGGAGATGCCCAACTCGCGCATCTGCCTGGCGTACGGCTCCCACCGATCGCGCGGCCAGTGCTCCGGGTAGAAGCAGACGCCGAGGGCGAAGTTCTCTCGCTGGTCGATAAGCACGGTCGAGTCCGTCACGCCTGTTCGCCCCTGTCCGCATCACCCCACCGAAACATGGCTATCCTGCCGCGCCGGGCACATCCTAGCCCAACGTGTCCGCACGCGACGGGCGGGAACGATGCCCGCGTGCCACCGCTGATCAGGCTCGGACGTTGACGTACAATCGGCATGTGCCCGTGTCCGATCCATTTCGTTTTCGCACAATCGACTCGGGACTGCCATGACCGCTCAGGCTCGAACAACAACCGACCTCCCGCTCGTAGCTTTCACGACCGAACTGGGCGCCGACCTCACCGGGCTGTCCGTGTCTCAGCTCCGGCGCTGGGACCGCACAGGCTTCTTCCAGCCTTGGCGAGTCAATCCAAACCGGAGGCGGGCGTACAGCCGCATCTACTCCTTGCCGGATGTCATTGCGCTGCGCGCCATCGCCGAACTACGCGAGGCCGGAGCCTCGTTTGTCGAGGTGAAGCGCCATCGGAATTTGCTTGAGCCCGGCGAGATCGGCGATTGGCCAGCGCCATCGTTCCACGTCGTCGGCACGCGCCTGTTCGCATCCCGCGACGAAGCTTTGGCAGTGCTTCACGAGAAAAGCGGTCAGGACGAACCGGTGCTCATCAACCTCGACGAGGTTGCTGCCCGCGTCGAGCAGCGCGTGCGCAAACTGGCCGAGCGTCGTCCCGAGGAGATCGGTCAGATCACGCGCAACCGCTGGATCATGCAAGGCGTCCCGATCATCGCCGGCACGCGCATCCCGACGGAAACCATCGCCTGGTTCCACGACAACGGGTATGCGCTCGACGGGATCCTGAAGAACTTCCCGCGCTTGACGCCTGAAGATGTCCGGGCGGCCATCGCGTTCGAGAAGGGCCCGACCCAGCGACCCGCGAACTCTCGCTGGCGCAACGGTAGCTGCCGGCATCCGGTGGGCGCCCCGGTTGCGATCTCGTTTCTGATCGACGAACACCTTCCGGTGTGGAACATCCGTCCGCTTCTGGAAGCGCCCAATCCGACCGCCGTGTTGCCATCGACCTGTCGCGGCGGGTGATCCGGATTCCCGAACCGTAGCGCTCGAACAACGAATCCCCGCTTTCCTCTCGCACATTGGCTCATCTCGTGGCGGAGCGTCCATGCCCGCATCGCGCACCGGTGCCGTACCCACACCGCTCCCGCGCACGCACCCGATCGGGCGGGAGTGGGAGTTGGCCGCCGCCCGCAACCTGATCATCAGGACGGCGGAGCAAGGGGGCGCCATGCTCCGGCTCCGCGGGCCAATGCCGGTGCTGCTCGTGATCGGGCTCACACCTGCGCCGTGGCTTCGACGGACGGCAACATGGTTGGTTCGACCCGGTTCCTCGCCCACGGGCGCACCCGCGCGAGCATCGCGTTCGTGCCCGCGGCCAGGCGGCTCACCGCGCCGGCCAACGGCCAACGGATTTCGGCCAAACTATCGAGCTCTTCGGCGGTGTACTGACGGCGTCGGCCTTCGGCGTCGCGTGGCCCCCCGCCGACGTCGCAGGCCGCCATGACGGCAACCGCCATCTGAAACTGGTTCATCGCACTGCTCCTTTCCGCGTCCTACGTCATCTCCGTCGCTGTCGGCGCGAGAGCGGCCGGTTTGGTCAGGCCCGGCCGCTGCATCGCGCTCACGCGGGCGCGCAGCGCCGTCAGGTCATCCCGCAAGACACGTCCCCATGACTTCCCGCCGCGGACTCCCGCCGCGGCTCGTTGCAACAGCCGATGCTGCTCCGCTTGCACATGGAGTTCGGCGGTAACTGTTCCGACTGCCGCGAGTAGTGGGCGAAGATGGCGCCTCTCGGGGGCAGTGATGGCCGGGAAAGCGAAGCGACCGGGCTCCGACGCGTGGGCGGGGCCGGTGGTCGTGCCGCGGGAGCAGGTCCGTGCCCGCAAAGCGGACCGCCACCGCCTGCGGGCGGAGCACGCCCGCTTGCGGGCGGAACACGCCCGCTGGCGCGGCGACGCGCCGGAGGGGACGAAGGCCGCCGCGGGGGTGATCGTCAGCGACGGCTCCACCGCCTACGACCACCTGGAGGGCCGCCAGCAACGCGGCGGGGCGCCTCGGCTGCGCGACAGCCACGACCGCCCGGAGCAGCATCCGTCGGATGCGTCACGGCACGCCTGGGCGGCGGGGAGGCACGCCGTCTTCACGCAGGCGGTCGCCTGGGTAGCCGCGGCCGCCGCCTGTCCCCGGCGGAGCCGGGCGGGGTGCCGTACGCCGCGCTGGGCCCGCGCGGGGAGCGCTGCCACGCGGAGGGGGTCGCCGTCGTGGCCGATCCGGCGGCACGATCCGCGGCGGGACGCGCTCGGCGCACGGGGCGCGCACCCGCCTGGGGCGCCAGGCGGTCAGCGCCACCGGGGACCTGCGTGGCCGCGACCCGCTGGCCGCGCGGCGGGCCCTGCTCCGCGCCCCGCGTACCCCCAGCCTCGCCAGTGGCCCCGGTCTGAACTGTTACATCGTTGGTGGGCGCTTGACAGCCTTTCTCGTCCGCGTAGAATCCCAGCCGTCGGCATCCATCGCGAGAAACGACGGCCTGGGCGATCGCGGCCCACATGGTTACGGAGGTCCGAACGATGCTGTCCTCCCGGTGTTCAAAACGATTCGGCGTCGTGCTGGTCCTGGCGCTGCTCTTGCCGCTGCTCATGGTCAGCCCGGCTCCGGCGCAGTCGGGGCCGATGGTGATCGCTACGTGGGGTGGCGCGTATACCGATGCGCTCCGCGAGGCGTTCGCCGATCCCTTCTCGGAGGAGACCGGGGTCGAAGTTCAGTTCGTCGATGCTCCCGGCGGGTACAACGCGATGCTGGAGGCGCAGGCCGCCGCCAACAATGTCACCTGGGATCTCATCGACATCGGCGAGGAGGACGCGGTCGCGCTGATCGACCTCGAATTGCTGCAACCGTTGCCGGACGACCTCAAGGCCGATCTGGTCGAAGCCGTCGGCGAGGAAAACGTCACCGAATACGGCATCTCCTTCGCCTCCTACGGCTCGGTCATCGCCTGCAATGCCGCCGCCGCCGAGGCCTGCCCCACCACCCCGGCTGAGTTCTGGGACGTTGAGAATTTCCCCGGGCGGCGCACGATGTATGGCGACGGCTGGACCGATGCTCTGGTCTACGCCCTGCTGGCCGATGGGGTGGCCCGCGAGGACGTCTTCCCGATCGACGTCGACCGCGCCTTCGCCAAGCTGGACGAGATTAAACCGAATATCGACGTCTGGTGGACCACCGGCGACCAGTCGCAGCAGATCTTCCGCGACGAAGAAGTGGTCATGGGCATCCTCTGGGATGGCCGCGCCTCGGGGCTGCGCGAGCAGGACGTCGAGATTCAACTGTCCTTTGAAGGAAGCCCGATCTCGCGCGACCTGCTGGTCGTTCCCGCCAATGCGCCGAACGCCGAGGCCGCGTTCGACTTCCTGCGCTGGTACGCCACCCACCCGGAGGCCGGGGCGCTCTGGATCGAGGCCATGGGCTACGGCGTGGCCAACCCCGAGTCGTACGCCAACGTCGATCCTGCGGTGACGGCCGACATGGGTGGTGCCCCAGAAAACATGGCCAAGGGCGTGATCCTCGATGTGGAGTGGTCTCGCGAGAACCGGGATGAGGTGCTGCCGCGGTGGACGGAGTGGCTCGCGTCGTAGCGCCCCTCACCCCCTAGCCCCCTCTCCCATTGCGATGGGAGAGGGGGAACGGCCCCGTGCCAGGAGATAATCGGGCGGAGTTTGGCAGCGGATGACCTCCTCCGAAGCAGCCGTTGCCACTCCGCCGCTGGCAGCCGGGCGCGCCTGGCGTAACGAGCCGTCGGCGGCGGTGGGGCTGCTGTTGCTGGCTCCGGCGCTGGTGCTGCTGGCGCTCTTTTTCGTCGTGCCGATCGTGCGCATCGTCTGGGTGGCGCTCAGCGACCCGACGTTCGGCTTCGACCGCTTCGCCGATTTCTTCGCCAGTCCGGCGGCGCGGCGTTCGCTGCTGACGACCCTCAGGATCAGCGCGATCGTCACGGTACTGGCGACATTGCTGGGGCTGATCATCGCCTGGGAGTTGCGGACGAGCCGGTCGAAGTGGAAGCGGGCGGCGCTCTGGTCGGCGACGCTCTTCCCGCTCTGGACCAGCGTGGTGGTGCGCAACTACGCCTTCACCATCCTGTTGCAGCGGAAAGGGATTCTCAATACGGCGCTGGTGTCGGCCGGGATCATCGAGGAGCCGCTAGGCATCCTCTACACCGACACCGCGGTTGTCCTGGGGATGCTCTACACGATGCTGCCGTACGCGATCCTGCCGATCTACGCCAGTCTGGTCAATGTCGATACGGGCTTGGTCGACGCCGCCGAAAGTCTGGGGGCCAGCCGGCCGCGCGCGATCGTCGGGATCATCCTGCCGTTGATCGCGCCGAGCGTGTTCGCCGCGGCGGCGATCACCTTCGTCGTCTCGGTCGGGTTCTACATCACCCCGATCCTGCTCGGCGGCCCGGAGGCGCCCTTCCTGGCCACCTTCATCGACCAGCAGCTTTTCAGTCTCTACGACTTTCCAGGGGCGGCGGCCACCGCCAGCATTCTCTTCCTGACCGCCGTGCTGGTGGTCGGCTTCGCCTGGCGCATCGTTGGATTCGACCAGTTGCGGCGGGCATTGGGATGAGCGCGGGACGTGTGTTGCGGCTGGCCGGGCGGGTGGTGCATGAAGCATTGCTCCTGTTCGTCGTCGTGTTCATGGTGACGCCGACAATCGTGGTCATTCTCCTCTCGTTTTCCAACGAGGAGTTCATCCGCTTCCCGCCGCGCGAATGGGGGTTGCGCCAGTACACCACCCTGGCAACCGCCGACGAATGGCTGGAGCCGCTGGGACGCTCACTGACCCTTGGCATCGCGGCGGCGCTGGTGGCCGTGCTGGTCGGGTTCCCTGCCGTGCTGGCGCTCTACCGCACGGCGGCTCCGGGACGCGATGCGGCGCAGGTGCTGGGTCTGGGGCCGCTGCTGGCCCCGAGCGTGGCCTACGCCGTTGCGCTCTACGGGCTCTTCGCCGATCTGCGGTTGCTGGGCAGTTTCGGTGGGTTGCTGGTGGTGCATGTCACGCTGGCGCTGCCATTCGTGCTGCTCATCACCGGGGCGGCTATCGCCCGCGTGCCGCGCGAGTTGGAGCTGGCGGCCCTGAGTCTCGGGGCCAGCCGCACCCGCGCCTGGCGGGACGTCACGTTGCGGCTGTTGATGCCGGCGGTGGTGGCCTCGTTCATCTTCGCCTTTGTGGTTTCCTTCGATGAAGCGATTCTCACCAGCTTCCTGAGCGGGATCGGTTTCGTCACCTTGCCGGTGGCCATCTTCAGCTCAGTGCGTTTCGGGGTGGATCCGGTCATTACGGCCATCGCCACGCTGCTGACCGCGGCGACGGCGCTGTTGCTGCTGATCTACGGGCTGCTGCGGAGGAGCGTGTGACGGCTGCCACAAAGACGCCGACGGCTGCCACTCACGACGCGGTGACAACGCCCGCGCTGCACCTGCGTGACTTGACCAAACGTTTCGGCGCGGTCGAGGCGGTGGCGGGGGTCGATCTGGCGCTGCGGCAGGGCGAGTTCCTGACGTTGCTCGGTCCCAGCGGCTCCGGCAAGACGACGATTCTCAAGATGATCGCCGGATTCGAGCGGCCGACCTCGGGCGCGATCGATCTGGCCGGGCGGGATGTCTCCACCCTCTCCCCGGCCGAGCGCGGCATCGGGGTCGTGTTCCAGCAGTACGCGCTCTTTCCGCACATGAACGTCCACGACAACATCGGCTATCCCCTGAAACTGCGGCGCTGGTCAGCGGAGGACCGCGCCCGTCGGGTGGAGGCGATGCTGGAGCTGGTGGAGCTGACCGGCTACGGGGAGCGGTTCCCGCGCGAGCTTTCTGGCGGGCAGCAGCAGCGGGTGGCGGTGGCGCGGGCGCTGGCTTTCCAGCCGGCACTGCTGCTGATGGACGAGCCGCTGGGGGCGCTCGACCGGGCGCTGCGCGTCGGGATGCAGGAAGAGATCCGCCGCATCCACCGCGAGTCGGGGGCCACCGTGCTCTACGTGACACACGACCAGGAAGAGGCATTGACCATGTCCGACCGGGTCGCCATCCTGCGCGAGGGGCATCTGCTGCAGGTGGGGTCGCCGCGCGAGCTCTACCGCCGCCCGGCGGATCGCTTCGTGGCGACGTTTTTCGGTGAGTCGACCCTGGTCCCCGCGATCAAACTTGCCGAAGTGGATGCCGAGCACGTCCGTGTGCACGCCCTTGGCCACGAGGCGACGGTGCGGCGCGGCGGTCCCTTGCCGGGAGAGGATGTTGCCCTCGCCATCCGGCCGGGCAAACTGCGGCTGGAGGCAGAGGCGGACGATCTGCGCCTGCAGACGATGGTCGTCGACGTGCTCTACCTCGGCGATGCGGTGCGCATCGTCGGCCACAATCCGGAGGCGGGGCAGGTGCTGGTGCGGGCGGATCCGGACGAGGCGGCGGCGGTGCGAATTGGGCAGCAGTTGGCGCTCGGGTTTGCTCCGCGCGATGCTGTGGCGGTGGGCGGAGCGCCCTCACCCCCAGCCCTCTCCCCCGCGGAGGTGGCCGATACGGCGAGGTAACGCCTTCGGACAATTGAAAGTAGGGCGAGGACAAAAGCGCCAACATGCCCCACCCCGCCAGAGTTGGCATTCTTGGCATAGTTGGCACACTTTGCCCTGCGGTAAGGGAGGTCCCAGCGGGAGCGCTGCGGTGAGGACGCCCGGTCCCAAGTCAGCATGCGAGAGGGAAAGGGAGAAGCGTGTGAGCCAGGCGCCGGGACCAGGCGACGCCGCGTCCGAGGCCAGCGAAATCGTCGTTCCCCTGCGCTGGCGGGACATGGACGCCTACGGGCACGTCAACCACGCGGTCTACCTTACCTACCTGGAACAGGGCCGCGATGCGGCGTTGTCACGGCTGCTGCGCGATACACCCGGCGAAACGGGCTACGTCGTGGCGCGGGTAGAGATCGACTACCGGCGGGAGCTGCGGCTGGCGGATGGGCCGGTCGTCGTCTCGTGTCGAGTGACGACGGTTGGCGGCTCCAGCGCGCGGACGCGGGAGACGATCGTCAATGTCGACGGCGAGCTGGCCGCGGAAGCCGAGGCGGTGATCGTGAAGGTCGATCGGGAGACGCGCCGACCGCGGCCATGGTCGGAGGCGGAGCGCGCGGCCTTCGCGGCGGCTGGGGCGCGGGCGCGCGAGTAAGGCACGACATCGGCGAGAATCGTGTCATTCCGAGGAACGAGGAATCTCGGTGCTTCGAGTTCGAGCGCCACCGAGCTGAGATGCCTCCTTCGTCGGCATGACCCCGTTCATTGGCGGCAAAGGAGAAACCGGGTGGAAGTCGGGCAGGTTTCAGAGCGGGCAAAGGAGATCAAGGCGCGGGCGGCGCGGTTCGTCGAAGAGGAGTTGTGGCCGCTGGAGCTGACGGTCGTCGATGGCGGGGAACTGGATCGGGCGCTGGTCAACGCGGCGAAGGCAAAGGCGCGGGCGGCAGGCTTCAGCAATCTCAACATGCCGGCCGAGGCGGGGGGCGAAGACCTCTCCATGCTCGATCTGGTCGCCCTGGAAGAGGAAGCCGGCAAGGCGACCAACGGGCTCGGCTTCATCGTGGTCGACCGCGGGCCGCGGGAGTTGTGGGCCGCGGCCACGCCGGAGCAGATCGAACGCTGGGTGATGCCGGTGGTGCGCGGCGAGACGCGCGAAGCGTGGGCCATCACCGAACCGGGAGCCGGTTCGGACGTGGCCGGCATCCAGGCCAGCGCGATCCGCGACGGCGACGACTGGGTGCTCAACGGGGAGAAGTGGTTCGTCACCGGGGGCGATCTGGCCAGCTTCTACATTGTCCTCGCCAACGCGGAGGGGACGCAAACCCTGTTCCTGGTCGACAAGGGCACGCCGGGGCTGATGGTGGTGCGCGAGCCTCGCTTCATGCACGACCCCTACACCTCCAAGCATCAGGAACTGAAGTTGACCGATTGCCGCGTGCCGGAGGCGAACCGCGTCCCCGGCGTGGGTGGGGATGACGCCAAACGCTGGTTCTCCCTGGAGCGAATCATGATCGCCGCTCGCTGCTGCGGCGCGGCGGAGCGGCTGATCGATCTCTCCCGCGCCTGGGCGCTGGAGCGGGAGGCGTTCGGGCACCCCATCGCGGAGTATCAGGGTGTCCAGTTCATGCTGGCCGACTCGCTGACCGAGTTGGCCGCGGCCCGGCTGCTGACCTGGCACGCGGCGACAAGCTGGGACCGCGGAGACGACCCGAAGATCGTCCACGGCAAGGTGGCGATGGCCAAACTCTACGCATCGGAAATGGCCAACCGCGTCGCCGATCGCGCTGTGCAAATCTTCGGCGGCCGCGGGTACATGACCGAGAATCCGGCCGAGCGCTACTATCGCGAGTTGCGTGTCGACCGCATCTGGGAAGGGACCAGCGAGATCCAGCGCTCCATCATCGCCCGCGGGTTGCTGAAGCGCGGGGCGGCGGCGTATCTGGATGGGGCGGTGGGGGTGGCGTTGCGGTGTGAGGCAGCGAATTGAATTCCGCATAACGCCCCTGATGACTACTCCCACTCCCCAAACGGCCCTCACCCCAACCCCTCTCCCATCGCAATGGGAGAGGGGCTTCTCCTCCCTCGCCCACCGCGGAGGGCGAGGGGGGCAGAGGGGTGAGGGCCAGCGCACGGGGAGAGGGGCAAGGGGTTTCATATGACCAACCGCGGCCCGCTCGCCGCCCTCTTCAATCCTACGTCCCTGGCCATCGTTGGCGCCTCCGAAGATCCCGCCAAGTGGGGCAACTGGCTGGCGCACAACGCCCTCCGCGGCGCCCACCGGCGCACGGTCTATCTCGTCAATCGCCGGGGCGGCACGATCGCTGGGCAACCCGTCTACGCCTCTGTTAGGGAGCTGCCCGAGCCACCGGAAATGGTCGTTTTGGCGGTGCCCGCCACCTCCGTCGAAACCGCCATCGACGAAGCGCTGGCGGCCGGGAGTCGCGTCCTGGTCGCCATTACCGCTGGATTCGGAGAATTGGGTGGCGACGGGCCGGAGCGACAAGCACGGATGGTGGCGAAGGTGCGCACCGCCGGAGCCCGCTTGCTAGGGCCAAACTGCATGGGGGTGTCTGACGCCGGGGCGGAACTCTTCGTCGCCAGCTCGGCGGCGGAGACCGGCCCCATCGGGTTGATCTCGCAGAGTGGCAACCTCGGCATCGAGCTGGGCATCCTGCTCGGGCGCGAAAGGCTGGGGTTCTCGCGCTTCGTTTCGGTCGGCAACCAGGCCGACATCGAAGCCGAGGAAGTCCTCGAAACGCTGGTGGATCACGCCGAGACGCGGGCCATCGTTCTCTACCTGGAGGAGATCCGTGACGGGCGACGACTGGTGGCGGCGGCGCGGCGAGCGCACGCGGCGGGCAAACCCGTGGTGCTCATCGCCGCGGGCGCCAGCGAAGCCGCGTCGCGCGCGGCACGATCCCACACCGGGGCGCTCGCCTCCGGCACCGCCGCGATCGGCGCCGCCTGTCGGGCCGGGGGTATGGTTCAGGTTTTCAGCCCGGGGCAGGCGGTGGCCGCCATCCAGGTGCTGCTGCCGTCCGCCCGCCCGCGGGGTCCGCGCCTGGGTATTGTCGCCGACGGAGGCGGGCATGGCGTACTGGCGGCCGATCTGGCGGCGGCGGTCGGGTTGACCGTGCCTCCGCTGACCATTGAGACGGCCGCGGCGTTGGCGGCGCATCTCCCCCCACTGCCAGCACGACCAACCCGGTCGACTTGGCCGGAGGGGGCGAGCAGGATTTTGCCTCGTACGGCCGGGTTGTCGATACGCTGCTGGAGTCGGGCGAGGTCGATGCAGTGTTGCTGACCGGGTTTTTCGGCGGGTACAGCGTGAAGTCGGAGGAACTGGGGCGGCGCGAACTGGTGGCGGCACGCCACATGGCCGATGCCCGCGATCGGCACCGGCGGCCGCTGCTGATCCACTCGATGCACTTCGATGCCATGCCGAACGACGCCTTGCGCGAACGCGAGGTTCCGGTCTTCGCCGCCGCCGAGGACGGCATCGCGGCGCTGGCACGGGCCGTCCGTTGGCGGGATCTGCCGCCCGAGCTGGTCTCCCTTCCGCCGCCGGCGCGGCCGCTCACGGGTGACGACTACTGGACGGCGCGCACACTCCTGGCAAAGGCGGGGTTGCCCGTCGCCGCCGGGCGGCTGATCGAGGGCGGCGCCGAGCCGGATGCGGACGGGTTGCGCTTTCCGGTGGTGGCCAAGGCGCTCGGGCTGCGGCACAAGTCGGACGCGGGGGGGGTGGTACTCGGCATCGCCGACGAGATGGCGCTGGCGGCGGCGGTGGCCGATCTGCGGGCGCGGCTACGGCCGCCGGCGATCGTGGTGGAGGAGCAGGCGCCAGTGGCGGAGGGGGTGGAGCTGATCGTCGGCTGCCGCCGCGACCCGTCGTTCGGGGTGTTGCTGCTGGTTGGACTGGGGGGTATCTACGCGGAGATTCTGCGGGATACGGCGGTCGCGTTGGGGCCGGTCGACGCGACGGCGGCGGAAGCGCTGATCCTGTCCTTGCGGGGCTCGGCGCTGCTACGGGGCGCGCGGGGGCGGCCGCCGCTCGATCTGGCGCGGGCGGCGGATTTCGCGGCGCGGCTGTCAATGCTGGCGGCGGCCCACCCCGAGATCACCGACATCGAGGTCAACCCGCTCCTGGTGCTGCCGCACCGGGTCGTGGCACTCGACGCGCGAATCGCCCCGGCAGGAAGCTCGTAGGCGTCCGTTTGACAACTGCCAAGCTCTGTTCTTACCGTACCGGCCGTAATTGAGAAACTGTCGCAATTGCAACTCGATTGATTGCCAGGAGGAGAACGACCCCATGCTGCCCAGACTCGTGCCCAGGTTCATTCGCGCTATACCGACCCTGCTGCTTGCGGCGTCACTGGCGCAATCGACCGCCGCGCAGACGCCTGTTAGCGGCGAGCCCCTTTCGGTCGTGACCAGTTTCAGCATCCTGGGAGATCTGGTGCGACAGGTCGGCGGCGATGCCGTACAGGTCACCACGCTGATAGGTTCCGGGGTCGATGCTCACACGTACGATCCGGCCCCGGCCGATCTGGTGGCGTTGAGCGAGGCGAACCTCGTCTTCGAGAACGGGCTCGGGTTCGAGCCGTGGCTGGACGGCTTTTTCGCCTCGGCGCAACCAGCGGGGGCGCGGGTCGTCGTCAGCGAAGGCATCACCCCGCGTGAGGCGGGAGGCGACCACGCCGAGCACGAGGAGGAGAGTGGAGAGCACGGGGTCTACGATCCCCACGTCTGGCACGACGTGGCCAACGCCATCGTGATGACCGAAAACATCCGCGATGCGCTCGTCGCCGCCGACCCCGCCAACGCGGCGCTGTACGAGACTAACGCCGCGGCCTTCATCGCGAATCTGGAAACGCTCGATGCGGACATCCGCGAGCAGGTGGCCACCCTGCCGGAGGAGCGGCGCAAGCTCGTCACGTCCCACGACACGTTCGGGTACTTCGCCGACGCCTACGGGTTCGAGGTGCTCGGCACCGGATTCGGCTCGCTCTCGACCGAGGCGGCCGATCCCGCCGCGCGCGACATCGCCGCCTTGGTCGCCGCAATCGAGGCGGCGGGGGTCCCGGCTATCTTCGCCGAGAACGTCGCCAACCCCGACCTGATGGCCTCTATCGCCGCCGAGGCCGGGGTGGAGCTGGCACCGGCGCTGTACACGGATGCATTGGGGCCGGAAGGGAGTCCCGGCGAAACCTACGAGGGAATGATGCAGAGCAACGTCGCCACCATCGTCGCCGCGCTCGCGGGGTAATGCCTGCCGGAACGCGGGCCAGGCCGCCAGCGCCCGGGTCTCACGCCATGTGATTTCGGACGGCGCCTTTCCGCAAACACTGGGCGCGATGCCATTTGTCGTCGACGCCGGTGATGATGCGGTAGATCACCAGCGATCATCGTCGGTGTCGAGCACGTACGACTCCGCCAGGTGCTTGATGCGTTCCAGGCGAGCATCCCACGCGGCGGCGCGGGCGCTCATCCAGCGGGCGGCGGCATCGAGCCGCTCGGGTCGCACGGCGTAACGCATCTCGCGGCCTTGGCGACGACTGGAAACCAGTCCGGCGCGGTCGAGGATGGCGAGGTGTTTGACCACCGCCTGCCGCGAGACAGGAAGCTCGGTGGCCAGCGTCGTGGCGGTGGCTTCGCCGTGGGCCGCGACGGCGTCGAGGACGCGGCGGCGGGTGGGATCCGCCAGCGCGGCCAGCACTTCGTCGACGTCGTCGGCCACCGCCATGCCCTTGCGCCGTCTACGGCGCGATGCGCTGCAAATACTGCACCAGTTGTGCCAGCTTGATCTGCCAACCTTCGACGTTGCCCGCCACCTGCTGGGCGCGTTGCTCCTCGCTCAGCTCCAAGGCATCGAACCCAGTCTCGACGACGCGCAGGCGCGTGCCGTCGCCCCCGGAGACCAGCGTGAACTCCACGAGCGTCGAGTTGCCGGGTTGCGGCGCCTCGTCGGGCAGATACGACCCGCGAAACGAGAAGACCCGTTCCGGCTCGACGCGCTCGATGCGGGAGTGGTAGACGCCGTGTTCTTTCCAGCGCAGGACGACATCGCCGCCGGGGCGCAGATCGACCTCAGCCCCGTCGTCGCCGAACCAGGCGCCGAGGTGCTCCGCCTCGGTGAGCGCGGCCCAGACGAGGGAGATGGGAGCATCGATGACGATCTCGCGTTCGATGCGGTTCGGGGTCATACCCTCTCTCCTCGCCGTGGCCCACTACAGCGGCGTGCGCACATCGTGTCATTCCTCGCAGGCTCGGAATGACACCGCGTTCGCACGGCCCACTAAGGTCAGGACGTCTCCGGTTTGGCCACCATGTGGATGATGGAGGCCGGGTTGGCGATCCAGAACCCCTCGTGGTCTTCCGGCAGCGGCTCGATTTCGTCGCGGCGGACGACGCCGGCGGCGCGCAAGTGATTCGCCGCGCCCGGGACGTCCTCGGTGGTCAGTTCCAACCAGAGTTCCGCGTGGCTGACGCTATCGACGCGGTCAATCCAGAGCCGGTTCGCGCCGAAGATGAAGCCCACTCTGGGGGGTGTCGTCGGTTCGTGCTCGAACGTCGGCAGCCCGACGGTGTCCCGGTAAAACGCGACCGTGGCCTCCCACTGGTGGGGCGGGACTTTCATGGCAATGTTGCGGCCGCCCGCGAAGGTCACTCGTGTTGCCTCTTCCATAAGGATGATCCTCTGCCACTGGTGCGCTTTGGAGGCGAACCGGTCGTGCGCATCGTTCCTGTTCCGGTCAAGCGGCGCGTTGCGCGTACTCCTTGAGCAGATCGAACCCGCCCTGCCAACCCTGGGTGTTGTCGGCGGCCCATTGCGCCTGGTCGGCCTCGGTGAGGTCGAGATCGCGGAAGCCGCTCTCGACCACACGCAGGCGGGTGCCGGCGCCCTCGAGGGTCAGCGTGAACTCGACGAGGGTGGAGTCTCCGGGGCGAGGCTGCTCGCCGGGAAGACGCGCCCAGCGCCAGGAGAAGAAGCGGTGCGGCTCGATGCGCTCGATGCGGGCGTGGTAGGCGCCGTGCTCCTTCCAGGTCATGACCAACTCTCCGCCGGGCCGGAGATCAATCGTGGCGCCGTCGAAGGCGAACCAGGCTTTGATGTGCTCCGCCTCGGTGATGACGGCCCAGACGCGCTCGACCGGGGCGTCGACCAGAATATCGTGTGTAATCTGGTTGGGAACCGTTGCCATGCTCTCTCCATCGTTCCGCTCGACACGGTGCGGCACCTATTCGGCAAGCCCGGCGGGGAAGCGATCGGCGACGAGATTGAGGCGAACGCCGTGCTCGAGGAACGCCTTCAGCCCGGCCAGCACCAGGGTGAAGCCCTCAGTGGAGCCAACTGCCTCATTCACCATCTGGTCGGCGTCTCCGCCGAAGCCGCTGTTGACGATGCTGACGAATGTGCCGTCTTCGAGCGGAGTAAAGCGCCATTCGATGGTGGTGGGGCCGTGTTCTCCCGGCCACGAGACCAGGATGCGCCGCTCTGGCTCCACCTCCAGGACGTCCACGTCGGCGGACACGCCGTACATCTCCCACTCCCACCGCACGCGGGCGCCGGGCTCGAACCGGCCGCTGCCTTTCGTGAACCAGAACTTGGACGTGATCGCCGGGTCGACGAAGGCCGCAAAGACCTCGGTCACGGGTCGGCGGACGAGCATTTCTGCCTTGGCTGCCGGGGGCTGGGTGAGGTGCGCGTCGGTGGTAGTTTCGGTCATCGGTTTCTCCGGGTTGCGATCGGGCGAACGGGACCCACCGATCAAACGTGCAACCGAATAGTAGCACGATTGCGCTGATTATGCAACCGATTGGTTGCACGTCGCTGCCGATGCGGTCGGCGTTTTCGCGGTAGAATGGATGGTTGCGCCGCCCGAGTACGTCGCGGCGCACACCGTCCGCGTCCGCCGCTACGAATTGTTGCCAGGCACGCGCCGAGGCGTCGCGTGCCTTTTTGTGGGGCGCAGTCTGGTCAGCACTCTGAACTCGTGACCCGAAACGGTCGAAAGGACTCCCGTTCTCGTGATCGCCCAGCTCGAACCGACGACCGACACCGCGCTTGCCGCCGAGGCGGCGCGGCGGCGCACCTTCGCCATCATCTCCCACCCGGACGCGGGCAAGACGACGCTGACCGAGAAGCTGCTGCTCTATGCCGGGGCAGTCGAGTTGGCCGGCTCCGTGCGCGCCCGCGCCAATGGCCGCCATTCCACCGCCGACTGGCTGGCCATCGAGCGCGAGCGCGGCATCACGGTGACGTCAACCGCGCTCCAGTTCGAGCACAATGGGTGTTGCTTCAACCTGCTCGACACGCCGGGGCACCGTGACTTCTCCGAGGATACTTATCGCACGCTCCTGGCCGCCGACGGGGCGGTGATGGTGCTCGACGCCGCACGCGGTATCCAGCAGCAGACATTGAAACTGTTCGAGGTCTGCCGGCGGCAGAACCTGCCCATCGTCACCTTCATCAACAAGCTGGATCAGCCGGGGCGGGAACCGCTGGAGTTGCTGGACGAGATCGAGAAGATGCTCGGGCTGGCCACGGCGCCGCTGAGCTGGCCGATCGGGGACGGGCTGGAGTTCCAGGGCGTCTACGACCTGCGCGAGCGCAGCCTGCATCGCTTCGAGCGGACCGAGCGCGGGCAGCGGCGAGCGCCGGTCGTCTCCGGGGATCTGGACGATCCGATGTGGGCTTCGTTGCTGGGAGAAACCGCCTGGGCCAAGCTGCAGGAGGACGTCGAATTGGTGACCGAGGTCGGCGGCGCCTTCGAGCCGGCGCGCTTTCTAGCCGGGGAGCAGACGCCGGTACTGTTTGGCAGCGCGCTGACCAACTTCGGCATCGGGCCGTTCATCGACACGCTGGCCGAGTTGCTGCCGGCGCCGGGGGCGCGGCTGAGTGACCGCGGGCCGATTGCGCCATCTGACGAAGCGTTCTCCGGCTTCGTGTTCAAGATCCAGGCGAACATGGACCCGCGGCACCGGGACCGGATGGCCTTCCTGCGCGTCTGTTCCGGCCGTTTCCACAAGGACATGGAGGTGCGCCATCCCCGGCTGGGCCGCACGGTGCGTCTCACCCGCCCCCACCGCCTCTTCGGGCAGGACCGTGAGACGGTCGAGGAGGCCTTTCCCGGCGACGTGGTGGGGTTGGTGAATCCCGGATTGTTCGCCATCGGCGACACGCTCTGCGAGGGGGAGCCGATGCAATACGCGCCGGTGCCGCGCTTCGCCCCGGAGTGTTTCGCCCGGGTGGAGAATCGCAGTACGGGGCGGCACAAGCAGTTCCACGCCGGGCTTGGCCCAACTGGAAGAGGAAGGCGCCATCCAGGTGCTGTACGCCATCGACGGGGCGCGGGAGCCGATCCTGGCCGCCGTCGGCGATCTGCAACTGGACGTCACCGCCGCGCGTCTGCGCAGTGAGTACGGGGTAGAGGCGGATGTGCAGCGCCTCTCCTACGAAATGGCGCGCTGGGTCGAGGGCGCGGCCGAGGGCGGCAAGGGGCTCAACTGGCCGACGCGCGACGCGCTGCGCACGGAAGACCGGGAGGGGCGGCTGGTGGCTTTATTTGGCTCCGATTGGGTGCGGCGGTATGCGGAGGAGAAGAACCCGGGGGTGGTGTTTCGGGCGATGGGGTGAGACGGCTGCGCTCCGGGATCAACGGGTGATGGGGTTGACCAGTTCCTCTCTGCTGATGTGCCGGAGTTCAGACCGGAGTTCATCGAGGGTCAAGAAACCGCTCGAATACTCGGCCAAGGCGAGCTCGATCGCATACGCCAATGGGCTTGCCCCAACGTCTCCCGTATTCTCGATGTTCCAACTCGCGCCCACGATCCAGGCGGTAAACGCGTCGAGCGACATGGCTTCGGACAAATAGCCGCTAATTGAAGGCGAATTTGTTCTGCTACGTTGCCCATGAGCGGCTGCGCACTCTCTGACATGGATTTTTCTTCCGGTCTCATCGTCCTCCTCCGGCGCCGGCAGCGTTTCCTCTGCGACGCTGCAGGATCTGCCTCGGGAAGTGTGCCAAGTCTGCCATGTACTGCGGGGCGATGTTTATGGCAGAGTTCCCGGCATCTGTTGGCATGAGGAGGGAACTGGTGAAGATCACCGAAATCGAAACGCTGCGGCTGGGGGAGTTTCCCAACCTGCTCTGGGTGCGGGTGCACACTGACGAAGGCGTCACAGGCCTGGGGGAGACGTTCTTCGGGGCGCAGGCGGTGGAGGCTACCTCCACGAATCGGCCGCGCCGTACCTGCTGGGCAAGAATCCACTGCACATCGACAAACACGCGCGGGCGCTTGACGCCGTACGTGGGGTACGCGTCCAGCGGGGTCGAGGGGCGGGGGAACTCCGCCATCGACATCGCGCTGTGGGATCTGTTCGGCAAAGTGACCGGCCAGCCGATTTATCAACTGCTGGGCGGGCCGAGCCGGGAGCGCGATCCGTATCTACAACACCTGCGCCGGGTACCGCTACGTGCGGGCCCGGCCGAAGCAGGAGGTGGGCAACTGGGGACTACCGGAGATGGCGGAGGAGGCGGAGGGGCCGTACGAGGACCTCGATGCCTTTCTGCATCGCGCCGACGAGCTGGCGCTGAGCCTGCGCGAGCAGGGCATCACCGGGATGAAGATCTGGCCGTTCGATGCCTACGCGGAGGCCAGCGGCGGACACGACATCTCTGCCGGCGATCTGGACCGGGCGCTGGAGCCGTTCCGCAAGATTCGGCAGGCGGTCGGGCTCGACATGGACATCATGGTCGAGTTCCACGGGTTGTGGAATTTGCCGACGGCGCGGCGCATCGCGCGGGCGCTGGAGGAGTTTTCCCCCTATTGGTATGAGGATCCGCTGCGGGCGGACAACATCGATGCGCTGGCGGCGTTTGCCGCGGGAACCCACGTGCCGACGACGATCAGCGAGACGATTGCGACGCGCTGGGGGTTCCGGGAGGCGTTTGCGCGGGGGGCGGCGGGAATCGCCATGCTCGACATCTCGTGGTGCGGCGGCATCTCGGAGGCGAAAAAGATTGCGACCATGGCCGAGGCGCACCAACTGCCGGTGGCCCCGCACGACTGCACGGGGCCGGTGGTGCTGGTGGCCTCGACGCACCTGTCGATCAACGCCCCGAACGCGCTGATCCAGGAGACGGTGCGAGCGTACTACACCGGTTGGTAAACGGAGCTGGTGACGACCCTGCCGGAGATCGCGGGCGGGTTCATTGTCGCCCCGACGGGTCCGGGGTTGGGGACGGAGTTGCTGCCGGATTTGCATGAGCGGGCGGATGCGACGGTGCGGAGGAGCGGGTTGGGGTAGGCGCAGCCTTCGCTCCACAACCGCTCGATGGCCTCTCGCGCCGCGGCATCAGGACCGGAAGGGCAGCGGTGCCGCCGGCAGCGGACTTCCTGAACTTCTGGAACTTCTGGGATTCAGGGTGACGTGATCCCCGAAAACTGGTCCACGGATACGGAGCGGTCTCCGGGGCGGCGAGGGCCACATCGGGGCCGCCTGGCGGCAGGATGCCCATCGGCACCGCCCCCACCGCGCGCTCGGCGACCAGCCCCCGGCCGCGTGCGCGCCGCGGGCCGCCCTGGCCGCGGCGCCGCGGTCAGAATGGGACGGACGCTCCTGAGGCTGGGACCAAACCCCGGGGGCAGGTCACTAGTGCCAACTCCGGCGAGGAGTTTTGACATGCGGTATTCTGAGCGGCATGCAAGCGCCACTGTTCGTGCGTCCGCCGACCGAGGAGGAGCAGCAAGCCCTGGCGGCCGGTCTGCGCTCCGGGGAGGCCTTCACGTTGCGCCGCAGCCAGATCGTGCTGGCCAGCGCCCGCGGCGAGCGGGCGCCGGCCATCGCCCGCGCGCTGGGCTGTACCGACCAGACGGTGCGCAATGCTATGGGCGCCTTCGACCGGGACGGGATGGCGGCGCTGCTGGAAGGCTCCTCCCGCCCCCACACCCGCCATCGTCGCCTTCGATGCGGCGAGAATGGAGCGGCTGCGGGCATTGCTGCACCGCTCCCCGCGCGACTTCGGCTACCCCACCAGCGTCTGGACGCTGGAACTGGCGGCGGAGATGGCGTATGCCGAAGGACTCACGGCTAGCCGCGTCAGCGACGAAACGGTACGCGCCACGCTGAACCGGTTGGGCATTCGCTGGCGGCGGGCCAAGGACTGGATCACCAGCGCCGACCCGGCGTACGCTCAAAAAAAGTGCGTCGCGACCGCTTGATCGCGCTGGCGCAGCAGCGTGCCGACTGGGCGGTAGGGTTCAGGACGAGACGTGGTGGAGCCGGCTGGCGCGCCCCGCGTTGCACGCCTGGACCGCGGCGGAGCCGCTGCGGCTGGTAGCGCAGAGCGTGCCCAAACACGACCCCGACCCCAAGGCGTTGGCCTGCTATGGGCTGCTTACAACCGGGGAACGCCGCGCCGGAGGATCTCTGGCTGCGCTTCGTGGAGGAGCGCCGATATCCCGCTGACCACCGCGTTCCTGGCGTGGTGTTGTGACCGGTTGGCGGGGACGGGGATCACGACCTTGGCGCTGGTCTGGGACAACGCGCCGTGGCATGTGAGCGAGGCGGTGCGCCGCTGGCTGCGGGACCACAACCAGCGGGCGCACCGTGAGGGTGGCGTCCGCCTCGTGCCCTGCTGGCTGCCGACCGAAAGACCCTGGCTCAACCCCATCGAGCCGCACTGGGTCCATGGCAAGCGGCGGGTGGTCGAGCCGACGCGCCTGCTGACCGCCGCCGAACTGGAGGCACGCGTCTGTGCCGTCTTCGATTGCACACTCGCTGATAATCTCGAATCCAAAGAGGTCGCCTGATTATGCACTAGGGCGGTCATCGTCCGGAATCAGGGCGTCAGCTGGGATGATGCCGTACTCAGCAGACAGAATATAAACACGAAGTACCGGGTCATACCGCAGGCGGAGATAACGGCGCAGCACGCGGAAGGGCGGGCCGTCGTAACGCTGGATGGCGGGCACGAGCTCGTCGTGCTTCGTTTTGGCCTTGGAGCAGCCCAGGATGAGGAGACGGGCCGGGGAAGCCGTATGAGGTGCGGCCGGAATGGTGCTGTTCAGCATGCGATCGCCGTTCATCGTTTGGCTTTCACCAAGACGAAACAACAATCCGAACGTGCGATCACTCTACAATATCAGCAACGTTTCCGCGCTCCTGAATCTCATTCGATGATGGCGACCAACACCGACGTGGCCTCCCGCCTGCCATAGAGCATGCCGTCTCCACCGACGGAGCGCACGGCGTACGAGGTGTCGCTGCCGGCCACGGTCAGTAAGCGGTCGCGCGGCGCGACTTCACCAGTATCGAGTTCGACTTCTCCCTGCTCCACCAGCACCAACCTGTGCCCGAGGCTGAGCGGTAGGGGAAACGCGCCCCCTGGCTCCAACGCCACCCGGAACAGCACGAGCATTGCCCGCCCGGCGGGTGGGATAAACGCTGACCCGGCGAAGATGAGGCGGTCCCCGCCAGCATCGTCTGCCGCCGTTTCCGCCACAAGCCCGATGCGCAGATACGAGTCTGCTCCCCGCCCCAGGCTCTCCCGCCGCTGGAACGTGCCATCGCGGACAAACGCTGCCTCGCCGGGAGCCAGGCGGCTGGCACTGCCGGTCGCCTCGTCGGTCAGGAGCAGCGAGGCGAAAGGATTGGTCGCCACCGCGAACCCAAGCGCGCGCCGCTCGAAGGCGGCATCCGGAGGGGGGTCGGCCACGTCGCGCACGACGCGCCAGGCCATGGGGGATCCGCCAAGCGTCGTCTCTCCGCGGACGAGCAGGGTCGGGCTGGGGAACTCCTGACGGGCGGCCGCGGTTGGCCGTGAGGGGTGAACGAGACCACGACTCAATAGGGCTGGCACAAGCAGCACCGCGCGGCGGCGGATCCCTGGGAAGGGTGGAAGTGAGGACATCGGTGTTTTCCTTCGGCCGTTTCAACGTGGGCGCCTGTCCTGCCAGGGCCGCATGCTCTATGGTATCCCGGCTCATCGGCACGCAAGGCAAGGGATTCCCCATGACCACGCCCCCAGACATGCCCGACCATCTGCAACCGTCCAAGGATCGGGTGGGAGCGCCAGACGTCGCGCCACCCGAACGCCTCCCCACAACCGAGGAAGAACTGCGCGCCGCCCACGTCGACCAGCAGCCGACGCGGCTGGACGGCCCCGTGCTGCTGGTCGACTACGATCCCGCGTGGCCAGCGCTCTACGCGCGCGATGCGGAGCGAATCCGTGCCGCCCTCGGGGAGCGGGTGCTGCTCCTGGAGCATGTCGGCTCTACCTCCGTGCCAGGGTTGGCGGCCAAGCCGAAAATCGACATGCTGCTGGGAGTCGCCGATTCGGCGGACGAAGCAGCCTACGTCCCGACGATGGAAGCGGCCGGCTACGTGCTGCATATCCGCGAGCCCGACTGGCACGAGCATCGGCTGTTCAAGGGACCCGATACCGACATCAACCTGCACGTCCTCACGGCGGGTCATCCGGAGATCGCACGGATGCTGCTCTTCCGCGACTGGTTGCGCGACAACGAGTCCGACCGCCGACTCTACGAGCGGGCCAAGCGCGAGTTGGCCGCCCGGACGTGGACCTACACCCAGCACTACGCCGACGCCAAGACCGCGGTGGTCGAGGAGATCATCGCACGAGCGACAGCAGCCAATGCTGCGCCTGGAGTCAAGCTATGAAGCGCCCCGTCTGGATCACCTTCGATTGCTACGACACGCTGGTCGAGTGCCCCATCGATGAGGTCACCCGTCGACATCATCGGTGATCGGGCGGAGGGCATCGATCGCGAGCGGTTCCTCGCGGACTTCGAGGAACTGCGCTACGACACGACCACGCACGGCCCCTATCGCCCATACCGTGACGTGCTGCGCGGCACCCTTCGCCAGATCATGGAGCGGTACGGCCTCCCCTACCGGGAGGAGGACGGCGACGCGCTCCTGGCCGCCGTGCCGACCTGGGGACCATTCCCGGACGTGCCCCCGGCGCTGGAACGGCTGCGCGCGGCCGGCATCACGCTGGCCATCATCACCAACAGCGACGACGATCTCATGGCGCAGAACGTGGCCAACATCGGCGTGCCGATCGACCGCGTCATCACCGCCGAGCAGGCGCGGGCCTACAAACCCTCGCCCGTCATCTTCGCCTACGCGCTGCAAGAACTTGGCTGCGAGCCGGCCGACATCCTCCACGTCGCGCAGGGGTTCGAGTACGACATCGTCCCCGCCCACGCCCTCGGCTGGAAGCGCGTCTGGATCAACCGGTACCGCAAGACCGGAGACCCGCCTACGGGCCGTACCACGAGCTGCCGGATCTTTCCGGGTTGCCGGCACTCGTGGGTCTCGACCGATAACCCGGATCGAACACCGGAGCACGATCCTGCGTTTGACCTGGCGCTTGCATTGGCGGGAGAGATCAGCCATGATGGCTCGGGGCAATGGCGATGCGACCGTCGTGATCTCGGAGATCGGGGCGGACCGGCTCGAAGAGGTGCGCGACCTCTGGCTGGCGCTGCACCGCTACCACGGCGAGATCGGCTCGCGCCCGCTGGTGGCCGACGAGGATTTCTCCTGGCAGCGGCGGCGAGCCCAATACCAGCGCTGGCTGGAGGCAGGCGAGGCTCTGCTCTTACTCGCCGAGCTCGACGAGGAGCCGGTGGGGTATGTCCTGGCCCATCTCCAGGACGGTCCCGACGACACCTATCCCCTCGGCGAGCGGTACGCGGAAATCTACACGCTCTCGGTGGCGCCGGAGCACCGCGGCCAGGGGATCGGCGGCCTGCTCATGGACAGGATCGAGACGCGCCTGGCTGAACTGGGGATCCGGGACATCGCGGTATCGGCCATGGTCGAGAACGCGTCCGCGCTCCGGTTCTATGCCCGGCGCGGCTTTACCCCGCGTGAGGTGATGCACTACCGGTTCGGCGAATCGGGATAGCCCACGCCCGGGTTTCCACCCTCTGCAGATGACCGTCACCGCTCTGGAACGCGCGTCGCGCGCGAATTGAGCTTGCCGACGCTGGCCGCCAGCTCGACGCGGGCGGTGCGGACGGCTACCGCCCCTTCGACCAGCCCGGCGTTGTCGAGCGCATCGGCCACCTCACCCAGCGCGTCCTCCAGCTCCGCGCTCAGCACCTGATCGCCCATCCCCGCCAGACTGCGCAGCACCAGCTCTTCCGATCGCTTCGCCAGATCCGGCGGCAGGCGGTCCATGGTCGTGGCCAACCCGCGCAGAATGTCGGCATACACGTGGTGCTGCATCGATTCGGAGGCGACGATGGTCAGCGATTCGATGGTGCCCATCAGGCGCTCGATCACGTCGTCGGGGTAGACAATCGGCAGGCAATCCGCGTCAGTCTCGCCGGTCTCCTCCGGGTCGGCCACGGCCCAGCGCGCCAGCAGATCGCGCAGGTTGCGCACCGCTTCCAGCCCCGGGTTGGGGTCCTGCTTGGAGGTCGAGATCGTCGTCCAGGCAATGGTTTCCATCTGCTCCAGACCGAAGGAGGGGTCACGCTCCAGGTCACGCTCGCGCGCGAGCGTGACCGCGCGCCTGACCGCTTCGGCCAGACCGTCGAGATCGTCTCCGGCGACCCCGGTCACCTCGGCCAGAGGGTCGCCGAAGGCCGCGTACGCACCCAGAGGGAGCCGGAAGACGATCTCGGCCTGGGGGGCGGGCCGTAACGCCTCGGCCAGGACGTCGAGATCGATACTGGTCACGAAGCCGTCGGAGAGGACGCACACGGTTTGGCGGACGGGACCGCGTCCTTCCGGCCGCCGCCGCGTCCGCCGCAGTAGCGGAATCTGGCGCTCCCGGGCCCGCAGGGCGTGGTCGTGGATCGACTCGAGAATGGCCGAGGGACGCATCTGCTCAATGGCGGAATAGATCATCAGCAGCAGCACGTACAAGGCGCTGACGGCGAACAGCAACGCCAGTGTGGCCCCAAAGACGGGATTGAACTCCGGCCGCACCGTGGAGAGCGTGACCAGCGTGAAGAGCGTGATGCCGATGAACCAGCCGGCGTAAAACTGGTTGAGGTGGCGGCGCAGGAACTGGTCGAAAACCGCGTGGGTCATGCTCCCCGCTGATTGCTGCAACGCCACCAGCAACAGCGAGAAGGTAATCGAGGTAATGGTGATCATCCCGCCGGCCATTGTGCTGAGCACCTGGGTGGTCGCCTCCGAGTCGGTGAAGATGTGTTTCTGGAGCAACTGTCCCAGTGGCCGCAGCCAGCCGCCATTGCCCTGATCGAGCGTGTAGGTGCCGATGGCAAGCAGGACGAACGCGGCAACCACGAGCGTCGGCACGGCCAGGAACGTCCCGAAGGCGTGGCGAACCACGGCGGGAATCTGGGCGATGCGCATGCCCGCCGATTCGGTGCGCGCCGCGGTGTTCGTGCTCGACAACGCCAGCCCCCATGACGAACGCGACGCTCTGGGAAGTGTGCCACTCGTCAGCCGCGTGCGACGGCAGACCGGGTCAACCGCGCCCGATATCAGCGCCGCACGACGCAAGGCGCGGACCACGGGCAGAATCGGCTCGCGGGTTGCATAGACAGAGTATGACTAGTAATATCGCAACTATGAATCGTGCTGCTCGTCGTTCACCCCTCGCCCTCGCCATCCTGGCGCTGCTGTACGAAGAGCCGATGCACCCCTACCGGATGCAACAGCTCATCAAGGAACGCGCCAAGGATGAAGTGATCAATGTCCGCCTGCGCGCCAGCCTCTACCAGACGATCGCCCGCCTGCTGCGCGATGGCTTGATCGCCATGCAGGAGACGGCCAGAAACGAGAACCGGCCGGAGCGGACGATCTATCGATTGACCGAGGCAGGCCGCGACACCGCGTTCTCCTGGCTCTGCTCGATGCTGGCGACCCCGGCCCGCGAGTTTCCGGAGTTTCCGGCCGCGGCGTCGTTCATGGCCATGCTTCGGCCCGAGGAGGCGCTGACTCAGCTCGAGACCCGCGCCGACGCATTGCAGGTCGAGTTGGCGGAGATCGCCGCCCGGCTGGAGCGCGCGGGTGCCCTACCGCGCGTCGTGCTCCTCGAGGAGGAGTACCGACGCGCTCTACGGCAGGCCGAGTTGGCCTGGGTGCAAGGCGTGATCGCCGATTTGCGATCCGGCGCGCTGACCTGGAGCATGCAGCAATTGCTGGAGTTCGCCGCGCGGTTTGCGGCCGGGCAGGCCACTGATGGAGGGAAGGACGATGTGAACCCAACCAACGAATGACCCCCAGCGGTGCGGCAACACCGCCAGGGGCCTGGAAACCATGAGCGCCGGTCTCGCGGAACGAAGCCTGCTTCTCACGGCCATACCCGAAGTCTAGCAGGGCCCCCGTTCCGCCGATCGGGCATAGGGGAGGATCGAACATCGTCCCCAACCAAGATCGGAGGAGTCCCCATGTCCACACGCAAACCTATTCGTGTACTGATCGTCGGCGCCGGCACCGGCGGGCTCTGCCTGGCCCACGGCCTCCAGCGCGCCGGGATCGACGTCGCCGTCTACGAGCGCGACCGCACGCGCACCGATGGGCTGCACGGCTACCGCGTCGGCATCGACCCGGACGGCAGCCGCGCCTTGCACGCCTGCCTGCCCCCGGAGCTGTTCGCCACCTTCATGGCGACCTGCGCACGGGCGCCGCGCTTCTTTAACATCCTGACCGAGCAACTCGATGAGGTGCTGTCCCTGCCGTTGCTCGACCAACGCGACCCCGTAGAGAGCGAGAAGTCGGTCAGTCGCATGACCTTGCGCCAGGTGCTGCTGACCGGTCTCGAGGAGATCGTCCACTTCGACAAGACGTTCATCCGCTACGAGCAACACACCGACGGCACAGTGACGGCCTTTTTTGCCGACGGCGCGTCCGCCACCGGCGACCTCCTCGTTGGGGCGGACGGTACCTCCTCGCCGGTGCGCAAGCAGTGCCTGCCGCACGCGCGGCTGGAGGACACCGGCATCGTCGCCATCGCGGGCAAACTGCCGCTGACCGCGGAATCGGGTCGTCTGGTGCCGCGCAAGGCGTTCTACGGGATCTCCATGGTCATGGCGCCGCGAGGGTTCAGTTGCATCCTGCACGTCATGGAGTTCCCCTGGACCGGGAACAAGGCGCCCAAGGCCGGCGTCGGCAGCAGCGACGCCGAGTTGATCGCGTCCTGGCCGGGACTGCTATTCGACAACACCATCGACTACATCAACTGGGGCTTCGCCGCCGCCGCGCCTCGCTTCCCGCGTGGCGTGATGCAGCATCGCGGCGGCGATCTGATGGAGTTGGTGCTGCGGATGACGAGCGACTGGAGCCCCAACTTCCGTCAACTCGTGCGCGAGACCGACCCGACGACCTGCTTCCCGGTCAACATCCGCACCTCGGTGCCGCTGGCGCCCTGGCGGAGCAGCAACGTCACCCTCATCGGCGACGCCATCCACACCATGACACCGGGGCGCGGCGTCGGCGCCAACACCGCGCTGCGGGATGCGGAGTTGCTCTGCCGGAACCTGATCGCCGTCGAACGTGGACACCTGACGTTGCGCGACGCCGTGGCCGGCTACGAATCGCGGATGCGGGAATACGCCTGGCCCGCGGTGTTGAAATCGCGGGAGCAGATGGACGGCGACGGCATCATGCACAAGCCGCTGATCGGCCGCCTCGCGCTGGCGGGGATGCGTACCGGCATGCGGATCGTCAACCATCTGCCACCGCTGAAACAGCGGATGGCAGATGGTCTGCAACGCGAACGGGGAGCGCATCGGCCGCGCGAGCGTTCGGCATCCGCGGTTCCGGCCGCGTAATGCAACGTGCCGGCGATCACCTGGCGGCAAACGCGAATTGCCGCGCCACGCATGGAGGATTCACGATGGCGACAATTGATGAGCGGCGTTCAACAGGCAACCTCGACGTACCGGGCGCAAGTCTCTACTACGAGGTGGCGGGCTCCGGTCCCGTGCTGCTGCTGATCCCTGGCGGAGCGGCCGACTCGGGCGACTTCGCGCGGATCATCGGTCCCCTCTCCGGCCGCTACACCGTGGTCACATTCGATCCCCGAGGCATCTCGCGCAGCCGCCTCACGGAGCCCGCGCAAGATCTGTCCGTCGACACGCTGGCCGATGACGCGCACCGTGTGCTAATGGCGACCGGCACCGAACCGGCGTACATCCTCGGCAGCAGCGGCGGCGGTGTCATCGGGCTCGCGTTGGCCGAGTGTCACCCCGAATCCGTGCGCGTCCTGGTGGCCCATGAGCCGCCCCTCGTGACCCTGCTTCCGCCGGATACGGCGGGCCGGAGCAGCTCCCAGGTGATCTATGACACCTACCAGGATGGCGGGATTGGTCCGGCGATTCAGCAGTTCATGGCCTTGACCGGGCTGGGAGCGCCGGGGCCGGAGAGTGAACTGGCACCCGAGTTGCAGGCGGCGATGGCGCAACGGATGGCACGCATGCAGCAGAACGTGGAGTTTTTCCTGGCCCACTCCATGCTGCCGGTCACCACCTACGTCCCCGACGAGGCCGCGCTGCGCGCGGCCTCGTCCCGCGTCGTGGTCGGTGTGGGCAAGACCTCCGGTGGGCAGTTGGCCCACGAGGCCGCGCTCGCGCTGGCCGAGCGCCTGGGAGCGACGGCCGTGACCTTCCCTGGGGACCATTCGGGGTTCTTCGTGTATCCCGAGCCGTTCGTCCACAAGCTGGACGAGGTGCTGTGGGCTGGCTAATGCTGGATCAGGGGACCGGCCGGATGTCGTGAGGGCGCGCGCCGCACTGCGGCATGAGCACTGCGGTGAGAAACTCGCCTCCGGCCGCGTACGTACGTGGACGTGATTTTCATGGCGTGGTGGCGTCCCACCGGGTCATGATACCTCGGAATGACACGCCTCGGAATGACACACCTTCCTCATGGCGCCCTGGTGGTGCGGGAAGATGCCCGCGGCCGCGGTATCGGGCGGGCGCTGGTGACGGCGTTGGAGGAGCGCGTGCGCGAGCACTGGGCACTCCCCCTCTACCTCGGCACGGACGACGACGGCCCGACGCCGGGGACAAGCGCCGGCGTCGATCTCTTTCCGAATGTCCAGCACCGTGCGGCAAAGCTAACGGTCATCGACCATGCGGCAGGGGTCTACCGCCGTTTGCTTTTCGAAGTCATTGGACTCATACCCGACGCCAACGGTTCCGGCAAGCCGGACAACCTGATGGCGAAAAGGATCGGATCCGCCGCGTGACGAAACGCTGACGCTAACCGCGCGCTTGCCCTGCCGCCAGCGCGGCCAATTGGACTCGAGAATCGGCGCGGAGTTTGTTCAGCAGCGAGGCGACGTGGGTCTTGACCGTGTTCGGCGAGACGAACAGCGTCTCAGCAATCGCTTTGTTGGTGCGGCCCTCGGCAACCAGGGCCAGCACCTCCTTCTCGCGTGGGCTGAGTCCAACCTTGGCGAGCGGAGCCGCGACAAGCCGCGGAGCGGCTTCGGCAGTTGTCGTCCCGGTTTCGCCAAGGACCGCCAGCGTCTCGTCCAGCATCGCCGCCATCGAGCGGGCGTGAGCGGCAGCGGTGGCCGCCGCGGCGGCTGCTTCACGGAGCGCGCGTTGGGCTTCAACGGTCGCGTGCGTCAACGCGGCGCGGCTTGATGGAGCGACGTGTGGGCCGAGCAAATGCGCATCGTGCCGCTGAAATCCCTGCGCCATCAGCGCTCGGACGTCGTCGGTGGCGGAACTCGGCAATGCCTCGGTGTGCAACGAGAGGTCAGCCCCATTGGCCATAATGAGATGCCTCCTTGTGGACAAACCCTTTTTCAACGATGGGTTGCCATTCGCCCGGCGCGCTATTTGCGGCGTCGCCGGGGTTCGCATTCGTACGGGTAGGGCGTCGCGTCCTCATGTTGCCAGATTCTTGGCGCGGTCCCTCGTGACCACAAGGCCCGCGGCGATCGCGGACAGGCCCAGCAACCCGGCGAGTGCTGCGAGCGTCCGGCCGTTGGGCGCGATCACGGATTGGCCCCGCAGCGCCTGCCAGGTCAGGAGCGCAATCAATCCAATCCAGGCCAGACTCGCAATGCCCACGAGCTGGGAGCGAGCACGCAGTGTCAGCCAGCTTGGGCCGAGACGTGTCAGCGCCAGACCGAGCAGCGGCAACGCCTGCAAGGCATGAAGCCCAAAGAAATGCGCGGCCCTCAGATCGCCACCGATCGTGGACCAGCCGACAACCGGCAGCCCGGGGCCGCCATCTTCGACACCGACCGCGTGCGCCCCGACGATCGGCGACGCTCCTCCGGCATCCATGACCGCGATCTGATCGGGGGTGGGTTGCGCCATCAGGAAGGCTACGGCCATACCGATCAACGCCGCGATCAACCCGAGTCGCACTCCCCAGATCACCGGTGCCGGGGCGAAGCGCCGACGCAGCAAGAGAAAGGCGACGACCACATTGAGTAACCACATGGCGACAATGGCGGCGCCCATGGTGTCCCAAACGGCAGAATCAAACGGCGTCGTGCGGTTGAAGTGGCTGGTGGTGCCGCGCAGAACTTGCCCAACTATCAGGATGAGTTCGAGGCTGAACCCGAGAAACAGCCCCCAGCTCAGCAGTGCCACGAGCCGGGCACGATCGGTCACGAAGGTCAACATCCACAGCAGCGTCGCGCCGTAGACCGCAACGGACACAGCGAACTTCAGCGGCTTCATCCATGCCGGCGCGCCGGTTATGACGCGGGGATCGACGGCCAGACCGACCAGCGCGACCACAATGAGCGCCAGCATTGCCAGCACGAGGGCAGCGAGAGGACAGTTGCGTTGCCACGCTTCGCCGAAGAGATCGCGTGACCGCAAGAGCGGGGATGTGGTGCGGATGGTGGCCATGAAAACTCCAGGCGCGCCGGGTTCGACGCGACGATAGGACCGATTTCCCTAACGCATGTTAGGTTGTAGTATGCTAACGGATGTTAGGCGGTGTGTCAACCGGGAGTTCGGTTCGTAGCTCAGGGCGGGGGACAGACATGGCGACGAGCGGCACGGGAGTGCGGACCCGCAATCCGCAAGGCGAAGGATTCCGGTTGCGCCAGGAGCTGATCGCCGCGGCCGGGAGGCTCCTAGCGAGTGGTGCGGACATCGAGAACCTCTCCTTGCGCGGCATGGCGCGCGAAGCTGGGGTTGCCGCGCCATCGGTCTATCTGCATTTCGCCAACAAGGAAGCACTGCTGCAAGCGGTTGTGGACGAGCACTTCGCGGCGTTGCGGCAAGCGATCGAGAAAGGATCGGCGGATGCGCAGGATGCCGCCTCGGGGCTGCTCGCGGGATGCCTGGCCTACTGCCGCTACGCCGAGGAACAACCAGGCTCCTATCGCATTCTCTTCAATACACCTCGACTGATGCCATCAGGATCGGAATTCGCGGGCAGCAAGGCTGCCGCCGCGTTTCAGACTCTGGTCGACGGCATCGCCGAGAGCATCGATGCCGGTGTTGCCCGCCCGGGCGATCCCTTCCGCATCGCCACGGACATCTGGCCCACCTTGCACGGTATCGCGTCGCTGCGAATGACCACTCCCGGTTTCCCTTGGCCGCAAGTCGAGGATCAGGTGCGCGGCATACTGGAAGCGTTTACCGGCATCCCGTATCGAGAACCATTGCCGACGGAGGAGTACGCACATGACCGATCCGCGTAACCTGCTCGACCTTCCTGTCGACCTCCCTGTTCCTACGGACGACGGCGCGTGCGCCCACCTCCCCGGCATGCGTCTCCCCAGCATTGCCCTGCCGGCCACCGATGGCGCCGTCGTCGATCTGTCCATTCTCCCCGGTCGCAGTGTCGTCTATGCCTATCCCCGCACCGGGCGGCCCGACCAGCCAATCCCGACCGGTTGGGACGCCATCCCTGGCGCTCGCGGCTGCACCCCGCAATCGTGCGCCTATCGCGACCTGGCCGCCGAGTTCGCCGCCCTGGGAGCACGGGTCTTCGGGCTGAGCACCCAGGACACCTCCTATCAGCAAGAAGCGGCGGAACGCCTCCACCTCCCCTTCCCGCTGCTCAGTGACGAGTCGTTGGCGTTCGCCTCCGCGCTTGATCTGCCCACGTTTGAGGTAGACGGCATGACGCTCATCCGCCGCTTCACTCTCGTCGTCAACGACAGCGTGATCGAGACGGTCTTTTACCCGGTCTTTCCGCCGGATTCGGACGCGGCGAACCTGGTGGCGTGGCTGCGAGGGCAGCAGGACTCAAACGGTGTTTGAATCTTCCCGCATCGCGCGGAGCATCGACAGAAACGCAGCGGGATCGACGATTTGCACGCCGGAGACCTCGCGCAGATCGAGGAGATCGCGATCCCGAGTCACGAGAAAGTCGGCGGCGTTCAGAACCGCCAGTGCAAGAAGGTAGTCGTCTCTTGCGTCGCGCGAGATACGAGGCGGCTCTCGGTCAAGGAACGGAATGGGAACGGCGAACCTCGCGATCCGATCGAATTGCGCATCCAACGCCTCTTCACCAATGCGGGTTGCCAAGTACGGTCGGCGTGCGGCGACTGCTCGTAACTCTGCTTCCACATCCTCGGCCAGCAAGAGATCGAAGACGAGCTCCGCGGCGAACCTGAGCAAGAGGCCAACGGCTGAGTTGTCAGGGTCGCGCGAAAGCAGGAGGTTCAGATAGAGATTTGCATCGAAGATTGCTCGCGGCCTGCCCACCTAACTCGGCCGCTCTGCCCAACGGATCCGAGCCCGCGCAATGACACGGTCCATCGCTTCGTCGGCGATTTCATCGGCGAGCGCGTCGGATTCCTCCTGGGTCAAGTCCGCGTTGCGCGCGCTGACTTCACGAGCCAACTCCATCAGCTGCTCCCAGGCTTCCTTTCGTCGCAGCCGCTCTCGCATCTCTGAAACTTCAGCCCACTCCTCGGCAGACACGACAACGACGCGAGGCCGCCCATGATGCTCGATCGTGATCGCGCCATTCCCGCCCGCGACCTCGCCGATCAACGCGCCAAGCCGGTTCTTCGCCTCAGTTGCAGAAACCGTCTTCATCGCCCACTCCTTGGTAGTCAATTTAATGGCTAGCATTCTAGGCGATTTCGGGCCGCATTGTCGCTGACTGCGTACGCCTTCGCCGCAACCAAGGGGCCATCACGTTTCGAGCCGAACCGAGTAGAATTGCCCACTATGCCGGCGGCGGCGATGCGGCCGGCTTTGGTTTGGGGTAAGCGAAAGAGGCGGGGGAAAGACGATCGCAATGGAGCAGCCAATCTGGCTGACGTTCCTGGTGGCGTTCATCTTCATGAACGTCCTTCTCATCGGCATGGCGTACATGACCTGGTACGAGCGCAAAGTGCTCGCCGCCATGCAGGACCGGGTCGGGCCAAATCGCACCGGGCCCAAGGGGTTGCTGCAGCCCATCGCCGACGGCATCAAGTTGCTGGGCAAGGAAGACCTCATCCCCGCCAACGCCGACAAGGTCGTCTTTTACTTCGCCCCCCTCGTCGTCTTCGTGGTGGCCATCACCCGCGTGGCGGTAATCCCCTTCGGAACCATCACCATCGAGGCGTTCGGGCAGTCGATCAATCTCTGGATCACCGATCTCAACGTCGGCGCGCTTTTCTTGCTAGCGTTCGGCTCGCTCGGCGTCTACGGCATCATCCTCGGCGGGTACGCGTCGGCCAACCGCTATTCGTTGCTTGGGTGGGTTACGCTCCGCGGCGCAAGTCGTCTCTTACGAGATCATCCTCGGGCTGTCACTGGTGGGGGTCTTCCTCATCGCCTCCTCGCTCAGCATCCGCGACATCATGGAGCAGCAGACGCGCGACCTCCTATTCACGCTGGGTCCGCTGACCTGACGTTGCCGAACTGGTTCATCCTCTCCCAACCGCTGGCTTTCGTCATCTTCTTCCTCGCCGCCGTGGCCGAGACGAACCGGGCGCCGTTCGACCTGCCCGAGGCCGAGACGGAACTGGTTTCCGGCTTCCACACGGAGTACTCGGCGTTCCGCTTCTCCTTCTACTTCCTCGGCGAATACATCAACATGATCATCGTCTCCCTATTCGCCGCGGTGCTCTTCCTCGGCGGCACGGACGGCCCCGGCTCGGACACTTCTGGGGGCTTGGCATCCTCTGGCTGCTGCTGAAGGTGATCTTCTTCCTCTTCTTCTACATCTGGCTGCGCGGCACCCTCCCCCGCTTCCGCTACGACCAGTTGATGGGCATCGCCTGGAAAGTGCTGCTGCCGCTCACTCTGATCAACATCCTCATCACCGCCTTTATCCGGCTGGCTGGCGACGGCCAGATGCTCGCTCCCGTTCCGGTGAGGAGGAGCCGCTAAATGGCCTGGAACCTGATCTTTTTCTACTTGCTCGCCGCCATATCGGTGCTGGCCGCGATCGGGATGGTCGTGGCCCGCAACCCGGTCCACTCCGCCATCTTCCTCGTGCTGACGCTGTTCAACACGGCGGGCATCTTCGTCATGCTCGGCGCCGAGTTTCTCGCCGCCGCGCAGGTCATCGTCTATGCCGGGGCCGTGCTGGTGCTGATGCTCTTCTTTCTCATGCTCGTCGATCCCCAGAATCTGCCGGAACGGCGCGGCGGCCACCCCATTCAGCGCATCGTCGGTCCATTGCTGGGGGTGATGCTCTTCCTGGAGGTCGGGGCGGCGATCGCCAACCGCGCCATAATCGGCAGTGCGGCCAGCAGCGGCCCGTTCGGCTTCCCCGCGACCCCGGAGAACATCGCCGCCGTCGGCGGCAGCACCCAGGCTTTCGGCAACCTCATCTTCACCCAGTACCTCTTCTCCTTCGAAGTCGTCTCCCTGGTGCTGCTCATCGGCGTCGTCGGCGCCATCGTGCTCGCCTTGCCGGAGCGGCTCGGCGAACGGCTCGCCACCATCTCCCTCGGCCACCCCCGCGGCACCGACATGGCGCTCCCCGAAGGTCCGGCCGCCGCCGCGCCGATCACGAGTGCCGACCGCCAGGCCACCGAGGCCCTCGAAGCCACACGCGAGATCATCCTCGTCAAGGATCCAGACCTGTACACGGGCGGGAGGCGGGAGGCAGGAAGCGGGCGGCGGACATGAGTTTCCACGCGTACTTCCGACTTCCGACTTCCGACTTCCAACTCCACGAGGCGTACGCATGACCGAGCTGACCACCAACCATTTCCTTTTCCTCAGCGCGGCGCTCTTCGTCATCGGGCTGATGGGCGTGCTGGTGCGGCGCAACCTGCTCATCATGTTCATGTGCGTCGAGCTGATGATGAACGCGGTCAATCTCAGCCTGGTGGCGTTCGCGCGCGAGACGAATACCATGTTCGGCGAAGGGTTCGTGCTCTTCACCATCGCCGTCGCCGCCGCCGAAGCGGCCGTTGGGCTGGCCATCTTCCTGGCCCTCAGCCGTCGCGCCCACACCGTCGACGCCGACGAGTTCCACGCGCTGTACGACTAGCGAACGCCTACCGTTCCGAGCAAAGCGTGTCACGACGTGAGCGGGTTGCCGATTCGGCACATCTCGACCGGCGCCTGAACCGGGTCGTATAGTTGGCATGCCCCGACGCAATGCGAACCACCAGCCCCGCGAGCGACGATGGTCCGCGCCCGCGCCTTGGCGGCCGGGCTCGAGGTTCAGGGAGACCTTTTACATGGCGCATAACCCCATCAACGGCGACCGACCTGAACAGGTCCGCATCGCGCGACGCCGGTTCCTCGCGATGGCAACGGGCGCGTTCGGCGCGCTCGGCGTATCTCGCCTGGCGGCACCGGGAATCCAACCAGTCGCCGCGCAGGAAATCGCCCCGGCGTCTCCGGGCGCGGGCACGCTCTACTTCGCCGAAACCGGGCACAACCTGGCCGAGCCGTTCCGCTCCCGTTGGCATCAGGGAGGCGGGGAGGCAGTGTTCGGCGTGCCCCTTTCAGAGGAGCGCTACGCTTCCGGGGCGGGCGGCGTCCTCCAGTCGTTCGACAACCTCATGCTCCTCTACGATCCGACTCAGCCGGCTCCGCTCGATGTCCGCGGTCAGCCGCTGGGCAAGGCGGTCTGGGCCGAGATGATCCCGGACTCGGCGGCCAGACCCGTCCCGGGATGTTCGAGCGCCGTTTGCCAGTTCTTCGCTGAGACCGGCCACACCCTGAGCGAGCCGTTCGCGACCTTCTGGAACGAGTGGGGGGGCGCTGCGCTCTTCGGGCCACCCGTTTCGGAACCATTCGACGACCTAGACACACCCGGCGTGCGCGTCCAGGTCTTCGAGAGCGCCGTGCTGGAAAGCCACTCCGGCGTCGTCTCGACGCGCCCCATGGGCCGCGCACTCGCCGAGCGCGATGGGCTGAACGAAGACCCAGCATTCCTCCCGGCTCCGCCCACGGGCGGAAACTCCTTCCTGGTGAAAGCCTCGGATGGGTTGCGGCTGCGCGCCGCGCCAAACCTCGACGCCGGGATGGTCGCCGTCCTCCCGGACAATACCGAGTTCATCGCGGCCGCGGGATCAAGCGGGGAGTGGATCCCAGGCTATGCCGATGGGCTCTCAGGTTGGGTGTCGGCCAGCTTTCTGACCGAACGTCCGCCGCTGCCACAGCTTCAGGTCGCTGATTGGGATCCCGCCGTCTGGCAAGGCGCCACGCTGGAAGAGACCAACGTCCGCCGCGACCCGACAACCAAAGCCTCCATCCTGGAGACGCTCGACTACGCCGCCCCCGTCACCGTCACCGAGTGGGTCAAGGGCGAAGAGGTTCACGAGGGCTCCGATATGTGGGCCAGGATCGGTGATGGCCGCTTCGTTTACTCCCGCAACGTCGGCCGCAACGCGCCGGTGCTTCCCACCACGCCCCCCGCCGACGCCCCGACCTGGGGCAAGTGGATCGACATCAATCTCATCCAGCAACTCTTGACCGCCTACGACGGCGCGACCCCGATCCGCACCATCGAGGTCACCACTGGCATGGCCGGCTGGGAGACACCTCCGGGGTTCTTTTCGATCATCCGCCGCGTCGCCAACGAGACGATGACCTCCGGCGCCATCGGCGCGGAAAATCACTACCGCCTCGACGACGTGCTCTTCACCCAGTACTTCACCGACCGCGGCCACGCCCTCCACTTCGCCTGGTGGCGCACCAAGGAGACCATCGGCCGCCCCGGCAGCCATGGGTGTATCAACCTTCTTCTGGAGGATGCCCGCTTCTTCTGGGACTGGGCGGAAATGGGGACGCCAGTCTACGTTCACTATTGAGTCGCGACCCGAGTTGCAGCGGATTAGCGGTACGCCAGCGCCGGTTCCTCATCAACGGCGAGCCGGAAAATATCCGGCCGGGCGTAGTGACCGGGCACGTCGAGACTGTGCTTCTCTGCGATGACCCGGTCCAGATCGATCCCCGCCGTCGCCACCCCTTCCCGATCCTCGAGCGGGCCCGCCAACGTGTTGCCGCCGGGCGCCACGATGAGACTCCACTTCATGCCGTGCTCGGCTCCACTGCCTCCGGCGCGTCGAACTGGCTCCTGATGAGCCACTCCGCCTCCGCCAGCGCTTCTTCAAGCGGCAAGCGACTGCCGGCCGCCTTGGCCCGGTCAAACGCCTCGTCGCCGAGCGCCTCGCGCGCTCGGGCCATGTCGGCCTCGTGCCAGGGTCGGATGGCTGGCTCCAGATGCATCCCGTGTTCGCTTTCGGCCAAGCCGGCATAGAGCGCGCCGAACCAACGCGCCGCCTCAGTCGATCGATCGTGGCGGCTGGCGATACTGGCAAACAGCAGCAGCGCCAGGAGGAGATCCTGCCGGGAATGACGGGCGCGGGCGTCGGGCAGCCATTCGCCGACCTTGGCCGCGCTTCTGGCGAAATCCTCCCGCCGATAGGCCAACACCGCCTCATCGATCAGCAGATTGGTTCTGACCGCCTCGGCCCAGGGCGGAATGGCGCCCACGATGCGCCAAGCCTCGGCAAGCTTCTCCGCTGCGGCGTCGAGGTCGCCGCCGGCGAGCGCGACCCACACCAGAAGCTCCAGCGAAGCCACGATCGTCATCGGCTCGCCAGCAGTGCGCTCCTCGGCGAGGACCCTCTCGCCGATCTCCCTGGCCCTTCGCAGGTCGCCTTGCGAGATGGCGACGTAGCCGATGCTCCACCGCACCTGCAGCGCGGTGTATCGGTCGTCCAACGCTTCGGCGTGCGCCAACGCACGTTCGTACTGTGCTAGAGCTCGCTCGAACTCGCGAACCTGGCTGTGCGCCTGGGCGAGTGAAAGCGCGATGCTCATCAGCCAGCGCCGCGTTTCGGCGGATTGAGGGATCGTGAGTCCAGATTCGAGGAGAGCGATTGCCTCACGGCTGTCGCCCTGGGATTGGGCGAATCTCCCGGCGTAGGCGAGGGCGCGCACGCGAATCTCCGGGTCCGCGCCCGGGGCAAGCTGGAGGGCGCGCTCGAGCCACGAGCGCCCCTCTGCCCACTGCCCGCGCCAGCGCCAGAACGCCCCCGCCGCCGCGGCAAGTTTGAGCGCGCGGACGCCTTCTCCGCCCTCCAGCCACCAGACCAGCGCTGAGCGAAGGTTGTCCTGATCGCGTTCCAGTCGCTCGGCCCATGCTGTATATTCGGGGTCGCCCGGGATCGGCTCTCCGCGGTTCGTCTCGGCCATGGTCAGCACGAACATCGCGTGCGCCTCGCGGTATCGCGCTTCCTCTCTGGAGGACGCAAGCTGCTCGGCGGCGAACTCGCGGATCGTCTCCAGCAGCGCATAGCGCGGCTGCGGCGCTCGATCATCGATCCGCACCAGGCTCTGCTCAACCAGGCTCTCCATCCCGGCGAAGACATCGAGGCCGCCATCTGGATTGACGACCGCTTCGGCGGCCTCGAGCGTCCAGCCGCCAGCGAAGACGCCGAGTCGACGGAATAGCGTCCGCTCAGACTCATCCAGCAAGTCGTGGCTCCAGGCGATGGTGTCGCGCAGCGTACGTTGGCGGGCGGGCAGATCGCGGGCGCCGCCGGTGAGGATGGCAAGCCCCTTATCGAGGCGAGCCAAGAGCGTCCGCGGCGGCAGCAGGCGCGTCCTGGCGGCGGCCAACTCGATTGCGAGCGGCAACCCGTCGAGACGGCGACAAATTTCCAGGATCGCCGCCGCGTTTTCTTCGGTCAAGGCGAAGCCCGGTTGGCTCGCCTCGGCCCTGGCTACAAAGAGCGAGATCGCCGGATACTCCGCCAGCGATTCGAGCGCCAGCGACTCTGTTGGCTCTGGCAGTGCCAGGGGGTGGACCGGCATCTCCCGCTCGGCGCGAATGCGCAGCGGCTCTCGGCTGGTGGCGAGCACGCTGAGCGATGGACACGCGGCCAGAAGTGCCGCGATTTCCGGAGCCGCGTCAATGACCTGCTCGCAATTGTCAAGGACGAGGAGCATCGCTTGCTGCCCCAGGAACGCGCTCAACTGCGCCATCAGCGATTGTCCCTGCACCTCGCGCACGCCCAGCGTTGTGGCAATCGTCGGGATGACCAGCGCGGGGTCGCGCAGCGCGGCGAGGTCAACGAAGAAGACTCCGGCCGAGAAAGCATGAAGCAACTCGGCGGCGGCCTCCAACGCCAGGCGTGTCTTGCCAGCGCCCCCGGGTCCGGTCAGCGTCACCAGGCGCGATTCGCGCTGGCCCAGCAAGCGCGTGACCATTGACAACTCGTCGTTGCGTCCGATGAGCGGCGTCGGCAGCGCCATGAGATTTGTCGGATGATGCGGGAGGGAGCGCAGGGGCGGAAAATCGTGGCGGAGACCGGGCGCGATGACCTGAAAAACCTCTCCAGGATCCTGCAACCCGCGCAAAGCATGTGCCCCGAGCGAGCGCAACGCCACGTCCGAGGGCAGGTTGCCCGCGAGCAGACCGCGCGCCGCCTCGGTGACGAGAATCTGCTCGCCATGCCCGATCGCCAGCGTGCGCGCCAGTCGGTTGAGGGCGGGTGCCAGGTAATCCCCGTCCACGGCCCGCGCCGTTCCCGCATGCATCGCCATCCGCACGCGGAGCACTCCGATCTCCTCCGGCCACGGTTCGGCGAGCAGCGCTCGTTGCGCCTCTAGCGCCGCCTCCAGCGCCTCCGGGGCGGTGTGAAACGCAGCCTGCACCGCATCCCCGACCGTCTTGAAATGCACCCCGCCCGCGGAGGAAATCGCTTCACCAATGAGGGAAAGGTGGCGGTCACCGGCGCGCCGCATCACCTCGCGGTCGCGTTCCCAGAGCGTGGTGCTGCCTTCGATGTCGGTGAAGAGGAACGTCACCGTGCCTTGGGGAAAATCGCGTAGCGCCTGCATCGGAACCTCCAACGGCCCGATCATAGGCGATCGCCAGCGGTTGGCAGCGCATTCGATGTCGCTTCGGCAGGTCGGTCTTCCGGTTCACCGGCATCCGCCGCCGATGCCTCTGCCTCGGCGAGGATTTCGGGGAGGGGTGCCGCGCGCCCTGTTTCCCAGTGGTCGTGGAACGCCTGCGCACCCAAGGCAGCCCGAACGGCCTGGGCGATTTCACTCTCCTGAGCCTCGTCGCCGACCACCCGCGCGTGGCCGATGCTCTCGCGCAGGGCAGCTTCGGCTCCGAGGTAGCACGCCGCGAGGGCCGGGTGCCCGGCGGCGGCCTCCAGGGCGGCGAACTGTTCGAGCCACTCCGCGAGATCGACCGGATCATCGATTTGTCGCCATATGGGGAGCGATTCCTTGAGTAGGGCGCGGGCCTGCGCAACGTTGCCTTGGCGGCGTCGGACTTCCGCCAGCCGGTCGAGCTCGATGGCCTCGCCCCGCGCGTAGCCCACCCGGCGGTGACGGGAGAGCGCTTCGCGCACATAGGCCGCGGCCTGATCCAGATCTCCGCGCGCGATGGCAGAGCGCCCGAGATTCCCCAGCGTCACGGCGACCGCGCGCCAGTCCTCGACTTTACGGAAAATCGCCAGCGCCTCCTCCAGGTAGACGGCCGCTTGCTCCGGTTCGCCGCGCTCATTGGCGATCAAGCCAAGGTAGTTGAGCGAACTGGCGATCCCGTGCTGATCGCCGATCTCGCGGTAGATCCCCAACGCCTCCTCGAACAGCGCGGCGGGACGGTCGTTCTCACCGCGCTGGCCCGCCACCAACGCCAGGCGATACAGGGCACCGGCAACGTCTTGCTTGTCTCCGGTCTCTCGCGCGATCGCGAGGCCCTCTTCGCCCAGGGCGAACGCTGCCTCAAAATTGCCCAAGTGGGCCGTGAGGTAGGCCGCGGCAGTCAGTGACTTTGCACGTTTGGGAGTGAGTTCGCTCTCATTGCGCGCTTGCTCGGCCATGCTCACGAGCCAGTGGCGCCCCTCACTCAAGTGGCCACGCACGAACCAGAAGTGGTGGAGGGCAGAGGCCAGGCGCAGCCCGATCGCCACCTCGCCGGCGTCGGCCGCCCAGGCAAGGACCGCCCGCAGGTTGTCGTGCTCGGCCTCGAGCCGATCCATCCATGCCTGCTGCTCCGGCCCCGTCAGGTGCAGTTCGGCCTCCTCCGCAAACGCCAGGAAGTGGGCCGCCGCGCGCCGGCGCGTCTCGTCGGCCTCGCCGTTCGCTTCCAGCTGTTCCAGCGCGTACTCCCTGGTCGTGTCCAACAACTGGTAGCGCGGCTCTTCGCCGTCGCGGTCGCTGCGCTGGACGAGGCTGTGTTCGACGAGCGCCGTCAGGACGCCCAGGCTCCCTTCGGAAATGTCCCGGTCGGCACCTGCCGACTCGCGATTCCCGGCAACGGCGTCGACCGCCGCGAGCGTGCAACCGCCCGCAAACACCCCCAGGCGACGAAAGAGCGTCTGCTCGCTTTCGCTCAGGAGGTCGTAACTCCAGGCGATCGCATCCCGCATGGTGCGCAGCCGTTGCGGCAGATCGCGCGGTCCACCGGTTAGCAGCGGGAGGCGTTTGTCGAGGCGGCTCAGCAATTGCGCTGGCGGCAGGAGGCGGATGCGGGCGGCCGCCAGTTCGATGGCCAGCGGCAGTCCGTCGAGGCGGCGGCAGATCTCGGCGACCGCGGCGGCGTTCTCCACGGTCAGATCGAAATCCGGCTTGCTCGCGCTGGCCCTGGCCACAAAGAGAGCAATCGCCGGCACGCGGCGCATGGCGTCAAGAGACGCGGCGTCCGTTTGCTGTGTGAGTGGCAGCGGCCCGATGGGGATCTCCCGTTCGGCGCGAATGCGCAATGGCTCCCGGCTGGTCACCAGCAGCGTGAGGGACGGGCAGGCGGCCAGCAGCGCCGCGACGTCCGACGCCGCGTCGACGATCTGCTCGAAACTGTCCAGGACGAGCAGGATCGCTTTATCGTTCAGAAATGCGATAAGCACTTCCCTGAGCGACCGGCCTCGAACCTCGCGGACACCCAGGGTATTGGCCACGGTCGCGACAAACAGAGACGGATCGAGCACATCGGAAAGCTCGACGACAAAGACTCCGTCGGAGAACGCATCGAGCAACTCCGCGGCGGCTTCGAGCGCGAGCCGGGTCTTGCCGACGCCCCCGGGCCCGGTCAAGGTGACCAGACGCGATGCGTTCTCCCGCAGCAGGCGAGTCACGCGCGCCAATTCCTCGTCGCGCCCAATGAGCGGGGTCGGCATCGCGGCGAGATTCGTCGGGTGGTGCGGCAGCGAGCGCAGCGGGGGGAAGTCCACCGGCAATCCGGGTGCGACGACCTGGAAGATCTCCTCCGGCTCCTGCAACCCACGGAGCGCGTGGGCACCGAGTGGACGCAAAACGATGTCGGAGGGCAACTCGGCCGAGAGCAACCCATACGCGGCTTTGGTGACGAGGATCTGTCCACCGTGCGCAAGCCCCAGCGTGCGCGCCAGCCGGTTGAGCACGGGAGCCAGGTAATCGCCGTTCACGGGGTGTGCAGTACCCGCATGCAGCGCCATGCGCACGCGCAAGGGGCCGAGTTCCTCCGGCCACGGTTCGGCCGACAACGCGCGTTGCGCGGCAACCGCGGCCTCCAGGGCAGCCGGGCCGGTGTGGAACGCCGCTTGGGTGGCGTCACCGATCGTTTTGTAGCGGACGCCGCCAGACGCGGCGATCGCCTCGTCGAGGAGCGCGAGATGGCGATCGACGGCGCGCCGCATGGCCTCTGCGTCTCGTTCCCAGAGAGCGGTGCTGTCTTCAATATCGGTGAAGAGGAAGGTGACCGTGCCCCCGGGATACGCCTGTGACGCCTGCATCGGAGCCTCCTGCGCCGATCTTGCGCGGTGGCAAAGGGTAGTGTCAACTCGCCGACGCCAGCGCGTACCATTGTCCGGTTTGGCGAAGAACGGAACATCTCGTTTGAGATTGGTGTGGACAAGACGGTCGGCTATTCCATCCGAACCTGGGTCGGACTCGCGGTGCTCTGCCTCGGGGCCGCGGTGACCCTGCTCAATATGGCCATCCTCAGCCCACTGCTGCGCCCCATCGGAGAGGCTTTCGGTACGTCGGATGCGACGACCGGGCAGTTGGCGACCCTCGGCTCCCTGGTGGGGGTCGCCTCCTCGCTCGCCGCGACGCCCTGGATGGATCGCTGGAGCCGCCGCAACTGGTTGCGCCTTGAGGGGTCGCTGGTGCTGGCCGCGATCGTCGTCTCGGTTCTGGCGCCGTCGTTTGGGTGGTTGATGGTGGGCCGGGTGCTCGCCGCGTGCGGGTCGGCGGTGCTGATGGCCAACTGCATGACCGGCGCTCGCGAGCTGTTTCACGATCCGGTCTGGCGCAACCGCGCCATCGGGATCATCGTTTCGGCCACCACGCTCGCGTTCGTCCTCGGCATGCCGCTGGTCACCCTGATCGAGGCCCGCTTCGGTTGGCGCGCCGCGTTTGGCTCCATTGCCGTCCCGGTGGTGCTCCTTCTGGCGGGAACCTTCGCGTTGCCACCGCATCCCAACCTAACGGCGCCTACCTCGCGACCGCATCCACTGCACGCGTTCCGAGCCGTCCTGAGGGATGGCCGCACCCGCGCGCTCCTCGTGGTGCTCGGACTCAATCTCGGGCTTTACGCGGGATGGCTGGTCTATTTCGGCGCCTACACGACAGAGGTCTTCGCCGCCTCGGCCACCGTGCTGAGTGTGCTCTTCCTGCTTGGCGGGGCGACCGAGATGTTCGCCAACAACCTCACCCCGCCGCTGCTACGCCGCTTCGACCCGATCACCGTCCTCTACGCGATGTTGGCCTCGGTCGCGACAGCGCTGTTGTTGACCGGCATCGCCGTGACCACGATCCCCGCCGCATTGCTGGCCGCCATTGTGGTGCTCAACGGCACCGCCTCGGCGTATATCGCCGTCAATGCGCTGCTCCTCGACGGCGACATTTCTCATCCCGGAGCAGTGATGTCGGTGGCCTCGGCGTTCATCGGCGTCGGCACCGCTCTTGGCCCGTTCGTGGCCGGCTGGGCGCTGGCGGCAACCGGAAGCTTTGAGGCGGCGTACAGGACACTTGGGCTGCTCGCGCCGGTGGCCATGTTCGCGCTGTGGGCCGGAACGCGGCGCCGCTCGCCAGCAACCGCGGTCGAACGCGTTTAGTTATTGTCCGGCAGCGCCCGTTTTGCCGGCGAGACGAACTCATCGATGACACAGTCCATCAGCACCACATCGTAGCGCCGGCCGGCCAGCGCCCGCGCGCCGCGCCGCCGCCCGATTTCGCGAAACCCTACCTTCTCATAGGCGCGAATCGCAGCGATGTTGTAGGCCAGGGTATCGAGCCAGACGTTGTGAACGCCAAGCACGGTGAAGGCGTAGTCGAGCAGCAGGCGGGTCGCCTCCGTGCCGTAGCCCTGACCACGCTCACCGGGATTGCCGATAGTGATCCCGAACTCCGCCGTTCCGTGCGGGTTGGTGAAGTCCCGAATGTTCATCATGCCAATGGGACGCAGATCAGGGAGGGCGTAGATGGCGAACCCGATCCAATCATCTCGCTCACCGCGCAGCAGCGGCTCCCACGCGGCGGCGATAGACTCGGCCGACCGTGGCTGCGGAGTCATCGCCGCCGAGATCGACGGTGCGGAAATCGTTGTCCCATCGCTCGATCAACGGCAGGAGGCCACGATGCAACGGACCCAGAGCCACCCGCTCTCCGACGATGTTGACGATGGGACGCCGCGCCGTCTCGGCGGAGCTCAGTTCCAGGTTATCGGGCATTCGTGCCTCCTCTGGCTCCATCCTGACTCGATCGCTGGTTTTCGGGATCGGAGCCCGAAACCGCCGCAATCCACGCGGCTAAAGCTGATAGCCAGTGGCCGAGAGCCCGGAAAAACACCCGTGCTACCATCAGTCCGCGTCCAGGGTAGACAATCGCCGGGCCGAAGCCCTCGCCCAACCGGAGCCCAGTCACGATGGCCACCACCTCGCTTTCCGCCTCGACCGAGATTCGAGCTAACGTCATTGATGCCCTGGGGAACACGCCCCTGGTGCGGCTCAACACTGTCACAAAGGGTCTGCGCACGCCGGTCGCGGCCAAGCTGGAGATGCTCAACCCCGGCGGCTCGGTCAAGGACCGCATCGGCATCCGCATGATCGAGGAAGCCGAACGCAAGGGGTGGCTCAAGCCGGGTGGCACGATCGTCGAGCCGACCAGCGGCAACACCGGGGTCGGGTTAGCCATCGCGGCGGCGGTCAAGGGCTACTCCTGCATCTTCGTCATGCCCGACAAGGTCGCCCCGGAGAAGGTGGCGCTGCTGCGCGCCTATGGCGCCCAGGTGGTCACCACGCCGACGGCGGTCGGAGCGCGACTCCCCGGAAAGCTACTACTCCGTTGCCGACCGGCTGACGCGCGAAGTCCCGAACGCCTTCCAGCCGAACCAGTACTTCAATCCGATGAACCCGCGCACCCACTACGAGACAACCGGTCCCGAGATCTGGGAGCAGACCGGTGGTCAGGTGACCCATTTTGTGGCCGGCGTCGGCACCGGTGGCACCATCTCCGGGGTGGCGAAGTACCTCAAGGAGCACAACCCCGCTATCCAGGTCATCGGCGCGGACCCCGAGGGGAGCATCTATACCCAGCCCGACGATATGCATACCTACAAGGTGGAAGGCGTCGGGGAGGATTTCTGGCCAGGCACCTTCGACCCAACCCTGGTCGATGCCTGGATCAAAGTGTCGGATCGGGACTCGTTCCTCGACGCGCGTCGCCTCACCCGTGAGGAAGGCATTCTCATCGGTGGTTCGGGCGGTATGGCCGTGCATGCCGCGCTGGAAACCGCGCGCGAGGTGGACGATCCCGAGGCGCTGGTGGTGGTTCTTCTCCCCGACAGTGGCCGCGGCTATCTCTCCAAGATCTTTAACGACGACTGGATGCGCGAGAACGGTTTCCTCTCGCGCTTCTCGCAACCCGTCAGGGTCGGCTCAGTGGTCGCCGAGCGCTCGGCCGAGACACCGACCGTCGTAGCGGTCAGTTGCGACCAGACTGTGGCCGAGGCCATCGAATTGCTGCGCGAGCACGACATCTCGCAATTGCCCGTGGTCCGCACCGGCACGCCGCTGTCCGGAGACGATGGCGCGGCGCGGATCGAGGTGCAATCGGTCGCCGGTTCGGTGCAGGAGCGCGGACTGCTCGACCAGCTTTTCCGCAACCCCGACGCGCTGAGCGCCAAAATCAGCACCGTTATGGACGGCCCTTTCCCCCTCGTCGACGCCAATGAGGAAGTCGAGCGGGTCGTGCCGATGCTGGCCTCCGGGGCACCTGCGGTGCTCGTGCAGCGCGACGGGGCCATCATCGGCGTCGTCACCCGCGCCGACGTGCTGGAGTACGTGGCGCACCATCGTGGAAGCTGAGTCATTCCCGGGAGCAATCGCATGGCTATCCAATCACAATTCCTGACTTTCGATGATTTGCAGCGGCTACGAGAAACTCGTGATGAGCGTCTAGAACTGATCGAAGGGGAGCTGTTCGTGACGCCAGCGCCGTCGTTGAACCACCAGGATGTCTTGGCGAACTCGTATTCGCACTTTAGGAGAGAGATTGTTGAACGAGGGCTTGGGCGAGTCTTCTTCGCTCCGGTTGATGTGCGACTGGCGGAAACGACCATCGTTCAACCGGACCTCGTCGTCATCCTCGCGGATCGGCTCCAAACACTCACGCGACCGAGGGTCGAGGGTGCTCCGAGCCTCGTCGTCGAGATCGTCTCGCCATCAACCACCACCTACGATCGTGTCACGAAGCGCGGCGTCTATGCTCAATACGGCGTTCCCGAGTACTGGCTCGTCGATCATGAGGCATGGACAGTCACCGTTTTCAGCGATCCAAGAGATGGCCGCTATCAGCTCGAAACCGAATACGGCGACACCGCCGTCTCCGCTACCATTCCGGGGTTATCCGTCGACTTGGCCGACCTGTTCGCCATGGTCCCGGGTTTCTGAACATCGCTGACAGTTCACTTGGGGGAGCAGCACGCATGACCGCCGATTGGCGAGACACCGCTTTCGAGACGCGCGCCATCCACGTCGGGCAGGAGCCCGACCCAACCACTGGGGCCATCACCACTCCGATCTACCAGACCAGCACGTTCGTCCAGAAGGGCGTGGATGAACTCGGCACGTACGAGTACGGGCGGACCCACAACCCGACCCGCACCGCGCTGCAGGAGGTCGTCGCGTCACTCGAAGGCGCGGTCTGGGGATTGGCGTATGCCAGCGGTCTGGCCGGGACGCAGAACATTTCCTACTTGCTCGGCCCCGGCGACCACATCGTGCTCTCCGACGACGCCTACGGCGGCACCCATCGCTTCGTGGCCAAGGTCATCAGCCGCTACGGCATCGACTACACCGTGGTCGACATGAGCGACCTGGAGCAGATCCGCGCCGCCATACGCCCCGAAACGCGGCTCGTCTGGGCCGAGTCACCGACGAATCCGTATCTGAAGATCGTCGACATCCGCGGCGTGGCCGACCTCCTCCAGGGTCACCGCGCCCTCCTCGCGGTCGACAACACCTTTGCCTCGCCCTACCTGCAGAATCCACTGGCGCTCGGGGCCGATCTGGTGCTGCACTCCAGCACGAAGTACCTCGGCGGGCACGCCGACGTGGTCGGAGGCGTTGTGGTCGGCAACGACCCCGACATCTACGAAACACTGAAGTTCCATCAGAACGCGGGCGGGGCCGTGCCCGGCCCATTCGACTGCTGGCTGGTCCTGCGCGGCATCAAGACGCTGCCGGTGCGCATGGACCGGCACAGCCGCAACGGCCTCGCGGTCGCCGAGTATCTGCGCGATCACCCCGCCGTGAAGCAGGTTTTTTACCCAGGCTTGCCCGATCACCCCGGCCACGACATCGCGGCGCGGCAGATGCGCGATTTCTCCGGGATGGTCTCGTTCACGGTGCGCGGCGACTTCCAGACAGCGGCGGACGTCGCGCGCAACACGAAGGTGTTCCAGCTCGCCGTCAGCCTCGGCGGAGTGGAGTCGCTGATCGAGCATCCCGGCCAGATGACACACGTCAGCGTGGCGGGTACGGTCGCGGAGGTCGAGGACACGTTGCTGCGCCTCTCGGTCGGGATCGAGAACGAGGCGGACCTCATCGGCGATCTTCGCGAGGCGCTGGAAGCCGTCGTTCCCGCGGCTGCGGTGCGCTAGGTCTGGCGATGCCCGACGCGGAAGCAATGACGGAGAGCTTTCAACGGCTGGCCGCCATCTTTGCGCCCTACCGCCACGAGCTGGTTGTCACGACGGACGAGCCAGAGCATCTCTCCCTGGATGCCCCGCCGTCCACGGCGTATGCGAAGGGATTGTTTTTCGGCGCGGTGAAGATCGGCAAACGCTACGTCAGCTTCCACCTGATGCCGGTCTACGTGCATCCGGATTTGCTCGACGATATCAGTCCAGAGCTGCGCAGGCGGATGCAGGGCAAATCGTGCTTCAACTTCACCACACAGGACGAGGTGCTATTCGCGGAACTGGGAAGACTCACCAGATCTGGGATTGACGCATACAGGCGAGACGGAACGATTCCGGCAACGATAGTAGGCGCATAGACGCTACCGCGCGGCGCTCTCTCCAAACACGGCCGCGCCCTCCTCCTCCAAGATCGGCCCGACCACCTCAATCGGGCGCGACGACGTGGCCAGGATGTCGCGGCAGGAAATGTTCAATGTTGGGTTGCCCTGCGATTGCGGGGACAATTCGCGCGCTCTGGACCGGCTGACGGCGTAGACCACCCGGCTGACACCGCTGTAGAAAATGGTCGCGGCGCACATCGGGCACGGTTCGCCACTGGCGTACATCGTCGCTCCGGCCAGCCGTTCCGGGCCAAGCCGCTGGTAGGCCTCCCGCAGTGCGTTGGTTTCCGCATGCCCGGTGATGTCGCGATCCGACTGCTCGGTGTTTTTGCCTTCGGCCAGCACCTGCCCGTCCGCCCCGACCAGCACCGCGCCATACGGTCGGTTGCCCCGCTCGAGAGCGGCGCGTGATTGGTCAATGGCCTGTCGCAAGTACGCGGCGTCCCGCTGGTCAGAGTCCATCATCGCCCCTCCCGTCTATCCCTCGAAGCGGCGGAAGATCGCCGTGGCGTTCTGACCGCCGAATCCGAACCCATTCACCATCACGGCGCGCACCGGCATGTGGCGTGCCACGTGTGGGACGTAATCGAGATCGCAATCCGGGTCCGGGGTGTCGAGGTTGATCGTCGGGGGCACCACGCCGTCGCGGATGGCCAGAATGCAGTGGACTGCCGAGATGGCCCCGGCCCCCCCCAGCAAGTGCCCGATCATCGATTTGTTCGCCGAGATGGCGACCGTGTGCGCGTGGTCTCCGAACGCGCCCTTGATCGCCATCGTCTCGGCGGTGTCACCGATCGGCGTCGAGGTCGCGTGGGCGGCAATATAGTCGATCTCATGGGGTTCCATTTCCGCGCGATTGAGAGCGTTCGTCATCGCCGCGCGCGCCCCACGGCCCGACGGCTCAGGGGCCGTCAGGTGGAAGGCATCGGAGGTCAATGCGCCACCCAGTGCTTCGGCATAGACGTGCGCGCCGCGACGGACTGCGTGTTCCTCCGTCTCCAAAATCAGCGCTCCGCTGCCCTCGCCGAAGACGAACCCATCGCGATCCAGGTCGAACGGGCGGGAAGCCCCTTCCGGATTATCGTTGCGGCGGGAGAGTGCGTGCATGTTGGCCAGCCCGCTCAGGGCCACTGGAGTGATACCCGCCTCCGTCCCGCCGGTCACGACGACGTCGGCCTCCCCGGCATGGAGCAAGCGCACGGCATCGACGAACGCCTGCACGCCTGAGGCGCAGGCCGCCGCCGAGGTGATGGTCGGCCCGTGGATACCGAAGGCGATCGACACCTGGCTACTGGCCATGTTCGGCGCGAAGATAGGGATCACCAAGGGGCTGACCCGGGACGGTCCGCTCTGCGCCATGGCGGTAACGTTGCTCTCGATGGTCGGGATGCCGCCGCCTCCAGTGTTCATCACCACCGCGACGCGTTCGCGGTTGTCGTCGGTGATCTCCAGTTTTGCGTCGGTCAGTGCTTCTCGGGTAGCGGCAATCGCGAAGTGCGCGAAGCGGTCCATACGTCGCACGGACTTGGCATCGATGAACGCCTTGGGGTCGAAGTCCGGCACCTCGGCGGCGATCTTGACCAGCAAATTGTCGGTGTCGAAGTGCTGCACGCGGCGGACACCGGAGCGCCCTGCGACGAGTCCTTCCCACAGCGCTGGCACACCGATACCGAGCGGCGACACCGCTCCCAGCCCGGTCACCACCACCCGTTTCACGTTCGCTCCCTCACTGTTGGGTGAAACCGCCTATCTCCTCGGCAATCGAGCGCCAGCGTAGAGACACGACACGCGTGTCATACTGCAAGTGATCGAAGTGAAGCATCTCGGCTCAGCGCATGCACCTGCCCAAGGTGCACGAGATGCTTCAGCTTCGCCTTCAAAATGACACACGCTTGGCGGTTTGTCCGTGCGTGCCTATGCATCCCGCACGTCGGCCGGCAATCCGAGATCCGTCAGGCTCACCGTCGTCACGTCGCGGTTGATGCGCCGGATCAAACCGGAAAGGACCTGGCCGGGGCCGACTTCGATGAAGGTGGTCGCCCCACTGTTGACCATCTCCACCACCGAGCGGCTCCAGTTCACCGGACGCTCGACATGGTGCGCCAGCTCCTGGCGCACGTCGTCGACGGTGAGCATGGCGGTGGCAGTGACGTTGGCCACCACCGGGATTTGCGGCGCGCCAAGCGGCAGGCGGCTGAGGATATCGCTCAATCCGGCCGAGGCGCGGGCCATGAGCGGTGAATGCGAGGCGATGCTGATGCCGAGCCGCGCCACCCGCTTGGCCCCCCGCGCCTTGGCCATCTCCATGGCGCGCAGGAGCGCCGCAATCTCACCTGAGATCACCGTCTGACCGGGGCAGTTATCGTTGGCGACGATGATGACGCCCCCGTTGGAGGCGTCGTGGCAGACGTCCGCCAACGTTTCGGTGTCGAGTCCGATCACGGCGGCCATGCCACCCGGATTCTCTTCGCCCGCCTCTTTCATGAGACGGCCGCGCTCGCGCACCAATTGCAGTCCCGCCGGGAAATCCATCACTCCGGCCGCGACGAGTGCCGTGAACTCGCCCAGCGAATGCCCGGCCACCACCGTCGGATCAACCTTGTGCCCCGCTTCCGCGAGCCGTTCCTTGAGTGCCTCCAGTGCGGCGATGCTGACCGTGAGAATGGCGGGTTGGGCATTGATCGTGTCTTCAAGTTCCTCGGCAGGACCCTGAAAGCAGAGCCGGGAAAGCGGAAAGCCAAGCACCTCATCGGCCTGGTCGAAGACGCGGCGTGCCGCCGCCGAGGCGTCGTACAGCGTCTTGCCCATGCCCACGAACTGGCTTCCCTGACCCGGAAAGACCAGTGCCACTTTGCCCGTTAGCGCATCCACCGTGTGTGAAGTCCTTTGCTCGAATGCTCGTCAAGAAATGGCGTGACTGCGCCACAACCGGCTGAATATACCACGCGGCCCGGTGGCCGCTACCCGCGGAGGAATCCGCCCTCAGAGCTGATCACCTGTCCGGTCACCCACCCTGCCTCCGGGCTGGCCAGCCAGGCCACGAGACGCGCCGCGTCCTCCGGAGTTCCCAGCCGGCCCATGGGAAACATCGGCAGGAGCACCTCGCGCAACTTTGTCGAAATCCAGCCGCTGTCGGTCGGACCGGGATTAACCGCATTGACGGCGATGCCCTTGACGGCGACCGCCGGGGCCAAGCTGCGCGTGAACGCCTCGATGGCACCTTTGGTCGCGCCATAGGCCAACTCCTCCGGCATCGGGCCGAGTCCCTGACCGGAGGTCATGTTGACTACGCGACCGTATCGCCTGTCTTCCGGGACGAAGCGGCGGGCAAACTCCGCCGTCAGCAGCATCGTCCCGCGCATGTTGACGGCGAAGTGGGCATCGATAGTCGCCGCATCAAGCCGTTCGTAGCCGTCGTTGGTCGAGTAGGCCGCGTTGTTGACGAGGATGCTGACCGAACCCAGACGCTCCTCAACGGCATCGAGCAACCGCGCCGGCGCCTCCGGTTCGGAGAGATCGCATTCGATGGCCGCCGCCCGCACGCCCCTCTCGATCAATGCACGCTCCAGTTCCTCCGGCTCCGTCGGCGCACCTGACCAGGAGAACGCCGCGTCATACGGCCGCCAGTGGCTGAATGCCACATCGGCGCCACGAGCTGCCAGCGACCGGCAGATCGCCGCCCCGATTCCCTGCAATCGCGTGGCTCCGGTCACCAGGGCCACATTTCCTGTCAGTTCCACCTCGAACCTCCAGTGACGCGCAGAATGGGCGTATATCGCCGCTCCACAAGTGTCGAATTCAAGGTACGCCGTGAACGGACGCCTTGACCGGGGGGGCATGCGCGTGCGACGGTATCCTCACGTCCGCCCGGGAGGCGAGTGAAGAGGAGTATTCCATGCAACCACCTCGATTCGCGGCACCAGGGCTCGTGCTCGTCGCGATCCTGCTCCTCGTGGGCATGGCCGGCGCGATGCCCGCTGCCGCGCGGCAGGACGCGAGCCCCACGGTGGCAACCCCAGCGGCCGAGCCGCAAGCGACCGAGGCGCCGGCCCCAGCGGCGGCCGAGCCCGCCGCGACCCCAGCCGCGCCCGCAGCGCCCGCTCAGAGCGATGTTGTTACGCTGGTGCTGTGGTATACGAACCCCCTCGAGCAGGATTTTATCGAACTTTTTCCACTTGCCACAGACGCCACCTTCGTTGCCGGCCCAGCACCGGGGCAAGGGACTATCGGCACGGTCCAGTTTCCCGAGGACGGGAGTTTCCCCACAATAGTCGTGGGAGACACAACGTTTGAAACGTATCCTCGGCCGGACGGCGTCGTCGAGCGCTGGACGTGGTTCGACGATTTCGAGGGCGCGCGCCCCGGCACCCTGGTTATGCAGCTCGCCGGGCTGGACGGAACGTACCAGAACTACTTCGGCACAGCCACGATGGTTTCCCGCGACGAAGGCGGTGCCGGGGGCGTAATCACCATCGCGCTGCGCCCGCCCTCCCCGGCGGTCGAAGAACCGGCAGCCGAAGAAGCTGCTCCCGCCACGGATGAGGCTGCCGCCGAGGCCCCGGGCACCGAAGACGCGGCCATCGCGGAGGAAGAAGCCGCTCAGCCCGATGCCACCGTCGATCCCGGCACCGAAATTCTGGTCGAGCCCCCGATCGAAGGAGAGGTTCCGGCGGACCCAGTGATCGAAGGGGAAGCCCCGGTCGAACCCGCGGGGTAATTGACACATCGAGCCGTTGCAGAAGAGCGGCCGGCCATACTCGGCCGGCCGCTCTTCTGTGTCGCCGCGCTGCGGCGACCGAGTTTACGCAACCCACGGCATGGTGAGCCGCCTGGTCGCCACCATGATTTCCAACACGAGGAACGCCACACCAACCGCCCTGGCGGTGTGTCGCCGCATGGGCAGTGCCTTCTCGGCCAAATCGATCAGGGTCAGAAGCAGCATCCTGGCCAGACTCATATTCCAGGCGCGAGAGTGCGGTGCTCGCGCCGGGCGGATCGATCGCGCCGGAAAGCCCGGCGACGATGCCGCAGCCACCGGGATCAGACAGCGCGGTGCGGCGAGTGGAGCGAGGGCGAGGGCACGCGAAACCGATTCCAAGTGGGCCCGTTGGGTCGCCGTCATCCTCAGGGGCATGCGCGGAGGCTCCGCAAGACCCCACCGCGTACCTCGTCCAGGCACGCATGGCCACCTACTTCGCGCGTCGTGAAAGAGGGGTGTCATTCCGAGCTTGCGAGGAATCTCGGCACACGGGGCACGACCGCTCGGGAGCGCCGAAATTCCTCGTTCCTCGGAATGCCGCGATTCCTACGTCCGATTACGATGCCTTTTCCTCGCCCTTCAGGACTGGCTCACCGGCCGGTACGTGCTCTTCCAGCAGACGGGCGATAGCCGTCGGAGGCACGCCCCCTTGCAACTTGCCAACCGCCTTGCCCTCTTTGAACAGCATGACGGTGGGCAGCAGCAGGACACTGTTCTTGATGGCCTGGTCCTGGTTGTCGTCGATGTTGATCTTGACGATCTTCAGATCGTCGCGCTCCCCGCTGAGCTGGTCGAGCACGGCCCCAACGGTGCGGCACGGAGCGCACCAAGGCGCCCAGAAGTCCACCAGGACCGGCTTGTCAGCCTGCAAGACCTCCGCGTCGAAGGTCGCGTCCGTAATCTCCAATGCAGATGTCGCCACGCGGCGTTCCTCCCGTCCCGTCCGGGACGTCTAATACTTCCCAAATGATAGCAATGGCGTCAAGGGGATTCCTCCGCCCGACCCAGACCGCGGGGAGCGGGGCAGACGCATCGTAGCACTCAGCGCGTCGGCTGGGAACCAGGGTCGGCCAACTGTTAGCTGATCGGCTCGCAGCCGGAATAGAAGAAGATGTCGGCGGTCACCTCGCCGAAGGGCTGCACGTTGGGCAGGGCGAACTGTTCGGCCCCAGTCGCCTCGGTGAAGATGTCCGGCCAGTACTCGCGCAGCAGCGCCTCGACCCGCTCGGCCAGCTCGATGCCCTGGCCGATGTCCGGGGCGTTGCCGCTGATGAGCACGAACCCGGCCCGGCACCCGATTGGGTACCGCGAAAGCTGGGTGCTCAACTGGCCGCGGGCCTCCTCCAGCGCCTCCTCGTCGCCATCAAGTATGCCGCCCAGGTCGGTCTGGATGGTGATTGACTGGCGGTTCGGGTCGAGCACGGAACTTGCCGCGACCACTGCCAACGCGGTGGCAGTCACCTGGGCATCGGCTTGCTGGGCCTGCAAGAGGGCAACTTCAGTGGCGCGGGTGGCGGCTTCGGCCTGGGCGGTGGCCAGGTCGTTGGCGCCGCTGAGGGCATTCTCCGTGGCGACTGCCGCCACCTCGGCCTCACGGGTGGCCAAGGCATCGATCGTCGCCTGGGCCGAAATCGCCGCCTCGGTGGCCAGCGCGGCGGCTTGCGCCGCTTCCCGCGCCAGCTCGTCGAGGCTCTCGTCGCTGGTGGCTTGCTCCGTGGCGTACGCGGAGAGGGTTGCTTCGACTGAGAGCGCCTCGGTGGTGGCCCTGGCGGATTCGGTAGCACGCTCCTCGGCGGTCATGGCCGCAAACGTCGCCTGCGCGACGGCGGTGGCCGTGGCCTGCTGGTCGAGCAGGGCGTTTTCCGTGGCACGGGCCTGCGCCGTCGCTATCGCCGATTCTGACTGCGCCTCCTGGGTGGCGAGCGCCAGATTCTGCGCCGCAGCGGTGGCAAGCTGGTCCTCCCGCGCCAGCACGGCCGCGCCAAGCGCCTCGGCAGTCTGCGCCGCCGCAAGGGCGTCTTCCGTCGCGATCGCGGCGGCGGCAACCTGCTCAGTGGCGAGCGCGGAGATCGTGGCGCGAGAGGTGGCGAGCAGATTCGGTGTCGGTAGCGGGGTTGGCGTCGGCGCCGGAGAACCGACGGTGTTCGCCGTAAAGAAGAGCATCGCCAGCCCCAGCAACAGGTCGGCAAAGACCCACCCACCGAGGGCGATCATGTCGCGCTGGCCGAGATTACTGCGACGTCGTCTCACGATGGGTGTCCGCTTTGGCGGGGATAGCAGCGCGCGCTCCTCGTGTCATCCCGAGGAACTGTGCAGACCGGGGACATGGGTAACAGACGTTCGGAGACATGGGTAACACCTGATGCGGCATGCTGGACCTCGGAAAGGAGGGCGCCAGGATGCCGTGGCAGGAGAGCAGCAGCATGGAGTTGCGGCAGGAATTCGTGGCCTTTGCCGGCCAGGAGGGGGCCAACATCGCGGCGCTGTGTCGGTCCTTCGGCATCAGCCGCAAGACCGGGTACAAGTGGCTGACGCGGGTCGCCGCGGGGGAGACGCGCCTGGCCGACCGCAGCCGCCGCCCCCACACGGCACCTCGGACCACGCCGCCGGACGTGGAAGCGGTCGTGCTGGCCACGCGCGAGGAGCACCCGGCGTGGGGCGGGCGCAAGCTGCACCATGCCCTCGCGCGCGAGGGCATGGTGCAGCCCCCCGCGCCGAGCACCATCACCGCCATCCTGCGCCGCCACGGTCAGCTCGCCGCCGAGCCGCCCCCGCGCGACTTCGTCCGCTTCGAGCACCCGGCCCCGAACGAGTTGTGGCAACTGGATTTCATGGGGCACCGGGCGCTGGGTGCCGACCGGGTCCACCCGATGACGCTGCTCGACGACCACTCCCGCTTCGCCCTGGCGGTGGCGGCCTGCGCCAACGAGCAGCACGGTACGGTGCAGGACCGGTTGACGGCGGTCTTTCGCCGCTATGGCCTGCCGCGCTTCCTGCTGACCGACAATGGCGCGCCCTGGGCTCCGGCCGGCGAGGTGACGGGGCTGACCCGGCTGGAAGCGTGGTGGCTGCACCTGGGCATCGACCCCTGGCACGGCCAGCCGTCTCACCCCCAGACCCAAGGCAAGGTCGAACGCTTCCACGGCACGATCGCCGCCGAGATCTTCGCCCAGCGCGTCTTGCCCGACCTGGCCGCCGCCCAGACCGCCTTCGACACTTTTCGGGCCAACTACAACCATGCCCGGCCGCACGAAGCGCTGGACTATGCCGTGCCCGCCGAGCGCTACCAGCCCAGTCCCCGCCCCTTCGCCGAGACCCTGCCGGAGATCGGCTACGGCCCGGACGATGTGGTGCGTCTCGTCACCGCGCATGGCTCCATCCAGTGGCAAGGGCGCCGCGTCTTCGTCAGCCGCGGCTTGGTCGGCAAGCCGGTGGGGGTGCGCCCCACCGCCGAAGACGGGGTCTGGCACGTCTATTTCTGTCATCGCCGTGTCGCCAGCATCGACCGGCGCAGCCCGGAGAAGGTGTAACCTAGGTCCCCGCACACCTGTCACCTCTCTCTCCGGTCTGCACAGGTACGAGGGATCTCGTCCGCCAGACGAATTGGGCGGCGAAGGGCACGAGATTCCTCGCTGGCGCTCGGAATGACACGGTTTGGGACCGGAACGACACGCGGTGCGCTCTAGGAGCGCCGGCGCGGCCAGAGCCGCTCCGGATCGAGTCGCCCGGGAGCCGGGGGCTCCTCGATCTCGACCCCCGCCGTGCGGCCGAGTCCGCGCAGGACGCGGTCGAGCCGCTCGAGGAGCTCGCCGGCGTTTTTCGAGACCTCGTCCTGGCGCTGCGCGGTACGCACGGAGATGGCCGAGATTTCGCGCGCCACCTTGGTTAGCTCGGTCGCGATCGACGTCTGCTCGTCGAGCAGACTGTGCAGGGTCTGCGCCTGACCGGCGGTGCCAGAGGCCAAACGGCCCAGCTCATCGCGCAGCCCGCCCAAACCTCCTTCGATCTCGCCCAGGGCGCGGGCGCTGGCCGCCATGCCGCCGGCGCTGCCGCGCATGGCATCGGCGAGACGGCTGTTGGCCTCGGCTTCCTCGGCGACGGCACGTTCGACGCGGGTCTGGCTGGCAGCCAAGTCCTGGGCGATAGCGCCTATACCGCGCACGGCATCGGTCGCCACGCGCGATGCCTGCGCCGCGGCGTCCGCCCCGGCGATGCCCTTGTCTGCCGCTTCGACCAACGCCTCCGCGGCGGTGGCGATCTGCCGCGTCAGCGCCTGATCGCTCTGCAGGTTGGCAACCGTGAGCTGCTCCAGACCCTGCACGGCCTTCAGCAGCGTGCGTCCCTGATCAACCGAGGAACTGACCTCGGACGTGAGATCCTCGAGCGCGGTCTGCAACCCGGACGAGACCTGGCGCAACTCGACGAGGAGCCGGTGCGTCTCTTCCGCCCCGGCCCGCATGCCGGAGGCGAACACGCCGAAATCGGCGAATTCTCGCTCGCGGCGTGAGGCAAGCTGCTCCAGCCGGTCATGCTCTACGCGCAACCGCGTCAGCAGCTCCTGCGAGTTCTGCTCGAACCGGTCAACCAACCGCTCGACGCCGCGCGCCAGCAGCGCGGGGCGGCTGCCGCGGTCCATCGCCAGCGCGACCGACGCCTCGGCCAGCACGTTGTCGAGATCGGCCTGGAAGTGCTCGGCGGTCTGATCGACTTGCTCCTCGCGAGCTTCGCGGCGTCCGTGGGAATAGAAGGTCAGGCCGATAATGATGGCGATCAATACGGCATCGATGAGGGCCACCGTGGAGAAGCTCGGTGCGAACAAACTCGATTGCCCCCCGAACCCACGCTCCCACAGGACCAGGAACGGCTGCCTGACCTCATCTGGATTGAGGGCGAGAAAGGCATCGTAATCGCGGGAGGCCATGGCCAGCGCGAACCAGGTCAGCAGAATCGGCGCGAGCACGAGGATGTTGCGCACGCGGTCGGCGGCGGCTATGGTCGAATGGGCATACCCGCCTTCCCGCTCCAGCGCGTAGACATAGGCCAGGCGCTCGGTATTGAAGGCGCGGCGCAGATCGACCTCTGCCCAGCGTTGCCGTCCCTCGTCGGTGGAGATGGCCCGCGCCAGGCTGCGCATCCGCTCCGACGATCGGGGATCGAGCTCTTCCAGGGTGCCGGCCATCTCTTCGAGATTTCGGGCCAGCGTGGTCCGCTCGTTCTGATCGGACCCGCTGCCGCCCGGAACCCAGCCGGACCCGAAGTCACCCACTTCCGGCCGCACCGGGGTGATCACGCCCCCCGCCGGGCCGATATCCGGTAAGACTCTTTCCGCGGTGTTGGTCGTGCGTCGTCGCTGCATAGGCTCGATTGACCTCGATTGCCGGGTTGGACGGGTACACTCGGAGGTGCCGGAATCCCGCGCCGGCAGCCGCGTGGCGGAACCCGGTCCCTCCAGGACGACGGCCGGAAAACCCTACGGGGCGAGTGTACGTACGGACTGTACCACTCCTGCGGTCTTGAAGTGGCCGCGTGGGCCGGTCCAGTCGTGACGCCAGGGATGTCCGATGTCCATCGTCTCCGATCTCGATGCTGCCATGCTGCAACCCGCACGATCCGTACCCGCGGTACGCCGCCTCGGCAGCGGTGCCGTACGCACGGACGATTCCGGCCGGCCGCTGCGGGCGGTAGGCCGTGATGCCGTTGTTTACGAACTGCGCATGCCAACTGGACGTATCGTCGCCCTTCGCTGCCATCTCCGGCCCGATGCCCAGCGCGACATCGCGCTCGCCGAACGATACACCGCGCTCGGCGGTGCCCCCCGGCTGGAGGGGTTGCGCGGGCCGCAGGGAGCGCTGCCCCGCGGCATCCGCTGGGTCGCCGAGGGCATCGCCCTCCCCGGTCCCGAGCTGCGCCAGACGACGCTACCGGTGGTGGCCATGGAGCGTATCCCCGGCCGCACCCTGGCGCGCATGGTCGACCGGCTCTGCCGTGAGCGGCAGAGTGAACCGCTGGCCCTCCTGGCCGACGGCTGGCTGGCCACCGCGGGCGCATTGGACATGGCCGGTTTCAGCCACGGTGATCTCGCCCCCGACAACGTCATCGTCCGCCCCGACGGGACCATGGCGCTAGTCGACCTCGATAGCGCGCTCTGGCCCGGAGCTCCGATCGCCGCAGCGCAGACCGAAGGCACCCCAGGCTACGCCCACCCCCGCGGAGTCCCGCGCGAACCGGCCCGACGCGACCATTTTCCCGCGCTCATCATCTGGGCGTCGCTGCGCATGCTGGCCCGGCACCCCGAGCTGCGCGATCAGTGGGGCGAATCTCCCGATCGCCACGGCGCGGCGCTGCTCTGGTCTCCTGACGATCTGCGGCGCCCTGGCGGATCACCGCTGTTCGCCGCCCTTTCCGCCCTGAACGATGCGACACTCGCCCCCCTGCTCGAGGTCGTGCGCCGCGCCATCCGCTTCTCCCCGGACGAGACCCCGCCCCTGATCGAGATCGCCGAGCGTCTCGCCGGCATCAGCACAGCGACCGTTGCTTCCTCACCGGCATGGCCTGATTCCTCCGATTGGGCGCCGCCAGACTCTGTCGCTCCGCCCCCATTCGCCCCGGAACCCATGCCAGCCAGTGGCGAGGCGGCCAACGCCCGGGATCATGGCGACCCGGCGCCGCGGCCGCGTGAGCGCGAAGGTCGTCACCCGGATGCCTCACACACGACCACCATCGCCGAGCGGGATCGCCGTCGCGCCGCGGCACGCCAGGTCGCCGCCGCGGTCGCCGCGCGTGACACGGCCGCGGCTGTGCGGCTCTGGGAGGAGTCCCGCGCGGTGCCTGAGGTCGCCACCTACGCGGCCTCAGTCCATCTCCTCGTCGCCCACGACGCCTCCGCAGCGGTCGACCGCGCCCTGCGCCGCCACGACGACGATGGGTTGATTGCCGCCGTGGCCCAGGCCGAGCTGCTCGGTGTTGCTCCCAGCCCTGAAGCGCGAACCGCCCTGCGCGCGGCCCGAAAGCGCACCACGGCACGAGCGGCACTGCGCGACGCTCTCGAGCGAGGCGATCTGCGCGCCCTGGCGGGATTGGCGTGTTCCGGGCAACTCGACTGCCTCGACCGGCTCGAGCCGGCCCAGGCGCGCGCCATCGAACGCGCCCGGGCCTGGCCGGCGCTGGAACGGGCCCTGGCCAGTGACGACGACATCACCATTGCCGCCGCCGCCGACCCTTCGCTCTGGCGCGAGGAAGGGACCCTCCCGCCAGCCGCGAAGGATCGTCTCGATCTGGCCCGACGTCGCCTGCGCTGGCTGGACGACGTCCGAGGAGCGTTGCGGCGGCGCGACGACACCGCCCTGCGCGGGCTGCTCACCGCCGCACCGCCAGGGGCAGACACGCGCCTGACGGACGTCGAGCGCCGCCGCATCTCGCGCGTTTCGACCCGGGAAGCCGCGGTCGCGCGCCTGGAGCGCGCCCTTCGGGAAGGACCTGACCGCGAAGTCGTTGCCGCGATGGCCGAGTTTGAATTGGCCGGAGCGCCATTCTCCGACGTGCTCGACTGGACGGCGGTGCGCGGCGTAGTGGACCGCATCTCCCTGGCCGAAGCCCTCCGCGCCGCCGCGACGGCCGATCCTCCGGACGCCGCGCAACTAGCCCGCTTGCTGCCGGCAGCCCGCGCCGCGCTGGGCGATCAAGGAGCCCCCGGCGAACCTGATTGGGCCGCCCTGGAGCGATCGGTGCTACGAGCCGCCCACTTGGCCCGGTTGCGCGAGGCCCTCGCGACCGGCAACGAGGCACGCATCGCCTCCGCCGCGATCCCGGATCCGTTCGGGGCTACAAGCCTGCTATCCCCCGAGGAGAACCAGCGCGTGGACCGAGCGCTGAGTGAGGTACGCGGCAGCCGCGCCTGATTCGCGCATCGAGCCAAGACTGTGCGCCACACGCCATGCGGCGCTTGGGCTCATCGCTGCAGGCATAGATCATGGCCGGGTCAGGCGGATTGGCATATCGGCTTGTTGAGCATCAGGTTGCAACCATGGCAGCACTCGTCCTGACTCGAGCACGGCTGACCGTTCGGTTTGCAGCATCGGAAGTCGGGCTCCGGGTCTCCGACATCCCGGCACTTGAGTTTCTTGCAGCACTTGCGCCCGCCGGAACTGCATGGCTTGCCCAGCTTCTTGCAGCGTTTTTTGTTCTTCGCCGCGTCCCCAACCGTGAGCGAGCCCAACCCGACGATTGTGGCGCCTCCGATCGCCAATCCAAGTCGACGGCGAGTCCAGGCGTCGAAGCGCGAGCCGTCCATGATTCCCCTCGATGTGGCGACGAACCCGGCGCGACAAGCTCGCGCCGGGACATATCTTACGCCTTTTCTGGCGTGGCCCAGTCGTGGGTGTCGGCACTGCGCTCCACGGCATCGAGCACCGCTTGCACGGCGAACCCCTCCTCGAAGGTCGGGCCGGGGTTGACGCCCTTGCCAATACCCTGCAGCAGGTCGTTAATGGCGTGGGTGAAGGTGTGCTCGTAGCCAATGATGTGCCCCGCCGGCCACCAGTGTGCGGTGTAAGGGTGGACACCCTCGGTGACGTTGATCGTGCGGAACCCCTGCAGCCCTGCCGGGTCGTCCTCGAAATAGACCTGCAACTCGTTCATGCGCTCCAGGTTAAAGGAAATGGAGCCTTTCGAGCCATTGACCTCGAAGCTGTTGAAGTTGCGCCGTCCCGGCGCCAGTCGCGTCGCCTCGAAGGTGCCGGTGGCCCCGGAATCGAAGCGGGCCAGGAACGTCGTCGAGTCATCGACGGTGACCTCACCCATCTCGGTGCCTGACTGGGCGGTGAGGCCCGCGCCGCCGCCCGATTCGGTGGCCACCGGGCGCTCCTTGATAAAGGTCGACAACGTGCCGACCACCTCCGCGATTGGCCCGATCAGATAGAGTCCCAAGTCGGTGATGTGGGCGGCGATGTCGCCCAGAGCTCCCGAGCCGGCAAGTTCCTTCTTCAACCGCCAGACGAGGGGGAAATTCGGGTCGGTGATCCAGTCCTGGAGGTAGACGGCCCGCCAATGGCGCACCTCACCGATGGCGCCATCGTCGATCAATTTCTTGGCGAACTGCACCGCGGGCACCTTGCGGTAGTTGTAATTGACGACCGCGATCGTCCCGGCTTTCCGCGCTGCCTCCAGCATCTCTCGAGCTTCGGCCAGGTTGTTGGCCAGCGGCTTTTCGCAGAGGACGTGCTTGCCCGCCGCCAGCGCGGCCAAAACCACGTCCTTGTGGGTGTCGCCAGGCGTCGAAACGTCAACGAGCTCGATGTCCGGCCGCTTCACCAACTCGTGGTAGTCGGTTTCGTAGCCCGCCCACCCCAGTGTTTCGGCGGCTTCCTTCACCCCCGCTTCGTCGCGGCCGCAGATGGCCACCATGCGCGGCTTCGGATCGACGTCGAAAAAGTGCGCAACTTGCCGGTAGGCGTTCGAGTGCGCACGACCCATGAACTTGTAACCAACGAGCCCCACGCCGAGTTCAACCATTTTGCGCTCCTTTCAGTCGTGAGTCGAGAAGTCGTGGAGTCGAGAAGTCGACTACTAGCTCTTCACCGTCGTGAGGCTCCCTTGTTCTCCAGACTTCTTAGCAAGCCTCGGAGCAGCCTACCGACCTCGTCGGCCTGTGCCAACAGGAGTCCTTGGACCTCACCGTCAATGAATCCGACATCGCCAGCGGCGAATAGGAGCGTCTCCAACTCGCACAATGAGCCATGCGCAATGGAGACGTGATGCCTCAATTCCGCTGTCCCGAGTCGCCCCTGACCTTCGGCAATGTTGGCGGGTATGGAGACCGCGGCGCGGCGCAATTGGCTCGTAATGCCAAAGCGCTCGTCCACCGGCCAATTCCCGCTCACGCGATAAATATCGGTGACCAAGCGCCGCCCCTTCTGCCACGCGACTAAATCTCGATATGAGCGTTCCCGCGCCATGCGACTCCCCCAATCTCCTCTGGACCACTCGACCCCTCGCCCCCTCGGCTACGTCCACCAGGCCTGTGTCGCCGGCTCCTGGATGACCACGTCCTTCAGGAACTCGACCGCGCTGGTGAAGCCTTCGTTGACGCTCATGAGGGAGTCTTCGTGCTCGATGGAGATGACGCCGTCGTAGCCGGCCAGGCGCAACTCGCTGATGAGGTGGCGCCAGAATTCCTGGCCGTGGCCGTAGCCGACGGTGCGGAAGATCCAGGAGCGGTGGATTTCGTCGGTGTAGGGTTTGGTATCGAGCACGCCGTTGAGGGCGATGTTCTGCGCATCGAGCCAGGCGTCCTTGGCGTGGACGTGGAAGATGGCGTTACCCAGGTCGCGCACGCAGGCCAGCGGGTCCATCCCCTGCCAAAAGAGGTGCGAGGGGTCGAAGTTGACACCCAGCGTCTCGCCGCCGATCTCGCGCAACCGGTGGAAGGAGTCGGTGTTGTAGCCAAGGAAGCCGGGGTGCAGCTCGATGGCGACGCGCACGCCGCGCTCTTTGGCGTACGTGGCCGCCTCGGACCAGTATGGGGTGGCCCGCTCTTTCCACTGCCACTCCAGCGTCTCCAGAAAGTCCGGTGGCCAGGGACACGTCACCCAGTTGGGCTCCATGGCTTCCGGGCCGCCGCCGGGGCACCCGGAAAAGGTGATGACGTTCGGCACCTCGAGTTTCTGGGCGAGTTGGATGGCGGCCCGGTAGTCGCGGTCGTGCGCCTCGGCGATCTCCCTTTTGGGGTGGAGCGGGTTGCCGTGGCAGGAGAGCGCGCTGATCTCCAGGCCGCGAGAGGTGACGGCATCGCGCAATCGCTTTTGCCCCGCACCGTCGTCGAGCAACTCGACGGCATTGGCGTGCGCCGGACCCGGATAGCCGCCGACGCCGATCTCGACGGCCTGGCAGCCCGCGGCTTTGATGTAATCGAGCGCTTCCTCGAACGGGCGCTGGGCGAAGAGCACCGTGAAGACCCCGATCTTCATTTGCGACTCCTTTCCGTTGGCGGCGGGCCTGATCCACTCCGGGGAACAGACGACACCGCCATCCCTGCCGTACCTCGCGCGATCATACCGGAGGCGACGGTCCGGTACGCAATCCACTGCTCCCACCCTCAAGGCACCGCCCCGCGGACTCCCGGCCGTGGGCGCGCTGAGCGGGGCGCGGCGACCCGATCATCTGGCGTGATTGTCGGAAGATATTGAAGATCCGGGGGAACCGGGGCAGGCCGCGCCTCCCCCCGCCAGGTGGGGTACGGGAGAAGGGTATGAGCGGCCGTCGCCCTCTTGACACCGCGCTCGTCTCGTTCCAGCATTCACGTAGCGATATCTGACCGAACGTGTCGGAATTTCAGTTCGAGGTCGCAACCGCTCGCGGTTACCATCTTTTCCATGAGGAGCTCGATGCTTACGGTCCGGCCCCGCACGGCGCGACCACTCTCCCTACCCCGGTTCGACGGCCTGGGCGATGCCTTCTCCACGACCCGCGGCCGTCTCGCGGTATCTCGGAGTCGGCGGCCGCCGCTGTGGATCTTGTTGCCGGCACTCCTGGTTGCGGTCGTCGAGTTGCTGCCGCTTGTCTATCTCGTGGCGCGCACGTTGGAAGCAGGCGCAAGCGCCTGGCAGATGCTGGTCCGGCCCCGCACGGTGGAGGTCGTCCTCAATACGATCCTGTTGGCGGGAGCGGTGGCGCTTTCGACCATCGCCATCGCGGTGCCACTGGCCTGGCTGACCAGCCGCACCGATCTGCCGGGACGCCGCTACTGGAGCACCGCCGCGGCGCTGCCACTGGTGATTCCCTCGTACATTGGCGCGTTGGTGATGGTTGCCGCGTTCGGACCACGCGGGATGGTGCAATCGCTGTTGGAACCGTTGGGGGTGGAGCGGCTTCCGTCGATTTACGGGTTCATCGGGTCGTGGCTAACGCTGACGCTTTTTACCTATCCCTACGTCTACCTCACCGTGCGCGCCGCTCTGCGCGGGCTCGATCCCTCGCTGGAGGAAGCGGCGCGCTGCCTTGGGTACGGTCCGTGGCGGACCTTTTTCGCCGTGACGTTGCCGCAGATCCGGCCGGCGGCGGCCGCAGGCGGGCTTCTCGTCGCCCTGTACACGATCGGGGATTTTGGCGTCGTCACCCTGCTCCGCTACGATGCCTTCACGCGCGCCATTTATGTCCAGTATCGCTCGGCGCTGGATCGCGGCGGCGCGGCGTTGCTGGCATTGTTGCTTGTCGCGCTCTCGGTCGCCGTGTTGGCCATCGAGCTGCGGGCCAGGGGCGATGCCACCATTCATCGCCTCGGCAGCGGCGTCGGGCGGCGCGGACATCCCGTCGCGCTCGGACGGGCCAGGATTCCAGCCGTCTTTTTCTGTACCCTCGTCGTCGGCGTGGCGCTGGTAGTGCCGATCGGCATCCTCGCCTTCTGGCTGGCGCGCTCGCTGGCCGCCGGGGCCGATCTCTCCGGGCTTCCGCTCGCCGCGCTCCACTCGCTCACCCTTGGGTTCTGGACGGCGCTGATCGCTACCCTCTGTGCGTTGCCAATCGCGGTTCTTCTGGTGCGCTACACCGGATCGGGTCCGCGCATGGTCGAGCGGCTGACGTACCTTGGCTATGCCTTGCCGGGGCTGGTCGTGGCCCTCGCCTTCGTCGCCTTCGGCGCCGGCACGCCCTTCTACCAGACACTGGGGATGTTGGTGGCCGCGTGCGCGGTCCGCTTCCTGCCCGAGGCGATCGGCTCGACGCGCGCGTCGCTGCTGCAGGTGAGCCCGCGCCTGGAAGAGGCGGCGCGCGGACTCGGGCGCAGCCAGTTCGGCGCGGTGGCCAGCGTAACGGCGCCGCTGGCCCGCTCCGGGATCCTGACCGGGGCGGCGCTGGTGCTGCTGACGGCGATGAAGGAGCTGCCGGCCACGTTGCTGCTCAGCCCGACCGGCTGGGATACGCTGGCCGTCGAAGTCTGGACGGCAGCCAACGACGCCGCGTTCGGCGAGGCCGCGGCCCCGGCGCTGTTGCTGATCGTCGCGGCTTCTATCCCGATGCTGCTCCTCGCCCCCCGCGACCGCGTGCGGGAGCACGCCCCATGATTGGAACGCGGCGACGCGCCCGCGCCACGACACTACCTCCGACCAATGAGGCCACCTCCCCTCCAGCCCTCCGCGTGCGGGGGCTGGAAAAGCGCTACGGCGACACGGAAGTGCTGCGCGGGCTCGATCTCGACGCCGAAAGCGGCGAGTTTCTGGCGCTGCTCGGCCCGAGCGGCTGCGGCAAGACCACGGCGCTGCGCCTCGTCGCCGGGTTTGAGCGGCCGGAGAGCGGCACGGTCGAAATCGGCGGCGATGTGGTGTGCGCCGCGGGGCTGTTCGGCGCGCACTGGACCGCGCCAGAGGGGCGGCGCGTGGGGATGGTGTTCCAGGACTACGCACTCTTTCCTCACCTCAGCGTGGCCAGAAACGTCGCCTTTGGGCTGCCCCGGAACGGGTCGGATCGCGATGCGCGCGTGCGGGCGGCGCTGACGACGGTCGGGCTGGCCGGTTTGGGCGAGCGCACCCCGGACCAGCTCTCCGGCGGGCAGCAGCAGCGGGTGGCGCTGGCACGCGCGCTGGCGCCCAATCCGGAGGTGATCCTGCTCGACGAGCCATTCTCGAACCTGGACGCCGATCTACGCGCCTCGGTGCGCGAAGAGGTCCGTCAGATCCTGCGCGAGGCCGGCGCCACCGCCGTGCTGGTGACGCACGACCAGGAGGAAGCCCTCTCCATTGCGGATCGGGTGGCGGTCATGCTGGAGGGCCACATCGTCCAGGTGGGCCCCCCGGAAGAGCTTTACCACCGGCCGGCAACGCGCACCATCGCCGACTTCATCGGGGACGTGCAGTTCGTCTCCGGCGTGGCCTTCGGCCGCCGCGCCATGACGACACTGGGCGATATTCCGCTGCACGCCGCGCATGAAGGCCCGGTCGACGTCATGCTCCGACCGGAGGTGCTGCGTCTGGCCCCCATCGGGGAAGGCGGCGAGCACGCCGTACCCGCCACCATCGTCTCCCGCGCCTTTTTCGGCCACGACCAGTTGCTGACATTGCGGCTCGATAGCGGCATCACGCTGAAGGCCCGTCTGGGTGCCTATGGTGGGTTCCGGCCGGGAGACCGGGTTGGTGTCAGCGTGCGCGGTGGGGCGCTGGCGTTTCCTCGCGAGCCATAGGCGCAACCTCGCCAGTTACAGTCCACTCTACCCCGTCACACTTTTCTGCAATGCGCGTCTTGGTTATTGCAGACGCCTGAGACAGAGTGACGATACGATCGAATCTCGCGCCCTCGCTAGCGCCAGGGATACGGCGATGGAATCTCCTCCGCCAAACCTGATGGGAAACCCCAACGGCGCTTGCGCCGGCCTCGATGAGGCCGCGATCGTCGCCCGCGCACGGCTTGATCCCGCCGCATTCGCGCCGCTCTATCAGCGATACCTCGATCCGGTCTATCGCTACTGCTACCGTCGGCTCGGGAGTCGTGAAGCGGCCGAGGACGCCACCAGCCTGGTCTTCGAGCGCGCGTTGCGTTCCCTGTCGGCGTTTCGCGGCGGGTCATTTCGAGCCTGGCTCTTTGCCATCACCCACAATGCGGTCACCGATGTCTACCGGCGGCACGGGGCCGAACGGTTCCAGGAAGACTGGGATATCGAAGATCCCTCGCCACCGCCGGAGCAGATGGCGCTGCTCGCCGATGAACGCCGGCTGCTTGCCACGGCGCTGGCACTCTTGCCGCGCGACCAACGGCACGTAATCGAGCTGCGCCTGAGCGGCGTTTCCTCGGTCGAGGTGGCGGACATCCTCGGCCGCAGCCCGCAGGCCGTGCGGGCGCTGCAATTGCGCGCCACGCGGCGCCTGCAAACGCTGTTGTCTTCTCCCGGCGCCGCGCCGGAGGTGCGTCATGCCTGACCGATTGTCACGAGCCAGCGCCCGCGAACGCGAGTTGGCCGCCGCGCTCGACCGCCATTGGGATAGCGTCCTGGCGAGCGCGGCCGATCTTCCCATCGACGATCTTGATTCCAGCTTGGTGACGACGGTGCAGCGAGTGCACGCGCTGGACGTCTCGCCATCACCGCACCCTGTATTCGCGTCGACACTTTGGGAGAATCTCATGCACGCGCAATCACCAGGCGCTCCGGCGCTGCCCAGCACCTCCTGGTCCCTCGCGATCCCCCGGCAACCGACAGAATTCCCCGGTCGATGGATTGGCGGCCGCGTCCCCTCATCGCTCTCCCGCCTCGCAGCGGCCATCGTACTTGTCGCGCTGCTGGCGGGTTCCGCCTTCGCGCTCTACCCCCTGCGGCCGCGGGACGGCGGTGGCCTGATGCTCCACGCGCCATTGGCGACGCCATCGGCCGGCGTGCTCGAGTTTCTGTGGCAATCCGAGGGCGGTCCTGACCCCCTGGGTTATCCGTATGGTCCGGGGATCGATCCGGATGGCAACCTGTGGGTCGCCGATAGCCCCAAGGACAACTTCCAGATTTTCGCCCCGGACGGAACGTTCCTCGAAACCTGGGGCGTTTCTGGTTCGGAAGCGGGGCAATTCGAGTTTCGCGAGAATGCGTACTCCTCCTCCGCCGAAGTCGCCTTCGACGCGAAGGGCAACATCTACGTGTCCGACATCGGCAACCACCGGGTCCAGAAGTTCGCTCCCGATCGTTCGTTCCTCCTCGCCTGGGGCAGTAAGGGGACAGGCGACGGGCAATTCATGAGTCCCAGCGGAATTGCCGTCTCCGGCGATGGCAGGGTCTACGTCGGCGACGATTCACGAAATGACGTCCAGATATTCGATGTTGAAGGGACGTGGCTGGGCACGATCGGCGAGCGAGGCGAAGGCGAAGGCCAATTCCTCGTTCCCGAAGGGATCACGGTGGACACGGCGGGCGACCTCTGGGTGGCCGATTATTCCAACCACCGCATCCAGCGGTTCGGTCCGACGGGCGAATTTCTCGATGCCTGGGGCCGCTCTGGCAGCGCCGACGGCCAGCTCAATCTTCCCAACGATGTCGCCGTGGATCGCCAGGGCCGCGTCTATGTGGCCGACTCGCACAACCACCGGCTCCAGGTCTTTGCGGAGGACGGCCGGTTCCTGGCCCAGATCGGCGGCTCGGGCTTCGAAGAGCCCGGGACGTTCACCTATGCGATCGGTGTTGCCGTCGCTGAGAACGGCGTGATCTTTGTCACCGACGCACACCGCGTCCAGGCGTTCCGCTTGACCCCAGGCGACGCCGAGTCGACATCGTCCGCGCCGTAGACCGTCTAATTCAGGCAAAGCTTCTGCCCGTCCGGTTCTGATCGCGATCGGAACCGGACAGGCGCGCTTCCTCGGCGCGCAAAAGTCCTTTACGATGCCATCCAAAACGCGATCTGCAATCGACCCAATCTTGTAACACTTCTCCCCCTCCGCCGTCTCTATGGCGAACATTCCGCCGAGCCGGGATGATGCGCCGACGGAGAGCCGCAGATGCACCTGCCGCCGACCATCGCCAGTGAGACCCGACATCCGCCGCCTGCAACGGTCGTTCAGGACGACGCGCTCGTGGCGCTGGTGGCGCGGGCCAAGGCCGGAGACCGGGAGGCCTACACTGTGCTCTACCGCCAGTACCTCGACGACGTCTACCGATACGCCCTAGTGCGGCTGGGGAGCAAGGAGGCGGCCGAGGACGCCACCCAGACGATCTTCGTGCGCGCCCTGGCCGCATTGCCTGGGTGCCGCGAGAACGCCGCCTTCGTCGGCTGGCTCTTCGCCATCGCCCGGGGGGTGGTCGCCGATCAACTGCGCGCCCGTCGCCATCAGACCGACCCCATCCCCGACGATGCCGTCTGGCCCGACGCCGACCCCGGCCCGGAGGAAGTGGCTATCCGCGGCGAGGCCACGCGCTTCCTCCTCGCCGCGCGGGCGAAGTGCCTCACGCAACGGGAACGGGAGCTGTTCGACCTCCTCCTCACCGAGATGAATGACAAGCAGATCGCCGCCGCCCTCGGCCGCAGCCACGGCGCGGTGCGAACCGCCCATTCCCGCTTGATTGCAAAGCTTCGCGAGTGCCTGGGTCCGCTGACCCGGCATGAGACGACAGGACCGGCCCATGCCTGACCCAGCATCGCGGCCACCACCGCCCGCCGAGGCGATCACCGCCTATCGCGAGGCGCTCCTACGCCACGCGCCCGCGGACGAGCTGGCGTGGCTGGCTGCCGCCCTCGACCCCGAGACCGTCGCCTGGCTCGATTTGTTCCAGGCCTCGCGACGGGAGGCGATTCGCCCCGACCCCGCCTTCGTGCGCCGTCTCGATCGGGTCATCGCCGCCGCGCCGGGGCCGAGAACCAAACCGCGGTCACTGGCGTCCTTGCGAGTCCTGAGCTCCCACACGGCACACGGCAGAAACGATCAAGCCATGCAAGCCACAACCTCGACGCATTCTGCCGTTCCATCGGTCATCTCCTGGCCGCAGTCCGCGGCGCGCCTGGCCGCGGCCGTTCTTCTCCTCGCGCTCCTGTTCGGTTCGGCGTGGACCGCGCTTTACCCGCTGCGGTGGTGGGAAAATGAGGGACACCTACTCTTTGCGCCGGAGGGCACGCCCGCGGTCGTGCCAGCGCCGGGAGAGGCACTCGAGTTTCTCTGGGAGTCCGAAGGCGGGCCAGAACGACTCTCGGTGCCCTACGGCCTGGGGATCGATCCGGACGGCAACCTCTGGGTTTCCGACGCCGGCCACGACCGTTTCCAGATTCTCGCCCCTGACGGAACGCACCTGGAGACGTGGGGCTCTCCCGGCGACGGGGAGGGCGAGTTCGAGTTCCTTTCGTCGCGGTCTCAGTATGGCTACCCGTACGGGGACGTCGCCTTCGACAGCGATGGCAACATCTACGTCGTCGACACCGGCAACTTTCGGGTCCAGAAGTTCGCGCCCGACCGCTCGTTCCTCTTGGCTTGGGGCAGCGAGGGCGAGGGCGACGGCCAGTTTCTCGCGGCCGGCAGCATCGCCGTCGGACCAGACGGAACCGTCTACGTCAGCGACGAGAACCAGCTCGACATCCAGGCGTTCGACGCCGACGGCCGGTTCCTGCACTCGATCGCCGTCCCGGAGCCGGCAAATCGCCAGTCCGTGCCGTCCGGACTCACCGTCGATGCCGGCGGCGACGTCTGGTTGGCCGACTACGGCGCCAGCCGCATCCTGCGCTTCAGCCCGAGTGGCGAGCTGCTTTCCGCATGGGGAACCCTCGGCGGGCGCGACGGCGAGCTTTCGGGCTCCAACGACGTGGCCGTCGACGATGCGGGTCACGTCTTCGTCGCCGACGACGGCAACAATCGCCTCCAGGTCTTCACGGAGGACGGTCAATTTCTGGCCACCGTCGGCGGCTACGTCAGCGGCGCCACATCGCGGTTAGCGGACGCGAGGGCTGTCTCGGTCACCGCCGACGGCGTCGTTTACGTCACCGGTGACCCGACCATCCAGGCATTCCGCTTCACGATGTCCGATTCCGGATGATCGGCACGCCAATCAAGGAGGCGCCAGCCGTGTTCAGGGCGTAGTCCGTTCCCGACTGCCCCTCGCGAATCCTCAGACACGCAACCCGACGATCCATCCATTCGAAGGAGGACCTCATGTGGAATGCGGGTGATCGGTTGTCCCCTTAGCTGCCGCAGGGGCGGGAAGGGGGCGAAGGAGGCTAAGGGGGACAGACCCGGCGGGCTGGTCTCCTTCCCGGCGTCCATCCAGAATCCGTATCATGCGTGGGCCCAGATTGCTCACTCTCGCCTTCGCGCTCGCAATCGCCTTCGCCCTCGCTGCGGTCCCGGTGGTCCGCACCCAAGCCGCGCAGCAAGACGACCCGGTGGCTGGACTCGACGGCAGCACGCTCTACGCCTACGACAGCGGCGCGGAAGACTTCTTCACCAGGACGTACTTCTATGACACCGGTACTACACCGGCAGCGAGGTCGTCGCGTTTGATGTTCAGTTCACCCCGGGTCTGGCCGAGGCGGCTCTCGCTTGGCTGGGCGAGCAGACTGACAACCCAATCGCATACCTGGTCATCACCCACCCCAACCCGGACAAGTTCAGCGGGCTGGCCGCCTTCCAGGAGGCGGGAGCCGAGGTCATCGCGTCTGAAGAGACGGCCGCAGCCATGCCGGGCGTCCACGACTACAAGAAGTCCTTCTTCGTCGGGAACGGCATGTTCACCGCGGAGACCTACCCCACGCTGGGCACGGTCGGCGAGACCTTCTCCGGCGCCACGACGCTGGAGCTGGGGGACGGCAAGACCGTCGCGCTGTCCGAGCTGGACGCGCCTGGCGTCAGTTCGACCCAGACGGCAGCGCTCATCCCCGAGATGAACGCCCTGATCGTCGGCGACCTGGTCCACCACGGGATGCATGCCTGGCTCGAAGGCGGCATCGTCGACGGCCACGCCACCCCGACGCTGGACGGCTGGATCGCGGATTTGCGCGAACTGGGCACGACCTTCGCCGCCGACCCGGAGCCGACCGTCTACGGCGGCCGCGGCGAGCCGGCGCCGCTCTCGGAAGCGGTCGCCGCCCAGATCGCCTACCTGGAAACCGCCGACCGGATCGTCGCCGACTACGTCGCCGGCCTCGGGGATCACGTTTCTGAGCTGAGCGGACCGGAGGCCGGGGAGCACTACGCCGCCATCCAGGCAGAGCTGGTCGAGGCGTTCCCTGACTACGCCTTCCCCGACATGGTCGGCTTCAGCGTCTACAGCCTGGTCAATGCCAAGCTCTGAGACACCCTTTGGCCAACCGCACAGTCTCTGGTCGCGCTCCCGGTCCATGTGGACCGGGAGCGCGAGCAACCGCGAAAGCGAGTGTCGCCTCCCGTCTCCCGACTCCCGTCTCTATCCCGAATCCAGTGTAAGATGCTTACCACAAGCCAACTCACCGGTCGTCCGCGACGCAGTCGTCAGGCGAGGAGTGTCCATGATCCCGGGTCAATTCTCGTATCACGCCCCAGCCACGCTGCCGGAAGCGATCACCCTCCTGGGGGAGCACGGCTACGACGCCAAGATCCTCTCCGGAGGGCAGAGTCTCATTCCCCTCTTGCGCTTCCGCCTGGCGCAGCCAGAGCACATCGTCGACATCAACCGCATCGATGGTCTGGCCTACGTCCGGGAAGAAGACGACGCCCTCCGCATCGGCGCCCTGGCCCGCGAGGCCGACCTTGACGCGGAGCCGTCCATCCACGAGCGTTACCCTCTCCTCGCCGACGCCATCGGCGTCATCGCCGATCCCCTCGTGCGCAACCTCGCCACCGTCTGCGGCAACGTCGCCCACGCCGATCCGGCCAACGACCACCCGGCCGTCATGCTCGCCTACCGCGCCGAGGTGGTGGCCGAAGGCCCGAATGGCCGCCGCACCATCCCCATCGACGCCTTCTTCGTGGACACCTTCGTCACCGCGCTGGAACCGGATGAGGTTCTCGTCGAGCTGCGTATCCCGACGCCCACGCCGGGCAGCGGCGGCGCCTACCAGAAGCTGGAGCGCAAGGTCGGCGACTACGCTATCGCCGGGGTCGCGGCGCAGATCACCATCGGCGCGGATGGTCTCATCTCCCAGGCTGGTGTCGCACTGACGAACGTCGGGCCGATGCCGATTCGCGCCACGGAGGCCGAGGCATCGCTGGTCGGGCGCCACCCGAATGACAAGACGTTCGCCGACGCGGCTCGTCTCGCCGCCGACGCGACCGATCCGGTCGACGACATGCGCGGTCCGGCCGATTACAAGCGGGCGGTCACGCGCACCCTGAGCGCGCGGGCGCTGCGCACCGCGGCCGAGCGCGCTCGCGCCTGAGACTGAGGCAACGACGAGGCGAAAGCGAGGAGAACGTGGCAGAGACCCTTCCCATAACCGTGACCGTCAATGGCGACGAGTACACCGACGAGGTCGAACCCCGGCTGCTGCTCGTCCACTTCATCCGCGAAAACCTGGGGCTGACCGGCACCCACATCGGCTGCGACACCACCAGTTGCGGCGCCTGCACCATCCTCTACGACGGCAAACCCATCAAGTCCTGCACCATGTTCGCCGTCCAGGCCGACGGTCACACGCTGCAAACCGTCGAGGGGCTGGCTAATGGGCCGACCCTCCACCCCATCCAGGAAGGATTTTTCCAGGAGCACGGGCTGCAATGCGGTTTCTGCACCCCCGGCATGATGATGGTCGCCTCCGCACTCCTGGAGCGAAACGACAACCCGACCGACCTCGCAATCCGCGAGGCGATCTCCGGCAACCTCTGCCGCTGCACCGGCTACGTCAACATCGTCCGCTCCATCCAGCACGCGGCCACCGCCATGCGCGAGGAAGCGACCGTCGCCGCCGACTAGGACACCGCGACCGCATCCTGGCAACCTAAACGACGGTGTCATCCCGACGAAGGAGGGATCCCGGCCCACAGCAGTAATCGCTTCCTGAGACACGAGATTCCTCGTGTCTCGGAATGACACGAATCCTGGAACCGGCCCGGAGAAAGGGATACACCAATGGCAACCACTCAGCAAGAACTCGGCGGCTACGGCCAGAGCGTCAAGCGCAAGGAAGACCCCCGTTTCCTGCGCGGCAAGGGCACCTACATCGACGACATCAAACTGCCCGGCATGCTCTACATGGACATCGTGCGCAGCCCCTTCGCGCACGCAAAGATCACCGACATTACCACCCAACCGGCTCTGGATATCCCCGGGGTGCTGGCCGTCATCACCGGCAAGGACCTCGATGCCGCCGGGCTGGCCTGGATGCCGACCCTGATGTCCGACCGGCAGATGGTCCTCCCGGTCGACACCGTCATGTACCAGATGCAGGAGGTCGCCGCGGTCATTGCCGACAGCCGCTACGCCGCCGCCGATGGCGCCGCCGCGGTCGAGGTCGACTACGAGCCGCTGGAGGTGATCGTCGACCCCTTCAAGGCCCTCCAGGACGACGCCCCCATCCTTCGCCCCGATCGCGAGATCAAGAGCAACCGCATCTTCCACTGGGAAGCGGGCGATTCCGACGCCACCGACAAAGCCATGGCTGAGGCAGACGTCGTAGTCGAACAGGACATGTACATCCCCCGCATCCACGTCGCCTCCATCGAGACCTGCGGCTGCATCGCCCAGGTCGACGAGGTCAGTGGCAAACTCACCGTCTGGATGACCACCCAGGCTCCCCACGCCATCCGCACGGTCTTCTCCCTCGTCTCCGGGATTCCCGAGACGAAGATCCGCGTCATCTCCCCTGACATCGGCGGCGGTTTCGGCGGCAAGGTCCCCGTCTACCCCGGCTATGTCATCGCCGTCGTCGCCGCCCTCACCACCGGCAAACCGGTCAAGTGGATCGAGGACCGCTCGGAAAACCTGCAAGCGGACTCCTTTGCCCGCGACTACCACATGAAGGCCCGCCTCGCCGCCGACAAAGACGGCACAATCAAGGCGCTGGATGTGGTCACCATCGCCGACCACGGCGCCTTCGACGCGGCGGCCAACCCGAGCAAGTTCCCGGCCGGACTCTTCAGCATCGCCACCGGCTCCTACGATCTGGAGACGGCTCATGTCGAAGTGGACGGCGTCTACACCAACAAGCCGCCGGGAGGCGTCGCCTACCGCTGCTCCTTCCGCGTCACCGAAGCGGTGCATATGATCGAGCGCATGGTCGACATTCTCGCCGACGAGATCGGCGTCGACGCCGCCGAGCTGCGCTTCAAGAACTTCATCCAGCCCGACCAGTTCCCCTACAAATCCCCCACCGGCTGGGAGTACGACAGCGGCAACTACCCCGCCGCGCTGCAAAAGGCGCTTGACTGGGTTGGCTACCAGGATCTGCTGCGCGAGCAGCAGGAAAAGCGCGAGCGCGGCGAGCTGATGGGCATCGGCATCTCGACGTTCACCGAGATCGTCGGCGCCGGCCCCTCGAACACCTTCGACATCCTCGGCATCAAGATGTTCGACAGCGCCGAGATTCGGGTCCACCCCACCGGCTCGGCCATCGTGCGCATCGGCGTGCAGACCCAGGGCCAGGGGCACGAAACCACCTTCGCCCAGATCGTCGCCGACGAGCTGGGGCTGCCGGTCGAAAATATCATTGTCGAGCACGGCGACACGGACACCGCCCCCTATGGCCTCGGCACCTACGCCAGTCGCAGCACCCCCACCGCCGGCGCCGCCACCGCAATGGCCTCGCGCAAGATTCGCGACAAAGCCCGCGAACTCGCCGCGCACCTCCTGGAGGTCAGCGCCGACGACCTGGAGTGGGTTGATCACAAGTTCCAGGTCAAAGGCGCTCCCGGTTCATCCAAGACGATGCAGGAGATCGCCTTCGCCGCTTACACCAATCATCCGCAAGGCATGGAAGCCGGTCTGGAAGCCGTCAGCTACTACGATCCGCCCAATCTGACCTTCCCGTTCGGCGCCTACATCTGCGTCGTGGACATCGACCGCGGCACCGGCATGGTCAAGATCCGCCGCTTCGTCGCCATCGACGACTGCGGCACCGTCATCAACCCCATGATCGTCGAGGGCCAGATCCACGGCGGGCTGGCCATGGGCATGGCCCCCGCGCTCCTGGAAGAGATCTCCTACGACGAGCACGGCAACATTCGCGGCGGCACCTTCATGGACTATCTGCTGCCGACCGCAATGGAGACCCCCGCCTGGGAAACCGACCGCACCGTCACCCCCTCGCCGCACCACCCGTTCGGGGCCAAGGGCGTCGGCGAATCGGCCACCGTCGGCGCACCACCCGCCATCGTCAACGCCGTCGTCGACGCTCTCTCCCACCTCGGCGTCCGCCACATCGACATCCCCATCACGCCGTGGAAGGTGCACCAGATCCTGGTCGAGCACGGGGCGGCGGAGTAGGGCCGGCAAAGGAGGAAAAGATGCTGACGACGCGCTTCACGCAGCTCGTCGGCTGCACGGTCCCGATCCAGCAGGCGCCGATCGGCGGTTGCGCCAGTCCCCGTCTGGCCGCGGCCGTGGCCGAGGCTGGCGGGTTGGGCATGGTGGCCGTGACCGGCGATTCGCCGGAATCGATCGCCACACAGCTCGACCACGCGCGCGGCCAAACCTCGGGCCCAATCGGGGCCAACTTCTTTGCCGCGTTGATGGACCCCGCCCAGGTCCGGGATTGCGTCGCCGCCGCGGCGGAGCATGCGCGGGTCGTCGACCTCTTCCAGGCCAACCCAGAACCGGCCCTGGTGGAGGCCGTGCATGCGGGCGGAGCCCTCGCCTGCTGGCAGGTCGGCTCCGCGGAGGAAGCGCGCGCCGCTGCCGACGCCGGCTGCGACTTCGTCATCGCCCAGGGCATCGAGGCCGGAGGGCACGTGCGCGGACGCATCGGCCTGCTAGCCTTGCTCGACGCGGTCCTCCCCGCCGTCGATGTCCCGGTGCTGGCGGCAGGCGGCATCGGCTCGGGCCGGACCATGGCGGCCGCGCTCGCCGCGGGAGCGGAGGGTGTACGAGTCGGGACGCGCTTCGTGGCCGCGGAGGAGGCGGAGGCGCACCCGGACTATGTCGCGGCGCTGATCGCCGCCCGCCCCGAGGACACCGTGTACGGCGACACATTCTCCCTAGACCATCCGGGTCTGCCTCACCGGGCCCTGCGCTCGTCCGTGGAGGCGGCTTTGGCCTTCAAGGGCGATGTCGTCGGGGAGTGGCTCCGGCCCGCGGACGGCGACCGCATGCCGATCCACCGGTTCGAGAAGCTGACCATCACCCGGCACGCGACCGGCTCAATCGAGGCGATGCCGCACTGGGCCGGCGAATCGGTCGGCTCGGTCACGCGGACGCAACCCGCGGCCGAGATTGTCCGTGAGCTGGCCGGCGAGGCGGAGCGCCTGCTGCGGCGGTGGGGAAACCCGGAAGGCGCCTCCGGGGAAACCCGATGAACTGGCTGACCGAAGCGCAATCCCTGACCGCGGAGGGGCGGCCCTTCGCCCTGGCCACCGTCGTCCGCCGCGTCGCCCCCGCCTCCGCCCAACCGGGCGCCAAGGCCCTCATCATGCCCGACGGCTCCATGACCGGATGGGTCGGTGGAAGCTGCGCCCAACCCGTGGTCGTCGCCGAGGCCCGCCAGGCCCTCCAGCTGGGGAAACCGCGGCTCCTGCGCCTCGGCCGCATGCCCGGTGCCAGCGAGCAGGACGACGCGGTGGAGTACCCCATGACCTGCCACAGCGGCGGCGCCCTCGAAATCCTCATCGAGCCGGTGCTCCCCGCCGCGCGTCTTGCCATCGTCGGCGAGACCCCGGTCGCCGCCACCCTCGCTGCCTTGGCCAACGTCCTCGGCTACCAGGTCTCCCACGTCGCCCACGCCCCCGACCTGACCGAAACCCTGCAACAGCCGGGGCCTCCGCCATTCGTCGTGGTCGCCAGCATGGGGGTCGACGACGAGGAAGCCCTCGCCGCCGCCTTGCATGCCGGATCCCTCTACGTTGCGCTCGTCGCCAGCCCCAAGCGAGCCGCGGTCGTTCGCGAGACGCTGGTGGCGATGGGGGTCAGCGCCGATGCCCTGGATCGCCTCAAGGCCCCTGCCGGTCTCGACATCGGCGCCAAAACCCAGGAAGAGATCGCGCTCAGCATCATGACCGAGATCGCCATGACCCGATCCGCCATGACGCAATCGATCGAACCGGCGACGATCGAAGCGGCCGAGACCGGCGTTGCCCTGGAAGCGATCGACCCCATCTGCAACATGGGCGTGACCATCGCCGGCGCCCGCCACACCAGCGAATACGGCGGCAAGACCTGGTACTTTTGCTGCGCCGGGTGCAAACGCCAGTTCGAAGCCGACCCGGCGCAGTACGCCGCCGCCTGAAGGAGGATCGATGCGTTTCTCCGGCACCGAGCGAATCCCCGCCTCCCGGGAACAGATCTGGCAATTCCTCACCGACCCCAACGCGGTCGCCCAGTGCGTGCCAGACGTGGAAAGTCTCGAAATCGTCGACCCTTCCCGCTTCAAGGCCCAGGTCCGCGCCGGTATCGGCCCGGTGCGCGGCAAGTTCGGTTTCGACATCGCCTGGCAGGAGCTGACCCAGCCCAGCCGCGCCCGCATGTCCGCCCAAGGCAAGACCGGCGGCAGCGCCGTCACCGTCGACAGCACGATGGATCTCGCTGACGCCGGCGACGGCGAAACCGACCTCGCATGGAGCGCCGATGTCGTCGTCCACGGCATGATCGCCAGCGTCGGCGCCCGCCTCCTCGACGGTTTCGCCAAGAAGCAGACCGAGCAGTTCTTCGGCTGCATCCGGCAAAAACTCACCGGGTGACGGGCTGTGGGCAATGGGCTATCTTCCGGAGTCTGGCGCCCGTGTCAATTGGTCGCTTCGGCCCGCGTGCGCCAGATCAATGGCCAACAGCCCATAGCCCATTGCCCATCTTGACACCCCCTGCCGCGCGGGATAGCATCCGCCAAACCGTTCGCTTCTGCGATAAATGAGATGCCTCGGGGCGCCCTTTCGGTTTGGCATTCGTCGCACCCGGAGCGATTTCCCCGGCATTTCCCGGATCGCCGCTCAGTCAGGAGGAGACGCATGAACGCTCGGTCCTTCCGCACGCGGTTGTCTCGCCGGCATTTCCTCGCCACGACGGCGGCGGCAGGTGTGGCGGCCAGCTCATTGCCCTCCATGTCGCGCGTGACGTACGCCCAGGAAACGGGTGAGCCGCAGCCCGGCGGCGTCTACCGGCTGCTGGGGTCGGGTGACGTGCGCGGTCTCGACCCAGGCAGCGCCGAGGGCAGTGAGGACTGGTGGAGCGCCGGCGGACTGCTCTACAACCGGCTCTATGCCTACGATCCAAGCAACGAGTTCTTCCCCGATCTGGCCGCGGAGCTCCCCGGCATGAGCGACGACGGTCTGGTCTACACCATCCCGTTGCGCCAGGGCGTGATGTTCCACAACGGGCGGGAGATGACCGCCGACGACGTCGCCTTCTCCCTGGCCTGGCAGCTCTGGCCCGAGGTCTACAGTTGGGGCAAGACCTACATGGAGAACGTCGTCGGCTACGACGAGGTCATCGCTGGCGACACGCAGGAACTCTCCGGGGTCCGGGTCGTCGATCCCTACACCGTCGAGGTCACGCTGAAAACCCCGCAGGCCGTATTCCCGGCCATCCTCTCGATGACGATGAACGGCATCACGCCGAAGCAGGAGGCGATCGACGCCGGGGCGGAATGGGGCAAGTCGGTCGTCATCGGCACCGGGCCGTTCAAGTTCGTCGAGTGGAACCAGGGCCAGAACGTCATCTTCGAGCGCCACCCCGAGTACTACCGAGAGGGGTTGCCCTACCTGGATCGGGTGGAGCTGTCGCTCAACGTCGAGCCGTCGGTGCAGATGTTGCGCTGGGAGAATGGCGAGGCCGAGTTCGCGCACGATGTCCCCCCCGCCGAGGTGACGAACGTGCTGACTGACGAGCGCTTCGCCGCCACGCGGCGCCAGGCAGCAACCCCCGTGACGATGCGCCTCTTCACCGACACCCGCGCCGCGCCCTTCGACAACCTTCAGGTCCGGCAGGCGGTCGCCATGGCGATCGACCGGGAGTTCCTCGTGCGGAGCCTGGGCGGCGTCCTCGACCCCCTGCAAGGGATCTACGTCCCGATCATGCCGCAGTTCGAGGAGTCGTTCCGCAGCAATTACCAGTACGACCCCGAGGCGGCTAAGGCGTTGCTAGCGGAAGCCGGGCACGGCGAGGGCATCCGAGGCGTAAAACTGAACGGCGGCCAGGATTTCGAGCAGCAGTTGGTCGGGTTGCAGGCTGATCTTGCGGCCATCGGCATCGAGGCCGAGGTTCTGCCCGGGCCCTGGCAGGACTTCCGGGATCGCATCCGCAGCGGCGAGGTCCAGATGGCGCTCTATACGTGGTCGGCCAGCTTCCCCGACGCCTACGACTTCGTCTCGGGCTGGATGACCTGCGCCTCGATTGAAACCGGGTTCAACGACGGCGGCTACTGCAACGAGCGCATCGACGAGTTGGTCTTGGCGGCCGAAGCCCTACCGCAAACCGACCCCGAACGGATCGCCGCGTACCGCGAGATCGAGGAGTTGGCCGTCAACACCGACGTCGGCATGATCGGCCTCGGCAACGTGAAGGCGGTCGCCCTGGGCCGCGAGACCGTCCACGACGACCCGCTGAATGGGTTGATCGGGGCCTGGCCGTTCCTGGAGAGCGCGTGGATGGAGACCTAACCCCTCACCTCCGACCCCTCTCCCCGCGCCAAGGGGAGAAGAGAGCCAGCCAGTGGCAGGATTGGCAAGCCCCCTTCTCCCGTCGGGCCGGGAGTCGGGGGCGAGGGCAAAGCTCGCCTACCCCATCCTCACCCGCGGGTCCAACCACCCATACACCAGATCCACGACCAGGTTCGCCACCCCGATCAGCAGCGCGCCAAAGAGCACGCTGCCCATGATCATCGGGATGTCGAACCTCTGAGCGGCTTGCAGCGCCGCCCAGCCGATGCCGGGCCAGCTGAAGATGTACTCCACCAGCGCCAATCCGGTCAGCAACCCCGCCAGATCCATCCCCAGCATCGTCACCACGGAGAGAAGCGCGTTCGGCAGCAGGTGGCGCCAGGCGATGACCCAGGGGTTGAGCCCTTTCGCCGCCGCCGTGCGCGCGAAATCGAGCGTCACCGCATCGAGCATGTTCGAGCGCAGCACGATCCCGTACCACGCCGCCCACGGTAGCGCCACGGTCAGCGCCGGCAGGACAAGGTGCGCGGGCGTGCCGTATCCCCCGACGGGGAAAAGCCTTCAGCTTGAACGCGAAGAAGTAGAGCAGCAAAATGCCAAACAGAAAACTGGGGATCGAGATGGCCACCAGCCCGGTCACCATCAACGTCCGGTCGAGCACGCCGCCGCGCCGCATAGCTGAGACGACCCCCAGCGGCAATCCGAGGGCGACGGCCAGCACAAAGATGGTCAGCGCGAGTTGCAGCGTCGCCGGGAATCCCTCCCGCAAGGCATCGGCGACGGAGCTTCTGAAGTAGAACGAATCACCGAGATCGCCACGGAGCAGATTACCGAGGTAGGTCAGGTATTGCTCGTGGACGGGACGGTCCAGCCCCAGCTGTTGGCGCAGTATCTCGACCGTGGCGGCCTCGGCCCGGCCGCCGCTCAGTGCCTGCGCGGCGTCCCGGGGGCCAGCGAAGAGGAGACCGAAGGTGAAGAGCGACACCGCCCAGAGAGTGATGCCGATCCAGAGCAGGCGGCGCAGGATGTAGCCCAGCATGCGTCATCGTCCTCGCTGTGTTGGGTCCATCGCCTCGCGCAGCCCGCTGGCGACGAGGTTGAAGGAGACGACCGTCAGGGTGATGGCCAGGCCCGGCAAGAGGACCAACCAGGGAGCGGCGCGGTAATACTCGAGTCCATCCTGGATCATCGACCCCCAGGAGGGCGTCGGGGGCGGCACGCCCAGCCCGAGGAAGCTCAGGCTCGCCTCGGCGAAGATCACCCCCGGCATGCTCAACGCGGCGTAGATCGTTACCAGCGGCAACAGGTGCGGCAGCACGTGACGCCCGAAGATGCGCCGTTCATGAACGCCCAGGCTGCGCGCGGCCAGCACGAAATCGACTTCCTTCAGCGACAGAATCTGCGACCGGAAGACGCGGGCAGGATAGGGCCAGCCGAAGAGGGAGACCACCAGGACGACCACCCAGGCGCCCGGCTGCAGGATCACCACCAGCAGTAGCATCACGAACAACTGCGGGATGCTGATCATCAGATCGACCAGGCGCATGAGAAGAAAATCGGTCTTGGCCCCGGCGAATCCGGCCACGCCGCCGACCACGAGCGCCGTCACCATCACGATTGCGGTCGCCGTGACGCCGATCGCCAGCGAAATGCGCCCACCCCACAGCAGGCGGCTGAGCATATCCCGCCCCAGCCCATCCGTGCCGAGTAAAAAGCGCTCGTTGGGCGGCAGCGGCTCGCCGACCGCGGTCAACCCCTCACGCCGGAACTGCTCGGTCGGATCGTACGGCGCGATGATCGGCGCCGTCAGCGCCAGCAACGCCATGGCGATCAGCACGATCGCCGCCACCAGCGAGAGCTTTTGCCTCCGGAATCTCCGCCAGATATCGCCCCACCACGAGGCGGCGGGCCGGGGTTGGATGTCCCGTTGCGCCAGTCGCGCGCGCGGCGCCTGAGTCTGGACTGCTTGACCGATGTCGGCGGCGCTCATCGCTGCGCCCTCCGTACGTCATCCGCCGGGGCGTCCCCAGCCGTGTCGTTCCGACGAAGGAGGAAACTCTGCGTCCCGGGCACAAGCGTTCTCGGAGCGCCGGGATTCCTCGCCCGCGGGCTCGGAATGACACCTTCTTGGTATCGCTTGCCGCTATACAGCGTCCAGGGAATCGTGTCGTGCTGAGCGCAGCGAAGCATCTCGGCCGTAGGCAACGTCGATTCGCGAAGTCGAGATTCTTCGCCCTCCGGGCTCAGAATGACACATTTGCTTAGACGCTGTACGCAGCATGACATGTTTGGCGCCGCGCCGTTCACTGCCCACCCTACAGCAAGCGCCGCGGAAAGCTGGCCACCCATCTCCGCTCGCAATGCGGCAGATCGTCGATGGTGATCGTCACGTGCAGCGTGACGTTGAACGCGGATTCTGTACTGGTGATCTGCCCCCGGCTCTGCGTTTCGATCATCTGGCCGGGCCAGCGGTAGCGGTCGATCTGGTGCCCGCGCATCCAGGCGTGGGCCGGGTTGCGCTCGTCGACGCTGGCCGTCGCCACGGAGCTCGTTTCGTGGATATAGCCAGGATCCGGCTCGCTCACCCCGCTTCCACTGATAGTCAGCTCCGTGCGGCCCCGCATGAGATCGCGCGTAACCAGCCACGGCTGCGGCTCTTCGGCGGGATCGTCGGTAATCGGGAACGGCGATGGCGCGAACTCGGGCGCCGGCAGCGGTACGGCGGGATCGGGCAGCATCGGGAGAATGAGACATGAGGGGTGCTCGCCACCCAGGTAAAGCCGGCTGGCGGCAAGGGTGGGTGCGGGCCACATGTTCGGGAAGTCGGCGTTCGAGATTGTGAGGCGCAACCGATGGCCCGGGGCGAAGCGCCAGCTCGTGGCATCGAGCTCGATGGTCAGGTCGTACATCTCGCCAGGAACCAACGGCGTAGGCTCGCTGTGCGAGTCGCGGTGGGTGGCGTTGAGCACGCCCTTGGTGACCAGGGCCGAGCTGCCGTCGGGGGCGACGTCGCACAGGCGCGCGGCGAAGGTGATGACCTCGGCATCGCTGTCGACCCGCAGCATCAGCAGCGGCCGTCCGAGGATTTCCAGCGGTTCCGTCAGCATCGGGCCGGTGAATACCGCTGAATACGCCTCTTCACCGCGCTGGTCGGCGGGAAGCACGTGCGGTGAGCCCGCCGAGAACATGCCGAACGCGGTCCCGACCGCCGGGTGGTACGCCAGCGTCGTTGTGGTCGCCTCGGCACCGGGACCATCGTCCGCGAGGCGGTCCGAGGAGAGGTAGAGGGTCTCATCGCGCCCGCGTTCGGGCGGAAACGCGGCCTCGGAGCGCCAGAATCCGCTGGTAAGGGGGCGGTTCGCCGCGGGGGGATCGTACTCCTGCACGTAGATGGCGATGGGCGGCTCGTCCATGATGCCGTTGTCGATCCCCTTCAGCCAGTAGTCGTAAAAGCGGGCCATCTCCCGCCAGTGGTCGATACGCGGTCCGGGGCGTCCCTCGTGCGGGCGCACATGTAGCCAGGGGCCGATCATAACCTTTTTCGGACACTGCAAATGGGCAAAGGTCCGCAGATTGCAGTTGGTGTAGCCGTCGCGCCAGCCGCCGATAAGGTACGTGGCGCATTCAATGGCGCCGTAGTCCTCGCACAGCGACCCCTGCCGCCACTGCTCGTCCAGCGTTGGGTGGGCCAGCCAGCGCAGCAACCACGGCTCGTTCTGGAGATGCTCCTCCCACATCTCGGCCCACTGCTCCCCCACCAAGTCGGGCCGCGGCGGCAGCATGTTGCGCCCCACCATGCTCAAACCGTACGTGCCGACGTCGTAGAGCATCTGAAGCTGCCCGCCCTTGTAGTGGCAGTCGTCGGTGTAGCGGTTGTCGGTGAAGTACATCGGGCAAATCGCCTTCAGCGCGGGCGGGCGGTGCATGGCGACTTGCAGGGAGTTAAACCCGCCGTACGACGTGCCGAACATCCCCACCGCCCCGCTCGACCAGGGTTGCTCGGCCAACCACGCGATGGCGGCCACGCCATCGTGCTGCTCTTGCAAGCAATATTCATCCTCCGCCACGCCCCCGGAGTCGCCCGTGCCGCGCACGTCAATGCGCACCGAGACGTAGCCGCATTCTGCCAGGTAACGGTGCCCGTACCAGCCCTGCCGCGTCGTGTCGTTCTTGCGGTAGGGCAAATACTCAATGACGGCCGGGTACCGTCCCGGCGCCTCCGGTCGGAACAGATCGGCGGCCAGCGTCACGCCATCGGGCATCGGAATGCGGATGTTGCGCTCGCGGAGGATGGGGTACCGAGTTTCGACCTCTCCGGTCGCGGCCACAGGCGTTTCTCCTGGCTGGTATCGCATGCTCGTCCTGGCCGTCTTGCCGTCTCGCCGTCTCGAACCCGCCACCCGACGCGCTACGGCAAGCCGCGGTTCCTTGTGGCCGGCGGAGTTGTCCGGGTCTACGACGGGATCGAAAACTCGATGACGTCAAGGGAGCCCGGCGTCTGGTCGGGGATGCGAGTGCACACGTATCGCAACGACGGCGACGATCTGGGATCGATAGGCTCCGCGCCGCCAGCCCCACGACACTCTCCCTCCCGAACACGATGGCGGGCAACTTATCAGATATCGTTGCGGGTCACAACAAGTCGGATGTTCCTGCCGCACTTCGGATCGTCGCATCGCCTTCGCCCGGGCTCGCCTTCCGCGCCACCACGCGTTCCACGATGCCGACTTCGACCGCTCCACCCGCTCGTTCTGGCTGATCCGGCGGCACGAGCCCATGCTTACCCGCGCCGCGCGGGCGCTTCTTCAGACAATTCCGGTCCTCGCCAGCGAGCGAACGCGTTCCCCATGGAGACTCGCGGACGCATAGGTTGATCCAGGAATCCCGATAAGCGGATATTGTGCGGAACATCTCGCGCCCCTGGAGCGTTGCAAGGGTGAACGACGAAGTTGCCCCGGCCGGCTCGGTCACCGCGCACCCCCGGCCTGCACCTCATAACCCCTCACAGTTTCCACTGCTGGACCTCTCCTGGTGGCGAGCGCGGCGCCACCTGCAGCGCACCCTTGATTCGCGACGGCGCTCTGTTACCATCAGCCCGCGTGAGCCCGACCAATGGCGCCGCTGCCCGCACACGAAGGGCACGAGGCTGTTGGATACCTTGAAGCTTTGGCAGCGAATGCCTACCTGTGCTCAGGGACCAGTACAGCCAGCGTTCTTTCAACTTTTGAATTTCGACTTTCAACTAACGACTTCCAACTTCGCCCATCAGCGCCTGCCACGCCTCGCGCGCCTCCTCCACCGACCCTGCATCCTCGATCGTCGAGATGTCGCCGGGGTCGCGGCCGAGAACGACGGCGGTGAAGACGCGGCGCATGATCTTGCCGCTGCGCGTCTTGGGCAGCATGCGCACGAAGTTGACCTCACCGATCACCGCCACCGGCCCGAGCTCGCGCCGCACTGTCTCGATCATCTCGCGCTTCAGTTCTGGGGTTGGTTCGTGGCCGGCGCGCAGGACGACGAAGGCGGAAACGACCTCGCCGCGCAGTTCGTCCGGCCGGCCGCAGACGCCGGCTTCGGCGGTGGCAGGGTGGCGCAGCAGTGCTGTCTCCACCTCGATCGTGCCGATGCGGTGCCCGGCGATCTTGATGATCTCGTCGGCGCGGCCGCTGAACCAGAAGTAGCCGTCATCGTCCACCTCAGCCGCGTCCCCGGTGTAGTAGACGCCGGGAATGCGCCCCCAGTAGTCGCTGGCGTAGCGTTCCAGGTCGCCCCAGATTGTCGGAGTCAGAGAGGGAAAGGGCCGTGTCAGCACGACGATTCCCTTCTCCCCAGGGGGGCACGGCTCACCTTCGGGAGTGCGAATCTCGGCAAAGATCCCCGGCAGGGCAATTCCCGCCGAACCCGGTTTGATTGGCAGCAGATCGATGCCGTACGGGTTGCCGAAAACGGGCCCGCCCGTCTCGGTCTGCCACATGTGATCGATCACCGGCACCCGATCGGCGAAAATCTCCTTTTGCAACCACTCCCAGGCGGGAATGTTGAGCGTCTCCCCGGCGCAGACGACCCGCTCCACCGAGCTCAGGTCGAAACCTGGGGCAGATTCCGTACCGTACGCCATCAGCATGCGCACCGCCGTCGGCGCGGTGAAGATGCCAGTCACCCTGTTCTCGTCGATAGTCCGGTAGAACGTCTCCGGTGAGGGGTGGTCCAGTGCCCCCTCGTACGAAATCGCGGTACACCCAGCCAGCAGCGGTGCGTACGTCAGGTAGCTATGCCCAACCGCCCAGCCAATATCCGCCGTCGTCCACCAAACGTCATCCTGGTTCAGCCCAAAGCACCACTTCCCCATACTGTGGATGCCGACCTGGTAGCCCCCGTGCGTGTGCACCACCAGTTTCGGTTTGGCGGTGGTGCCGGAGGTGGCCAGTACATACGCCGGGTCGTTGGCCTCCATCACCTCGTAGGCGGGCGACTGGCCAGCGCCGTTTGCCAGAAACTGCTCCCAGGTGAATTCGCGCTCCGGGTCGAGGTCCTGTGGCGTGTCACCCCGCACCAGCACCACAACCCGTTCGACCGGAGAATCCGGTTCCGCTATCGCCTCGCGGGCGATCCCCAAGAGGTCGACGTCGCGACCCTTGCGGTAGGTGCAGTCAGCGGTCAGCAGCACGCGTGCGCCGGCCAGCCGCATCCGCTCCCCCAGCGCCCCGGCGCCGAACCCTGCGAAGACAGCAAGGTGGATGGCGCCGATGCGGACGATCGCCAGCATCGCCAGGATGGTCTCGGCGATGGTTGGCATGTAGATGGCGACCCGGTCACCCCGCCCGATACCGAGCCCACGCAGCCCCGCCGCGATCTCTTCTACCCCGATCAACAACTCCGCGTAGGTGAATTCGCGCTTGCCGCCCCGCTCGTCCAGGGCAATCAGGGCCGTGTGGTCGCCACGCTCGCGCGCGACGTGCAGGTCGAGGCAGTTGTAGGCGAGGTTGGTCAACCCGCCGACGAACCAGCGAAACGTCGGCGGCTCCCAGACGAATGTCTCCTGCCAGAGCCGGAACCAGTGAATATCCTCGGCCGCGCGCCCCCAGAACCCATCCGGATCGGCCGCGGCCTCCGCCTGCCAGCGCTTCACCACCGGGCTGCCGATGTCCACGGCGTTCCCCCTTCCCCCGCCGAAGTTCTTCGCCGATACCGTGTCATGCCGAAGGCGGAGCCGAAGCATCTCGTTCTCTTCGACCGCGACCTATGCTGGGCCGAGATGCTGCAAGTTCACTCCGTTCACTTGCAGCATGACACGGATGACTCCTGGTTTGTCAGGCAAAGGTCCCGATCCCGGTAATCTCCCGCCCGACGATGAGTGTGTTGACGTCGAACGTTCCCTCGTAGGTGTAGACCGCTTCCAGATCGCACAAGTGGCGCATCACCTCGTGGTCCTGCAGGATGCCGCTGCCACCCAGGATCTCGCGCGCCGTCGCCGCCACCTCCCGCGCCATCGCCGTGTTGCTCAGCTTGGCCAACGCCGTCATCCCCGCGGTCGCCTCGCCCCGCTCCAGCGCCCGCCCGAGTTGAATGGCAAGTAGTTGGCCCTTGGTGATCTCGCCCAGCATCCGCACCAGCTTGCCCTGCACGAGCTGGAACGCGGCGATGGGTTTCCCGAACTGCTCCCGGCGCAGCGCGTAGTCACGGGCGATCTCGTAGCAGGCGATGGCCTCCCCCAGCGCGTGCCAGGCGGCGCTGTGCCGCGCCACACCGAGCACCTCGCCCACGACTCCGAACCCGCCCCGCGGCATCCGGTTCGCGGCTGGAACGCGGCAGCCATCGAGCCGGATATCGGCCTGTGGCGCTCCGCGTTGCGACATCTTGCCCGAGATTGCGGTGGCGACAAACCCGGAAGCCGGCGGTTCAACCAGGAAGCCCGCGATGCCGTCTTCGGCGCGAGCCCAGACGATGGCCACGTCGCACATCGTGGCATTGCCGATCCAGCGCTTGGCGCCGTCGAGGACGTACGCGTCGCCATCGCGAGTCGCCCGCGTGGTCAGGTGCGAGGCATCGCTGCCGTGGTTCGGCTCGGTCAGGGCGAACGAGCCGATCGCCCCCATGGCGGCAAGTTGTGGCAGCCAACGTGCTTTCTGTTCTTCCGAACCACAGACCGCGAGCGTCACCGGCGCGAGCCCAGCGGAAACCGTGAAAAAGGTGGCAAACGACGAATCAACGCGCGCCAACTCCTGCATCGCCAACCCGAAGGCGACCGGACTCAGCCCCGGACACCCATGCCCCGCCACCGTGCCGCCGGCGATGCCAAGCGCGGCCATGTCAGGCAGCAGATGCCGGGGGAATGCCTCCTGCTCCCATGCCTCTCGCGCAACTGGACGCACGCGCTCCTCGGCGAAGAGCCGCACCCGATCGCGGACGGCACGCTCCTCATCAGTGAAAAGCGCATCCGTCAGGTAGAAATCAACAGGCGATGCGGCGGTGAAGTGGGTCATGCCGTCCCATGCCGTCCCGGCAACACACATTCGGAGAGTGCGATCTTATCATCGACCACCGACGTTGTTCGCGGCCTCGACAAAAGGAGACGACCATGGCGACGATCGGGTTCATCGGTTTGGGCAACATGGGCGCCCCGATGGCGCGCAACCTCCTCGCCGCCGGTCACCAGCTCACGATCTACGACATTTCGCCCCCGGCAATGATGCCGCTCCTGCAAGCGGGCGCAACTGCGGCCGACGACGTGTCCGAGACCGCGAGCAGAGCGAACTTCGTCATCACCATGCTCCCGGCCGGAGAGCATGTGCGCGAGGTCTACCTCGGACCGGAAGGCGTCATCGCCACCGCCGCACCTGGCACAACCTTCATCGACTGCTCGACCATCGACGTGGCGACGGCGCGGGAGGTGAACGCCGCCGCGGCCGCCGCGGGTCTGGACATGCTCGACGCCCCCGTTTCGGGCGGGGTGGCCGGCGCAGAAGCGGCAACGCTGACCTTCATGGTCGGCGGCGAAGCACGCGCCGTTGCCACAGCGGAACCGATCCTGCGCGCCATGGGCAAGGCGGTCATCCACACCGGAGGCGCCGGCAACGGCCAGGCAGCCAAGATCTGCAACAATCTCATCCTGGGCGTCTCGATGATTGCCGTCTGCGAAGCCTTCGTCCTGGCCAAATCGCTCGGGCTCCCGGCGCAAACGCTGTTCGACGTCGCCAGCGCCTCGTCCGGCCAGTGCTGGTCGTTGACGTCGTACTGTCCCGTCCCCGGTCCCGTCCCGACCTCACCCGCCAACCGCGACTATCAGCCTGGCTTCACCGCCGCCATGATGCTGAAGGATTTGCGGCTGGCAGAGGACGCAGGAGGTGAGGGCGCGCTTCCGCTTGGGAGTCACGCGGCGGCGCTGTACGCGGAGTTCGTCGCCAACGGCGAGGGTGGAACCGACTTTTCCGGTGTTATCAAGAGAATACGTGGGATTGCGGCAGGGCGCGATTGACTTGCCTACGGCAAGATATAAGTCCCGGGCAGGCGACCCGGCCGGAAACGTTCCATGACCTCGCGCTCGATCTGATTCGTTGGGTCGAGCATCTACTCAACACCTTCGCCGTGTTCAATCGCAGGCAGCCCTTCCGCAATCGACATCCCGCGTTCCTGCACGCTTTGCTCCCACCGGTCAAGCTCGCGCAGCGCCTCCCGCAGCACCTCGGACTCGTCGGCGTATTCGCCGCGTTCCACACGCTGCCGGATGTCGGCTTCGATCTCGGGGGTGACATGAATGCCCATCGGCATCTCCTTCGCTGCCCGCAGTCTACCAATCGGTCCCATCCCCTTCACACGAGAGCGATGGCTTGGGACTGCTCGGAATCAGCACGGTCAATTCGCCCGCAAATGCGCGATGTACTCCTCATCGAGCACGATCCCAAGACCGGACCGCTCCGGGACGCGCACCATGCCGTCGCCATCGACCCGCAGCGGTTCAGCCAGCAGCCGGTCGCGCCCCTCGTGGGTGAAGGCAGGCGGGTCAAATGGCACCTCCAGCCAGTCGCAATTCGGCAATGAGGCGGCGAGGTGAAAATTGGCCAGCAGACCGATGCCATTCGACCAGGTGTGCGGGATGAAGGGCAGCCCGAACGCCTCCGCCGTCGCCGCGATCTTGCGGCAACCCCAGATGCCCTCGCTGAAGGCGGCATCCGCCTGGAGAATGTCGTAGCAGCGCCGCTCGATGAGCAACGCGAACTCCGGAATGCCCACATTCAACTCACCGCCGGCGATCGGGAGCCGCGCCATCTTCGTCAGCTCGGCCAGCTCGCGAAACTGGCGGCGCGGCAACGGTTCCTCCAGCCACGCCACGTCGAGTTCGGCCAGCGCATCCGCGACGTAGAGCGCCGTTTTGAGATCCCAGATGCGCATCCGCGCCGAGCCGGGCATGGCGTGGCCCATGTTGGCATCGACCATGAGCGTCATCTCCGGATGGGCGTCACGCACGGCGCGCAGGATAGCGATGTCCTCTTGCACCCGGTCGCCCCGGAACCGAAGCTTGGCGGCGCGGAACCCCTCCTCACGGAGTCTGGCCAGATCGTCAATGCGTGTCACCGCATCGCGGCGCTCGCCCAGGCTGGCGTAGGCGGGTAGCGCGTCACTGAACCCGCCCAGCAGCTTGTAAACCGGCTGCCCCAGCGCCTTGCCAATGAGATCCCAGATCGCCATCTCGACGCACCACGGCCAGGCGTACTCGCCGGCGATCGGCCGCGTCAGGCGGGAAATTTCCTCGATCCGCATCGGGTCCATCCCGATCAGCAGCCGGTTGAACTGGTCTTCGATCAGCAGCGACCCCGCTGGGCCGGAGGTGGGACCAGCCCCGATACCGGCCAGCCCATCGTCCGACTCGACGCGCACCAGCGTCGTCGCGATAGAGCGCTGCATCACGCCGGTATTCCAGGTCGGGCGGAATTCGGCACCGAGCGGCACGTTGAAGTACTCGGCGGTGATGCGGGCGATTCTCATGGAGAAGACTCTAGTCCAACCCCTGTGGGTCTGCCCGCGCCACGAGCGCCCCCAGTGCTTCGCGCACGAGCGCCTTGGCAAGAGGAACCTTGTAGCCGTTGTGCTCTAGCGGCTCCGCGCCTTCCAGCGCCGCGTCGGCCGCAATCTCAATGATCTCCGACGATGCCGCCGCGCCAATCAGCATGCGCTCAGCGTTTTCGACCCGCCAGGGAACCGGCGCCACGCCACCCAGCACGAGCCGCGCCTCAGTGATGACGCGCTCTTCGATGCGGACCACCGCGGCCACCCCAACCAGGGCAAACGCCCACACCTTGCGGTCCATTGCCTTGAGGTAGGTGCTGTGTGTGTCTGAAGGAACGGTCGGCACCTGAATGGACACGATCAGCTCATTGCCGCGAATGACGGTCTCGGTCCGCCGCTCCTCCGTCGGCGGCACGAAGAAATCAGCCAGTAGCAGATCCCGCTCACCGGAAGCGCCGCGCAGCCGCACCCTGGCATCCAGGGCGACCAGCGCCGTCGCCGGATCGGAAGGGTGAACCGCCACGCACGGGCTGACATCCATCAGCGCGTGGAGCTGGTTCTCCCCCTCCCGCGCCGGGCACTCGTCGCCGCCCTTCAACCAGCAGCGCACTCGCGGGTTGCGGAAATACCAGCAACGCGGTCGCTGCAGCAGATTGCCACCGATGGTCGCCATGTGGCGCAGTTGCGGCGTCGCCGCCAACGCGGCAGCCTGAGCCAGCGCCGGGAAGAGCGATTTCACGCGCGGGTCGTCTTCGAGCTGGGCGAGCGTCGTCAGCGCCCCGATGGAAACACCGTCGTCCCCCTCCTCGATTCTGTTGTCCAGCTCGGCCAAGCGCTTGATGTCAATCAGCCGCTCCGGCGCGTAAAGTTCGGCCTTCATCAAGGTCAGCAGATCGGTGCCGCCAGCGAGCGCCGCCGAACCATTCGCCCCCCCCGCGGCGCGGCCGTCCAGCAGGGCCACCGCTTCCACAAGAGACTCGGGGCGGACAAAGTCGAAGGCTCTCACGATGCCTCCTCCCCGGCGTTGCCGCCCTGGTCAGCCAAAGCTGCCATCACCCGCCGTCTGGTCAGCGGTCCCTCGCGAAACCGGATGCCGATGGCGTCGTAGACGGCGTTGGCGATGGCGGGCGCCGTCGGCACCAGCGGCGGCTCGCCGATCCCCTTGGCCCCGGTCGAGTTCGCCGCGCTGTCCGGCACATCAACATGAGCGTGTTCGATGACCGGCGCATCGGCCGCCGTCGGCACGTGGTACTCCTCCAGATTGGCATTGAGCACGATCCCCAGCCTCGCGTCGACAACGCGCTCCTCCATCAGCGCGTACCCGACCCCCTGGGTAATCCCGCCCACCACCTGGCTATCGGCAAGGGTCGGATTGACAATCCGCCCGCAGTCGTGAGCGGTAACGATGCGCAGCACCGTGATCTCGCCCGTCTCGGCATCGACTTCCAACTCGACACACTGCGCACCGAAGGTACGGATCGTCTTGTCCTCCGGGTTCGGACCGCGCGCGCCACGGCCCTGCAGGGTGTGCGGCCGAATCTTCTCCGTCACCTCGGAGACGGCGACAGAGCGCTCGGCATCGCCATCGACCAGGATGCGGCCGTCGCGGACGCCGAGACGATCTGCCCCGACCTCCATGACCACGGAGGCGACCTCCAGCAACTGCGCCTTCACCTCGGCGGCCGCGGCGCGGATCGCCGGACCGATCGTCGCCTGGGTGGCGCTGCCGGAGCTGACCGGGGAATAGGGTCCGGTCGCGGTATCCCCGAGCTGAAAGGCGATCCGGTCGAGCGGAATCCCCAACTCCTCCGCAGCCACCTGCGCCAGCCCGGTGCGAGTGCCCGTCCCGATATCCTGCGTTCCGGTGACGACGTCCGCCGTCCCGTCCGCATTGAGCTCGACCCAGGCATAACCGGGCGGATGCCCCGTCCCACCGGACCAGTCGTGGGCGGCAAAGCCGACACCGCGCCGTTTGCGGCTGCTGCTCGGCGCAGCCTTCTGCTCACCCCAGCCAAATGCCTCCGTGACCCGGTCGTAGCTGAGGCGCAGTCCTTCCGGCAGGGTGAACGGTTTTTCCTCGAGCTGATCGACCTCGGAGTAGTTCTTCCGGCGCAGTTCGACCGGATCCATCGCCAGCGCCCGCGCCAGTTCGTCCATCGCCTGCTCCAGGGCGAACGCTGCTTCGACGTGCCCGGGAGCGCGGAAAGCCACCGCGGGACCGGTGTTGGTGTAGACCGCCGTTTGCTCGGTGCGCACGTTGGGGCATCGGTAGAGCGTCTGGTACGTGCCACTGACATCGCTCGCCTCACCGCCGGTGCGGTAGGCGCCGACTGCCTGCTCGATGCGGACCACGATCGCGGTCAGCGTCCCGTCGCGCCGGGCGCTGAGCCGAACGTGCTGACGGGTCGGGTTGCGGTTGCCGGCGGCCAGATTCTCCGCCTCGCGGTCGAGCATCAGGTGTACCGGGCGGCCCGCCTGACGCGAGAGGAGCGCGGCGATGACGTCGTGCTTCCAGGAAATCTGCTTGGCTCCGAATCCGCCGCCCATGTGGTGCTTGATGACGCGCACGCGCGCCTCCGGCAGGCCGAGTTTTTCGGCCACCTGCTGCCGCACTACGAAGACCGCCTGGGTCGAGTCCCACAGGGTCAGCGAGTCCCCCTCCCAGAAAGCCGTGCAGCCGTGCGCTTCGAAGGCGTTGTGAAGCGCGCTCGCCGTCTCATAGGTGCGATCGATGACCACCTCGGCCTCGCGCAACCCGGCCTCGGGGTCGCCCCGCTCGTACGTCTTCGGTTCCCCGGCGATGTTCCCTGTGTCGTGGACCTTCGGCGCACCGGGCCGCAGCGCCTCCTCGATGCTGGTGACGAACGGCAGCGGTTCGTAATCGACCTCGATCAACCCCAGCGCGTCCTCGGCCAACTCCTCCGATTCCGCCGCCACGGCGGCGACCTCGTCCCCGACCAGGCGCACGGTCGATTCGAACAGCACACCCTCCTCGTACCAGGGAATGTGCGGCACATTCGCCGCGCAGATGACCGCATGAACGCCGGGAGCCTTTTCGGCTCGGCTGATGTCGATGCTGCGAATACGCGCGTGGGGATGCGGGCTGCGCAACACCCGGGCGTAGAGCTGCCCGGGCAAGCGTACGTCGGAGGCGTAGCGCGCCCGGCCGGTGACTTTCTCCCGACCTTCGAGGCGTGGGTGCGGTTGGCCAACGACGACCAGGTCGGCGTCCTGCCCCCAGGAGCGCACGCCCTCTTCTTCGACGACCTGGATCGCCGCTCCGTTCTTGCCCAGCTTCTGCTCGACGCGGAGTTTTGGCATCCCATCCCTCATGTGGTCTGGCTCGTGGCTTGCGCTTGCAGGTCTGCGGCAAGCCGCCCGGCTTTGAGGATATTGAGATAGGCGCCGCAGCGGCACAGATTGCCGGTCACCGCGCGCAAGATCTGCTCATCTGTCGGCTCGGGATGAGTGTCCAGCATGGCGCGCAGACTCATCACCTGCCCGGAGGTGCAGAAGCCGCACTGGAACGCATCTTCCCGGATGAACGCCTCCTGCACCGGATCGAGGTCGTTGCCGTGCGCCAGTCCCTCGATCGTGGTGATCTCCCGATCGTCGCAGTCGACGGCCAGCAGCAGGCACGCATACATCGCCTTGCCATCGACGATCACGGTGCAGGCGCCGCAATCGCCCATATCGCAGACCTTCTTCGTCCCGGTCAGCATCAGGTCGTAGCGCAGGGCATCGAGGAGCGTGCGGCGCGGCTCCAGCAACAGCGGATACCGGCTCCCGTTAACCGAGAGCACGGCGTGCAGATGGGTGGCCTCCACGTGGCGGTCCTCCGTAAGCGCCGGAAAAGACTGCGTCAATTGCCCCTTCCTGACGCAATAGCTGTACCAAGCCCTTGGGTTTGGCAGCCCGAAGTGCTGATGGCGCCCCGCGCACGATCCGTGTCATTCTGGGTGCCAGCGAAGAATCTCGGCTCCCCGCACCAGCGTTTCGACTCCTCCGAGATATTTCGCTTCGCTCAACCTGACACCCTTGTGAGGCCGGTGCATGGAGAAAGCCATGGGCGAACTGCTGCCACGGGTGACCCTGATCTTCGACGGCTCCTGAGGTTTCTGCACCTGGTCGGCGCGCCTGGTCCACGCGCTCGACCGCCGCCACCGCGTGACGGTGGCGCCCTTCCAGAAACCGGGCGTTCCGGAGGCGAATGGGTTGAGCGTTGCTCAATGCGAAGCAGCGGCATGGGCGGTGACGCCTGAGCCGCACCGAACGCGCCATCGCGGCGCCGGGGCGATCAACGCCGCGATCTCGGCGGCGCTGGGAACGCCGTGGCCCATGCGCTTCTATCGGTTACCCGGCATGCGGCACATCCAGGACGCCGTTTACGCGTGGGTTGCCCGCAACCGTGGCCACTTTCCGGGCGTCACCCCGTACTGCGTGCAGTTTCCCGCCGAGTGCCGCTGAACGACCCGGCGTGAAGGGGCGATGCCTGCATCGCCCGGTCGGCCGCAGGCCGACAATCAGTCCCAGTCGCGAGCGCCCTCGCCTTGGAGGCCACTCCCTATCACACCCGAATCGCCTTGAACCGCTTCAAGGTGTCGGAAATCGCCGTCTCGGTCGGCAACCGCTCCATGCTGGACGCGCCGAAAAAGCCAACCACCCCCTCGGTCCGCTCCAGCACGTAGGCCGCGTCCTCCGGTTCCGCGATGGGTCCGCCGTGGCACAGCACCAGGATGTCCGGGTTGACCCGCTTGGCCGCGTCGTGCATGGCCTGCACCCGTTCCACCGATTCGTCCAGGGTGATGGCTGTCTGCGCCCCGATCGTGCCAGAGGTGGTCAGCCCCATGTGCGGCACGAGCACGTCCGCCCCCGCCTCGGCCATCTGCCGCGCCTCGTCTTCGTTGAAGACGTAGGGGGAGGTGAGCAGACCCAGCTCGTGCGCCGTGCGGATCATCTCCACCTCGAGCCCGTACCCCATGCCGGTCTCTTCCAGGTTCTGGCGGAAGACCCCGTCGAACAGGCCGACCGTGGGAAAATTCTGGACACCGGCAAAGCCCATATCGCGCAACTGGGGCAGGAACACGTCCATGATGCGGAAGGGATCGGTACCGCAGACGCCAGCCAGCACCGGGGTTGATTTCACCACCGGCAGCACCTCGCGCGCCATGTCGACTACGACGGCGTTGGCGTCGCCATACGGCAGCAGCCCGGCCAGCGAACCACGGCCGGCCATGCGGTAGCGCCCGGAGTTGTAGATGATGATCAGATCGGCTCCGCCCGCCTCGGCGCTCTTGGCCGACAGACCCGTGCCCGCCCCGGCTCCGATGATCGGTTTTCCGCTTTCCACCTGGGCGCGTAGCCGCGCCAACGCCTCTGCCCGTTTCACGCCGTCGTCCTTTCCCGCTCGTTGGACCACGCGACGTAGCGCTCGTGCAGCGCGTCGGCCATCGCGGTGGCGAACGCCGGGTCGTTGACGTCGGTGTCCACTTCGCGCACGTCGACGTGGTCGCCGATGTGCTCCCGGATCGCGCCGAACAGCGCGGCGTCGGCCGCCGGGTCGTGGAAGACCTGCCCCTCGACGGCGATCAGTGACACACCCTTCAAGGGAATGAACAATGCCACCGGTCCCCGCGCCCGGTTGAGTTTCTCCGCCAGCCGCTTGCCGAGCTCGACGTTTTCCTCAGGTGTGGTCCGCATCAGCGTGATGGTCGGGTTGTGCTTGTACAGCAGGCGATCCCGGAACTTCTCCGGTACCGTTTCGCTCGGACCGAAGTTGACCATGTCGAGCGCGCCGAGTGAGACGACCTGAGGAATCCCCAGCTCCCCGGCCGCCTCCAGCCGGTCGGGTCCGGCCGAGAAGACGCCTCCCACGAGATCGTCCGCCAGCTCGGTGGTGGTGACGTCCAGGGCACCGGTGATGTACCCGTCGCGCATCAACCGCTCCATCGACTGTCCTCCGGCCCCCGTGGCGTGAAACACGAGCACTCCATAGCCCAACTCCTCCAGCCGCTCACGGGCTACCGTAAGGCAGGGGGTGGTGACGCCGAACATCGTCGCCCCGATCATCGGCTTCGTCTGCGCGGTGGACCGGAACCCCGCGTTTGCCTTCGCCATGGCCGCGGCCGCGGCCGCGGCGTTGGTCAGGATGCGTTCCGAAATCTGGTTGATGCCGGCGATGTCGACCACCGAGTGCATCATCGTCAGGTCGACGGTGCCCACGTACGGCCGCGTGTCGCCGGAGGCCACCGTGGAGACGATCAGCTTCGGCACGCCGATGGGTAGCTCCCGCATGGCGGCGGTGATCAGCGACGAGCCGCCACTCCCCCCGAGCCCCAGGATGGCGTCGAGCTTGCCCTCCTCATGCAGCCGCCGCACCACGACCCCGAGGCCTCTCGCCATCGCCTCGACCGCTTTCCCACGGTCCCCTGCAGTCGCCAGATCGGCCAGGACGGCGCCGCCCGCCTGGGCAACCTCCTCACGCGTGATGTCGGGTTCGGCGAGCGGGCTGCCCAGCACCCCGGCATCGACCAGGATCACGTCGACGCCCTGCTCGCGCAGACGGTCCCGCACGAAGGCGTACTCGATTCCCTTCGTATCGAGCGTACCAGCCAGGACAACAGTGGCCATGGTCTTCCTCCGGTGTCAATTCAGCGGAACTGGGGTCAGGCGGTGTCGTCCCCCTCCAGGCTGACGGCCTGTCGGTCTGGCGCCGAGAAGGAGATCACCGCCACCAGTGGCTCCCGCGAGGTGCATTTCGCCCAATGCGGCACCTGCCGCGGGATGCGGATCACCGACCCCGGCGTCAGGTGGTACATCTCGTCGCCCAATTTGTGGTCGCACTCCCCGGAGACGACGTAGAGCAACTCCTCGCAGTTCGGATGCAAATGGAGTGGATTGCGCTGGTTCGGCTGAATCGTCACCACCCCGAACGTTTGCTCGGCCCCCGGCATCTCTTCTTCCCCAACCAACCAGGAGAGGTGTCCCCAATTCGTGGTCACCCCTGGATCGTCGGCGACGTTGCGGACGACGCCATCCCGGCCCACACCTGTTGCCTCACGCTGCATGAACCCCTACCTCCTCGATGGCCACAGGCCGCCCGTTGCTGAGCAGCCCCGCCTCGTAGACCTGCATCACGTGCAGAGCGAATTCGAGTGTCCCCACCGCCGGCGAACGCTCTTCGAGCACCGCGCCGCAGAAATCGTCCAACTCGTTGAACATCCCCTGTATAAAGTATGAGGTGTTCTCCAACGTCGCCAGATTGTGGTTCGCCTCCCACACGACGCTGCCGCTGTCGAGCCCCGGCGCGGTGAAGTCCTGCTGGGCTCGGTAATCAAATGGAATTCCCCGATGATAAGCCAGCTTCGTGCTGTTCTCGATGGCGATCGCCCGCCCCTCGCCGTACAGGTGGTAGCGCTCACCGGCGTACCCTGGCGGGCTGCCTCCGGCAAGGTGGAACACGCCCGAGGCGCCGCTGCTGAACTGCAGATAGACGACACCGACGGCCTGCTCGCCGGGGCCAAGCAGCGCCGTCACCTCTGCCACCGCCCCGCCCAGGGCGATCATCAACGACAGCGGGTGGCAACCATTGGCCAGCCAGTTGACGTACTGGCCACTCTCCAGAATCTCTTGGCCGTTCTGCGGCATGGTCATCGGATAGATAGCCAGGATCGATTTCAGCGCGCCGAAATCGGGCGCGGAGATCAACTCCTGCGCCTTCCGCGTCGCCGGCATGTACGCCTTCTTGAACCCGACCGCGCAGACCCGGTCGCCTCGCGCCGCGATCATCGCCTCCACTTCGGCGGCGCGCATCGCTGGCGGTTTTTCCATCCAGACATGCAACCCCGCCTGCAGCGCGGGGATTGCCAGCGCGGGGTGGATCTGCGGCCCGGCGCAGATGAGCACCGCATCGAGCCCAGCCTCGGCGTACATGCGACCGGCGTCGGTGTAGAGCGCGTCCACCCCGTACTCCGCGCCGGTTCGATCCAGCAACGCGGCGTCCAGATCGCAGAGCGCGGCCAGGCGCACGGGCAGGTAATGGAGCGCGGGCAGGATGTTGCGGTAGGCATGGCTGCCGACGCCAACCAGCCCCACGCGCAGCACACGCTCGAAGTCGCGCTGATAACTCATGCGATCTCCTCGAACGTGGCGCGCAGGTACTCCACGTCGCGCAGCGCCTCGGCCCGCATCATCTCCGGCGTTCCCGCCAGCGAGGCGAACTCGTAGTCCGGCGCGACCGCGCCATGAGACGGGTTGAGGCAGATCACCGGACTGATACCATCGGCGAGTACCGCGCCAACGATCTCCTTCACCGGCCAACTCGCCCGATCGAGCGGGCAGCGGTAGACCAGTTCACCCGGATCGCTGGGGTCTGCCCGCCCGCCCTTGAGGTGGAGATAGTCAGTCACCGGGCAGAGCGTCCGGTAGGCCTCGAGACTCGGGTACGTCCCCGACTGCCACATGTTCTGCACGTCCCAGGTGAAGCTCGCCCGCGGCCGTTCGAGGCGGGCAAAGAATGCCACCGTCTCCTCCGGAGTCGAGAGGATGGTGTTCGGTTCGTTCTCGATCGTCGCCCGCAGACCGGCCGCCTCAATCTGATCGATGGCATCCCGGAAAGCGTCGTACACCCATGGGGCACGATCGCCGAGATACACCGACGCGTCGGCGTAGTCCGCACGCTCGGCGAATCCGCAGGCCAGCAGCCGGACCTTGGTGGGGCGAACTGTTTCCGCGGTTGCGACCATGTTTGCGATGCCGGTTTCCAGTTGGCGGCGGAACTCGTGCTCTCCGACCTCGCTCACATTGCGGTGGCCGAGGGTCGAGGAGAAGCAATAGACGCTCGTTCCCGTGCGCTCGATCAGCGCCGCCAGCCGATCCCGCCGCTCGGCATCGAGGTCGTCGATGGAGCGGTCGAAGACATGGTTCTTGAGATCGAGCCTGGTGATGTTCAACTCGCTCAGCTTCTGCACCGCGACCTCCAGATCGCGGTCCATCATCTCGGCGAGCATGGTTAACTCGGTCACGTGTACTCCTCGTTCGCCTCGTGTCATTCCGAGCGTCAGCGAGGAATCTCGGCTTACCGACACGACGACGCAGAAAATGCCGAGATTCCTCGTTCCTCGGAATGACACGAGGGGTTACGCCTTCAACCCGCCCTTCGTCAGCCCGTCGATAAAGCGCCGCTGCAACGCCAGAAAGATGACCAGGATCGGCACGATCATCATCACCGCCGCCGCGCTGGTCAGCCCCCAGTCCCGGCTGAATCGCGAGGTGAAGTTGTAGTAGCTCGTCACCACCGTGAAGCGCTCCTGGTCGGTCAGAAAGACCGTGGCCAGCAGAAACTCGTTCCAGACCGAAAGTGCCACCACCAGACCGACGGTGAGAAACCCCGGCCAGGAGAGCGGCACGACGACCTTGAGAAACACCTCCCACTCCCCCGCGCCGTCGACCCGCGCCGCGTCCTCGAAATCCTTCGGCAATTGCAGCATGTAGGAGCGCAGGAGGAAGATCGCCAGCGGCGAGTTGAGCGCGATGTAGATGATGATCAGCCCGAACAGGTTGTTGACCAACCCGAATGTGCGCCACAGGAAAAAAAGCGGCACCAGGAAAAGCTGGATCGGCAAACTGGAACCGACGAGCAGATAGAGCGTGAATGGCCCGGACCCTGGCAGATCGAGCTTGGCCAGGCTGTAGGCGGTCATGCCGCCAGTCAGCAACACCCCGGCCACCGTCCCCGCCACCAGGATCGCGGAGTTCTTGGTCGTCGTCGAGAAGTTCCCAATCTCCCAGGCCTGGGGAAAATTCTCCCAGATCGGGTTGAGCGGGATGCCGAGCGGGTTGCCTCCAATCTCCGCCGGCGATTTCAACGAGTTGAAGACGAGGATCACCAGCGGCCCCAGCGCGAAAAGGAGCAGCAGCACCAGGACTGCGTAGTTCGGGAAAAGATTCGGTTCGCGGTGGGCCTTCCCGCGCTGGATCAAATGTCCCACCCTCGCTTTCTCAGGACGACGAAGATCGAGATGATGACGCCGGCCAGGGCGCTCATGGTCAACCCGATGGCCGCGGCGTAACCCGCCTCGAAGTTGTTGAAGGCCGCCTTGTAGACCAGCGTCGCCAGCACCTCGGAGGCGCCGGCCGGGCCGCCCTGGGTGGTGATCCAGATGTAGTCGAAGACCAGAAACGACCAGATCGAGGTCATCAGGATCATGAAGACGATGATCGGCCGGATCCCCGGCAACGTCACATCCCGGAATTCCTGCCAGCGATTAGCCCCGTCGATACGCGCCGCCTCGTAGAGATCGCTGGGGATGGCCTGCATCCCGGCCAGGAAGAGGACCATCAGGAACCCCCACCAGTGCCAGTTGTCGATGAAGGCAATGGCCGGCAGGACGGTATTCGTCTTGCCCAGGAAGGGCTGATCGAGCCCCGGCAAACCCCACGAAGCGAGCAACGCCCCTAACCCGCGCTGCGGGTCCATGAGTTGGAGCCAGATGAAGACGGTGATCACGCTGGGCAGGACGTAGGGGATAAAGAGGCCGATGCGAAAAAGCATCGCCCACTTGCGGATCGGCGCCAACAGGCTGGCGCCGACCAGCGCCATACCCATCGGCAACGTCAGGAAGATCGCCAGGTAGAAGACATTGTTGAGGAAGGCCCGCCGGAACGAACGGTCCTCGAAAAAGAGCCGCTGGTAGTTCCCTAGCCCGATCCACTCCCCAGCTCCCACTCCGGACCAATCGGTCATCGAGTAGTAGACCGAGCTGAGCGCCGGCCCCAGCACCACGACTAGACTGATGAGCAGCGTCGGCAGCGCAAACAGCCAGGGCACGACTTTCCGGCGGAAGAACCGCCTGCGCCGCTGGGCCTGCACATTGGGGGGACTGTGAGCGGCGAGCCGCGGCTGCCCCGCGTGCGCCACACTCATCCTGGTGCCTCCACGGGAGTCGAAAGTCGTCAGTCGAAAGTCGAAAGACTCTGGTGCGATCGACGGCAGTTCGAACTGCGTCGTCTGTACTTTCGACTTTCGACTTTCGACTCTCGACCCACTACTCCGTTACCGCGCCGGAATCGGCGGGATCGTCCCGGCGGCCACCTCTTCGTCGTGGATCGCCTGAGCTTCCGCCAGCAATTCCTCGGCGGTCATCTCGCCCGCCCAGACGCGCTCGATGTTCTCCGTGAGGAAGGTATCGACGCGGGGCGCGAAGAAGGTCCACATCAGGTAGCCGTAGTTGCCGGCGCTGGCTGCCTCGTTTAAGGTCTGGATGATCTCGGTGTGGCGCGGATCGACGCCTTCCAATTCCGACGTGTCGATGGTGACCGGGGCCGGGTCGATACCGCACTCGACCAACAGCTGCGCCTGGGCCTCGGGCGAGAACAGGTAATCGAGGAACTCCGCCGCGGCATCGGGATTCGCGGAGTTCGGATTAATGGAGTAGGTGCTGCCGATACCGAGGTCGAAGGTCGGCTCGCCGTCAATAGATGGGGTCGGGAACCAGCCCCACTCGTTCGTGTTGCCGGCCGCCTCGCCGAAGAACTGGTCGATCTCGGCCAGGAACCAGGTGCCCTCCATCAGCATCGCCGCTTCGCCGTTGCCCAGCGCCGCGTGCATCACATTGCTGGTGGTCGTGTAGTAGTTCTCCAGCCCGCCCATGAACCAGCCCTTCTGCTGGTACTCGGTGAGCATGTTGACCGCCTGCACGAACTCCTCATCGGTGATCTGCGCGTTGCCGGTCAGGAAGTCGTAGACCTTCTCCGGCCCGGCGACCTGGTTGAGGAACTCGCCCAGGTACCAGTGGTTGGCCGGACGCCACTCCTGGTTGCCATGGGCGAAGGGGATGTACCCGGCGGCTGCGACCTCCTCCGCCAGCGCGGTCATCTCCTCGATGGTCGTCGGCACCTCCCATCCCTGCTCTTCGAAGAGCGTCTGGTTGTAGTAGACGACCATCGTCTCCTGCTGGGTCGGCAGGCTGTATAGCGTGCCGTCGACCCGGCCCAGATCGAGCGCCCAGGGGACGAATGTTTCATCCCACCCGAACTCTGAGGCGTACTCATCCAGCGCCAGGAGCTGCCCGGCCTTCGCCAACTCGACCGCCCAGGACGGCCCCGGCGTGGTCACGATGTCCGGACCCGCGCCACCTGCCAGCGCGGTGCGCGTCGCCTGCCAGCCATTGGCCTGCATGGTGGCCTCGACGGTCACGGTGTCGCTCTGCTCGTTGAACGGTTCGACCAGATTGGCGGTGGTGCACTCGGCGACCTCGGCGCCGCCGGTAGTGTCAAACCAGAGATCGATCGTTGCTTCTTGCGCGGCGACCGGCTGGGTGGGGGCGGCCAACGTTGCCGTGAGACCGATGGCGGCGAGGCCCATACCCAGCCGCTGCTTCCAGGTTGTCACTCTCGTTCCTCCTTGAACCGACTGCGTCGTCACCGACGGCATCGCCGGCATGCGGCGCCGTGTCCGCCCCGACGGGGGCCAAAACTCTATGACTGCTTTTCGGCGGCTTCGAGCTGTTTCAGCACGGTGCGGCGGACTCCGTCGATGTGCTCCTCCATGAGCCGTGCCGCACGGTCGGCGTCCCGCTCCCGCAACGCGGCGAGGATTTCGGGCCGCTCCCGTGCCGTGCGCTCGACGAGATCGGGATCCCGGTTGGCCGCAAGGCGCACGAGTTGCACCTGCGCCCGCAACCGCTCCAGGGACTCGATCACGGTCTCGTTTCCGGACAGTAGCGCGATCACTTGGTGAAAACGCTGATCTGAGACGGAATAGGCAGCGATGTCGCCCGCCGCCAACGCCGCCTGGACGTCATCGAGGATGTCCGTCAACTCAGCCAACCCCTCGACCGTGAGATTCTCAACGGCGCGGCGGGTGGCGAGCCCCTCCAGCACCATGCGCGTCTCGTAGAGGTCGTTGACCTGTTTGGGGGAGAAAGCGCGCACGAAGTTGCCGCGATAGGGGCGTTGCTCGACCAGCCCTTCCTTGGCGAGCTTGGCGATGGCTTCGCGCAAGGGGGTGCGGCTAACGCCGAGTTGTTCGGCCACCGCGCGCTCGTCAATGCGAGCGCCAGTCACCAGCAAGCCCTTGGCGATCATCTCGCGCAAGCTCTCGTAGATGCTGTGGTTGAGGGTGTGATTGCGGCGCTCAACCTGGACCATGCGGTGCCTCGTCGTGCCGATCGCTCAACGTCGTTTAAATTGTATACCAAATACAATCGACCAAATACACTATGCTAGCGAGGAACACCCCCTGTCAAGAGTCTTCGCGCGACTGGTGCAATGACGCGCCCTCTGATCTGGATATGGAATGCGGATGATCCCCTTACGCCGGGTGCCCGTTGAGCAGCGGTTGGAGGTCAGAGCAACCATGCCACCCTACCCCGCCAGAGTTGGCTTTCTTGGCACTCTTTCCGCACAACGTGCCGGGAGCGAGGCGTCTTCAACCGGACACCGAGGTGCGGGGCCAGGATTTCGCCACGACCTCCCCTTGGCAGCCATCGCGGTGAGTGAGGGAGATGGCCGCGTCAAGGAGACGCCAGGGTTCGTCCGCATTCCGCATGCGGCGCTTCCCAAACGCTTACGCGGTTACATGCATCGGTTCTACCGCGTGCCCATCCGCGGCACGCCGTCGCAGGCGTTGTCAGTACGAACCGGGAGCGAATCGCTCAGAGCGGCGGCAGCGTCGTCTCCCGAAAGACCGCATCGCCGCCGGGCTCTTGTCCCGGTTCGGCCGGGGAGATGTCCGGCTCCGCTGTGCGCGTGCCAGTCTCGGTCCGTGTCGCCCGCTCGGGTGTCGGCTCGCGGCGTCGCGGGAGCCGGCTCGGTGGCGGCTCCAGGGGACCGATACCCGCCAGGAGATCATCGGCGCGGCGGGCGAGTTGCTGCCCGCGCGCACCCATGCGCCGGGCCGCCGCGCCCGCCTCCTGCAACATCTGGCTCCCTTCGACCCTCGCCCCCTCGCGCACCAGGAGCTGCCCCAGCCCAAACGCGGCCTGCGCCTCGCTCGCCGCGTCGCTCGCCGTCCGCGCCTGGCTCAAGGCCCGCCGGTACGTGGTGGTGGCCGCGGGGTCGTTGAGCGCCGCCTGCGCACCAGCTAGCGCCGACAGCGCCTGCGCCTGCATGGTGGGTTGCGCCATCGCCTCGGCCAACGCCACCCCTTTCGCGAAGTGGTCGAGCGCCGCGGTCGTGTCGCCCCGGCTCATTGCCAGCCGGCCCTGGCGGATGCGCAGGCGCGCTTCCGTCAGCCGATCGTTCCCCAGCGCGGCAAGTTGCAACGCCTGCTCCCCGAAGGCGATCGCGGCCGGGAACTGGCCGGTTTCCGCGGCCAATGCCGACAGGAGATTGAGCAGATCGATCTGCTCCTCCGTCTGTCCCAGCCGCCGGTTGAGGCTGTAGGCGTGGGTATATGCTTCTTTCGCGCGGGCTGTTTGCCCGCCAGCCGCGTACATGCGACCGAGCTGGGTGAGCATGTTCGCCTGCAGACCCAGGTCCTCGACGCGCTGCGCCGCGGCCATCCCGTCGGTGAGCGCCCGCATCGCCTCCTGCGGCTGCTCGAACCGCCACAGCACCTGCCCCAGCGTCGCCAGCCAGCGCGCCTCGTTGCGCCGATCGCGCGAGGCGCGGGCCAGGTCGAGCGCGCGCATTAAGTGTTCCAGACTCTCCGAGCGCCGTCCGGCACGGGCATAGGCCATGCCGATCCCGCCCAGGGCGCGCTGCTCCAGGCCGACGTCTGCCGCCGCGGTGGCCAGCTCCAGTCCCCGGGTGAACGCCTCGAGCGCGGCCGGGACATCGTCCAGGTCGAGCATCGAGGTTCCCATGCGGATCGCCCACTCGCTGGCGCCGGCCCGATTTCCCCGCCGATCCTCGAGCGTGACCAGATCGCGCTCGTGACCGGCCGCGGCGGCAATGCGGCCGCGGGCGTGCTCGATCTCGACCAGCGTGGAGAGGCAGCGGCCTTCCATCGCCAGATCGCCGATCTGGCGGCTAACGGTGAGCCCCTGCTCCAACTGGGTCACCGCCTCCGGGATCTTGCCGTTGCGCCGCAGCGTTTCCGCCAGGCTGAGCACGATCCGGCTCTGCAAACCAAGATCGGCCGTACGCCGCGCCGCCTCGGAGGCCTGCCGCTGCAGGGCCGCCATCGTCTCCAGATCGGTGTTGCGCGGCAGCATCTCGATCTGGCGCACCAGCGCTTCCGCGATGCCATGCTGGTAGTCGAGCCGCTGCGCGCCGCGCCCGGCGCGGCGGAAGAGCGCCTGCGCCTCCGAGCGCTCGCCCTCTTTGCGCAGCAGATCGCCCAGCGCCAGCGCCGCGTTGACCTCGGCGATGTCATCGTCCGCTTCGTCGCCCAGGTCCAGTTGCTGCCGCAACAGTGCCCGCGCCCGCTCCGTGTCGCCTGAATCCAGTGCGCGCAAGCCGAGGCGGCTCAGCGCCGCTCGTCCGCCTTCCACGTACCCCGTGCGTTGGGCCACTCCGTACGCGTCGCGCAGCAGCCGGTCGCGCTCGTGGCTGGGATCGTCGCCGGGAAGCAGGGTATCGAGGCGCAGCGCGGCGTCGACGATCTGGTCGTCAAACCCCTTGGCCCGCGCTGCCGCGTAGGTCAGCCGGGCCAGGACCACGGCATATTCGCGGTCCTCGTCCGCCTGCTCCTCGATGACCAGATCGAGTCCTTCGAAATCCTCGGCGGTCAGCCGGTCGAGCACGCGGGGGTCGCGGATTTCCGCCAACCCGCCCTGCACCGACCGCTGGCGGTCGGTAACCTCCCGCGCGATGAGCAGGACGGTGTCCCCCGCGCCCTCCCGCCGCCGAAATCCCAGCCAGTCCCGCAATGAGGTCACCAGGGTTGCTCCATCGCGAGCGCCTCCGTCAGGGCATCGAGGGTGAGATTGCCACCCGAAACCACGATGCCAACCTTCTGGCCGGCAAGTTCCTCTCGCATGGCATAGGCCGCAGCGAACGCCGCCGCGCCCGCACCCTCCGCCAGGATGCGCGCCCGCTCCAGCAGGGTCAGGATGCCGCGGCGCATTTCGGCATCCGTCACCAGTCGAAAGTCGTCCAATCGCTTCCAGAGGATTTGCGCCGGGAGACTGAACGCTACCCGCGTCGCCAACCCCTCGGCAAACGTCTCCGCGCGCGGAATCTCCTGGAGCGCCCCGCTCCGCCACGTTTCGTAGATCACCGGAGCGCCGGCCGCTTGCACCCCGATCACACGCAACGGCGGCGAGATGTCCTTCCCCGCCAGGCACGCGCCGGACAGCCCGGAACCGCCACCGGCGGGAACGATCAGCACATCCAGATCTGGCACGTCTTCCAGCATCTCTACCGTATACGTCGCCACACCGGCAATCAGACGCCAATCGTTGGCCGGAACCACGTAGGTGGCGCCCCGTTCCACCGCGTCACGCTCGGCTTCCAACCGGCATTCGTCGAAATCTCGGCCGGCGAAGCGAACCTCTGCTCCAAGGCGGAGCATCGACGCGACCTTGAGCGGATTGGCCTCCTCCGGCATCCAGACCGTGGCCGGCGCGCCGAACTCACGCGCGGCGTACGCAATCGACTGCCCGTGGTTACCAGTCGAGGCTGTGACTACTCCTTGCGCTCGCTCCTCAGGGGAGAGGTCACTCATCAGGAACAACCCACCGCGAACTTTGAATGCGCCGATCGGTTGCAGGTTTTCGCACTTCAGGAATGCCGAGAAACCGAACAGATCGTCCAGCGCGGGGTTCGCGAGAAGTGGTGTCGGCGTCAGGTATTCAGCGACGACCTCGCGCGCTCTGGCGACATCGTCCATCGTCGGTAGGCGCTCGCCCGACAGCGGATCGACCTCCGGCAACCGGAGCGCCGATGCGACGGATTCATGTGATTGTCCCGTCGCGATCGGCGTCACTCCGGCGTCCCCCGCAGCGGGTTGACTCCCACCGCATTCCCGCGCCTTGACGCGGTCATCCCCTCACAACCATCCTAGCACCCGGTTCAATGGCGGCTCTGTCACAGGGGCGACGACTGTACGTACACTTCACTGCCGAGAATGCCTCAGTTCGTGACCTGATGGCACCTCCTACCCTCGTGATGCGAATGGAGGAATTGATGGCGGCGACAGCAATCGAGACGGGCACATTCGGGGAGCGGCTGACGCATGCGGCCAATATCAATAATAGCTTGCTCTGCGTCGGTCTCGATCCGGTCCTCGAGCGATTCCCACCGCAAGTGCGCTCAGACGATGACGTGACTGGCGCCATCGTCGCGTTCAACGCGGGGGTCATTGCGGCCACGTCTGACCTCGTCTGCTCCTACAAACCCAATCTGGCCTTTTACCTGGCCTATGGCCACGCTGGAGCAGCCGCGCTCGCAGAAACGCGCCGCCTCATCCCCGACCACATCCCCGTCATCCTCGATGCCAAGGTCGGCGATATGGAGAACACCGCGGAAGCGTACGCAACCGCCTGTTTCGACACCTGGGGCTTCGATGCCGTCACGGTGAACCCCTACCTGGGAGAGGATTCGCTGGCGCCGTTCATGCGCCGCCCCAACCGCGGCGTCATCGTCGTTTGCAAGACGAGCAACCCCGGATCGGGCGATTTGCAGAATCTCTCCACACTCGACCTAGACCGCCAACAGCCCCTCTACCTGACCGTCGCCGAACGCGTCGCGTCCTGGGCGGAGCGGTGGCCCGCGACCCTCGGTCTCGTCGTCGGCGCCACATACCCCGAAGAATTGGCCGCGGTGCGCCGCCGCTGCCCGGAGGCGCCGATCCTCCTCCCCGGAATTGGGGCGCAAGGCGGCGATCTGGAAGCTTCACTGCACGCCGGGCTCGATGCATCCGGCGCAGGTCTCCTCGTTTCCGCCTCCCGCTCGGTGATCTACGCCGGGTCCGGCCATGAGAGCGATTGGACCGATTCCGTCCGGGCCGCCGCCTCCGCGTTGCGCGATACCATCAATGCCAACAGGGGAATTGGGGCAAGGCGCTCCGCGGCTGGCACGACGCGTGCACTGGATCGACGGTGACGCGCCACCCTCCGATCCGGTCGGCGCAGGAGGAAGCCACCATGCCATACGACAGCCGCTCAGACCTCCCCGAGAGTGTTCGCGACAACCTGCCGGCCCACGCGCAGAACATCTACAAGGAGGCGTTCAACAGCGCCTGGGACCAGTACGGCCATGAGGAAAGCCGCGCCCATCGCGTAGCCTGGGGCGCGGTGGAGCAGAAGTACCACAAGAACGAATCTGGCAAGTGGGTCGAAGGTGCGACGAGGGACAGCACCTGACGACGGCGCCCATCCACCGTGTCATTCTGAAGGCGAAGCCGAAGAATCTCGTTACTCAGCGACCGTACGCGCCAGTGAGCCGAGATGCTTCACTTCGTGCACTTGCAGCATGTCACGGGGGTGCGCACGACACGCTCATGCTCAGCGAATTTCGGACAGGATTAGAATCGTCAGGCATCCAATCGCCGCGGCCACCGCCGACGAATGTTGGTAGTGCTCGGCTTCGGCCTCCGGTACCAACTGGGTGACCGTCAGGTACAACATGCCGCCCGCCCCCGCCGCGAAGACGCCGCCGTGGACGCCGGCCGGCACGTCGCGCAAGGCGAACCAACCCACGACCGCGGCGATGACAGTCGTCACCCCGATCATGATTCCCCAGCGCAGCGTGCGAGCCCCACCGGCTTTCTCGCCATGGTCCTCGGGCACCGCACCGAGACTGAGCCCTTCGCTCAGATTGTCGATGGTGACCGCGAACGCCAGCGGAACTGTGATTCCAGCCCCAATAGCCGCACCCACGCCCAGACTGATTCCCTCGACGATTGCTTCGAGGATCGTTCCCCCCGCCAGCATCGTCGCCGCGCCGCCATACGGACGCTTACGCGCGTGCTCGGCCTCGACCGCTGCATGTTGCTCCGCCCGCTCGCCAGCCATCTTGCCGCGGTTAAGGCCGAGTTCCAACCCGTAGAGCGCAGCAAACCCCGCCGCGAACCCGAGCGCAACCACCAGCAGGGACGCGCGCTGCAACGCCTCCGGCACCATCTCGAACGCCACGGTTGCGAACATCACCCCGGCCGCGAACCCGAGCGCCACAGACGACACCAGTGTTGATGGTTTGCGCCACAGCGGCAGCGCCGCCCCGAGCACTGCGGCGGCGGCGGCCATGGCGATAGCGAGTAGCATCTCCATCAATCCGGTTCCCACCAGTGCGTTCGGAACATGAGCGAACTGAGTTCGCCTGATACACGAGCGCCAACCGCCGCACGAACCATGCCTGAATCAGATTGAGGGGACGCCAGTATGGGCAACACCCCGGCATCTCGTTGGGTATCGTTGCTCGTACGCGAGGTATCAACGCCGACGGCAGCAATGGGGAGGAGCAGCACGCATGCCGGCAGTCGGGCCGACCAGCAAGCCGATGACACGCGGCGTCCCGCGGGAACGACCTAGCTTCGACCTGAACCCCGCTTTCCGCTCCGGCATCCTCGCCGCCACGAGCAATCCACTTGTCTCGCGCGCCGTGCAGCGATTCGGCATGCGCCTGGGCGCGGCGCGCTTCGTCGCCGGCGAGACGTTCGATGAGGCGATCCCGGTCCTGCGCGGGCTCAACCAGAAGGGACTGCGCACGAACACGACGTTGTTGGGCGAAGGGGTCAGGGACGAACAAACCACTCGGGCCGTCGTCGACGAGTACCTCACCAACCTCGACCGCATCGCCGCGGAAGGGTTGCAGACCAACATCGCCCTCAAGCTGACCCACCTGGGACTTGATCTCGACCCCGAGTTGGCATACCGCAACGTCTCCGAAATCGCCGCCCACGCCCAAACCCATGGGAACTTCATCCGCATCGACATGGAGGAGTCGGCCCGCGTCGACGACACGCTGCGCATTTACCGCCGCCTGCGCGAGGACGGCCACGACAACGTCGGCACCGTACTCCAGTCCTACCTGTACCGCACCCCGGACGATCTGGAGCGACTGCTCCCCCTTTCACCCAACCTGCGGCTGGTCAAGGGCGCCTACCTGGAGCCGCCGCTCGTGGCCTACCCCCGCAAAGCCGACGTCGACCGCGCCTACGTCGAGCTGGCGGAGAGGATGCTGACGACCGGCGGCTTCACCGCCATCGCCACCCACGACGAGCGCATCATCGACCACGTCATCGCCTTCACCCGCCGCCACGGTATCGGCCCCGACCGCTTCGAGTTCCAGATGCTCTATGGCGTGCGCCCGCGGTACCAGGTCGAGTTGGCCCGCGCCGGCCACCGCGTCCTGATCGCCACGCCCTATGGACCGCACTGGTATCTCTATCTGATGCGGCGGCTGGCGGAACGGCCGGCGAATCTTGTCTGGTTTGCCACGAACGCAATCAGGCGGTAGCGGCACTGCCTTTGAGGAGCGACTTCAGCGAACCTTCAAGAAGACGATCCGCACTTTTGGACACCTTGACCGCGCGCCTCAGCCGCACAGCGGAGTGCAACGATTGGAGCCACACAACTGCACGAATCGACAATATTGGCCCAGCAGGCACTGGGCCGTGGTCGAGCAGGACTGCGGAATCTTCGTACAGTCGAAGCCCACATCAGCAGTGCTGTAGCGAGCGCCCTCGATGCTGGCGGTAGGACACGCGCAGGCGAGGGCACAGTCACTTGCATCGTCACAGACCTTCGCGCAACTCCCATTGCTCAAGCGTTTCCGGCCACCACGGCAGCGACATTTCTTCTTCTTCTTGCTCTTTTTCCTGGCTGCAGCTTGAATGAGGCTTATCCCGCCGAGGGCGCCGCCGAGCAAAGCGGCAAACGCACCGCGCCTGTTGCTGGACATCGGGAGTGATCGGACCAGGGCATCGAAGCGAACGTCGTCCATCGGGCTCCCTCCTCAACGCACCATAGAATGCGGCCCAAAGACGCAAATCCAGCCTACACCCGTTGCGTTCATCGTCAAGAACGCGTGGCGGCGGCGCCGGCATCGTCGGTGGCCTGTCACCGACTACTCCCACGACCTACAACCCAGACTTCCCATCGCCCGCCACCCTTTGTCCCTATCACCCTCCGTGCTACCATCCTCCCAAGGAGGAACAGCCCTGCGCGCGAGACACGGATGGCGAGCGTAACGGCAGAGAGTCCGGTGATGGCCCACTCCGGGCAACAACCGGAGAGCCGTGTCGCGCGGGCGGTTCCGGTGGTGGCCTTCGCCAATCAGAAGGGTGGCGTCGGCAAGACGACCACCGCCGTCAACACCGCCGTCTCCCTGGCCCAGCGTGGCTACCGCGTCCTCCTCATCGACGCCGACCCCCAGGGGAACGCCACCTCATCACTCGGCATCGACAAGCTGGCTGGCGGACCCTCCATCTACGATGTCCTGGTGGACGGCATGCCCCTGGCCGACGCCGTCCAGGCCACCGACCGGCCCGGGCTCGATCTGGTCGCCTCGACCCCGGTGCTGGCCGGAGCAGAGATCGAGTTGGTCGATGCGGCTGGCCGCGAATCGCGCTTACGCGAGGCACTCAGCGAGATTCTGCCGCGATACGATGTTGTGCTCATTGACTGCCCCCCGTCTCTGGGACTTCTCACCGTCAATGCCCTCACCGCGGCGCGCTCGGTCGTGGTGCCCATCCAGTGCGAGTTCCTGGCCCTGGAGGGATTGGGTCAGTTGATGACCACGGTCGATCTCGTCAAGCGGGGGCTCAACCCGCCGCTGGACGTCACCGGCGTGCTGATGACCATGTTCGACGCCCGCACACGCCTCTCCGCGCACGTCGTGGCCGAGGTCCGCCGCTATTTCCCGCACCGCATGTTCGGCACCGTCGTCCCTCGCTCCGTCCGTCTGGCAGAAGCCCCGTCCTACGGCAAGGCCATCGTCGAGTACGACTCGAGCTCGCGCGGCTCTGAAGCCTACGAGGCATTCGTCAACGAACTATCAACCCGTCTCCATTTACCGCCCCGGAATCGCCCCGTCGTTCAGTCGCAGGAGGGGAGCACGCCATGACTGTTGCCGAGCCGCGTCACTTCACCGTCCCCGGACTTGATGAGCCGTCGCCGTGGGATGAGGCACTGCATCCATTCGACGCCCTCTCTGACACGGACAAGTTCGTCGGGCTCGGGTTGACCTTTGATGACGTGCTGCTCGTTCCGGCCCACTCGGATGTCCTGCCTGCCACGGTGAACACCGCGACCCGGCTCACAAAATCCATCTCACTGGAAATACCGGTCCTCTCCGCGGCCATGGACACGGTCACCGAGGCCCGCATGGCTATCGCCCTGGCGCGCGAGGGCGGCATCGGTGTCGTCCACCGCAACCTCTCCATCGAGGAGCAGGTCGGCGAAGTCGACAAAGTGAAACGTTCCGAGTCGGGAATGATCGTCGAACCGGTCACGCTCCCGCCGGACGCCCCCGTGCGCGAAGCACTGGCGGTGATGGAGCGCTACCACATCTCCGGCGTGCCGATCACCGAGGAGTGCGGCCGCCTCGTCGGCATCCTCACCAACCGCGACCTGCGCTTCGTCGACGACGTCGAGCAGCCAGTCGGCGCGGTCATGACCAGCGAGGATCTCATCACCGCCCCCGCCGGCACCACCCTGGAGCAGGCGCGGTCGATCCTGCACCGGCATCGGGTGGAAAAGCTGCCGGTGGTGGACGAGCGCGGCTACCTCACCGGGCTAATTACGGTCAAGGACATCCAGAAGAAAATCCAGTTCCCCAACGCGACCAAAGACGCCAAAGGCCGCCTACGAGTCGGTGCGGCGGTCGGGGTCGGCGCCGACGCCGAGGAGCGCGCCGCTGCCCTTGTCGATGCGGGGGTCGATGTCCTCGTCGTCGATACCGCGCACGGCCATTCCGAATCTGTGCTGAGGATGGTGGAGCGCATCAAGCGGTCCTTCCGGGTTGAGGTGATGGCCGGCAATGTCGCCACCGCCGCCGCAACCGAGGCGCTCATCGCCGCCGGAGCCGATGCCGTCAAGGTCGGCGTCGGGCCGGGGTCGATCTGCACGACACGGGTCGTCGCTGGCGTCGGGGTGCCCCAGGTCACCGCCGTGCTCGATTGCGCCCGCGCCGCCGCTCGTCACGACGTGCCGGTCATCGCCGACGGCGGCATCCAGTACTCCGGCGACATCGCCAAGGCGATCGCCGCTGGCGCCGACGCGGTCATGCTCGGCTCCCTGCTGGCCGGGGTGGACGAGAGTCCCGGCGAGGTCGTCCTCTACCAGGGCGAGCGCTTCAAGGAGTACCGCGGCATGGGCTCCATCGGCGCCATGAAATCGCGATCATTCTCCAAGGACCGCTATTTCCAGGAAGGCATCGGCAACATCCAGAAACTCGTCCCCGAGGGCATCGAGGGCCGCGTCGCCTACAAGGGTCCGCTCAGCAATCTCGTCTATCAGATGGTCGGCGGTCTCCGCTCCGCCATGGGCTACGTCGGCGCCCCCGACATCCCGACCCTCAAACGCGACACCCGCTTCGTGCGCATCACCGCCGCCGGTCTGCGCGAAAGCCACCCCCACGACATCGTCATCACCCGAGAGGCGCCGAACTACCGCTCGAACGGAGGGTGACAGGTGACGGGTCTCAGGTGACGGGTCTCAGGTGACGGGTGTCAGTGAGCACGTACCCCTGTAACCCGACACCCGACACCTGACACCCGCGTTGACTCTCAGTCTCAGATAGTCAGGCGCGGCATCCCGATATAGAATAAAAGCAAGGTGCTATCGACCGGGTGGGGAGCCGGAAGGTGCGGAAGGGATCGAAAGCAATCCAACCACGACAGTTGCTTCTGGTGGGCGTGTGCATCTGGGCCATGATCCTGGGCCTCGTCATGCCGGTCGCACCGGTCGGAGCGCATGAGGTCAGCGAAGGGTCCGCCTTCGTCGAGGTGCCGACCTACACCCAGCAGCGCAACCTCAGTTGCGAGTACGCCTCGATGGTCATCGCCATGGGCGCCTACGACGTCTGGGTCTCGGAGTGGGTCTTCGACGAGATGGTGCCCCTGTCTGACAATCCGCACTGGGGCTACCGTGGCGACATCACCGGCTGGTGGGGCAACACCACCGACTACGGCGTCTATCCCGAACCACTGGTAGGACCCCTCGCCCAACTTGGCTTCCGCGGTGAGGTCTTCTACGCTAAGGGTGACTCCAGCGCCCTCACCAACTTCCTCGACAATGGCGTCCCCGTCGTCATCTGGCTCGGGCTGTGGGGCGACCAGGGATTCTACGAGTACGCCCACGACGGGACACCCTACAAGCTGAACCCCGGCTACCACGTCGTCGTCGCCTACGGGTACGACGAATCGGGGGTTTACGCCGCCGATCCCGCCACCGGGGGCACCGTGTCCTGGGCTTGGGGCGATTTCATGTGGATGTGGGACGCGCTCGACGGCATGTCGATGGCGGTGTGGCCGTTGGTGGGGTCTTCCGGCGCCGCTGCGGCGTCTCCGGTTTGCTGCTGAGACTCTCGGCGAGTCGGGGACGTTGTCGCCGCCCCGCTTAGCCCTAAAGGACCAGGCTGACTCGAACGGGAAGTCCCGTGAACGAGGCTGGTGTTAGCTCGACTTTAGCCTTTCAGGCTACGTAGCACAGCGTGTCAGTCCAGCACTCCACGATCGCGCGTGGAACTTTGGCCATCGCCTCGGCGCAGGTCGGGTGTCGCTGGCGATACCACGTGGCCTGACGGACACCGGCGACGGAGCCCGGCCTCTGCCGGTGGGCCAGCCGCGTGACGAGCGAGAACACCCCGAGGAGGACCTGGCGTGGGGCGGCGAATGGCGGCCGCCGACCACGGGCGCGGCGTCTCCAGGCCGAGATGGCGCCGCGCTGCTTCGAAGGTCACCGCCAACGGCCAGCGCTGGATGAACCAGGCGAGAAGCTGGGCTGGAGCGAGGGCCGGATCGGGACCGAGCAGCGCCTGGGTGGCGAAGTGCCCGTGGGGGGCGCGGATCCGCCCCCAGCGCCGCGGTACCGGGGGCAGCCCGCTGGGGTCCCAGACCGCCGGGGCGGCGGCGCCCTCGACGGTGCGGGGGCCGGGGTCCTCCCACGGCGCCACGGTGCGTGCGGGCCCCGCGGTCTTCGGAGCGGCGGCGGCCGCGGCCAGCGGCGGTGGCCGCCGCTCGGCCGGGTCGCCGCGGGCGGTCGGCGGGGCGGGGCGGGGCGTAGAGGGCGGCATCGAGGCGCAGGCGGGTCACCACCGTGACCGGGTCGCGCCAGGCACGGCAGGCGGCCAGGAACTCCAGCGCCGCGTCGGTGCTGTCCGCCCCGGCGACGATGGCGCGCGCCGGCCCCAGCGGCGCACCACCAGGAGCAACTGGCGCGCCCAGTCGGTCAGCGTCTTGTGGCGCTGGCCGCGCTCCCGGTGGTCCCGCGCGGCGGGGGCCAGCGCGGTCAAGACCGGCAGCACCCAGGTGCGCGCCGCCCAGGGGATGGGCACCACCAGCCGCAGGCAGCCCCCGCGCCGGGCGCTGGCCGTGACCTCGTGGCCGCGGCTGGCGCGCCCCGGATCGCGGTAGATGCCCGTGGCCACGATGCGCTGGCCGCGGGCATGAACGTCCGGTCGCCGCCGTTCCAGCGGCTCGTCGCTGCCGACCAGGAGCGGGCCCGGCGGCACGCCGGCGGCGACCAGCAGCGCCACCAGCCCCCGGCCCACGGCCAGCCCGGACCACGCGGCGCGGCGGAGCCCGCGAGGCTAGCGGTGAAACGGCCGCCCCGGGGCGCGGCCGGTCACCCGCAGCGCGGCGGCCACGGTGCGCTGCACCGGGGCCAGGATCGCCCCACCAGCAGCCCCGGCGCGGGGCGCCAGACGTGGGACGAGCACCGCGGCGCACCGCCCTGCACGGCGGCGCGCATCGCGGCCGGTCGGGTCGGCATCGGCGCGCCTCCTGTCAGCGTGGCGCCGCGCGGACCCTCCCGCCCTCCCGCGCAAAGAGCTCAAGTCGAGCTCAGAACTCGTAGCCGGAGCCGATCCAGTAGCGCCAGTCGTCGATCGCTTGCTGGGTCTGCTCGGCCACGGGTAGCGCGACGCATGCCGCGCCGTTGCGGTCTGGCTGAAGGCGTCGTAGTGACGTCGGTGATCAGGCTCCGGCGGGCAGGGTGTACGCGACGACCGCGTCGCCGATCTGGGAGCCCAGTCTGCCGTGCCCGCCGGCGGCGATGACGATATATTGCCGGCCCTCGACCTCGTAGGACATGGGGGTGGCCTGGCCGCCGGCCGGGAGCGGATCCTGCCAGAGCAGGTCGCCGGTCTCGACGTCGAAGGCGCGAAAGATCCCGTCGAGCGTGGCGGCGACGAAGATCAGCCCACCGCCGGTGGTGGTCGGTCCGCCGAGGTGGGGCGAGCCCCAGTTCACGGCATCGGGGACGTCGGCAGGATCGGCGACGAGCCCCAGCGGAACCTCCCAGGCCAGGGAGCCATTGCTGAGATCGACGGCGGCCAGGGTGCCCCAGGGCGGCGGGCTGTAGGGGAGCCGGGTTTCGGGGTCGAGCAGCAGACTGCGCGCCAGGGTATACGGCGTGCCGAGCTGTTGCGGCGGTTTCCAGGCCGAAGCGCTCGCCCTCCTCGCCGTCGGTGCCCGCTTCGTCGCGCGGGATGAGCTGCATGACCGCGGCGAAGCGGTTGACCGCGCCGACGAGGATCTGGCGCTCGGGGTCGTAGCTGAGGCCGCCCCAGTTGAAGCCGCCGGCGTTGCTCGGGGTCTGGATCGTGCCCTGCAGGCTGATGGGGGTGAAGGGTCCTTCGGAGCGCAGGGCGGCGATGACCTCCCGGGCCTGCGCCACCGCCTCCGGGGTCGGTCCCCAGGCGTCGTCCGGGGTCAGCTCACGCAGGCCGAAGAGTGGCAGTTGCGCCGGGAAGGGTTGCGTCGGCCAGGTCTCCTCGCCGGGGACGTCCGTCTGCGGCACCGGCCGCTCCTCGACCGGGGAGAGCGGCTCGCCGGTCTCGCGGTGGAGGACGAAGACGTGGCCCTGCTTGGTGCCCACGGCAACCGCCGGGACGGTTTCGCCATCGCGGTTCGACGGCGATCAGCGCCGGTTGCATCGGCACGTCGTAGTCCCAGATGTCGTGGTGGACGGTCTGGAAGTGCCAGACCATGCTCGCCGGTGGAGGCGCGCAGGGCGACGACGCAATTGGCGTAGAGGTTCTGGCCCAGGCGCTCGCCGCCGTAGTAGTCGGGGCTAGGGCGCCGAGGTGGGGACGAAGACCAGGTCGCGCTCGGGGTCGGCCGAGATCGGCGCCCAGGCATTGGCGCCGCCGGTCTTGTGGGCGACGGGGCCGTTCCAGGTGTCGTAGCCCGGGGTCGCCGGAGCTCGGCGCGGGATGGGATCCCAGCTCCAGCGCAGCGCGCCGCTCCGGCGCTCGATAGGCGCGGACGATACCGCGCTCCGACTCCACGGCGCGGTTGTCGCCGATGGCCGAGCCGACGACGACCAGATCGCCGACGATGGCTGGCGGCGAGGTGACCAGGTAGTTGCCGGGATCGCAGCAGGTTGACGGCCGCGGTGAGGTCGACGGCGCCCTGCTGGCCGAAGCCGGTACTGGGTTGTCCGCTATCCGCGTCCAGGGCGAGGAGGCGGCCGTCGAGGGTGCCGAGGAAGAGCCGGCGGTAGCCCGGGTCGGCAGGGGACTTGTCGGGATCGACCCAGGTGGAGACGCCGCGCGAGGTGACCTCGGAATAGTCGCGGGTGAGATCGACGCCCGGATCGAAGACCCACCGTTCGGCGCCGGTGGCGGCGTCGAGGGCGATGACCCGGTTGGAGGGGGTCGAGAAGTAGAGCGCGCCGTCGACCATCAGCGGGGTGGCCTCGAAGGCGGCGCTCTCGGCGAGGGCCGTGCCCTCGTACGAGGCGAGTTCGCCGGTGTGGTAGGTCCAGGCGACGGCCAGGGTCTCCACGTTCTGCCGCGTGATCTGGGTCAAGGGGGAGTGACGCATGCCGCCCGGGTCGCGGCCGTAGGCGATCCATTCGCTTTCGCTTGGTCTGGATGTGATGGGGGTTGCCTGGGCGGCGTGCAGCGATCGCTGCTGGAGGGCTGGGAGGTTGCCCATGGCCAGAGACGCGCCAGCGGTCACGCCGCCGTGCAGGACGGATCTGCGAGAGATGCGTCGTGTCGTCGACCGGCGGATGTGGGGCTTGTTTGTCATGGTGTCGTGCCTCCGAAGTGTGAAGCATTGCGGCGCCGATGGAGTCGCCTGGATGTGGGCAACGGATCTCTCACCGGCTGACCGTGTCGTGATGGCTGTTCGGGGAGGTGAGGAGGTGGCGTCGAGTAGGATGGGGCGGATGGAATCCTCGCGTGGTCGCGATGGCCGCGAGCTGGGCGCGGTTGGCGGCGTGGAGTTTGTTGAGCAGCGAGGCGACGTGGGTCTTGACCGTGTTCGGCGAGACGTAGAGTGCCTCGGCGATCGCCTTGTTGGTGCGGCCCTCGGTCACCAAGGCCAGCACCTCCTGCTCCCTGGAGCTGAGCCGGTCGGTTCGCGCGCTGGGAGTCGCGGGCGATGGTGGCGGAGCGGCGCTTTCCGCCGCGGCCAGTACCGCCAGGGCTTCATCTAGCACCTCGGCAACGGAGCGCGCGTGGGCCGCCGCTTCCGCCGCGGCGGAAGCGGCTTCGCGCAGGGCCATCCGTGCGTCTCGCGTTGTGCACTCGAGACCGGTGCGGTCTTGTGTTGGGCTCACAGGTCCGTTTGACATGCGATCACGCTCCCGAGTTGATGACGCCGGTGGGTAATGGGGACACGCGTCGGCGTCGTGCCATTTCGTGGCGAACTCTTAGCGACGGCATGACGACTTCCCGAGGTGAACGTGGTCATCGTGTGCTCCAGCGAGATACCCATGTGACGGCGAGGGGCTGTCCTGAAAGCCCTCTGATCGGCGGCGCAACGAGGGAGAGTGACCGTCGTGCGATCCGGCGTGCGCCGGGAACCGATGACGGGGTGGACCGATGCCAGCACGGTCTGGCATATAAAACACTTTACTATAGAACACTATGCTACTATCGTGGAGAAATGTCAAGGGCAACGCTTACACCCAGCAGTTACGCGGTTCTCGGTCTCCTGGCACGGCGGCCCGGGTCTGGCTACGAGTTGGGAACCCGGGCGGCGACTTCGGTGGACCACTTCTGGCCGCTGACGCGGACGCACATCTATGGCGAATTGGCCAAGCTGGAGGCGCTCGGGTATGTCGCGGGGGTCGAGGTGGAGCAGAAGCACCTGCCCGACAAGCGCGTCTATTCGGTGACCGCGGAGGGGGAGCGGGCGCTGCAGGCCTGGTTGGCCGACCCTGACCCGGGGATTCCGCGCCCACGGCAACCGATGTTGGTGAAATTGTTCTTCGGTGAGCACGTGTCGCCCGAGCAGGTCCAGGCCCTCCTGACCCAGTATCGGGATCAGGCGCTTGCGCGCCGTGACCGGTATGCGGCAGACGCTGCCGAGGACGCGGCCGCCATCGAAGTAGACCCCGCATCGATGCTGCGGTTTGGGCGTGCCGCGGCGCTTTTCGGCCTGCGGCGGGCCGAAGCCGACCTGGCCTGGGTCGATGAGGTTCGGGCTGAGCTACGGCTGCCGGAGCAGGGCGAAGACGTCGCAGCCGACGCCCCCGGCTAAGCGAACGGCTGGGTGGAGGGTAGGAGCGGGAGCCGGGGCCGGGGTCGCGGCGAGTTAGCGCGTCGCCGGTTGACAAAGTTGCACCTATTGAGGTACTCCCTTGTGGAGCGCCGTCGCTACCCGCGAGCGCGGTGCGATGTCAGGAGCAACGATGACGGCTGCCTCCACGACCCAGTTGGCAACGAAACGCCTGAGCGAGGCCGCACAGCATGCGCCGCCTCGTGTTTTGGCCGCCGCGGCCTCGCTGCTCAGTGTGGCTCGCGAACGGGAAGACCTCGATCCGTTCCTGGCCAATGTCCTGGAGGCGCTCACGCGCCTCGCCAAGACACAGGACGCAGGGGCGTTGGACGGGACAACGTCCGCGTTCGATGCTCTGGTGCGCATGCTCGATCACCCCGAAGTGCTCGCCGAACTGCGGCCGCGGGACCCGCTGGCTCCGGCTCGATTGCGCGGGTTGTGCTTGCAACAGGAAATCTTCGGCGCGGAAGGCGGCAGTTGCTCGGCCCAGGCGCTGGCGGACGCGCTCGGGATGACGAGGCAGGCGGTTGATAAGCGGCGCAAGCGAGGCACGCTCATCGGACTCAATCTCGGCCGCCGCGGATACGCCTATCCGGTGTGGCAAATTGGGCTTGCCGGATTGGAGGACGTGCTGGCCGAACTGAAGGGGCTCGATCCCTGGACGCAGGCCGCCTACCTGCTCGCGCCAAATCGCTGGCTCGATGGAGAATCGCCGCTGAACGCGCTGCGGGCGGGGAGGCTGGCTGCCGTACTCGCGGCGGCGCGGTTGTTTGGCGAACAGGTCGCGGCCTGACCGACCGTGACCGCCGACGCCCCCGGTCCTGTTCCAGAACCACCGCCAGACCTGGCACAGCGCCGATTGCCCGTCGCCATCCATTCCCAAGGGACGCTCTACCGGAACCACAAGCGCCGACACGATCCTCTCTACTTCAACCGCACCGCAGGACGATTTGCTGCGCCCGATAGTTCGTCGTTCGGCGTACTCTATCTTAGCGAGGATGAATATGCCGCGTTCATTGAGGGGTTCAGCCAAGGGATAGGATCATCTCCGCTGGGGCTATTCATTAGCCAGAGCCTGTTACAGCAGAACTGCCTCTGTGCGGTTCGGATCACGCGCCCGCTGCGTCTCGTCGACTTGACCTCGGGCGCGGCATTGAAACGGCTTGCCGCAGACGCCGACAGCCGCATTGGGGATGGCCCCCACATCGTTTCGCGGCGCTGGGCTGCCGCGCTCTGGGGGCACCCGGATCGGCCGGACGGCCTCATCTACCTGGCGCGCAATGCTCCCGACCATCGCTCGATCGCACTTATCGATCGCGCCGCTGAGGCGGTGGCGGCGGGTTGTGCGGAGAATGTGCTGCTCGATCCGGCACGGTTGGGCCGCATCCTGGAGCATTTCGGCTCCGCGCTGATTCCGTAGCACGATGGTCTGCGTTCACGACGGGAACTCTTCGTATAGTTCGCCGCCGGGAATAGAGCGTGCTGTTACGCCCCGCCTGCTGCCAACGCCTTCTGGATCAACAAGTCAGAGGAGAGGTACCCCGTCTCGCCTTCGAGCTCGCCCGAGACGATGGTGAGGAGAATCACATCCGGGTCGACCGCGCACAAAGTCAAGCCAGCTGGATATTGCGAATCGGGATCAACCCCTTCCGCCCGTGATGATTCGACGCATCCAGCGGGAGGCGGCAGGATGTCGATCTCGCTGGCCTGCGAGAAGTCGTAGTCGGAGGCCCATTCGTAACGCGCGTTGCCCATCAGGTTCGCGGTTTCTTCCCATGAGCGGCGTACCGCAGTGGTGCTGTCCTGGATAATCCAGGCGTAGACGATGGCGCGGCTGCCGTCCGGGCCGCCGTACACGGCTTTGACGCCCTCTTCGAACAGTTCCGCGCCGGGATCGATCCCCGATTGCCAGACATCGACCCAATTCGGCCCCAAGTCGGCCGCGGTCGGGAGGTATTGTCCCGCACCAGGAGTGACCGGCAGGATCTCATCGTCTTGGGCGGCCAACGAGGAAAACTGGATAAACGCGGAAAACGCCGCGACGATTGCCACGGTTGAACGCCACACCTTTTCGGTCGTCATCGGGCCGCCTCCGCTAGCTCGCTTGGCTTTGGAGCCTACTGGGTGACAACTATGGTAATCGAAGCAACGGACGTCAGGCTTGCGGCTGCCGGAGCACTATGCGGTGAATAGGGTGGCGACGAAGAGGTTACGGACCTGCCCCGGCAGCCGCACGAGTTGCTCCGGGGCACCGAGGTAGCGGACGACGATGCCGAAATCGCGCGCTGCGCCGTCGATCAACACGTAGCGCCGACGACATTGCCCAGCATCGCCTCGACCAGGCGCTGGAACGGATCGCCGAACCCCGCGCCGCTCGGATGTATTGCACTCCGCGCCCCCACGGCAGGCGCTGCTATGGCGGGACTGCTAGGCGACCTTTTACAGTTCGTGCGATTCAAGAAAGGCTGCTCGGTCGACGAGGACGGGGCTGCACATGTTTTGCATGGAATGTGGAACGAAACTTCCTAGCAACGCAAAATTCTGTATGACGTGCGGAACCCCTCAAGAGGAAAGCACCGACAAATCCGATGACAAGGAAACGTCAAAGGACGACATAGAAGAGCGTTGGGAGACATGCACCATTACTTTGCGGGAGATAAAGCGAGGACTTTTCAAGTCTCCTGCCCATCAGTTTCACGTTAGCGGCATTGGCCCTGAAGGGCCGTACCTCGTCGCGGCCTCGGAGAAATGGATCGGAAGTGCGGGCAAGAAGGACTTGGAAGCGCAACGGATCCACAGAGTCTTGGTGAGTTCAATGACTGAGGTTGGGTGGGATGTCATTCCTGGCCTTGGGGCTCTGACTTTGCCCAATTCGGACATTCGGAACTGGTATGAACTCCATTTTCGAAGGCGCGTTGAGCTATTCACGATGCCAGCCGAAGAAGACGATGCCAGTTGGAACGAACGGGATGAGTTGCATGATTTGTCAGATCATTGACATCGAGACGAGCGGTGGCGCTCCAACGGCAATGATTGCTACCTCTGGGCTCTGGATGAACACCCAGCCCTATCGCGCTCGATTCGTCCGGATTTGCTCGGTTACTCCTTCTTCCACCGTGTAATGCTCCGGCAGCCGCACGAGCTGATCCGGGGCGCCGAGATATTTGACGACGACGCCGTAATCCCGCGCCGCGCTTTCTATCGACACGTAGCCGGCGACGACATCGGCGAGCACCGCCTCGACCGGGCGCTGGAACGGGTCGCCAAATCCCGCGCCACCGGGCAACGCGACGAGCACCTGCTGCCCGGGGGCAAGCGCGACGACCGTCTTTGGTTGCAGCGGCACGCCGTCCGCTGCCAGCGCGCCGAGCGCACCCGGACCGCCACCGGCGAACCCTTGCGCCGCGAACTTCGTACGGTCGGCCATGGCGGAGACGCTCCAGGGGCCGTCGCCGCGATACCAGTACTCGGTGGCCTGGCCGAGGCCGCCGCGGGTGCGGCCGGCGCCGCCGGAGTCCGTGCGCAGTTCGCGGCGCGATTGGACCAGGGCGGAGAGGTGCTCGATGACCTCGGCGGGGACGCCGGCGACGCCGGAGGGGAAGCCGGTCGTGCATAGCCCGTCCTTGGCGAAGCGGGCGCCGGTGCCACCGACCTGGAAGATGGCGGTCATGAACGGCTCGCCGTTCTCGGGATGCTCGCCGCGCCAGACGCTGAGCCAGATAGGGTCGGCGCCGCCGGCGAGCAAGCGGTCGGGGAGGGCCTGGGCCAGGGCGCCGAAGATGGCGCTGGGCACGAAGTGGCCGACGAGGTGCCGGGCCGCGACGGCGGCGGGGTCGACGCAGTTGAGGATGGAGCCGCGAGGGGCGGTGACGTGGACCGGGACGGAAGGCGCCCTCGTTGTGCGGTACGTCGGCGGCGACCGCCGCTTTCAGGGCGAAGGAGGCGTAGCCGTGGGTGTAGTTGAGGACGACGTTGATGCCGCGCCGGCTTTGGGGTGAGGAACCGGCGAAGTCGATGTCGATCTCGTCGTCGCGGACGGTGAGGGTGACGGCGATCTTGATCGGCTCTTCGAAGCCGTCGCTCCAGACCTCGTGGGTGTAGACGCCGTCGGGGAGGGAGCGGATGGCCTCGCGCAGGGCGCGTTCGGAGCGGGCGATGATCTCGTCGGAGAGGGGGTCGATGCTCTCCAGCCCGAACTCGTCCATCATCGTCAGCAGCGCGCGGCCGCCGACGTCGTTGCAGGAGGCCTGGGCGTAGAGGTCGCCGACTGTCTCGTCCGGGAGGCGGACGTTGGCGCGGATGATTTTCAGCAGCTCGTGGTTCGGCTCGCCGCGGGCGAAGAGTTTCGTCACGGGGACGCGCAGGCCCTCCTCGAAAATCTCGTGCGCTTCGCCGGAGAAGACCTGGCCGCCGATGTCGGCGGCGTGGCAGAGGTTGCCGAAGTAGGCGACGATCTGGCCGTCGCGGAAGATCGGGGTGAGGACGGTGAAGTCGTTGAGCTGGCCGGAGGTCATCCAGGGGTCGTTGGTGATGAGGACGTCGCCGTGGGCCAGGGTGTCTGGCGGGTAGGCGGCGAGGAGATGGCGAACGCCGGTGGCCATGGGGTTGATGTGGCCGGGGGTGCCGGTCAGCGACTGGGCCATCATCTGGCCGCGGGTGTCGAAGACGCCGCAGGCCAGGTCCTGCGATTCGCGCACGACGGTGCTGAAGGCGGTGCGCATCAGGGCCGCCTGCTGCTCGTTGGCAACGGAGAGGAGGCGGTTCCAGAGGACCTCGAGGGTGACGGGGTCGAGAGGCGTGGCGTCTGCCGCAGGGGTTGCCGTGTCAGTCGTCATCTGCTTCCTCTATCGCCCCCTCGTCGCTCGTTCCAGTCGAGTTGCGCCGCGTTTTGCTCCCAAAGGACGGTGTCATTCTGAGCGTCAGCGAAGAATCTCGGCTCAAGCGAGCGGTCGTCTCCGCTACGCCGAGATGCTTCACTTCGTTCAGCATGACACGGATGGGGTCGCGATCTCCACGGCGAGGTTCCCTTCGGCATCGACCGATATGTCGGCGTCGGGGCCGATGACGGTCGTCGATTCGCGTTCTTCGACGATGGCGGGGCCGGTGAAGGTGGCGGCCGGGCCTAGCCGGTAGCGGTCGTAGACGGGGACGTCGGTCATCCCGCCGAACTCTGGGACGTAGGCGCGGCGCGTGCCCTTGCGGGCCGCGGCGGCGTCGCCGGTTGCCTCGGAGGGCGTCGAAAGGTGCAGGTCGGGGCGGGGACCGGAGGAGATGACACGCCAGGTGATGGCTTCGACCGCGACCGGAGGGCCGAGGCGCCCGTAGAGGCGGACGTATTCCTTTTCGAACGCCTCGCGTAGCGCCGGGATGCTGGCCAGGGTGAGCGGACCCGGCTGGATGGGCACGCGCACCTCGTGGCCCTGGCCGACGTAGCGCATCTCGGCGGCGCGGCGATGGGAGATGTCCCGTCCGGCGATTCCGGCCGCGCGCAGGAGGGACGTGCCTTCCGCTTCCATCTCGGTGAGCAGCGCGTTGACGCGCGCCCAGTCGAGATTGTCCAGCCGGCCGGGGAAGGAGCGGGCGAAATCGAAGGCGACGGGGGCGGCGAGGAAGCCGATGGCGCTCATCACCCCCGCTCCGGAGGGGACGACGAGGCGCGGCGAGCCGAGCGCGGCGGCGATGCGGTAGCCGTGGACCGGCCCCGCGCCACCGAAGGCGAAGACGGGCAGCCGGCGCGGATCGCCGCCGCGCTCAAGGGTGTGGACCCGCGCCGCCCCGGCCATGGTCTCGTTGACGATCTGGTGGATGCCCCAGGCCGCTTCTTCAATGGAGAGTCCCAGCGGTTCGGCCACGACGCGCCGGATGGCTTCTCGCGCCGCGTCGACGTCGAGCGCCATGGCGCCGCCGAGGAAGAAGCCGGGGTCGAGGTAGCCGAGGACCAGATCGGCGTCGGTGACGGTCGGTTGCGTGCCGCCGCGGCCGTAGCAGGCGGGGCCGGGATCGGCGCCGGCGGAATCGGGGCCGACTTTGAGCAGCCCCAACGCGTCGATGCGGGCGATGGAGCCGCCGCCGGCGCCGATCTCGATCATCTCGATGACGGGCAGGTTGATCGGCAGCCCGGAGCCCTTCTTGAAGCGGTAGCGGCGGTCGACCTCGAAGCCGTGCGCCAGGAGCGGCTCGCCGCGGTCGATGACGGCGAACTTGGCGGTGGTGCCGCCCATATCGAAGGAAAGCAGATCCTTGTAGCCCGCGACGGCGCCGAACGCCGCCGCGGCGAGTGCGCCGCCGGCGGGGCCGCTCTCCAGCAAACGCACGGGCACGCGAGATGCGGTGTCCACGGTGGCCAGGGCGCCGGAGGAGATCAGCAGCAGCAGCGCCCCACGGAACCCGGCGCGCGCCAGCCGCTCCTGTAAATCCTGCAAATAGCGCTCGACTCGCGCCTGCACGTAGACGTTGGCGACGGTGGTTGAGGTGCGCTCGTACTCGCGGAGCTCGGGGACCACGTCGGAGGAGATCGACACCCGCAATTCCGGGGCGGCGCGCAGGACCGCGTTCCGTGCCCGCCGTTCCAGCTCCGGATTGGCGAAGCTGTTGAGGAAGGCGATGGCCACCGCCTCGATTCCGGCGGCGGCCAGCTCGCGAGCCAACCGTTCGACGTGCCCTCGTCCAAGTCGTGCCCTGGCAGGGTCGAGCCGTCGGCCAGGGTGCGCCCCGGCACGCCAAAGCGGAGGTGGCGCGGCACGAGGGGGCGCGGCATCTCCAGTTGCAGGTCGTAGAGGTCGTAGCGGTGCTCGCGGCCGATCTCCAGCGAATCGCGGAACCCCTCCGTGGCCAGCAGCGCCGTTGGGGCTCCTTTGCGCTCGATGAGGGCGTTGGTCACCAGGGTCGTGCCGTGGATGATTTGGCCGAGAGCCGCCATCTCCGCGTTGCGCGGTGTGCCAGGGTCTCGGCCAAGCCGGTTTCGATGGCGCGGGAGGGGTCGTCCGGGGTGGTCAGCGTCTTGCCGACGACGAAGGCGCCGGTGGCGTCGTCGTAGACGACGAGGTCGGTGAAGGTGCCGCCGATGTCGACGCCGGCACGGAGGGTTGAGGAGTCGTGGAGTCGTGGAGTCGTGGAGAGAGCGGTCGGCGCCGCCTCGCCGTGGCGCCGTGCCTCGCCTTGGTTCCTGCTTTCTCGTCGAGTCCCTACTTCCGCTCGACTCCCCGACTCCTCGACTCCTCGACTCCTCATGAGTCCAGCTTCGGGAAGCGCGAGGGCGGGAAGATGTCCGCGGCCGGGGAGCGCATGGCGGCCAGGATGCCGCCGTCGACGGCGACGAGCTGGCCGGTGACGTAGGCGGCGTCGTCGGAGGCGAGGAAGACGGCGGCGCCGGACATCTCTTCCGGTTCGCCCATGCGGCCCATGGGGATGGCTTGCCCGCGCTCCTGCTTGACTTCGGGCGACATGCCCCGGGTGTCGATCGAGCCGGGGATGAGGCCGTTGACGCGGACGCCGTAGGGGGCGAGGTCGACGGCCATGGCGCGGGTGAGGGCTTCGATGCCGCCTTTGGTGGCGTCGTAGGCGGCGTTGCCGCGGTGGGCGCGCGCGGCGCCGCCGGAGGAGACGTTGATGATGACGCCTTCGCCGTTGCGCGCCATGTGCTGTGCGGCGCGAAGTCCGCAGAGGAAGGTGCCCTTGAGATTGACGGCGTGGATCTTGTCCCACCACGCCTCGTCGCCGTCGAGGAAGTGGCGCTCGGTATCGACCAGCCCGGCGCTGTTGACGACCACGTCGACGGTGCCGAAGCGCTCCAGAGTTTCGTCGAAGAGGCGATCGACGGCCGTTTTGTCCGAGACATCGGTGGCGATGGCGATTGCCGTGCCACCCTCGTCGGTGATCCCCTGGGCCACGGCTTCCGCCCCGGCGCCGTTGATGTCGGAGACGACGACCGTCGCCCCTTCCGCGCCGTAACGCTCGGCGATGGCGCGGCCGATGCCGTGCGCCGCGCCGGTGACGATCGCGACCTTCTCCTGCAATCTCCCCGCCATCGTTTCCGTCGAACCTCCCTGAAGTGGCAGGCGCCACCCGTGTCATGTTGGACGAAGTGAAGCATCTCGGCGTGCATGATGTCTTGCGGAACCGTCGGCGATGTCGCGCCAGGCCCGTCGCAACCCGACGTAGCGTCGGATACTGGAGCATCTGGAACGGGGGGAGAGCAAGGCGCTGCGGTCTCGACGGCCCCAGCCCATCATGATAGATTGCCACCACCTCTCAGTGATGTCTGCTGCCCGAGAGCGTGTGGTTCCAAGCCGTGACCCGAGGTCGAATTGGTGCTGGCTAAGACTCATGTCGTGGCGTTCAAGACAGATTCGACGCTGGTACGTGGAGGAGGTGGCATTCAGTAAAGGTGCAAGGTTCCAGAAAAGCACCGCCAGGCAATCGTTGGTTCGATTCCGCCTGTGCAACCAGCCTCGCGGGAGCCGTGAGTGCGCATCGGGGAAAGGAGTGGGTCGGTGGCGAAGCCCATTTACGAGCACTTCGAGGACATGCGGAAGGGTCGCATCTCGCGTCGCGACTTCTTCAAGCGCTCTGCCGCGGCCGGCGTCGCGACCACCGCGATCGCGAACTATCTCGACGCACCGGACGCAATCGCCGCTCCCAGACGTCATTTCTCACTCACCCGCGCCATGGCGCAGGCTAGTCCGCTGGCGCCGCCCGCGGAGGGGATCGACACGTCCGAGGCCCTCGTGTTCCGGGGCTGGAACTACCGGCCCGAGGTCGTTCAAGACAACGTTGGCCTGTTCAACGAAAAGTACAGCGAGAGCGTCGATTACCAGACCGTGACGGGCGACTACATCGCGATCATGGAGAACTTCCACATCGCGAACCAACCGCTCGATTTCGCCTATGCCAACCCCGCCACGCTGTTCCGCTGGTCGGTGCCAGGCTGGGTCCACGACTACGAGCGGTGGTGGGGTGTCGAAGCCGCTCGCGGCGAGATGTACGAGGGCGTCCGCGAATCGCTGTCGATCGATGGTCGGCTGTACGGTCTGCCCTACTTTGTTTCGGCGCGGGGCACCGTTGCCACCAACAACGTGCTCCTCACCGAGGCCGGGGTCACGCCCGAGGAATGGCCGACGACGTGGGCCGAGCTCTACGCCATGTGCCGCCAGCTCAAGGCCGACGGCGTGGCCGAGACGCCGCTGCTCCCCCACTGGTTCGCCGCCGGGGTCTGGTTCGGCATCTCGTGGGGCTACCTCCTGGAATGCCTGAACACGGGGGCGGTCCTCTTCGGCGAGAACAACGAGCCCGTCTTCGACGATGCATCGCTGGCCATCCTCACCGAGTGGCGGGCGCTGCTGGAAGAGGGGGTCGTCCCCGAAAGCGTCTTCACCATGGGCGAGGCCGATTACATCGACGCCTTCAACCAGGGAACGTACGTCTTCAGCCCGCAGCAGATCTACGACCTCAAGGTCTTCAACGACCCGAACGTCTCGCAGATCGCCGGGCAGGTCTACGCACTCCCGGTCGTCGAGCAGCCGTGGGGCATGATCGACGAAGGGATCTACTCACTCCCCAACCGCAACGACAGCGACGAGAAGCTGGCCCGCAAGTACCGACTGGGCGGCTACTTCGGCTATCGCGACGAGATCGAGGGTGGAGAGCTCTTCGTCGCCAAGCGGTGGGCCATTGAGGCAGCGCTCAACTCCGGCTACACGGAAATCCTGGAGGATCCGGAGGTCATCGAGGCCTACAACGAATGGCTCCCGGACCCAGCCATGCTGGAGACGCTCAACGGCGTCCTCAACGCGTGCCCGTTCCCACGAGTCTGGCAGACCTTCTGGTGGGAAGAGTGGAACGCCCAGGCAATGACCGATCTGCCGCAGGCGGTGCTTGGTCAGCGCCCCGTTGAGGAGGTCCATGCAGCCCTCAAGACGCTGGCCGAGGAGCTGGTGGCGCGATATCAGACATCGTAGCCGACGGCTCCTCGCCGCCAGGCTCCTGAAGGCGACGAGGGCGGAGCTCGCCCGAATCACCGCGAGGCATGCCTCGCGGTGATTCGGAACTCCATGGACGATGCCGGGAGCGGTTCCCAGCTTATTGCGGTCCTGCGCGTACTGCCGCCGCCGGATGCCAAACGTTCATACCATGGCGACGGATAAGGACGAAGAGGCTCATGGCAACGAGTACGGACGCCGTTGGTTCGGCGACGCCGGCATCCGCCGCCCGTCGCCGAGGGAGTTCCTCGCGCCTATCTGACGGGCAATACGCACTCCTGCTCACGCTGCCCTTGATCGTCGTGCTCTTCGCCGTCGTGGGCTACCCGATCGCGTACTCGTTCTGGTTGAGCCTGCGCGACATCGACATGATCTTCGGCAGCAACGAATTCGTTGGACTGCAGAACTATCGGGATGCGCTGGCGTCGGGCGAAGTCTGGCACGCCCTGCGCGTCACGATCTACTACACGGTCATCATGACGATCTTCAGTCTCGGGATCGCCGTCGGGGGCGCACTCCTGCTCAACGAGCGGTTCCGCGGCCGCCCCTTCGTCATGACGATCGTGATTCTCCCCTGGGCCGTCTCGCTCTACGCGACCGCAATTGTCTGGAAGTACCTGTATAGCCCGGAATGGGGCTTCTTCAATGCCGTTCTGCTGCGGCTCGGTCTAGTCGACAGGCCGATCAATTTTCTCTCGGAGACACTGGCTGTACCCGCCGTCGCCGTGGCCCATGCCTGGCAGCTCGCGCCGCTCGGGATCTATTTCATCCTGGCCACGCTTCAGGTCATCCCGGAAGACCAGTACAAGATGGCCAAGGTCGATCGCCTCGGCGCGGTCGACCGCTTTCGCCATGTCGTCTTGCCATACATCAAGACGCCGCTGCTCATCGTCATGGTGCTCATTACCGTCGAGGCGGCCCGCGTGTTCGACACCATCTTCTTTCTCACCAACGGCGGTCCCGGCGACGTTTCGACCACGCTGGCCTGGGTCGTCTACCGGGAAACGTTTCAGAAGCGCGACTACGGTCTCGGCGCCGCAGTGGGATGGCTGCTCGTGCTGCTGACAACCTTCATCACGACCATTTACTTCCTGTTGCTCGTGGCTCGCCGCAAGAAGCGGCCCGAGGGCGAAACGGTCGCCCCCATGCCGGAGGTTGGGATTTGAGACCGGCTACAGGCGCGGGTTCTCGCCCGAAGCTCGGGATGGTCCGTGCTCCCAGCGCCGGAACGGACGGGAGGCCACAATGAACGGCCGTCGTATCCTGACGTATGTGCTGGCCGCCTTGCTCGTCATCTGGACGCTGATTCCCATCTACTGGCTCCTCAACATGTCGCTCATGTTCAAGACCGAGCTCCTGTCCGTTCCGACCCATCTCTTTCCACACGAGCCGACTTTGAGCAACTACGTGCGCCTGTTTGGGGGGACGGCCGCGGGCCCGAGCGGCGAAGACCTGCTGCCGGTGGGGCAAGCGCCAGCACTGCGCCGCGGCCTGGTCAACAGCACCGTCGCGGCCGTCGTCGTGACAGCGCTAACGATGCTCGTGGCCCTGCCTGTGGCCTATGCCCTGGGACGGCTGAACTTTCGCGGCAAGATGGCGATGCTCTTCGCCATCATTACGACCCGGTCTTACCCACCCATCGCCATCATCATCCCCTTCTCGTACCTGTACATTCAGTGGAACCTGCAGGGCACGCTGCCGGGTCTCATGATCGTCTACTTCACGCTGACCGTGCCCCTGGTCGTCTGGGTCATGACCAGCTTCTTCTCGTCGTTGCCGCGGACGGTGGAGGCCGCGGCTCGAGTCGATGGCAACACGCGCTTTCAGGCGTTCTACCGCGTGATCCTTCCCATGTCCTGGCCCGGCATCGCCGTGGCCGCGGCGATCAGCTTCATGATCTGCTGGAACGAGTTCGCCTTCGCCCAGTTTCTCACTGCCGGATCCGACGCGCAGACCTTCCCGCCCGTGCTCCCAGCGATGTTTTTTCAGATTTCGATGCCTACCGAAATGGCGGCCGCTTCGATCGTCGGCATCATCCCCCCGGCCATCCTCGCGTACATCTTTCAACGGCGCATCCAGCGCCTGAACCTGGTCGACCCGCTGTGACCGAAAACGAGGAGCCGGCCGCGCCAGCCGCGCCGCGAACCAGGAGCGATCATGACCCACGTTGATGTGCGCGTGCCGTTAGCGACCGCTCGAACCGGGCCCGCGCAGCCGCCTGTAGCGATCCGCCTCGAGGGGGTTCAGAAGCAGTTCGAAACGCACCCGGCCGTCCGCAATCTCGACCTGGAGATTCGCGACGGCGAATTGCTGGTGCTTCTCGGTCCCTCGGGATGCGGCAAGACGACGACGCTCAACATGCTGGCGGGGCTGGAGCAACCGACCGGCGGGCGCATTCTCTTCGGCGACCGCGTGATGAACAGGGTGCCCCCGGAAGAGCGAGATACGGCGATGGTCTTCCAGTCGATTGCCCTCTACCCGCACCTCGACGTCCGGGACAATATCGGGTTCGCGCTCAAGACGCGGAAGACGCCGAAGGATGTGATCAAGCAACGGGTGATCGAGGTCGCCAGGCTGCTCGACATCGACGCCTTCCTCGATCGCAGGATCCACCAGCTTTCCGGCGGTCAGCGGCAGCGGGTGGCCATCGCCAAGGCGCTTGTGCGCCGCCCCGAGCTGTTTCTCCTGGACGAGCCTTTTTCGAGTCTCGACGCCGCATTGCGGCGGCAGATGCGCTCGGAGCTGATCCGCATCCACCGCGAAGTTGCCGTCACCATGGTCTTCGTGACGCATGACCAGGAAGAGGCGATGGCGATTGCGGATCGCATCGCGGTCATGAATCAGGGCGAGTTGATCCAGGTAGGCCCTCCTCTTGATCTCTATCGCCGCCCCCGGAATTTGTGGGTGGCGCGCTTTGTCGGCGCGCACCCGATCAATGTGCTCGCTGGCCATCTCGTTGAGGCTGCGCCGCGCGTTCAGTTTGACGAGGGCGGCTGGTCGGTCGATCTACCGCCAGACATGGCGTCCAAATGGCGCTCGCAACTTGCCGTGCCTGAGATATTCGTCGGGGTGCGACCGGAGCACCTGATGGTCACGACAGACGGCGTCCCGGAACCAGGGCAGATCGCCGGTGAGATCTACACGCGGCAAATTCTCGGCACCGCCATCCTGTACGAGCTGAAGGTGGGAGACCGACTGCTCCGCTCCGTGCTGCCAACGTCCCAGCTCTTCGAGGTGGGACAGCCGGTGCGCGTCGGCTTCGATTGGCACGATGCCCTGATCTTCGATCGGCAAACGGAGGCGTCGCTCTCGAGTTAGCCCCCGTTCACGCCTCGTGGGAAGCAAGGGGCGGGCGCAGAAAATTCGTGTCCGTGGCTCTTAATGGAGGTGTGGTGGTGGCACCGGCGACTGGGTCATAATCGCGGACGATTAGGCCCAAGCACCGCCTTGGCAAACGCCGTCCCGAGCCTATCCCAGATGAATCGGCTGGCTCGCTCAGCGCTGTTCGAGCGCGGAATGACACAATACCCGCATGCTGGACGAGCTCATCGCGCTGAGCCCCGCCGAGTTCGAGCACGCCGTCGCTCAGCTGCTGCCGCACCTCGGCTTTGCCGACGTCCGGCGCGTCGGCGGGGCCAACGACCGCGGGGTCGACATCGTCTGCCGGGACGCCGATGGCAGCTTGGTCGCGGTGCAGTGTAAGCGCTACGATCCGTCCCGGCGCGTGGGGGCGCTCGCCGTCCAACACCTGTCGGCAATGGCGTTCCAGCGGCGCGCACACCGCGGCATCTTTGTCACCACCGCCGCCTTCACGACGTCGGCCCGCCGGCAGGCCGACGAGTTCGACATTGAACTGATCGACGGCCCGCAGCTGGTCGAACTCCTGCGCCAGTTCGGCTTCGGCGCGGAGGTGGAAGATCGTTTTCCGGCGTCGGGGCCACTGGCTGCGTCGCTGTCCGAGCTCTGTTTGCGGGATCCCTACGGGCTGGGGCTCGAAACGCCGTTCGGTTGGGGGATATGGGAGTCCGACCGGATCGAAGGACCCGATCGCCCGGTGACGCGGGCCCGGCCGAGAGGGCGTTGGCACCCGATGCTCTACGACGAAGAAGGCGCGGCCAGCCGGGTGTTGGGTTTTCTCGAGAAGGCGACTCCAGAGGAGTTCCGGCAGGCGATCGCCATTCGCCTAGTCCTTGCCCGCCGGGAGACCGAGACCGCGGAATTGCACGGGCAGACCGTCGCGCTGCGGTCGATCAAGCGCTCTGAGGCCGAGATCGAGGGAGTTAAGGTCTACCTGCCGGTCGCCCCGAATGCGCCCGTTCAGGACTTCGTCTTCGAGCACCGGGTCGACGGCACCGTGCACCAAGAAGTCCACCGCTGCCACCTGTTGGAAGCGCGGCAGGTCGTGCGGGCGGCGGACATCGACGCGCTCCGTTCCGACTACGGTGGGTGGCTGGCCAAGGCTCCGATGTACTACTACACGAACTCGTACTTTTCGTGGGAGGCGCTGCAGCGGTGCGAGGCCGGACCGGCGATGGTGCTTGAAGACGCCAAATCGATCGCGTACGACCTGTTCGCTCCTTTTGGCCGAGACTTCGGCACGCTGGCAAGGCTCTCGCCACTTTCCCGGCCTCAGAATCTGATCTTCGTCGGGTAGGCACGACCTCAGACATATAGGCAGCCGCGGTCCTCCATTGCCTCAGCCAAGAATTAGCTTCCGCGCTTGGCGTTTCGAGCAACGAGCCGAGGCGAGCAATTTGAAACACTGAACATGTGGCGACTCGACTATGCCCGGTTGGATGCGGTTGGTTCCTCCATTGGGTACTCCTGCAGGTGCTGTAAGTCGAGCCGGTAGCGCGTGATGTACTCCACGTCGCCGGCGAGCGGATCGCGCAACGAGATCACCGTCTCGAAGCTGATCGGCAACGGGGAGTTCGTGAAGAGGCGGGCCTGCAGAAGTCGGCGAACTCAATTGCGATTGAACTACGGGGCGGCATGATCGCGATGCCTGTCGCGAAGGGCGGATCTTCGCCGAAGTTCTGACCCTCGTTGTTGACCAGTGCAGGCATCGTTCCAACATGCCGCGAATGCCTGCTTAGCCCTTTCGGAGCCGCGTGGCCATGTGCTCGCCGATCATGACTGCGGTGAGGTGGGTGTTGGCGCGGACGATCTCCGGCATGATCGAGGCGTCGATGACGCGCAGGTTTTCGCAGCCGATCACGCGGCAATCGGGGTCCACGACGTTGTTCCCGTCGGGCGCGCCCATGCGGCAGGAGCCGACGGGATGCTGCGTGTCCTGGCAGTTGCGCAAGAGCCAGTCGTCAAGCTCGTCGTCGGCCGGTTGGCCGGACGGGCTATCACCGGTGACATATGACTCGACACGCTCGGTGATGGCCTGCACGGCCGCGTGATTGACGATCCGTTGCAGCCGCTTGTAGCCGTCGCGGAGGCGGACCAGATCGCGCTCGTCGGCGAGCATGTTGATGTCGACTTCGGGGTCAATGAGTGGGTCGCGTGAGGTGAGGCGAACCGAGCCCCGCGAAAATGTCTGATACGTCGCCACGACGAGAAGTCCTTTGCTCCGCCCTTCCTCGTCATAGCCGGTGATGTTCATCGAGGCCATGAACATGTCGTTATTGCCCGCCCCGGCCAGGTGCGAGCTGAAGCGGACGCAGCAGTTCGTGTGGCGATGCTCGACCGTCGGCACGCGCGCTTCCGGCTTGAGCTTCAGACCGAGCCAGACGGACGAATGATCGACCAGGTTGCGGCCGACCGGGAGGTCGGCAACGGCGTCGATGTCCAGCGCTCTCAGCTCGTCCGCGGGCCCGATCCCGGATCGCAGCAGGACCGCCGGGGAGTGGATGGCGCCGGCCGCGACGATGACTTCCCGCGCCGGAAACTCGCGGAGACCGTCGGGCGTGATCGCCTGGACGCCGATGGCGCGGCGACCGTCGAAACAGACCCGGTCGACGACGGCGTCGCCCATGATGGTCAGGTTGGGTCGGCCGCGGGCGGGCTCCAGATAGCCGTCGTTGGTCGAGACGCGAATGCCGTCCCGGCTATTGATCGCATACGGCGAGACTCCGCTGCTCCCCGGTGCGTTGTGGTCGTCGTGCCAGCCGTAGCCGAAATCGAGCGCCGCCTCGCACAGGGCCTTGTCCACCGCTCCCCAGCGGTCCTTTGGGGCCCGATAGACAGGGATTGGACCGCTGTTGCCGTGGTACGGCTTATCTCCGTAGTCCAAGTCGTTTTCGAGGCGGTTGAACGCCGGCAGCACGTCCTGCCACGACCAGCCGGGGCAACCCCCCGCGGCCCAGGCGTCGAAATCCTCCGGCATGCCACGGATGGCGATCTGGCCGTTGATCGCCGAACTGCCACCCAGCCCCCGGCCCCGCCAGTAGAGCCGCGGTGGCTGCGCGGCCGACCGCTTCGCCAGCAGGGCGTCGTAGCGGAATCGGCTGTGGTCCGGATGGGCGATGATGTCGAAGGGGTTCGGAATTTGCATGGCCCGCGGCGTATCTGAAGTCCGATAGTCGGGACCTGCCTCGAGCAGCAGCACCGCCGTTGACGGATTCTCGCTGAGACGGGCGGCGAGCGTTGCCCCGCTCGATCCGGCGCCGACGATCACGTAGTCATGCATCGGTCACGCGACTCCTGACGTCGTTCATCCTTGGGAATCGGAGCTACGCTGAGCACAGAGTCTACGACGCCGACTCAGCCGACGCCCTTGGCCGTGCGGAGTCTTGGGCCGATGATCAGCTTGCAGCGAGCCGAACAATTACGTCGTCTTGAGCTTCACTAAGGGCGATGGAGTGGTGATTGCCGCCAAATCGCGCTTCACCTCGAGAGTCAGACAGCGGCCTGGGCGTCCCGGTCGACCACCGCAATGATGGTTGCCGTGGCATGTCCGAGGCAGGTGGCCGCGGTGGGGAAGACTTGCACCTGACCCTGGACGGTCGAGGACTGCGCCCACTCGCCGCGTTGCTCGTTGAGGTTTTGTTCTCCCATCCGCGCCACCCATCCGCCGCGGGCGGCATCGAAGGTGGCCCGCACTTCGAAGACGCGGTGGCGTGACGGATCATCCGAAGGATGACTCACCCCGAGGATGATGTGCCGGTCCTGTTGCTGCCACACGGCCGGGCGAAGTACCCGGTGGTTTGCGGAGCCGGGCTCCCGATCGCTTTCCCGCGCCGGTTTCATTGGGAGCTTCCCTTCCTGTTTCCATAGACGTGCATGGTGGAGCGGCGCGCCGGGACCTCGGATCTTACGCCTCCTCACGCCGGGCCGCGGACTCTTCGCCGCCACGGGTCCCACGGGTCAGGGCGCGTTCGGCAGGGGTACGGCCAGGAACCGGTTCGCCTTGCCGCCGGTTTGCCCGGGTCTGGTGGGGCGCGGTGCGGCGCCGGTTCACGAGCGGCTCGAGGTCGATATCATCCGAACACATACCGAACATTTCGCCGAGTTTGCGCACCTGCGGCACTTGTGGCAGCCGCCTGCCGCTCTCCCAGAGGTAGATGGTCTGAGGCTGGACACCAACGGCCAGGGCCAGTTCGAACTGGGTCCAGCCCCGTTCGCGGCGCAACGCGCGAATCGTCTTCATCAGGCACGTCTCCCGCATCGAGTCATCGCTTCCATGCATCGCTAATACTATAACAGGACGTATATTGCAGAGTCGTGAGTATTTGTGCTAGGGTCCCCGGGCTTCACTGCGGCACGTTGTCACGTGCCTTCCGCCCAGGATGGCCGCCAGAGTCGGCCGCATCCTGCCGGAAAACGAATCGGCCTGTCGCCGAGATCGTCACTCCTCAGAGCGAAGCGAGAAGGGATACCGACGATGGCCACCGGGACCATTGCCAGTCTGCGCGACCGCGGTTTCGGATTCATCATGCCGGACGGCGGCTCTGCCAACAACGACCTCTTTTTCCATTCCACCGCCGTGGTGGAGACCACGTTCGACCAGCTCCAGGTCGGGCAGCGCGTGAGCTTCGACGAAGAGCCGGATCCGCGCGATGCCTCGCGCCGGCGCGCGGTCAACGTCCGCGTCGCCGGGGAGGACGCTGCGGTCTGATCTCCTCGGCAGGCCTTATAAGCGCGGGGAGGAGGGCCGTGTGAACGATGCCGGCGCCATCGCGGTCGTCGCGGAGCACGTCACCGGAGCGTACGGCTTCACGATGAAGACCGTGGCCAACGAGTTTCTGCACCGCGTCCTCCCCCTGCGCGATCCCGATCAGCCTCGGTTCTGGTGTGTGGTGGTCGTGCGGTGTACGGCGGGCGGACTGCCGGATCGCTCGCAACCGCCCTGGGTTGGCCGGCGCGGCTTGCGGCGGGAGGATCTCTCGGAGACGATGGAGGCGATCCGGGCCGATCTCTCGGCCTGGTTGGCCCAACCCGAGCAGACCGAGCTCCGAGCGTGGGTGCTCGTCGCTGGCATCGCTGCCGCGCCGATTGTCCCACCGGGAGAACGTTCGAGTCTGGAGCGACCCACGCCGCCCGCGATCCCCACTGGGGAGGACCAGAACCTGGAGGCGCCAGCGGCGACGCTGGGGCATCAGCAGGCGTACGGCTAATGGCGCGCGTCGAGTTGTCGCTGGCCGCGTGGCAGGCGGTGGCCCGGGAGCTGTCCGGAACCCACGCCGCCGTGGCTCCGCCGGGCGTGGTGGAGCGCATCCGGGCGCTGTTGGCCCAGGCGCCTCAGGGATGGCCCGAGCAGGCGTTTGCCCTCGAACTCGATGCAAGTAGCGCCGAAGCCGTGCGCGCCGCGCACGCGGCGCTGACGAACGATGACCGCGATGCCGGGCAACGGGCGGCCTCGGTTTCCGAGGCGGACCAGATCATCCACGACCATCAGCAACGCGGTTGAGGCCATACAGGGCAGAGGGTTGTCCCGATGCCCCGTTCGACCCGGCATCGGCCAGTGATTCGGCCGCGGGAGATCCGATCACGAGCCAGAGCCGCAAGAGGAGGGCGAATGCCCCATTACGAGATCATCGTCCACGTCAGGCAAGAGTTGGCGAGCGAGACCGCGGAGGAAGCCGCGGCGATCGTCCGCCGCCAGGTGCTCGCGCAGACCGGCACGCAGGACGACCTCTTGCACCTGGCGGTCTGGCGTGACGACCCCGCGCCCGCGGTGTCACCGCTGCCGCCGGACCTGCGTCAGACGCTCATCGACTTTTTCACCACGCTGGAACGCTGCGCCGGGGAAGCCGAGGCGGACTTCCGCGAGCGTGTGGCCGCAATTCTGACTGTTTCCGCGGTGGAAGCCGCGGTCGCGGAAGACCACCGAGCGGCGCGTGCCTCTGACTCGAATAAGCCCGCTTGACCGCTGCCCGAGTCTTCCGGTCTTCATTCAGTTGTCCATCGTCCAGGAGCAATCACCGTGACCGTAACCGATGTCCCTGAAAGCCGAACCCAGCAGAAGCGCGTCACCCTCCAGGAACCCGATTCCGGGTGGTCGGCCGTGACCTATGAGCGAGACCTGGAGGCGTACGTCGCGGAGTTCGGCCGAACCCCCCAGACGGTCACGATGCACCCCGAGACAGCCACGGTGCTGGGGTTGCACGAGAACCTCACCGATGCCGCCGGTTCGTCGGACACTCCCTTCCTGGTCACGTCGCCCGACTACGCGCGGCAGGAGATCATCCTCTACTACTAATCCTCGATGCCATCACCCGGCCGCAGACGGACGCGCTCCATGCGGGCCCCGGCATCGGTTCGCTTGCCGGCAGGACCAAGGGTTTCGGCCAGGAGCTGCTCGAGCGGGAGGGCGCGGCCGGCGTTCCAGAGCTCTCCGAAGGCGGCAGCGCCCAGGTGGGAGTGGACAACGGCCACGGCATCTGATCAACGGTCGTTGGCAAGACAGCCAGCGGAGCGATTCATGCTGCGTTGCACCACCTGGCGCAGAATGCAGAATCCAGCAGCCGCTTCCGGTATTGTCTGCCGGCACGATAGAGGCTGGGGCACGATAGCTCTGCTACGCCATCGATCGATGGCTGATACGGACGGCGCCCGAAGGCGTCACAGCTTCCAGCCCAGTGGCACTCGAGGATCGGGCAGGTAGGCACAGTAGGTACCGGTGCGAATGGCGCGGTCCAGGTGCTCCCCCAAGGAGGGATGGTATTCGTGAATACGAGCCATTGCCTGACGCACGGCACGGGTTACGCTGGCCCGCGCGCGTTCCGAGGCCGAGTCTACGCGTCTATCACGACCGCCGAATCCGACGGCACGGGCCAGCTCGCGGACCAGGAAGTCCCGCTCGACCTCGGCCTGCGCGGCTCGCTCGTCATCCCTCAGGTTCCGCGCCTCCTCGATGTCCTCGTCGATCTCGGCGAGCCGCCGCCGGTACGCCGCCTTGGCCTGCGCATCGAGCAACACGCTGGCATCCAGGCCAGATGAGAAAGCCAGGCCGCGCTCTTCGCCGCGGCGTGTATCACCGGACCAGCCTCTCTCGACGGCCACCAGGTCGAGCACGTGGAACTCGCGCCCGGGGTCGGCAAGAAGGCGCGCGAGGTAGCGCAAGCCTTTCAGGTCCCGCAGCCGGACGGTCTGCCCCTCGAACGCCACCGACCAGTAGTCACCCTCACGACGAAAGACGTTCTCATCGGCGACGCGAGCGGCGACGCGCGGGACGCGCCTGCAGCCGTCGCTCGCGCGCTCTGCTGTCGTCTCGTCCCGCGTCGCCGCAGGCGCGAACAGCTTCGGCCGCCTGATCCACCGCTCCGACGCGCTCGAAGCCCAACCGGGCGGTTCGGAACTCCAGGGCAGCGCGCTCCTCGTTTCCCTCGGCCCGGTGCGCACAGGCCAGTCCCATGCGAGCGAGTGCCGTCTCATAAGGCGCGCCAACCTGGTTCCAGAGCTGCGCGGCCGCTTCAAACTCGCGGCGGGCGCGCGCCGTGTCACCTTCGGCCATCGCGACCCGTCCGCGTGCCACCGCCGCGCTGGCAGCGAACGCCTTGCTTTCAAAGAGCACGGCGATGCGTGAGAACTGGTCTGCCGCCGCGCGCGCCAGATCGAGGTTGCCGGCCGCGACCTCGATCTCGACCTGCGCCTCGAGCAGGGGCGCCCGGCGCAGCTCCGTGTTCGGTGGCAACTCCTTGGAGGGGACGTTCAGGGGATGCTCCAACGCAGCTCGGATGGACTCCGCGGCCAGGGCTACCTCACCCTTGGCCAGATGCACCAGGGCCAGGCCGGGCTGTGGGTCCCACCCGGCCTCGTGCGCGGCGAGGAAAGCCTCTTCCGCGCCCCGAATGTCTCCCCGGCGGAGCCGGATGCGGCCAAGTTCGGTCAACGGCCACCCGAACTCCCGGCGCAGGTAGGGACGAAGCTCCTCACAGGCCGCGAGGGCTTCCTGCTCTGCCTCGGGGTAGGACCCGCGTAGGCGGAGGATTTCGGCGCGGTGGACGCGGCAACGTCCGTGGACGCTCCCGACAGGCTGCCCATGGCGCCACTGCTCCATCGCCGCGGTCCACTCCTCGGCCAGGTCGTACTGCGCCGACCGCCTGGAGCGCGCACACGAGCTCGCAATAGACGATCCCCGTAAAGAGAGGATCGAGCTCGCCCGAGACTGACAGCCACGCCTGCTTCATCGAGGAGCCCCAAACCCTGCGCGACGTCGCCGGCCAGGATGAGGCTGCGGGCCTCGGCCACCCGGCCCATGGCGGCGGCAGCCGGATCGCACTTCGTGCCGATCTCGATGGCTTGCCGGGCCCAATGCCGCGCGCTCTCGAAGTCGCCCGAGAGCAACCGTTCGTAGTTCCGCACCACGGCCAGCCAGGCGTGGACCGGCGTCTCGTCATGGCCCTCCAGGAGTCGTTCCGCCCGCTTGATCCACCCCCGAACCGGGGCCATGAGAGCGGTGTCGAAGAGCAGGTGCATGGCGACACGGACCGCCGCCCCTGCCGCCGCAAGATGATCACCCGCATGGACGCTCTGCGCGTGGGCCCGTTCCCACGCGCTGATCGTCACATCGAGACGTCCCGCGGCGTAGGCCACACCGGCGAGAAGGGAGAGGTCTGGCCCATCCAGGGGCGTGCTCGCGTCCGCGTCGATAAGCAGATCGAAGGCCTGCTGCCATTCGCCCCGCCCCGCGGCTTCGCGCGCCTGTGCCAATGCAGTCGTTCGGGTGGGTTCACGCATCCCTTACCCCCAGACGCATGCCCGGTTATGGCTAGTGTAACCACGGAAGTTCCCGCCGTAACGGCCTTCGTCACGCATCAGGGGTTAGGTGGTCGGGAACTCAGCCAGGACCAAGCAAGGACGAGCTCCCGGCAGGACCAACAGACATCGTGCGTGGAGGACAGAGCCATGGACAAGGCGAAGGTGAACGGAGTGGAGTTGGAGTACGAGGTAAAGGGATCCGGAGAGCCCGTCCTCCTCATCGGCACCGGCCCCATCGCGGACAGTTTCTTGCCGTTCTTCTCTGAGAAGGCGATGGTCGAGCGCTACCGCTTGATCAGGTACCACCAGCGGGGGCAGGTCGGCAGCACGCCTCGCCTTGGGCCGGTCAGCTTCGCCGAGCATGCGGCCGACGCGGCGGCGCTGCTTGGTCACCTGGGCGTCCGTCGTGTCCATGTGGCCGGTCACTCGACGGGCGCCACCATCGCCCTCCAACTGGCTGTCGACCGTCCCGACATCGTCCACACACTGGCCCTTCTGGAGCCGCCGCTCACGGATGCCCCGAGCGCTGGAGCCTTTTTCCAGAAGGCGGGACCTGCTCTGGCGGCGTACGGCGCGGGTGACCGCGAGGGGGCGATGGCGGAGTTCCTGAGCCTCGTGTGCAGCCTCGACTGGGAGACATGCCGAACGGTCATCGAGAAGCAAGTCCCCGGCGGTGTGGCCCAGGCGATGAAGGACGCCGACATCGTCTTCGGCAGCTATCTGCCAGCCCTCGGCGCATGGCAGTTCGGGCCCACGCAGGCAGCGGCCATCTCCCAACCGGTGCTTTCGGTGCTGGGTACGGAGACCGAGCGGTGGTTCGTGGACAGCCGCGCGCTGCTCCACTGCTGGTTTCCGCAGGTCGAGGACTGCACGATCGAGGGCGTCGCCCACTTGCTGCACATGCAGTGTCCGGAGCCCGTCGCGCGGGGCGTGGCGGAGTTCTTTGCTCGCCACCCCATCACGTCTGATTGACCCACGAAGACGGGCCGCTGCAACCTCGGCTTCATGGCCGCGGAGTCGGGTCGGATCGTCGCCCGACTCCGCGGCAGGAGATCACGCTCGCTTACCGATCCTCGATGTCATCACCCCGCCGCGGATGGGCGCTCCCCCAGGATTCGACATCGGTTCGCTCGCCGATCAGCCCAAGGGCCTCCTCCACGACCTGATCGAGAGGGAGTTCGCGGCCAGTATTCCAGGCTTCGGTGAAGGCGGTATCGCCCAATTGAGCGTGAACGTCCGCCACGGCGCGGTCAAGGTCGGCGCGGTCGTCCACTTCCCCCGACGCGCCGAGCGCCTCGCGCAGGGCTATCGTGGCGCCGAACAGCCGCGCGGCGAGCGGTGCGTTCTTCGCCAGCGCCGCCACCCGGGCCAGTCCCTCCAGGGAATCGGCGACGGTCTGCTTGTCGCCAACGTCCCAGGCCAGGGCGAGTCCTTCGCGATGCAACGCCTCGGCGCGAGTCAGGTCGCCGCGATCGCGCGCCACGATGCCCAACGCCCGCAGCGAGAGCGCCACACCGCGCTTGTCGCCCAGCTCCTGCTTGATGGCGCGTGCCTCCTCGTGGAGCGTCTCCGCCCGGGCGAGGTCGCCCTCGCGCCGGACGAGCTCGCCGAGACCGTGGAGCAGGACGCTGGTCGAGTACGGGTCTTCCAGATCCCTCACCAGCGACAGCCCTTCTTCGAGCAACGCCTCGGCTCGGGGGAAGTCACCCTGCTCGGTGGCCACGAGCGCGAGGTTGTTGAGAGAGGCCGCGATGCCCTGGCGATCCCCGAGCTCCCGGCGCAAGGCAAGGCTTTCCTCGAACGTCGCCGCCGCCTTGACGAGGTCGGCGCGGTCGAGCGCGATGATGCCCAGCGTGTTGAGCGCCAGGGCGATGCCGCGACGGTCGTCCTGCTGTCGCCAGGGAACGAGCGCCTCCTCGTAGCGCGCTTCGGCCTGCACCAGATCCCCGCGGTCGTGCGCGACGACGCCGAGCGCGTAGAGAACGGGCGCAACCAGGGCCGGATCGGCCAGTTCCCGGCCCAGCGCCAGCGACTCCGTGAGCAGCGTCTCGGCGCGTGGGAAGTCTCCTTGCAGATCTGCCAGCACGCCTGCTCCGTGCAACGCGCGAGCTCGCGCCGCCGGCCTTCCTGACCCGTCCCGCGCCAGCGCGCGCTCCAGCCAGTCTCGCCCTTCGCCCAGGTGGCCGCGGGCGTACCAGAACCGCCAGAGCGCCGCCCCGAGCCGAAGCGCCGTCTCCTGGTCCTGCTGTTCCGCCCATGCCAGGGCCGCCCGCAGATTGTCGTGCTCGGCTTCGAGCCGGTCCAACCACTCCCCTTGATCTGGACCGGTCAGGTGGGGCTCGGTGTCTTCCGCCAGCGCCAGGAAGAATCCGGCGTGAGCACGGCGCGTCGGTTCCTCGTCGCCGGATTGGGACGATTGCTCCAGGCCGAACTCCCGGATCGTCTCCAACGCGGCAAAGCGGGGATTGTCGTCGGATCCCGGGACTTGACGAAGCAGACTGTGCTCGACCAATCGTTCCAGCCCGTCGAGGACGTCGAGGTCGCCGTCCGGGTTCGTGACGGCCTCCATCGCGTCCAGCGTCGTCCCGCCGGCGAAGACGGCGAGTCGCCGGAACAACGCCTGTTGGTCAGTCTCGAGCAGGTCGTGGCTCCAGGCGATCGTGTCACGCAGCGTGCGCTGCCGGGCGGGTGCATCGCGGGGGCCGCCGGTCAGGAAGGGCAGCCGCTTTTCGAGGCGTGTCAGGAGGGCCGCGGGCGAGAGGAACCTGATCCGCGCTGCCGCGAGCTCGATGGCCAGGGGGAGGCCGTCGAGGCGGCGGCAGATCTCCGCCACGATGGGGGCGATGTCCGGGGTTAACACGAAGTCGGGCCGCACGTCTAGCGCGCGCGCGACGAAGAGCCGGACCGCTTCGGACTGGAGGAGCTGCTCCGGGGCATCGTCCTGGGACGGCAGCCCGAGCGGCGGCACGGGAAACTCGTGCTCGGCCCGGAGCCGGAGGGGCTGGCGGCTGGTCGCCAGAATCCGCAGTTCCGGCGCTGCCGCCAGCAACTCGCCGACGAAGGCCGCTGCGGCGACGACCTGCTCGACGTTGTCGAGGACGAGCAGCGTTTGCTTGTCTGCCAACGCATCGCGTACGGCATCCGCGGGTGATTGCCCACCCTCCATCCGCAGTCCCAGCGCGCCTGCCACGGCCGACGGGACCAGGGCAGGGTCGGTGAGGGCGGCGAGCGGCACGAAGACGACGCCGTCGGGGTAGGTGTCGAGCAACTCGGCGGCGGCTGCGACGGCGAGACGCGTCTTGCCGGTCCCGCCAGGACCGGTCAGCGTGACGAGGCGGACATCCGGGGAACGCAGGAGCGCCACCACCTCCTCCACTTCCCGCTCCCGGCCCAGGAACGGGGTTGGCTGGGTGGGCAGGTTGTGGGGCCGGCTCTCCAGGGTTTTCAGGGGTGGAAACGCGCCGGGGAGATCGGGGTGCAGGAACTGGTAGATCCGCTCTGGTTCCAGCAGATCGCGCAGCCGGTGCTCGCCGAGATCGCGCAGGGTGGCGCCAGGGGGAAGCTCCCCACGGGAGAGTTGCTGCACCGCTTCAGTGAGGAGGATCTGCCCGCCATGGCCGGCCGCCAGCAACCGGGCCAGGCGGTTGAGCGTGGGCGCGAGATAGTCACCCCGTTCGTCCGGCGCCGCCTCGCCCGCGTGCAACGCGGCGCGTACCCGCAAGCCGCCAACTTCGAGGAAACCGTCGGCGCTGAGGGCGCGCTGGCTCTCGAGGGTGGCGGCGATGGCGGCGGGGGCGGTGGGGAAGGCGGCCTGAATGGCGTCGCCGACGATCTTGAAGAGGACACCGCCGTGGGTGGTAATGGCGCTACGCAGGGTGTCGAGGTGACGTTCGACGGCCACCGCCATTGCCGCCTGGTCGCGCTCCCAGAGGGCGGTGCTGCCCTCGATGTCGGTGAAAAGGAAGGTGACCGTCCCGGAGGGAGGAGCGGGCGTCGGTCCAGGTTGCGAAGGCATGTGTTGTGTTGACACGCGCCGATTCTCGCACGATGGGAGAGACGATCAGATCAGGCGCTCGACGCTGGCCAGGAGATTACACGGGTTCCAGCGAGCAATGCGGCGCCGGTGGTAGTTCGATGCGGATCGGATCGCCCGGTTTCACGTCTCCGTCGTTCAGCACGATCCCCATGATCCCCGCCTTGCGCACGAGCGCGCCGTTCTCGTCGCGGTCGAGCGTGGCCGCCATCGAGCCCCGGCGCGATCCCGTCCAGTTGCGCGCAGGGGTTGCGCAGTCCCGTCACCTCGACGGTCGCCGTCTCGCCCAGGTGCAACCGCGTTCCGACCGGCAGGCCCAACAGGTCGATGCCGCGCGTGGTGACGTTCTCGCCCATCTGGCCGGGGGCGAGGGCGAACCCGGCGTTCCGCAGCTCGTCGTGCAACTCGGCGTGGATGAGATGCACCTGGCGCAAATTGGGCTGCGTCGGATCGCGTTTCACCCGCGAGCGATGCTTCACCGTCTCGCCCTGATGGGCGTCGCCGGCGACGCCCAGCCCGGCCAGGAGGTGAATCTGCTCCTGGTTTGGCTTGGACATGGTGTGCGTGCCGCTGCTGCTGACCGCGACGACTTGTCCGCTCACTCGCTCGCTCCCCCGCGTTCGTGCCCTGTGATGGAAGTATGCTCAATTGGCGGAACGGAGTGATGGGCGAAGGCAATCGATCCGGCTACCGCCGGCAGACGAGAACGGAGTGCAGGCAGATGACGCGGGACGTGTATGGGAGCGAAGCGGCGACAGAGGAGACGCTGGATGAGGTCGTCCGCCAGGCCATGGCGGAGTGGCAGATCCCCGGCGTGACGGTCGCCATGCTCCGCGACGGGGAGGTCGAGACCCACGGCTACGGCGTCATCAGTCTGGAGACGGACTACCCAACCCGCCCCGACACCCTCTTCCAGGTCGGCTCCAACAGCAAGGTCTTCACCGCGACGCTGGTCATGCGGCTGGTCGAGGCGGGACTGCTCGACCTCGACACCCCGATCGGAGACTACCTGCCGGACCTGGCGTTGGCCGATCCCGCGGCTGCGGCAACGATCACGTTGCGCCATCTGCTCTCCCATACCAGCGGGTTGGAGGGCGACCGGTTTGAAGACACGGGGGAGGGCGACGACGCCGTGGCGCGGTACGTCGCCGGGGCCGGCGACTGGGCCCAGGAGACCGCCCCCGGCGAATTCTGGAGCTATTGCAACAGCGGCTTCGGCATTGCCGGCCGCATCATCGAGGTGGTCACGGGAACGAGTTTCGAAGCGGCGATGAAGGAGCGCGTCCTCGTGCCGCTGGGGTTGGAGCGGTCGTTCTACTTCGCCCACGAGGCCATCGTCTACTCGGCGGCGGCGGGGCACATGCAACTGCCTGGCGAGGAGGCGCCCCACGTCGCGCTGCCGTACCACATCGGCCGCCGCGCCCACCCGGCCGGGGGCATCATCGCCAGCGCGGGGGATTTGCTCGCCTTTCTGCGTTTCCACATGGGGGACGGCATCGTGAGTGGCGAGCGCGTGCTGACAGCGGCGTCGATTCGCGCCATGCAGGAGCCGCAGGTTGAGATCGACGATGAGCAGTCGTGGGGTATTGGCTGGGGGCTGCGCACGGTCGATGGCGCGCGGATCATCGAGCACGGCGGTGGGACGAACGGGCAGATCACCCACATGCTGGCCGTCCCCGAGCAATCGTTCGGGTTGGTCACCCTCACCAACGGCAATCGCGGCGGCCACGTCAACGAGGCGGTCGAGAAGTGGGCGCTGGCGCGCTATTGCGGGTTGCGTGAGCGCGAGCCGGAGCAGATTTCGCTGCCGGTCAATCAGCTCGAGCGTCTAACCGGGACCTACACCCAGCGGTTGCAGACGGCGACCGTGGCGCTGCGCGACGGCGCGCTGACCATGACGGTGGTCGGCAACAACCCATTCTCTGGAGAGACGATCGAATACCCGCCGATCCCCCTCGTCCCGCTGAGCGAGTGGGAAGTGATGGCCACCGAAGGCGATTGGGAGGGCAGCCGCGCGCGGTTCATCCCAGGAGGGGATGGCCAGCCACGATTTCTGCGTCTCGGGGGACGGCTGGCCCCGCGGCAAGCGGACCCGGCAGCGTCGTAAACTCGTGGGAGGCGGCCTCACCCCAGAATCGAAACCGTATCAAGCACCCGCTCGGCGAGAAACGGATCGCCGTTGATGGTCGCCGCCTGCCTCGCCTCGTCCCTGGCAATGCCCTTCGTGAAGAGCCGCCAGGCGGTCTCCTGGTCCAGGTCAACGGTGGCCGCTGCCGCGATCCCCGGGGCGATGCCCAGCCGCCAGCCGCCGTCTTCCCGGAGCGCGACCCACTCGCCTCCGGACTCGCCTGAGATGACCAGCCGTAGCGCGGTTCCTTCGGGTGCAGCAACCTCCGCGAGCGGGCGGGCCAGCCCGTGCACGAACGTCTCCAGCACGGGGGCGAACCACTCCCATTCCTTCAATCCCGGCTGGCTCACCGCGTCGCGGATGTGCTGCTGGTGGTGCCAGCGTTCGGTGTACTCGCGGGCGACGTCGAACCAGACTGGAGCCGGCTCAGGGCCAGCCCAATCGACTGGCATGCCGGGTGCGTCCAGATCGAGCGATGCGAAGTACGCCTGCGTCCACTCCCCGGTCAGCGCCAGGAAATCAGTGATCAGCCGAGGGCTCATGCGCCGTGACCCGTCGTTCCAGACCGCGTTCTGACGATCGATGGCGGCTACCAGCCCCGGAAGCGTCGCGATGTCGAGACCAGCGGCGAATGCCGGATTGACGAAACTGTCGCGCCCCCAGGAGAGACGGCCGATATCGTCGCCGAGCAGGTGCGCCGCCACGTCCTTGACCGACCAGCCGGGGCAGGCGGTGGGCAGCTCCCATTGCGGGGGCGAGAGGTCGCGCAGCACCTCGAGCAGGGCGGCGCGTTCGCCGGGGAAGAGATGCAGGGTGTCGATCCGGGGAAGCGGGGCGAGCGTGGTCACGATACGCGGCTCGCCGCCTCTTGCGGGCTCCAGGCCGTCGTTAACGCGGGCCGGTCGAGGCGGAAACGCGCCGTTGGAAAGGACGTCTCACCAGCGATGGCCAAATCGGCCAGCATCTGCCCGATGACCGGAGCGAATTTAAACCCGTGGCCGGAACAGGGGGAGCCGATGACGATCTGAGGAAACTCCGGATGGTGGTCGATGACGAAATCCTCGTCCGGGGTCATGGTGAAGCGGCAGCTCGTCGTCTCCAGGATTTCGCCGGTCGTGCCGGGGAGGAGTTGCGCCGTGTAGTCGCGCAAGGTTTGCAGGAGGACCGGATCGATGCCGCGGTCGGGGTTGGCGGGGTCGACCGCGGGGCCGATGCGGTCGAGCATTACCTTCACGCCTTCGTGGTCGTAGATCGGGAAGACGGAACCGATCGAGGTGGTGCCGGGGAAACGGTGGATTACCAGCGGCAAGCGGTCCGGGCCGTGGTTCTCCGGGTCGCGCACACGGAAGAAGGCGAGTTGCTCCTGGAGCACGGTCAGCGGCAGGTCGATCCCCAAGGGCGAGAGGAGCGGTTGCGTCCACGATCCGGCGGCGATGATGACACGGTCGGCGCGATACGTTTCATTCTCGGTGCGCACGACGACGCCGTCGCCATCCGGGCTGAAGTCCAGCACCGGTTCGAGGTCGTGGAGCACCGCCCCGGCGGCGCGGGCGTGCGCGGCAAGCGTCCCGACGCAGCGCGATGCGGCCAGGATGCCGTAATCCTCCTGGTAGAGCCCGATCGACCCGTCGGGAAAATTGAGTTGCGGGAACCGCTGCCGCAGTTCGTCGGGGCCAAGCCGTTCGTAGGTTACGCCGAGGGTGTCGTAGAGTCCGGACGATGCCGGCCATCTCGTTGGCGTGCGGCAGACCGGCGTTGATGCCGCCGGTGCGCAGCAGGAGCGCCGCGCCCGATTCCTCCTGCAACTCCTCCCACATGGTGAACGCCGCCTGGCCCATCTGGACGTACTCGGGCGCGTCGTAGGCGAGGCGGATCATGCGCGAGGGGCCGTGCGAGCTGCCCATCTCGTGGCCGATGGCGAACTGCTCCAGCAGCCGCACCCGATGTCCGGCGCGCGCCAGTCGCCAGGCCGCGGCGCAGCCCATTGCCCCGCCGCCGACGATGATGACGTCCGAATTTTGATCCGCCATGTGGTCTCCTTCGCCGCGAACTTCGGTGAAGATGATGCGGCAGCGCACGAACGGATGCCAGCGTCGTAGTGGTGTCGGCGGTGTCGGCGGTGTCACCCCGAGCGCCAGCGAAGGTTCTCGGCGCAGTGAACGGGCGTGCCATGGAGCCGAGATGCTTCATTTCGTTCAGCATGACACGAAGTCGCGTTGCCGTCTGGAGGTCCGCGAGAGCTGCCGACTGTGGATCGAATCGAATCTGCCCGAGCCGAGTCCGAGGAAGGACGGCGACTTTCATCCACCCAGTCTCGGCCTGGACATCGTCTGGCGGATCGTGACGGAGGAGCACGGTGGCGGATGGAGGTCGAGTCGGCACCGGGCAACACGGTCTTTGGCGTCACTATTCCTCTGGTCGGGACGAGGGTGATGGGGTGTTAGGGTGTTAGGGCGATAGGGAAAAGACCCGTTCATCCTATCACCTCATCACCCATCACCCTAACACCCTAACAGCCATCGCCTTCACAAAACGCCTCCCATCTGATACGGTAAGCCCCGTCACACAGACGGGGCCGCGGATGGGCGGCCCGTTCGGATGTTTGACGTCCGCACTCGCGGGGCCGCGCTGCCGGATGGGGCAGCGCCGGCGGCTCGCGAAGTCGGAACCACCTGGGTGCGGGTGGCGTGCCGTGGGGACGGTGCGCCGCATATCGCCCCGGGGCTGGGTGATACGTATATGCGGTCACCCGGTTGCCGTGCGGGAAGGGATATGGGGCTGTCGGGTCCGTTTGACCTTGGAGGGAGGGTCAGATGACGTCATCCCCGCGGCGAGCCGCTTCACGGCTCCGCACGATCGTGGTCGTCGCGCTGGCTGTCGCGGCGTCGTCACTGGTTTCGGCCACCACCGTTTTTGCCCAGAGCGCGCTCTATCCGGGCGCCGTGGGTCTCGTCGCCAACACCGGCGGCGATCCCGTCCTGCTGCGCGAGACGCCCAGCTTCGACGCGGCGGTGCTCTCGTCGTTCCCGGAAGGAACCCCGGCCGACATCGTCGAGGGGCCGGTGTACTCCGCGGATGGCGTCGCCTGGCATGGCGTCTCCGTGGGCGGGATGACCGGCTACATCGTGGCCGGCTATCTGATCGAGAGCGGACAGGCGGCCGCACCCGAGACGGTCGAACTCGCCCAGGAGGCGGTTCCGGCTCCGGCAGAGGCGATGGCCGTGGAGACCGCGCCGGCCGCGGCCTTGCCGGCCCCGGCGCCCTCCCCGAGCGAGGTGGCCGCCAACCCGGTGCCCACCGCCGACCTCAACCTGCGCACCGGCCCGAGCTACAACGACGCCGTGCTGCTGGTGATCCCGGCCGGCGCTCCGCTCACGCCGACCGGGGAGCGGTCGGAAGGGTTTGTCGGCGTGACCTACCAGGGGCAGTACGGCTGGGTCGACAGCAGTTGGCTGGCGGCAGGCGACGCACCGGCACAGGATGTGGCGCTGATGCAGGAGGCCGCTCCGGCTGCGGCGCCGCAGACCGCCCCGGTGGCCGACGCCGGAGTCGTCGGCGATCTCTCGACTGCTCCGGCCGGGGACATCGCCTACGCGGCCGATACCGTCAATCTGCGACTCGGACCCTCCGAAAGCGACGAGGTGCTGCGCGTCTTGCCCGCGGGTGGCGCGGTGACGATCACCGGTCCCGACAGCGGCGGCTGGACGCCGGTCTGGTACAACGGCACCTGGGGGTTCATCAGCAGCGCGCTCCTGACGTTCGATGGCGCTACGTCGCTCGACCTGTTCCAGGGCGCCGCGCCGGCCACGGAACCCCTCGCGACCGAGGCGGCGGTCGACGGCGGGACGGCCGAGATGCAGGCTGTCACCACCAGCGATGTCAATTTCCGCGCTGCTCCGGACATGACCGCCGCCGTGCTCGGCGCCATCCCGCCCGGGGTGGCACTGACGCCGCTGGCCGGGCCGGAGCAGGGGTTTTACCAGGTCGAGTACAACGGTCAGACGGGTTGGGTCGCCGCGGAGTTCGTGGAGGTCTCGGCCAGCTACCTGCAACGCGAGGATCGTCAGCGGCAGCAGGAGGAGGGTAAGGTCGAAGGCTCCGAACCCGCCAGCAACGCCGAGGTCGGGGCGGGCGGGATCATCTGGCCAGTGAGCGGCGGGCTCTGGTACATCATGCAGGGGTACCATGGCTCCTCGCACCAGAACCAGGACGGTCTCTACCAATACCAGTATTCGCTCGACCTGGCCCGCCGCGACGGCGACACCGCCGGGCAGCAGGTGATTTCCCCCGTCAACGGCGTCGTGCGCTGGACCGACCCCTCCACCGGCGGCATCTCGATTGACATCGGCAACGGGCACGCGGTGGCGATGTTCCACGTCGATTTCATGGACGGGCTGGAGGCCGGAACGAACGTGCGGCAGGGGCAGTACCTGGGCGCCATCTCCGGCTCCGGCGGGCCTGGCTTCGCCGGCACGCCGCACCTGCACTTCACCTTGTGGTCCAGCAGCGACAATGGCAATTGGGACCGCCAGGCGGTGCCCTTTACCGGTCAGTACGCCATCAGCGGCATGGATTTTGCCGACACTGGCGGCGGCAATACGTACCGGGGAACGGAGTTCCAGCCGTAGTCGGAAGTCGGAAGTCGAAAGTCGAGAGGGGGCGCGGCAATCCGCGCCCCCTGACCTTGTACCCCCATCACCATATCACCCTCCGTCATGGCACAATGTCCCCGTGATCCGTATCGCCGCCGCCGCCGACATCCACGCCGGGCCGGAGTCCGCCGGCACGCTGGCCCCGCTGCTGACCGGGCTGAAGGACGAGGCCGATCTGCTCCTCCTCGGCGGCGACCTCACCCGCTCCGGCAAACCGGCCCAAGCGGAAATCCTCGTCGCCGAGCTTGCGGAGGTCGGCGTCCCCGTCGTCGCGGTCCTGGGCAACCACGATTACCACTCCGATCAGGCGCCGCGGATCGCCGCCATCCTCAAGGACGCCGGAATTCACGTGCTCGACCGGAGCGGCGTCGTGCTGAACGTCGCGGGGCAGCGGGTCGCCATCGCCGGCACCAAGGGGTTTGGCGGCGGATACGGCGCGGCGCTGGCGGCCGATTTCGGCGAACCGGAGATGAAAACGTGGATCCGCCACGCCGAAACCGAGGCGGAAACGCTGGAGGATGTGCTCACGGCCCTCGTCGGCGATGTCCGTATCGCCCTGCTCCATTATTCGCCCGTGCCCGACACCCTCGACGGCGAACGGCTGGACCTCTACCCGTTCCTGGGCAACTCGCTTCTGGGCGAGGCCATCGACCGCTCCGGGGCCGATCTGGTGCTGCACGGTCACGCCCACCACGGTTCGCCGGCCGGCATGACCCCCAGCGGCGTGCCGGTGCGCAACGTCGCCCAGCAGGTCATCCGGGCGCCGTACGTCGTTTTCACGATCGAGCGCGAGGACGAAATCGAGCCGCCTCACATCCTGCGTCGCCGCAGCAGCCATCGCGACGACGAACCGCCGGCCGGTACGAACCGCGAGGAGCGGCGGAGACGTCCCCGCTGGATGCGCCGAGGAAGACGGATCGACGATTCCGAACGCGCTGTCGGTGAGGATAGCGGCTCCTGAACGCTTCCCCATGCGTGCCGGCGCTCGTGGCGACGCTCCACGATTCGCGCGGCGTTTCTCTCGCCATGATCGAGGCCACCGCGCGTGAACTGGCGGCGTATCCGCTGGTCAGCGTTGCGGTGACGGCGGAAACCGATCCCGCGGTGAGCGGTCGCCTGGGGGAACTCGGCGCATGTGTCGTTCCCGGTGGGCAGGCGGGAGAGGGGAGACGCGCGGCGCTGGCGGCGGCGGGACCAGGTCAGGCGGCGTATTTCTCCTGCGATTTCGACCGCTGGCTACACTGGGCGCTGTTTTGGCCGGACGAATTGTCCTCACTGCCGGAGCGCGTGGCGCGGCTCGGACGTGGTAGTACACCACCGTGGTACGTCTGCCTGGGACGAACGGCGCGCGCGTTCCGCACCCATCCCGCGGCGCAACGCTTCACCGAAACCGCCACCAACCGCGCCCTCTCCGCGGCGGCGGGCCGAGCCCTTGATGCGGCTTCCGGCGCGGCTTGGCTGGCACCGGACGCGGTGCCACTCATCCTGGCCGTATCCGAAGAACCCACCGCGGCGACGGACCTGGAATGGCCCGGCATCATCCTCCATCACGACCCGGCGCGGCTGCGCGGTCTGCGCTGCGAAGGCCTCGAATGGGAGACGCCCGATTTCCATGCCGCAGAGATCGTGGCCATGGGCGGGTTGGAGGCGTGGACGAGAGCCGTTTTCGATACGCCGCGGATGTGGGCCTCGCGGTTGCAATTGGCCGCGGCGTCGGGGGCGGCGCTGGACCGGGTGCTGACGACATAGATGCCCAGAGCTCAAGAACGACGATGACTGAACGTCCTGGAGCATTCATTCCCCGGCGCGATTAGCTGGCGGAAGGTCGCTCGGACACGTAGACCCTGCGCAATGGCAAAAGGGATTGCGCCGAGCGCGGCATCTCCTCGTAGTGCTGGAGGATGAGATCTAGCAGTTGATGGCCATCTATCAAGGCTACGCGGCCGTCTCTCACAAATGGGGCGTTCTGAGCGTCCCGCGAAAAGCCGCCCGTACAGACAAATAGGCCGCGCTCTCCAGCTCCGAGCACGCCGTGCAAGTACCCGACATCCTTGATTCCTGCCAGTGCTTTCTGGTTCTTCACTTGGACCTTGATTCTTGGCGAAGCGAGCCCGAATACGTCGGGGAACGCCAATACGTCAACGCCGCCATCTTTCCCTTTCTGTCCCACCTTCGATTTGTACCCCAATGCTTCCAGGAGTCCGGCCACGAAGAGTTGGAAATCATGGTGTTCGATTTCGTCGAGCGCCTCCAGTATTTGGCCACGCGCTTGACCCTCGATCTCATCAGCCCATTGATCCGGCTCAGCATCGTCTGGCGGAGGGTCCGGGCCATCTCCAGACGAATCGGGAGGCTGGATAAACGGCAGCGCGTTGTCAGCCCGAAAGACCGTCAGCAGGCCGCCAAGGATGTTTCTCACGGTAACCGGCAGTGTCTCGCGCTCTATCGAGAAGAGATACTTGACTGGACGCACGTGAGGATAATCGCTACTGAACACGGAAGGGTCGAATCTGTAAGCCCCAGTGCAGCGGCTCACGTGAATCACCTTGGTTGCCTTTTCAGGTGTCAGAATGAAATCAGAGTCCTGAATATCCTTAGCGAAACGGAACATCTGGCTGACAGCACCGCGTGTGCCGCTGCCAGGCTGGATTTCTTCCATTCGCTCGCGAAGTGCGTCCCTCGTGGAGATTTCCGCCATATTCAATGTCGTTGCCCAGCCAAGGGCTACGGCTTGCTTTTGCGCAACTTGGGACGCCAGTTCGTTGTAATTGCCCCCGCGCACAACCCAGACGGGGACGCTCCGTGTCATTGTTGCCTCCTTTGACGACGATCCAATGACTTACGCATTCCACGTGAATCAGTCTGTTTACCTAGCCCTGCGCGATCCCCGGTAGTTGCAGTTCCCGCGCCCGGTGGCACGCCGCCCATTGCCCCGGCACGATCTCCTCGAAGACCGGGGTGTCGGTCTCGCACTTGTCGATGGCGTAGGGGCAGCGGGGGTGGAAGTAGCAGCCGCTGGGCGGGGCGGCGGGGTTGGCGACCTCACCCTTCAATGGCACGCGCTGGGAGCGCAGGCGGGGGTCCGGTTTCGGCACGGCGGAGAGGAGGGCGGCAGTGTAGGGGTGCTTCGGCGCGGCGAAGAGCTGGTCGCGCTCGGCCAGCTCGACGATCTTGCCGACGTACATCACCGCCACCCGGTCGCTGAGGTGCTTCACGACGCTCAGGTCGTGGGCGACGAACAGGTACGTCAGCCCCAGCCGCTGCTGCAGATCGAGCAGCAGGTTGAGGATTTGGGCCTGCACCGAAACGTCGAGTGCGGAGACCGGTTCGTCGGCCACCAGCAGACTCGGGTTGAGGGCCAGGGCGCGAGCGATGCCGATGCGTTGCCGCTGCCCGCCGCTGAACGCGTGCGGGTAGCGGCGCATGAACTCCGGCCGCAAGCCCACCAGGCGCAGTAACTCCTCGACGCGGTCGATTCGCTCCTGTCGGTTCGTCACCCCGTTGACCAGCAGCGGCTCGCCGACGATGTTGAGGATCGTCATGCGCGGGTTGAGCGAGGAGTAGGGATCCTGGAAGATCATCTGCATCTGCGGGCGCAAGGGGCGCAGCTTGTCGCGCGGCAGGGTGGCGATGTCGACTACGTCGCCGTCGTCGGTGCGGAAGAGGATTTCTCCGGCAGTCGGGGTCACGGCGCGCAGGATGCAGCGGGAGGTGGTCGTCTTGCCGCAGCCGCTTTCGCCGACGAGGGCCAGCGTCTCGCCGCGGCGGATGTCGAAGCTGACGTCGTCGACGGCGCGGACATGGCCGACGGTCTTGCGCAGGAAGCCGCGGCGGATGGGGTAGAACTTTTGCAGGTTATTGACTTCGAGCAGGGTTTCGCCTGCTGATGGGGAGCTGCGGCCATTCGCGCCGTGCGAAGAGCCCTCACCCCCGGCCTCTCTCCCTGTGCGAGGGAGAGGGGAGAACGGTGGCGGTTCGTCCGGCTCCGATCGCTCATCAGAGACGAACCCTGCTTTTTGAAAGCTGCATGAGCCAGTCCGCAATCGCTGAAAACCCACGCCGCAGTTCCCCCTCTCCCTGCGCAGAGGGAGAGGGGGGCAGGGGGGTGAGGGTCAGCAGTGGAGATCCCGAAACCATCACCGGGCTCCACTGCTCACGTTTGCCCCAACAACACAGTCTCCGCGACCCCGCTCGCCTCACGCACCTCCGGATAGAGAAAACAGGCGACCTTCTGCCCCGCATTCAGCGCGGCCAGTGCCGGTTCGACCTCGTTGCACAACCCGGGCATGAAATCCGGGCAGCGGGTGTGGAAGGGGCAGCCGGGGGGGCGGTTGTAGGGGTGGGGGATGGAGCCGCTGATGGTGGGCAGGGTCCGCTTCGGCGGGTCGTCGACGCTGGGGATGGAGCGCAGCAGCGCCCGCGTGTAGGGGTGCTTGGGGTTGTGGAAGATGTCGTCTACGGGGCCTTCCTCGACCACGCGGCCGAGGTACATCACGACCACGTCGTCGGCCATCTCGGCGATGACGCCCAGGTCGTGGGTGATGAGCATGATGGCCATGCCGGTGCGCTCCTGCAGCTCGCGCAGCAGGTCGAGGATTTGCGCCTGGGTCGTCACGTCGAGCGCCGTCGTCGGCTCGTCGGCGATGAGCAGCGTCGGGTCGGCGGCGAGGGCCATGGCGATCATGGCTCGCTGGCGCAGACCGCCGCTGAGCTGGTGGGCGTACTCGTGGACTCGGCCCTCGGGACGCGGCACGCCCACCATCCGCAACAACTCGATGGCGCGGTCGTAGGCCTCCTTCTTGCTCATCTTCTGATGCAGCCGGATCGCCTCCACGATCTGGTCGCCGACGGTGTGGACCGGGCTGAACGAGGTCATCGGCTCCTGGAAAATCAGGGCGATCTCCCCACCGTTGATCGCCCGCATCTCCGCCCCATCGGCCTTCAGCTTCGCCAGATCGACCACATCCTTGCCGACTCGCCGTCTGGCCGTCTTGCCGTCTCCGTTCACGTCCCGCCTGAGCAGAATCTCCCCGCCGACGATCTTCCCCGGCCGGTCGACGATGCGCATGATGGAGCGCGCGGTGACGCTCTTGCCGCACCCGCTCTCCCCCACGATCCCCAGCGTCTTGCCGGCGAAGACGTCGAAGCTGGCCCCGTCGACGGCCTTCACCAAGCCGTCGTCCTGAAAGAAGTAGGTTTTGAGGTCGCGAACGGAGAGGAGGGGGGACGAGGGTGCCAGGGTCACAGGGTGACGGGGTGACAGGAGATTCGACTCCCCTGGCGCCTCGCTGTCCCGTGACCCAGTCACCCCGTCGTTCTTCACCCTGTCACCCTGTCACCTACGAATACGGATCGGCGGCGTCGCGCAGACCATCCCCGAGGAAGTTGAAGGCAAGTATCACCAGAATGACCGGCAGCGCCGGCAGCAGGAGCCAGGGAGAGAGGGCCACGGTCTGCACGTTTTGCGCTTGTTGCAGCAACACGCCCCAACTGATGGCCGGGGGGCGCAACCCGAGCCCGAGGAAGCTCAATGCCGTCTCGCTGATGATCATGGCTGGCAAGGCCAGGGTGGTGGCGGCGATGATGTGGCTGAGGAAGAGCGGCACCATGTGCACGAAGATGATGCGCGACTGGCGGGCGCCGATCAAGTCGGCGACGGTAACGAAGTCCTCCTCGCGCAAGGAGAGGAACCGCCCGCGCACCACCCGCGCCAGCTCGGTCCAGCCGATGAGGGAGATGATGATGGTGATCGTGAAATAGACCTGGGTGACGGTCCAGGTCTTCGGCATCGCCGCGGCCAGTCCCATCCAGAGCGGGATGGTGGGGATGGAGCGCAGGATTTCGATCAGGCGCTGGATGAAGGTGTCAACGAAGCCGCCGTAGAACCCGGAGATGCCGCCCAGGATCACCCCCAGCACCAGGCTGAGCGCGACCGCGACCAGGCCGATCGTGAGGGACGTGCGGGTGGCGTACATCAACCGCGACCACATGTCGCGCCCTTCGAGATCCGTCCCCAAGAGAAAGAGCGACTCCTCCGGATTGGCCCCCTCAACGCCGATGAGGTGCCGGTCCATGGGGATCACCCCGAACAGCATCCATTCGAACCCGGAGGCGAAGAAGGTGACGGGGATGATCTGCGTGGGATCGACGGTGTAGACCCGCTTGAATGTCTGCGGATCGCGCTCGCCGACCATGCCGTAGACGTGCGGCAGGAACTGGCCGTCGTGGAACCACTGGATGCCCTGGGGGGCGATCAGGCCGCGGTTGGCGTCGGAGGCTTCCGGGTCGGCGTAGGCCAGGAACTCGGCCATCACGACGACGATGTAGAAGAGGATCACCGTGAGGGCACCGACCATCGCCAGCCGGTGCTTGCGGAACCGGCGCCACATCAATTGCCACTGCGTGGCGACGGCCACCCGCTCCTCGGCCTCGGTGGTCAGGATCGGTTCGCCGGGGGCGGGCGCGGGGGCAAGCGGACCCGGCGCGGAAACAACGGGCGCTGTGGGACCGGACGTCTCCTCCGGCTCGAGCGAGTGCGGGGTGGGGGAGACGGTCTCCGTCCGCGGGTCGCGCACCGGCACGTCGACGTCCCGCATGGTCAGTCCTCGACCCGGATGCGCGGGTCGATCCACAACAGCAGGAGGTCGGAGATGAGGGTGCCGATGACGGTGAGCACGCCGAGCAGCAGCACGATGGCCCCGGCCAGGAACATGTCCTGCGCGATCAGGGAGCGCAGCAGCAGCGGCCCGACCGTCGGCAGGCCCAGCACCAACGAGACGATGATGCTCCCCGAGACAACGTACGGCAGCGTGTAGCCGATGGTGCTGGCGAAGGGGTTCAAAGCCACCCGCACAGGGTATTTCAGGATGGCATGCCACTCGGAGAGTCCCTTGGCGCGGGCGGTGACGACGTAGGGTTTGCGCAACTCATCGAGCAGATTGGCGCGCATAATGCGGATCGCCTGCGCCATGGCGGCGATGCTGAGGATGACCGCTGGCACCGGCAGGTGCTTGAGCATGTCAACGAACTTGGCCCAGCTCCACGGGGCGTCGATGTACTCCGGGGAGAAGAGCCCGCCGATGTTGGCGTTGAAGTAGACGAACCCGAAGTAGAGCACCAGCAACCCGAGCAGGAAGCTGGGGATGGCCAGCCCAAGAAAGCCGAGCAGGGTGAACAGGTAATCGAACGGCGAGTAGGGCCGCACCGCCGAGTAGATGCCGATCGGCAAGGCGATGATCCAGGTCAGCACCACCGCCGCGAACGAGACGACCATCGTCAGCCACAAGCGGTCGCCGATGACCTCCGTCACCGGGCGTTGCCACTCCATGGCCATGCCCAGATCGCCTTGCAGCATCAGCCGCATCCAGCGCGCGTACTGCACCCAGATGGGCTGGTCGAGCGCGTACTCGGCGCGGAGTTGCTCCGACTGCTCGGCAGAGATGCCGCTGCCCGACGCGGAGAGATTCGAGATGTAGGCATCGACGAAGTCGCCGGGCGGCAGCGTGATGATGATGAACGCCAGCACCGAGATCGCCCAGCAGGTGAAGAGGGCGAACAGGATGCGGCGGATCAGGTAACTGAGCATGAGTGCCTCGATGCGGGTGACAGGGTGTCGGGGTGACAGGGTGTCAGGAAGCACGAGCCCCTGTCACCCCGACACCCTGCCACCCTCGACCGTCCCTACGCCCCACCGTCCCGGAAGAAGAACGTCGCCGGGTGCGAACTCTGCGGGGTGCGGGCGTGCTGCATGTTGACCTGGCGGGCGGGGATGTTGCCCATGGTGTTCTTCACGACGCGGATGCCCATCACCGCCGGGGAGACGCCGACCGTGCCGATGCTGAAGACGTTGTCGACGATGATCTTCCAGATCTCCTGGGCGGTGGCGTTGCTCGCCTCGGTGTCCTGGCCGCCGGCCGAGCGTGTAGATCTCGATGGCGTCGGATCATGGCCTCCTCGGTCGGGGCCATGCCCTCTTCGCCATTGGTGACGTACCAGGTGGCGATCAGCGGGCCCATCATCGCCTCGGCCGGGTCAACCGGGAGGGCGTGGCGGGGGAAGGCGTAGATCAGCTCGGAGCCGTCGTTGGCCCACATGAAGATCTGGTGCTCGTTGTTGCGCATGCGGGTCATGCCCAGGTTGCGCTCCAGCTCAGAGACGTCGAGCTGGATGCCGATCTCCTGCCACTGCTCGGCGATCGATTGCGCGATGCGCGGGAAGGGCACGAAGGCGCCAGAGATGGCCATGACCTCCAGGCGGAGACGGCCGTTGCCGTCCGTCCGCATGCGGAATCCCTCATCGTCCTTCTCGGTGAGCCCGATCTCGTCGAGGAGCTGGTTGGCCTGCTCGACGTCGAGGGTGGACCACATCGTGCGCCACTCTTCGCCGGGGCTCTGCGGCACGCTCGGATCCGGGCGCGACGCTGCCGGGCGAGCCGACGCCGAGCCAGAACGTTTCGTTGAGCTGGTCGCGGTCGATGCCCATGGAGAGGGCGCGGCGGAAATCGGGGTTGTGCAGCCACTGCGCGATCTCGGGGTCGGCATCGTAGCTGTGGTTGACCTGGAGGGTGGCGTCGGAGCCATAGGCGCCGGGGTCGAGGTGGACGCTGTAGTCGCCCTGCTCCATGTTCTCCAGGAAGACTGGAATCTTGGCGATGTCGGTGTGGCGCTCCTGCAGGTCGTACTCGCCGGCGATGGCGCGCAGGTTGAGCACCTCCAGGTTCTCGGCCAGGGTCATCTGGATGCCGTCCAGGTACGGGAGCTGATTCCCCTCGGGGTCGACCTCGTAGTAGAACGGATTGCGCTCCATCGTCCAGTTCGGGGTGTTGACTGGCGAGACGCAGCGCCAGGGAGCGAGGACCGGTAGATCCGGGTTGAGGGACCACTGGTTCATGATCCGGAACAGCGCGATCCAGTCCTCGACGTTGGCCTCGGCGGCCATGGCGTCGATGTCGGCCTGCGCCGTGTACGTGGGGTGGAACTGCTTGAGGTAGTGGGCCGGGGCGTAGGCGCCGCCGTGGAACCCGCGGTTGGTCGCGTGGCCGGAGCCCATGAAGGTGGTGCCGCCCAAGATGGTCAAGAAGAGCGGGTACGGCTCCGGAAAGACGAAGCTGACGGTGAGATCGTCGACTTTTTCGACCCGCCCCTGCTGGCCGTTGATGGCGAACGAGGAGTGCGGGGTCGGCACTAGATCCGGATTGAGATAGATGTCCTCGTACCAGAAGACGAAGTCGTCGGCGGTGAAGGGGGCGCCGTCGGACCACTTGTGGCCCTCGCGCAGCTTGATGGTGAAGACCCGGTCCTCGTCGGTGAACTCCCAGCTCTTGGCCAGGGCTGGGCGGAACTCGGTGCCGGTGAAGTCCCAGAAGACGAGCTTGTCGCCGGAGTTGTAGCGGTTGCCGTTCTCGTCGTCGCCGGGGCCGGTGAAGCCGCGGCGCAGGACGCCGCCGTACGTGCCGATGCCTTCCACCGGCTGCACCACCAGCGGTTCCAGCGGCACCCGCTCCTCGACCGGGGGCAGCGTGCCGTCCTCGACCAGCGGATCGAGCATGGGTGCCTGCTTGAGGTTCTCCGGCCGCGGTGCGTCGACCAGGACGACGGGCCCTTCCAGCTCGCCGATGAGGGTGCTGCCCAACGGCGCGTCCTGCGCGGCGGCGGGTCTGATGGCCGAAAGCGGCGTGCCGGCGGCTGGGAGCACCAGGCCGGCCGCAGCAGCGCTCTTTACCAGGCCGCGGCGGGAAAGCCGTCGCTTGGCCACGTCGCGCATGAGATCATCTGCGCCTCGAGTCATTCCGAACTCCTCCTGCGTCATTGCGCTCAAAGTTCCAGCGACACGAATGGGGCTATTGGCCGGCCACCTCCTTGTGGTCCGAGTCGTTTTTACGCATGTCCAAGCCGGTTGCAACCCCATCAAAACATCCAGGGACTCGGGTTGTCAAATCGCCGCCGCGGGCGTCCCTTGCCCACGTCGTGTCATTCCGATGAATGGATCCCGGCTTTGAGGGACGAGCGTTTCGTGGGGTCGCGAGAGTCCTCGCCGCGCCCGGAACGACATTACCTTGGCGCGATGCAGGAAAAAATGGCCTGATACGGAATCCGGATGATGGCTGGCCTTGTCGCGGCCGGCGCGGGTGCGGGAAGGATGCGAAGAATGCGAAGGTTGCGAAGGCTGGCAGACCCGGCGGGGCGGCGCCCGGGCCCGGCGTCCATCCGGAATCCGTATGAGGAACCAGGGTCTCGAGCGAGACGGGCATTGGCTGGGCGAGGCAGGGGATTGCCGCGAAGTGGAGTTATTGCCCACAGTGGCGGGCGCAGCGAAGCATCTCGGCCGCAGGGCGCGCTCTGCGGCCGAGATGCTTCGGCCAGTCGTCTCAGCATGGCGCCATTTTGGCGCGCCGCCGTACCCACCTCGGGCCGCGGACCCGGGGCGGCTACGGCGCCAGCGTGGCCAGCGACTCGACCGGTTCGTACGGATAGATTTCCTCGGCCTCGCCCGGTGCGGTCAGCACCGTCAGCACCGGCTGGGGCTGGCCGTCGTCATCCCGCGTGAGGGACACTGTCATCTCCGGCGGGAAGGCGCCCAGGGGCGGATCGACGAACAGGTAGTGGGTGACCGTGCCGTCCGCGCCGAGCACTGGCCGCATCTCAGGGCGGAGTATCCCGGTGTCAAAGACCAGCGCCCCCTCCCGCAGCGCCAGCGTCAGCTCGCCCAGGGTGGGGTTGGTGTATCGTCCCAGGAAGGGGGTCACCGCTGTTGGGTCGACCTGGCCCAACTCAGCCAGGAGGGCGTCTCGCGCCTCGGCGACCGCGGCGGAGCCGGGCGCCTGCACCGCATCGATGGTCGTTGGCAGGTCGAACAGCAACTCCAGCAACCGCATCTGGACCGCGGTGGTGAACGTCTCGGCCACGCCAGCCGTCGCGTTCGTCAGCACCACCGCGCCGAGCTCCGCCTCCGGCAGAAGGGTGACCACCGAGTGGAAGCCGAGGGTTGCGCCGTTGTGCCAGACGAGTTGCTGCCCGAAGTAGGCGCCGGTGAACCAGCCGAGGCCGTAGTGCTCGGCGAATGTCGCCATTGCTGGCGCTGTACCTGGCGCGGCCGCCGCCAAGGCCACACCCGGCTCCCAGGTCCGCTCCAGGTTCTCTTCTGAGACGACGCGCACGCCGTCCGGGCTGACCCCGCGCTGCAATTCGGTCTGCGCGTAGCGGGCCATCTCCCGCGCGCTCGACCACAGCCCCCCGGTCGGCGCCACCACGCTCACCCAGAGGTCATCCTCCAGCAGCGGCAGCGGTTGCAGCGTGCCGGCGATGCCGGCGCTGTGGGGCGTGGCGTAATCGTCACCGGCGAGGACGTCGGTGAGAGACAGCGTCGAGTGCGTCATGCCGATCGGGTTGAGCACGCGCGCCCGCAGCGCGACGTCGTAGGCGTGGCCGAGGTCGTCCGGGGATCCACCATCGGCCACCGCCGCCGCATAGCCGCCGGCCGCCACGATCTGGTTGTTGTACTGGAACTGCTCACCGTAGGGCGCGGTCAGCGGCAAGTCCACCGTACTATCGATCACGAGTTCGGGGGTGAGCGACTTGGCGCCGATGACGACTTGCCAATCGCGCCGCGGCAGGCCCGTGCAGGCGCAAAACGCGTCGGCCACGGTCAGCTGGGGCGCGAGATCCGGATCGGCGACGGCGAAGGATGGCAGCACGTCGACCAGCGGCGTCTCCCAGGTGAGCCGACCCGCGTCGACCACGGTGGCCGCGAGCAGCGAGCTGAAGGACTTGGTGACCGAGCCGATCCGCAGGATCGTGTCCCCGGTAACCGGGGCTGGCTGGCCCAGCTCGCGGACGCCGAACCCTTGCAGGAAGGTGACCTCGCCACCCTGCACGACGGCGACGGCGGCGCCGGGGGTGTGAGTCTCGGCCAGCTTCGCCGCGACGTAGGCTTCGAACGTCGCCAGCCGCTCGCCGGTCAGCGGCAGCGTCGCAACACCAGTCAGATCGGGCAGGGCGCCTTGGTCGGCTGTGGCGGCCGGCGTCGTCTCCTGGGCCGCGGCCAGCTTCTGGGTGAAACCAGCAGCCAGGAGGGCAGACGTGGCCACGCCAGCGGTAGCCCGCAGCGTGGCGCGGCGGGAAAATCGTGGGCTATCGCCATGGCGATTGCATAGACAACGGTCCATCAGGCGTCTCCTTTTTCTCGTCGTTCTCGCTTCAGACGGGTACCAGCTCCCCATCCAACAGAACCCAGACATCCGGCCGGTCGGTCACCCCCGCCTGCTCCATCGCCTGGCGCAGATCGTCGGAGTCGGCGAAGAGGCGCGCCCGCTCGAAGTCGTCCCACGTCAGGAGGATCAAGACCTCAGGCGGGTCATCGCCGCTGCGGAAAATCCGCCCTCCCTGGGAGCCATTGGCGCGGCGCGTGGACTCGTGCTCGTCGAAGACCGCCTTCCAGGCGTCGTAGGCCTTCACCTTGTGCCGGATGAGCAAGGAGGGCATAAACGACTCCTGTCGCCATGAGGGCCTTCGCCGAGCGGAGCAACGCTGCTCGTAGTCAGACGGTACGAGGCGAGGAGCCGCCGGCCTATCGGTACATGTACCCCTTTGGGTTCTCAGCGAGTACCTAATTGCCACGGCGAACGGCCGGCTGTAGCGTTGCCAGACCGCCCGTGATTTGTGTGGCGTGAGGGAGGAAGGATCGGTGGTCAGGCCACCGTCGGGGGCGTGGGGTCGAGGAGGCCGTTCGCTATGGCAGCGGTGACGGCCGCGGTGCGCGTACGGACGCCGAATTTGGCGAAGATGCGGGCGACGTGATGCTCAACTGTGCGCACGCTGATAAAGAGTGCGGCGGCGATGGCCGGATCGGTCAGCCCCGAGGCAACCAGACGCAGGATCTCCATCTCGCGCGGAGTCAAGGACACGCCGGGAACGCTGGCGGGCGATACGCTCGGATCGAGCGCAGCAGCGACGGCCTGCCCGGGAGTCAGGTCCCGGCCGGCGGCCCACGCGGCCGCAAACGCCCGTTCGCCGAGGCCGGCGCGGCAGGCGGCCACGGCCTGCTCGAGCGCCACCTGGTTTTCCCGGACCCGAAAGCGCAGCCACATCCGTTCGCGCAATGCCTCGGCGGCGCCCAACAGACGGGCGCTGCGCCCTGGATCACCGACGGCGGCGGCCACGACTCCCACCGCCTCGATCACGTCAATCACCACGCGTGTGCGCGGGTTCTCCCGGCCCAGTTCCAGCGCTTCCCGGTAGCACGCCAACGCCAGCGCGTGATCGCCCAGGTCGCGCGCCAGGTCGCCGCGATCCCCCAGCGCCAGGATGATCCCCTCGGTGTACCCCGCCTCTCGTTCGAGATGAAGCGCGGTCTCGAGATGCTCGGTGGCCAACGCATGGTTGCCTTGCGTCCGGGGCCCGACGGCGAGATTCATCAAGACAAAGCCCGCCATGACTCCTGCCAGCCGTTGGTCCGGCACGGCGTTGGCGGCAGCGAGGGCCTCCTCCAGGAGCGCCGTGCCGCGGCCGTGGTCGCCCTGCACAATGGCGAGCGCGCCGAGTCCGATGAGCGCGTTCGTTTCATAGAACGCATCGCCCTGATGCCGGCAACCGGCGAGCCCTTCGCTATGGTGCGCCACCGCGTCACGGTGCGCGCCCTGATAGGCCTCGATCATGCCGAGCGCGACCAGAGCCTTTGCCCGATCGGCCGCCGCCGCGTTGCCAGAGTGCGCCAACGCGCGCTCCAGCCACGCTCGACCCTCGTGATAGTAGCCCTGCTCGGACCAGAAGAAGCCCAGCGAGGCCGCGAGGCGGAGAAACGCTTCGGCAGCGCCGCGCTGCTCGAGCCACACCAGGGCGACCCGCACGTTGGCCTGCTCCGCGTCCAGGAGGGCAAGGATTCGATCGCCGCCCGGCAGCAACTCGGCCAGCTCGTATCGCTCGGCGAAGGCCACGTAGTAGGCCGCGAGCCGCGCGCGGACAGCGTCCCCTTCGTTGCTTGCCTCCAACTGCTCCAGCCCGTACTCCCGAATCGTCTCCAGCATCTGGTAGCGCGTCGTCCCGTCCGGGCCGGTCTCGGACCGCAGCAGACTCGCCTCGGCGAGCGCGCCAATCAGGTCGAGGGTGTCGGGGTGATGGGGTGAAAGGGTGACAGGGGACCGTTCTTCCTGACACCCTGACACCCCGTCAACCTGATACCCCCGTTCGCCTCCCACCCACTCGGCCGCTTCCAGCGTGCAGCCGCCGGCGAAGGCCGCCAGCCGCCGGAAGAGGGCTTGTTCGTCGGCGGAGAGCAGATCGTGCGACCAGGCAATCGCGTTGCGCATCGTTTGCAGCCGGGGTGGCCGATCGCGGCCCCCGCCGGTGAGCAGCGGCAGCCGCCGTTCCAACCGCTCCCGCAGCGCCGGCAACGACAGGTGGGTGAGCCGCGCCGCGGCCAGCTCGATGGCCAAGGGTACGCCGTCCAATTGCCGGCAGATATCCGCCACCAGTGGTGCGTTGTCCTCGGTCACCGCGAAGGACGGCTGCACCGCTTGGCTCCGCCGCGCGAAGAGCTGCACGGCCTCTGTACCAACGAGAGCCTCGAACGTGGGCGCCGCCTGCGGATCGGGCAGGGCGAGCGGCGGCAACGGCAACGCATGTTCGCCGTCCAGCCGCAGCAACACCCGGCTCGTGACCAGGATCTTGAGCCGCGGGAAGGCCGCCAGCAGGTTGCTCACGAGCGGGGCGGCGGCAACGACGTGCTCGAAATTGTCCAGCACGAGCAATGTCTCGGCGTGCCGCGGGACTGTCCCCAGCGTGGCGCGGAGTGAGCCGCCGCCAGCCTCCTGGAGACCGGTGGCGCGCGCCACCGTGGGAGCGATCAGGTCGGCGTCGAGGACCGCGGCCACCGGGACAAGGCAAACGCCGTCAGCGTATTCCGAGCCAGTCTCGGCGGCAATTTCGAGGGCGAGACGGGTCTTGCCGATGCCGCCGGGGCCGGTGAGGGTGAGGAGACGAACCTCGGGGCGGCGCAAGAGCGCAAGCGCCACCGCCAGCTCCCGTTCACGCCCGATCAGCGGAGTGAGTGGAACCGGCGCCTGGGCCAGGCGTCGATGCTCCGCCGGCGATGAAATTGCCATGATGCCGTCAGTATGCACCAGCGACCAGACAGCCGCGTGCGGCGCCAGCGGAGGCTACGGAGTGCCTCGATGTCGGCCATCGGATTCCCGGCGCCGACCGCGGTGAGGCGCAAGCGTGCATTCCCGACACGGGCATGGCGTGTGACTGCTTGCCCCTCTTGCACCGGGGCCCTAAATGCATCTGGCCCCTAAGAACCAGTCGAACTTGGGGGTTTGGAGTCCGCGGCGGCGGTCCTGGGCGCTCATGCCGGCGAGCCAGGCCAGGGCGCGCTCGGCCAGTTCGGCGAGGGAGGCGTAGCAGCGGTTGGCCGCCCCCGTCTGTTTCAGACCGCGCCACACCTCCTCCAGGGGCATCAACTCCGGGGCGCGGAAGGGCAGGAAGGCCAGCGTGATGCCGGTCTCCCGGGCGGCGTCGCGCCCCCGGTGCGGCTGGTGGGGCGGGGCGTTGTCCCCGCCCAGCAGCTGGGGAGTGCCGGGGCGGACGGCCCCCAGCGCCTCGACGGCGGCCAGCACGTCGTCGGGGCGGCAGCGCGGCCGCGGCGTGCGCACCAGCACCCCGGTCGCCGGGTGCAGCGCTCCCAGGATGGGGCGCCGGCGTCCGGGTCGGAGCGGCCCGGGACGTAGCGCGGCCGCTTCCAGCGATAGCCCAGGCGGCGCAGCACGCGCCGGCTCGTCCCCGTCCCGGCCCCCACCCCGGCCCCGGCCCGTGCCGTGCGCAGCAACGGCACCGTCCCCCCGTCGCCTGGGGCCGCGCGCCTGGGGGCGCGCCAGCAGGTCCTCCAGCACCGCCTCCCCGCCCGCCCCCAGCGTGACCCGGCCCCCGCTGTGGTCCCCTGCGCGCCGCCCCGCCCCCACCGCCCGCCACTGCACCGTCCAGGCGTCGCCGCTGGCTTGGCGGCCCCGCAGCGGCCGCGACCGCGGCCACCGTCGTCCCCTCGCCCCGCGGCAGCACCGCCCGGCCGCGGTTCCAGCGCCGCCCCCGCGTCTCGGCCGCTGCGGCGACCGCCAGCTCGCTCCGTCGCGTCTCCGCCCACGTCACGGGCATCGGCGGGGTCTCCTTCGCCAGCCCCGCAACCTACACCTTCCAGCACCTTATGGCCGCCTACTTAGCTGCCGTCGTGCGCGCAAGAATTGTCGGGATCAGGCGGCGAGCGCATCGAGCGCCCACGTCTCGTTGGCGAGCATGACGCGCACGGCAGCCACGGTGTGCGCCCCGCGCTCACTCCAGCGCATCCTGGCGCCCTTCTCGCGGGCCGCGATCGGGTGTCTGCAGGCGGACTCGACCATGCCCGAGCCAATGTCCCAGCCCGCGGCGCGATACCGGCCGTAGGCCATGCGGCTCGCCTGGTTGGTGAAGTACGTGACCTGCTCGTCGCGCACCGACGCCGCGTCTCCCCGACACGGCAGTGTCTGCCACTCCGTGGCCAACGTGGCGGCCTGCCCCTGGGCCAACCGGGCCAACTGGTGGTCCACCCAGACCGCCGTCTCGGGGGTCTCGGCGCCGTACAAGACCCGGCCCAACGCCCAGATACGCTCGCTGGCATGGAACCCGTCCACGATGTGGATGGCGCCGGGGAAGTGCTCCGCGGCCAGGCCCCAGATCCAGGCCGCCCCATCACCGAGCACGGCCACCAGCCCGGCCCGTTCCAGTCCGCGCCGGTGGGCTTTCAGCGCCAGGCGTCGTCCGAACGTGTCCGCGCTTTCCAGCCCGGCCGCATAGGTCGCCGGTTCGCGTCGCTCCTCCGGCCCGGTTCCCCGCACCGGCGGCACCACCCCGACCTTGATCTCGCGCCCGGACCCATCGATGCCCCGGATGCGCACCCCATCCAGGGCCATCACCAGCCGCGCTGGGGCACCCCGGTCGCTGGCGGCCGCCCCCCTCTCCAGGCCGCGGTGATGTCCGCCGTCCGTTCCGGCTCGCGCTGGGGCCCTACCGCCTCGGTCATGGTCCGCATCGTGCTGGCCGAGAGCCGAATCACCGTCGCCTCGGCCAGTTGGTTGCGATCGGGAGGGTATCACCTCACTCCGACAATTCCTGTGCGCACACAGCTATGGGCGAGTGAGTCGGCAACTCGGCGAACCGGCAAGAATGGCCGCAAGCAACGCGCCAAGCACCGAAAGCCAAAAGCCCATAGCCCATAGCCACTCGCCCCGCTCAAGCGTTGTGGTGGCATGCCTCCTGCACCGTGCGGAGCGTTGACGTGCTGCCCGTGACTGGCATGGGCGATGCCGAGAGGGAATCTGAGATGGATCATCACGAGTTTGACCGGCTGGTGCGCAAGATGGCGGCGGGTGTCTCGCGCCGCTCGGTGCTACGAAGAGCGGCCGGCACGGCCATCGCCAGCCCGATGGCGATCTTCGGAAATAATGCCGCCGGGACCGATGGCCGGCAACGTGGCGGCCGCGATCGGGACCGCGATCGGGATCGGGATCGCGGCGGCCCTGGCAACAGCCCCTGTCGCGACGTCGGCCACCCCTGCGTCGGGAACCAGGAGTGCTGCGCGGGGCTCGTCTGCTTGCCCGGCGGGCCGGGGAACGTGTTGCGTTGCTCCTCCTCGTTGGGGGTGACAGCCAATCCGCCGGCCGCGGATCAGACCGTGGTGCAGACAAATAATCAGGTCTGTGCCGGGGACAATTGCAATCAGGCCAATCAGCAGGCAGTCGGTGGGCCGATCTCGCAAAACCTGAACCAGGCGGTGATCGTCGGGAGCCAGCCGTCCCTCGGGGACCGTCCCCAGCTACTGGGTCGACGTCGCCTGCACGTTCGATGCCCCGCTCTACCGCACCATCTGCGAGTGCACCGGCCGCGGCAACGAAGGCGCGCCGCCCGTCCGCAAGATCACGCTGCCCTCGGCCGAGATTTGCGCCTTCGTCATCGCCGAGGAGATGCGCCCAACACGGGACCGCTCCCGGGACGTCACCATCGAATCGAACGAAGCGAGCGCCGGCACCGGGGGCGTGGCCAACGCCGACGCCAGCGGGGGCTCGGTCACCGTCGGCGACGTGCGCGGCGACGACGCCAATATCGCCATCGACGCCAGCGGCGGCACGGCATCCGCCGACGCCTCCGGCGGCGACAACAATGTGGCGATCGCCGGTGGGAATCAGCGATCCGCCAGGATTCCACCCAGCAACAGATGGAACTGAGCACGCTGACCCTGACGCTGGAGGGGAACGTGGTGCCCGGCCGCCCGGCGACCTACTGGGTCGAAACGGACGCGGGGAAACGCCCGGCAAGCGGCCCGGCCCTGGTCCAGGTGGAGGAGGAGCCGAACAACACCGGGGCCATCATCGCCGAGGCGTGGCTCTGCGATGTCTCCCAGTCCGTACCGGAGTTCGACTGGTTCGGGCAGTGCACGACGCCGATAACGGACATGAGTTTCAACCTTTACTCGGGGCCGGATGCGAGCACCCCATTGACCACGGCAGCGACCAACGCCCAGGGGCGGGCCCGCTTCGGGGATCTGGAGCCGGGAACGTATCGCCTGGAGCCGGCAGCCGCGCTTGGTGGGGACGGCGACATCTGGTGCTACGCCGAAAGTGATCGGGTCGACGCGAACGGCAACGTGCTTGTGGAGCCCGACCTCGAGTCGCATGTCTGGAGCTTTGTCTGCGGGGGGCCGCAGGGGAGTTGAGCAACCCTCACCCCAACCGCCACCCAGAGGGTACCCGGCCCATTGCGATGGGAGAGGGGCTTTCCGGCTCAGGGCCGCAGCAACCTGGCGAGAAAAAGCGGGGAGAGCGCCTCGTGGGCCGGGCGGAGCCCGCCCAGGACACCGGACAGCGTCGTGCTGGGCGTTTGGCGCTGGGCCAATCGCGCCGTGGCATAGTCCATCAAGCCCGGTGTCGAAATGAAGCCTTGCACCAGCCAGGCAACCCGGCGTCTGGCCCAGAAGGCGCGGCGGCGGGCGGCTCGATAGGACGCCAGTTGCCCGACGGAGACATCTCCCGCCCGGAGCGCCGCGTCTGCGACCGGGGCGGCCAGGTGAGCCCCGCGCAGCGCCTCATAGACGCCGTCTCCGGTGAAGGGATCGAGGAAGTTGGCCGCGTCACCCACGAGCAGGAAGCCGTCGCCGGCAACGCGCCGCGCTCGGTGGGCCATCGGGCCCACGCCGCGAATCCCACCCACCCGCTCTGCCCCGGCGAGCTTGCTGGCAACCTCCGGGATGCCAAGCAGACCGCGCGCGAAGAACGCGTCGAGCGGTTCGTCCCGACCCGCAACGGTGGCGCTGTCGGCCACGAACGCCACGTTGGTGAGCCCATCTTCGAGCGGCGCCAACCCGGCGTAGCCACCCTGGAAGACATGCATCTCCCCCCAGCTATCGAGCCCGGCGACCCCCCGATAGTGGGCGACGAGGCCCGTGCGGCGCGGCCAGCGCAGGGGATGTTCGAGCGCAAGCGAGCGGGCGACGATTCCGTGCCGGCCGTCGGCGCCGATGGTGAGTGGCGCGCGCAGCGTTTCGCGCACGCCTTCGATGGTGGCCTCGACCCCGAGCACGCGGCTGCCGGCAACTATCACATCCCGGACGTGGGCGCCTTCGTGGACCTCGCCGCCCGCGGCACGAGCGCGGTCCAAGAGCAAGCCGTCGAGCCGAAGCCTGGAGAGACCGAGCGCGGTTGCGCCCGGTTCAACGGCGGCAAAATCGGCCAGAAAGCGACGACCGCCCGGGGCGTGGATCAGCATGGCCTCCATGCGGTGCGCGCCTAGCGCGTCCAGATCGCGCTCCAGGCCAAGCTCGACGAGCAGCCGCCTCCCGGCGGCATTGACGTATTCGGAGCAGGCCTTGTGTCGAGGGAAGCGCGCCTTGTCAAGGAGCAGCACGCGGTGGCCGCGCTCGGCAAGCAGCGCCGCGGTGACGCTCCCGGCCGGGCCGCCTCCAACGACGATGACGTCAGCGTCCTGGCTTGCCATGTCCGCCGCTCGGTTTGCGTTGCACGGCCGCCATGCGAAAGAGCGGGTGCGTGGTGACCGCCGCATGCTCGATGCCGGCCTCGCGCAATAGGGCGCGCAGCTCGCGCGGGGTGTAGGCGCGCCGCACCGAGAGGGGCATGTCGTGCCGGGTCAGGCGGTTGCGCGTGGCGATGCGCGACGCGGCCAGGGCGGCGATGTAGCCAGTGGCGCAGCGCCGGATATCGTTGAGGATGAACCCCGCTCGGGAGAGCCGGTCCATCTCCCGCAGCACGCGCACGGCGTCATCCGGGGCGAAATGGTGCAGCGACAGGGAGCAGAGCACCACTTCGAAAGCGCGATCCGGAAAGGGCGCATCGCGCGCATCGCAGACCGCAAACGTCGCCCATGGTTCATCGGCAAGGGTGCGCCGCGCCAGGTCGAGGATCTGGGGCGAGAGATCGGTGAGAGTCAGGCTGACAGATCTCCCACGGCGAGCGGCCCAGCCGGCAAGCTGTAGCGGGATATCGCCGGAGCCGGTGGCGAGGTCGAGAATGTGCACAGGTTGCTGGTGAGGGAGATGGGCGATCAACGCTGGAAGATGCTTCAGGACGACCGCGCTGCCGCCGGCCAGGCGGTTAACCGTGCGGATGTCGTCCAGATTGGCGGCAAGCTCGTCCGGATCGTGATTCGGGAGGTCGAGCAGTTCTTCGGCGTCGGTGCGATGTGGGAGCAGGTCAGGAAACCATCGGTCTCGCTGGGAACCCTCACCCCTATCCGCCGCCACACCACGCCCAGAGGGCACCCGGTACCCGGCACCCGGCCCTGTGCGCGGGGAGAGGGGGGATTGCGGGGCGGGAGGAGGTTTTGTGGTCATGGCGCGAGTCTAGCGGTCTGGAAAGTCTGCCGTCGTTCACGGGGATATCGTTGCGACTGGCGTCGCGGCAGGTGGGGCTGATTGCGGTACTCCCATGCGCTCGGGGGCGAGGACGACCAGGATGCCCAGCACCATCACCAGCAGCGTCACCAGAACGATGGCCGAGAGTTGGACGCGCGAACCACGATCCGTTTGTGTGGGCCGGTCGCTCACGGGCGACTCTGATCCGCGCGCGGCGGGAGTAATGTGACCGTGAGCAGCGCGGTCAGCAACGCGGCGACGAGCACGCCGTTGGGAATGTGGATCGCGGCCGGCCAGCCGCCGGCCCGCCCGGAGTACCCGAGCCCAATCTGGGCGATCATCAATATGGCCACGATGACGCCGAGCGTCACGGCGGCGCGTGGCAGCTCCCCGCGGCGATGCCCGAGGACAAGGAGCCCAGCAAGCACAACCGCGCCGACGAACGAGACATTGCCCAGATACCCATGGAGCGTGAAGCGCGAAGCATCACCGATGTAGAGCGCCTGCCCTATGAGAAACGCCTGGATCAGTACGATGGCGATCGTCAGCGCGGCGACCCAGCGAACCGTTGTCGTCATCAATCGTTTCTCCCTATAGCTTCTCGAAGCGGCACCGGTACTCGGGGAAATGTACCGCGACACTACGGACGCGTGGCCACGACAAGAGGGGCGGGTCGCTTGACCCGCCCCTCCTCCGCCGTCATTGTTCGAGCGAGGTGTCTATGTCTTGCAGAACCCTTCTCGGCAGCGCCGGTTGCCGCAGCAATCGTCGTCCCGGTTGCAGATGTCGTTTGCCGGTACGCAGCGGCAGCGCCGTTCGTTGGGGTCGCAACGGCCCTTGCAGCACGCGGCATCTTTGCGGCACTTCTTGCCGTTGCCCAGGCACTGGCATTTCCCGTCGCCCTTTCGATTGCGGCGGCGATTGTTTCCGTCGCGGTCGTTTCGGTTGCGCTTGCGGCGCTTCTTCTTGCACTTGTTGGAGCAACACTGCTTCTTGCGACTACAGCGATCCCCGGTGAGCCGGCAGCCCTCGATGGATATCTCGTCTTCCTGGGCGAGACCGAGATCCAGTTTGGCCAGGCTCACCAACGCGGCGCCGGCGGCCGCCAGCTCCTTGACCGCCGCGCGGCGGTCCTGCAGCGCCCCCAGCATCCGGGTCCAGTTATCGAATCGACATTCGTCCATGCTGCGCCCTTGCCATCCTTGCTTCACTAGCCAGACAACGCGCCGACGGACTGGAGAAACGGCGACCGTCGAACTCGCGCCCACACGATTGACTGTTATGGAAACGAGCGGACGCGAAACACCGTTTCACCGCGTGACTTGAGACGCAGCGTCACATCCGCGGGAATGGCCGTCAAGCGCTTTCCTGCCCACCTTGGGTGTACGTTATTGAAAAGTGGGACCAATGGGTGGGGCGGGTCTGGCGACCCGCCCCGAGATTCCCGCGATCGGCACGTTGGAGCGCTGACCGCGCCGTCCGGCGTGCTCGTCTAGTTGCAGAACCCGTTGCTGTTGCACCTTCCGGAGCAACACTGCTTGCCAGAGACTTGTGTGTCGCAGTGATCGCCCTGCCTGATGCACCCGCACTTCTGGTTCGAGCAGATGTTGGAGCAGCAGTCGGCTTTCTTGTTACAGATGTCTCCCTTGTCACCGCAGACGCACTGCGTGCCGTTGCACCGGCCGGAGCAGCAGCCCTGGTCACGCTTGCAGCCCTGATTGACGCCCGCGCAGACGCACTTGCCCCGGCGACCCTTTTTCTTCTTCTTGCACTTCTTGGAGCAGCACTCCTTGTTCTTGTTGCACTTGGCGTCGCTGCCCTTGCAGTTTTTCTCCAGGGTCACATCGGCGGTCTGGGCGAAACCAAGTTCTGCCCGGGCCAGGGTCAGCAGCGCGGCGGCGCCCCCGGCCAAACCCTTGACGGCGGTTCGGCGGTCGGCCTTGTCAACCAGCGTCCGTGTCCAGTTGTCAAAACGGCAGTCGTCCACGCGGCCCTCCTGGCGCGACATCAAATCCACAACTCCCGAGACCCGAGAATTAGATTGCGGGCTCAGCCAAGCCCATTTATGCTCAACGCAGCGTTGCACGGACTTCACGTTCTGTCAAGATGAACGGGCGCCCAATTTGGGGTGAACCGGATTTTGCGGCGAATCGCCAGGGAGCGATGATGGCGAGCACAACGGCGCACGTGAGCGCCATGGCGCCGGCCACGGAACCAGGGGCGCCCACCGGCTTGAGCGAGGCCGAGGCGCGCGCCCGCCTGGCCAGCGAGGGCGGCAACATCGTTCCCGACGCTGGGGGTCGTTCCTCGTGGGACATCGTGCGCCGCAACCTGTTCACCTTCATCAACATCACGCTGCTGGCCGTCGGCGTCGTCCTGATCGTGATGGGGCTCTACCGCGATGCGTTGCTCGCCTCGGGGTTGGCCGTCGTCAACGGGCTGGTCGGCGTCTTCCAGGAGATGCGCGCCAAGCGGCGGCTCGACCAGATCGCCCTGCTCAATCGCGCGCAAGCCACCGTCGTGCGCGACGGCGTGGAGCGGCAAATTCCCCCGGAGCAGATCGTGCGTGGCGACGTGCTGCGCATCGGCGCCGGGGATCAGGTCTTTGCCGACGGTACGGTGGTCGGCGAGGGTGCCATGGAGATGGACGAATCGCTGCTGACCGGTGAATCGGACCCCGTGCCGAAGCACCCGGGAGACGCCGTCTCCTCGGGCAGTTTCTGCGTCTCCGGCTCGGGGTGGTATCGGGCCGAGCGCGTCGGGGCGGAAAACACGGCGGCGAAGATGACCGCCGGCGCCCGCGCCTACCGGGTGCCGCTGACACCACTGCAAGTGCAGGTCAATCTGGTGGTGCGGCTGCTGCTGGTGGTGGCGGCGTTCTTTCTGGTCACCGTGCTCCTCGGTTCGCTCATCTGGGACTACCCGGTCGAGGATACGGTGCTGGCGGCGGCGGTGGTGCTCGGCATCGTGCCCTCAGGGCTCTTCCTGATGATCGTCGTCACCTACTCCATGGGGGCCGTCCGCCTGGCCAACCAGGACGCGTTGGTCCAGGGCACGAACGCGGTCGAGTCGCTCTCCAATGTCGACATCTTCTGCATGGACAAGACAGGCACCCTCACCGCCAACAAGATGCGCCTCGCGGAGGTGCAGCCGATCGGGGCGGAAAAAGAAGCCGACGTGCGGCGGATGCTCGGGGTTTTCGCCCGCAGCACGTCGGCCGGAACCAAGACGAGCGAGGCGCTGGCCGAGGCCAACCCCGGCGAGAAGCGCCCCATCACCGCCGAGGTGCCGTTCTCCTCTGCCTACAAGTGGAGCGGTGTCAGCGCCGACGACGACGGCCTCCGGGGGGTCTTCGCGCTCGGCGCACCGGAATTCCTGGGCCCACTACTGGAGCAAAACGGCCAGTTGACCCCGCCCGAAGGCTGGACCGACAAGGGCGTGCGCACCCTCCTCTTCGCCCACGGCCCCAAACCTGCACCCTTCAGTGAAGAGAATGGGCTGCCCAAGCTGCCGCCGGGCGTGAAACCGATCGCCTGGCTGGGACTCACCGACGAGCTGCGGCCCAACGTCGACAAGGCGCTCAATGGCTTCCGCGACGCCGGGATCGCGCTGAAGGTCATCTCCGGGGACAACCCGGAGACGGTGGCCGCGCTGGCGAAGCAGGCCGGCCTGTCCGGCGAGGCGCAGCTCGTCTCCGGGATCGAGTTGGACGCAATGGACGACCAGCAATTCGCCGAGGCCGCCGAACGGGCCACCGTATTCGGCCGGGTGACGCCGGAGCAGAAGCAGCGGCTGGTGGAATGCCTGCGCGGCAACGGCCATTACGTGGCCATGACCGGCGATGGCGTCAACGACGTGCTCAGCCTGAAACAGGCCAACCTCGGCATCGCCATGCAGAGCGGCAGTCAGGCCACCCGCGACGCGGCCGACATCGTCCTGCTGCGCGATTCGTTCGGAGCGCTGCCGAGCGCGTTTCGGGAGGGGCAGCGCATTCGGCGGGGGCTCTGCCGCATCCTGGAGCTGTTCCTCACCCGTGTCTTCACCGTCGCGTTGATCATCCTGGCCGTGTTGGTGGTGGAGGCCGGCTTTCCCCTCTCACCGGCGCAAATCTCGGTGCTGACGTTGCTCACCGTCGGTATTCCCACCTTTGGCATCGCCCTCTGGACGCGGCCGGGACCGCCGCCACGCAGTTTGCCGCGCCGCCTGCTGCAATTCGTGCTGCCGGCCTCGACGACCCTGGCCCTCGCCGCGTTCGCGGTCTACATCGGCGTCTATTCGATCTACGACCTCGATCTGCCCACCTTGCGCGCGGGCGGCATCGCGGCCTCCACGGTGATCCCGCCGCACGATCTGGCCAGCCGCGAAGCGCTGACGCACGTGCTGGTGCTGGGCGGGTTGGTGCTGGTCCTCTTTGCGGCGCCGCCGGGGCCGTGGTTCGCCGTGGTCGAGGACATGGATGGCGAACGCCGCCCAGCCTACCTGGCGCTGGCGATGGTGCCGATCTACGCCATCATCCTGATGGTGCCCCAGTTGCGGGAGTTCTTCGGCATGCGCGCCGTGCGCGGCGTCGATTTCGGCATCATCGCGCTGGTGGTGCTGGGCTGGATGTATGCCCTGCGCTGGCTGTGGGAGGCCAAGGTCTTCGACCGCTTCTTTGGGTACGCCGCGGACGAGACGCCGGCGCGAGGACGCTCATGAAAAAGCGGGGCGTCCTGGGACACGCACTCTCCGAAGTGATCGCGAGCATGGGACACACCGATCTGTTGGTTATCGCCGACGCGGGCTTCCCGACTCCGCCCGGCGTGCAGCGGATCGACCTCGCGGTGCGTTGCGGCTTGCCATCCATGCTGGAGGTGACCCAGGCGATCGCCGGCGACCTGGAAGTCGAGACCGTCACCATCGCCGACGAACTGCTCTCGCGGGACGACGCCTTGCCGGAGGCGCTGCGTGAGCTCTTCCCGGGCGCGCCCATGCATCACGTTCCGCACGAGGAGTTCAAGCGCCTCAGCCACCGCGCCCGCGCGGTGGTGCGCACCGGCGAATGCACGCCGTATTACAACGTGATCCTGACCAGTGGGGTGACGTACTAGCGAAAACGTCTCGGGAGGAACACCGTGAACGACGCGGTTGACGTCGTCATCGTTGGCGCCGGGTTCGCCGGCTTGGTGGCGGCGCGGGACCTCGGCCAGCGGGGATACCGCGAGGTCGTGCTGGAGGCCCGGGACCGGGTCGGCGGGCGCGCGTGGTGTAGAGATTTCCCAGAAGCAGGACGCGCTGTCGAACTGGGCGGAACCTGGTTCGACGCCAACGACCAGAACCCGATCCGCCAGGAAGCAGACCGCTACGGGATCGAGATCGCGCCCGGCGTCGACTACCAGAATCTGCGCTGGTTCCTCGATGGGACGCTGCGGGACCGTCCTCCCGATGCGGAAGGCGGCGGCGATCTTGACGCGGCGATGACCGAGATTGCCCGCGCCGCGCGGGGACTGCATGGGGCTTCCATCGACGAACTGCGGAAGCACGACGTCTCGATCGAGGCCTGGCTGGCTCGGCTCGACATTTCGCCCGCGGTACGCGATCTAATCTACGCACAGACCTCGACGATGGCCGGCGCCGCTCCGGACGAGCACCCGATGCTGGCGATCCTGCAACTCGTCGCCCGCCGCGGCGACGGCGACACGTTCGCCCTCGATGCGCGGCAGATATTCACGAGTGGCACGAGCGCGCTGGCGAGCGCGATTGCGGCCGACGTGCCGGGTGAGATTCGGCTGAACACTCCGGTAACCGCGATTCACCAGAACGCGGACGGGGTCACGGTCGAGACCGCCATGGGCGCCGTGTCCGCATCGCTCTGCATCCTCGCCGTCCCAATCAACGTCATGGCGGATATAGCCTTCGATCCACCGCTGGAACCAGAGCGCCTCGCGGCGCTGGCCGAAGGGAACGTCTGCACCGCCTCCAAGGTGTGGATGCTGGCGGCCGGGGTTCCCGACCGCATGGCCGCCCTCGGTTGGGGCACGCCGTTCTGCTCGGTAGCCGCCGAACCGGCAACGGATGGGGCACAGGTTGTGGTCAGCTTTTCGCTGCGCGGCGCCGTCGACGAAAACGACCCAGCCGCGCTCGAGCAGGCTCTGCGCGACTTTGCCCCGGAGGCCAGCGTCCTGGCGGCCACCTGGCACGACTGGGCCAACGATCCGTGGTCGCGTGGAGGCTGGATGTCGGAGCCGCCCGGCTGGGCCACGTCTGGCGTCCTGGATCTCCTAGCCCGCCCCCACGGGCGCGTGCTCATGGCTGGAGCGGACATTGCCGCCGAGTTTCCGGGCTGGATGGCTGGGGCCATCGCCTCCGGGCGCACGGCGGCGACGGAAGCGGAGCGGGCGCTGGCGGCCGATCCGGTGGCCGCGGCGGCGCGCTGAGGGACATTCGTGGGCGAGCTCGACGTCATCGTGGTCGGGGCCGGGTTCGCGGGGCTCATTGCCGCGCGCGATCTGGCGCAACGCGGCTGCAATGTGCTGACGCTGGAGGCACGTGACCGCATCGGCGGCCGGGCGTACTCCGAGGCGTTTCCGGAAGCGAACTGCTCCGTCGAGTTGGGCGGCGCCTGGTTCGATGCCAACGTGCAGACGCCCACGCGCGAGGAGGCCGATCGCTACGGGGTCCCCATCGCCGAGGCGACCCCGTACCAGACCACCCGCTGGTTCACCGGCGGCGAACTGCGAACGGGGCTGCCCATCTCGCGCTGGGATGGCGGCGCCCTGGAGCGGACGCTGTTCGAGATCAACGCCGCGGCGCGGGAACTGCCCTCGGCGTCTCCCGAGCAACTCCGCGCGCTCGACGTGCCGCTCAGCACATGGCTGAACCAGCTCGATCCCCACCCGGCGGTGCGCGATTTCGTCTACGGCTGGACCTCGCTCATGACCGGGGCGCACCCCGACGATGCTCCCGCGTTGGGAATGCTGGGCATGATCGCCCAGCATGGGGGCGCGTACGCCTTTTACGCCGAGTTGAAGCACGTCTTCGCGGACGGCACGGAGTCGCTGGCTCAGGCCATCGCCGCCGATACCCCGGGCGAGATGCGGTTGGAGACGCCCGTGCGCGCCATCCGCCAGCACGACGGAGGGGTGCGCGTCGAGACGGACGCCGAGACGTTCGCTGCCAGGCTGTGCGTGCTCGCCGTGCCGGTCAACGTCATGGGAGGCATCGCGTTCGAGCCGGACCTGGAACCGGAACGCGCACGGTTTCTGGGCCAAGGCCACAATTGCACCATGACGAAGGTCTGGATGCTGGCTACTGGTGTGCCGGATCGCATGCTGGCCGCGGGCTGGCACACCCCCTTTTACTGGCTCTCCGCGGAGCGGCAGGTCGGAGACGCACAGCTCGTCGTGGCGTTTGCCCTCCGCGGCGCGGTCGATGCCTCGAACCCTGGGGCGCTGGAACGGGCGCTCCGCGTCTACGCGCCGGAGGCGAACGTGCTCGCCGCGATCAGCCACGACTGGCTGCATGACCCGTGGGCCCGCGGCGGCTGGATGACCGATCCGCCTGGCTGGTACAGCGCGGGAGCGCCCGATCTCCTGGCTAAACCCCACGGCCGAGTCTTCATGGCCGGTTCGGATGTCTCGCCGCGCTTCGGCGGCTGGATCGCCGGGGCGATTGCATCCGGGCGGATCGCGGCCCGCGATGTCGCGGAACGATTGACAGTCCCGGCGCCCGCATAGGGACCATGCTCGGCACTTGCGAGACCGGCGTGGCGACTCCTGTAGCCTTCTCTCGTGTCCGCGAACCGGCGGCGAGGGTGGTCACGGCAGAGCGGCGCGGCAGGCGACCGGCGAGCAAGCACGCTACTCTGGCGCCGAGCGATCCCCTTGAGATGGCGTCCGCTCCGAGATTTCCAACGCTGCGACGACCGGGACACGGTACATCACCTGCTCTTCGACCACCTCGAAGCCGAACCACTCGTACAGCCGTCTCGCCCCGGTGACGTTCTCGGCGTCGACGCCAAGCACGACCGACGTCATTCCCGCATCGCGCAGCGTTCGCAGCCCGGCCAACGTGAGCGCCGCGCCCAGTCCCTTCCGTCGCCACGCGGGGACGACGCCAACGTAGCGGATCATGCCGACCTGTTCCCCGCGCAGGGCGTTCACCTCGGCGTCGATACGGCAGTGGCAAAAGCCGGCGAGTTGGTCCCCATCCCAGGCGACAAGACTGATCATCGGATCGAAGGCGGCCTCGGCGCGCTCGTGCGACCAACGCGCGGGCGACATCCCCATGAAGCCGCCCCAGTGGCCGGCAAACGCGCCATTGAAGGCGTCCACCCAGGATCCTGCATCACCTGTCTCGGTAGCCACGCAGGGCAATGCCATCAGGCAGATCGGGCGTTTCGATGTCGTCCAGCGATGGCCTGAGCATGGTGACGAGGTCGCGGGCATACGCGAGCTCAGCGGCCTCGAACGTTGCCCGTGAGGCTGCATCGTCCTTTCCGCAACGGGCTTGCACGATGCCGCGGGCGCGTCCGCGTTCGGCGAGGAGGGTTCTGGATCGAGCGAGCGCAGCCCGCAGCAGGTCGCCGGCAACTCCTGAAGTCCGCGCCTCGGGGTGGATGGCGCTCCATGACTCCAGGATCAGCTCCTCCTCATCTCCTCGCGCCGTGACGCGCACGTCGCGCGCGCCCAGGAGCCCCTCCCCATCCGACGCCGGGACGACGAACAGGTCGTTCGCCGCGTTGTAACCAGGCGCGGCGAGGAACCACGCCAGTCCCGACCGCGTGATCGCCCGGTCGGGCGCGGAGGCCGCATCGAGCAGCGCCAGGAGGGCGTCGAAATCGGCGTCGCTGTAATGTCGAATCGAGATTGCTGCCTGCATCGAAAGCACTCCGTTGACACCCCACACAGGTGTCATTCTGAGCCCGCGGGCGAAGCATCTCGGCCCCGAAAAACGCCGCTCGCCTGAGGCCGAGATGCTTCGCTCACGCTCGAATTGACACGAGGTTTGGCGAGCCGCTCACTCGCGCTCGACCGCGTAGATGTGCCCCCTCCACGTACTGGCGGCCTTCCTGGTTGTACAGGTGGTAGCCGGTGAAGACGCGGCCGTCGTCGAGCAGGATCGAGCTGGGGTAGCCGATGTGCCAGAGCATGTCCGCGCAGGATTCGTGACACGACCGGCTCGTCGGCGTGGTGCGGAAAGACGGAGCGTGACGCTCTCCGGATCGTAGGTGGCAATGGGGAAGACATCCTCCGGGAGCCACGTCTCGGCGTCGGCGGAGAGGGCGATGTGGACCGCCATCGGCCTGGTGCGGTAACTGACGGCGGCCAGCACCGCGCCGTCGGGGAGGGTGATGACGTCGGGCGGATAGCCCCACACCTTCGTGTTGCGCGGCCAGCTCCACGACATGCCGTCGTCGTCCGAGAAGGCCATGTAGACGTATCCGCTGGGCGGCCCCATCTGCTCGCCGGGGAGGACCGGGGTCGGCCAGCGGTGGGTCCGCATCAGCCCGAGGAGGCGGCCATCGGCGAGGACCCCGATTTGACAAGAGCACGCGCAATCTCAAGAGCAGCTTCTATCGCATTTTCCATGGGCAAATCCCGGCCAGCAGCCCAAGCAGCCGATAGTTCCGATTCTGACAGAATGGATCGAATGTTGCTGACCGCGACTTCGTACCTCGCACGCTCGACCGGCCAGCACGGTACTTGAACGGCCTCGCGAATCGCCTCCGCCGCCCCAAACAATCGAGCTGCACTCGTGGACTCACCGTAGGGCGCGGAAACCACTGTCAATGCTTCAAGCGTCTCCGCGATGCCTACCTTGTCTCCCAATCTACGCCGCAGTTTTAGGCTCTCAGCGTACATCTCCGCTGCCTCGTGAACGCTTTCTCGCTTTTGTGCCACGTTCCCAAGACAATACAGCCCTCGTGAAATTCCACGCTTGTCGCCAAGTGCCCGGGTCAATGCCAGGCTTTCCTGATGCAGTTTGACCGCTCTTTCAAGATCCCCTTGGTCACAAGCAACGGCACCGAGATTATTGAGCGAAGCCGCGACTCCCCAAGTGTCAAAGAGTGTTCGACGGAGTGATAATGCCTCTTCATACAGCGCGGATGCCCGAACGTAATCTCCTTCGTTTCTATACTCTATCCCCATGTTGTTCAATGTGTAGGCGACACCTTTCATATCTCCCAACGACTTATGCATCGCAAGAGTCTTCTCGTACATTGCGATCGCACGCCCGTGGTCACCTTGATCTCCGGCGAGGCACGCTGCACCGTGAAAAGCTTTGACTCGAACAAGTGGACGAACATCTTCTGTCGAGACGAGGGAGCGCTCCAACCAATCTCGTCCTTCGGTAAAGAAACCCCGGATAGACCAATAGCGCCAAATTGCGCCAGCGAGCCGCAAAGCAAGTTCTGGCTGACCGGAAGCCAAGAGCCGGCTCAACGCGGATCGAAGGTTGTCATGCTCATTGCCGAGCAAGTCCAACCCCCGCTCTTGGTCTGGACCAATAAGCAATGGTTCAATTTCCTCGCCCAATGTAACGCACCAACTTGCATGTCGCTCAAGCAATGGTTCTAGCTCATTTTCGACTACGAGATGTTCCCAACCGAATTCGCGTATTGTGTCGAGCATCATAAACCGTGGTTCACCATCCACCTGATCTCGCCGTTTTAGTAGGCTCTTATCAACTAACGATGCAAGACCATCAAGGACGAGTATTTCTCGCTCGTCAGCACGTAAGTGATGCCCAGCGACATCGATTGCGGACTCGATCGTGCATCCGCCAGAAAACGCGGCTAAGTGAGCAAAAAGCCGCTGTTCCTCTCTTGAGAGCAAATCGAAACTCCATGCAATCGCCCCTCGCAGCGTCTGTTGACGAATTGGTAGGTCTTGAGCACCACCTACGAGCAACGGCAAGCGTCGCTCTAATCGGGCGAGCATCGCCTGTGGCGACAATATCCTGCTTCGAGCCGCAGCCAGTTCAATTGCAAGCGGCAGTCCGTCCAAGCGATGGCAAATTTCGGCAACCGCGGGCGCATTTTCGCTGGTAACGACAAAATCCGGTTTCACGGCGAGAGATCGATCGATGAAGAGACGCACCGCCTCATACTGCGTAAGTCGACTAAGCGACGGAAAGGGGACGCGCTCCGGTAGGGCCAAGGGTGGCACGGGGTGCTCATGTTCTCCGCGCACATGCAGAGCGGACCTACTGGTCACGAGAACCTTCACTAGGTGGCATGTCGTCAACAGTTCGGCGATGTCAGGTGCCGCGACCGTCACATGTTCGAAAGTATCGAGGACGAGAAACGATCGCCGGTCCCTGAGATAGCCTTTGAGAGCCTCGAACGGCGATTGCCCTTGTCCTTCTCGGACACCCAATGCGCTCGCTATTGACGGGATCACAAATTCGGGTTCCGAAACCGATGCTAGCCCAACAAAGAACGTCCCATCTTCAAACTCCTCGCACAGTTCAGCCGCAACCTGAAGTCCTAGCCGGGTCTTGCCCGTTCCACTCGGTCCAGTGAGCGTCAGCAGACGAACGCTTCCACGCATAATGTTGCACGCTGACTCAACCTCGCGCTCTCGGCCGATGAACGGAGTGAGTTGCAAAGGAAGATTGTTTAGGAACCGATCAATCGTTCGTAGAGTGGGAAAGTCGGAAGGCAGCCCAGCGCCTGCCACTTGGTAAACGTGCTCTGGATGTAAGAGGTCGCGTAGTCGATGGGTTCCCATGTCCCTCAACGATATGCCCTCGGGGAGGCGGTCATACATAAGTTGATGGCTTGTCAGCGTCAGTAGGATCTGCCCGCCATGTGCGGCTGCCAGCAATCGGGCAAGCCTGTTCAGGCAACTCGCGGTGTAATCGTTGTTCAACGGCTCTGCGGCGCCGGTATGGATGGCCATTCTACCCGCAACGGCCCAGTAACACTCCACTTTTCGGCAGAAAGCTTGCATTGGGCCGAAACCGCGGCACGAAGCGCATCGACAGCTGTGGGAAACGCAACCTGAAATCCATCGCCTACCGTCTTGTAGTGGAAGCCGTGATTCTCGCTTATCGCATCCCGCAGCAAAGTGTGATGACGTGCCAGAGCCGCAGGCGTCGACTCTGGGAGTTGCTCCCAAAGGCGGGTGCTTCCTTCGATGTCAGTGAAGAGGAAGGTGACTGTTCCAGACGGGGGGGATCCCATCAATCAGGCCTGCTGTCTTCTGCGCGGTGAACCTTGGGGAATAGTACACGTTTCCGTCCGTCATGGATTCGGAAATCGGGACCAGTTCTCCACAACGTGGCGCCACGGGACACACCCAGAAGGATGACTCGCCGAGGATTAGCATTGATGGTTGAGGGCGCGCGTCGACTTTCTGGCTCATTTGCTGCCACGTTATGTGGTCCCAACGTCACCGGCGCACCTGTTGCCCGTTCCACAGCGTGGCACGCTCGGTGAACTCCAGCACATTGCCGTCGTGGTCGTCGAGGTAGACGGCGAGATTGCCGCAGCCGAAATTCACTCATTGATGTCGTACCCCAGCGCCGCCAGCTGCGCATTGACCGCGTCGAGCGTGCCCTGAGGCAATTGCCGCGCGTAGTGGATATGCTGCCCACCGCGGATGGCAACTGCCCCGCACATCTCCGCCGGCCAGAGCCCGAGGAACCCCTGCCGACCGGGCCCGATGCCTGACGGCGGCAGGAAACCGCCGCCTGGGTCGCGGTAGACTTGATCGATGATCGCCGGCGCCGGGAGTTGATCGTGCCGAAGTGGACCAAGCGCGACCTGCGGATTGACGAGGACCACGGCTGGCGCTGCAAGCCGGGGTACACGATCTTTGTCGCCGACCGGGGCGCCGTTCGCTTCGACATCCCCGAGTCATGGGTCGTCCAGGTCGACGCCGAAGGGGTCAAGATCCACGACAAGCCGCCGCCGGACGACAACGCCCGCATCCAACTCAGCATCTTCTTCCCGCCGCCGGTGGTGGAGTGGGACGGGTTGCCGCTGGCCACAATGCTCGCCGACGCCCTCGCCGGCCGCGGCCGGGAGGAGGCCCGCCGAAGCCGGGGCGCCGGGAAGGGGAGCCGCGCCCTGCTCCGCCGCGACCGCATCGACCCGCTGGCCGACGTCGAGGAGGAGGATGACTTCATCTCGCAGGACCCGATCACCCACGTCTTGCGGCCCGACCTGGAGATCGTCTGGACCGAGCGCCGTCAGATCGACCAGATCGAACAGCGGGAGTCACGCTCCCGCCATCTCTTTGCCCGGGGTCGCGGGACTGCCGCCCGGGGAGACCCAGCCGCGCGACATCCTGCCCTTCGTCACGATGGACTTCTGGCCCGAGGACGCCTCCCATTGCAACGCGGTCTGGAAGGAGTTGGTCCGCTCCCTGCGCGTCGGCGAGTACGTCGCCGACCCGCGCCGCGGCCCCGACCGCTGAGCAGTCCGCCCCCGTTTTCTGCACCGCCCCCTGATCCGCGGCAGCAACCCGTCGTCACGGTCACTCGGAATTCGTCGCGGGCGAGCCATCCCACAGTGTGGCGCGCTCCGTCAGCTCCAGCACGTTGCCGTCGGGGTCGTTGAGGTAAAGGGCGCGGTTGCCGTTGCCGAAGTCGCGCTCCTCGGTGGTGCAGCCGAGCGCGGCCAGCCGCGCCTTCACCGCGTCAATGGTGCCCAGGGGCAGGCGCAGCGCGAAGTGGACGTGACTGCCGCCACGGCCGCCGTGGATGGCGACGGCGCCGCCGGTTTCTGGCGGCCAGAGCCCAAGAAAACCTTCCCGACCCATGGCGAGCCAGACGGCGGGCCGCTCGTCTCTCCAACGTGCGGCAACCGGGAGACCGATGACCTCCCGGTAGAAGCGCTCCGATGCGGCGAGATCGGCCACCTCCAGCACCATCTCGAAGAGCCCGCCGATCTGAGGCGCCGCTCGCTCCTCGGGCGGAGACAGGGTCTGTTCGCGAGTGATTGCGGGCGAAATCATCGACCTCACCTCTCTTGCCTTCTCACGCGTCGTCTTCGCCCGGTTCGGCTGGCCAGATCGTCGCCGCGGTGCAGGCGGCGCGCGGTTCTGGCCGTTTGCAGCATGGCCCGGCTGGTGGGGGCGTGCGCCGCCAGGTAGCGCGCCACGGCGACCAGGACGCGGGCCGATGCTTGCTGGTCGATGGGAGCCAGTTCGCGTTGCAGCGCCACGCCTGCCTCCAGCATCTGGTAGGAGTGGAACTCGCCGTCCTCCCGCAAGAGCACATGGCCCAGCTCGGCGATCAGCGGCGCCGGGTCGTGGCCGAGCGCGAGGTAGCGATGGGCGACGAGACCGGCGGCCTGGACTTGCTGCTCCCGGTCGAGGAGATCGCGCAGCATCGCCAGCAACGCATCGGCTTCGTCCGGCAGCTCGGCCAGCGCCTCGGGCCGATCTTCGGGCAGCCGCGCGGCGGGGGTATTGAGGAAGCGGTCCAGATAGAGGCGCATCGCCGCGTGGTAGACGCCGCGCAGCAGGTCAGGCGACGGGGCGCGGCGCAGAAGTTGGTGCACGGCGTTGGCGTGCGTGAAGGTGTGCAGCACCGTGATCCAGTCGGAGAACTCGTTGCTGGTGTGGAAGCGGGCCACCCGCAGTGCCGCCGCGTAGCTGACGGCGCGGCTGACCGCAGTCACGGGCGCTCCAGCCGCCAGTGCCCCGGTGAGCCCGGCCACGATCGACTCTCGGATCGTCTCCAAGCAATGTGTCGGTCAACGATGCGGGGGCGATCCAGCCGGGGTCGCCGCCGGCCGCGGCGAACAGCGCGGGCAGACGACCGAACTCCGGTTCGAGCAGGGCGATCAGGTCGACCGGGTGTCGCCAGGCGTTCAGCTCCTCGGATCGGCGCGCCATGGCGAGACCGGGGACGAGACTCGGCAGTATCGTTGCTGCCTCGTTCCACCCGATCAGATCGAGCAGCTCGCACGCCTTGTTGACGAAGTCGAGGGTGTGCCCGCCGTCGAGAAAGTAATGGTCGGTCGCGGCGCTGGCCAGGATATCGGCGAGAGTTTCCGGGGGCGAACCAGCCGTCGATGGCGGTCAGCAGCGTGCGCTCGGCGCCGTCGGCATCGCGGACCTCGATGAAGCGCCGGAACCAGCCTTTCAATCGGTCCGCGGGGAGGGGGCTGTCCTGGGTGGGCAGGGGGTCGAGAGCAAAGCGGGGCGGTTGCCCGGCGCAATCGCGGGCGACGTTGACCAGACCATGGTAGAGGGCCAGTGTCCGATCCTCCGGCCGCAGCACGGGCAGCACGTTCCCCAACGCGGTGAGGATCGTCAGCCCGGAGGCCCAGCCACCGCGCCGGTAGGTGGCGCCGAACCGGCCGCCGATGGCCAGCATCTCGCTGGCCGGAACGTCGGCCTCGTGCAGGGTAAGGACGTTCTTGACCACGACCAGACCGAGGTTTTGCTCCAGGCCATCCCGGAGGCGCGCCCTGGCGTGCGCCGCGCGGTTTCCGCGGGGGCGGGGATCGACGTAGACGATCCCGTCCTCGATGAGCGTGGCGTAGGTCTGGACGTCGTCGGCCCAGGGGTCGAACGTGCCGCCGCTTTCGAGATCGAAGCGGGCGTGGTGCCAGTGGCAGGTGAGGATGCCATCGGCCACGCTCCCCTTGTGCAGCGGAAACCCCATGTGCGGGCAGCGGTTGTCGACGGCGTAGACCGCCTCCGAGACCGACGAGGGAAAGACCGCGATACCGTGCCTCCCGCCGGACACGACGGTAACGCCCCGCAGGTCCGCGCGCGGCCCGATCCGGATCAGGTGTCCGTTCTGGTCCTCGCTGGCGGGGTCAGCCGCTTGTCGGGTGCTCGCTTCTGTCGTCGCCATGGTCCGTCCTCCCTGACTGAACGCAACGTCGCGTGGCCGTCACAATAGCGGTTCCCCGGTCAGGGCACTCACGGTTTCGCGGCGGCCCTGGCCCGCTCGTAGTTCATGCGGAAGAGTGCCACCGCACCCGGCACATCTTGTGGGGTTTGGATCATGTACGTGACGACCCCGGCGAACCCGGCGCCGTGCGGCTGGGCGCGGCCGGCGGCGATCAACTCGTCGTGGATCTTGCGCGGGAAGGGGAGGTCCGCTTCTCCGGTGTGATGCAGGTGCCCGAGCTCCCGCCGGCCGAATCGGAACACGGTGGCGGGAGGAACCTGGAATCCTCCCTGGCCCTGGCCGCCGGGGTGCGCCTGCATGTTGACACCGGGCCAGGCGAGTAGCTCGCGTTCGACCTGCTCCAGGATTACTTCGTTCATTGCGTGTCTCCTTGTCCTGAGCATCCAGGCCCAGGCTGATTGGTCCGCTCGCCGTGGCGTCGCGCCGGCAATGGGTCAGGCTGAGCACCGGTCGAGGCGGATCACCGGGATGGTGCGCGCCAAGCGTTGCTCGTAGTCCGCGAACGTCGGGAACCGGGCGGCGTGGCGCGCGAAGATCGCGTCACGCTCCGCGCCGCGAACCTCGGTGGCATGCATGGGAACGATCTCCTGCCCCAGCTCGATGACGATGTCGGGATGGGCGAGAAGGTTGTAGTACCAGTCCGGATGACGGTCGCTGCCATGGGCCGAGCCGAACACGTAGAAGGCGTCGCCATCCGGCAGGCCGCGCATGGGGACGATGTGCTCCCTGCCGCTTTTCGCGCCGATGGTGTGCAGCAGCAGCATCGGGGGCGGGTCGGGGTAGGGAGCGGCGACCTCGCCGCGGTTGGCGCGGAATTCGGCGATCACCTCGGCGTTCCAGCGTTGCTCGTTGGCGCGAAACTCGGCACGGGGGACGGCGGTTGCGGCAGTGACTTCCGGCGTCATGTTCCTTCTCTTTCGGATCGACTCGACCGTGCAGCTCGTCTGAACCAGCTTCCAAGGGCTACACTACAACCTCAACTAATGTTGAGGTCAAGAAGCAGGATCACCAGAGGATGGCAGCAGTCGGAACGTCGACCGAGTTGACCCCCGCCCAGCTTGCGGCGCGCAGCGGGACCGCCGTTTCGGCGCTGCATTTCTACGAGCGGCAGGGCCTCATCCGCAGCCGGCGCACCTCCGGGAACCAGCGTCGCTATCCGCGGGAGATGTTGCGCCGGGTGGCGTTCATCCGGGTGTCGCAACGGGTCGGGATTCCGCTGGCCGATATTCGCGCCGCGCTCGACACCTTGCCCGAAGGCCGCACGCCCACCCGCGAGGACTGGGAGCGGATGTCGGCGCTGTGGCGCACCGATCTGGACCGGCGCATCGAGCAACTCATGCGATTACGCGACGATCTGTCGGGCTGCATTGGCTGCGGCTGCCTCTCGCTCGACCGCTGCACCCTGTTCAATCCCGGGGACGCACTCGGCGCGCAAGGTCCCGGGCCGCGCCTGCTGGCCATCGAGCCGATGGGTACCTCCGAATAGGTTGTCGCGCAGGCAAATCAGGTCAAATTCTGCCCTGATTCCGGGATACACTGGAGCAAGGAAGAACATTTGTCCTGTACGTTCACCTGGCGAGGAGTACACTTTTCGATCGGCGACGAGAACGCGTCGGGTGCGTCGGAGGAGTAGCCGCGAGCATGTGCCGCAACATCAAGGTGTTATTCAACTTCGAGCCACCGGTCGGTGACGACGAGATTCGCGCCGCGTCGTTACAGTACGTGCGCAAGATCAGCGGTTTCACCAAACCGTCCCGCGCCAACGAGGCCGCCTTCAACGCCGCCGTGGACGACATCGCCCGCATCTCCAGCCAGACTGCTCGGCTCGCTCGAATCGTTCGGCGGCGCCAAAGAACCGCGAGGCCGAGGCGGCCCGGGCGATGGCGCGTTCCGTGCAACGGTTCGGCCGATGAGTCTTCACCTCGCGGAGCCGCCGCTCATGATCGACGCCCCCGTTGCCGACATCCAGCAGACCATCGCCGATGTCTACCGCGACGAGTCGCGCCGCATCTTCGCCACCCTCATCCGCCTCCTGGGCGATTTCGACCTCGCCGAGGACGCGCTGCACGACGCCTTCGCGGCGGCGATGAAGCAGTGGCCGCGCGACGGCGTCCCGGCCAATCCCCGCGCCTGGCTCGTCTCGACCGGCCGTTTCAAGGCCATCGACGGCATCCGCCGCCGCGCCCGCTTCGACGCCTCGCTGGGCGCGCTCGCCGAGCAGATGGAGACGGAGACCGTCGAGGAGCTCGCCCTCGACGACGAAGGCCTCGAGGACGACCGGCTGCGGCTGATCTTCACCTGCTGCCACCCGGCCCTGGCCCCGGAGGCGCGCGTGGCGCTCACGTTGCGCGAGATTTGCGGGCTCACCACCGAGGAGATCGCCCGCGCCTTCCTCACCGCGCCGCCGACGCTGGCCCAGCGCATCGTGCGCGCCAAGGCCAAGATCCGCGACGCGGGCATCCCCTACCAGGTGCCGGGGCCGGCCGAGCTGCCGGAACGGCTGGACACGGTGCTGCAGGTCGTCTACCTCGTCTTCAACGAGGGCTATTCCGCCTCCTCGGGCGATTCGCTGACCCGCGCCGATCTCTCCGGCGAGGCGATCCGCCTGGCCCGCCTGCTCCACGGATTGCTGCCGGAACCCGAGGTGGCGGGGCTGCTGGCGCTGATGCTGCTGCACGAGTCGCGCCGCGCGGCGCGCACCACGCGCGACGGCGACCTGATCCTGCTGGAAGATCAGGACCGCTCCCGCTGGAACCGGGACGCAGATCGCGGAGGGGATCGCGCTGGTCGAGGCCGCGCTCGCCTCCGCGCCGCTTCGGCCCGTACACGGTGCAGGCGGCGATCGCCGCGGTCCACGCCGAGGCAACCGACGTCGCCGCCACCGACTGGGCGCAGATCGTGGCGCTGTACGACGTGCTGCATGCAAATGACGCCCTCGCCGATCGTCGAGCTGAACCGGGCGGTGGCCGTGGCCATGCGCGACGGCCCCGCCGCGGGTCTGGCGCTCGTCGACGCCATCCTGGAGCGCGGCGACCTGGCCGACTACCACCTGGCCCACTCGGCGCGTGCGGACCTGTGCCGGCGGCTGGGGCGCGTCGAGGAGGCGCGGCCGTCGTACGAGCGGGCGCTCGAGCTGACTCAGCAGGGACCGGAGCAACGGTTTCTGGAGCGGCGGTTGAGGGAACTGGCAAGTGCGTAATTGAGCGGCCCGGCGGTTGCTGCGATCGGGTCGAACGCTATTTCTGCGGAGCTACACTTGGAGCAGTTTGGCAGCGAGAAGTTCCAGTGGGACGATGCCAAGCGCCAGAGCAACTTGAGTAAGCACGGGATCGACTTCCTCGATGCGCAGGCACTGTTTGATCGGACGTCCCAGTGGTCACCAGGCGCAGCCCGTACCCGACTGAAGTGCGATTCTTGACTACCGGCATCATCGGCGAGCGTTTCGTTACAGTAGTTTGGACTCGACGAAACGACGCGACCAGATTCATTTCAGCGAGGAGAGCACGCGATGGCGAAGTCCGAGCGTATCGTGCAGTACACGGCGGACGAGATTGACGAGATGCGTCGGCGTGGCGAAAGCCGAACCGATTGGGCCCGCGTCGACGCCATGACCGAAGAGGAGCTTGAGGCGTCCATCGACTACGAGGACGAAGGGGAGTTCGACTTGAGCACCCTCCAAGCCCGGCATCCCGGGTCTCCCTCAGCCGCTTACGATCCGGTTGGATGCCGAAGTGCTCGAGTGGTTCCATAGCGCAAGGCGACGACTATCGGCGGCGTATCAACGCCGTGCTGCGGAACTTCGTCGCGGCGCAAAAGGAGCGGGATGCCGCCGCATCCTCCCATTCCTGAGGATGCACTTTCGGGAGGGCGCATCTTCCGAGAGCAGCCGATCTCGAACCTGCCCATTTCGCCCAGTTTTCGCGAAACCGACCGCCTTACCCGCACGTCATAACTTCGGGCGCGCGCGACCAGCGCCCTTGGTGGCATGCGATCTGCGTCCGCGATGGACTGCGGCATGTCTGCCGACCGGTTGACGCACCCTCGTTCCATCTCGTCGTTGTGGGGCCAGTGAGCCCCGAATGTGCTTGAGACTGCCAAGGAGAAAGCCTCGCCATGGATACCAGGACGTTCGACGCGCTGACCCGCCGCTTCGGGGCGCAGCGCAACCGGCGCGCTGCCCTGAAGGCGTTCGCCGGCGGGCTCGTGGGGATCGGGCTCGGCCGGGATGTCGCCGCGCAGGTCTCTACTGAGCGCGCCAACTGTGGCCAGCCGTGCCGCAATGTGAGTGGCAACCCGAACTGCAATGGCAACGACTGCTGCAATGCCGGCCTGATCTGCAGCGGCACCGGCAACGACGCCATTTGCGTCCGAGAATCGGACAGCGACGAACACGTGTAACCGAAACATCGACTGGACGCGCAGTTTCGAGTTGTGCCGCAACGGCCGCTGCCGCAACCAAGTCGACTGCAACCGCTGCCGCGTCACGGAAGACTGCCCGACTGGCGAGGTCTGCCGCAACGGCAACTGCGGCGAATGCACCCGGGATCAGCAGTGCCCGGCCCGCGAAGTCTGCCGCAACGGCCGCTGCGAGCGCGGCGCGCAACGACTGCCGCAACAACAGCGATTGCCCGCGGCGACGGCGCTGCCGCAACGGCCGGTGCGTGCGCCGCAACTAGGACATCCTTTGGGTTGACGCGCGCTGGTGCGAGGGACGACCCTCACTCCAACCCCTCTCCCTGCAAGTGCGCGCAGGGAGAGGGGCTTTTCGTTGCCTGGTCGCTGGCGCATTCTATCGTCACCATGCGTCGGCGCGTGACCGGGACGATGTCGATTTTGGAGCCGCCGAACGTCGATGATGCAGAGGAGCCGCGGGGCTCCGCGAAAAGTCGGAGGAATTCACCATGAGAAAGATCGTCGCCGGGTTGTTCATCTCGCTGGACGGCGTCTACGAGGCGCCGGACCAATGGCATTTCCCATATTTCGATGACGCGATGGGGCAGGCGGTCGACGAGCAGATGAAGGCGGCGGATGCCATGTTGCTGGGGCGGGTGACGTATGAGGAGTTCGCCAGCTACTGGCCCCAGCAGTCTCCAGAGGAGATGGACATCGCGGCCTACATGAACGAGACGCCCAAGTACGTCGTATCGTCCACGCTCGACTCGGCCGATTGGCAAAACACGACGCTGATCGACGGCAAGAACGCCGTCGCGGAGTTGCAGAAGCTGAAGGAGCAGCCGGGCAAAAACATCTCCATCACCGGCAGCGGAACTCTGGTTCGCTCCCTGCTGCGCGAGGGGCTGCTCGATGAGCTGCGCATGCTGGTGCACCCCATCGTGGTCGGTAGCGGCAAGAAGCGCCTATTCCCGGAGGGATACGACCAGCAGCCCCTGAAGCTGGCCGATTCGCGGACATTCGACACGGGGGTCCTGTATCTCACGTACGTGCCGGCGACGGAGTAGACCGCGGTTGTCGCGAACCGATCGCCGATCGCGTCCGAAAACCGCGAGACGCGGGCAGGCGCCACGGCTATGCTGCCGGTATGGAACTCGACGCCGACGCGTGCTACCGCGCCTTCGCCGCCCGCGACGCCCGCTTCGATGGGCGGGTGTTCGTCGGGGTCCACACCACCGGCATTTACTGCCGGCCGATCTGCCCCGCGCGCTCGCCGAAGCGGGAGAACGTCAGCTTCTACTTCTCCGCCGCGGCGGCGCAGGCGGCGGGCTTCCGGCCCTGCTTGCGCTGCCGGCCGGAGCTCTCGCCCGACACCGCGGCCTGGCACGGGACATCTGACACCGTGGCGCGGGCGCTGGCCCTGATCGAGACCGGCGCCCTCGACCACGGGAGTGTCGAGGATCTGGCCGCAAGCCTCGGGGTCGGCGGCCGCCAGTTGAGACGGCTGTTCCAGCAACACCTCGAGGCGACCCCGGTAGCTGTGGCGCAGACTCGCCGCGTGCTGCTGGCCAAGCAGCTCATCCACGACACGCACCTGACCATGACCGAGGTGGCGCTGGCATCCGGATTCGGCAGTGTGCGCCGTTTCAACGAGACGTTTCGCCAACTGTTCGGGCGGGCGCCCGCCGCCCTGCGCCGAGCGCGGGGGGCGGAGACGATCGAGACCGGCGCGGTCACGGTCCGACTCCCCTACCGCACGCCGTTCGACTGGGACGCCATGCTGGCGTTTCTCGGTGCGCGGGCAATCCCCGGCGTGGAGTCCGTCGCGAGCGGCCAGTACGCGCGGACGTTTGCCATCGACGGTTGCTCTGGAACGCTGGTGGTGGCGCCCGGGGACCTGAACACCCTGCGGGCCACGGTGCGCTTCCCACGACTGGACGCCCTGCCGCGCATCATCGCGCGCGTGCGCCGGGTGTTCGATCTCGGCGCCGACCCTACCCTCATCGATGCCCACCTGGCGCGGGATCCACTCCTGGCGCCGCTCGTTGCGGCCCGGCCCGGTTTGCGCGCGCCGGGCGCCTGGGACAACTTCGAGCTGGCGGCCAGGGCCATCCTCGGCCAGCAAATTTCCGTGCCCGTGGCGACGAGCATCGCGGGGCGGATCGTCGCGGCGTTCGGGACCGAATGCGACGACCCGGCCGCCGGGGCGCTGGGGCTGACCCACCTGTTTCCGCGGCCTGACCAGTTGGCCAGTGCCGAGGTGGCGGGCCTCGGGCTGATGCCAGGGGCGCGAGCGACAGCCGTCACAGGGCTCGCCGCGGCCGTGGCCGTCGATCCGGCACTGCTGGGACCGTATCGGGACCTCGGAGGGGCGGTGAGCGCGCTGCGATCGCTGCCCGGCATCGGCAACTGGACGGCGCAGTACGTCGCTCTGCGCGCCCTGCGCGAGCCCGATGCCTTCCCCAGCGCAGACGCCGGTCTCCTGCGGGCCATGGCGGAACTGACCGGGCAACGGCCGACGCCGGCCGAGGCGCTGGCTCGTGCCGATGCCTGGCGGCCATGGCGCGCCTACGCCGTCATGCACCTCTGGGCGTCGCTAGCCGACCCGATGCGCGCCGTCCACCAGGACAGCGAGCAAGCGCAGCGGGCAGCCTGATCCGGCGATCCTCCGCGACTATTCGCCGCTGGCTACCGCCTCCTAGAACACGAGCCAACGAACGGAGGAAACGCAGATGTCAGACGAATCCGTGCTCCAGGAGTTGAACCAGCGCTACGTCGATTCGTTCATGAGCGCGGACGTCGCCTGGTACGACCAGCACCTGACCAACGACTTCATCTGCATCGAGTCGAACGGGGCATTGCTCGACAAAGCCCAATTCCTGCGGCAGACGGCGGAAGGTCCGGGTGTCCAGTCGTACCAGCTTCAGGAGGCGCGCATCCGCATCTTCGGCGACGTGGCCCTCGTCCACGGCATGGGATCCTTCACCCGCCTGGACGGCACCACCGGAACCAGCCGCTACACCGACGCATACGCCAGAGTTGATGGATCATGGAAGGCCGTATCGGCGCAAATCACCCACGCGTGAGGTAGGGTCGGCTAGTGGCAATCACTTATGCAGCTATCAACTTGAGACTATCGCCGCCTGCCTGACTCCGTCGTGCCGTTGATTGGTGGCGGGGTTGATCGCCCAACACCAGCGTCCCACAGTCGTGTCATTCTGAAGGCGAAGCCGAAGAATCTCGTTCGCCGCACCCATGGTGGCGATGAGCCGAGATGCTGAGCAACGCGAAGCATGACACGAGGTGCGCATGACACTGATTGTCGAAAGCACTCGGGTTCGAACGACTATTGGGTGCAACGGGCATCGCGCTTGCGAGTGCCCTGCATGAATCCATTTTGAACTCAAGAAAGGAAACCCAGATGTTCGAGAAAAGCAAGGCGTTCAGTGGATTCGCCGTCGACGATCTCGAAAAGGCCCGGGCGTTCTACGGCGAAACCCTCGGTATCAAGACGTCCGAGGAGAATGGTCTATTGACCTTGCATCTCGCCGGCGGGCGGGACACACTCGTCTATCCCAAGGAGGACCACACCCCCGCCACCTATACCATCCTCAACTTCCCGGTTGACGACGTCAATGCCGCCGTCGATGCGCTTGTCGCGCGCGGCGTGCGCTTCGAGCGGTATCCCGGCATGGAGCAAGACGAAAAGGGCATCCAACGCGCCGAGGGCCCGCCCATTGCCTGGTTCACGGACCCCGCGGGCAACATCCTCTCCGTGATTCAGGCGGACTAGTCGCTCCGGCGGGCGAAATCGAAAATCCATTTGCTATCGTTGGCAGCCCGCATCAAGCAGGCATGAGCCAAGGAGTCGCGCCAACCATGTCATCGTTCGACACAACAACCGCGTCCGGTCATTCGCGCTCCGTCGATTGGGGCCGCTACGCCCTCGTCGGGATCGCGACCGTCATCGCGGCCGTGGTCGCCAACCTCGTCGTCTGGTTCATCGGCGGCGCGATCGTCGCCTACGACCCGGAGTTCGTCGTCCTTTCCACCCCCAGTGGGACGATCCTCTTCACGGTCGTGCCGGCGGTCGTGGCCGTGATCATCTACGCCCTGCTGCTGCGCTTCGCGAGCAACCCCGCACGCGTCTTCGCCATCCTCGCCGCGGTGGTGCTGGTTCTCTCGTGGATCCCGGACCTGACCTACATCCCGACGGTGCCGGGTTCGTCCGCCGGGCAGACGGCGGTGCTGATGGTCATGCACGCGGTGGCCGCGGTAGTGATCGTCGGCATGCTGACCAACCTGGCGCGTCCCAGGACCGGCTAACGCCTCACCACACAGGGCGCGCAAGCTCCGGGCGCGCCCGCGCTTTGGCCGCCCATGCGGTCCTCTCCTGACCGCATTCCCGCATACGATGGGGAAGACTGTTGCCACGTTCACCCAAACCGCACCCGCGGGGCCGGGAGTAGTTCGTTGCCGGGAGGATGTGATGCCCCTCGCCCAACTCACCGCCTTCATCGTCGCCAGCTCCATTGTCATCGTGGTTCCGGGTGTGGATATGGCGCTCTTCACCCGGCAAGTGCTCATGCACGGGAGGCGCACGGCCCTCGTCACCCTCGCCGGCGGATTCACCGGTGGCCTGACGCACACCGCGCTGGCCACCGCTGGGCTCTCGGTGATCCTGGCCACCTCGGCGACGGCCTATACGCTGGTGAAAATCGTCGGCGCCGCCTACCTGGTGGTGGTCGGATTGCAGACGTTGTGGGCCACCCGGCACGGGGCGAGCCAAAGCGACCAGCGTGTCAGCAACGGCGCAGCGACAGGCCGCACCGGAATGGCAATGCGCCGCGCCTTCCTGTTGGGGCTGGGCAACAATCTGACCAATCCCAAGATGGCGGTGTTCTTCCTGACCTTCCTGCCGCAGTTTGTGACGCCTGGCCCCGATGTCACCCCCCAGACAGCCGCATTGGGGACGCTCTTCTGCGCGATGGCGGCCATCTGGTTCGTCGTCTACATCCTCGCTTTGGGGCGGCTGGCGCCGTGGCTCACCCGTCCTCCGGTCCGCCTTGCCCTCGAGCGTGTCACCGGTGCCATCCTGGTGGGACTTGGTCTCCGTCTTGCTGGGCAGCGGTAACGGGGCGGATCGCGCCCGCCGTCGATAATCTGAGAGGTCATGGATCGGGTCCGGGGTTCCTCGTATCGTAGGGGCATGGGCAACGTGCCCATGGTGCTACGAGCTCTTTCGGACAGGAAACGATCGTGGACATGACGACCATCGTCGATGCTCCGTGGCGTGCCTTCCCCGCCGCGGCGCTGGCTCTCGTCGGACTGACATCACTGGCGAAAGGACTGTGGTTCGGGTTCGCGGGCAGCGCCGGGCTGCTGCACGAGCGAGACGCCTTGGGGTGGATGCGCGGATTTCGCCTCGGCGTGGTGGGGCTCTGCCTGTCCGGCATCGCCATCGCCTGGATGTGGCACATCCCGTGGCTGTTCGTCGCCGCTCTGGGCATCCTGGGCGAGGAGCTGCTGGAAACGAGCGTCATCATCGAGGTGCTGAAACGGAACCCGGTTGTCCCGGCCACAAGACGGGTCGCGCGCCTTTCCGCACAACGGGCATGAAGACCATGTCGATTCCGAACCACGTGGAACGACGTATTGGTGCGGCCGCCGTTCGCGGCGAATGGGAGAGCGGAAGGAACGCAATCTGAGATGCACAGGCGAACATTCTTGGCAACGATCGCGGCCAGTGGCGTGACGCTGGCCGTCCCACCACTGGCAACCGCGCAGACCGACGCCGGCACACCGACAGTAGCAGAGGAGACGACGATGACCGACACCACCCCAAAGACCGGGTACGCCGACGTCAACGGGCTGCAGATGTACTACGAGATCCACGGTGAGGGCGGCGTGCCGCTGGTGCTGCTACACGGAGGTATCTCGACCATTGACGTCGATTTCGCCGGCATCCTGCCGGGGCTGGCCGAGACGCGGCAGGTAATCGGCATCGAGCAGCAGGGCCATGGGCATACTGGCGACATCGACCGGCCGCTGTCGACCGCGCAGATGGCGGATGACACGGCGGCGCTGCTGCAGGAGATCGGGGTAGAGCAGGCCGATTTCGTGGGCTACAGCGTCGGCGCCGGCATCTCGCTGGAGCTAGCCATCCGCTACCCGGAGCTGGTGCGCAAAGTGGTGTTCATGACGCTCATCGTCGACGAGAGCGGCTACCACCCTGGGCACCTGGAGGGGATGGCGATGATCCAGCCCGAGATGCTGACCGGCTCGCCGTTCGCGGAGGCGTACGCGGAGGTCGCGCCGAACCCGGACGACTGGCCGGCGCTGGTAGAAAAGATCAAGGCATTCGCCGCCAGTGGAGAGGAATGGGCGGCGGATGACATCGAGGCGATCACGGCCCCCGCCCTCATCATCGCCGGCGATTCCGACATCGTCCGCCCGGAGCACGCGGTGGAGGTTTTCCGCATGTTCGGCGGGGGCGTGCCCGGCGACATGGTTGGTCTGCCCGCGTCGCAGTTGGCCATCCTTCCCGGCACCACCCACATCACTTTGGTGCAGCGCCCCGAGTGGCTGCTGCCGATGATCACCGAGTTTCTGGATGCGCCGCTGCCCGAGGGGGAGTGATCGGAAGCGCCGTGGCAGGCTGCTCGTGAATGACGTGAAGCATCCCGGCTCTACAGCGGCGTGCGAACTTCGTGTCATGCTGAAGGCGAAGCCGAAGCATCTCGTCCTAGCGGACAGGGTCAGCGATGAGCCGAGATGCTTCGCTTCGCTCAGCATGACACGAAGCGTGGAAGCCGCTCATAACTCCGCGGCACGCTCCCCGACCCAGCGGAACCCGGCGTCCTGAATGGCGCCCTCCTCGATCAACGCCCGCTCCAGCGGTTCGAGCGCCGGATGGAGTCCATAGCGATAGAGGTACGGCATCCGGGTAAAGAACCGTTCGCGGAACGGCGCCATGAGCTGGGCGCGCATGGCCGAGTACCCATGCAGATCGGGGTGCTCGGCCAGCCAAGAGTCGCGCCACGATTCCGAAGTCGGGCGGAAGCGGCTCATGGTCCGTGGGCGGGTCGATGATTTCGGCGGCCTGCCGTTGGTGGAAGTACCACCGCGCCGTCGCCTCGTCACGCAGCGCCTCGCGGTCCCACTCCTCCAGGATGAGCCGTCCGCCGGGCGCGAGCAGATCAGCCACCCTGTCGGCGGTTCGCGTCAGGTCCGCGAGGTGGTGCATCGCCAGCGACGAAACCACCGCCTCGAACGGACCTGGCTCGGCGAATTCTTCGAACGGGATGCGGCGAAAGAGCGGTCCCTCGGGAGCGACCGGATCGACGGCGACGACCTCGTACCCCGCTGCCGCCAGAGCGTAGGCGAGTTCGCCGGTCCGTCCGCAACCGATCTCGAGGATGCGGGCGGGTGGTGGCGGGAGATGGCGCTGCACGAATGACAAGAGGCTCACCCCGGCATGGTAGTTGCGGCCCGCAGCGATGGCAACGGGCTTTGGGCGTGTCGATAGAGCCAGGTCCAGATCGACTATTTGGTGTGGAGGCGATGACGCGCGCCCGTCGTGAGGCGCGGCAACAATCGGCAAGGAGAGTGATCGTGCAGAGAAGGACGTTTGTGACGATGACCGCGGTCGCCGGAGCATCTCTGGCCACGGCGGGGCTGACATTCGCCCAGACGGAAACCGACAAGGGAACGCCAGCAACGGAAGGCGAGGAAATGACCCAATCTGGCCCCCAGACCGGGTACGCCCCTGTCAACGACCTCCAGATGTACTACGAGATCCACGGCAGCGGCGAACCGCTGGTGCTGCTACACGGCGCCTACGCCACGATCGACATGTGGGGGCCAATCTTGGCCGGACTCGCGGCGAGCCACCAGGTCATCGCCGTCGAGTTGCAGGGCCACGGGCACACCGCCGACATCGACGACCGCCCCTTCAGCTACGAACAGTTCGCCGACGACGTCGCTGGCCTGCTGGACCACCTCGGCATCGCGCAAGCCGACATCGTTGGGTACAGCATGGGCGGCAGCACCGGGTTGCAGGTCGCCATCCGCCACCCGGAACACGTGCGCAAGCTCGTCGCCCTGTCCGCCTTCTCCCGCCTGGACGCCTACTACCCGGAGGTGCTGGAGGGGATCGCGCAAATCACGCCCGAGGTCTTCGCCGGCTCGATCTTCGACGAGGCCTATCGTCGCAACGCCCCCGATCCGGACAACTTCCCTCGGCTGGTCGAGAAGCTGGTTGAGTTCGACGGTACGGCGTTCAACTGGCAGGAGGATCTGTCGGAGATCACCACCCCGGTCCAACTCATCCAGGGCGATTCCGACGTGATGCGCCCGGAGCACGCGGTAGAGATGTTCCGGCTCGTCGGCGGCGGTGTGCCGGGCGACACAGTCGGGCTGCCGACGTCGCAACTGGCCATCTTGCCGGGCACCACGCATGTCACGATGGTCACCGAGAAGACCGGCGTCTGGCTACCGATGGTCGAGGCGTTTCTGTCCGCGCCGGTACCCGAGGGGGCGTAACCGATGACAGCGGCGATTCGCGGTACGCGGCGGGCGTTGCCCAACGAAACCCTGGTCGAAGCCAACGGGGTCGATATCTGCGCGCAGTCGTTCGGCGACACAGATGACCCCGCGATCCTGCTCATCCACGGTGCGATGACCTCCATGCTCGGGTGGGAAGACGCGTTCTGCCGGCGCCTCGCGGCGGGAGGACGCTTCGTCATCCGCTACGATCATCGTGACACCGGCCGCTCGGTGAGTTACCCACCCGGGGAACCTCCATACACGCTGCATGATCTAACCGGCGATGCGGTCGGATTGCTCGACGTTTTCGGTCTGGACAATGCGCATCTGGTGGGGCGGTCGATGGGCGGCGGGATCGCGATGCTGGCGGCGCTGACCATCCCGCGCGGGTGGCATCCCTCACCCTGATCGGGGCCAGTCCCGGCGGCCCCGGACTCCCACCTATGTCCCCGCAATTTCTTGCCTACGTGGGCGGAACAGCCCCGCCTGACTGGCCCGATCGCGAGGCCGTCGTCGACCACTTCCTCGGGCTCTTGCGGGTCTTCTCCGCGGGGTCGGGCCACTTTGACGAGGCAAGGATGCGCGACGCTCTCCGTCTCGACTTCGCCCGCACCGTCAACGTCGCGTCGAGTCAGATCAACCATTTCGTCATGGACACCGGCGAGCCCGTGCGGGACCGCCTGGGAGAGATCGCTGCCCCCACGCTGGTGATCCACGGCGATCGCGATCCGGTGTTTCCCCTCGGCCACGCCGAAGCCCTGGCCCAGGAAATTCCCGGCGCGCGGCTGCTCGTGCTGGAGCGAACGGGCCACGAATTGCCGCCGCCGGTTTGGGACCGCGTTGTCCCGGCCATTCTGGAGCACACCGCGGAACGGGGTCGTGGCTGACCGCTCGCCCTTGGCAACGAACATTTGTCCTGTACGTACACCCCCGCTATACTTCGCCTCAAATCTTGTCGGCCCGCGTTGTCGATTCGCGACCCGCCCGTTCGACAAGACCACGAGCCCCGCGGATGACCGTCGGCGGTAGGGCACGGATCAGGAAGGAGTCACGAGTGAGCGGGGTACGCGTTCTCGTTGGCACGCGCAAGGGCGCGTTCATCTTGACCTCGGACGGCAAGCGCGAGAAGTGGCAGGTCTGCGGCCCCCACTTCGCGGGCTGGGAGATGTACCACCTCAAGGGGTCGCCGGTGGACCCGAACCGGCTCTATCGCCTCGCAGACCAGCGGCTGGTTCGGGCAGACGATGCAACGCTCCGACGACGGCGGCCACACCTGGGAGCCGGTCGGCAACGAGTTCTCCTACATCGGCGATCCCGGGACGCATCAGTGGTACGACGGCACTCAGCACCCGTGGGAGTTCAATCGGGTCTGGCACCTGGAGCCGTCGCTGACTGACCCCGATACGGTCTACGCCGGGGTGGAGGATGCGGCGCTGTTCCGCTCGACTGACGCCGGCCAGACCTGGGAGGAGCTCCCCGGGTTGCGCGAGGTGAAGGGCAATCTCTGGCAACCGGGCGCGGGCGGCATGTGCCTGCACACCATCGTCCTCGATCCCAACGACGAAAACCGCATGTTCGTCGCCATCTCCGCGGCGGGCGCCTTCCGCACCGACGACGGCGGGACGACCTGGATCCCGATCAACAAGGGGCTCCGCTCGGAGTACGAGCTGCCCGACCCGGATGCCGATGTCGGCCACTGCGTACACAGCATCGCCATGCACCCCGACCGGCCGGGCGTCCTCTTCATGCAGAAGCACTGGGACGTGATGCGCACCGACGACGCGGGCGGGATGTGGCACGAGGTCAGCGGAAACCTGCCGAGCGATTTCGGGTTCCCGATCGCCGTCCATGCCCACGACCCGGACACAGTCTACGTCGTTCCCATCAAGAGCGATTCCGAGCATTACCCGCCCGAAGGCAAGTTGCGCGTCTACCGCAGCCGCAGCGGCGGCAACGAGTGGGAAGCCCTCACCGACGGGTTGCCGCAGAACGATTGCTACGTCAACGTCCTGCGCGACGCCATGGCCGTCGATAAGCTCGACGAGTGCGGTATCTATGTCGGCACCACGGGCGGACAGGTCTACGCCTCGAACGACGCCGGGGACACCTGGGCGCCGATCGTGCGCGATCTGCCGTCGGTGCTTTCGGTGGAGGTGCAGACCCTGCCATGATCCAGGTCCAAGTGATGTTGCCGCAGCACCTGCGCACGCTGGCTCGCTCCGAGCGGATCGTCGAGCTCGACGTCGCCGCCCCGGTGACACAGCGCACGGTCCTCGACGCCCTCGAGGCCGCGTACCCGACACTGCGCGGCACGATCCGGGACATGGCCACCCAGCAGCGGCGGCCCCTGGTGCGCTTCTTCGCCGGCAAGCAGGATCTTTCTCACGAATCGCCGGATGCGCCGCTGCCCGAGGCGGTGGCGAAGGGAGAAGAACCGTTTCTCGTCATCGGGGCGATGGCCGGTGGATAGCGACGCCTTCAGCACGCACGATCGTAGAGGCGCTGCTTGCCGCGCCCGTCGGCCGCAGGCCGACAATCAGCGCCCCATGACCCGTTGTGGCCCTCCGGGCCACGGGCGCAGCAAGCAGCGCCCCTACACGCGACACGGCGGCCAAGGAGGCAATCCCCATGAAATACATGCTCCTGATCTACCAGGACGAGCTGGCGCTGAGCGATGCCGCGCGGCAGGCCTGCTACGGCGAATCGACCCAACTGGCGAACGACATCGCCGCCAGGGGGCAATATCTGGGCGCCTCCCCGCTGCGCCCGACGGCCAGTGCCACCAGCGTCCGCGTGCGCGACGGCAAGCGGATGGTGACCGACGGGCCGTTCGCCGAGACGCATGAGCAACTCGGCGGGTACTACCTGGTCGATGTCGAGCATCTCGACCAGGCCATCGACATCGCCGCGCGCATCCCCGGCGCTCGTGATGGCACCGTGGAGATCCGGCCGGTGGTGGAACTGACGGGGTTGCCGGAAGAGTAGAGCGCTGCCGGGTTCTGGACCCAGCCTCTCCAAACGACCCTCACCCCAACCCCTCTCCCATCGCGATGGGAGAGGGGCTTTTCGATTCCGCGGGGCGCTGTTGTCGATTCTGGGCGTTGCCCAACGACTAACTCGCAAGACGGTCGAGCGAAGGCGGTGGCGGAGGAGACGATGCAGTACGCGTGCCTGGTCTACCAGGAGGAGACGACGGCGGGCACGCTTGCTGCATGCCCATGCCACTGCACCGGGGAGGCGCTCCAGTTTCGGGAGGATCTGCGCCAGAACGGCTACCTCCTGGCGTCTACGGCGCTGCAACCCGTGCTGTCGGCCGTCACGGTGCGCGTGCGCCATAGCGAAGTGTCGATTGCTGGAGGTCCCTTCGCCGAGACGAAAGAGCACCTCACAGGGGTCTGCCTGATCGAAGCCCGGGACTTGAACGAGGCCATCCGGCTGGCTGCCAGGATGCCGGAAGCCCGCACAGGCAGTATCGAAGTGCGGCCACTCGCGGAGGAGTGCGAACGATGACGATTCTCGACCAACCAGCCACCGGTCTCAACCGCCGCGACGTGCTGCGCGGAGCGACCGCTGGACTTGCCATTCCAACGGCCATGGCATTGGCCAGCGGGCCGGCAAGTCCGGTTGCTGCTCGGTCACAAGACGATCGATCGGTCGACGCGGTGACGAACGGGAGGGTTCAGACCATGAGCGGCGGGTTTTCCCCAGCCCGGTTGCAGCGCATCCACGACGTGATGGCCGGTCACGTCGCAAGCGGGCAGATTCCGGGTTTGACGATGTTGGTCAGCCGGCGGGGAGAGATCCACGCCGATGCGATCGGCACGACCGTCTTCGATGGCAGTGAACCGATGCGGCGGGACACGATCTTCCGCATCGCCTCGGTCACCAAACCGATCACGGCGGCGGCGGCCATGATCCTCGTCGAAGAGTGCGTGTTGCGCCTGGACGATCCGGTGGACGAATTGCTGCCGGAGTTGGCCGACCGCCAGGTACTGCGCGCTATCGACGCGCCGCTGGACGACACCGTCCCCGCCAACCGCCCGATCACGCTGCGCGACGTGATGACGTTCCAACTCGGGTACGGGGCCATTTTCGCGCCACCCGACCAGTCGCCCCTGGCGCAGCGCTTGATCGATGCCCTCGTTGCCGCAGGCCCCGCGTTGCCGGGGCTGACGCCCGACGACTTCATGGCCGCGTACAAGGACGTGCCGTTGGCCCACCAGCCAGGCGAGAAATGGCTCTACAACACCGGCTCCGACATGCTCGGCGTCCTGATCGCACGCGCCACGGGTATGAGCCTGGGGGATTTCCTTCAAGAGCGGATCTTCACCCCACTGGGCATGAAGGACACGGGGTTCAGCGTGCCCGCGGCCAAACTCGACCGCTTGCCAGGCATTTACTGGACCGATTTCGCCACCGGCGAATTCGGCGAGTTCGACAGCGTCGGGGAGGAGAGCCGGTTTGCGCAGCCTCCCGTCTTCGAATCCGGAGCCAGCGGTCTGGTCTCGACGGTCGACGACTTGCTGGCCTTCGGCGAGATGATGCTCAACCACGGCGTCTCCGGCGACCAGCGCATCCTGGCGCGGCCGTCGGTCGAACTGATGACCACCGACCAGATCCCGGCAGAGGTGAAGACCGCCTCCGCCAATGATTTCTTCCCCGGGTTCTTCGACAAGACCGGCTGGGGTCTCGGCGTGGCCATCAGCACGCGGCGCGACAACATCTGGGAAACGCCCGGCCGCTATGGGTGGGACGGCGGCTACGGCACGTCGTGGTACGTCGACCCGGCCGAAGACCTGATAGGCATCGTCTTGACGCAGCGCGTCTGGGACGAGCCCGGCTACCCCAGGACGATGCGCGACTTCTGGACGTCGGTTTATCAGGCGATCGAGGACTGAGAGCCGCCCTAGCCGCAAGTCCTCCCGCTGCGATCTGACAGGGGGAAGAATGCGGAAAACCGGCGGCCGATCCGCCCCGAACGCCCCTCATCCCCGGCCCTTCTCCCCGCGCACGGGGCGAAGGGAGACGTTGACTTGCGCCGGGTCAGCCACCCGTAGCCCCTCTCCCTGCGCACAGGGCCGGGTGCCCCCAGGGCGGCGGTTGGGGTGAGGGTTTGGCGCTGAGGACGCGATAGCTCCCCCTCTCCCACTGCGGTGGGAAAGAGGCTTGTAGCGCACGACTCTTCGACGCCACCCAGGTGCTGCCGCCGATGCCGAGCACGCGCACCGGACGCTCTCAATCGGCGCCGCTGTCACTCATGACGACCTTCCTGATTTGTGAGTTTTGGCGAGATCGATGCCGAAGACCGTGTGCAGCGTCTCCTCGTACGCCGCTTCGTCCGACATCTCCCGCTCCGAGCGGACACCCTCGGTCGTCGTGATCAGCCGCCGCTCGCTGAGCGTGACCCGGCCGGTTGGGGTCAGCCGGGTGCAAACTCGTCCCCGCGGGAAATGGGACTGAGGGGATGTCTGATGAAACAGACACCCCGGCTCGAAGTCTGACAGGATCCGTGGCTGCCACGCCACGAGATACTCGGGTTCCCATTCCCCGCCTGGTTCACGCCGCTGCAGGCGATGCCGGTCCCCCTCGGGGATGAGCCGGAAACTGGCCCTTGATGCCGGTCGTGGCTGGGCCGCGGTGGTCGTCGTCAGCAGTGGTTCGGCGAATGAGGTCCGTCCGGCGCCGACATCGGCCAGGAGGGTTTCGTTGCTGTCGGCCGCGCGGACAAGGAGAACGAGGTGATCCACTTCCGGCGCGGGAGCATCGTCGGCGCGGGGAAATTGCGCGGCGAGCATGGCGACTTCGAAGCCCAGCTCGCGCAGCAGTGCCGCGAAGAGCCCGTTCAACTCGTAGCAGAATCCGCCCCGCCGCTGGCGGACGATCTTGGCGAACAGACGCCCCTCGTCGAGCACGATGGGGCGTCCCAGATGGATGTCCAGATTCTCGAATGGGACGGTCAGGAGATGGGCAAGGTGCAGCGCGCGCAGCGTTGACACGGTCGGGGCGACAGGCCCGTGATACTCAATACGGGCGAGGTAGGCTGCCGTGTCGATCGCCATGGCCTGTGCTCGTGCTCGCTCAATCGGCGATCTGGTGCGTGCGGCCGGGGAGCCCGGCCGCGGTCAGCATCGCCAGGACCACGACCCCGAGCATCAAGCCGCCTTGCAGCACCAGCGCCTGCACCAGTGGTTCGCCGCGCGCCTGAAGCAGCGCGATCAATGCGCCGCCGAGCCCCGCGCCGAGTCCCGCCCCGAGCACGCTGGCGAGCTGCAGCGAGGCGGAGGCATCGCCCTCCTGACCGGGTTCGGCCTGCTCCAGAATCGCCAGGGAGAGGGTCGTGTACGCCAGCCCCATCGCCAGACCCGCCAATCCCCAGGCCGGGATACTGGCCTCCACCGGGAAGTCCGGTAGCAGCGCCAAAGCAGTGGCGAGGAAGGAGACCCCCAGCAAGGCAATTCCGACCCGGCTCATCACCCGCCGCGAGATGCGGTTCGCCGTCCTCGCCTGGATCCACGCCGCACCTGACCAGGCGAGGGTGCCCGCGGTCAGCGCCAGCCCGGCAAAGGCGACGGAGGTGCCGCGCACCTCGACGAGAGCCAGCGGTACGAAGGCGTCGACGCCGAAGAAGGCGAGGTTGACCAACCCCATGGTGGCGACGGTCGCCGGCATGCCGGGGGTGGCGCGCAGGGTTCCCTCGGGCAGGAGCCGGCGCATGGCCGGGATTGCCAGCGCCAGTCCGATCCCGGTCACCGCCAGGGCTACAGGGAGATTCGTCAGTGCGATACCGGTGAGCACCAGCCCGGAGCCGGCGGCCAGGACGATGGCGTAGACGACCCGTGCCCGCGCCGCGGGGGATGGCGTGCCCGCCCCCATCCGCCGCAGCGACGGCAGCGCAAGGGCCCCGGTTAGCAACGGCAGGGGCGCCAGCACCAGGAAGATGGATCGCCAGCCGAGGGATTCGGCCATCACCCCGGCCAGAGCCGGGCCGACCAGGCCCGGCACGACCCAGGCGGTGGAGAGGAGCGCCAGCATGCGCGGCCTGGCGCTCTCCGGGTAGCCACGCCCGATGGCGACGTAGGCCAGCGCGGTGATGGCGCCGCCGCCGAACCCCTGCAAGGCGCGGCCTGCGATCAGGATCGGCATCGACGGCGCCAACCCGCCAACCACCAGCCCGCCGGCAAACAGCAGGACGCTCAGGGCAAACGGAAGCGCCGGCCCGCGCGAATCGGCCATCAGCCCGGCGATGACGACGCCGACGAGCTGCGTCAGCAAGAAGCCGGAAAACGCCCAACCGTAGAGGTGCAGCCCCCCCAGATCATCCACCACCGCGGGCAGGACCGTGGCCACCGCCAGCGCCTCGAATCCGACGCCGACGACGGTGAGGATCAACCCGATGGTGAGCGCCAGCCGGCGGGGACCAAACGGCGACTCGTCGACTCCCGCCGCGTCCGCGTTGGTCCCGCTTAGCTCGCCTTGACCATTGCCAGCCCAGAGCACGCGCGTGGAGCGCGTTTCCTCCGCCGTTCGCGATTCGTCCGAAATTTCTACCGGCATCAAGAGCGCTCCTGCGTATGCGTCCGCTCAGTCATCGAGCCACCGCCCCTCCCGCATGATTGTCCGCCCGGCGAGCTCGGCCACGTCCCGCCAGGCCTGGATGCGCGATGGCGTGATCCGGATATAGACGTAGACTCCGGGTTCGGCGCGGGGATCGAACCCCGCCGCCGCCGCGAAGTCATCCGCAACGTCTGCCGCCCCATCGATGGGGACGCACTCGACCGTCCCGTCGATGATGACGACGTCATCGGCGATGGCAAGGCCACGCGCGCCGCTCCGACGCGGCTCAGGTTGCGCGCCGTCCTGCTCGCCTCCGGCGTGGCCAGGATCAGCCGCTCCCCATCCCACAGGTAGGAGAGCGGAATCAGGTGCGCCGCACCGGCGGCGTCGGCCGAGGCAACCCATACGTCGCGGTGCTGCCGGAGGGCAACCAGGGTGTCGGATCTGCGCTGAGCCGCGGTACGGGTCGGCATGAGCTCTCCTGACTCGAATCACCGTGAACGCGGACCATCATCCATCCCCTGCACCCTATTCCGCTGACCTGGCATCCGCGTCGAAGCCCTCGGCATTGATACCAAAGCTGATGATCCGCTCCGGATGGATACGGACGATCTCGGGGGCGAAAAACGGCTGAATCTCCTGGCCGCCGGAGGAGAGAGGCTCAGCCCGCCCGCGCACAGTGAGCATCCGCGGCGTCCAGGGATCGGTCGAAACCAGATCGTCGACGACGAACGCGGCGCGCCCGGAGCGGACCACGTCGCGGTACTTCTTGCTCTGCGCGATACCGTGACCGCCGATGTCGATCGTATCCAGATCCGGGTTATAGCGAAACCCGACCGGGACCACGTGCGGGTTCCCGTTGGCCCCAACGGTAGCCAGCCGTCCCAGCAACTGCGATTGCAGATAGGCGATCTCTTGCGGTGAAAATTTGCTCATGACCTGTCACCTTTCCTGTCGATCTGTCTCGCAGCGCGTCAGTCATCGAGCCAGCGTCCGTCGCGCATGATGGTCTTGCCCCGTTCTTCCTCCGGACTGCGCTTGGTCTGGATGCGCCGCGGGGTCAGGCGAAAGAAGGCGTAGGTCGCGGACTCGCGCCGGAAATCGAATCCGATGGCCGCGGCGTGGGCGGCGGCGAGAGCGTCGTCGGCATCGATGGAGATCATCTCGAGCGGCCCCTCGATGATGACCGTGTTCCGGGGTTCGTCAAGCGCCATCCTCGCCCACCGCGACCCGCGCCAGGTTACGTCCGGTCTTGCTCCGCGGGGTTGTGGCCACGGTCAGCCGCTCGCCGTCCCAGGAGTAGGAGAGAGCGACCAGATGAGCCGTGCCGTCGGGATTCGCCGAGGCAACCCAGGCATCGCCGCCTCGCCGCAGGATTTCCAGCGTGTCGCTCCGGCGTTGGCCGGCCGAACGGGGTGTGATCGTGACTGACATGGCGCTCATCGTTCATGGCCACCAGGGCGGTGGCTCGGCTCCGGCGCCCACCATACACCCGGAGAGCGAATAAAGCAATATATCGCTATCTTTATTCGCTTTAGTCGGCCACTCCGCTATACTGGGCCCAAGAGCCCGCCTAGCCGAGGACGCCGATGAGCGCATCGTTCCAATCGAACCTGGCCCTCTCCAGCCTGCCCGAAAGCCGGCGCCGCATCCTGGAGCACGTCAAGCGCCATGGCGAAGCCGAGGCCGAGGCGATCGCCGCCGATCTTGGCGTCACCGTCAGCGGCGCCCGCCAGCATCTGACCGCACTCGAGCGCGACGGGCTTGCTGGGGCACCACGCCGCGCGTGGCGGTCCGGGCCGGCCCAAGCACGTTTTCGCCCTCACTCCGGCCGGGGACGCCCTCTTCCCCCGCGCCTACGCCGAATTGACGAACGAACTGCTGGAATACGTCAGCGACGAGGATCCCGAGCTCCTGGAGCGCATCTTCGAGCGCCGCGCGCAACGCCGCTTGCAGCGCACCCGCGAGCGCACCGTCGGCCTCCCCTTCCCGGAGCAGGTCCGCGTCGTCGCCCAGGTCCTGGACGAAGACGGCTATCTGGCCGACTTCTCTCTCCGCGATGACGGCAGCTTCGTCATCACCGAGCACAACTGCGCCGTACTCGGCGTCGCCCTCCGCTACGGGCACGCCTGCTCGAGCGAGCTGACCTTCCTCCAGGCGGCCCTCCCCGATGCCGAGGTGACGCGGATCGCGCATCGCATCAATGGGGGGCATGTCTGCGCGTATCAGGTGACGCCGCGTACGGACGAATCGGGCTGAATGCGGTTGCCCGGCGCGGACTGTCGCAGGCTGTCGAAAGCGGTGTATCAGGTCGGTCTGGTCAACACCCGACGGCCGGCCGCGGCGACGTTGCCTGCGGCACGCACCGGAGCTCTTGAACGCCGGGCGCCGCATCTTCTGGTCCCTGGAGCAGGACATACATGGGGGTTTCGGTTCGGCTCCACGTGCCGACCGCTTCCTTGAGGATGTCAAGCCCGATATTCCAGTTCTTCGGATCGCTCCGAGCAAACCGATCATACCCGTTCAATACCAGAACATAGCCCCGGGCCGGCAGCCATTCGAGATTGCGGATGCATTCTTCGAACGCATCCCAGTTGTGACCAAAGTAGTCAGGGAACTGCAATGCACGGGCGACCCCGGCAAGGAACTCCTCATGATTCGCTAGTTGTTCCATGACGGCCCGTGCCACGAACAGCCGTTGGGCCTTTGCCTCAGCGGTGAGACTCCGAGCTAACGTAGGTGATTCAACGACGAATACCCCTGGCCGACATCGCTCGAGAAATGGCAGTGGTTGTGTGCGAAGCGCAACTGAACAGGCCCAATGGAACGCCCTCAGAAGGGATCTCCGCAGGTCGGACCACGCCGATTCACCTCGGTGTTGCGTTCGATTCCCACTGCTCGTCATTGGCTTCGACGACCTATCGGAACGTTCGGTAGTGGTCATCCGTGTAGTACACCTCGGCGCCTTCGCCGCCGACGACAGGTCTACGCGGTCCACGGTTTGGAGATCCCGGCGTCTCCACGATGTATTCGCAATAGAAGCCCGCCTCGCGGTACGGCAAAAGCTTCTGCCGGTTGAAAAAGGCGACGATATCCTGCGCATGGAGATATGGCCCCCCTGTTCGGATACGAGCGAGGGTCTGGGCCACTTCGGGCGGAAGTTCGGTGAGCAAGACGCGGAGAATGGCCGCTCCCGATTGGGCATCGCGCCGTGAAATCGTGCCTGAAAAAGCAATCGTTGGAGTATTCGGAAACGCCGCGCTGTCGCTTTGCCCTGCTACCATCGCCACGAGAGAGATCGCATGCCTCGCGGAGGTGGAGCACGTTGGGCGTCTACGACGAGCGCCGCGTCAAGATCGTAGCGACACTTGGGCCGGCGTCGCGCAATCCGGAGACGCTACGCGAAATGTTCGAGGCCGGGCTCGACGTGGTGCGCATCAACGCGGCCCACGGATCGCCCGAAGGCCGAGCGCGCCTCGTCGAGGATGTGCGCGCCGTGGCGGAGACCACCGGCCGTCTGGTGCCGATCCTGTTCGATCTGCGCGGTTTGAAAATCCGCACCGGTCCCCTCGACGGCGAGGGGAAGATCGGCTTTGCCCGAGGTGGTACCGTCCAGGTCGTCAACGAACCGGTACCGATGACCTCGGAGCGGATTGGCATCGATTATCCCAAGCTCTTCGAGGTCATCGGCCCCGGCAGCCGCATCCTCATCTCCGATGGGCTCATCGAGCTGCTGGTGGAAAGCGTCAAGGGCAACGTCGCCACGGCACAGGTCGGACGCGGCGGGCACATCCCCGGCAAGCAGGGGGTGACGCTCCCCGGCGCGGCCATCAAGGGGGGCGCGCTGACGGAAGTCGACCGCGAAGATCTGCGCTGGGGCGTCGAGCAGGGCGTCGATTTCATCGGGCTCTCCTTCGTCACCGACGCGGCGGATCTGCGCTTCGCCCGCGACGTGGCGGCCTGGTACAGCGAGCGGCCGCCGGGGCTGATCGCCAAGATCGAGCGGCCCGACGCGCTGAGCAACGTGCGCGGCATCGCCGCCGCGGCGGACGGGGTCATGGTGGCGCGCGGCGATCTCGGGGTGCAGATGCCGCCGGAGCAGGTGCCGCGGGCGCAGAAGGAGATCATCAAGGTCGCCAACGAGTTCGCCATCCCGGTCATCACCGCCACTCAGATGTTGGAGTCGATGATCACCCAACCGGTGGCCACCCGCGCCGAGACCAGCGACGTCGCCAACGCCGTCTGGGATGGCACCGACGCGGTGATGCTCTCGGCCGAAACCGCCATCGGGCAGTATCCGATCGAGGCGGTGCGCACGATGGGGCGCATCATCCGCGAGGCGGAGCGGGACGGGCCGATCCGCACCAGCGCCTCGGACCAGCACCTGCCCGACCAGTCGGAAGAAACCCTCGTCATCGCCGACGCCATCGCCCGCGCCGCGCGCGAGCTGGCCGACGAGGCCCCGGTGCAGCACATCGTCGTCTTCACCCTGACCGGCGCCTCGGTGCGCCGGGTGGCCAAGTACCGGCCCAAGCCGCCCATCATCGGCGCGGCCGCCGACATCGACACGGCGCGGCGGCTGAACCTGATCTGGGGCACCCGCGGCACGGCGGTGCCCATCGAGGAGAACCCGGATCACCTCTTCCGGGTGGCGGGCAAGAAGATGGTCGAAGAAGGGCTGGCCACGGACGGCGAGTTCGCCCTCATCGCCGGCTCCCTGCCGATGACGCATGTCTCCGGGCGGACGAATATGCTGCACGTGCGGCGGCTGGGAACCTGACGGGGTGATGCGATGCCAGACGTCAGGGTGACGGTGCCGCATTGCCGCCCTCATCACCAGGTATTTCCGAGCTTGCCGGCGAAATGGCCGGGAAACTGGTTGGCTCAGTTTCACTGAGCCATCGGCCCCAATATCGCTTCGCCGTTCATCGATGCGAACATCCACATGACATGAGAATGGAGAAGCCATGCGCGTTCTCATCGTCGGCGCCGGGATCGGCGGTCTGAGCGCCGCCCTCGCGTTGCGCCAGGCCGGCTTCGACGCTCACGTTTACGAGCAGGCCAGCGTCCTGCGCGAGGTGGGCGCGGGGGTCGCCATCAGTCCCAATGCCGTCAAGGTCCTGCATCGGTTGGGACTTGCCGAGGCGCTCCGTACCGTCGGTGTCGTTTCCCACTCGATGGACTCGCGCGACTGGCAGACCGGCGCGCTCCTGGGCCGGGTGCCGCTCGCCGATGAGGCCGTGGCCCGCTGGGGGGCGCCGTTCTATCACCTGCACCGCGCGGACCTGCACGACACGTTGCGCGCTGCCCTGGGCGATCAGCATATCACCCTCGGCGCCCGCTGCGTTGCCGTCGAGCAGCACCGAACCGCGGTCGACATCCACTTCGCTGACGGTCGCGAGGCGGCTGGCGATCTGTTTATCGGCGCCGACGGCATCCATTCGGTCGTCCGCGAACACGTCGCGGGACCGGATCGGCCGCTCTGGTCACGCCAGATCTCCTGGCGCGGCGTGGCATCCGCGGCGGTCGGGCACGAGCTCGGGCTGGAGGTACGCCACCATTCGTTCTGGGGGCCGCGCACCCAATTCGTCTGTTTCTATGTTTCGGCGGGGCGGCTCCTGAACTGGGTCGGCAACACGCAAAGCGACGACGACTGGCACGAGGAGTCGTGGTCGGCGCGCGGCGACCGCGACGAGGTGCTGAGACTCTTCGCCGGGTGGCATCCCCAGGTGCGCGCACTGATCGCGGAGACCGAGCAGGTGTTCAAGTGGGCGTTGTTCGACCGGCCTCCGCTCACAACGTGGACGCGCGGGCGCGTGACGCTACTGGGCGACGCCGCACACCCGATGCTGCCGTACATGGCCCAAGGGGCGAGTCAGAGCATCGAGGATGCCTTCGTCCTGGCGCACTGCCTCGCCGCGGACCGCGACGACCCGCAGCGCGCCATCGAGGGGTACGCTACCCGTCGCCAAGAGCGCACAGCCGCCGTGCAAACCGCCTCTCGCGATGCCGGCCGGATGGTGCGCCTTACAGACGCGGCGGAGGTCCGGGCGCGGAACGCGCGCCTGCGTGATAGCCCGGAGGCGCCCGTCGCCCGGTTCGACTGGATCTGGAGCTACGACCTGGAGCGCGCCATGGTCGAGGGATAGGCGCGAACGCGGCATGGCGACGGTCGAGATACAGCTTGTCGCTGACCGGAACTGATCGATTCGCCCTATCTCGGGTTGATCGGCTCGGAGAACTCTCCAGAACTTCGCGGATTGGTCCGCGTGGCGGGCAAGAAGATGGTCGAGGATGGGTCGGCCACGGACGGCGAGTTCTCCCTCATCGCCGGCTCCCTGCCGATGACGCACGTCTCGGGGCGGACGAACATGTTGCACGTGCGGCGGCTTGGCACGTAGGCCTGATGCTCGGGTTCAGACGAGGCCAAGTTGGGCGGCGACGGCCGCGACTTCACGGCGGTTGGTCACCCCCAGCTTGCCGATGATGTTGGCGACGTGGAATTCGGCCGTGCGCGTGCCGATGAAGAGGAGCGAGCCGATCTCGCGGTCGGAAAGGCGGTCGGCCAGCAGGCGCAGGACATCGCGCTCGCGGGGCGTCAGCACCGGGCCCCGATCGAAGGCGGCGCCTCGGGTGCGCGTCCGAGGTCCGGCACTGCGCTCGACCGCGGCCCGGGCGGCACGGAGCAGCTCGTGGGCAGGCATCGCCCTCCCCTGCGCCCAGATGGTGTCGAATGCCTCATCTCCGAGACGCTCTCGCACACCCGAGACGTCGCGGTGATATTGGTGAGGGGCGGCCAGGTGCTCCCCCGAGAGGCCCATCGCCTCGTTGAGCGCCTCCGCGGCGCCGAACAGCCGGGCCGCCTCATCTGCCCGGTTCGAATCGGCGAGCACGCCCGCGAACCCGATCATCGCTTCGGTCGCGACGGCCGCGTCCCCGAGTCTTTCGGCCACGTGCAGGCTCTCAGCATAGAGACCGGCTGCTTGGGCAGGCTCACCCCTGGACCGAACGACGGACGCGAGCCCGTTGAGCGCCAGTCCCTGTTCCCAGGCGCCGCCGTGTTGAGCGCTCAGCGTAATCGCCTCTTCGAGCGTCGCCTCGGCGCGCGCGGTATCCCCCACCCGATGGGCCGCCAGACCGAGGAGCGTCAATGTCATCGCTCGCCAGGCGTGGTCTCGGTCGTCGTCATAGTGGTCCAGCGCCTGCTCGAAGAGGTTCATCGCATCCGCGGGCCGCTTCGCCAGCGTGGCCGCGCCGATGTGGTGCAGCGCCTTGGCCACGCCGGACATGTCGCCGATTTGCCGCGCCAACGTCAGCCCCTCGTGGGTCAGGTCGATGTCTGCCGTCGGTCCGGCGAGGCCGAGCGACGCCACCAGCGCCCTGACGCGCGCGGGCGACGGCCCGCCCTCAGGCAGGGCCAGTGCGCGCTCAAGCCAGGCCTGTCCTTCGGCGACGCGACCGCGCTTCAACCAGAACAGGAAGAGCCCGCCCGCCAGATCGAGACTCAGGTCTGCATCGCCGACCGAAATCGCCCATGACATCGCCGCCCGCAGGTTTGCCGCGTCCAGTTCCAGCCGGTCGAGCCACGCCCTCTGCTTCGGACCGGTCAGCTCGGGTTCGGCGAAATCGACCAACTCCCGGAAGTACCCGGCATGGCGCCAGCGGCACTCCGCCTCCTCGCCGCTCTGCCCCAGGCGAGTCAGCGCATACTCGCGGATCGTCTCCATCAGGACGAAGCGCGGGTCACCGACGGCGTCATGCTCCCTGTTGGCTTCCAGCAGGCTGTGCTCCACGAGCGAAAAGATGAGGTCGATGACAGAGGGAACGCTTTCTGGTAACGGAGCCTCGCCGGGGCTGGATGCCGGGAGCGGAAAACTGAGGACCGCTTCCACGGCTTCGAGCGAGAAGTCGCCGACGAAGACCGCCAACCGCGTGAAGAGACGTCGTTCATCGGCATCGAGCAACGCATAGCTCCAGCCGATCGTATCCTGGAGGGTACGGTGCCGTGCCGGCGCATCATGTGGACCGCCTTTGAGCATGGGCAGCCGCTGCTCGAGGCGAGCCAGCAACGCCCGCGGCGGCAGGGTGGCGACCCTGGCCGCGGCCAATTCGATGGCCAGCGGCAGCCCGTCGAGGCGCCGGCAAATCTCGGCGACGGCGACATCGTTCTCCGCGGTCAGCGCGAAGCTCGGGTCGACGGCACGCGCGCGCTCGACAAAAAGACGGACGGCAGCAACGTTGCTGAGCTGCTCGGGCGTGGCAGACCGGCCTGTATCAGGAAGTTCCAGCGGCGGCACGGCAACGACATGCTCGCCGGAGACGCGAAGCCGTGTCCGGCTGGTCGTCAGCATGCGCAAGTCTGGGCAGGTGATGAGCAAGTAAGCGAGAGCGGGGCCGCCGGTGCGCACTTGCTCGACGTTGTCGAGCACCAACAGCAACCGCCGACTCCGCAGCGCGCGCGCCAGCCGCTCCAGGGCCTCAGCAGGCTCCTCGACGGGAATGCCTATCGACCGGGAGATGGCCGGCAGGACTTGATTGGGATCGGTCACCGCGCCCAGAGGAACGTAGCTGACGCCATCGGGGAAAGCGCTAGCCACTTCGTCCGCGACGCAGAGCGCGAGCCGGGTCTTGCCGACGCCGCCGGCGCCGGTCAGGGTGACAAGGCGGACGCCATCCTGGCCGAGGAGTGAGGCGACCATTGCCGATTCGATTTCACGATCAACAAACGAGGTCAGAGGTTGCGGCGGGCGGGTGATTCCCGGAACCAAAGCAGGCAGTACCTGGAGGAGAGGAGCTGAGGCGCCGATACGGTCGTCCTCGGAGTCCGTCATGCGCTCACCCCCAGGTTATGGCCTCTGGTTCTCTCCATGATGGAGTTGAGCCCCAGAAAAGTCAATTTGAATCGAGTATGGGCTGATGAGCGGAGTCGCCCACTCGGGAGCAATCAGCGGGCTCTGCCCCCGACGACCGAGCAGGTCAAAGCCACATGCCGTGGGTGAGAATCCAGCGGAGTTGCTGCCAGATGAACGGATCTCCACCACGTGTCGGGGTGGCTCCCCCGGCTTGCAAGGACGCCGGCGCCTGACTCTCGGATCGGTCCTGGTTCGGCCCCACAACCGGCAATGCCGTGCTTGCCACGTCGATTCGTCCCTGGTCGGTCGGTCGAGCTGGCGTGTGTCCATGTGGTGTTTCCTGAGCGTGCGGTTGCATGGAGAGGACCTCACCTTCGTCACTTGCCGGGTCGATCAGGGAACCACCATGGCCCCGTTGCTCGTCCCGTGACATACGGGGAGCATGCGGCCAAGACGTCGGACGCACACTCGTATCCCGTACGGGGAAATTACGGGGTATGGGCGCGAGTACGGGTTGACTCAGGCGAAATCGAGAATGCTGGCGTCGGTCGCTGCTTCGCGGCAGAGCTGGACGCCAGCCTGGTCGACGATGGTGCATGTGGGTTTTCGTCAACGTGTAACAAATCGGAGAGGCTCCGCGCTAAAAACCCGTACTTTCTACGGGTGCGCTGGACCAAGCCGACAACGATGATAGGGTCATGCGACCAACCCCGGATCACGTATGATGACCGCTTCTGGTACTGCTGCCGAGGCCGAGTGCCGCCGCGGGAACAGGCGAGGCAGTCGCGTCGTTGTCTATGGTGACGATTCCTTTCGCACCAACCGACGCGTGAGGTAAAGCCGGCATGGAGCTCCTGGAGTGGTGGAATCTCATCTTCCTCTTGCCCGCCTTCGCCGCGCTGCTCTACCTGCTGTTGCTGGCTCTGGGCGCGCTGCCGGCAGAGGGAGAACACGGCGATCTCCACGTCGAAATCCATGGCGCCCACTTCGAGTTCCATCCACACGATCTGGCCGGCGACATCGCGCATGACGGCCTTCACGACACCGATCCCTTCCGGGGAGTGTTGAGCCTGATCGGGGTGGGGCGCATCCCGCTGTCGCTGGTCGTGATGAGCTTCTGCTTTCTGTGGGGCTTTTTCGGTTGGGTCGCCAATCAGCTCTTCGGCAACGTCATCCCCTCTCCCGCGCTCTTCATCTGGCCCTCGATGATCGTCGCGTTGGTCGGCGCCGGCGCCTTCACCCGCCTGCTGGCCGTTCGCCTCGGGCGCCTGATGCCGAGCACGGAGAGCTACGGGTCCTCGACGCGCGAGCTCGTGGGGCGCATCGCCGACGTTCGCTACGCCATCACCGCGACCAGCGGCACCGTGCAACTCCACAACCAATACGGTTCGCTGTACGAGGTTCCCGCCCGCGTCCGCCCCGGAGAGCCGCCGATCCCCTCAGGCGAGCGCGTCATTCTCTGGCGCTACGACGAGGCCGAGGGGGCGTTCCTCGCGGCCCAGGACGAAGCAATCACTGGCATGTTGGTCGAGTCAGGTGGTTCCCAGCGCGGCACAGTTGCCGAACGGTAACGCTCGGAACAGGGAGGTTTCGATATGGCACAGCAACGTGGCGGGATGGCCGGGCTCGGCATCACCGCAATCATCATCGCCCTGATCTTCATCATCTTGCCGGTGCTGCTCCCCGGCATGGGGATCATCGCCCTCGGCGGCGTCTCCCAGACGATGCTCATCGGATTTGGCCTGATCCTGCTGCTGGTTGGCGCCGCGGTCGTCACCGTCACCCGGCTGTACGTGAAAACGTCCGCCGACCAGGCCTTCGTCCGCACCGGCATGGGCGGCCAGGAGCCGATCATCGATGGCGGCGCGCTGGTCATCCCGGTCGTGCATGAGATCGTCCCGGTCTCGCTGCTGACCATGCGCCTCGACGTCGACCGCTCCGGACCGGACGCGCTCATCACGGGCGACAACCTGCGCGCTGACGTGGCGGCCGAGTTCTACATCAAGGTGCAGAAGATCAAGGAAGACATCATCAACGCCGCCACCTCGCTCGGCGAGCGCTCGGTCGACGCCGAGAGCGTCAAGCTCCTGGTCAATCAGAAGCTGGTCTCGGCGCTGCGCACCGTGGCCGCCACCCGCTCCCTGCACGAGCTGCACACCAAGCGGGACGAGTTCGCCACGCAGGTGCAAGGCATCGTCGAGAAGGATCTTCGTCCCAACGGGCTGACGCTGGAGTCGGTGACGATCTCCCGTCTCGACCAGACGCCGCCGACGGCCATGCGCGGGCAGGACAACGTCTTCGACGCCCAGGGATCTGCGCACCATCGCCGAGATCACGCAGCGGCAGCGCGTCGAGCGCAACCAGATCGAGCGCGAGGCCGACCAGCGCGTCACCGAGCAGGACGTCACCCGCGACCAGTTCATCTTCGAGCAGGAGGTGGCGCGGGCCAACGCGTCGGCGCAGAAGGACCGCAACATCGAGATCACCCGCGCCCAGGCGCAGCAGGAGGCCGACACCTTCGCCGCCGAGCAGGCCCGCCTCGCCGGGATCGCGGTGGTGAAGCGGGACGAGGCGGTGCAGGTGGCCGAGGTCGAGAAGACCCGCGCCCTGGAAGTCGCCAACCAGCAGCGCGAGCGCGCCGCCCGCGTGGCCGAGATCGAGAAGCAGCGCACCGTCGAGATCGCCATGCGCGAGAACGCCATCGCCATCGCCGCCAAGGAGCAGGAGCGGGCCGAATCGGAAGCCAAGCGCTACGCCGCCGAGGCCCAGATGGAAGCGGAGCGGCAGGCGGTGCGCACCGTCGAGATCACGCAGACCGCCGAGCGGGACAAGGCCAAGGCGATCATCGAAGCCCAGGCCGAGTTCGAGCAGCGGCGCCTGGCCGAGCAGGTGCAGGCGGACGTGGCCGCCTACGCCGTGGTCAAGTCGGCCGAAGGCGCCGCAGCCGCCGCGGACAAGGATGCGGCGGCCCGGCGCACCCTTGCCGAGGCGCAGAAAGAAGCCATGCGTCTCGAGGCCGAAGGCGAGCTGGCGGCGCAGATGGTGCCGGTCGACGTCGAGCGCAAGCGAGTCGAGGTCGAGCAGGCGCGCGTCGGGGTGGAGCGGCAGGAACTGGAGAACAAGGCCGAGTTCGAATCGATCTCGCGCGGGCTTGCAGGTCGACCTGGCCAAGATCGAGGCCGAGAAGCAGGTCCGCATCGCCGCCGCCGCAGGCCTTCGGCGAAGCGATGGCCAGCGCCAAGATGACCGTCTGGGGCGATCCGGCCACCGCGACGCGCATGGCCGAGAGCTTCTTCAAGGGCCAGCAGTTCGGCTACCTGGCCGACGGCCTGATGAACAACATGCCGGACGGCATCAAGGACGCGCTCGGCCAAGCGGGGAACGCCCTGCAGCAAATGGCGACGTCGGCCACGACGCCGAATGGCGACACTCCGCAGAGCGCGGACGGAGAGGCTGCGCCACCGGCCCGGAAAACGGATCGCCACTGATCACGCGCCGCGCCACTTAAGGCGAGACCAGTCCATCGGCGCGAGCCCGCGCCACGGCCTCGCGCCGGGAGGCGGCCCCGAGCTTGGCCAGGATGCCGCGCACATGCCAGTTCACGGTGCGGGGGCTAAGGAAGAGCGCTTCCGCGATCTCGCGGTCGGTGCGCGCCTCGGCCAGGAGTTGCAAGACGTCGCGCTCACGGCGCGTCAGCAGAGCAGGCGCTCCCGCCGTAATGATTGATGGGCTGTCGGGCGGCGAAATCGCCGTGGCCAGCGCGATGGCTTCGGCCACCGGCAGCGCTCGCCCTTCCTCCAGGATGGCGGCGGCCTCCTGCTCGTCTCGCGCCGCATGCAGGGCCGCCAGGTCGCGGCTGGATCTGGCGACATCTGTCGGGAAGATCGTGGCCGTTCCCATCCGATCGTGCAGGGCGGCAGCCGCGCCGAACAGGAGGAGCGCGAGTCGATCCAGTCCCCAGGCGGCAGCGGCGCTGGCGATCCCAGCCAGCGCATCAGGGATGACGCGGACTTCACCCCGTTCACCGGTCAACTCGATACTCGCCAGGTAACGCTGAACCGCCAGGCGATGATCTCCTTGATCTGCGGCGATGCCCGCCAGATCACTCAGGGCGCGGGCTTCCGCCAGATCGAGGTTAAGACCGTGATAGTGGCGCATGGCCTCCTCCAGGCGCGCCGCCGCGAGCGCAAGATCGCCCCGGCCGCGCGCCGCGGCGCCCTGGTTGGCCAGCGCGCGGCCAGTCATCGCCGCGCGCAAGGACGGATCGTCGATGGTTTCCGCCACCGCGAGGGCCTCGGCCAGGAGTGCTTCACCTTCGGTGTACTTGCCGGCGAAGCACAGCCACGCGCCGTGGGCAATCAACGCCAGGGCGAGATCGACTGGGTCTCCCACGGCACGAACGCGGGGCACACCCTCCGCGAAGTCCGCCTCGGCTCGCTCAATTTCGCCCCGGGTCACGAGCAACTCGGCGCGGCCGATCACGAGCCAGGCGCGATCGGCGGCAGACATCGCCTTCTGGTGAACGAGGGCCCGCTCGATCCACGCCTCCGCTTCGCGCACCCAGCCCAGCATCTACCAGAAGACGTAGCAGGCCGCGGCGATGCAGCCAAAATCAGCCGGCGGACCCCGTTCCGCCAGCCAGTCATGCGCCGCCCGCAAGTTCGCCTCGTCGGCTGCCAGGCGAACGATTGGAGCGCTCGTCGACCGGGTCACGGTCCATCGCCGCAGGGATTGCGCGAGACTGAGAAAGTGCCGAGCGTGGGCTGTGCGAGCGGCCTCTTCCTCGGCGGGGTCCAGGAGTTCCAGCCCGTACTCGCGAATCGTCTCCAGCATGCGGAAACGGGGCTCACCCTCCGGGTCCAAGACACGCACCAGCAAGCTTTTTTCGACCAGTGCGCCCAGCAGATCGAGGAGCTCGTCAGGAACGTCGCCATCAACGTGCCCCGGGGCATCGGCCCGGAAAATCGCCGCGGCGGCCTCGAGCGTGCAGCCGCCGGCACAGACGGCAAGCCGCCGGAAGAGGCGCTGCTCCTCCAGCGTGAGGTGGTCATAGCTCCAGGCGATCGCGTCGCGCATCGTGCGCAGCCGCGCCGGGGCATCGCGCGCGCCGAGCGTCAACAGGGGGAGCCGCCGCTCAAAGCGGTCCAGCAGGTAGCGCGGTGGCAGCACCTTGCAGCGGGCTGCCGCCAGCTCGATGGCCAGCGGCAGGCCATCCAGCCGGGCGCAAATCTCGGCGATGACGGGCGCCGACTCGTCGTCGACGGTAAAGCCGGGAACTTGCCCCTGCGCCCGCTCCACAAAGAGGCGGCCGGCGTCGGAGGCCAGCAACGCATCGCAACCGACCTTCCCCTCGGCCAGCGACAGCGGGGGCAACGGAACCTCACGCTCGCCGCTGATGCGGAGTGATGCGCGGCTGGTGACCAGCATTGTCACGCCGGGGGATTCAGCCAGAATCCGCCCCACGTCGGGCGCGGCGTCGAGGATCTGTTCGAAATTGTCGAGGATCAGCAAGAGCCGCTTGGCGTTCAGGTAGGCCGTGATCCGGTCACGCTGCTCGTGGGCCGCATGACCGCGCAGTCCCAGTTGTTGGGCCAGGGTGGGGACGAACAGGTGCGGTCGGATGACTGCCGACAGGTCGACGAAGTGGGCGCCATCCGGGAAGCGGTCTTGCACCGCCGCGGCGGCCGCCAGAGCGAGGCGCGTCTTGCCGATGCCGCCCGGTCCGGTCAAGGTGATCAGCCGCGCCTCCGGATCGGCCAGGAGCGCGACGAGCGCGGCCACTTCGCTCTCGCGGCCGACGAACCGGGACGCCGGCGCCGGCAACAGGGAGATCGGTGGACGGGCCGAAAGCGCGACGATGCGTGGCGGGACGATCGCGGCTGGCTGTCCGCGGCGCCGGGAGAAGCGCGCCAGCGCCTCGCGGTGAACGGCGTAGGCCCGCCCGCGCTTGACCGCGGCCAGGTCCCCGCGCGCGATGGCGCGACGCACGGCCTGCTCGCTGATGCCAAGCGCGGCCGCCGCCTCGCTTGTCGACACGTCCGCGTCGCCACGGTCGAAGCGCGCGGCGGGCGGGCTCCGTTCGGCACGTTCCAGCGGCTGGTGGCCCCCACTCCGCGATCGGTCGTCGAGCATGCCGGGATCCGTGAATGTTCAATGATCGTTGTGTAGTCCTCTGATTGTAGGTTATGAACGCAAACCCAGCAGAAAATCCAGCAAGTCTTACTGGGGTGCATCGGGACGCCCATCGATAAGATGGCGGCGAACCGTTACGTTCCGCTTTCCGCGCCGTGCCCCGCACGGGACGGGAACACCGGTGGCGCCAGACGAGTCCTGGCGCTGGCGACTCTGCGCCAGAACGTCATTTGCGGCAACTCCCGTTGCCCTATCGGCTGGTTCTTCTGTTCATTAGTTCAAAGACCGAGCCGTGCAGTTCGAACCCCGTAGGGCTACTCCACGCGAGGCGACCGCGTCCAGTTCACCGCCTTCGCCAGAGAGTCCATTGAGGAGAACGGTCATGGATGAGCGGCGCTTCGATGCCTTGACCCGGCTCTTCGCGACGGTCGCCTCGCGGCGGCGCGGGACGGGGATCCTGCTCGCCGCGCTCGCCGCGCCCTTGTCTCCAGCGCCGGACGCCGGGGCACGGCGCCGCAACGCCGAGGCCAGGAAGCGCAAGCGCAAGAAGCGCGGCACCGCGGCGCCTGGGCAGTGCTGTAACCGCCAGGATTGCGCCCTTGGCAAGGGCAAGAACCTGGGCCGCTGCTGCTTTGAGGACCGGGACCTGACCGCCGGCAACTTCAAGGGCGCCAACCTGGGCAACGCCAATTTCGCGCGGGCAGACCTGACCGGCGCCAACTTCACTGGCGCCAATCTCGACCGAGCCTGCTTCGTCGACGCCAACACGACCGGCGCCCGCTTCGGCAACGCCAACCGGGGCACGGCCATCTTTTGCCGCACCGAGACCAGCAGCGGGTTCGACAATTCCGGCTGCAACCGGGGCACGCCGTGCTGCCCGACCTGCGACGCGGCTCACCCTTGTGGCCGGGGCGAAGTCTGCTGCGACGGACGCTGCATCCCCGGTGATTGCTGTGACAATGGCGAGCAAAGCACCTGTGGCGCGGGCCAGATCTGCTGCGACGGTCGCTGCCTGAGCGGCGACTGCTGCACCGACCGGCAATGCCAGAACCCGACCCCGGTCTGCGCCGACAACCGCTGCGCCGCCTGCCAAAGCAACGGCCAGTGTGGCGCGGGGCGCGTCTGCTGCGACGGCTCCTGCCTGCAGGGTGCGTGCTGCGAGAACGAGCCCTGCAGCGGCTCGGAGATTTGTTGCGGCGGGGAGTGCCGCTTCGGCAACTGCTGCAGCGATGCCCAGTGCCCGCCGAATCAGCCCCACTGCCAGTTCAACCTCTGTGCTGAATGCTGGACTCCCCAGCACTGCGGCGGGGATGGCCACGTCTGCTGCAACAACCGCTGCTTCGACGGGGATTGCTGCAGCGACGTCCAGTGCCGAAACCCCACCCCGATCTGCCAGGGCCGTCAATGCGTCTCCTGCCCGACGAATGGCGCCAGCTGTATCGTGCCGGGCACGACGGACCCCGGTCTCTGCTGTAACGGCTCGTGTCTGTTCATCCAGTGCTGCACGAACGCGCAGTGCACTGACCCGGACAAGCCGATCTGCATCGATCGTCGTTGTGCGGCCTGCACCGACGACGGGCAGTGCGGATCTGGTGAGGTCTGCTGCGAGGGGCGGTGCGAGGCGGGGAATTGCTGCACCGATGCGCAGTGCGCGAACCCGACCCCGATTTGCGCCAACCACACTTGCGTGGCCTGTCAGAACGACGGCCAGTGCGACGCCGGCGAGGTCTGTTGCAGCGGGCAGTGCCGGGTGGGGGACTGCTGCACGGACGCGCAGTGCGCCAACCCGACCCCAATCTGCCAGGGCAACGACTGCGTGGCCTGCCAGAACGACCGGCAGTGCGGCGACGACGAGGTGTGCTGCAACGGGTCGTGCTTCGGCGGCGACTGCTGTCGGGATCAGGACTGCCCATCGGCGCTCTGCCAGGTCGGGGTCTGCCGGGACCACGTCTGCGCCTTCGCCCCGGTCAGCGGCGAGCCCGGACCGAACTGCCCGTTCCCGCGCATGTGCTGCCAGGATGAGCAGGGCGCCCCGGTCTGCTGCGCCCCCGGGACGAGGAGCTGCCAGAGGAGCGGGATCTGCGGCTGCCTGCGCAATGCGGACTGCCCTGTCGGCGAGGTGTGCTGCGCCGGCCACCAGTGCGAGCGCGGGATCTGCTGCCAGGACTCAGATTGCCTGCCCCGCACCTGCCAGGAAAGCCACTGCCAGGACCACGACTGCTCCTACACCCCGGTCTTCGCCCAGCCGGCGCCGCCACACTGCCCGACCATGTGCTGCCGTACCCTCGACGGCGCGCCGGTCTGCTGCCCGTCGGGAACGAGGGGCTGCGAGGGCAACGGCGTCTGCGGGTGCCCAAACTGCCCGTGTGTCGGGACCCCCAACCAGTTCTGTTCCATCTTCGGCACACCGTGTTGTCCCGGGATGGTATGCACGCCGATTGGGATCCAGTTCCCCTTTATCACCGAGTGTCAATACCCGTGCGAAACCCATCAGCAATGTATCGATGTGTTCGGTCCGAGGTACTTCTGCCGGAAAGGGGCCGATTGTGCCTTTATCGAGAAGTGCTGCCAATTCGGGATAGGCGCGACCAATGTGGGATGGCCAAGGGACGGCGAACAATTCGACGCCCTCGCCCGGCTCGTCTGGGCCAGGACATCGCGGCGCTCCACATTCGGAGCCATCGCCGGAGTGGCCCTGCTGGGGCATGCGTTCGTCCCCGTCGCCGCCCGGGACATGCAGGGTCACAGCGCGCGAGTCCTTTCGCGCCTCGGCAGGCTGTTCTCCGGATTCGGCTCCAACGAGAAAGGCGGCTTCGAGTTCGACGGTCCCAGCGGCATCGCTGTCGATCCCCGCGGAAACATCGACGGGGCGGATACCGAGAAGAACCAGGTCAAGCAGTTCCCGCCCGCCTGAGGCAGGCAGCGGGCGGGAGGCGGCAGGAGACGCCTCCCGCGCCAGAGGAGGAGACGACCTTGACGGCATTCGTTGCCAACCGGCGCGGCGCTTTGGCGGCGCTGCTGGCCGGCGCGGCAGGCGTGCATGCGGCGCAGGGACGGATCAAGGGCAAAGATAAGCGCAACAGGGGAAAGAAGAAGGGCAAGAAGGGGAACAACCGTCCCGGCGCGGGCGATGGCCCGGCGTCGCACGTGACGTACGTGATTCATGACGTGCCCATGCCGAACCACACGGGCGAGGTCACCGCCGCGGCCGACTGCCCGGCCGGGTCCGTGCCTATCGGTGGTCACTGGGCGGTCGCAGGCGTGACCGGCGCCTCGCTCATCCACGAGGACATTTTGCTCACGGACCCCGTTGGTTGGGAAGTCACGGTCGACATCCCGACGGCCTCGCCGGACACCGTCGTTTCCGTCCTCGCCATCTGTCTCAACGCCACGTTCGACGTCGAGGAGGAGTAAGGCGTTCCGCGGGAAGCGCCCCGGAAGGCATTGGAAAGGACCGGACCATGGACCGTGAGCAATTCGACGCCTTAGCCCGGCTGGTCTGGACCAGGGCATCGCGCCGCACCGCCCTGGGCGCCATCCTCGGCGTGGGGCTACGGGGCCACGCGCCCACCCTGGAGGCGGCCAAGGGGAGGAAGAAGCGCAAGAAGAAGAAAGACCGCGACTGCTACCCAGGCAGGAATTGTCACCTCGGTCCCGGCAAGAACAACGCCGGCTGCGACTTCTCGGCCTCGGTCGCGTTCTTCGAAAGCAACGTCCAGGGCTCCAATCTCAGTCACACGAACCTCACCGGGGCGCAAATGGCCCAGGCCAACCTGCAGGGCGTCGACCTGGGCGGGGCCTGCCTGGTGGGGGCCAATCTGCTGGAGGCCGATCTGGCGGGGGCCGACCTGGACGGGGCCATCTTCTGTCACACCACGATGCCCGACGGAACCACCAACGACAGCGGCTGCGGCCACGGCACGCGTTGTTGTCCAACCGGCTGCCAGGGCGAGTTCTGCCCCACGGAATGCATCCACGACATTAACCGAGTCTGTTCCATCTTCGGCACGCCGTGTTGCCCCGGCCTGGTTTGCACCCCCGGCTTTCCCCTCCCCGTCGCTACATCGTGCCAATGGCCATGCGGCAGCGACAAACAATGCACCGATCGCTTGGGCCCGGGATGGGAATGTCGGTTCAACGCCGGCGCGTGTCCGTTCCTCGGCAAAGCATGCTGCAGCCGCATCCACGACGAGTGAGCGCCCGCGATTAGGAGTCTCACCAGCGCTCCCGACAACAGCCGATCAAGAGCACGCGGCCAGATACGGCGGAAGGAGAGCCCCAGTCATGGAACCAAGCACCTTCGATCGCCTCACGCGACTCATCAGCGCCTCGGCCTCGCGCCGCGGCGCACTGGCCGCATTGCTGACCGCCCTCGGCGTGTCACACCTGCCAGCGGAAACCGCCGCCCGTCCCGGCAAGCGGCAGCGGAAACGACAAGGTGGCGGCAAGAACGGGAAACGCCGAAAGAAGCAAGGCGGCGGCGGAACTGGGGCCGGACGCTGCTGCAGCAACGCCAACTGCACGCCCGGCAAGAGCAAAAATCTGGCCAATTGCTGCTACGACGGGCGCAACCTGGCCGGTCAGAGCTTTCATGCCTCGAGTCTGAAAGGGGCCAACTTCAGTGGCGCAAACCTGACCGACGCCGACTTCAGCGCCGCCAACCTGAACAATGCCTGTTTCGTCGACGCCAACCTGACCGACGCCGACCTGGATGGGGCCAGCACCAGGTCGGCCATCTTCTGCCGCACCGTCATGCCGGACGGGACCCGCAACGACCGCGACTGCGCCAGCGGGACCGCCTGCTGCGCGACCTGCGTACCGCTGGGAGGAAGCTGTGGCGCGGGAGCGGCTGGCCGCTGCTGCGACGGGGCGAACTGCCACAATGGCATCTGCACCAACTGCCCGCCGGACAAGCCGCACGAATGCGACGGCGTCTGCAAGGAGTGTTGCGACGACGGCGAACGGAGCGAATGCACCGCCGGCGACATCTGCTGCGATGGACAGTGCGTGACTGGTGACTGCTGCACGAACGCGCAATGCCCGCCGGCGCGCCCCTTCTGCACCAACCACGTCTGTACGGGCTGCCAGAACGACGGGGAGTGCGGCGCGGGGCGCGTCTGCTGCGATGGGGAGTGCCGGGCCGGGGATTGCTGTACCGGCCAGCAGTGCCAGAACCCGACCCCGATCTGCACCGACAACCGCTGCGCCGCCTGCCAGAGCAATGGCCAGTGCGGCGCGGGGAGCGTCTGTTGCGACGGTTCGTGCCTGGAGGGCGCGTGCTGCGAGAACGAGCCCTGCGGCGGCGAGCTCGAGTTTTGCTGCAATGGGCAATGCCGGTTCGGCAACTGCTGCACCGACGCCCAATGCACCGACCCGAGACTCCCCTTCTGCGGTCCCGGCATTTGCGCCCCGTGCTGGACCCCCGAGAACTGCGGCGGAGATGGCCACGTCTGCTGCAACAACCGCTGCTTCGACGGGGACTGCTGCAACACGTTCCAATGCCGGAACCCCACCCCGGTCTGCGACGGCCGCCATTGTGTCCCCTGCCAGTTCGATGGCCAGCGGTGTGAAGCGCCGAACGGGCTCTGCTGCGGCGGCACGTGCGTCCGGGGCCGCGAATGCTGCATCAACGCCAATTGCACCGACCCGGACAGGCCGATCTGCGTCTCCGGTTTCTGCGCGGCGTGCACCGACGACGCTCAGTGCGGCGCGGGCCACGTCTGCTGCGATGGCCAGTGCAAGGTAGGCGACTGCTGCATCGATGCCCAATGCGCCAACCCGACCCCACTCTGCGAGAACAACCTCTGCATTGCCTGCACGGCGAACGGCCAGTGCGGCAATGACAAGCTCTGTTGCGATGGAAGCTGCGTCGCCGGCGATTGCTGCGACAACAGCCAATGTCCACCGGCGAGGCCAATCTGTCTCGACCATCTCTGCTCGGCCTGCACCAGTGGTCAGTGCGGTTCGGGGGAGGTGTGTTGCGACGGGCGCTGTGAGGCGGGGAACTGCTGCGCCGACGCCGACTGCGCCAACCCCACCCCCATCTGCGCCGACAATACGTGTGTCGCCTGCCAGTCCAACGGGCAGTGCGGCGCCGGCGGGATCTGCTGCGACGGCTCCTGCTTCACGGGCGACTGCTGCCGCAACAACCAATGCCCCGATCCCGAAAAGCCGGTCTGCGACGACCATGTCTGCGTGGGCTGCCGCACCAACGGGCAATGCGGATCGGGTGAGGTCTGCTGCGACGGCGCGTGCAAGCGCGGCGACTGCTGCACCAACGCCCAATGCCCGAATCGGGAAGTCTGCCTCGACAACACGTGCGCACCGTGCCAGAACACGGCGCAGTGCGACACTGGCGAAGTCTGCTGCAACGGACAGTGCCGGGTGGGGATCTGCTGCGACGACGCGCAGTGCGCCAACCCGACCCCGATCTGCCAAGGCAACAGGTGCGTCGCCTGCCAGAACAACAACCAGTGCGGCGCCGGCCGCTTCTGCTGCAACGGGTAGTGCGGGAGCGGCGACTGCTGCACCAACACCGATTGCCCCTCCGGGGAGACCTGCACGAATTTCAACTGCGAGTGCGGAACCAGCGGCCAAAGCTGCGCCCAGGGTTTCACCTGCTGCGGCGGCGAGTGCCGCGACACGCAAACCGATCGCGCCAACTGCGGCGCGTGCGGTCACGCCTGCCGCCAGGGCGAGGTCTGCCAGGGCGGCCGATGCGGCATCGTCTGCACCAACGGGTTCTGCACGATCGACGATGTCGCGTGCCCCGCGCTGGTCATTGGCCGCTTGCCCAACGGCGACACGCGATTCGATCGCCCGCAGGGCGTGGCCGTAACGGCCGACCGGGTCTACGAGGTGGATAACAACAACAACCGCATCCAGTACTTCACGACGGTGGGTCCTTCCTCGGCCAGTGGGGCTCCCAGGGTGGCGGCAACGGGCAGTTCCGCAGCCCAAACGACGTGGTGGCGTCCAACGGCCGTGTCTACGTGGCCGATGGCGGCAACTCCCGCGTTCAGATCTTCGACGCCAACGGCGCCTTCATCAGCGCCTTCGGCAGCGGCGGATCCGGGGATGGGCAGTTCAACTTCCCGAGCGCGCTGGCGATCGACGCGACGCAAGGTAATGTTTACGTGGCGGACAAGTTCAACAACCGCGTCCAGGTTTTCACCGAGACCGGCACCTTCCTCGGCACGTGGGGCAACCAGGGCAGTGGCAACGGGCAGTTCAACAATCCCGTTGGCGTTGGGATCGGGCCCAATCGCGAGGTCTACGTGTCGGATGTCGACAACAACCGCGTCCAGTTCTTCAGCGCCACCGGCACGTTTCTCGGCACGTGGGGCAGCGCCGGGAACGGCAACGGGCAGTTCGACGGGCCGCAGGGTCTGACGGTCGACGCGGCGAATGGCGTCGTCTACGTCGTCGATGGTGGCAACCGCCGCGTGCAGATTTTCGACCTCGCGGGCGCCTTCGTGGCCACGTGGGGCAGTTTCGGCAACGACCCGGGCGAGTTCCGCTTCCCCTACGCCGTGGCGATACAACCCAATGCCGCGAGCTCCGTGTATGTGTCGGATGCCTTGCAGGATCTCGTGTGGAACTTCTGCGTGGCGCTGCCGTGATTCGGCGCCATGGCGCATCCTGACCGGAGTCGGTACGTCTATGGGGGAATGGTCGGCATGAGGACACGGACAACAACCGCATCCAGAAGTTCGCACTGACGTAGCCAACACGCCGGTCCCGAAGCCATGTGCTCGGGGCCGGCTCACGGAACGGGTTGGGCCATGCCACAGTTCCTCACGGCAAGTCGTTTCCTGGTCGTGCTGGCGGTCGGCGGCTGCTGGCTCGCCGCCGCCGCGCTCTTCGCCTACGGCCTGCTGGCCGTGGTCCGCGTCGTCCTGAACACCATCGTTGCCGATATCGCCGTTATCGGACAAAGCGAGTCGGATGTCGTCACCATCGCCGAGCACCTGGCCGTCGACCTCATCAAATTGGCCGATGTGTTTCTGCTGGGGACGGTCATCTACCTGATCGGGCTGGGGCTGCACCTGCTATTGATCAATCCGCACTTGCCGACGGAGCCCTGGATGGCGGTTGGCGATCTGGATGACCTGAAAGAGATGCTGGTGCGGGTCATCGTCTTGCTTGTCGGCGTCACCTTTCTGGGGTCGTTCGTCGAGCAGGCCGATGACGTGCCGGTGCTGGAGTTGAGTTTCGCTTCGGCCGTGGTGATCGCCGCCTTCTCGCTGGTGATCCTTGTCGCCAAGCTACCCAACTGGTCTCGTCAGCACGGCGAGCCTGGGGGACAGAGGAATGCCAGCAGTTCTCAACGAGCGGCGGAAACGCCAGTCTCGCGCGTGGCCGGTTAGGACCGTCATGCCGCCCGTCTCGCCCGCGAGATCGCCGTCATCGATTCGGCAAACCGAAGCAGGAAATCGGTCAGCAGCGCCAGCGCGGTGATGGCGATGGTCCCGGCCAGGATGCGGCTGGGGGCGTTGCGCGCGATGCCTTCGAAGAGGAGGGTGCCCAGGCCACCGGCGTTGATCCAGGCGGCAACCGTGGCCAGGCTTATGGTGGTCACCGCGGCGGTGCGCAAGCCGGCGATTATGACCGGCAGCGCCAGCGGCCAGCGCACCTTGGCGAACTGCTGCCAGCGGGTCATCCCCAGCCCGGTGGCCGCTTCCAGGGTGGCCGGGTCCACCCCGCGCAGCCCGGCGGCGATGTTGCGCACCAGGAAGATCTGGGCGTAGGCGGCCAGCACCACGATGGCTGGGCGGCGCCCGATGCCGAGGCTGGGGATGAGCAGCGCCAGAAAAGCCAGGCTGGGGATGGTGTAGATCGCGCCGAGGAGGCCGAGCAGCGGCGTCGAAAGACGCTGGTTGCGCGCGGCCAGGATGCCGAGCGGGATGGCGAAGAGGAGCGCGATCAGCACCGCGCTGAACGACAGCAGCAGATGCTCGATGGTCAGCTCCCACACCCGGTCCCGGCGGTTGATCAGGTAGTCGAGGTTCACGGCTGGCCCGCTCTCACGACGAGCGATCGGACCACTATCGTGTCATGCTGAAGGCGAAGCCGAAGCATCTCGTCCTCTGCCAAGGGCGCCACCCCTGAGCCGAGATGCTTCACGTGCAGCATGACACGATCACCCTGGCGCATCCTCGCTCCCGGTGTAGTGCGGAATGCTCACCGCCTGGATAGCCGGCAGGTCGAGGTAGCCGACCGGGACGCCGTCCTGGCGCACGATGACGCGCGGTGCGCCGCTCTCCAGCAGCAGGCTCAGCACGTGGCGCACGCGGATCGGGACATCGACGGTGATCTCCTCATCGGCGATCCCGTCGTCTGCGTCGAGGGGGACCATCGCGGCCAGGGCCCCGACCAGACTCAACCGGCGCAACAGATCGTCGGCCCCCACCAACTCGGCCACGAAGCGATCGGCCGGCCGCATGATGACGTTTTGCGGCGTGTCGTATTGCACCACCTTCCCTTCCCGCATCACCGCGATGCGGTCGGCCAGCAGCACGGCCTCGTCGATGTCGTGGGTGACGAAGACCACCGTCTGCCCCAGCCGGTTGGTCAGCGAGCGCAGCTCCTCCTGCAAGCGGGCGCGGGTGATGGCGTCCAGCGCGCCGAACGGCTCGTCCATCAGCAGGGTGCCGGGCGAGGCGGCCACCGCGCGGGCAATGCCGACCCGTTGCTGCTGTCCGCCGGAAAGCTGGGAGGGGTAGCGCTCGCGATACTCCGCGGGCGGCAAGCCAACCAACTCCAGCAGCTCGTCGACGCGGGCTCGCGTGCGCGCCTTGTCCCAGTGCAGCAGGTTCGGCACCACCGAGACGTTTTTTTCCACCGTGTAGTGGGGGAAAAGTCCACCTTGCTGGATGACGTAGCCCATGTGGCGGCGCAGATCGGGGCCGAGCATCTCCTGGGACGGCGTGTCGTCGATGTAGATGGTGCCGCTGGTGGGGTCGTAGAGGCGATTGATGAGCTTGAGGAGGGTCGTCTTGCCGCAGCCCGAGGGCCCGATGAGGACCACGAATTCGCCCGGCTCGATGGTCAGCGAGACGTCATTGACCGCCGGGCGGGAATCGGACCCGTTGTCGAACTGCTTGGTGACGCGGTCGAAGCGGATCTGCGTCGCGGCGCTCGGTGCGCCGGTCGCGGGTGTCGGGGTGTCGGGGTGTCGGGGTGTCGGGGAAACGGTCGAATTCGTCACCCTGTCACCCTGTCACCCTGTCACCCCGACACCCCGACACCCACTGATCACCCGCCGAGCAGCCCTTGCGCCTCCAGGAACATGCGGGCGACCTCGTCGGGCTCGAGTGCCTCGGGGCCATCGACCTGCCAGTTCATGGCGGACATGGCGGCGTCGGTGAGCAGCGGCGCGACTGGGTTAAGAGCGTCGGCGATGCCGGGGATAGCGGTCAGCGTTTCGTTGCGGACCACCGGGGCCACGTGGTACGGCGGCCAGAGCCCTGCGTCGTCCTCCAGCAGCACCAGATCGAGCCCCGACACCTGGCCGTCGGTGCCGAAGGCGAGCACCACCTGGGCCTGGTCCTGTTCAAGTGCCTGGTAGCGGATACCGGGTTCAACGCTGAGAACGTCGCCGAACTCCATGCCATAGAAGTCTTGCAGCCCCTGGAGCCCATCCGGCCGCTCCACGAAGTCCGACGGCGCGACGATGGCCAACTCCCCGGCGATTTCGGCCAGTTCGCTGATGGTGGCGATGCCGCGCTCGTCGGAAAAGGCACGCTTCACGGCCAGCGCCTGGGTATTGTTGAAGGCCGACTCGTCGAGCCAGACCAGATCGAACTGCTCCAGGTATTCCTCGGAGACGATGTCGTACACCTGCTGGTCGATGCTTACCACCTGATCGGCCGGAGTGGCGGCGCCGGCGACAGGGGTGCCAGCGGTGACCGATTCTATCGGGATCTCGAGGATGGCGGTGAGCGCGGTGCCGGTGTATTCGGGGTAGAGGTCGATCTCGCCGGCGAGGAGCGCCTCGTGAGCGACGAGGGTGCCCCCGAGATTGAGGCTCGTTTCCGGGGTGATGCCCGCGTTCTCCAGCAGCAATGCGTACATCTCGCCCAGAATGAGCTGCTCGGTGAAGTTCTTGGAGCCGATGCGCACCGGGCCGTCCTGGGCGCGGGCGACGTCCCACCGGGCCGGACCGTGGATGACGGCCATCGCGGCGATCGGCGTTGCCGCCAGGCTTTTCGCGACCGTTCGTCGGGTGATACTCACGTTTTGCTTCCTCTCCGCATACGCCCCCGGCGGCCAGGATGGCGCCGGCGGTCGCACCAGTGTAGAACACGAACAGACGTTCGTCACATGAGCATGCGGCTGATCGCCTGCCCTGGACCGATCCTGGTTACGCCTGAGCCGTGCCAGGTGGGGTCAACCGCCCTTCCAGCCGGGCCAGCGTCCATTCGGTGAGCAGGGCGAGGATCGTGACGGCGATGGCGCCGGAAAGCAGCAACCGCTCGTCGACCAGGGTGATACCCGAGGTGATGAACAACCCCAAGCCACCGGCGCCGACGAACGCGGCCAGGGTGGCGCTGCCGATAACTTCCACCGCCGCCGTGCGCACGCCGGTGACGATCACTGGCAGAGCCAGGGGCATCTTCACTCGCCAGAACCGTTGGGAGTCGGTCATGCCGAGCCCGGTGGCGGCTTCCAGCGTGGCGGCATCGACGCCGCGCAAACCGGTATCGGTGTTGATGACCAGCGGAGGCCCGGCGAGGAGCGTCAGGGCGATGAGAGCCGGTCGCCAGCCAAGGCCGTAGATGGGCAAGAGCAGCAGGATCACGGCCAGACTCGGGATGACGCGCACCGCGGCAACCGCGCCGACGATGCTCGCCGTCAATCGTCCGCCCATCGAGGCGAGCACCCCGAGCGGTATGAAGATCAGCATGGCGATGGCCAGCGCGCCGAAACTCAACCCGAGGTGGACCAGCACCGCCTCTTGAAAGCGGTCGGCGTTTTCGGCGACGTAGGTCCACGTTTGGGCGAGCAGCTCCATGCGATCTCCTTCGCCTGCCGTATGGAACGTAGCACAATGGGGGTGACGGAGTGTCGGGGGGACGGGGTGTCAGGACGACGAAAAGCCCCTCCCTGCGCGCAGGGAGGGGCTTTGGATGAGGGTTGCTCCGCGTGCGCTACCCCTCTGCGACCGGAATAACCTCCATCATCCCTTCCAGCGCGTGCGGGATGCCACCCGCCAGGGGATCGGGAATGAAGCAGGTCAGCAGCGTCTGGCCCGGCGCGAACTCCATCACCACCCATTGCGTGGTGCCGATGGACTGTGTTCCGGCCCACCCCGCGGTGGTGAACTGCTCGGGGTCGATCATGTCCGGTGATGGCGTCGCCCCGCTTGACGGGTCGAACATGAACGTCGCCATCACTTGCTCGACGGTGATTTCTTCGGGATGTTGGGAAGCGTCGACGAAGTGCGGCTGGTCGCTGGCGTTGAGCACGGCCACGATCTGCGGTCCCGCCGTGAACTCCCCGGTGATTTCGAAGTCGTAGCCCACGCCGCCCTCGCCGACCTCGGTGATGGTGACGGCGGCTTCCGGCTCGGGTCCGCTGATCTCGGCCTCAGGATCGCCGGTAACGGTCAACGCCGGGGCCGGCATGGCGCTGAAGGGATCTTCATCCCAGATTCCATACTCGCCGGCCGGAAGATTGACGACGACCTCGTGTGTCGATGGGCCAATACGTCGCCGGGCCGCCCGCCACGTAGGTTTCGAACAGCCACAGGACAGATTCGAGCTGTTCGGGGGTTGGCCCCATCTCCATGGAGGGAACGGCCGTGCCGCCGGCGATTTCGTCCGCAAAGGAGAGATCGTCAACGGTGCGACCTTCCGGAAGCTGTACGAACCCCGCGGAAACCTGTGGGTTCGCGCTGTCGTTGACCAGTGTCACCAGGTAGCGGCCGGCCTCGACCTCGCTCGGTTCGACCTGGAGCCCTTCGTCGGTCGCGGTCAGCGTGATCTCCGGCAAGCCGAGTTCGGCGAACAGACTCTCTTCCGCAGGGGTCGCGTCCTGCGCCAGGGCGCCGGCCGACCCCATGAGCGCGATCGCCGCCGTAACGGCGATCGCCACGATTCGTGAATGCATCAGTTGATTCCATCCTCTCGTTGACCTGCGCCGCACGTCTCCCGAGTGCGTGCGACGTGGGACACATGCCCCAGCGGCGCAAAAGTGTAACCCCGTTACGCAATTGGCATGCCGAGCCGCAAGTCGGCGAAGTCCTGAGACGGCAAGTACAAGCCCATGTCGACAGCCGACAGCCGACAGCCGATAGCCCCGTTGACTTTCTGGCTGTTGCGCCGAGAGGCCCTGCCGGCTTACGGTTACCGTGAAAACGGATCCGCCCGCCGCCGCGCCGCGCTCCCCGCCGCGCGTGTCCCGCCACCGCATCACGCGCGGAACGGCAGCACGCTCCGGCGCGTTCGGGAAAATGACCCCGCGATGGCAAGGTGCGGCGAGGCGCGGGTGTTCTCGGGGAGAGGGGCATGCGGCAATACCACCAACGGCAACGACGATCACTGGATGCGCGGGCGCTGCGGCAGAGGGCCGCTGCCTGGCGCGTGCTGGCAACCCTGGCTCTGGTCCTGGCGTCGGCCGGGGCATTTGCCTGGGGCGAGCGTATCCCGGGTGCATTCGCTCAGGTCGATGCAAGCGCCCTGCCTGGGGAGCCCGGACTGGCGGCGCCCGCGGACGGTACGACCGTCGCGGACGCATGGCGCGACGTCGAATTGCAGTGGAATGCCGTGCCGGGGGCATCCGAGTACCAGGTCATCCTCAACGACGGTGAGCGCACCGGCCCCTGGGTGACGGATACCTCCTGGTCGCCCGGCAGCCTCCCCGAAGGAACCTATCAGTGGTCGGTGCGGGCGCGGAACGCGGCCGGCGTCGGATCGGCTGGCCAGGGGTTCACCTTTTTCATCGCGCCGGACGATCCGAACTTCGAGCCGATGCCGTTCCCGCTGCGGCAGGAGACCGCGCCGCTGGACGTGCAGGTCATCGGCGACAACGCCAGCACGACGATGAGCGGGACCCAGGTTTCCAGTCCGGGCACCGTGAACGGCGCACCCGTGACCAGTCAGGTTGAGGCGCCGACGGCCGTGGGCACGCCGGCCGCCGCGGGAACGCCCGTGCCGGTCGCCGACGTCACCTCGGACCCGGCCGCGGCGGTCGACGGCGGTGCCGGAGCCGATGGCATCACCGCGACCGGCGGCGATGGTGGCGATGGTGGAGACGGCGGCGATGGCATGGGCGGCGGAGATGGTGGCGACGGCGGCGACGGCGGCACTGGCGGCGACGGACGCGATGGCGCAGGCGGCGCCGATGGCCAGGACGGCCAGGACGGCCAGCCGGGAGCGGACGCCAACGTGGTCAGCAACGACGGTGGCGGCGCTAACAACAAAGACAACGACGACCGCGCCCGCGACGAGCGAGAGCGCAAGGATCGCGAGGAGCGCGAGAAGCGCGATCGCGGTGGCCGCACCGATAATCAGGGCAACGGCGGCGTCTCCGAGGTCATCGCCGTTCCGCCACAGATCGGGTATCTGGCCGAATGGCCCGTGGAACTGACCCAGGCGCGGCTCGCTCAGGAGGACCAGAACGGTACGACCTCCTCCGCCGGCGCCACCGGGGAGAGTGGCACAGTCAACGGTGAGCCCCGCGGCGACGCGAACACGGACGCCGCACCGGCGGCTTCGACCGGCCCCGGCGCTCCCCTTGCCCCAGGCGAGGTGCTCCTGCCACCCGGCGTTCCGGGAGTTGTCGCCCCCGATGCCAGCGGCGCCGGTACCGCACCCGCGCTCGATCCAGCGCTGGCCGCCGGGGTAGCCGGCACCACGGAGCTCGCGTTCGACGCCATTGCCGACGCCACGGTCTTCAGCGCGGCTCCGGATGCGCCGCAAACGGCAGAGAGTACGCCGCTGCTCGGTCTCGGCGGACCGCAGGGTGCAACCTCGCTGATCAGTTTCGAGGTGAGCGGCGTGGGCGCAGGGTCCGTGCTCAGCGCACTGCTGACGTTCACCGGCGCGGGCGAAACCGGCGCGCAGGGCGGAGGCGTCGGGGTCATCTACGACTACGTCGTGCCCGAGGGCGTGACGGCCAATGGCGTGCCGGGGGGCGAGACGGCCCTCAACGTCCACGGCGCGCCCGCCTGGTTCGAGGAGGTCGAGCCCGGTGGCATCACCTCCGTCGACGTTACCGGCTCGGTCTACGGCGACGGGGTGGTCACCTTCGTCGTGCAGGGACAGGCTGAGACGGCCGGCGCGTTCTACGCCATGGAAAGCGGTATCGTGCCGCAACTGGTGCTTACGGTGGCGTTACCGGGGTAGACGGCTACGGGCTATGAGCTCTTGGTTTCTGGCTCCTGGAGCCTGGCGCATGCTCGTTCTCGCCGTCTCGCCGTCTCGCCGTCTCCGACCGATAGCCCATAGCCCGTAGCCCGTAGCGCTCCGCACGGCACGGGGTCTGCATGGCCTGCGACAATGGCCACGATGCAACCACCGGCCGCGCGCGGGCAAACCAAGCCGGGAGTAGAGACGCCTCGTCTTCATGCGCCCGAAGCATCGACGCGAATTGGTCGACCCTTGCCCGAGGGGTTGCGCGCGTTCGGGCATCGCGATTACCGCATCTTCTGGTTCACGCAGCTCTTCTCGCTGACCGGAACCTGGGTGCAGAGTCTGGCCCAGAGCTGGCTCGTGCTGACACTGACCGGCTCCCCGGCCGCGCTGGGGCTGATTGGCGTCTGCCAGTTCGGGCCTACCTTGCTGCTGGGTCTGCCCGCCGGGGTGCTCGTCGATCGGCTGCCGAAGCGCCGGTTGCTCATGGGCACGCAGCTCGCGTCCGCGGTCGTCACCGCCATCCTGGCGGTGCTCGTCGCCACAGGTCAAGTGCAACTCTGGAATATCTATGCGGCGGCCATCGCTCTCGGCGTCGTCGCGGCCATCGATATGCCGGCGCGGCAGTCCTTCGTCGTCGACCTGGTCGGCACGGACGACCTGATGAACGCCATCGCGCTCAATTCGGCGCTGTTCAACACCACCCGCATCGCCGGCCCCGCGTTGGCGGGACTCCTGCTGGCCGCCTTCGGCACGGCGGTGTGCTTCGTGCTGAACGCGGTTTCCTACCTTCCAGTCATCGTTGGGCTGGGTCTCATGCAAACCCTTGGCCGGCCAAAGGGCAGCGGCCAGGTGGGATCGGCTGTCGAGCGCCTGCGCGAAGGTCTGGCCTACGTGCGGCAATCGGCGGAGGTGCGACTGCCGATCATCCTGGCCGGGCTGATGGCCATCTTCGGCATGAACTTCGGCGTCTGGGCGCCGCTGCTGGCCCGCGACTTTCTCAACATCGGGGCCAGCGGTTTCGGTCTGCTCATGTCTTCCCTGGGCGTCGGCTCGCTCGCCGGTGCATTGACGCTCGCCTTCACCGGGCGACGGCCCGCTCCGCGCGTCATGCTGGCCACGGCGCTCCTGTTCGGCATTTTCGAGATCGCTTTGGGTCTCGTTTCCGGGCTGGGCCACTCGGCGGTCCTGGCCATGGTGCTGATGTCCGGGATCGGGTTCACCATGAGCACTACCATGGCGCAGGCGAACACCACCGTGCAGACGAACTCGCCCGACCACCTGCGCGGCCGGGTGATGAGCATCTACCTGACGGTCTTCGCAGGTTCGACGCCACTTGGCGCGGCCCTGGCTGGGTTCCTGAGCGGTGTCTGGGGCGCGCCGGTTGCGGTCGCGGTCGGCGGCGCCGTGGTGTCAGTAGTCGCGCTGGCGCTAGGCGGTAGGCTCGCGCGGATCGAGCGGCGCGGCGACGAAGAACCTGTCGCCATCGCGTGACAATCACTCCCAAATGTTCCTTGGCACGCAAACACCAGCCCCGTTCACGGGGCTTTCCGTTCAGGCAGCCGGAGGTCTTTAGCCTCCGGCGGCGGTGGCGCGGCGGTCGAGGTTGGCAAGGATGACCGTCGCTGCCCCTCCGCCTGGCCCTCAAGGACCAGGCTGCCCGAACGGGAAGCACCCGGAAGGACGCTGGAGAATGAACGGGCGGGGCAGTGTCAGGATCGAGTCTACTTGTGCCAGACTTCTCCGCATGAGAACAAACCTTGCCGGTGATGACTGATGGGACTCGGCCCCTTCACCCTGATCAGCCTCCTCTACGTCCTGATTGGCGTCCGCGTCGTCTACCAACTGGCTCGGAATTTTCGCCAGACCTTTGACCGGCACTTCACGCCCGAAGACCGGACCCTCGTCGGGCAGGCGGCGTTTTTCGTGTTGTTGCCGATCGCGGTGGCGCTGCACGAGCTGGGGCACGCGGTAGCCATCTGGCTCTATGGGGGTCAGGTGCTCGACTGGGGGTTCTATGGGTTCGCCGGGTACGTCGCCTACGACCCGCGGGAGTTCACCGAGGCGCAGCAGATCATCGTCGCGGCGGCGGGAACGATCGTCAACTTGCTGCTGGCCGGCCTCGCGCTGGCCCTCGTCTTTCTGAAGCGGCCGCCGATGCGGGCGGCGATCAATGAGTTGCTGATCCAGTTCGTCTGGATCTCGCTGCTCAACGCGCTCGTGGTCTACCCCGTGCTCGACCTGCTCTCCGGGCTCAACGGCGACTGGACGCAGATGTACAGCGGCACGGTGCCCCTTCTGAACCGCGCCATCTTCGTCGTCCACGTGGCGGTCCTCGCACTGCTCTTCTGGGGGTGGAAGAGCCCGGCGATGCAGGCGCGGGTGGCGGAGCTGACCGGAGGATCCCCGGTTCCTCGCCGCATCGCCGCCTCTCGGCGCGGGGTGGCCGGATCCGAACCTGGGGCCACGGCTACTGAGAACGTACTGCGCGACGCGGCGACGCGCGTGGCCAGCGGCTGGCCCACGCCGGTCGAAGCCGCCACCCAGCAGGGGCGGAACGGCACTGCCCTGTTGCTTTCGTGGAACGACGGGGCGTTCCGCCGCTCGGTGCTGGCGGTCGCGCCCGACAGCGGCGGCATCGAGTACTCCGGGATGCTGCACGCGAACGGCGGCGCTCCCGAGCAGCGCCCGCTTGGCCGTGATCCGGGCGCCATCGACGCCGACCGGCTCACCATGATGCTGCGCCTGGCCATGGAGACGGTTGGGGGGTGGGAGCCGGACGAAGTCGAGGGGGCGAGGAGTCGAGGGGTCGAGCAGCCGTCGTGAGCGGTGAGCAATGGGCTGGGGGCAAGACTCCAGCGCCGGCCACGCGCTGACACTCGTCTGCGGCGCCGTCGTATCTCCCGAGCGCACGCGATGTTGACCCGCTTCGGCTTCTCGACTTCTCGCCGCCTCGACACCTCGCCTCTCGATGCGGCGCGTCGCCGCGGACTGAGCGTGCTGCTTGTCTCGACCTTCTTCGCCTGGGGCGGCTTTTTCATGGTCGTGCCCATGATCGCCGTTCACTACGTCGATGGCCTGGGCTGGACCGCCGGGGCGATCGGGTTGGTGCTGGCGGCGCGGCAGTTCTTTCAGCAAGGACTGACGCCATTCAGCGGGGTGCTGGCCGACCGTTTCGGGGCCAAGCCGCTCATCGCCATCGGCATGATCGTGCGCGCGGTCGGGTTCGGGGCGATGGGATTCGCCACCACCTTTCCGCTGCTGATGACGACCGCCATCGTCGCGGCGGTCGGCGGTGCGTTGTTCGAATCTCCACGATCCGCCGCGATCGCGGCGCTGACGGATGAGCGCGAGCGCTCGAGCTACTTCGCCAAGATGGGGGTGGTCGCGGGGCTGGGCATCACCGCCGGCACCCAGGTGGGGGCACTCCTGCTGGGGTTCGATTTCCGGCTGGTGGCGCTGGGCGGGGCGTTCACCTACATCGTGCTGTTCGCGATGATCGTGCTCTGGCTGCCGGCAGTGCAGGTGGCCGAGAAGGGTGGGCCGTTCCGCGGGTTGCGGCTGGCCTTCCGGGACCGGTCGTTCCTGACCTACACCGGGTTCATGGGTGGGCACCAGTTCATGGCGGCGCAGTTTTCGATCACGCTGCCGTTGGTCGCCACCGCGGTCGCCGGCAACCCGGGCGCGGTTGCCTGGGTCTACGCCGTCAACTCTGCCGTCGCCGTCGTGCTCGGCTATCCCGTGCCGCGGCTGGCAGAGCGGCGTTTCGGCGCGCCGCGTGCGCTGATTCTCGGTGTGCTGGCCACGGCGGCCGGGCTGGTGCTGATCGGGTTCTCACGCGACACGGCGAGCCTGCTCGTGGCGGTGGCCATCTACTCGTTGGGGATCGTGCTGGCCCGGCCCAGCGAGCAGACAGTGGCCGCCGGTCTGGCCAACCCCGCGGCCCTGGGGTCGTACTTCGGGGTGGCGGCGCTGGCGGTCGCCTTCGGGGGTGGGCTGGGGAACGTTGCTGGCGGGGTGCTGTACGACGTGGGGCGGCGGCTGGAAGCGCCGGCGCTGCCCTGGCTGGTTTTCGCCGCGATCGGGGTGATTGCCGCGGCTGGGCTATGGTGGACGCTGCTTGGGTGGGGGGCGTTGTCGCGATGCTGGCGCGCGGCGGTGGAACGCGGATCGTAGGGTGCATGGATCGCCTCGAGCAGCCCCTCACGGGCCAGCTCGAGCGCGACTCAAGACCGGCGCGAGCGGCTCCCACGGGGGTCGGTTCCGACATGGAGGACGCGACCCGGCTCGATGCGACCGAGCGCCTCCTGGATGTGCGGGACGAGCGCAAGAACGTCTTCTGGACCCGTCGTGGGAACCATCAACACGATGACGCCGAACCCCAAACCAGCGACATTCTGCTGGAACTCCAGACTGCGGTCGGCGGTGACCAGGGCCTCGAATCCTGCGGCCTCGGCGCGACGGAGCAATTCACCATTGCGTGTGCCGCGCCAACCCATCTGCGCCACGGTCCGGGCATCGTGGCCGGTCAACGCCATGCGGAGCTGCCGAGGCAGCGACTCATCGATCAGAACGAGCACTGGCCATCAACACGGCCCACCGGGCAATGTGAAGGGCAGCCAGTGCTTGCGCCCGATCGACGGTAGGGAAATCGTCGAGAAACTCGTCCAACGAGTGGTTCCCTTCGAGGTAATCGAACATCGCGTTCAGCGGTACGCGCGTCCCGACGAAGACCGGTTCCCCCCCCATGATCTCCGGGTCACTGTGGCCGACCGGGTGCGAGCGCTCCTCGACCGCGGTCGCAGACGCTTCGCGCAAAGGCCTCTGTGATTCAGGATTTTCTGCGGCACCCATCATGGCCCTACTCCATTTGCGCACAGCAAGTGTGCGGGCAGCATGTTTGCCATCCACCCCGCCACCGCCAGTGTTGGCATACTTGGCACACTTGGCATACTTTGCCGTGCGCCGCTACGTCCGTCCGCCGAACTACGCCAACGATACCGGCGCCGGCACGCCCTGCACCTTGGGCAGCAGGGCGGCGGCGAGGACCTGGTCCAGGGAGTCGACCTGGATGAGGTCCATGCCTTCGCGGACGACGGAGGGGAGTTCGGCCAGGTCCTTGGCGTTGCGGCGGGGCAAGATGAAGGTCTTGATCCCGCCGCGGTGGGCGGCCACCGTCTTCTCGCGCAGCCCGCCGATGGGGAGCACCCGGCCGCGCAAGGTGATCTCCCCGGTCATGGCCACGTCCTTGCGCACCTGGCGGCCGGTGAGGGCGGAGATGAGGGCGGTGGCCATGGTGATGCCCGCCGATGGCCCGTCCTTGGGGATGGCGCCGGCCGGGACGTGGACGTGGATGTTGTGGCGGTCGAAGAAGTCGGCGGCCAAGCCGTAGTCACCAGTGCGGGCGCGGGCGTAGGAGAGGGCGGCGCGGGCCGACTCCTGCATCACATCGCCGAGCTGCCCGGTGAGGATGAGATCGCCCTTGCCGGGCATGATCAACACCTCGATGCCGAGCAGATCGCCGCCGACACTGGTGACCGCCGCGCCCGTGGCCACGCCGATTTCATCCCGCTCTTCGGCCAGGCCATACTCGTACTTCGGCACCCCCAGGTAGTCGCTGACCTGCGGGGCGTCGACCTCGACCGATGGCGGCGGATCGTCGCCGGCCAGGATGCGCGCCACCTTGCGGCAGAGGGAGCCGATTTCGCGCTCGAGGTTACGCACCCCGGACTCTTCCGTGTACTCCCGAATCAGGCGGCGCAGGGCGTCCTCGGTGATGACGAGCTGCCCATCGGTCAGCCCGTGCGATTCGAGCGCCTTGGGCAGCAGGAATTGCCGCCCGATGGCCATCTTCTCGACCTCGGTATAACCGGAGACCTCGATGATCTCCATGCGGTCACGCAGCGCCGGTGGGATCGGCTCCAGCAGGTTGGCGGTGGTGATGAAGATCACCTTCGAGAGGTCGAACGGCACTTCCAGGTAGTGGTCGGAGAAGGTGGTGTTCTGCTCCGGGTCGAGCACCTCCAGCAGGGCCGATGATGGGTCGCCGCGGAAGGCGTCCGAGCCGACCTTGTCGATCTCGTCCAGCACCATGACCGGGTTGCGGCTCTTGGCGTCCTTTAGCGCCTTGATCACCCGGCCGGGCATGGCCCCGACGTAGGTGCGGCGGTGGCCGCGAATTTCGGCCTCGTCGCGCACGCCGCCGAGCGACATGCGCACGTAGTTGCGGCCGATGGCGCGGGCGATCGATTTGCCCAGGCTGGTCTTGCCGACGCCGGGCGGGCCGACGAAGCAGAGGATCGGGGCGCGCAGCTTGTCCCCCGCCAGCTTGCGCACGGCGATGAACTCGATGATGCGCTCCTTGACCTTTTCCAGCCCGTAGTGGTCCTCGTCCAGGACGCGGGCGGCCTCCAACAGCTCCAGCCGGTCCTCGGTCTCGGTGGACCAGGGAAGCTCGATCAGCCAATCGAGATACCCGCGAATGACGCCGATCTCCGGGGAGAAGGGGTGTTGCTGCTCCAGGCGTTCGACCTGGACCAGCGCTTTCGCCTTGACCTCTTCCGGCATCCCGGCGGCGTCGATCTTTTCGCGCAACTCGGTCGCCGCAGCGGCTTCCGTGCCGGACTCGCCAAGTTCCTTCTGGATGGCGCGGAGTTGTTCGCGCAGGTAGTACTCGCGTTGCTGCTTGTCCATCCCGGCTTGCGCCTCGGTCTGAATCTGCTGGCGCAGATTGAGGACATCGAGGCGCTTCTGGATGAGGATGCTGAGGCGGCGCAACCGCTCGATGGGATCGAGCAGCTCCAGCAGCTCCTGGCGCTGGTCCGAGGTGAACTCCGGCGAGAAGGCGATCAGGTCGGCGAGCCAGCCTGGCTCCTCGACCCCGCGCACCATCGTCAGCACCTCTTCCGGTACATTGGGAAGCATGCTGATATAGCTCTCGACCTGCTCCATCACGGCGGTCATGGCCGCTTCAGCCTCGTCGGTCGAATCGATCGGGTCGTCGTGGCGAATGACGCGGGCGACCAGATAGGGATCCTGCTGCACCAGATCGGTAACGAGCCCGCGCGCCAGTCCTTGCAACACCACATGGCGGCTGCCGCTGGGGCGGAACTGCGCGATCTCGGCGATGACGCCGACCCCGCACAACTCGTACTCCTGCGGCTGCGGTTCCGGATCGGGGATCCATTCGGGGTCGCCGTCGATGCCGGTGTGGGCGGCGGCCTCGATGATGGCGTCGGCCAGCAGGGCCCGCAGCTCGCTGTCGTCCTCGACGGCGCCATTGGGATCCGGTTCGGGCAGCACCGGCCGCTCCGTCAGCACCAGCACATGGCGGTGCTCACCGCGCGAGGCACGGTCGACCACGCGCGCGGCTTCCTCGTCCTCGATCGGGAACGGGATCGACATGTGGGGCAGCAGCACCGTCTCGTCGACGACAAGGACCGGGAGCAGGACGTAGGGCGGTTTGCGGGTCGAGCCCTTCTTGACGCGAGCTTTGCCGGCGCGTGGCTTTGCCGGCGCCGCGCTCTCGGCGGGAGCCGCCGCGGGGGGCACGACAGCGTCGTCTTCCGGCGCGGATGGAGACCGATTCGCAGAACGAGGTGACATGAGGCAATCTTTCCAGCTTCCACCCGAACGCGGTGACCCGCGCCGGTTGGGATGAGATGGTCGGGAGCGGTCGTCGGGTAAGCTGCCGCGCCGATCCAGGACCGCGAACACGCGGGCACGCAGGGCGGCGAATAGCTGCTAAGTGTACTCGTTTGCAGGCACCTCGGGCCACCGCGAGCGGCATTCGTTGGCGTCGTGACGACGCGAAGTCCAAGCGTCATCAAACAGAACGGGACGAGCGATGACATACGCGTGGAGGTTGACTTCGGCCTGACGCGGCCCCTGCGACTCGGGTAATCTGCTTACTGAGGAGGAGGCATGTTCACCGCCGAGATCAATGGCCGGCCCGCTACCAGCGACGACCTCCGCACCCTGGCATTTTCCGGCTACGGCCACTACACCTCCATGGAAGTGCGCGACCGCAAGGTCCGCGGGCTCGACTTCCACCTGTGCCGCTTGCGCGACAGCGCGGAGGAGGTATTTGGCCGGCCGCTCGACGCGGAGCGGATTCGCGAGTATCTGCGCCACGCCATCAGGGAGACACCCCGAGACGTCTCGGTGCGGATCAACGTGTTCTCATTCGATACCCGCGCCGTCTGGTCGGGCGAAGAGGTCGAGGCCGATATCCTGATCCGGGTCAGCCCGCCGAATCCCCCTGATCCGACTCCGGTTCGCGTGAAGTCCGTCGTGTTCCAGCGCTTCCTGCCCCACCTCAAGAACGTCGCGACCATGGGGCTCGCCTATTACACGCGCCAGGCCCGTCAGGCAGGATGCGACGATGTGCTGTTTGTCGACGCGGGTGGGTTCGTCTCCGAAGGATCGATCTGGAACATCGCGTTTTTCGATGGCCGCGATATCGTCTGGCCGGCGGCGCCGGCCCTGCCGGGCATCGCGAAACTGGTGGCGCAACGGGGGTTGACGCTCCTGGGGATCCCCAGCCGCACGGAACCGATCAACGTTTCGGACGTAGGCTCGTTCCGCGCGGCGGCATTATTGAACTCGATCACCGCGGGCCAGCCAATTGCCGCCATCGACGATGTGCATTTTTCCCAGGAGCAAGGCGAGTCGCTGGTTCGGTTGCTTCACCGCGCTCAAGAAGCCACGCCGATGGAGGTGATCTGAACATCGCATGGAACGTCAACGCCAACACACCGAATGGTCCGCGCGGGTGGAGAGCTTCGCCCGCGATGCCGCGCCGCGGACCCGGCCCTTCGCCGCGGCGCTCGTTGACCTCGTCCCGCCTCCGCGCGATGGGCAGGTGCTCGACGTGGCCACGGGGACAGGGCTCGTCGCGGTCGAGGCGGCAAAGCGCGTAGGCCCGGGGGGATCGGTGGTGGCCACCGATTTCGTGTCCGAGTGGGAGCCACATGTCGCTGCCACGGCAGCGGAGGCGGGAGTGGAAAATGTCCGCTTCGCCACCATGCCGGCAGAAGCGCTCGACGTCGCGGACGAGTCGTTCGACGTGGTCTATTGCCAGTTCGGGCTCATGTTCGTGCCCGACCCGGTTGCCGCGCTGCGCGACATGCGCCGTGCGCTGCGCCCCGGCGGCCGGCTCGGTGTCGCGGTCTGGAGCACACCTGAGAAGGTGGGCATCTTCCTCGTCTCGCGGATCGTGTCCCCGGCGCTGCCTCAAGAAGGCGAGCCACCAGCCTCCCCGCTGGGCATGGCAGCGCCCGGTCTGCTGGAAGGATTAGTGTCCAAGGTCGGGTTTCGCGACAGCGACGTTCAACTGGTGACCCGGCACTACGACATCGCCGATCCCGAGGCGGAGTGGCAGCGCTGGAGCGCGGACCCGATCTCACCCATCAGTCGGGGGGTGCACGAGCTTCCGGAAAGCGAGCGAGAGCGGTTGCGCGACGAAGTCATTGCCGCGTTCGAGTCGTTCCGGGTTGGCGAGGTTATCCGAGTTCCGAGTGAGGCGATCGTGGTTACCGCGAGCCGGTAACCGGTCAAGCCCGTCACGGTCTAGACCATCAAACCGGCCCGAAATCTCCAGCTGGCGCCCCATGCCCGTACCTCATCCAGAAAGGCAGGGGTGAGCCACGACAGATCCTGCCGTCCCAGTCGGGGCGAGAGGTCGTTCACCATCACTCCCGCCGCCCATGCGTAGAACGGGGTCATGCCGCCGATCGGACCAGCCATTTCGCGGTAGCCGTGACGCCACCCAGCCTCCAGCATCCGACGGAGGACGCTTGCGACCGGTGCCGGTGTCTTCTCGGGGAAGGGGGCGAACCGGAGGATGGAGGCCGTACGGGCCAGGTCAGCGCGCGGGTCTCCTGACCGGGCATTGGCCCAGTCGAGAATGGCGGTCGCCCGCCGCCCATGGATCAGCACATTCATCGGATGCAGGTCCAGATGGAGCAAGACGTGGCGCCTCGACGCCCGCGCAAGGAGCAGATGCCGCAGCGCATCGTCCGGTTGTGCCCACTCGACCCAGGAGAGCGGTGGGCTAATGTGTCCCGGCGGGACCGGAATGGCATGGATGGCGGCCTGCGCACGTCCCAGAGCGACGCCGAGAGACCAGGCCTGCCATGGGCGCGCGGTCAATTCGTGCATGAGCGGGGTCCCTGGCATCCAGGTCAGCAGCAAGGCTGGCCGATCCTGCCAGTTCCCCGAAGCATGAATCGCCGGCACGGGGAGGCCGCTGGCTATTGCCATCTCCATGGCCGAAACCTCGCGGCGGGCCATCGCGGTCTGCTCGGGGCGAAACACGCGCAATGCGAAGCATTGGCCGGCTTGCTCGATGCGCCAGATGGCGGTATCCGCGCCACCGGTGATGGGGAACGCCTGGGCAGGATCGGGCCGACCCAGGGCATGCAGGATGGCGAGCGGATCGGGCATGGGTGCGTCCGCCGCGGGCGTCTTATCCATGTACGGGCACCGACCACTCACGATCGAGCATCGCGTAGATCAGCGAATCGACCCACTCCCCTTTGATCCAGGCGTTTTCGCGCAGATGCCCTTCGCGGCGCATGCCGAGCTTCTCCAGAACGCGCCAGGAGGCGACGTTCTCCGGGTCGCAGTCGGCCCAGATGCGGTGCAGGCCCAGCGTGCGGAAGCCGAAGTCCACCATGGCGCGGGCGGCCTCGGTGGTGTAGCCGCGACCCCACGCTTCCGGATGCAGGGTGTACCAGAGGACTGCCTCCCGCAGGTCGAGCTCGGTGATGCCCAGGCCGCAGCGGCCAATGAGCCGGGTTTCGGTCTCGAGGACCACCGCCAGATCGTAGGTGAGCCGGGGCTCCTCCGCAGCAGCCTGGCTCGCCTCCAGGACGTAGGCGCGGCTTTCGTCTCGCGTGCGAGGCTCGAATGATTGGTATCGGGCCACCTCCGGGCGGGATTCGAAGGCATACAGCGCATCCCAATCGCCCGGCGCGAACTCACGCAGCATTAGCCGCTCCGTTTTCAGCCGCACCACTGCTCCACTCCTGCCAAGCCACGGGGCGCCCACGCCGAGACAGTACACTGTAGAGTGTGAATCACCCTGGCATCCTCCCCTCCACTGTCCCGCTCCGTGGGACGGCGGAACTCCTCTACGGCCACGACCCGACGCCGGGCATTGTGGCGGTCGAGCGGCTCGGTGCCGACCGCGTACGGCTCTACCGGCGCAGCGGCGATACCGTCAGCGCCGAGGAGGAGGCGTTCCGCCCATGGCTGCTGGCCGAGCGCGCGGAGTCGTGGCGGGGTCGGCGCGGCGCGGCGGCCGTGGAGACGCTCGCGGGCGAGCATCCGCTGCGGTATCTGGTCGAGTTCGCCGATTGGCCGAGTTTCCTCGATGCTGTGCAGTGGGGGCAGGACACCGGGGAGCGCTTTTTTCGGCTGCGCTCGCCGGTGGAGCAGTACCTGGTGCGCAGTGGCCGCACGCTCTTCAAGGACATGGTTTTCGCGGAGCCCCGGCGGTTGCAGATCGATATCGAAACCACCGGGCTCGACGCCCGCGACCCACAAAGCCAGGTCATCGTCGTCGCCATGAAATCGGGTGACGATGTTGAAGAGCTTTTCTGGTTGGAGCGGGATGAAGCGCAGCTCCTGGCGCGCGTTTCGGAGCGTTTGCTGGAACTCGACCCCGACGTGATCGAGGGGCACAATCTCTTCAACTTCGACCTGCCGTTCCTGGTGGCCAGGGCCGAGCGCATGGGCATGCCGTTGCGCTGGGGCCGCGACAGTTCGCCGATTCGCATCGGGTCGGGCAGCGCGCGCTTCAAGGCCGGGGCGCTGACCATGCCGTACTCACCGGCGTATATCCATGGCCGCCACGTTCTCGACACCTACCAGCAGATTCAGCGGTACGACATCGGCGGTCACCTCTCCTCCTATGGGCTGAAGCAGGCCGTCGAGGAGTTGGGGCTGACCCGGCCGCATCGCGAGTTCGTGCCGGGAGCGGAGATCGCCGAGGTGTGGCGGCGCGACCGGGATCGCCTGCTGCGCTACGCGCTGGACGATGTGCGCGACGTGGAGGTGCTGTCCAATCTGGCCACGCCGACAGAGTTCTACCAGACCCAGATCCTGCCTCGACCGTTTCAGGCAGTGGCCACCGGAGGTCCGGGGGAGAAACTGAACGACCTGATGTTGCGCGCCTACCTGATGCACGGGCACAGCATCCCGACCGCGCACCCCTCCCGCGGCTACCCCGGCGGTCACGCGGAGCTGCTGGAGACGGGTGTTTTCCGGCCGGTGGTCAAATGCGACGTGGAGAGTCTCTACCCCTCGATCATGCTCACGGAGGGGATCACCTCGAGCCGGGATACGCTCGGCGCCTACCTGCCGATGCTGGCCGATCTCACCCAGCGGCGCCTGGAGGCGAAGCGGGAAAGCCGCCGCTCCATTCAGACCGGGCAGGAAGCCGAGCGGGCGATGTGGGAAGGCATGCAGGGTTCGTTCAAAGTGCTCATCAACTCGTTCTACGGCTACCTGGGGTATGGCGGCGGGCTTTTCAACGATTTCGATGCCGCCGAACGGGTGACGTTGGCGGGCCAGCGCATCGTCAAGCAGGTGGTGGAGAACCTCCAGTCGCACGGGGCCACGCCGATCGAAGTCGACACGGACGGGGTCTATTTTGTCCCGCCCGCCGCCGTGGACGAGCTGGGTGCGGAAGAGCGGTTCATCGACGAGGTCGCCAGCGGTCTGCCGGCCGGGATTCGTCTCAGTCATGACGGCCGTTATGCCGGCATGCTCTCCCTGCGTCTCAAGACCTACGCTCTCCTCTCGCACGACGGCGCGATGACGCTCAAGGGGAGCGCCCTGCGCAGTCGCCGCATGGAACCGGTGCTGCGCCGGTTCCTGGTCGAAGCCGCGCGCCGGTTCCTGCGCGACGAGCGGGAGGCGGTGCGGGACGACTATTTCGCGCTGGCCGAGCGCATACGGAAGCGAGGCATGCACCCGCACGAGATCGGGCAATGGGGAATGATCAACGAGCAGACGCTGGCCAAGTTTCCGCGGCTACAGCGGTTGATCGCGCGGTTGCCAAACCCTGAGCTGGCGCGCCCCGGGGGACGGCTCGAGTTCTACGAACGCCAGGACGGCGAGTTGGGTCTCATCGACGCGTGGGATCACGACGAGAACACGGTCTACCTGTTGCGGCGGTTGCGCGATGTGGCCGAGCGGTTTCGGGATCTGTTCGCCAGTGACGCCGAGTTTAACGCCTACTTCCCGGCGATCACGATGCGCACGGACATGGATGCCGCCCGCCAACAGCAGGCGGCCCAGCAACTCGATCTGTTCGCGTAGCCCGTGCGGCAACGGGAGAGACCCTAGGATGCAGGCCGAGGAGTTTCTTCAGTGGTCAGTGCGAGCCGCGGAGTGGGGCGCCAATTATCGCGGCACGCTGCGGGAGCGACCCGTACGCGCCCAGACCGCGCCCGGCGAGATCGCCGCCAGGATCCCGGCGCACCCTCCTGAGCAGGCCGAGCCGATGGGGGCGATCTTTGCCGACTTCGAGGAGACGATTCTCCCCGGTATCACGCACTGGCAGCATCCGCGCTTCTTTGCGTACTTCCCGGCCAACGCGGCACCAGCCTCGGTGGTAGCGGAATATCTGGTGGCGGCGGTTGCCGCGCAATGCATGTTGTGGCAGACGTCGCCGGCGGCAACCGAGCTCGAGACCCGGATGCTCGACTGGTTGAGGCAGGCGCTCGGCTTGCCCGAAGGCTTTGCTGGCGTCATTCACGACTCCGCATCGTCTGCCACACTGGCCGCGGTGCTGACCATGCGGGAGCGGGCCTTGCAGTGGCAGGGCAACTCGCGCGGACTTGGCGCTCACCCTGCCGTCCGCATCTACGCCTCCGATCAGGTGCATTCGTCGATCGACCGGGCGGTCTGGATCACCGGCATCGGAGAAGATCATCTGGTCCGGATTCCCACCGCCGGGTCACGGCATGGCATGGATCCAGACGCGCTCGAAGACGCGATTGCCCGCGACCGGCATGACGGGTTCTTGCCAGCCGGAGTGATCGCCTGCGTTGGGGGCACCAGCATCGGGGCAACGGATGATGTGCGCGCGGTCTGTGATGTGGCGGCCAGATACGGGCTGTACACGCACGTCGACGCGGCATGGGCGGGCTCGGCCATGATCTGCCCGGAGTTCCGTCACTATTGGGAGGGGGTCGAACAGGCGGATTCGCTGGTCTTGAATCCGCACAAATGGCTCGGCGCCCAATTTGACTGCTCGGCGTACTTCGTTCGCGATCCAGAGAGCCTCGTGCGGACTCTCGCGATCCAACCGGAGTATTTGAGAACGCATGGCGCCGAAGGGATCATCGACTACTCCGAATGGTCGATCCCGTTGGGGCGGCGCTTCCGCGCGCTCAAGCTCTGGTTTCTGCTTCGCGCCTACGGATTGGAGGGTTTGCGGGAGATGATCCGCAACCATGTCGCGTGGGCACAACGTCTCGCGCGGCGCATCGGCACCGAGCCGGGATTCTCGGTGGTTTCTGAGCCCATGTTGTCGCTCTTCGCGTTTCGCTATGTCCCACGGGGCACGGAGGATCTGGACGCGCTTAATGTGAGACTCCTCAACGCGATCAACGATGATGGCCGCATTTATCTCACCCCGACGCGCGTCAATGGAGAGATCGCGATTCGCTTCCAGATCGGTCAGTTCGAAGCGACCGAGCAGGATGTTGCGGACGCCTTTGACGCCATTCTGGAGTGTGCCCACGCGCTCGAGCGGTGATATTCCCTGAATCTCCCATACGAAGAACGCCCCGGAGGAGATGAACTCCTCCGGGGCGTCGTATTCTGGTAGCGGGGGGGGGATTCGAACCCCCGACCTTTGGGTTATGAGCCCAACGAGCTGCCGCTGCTCCACCCCGCGTCGCGCGTGCGTCGTTGGCGGGTCTTCCGATGTCCCCGTATCGGGGCTGGGGGGTGTCCGCGGCGGCCTCGCCTCCCGTGGGGTCGCCCCCACAGTACTCTCCGGCGCTGCGCTGGGTCACGACCGGGTTCGGGATGGGACCGGGTGGGGCCAGCGCGCTCTCGGCCACGGGCACCCCGCAGCCCCCATTCGGGGAACCGGGTGCACCAACCTCTGCGCACGCTTCATTGCGCCTGCACCGCGGACGCCGCGCGTTCCCGCCCGGTCGTCCGCGCGCCCTGCACGCTTGATTAGTCGATGACTGATTTGCGAGATCCCTCGACCCGCGGTGGTCGTTCTCGTGTACGCCAGTCGGGGGATCGTCTGCTGGAGCCCATCGTTCCGATGAGCACCAGGCCGCGCTCCTCTCCCTGGCGCGAGCCGCCCCAGCACCCGTCGCATTGACGGGGCGAGACGAAACTCGTTGTGTGGGGGATCCGCCCTCGACCATTAGGACGGCTCGGCTCCGGTCGGTTGCCCGCCGTCCACCCGCCGCCTATCGACCCGGTCATCTGCCGGGGGTCTTTCTCTCTTGCGAGACGGGGAGGCTCGTCTTGGGGAGGGGTTCCCGCTTAGATGCTTTCAGCGGTTCGCCCGTCCGCGCGTGGCTACCCGGCGGTGCCTGTTCTCAGACAACCGGCCCACCAGCGGCGCGTCCACCCCGGTCCTCTCGTACTAGGGGCAGCCCCCCGCAACCTCCCGGCCCGCCCGTGGCGGATAGAGACCGAACTGTCTCACGACGTTCTGAACCCAGCTCGCGTACCGCTTTCATGGGCGAACAGCCCAACCCTTGGGACCTTCTCCGGCCCCAGGATGCGACGAGCCGACATCGAGGTGCCAAACCCTGCCGTCGATGTGGACTCTTGGGCAGGATCAGCCTGTTATCCCCGGGGTAGCTTTTATCCGTTAAGCCACGGCCCTTCCACTCGGCACCGTGGGATCACTAGGCCCGGCTTTCGCCCCTGCTCGGCCTGTACGCCTCGCAGTCAAGCTCCCTTGCTGCCCTTGCGCGCTCCGGCCGATTGCCATCCGGCCTGAGGGAACCGTTGGGCGCCTCCGTTACGCTTTGGGAGGCGACCGCCCCAGTCAAACTCCCCGCCAGCCGCGGTCCGTGCGCCCGCTTCCGAGTCGCACGTGAGAACGCTAGCGCCGCCAGGGTGGTATCTCACCGTCGCCTCCCCACGGGCTGACGCCCGCGGATCCCCGGCTCCCACCTATCCTGCACAAGCCGCGCCCGCGCCCAACGGCAAGCTGGAGTAAAGCTCCACGGGGTCTTTTTGTCCTGCCACGGGTCGCCGGTATCTTCACCGGCCCTGCAATTTCGCCGAGTCCCCCGTCGAGACAGCGCCCAGATCGTTCTACCTTTCGTGCGGGTCGGAACTTACCCGACAAGGAATTTCGCTACCTTAGGACCGTTATAGTTACGGCCGCCGTTTACCGGGGCTTCGGTTCGCCGCTCGCACGGCTCCCCTTAACCTTCCGGCACTGGGCAGGTCTCAGCCCCTATACGTCCACGCTCTGCGCGTTGGCAGGGACCGGTGTTTTTGGTAAACAGACGCCTGGGCCTGGTCTCTGCGGCCCCCTCGCGCTCGTCCCCGCACGGCCCCGAAGGACCAGGGGGAGTCACGCTACCGGGGCGCCCCTTCTCCCGAAGTTACGGGGCCAATTTGCCGAGTTCCTTGACGGGGGTTCTCTCGTCCACCTCGGTCTACTCGACCAGCCCACCTGTGTCGGTTTGCGGTACGGGCGCGCACTCGCTCGCTAGAGGCTTTTCTCGGCGGTCCGGCCTCGATCCCTACGGCTTGGGGTCACCCCCGCGCCTTACACTCCCCTCTCAGCGTCGCGCCGGGGCGGATTTGCCTGCCCCGACTGCCTACCGGGTTGGAGGACGCATGCGTCCCGGAACCTAGCCCCCCGCGTCCCCCCATCGCT
>CAVXMK010000014.1:815000-859552 GCA_963762985.1 uncultured Chloroflexia bacterium
AATGTGGCATCGCCCTCGGAGAGGACGGCAACCTGCCCCAGGCCGCGCGCCTTGCGTACAGCATCCAGCGCGCCGGGGTAGAGGTATTCCTTATAAGGAAAACCCATCACGATGTCGGCGAGGGCGAAGCGTTGCCGTCGCCGCTCGTCGTCGCTCAAGGCGGGGTCCGCGGCCGCCTCGATCGCCGAAGCGGGCCAGCATGAGCGGGATGTTGACCAACCCCTGCTCGCGGCGGACATCCTCGTACAGCCCCCAGAAGCGGCGCTCGCCCTTCTCCCCCAGCAGCGCGGCGATGCGTGCCGAAAGCTCCGTCTTGGCCCGGTCGTTGTCGATCAGGGTGTTGTCGATGTCGAAAAAGACGGTCACCCGGCGATCCGGCGTCGAGTCATCCATGCCGCGCTTCTGCCCTCTTTCGCTTCAGACCGGGACCAGGATGTTCTTCAGTACTCCGCCGCTGAGGGAGGATTGCATCGCCTCGTGGAATGCGGTGAGCGGATAGGCCTCGGCGACGAGCGGTTTCACGTCGAGCCGGCCATCGGCGATGGCGGCGATGGTCTGCGGATAGCAGTATGGCCCGAGGTGGCTGCCGTGGATATTGAGTTCCTTGGTGTCGCCGATGATCGTCCAGTTGACCGTGACCGGTTCGTTGAAGACGCTGAACTCGACGAAGGTGCCCAGCTTGCGGATCATCTGCAAGCCCATCGGCACCGCGACGGGGTTGCCGGTGGCTTCGATGTAGACATCGCAGCCGTAGCCGTCGGTGAGATCGCGCACCCGTTGCACGGCGTCCTCTTGCGCGACGTTGATGCCAACGTCGGCGCCCAATTGACGGGCGATGTCGAGCCGGTAGTCGCGGGTGTCGAGCGCGATGAGCTGGCCGGGGTTGAAAAGCTTGGCGATCTGGAGCATGCACAGCCCGATATTGCCGACCCCGGCGATGACGACGGTGTCGCCCTCCTTGATCTCGCCCCTCTCGACAGCATGCCAGGCGCAGGCGGCCGGTTCGATGTAGGCGGCCTCGCCGGCGGAGAGCGATTCTGGCACCTTGTGCACCAGTGACTTTTCCGGGTAGAGCGAGTATTTGGCCATGCCGCCGATGAGGAAATTCTTGAAGCCGAAGATGGGGTGGACCTGGCACATCCAGTACTGCCCGTTGCGACAGAAGCGGCACTCGCCGCAGGGGATGATCTGCTCGGCGATGACGCGGTCGCCGAGCTGGACGTCGTGCCGATCGGCCGCGCCCTCTCCCAGGGCCACGACGTGCCCGGCGAACTCGTGGCCGGCCACGGCGGGCGGCTCGCAGTAGCCGCTCTGGCCGTCGCTGCCCCAGAACAACTCGCCGCCGAGCCAGCACTTCATGTCGGAGGCGCAGATGCCGCAGGCTTCGACCTCGATGAGCACCTCGCCCGGGCCTGGCGTGGGTACGGGGATCTCTTCGACGCGGTAGTCCTTCGGGCCGTACGCCCGCACGACGGTCATGGTTTCGGCTGCCATGGCGGTTTCCCCAAGGTTTCGCGCGAGCTTTGTCGAGATGGTCATGCGCGCCCAAGCATACCGAACCTGCCAAGCGATCTGGCGGCGTAGCCCCTGCGCTGGTATTGTAATACTCGACTGATGGGTAATACTTGGCCGTACCAAAGGGGGCAAGACATGTCGCTCGTGACGACGCTCACCAGCAAAGGACAAGTGACTGTTCCAAAGGAGGTTCGGGACGAACTGGGGCTGAAGCCGCATGACAAGATCCGATTTTCTCTTGAGAACGGGCATGTTGTGCTGCGGAAGGCCTATCCCTCATTGGAGGACATCGTCGGGAGTTTGCCGCCATTGGGTATGCCAATTGAGGAAGCCATCGAACAGGCCAAAGAAGAACGCGCGCAACGGCTGATCGACAAGATGCGCCGTTCATGAGCGAGTTCGTTGACGCGAATATATTTCTGCGCCTGATTACCGGAGATGACCCGGAGAAAGCGTCTCAATGCTTCGCACTCTTTCAGCAAGCGCGCCGGGGCGAGGTGAGTCTGTATACCAGCGAATCAGTCGTGGCTGAGGTCGTCTATGTTCTGTCGCGAACCACCTATCGGGTTCCGCGAACGGATGTCGAAGCCACGTTAGGATCCGCTCTCGCCAATCCCGGGCTTCGCATGGATTACAAGGATTCGGTGCTCCGCGCTCTCGAGTACTGGCATGAGTCGAACCTCGACTTCGAGGACTGCCTTTCCGTTCAACGTGTCCGCCGCTTGGCGCTGGATGGCATCTACAGCTACGACTGCGACTTCGACCGCATCCCCGGCATCCGCCGTCTCGAACCGTAGGTTGGAAGGAGCAAGAGCCGATGCCTCAGCCACCGCCGGGCATGCCCGCAATCGACCAGGTCGCCGTGGTAGTGCGCGATCTTGATGCCGCCATGGCGCGGTATTGGACCGAGCTTGGCATCGGGCCGTGGGATGTCTACACGTACGGCCCGCACCGGTGCTCGACGATGACGTTTCGCGGCGCCGACCAAGCCTACGTGATGAAACTGGCGCTGGCCCAGATCGGGGACACGCAATACGAGCTGATCGAGCCGGCCGAGGGGCCGACCACATACCACGAATACCTCGATGCCCGCGGCGAGGGGCTGCACCACCTCGGGTACTACGTTGAAGACATCGACGCCGAGATCGCGCGCATGGCCGCGCTTGGCTACCCGTTGTTGCAAAGCGGGCGGGGGTTCGGGGTGGATGGCGACGGCGCCTACGCCTACTTCGACAGCGAGGCGGGGTTCGGTTGCATCATCGAGGCTATCGCCCCGCCGCGCCGAATGCCGGAGCCGGAGTATCGATTCCCTGCCAACCAGGAGACTGGCTGAACTGAACCCGCGCGGCTCCTGGCCAACCAAGACGAGCTCGACGGCGAGGACGTGCTGCCCGGCTTCCGGTTGGTCGTGGCGCGACTGTTTGATTGATCGGCACCATCGCTCGAAACTGGGTGTCTGGAACGCACGCGAGCGACGAAGGAGACGGATTGAACAAACGGGTGCTTCGCGTGAGCGGAAAGGATGTCGCGTCGGCTCTCCAGCGTGGCGGTTGGTCTATTGTTCATACCAAAGGCAGTCACGCTCATTTCAAGCATCCGGATCGTCCTGGGAAGGTGACGATCCCCATTCACGGCACTACCATTCTGCTTCCGAAGACGTTGAAATCGATGCTGGCGCAGGCTGCAATCACGGAAGACGAATTGAGGGAGTGGCTGTAATGCGGTACACGGTGTTGCTCGATCCAGATCCGAATGGTGAGGGGTACACCGTCACCGTGCCCGCCCTGCCAGGCTGCATCACCGAAGGCCCCACGATCGATGAGGCTCTTGCAAACGCGCGAGAGGCGATCGCTTGCCACGTCGAAGGACTGTTCGCCTCAGGCGACGACGTTCCTCGTGAGATGCCGACACTCATCCCGTTGGTCGTGGAGATCGACGTCAAGACTGAGGCCCCGGCGCTCGCCGGCTGATATAGACCACCGGCAAGCGGGCGCCAGCGCCCTCACTCACCCCTTCGTCGCCCCGGCGGTGAGGCCGGAGACGTAGTTGTCGACCAGGAAGGCGTAGGCGACGGCGACCGGGACGGAGCCGAGGAGCCCGGCGGCCATCAGCGAGCCCCAGAAGTAGACATCGGCGCGGATGAGGTCGCTGACGACGCCGACGGGGACGGTCTTCATGTCGCCCGAACCCATGAAGACGAGCGCATAGAGGAACTCGTTCCAGGCCAGGGTGAAGCAGAAGATGCCCGCGGAGAGGATGCCCGGCACCGCCAGGGGCAGGACGATGCGGATCATCGCCTGCATGCGCGTGGCGCCGTCGACCAGGGCAGCGTCTTCCAACTCGCCTGAGATCGTGCGGAAATATCCCATGAGCAACCACGACGCGAACGGGATCAGGAACGTGGGATAGACCAGGATCAGCGCCCAGTAGCTGTTGTAGAGCCCGAAGCGAGAGATGATCTGCGACAGTGGAATGAACAGGAGGGTCGGCGGGACCAGATAGAGCAGGAAGATGGCGATGCCCATGGTGTTGCCGCCGCGGAAGCGGAAGCGGCCCAGCGCGTAACCGATAAGGATGCTGCAGAAGAGGGAGAGCGCGGTGGCCCCCACGGTCACCACGAGGGTGTTCCAGATCCAGCGGGGGAACTCGGTCTCCTCGATGAGGAAGCGATAGTTCTCCAGGGTTGGGCTGACGATGGCGAAAGGGTTGATCCGAGTATCGAGCAGAACCTGATCCGGCTTGATCGAGACGATCAGCATCCAGGCGAAGGGGAAGAGCAGGAACACGGAATAGAGCAGCAGCGGCAACCAGAGCTTGACCAGCCGCTGGGTCAGGGCATTGCTTCCAACCATGTCTGCTCCTAGTCCTCCTTACGGATGTAATAGAGCAGGATTCCGGCGAAAAGGGCCAGGAACGGGAACATCGAAAGCGCTACAGACGCGGCTTGGCCCAGCGCCGAGAAGCCCATCATCTGGTAGGCGTACGTGCCGAAGATGTGAGTAGAGCTGGCGGGACCGCCCTTGGTCAACACGTAAATGAGCTGAAAATCGGAAAACGTGAAGATGATGGAGAAGAGGGTAGTAATCAAGAGGATGACGCGGATCGTTGGCAAGGTGACGGTTCGGAATCGCTGGATGGCGTTTGCGCCGTCGAGCGCCGCCGCCTCATGCAGTTCCGGGGAGACGGCCTGCAATCCGGCCAGGATCGAGATGGCGAAAAATGGCAGACCCCGCCAGATGTTGGCGACGCAGACCGAGGCGATAGCGTTCCAGCGGTCGCCAAGAAAGTTGATGTTCTGCTCGATGATGCCCCAACTCTTGAGCACCCAGGAGATGGGGCTAAGCACGCTGTCGAAGAGCATGAGCCAAGCCAGGCTGCTGATGGCAGTGGGGACGATGAACGGCAGGAGCAAGCCAGCGCGCACGAACCGGCTGAAGCGAAACGACTGGTTGAGCACCAGCGCCAGCCCGAGCCCCAGAAACAGCTTGAAGGGGACGGTGATGAAACTGTAGATCAGCGTGTTGGCGACGGTGCGGTGAAAAATCTGGTCCCGGAGCAGTAGTTGAAAGTTTTCAAAGCCAATGAAGCTGAAATCGGCGAACCCGACCATCTTGTCGGTCATCGAGAGGTAGATGCCGAGGAAGAAGGGGTAGGCCATGAACAGGACGAGGATCAGCAGACCCGGGACCATGAACAGGTAGGCCAGGGGCGCTTCCCGTTCCCAGAAGCGCGCCTTGCCGCGAGGCGTCGCAACGACCTCCGTTTCGGCCCTGGTCTCGGCGGTGACGACGCTCATGGGCTGCTCCGCGCGGATGGCGTTTCACCCGGTTGGGTGGCGAAGGCGCCGGGCGGGTCTGGCTGCCCAACCGGGCAGCCAGACCGAGAGCGGGGAGCGGTTAACTCCCGTAGACCCGTTGCAACTGGGCCTCGGCCTGCTGCACCGCGCCGGCCGCATCGCCCGACTGGATGGCCTGGGCGAGCGTGTTGACGACGATGTAGCGGGAGAACGATTCCGCGGACGCCTGGTTGGCCGGGCCGGCAAAGCCCTTGTTCCGGCTGTAATCCGAGACGGCCGGGTAAGGAGCGAGGCTCGGATTGCCGGTGTATATCTCGTGCTCGGCGTAGCCTGGCGCCATCGGGATGATGTACCCGTCCTGGGACTCCAGCCAGGGGATGAAGACCTCCGGTGTGTAGAAGTACTCGAGGAACTCAACCGCCGCCTCGGTGTTCGGCGAGTAGCTCATGGCCGCCATGGAGCGGCTGCCCAGCACATTGAACCGACCGGCCGGTCCCTCCGGATAGCCCGCGTGCCAGATATCGTCGGGCTCGACGAGCACCTCATAGTCGAGGGTCGAGGCACCTTCCGCCGCGTTGACCGCGGCGATGTAGACGCTGCTGCCGTTGAGGGTGCCGGAGATTTGATCGGAGAGGAAGGCTCGGTTGTTGGCGCCGTCGTCCCAGGAGAGCCCCGTCTCGTCGTAGGCGTCGGCCCAGTGCTGGATAAAGGCTTGCAGCGCCTCAACGAACTCCGGTTTGTTGATGGCGACGGTGGTGCCGTCCTCCTCAACCTCCATGGCGCCGTGGCTCCACATGAAGGGGTAGGCGAAGCTCGGCGGGTCGCCCAGGCTCTGGCCGAGCGCCTGCCCGAACGGTTTGCCCATCTCTTTCAGCGTCTTGCCCACGGCAAACAGCTCGTCCCAGGTCTGGGGGAAGTTGTTCTGCGGATCTTCGATCCCCGCTTCCTCGAAGAGGCTGATGCGGTAGGCGAACGCCGAGCTGGAGGAGCCGTGGGGGATGCTGTACCAGGCGCCGTCGACGGAGGCGGTGTTAATCACCCACTCGTAGAACCCACCGTACTCCTCGCTGACGGCCTGGGCCTGCTCTTCCATCGGCACCATGTTCTCGTAGTAGAGGTAGGGCCAGGTGTCCCACATCTCGATCACGTCGGCGCCGGAGCCGCCTTCGACGGCCGCCGCGATGCGCGGCTGCAGATCGGGCCAGCCGATGTAGTCGGTGGTGACGGTGACACCGCTCTGCTCGCCCCACTCCTGGGCGGCCTGAGTGAAGAAATCCTGACCGGCCGGGACGAAATAGGTGGCCTGCAGCGTGTTGAGGGTGCGCTCCTGGAGGAACGCGGGCGCGCGCCGTGCGGCGCTGGCGCGGCCGGTGGTGGAAAGAACGCCGGAGACCGCCGCCGTGGAGAGGCCCAGCGCGGCGCCGCGGCGCATGATGCTGCGCCGGGAAAGACGCAGGCGCATCGCTTCGTCAACCAGGGAATCGATACGGGGATCGCTCATGTGGTTCCTCCTCGTCATCGAGCGTCCTGGCCATCGTGGCCGTGACAGCCAGGGCTCGCCTGCCGCGCCGAGCCGGCGCTCCGGGGCGGCGCTGCCCCGGTAAGGCGGTCAGCCTAGACGGCACGGCGGAATCCGTCAACACTCAGCAGAGCCCGCGGCAGCCGGAGAGGTCACGTTCGCCGATTTCCCCAACAGCCGACTAAGAAGGGACGTTGACGCACATTCCATTCAAGCAAATCTCGCCCTCGTCCTCGTCACACTCGATATTGCAACTGCCGCAGTGGCGCTCGTCTCGGTCGAGTTTGTAGCACTTGCCGCCACATTCCTGCCGGCCAGCTTTGCAGGCGCACTTGTCCTTTTTGCATTTTGCCCCGTCGCAGCAGTCCTTGTTCTTGTCGCACTTCTTGTTCACCTTTTTGCAGCCGGCTTCGGCTTCACGGCCGCGGCCAATGACCATCGTCGAGAGCGCGCCCGCCACCAGGGCGATCGTCGTGCGACGGGGGAAGCCCGTCGTGAACTGCCGGGTCAGCCAATCGAACCCTTGTGCGTTCATCATTCAATCTCCATTCGTGAGGCGGCGCTGCTTAACCGGCACCGTTTTCATTGCCCGCGCCAGGGCGCCTGATTCCGCCATGTCGGTCTAGCGGTCGATGCAGCGAGCGACGACGCAGTGGAAATCCGGGCTGCACTGCGTTCCACACGCGCCACAGTGGTTTTCGTCTTCTTCAAGGTCAACACAGACCCCGTCACAGCACCCCCAACCAGGATCGCAGGCCGTGTTGCAACTGCCGCAGTGGTTTTCGTCCTTGTCCAGGTCGTAACACTTTCCCCCGCACTCGGTGAAGCCGCTCTTGCAGCGGCACTTTCCGTTCTTGCCGCCTTTGCACTTGGCGTGGTCGCAGCAATCGTTGTTCTTGTCGCAGTTCTTGCCGACCTTCTTGCAGGCGGCGGCCACCGGCGGTGTGTCGCCAACGAGCAGCGACGAGGCCGCGCCGGTCAGCAGCGCGAACACGCCCCGGCGCGGCAGCCGGGATCCAAGTTGGCGGGTGAGCGCGTCAAACGATCGCCCATCCATGCGTGAGACTCCTTTCGGCGGGTCGGGCGAACACGGGCGGGGCCGACGGCCGCGTGGATCATGTGATCACCGAGATGCAGCAGCCAGCGGTGTAGGGTTCGCAGGTGGTGAAGCGATCGGTAGTTCCGGTCTCCCGCGTCGTCGCGGAAACGAGACAGTAGGGTTTGGCGGGATCGCCAAGACATTGTTGGTCGGTGTCGCAGGGAACGTCCCCGTCCTCAAACGCCCCATTGGCACAGAGCGGAGGGCCAGATGGGCGCGTGTAACAGAGGGGAAAGTCGGGGAAACAGAGTTCTTCGCATGTGGGCACTCGCTCGGGCTGGTTCGTGTCCTTGCGCTTGCATTTGCGCTTGCGCTTTTTGGCGTGTCCGAGGTCGGGAGCGGCGGTGATCCCGAGGAGCGCGGCGCCAGCTCGCACAAGCGCGCCGCGCCGGGAGTGCGCCCGCGCTGGCGCGTGCATGAGGGAAGCACTGCGGCTGGTATCCAAGGCGTGCCTCGATTCATTTCCACGGCGAGACGTCCTGCTGGCTCGCGACGCGCTCGGTCGTCAGATGCTCTGGATGCGCCCCAACAGGCAGTCGAAGAATTCCGGGCCCTGACACTGCTCGAGGGGCAGGCAGCAGCCGGTTGCGGCCGCCGCGCAGGCGATCCGAGGCGGGCCAGGAGGGTTGAAGAGCGCGCAGAACTGGTCGGCGAATTCCCGGCACGAGGGGCCCTGTTGCTCGCAGCGGTCGTTCGCGGCGTTCTTCTTGCGCTTGCGTCCCCCGGATTTCTTGTTCTTTTTCTTCGCCTCAACATGCGACAGTCCGGGCAGGGTTGCCGTCAGCACGGCAGCGCTCAATGTCGCGAGAGAGGTGCGGCGAGAAACGGCGTCAGTGGCGCGCTGAAGGATCGGGTGAGCCAGATGGCTGGACATTGGACAATCCCTCCTTTATGGGGTGAAGTGGAGACACGCGAGGGTTTGCGCACCCTGCTGCCCGACCGCAGGCGAGTGACGATGGCTGGGTCATACCCGTCCGTCGTGTCGCGATTCAGGCGAGGGGCGACCAGCGCTCCCAGCACAAACCTCAACCGGCATCACTCCGGGGGAGGATTCAGGAACGCTTCCATTAGACAGGCGTATGCGGCGGCGGCATCGCAGCCGTCGAACAATGCGCAGCACGGTGGAAAGACCGCATGGCACAGCTCTCGCTCGTCTTCTTCGACCGTGGGCCCATTGCAGAAGTCCTGGACGGTCGATTCGCACGCGCCGATCTGTCGCCGGCACGTCTTCTTCACCTTTTTGCTGGCTTTCCCGGCACGTGCTGGGGCAGATCCGGTGGCCGCGGCGAGCGCCAAGCCGCCAAGGCCAAACAGCGACATCCGGCGAGAGGGGGACGAGACGTCGCGACTGACGGTCTCGAGCAAGCGTCGGTGGTTCATGTGGAGTCTCCTCGGAACGAGCAGGGCGTGAAAGCCGGCGGGCGCGACATCAGGCCAAGAGATCGAAGAAGCACGCCACCGAGTCGCCAGCCTCGCAGGTTTCGAGGAGCTCGCAGCACGGGAACACGTCTTCGATCTGCTCCTCGTCGCAATCGGGGTCGGTGGCGCACAGCTCGGTGAAAAAGTCGCGGCAGGCGCCGACCTGGCGCTTGCACGTGCGCTTGACGCGCTTTTTCGCTTTCTTGCTCTCCTTGCCCGCCTGGGCTGTTCGGGGTGCGGCCATGGCCTTGGTCAGAACCGCGCCTCCAAGCGTCAGGAGCGATGCGCGGCGAGACATGGCCTCGGCGGCGCGCCGCAGTGAAGGCGTCGCTCGTTGAGCGGTCATGAGCATCCTCCTTGAGCAGAATTTCCTCTCCATCCAGTCTGCGGGCCGTCGGGCAGCGTGCTAGATCAGGGCGGGCCACCGTTGAACTGGAGGCAGTCCAATGCTTGCGTCGCATTGCAGGTATTGAAGAATCGGCAGCAGGACAGGAACGACTCCTCACAGACCTCCTCTGGGATGTCGTTTCTCACGCACATAGCCAAGACCGGTAATTTGCATAGATTCTCCTGCTTCTTGCACCGCTTGTTGGGATCCTTCTTGCGTTTCCTGGCCACTGTCGGAGATGCCACGGCGAACGCCGCAACGAGCGCGCCGCCGAGCCCCACGAGCGAAGCGCGGCGGGCCAGCGGTTGGGCCACTAGCGGAGAGACGGGCGCGAACGGTCGATCGTTCATCAGAGCCTCCTCGATGGGCTACTGTTCCAGATAGGCGAACGCGCACTCGACGGTCTCTCCTGCCTGGCAGTCCGCGAGGGGAGCGCAGCAGGGAAGAATTTCCGCTTCACACGCGGCATTCCTTTCGCAAAAGTCGCGCAGTTGTGCGCGGCAAGCTTCGACTTGCTTCAGGCACTTTTTCCTGGCCTTGTTCTTCTTGCCGCCTTTCCTGGCCTCGCTCTTTGGCGAAGCGAACGCCAACCCAGTCACGACACCACCAAGCGCCACAAGCGACGCACGGCGGGACGCGGCGGTTGCCAATCTGGCCGGGGCGAATCGGGCGTCAACGAACCATTCGAGCCGCCGCACGTCGGCGGCGCGGCGTTCGCGTTCAGTCATGCCTGGAACCATGGGGCACATCTCCTTTCGCAGGCGCCTGAGCCGACTCCACTCTCTTCCGACGAGGCCTGCCGTCATCGCGGCTGCCTTCCCCGATCCGTCTCCACCCGAGGGGAAGGCATGGGCGCAGATTGCCAGCCAGAACCGGCAAGCTCCACGAAAAAGACCGGCAATACTGGCGGCAGACGGATTCGCCGGTTGCGGTCGTGGGTGAAGCCGACGTGATAGGATCGAAAGACTCGCGGTCGGGAGCGACCGCTGATGAAGGCGTTGCACCATGGGAGCAAGTGACGATGGCGAGCGGCGCGCGACGCTGCGCGCGTTTGGCCACCTGCTGAAACGGCTCCGCACCGCGGGCGATCTGACACAGGAGGAGCTGGCCGAGCGGGCGAGTGTCAGCGTGCGCTCCATCAGCGATCTGGAGCGGGGGCCGGCGCACCTGCCGCGGCGAGACACGGTGCAGCTTCTGGCCGATGGGCTGCGGCTGCGAGGCGCGGAGCGCGAACGATTCATCGCCCTGGCGCGGGGTCGGTCGATCCCCGCCGCCGAGGTTGCACCCGCGGGCACGCCATCCCGGCGGACGCTGCCCTACCCTCCTACCCCCATCGTCGGCCGTCTCAAAGAGACGGCGGCGGCGACGTCACGGCTCCTGGATTCAGACGAGCGATTGCTGACGCTGACCGGCCCCGGTGGCGTCGGCAAGACGCGGCTGGCGCTGGAGGTCGGGCATCGGGTGAGCGCTGCCTTTGCCGACGGCGCGGTCTTCGTCGATCTGGCGCCGGTGCGCGATCCCGAGCTGGTGCTCTCGGCCATCGCCCAGGCGCTCGGGGTAGGAGCCAGCCCCGAGGTTCCCTTACGGACGGCGGTGCACGACGCCCTGCACACTGCCCGCGTGCTGCTGCTCCTCGACAACTTCGAGCACGTGCCCGCCGCCGCGGTGGTGGTTGCAGAGATCCTCGCCGCGTGCCCGGGGGTGAAGGTGCTGGTCACCAGCCGCACGCCCCTCCACATCCGCGCGGAGCGGGAGTACCCGTTGGGGCCGCTGGCGCTGCCCGATACGGCGGCGCTCGGGGATCTCGCCGAGATGGCGCGGGTCCCGGCAGTGGAACTCTTTGTCCACCGGGCCGAAGTGGCCAATCCCCAGTTCGCGCTGACCGTCGACAACGCGGTCGACGTGGCGGGGATCGTGGCGCGGCTCGATGGGTTGCCGCTGGCCATCGAGCTGGCTGCCACGCGCATGAAGATCCTCTCCCCGGCCGCACTGCTGGCGCGCGTGGAGCCACGCCTGCCGTTGCTGACCAGGGGCGCCCACGATCTGCCCGAACGGCAGCAGGCCATGCGCGCCACGCTGGATTGGAGCCATGAGCTGCTGTCGGCCGAGGAGCAGAGTCTCTTCCGGCGGCTGGCCGTGTTCGCGGGCGGGTGCACGGTGGATGCGGCGGAGTTTGTCGGAGGGGACGCCGGAGACGAGCCGGCGTCACGGCGACGCACAACCCCACTAGTCATCGATCTGCTGGCGGACCTGGTGGACAAGAGTCTGCTGCGCACCGCCGACGATCTCGGGGAGGACCGGCGCTTCGGGATGCTGGAGACAATTCGCGAGTACGGGCTGGAGCGGCTGGCCGAGATCGGGGAGGAAGAGGACATCCGCGGCCGGCACCAGTCCTGGTGTATCGAGTTGGCCGAGCGGGCCGAGCCAGAGTTGATCGGCGCGAAGCAGCATCGCTGGTTTTCCAGGCTGGCGATGGAGCACGACAACCTCCGCGTCGCCCTGGGCTGGGCCATCGGGCGTCAGCACGCCGAGCCCGCGCTGCGCATGTGTGGAGCGTTGTATCGATTCTGGGCGCACCACGGGCACTACGAAGAAGGCCGGCGCTGGTTGGAGCAGGCCCTGGCGCTCGATCCTGGCGCGATCTCGATTCCGCGGGGCAACGCCCTGATCGGTCTCGGGGTGATGGCGTACTTTCAAGGCGACTACGACCGCGCGGCGGCGCTGTGGGAAGAGTCGCTGGCGCTCTTTCGCGAACTGGGCCACACCATCGGCATCGCCTATTCCCATGGCAATCTCGGTCTCGTCGCCGATGCGAAAGAGGATTATCCCCAGGCCATCGCCTCGTACGAGCAGGCGTTGGCGCTCTTCCGCGAGTTGGACGACTCCACCTACATCGGCTACATGTTGCACAACCTCGGCTTGATTGCCTACTTCCAGCAGGACTACGAACACGCCAGGACGCTCTTTGCGGAATCCCTGTCGTTGGCCCGCACGCTCGGCGATGAGAACAGTGTGGCCCTGGTGCTGGGCAACCTCGGGCTGGTGGCCTTTGCCGAGGAGGATTACCCGCAAGCCCTGGCGTATCAGCAACAAGCGCTGGCCGGCTGGCGGTCGGTGAACAACAAGCCTTGGCTGGCACGCGGCGTGGAGCACTTCGCCTTGATCGCGGCCGCGACGGGCGATGGGATGCGCGCCGCGCGCCTCTTTGGCGCCGCGGCGGCGTTGCGCGAGGCGTTCGGGACCTCGCAGCAGCCCAATGACCGTGAGCTGAATGAGCGGTATATCGCCATGGCGCGGGAGCTCGTTGGCGAGCCGGTCTTTTCAGGCGCCTGGGAGGAAGGCCGGCGGATGTCGCTCGAAGAGGCGCTCATGAACGCGCTCGGTGAGGATTGCCGGCCGTCGTCCTCCCGAACGGGTCGCCGGAATGATGATAAGGTGGCGCGCGCAAGAACCAGTTGGGAGGAGCGCGGCTGATGACGTCGGTAGTAAGCGTGGTGATCTCCGGATACGACTCGCCGGAGGGACCGGCGTTCGACCGGGACGGCAATCTCTACTTCGTCAATTGGCTGAGCAGCGCGATCGTCAAGCTGACGCCGGAGGGCGTGGCCAGCGAGTTCTTCAACACGGGCGGCATCCCGGCCGGGCTCGCCTTCCATAGAGATGGCTCGTTGTATGTCGCCGATGAGGGCGACGACATTCATGGCGTGCTGCGCATTGCCAATGGGCAGGCCACGATCGTGGTCGACGAGTATGAGGGGCAACCGCTCAACGGCGTCAACGATCTGGTTTTCGATCAATACGGCGTGCTCTATTTTTCCGATCCGTGGCGCTCCTCGAGGGCGAACCCGATTGGCGGCTTCTATCGCCTTTTTCCTGACGGCACGCTGGAGCGCATCGATACGGGGCTGGCCTTTCCGAACGGAGTGGCCTTGAGCGCCGATGGCTCCGCTGCCTACCTGGCCGAAACCGGGGAGCATCGCATTCTGCGCTATGCGATCGCGGCGGACGGCAGCATCGGTCTCCGAGAGGACTTTGCCAAACTTCCCGGGGGAGAGGGGCCGGACGGGATGGCCTTTGACGAGGCCGGAAACCTGTATGTCGCTCACTATGGTGGGGGACGGGTGGCGATCTTCGATCCATCAGGGGCGCTAACCGATGAGATTCGCATACCGGGTGCGAACGTGACGAACGTTGCCTTTGGCGGTCGGGACCGGCGCACGCTGGTCATTACCGATGTGGAGACGGCATCGTTGTACGAGACGCGGGTCGAAGTGCCGGGGCTGGCGTTGTTTGGGTGACTGGGTGTCGGGTGCCAGGTGCCAGGTGCCAGGTATCGGGACGGAGGTGAAACAGCGTGACTAGCACTTCAGGCACGATGGGCACGGGCGCGGAAACGAGCTTTCCGATGCGCACGTCACCCCGTCACCCGACACCCGACGACCGGCCGGTCACACTTTCGGTGCGCGATCTGATCGTGCATTACCACACCTCGCGCGGGGCGGTGCAGGCGGTCAACGGGGTCAGCTTCGATATCCGGCAGGGGGAGCGGCTGGGGCTGGTCGGGGAATCTGGCTCCGGAAAATCGACCATCGCGCTCGCGCTCTTGCGCCTCATTCGCCCGCCGGGGCGGATCGAGAGCGGCGAGATCGAGCTGGACGACATCGACCTGCTCGGGCTGACCGAGGAGGAGATGCGGCGAGTGCGGCTGGCCAGGATCGCGATGGTGGCGCAAGGGGCCATGAACTCGCTTAACCCGGTGCTGCGGGTCAATGAGCAGATTCGCGACGGGTTGCGGGACCATGGGGCGCCGCTCTCCGGGCGCGCCTTCGACGACCGGGTGGCCGAACTGCTGCACAGCGTGGGGTTGCGCCGGGACGTGGCGGAGATGTACCCGCACGAGTTGAGCGGGGGGATGAAGCAACGCGTCTGCATCGCCATCGCCATCAGTTTGCGGCCCTCGCTGATCATCGCGGACGAGCCGACGAGCGCGCTGGACGTGGTGGTGCAGCGGCAGGTGATGGACACGTTGCTCAAGGTGCAGGAAGATCTGGGGGCAGCGATCATCCTCATCGGGCACGACATGGGGCTGATGGCTCAGGTGGTCGATCGGGTGGGGATCATGTATGCCGGGAATCTGGCCGAGATTTCGCCGGTGGGGGATCTGTTCCGGCAGCCGTTGCACCCGTACAGTGATCTCCTGATCGCCAGCCTCCCCTCGCTGGAGGAGAAGGGCGCGTTCCAGGGAATTCCCGGTTTGCCGCCCTCACTGCTGAACCGGCCGGTGGGGTGTTCGTTTCGGGCGCGCTGTCCGCGGGCGTTCGACCGCTGTGCGGCGGTGGAGCCAAGACTCCGAGAGGTCGAGGCCGAGCGGCTGGTGTCGTGCCATTTGTATTGAGACGAGGGTGTCGGGGTGTCGGGGTGTCAGGGTGACAGGGGCGACGGGGATCGTATTCCCTGACACCCTGTCACCCTGAGACCCTATCATCCATCTTGGGAGACCGCATGACGGCATTACTCGAAGCACGGCACGTGACGAAGGTCTTTGGCGGCGGGGGGCTGCGCAAGAGTTCCGGCAACGTGGCGCTGCACGACTTTTCGTTCGGCGTCGAGGAGGAGCCGCCGACGATCACCGCCATCGTCGGTGAGAGCGGGAGCGGCAAGACGACGCTGGCACGGCTGCTGCTGGGGTTGGCCGACCCGACGAGCGGGGAAGTGCTGTATCGCGGCCAGGACTTGCGGAATCTTTCCAAGGACGAGCACCGACGCTTCCTGCGCGACGTGCAGGTGATCTTTCAGGATCCGTACGAGGTCTACAACCCGTTTTACAAGGTTGACCATGTGCTGGAGACGCCGATCAAGAAATTCAAGCTGGCGTCGTCGCGGGCGCAGGCGCGGGAGTTGATGGAGGAGACGCTCAACGCGGTTGGGCTGAGGCCAGAGGAAACGTTGGGACGGCACCCGCACCAGTTGAGCGGGGGACAGCGGCAGCGGATCATGGTGGCTCGCGCCTTGTTGCTTCAGCCGCGGTTGATCATCGCGGACGAGCCGGTGTCGATGGTCGATGCCTCGTTGCGAGCCACCATCCTGGAGAGTCTGCGCCAGCTTCATGTGAAGTTCGGCATCTCGATCCTGTACATCACGCACGATCTGACGACGGCCTATCAGATCAGCCAGAACATCCTGGTCATGTACCGGGGGGAGCTGGCGGAGGTGGGCGACGTCGATCTGGTGGTGAAGCAGCCACGGCACCCGTACACGCAATTGCTGATCCAGTCGATCCCTCAGGCCGACCCCAGCCACGCGTGGGTGGGCCAGGAGTTTGCCGGGAACGGCACCGCGCAGGGGGCGTTGGGCGTGGAGCATTGCCAGTTCGTCCAACGCTGCCCGTATGCCATGGACATCTGCCGGCAGCAGACGCCGCCACTGTTCCGCACGGACGAGCGGCGGGCGGCGGCGTGCTTCCTCCATAAGGAGACCTCCGTGCTGGAGGGTGCGGAGTTGGAGCAGGTGCTGGCCACAACTGCGTTGGTAGGGACGGCGGAGGCGCCGCGGTCCTGAACTGAACTGAGCCTCATTGACGGTGAGTCGCGCCTGCGCGGCAACTCTGGCGGCGATTGCGACGAGGCGCGCCATGTCATCCACGACTGATCGCTCACCAGCGAAGACGTCTCATCCCGAGCCGTCGCCGCTGCGTGTCCTGGAAGAACTGCCAATTGCATCTGCCGAGCTGCCGCGTCCGCTGACGTCGTTCGTCGGACGCGAGCGCGAGGTGGCGGCTGTCGTCGTCTGCCTGCGCGGCGAGCAGGTCCGGCTGTTGACATTGACCGGGCCGGGTGGGGTGGGCAAGACCCGGTTGGCCATCCGCGCTGCCGCTGAGGCGAGCGATGCCTACCCCGATGGCGTGTGGTTCGTCGCCCTGGCGCCGGTGCGCGATCCTGCCCTCGTTCCCGCGACGATCGGGCATGCGTTCGAGATCCGTGAGTCCGCCATGCGGTCGCCCGCGGAGGCGGTGCGGGAGTTTCTGCGGAATCGCCAGGCACTGCTCGTCCTGGACAACTTCGAGCACGTGCTCGACGCCGCTCCGCTGGTCGCCGACCTCCTGGCAGGGTGCCCCGCGCTGACGGTCCTCGTCACCAGCCGGGGGGTACTGCACGTCTCAGGCGAGCACACGTTCGCCGTTCCCCCGATGTCACTCCCGGGACAGGACGGCGGCGACCTGCCTCTGGAGGCCTGCGATGGAGTCCGCTTGTTCGTTGAACGCGCGCGGGCGGCGCGCGACGCCTTCAGCCTCACCAAGGAGAACGGCGCGGATATCGCCGAGGTCTGCCGGCGTCTCGACGGGCTGCCTCTGGCGATCGAGTTGGCGGCGGCGCGCGTCACGCACTTGCCGCCGCGGACCCTGCTCGGCCGATTGGGACAGCGTTTACCGCTCTTGACCGGTGGTCCTCGCGATCAGCCAGCGCGCCTGCAGACGATGCGTCAGGCCATCGCCTGGAGTTACGACCTGCTACCTCCAGCGGAGCGGCTCCTTTTCCGGCGATTGGCGGTGTTTGTCGGCGGGTGCACCCTGGAGGCAGCCGAGTGGATGTCGGGTGGCGGGTTTCAGGTGTCAGAAACGGAGCCTGTCATCCACCCCCAATCATCCGATACCCGAGACCCGTCACCCGACACCATCGACCTCATCGCCTCCCTGACCGACAAGAGTCTGCTGCGCGCGCAAGACGGTCTGGACGGAGCACCGCGCTTCACGATGCTGGAAACGGTCCGCGAGTTCGCCCACGAGCAGTTGGTGGCGAGCGGTGAGGCGGACATCGTCCGCGAGCGGCACGCTGCCTGGTGCCTGGACCTGGCGGAGGAATCCGAATTCGCCACACCTGGAGGACCGGAGCAGGCGCGGTGGCTAGCCCGGCTCGAGGCCGAGCTCCCCAATCTGCGCGGCGCCCTTGGCTGGCTGGAGGAGACGGGCGACACCGAGGCGATGATGAGGCTTGCCGGCGCGCTCGGGGGGTTCTGGTTCTGGCGCAGCCGTCGTGTGGAAGGCGCTGCCTGGGTGGAACGCGCGCTCGTGGCGGCGAATCCTGTCCCCACTGTCGGGCGTGCGAAGGCGCTGCGGACCCTGGCGTTTCAAGGCATGGAGCAGGGGAGCTTGCACGCGGCCGACTACGCCGCCGAGAGCGTGGAAGTCTGGACTGCACTCGGCGATGCCCGGCAGGCTGCCGACGCGCGGTTGGCCCTGGGCCAGATCCTGGAGTACCGGGCCGACTACGCGCGGGCGATCCCGCTGCTGGAGGCGTCGGCCGGAGAGTGGGACGCGCTGGGGGATCCGGCCCGTGCCGCCATCGCCCTGTTCTTCCTGGGGCAGGCCGCGCTTGACCACCAAGACGGCGCCCGGGCCGATGCCCTCTTCGAGGAGGCGATGGACCGGTTTCGCCGGGGCGGCATTGCATGGGGATCTCCGCCTCGCTGCACCAGCTCGGTGAGGTGGCCGCCATGCGCGGCGACACGGCGGCCGCCGCCGCCTACTACGCCGAAAGCTTGGCCGGGACCGGAGACGCCGAAAACCTGGCCGGGTCCGGCGCCCGGGAAAATCTGGTCGGCAAGTTGGTCGCGACAGCGCGACTCGCCGCGGTCGACGGACAGTCTGAGGCGGCGGCGCGGTTGTTTGGCGCAGCGGCGGCCTTGGCAGACCCCATCGGCTACGTGCGGCGGCGGCCGGAGCAGGAGCGCCTGGAGCGCGACGCCGCAGTTGCCCGTGCCGCCCTCGGAGATGCTGGCTTCGAAGCGGCGGGGGCGGCGGGTCGGGCGCTGCGGGACGAGCAGGCCGTGGCCGAAGCGTTGGCGGTGCTGGCCACTGTGGGCGGCCCAACCGCGCCCACCATCGCGGCAAACAGCGCTTTTGACCTGACGCCGCGCGAGCAGGAGGTACTGGCTTTGGTGTGCGCACATCTCGCGGATCGGGAGATTGCGGAGCGTCTGTTTCTCAGCACACGCACCGTCGAGGGCCACGTCTCGCACATCATCGGCAAGCTTGGCGTGAGCACCCGTCGCGAGGTGGTGGCCGTCGCCGCCAGTCACGGGCTCGTCGAGACTTGACCGCGAGCGGTGTTCCTCCCATGATGCGCGCCAACCCGAACGGCGAACTCGGCAAGGCGCGCGATGCCCCCCTCACCTGACCGCTCACCATCGAATCCGAACCATCCTGACGCTGCGCCCCTGCGTATCTTGGAGGAACGCCCATCCGTAGTGGCGGAACTGCCGCGTCCCCTGACGTCGTTCGTCGGACGCGAGCGCGAGGTGGCGGCTCTCGTCGCTCGCCTGCGCGACGAGCAGGTTCGGCTGCTGACGCTGACCGGGCCGGGTGGGGTCGGCAAGACCCGGCTGGCGCTTCGCGCCGCGTCGGAGGCGTCAGACATCTATTCCGACGGCGTGTGGTTCGTGGCTTTGGCGCCGGTTCGCGATTCCACCCTGGTTCCCGCGACCATCGCGCACGCCCTCGGTGTCCGCGAGTCCGCCGTGCGGTCGCACGAGGCGGCGATCGAGGTCTTCCTCCGGGATCGCCGGGCCCTCCTCATCCTGGACAATTTCGAGCATCTGCTCGACGCCGCGCCGCCGATCGCCGACCTCCTGACAGCATGCCCGTCGTTGACCATCCTCGCCACCAGCCGCGCGGTGCTGCGCGTCACCGGTGAGGACGACATCGCCGTTCCCCCGATGTCACTCCCGGGCCGCGGCGGCGGTGACCTGCCCCTCGATGCCTCCGACGGGGTTCGTTTGTTCGTCGAACGCGCGCGGGCGGCGCGCGCCGACTTCACCCTGACCCAGGCGAACGACGCGGACATCGCCGAGGTGTGCCGGCGTCTCGATGGGTCTGCCGTTGGCGATCGAGCTGGCAGCAGCGCGCGTCAGGCATCTGCCGCCGCGGACCCTGCTCAACCGAATGGGGCAGCGGTTGCCGCTCTTGACCGACGGTCCGCGCGACCAGCCGGCGCGCCTGCAGACGATGCGCCAGGCCATCGCCTGGAGTTACGATCTGCTTTCCCCAGATGAGCAGATCGTGTTTCGCCGTCTCTCGGTCTTCGTCGGCGGGTTCACCCTCGAGGCGGCAGAGGCCGTATGGACGTTGGCCCGCGTACCCGGGATGGATGTCCTCGACGGTGTGATGTCGCTGCTCGACGGGAGCCTCCTCCATCGCCTTGACGGAGACGATGACGACCCCCGCTTCGGGATGCTGGAGACCGTCCGCGACTTCGCGCTGGAGCGGCTGACAGCGAGCGGCGAGGAGGCGGCAATCCGGGCTGGACATGCCGACTGGTGCCTGGCGGTCTCGGAGCAGACCGAAATCGCCACCTGGGGTGGCCCTGAGCAGACGAGGTGGCTCGACCGGCTAGAGGCCGAGCTTCCCAACCTGCGCGGCGCCCTCGCCTGGTTGGAGGAAGCCGGCAACGCGGAGGCGACCTTGAGACTCGCCGGGGCGCTCTTGGGGCTGTGGTTTCACCGCACCCATCGCGCCGAAGGGCACGCTTTGCTGGAGCGGGCGCTGGCGGAGGGGAATGAGACTCCGACCGCCGGGCGTGCCAGGGCGCGGGTGGCACTGGCCAAGCTGGGAATGTTCCTTGGCAGCGAGCAAGCCGGTGAGCACGCCGCCGAGGGCCTTGTGATGTGGACGGAATTGGGTGATGCCTGGCGCGCCGCCGACGCGCGGCTGGCTCTGGGTATGGTGCTAATGCATCAAGCCGACTACGAGCGGGCGGCACCGCTGCTGGAAGACGTAGCCGCGCAGCTGGACGCGTTGGAGGAACCCGCCCGAGCGGCCATTGCCCTCCTGAACCTTGGGCAAACCGCTCTCGAGCTCGGAGACGGCGCGCGGGCGGAAGCGATCCTTGAGGAGGTGCTGGGCCGGTTCCGCCAAGGCGGCTACGAGTGGGCGTTGTCCACGACCCTGGGCTTGCTCGGCCAGGTGGCCGTGAATCGAAACGACGTATCGGCGGCAGCCGCCTATTACGCGGAAAGCCTGGCCCTGGCCGGAAAGCCGGAAGATCTTGTCAGCGCCCTGGTCAGGACGGCGAGGCTCGCCGCCGCGGGCAGGAGAGCGTCGGTGGTAACCCGCCTGCTTGGGGCGGCATCGGCGATTGGGGAAACCGTTGGCTACCCGCTCGTGCCGCCGCTGCAGGCGCGGTGCCAGGATGTCGCCGCCAGTGCTCGTGCGGTCCTCGGAGACGCCAACTTCGAGGCAGCGTGGGGGGCGGGTCAACTCCTGTCAGTCGAGCAGGCCGAGGCCGAGGCGCTGGCGGCGCTGGCTACCATGAACGCCGCGAACGCCGCAACCGAGTCCAGCGCCGCGGCGGACAACGCATTTGGCCTGACACCGCGTGAGGCGGAAGTCCTGCGGCTGGTGGCGCAGGGGCTCGCCAACCGGGATATCGCCGGCGCGCTCTTCATCAGCGTTCCGACCGTCAAACGTCACCTGACCACCATCTTCGCCAAGTTGGGGGTGCCGTCGCGTGCGGCGGCGACCGCCTACGCCCATACGCACGGACTCGTCGAGACTTGACCGCGGGCGGTGTTCCTCCCATGATGCGCGCCAACCCGAACGGCGAAGGCAACTGGGCGCCATGCCATCCTCGACTGATCGCTCATCATCGACGCCGGCCCGCTCCAATGCGATTCCCGTGCCGTTGCGCCCGCTGGATCAGCGCGGCATCCCGGTGGATCGCCTGCCCCGGCCGCTCACGTCCTTCGTCGGCCGGGAGCGCGAGGTGGCGAGTCTCGTCGCTCGCCTGCGCGACGAGCAAGTTCGGCTCTTGACCCTCACGGGACCGGGCGGGGTCGGCAAGACTCGGCTGGCCATCCGCGCGGCTGAGGAGACAGCGGGGGATTTTCCGGACAACGTGTGGTTCGTAGGTCTGGCGCCGGTGAGCGATCCCGCCGGGGTCGCCACGGCGATCGCGCGCGCACTCGACGTGCGCGAGTCGGGCACACGACCAATCACGGCGGGCATCCGGGAGTTCCTGCGAGACGGCCGGGCATTGCTTGTTCTGGACAACTTCGAGCACCTGCTCGACGCCGCGCCATTGACCGCCGATCTCCTGACGGCATGCCCCTCGCTGACGATTCTGGTCACCAGCCGGGCGGTGCTCCGTGTCTCGGGCGAGCACAACGTTGCCGTCCCACCGCTCTCCCTACCGCATAGCAGTGGCGCCGAACTCCCCAGCGACTACTCAACTTCCCGGTTGATTCACTCTTCCGACGCGGTTCGCCTCTTCGTCGAACGCGCCCGCGCCGCGCGTAGCGACTTCGCCTTGGCAGAGGAGGACGGACCGGAGATCGTTGAGCTGTGCCGCCGCCTCGACGGGTTGCCGCTGGCAATCGAGTTAGCCGCATCACGCGTCAAGCACCTGCCTCTGCCGGTCCTGGTCGAGCGGATGGAGCAGCGATTACCGCTTCTGACCGGAGGACCGCGCGATCAGCCGGCGCGGCTGCAAACGATGCGCAACGCCATTGCCTGGAGTTACGACCTTCTGTCACCCGGGGAACAGACCCTCTTCCGGCGCCTCGCCGTCTGCGCTGGGAGCTTTCCCTGCCGGCCGCCGCGTCCCTCGCCCCAGGAAACCCGACCGAGGACGTCCTCGACCGCGTCGCCGCGCTTGTCGACTCCAGCTTGGTGCAGGCAACCGCAGAACCCGGCGCGGAGCCGCGCTACCAGATGCTGGAAACCGTTCACGAATACGCGCGGGAGCAACTGGCAGCCAGCGGCGAGGAGGAGGCCGTTCGCGACGGCCACGCCATGTTTTTCCTGGACCTCGCCGAGCGGACCGGATGGTCGCGTTCCTCCCGACCGGTGAACCGGTCGCGCAACGGCTTGACCGTGAACTCGGCAACCTGCGCGCCAGCATCGCCTGGCTCGAGCACATCCACGACGCCGACCGTTTGCTGCGATTGTGCGGTTCGCTCCTGCAATTCCTTTCGCTGCGCGGCCATCTGCGGGAGGGCCACGGGTGGTTGGAGCGAGCAGTGTCTCTGGGCCGCGCTGCCAACGCGCCGGCCTTGGCCACCGGCTTGGTTGCGCTCGCCAGCGCCGTGCATCTACGAGGGGATGAGCCTCGCGCGTTGGCGCTCGTCGATGAGGGCGTCAAACTCGCTCGCGCAACGGGCGATGGGATCAGCGAAGTTATGGGTCTCATGGGCTCCGGCTTGATTGCGCTCCGGCTCAACGAACTGGAGCGCGCCGCCGCGTTTCAAGAAGAGGCTCTCGCCGTGCTGCCTGGCCTCGGCGGCGCGATCTGGTTTCCCCTCTTCGAAAGCACCATTCTCGGCCACCTCGGCAACATCGCCATCGCCGGTGGCAATATCGATCGTGCCGACATCATGTTCGCTGCCGCGCTCGATCGCCAGCGCGCCTTGGGGTACGAGCCTGGTTCCAGTCACGCCTACGCCAGCCATCCCCTCGCTGGACTCGGCGATGTTGCCCGCGCCCGTGGCGACCGAGCGCAAGCCCTGACGTGGTATCGGGGTGCGCTCGCGCATGCCTGGCGGTTCCGAGACACGCGAGCGGTTGCCTACGCGCTCGGCGGCATCGCCAGCAGCCTTGCCGTCGCGGGCGCTTGGGGGGAAGCCGCCCGGTTTTTTGGCGTCACCGAGGCGCTGCACGAGCGAGCAGGGCTCCACTTCGCTCTGGAGACGATGAACCGGCAGCGGGCGCTGGGACTGCCGGAACCATGGCAGCGCGCGTCCGAGCCTTTCGGCTCCGGTCAGCCGCTGCGAGACGCCCTTGGCGCTCGGCCCGACATCGCGATCCCGGTCGTGCCGGACCTCGAGGCCGCGGCCCGCGCTTGGGCCGCCGGACGGGAGTTGCCGTTGGCGCAAGCCACGGCCGAGGCGATGACGCTGACCATCCCGGACGTACCAGCCGCGCCAAGCGCCGTGAAGCTGGGACTCACGCCACGCGAAGCCGAGGTGCTTCGACTCATGGCGCAGGGGCGTCCGAATCGGGAGATCGCCGATCTGCTCTTCATCAGCGTTCCCACCGTCAAGCGCCACCTGACCACGATCTATACCAAGTTGGGCGTGTCGTCGCGCGCGGCGGCGACGGCCTACGCTCACACCCATCTCCTCGTCTGAATCTGCCGAGCCAATTCACGGTCGGCCTTCCTGCGACCGTGGTCGTAGATCGACACGGTCCAGGCAGCGCCGAATTACGACCTTCGTTCGATGTGTCGCAGGGGTTGGTGAGGCATGCTGTGACCCACTCAGATCGGCTGGTGGCAGCCGGTCCCGTGTGGAGTACGCGCGCGACAGGAGGCAAGCCATGACAGCAGCGGGGATCTCGCGAAGAACGGTGCTCACACACGGCGGCGCCGCGTTGGCCGGCCTGAGCGTGCTGCGGCTGGCGGGGCCAGCCCACGCCTTCCCCCTCAGCCAGGATGCGGAGGTCATCCCGTGGCTGGACCAACCCGAGGCCAATCCGGTGCCGGACGTCATCGTCCAGCAGTTGGATTGGGAGCAGCTGGATTCCTGGATCACCCCGCCCGACCAATTCTTCGTCATCAAGCACTTCAACCAGCCCGAGCTGAGCGAGCGCGACTGGCGCCTGGAGATCGGCGGGCTGGTGGACCACCCCGTGACGCTGACCCTCGATGACCTGAAAGCCCGGGAGCGCGCCGAGGTGACGTTCACCATGGAGTGTTCCGGGAACTCCGGACTCCCCTTCTTCACCGGCGGCATCGGGAACGCGACGTGGGGCGGCACATCGCTGGCCGCGCTGCTGGAAGAAGCGGGGGTGCAAGAGAACGGCGTCGAGGTCGTCTTCTGGGGGGCGGACGCCGGGGAGCAGGTCTGGCGGGAGATGACCATCACCGAGCAGTTCGCCCGCAGCATGTCGCTCGACGATGCCATGAACCCCGACACCCTGCTCGCCTACGAGATGAACGGCGAGGCATTGCCAGCCCCGCACGGCTTTCCGGCGCGGTTGATCGCGCCGGGGTGGTACGGGGTGGCCAACGTGAAGTGGCTGACGCGCATCGAGGTGCTCGACCGGCGCTACCAGGGGCACTTCATGGCCCGCGACTACGTGACCATGCGCGAAGAGGAGCTCGATGGGGAGACGGTCTGGACCTTCACCGCCGTCTCGCGCGACCGGCTCAAGTCCGCGCCCGCCAAGGTGACGCGAGCAGGGCGAGCGCTACAGCATCATGGGTGCGGCCTGGGGAGCGCCCATCGCCGGGGTGGAGGTCCGCATCGACGACGAGCCCTGGCAGCCGGCGACGCTCACCGAGGAAGGCGACGAGTTCGCCTGGACGTTCTGGACGTTTGACTGGGGCACGCCGACCCCCGGCGAGCACACGGTCACCGCGCGCGCCGTCGCCGCGGACGGCGATGTGCAGCCGGCGCCGGATGACCCGCTGCTGGCGGGCAAGACGACCTTCTGGGAGAGCACCGGTCAGATCACGCGGCGCGTCGAAATCGCGTGACCGGAGTGTCCTGAGCCGTGGACGCAGCGGTACGGCGGGCATGACGAAAGCCCCCTGGGCCACGTTCCGCACGGAACGTGGCCCAGGGGGTGCTCCTTCATCTGGTCCTGGTGACGGCCGCGCCCCCCCGGAACCCGTGGTGCCCCCGGCGCCCAACGCCCTGGGCAGCGCCTGTGCATGACAGGCCGGGGAGATGAGGTCCGCGCGGGTGGCGCGGTCTCGACCACGGATCGATCGGGTGAAGTCACGGTCGTGTGGGCAGTGGTGACGGATCGACGACGAGTCGGCGCCGATAGCGATGAACTGGTGGCTAGTGCGGTCATCGGCGCAGGACGGCCAATCCTGAACCGGTAACCACGCACCACGACGGGCACCCGGGCTGGGGCGTCAGCCCGGGAGGAGGGGTGGTAGGGGCGGCGGGTGCCGACGGTGTCCGCGGTCGCTTTCCCCCCTCTACCTATAAAGACGGATTGAGAGGGTCAAAATGGGACACTTTTGGAAAAATTGCTCGTACGTACGGTCGTAGGGGACGCTTATGGTCATGTCATCTGCAAGATCGCGCCGAAAGTGTGACGTTCTGAAGCCGAAGCCGATGCATCTGGTTCACCGCGAACGGTCGCGGCCGGCTGCCGAGATGCTGCGCTGCGCTCAGTGCAGTGACACGGCGATGTTGTCCGATGGGAGGGGCGTGCGAGGCTGGGGGCCGGATCCGCGCCTCACCCAAGAGTTCCCGCCGAGCGCAAGCAGCTTCATATCGTGGTGACGCCCGAGCAGCGCGCCGAAGCCCAGGCGGTGTTGGACCGCGGCCGGCATGCCGCGCTGACGACCCGCTGCGCCCGCATCCTGCTGCAGGCCGAGGACCGGCCGGGGCGGCGGGTCCGCACCGATCGGCAGGTGGGCGATATGAGTGCCGGGGTTCTTCGCCCCCCGGCTCAACACGGTTCGGACGAGCGGCATTCGAAGCCGTGTTACGGCCCCGGAATTTCCCCGCAGGCCACGATCTCGTCGTACGCGTCGGCGCTGCGGTGGATGGCGATGGAGTAATCACCTGCGGTCAGGTCCAGGAGCGAAGCGGCGATGGTGGTTTCGCTGCACCCGGTCGCATCGATGTCTTCCAGCAGGAAGGCGGGGAGCGTCGGCTCGTCGCCGCACGGACCCTCGTGGATGATGACGACTTCGGCGCCTACCGTGTCGCGCGCGGCGATGGCGACCCGCGTCTGGCCCGCAACGTCGGTCAGCACCGCCAGCGCGTCGATCCCCGAGTCGTCACGCTCGGCGAGACGGAGGGCGATCTCTTCGCCGCCGGCAATATCGCTGGAAACCGGTGTGGCGGCGGCTACCGGCGTCGCGTCTACGGGCGTCCCAGATACCGGAGTCGCCGCCGGCGCGGGCGTTGGCTCCGCGAGAGCCCACACGGTGAAATCCTCGAACGGAGTCGCTTCGTCCGCGACCACGTTCGCCTGATGGAAGCCCGCGCCGATCCAGACATCCGAGGCGCCGTCGATCTGCGCCGTGTCGAGCTCGGAGACGAACGTGCCGTTCACCGCGAACGCGGCGGAATCTCCGGCCACGACGAGATCGATCGTGTTGCGCTCTCCGGCTTCGAGGTTGAGCGAGGGTGCCGTGCCACCGTTCAGGTCCGCCTGCAGACCGATCTGGAATTCCCAGGAGCCGTCCGAACCGACGGTCACCCGGTAGTGGTCGCCGTTCTCCTGCTCGCGAAACGCGATACCGAAATCCCACGGGGCTTCAGCGGCCGCGCTGGGGTTCACGAAGACCACCCGCGCCACGAAGTCCTCCACCTCGACGCCGATCGGCGTCACCGTGGCCGAACCGACCGTCTGAACCAACTCCCCGGACTCGGGCCCGGCGAGCGGAGACGCGGCCGTGGAAGCCTCCACCATCCCGGCGAAGGCGGATTCGTCGACCGTGACGGCCGGCGCGGCGACCGATTCCGGCTCGACCCCAGCCAGCGACCAGATTTCGAATCCGCTGTAGGCCGTCGTGCCTTCGCTGGCCGCGTCCTCAGCGAAGAAACCGGCACCCACGAAGACGTCGCCGCCATCCGGGCGCGCGGAGAGATCGAGCTCACCGGCCAGTCGCTCGTTGAAAGCGAAATAGCCGGTATCGCCCACCGCGACGATCTCGATCATGTTGGAACCCGACGGACTGGTGTCGACGTCGACGACGGATCCGGTAGCGATGACCTCGCCGAGACCGTCCTTGAAAAACCACGTACCCCCGGAATCGACGACCAGGCGGAGTTGCTCCTCGCCGCCGCTGTCACGGAACCCGATCCCGAAATCCCAGAGATCGGGCATCGGCTCGGGGTTGGCAAACTCGGCCCGGATGTAGGCGTCCGGCGCGTCGATGCCGGCTCGCTCGGTCGCCAGCACGTCGGGACCGAACATGAGGTCGCCCGAGAGAGGACCGGCGATACTGGGCTGCTCCTGTGCGGCGGCGATCCAGCCCCCGTAGGCGGCCAGGGGATCGAGGGGTGGCTCTTCGGCCTGCGCGATGGTGTCGATGACCGTCTGCGCCACGGCCAGTTCGGTGTCAAAGAGCGCCGGTTCGGTTACCAGGGTAATGATGAGCACCGCCTCGTTCGGGATCAGCGTCCGGCATTCCACGTAGTCGACCAACTCGAGTTCCTGACCGGCGACGGACAGCTTCAAGGAGAAGGCCGCGGCGGAGGAATTCGGACCGTCCGCGACGAACGGCGCGCCGTCGCTATCGCGGTACGGGCTGATCTCCGAGATCCCGCTCCCCTGGGCCAGCAGGTTCGCCTCCTCGGCGACGCACGACGAAAGATCGCCCTGATACCGCGTCGCCCCTTCGAAGTAGAGCGAGCTGACTCCATTGCGGAGTTCGATGCGGTCAAGCCGTTCCTGGCCGGCCGCGGTGAGCGTACTGCTGGGATCGACTTCCCAGTCCGTTCCCGCCCAGGAGACGCTGAATCCGTAGGTCGGCGATGTCCAGGACTCGCCCGCGACCTGCGCGGCCAGCCCCATTGCTACGGAAGGCAGGAGCAGCAGCGCGGCAATCAGGGCGATCAGGGGACGGGCAAGGGGCATTGTGGACTCCTGACGGTAACCGGGGCATCCTGACCGGCGCCAGCCAGCGGTATGCGGGCGAGTCTATGCGCTGCCCCGCTTCCTGTCACCCGGACGGGACTATGGGCTATGGGCTATGGGCTCGTACGTTTGGGTGATGCGCGAATGCGGCGAGCAGGGTGGTGGCGCTGCACACCCCAAGCAACGGTTGAAGGCGAAATCTTGCCATACTTCGTCGGCGGGTTTCGTCTGGTGGGACATTGCGAAAAGGGAACGGGCATAGCACGTGGTTGCGCCACACACCGGGACGGCAAGCGCGGGATTCGATCTCGATATCGATGCTTGCATAGAGCCGCCGCTGCGCGAGGCGCTGGCCGCGCTGGATGGGCGGGCACCGCTGCTGGCCGGGATGGCGCGTTATCACCTGGGATATGCCGGACCTGATCTGACACCAGCCGACACGCGAAATATGGACCAGGGCAAGCGGATGCGCCCCGCGGTGGCCTTGCTCGCGGCGGGTGCGGCAGGCGGGGATCCGCTCACCGCCGCTCCCGTTGGCGCGGCGCTGGAGTTGCTGCACAACTTCACGCTGATCCACGACGACGTGCAGGATGAGAGCCCCACCCGCCGCCATCGGCCGACGGTCTGGAGTCTCTGGGGAGTCGGCCAGGCCATCAACGCCGGCGACGCGCTCTTCGCGGCTGCCCATCTGCCATTGTACCGGCTGCCGAGCGCGAATGTGCCGGCCGATCTGGTCCTGCGGCTGCTCGAAGCGTTCGACCGGATGACGATTGCGATTGTCGAAGGCCAGACCCTCGATCTCGGTTTCGAAGCACGCCCGGATGTGGCGCCGAGCGACTATCTGGAGATGATCTCCGGCAAGACCGCGGCCATCGTTCGCTTCGCCGCCTGGTCTGGCGCCTTGCTCGGCGGCGCCAATGACCGCTCGGCGGATCGCTGGGCCGATTTCGGGCTTGCGCTCGGTATCGGATTCCAGATCCGCGATGATCTGCTGGGCATCTGGGGCGATTCCCGGGAGACCGGGAAGGCGGCAGCCGACGACGTGCGCCGACGCAAGCAGTCGTTGCCCATCCTGCTCCTGCGCCAGCGGCTCGCACCGGCGGAGCTCGATGAGCTCAACCGGGTTTTTGCGCGGCCAGACGTCGATGGCGGCGGCGTGGCCCGTGTGCTCGACTTACTGAGTCAGGAGGGGGTTCGCCAGGACGTCGAATTCGAAATCGGCCGCTTTCACGATGAAGCGGCTTCCGCCTTGCTCGATGCGGCGAAACCCGGAGACAACCCCGCGCGTGACCGCCTGCTGGACCTCGTGGAACGCCTCTCCACCCGCGCCGGCTAAATCGCGCGGATGCATAAAAAAGAGGGGCACGCGGCAGAAGGCCCTCACCCCAACCGCCGCCCAGAGGGCACCCGGCCCATTGCGATGGGAGAGGGGCTTTCGACGCCGAAATCGGGAAAATTCCGCCACATCTTCCCCTGTCAAAGTGCGCTGGGAGAAGGGCCGGGGGTGAGGGTCGTTCGGCACGGCCGCGATCGGGTTTTGGACGCAACCGAATCGCGCGATCGGGCCAGTTTTTCCGCGAGTGCGTGCTATCCTGCGCAGATGGTGACGACGGCGGTTGCGGATGCTGATGCGGCGGAGGGGACGATGCCGAGGATCGATCCACGGATCGTCGCCGATCTGAAGCGGGAGAATTTGCTCAAAGAGGGTCATTGGGTCTTTCGGCACGGCGGGCACAGTCGCGGTTTGATCGATCGCGACCACCTCCTGAGCGATCCCGTCGCCGCGTCTCACATGGCCTACGCGCTGGCCAAGCAGTTTTTTACCGACCATATCGAGACCGTGGCGACGCCCTCGATCTGGGGGGCGGGTCTGGCGCTGCTGGTGGGGGGATTTCTCGATCCCAAGGCCAAGATCGCCTACGCCACGCCGAGCGACAACGGGCCAACGCTCGCTCCCCAAATCGAAGATCTGGTGCGGGGCAAGCGTATCCTGCTGGTCGACAACATCATCCGCTCCGGGGAGACGATGACGGGTTTCGACGCCCTGGTGGAAGGTCTCGGCGGCGAGGTGATCGGGCTCGCTACCATCTGGAACCTGGCGGAGCCAGAAATCGCTGGGCACGAGGTCTTCGGATTACTCAACACCGAATACCCGGTCTACCACGACGGAGCGTGTCCAATGTGCGCGGCCGGGTCCGAGCCGGAGGCGGCGCCGTATTGAGTCGGAAGTACGATTGACTGAGGAGCGCCGCAAGAGCCGTTCGCGCGTCTCAACACGGCGATCCGCCGGCACATGGTTTTCTGAAAGCATCGTGACTCCCGACGCATCACCATGACTCATGCAGCATCAACGCCCGAACCCCAGGCACCGCGCTCCGGCAGGATCACCGGCCTGCGGCCGACCCGGCGCGACCCGAATCGCATCTCGGTCGATCTCGATGGCACGTTTGCGTTTGCGCTGCCGGCGCAACTCGTCGTCGACGAAGGCATCGAGATCGGTGATGCGCTGGATGAGGCGCGGGTGGCGGCGCTGCTGGCGGCAGACCAGGCCACTCGCGCCACCGAAGCTGCGCTGGTTTTCCTCGGGTACCGGCCCCGCTCCGAACGGGAGGTGCGCGACCGGCTGCGCCGCGGCGGTTACGAGCAGGAGGCCATCGACCACGTCATTTCGCGCCTGACCGAATGGCGATACCTCGACGACGAGGACTTCGCCCGCCGCTGGGTCGAGAACCGCGCTACCCACCGCCCGCGAGGCAAGCGCCTCCTGCAACAGGAGTTGCGCAACAAGGGCATCGACAGCGAAACCGCACGCGAAGTGATCGACGAGGCCGGTCTCGACGAAAAGACGGACGCCGAGGAGATCGCCCGCCGCCGCCTCCCCGCCTACGCCGGCGATGACCCCGCCGCCATCCGTCGCCGCCTCAGCTCCTACCTGGCCCGTCGCGGCTACGGCTACGACGTGATCCGGGTCGCGCTGGAGCGGGTCATGGCAGAGGAGGAGGGTGACGAGGGGGACGAAGGGTGATGGGGTGATAGGGTATTGGGGTGAAAGGAATTGGAAGTTCACCCTCCCGATCGCCTCACCCAATCGTCCCTATCACCCTAACACCCGACACCCTATCACCCCCGTGAGTGGTATACTGGCTACCCGTGGGAAAAGGCGGAATCGCCTGATCGCGCGAGCGCAGATCATTTTCCCCATTGACTTTTCGTTGTCCCGCCGCGTCGCCGGAATTCGGCGCCGGGGCGCTATGCGTTTGCATTGCCGCCGCGCGATGGCGACCGTCGCGCCTGCCCGACATGGGCACTGGAAAGACCGCATCATGGCCGAATTTCGCTGGTACGGACACAACTGTTTTCGCATTCGTGGCAAGGACGCCGTCGTCGTGACCGATCCGGTCGGCAAAGCGACCGGCTACTCGCTGGCCAAGCAAACCGCCGATCTGGTGACTGTCTCCTCGCCGCAGCCGGAGCACGCCAACCTCGCCGCCATCAAGGCGGAGTACGACACCATAGACGGCCCCGGCGAGTACGAAATCCACGACATCTTCGTCACCGGCATCCGGACGCATCAGGACGAGGAACAGGGTAAGCTGCGCGGCCACAACACCTCCTACCTGATTGAGCTGGACGGCATGGTCATCTGCCACCTGGGCGACCTGGGACACGCGCTGAGCGAAGAACACGCCGAGGCGATGACCGACGTTGATATCCTGCTCGTCCCCGCCGGCAACCCGCACCTCGACCCGGCTCGCGCCGCCGAAATCGCCAGCCAGCTTTCGCCGAAGGTGGTCATCCCCATGCAGTACGCCACTCCGACCGGCGACAAGAAACTGGGGGGCTTGGATGCCTTCTGCCGCAACCTCGGCGTGCCGGTGCCCGAGGCGGAAGAGAAGCTGACCGTGAAATCGAGCGACCTGGGGGAGACGATGAGGCTGGTGGTGCTTGGGGTGAGCTAGTGAGCCAGGCGGGCACGAATCTCGCGAGCGGGTACGGCGAGCGCGGAGGGAGCGGTCGGATGCCGAAGTATATTTTCGTTACCGGTGGCGTCGTTTCGTCGGTCGGCAAGGGCATCACCACCGCCTCCATCGGCCGGCTGATCAAGAGCCGGGGCGCCAGCGTCTCGATCATGAAGCTGGACCCCTATCTCAACGTCGATCCGGGCACGATGTCTCCCTACCAGCACGGCGAAGTCTTCGTCACTGACGACGGGGCCGAGACCGACCTCGACCTCGGGCACTACGAGCGCTTCACCGACGGCAATCTCTCCCGCGCCTCGAACGTCACCACCGGGCAGGTCTACTCCGCCGTGATCGCGAAGGAGCGACGGGGGGACTATCTTGGCGGGACCATCCAGGTCATTCCGCACATCACCAACGAGATCAAGGACCGCCTGCGCCTCGCCTCCCAGGAGCACGACTCCGACATCGTCATCGTCGAGGTGGGTGGCACGGTCGGCGACATCGAGGGTCAGGCCTTCATCGAGGCGATCCGGCAGCTCCGCCGCGAAGTCGGGCGCCAGAACTGCTTGTATATCCATGTCACGCTGGTTCCGGAAATCGGCGGCGGCGAACTGAAGACCAAACCGACGCAGCAGAGCGTGCGCGAGCTGCGTTCGCTTGGCATCCAGCCGGACGTCATCATCGCCCGCGCCGACCGCCCCATTCCGGACGACGTCAAGGAGAAGATCGCCCTTTTCGCCGACGTGGACAGCGACGCGGTCATCTCCATGCCGACCGCCGACTCCATCTATGAAGTGCCGCTCATCCTGGAAGAGTCGGGGCTGGGGGCGTACATCGCCCGCGAGTTCGGTCTCCAGCGCGAGGCGGACCTGGATGAATGGCAGCGCCTGGTCGACCAGGTCCGCCGGCCGCGGCGCTCGCTGCGCATCGCCATTGTCGGCAAGTATGTCGAACTGGCGGACGCCTACATGAGCGTGCTGGAGTCGATCACCCACGCCGGACTCTGGCACCACGTCGAACCCGAGATCGTCTGGGTCAACGCCGAAACGGTCACGCCGGAGGAGCTGGCGCAGACGCTACGCACCGTCTCCGGCATCGTCGTGCCGGGCGGATTCGGGCCGCGCGGCACCGAGGGGAAGATCGAAGCCTCGCGTTGGGCGCGGGAGCACAAGATCCCCTATCTCGGGCTTTGCTACGGGCTGCACATGGCCGTCATCGACGTGGCGCGCAACGTTCTGGGGCTGACCGGGGCGAACTCGACCGAGATCGACCCCAACACCCCCTACCCGGTCATCGACCTGATGCCGGATCAGCAGGACGTCGAGATGGGCGGCACCATGCGCCTCGGGCTGTGGCCCTGCCGCCTGCTGGAAGGCACCAGGACCGCGGCGGCGTATGCCACACCGGAGGTGGACGAGCGCCATCGCCACCGCTTCGAGGTGAACAATGCATTCCGCCCCCGGCTGGCCGACGCCGGACTGATCGTCAGCGGCGCGTCGCCAGACGGGCATCTGGCCGAGATCATGGAGCTGCGCGACCATCCGTTTTTCGTCGGCACGCAGTTCCACCCGGAGTTCCTTTCTCGCCCAACCAATCCTCATCCCCTCTTCCGCGACTTCATTGGTGCGGCGAAGCAAACCCTGCCCGAGGGCAGCCAGCGCGAGCTGCCGCTCAACGGGACCGTGGCTGCCGAGGACGAAGCGGTGCTCGAGGACCGGGTGCTGGCGGTGACGCACGAGTAGCGAGTCGGGAGTCGAAAGTCGGAAGAGCAGGATTGGACCAGGAAACGGGGGCTCTCGCCTCAGTGTTTGCTACAACTCAGCTTGGCGAGGCATACGACGTGCTGGCCCCCGACGGGTGCGAAATCCGCCTCCTGGTCGGCACGGCAGGGTGCAGCATGGCGCATGGCTCCCTGCTGCCCGGCCAGGTCTCACGGGCTATCGTTCATCGCACCATCGAAGAAGTCTGGTATGTCACGGAGGGTCGTGGTCGGGTCTGGCGCAAGCGCGGTGACCACGAGGACGTCGTCGACGTGGGTCCGGGGAGCGCGCTGACCATCCCGGTCGGTGTCCACTTCCAGTTCCGCACCATCGGTCCCGAGCCGTTTTGCTTCGTCATGTGCACCATGCCGCCGTGGCCCGGCGAGCAGGAAGCGGTGCGGGTTCCTGATTATTGGCCGGTGAACGGGCTCGATTCGGCGGCGAAGTAGTCGCAGACGGCCCTCACCCCAACCCCTCTCCCATTGCGATGGGAGAGGGGCTTTTTTTGCGATCCGTGGACTGTCACTGGACCGTTACGGCGCGGGCGTGGCCGCCATGTCCATCTCCATGTCGGCGGGCATGATGAGGTCTTCGCCGCTGGTCAGGATGAGCGTGCCCATGACGACGGCAGGTTCGTCGCCGGCGCCGCGGGCGGTATGGACGACGTCGTCTTCGTAGTAGATGGCGTCGCCGGGCTCCAGGACGACTTCGGTTCCGGATTCGGTGAGGTCCTCGACTTCGGTTCCGCCCGTTCCCGCCCCGCGCACGACATGGGCCGTTCCTTCCAACAGGGTCCAACCTAACGACCCGGAATCGACGCCGAGCGTCGTCGTGCCGGGGTGGCCGTGCGGAAAGATCTCGGCACCGGGTTCAAACGTGAAGCGGGCCAAGTAGACGGTCTGCCCCGACGCGCGAGCGGACGGGGCGGCAGCAAAGATCTCGGCGGTGACGCCGGGGGCGAGCTCGATCGGGGCGATCGGCGCGTCATCCTAGGCCCCGGCCGGGGCAAGCACGACGCCGACGATGGCGAGGATGGCCACGAAGCCGAGGAGGAGCATTCGCAGCGCGCGATGGATCATGGGGCTCTCCTTTCGTCCGATATCGACGACCGACGAGTGTGCGCCGAAGCCACCCGGAAGCGCCCGCTCCAGGATCGCCTCGACCGTTGAATTCTAGCGGCGGCGCGGGTAGCAGAACCCGCGCTTGCAGCGCTTCGAGCAGCACTGCTCCTTGCGCGAGCAGCGGGCGCTCTTTTTCCGGCAGCGCGCGGCAGTCATGTCCCGCGGCAGCCCAAGGGCGAGTACCGCACCGACCGCGGCTGTCAGCAGCTTGCAGTAGCGAAGCCGCGTGAGCCTGGTCCGGATGGCTGCCCCTGGATCGTAGTCGAGCGAGCGTCGATCCATGATGGTCCTCCTTTCTACATGCGCCTGGCCATCGCAATTCGTTGGCCCTCGGGCGGCCCGGTCACGGAGTGCTGGTGCAGCCGGCGTCGGTGCAGGTTTCTCCGGGGCCACAGCAATCGAAAAAGCCTTCGTGGACGCCGTTGATCATGAGGGGGCAGTACTCGTTGACGACTTCGCAGAAATTGGCGAGTTCCTCGCAGTACCCGCCGACGATGCCATCACGCCAGCGCAGGCACTCGCCGATGGTGCAGCGCGAACATGGCTCGGGGCAGCACGTGCGAGGCGTGGCGCAGACGCCGGAGGAGTTACTGTTGCAGCACTCGTGGATGCATCGGCAATTCCCGCGAAAACAGGTTTCGTTGATCTGGCAGCGGTTGCCGCAGTTGCCGCAGTGGAAGGGGAACGACTGTCTGTTGACGCAGGCGCCGTCGCAGCAGTCCGGCCGGTGGGGACTGGTGCAGCGCAGGTTGCAGCCGCCGCAGTTGTTTTCGTCGCGGTTCGTGTCGCGGCAGATCTCGCCGCAGAGGGTCAAGTCCTCCCGGCATTCGCAGCGGCCATTGACACAGACTTTGCCGGGGGAACAGATGACGCAGTTGCCGCAGTAGCTTTCATCCTGGGTGTCGACGCAGCCGATGTCGGGGCAGCAGTCTTCGCCGGGCGAGCAGATCCCGCGCGCGGCATCGCTGGGGCAGCACGTCGCGTTCGGGCTGATGCAGTGCTTGCCGCGAGCGCCGAGGTCGCAGCACTGCCCGGCCGGGCCACAGCATTCGGCCCCGCAGCACTCCTGGTCGGCTTCGCAACAGCGCGCGACCTTGGTCGCGGTTGCGTCCGGCTTGACGCCATCGACGATGCAGAACTGCCGCGGGTCGTTCCCGTCGCACTGGCGGCAGACGAGCTCGCAGAAGTCGATCTCGGTGTCGATGCCGGCCCAAATGGGCTCCGCGGCGCAGGCGCCGCCGCTACACGACGGCCCTCGGTTCGGATTGGGCTGGCGCTTGCGCTTCCGCTTCTTCTTCTTCTTCCGCTTCTTGGCGGTTCCGGTCAGGGGACCATCGAGGCCGAAACCTACGGCGAGCGCGGCAGCCGCGGGCAACAGCGCCCGGCGCGGCGCCTCCCCGACCAGCACCTTGTTCAGGGTGTCGAACCAGTGGTCATCGGCCATGAGGTCGTCCCATCGTGGCGCCCCGTTTCCGTCTGCCAATGCGGGCGGCAGTTCCGACCTTCGGGTTGCAGCCGGCCGTGCGCAGATTTGGCGTCCGCGGCTTATTCATCTGGTGGGTCCGGGTTGCAGCAGCCCGGAAGCCCCGCGTCGGTCGTGCAGCAGAATTGCCCATGGAAGCATGGCGGGCCGGCAAAGGGATCGCAGCAAAACTGCACGTCGGGGTCGTAAAGCCGGCCACTGCAGCACTGGAAGTCGGGGTCGCGGTTGTTGCAGCGGCCGCAATGGTCCGCGTCGGTCAGGGTGTTCACGCAGGTGCTGGAACAGCAGGCCAACCCGGGGCCGATGCACGTTTCGCCGCAGGCGCCACAGTTCTCCTCGTCGTTATGGAGGCCCTTGCAGTCGCCGTCGCAGCAGGTCCACACCCCGGGCCCGGGGGGGCCGCCGCAGGGCAGGCCGCAGGCGCCGCAGTTGTCCAGGTCGTTCATGAGATCGACGCAGTCGCCGCCGCAGCAGCGCAGATTGGGTCCGAAGCAGGTTTGATTGCATCCGCCGCAATGGGCCTCGTTGACGGTGATGTTGACGCAATCGCCGTCGCAGCAGCGCAGGGTGGGGTAGGTGAGGCAGGTCTCGCCACACTGGCCGCCCGGGGCGGGGCACTCGGTTCCGTTGACGCATCCAACGCCCGGGCAGCACCGTTGCGTGTCGGGGTCGCACCAGCCGGCGGGGTCGTCGTCGCAACAGTCGACTCGGCCAGCGACGCACACGGAAACGAGCGCGGGACCGCTGAGGGAACGGCAACAGGTGCTCGTCTCCTCAGGACCGCAGCACACGACGCCGCAGCACTCCTCTCCGGGGGGGCAGCAGGTGGGGTGGACTTCGGGGCGCCCTGCAACCGGGTCATGAATACAGAAATCGGTCCCCGTGCGCTGGCAGCGGCCACACTCGATCTGACAGGCGTCGATGGCCTCGTCCGTGGCGAAGGCGGTCTGGCAGGCGGCTTGCCCGCAACGCGGCTCCTGGCCCAGGCCTTTGTCCTTGCCCTTGCCCTTTCGTTTTCGCTTCCGCCGCTTCTTGGCCGCATCGACGGCCGGGGCGACGCCGAGCGCGAGCCCCGCAACGACCGCGACCGCCGTTTGCGGCAGCGTCCGTCGCGGGAAGTCCCGCACCAGCGCCTTGTTGAGGTTGTCGAACCAGTGGTCATCGAGCATGGCGTTCGCCTTTCGGGTCGCGCCAGTTGTGGCAAGGAGGCACGAGGGGGCGCGACCGTATCGCCATCCTGCCGCAGGACGCGATCGGCGCTCAACGGAATCGGTGCCTAATTTGGCCCGGAATAATGCCCATTTTGGCCGGCGATGCCGATGTGCGCGGCCTGCCGCGCGGCTTCCCCGCGGGAATGCACGCCGAGCTTGGCCATGACCGCGGAGACGTGATGCGCGACAGTCCGCGGCGAGAGATAGAGCCGCTCGGCGATCTCGACGTTGGACAAGTCCTCGGCGTGCAACGCCAGAATCTCCATCTGCCGCCGGGTCAGGAGGGCCGGGTTCCTTCGTGTCGCCGGACGGGGACCGCGCGGGATGCGGCGAGCACCGATTTCGCGCAGTCGCTGAGCGACAAGTCCCGCCGCCGGCGCAGCGCCCAGGCGCACGAACTCGGCGTGCGCGCAACGGAGCGACGATTCGTCGCCGCTGTCGGCGAGCGCCCAGGCGGCCTCATAGGGGCACCCGAGCGCTCGCCAGCGGGTAGCAGCCTGGGACCAGTTCCCCGCCATCTGGAGGGCAATCGGCTCGAGTGCTCGCGGTGGGGCGGACTCGAGCGCGCCCGCGCGCCAGAGCCAGAATGCCAGCTCGCCGGCCAGTGTCGGATGATTGCGACGAAGGACGAGGGCGAAGAGGTCCGCTGCTTCCGCCACAACCCGGTTCGGCTCGCCGGCGAGCCATGCCGCTTCGGCGCGAGCGAGCCGGACTGGACCCAGCCGCCGCAACTCGCCCGACTGCATCGCCAGCGCAAGCGCCTCGTCGAGCGTGGATTGGGCCTCAGGATGCCCCCGGCGCGCCCGCACGCGTCCCAGGGCAACGAGCGCCACGATGCGACTCACCCGCGGCATGGTCTCCTGACGCGCGACCGCGAGCGCCATCTCAGATGCCTCCGACCAGTGACCCTGGTACGCGAGGGCCATCGCTCGCCACGCGAGCAAGAACGGACGCATGTAGTCGAGATCGTGCTCGGCACAGTAGGCGATTCCCTCCGTGAAATAGGCATGGGCACGGTCGAACTGATACGCCTCCACGTAGCTCCCCGCCAGGATGGCATACGCCCGCGCCGCGTGATCCATCAGGTCGTGCTCACGCGCCAGATGCAAGCTCCGCTCGCACGTCTCACGAGCCTGGTCGTCATTGATATCGTCGATCAGGCCAGCGGCGCCGACGTTGAGAAGCGCATGGACAAGCACTTCGGTCTCGCCGAATCGTTCGGCCAGGTCGATGGCCTTTTCTCCCCACGAACTCGCCTCACGGAGATTCCAGGCAAGCATGTGGAGAAGCGACACGTTGCTGTAGGCCATCGCGAGCTCCGGGCCGTGCGGCAACGCTTCGAGCACGTCAAGCGCGGCTCGCGCCGCTGCTTCGGCTTCGACATTCTGGCCGGCGAAATTGAAGAGCCGAGACAGCCGCCGCTGAGTGTCACCCTCTTTCAGACGGTCGCCCACCCGGCGCCAGACGGACAGTGCCGCCTGGCAGACATCGATGGCTTCGTCGAGATGATCCGTGAGGTAACACTCGTAGGAGTAGGCCTCCAGGATCGCCCCCAACCGCTCCTGGGGAAGCCCGTCGGCGAAGCGCAGCGCCCGGGCGTACTGGCCCTTCGCCTCCCGGTGCGCCTGTAGCGCCGCGGCCCGCTCGGCCGCGGCGGGCGCGTAGGTGAGCACGGCGTCACGGTCGCCTGCTTCTTCGGCGTGATGGGCAAGTCGGGCCAGATCCGGCGGCGCGGCTGAGCGCAGCGCGGCCAGCACCCGTGCGTGCAGTTCCTGGCGTCGCGGTGGCACGATCGCCTCCAGCATGGCCTGCCGCGCCAGTTCATGCCGGAAGGCGAGCGCGTTTCCCGTCGCGCAGAGCATGCCGGCGGCGAGGCAGTTCTCGATCTCGTGCGCCGTGGCGCAGGACACGGCCGGCAGGAGCCAGGGCTCGATCGGGGACCCGATGACTGCCGCCGCATCCAGGGCTGACCGGCCGGCGGCAGATAGTCGCGCGGCGCGCGCCAGCACCGCGTCGCGTACCGTGGCCGGGATTCCTCCGTCCCCGGTCGCCAGGACCTCGGTCACGAAAAACGGGTTGCCACCGGTCCGCTCATGCAGCGCGACAGGATCGAGTCGACTGCCGGCGGCGAGCAACGCGACGGCATCGAGCGAAAGCGGCGCGACAGACATTCGCCGCACTGCCGCCATGGTCGCGAGGTCGCCCAGAACGAGCTGGAGGGGATGGGTCGGTCCAATCTCGTCGTCGCGGAAGGTGGCAATGACCAAGCCGTGGGTCGACCCGAGGCGCCGGCCGAGGAACCGCAGCAGATCGAGCGTCGCTTCGTCGGCCCAATGCACGTCCTCGATCACGGTCAGCGTCGGCGCGGGGCCGCGATCCAACACAGCCAGAAACGTGTCGAACAGGCGGTGCAACGGGGCGGCCGCGACCGCGAGATCCCGGCTCTCGAAGCCGGCCGACGCGGCGATGTCGAGGAGCGGTCCCAGGGGGCGCGGGGTCGTTAGCGGATCGCAGGCACCGTGGAACCGCCGCGCCGCGGCCGTTTGCTCGCCGAACCAGCGCACCAGCGCGGTCTTGCCGACGCCCGCCTCCCCTCCCAGCAGGAGGAGGCTGCCCTGCCCGGACTTTGCCTGGTGCAGGAGCGCGTGAAGTTCTGAGAGGTGGGACGACCGTTCCAGGAGGTCCATGACCGAATGGCCTCCGCCGTGCATGGCGCTTTCCAGACGCGGTGAGTCGGATCAGAACCATCGTCTCACGATGCCGAATCTGGTTCAACAAACGGGCGCCGGCCGGTTGCGTCCCAAAACCGATCGTGGACGTGCCGAACGACCCTCATCCCAACCCTTCTCCCTGTGCGCAGGGAGAAGGGAGCGCGGCGCGACGCAGGGCTGAGCGCCCCTCTCAGATTGCGATGGGAGAGGGGCTGGGGTGAGGGCCGTCTGCCGCGTGACCGGCTTCTTGACGCATCCGCGCCGGCCCTATCCCAATGCGGCTTCAGGATGACCCCGGATTACTTTGCGACCGGATAGCCCGCCTCGTCCATTGCCGCTTCGATCTGGGCGAGCGAGACACGGTTGGGGTCGAAGCTGATCTCGACCTTTTTCGTCGCCTCGTTGGCTTCCACGCTGGCGACGCCGGCCAACGCGCCGACGTCCTCTTTGATGGTCATGACGCAGTGGGCACAGGAAATGTCCGGCGCGGTCAGGGTGACGTGCTCCAACATCGTTGCCATGGGGTTCTCCTCTCCTTCGTCGGGTCACGCATTGCGCATGACGTCATTCTTGCGTCGGAACGATCGAGTGCGGGAAGCCGCGGGGTTCAGTTCGGCACCCAGGTGATGGCCAATCCTTCCTCCCCGACCCGCTGCACGAGTGTTCCGGTCTCACCCGGTTCAAGTGTCAACTGCCGCGGCAACACTTCGTCATTTGTCGCCATCTCCTCCGCGCGGTGATCGGACATCGCTTCGATCCCGAAAACGCGCTCCTCGCCCGTCTCGTTGGTCACGACAAAGGCGACCGTCTCCCCGGGGGTCAGAGAAAGCTCATCCGGCGCCGGCGCGAGCGTCTCGCCGCCGCTAAACAGGATCGTGCGATCCGGCTTCGCGTATGGCACGAGGGCTTCTTGCGATACCGCCTCAGAAACCGTGGCGCTTTCGGCCATGGCTGCCATCTCGTTCTGGGGCAAGACGTTGAAGGCGATCACCCCGGCCAGGACGCCAAAGACCCCGATCAGGAGCAGATAGGCGTAGTCCGTCGCCCGGGACAAGAGCGAGGGATGAGCGATCTCCTCGGCGTCCTTCGGTTTCCGGAACGAGCGCAGACGCAGCGCGTTGGTGACCACGCTGACGCTGCTGAGGGCCATGGCTCCGGCAGCGATCATCGGGTTGAGGACGATGCCGGTGAACGGGTAGAGCAGCCCCATCGCCAGCGGGATGAGGGCCACGTTGTAGGCGAAGGCCCAGAACAACCCCTGCCGGATGGTCGCCACCGTCCGCCGCGAGAGGGCGATGGCGGTGACGATCTGGGTGAGGTCGCCACCAATGAGGGTGATGTCGGAGGCGGCCATCGCCACGTCCGTCCCGGTGCCGATGGCGATACCCAGGTCCGCCTGCGCCAGGGCCGGGGCGTCGTTGATGCCGTCGCCGACCATGGCGACGGTCTTGCCCTCGGCCTGGAGGGCGCGAACCTTGTCCGCCTTGTCGCCGGGGAGCACTTCGGCCATGATGCGATCGGGCGCGATGCCAACTTGCCGGGCAATGGCCTCGGCCGTCGTCCGGTTGTCGCCGGTCAGCATCCAGACATCCAGACCCAGGGCGCGGAGCTGGGCGACCGCCTCGCGCGACTCCGGCTTGAGGTAAGCGATCGCCGTGATCGCTTTCGTCATTACATCAAATGAAACTGCTGACATCATTGAGCCGAGCGTGAGTTCGATCGGCACATCGCAATGTCGCGCTTCGATTAACATGGCGCCCGGGGTTTGATTCTCTTAGCCATTCAAGCAGCTGCTGCTTGCGTGTTGGGTCGACCAGATCGATCTTGTTCAAGATCACAAGGTCCGCAGCCGCAAGCTGCGCCGTCACGGTATCTCCGACGTAGCGATCGACTGCGAGCGTTTCGACCTGGTCTGCCGCCACCACGACCACTGTCGCTTCCGGAGAAAACCCAGCGCCGGTCCGCGCGACCTGCGCAATGCGTCGCGGATCGCCAACACCGCTGGCTTCAACAACGACGTGATCCGGTGCCGGATCCAGCGCAACCGCCTCCGACAGTGCGTTGACGAGGCCGCCGGCCAGAGAGCAGCAGACGCAACCGTTGCGCAGCCCGATCGTCGTGGCGCTGCGTCGTGAAACCAGTGCTGCATCGATCTGCAGATCGCCAAAATCATTGACAAGCACCGCGATCCGGCGTCCTTCGGCCTGCGCCAGAACAGCATTCAGCAGCGTGGTTTTACCGGCGCCTAAAAAACCGCCGATCACTGTCAACGGCACCGCACGCGAAGAAGACACTCGAACCCCGCCGCGTTATGTTTCGGCGGGCGATACAAACGGAACGCCGCCTACCATCGTGCCGACGACGCGGACATCCTTCAATTCTTCGGGTGGAACCGCAGTGGATCATCTGCCAAGATCGGCAAAGTCTGCGCGCTTACCGACTTCAATGCTGCCCACTTCATCGTCGATGTGCAGCGTGTACGCCGCCCCAAGCGTGACTGCGCGCAGTGCGTCGGCAACGCTGATTCGCTGATTGGGCCCCAGATCCGGCCCGATGCGGTCAGTCGGTTGACGGCGCACCATGCGGAGAAAAGCGGCGCCATCGGTGTGATTGGTGCATCGGAATGAACACTGAATGGAATGCCGTGTGCGAGGGCGCTTCCAGCCGCATCCATCCGGTGAGCGCGCTCGGGACCCATCGTGACATCGTGATGAATGTCGCCCCAGTAGAAAATATGATTGGCAAACAAATTCACGCATAGGTCCAACGCGGCAATGCGTCGAAACTGCGCTTCGTCCGCCATCTGAAGATGCTGCAGCGTATGTCGGTGATCTGGACGAGGCTTGCGTGCGATAGCTAGGCTGAGCGCAGCTATCGCGACCTCCGATGCTTCATCACCGTTAACGTGGATGTGAAGTTGCAGTCCGGCTTCGTGATACGCAGCGACAACGTCGTTCAGTTGCGCTGGCGCAATGTTCCAGATGCCATTTGCGTGGCCGTCGTAATAGCCGGGCCATTTGACTCGCGCGGTGAAGGCCTGAATCGAGCCGTCGGTCATCAATTTCACGGGGCCGAAACGCAGCTTCGCACTGTTGAGTTGCTGCCTGGCGCGTACCTGCTCAATGCCAGCCCGCGGATCGATGCCAAGGCCGAAGAACGCAGCTACGACACGCAAGGGAAAATCGTCACGCGTCGTCGCGGCCTGCAGGCTGCTGACGCTTTCATCCGAGAGATCGTTAGTCAGATCCGCAGCGGTCGTGACGCCTGCGGCCTGTGCGAGGCGCGCAAAGTTCCAGACTGCTCGCTCGCTGCGTCCGGCGCGAAACGGATCACCGATATGCCGGAACACCGGAAACATCGCCGCCATTTCGGCCAGCTCTCCGGTGGGATCGCCGCGGTCGTCACGCACGATTCCATCAACATCCATGTCGCGTGTGATGCCCGCGAGCTTCAGCATTGCCGAGTTAACGTTCAGAACGTGAAAGTTGGCGTGAATGATCGCAATGGGTCGTTGTTGAGAAACCTTATCGAGATCAGCTGCCACCATGCGCGGGCCACGCAGCAGAATCGGATCGAACCCCCACGCAATCAGCGGCATATTCGGATCGGATAGTTCAGTCTCGAACTGCTGCAACCGCTCGATCACGGCGGCGATGCTTTGCAGTGCGGGCCACGTCGATCCATCGGGCGACCGGCGCTGATAAAAGCCTACGTACGGGTGATCCCAGATGCCACCTTCGAGCAAATGGCTGTGGCCTTCGATCAATCCCGGCATCAGGACTCAGTCTGCGTAACGATCGTCGACGCGGTGCTGTCCCCATGTTGCCAATGTTGCCGTATCTCCGACGCCAAGAACGCGCCCATCGAGCACGGCGACGGCACTGGCGGCAGGAACCGTGCGGTCCATCGTGATGACGTGACGCGCCGGGTAAATCGTGAAGGGAGCGCGAGGACTGGTCATCAATTTCGGTCTGGCTGAATTCGAAGAACTCGGCTCGGCGCAGCCGCGCGTCCTCGCGGATCATGT
>CAVXMK010000015.1:0-684990 GCA_963762985.1 uncultured Chloroflexia bacterium
GCTGCTCGGCCCGAACGGCTCCGGCAAGTCGACCCTGCTTCGCGTCGCGGCGGGGTTGCTGCCGCCGCGGCAGGGAGCGGTCGGCTCGACGGACGCCCCTCGCCTCGTATCGCCGCGATGAAATCGCCCGCCACGTGGCGACGGTGCCGCAGCAGGGCGATCGTGCCCGAGGCGTTCACCGGGTGGGAGGTGGTCCTTGCCGGGCGCACCCCCACCTGCGGCCGTTGCGCGGCCCCTCCCGGGTGGACGAGGCCGTCGCCCGCCGCGCCCTGGCGCTCGTCGACGCCACCCACCTCGCCGACCGCCGCGCCGGCGAGATGTCCGGCGGCGAGCGGCAACGGCTCCTCCTGGCGCGGGCGCTGGCCCAGGAACCGGCCGTCCTCCTCCTCGACGAGCCGACCTCACACCTCGATCTCCCGCACCAGCTCGCCATTCTCGATCTGACGTTGCGCATGGTCGGAGCGGGCGACTTGGCCGCCCTCGCCGTCTTCCACGACCTCAACCTGGCCGCGGAATACTGCGACGAGGTCGCCCTGATGCACGAGGGCCGCATCCTCGTCCACGGCACGCCGCGGGAGGTGCTTGCTCCCGGCTGGATCGCGCGGGTCTACGGCGTCGAGGTCGCGGTCGTGCCGCATCCCGGGAGCGGTCGCCCGGTCGTGCTCCTGCCCCCGGCGAGAACGAAATGGGCAGGGAAGCGACACCGTTCGTGGCTTGTCCCCTCGACCCCAGACCCGAGTGCCCCGCGGCCGATTTGGCAGCCGCGGAGGAGGCGATCGTGCGATGACCCACCAGTCCGAACCGGCGACCAGCGACCCGTTGAGCGAGGAGACGCGAGCCCACCAGCGCGAGGCGGAGGCAGCGCAGCGCCGCCGGCCCGACCGGCGCAGTCAGGGGCTGGTCATCGTCAACACCGGGAACGGCAAAGGGAAGACGACGGCGGCCCTCGGGCTTCTGTTTCGCGCCGCCGGGCAGGGGCTGCGCGTGGCCATGTTCCAATTCATCAAGGCCAAAAGCGGCAACTGGGGGGAGTCCCGCGCCGCGCGCAAGCTCGGCATCGAAATCGTCCCCCTCGGCAGCGGGTTCACCTGGACCAGCGACGACCTGGAACGCGACCGCGCCTTGGCCCAAGAGGGATGGCAGCAGTGCCGGGCCGCCATCGAGAGCGGCGAGTACGACGTCGTCATCCTGGACGAGATCACCTACTGCTTTACCTTCGGCTGGCTCGATCTCGCCGAGGTCCTCGATGTGCTGAGGCGCCGTCCCGCGGGTCGGCACGTCGTCATCACCGGCCGCGACGCCCCGCCGGAGTTGATCGACTTCGCCGACCTCGTCACCGAGATGCGCGAGATCAAACACCCGTACGCCGCAGGGGTCAAGGCGCAAAAGGGGATCGAGTTCTGAACGCCCCCTGGTGGGGGCCGCTCGCGGGGAGCGTTGGCTTCCTGACGGTGATCCCTGTCCCCCACGTGGCGATGACGTCGACCCTGGCCGGGCGGTCGGCCGCGCTCTTCCCCGTGGTCGGCGCCCTCATCGGTGCGGTTCTGGGTGGGCTTGGCCTGGTACTCGACCGCGTTCTGCCCGCGGGGCCAGTCGCGGCGTTGGTCATCGCTGCTGGCGCGTTGGTGACCGGCGGGCTGCATCTGGACGGCGTGATGGACACCGCCGACGGCGTCGGCGGTGGAACTTCGCCCGCGCAGCGATTGGCGATCATGCACGACAGCCGTGTCGGCGCGTTCGGGGTCGTCGCCGGGGTGATGATCCTGCTGGCGCAGTTCGCGTGCCTGAGCGATCTGACCGGCCAGGCTCGATTGACTGCGCTCGTCGTCGCGGGCACGGCTAGCCGCTGGACGATGCTGATGGCGCTCGCCTTGTTCCCCGCGGCGCGAACAACCGGGGCTGGCGCCACCTTTCATGCGGCCGTGACGCGCGGGATGGCGCTGCTTGGCACGCTCCTGGCGGGGGCGCTGGCCCTGCTGGCCGGGCCCATCGGGTTGCTTGCCATGGCGGCGTGCCTGGCGATCGCCGCGGGTGTTGGCCGCGCGCTGACCCTGCGTCTCGGCGGCCTGACCGGCGATACGTACGGCGCCATCGCGATCGTCATAGAAACGGCCGTGCTGTTCATCGCCGTCGCCCTGGACGTGCGGTGACCAGACTGCTGCTCGTCCGGCACGCCCTGGCCATGCCCCCCGGCGACCATCGGCTCCCCGGTCCCGATGTGGCGCTGCTCCCCGCCGGGGAGGATCAGGCCCGAAAGCTGGCCATCCGGCTGCGCGATTTCGAGCCGAGCGCGGTCTCCACCAGCGAAGCCCTGCGCGCCCAACAAACCGCAGAGATCATTGCCGCGACGAGCGACGTCTCCTGCCAAGTCATTCATGATCTGCGCGAGCTCGACTTCGGCGCGTGGGGCGGGCGGACGTATGCCGACGTTGTCGCTGCCGACCCAGCCGCGAGCACGTGGTTCGCGGACCCGGAGGCGAGCTCGCCGCCAGGTGGCGAATCGATCGCGGCCGCGGCGGAGCGGGTCGTGCGAGTGCTCGGGACGATGGCCGATAGCGATGCCAAGTGCGTGGCGGTCGTCGGGCACGCGGGGTCGCTGCGATTGGCCGTGGCCCGGGCGCTGGGTATGCCGCTCCCGTCGTACTGGCGTCTGTGCATGGACTGCGCCAGCCTTTCCGTTCTGGAATGGACGGCAGACGGCCCGGCGCTGGAGCGGTGGAACGACACCACGCACCTGGAACCGGACTCATATGGAATCCGGATGAACACTGCCGCCAACACGGCCACGCCTCCAGCCGTTCCCCCTCGCCCGGCTCGACGGGAGAGGGGGGCAGGGGGGCTCTCTCCCGGACAGTTTCATCGCACCCACGGGAAGGTCCAGCCGGCGGGGGTGAAGCGGAAGGGTAAGGCGGGACGATGATCCAGATCGAGGGCCGCCAGGCAGGCGGTGCGGCCCAGGCGGACCAGACTCAGGTCGCGCCGGTCGCGCCGGTCGTAGCGACGGCGCTGTCCGTTGCGCACGGTCTGCAAGCCGAGCCCGTAGGCCCACCACAGCGCCAGATGCACCGCCAGCAGCAAGCGTTCCAGGTGGTCCACGGCGCCGAGTTTGCTGGCTTCCAGCACAAAACCGCGCCCCTTTTCGTCTTGGTAGGTGGCCTCGGCGCGGGCGCGCTGGCGGTACTCGCGCACCCGGTCGGGACCGGCCGGGCGGTCGGAGAACAGCACCCACGGCTCGTCGGCCCCCGCGGCCCAGTGGATGGTCAGGTGGCCGGTGCGCCAGCCGGCATCTTTGAAGATCGCGGCTGGCCCGGCGAAGCGCTGCCCGGGACCGGTGGGCAGGGCGGCCACGCGCTGCTCGGGCCCGTCGCCGAGGCGGACGCGGGTCTCCTCACCGGCCCCGGCGCGCAACCGCAAGATGACGTGAAACCCGACCGCCCGCGCGCAATCGACGACCGTCGGACCGACCAGGCCGCGATCGGCCAGCAGCGTCGCGGTCGTACCGGGCGGCAGCGCGGCGGCGATGACGGCCAGCAAGTCCGTCAGGATTGGTCCCAGCGGCTGCGGCCAGGGGTCTTGCTGCGGCGCCACCCGCCAGGTCAGGGGCAGCACACGGCGGCGCACCACCACCCCGACGACCAGGATGGTGGCGCAGTCGCGGTACGGCGTCGGGTCGAAGACCAACACCACCTCCCGCTGCCCCAGCGCCCGCAGCAGGACCGGCAGCAGCGGATCCCACAGCCCCGCCACGGTCACGCGCGGGTTGGTCACGAAGCGCTTGAGGCGCCGCTCGATACTCGGGTCGCTGGCCGGCAGCGGCAAGGCGGCGGCCACCTTGAGCAAGGTCACCGAGCCGGCCCACAGCACCCCGGCCGCGAACAGCGCCAGCACGCGCACCCGCGTCACCCGCTCCCCCGGCAGCAGCGTTTCGACCTGGCGTACCCACGCATGCAACACTTTTCCTCGGCTCGACACGGGGCGCCTCCGATCCGATCCGCTGGACGCTCAACACCCAGCAGTGTCGCATCGGATCCCCGTGTCGGACCGCCTTTCGCCAAACTGTCCGGGAGAGAGGGGGCAGGGGGGTGAGGGTTCGTTGCCGCGGCGGTCGTGTTTGTCCGGAGTCCGTATCAGTGCCGGATCGCCTTACCAGAGGCAAGGACGCAGCGCAGTGACTGGTAATACCACCCTGATCCTCGGTGGGGCGCGCAGCGGCAAGAGCACCTACGCCGAAGCGCTCGCCGGACAATCCGCTCGCCCCGTTCTCTTCGTCGCCACGGCTACCGCGGGCGACGACGAGATGGCGGAGCGCATCGCGCGGCACCGGGCGCAGCGGCCGGGACATTGGCGAACGGCCGAGGAGCCAGAACGATTACTCGACGCCATCCAGACGCATGCGCTGCCTGGTGAGACGGTGGTCGTCGACTGTCTCACGTTGTGGGTCAGCAACGCGATCCTGAGCGCGATGAGTCCTGGGCGTGACGAGGATGCGATTCCCCCAGACGAATGGATCGCCATCGAAACGGCACTCGTGCGTGAGGCACAGGAGCTGTTGACGGTGGCGCGCGAGCGCGATTTGCGGGTGATCCTCGTCTCCAACGAAGTCGGCATGGGGGTCGTGCCCGGGACGACGCTGGGACGGCGGTACCGCGATACGTTGGGACGGGTCAATCAGGCGGTGGCGAGCGGCGCCGAGGAGGTCGTCCTGATGGTGGCCGGGCTTCCCGTCGATCTGCGCCGGTTTCTGGCCGCGCAACCTGGCCAGGAGGGTGACGCTAGCGGACCGCCAGCGCCCGATCCAGATCCTCGATGAGGTCGTCCACGTCCTCGATACCGGCGGAAAGGCGCACCAGCCCGTCGCCGATCCCCGCCGCTGCCCGCTCCTGTTCGGTCAGGGTGCGGTGCGTCGACACCGCGGGATAGAGGACCATGGTGTAAACGTCGCCCAGCGTGGTCACCGGCAGGCAGATACGCAAGGCGCGCAGGAAGCAGAACACCTCATTCCGACCGGCATCGGCGATATCGAAGGCGACGATCCCGCCGCGCAACGCGTCTTGAAGATCCGATCCGTCTCCGCCGCCGGCGCCAGACCGGGGTAGTAGACGCTGGACAACGCGGGGATGGCGGGATAGCCACTCCGCCAGCACTGCGGCGTTTTCGCACTGCCGCTGCATTCGCAACGAGAGCGTTTTCACCCCGCGCAGGGTCAACCACGCCTCGAATGGTCCGAGAACCGCCCCGGTCAATTTGGTCAGTTCGGTGATCTCCAGCGCTCGGTCCCGAGTGGTGGCCACCACGCCGCCGGTGGCATCGCCATGCCCGCCCAGATACTTGGTCGTGGAGTGGACGACAGTATCGACCCCGAAGCGCGCCGGATTGACTAGGAGGGGCGTGGCGAAGGTGTTGTCGACGATCGTCCGCACCCGGTGCTGCCGGGCAATCGCCACCAGGGCCGGGATGTCGGCGACGCGGGCGAGCGGATTGGAGATGGTCTCGAAGAGGAGAACGCGGGGCCGCGCCTCGGCCAGGGCTCGCTCGACGTCGTCAAGATCGAGGATGTCGACAAACGTCGTTCTCACCCCGAGGGTGCCGAAGACGTTGCCCAGCAGCGCCTGGGTGGCCCCGTAGAGGTCGCGGCTGGCGACCACCCGATCGCCCACCTGCACCTCGTTGAGGATCGCCGCCAGCAGTGCCGCCATGCCGGAGCCGAAGGCGACCGCGTCCTCCGTCTCCTCTAGCGCGGCGACTGCGGTCTCCAGCGCGCGCGTGGTGGGGTTGCCGTGGCGGGTGTAGACATACCCCGGCTGCTCGCCGCCGAAGACGGCGTCCTGCGTCTCGGGGTCGTCGACCAGGTAGGAAACGGAGGGGTAGATCGGCGTGACCGTGGGGGTGAACTCCGGCCGCTCCGGGCGCTCCCCGGCGTGGACGGCGCGGGTGGTGAAGCCGCGCCTCTGCCACGGCATCGTGGTGTTTTCGTGCTCGGCCAACCGCTCCTCCGGTACTCTTGGCCCATCGTTGCTCACGCGCTAACTATGCCGCAGATTGCTGCTCGGTGGCGCCCGCGAACGCCGCTCAGCCCCAGTCAAGCCCCTCATCCCCAGCCCTTCTCCCCTCGGAGCGGGGAGAAGGGAGCCTGCCGCCAACTGGCGGCGAAAAGCCCCCTCTCCCGTGCCCCACGGGAGAAGGGGGGTGGGGGGTGAGGCACCCCTTACCGCGTCGGATACGCCGGATCCTTCAACAAAAAGCGTCCCAACGCCTCCGCCAGCGCCGCTGACGTTGACGTGGCCCGGCCTTCTCCAAATGGAACCTCCGGATCGCGCGGCCGCCCCCCCGCCCAGACGATGGCGAAGGCCGCGGTCGGAGCCGCCGCCTGCCCGTTCCAACCTACCGGAGGCGAGATGTCATAGAGGAGGTGCAGTTCGCCGATGCGGGAGACAAGCCTGACCATCTCGTCGTCCGGCGCCACGTCGACGCGGTCCAGGGCGACCCGCCACGGATCGTGCGGATTGGCTGGCGATGGCTTCTGCGACCGGGGCCAGCCGCCGCTCAACACGACCGGCGAGCCCGCTCACGCAGTGTTCCCAGGGCCGTTCGCCGACCACCCAGAGCCGCACCTCGTTGCCGTACCCGGCGACGACGCGGCCGAACGTCTCCCGGTCCATGTCCCGGGCCGCCAGCGCTTCCCCCCAACCCTCCCAGAGAGGACTGGCAATCCAGTCGCCAGCGACGACGAGCGGGAGCCCGGCGTCGGGCGCCTGGTCAAGCAGGGTACGCGCCATGTGCTTGAGCGCGTGCGGTTCTTCGGGGACGGGCAGGTCTGGGGTGTTCATCGCGATCCCTCCCGAGATTCAGTAGCGAACCGGTTCGTGAGCGACGGGGGCGCGGTCGCTCTCCGCGTAGTGGCGAACGTGCTCCGCGTAGTCGATGAAGAGCGAACCGGCCGGGTCATAGGGCCGTTGCAACGCGGCATCGGCCACCGATCGATCGAGTGCGGCGAGTTTCTCGATGGCCTGGGGGCGGTCAAGGTCCCGAATCTCCAGGCGCGGGGCAACGTTGCGGAACGCCGTCTGTCCGGCCTCGGTCCAGACGAGCACGCTGGAATAGCCGTCTTCGCTGCCGACGCTGCCGACGGAGATGTCGGCGGCGACGCCGAGGAAATCGGCGCACTCGTCGCACCCCTTGAGCGCCGCGCCGTGGAAATCGCGGATCGGCTCTTCGAGCAGGGTCGCCCCGCAGTCGTCGTAAAGGAAGAGCTTGCCGCGGATGATGTCGATCTTGGCGATGTCGCGCAGCGGAACCCCGCGCTGCTGCTCGATCTCGCGCACCATCAGCCCCTCGTAGTCGAAACTCTTGGTGCAGAGCAGCGCGACGGTGAGCACGACGGCATCGACCCTGGACGCGCCCCAGAAAAAGGGCCGCGCCTGCATCGCCTTGAGCCCCTGGATCTCGCAGGGGGTGCCGACGAGGGCGATACGGGGCTTGGCGGGCAGGTCGTACTTCTTCAGGTCGAGGTGGGCCAGCGCCAGCGTCTGGTTGTAGAAGCTGCCGGCGCAGGCGATCACGTCTTCCGCGGTCTGTGCCAGATGCGCCACGCCCTTCCATGGTTCGCGCTCACTCGGCTTCGCCACCAGTGCGCCATCGATTTCCCCGCGTTCCAGCAGCTCGATGAGCAACGCCGAGACGACGCCGCCGTCCTGGACGCCGGGGATTGGTGAGTTGACTCGCGCGGTGTAGCGCTCGCGGGCGCCACCGAGGTTGTCGCGGTGGTGGCCGTTGCCGTTGGTAGGGTGATGGCCGTTTGGCGCTGCGGGCGCAATCGAGAGGGGGGTTCGCCGGGGAGAACCCTCACCCCCAACCCCCTCTCCCGTCGAGCCGGGAGAAGGGGCTTTGGGCACGGCATGCCGTGCCCCTACACCATTAGACCCTCGGGGATGAGGGGTCTCCGCGGCGGCGATCACGTCCCCCAGCGCCTCGTAGCGCAGACCGCCGCGCGGGCAAAAATCCCAGCACAACGAGCAGCCGGTACACATCTTCACCAGCTTCGGCAGGTCGTCCGGGCCGATGCCGATCGAGTCGGAGGGGCAGGCGGCGACGCAGACCCCACACTGCACGCAGCGCCCGGCGTCGATGACGGCGCGCTCCAACTCCCAGAACCAGACCTTGCCCGGCGCCTCATCGATATCGTTCATCTGGTCCCGGATGGCGAACGCGGCAGTCATGTCGCCTCCCGATAGTGAGGGCCGGCGCCAAACCCCGTGGTGGCAAAGCCCCCCTCTCCCGGCTCGACGGGAGAGGGGGGTTGGGGGGTGAGGGCTTCCCGCAATCCTTCATTCGGCATCCGCCGCGCCCACTCATAGAACCGCTCGCCCTCCCGCCGTTCCGTACCGAACCGGTCGAAAAGGCGGACCATGGCATCTGGCACCTCCGTGGCTGGCTTTGCCCCTTCCACCCAGTCGATGAACGCCGCATCGCGGCCGAGGCTGCCCCCCAGCCCGATGTCGACCGCTTCCACGATGGCATCCCTGGTCTTGGCCGTCTCCCCGCGGAAGCCGATGTCGGCGATCTGCGGTTGCGCGCAGGAGGCCGAGCAGCCGGAGAAGTGCATGCGCACGATCTCCGTGCCGTCGAGGCTGACCCGGCGGTCCATCTCCTGGGCCCATTGCACCGCCCGCGCCTTGGTCTCGACGATGGCGAGGCGGCAGAACTCGTTGCCGGTGCAGGCCACCGCGCCCCGCTCAAACGGTTTCGGGTTCGACGAGTGGATCTGCAACAGCGGTTCAGCCAGCAGACCGTCCAGATCCGCCTCCTTCACGCCCGTGAAGACGAGGTTCTGGTCGGTGGTGAGGCGGATTTCTCCATCGCCATAGATCTCCGCCAGCCGCGCCGCTTCGACCAGATTCGTCCCGGTCATGCGCCCGACGGTGACGTTCACCCCGACGTAGGAGAGCTCCGCCTGCTTCTGCGGATGGACGCCGATGTGGTCGCCGCGGTATCGCCTGGTGAGGTGCTCGCCGGCCGGGGTGAGCGAGATGTGCGCCCGTGCCGCAAGTTCGGCGCGGAACCGCTCCGGACCCAGCTCCTGCACCAGGTAGCGCAGGCGGCAGGTCCAGCGGTTTTCGCGGTTGCCCAGCTCGTCGAAAAGCTGGGCCACGGCGCGGCTGATCTCCACAGCGTCCTCTGGGCGGACGAAGACGTCGACATCGGAGGCCAGGCGTGGGCCGTCGGATAGGCCGCCGCCGACCAGCAGGTTGAACCCGACCGTGCCGTCGTCGAGACGGGCTGGGACGAGGGCCAGGTCGTTGATCTCGGCCTGGGCGCAATCTTCGCGGCAGCCGCTGACGCTCATCTTGAACTTGCGCGGGAGATTGGCGTACTCGCGGTTGCCGGTAAAAAAGTCGCTGATCGCCACCGCTACCGGATACGCGTCGATGATCTCCTCACCGTCGATGCCGGAGACCGGGCAGCAGAGGACGTTGCGGGCCGAGTCGCCGCAGGCCTGCACGGTGGTGATGCCGGCCGCCTCCAGCCGCTGCCAGATCTCCGGCACCGCGCCGATCCTGATCCAGTGGAGCTGGATGTCCTGCCGGGTGGTCAGGTCGAGATAGCCGTCCCCCCAGACAGGGCTCGGCTCCGGGCCGCGGGCGTGCTCGTCGGCGATTTCCCCAATGAGGCGGGCTTGCGCGGCGGTGAGACGCCCGCCGGGGATCTTCACCCGCAGCATGAAGGCGTCGCCACCCTGACGCTGCGGGTAGAGCCCGACCCATTTCAGCCGCTCCGTCTCGCCGTCGACGGCGGCGATGGACGCCGGTCCCTGAAGGGCGTACGTATCCAGCACCGCCTGCTTCACCTCGAGCGGGTGGCGGGCGGCCTTCCAGCGCTCGACCTGATTGAGATTCTGATGGTGTTTCCGCGTCGCGACAGGTGTCATCGTTTCCTCGTCCTGGGTGCGCGGGCGATGCAGGCGTCGCCCCAACAACCGTTCTCCCGACTTTCGACTTTCAACTCTCGACTCGAAACTCATGCCCGCAACGCGCTCCAGTCGACGCGGCAGTGGATGCCGCACTCCTTGGTCGCGTGCTGCTCCCACCACCAGCGGCCGGCGCGGGGGTCGTCGCCGGGCGCGGTGGGGCGGGTGCAGGGGGCGCACCCGATGCTGGTGAACCCATGGTCATAGAGCGGGTTGTGCGGCACGTCGTGGGCGCGGAGGTAGGCCCAGACCTGCTCGTCCGTCCAGGCCGCCAGCGGGTTGAGTTTCACGATGCCCCCGTGGAGATCGTCCCGCTCGACGACGCGGATGCCCTGGCGCGAGGCCGTGTGATCCCGGCGTTGGCCGGAGATCCAGGCGTCCAACCCGGTGAGGGCGCGCGTCAGTGGGGAAACCTTGCGGATCTCGCAGCAACGGACGCGCAGCTCCAGGCTGCGGTAGAAGGGATTCGGCCCGTGCTCACCAACGAATGCCTCCAGATCGGTGGCCTGCGGCGAGTAGACCTCGATCGGGATGGCGTAGTGTTCCCGAATCTGATCGATGAAATCGTAGGTCTCCTGCCGCAGGCGGCCACTGTCGACGGTGAGGACGCGGATGCCCGGGTCGATGCGGTGGGCCATGTCGAGCAGTGCCATGCCGTCCGCCTGGAAGCTGGTGGCCAGGACGAGCCGGGAGCCGAAGCGGCCGATCGCCCAGCGCAGCAGGTCTTGCGGCGATCGGCGCTCGAAGGATGCGGCAAGGGCGGCGATTTCCAGGTCGTCCAGCGCCGTGGGGCGATCGAGGGTGAGTGGTTCAGCCATGATGGGCTCCGGTGGGGTTGGTCGTTGCCGCTGATGACGGTATCGGGGCGAAGAGCGCCGGACCAGGCTCGATACGCGAGTCGTTGGCGTCGGCGGAGATGACGGGGATGCCGTGCAGCGCCGATGGCGCCAGGAGTTCGCGGAAGCGGACGACGTCGCCGATCACCACGAGGGCAGGGGCGGCGAGCTGGGCGGCCGCGACCACCTCCGGCAGATCGGCTAGCGGCGCGGTGACGACGCGCTGCTCGGGCGTCGTGCCCCCGGCAATCACCGCCGCCGGCGTCTCCGGCGCGCGGCCACCGGCGATGAGGCGGTCGCGGATGCGCGGGAGCTGACTCAGCCCCATGAGGATCACCACCGTGCCCTTTGCGGCCGCCACCCAATCCCAATCGACCGCGCACTCTGGTTTGGCCGGGTCCTCGTGCCCGGTGACGACCGTCAGCGACGAAGAGAACTTGCGGTGCGTGACCGGAATCCCCGCGCTTGCCGGCGCCGCCAGCGCCGAGGAGACGCCAGGGATCACCTCGACCGGGATGCCGGCGGATGTCAGCGCCGCGACTTCCTCGCCGCCGCGGCCAAAGAGGTAGGGATCGCCGCCCTTGAGGCGAACGACGTGCCTCCCCTCCCTGGCCCGCGCAATCAGGAGCGCCTCGATGCCGCGCTGGTCGAGCGCGGCGAACCCGCGCGCCTTGCCCACGAAGACCCGCTCCGCGGCGGGCGGCGCCTCCGCGATCAGCCCCGGGGCGACGAGGCGGTCGTAGACGAGCACGTCGGCGGCGCGCACCCGCGCCAGACCGCGCACCGTGATCAGCTCCGGATCGCCCGGTCCGGCGCCGACGATGGAGACCCTGCCAGTCGCATTCATGGCGCGACCGCTCCTTCTCGAACCGCAGCGACGCCCGCGGAGACCCGCTCGTAAACCAGCGCAGCCGCCGTGGCGCGGTCGCCGTTGCCGAGCGCGGCGAACACCTCATCGCTGATGGCATCCCGCCAGTGCTCGTACTCGGGGATCGGGCCGCGCGCCTTGACGGTGTCGCGGACATCGCCCAGGACGGCGAGGAGGTCGCCGTACTCGGGCGGCAGTTCGGTGTCGAGCCGTTCCCGCACCCAGCGGGCGAAGGCGGGGCTGCGGCCGTTGGTGGAAATGCCAAGTTGCAGGTCGCCGCGGCGCACCACGGCCACGGCAAAGAAGTCGCAATAGGGGATGAAATCGACCGCCTGGGCCAGGATGCCGGCGGCGCGGGCCTCGGTGACGACCCGGGCATTGAGAGCGTTGTCGTCGGTGGCGGCGATGACCAGGGCCATGCCGGCCAGATCGCCCGGCGCGTACGGGCGCGGCCGCAGCGTGATGCGGCCATCGGCGGCGAGCGCGGTGATGCGCGGCTTCGCCTCCGGGCTGACCACGGTGATCTGAGCCCCCGAGAGGAGCAGGGCGTCGAGCTTGCCGTCGGCGATCTCGCCGCCGCCGACGACGAGGCACGGTTTGTCCTGAAGCACTAATGCGATCGGGTAACACGGTGGGGGCATCGCTGCACCGACTCCCCTCATTCATGCCGCCGTGGGGACGCGGGAACGAGAGACGCAGACCCGGAATGAGACGGGCGCCCCCTGGTCTCGCGGTTCGCGGCCACGGACGGCCGAGTAATTCAGTTGGACACGGTGAATCAGGGACGGGTCAGCGAGAGGGACAGGGCTCGCTGCGGTTGGGCGCGTCGAAGGGGATGTGGTTGGTGAAGAAGATGTAGACGAAGGACCAGTTGGCATTTGCGCCCGCCGTGAGATGCCACGACGGCACGACGCGGCCGCGCAAATCGCCGCTTGCGGTGGCAGTGCTGCTGCGGTCCATCATGGCCAACCTGACCGACGAAGAAACTTGAGTTCTTGATCCATAAAATAATGAATCTGTGGCGCGTTGTCAAGGGGGTGCCGTGGAGAGCGATGGCGGCGAGATGGTCCATACGTGCCGGGGACCGGGCTGGCTGAGCCCGGTCCCCGGTCGATGCCACGCCCGGTGGGATGGGTGCGGGCGTGGATTGATGAGGATGGTTGGCTCCGCGGCGCCGCGGGCCGCGGAGATTCGGCGGTGGCGCTCAGGCGCTCTGGCAGTACCCGCCGTTGCAGATGACGTCGACGCCGCAGCACTCGTAGCCCTGGTCGCAGCGGCCGCCCTCTTTGATGCAGCAGCGCTTCTTCGTCTGCTCGTAGTAGTGCTGGCTGTTGGCCTTCTTGCACTGCAGCTTGCCCGAACACTCCTCGGTCTTCTTGCAGCGCGCCGTGACCTTCTTGCCACCCTTCTTCTTGCCCTTGCCCAGTGCCTGGCCCAGCCCGACGCTGCTCAGCCCCAGACCGGCCCCGACCGCCGCCATCGTCTTGAACATGCCACGCCGGGAGTCCGTCGCCGAGAAGCTGCGGGCCATGCCATCGAATCGCGTTCCGTCCATTGTTTTCTCCTCTTTCTCGTTTCACTTTTTGCGACCGAACCATTCGCCGGCCACCCCAACAGGATGCGCTCGCCACAAGCCTGGCGCTGTCAACGCGGTGGCAGGGACGGTGTCAAATAGGGGACATGCGCAATAGACGATTGGCCCATAAGGAAGGGCCGTGGCTCTTGCCACGGCCCTTCCTCTTCGATTCATGCGGGTGATATCTGGTCTGGAACCCCAGACGTTACCGGTTCGGGTCCGCCAGCTTTTTCGCCGCGAACGCGGCCACACCGGCCATCGCCACCTTGGCTAGCGGGTTGTCGAGTACGCCCTGCAAGCCGCCGCCTTGCTCTTGCTTGCCCTGGTCGTTCCCGCCGCCGAGCCCGAACAAACCCGCCAGACCGCCGCCGCCCTGCTCCTCCTGGTCGACGTGCTGCATCGCCTTGGCCATCTCCTCCGGCGAATCGTCGGCGGCGTCGTAGTGGTCGCGCGAGCGGCGGCGCATCTCGCGGCGCAACTCACGGCGCTGCTCCGGATCCATCTTCCGCAGCGTCTCCGCCGCGGCCATCTGATACTCCTCCGGCGACAGCCGCGACGAGGCCGCCCGGTAGTTCTGGAGCACCTCGTCGTCGCCCATCTGGTCGTAGGCGCCGCGATCGTAGCGGTCGGCGAAATCGCGCGCCCGCCCGCGCCGCGTGTCGTCGTCGTCATCGGCCTGCGCCCCGAACAACCCACCCAACAATTGATCGACCATGCGTTGCACTCCTTTCGCGGCGCCAATCGGAGCCGCCCCGGTACGATGTGCATACCGTGTGCCAGCGTCCGCCGCCGCGTTGGCCGGTTATCCGGAGGTGTCTTCCGTGGCTATCCCATCGCCGAACCGGAACCGGGGACCATCGGTCGCGAGCGGCCCGTCGCTTCGCACCCGATACCCGGAACCGTCCCGTTCGACGTCGAGCGCGAAGGTCCGCCCCAGCGCCTGCACGTTCTCGACGCGTACCCGAGTCAGCCATCCCGGCAGCGACGGCGTGACTCGCAAGACGTCGCGCTCCGCATCGACCTCGAGCCCGAGCATGGCGCGTATCAGCAATGGCGCCGCGCCCGCGGCCCAGGCTTGCGGGCTGCAACTGACGGGATAGGGCACCGGGGCGTCGGTGGCCGCGTCCTCGTTGCGCGGAAACCCGCAGTAGAGCTCCGGCAGGCGGTGCCCGGGGCGGCGGTCCGCCGCGGTGAACAGGGCTCCGGCGATCCGCTGCATCGCATCGTCTTCTCCGTAGCGAGCCAGCCCGGCCGCGAGGAGGCTGTTGTCGTGCGGCCAGACCGAACCGTTGTGGTAGCTCATCGGGTTGTAGGTCGCCATGCCGGTCGCCAGCGTGCGCACCCCCCAGCCGGAATCGAGATCGGGGCACCGCAGCCGCGCGGCGACCAACCGGGCCCGCTCGCGCGACGGCAGCCCGCAGAACAGCAGATGCCCGGGATTGGAGGAGATCGCCGCCACCGGCCGCTTTGCTCCATCCACGGCCTGCGCGTAATAGCCCTCATCCGCCATCCAGAACCGCTCTTCGACCACCCGCCGCATCTGGCTGGCCCGCTCAGCCAGGTCGGCTGCCCAGGCCGCGTCGCCGAACTTCCGGGCAACGTCCGCCAGCCACCGGTAGGCGGCGTAGACGTAGCCTTGCACCTCGACCAGGGCCACGTCGCCGAAGACCGCCCGGCCGCCGCGGTCGTGCAGCGAGTCGTGGCTGTCCTTCCACCCCTGATGCACGATGTGGGCGCTGTCGGGCGGTTGGGTGGCGTACTCGACCAGCAGATCGCCGTCGCGATCTCCCCAGCGCTCGATCCACTCCAGCGCCCGCCGCGCCTGCGGCGCCAGCTCGCGGTAGAGCGCCTCGTCCGCCGTCCAGCGCACCGTCTCGGCGAAGAGCATGACGAACAACGGCGTGGCGTCGACCGATCCGTAGTACGGCGTGTGCGGGATCTCGCCGAGGCGCGCCATCTCGCCGTAGCGCATTTCGTGCAGGATCTTCCCCGGTGCTTCCTCGCGAAACGGATCAACGGTCCGCCCTTGCATCGCCGCCAGGGTGCGCAGCGTTTCGATAGCCCGGCCCGGGGCCACGTGCAGCGTCTGCAACGCGGCGATCAGACTGTCCCGGCCGAACGGCGCGACGAACCAGGGGATGCCAGCGGCGGCCAGACTCCCATCCGCAAACGATGTCTCCAGCATGGCCAGATCGGCCGCGGCGCGCTCGAGGATGCGGTCCACCCCAGGGTGATCCGTCGTGATCCGCGCTTCGGCGCCCGCCGTGATCGGCAACGCCGGGGCTTCGCCCGCAACGATTGGCCGACCGTCGCCCGGGAGCAGCGTCAGCACCACCAACACCTCCCAGGACATGCCCTGCTCGAGCGTGACCGCAAACGAGGCCGTGTCGCGCGGGGAGGGCGGGAGATCGTGCGCGGCGGAGATCTGGTCAAACCCCGGCAGCAGCACGGTCGGCTCCCCATCGTGGCCATCCACCGCGGTGGAGGCAACGGTCAGCGCCGGCGGGCGGCTGAAGGTGACGAGCAGTCTGGCGCTGGCCCCAGAGCGATCACGAAAACCGAACGTGAGGCCCTCCTTCGTCCAGGTCGGCGAGAGGTAGGCCCCGCCGCGCTGGCGACGTGGGAAGCCGCGGATATCGAATAGATCCCGAAAATCGCCGCCCAACTCCAGGGAGAGCGTGAGCGGCAGCGTGCGCCCGCTGTAGTTACCGAGCCGGATCAGCACCTCCAGATCGTCGCCCAGGTGGACATGCTGCTCGACCGAGATCGTCAGTGGCCGCACCGGCACCGCGATCCCGTCAACGTTCGCGGATAGCGGCCCATTGGCCGCGACGACCACCGCGCGATCGGCGCCCAGGATGCGCGCATCCAGCGGCTCCAGCGGCGCCCCGTTCAGGCGAAGCTGCCAGTAGTCGAGAAATCGGGTGTCCCGGGCATACAGTCCGGTCGCGCGCTCCCCGCTGCCGTCGGTCACACTCTCGCCGACCAGATACACCTCGTTGGCCTTGAGCACAAGGTCGTGATTCAGCACGCCGCCGTCTTGCCGCCCCGATTGCCGCGGCTACCCGCCCGTGGCGACCAGCCCGTTCACGCGCTCGCGATGGGTGTTGTCCGGCTCGGCGCGGCCGTCCATGGGCGCCGTCACCCTGTTGCCGGCGAGCAGTGTACGGTAGATCGCCTCGTAGCCATCGGCCATCGCCGCCGGCGTGAAGCGGTGCTCGACGTGGGCGCGGCAGGCCGCCCGGTCCAGCGACGCCACCTTCGGCACCGCCTCGATCATCTCGCGAATCGTCGAGCAGACGAACCCGGTCACGCCGTCGACGACGATCTCGGGCACTGACCCGTTCCGACTGGCGATCACCGGCGTCCCGGTGGCCATCGCTTCGGCCATCGTCAGCCCGAACGGCTCCGGCCAGTCGATCGGAAAGAGGTAGGCATAGGCATTACCCAGCAATGCGTCCTTGCCGTCGTCGTCGACCTCGCCCACGAACTCGATCAGGTCACGGTTGGCCGCGATCTGCGGCGCGATGGCGTGGTCGTAATACTCCTGATCGACCGCGTCGACCTTGGCGGCGATGACGAGCCGCATCCCCACATCGCGCGCGATTTCGATGGCGCGGTCGGGGCGCTTTTCCGGGCTGATGCGGCCGAGAAAGACCAGATAGTCGCCGGGGGTCTGCCGCGACCGGAAGTGTTCGATCGCGATGCCGTTGCTCACGGCGCCGACCCAGTTCGCCTCCGGCAGCCAGGTTTGCTGGTCGTGGCTGATCGAGACCATTGCCTGCTCCGGAAAGAGGCGATAGAAGCGCCGCACTTCCTCCAGATCGAGCCGCCCGTGCGTGGTGGTCACCGTCGGGGTCTCCACCAGGCGGGCCATGGGAAAGGCGAGGTAGTCGTTGTGGTTGTGGATGAGGTCGAAGTCGGCGGCCCGGGCGTACGCCTCGCCGAGGGCGACCAGCGTGTACGCCGCGTAGTCCTTGATCGCCTCGTCCAGCCGCAGCCCTTTCGGCGACACGGCAAAGAGCGTCGCCGCCGTCCGCGAGTCGCCCGAGGCGAACAGCGTGACCTCGTGCCCACGCCGCACCAGCTCCTCGGTGAGCAGCGACACGACACGCTCGGTCCCCCCGTAGAGGGTCGGCGGAATCGATTCGACCAGCGGCGCGAGCATGGCGATCCGCAACGGTTTTTCCTTCATCGTTGGCATGTCCTCGCGATGATTTGTCGGCGCGGTGTGCGGTCGCGGCTCCGCGGCGCGTCGGACGGTCGCCCGTTCCCTCGCGGGGCCTCTTTGCCCGTTCGTGCGTTGTGTTGTCTCGCAAGGACCGGGCCACGCCGCCGCGTCGCGGGCGGTCGGCAGCGCCCCGCGATCAGCCGCCCGGGAGCGCGTCGAGGTCGATGGAGACGCCGGGGAGGGAGGCGATGGGGACGATGCCACCCGCGTACCGCTCTTCGCTGTACGAACCGTCAGGCCGCCTGCGCCAGACCGTCAGCGTCCGCTCGTACGGGTGAATGAACCAGATCTCCTCGTCGCCGCGCTGCCGGTAGAGTGGGAGTTTCGCGGCCATGTCATAGTCGCCGGTCGTGCGCGACCAGTCTTCGGCGACGAACGGTAGCGGCTCAGAGAAGGCGTTGAATGAGGTCGGATCGTCCTCGTAGGGAAGTTGGTATGATCGCCGGGATCACGACAACGTCCGGGATGTAAAAGTTGCGCGCGGTGTAGCGGGTTTTGCCGCCATTGACGTTGACCCGGTAGGCATCCCAGTCAAGTTGGCTTTGGAGCAGAAACCCGAGGCGAAACGAAAAGTTGTCGTGCTTCATGCTCATCGGCGGCTTCTCCACGGGCACGCCATCCCACAGCTCCCACAGGTGGTCGTCGTCGCTCTCAACCAATTCGCGATACGCCTGCTCGCTGAGGATGGTGGTGGTTGCCATGATGGGCGCCTCCGTTTCGCCGCCTCAATCGTACTCCCCGGCGCGTAGGCGGTCGATCGCCTCGTGCGCGGCGTTATGCCCCGGCGCCCCCATCACGCAGCCCCCCGGCCAGGCGCCGGAGCCGCACAGGTAGAGCCCCGAAATCGGCCCCTGATAGGATTTGGACCCCGGCACGGGACGCATGTCGAACGCCTGCTCCGGCACCAGCTCCCCCTGGAAGATGTGGCCGCCAGTCAGCCCGAACCGCGCCTCGATATCGGGCGGGGCCAGCACCTGCGCCGTGATCTCGGCATCGGCCATATTCGGCGAGTAGTGGGCGAAGCGGGCCAGCGCATTTTTCGCAATCTCGTCCCGCCGCTCGTCCCACGTCCCCTCCGCCAGCTCGTACGGGAAGAACTGCGTGAAGATCGAAAACGTCTGCTTCCCCTCCGGCGCCAGCGAGCGGTCGACCGCCGACTGCGCGTGGATGGAAAAGAAGGGCCAGTCTGCCGGCCGCCCCTGCCGCGCGTCCTCGTACGCTCGTTGCAGATAGTCGATGCTCGGCCCGATGTGGACTCCGCCCGTCTGCCCCAGCGCGTAGTCGCGATTGCGCAACGCCCGGTACTCCGGCAGGCGGTCGGTGGCCAGGTTGATCTTCATCACCGGCGACGTGATCTGGATGTTCTCGATGTCCCTCGCGTACTCGTCCGGCAGATACCGCTTGCCGACCAGCTTGAGATAGGTCCGCTTCGGGTCGGCGTTGGACAGCACCAGCCGGGAGTGAAACTCCTCGCCATCCGTCGTCACCGCGCCCGTCGCCCGGCCCCCCCCGACGCAGATGTGGTGGACCTCCGTCCCCGGCCGGATATCGACCCCCAGCCCCTGCGCCACCGTCTTCAACGCCTGGGTGAAACTCCCCATCGCCCCGCGCAGGTATGCCCACGCCCCGCGCTTGCCCGTCGCCATCCCCATCGCGTGGTAGAGCTTGACGTAACCCGTACCCGCATCCCGCGGCCCCCGGAACGTCCCGATCAGCCCCAGCGCGCAGGCCGCCGCCTGCATGATGTCCGACTCGAAGTAGTACTCCGCCGAATCCGCCGCCGACCCCAGCACCATAAATTTCAAGACGTGGTCGTCGCCCGGCTGGTTGAACTGGGCCACGAACTCGGCGAAGGAGGGGGGATTGCGCAGGATGTACCGGTCCATGATGTCGCAGGCGCGCTCAATCATGGCGTCGTAGATCGGATACGTCTTCGCGTCATGCGGGGAGAAACGCCTGATCTCCTCCACCGTATCCGCCATGTCCTCCCAGAAGACGACCCCGTCCTCCCCATCCATGAACGGCGCGAACGAGCGCGGGTTGCGCTTGATCATCTCCACGCCGTTGCTAAGCAGATCGAGGTCATTGAGCACCTTCTGCGGCGCGAGGGAGAGGACATAGGAGCCGGTCGAGGCGATGTGCCCCGGCGCCCCCTCGATCTCCTCCGAGAACGCCGCCCCGCCCACGTCCTTGTACCGCTCGAGCACGGACACGGAATACCCCGCCCGCGCCAGATAACACGCCGCCACGAGCCCATTGTGCCCGCCGCCGACAATGAGGACGTCATAGGTATTGCTCGGCACATTGATCTGGTACGCCAACTCGAACCTCCCCTTCGGGGCCGCACGGGCGGCACGTCATTCTCAGGATGATGGGAACGCTACGCGGGGTAGGGGAGCACGTCAATCACTGTTTGCGCAACTTCGATTCGCAACGGGCGATGCGCCCGTCCCAATCGCCAGCCCAACCCTGTTTTTTCGCGTCGCGTGAGAGGCGTATCGCTTCGTTGTAATCGCGCTCTTTCTCGCGCACGATCGCAAGCTGAGTGAACCCCACGTGCTGAGGAAGCGATGCGCCGCGGTACTGTTGCTTGAACGCCTTGGCCGTCTTGGGTGCGAGTGAAATCTGTTTCTCGCAAGCGCGGATGGCATTTGGCAACGCCTGCGGATCAACGTCACGATCTGGATAGTAGTTTTGGATCATTCCTTGGTAGGTGAAGTGGCTATCGAGGACGTTGGAGCCGGCTATGGCCTCCGCCTTTGTCAGCAGGCGGTGGGCGATATGCCGATCGTCGCGACGTTTGAACCATGTGGCCAGCCCGTGGAGCAAACCGGACGCGGTCTGCGTCGTGCTGATGATGTCGCCCTCAGTGAGTGGGCGGGGATTTGGATCACCGAAGGGGTGATAGACGGACTCGATGTACTCCCTTTCGGACTCAGTGAAGGTGGAGAACCACCAATCCCCGAGGTCGAAATAGCCAATCTGCCCGTGAATTCGTTTCCATGCCTTCTTGCGGAACGGCCACACATTCCCCTCCAACGATTTTGGGGTCAGGGTCTCGCGTGCCCGGAGGCAACGGTGTTCGGGTCTGGCCATCGCTGAGCTTTGAACTCTGTCTCGTCGCCGTCTCCGTAACCGAAACGTATCTCTCCCACCAAGACCCCATCGTCATCGAGCTCCGCCGAGCCATCGCCGAAGACCTCGTCCCCTTCGTCGCTGCCCCGCCACGTGAAGTCGATACTGCTCGGCGCATACCAGAGATCGAGGCTGCCGGTCACCGCTCCGAAGGCGAAATCTCCTTGTCCACGCGGCCCAAAGGCGATGTAGCCGGGTTTAACAAGATCGATGTAGTTGCGATCGAACATCTCCATCTCGACAATCCGCCATTTGCCGACGAGCGGATGGGTTGCCGGATCGACCGATCGGAAGCCGCTCTGGGCGCTTGCTGGCGGCGCCGATTGCGAAACGTCAAACTCTGGCGCCGGCTCGTCGGCAAACCCTTCCCGCGTATACCCGAACCTCTCCAGCGCCTCATCGAGCGAGACGGATGGTCCGCTCGAGGTTAGCATCCGCGCTGCCACGAGCGTGATATCGATCAGGTCATCCTGCAACTGCTGCCATCGCTCGAACCGCTCGCCGCTCACGACAACCGCGACGGGCTTGTCATCGCGTACCACGATGAACTCGTGGCCGTTCTCGACCTCGCCGACAAGCGCATCGACGCCGCGTTCGATTGCATCGGCGATGGAAATGCGAGTTGCCGTCTGATGTAGCGCCATTCACAACTCCTTCGCGACCGCGATCATAGCCAGGCTCGAAGAAATGACACCACCTCCGCCCGCATCGCCCCCGTCTCCATATGCCCCGTCCCATACCGCGACAACCGCCACGCCCCCGGCGCCCCCGCCGCCCCATACACCTCCCGCAACTCCCCATCAATCCGATCCAACCCATCCGGCGGCGTCAACGGGTCATAAACCCCCGCCAGACTCAGATGCGCCCGCGGTGCTATGAGACTATTGATCTGCGCCGACGTGAAATGCTTCAGCAACCCCGGCACGAAGTAGTACAACCCGTGCCCCTCCAGCGACCGATGCGCGATCAACGCCTGAAAATCGGACAGACAGCACAGGTCGACACACACCTTCACTCGCTCATCCAGCGCCGCCAGCCACCACGCCATCGTGCTCCCCATCGAAAGCCCCAGCGTCCCCAGCCGCGCCGAATCCACGTCCGGCCGCGACACCAGGTAATCGAGCGCCTTGATGCTGTCGTAGACCATCAGCCCCCACAGCGTTTGCCCCCGCCACAGCGTCTCCCGCACCAGCTCCCCCTCGCTCCGCCCCTGTCGCTCCCCGAAACCCCACGCGTCGATACACAGCGCGTTGTATCCCAGCCCGGTGAACACCTCGGCGTACGGCGGACGCTGCATCACATCCCGCCCCCGCAGCAACTCATCCTTCCCCAGCGCGTAGTCGTACCCGTGCGCATGGTGGTAGAGCACCGTCGGCCGCGGCCCCTCCGCCCCCGTCGGCCGCACGAAATACGCCGGCACCGCTTCCACCCCATTGAGGTCCAGCACCAGCCGCTCCAGCACGTACCCCTCCCGCTCCTCCTCCCCGATTGCTTCGGCCCCGATCGCGCGCTCCCGCTCCGGCAAATCCCCCAGCAGCCCATAAAGCTCCCGCCGCCTCGCCTCACCCAACTCCACCCGACGCCTCCCCTGTCCGCCTCATGCCACCCACCACTCGGCCAACCCAAGCCGCGTGGAGCATATCCGCCACGCCGCTCCTCCGGGCGACGTCTGCCTCAGCCCCGGGTCCTCGGAACTCCTCCCCCTGGCGTCAACGAGCCCCTCGCCCCGCTCACGCTGAGAGGAGTTGGGTTGGGGGGCGGCCAAAGACGCGATGTCTCCCCGCGCAAGCGGCCTCGAGGGGAGCCGGGAGCGCGCCGCAGGCGCGGGACATAGCCCCCCTCTCCCATGCCCCATGGGAGAGGGGGGCAGGGGGTGAGGGCCGCTCCCCGCCCCTTATGGTCAATCCGAACCCCCCAATGTTAAATTCTGCGGCGAGGTGTCCTATTTGGGGTCCCTCAATCCGTCTTTACTTTATAGGTAGAGGGGCAAACCCACGCCGCGGCCATCGTCGACCCCGCCGCGTCCTTGCCCCAGCCCCGCACCGACGCCCCGGCGCGGGTGCCCGTGCGCTGTGCCGCTGCGCGGGGGAACGATCGCCCCCCACGCCCGGCACCCACCAGACGGCACTTCGCTATCGAGTCGACCCGCATCACGATTACCGCTGCCCGGCACGAGACGGATGATTTCTGCGTCGCTCAGCCCATCTCCGGACGCAATCGCGCCGCCGCGCGGGCGATTGCAGCTTCCCGGTCTGCATATGCAGGACGTCCAGGGCGTTGGACATCGGGGGGAGCCGGGGGTCCTGCGCGGGCCGCCGCCACCACCCAGAGGCGAGTGGCACCCCCTGCGCCGCGTTCTTGGAGGAGAACGTGGTGCAGGGGGCTCTCGTCATGCCCGAAAACCCCCGCGCCCCTCGTCACCGCCAAGTCGCTGGTTGGGGACGAGTTCCCCACCGCCCCGTATCTTCGACATCTGCGACATCTTCAACACCTTCCGACAACCACGCCAAAATTCACGACGCAAAAGCCCCTCGCCCCGCGCGCACTGCGGAGAGTAGGGTAACCCTGCCACTCCACCCCCACCGCCAGAGTTGGCATTCTTGGCACACCTGGCACACTTCGCCCGCCCGACGCGCGGCATCGCTGCCACAATTCCTTCCCGGTGAGGTTCGCCGACCGGAGGAAGCCGCGACAATGCCGAATCCCTTTCCCGTTGCCACCCCGCCAGAGTTGCCCGACCTCGATCCCTCCGCCACCCCCGTCGGTCGCTTTCACGCCTGGTGGCGCGGCGACCCTCTCCCCGCGCTTCCCCCGTTCCCCGATCTGGCCATCGCACCGATCGCCGACGCGCGGCTCGCCAGTGAGCTCATCGATCTCCCCGCGCCCGAGATCCACGACCGCATGCGCCTCGGCCACCAGCCTTGGCTCGCACGCGTGTCCGCCGAACCCGTCGCCTGGGGCTGGAGTGCGACCCGCCAGTTCGCCATCGGCGAGCTGGGGATCACGCGGTCCCTGCCGCCGCACACGCGGTATCTCTGGGATTTCGTCACGCGGCCGGAGCAGCGGGGCCGCGGCATCTACCCCCGGCTGCTTCTGGCCATGAGCCTGGGGGAGCCAGGGGTCGAGCGGTTCTGGGTCGGCCACGATCTCGACAACGTCAGCTCGGAGCGCGGCATCGCCAGGGCCGGTTTTGGCGAGGTCGGGGTACTGTACCGGGGGGACAGCGGGTTCGCGCTCGTCCCCTTCGGGCCGCGGGAGCGGGCCGTGGCCGCCTCAGCACTATTCGGTGTCCCCATCGCGGCTACGATATCCACGACGCGTCACGATTGAGCCAAGCGCACCCCGCGGAGAGAACAGCATGCAAATCCCCACCACCGGCGTCCACCACATCACCCTCATCGGGTCGAACCGGCAGGACACCATCGACTTCTACGAGGGCGTCCTCGGCATGCCCCTCGTCTTCGAGCAGCCGAACCTCGACGTTCCCGAGGAAACCCACCTCTACTTCGACGCCGGCGACGGCAATCTCATCACCTTCTTCGTCCGCGAAAAGCGGGAGACCGACAGCACCCCCGTCCCCGAGGTCGTCGGCAACGTCCACCACATCGCCTACGCCGTCTCCCGCGAAACCTTCGACCGCGCCGCGGCCGGTCTGGAGTCGCTCGGCTTCCCCAACACCGGCCGCGTCGACCGCGGCTTCATGGACTCGCTCTACTTCCGCGACCCCAACGGCTTGTTGCTGGAGCTAGCCACCTACACCTTCGAGCCACCAGAAGGCGTCTCCCGCCGCGAGGTCTTCGAACTCGCCCATCGCCTCCGCGTCGAAAAAGGCGACTACGCCATCGCCCAGGAACACCTCAACGAGGCCATCGCCCAGCTCCAGCCCGCCGCGGCGGTCCCGTAGCCACATGCAGCGCAGCACGCAGCGCATCCTCACCACCCACACCGGCAGCCTGCCCCGCCCGCCCGACCTCCTGCAAATCCTGCTCGGCGAAACACGCGCCACCCCGGACGCCACCGGCGCACGGGAGCGGATACGCCAGGCCGTCGCCGATGCCGTGGCGCGACAGGTCGCCGCCGGCATCGACGTCGTCAGCGACGGCGAGATGGGCAAACCCGGTTTCGCCCACTACATCACCGATCGCCTGACCGGCTTCGGCGGCCAGGCCGCGCCCCAGCCCTTCAACCCGCGTGATCTCGCGGATTTTCCCGAGGTAGCGAAGAACCTCTTTGCCTCCGGCGATGGCCGCCCCCGCCCGCCCATGCCTGTCAACGACGGCCCCATCACCTACGACGGCTGGACTCAGCTCGACGAAGAGTTCGACAGCTTCGCCGCCGCTCTCACGGACCAGCCGACCGAAGAGGCGTTCCTGCCGGCCGTTTCGCCAGGGACGGTCGCCATGCTCATGGGGACCACGTTCTTCGATTCCCAGCGCGACTACCTCTTCGCCCTCGCCGCTGCCCTCGGCGAGGAGTACCGGTCCATCGTCGCGCGCGGCTTTCTGCTCCAGGTCGATTGCCCGGATCTGGCCCTCGGCCGCCACGTCGAGTTCGCAGACCGTCCCCTGGCGGATTTTCGCGCCAGCGCCGAGGTGCGCGTCGCCGCCCTCAACCACGCCCTGCGCGGCATCGACCCCGACCGCGTGCGCGTCCACGTCTGCTGGGGCAACTACCCCGGCCCCCACCACCACGACGTGCCCCTGGGCGACATCCTCGACATCGTCTACCAGGTCAACGCCAACGGCCTCTCCGTCGAAGGCGCCAACCCCCGCCACGAGCATGAATGGACGGTGTTCAGGGAGCACCCGTTGCCGGCAGACAAGGTGCTCATCCCCGGTGTCATCGACACCTGCACCAACTGCATCGAGCACCCCGAGGTCGTCGCCCAGCGCATCGAGCGCTACGCCTCAGTCGTCGGCCGCGAGCGCGTCATCGCCGGCACCGACTGCGGTTTCGGCACCATGGCCGGCCGCTCCGCCGTCGTCCCCGATGTCGCCTACGCCAAGCTTGCCAGCCTCGCGGAAGGAGCCCGGCTGGCCAGCGACCGGCTCCGGTAGCCGTCCGGAGCGGCGCGATCGCTACCCCGGTTTCCGCCAGACGAAGACCTCCGTATCCGGCGGCTGCTCGCTGAACCAGCCGGCCGGGGAGGCGAGACGCAGCATCGACCGCAACTCACGCTCGAAGGCGCCGCGTCGCTCGCCGAACAGGTGCGGCGCCGAGCCGGACAGCGAGTAGACCCAGGCCACGACGTCGTCCTCGCTGCGCCGCATCACGTCCCCCGCCGGGATGCGCAGGTGCTCCGGCTCGGCAAACCCGGCGGCGCGCAGGATCATCGCCTCGCCATCGGGCGAGCCGTATCGGAGCACCCCCTGCCCGGCCCTCGGCAGCGGCCCGAGATAGTCCTTGACCAACCCGCGAATCTCGACAAACGGCGGCGGGGCATCCGGACGTTTGGCGTCGGTCGCAACCGGGGCATCCTTGCGGTCGCTGACGTGAAGCAGGGCACCGCCCGGCTCAAGCAGACCCAGCACGAGTGCCGCCACCCGTTCGCGGTCCATCCAGTGAAATGATTGCCCAAAAGCGGCGACGCGGATAGGGCCAAGCCCGGCGGGGAGTTCTTCCGCCCGCGCCCGCAGCCAGCGCACGTTCCCGATCCCTGCCGCGGCTGCTTGCCGCTCGCCTTCGGCCAGCATCCCGCCGTCCGCATCGACACCGACGACATCCGCAAACAGGTGGGCGAGTGAGAGCGCCAGAACTCCCGGCCCGCAGCCGATGTCGACCAGCCGACCCGTCCCGTCGAGACCCAGCGCATCCGCCAAGCGATCCGCCAGCCCGGGCGCGTACGGCAGCCGGCCCCGCGCGTAGTAGGGGGCGCTGCCCAGGTAGAGTGTTTCGTCCCACTCCCAGCCCCTGGGCATCTCAGGCCTCGACGATCGTCCCCACGCTGCAGAAAAAGAACCGGTCGCCGAACTCGCGGGCCATCCGCGCGGCCACCTTCTGCCCCGTGCAATGGGACACCCCGATCCGCCCGATATCGAACTCGTGCAACGCGGCCAGCGTTTGGTCCACCTGCGCTTCGCTGACCGCGCCCAGATGGGTGCCGCCCATCACCGTATGGAACCGAGTGATTCCAGTCATTTCGCTGATGTACGTCAGGATGTTTACCACGCCGGCGTGGGAGCAGCCGAGGACCACAAACAGTCCGTCCGGCGTGTCGATCACCACCGTCTGGTCGTCGCGAACCGGATCGACGACGAGCCGGCCGGACGCGTCCCGGTGCCTGAGATCTGGATCTCCGAATTCGTAGGCGGTTCGCTGCGGCACCTCGCCGCTCATGCATACACCCGGCGCCACCTCTCGCCACCTTGTTTCCAGATGGAACTCCGCGCCGGCCGTCTCCAGCGCGGCGCGGCTATGTGGCACGCCGATGAATTCCAGCGTGCCTTCGTCGTCGTTATAGCTCTCCTTGAACAGATCGGGGTGCGCATTAACCGGGATCGTGGGCCGATCCGAACTGCGGCGCATGGCGTGCACGGTGTCCAGCAGACCGCCCGTGTAGTCGATGTGGTGATGGCTGACCAGGATGGCGCGCGCCTCCCCCAGCGCCAGGTTGAAGACTGCTGCGTTGTTCAGCAGGGCGCGCCCCTGCCCGGCGTCAAACAGGAACCAGCCGGATGGTGTTTCGAGCCAGACAGACCACCCGTGCTCGGCCAGCGCGCCGAGCTTTCCGAACACCGAGTTTTCGCAGAGCACCGTCGCGCGAACCGCCACCGGGCACCCTCCATCTCCGTTCCTTTCAAGCCGCGTCTCGCCGCTCACTTTATAGTAGCGAATAGCGTCCGCGCCGCCATGCAGTTGGCTGGTCGGAAGGGAGTTGGGGTCCGCTTCGGCGTCGACCTTAGCGTCGTCTCCCAAACTGGTCTATGGCAACGGCGAGTAACAAGACGACGCCGCGCACGGTATCCTGGTAGAACGTCTCCACGTTCATCAGGCTGAGCCCGTTGTTGAGACTGCCCATCAGCAGCGCCCCCAGCAGCGCGCCGAAGATGGTGCCCCGCCCGCCGGCCAGTGCCGTGCCGCCGATGATGGCCGCGGCGATGGCATCCAATTCGAGGAAGAGCCCGGCGCTGCCCGGCACCGAGCCGCTGACTCGCGCCGTGAGCGCGATACCGATAATGCCGTAGGCTAGCCCGGCGATGAGAAAATCGATGAAGACCGCCTTGCGCACGTCGATCCCGGCCAGGCGGGCCGCTTCCGGGTTGCCGCCGATGGCGTAGAGTTGCGCCCCGTAGCGGGTGCGGCTCATGACCAGGTGGGCGGCGGTGGCGAGGATGGCCACCAGCAGCACGAGGTTCGGAATCCCCTGGAAACTGGCCACCCAGATCGCGGCGAGGGCCACCAGCGCCGTCTGTACCGCCGTGCGCAGGAAGACCGGCATCGCGACCGGAATGAGTCCCAGCCGTGCGGAACGCCGCGTTTCGGCCCAGCGCGCGGCGAGCACCAGCGCGGCGGCGGCGGCGATCAATGCCATCGAGGCGACGGCGCCGACGTAGCCGGTAGCGAACTCCGTCAAACTCGATGGCAGCGGCGCGATGGTGGCTCCGTCTGCCATGATCATCGAGAAGCCGCGGAAATAGAGCAGCCCGGCCAGGGTGACGATGAAGGAGGAGACGCCGAGCCGCGTCACCCACAACCCCTGCCACGCGCCCATCAGCAACCCGGCGGCGATGGCAACCAGGCAGCCGACGAGGGGGTGGACGTGCAGGCGCACGGTGAGGATGGCCAGCACCGTGCCCACCAGGGCCACCGCCGAACCGACCGAGAGGTCGAAATTGCGGGTGACGATCAGCATCACCGCGCTGATGGCGGCGAGACTGACGATTGAGGATTGCAGCGCCAGCAGCCCCAGGTTGCGCGGGGTGAGGAAGATGTTGTCGGTCAGGATCTGGAAGGCGATCCAGACCACGCCGAGCACGAGCAGCAGCGTGTAGTTGCGGATCGAGAGCCGCTGCCGCGCCTCGTTGACCGCTGCCGGGAGTCGCCAGCGCGCCGCTGGGGACGTCGTGCTCTCGGACAGTGTTCGTCCTGTCATCGTGATTCAGACCCCCGCTGCCGCGTGCACGAGCTGCCCGACGCTCAACGATTCGCCCCGATGCTCGCTGACCAGGCGCCCTTGGCGCAGCACGAGTACGCGGTCGCAGACCTCCACCAATTCCTCCGCTTCGGACGAGACGAGGAGCAGGGCGAACCCGTCGCCGGCCAGGTCCTGCCAGAGCCGGTTGATCTCCGCCCGCGCACCCACGTCCACCCCGCGCGTCGGATCGACCAGCAGCAGCACCCGCGAACCGGCGGCCAGCCACCGCGCGATTTGAACCTTCTGCTGGTTGCCTCCGGAAAGATGCGCCACGCGGGTGTCGACTGAGGGAGCGCGAATCTGCAAGCGAGCCAGATAGTCCTCCGCCACCAGCCGCCGCCGGTCGAGATCGAGCACACCGCGCGGCGAGAGCGACGGCAGACTGGCCAGCGCGACGTTGGTGGCGATGGAGTGGTCGTGGATCAACGTCGCGCGGCGGTCCTGCGGGATGAGCCCGACCCCGTGCGCAATGGCCTCCGCCGGTTCCCGCACGGCAGCGTCCTGGCCGCTAATACACAGGTGGCCCTCCACCCGCCCCGGCCACGCCCCGAAGAGCGCTTCCGCCGCCGCGCCGCAGCCCGACCCCAGCAGTCCGAACAGGCCGAGGATCTCGCCTTCGTGCAGGGTGAATGAGAGATCCTGAACCCGGAGGCGCCCTGTATCCTCCGGGTCGTGGACCGTCAGCCCATCGACCTGAAGGGCCATCCCGGGGCGGGCGCGCTGCCCCGGCGCCATCTCGGTCAGCACCCCGCCGATCATTTCGGCCACGACCGCGCGACGTGAGGTCGCCCCGACGGCGTGATCGCCGTGCAGCCGACCGTCCCGCATCACCAACATGCGGTCGGCGATGGCGAAGACCTCCGCCAGCCGGTGCGAAACGAAGATGCAGGCCACGCCGCGCGCGCGCAGCGAGCGCATGCGGTCGAACAGCCGCTGCGCCTCGGTTTCGGTCAGCGCGGCGGTCGGCTCGTCGAGGATCAGCAATCGCGCTCGTTTGGAAAGGGCCCGCGCAATCACAATGAGCTGCTGGGTGGCCAGATCGAGCGAGCCCATCCGCGCGCAGGGATCGACGTCGACCTCAAACTCGCGCAGCGTCTCGGCGGCGCGGACGTGCAGCCCGAGGCGGTCGACGATCCCGAAGCGGCCCGGTTCAGCGTTGAGGAACATGTTCTCCCCGACGGTCAGGTCGGGGACGACGTTGACCTCCTGCGGGATCAGCACCACCCCGGCCGCTTCCGCCGCCGCCACGTTCGCCGGACGGAACGGGTGGCTGTCGATGGCGATCTCGCCCTCATACGTCCCGTGCGGATGCGCTCCGGCCAGGATCTGGATCACCGTCGACTTGCCGGCCCCGTTCTGCCCCAACAGGGCCACGATCTCGCCGGCCTCGATGGCGAAGTCGACCCCGTCGACGGCGAGCACGCCCGGGAACCGCTTCGTCAGTCCCCGGGCGGTCAGCAAAGGCGTGGCCGCGTCAACCACGGGAGGTCTCATCACCAGGCAAGACTCCGAACCTGTGTCGCCGCATGCCTCCAGTGCCGCTCCGCGCCCCCAGACCTGCACCGCGTGCGAGGGACAAGGAGCGCGGCTGGTGTCCACCCGTTCCGGGTCAGCGCCCTCCATGCCCTCGGCAGCGGTCACAGGGTCCGGGACGCGGCGCGGCGCGGCGCGACCCGATCCGCTGATGGATGCAACAGTCCCCACCCCGGTTGACGGGGACGGCGCCAGTCACCGCCGCTCAGCAGGTCGGCATCTGGTCGGGCACGTTGGCGTAGACCTCCTCCACTGGCTGCCACCAGGGATGCTCGCAGACGAAATCGGCGATCTCGTCGGCGGTCACCAGGTAGATCGGGGTCAGCGCCCAGGGGATGTCGGCGGCTTCGTTATCGATGGTCGTCTCGGACGTGATCTCCTGGCATTGGGCCAGGGCGATGGCCACTTCGGCGCCGCGCTTGGCCATCTCGTCCGGGGCGGGCCACAGACTGCCGTACTGACGGCCTTCGACGATCGCCTGCATCGCGGAAAGCTCCATGTCCTGCCCGGTGACGAGAATCTGCCCATCGGGGATGCCGGCCGCCTTGATCGCCTGCAAGACCCCCAGTGACATGCCGTCGTAAGAGACGAGGAACGCCTGGATGTCGTTATTGGCCTTGGTCAGCGCGTTTTCGGCGTTGGCCTGGGCCGGTTCGGTCTTCCAGGCCGGGGTGAACTGATCGGCCACGAGGACGATGTCGCCCGACTCGATGAGGGGATCGAGCACCACGTGGTAGCCGGCGCTCATCTGCGTCGAGCCGGTCTGCCCCGCGTCACCACCGATGATGACGTAGTTGCCGGTGGGCACGGCGGCCACCACGTCCTTGGCCGCTTCCTCGCCGCCCAGTTTGGGGTCGCGCCCGATGAAGGCGGCATGCTCCGCGCCGAGGATGAGATCGTCATACGACGCCAGCGGAATCCCGGCTTCGGCGGCTTTCTCCGCAATGGCCGCCGCCACGTTGAAGTCGACCGGCTGGATGACGATGGCGTCCACTCCCTGGGAGATGACGTTCTCGGCCTGGGAAACCTGGGTGAGGGCATCATTCTCGGCCGATTGCACCAGCACCTCGTACCCCGCCGCTTCGGCCGCCTCCTGGAAGAACGGCACATCGGCGTGCAGGTACCGATAGGCGGTCTGCTGTTTGAGCATGAACGCGATGCGCTTGGTCGTGCCCGGCGTGCACTCCTCCTGCCGGGCGTCCGCCTGACCCAATCCAGCCACAGACGACGAGACCACGAGGGCGCCGAGCATGATCGACCACACGGCACGACGAAAACGGGTGCGAGACTCCATCATCGAATTGCTCCTCCACGAACTCGCATGTCTGTTCGATTATGATACCGATACCATGAAGTATCATCATTGTCAATCGGGCAGCGCGTTTTTCTGATGAACGACAAGGGGGGAACGGGATAGCGTCGAGCGCGGTTGACCCCGAATCGGGCGCTGGGTACGCTCCGGTCGTGATGGCAGGCATTTCATGAGCGAGAACCACGCCGCAGAGGCTTCCCCCACCATCCGCGACGTCGCGCGGCGTTCCGGCGTCTCGCCGATGACCGTCTCGCGGGTCGTCACCGGCAGCGCCCGCGTCAGACCCGCCACCCGGCAGCGCGTGGAGGAGGCCATCGCCGCCCTCGGGTACGTGCCGAACCACCTGGCGCGGGGATTGAGCCGGCAGAAAACCGGCGCTCTGGCCCTCATCGTGCCCGATTTCGCCGACCCGTTCTTCACCCTCATCCTGCGCGGGGCCGAGGATCTGGCCCGCCGCGCCGGCTACCGGGTCATCCTCTGCAACACCGGCGGCGACCTCGAGCGCGAAGACGCCTACCTAGAAGACATGGTGGCGCACCGGGTGGACGGTCTGCTCATCGCCCCGATCAGCGACCGCTCGCGCGCCAATCTGCGCCGCCTGGGACCGCACCGGACGCCGTTCGTGCTCATCGACCGTTCGATCCCCGGCATCGAGGCCGACGTGGTCCAGGGCGACAGCGTCGACGGGGCGCGGCAACTCACCGCCCACCTCATCGCGCTCGGGCACACCCGCATCGCCCACATCACCGAACCGCAGGAGGTTTCCACCGCACGCGACCGGCTCCGCGGCTACAGGGATGCCCTGGAGGCGGCCGGGATCCCGTTCGCCCCGGCCCTGGTGGCGGAAGCGGCGGGGGCGACCGTCGCCGGCGGCTACGAGGCGGCGCGCGCCCTGCTGGCCGGCAAGCGGCCGAGCGCCATCTTCGCCGTCAACAACTTGGCCGCGGTCGGCGCCGTGCGCGCCATCCGCGAGCGCGGACTGGACATCCCCGGCGACGTCGCGGTGGCTTGCTTCGACGACATCGAGCTGGCGGCGCTACTCTGCCCGTTCCTGACCGTCATGGCCCAACCCGCCGAGACCTTCGGCACCCTCGCCGCCCAACTCCTGCTGGAGCGCATCGACGGCCGCGCCCCCGAGCGGCGGCGTCGCGTCGTCCTCCCCGCCGACCTGATCGTGCGCGAATCGTCCGGGGGTGAATCGGCCGTGAACCACGAACTCGTGGGAGGAAGCAGCATCGCGTGAAGAGCACCGCCGAAGCGGTCATCATCGGCGCCGGGATCATGGGCTGCGCCATTGCCCACGCCCTGGCCGAGCGCGGCATGACTGACATCCTCGTCCTGGAACGCGACCAAATCGGCCGCGGCGCCACCGCCGATGCCGCCGGCGGCGTGCGCCAGCAGTTCTCGACCGAGACCAATATTCGGCTGGCGCGGGAGAGCATCCGCGTCTGGGAAACCTTTCCTGAACGCTTCGGCCGCGACATCGGGTTGCGCCAGCAGGGCTACCTTTTCCTCCTCACCGATCCCGCCGAAGAACCGGTCTTTCGTCAGAACCTGGCCCTGCAAAACACGCTCGGCGTCCCCTCGCGCTGGGCAAATGCAATGGAGATCGCCGCGATCAACCCCCACGTTGTGCTGGACGATGTCTACGGCGGCGCCTTCTGCCCGGAAGACGGCTGGTGCGACACCTTTGGCGCCACGATCGGTTTCGCCCAGGCGGCGCGCGCCCTCGGGGTGCGCATCGAGGAAGAGTCGCCGGTGACCGATATCTGCACTGAAGGAAACCGCGTAAAAGGCGTCCGCACGGAGCAGGGCGACGTAAGCGCCCCCCTCGTCATCATCGCGGCGGGACCGCAGACCCGCGACGTGGGCACCATGGCGGGCGTCGACCTTCCCATCGACCCCTACCGCCGCATGAGCTTCATCACCGAGCCCTTCGCCGCCTTGCCGCAGAGCCTGCCCATGACCATCGACTTCGCCACCGGCCTCTACTTCCACCCCGAGAGCCGCGGCTTCCTCTTCGGCATGGCGAACCGCGACGAGCCGAGCACCACCAACAAGACCGTCGACGAAGACTGGATGGCCACCACCGTCGAAGCCCTCGTCGCCCGTGCCCCCGCCTTCGAAGACGCCAGCATCCTGCGCGGCTGGGCCGGCTTCTACGAGGTCACCCCCGACGACAACCCCCTCCTCGGTTGGACCGGTGGCCCGGAGGGGCTCGCCGTCGCCGCCGGCTTCTCCGGCCACGGCTTCATGCAGGGACCCGCTATCGGCCGCTGCATGGCCGAGTTGCTTTTGGACGGCGCGGCCTCCGGCATCGACATCACGCCCTTCCGTCCTTCCCGGTTTGCTGAAGGGGATCTGGCGCAGGAACACAACGTCATTTGAGGGTGATAGGGTGATGGGTGTCAGGGTGATAGGAGAGACGAGTTTGATGAACGGCGCACCATCGACCGAACGCGGTTCGACTTCCGAACTTTCGACTATCGACTCCCGCATCGATTCACCCTATCACCCGATCACCCTATGACCCCATCACCCTCGTCTGACTTCGCCATCGAGCACGGCCACGCCGACTACACCGACGCCGAGCTGCTGGAGCAAGCGCGGAACAACGCGCAGGCGTTGGTCCTGGCCACGATCGCGTTTCTGGAGACGCGGGGCATTCCGCCAGCGGAGTGGGCGGCGGCCATCGGGGAGACGTTCTCTCGCTGGCTGGGGTGAGCCCCGCCCCTGGGATGCCGGCGAGTTCCTCGACGCGATGCTGACCAACCTGCGCGCTCTCGGCGCGGAGGTGGTCGAGGTGGAGCTTGGCGTCGAGCGAGCCGAGGCGACGACGAGAGGATTTCCTGACCCGGCGTTGTGCGAGTTGTTGGGCGTTGAGCCGGACCAGGCGGCGGCGATTAACGACGCGGCGGCTGCCATTGCCGCGCCGCGTGGCCTGAACTGGAGCTGGACGCGTGGCACGGATGGCACGACGCGTTACCTCGTGGAATCCCAAACCGTCGGATAGTCTTGCGCCGGCGCGTGGACGGCGATGTTGACCGACGCTCGGTAAGCCGGGGGCCATTGATGCGAGCACTCTTCACGACCAACCCGGGCTCTGGGCACTGGCAGCCACTCGTGCCGTTCGCCGATGCGCTGCGCGCCGCCGGGCACGAGGTGGCCTTCGCGACGGCCCCCGCGACCTGTGCCGCGATCGCCGCGCTCGGATTCCGCTGCTTCCGCGCCGGCGAGGACGAGCGGGCCGATGAGGCGCAGGCGCGGCACGAACGGGCGGCAGCGCTCCCCGGGACGGAAGCCGCCGCCTGGACGATCCCGAGCATATTCGCTGGGGTCTGGGCGACGCGACGTCTCCCCGATCTGCTCGCGATTTGTGCCGATTGGCGCCCGTCGCTCCTGGTCCGGGAAGACAAGGAGTACGCCGGCTGCATCGCGGCGGAGCGACACGCACTGCCCCACGCGGTCGTGCAGGTGACGGCGTGGCGTCCGTGGGTTCATGAACTGCTTGTCTCGCCGCTGAACCGGCTGCGGACGCAGGTAGGACTGCCGGTCGATCCTGATCTGGAGATGCTCTATCGCTATCTGTTCATCGTGCCAGGACCGTCACGCTTCCAGGATCCCGCCACGCCCCTGCCGCGGACAACCCACGCCGTCCGCCACGTCGCCTTCGACCGCTCCGGGTGCGAGTCATTGCCGGAATGGGTCCACCACCTGCCGAAGCGGCCGGTCGTGTACGCCACGATGGGCACGGCCTACAACCGGGTGGAAGGCATCCACGCCGCGATCCTGAACGGGCTGCGCGAAGAGCCAATCGCGCTGATCGTGACGGTCGGCCGCGACCAGGATCCGGCCGATTTCGGCCCGCAACCGCCGCACATCCATCTCGAGCGCTACGTGCCACAGAGCTTGCTCTTTCCGTACTGCGACCTCGTGATCAACCACGGCGGCTCTGGCACGGTCATGGCCGCGCTCGACCATGGCCTGCCGATGGTGATCGTTCCGCTTGCCGCCGACCAGCCGGACAATGCCCGCCGCTGCGTGTCGCTCGGGGTAGCGAGGGTCGTCGCCGCCGACGACCGCACGCCGCTGGGGATCCGCGACGCGGTGCGGGCAGTGTTGCGCGATCCGGGGTATCGGCGGAATGCCATGCGGATGCGTGAGGAGTCAGAACGACTGCCGGGACCGGACCACGCCGTCGCATGGCTGGAACGACTGGCATCCGATCGGCAGCCATTGGTGGTCGCGTCGTAGGCTAGCGGCTGGCCGCCTCTTTTGCCATTGCCGTGCCGCGCTGTATGCGCTGAACTTGGCGATTCGATGCGGACGCGTGCTGCGCTTTGTCGTCGCGCGTCACCATCTGGTGCAACCCCAAGAGTCGTCACGCCTCGTCCAGCCAAGCACGGATGTCCGGCGCGTGCCCTTGGTAGTGCTCCAGCGTGCCCTGCACCACTGCCGGACCGAGCGCGTAGCCCGCAAGCCAGGGGAACCGGTCTGGTTCGAGCAAATCTCGCTCCGGCAGCGACTCGAGGGCACGCTCGACGCGGGCAAAGGATTCGCGCGATTCACGCGTGATCTGTTCGAAGGGCTTGTCGCGGTTGGTCTCGAAAAACCACTGGTTGATCTCGACCAGATCATCCTCCTCGTCGAGCGGCGCGGGCCAGGGCATGGATGGCTCCTCGCCGCGCAGTCCGGCTTCCAGGCGCGCAACCGTCGTCAGCCGCCAACTGGTGAGGTGGGCGATGATGTCCTTGAGCGTCCACTCGTCGATGCTGTCGGGTTGTGTTCCGTCCATCTCCTCAGCCGCGGCGATGACGCGCTCGACGTCGTCGCGCAGGGAGCGCACCACCGCGAGCAGGGCATCGCGATCATTGAGATCATTCATGCCATCTCCGACATGCCAAAGCGAACGACGTGTCCGCTCTTGATGGAGTGGGCGTGAACTCACCCAGCCCGACTACGATGGCGCCTGCGACGCTCGACCGGGTGGCGGCTTCAGCACCGCGACCGACGAGTGATGAGACGAGGAGACAATACTGCCCATGGCGATGACGGTCGGGGTGGCGCGCCTGGCGCTCTACCTGGAGGACACCTTCAGTCTCAAGGACAAGCGGCAGACCGTGCGCTCGATCACCACCAAAGTGCGCAACCAGTTCAACGCCGGCATCGCCGAAGTCGCCGACCTGGACGACTCTCGCGTGGCGACCCTCGCCATCGTCGTCGTCTCCAACGACGCCAACCACGCCCAGGAGATGCTGCAAACGATTATCGGTTTCATCGAGCGGCGGGTGGAGTTAGGCGTGCTGGGCGAGGTGGAGACGGAGTTGATTCCTTACGGGGACTGAAGGCAACGATGCCGGCGCGGTGATGCCACGGTCGCCGAAATCACCGAACCAATACCCAACGTTATTTCCGACCTTGCAGACAATTTCGCAGTGGCGACAGCGTTGAGCGCCGGCGTGCCGTACCTTGGGTCTGGAGACCGGGAGCTGCAACGATTGGGAGCCTATCAGGAAATCAAGATCATCTCGCCAACTGAATTCCTGGCCATTCTCGACGCGGAGTAGCGCCAACGCGGCAGACGCTGTTGACGCATCGTTCCTGCGGCTGAACCGAATCAGCCAGTTGACTCGTCGAAAACCGTTTGCATCAGGCACTCCGTGCTGGAGCGCGCGTCGCAGCGGGTCAGCGAATTGCAGCACGAGGCGAACGTCGCGATGCACCCTTGCAGATCGACAGGGATGTTGGCGATACAGACAGAACGCTTCGATCCCGGCCAGACACTCGCCTTTCTGCTGCTTGCACCGCTTACGGGCCTTCTTACCGGCTTTACCGGCCTGCGTCTCAAGCGGGACGCTGGTGGCGCCCAGCACGGCGGCGGCGACCAGAAGCGATGCTCTGCGCGACACACCGGCAACGGCTCGCCGAGAAACGGCGGGGACTATTCCGGCAGACATGGGGAACTCCTCCGATCGATTCGATACGAACGCATGCCGCATAGTGCGAACTGGGTCCGCACCGCCTCGTTGGAACCTACGATGTGCGGTGCCCGGAGGTTTTCGGTGGGCGCCAGCCGGGCGCCCGCGGGCGCTCCAGGCAGGAACCGGGAACCCTTGTCCGTGCCGCTGTCCGCTGGCCGTCCTTTATCTTCATCATGTAGACTGTCTCCATGAAGGAGTGTTTTTCAGGGTTGGGGCACGAGCCGTTCGACGATCACGTCGAAACCCTTGTCCGCCAGCTCGGCTGCCTCAGCGCCCTCCACCCCGAAGCCTGGCGCGAGATCGATCTGACGATGACCCAGTTCCGGGCTTTGCTGTTCATCCGCTCCCGGCAGCCGCTGTCGGTCAGCCAACTCGGCGCTGCCTTGCAGATGCGCCTTGGCGCCGCGTCAGCATTGGTCACCCGGCTCGCGCGCTTCGATCTGGTCAGCCGTCGCGAGAACCCAGTCGACCGCCGCCAGACGTTGGTCTCGCTGACCCCGGCGGGTGAGGCGATGCTCGACAGGGTCGAAGCGGATGCCGTCGCGCGGACGCGGCGCGTGCTGTCGCGCATCAGCCCGCGCGGCCGAGCCGCCTGGCTCGTCGTCGCCGAGGAGGCGGTGCGGGCATTTGCAGAGGACGAGACACCATGACGACGGCAATTTCACCCCTGACCCTCCCTCTTGCCAGCGAGGCGGCGACCCTGGCACTCGCGGGTGGCAAAGGGGCCTCACTTGCCCGCCTGGCGGCGGCTGGGTTTCCCGTGCCGCCGGGTTTCCACATCACGACGGAGGCGTACCGTGCCTTTGTTGCGGCCAACGATCTGCAAGCGGTCATCCACGCCAGTCTCAACGGCGTCGATGCGAGTGATCTGGCGTCACTGGAGCGTGTGGCGGAGACGATTCGCGGCGCGTTCGAGCGCGCGGGAATCCCGGCCGAGATAGCCGCGGCCATGCGTGCGGCCTACGCCGCCCTCGGGCAGCCAGAGCCCGCCGTCGCCGTTCGATCGTCGGCCACGGCGGAGGATTTGGCCGAATTCTCGTTTGCCGGGCAGCAGGAGACGTTTCTGGATGTCCGTGGAGTGGACGCGCTGCTCGATGCGGTGCGGCGGGGCTGGGCTTCCCTCTGGAGCGCGCGGGCCATCGCCTACCGCGCGCGGGCGGGCATCGCGCCGGAGCAGGTGGTGATGGCCCTGGTCGTTCAGGAGATGGTGCCAGCCGAGGTGTCGGGCATCCTTTTCACCGCCAACCCCACCACTGGCGATCGCGGCGAGCTGGTTATCAACGCCGGGTTCGGTCTGGGGGAGGCGATCGTTTCCGGCACGGTGACCCCCGACACGCTCGTCGTGGATCGAGACAGCCTGCAGGTGACCAGTTTCACGCCGGGCGTCCGCGAAACGATGGGCGACCCGTCCGCGGCGCACGGCGCGAATCCGCGATCAATTGTCGAGACGAATCGTGACCGACCAGTTGTACCGGACACCCTGGTGCGGGAGTTGGCCACACTGGCGCTCCGGGTCGAGGCGCACGCCAACAGCGTTCCCCAGGACATCGAGTGGGCGGCGGCGAACGGCCGGCTCTGGCTGCTCCAAGCGCGGCCGATCACGAACCTGCCGCCGCGGGTGACCTGGGAATCGCCCCAACCGGGCGCGACCTGGGTGCGCCGCCAGGTCGTCGAGCACATGCCGGAACCCCTCTCGCCGCTCTTCGCCGAACTCTACCTGGAACAGGGTCTCGACCTGTCTGCTCATGCGCTCGTGAGCGCCATGGGGGCGGAGGAACTGCTCGATTTGATGCTCGACGGGCCGTTTTTCACGACCGTCAACGGCTTCGGCTACTCGCGCGCCAACTTCGCCTTCTCGCCGCGGACGGCGCTGCTGATGGCGCGGGCAATGATTACCGGGCCGCTCTGGATCTTTCGCCACGGGGTGGAGTTCTGGCGGAAGGAGGGCGTGTATCCCTATCTGGCGACGATCGCCCTCTGGCAGGACATCGATCCGGAAACGGCGACCGACGCCACGTTGCTGCGCGGCGTGCGCGAGTTGGCGTGGGCCGACGCGCGCTACTGGTTCGCGGCGGCGATCGCCATCGGCGCGGCGAAGGTCAGCGACTCGATTCTCGACGGATTCCTGTCGATCGCCGCGCCGGGGCGCGGACTCCACAGTGCGCTTTTCCTGCGTGGCTTCTCCTCGAAAACGCTGGAGGCCGAGGCCGAGTTGGACGCGATCGCGCGCCGCATCCGCGGTTCCGACGAACTGCGCAACGCTGTCGTCGCCGCGCCGGCCGATCGTTTGCTCGATGCCCTGCCGGCCACGCCCGAGGGAGCCGTGGTGCGGCAGGCCCTGAATGCCTACTTCGCGCGCAACGGCCATCAGATCTACAACCTCGATTTCGTCGCGCCAACCCTCATCGATGCCCCGCTGCCGGCGCTGCTCGGCCTGAAGACGCAGGTCCGCCAAGCGGGCCGGGATGCGCTGGAGCGGCAGGCGGCGGTCGCGGCGGAGCGGATGCGTCTGGTGGAGGAGACCGCGCGCTCGTTTGACCCAGCGCGGGGTTTTGTCTTCCGGCGCCTCACGCGCTGGGCGCAGAAATACGCCGCTTACCGGGAAGATGCGCTCTTCTACGTTGGGGCGGCGTGGCCGCTGCTGCGGCAGTTCGCGCTCGAGCTGGGCCGTCGGCTCGCGGCCAGCGGGTTCCTCGCCGCGGCAGACGACGTCTTCTTCCTCGAAAGCCGTGAGTTGGAAGCGGCCATCGCGGCCCGTGAGCGCGGTGAGCCTCGCCCCGACCTGAGCGAGTTGGCTCGCGAGCGGCGCGCCCTGCGCGAGCAGCGGCGGCGGCTGCACCCACCGGCCGCGGTGCCCCCCACGGCCCACATGCGGTTCGCTGGGCTCGATCTTTCGGAGCGCGAGACGCAGCGACGCAACGAGGCCGGGGCGACGACCCTGCGCGGGTTCGCGGTCAGCCCCGGGCGGGTCACCGCGCCCGCCAGCGTCATTCGCTCGCCGGCCGATTTCGCGGCGATGGAGCCCGGTTCCATCCTTGTCTGCCCGACGACGACCCCGGCCTGGACCCCGCTTTTCGCGCAGGCCAGTGGCTTGGTGACGGATATCGGCGGCATCCTGGCCCACGGCTCGATCGTCGCCCGCGAGTACGGCATCCCGGCGGTGATGGGCACGGGCAACGCCACGCAACGCATCGTCACCGGGCAACGAATCACCGTCGATGGCTCGGCTGGGACGGTCGAGCTCGACGCCGTGGAGGCCCTGGCGCCGACAGGGTAGGGCGCCCGGGCGGACGGGCCATTCACCCGTGCCGGTGCTGCAATTTCACCCGGGGGCGACGCCGTTCACCCCGCCGTTGGGGTAGCGGCCACCGGAACGGGGAACAGACCTGGGGTGATCGCGGCGATGATGATCGAGGCCGCCTCCTCGCCATCGTTGCGGATTTCCCCGGCCACCAGGGGCGGCAGCACGAAGTAGTCGCCCTGGTCCATAGGCAGTGCCGCGTCGGTCCCGGCGGGTGTGGCGGCGCGGGCATCGCTGACGGCCGCGTTCATGTTCAGCGCGATGACCCCGGTCTCGACGAACACCAACGAGATCGCCGGGTCGCCCGCGAAATAGAGCGCCGCGCCCGGTGCGAACTCCAGGCGATAGAGCGAGGGCGGGTCTTCCGAGGTCGGCAGGAGCGTGAAGGTCACGCCAGGTGCCACCTCAGCTTCTTCGGCGTTGGTGGCAGGCGTGCCCACCTGCGCCCGGGCAGTCTGTGCCATCCCGAGAGGCATCGCGCTCAAGAAGGCGATGATGGCGACGATCACGGCTCGTGTCATATGCAGATTCCTCCTTGGTTCAACCGCCGGCTGGCAGCGCCGTCAGTCGATCAACTTCCGCTGGCGCGCTCTTGATCCAGGCGTTCGAGAAACTGCCGGGGCGAAACGATGGCGATGTCTTCGACGCGAAGGAGCGCCTGCAACGCCTTGTCCCCGGTGACCAGATAGTGGGCGCCGCCACCAATGGCCGTGGCAATGACCAGATCGTCTTCTTCGTCCTCGCCCACACCATGCACGGTATCTGTGGGCGTGACCACCATGGCCCGTTCACGGAGGAGCGAGATCGCCTCTCGTACCTGATCCGTACCATAGCGACGCGCCCAATACGGCTGCTGCCAAGCTTCGGCGGCTTCGGCCAGGATATGGTCGGAGACCACGAGTACGTATGTTCGGCGCAGCCACCGCGCGATCAGTTCGGCCGGAACGCCGCGGCTGGCCGGGAAGCCAGATACCAGGACGTTGACATCGAGCGTGGCGAGGATCACACCGTCGCTGCGGTCTCTTTGGCGCGCTCTCGTTCGACTCGCCGCCGGGCACGCACCTGGGCGACCGCCTTCTCAGCTTCTCGCTCGATCTCTTCCGCGGGCACGCCCCGAAATGGCGCGCGCATGGCCTCGAGCACGTCCCAGGCGCGTCTGTCCTGATCGTCCAGCCGATCGAGACGGGTCAAGTCATCGGGAGTGACGATGGCCGCGACGGGCACGCCGGATCTCTCGATGATGACGCGAGTGTTGCTCCGGGAAACTTCGTTCACAACGTGGGCGAATCTCTGCCTGACCTCGGAGATGCTCAGCTTCAGAAGCGTTGGCTTTGCCTGATTCACGGTGATCTTCCTAGCGTTTCGCGGCCGCGCGTGATCTGGCCAAGTGTACCCCGCCCATTCATGGCTCCGGCGAGGCCCCTACATCCTCGGAATCCAGCACTCCGGAGTGCACCGGCTCCGGCGGCATGTACTCCAGCACCGCGTCCCGCCCGATGTCGGTGATGTGAACCGACCCGTCCGGCGCCACCGCGACCCCGATCGGCTGCGTCAGCCGCTCGCTCCCGGCCGCCGCGACACTCTCGATGACGTTGCCTTCTCTATCCAGCACCAGCACCTGCCCGGCGTTCGAGGCTGTCGCGTAGAGATTCCCCGCCGCGTCGAACGCCAGATATGGTTGAAACGCGGGACGCAACCCCGTTGGGTCGGGGGCGGGCCAGGAGGCGATGGGCCACTGCGCGTTCGGTTCCCCGTCCGGGGTGAAGACCGCGATGCGGGCGTTGCCGGAATCGGCGACGTAGACCAGCCCGTCCGGGCCGACGGCGATACCGACCGGTTCGATGAGCTGGTCCGGTGCCGACCCGTACCCGCCCCAGGCGTCGACGAACACCCCGTCGCGGGTGAAGACCTGCACCCGCTCATTACCGGTATCCGACACGTAGATGGCGTCGTCCGTGACGGCGACGTCGCGTGGGCCGAAGAACCGTCCGCCCTCGTCATCGACGCGCACCGGGTCGTCGCCGATATCGACCGTTTCGCCGCCGACAGATTGCACGACCGCGCCATTGGCATCGAGGGCGACGACACGATGCCCCCAGGTATCGGCGACCCAGGTCATGCCGTCGCCCGCGAAGTTGATGCCCGTCGGTCCCAGGCCGCTGTCGGTGCGGGTGAAGGTGACGCCGCCGTCGTCCTCGCCCCAGACGCCAAGCAGGGCGCCGTCGGGGCCGAAGCGCTGCACGCGGGCGTTGCCGCTGTCGACCACCGCAACCACCCCGTCTGGTCCCACGGCGACCCCGATCGGGTCCCGGAATTGCCCCGGTTCGGCGCCAGGCCCGGCGCGGTCGGTCAGGGCGAAGGGTCCGGTCGGCGGCGCGACCCGCCCCGCCAGCTCGGGGGTGAGCCCCACGGCGACAGTCGCCGGCTGCGGAATGGGGATCCCGTCGCGGAAGAGGAGAAAACGCCAGACCTCGAGCCAGCGCGCGGGGGTCACGAGCGTGCGCGCGATCTCGCCCATGTCCGGGTTGAGGTACTGCCCCGGCACCGTGGTCAGCCACGGCCAGGCATCAACCGCGTAGCCGGCCTCGGCCATCCCGTCCTCGGTTGCCGCGATCACCACCTCGGAACCGGCGTCCGCGCCCATCCCCGGCTCGACCACGGTGAGCTCGGGAAACTCGCGGAAATACCAGACGTACGGCCAGGCGACATCTCTTTCCAGCGCGATGTTCAGCCCGTGGCTCCCGGTCGGATCGCGCGCCGACCCGTCGTTGACGCCGACGTCGCGGGAGAGACGGAGGAATGCCTCGATGGTGGGGAGGGTGCCGAACGCCGCCGTGCGCTGAGCCAGGAGTTCGGTGCCGAGATCGGCGCGGGTGAAGGCCAGCAGATTGGCTGAGCGCAGCCCGAACGCACCCAGCAGCAGCGCGATGACGAGCAGGGCCATGGCAAGCGGCCGCACCGGCGCCTCCCCCTCGTCCGGGCGTTCATCGGTGCTGAGCCGCCAGACCAGGTAGGCCATCGGCACCACGATGAGGCAGAGGACGGCCACGGCGGGCAGGGCGGCAGTGGGATCGCCGCCGCGGTCGGCCCGCGTCAGCAGCACCCCGACCGCGGCCAACCCGACCACGATACCCAGGATCAGCAGCGCCAGAATGCCGTCGCTTCCGCGCCAGACGCGCGCCCACGCGATCTCGTGCAGCAGCGCGCCCAACCCGATTCCGGCCAGCAGAACCAGGGGCAGCGCGACGTGGACGGCGTGCTCCGGGCCGCGTCCGGCCGAAAAACTCCACACCGCGAACGCGGCGGCGAACCATCCGGCGAACAGGGCGACGGCATCGCCCCGCGTGCCGCGGTCGCGGACGAGGGCAACGGCGGCAAACACGACGGCGATTGGCTCGTAGATCAGCAGCGCCGCAAGGAAGAGCGGCACCGGCTGCCCGCTGCTCTCCGTCAGGAGCCGCCACCACGCGGCGAGCGTCTCACCCGCGCCAGCGATGCCGGCCGGGGAGGAAAGAACGCGCGTGAAGCAAAGGACTGCCGTGGCGATAGCGGCAAGCAAAAACGCCAGCAGCGCACCGGTCCCGCGCAGGGCGCGCAACCCGCGCCGGATCGTCCCCTCGGGCGCGACCAGCGTGGCGAAGGCGATGCCGGCCAGAAGCGTTACCCCGACGGTGACAGCGCTCGGCCCGGCGGCATAGGCGGCGCCGGTGACGACCCCGAGCCCGATTGCCGGCCCGCGTGCGGATACGGTCTGTCCGAGATGGACGATACACGCGACCGCCCCCAGCGCCAGCGCCGCGACGATGATCTCGGGTGAGGCGACGCGCGAGGCGTACACGAGCGTCGGTGAAATCGCCGCCAGCCCAGCCATGCCCAGCGCGGCCGGACCACCGATCCAACCACGGAGCGCCAGGGGTAACGCCACCAGCGCGAGGCCGGCCAGGACCGGGACGAGGCGCGCCGTCACATCGGTTGCGCCGAACAGGAAAAAGGCGATGCCTTCCAGCAAGAGAAACAACGAACCCACGTCCGGGATCGCCTCGCCGGTGACGGTCGGTTGGCCTCGGAACAGCACCCAGGCGTCGTAGGCGTGGGCCGCTTCGCTCGCGTCGAGCGCCCAGCCGTCGAGTCGAGGCAGGCGCAGCACCGCGGCGATGGCGAAAGCGGCGACCCAGCCGAGGGTCTGCCAGAGGTTGGCGGCGCCGAGACCGATGGTGCGGTCGAGGGCGATTGGCGCCACTCGCTGCGTCCGCTCCGCATCGTCCGCCGTCCGGATCGCCTCCGGCGCTGGCCCAGTGTCCATCACCGCGAAACGGCGAACATGTCATTCCGAGGAACGATGAATCTCGTCGTTCTCAGGCGACCCACGATTCCAGGTGTTCCGTTAGCCCGCATCAGCAAGACGAGATTCCTCCTGCAAGTTCGTCGGAATGACACGATTGCGCCGGCGGCTGGCTCAATACCGGATCTGGTTGTAGAGCGGGAGGAGATCGTTGCGGATGTAGAGGGTGTAGTCGTAGGCATCGATGCGCACCGGCAGATCGCGGTACATCACCAGCCGGTAGAGCCGTTGTTGGCCCTCTCTGGTCATGAGATGCGACAGGCTCTCGGCGATGGAGGCGGCGATGGCGCCCGGCCCATGCGGGTTGTCGGCGTCGTCCCAGGCCGATTGCGAGGGCGAGATTTCGGGTGCGATGGCGAAGTCGCGGTAGATCCCCTCCGGGAACCACCAGCGCAGCACGTACTCCTGCGCCGTGTACCCCTCCAGATACGGATCGACGGAGGAGCGGTTGTCGCGGGCCACCAGCACGATCGGCACGTCGTCGGGCGGGCCGGCGAGCGTGCCGCCGTAGAGATGTCGGTTCGGGAAGTCGCGCAGGTACCACTGCATCGGCCAGGAGGTGCCGTTGCGGTCGTCGTACCAGATTTCCAGGTCGCGCCCGCCGGTGGTGATTGCCGAGAGGGTGGTCAGCTCCTCGACCATGCGGTGCATGTCGGGCGAGGTCTGGGTATAGACGAGCATATCCTTGGGGACGTCGCCCTCCTGGTAGACCAGCCGCCAGGCGACGTGTATCTGCGCCAGGGCGAGCGTCAGCACCAGCGCGGCCAGCGCCGGTTCCGCCGCCAACCGCACCCCACGCCGCAGTCCGACCGCGGTGATGGCCACGATCCCGGCCAGTGGGGGCACCGCCAGCAGCCACCAGCGCCCGGTGGCCCACTGCAGGCACCACCCGCTCCCAGCCGCCAGCGGCGGTGGAGGAGACGAACTCGCCGTAGGTCATTGGGGCGGCGAGGAGGAACCAGCAGGCGGCCAGGCCGAGCAGCGAGGCGAAGAGCGCCCATTGCCCCATGCCCCAATTCGGAGCGATCGCGGGGCGCCCATCGCGTGGCGACTGGTCGCCAGCGGGTGGCGAGCTCTCCGAGCAATGCCGCGGCCAGCAACGTGGCCGGCAACGTGATATGGGTCACGAGCCACGGCATCTTCTCGCCCGCGATCGAGAGCGCTACCGCGATACCGGCGAACCAGATGGCCAGAAACATCTGGAAGACGAAGCGTGGCCCGGCAATCGCCTTGCCGATCCCGACCATGACGGCGCGGACCCCGACCACGATCGTCGCGACAAGACCAAAGAGGGCGGCCAGGAACTCGTACTGCGGAAAGAGGACGAGGTAGTAGAACCAGGGTTGCTCGCCGCGCTGGACGTCGTGCTGGCCCAGCCAATAGAGGAGGGTGCCGTCGGTGGCGATGGTGCCGGTGGCCAGCCCGTAGAGATTGGTGAAGAGGGTGGTGAAGAGGGTAGCGAAGATGATCAGCCCGGCGATGAGCGCCCAGGAGAGCCCGGTGGGGTCGGTCCCCCCCGTGCGTAGGGCGGCGGCGATGCTGCCCGGCGGTGCATCCCCCAGCAGCGACGCTGCCCACCCTTCGTGGCGGCGTTCGGGATCGCGCACACTGCGAGCGATCAGCGCCACGGCGGCAAGCGTGACGATCCCCAGCAACACCAGAGCGGTGGTCAAAGGATGGGTGAGCAGCTCCCGGTAGAAGGCGAACTGCTGCTCTTGCGACGGCGATTGCCAGGGGATGGAGGGGAGCGGCCGTCCGATCGCATCGGGCAGCAGCGCGATCAGCGCTAGCGTAGCGATCCCGGCCAGGATTACCACGGGAATCATCGCGCGTAATCGTCCCCAAAGGAGCGCCCCGGCGATGACTCCCGCGAAGATGGCGGCGATGCCGAAGACGATCTCGTGGTTGGCCAGGAGAAACCCGAGTGTAGCGCCCATGGCCACCAGCCAGCCGCGGGCGGGCCGCTCGATGTAGCGCACGATGGCGATGAAGAGGAAGAGCGCCCCGACGATGGTGAAGATGTCGTGCCGAATGTAGCGGCTCTGATAGAGGAGCGCCGGGGAGATGAGGAAGAGCGTCGATGCGGCCATCGCTCCCCAGCGTCCCAGATGTCGCTCGCCGCGCAGCAGGATGGGCAACGCGACCAGGATCACGCCGAAAAGCGCGGCGGCGTAGCGGCTGGAGGCGTCGGAATCGCCGAGCAAGGCATAGACCAGCGCATTCATATGGAAGAGGAACGGGCCGTGCATGAGCGGGTCGTGGGCATACCCCTGCCCGGTGGCCAGCAGCCACGAGAAGTAGGCATGCAGACTTTCGTCGTGGTGCAGCGCCCGCGAGCCGAGATCCCAGAAGCGGGTCAGCACCGCCGCGACCAGGATCAGCCCGTACAGCGCGGCTTCGAGCGTGATCGTGAAGGGCGCGACTTCGCGCGGTGCCTCCGCCAGCTCGACCTCATCGGCAGGAGCGAACGGCTGACGCCCATTGCCGTCGGCGGCGACTGGGGTAACGATCGTGGCTGGGTTGTGGTGCCCCGCCCTGGGCGGGGCCATGGTTCTGGCGCTTGTCGGTGGTGTCGCCTGTCCCACGCGGGCGTTCCCCTGGGTCAACGAACGCGCCCCGCGGGCCGGCGGGGCGTCCGCCGAGTATACGATGGGAGGCGGGGGCTGGTTCCCGGAGGATTCGTGCCCTGCTGCAAGTGAGCGGAGTGAAGCATCTTGACGCTGGCGAATGGATGTCTGCCGGAGCCGAGATTCCTCGCCTGAAGGCTCGGAATGACACGGTTTGAGCGTGACGCTGCCCTGGCATCAGACGTCAAACAACTCATCGAGATCGATCACCACGCCCGGCAGAGCGGCCAACGAGACGACCCCGCCTCGATAGACGGTTTCTCGGTACGACCCATCCGCTTGCCGCACCCAGCTCGTCAGCGTCCGTTCGTAGGGGTGAATGAGCCAGATTTCGAGATCCCCTCGCTGCTGGTAAACCGGGAGCTTAGCCTCGATGTCGTAGCCGCCCGTGGAACGCGACCAGACCTCGGCGATGAGCGGAAGGGGCCCCTCGAAAATGGCCAACGTCCCAGGACGCTCCCGGAACGGTTCGCCGTACGAGGTCGGGACGACCGCAACATCAGGAATAAAGATCGTCTCAGTTGGCTTGCGAACGCGCCCGCCGTTCACCCGAACACGATACACACGACGGTCGAGCTGGAGCCTGAGTAGATGACCGAGCTCAAACGCGCTGTCGTCGTGCTCCCAGCTCATCCCCGGCTTCTCCACCAACACCCCGTCGTGCAACTCCCAGGCGCCCTCCACCCCGGAGAGCACGAACTCCTGATAGGCTTGCTCGCTCATGCGTTGGACAACGGCCATGTGGATTCCCCGACACGATGCGACGGATTCGCCGTTGGCCCGCAGTCTACCGCGCTCCGTGATCCGATATGGGCCAAGAGGGGGAGGCGCGTTTTGACCCGGTTGATGGTGGACCCGAGCGACGTGGCGATCATCGTCATCGACGTGCAGCCGTACTTTCTGGACGGCTGGATGGCCGGAGGGGCCGAGCCGCTGCTGGCCCGGTTGGAGTTCCTCTTCGCCCTGGCCACGGTCTACGACCTGCCGTTCCTGGCCACCTTCGAGCAACCGATCGAGAAGAAGGGGTGGTTGCCGGAGCGGCTGGAGCCCTACTTCCCGGCGCACGGGCAGCGCCACACCAAGCAGACCTTCAACTGCTGCGGCGAGCCGTCCATTGTTGAAGCGATTAATGGACTGGGGCGGCAGCAGATCGCGGTGGCCGGCGGCGAGACCGACGTCTGCGTGCTGCAATCGGTCCTCGGGCTGATCGAGGCGGGGAAGCAGGTGTTTCTCCTGGAGGACGCCCTCTTCAGCTCCGAACCGCACGTCGGCCCAGCCCTGCGCCGCATGGATAGCGCGGGCGCTATCCCCTCGACCGTGAAGACGCTCAACTACGAGCTGCGCCGCTCCGTGGCCGAACCGCGCGCCGAGAGCGACTTTTCGGAGCGATTTCATGAGTTAAGGTTGCCGGAGCCGGAGCAACTACCAGTATGGACGCCTGCGTGGTGAAGGGCACGATAACGGCGCGCACCGATTCATCGGTTGTTTATCGTTGACTCGGCGATTGTTGGCGCTATCATTGAACCCTACACAATTGGCAAAGACAGTGAGAATCATCGCCCATGGCCGATGCGCTCGGATTCGACTTGGTCATCCTGCCGCGTCCACGCACCTCGCTCATCGGACGCGAGGCGGATGTCGCGGGCGCGCGGGCTTTGCTAGTCGACGAGGCGGCGCCGCTGCTGACGCTGACCGGGCCGGGCGGAGTCGGCAAGACCCGGCTGGCGTTGGCTACCGCCCACCAGTCCGCCTCGCACTTCGCGGATGGTGCGGTGTTCGTCGATCTGGCGCCGCTGGCGGATGCGACGCTGGTCCCCACCGCCATCGCTGCTGCGCTCGGGATCGCAAGTCAGCCGGGTAGCTCACTCACCGATGCCCTCGTCGCCCATCTGCGATCCCGGCAGCTCCTCCTGCTGCTGGACAACTGTGAACACGTGCTGGGAGAAGCGGGCGAGGTGGCGGCAGCGCTGCTGGCTGGATGCCCGGCCGTGCAGATCCTCGCCACCAGCCGCGCGCCGCTCCACATCAGCGCCGAGCAGGTGGTGGCGGTTTCCCCGCTCGCGGCGCCAGAACGGGAGACGACGGCACTGAACGTGTTGCGGGAGGCGCCGGCGGTCGCGTTGTTTGCGCGGCGGGCGCGGGCCGTGCATGCGGGATTCGTGCTGACCGGTGTCAACGCGGAGGCGGTCGCGGAGGTGTGCCGCCGCCTCGATGGTTTGCCGCTGGCCATCGAACTGGCGGCGGCGCGCAGTAGCGCCCTCTCTCCGGCCACGCTCCTGGCGCTGCTGACCGATCGCTTGCAGGTGCTGGGCTCCGGTCCCCGCGACGCTCCGGCCCGGCAGCGGACCATGCACGACACGATCGCCTGGAGCTACGACCTGCTTCCGGTCGAGGAGCAGCGGGCCTTCCGGCGCCTGGCGATCTTTGCCGGAGGGTGGTCGCTGGAGACCGCCACGGCGGTGCTCGGTCTGCCCCTGCCTGCCGTCGTCGCGCTGGTGGAGACGCTGGTCGCGCAAAGCCTGGCCACGTGTGCAGAGAACGACGGCGAGCCGCGCTTCGCCATGCTGGAGACGATCCGCGAGTTCGGGCTGGCGCGGCTCGCCGAGAGCGGTGAGGATGAAGCCATCCGGGATCGGCACGCGGCCGCGCTGCGGGACAGGGTTGCCGCGTTCGACCTCGACGACGCAATGCCGGGGGACGATGCCTGGTTACGGACGTTGGGACCGGAGCAGGGCAACCTTCGGCAGGCGTTGACCTGGTTCGCCTCGCGGGGCGATGCACTCGCCCTCAGCGTCATGAGCGCGGCCTTGTTCAAGTTCTGGCTGACCCGCGCTCAGTACGTCGAAGCGCGCAAGTGGTTGGAACTCGCGATCGCACACGACGCCGCAGTTCCTGTCGCGCTCCGCGCCCGCACGCGCAACCAAACCGCGTTGCTGATGGCGTTCCAGGGCGCTTTTGACCGGGCGCAACCGCTGCTCGACCTGGGGCTGGGGCTGGCGCGGGAGACGGACGATCCCATGCTGCTGACGGATTCGCTGCTGGCCCGCGGCGTCATGGCGCGCAGGGGAGGCGACCTGGAGCGAGCCATGATCGACGCCGAGGAGGCCGAGGCGGTCGCGCGTGGGCTGGGACCGGGGTTCGTCACGGCATTGTTGGCCGTTGCCCTCGCGCTCGCCAACCAGGGCAGGATCGCCCATTTGGGTGGCGACGCGGCCACGGCCATTTCGCGCTACGAGCAGGCGATCCGGATGGCGCGTTCGCCGGGCGGCATCTGGGCGCTCGGGCAAGCGCTGGGCGGGCTGGGGACCGTGCGACTCGAGGAAGGCAACCTGCCAGGAGCGACGGCCTGTTTGGTCGAAGCCGTGGCCCTGGCATGGAAGATCCACGAAGACGCGATGCTGGCGGGTCTCCTTTGGTCGCTGGCGGCCGTTGCGGCGCAGGTCGGTCAACCCCGTGTGGGCGCCTCCTTCCTTGGCGTTGCCGATACGCTGGACGCCCGCACCGGGCGCGCGCCGTCGCCCGACGGTCGCGAGTTCGCCGAGGGGTGCATCTCGCGGCTCGAGCACGACCTCGGGGCTGACGCCTTCTCCGACCTCCGCCGCGCCGGGGCAACGCTCGCCTATGATCGGGCCGTCGCCGCGGCCCGCGTGCTGGCTGAAGGAGTGCTGGGGAAGGAGCGCGTCGCCGCGATCTGGCAATCGACCGGTGCGCCCGATCCGGGCGATATCGACCCGGCGCTGTTTGCGGGGCCCGCCCCAAGGGAAACGCTTGCTTCGCAGCGCGGTTACGGGCTCAGCCGCCGCGAGCGAGAAGTGCTCGGTTTGCTGTGCCAACGCCTGACCGACCCCGAGATTGCCGAGAAGCTCTTTCTCAGTCCGCGCACGGTCGAGACCCATGTCGCTCACGTGCTGAACAAGCTCGGCGCGATGAATCGCCGCGACGCGGCGGCCATTGCCGCGCGTAACGGCTTGGCCTGATCGCGCCGAAGCGCGGAGCAGAACTCAGTACTTTGTACGGATGTTTCCCCGGTTTCAGGGCAGCACAGTAGGGCCGCGCCGGTCGAAGCCGGCGCGATCTCCGGGATAGGCGAAAACCCGAGCGTCAGTGCCCTCGCGTGAGCGCGGCCACGGCTGCCCTCGCCTTCGCCCATCGCGACCGGGATGCGTCGTACTAAACGAGGAGGGACGAACCGATGCAGACCAGGCGTACTCCCATGCAGGCCCAATCCTTGGCGCGTCTTGCCCTGTTGGTGATGCTGACTATCGGCCTGCTGCTCCCCGCGCTGCCCGCGCGGGCGGTGATCCAGGGAGACCTGGATGGCAACGCGCATCCCAACGTCGGCATCACGTATACCGAGGTGACAAACCCCAAAGGCGGCCTGGCTGGCGGCTTGCCGGACATCGTCTCCACCGGCGACTACTGCACCGGCGTGCTCATCGCCAGCACCCTGGTGCTGACCGCCGCCGGCTGCTTCAACGATCCCTGGGACGGAACGGCCTACGTCAGCTTCGCCGCCGACTACGAACCGCCGCAGCAGACCAACGGCGACCCATACGAGCCCGGCTCCTTCCCGGCGGACTACCCCGGCGGTAAGGGCTGCGCCGAACCCTGCTACCGGGGAACGGCGATCCTGGCCTCGCAAGGGACGGTGGGGCCGGATCGCTTCGCCGTGCTGCGCCTCGACGAACCGGTCGCGGGCGTCACCCCCGCTACCCTGCCGGCCTTCAAGTCGATGGGTGGCATCGGGGGCGAGGCTCTGACCACCGTGGGTTACGGCGACTTCGGCGATGAGTGCGGCGAGGAGGAGTGCGTCTTCCCCTTCGTGCGGCGCTCCGGGCAGCTCGCCGTCGACGCCGTCAAGGTCAAAGAACTGCGGGTTTCGGCCGTCGATGGACAGTACCCCTGCTTCGATGCCGGAGGCGGCAACTTCCTTGCTACCGGGTCGGGCGAGGTGCTGGCCGCGTTGACCAACACGTTCGACTGCGCGGAGCAGACCCAGGTGTTGCGCCTGGACACCGTCAACGCCCGCAACTTCCTGTGCAGCAGCGAGTTCCCCGAGCTGTCGGGCAGCGCGCTTTGCGACGGCAGCGGCATCGCCGCGCAGGCGGCGCGCGCCGCCGATGACGGCGACCAGACCGCCGATCGCCAGCACAACGGCAAAGGCAAGCACAAGAAGGGCAAGCAGAACCGCGGCAAGGGCAAGCGTGGCCGCTGACGCGTCGCCTCGAAGCAAAGTGCGGCGCCGCCGGATCGATCCGGCGGTGCCGCTGTCCTCGCCGGATTGGCCGCCACGCATCAGCGGTCAGATCGGTCATTGTTCTCTGAGCACAAGCGACCGACGTCGCCGCGGACTCCGTCAGCAGCATCTCTCAAGAAATGTGCAGTCTGCACAAAAATGAACAGACGATTCGTCCAGACCGCACGTATCCCTCGCGCCACGTCATCCATAGACTCGGCCTCAACCGGAGCGACGCTGCCCGGCGAGTCGTGGTCGCCTGCGGCGGCGTTCGTGAGGAGAAGGGTCTTGGATACCGGGGATACCGCTTGGGTGCTGACGTCGACGGCATTGGTGATGCTGATGACGCCGGCCCTGGGGTTTTTCTACGGCGGGTTGGTGCAGCGCAAGAACGTGCTCTCCACCATCATGCACAGCTTCTTCATCCTGGCCCTCATCAGCGTGCAGTGGGTGCTGTGGGGCTACTCGCTGGCCTTCGCGCCGGGCGGCAGCTTCATCGGCGGACTGGACTGGATCGGGCTGCGCGGGGTCGGGCAAGAGCCGAACCCCGACTATGCAGCCACCATCCCGGCGCTGTCGTTCATGTCGTTCCAGATGATGTTCGCCATCATCACCCCGGCCCTCATTACCGGTGCCTTCGCCGAGCGCAAGCGCTTCAAGGCGATGGTCGTCTTCACGCTGCTGTGGGCCACCCTGGTCTACGCCCCGGTGGCGCACTGGGTGTGGGGCGTCGGTGGCTGGCTGCGTGAGTATGGCGCGCTCGACTTCGCTGGCGGCACCGTGGTTCACATCACGGCGGGTATCGCCGCCCTGGTGGCGGCGATGATGCTCGGCAAGCGCATCGGGTTCGGCTCGCGATCGCTGGAGCCGCATAACCTGACCTACACGGTCCTCGGCGCGGGGCTGCTCTGGTTCGGCTGGTTCGGGTTCAACGGCGGCAGCGCCCTCGGCGCGAATGGGCTCGCCGCCAGCGCCATCGTGGTCACCAACACGGCCGCGGCGATGGGCGGGCTGGCCTGGATGACCGCCTCCTGGCTGCGGCACGGGCACCCGAGCGTGCTCGGACTGGCCGCGGGCGCGGTGGCAGGGCTGGTGGCCATCACCCCGGCCGCGGGGTTCGTCGATACTCCCTCGGCCATCCTGATCGGGCTCGGCGCGGGCGTCCTCTGCTTCTTCGCGGTCGATATCCTCAAGCGCACCATCGGCGTGGATGATGCCCTCGACGTCTTCGCGGTCCACGGCGTAGGAGGCATCTGGGGGGCCCTGGCCACCGGGCTCTTCGCCTCCACGGCGGTCAACCCGGCCGGGTCCAATGGCCTTTTCTACGGCAACCCGGAGCAGTTGCTGAAGCAGGCGGTGGCGGTCGGGGTGGTGATCGTCTTTACCGCGGGTGTGACCTGGGTGATTCTGAAAGTCATCGATGTCACCATCGGGTTGCGGGTGCCGGAGCAGGAGGAAGTGCTCGGTCTCGACACCACGACGCATGGCGAGGTGGCGTACCAGTTGTAGACGGCAAGACGGCAAGGACGGAGGAGAGATCGATGGACATTACGACGATCGCGGCCTTTGCGGGGTTCTTCGCCATGGTGCTGGCCTGGCTGGTGGCCCCGACCGATGCCAAGCGGCCGGTGGAGGGCATGATCGACCCGATCACCGTGGGGGCGGACTAACGGCATTCACCCCACTCCCTCTCCCACCGTAGTCTCACAGGAGAGGGCGGGCCGACACCCGGGCGCGAGGCGAGACGTGGCGACGTCCGCCCGGTGCGTCGTGCGGGGAAGTGTGCCAAGTGTGCCAACTCTGGCGGTGCGGGGTGGGGTGGCAGAGTTGCCCTGCCCCCACCCGTCGCCCAGCGGGCACCCGACCCGCCACGGTGGGCGAGGGGATTTGTCCAATCCTTCCCCTGCCAGATCGCGATGGCAGAGGGGCATTCGTGTTTCCCGACACCCCTTCACGCTGACACACCCTGTCACCCTGACACCCAATCCAGTGCTACTCTCCTTCCATTGGCGCCGCCGTGCGGCAGAATGCGCCGAGTGCGGCCCGCAGTAGCGACGGGCGGGAAACGGGGGTGCCGGAGTGGAGAAGGATCCAGCCGAGCAGGAGATGCTGGCGCGGGGGATCGGGGACGAGTTGACGGAGATCTTCGTCCGCTACGTGCGTGGGGAGCTCGATTTCGCGGAGGCGACCTTCGCCGCGTACGACGTGTTGGAGGATCTGCACGTCATCGCCTCCGGCGAGTACGAGTTGGAAGAAGACGGCGATATCGAGGACGAGTACACCGAGGAAGAAGCGACCGAGCAGCAGGAGGAGCTGGCGCAGGAGCCGGCCCGCGGTTAGGGCGCCGTGCGCGGCGGGTGCCATGGGACGCACAGCACCCACACTCGTGTCATTCCGACGTAAGGAGGAATCTCGGCGTTCCCCGGAGCCGAGATTCCTCGCTGCGCTCGGAACGGCACGACTTTGGCGCCGCAATCCAGGCGAGAAGGTCGGCGTGGTGTGAACTTGGGCGAGGGGACGATGGCGGTCGACACGGAAACGGACACTCAGCGCGAGCGTGTCATCGCCGAGATCGAACGGGAGTTTACGGAGTTTTCTGGCAGCGGCGGAGTAGCGGCCAGAAACCTCGGCACGGGCGAGGAGATCCGCGTCAACGCCGACGAGACGACCGCCACGGCGAGCACGATCAAGGTGCCTATCCTCATCGAGCTCTTCCGCCAGGTCGAAGCCGGCGACGTCGATCTGGAATCGCGCGTCGTCGTCAGCGATGCGGCGCGCACCGTCGGGTCAGGCATCTTGCGCGAACTCTCGCCCGGTCTCGAGTTGTCGATCCGCGACCACGCCACGCTGATGATCGTCGTCAGCGACAACATCGCCACCAACGTGCTCATCGATCTGCTGGGCATCGAGCGCATCAACCAGACGATGGCCGAGCTTGGGTTCACCCATACCAGACTGCTGGAACGGCTCAATTTCCCCAAGGTCGGCCGGGACGCGCGCAATCTGGCGGTGACGTCCCCCTCCGACCTGGCCGGGCTGATGGCCGCGCTGGCGGAGGGGACGCTCCTCAGCGCGGCGAGCCGGGAAGCGATCCTTGAAATCCTGGGGCGCCAGCACTACGTCGATCTGGTTCCGCGCTACCTGCCGTTCTATCCGCATCCGGAGGAATTGGGCCACCCCGACAACGGCTTGCGCATCGCCAATAAGACCGGCGGCTGGACCGGGATGCGCGCTGACATGGCGCTGGTGGAGTGGCCGGGCACCCGCTACGTCATCGGCATCGTCAGCGAAGGGGACACCGACACGCGATTCTGGGCGGAAAACGCCGGCGCCCGCCTCATCGGCCGCGTCTCACGCCTGATCTTCGACTACTTCGGCGGCGCAGAGCTAGACGGCAAGACGATGGAGACGGCAAGACGGCAAGACGAGGAGACGGTGAGCTGAGAACGGCTCGCGCCCCTCGTTCGACCGCTCATTTCTCACGCACGACCCACGACTCCTCTTGCCGTCTCGACGTCTCGCCCTCTCCATTTGCGCGTATGATGCGTGGTGTCGCCGCATGTGACACCGGCCGTGTGTTGCGCCCAGAACGCAGAGTGGAGGGAATGCAATGACCGTCCCCCGCATCGTTCGTGCCGTCGTCGTCCTCACCCTGCTCGCCGTGACCGGGGCAGGGCTGTTCGTGGAGTCCGTGACGCCACCGGCGGCGGCGCTGAGCCAGGCCGAGGGAGAGCCGGTGCAAGGGGGCGTGCTGCGCCTCGCCCTGGGAGAGGAACCGGACCAGCTCGACCCGGCGCGCACGATCGCGCTGACCTCCTCCCAGGTGATGCAAGTCGTTTACGACCGGCTCGTCTACATCGACGACGAAGGACTGCCGCAGCCGTGGATCGCCGAATCGTGGGAGATCAGCGAGGACGGGAAGACCATCACCTTCACCATCCGCGAGGGCATGAAATTCCACGACGGCACCGACGTCGACGCCAACGCGGTGAAGTTCACCTACGACCGCATCCTCGACCCCGAGATGGCCGCGCCGTACAAGTCGTTTGTCGAGACGTTGGAGTCGGTCGACGCGCCCGACGCCAGGACGGCGGTGTTCAATTTCAGCGAGCCATACGCGCCCTTCTTCACCAACAGCACCATCATCGGCATCGTTTCACCGGCCGCCGTCGAGGAGTTCGGCGACGATTTTGGCCACAACCCGGTCGGCTCCGGGCCGTTCATGTTCCGGGAATGGCAACCGGGCACGAAGATCGTCTTCGACCGCAATCCGGACTACGTGAACCCGCGCATGGACGACACCAACAAGGGTCCGGCCTACGTCGAGAGCCTCGAATACAACATCATCGGCGAGGCGGCCACCCGCACCGCGGCGTTCGAGAACCAGGAACTGGACCTGCTCGATGTCCCGTTCGAGGACGTGGCGCGCCTGCAGGAGACGCCCGGCGTGGTCATCGTCTCGCTGACGGAACCAAACAACTTCAACTACGTCGAGTTCTCGGATCGCGCGCCGTTCGACAACGTCGCGTTCCGCCAGGCCATCAACTACGCCATCGACCGCGACGGCGTCGTGGAGTTCAGCTATCTCGGCCAGGCCACCCCCAACCAGTGCCCGCTCCCGGTCGGCAACGCCGCCTACGACGCGGACCTCTGCGCCGAGCATGGCTACGTCTACGATCTGGAGCAGGCCCGGGCGAAGCTGGCCGAGGCCGGGTTGACCGACGGCGACGGTAACGGGTACGTCGAGCTGGACGGGGAGGATCTGGTGGTGACCCTCTGGTCATACACCGGCTTCCCGGAGCGGGAACGGGCGCAGGAGATCATGCAGGCATCGTTCGACGAGATCGGGCTGCGCACGGAGATCCAGTCGGTCGATTTCGGCGCCTTGCAGCCGATGATGGAGAGTGGCGAGACCGGCATGGACTACATGCGCTGGACGCTGGTTGACCAGTCGATCCTCTCCTCGCTCTTCACGTCTCCCGGCTGGACGGGACAGACCAACGACCCCGAGCTGGACGAGTTGCTGGCCGTGGCCAACACCACGGTCGATCCGGAGGCGCGCCTGGAGGCCTCCCACGCGGCCATGGTCTACATCCTCGACAACGCCCTCGTCGCCCCCATCGCCAGCGACTGGATCAACGTCGCCGTCCACGACAACGTCCAGAACTACCACTGGGACGCGCTCAACATCCCCCGCCTCAACGATGTCTGGCTGGCGAGTTAGCTGCGAGCTATGAGCTATGAGCTATGAGTCAAAGACGGACGACGTGAAGTTCCGCCTTCGACCGGTAGCTGATAGCCAAAAGCTCATAGCCCATAGCCCATAGCCCATAGCCGTGACTGCCTACGTCCTCCGCCGCCTGCTCTACACGATCCCCGTCCTGCTGGCCGTGGTGACCCTCGTCTTCGCCATTCGGCCGCTGGTGCCGGGCGACCCGGTCGAGATCATGTTTTTCGGCCAGCCGCCCAACGCGGAGGTGGTCGCCAACATTCGCCAGCAGCTCGGCCTCGACAAGTCGCTCCCGGAGCAGTACCTGCTCTACGTCGGCAACGTGCTACGTGGGGATTTGGGCACGAGCATCACCACCCGCCAGCCGGTGACGGAGGAGATCGCCAGCCGCTACCCGGCGACCTTGCAGCTCGCCATCGGGGCGTTTCTGGTCTCGGCGGTGGTCGGGCTGGGGTCCGGCATCTTGGCGGCGGTGTACAAGGACTCGCCGATCGACACGGTGGCGATGATCGCGGCCACGGCCGGCATCTCCATGCCCGCCTTCTGGTTCGGGTTGCTGGCCATCTACTTCTTCTCGGTGAACCTGGGTTGGTTCTCGGTGATCCCGGACGGGTCGCTCAAGTCGCTGGTGCTGCCGGCGGTCACGTTGGGGTTGATCGCCTCCTCGATCGTGGCGCGGCTGGTGCGCTCGGCGATGCTGGAGGTGCTGGGGCAGGAGTACGTGCAGACGGCGCGGGCCAAGGGGCTCACCGAGCGCCGCGTGGTGCTGCACCACGCGCTGCGCAACGCCGCCATCCCGGTGGTGACTATCATCGGCTTGCAGTTCGGCGGGTTGCTGACGGGGGCGTTCATCATCGAGGCGGTCTTCGCCTGGCACGGCATCGGCGAGCTGGCGGTGCAGGCCTTCGCCAAGCGCGACTTCCCGATGATCCAGGGCATCACCCTGGTGGTGGCCACGACGTACGTGCTGGTCAACCTCGTCGTCGACGTGGTCTACGCAGCCCTCGACCCCCGGATCACGTACACGTGAGCGCCTCGACGCTGACGGCGCCGCTGGCGGCGCGACGGACCTCGCCCCGGCGAGGTCTGCTCGGATTCGCGCGCCGGCTCTTTCGCACCTCGCAGGCCCAGATCGGCGGCGCACTCGTGCTTTTGCTCCTCCTGACGGCCCTGCTGGCTCCGGTTATCGCGCCCTACGACCCGTACGAGTTGCGCGCCGGGCCGGCGCGGGAACCGCCCTCGGCGGCGCACCCGTTCGGCACGGACGACCTCGGGCGCGACATGCTGAGCCGGATCATGCACGGTGCGCGCATCACGGTGCAGATCGGCATCATCAGCGTGGCCCTCGCGCTGGGGATCGGGGTGACGATTGGGCTGGTGGCGGGGTACTACGGTGGGTTCGTCGACACGGTGCTGATGCGCTTCACCGACGTCATGCTCGCCTTTCCGGGGTTTCTCCTGACCCTGGCCATCGTCGCCGTGCTGGGCCCGGGGCTGGAGAACGCCATGATCGCGGTCGGCATCGGCACGTTCCCCGGCTTCGCGCGGCTGGTGCGCGGCTCGGTCCTCTCCGTGCGCGAGACGGAGTACGTGACCGCCGACCGCGTGTTGGGGTCGACGCCAGCCCGCATCATGCGCCGCTCCATCCTGCCCAATGTGCTGGCCCCTATCATCGTGCTGGCTACACTGACCTTCCCCTTGGCCGTGCTCGACGCCGCGGCTCTCTCCTTCCTGGGGCTGGGGGCGCAGCCGCCGACGCCGGAGTGGGGGGCATTGCTGGTCGACGGGCGCAACTATCTGCGCACCGCGCCGCACCTGGTCAACATCCCCGGGCTGGCCATCTTCGTCACCGTGCTCGGGTTCAACCTGATCGGCAACACGCTGCGCGACGTGCTCGACCCGCGCCTGAGGGTGCGCTAAAGCGAGCGACCACGATGTCCCGGAGCGGCGCCCGGCTTGCGGGGGCGCTGCTTGCCGCGCCCGTGGCCCGGCGGGCCACAGCATGGTTCCGTTGCACGGTTGTCGGCTTTCAGCCGACGGGCGCGGCAAGTAGCGCCCCTACGAGTGGGCGTGCCGTGGCAAAGCTTCAACACGACTCTCCAGCCAGCGATAGCCATAGGACCCGAGCTCGATCCGGTTCTTGTGCGGCGGCGGGTATGGCTGGTTGGTGAAGTGGTCGCGGAGCGGGGCGTCTTGCCGCGTTTCGAAATCGAGCGCGACCGTGCATGGCGCGGCGGAGAGGTTGTGGACCGTGATCGTTTCCCGGTCCCGCCAAGAGGCGCTGACCGCAATCACGCGGCGGTCGTCGGTGGGGACGACGCGGCAGGATCCCCGGCCGAACTCCCGATGCCGCTTGCGGGCGGCAATGGCCCGCCGCAGCCAATTGAGGAGCGATGCCGGGTCTTCGGTTTGCGCCGCCACGTTGACCCGCTCGTAGCCGAACGGACCACCGGCGATGACCGGCCGTGTCAGCGCCGCCGCCGGGGCGGCCGAAAACCCGCCGTTGGGCGCGGCAGACCACTGCATGACCGTACGCACGCCTTCTCTCTCGGGCAGGCGGAGGTCGTCGCCCATCCCGATCTCGTCGCCGTAGGCGATGATCGGCGTGCCGGGCATGGTCAGCAGGAGGCTGAAGGCGAGCTCGACTCGCCGCTGGTCGCCGCCGAGCATCGGGGCGAACCGGCGGCGGATGCCCTTGCCGTAGGCGCGCATCCGCTCTTCCGGCGCGAACGCCCGATAGACCTCCTCGCGCTCTTCGGCTTCGAGTTGCTCCAGGTCGAGTTCGTCGAGGTTCCGGAGGAAGTTTCCCCACTGCGCTTCCTCGGGAATCGGGGAAGCAGCTGGAGCCCGCGCACGATCGGCTCGGCTTCACCCCGCGCGAACGCCAGGAAGAGGTAATTGTCGAGCAAGAAGTTGAAGAGTAGGCGAAGCCCGCCCTCCCGGAAGTACGTCGCCAGGTCCGCTGGCGCGACGTCGGCTTCGCCGATCAAGGCGCCCCCTCGGCGATGCTCGTCGAGGGCACCTCGCAGGACACGCAGGAACGCCTGCGGCTGCGTCGTCGGCCGCGGCAAGAGCGCCTGAGTGCCGAGGAGGTGGGACGCGGCGTCGACGCGGAAGCCATCGGCGCCGCGCTCGATCCACCACGCCATGATCCGCCGGGCCTCATCTGCCACGGCCGGGTGCTCGATGTTCAGGTCCGGCTCGAACTCGTAGAACTGGTGGAGGTAGTAGGCGCGGGCCTCCTCGTCGTAGCGCCAGACGCTCTCTTCGACCCCGGGGAAGATCAGCTTGGCGCCCGTCTGGGTCGGAGGCGTCTGCGCCCAGACGTAGTAGTCGCGGTAGGGCGACTCCGGGTCGGCGCGGGCTGCCTGGAACCAGGGGTGCTGGTCGGAGGTGTGGTGGATGACCAGGTCGAGGAGGAGGCGGATGCCGCGCTCCGCGGCCGCGTGCTTGAGCGCCGCGAAGTCGTCGAGGGTGCCCAGCCGGGAGTCGACCCCGAGGAAGTCGGCGATGTCGTACCCGTTGTCGCGGTTCGGGGAGGGGTAGAAGGGGAGGAGCCAGAGGCAATCCACGCCGAGGTCGGCGAGGTAATCGAGACGGGAGATCAACCCCGCGAAATCCCCGATGCCGTCGCCATCGCTGTCCTGGAACGTCTTCACGTCAACGGCGTAGACGATGGCGTCCTTGTACCAGAGGTCGGCTTGGGCCGGTGGCAAGCGTTTTCCCCCCTCCTTACCTGTCCCGGGCACGCGGTCGCGGCCCGCGAGGATCGTGTACGCACATGACGCGCCAGATGCGCTGGCGCGTCAAAATGCGCGGGTGACGGCGCCCCGGTCAGCGGGTTGCGGCTGGCTCCGGCCAGAACTCGCGGATGGCCTCCGGCAGCACGTGCCGCACTTGGTCGATCTCCCCGGCCGAGACGCGCTCCGAGAGCACGCCCAGCACGGCCCGCGCGGCCTGCTCGGGGGTATAGCGCCATCCCTCGTTCCAGAGTGCCCGGTCCAGCGCCCGCTCGGTGTGGTTGAGGAAGTTCTCGCGGGAACGGTCTTTCGCCGGAGTCACCGATGGGTTCCAGCCCTCGAAATAGATGCCGCGCACCAGCATGGGGAGTTGCGCCGAGAGCTGCGCGGATTCTTCGAGGGGCAGGAAATCGCGGACGGCGTGGAGCGTCCCGCGCAGCGCCAGGTAGGCGTGGCGGCGGTTCTCGTCGCCCAGCTCGCGCGAGATGTCGCGCAGCCATTCGTTCGTCTTCTGCACGGTGGTGTCGAAGGCCTCGATGCTTGTAGTAGACATAAAAATCCTCCGGAGATGCGGCGCGGATGCCTGCCGCTATCACCGCACACGGCATGCCATGACGGGGCTATGGGCTTTGAGCTATGGGATATGGGCTTTGAGCTATTGGCCCCTGGTTCGTTCTTGCCGTCTTGCCGTCTCGTCGTCTCGCCGTCTTCACCTAGCCCGCGTGGCGGAAGCCGGCGCGGCGCATCTCCAGGGGCGGGGTATCGGCGAAGGTGCGCGCTTCGATGACCTCGCCAAGGAAGACGACCGAGTCTCCGGCGGGGATGTCGGCGTCCACGCGGCAGACGATGTAGCCAAGGCTGTCGGCCAGGGCGGGGACGCCGCTCTCGGTGTCCACAACGTCGAGGTCGAGGGTGGCGAATTTATCCCCGGCCCGGGCCTTGGGCCGGCCCAGTGCGCCGGCCAGCTCCTTCTGCCCTTCGTCCAGGGGGCAGACGGCGAAGTGGCCGCTGGCGCGGATCAGCGGCAGGGTGGAGCTGTCGAGTTCGACCGAGAGCATGACCAGCGGCGGCTCGAACGACGCCTGGCTGAGCCAGTTGGCGGTGAAGACGCCGCGTTCGCCGGCGTGGGCGGCGGTCACGGCGTAGAGGCCGTAGGTGAAATCGCGGAGAACTTTTTTCTTTGCGGCCTGGTCCAGATCCATCAAGGTATCAGTTCCTTCCCAGTTCGTGCCGTATCCACCAAGCGTACCGAGCGACCGCGATTGCCTCGCCCGACAGAGCGGGTGCTCAGTCGTCATCCAAACGCGCAATCGCTGCCAACCCCTTGCTGATCCTCCGCCTCAGGGCCGCCGCTTCCTGCGGCGTCCACTCATAGAAGCCCTTGCCGGCTTTCAGGCCGAGTTCGCCGCGGGCGACCTTCTCGCGCAGGCTCTGCGGCGGTTCGGGCGAGCGGTCGATGGCGGGAAAGAGTTGGCTGGCGACAGCCAGGGTGAGATCCCAGCCGGCGGCCTCGAAGACTTCGAAGACGCCGGCCACGGCCAGGCGGCGGCCGAAGCCGTTCTTGATGATCGTGTCGACGTCCTCCGGTGTGGCAATCCCGGCATCCACGATAGCCAGCGCCTCGCGCAGGAGGGCCATTTGCAGCCGGTTGCCGACGAAGCCGGGCGCTTCCCGCTGCACGACCGCCGGACGTTTGCCGATGCCCTGATAGAGGGCGCGCATGGTGTCGATTGTCGCGTCCGAGGTCTGCTCGCCGCGGACCAACTCGACTAGCGGCAGCAGGTGGGGCGGATTGAAGTAGTGGGCGACGAGCACGCGATCCGGCCGGTCGGTGGCGGCGGCGAGGAGACTCGGCATGAAGCTGGACGAGTTGCTGGCCAGGATGGCGCGCCTCGGCGCCCATTCGTCGAGATCGCGGAAGAGGGCGCGCTTGAGGTCGAGATCTTCGCTGACGGCCTCGATGACGAGATCGGCGTTCGTCACGGCCGCGCGGGCGTCGGTCCCCAGGGTCATGTGCGCAGGGGCCGTCGCGGCGGCCTCTGGCGTGATGCGCCCGATCTCGGCCAGGCGTGCCAGACCTTCCGTGATGCTGCCCCGCGCCAGCTCCAACGCCGACTGGTCGCGATCTTGCAGGGCCACGTCGTGGCCGTGGGCCGCGAACTCCAGGGCGATGCCGTGCCCCATCAACCCGGCCCCGATCACGGCGATGCGTTGGATGGTGGTGTCCCTCATCTTGCTTCTGCCCTCCTCGGGGGATCATCTCACGCCAGGAGGGCTGATGCGTCATTCCCACGGGAAGTACGACGCGTCCGAGCGACGGATTTGTGTCGGGCGGCCAAGACGCGGGGACTTCATTCTTAACAGCGCGTCAACGATTTTGCCGCTCCCGCATGCCACACTCTCCCTGTCCCCGGCGGAGTTGCCGGGCTGGAACGCACCGCAGCGACCGAACGTTTGTCTCAAGGGGTTGTCGGCGCTGAGTTTCCTTCCCCGCATGGAACCGGCTCGTGCCACAATCTTTGCTCGTGCAGATCGGGACGGCGTGGTCCGCTTCCGGTCTGGGGATCGTGACCATGAACGTGAACGCTGTTGCTGTCATCGTGATAGCCATCGCCCTGGCGCTCTACCTGCGGATCTGGACGCCGTGGGGAGAACGCGCCTCCGGCAATCTGGTTAGCCGGCTGACGCTCTCGCTGCTCGGCCGCTTGCGCATGCACGGCCCCGCGGCCCTCGCCCTCTGGCTGGTGTCGATCGTTCTGCTGGCGGCGGACCGGATCGGGCTGTTTACCCTGCTGGTGGTGACGGGGTTGCTGGTGCTGCTGTTGGCGCTGCCGGTGCGCTACACCATGACCTCGCGGGGCATCCGCGCTGCGTGGACGCCGTTCCGGCGCTGGACCGAGTTCGGCGGGGTGGCGCGGTGGCGCGGTGGCGTGCGGCTGCAAGGGGTGGCCGGAGCCCGCCCGCTGACCGTCTGGCTCTCCGGCGGCCGCGACGACGACGATTTCGTCCTGCTGCTGCGGCAACTGGTCCGAGGCTCCTACAAGGGCCAGCTCGGCCCGGAAGCCGGTGCCCCGCTCCCCGAGCCCGTCGCCGGACCTGGTCCCATTGGCATCGCTGGCGCCGGGGGGTGATTGAGCTATCAGCTTTCGGCTATCAGCTCTTGACGAATGCATTCTCACGCGAGAATCTCTCGCTCACCGATTCAGTGGCGAAATGAGTCCTCGTCACCGTCAGCCAAAGGCTGATAGCTGATAGCTGATAGCCTGGAGCCCGCATGGAGACGCCCTTTTCTCGGCCCGGCCGCTTCTGGCGCGGGAATCTGCACACGCATTCGACGTTGTCCGATGGCCGGCGCTCACCGGAGGAGGTGTGCCGCTTTTACGAGGCGGCGGGGCACGATTTTCTGTCGCTGACGGAGCATTTTCTGGAGCACTACGACTGGCCGATGGCCGACACGCGGCCGTTTCGATCGCCGTGCTTCACCACCATCATCGGCGCGGAGCTGCACCCGGCCCAGGACCGCATGGAGCTGGGCGCGCCCTGGCACATCCTGGCCGTGGGGTTGCCGCTCGATTTCGCACGCTCGCCCCTGGAGGAGACGGGGCCAGAGTTGGCAAAACGGGCGCTGGATGCCGGCGCGTTCGTGGTGGCCGCCCACCCGCAGTGGTTCACCATGACCGACCGTGACGTGGAGCGGCTAGGCCCAATCCACGCCATCGAGATCTACAACGTCGCCTGTGCCGACGACAACGACACCGCCGACAGCGCCTACATGCTCGACATCCTCCTGGCGCGGGGCCGTCACCTCTCCGCCTGCGCCACCGACGACGCCCACTTCGTGCTCAATTCCCGCGACCGCGAAGCGGGCTGGGTCATGGTCAAGAGCGAATCGCTCGACCCCGACGCACTGGTGGCCGCATTGAAGGCCGGCGACTACTACTCCAGCACCGGCCCCGTCATCCACGACCTGGTCATCGAACCGGGCAAGCGGCTCTGGCTGCGCTGCTCCCCGGCCAACCGCGTCTTCCTCCTCGGCGGCCCGGCGACGTACACCGTCGTTGGCGAGCAGGGGGTGACCGAGACCGAGTTCGACCTCAGCCAGTGGCAAAGCCCCTATGCCCGCGTGCTGGTGCGCGATGGCGAGGGGCGGAGGGCTTGGACGAATCCGGTGTGGTTCTGAGGCGCGGAATAGGGCATCCTTGGTCGCGAAGTGCGGGCCCGCCGACCGCGTGCCCCACGACAATTCTGATAGAAATCGAGGTGAATCATGGCGAGCGAACCCCTGACCATTACGATCGATCCAGATAGCGAACTGGGAAGAGCGCTCGGCGAACCCGACAAAGCGCCGATCATCCTCGTCCGCAACGGTGCTCGCTTCCGCGTGACGCGCGATCCCGATGATCCTTGGGCCAACTACGATCCGGAGAAGGTTCGCGAAGGGTTGAAGAAGGTGGCCGGCCTGCTCTCCCCCGAGGAGGGCGATCGCATCATCGAGGCCATCTACCGCGGTCGTGAGGATGGCACCCGCCCCATCGACCGCCCGTGAGGTATTTGATCGACTCCGACTGGCTGATTGACGCTGCCATTGGCCGGGCGCGCGCCCAGCGCACCCTGGATCGCCTGAGTTCCGAGGGGCTGGCCGTCAGTATTGTCGCCGTCGCCGAGGTCTACGAAGGCGCCTTCGGGACACCCGATCCGCGAGCCGCCCTCGCCGGGCTTCGCGACTTCCTGAGCGACTTCGCCGTCTTGCCGCTCACCGATCCGATCGCCGAGCGCTTTGCACGGATGCGCGCGGCGCTGCGGCGGCAAGGGCAACTCATCCCGGACATGGATCTGCTGATAGCGGCTACAGCGCTGGAAGAGGACTTGACGCTTGTGACTCGGAACTTTCGACACTTCGAGCGCATTACCGGGTTGAAACTCTACCGATGAACGTTGTGCCTCTTCGTTCTCACAAATCGATCCAACACCTCATCTTCGACGCCGACGACACCCTCTGGGAGAACAACATCCACTTCGAGCGGGCCATCGAGGATTTTCTCGATTTCCTGGCTCACTCGACGCTTTCCCGCGAAGAGGTGCGCGCCGTGCTCGACGAGATCGAGTTGGCGAACTTCGGGATTGATGGCTACGGGTCGGCGGCATTCACGCGACATCTGCGCGCGTGCTACGAGCACCTGGCCGAGCAGCACATCAACGACGACGACCTGCGCACGGTGATGGCCTTCGGCGAGCGCATCCTCTCCCAGCCGATCGAGCTGCTCGATGGGGTGGAGGAAACGCTGGCATTGCTGGCCCCGCGGCACGACCTGACGCTGATGACGAAGGGCCACCCTGAGGAGCAGCGGTTGAAGATCGACCGCTCCGGTATCGCGGGCTATTTCCGCCACGCCGCGGTCGTGCCCGAGAAGAACCCCGAGGCCTACAGCAGCCTCGTGGCGCAGATCGAGGTCGAGCCGGCGCGGACCTGGATGATCGGCAATTCACCGAAGTCGGATATCAACGCCTCGCTGGCGGCCGGGCTGAACGCGGTCTTCATCCCGCATCACGCCACCTGGCGGCTGGAGCATCAGGAGATCGACGAGGAGGCGGGGCCGGGGCGGCTGCTGGTGCTGGAGCGGTTTCGGGATTTGGGGCGGCATTTCCTGGATTGATGGGAGTCTGAGCGCCGAGTCGGCGAGCCAGTTGGTAGCGGGCGGGCGTGTGGCACAATGGATGAGCATGCAATATCCGGCGCGACAGGGCAATAATCCATGACCCAGGCCGATAAGCGATACAAGGAGCGCATTGCCAAGGATCCGGCCGTCATGGTCGGTCAGCCGGTTATCCGGGGCACGCGCATCCCGGTGGAGTTGATTCTTGACTGGCTCTCCGCCGATCTGCACGGCGACGAACTGTACGAAGCCTATCCCGAAATCACGGTCGAAGACGTTCGCGCCGCCATCCTCTTTGCCCGAGATGCGGTCAGAGCCGACTATCGGCAGTCTCGAGAACGGAAGGAAGCCTTGGCCGCCTCAAGGAGGCGCAGGGCTCAGCTTGCCCATGCCAACGCGTGAGGTTCCTGCTCGACCAGAGCGCCGATGCGCGTCTTGTGGCGCATCTGTCCTCGCTCGGACACGATGTGACCAGAGTTGCGCGCGATCACCCACCCGGCTTGCCCGACCCCGAGGTTCTTGGCATAGCGTATCGCGAGCGACGCATCCTGATCACCCACGATCGTCACTTTGGGGGACTGGTCTTCGTCGAGCACCAGCCTCATGCCGGCGTGATCCTGCTTCGGTTAGGTTCGCCGCCACCATTGGACCTCATGATCGCTCGCCTGACCACGGTCCTGGCTGCCTACGCCCATGAATTGGACCAGTTCATTGTCGTGACGCCCGACCGCATCCGAGTGCGCCGCTAGGCGATCCCGCTGTCCATCGCCGCGGATCACCCCGCACACACATCCTGCTATACAACCCGCAGCAACTCGCGCCGTCGTTTGGAGAAGGGAGAACCATGCCCGTCGAAGAAGTCCGTATGCTGGCCGAGGGGATGATGGCGGAGGTGAGCGAAGATCTCGCCGCCCTCGTGCGTATCCCGTCCTGCGCGTTTCCTGGGTTCCCGCCCGAACCGGTGCTGGAGACGGCGCAGGCTGTCGTCGATCTGCTGGAACGCTACGGCGTGCCCGGGGCGCGGCTGCTCGATGTGCCGGGGGGGTACCCGGCGGTCTATGCCGAGATTCCGGGTCCGGCCGGAGCTCCGACGGTCCTCCTCTACGCCCACTACGACATCCAGCCGGCGCCGATGGCGCAGGGGTGGGACATGGAGCCGTTCGAGCCGGTGATCCGCCACGGCCGCATGTACGGCCGTGGCGCCTCCGACGACAAGTCGGGGGTGATGATCATCGCCGCCGCGCTGCGCCTGTTTGGTGGCCAGCCGCCGGTGGGGGTGAAGGTGCTCATGGAAGGCGAGGAGGAGACGGGCAGCAAGCTGGAAACGCTCATCGCCGCCAACCCGAACCTGGTGCGCTGCGACGCCTTTGTCATCAACGACGGCGGCAACATGAAAGCCGGGGAACCGGAGTTGACCGTGGCTTTGCGCGGCATCGCCGCCTGCGATATCACGGTGCGCAGTCTCAAAGGTATGGCCCACTCCGGCTCCTACGGCGGGGCCGCGCCGGACGCGCTGATGGCGCTCATCCGCATCCTCGACACTCTCCTCGACGAGCACGGCGACGTGGCCATCCCCGGTCTGACGCGGTTCGAGTGGGAGGGCGGCGGCATCCCCGAAGGCGACTACCGGGCGGCGGCGGGGATACTGCCGGGGGTCGGGTTGATCGGTACCGGCACCCTGGCCACGCGGCTCTGGGCACGACCCTCGGTGACCGTGATCGGGCTCGATGCCACCCCGACCGAGGGGGCCTCCAACAGCCTCATGCCGGAGGCGAAGGCACGGGTGTCCCTGCGCACCGCTCCGGGCTCCGACCCCGCGGAGTCGGTGCGGCTGCTGATGGAGCACCTGCACGCCGCCGCGCCGTGGGGCGTGGAGGTGGTCACCGCGCCGGTCCACACCGGGGACGCCTTCCGGGGCAAGACGGATGGTCCGGTCTTTGCCGCCGCGCGGGAGGCCGCGGGCGAGGCCTTCGATACCGAGCCCAAGATTACCGGCTCCGGGGGTACCATCCCGTTGCTGACGACGTTGCAGACGTTGGCCCCGAATGCCGAGTTCGTGGTATGGGGACCGGGCGATGAGCATTCGCAAGTCCACGCGGCCAACGAAAGTCTCGATCTGGGAGAGTTGGAGCGGATGATCGTGGCCGAGGCGCTGTTGCTTGAGAAGCTGGGGGCGAGTACGTAGATGCCCCGGGCGCCATCGGCGCCACATTCCCACGCGGTTCGCGCTGCTGTTATTCTTGCTCGCTCCACCGGCTGAATACTCGAGCGTTATCCAGTTGCTGATCCAGGATTCATCATTCATCATCGACGTGAGACCGGAGCAGGGCGCACCGGCGCACCCTGATTGGTCGGAGCCGCCGGAGAGAGGAGGGACCGCAGCGTCTGCACGATCCGCCGCCGAGGCAGCGAGGCCACGGCCGACCCGACGCCCGATCCCCGATCGTGGCGCCCGATGACGTATGGAGGGCACGATGGATCGAACCGGTGACGACACCCAGACGACGCGCACCCCAAGCCAGTCCAATATCTCCCGGCGTGAGTTTCTCGGCGCCTCGGCCGGTGCGGTGACCGCGCTCGGGCTTGCGGGCGGCGTGGGGGCCAGTATCATCCCGGCCCGGAAAGCCCCCGTCGTCCTCCACCAGGAGGCAATCACGCTCGAGGTCTGGGGGTTCAACGCGGAACGCCTCAACTTCGCCGAGAACGCGGCCAATCTCCCGGCGTTCAAGGACAAGCATCCCAACGTCACGGTGAACTTCAGCCAGTACCAGTTCGCCCAGATGCACGACCGGTTGCTGGCGGCACTGGCCAGCGGGCAGGGCGCCCCGGACATGGCCGAGGTCGAGATCGCCCGTTTTTCGCAGTTTCTCAAGGGCGATCGCGTGCCGTTCGTGCCGCTGACGGAGCGAATCGGGGCCGAGGTCGACAACATCTACAAGCCGGCGGCGAGCGACCCCTGGACCTGGGACGGCGAGATCTACGGGCTCGGCAACGAGCTCAACGCCGTCGTACTCACCTATCGCCAGGATCTCCTGGACGAGCTCGGCGTCGAGACGCCGTTCGAGACGTGGGATCAGGTCATCGAGGCCGGGAAGCAGATCGCCGCCGACGGCGAGACCAAGACATTCGCCCTCCACGACATCGCGTTCGGCGACTGGTTTCAGATGGCGCAGGTGGCGGGCACCTCGCTCTTCGACGCCGAGGGGAACTACCAGGGCGACCAGCCGCTGAGCGTCGAGGCCATGCAGTTCTTGCACGACCTGGTCTTCGTCGACCAGGTGGCGGGGATCGCTCCCGCCACTGCTCAAGAAGACTGGTTCGGCCCGGCCTACTGGGCCGCCTTCAAGGCCGAGCAGTTCACGATGCTCTATGGCCCGCCCTGGCACATCGGGCGCTTGCAGATCGACGTTCCCGAGCAATCGGGCCTGTGGGCGGCGCAGCGGATGCCGACGGGTCTTGGGGAGAGCCGGCCGACCGCCAACTTTGGCGGCACCGGCCAGTGCATCACCGAGCAGTCGCAGTACGCGGACATCTGCTACGACCTGATCGCGGCCGGCAACCTCTCGGTGGAAGGCGCCCTCTTCGACTTCGAGCAGCGGACGGTCTATCCGGCCTACATCCCGGCCTACGAGCTGCCGGAGCTGCAGGAGCCGTCGGAATACTTCAGCGGCGCCGTGATCGGCGAGCTGTACTCCTCGGTGGCACCGGATCTGCCGCCGTTCAACCAGTCGCCGTACTTCAACGACGCCGTGCAGGCGATGGTGCGCCTCGTCATCACGCCGGTGATGACCGACCAGGAGGAGGCCGAGCCGGCGCTGCAGGCGCTTGGCGAAGAGCTCGCGCAGCTCCAGAGCTAGTTGGGCGCGAGCGGTTTCCGCCGACGCCCCTCATCCCCAGCCTGTCTCCCCTGGGACTGTTTAGGGACAGGGGAGACGGGTGCGAGGAGCGCGCCGTAGGCGCGGGACATGTTCCCCCTCTCCCGTGGGGCACGGGAGAGGGGGCAGGGGGTGATGGCCGGCCGAAGCGTTTGACGCATCCGTGAACGGAGGCGCCACGTATGGCTTGGCAAATCTCGCGGAACGGAGCCGTGGCGGCGGCGCCCGCGCCGGCCGCAGTGGTCCGGCCGGCGCGCACGGGTCGCGCTCCCGGTCGCCGGGCGATCACCCCGTACCTCTTCCTGGCGCCCTTCTTCATCGTCTACGGCATCTTCCTGCTCTACCCGGTGATCGACGCCTTCCGGTTGAGCTTCCACGAGCAGATCGGGATCTCGACTCCCACGTTCGTGGGTCTCGAGAACTATCGGGCGCTGTTCGAGGACGAGCGCTACCTGAAGGCGCTGCTCAACACGACACTGTACGCGGGCGCCAGCCTCTTCATCCTCAGCCCGCTGGCGCTGCTGCTGGCCCTCGCCGTGCGCTCGTTTCTCGTGCCGTCGCTCAACCTGAAGAGCTTCTACCGCATCGCCTATTTCCTGCCGAACATCACCTCGTTCGTCGTCATCGCCCTCATGTTCGGGCTCGTCTTCGACGCGAATTTCGGGCTGCTCAACGCCTTCCTCGAAGCCATTGGGCAGCCGACCCATAACTGGCTGCGCTCCCCGACGCTGGCGCTGCCGTCGATCGTGCTGGTGGCCATCTGGACCTTCCTTGGCATCAACAGTCTCTTTTTCCTGGCCGGGCTGCAGAGCATCCCCGACGAACTGTCCGAGGCGGCACAACTCGACGGCGCGACACGATTCCAGGTCTTCTGGACGGTCACGCTGCCCCTGCTGAAACCGACCATCCTCTTCGTCGTGGTGCAGGCGATCATCTTCTCCTACCAGATCTTCGATATTCCGTTTCTGCTCACGCGTGGCGGGCCATCCGACGCGACGCTGACGCTGGCGATCTACCTCTACGAGATTGGCTTCCAGCGGTTCGACCAGGGGTACGCCGCGGCGATCGGCTACTCGCTGGCCGTGATCAGCATCGTGCTGGCCGGACTGCAGTTCCTGCTTTTCCGCGCCTTCAGCGACGACTAGGACGAGGAGGCAAGGCGATGACGGTCGGTATTGGGCTTCGCGGGCGCATCCTCCAGTTCCTGGGCAACGTCGTGCTCCTGGTCGGCGTCTTTCTGACGATCGTGCCCTTTTTCTACATGGTGAGCGCGTCGTTCAAGCCGGGCAGCGAGCTCTACTCAATCCCGGTGCAGTTGCTGCCGGATGACCTGTACCTCGGCAACTACGAGCTTCTCTTCGGCGAGACCAGTTTCCTGCGCTGGTTCGGCAACAGCGTCTTCGTCGCCCTGGCGCGGACGGTCATCGCCATCACGCTGTCGCTGATGGCGGGGTATGCCTTTGCCAAGTTCGAGTTCCGCTTCAAGCGGCCGCTCTTCCTGCTGGTCATCGCCACGCTGACGCTGCCGCTCTACGTCATCCTGGTGCCGCTCTTCTCGATGATGGCGACCCTGGGCTGGATGGATACCTACTGGGCGCTGATCCTCCCCTTCACGGCGCAGGCGATCGGCATCTTCCTGGCCCGGCAACAACTGCTCGCCATCCCGAACGAGCTACTGGAGGCGGCTCGCATCGATGGGGCGAGCGAGTGGGGCATTTTCACCCGCATCGTCGTGCCGTTGGCGCAGCCGGTGATCGCGGTGATGGGTATTCTCTTCTTCACCGCGTCGTGGAACGACTTCATCTGGCCGCTGATCGTGCTGACGAGCGACGAGAAGTTCACAGTCAGTCTCGGTCTGCCCTCGCTGATCGGCCCCTACAGCCAGGAATACGGGGCCGTGATGGCGGGTTCGTTCCTGGGCACCTTGCCGATCGTGATCATCTTCCTCATCTTCCAGCGCCGCTTCATCGAGGGCATCATGGCCGGCGCGCTGAAGGGCTAGTGGCGCCACACCTCTACACGTCTCTGGCCGAGATGCTTCACTTCGTTCAGCATGACACGGTTGCCGCGTTGGTCTATCGAGGAGTGAAGCCATGAGCGTCCCCTGCACCCATCTCGATCAAATCCATGACGTGTCTCCTCGCACCCCCGACGGGTGCGAGGAGTGCCTGGAGCAGGGCGACACCTGGGTCCACCTGCGGCTCTGCAAGACGTGCGGACACGTTGGGTGCTGCGACTCGTCGCGCAACAAGCACGCCACCAAGCACTTCCACGCCACCGGGCACCCGATCGTGCAGTCGTTCGAGCGGGGCGAAGATTGGCTGTGGTGCTTCGTCGACGAGGTTGGAATGCAGCCGGCCCGATAGGATGGAGCGAGGCGAGAAACCTGTCGGCGACGCGGTGCTGGATGCGTCCGGAGCAGACGACGCGGCGTTGACGGTGAGCTACCTGCGGCGGGTGCGTCCCGGCCGCGAGGCGGAGTACGAAGCCGCGCTGTCGGACCTGATCGCTGACGGGTCGCGCTTCCCCGGCTACGTCGAATCGCGCGTGATCCGGCCGGGTCGCGGCAGTCGTGAGTATCGGGTCGTCGTGCGTTTCGACCGGGAAAGCGACGCGCAACGCTGGAAACACTCGCCGGAGCGGCAGGCGTGGCTCGCCAGAGTCGAAGACCTGGCTGAGCCGGACGTCCTCGTCACCAACATCACCGGCACCGCCCAGGAGCGGCGCTTTGCCCTGCGGCTCTTGCGCGTGGATTCCTTTGTCCAGACCAGCGTCTCCGGGATCGGACTGCTGCTGGCGGGGACCATCGTGGCCCTGGTGCTGGCCAATTCCCCGCTCGCCGACGCCTACGAAGCGTTCTGGCAGACCGAGCTGACCATCGGCGCCGAAGGGTTCGCCATCACCGAGTCGCTGCGCCACTGGATCAACGACGGTCTGATGGCACTTTTCTTCTTCATCGTGGGGCTGGAGATCAAGCGCGAGTTACTCGTCGGAGATTTGCGCTATCCCCGGCAGGCGGCCTTGCCGATCGCCGCGGCGTTGGGTGGGGCCGTGGTGCCCGCGCTGATCTATGCGGCGCTCAATTTCCGTGGCGAGGGGATCCACGGTTGGGGGGTGCCAATCGCCACCGACACCGCGTTTTCGCTGGGGGTCATCACCCTGCTCGGCAGCCGGGTGCGGCCGCTGCTGCTGGTCTTTCTGACCGCCTTCGCCATCGTGGACGACATCCTGGCGGTGTCGGTGATCGCCATCTTCTACAGCGCGTCCATCTCCTGGCCCGCGCTGGGGTTGGCCGTAGCGTTGCTGGCGGGATTGGTGGTGGCCAACATCGCGGGGGTTCACCGCTGGCCGGTTTACGCACTGCTCGGGCTGGGGGTGTGGGTGGCGATCTACGAGTCCGGCGTCCACGGCACCCTGGCCGGAATTCTGGTGGCGATGACGGTGCCCGCTCGCTCCTGGATCAACCCCAGCGAGTTCCTGGTCCGCGCCAGGAAGGCGATCGACGACTTCGAGGCCGCCTGCTACGCCACCGCGCACATGCTCAGCAACGAGCCGCAGCAGCGGGCCACGCACACCCTGGAGCAACTCTGCGAAGAGGTGGAGACCCCGATGACCCACCTGCAGCATCGGCTGAACCCGTGGGTCTTCTACGTTGTGCTCCCCCTCTTCGCCCTGGCCAACGCGGGGATCCCGCTGCTGACCGGACTTGGCGAGGCGCTGAGCAGCCCGGTGAGCTGGGGGGTGATCGCGGGGCTGGTGCTCGGCAAGCCGGTGGGGATCACGCTCTTCTGCTGGCTGGCGGTACGCCTCGGCATCGCGCTGAAACCGGGTGCCATCGCCTGGCGGCACATTGCCGGCGTGGCGCTGCTGGGCGGGATCGGGTTCACCATGTCGCTATTCATCACCGAGTTGGCCTTCGAGCGCGGTGCCATGGCGGACGCGGCGCGGGTGGGAATTCTGATCGGGTCGCTGGTGGCGGGCACGGCGGGGTATCTGGTGCTGCGGGCGACGTTGCCGCCGCCGCGGGAAGGGGATAGCTGACGATGCCGAGCGCAACGACGACGTAGGCCAAGGTAAACACCGCCTGGGGAAGATCACTGGTCCGGGCGGCGGGCGGTTCGCCGCTCAGGCGGTATTCGAGAATGACCGTCGACGACAAGATCACCTGAGCCAGGTAGACGAGCAGCAAGCCGACCGCGATGATGGCGAGCGGCCGGCGCTCAGGGGAGTCCTCGGTTCTGATCTTCCCGTGAACCAACCGCGCCAGCATGACCGCGTTGCATCCGTAGATGATCGGGTAGGCCAGCGCGACGATCTGGAAGGTGCTGCCCCCCGTCTTGATGACATCCAGCAGATCGGCGCCGCCGGCCACGCTCAGCACAAAGAGGGTCGCCACGAACATCCACGAGAGCAGGAAGGCGTTGGCTTCGACTTCGCTCAGGAAATCGAGCGTCACCCCTTCGTACAGAATCCAGATGGCGGCTGTCCAGAGCAGCCCTCCCGCGATGAAACCGAAGTCACCCAGGGAGGGAAAGGGCATGGCTGCCGCCTGCATGGCAGACGCGGCAAAGAGCCACAGTCCGCTCAGTCCCCACGCGATGAGGGCGACGCACATCAGACCATAGACCACGACCGAGCGCGGGGGTGGCAGGACGTGCGCACGGCGCACGCGGGTCAACCCGAGCAGCCCGCCGAGGAGGGGCAACAGCAGATTGATCCTGAGCGGAGGGCGGTCGGCCTGCCCTGTTATCCATGCGGCCAGGAAGAGCACGGCGACGACTGCCCCGGCCGCGAGAAGGACCGCGCGCGCGACACCAAGGCGATGCCAGAGGTTCCTGGCCGCGGGCGGACTCGGGGCGACCCAAATCCGCCCCCGCAACGTCTTCACCATCGGATCACCGTCCGCAGCACCTGGCGTCCGTGCGAGAAAAACCCGGTGCCGAGCCTACGCCTGGCGGCGCCAGGACACCCCTGTAAGACCTACAGGGTTTTCTACGGGCTTTGGGGATCGGGAGCGAGGAGAAACAGGAGCTGTCCGCTAGAATCCGTGCAGCAGATCAAGATGACATGATGATCTCGTGTGGACAGATATGATTAGTGATCGATCGCGCGGAGATCGAAATGAGCCGCCCGGCGACGAGCCTGGCGGACCGGCCGCGAGCGGGGTCCTCGAACGCTCTGTGCTCTCGACCAGCGAGGCCGCCGCGGCGCTTGGACTGAGCCAGGCCGCCATCCGCCGCGCGATTACGTCCGGTGACCTGGCCGCGACACGGCACGGGGCAAAGTGGCACATCTCCGGCGACGAGGTCGTGCGCTTTGCCCGGCAGCGGAATCTGCCGCTCCCCCTCGTGCCTCGGGAGCGGGTCGTTGCGTTCCCGGCTCCGCCCGATCTCACATCTGTCTTGCCGACGCCAAGCTCCGAGCTCATCGGCCGCGACACCGAGGTCGCCCAGCTCATCATCCTGCTCGCAGACCCGGCGACGTGGCTGGTCACGCTCACCGGCCCCGGCGGCATTGGGAAGACGCGTCTCGCCCTGGCGGCGGCCGAGGCCATGCGGGATCGGATGCCGGATGGCGCGATCTTCGTCGATCTCTCGGCGGTCACGCGCCCAGCGGATGCTATCCCGGCGATCGCCCAGGCGCTGGGGCTCCGCGAGCGCGCGGGACAGGACCAACGACGACAGATTGCCGGTTTTCTGCGGACGAAGGAGTTATTGCTCGTTCTGGACAATGTCGAACAGATCATCGCTGCCGCGCCCGAGATCGCACGGATCGTGAGACAGGCCGGGACGACCGTGCTGGCCACCAGCCGCGCCCTCTTGCGCGTCGGCGGTGAGCGGGAGATGCCCGTGCCGCCACTGCCCCTGGCTAGCCGCGATGCCACCCCGGTCGAGCTGCTGGCCTCGGATGCGGGACGCCTGTTCGTGGCGCGGGCGCGAGACCGCGATCCGTCGTTCGTCGTCGACGAGCAGTCGGCCCCGCTCATTGCCCAGATTTGCGCGCGCCTCGATGGGTTGCCCCTGGCCATCGAATTGGCCGCGGCCCGGACCAAACTCTTGCCGCCGCGGCAGCTCCACGACCGCCTTGAGCGGACACTGGCCCTCCTGACGCGTGGGGACCGCGATGCGCCGCCGCGACATCTCACCATGCGCGATGCCATCGCCTGGAGCTACGACCTCCTCACCTCCGATGAGCAACACCTCTTCCGCCGGCTCGCCATCTTTGCCGGCGGGTTCACGCTGGACGCCGCCGAGGCGGTGGCGGGCAGCGCCAGCGAGGGCGGGAGGTGGGAGGCGGGAGAGTCAGATGGCAAGACGGCAAGACGGCAAGACGGCCAGGGCGACGAAATGCCGCTACCGGTTGGGGGGCACACTCCCGCCTCCCGCCTCCCGCCTCCCGCCTCGCCAGTCCTCGACCGCCTCGATGCGTTGCTCGGCCAGAGTATGGTGACCCGTGAGCTGGGCGCCGATGGCGAGCCGCGATTTCGCATGCTGGAGACGATCCGCGAGTTCGGGCTGGAGCGGCTGGACGCGGCGGACGACGCGGTCTTCCGCGCTGCCCATGCGCGCTATTTCGGTGAGTTGACCCAGGCGTTGCGGCCGATCGTCGTCACCGAGTCGGCGCGAGCGCCGCTGGAGCGCCTTGCCGCCGATGATGCCAACCTGCGCGCCGCGCTGGACTGGTTGGCGGACCAGGAATCCGTCGCCGGCTTCGGGGCGATGGTGGCGGACCTGAGCGGGTACTGGCGCGCCTACAGTCTGCTGGCCGATGCGGAAGAATGGACCGAGCGGGCGCTGGCGAGGCGTGAGCAGATCCCGCTGCCGGATCAGGCACGCCTCCTGATCGCCTCCGGGATTCTGTTGGGGTTTCGGGGGGACGCCGCACGGGCCGAGGCCGCTCTCGCCGAAGGGCTGTCTCTGAGCCGCGCCACGGGAGATGCGTTCGACCTGGCCATGGCCCTGACGTCGTATGGCGCGTCATGTAACCAGCAGGGGCAGTACACCGCGGCCACAGATTTTCTGGAGGAGGGGCGCACGGTGGCCGCCGCGATTGCCGACCCGCGGGACCGCGCCGCCATGATGGGCCGCGCTCTGGCCAACCTCGGCGTCACCGCTCGTGAGCAGGGCGATTTTGCCGCGGCCAGGTCCCTGTGTGAGGCCGCCCTCGCAAGCTATCAGGGGTTTGGTTTTGACCTCGCGGAAACTCGCGCGCTGATGGACCTGGCGGGGATCGCCAAGGATCAGGGCGATCTGCCGCCGATGGTCGCGCGCTATCAGACCTGCCTGGCGCAGACCGGCGAACGGGGCGACATGCGCGTCGTCTTCGAGGCGCTGTCGGGGATCGCCAGCGCCTGCACTGCCTGGGGTCAGCCGCGGCATGCCATCCTGCTGTATGGCGCCGCCGATGCCTTGCGCGAGCGGGTCGGGCTCGCCATGTCGCTCCCGTCCGATGCGGCGGTCACCGAGCGCAGTCTATCCACGCTCCACAAAGCCCTGAGCGATGCCGACTATGCCGCCGGCTGGGCCGAGGGCCGCGCTCTGCCGCTCGCCCAGGCCCTCGCGATCGCGGCGGCCGTGACTCCCGATGCAGCGGAATCGACGCCCGCCCGACCCGCGGCGCCGTTCCTGCTGACGCGGCGTGAGCGGGAGGTGTTGCGCCTGCTCGCGGAGGGCCGGACGGACCGCGACATTGCCGCGGCGCTCTTTATCGGGCCGCGCACCGTAAGTTGGCACGTGAGCGCCATCCTGAACAAACTCGGCGTCAACACACGCCGCGAGGCCGCCACCAAGGCGCGCGTGGACGGCCTGCTCTGACGAGCTTCACTGACTGCCATCCGACCCTCGGTGTCCGCCTGCGACACCATGCCAACGCCGTGTCATTCCGACGCAAGGAGGAATCTCGACGCGCAGGGAACGGCGTTATCGGTTGAGCCGAGATGATTCTTGGGAGTCCTCGCTGACGCTGGGAATGACACGGGTCGTGCGCAGCGCTGGAAACCCCGCGCTTCAGAAAGCCCGTAGAAAACCCTGCATGCCCTACGGGCGGTTCCGCGCGAGGCAAGAAGGGCAAGAAAACGTGCAAGTCCCACGACACCGCCGGCTGCCAGCCTGGCCGCTCGGTTGCCGACTGCGGCGGCGAGAACTCGGCCTGCCCGAGTGACAGTGAAGGTCTGTGCGCGACAACCACGGGCAAAGGCGCCTTCTGCCTCAATGCCAAATTCAACCCCGTGACGCCGTGCAAGCGCGACGCCGATTGCGTGAGCGGCGACCTCGCGGCGGCCTGTGTTCTCTGCGGGACCGGCACGACCTGCGGCTTGTCCTTCTAGGGCCGGTGCTGGTCGATCCAGAAAGCCCGTAGAAAACCCTGTAGGTCTTACAGGGGCGTCTCGGCACCGTCGGGTCTAGGCTCGAAGGTGGTCTCCTCAGGTGACGGCGCGGGGTTGGCGCCCCGGGCCTGATCAGGGGGGATGCACCTTGAACGCAAACTGGCCGACGTCGGGCGGTGTGGCGGTGGCCGTGGGGAGTCGGGCAGTCGGTGGTGGCGGGCGAATACGACAACTGCCGCGCGAAACGTGTGACGAGGGGGCACCAGGCGAACACGCGTTGCCGCTCAGGCGGCGCCAAGGCGCTTTTATGCACTCGGAGGGCTCCGCGATGGCGAGACGAGGAAGTACCCTGACCCAGCTCATGCTTGCAGCGCTGTTGATAGCGGCGTCGCTCCCGTTCGCGGCGCCGGCGCAGGCCAAGACGTTCACCGTTTGCCCGAGTGGCTGCAACTTCACGACCATCGCGGCGGCGCTCGCGGCGGCGGGCGACCGCGACGAGATCGCCATCGGGGAAGGCGTCTACGCCGGCGGCTTCGTGATCGAGAAAAACGTCACCTTGCGCGGCGCCGGCCGCGACCGGACGACGATCCAGGGCACACCCGCCGCCTCGGTCATCCGGGTGGGCACGACGGCCGACGCCAACATTCGGGCCGTGACCATCACCGGCGGTGGCGGCTCGCAGACGCGCTTCGGCGCCAAGGGTGGCGGCGGCATCCTCAACGAGGGGGAAATGATCCTGGCCGACAGCACCGTGCGCGACAACGCGGTCACGAATGGGCTCGGTGGGGGCATCTACAGCAGCTCGTCCAAGCCGGTCAAGATCTTCAACTCGAACGTTTCCGACAACCGGGCCGGCGACGGCGGCGGGATTTTCATCCGCGAGGGGGACGTCTTCATCGCGACCTCGAACATCTCGCGCAACCAGAGCGCGGCGGACGGCGGCGGCATCCGCCACGAGGGCGGGGAATCGCTGCGGATCGAGGACTCCACGATCGGGGCTAACCGGGCCGGGCGGACCGGCGGCGGTGTCGCTGTGAGGGGCGCGCTCCAGGTGCGCGGCTCGACGGTGTCGGGGAACAGCGCGTTGTTCGGCGGCGGTCTCGCCGGCGGCGGCAAGAAACTCAATGTGCTTGGGGGAGCCATCCGCGACAACGACGCTGGCGACGGGCTCGGCGGCGGGATCCTCGTCGGCGACGGCGGCGCCGCGCTCCAGGATGTTCAGATTCGTGGGAACGAAAGCGGGAGCGGCGCGGGCATTCACACCCTAGCCGGCGACGTCCGGCTGACGAGCTCGACCGTTTCGGGCAATGTCGCGTTGGACGACGGCGGCGGCATCTTCGACCAGCGCGCGAACGTCACCTTGTTCAGCAGCGAGGTGGTCGACAACCGGGCGGGAGAGCGAGGCGGCGGCATCTTCGTCGGCCGAGGAGGATCGCTGCGGTTCGGCGATGCGCTGAACACCATCCGCGGCAACCAGCCCGACCAGTGTTTCGGCGCGACCTGCTGAGGCAGGGGTCGTGGGGCGATGGAATACCAGGGACGTCCTGCAACGGGAGGGCGATGCCATGACGAGACAACGACGTGCTCTACCCCAAGTCCTGCTGGCCGCGCTGCTGTGCGTGGCATCACTCCCGTTTGGGCCGCCGGCGCTGGCCAGGACGTTCCTCGTTTGCCCGAGCGGCTGCGACTCCGCGACCATCGCGGCCGCGCTCCAGGCGGCCGACGACGGCGACGCCATCCAAATCGGGGCGGGAACCTACGCCGGCGGCGTCGACGTGAGCAAAGATGTCCGCATCGTTGGCGCCGGTAGCGACAAGACGACGATCCAGGGCACGAGCGCCGCGTCGGTCATCCGGATCCGGCGGGGGGCGAACGTCCGGATCACCGGCGTGACGATCACGGGCGGCGGCGGCTCCCGAGTCGGCCCCGACCTCTTCGGCGGCGGCATCCTGAACGAGGGGCAGTTGTCCCTGGGCTTCAGCACCGTGCGCGACAACGCGGTGACGGGCGGGGAGAGCCTTGGCGGCGGCCTCTACAGCGACTCGTCCAAGGATCTGAATATTGCCGCCTCGGTCATCTCCGGGAACCGGGCCGCCCGCGGCGGCGGCATCTACATCCGCGAGGGCGACGCGCTGATCCAGGAGACCACCATCGCCAACAACGTCGCGGACAAGGACGGAGGCGGCATCAATTCCCAGGGCGGGGAATCGCTGCAGCTCCGGCGGAACGCCATCATTCGCGACAACCGGGCCGTGATCGGCGGCGGCATCACCGTCGGCAGGGGCGAGCTGTCCATGATCGACACGACGGTGTCCGGGAACCGGGCCAGTTTTGGTGGGGGCATCCGCAGCTCGGACGCCAAGCTCCTGGTGGCGTTGAACTGCACCTTCAGCGGGAATACCGGCGACGTGCAAGGGGGCGGGCTCGTGGTTGGCGACGCCGGGGCCGCGATCAGCAACTGCACCGTGGAGAAGAATCAAAGCCCACTCGGAGCGGGGATTCACACCATTAGCGGCGATGTCAAGCTCTTCGGCTCGACCGTTTCCGACAACATCGCGGACAAGGACGGGGGAGGCATCTATGACCGTGGCGCGGCGATCACCCTCCAGTTCAGCAGGGTGGTCGACAACCGGGCAGGTCAGCGAGGCGGCGGGATATTCGTCGAGAACGAGAATCAGGGGTCGGTGCGGGTCCGCGACCAGAGCGTTGTCGCCGGCAACCAACCCGACCAGTGTTTCCCGGCGACGCTGAAGTGCTGAGAGAACTGGAGTTGCTTGCGATCCATCGGTGAAAGGGAACGGCCATGGACGCCGATCGTTTCGACGCCATCGCGCGGAGGCTGGGAGCACGAGCGACACGCCGGGCCGCTCTCGGCGGGCTGATCGGCACAGCGCTGATTGGCGCGGCAGCGACCACCGCGGCGAGGAAGAACCCCTCCGGCAAGAAGCGCAAGCGGCGCCCACAGTCGGAAAGGGACTGCGCCAACCCCGGACCGGGCAAGAACCTGAACGGGTGCGATTTCGCCGGGAAGGACTTCTCCGGCAAAAATCTGTCCGGATCCGAGATCAACGACGCCACGTTCGACGACGCGGAGCTGGTCGGTGCCGACCTGTCCGACAGCAGCATGCGGCGCACGGCGTTCCGCGGCGCCAATCTCTGCCGGGCGAAGCTTTCTTCCGCGGCGCTGAACAAGGCTGATTTTCGGGGGTCTGCCGGGCCGAACGGACGCTCCACCAACCTGACGCTGGCCGACCTGCGTGGCTCGGGCTGCGGCGGGGTGCAGTTCGATGCCAACACCATCTTTTGCGGTACGAGGATGTGCAACGGCGCGATCCGCAACGACGACTGCCCGGCCGGCATCGACCCTGAGCACGCGTGCTGCGCCGATGCCGACTGCGGGCCGAGCCGGATTTGCCGAAACGGCGCCTGCGTGCCCGACCCGGGCACATGCTCGGCGGGGCAAAACTCGTGCCAGAACCCCAGAACGGCCAGCTGCAACGATCAACTCGGGTGTGATTGCTTTGTTACGGCGAATGGAGCGAGTTTCTGCGGCTTGTCCGGTTTTTGCAGCCACTGCTCCCGCGACGAGGAGTGCATCGCGGTGACCGGCCCCGGATCGGCCTGTGTCGATACAACGGGGGATTCCTGCGGATGTGAGGGGTTCGGCGAACGGGCGTGTGTCAGGCCGTGCGGCCGGTGTACCAATGATGCGCAATGCGGCGTTGCGCGGGTCTGTTGCGGCGGCGAGTGCAAAACCGGGAACTGCTGCACCACGGCAAACTGTGGCGCCGATGAGCGATGCGAGCGAAATCGCTGCACATGCGAAGGCTGCCGCACCGGACACACGTGCAGCGCCGGCACTGCCTGGGCGGAGTGTGGGGACGATGGCAAGCAGTGTCAGGCGTGTGCCCAGGGCGAGGTCTGCGCCGCCGACCGCCAGACCTGTGCGACCTGTGAGACCTACCCCTCACCAGGCGCTCCCACCTGGTGCGATGCCGTCCATCACTTCGCCGAGTTCCAATGCGGGTCCGATTGCAATTGTGCCCAGCCCTATTTCGGGTTCAACGGCGCCTGCTTTGACCGCGGCGTCGCCGGCTACTGCTTGCGCAATGACGTGATCTGTTCCTCCAACGCGGACTGTATCAGAGAAGGGTACGGCGACCGCTGCGTGGCGGCGGGTCACTGCGAGGAAGCCGCCCACTGCCTGCTTTCAGCTTGCGTGACGTCGTGCGGTGGGCGCCCGCCGCACGTGATACCCGACACCGGCGAAGGGCTGATTCAGCTCGTGGTGCGCGACTAGGAGGGGACGGCGCGCGGCGAGGAGACGGCGGGAATCTGTCGCCGCGTTGCCTTCCCGCGTGGCCCTAAAGGATCACGCTGCCTCGAACGGGAAGGACCCTGAAGGGCCCTGAAAAGCAACGCTATCCCGTCCGATTCTATGGTGGAGGGGCGTCGTCGCTGCTTCGCTCGAGGGCGCCATAGAGTTCGCGCTTGGCGTGGCGCTCGCGCTGAATGAGCACGTGGTCTCGTGCTCGATCAAGTCCGCTTGGACTCACACTCAGAACCCCGTAGCCGGTCTGCCATGTCAACTTCGCTGTCGCCAACGGTCGGAATTCGTTCGCCACGTGGGATGACGCCCCCTTCATACGGCCAACAACCGCGGCCACCTCCTGAGATGGCGGAATCTGGGCGAGGACGTGGATGTGGTCCGGTATGACACCTATCGCGATAATGGTCACTCCGAGGTCGCGCGTCGTCTCCTCAATCGCCCTCGCTATCGGCTCAATCAGCACGTCGTCGATCACAGGGACGCGATGCTTCATTGCCCACACGGCATGGTAATAGAGACGCCAATACGCCTTGGATCGCCCTTGCATGCAGGCTCTCGATTCGCTCCAGGGCCCTGCAGGGTCCTTCCCGTTCGCGGTAGCGTGGTCCTTTAGGGCCACGCGCGGGGCCACGCGAGAGAGCAGCGCCGCTCCCTACCCCACCAACCCCTCCAACCGCTCCACATACCCACTGAGAATCCCGAACGCCCGCTCGATCGGCTCCGGCGAAGACATGTCCACCCCCGCCTCGCGCAACGCCACAATCGGATCTACCGATCCCCCCGTGCGCAGGAAGGCCAGATACCGCTCGCGGGCATCCGGATCGCCAGCCAGGATCGGTTGGGAGAGGGCGGCGGCGGCGGCGATGCCGATGGCGTACTGGAAGACGTAGAAATTCATGAACATGTGGGGGAAGCGGGCCCAGGTGATGCCCATGCGCGCCGGGTCGATGACGACTTCGTCGCCGTAGCCGTCGCGGTAGAAACCGAGCAGGGTCTGGCTCATCCAGGCGGCGGAGAGGGCTTCGCCGCCTTCGACGCGCTCGTGGGCGGCCAGCTCGAAGCGGGCCAGGATGGGCATGGTGAAGAGGTAGCGCATGTTGTTGGCCATCCGCTCCTCGATCACCGCGATCGTCCACTCCCGGTCGTCGCGCTCGGCGACTTGCAGGAGGTGGGCGCCCATGAGGGCCTGGTTGAAGTTGGAGGCGGTTTCGGCCGCCGTCATGCCGTAGTGGGCGTAGGTGACTGGCTGGTGGCGCCAGGTGAGCAGCGAGTGCATCGAATGGCCGATCTCGTGGGCCAGGGTGGAGACGCTGGTGAGATTATCCTGCCAAGTCATGGAGATGAAGGGCTCGGTGCCGTAGGTGCCGCCGGAGAAGGCGCCACCGCCCTTGCCCCGGTTGGCGCAGCGGTCGGTCCAGCGCTCGGCCATGCCGCGGCGGACTTCGGCCACGTACTCTGGTCCCAGGGGCGCGAAGGAGGCGAGGATGGTCTCCACGCCGCGGTCCCAGGGGAAATGCGGCTGCGTGGCGAGGGGCGCTTCGAGGTCGTAGCCGTGCAGATCGCCTTCGGGGAGGCCGAGCAGGCGGCGGCGCACCTTGAAGTAGCGGTGCCAGACCGGGAAGTGAGCCCAGACGGTTTCGAGCAGATTGTGGAAGACGGCGGGCGAGATGTCGTCGGCAGAGAGGGCCGACTCCAGCGAGGAGCGGTAGCCGCGGGAGCGGGCGTAGAAGACGTCGCGTTTGACTGCGCCGGCCAGGGTGGCGGCGAAGGTGTTGCGGAAGGCGAGGTAGGCGTCGGCGGAGCGCTCCCAGGCGTCCTGGCGCACACGGCGGTCGGGAGAATCGAGGTAGCGTTGCAGGTTGCCCTGGGCCAGGCGGACGGTGTGGCCGGAGGCATCGACGATCTCTCCCAAGGGCAACTCGCCTTCTTCGAGCACGCTCTGGGTCAGTTCGGAGGCGGCGGCGACCTCGCCGGCGCGGGCCAGCACCTCCTCGACCTCGGTGGAGCGGATGTTCGCCCGTTGCCTGGCGACGCGCGCCAGCAACTGGCGGTAGGGCGCGAGGCCGGGCTCCTGCGCCAGCCACGCCGCGATCGTCTCTTCCGGGAGGGCGGCGATCTCCGGATTGAGGAAGGAGGCTGCGGCGGCGGCGCGTGAGGCCAGTCCGATGGCGCGGTCGGCCATCTCGCCGGAGCGGGTATTGGTGGTGTCCTCGGAGCGGCGCAGCAGGGCGAAGACGACGACCTTGCTCACGTCTTCGGTGATGTCGTCGGCCACGCGCAGCGCCGCCAGGAGTGTTGCTGATCCCTCCTCGATGCGGCCCCGGAATGCCTCCAGCGCGTGCAAGCGCTCGCCAGCGGCGTCAAGGGCGTCTTCCCAGGCGTCTTCGGTGGGGAAGACGGTTTCCAGCGCCCAGGTTTCCTCGATGGGGACGTCGGCGCGGGACGGGACGGTGGCGGCGGTTGCGCTCATTGAGGCGATGACTCCTTCAGACCGGGTCAATGCGACGAATAGACGGGTGGGAGGATCGCATGGACGGCGGGGCGGAGTCGAGGCGCCAGTCCCTTGCCCGGAGCATGGGCCGGGTGGGCCGAAGCATTGGCGTCAGAGGAGTTGGCGCAGTTCCTCCGTCATGGCCTGGACCAGCTCGGGGCGGCCATGGAACTGGGCGGGAGTGTTCTGGAAGACGGCGATGCGCCAACGGTCGTCGGATTTGACCGCGACCACCGTTTGCACGGCATTGGCATCCGGGTGGAGCTCCTGATGTCCCGGCGGGATCATGCCGATGATGGCGGGGACGACCGCCATGGTCGGAGACAGCCAGCGCACCTCTTGGACTTTCCTGACGTACGCCACTGTGGTGCGGTCGGCGAATATGGCCCCGATCTCGCTGGCGATCTGGGCGCGGCCGTTCATCTGGCTGCCGTCGAAACCGATCACGGCGGCGTCCGCGGTGAAGAGGGCGGCGTAGTCATCGGCCGCGCGCCGGTTCCAGCCATCGAGCAGTTACGCGTAGAGTTCGCGGAGCGCGACTTCGTCGGTTGGGCTCCCGAGAACCTGACGTGGCGCCCGCTCGATCATGGCGTTTCCCTCCATGCAGTCCCTCGTGAGCTTTGGGCATGACTCTGCCCCCAGGATCCCTAGTCGACGGCTGCGTCAGAGGAGAACGATGCGTCTCCGGTCACGATCGATTACGACTCGACTGGATCGTGGTGATTGTGATTGAAGACCTCGTTCATCCGCTCGTTGGCGATGACTGGCGCCTGGCCGTAGAGATAGCAGGCGCTGACGCGTTGGGGCGCGGTGCGGAACAGCGGCGGCGCCTGCTCGACGCAGATCGGCATGGCGTGCGGGCAGCGCTCGTGGAATGCGCAGTACGAGTCGCCGGCCGGGATGAGGCCGGCCGGTTTCCCCAGTGCCCGTTCGCCTTGCCACGGCGCGTCGGGATCGGCAAGCGGGATCGAGCCGACGAGGAGTTTCGTGTACGGGTGCTCCGGTCGCGGCACCACGAGCTGAATGTCGCCTGCCTCCGCCACCGCGCCTCGGTAGAGGACGATGATGTCCGCGCTGACCTGGTAGGCCGTCGTCAGATCGTGGGTGATGTACACCAGCGAGATGCCGTAGTCGCGGTTGAGTCTGAGCAGGCTGTTGAGGATCGTGGCGCGCAACGACGCATCGACCATGGAGACTGGCTCGTCGGCGATGATCAGGCGCGGCCGCAGCAAGAGCGCCCGCGCCACCATGATGCGCTGGCGTTGGCCGCCGCTCAACTGGTGCGGATAGCGGCCGAGCGTCTCCGCGGCCTGCAAGCCAACAACCGAAAGCGCCTCGACCATCAGCTCTCGCCGCTCCCGCTTCGTTCTGGCGAGACCAAAATTCTGTATTGGCGATTCCAGCACGTGGTCGACCTTGTAGAACGGATTGAAGACCTCGAACGGGTCCTGGAAGATGGCCTGCACCTCACGGAGGTAGGACCGGCGCTGCTGAGGCGTGAGGCGGTGCAAGTCCTGGCCGCGGTAAAGCACTTCGCCGGTCGTGGGGGCGATGAGCCCGAGGAGCAGGCGGACGAGCGTCGTCTTGCCGCTGCCGCTCTCGCCGACGATCGCCGTCACCGACGGGTTCTCGCCGCTGATGCTGAACGAAAAGTCGCGCAGGGCGACGGTCTGGGCCTTTTGCACGAGACCGGCGCCGAAGACCTTGCTTACGTTTCGGGCTTCGAGTAATGCCGTCATGTCGCCTCGTACAAGTGGCAAGCGGCCACATGGTTGGGCCGGTGCTCACGCAGCGGCGGCATGACCACCTTGCACCGGTCCATGACGAATGGGCAGCGGGGATGAAACGGGCAGCCGGTGGGAGGGTTGAGGAGAGACGGCGGCGAGCCGGCGATACCCTGCAAGCGCTCCTTGCCATCGAGCGACGGCAGGCTGGCGATCAGCAATTGGGCGTAGGGGTGGAGCGGTTCGCGGAAGAGATCGCGGACGGTCGCCACTTCGACCAGCTTGCCGGCGTACATGACGCCGATGCGGTCCACGGAATGGGCCATCAGGCCCATATCGTGCCCGATCTGGATCACGGCCGCGCCGAGTTCGGACTGCACGCGGCGCAGCGTATCGATGACCTGCCACTGCACGACGACGTCGAGGGCGCTCGTCGGCTCGTCGGCGACGATCACCTGCGGTTGCAGGCTGATGGCCATGGCGATGCAGACGCGCTGCTTCATGCCGCCGCTCAGCTCGTGCGGGAACATCTTGCCGACACCGCGGCGGAGGCCGACTTTCTCCAACAACTCCGTGAGGAACGCATCGAACGCCCGGTCGTCGAGCGCGGCGCCGTGCTCGCGCAGTCCAAGGGCGATCTGCTCTTTGACGCGCTTGACGGGATTGAGGGAGTTCATCGCCCCCTGCGCGACAAGGGATATGCGGGCGAGGCGGACCCGGCGCATCTCCTCGTCGGTCAAAGCGAGCAAATCGACGCCGTCCAGCATCACCGAGCCGTCTTCGACCCGACCCGGCGGTTTGATCATCCGCAGCAGGCTGAGGGCAATCGTCGATTTGCCGCTGCCCGACTCTCCGACGAGTCCGAAGCGCTCGCCCGGCTGGACGGCGAAGGAAACGCCATCGACCGCCTTCACCGGCCCCGCCTGCGTCTGGTAGTAAACGCGCAACCCCTCGACGCGCAGGACCTCGGTTTCGGGCACCTTGCAATCCTCCCGCTGGGTGCGCAGACGGTAGGGTACGAGGGAGTCATTCGTCAATTGGGATCGACCGCGAACCGTTGAAGGATCGGGCGGCGCCCCATGAAACGGTATCCGATGCCTGCGACCGGCGCGAGCAGCGTTGACACCCAACCCGTGCGCGGTATGATCCCCGGCACTATCCTGCGCCGGGGTCTCTGACACGGTGATTGGCCAATGGTGGCCAGATGGGACGGGCGGCGTTCAGCCCGGTCCGCCCCGGCGGAGCACTGATGGAGGTGCATCCGTGACGACTTCGGATCTCGCGGCATCGAAGCTCTCCCGACGTGACGTCGTCAAGACTGGAGCCCTGCTGGCCACCGTGCCGTTCGTCGGGGCGGGTGTCGCGGCCGCGCAGGAGATCCCCGAGGTGCCACGCAACCGGACGTTGATCCTGCGCTGGAGCCAGAACTCCCAACCGCGACACATCGACTTCGACCTGTGGAGCGGCTACCCCGTCGGCGCCAACCACCAGAACGGGCTCGGGCTGTTCTACGAACCACTCGCCTTCTACAGCGCGTTCGCCGACGAGATGATCCCCTGGCTCGCCGAGAGTTGGGAATACAACGACGATCTCACCGAGTTGCGCATCGTCACCCGCTCGGCCATCACCTGGAGCGATGGCGAACCCTTCAGCGCCGAGGATGTCGCGTACACGCTCAACGCGGTGCGCGACGCCGCGGCTCAGGTGCGCTGGGGGGTCGACGTCGAGCAGTTCGTGGAAGAAGCGACCGCGGAGAGCGACACCGAGGTTCTGGTGAAATTCAAGGTGCCCGCGCCGCGCTTCTTCTATTTCATGACCTACAAGTACGACATCGGTCTCTACATCGTGCCGAAGCACATCTTCGAGGGCGAGGATCTCGCCACCTTCAAGGCCTTCGACATCGAGGCCGGGTTGCCGGTGACGACGGCGCCGTGGCGAGTCGTGTTTTCTTCGCCGGAGCAGAAGGTCATCGACCGGCTCGACAGCTGGTGGGCGGTCGATCAAGGGCTGGTCGACGCGCTACCCCAGGTCGAGCGCATCATCTATCTGCCCTGGACCGAGGAGACTCAGATCGCCCAACAGCTCATTGCGAACGAAATTGACTGCTCGCTCGATCTGCGACCGCTGACGATGGAGACGATCCTGGTCCAGAATCCGGCGATCGTCACGCACACCGGCACCGAACCGCCGTACGGCTACGTGGACTGGTGGCCGACGTCGCTCTACGTCAACAATGAGCTGGAGCCGTTCAGTGACCCCGATGTGCGCTGGGCGCTAAGCTCCTTCATCAACCGCGACCAGATCATCGAGGTGGCACTGGCGGGCGCTGGCAGCACCTACCCGCTACCGCTGCCGTCCTACCCGGGGCTGGCGCCGTTCGTCGAGGATATCTCCGATCTGCTTGGCGAGTACCCGACGCTGGAGCACAACCCCGAGAAGGGGACCGCGCTGCTGGAAGGCGCGGGGTGGGCCAAGAACGGCGAGGGCCTGTGGGAGAAAGACGGGCAGACGCTCGATCTGGACATCGGCAGCTTCGCCGTGATGGCCGACATCGGTCCGGTGGTGGCCGAGCAACTGCGGCAGCAGGGGGTCAACGCTTCCTTCTCGATGCCGCCCGACTTCTTCGACCGCTTCCAGCAGGGCGAGTATCGCGGCGCCCTCTTCGGGCACGGCGGCAGCGTCAGCGCCGACCCCTATTTCACGTTGCGCCTGTATCAGTCGGTGACGGAGGCGGTGCCAGGCGGCCACCAGGTCAATTTCTCCCTCTGGCACAACGAGGAGTTCGACAAGATCGTCGACGAAATGGCCGTCACGCCGCCCGAGGACCAGGAGGCGTTGATGGATCAGTGGCGACGGGCGATGGAGATCTGGTTGCCGGAACTGCCCGACATCCAGATCCAGGAGTGGTACCACCGCATCCCGATGAACACGACGTACTGGCAAGGTTGGCCGACCCAGGACGACCCGTACGTCAACGGCGCCTTCTGGCACCTGACCTTCCAGCTCGTGCTGAATCGGTTGACGCCGACGCAGTAGGACGAGGGTGCCGGGGTGTCGGGGAGACAAGGTGACAGGGTAACGGAACGTTGGGGTTTGGGGCCGGTTAAGCGATGCGCTTCCCTCATTGCCCTGACACCCCAACACCCTGTCACCCTGACACCCTCGTAAGGATCGGACCGTGCGTCTTCGCTATGTGGTGCAACGTCTCGCGCTGATGCTTGCCGTCGTTTGGGCGGCGGCGTCGCTCAACTTCTTTCTGCCCCGGCTGTCCGGTCAAGATCCGGTCCGCGAGAAGCTGATGCAGCAAGCGGCGTCAAGCGGCTACGTGCACACCGGCATCAACGAGATGGTGGAGGAGTACCAGCGGGAGTTCGGGCTCGACCAGCCGTTGCCGCGGCAATATCTGACCTATCTCGGCAGCGTCGCCCGTTTGGATTTCGGCTACTCAATCGCGAACTACCCGCGCACCGTCGTCAGCATCCTGGCTGATTCGCTCCCGTGGACTATTGGTCTGCTGCTGACGACCACGCTCTTGGGTTTTCTCATCGGCACCTTGGCCGGAGCGTTGCTGGCCTGGCCCCGCTCGCCCCGGTTCCTGCAGTACCTCTTCCCGCCGCTACTGACGCTCTCGGCGATTCCGTACTTCCTGTTGGGGCTGGTCCTGATCTACCTCTTCGCGTTTCAATGGCGGCTCTTGCCGCTCTTCGGCGGCTATACCCCGGGCAGCTTTCCGTCGCTCTCCGGGGGGTTCGCCCTCGACGTCGCGAAGCACTCGGTGCTGCCGGCGCTCTCCATCCTGCTCGCCTCCCTGGGATTCTGGGCCTTGGGGATGCGCGGCATGATGGTCTCGGTGGAGGGTGAGGACTACATGACCTTCGCCGAGGCCGCCGGGTTCAAGGACCGGACGCTCTTCTTGACCTATGGCGTGCGCAATGCCCTGCTGCCGCAAACGACGGCGCTGGGACTCTCCCTCGGGCAGCTCCTCTCGGGGGCGCTGCTGGTGGAGGTCATCTTCTCCTTCCCCGGCATCGGTTCGGTGCTCTACAACGCCATCAGGCAGTTCGACTACTTCCTGATCCAGGGTATCGTTTTCACCATCGTGCTCGCTGTCACGTTCGCCACCCTGATCCTCGATCTGATCTATCCCCTTCTCGATCCGCGCATAACGTATCACCGGGGGTGATGGGGTGTCAGGGTCATGGGTGATGGGTTATGGGTTATGGATGGTTGACCGGAACTGGACCGGCATCGTCCGAAATTCGCAACCCATGACCCACCACCCATCATCCATGACCCATCACCCAGGAATCACTCGATGCTGAGGTACCTGAGCCGCAACCGGCAGTTCGTGTTTGGGCTGACGCTCATCGTCCTGCTCCTGCTCTTTGCCGGAGTGGGGCGGCTGGTGTGGGATGTCTCCCAGGGGGCGCCCTTGTCGGGGCCGCCGAACCGGCCGCCGACGTGGGAACACCCGCTGGGAACCGACCGTCAGGGGCGGGATCTGTTTGCGGTGATGGTCGTGGCCACTCCGCTCACGCTCTACGTCGGACTCCTGGCCGGGTTCCTGGGTGTGGCCATCGGCACCGCTCTGGCGTTGATCGCGGCTTACAACGGAGGCCGGGTCGACGCCATCGTGCGTGGCATCGTCGATGTCGGGTTGACCATTCCGCCGCTGCTGCTGCTGATCCTGCTGGCCGTCTCGCTAAACAGGGGTTTGACCGTCAGCCAGATGGCGCTGGTGGTGGCTTCGTTGGCGTGGCTCTATCCGGCACGCACGATTCGGGCTCAGGCGCTCTCGATCAAGGAACGCGCCTATGTCCAGGTGGCGCGGCTCTCCGGAGCCAGTGGGGCCAAGATCATCTTCCAGGAAATCATGCCCAACCTGCTGCCGTATCTGGCAGCGACCTTTGTCGGCACGGTGTCGGCGGCGATCCTGGCCTCGATCGGGTTGGAGATTCTGGGGCTGGGCGTGATCGAGGCGAACACGCTGGGGATCACGCTCTACTGGGTGAACTATTACTCGGCGCTGCTGCATGGCATGTGGTGGTGGTTCCTGCCGCCGGTGATCATCATCATTTTCCTCTTCATCGGGCTCTTCTTGATCTCGGCGGGTCTGGACGAGCTGGCGAACCCGCGGCGGCGACGGACGGCATAGGTCGGCGCCTCGATCCGCTGGCACCGTTCGCCTTCTCGCCTTGTATCATCCCGGATCGGAACAGCATCGACAGTGACCAGACGGAGGCCGGGAGAAGGTGAGCGAACCGGGTGCGGCGCTGCCGCGTGCGGCGGGAACGGTGGTGGTGGGGGCGGGACCGGCGGGGGCCGTCATGGCGGCGCGGCTGGCCGAGGTGGAGGAGGACGTCCTGCTTCTCGAGGCGGGACCGGATTACGGGCCGCCGGATAGCGGTCGGTGGCCGGAGCGGCTGCTCGACCCGACGCTGATGCCCGTCGAGGAGGTTACCTGGGGATATATCTCCGCCTGCCAGCACGGCACGCCGGACCTGGCCCTGCAACGGGCGCGGGTGCTGGGCGGCTGTTCCTCGCACAACGGCTGCGCCGCGGTGTGGGGTCACCGCGCCAACTACGACACCTGGGCGGTGGAAAATCCCGGCTGGAGCGCGGCCGAGGTGGAACCGCTTTTCCGCGAGGTAGACCGGCGGCTGCGGGTCCACATCCCCGCGCGGGAGGACCTGACTCCCTTCCACCAGGCGGTGCTCGACGCCGTCGCGGAGGCGGGGTACCCGTTCATCCCCGACCTGTCCAGTCTCGATCCGGAGTTCGGGTTCGCCATTGGCTCGGTCAACATCGACCCCGAGACGCGGGTGCGCTGGAATGCCGCATTTGGCTACCTCGATCCGATTCGCGATCTGCCGAATCTGCGCATCGTCGGGGAGACGCTCGTCGATCGGGTCATGCTCGACGGGAGGCGTGTGACCGGGGTGGTTGCCGTGGGGCCGGATGGGCCGGCAACCATCGCCGCCGAGCGTGTGACTCTGGCCGGGGGCGCCTACGGCTCGCCGCTGGTGCTGCTGCGTTCCGGGATCGGGGCGGCGGACGAATTGAACGAATATGGGATTGACGTCACGCACGATCTGCCGGGGGTGGGGCGCAATTTGCAGGACCATCCGGCCATCGGGGTCCGCTACGAGGCCAAGCCGGAGACGATCGACGCGCTGGAGGCGTTCATCGCCGCGGGTGGGTTGCCGCGGGAGGAGGGGACGATCGGGTTGGCCCGCTCGTCGCGCTGCGCGGGGCCGTACGACCTGCATCTCTACCCCATTGCCTCGCGGCCTTACGGGGGGAAGGGCTGGCGCTGCCACATCTCGGCGGCGGTGATGTCGCCGCGGTCGCGGGGGAGTATCCGGCTCAACCCGACGACGCCGGCCGACCCCGAGGCGCCACCGGTGATCGACACCAACTACTTTTCCGATCCGGAGGGGTACGACCTAGACGCCCTGGCCGACGCCTTCGTCCTCTGTCGCGACTTGGGGACGCAACCGGCCCTGGCTGCCTTGTTCGAGGGCGAGGCGACTCCGGGGCCGTCTGTCGGCTCGCGTGAGGCGATCCGCGATTGGATCTTGCGGAATGGCTCGCACGACTACCACCCGGCGGGAACCTGCCGCATGGGTCCGGCAGGCGATCCCGCCTCCGTGGTCGACACGTCGGGGCGGGTGCATGGGCTGGAGGGGTTGCTGGTGGCCGACGCTTCGATCATGCCCCACGTGACGCTGGCGAACACGAATCTGCCGACGTTCGTGGGGGCGGAGAAGATCGCGCGGGATTTGGTTGGGTGAAATGCTCCTTGTCCCAGAACGGCTCGGTTCGGAGTGCTTGCCGCAGACCGAGTCATGTGTAAACCCCTCTATACTGCGCAACCTCCGTCAATGAAGGTTCTGGGGTAGATCGTCGGCTCGAGTTGCGCGGATGGTCGGACGGGAGGAAGACATCGTGAGCAATCAACCCATCGATCGCCGTTTCTGCACGCCACTGACGCGTAGGGAGATGGTGGCGGCGACCGGACTTGCCCTCGCGGCCGGGGGCGCCTCGATTGCCGGTACATCCCGTTCCGCCTTCGCCGCACCGAAGCGGCAGGCGACGCCGGTCTCGGCGGCCGATCAGGCCGACGCCATCCTCGCCATCGCGCGCGACATCATGGAGAAGCAGGACGCCAAGGCCGTCATCGTGCGCGTGACGATTGACGGACAGGAGATCGTCACCACGGCCCTGGGCGAGTCGATGACGGGGGTGCCGGCCACCACCGACATGCACTTCCGCAACGGAGCCGTCGCCATCTTCTACGTCGCTACGTTGCTGCTGCGGTTGGTGGACCAGGGTGTGGTGACCCTGGACGATCCCTTGTCGAACTGGTTGCCCGACCTGCCGGATTCCGACGCGGTCACGCTGCGCATGCTGACCAACATGACGGCCGGGTACCCCGATTTCGAGCAGAGTCCAAAGTTGAACTCGATGCTGTACTCGAACCCGTTTCGGCAGTGGACCCCTGAGGAGCAGATCGCGCTCGGCATGGAGACGCCGCGGGTCTTCGCGCCCGGGACCAACTGGGACTATTCGCACTCGGACTACGTCATTCTGGGCCAGGCGCTGGAGAAGATCACCGGCCAGCCGCTGGACGTCGCCCTCCAGGAGCAGGTGCTGGGGCCGATGGGCCTGCGCAACACCGTCAACTCCACAACGGCGGCGATTCCGGACCCGGTCTTGCACGCGTTCAGTTCGGAGCGCCGTGAATTCCTCGGCATTCCGGACGGTACACCGTTCTACGAGGAGTCGACCTTCTGGAACCCGTCCTGGACGTTTGCCCAGGGTGCCGTCCAGACCACCGACATCGTCGACATGACCGCCACGGCGGAGGCGGTGGGCGAGGGGACGCTGCTCTCCCCCGCGTCCCACCAGGAGCAGATCGCCCCGAAGTTGATCGGGTTCGGCGCGCCGGTGGCCGGTTGCCCTGCCTGCCATACCCTCGACACGACCTACAGCTACGGACTCGGCGTCGTCATCAGCGGCGACTGGATTTTGCAGAATCCGCTCTTCGGCGGCTACGGCGCCGTGGCCGCCTACCTGCCCCTGGAGAAGATCGCCGTCGCGGTGGCCACGACCTTCGGCGAGGGAGCCTTCGACGAGACGGGCGACTACAAGTACTCCATTCACCAGGACATCTGCTCCGCCATCGGCAACCACCTGGCCCCGGACCACCCGTTGCCGAGGTCAAGCGTGTAAGGGCGTGTTTGCGGTGGAGGATCCGGCCCTCATCCCAACCGCAAATGCCCCTCACCCCAAGCGCCGCCACACCCAGAGGGTACCCGGCACCCGGCCCTGTGCGCGGGGGGAGCTTTTTGGGGCCTGGAGAATTGGCGTGGTTGTCGGAAGATGTTGAAGGTGTTGAAGATCTGGGGAGGCGGGGGCTGGTCATCATCTCCAACCGCCACCCGGCGGGTACCCGGCTCCCGTGGGGCACGGGAGAGGGGGGATTTGCGTTTAAAGGGCCGTGCGAAGCGGTGCCATGCCGAGGAACTGTGGAGATCGGGGCCACGGGTAGCGAGTGTCCGGGGCCATGGGGAACACCTGGTGCGGCATGCTGGTCTCCGGAACGGGGGACGCCGGATGCCGTGGCAAGAGCGCTCGGTCAGGCCGGGACGGCGGGGGGGCGGGGGGGCGGTGCCGCCGCCGCGCAGGAGGGGGCCAGCGGCGGCGCCGTGTGCGGCCAGCACGGCATCGGGCGCCCGACGGGCGACGCGTGGCGGGCGCGACCGGCGGGCCGGCCCCGGGCACCATCACCGCCGTCCTGCGCCGTCCACGGGCTGCCGCGGCCCGATCCCGCGCCCCGCGCCGGCCGCGCGGCCGGCCCGTCCCAGGACCCGTTCCCCGTGCCCTACGGCCCGCACCGTCACCGGCGGTGGTCCGCCGTCGGCCGCGGGGGGATCGGCGAGCCGGGGGCCGGGCGCCCGGCGCCCGGGACGGCCATCCGGGAGACCGTCTCGTGCCACCGCCGGGCCGCCGCCGGTCTGGACCACCCGGCCGACATGCCCCCGATGCCCCCGAACACCCGGCACCCCTCTCTCCACTCGGCACAGCCCGCGAGGACTGAGAGCCTGTGTGGAAAGGGGATAGAATCGGTGTGAGGACGTCACGATAGCCGATTTTGCCCGGAGGCTGCCATGCCCCGCCAGCCCTACCCGTACGACGTCACCGACGCGGAATGGACCCTGCTGGAGCCGCTGGTGCCGGCTCCGCTGCCCGGGGGGCGGCCCCCGCGCCACCCCCGCCGCGAGATCGTCAACGCCATCCTCTACGTGCTGCGCACCGGCTGCCAATGGCGGGCGCTGCCGCACGACCTGCCCCGTGGGGCACGGTCTGGTGGTAGTTCCGGCAATGGCGCGAGGCCGGGGTGTGGGAGACGGTCAACACGGCGCTGCGCGAGGAGGCGCGGGTCCGGGTGGGGCGGGAGCCCACCCCCAGCGCGGCGATCCTGGACAGCCAGTCGGCCAAGACCACGGAAAAGGGGGGCCGCGCGGCTACGACGCGGGCAAAAAGGTCGCCGGGCGCAAGCGCCCGCCGGGCGCAAGCGCCACATCCTCGTCGACACCGAGGGCTTTCTGCTCAAAGCCCACGTCCATCCGGCCGACGTGACCGACGCCGAGGGAGCCAAGGCGCTGCTCGCCGGCCTCGCCCAGGTCTTCCTCCGCCTCGCCCTGATCTGGGTCGACGGCGGCTACAAGCGGCGCTTCGCCGAGTGGGTCGCGGCCGAGCTGGGCTGGCGGGTGGAAACCGTCCAGCACCCCGACGCGGGGCTGCGCTGGGTGTGGGTCGGACCCGGGCAGGAGCCGCCCCCGGCGCGCCCCGCCGGGTTCCGGGTGTTGCCCCGACGCTGGGTGGTGGAGCGCACCTTCGCCTGGTTGGGCCGCAACCGGCGCCTGAGCAAGGACTACGAGGCGCTGCCGGCCAGCGAGGAAGCCTGGATCTACGCCGCCTCGGCCCGCCTCCTCCTGCGGCGGCTGGCCCGATGAGACCCCTTTCCACACAGGCTCTGATACGGAATGCGGATGTAAACTGGAGGGATGGCACGACGATTGCTCTTCCCCGCCCACCTGACCCTGGCCGAACTCGAGCGGCGGTACCGCCGCTGCCGGGATCCGGTGGCGCGCAGCCACTGGCAGATGCTGTGGTTGCTGTCCAGCGGCATGCCGACGGCCGAGGTGGCGCGGGTGACGCGCTACTCGGTGCCCTGGGTGCGTGAGATCGCCCGGCGCTACCGGGAGGAAGGTCCGGGGGCCATCGGCGATCGGCGGCACGGCAATCCGGGGGCCGCACCGTTGCTCGATGCCGCCCAGCAGGCGCGCTTGCGTGCCGCGCTCGCGGGCCCGAGCCCGGACGGGGGGCTGTGGACGGGGCGGCAGGTCGCGGCCTGGATCGGGGCGGCGATCGGGCGCGCGGTCGATCCGGCCCGCGGCTGGGAGTGGATGCGCCGCCTGGGCTTCACCCCGCAGCGTCCCCGCCCCCGCGAAACCCGCGCCGACCCGGATGCGCAGGAGGCGTTCAAAAAGGGGGGCTTGCTCGCGCCGTCGCCGCGGTGAAGGCGACCCACCCGACGGCGACGGTGACGCTGTGGGCCGAGGATGAGCACCGCCTGGGGCTGCTGCCGGTGCTGCGGCGGGTCTGGGCGCCGAAAGGGCAACGCCCGATCGCCCACGTCGAGCGCCACTACGAATGGCTCTACGTCTACGGCTTCGTCCGCCCGAGCACCGGACAGAGCTGGTGGTGTTTGTTGCCACGGGTCACCACCGAGGCGATGGCGCTGGCGCTGGCCACCTTCGCCCGCGACGAAAGGATCGATGCGTCCCACCGCGCCGTGCTCGTCGTCGACCAAGCCGGCTGGCACATCAGCCCGGAGCTGCCGCTGCCGGCGGGCGTCGACCTCGTCTTGCTGCCGTCCTACTCGCCAGAGTTGCAGCCCGCCGAGCGCCTGTGGACGCTGGTCGACGAACCGGTCGCCAATCGGGCCTTCCCCGATCTGGCTGCCCTGGAGGCGGTGCTGGTCGACCGCTGCCGCACCCTCGAAGCCGACCGCGAACGCCTCAAAGCCCACACCCATTTCCACTGGTGGCCACCAGAGCCGCCCCCACGATCCCTCTAGTGATTATCCGCATTTCGTATGACACGGCTGGGGCGCGCCGCTCAAGCTAGCGCCCCCCAGCCGGGACGCGCTGCCACGAGCGGTGGTGTTCGCGGACCGCGTTTTGCCGGGCCACGGCGTCCTTGTTGCGGAAAATCCAGACCAGGATTGCACCGGCGACGAAACCGCCGACGTGGGCCCAGAAGGCGACGCCGCCGACGTCCGGCCCGCCGAGGGTGGAAAAGCCGCTGAAGAGCTGTAGGGCGAACCAGACGCCGATCATGATCCAGGCCGGTACCAGCATCACCGTGTAGAAGACGATGGCGCGCACCTTTCCGTGGGGAAAGAGGACGATGTAGGCGCCCATGACCCCGGAGATGGCCCCGGAGGCGCCGATCATGGGGATGGTCGACTCCGGGTTGAGCAGGATCTGGGTCAGCGCGGCGGCGATGCCGCACAGCAGGTAAAAGAGCAGGTAGGAGACGTGGCCCATGGCGTCCTCGATGTTGTCGCCGAAGACGTAGAGGAACACCATGTTGCCGAAGATGTGCCCCACGCCGCCGTGCAGGAACATCGACGTCAGGATCGAAGGAATGTTGCGGAAGCCGGTAATCTCCGCCGGGACCGCGCCGTACTGCATGAAGAACGCTTCGAGCTGCGCCGGCGACAGCATTATCTGGAACACGAAGACGGCGACGCAGATGGCGATCAGCGCCCAGTTGACGATCGGCTTGATGATGGTTCCGGCGTTCTCATCCCCAATCGGGAACACGGCGCTCTCCTTGCCTGACTGACGCGCGTCAGACCCGAACGGGGCTGTTGACCGTGGCGCCGAGCCCGCCGTGGGCCGGTGTTTCCGGCACTACGCGGTCCCGTACCTCCGTCTCCAGGTTGGCGATCTCCTGGGCGGCTCGCTCTTCGACATCGTGCCAGCGCTCGGTCAGGTCGGCGCGCGTCTCTGACCCTGGCCGAGGGGCGTGCATGAGCCCGAAGACGGCCCCGATGGCGCCGCCGATCGCGGCGCCGAAGACGAAGGCGACGGTGTGCCGCTCTTTCGTGTTTGCCATGGTGGATCCTCCGCTCTGCCGTCGCTCCGGCGCTATCCGCGCGTTTGTACCAGTTCTTGTGCTGCCGCGCATCCGTGCCCGCGTCATGCAGGAAGCGGACCCGCATCGCGCGCGGTCCACGCCGCGATCTGGGCGGGGTAGACCTGCTCGGTGAGCAGGGTGCGAAACCGGCGCCGGCGCTCGCCCGGCGGTGCCTCGTCGAGCCAGCGGGAGACGAGCTCGTACCCGACGTGGTAGGTGAAGATGTAGGCCCGCCACAGCGGATCGGCGATGAAGCGCAGCCGCTGCCGCGCCTCTCCCTCCGACGAGAGCGCGTAGCGTTGCAGATAGGCCACCACGGCGTCCGGCTCCTGACCCTCCTCGTGCAGCAGGAGCGCCGCGTTGCCCGGCACGGAACGCAGGATACGTTGCGCGGCGCCGATGGCCACCTCCCGCTCGGGGTCGCCCGCGATGCCGGCGGCAGGATAAACCCGATCGCGGCGGAAGCGGACCAGCTCATCGGGCGAGAAGAGCATCTTCTCGGCGACGGTGGCGATCCCCTCCGAAATCAGGCACTCCGGGGTGTTGATCAGTTGCAGCGCGTGCTCCCCGAACCCATCCTCGGTGTAGAGCCGCTCCTTCAGGGCATGCTCGGTGTGATGGCCGGGGTACGCCTCGTGGGCGAGCAGGTCGGTGAGGCGATAGGCGTAGATGGGAAGGTCGGTATTGAGGTCGACCCGAGAGCGCCCGTCGCCCAGGTACCAGTTGTACCCACTCCAGGGTTGGTCGGTGACCATGCGAATCTCGATCGATTCGCTCTCGGGCAGGTCGACGATGTCCAGACTCCGCTCTCTCAGGTCCGGCAGGATCACGTCCACGAGGCGGCGGGCGGTTTCGGGGGCGATGCGGTAGCCCTCGCGCCAGGCGATCATGCGCTCGGCGACCGGACCGTCGCCGGGCAACAGGTGCTCGAGGTCGGCGATGGCCGCGTCGTAGACCGCTTCCGGGGTTGTTTGCGGTTCGATGTCGAACAGGAGTCGCACCTCCTCTCGATACGGGATTTCCTCCCCGGCCAGACGGCGGGCGTTGGTCAGCATCGCCTCGACCTGCCTGGCGAGATACCCCTTGCGGGCCTCGCTGGCGGCCATGCGCGGGATGCGGGAGAGCAGCTCCCGCGCGGCGGCGACGAGTGCCGCCGGTGCGGGCGCCGGGTCGGGATCGAGCTCGGTGCGCACCTCCGGCGGTCCCAGCCAGCCATCGATGAATCCGGGGATGTGGCGCTCCAGCCCGAACGCAAGGCGTGCGTAGTCTCGGGCGATGGAATCGAGCGGCGGTTTCTCCGGCACAGCGTCTTTCCTCTCATGACCACGGTTCCTGATGTTGTGCAACAGGCGTAGTGTGACGCGCCGCAGTGCTGTCGGGTAGAGGATGGGCTATCGCGGACACGGAATCGACCCGATGCGCGAATCCGCATCCTTGTCGAAAATAGCTGTGGTGCGGGGGAGGGATACGAATGGTGGAGACCCGGGACTTCGGCTATTTCATCAGCGAGGCGATCGACCTTACCGGCGTTGCGATCATCGCTGCCGGCGCGCTGATCGGCGTGATCCTCTTTGCCCGCGACCTCAGCCGCCACACGACGTTGACCGACGCCTATGGCCGGTTGCGCACGTTTCTCGGGCGGTCGCTGCTGCTGGGGCTGGAGTTCCTGGTGGCCGGGGACATCATCAAAACAGTCGCCATCGAGCCGACCTTCGACAGCGTCATCGTGCTGGCCATCATCGTGTTGGTGCGGACGGTGCTGAGCCTGAGCATCGACATCGAGATCGACGGCCGCTGGCCGTGGCAGGCGGCGCAGCGGGAAGGTGCGAAAGGTTCTGTGCGCGAAGCGTGAGGCCAAGCCCTGCGGAATCGTGTCATTCTGAAGCCGGAGGCGAAGAATCTCGTGGTCCAGCGAACGAGCGCGCCATTGGGCCGAGATGCTTCGCTGGCGCTCAGCATGACACGGAGCGAGGGCGGCTCGAAAGCCGCCCTCGCTCGTTCTCACCCGAAGAGGCCAACCAGGGTTAGTACGCCTCCAGGTAGCGATCCCGCTCCCACTGTGAAACGTGCTTGCGGAAGTCGTCCCACTCCGACTGCTGGGCGTCAGTGAGGCGCTCGAAGACGTGGTCGCCCAGGGCTTCCCGGATCAGCGGGTCGGCCTTCATCTCGGCCACCGCTTCGCCCAGGGTCGAGGGGAGAGTGGGGATGTTGCGCCGCTCCAGATCCTCGTCGGTGAAGTGGTAGAGGTTCTCCTCGACCGGTTCCGGCAGCGACAGCTCGCGCTCAATGCCGTCCATACCGGCGGCGAGCATGACCGCGAAGGCCAGGTACGGGTTGCAGGACGGATCCGGGCAGCGCAGCTCGACGCGCGTCGCCGCCGTATGCCCGCCGCGGATGGCCGGCACCCGCACCAGCGCCGAGCGGTTGGTGCGCGCCCAGGAGACGTAGACCGGGGCCTCGAACCCGGGCACCAGCCGGCGGTAGGAGTTGACCAGCGGCGAAAGCACCCCGGACATGCCGCGGGCGTGGAAGAGCAGACCGGCGATGAAGTGCCGCGCGGTCTTGGAGAGGCCGTAGGCGTCATCCTCGTCGACGAACGCGTTGCCCTTCTTGTCGAGGAAGCCGAGGCTCATGTGGACGTGCATGCCGGAGCCGTTGATGCCCTCGATCGGCTTCGGCATGAAGGTGGCGTGCAGCCCGTGCTGCTGCGCGGTCGCCTTTAGCACCGACTTGAAGGTGGTGGCCCGGTCGCCGGTGACGATGGCGTCGCCGTACTCGAAGTCGATCTCGTGCTGGCCGGTGGCCACCTCGTGGTGGCTGGCCTCGACGTCGATGCCCATGTCCCCCAGGGCTTTGACCATGTCCTTGCGCACGGTGTAGGCCAGGTCGCTGGAATAGTCGAAGTAGCCGGCGCGGTCGTGCGGTAGCGGCGAAATCTCATCACCGTTCTTCTCGAAGAGGAAGAATTCGAGCTCCGGGCCGGTCTTGAACGTGTACCCCAGCTGCGCCAGTCGCTCCAGTTGGCGCAGCAGCACGCCGCGCGGATCGCCCGGGAAGGGCGCACCGTCCGGATTGTGGACCCAGCAGATGACGCGGGCGGTCGTGTGCTCGCCGCGGGTCCAGGGGATGACGGCGAAGGTGGACAGATCCGGGGTGAGAAACATGTCCGATTCGGCGATGCGGGTGAACCCGGCGATGGAGGAGCCGTCGATCCACTGCCCGCCGTCGATGACGTGGTCGAAGATGGACGAGGGGATGGTCACGCTCTTGACGTGGCCCATCACGTCGGTGAACTGCAGGTCGATGAACTCGACGCCCTCTTCCTCGACGCGCTTGAGGATTTCCTTCTTGCTCGGGCTGTCCCCCAGGATCTTTTTTTGCAGCTCGGAGCTGCCGATCGGTTCCGCGGCCACCGCGACCATCGCTTCGTCCTTCCTTCCACAACCAAACCCCGGCCGCCGGGACCGGAACCCCTCGGGCGCACGCACTTGCCCGCCATCCGAGACAGTCTAGGGACGGCGGCGCGGCGCGTCATCGTGCAGGGTGAACGGCTTTCCTGACGGTATTCGTGCAGTTTGCACAATATTCGTGGTGACGCGACGCCATCGCTTGCGGGCGCCGATCCCGCTCGAGGCGAAACCGTCCGTACGCTCGCTTCGTCTTGACAAGCAGCGGCGGCTTGTGGCGGCCCTGCCCAGATTGCCGGCAAGCCGATCATCGTGCCATGCTGGGGCCCTGACCCCGCCAGGCCAGGCGAAGGGAAGGTGACTGTGAGAAGTACAAGGACACGGATTTTCGGAACGATGGCCGCGTTGGCGGTGAGCGGTCTGCTCTGTATGGGGAGCGTCTCGGCGCAGGAAGAATCGGCGACCGCCGAGGATGGCGCCCCGGCCTCGGAGGCGCCGGCCGAGACGACATCGGCTCCCAATGTGCCGCTGGGCGCGAACCTGACGCCGCCGGTGGGATTGCTGCCGCCGGGACCAGCCATCATTTCTGCCCCGGGATCGGGACAGCCGGGATCGTCGAGTGTTTCCATGGCGCCGGGCACGCAAACGACTGGCACCGCAAACGCCGGGCCGAACGCGGTGGTGGCGCCCGAGGCCGAGCCTGCTCCTGACCCGGCACCCGCGCCAGAGGCAGCCGCGGACGCTGCACCGGTGGAGACCGCGCCGGTGGAGGCCGCGCCCGCCGAAGCCGCCCCGTCTGAGGCCGCCCCGGTGGAGGCCGCCGTGGCTACCGCCGAGGATCTGGACGCCGACAACTACCCGGACGCGCTGGAGTGGGATCTCGGTCTGGACGGCAACAACCCCGACACCGATGTCGACGGGGTGGCCGACGGCGACGAACTGAACATCTATGGCACCGACCCGCTGGTGGCTGACACCGATGGCGACGGGGTCTTCGACGGCGAGGAGCTGTTCGGCATTTTCACCGATCCGCTGGTGTGGGATGACTTCAGCACCGGGGGGAGCGAAACGGCGATGCAGGTGGCCGAGGAGACGGCGCAGCCGGTGGGATAGGGGCTGGCCCACTGGGACCCCACCCCTCAGACGACCCTCACCCCAACCCCTCTCCCTGCGCACAGGGAGAGGGGCTTTTTATCCCCGTTCGCGAGTATCGGGGCCATCGTCCACAATGCGGTGGGTCACGGTCGTATATGGGAGTGGGCATGAAGATCACCGCGGTGCGGGGGTATCCGGTCAAGGTCGGGCATCGCAACCAGTTCCTCGTCACAGTGGAGACAGATGAGGGGATCATCGGAGTCGGCGAGGGGGGTATCTCCGGACGCGAGCTAGCCATGCAGGGGATGCTGGAGCATTTCGCCCGGTTCCTCGTCGGCGAGGATCCGCGGCGCATCGAGCACCTGTGGCAGACGATGTATCGCGGCGCCTACTTCGAGGGCGGCAAGATTGCCGGGGCGACGATCTCGGCGGTCGATATCGCCCTGTGGGACATCCTCGGCAAGTGGCTCAGTGTGCCTGTTTATCAGTTGTTGGGCGGCGCCTGCCGCCAGCGGGTGCAGTGCTTCGCCACCCCCGGCACGCTCAATGGCCCGGAGTGTGTGGAGCGGGCGCGGGAGCTGGCGGATGCGGGATGGCGCTACATGCGCTTCGTGCCCGGGATGGGCGACGCGGACTGGACCGGCGAGTCTGGTGAGATCTACGAGCCGTTCGAGTCGATCGAGCTCGCGGTGCATTGGCTGGGCGAGATTCGGCGGGCGCTGGGGTCGCGGGTGGAGTTGTCGATCGATTTCCACCACCGGCTCTCGGTGGCCGAGGCGGCGGTGTTCTGCCAGCGGGTGGAGCCGCTGCACCTCCAGTTCGTGGAAGAGCCGATCCGCGCCGAAAGCGCGGAGGCGTACCGCCAACTGCGCGGTATGACAGGCGTGCCGTTCGCCATCGGCGAGGAGTTCTCCAGCAAGTGGGCGTTTGCCCCCTTCATCGAGGGGGGATTGCTCAACTACGCGCGCATTGACGTCTCGAACGTCGGCGGGTTGACCGAGGCGAAAAAGGTGGCCGGCTGGTGCGAGGCGCACTACGTCGACGTCATGCCCCACAACCCGCTGGGCCCGGTGACCACGGCGGCGACCATCCACCTAGCGGCGGCGCTGCCGAACTTCGCCCAACTGGAGTACCAGCACCGCCTGGCCGAGTCCTTCCCACCCGATCTGTTCCCGATGATGCCGGCGCTGGAGGGCGACGGGTTCCCCCTGCCAGACGTGCCTGGCCTCGGCGTGGAGTTCAATCCGGACGCCGTTCCCGATCACCTGTTTGAGCCGTGGGAGGCGCCGCACTGGCAGCGGCGGGACGGCAGTTACACGAACTGGTAGGCATGCCTCACAGCAGCTTGTCGAGCGTGATCGGCAAGTCGCGAATGCGTTTTCCCGCCGCGTGAAAGACCGCGTTGGCGATGGCCGCCGCGGCTGGCTCCATGATTCTCTCCAGACACGCCCTAAAATGGCAAGGTCGGTCTGGACAAGGGGGGCGCATGAAGGTGGTCACGATCGGGGCGTACGGGTGGGATGAGGAGGATTTCGTCCAGGCAATCCGGGATGCGGCGCCGGACGTGTTCGTGGACGTGCGGCGGCGGCGCGGACTGCGCGGACGGGCCTATGCCTGGGCCAACAGCACCCGGCTACAGGCGATGTTGGCTGGCTCCGCTATCCCGTATGTCCATCGACTGGCCGTGGCGCCGTCCGACGCCACGCGGCGCATCGTGGCCAAGGATGCCACCTCCGCGGGGATCGGATACCGGGATCGGACGTCCCTGAGCCAGGACTATCTCGATGCGTACGGGCAAGAGGTGCTGGCGGGGTTCGATGCGGCGGGGTTCGTGGCGTCGCTGGGTCAAGGTGTCGAATCGATCATGCTGTTCTGCGTGGAACGGGCGCCGGCGGCGTGTCACCGGTCGCTGCTGGCCGAGCGACTGGCTGGGGATCTTGGGGCTGAGGTGATGCACATCCTGCCGCCGGATCGCTGACCCTCCTGCCGCGATGCGGCACAATGGAGGCTGGAACGAGACCGTGCCGAGGAGCGGCCCACGTCCGGCCCGCGGGACTATACAGCCAGCACCCGCGACAGATCGGCTGGCTCCTTCTGCCTGGCGCATGAGATGGCGGGGTCGTCACATTTCCTCCTTGCGGATGGCTCCCGCGGCTGGTTGCCGGGGCGGTGAGCGGAGAGTTGTCTCGAAGCAACCTGCCGATTCCGCAACCAGCGGTCGAGATGACGCAGGCTTTGCCCCTAGCCAGGGTGCGCCAGTTGCACCAGCAACCCCACCATTCCCCCGCCCAACACCAGCCACGCCGAATTGACCCGGAGACGGATCAGCAGCACGGCGGCCACGATCGCCAGCCCTGCCGTCAGCGGATCGACGATGGCGTCGCGGCCAAGCTGCCAGGCGACGGCGGCCATGAGGCCGATGGCGGCGACGTTGACGCCATCGAGCAGCGCCGCCGTCCACGGAGACCGGCGCAGGCGCGGCACGAGGGGATGGAGCAGCGCGACGAAGAGGAACGACGGGAGAAAGATCCCGATCGTGGCGAGGATGGCGCCCGGAACGCCAGCAACCACGTACCCGACGAACGTCGCGGTCGTGAAGAGTGGTCCCGGGGTGAACTGGCCGACGGCCACCGCGTCCAGGAGTTGCTGATCGGTCAGCCAACCGAGGCGCTCGACGAGTTCGCTGCGCAGGAACGCGAGAAGCACGTAGCCGCCGCCGTACAAGACTGCACCGATCTTGAGGAACGTCAGAAAGAGCGTGGTCAGGCTGACCGGAATCTGGGCCGTCTGGAGCAGGACGGCGGGTAGGGCGGAGAGGGGCAGCGCGCCGACGGGTATCAGCGCAGACAGTCCGGATCGACCGGCAAGACCCGTCTGTGCGGCGCGAACCAGAAGCACCAAGAGCGCGCCGCCGAACAGGATGGCCAATTCGTTGAACCCCAGCAGGTAGAGCGCCGCGGCTGCAACCCCAATGGCCAGGAGGAATGGCCCCTTGACGGCAGTGTGGCCCAAGCCCCACAAAGCCTGGGCGACGACCGCAATCACGACCGGTTTGATGCCGTAGAGCAGTGCCCCCCCGGCGGGGGTCGCGCCGTATTGGACATAGGCCCAGGCGAGCGCCAGCACCATGGCGGCGGCCGGCAGGATGAACAGCGCCCCGGCCACGATCAACCCGCGCCACCCCGCGCGCAGGTAGCCGACGTGGATGACCATCTCGGTCGAGTTCGGCCCGGGAATGAGATTGGTGGCGCCGATCAGGTCGAGGAAGTACTCGTCCGTCAGCCACTTGCGGCGGCTGACAACTTCCTCGCGCAGCATGGCGATGTGCGCGGCCGGTCCCCCGAAAGCCGTGAAGCCGAGCTTCAGGGCAACCTGGGCGACCTCGGCCAATGCATCGGCGGGAGGCGGTTCGGGAACGGCAAGCGTTTGCGAAGCAGGACTGACGGTCGGGGCCCCATCGTGGTGCATGGGAGCAGTGTCGCACGCCGCGCGGCCGAATCTTGAAATGGGTATTGACAGCCGGGCACGGCGGGTGTAATGTGTACGTACACCAGACGCGGAGGGGAGCAATCCCCGAGGCGGATGGGCAGCAAACGCCGACGGGTGTGGACTTCGGTCCGGACTTGTCGGCGTTTTGCTATGGGCGTGCGTACGGCAAGGACGCTGCACTTTTGCCGTGCGACACGACACCGATCTCCTCTCCTAGCCGACACAGTCATGTTTGCGTCGGCTCCAGCGGCATGCCTCTGTTGTGTCATTCTGAAGCCGAAGGCGAAGAATCTCGGCGTCCGCGAAAGAGTGCGGCCTCGAACCGAGATGCTTCACTCCGTTCACTTGCAGCATGCCACGTTAGAGAAGCGGGGTACGAGGGAGTCAATAGCGGCGTCGGCCCGGACCTTGGTCGCGTCGAAGAAGCGTGCTGCACCCAGACCAGCCCCACCTCGCTTCCGGTGCCATACTGTGGCGCGATGATCCCCAGTGACGATGCCGCGCCACGCGGTCGCGCCGAGATCCCGGAGACGATCGACAACGACTGGGATCGCTTCTACCTCGAGTACCCCGATATCTACGACCGCTTCGCCATCTCTACCCCGCCCGTGGTGGCCGCGGCCCACGGACTGGTCGACTTCACCGGCAAGGTCGTCATCGACGCCGGCTCCGGTACCGGCAAGTCGACCTTCGCGCTCGCCAGGCACGCCCGCTTCGACGTCGGTCTCGAGCCTTGGGAGCCGATGCGCACATTCGCGGAGAACAGGCTACGCGCGCTCGGCCTTTCCAATGTCGCCTTCGTCGACGCCGCGGCGCCCGACTTGCCCTTCGCGACCAAGTCGGTCGACGCCCTGGTCAGCTTCTGGTCGTTCCCGTGGCACTTCCCCACGCTCGGCGACGAAGGCCGGGAGCTTGGCGAGCGATACATCGCCGAAGCGCAGCGCGTCCTCCGCCCCGGCGGCTACATCGTTGCCAACGGCTATGCCCCGGGGTGGGGTGCGGGAGAACTCACGGCGCTTTTGCTGCCCGAGCTCGACGAAGGCGGGCGCAACGGGGATGGGTACATGGAGCGGCTCGGATTTACATACTGGGACTTCGAGATCGAGGAGGACTACGGGTCGGTGGAGGAGGCGGTCGCCACCTACGGGTTCATCTACGGGCGCACGGCCATCGACCACCTGATTGCCCACCACAAGTCATCGATCCGCTGGAAGCCACGTCTGTACTACCGGCAGGTCTGAGCTCCCCGAACCGGTTTTTTTCAACCGGCTGACCCTTTCTCGGCCCTACGATAACCCTTACAGATCATGTCACGCGCAATCAGACACACTCTGCGCCGCATCCATCTGCCGATCGGTCAGGGCACCAGGTCCATGACCGCATTCCCGCTCGCAACATCGATGGGCAGGGAAACATGTTCGTGCGTAATCAACCACCGGCGATCTGACCGTTGGCAGCACACGGTCGCGCGGACCCAGTATCCGACCTCGCGCCCGCTCTTCAGGGTTCCGCTGGCGCGGATCAGCATCGACGCGACGGCGATATCCCCGTTCGCCAATATCTTCAGGTCGCGGATGTCCTGGCCGATGGCGCTCTCCCAGCTATCAAACCACCGCAGGAAATTCCCCCGGACCGCGGCAGAGCCGGTGTAGTGGAGCGGAGGGACCACGTCGAAATACACAATGTCGGGCGCATACAGGGCCATGAGTCGCTCTATGTCCTTGGTCCGAGCGGCTTCTGACCAACGGTCTAGTAGCGCTCTCACCTCGGGCTGGGTCGAAGCCATGGCGTCCTCCATTCCGGGATCGGCAACCAGGCCGCCACCCGCCAGCGTGGCGGCTCCCACCAGCATAGGCTCTCGTCGGGCGGGTTAGATCAATGGTCATTTCGTGTCGTTTCCAGGGTTGCTGAATCGAAGAACAGGATTCATAGCATCCGTCCGAACTATGGCCGCTGCACCGTCCCGTCCCGTAGCCGCACCGGCGGCCAGGCACCGTTGAGCGGGTGGTCCGGGTAGGGGTAGCGGGCGGCCAGGGTTTCGTCGATGTCGATGCCCAGACCCGGGCGGTCGTTCGGCCACATCATGCCGGCGCGGATTTCGGGCGTGCCGGGGAAGACCTCATGGCACGCCTCGCTGAAGCGGTGCGCCTCCTGGATGCCAAAGTTCGGCACGGCCAGGTCGAGGTGCAGGTTCGCCGCGTGGCCGACGGGTGAGACGTCGCCGGGGCCGTGCCAGGCCGTGCGCACCCCGAAGAACTCGCACAGCGCCGCCAGCTTGCGGGCCGGGGTGATACCGCCGATGTCGGAGAGATGGACGCGGATGAAGTCGATGAGGCGATCCTGGATGAGCGGCAGATATTCGCTGACGTTGACGTAGAGCTCGCCCATGGCCAGGGGGATCGAGGACTGCTGCCGCAACAGCGGGAAGTAGCCGTTGTCCTCCGGCGCCAGCGGGTCTTCGAGGAAGAAGAGACGATACGGCTCCAGCGCCCGCGCCATGCCGATAGCGGTGATGGGCGGCACTCGCTCGTGGATGTCGTGCAGCAGCTCGACCTCGTCGCCCAGCGCGAGGCGCAGATGCTCGAACAGCGCGGGGATGGCCCGGGCGTATGCCGCGGGGTCCCATGACTCCTGGCGCAGCCGGAGGTGGTACGGATGTGGCTCCTCGCTGTCCAGGGCACCGGCCACGCCGTAGGTGGACAACCCCGGCACGGCGACCTGGCAGCGGACATGGGTGAACCCCTGCGCGATGAAGGCGCGGGCCTCGTCCTCCACCTCGGACGGATCGCGGCCGGAGGCGTGGACGTAGACCGTGGCCGCGGTGCGGCAGCGGCCGCCGAGGAGGTCGTACAGTGGCATCCCGGCCAGCTTGCCCTTGATGTCCCACAACGCCATGTCGAGGCCGGACATGGCGTTGTTGAGCACCGGCCCGCTGCGCCAGTAAGAGCTGACGGCCAGCATCGACCAGAGGTCTTCGATGTCGTGGACCGCACGGCCGATGACTTGCGGCCGGACATACTCCTCGATCGCGGTCGCCACGGCGAGCGGGCGCTGGGTGAAGGTGGCGCAACCAAGCCCGTACAGCTCCGGTTCGTCGGTTTCGATCTTGACGACGACCAGCCTGGTCCCTTCCGGAGCGGTCAGGATTACCCGGACGTCGTGGATGCGCGGACCCGGCGCGTTCCCGTCGCCCCACGGCGGGGGCAGCAACGGGGTTGGATACTCCTGGACGGACCCTGACTCAGGCACGCATTCCTCCAATTCCTCAGCGGCCGGCACTAGGTTTCCGGCGAACATCCGGATATGATGAACCAGTCAGGCGCTTCGGGTGAGCGGAGACCAATCATGCGCGGCATCAGCCATCGTCGCCTCCCCATTTCGCGTCGCGTCATCCTGGCCCTGCCGTTGTCGCACCTCGTGCAGACGTGGGGCTTCGGCGGCGGCGGGTCGGTGCTGGCCGCCGATGTCCAGCGGGAGCAGATCGCGGTGGTCGAGCGCGTCGACGGGCTGACGCCGCCCCTCACCCTCGGTATGGCCAGGGTCGTGCTGCTGCCTGGCGCAGTGGCTCAGGCGGCGATTCCACGGGGCGCACGCATGATCGCGGTCGAGTCAGGGGTGCTCGCAGTCGCGGTGACCGCTGCCGCGGATGAGGCGCTGAACTCGCGCGAGCTGTCGGCCCTGGTCCCGGAGCCTGAGCCGAACGACGAACTTTTCGTTCCCGCGGGGACGACCATCACTTTCGGGTCGCGCGGGGTGACGAGCGTGCGCAACCCTGGCGTTCGATCCGTCGTGGCGCTGGACGTGGTGGTCTATCACGAGGAGCCCAGGCCGATCGCGCGGGCCTTCACGACGGAAGAGGGGATCAGCTTTCAACTTCTGGCCAGCGCCAGCGCGGCGGAGGCGCCAGCGGGTCGCGTCAGCGTGACGTTGGAGCGGGTCCGGTTGGGGAATCGGGCTCGGTTGCCCGCGGACCTGAGCGTTGGGCTGACGCTGGCTCGCGTGGGCGCCGGCACGGTTGCACTCCAACCAATGTCGGGTGAGGTCTTCGCGGCGCGGGCGGCTGCTTCAGCGCCGTACTCCATGCCCGGGTCGCTGGAGCCGATCAGGATCGGTGTGACGCGGGAGGTGACCGCCGGCGGCGTGGTCTTGCTGCCCGTCGGGGCGGAATCCTCAATCGCGAATCCGATGCAGCGCCCGGCCGATCTCATGACCCTGGCGGTGCGTGCAGATGACTGATCACCTCGAACTCGCGACGGCGGCTTTTGGGCGTTGACAACGTTTGCGTCAGCCTGCTTGAATGATCCCACCCACGCGGGTCGGATTGTCTCCATCTGTAACATGCCGAAGCGGCAGGGAGGTCAGTTCAGGTCGAAACGGGACCGTGAATGGCGCCATCGCCATCCCCTCGGCGGAGAAGGGCGCTGGCCGTGGCGAACCCGCAATCCGTGTTCGTTCGTCGCCGAGCGAGAAAGGAAGCAGCAGCGATGTTGTACCAACCGACGCGGAATCCCCACGTCATCAATCGCCGCCGTCTGATCGGTTTCCTGGGTGGCGCCGTCGCCGCCGGCATCATCAGCCGGAACCAGGCGCTGGCCTACCTCCAGGATTCAAAAACCGGCATTACCGCCGAAAACTGGAATCCCGAGACGGTGCGGGCGCTGGCGGGCACCACTGAGGTCGATACCGCCGCGCAACTGCACGAGTTGGTGCCGGAGTCGACGGAAGGCACGATCCAGTACTGGAACGTAGGACCGACCGAGGCCTCGGCGCAGATCGATAAGGATCTGTACCAGGAATTCCTCGACACCTGGGCGCTCTACTATCCGAACATCACTCTCGACAACCAGAATCTCGGATACAACGACATGCTCGACAAGGTGCGCACGGCCGCCGCCGGCGCCGCCGCGCCGGACATGGCCAAGATGCCGATCCTGTGGGGCGTCGAGTTCGCGGCCCGCGGCGATCTGGCTGAAGTGACGCTCGAGGAGTTCGGCTGGACCGAAGATCAGTTCTGGCCGGGCGCGATCAAGTCGGTGATGTGGGACGGCACCATGTACGGCGTGCCGACCAACAACGAGACGATGGCCTTCATCTGGAACAAGCAGCTCTTCGCCGACGCCGGGCTCGATCCCGAATCGGCGCCGGCCACGTGGGACGACGTGGTCGCCTACTCCAACCAGATCAAGCAGGAGACCGGCAAGAACGGCTACGGCATGGTGGCCAAGGTCAATGCCGGCAACACCCCGTTCCGCTTCATGCCGGTGGTCTGGGCCTACGGCGCCAGTGCGCTGGACGAGGGCGAAGACACGCCGACCTACGATACGACGATGATCAACACCCCGGAGGGGATCGCGGCGTTGCAGACGTACTACGACATGTACGTCCGCGACCGCTCGGTACCGACCTCGGCCCTGACCAACACCCAGACGGAGAACCAGGATCTGTTCATCGCCGGCGAGATCGCGATGATGATCAGCCACCCCAGCGAGTACGTTGCGATGACGGACCGCGCGGCGGCAGCGACGGGTGCCGACAAGGAGCGGGCGGACCAGATCGTCGCCAACATGGCCTACGGGTTGATCCCCGAGGGACCGGCGAAGCGGGCGGTCGTCTTCGGCGGGTCGAATGCTCACATCTTCACCGATGCCGCGCATGGCTCGGAGGTGAACCGCGACGCGACGCGAGCGCTCATGGCGGCGCTGACCGGTCCGGAGTGGTCGCTCAAGTTGAACTGGGCCGGCTCCAACCCGTCCAACCTGGTCGGTTTCGAGACGGAGTGGATGGCGCAGAAACTGGAGGAGATCGCCTTCCTCGAGGTGACGACAGCGATGCTGCCCTACGGCATCCCCTTCCCGGTGGTGCCGGAATCGACGGAAGTGATGAACATCATCATCCCGGAGATGCTGCAGAACGCGCTGACCGAGTCGATGACGGTCGAAGAGGCGGCCAACGACGCGGCAGAGCGGATCAACGCGCTGATCGCGTCCCGATAACGGACCCTCACCCCAACCCCTCTCCCATTGCGATGGGAGAGGGGCTCCTCCTCCCCGCGCACGGGGAGGAGGACCGGCTACAAGGGGGCTTGTCTCCGTAGGAGCAACTCGCACAGATGGCTATTGCCGAAGCCCCAGCCTTATCGCCGCGGCGCGAAGCGGTTGCTGCGCCGGTGCGGGAGACGCTCTCGCGCCGCATCAGCCGGCACTGGGCCGACTACCTCTACGTCCTGCCCTCGCTCCTGGTCATGCTCCTCGTCATCGGCTACCCCCTGGTCTACACCGTGTGGCTGTCGTTCCACGCCACCCCGCCCCGCTCTGGCGACTGGGTCTTCAACGGGGTGCAGAACTATCGGGACATCCTGAGCGACCCGCGCTTCTGGCGGGTCACGCTGAACACCGTGTACTGGACCATCGGTTCGACGCTCTTCGCCTTCATACTCGGGTTTGGCGCCGCCCTGGCCTTGCACAATCCGTTTCCCGGCCGCGGTGTGGTGCGGGCCATCCTGCTGATTCCGTGGGTGATTTCGGCGGTTGCCGCCGCGTACGTCTGGCGCTGGATTCTGCACAGCGACTACGGACTGGTCAGCGGCATGCTGATCTCCTGGGGCCTCATCGACCGGCCCCTGGTGCTGCTCGATTCCAAGACGAATGTGATGCCGACGCTGATCGCGGTCAACGTCTGGAAAGAGTTCCCGTTCGTGATGGTCATGCTCACGGCGGGGTTGCAGACGGTGCCGGAGGGGCTCTTGCGCGCCGCCCGCATCGACGGCGCCAGCACCTGGAACCAGTTTCGACATGTCACGCTGCCGCATTTGCGGGGCGTCATCCTGATCACGACGCTGCTGCTCTTCGTGATCAACCTCAACTCGTTCACGCTCGTCTGGCTGATGACCGGCGGCGGGCCGGCGAATGCCTCGCAACTCTGGATCACGGAGATCTACAACATCGCCTTCCGCACCCTGCAGTACGGAATGGCGTCGGCCTTCTCGGTGATCCTGTTCATCATCATGCTGGCTCTTGGCTATTTCTATGTGAAATCGCTGACGGCCAACGCGCCGCGGCGGGAGGGATAGCGGCCATGGCAAGCACGCGCCGCGGATTGTCGGTGCTTGGTCTGGCGCGTTGGCTTTTCCTGGCGTTCCTGATCGCCTTCACCGCGTTGCCGATGCTCTGGATGGTTTCGACCTCGATCAAGACGGAGTTCGCGGCCATCCAGCAACCACCGCAGTGGATTCCGGCCGAACCGACGTTCCAGCAGTACACGACGCTCCTTTCGCCGGCAAACGCGACGGGCCAGCAATTCCTGGGATATCTGCGAAACAGCATCTGGGTCTCCTCCGCGACCACGGTGCTCGGGGTGCTGGTCGCGGTTCCCGCGGCCTACGCCTTTTCGCGCTTCAGTTTTCCCGGCCGGGAACCGCTCTTCTTCTCGGTGCTGGTACGCAACATGTTCCCGGTAGTCGTCTTCCTGATCCCGCTCTTCATCCTGATGAAGTTCTTCGGATTGATCGATACCCACTTTTCGCTGATCCTGACGTACTTGACCTTCGGTCTGCCGCTCTCGATCTGGTTGCTGAAAGGCTTCTACGACAACATCCCGGCCGAGTTGGAGCGGGCGGCGCGCATCGACGGCGCGACCCGCTTCCAGGCGTTCTGGAAGATCATCCTGCCGCTCTCCACGCCGGGTCTGGTGGCCACGGCGATCTACGCCTTCATCCAGGGTTGGAACGAGTACGTCTACGCGCGGACGTTCATCAACTCTCAGCAGTTAATGACCATGCCCGTCGGGCTGGAAAAATTCTTCACCGAGTACGCCTCCAACTGGCCGGGGCTGATGGCGGCCTCGTTCATCATGAGCGTGCCGGTGGTGGTGCTTTTCCTGGTCTTGCAGCGTCACTTCGTGCGCGCCCTGACCGAAGGCGCGGTCAAGCACTGACATGCCGGTGGACGAACCGACCGCGCCGACGTTCTTCGCCACGCCGGCCGAGTTTCGGGCGTGGCTGGAAGCGCACCACGACACGACGTCGGAGTTGCTGGTCGGGTTCCACAAGAAGGGGTCCGGGCTGCCAAGCATTACCTGGCCCGAATCCGTGGATCAGGCGCTCTGCTTCGGATGGATCGACGGCGTGCGCCGCTCGCTCGGCGCAACGAGTTATACGATCCGCTTCACGCCGCGCCAGGCGCGCAGCACCTGGAGCGCGGTCAACATCAAGCGGGCGCGGGAACTTCAGGAGCAGGGGGTGATGCATCCCGCGGGGAGTGCTGCCTTTGCGGCGCGCACCGAGGATCGCTCCAACACCTATTCATTCGAGCAACGCGAGCCCGTCGAGCTTGGAGACGCCCAGTGCGAGACATTTCGGGCGAACGCGCCGGCATGGGAGTTCTTCCAGTCGCAACCACCGTCGTACCGCAAGGCCGCGATCTGGTGGGTTGTCAGCGCCAAGCGCGAAGAGACGCGTGAGCGGCGCCTGGCGACCCTGATCGACGATTCCGCTCATGGCCGCCGCATCCGGTCGTTGACACCGTCATCGGCGCGCGTCGCACAACGCTAACGAAGGGAGACGAGCATGGCAGGCGTGACGCTGCGCGAGGTGAGCAAGACCTACGGCGATGTCGTCGCGGTCGATCGCGTCTCACTGGACGTCGCCGACGGCGAGTTCGTGGCGCTAGTTGGGCCGTCCGGGTGCGGTAAGACGACCACGCTCAATCTGATCGCGGGGCTGATCGACATCACCTCGGGGGAAATCCTGCTCGGTGACCGGGCCATCAATAACCTCGATCCCAAGGACCGCGATCTGGCAATGGTCTTTCAGAACTACGCGCTCTACCCCAATAAGACAGTGTTTGAAAACCTGGCCTTTCCGCTGCGTATGCGCAAGGTAAGCAAGTCAGCCCTCGATGAGCAGGTCAATCGCACCGCCAACGTGCTCAGCATCGACCATCTGCTTGATCGCCACCCGCGGCAGCTTTCGGGTGGGCAGCAGCAGCGCGTCGCTCTCGGCCGGGCGCTGGTGCGCAACCCGCAGGCGTTCCTGATGGACGAGCCCCTCTCCAACCTGGACGCCAAGCTGCGCGTGCAGATGCGCGCCGAACTGAAGCGGTTTCACCTGGAGCTGCACGCCACGGTCATCTATGTGACGCACGACCAGCTCGAAGCGGTGACCATGGCCGATCGCATCGCGGTCATGCATCTCGGCGTGCTGCAGCAGTACGCCACGCCCGACGAAATCTACAACCGCCCGGTCAATACCTTCGTCGCCGGATTCATCGGCAGCCCAGCAATGAACCTGCTGTGGGGCGACGTGACCACGCGGGATGGGCAGGCCGTCATCGCTGGCGAGGGCGGTTGGATCTTGCCGTTGGAGGCGGGGCCGGCGCGCCGTGCATTGGCCAGCAGCGGCCAGGTGATCGCCGGTATCCGCCACGGCCATGTGCGGCTCTCGCTGACGCCGCAACCAGACTGGATGGAAGGCCGCGTTTACACCGTAGAACCGACGGGCGACCTCACCTTCGTTCACCTCAAGCTCGGCGATCACCTCTTCGTTGCCAGCGACCACGCCGATTTCCGGGCCGCGCCGGACGCGCCGATCTGGGTCATGTTCGATCAGGACCATCTGCACCTGTTCGACGCGGAGACGGAGTTGGCGCTGGAAGATACCGGCTTGGCGCGGGTGGGAGCACGGCGGGAGGCGGCGACGGTGTAAAAAACCCTCACCCCAACCCCTCTCCCTGCGCGCAGGGAGAGGGGCTTTCCGTGCCGCCGGTAGGGTGTCGTTCTCCCTTCTCCCCGCGCACGGGGAGAAGGGTTGGGGATGAGGGGCGTTTGGGAAGTCGGGTCAGCGACTGTTTGGAGGGACGGGGAATTCATGAAGATCACGCGGGTGAGTACGGCGGTGGTGCAGGGGAACTTTCCCTGGGTGCTGGTCAAGGTCGAGACGGACGAGGGGATCACGGGGCTGGGGGAGGCGTACTGGGGTGTCGGCGTGGCCGAGCTGGTGCACAAGGCCAGCCAGGTCATCATCGGGGAGAACCCGCACAACATCAACAAGCTCTACGACTTGATGATCCGCTGTCTCTCCGGCGAAGGCTCCCTGGCGGGGGCGACGGTGACGGCCATTAGCGGCATCGAGATCGCGCTGTGGGATCTGGTCGGGCGGGCGCTGAATGCTCCCATCTACAACCTCTTCGGGGGGCGGTTCCGCGACCGCGTCCGCGTCTACGCCGATTGTCACGCGGGGAAATCGCCGGAACCGGCCGATTACGCCGAGCGGGCGCGCGAGGTGGTGGACGCCGGATTCACCGCCATCAAGTTCGACCTCGACACGCGCAACCCCTTCACCGCCGACATCTCCGAAGATCTCCACCCGCGCCGGCAGTGGTTCGAGCCGTTCAACCGCACCATCGGCACCGCCGAGCGGCGCTGGATGGTGGCCGTGGTCGAGGCGGTGCGGGAGGCGGTGGGGCCGGACATTCTGGTGGCCATGGACTGCCACTGGAAGTTCGCCGTCAACGACGTGCTCAAGCTGGCGTGGGATCTGGAGCCGTATGATCTGCTCTGGCTGGAAGACCCGGTGCCGCCGGAGAACGTCGACGCCCAGGCGAAGGTGACGGCGAACACGCGCGTCCCCATCTGCACCGGGGAAAACCTCTACCGCAAGCACGGCTACCGCGAGCTGATCGAGAAGCAGGCCGCCGACATCATTGCCCCAGACATCCCCAAGATGGGCGGGCTGATGGAGGCGCGCAAGGTGGCCGACATGGCCGACACCTACTACATCAACCTGGCCCCCCACAACGTCTCCAGTCCCATCGGCACCGTGGCCGCGGCCCATGTCTGCGCCTCTATTCCGAATTTCCTCGTCATCGAGTTCCACGCCCACGACGTGCCGTGGTGGAACGATCTGGTCGACGGGGAGCCGCCGATCCGCGACGGGTACATCCTGCTGGGGGACGCGCCAGGGCATGGGATGACCTTGAATGAAGATGTGGCGCGGGCGCACCTGAAGCCGGGGACGTCGTTCTTTGGGGATGCGCCCTGACCGGGCACCACCGACTCGGTCGAAACGGCAGAGCGAAAAGACCCACGATCCACTACGATGATGGCGCACTCCGCCGATGCGCCAGACTCCGTTTGCGCACTCCGGTGGTTGCTCTCGGTTGGGAAGGTCTGCCAGCCGGAGGGGTGGGTGAGCGAACCGCACGCCGCGACAACCAACCACGAAGCCGCGATGCCGGCGCCGCAGGACGTGCGTCTGCGGTTCCTCGCCGAGGCCGGAGAGATTCTGGCGGCGTCGCTCGACTACGAGACCGAGCTGGAGCGTGTGGCGCGCCTGACAGTGCCGACGCTCGCGGATTGGTGCGTGGTCGATCTCCTCGGCGACGACGGCTGTTTGCACCGGCTGGCGATCGTGCATCGCGATCCGGCGCTGGCCGAGGTTGCGGCGGAGCTGATGTGCCGCTATCCGGTGCTCTCGCCGGGCCAGCCGCACAGGATCTGGCAGGTGCTTCGCGACGGCCGCGCCTGGATCGACCCGGCCATCGCCGCGGACCGGTTCGTCGCCGAGGCGCGTGATCCCGAGCATCTGGCCCTGCTGCGTCGCCTCGGATTCAGCGCCGAGATGGTGTTGCCCTTGCTGGCGCGTGGCCGGACGCTGGGCGCGATCACCCTGGTCCTCGCCGGAGACGATCGCTCCTACGGTCCGGCCGATCTCGCGCTGGCCGAAGAACTGGTGCAGCGGGCGGCCCTGGCCATCGACAACGCCCGGCTCTATTCCGAGGCGCAGGCGGCCGAGGCCCGGTACCGCGGGCTCTTCGCCGGGGTGGCCGACGCCATTGTGGTGGCCAACGCCGAAGGTGTCTGCCAGGATGGCAATGACGCCGCTTCCGATCTACTTGGGTACTCTCGGGATCAGCTCGTTGGTTTGAAACTCGGAGCTGTCGTCGCCGCAGCGGCCGGTGCGGCGAGCGACGACGCGTCCCCGCGGGGTTTCTGGCAAAGCGGGTGGCGGGGCGAGCTGGAGCTCCGGCACAAGGGCGGTGCGATCGTGCCGGTGGAAGCGCGGACGACGGCGGTGGAACTGCCGACCGGCACGGTTTTCCTTTCCGTGCTGCGAGACATTACCGAGCGCCGCCGCGCCGACGAGGATCGCCAGCGTCTGGCAGCCATCATCGAGGCGACCGACGACGCCGTCATCGGCAAGACATTGGACGGCATCGTCACGAGTTGGAACCCCGGTGCCGAGCGATTGTATGGCTACAGCGCGCACGAGATGGTCGGACAGTCGGTATTGCGCATTTACCCGCCGGATCGGACGGACGAGCTTTGGGAAATCCTGGAGCGGCTGCACCACGGAGAGCGGGTGCAGTACGAAGACACCGTTCGCCTGACCAAGGATGGAAGGCGCATCGATGTCTCGGTCGGTACGTCGCCGATCGTCGATGCCGCTGGCATCCCGGTGGGGGCGGCGACCACCGCGCGCGACGTGACCGAGCGCAAGCGGCTGGAGACGATGCAGCGCGACTTCGTGGCGATGGTCGCCCACGACCTGCGCTCGCCCTTGACCGTGCTGCGCGCGCGCGCCCAGCTTTTGCGGCGGCGAGGAGCGTACCAGCAAGAAGCGATCGACGTGATCCTGGCCCAAACGGATCGCATGGCGCGCCTGATCGACGACCTCGCCGACGCGATTCGGCTGGAAGAGGGCCTCCACGTCCTGCAGCGTGAACCAATCGATCTGGTCGCACTGGCCCGTGAGGCAGTCGCCACCGCGCAGGAATTGAGCGCGCGGCACACGATCCTGGTCGATGCGCCGGGGGGCACCATTACCGGTTCGTGGGATCGCGTTCGTTTGGGTCAGGTGCTGGAGAATGTGCTCGGGAACGCTATCAAGCACGCGCCCGAGGGTGGGGAAGTGGTGGTGCGGGTGGCGGTTGACAACGGCGAGGCGCGGCTTTCCGTGAGCGACACGGGGCCCGGGATCGACCCCAGGCACCTTCCTCGCCTGTTCGAGCGGTTCTATCAAGCGGAAACGACCGGTGCCTGGGGGCTGGGGCTGGGGCTGTACATCAGCCGGATGCTGGTTGCCGCCCATGGCGGGCGCATCTGGGCGGAGTCGGAATTGGGGCAGGGGAGTGCATTCAACATCGCGTTGCCGCTGGATTCTCGATCGCTTCCACAGAAGTCACCACCGGAGAATGGCGGGTGAGGCATCGAGCTGAAGGACGGGTTGGGGCGTGATGCTATTGCTCGCCGGCGCGCTCCAAAATTCTCCTGGCCACGGAACTCGAAAGGAAGAGACCGGCGGATTGCAGTTCCGACAGAATGCGTTCAACCAAGGGAAGATGTCCTCGGTTCTTGGCCAAGACAAGCAGCCCGCCGCTGCCAATCACGACCAACTTCATAGCGCGAACGACCCGTCGCGCAGGACCGTCGTCAAGCAGGACGGCGAGCGGAGGAGCTTGGGAAGCCGCCAACGCAATCGCCTCTGCCTCGCCGGGGTGAAGAGCGGCGAGGTGGTCCAGGCGTGCTGTATCGGGTGGCGGGTGCCGGTGGATCCAGTCCGCGTGCTCGGTTTCCCATGCTCCCGCTCGCCCAGCCCCGTCCGTGACCAGTTCGCGCCATACCGTAGGCGGCACAAGAAGCTCGTCGAGGACCGCTCGAATGAGATCGAGCCGTCCGATCCGGGCAAAGAGGATGAGGGGACTGCTTTCGCTAACCGCCGCCATTGCGTGAGGCAGACTGCAAATACCGCATTGCGGATTCGATTTCTTGGTCTACCTCTTCGGGTGTGCGCGGTCCCGAAGGAATGTAATGCGATGCCATGAGGTCCAGGATGTCGTAGCGGGTCACGCCAAGGAGGCTCGCGGCTTTGCCCTGGGAGATTTGGGCATCGCGCAGGAGATCGAGTACGAGCGCTTTCCACGCCCGATCCTCGATGCCATCGAGCGAGTCGAGGGCGGAAACTAGCGCGTCTGGTAGCTCGATGGTGATGGTTCGCGTGGCTGTTCGTGTTGCTGACATGGCGATTTCCGGCTCCGAAGCAGATGGGGCTGAGTCATGCCGAAGTTTAGCAGCGGCAGCATCTCTGCGGCGTCTACCGCCGCGGATTCGCCTCCGCTCCCTGCTCCTGGCGCCAGCTCGCGTAATCCGCCTCGATCTCGGCGGCCCAGACGGAAACGTCGATCTGGCCGCGGGGTATGAGGACGCTTGTGTCGATCCAGGCTGTGTCAGCGCTCGTTGGCGAGTTCCAGAGCCGTCCTGGCCGCCGAGTCGCTCAGGTAAAGGCCGGCTGCGCGAAGCTCTTGAAGAATGGGGCGGACCTTTGCAATGACTCCAAGGCTCTTGGCTTGCACGAGAACGCCTGCTGACCCGGTGACCGCGAGACCCATTCGCTCGGTTGCCCGCCGCGCAATGAGATCATCAAAGATTATCGGGATCCGTGGCCGAATGGGAATGGCGACGGCAATCGCCTCAGCCTCACCAGCGTCAAGACCGACCAATAGCGGCGATGACATGTCCCGATCCACTGGTGGCTGATGGCGAATCCACGGCGCACGACGAATCTCGTCCGCTCCCGGACGGTCACGGCTCACCTCAACCGCTTCCCGCCACACCGCGGGTGGGATCAGGATCACTCCGTACGTTTCGTGCAGGAGTTCGAGCCTGCCAACAACCGCGTAGAAAATCAGCGGGCTGCAGTTGCTAACCGCCGGCATCGGTATTCGGCGGGCGGCTCCCTAGTTTGGCATTCTCGATATCTTGCCGCATCTCCTCAGCGGTTAAGGGTCCCGATAGGATGTGGTGCTTGGCCATCAAGTCCAGGATGTCGTATCGCGTGACGCCGAGCAGCCGAGCCGCTTTGCCCTGGGAGATCTGGGCATCGCGCAACAAGTCGAGCACGAGCGCTTGCCAGGCCCGGTCCTCGATACCCTCCAACGAGTCGAGCGCCGCCACAAGGTCGTTTGGCAGCTCGATGGTGATGGTTCTGGTCGTCGTTCGGGTCGCGGCCATGGTGACTCATTGCTCCGGAAGGTTGTGACCAAGCCAGTGCAAAGTCTAGCAGCGGCCGACTTCTTGAGGCGTCTACCGCCGCGGATTCGCCTCCACCCCCTGCTCCTCGCACCACCCGATGTAGTCCGTCTCGATCTCGTCTGCCCAGACGGAGACATCGATCTGGCCGGAGGTGTAGATGCCGTCGGCAATGCGGCTCTTGCCGAACACGTCGCGCTGGCGCACGTCTTCGGAGCGAGTCACGACTTCTTCGGCCAGGTGCGGCGGGATGAACGAAACCCCTTCGCGGGCGCCGAGGACGACGTCGCCGGGCATGACGGTGGCGTTGCCAATGCGGATGGGGCCGTTCACCTCGGCCAGGGTCACATCGAGGATGGCGGAGGGGTGGACGCCGCGGCAGAAGACGTTGAAGTCGGGGAGCTGGTAGACGCGCTCTAGGTCGCGGATACCGCCGTCGACCACCAGACCGGTGCCGGCGCGGGCGGCGATGGCGGTGCCGAGATTGTCCCCGATGAAGGTGCCGTCCTCGATTTTGCCGAAGAGGTCGACGACGAGGACGTCGCCAGGCTGCAACGTATCGATGACCCAGGTGTTCTGGCCGCCGCTGCGGCCGTCGCGCGTCCCTTCGCTTTCCACCACGCCTTGCAGATCGTGGCGCAGCGGCACCATGCGCACCGTCACCGCGCGGCCGACAAGCACACGATCCGGGTGCAGATTGAGCCAGTTGCCTTCGAACTGGAAGTGGTAGCCATGCCCGCGCTCCACGACCCCCCAGGCCTCGTCATTGGTGACGTGGTGCATGCGCTCCAGGATGTCGTCGGGGACGCGGGGACGGCCATCGGGAAAGCGTTCGTGGAGATTCAGCGGGGTGAGCGCGGCGATCCGTTCCGGACTGTTGAAGATCACGTCGTTCCCTCCAGGGCGGCCATCGAGCCGAACTCCACCCGCCGCGCCGCTCGGCGCGATCCAGACCGGATCACGCCAGCGGCACGTCACTGAAACGCGCGACGGTCTCCATATCGAGTCGAATGCCCAGCCCCGGGGTGTCCGGGATGGACAGCATACCCTCCGCGTCGAGGCGCCACGGTTCTGCCACGATCTCGTCGACGTATGGGGAGCCGTCGATGTATTCCACGAGGTCCGTGTCCGGAAACGCCGAGGCCAGGTGCAGATCCGCGGTGAGCCCGATGGCCGTGTTCCAGCCGTGGGGGATGAAGCGGGCGCCGTGCTCCTGGGCCATCCAGCCGATGCGCCGCACCTCGGAGATGCCGCCCACCTTGGTCACGTCCGGTTGCACGATGTCGAAGGCGCCGGCCTGCAACCAGGGCGCGAACGCCTGGCGCCGGGTTAGCACCTCGCCACCGGCAATCGGCACGGGAGACTGCCGGCGCAGGATGACAAAATCGTCCAATGCGTCGGGGCGCAGCGGTTCCTCGAACCAGGCGACATCATACGAAGCTAGCATGTCCGCTGTGCGTAGCGCCCACTTCAGTCCGTTCGGCCAGAACGCGTCGCTCCCGCCAGCGTCGACCATGAGACGGGCGTCCGGCCCCACCGCATCGCGGGCGGCGCGGACGATGCGTTCATCAAGCGCGTGGCTCACCCGGCCGAACGGACCCCAGCCGATCTTGAAGGCGCGGAAGCCGCGCGCAGCTATCTGGCGCAGGTGCTCGGCCAGCGGTTCGGGTTGGTCCATGAGCAGGGACGCATACGGCTGGACACGTTCGCGGTAGCGCCCTCCGAGGAGCCGGCCGACGGGTTGCCCCGTCGCCTGGCCGAGAATGTCCCATAGCGCGATATCGATTCCGCTGATGGTGTGAGTAAGACTGCCGCCGCGGCCGAGCCAGAAGGTGTGCTGGTGGAGTTTTTCGCTGACCCGCTCTGGTTCCAGCGCGTTCTCGCCTCCATAGAGCGGCTCCATGACCGCGAGGGAGGCCCGGACCAGACCGGCGTTGGTGAAAACGCTGCCGATCCCGGTAAGCCCTTCGTCGGTGCGGACGATGACCAGGGTGTGGACGGTGTACTCCGGACGAAGCTCTTCGCTCCATCCACCTTTCGGCGTTGCCCCGGCCAAACCAACCGCCTGGATATCGTGGATGCGCATCAAACTCCCCTTGATCCCGATCAGGTCAGGTCGTGGACGGTTCGGAGGAGACGGAGTGACTCTTCCTCGATCTGCTCGCCGGCATCGGGCGCCACCTGGCACGCATGGGTGACCTCGTAGCTGCCTTCCGCGTAGGCGGCGCGTGTCGGCACATAGCCGATCGTGCCATTGGCGTACGTGGCATACAGCGTGTACCGGAACGGCGAGCGGGCGATGATCGACTGGCCGATCTCGGTGAAGATTTCGCCGGGCGCCGTGACCACGCCTATCGAGTCGCTCAAGCGCATCGCCGTCAACTCGGCCGCAACGGACGGGACTGGCGTGCCACCCTGCAACGCTTCCAGCCCCTTGCGGGCGCGCTCCAACCGCGTCTCCGTCCACCACAGCGCACCCGCATCGCCCCCCGCACTCAGCCGCTCTCGCTCCGACTCTAGCGTGGCAACCATCTCACGGCCTGCTTCAATCGACGAGGGGAGCAGCGGCGGCAGGGCGAGTTGGGAAGACGCCACTCCAAGCCCGTCGTTGGTCGTCTCATCGCCAGGCGCCGTACTCCAGTAGATGCGAACCGCCTCGGCGCCAAGCGGCAGCCCGAGGCGAGCGAGGTGCGTCCAGTCCCACCCCATGAGGAGCGGGTTGATGTCGCCCGTGGCTCCCTGAAGAAACAGGCACATGGCGCCCGTCTGCTCTTCGACGAGCCGGCGGGCCGTGCCGGGGAAATCGGCACTGAAATCGGTGCATTGGCTACCCAGCGAGACCGGATGGCAGGCGTAGTTCAGCACGGCGGCCAGGGGGCGGCCGTCGACGCCATCGATGCGCAGCACAGCGACGAGGGGATCGACGGGACCGGTCGGGTTCTGCCCCAGGATGATCCGCCCGTCTGGAAGCCGCTCCCGGCGGTTGATGCCGATGCGTACCTCTCCCTGCCCGTAGCCAACTCGGCAGGGCACAGCCGCGGCGCGGGCGCTGGCCACGGCGCCCGCGAGCAAGTGCACCAGGTTGGCGAGGTATGCCTCGACCTGGGGCGCCTGCTCGTCACGATTGGGCTCCGTCAAGGGGCCATAGTGGGTATGGCTGCACGCGATCACCACGTGCTCTGGCGGCACGTCGGTGAGCCGAGCCGTGGCCGCGCGCACCGCGCGCACTTCTTCAGGTCTCAGGAACAGGAGATCGCAGGCAATGATGGCCAGCCGGCTGATGCCCGCGCCCTGGGCGTCATCTCCCAGATGGGCCGAAGGCCCCTCCAGCACGAGGGCGGTGGCCGTGAGGTCGTCATGGATGCCCGCGGCCGGACCTCGTCCGGCGAAGCCCATCATCGGTATCCCGATTGGCGGAGTCACGGTGACCCGGGCCACCCCGGCCCGCAAGTTCGTGGCCATGCCGTTCCTCTCCTCTCACCTCGTGCTAGTGCTCAATCCGATAACCCTGTGGAGGATGCGGACGGCGCGGGTAAGGGCACGGCATGCCGTGCACAACGTTCCCTGCGCGCGAGGCCCAGACCTGGCACGCCGTGTTCCGTGGCGTGGGCACGGCATGCCGTGCCCCTACCGCCGCAGCCATGCCCCAAGCGGTCATCTGAGATAGCACTAGGCAGGCAACAGCTGTTCCGATCGTGACTCCCACCACGTGCGCAGTTCGTCTCGATGCTCGGCGACCTTGGCCACGGCGTCGGCAATCGGGCGCATGGCCTCGGGACCGGCGAGCAACACTTCGTGGGGAATGGTCACCTGTTCTTGCGTGCTCACCCGCTCCGTCACCGGCAGATGAAGCTCGTGGTAGGCGGGTACGTTGTGCAGCCCTCGTAATGGCGAGGATTGCAGCGCTTCGGGAGAAAAAGCGGCATAGCGGTAGACCGGCATCCCGTACGCCCGCGACGCCGGGACGCCTTCCGCTTGCAGAGCGGCCAGGAAGGCGTCCCGCGGAATACCGTCCATGGCTTCCGGCTGGTACCGATAGACGGAAAAATAGTAACCACGCTGGGTGACGCGCTCATCACGCCGTTGTGGCAAAAGTATCCCCGTCTCAGCCAGGGCAGAGTCGAGGTCGCGCCCCGCCGCTTCCCGCGCCGCGACTTGACTGGGAAGATGTTCGAGCTGCACCAGCAGGAGTGCTGCCTGGAGTTCCGACAGGCGGTAGTTGGAGGCGAGCGCATAATGCAGATAACCCGGCTGGTCGGCTCGGCGACCGATGCTGTGCAGAAGGCGGGCCCGCTCCGCCAGCGCATCGTCGTTGGTCAGGATGATGCCCCCCTCGCCCGAGGGGAGCGCTTTGCTCTCCTGGAGCGAGAAGGAGCCGAAGATTCCCAGAGCGCCAACGCGGATGCCGCGCCAGGCGCTCCCTTGCGCATGCGCAGCATCCTCGATCAAGAACAGACCGTGCTTGGTGGCGAGCGGGAGGAGGCGGTCGAAGTCGATCGGAAACCCACCGTAGTGGACGCCGATGATGGCCCGGGTGCGGGGCGTGATCGCGGCGGCGACGGATTCCGGGTCGATGGTGAGGGTCTCGGCCTCGATATCGGCGAAGATTGGGACCGCGCCCACCTCGGCCACGGCAGACGCGGTGGCGATGAAGGTCAATGCCGGGACGATGACCTCATCACCGATGCCGATATTGAGGGTGCGCAGGATGAGTTGCAGCGAGACCGTGCCATTGGCCACGGCGATGCCGTGGCGCGCATCCTGGTAGGCGGCGAAGGCGTTCTCGAACCGTTCGGCATAGGAGTCGGGGTGGAGCCGCCCCCACCGTCCACTCCGCAGCACGTCGAGCACCTGCGCCTCCGCTTTGGCGTCGGCGAGCCTGGGCCACGATCCAGTCCGGGTCTCGAGATCGGCGGCCACCGCGGGACCGCCAGTCAGGGCAAGCTCAGTCATATCACTCGTTGCCTTTCTGACAAACACCGCGATGCAGTACTTCGGCGCGCCACAATCGTGTCATTCTGAGCCCGAAGGGCGAAGAATCTCGGTTCCCTGCAACCGCGCTGGTGATCGGCCGAGATGCTTCGCTTCGCTCAGCATGACACGAGGTGGGCACGGCGCTTTAACCCTTCATCCCGCTCAGCATCAGGCTATTGATGATCTGGCGGCGGCCGATGATGAAGACGGCGAGCACCGGGAGACTGGCGATGACCGACATCGCCAACATCTGCGCGTAGTTCGTGGAATAGAGCGTGCTGAAATTCGTCAGGCCAAGGGGCATCGTTTCCATGTCGTCGCTCTGGATGACGATCAACGGCCAGAGCAGGTTGTTCCAACTCTCCAGGAACGTGAGGATGCCGAGGGTGGCGAGCGCCGGCCGGGCCAGTGGCAGGACCATGGTGAAGAAGATGCGTATCTCCCCGGCGCCATCGATCCGGGCCGCATCAAAGAGCTCGCTGGGAATCGCCGCGATGAACTGGCGCATCATGAAGACGGCGAACCCGGTGAGCGCGCCGGGAATGATCAACCCCCAGTAGGTGTTGACCCAGCCAAAGTTCCGGACCAGCACGAACAGGGGGATCATGATGACGGGGAAGGGAATCATGAACGTGAGGAGGATCGACCCGAACAGCAGGTTGCGGCCAGGAAAGGTGAATTTGCTGAAGCCATAGCCCGCCATGGCGCCGAAGAAGACGGTGGTGGCCGTGACCGAGACGGCGACGATGGTGCTGTTCAGGAAGTAGCGGCCGAACGGAGCCGCCGCGAACGCCTCGGGGTAGTTGTTCCAGTACACCGGCATGGGGAGCCATCGCATCGGCACGGCAAAGATGGTCTCGTTCGTCTTGAAGGACGAGAGAACGGCCCAGATCACCGGGATTATGGCGACCGCCACGGCCAGGAGCAGAATCGCCTGAGTCGCCAATCGTGGCAGCGAAAGCTCGCCTCGCCAGGATCGCCTTGCCGGATGGCCGGCGAGTGTTGCGTCGGCGCTCATTGCACCTCCCTGCCGAAGAGACGGAACTGAATGGCCGTGAAGATCAGCGTAATGAACAACAGGATGAACGCCATGGCGGATGCCTGACCGGCACGGAGGAACTGGAAGCCGGTCTCGTAAATCAGCAGCGGCAGCACGCGGGTCGCCGTCCCGGGTCCGCCATTGGTCATCACGTACGGCAAGACGAAGGACGTGAGCAGCGCGGCGATGGAGGTGGCGGTCACAAACAGCAGACGGGGCGCGAGCAGCGGCAGGGTGATGTCGCGCACCACCCGCCAGCGCGATGCGCCATCGATGGCGGCAGCTTCGCCGTACTCGGGTGGAATGCTCTGCAGACCAGCCAGGAGAATGAGCGTGTCGTAACCGAACGTGCCCCAGATCGTCACGATGACGATACCGTGGAGGGCGTATTGGGCAGATGCGATCCAGGGCAATGGGTCCACCCCGAATACGCCCAGGAAATTGTTCACCACCCCGCTCGGCCGATAGAGCAGCCCCCAGATGATGGCGGCGACCACCGCCGGCATCACCACCGGGACGAAGTAGACGACCTGATACACCCCGCTCAGGCGCGATCGCTGGTTCAGCAGGAGTGCCAACCCGAGCGACAACAGAATCAATGGGACAGCGGCTTCAACGGTGTAGCGCAAAGTGATGCTCAGCGACGAGAGAAAGTTCGCGTCGCTGAGCAAGCCGATGTAATTCGCGAAACCGATCCACTCCGGCGGGGTAAGGAGATCCCAGTCCGTGAGGCTGAGGTAGAGGGCGTATGCCATCGGATAGAAGTTGAAGAGTGCGAAGAATGCGAAGGCGGGGAGGACGAACGCCAGCCCTACCAGCGACTGGCGCCGCTCGAGCGAAAAGACACGGCGCGCGGCGCCGGTCCTCGGCGCCGTTTTGGCGAGAGAGGACATCAGGCCAAGCCTCCCGGGCAGGAAACGGGGGCGAGCGAGGTGTGCGACGCTCGCCCCCTGAGAGACATCGCTCAGGAATTGAGCAGCGGGGTAACGCGGGACTGGGCTGCCTCCAACGCCGCCATCGGTTCCTCGTTGGAGCGGACGACCGCGTCGAGAGTCCGCCCGACGATGTCGCTGATCTCATTGGATTGATACAAACGCGGCGCGTACTGGCCCGCGGCCAGTTCCGCCTGGAAGACGTCCCAGTTCGGGGACTCGGCGGCCACGTCCCCTTCGGCGGTCTCGCGGTCCCCGATGAAGAGTCCCCCGGCCTCGAAGTAGTCCGTGCCGTGGGAGGTCAGGAAGCCGATGAACTTCCAGGCCTCGGCGGGGTTCTGCGAGCTGGCGCCGACGGTGAGCCCGTACCCGTAGACATCCCCGGCGATATCGGGACCGCCTTCGAAGCGAGGGTACGGCACGGGGATGGCGTGCTCGCCGACCTCGGACCCTTCCAGGGTGCCGCGATACCACGAGCCGCCGGTGAGCATCATCGCCGCTACCCCGTTCAGGAAGAGATCGCGGTCGGCTCCGGCGGTGGTTCCGTTGAGGGCCGGATCGGTGATCTTATCGGTCTGGACGAAGCCGGCGAGCGTGGTGACGGCTTTCACGACGGGCTCGCTCGTGAGGAAGACCTCGGTCCCGTCGTCGCTGAAGAGCTGGCCACCGGCCTGACGCGCCATCGCATCGAGAACCAGGAACTGGGCGCCAGGGAAGCTGAAGGGCAGCGCGATGGCCTCCTGCGTCACCTGGTCGCCGCTCCGAATCATCAGCTCCTGGCCGATTGTGCTCATCTCCTCCCAGGTGCGCGGATACTCGACGCCCGCGGTCTCGAGCATCTGGGTGTTGACCCACATCACGTAGTCGCTCAGCTCGGACGGCAGGGCATAGAGCTGGCCGTCGAACATGTAGCCGCTGAGGGCGTTGGTCAGGTAAAGGCTCTCGAGTTCCTCCAGGGAGGCGACCCCCACCGCGCTGAGGTCAACCGGAGCGAGTTGCCCGCGCTGCCAGACGGCCGGAACGTCGCTGTCGCCGAAGTTGACGATGTCTGGCGGCGAGCCGGCGACCAACATGGCGCTGTACTCGGTGAACATATCGACGTCTGGGGTCACGATGTATTCGATCGTGACGTTCGGGTTCGCCTCCTGGTACTGCGTGATCAGGTCTTGCTCAAGGGTGTTGACCGGGGGGTGCTCGTGGTGCAGGTAGGTCAGGGTGATGGGCGCGTCTTGCGCGGCGGCGCCGGAAACGCGAGCGGCAGGAGTGAGGACGCGCGTTGCGGCCAGCGCGGCACCCGAGGCAAGGCCGTATTTGAGGACGCCTCTACGAGTTGCCCGGGGACGACGCAACATCCCGGAAACGTCGATGCTGTCGACTGCCATCCGTGATCTCCTCTCCGCGAACTGAACGATCCACGCGACGCACGAGCGACGAACAGGCGAAGGGCGGGGATGTGGAAGAGGACGCGCATGTTGCCGAGGCGTCCACTCTATCGCTGCGGTCGTCGATTGTCAACAATTTACAATCGTGTATGCTGCGGATGGAGCCAGCCCACTTTGCGGACCCGTGGCGGGCCGCGGTGAGCGGCGACGGCGGGACCGCGACTGCCTGGTCCACCCGGAGGGAAGAGCGTGGAACCGGTCGTGCTGCCAGAGTTGATGCCCTCCTCATTGCGGCTCCGCACCACGAACGTGCTGCGCAAAGCGATCGTGGAGGGACGCCTCAAACCGGGAGACCGGATCGTCGAGGAAGAGGTGTCGGAACAACTGAAGGTGAGCCGTGGTCCGGTCCGCGAGGCGCTCCGCCAGTTGGAGCAGGAAGGGCTCGTCGTCTCCTTCCCCTATCGCGGGACCGAGGTGGTCGGTGTTTCACAGGAAGAGGTCGACGAGATCCTCGTGCCGATCAGACTCACGCTGGAGCGCTTCGCCTTCCGGCACGCGCTGCCGCGGCTCACCGCCGCCGAATTGGACGAACTGGCCGATCTGGTCGCGGCGATGCGCAACGCGGCGGCCGAGGCGGATCTCGATCAACTGGCCGAGGACGACGTCCGTTTTCACGAACTGGTGATCTCCCGCTCCGGTCATCCCCACTGCCTTCAGATCTGGAAGACGATCGAACCGCGGGTGAGAGCGCATTTCCGCCGCGACGCGCCCGTACATCCCTCACCCTTTGAGCTCCCCGAGGAGCATCAGGAGTTGCTCGATGCCATGCGCACGCGCGATGAGGCGACCGTCCTCGCGGTGGTCGAGCGCCACATCTGGAACTACTTCAAGGTGAATGGCGAGAGAGGGGAGCGCTAACTGAAACGTCGAGACTCCTTCTTGCCTCGGAATGACACGACTGCGGCATACCGCTTCAGTCACGTACGCCAGCCTTTCCCGCTCTTCGCGCTACCATAGCGGCGGTTCGCGGGGTTTCCGCTCAAAGCAATCGCACCGGGAGATAGGAAAGATGAAACCACGGTCGACGCTGGCCCAGGGCTTGCCGCGCTCCGGGATACGCGAGGTGCTGGACCTCGCCCGGCAGATGGACGACGTCATCGTCCTCGTCGTCGGGGAGCCGAGCTTCAATACCCCGGCGCACATCATCGACGCCGCGGCGAAGGCGGCCCACGGCGGCACGACCAAGTACACCCCGAACGCCGGTCTGCCCGGCATCCGCGCCGCGGTGGCAGAGCGCTACACGAAGAAGTTCGGGCGCACCGTGATCCCCGCCGAGGTACTGGTTACCGCCGGGGCGGTCAACGCCCTGGCCGCGATCGTCGCCGGCATTGCGGAGGAAGGGGACGAAATCCTCATCCCCGATCCGGGCTGGCCGAACTACGTCTCCATGATCGGACTGGCGCGCACGGTTCCGGTGCGCTATCCGCTGCGCCCGGAGAACGGCTACCTGCCTGACATCTCCGAGATCGAGCCGCTCATTTCGCCGCGCACGAAGGCGATCGTCATCAACAACCCCTCGAACCCCACCGGGGCGGTCTTCCCGGAGGAGACGGTGCGCGCCCTGGTCGAACTGGCGAAGAAGCACGATCTCTGGCTCATCTCGGATGAGGTCTACGAGGATCTCATCTTCGAGGGCGAGCACGTCCCGGCGGCCCGCTTCGACCCCGATCGGGTCATCACCGTCTCCGGGGTGTCGAAGAGCTACGCCATGACCGGCTGGCGCATCGGCTGGGCGATTACCAACCCCGAGTTGGTCGCGCTCAGTGGCAAGATTCAGGAGGCCATCGTTTCCTGCCCGTCGGCGGTCTCGCAGGCCGCGGCGGAAGCCGCCGTGCGCGGCCCGCAGGACGCGGTGGAGGAGATGCGCGTCGCCTACCAACGGCGGCGCGATCTGGTGCGGGAGATTCTGCAGCCGGTCGGGCTCTTGCCAACGATTCCACAGGGAGCGTTCTACGCGATAGTCGACCTGCGGGGTGCCGGTATGCCCAGCAAGGAGTTATCGCTCAAGCTGCTGGAGGAGGAACACGTCGCCGCCGCGCCCGGTTCGACCTTCGGCGACGTGGCGGAGGGGATGGTGCGCATCTCGCTGGCCACGGCGGACGACGACCTGGCCGAAGGGTGCCGGCGCATCGTGCGCTTTGCGGAGCGGCACGGGGCGTTGCCGGTGACGGGAGTGGCGGTCGCCCAAGCCTAATGGAGAATTGGCCCGGCGTGTGGGCCGCCAACCCCGTGTCATGCTGCAAGTGAACGAAGTGAAGCATCTCGGCGCATCCAACGCGCTGATGCGGAAAGCCGAGATTCTTCGCTAGCGCTCAGAATGACACGAATGTGGCGATGGAATTCGGTGCAGCACGAAGGGAAAGGACAAAGCACGCATGATTCTGCTCACCTTCCGGGATGGCGACAATCTCAAGCTCGGTGTGAAGACCTCGCGCGGCGTGGTCGATGTTGCGGCGGCGCAGGCGGCGCTGGGACCGAGCAACGGGGGCGCGCCGGAGTCGATGGACGCGCTCATCGCCGGTGGGCAAAGCGCCCGCAAGGCGCTGGCCGATCTGGTGGCTCGCGCCGAGGCGGCCCCGGCGGCGGAGGACTGGATTCGGGACGAACCAACGCTGACCCTCGGGCCGGCGGTGCCCAACCCCGGAAAGATTATTTGCGTCGGGTTGAACTACCGCAAGCATGCCGAGGAGACAGGGGCGGCAATCCCGACGTCGCCGGTGCTCTTCTCCAAGTTCAACAACACCGTCGCCGCGGCCGGTGAGGACGTACCTCTCACCGACGCGGCGACTCAGTACGACTACGAGGTCGAGCTAGCGGTGGTCATGGGCGACGATGCCAGCAATGTGTCCGAAGCCGACGCGTTGGGCACGGTCTTCGGCTACGCGTCAGCAAACGACATCAGCGCCCGCGAGCTGCAGACGCGCACCAGCCAGTGGATCCTGGGCAAGACGATGGACAAGTTCATGCCCATCGGCCCGTACCTGGTCACCGCCGACGAGGTGCCAGATCCGCAGAAACTGCCCCTGCGCACCTGGCTCAATGGCGAGCTGCGGCAGAACTCGAACACCGACGACATGATTTTCTCCGTGGCCGAGATCATCGCCTATATCAGCCGCCACTTCTCGCTGGCGCCAGGGGACGTGATCATCACCGGGACGCCGGAAGGAGTCATCCTGGGTATGGCCGAGAAGAAATGGATGGTCCCCGGCGACATCGTCGAGGTGGAGGTCGAGGGGCTGGGCAAGCTGGAGAACCGAATGGTGGCGGGGTGAACGGGGGTGTCGAGCGTCGGGGTGACAGGGTGCTGACTGGGCGTAGGGCCAGTGAGCCTCAGTCGTCGCCATCCTCATCATCGTTGTTGCGGCGCTCGCGGTCCTCGCGCGGGGTGTCGTCGCCGGCGCGAGCGGTGACGTCGGCTCCGGGGACTGACAGGGTGGCGTCGCCGAGGAGGATGTAGGGCGGGGCGCCGAAGGTGGCGCTCGGGCTCAGGTTGGCGATAGCGATGTCGTTGCGGCCGGAGCGGAGGGCGTCGGCGGGGATGGTGATGTCGACATCGGTCCAGGCGGCGTTCGCCCCGTTGCCCACCCCGTCCCAGCTTTGAAATGGACTCGCGCCCTCGAAGAGGGGCTGGTCGTTCACCACGACCGCCATCGGGTTCGAGCCCGGACAGTTCGTCGTCCAGGCCGGCGACGGTCAACGTTGCCGGGCCGGTTGGCGCGTTGCTGAGCCGGAAACGCAACGTGGCTTGGGGGTAGTCGCTGGCCGCGCCGTAGATGGCTGTCCAGGGGCGGCCATAGAAGACGCTATCGCCGCGGTAGAACCCGCCCGTCCAGTCCTCGGCCGGGAAGCTCGCGGTGGGGTTGACCGGGACGATGGCCGGCGATGTGGGGGCGGTGGCGCCGCCCGGGATTTCCAGCGTGGCGTCGGCCAGCAGCACGTACGGCGGCGCGTTGAAGCTGGCGACCGGGCTGAGGTTGGAAAACGTGATCTCGTTCGAGCCTGCCCACAGGGTGCCGCTGGGGATGGTGAACTCTACCCTGGTCCACGCGGCGTTCGCCCCATCGCCCTGGCCGTCCCAATTCGGGAACGGGCTCGGGCCGGAGTAGACGCGCTGGCCGTTGACGTCCAGCGCAACGGGGTTCAAATCGCCCAGTTCGTCGTCCAGCCCCGTGATGCGGATGGTGGCGGGTCCTCCCGGCGTCGAGTCCAGGTCGAAGACCAGCGTTGCGCTCGGGTAGTCGCTCCGGCGCGCCATAGACGGCGACCCAGGGCCGGCCGTAGGCGACGCCGTCCCCGCGATAGTAGCCGCCGCGCCAGTCTGCCGCGGTGAAATCCAGGCGGAGGGTTTGCACCGGCGCCAGCGTGGGGGCCACGGCCGGGGTTGGCGTGGCGTGGGATTGGTGTGGGTGTCGCCGTCGGGGGCGGAATCGGGGTGGCCGTTGGCAGCGGGGTCATTGTAGGGGCGGGAGTCTGGCCCGGGACCGCGGTTTCGACGATGATGATCGACTGCGGCGTCGAGGTGGCCACCGGGGGCGTGGTGGCGGGTGGCGGCGCGCCCGGTGTTGCGGTGGGGATGACGATCCGGCGCGGCGTCGGCGTTGCCGTGGCGTCGCCGCCGCTTGGCCGGGGTGGGTTGCGGGGTGAGATCGAACTGGTATTGGTCAGGCGCAGGATCGCCGTGTTCGATATTCGGGTGTCGCGCTGACTTCCGCCACGATGCCAATGGCGCAGACGCATGCGAGCACGACGAACACCACTGCCCCGATTGGCACCCGGTCGGTGCGCGTCTGTCACGCTCGCATCGCCCTCCTCAGCGCATGACTTTCGACTTACGACCTACGACTCTCGTCTCACGGCGCAGTAAAGATCTCGAGCTGCGTCGCGCTGCCCGGCAGCGTCTGCACTTGGGCCATGATCAGTACCGGATCGCCGACGCGTTCGACCAGGTCCATGGTGTAGATGCCGGGCAGGACCCAGACATAGTCGCCCTGCTCGAACGGCGCCTGCCAGATCACGGTGCCGGCCAAGTCTCGCACAACGTAGATTTCGCCCGCGCCCTGGGGGAACTTCAGCAGTGATCCGCGCACCCACGTGGTGCGGCCGGCTTCGATGTTTACCCGGATGCTGATCTCGCCTCCGGTCTCATAGGTCCACGAGACGTCATAGAAGCCGACGGCCAACTCGACCCGGTTGTCGTTGGCGAGGGTGACGGCGTCGCGGGGACTCTGGTCGCCGGTGGGGATGAACTCGATCGTGGCCCGTGGGAAGAGCCCGCCAATCTCTTCGATTTCCAGGAAGCCGTTCTGGAGGACGACCTCGATCTCTTCCAGGACGGAGAAGATGGCATCGCTCAGCTCCCGCGCGTTCGCGGCCCGCAAATTGAGTCCGCCGCCGCGTTCGGCGATGCAGTTGACGAGGCGAGCCTGCTCCTGGGTGAGCGCGAAGCCGACGACGTGGGTGGTGAGATTCGCCGCTCCTTCGCGCAGCGATTCCGCCACCGCGCACGGGTCCCCGCCGCACGTCTCCTCGCCGTCGGTGACGAGCAGGATATGGTTGCGCACTCCCTCGGCGGGCTGGAAATCGGCCCCGGCGCGTTCCAGCGACAGGGCGATCGGGGTCCAGCCGATGGGCTGCGCCGCGGCGACCTCCTCGAGCAGGGCCGGTTTGTTGACGCCTTCGATGGGAACGACGAGCTCGGAAGATTGACAACTCACGTCGCGGCCGGCGTCGCTGTTGTCCCCCAGATGGCCGTAGATGCGGAACCCGACGTTGACGCCCTCCTGCTCCGGAAGCGCGGCGATGACGTCGTTCATGACCCGTTTGGCGGCTTCCATCCGGGTTTCGCCGCCGCCGATGTCGCGGGCCATGGAACCGGAGAGGTCGAGGATCAGCTCCAGGTTGACGGTGCTGATGGCTTGGTCGTCCTGCGCGGTGGGCGCAGCGCCGACCGAGCGCGCGGCAAGGATATCGAGCGGGCCGCCGGGCATCGCAAAGGCCGCGAGCAGCAGTAGCGCGGTAATTGCGCGCCGAACGGAATCTGAAGTCCGCGCCTGAGAACGCATCGCCTGGTCCCTTCCACACCGCCAATAGGGGCAGATTCCGCCGCGCCAGCTTCGGCACACTGCGCCGCAGGGCCATGATGCCGCACGGAATGTGCCAGCGGCGTGCGTGAGCGGCCGTCAACCGACTTCGGTGGCCCAATTCGTGCGCGTGGCGTTTCTGCGCGGTCGGTTGAGTGCCGTGCGGCGCGGCTTGCACTTTTCGGCGCCAGCCGCAAGGGGTGACGCGGACGAGAGTCAGGGAGAGACGGGTCGATGGGCAGCCTCAACCGGACAGTCAATCTCGTCGTCGCGCTGCTGGTGCTGGCTGCCATGGCGCTGCCTGCCATGCCCGCTGGCTCCAGCGCCCCCGCATACGCCCAGGAAGGGCCCCAGGGCGCCGAGCGACCACCGGCGTTTCCCGAAGAAATCGCGCTGGGCGACCGCTACTTCCTCTTCGACCGTCTCGTTCCCTTCGGAAGCGAGGGACTATTCGAGGTTGGTACGCAGGACGAGTTGGTTGTTTTCGCGGAGACCGCGGAGGAGCCCTTCGACCGGGTCTTTGTTGCCGTTTCCGAACAGCCGGATGCCCTGGCTCGATACTTGCCCGAAATTCCGCTCGGTCCCGACGGCCTGCCTCTGGCGTCCAATGCGTGCCTCGCCCAACCGCCGCAGTTCGGCGATCTGAACACGGGCGACGCCGTCTACGCCTACGCCGGGCCCGAGGACGACCTGCCGCTAGACGCCCTCGCCACCCTGACGACGACCGAAGAGGGCTATACCGTCTACGCCGACCCGGATCTGGAGCCGTCCCCTGAGCTGCTCGTCGATACCGGCGCCGAGGTGTTCCGTTTCGTCCTCCTGGACGAGGAAGGACGCCCGCCGGTGCTCGGGGAGACGCTCCAGTTTGGCGGGGTTACCTACGCGTTCGAGGGGAATCAGACGGACACGGTTGACCCGGCAACGCTCGTGCCAATCGGCTGCGCCGGTCCATTCCCGCTGCTCGCCCCGGTCGATCAAGCTGACGCGGGGACGATCACGCAACTCTACGCCATGGTCAACGATCGCGTCTTTGCCTACAGTGCCGTGGAATCGGCGCCGGATGAGGAGGGGCAGGAGGCGCTCGATGACGAGTCCGTGGCCGGCGGCGAGGTGAGTACGCCCGCGCCTGCTCCCGAGGCGGCCGCCGAGGCGGAAGCATCACCGCCGCCAGTCGAGACAGGCGTCATCGCCACCGAAGAAGCGGCAACAGTCCCGGCCGAGCAACAGCCCCCCGCGGAAGAAGCGCCCGCGACCCAACAGGCGCCTGCCGCCGCCGAGGAGACCGCGAACGCTCAGGCGGTGGATCTGCCTCTCGAGGTAAGCCTCGACGGGACGCGGTTTGCGCTCGACCGTGTCGTGCCGATCGACCTGCAGGGGTTGGAGGCCGTGGGCGAGGATGCCGGCATCCCGCTGTTCGCCGCGCCCGGCGGCCCCCCATACGACCGCGTCTATGGCGTTCCCGATACGGATGCGGCGAGTGCCGGCCGCTATCTGGCGCAGCAACCGGTTGACCCGGATGGAACGTGCGTCGCCGCGTCGGCCAATTTCACCCTGCTGACCGTTGGTGAAGACCAGTACGCGTACGCGGGACCGGAACCAGATCTCACCCCAGACCAATTGCAAACCGTTTTCCAGACCGCCGATGGGCAGCCGGTATACGCGGAAACGGCGGAGCAACCTTTCTCCGAGCTCTACGTGCTGACGGAAGGCGTGCTGAGCCGCTTTGTGCTGCTGGACGAGCGAGGCGTGCCGGTCACCATCGGCGACGCGGTCGCTTTCGCCGGGCAGGAATTCGTCTTCGACCGGGACGCGACCGGCGAGGTCGACCCGAACGCGCTGAACCGTGTCGGGTGCGTGGGACCGTTCCCGGTGCGGGCCGAGCCAGACGCTGGCGCCGGACCATTCGCCGAAATCTTCGTTGAGCTCAACGACGAAACACCGCGCATCCTGGCCTTCGTGGCCGTGGACGCTGCCGTCGAACCGGCAACGCCGCCCGTGGTGCCGACCGTGGCGCCAGCGGAACCGACGATCGAAGCCCCGACCGAGGTTCCGACCGCGACTCCGATCCCACCAACCGAGACGCCGGTTCCGCCGACGGAAACGCCGATTCCGCCTAATCCGACGCTCGTGCCGCCGACCGCAACGCCCGTCCCGCCAACGGCGACTCCGGTGCCGCCGACCGCAACGCTGGCCCCGCCGGCCACCCCGGCGCCGGAAGCCCCGACCCAGGTTCCGGCAACGGAACCGCCGCTGGCAACGCCAACAACGCCAACCCCCGAGTCAGCTCCGTCACCCGCGCCAGGCACGCCGGAGCCGCCATCGGATGTGGCGCCGACGCCGCTAACCTTGCCGACAGTAGCCCCGGAAGCGGTCCCGGCGTCTGATATTCCCGTCGATGCCCCGGCCCCGGTTCCGGAGACGCTGCCGCGCGAGATCCAGGTCCAGGGCATCCGCTACCTCTTCGACCTCGAAGTGGACATCGACCCGCAGACGCTGGTCCAGGTCGATGTTGTGCAGACCCCGGAGACGACGCTGACCATCTTCGCCTCGCCCGAAGACCAGGCCGGCAGCGCGCGATTGTCGTACCGGCAGGGGGCGTTGCTCGGGCCGTTCGGGCGGGTCTACGCGGTCTCCGCCGCAACCGGCGTAGTCGTCCGCTACGTGTCGGAAGCGCCGATCACGACGGCGGGAACGGTCGAGATCGCCGCGTCCTGCTCGGCGGAAGCGGTCACACAGACGTTCAGCTACACGTTCGAGAGTCAGCAGTACAGCTACGTCTTTGCCAGCGTGGAAACGAACCTCTCCATCGAGGCGCTGCGGACCTCGACCGTGGCGGCGCTCGGCGACGTGCCGGTGGCGGACGATGGCAGAGAGATTCTGGTCCGGGCGGGAGGTTATCCGGGGCTGGCCGAGGTCTTCCTTGCCGGTGACCAGGGTCTCGACCGGTATATCGCGCTCAACGTGGCCGGCGTGCCCGTGACGCTGAACAATCTCCTCTTCGCCGAGACGCGGTTCCGCTACGAAGCTCAGGTGAGCGTGGAAGTGACGGAGTCGTCGTTCCGCCGCATCGGCTGTGCCGGGCCGTTCCCGATGTTCGCCCCGATCGCGCAGGCGGAAGCGGCCGTGCCGCTGCAAACCGCCTTTACTGTGATCGATACCCGCGTCTACCAGTTCATTTCCACGGAGATCGTCATCGCGCCGACCGGGCAGGTCCCCCCGCCGCCGGCCATCGTGCCGCCTCCACCCGGTTTCGTGCAGATCACGCTGCAGACCACAGTCGTCGTTGGCCCCACGCCAACGCCGTTGCCGAATATCCGGGTGGTCCCGTTGCCAGGCGCAACCACCACGCCGCCCCCGGCCAGCGGGCTGGTGGCCGAGCTTCCGGTTCAGCAACGCCGCTGCCAGGGCGATCCGGGGCCGATCGGCGCCAACGGGCTCCCCGAGCGTCTCCCCGCCCGCATCCAGTTGTCGGGAACCGCCTACAACTTCGTCGGGACGGAGCAGACAACGGGCGACATCCGCCTGCGCCGGATCGGCTGCGTGGGACCGTTCGAAGCGGTCCAGGCGGAGGGCGCGGGTGGCCGGGTGGTCTACCTGCGCACCGACCGCGCCGCTCAGACAATCTACCGGTACGAGGCCGGAACCTCGTTCGCCGTCGACTTCGTGGTCGGCGGCGACCCCCGCGTGATCACGGCCGGGGACCAACGCTACGTGCTCGACGAGACGTGGCAGCGATCGAACTACAGCAGCGTCACGGTGATCGTCTACGCCCAGGATCCGAATGCGGTCGACCCGCCGCGCGTCTTCGCGGTGCAAGTCGACGGCGACGTGATCGCCGAGTACGTCCCGGAGGGAGGCGATGTGGTCGAAGCATCGCCAGAGCTGCGCGCCCGCGCCGAGGAAGTCAACATCAACCCCGACCTGGTATTGGGGGGCGGGCGGCGCTACCTGCTCGTCAACCTCTGGTCGCCGCTCGGGACCACGACGAACGGCTGGGTAACGGTCTACTCGCCCGAAGGGGTCGTCGGGGCCGAAACGCTGCTGGCCACCGATCCGAGGTCGCTGAATTTGTTTGTGTATCGGAGCTCGAGGTAGGGTGTACGACCCTCACCCCGACCCGAACGGCCCTCACCCCAACCCCTCTCCCATTGCGATGGGAGAGGGGCTTTCCGTCGCCGCGTCAGGCGGTGGGGGTGGCTTCGGCGGAGGCGTTCTTGACGTACGTTTCGAACCAGGCGACGGTGTCGTTCCAGGCGGCGAGGGCCTGCTCCTCGTTCCAGCGGGGGCTGGTGTCGTTGTGGAAGGCGTGCTGGGTGTCGGGGTAGATGTTGATCTCGAAGGTGACGCCGGCCTCTTCCAGCGCGGCGATCAGGTCCTCCATCCCCTCGTTGGCGAAGTCGTCCGGGTCGTCGGAGTAGACGCCGAGGACGGCGGCCCGGATGTTGGGAACGGCGTCGAGCGGCGGGGGCGGGCCGTAGTAGGGGGCGGCGCCCCTCAGCTCCGGCATCTCGGTGGTGGCGCGCCAGGTGATGCCGCCGCCGAAGCAGAACCCGGTCATGCCCAGGCGGGCGGTGTCGGCGAAGTCCTGGGTGGCGTAGTGGGCCGCGGCGGCCTTGAAGTCGTCGACGTGGCGCTGCAGCTTGGCCTCGTCGGAGAGAAGGGCCGGAATTTCGGCGGGATCGGCAATGGACGCGGTGCCCCCCTCGCGGCTGAGCAGGTCGACGGCGACGGCGACGTAGCCCTGGGCGGCCCAGCGCCGCGCCACATCGCGGATGTGCTCGGTGAGGCCGCGGTTCTCGTGGCAGATGAGCACGACCGGGAAGGGGCCATCGCCTTCCGCCGGCATGACCTGGTAGGCAATGATGTCGTCGCCGTTGGCGCCGGGGAAGGCGACGTCGGAGGCGGAGATGCCGGGGTCGTCTTCGGGGACGCTCACGGTGCTGCGCGGCCCGGTCGGGGTCGGCGGCGGGGCGGGGGTGCCTTCCTGCGCGGAGGCCGATTTGACGCCGAGCTGGGTGAGGACCGTCGCGGTGGCCGCCACGCCGCCGGTGATGTGGAGGACGCGGCTCATCATGTCGCGGCGGGACATAATGCCGTCGACGTAGTCCTCGACGAACTCGTGGACCAGATAGTTCTCGAACTGACTCAGTTCCCGGGCCATCCGTTCCTCCTCGATGTCTGGCCGCGCCGAGTGGAGGACCGGTGTCGGCCAGTCACACTGCGCCGATCCCCTCAACAAAGCGTACGTTCGACGGGGAAAATCCGGACATTCCCCGCGAACCTTGCGCCAGCAGATCGAGCAGGGCGCGGCGATCCTCCGCCTCCAACATGAGCCGCTGGGCTGCCCAGAAGGCGCTCGCACGATCCCTGCCAACCCCCTCGCGATCGGCGAGCTGGGGGCGCCAATCGCGCCGCCGTTCGACGCCCATGGCGCGCGCCGCATCGAGGAATCGGACGATGCCGCGCGCGTCTTCCATGGGAGCATCCCGAGGAAAGACGAGGACGTGGCTGACCACCGGTTGCGCGGTGAGGATGAACCAGGCGCGGGCGAGGTCTTCGCTGAACCCGCCCTCCGGCTCGCGCAGCGCCTCCGCGCCCGCGACGATGACGACTTCCGCCCGGGCCGCGGCTGGCTCGTCGTCCCCGCGCATCCAACTGGTCGGGGTGATGCCATAGAATGGCTGCAATGTCGCCCGCGCTAGCAGCTCTGCCGTGCCTCCCGCGTCGAGCAGCCGCACCGGGGTGGCTTCGATCTCGTCGGGGCGGGCCGGGGTGCGCATCTCGATTGCGCCGACGCCGTCGGCAATAACAGCTACATCAGGGATGACATCGTGGGTGACGAGGAGCGTTCTCAACTCGGACGATGGGATGAGGGCGGCGGCGTCGGGAGTGATCTCGTCTGCGGAGAGGTGTTTCACGAGCTGGACATCAAGGTTGGGTGGAGTCGAAACCCACGCGGAAGCGATGGGGGTGGTGTAGGGCGTAGTGGCGAACGTCTGGTCGATCAGGAGGCGCATGGTCCGGAACCCTCACCCCAACCGCCGCCCAGAGGGCGGCCGGCCCATTGCGATGGAGAGGGGCTTGCTGACGCCCAAATCGAGGCAGTCCCTACCATACCTCCCCTGTGAGCCGCCGGACAGGGGAAGGGGGTCACCGGCGGGGTATCCCGACGTCTTGACCCCCTTGACCCCCTTGACCCTCTTGATCCCCTTGATCCCCTTCCCGGGTCTGCCGCAGCACCGGGCAACGGCGGGCAACGCCCCACTTCCAGCGGCGTGCGGAAGTCGTGTCATGCTGAGCGAAGCGAAGCATCTCGGCTCATCGCCAGCGTGGTTGCGGCGAACGAGATTCTTCCGCTTCGCCTTCAGAATGACACACATTGCGCACGCCGCTTAGCCCACACGACGCCCCGAGACGTCGCGGGGTCGGGAGGAGCGCGGCGCCGCATTCGACGCCCAGACGATCCCAGGGCTCCCCGTCCGCGTCAGTGGGGGACGTCAGGTGAGCGCCGTCGTCATCCTTGGGCGCAGGTACCGCCACGGTGATCGAAAGGGGGTCAAGGGGGTCAAGAATCTCAGGGCCGGGAGGATGACCCCCTTTCCCGACCGCACGGGGCCGCGGCCACGTCCCGCCGCGCGGACCACGGCGGCGGGACGCCTCACCCGGGTGCTCTCCCATGGCGATGGGAGAGGGGCTTCCTTTTCCCCCTCACCCACCGCGGCGGGCCGGGTGCCGGTTACCTTCTGGGTGTGGCGGCGGGCAGGAGGTGAGGGCCGTGCGAGGATACCCGGCCACGGGGCCGAACATGCCGTCCACCGTCAATCGACCGCCTGCACGGATTCGAACGATGCGCGCAGCGATTCCAGCGGGAAGCGCGGGTAGGAGCCGAAGACCTTGAGCATGGAGCAGCGGGGGCGGATGCGGTCGAGCATGCGGGCCACCCGTTCGTCCTGGCGGTGACCCAGGAAGTCGATGAGGAAGATGTAGTCGCCGAGCCATCCCTTCGAGGGGCGGCTTTCGATCTTGGTCATCTGGATGTTTTCAATCGCGAGTTCGCCCAGGACGGTGTGTAGCGCGCCGGGGACGTCCTCCAGAACGCGGAAGGCCAGCGAGGTCTTGTCGTCGCCAGTCGGTGGCGCGTCCTCGCGGGTGAGGACCACGAAGCGGGTGACGTTGGTGTGCACGTCCTGGATGTCGTGAGCCAGGATTGCTCCGCCGTAGAGCTCTGCCGCGCGGGCCGTACCGATGGCGGCGCGGTCGGCGCTGCCGCTTGAAACCACGTCCTGCACCGCGCCGGCGGTGGAGAGCGCCGCGACCTGCTCGACCCCCGGCAGGCAGCGGTCGAGGAACCGCCGGCACTGCCCGAACGGCTGCGGGTGCGAGGTGACGATGCGCACGTCTCCCAGTGCCACTCCCGGCGCCGTAATCAGGAAGTGGCGCACGGGCAGGGCCAGCTCGCCGGCAATGCGCAATGTCGTCTCGTGGATGAGCAAATCGAGGGTAGTGCTGACCGCGCCTTCGAGCGAGTTCTCGATGGGGAGCACCGCTTCGGCGGCGAGCCCGGTTTCGACCGCCGACACCAGCGCCGGAAACGACGAGAAGGCCACCAACTCGTCCGATTCGGCGCGCATCAGGGCGGCGTCCTCGCTGAAGGTGCCGCGGGGTCCCAGAAATGCCGTCGTCATAACGATCCTTGCCCTGAACCGATTCTGCCGAGTCTGCCGCCATGGTAACGGGGCTCCCGCGTCCCGACTCATATACTACCGTCATGTCGCCGCGCACCCCTCGTCCACCCAAAGTCCGCCCGCCCGACCAAGACGCGGTCGATGCGCCGTGGCGGTTGTTCCTGGCGGTCGCGCTCCCCGACGACGTCCAGGAGCTGCTGGGCACGGAGATCGAGCGGCTGACGCGGGAAGGCTGGCCGGTGCGGTGGGTGCAGCCGGAGGCGGCGCACCTGACGCTGCACTTCCTGGGCGGGACGGAACCCGAGCGCGCCGAGTTGGTGCGTCTGGCGCTGCCTGGGGTGGTGGCCGCGCACGCCCCGTTTGCATTGCGCACCGCGGGGTTTGGCGTCTTCCCGGGTTTTCGCCGGCCGCGCGTGCTGTGGCTTGGTCTGCATGGGCCGGTGCATCGGCTGGAAACCCTGCAGCAGGACATCGGGCGCGCGCTGCGGGGCTTGGGATTCGAGGCGGGCGAGGAGCCGTACCACCCGCACATCACCCTGGGCCGGGTGCGCGATAGCGATGGCGAGCGGCAGCGCCTGCGCGATCTGCCCGATGCGGTCAAAGCGGCGTTCGTCGACCGGGCCACCGGCGCGGCCATCGCCCCTCCAGCGACTCCGGTTCCCGTGCGCGAGGTCTTGCTCATGCGCAGCCACCTGGGCAAAGGCCCACCACGATATGAGGAGGTCGCGTCCTTCCCGTTGGGCACCCCGGGGCATGAGCCGGGATGAGCGCCGTCGCCGAACGCGCGTTGCGCATCGCCGTGTGCGCGCCTGGCTCGGCATCCGACGAGGAACTGGAGCTGGCGGGAGCGATTGGCCGGCTGCTGGCGGAGCGCGGCTGCACGCTCGTCTGCGGCGGGCTCGGCGGGGCGATGGCCGCGGCGTGTCGCGGCGCGAAGGAGGCGGGTGGCGTCACGATCGGTATTCTTCCCGGCTACGACGAACGCGCCGCCAATCCGTGGATCGACCACGTCATCTGCACGGGCCTCGGTCAGGCGCGCAACACGCTCGTGGCCGCCACCGGGCAGGCGCTGATCGCCGTCGGCGGCGGCTGGGGAACGCTGTCGGAGATCGCGCTCGGATTGCGGCTGGGACGGCCGGTGGTGCTGGTTGGTGGCTGGGCTGAGGTGTTCGTTGCCGAAGCGAGCCGGGCGCTGATTGCCGATCTGGAAGGCACGATCATCAGCGCGGATTCGCCGGCGGCCGCGGTCGAGGCGGCGATTGCCGCCGCGACCTTGCGGCCGAACCCCGCCTGATCCGAGACACCGCGTCAAATAGGCCCAGGCGTCGAATATGCGCATCCGGGATCGCAACCGGCAGCGAACCGCCTGTAGGGGCGCTGCTTGCTGCGCCCGTCGGCCGCAGGCCGACAACAGACACCCATCAACCACGCTGTGGCCCTCCGGGCCACGGGCGCAGCAAGCGGCGCCCCTACAAGCCACCATGCCTGCAATTCTCGACCGACTATCGAGGCGGCACGCCCATTTCGCGGGCCAGCGCATCCGTCTTGGCGGCCATGAGGTAATCGTTGCGGTGCAGACCGCGGATGGCGTGCGTCCACCAGGAGACCGTCACCTTGCCCCATTCGGTGAGCAACGTCGGGTGATGATCCTCCTTTTCGGCCAGTTCCCCAACGCGCTGCGTGAAGGCGAGTGCTTCGCGGTAACCGGGGAAACGGAACGTTCGCACCAGGCGTGGTACGCCATTGCGCTCCTTCTTGGTCCAGTCCGGGATGAGCGGCGTCAGGTCGGCGTCTTCCTCGGCGGTTGCCAGCGGTGACCCGCCGTGGCAGGGGACGCAGTGTTCGGCCAGGATGACGGAAGCGTCAGCGGCGTCGTTCACGGGGGGGTCCTCCTTGACGGCCGGGGATTGCGTAGGGGCCGCGCCGCCACGGCGTGCGCTTGCTCTTCCCCACGGCTGCCTGCGCGTTCAGACTGCGCTCCAGCGCGCTCATGGAGCGCAGCATGGTGTCAATTCCGGCCCGTAGCGCCGTCGGCGGTCGGGCGGTTTCGGCGACCGCGTAGGTCTGTTCCAGCAGACGGCCGGTCGTGGCCACGGCATCGAGCGCGGCCACCGCCGGTAGCAGCCGTCGCTCGTCGGGAGTGAGGGGGCGCACGGACCCATACGCGCCGACCGCCGCTTCGACCGCTTCGTCACTCCAGCCTTGCAGGCGCAGCGTCGCCTGCGCAAGGTCGAGGAGCGGCGATCCCACCGAGACCGTCTCCCACCCCAGAAGTCCAACGACCGGCTCGCTGTCGATGAGGACGTGCGCGGGCCACAAGCCGAGATGGAGCACGCTGGAGGGGAGTTGCTGATCCGGAGCCGCCTGCACGACGATCGGCTCGGCGCTGGCCAGGAGACGTTCGCCGATCGCCAACCAGCGCTGGATGGCCGGCTCGCGCCGGGCGCGGCCGCGGAGGACACGGAGGTGCTGATCGTGCGCCTGGTAGACCGCGCCGGGCAGCATGGAGAGCGGTGCGGTCGGAACATCCCGTTGCCCTGTCAGGGAGGAGGTGGCAGTGTGGAGCTGGGCCACCGCCGTGATGATCTGCGCGAACTGCCCGGGCGTGAGGGCTACGGGGATATCGATGCGGTCGTTCGGACTCCGGCCAGTCGACCTGCGCTCGGGCCGGCGGCGTGCCCGGGTAGCCATTCCTGCGCGGTGTAGAGCCGGGTCGCCAAGCCGAAGTGCGGACTCGGTCGCATCGCCCGGCGCGGCGACGAGTGCCGGGACCAGGGTGAGGCCGGCGGCTCTCGCCGTGGCCATGACCTCCCGGCTGAAGCCGATCTCGGCCACTGTCGCGGTTGGCGGCCAGCGGTGGACGCGACGGAGACCGGCGGGGGTCATGACCTTTGTGATGTCGGGATGCCCGGCGACGGTATCGACCGCGGTCAGGTCCGGGAAGAACGCGCTGGCGGCCTGGAGAAGAGCGTCGTCGATCGGGGGAGGCTCCGGGGGTGCAGGGCATGCATGCCCCGCAGTATAGACCCGGTCTCAGCCGATCTCGGCGATGGGGTCACCGACGCGGACGGCCATGCCCGGAGTGACCGAGAGGGATGTCAGGACGCCGTCGCGGTGGGCGGCGACGTCGTTTTCCATTTTCATGGCCTCGATCACGCAGACGATCTGCCCGCGGGTGACGGTGTCGCCTGCCGCCGCCGTCACCCTGACGACCGTGCCCTGGATCGGACTGCGCAGGAGCGCGCCATCGGCAGCGCGCTCGGACGCGGATCGCGATGGGGGCGGCGGACGCCGTGATCGGTCGCTGGTCTGAGACTGCGGGAGCGGCGTCGCCGTGGAGCCGAACCTGGAAGCGGTGGCCATCGACCTCGGCGATCACCTCGACCGGAGCGGCATGCCGGCGCGGCTCGGCTCTGAACAGTCTCCGCGGGCGGCGGGATCACCTCGGGATGGCGGTCGAGGAAGGTGGTACTTGCCTGTCCAGATCTGCCATGCGGGGTGGGCCAGCAGGCGTTGGTGAAACGCCCGTGTCGTCGGTACGCCCTCGACCGAGAGCTCCGCCAGGGCGCGCTGCATCCGCGCAGTCGCCTCGGCGCGGTCGCGGCCCCAGGCGACGACCTTGGCGATCAGCGAGTCGTAGGCGGGATGGACCGAGAATCCAGATTCCGCGGCGCTGTCGACCCGGACGCCCATGCCGGCCGGGGCTCGGAAGCGCGTGATCGTGCCCGGGACCGGCGCAAACCCGCGGCCCGGGTCTTCCGCGTTGATACGGCATTCGATGGCGTGGCCCTGGGGAGCGATATCGGCTTCCGTGAATGACAACGGCACGCCGCCCGCCACGAGGAGTTGCTCCCGGACGAGGTCGATGCCGGTCGTCATCTCGGTGACGGGGTGCTCGACCTGGATGCGGGTGTTCATCTCCAGGAAGGCGAAGTCACCGGAGGCATCGAGCAGGAACTCGACGGTACCCGCGCCCGCGGTAGTCGACGGCTCGCGCCAGGGCGACGGCGGCGTCGGCCATGGCGCGGCGCGTCTCGGCCGGGATGCCGGGGGCGGGGGCTTCTTCGAGCAGTTTCTGGTGGCGCCGCTGTACGGAGCAATCGCGGTCGCCGACGGCGAGCACCGTCCCGTGGACGTCGGCCATGAGCTGCACTTCGATGTGACGGGGATCGTCCAGGTAGCGCTCCAGGTAGACCTCGGGGTTGGCGAACGAGCGCGCCGCCTCGCCCGAGGCGCCCAGGAACGCCGCCTCCATCTCCTCCGGCCCGCGCGCGACGCGAAAGCCGCGGCCCGCCGCCGCCGCCGGAGGCTTTGACCGCCACCGGGTAGCCGTGCTCGGCGCCCCAGGCGAGTGCGTCGGCGAGAGAGGCAACCGGGCCGTCCGACCCGGCGACGATGGGCACGCCGGCCGCGGCGGCGATGCGCCGCGCCTCGATCTTGTCCCCCATGGCCGCGATCGCCGCCGCGGGCGGGCCGACGAAGACGATCCCGGCATCGGCGCAGGCGGTGGCGAAGGCGGCGTTTTCGGCGAGGAAGCCGTATCCGGGGTGGATGGCGTCGGCCCCGGCTCGTCTGGCGACCTCGAGGATGGCCGGGATGTCGAGATAGGGGATCGCCGCTTCGGAGGGGATGCGCCCAGGCATCGTCGGCGAGGCGGACGTGCATAGCGTCGTGCTCGCCGTCACCATAGATGGCGATCGTGCGCAGGCCAAGCTCGCGCGCGGAGCGGATGACGCGCACGGCGATCTCGCCGCGGTTGGCGATGAGGAGGGTGGTAATGGGGGTGGCGGATGGCGGGACGGGCATGGCGGCGATGATAGCCGGTGCTAGACTCGGATCGGAATGCGACCCTCACCCCAGCCCTCTCCCTGTGCGCAGGGAGAGGGAGACGTAGTTCGCGTCGGGAGCGGACATGGCGCTGCACGCGGCAGACATGCGCAAGGACTACGCGATGGCGGGACTGGATGAGGCGGACCTCGATCCGGACCCGATCCGCCAGTTCGCGCGCTGGTTTGCTGAGGCGCAGGCGGCAGACGTGCCGGAGCCGAACGCCATGACGCTGGCCACGGTCTCGCCGGATGGCGTGCCAGCGGCGCGGGTCGTGCTGCTCAAGGGGTTCGACGCGCGCGGCTTCGTTTTCTACTCCAATTACGAGAGCCCAAAGGGGCGCGATCTGGCGCAGAACCCGCACGCCGCGCTGACCTTTTTCTGGGCGGGGACTGGAACGGCAGGTGCGGATTTCGGGCACGGCCGAACGCATCAGCCGCGACGAGTCGCGGGCCTATTTCGAAAGCCGCCCATTGGGCAGCCGACTCGGCGCCAGTCTTTCACGGCAGAGCGCGGTGATTCCCGGCCGCCACGTGCTGGAGGAGGAGTTCGCCCGGTTGCAGGCGGCGTACGGCGACGGCGACGTGCCACTGCCCGACTACTGGGGCGGGTACCGCGTGGCCCCGGAGTGGATCGAGTTCTGGCAGGGGCGTCCCAGCCGGCTGCACGACCGGCTGCGGTATCGGCGGGACGACGACCGCTGGGTGATCGAACGGTTGTCGCCCTAGTGCTGATTCCGGGGAGATGCTGGGGGCACAGGCCGGTGCCGGCGATGCCCCAACCGGTCCTCGGATCGTGCACGAGTTTCATTCTGCCCCGACCGGCTGCGCGATCCAGCGTGCTCCGCCTTCGCAGGCCGGCACGTACAGCCGGTTGATGTACTCGATCACCATCCGTTGCGAGGAGAAGCGCGGGGCCAGGGTGCGGATCGTCCCCTTGGATCGGCGAATCCACTCGCGCGGCAGATCCGAGTCGTCGCGATCGTAAAAGAGGGGAACGACCTCGTTTTCCAGAGCGGCGTAGATGGCCTCGGCGTCGGCCCGGTCCGCCTTGTCGTCCAGCAATTCGGAGGAAGGGGTGATGCCCCAGCCAGCGTCTGGACTGGCGGCGAACCCCTCGATCCACCAACCATCGAGGATGGAGAGGTTCAGCGCGCCGTTTGCCGCGGCCTTCATCCCCGATGTGCCGCTGGCTTCGAGCGGGGCGCGCGGGTTGTTGAGCCAGACATCGACCCCGCCATACAGGCGAGAGGCCAGGAGCATGTCGTAATCCTCGGCGAAGGCGATGCGGCCCTGAAAGCGGGGATCGAGCGAGCGCCAGAAGATCTCCTGGATGAAGTTTCTTGCCGCCCTCGTCGGCCGGGTGCGCCTTGCCGGCGAAGATGAGCTGCACCGGGCGTTCCGGGTTCGTCAGGATGCGCGCCAGACGGTCGGGGTCGCTGAAGATCAGGGTGGCCCGCTTGTAGGTGGCGAAGCGCCGGGCGAAGCCGATCGTGAGTGGTTGTGGTTGCAGGAACGGTCCGGCCGCCACCACCTGCCGCGGGTCGATCTCGCGGGAGGCCCAGCGCCGCCGGCTGTACTCATGGAGGTAGGCGAGCAAGTCCTGGTTGTTCCGCTCGCGAACGGCCCAGAATTCCTCGTCCGGGATGTCCAGGACTGGCGCCCAGACGTCTTCGTGCTGCATGCGTTGCTCCCAATCGGCGGGGAGATACCGGTCGAGCAGCTCCTGCATGGGCGGCGAAATCCAGGTCGGGAGGTGGACGCCATTGGTGATGGAGGTGATAGGGGTCAGCGGCGGCTCGACGTCGGGCCAGATGTCGTGCCACATGGAGCGGGTGATCTCGCCGTGGCGGGCGCTGACGCCGTTGCGGTAACCGGAGAGGCGCATGGAGAGCGCGGTCATGTTGAAGCCGTCGCCGCTGGCGTCGTGGTGCCCCAGTTTGAGAAATGCTTCGCGGGTCAGACCGAGCCGGGGCCAAAAGAAACTGAAGTAGCGATCCATGAGGTAGGGCGGAAAGACATCGTGGCCGGCAGGGACCGGGGTGTGGGAGGTGAAGACGGAGGACGTGATGACGCGCTGGGCGGCCTCCTCGAAATCGAGCCCATCCGTGACCCACTCGCGAACGCGCTCCAGCAGGTGGAACCCCGCGTGGCCCTCGTTGCCGTGCCAGTAGATGGGGTCGATCCCCATGGCGCGCAGAGCGCGCACGCCGCCGATACCGAGGATCTTCTCCTGGCGCAGTCGGTGCTCCTGGTCGCCGCCGTACAGGCGCGACGAGACGGTGCGGGTCCACTGCGGGTTGCCTTCGACATCGGTATCGAGCAGATAGAGCGCGACCCGGCCGACCCGCACGCACCAGATCTGAATGCGAATCGGCGCGTTGGGATCGTCCAGGGCGATCTCGATGCAGAGCGGCTCGCCGTCGTCCCCTCGCACCAGTGTCGTCGGCTCCGCGCCCGGTTCCAGCGTGGGGGTGATATCGAGCTGCCAGCCGTCGTGGCCGAGGCGCTGGCGCAGGTACCCCTGACGGTAGAGGAGGGAGACGCCGACCAGCGGCAACCCCAGGTCGCTGGCCGCCTTGGCGTGGTCGCCGGCCAGCACGCCCAGTCCGCCGGAGTAGATCGGCAGCGTGGGGTGGACACCGAACTCAGCGGAGAAGTACGCGACCGGGCGCCCGATCAGCTCCGGCTGATGCTTGCCAACCCAGGTGGTGGCCGGGTCGGCACCGAGGAGCGCGCCGAACTCCGCCATGACCCGGTCGTAGCGATCCTGGTAGGCGGGATCGGCAGCGGCGTGCCGCAGCCGTTCTGGCGCCACATCGCGCAGAAGGAGGACCGGGTTTTCTTCGACCGAGGTGAACAAAAACGGGTCCAGGTGGCGGTAAAGGTCTTCGGCGTGCGGTTGCCAGCTCCACCAGAGGTTCTCGGAGAGCGGACGAAGTCCGCCGATGCGATCCGGCAGCGGCGCAGATCGCGAATTGTCGGTGTCAACCATTCAATGCAAGCCCTCGCGTGCCCGGCGTGGCGCGCACATTCTTCCCCAATGTGCGCCTTCAGGCGGGTTGAGTCCCTTTCAGGGTACTACGCAGGGAGCGACACATACGTTCTGCGACGATCATGGAGCGTCTCGATTGCGTTTCGACGCTATTTCGTGCCGACCGGCACGTGCGATCGGTCGGCGGACGCTGGGCCCAGGTCGCGAGCCAGGCGGAGATGGGCGATTGCCTCGTTCGCCGCACGCTCGCCCGAGGCTATGCAATCGGGCAGCCCAACGCCGCGATAGGCATTCCCGGCCAGAAACAATCCAGGCCGCTCGCCCAACGCTGCCTCGATGCGCTCGATCCGCGCCGGATGCCCCAGGACGTACTGGGGCATGCCCCGTGGCCAGCGGGTGATGCGCGCAAGCGATGGCGCAGCCCGAACGCCAATGCGCGTACCTACTTCCCGGCGCGCGAGCGCCATGAGGACGTCGTCGCTGCCGGCGACGACGTCCTCCTGCCCCGACCGGCCGACGAAGACGCGGATCAGCTCCCAGCCTTCCGGCGCCCGTCCGGACCATTTGCGGGAGGACCAGGTACAGGCCAGAATCGGGCCGCCTTCGACCCGCGGCACGACGTAGCCGTGACCGTGCAGCGGATGGGGAATCTCATCCCGGCGGTAGGCCAGGGTGACGATGGCCGTCGACGCATGCGGAATCGCCGCCAGTTCCGACGCAAGGTCTGGGGCGCTCTTGGCCAGGAGATCGGCTGCCGCAAAGGCTGGCGTGGCGATGATCAGGGCGTTGGCCACCACGACTTCGCCGCTATGCAACCGGACATCGTAGCCATCTGCCGTCTGGGTCACGGCGTGCGCTGCCGTGGCGGTGCGGATGTCGACGGCGCCGAGATGGAGGCCATCTTCCAGGGCGGCGACGAGTTCGCCCAACCCGGATGCCGGTGTGAGAAAGGCGGACGTGGGAGGAGTTCCCGGATTTGCCGCGGCGCGGCGCGCGGCGAGCACGCCCCGGATGAGGCCGCCGTGCTGACGTTCGGCTTGCCGCAACTGGGGGAAGGTTGCCTCGAGGCTCAACGTGTCCCCGTCGGCGGCGTAGATGCCGGCCATCAGCGGTTCGACGAGCCGGTCCCACGTCTCTGCGCCGAGTCGCCGCCGGATGAACCCACCAAGTGATTCGTCGCCGTCGCTCCGTTGCCGGGGGATCGCGTAATCGAGGGCAACGCGAACTTTGGCGAGGGGAGACAGCAGCGTCGTGCGGGCGAGGGGAGCGAGGCGCGTCGGCACCAGGCCGCTGAGACCCTCCGGGAGGTCATGGAGCCGCCCCTGGGACAGGACGAACGCCCGCCGCCGTTGGGGGGTGACGCCCTGCAAGCGATCCGCGATACCGACCTCCTCGCAAAGACCGACGCCCCTCGGTTTGGCGGCGAGGAACGAATCGGGGCCGCCCTCGATCACGAACCCGTCGACCCGCTCGGTGACGATCTTGCCGCCGAGCCGATCTACCGCTTCAAGCAGGGTGACGCGAATGTCTGGCGCATCGCGAACAAGGCGGTGCGCGGCGGCCAGCCCGGATATGCCACCGCCGATGACGATGATATGGCGACGCAGGGGGTCGTCGCGCCGGGCGTTCAGATCGCCGTCCATCCGCCGTCGACGGTGAGCGCCGCGCCGGTGATCATCCGCGCCGATGGGCCGGCCAGGAAGACGATCGCCGCGGCGACCTCTTCTGGCGCCACCAGTCGGCCCGCGGGCGTGCGATGCAGGATGTCGGTCTTGATCGCCTCGTTGGCGAAGAGCGCGCTCGTCAACGGCGTCTCCACAAACGCGGGACAGACGGCGTTGACCCGAATATCGTGCGGCGCCCACTCGATAGCCAGCACCCTGGAGACGTTGACGACCCCGGCCTTGGAGGCGCAATACGCCGTGCGGTCGTAATAGCCAACGAGGCCCATGGTCGAGGCGATATTGACGATGCTGCCGCCCGGCGGATTCTGATCGCGCATGACCCGCCCCGCGGCCTGGGCCGCGAAGAACAGCCCTTTGAGATTGGTGTCGAGCACCAGATCCCAGGCTTCTTCCGTCACCTCGAATGCGGGTTGGCGGACATTGATGCCGGCGTTGTTGACGAGGACGTCCAGCCGTCCTCCGCCAGTCTCCACCGCGCTCGCGATACAGCCGGCGATGCTGGTCATATCGCGAACGTCGAGGGGCAGCGCGATGGATGCGCCGCCAGCCGCGTCGATCTTGGCGACGGTCGCTTCGGCCCGCTCCAGTCGGTCGGGCAACTCGGTGACGATTACCCGCGCACCCGCGTCGGCCAGCGCCTGTGCCGCCGCCTGACCAATACCCGATCCCGCCCCGGTGACGAGCGCGGTCATGCCGGCGAGGCTCTCTGTCCGTTGGGTTGAGGTCTTGACACTCGTTTCCATGCCGCTAAGGATACGGCGAACGAGGGTGCCGGGTATCAGGTACCGGGTGTCGGGTGACGAGTTGCCGCAAGCCGGTGCGGCGCAAGGGAGGGGCGGGCAGCGTGAACTCGGAAGCGCGTGAACGGAAACCAACACCCCGGCACCCGACACCCGACACCCGGCACCCTCGATTCGGCATCGTGCGCAATCAGAACCTGCCCTGGGAGACGCTGGTGCGCCACTGGGAGGTGTTCGAGCAGCTTGGCTTCGATTCGATCTGGCACGCCGATCACTACCAGCGCCCGAGCGTGCCCGAGCAGCCGTTCCTGGAAGGCTGGACGCTGCTGGCGGCGCTGGCGCTGAAAACGCAGAAACCGCGCATTGGCATCCTGGTCACCAGCAACACCTTCCGCCACCCGCCGCTGGTGGCCAAGCAGGCGGTGACGGTCGACCATATCTCCAACGGTCGGCTGGAGCTGGGGATCGGCACGGGCTGGTACCAGGGGGAGCATGAGCGGTTCGGCGTTCCGTTTCCGGAGACCTCGGAACTGGTGGGCCGTTTTGAAGAGGCGGTCCTCCTGATCGACAAACTGCTGAAGCAGGACATCACAAGTTTCGACGGGACGTACTACCAGGTCCGCGACGCGCCGTTTCGGCCCGGCCCGGTGCAGCGGCCCCGCCCCCCGCTCACCCTGGGCGCGCACGGCCCGCGCATGCTGCGCTTCGCTGCCCGCTACGCCGATCGCTGGAACTCCTACGGCACGACGGCCGAGATCCGGGAGCGCAACGACCGCCTCGACGAGGCCTGCGCCGCCATCGGCCGCGACCCGGCGGCCATCATCCGTTCGCTCTACGGTTGGACCATCCCCATGGGTGCCGACCCCTGGTCCTCGCCCGACGCCTTCGCCGACGTGGTTGGACGCTATCGGGAAGCAGGGATGAGCGAATTCCTGATGGAAGCGCCGCACGAGGAGCAGTTCCCGGTCATGGAACGGATCGCCAGCGACGTGTTGCCGGGGCTACGAGCAGGGTGACGTAACGATCGGGTGTCGAGGTGGCAAAGGTCCGCGCCAAGGTCGCCGGAACTCCGTCTGCGTGAAACCGCCTCCTATTCGTCGAAGAGCGTATCGAGATCGATGACGACCCCTAGGAGCGATGCTGGACGCAACTCGCCGCCGCGATAAATGGACTCGACGTACCTTCCGTCGGGACTTCTTCGCCACACGGTGACCGTGCGCTCGTACGGATGGGCGTACCAGATTTCGAGGTCGCCGCGCGCCTGATATACGGGCAACTTCTCGGCGATGTCGTACCGCCCCGTCGATGGGGACCAGACTTCGACAACCAGCGGCAACGATTCCGAATATGCGTCGAGGCTATCGGGATGTTCAAGGAGCGCCTGTTCGAGCGCCGCGGGAATGACGACAAGGTCCGGAACGTAGTATGTATCGGCTGACCGGCGTAGTCGGGCATGGGACGTGCTGAGCCGATATTCACGGCGATCGAGTTGGGCCAGGAGGCGTTCCAGCAGGCGCATGGTGACAACGCGATGAACGACGCTCATGCCCGGTTTCTCCCGCAATGCCCCTTTGACGAGCTCCCACTGGCCGATTCCATCACCAAGGGCAAACGCTCGATACTCTTCTTCGGTCATACGCGCGGTTGGTGCCTGAATCGCCATGGTGTCCTCCTGCCGCTGGGCAGCGAGCGCAAGTAGCGGCGCGCTCGATTGTACTTTGCGCTGGTGATCGCCTCGGGCTCGCGTTGACCGTTCCAGAGGTGTGTGATACCGTCCGGCCAACGCACAAAGTCAGGATCGACGTTTCTCGCCGCCGAACCCGGCGATGCGAAAGCGGTGGTCTGTTCTGGCGTTCCGGGCGCTGGCACGAGCGGCCCGAAGTCCAACGTTCTGGCTCCGAATACCCCGCTTCCGGTCGGCGGCGAATGCCGGCTCAACCTTGCGGGGACGGCGCAACTGATGCCGGCGGTGGTCGCCGGCAGGGACGAAGACGAGTCCACGTGGAGGAAGCATCGATGGCTGAAGTCGCAAAGCGCGGTCCGCTTGCCGGGTTGGAACTGGAGTTTGTGGGCGATCGGCTGAAGAAGGGATTCAAGCGGCGAGATGCGTTCAAGGGCGGAATTGCCACGCTGGGCGCTCTGGCGATGGCGACTGGCGTCGGACGCCATGTCACCGCGGCGGAAGGGCTCGCCTCGCTCGGGCTGCTGCCGGAAGATCTGCCGGCGAAGCAGTATACCGCCGCCACATCCGAGGTCGGCGCGGCGTCGACGTGGGTCTCCCACGGCATGGACGTGGCCAAGTTCTTCGGCGATTTGCTCGGGGTCGAGGTCACCTCCCTGGAGGCCAATTTCAGCGTCGAGCAGCAACTGCAGGATCTGCAGTCGATCGCCTCGCAGGAATACGACTTCGTGGCGGTCCATCCTAATTCGAGCACGGCGCTGACGGACGCGGCGAACCAGATCATCGCCAAGGGCACTCCGCTGGTCGTGATGGATACGCGGCTGGTGCAGGATCCGGAGGAGTTCGCAAACTTCGGACATCTCACCTTCCTCGAACCCGACAATATCTACATGGGGTCCACCGTCGCCAACGAGCTGTTCAAGGCGATGGGGGGCGAAGGACAGGTCATCCACACCCAAGGCCTCCTGTCGCACACTGGCGCCCAGGGCCGGGCGGAGGGGTTCCATCAGACGCTTCAGAACTACCCGAACATCGAGGTGGTCGACGAGACCCCCGGCGACTGGAAGCAGGACCAGACCGCTTCGCTGTGGCAGGACCTGCTGCAGCGGTTCCCGGACGTGCGCGGCGGGTTTTTCCACTCCGACGATATGGCCCTGGCCGCCCGCAGTGTGGTCGAAGGCGCCGGCTTGCAGGACCAAGTCTTGATCGTCGGAGTCGACGGGTTGAAGAACGTCTGCGAAGCCATCCTAGACGATAGGATGCTGGCATCAGTCATTAACCCGAGTGGCCGCATCCACGGCGGAGCCATCTGGGCTGGTTACCTGACCGTGTCCGGCACCGACCAGGCCGAAAGCATGCCCAAGTTCATCCGCACCGACGGCGGCCCGATCACCAAGGACAACGCGGCCGGCTACATCTGGCTGCACGACAACATGCAGTACTAGGCGAGTCGGACGTTAGACGGCCAGATGGCGAGACGGCCAGACGGCCAGACGGCCGTAGGGACGACGCCTGCGTCGCCCGGTGCGGCGCAGGCGACGCATTTGGCCATGGCGACGATTTCCAACATGGAGGGCGCGGCACAACCCGCGCCCCCATCGGAGCCTCATCCCGGCGCCCCGGAACCGGTCCTGGCGTTCCGGGGCGTCACAAAGCGGTTTGGCGGGGCGACGGCGCTCGATAGCGTCGATTTCGAGCTGCTGCCCGGCGAAATCCACGGGTTGGTCGGTGAGAACGGGGCCGGCAAGAGCACGTTGATGAAAATTCTCTCCGGGGTGCATGTCCCGGACGAGGGGGAGATGCTGCTGCGCGGGGAACCGGTGCGGTTCTCCTCGCCCGCGGAGGCGAAAGCGCGCGGCATCGGCATGATCTACCAGGAGCTCTCCTGCATGCCGGCGCTAACCGTGGCCGAGAACGTCTTCCTCGGTAGTCAGCCGATGACGCGGTCGGGTCTCATCGACTGGAAGCGGATGCGCCGCGAGGCGGGCGCTCACCTGAGCGCCCTCGGTATCGATGCCGACGTCACTAGCCGGCTCGGCAGCTTATCGCTGGGCGGACAGCAACTGGTCGAGATCGCGCGGGTGGTCTTTTCCGGAGCGTCGATCATCGTCCTCGACGAGCCGACCTCGGCGCTCTCCGGGCCGGAGGCGACGCGGCTCTTCGCGGCCATGCGCGAGCTGAAGGCGCGTGGGGCGAGTCTGGTCTTCATCTCGCACTTTCTGGAAGATGTGATCGCCGTCTCGGATCGGGTCACGGTGCTGAAGAATTCGCGAAAAGTCGCCACGCTGCCGAACGAGGGGCTCACCAAGCACCAGCTCATCCAGTTGATGATCGGCCGCGATGCCGACACCCTGGCCGAAAGCTACGAGGGCGGGGTGACGCTGCCGCCGCCGTCGGACGCCACGCCGATGCTGGAGGTGCGCGAACTTGGGTTGACGGGCAGCTTTGCCGACGTGTCGTTCGACGCGCGCCCCGGGGAGATTCTGGGCATCTTCGGCAACCTGGGCGCGGGAATGACCGAGGTGGCGCGGGTGCTGTTCGGCCGCGAGCGGCGGACCGCCGGCACGGTGCGGCTCGATGGCAAGCCGGTGGCGCCGAAGCGGACGAGCGAGGCGAAGCGGTTGGGCATCGCCTACCTCTCCGAGAACCGGCGGGCGACGGTCTTCCCCCGCCATGAAATCTACAAGAACATCACATTGGCCCACCTGGACGAGATCGTGGGCGGCGTCGTGCGCCAATCACGCGAAGTGGCCATCACCTCCGACCTGGTGCAGCGCACCGGGGTGCGGCCCCCGCGGCCGACCCTGGCCGCGGGCAACCTGAGCGGCGGAAACCAGCAAAAAGTGGCGCTGGCGAAGTGGCTGACGGTGCAGCCGAAGGTGCTGATCCTTAACGAGCCAACGCGCGGCATGGATGTCGGGGCCAAGCGGGAGGTGCTCGACCTGATCAAGGCGCTGCGGGCCGAGGGGGTGGCGATCATCCTGATCTCGACGGAACCGGAGACGGTGCTGTCTGAGTCAGACCGGATCCTGGTCATGGCCAAGGGACACGTTGCCAAGGAACTTGCCGGGGAGCGGGTGAGCAAGGATCTGCTCATGAGCTACGCGTAGCACAAGGGGATCGGGACATGGGGCAGGATCTGCCGCCGGGCGCCAGCGCACTTCCGGGCGAGGGTGGGATACCGCGTGAGCGAAGCCAGGTAGTGCTCGGGTGGGCGAGCCGCAACGCGCGCCTGCTCGCCCCGCTGGTCACGCTGATCGTGATGGTCGTCTTCTTCAGCGTCGTCAGCGACGTGTTCCTCACCACGCAGAATCTGCAAAACGTCGTGACCCAGATTGCACCGATCGCCGTCGCCGCGACTGGCGTGACGTTCGTCCTTCTCTGCGCCGAGATCGATCTGAGCATCGCCTCGGTGGCGACATTGACCGGGGTCGTGTCGGCCTGGCTGTACATGGGGCAGGTCGTCGATCTGGGTAACTGGGGCATCCCGATTGGCATCCTCGTCGCGGCTGCCATTGGTCTGCTGAACGGTTACCTGGTCGCGTATATCGGTATCCCCTCGTTCATGATGACCCTGGCCATGCTCACCATCGCCCGCGGGTTATCGATCTTTGTCAGCGGCGGCAGAATCCTCGACCAGCCGCCACCGATCCTGAAGCAGATCGGCAGCGTCAGCAGCCAGGTATTCGGGATTCCCGTCATCGGATTGGTCGCCGTGGCCGTGCTCCTCCTCGGCGAGTTCGTGCTCGGCTACACGCGGTTCGGTCGCTACGTCTTCATGACCGGGGCCAACCGCGAAGCAGCCGAAATGTCGGGCGTCAACACGCGCCAGGTGGTCATGTTTTCGCTGGTGATCTCCGCCGTGACGGCGGGCATCACCGGGTTGCTCTTTGTCGGCCGCCTCAGCAGCGCCAACCCCTCGGCCGGGGAGGACATTCTGATCAGCACCATCGCCGCGGTGGTCCTGGGTGGGACGTCACTTTTCGGTGGCGAAGGCGGGATGCGCAACACCATCCTGGGTCTGCTCATCTTCGGTGTGCTCTCCAACGGGTTGAACCTGTTGCCGAATATCCCGATCACATTCAAGCTGGCATTGCAGGGGATCGTGTTGCTGGCGGCGTTGCTGCTCAACGTCTTCGCCCTGCGTATCGAACGGGTGCAGACGCGCACGGAGTGATGCCGCTGGGCGTCGGGTGGATAGCGTGTCATGCCGAGGACCGAGGACACTCGTGTCCCACGGCCGATCGCGTCCAGTGTGCCGAGATGCCTCCGTACGTCGGCATGACACGCTGGTGATGCCGCCATGGGGCACGATCAGCGGATGACGAGTCTGCCCACGATCAGTCCGAGCAAGCAGGCCAGGAGACCCAGCAAGACGCTCCCGACGATATAGAGGGCGGCCTCGCCGAAGCGCCGGGTCTCGACGAGCGACAGGGTTTCCAGCGAGAACGCGCTGAACGTCGTGTACCCGCCGAGGAACCCGGTCACGAGCAGGAACCGGTACACCGGATCCGCGCCCCGTCCGATGAGGAGTGCCATGAGCAATCCGATGGCCAGCGAGCCGGTGACGTTGACGGCAAATGTGCCCCAGGGGAACGACCATCCCCAGCGGCCGCCCGCCCACTGCGCCACGCCATAGCGGGCCGCCGCGCCAGCGGCCCCGCCCAGCGCCACCCAGAGATAGGCCACCACGCGTTCCCTTCGACTATCGCTGCAACGTTCCGGCTGGAGACGGTAGGAGATTGCCGGGGACGCGTCAATGTTGAGCATTGCCGCCGAACAGGAGCCGGGGATCGCGAGGAGCAGGTCGAGCAATTACCGAAAATCATCCGTCACGCAGAGTCGCTGGCATCGCATATCCAGGAATGTGATTGTCATGTCGTCACCATTGCCAAGCCAACGACCTCCCGCTCAGGACGATAACAGGTACGAAATCGGGCTGAGAAAGAGGGATCAAACTACTCCATTTGCGGCGATTTTCGGTTGCGAACGCATATGAAGGGTATAAAATGGGTTCTCAGCGACCCAATCGTGGGTAAACTCCTGCCAAAGATTGACTGTGAGTTGCGTGCGCCTGCGTTGCCAAAGGAGTGATTACCATGACGCGTGTTCTCGTGGTGGAAGACTCACCGGACATCGCGCGCCTCGTGCAGCGCAGCCTGCTGCTCGAGGGATATGAGGTCGACGTGGCCCAGGACGGGCGGGGGGCGCTCGCCGTGGTGCGGGACACGCCGCCCGACCTGATCGTGCTCGACTTGATGCTCCCCGATATCGACGGCATGGAGATCTGCCGCCGGGTGCGTGCCATGGAAGCCGCCTACGGTCAGGCCCCGGTGCCGATCCTGATGCTGACCGCGCTCGACTCCGTCCCGGATCGGGTCAGCGGTCTCGACGCCGGCGCCGACGACTACGTCCCCAAGCCGTTCGCCATCACCGAGCTGATGGCCCGCGTGCGCTCGTTGCTGCGCCGCTCCCGCGCACCGGAGGTGCGCCCACGGCAGCGCGAGATCCTCACCTACGAAGACCTGACGCTCGATCCCGGCGCGCGCACCGTTTTCCGCGGCGACCGCGAGATCACGCTCACTGCCAAGCAGTTCGATCTGCTGGCGGCGCTGATGGAAAACCCGAACCAGGTCATGGGCTACGACACGGTGATGCAGCGTGTCTGGGGCGGCCAGTTCCGGGGCGAATCGAACGTGTTGGCCGTCACCGTTTCGACGGTGCGCAAGGCGCTGGAGGAGGCGGGCGAACCGCGCCTGATCCAGACCGTGCGCGGGGTCGGGTACGTTCTGCGCCAGCCGAAGGTGAAACCACCAGCGGTGGCCGCGGCCAACGCGGCATGACTGCACAGGCGTCGCCGTCCATTGGAAGCCGCCACCGAAACCTGGGCGCCGCCGGTTCATTTTGACTTTTCGATCGAAAACTGTAGAATGCCTCATCCGGAGGATGGGGCATCGTCGTGACGGCTTCATCACCGGTTCGATAGAAGGAGCGTCCGTCATGGTTGCAACGGGATCGGTCGATCGGCTCGGATCGGTGATCGAACAGGTGCGAACCGATCTCGGCAATGCGCAGGATCCTCCAATCGCCACCTTCGCGGCGGCAACGTCGCTCGGTGATGAGTACCGGACTTCCGTCAAGATCCGGGACTTTACGCTGGCGGTCGATGAGCCGCCGCTTATTGGGGGCGCCGACACCGGTCCAACCCCGGTCGAGTTGGTGCTGGCCGCGCTCGGCACATGCCAAGAGATCGTCTTTGCAACCTACGCGCGGGTCCTCGGAATTCCGCTCGACGGGGTGGCGGTGAACGCCGAGGGCCGGCTGGATCTTCGCGGTTTCTTTGGTGTCGCCGATGTCGCGCCGGGGTTTCAGGATGTGACCTTCACGGTCGATATCACGAGCCCAGCCTCGGCAGAGGACATAGCTCGCCTCGTCGAAACCGTGAATGCTCATTGCCCGGTTCTGGATATCTTGCAGCAACCTGTGCCAGTTCACGGCGCCGTGCGATTGAACGGGGTGCCGATCGACGCGTGAGGCCGCCTCAACTTTCACGGCCGGGGACCGTTTCCCGATTGGGAGGCATGCTCGATACTGCTGCCATGAAGCGCGGAGGGTGATGAACCCCCTGGATTTCGCAAGGCAGCAGGAGTGACATGAGCGCGGGTCGAAACGCTATCACGGTCCTTGGCGGGGGCAACACCGCCTTCAGCATGGCAGCCAACCTGGCGCTGGCCGGGCACGAGGTGCTGCTGTGGGAGCACCCGGACTTCGCCCACACCATCGAGTCGATCCAGGAGTCGCTGACGATCCACCTCGATGGCGCGGCGCGCACGGGGGTGGCCCGGCTGGCGGCGGTGACGACCGATCCGGCCGAGGCGCTGGCCTGGTCGGAGACGCTGGTCTGCTCGGTGCCGTCGTACGCCCATCAGCCATTTCTGGAGCAGCTTCTGCCGCACCTGAAGCCGGGGCATATCCTGGCGCTGCTGCCGGGGAATCTGGGGGCGTTGGCCGTGGCCGACGCCTTGCGCGTGGCGGGAATCGACGGGGTCATCGTCGCCGAATCGGACACGGCCCCGTACGTCTGCCGCAAGAGCGCGCCCGACCGGGCGGTCATCTGGGGCACCGTAACCGGACTCGGCATCGGCGTCGAACCGGCGTCGCAGACCGATGAGGCGATGCCGGTGCTGCGCGCACTCTTTCCGGGGGCCGTCGCCTACGGCAGCGCGCTGGAGGCGGGGTTGTCGGCGTTGAACCCTGTCGTGCATCCGCCGGGGGTGCTGATGAACGCGGGGCGCATCGAGCGCAGCCGGGGCGAGTTCTGGTTTTACGAAGAAGGCGTCACTCCCTCTGTGGTCAACGTCATCGAGGCGGTCGACCGCGAGCGCTTGGCGCTTGGTGAAGCGTTAGGGCTGAGGCTGACGCCCGTGGCCGAAGCGTTCCACCGGGCGGGGTTCGGGCCGGCGGGCGATTTCTGGGCGGTCATCAACGGCTCGAAAATGTTGACCGCGCTGCGCGCGCCCGGTCAGATTGGACACGCGCTGGCTGACGGAGGACATACCCTATGGGCTGGCGACGTGGGCCGCTCTTGGTGACCGGCTAGGGGTGGAGACGCCGGCCATTGACGCGCTGGTGATGCTGGCGTCCGCGACATTGGGGCGCGATTTCCGCTCCGAGACGCGTGGTCTCGATAACCTCGGTCTGGCGCGAATGGATGCCGAGGCGTTGCGGGCGCAGGCGGCCGGCGCTGGGGCAATCTGAGCAGCGGAGCGCCAGTTACACTTACTCAACCCGGCGTGCGGTCAGTCCCACGGGACAGGAGCGAACCATGGTTGCCACACAAGCCAAGCGGATGACCGAAGAGGAGTTTCGGGCGTTCTCCCTGGGAGACAAAGCCGGTCAGTGGGAGCTGCATCGTGGGGAACTCGTGGAGAAGTCGGGGATGAGCGTTGCGCACGGTGGCGTCATGATGCGGATGACCGAGTTGCTTCTGCCCCAGCTCGACCGTCGAGCGTTTCGGCTCCGCGTCCACCACGCGCGCGCGCGTCGCTCTTCCGATACGTACTACATTCCCGACATCGCCATCGTTCGCACGGAAACTGTGCTTGCGCTAATGGAACACCCACTTGATCTCGATGCGTACCCCGAGCCGCTGCCGCTCGTCATCGAGATATGGTCGCCGTCGACGGGCAAATACGACCTGATGGCAAAGTTGCCCGATTACCAGGCGCGGGGTGATCTTGAAATCTGGTATGTCCATCCATACGAACACACGTTAACTGCCTGGCGACGAGGCTCCGATGGAACCTACTCGGAATCGGTGTATCACAGCGGCGTGGTTCGCCAGGAGTCTGCTCCGGAGGTTGTCATCGACCTCGAAGAGCTATTCGAGCCGTAACCACCTGGGAGCATCAAGCCGTTGACGAACGGCCACATCGCTGCTAGGGTGCAACCACAACCGAAGACCGAAGCGATGACGAGGACGAGTACCCGGCGGAAGCGGGCCAGAGAACCGCGGCAGCTGCGAAGCGGGACCAGGAACGCCGGCGAACAAGACCTCCGAGCTCCGCTCCGAACGGGCGCAACACACGCGCTCCAGTAGGCGGCGGCGGGCGCCCGGCAGGGCGAATCGGCTCCCGTTAGCGAGCCGCCGCATCGCGCCTCGTCGCGCCGTGCGGGGAGAGGCGGCCGCTTCATGGCCGCGAAGTGGGGTGGTACCACGAGCCTGACACCGCTCGTCCCCTGTCCGGGGGCGGCGGTTTTTTCGTGCCGATCGGCAGGCGCGGCCCGCGGACGATCTCGGGTGTCGCGGTGTTGAGCAGGCAGGGGACCGCCATGCGCCGGATCCGCGGCAACATCCTCATCATCGGACCCGATCCCGGGAGACGGCGCGCCAAGCGCCGGGCGTCGCGGCGCGTGCCGTAGACGCCTGATCCGTCCTTCATTCACCAGGAACTCAAACGACCGTTGCGTTCGCGCGTCAGAACCGGCGCGAGCGCCTGACGCACCGCGTTGCGCGGACACGAAGGGATCGATCAATGACACGTCTGACTCAAGAAACGCTGCACGGTTGCTTCACTGCCCTCGTCACCCCATTCCGTGATGGCCAGGTCGACCAGCCGGCGCTACGCGCGCTGGTCGAACGGCAGATCGCCGGGGGCGTCTCCGGTCTCGTGCCGTGCGGCACGACGGGCGAAGCCCCCGCGTTGACGGCCATCGAGTGGGAGCGGGTCGTGGCAGCGGTCATCGAGACCGCGGCGGGCCGGGTGCCGGTACTTGCCGGAACGGGGTCGAATAACACGGCGGCCACCATCGAGCGAACGCGACGCGCGCGAGATCTCGGGGCCGACGGCGCCCTGTTGGTGACGCCGTACTACAACCGCCCAACACAGGACGGGTTGCACGGGCACTTCTCGGCCATCGCCGCGGCGGTCGATCTGCCGCTGGTGCTCTACAACGTCCCCGGTCGCACCGGGGTCAATCTCCTGCCCGAGACGGTGGTTCGCCTGGCGGGCATTCCGGCCATCATCGGCATCAAGGAGGCGAGCGGCTCGCTCGATCAGGCGAGCCAGATCGTGAACGAGGCTCCGGCCGGCTTCGTCGTCCTCTCCGGAGACGATTCGCTGACGCTGCCCATCATGAGCGTCGGCGGGCGCGGTGTGATATCCGTCGTCTCCAATATCGCCCCCGAGGCCGTTGCCGCGCTCACGACCGCCGCTTTGGACGGTGATTTTGCGAGTGGCCGGGAGACACATCTGGCGCTGCTCGATCTCTGCCGGGCGATGTTCGTGGAGACGAATCCCGTGCCGGTGAAAACCGCCGCTGCCATACTCGGATTCTGTACCCCGGAGGTCCGGCTGCCGCTTGCCCCGCTGAGCGCAACGGCACGGCAGCGCGTCGAGCGTGCGTTGACCGCGTGGCAAGCGACGCCGATCCCCGGGACGCGCATCGCGGCATAGAGGAGCGTGCCCACTTTGTGTCATTCTGAGCCCGCGGGCGAAGAATCTCATTCTCCGCACATCGCAGTTCCATGGGCCGAGATGCTTCGCAAGCTCAGCATGACACGATTTCTGCAAACTGCTTTTGCCTGAAGAGTGGCGCGGGGACTCCAATCCCCGCGCCACCAGGAGCATCCTCATGGCGCTACGAATCGGGATTGCCGGTATCCAGGGGCGGATGGGCCGCGAGATTGCGGCACTCGCGGCCAGTAATCCAGAAATTGCGGTGGTTGGCGGGCTCGGTCGACGCGGCGGTAGCGATCCACCCGTGTTCGCCAATGCCGCGGAGCTGCTGCCAGCCATCGACGTGCTCATCGACTTCACCAGTCCCGCCGCGGCGGTGGCACACGCCATGGCGTGCGCTGCCGCCGGCAGACCGCTCGTGAGCGGCACAACGGGGCTCGATGCCGACCAGTCAGCCATACTCCGCGGCGCGGCGGAGTCGGTAGCCGTCTTTCACGCGGCAAACATGAGTCCCGGCGTGAATGCCATGCTCACCGTGCTGCCGATCCTGGTCCGCGCCCTCGCGGGGTACGACATCGAAATCGTCGAAACGCACCATCGCCACAAGGCGGACGCGCCATCCGGCACGGCGTTGGCCCTGGCCCGGGTGGCCGCCGACGCCAGCGGTTCGCCGCTGGCGTCGCGAGCGCGCTACGGTCGCGAGGGTGCCGCGCTACGAAGACCGGACGAGATCGGCATCCATGCCGTGCGGGCGGGTGGCAATCCGGGTGAGCACGCGGTGATCCTGACCGGGGACGGGGAGGAGATAGGGCTCTCCCATCGCGCTTTCGGCCGCGCCGCGTATGCGGAGGGGGCGCTGCGCGCCGCCCGGTTGATCGCCAACCAGCCACCTGGCTGGTACGAGCCGGCCACGCTGCCAGGATTCCTCTGACGGCACGGCGATTCGCGGCCAACACTCCTGTCCCCTGCAGGCCGACCCACTTTCGACTTTCGACTTTCGACTTTCGACTCTTCGTGTAATGATCCGACCGCTGCGCGGAACCGTATATCAGGTAACGGCACGCGCAGGCGGGGCCGGCGTACCACGTGCGTTGTCTGCCTGACCCCAGGCGGGTCCACCCTCTTGTTGCGTTCATTATCCGGAGGACCATGTGCATGACTGATTCGGCTTTGCCACCTGCCACTTCTGACCATCTCGCGCGGGTGTACGGACGCACCGGGGCGCTGGCCGCGCTGCTGGTGCTGTTCCTCGATCTGCTCTGGCGCGTCGTGGCGGCGCCGACCGGCGTGGTCTCGATTCCGGAGTCGGTCGTCGCGGCCGTGGCGCGGCTCACGCCCACCGCGGTGTTCGGCTGGGCTACCGAGACGTTCGGCAGTCTGGCGCAGAACGCGCTCTTCGCGGTCGTGCTCATCGGTGTCGTGGGCACGGGAGCCTGGGCCGGACGGATCGCCGGGCTCGGCGCGGCGTCCGGGCGCTTTGGCTCCGGTTTTGCCGGTCGCCTGGTTCCGGCCGGGATCATGGCGGGGGTGCTCTTCCTGATCATCGCCGCGGGCATCTATCCGCTGGCGCGTGAGGGGTTTTTCGCCGCCGCTAGCCCGAATCAGGGCATCTTGCTGGCGCAAGCCGCGCTCTTTGCCGCGGGCTGGGCGGTGGCTTGGGCTGCTCTGGCGACCTTGCCGGCAACGGCCGCAACGCCGGAGCGGGAGGATTCGGATCAGGTCACGCGTCGTTCGGCCCTGCGCGGTATCGCCGCGGCCGGGCTTGGCGCAGGGGTCGCGGTCCTTGGCTGGCGGCTGGCGAAGGCGCCCGCCGCGGGGGACGTGGCGGCGCAGCAACGGGCGGCGGCGGAGATTGCCGCGCGCGCCGGGAGCGATGCCCCCTCCTTCGCCGCTGGTGGCGCGCCGGCCCCGGCCGGTTCGTCCGGCACGGCGGAGCTGGCGCCCGATGCTCCAGATGCCACGGAAGCCGAAGCCCCGCTAGCACAGTGGGATCCGAGCCCGGAAGAGCCGTTCGCCGAACTGGAGGCAGAGGGCAAGCTGACTCCGGTCATCACTTCGGTGGCCGACTTCTACCACGTCTCCAAAAATATCTCCGATCCGGTCGTCGATGGCACGACGTGGCAACTGACGATCGGCGGCCTGGTCGAAACGCCGCTGACGTTCTCGTACGAGGACATCGTGGCCCGCGCCACGACGCAGAACATCACCACTCTCTCCTGCATCTCCAACGAGTTGAACGGCGATCTGGCCGGGACCGCGGAGTGGACCGGTCTGCCGCTGCGCGATCTGCTGGAGGAGGCCGGGGTCAACCCGGATGCCGTCGACATCGTCTTCCGCGCGGCGGACGGTTACGACGATTCGATCCCGCTGGCAACGGCGATGCACCCGACGACGCTGCTGGTGACCGGGATGAACGGCGAGCCGCTGCCGCCGGACCACGGCTTCCCGGCGCGCCTCATCGTGCCCCCGATCTACGGCATGAAGAACGTCAAGTGGGTCGAGCAGATCGAAGCGGTCGACCACGATTACCAGGGGTTCTGGCAGACGCGGGGCTGGAGCGATCCCGCGCCGTATCAGGTCTGGGGCCGCATCGACACGCCGGCCTCCGGCTCGCAGATCCCGGCGGGGCCGGCGGTCACGGCCGGGGTGGCCGCCGCAGGCGACCGGGGCATCTTCCGGGTCGAGATCAGTCTCGACGAGGGAACGACCTGGGAGGACGCGACGCTGGAACCCTCGATCAACCCCGATTTCACCTGGGTGCGCTGGGTCTTCCCCTTCGAGGCGACCCCCGGCGTGGTCAAGATCTGGATGCGCGCCACCGACGGCGAAGGCGCCGTTGCGCCCCAGGAGCGCAACCCACCGCTGCCGGACGGGGCGACGGGCTGGCCGGAGCGGGTGGTGCAGGTGGCCGAGGGGTGACGGGGGATGGGGTGTCGGGGTGTCAGGAAAATCGATCACGACTCCGGCGCGTTGTTCCGAAAGGCTGAATGATGACGGCGGCAACGACACACCCACCCCGTCACCCTGACACCCTGACACCCGGTCACCCGAGAACGCTGTTCGACCCCGCGCCTGGGATCGTCTATCTCGACGCGGCAACCTACGGTCTGCCGCCGCGGCCGAGTGTGGAGGCGCTGTCGCGGGCGCTGCGCCGCTGGCAGAGCGGGGAGGCGGACTGGGTCGAGGAGTGGGACTGGCAGGGGGAAGTCTGCCGGGAGCACTTCGCGGCGCTGATCGGCGGGGATGTGGCCGAGATCGCCCTCGTGCCGACGGTCTCGGCAGGGATTGGGCTCGTTGCCGCGTCGCTGCCGGAGGGGATCGAGGTCGTCGTGGCGGACGACGAGTTTCCCTCGGTGCTGTTTCCGTTGCTGGTGGCCGAGCGGGAGCGGCGGGTGCGCGTCCGCCGCGTCGCATTTGCCGATCTGGCCGAGGCGATCGGGCCGGGAACCGGGCTGGCGGCTTTCAGTCTGACCCGGTCGCAGGATGGCGAGACGGCTCCACTCGGCGACATCGTCGCGGCGGCTCGCCGCCATGGGGCGGAATTGCTCATCGATGCCACGCACGCCATCCCGTTCGTGCCGGTGCAGCCCTGGATCGCGGAGATCGACTACCTGGTCTGCCACGGCTACAAGCACTTGCTCTGTCCGCGTGGGGTGGCGTTTCTCCACCTGCGCCGGGAACGTTGGGGATCGGTCCCGCCGTGGTTCGCCAACTGGCGCACCGGCACATCCCTGTATGACAACGGGTACGGGGGAACACTGGACGATCTGGCCGGGGACGCCCGGCGCTTCGACATCTCCCTGGCCTGGCACGCGTGGGCCGGGGCCGAGCCGTCGCTCGCGCTGCTGGTCGAATGGCAGGCGAACGGACTGCTCGACGAGGTCAGGGCGCTGGCGCGGCGGTTGGCCGCCGGTGTCGGGCGACCCGAACCGTCGGCCTCGATCGTCAGTCTCCGGGTGCAGGATGCGGAGGCGGCCGAGCGTGCCCTGGCCGAGGTCGGGGTGCGCTGCGCGGCGCGTGGAGGCAACATCCGGCTCTCCCCGCACATCTACAACACCGAGGCCGACATCGACCGGGCAATCGAGGTCCTGGGGAGATTCGTCGTCTGAGGCAGCGAGGAGCGGGAAGGGGTGGTGCTACCCTACCGAGGGGCGGGCGCTAAGCCTCATGCCCCGCGCCGTGATTGCGCCAGGGAGCGCACCACGGCGGCTGCCAGTGGAGGATCGCAGACCGTGACCGACGCCACGCCCGCGTTCGATTTCTCGGCGCTCTCCGTTGTCGACGACCACCTCCACCCGTACGTGATCCGCCACGAGGGGAGCCGCTACGCCCCGCTCAACAGCTTCCTGGGCATGCCGGGGGAGGGTGAGGCGGCGCTGGCGCACCGGGACGCGATGCTGTACCAGCGCTGGGCCACCCGGCAGTTGGCGGCGTTTCTGGGCGTCGAACCGGCGCCGGAGATCGTCGCCGCAGAGCGGGCGGCGCAGGGCGATGAGCGGGCGTGGGCGGAGCGGCTGTTTCGCGATCAGAACATCGAGGCGCTGGTGGTCGATACCGGCTTCCCGCAGCCGCCGGTCGACATGACCGGCTACGCCGCCATGACCCCGGCCCAGATTCTCACTATTTACCGCATCGAGCCGGCGATCAAGGCGCTGCTCGACGAAAGGGTGGGGTGGGACGAGTTCGCCCGCCGCTTCGATGAAGGTATCGAACGAGCGATCCGGGACGACGGGTTTCTCGGGTTGAAATCGATCATCGCCTACCGGACGGGGCTGGAGATCGACATCGCCCACGAGAGTGATGAAGCCGGGCGCGCCGGACTGAAGCAGGCGCTGGACAACCCCGGCGATGTGTTCGCGTCGAAGGCGATGCGGGATCATCTGCTGTTGCGCGCCCTGCGGCATGCCGTGGCGCTGCGCGTGCCGTTCCAGATCCACACCGGGATCGGCGACCGGGATATTGTGCTGGAGCGGTGCAATCCGGCGCTGCTCAACCCGGTGCTGAAGCGGGAGCCGTACCGGGACGCAAGGGTGATCCTCATCCACACGTATCCCTACGTGGCAGAGGCCTCCTGGATGGCCGCGGCGCTGCCGAACGTCTGGATGGACCTGTCGGAGGGGGTGCCGTTCGCGTTGACCGCTGCCGACCGCATCTTCGCCACCGCGCTGGAATTGGCTCCCATCAACCGCATCCTCTACGGCTCCGACGCCTTCGCCGGCCCGGAGCAGATCTGGCTGGGGGCCAGGATCGCCAAGGCCGCCCTGGCGCGGGTCTTCACCGATCTGCTGCACAAGGACCTGGTCACGGAAGAGGATGCGCGGGATGCCGCGCGGGCGATTCTGGCGGGGAACGCGCGGGTGCTGTACGGGGTGCTGGGGTAAGGTGCGAGGTACTCACCGCGTGTCATGCCGCAATTGAGCGAAGCGAAGCATCTCGGCTGATGGGAAACGGGTGCGAGGACAACGAGATTATTCGCCATCGGCTTCTGAATGACACGAATGGGGACCGCCGCACCGATCTGCTTGGCTCGTGTCGTGGTGCTGGTGGTCTGGCTCGTGCGTGTGTGACGCGCACAACAGAGCCGATGCTGCTCGTTCACGGGTGAATTCGCGATGAATCGCATCTCGTCTTTTCTCCGCGCTGTTGCCATCGTGGGTCTATTGGCACTGCTTGCTCCGGTGTGGAAGGCGTTGGCTGCCCAGCCCGCGACGCCGGCCGCTGAGGGCGCGAGCGTCTACGTCGATCCGGCGGGACGATTCACGTTGCCGCTGCCGACCGGGTGGACCTCCAAGACGATGGGCGACGTTGGTGTGATCACGTCCCCGGAAGGTGGCATCACGGTGTACGCTCTGGCGCTGCCGGGGACCGAGGTGCCCGAGGCGCTCGCCGAGGCGTGGCGCATCGTCGAGCCGGCGTTTGACCTGACTCCTGGAGAGCCGCTCGAGGTGCCAGCCATGGCCGGGCTGCGGCCCTTTACCCTGATCGAGTACCAGGGGGCTCCCGCCGACCAGGTCGTGCAAGCGGTCGGGCAGGAGGCGGACGGGACGGTCTACGCGCTGCTGGTGCGCGCGGACCGGGAGGAGGCGGCGCGGCGCGAGTCGCAGATGCAGACCGCCGCGCTGGGACTAGAGATCACCGGGGTCGAGCAAGTCTCCCTGCTCGGGGTAAGTCCGCGCCGGTTGACACCGGCCCTGCTGGCGGAGGTTGACGCCTTCGTGACGGAAACAATGGAGCGGTTCAGCATCCCCGGCGCGGCGTACGCGGTGGTGCAGGACGGTGAGATCGTCCACACCGAGGGATTCGGGGTGACCGAGGCCGGTGGGAGCGAGCCGGTCACCGCCGAGACGCAGATGCTGGTTGGCTCGGTGACGAAGCCGATGACGACGATGTACATGGGGAGCATCGTCGATGACGGGGCGATGCGCTGGGATACGCCAGTGGTGGAGATCCTTCCCTCGTTTGCCGTGGCCGACTCGGAGATCACGCCGCGGCTGACCGCGCGCGATCTGGTCTGCGCCTGCACGGGCGTGCCTCGCCGCGACCTGGAGCTTGCCTTCGAATCGGAGGGGGTTACCGCCGCGGAGACGATCGCCTCCCTGCGCGAGTTCACCTTCTTCACCCCGGTGGGGGAGGCGTTCCAGTACTCCAACCAGATGGTGGCCGCCGGGGGATACATCGCCGCTCTCGCCGCCGGAGGCGACCTGCCAACGGTCCACGAGGACTACGTGTCCGGGATGGAGCAACGCATCTTCGGTTCGATCGGCATGGTAGACACCACCTTCTCTCAAGCGGAGGTGCTGGACCGCGACACCTACGCACTCCCCCATGCGCTGGCGCTCGATGGCACGGTGACGTCGTTCCCGCTGGACGTGGAGGTGGGTGTCGAGGCGGTCGCGCCGGCAGGAGGGGTCTGGTCGACCGTGGAAGACCTGGGCCGCTTCCTCATCACCCAATTGCAGCGGGGCCGCGCAGCGGACGGCACGCGCGTCGTTTCCGAGGCGAGCCTCACGGAAACCTGGACGCCGCAGGTGCAGGTGGCGCCCGGTTTTTCTTACGGGCTGGGCTGGATCGTGACCGATTACCAGGAGCAACCGTTGCTCTATCACACCGGGGGCACGTTCGGGTACAACGCGGAGGTCGCTTTCCTGCCCGAGGCCGGGCTGGGAGTGGCCGTCGTGGTCAACCGGGGGAATGTGCTGCCGTTCGCCGAGGCAGTCCGGACCCGCATTATCGAGGTGGCTTTCGAGCAGTCGCCCGCCGGGGATGCCGGCATCGCGTTCGCCATCGAGCAGCAACGGCAAGCCCTGGCTGATCTGGCCGCGACGATCGAACTGGTCGATGAGGTCGAAGTGCGGCCCTTCCTGGGCACCTGGAGCCACCCGGCGCTGGGGGACGCCACCCTCAGCCTGGAGGATGGCCGGCTGATGCTCGACGCCGGTGAGGTGGCCAGCGAACTCGCCGCTGTCCGGGACGATGGCGCCAACGGGCAGATGTTCGTCACGATCACGCCGCCACTGGGTGGTTTGCGCGTGACCTTGCGGGAAGAGGGAGGGGAGCGGACGCTGGTGGTCCACGATCCGGCTTCGACGGATCTCTATGTGTTTGCGGCGGCGGCGCTGGCACCGGCGACATCCGTGGCGACGCCGGTGGGGTGAAGACGTCCAAGGTGTCGAAGATCCCGAAGATCATGGGCTCGCGCCTGACCCCTTTGGCCCGTTCCCGCCGAACCGGGAGCGGGTGGTTGCGACGAGGACCGATGCTTGCCGACTTTCCCCAACGTCGCTATAGTCCGCCCCCGAGCCGTCAGGCCGCGAATCCCACAGTGAGGTCATTTGCCCGCCCATGACCGATGCAACCTCGAATGCCGCCGAGTTTCCTCGCGACGCCCTGATCATCTCGGCGGCGACGACCGGGTCCTGGCCGACCAAGGATCAAAACCCGAACGTGCCGACGACCCCGGAGGAGATCGCCCGGGCGGCAATCGAAAGCGGCGAGGCTGGAGCGGCCATCGTCCACATCCACGTCCGCGACGACGAGGAGAAGGTCACCTGCGATCCCGTGCGCTACGCCAAAGTGCGGGAGTTGGTCGAGGCGGCCGGGTCAGACGTGGTCATCAACATGAGCACCGGCGGCGGGGCGGGCAGCACCACCGACGAGGAGCGGATGGCGCCGGTGGCGCTGGCCCCGGAGATCGCCTCGTTCGATTGCGGATCGCTCAATTTCGGGGAGCGGGTGTTCGTCAATTCGCCGTCGTTCCTGCGCGAATTGGCCACACGCATGAAAACGCATGGCGTGCAACCGGAGATCGAGTGCTTCGAGCCGGGGCACGTCTGGAACGCGCTGCGCCTGATCGACGATGGATTGCTCGAACCGCCGTTCTGGTTCCAGTTCGTGCTCGGGGTGCGCGGTGGGAGTCCGCCAGAGGTCAAGCAATTGCAGCACATGGTGGAGATGCTGCCGCAGGGCGCGCACTGGTCGGTCTGCGGTATCGGCCGCGCGCAGTTGCCGCTGGGGATGGCGGCGATGGCGATGGGCGGGCACGTGCGCACTGGGCTGGAGGACAACATCTGGTACCGCAAGGGAGAGTTGGCGCAGAGCAATGCCCAACTCGTAGCGCGGGTGGCCCGCATCGCCGCCGAGATGGGGCGGCCACTGGCGACTCCGGACCAGGTGCGGGGGCTGCTCGGTCTCCGCCGGGCAAGCGTCGCGGGCGCATCGTCCACCAAGACAGCGCCGGCCTGAGCGATGCCACCCCGCGTCGCCGCCGCGCAGATCGCGCACGAAACGAACGCCTTTTCGACGGTAAAGACCGATGTCGAGGCGTTCCGGGCTTCAGGGCTGCACTTGGGACAGGACGCGGTCGATTCGGCGCGGGATACCAACACGGAGTTTGCGGGATTCGTCTCCGGGGCGACGGCGCAAGGGTTCGACCTGGTGCCCCTGATTGCGGTGTGGGCCACCCCCTCCGGGCTGGTGACGAGCGAGGCGATCGGGCACCTGGCGGGGTTGCTTGGCGATGGGTTGCGGCAGGCGCTGGCGGAGGGGCCGCTCGATGGCGTGCTGCTGGCGCTGCATGGCGCGATGGTCACCGAGATCGACGACGATGGCGAAGGATACCTGTTGCAAACCGTGCGCGACGTGGTCGGGCCGGACGTGCCGGTGGTGGCCACGCTCGATCTGCACGCCAACATCTCACGGCGCATGGTCGACCTCGCCGACGTGCTGATCGGCTACGACACCTACCCGCACGTCGACATGGCCGAGCGCGCCGAAGAGGCGGCGGCGATCCTGGCAAAACTGATCCGCGGCGAGGTCCGCGCCACGTCCGCCCTGCGCAAACCGCCGATGCTGCCGACATCGCAGCGCATGACGACCGGGCGCATGCCGATGCGGGCGCTGATCGAACGGGCGCTCACGCTGGAAGAGGATCCGCGGGTCATCAATGTGACGATCGCGGGAGGGTTTCCACCGGCGGACGTGGAGGACGCCGGGTTCGGCATCCTCGTCACCACCAACGACGATCCGGATTTGGCCGACCAGCTCGCCAACGACCTCGCCACAGAGGCGTGGTCGCTGCGGGACGGGTTCCTGGGGGGCGTCTCCAGTTTCGAGCACGCGGCCGAGCTGATCCGCTCGCTCGACAGTGACGAAGACATGGAGATGCCGGTCAGCGGCCCGCTGGTGCTGGTCGACATCGGCGACAACCCCTGGGGCGGTGGACCCGGCGACAGTGCCGAGCTGGTCCGCTTTCTGTTTTCGCAGGGGGTGCATGGCGCCGCGGTCGCCCTGGTTCGCGATCCGGAGGTCGTGCAGCAGGCGGTCGCGGCCGGACCAGGCGGGGAGATCGTGGTCGGCGCTCGGAGGCAAGACGGATCGGCTGCATGGCGACCCGCTGCCGGTGCGGGCGTACGTGAAACTCCTCAGTGATGGCCGCTACCGCAACGACTGGCCCGATGATGGCTGGGCTTGGAAGTCGACCTCGGGCCGACCGCGATGCTGCTGTGCCAACCGGCGGAGGGACCACCCGCGCCGCCGGTCGAGGTGCTGGTGACGACCCGCGCCGAGACCCCGATCGACCTGAACGTTTTCCGCTGCCACGGCATGGAGCCGACGCGGCACCGCGTGATCGGGTTGAAGGGGAAGGGCCATTTCCGCGCCGCGTTCGAGCCAATCGCGCGGCGGGTGGTGCTGGTCGAGGGGCCGGGCATCACCGGGGCCGATCTCACCCGGCTGACGTTCCACAAGATCCGCCGCCCCATCTGGCCGCTCGATCCGGAGGAGGCGATCGCGTTTGCTCTGGGGAGCGGGTGAGGGGCGTGGGTGTCGGGTGTCGGGTGTCGGGTGTCGGGGTTATAGGGTATCTGGCGAGCGAGTGGCGGCCATCGTGTCATTCTGAAGCCGCAGGCGAAGAAACTCGCCTCGGATGGACCCCTTTCCCATTGAGCCGAGATGCTTCACTCCGTTCAGCATGACACGGGGGCGAGTGGTACTGACGGAACCGGGCATCTCGGCGGCATCGATTGAACCGAACCCGGCAGCGTCTCCTGCGGCTCCGTCGCGTACGACGTTGGAGTTGCCCCTGAATCGTCATCGAGTGGGACGATGTCGATCACGAGGATGTCGAGAGGGGCGACGCCCGCGTTGGCGAGCACGGGCGCTTCGCTGTCTTCGATCCAGAAGGCGTCTCCGGCCCAGAAGAGGTGGTTTGCCGCGGTCCCAAGCTCCGAGTCCGGTCTGTTGACGGAGATGGGTACCGCATCGCTGTTGATGACCGAGACGCCGACCACCCCGGAGCGGACGATGGCGAGGCGGAGCTTGCCCGGAGTGAGCGGCGGGATGCGCTGACCGACGTCGAGCGCGATCTGGCTGCCGCTGAGCTCGACGGCGCTCCCCATCCGGGCGACCGGCAAATGCTTCACGGCCAGCGTTTCCGTGACCGTGTCGTTGTCCCACGCGGTGCGGCGACCGGCCCGCCAGCCATCGTGCATCAGCTCGACGGTGACCTGAGAGGACGTCCCCGCGCGAATCTGGTGGAACAACAAGGCGCTGGGCGCCACCATGAGACTGAGCGCCGACGCGCTCGATTTGCCCGTATTCCGGACCTGATGGGGCAGAACCTCGGCAAGGAGCAGGGCATCGCCAGGTCCAACGCGCAGCTCCTCGGCTCCCGGGTCGGCCTCCATGACGGTGAACCGGGATGCGCCGCCTCGCGCAATTTCAAAGGCGTGTTCCCGCGCAATCATCAGCGTTCCGGTTTCCACGATCAGGAGGTGGGGAACGGGGGCGAACAACGGGGTCGGCTCCGCCCCGGGGCCGAGTTCCAGCCTGGTCAGGGACACGCCCATCATCTCGGCGGAGGCTGGCACGGTGAGGCTCGGGAGGGAAGGAGCGGGGACTTCGTCGAGTGTACCAGGCCAGTAGCCCACGATTCCCAGGGCTCGGCTGCTCTTTGAGCACGAGATTCCTCGCTGCCGCTCGGGATGACACGGATTGGGCGTTGCGCTTTCCGGTTCAAGGCGAGAGAGCCATCCTTGCGGCGAACCCGTAACATTCCCGACGTGCCGGTGTTTACATCGTCGATCGTGCCGCCTGTGGTCTCGGCTCGGAGAGCCGCGATGGTGGGGCTACCGCAACCGGCAATTGCCATGGATGACCGCTCGCCGGGGATCACCGGGTCCGAGGCGCTGGTCGTCGCCCGCGCCCAGCGCGATCCGGCGGCGTTCGCGCCGCTCTATGAGACGTACTTCGACGCGGTTTATCGCTACTGCCATGCGCGGCTGGGGGACGGGCAGGCGGCCGAGGACGCCGCCAGCCAGGTCTTCACCAATGCGCTGGCGGCCCTGCCGCGCTACCGGGCAGATGAACGGCCCGGCGCCTTCCGCTCGTGGCTTTTCACCATCGCCCACAACGTGGTGGTCAATCAACATCGTTCTCGCGGCCGGCGTCCGCTGGCGACCCTGGCCGATGCCGGCGATCTCGCCGACGCGGCCCCCTCCCCGGAGGATGCGGCTGTCACGGCCGAGGCGCGGCAGACCATTCACGCGGTGTTGGTGCATCTGACCGACGAGCAGCGCCAGGTGGTGGAGCTGCGCCTGGCAGGGTTGAGCGACGCCGAAATCGCGCGGGTCATTGGGCGCAAGCATGGGGCGGTGCGGGCGGCGCAATATCGAGCGCTGCTCAAGCTGCGGACCTTGCTGGCGACCGGACCCGAGGAGTCCTCCGATGTCTGACGAGCGGACCGCCATGGATCAGGTCGGCCGCTACTGGGATGCCGTGGCGCGTGGCGATGGGGCGCCAGACCCCGCGCTCGATCCGGCGCTGGCCAGGACGATCCATCGCGTCCACGGGCTGGCGGCGACGCCATCGGTGGGGGCACGAGAGCGGGTCTGGCAATCGGTGCTGGCGAATGCCGAGGCGGCGCGGCGGCAAGAAGAGGGCTCGATGCTGCGCGCCCTGATGCCGAACGGCCGTGCGGTGGACGTGCCCGGCGTTGGCATCCCTGAAGGCGCCCCGAGCGTTCGCCAGCGGTGGTTCGCGGCTCCGCTCGCGACCGCGGCGCTGGTCCTGCTGACATTGGTCGGCAGCTACATGGTCTTCGGTCCGGGACGCGGCAGCCGGCAGGAGGAGCCGCCGGTTTTTATCCCGGCCATCGAAGCCACGCCCGCGACGCCGGAAGCCGCCGAGGCGCCGGTAGCGGCGTTCGTCTGGCAGGCCGAAGGGGATCCCGCACAGCCACTGGACGACCCGGTTCGCGTGGCTATCGATCCGCAGGGCAATATCTGGGTCAACGATGGCCAACACGGGCGGTTCCAGATCTTCGCTCCTGACGGTTCGTTCCTGGAAGCCTGGGGCGCCCCGGGCGCCGGCGAGGGCCAATTCGACTTCGTCGGCACCGGGTTATTCGGCGGATATGGCGGTGGAGGGATGGCCTTCGACGCCGACGGCAATCTCTACGTTGCCGATCCCGGGAACTATCGCATCCAGAAGTTTGGTCCCGACCGAGCCTTTGTCACGTCCTGGGGGAGCATGGGCCAAGGCGACGGCCAGTTCTCGGCAGTGACGGATGTTGCCGTCGACGCTCAGGGCAGAGTGTTCGTGACGGATGAGGGACGAGACGATGTCCAGGTCTTCGACGTAGACGGGAACTTCCTGACGACTTGGGGGGATCCCGAAGAAGGGTGGTTGCCGCAACCGAGCGGGATCACGATCGATGCGGATGGGAACTTGTGGATCGCCCACTTCAGCCAGAGTCGCGTGCAGAAGTACACGCCCGACGGCACGCTCCTGGCCACGGTGGGCGAGTACGGTCGAGGTCCCGGGCAATTCGGTAATCCGAGCGACGTTGCCGTCGATAGCCTTGGTCAAGTCTATGTTGCTGATTGGGGAGGCGCTCAGGTGCAGGTCTTCGACGACGAAGGCCGGTTCCTGGCCGCTTGGGGCGAGCTTGGGCTTGATGAGGGCCAATTCATGGGGTCGAACAACGCCGTTCCGGACGGGGCCGGCAACGTGTACGTCACTGAGGACGGCAACGACAGACTTCAGAAGTTCCGGCTCCTGCCGCCGCTCGCTGTCGACGATGTCCCGGCGGCTTCAACACCCGTGGCCGACAGCGGCGCCATCGCCGAAGTCGTCTGGGAAACGCGTGGCGGTCCCGATCTCCCCCTGAGCTACCCCGGCTTCCTGGCGCTCGATCTCGAAGGGAACCTGTGGATTCCGGACTCGGGCAACGACCGCTACCAGATCTTCTCCCCGGACGGCGAGTTCCTGGAGGTTTGGGGCGAGTCCGGAAGCGGGGACAGCCAGTTCGAGTTCGAACGCGAGCTTTTTCACAGCTCATCGATCGCGTTTGCGCCCGACGGTTCGTTCTACATCACCGATCCGGGTAACGTCCGAGTCCAGAAGTTCGGCCCCGACCGGGTCTTCGTCACGGCTTGGGGGGAAGAAGGGAGCGGTCCGGGCCAATTCGACCTGATGAACGGCATCGCCGTCGACGCTCAGGGACGGGTCTACGTCACGGACGACGGGCGAAGCGACGTGCAGGTCTTCGATGCCGACGGCGCGCACCTGAGGACCATTGGCGAGCGCGGGTTCAATGACGGTCAGTTCATGTTTTCCATGGGGAGTGCCGTCGCGATCGATCCTGCAGGCAATGTGGTCGTCTCCGACAGCAGCAACCAGCGCCTCCAGACCTTTTCGCCGGACGGGGAATTGCTCTCCATGCTGACCGGAGGGCCGCGCAAGGACGAACTCCAGCAGCCCGGTCAAGTGGCGATCGACGGCGAGGGCCGCGTCTTCGTGGCCTCGCCGCATCTGCGGCAGGTGCAGGTCTTCGCCGCCGATGGAGCGTATCTGGGCGCCATCGGCACGGCGAACCCCACGGCCTGGGCGGAAGGCGAAATCCCGAGCGGCGATTTCCTCGTTGCGACCGGAGTCGTGCTGGACGGCCAGGGGAGCATCTACGTCGCCGATTACGAGGATTACCGGGTGCAGAAGTTCCGGTTGTTGCCGCCGATTGCGCCTGACTAACGGAACTCAGCAGGCCGCACCTCAACAGGGAAAGGAAAACCACTCGTGGTGACCGATGTCGCCCCGGGCAGCCGGAGGCTTTGTCCAGGACGCGCCCGGGCGCCCCCGCTCGATACCGTGACCCAGTACTGCCGGAGGGACCGACGCTCTTGATGATCGGGTGTTTCACCATGCGAGAGGAGTGCAGGATGTCTCACGCTCACATGCTTTCTACCGTCGCACTCTCCATGTCTCTTCTCTTCACGTCCTTCACATCGGCTTTTGCTCGACAAGACGTGAGTGAATCGATGTTGCCGGCCGGCATCCCAGGCGACGTTCTCGCCGCGGTGGAAATCCCGGCGGACGCGCTGCCGACCGGACCGACCGCGGCGGTGCTGGCTCGCTTCACCTGGGCAGCGAACAGCAGCGACACCGTCCCGGCCGGCACCTTCGAAAAGGGCGTCCTGGTCGACGTCCTGCTCGAGGGGTCGTATGCGATGCGCAGCGGCGGTCCGCTACTCGTCGCTCGCTCCGGAGCTGTTGGTGCCCCCGAGGAGGTCGCGGCCGGAGAGGAAGCGATGCTCGCAACGGGCGATGCGGTGATCTACCTCGAAAATGACGCCGATTGGGAGTTTCGCAACGCCGCTCCAGCGGAACCGGGGATGGCCCTCGAGGCGCTGATCATTTCCACCGATCCTCCGGCGCTCCCCGTGGAAAGCGTGGTTGACCCGGAGCGCGTCGATGACGACTTGAGTCTTCATCTCGACCTCCTGGGAAGGGCAGAACCGGCTGAATGGGCCGAAGGGGCGAAAGGACCGCTTACGCTGACCATTTGGCGGGCAGATCTGGCTCCTGGGGAGACGATCTCGTCGCCGGTGGGCGGCGTTGTGCAGATCGTTGCCGCCGACGCGGGCGTTGCACCACACCTGGCGGTCTCGCCCAATGGCGGCGCCAGCAACCTCGGGCAGGAAACTGTCGCCGTCGTCGGGATGACCGTGGGGACGTAGGCTTCAGGGATATTTCGCCGATGAAACACTCCCCCTGTGGACGGCCGACCGGCCACCCATAGGGGGTTTCCGGGTATTACCAGGTTCGCGCCTGGCGGACTTTGCCGATTTTCGGAGCTCGGCGCACCGCGCGATCGTGAGCCCCGTGTCGTTTCGCACCGGGCGTCACGGCGGCTACAAGTTGAACCGGATCGAGTCGCGCCAGGCAAGTAATTGTTCGACCAGTGCAAAATCGAACTCGGGACCAGGGGTCTCGAAGATCAGGTGCGTGATGCCGTTGCGCAGATAGTCGTCGGCGAGGGAGATGCGCTCGACCTCGTCGAAGAGGATCGAGCGCTCGATCGTCGCCGGATCGCGGCTGATTTTGGCGCACCAATCGTCGAGCACGCGGCTGAGGCGACCCGCCTCTTCGGGCAGCCCGAAGCCGTTCCAGATATCGGCGTATTGCGCAGCCAGTCGCAGCGTGACCTTTTCACCCGTGCCCCCGATCATGAGGGGCAGATGGCCGTTCACGGGGCCGGGGTTGAGGGTGTCCAGGCGGTCGGTGATGACGGGCAGCGCCGCTTCCAGATCGCGCAACCGGGCCGGGGCGTCCTTGAAATCGTAGCCGTACTCGTCGTAGTCGCGCTCCTTCCAGCCGCTGCCGATGCCGAGGATGAATCGGCCACCGGAGAGGTGGTCGATGGTGCGGGCCATATCGGCCAGGAGATTCGGGTTGCGGTACGAGTTGCAGGCGACCAGCGGGCCGATGGTGGCGTGCTCGGTCGATTCGGCCATCGCCGCCAGGGTCGTCAAGCCTTCGAAATGCGTGCCGTCGGGGTCGCCGGAGAGCGGGTAGAAGTGGTCCCAGGTCCAGATCGAGTCGACACCCATGGCGTCCGCGCGCTGCCACGCCTGGCGGAGTTGCGACATGGAGACCTGCTGGGGCGGGAGTTGTACCCCGACCTTCACCTCAGGCACGCGAGGATCCTTTCCTGGGTCAATTCAGCTCGACAGCGTTCGCTCGATCCAGCACCGTCTGGCGCATCGCCGCCAGGATCGTCTCGGGCGGTTGCGCACCAGAGAGAGCATAGCGGTTGTCGAAGACGAAGAATGGGACACCGGTCACGCCCAGCCGCATGGCGTTCTCGATGGCCTCAGCCGTTTCGGCAAATCCTTCTCCGGAGCGGAGGCGCTGCAAGGTTTCCTCACGATCCATCCCCGCCGCGGCGGCGATGTCGGCCAGCGTGTCGAGGTCGGCGACGTTCTGGCCCTCGTTGAAATAGGCCCGCTGTAACCCGTCGACAACGGCCGCTTTGCGCTCCTCCGGGGCGAGCCAGACGAGGCGGTGGGCGTCTTCGGAGGGGGCGCGGATGGCGTCCGCGAAGTTGAACTCCACCCCGGCGCGGCGTCCGGCCGTTTGCACCCGCTCGAACATCGCCACGATGTTCTCCGGGCCGAACTTCATCCGGTAGAAATCGGCGGTCGGCATGCCCGCGGCGGGCACGCCCTGGTCGAGGAGGAACGGCCGCCAGGTGATGGTCACCGGCTCGCCATCCCATTGGGCGAGAGCAGCTTCCAGATTTGCCTTGCCGATGCGGCACCAGGGGCAGGGGATGTCGTGATAGACGTGTATGAGCATGGTAATTCGTCTCAGAGCAGGCCGTAGCGGTCGTAGAGCAGTTTAATGTCGCCCACGATCTCCGATGCCACCTCGGCGGGAGGATTGAGCTCGGCGGCGCGTCTCCACGAGGGATGATGCTCTACTGCCAAGGCGACCAAGGGATAGACGTGGATTCCGATGACCGCTCCGGCATCGAGTTCGACGACCAGACCGGCGTAATCATCCTTGGGTGTGTCGATCAGCGCCACCGTCGCGTCGGAATAGCGACGGTCGTCGAATCGAATCACGAGCTCGTCAGCGAAGGATCCGTAAAGGATCCGCATGGCTTCGGCATCGGGAAGTGGATCAGGCCAAACTGGATTCTCCCAGACCGGACGTTCTAGTTGGCGGTTCTCAAGGGCCATATCGGCAACTCCTTCGGTGAGCGTTGGCTTACGAAATGGGCGGTGACCACTTCCCCCGTCCAATCAGCCGGGTTCCGAGGTCGGTAGTGGACGACGACGCGAAGCCAGCGGCTCCCCGAACCCTTGTCTCGATAGTGTATCTCCCGATGCGCAAATGTTTTGTCGCGAACGATCTCGTCGGCAAAGGTGACCGCGTCCCGAACTTCTTGGATGCGGCCGGTCATGTAATCGTGTTCGAAGACGGCGTGGGCCCATCCATCTTCCGTCAATGTGACTGATCGCCCCAGTCGATCAACTGTCTCCCAGATGACCGCCACCGCTCGCTCCGCCTTCAGCCACGAATTCGTCGATGGCGATTGTGCGGCCTTCGGCGGCGGAGCGATAGGCGGCGAAGACGGTGCGCAGGGTACCGAGGTTGTCGGCGCCGGAGGTGAGCGGTTCGCCGTCGGTCTGGATAGCCTCCATCAGCGATGCCATCGGTCCGACGAAAGCATCCGGAATCCACCAGGTCGAAAGCGCGGCGGGGAACCACTCGCGCGGCTCGCGGTTCGGCTGGTATTCCAATGTGTCCACCCGGCCGGTCGGATAGTCGTAGAGGAGACCGAAAGTGCCGGTGATGATCCCTTCTGTGCCGAGGAAGCGGAAACGGGCGTAGGCGTCGTCGCTCCAGTTGTGGTGGTTGACGTCGATGGTCACGCGCCGGTCGTCGGGGTAGTGAAAGACGGTCAGGGTGCGGGTTTCGCCGGTCTCGGGTTGCCCCGGCCAGCGGTCGTGGAACGAGGTGACGCGCTCGGGATCGCCGAAGAGATAGCGCATGGAATCCTGGTAATGGATGCTGTGGTACATGATCTCCAGCCGCGCCGATTCGGCCATCCACGGCCACATGTGCCACGGGGTGCGAATACTGACCTCGACGCGGCAATCGGCCGGGATCCCCAAAACCCCCTGCTCGATGAGTTGCTTCGAGACGCGAATCCCGGCGTCCCAACGCATCTGCTGGTTGACCGCGAGCTTGACCCCGGCCCGCGCGGCAAGATCGACGACGCGCACCGCGTCCTCGAAGCGGTCGGCGAGCGGTTTCTGGCAAAGCAGGTGCTTGCCCGCGGCGATGACGCGCTTGGCGATCTCGGCCTGATCCCAGGGCGTCACCGCGATGTCGACGATGGCGACGTTGGGGTCATTGAGCAGATCGTCGATGCTGGCGGCAACGCGGGGGATGCCGTGCGCTTGCGCGGTGCGGGCGGCGGATTCCGGATTCTGGTCGTAGCAGGCGAGGACGTTGAATCCAGCCGTCTTGTACGCCGGCAATTGGGCGTAGTTGACGATGCCGCCGCAGCCGATGATGCCGATGCCGTAGTCGGTCTGCGGCGGCAGGAGGATGGCGTCGCTGACGGTGTAGCCGGCGAGGTTCAAGTGGGGATGTCTCCTAATTCAAGTGAAGAGCGCGCGAGAACTATCCATCCGCTGATGAACGATTCGCTGCACGACCAGCGTGTCCCTGGCGATCTCGTACAAGATGAAGTGGCCCAGAACAGGATAGCCGCGCAGTCCGGAGCGCAGATCTACTCGGTTCTTGCCAAGTTCGGGGTGGGTACGAAGCTTCTCGAAAGCGTCGTGAATCGCCTCTTCGTACTCGGTTGCCTGATCGACTCCCCACTGGGCCAAGGTATAGGCTTGAATGCTTCGGAGATCGTCGCTTGCTCGCTCGGTGACCTCGAGCCGAACCTTACGGGCAGACATCGGGATCGGGTGGAATTCCCTTGCGGACCATTTCCGCCGCTTCATCGCGCAAGCGCTGCCGCAGTTCAGGGGTCCATTCCATCGTCTTCCCTTGTCGGACTTGCTCCTCTGCTTCGACGAGCGAGGCGCGCAGGCGATCAAACCGCTCTCGAGCTTCGAGCAACGTGACGGCTGCTTCGATGACCTCATCGGCGCTGGCATAGCGCCCGCTTTCCAGCCGTTCTTGAACCATCGCCGCGGCGCGAGGGCTGAGGGTGATGCTCATGGCTTTGATACCTCCAAAGGACTCGCCGCGATCATGCTACATAGGTTCATTGGGCGTCGGCCAGTCGGCAAAGAGCAGTTCACAACCTCCTCGTACAGAGTCGAGAAGGCAAATCAGCCGCCATCGTCCGAACTCAGGCGAGTTGGTCGGGCGTGACATCCATGCGTTGATGCAGGATGCGATGGACGAAGAGCGCGTTGCCAGACACGCGATAGAAAATCGTGTGCCTCCCAACGGGATGGGCGCGGAGTCCCGGGACAAGGTCGCTGCGATCCCGCCCGAGGTTCGGATGTTGCCGGAGCATAGCTAGCCCACGCACAATGGCCTCGTCGTAGACCGTCGCTTGCTGCGCGCCCCACTGCCTGACTGAATAGCGCTGCATTGTCTCGATGTCGCGGGATGCTCTCCGTGAGAGGGTGAGACGGAGACTACGGGCAGACATCAGGATCGAGCGGAAAGTCCTCGTGCGCCCGCGCCTCGGCTTCGCGGCGCCATTTGCGATGAAGCTCTGGCGTCCATTCCACGACCTTGCCGTCCTGAATCTCTTGCTCCGCGGCCAGGATCAGGCCGCGCAGGTACTCGTACCGGTCTCGCGTGTCGAGCAGCCGCACCGCCGCCTCGACCACCTCGGCGGCGCTGGCAAACCTGCCGTCGGCGACCTTCTGCCGAACCACCGCCTCGGTCTCGGGCGTGAGTGTTATCTCCATCAACGCGGTTCCTCCACTCGGGATGTCGTGTTCATGCTACAGAGCAGACGTTGGCTTTCGCCAGACGGACGTGAGCCGGCAGCGCGACCACCTATAACAGAGTTTGTGCGCCCTACAACCGCAGTTCAGAAACCCGCGCCTGCACCCGGCGCAGGATCGCCTCGCTCAACTCGGCGGTAGAGATCGCCTCCTGCACCGCCATGTCGATGATGTGGCTCAATTCGGGGAGGGCGCGGGAGCGGGGGAGGGTGCGCGTGCCCTGGTGCAGGCGGGGCAGAGTCGGCGTAGAAGGGGATGAGGGCGTTGACCTCTGGGTCGGACCAGGTGGAGAGTCGGCAGCCGATTCCGCCTTCCAGTGTGGTCAGCTTGTCCATCGCCGGCGTGCAGCAGTGGCGGGCGAAGGCGTACGCCACGTCAGGGTGCGGGCTGCCGGCGGCCACGGCGAGCAGCCAGTAGACGATGAGGGACGCCGGCGGGAACCCTTCGGCGCTGGGGAGGGTCGCCACCGCGGTCTTCCCCTTGACCGGACAGCCCGGTTGCTCGCAGACCGCGGCGAACCCGAACCAGTTGACCATCATCGCCACCGCGCCGGAGGCGAAGAGCTCGCCGCTCGTGCACGGAGTCGATCTCTTCCTGGCCCGGGCGGGGTCATGGCGCGGTCGTTGACGATGCGCCGGTAGAAATCGAGCGCGGCGACGGCTTCGGGCGTGGCCAGGGTGGGGCGGCCATCGGCGTCTGCCAATTCGCCGCCTCGGCTCCAAAGCTGGAGGCAAAAGTCGTAGACGGAATTGTGGCCGTCGGGGAAGGCGGCGAAGATGGTGCCGTAGAGGCCGTCCTCGGGGCGGGTGAAGAAGTGGGCGACGTCCTCGAACTGGTCCCAGGTGCTTCGGGACGGCCGAGCGGATACCCGAATCGCTCCGCGAACGCGGCCTGCTCGGCAGGGTCGGCGAAGAGGTCGGTGCGGTAGATCAGGCATTCGGGACCGTCGTGGTAGGGCAGACCGAAGATGGCATCCCCGAACTGCTGCATGCCGGTAAGCGCGGGAACCCAACCGTCCGGATAGTCGGGGACCGGGTCGGCGCGCATGGCGGGAGCCAAGTCGCGCAGCGATCCGCTCTCGACCGCGTCGGCCAGCCAGTCGGTAACGATGAAGGCGATGTCCCACGTGCCGTCCTTGAGGCCGCCTTGAGTGAAGAGCGTGTCGACCAGCGGATTGAGATCGAGCGACTCGCAGTCCAGGCGGAGGGGGCACCCCGTGGCCTGCTGAAAGTCGGCCCATTGCTTCTGGATGGCCGTCTCGAAGGGACCGAAGCGCCGGATGGCGACGCGGAAAACGTCATCCCGTGCGGTCGTCACGCGTCGTTCTCCATTCCCAGTCTCGTCGCGGATGGCGGCCGTGTCCTGGCCGACGGTGGGCGCGCCGCGATCGGCGGTGAGCACGGCTCCGTCGATGCGGATCGGGCAGCGTGTCGTTTCCAGGCACCGCGCCGTTGGGGCGAGCGACGCGCTGCGTCATGCCGAGTGCCTGGAAAGCGTCGTGGGCGCGCAGGCGGGACCAGTCGAGCACGTCGGCGCACCAGACATCGGCCGGTTCGAGGATCGCCAGCCAGTGGGAGGTCGGTTTCTGGTGCAGGTGGGCGGCGAGCGTCGCCTTGATCGCGTCGCGCTCGCTGAACCAGCGTTTCGGGTCGTCGTAAGCGAGGAGCGGTTCGCAGTCGAGCAGTTCGCCCAGGCGTGGGACAGAGCCCATGCCCAGGGCCAGGTGGCCGTCGGCGGTGGCATAGATACCGTAGGGTGCGGCGAGGTAGGCGTGGGCATTGTTGACCGCGCTCCGTTGCGGTTCGCGGCCCCCGTCGTTGAGGTGGGTGGTGAGCACCTCGAACTGGAGGTCGAGGACACTCTCCAGCAGACTGACCTCGACCAGTCCTCCCTGACCGGTGATGCCCCGCCGCACGAGGCAGGCGAGCATCCCCTGCACCAGGTGGGCGCCGGCGATGAGATCGGCGACGGCGAGACCCATGGGGACCGGACCCTGATCGGCGTCGCCGGAGAGCCAGGTCAGCCCGGAGAGCGATTGGGCGAGGAGGTCCTGCCCCGGCTTGTCGCGCCAGGGACCGCGATCACCGTAGCCGGTGACCGTGCCGTAGACGAGGCGCGGGTTGATTGCCCTGACTGTCTCGTAGTCGAGACCGATGCGCTCCATGACACCGGGCCGAAAATTCTGGATGAGCACGTCGGCGCGGGCGATGAGCCGCGTCGCCGCCTTAAGATCAGCCGGGTCCTTGAGATCGGCGGCGAAACTCTCCTTGTTGCGGTTGATGGAGTGAAAGAGGGTGCTATCGCCGTCGAGTTCGAGGTTGGAGATGTAGAGGCGGCGGCAGAGGTCGCCGGCGCCGGGACGCTCGATCTTGATGACGCGCGCGCCGAGATCGGCCAGCCGCAGCGCTGCCGACGGCCCGGCCAGGAACTGGCTGAAATCGAGCACGAGCAGTCCTGCCAGAGGACGTTGCGCTGCAGGGAGCGTATCCGGGGGGCGGGTCGGTTCAGTCATGCGCTACCATGGCGGTCGTCCATGAAGGCATGATCGCCGCACGGCTGGGGGATGGCAAGGCGGCGAATGGATTCGGGGTGCCGGGCCGGGAGCGGCGCCCGGTGTGGGGGCGCGTGATGCAATTCCGGGAGCGATTCTTTGAAGACTACGCCGAGGGCGAAGAGCGGCAGACGCTGGGGCGCACGATCACCGAGACCGACATCGTCCTCCACGCCGGGCAGACCGGCGATTTCTACCCGCACCACATGGACGCGGAGTGGTGCCGGGAACAGGAGTTCGGGCAACGGGTGGCCCACGGCACCCTCATTTTCAGCGTCGCCGTCGGCATGACCGCCGGGGACGTCAATCCCCTCGCCTTCTCCTATGGTTACGACCGGCTGCGCTTCGTGAAACCGGTCTTCATCGGCGACACGATCCGCGCCCGGGTGACCATCGCCGAGAAGCGGCCCCACAAGCGCCCCGATCTCGGTTTCGTCGTCGAGCGGCTGGAGACGATCAACCAGCGCGATGAGACGGTGCTGGTCTGCGACCATCTGCTGCTCGCCCAGCGGCGGGAGCCGCTCGCCCCCGGTGACGAGAGCTGAGCGCCATGCACCGCTGAGGTGTCATGCTGAACGCAGTGAAGCATCTCGGTACACCCCAGACCGCGCTGTTGGGAGCCGAGATTCTGCAAGTTCGCTGGCGCTCAGAATGACACCATTCACGGCGCGCGAGGGGTGAGCGGCGCGGCACGCGGCGCCCGTCTCAGGCGTTTTCTTCATGTTCGTAGCGTTCCGTACGCAGTCTGGGTGTGATGGACCGTTTGCCGAGGCATTTCAGGGTGAGAACGTGGATCGTCGTACTGGCGATGCTTGCGCTGAGTGGGCTTCTCCATGCGCCCTGGGTCGGGGTGGCCCGCGCCCAGGTGGACCAGGTCCTGCTCGGGCGGGCCGTCGACGCCGTGGTGCAGCTCTCAATCGTGGTGCGCGGCGTGGTCGATGACGAGGACCAGGTCATCTGGTACGCGGTCGGCAGCGGCTCGGTGGTGTCGGCGGACGGGTTGATCCTCACCAACCAGCACCTCATCACCCCGGCCGGCGTCGAAGAGAAGCTGACCGAACTGGAAGCGCAACTCGCGGCCGAGGGGAAGAGCGCCGACCTGGAGGTCGACGCCGAGCGGTTCATGGTCGCCGTCTCGGACGGGCGGCATCTGCCGGAGCCGCGCTTCCTCGCCTCGGTCGTCGCCGAGGATGCCGCGCTCGACCTGGCCGTGCTCCGCGTCGATGGCGACGCGCGCGGGGCGCCGCTCGATCTGGAGACACTGGATCTGCCGGTGCTGCCCTGGGCAGCTCCGACGCGGTCAACCTGGGCGACCCGGTCCACGTCTTCGGCTTCCCGGCCATCGGCAGCGGGTCGCTGACCTACACCGTGGGGGTGGTGAGCGGGTTCCTCTTCGAGGAGGGGATCGACGGCACGGCCTGGATCAATACCGATGCCGTCACCTCCGGCGGCAATTCCGGCGGCGCGGCGGTGGATGCCAGCGGGCGCGCTGATCGGCGTCCCGACCTCCGGCTCATCGCTCGACTGCCGTCCCGGCGATACCAACCGGGACGGCGTGGTCGGGCCGGAGGACGTGGGGTGCGTGCCGACCGGCGGCTCGTTGACGCAACTTCGTCCCATCGATCTGGCCCGCCCGCTGCTGGCCTCGGTCGATGCCGCCGTCGCCGCCAGCGTCGGCGCCACGGCCACCGTCAGCCTGGAGCCTGCCGCCGGACGATCTGGCCGCCAGCCTCTCCGCCGCGGAGGGGTGCGCCGCGCGCGGCGACTGGCGCTGCGCCGCGAACTTCTACCGGGAGGCGCTGGCCAACGCTCCAGAGGACGCCGCCATCGTCACCGCCCTGTACGACGCCTACCTCGCGCTAGGCCAGCAGGAAGCGGCCGCGGGCAGGCTCGATTCGGCGCGCACGGCATTTTCGAGCGCGGCCGAGACCGACCCCACCCGCACCGGAGGCGGCCATGGCGCTCGAGCGCATCGCGCCGTACAGCCGCGCCATCGTCGTCGATGGTTTCGAGGGGCCGGAGAACTTCGTGGAGACCAGCGACGGAGAATCGCACGAGCGCCTACGAGGAGGGCGCGTTCACGCTGACGATCGCCGAGCCGGGACTCGTTTCCGGGTATCCGCTGTCGCCGAGCCGACGCGCCGCTGGCGGGAGAGGATTTCGCCGCGCTGCTGCGCATCCGCGAACGCGCCGGCGACGGCATGGTCACCATCGAGGCCCGTACCGACCCGGCCGGCAGCCAGTGGGTCTTCGCCGTCGATCCCACCCGGCAGACCTGGGAGGTGCTGGAGTTCGATCCCGTGGCCGGGCAGTTCCTGCCGTGGAGCGAGACGTTTTCCTACGCTGCCGCGGTCGCACCAGGCGCCCCGCTGGAATCGGTCGAGCTGCGGGTGACCGACGGGTTTCCCCTCCTCTTCGTCAACGGCGTCGACGTCGCGGCCGCCGCGAGCGCGGCGCTGCCGGAGATCGGCAACGAGGGGAGCGTCAGCTTCGGCGCGCTGATGGCCTCCGAGGGGACCGAGCCGTTTACCGTCTCCTTCGAGGAGATCGGGTTGTACGAGCTCGCCTGACCCGCCGCCACGGGGTTTCATCCCGGCGAAACCATATCGCGCACGTTTGCGGCGATACTATCGGCACGGATTCGCGTAAATCGCCATGGAGCGTGCCCGATGACCGGAACCCGTGTCCCCGCCTTCCTCGCCGCCCTCCTCTTCTCCCTGACGCTCGCGATACCCTGGTCCACGCTGGTGGCCGCGAGCGGCGGCGCAGGAGGCGACGCCGGTCGCGGCGCGGGCGGCGCGGGCGACAGCGCGGTCCTCCTCTTCGCCGCGCCGGGCATGCGCCCCGATCTGGTCGAGGCGTTCGCCGCCGAGGGCGCGCTGCCCGCGATCGCGGACATGCTGGAGACGGGCGCCGCCGCCGGCTGGCGGGCTGCTCGGCCCCTTCCCGGCGACGACCGGGACCAGCCTGCCGACGCTGCTGACCGGTACGTGGCCCGCCGAGCACGGCATCGTCGGCGACCGCTTCTACCGCACCGGTTCGCCCGACTTCGCGGACTATCGCGAACTGGGACGACCCCGGATTGATCCAGGCGGACACGCTTCCCCAAGCCGCCGAGCGGGCCGGCAAGACGGTCGTCTCGGTGGGCTGGGAGGGGGTTACCGGGCTCGATCCGGCGCTGGCCGGCCCGGTGGTCGGAGGACGCGGAGGCGCTCTCCCAGGCCGGGGTCGTGGCGAACTACGATGTGCTGGGTGAGCACCGCGACATGCGGAACGGCTCGGCGTCGGCTACGACCGGGTCGAGCTGCGCCCGGCCGAGGGCTGGGCGGACGCGCCGGAGTCGTTCAGCCCGGCGCAGGAGACCGATCTCACCATCCGTTCGCTCGATGCGGCGGGTGTCAACCCGGATCGCGAATTCGCCGTCTACATCTACGACTCGACCGACGACGCGACCGAAAATTACGACCGCGTGCTGGTGGCGCCAGAGAAGGATGCCGCCGCATCCGTCGCCGATCTGGCGTCCGGCGCCTGGGCGAGCGTCTCCGTGCCGCTGGCGGGCGAGCAGGAGGGGATGACGGCCGGGTTCTGGCTGAAGACCATCGACCTTGCACCCGGACCTGAGCCGATTCCGCCTCTACTACACGCCGGTCAGCCGCCTGTACGCGTCCTGGGCGGGCTGCGCGGACCGCGCCGGAATGCGAGGCGCCGGGCGGGTTCGCCGAGGCGCTCAATCTGCGCCGTCGGCGCGCCGGTGGCCATCGATGCGGCGCCGCTGGACGGCGGGCGTCATCGACGAGGCGACGTTCGTCGCGCAGGGGATCACCTCCTCGTGGCAGACCGTCGACGCGCTGCGCTTCGTCGTGGAAGACCTCGGCGTGCAACCCGATTTACTGCTGCTTGGTACATCCTTCCCGGAGGCGGTTTCGCGGCAGTTCCTCGGATTCCTGGCCGAAAGCGACGAAGAACGGCGCCGTCGGCGACGCCGATGGCGGACGGACGAAGCCGCCGTCAATGCCGAAGCGCTGCTGGGATTCGTGCGCGACGGCTACACCATGGCCGACGAGATCCTCGCCGTTGGGCGCGATCTGCTCGGCCCCGAAGCGACGACCTTGCTGGCGTCGCCGGGGGGCTCCGCGCCCTCCTGGCTGGCGGTCGACGCCGGTCAGGTGCTCGTCGACGCCGGTATCGCCGAAGCCGCTCAGCCCGAGAACTGCGTCCCCGGCCCGGTGAGCGAGCCGCCCGGTACGCCCGATCCCGAGGCGCTGCCGGTCGGTCCCGCGGTGAAAGCCTGCTGGGCAGGCGGCACGGCCCACCTCTACATCAATCTCGATGGGCGCGAAGCGGCGGGCTCCGTCGCCGAGGACGCCTACGAGCCGACGCGGGAAGGGGTCATCGCCGCCTTCGAGATCCTTGACGGACGATGACGCGCCGGTCGTGGCCGACGTGTTCCGCAAGGAAGATCTGCGCGACGTGGCCGGGGCCGACGCGTTGCATCCCAGCCGCACCGGCGATGTCGTCGTCGCCTTGGCGCCGCCCTACAGGTTCGGTGATGCCGTCCGGGGTATGGCGATCGGCAAGGCGTGCGCCAGCTCGCCGCGGGCGGCTACCTCCCGGACGACGGATCCGCCGGTCTCTTCCTCGCTGCTGGACCCGACATCGCGCCCGGGGCGCAGGTCGCGGTCCGCGCCATCGACGTGGCGCCGACCGCCGCTTTCCTGCTTGGCGTGCCGGGGCCGTACAACGCCAGCGGCAGCATCCTCTACGATCTGCTGGCGAACGGCGAGTCGTTGCTGGAGATCACCCTGCTCGACATCAGCGATTTCCACGGGCAACTCCCCCCGCTGAGCGCCTCCGCCGACAGCTTTGACGAGGAAGGCGCGGCCGGCGCGTCGTACGACGTCGGCGGCGTCGCCTTCCTGGCGTCCTGGTTCGATCACTACCGGGCCGAGGCGCAGGGCGAAATCATGCTGGTCACGGCGGGAGACGCCGTCGGGGCCACCCCGCCCATCTCGTCGGAATTCGGCGATCTGCCGACGATCGAGGCGATGAACGCGCTGGGCTTCACCGCCGACGCACTCGGCAACCACAACTTCGACGCCGGGGCCGAGAACATGTTCCAGAATCTGGCCCCGATCGCCGATTTCCCGTATCTCTCGGTCAACCTGGTCCTGGCCCGTGCCGATGCGACACCTGAGCCGAAATCAGAGGGATTCCACCCGTCGGTGTTGCTCGACGTCAACGACGTCAATGTCGGGCTGATCGGCTTCTCGAACCCGGACATCCCGGCCCTGACCCGGCCCGGCGCGCTTGATCCGTACCGGGTCATCGATCCGGTCGAGCCGATCAACGCGGAGGCCGCACGCTCTGCGCGAGCAGGGCGCCGAGGTCGTCATCGCCATGGGGCACATGGGCGCGCTTGGCGGCACGCTTACCGCGCCGACTGGGCCAGTGGTCGATGTGGCCGAGCAGCTCGAAGGCGTCGATCTGGTCGTCGGCGACCATACGGATGTGCAGGTATCCGCTGTCTTGCCAAACGGAGTCATGCTGGTGGAGAACCGCTCCAAGGGCGTGATGTTCACTCGCGTTCGGCTCGTCGTCGACGCCCAGGCCCTGGAGAGTTGGTCTACCGCACGGCTGACCTTCCATCGCCCCTGGAACATCGGGGTCGAACCAGACGCGGCAATCGCCGAGAGCCTCGATGCTCTGGAAGTCGAGCTGGCTCCGATCCTCGGCCAGGTGATCGGCGCGGCGACCCAACCGATCCCACGCTCCGACGACTGCGGCATGGAGACGGGACGCCTCTGCGAATCGCTGATCGGTAACGTGGTCGCCGACGCACTGCGCACGACCTACGGGGTCGACTTCGCCGTCACCAACTCCGGCGGCATCCGTGCCGACCTGACTTGCCCGCCGGACGGTGCCGAGTTCTGCCCCACCGACGCCGGACCGAACGTCATCACCGATGGACAGGTGCTGACGGTGCTGCCCTTTGGCAACATCGCCGTCACGCTGGAGCTGAGCGGGGCGGAGCTGAAGGAGATGCTGGAAGTCGGCGTGGGAGCCATGCCGGAAGCCTCTGGAGCCTTCCCGCAAGTCTCGGGGCTTTGTTTCACCTACGACGTCGAGGCAGAACCGGGCAACCGCGTCACCGGCGCGGTGCGGCAGGCCGCGGACGGCTCATGCACCGGCAAGGCCATCGACCTGACGGAGGACACCACCTACACTCTCGCCACCAACGACTTCACCGCCTCGGGCGGCGACGGCTATCCGGAACTGCTCTCCCGGGCCGATTCCCGCGAAATCCTGGCCGACGTTGTCTCCGCGTACGTGGCCGGGGAGTCGCCGCTGGCCCTGCCAGGCGAACCGCTCGATCCGCAAATCGAGGGTCGGATTGTTTGCGAAGGGGAGGGGTGCCCGGTGCCGGCGGGAGGGTGATGGCCCTCAGCCCCGAAGATCACCCCGGTGGGCGAGGGGTTGGGGTGAGGGCCGTTCAGGGAGAGGACGAAGCGCCTGTCATCCCCGCCCCAGCCGCCGCTCCACCCCCCGCAGCAGCATCAACAGCGCCGCGTCCGTGGCCGCGTCAGTAACGACTTTGCGCCCACCGGGGAAATGAAATTCCTCCACCGCCACGCCGTCGGGGCCGCCGAGGGCGATGTAGACGAGACCGGCCGACTTGCGCGCGGTTGCTCCACCGGGACCGGCGATGCCAGTCGTCGCGACCGCGAAGTCAGCGTGTAGCGCGCGCCGGGCGCCCTCCGCCATCTCGCGAGCGCATTCCGCACTCACCGCCCCTCGCGTGGCAAGTGTTTCTTGCGAAACCCCGAGCAGGGATGCCTTCGCCTCGTTGGAGTAGGCCACGATGCCGCCCTGGAAGTACTCGGACGAACCCGAGATGCTCGTGATGCGCGCCGCCACCCCGCCGCCGGTACACGACTCCGCGGTGGCCAGCCAGACGGGTTGTTCACCCGTCCCGACGAGTAGCGCGTTGATCCGCCGTTCGATACTCTCTTCCTGCTCGTGCATTTGCGTCTCCGGCCGGTCGTCCATGCTCGCCTTTTCGGTTCGGGATTCTCCCGTTCTGCTGCCAAGAATACGAGACGGCGCGGCGCCCATCGCTCTTGCGGACCAGGACGAGCGCGGGGTGGCCGTGATGTCAGCGGGCTTCCGGGATGAGGTGAGCGGCCTCGGGAGCGAAGGTCACCACGGCTCGCTCGCCAACCAACCACGGACTGGCTGTCGGATCCCACGGCGCGAGCGCGGTCACGAGCGCCGGAGTCTCGACGACGAGCCGGGCCCCGGACGCCAGCCATTGCACCTCACGCACCACTCCTGTGACGCGATTCCACTCGGGAGGCACGGGCTGCTCCGTGCGCAGCACGCGACCCGCCGCGGCCGGGAACGTCACGGTCACACGATCGGCGCGGACATTGGTGCTGTCACTGCCTATCGCGATGCGAACGGTCGGCCCCCCGGGTTGCAGGGCAACGCGCACGTGGCCGCCCTCTCGCCCGACGATCTCTCCGGGCAGAATGTTCTCGATCCCCAGCAGCTCGGCGACTTCGCGCGACGGTGGCCGTCCCATCAGATCGAGCGCCTTGCCCGCGGCGACGATCCGCCCCGCAACCATCACCGCCAGGCGATCGGAGAACGCGGCCGCTTCCTGCAGATCGTGCGTCACCAGGGCCGCCGCCGTGCCCGTCTCGCGCAGTTGTTCTCGCAGGGACGGCAGCAGTGCGATGCGGCTCGGAGCGTCGAGGGCGCTGAAGGGCTCGTCGAGCAGCAGCAGGGCCGGCTCGGTGGCGAAGGCCCGCGCCAACGCAACCCGTCTGGCCTCCCCGCCCGAAAGCCCCCGCGCCTTGCGCTCTGCCAGATGGTCTACCCCGAATCGGGTCAGCCAGGAGCGGGCCCGCTCATTGGCTTCCGCGCGGGCGACCCCCTGAAAGCGCAGCCCTGCCGCCGCGTTGGCGAGCACCCGGACGTCGAAGAGGAGCGGTTCCTGAAAGACGACCGAGAGCGCCTGGCGCAGTGCCGCGGCGTTGCCTGGGCCCGCCCGCGTGCCACAAATCCAGACAGCGCCGGCATCCGGTTGTCGCAGCAGCGCCGCGGTATGCAAGAGCGTCGTCTTGCCCGCGCCATTGGGTCCGATGAGGGCGACCGACTGCCCGGCGGCAACGGCGAACTCCGCCACTTCGAGCAATGTCCGGTCCCCGGCGCGGACGACGACATCCTCCAGGCGGAGGACCGGGTCGGTCATCGAGCCGCCGGCTGGCGCTGCACATTGCGTTGCAGGAGGGCGAGGGTTACGGTGACGAGATAGGTCAACGCCAGCAACACGAAGGAGAGGGCGAACGCCGTTTCGAAATGGCCGCGGCTGACCTCCAGCACGGTCGCCGTGGTCAGAACGCGCGTTTCGCCCTTGATGTTGCCGCCGACCATCATCGCGGCGCCGACCTCGGAGATGACCGCTCCGAATCCGGCGATCACCGCCGCGATCAGTGGCAGCCGGGCCTCACGCAGCAGCCACCACACCGTCTGCACCCGTCCTGCGCCCAGGGCCAGGAGCTGCAGCCGGTAGCGCGGGTCGAGCGCACCCACCGCGGCCAGCGTCAACCCGGCCACGATCGGGGTGGCGATGAGCGCCTGGGCGATCATCATCGCCGCCGGGGTGTAGAGCAGCCCCGTGGCGCCGAAAGGGCCGTTGCGCCACAGCAGCACGCTGACCATCAGCCCGGCCACGATCGGTGGCAACCCCATCCCCGCGTACAACGCGCCGACCGCGAACGACCGGCCGGGGAAGCGGGCCAGCGCTAGCGCGGCCCCGACCGGTACGCCGATCAGCAACGCGACCGCCGTCGCGAAGAGCGAGACGCGCAGGGAGAGCAGGATGATCTCCCACACCTCGGCGTTGCCGCCAATCAGGAGGTGCGCGGCTTCGGCCAGTCCGGAAGAGATGTCATCCATCGTTCGCCACATGGATGTAGGGGCGCTGCTTGCTGCGCCCGTGGCCCGCAGGGCCACAACGTCGTCGCCGAATCCCAGTTGTCGGCCTGCGGCCGACGGGCGCGGCAAGCAGCGCCCCTACACGCCAGGTTGACACCCTACGCCTCTGGAGTCGCCTCGGCCGCCACCACGCCACACCTGTTGTCACCACAGGGCGTGAAGAGCGGCTCACCGAACTCCTCCACCCCAAATTGGCCGATGAACTCCTGGGTTTCGGGCAGGAGCAGGAACTTGAGGAAGGCGCGGCCGGCCGCTTCGTCGATATCGCGGCCATTCTCCGGGTTGACGAGGATGACGTGGTACACGTTGAGCAGTGACGGATCGCCCTCCACCAAGACCTCGAGCCCGAGCCGGTCCTGCAACGCCAGGTAGGTGCCTCGATCGGTGAGGGTATATCCGCCGCGCTCGCCGGCGATGTTGAGGGTATCGCCCATGCCGGTCCCGGATTCGGTGTACCAGTCGCCTTCCGGGGTGATACCGGCCGCCTCCCACAGCCGCCGCTCCAGCGCGTGCGTGCCGGAGTCGTCGCCGCGCGAGATGAATGTCGCCTGGGCATTCGCGATGCGGGCCATCGCGTCGTTGGTGTCCGTCGCCTCGGCCAGAGCCGCCGGATCATCCGTGGGACCGACGATGATGAAATCGTTGTACATGACGGTGCGCCGCTCGGTGCCGTACCCCCCGGCCATGAATGCTTCTTCGGCCGCTGGCGAGTGGACGAGCAGGACGTCCACCTCTCCCCGTTCCCCGAGCTCCAGCGCGGCGCCCGAACCGACGGCGATTGGTTTCAGGGTGTAGCCGGTGGCCTCCAGAAAGTTCGGGGCCATCGCATCGAGCAATCCGGTGTCGGCCGTCGAGGTGGTGGTGGCCAAGATCACGTCGCCCGCGGCGGGGGTGGCGTCCTGCCCGGAGACGGACGCGGTCGCTGGGAGCAGGAGACCGCCCACCACCAGCAGCGCTGCAACGAGAGCGCGTCGGTTCCTCCGCATCATGGTCAGGGTCAGACTCGGCATGGCGGTCCTCCTCCTCGTTCGGCCGTGCGGCAGGGCCATGCATAACGCTGGCGCAAGAAAACGCTACTCATCGGACTGCCCGAACTCGGCGGCGAAGCGCCGGCTGACCACCTCCTGGATGCCGCCCGACACGCGCCGGAACCGGCGGCAGAGATCGCGTGCCTCCGGGGTGAGCCGGCTGCCGCCCCCGTCGGCGCCCCCGCTCTCGCTCTCCAGCAGGCGGAATCCGACTTCGCTCTCGGTCGCCTTCACCCGGTCCCACGCGGTGCGATACGGCACGTCCAGCGCCTCGGCGGCGCGGCTGAGCGAGCCGTGGGCCTCGATGGCCTCCAGCAGATCGACGCGCCATTCGGAGAGCACGACATCGCCGCGCCGCTCGATCCAGATCTTGGATCGCACTTCCAGCGCGTCGTTGCTGGCGCTCCGTTCGGAGCCGTCGTGCATAACGGATATCCATTTCCCCGATCAATGAGCCTTTCAGAAAGGACGGTATCACACCGGTTTTGGCCTCACAAGCGCGGCGCATCGCCAAGCGTGCCCTTGACCGCCACAAACGATCCGGCCACGATGCGGCCACGCAACTACGCACGGTGACAGGGTCACGAGGTGTCTGGGTGACAGGGAGCCAGGCAACTCGCCCCTGACACCCTGGCACCCTGTCACCCTGTGACCCCGGAGGGAACAATGGCCCACGGCTACACCGGCAAAATCCTGGTCGCCGATCTCACCAACGGCACCGTCACCGTCGACGAGCACGACGACGATTGGTACCGCAAGTACATGGGCGGCGCGGCGATGGCCATGGACTACATCCTGCGCGACGTCCCGCCTAAAGCTGATCCCCTCGGACCCGAAAATGTCCTCGTCTTCGCCGTCGGGCCGCTGACCGGCACGGCCATCTCCGGCCAGAGCCGTATGAGCGTCAACTGCAAGAGTCCCCTCTCCGGGTTGATCGGCGACGCCCAGGTGGGCGGTTTCTTTCCGGCCGAGCTGAAGATGGCCGGGTTCGACGCCATCGTGGTCAAAGGGAAGGCGCCTAACCCGGTCTACCTCTGGATCAAGAATGGCGAGTACGAACTGCGCGACGCCTCTCAATACTGGGGGATGGGCACCGGCGCGTTCGAAGACACGATCATGGCCGACCTGGGCGACAAGAAGCTGCAGACCATGACCATCGGTCGCGCCGGCGAGAACATGGTGAAATTCGCCTGCCCGATCACCTTCACCTCGCGCGCCCCCGGCCGCACTGGCACGGGTGCGGTGATGGGGAGCAAGAACCTCAAGTCGATCGTGGTGCGCGGTACCGGCAAGGTCGCCATCCACGACCCGGACGCCCTCAAGAAGCTGACGATGTGGGGCACGAAGAACGTGCGCGTCAACGTGGCCATGGCCGGCTTGCAGAAGTACGGCACCGCCGAAACGGTGCTTGCCCAGCAGTCCGTCGGCGGTCTGCCCACCCACAACTGGGACAGTGGCGTCTTCGAGCAGGCCGAGGACATCTCCGGCGAGAAGATGTACGACACCATCCTGCTCAAGAACGACACCTGCTACGCCTGTGCCGTGCGCTGTAAGCGGGTGGTGGAGGTCAAGGAGCTTGGTGTCGAAGGACGCTACGGCGGTCCCGAGTACGAGAACCTGGCCACCCTCGGCTCCTACTGCATGGTTTCCGATCTGGACCGGGTGGCGCTGGCCAACCAGATCTGCAACCAGGAAGGGATGGATCCCATCGCGGTCGGGGCCACCATCGGCTGGGCTATGGACGCCTTCGCCAAGGGGGAGATCACCTTGGCCGACACCGGCGGCATGCCGATTCCCTGGGGCGACGCCGAAACAATGGTGAAGCTGACCGAGATGATCGCCACCCGCGAAGGTTTCGGCGACGTGCTGGCCGAGGGGATGAACGGCGCATCGAAGCGGCTCGGCGACCGGGGCGCCGATCTGATCACTGCCGTCAAGGGGAACGCGCTGCCGGCGCACATGCCGCAGGTGAAGCGCTCGCTGGCCCTCATCTACGCGGTCAACCCCTTCGGGGCCGACCACCAGTCGAGCGAGCACGACCCCGGCTACGCCCCCGACTCCGACGAGGAGAGTCTGCGCCGCCTCGCCCTGCTGGGTCTGACCGATCCCCAGGATCCGCTGAATCTCTCGGATGAGAAGGTGCGCTTCGCCCTCATCACGCAGCAGTTCTACTCGCTGCTCGACTCGGCCTCCGTTTGCCAATTCGTCTACGGCCCGGCCTGGCAGCTCTACGGCCCGGACCATCTCTCCGACGCGCTCAACGCGGCAACCGGCTGGAACACCTCCGTCGACGAGTTGGTCGACGTGGGCGCGCGCAAGCTGACCATGCAACGCCTCTTCAACGCCCGCGAGGGGGCCGGCCGCAACGAGGACAAGCTGCCCAAAAAGCTTTTCAAACCGCTGACCGGCGGCCCCTCCGACGGACTCCACGTCACCGAGGAGCAACTGGAACACGCCCTCGACCGCTACTACGCCATGGCCGGCTGGGACAAGGCGACCGGCATGCCCACCGAAGCCTCTCTCGACCGCTACGGTCTCGACTGGGCGGTCTACGCCCCCGGCGCCGATCCCTTGCCGCACACCGGCGGGCTGAATCTGCCGCCCGGGTCAACGGCGTCGAAGTAGGGTGACGAGGGTGATAGGGTCATGGGGTGATTGGGAGAACGGATGGGACAACGTGCGCCCGAACCACGACCCAACCTCCCAAACACTCCATCACCCACCCGCGATTGGCCGCATGAAAATCACCTCCGCGCCGTCGGCAAGCGGCGCGGCGCGGTCGGCCTGCTTGCCATCGATGAAGGCGCGGGTCTGTTTGAGAATGGTCTGGGCGCGGTCATCCCCATCCGTCAGTGTGGCAAACAGATCGTCGACGGTCGCCGCATCGGGAAGCGTGATCTGCTGCGACCGTCGGTTCAGCATATCGGCAATGATGCCCTGATATTTCACGGTCACTTGCATGGAGTATCCCCTGGCCGGTCACTGTCACCACGCGTCATTCTGAAGCCGCAGGCGAAGAATCTCGTTCTCCAGTAACCGCCGTATCGTTGAGCCGAGAAGCTTCACTTCGTTCACTTGCAGCTTGACACGAGAGCGAGGGTTCAGTCAGGAACCAGTTTCGGCGCGGAGCCGCAGGTGATGGATCACCTCGTCGCGGGTCAGCAGGCCAGCCAGCCGCGTTCCGTCGAACACTGGCAATTGCAGCAGTTGGTTAGCGTCCATGAGTTGCACCGCCGTCAGCAATTCGTCGTTCAGCTCGACGCTGGGCAAGTCGACCAGGGGGGTCATCACATCGCCGGTGGTCGTCTGCTGCCAGTCGGTGCGCGGCACCTGGGAGACATCGCGCAGCGTGAGGACGCCAACGGGGTTGCCGGCGGCGGTGACGATAAATGATCCCTGCCCCTGACCCAGAATGTGCTGTTCGACAAGCTGTTGCAGCGTCAGCCCGACCGGAATCTCCGGTTCGCGCACGATGCCCATCACCTGTGAGACGCGGGTGCCGCTGAGCTGACCCTGTTGAATGAAGGCGCGCTTCTCGGCGGTGGCGGCGTTGTGCAGAATGAAGCCGATGATCACCGCCCAGACGCCGCCGAAGAGATTGCCGTTGAACACGCTCCAGGCGCCCCAGGCGATCATCGCGTAGGCAACGATCTGCCCGGCGGTGCCTGCGATGCGCACTCCGGTCTCTTGCTTGCCGGTGATGCCCCAGACGATCGACTCCAGGATGCGCCCGCCGTCGAGCGGGTAGCCGGGAGCCAGGTTGAAGATGGCCAGGATGAGATTGATATAGGCAAGCCACTGGGTCGAGGCCCCGAAGTAGCCGCGGTCGCCGAAGAGCTGATTGAGCCCGTAGAAGATGCCCGCCAGCAGTACGCTGGAGGCCGGGCCGATGGCGGCGACGGCGAATTCAGTGCTGGGGGATTTCGGCTTGCCACCCAGTTGCGCGATGCCCCCGAAGATGTAAAGGGTGATGCTGACGACGGGGATGCCGTTGCGGCGGGCGACCAGGGCGTGCGCCAGCTCGTGGAAGAGGATGGAGGCAAAAAAGAGTATCGCCGTCAGCAGCGCGGTGAGCCAGCGGCCGGTCGTGCCCAGTTCCGGATATGCGGCCGGTAGGAGCCCGCCGGCGAGCGTCCAGGTCAGGATGCCCAGGATGACGAAGAGACTGGGGTTGATCTGGATGGGGATGCCCCAGACGTGGCCGAGGGTGATGTTGCCGTTGTTGCTGCCCATCATGCGGTGGTCTACCTTGCGAACCGGCTGCGGCGCCGGATGGAGCCTGCCGGATAAGCAATAGGCCCGGGACGATCGTCCCGGGCCTATCCTAGCGCAGGATTTCTCCCCGCGCCCGCGCCATCGTTGTGCCAGAGCGCGCCGCACGTGCGCCGTGTCATTCCGAGCTGGCGAGAATTCTCGTCGTTGCCCGAGCGAACCTACCGCGGAACCGAGGTGCCTCGTTCCGCGGCATGACACGAGAGGTGCGAGTTACGCTACGCGGCGGGCGCAATCGGGGTCAGCCATGGGTGGTTGACGATTGCGGCTCGCGGCAACAGATAGCCGCCCGCGATCCCGGGGATGTGCCCGCTCACCCAGCCGTCGCGCTCGAACCAGTCGATGCCGCGCCCGTCCGCGGCGTAGGGGTTGCGCGCGGCCGGCGTGCCTGCCGGCCGCACCAGCGACGGCTCCCAGAAGGTGGCGAGCCATTCGGCGAACCCGGACGCCGCCGGATCGCCCTGCCAGAGCGCCAGAAAGTAGTCGGCCCAGGCGCTGGCCATCAGCCGCGCCCCCGCGGCTTCCGGCCGCGGGAAGGGTGTCAGACCCGATGTCATACTGAAAACTCCCCGAAATTCCCGATGTCCTGCACCATCGATTGCTGAGTTCTGAACGCACAGGTCGCGCCAATCGTTCCCCCTCTCCCGTCGCGCCCGGAGAGAGGGTTGGGGCGAAGTGGCGGCTACTCCTCGCGGCTCATGCCGCTGACGAGCATGACGTAGTAGAGGAGCGAAAGCACCGACGAGGCGAAGCTGGCCACGTAGGTCCAGGCGGCCGCGTTCAGCACGGACGCCACGCCGGAGGTATCGTCACCCCGTTGCAGACCGCCGTCGGTCAGGCCGAGGTTCGTCAGCGCCTCTTTGGCGCGCCGCGAGGCGTCGAACTCCACCGGCAGGGTGATCAGGGCGAAGACCGTCGCCAGGGCGAAGAGCCCGACGCCGAGCCACGCCAGCCCAGTGAACTGCAAGATGATTCCGGCGAAGAGCACGATGAACCCGAGGGTGGAGCCGATGTTGACCACCGGCACGATAGCCGTGCGGAACTGCAACGGCGCGTAGGCGCGGGCGTGCTGGATGGCGTGCCCCACCTCGTGCGCGGCGATGCCCATGGCGGCGATGCTCGGCGTGTCGTAGACCCCCTCCGACAGGTGCAGCGAGCGCGAGCGCGGGTCGTAGTGATCGGTCAGCTCGCCGCGGGTGCGCTCCACCGGCACGTCGTGGAGGCCGTTGGCGTCGAGGATGCGGCGGGCGACCTGGGCGCCGGTCATGTTGACCGAGTTGCGCACCTGGCTGAACTTCTTGTAGCTCCCCTTTACCCGCGACTGTGCCCAGAGCATCAGGATCAGCCCCGGGATCATGAAGACGAAGTACATCGGATCGAAGCCGATCAAGGCTGTCCTCTTTCTGTCATGGGCGGCATCTGCGCCGCTGGCGAAGCGCTCCTTCGCCGGATTCCGGCCACGTCCCGGCCGGTTGAGTCTACGGCGTTTCCGCCCCGTCTGCCCGTACGTCCGAAACGGTGAACCGTCACGTATGAAACGTCGCCAGTTTCGGCCAGGTTCCGCGCCCCGCACGTCGTATGGCGTGCGAAGCGAAACACGGATGGGGTCCGGGTTGGATAAACGAAACCCCGGACACATCCAGATGGATGAGCCAGGGTCTGACCGAGCGATGCGGTGCTGCTCGCTCCGGCGGCCGGCGCACTGCGCGCGTACTGACGGCCGCGGGGTCCGTCTCTTGGGCAGAGACGGAGGCTACTCCCCCTGCATTGGGTAAGTATACCTTGCCGTTAGGCGGATATCCGCGGCGTCTGAGGCCGTTCCCGTCGGATCACCGATCCGTCTGGATCAACCTGCACCGAGGCGTCGGCAATCCCAACGAACAGCCCGTGCTCAATAACGCCAGGAACGGCCTTCACGGCGGCGGCAACCGTCATCGGGTCGTCCATCGGGCCGGTGACGCAATCGAGGATGTAACTCCCGTTGTCCGAGACGAATGGCTGCTCCGTTCCCGCGGGCGACATGCGCAGCTCGGGCGGATAGCCGCTCTCCTGCAGGCGTTGCGCCGTCTGCCGCCAGCCTAAGCAAATAATCTCCACTGGGAGCGCGGTTCTTTCGCCGAGGAGCTCGACGTTTTTCTCGGTCGTCGCCACCAGCACGAACCGTTCGCAGGCGAGGGCGACGAGTTTTTCGTACAGGAGCGCGCCGCCTTTGCCCTTGATGGCGTCCAGGTTCGGGTCGATCTCGTCGGCGCCGTCGATACCGAGGTCGAGGTGGTCGATATCATCGAGGGTGGTGAGCGGAATGCCCAGGTCGCGGGCCATCGCCTCGGTGCGGCACGAAGTCGGCACGCCGGTGAAGGTCAATCCCTCAGAAACGCGCCGGCCCAGCTCGCGGATGACGGCGTCGGCGGTGGAGCCGGTGCCCAGCCCGACGGTCATGCCAGGTTGCACCAGATCGGCGGCGACATTGGCGAGCCGGGCGATGCGCTCGGCCAGATCCACCTCAGGCGCCCCGACGGCTGAGCTTAGCAGCCGCGTCCTCGTCGATCAGCCAGCGCAGCTTCCCATCCGGTTGTGCCGGCCGGATCATCTGCGATGGAAAGTCGATGGGGGTTTCGGGGCCGTCCAGCACCGCCTCGACCGTGTCGGCCTTGCCGGGGCCGCCGATCAGGAAGAGGATTTCCCGGCCATTGTTGAGCACGGGCGCGGTGAGCGTCAGGCGGACGGCGTCGAACTTCGGCACGTAGTTCGCCACCGCGAGCGGACCGACCTCGGCGAGCGCGGCGGTGCCGGGGAAGAGGGATGCCGTGTGACCGTCGTCGCCCATGCCCAGCAGCACCAGATCGAACCGCGGAATCCCGGCCGCGTCGGCGAACGCGTCGCGCAGGGTCGCTTCGTAGCGCTCTGCCGCTTCCTGGGGCGTCTCCGCTTCGGTATCCCAGGCATGGATGTTGGCCCGCGGAATCGGGACCAGATCGAGAAAACCCCGCATCGCCTCGCCCGCGTTGCTCTCCGGCGATCCGAGCGGCTCCCAGCGCTCATCCCCCCAGAAGACCTGTACCCGCTCCCACGGCAGGCGCGACCGGTATGGTTCCCGCGCCAGGATGCCTCCCATCTGCTTCGGTGTGCTCCCGCCGGAGAGGGCCACGAACGCCTGCCCCCGCTCCGCCACCGCCCCCTCGACCGCTAGCGCAAACCGCTCCGCCGCCGCCTGCGCCAACCCCGAGCCGTCAGGCACGACGATGACCTCACCACGCGGACCCAGGTCAATTGAGGGTGATGGGGTGATGGGGTGATGGGGTGATGGGGTTGAAGGCGCCGCGAGCCCCTCTCCCATCGCAATGGGCCGGGTACCCTCTGGGTGGCGGTTGGGATGAGGGTCGATCGCGGTCGACGCAGGCGTCGCCCCTACGACGGCCTCGCCGTCTTGCCGTCCTGCCGTCTTGCCGTCTCCGCTCACCTCGGCTTCACCCCCACAAACCCCTCCGGCGCCATGTCGGCGGCGAACGCCAGCGCCGCTTCGAAAATCGGATCACGCCCGAAGTCGCGCAGTTCTTCCCCCAACAGATCGGCTGCGGTTGGGATGGGGGCAAAGACGGTGCGCACCATGCTCGGCATCTCCGGGCTGTCGCTGGTCGTCGAGATTTCGTCGTTGTCGAGCCGCTCCACGGTGAAGAACCCGGCCCGGCCGCCGTCGGCGGCGAGGCGCACGTCAAGCAACGTCGAAGCCGCCAGCGGTCGGGTGGTTGGCCGCAGGGTGAGCGTCACCTCGCGCTGCTTCCCCGCGGCGCCGGCGCGCAACGTCGCCCGCCACACGTTCGGGTCCCCGCGCACCGGAAGCAGTTCGCCGGGGGTGCGCCAGTGCAGCCGCGAGCCGAGCCAGCCGGCGTACAGCAGGGCGCTGGTGAACCCCGACCAGCTAGTCGGCGAATTCGCGTACGTCAGAGTCGCCTCGTCGATGAGGTCGAGGATCGGCAGTGCCGCCGGTACGTCGAAGAACTGGGTGGTCAGCCGCCGCCAGGGGGTGAGGCGCGCCCAGGCGAAATCGCTCAGCGCGGGGCGCTCACCCGGGGAGTGGACAAACCGAAGCAGGGTCTGCATGGCCCCGGCGGCGTGGGGCGAGAGCGCACTGTCGACGATCAGGCGGTCGGAAATCTCGACCAGCTCGGTGAAGAGCGACCCGGCCTGAGTCGTGTCGGCCGACCACCAGAGGAAATCGGGCAAATCCGGCACCAGCAGGGGCGAGGCGATGGAGGCGAGCTGCCGCTCATTCTCGGTGCTGACGTCGACGGTGACGCACTCGAAGACGATGGCCGGGCGGCCGCGCGTGGCTTCCTGCTCGAGCAGATCGACGCGAACATCCATGCCGGGAGCCGCGCCGTTGCCGTGTGCCGGGTCGGCGATGAGCACCGTCGCCCGCGAGGGATAAATGTCGGAGAGGGCGGCGATCGTCTGCCGGGCCCGCACGGCGTCGGCCCGGGAGCGCGTGGCCGCGATCAGGTTGAGCGTCGCCGCGCGCGCCATGACGACCGGCCAGGGCGCATCACCCCGTTGCCCGTTCAGGGACGGCACCGCCGCATCGCGGGTCTCGCCGTAGCGACGCCAGAGGTCGTGGAGCTGGGCGGTGATCTCCCCCGCGTCCATGACGCGGGCTTGCCACGACGCGCCAGGGATCGGTTGCGCGGCGGGGCGCGGTCGCTCCGGGCGAGACGCGGCCATCATCTGATCCCGCGCCCTACGGCCGGCGCCACGCGCGGTCGGTCAGGGAGATCATGACGTCCGCCTGCTCCGGTCCCCACGAGCCCGCCGGGATAGGGGTACGGAGCCGGGGCCTCCGGGGCGCCGAGGACATCGAGGATCGGCTGGACGATCGACCATGCCGCCTCGACTTCGTCGCGCCGGGTAAAGAGCGTGGGGTCGCCGCGGATGACGTCGAGCAGCAGCCGCTCGTAGGCGTCGGGGCCGGCCTCGCCGAAGGCCGAGCCGTAGGAGAACTCCATGCGCACCGGGCGGATTTGCGTGCCCGCGCCGGGAACCTTGGCGTTGAAGCGGACGGCGATCCCCTCGTCGGGCTGGATGCGCATCGAGATGACGTCGGGCGAAGGTTCCACCTCCGCGCCGCCGAAGATCATGTGCGGCACCTTCTTCAGGGAGACGGCCACCTCGGTGACACGCCGCGGCAACCGCTTGCCGGTGCGCAGGAAGAAGGGCACCCCGTTCCAGCGCCAGTTCTCCACCTTCAGCCGCAGGGCGACGTACGTCTCGGTCTTGCTATCCGGTGCGACGCCCTTTTCCTCACGGTAGCCGGGGACGGCCTTGCCGCCGACGTAGCCGGGGCCGTACTGCCCTGGCACCACCCAGCGCCGCACCTCCTCCTCGCCGATCGGGGGCACCACCGAGCGCAGCACTTTGACCTTTTCGTCGCGCACGGCGTTGCCGCTGAAGCGGGCGGGCGGCTCCATGGAGACGACGGTCAGCAGTTGCAGCAGATGGCTCTGGACCATGTCGCGCAGGGCGCCGGCGCTGTCGTAGTAGCCGGCGCGGCCCTCGACCCCGATCGACTCGGCGGCGGTGATCTGCACGTTGTCGACGTAGTTCCGATTCCAGATCGGTTCGAAGAGGATGTTGGCGAAGCGGAAGGCGAGGATGTTCTGGACCGTCTCTTTCCCCAGGTAGTGGTCGATGCGGTAGATCTGGCGCTCGGAGAAGGCGTCCGCCATCTCCTGGATCAGCTCCCGCGCCGAGGCCAGGTCGTGCCCGAACGGTTTTTCGACCACGATCCGTTGCCAACCCTGGCTCGGTTCGAGGTAGTTCGCCTGCCGCTCGGAGACGCTGGCCGCGTCCAGGCCGTTGATGATCGGCAGGAAGAAGTTCGGCGCCGTGGCCAGATAGAAGATGCGGTTCCCCTTGGTGCCGCGCTCGCTGTCGATGGTCCGCAGTTGTTCGCCAAGCCGAGTGTAAGTTTCCGGGTCGGCAAAATCGCCCCGCACGTAGCTGAGGCCCTGGGCGAACCCCTGCCAGGCATCTTCGGTGACCGGGGTGCGGGCATTCTCGGTGACCGCCTCGCGCATCTTCTCCCGGAATTCGTCGTCGCTCCAGTCGCGGTGGGAAACGCCAACGATGGAGAACCCCTCCGGCAGCGGCTGCCCGACCGCCAGGTCGTACAGGGCCGGCATCAGCTTGCGCGAGGTGAGGTCGCCACTCACCCCGAAGATGACCATCGCCGCCGGGGCGATGACGCGGTCGGCCTCGGAGGAGCGCAGCGGGTTGAGCACGTCCGGCGCCTGCGTCCAGGCGTCGACCGGATGCGACCAGACCTCGGACGCCTCCGGAAGCTGGCCGTCGGCGGTGGCCGTGCGATCGGTGAGGGTCGTGGTGGGGGGCGTCTCGGTCATCGCGGGTCACCCGTCTCCAAGCATCAAACGTCGGCCAGCTCCTGCACGGGGACCGGTTCCGCTGGTTGTTCTTCGCCGTACCAGAGGGTGTGGAAAATTCCATCCCGGTCGGTGCGCAGATAGGTGTGCGCCCCAAAGTAGTCGCGCTGGGCCTGCACCAGATTGGCCGGCAGCGAGATCTGGCGCAGCGTGTCGAAGTAATCAAGCGCCGAAGAGGTGCCGGGCACGGGGATGCCCCACGATCGAGCGGCGACGATGGCGCGCCGCGCCCCGCCGACCGTCTCGTCCGACTGGCGGGCGATGTCGGCGTCGAGCAGCAAGTTGGTCAGCTTCGGGTTGTCGCGATAGGCGCGCATGATGTCGGCCAAGAAGTCGGCGCGGATGATGCAACCGCCAGTCCAGATGCGGGCGATCTCGGAGAGATTGAGGTCCCAGCCGTAGATTGTGCTCGCCGCCGCCAACAGCGACATCCCCTGGGCGTACGAGGAGACCTTGGAAAAGTAAAGCGACGATTCCAGGGCATCGAACGCCGCGTCCGCGCCTTCGTCGCCGCCGAGCATCGCCCGCGCCGTGTCGGGGCCGCCGGGCGGCGTGGGTCCGATCAGGACTTCGCTGGCCTCCACGCGCAGGGCGCGCAGGGCGGAGAGGTTGCGCGCGGTGACGGCGGCGTCGATGGTCGGCACCGGGCTGGACAGCTCCATGGCACTCTCGATCGTCCAGCGGCCGGTGCCCTTCTGCTCCGCCGCGTCGAGGATGACGTCGACGATTGGGCGGCCCGTCTCCTCGTCGATGAAGCGCAGCACCTCGGCGGTGACTTCGATCAGGTAGGAGGCGAGTTTGCCGCCGTTCCAACCGGCGAAGACCTCGGCGATCTCGGGGGCGTCCATCCCCAGCGCGGTGCGCATGATGTCGTAGGTCTCGGCGATCAGTTGCATGTCGCCGTACTCGATCCCGTTGTGGATCATCTTGACGTAATGGCCGCTGCCGCCGGGACCGATGTAGGTCACGCAGGGGCCGTACTTCGTCTTGGCGGCGATGGCCGTCAGCATCGGCTCGAGCACGTCGTAGGCTTCGCGGGGGCCGCCCGGCATCAGGCTGGGACCCCACAGCGCGCCCAGCTCTCCGCCGGAGACGCCCATACCGACGAACATCAGGTTCTGATCGGCCAGCATGGCCTCGCGGCGCTCGGTGTCGCGGAAGTAGGAGTTGCCGCCGTCCACGACAATGTCGCCCGGCTCCAGCAGCGGGGTCAGCTCGGTCAGCACGGCATCGACCGGCACCCCGGCCTTGACCATGAGGATGATCTGCCGTGGCCGCTCCAGCGCCGCCACCAGCTCGGGCAAGGTGGCGACCCCGGTGATGCCGGTGCCGGCGGCAGGCCCGGCCAGGTACTCCTCGGTGCGCTGGGTCGTGCGATTGTAGACGACCAGGGGGAAATCGTTGCGGGCGATGTTGAGGGCCAGGTTCTCGCCCATCACCGCCAACCCGATCAACCCGACATGTCGTCTTCGTTCGCTCATTGCGGTTGCCTCTGCTCTCCGGTGCTTGCGGGCCGGCGTGCTCATGGTCAAGCCGGAAGTGTACCGCCTGGGGCGCATCGCCTCGCGTTGGACCGTGCGGTTCATGCGGCGGGCGCGTCATGGTTGGATTGCGCCAGGACGCTCCGCGACACTGAGGCACGGAAACGAGAACAGCACCTGGCATCGAGGAATGCCGGTGGTTTTCAGCATCCGTCCGCCCTGTAAAACCTCCCGAGGTCGCGTGAGTCGAAAGGCCCTCCGGTTCGAGGTCGCGCTCGCCCGCCCCGACGCCATCCCCGTCGCAGCCGCGACGGGGATGGCTATCCGTTGCCCGGTTGCCGCCGCGCTCGCGGCCGCTGGGAAGCGTCTGCGCGCCGCGATGTCGCGGATGCCGGTTCTGACTGCCGCAATTGGCTTATCGTTCCGCGCAGTGCGTCGTTGACGCGCCCCACGGCGTCGGCAATCACCGCGAGGTCGCGGTCGGAATAGCTCTCGACGATCGCGGTGATCGCATCGGACAGGTCAACGTAGAACGCCCCCAGCTCCTGCCCGGCCCGTTCGAGATCGGCGCGGACGATCACCCGGCGGCGGTCGGCCGGGTCGGCTTCGCGCCGCGCGAAGCCTCGCCGCTCCAGCCGGTCGATCATCCCCGTGATGGCACCGGTGGTCAGCCCGGTCATCTCGGCGAGGCGTCCGGCGGACATGGGACCGTGCCGGCGCAGCAGGTCGAGCGATTCGAGGTCGGTCGGGGTGATGCCGGCCCGCGCGGCGATCGTCGCGCTGAGCAGGGCCGACAGCCCGCCCATTTCGGACAACTGCTCCAGGAGCGCCAGCCGCGCCGCCGGATCGGCCACGGGAGCAGGACTTGACACCAGATCATCCCTCAATTACTCTCTAAGATGCTTAGTCAATGAGATAATGACTAAGTCAGCAAAATCATAGCACGGGTCGCGGCCGGCGCCCACACGCAAACCCCGCGACCCATGACAGACGAAGGAGCGCACGATGATCGCAATGCACGACCTCACCCGGAATCAGTCGCCTGGAGCCACCGCCGCCGACGAGTCCGCCGTCCGCGACCTCTTCGCAGAGTTGCTCGCGGCCTGGGGGCGCGGCGACGGGCAGGCTTACGGCGCGCTCTTCACCGACGACGCCGAGTATGTCGCCTTCGACGGGTCCATCACCAAAGGACGCCGCGCCATCGCCGAGACGCATCAGCGCCTGTTCGACACGTGGCTCAAAGGCACCCGCCTCGTCGGCCAGATCGACAGCCTGCGCTTTCTTGACGCGGATGCCGCCGTCATCGTCGCGAATGGCGGCACGTTGATGCGGGGCAAGGACCGCCCGGTGCGCCCTTCGGTGCAGACCCTCGTTGCCGCAAAGCGCGATGGCGAATGGCGTTTCGCGTCTTTCCAGAACACCCGCATCGTCAAGCGCAACGCGCTGCAATGGATCCTCTTCGGGATTGGCACGAAAGTCTTTGGCCGCTAGCGAAACAAGCGCGGACGCTACTCCAGGGCGCAGACCCGATCGGGCGCGAGCCAGCCCGGGGGCAGATAGGCGTTGGCAAGCGACACGGGCAGCGTCTCGGGGCGGAGCGTGAGGCCAAGTTCGTTGCACATGAGGCCGCGGTTGCGTTCGATCCGGGACCAGAGTTCGGGATAGCGCGCTGCGATCTCATCGCGCAATGCCTCGTCGGCCAGGACGACCGTGTCCCCGCAATTGAGCGCCGTGCCGGGCGGGAGTGGGGTGGGGTGGGGATGATGTCGCATTGCAGCGCCATCCCCGAGGCGAGCGGCGTGTCGTCGCCGCGCTCAATCGAGGAGTGGACCCACTCGTCGTAGGAAATGAGGTGGCCGGGATTGAGCATCGGGCGGAAGGTCGCCTCGGCATCGGACAGCGCCGCCTCGACCGCCGCAAACACCTCGCCGCCGGTCACGCCGATGCCGACCGTGGCGTACCAGGCCGCCTGCGCCAGGAAGTAGGGCCGGACATAGTCGTTGAAACACGTGTCCGGCACGGTTGATTCGAGCAACCCCGCGCGGCAGCAGAGCGAGCCCCAGTAGCCGATGCAGCAGGTGATGCCGTCGCCGGCGTTCACCTCGCGGCCACTCGGGGAGCGCAGTCCATTGATCGCTTCCCACGGCGCGCCGCTGGCGACGATGGGGTGCATGGAGAGCGGCTCCCCGGCGTAGCGCATGTTGGCGGCGATGTCGCGCTCGGTCATCCCCGTCCGCGCGGCTTGAACGACGCGGAACACCGCCTGACTGGAGCGCAAGGCGGCCCAGGCGAACGCGGCGATCTGGTCGGCGCTGTTGTGTGCGCGCAGCCCGTCGCTGGGGTTCATCAACACCGCGGTCACATCTGCAGGCGCAACACCAGTGACGTGGTCCAGGGCGTCGGTGAGGATCGCGGGAACCCAGGTCGGTTGGCGCGGATCGGAAAAGGTCTCCGCGTCGGTGAGGTACTTCCACCCGGCCACACCGACCTCGTTGCTGGCTTCCAGCCCGATGTCTCGCAGCACGCTGACGAGGCTGGGCGCTTCATTGCGCGGCTGACCCATCAGGCTGAACCCCTGGAAGAGCTTGACCTCCAGCGGCAATCCGGCCGCGGCGGCGTGGACCACGCCCTCGTTGCCCACCAGGAGCGTGCGCCGCCCCGCCGGACCCAGCAGGAGCAGTGTCTCCTCGAAGCGGGGATCGAACCCGGTCAGGAAAAGGAGGTTGGCGCTGTGCTCGCGGTCGCCATAAACGGCCACCCAGGGCGTGTCGGCGCGGGCCAAGGTTTCGTCGCAGCGGCGTGCGTATTCGCCCGGATCGATCGTTGGCGGGTCGGATGGGGAGGATTCGTCGGGTAAAGGGACGTGGCGTAGCACAACCTCGGGCATCCGTCAGACTCCCCGTTCTCGACGACTGTCACCCACTCTAGTCGGTGGTCCGATGTGTAGGAACCGCATCTGACATCCGTGTCATTCCGAGGAGCGAGGAATCTCGTTTGCCTCTCGGTAATGTGCGGTCGGCGACCGAGATTCCTCGCTGGGGCTCGGAATGACACGATTTCGCAGTGCGCGTCAGTCCGCCGCCGCCCCTGCCAGTTGCGACCGCTTCGCGGCCACGCCCTCCAGCTAGCGCGTCGTAGCTCTTGGCGAAGGAGGCGATGCCTTCTTCTTCGAGTTGCGCCGTGACGGCGTCAATGTCGATGCCCGCCGCGGCCAGGTCTTCCATCGTCTTGTGGGCCCCGGCCACGTCCTTGTCGATGGTGCGCGCCACCGTGCCGTGGTCGAGGAAGGCGGCGATGGTCGGGCGCGGCATGGTGTTGACCGTGTGCGGGCCGATCAGCTCGTCGACGTACATGGTGTCGGGGTAGGCCGGGTTTTTCACCGAGGTGGAGGCCCACAACGGGCGCTGCACCTTCGCGCCGGCAGCCGCCAGCGGCTCCCAATCGGCGCCGGAGAAGATCTCCTCGAACTTCTGGTAGGCGATCTTGGCGTTGGCGATGGCGGCCTTGCCCTTCAGCGATTCCAGCCAGCCCTTCTGCGTCTCGTCGCTCGTGGCGGCGATCTTCTCGTCGAGGAGCTTGTCGACCAGGGTGTCGACGCGGGAGACGAAGAAGGAGGCGACGGAGGCGACGCGGTCGATGGGCAGCCCCGCCGCGTATCGCGTCGCCAGCGCGTCAACGTAGGCGCGGGCGACCCGCTCATACGAGGCGACGGAGAAGAGGAGGGTGATGTTGATGTTGATCCCCTCCTCCAGCATCTGGCGGATGACCGGCACACCTTCAACCGTGCCCGGGATTTTCACCATCAGGTTCGGGCGGTCGACCGCGGTCCAGAGCCGCACCGCCTCCTCCGTGGTCCGCGCCGGCATCGCGCGCCCCGGCCGGGGAGACTTCGATGGAGACGAAGCCGTCGCCGCCATCGGATTCGTCGTAGAGATCGCGGAAGAGGTCGGTGGTCTGCTGGATGTCGCGCACGGCCACGTGCTCGAAGATGGCGTGGGCGTCGAGGTCCTGCTCCAGCAGACCGGCGATCTCCTCGTCATAGGCGGTGCCGGCGGAGATCGCCTTCTCGAAGATGGTCGGGTTCGAGGTCAGGCCGCGGATGCCGGTCTCCTCGATGGCGTCGCGGATCGCGCCCTGGTTGAGCATGTCGCGCGAGATGTCGTCCTGCCAGGCGCTCTGCCCCTCTTTGGCGAAGAGTTCTTTGATGCGGTTGTCGGCCATGCCGGGGTCTCCTTCGTGCAAACGTGTGCTACTGCGGTCCAATCTTCGTGGCGAGGTCGTCTTTCCCGAGCAGGTGCAACGCGGTGGCCGCTACGTCGCTCCGGGGTGAAGCCGAAGTGCTCCAGCACCTTCGCGCCCGGTCCGGATGCGCCGTAGCGGTCGATGCCGACGACGGCGCCGTTCTCGCCAACGAAGCGCTCCCAGCCGATGGTCGTGCCCGCTTCGACGGCGACGCGCGGCGTGCCGGCCGGACCCGAGCACGCGCTCGCGATACGCCTGGTCCTGCTGGGCGAACAGCTCCCAGGAGGGCATGCTCACCACGCGGGCGCGCAGCCCGTGTTCACCAAGCATCGCCGCGGCGCGGACCGCCAACATCGACCTCCGACCCGGTGCCGATGAGCACGACGTCCGGGTCGCCCTCCGCGTCCGAGAGGATGTACGCGCCGTTCGCGACCGAGCCCCAGGCCCCGGAGCGGTCGAGCACCGGCAGGTCCTGGCGCGAGAAGAGCAGCGCGCAGGGGCCGTCGAGGGTCATGGCGACCTGCCAGGCCTCGGCGGTCTCGTTGGCGTCGGCGGGGCGGATGGTGACCAGCTTGCGGGATGGCGCGCAGGCTGAGGAGCTGCTCGACCGGCTGGTGGGTGGGGCCGTCCTCGCCGACGGCGATGCTGTCGTGGGTGAAGACGAAGATCACCTTCAGGTCCGAGAGCGCGGCCAGCCGCATGGGCGGGCGCATGTAGTCGGCGAAGACGAGGAAGGTCGCGGTGAAGGGGATCACCCCGCCGTGGGCGGCCATGCCGTTGGCGGCGCTGCCCATGGCGTGCTCGCGGATGCCGAAGTGGATGTTGCGCCCGGCGTAGCCCCAGTCGCCGCCGGAGAGACCTTGCCCGGCGCTGGGGTCGATCATGGCGGCCGGGTTGCCGAAGTCGCCAGCGCCTTTCATCTGCGTGTTCGTCGAGGGGTTCAGGTCGGCCGAGCCGCCGATGAAGTTCGGCACCTTCGGCGCGAAGGCGTTGATCACCTCGCCGGAGGCCTTGCGCGTCGAGATCGGCTTTCGAGCCGGCCTCCCAGCTCGGCAGGTCGCTGTCCCAGCCCTCGGGCAGCTCGCCGTCGAGGGCGAGGGTGAGCGCCTTGCGCCGCATCCGGGTCCGCTTTCTCGTACGCCGCAAACGCCTGCTTCCAGGTCTCTTCCAGCTCCGCGCCGCGTTTGCCGGCTTCGCGGAAGTGCGGCCACGACGTCGTCCGAGACATAGAACGCCGGCTCCAGCGGATAGCCGAGCGCCTCTTTCGTCTTGGTGACGCCCTCGGGTCCGAGCGGCGAGCCGTGGACGCCGAACGTGTCGGCCTTGGGTGAGCCGAACCCGATGACGGTGCGGGCGCAGATCAGCGACGGTCGCTCCGTCTCCTCCTGCGCGGCGGCGAGGGCGGCGCGGACCTGGTCGGTGTCCATGCCGTCGATCTCCTGCACGTGCCAGCCGACGGCGCGGAAGCGGGCCGGGACATCCTCCGAGAAGGAGATGTTGACGGTGCCGGCGAGGGTGATCTCGTTCTGGTCGTAGAGGTAGATCAGCTTGCCCAGCCCGAGGTGCCCGGCCAGCGAGGCGGCCTCGGCGGCGACGCCCTCCATGAGGTCGCCGTCGGAGACGATGCCGTAGGTGTAGTGGTCGATGATCTCGTGGCCGGGGCGGTTGAAGGTCGCCGCCAGGAAGCGCTCGGCGATGGCCATGCCGACGCCGTTGGCGAAGCCCTGCCCGAGGGGGCCGGTCGTGACTTCGACGCCGCTGGTGTGCAGCCGCTCGGGGTGGCCGGGAGTTTTCGAATCGAGCTGGCGGAAGTTCTTCACCTCCTCCAGCGGCAGGTCGAATCCGGTGATGTGCAGCAGGCTGTAGAGCAGCGCCGAGCCGTGGCCGGCGGAAAGCACGAAGCGGTCCCGGTTCGCCCAGTGCGGATCCTCGCGGGTTGTAGTTCATGAACTCGGTCCAGAGGACGTAGGCCATGGGCGCGGCGCCGAGCGGCAGGCCGGGGTGGCCCGAGTTGGCGGCCTGCACCGCGTCGATGGAGAGGACGCGCAGGGCGTTGATGGCTTCGGTTTCGAGTGCGCGATCGGTGGCGCGGGGGGCGACGGCGGTCAAGCGAACCTCCTCGAATGCCGGCGCGGGGCGTCAGATACATGGTCACGCGTCCGGCGGGATCATCGGTTACCAGAACCGGGGCAACCCCGGGCTCAGCAAGTATCCCATGTCCCGGACGTGCGCTTCGCGACACCCCCATGGGCCTGGGGGCCATCGCCGAGTGTCACAACGAATGTATTGCCCCGTCCCGACGCCCGATATCGGCATTCGGGATCGTTTCGCCGCCCGCTGCTCGAGCCTCAGGGTCTGTGTCCCGCCAGCACCAGCGCCAGCGTCTCGCGGGGCGACGCGCGGAATGCGCTCGAAGGACGCTCGCGCATCGTCGGGACTGTCGTAGACGAAGTCGCCGATCGGCGTGCGCCCCGCCGCGACAAACGGGATGTCCAGCTCGCCCTGCTCACGCTCGATCAGCTTCGCGCCGTGGCTCACGAAGATGAACGCGGTTCCGCAACAACACCTTGTAGTAGCGTTCCGCCCCCTCTTCGAAGACGAGATAGGGGAAACGGCGCCCGACACCCGGGTACTCGTAGACGAGCTTCATGGCGTTCACCTCAATTGGCGATTCTGGTGATGTTGGGAGTCTTCGCTGCTCGTGGCGCCACGGTGGGCGCATCGCCTGACGCGGTTCGTCCCGTCAACACGCGCTGCCATCCATGATCGGCGTGGTTGCGGTCCGCTGCAAGCGCGTCCCGGCTCTGCGCCGGGGTCGTTGGCTACGCCTGCGCTGGTTCTGTTCGGGCCTGCCAACCGACGATGGCAGCGGCCGCAGAATCCACATCGCGACCAGCACCAGGCCGAGCAGCACGACCAGCGCCACCGGGCGTCCCCAACCCAGGACATCGACGATCAGCGCCCACAGGAGCGGGCCCGGCGAGCGCCGCGAAGCGGCCGGCCAGGGCATAGAGACCGTAGAACTGGCCCAGGTACTGCGGCGGGGCGAGACCGATCATCAACGGGCGGTCCGAGGCCCAGATGCCGCCGAGGGCGAACCCGGCCAGGGGAGCGATAAGCCCACAGCGCGTCGTTCGGCAGCAGCCCGAAACCGGTAGCGGCGACCAGCGCCAGCGCCACCGACCAAATCGCCAGCACGCGCATCAGGCTGTCGCGGGGGCCGATGCGGTCGACGACGAACCCCCAGAAGATGCCGCCCACAATGGCGGCGCTGATGCCGACGAGGAGCAAGAGATCCTTCTGCTCCGACGTGAACCCGAGCGTGACGACCAGATAGATGCCGAGGAAGAGCCCGATGGTGTTGGCGGCTTCGGCGTAGAAGGCGCGGCCGACCAGGAAACGGATCAACTCGGGGTAGGAGCGGGCGCGGCGGGCGGTGTCGGCCAGATCCCGCAGCGCGCCGCGGGCGACGGCCCCGGCCGGTTCCCGATCGACCGGGCGCGGCGGTTCCTTGACCCAGAGCAAGAGGGGAAGGGCGAGCAGGAAAAAGATCACCGCCGTGGCGCGGAAGATCGTCTCGTACTCGCCCCCGGCGCGCAGGACGAGGAAGCCGAGGGCGATGCCCGCCGAGGGCGCCGAGGTTGCTCAGACCGCTGGCGATCCCGCCGACGCGGCCCCGATTGGCCGGGGTGCTTACCGCGGGCAGCAGCGCGTCATAGATGACGACGCCGGCCTGGAAAAAGAGGTTTGCGGCGAGGAACAGCATCAGCGCGGGGATGAGACTGCCGCCGACGAAGAAGGTGAACAGGCAGCAGCCGATGACCAGACCCATCAACAGCGGCACGCGCCGCGGCAACCGGTCGGAGACGGCGCCGATCCAGGGACCGGCGAAGAGCATCAGCCCCATGGTCGACGGTGTTGACCAGCGAGATCTGGGCGTCGAACCCGCCCATCACGGCGACGACCCAGACCGGGAAGTAGTTGGTGATCATGGTCTGCTGGAAGACCGTGTCCCCCATGTCGTAGACCACCCAGCTCACGGTGCTGCGCCGCGACGGGGTCCAGGGGAGGGTGCGCGCCATGGCGAAAACTCTACATTCGCGGCAACGTCGACGGCGGCCGTCGTCGGGGCTCGTTCCGCGTCGTGGCGTAGGCGTGCAGTTGGGGGAGGTGGGGAGGCGTGCAAGATTCACTTCGCCGGCCCCCTTGACAGGCTCGCGAATGTCCGGATATAGTGTACGTACAGTCCCGAGGGGCCGAGCAAACGCAAAGCTCCCACCGGACGCCAAATGGGAACGGCGGAGCATCGCGGGGTACTCCGACGCCACCCGGGCGACCCGGGACCGCCGAAAGAACGCGCATTGTTGCGGGGCATGCGCTGGGCGTCGGCTGGTCAGGGAGCGGACCGATTGCGGAGTCTGTCGGGACTGTTCCTTTTTCCCCTGGTCATGCGTTCCCACGCCGCGCCGGATACCCGGCGGCGCATCAACCAGCAGCGCCCTTCCCCAACGACTGAGTTGCAGGGGCGACGCCGGCGTCGCTCGCGATGCGATGTCGCGTACGTTCGCGGCTTGTATCCGTGACACGTGCCGGGGCACACTGAGGTCGGCATCGCCATCGTCGCCTGCCTTGCCCCCCCGGATCGCGAGACCCAGTGACCGCGCGTTGGCATTGCGCGTCGCGATTCCATCGAGGGTTCGATCGCGGGGCTTCGCTGCCATCGGCAAGGGTCCTGTCGCTGTCTTCGCGTGGTTCCTCGCCCTACGATGAGGGATCCAGTCCCGCAACGCACCCGTACGCACTACGGGTTTTCAGGACCGTCTCGGGCTCAGACCACGCCCTGCTCGTGCAGTCGGGCAATCGTCTTCGGGAGTCGTAGCCGAGATCGCCCAGCACCTCGTCGGTGTGGTCGCCGACGTCGGGGATGGCGCTCCATGCGCGGCGGCATCCCCTCCAGGTCGATCGGCGGCACGATGGCGCGCAAGGGACCGGCCGGGGAGTCGACCTCGCGCCAGCGGTCGCGGGCGGCGAGCTGCGGATGGGCGACGAACTCGGCGACCTCGTTGACGGAGCCGAAGGGGATGTCCGCCGCTTCCAGGCGCCGTTCGACCTCGGCGCGGGGGAGGGTGGAGAACGCCTCCTCGATCGCCGCTTCCAGCACGTCGCGGTTGATGCGCCGCTGCGCGGAAGTGGCGAAGCGTTCGTCCGTCTCCCACTCGGGGTGGTCGCAGACGACGGCGCAGAACGCCTGCCATTGCGCTTCGGTCTGCACGGCGAAGAGCACCGCCCCGTCGGCGCAGGCGTACGAGCCATAGGGGACGACGGTGGCGTGGCGCACCCCCGCGCGCGCCGGCGGCTCGCCGCCGTAGAGGGTGAAGTAGGCGGGGTAGCCCATCCACTCCGACAGCGCGTCGAACAGCGAGGTCTCGACGATGCGGCCCTGGCCGGTGGCCCGCCGCTCGTAGAGCGCGGCCAGCGTGCCCATCGCGCCGTAGACGGCGGCTCCGATGTCGCCCACGCTGATGCCGAGCTTGGCGAGTTGATCCCCGTGGCCGGTGGTGGCGATGACGCCCGTTTCCCCTTGCAGCAGCAGGTCGAACGCCTTGCGCGTCTCGTAGGGGCCGCCAGAGCCGTAGCCGGAGATGGAGGTAATCACCAGCGCCGGGTAGTCGCGCCGCAGTCGCTCCGGAGCGAATCCCAGGCGGTCGATCGCGCCCGGTCCCAGGTTCTGCACCAGCACATCGGAGGTCGCGACCAGCCGCTCCAGAACGTCGCGCGCCTCGGGGTGCTTCATGTCGAGGGTGAGCGAGCGCTTGCCCCGGTTCAGCCACACGAAATACGACGAGAGCCCTTTGACCGCGTCGTCGTAGCGGCGGGCGAAATCGCCGCCGCCCGGCCGCTCGATCTTGATCACGTCGGCGCCGAGGTCGGCCAGGTGGCGGGTGCAGAGCGGGCCGGCTACCGCCTGCTCCAGGGCCAGCACGCGCACGCCGGCGAGCGGGCCGGATGGGGTCGTGCAATGCCGTTGCGGGTCGGGTCGTTGGGCAGTCATGCGGCTGTGGTCGCTCCTGCACTGCCGAGATTCGTGAGCGGTGACCAACTCGGTGGTTCCGACGAAGGACGAATCTCCGCCCCATGGGAACGAGCGTGCATGTTGAGCCGAGTCCGCGCTCTGCTCGGACACCACAGGCGCCAGGCGTTGCGCGGGGCATCGTAGCGCAGTCGGGCGGCCGACCTCAGCGGGCGCGGCGCCGCGACGTGGCACGCGACGAGATGGCCCGGCGCTCCGACGACTCGAGCAGGGTAGGTGGCGCGTCCGTGGCCCGCCGTGCGGGCAGTCCGGATGGATCGGCGACGCCCGGCGCGTCCTGCCAGCGCTCGGTGGCGCGGCGGCGGAAGCGGTTGGCGGGGTCCGGTTCCGGCACGGCGGCGATGAGTGCCCGCGTGTAGGGGTGGATCGGGTTGTCGATCACCTGCCGCGCCGTGCCGCTCTCCACGATCGCGCCCAGATGCATGACCGCGATGCGGTCGGCGAAATGCCGGGCCGAGGCGATGTCGTGGGTGATGTAGAGGAAGGCGACGCCGCGCTCCTGCTGCAACCCGCTGCAGCAGATTGAGAATTTCCACCCGCGACGAGGCGTCGACCATCGAGACCGGCTCGTCGGCCACCATGTACTCCGGTTCCCGGATCAGGGCGCGGGCGATGCCGACCCGCTGCCGCTGCCCGCCCGACATCGCGGTGGGGTAGGCGTGGACGAAGCGGGCGGTCGGGGGTGAGGTCGACCGCGGCCAGCGCGGCGCGCACCCGATCCTCCCGCTCGGCGCGGTTCCTGACGCCCGCGATGACGCAGCGGCTCGGCGACCAGCTCGGAGACGGTCATGTACGGGTTGAGACTGGAAAAGGGATCCTGAAAGACGATCGCGGCGCGCTTGCCGCAGCCACCCGAGGCGCTCCTCCGGGGTGTGCGAGATGTCCTGGCCGTCGAACCAGACGCGCCCGCCGGTCGGCTCCAGGAGCCGGATCGAGATGCGCCCGACGGTGGTCTTGCCCGAGCCGGATTCCCCCACCAGCGCCAGCGTCTCCCCGCGCGCGATCGTCAGACTCACGCCGCCGACGGCCGTCACCCGGCCGGAGCGGAAGAGGCCCTTGTGGGTGCGGAAAACCATCGAGACATCGTCGAGCGCCACGAGCGGATCGGTCGCCGCGGCATCGTTGGTGGGAACGGACAGGGTTTCAGTCACCGGTCGCGGCCGGTGGTTTGAGCTGAATGCCGTACCGCGCTCCGGCGACAGTCCGGTCGTTCAGCCAGCAGCGGGCATGGCCGCCGTCCGGCAGCGGGATGGCCGGGGGATGCTCCCGGCACGCCTCGAAGGCGTAGGGGCAGCGCGGGCGGAAGCGGCAGCCTTTCGGCAGCGCGGAGAGGTCCGGCGGGTCGCCCGGCATCGGCCGGGGCGGGACGTCGGAGTGCAGGCGCGGCAGCGAGGCCAGCAGGAGCTGGGAGTAGGGGTGGTGGGGCGCGACCAGCACCCGCTCCGCCGGCGCCGAGCTCCATGTGCTCCCCCGCGTAGGCGACGGCGATGCGGTCGCACAGGTCGCTGGCCAGCCCGATGTCGTGGGTGATGAAGAGCATCGAGATGCCGGGGTCCTCCTTGAGGTCCTTGAGCAGATTGAGGATCTGGGCCTGCACGCTGACGTCGAGGGCGGAGGTCGGCTCGTCGAGGATGAGCACGTCCGGGTCGAGCGCCAGCGCGGTGGCGATGCCGACGCGCTGCCGCTGCCCGCCGCTCAGCTCGTGCGGGTAGCGGCTGGCGAAGTCGGCCGGGGAGCCCGACCCGTTCCAGCAAGTCGCGCACGCGGGCGCGGGCCGCGGTCTTGTCGTAGCGGTGGTCAAGCAGCAGCGGCTCTGCGATCTGCTCCCCGACGCGCAGCACCGGGTTGAGCACGCTCATGGCCCCCTGGAAGACCATGGCGATGCGCCGCCAGCGGATCTCGCGGCGGAACCGGTCGTCGGAGAGGGTCGTCAACTCTTGCCCGGCGAGCCGCACCGAGCCGTCGTAGCGGGCCACGTTCCTGGGGGGCATGCGCATCAGGGCCAGGGCCAGGCTGCTCTTGCCGCTGCCCGACTCCCCGACGATGCCGATGGCCTCGCCCCTTGTTGTCCAGCGCAAAGGAGACGCCATCGACGGCGCGCACGACGCGGCCACCGCCGGCGTCGTACCAGAGATGGAGGTTCTCGACGGCAAGGAGAGGCGTCATCTGCGCACTGTGCCACGAAACCCACACAATGGCCAAGTCGCGTGGCGGCAGACAGCCAGAGTGTCCGAGCTACATCCCGTCGAACGCCTCGAAGCAGGTGGCAAACGCCAGGAACTTGCACTTCGCCAGGTCACCGCAGCAAGGACGACGCGCCGAAATGCAGGCTTGATTTGTGCCGCAGCTCGATTCTACGAATGCCTCGCAGGGCCCGCGCTGCTTCTGGCAGACCTTCTTGGCTTTCTTGCCGGCCTTGGCGGACCTCGCTCCCGAGGAGCGCTGCACGGTTGCCAGCGCGGCGGCTCCGAGTGCGGCGAGTGTCGCCCTGCGGCGCGTTGAGGACACCGGACTGCTGGGGATCTCGGCAAGGATTTGATCGCTCATATCGTCCTCCTAGGACAGGACGGGCCAGCAACTAGTCGTCGAAGCACTCGAACCCGGCCGTCGCATTGCAGCGGGAGAAGGGCTCGCAGCAGGGCAGCGTACGGTCGAGGCAATCCTGCTCGTCGGGGAAATTCTTGCAGTCGGCGAAGATGAATTGGCGGCACTGCTTGCCCTGCTTCTGGCACTTCTTCCTGGCCTTCTTGCCCGCCTTGGAGGCGGAGGTCTGAGCAGGGTCCGCGACTACAGCGCCAAGGGTTGCGCCAGCCATGGTCAGGAGCGATGAGCGCCGGGACACCCGGTCCGCGACGAGACGGCCAATGGCCGCCATTGGCGCATTTTTCACGGCAACCTCCCCACAAAAAAACGTGAGAGCGCCATCGTCCTCTCACAGCGCTCTCACCATATCGGGTTGTCATTGTCGGCGCAAGCGCGGTCAATCAGTGACCGATGCGCTCACTGACGCAGGCAAGTACGCTTGGCGGACTGGTCAAATCCTCCGCCAGCCAAACCGGCGCCTAGGCTTGTACTGAGAGTATGTCGAGCACACACTCGAAGAATTGGCTGCCCTTGCACTTGGAGAGGAACTGGCAACACTCGTTCGAGGCCGCGATGCAATCTTCGACACCGGGTGGTTCAACGAGCTCTTCGCAGAGGAGCTCGCCGAACTCGCGGCAGGGCTTGCCTTGCTTCTTGCACTTCTTCTTGGCCTTCTTGCCGGCTTTCCCTGCCTGGGTCAGCGCCGGCTTGGCCACGGCGGCGGTGAGGGCTGCTCCGCCCATCGCGAGGAGCGATGTTCTGCGCGACACGCCATCGGCGGCATGACGGGTGAGTGCATCGAACGCATTGCCGGTCATGGGATCCTCCTGCACGCGTGAGGCAACGATACGACCACTTCCACGATCGTCGTGTGGCGCCACTGTAGCGGCCGCAGCCACGCCTGGCAATGAGGCTCAGCCAGCCTCGGGCGCGGTCCGGCGCGCACACTGAACACGGGCAGGCACCAACCGCAGAACCTCCAGGAGGCCAGGAAAATGGAGACGCCATCCGTGGCGCGCTCGACGCGGCCAGTCCCTGCGTCATACCAGAAGCGGAGGTTGTCGACGGCGAGCAGGGGCGTCATTTTCGCACTGTGCCACGGGACGTGAGCGTGGGCCAGTCGGCGCCGAGGTCAATCCAACTCCGCGAAGATGTCCGCTGGGTTCACCCGCGGCCCGGCCAGCGTCGGCGATGTGAGCCATCCATCATCGTCGGGAGCGACTTGAACGTACTGCTTTCCCTGGAGGTGATTGATCGTGAAACTTCGCTCTCGTGGATCGGCGATCCAATACTCCGGAACGCCAGCCCTGGCGTAGAGAGCCATCTTGGCCACACGGTCTTTGCGTCGCGACGTGACCTCCACCACGAGGTCTGGCGGATAGTCGATGGTGTTGTCTCCCTGCGGGACTCGTGCACGCTTTGCAGACAGGAAGATCAAGTCGGGTTCGACCGCATCGTGAGGGCCGAGCAGCACCCCGAATGGGGCGAACGTCACTTGCCCCCCGTTTGATGCCCGCGCGTAGTCTCTGAGCAACTCGTAAGACCGGCCGATGACGAGTTGATGGCCCCAGGTTGGCGGAGGATTCACCAACAATTCCCCTCCGATGATCTCATAGCGCTGCCCGTCATCCGGCATGGCGAGCAGGTCGTCATAGGTGAGGGGACGCAGCGTGGCGACCATGGCGGCTCCTTCCGCGCGACCCGACCGGTTTCAGTCGGCTACGGCCGTCATCCTGTGCTCCGCGGTCGGCTCGGCGGTGGCCACGGGCCGCACGTGGACCAGGTTGGAGTGAAACGTACTCTGGCCGGCGAGATCGGCGACGGCGTCGGAGGTCAGCCAGTTGACGCTGCGCCCGTCGGGGGAGAGCGCCTGCCAGCGCCCCTTCGGCGAGACGACGACCCCGGGTGTGACGTCGGTCGTGACGACGGCACGCAATCGGCACCAGCCGCGCGCGTTGGCGACGATGACGTCTTCGCCGTGCGTGATCTGCCGCGCGGAGGCATCGTCCGGGTGGATCTCGAGAAACGGCGTGCCCTCTTTGGCCAGCAATTTCGGTTGGTTCGCCATCGAGGTCGAGACGAAATGGTGGGCGGCGCCCGAGATGAGCACCAGCGGCGCATGGCCCGCCTCGTCCGGGGCCAGCCCGGCGACGAATTCCGCCGGAGGCTCGTAGTCAGGGAGCGGGTCGAGCCCGAGCGCGGTCATCGCCTCGCAGCGCAGCTCGACCTTGCCGGATGGGGTGGGGAAGACACCATCGGCGAATGGCACGTGGTCCGGTTTGGGGAAGGCGAAGGGCACGGTACCTTCGGCTCTGGAGCCGTTCCAGGGTGATGCCAGCCAGGGTCGAGTTCTTCGGGCGCGAGGCATCGAGGATTTCGCGCAACACGGTCTCCGGCTCGTCGTGCAGCCACGGTTCGTCGTAGCCCATCGCCGTCGCCAGCAGGCGGCTGACATCCCAGTTGCTCTTCGCTTCGCCCAGGGGGGCGATGGCGGCGTGGTTGTATTGCAGATGCCGCTGCCCGTACGGCTTGTGCAGGTCGACCTGCTCCAGTTGCGTCGTCGCCGGCAAGACGATGTCCGCGAGTCGCGCCGTGTCGGTCATGAACTGCTCGTGGACGACGGTGAACAGGTCCTCGCGCAGCATCCCCTCGACGATGCGGCCCGTATTCGGGCTGGCGCCGACCGGGTTGGCGGCAAAGACATAGAGACTCTTGATCGGCGGGTCGGTCACCTCGCCGGTCAGCGCCGCGCCCAGGCGGTTCATGTTGACCCGGCGGAGTTGCGGCGGGCATTCGGAACGGTGGCTTACGGCCTCGCTGTCCCAGACGATATAGCCGGAGGTGGAGTAAAAAAGCCCGCCGCCGCGCACGCCGTACTGCCCGACGACCGCCGGCAGGCAGGCGAGGGCGCGGCAGGTCTGGCCGCCGTTGCCGTGGCGCTGGATGCCATCGGTGAACTTCACCAGCGCCGGTTTGGTCGTCCCGTAACGGCGTGCCAGCGCCACGATCTGCTCTGCGGGGATGCCGGTGATCTCCGCCACCCGCTGCGGCGGGTAATCCAGCGCCCGCTGGCGCAAGTCCTCCCAGCCGACGCTGTGCTCGCGCAGCCAGGAATCGTCGTGGAGGTTCTCCGCGAACAGCACGTGCATCAGTCCCAGCGCCAGCGCGCCGTCGGTCGCCGGTCGTGGCCGCAGGTGCTCGTCCGCGGATCGCGCGGTCGGCGTGCGCCGGGGGTCGATGACGACCACATGAGCGCCCGCGCGTTGCGCCTCGCGCAGGAAGGGCACGAAGTGCGGCGACGTGCTGGCCGGGTTGCTGCCCCAGACGATGACCAGCCGGCTGTGCCGGACATCGCGTGGATCGGGAGCCAGCCGTTCGCCCACGGTCATCGTGACCGCGGTTTCGGCCGCGGCGCCGCAGATGGATCGTATCAGCCCCGAGGCGCCCATCCGGTTCCACAGGCGCGCGTTCACGACGCCGATCTGCAACAGACCGAGCGTTCCACTGAAAGAATAGGGAAGGATCGCGGCCGCGCCGTGCTCGGCGATGATCGCCTGCCACCGCTCCGCGATCTCCGCGATGGCCTCGTCCCAGGAGATGCGGACCCACTCGCCGCTCCCTTTGGCTCCGGCGCGGCGCAGGGGGTATTGCAGGCGATCCGGGGAATAGACACGATCCAGGTAAGGCCGCACCTTGGCGCAGAGCCAGCCCTGGGTGATGGGGTGGTCGGGGTCGCCGCGGAAGCCGACGGCGCGGCCGTCGCGCACGTCAACCAGCGTCGCGCACGTATCTGGGCAATCGTGCGGGCAGGCGCCGCGAATGGTGATCGTCCCGTTCTCCGTCATCGCGTCATCCTCTTGCCCGGCGGGCTGCGTAGACATTGTCCCAACGAACCTGGACGTGGGCACGACATGCCGTGCCCGACCGACCGCTCTTCCGATTTCCGACTTTCGACTTTCGACCCCCCACTCCTTTCGTGTAGTCTACCTTCCTCGAATCCCTCGATTCCGGGCGGGAGGCGCGATGGCGAGGTACATCCTGGGGCGGCTCCTTGGATTGGTCTTCGTCCTCTTCGCCGTCTCGCTGATCACCTTTCTCCTGACGCGCGCGGTGCCGGGCGACCCGTTCGCCTCGGGCGAGCGCGAGCTGCCGGAGGCGACGCAGATCGCGCGGGCGCAGAAATACGGGTTCGACCAGCCCATCCTGGTGCAATACGGCCGCTACGTCTGGAACGTGCTGCACGGCGATTTCGGCGTTCCTTTCCAGAGCCCCAGCCAGACCGTCGTCGAGCTTATCCGTGAGACGTGGCCGGTGACGTTGCGGATCGGGGTGCTCACGATCGCGATCTCGTACTCGCTCGGCATCCTGCTTGGGCTGCTCTCCGCGCTCCATCGCAACACCGCGATCGATTACGTGGTGACGTTCGGCTCGACGCTGGGCATGGTGGTGCCGAACTTCGTCGTCGCCATCTGGCTCATTCTCGTTTTCAGTGTCGGGCTCGGCTGGTTTCCTTCCGGGGGCTGGGGCAGCCCGGCGCATCTGGTGCTTCCGGTAATCGCCTATTCGCTCTTGCCGACGGCGCTCGTCGCCCGCTACACGCGGGTCAGCCTCCTCGAGGTCTTCGGAGCCGATCACGTGCGCACGGCCCGCGCCAAGGGACTGGCCGAGCAAAGGGTGCTGGTCTGGCACGTGGCCCGCAACGCACTGATCCCGTTCGTCACCATCATGATCCCGGAAATCCCCAATATCCTGACCGGGTCGATCTTCATCGAGCAGATTTTCCGGCTGCCCGGTCTCGGCCGCTTCTTCGTCAGCTCCACGCTCACCCGCGATTACCCGATGATCCTGGCGCTGGTGCTGCTGGTGGCGGTGGTCTGGGGGTTGACCTACCTCCTCACCGACATCCTCTACACCGTGCTCGACCCGCGCATCCGGCTGAGCTGACGATGAGCGCCACGGTATCCCGTCCCGTTGGCATCGAGCCCGATGCGGTCGACAGAGCCGGCCTGACCCTGGATGCCATTGCGGGGCGGCCGGTTTCCAACACGCGCCGAGCGCTTCGTCGGTTCTTCCGCCAGCGTTTGGCAGTGGTTGGCCTGATCATCACCGGGTTGCTCATCGCGGCGGCGGTCTTTGCCCCATTGATCGCGCCTACCGCGATGGAGGCGGCCGATCTGATGTCGGCGAACCAGTTCCCCAGCGTGGAGCACCCCTTCGGCACAGACGCCATCGGGCGCGACGTGCTGACGCGGGTCATCTACGGGACGCGTACCTCGCTGATCGTCGGGTTCACCGCGGTGGCGATCGCCTGTGCCATCGGGATCCCGCTGGGGCTGGCGGCCGGGTTGCGTGGGGGCTGGGTCGATTTCGCGGTGATGCGGGCGGTCGATGTGATGGTCGCCTTCCCCGGCATTCTCTTCGCCATGTTCCTCGTCACCGTCATCGGCGGGGGGGTGCAGAACATCATCCTGGCCATCGGGGTGACGACCTGGGTGACGCCTTGCCGGCTGACCCGGTCGCAGTTGCTGACCTTGCGGGAGCAGGAGTTCGTGCAGGCGGCGCGCAGTCTCGGCGTACCCGAGGCGCAGGTCGCGGTGCGCCACATGCTGCCGAACGCCATGGCGCCGCTTGATCGTCGCCATTACCCTGGCGATCCCGACGGCCATCTTCGCCGAGGCGGGTTTGAGCTTCCTCGGCATCGGCATCAACGAGCCGACGCCGAGTCTCGGTAAAATGGTCGCCGATAGCGCGCAGTACATCCGCGTCTACTGGTATCTGGGCGTCTTCCCGACGCTGGCCATCGCCCTGGCCATGCTGGGGTTCACCTTCGTCGGGGACGGTCTGCGGGACGCGCTGGACCCGCGCCAAAATTAACTGAGCCGCCATGCGGCGGATGCCCGCGACGGCGCGGGCGGAGCCAATGACGAATCGCGCATCGAGGAGGAGACCCGTGAGCGGAAAGCTGCCGTTTCGACCACACCTTCCGAACGACGACCCACGCGACCCGGCGGCCATCGCCCGCCGCATCGCGCTCTGCGAGCGGCGGATGCGCCGGCGCTCGCTGCTGGGGGGCACGCTGGGGCTCGCCGGGTTGGCCGCGTTTGGCGGCGGGCTGCACTTTGGCCCGGCGCTCGCGCGGGCCCAGGACGCAGCCCTGCCGGACGATGCCGCGCCCGCCGACCAGCAGGTCTTCGTCGTGCCGAGCGGCACTGGGCCGGACAAGACGCCCGACTTCTACGAGTCGGTCTACGAGCGAGTTTCGGATGGCTCGGCCGATGTCTTCTCCGATCCGCTGGTGCGGCTCAACCGCAACTTCGAGATCATCCCTGCCGCCGCCCTGGAGTGGAGCGGCAACGAGGACGGCACGGTCTGGACGTTCGATCTCGACCCGGCCCTGATGTGGAACGACGGCAACCCCGTCACCGCCAACGATTGGGTGCGGACGTTCCAGTACGGCGCAGACCCGGCCCACGCCTGGGACTTCACCTGGTTCTTCCAGGGCGTGATGGCTGGGTGGGACGAGGCCATCGCGGGCGAGATCCCGCTCGAAGAACTGGGCGTGCGCGTCGGAGAGAACGAGAACCAACTCATTGTGGAGACGCAGATTCCGGCGCCGTTCCTGCCGGCGATGCTGCTCTACTCCGGCCCCGCTCTCGGCAGCGGCGCTGGACGAGCACGGGCCGCTCTACAACTCCAATCCGGAGACGTCGGTCAGCGCCGGGCCGTTCATGCTGGAGGAGTGGTCGATCGACCAGCGCGTGGTCTACGTGGCGAACCCGGATTACATGGGCTCGCTGATCGTGCCGGTCAACCGGGTGGTGATCAAGCTGGCCGAGCCGGCAACCTGGTTCATCATGTACCAGAACGATGAAGTTGACTACATGTTCAACCCGGCCCCGGCCGACCTGGTGATCGCGCAGGCCGAATTCCCCGACCAGATCTACTCCGGCGTGGGCGACTTCCGCACGCATTACATGTTCTTCGATGTCACCAAGGCCCCGTTCGATTCTCTGGAGGTGCGGCAGGCGTTCAGCCACGCCATCGATCGCGACGCCATCCAGCAGCAAATCCTGGGGCCGGCGGGCACCCCGGCCAACTCGTGGCTGGCGCCCGGCTTCCCGGCGGCGAACAGTGAAGGTCTGGCGGAGATCCAGGCCTTCAACCCAGATATGGCCAAGGAACTGCTGGCGGCGGCAGGGTACGACGACCCGACAACCTTCCCGGCGCTGGTGCTTCAGGTGCGCAATCCCAAACCGCTCGAGGTATCTGTTTCGCAGGCGGCCGCGGCCATGCTGCGCGAGAACCTGGGCATCGCCGTCGAGGTGGAGAACGTCGACCAGGATTCCTTTATGGACGCCCTCACCGCCAAGCCTACCGAGGTCCTCTTCGGGTTCGTGTCGTACGGCATGGACTTCCTGGATCCGTTCAACATGCTCTCCGTATGGCTCTCCGGCGGCCGCCACTCATGGGTCAACGAAGAGTTCGATACGCTCGTCCGCGAGGGCGCGTCGTTCACCGGCGAGACCGAGGAGCGGATCGAAATTTTCCAGAATGCGGAGCGCATCCTGGTCGAGGACGTGCCGGCGGTCTTCGTCTACCACGAGACCCCGGTCCAGCTCATCAAGCCGTGGGTGCTGGGCGAGTTCAAGGAGCCGGACGCCAACGGCATCGCCGCCGTGCACTGGCCGGGCTTCTCGGCGGGGAGCACGGTTTTCGCGGAGTTGTACATCGGGGCGGACGCGCCGGTGGGGCGGGGGGATTTGTAGGGGCTGGCTGGAGTCTGAACTCTCTCCCCGGACGGCCCTCACCCCAACCCCTCTCCCTGAGCGCAAGGAGAGGGGGCAGGGGGTGAGGGCCAACACAGGAGGACCCCTTGTCCCTCGCTATCCAAGCGCCATCGGCGGAAGAACTACGCCAGGAATTTCTGCTCGATCCCGACGTCGTCTTCCTCAACCACGGATCATTCGGCGCCACACCCGAACCGGTCTTTGCCGAGTACGGGCGCTGGCAACGGGAGTTGGAGCGGCAACCGGTCGAGTTCCTGGGTCGCCGCGCCGAGGGACTGCTCGACGAGGCGCGGGTGGCGATGGCGGCGTACCTGGGTTGCGCGCGGGACGATCTGATCTTCGTGCCGAACGCGACCACCGGGGTCAACATCGTGGCCCGGTCACTGCCGCTCCAGCCGGACGACGAGGTGGTCGGGACGGACCTGGAATATGGCGCGTGCGAGCGGGCGTGGGAGTGGTTCTGCGAAAAGCGCGGCGCCCGCTACACGAAAGCGCACGTGCCGTTACCGCTGACCTCCCCCGACGAGGTGGTGGAGGCGATCTTCGCCGCCGTAACGCCCCGCACGCGGGCCATCTTCCTCTCGCACGTCACCTCCGGCACAGCCTTACGGCTCCCCATCGAGGCGGTGGCGCGACGGGCGCGGGAGATTGGGCATCCTCACCGTGGTCGATGGGGCGCACGCCGTGGGGCAGTGGCCGGTCGATCTGGAGGCGCTCGGGAGTCGATTTCTACGCCAGCAATTTCCACAAGTGGCTCTGCGCGCCGAAGGGCTCCGGGTTCCTCTACGCCCGGCGCGACCAGCAATCGTGGGTGGAGTCGCCGATCGTCTCCTGGGGCTGGGTCGAGGACCGCAACGACCACTTCCGGCCGGAGAGCCAGTTCGTCTCCCGCAACCAGATCCAGGGCACCCGCGATATCGCCGCCTTCCTCTCCGCCCCGGCCGCGGTGGCGTACCAGCGGGAACGGGATTGGGAGACGGTCCGCGAGCGCTGCCACGCCCTGGCGGTCGAGGCGCGCGACCGCATCGCCGCTCTTTCCGGCCTGCCCCAGATCGCCCCGGTCGAGAGCCCCGAGGGGTACCGCTGGTTCCGCCAGATGGCCATCGCCCCGCTACCCGAATGGATCGACGGCCACGCGCTGAAACGCTGCCTTTACGACGAATACCGGGTCGAAATCCCGGTCACCTGGTGGAGCGACAAGCCATTCATCCGCTTCTCCTTCCAGGGCTACAACACGCGCGACGACCTGGAAGCGCTGATAGCGGCGCTGGAGACACTCTTGCCCCGCATGACCCCGGCCTGAACGGCCACCGGCCACCGCCAATCAGTTGAAGCTATTCTGCTTTCGACTTTCGACTTCGCTTACGACTTTCGACTCGCCTACTGCTCCGCCCTGGCGTAGGCGATGAGCAGGATCAGGATCAGCGCGCCCTGGATCATCATCCGGCCGGCTTCGGAGATGTTCTCCACCGTGAGCAGATTGATCAGGACGGTAAGAACCAGCGCGCCGCCGATCGTGCCGATGAACTTGCCGCGCCCACCCAGAATCGACGTGCCGCCGATGACGACGGCCGCGATCGACATCAGCAGATACGGGTCGCCCGCGGTTTTGGAGCTGTACCCGGTGCGGCCGAGAATCAGCAGCCCGGTGATCCCGGCAAATACGCTGCACAGGGCATATGTGGCGATCTGGGTGAGACCGATTGGAACGCCGGAGAGCAGAGCGGCACGCGGATTGTTGCCGATGGCATAGATCGCCCGTCCGTACGCCGTGCGGTGGAGCAAGCATGAGGCATATCAGCGTGAGACCGGCCAGCACCCAGACCGGCGTCGGCAATCCCAGGAGCGTGCCGAGCGCCCAATAGACTGAGGAATTCGCTTTCGCCGCTGACCGGTTTGCCGGCGTTGTAGACGAGAAGCACCCCCTGGATGACGCTGAGACTGGCCAGCGTCATCACCAGTGGCGGCAACCGAAGCGCCACCACGCCCAGGCCGTTGACGACGCCGACCAGCGCGGCGATGAGCAGCGTCAGCACGATCCCGGCGGCCTCGCCGATCTGGGTGATCAGGTGGCCGCCGATGACGCCGGTCATGGTGACCACCGCCGCCACCGACAGGTCGATCCCGCCCATCAGCACGACGAGGGTCTGCCCCGCCGCCACGATGCCGAGGAACGCGGCCACGCGCAGCGTGAACAGGTTGAAGTCGAGCGAGCGATAGCCCTCGACCCGGATCAGGCTGAAGACCCAGATGATCAGCAGCACGCGAACGTGATCCAGACGGGATCGATCTGGAGTTGGCGCAAACCGCGTGGGCGCGGCGACGACGGGATCACGGCCATGAGCGGCTCCTGCGACGCGGCCGGACAATCGCCGCATCACGTGTAGGGGCGCTGCTTGCTGCGCCCGGTCGACCGCAGGTCGACAACATGGGTCCGGCAACGAAATTGTGGCCCTCCGGGCCACGGGCGCAGCAAGCAGCGCCCCTACAACCGTGGTGACGGACTCCGAGCATCAGCGGCCCTCATCGATGCGGTAGGCGGCGAACGCCTTGATGCCGAGGGCGACGACGAGGACGGCCCCGTAGATGACCCGCTGGTAGGCGGGGGAGAGCCCGGAGATGAAAAGCACCTGCGTCATCAGACCCAGCGTCAACGCCCCGGCGATCGTGCCCTTCAGTTGCCCCTGGCCGCCGAAGAAGCTGATCCCGCCCGAGCACCGCGGCGGCGATGGAGGCCAAGGTGAACGGCGCCCCGATGAGCGGGTCGCCGGTGGCCGCGTAGGCGGAGAGACCGATGCCCGCGATGGCGGTCATCACCCCGGCGATGATGTAGGCCGCGATGCGGGCGCGGTTCACCGGCACGCCGCTGAGAAAGGCCCCGCGCGCGTTGTCGCCGACGGCGTAGATGCCGAGCCCGAGCGGCGTCGTCTTGATCCATTTCCAGAGCAGCAGCACCAGCGCCAGCGTGGCCAGCGTCGTCGGGATCACCCCGCCCAGACGACCGGTGAAGTCCTGCGCGAACGACACGGGCAGATGGCCGCCCGGCACGCTCAGCACGAACAGCGCCCACCCCGCCCAGATGAACGACGTGGCCAGGGTGACGATGATCGCCGGCAGCCGAATGAAGGTGACGATACTGCCCGTAAAGAGCCCGAGCAGCCCGCCGCCGACGAGGACGATCGCCACCGCGGTCACTTTTGACAGGGGCGTGTCGTACATCTGCGTCGCCAGCACCACCGTGGCCAGGCTCATCATCTGTCCCACGGCCAGGTCGATGCCTCCAGTCAACATGACGACCGACTGCGCCATCGCCACCAGGAACAGCGGGAAGAGATAGGCGGAGAGGTTGGTGATCGTGTTCAGCCCGAAGGTGTCGCGGGTCAGGTACAGGTAGATGAGGGCGAAAGATCAGGGTGACCCCGTAGATCGGCGCGATGTCCTGCCAGGCGCGGGGAATGCCGCGTGAGCGCGCGGTCGCTGGTTGGCGTGCCGCTGCCGGCGAGACGACCGGCGCCGGGACCCCCGCCGGCCGTCCGTTTGGCGGCCGTCCGCTGCCGAAGCGATCGGCCACGGTTTCGGTGGCATCGAGGACAACCCGCGCCGTCCCGTCCATTCTGCTTTCCGGCGACGGAGGCATGGACGACCCGCTCTTCAGTGACTTCCGCGCCGGAGAACATCGCGACCGGCTGCTGCTCGTACATGACGAGCACACGGTCGCAGAGCCCAAGCAGCTCGATCGTGTCCGACGAGATCAGCAGGATCGAGGCGCCGGAGGCGGTCAGCTCGCGCATGAGCTGGTAGATCTCCTGCTTGGTGCCAATGTCGATGCCCCGTGTCGGTTCGGCGAGCAGGTAGATCTCGGGGGTCAGCGGGAGCCACTTGGCGATGGCGACCTTCTGCTGGTTGCCGCCGCTCAAGCGCAGCACGGCCTGGCGGGGCGATTGCAGGCGGATACGCAGCTTCTGGATCAGCTCGTCGATGAGCCCGCATTCCCGCTCGCGGTCGATGAGCCCGAGGCGGTCCAGCCGGTCGAGACTCGGCAGCGACAGGTTCTCCCCGACCGAAAGCTGGACGACGAGGCCTTCCGTCTTCCGATCCTCCGGGACGTGCGCGATGCGACGCTTCATCGCGCCGCGCGGTCCCCGCACGTGCAGCGGCCGATCCTGAAGCTCGACCGTGCCCTGCACGGGGAGCAGCCCGAAGAGGGCCGCCAGCAGATCCCGTTGTCCCTGTCCCTGCAACCCGCCCAGCCCCAGGATTTCGCCCCGGTGCAGATCGAAGCTCACGTCGTGGAAGCGCTTGCCGGACGACAGGTTGCGCACGGCCAGGACGACCGGCTCGGCGAGGACGGCGGCGATCTCCGGTTTGGGGGGGAAGATGTCGTGCATTTCCCGGCCCACCATCAACTGCACCAGGTCGTCCGTGGTCGTCCCGGCGGCCGGCACGGTGGCGACGTATTCGCCGTTCTTGAGCACCGTGATGCGGTCGGTGATGGCGAAGACCTCATCCAGCCGGTGCGAAACGAAGACCGTCGCCGTGCCCGCCTCGCGCAACCGGCGCAGAGCCGCGAAGAGCAGCGCCACCTGCCCGCTGTCGAGCGCCGAGGTAGCCTCGTCCAGGATGAGCAGTTTCGGACGGCTCACCAGCGCCTTGGCGATCTCCACGAGCTGCTGGTCGGCGAGGGAAAGCTCCCCGGCAATAGCGTTGGGATCGATTGCCACGCCGAGGCTGGCGAACGCTTCCCTTGTACCGGTCACGATCTTCGGGTAGTCGATCCGTCCCAGCGTCGTCGTCGGCAACCGACCCAGGTAGACGTTCTCGGCAACCGTCAGGTGCGGGCAGAGACTCAGCTCCTGATGCACCGTGGCGATGCCGCGCGCTTCGGCCTCATGCGGCGTCAGGTGTGCCACCGCTTCGCCGCCAACGACGATGGAGCCGGCATCCGGTGGCAGAGCCCCCGTGATGAGATTGATCAGCGTGCTCTTGCCGGCGCCGTTCTCGCCGACGAGCCCGTGAATCTCGCCCGCGAGCACCTCGAAATCGACGTCGTTCAGCACGACATGGCCGGAGAACGACCGCGTCAGACCGGTCGCCTGGAGGACCGGCTGCGGATGCTCCCGGATCGTGCTCGGGCGACGGCCTCTCGCTCGCGGCGAAATCGGCCGCGCCGGTCCCTCTTGTCGTGGAACTCATGCCGCTAAGGGTACGCCAATTCGGCCGGGGCGACGCACGTCGCCCCGGCCGAACCGATGACGGGCGCGAGGCAACCACCGTGTCATTCCGAGCGAACTTGCAGGAGGAATCTCAGCGCTCAGGGAACGTCGCTTCGGTAGAGCCGAGATGATTCTTGGGAGCCCTCGCTGCGATCGGAATGACACGATCTGCGCATGGCGCGCTACGCCGTCGGCGTGGCCACCGCCCCGCTCTGCTCGGCGGCCAGGGCGTCGGCGATGATCTGGTCGACCTCGTCCGGGCCGGGCACCTCGGGGATGGCGTACCAGTCGTCCGGCAGTTCGTCGCTGGCCCACTCGCAGACGTTCTCGTCGGTGATCTCGGGCAGCGGCACATTCACGTACGACGGCGTCTCCATACCCGCCTTCGCCTGGATCGCCAGATCGAGCGAAATGACGGCCATGTAGTTGACCTGCGCCGTGGCGAAGGAGGTGAACCCCTCGTCGAGCAGGTCGCACCACTGCTTGAGGTAGGCGTTGAAGTTCTCGCCCGTCATCGGCACGAACGGCAGCCCCATCTGCTGCAGCGTCTTGAGCGAAGCCGAGGCGTGGGCGCCCGCCTGGTGCCAGATGCCGGCCACGTTCGGATGCGCCGCCAGGAGACTGGCCATCTCGGTCAGGGCTGGGGCCTCGTTGTACTCGATATTGGCCGTGCCGACGATCTCGATGCCGGGGTTCTGCTCGAAGACCTTCTGCGCCCCGCCCCAGCGCGCCTCGCTGACGGAGATGCCGGCCGGGCCATTGATGGCCAGGATTTGGCCCTCGCCGCCGAGCTGATCGACCAGCCACTGCGCCGTCATCTGCCCCCACTGGTCCTGGTCGGTGTTGACCGTGGCGGTGAGCTGGTCGGTGCTGACCAGGCTGTCCCAGTTGACGACGATCACCCCGGCCTCGTGCGCCTGCGCCACGACCTGGTCGAGGGCGGTCGCCGACCCGGCAATCAGCAGGATGATGTCGTACTGCTGGTCGATCATCGTCTGGATCTGGGCGATCTGGGTGGCCGTGTCGCCGTTGGCGTCGAAGACCTGGAAGTCGATCTCCATGCCTAGACCACGCAATCGCTCGATCTCCGCCTCGATCTCATTCTGCGTCTCGGTCATCCAGGAGGGCGTGGTGTAGATCGTCGACCAGCCAACCTGAAGGGGACCGACGTCGGGCACGGCCGGCGTCGCCTCCTGCGCCAGGGTCGTGTATCGAAGGTGAGCCCCTGCCGTGACGGCGGCGGTAACCGCGGCCGAGCGGGAAACGAACGAACGCCGCGTGCAGCGTGCAGAACCCATCGAACTCCTCCTCTCGTGGACCAATCGGCCAGACCGAACGAACCGCAAGTTTTCGCTGCTTGACGCCGAGTTTACTCAGCGCCGGAAGTCCGGACAATCGCGAATCGTGGCGCGGAGAGCCGGCGAAGACCGTGCGCCACGGCGCGAGGTATTTCGCCGGGCTACTGGTTCGCCTGTGCGTAAAGCTGCTTCGTCAGTTGAACGTGCGCCAAATGTTCGCGAGCGTGGCCGTAGTTGGTGACCAGCCAGTGCAGCCCGGTTTCCGGCGGCCGGTCGCCGCGGGGCAACTCTTCTGCCAGGTTCTCCGCCGTGATCCGCGGCGCCATCGCCTCCAGATACGAATCGGCCTGGTCCAGTTGGCGGACGAGGTCCTCGGCATCGTTCGCCGTTGCCCGGAATTCGGCGTCGCGGTCCCGCTCACCGGGAACCTTGGCGGCCACGCGGAGCACCTCGGCCTCGGAGCCGAGGGTATGCACGATCAGCGCGGCGATGGAGGTCGTTTCCGGCCCCGGTCTCCAGTTCAGCGCGTCCGCTGAGAGATCGCGCACCTCATCGCGGAGTAGCCCGTGGACGACCTGATATTGCTCGGCGATTTTTGCGACGACCGGATCCATTCCCGCTCCTCCTCTTCTTGCCTGATCCCCTGAGGTCGCGTGTACCGCGTACACTTTACGGCACCCGACGGTCATTGGCGCCCGGAATCTCCGGCCCACGCCGGAGGAGATGTCTTTGTCTTTATCGCTGAGCGGCCAGCGAGGCCGCACCTAGACACAGGAGTTGTTGTTGTCCGCAACGGTGAAATCCGCAGCACCGCCGAATGAAGCCCCCTATCCCTACCATAAGACCACGCTCCCCAACGGCGTCCGCGTCGTCACCGGTCCCATGACCGGGGTCAAAAGCGGCACGCTGATCGTCTCGTATTCGGTCGGTTCTCGCTACGAACCAGCCAAGGTTTCCGGCGTTTCCCATTTCCTGGAGCACATGCTCTTCAAGGGGACCGAGCGCCGGCCCGATCCCAAACAGATCTCGGAGGAGATCGAGGGAGTCGGCGGGGTCCTGAATGCCGCCACCTCCCGTGAAGGGACGAGCTACTGGTTCAAGGCGCCCTCCTCCCATTTCGCCCCCGGCTTCGACGTCATCGCCGATATCGTGCGCAACTCGGTCATCGATCCCGGCGAGCTGAACAAGGAGCGCTCCGTCATCCTGGAAGAAATCCGCTCCATCCAGGACTCGCCGGAAGAGTTGGTCCACGATGTCATCGACGAGGTCGTCTGGGGCGACCAGGCGCTGGGCCGCTCCATCGCCGGCACCGAGGAGACCGTCGGCGGTATCGACCGCGAGTCGATGGTCGATTTCTGGCAGCGCAACTACGCCCCCAGCCGGCTGGTGGTCGCCGCCGGCGGCGACGTGCGCCACGACGAGGTGGTGGAGCTGACGCAGCGCTTCTTCGGCGATCTGGAAGAGCACCCGGCCCCCGACGAAACCACCGACACCGTCGGCGACCAGAACGAAGCCCGCGTGCGCCTCATCGAACGCGACACGGAGCAGGCCCACCTCTGCCTGGCCATGCCCGCCCTGCCGTATTCCACCGAGCGCCGCTACGTGCAATCGACCATCGAGGCCATCCTCTCCTCCGGTATGAGTTCGCGCCTCTTCCAGGAGATCCGCGAGAAGCGGGGACTGGTCTACTCCGTCTTCGGCTACTTCCGGCCGTACGCCGACGTCGGCCAGGGCGTCCTCTCCGCCGGCACCGACTTGGAGCGCGTCGAAGAGACCGTCGAGGCCCTCGTCGGCGAGCTGCGCAAGCTGCGCGACGAGCGCGTCCCGGAAGACGAGCTGCGCCGCACCAAGGATCTGCGCAAGGGCCGCCTGCTGATGGGCTTCGAGGACAGCCGCTCGGTAGCGGCCTGGATCGGCTCGCAGGAGGCGACCTACGGCGAGATCAAAACCCCGGAAGAGGTGATGGAGAAAATCGAGGCCGTCACCGCCGACGATGTGCAGGAGCTGGCGCAGGAACTGTTCCGCCCGGATCGCCTCAACCTGGCCCTGATCGGTCCCTACAGCGATCCGAAGCCGTTTGCAAAGCTGCTGGAGGCGTTGTAATTCCGACTCCGGCAGAACACCCCCGCGACCCCGGCCGCTGCTCGGGCAAAGCCCCCTCTCCCGCCGCAGTGGGAGAAGGATTGGGGGTGAGGGCCGACCGCGGCGACCAACCGGCTTTGGTTATGAAGCGGAGTCGAATGCCGTGACTGATGAGACTGGGTGGCAGCCGCTGCCGCCAGAGCTGGATGAGCCGGCGGCGAGGCTCCTCGCGGATTGCCAGTCAATAGGGGACGCCGAAAGCGCCGCGGCCGCCATCGCCGCCCTGCGGGACGATCCGGACGGTGACGTCTACGGCTGGGTCGAGGCCGATACGCTCGTCGCGGTTTACAGCTTGCGCAAGACCGGCCTCAGCTTCGAGCTGCCCTGGCTGGCGGTCGACCCAGCGTGGCGACAAAAGCGATACGGCCGCTCCGCCCTGGTCGACGCGCTGCGCCGCTGCGGCCGCAAGCCGATGACCGTCCAGACCGACGATTCGCTCAAGGGCTGGTTCGAGAGCATCGGCTTCCGCGTCGTCGGCCGCAATCGCGGACCCGATGGCGCCAAGCGCTACCGCCTCGGCTGGTACGCGCCCCGGTTGCCACAAGAGGCGGGGTACGGCTCGCATTGATCCGGCGGACTTGCGCCCGGCCCTCACCTCACTGCCGCCATTTCGGAAACCCACCTCGCGTTCCCCCCTCGCCCACCGCGGTCTGAGAGGGGAGGTATCTCCCAGTTACTACCTTTTTCGCCGTCAACGAGCCCCTCTCCCATCGCAATGGGCCGGGTGCCCTCTGGGCGGCGGTTGGGGTGAGGGCCGGAGGCGGCGATGCGAAACTCATCAACCGGATTCCGTATGCGTCGTTGAACGACACGGTCACGCCGTCGGGATCTGACTACTCGGTCACTCCGGGCCCGGCATCCAGCAGGCGCCCCATCCGGTCAGCTGGTGATGGACTTGGGGCCGAAGGACCGGCCCCACGCCACGAACGCGGCCAGAGTAAGATAGACCAGGTCCGCCACCATGGCCTTGGGCTCGCGACGGCGGATGCGTGTAAACACCGCGCCACCCATCAGCCCCACCAGACCGGCCGCAGCCAGCGGCACCAGAACCGGCGCGATCCCGAGCGCGGCCGGCAGGACCAGGCCCACCGCGGCCAGGACCTCGAGGGCTCCGATGGCCTTGACGGCGCGGGCGCTGAAGTCTTCGACCCATCCCCCGCCGGGGAAGGCGGCTATCTTATCCTTGGGAACGATCAGCTTGCCGGCGCCGCCGAACAGGTAGACAACAGCTAACAGTCCGGCAACGATCCCCAGAGCGCGATTCATCATCAACTCCTTTCCTTCATCGACAACTACCTACACCCCATGAGACGAGACGGCAGCCCCGGCCGTGACACCTCACGATCACCCCGGCATGGGCATGCGGGCGCGGGTGCCAATTCGGCATCGGTCACGAAGGCCAGCTCTACGCGGCGCCAACCGTGGCGGCGGCGCTCGGCGCGCCCACCCGCGCGGCCAGGAACTCCTCCCAGGTGCGGCGCCCCACCGCCCGGTCCGGAGCCAGATTCGCGCCATCCCGGAATGCGCGGGCGGCCTTGCCTGGGAGCCAGACTGGCAGGATCCGCCGATGCTTGTCGGTGGCTCGCAGATAGTCGCCAACTAGCTCCTTCAACTCGTACACTCGCGGCCCGCCCATGGCGGGAACCAGGCCAGACGGCGGGCCAAGCGCCAGTCCCACCAGCCGGGCCGCCACCTCCGCGGGGTCGATCGGCTGGAACTTGAACCCGGCCGGGACCGGGATCACCGGCAGTTTGGCCATCTGCTGCGCCACCGTCAGGAGCAGGTCGTGGAACTGGGTGGCGCGCAGCGTCGTCCATGGCACTCCGGAATCGGCCACGATCCGCTCCGCGGCATGCTTGGACGCGAAGTAGCCGAACATCATGCGGTCGATGCCGCTGGCCATCGGAATCCGGTCGGCCCCGACGACGGAGATGTAGACCAGGTGCCCCGCCCCGGCCTCCGTCGCGGCGCGCACGATGTGCCGGGCCTTCTCCTCGTCGCCTTTAGCGCTGCCGGCGAGGTGCACGACGATCTCGGTTCTCGCCAGCGCGGCGGCGAGCCCGTCGCCCGTGGCCAGGTCGCCGGCCACGAACTCGATGCCTGCCTCACCCTCGCGGGAACGGCGGCTGACCACGCGCACGTCGCGCCCGGCGTTGCGCAGCCCCGCCACGACGTGCCTCCCCAGCGTGCCCGTGCCGCCGGTAACCAGAATAGGTGCTGCCATGACTTCCTCCTCTATCTTTCCGAACGTCCGGCCGGCGCGCTTGACGCCGGGACGCTTTTCAAACAGGTGATGAATTGAGCGTTCATCACGATTCCCCAATGCAAGACGCGTGTCTCCTCCCCAGATCCGTCGGTCCTGGAGATACATTCATGACACGCTACATCCGTGCCATATCACTGATATGACGCCCGTCAGCGAGCGGTTGTGACAGATGGACGAGTGCCGGCGGCTGGCGGACCACGTCGTTGCGCATCATCCCCAAATCCCCTCCAGCCCCATTCACGGGGCTTCCCGTAAGAGTCAGCCTGGTCCTTTAGGGCCAAGCGAAGGGGCCTCCTGGTTCATTTGCGCCGATCGCCAGGCCAACCCGGCCAGGAAAAGACCCCCTACCCAACCCGGAACCCCACAATCCCTTCGTGCCACAAAGTCACATAGTTTGGCGATTTGACCCCAATCCCGTTCCTTCACCGGTACTTTCGTGTACGTACTGGCGGTGGGGATTGCGGACGCGAGCCACCTTCGCTAGACTGATACCCTGAAGAACAATCCCCGCTCATGCGTCCCGCTGCCCGCCGAGCGACGTATCGATAGCACGACGCAGGCGTGACCGGGGTTGGGTCCGGTCGCGGCCAGAACGGAATACCGATGCCAGGAGGGGGCGCGATGGCCGGGCGAGGTCGAGGGGGAGTGCGGCGGCATGCCGCCCTGGCGTGGCTGCTGACCGGTTCGACGCTGCTCAGCGCGATCGGAACGGCGGTGCTGCCTGGGGCAGCGCGCGCCCAGGAGCAGATCGACGGGGTCTGGGTCGATCCTGCCGCCAGCGGAGAGTGGACCGACGTCGGCGAGAGCGTCGACCAGGCCATCGCCAATGTCTGGACGGAAGAGTCCGGCGAGGCGTGGGTGGAGCCGGCGCCGGTCGCGGCCGTCCCGAGCTACGATGCCAACGGCAACATGATCGATCCAGTGACCGGGGTTGCGCTGGCCATCGGCCCGGACGGGACGCCGATCGATGCCGCATCCGGGCTCTACTTCGACGATCTCGGCAACCTGATCGACCCTGCCACCGGGCTGGCCGTCTCCTACGACGAGAACGGGCAGCCGATCCTCCCCTCGGCCGCGCCGGAGGCGGCTGCTCCGGCGGTCGATGCCGCCGCCGTCCCTGAAGAGGAGGTTCCGGAGCTGGTGACTACCCCCTGGCTGGCGCCGCCGCCGTCGGGGCCGCCACCGGGGTTTGCCAACTGGGCGCCGCCGCGCACGGTCTACATCCCGGAGTCGGGGCAGGCGGTGGACGGCGTCTTCCTCGATATGCTGGCGTGCCTGGGGCGGGGCCGAGTCGTGGGGCCTCCCCTTGACCCCGGAGATCAACGAGAACGGCCGCGTCGTTCAGTACTACGACTTTGGCCGCTTCGAGTACCACCCGGAAGATCCGAACGGGATCGTAGTCCACTTCGGCGAACTGGGGCGGCAGACGCAGCCGTTCATGGTGCGCCGCACCTCCGGCAGCGGCAGCGGCGCTGCCAACGAGGCGGCGCTGGCCGCACGTGCCTGGGCGCCAATCGACTCGGCGGCGGCGCGGCCCGATTCCGAAAGCTGGCGCTACGTGCCGGAGACCGGGCACGGCGTGGCCGGCGACTTCAAGTCGTATTGGGAGGCGACCGGCGAGGCCGGGTACCTCGGCAATCCCCTCACCGAGCCGTACAAGGTCGACGGCGTCACCTACCAGGTGTTCGAGCGCGGCAAACTGGCGCAGCGCGCGGGGGAGGCGCCGGCCATCGTCCCGGTCGGGAAGATGATGGTGGAGCGGCTGGGCCTCGACACAACCCCCGCGCCGCAAGGGGAGCTGCCGGCCTACAGCGAGGAGCTTTTCACCCCGCCGCCGACGGCGACGGTGAGCGGCATCCCGGCCGATCCCAACGCCGAGAAGTGGGTGCAGATCAACATCACCCTGCAATACCTGTGGGCCTACCAGGGCGATCAGGTGCTCTGGCAGGGGTACATCAGCACCGGGACCGCCAAGTTCGCCACGCCGCCCGGCAGCTACCACGTCCTCTCCAAGCTGGAGTCGCAGACGATGGAGGGCGTGCTGGGCGGGGAGTATTACAACGTGCCGGACGTGCCGGACGTGCTCTACTTCACCGACCGCGGCCACGCCATCCACGGCACCTACTGGCACAACAACTTCGGCACGCCGATGAGCCACGGCTGCGTCAACTTGCCGGTAGACGTGGCCGACTGGATGTACCAGTGGGCGCCCATGGGGATGCGCGTCGAAATCAGCCCCTAGCGGCCCCGAAGCGGCGCGAATGCCTCGGTTCGTGGTAGAACTCGGGCTTACGCGCGGGAGAGCCCGATCTGGCGGGCGCACAGACGACAACACCCCCCGGAGGGGAGGACATCCATGGCAGGACTCGGTTGGCAAGAGCTCGTCATCGTGCTGGTGATCATCATGATCATCTTCGGCGCGGGCAAGCTGCCGGAAATCGCGAAGTCGCTCGGGCAGGGCGTCAAGGAGTTCCGCGAGGAAGCGCAGGCCCCGGTCGTCCCGGCCAAGACATCGACCACCGCCACCTCGACGGAGACCACGCTGCGCTCGGATGCCAATGGCGTGGCCGATGAGGCGGGCCGGGTCGCGGCCGAGGCCGAGCAGAAGCTCGACGAGGCGGCCGACAAGGTCAGGGCTGAGGCGGAAAAGGCGGAAGCCGCGACGCGCGACGCGATCTAGCGTTCGCCCTGGCAACCCGTTCGCATTCCTCCCGGCAACGCGGCGTGCCCGCGAGGATCAGATGGAGACCGAGACCCGGGTTCCGGCCCGGGTCTCGACGTGTTCGGGAGGATAGTCCAGGCGCATCGGCCATCCTCGCCGTTGGGTGGGCGAGATGCGTCAAATCCCGGTCACGCGGCAGAAGGCCCTCACCCCAACCCCTCTCCCATTGCGATGGGAGAGGGGCTTTTCGCCCCGCGCGAAGTTTCCATAACCCATTGCCTCCCCCTGTCAGTGTGCGCAGGGAGAAGGGAGCACGGCCCCTGGCCTGCGATGGCCGAAACGAGCCCCTCTCCCATCGCAATGGGAGAGGGGTTGGGGTGAGGGCCACCCGTCCGCGCGCGGTTCTTGGACGCTACTGTCGCGCCGCCGGGATGCGCGGCATGGCCCGGACGTGTTATGTTCTTGCGACAACAGTGATAGCAGATGGCGCGCGGGGTCACACCGGCGCGGTCCATCGCATCCGACGATCGAAGTGCGCAAGGCTGGGGGTGGAGTGGCCGCGCGTTCTCGTTGCGCGGAACTGAACCCCCAAAGCCATTGACCGTGGCCGGAGACCGCCGCGGGTTTCGTGCGCCGCTCTCGGTCGTCCCTCGCGGCGAGGTGCGCCAGCGAGACGAACACGGCGAAGTAGCGGCGCGGCAGCGGAGCGAGAGCGGAGCGGGCAGCATGGACGACACGCGATTCGACTCCCTGGTCATGTCGCTCGCAAACCCCGCACCTCGGCGCACCGCCGTGCAGTCTCTGGGCGGCGCGGCGCTGGCCCTGCTGGCCGCGCTCGGCGTCTCCGATGCCAACGCCGCCAAAAACGGCAAGAACAACCAGAACCAGAACCGGAACCAGAACCGGAACAAGAAGCGCAAGCGCAAGAAAAACCGGAGTGGCAACGGCTCATCCCAGACCGTCGACACCGATTCCGACAACGACACCGACCAGGACACCGACGAAGAAAACGGCGACGGCGACCCGGCGGGTCCCGACAACGACGGTTCCGGCGGCGGGTCGCAGTCCATCTCCGCCGAGGCCAAGAAGAAGAAAAAAACCAAGAAAGGCAAGAAGGGCGACACCGGCCCCACGGGTCCGACCGGAGCGGATGGTCTTCCCGGCGGCCCCACCGGCCCCGAGGGCGCCGTCGGCGACACCGGCGAGCAGGGACCGGCCGGCCCGACTGGCGACAAAGGCGACACCGGCGACACCGGCGCGGACAGCCAGGTAACCGGCCCCATAGGCCCGCTAGGTCCCACCGGCCCCCAAGGTCTACAAGGGCTTCCCAGCGAGGTCACCGGTCCCACCGGTCCCCAAGGCCCCGAAGGCCCCACTGGCCCGCAAGGCGAACAAGGCGAGGCAAGCAACGTCACCGGCCCCCAGGGCCCGACCGGTGAACAGGGAATCCAGGGCGAGCAGGGAATCCAGGGAGTTCAGGGTCAAACCGGCCCGGAAGGCGCGACCGGGGACACGGGACCGACCGGCCCCCAGGGCAACCCAAGCGAAGTCACCGGTCCGACGGGCGCCACCGGCGCCATGGGTGCGGAGGGCGCCACCGGTTCGATCGGGCTCACCGGGCCCGAGGGGCCAACCGGAAACACCGGTGCCACCGGCGCGGAGGGCGCGACCGGAGCGACCGGTGAGATAGGCCCCCTTGGTCCAACCGGCGCCGACAGCATCGTCACCGGCCCGGCCGGGGCCACGGGTCCCACCGGCCCGGAAGGTACCGCCAGCGAAGTCACAGGCCCGACCGGCCCGACTGGACTGCAAGGTGAGGCCAGCAATGTCACGGGCCCGGCCGGGGCCACGGGTCCAACCGGTCCCGAGGGCCAGGCCAGCCAGACGACCGGCCCGACCGGCCCGACCGGCAGCGGTGCGACCGGGGCAACCGGTGCGACCAGGTGCGACCGGAGCTCCCAGTGCAGTGACCGGGCCGAGTGGTCCCACCGGCGCCGGAGGATCGACAGGGCCTACCGGCGCCACCGGCGCTGCCGGCGCTACCGGCGCCGGCAGCCAGGTCACCGGCCCGCAGGGTCCCACCGGCCCGGCCAGCCAGGTCACGGGGCCCACCGGCGCCACGGGAGCACTTGGCCCGACCGGAGCGGCCAGCCAGGTTACAGGACCGACCGGTCCCGTGGGTCCTCCAGCCGGACCAACCGGAGCCACCGGACCCGCTGGCCCAACCGGAGGATTGGCGCTCGACAACCTAACAGACGTCACGATCTTGGGCCAACCACAGAACGGCCAGATTCTGACATTCGACACTTCGGCTCAGCAGTGGCGGAACTTGCACAGCGCGGTGCTGGACTTTATCACGTTGACCAACGAGAACCCCCAGGAGGACACCAGCTTCACGATTTATCGCCATCCGGGGCCGGAAGGAGGCGTCGGCGCGTTCCTGAATATCTCCGCCCTCACGAACAATCGCTTCTTCCTTTTCCCGGATAGCAGTGGAACCTTCGCACTCGAGAACCAGTTCAGTGTCACCAACGTCGATGGCAGCGCGGTCGCGGTGCCGCAGACGGGATTCGCGGAGGCGTTCGCGACCTGCCCCGCCGGGAGAAGGGCGATTGCCGTGGGAGTAAGCGCAGATCCTTCGGTCACGATCCGTGACATGAGGATCACGACTGCAACCCAGGTTCGTGTGAGAGCCGCGCGCGGAGACCCCGCCGTGGCTACGAACATGAACGCAATCGCCTACTGCATGTCGATGCCGTAGTCAGCAGAGCGCACGCCGGATCCTAGACCCTGGGGAGGGCACCAGGGCGCGTCCAGCGGCGGATCTCGGCCCAGCGGCAGGGCATGCGTGAAGAACACGGTGCCTCGCCTATGTTCCTGGGACGTGCATGACCGGCGACGACCGTGTACTGTTGCCACTGGACACGCGCGCGGAAGGGGGTTTCGTGCGCCGGCACCGATCTCCCCGCGCACACGACCGCCCTGCAACCGACGGCCGGCCAAGCTGCCGGGTGCCGCGGCCCCGCACGCCCGCGATCCGCGAAGGTCGCGGGCGACAATACGATGACCAGGGTGCTCAGCCGGCGGACGTCGTCGGCATGCTGAACTCAGGCGGCAGTGGGGAAGGATAGCCAACGTGGACGGCGAGCAATTCGACTCCTTCACCGTGGCGCTCGCGAACCCGGCGCCGCGCCGTGCGGCCATGCAAGGCGTGGCCGCGGCCGCGCTCGCGGTGCTCACGGCGATTGGCGCGGTAGACACCGCCTCGGCTGCCAATAATGGCAACAACGGCAAGAACGACGCGAGGTCCAGGAAGCGCAAGCGCAAGAAGCAGCGCAAGGGCAGTCAGGCCACGGCGCCCGGGTCGGGACCAACAGGAGGGGCGAGCGGCCGCGTGTCCGCGCAAGCCAAGAGGGGGAAACCAGGTCCTCCCGGTCCCACTGGTCCCACTGGTCCCGCGGACGGTCCCCCGGGAGAAACCGGCGATTCAGGGCCAACCGGAGCCACCGGCCCCAGGGGTGCCGCTGGCCAGCAGGGGGCACAGGGTCCTCCCGGTAACGACAGTAGCGTCACCGGTCCCATCGGCCCTCAAGGCGCCACGGGCGATAGAGGTCCGCAGGGACCGCAAGGCGTTCCGGGCACAGAAGGCGCGCCGGGTGCGCCAGGTGTGGCGGGCGGGACGGGAGCCACCGGTCCGACCGGATCGCCAGGCGCCGCCAGCACCATACCGGGACCCGCCGGCGAGCAGGGGCCGACCGGACAGACGGGCTCCGCTGGCCCCACCGGCTCCACTGGTCCTACTGGCCCTGCCAGCCAGGTCGCTGGTCCCTCCGGCGTCCCTGGCGCAAGTGGCGCCACGGGACCAACGGGCCCAACCGGCGCGGCAAGCCAACTAACCGGTCCCACAGGTGTCACGGGGCCAACCGGGCTCCCTGGAACTACCGGCGTCACCGGCGCCACCGGGCCACGAGGGTTGACTGGACCCGCGAGTCAACTGACCGGCCCGACGGGCCCGACCGGCCCATCCTCACAGGGGAATCTGGACAGCCTCTCCGATGTCCTCGTCACCGGAGCGACCGCTGGCCAACTGCTGGCGTTCAACGGCGCGACGGGGGTCAACCGCTGGGAGAACCGGTCCATCAGGGTGGAGGATCTCTCGAACTTCGTCACCGATCAAACCCCGGCGACTGGCCAGGTTCTGGCCTACGATGCGACCGCCGCCAAGTGGTTCAATTCAGACAGGGCCGCGCTCGATTTCATTGTCGGGCTTGATTACATCGTCCTGCCCAACGAGGGAAGCGCCGACACGAGCCTTTCGATCTATGGTCCCTCGGGACCCAGCGGCCCCGGAGTGCATCTGAACATCTTCGGCGTCACCGGTCAGCCCGGATTTCGGTTCCCCAACACCGGCGGGACATTTGCGCTGCAAAATCAGCTCTCGATCACTCGGCGCGTTGGCGCGTCATTCGAGATCGCCAACGGCGCGACCGGGTTTGTGACGGCGGTGTGCCCCATCGTGGGCGGGATTCAGACCAAGTCCGTCGGGGTGGGCATGCTGGCGGAGCCGAATGCGGTGAGCGTGCACGAGATGGCGGTTCAACCGGATTTGATCACGGCCAAGGTGGTCGCCAAGGCGACCGAGGGCACGACGACCGTGACCGCCATCGCCATGTGTGCATGATGGTTGAGATGAGCGCGGCGAGCGGTCGCCTGGGTCTTGGCTATCGTCCAGGTGCAGTGAACACGCGTAGGCATCGGCCGTAATGAGCGGCGCGCTCGAGCACACGCGGACTGCGGGTGGGCAGATGCGGTGAGAGACTGGTGGCAACCAACCTTCCAGACGACGGTCGACGCCTACTACCAGGACGAGTTAATCGCTGGGCGAAACGCCTGTGAGCGGCTTCTCTCCCTCCCCGCATTGCCGGACACCATCGATCTCCTGACCCGCCGCAACGCCGTCTTCTACGCCCCCCTCCTGAGCGAGACCGCCCCCTCCGCCGCGCATGCCCCCATCGACATCCCGGTCCCGCAGGGGTGGTCTCGCTTCAATCCCAGCATCGCCGCCGATCCGCACAGCGACGGGCTGCATCTCATCGTCCGCTCCTCCAATTACTCCATGTCCCGCCAACTCCGCTACACCATCCACGACGACAGCGGCGTCATCCGCACCACCAACTACCTCCTCGCCCTCTCGCCCGACCTCGCCATCCGCGACGTCCAGCCGATCGACGACGCCGCTTTCCGCATCGACCCCCCGCCCTTCCCCGTCTCCGGCTTCGAGGACTGCCGGCTCTTCTGGCATCGCGGGTCGTGGTGGGTCAGCGCCACCGTTCGCGACCGCGACGCGACGGGGATCTGCCAGATCGCCCTGCTGCGTCTCGAGGACGCCACCGCGGCCGAGTTGCATCTGCTCAGCGATGGCGTCTCCCGGCACGAGAAGAACTGGATGCCCGCGCTGGATGCCGAACGATGGCATCCTCCGCTTCGTCTACACGCTGCTACCCCACCGTCATCACCCGCTACGACGATGCCGCCGGCTCGGTCGTCCCCGAGCTGATCCAGCCGGGGCCCCTCATCGCCCGCCGCTTCAGCGGCGGCTCGCAGGCCATCCCGTTCGATGGCGGCCGGCTCTGCCTCGTCCACGAGGCGGTCAATTTCGACGACGGCGGCCGCGTCTACACCCACCGCTGGGTCTGGTTCGACCCGGAATGGCGCCTGGCGAAACTCTCCGCCCCCTTCCTCCTCCAGGAACGCGGCGTCGAGTTCGCCGGCGGGCTCGCCCGTCGCGGCGACGACCTGATCGTCTCCTACGGCGTCTGGGACCGCGCCGCCTTCCTGGCCACCGTCCCCATCGCCGAGGTGCTCCCGCTGCTGTCCCCCCCACTCGATCCGGACGACGTGGAGCGGGACATGCGCGCCGCAGCGGCCGTGGCGATGGCCGGCACGGGTCTGGTAGCGGCAGAAGACGCCACGCTCGCTGCTCCCGCACCCATCCTCGACGCCGACTTCGTCCCGATCCCGCCCGAGCCGCTGACAGGGGGAGATACTGCCCATAGGACGCCCGTTTCGGCGTCGCGAGCCCCTCTCCCATCGCAATGGGAGAGGGGTTGGGGTGAGGGCCGTTGGGGTGAGGGTCGGCCCGCGCCAATGGAAACCCCCGGCATCACCCCCTTCGCCGCCGACGGCGTCTCGATCGTCTCCACCACCCTGACCGGCAACAGCGAAGACATCATCGGCGATGCCCTGCGCAGCGTCGTCGACTGGGTCGATCGGGTCCTCGTCATCGACACCGGCGTCACCGACGACACCCTCGACATCGCCCGCCAGATCGCCGGCGACAAGCTGGTCGTCCGCGAGTTCCCCTGGCGCGACGATTTCGCCGCCGCCCGCAACTTCGCCCTCGAAGCGGCCGCCGCGCTCGGCGCCGACTGGGCCGTCACCCTCGACACCGACGAGCGCATCGAACTCGGACGAGATCGACCTCCGCGCCGCCCTCGCCGCAGACCGACGCCACCGCCCTCCACGTCAAGCACGAGGCGACGGCACCTACGGCAAGGAGCGCTTCTTCCGCCTCCCGGCGCGCGGCAGATACGTCGGACCCACCCACGAGGCATTCATCACCGCCGGCGGCGCATCGGCGACACTGGAAGGCGTGCGCTTCACGGAGCTCGGCAAGTCGCGGGAGCAGTACCGGCAAAAAGCGGAGCGCGACGTCGCCATCCTCACCCGCCACACCGCCGAGCATCCCGACGACCCCCGCTGGTTCTACTACCTCGGCGACTCCCTGGCCGGACTCGGCCGCCACGAAGAAGCCATCGCCGCCTTCCGCACCTGCGCCAGCCTCAACGGCTGGGACGAGGAGGGCGCCTGGGCCATGTACCGTGCCGCCGAGTGCCTGCTCAAGCTCGACCGTCCCGACGAGGCGGTCGAAGCCTGCGCCATCGGCATGGCCCGGCACGCCGGTCTGGCGGAGCTGCCGTGGCTGGCCGCCTACGCCTCCTGGCACGCCGGCAAACCGGCCCAGGCCGCCTACTGGGCGCGCACGTCGGTCCTGTTGGGGCACTTCATGGGCAATGGCGTCGCGGTGCCTCGGATCGGATTTCGCCACCCGCCCGCGCTCTGGGAAGGACCGTTCGACGTGCTGCGTTTCGCGCTGCGGGCCGTTGGGGACGATGCCGGCGCGGACGAGGCGGAGCGGATGTTCGAGCGGGCCAAGGCGGCACGCGAGGCGAGCTAGCTCGGGCCAGAAGGTGAATGCTCCGCGTCGTTCTGCAACGGAATCTGCGGGAATTGACACCCGGCGTCGTCAGTTTGCCGAGACGTACCTGGCCCGGCACCGCGAGGTGGAAGGTTGGCTCGAGGACACTGCGGCGCGGGCGACGGATCACCTCTTGCAAGCCCAGACGGAGCTCGGCGTGCGTGGGAACGCGTTGGAGATCGGCGTCCACCACGGACGCTACTTCATCGTGCTGGCGAACGGGCTGGCCGCTGGGGAGTCGGCGGTGGCCGTCGATCTCTTCGCGGATCAGGCGCGCAATGCGACGCAATCCGGACACGGAAACTGGGCGATGTTCGTCGCAAATATTGCCCGGTTCGCGCCTTTGGCGCGCGTCGAAGCGATCCAGGCTGATTCGGCGGAGCTTGGGGACGAATTCGTCGAGGTCCGGCGGGGCGTGCGTTTCGTCTCGGTCGATGGGGGTCACGACCGCGCCACCACGTGTTCCGATCTTTGGCTTGCCGAAAAGCTGGCCGTGAGCGGCGCCATCGTCGCCCTCGATGACATCTATCGGCCCGACTGGAGCGGCGTCACGGCAGGTTTGGCCCGGTATCTCGACGAGGGCGGCAGTCTGCGCCCATTTGCGTTCGTTCCCAACAAACTGTTGCTGACGACCGATGTCGATTGGGCCGAGGTGTATCGGGAGAGATTGCGCCAGGGATTTCCCGACCACTGCGACCGCATTCGTCCGCGACTCGAGTTGTTTGCATTCGATGATCTCCTGCTCATCTGGGCCACGCCGCAACGGTAGAGGCGCGGATCACCGATGGTCGATGCACCCTGCGGCCGTTTAAGGAAGTGGCGGCCATATTCGCTTTGCCGCTTCATCATCAGCGTGCGCAACGACCTCGATCGGCGGCCTCAACAGACTCAGGGCGGAGTCAAGAGCCAAGCGCACCAGCCAGCATTCCGCGTCGTCGGCGCCGAATGACACGATCACGTCTGCTCCTTGCATCGCGAGCCCCGCGGCAAACTCGATCCCTCGTTGCCGAAACGTGAACGGGCGCGACAATCCGATGATGCGAAACTCCTCGTCCAGGAGCACGAAACGGTGCATGTAGACGCGCGATTCGTCGGGGTAGTCTGCTCCCACATGGACGACGGTGAGGAGCCCGGCTGGCGTCGAAACGAGTTGGGAGCCGCCCTTGAAATCGAGCGCAATCGGCGGCCCAAGATTCGCGTGAAATCCAGCCGGGTGAAGCCGATGCCCATCCCAGCGAAGGAGCATCATAGGCGCATATGCGTAGATGAGAAACAGTTCGCCGTTCCATATCGCGGGAGACCAGTTCTTTTCTCCCCTTGAGCGCCCATCGCTTATCACGTGTCGGTCAAGCAACTGATCCCCGGAGATGCCCAGGAGCGTCAATTGACTGATCCCTTCTGGACTGAAATCAAGTGTGGTGGCGACAGCGCCGAGATGACGGACAAGCTCGAAAAGACGGAGATCTTCATAGCCGCGATACCTTGCCGCGACCTCGCCGGTTCGATCTGTGCCGTCGCGCAAGAGCACCGATGAGGTGGATGCAAGGTCTGCATCGAGCTGCAGCAAGTAGCTTCGGCTGCGCGCGATTCCCTCGGAATCGTTGACGCGAAAGTAGTGATGCCGCTTGTACTCCCAGTTCGAGGAGCGAACCGTCATCAGCAGCCCTCGCGACGTGCTGGCGATGCTTGGATTGTATGCATTCCAGCCTTCGGGTGTTGCAACCTGGACGTTGTGGAACTCGGCTTGGGCAACGATCTCGCTCAGCGTAGGGGCGTGCTCGACCGATTCGCGCAGAATGTGCGCACGGTCGTCGGCCGAGAGATCCCATCGTGACAAGAGCGAATCGCACGCGGCGGCGTTCATCGGTGGTGCGACCGTGGAGCGATCCGTCATCGACCTCGCGAGATTGCCCATGATCCCAGCCGTAGGTCCGATCCCAGCCAATTGCCGCATCCTTGTCCAAACGGAGTTTTGTATATCGTATCCTGCACACGAAGCGATTCAAGCCGGCGCGCTGCCGTCGAAGCAGTTGCATTGACCATGAGCGACTCTACAGCGTCACTGCGGAGCACGTCGTTTACGCCAGCGGCAGGATACCTTCTTGCCCCTGAGCCGCGAAGTCTGCATGGCATCGAGCCGGTCCTTGTCCCTGACACGGACGTTGGTCCTCTGCTGACGCATCCCGGCGACAACGAAGTGGGCCGCTGGCTGCGCGTGGCGAAAACGTGGGCGCGTGGCGAAGGACGATTTGTGCGCAGGCTCCTGCGCCCCGGCATGAACGCTATCGACGTCGGGGCAAACCTTGGGTACTTCACGGCGCTCGCCGCGCGCGCTGTCGCGCCCGGCGGTCGCGTGCTCGCCGTCGAAGCCGATCCCGAGACGTTTGACTTGCTGCGGGCGAATGTCGAACTGAACGGCTTCGCGCACGTCGAGTTGCTTCCGGTCGCCGCGCACCGCAGTGCCGGGCTGGTCACCGGATCGCGCGACCCGACCAACTACGGCGGCCATACCGCGTACGTGGCGTCTCAGTCCTGGACGGCGACGCCGATGCAAGCCGTGCGGCTCGATGACGTTCTCGACCCCGAAACGCCGGTCCACTTCATCAAGGTCGATATCGAAGGGATGGACCACGCGGCGGTCGAAGGGCTGGAGCAGACAGTGCGGCGTTGGCGCCCGGTGCTGCTTGTCGAGTTCAACCCGGAAAAGATCGCGTGGTTCGGCGATGCGCCGGAGGACGCGCTTCGTCTCTACCGCGACTTTGGCCTGGACGTGAGCGTGCTCGGCTGGGATGCGTTGCGCCTGCGGGACGAGGCCGAGTTGGACCTCGACGAGCTGGTCCGGGATGGCTTGATCATGGCGCCCGCGAAGGATGCCGAGCTCATCGAGCGGACGCGCCGCATTGGCCTGATCAATTTGGTGCTGATGCCGCGCCCGCGGGCCGTGCATTGATGCGGCTTGTCGCTAGCCGCGTCGCCAGCGCCGCCCCCGCAATCGCGCCAACCTCCTGCCTCCGCCAGAGTTCGCATTCTTCGCAACCTTCGCATTCTTCCCCTGCGTGGAGCGAGGCTCGGCCCCGGATCAGAAACACCTCCTCGCCTCGCCACCGTCCCGGGCCGGGTGTCCAGGGCGGCCCGCGGCAATCATGGGCGGCCAGGGTCGCCAACGCTCGGGGCCCAGGCGGCGGCGCGCCCCTCTCCCCGAGAAGTTCCCGAGGTTCCCGAAGTTCGCCGTGCCCCAGCAGGTTCCCTGATCCAGCACGAGGTGTTCCCCATCTGACGGCTGTGATGTCGCCCGCTTGACTGTCGGCCGCCCCGTCCGCTGTTCAAATGGATCCAGTCCTCGAATGGTCGGGGGCGACGCGACGGAGACGGCCGCCAGCATGCGGCAGGAGACAACGGCGATGGACACGACGACGTTCGATTCCCTGGCTCGGCTCCTCGGCAGAAGCACGACTCGGCGCAATGCCCTGCGCGGCTTGGGCTTCGGCGCCGCGACACTCGTCGCCGGCGGCGCCCTGATCGTGCCGGAAAAGGCGTCCGCCAAGCGGCGACGCAAGAAGAAGCACCACCAGTGCGGACGGCACGGCGACGGGTGCGGCGCCCTCGACGAATACGGCCACTACTCCCCGCCCTACTGCTGCCACGGCTACGAGTGCGTCTACAGCTCCAGCAACGGATCGAGCTCGTGGACGTGCCAACCGCCCAGGTAGGCGGTCAGAGCGCGCAGAGCGCGGCCCGTTGCTCTTCGCAGACGCGCCCCGCCGCGGCGGGGCGCGTCCCACACCAGGTCCGGCGGTCACGAGCGCGGGACCGCGCCAGTTGACCCGGGAGGGTGCGTCGCTGCCTCGCTGAGCGTGACCGCGGCGTCGCCCCGGCTCCGCCCTCGCCTGGCGCGCATCCCAGGGGCCCGGGCTTCACCCGCTCGTCCGCCGCCCCAGCTCCGGCAATCGATCGGCCCGCGTCGCCACCGCCACCCCCACCGCCGCCAGCCCCAGCCCCACCCAGGCCAGCAGCGGCATCTCCTCCCCCAGCACCACCCACCCGATCACCGCCGCCATCGGCGGCACCAGGAAGAAGAGGGCCGAAACCCGGCTCACCTCGCCGACCCGGATCATCATCAGCAGCAGTGTCATCGCGATCAGCGAGTTGCAGACGACCAGGTACGCCAGCGCCAGCGTGAACGGCAGCGACCACTCCACCGCGTGGTCCTCCAGCGCCCACGCCAGCGGAAACGTCACCGCCAGCCCGGCCACGTACTGCACCGCGTTCGACGTCACCGGGTGCTGCGCCACCCCGAACCGCTTCTCGTAGAGCGTCCCCAGCGTGATCCCCGCCAGCGCCCCGATCGCCGCCACCACCCCCGCCAGCGGCAGCGCCTCCACGGTCGAGCGGGCCAGGATGACCAGTGCCGCCCCGGCCAGCCCCAGCCCGAGCCCGATCCACCCCCAGACGCCGACGCGCTCCCCGGCGATGCGCGGGGCAATGATGGCCACGAGGATCGGCTGCAGAGAGAGGATGAGGGCGACGGCGGCGGAGGAGAGCGCCGTGGCCAACGCGATATACCCCAACGCGAAATAGACACCCTGGATGAGGAAGCCGACGACGGCCAGATGGACCCATTCCGCCGGCGCGCGCGGCAGCGGCGGGCGCATGACCAGCACCAACGGCAGCAGGATCACCAGCACCAGCCCGTAGCGGACGGTGAGCAAGGTGAAGGGCCCGGTAAAGCCAAGCCCAACCTTGCCCGCGGCATACCCGCCAGACCAGAAAAGGAGAAAGATGGCCGGCGCCACCGCGACCAGCAGCGGCGAGGCCTCGGGCACGCCCCTCGCGGCGGTGGGCACTGCCGGTGTCGGCGTCGAAGCGGGACCGCTCACCCGGCGGGCGTGGCCGCCGCCACGGGCGTCCCCGCCGCTGGGGTGCCCGGCTCGTCCGGCGGCAGAATCTGCAAGGGTTCGTTGAAGTCCCCGAACTGGTTGAACATGTAGTGCTGGCGGGAGACCATCGCCTCCCGGTGCACCTGGCCCGTTTCGGTTCCCACCCACCACAGATACCAGGCCACCGTCCGCCGCCGCGGTTCGCTCAGTTCCGGGGCTACGAAAGCGACGAGCTGGCTCGGCTCGCCGTCGATCGTCTCTTCGCCGAGCAGCGTGAACCCGGTCGCCCCCGAGTACTCCTCGCCCCACTCGGACGGCGGCACGAACGCGGCGCCTTCCTGCCGCTGCCACTCAGTGACGCCGGGTGGCCGCACCCAGCGCGTCGACCCGATGATCACCGCGTCCATACCCCCGGTGATGCGAAAACTGAAGGCAGGAGGCTCCCCATCCCCACCCGCGGAAATGGCATGCTCCGACACCGCCGAGTTGCCCCCGCCATCGGCGATCCACTGGGTGTAGCGAACGCTTTGCAGCGCGGTGGTGGCCGCCAACCCGCGCTGGAAGAGCGCTTCCCCCTCCGCGGACGACGCGAGATCGGCCACCGCGTTGGGACCGTTGATGTTCGGGTCGGGGAGCAGGAGGTTGAACTGGGCCGGCTGCTCCGCTCCGTCCACCTCGACGGCGAATCGCCACCATCCCGCATGGTCGAGCGGCGCGGTGGCGACCAGCGACCCATCGCTCCCCGATTCCGGCTCCAGCGTGATCGCCTCCGGTTGGGTCGTTCCGCCATCCAGGGGTTGCGCCGTCATCGTGAGGATGCGTGTGCCGGCGTCGGAGGCGGGGACCGGGACACCGCGCGGCACTTCCAGGGAGACGTGCAGCGAGTTTTCCTCGCCGGGTCTGAGAGGAGCCAGGCGCAGTTGCACCCACGGCGTTTCTTCCGCGAAGGCATCGCCGGCCGGCGCGGTCAGCACGACCTCGGTGAGGCGGTCCCAGTCCGGGATCGATTGGCGGCCATTCAGCCACCACCATCCCGCGCCTGCCGCCACGAGCGCCAGGACAACGACGACGATGGCGATTGGAATCCAGGGGGTGCGCCGGGCGGGCGGCAGTGCCGTCTCGTCCGGGGTGATGAGTGGAGAATCGCTCATCGTCTCAATGCCTGTGGCCGGCGTGGGCGAGACCCGCGGCCAGGTCGCCCGCCGTCAGACAGGCCTCGCGGCCCTCCGGCGCGTCGATCGAGCAGCGGTCCCAGCGCTCCCCGGCGGGGTGCGGTGCTTCCGGTTGCAACGTCACGTGCGCGATGCCGAATTGCTCCCGCAGCATACGGGCCAGCGATGTCATGCAGTGCTCCCAATTGCTGATATCGGTCGTTTCCACGTGCGCGGAGAGCGCGGTCAGCCCCGAGGTAACGGTCCAGACGTGCAGGTCGTGCACGCCCTCAACCCCAGGCACGGCGTCCATTGCCCGCCGCACATCGGCGACGACGATCCCCCGCGGCGCGGCCTCCAGCAGCACATCGACCGATTCCCGCAGCAACGACCACGCGCCGAAGACCACCAGCCCGCCGATGACGACGGAGAGAATCGGATCGGCGGCGTACCAACCCGTGAAGGCGATCACCAACGCCGCCACAATGGTCGCCACCGACCCCAGCAGATCCCCAAGCACGTGCAGAAACGCCCCGCGCGTGTTGAGGTTGTGCTTGTGCCCCCCGCCGCGGGAGAGAACCCAGGCGGCGACGATGTTGGCCAGGAGTCCGGCGACGGCCACCACCAGCAGCGTCCCGCTCTGCACCTCCGGCGGATCCTGCAGCCGCTGCCACGCTTCCCAGAAGATGTAGACCGCCATCACAATCAACGTCACCGCGTTGACCAGGGCGGCCAGGATTTCGGCGCGCAGGTGCCCGAACGTACGCTCCGGGCTCGTCGGCCGGCTCACCAGCCACATCGCAAAAAGCGCCAACCCGATGGCGGCCACGTCCGTGAGCATGTGCGCGGCGTCGGCCAGCAGGGCCAGCGAATTCGATAGGTACGCGCCCACCACCTCGACGACGAGGAAGGTCGCGGTGATGGCCATGGCGATGACCAGCGGACGCCGGTCGATCCGGGGTGGCCGGTCGCTCGCCGCAGCTTCGTGGTCGTGGTCGTGATCCTGCTCATCTTGCGAAGCGAGCGGGGCAGAGCTCGACGCGCCGTCAGGACTGATTGCGCCATTCATCACGGACATGATAGAGCGGACCGCCCCGGGCGTCAGGCGCGGCGCGCCAGTGGTAGCATGCGCCGGGCAGGGCAGGAACCGCTCACGGTGCTGGCAATGTCGATGTCTCGCAACCTCCCGCAAAGAGACCCACCGCGCCGCCGACGGCTATCACGGTCACGGTTCCTCACGGTCTTCCGGGCTTTCGGCCTGATCCTGCTTTTCCTCCTGCCCATGCAGATGCGCGCCGGCGCCGACGACCCGCATCCGCACGCCATGCTGCAATTGCTTTCCGATGCCCGCGATGGCGCGCTCGACCATCACGAGGACGACCACGCCGCGGAGCACGAGGGCCATGAGCCTGCCGCTGGAGCTCACGAGCCAGACCTGCCAAAGACCGGAGCATCCAACGTCGCCGGTGGTGCGATGGCGATGCTCGCCGCGCTCGTGGTGACACTCCTGGCGCCGGCGGTGCGGCGGGTCACGATCTGGCCCACGCTACCGCCCTGGTCCGGCTGGCTACCCGCCCTCGTACCCCCTCCACCGCGCTCCGGGGTTGCCTGACCCCCCTTGAAGTGGCGTGCGGCAAACGTGTCATGCTGCAATTGAACGGAGTGAGGCATCTCGGTTCGAGGCCGCACTCTTTCGCGGACGTCGGGATTCTTCGCCTCCGGCTTCAAAATGACACAACATTGGCACGCCGCTGTATGGAGCGCGATGCCCCACGGCCAGCGCCGTGGGGCGAAAAGGAGGACTCGTATCATGCGACGCATCACGTCGTTTCTCGCCGTGGGCAGCATCGCCTTCGGCTGCGCCTTGCTCTCCCTACCCTCGACCGCCTCGGCCCACGAGACCAGGGAGATCGCGGACGGGCAATACCGGATCGTCATCGGCTTCATGAACGAGCCCGTCTTCGCCGGCGACAAGAGCGGCCTCGAGTTCTGGATCACCGAGGTCGGGTCCGCGACCCCGGTGGCCGATGAAGAGGCCGAGGGAACGCCCGTCGAGGGCCTGGCCGAAACCCTTCAGGCCGAAGTGATCCATGGCGACCAAACGATGGAACTGCCCTTGACGGCGGTGTGGGACGAACCGGGCGGTTACTACAGCGTTTTCTTCCCGACCGAGTCGGAAGGCGACTACACCTTCCGCATCTTCGGCACCATCGGCGCCACGGAGATCGACGAGACCTTCACCTCCGGTCCCGAGACGTTCGGCCCCGTCGCGGATCCCGAGCCGTTACGCTTCCCGCCCGCGGCCTAGTGTCAGTTCCGAGGACCGTTGGGGCATCGCAAACTCCGGCCGTAGGGGCGCTGCTTGCCGCGCCCGTCGGCCGCAGGCCGACAACCGCGACCGGCAACACCGTGGTGCCCCTTCCCCCACGGCGATGCCCCACGCGGTCGTCGGAATCGGCACCAGGCGACCGGCTTGACCGCGCCCGGCGCGGCAACGACCGGGGAGCCGCCCTTGGGCGGCTCCCCGGCCCACGGTTCGCGCGCGGATCCCGCCCGGGTCTGCGCGTGGACGCTGGTGTCTTCATGTTCTGTTTCTGTATGACCAGATGGGTGCTTGCGGCAGGCGTCTTCCTCGCCGTGTTGGCTGGGGCGGCGTCCCCGGCCAGCGTCGACGCCCACGCCGCGCTGGAGCGCAGTGACCCCGCGGCCGGGGCATCCCTCCACGAGCCGCCCGCGGAGATCCGCCTCACCTTCACCGAACCGCTCGAAAGCGCCTACACCGGGGCGGACCTGCTCGACGGCGCCGGGGCACCCGTTCCGGGCGTCACGGTGTCGATCTCCCCCGACAACGATCATCAACTCGTCATCGTGCCCTCCTCACCGCTGGCCGATGGCAACTACGCCGTGGCCTGGCGCACGCTCTCCGCCGCCGATGGCCACACCTTGCAAGGCTATTTCGGTTTTGCCGTCGGCGTCGCGGCCAGCGGCGAAATACCCGTGGCGCCCGCGCCAGCGGGAAGCGAAACGGCGCGGGCGTTGTCTCGCGGTCTGACGCTGATCGGGCTGGCAGCCCTGCTGGCCATCGCGCCGCTCACGTTGACCGTCTTCGATCCCGCCGCCCGCGCCGTCCCCGGCCTGGCGCCGCCGCTGAACCGCGCCCTTCGCCGCTATGGCGCGGTCGCCGCGATGCTGGCAGTCGCGGGCAGCCTCGCCGCATTGGCGGCTCAAGCGACGACCATCGCACCCGATTCCCCCGTGATCGCGGCCATCCGCGAAACCCTCACCGATACCCGCTACGGTCAGCACTGGCAGATACGCTTGCTGCTGCTTGCGCTCGTCATCGCCGCCGTCGCGTTGGCGCTGGGCGGGCCAGAATCCTGGCGGAAGCCAGCCCTGCTCGTCGGCGCCATCGCCGCACTCGCCGCGCCGTTGCCTTTCAGCCTGATCTCCCATGCCGCCGCGCAACAGGAGGGGCGCTCGGCCGCCGTCGCCGCCGATGCGCTGCACCTGCTGGCGGCCTCGGTCTGGGCGGGCGGGCTGCTCATGCTGGTCTTCGTCCTGCTGCCTGCCCTGCGGCCACTCCCGCCGGACGAGCGCCGCCTCGCTTTGCGCGCCGCTTTGCCGCGCTTCTCCATCGTCGCCCTCGCGGCATGGGCCGTCATGGCTCTCTCCGGGTCGTATGCCGCCTGGCTTCAGGTGGGCACACTCGAGGCGCTGCGCGACACTTCGTATGGCCAGTCATTGCTCCTCAAGCTGGGTCTGCTGCTGCCGGTGCTCGCGTTGGCCGCCTTCCATCTTGCGCTGGGCAGGCGACTTCTGCGCGGCATGGGGCCGGGCCGCTTCGCCGCCACCATCGCCGCCGAGGCGCTCCTGGTGGTCGTCGTCCTCCTCGTGGTGGGGCGGCTCATCGGTTTGGAGCCCGCGCGCGAAGCACTCTCGGCCCGGACTCCGTCCCAAATCGTCGTACCCCTATCGTTCGCCACCGACGAAGGCCAGCGGCAGGGCCAGTTGTCGCTGTCTCCCGGCGTGGCCGGACCGAATGCCTTCACGCTGCGCATCGACGGCCCACCACTTCCCGGCGAGGCCGAGGGTGTCCTGCGTTTCGTCCTGCCGAACCGCGACCTTGGCGCCCAGGAACTGCGCCTGCCCAAGGTGAGTCCGAACGAGTTCCGGGCAGAGGGGTCCGAGCTGGCCCTGCCCGGCGATTGGCAAGTGGAAACGATCGTGCGCGCCATCGGGACCTTTTCCTGGTCGACGGAGGCCGTCATCCCCATCGGCCAGACGCCCCCGCCGGCCCCGCAACCGAACCCGGCCCCGCTCTTCGCGCCACCCGCCATCGCCGGCATGCTCGCCATCGCCATCGGCACTCTCGCGCTGGCCTTTGCCCTGCTGGCCAGCGGCGCCACGCCATCGCGGCGAGGGATCGTGGCGGCAGCGGGAGTCGCGACCCTGGCCGTAGGGGCAGCGGCGATCGCCGGCGCCCGCATCGCGCCGCCCGAGCCAGTCGTGGCCGCGATCCAGACCCCGGCCGCGCCCACCCCCGAGGCCTCCCCCAGCGCCGCGGACGACCATCACGCGATGATGCATCACGCGACTCCAGAAGCTGGAACCGCGACCCCTGAGCCATTGCCCGGACCTGGCACGGTCATTCAGGGCGACGGATTGACTATCGAGCTGGACGCGGCGCCAAACGCCGCCGGTCCCGTAGACGTAACCATCACCCTGCGCGCCGACGACGGCACACCACTCGAAGACGCCCGCGTGATAGTGCTCAGCGACATGCCGGCGATGGCCATGGGCCGCACCGAAACCCCCGCCACCGAAACCGCCCCCGGCCAGTACGAGGCCGAATTCGTCCCCCTGGCCATGCCGGGAGAATGGCGCCTGGCCGTTCGCGTATCCCCCGGGCCAAACCCACCCAGGTCTTCTCATTCGCCGTCAGCGTCCCCTGACACGGATTCCATATGAACCCCTCGAAGCAAAGCGCCCCACCCCCCAGATCTTCAACAACTTCCGACAACCACGCCAATTCTCAGGGCAGCAAAAAGCCCCTCTCCCATCGCAATGGGAGAGGGGTTGGGGAGAGGGCCGTCCAGGTCGGCTGAGGCCCCCGCCACCAGCAGCCCATCCCCAACCCCCGTGGTAGGCTTTCCGCCGCGGCCGGGGCCCAGGCCCGGGACCCGATCCGGCCGCCCCGCCCGAGCAAAGGACGCAGCCACGGCAATCGCGCAGCGGGTCAACCCAACATTCAAAGTTCCGGCCTGGACCGGGCTCCTGTGGGGTCTGGCGCTGCTTGGCCTGCTCCTGCTGCCCTCCGACTACCGGGCGGGCGCCGAAACCGCCCACGGCCATGCCATGATGCACCTCTGGATCGACGCGGCTGACGGGGCGGTCCACCACCATCACGATTCCGCTGCTCATGTGGCGTCCCAAGCCGCCGCCTTGGACTGGCTCGATCCGTCGGTCGCCGGCGCCGCGGAAACGGAATACCCCCAGACAGACGAGGCACGGCCCGACGTGGCCGGCCATCAGGACTCCGCCCCGGTCGCTGGCGGCGTGCATCTGCTGGTCGCGGCCGTCGCGTTCATCGTGCTGGGCGCGGCCCGCCCGTTCCCGCCGTCGACCCCATACCGCGCACCCGCGAGCCGCGCCGTGCAAGTGCTCCTTCCTCCACCCCGGTGGACGCCGCTCGCGGGGTAACCCGCTTCGGAGGCGTCGTCGCGGCGTCGGTGTGCGTTTCGGCCGTTGAGTCGTGTCGAGTGCCGACGCCAGGAACAACACCGGCGAGCTGGTTGGAGAGGAGTCCCTATCATGCATCGTAACGTTATGAATTCGCGGGCGTGGGCCCGCCACCATCCCCGATCGATCGTCGCGGCGTCGCTCGCGGCTGTCTTGCTCTTCGCAAGCGTAAGTGGCACTCTCGCCCATGAGGCCCACGGGCACCCGGCACGCATCCACGAGGGAACGTGCGAGGGACTGGGCGCGGTAGCGTTTCGTCTCAACGGTGTCGGCGGCAGCGTCGATCTCGACAACGCGCCGGTGGCCACGCCGACCGCGGTCAACCCCGACAACGCCTATCAGGTGATGGTCAGCGACACCACCATCGACGGCACCCTGGACGACTTGCTGGCCTCCGACCACGCGGTGATGGTCTACGAGAGCGACGAGGACGATGCAGGCGATCGCCTGCGGCCCGATCGGCGGCGCCATGTCCGGGGACACGCTCATCACCGGTCTCGCCGAAGCGGGCGTACCGGGCCACCTCGGCTTCGCGCACTTCCGTCCGGACGGGGATGGACTCGCCGTCTCGCTCATCATTGGGCACGCCATGGCGCCAGTCTCGGCGTCGGGGGCGCAGGCCGACCACGAGCACGCCGAATCCGAAGACACCGAACCCGAACACGCCGAGGACGAAACAGAAGCGGACCACGGCCACGAATCCGAGGAGGACGAACATGGCGCCATGGCGACTCCCGAGTCGTAATCTCGTCACCCATTCCACTCCTCGACTGCTGATCCTGGCCATCGGGTTGAGCGCGGGGCTGCTCGCCACCACCGGAACGACGACCGCCCACGTCGATATCGACGTGGGCGACGGCCAGTACGTGATGGAGGTCGGCTTCCGCGACGAACCGGCCTACCTCGGCCAGCCGAATGCGCTCTACCTCAGCGTGGAGGAGTACGCCACCGGGGGCACGGAACCGGTCAACGATCTGGCCGCCACCCTGGAGGCCGAAGTCAGCAAAGACGGGCAGACGATGCCCCTCGCCCTGGTCCCCACCGGCGAAGGCGAGTACGAGGCGCCCTTGGTCCCGACCGCCGTCGGCGACTACACCTTCCGCATCTCTGGCACGATTGGCGAGGCTACCGTCGATGAAAGCGTCACCTCGGGACCGAACACCTTCAATAGCGTTGAACCACTGACGGCCATCGAATTTCCGGTGGCGCGGCCGGATGCGGCCGCGCTGCAGGCCGAGGTGGCTGAAGCGGAGGCGGTCGCCAACACGGCGCGCACTCTCGCCATCGCCGGAGTAGTGGCCGGGGTGCTGGGACTCATCCTCGGCGCGGTTGCACTCACGCGATCTGGCCGATCGCGCACTGTAGGGGCGACGCCTGCGTCGCCCGCGGCGTCAGGGAACGAACCGACCGGGAAGCTGATCCGGTGATGGATCAAGGCTGTCTCGGCAGCCGTGTCATTCCGAAGAACCGTACAGAGGAATCTCGGCGTTCTCTGCACCATCGCGTCGGCGACCACGAGATGATTCTTGGGAGTCCTCGCTCCGCTCGGGATGACACGGGGCACGTGTCGAGGCACGCGGGATGATGCGGTTGGCTTCAGCGCGCACCATGCGCACTGTCGCGTTGGCCATGATCTGGCTCGCGGCGCTGCTTCTCGTGCCTGCCTCACCAGTCGCCGCGCACGCCTTCCTCGACAGCAGCGACCCTGCCGCCAGTGCCGTGCTGCCCACATCGCCCCCAACCGCCACATTGCGCTTCACCGAGCCGCTCGAAACGTCGTACTCCCGCGCCCAGCTCTTTGACGAAACGGGGGCCGAGGTCCCGGGGGTGGAGAGCACCATCGGTCCGGAACCGCGGTCGATGACCGTCTCCATCCCCTCCGGGCTGGCCAACGGCACCTATTCGATCCTCTGGCGCACACTCTCCACGGTCGATGGGCACACCGCCCAGGGCTACCTGCCCTTCACCATCGGCACCCAGGCCGATGTCGTGGCCGCCGTGGAGCCGACGCAGGAGATCACCTCCGGCAACGCGCCGGAGTGGGCGTTGCCGGTGGCTCGCTGGCTGGCCCTCCTCGGACTGGCTGCCGTCGCGGCGATCTGGCCAGTCTGGCTCTTTGTCGTGCGGCCGGCCATCTCGCCGGTGTGGCAGTTAGGGCCGAAGGTGACCCGTCGCGTGCGCGCCTATGCGGTCGGCGCGTTCGCCTTCTCGTTGCTTGCCAATATCGTCGCCTTGCTCGTCCAGGCGATGGCCATTTCCGGACCGGGAGACATCCTCGCCGGCCTGACCACGACACTCGGCCAGACCCGCTACGGCACCTGGTGGCTGGTACGGGTCGGCGTCCTGCTCGTGTTTGCCGCGGTGCTGCTGGGCGCCGCCTGGTGGTGGCCGTGGCGGCGGCGCGCCTCGACTGTCCTGGCCCTGATCGCCAGCGCCGCCTTGCCCCTGCCTTTCTCCATGATCTCCCACGCCGGGGCCGAGCCGGCCGGGTGGGCGACCGCGGTTGCCTTCGACTACGTGCATCTGCTCGGCGCGGCGCTGTGGGCCGGAGGCATCCTCTTTCTGGCCATCGCGCTGGGTCCCACCGTGCGCGATCTGACCGGGGCCGGCAAGCGGGTGGTGCTCGGCCGCGCCATCCCGCGTTTTTCGCTCCTGGCGCTGATCTCCTGGGGGGTGCTGGGTTTCACCGGGCTCTACTCCGCCTGGCTCCAGGTCGGCAACATCCCCGCGCTGACCGAGACACCCTACGGACAGACGCTGATCCTCAAACTGATCCTCATCGTTCCGCTCCTGCTGCTCGGCGCCTTCAATCTGGCCGTCGTCACCCGCAAACTGCGCCAGGCCGAGACCGAAGAGCGCGCCGAAGGGTGGGGCGGCCACTTCGTGACCGCATTGCTGGCCGAAGCGGTGATCGTCACCCTGCTCCTCGGCGTCGTCGGCATGCTGATCGGCACACCGCCCGCGCGGCAGGTGATGGAGCAGCAGGCCAACAGCGTCCGCATCCCGCTCCAGGCCGATGGCCAGTTCGGCACCCTCATCCTCACGCCCGGCGGCGTCGGGCAGAATCATTACCGCCTGGAGCTCGGCGGCGGTCACGAGGCCCACTTGCGCAACCCCGCCATCACCGACGCCACCCTCCGCGTCGAGCTTCCCGAGCGGCAGACCGGGCAGATCGACATCCCCCTGACCAGCGCCCCGTCCGGCGGCTACGAAGCGCAGGGGTCGGAGCTGGCCTTCCCCGGCGACTGGCGGATGCAGGTCACCGTGCGCATGCCGGGGCAGCCGGATTGGGTGGCATCCGCCACACAGGCCATCTCGGCCGACGCTGCGCCGAATCAGGTTCCTCCGCCCCCGCCGCTCTTTGGCCCGGCCGGGATCGCCGCGTTGGTCCTGATTGTCGTCGGCATCGCTGGCATCGCCTTCGGCATCTACGGAGGCACGCCCGTTTTCCGCAAGGAGGCGGCCGGGCTGGGCGCGGCTGCCATCGCGGCCGGGGTGGTCCTCCTCTTCCAGTCGCAACTCTCGCCAACAGCCGTCGCCTCCATCGAGCCGGCGAGTGGGCTGGCCGCCCTCGATCCGGCGGCCGTGGTGCGGGGGGAGACGCTCTTCGCCCAGAACTGCACCGTCTGCCACGGCGAGAGCGGGCGCGGGGACGGACCGGGCGCCGCCTCCCTGACCCGCCCTCCGGCAGACCTGACCGCCGGCCACGCCCTGCCTCACTCCGACGACGACTACGCCTACTGGATCGCAAACGGCATCGACGGCACCGACATGCCCGCGTTCGGCGACGAGCTGGGCGACGAGCAGATCGCCGACGTCATCACCTACGTGCGCAGTTTGCAGCAGACCGCGCTCCTGGCCCGCGATGCCCCCGGGCCGGAGGATTGCACTGTCGCACCGCGCACCATGGAGGAGATCGCCGCCCTGGCCGATGGCTCTTCACCGGAGGAACCGCCGAACGCCACCGAGCGCGGCGACGATCCGGTAGACGACGCCACGCGCACCGAGGTTGCGGCCACGGCGCGGGAACTGGTGGCCTGCGCCAATGCCGGGGACATCATGCGCCGGCTCGCCCTCTACAGTGACGACCGCCTCCGCTTCGCCTATCCTGAGGGACCGACGCCGGTGCTGGAGACGATCGCGGCGAACCCACTGCCGCTCTCGTTGGGTGAGCGGGTGGCGCTGACGGCGGTCGACGACCTGCGCTGGCTGGACGATGGCCGCATCAGCGCACGCATGCTGGTGGACAATCCGGCCACCCATTCCCACGATCCGAACGCGGCGGCCACGGCCTCTCAACAGGAGGCGGCGCGGCTTATCTTTGTTCGGGAAGACGGACGTTGGCGGGTCGACGAGACCCGCAGAGAGGATGTGCAGACCGATGCCACCCCAGTCCCAGGGACAGCCGGTCCCTGATCCGCGGCGCTGCCGACGGGCGGAACGCCGCGTCGACTGGCCGCGAGCAGCGCAAGGTTGCCGCGGAGGAGGCCGACCGCCGCAAGCGGTGGACGATCGCCGTCGGCACCGTCGCGTTGGTGCTGATCGTCGGCCTCGTTGCCTTCCTGCTCACCCGGCCGCGGGATCTCGGGCCCCCCGGTCGAGGTCGCCGCGGCGATGCCGCCCACCATCCCCACGCGCCGGGACGACGATGGGACCGGACGACGCGCCGGTCACCGTCGTGGAGTGGGGCGACTACACCTGACCGGGCTGCAAGAATTTCACCAGTTCGGTGAAACCCCTCATCGTCTCCGAATACGTCGAGCCCGGCACGGTGCAGTTCGTCTACCGCGACTACGCGTTTCGCAGTGAGCAGGCCATCCGCGCCGCGGAAGCCGCCGCCTGCGCCGCCGACCAGGGCGCCTACTGGCAATACCACGAAACGCTCTTCCTGAACCAGACCGGCCCCGCCAGCTTCGTCGACGACCGCCTGAAGCAGATGGCCGCGGAGCTGGGACTCGATACGGCAGCGTTCAATAGCTGCCTCGACAGCGGCGAGAAGCGCGCCGAGGTCGAAGCCTCCATCGCCGAAGGGCAGGACCCAGGGCGTTGACAGCACACCAACCATCTTCGTCAACGGCACCGAGATCGAAGCCTGGCACGACTTCAACGCCGTGAGCCAGGCCATCGAGGCCGCCGCGGCGGGTGACGGGTTAGTGACGCCTCATCGGCCCAAGTGCCCCCCTCCCTGCGCACAGGGCGAGGGTGCAGCGTCGCGCGATGACCGGTCACCGTCACCCCGTCCGAGAAACCAGCCACGCCGCCCCGGCGTCAAAGAATTGGACGCCCCAGACGGAAAGGGACCACTGGGGCTAGGCGGCAAGGAGCCGTCGGCGGTAAGATAGCGACATAACAAACGCGAGCCGTGAGCTCGCGTTTGTCCTGTGTGGGCCCCGCCGGTGACAGCAACGGATTCGGAGTGCGTATCGTGACGAGGAGACTCGCCCAACAGCTCGTTCTAGCCGCGTTCGCGCTCGCGCTTTTGCTCGCGCCCGCGGCGGGTCTGATGCCGACGAACACCGTCGCCTCACGCACCCCGAACAGTTTCCACTGGGCCCGCAAGCAGACGCAGTTCACCCTTCAGGTCGGCGACAACGTCGATGGCGGCTGGAACAGCATGCTCTCCCGCGTGGTGTCGGACTGGAACAGGGGCGACACGCCGACCTTCCGCATCGTCAACGGCTCGACCAACCCCCAGGAGTGCCGGGAGCGCACCGGCACCGTGCAGGTCTGCAATTGGCGCTATGGCACCGGCTCGCAGACGGGTTGGCTGGGGCTGACGCGTCTCTACTTCAACGATCGCGGCGACCACGTCGAAGCGGCGACGGTCCAGCTGAACGATTCCTACCTCGACACGAACAGCCAGTACAACAGCGAGGCCGCCCGGCGGCACACGCTCTGCCACGAGCTGGGCCACACCCCCGGTCTCGACCACGTCAGCTCCAATTCGTGCATGAACGACAGCCAGCAGGCGGTCTTCCAGAACACCGTTCCGATCAACAAGGATTTCCGGCAATTGGAGCGGATTTACAAGCACAAGGATTCCTCCACGACCGTCGCGGGAAAACAGAAGAAGCAGAAAAAGAAAAAGAAGAACCAGGACAGCAAGGACAAGAAGAACCGGGACGGGAAGAACAAAAAGGACCGCGACGACCGCAAGCGGGATCGTGACCGCAAGCGCGACCGCAAGCGAGCCCGGAACGAGCGCGCGGGATCCGAGAGCTTCTTCGACCCGAACTCGCTGCCTTCGGTCCCCAGCGGCCTCGACGCCGACGAAACGGTGATGGTGGAGACCCTGGACGACGGCCGGACAGTGGTGTCGTTCATCACCTGGGCCGAGGAACGGCGGTAACTCGCGCTGACTGGTCCCATACGCCACCCAGGTGTCGCGCAAAGCGAGCGGTCGGCAAGTGTCAAGAGCACGCCGATGATCATGCTTTTCACAAAGGGTGGCAGATAGGGCAGCGCCAAGCTGAAGAGGAGTGTCTTCTCCCTATTCCATCGTTGCCTGTCAGGCCGCAGACGAGATGACGAGGCCGAGTGCGCCCGCGCCCAGGACGAGCAGCGGCTCCGGAACCTTGAAGCGCCAGAGGACGCCGAGGCTCGACACGGCAATGGCGGCGGTCGGTACGTCGACGATGGCCCGTTGCCCGAGCACGACCACAGCCCCGGCGATGGCCCCGCTGGCCGCGGCCGTCGCCCCGTCAGAGAAAGCGCGCAGTTGGGGGTTGTTGCGGTGACGGACGAACCAGGGCGCGGGAATCACGGTCAGCACCCAGACCGGCAGGAAGATTCCGATGGCCGCCAGCGTCGCCCCCGGCAGGCCGGCAACGAGGTAGCCGATGAAGGCGACGGTGATGACGACCGGGCCGGGCGTGATCATGGCCACCGCCACGGCGTCGAGGAACTGCTGCTCGGTCAGCCACCCGTAGCCTGCCACCACCCCCTCGTAAAGGAACGGCACGATGGCCAAGCCACTGCCGAAGACGAACGCCCCGGCCTTGGTGAAGAACAGCAGAATGTCCCACAGCACGTTCGTCTGCTCCACCGCGAGTGCGGCCAATGACGTGATCGCCGCGGCGGCGTGTGGGCCGAACCCGAACACCGGGAACCGGCGCCGCAGCCACGAGGGCGGCGCCTTTACGATCAGCACCAGCACACCGGCCAGCAGAAAGAACTCGGCCAATTCCGCCTGGACCATGGCGGTGACGATGAACAGGACCGCGAAGATGCCCCACAGCAGCGGGTCGTGCCCGTTGACCTTGCGCGCCAGCTTGTACGAGGCGATGGCGATAATGCCGATGACGGCCGCGGAAACCCCGTAGAAAACGGCTTGCATCCACCATAGCCCACCGAACGCCACGTACAGCGCCGACAGCGCCAGCACCATCACGAACGACGGCAGCACGAAGGCTAGCCCGACGAGGGTCGCGCCGAGCACGCCGTGGGCGAAGTAGCCGATGGCCATGGCGAGCTGGGCGGCTAGCGGACCGGGCATGATCTGGGCCAGGGCCAGCCCAAGCTTATACTCCTCGTCGTCGATCCAGCGATACCGCTCGACCAGGTCGCGCTGCATGTATCCGACGAGAGCCACGGGCCCACCAAACCCGACCGTGCCCAACTTGAGAAAGTAGCCGGTCAGATGCCAAAGCGAGCCTCGCGCCGCTTGGCCGTCGTGCCGAGCCTCGGTCGACACCGTTGCGGCCGCCGCTGCCTCTGGCGCCCCCATCTGCTACACCCGCCCTGCCGCCTGCTGGTTTTCCGCAGCGAGCTGGTCCACGAGCACCGCCAGATGGCTCTGCAGCGCCTCGCGTGCGGCCTCGAGGTCGTGGCTCACCGGCGGAACGTCGTCCCATCGTTCGATCGGCCCCGCCCACCCCGGCAGTTCGTCCGGGTTGCAGCCCATCGAAATGACACGCCGCGCGCTGGCCATGTCCGCCTCCGATACGGTCCGTGGTTTGTAGTCGGACACGTCGATGCCTTCGTCCCGAAGAATCGCAACCACGACTGCGGATGGGCTGTCGGCCGGTTCGGTCCCCGCGGATGTGGCCCGGAACGGCAACCCGCGCGAGGCGGCCATTCGGTCAAAGTCCGCGACCGCGAGAAGGCTCTTGGCGGCGTTGTGGGGACAAAGAAACAGAATCGAGTCTGGAGCTTCCATGTCGGTCCCCGTTTGGTGTGCCGGGGTCAATGCCGCCAATCAGTCTAACGGGATCGAAGCCGGGTTGCGCCCAGCGTGAGGCAGGAATTCTGCTGGCAACTGCCAGAGTCGGTACGGCAGTGCGGTTGGCCCGCGGAGTCGCGCCCCCGGCACCCCTGACTTGCTTGATGGCATGTCTCTTGCGCCACGGACGCAAAAGGGATTCAGTCTGAAAGGAGACGCCTATGTCCCCGAAGATCGAACGGCGCGAGGACGTCAGCCCCAAAGAGGGGTTGCGCGAGTACGGCGACGTCCAGTTCGCCGACGAAACGAACCACAAGTACCCGATCGACACCCCGGAGCACGTCCGCGCCGCTTGGAGCTACATCAACCACAAAGACAACGCCGCCAAATACGACGCCGACGAGATGACAACCATCAAGAACAAGATCAAGGCAGCGGCGAAAAAGCAGGGCGTGGAAATCGAAGGGTGATAGGCCACGGGTGGCGGGTGACGGGATCGGCGAATCCCGACACCCGACACCCATCACCCCGTCACCCGATTCTCCCTCGTCACCTCCGCATACCAGCGCCCGCTCCGTTTGACGATGCGCTCCTGGGTCGCGTAGTCGACGTAAATCACCCCGAAACGCGTGCCGTATCCCCAGGCCCACTCGAAGTTGTCGAGCAGCGACCAGACGAAATACCCGCCGAGCGGCACCCCCTCCTCGACCGCCCGGTATGCCTGCAGGAGATGCTCCCGCAGGAAGGACTCGCGGTCGGCGTCATCGACGTATCCATCCACGACGACATCGTCGAAGGCAGCGCCGTTTTCCGTGACCAGCATCCGGCTCGGGCCATAGTCGGCGTGAACCCGCGCCAGCACCTGATAGAGCCCCTCCGGGTAAACCTCCCAGCCCATGGCGGTGACCGGGGCGTCCGGTGGGACCACGCGCCGGGTCTGCAACGGGAGCGCCCGCGCGTCGTAGGCGAGGAGGGAGCGGGTGTAGTAGTTGATGCCCAGCACGTCGGTCGGCTGGGTGATGAGGTCCATGTCGCCGGGGGCGATTTCCGGCATGGCATCGCCATAGAGCCGAACCATGTCCTCGGGGTACTTGCCGCGGTAGAGTGCGTCGAGGAACCACCGGTTCATGAAGCCGTCGCCCCGCTCGGCGGCTTCCAGGTCGGCGTTGCTGTCCCCGGCCGGCTGGCAGGGGGCCAGGTTGAGTGCGATCCCGGCTTCGTCCCCAGGCCGCATCTCCGAGCGGAGCGCCGACATCCCCTCGCCGTGCGCCAGCAGCAGGTTGTGCGCGGCCAGCAGCGCGAGACGGAGATCGCGCGCGCCGGGGGCGTGATCCCCCATCCAGTGGCCGAGGAAGGCGGCCACCCACGGCTCGTTGATAGTGAACCAGTGCCGCACGCCGGAGCCCAGCGCGGTGATCACGGTGTGCGCGTACTCGCCGAAGCGGAGCGCCGTGTCGCGGTTCCCCCAACCGCCCCGGTCCTGCAACGCCTGCGGTAGATCCCAGTGGTAGAGAGTCACGTACGGCGTGATCCCGGCGGCGTGCAACTCGTCGATGAGCCGGCGGTAGAAATCGAGCCCCTCCGCGTTGGGTCGCCCCGATCCCGTCGGGAAAATGCGCGGCCAGGCGATGGAAAACCGATACCCGCCCAACCCCAGCTCGCGCATCAGCGCGATATCCTCAGGAAATCGGTGGTAGTGATCGCATGCCACGTCGCCGGTATCGCCATTGGCGATTTTGCCAGGCGAGTGGCTGAAGGTGTCCCAGATCGAGACCCCCCGCCCCCCTTCCCGCACCGCCCCTTCGATCTGAAACGCCGCCGTCGCCGCGCCCCACACCCAACCGTCCGGAAACGTCACCGCTTCGGCCATACAGCTAATACCACTCCCCTTCCCATCCCGCTCCAGCGCCCTTCAGGGTGCTTACCCGTTCAGTCAGCCTGGTCCTTCAGGGCCAGGCGCGGGGCCAGCAATGGTCCCGTCTGACAACCGCTCACGCCTTCGCCTTCGCCCGTCGCGCCACCGTTGCCTCCCGTGCAATCCGGTTGATCTCCTCCAGATCGACCTTGCCAATCCCAATCAGGGGCATCTCGGCGATCTCGTGAAAATCGACCGGCGCGGGCAGAAAGAGGCGCGGCAGACCCTGCTCCGCCATGCCCTTGATCAGGTCTTCCGGGCTCGCCTCCAGCTCCGTGTGGACGACGACGAGCCGCTCCCCGGTAGCCTCGTCCGGCACGGCGGTCACTACCGCTTGCGGCGCGCCGTCCTCGCTGCCGCCGGTGAGGGTCGCCAGCGCCTCCTCGATGACGCCAAAGGGCACCTGCTCGCCGCCTATCTTGGCGAAGCGGCTCTCGCGCCCGACGATGGTGATGAACCCGTCCTCGTCGATGGTCACGATGTCGCCGGTGTTGTACCAGCCGTCGACTACCACCTGCTCGGTCAGCTCCGGCCGGTTCAGGTAGCCGAGCATTACGTGTGGCCCGGTAACCCACAGCACGCCGCGCTCGCCCGGCCCCAGCACCTGACCCGTTTCCGGGTCGCGCACCTGGACCCGCACCCCGCGCGCGGGTCGGCCGACCGTCCCCTCGCGCAGCACGGCGCGCCGGATCGCCCAGGGCCCGGGAGGCGGGGACGTTGGCCGAGACGATCGGGACCCAGCTCGGTCGCGCCGTACCCCTGGAAGGGGCGAATGCCGATTTTGGCTCTCGAACTCGTCGATGACGGCCGCCGGAAGCCGCTCCGAGCCCGCCGCCACGATCTCGACCGTGGCGAAATCCTCCGGCGCGAGACGGCGCATGTACGCCCGCAGCAAGGTCGGCGTGCCGAGCACGATGGTGACCCCGCGCTCGCGCATCAGCCGGCCGACGACGCGGCACTTCCAGCGGGTTGGTGTGGAAGACCGCGCCGAAGCCCATCGCCAGCATGGTCCAGAGGGTGATCGTGTAGCCGAAGGTGTGGAAGAAGGGGAGCACGCCGAGCATGACGTCGTCGGGCCGCAGCCGGAGCAGGGCGTCCACCATACCCGTGTTGGCCTCGATGCTGCGCCAGGGGAGCATCACTCCTTTGGGTTTCCCGGTCGACCCCGAGGTGAAGATGATCGTCATCAGCTCGTCCTCGGGGATGTCGTGGATACCGAGCACCCGCTCCATGATGGGGATGGGGAGGACCGATTGCAGCGCGGCCACCGCCTTGTCCAGAACGTGCCGCTCGCGGCGCCAGATCCTCCAGGATCACCGTCTCGACACCGCCGAGATCGAGCGGCATGCGCTCCAGGAAGGCGCGCGAGGTGATCACCCGGCGCACGCCGGCCTCGGCAATGGAGTACTGGACCAGCTCCTCCGACAGGCTGTAGTTCAGGTTGACCGCCACTCGCCGGTCGAGGGCGAGCGCCAGGTTGGTCACCGCCGCGGCAACGGTCGGCGGCAACAGGATCCCGACGGCGCGTTCATCCGCCGGAGCCGTGCGCCGCAGCAGGCGGCGCAGCACCAGCGCGCGCAGAAGCGTCTCGCGCCCCGTCAATGCTGCCCCGGTTGAGTCGGAAAGCGTCACGACGTTGGCGCGCTTGCGGAGCTGGGCGATCACCTTCCTCATCAGCGAGGTCGTGCTCTTGCACCGGCATCGGTGGTCTCCGTCCTGGTGCGACTTCCGTGTCATTCCGAGGAACGAGAGGAATCTCGTGTCTCGAATGACCGGCGCGTCATCGTGCGCCGAGGATGCATTTCGTGCGTCGCGCTACTCGGCGCCGAACGCCAGTAGATTACCGCCAGTCGCTCCGCCCCGCGCGCGTAGCCCGCCCATGGCGTAGGCCACGCCGTCGAGAACCGCCGCCGCCGAGCGAATCGGATCGTTGCCGACAGAGCGCCAGCGCAAACGTCCGGTCATGCTGTCAACGGCATAAAGTCCGTCGGCGTTCCCGGTTACGCCGGACGCGGGCACGCGCACCGCCACCCCGACGAGCACGGACTGCCCCACCACGACGGGAGCCGAGATCGAGCCCGTGCCGACCGGTTCCGCCGCGGGACCGTCGCCGTTCGCCGCGAACACCCAGCGCTCCTGCCCGGTTTCCAGGTCGTAGGCGCGCAGGGTCGGCGTGCCGCCCCCGGAGTCGTCGTCGGAGGCGCTCCACCAGGAGATGTAGACCGCGTCGTTCGCGGCCGCGGCGCCGGCCCGCGTCCCGGTCGAGGCCGGGAGATCCGTTCGCCAGCGCAGCGCGCCGCTGGCGGCGTCGAGCGCGAAGACGCCGGTTCGCCCGGTGGTGATCTCCAGTCCGGCAAAGACGACCGTGTCCCTGGCGACGACCGCCGTCTCGCCCACACCCGGCGAAAACCGCGCCTGCCAGCGCTTGCGGCCGTTGGCCCGATCGAGCGCGTAGAGCCCGCGTTCGCTGGAGACGTAGACCGTCTCGGGTCCGACGGAGACCGTGCCGAAGCGGGCCGCGTCCAGAAAGCGCCATCGTTCGCGGCCGGTTCGCTGGTCGAGCGCGAATACCGCCCCAGCGGTGTCGTTCACGCTCCGGTCGCGCGCGTTGCGCACGCCCCACCCCGCGACGTAGACGGCGTCGGCATCGACCGCCGGGGCCGTGACCGAGGTGAAGCCGAACGGCGCGAACCAGAGCGGCTCCCCGGTGGCGGCAGCCACGGCCATCACCCCGGCCACCGGCGCTTCCACGGGCGCAAAGAGGATGTCGCCGCCCAGCGCGGGCGTCGGCGGGAAAGGTGGCCCAGGCGACCGGTGCAGTAGTTTGCCAGCGCACGCCGCCGGTGGCCGCATCGACGGCGACCAGCAGCGGAAGACGCTCCCCGAGGGAGAATCCGCCGAAGGTCACCAGTCCGCGCGCGGCGATCGGTTGGGCGTCGGAGTGCCACCCCGCCGGCGTCTGCCACAGCTCGACCGGGGCTTCGCCGGGCGCGGGACCGAGCTGGATACCGGTGCGGGCAACATCAGCCCCGAGCATCGGCACGGTCGGCCCGGGAGCCTGGATCGGCACCGAGGATCCGGGCGCGATGGGCCGGCGCAGGAGTGGGCGTTCGGCGGCGAACGGGTCGACATTGACGGCGCCCGCCGCGCCGACCGGTCCCTCGGGCGCGCGCAGATGGTCGATGCGCCACCCGCCGCCCTCGCCCCCCTGCTCGGCGAATGAGGATGAGCCTTTCCGGTGGCGCGGTCCCCGCTCCCGAGGGATCGATATCGACCCACGCCGCGATGCGGCCGTCCCGCAAGCGCTCGACATTCGCCACGTTGAGAACGGCGATACGCACCCCGGACGGCCCGCCAACCACCGGAGCGCGCTCCCCAAGCAAGCGACGGATACCGTCCGGGGTGAAGAGTCCAAGCATGCCGGGCACATTCCCGGAGGCCAGGCACGAAGCCCAGTCGCCGACCAGCTCCCCGACGGCGGCGCGCTCGGCCGGGGGCACCGCGTCGCCCCTGGGGTTTTCCGCATCCGGGTCCTCCGGCACCGGTTGGCGCAGGATGGCGACCAGTTCTGCCGGACTCACCGGGCGGGCGCGGCAATCGGGGGCCGCAGTGCCCGACGGCTCAGCCGCCGGCGTTCCCTGTCGGGCGACCGCCATGAGCGGTGACCAGTTGACGAGTATGAGGATGACGATCGAAAGTACGAGCCGCAGGCGCCAGAATGCTCCGCTGTGGGAGCAAGAGTGCGGGAGACGAGCACCAGAACGGCGGCCGGTCCGCACCGAACGACCCTCACCCCAACCCCTCTCCCAATGTGATGGGAGAGGGGCGATTTTGGCCGCCGCCACAGGGACGAGCTTCCTTCTCCCCGTGCGCACTGCCAAGGGGAGGTAGCGCCTGGAAGCGGCCCGTTTCGGCGGCGAATGCCCCTCTCCCATCGCAATGGGAGAGGGGTTGGGGTGAGGGTCGGTGGCCGGCAGCGCGCCACCCCCGCGTGCGCGGAGTCTGAAGCCGAGCGCGGCGTTTCGCCATGGGTGCGCCGACTCGCGTCGGCATCCGCAGACGACCTGTTCGCCCTGATCGATGGGCGCCATCGTTAGTCGCCGTCGGCGCGGATCATCACGATCGGCGCGGCGGCATGGCGCAAGAGCTTTTCCGCCACCCGCCCAATCTTCCAGCGGCGGGCCGCACCCCGGCCATGCGTGGTAATGACGAGCAGATCACCGGGGCCCACGGTCGCCAGCAGTTCCGCGTCGGGTGCGCCCGCGCGGACCTCGGTCGACGCGCTGACGTCCCGTGCCCGCACGGCCGCGGCCTCACGGTCGAGGTAGGCCCGGACGTCGTCGAGACGCGCGTCGTCCGTGGCCGCCTGCCTCTGACCGGTGAGGTCGCTGCGTTCGCCGGACGCAGGTTCGTGGACGGAGACGAGGTGAACGGGTGCGTCGAGCATGCCGGCCAGTTTCGCCCCCATCGGCAGAGCGCGCTCGGCGGTGGGCGAGCCGTCGAGCGGCACGACGATCCGCTGTAAGGGCGCCGTAGGGACCGGGGCGCGTCCGCCGCGCAAGAGCAAGGTCGGGACTGGGGCATGTCGCGAAACCCGGTCGGCGACACTACCGAAGAGCCGCCGGCCCCCGTCGCCGGCCCCCTGGGTGGACATCACGATCAGGTCCGTTTCGGCCGCCTCGGCGACGATGCGCTCGGCTGGGTCGCCGGCGACGACGCGGATGTCGACGGTGGCCCCAGGCGGACACGAGCGCGCCGCGGCTGCTGTCAGGTACTCGTGGGCCACGGCGCTTTCGTCGTCATTTCCCTCGGGCCAGACGCGGAGCAAGCGGATACGCTGTGCGTTGAGCACCCGGACCCAACTCAGAGCCGCCTCGGCCCGCTGCGACCCGTCGAGCGGGATCAGGACGCAGTTAAAGCCAGTCATGCGAAGACCACCGACGTCCTTCCATGTAGGGTGCATCGGCGCACCCCGAGGTCAGGAATGGCGCCGCACGTATGTTCGCAAACGTCGAACCTCAGCCCGCCATCTATTCGCGACAAGCATAGGCCGTGTCTGGGCAGCGGTGCGCAAGCCTCAGGGCTCGGTCGGGTCGGGGCCCATCACGAGAGTGAGGCCCTGACGTTCATCCGTCCACAACTCGATGGTCACCTGCTCGCCGGTGATGACTGCCCAGACGATCACCATCAGCAGTTCGCTGAGCAGCAGAACGGCGACCAGGGCGACGATGCCGAAGCCGCGGGCAAAGAGGCCGCGATACCGGCGAAAATACCACTGCCGAAACCCACGACGACGCCCAGCGCCGTGAGCGGAATCAGGATCAGGGGGGTGGTCAGCGTCGCCCACACGGCAAAGACGAGCGTCGCCACCTGCATGATGAACGCGAACGCCACCATGCGCCAGGAATGGTTCTGCGGGAGTGAGGTGGGGCGGAACATGTGCAGTTGCAGATCGTCCGGCCACTGGTGGTGCATCTCGATCAGCAACAGCAGCGCGGCGCCGAAGATGAGCGCCTTGATGTACGGATCGAGAAACCCCGTCTCCGGCAGCAGATTCAGCGCCAGCGCCGAGATGCTGATGAGCAGACTGGCGTTGGAGAGCAGCGTGGCGTTGTCCTTCACCCAGTTGCGCAGTTCTGATTGCGTGTCCGCTGGTGAGGCGGCCGCTGCCGCCTCGGCCGTGGCTGGTTCGGCCACGACCGACGCGGGGATGGGCGCCGGTGCCGTGACCCGGGAGCGGCGGTCGAAGGTGATTTGCGCGGCGATGTGCTCTGGGGCGCCTGGCGCGCGGACTTCCCCGTACCGGTAGGGCCGGCCCCGTCTCGGGCGGTTCCGGTCGATCCCCGTTGGTCGCTTCGGCCGCGATTTCGGCCTGCCCGGCGCCAGATGACGGCGGCGAGCGCCACGGCAGTTCGGGAGGACGCTGCCGCGTCCGTTGTCGGAGGCGGGGCCATACGTCTCGGCGCGGCGTCTCGATTGGCGGAACCGGTTCGGTCATTGGCAATCGCTGCCCACTAGCGGAGCACGATCTCAGGTCTCACTGCCGAGCCCGTTCCTCGTCCTGCCGGGTCAGGTCATCGAGCTGGGCATGCGCCTCGGTTATCGCCGCCTGAAGCTGCTCGGCGGCGACGGCGGCGTCCGCGCTGAGCACCGTTTCGATCTGTTTGTTCGAGGCGTCGAGTGTGGCGCCAATCGCCTCCAGCGCGGCAGCCACGCGATCTTCGGCCACCACCACCAGCGCCGCGTTGTCGCCGGTGAGCGCCTCGCCGATCTGCTCCAGGTCGTCCTGCGGGAGACCGTCCCGGAACTTGCCGATGATCGCCCCGCTGAGCGCCCCGATCGCCGAGGTGGCCAAGATCGAGGGTGGGAAGATGAGCCCGATCACTGCCCCGGCGCCCAGACCGGCCAGCAGCCATTTCTTGCTCGCCTCGTTGCTGACGGAATCGATCTCGACCTTGCCTTTGTCGTTCTTCCAGACGATGGCGGCGTCGTAGTGCCCGATGAAACCCTTGCCGTGCGCCTGCTTGACCTCCTCGTAGTCCTGCCGGGCATCGGCGACCTCGTCGTAGGTGGCGATGAAGGCGATCATGGGCTTGTCGGTCATGGCGGCACTCACTCCTTGGCGGTCAACCGCTCGTCGCGGTTGGCAAGCATCGCTCCACTGTACCGTAACACGGCCAGCGCCACAGTCCGTGCTCGGCAACCTCGTCCGGTGTCATGCTGAACGCGGTGAAGCATCTCGGCTCAGGTCGCGGGCGAGCGCGAGGCCCGAGATCCAGCGCTGACACTCGGAACACCACGGTGTTCGGGACACCGTACGTGCTGTGGTTGACCTGGCCAAACGCCGCCGGGGCACGGCGCTGGCGCCGTGCCCCGGGCAATCCGCGACGATCAAATCCGTTCGGTCTAGGTGACGGCTCCGATCTTCGTGCCGAAGTCACGAACGCGGAAGGCAAGGAGGATGGAGAGGATTCCCGCCAAAATGGCGAAGATGGCGAAGACCCAGGAGATGGCGATGCCGCCGGCGATGGCGCCTTCTAGCCCGTTGGTGAACACCAACAGGCCGAAGATGACCGCCAGAACGCCGGTGATGATCAGCCACCACTCGTTGTCGATCTCCTCGCGGAGCCGGATGGCCTGGATGATCTCCAGGATGCCAATGACCACGGCCCATGCCGCAACGACCTACACCAGGGTGATCCCGCCCAGCGCCGGGTTCCAAGGCACGATGATTCCCGCCAGGAGACCCAGAACCCCGATGATGAGTCAGCGGCCAGCGGCTCTGGCCCTCTGGCTGATCGCTGAATCCGGCGAACAGCATGGAGATGCCGTCGAGCAGCATCGTCACGCCGATGAAGATGACCACTGTCGAGCGGGCTGAGAAAGGCAAGGATGCCGAGAATGATGAGCAGGATGCCCCGGATGAGCAGCACCCACCATTTCTTGGCCAGTTCGAACGCCATGCTGCCCGCCGCGAGCGCCGCTTGACCAAACGCCGCCCCTCGGCTGCGTCAAGTCTCGTTGACTCATACCGACCCCCTCTGCCACGGCTCCGCGCCCCAATTCGCGAATCACCGTGCTGTTCCCGGCGCACGCGGGAGCGCCGGCCGCGGCATCCGCCACGTACCCGCAGTCTATCACCCGGATTCGGGGAACGATAGTGTCTGATAAGGCAGATGTGCACGGTTCGTGCGAGAGTGAACGGCGTCACCCACCATGCCGCTGTTGTCGAAGCTCGCCGTGTTCAGGCGCCGCTCCTCATCAGTGAAGCACGAGCCCACGGGCTTGACCATGCCCTGTCCCTTGCTGCTATAAGTCAGCGGTGCAAGACGAGATCGCGACGCGCGGTGAGGTAAGGCGTGGCTGACCTTGATCCGGACCAATGGATCAGGATGCGGCCGCCTCATTGGCGGCGCTCGTGCGCGATGTCCCCGATTTTCCCCAGGCCGGCATCCTGTTTCGGGACATCACCCCGCTGCTGGGCAATGGCGATGCGCTGCGGCTGGCGGTCGACGTGCTGGCGCGGGCCTACCCGGACATCGACGTGGTCGTCGGGATCGAGAGCCGCGGCTTCATCCTCGGCGCCCCGGTGGCCTACGCGCTGGGCGTGGGCATGGTGCCGGTGCGCAAACTCGGCCGCCTGCCGCGGGAGACGGAGCGTGCCGATTATGCCCTGGAATACGGCACCAATACCGTCGAGGTCCACACCGACGCCTTCGCCCCTGCCCAGCGCGTCCTCGTCATCGACGACGTGCTGGCGACCGGCGGCACGGCGGCGGCCACCGCGGAGCTGGTCGAGCGCCTGGGCGCCGAGGTCGCCGGAATCGCGGTGCTCATCGAGCTGACCGGCCTCGGCGGCCGCGAGCGGTTGGCCCGCTATCCGGTGACGAGCCTGTTGCAGTACGAGTAGGGGTGCTGGGTACGGGTTCACGATACTTGTCACTCGACACCCGACACCCGACACTCGAACTCGAAACGGAAGGACGAACGCCGCGTGATCGACGTCAACCTGATGATCGAAGGCCAGATGGGCGTCACCTGGCCGCGTTGGCAGCGCATCGCGCTCGCCGTGGAAGCGGCCGGCTACGACGGGCTCTATCGCTCCGACCATTTCACGGAACCGAAGGGACCGCACCAGGACGCCCTGGAGACGTGGACCTCGCTGACCTGGGTGGCGTCGCACACCATCGCGCATCACCTTCGGCCCGATGGTGGCGCCGGTCTCGTTCCGCGACCCGCGGATCATGGCCTGGCAGGCCGCGGCCATCCACGCCCTGGCGCCCGGCCGGTTGCGCCTGGGACTCGGTGCGGGGTGGAACGAGCGCGAGCACGAGGAGCTCGGCTTCGACCTGCTCGGCATCGACGCCCGCTTCCGGCGATTCACGGAGGCCCTGGAGGTCGTCACGCGGCTGGTGCGTGATGAAGGCCCGGTCTCCTTCTCCGGCGAGTTCTACGAGCTGGACGGGGCCGAGTTCGTGCCAAACCCGGTCAGCTTCGGCAAGCTGCCCATCGTCGTCGGTGGCAACGGCCCCCGCCGCACGCTACCGCTGGCCGCCCGCTTCGCCGACGAGTGGAACGGCGTCTCCCTCGACCCCGACGGCTTCCGCGAACGAACCTCCTTGCTGGACGACCTCCTGCGCCAGGAAGGCCGAAACCCCGCCGACGTCAAGCGCACGGTGATGACACGTGTCATCTTCGGCAAGGACGAAGACCAACTCGCCCAGCGGCTAAACGGTGAAAGCGCCGACGAACTGCGGGCGGCGGGGCGGATCGTCGGCACCGCCTCGGAGATCCCGGACCAATTGCGCGAGTTGGAAGCCGCCGGCGTCCAGGGCATCATGCTGCAATGGATCGACGACCTGGACGACGTCGAGGGCATCGAGGCGCTCGGCCGGGCCGCGACGGCGCGCTAAAGTGGGTGGCCACGACACCTTGGAGCGGCGACCGGCCTGTAGGGGCGACGCCTGCGTCGCCCGGTCGGCCGCAGGCCGACAGCACAGGCCCGAAATCGACGTTGTGGCCCTCTGGGCCGCCGGGCGACGCAGGCGTTGCCCCTACGTCCGAGCGGGTCTCGGCAAGGCTTCAGAACGTCATGACCGCCCACATATGGCGTGTCTGTCAATGCGTTCTCTTGGGGCTTGATGGCTGCTCGGCTACCAGTACGTTGGCCCAGCCGGGCACAGCCGATTCCGGGTTCGTTCGCTATCGTCGAAGGGGGATAACCATGACGAGCGCGCAAGCAGTGACGGTCGCCACAATGGAACAGGTCATGGACGCGTTCAACCGCCACGACCTCGACGCGATCATGGCCTACTTCGCTGAAGACGCCGTCCTCGAGATGCCGCGCGGGGCGGACCCGTGGGGGAGCCGCTACGTCGGTAAGGCCGCGGTCCGCGAAGGCCTCGCGGCGCGTTTCGCGGGTATTCCCGACGTCCGCTACTCCGAGGACCGGCACTTTGTCTGCGGGGACCGCGGCGTCTCCGAGTGGCTGCTGACCGGCACGACAGCGGCAGGCGAACGCATCGCCGTGCGCGGCTGCGACCTCTGGGAGTTCCGCGACGGCCTGATCGCCCGCAAGGACTCCTACTGGAAGATCATCGGCTAGGCCGTGCCCGCCGCTGCCGATTTGGCAAACCGGCCGAGGGCATCATGCCCCAGACCACGTCTGGCTCCTCCGGCAGTGGAACCGTCGCCTGGTTTACACAAAGTGAACTTGTCTCTGGCCCACGGAGCGGCGGCGTGGGTCGGCGCCTCAGTGAAACGTCGACTCGGATCCTCGTGAACGGGATACCCGGCGCCGTCGCGTGGGCGCCCGACGGGAGACCTTTGCGATCGTGGCCTTGACGGTCAAGGGCGGGAGGATCGTCGTGATCGACGCGCTTGCCGATCCGGACCAACTTGGCCGGTTGGATCTCACCGGGGGCGCTCGCTGAGCGTTCGCGTCCTTCAGACGGCTGTCACGTCCGCGTCCGCTTGCGCGTCTCCTGTGTGGAACTCCGTTTGCGGGTCACCCGTGTGGCGCCGCGAACTGATCGACGAAGAAGGAGCTACGCGAATGAACGCTCGAATTGGCATCGCTGCAGCCGCACCATGGTGGGTCACGGTTTGGGGCCCGATCGCCAAGCTGCTCTTGGCCACCGGCCTTCCCATGGGCTCTAGGGGGCTCCTCACCATTCGCGGCCGCAAGAGCGGCCTGCCTCGCACCACGCCCGTGGCCATCATCGAGGTCTCGGGCAGGCGTTGGGTCTGGGCCCCCTGGGGCGACGTGCAGTGGGTGCGCAATCTGCGCGCGGCCGGCCGCGCGACCATCACGGTGCGCCGTCGGAAAGAGGAGGTCACGGCGACCGAGCTGGACCCGACCCAGCGCGTCGCGTTCTTTCGCGACATCCTTGGTCCGCTCGCCCGGCGCATCCCGTTCGGGGTCTGGTTTATTCGCACCTTCGATCAGGTCGATCTCGACGATCCTGTGGAAGCCGCCGAGGGTCGACGCGTCTTCGAACTCCACCCGCTGCGATGAAGTCGGCTGTCGAAGCCTGGGATCAGGCCTCGCGCGCCGGCTCACGGACCCCCGCCCAGCAGGCGCACCGCGCCGGCAATCATGCTCTATGGTGCTGCCGTCAGGCGATTCCTCCAGCCGTAACGATTCAATCTTTCGGATCATCCGGGATCGCGCCGAGTTGCTGGCGCAGGCCGAGGTTGTCCCAGCCATCGAACCCGGAGATAAGCAGGCCGTCCTGCAGATGATCCAGACTCATCCCGCCTACGCGGATGGATCGCCCGGTAGGAGCAATGCCCAGAAACGGCCCCGTGTGCGTCCCCGTCAGTGTCCAGCGAGAGACGACGGTATCCCCCTCGGCGACCAACTCCTCGACCTGAAAGTGCAGATCCGGGAACGCCTCCCGCCACCTGCGCCACTGCCGCGTGAACCCCTCGCGGCCGATGCCGAAATCGGGATCATTCCCCGCCGCGTCCTCGGCGATGAACCGCTCGATCGCCGCCTCATCCCCCGCATTCCAGACTTGCGCGAAGAAGTCGCGGATGATGGCCTTGTTGGTATCGGTGGACATGGAGCCTCCAGTCGAGGGGTCGAGGGGTCGAGATGAACGGAGGGCGTCGCTTGTCTCGACGTTGGCGTCACCCCCATAGGCGCGGTCTTCTCAACTCCTCGACCCCTCGACCCCTCGACTCGCGTCCTACGCCTCCCGCACCGCCGTGTTCAGCTTGCTCAGCGAATCCTTGGCGTCGCCGAAGAGCATGGCCGTCTTCGGGTCGTGGAAAAGCATGTTCTCGATCCCGGCGAACCCTGCGCCGCGCCCGCGCTTGAGCACGTAGATCTGCTTGGCCTGGTCGACGTTGAGGATCGGCATGCCGTAGATCGGGCTGGACGGGTCGTCGCGCGCCGCCGGATTGGTCACGTCGTTGGCGCCGACGACGATAGCCACGTCGGTGTTGGAGAAGTCGTCGTTGATCTGCTCCATCTCGAACAGTTCGTCGTAGGGCACGTTGGCCTCGGCCAGCAGCACGTTCATGTGGCCCGGCATGCGGCCAGCCACCGGATGGATGGCGTAGCGCACGTCGACACCGCGATCCTGCAGCGATTCGGCCAGCTCGCGCACCGCGTGCTGGGCCTGGGCCACGGCCAGACCGTAGCCCGGCACGATGATGACCTTGTCGGCGTAGGCCAGCGGCACCGCGGCGGCGTCTGGGTCCGTCTCGCGCATCGGCAGCTCGGGCGCTGCGCCGCTGGCGCCACCGGTGCCGGTCGCGGCCGCGCCCCAGGCCCCGAAGAGGACGTTGGTGACCGAGCGGTTCATGGCCTTCGCCATGAGCAAGGTCAGGAACGCGCCCGAGGCGCCGACGAGGATGCCGGCGATGATCAGCGCCTGGTTGTTGAGCACGAAGCCGGTCAGCGCCGCCGCTACGCCCGTCATCGAGTTGAGCACCGCGATGACGACCGGCATATCCGCCCCGCCGATGGGCAGCACGATCAGCGCGCCGAGCACCAGGGCGGCAATGAAGAGCGCCACGATGAGCAGGTGGCTCAGCCCGCCCTGCTCGAGGACGACCACCAATGCGCCGAGGGCGAGCACCGCCACGCCGATGATGGCGTTGACCTGCTGCTGCGAGGGGTAGGAGATCGGCCGGCCGGAGATGAGCTCCTGCAGCTTGCCGAAGGCGATCATGCTGCCGGAGAAGGAGATGCAGCCGATGATGACGCCCAGCACGATGGAGACGATCTCGCCGCGCCCGATGTCGGCTTTGTGCTGAAACTCGACCAGCGAGACGAGTGCCGCCGTGGCGCCGCCCATGCCGTTGAAGATGGCCACCATCTGCGGCATGGCCGTCATCTTCACCCGCCGCGCCGCGAAGGCCGACAGCACCGCGCCGATGGCGAGACCGATGAGAATCAGCGGCAGGTTCTGCATGCCGGGCATGAACAGCGTGGCGACGAGGGCAATGGCCATGCCGACGGCGGCGATCTGATTCCCCCGCCGCGCGGTTGCCGGCGAGCTGAGCAGCTTCAGACCGATGATGAAGCAGACCGCCGCGACCAGATAGGCGATGTTGATGAGCAATACGACGTTATTCCTGAATCCAGTCCATTATCGGCCTCCCGCCCCCGTGCCCTTCCCTGCCGCGGGCTTGCGCTTGAACATCTCCAGCATGCGGTCGGTCACCACGAACCCGCCGAAGACGTTGGCCGCGCCGAGCACCACGGCGAGGAAGGCCAGCACCTTCAGCACATTGTCGAGCAGCGACGACCCCTCGATGCTGCCCAGGATGATCATCGCGCCGAGCACCACGATGCCGTGGATGGCGTTGGTGCCGGACATCAGCGGCGTGTGCAGCGTGGCCGGCACGCGCCCGATCAACTCGAACCCGAGAAAGATCGCCAGCAACAGCACGTAGATCGTCAGCAGGATCACTGTCGCGTTTTCGCTAGCGTCGATTGCACGGTGTCAGTGGTGACCTGCATCAGCAGGAAACCCGGTATTGGCGCCAGCATCGTCACCTTTCTCCTATGCCCGGGAGGCCCGGAAGCCCGCGGCTTCGGCGGCTTCGACCGAGTTGAAACAGAACTCCGGGATGGTGCGGCCGTACGACGCGCTGTCCGGTTCATGGAAGATGGCCGACGACGCGTTCCCCTTGATGGGGTAATTGGCCGGGCAGTCCGGCGAGCCATCGCCGGCGACGGCGCCCACAGGAACGGCGAGCCCTTCTGCCTCGCTCGTCGCCTCGGTCGAGGCATCCCCGCCGTTTGCGCTCGCGGATGGCACGCTGCCCGCGGCCGAGACGCGTTTCTGCGCGCTTTGCGCCGGTGCTGCCACTGCCGCGGGTGCGCCCGACTCGGCCAACCGCTGCCTGGTCATCTCGTGAACGATGTCGCCGCCGCGAGTGATGACAGTGCCCTTGACGATCTCATCCTCGTAGTCGGGCTCGAACGCGCCATCCTTGATGAGCAGATCGAGCAGATTCTGGATGTTCTTGGCGTACATCTGGCTGGCGTGGACCGGCATGGTGCTGGGCAAATTGAGCTGGCCAAGGATGATCACGCCATTGTGCTCAACGGTTTCGCCCGCCTTGGTCAGCTCCACGTTGCCGCCCGTTTCCGCGGCGAGATCGACGATCACCGATCCGGGGCGCATGCGCTCGACCGTCTCTTTCGAGATCAGCCGCGGGGCGGCGCGGCCGGGCACCGCCGCGGTGGTGATCACCACGTCGGATTTGGCCGCGTGATCGGAGAGCACCTCCTGCTGCTTGCGCAAGGTTTCGGCGGACACCTCCTTGGCATAGCCGCCGGCTGTCTGGGTGTCGCTGGTGTCGACCGGGATATCGACGAACTTGGCGCCCAGGCTTTCCACCTGCTCCTTCACTACCGGCCGCGTGTCATACGCCTCGACGACGGCGCCGAGGCGACGGGCGGTGGCGATGGCCTGCAACCCGGCCACCCCCGCGCCGACGATCAGCACCTTGGCCGGCACGATCGAGCCGGCGGCGGTGGTCAGCATCGGGAAGAACTTGGGCAGCGTATCGGCGGCCATCAACACCGCCTTGTAGCCGGCCACCGTTGCCTGCGAAGAGAGGACATCCATCGACTGGGCGCGCGTGGTGCGCGGGATGGCGTCCATGCTGAAGGCGGTGATGTCCCGCGCCGCGAAATCGCGCATCAAGTCGAGGTTGGACATCGGCTGCAATTGCGCGACAAGGGTCGCACCGGGGCGAAGCAGAGCGGCCTCGCCAGCGTCCGGTTTCTGCACCTTGATGACGACCTGATTGTCGAACGCTTGTTGCCTGTCCGGCACGATGGTCGCCCCGGCGGCGACGTAGGCGTCGTCGCTGTGGCCGGAGGCCAGTCCCGCGCCGCTCTCGACCCGGACGACGACGCCGCTGGCGGTGAGGCGTTTCACCGTGTCGGGGGTCATCGCCACGCGCCGCTCTCCGGGGGCGGTTTCGCGCGGCACGCCAACGGTCAGCGTGCTCGCCGTCTGGCCTTCCATATCGACTAACCACCTCATGCTCAGGGCCGCGCACCGGAGGCACATTCCGGATTTTCCGCGACACGACGACCGGCCGAATGGGAACTCGTCGGCGTCGCGCTCGCGGCCACGTTCGATCGGACACACACGGAGCCACGGCACGGCCTCTCGGCGTGCGTGGCAAGGAAATGTTACACGGAACGGGGCGGAAGTGTGCTAGCGGCGGGTTCTGGGCAGGCGGGCCGCGTCGGGACGGCGTACGGGGACCGGGACCGGGACGGGGACCGGACGCAGGGGTTGCGCCAGACCGCCAATGAGGCGGTCGAGCAGATCCGCGAGTTTCTCACCGAACGACTTGGGGGTGGCTGGGCTTGGCGACATCTTTACGCTCCAACGCGACATTCTCGAGAAAGCCGCGTTGTCGTCCTGGCGAACGGCGCGGACTGGGTGGGTAGCTCTTTCCGCTATTGTACCCCGCCTCTGGGCTGGAGGCGAAATGGGCGGCGGACCGGGATCCCGCGTGCCGCTACACTCACGCCAGGAGCCATTGCAGGGTACGTGCCAGCCCCTCCGAGATTGAGCCGTCCCGCGTGAACGAGCGCCATGCTGATGTCGAGTCGGTCCAATGCCAGCCTCAATCGCCGCGATTTCTTCGCCGCCATTGTGGCCGAGGTAAGGAAGGATCTGCCCGCCGAACTTTCCGAATTCCGCCACCGCGCCAATACCATGCTGCTCAAGATCGATTACGGCAATGAGCGCGTCCACTACGAAGTCTGGACTGACGGTGCCCGCGGCCGCGTTGAGATCGGACTGCACTTCGAGGACGGCCCCGCCAGCACCCTGGCATACCTCGCCTATTTCGACGCGCGCATCGTCGAAATCAAGCACGCACTCGGACCGGGGATCGAGCTGGAGCGCTGGACCGCCTCCTGGGGCCACCTGTTCGAATCCGTCCCGCTGGGACGCCTCGATCGCGCCTTCGCAAAGAGCGTCTCCGGTCGCCTGAGGGCGCAGATTGCGACGTTGCAGCCGCTGGTCGAGGAGGCCGCCGTGCCTACGGAGCAGCGGCATGACCCACCGGGCGGCGCCCGGCAGTGGCGCCACTATCGAAAGCGCTGACCACGGTACGAGCCGGCACGGGAAACGTTGCACGCGGACGAAAACGGAATGGGGTGGGAGATGACAGCCAACCGCCCCGCCCCGGACCTTCGACATCTTCCGACAACCACGCCAATTCTCCAGCCGACAAAAAGCCCCTCTCCCACCGCGGTGGGAGAGGGGTTGGGGTGAGGGCCGTTAGGGAGAGGGGAGAGGGGCGATGCGTTACCTCCCCGCCGCCGACAACCCCTCCTTGTACCGCTTGTTCACCTCATCCCAATTGATCACGTCCCACCACGCGGCGAGGTAATCCGGCCGGCGGTTGTTGTACTTCAGGTAGTAGGCGTGCTCCCAGACGTCGTTGCCGAAGACCGGGTAGCCGGTGGTCTCCACGATCCCCGACATCAGCGGGTTGTCCTGGTTCGGGGTGGAGGTCACGGCCAGCTTGCCGTCCGAACCGACGATCACCCACGCCCAGCCGGAACCGAAGCGCCCGGCCCCGGCCTTGTTGAAGGCGTCCTTGAGAGCGTCGAAACTGCCGAAGGCGTCGTTGATCGCCTGCGCGATCTCGCCCGTCGGCGCCCCCCCGCCGCCCGCCTTCATGATCTGCCAGAACATGGAGTGGTTGTAGTGGCCGCCGCCATTGTTGCGTACCGCCATCCGCTTGTCGTCGGGCACCATATTGATGTTGCGCACCAGCTCGTCGATGCTCATGCTGCCGAAGTTGGTGCCCTCGACCGCAGCGTTGAGATTGGTGACGTACGCCTGGTGATGCTTGTCGTGGTGGAGCGTCATCGTCTCCTTGTCGATCGTCGGCTCCAGGGCGTCGTAGGTGTACGGCAGCGGGGGAAGCTCGAAAGCCATTGCGAAACAACCTCCTTGTGTGGGCGGATTGGCTACCGCCACCGGGCGGGCCGGCGAGATCCTTCTCGCGGCAGATGGAATCAAGGTACCAGAAACGTCGGGCCATGGGCCGGGTGCGTCGGTGCGCCCCGTGTCATTCCGAGGAACGAGGAATTTCGTCGTTCTCGGCGGCGTCGTGTCGGTACGCCGAGATGATTCTTGGGAGCCCTCACTCTGCTCGGAATGACACGTTTTCCGGGTATCGCGAGTGATAGCCGATATGTTACGTCTGGAACAGCTCCGATCCGGGCAGCGTCTCCACCAGTCGCTCCACCACGGCAGCGCCGTCGCCGTCCTTGGTGAGATCCAGCGCCAGCAGCACCGCGCCGATGACCGGCTCGGGCGGATCGTGCACCGTTTCCACAGCCGGCGCCAAACCCTCCACGCGCGAGCGGATCAGGGTTTCCAGCAGCCGCGACGGATGTCTCAGCACACCCCCATTGAGCACGAGCCGGAACGGACTTTCGCGCAGACCGACCGCATCCGCCGCTGCCAGCGCCGCGGCGGCGTGCCTGCCAGCCGCCGCCGTGACGATCTCGCAGGCCACCGCATCGCCGGCATGAGCCTGATCGAGCAGGAGTGGAGCGAGCCGCGCCTGCTTCGGAGCGGACCAGGTAGTGCCCCGCGCCGTCGTCTTGTGCAGCACCTCTTCGACCGTCTCCGCCTCGAAGTGCTCCAGGATCCCCTGGGTGAGGGACGTTTCCGGCGCCAGACCGAGCTCCGCGGCATAGACCGCCCGCAACGCCTCCCAGCCCAGCTCGGAGCCGCCCGCGGCGACCGGCCAATGACCCGAGTACCAGATCTTGCCGTCCGCGTTGCGCGCCCCGATGGCGATCCCGGTGCCACAGGCAATGCCGACGCCGACACCGTCCGGCGTGCCGGCGCGCAGCGCCCCGATGGCGTCGTTGACGACCTCGATCTGCTGACCGAATCCCAGCCGCCGCACCGCCGTTTCCAGTAGCTCGATGTCTTCCGGCCAGTCCGCGCCGGCCAGGCTGAATCCGCCCGCGACGATGGCTTCGCACGGCGCGCCCGCGGCGCTCAGCGCGTCGTCGACCGCGCTGCGTATGGCGTCGATAGCGACTGCCTCATCCTCGGCGTTGTAGATATCGGAGCGCCCCGCGCGCCCGGCGCCAAGGATCGTTCCATCGGGAGTAGCCACGACGGCAATCGTCTTGGTGTTGCCGCCATCGACGCCGAGCAGAAGCGGTCTTTCGCGGGTCTTGTCTTGCGTCATGCGCTCGGGCTCGTGCCTGGCAGCAATCGCTCCGGCAGAAACGCCCGGTGCGCGTGCGCCATCTCGTCGTACATCGCCTCCGTCTTGGGTAGGGAGGTGCAGAGCGGGTTCGCCAGCAGCGCCTGGATCGCCTCGCGCCGCCTTCCGTTCCATGCCGCCTCGGCCGCGAGCCTCTGGTATTCCCCCAGCGCCTTGATCAGCCCGGCCGCGGGTTTCGGCAACGGACCCAGCACGATCGGCGCGACGCCGGCGGCATCGACGTAACCAAGCGTCTCGACCACCAGATCGTCCGGCAGCTCGGGGATCGCGCCCCGGTTGGGCACATTGACCGGCAGCAACTCCCGGCGGTCATTGAAGATGGCGTCCATGGCGTCGATGGCCAGCTCCAGTTCATTGATCCCGCCGCGGGAGCGCGCAGGATTCAGCTCGGGGCAGTCGCATTCGGCTTGCTCTCGGTAGTGCGCCCAGTAATCCGGAACCGAGGCCAGGATGTCCTGGGCGCGGGTGGTCGGCTTGGCGCGAAGCTCGTGCAGCACCTCGGCGGTGAAGAAGTAGTACTGCATGTATTCGCTCGGGAGCGATCCCAGCATGACGGCGATGTCGAATGCGCGCCGCGTCGATTGCTTGATGGTCGTGTCGTCTTTCACGCGGTCCCAGGCGTCCGCGAGGAGTGGCATCAGATCCTGGCCATCGTACCGATGGCGAACCGACCAGGACGCATGGTTCAGGCCAATCGAGCGCACGTCGAGTTTCTCCGGATCCAACCCGGCGGCCAGGGCGATCTCCTCGGGGTAGATGATCGGTCCTTCGCACAATGAGACGAACGGGATCGCCGTGTTGGCAGTGACCGCCTGGGCGACGATGTTCACCGGGTTGGTGTAATTGACGATGATGGCGCGCGGCGCGACCTTTTCCAGATCCGCGACGATGCCCTTCATCACGTCGATTGACCGCAGCGCCATGAAGAACCCGCCCGGTCCCTGCGTTTCCTGCCCGATCACGCCGTACTGCAGCGGAATCCGCTCGTCGTTGACCCGCGCCTCGAACCCTCCGGGGCGGTAGCTGGACAGCACCACATCACAGTCGGTGAGACCCGCCCGCCGATCCGTCGTTGGCGTGATCCTCAGGTCAAGACCGCGGCAACGCGCCATCTTGTCGGCCAGCGTCTTGACTAGCGCCAGCCGCTCCTGGTCAAGATCAATGAGGACGATCTCGGACCCATCGAAATTCTCGCCCTGGGCGATGAGCGAGGCCATCGTCCCCGGAGCACGCGTGCTCCCCCCTCCGACGTACGCGATTTTCACTCGTGCCACGCAGTATTCCTCCGCGAAGCCACGCTTCGCACTCGTCGGTCCAACCCCCGTGTCATGCTGCAAGTGAACGAAGTGAAGCATCTCGGCTCAGAGATGCATCGGTTCAAGGAGAACGAGATTCTTCGCCTGCGGCTTCAGAATGACACGGATTTCACAACGGGCGCTAGCCAATATCTTCGCCCGCGGCAAACGCCACCGTGCCGACCCCGGCCACGCCGATGGCCGGCGGATCGAGACAGACGCCGGTCACGTCGATCCCGGCGAACGGGCGCAAGCCGAACGCCTGCCGGAGATGATCGTACGGGTGGTTGTAGACCTTGATCAGCGGGGTGACGAAGGCCACCATGGAGACTTTCGCCGAGATGGGACGGTCATCGCCGGTTCTCGCCCGGTGCCGAACGATCCAGTCGCGCATGACCGCGTCGCCGATTGCCAGGGCGCTCTCCCCCACGGCGGTGCTCATGGTCGCCTTGTCGATGATGTCGTCGGCGCCGGCCGCGCGCAGCTCGATCTCGACGCTCGGTTGCCCGGCTTGCTCGCCCATCTTGCGCGCCAGAATGGTGGCGGCGATGTCGGCGACGGCGGCGGGATCGGCCTGCATCACCACGTCGCCCTCCCCGGTGTAGGAGGGGATCACGAAGGCGCCCGTCGGATAGGCGTTCGGCGGTTCGTCGCCGAGACGCGACTTTTTCAGCAGGAGCGCCGGGATGCCAGCCGCTAGGGCATACATCGCGCCAATCGGGTAGCCGGACATGCCCGGAACCAGCAGGAGATCCACCCGCTGTTGGCGCAGGTGATCAGCGGCCTCCGCGACGTGCCCGGCGATGTACTCCGGCCTCGCCGCAGTCTTCAACAGACCGCCGTACTCGATACCGGCCCCGCCACCGGGAAAGACACAGGCCGTGCCGATGCGCAGCAAGCCCTGCAACAAGGCGCGGGAGCCCTCACTGAGCACCGAATCGGCGATGGCGCTGTCGGTTTGCGCGAACGGGATGATGGTGTCTGCCGGTGCGGCGGCGACGTCTTCGTGCGGTCTGGTGTACCGTGGCAGCGTCGCGCGTGATGCCGATTGGGGCGACCTGGTCAAGAACGGCGATCCTTCCCGGAAGCGTAGCGTCGGCCCGCATCCCGCGGCACGTCGCGGGTCGATCCGAAGATGATAGACCAGGCCGTCATGTCAGTGGTCTGCGCGGCGATGCCGCTGGCGCTCGGGGAGACCTGTGATGGACAGACCGCAAACATGGCACTACGGCCTCGTGGCCCGCTGGTGGGCGGAATTCAACGAGCCCGCCCCCGACGAGCTCGAGTTCTACCAGCATTTCATCGAACAGGCAGGCCAGCCTGCGCTCGATCTTGCTTGTGGCACGGGCCGGCTGCTGTTGCCGTTGTTGGCCGCCGGGCTCGATGTCGACGGCTGCGACGGATCGGCCGACATGCTTGCCTACGCGCGGGAACGGACGCGGCAGGAAGGATTCGCGCCGCGGTTGTTCCAGCAATCCATGCATCAGCTCGATCTGCCGCGCGCGTACGGCGCCATCTTCATCTGCGACTCGTTCGGGATCGGCGCCTCTCACGAAGATGATGCCGAAGCGCTGAAGCGGTGTTATCGCCATCTCGCCCCCGGAGGCATGCTCGCCTTCAGCCACGATCTCCCTTATTGCGATGCGGACAATTGGCCCTACTGGCTTCCCGACTCGCGAGGCGCATTGCCGGAGCCCTGGCAACCCATTGCAGAGCGCAAGACGGCGAAAAATGGCGATCAGATTGGCCTGACGTCGCGCTTGGTCGAGCTCGATCCGCTCCGCCAGTACGTGGTGAGCGAGATCCGGGCCGAACTGTGGCGAGAGGATCAGCTAATTCGCGAGGAAGCCGGCGCTATCCGCATCAACCTCTCCTTTGCGTGTGAATTGCTGCAGATGTTGGTTGCCGCCGGGTTCGTGGACGCCGAGGTGCGAGCCGGTTATTCCGAGCGGTCGGCGACGGCCGAGGATACGTTCGTGGTCTTCATTGCGCGCAAAGGCAAGGGCAAGGGCAGCGATTGACGACTCACTGGTTGGTGAGGGCGAGCGGGCGGCGGCAGGCTCAGCCTCGCTCTTCGCGCATGTACGCGCGGCCCAGCGCTGCTGGCGCTCCCAGAGCGCGGCGGGTCGCCTCTCGGGTTGAGAGGATCAGGATGAGGATGGTGAAAAGATACGGGAGCATGCTCAGGAAGAACGACGGGATGTCGACTCCCGGCGGTCTGCAAGCGGAATTGCCCGGCCTCGACGCCCCCGAAGAGGTAAGCCCCGAGCGCCGCCCGCGCGGGGTTCCAGGCGGCGAAGATGACCAGCGCCACCGCAATCCAGCCCCGTCCTGCCGTCATCCCTTCCGTCCAGCCTGGGATTCGTGCCCAGCGAGATGGCCGCGCCGCCCAGCCCCGCCAACGCTCCCCCGGCGATCACGTACATGGCGCGCAGCCGCGCCACGTCGACGCCCATCGCGTCGGCCGCTTCCGGTCGCTCGCCGATGGCCCGCAGCCGCAACCCGGCCCTGCGTCCGGTAGATGTACCACCAGAGGAATACCACCAACGCGATCGAGATATAGACCAGCGCCGATTGCTGGAAAATAATCCGGCCGAGCACCGGGAATCTGGCTGAGCACCGGCACCTCGACCCGGCCGAACGAGCTCGGCGGCGGCACGCCGACGATATCGCGCCCCAGGAAGGCGGAGAGCCCGCCGCCGAAGATCGTCAGCGCCAGACCGGTGACGACCTGGTTGGCCCGCAACCCGACGCATAGCAGAGCATGGATCGCCGCCAACCCCGCCCCGGCGAGGAGCGCGGCCCCCGCCCCGACCCAGGCGCTGCCGGTCCAGATGCAGACCCCGGCTCCCGCCAGCGCCCCCATCAGCATGATCCCCTCGATCCCCAGATTGAGCACCCCGGCCCGCTCCGTGATCAGCTCCCCGAGGCAGGCGAAGAGGATCGCCGTTCCCGCGGCGACCGCCGCGGCCAGGACGGAGACGACGAAGGTGGGGGTGAGGAGGTCGGTCATGACGGAGGTGTCGGGCGTCGGGTGTCGGGTGGCGGAGGATTGTCGGTTGTGGGTGGGTGACAGGGTGTTGGACCGGGCGACTCCGCCCTCAAATCACACCCCACCGCCCCGACACCCGACACCCGACACCCGACACCTGTCACCCCGACACCCTCGTAATCCGGTACCGCGTCAACACGTCCCCGCCCAGCAGGAAGAACAGGATCGTGCCTTGCAGCATGGGGGCGATGGCGGCGGGCAGGCCGAGGTTCATCTGGAGCTGGTCGCCACCGACAGTGAGCGCGGCCAGGAGAAAGGCGACCAGCACCGCGCCGAAGGGGTGCAGCCGCCCCAGCCAGGCGACGATGATGGCGGCGTAGCCGTAACCGGGGGAGAGGTTGCGCTGGAGCTGGTGACCGATGCCGGCCACCTCGCTCATACCCGCCAGCCCCGCCAGCGCGCCGGAGAGGGCCATGACCAGCAGGATGGTGCGCTTGGTCGGCATGCCGGCGTAGAGGGCGGCGCGCGGGTTCTCGCCCATGACCCCGATCTGGTAGCCCCAGCGGGTGCGGCGCAGCATGACCCACAGCACCACCGCGGCGACAGCCCGAGCAGGAGTCCCAGGTGGACGCGGGTCGTGCCGAAGTTGGGCAGCCAGGCCGCGTCGGGCAGGGAGGGCGTGCCGGGAAAGCCGAACGCGGCGGGGTCGCGCCAGGGGCCGTGCACCAGGTACTCGCTGAAGAGGATGGCGACGTAGTTGAGCATCAGCGAGGTGATGATCTCGCTGGCCCCGAACCAGGCCCGCAACGCCCCCGGAATGAGCCCCCACAGACCCGCCGCCGAGCAACCCCGCGCCGACCATGGCCGGCACCATCACCCAGCCCGGCGCGCCGGGGATCACGAAGAGCGCCAGCCCGGTGGCGAAGATGGCGCCCCAGTAGATCTGCCCCTCCGCGCCGATGTTCCACAGTTGCATGCGGAACGCCACGGCCACGCCCAACCCGGCCAACAGCAGCGGCGTCGTCTTGACCAGCACCTCCGCCACGCCGTTGCGGTCCCCGAACGCGCCGGCCCACATCGCCTGATAGACGGCGATCGGATCCTCCCCCGCCAGCGCCAGCACGACGCCGCCAACGACGAGGGCCAGCACGAACGACAGCACCGACACGACCGTCGTCGCCAGCCGCGAGGCCGCGGGAATCCGCTCGATACGAGAGTCGTGAGGCGGGAGGCGGTGAGGCGGGTGAGTCGAAGCCAGGTCACTCGACCGTCTTGCCGTCTTGCCGACTTGCCGACTCTGCCCGACTCCCGCCTCGTCCACACCCGCCATCATCAACCCGATCTCCTCCGGGTCCGCGCCGCGGGCCGGGACAGTGCCCATGATGCGGCCGTCGAAGAGGACCGCGATGCGGTCGGAGAGGGCCAGCAGCTCGTCGAGGTCTTCGGAGATGAGGAGGGTCGCCGCCCCGCGGGTGCGCTGCTCGCGCAGTGCGGCGTGGATCGCTTCCGTCGCGCCGATGTCGACACCGCGCGTGGGGTGGACGGCCACGATCAGGCGCGGCTCACCGGCCAGCTCGCGGCCGAGGAGGAGTTTTTGCTGGTTGCCGCCGGAGAGGGTGCGCAGCTTCGCCCAGCGGCCGGGCGTCTTCACGTCGTGACCGGTGATGAGCCGGTCGGTGAAGCTGGCGACCGCTTTGGTCGAGAGGAACGGCCCGCTGCACAGCGGCGGCCGGTCGTAGTCGCGCAGGATCGCGTTCTCGCTCAGGTCCATGCCGCCGATCAGCCCGGTGGCCAGGCGGTCCTCGGGGACGTGCGCCACCCCGGCGCGGGCGATCTCCGCCGCCGGCCGGTTCGTCATCGCGCTTGCCGTTGATGGCAACCGATCCGGCGGTCACGCGCCGCAATCCGGTGACGATTTCCGCCAGCTCGGTCTGGCCGTTGCCCGCCACCCCGGCGATGCCGAGCGTCTCGCCCGCGCGCACCTCGAGATCGACATCGCGCAGCGCGGGCAGCCCCTTTTCGCCGAGCGCGGAGACGCCGCGCAGCTCGAGGACCGGCTTCCCTGGGAGCGACGGCTTCGTGCGGCTCCTCGGCGGGGTGCTCGACCAGGGCGGCAAGCTCGCGCCCGACCATCTGCCGGGCCAGGGTGCGGCGGTCGCTCTCGGCGGCGGTGGTGGTGGCGACGATCTGGCCGCGGCGCAGGATGCTGATGCGGTCGGCGACCTCCAGCACCTCATCGAGCTTGTGCGAGATGAAGACGACGCAGAACCCCTGCGCCGCCATGCCGCGCAGCGTGCGCAGCAGGCCGTGCGCTTCCTGCGGCGTGAGCACGGCGGTCGGCTCGTCGAAGACGAGGATGCGCGCCCCCAGGTAGAGGAGGCGCAGGATTTCGACGCGCTGCTGCTCCCCGACGGAGAGCTGCCAGATCCTGGCTCGGGGATCGACGCCGAGACCGTACTTCTCGCTCAGCTCGGCCAGTTCGCGCTCGACGCGGGCGGTCTCCAGATTGACACCCGAGCGGCGCTCGCCCAGCAGCACGTTCTCCGCGACGGTGAACGGCTCGACCAGCATGAAGTGCTGGTAGACCATGCCGATGCCGTGGGCGATGGCATCGCGCGGGGAGCGGAACTTCACCGGCTCCCCGTCGATCTCGATGACACCACTGTCCGGCCGGTAGAGCCCGGCCAGGATGCTCATCAGCGTCGATTTGCCCGCGCCGTTCTCCCCGACCAGGGCATGCACCTCGCCCCAGGCGGCGTCGAAATCGACCCGGTCATTCGCCACCACCGGCCCGAATCGCTTGTTGATGCCGCGCATGGCGATGGCGGGCGGGGGTGTCGGGGTGATCGGCTGATCGGGTGTCGGGTAGTTGCGATTGCATCAGTTGCGCCTACATTTCACGTCGCCTCCCGATCACCCGACACTCCGACACCCGTATCACCCTAGACTCGGGATTTCCCCCTCGACCCCCTCGACGAACCAGTTCATGCTGAGGAGTTCTTCGTCGGTCATCGACTCGCCTTCCGGCACGCGGATTTCGCCGCTCTGGTCGGCGATCGGACCGGTGAAGATGGTGTAGATGGTCTCCTCGCCGCTCTTGAAGCGGGCGATCTTCTTCCTCGGCGGCGGCGCGGACGTCCTCGGGAACGAAGTCAGCGATCGGCGCCAGGTCGACCACGCCGTCCTGCCAGCCGCCCCAGTACTGGCTGCTCTCCCAGGTGCCGTCCATCACCTGCTCGACCATGTCGGTGTAGTACGGACCCCAGTTCCAGATCGGCCGAGGTGAGCACGGCATCCGGGGCGAGCGGGGCCATGTCGGCGTTGTAGCCGACGCCGTAGAGCCCGCGGTCCTGGGCGGCCTGCTGCGGGCCGGCGGTGTCCTGGTGCTGGGCGATCACGTCGGCGCCGCCGTCGAGCAGCGCTTCGGCGGCCTGCGCGCTCCGTCTGCGGGTTGAACCAGGTGTTGGTCCAGACCACGCGCACGGTCGCGTCCGGGTTGACCTCGCGCACGCCGAGGGTGAAGGCGTTGATACCGCGGATGACTTCCGGGATCGGGAAGGCGGCGACGTAGCCGATCTGGTTCGATCTCCGTCATCGCCCCGGCGATCTGCCCGGAGACGAAGCGCGGCTCTTCGATCTTGCCGAAGCCGGTGCCGACGTTGTCGGCGGTCTTGAACCCGGAGATGTGGATGAAGGTCGTGTCCGGGAAGTCCTTGGCGACATTGATGGTCGGGTCCATGTAGCCGAACGAGGTGGTGAAGATGACATCGTAGCCGTCCTGCGCGAACTGGCGGATGACGCGCTCGGCGTCGGCGGCGTTCTCCGGGACGTTCTCCTGATAGGCCGGTTTCGACGTTCGGGAGCGCCTCTTCCAGCGCCAGTCGGCCCTGGTCGTGGGCGTAGGTCCAGCCCAGATCCCCGATCGGCCCGACATAAACGAAGCCGACCTTGAACGGCTCGCCCTCGGGGGTGGCGTCCTGCGCGGCGACGCTGGCGAGCGACGGAAGGAGTCCGCCGCCAGCAGGATCACCGCGAGCAACGCGAACAGACTGCGTCGGACCATACCGCTCCTCCTCTTGCGCTTACTTGTCACGCGCCGCGGCGAGCGCGCCGGTGGGAACCAACCGCATTATTGCACGTTCGCGCTCGGCTAGGTCGCGTTCGAAGACGATGTCCTGCGCCCCCTGCCAGAGGCACATCTCCCCGATGGCGCGCAGGTTTTCGTTTCCTTCAACGATGGTAAGAAAGTGATTCCCCGCGAGTTGGCCCATCTTCGAGGCGAAGCAACAGGCTCCGTAGGGAAACAGGATTTCAGTCTCGCTGAACCCGCCGGGGTAGAGCAGGATCTGCCCCGGCGCGGGGTAGCTGGTCGCGTTCTCGAACCCGATACCGAAGTCGAAATCCCCCAGGGGAATCCAGGATGATTCGCCACTCCAACGGGTCTGGATGATCTTATCCCGAAACGGCAGCCGCTCCAGAAACGCGGCGCACGACTTCGGCGCCGCCTCTTCCTCCAACCGGGCCGTGAACTTATATGGCCCGGCGGTGATATTCAGCAACTGGCTCAAGTGGTCGCTCCTTCCCGGGTCGAACTCGGCATGCGTATTGCGAGAGTGTATGCCGGACTCACACGCATGACGGAGGAAATCATGCATCCCCAGGAAGCAACACGCGCCATGCCGCCGACCGCCTGGAAGGCCCTGGCAGTTGGCGCTCTGGCAGTCGGAGCCGCCGCCATCGGGGCGATGGCCATCGGAGCCCTGGCGATTGGCCGCTTGGCCATCAAGTCCGGAAAGGTTGGCCGCCTCGAGATCGATGATCTCACCGTGGGCCGGCTCACGGTACGTGAATTGAACATCGAACCGGAGGCGGGCGACGCCGGGTGACCTCCAGGGAAGTCATTCGCCTGCGCGGGAGACGCCTGGCTCCGGTTGCCTACGCGTGTCGATCCTCCCTCACGAGAGGGGAACGCGAATTGCGCTGCGTGTTCAGCAGGAATGCGAATCGTGACCAACCCCACGGTCTCCTGCTGACGTGCGGTTTGGAGAAGGAAACGATGGACCGGAGAACGCTCGGCAGATATCTTGGCTCGGCCGCGGCCCTGGCCACCGCCCAGCATGCGCTCGGAGCACGCGCACTCGCCCAGTCCGAAAGTGCCACGCCGGAGCCGACCGCGACGGTCGCCATGCTGCTCTACCCCGGATTGACCACCCTCGATCTCGTCGGCCCGATGGATGTGCTCGCCTGGCTGCCAGGGCGCACCACGCATCTGTTGTGGAAGAACCGGGACACTGTCGTGAGCGAGACCGGCATCCCCATCCAGCCCACCGCCACCTTTGCCGAGGCTCCGGACGAGCTGGAAATCCTGTTCGTGCCCGGGAGCCTCACGGGGCTCGAGGCGGTGCTGCTGGATGCGGAAATCCTGGACTTCGTCGCCACCCGCGGCGAGCGGGCGACGTACGTCACGAGCGTCTGCACCGGTGCTCTGGTGCTTGGCGCGGCCGGGTTGCTGCATGGATACCGGGCCACGAGCCATTGGAGCGTCCGGGACCTGCTGCCGCTCGTGGGCGCGGAACCCGTCGCCGAGCGGGTGGTCGAGGACGGCAACCGCATCACCGGCGGTGGGGTTACCGCCGGCATCGACTTCGGGCTAACTTTGGTCGCCCGGCTCGCGGGCGACGAGCTGGCCCAGGGGGTGCAACTCGGCTACGAATATGATCCGCACCCTCCCTTCCAGTCCGGAACGCCGGACCAGGCCGAACCAGCGGTCGTGGCTCAGGTGACCGCCATGTTCGATCCCTTCCTCGCCGCCATCCGCGATGCACTGCTGCGATCACCCGGCCACATCGCCGGGTAATCGGCAGGAGCCAATCGAGCTGTACCCAGGAGGCGGCGCGGCGACTGGCGCCTGGATGGATTCAATGATTCGCGTTTCGGCCAAGGCCGCGGTTGGCCGAATCCGCGACGGTGCGGAAGGATAGGTCGGCCATGTGGGGCATCGATGCGACTATCGTCCTGGTCCTCATCCCGCTTGTGTTCGTCGGCATCATCGCCGTCGCCTTCATCGGGACCCTGGATGAGAAGACCTTCGGCGACAAGGCGGCCAGGTTCTTCGCCATCGCGTCGAACGCCGCCATCTTCTTCACCGTGTTGACCCTGCTCTATCAGGTAATCGATTCCGAGGAAGACGCAAGACGCACATCCTACGCCGACCTGCTCAACACCTATCACGAGATCAACCAGATGCAGATCGACAACCCCGCCGTCTGGCGGATGGTCTACCCGGCTGAGGACGAACTCGCCCAGATGGGCGAGGACGAACGACTGGCGGTCCAGTACACCTACTTCGTCATGAACTTCTTCGAGCGCCTGTATCTCAGTTACCGCGATGGGGTGATCGACGACCAGCGGTGGAAGACCTGGGAAAGCTGGATCAGCTACTCGCTCTCGGCCAGCCCTCACTTCCAGGCCGTCTGGGAAGAGGGCTGCGGCATGTACCACACCGATTTCATCACCTACATCGAAACGAATTTCGGCGATGGAGTGTGTCAGGTGGGCGGCACGCAGGGAGCCGCGGCAGGGACCCCGCCGATCGCGTCGACGTAGAATCGCGTGTCACCGCTCGTGTCCGTTGCAGCTCCTGCTCGTGGGGCACGCTGCCGCTGATGGGTCCCGCAAACCGGAGGCGCAGGAGGTTGCTTCGCATGAAGATTTCCCAAGTCCACGTTCCGCTAGGCGAGACTGCTGGCGAGCCGTCACGGCTTTCCCGGCGCGGCCTGGCCGGTCTTGTCGCGTGCGCCCTCGTCCTGCCCGCCTTCGGAGCGCCGGTTCCGGACGCCGCTGCCCGCCAGCACGCCGCGACGCCCGCTACCGCGGCGGACGGCCTTGCCGTGAAAGGCGTGTCCTATGAGACCGGGACCTTCTACCCGGAGTGGGACGGTCTGTCCCGTCCAGACTGGGACGCCGAAACCGTGGAGCGGGATCTGGCAGCGATCCGCAACGACCTGCATTGCACCGCCGTCACCCTTTTCGGTTCGGAGGTCGCGCGCCTCGTTGACGGCGCCACGATGGCGCTGGATCAGGGGTTGGCGGTCTGGATCCAGCCACGGCTGTTCGATGCGGAGCGCGATGCGCTGCTCGACCACCTCACCGAGGTGGCTCGGAAAGCGGAGCGGCTGCGCGCGGACGGGGCGGACATCACCCTCAACGTCGGCGTAGAGTTGAGTCTCTTCTCCACGGGCATCATCCCCGGCGCGACGTTCGAGGAGCGCATCCCGACCTTGCTCGAGACGCCAGACCAGCTCCCGGTCTACAACGAGGCGCTGAACGACCTGCTCGCCAGCGCGACCGCGACCGCCCGCGATGTCTTCTCCGGACCACTGACCTACGGCTCGGGGGAGTGGGAGGCCGTTGATTGGAGCGGGTTCGACATCGTCGGAGTCGACCTCTACCGGGGCGCCTACAATCGGGAAACCTACGTCGATTCGCTGCGGTCGTACCATCGATTCGGCAAGCCCGTGGTGATCACCGAATTCGGGTGCTGCACCTACGAGGGGGCCGAGGACGCCGGCGGCTCGGGGTACGCCATCGTCGATTGGGAGCAGGATCCGCCGCAACTGAACGGCGACTACGTCCGCAGCGAAGTGACGCAGGCGGAGACGATCGGCGACCTCTACGAGGTCGAGGGAATCCACGGCGCATTTGTCTACACCTTCGTCGAGCCACAGCAGACCTACTCGCCCGATCCCCGCTACGATCTGGACATGGCCAGCTTCGGCATCGTGAAGGTCTTTCCCGAAGATTCCGGGCAGGGGTATGGCGCGACCGGATATTGGGAGCCGAAGGAAGCGTTCCGGGTGATCACCGAGCACTTCGCCGGTACGTGATGCGGAGTGGCTGGGGCATGAATCCTCCCACGCGGCCGCACGCGATCAATCTGCGCCTACCGAACCAGGAAGCTACCTGAAGCATCCTCCAACGGCGCTTGGGCAGCCTCGTTCTCGGACAGGGTGGCCAGCACGCGCTCCGGCGTAAACGGCTGCTCGGTCATCCAGATGCCGGTCGCGTCGTGGATCGCGCTTGCCACGGCGGGGAGGAACGGCACCAGGGGCATCTCCGCCACGCCACGAGCTCCAAATGGTCCCTGCGGCTCGGCCAGCTCCATCACCACCGGCACGATCTCTTCCGGCATGTCCAGCGCGGTTGGCAGCAGATACGTGCTGAGGTGCGGCGTGAGAATCATGCCATCGCGGGTCTTGAGGTCTTCGAGCAGCGCGTAGCCGATAGCCTGCGCCAGACATCCTTCGATCTGACCCTCGACCTGCTGCATGTTGATGGCCCGGCCCACGTCGTGGACGCTGACCACCTTGCAGACCCGCACCTGCCCGGTGAGCGTGTTTACCTCGACCTCGACGGCCTGGGCAGCATACCCGTAGCAGTAGTTCGGGATGCCGGACCCGTCGTCCTCGGCGAGCATGGTGGTGGCATTCGGCCGGAACTGCACCGTGGCGTCGACCCGCTCGTCGTCGCTCTCGCGGTAACGGCGCAGAGCTTCCGTGGCGGCGTCGTGGACGGCGCTGCCGGCCATCAACGTCAACCGGGAGGCGGAGGCGCTGCCGGCGTTGGGGGCTTCGGCGGAGTCGTCGGTGATCATCTCGATCCGCTCGAGCGGCAGCTCCAGCACCTCGGCGGCGATCTGGCGCAGCGCCAGGTGCGAACCCTGCCCGACGTCGGCCGCGCCCACGCGCACAACCGCCCCCTCTGGCTCCCCCCGGCCAATCACTTCCACGGTGGCCGTCGACTGCTCCGGGTAGCCGAACGAGTACCCAAGGTTCTTCATGCCGGCCGCGATGCCGATTCCCCGCTTGAGCCAGGGGTGTTGTGCGTCATCCCTCCCCGAATGACTGGTCCCGCCGAAGCGGTGCGTCGCGGAAGCGACGCACCGCTCCAGCACCGGCAGCGCGCTGACACCGGCCGGCAGCGGTTGCTGGGTCGGCTCGATATCCCCCTCGCGGTAGATGTTGCGCCGCCGCAGCTCGATCGGATCCATGCCGATGGCGTGGGCCAGCCGGGTCATCATGATTTCGGAGGCGAACTGGGCCTGCGGCGCACCGAACCCGCGGAACGCGCCCGGAAGGGATATTGTTGGTGTAGACCACCGTGCCCTCGACGGCGACATTCGGCACGTGGTAGACACCGGAGGCGAAGAGCGTCGCCACCTTCGTCACCTCCGCGCTGGTGGAGGCGTAGGCGCCGCCATCCGCCAGCAAGTCGGCCTGCACCGCGGTGATCTTGCCCTCCCGCGTCGCGCCCCAGCGGCACGTGATGCGGAACGGGTGCCGCTTGTGGTGGGCGAGGATCGATTCCTCGCGGCTCCAGACGATGCCGACACGCCGCTTCAGCTTCCAGGCGGCGAGGGCGAGCAAATGCTGTACGGATAGATCTTCCCGCCCCCCGAACGCCCCGCCGATGGCCGCGTAGCGGATCACGACCTGTTCCTCCGGCAATCCCAGCATCTGCGCGATCTGCTTGCGGTCCTCGTGCAGCCACTGCCCAGCGGTCTCGACGACGACACGGCCGCCTCATCGACCCAGGCGACGCCCGCCTCCGGTTGCAGGAAGGCATGCTCCTGCCAGGAGGTAGCAAACTCGCCGTCGAGGACCACATCCGCCGCGGCAAACCCGGCCTCGACATCACCTTTGCGGATCGGGATGCGCAGGTCAACAGATTCGTGCCGCGCGTCTCGTGAACCAATGGGGCGTCGGCGGCCAATGCCTCGCGGGGATCGGTCACGGCCGGGAGGTCTTCGTAGGAGACGGCCACCAGCGCCGCGCCGGTCTCGGCCGCGTCGTTCGTCTCGGCCACGACGACTGCCACCTTGTCCCCGGCGAAGCGGACACGATCACCGCACAGCACCGGTTGATCGTGGTCGATGAGCCCGAAAGCGTTGCAGGGAACGTCCGCCGCCGTGAGCACCGTCGACCACGCCGGGAACCGCCAGCGCGGCGGATGCATCGACGCCAAGGATGCGGGCGTGCGGGCGACCCGCGTAAACGACCTTGAGATGAAGCGTTCCAGGTTCGAACAGATCTCCGGGATAGCGCGTGTCGCCGGTCACCTTGCCGAGGGCGTCGTGACGGGGGAGCGGTTGCCCGATGACTGATGCCCGGGTCATGACCGCACCTCGGCCGCGCTCTTCACCGCGTCGAAGATCTTGCGATAGCCGGTGCAGCGGCAGATGTTGCCACTGAGCGCCGTCTGAATCGCCGGGAGGTCGGGCGAGGGGTGCTCCTCCAGCAGCTTGGCCCCGGCCATCAGCATGCCGGGAATGCAGTAGCCGCACTGCACCGCGCCGCAGTCGATGAAGCTCTGCTGCAGCGGGTGAAGTCCGCTGCGCCCATTGCCCTCCGGCGCGGGCCAGCCCCTCGATCGTGACGATCTCGGCATTGTGCGCCTGGGGCGCCGGGAGCAGGCAGGACATCACCGCCTGCCCGTTCGAGCCAGACCGTACAGGCCCCGCACTCGCCCTCCGCGCAGCCTTCCTTCGTGCCGATCAGGGCGGCTTCGTTCCGCAGCGCATCGAGCAGGGTGCAGCCGGTCGATGCCGTTAGTTCGAGCGCACGCCCATTGACGCTCGTCTTGATCACCCCCGCGAACGGTTCGCCGCCGGGGGAAAGCCGCTCCTGGTCCGCGGCATTCGTGTCGAGCAGCACCGGATCGTCCGGCACGCCCACCCCCTGGTCACCGCTGCCGAGGTCGAGGAGGGTCTGCGCCAGAAGATTGCGCAGCGTTGCCATGCGATACGACGCGCTGCCACGGACATCATCGATCGGCGAAACCGCGGCGCCGGCCAGCGTCGCGGCTTCGGCAGCAATTTCCGCGTCCAGGTGCTTTCCGATCACGAACGCTTCGGCCTCCCGCGCCCGAACGATCGTTGGGGCCAGGGAGCCGAGGGCGATGCGGGCGTCGGTCACCACATCGCCGTCGAACGTCAGGACGATGGCCGCGTCGATGACGGAGATCGCCTGCGCCCGGCGCAGCCCGAGTTTCACGAACCGGCCGCGCTGGTCGTCGCCCAGGGCCGCGAAGCGGATCTCGCGCACCAACTCGTCAGGGGCCAGCGCGGTGCGCCGCACCCCGAGATAGAACTCGTCCAGCGGCAGCACCCGCTCCCCACGGACGCTGACCAGCACAAGCTCGGCATCGAGGGCGATCAGCGGGGTGATGGTGTCGTTGGCAGGGGAGGCGGTAACAAGGTTGCCGGCGACCGTGCCCCGCGTGCGAATCTGCGGCGCGCCAACCTCCCAGCAGGCTTGCGCCAGCGGGCGGGCGCGCTCCCGGCACAGCGAGGATGCGATGACATCGTTGTGCGTGGTCAGCCCCCCGAGCGAAATCACCCCATCGTCGACGCGAATCGCGCGCAATCCCGGGACGGCGGTGATGTCGATCAGCGTCTCGGTCGGCCGCACGGCACGCGACAGTTCGACCATGACGTCCGTCCCGCCGGCGACGATGCGCGCGCTTTCCGCGTGCTCGGCCAGGACGGTGAGCGCATCATCGAGAGTTTGCGGTTGCACATACGTCTGCCACATGAAGTTCGACTCCATTATGCCGGTAACACCGTGTCATGCTGAACGAAGTGAAGCATCTCGGCTCAGCGAATGTAGCGGTCAGCGGAGAACGAGGTGCTTCGCCTGTGGACTCAGCATGACACGGTCTGCGGTTGTGCTGCTCAGGCAGTCGACGCTTCGACTGGCGTCACCAAACGCCCACGCGGCGCGCCAACCGTCTCGCCGTCGATCGCCACCGTCTCTCCCCGCAGGATGGTCCGCCGCGGTTTCCCGGTGAATGCCATCCCCACGAAGGGGCTGTGCTGGTGCCGGTAGCGCAGATGGTCCGGGAGAAGGGTAAACCGTTCGCTCGAGATCGACCAAGGCGAGGTCCGCCGCGCACCCGGGCGCGATGCGGCCTTTTGTGGACATCCCGAATCGCTGGGCCGGGCGCTCCGCCAGCACAGCGATGAGCGTGGTCAGCGGAAGTCCGCGCTCCACATGCCCGGCGGAAAGGAGCGCCGTGAGGAGCGATTGACACCCGGAAATGCCACCCCAGATGGCGAAGAAATCGTCGCCCGACTTCATATCAGCCGGGGCCGGTGAGTGATCCGAGGCCACGACATGAACGTCCCCCGCGCGCAGCGCGTGCCAGAGCTCATCGACCTCCGAGTCGCGGTCGCAACGGCGGCGCACACTTGGCAACCGCACCGAGCCGCTCCAGATCCTTCTCGGTGAAAAGGAGGTAGTGCGGGCAGGTCTCCGCGGTGACATCGACGCCGCGGGCGCGCGCTTCGGCAATGCTGGGCCACCCCACGCCCGGTGCTGACGTGGACGACGTGGAGTGAGCAGCCGGTCTCCTCGGCGAAGTGGATGGCGCGGTTGATCGCCTCCGTCTCGGCGATCGGCTGGGCGCGAAGCCAGGTAGTCGCGCGCACTCGTGCGGCCCTCGGCGATGGCGCGGGCCGCCAGCGCCGCGGTGATGGCGTCGTTCTCGGCGTGGACGGCGACGGGCAACCCGAGTGCCGCCGCCTGCCGCATCCCCGCCAGCAGCGTCGCGTCGTCGGCGGCGGGAAAATCGGCGATACCGGAGTTCGACATGAACGCCTTGAAGCCCAATGACGCCGCGCTCCGCCAACTCCTCCATGTGGTCGAGGTTGAGCGGCGTCAGCCCGCCCCAGAGGGCGAAATCGATGTACGAGCTTGCCTCGGCCGCGGCCCGCTTGGCGTCGAAGGAGGGGCCGTCGAGGGTCGGCGGGTGGGCGTTGAGCGGCATCTCGGCCACCGTCGTCGTGCCGCCCACGGCGCAGGCCGCTGAACCTGTCGCCCAGCCTTCCCAGTCGGTGCGCCCCGGTTCGTTGAAGTGGACGTGAATATCGACCGCGCCGGGAAGCACGTGCAGCCCGCGGGCGTCGATTTCCTCGCGCACCGTCCCCTCGATCGCCGGGCGCGACGGCGGCGATCGTGTCGTCCGTCAATTGCGATATCGGCCCGGATCCACGCCCTGACCGGTGACGATGAGCCCGCCCCGGACCATGCAGTCGTAGCGGGTCACGGTCGCGCCTCGTCGGCCAGAGAGGCGTAAGGAAGCGGTCAAGGACGTCGATGGCGACAGCGACATCCTCAGCCCGTCACCGATTCGGCCGGATGGTGGCTGACACCGCCCGCGCAGCGCACGAAGAGCATGCCCACCGGCACGACAGCCGACATCGTCACTGCGTCGTGTCCGGCGCCCGAGGGGAGGCGTTCGACGCGATGGCCCGGTGCCGCGACCGCGCCCGCCAGCCGGGACGCCAGCGACGTCATCGCAGGGAACGGCCGGGTGATCGCGCACGATCTGCCAATCGAGATCCAACCGGCGCCCAGCGGCGATATCGGCCGCTCGCTGGCGCAGCGTCGCGACCGCGTCCGCGCGCACCCGGTCGTCCGGGTGCCGCACGTCGAGCGAGAAGCGCACCCTGCCGGGGATGACATTGCTGGCCCCGGGCTCGGCCTCGATCGTGCCGACGGTGGCGAGCAGGCCGTCCGTCTCCCGCGGCCAGAGCTTCCGCCGCCAGGACCACTTCGGCGGCCGCGGGCAAGGGGTCGCGCCGCAGGTGCATGGCCACCGTTCCCGCGTGCCCCGCCTCGCCGCTCAACGAGGCCAGAATGCGGGTCTGCCCCGAGATCGCCGTGACGACGCCCACCGGCGCCGCGACCGATTCCAGAAACGGTCCCTGCTCGATGTGGACCTCGACGTAGGCGAAGGCGTCCGCGGTCTTGAGCGCCATCGCTGCCAGATCCGGCAGGATTCCCGCCAAAGGCTGTCATCGCTTCCCGCAGGGTGATGCCGTCGGCGTCGGCGAGATCGAGAAAGGCGGGGTCGAACGTTCCGGCCAGGGCGCAACTGCCGAGGTACGTGGTCTGGAAGCGCAAGTCCCTCTTCGTCGGCAAAGGCGAGAACATCGATGGGAAACGGCGCCCGGCCGCGCGTCACCCGCACCGCTCGATCGGCCTCGATGGCCACCAGGATGCCGAGCAGGCCGTCGTAGCGGCCGGCATCGCGCACGCTGTCGAAGTGGCTCCCGAGCAGCAGCGCAGGAGCGTCCGGGTCGCTGCCGTCGAGTCTGCCGCACAGGTCGCCGACGGCGTCGATACGGGTCTCCATCCCCGCGTCGTGCATCCATCGGGCGAGCGCCTGCCGGGCGGCGAGCGCCGCCGGGGCGCCATAAGGCCGGGTGATGCGGCCGGGCTCCTCGGTGAACTCGGCGAGCGCGTCGCAGCGGGCCATGACCCGCGTCGCCCGCGCCGCCAGACTGAGCGGCGCCGAGCCCGTGACGCTAGCTGCCACGGTAGGTCGAGTAGGCCCAGGGCGAGGCGAGGAGGGGCACATGGTAGTTGGCTTCGGGGTCGGCGATGCCGAAGCGGATAGGCACCTTGTCTAGAAAAGGAATGTCGGCGTTGGCGCGGCCGACCGCGGCGAAGTAATCGCCGACGTTGAAGACGAGCTCGTAATAGCCCGCCTGCAGGGCGTCGCCGGAGAGGAGTGGACCATCGGTGCGCCCATCGGCGTTGGTGCGCACCACGCTCAATCGTTCTCGAACATCGCCGTCGGCGTTGATCCGGTAGAGCTCGATCAGGATGCCCGCGGCCGGTCGGCCGTGGACGATGTCGAGCACGTGGGTGGTGAGTCGTCCTGCCATGGGCAATGTCTCCTTGGCCGACCCGGAAACGTCGCGAATATCGGCGACCTTCCACGGGGAAACCGTGTCATTCCGAGGAAACGTACAGAGGAATCTCGTACCAGGCGACCAGCCGCGCCCCTGAGCCGAGATGCTTCACTCCGTTCACTTGCAGCATGGCGCGGTCTGAGTGACTGGGCGCGAGGTCACCCGGATTCCCGCCCTTCCGCCTCCCGCCGGATGGCGAGGGTAAGGCGGCCGAAGGCAGGAAAGGGATCGCTGTAGACCCTGACCCGCGGATCGTCCTCACGCTGGCCATAAGGGTCACGGGTCAGGTTGAGAACATCGAATCGGAGTTCCGCCAGTTGCGGAAACCGGCTCAGTGCGCGCTGACCCATCTCGTGCAGCAGATGCTGGATCGACTCCGAGACGAAATCATCGAATGTCGCCGCCAGCAGATCGCGCATCTGCTCGGCCGGGACGTAGCGACGCCGGGCCAGATCGAGCAAGTCGTCGGGGTCGGTGTAGCGCCAGCTCACATCCATGGTGATGTAGAGAGGGCGGTCGCCGCGCTCGGGCAGGGTGGTGTAGCCGTCCCGCAGAAAGCTGGTAAAGGCGCTGCCCGTCAGCTTCATCAGTTCGATGCCACGGATGCCGCACTCGTGGCCGGTGACGGCGATGATCTCTCCTCGCTTGTCGATCGACAGAGAGGCGAAGGCCGGTCGCCACGAGCGAGGCGAAACAGATTGCCCCCCGGCGCATGTCCCCCGTCGTCATTCGGCACGACGACCGGAGCGAAGGGGATCTCGCGGCCGGTCAGCGTGAGGGTGTGCATCTGCGGGTAGGTCGTGGCAAAGCCCGTGCCGAGGAAGTGGAGCAGCCCTTCCATCGTCGCGCCGGGGTAGGCCAGCGTCTCCCGGATGATGAAGTTCTTCATGCTGTCGGTGGCGACGACCATGCGCGTTGTCGCCGTGGGTGTAGGCGGGGAGGAACTCGTCGCCGAACACCTCCACGCTGATCTCGCACGCAAGGAGGTCGTTGTCGCGCCCGGTGAAGGGCGATTCCGGGATCGGCGGGACGTCGCGCAGCGGCGCGGCGAAGACGCGGTAGACCGGCACGCCCTGCTTCCCGTACGAAACCTCGTAGCGAAACCGCTCCCCGCGGAACGCGTTACCTCCATGGCTCGCGTCGTCGCCAACGATATCCTCCAGGCGGTTCCAGGCGATGCGGTCGATCTCGCGCAGGGCGGTGGCGATCTCGGTGTGGCGGTCGTTGCCGAGGCGGCTGGCCAGCCCGGCGATGATGGCGTCCTTGGTGTTCTCCCGGGCGCAGATCACGAATGGGAAACCGAACCTGTCCTTGTAGGCCTGATTGGCCTCCTGGAATCGTGCGATCTCCTCCGCGGTAAGCGCATCGGGGTCGAGCCCGGCGGCGCGTTGCTCGGCGGTCGATTCGCGGGATAGGGTGCCGGCCAGTGCAGCGCGGCCGACCAGATCGGGGTGGGCCCGGATCAGCGCGAGTTGGCGCTCCTGGCTGGCCCGCGCCACCACCTCCAGCATGGCCGCGTGCAGTCGCCGCTGGGCTGGTCCAGGGCCGCGAGTCCCAGGCCTCGGCCGCGATCCAGGGCGAGTCCTCGAACAGGAACCCGAGTCGCGCCACGAACGCCTGGCGGTCGAGCGCGTTGATCTCGGGCATGGTGAGGCGGGAGGACGGAACGGACATTCGCTCAGTCGAGGTAGGCGTAGGCGGGGATGGTCAGGAAGGGGGCGAACTCGTCGGAAAGGACCAGACTATCGAGGATTCGGCAGCGTCGCGGTAGCGGTCGGCCTCGGGACCGCCGAGCTTGGCCAGCTCCTCGTCGCGGACGCGGGTGTAACGCTCGCGGGTGATCGGCTCGCCGTCCTCGGTGGTCGCGCCGTCGCGGATCCATTGCCAGAGTTGGGCACGCGAAATCTCGGCGGTGGCGGCGTCTTCCATGAGGTTGTTGATAGCCGCCGCGCCGGTGCCAAGCAGCCAGGCATTGATGTACTGCAGAGCCACGCTGATGTTGCCGCGCAATCCCGCATCGGTGATCTCGCCGCCGGGGATGGTGAAATCGGTCAATTGCCCGGCCTCGACCTCGACGTCGTCGCGCTGGCGCTCTTTCTGATTGGGCCGATCACCGAGGACGCGGTCGAATATCTCCATGGCGACCGGGACCAGCCCCGGGTGTGCCACCCAGGTGCCGTCGAACCCGTCGCCGGCTTCGCGCTCCTTGTCTTCGCGCACCTTGGCGAACGCGGTCTCGTTCACTTCCGGATCGCGGCGCGAGGGGATGAAGGCGGCCATACCGCCGATGGCGTGGGCGCCGCGGCGGTGGCACGTCTTCACCAGAAGCTGGGTGTAGTTGCGCATGAAGGGCACGGCCATGGTGACCTGCGCCCGGTCGGGGAGGGTGCCGTTGTCCCGATTCCGAAACGTCTTGATGGCGCTGAAGATGTAGTCCCAACGCCCGGCGTTGAGCCCCGCCGCGTGGTCCCGCAGCTCGTAAAGGATCTCGTCCATCTCGAAGGCGGCGGGCAGCGTCTCGACGAGCACCGTGGCGCGGACCGTGCCGCGGGGAATGCCGAGCGTGTCCTGGGCGTGGTTGAACACGTCGTTCCAGAGGCGCGCTTCCGATGGCTCTGCAGCTTGGGCAGGTAGAAGTACGGCCCCGAGCCGCGGTCGATCAACTCCTGCGCGTTGTGAAAAAAGTAGAGCCCGAAATCGAACAGGCTCCCCGAAACCGGCTCGCCATCGACGGTCATGTGCCGCTCGTCGAGGTGCCAGCCTCGCGGGCGCACCAGGAGCGTTGCGGTTTCGGGGTTGAGCGCATACTCCCGCCCATCCGGGTTCTGGAAGGTGATCGTGCGGCGAACCGCGTCGTAGAGATTCTTCTGCCCATCGACGACGTTGTGCCATGTGGGGGAAGAGGCGTCCTCCAGGTCGGCCATGAAGACCTTGGCCCCGGAGTTGAGAGCGTTGATGACCATCTTGCGGTCGCACGGCCCGGTGATCTCGACCCGGCGATCCTGCAGGTCGTCCGGCGCGGGAGCGACCTGCCAGTCGTCCTCGCGAACCGATGCGGTTTCAGAGAGGAATCCCAACTCGGCGCCGGCATCGATCGCGGCTTGGCGCTCTTCCCGGTCCTCGAGCAGTTGCAGCCGACGCGGGTTGAAGAGGCGATGGAGATCGGCGACGAAGGCCAGCGCCTCGGGCGTCAAGATCCCCTCGTGCTCCGGCCTGACTTCACCATGGATCTTGATCCCCGTCGCCATACCCTCTCCGAACTGCGAAATTCGTGCCGCGACCGCCTCCACGAGATGGAATCCCGGCCATCATATCGCATCCACCGATCGTGGCCGGAAAGAGCCCGCCATTGAGAATGGTTCGGAATCGGGATGAAGCAACCATTTTCGGCCCTGATCGTGCCGGTCCTTGGTGCTGGATCGGGAGCCTGCTGGGGCGCAGTGAACTTCGGGACCTTCGGGACCTTCTGGCGGAGTGGGGCGCCCCGCCATGGTGCAATATCCGACGACCGTGTGGGACATGCGGCCATGCCTGTCGGGGGTAGCGGCACGGCATACCGTGCCCCGACAACCCGGGTCATGCCCCAGACGGTTATCGGAACCTGCACCATAGCCGCGTGCCGAACCTGTGTCATTCCGAGGAACGAGGAATCTCGGCGTTCATCCCGGAACTGCGCGGGATGTCAGAGATGCCTCGCTGCGATCGGCACGACACACCATACGCACCCCGCTTTAGGAGCCGAATGTCCCCGCGGCGTAGGACTCCGACGGGAGCCCCCATCGGCGTTGCAGCGCGGCCAGCGCAAGCAGCTCGTCCCGCGGATCCCCGTTGCTGGGGCCACGGTGCCGCGGGTTCGGTGGCTCGCTCAGGGCGCGTCCCCAACCTAACATGGAAATCTGGGCCAGACTGCGGCGTGCGGTTGCGAGGGGACGCGCGCTCGCTGCACTGGTCGAGTCCTCAACCTCAGATGGCACAACGGTCGCGTGTTGAGCTGGACGACCCGTTGGAACAAGCTCCACGGCGCTGCAGACCATGAACAGGCCGATCGTGCAGGCCGCGACGGCGAACACAAGCAGCCCATCCGGGGAGCGATGCGCTGTCAGTGCAGGGGCAGTCATTCCCAATCTCCGCGCTCGAGGCTGAAGGCAGGAACGCGCTGGGCCGTGAGGCGCACGCGGCGCAGATCGGCGTGCAAGGGTCAGGAGATAAGCCCCGCGAGCGTTGCCATGGGGGAAGCGTGCCGTGTGGTTGGGGGTGGCGCATCGGCAGAGGGTGCCGATCTCGATCACCTATTTTTCAGGCGGAGACGCTGCCATCACGTAGGTAATCAGCGGTGCGGCGGCGCCGCGCGTCACACGAGGCCGTGCTCGCGGGCGAGCGCTCCGGCGGCTTTGCGCGTGCGGACGCCGAGCTTGTCGAAGATACGCCGGACGTGGGCCATGACGGTCCGCGGGCTGATGAACAGCGCCTCGGCGATCTCGCGATCGGCCCGGCCGGCCGCGAGCAGGCGCAGCACGTCGAGTTCACGGCGGGTGAGCGTCTCACCGCCACGAATCTTGACCGGTCCCGACTCGGGGCCATGGGATCGGCTTCGGGCGACCGAAAGGCATCGGCGACGATCTCGTTCAGCGGTGAGGACGTGCCGGCCATCCAAGCATGCGAAAAACCATCCTCGCTGAGCGCGACCTGCGACGCCGATAGCGCATTCTGATAGGCCGCACGGTCGGTCACCGATACCGGAACCCCGAGGTCGGTCCTGATCCTGTCCGTGGCCGCCAGCAGCCGGGTCGCGGCAGCTGGCTGTCCTTCGTGGAGGGCGACGGCGGCGAGGCGCGGAAGTACGTCGGCGATCGTAAGGCGATCGCCGTGGGCGTGAAAGAGGTGCAGTGCTTCCTCGGCAAGCGCGGCCGTGTGCGCCAAGCGGCCATCCTCAAGCGCGAGACCTGCCAGGCAGCAGACGGCGCTTGCCAGCTCCCACTCAGTCCGTCCCTGGCGGGAGAGCGCCACGGCCTCTTCGGTCAGGCTGGTCGCCCGCGCTCGGTCTCCTGCCGCCTGCGCCGCCAGACCAAGGTTCTTCAAGGCAGCGCCCACCGCGACCGCTTCGCCCAGAGCGCGGAACGACTCCAGGGCGGCGGTCAGCAGATCGGTCGCCCAATCCAGGTTGCCGAGCATGCGGATCGCCACGCCGAGCAAGAACTGGCCCCGGGCGATCTGGCGCGCATCGCCATGGGCACCAGCAAGCGCAAGTCCCTCGGTGGCCAGCGTTGCCGCTGCCGCGGCATCCCGCTGGCGGTGGGCCAAGGCGCTGCCCTCCAGCAGGGCGTCGACACGGAGCGCCACTGGGATCGCATCACCCTCAGCCAGGACGCGCTCCAGCCAGGGCCGTCCCTCGCTCACCGGACCGCGGACGTACCAGAACCAACCCAAAGCCAGGGCCAACCGCGTCCCGGTTTCGAGGTGGCTATGCGCGAAGGCCCAGGCTAGCGCCGAACGCAGGTTCGCGTACTCGGGGGCCAGCTCGTCAAGCCGCGTGCCGCCGTTCTGCAACAGAGTCTCATCACCGGCCCGCTCCGCCAGTGTTAAGCACCACGCCGCGAATGCCTGGAGCGTGGCATCGGCTTCTCCGCTCGCCTCCAGTTGCTCGTATCCATACTCCCGGATCGTGTCGAGCATCCGAACCGCGGCTGGGCGTCATCCGCGAGCGAGTCGACCGGGCGCAGCAGGCTGCTGGCAACGAATTGGCCGAGCCGTCGAGGACATCGATGCCGAGGGGCCGGTCCGCTCCGCCGGCAGCGACATGCGCCGCCTCAAGCGTAAAGCCGCCGTGAAGACCGCCAGTCGGCGGAAAGAGATCTGCTCTTCCTGCGCGAGCAGGTCATAACTCCAGGCGATAGCCTGCCGCATGGTCTGCAATCGGGCCGGCTGATCGCGTGGGCCACCGGTCAGGAGCGGCAGGCGCTGGTCGAGGCGCGCCAGCAGCGCCGGGGGAGTCAGATAGCTGATCCGGGCCGCGGCCAGCTCGATGGCCAGCGGCAAGCCGTCCAGACGACGACAAACCTCGACAACGGTTGCGGCGTTGGCGTTCGTCAGGCCGAACTCGGGATGCGCGGCCGCGGCCCTCGCCACGAACAGGGCCACGGCAGGCGATCTGAGCAAGGACGTCGAGGGACAGCGAGACCATCCGGTGGCGGGAGCGCCAGCGGTGCGACCGGGAATTCCTGTTCGCCAGAGACGCGCAGGACGCACCCGGCTGGTGACTAGCACCCGCAACTCCGGGCACGACGATAGCAGCGCGGTCACCTGCGGCCCCGCCTCGACAAGGTGCTCGAATGTATCAAGCACGAGCAGCGCCCGGCGCTCGCGCAAAGAAGATCGCGAGCGCCTCCTCGGGGGGCCGATCGCCGATGTCGGCCACGCCCAGCGCTTGCGCGATCGCGCGGGCCACGAGGGCTGGCTCACGGACCGCGCCGAGCGGCACGAACCAGATACCGTCTGGGAACTCCCCGTCCACCGTCGCCGCCACCGCGAGCGCCAGCCGGGTCTTGCCGACGCCTCCCGGCCCGGTCAAGGTGACAAGAGCCACGTCATCGCTGAGCAGGAGCGATCGAGCCGCGGCCAGATCCCGCTCCCGCCCGATGAGCGGCGAACGAGACGCTGGCAGTGACGCGACACGGTATGCGAACGAGGATTCAGCCATAGCAGCTCAACCTGGACACGCGTGAGCCCACGATGATACTGCGTCTCGTGCGCACGCTGTCCTGTCCTGCTACGCGCGGCACCAGAAACCCTCGCTCCGCACGCCGACAGCGGGAGGCGGCCACCGCGCCACCCCTCCAACCCAGCGCCAGCCGGAAAAGCCCCTCTCCCATCGCAATGGGAGAGGGGTTGGGGTGAGGGCCGGAATCTCTACGGCAGATACCCCAGAGGATCCTGCGCCACCCCGTTGACCTCCATGATGAAGTGGACGTGGGGACCGGTGGAGATGCCGGTGCTGCCCACCGGGCCGATGACGTCGCCCTTGGCGACCGCCTCCCCGGCGGCGACCCACGGCGGCTCGGCCATGTGCCCGTAGAGGGTCTTGAAGCCGTTGCCGTGGTCGATCTTGACGTAGTAGCCGAGACCGCAGTCGCACCAGCCCGGAGTATTCGACCGTGCCGCCGTCGGCGGCCAGCAGCGGGGTGTAGGCCGGGGCGGCGAGGTCGACGCCGTTGTGGTAGTTGCAGCCGACCGCGCCGTCCCACGGTTCGAACCAGAACGGACTGCATCCGAAGGACTGGGTGAAGGTCCACGATTGCAGCGGGTAATCGAAGAAGCCGGAGGCCAGACCCGGGACGTCGACCTTGGAGGGAATCTCCGTCGTTGGCCAGATCTGCGCCCGGCTGGTCGGCCCAGTCCAGATACCAGCCGGCGACGAACCCAGTCACCTCGCCGTCGGTGATCATGTACCACGGATTGCCGATCGGGTCATTGAACGGTCCGTCCATGACCTGGACGACGTCGTTCTCCGGCACGATGCCGATGCGCTCGGCGTCCGGGGCGCCGTCGGCGCGGATGTTGATACCGGAGCCGTCGTCGGTGTCGGCCAGGACGTAGGAGCCGGGTTCGAAGAAGTCCGCGACCTTGGCGGGGATGTCGGCCACCGCGGCATCCACGGGGCTTCGGGCGCGGCCCACGATTCGGTCGGGGCCAGGTACTGGCCGGCCACCCAGCCGATGAGACCGTCGATGCGCACCGGCCACCAGCGGCTGCCCTCGGCATAGACGGTGTCCATCTCGTCGACGCGCAGCTCCACGACCGTTTGATACGAAAGCGCCTTCACGGCGGGGCTGCCGGACCCGGGATCCTGGCGCAGGTTGACGCCCTTCGGGCTCGGCAACCTCCGCCGCCGCGTTGGCCAGGTCCCAGGTGGCCAGGAACTGCTCTTCCGCCGGCGCCACCGCGCCTTCGCCACCGAGCGAGGTTTCGGCCGCGGGTGCGGCGGACGACGCCGGAGCGGCGGGCGCGTCCGGGATAGGCCTCGATATCGAGGTAGAACCCCGCTACCCAGCCGTCGGTGTCGCCGGCAACGGACCGGCCACCATTGGGTGACGCCGTCGGGATCGTAGACGGTGTCGGCGACGTCGGTGCGCAGCCCGACCGCCGAGCCCTCGGCCAAGGTGGAGAGGACCTCGGCGCCATAGGCCGGTTCCGCCCGCAGCAGGACGCCGTCGGCGCTGTGGACGATGATGCCGGAGCCGCTTTGCGCCAGGGCTTCGCCGGCGGGTCCCGGCGCCGCCGGCACGACCGCCGCACTCATGACCGCCAGCGCCAGGGCGGCGGTCAACGCCTTTCGCCTCGCGCGCGCGGCTGCTCGACCGCGTTTCATCATCCCCCGATCCTCCCAGCGCCGATCGCTCGCCGGACCGGATCGCGAACGCGTTCCACGAGCGGGGAGCATCGTAGCGGGGGAGCGCGTCCTGACCGAGATGCGCGCGGTCGAAGGAAACGACATCAGCCGCTTGCGAAGCACCATACACCGGGAGCCGCGGCTTCGCAATGCAAGGCAATACTGTGACAATGAGTCACACTATTCGGTGAACGATTGCCACCGGGGCAGCGCGGACGGTCACGGCGCGAGCGACAGGCGCGGGCCACCGGAACCCGCTCAGTGCTTGGCGGTCGCTGCCGGCGCGGGACGCGCCAGGTGATGCCGAACTGGCACCGGCGTGACAGGCGGTCCCAGTCCCACGCGTGGCGAGGATGCCGATGGAGCCGGGGGCGATGCGATGCGCGGTTCTACGAATTGGGACTCTGGTACCCTCTGCTATACTCGCCGGTTGGCAAACCGCCGGGCATTCGCCACGGCGCGAGCCGCCACGTGTGGCGGCTCATTATCGTTCCGGACGATCGGGCGAAACCTATCCCGCCGCTACGACGATCCGCCAGGATAAGGGGACGCGCACGCGTGAAGTTGACGATGGAGCGGCTGCCCGAAAGCCGCGTGCAGCTCGAGATCACCGCCGAAGAAGAAGAGTCGGCCAAAGCCATGCAGCGCGCCGTGCGCAAGGTGGCCAACCAGGTCACGTTGCCCGGTTTCCGCAAGGGGAAGGCGCCGCGGGTGATGATCGAGCGCGCATACGGACCGGAGGTCTTCCAGGAGGAAGCCACCGAGATCCTGATGACCGACCTCTACCGGCAGGCGCTCGAGCAGGAAGACCTGGTGCCGGTGGGCGACCCCACGGTGGATATTGGATCGACCGATCCGCTGGTCTTTACCGTCGTCGTGCCGGTCTATCCCGAGATCGACCCCGGCGCCTACCGCGACGTGCGCGTCGAGCCGATCGACGCGACGGTCGATGAAGCGCCGTCGACGAGCTCCTGGAGGCGCTGCGCAAGTCGCACAGCCCGTGGGTCGATCCCGCGGGCGAGGGGTTGCAGGTCGGCGCCGGGCTGGAGTTGACCCCAAAGACCCGGTATCCCCGCGAAGGTGACCAGGTCACGATCGACTACTCCGTGCAGGAGGAGGGGGAGACGGTCGAGGAACCGGTGGTGGACGCCGTCTTCGTCCTGGGCGAGAGCGGGCTGCTGGATCCGATCGAGGACGCCATCAAAGGGTTGCGCGTCGGAGAGTCGAGCGGGTTCTCGGTGCCGTTCGCCGCGGACGACGAGAGCATCGACGATTCGGTGCGCGGCAAGACGCTCAGCTACACCGTCACGCTCAAGGGGCTCAAGGAGCGCGATCTGCTGCCGCTGGACGACGAGTTCGCCAGGACCGTCGGTGAGGCCGAAACGTTGACGGATCTGCGCGAAAATCTGCGTCAGGATCTGCACCAGGCGCGCACCGGCGAAGCGCGGCGCGAGGTGCTGAACCAGATCATTGCGGCCATGGCCGAAGGCGCGACGATCGAGATTGCCCGAGCCGATGATCGACCGCGCCGTGGAAGACGATCTGCGGCGCCTGCGCGGCCGCCTGGCCGCAACAGGGGGTGCCCCTGGAGGCGTACCTGCGAGCCACCGAGCAGACGGAGGACGACCTGCGCGCCGAGATGCGCCCGGCGGCTCTGGAGCGGCTGCGCAATTCGCTCCTGCTGCGCGCGATCGCCGAGAAGGAGGAGATCGAAGTCAGCGAAGAGGACCTCGATGCCGCCGTGGCGCGGATGTCGATCGCGGCCCAGGAGACGGAGCGCCCGGAACAGGCCGAGCAGTTCGCCCGCAGCGAGTACGTGCGCGACCTGCTGCAATCGGAATACTTTGAACGTCAGTTGACCGAGCGGCTGATCGAGATCGCAACCGAGGGCCGCGGTTCGGTCGTCAACGCCTGGGAGCCGCCGGCCGCCGAGACCGAATCCGCGGGCCAGGACGAAGCGGCCGTAGTCTCCGAAACCGAGACCGCGGCGACGGAATCAGCGCCTGATGCCGAGACGGCAGAGACCATCCCGGCGCCGGAAGGCGACGAGCCATAGCGGGAGCAAAATGCGATCCGAGCTGGACATCGCCCACTCGGTCGTGACATAAATGACTGAGTCGGTGCGATTGGTACGGTGTTTCCGGCGGAGCGTCCAATCAGGACGAACTTCCCGGTTGTCCGCCTACCGCCGCGCCGGCCGCTGACAGTAGAATGCCCGCACAGCTACGAGCCCACCCCGCCCTGCGCCGCCGCGTCGGTTCGGTCGGGTGATGCGGCGGGCGAAACGAGAAGAGGAACCCGACCTGATGCACATTCCATCCATTGAAAACCTCATCCCGATGGTCGTCGAGAGCACCAACCGGGGCGAGCGCGCCTTCGACATCTACTCGCGGTTGCTCAAGGACCGCATCATCTTCCTCGGCACCCCGGTCGACGATCAGATCGCCAACCTGATCATGGCCCAGATGCTCTTCCTGGCCCACGAGGACCCGGACCAGGACATCAAGCTCTACATCAACTCCCCCGGCGGGGTCGTCTATTCCGGCCTCGCCATCTACGACACCATGCAGATGATCAAGCCGGATGTGGCCACCTTCTGCCTCGGCATGAACGCCTCCATGGCGGCGGTGCTGCTGGCGGCGGGATCGGCGGGCAAGCGCTTCGCCCTGCCCAACGCCCGGGTCATGATCCACCAGGGGTCGGCCGGGTTCCGCGGCGCGGTGCCGGACATCGAGGTGGTGGCGCGGGAGACGCTCTCGCTGACCACCAAGCTGACCGAGATCCTGGCCCAGCACACGGGGCAGCCGTTCGAGAAGGTCAAGCGCGACACCGAGCGCGATTACTTCCTGACTGCTCAGGAGGCCAAGGAGTACGGCATGGTCGATGAGGTCCTGGAGCCGGCGAAAGTGCCGGCGGGCGTGACGCGCCTGACGGAGGCCTCGGAAAACGGGCACGACAAGGGGTAGGGGACGCGGTTCTCCCTCTTGCCAGCGGCGCGCCGCTGGCGCATGATCTGGAGGCGCCGTCCTCGCGAGCATCGACGCGGCAACGGCTACGAGTGAGAGCGGCGGCATGAATACGACGCGAGGTGGGCGGGTGCATTACCGTTGCTCCTTCTGCAACAAGGGCCAGGAAGAGGTGCGCCGGCTGATCGCCGGGCCGAACCAGGTCTACATCTGCGATGAGTGCGTGCAGTTGTGCCGCGAGATCATCGAGGAGGAGGAGCCGACCGCCCCGCGGGTGGAACCGTCGTTCGCCGGTATCCCGACGCCGCGCGAGCTGTACGAGCGGCTCAACAGCTACGTGATCGGCCAGGATCGCGCCAAGCGCATCCTGTCCGTGGCCGTCTACAACCACTACAAGCGGATCAACGCCGGGCTCGACGGCGACGACGACGTCGAGCTGCAAAAGAGCAACATCCTCCTCGTCGGCCCCACCGGGTGCGGCAAGACCCTCCTGGCCCAAACGCTGGCCAAGCTGCTGGACGTGCCCTTCTCCATCGCCGACGCCACCGCGCTGACCGAGGCCGGCTACGTCGGCGAGGATGTGGAGAACATCCTGCTCCGCCTGATCCAGGCCGCGGGCGACGTGGCGCGGGCGCAGACCGGCATCATCTACATCGACGAGATCGACAAGATCGCGCGCAAGGCGGACAACCCTAGCATCACCCGCGACGTCTCCGGCGAAGGGGTGCAGCAGGCGCTGCTGAAGATCATCGAGGGAACCATCGCCAACGTGCCGCCGCAGAGTGGCCGCAAGCACCCGCACCAGGAATACATCCAGATCGACACCCGCAATATCCTCTTCATCTGCGGCGGCGCCTTCGAGGGGCTGGACGAGATCGTCGCCAAGCGGATCGGCAAGCAGACGCCCATCGGGTTCGGGTCGTCCGCCGAAGAGGCGAAGGTGGCCATCGAGAACCCGCTGCAATTTCTCACCCACGACGATCTGCTGAAATACGGGCTGATCCCCGAGTTCGTGGGCCGCTTGCCGGTCTCCGTCTCGCTCGACACGCTGACCCGCCCCGACCTGATCCGCATCCTCACCGAACCGCGCAACGCGGTGGTCAAGCAGTACGAGAAGTTCTTCGCCCTCGACAACGTCGAACTGCTTTTCACCGACGATGCGCTCGAAGCCACCGCCCGCCAGGCCGAGGAGCGCAAAACGGGCGCCCGCGGTCTGCGCACGACCATCGAGGAAGTCCTCCTCGACGTGATGTACGAGATCCCCTCCCTGGACAACGTGCGCAAGTGCGTGGTCGATGCCAACGTCATCAACAACCGCACCCGCCCCCTGCTGATGAGCGTCAACGAGCAGGAGATCCCATACGCCGAAACGGCGTAGTTTTTCTTGCCGAACTCAGGTTCGATCGACGGAGGCGGGTTTTCGGACCCGCCTCCTCTTTGTTACGGCTCGTCCAGTCCGAGAACGGCGAAGCCGTATTGGGCGAAGTGGCGGTCGAAGGTGAACGCCGTGGAGATGCCGAGACGCTCCATCACCGCGAAACTGGTGGCGTCGGTGAGGGTAAAATCCTTGTCGTCGTAGATCGCAATGATTTCGCGCGCGCGCTGCTCGTCGGCCTTCTTAACCCGGACGATTGCCGTATTGCCCGCATACAGCCGTTCCAGCGTCCGGGCGGCCACGTTGCGGCCGAGACGTCTCAGCACGAGGGCGTGTGTCTCTGCAACGATGAAATTCGTAGTCACCAAATGGCGGTGCTGTGCCGCCACGCTCGCCATCACGGCGGCGGCGACCGCATGGTCTGATGATTTCTCAGCCGTGATTGCAAAATAGGCTGCGCTGTCTACCAAGACGCGCCGGTCAGCCAGCGACCTCGGTGACCTCATTCCGGAAATTTATCGGCATAAATTGCATCGGCCACATACTTGTCCTTGTTGCGGGCAACGTCTTCGACCCCGTCCGACTTTCCAATGCCGACAATGTCCCAAAGTGGGTCATCCATGGTGAACGGCTTGGTGACGAGTTCATCTGAGTCAAGATCGTCTTCCTCGTCGTCGCCCACATCCGAATAGGCCTCGGCGAGGTATTCGTACTTGTGCTCAGAGACGTTGTTCGGCTTGCCGGAGCGGCCAATGCCGATGATATTGCCCAACTGCTCCCGGAGAGTTGGCAAGTCCTCCGATTCGGCGTTCCACTGCTCAGAGGCAGGTATGACCGGCGCGACGAACTCCTCAATAGCCTCCCGGCGCACGCGGATACCCCGCCCAACCCGCTCCGCCGCCAACTGCCCGGAAGCGATGTAGCGGCGGACGGTGATCGGGCTGACGCGCAGCAGTTGCGCGGTTTCCTTGACGGTCAAGAATTCCATGACGTGATCTCCAATCGTGGTTCAATATCGATCACCAGTATACAAGAGGCATCACCGACGCCATCGTGCAGAGCGTTTGTGACCTGTGAGCGGCACGAAGCCCCTCCAACAGTGCATCCTTAACAGTGGCCCGCAATGAACGCCTTGCTGGAGGATCCTTGATGCGATTCGGTTCTCGATGTCTTGCCGCCGCGCTGGTGCTGCCCGCGCTGGCGGCGCAACCCGCCCTTGCCCAGAACGGCGAAAGCTTCGCGCAATCGCTCGTCGAAGGCCCGATGACGGCCTGGTGCGAGCCTGGCCAAACGCTGTTGAGCGGCGGCTACGATCTGAGAGGGGCGGTGCCCGAACCGCCCCCGGCGACAGACGAAGAAGGGACAGAGCCGGCTGAGTCCCCAGTCGTCTTCGTCTCTTTGTCGCGGCCGACGGTTCGGCAGGATGGCAACGGCAACGTCATCCAGTTCGGCTGGACCGCGGTGCCGAACACCCTCGCCGGCACGGCCGGCCCGCTCCTCGCCTACGCCATCTGTGCCGGGGAGCCCGCGGCAGCGCCTCCCGGGGTAACGATCCCACCCCCGCCCGCGCCTCTGCCGGAGCAAAACGCCGCCGACGCGATCACGTCGCCGATGACGCCGATCGAGGTGGTCGAGCAGCTTTCGCCCGCTGTCGTCACCGTGATCAACAAGCAGATCGAGGAAGGGGCGGACGAGCCGGTCCCCACCGGCTCCGGCAGCGGCTTCTTTCTGGACGAGGAGGGGCATGTCGTTACCAACGAACACGTCGTCAGCGGCGGGATCGAGTTCGTGGTTGCCCTCTTCGACGGGACGGAGGTTCCCGCTACGCTGATCGGCGCGGACGCGAACAGCGACGTGGCCGTGCTCAAGGTCGACGGCCCTGTGCCGGCGGTGGCCGATATCGGCGACTCGACGAGTCTCCTGCCGGGGCAACCGGTGCTGGCGCTCGGCTCTCCACTGGGGACATTCACCAATACCGTCACCGAGGGCATTGTCTCGGCATTGGGGCGGACCGTGCCGGATGAGGACGGCGGCCCCGAGTTGCTGAACCTCATCCAGCACGACGCGGCGATCAACCCCGGCAATTCGGGCGGGCCACTGGTCACCCTCGCCGGGGAGGTGGTCGGCATCAACACCCTCGGCATCATCGACGCCCAGGGATTGTTCTTCGCGGTGCCGGCCGAGACGGTGGAGCGCGTCACGCAGGAGCTGATCGCCGAGGGGTCGGTCGATTACCCCTATCTGGGGGTGGTGCTGGTCCCGCTCGACGAGCAGACCATCACCCAGTGGGCGCTGCCGGTCGAAGAGGGCTTCTACGTGCAGGAGGTGGTCCCGGGGAGCCCGTCGGAGCAGATCGGACTTCAGGTCGGGGACATCCTCACCGCGGTCGATCTGGAGCGCGTCGGGGAGCAGCAGTCGATGGTCGGCGCATTGTTCCAGTACAAACCCGGCGACCAGGTGCAACTGACAGTACAACGCGGATTGGTCACGATGCGCATGGATATCGAGCTGGCGGAGCGGCCGGCCGCCCCATAGCTTGAAAAGGTGTCATGCTGAACGAAGTGAAGCATCTCGGCGTTCGGGGACGGAAACTCCCTTGAGTCGAGAAGCCTCAATTCGTTCAGCATGACACCGGCGTCCGGTATGCTGAAGGACAATCGTTCTCGCTTCGGTATTCGGACGAACCGCGTTCAGAATAGAGGCCGCTCGCCACATGAAAACCGTGCTCTGCTACGGGGATTCGAACACCTGGGGGTTCGACCCTGCCACCAGGACCCGGTTTCCTCCGCACGTGCGGTGGACGGGTGTCTTGGCAGAGCGACTGGGACCGAACTACCGGATAGTCGAGGAAGGACTCAACGGCCGCACGACGCGCTGGGACGACCCGATCGAACCGGATCGCAACGGGTTGGCCTATCTGCGGCCCTGCGTCGAGTCACACCAGCCGCTGGACCTCATCGTGATCATGCTGGGGACGAACGACCTCAAGCAACGGTTCGATCTCAGTGCCTCCGATATCGCCCAGAGCGCGGCCGGACTGGCGGAGATGGCGCACCGATACGCCCACACGCCAACCGGCGCGCATGTCAAGGTCTTGCTGGTTGCGCCGCCAGCGGTGACAGTTCTTACGGACATGGACCAGATGTTCGCGGGGGCCACCGAAAAGTCGCGGCAGTTCTCCCATTACTACCGTGTCTTTGCCAACCGGCGACATCTGGAGTTCTTTGACGCGGCGTCGGTGGCGGCGCCCAGCGACGTCGACGGCGTTCATCTCGACGCCGACGGGCACCGTAAACTTGGAGAGGCATTGGCGACCGAAGCCCGTCGTCTCATCGGGTAACCCCCAAGGAAAGCACCGTGCGCGCAATCACGATCGAACCCGGCCAGCCGGCTCCCGACCTCGCGGCGGACGACATCGTCATCACCGAGGACGTCAAACTCGGCGGTGAGCGGTTTCGCAAGGGACATCGCCTGCAAGCGGAGGAGGCTCCGCTGCTCGCGCAACTCGACCACCCCATTCATGCGGTGGTGCTCGAGCCGGGGGACGTCCACGAGGACGACGCCGGGGGGAGGCTGGCGGCGGCTGTGGCCGGACCTGGGCTGGCGATCCGCGGCCCGAAGTTCAGCCGATACAACCTCGTGGCGGCGACCAAGGGGTTGCTTCGCGTCAATGCCGAGGCGCTGCTGCGGCTGAATCGGCTGCCAGGCGTGGCGATCTTCACCCTCGAAGATCGCTTGCCCATCGTGGCGGGGAAGATTGTCACCGGGGTGAAGGTGACACCGGTGGCGGTGGCCGAAGCTACCGTACGGGAGGCCGAGCAGATTGCCGCCGCGAGCCCCGTCGTCCAGGTCGTGCCGTTCCGGCCGCTGCGGGTGGGCGTGATTATCACCGAGGGACCGGAATGGCGGGTGCGCGAACGGTTCCAGGAGTCGGTGAAACAGAAGATCGGGTGGTACGGCGGGGAAGTGATCGGGTTCAGCGACCAGCCGCCGGATGCCGAGGCGATCGCGGCCGAGATCGAGCGGCTGGACGACGCAGGCGTCGATCTGGTGCTGGCCGCCGGGGGAGCACGATCGACCCGCTCGATCCGACGCTGCGCGCGCTCGACGGGGCCGGGGCAGAGGTCGTGCGCGTCGGCGCGCCCGCGCACCCGGGGAGCATGTTCTGGCTGGCCTACCGGGGCGACCTCCCGATTTTCAACCTGGCGTCCTGCTCCATGTTTTCCAAGGCGACCATCGCCGATGTGGTCCTGCCGTGGATCATGACCGGGGAGCGGGTCGAACCGGATACGCTGGCTGGTCTGGGCTTCGGCGGTCTGCTCGACTGGGGGATGCCTCACCGCTTCCCACCGTATGATGTCGACACGGTCGAAGAAAAAGGCGAGGAGTAGGAGCGCTGGCAGACGCCGTGGAGTTCGCTGGAAGGCGGTCAATCGACGAGGAGGTCGGTCATGGTCACAGGTCTGCGCGGGCGGTTTTCGCGGTTGGCGGCCGTCGTCGCCGTTGTCGGCGTGCCGATGGGGATGGCGCTGGTGACGCCGTCGGTTGCGGCCTGGCAGGCGACGCCCGTCGCTTCGCCAGTGGCGACGGCGGCGGAACCTGTGTTCGAACCGGCGTGCGAGGTTCCGGCTGACCAAACATTCAACGTGGCCCTGGTGATTGCCCAGGGCGGGCTGGGCGACCAGTCGTACAACGACCTGGCCGACGCCGGGCTGACACGGGCGGAGGCGGACTTCCCGATCGAAGCCCAGCGCATCCAGTCTCCAGACATCGTCGCCCAGGGGCAGGCCGTGTTGCAGCAGGCGGGGCGGGCCGGGTTCGACCTCGTCATCGACCTCGAGTTCAGCACCGCCGACGCCCTGGCCGCCATCGGGCCGACCTTCCCCGAGACGCAGTGGATGATCGTCAATCTGCCCTCGTCCGGTCCGAACATCACTGGCTATCTCTTTGAGGAGCAGGACGGCTCCTACCTGGCCGGCGCGCTGGCGGCGATGGTCACCGCCGACACGGAGATCGCGGGGATCAACGAGCAGAAGGCGATCGGCGCCATCGGCGGCGTGCAATCGACCGGGATCGACAAGTTCATCGTCGGCTACATCCAGGGCGCGCGCGACGTCGATCCCGAGGTCGAGGTGCTCGTCAACTACTCCAACGGCTTCGGTGACCCGGCCCGCGGCGCGGAGCTGGCGAACGCGATGTTCGGTCAGGAAGCCGACATCGTCTATCAGATCGCGGGTGGCACCGGCGCGGGCGTGATCCAGGCGGCCGAGCAGGCCGGCCACTTCGCCATCGGCGTCGACACGGACCAGGATGGGCTGGCTCCGGGAGCGGTGCTGACCAGCATGCTCAAGCGCACCGACTTCGCGGTCTACGACGCGATCAATCGCCTCGTCTGCGGCCAGCTTCCGGGCGGCGAGACCATCACGCTCGGCTTGGCCGAAGGGGCGGTCGGACTCAGCCCCATGAACCACACCCGCGACCTGATCCCGGCCGCATACCTCGACCGGGTCGCTGAGCTACGACAGCAGATCATCGACGGCGAGATCGAAGTCTGGAACGTGATCGACCAGGGCTACCCGGACTTCTACCAGCCGTAAGCGTCCAAGGTGTCATTCCGAGCGGAGCGAGGAATCCCGGCCGTTCGGCAACACGGCTCGGAGAACGACGAGATTCCTCGTTCCTCGGAATGCCACGGCGAATGGGGGCCGGGAAGGCTAGCGGAGCAAGCGACGGGTGAGTGTATCGGTTGACCAGCCGGGTGAGATCCAGCCGGAACCGCCTCGCCTCCGCCTGCGCGGCATCAGCAAGCGATACGGGGCGCTGGCGGCCAACGACGAGATCGACCTGAGCGTCGCCCGCGGTGAGATCCACGCCATCGTCGGCGAGAATGGCGCCGGCAAGACGACGCTGATGCGCATCCTCTACGGCATGGTCCGTCCCGATGCCGGCACGATCGAGCTCGATGGCGCCGTGGTGGACGTGCCCGACCCAGCCGTCGCCATCCGGCTCGGCATCGGCATGGTCCACCAGCGGTTCGAACTGGTCGAAGACCTGACCGCGCTGGAGAATCTGGTCCTGGGCCGGGTGCCGTGCCGGTTCGGCCCGGTCTTCGACCAGAAGCGGGCGCTGGCGGAAGCAGAGGCATTGGCGGCCACGCTGGGGGCGCGCATCCCGTGGCAGCGACTGGTGCGCGACCTCGGCGTCGGCGATCGGCAGCGTCTCGAAATCCTCCGCCTCCTCTACCACCAGGCCGACGTGCTGATCTTCGACGAGCCGACCGGTGTGCTCACTCCACAAGAAGCGGACGACCTGTTCGTCATCTTGCGCCGCCTCGCCGCCTCGGGCCGCACGATCGTGTTCATCTCCCACAAGCTGCGGGAAGTGCTGGCGCTGGCCGACGCGATTACCGTCATGCGCCGGGGACGGGTGGTCTGGTCAGACCGCGCGGATGCCACGGATGCCGCCAGCCTGGCCGCCCTCATTGTCGGGGAGCGCGTTGAATCGGTGTCTGTGGACAGCCGAGCCGCGCCGGGCAAGGAGGTGCTGCGCGTGGCCGGGTTGACGGCCGCCGACGACCACGGCCGCGTGGCCATCCGCGACGCCGACTTCGCGGTGCGCGCGGGAGAGATCGTCGGCGTTGCCGGGGTGGAAGGGAGCGGGCAGCAGGAGTTGGTCGAGGCGCTGGTTGGCTTGCGCCGGGCTGAGCGCGGGACGATTGCGCTCGATGGCAAGGAGGTAACGCGCCTTGGGGTTCGGGGGCGGCGATCGCGTGGCCTGGCCTACGTCCCCGCCGATCGAGATCACGAAGGCGCCTGCCTCCCCGCGACGTTGGCGGAGAATCTCGTGGCCGGCCGGCAGCGACGATCGGAGTTCCGCGACGTGGGCTTCCTGCGCTGGAGCGCCATCGCCCGCTGGGCGGCCGACCTGCTGGAGCGGTACGAGGTGCGTGGGGGTGGGCCGCGCACTGCGGCCGGCTCGCTCTCTGGTGGGAACCTGCAGCGGGTGGTCGTCGCCCGCGAGCTGGGGGAGACGCCGCGGCTGCTAGTGGCCGCGCACCCGACCCGGGGAGTCGATGTGCGCGGCATCGCCTTCATCCATCGCCAACTGACGGCGGCTCGCAATGCCGGGGCGGCGATTCTGCTGGTCTCGGCCGAGTTGGACGAGTTGCTGGCCATGGCCGATCGGCTGCTGGTGCTCTATGACGGCCGGATCGTCGCCGAGGTGACGACGGCCACGCCCGAGCAGATCGGTGCGCTGATGACCGGCGTGGCGGCGTGAACGTGGCGACCGTGCGCGGTGAACCACGCGCCATGTTGCCCGCGTGGCTGATGGAAGGGGCCGCGTTACTGGCGCCGTTCGCGGCGGCATTGGCCGTCGGCGGCATCGTGCTGGCGCTCACCGGCCGCGATGCGCTGGGCACGTACCGGTTGCTGCTCGCTCAAGCGTTCGGTGGGTCGATCGCGGTGGCCAACACCCTAGTCGCCACGACGCCGATCCTGCTGACCGGACTTGCGACGGCAGTGGCCTTCCGGGCGGGGGTTTTCACCATCGGCGTGGAGGGTTCGCTCTATCTCGGGGCCTTCGCCGCCGCCTGGGTCGGGTTCACCTTCACCGGACTGGCCGGACTTGTGCTCGTTCCGTTGGCGGTGCTGGCCGCGGCGCTGGCGGGGGCGCTCTGGAGCGCGCCGCCGGCGCTGCTGCGCGCCTGGCTGGGCGTCGATGAGGTCGTTTCCACCCTGATGCTCAACTACGTGGCGATCCTGCTCACCAGCTACCTCGTCAACGAATTCTTCCTGGCGCCGGGGATCGCCAATTCGATGAGTCCGCTGGTGGCCGAGCAGGCGCGATTGCCGGCGCTGGTGCCGCGCACCCAGCTCACGGTCGCCTTCTTCATCGCCTTGGCGGCGACAGCGTTCGTGGCGGTCATCTTTCGCGCCACGGCGGCCGGGTACGATCTGCGCATCGCGGGGCTGACGCCACGCTTCGCCGCCGCGACCGGGATCAGCCTGGCCGCGGTCATCATCGGGGCGATGCTGGCCTCGGGATTGCTGGGGGGATTGGCCGGCGGATTGCAGGTGCTCGGTGTCAACTACCGGTTCATCGACCGCTTTTCTCCGGGTTACGGGTTTACCGGGATCGCCGTGGCCCTGCTCGGGCGAAACACTCCCCTCGGCGTGCTGCTGGCCGCGCTCTTCTTCGGCGCATTGGCGAACGGCGGGGCGATGATCCAGCTCTTCAGCGACATCCCGATCGATCTGATCAACCTCTTGCAAGGGACCGTCATGATCCTGGCAGTCGTGCAGTTCGGCCGGCTGCGCGGCATGAGGGTCGGTCGTGCTTGACGTGGTCTCCGCCATCCTGATCGCCGCCGCCTCGGCCAGCACCGCCATCCTGCTGGCGGCCATGGGCGGGCTGGTCAACAAGCAGGGCGGCATCGTCAACATCGGGCTGGAAGGGATGATGCTGGGCGGCGCCTTCGCCGCGGTCGCCGCCAGCGCGGCGTTCGCGAGCTGGCAGGCCGGCGTCGTCGCCGCGGGGCTGGTGGGGGCGCTCATCGGACTCCTCTTCTCCTGGACGATCACCCGATTTGGGGCGGACCAGATCATCGCCGGTCTCGGCTTGAACCTGGTTGTGCTCGGGTTCCTGGGGTATCTGCTGCCGGTACAGTTCGGGGTGCAGGGCACCTATGTGCCGGAGGGGGTCGTCGGTCTGCCGGAGGTCGCGCTGCCGGTCATCGGCGCCGTGCCGGTGGTGGGGCCGATCCTCTCGCCCCAAACGCCGTTGACCTACCTGAGCTGGTTGACGATCCCGGTTGTCGCCTTCGTCCTCTACCGGACTGCCTGGGGTATCGCGCTGCGGGCGTCCGGGGCCGACGAGGAGGCAGCCCGCGCGGCGGGGGTGCCGGTGCTGCGCTGGCGCGATGCCTCGACCGTGGTCGCCGGTCTGCTTTCCGGGCTGGCCGGTGCCCACCTGGCGCTGGGGGTGGTGACGTTGTTCAACAAGAACATGACCGCCGGCCGCGGGTTCATCGCCCTGGCCGCCATCTACTTCGGCGCGGCCCGCCCGTGGCCGACCGCCGCGGCGGCGTTCCTGTTCGGCATCTTCGAGGCGGCGTCGTTCCGCTACGGCAGTGCCGGGCTGGCGCCCCAACTCGTCCAGATGCTGCCGTACCTCGTCGTGGTCGTGAGTCTGACGTTGGTCGGGATTCGACGGAAGTGGGTCGTGCGCCATCGCGCCGCCCGCGCCGCGGCGACCGGAGGCGCATCATGAGCGATCCCCGGAGACCCCTCGCGCCGGGGTGGCAGCCGAATCCGCGGCACCGCCTGGCGCTGCTGCTGGTCGACGTCGACAACGCATTCTTCGACCCGCGCGGGGCGTTCTACTTCCCCGGAGTCGAAGCGGTGATCGATCCGCTGCGCGAGTTGCTGGCGGCGGCTCGCGCCGGGGGACGGCTGGTCGTCCACGCGCGAGAGCGTCACCACGCCGGTCTCGCGGACTTCGAAGGGCAGAAACTGCCCGTCCATTGCGTGGGCGACGAATTCGATGCCCTCCCGTTTCCCGGCTTCGAGGAGCTGCCCGGCGAACCGGTCATCCCCAAGCGGCGCTACTCCGCGTTCTTCGCCACCGAGCTGGCCCTCCTGCTGCGCGAGCAGGGGACGGAGCGAGTCATCATCGCGGGGGTGAAGACGAACGTCTGCATCCGCGCCACGGTGCAGGATGCCTTCGCCCACGGCTTCCAGCCGATCGTGGTGCGCGGCACGGTCGATTCCAACCGGCCGCATCTGCACGAGGCGGCACTGGAGGACATCGCCCGCTATTTCGGCGAGGTGGTCGACCTTGAGACGGCGACGGCTTGGCTACGGGAGGAGCACACTGGACCGGGCGAGCGGCATGGACACGAGTAAGCGGGGTGTCTCCGGCGGCCTACCCTCACCCCAACCCCTCTCCCATTGCGATGGGAGAGGGGCTCGCGACCTCGACGTGCTGGTCTCGGGTTACGCCTCGATCGACACCATCTATCAAGCGAGCGCACCGCCACGGGCCGGGGCGACGGCGCTTCTGCAGGGACCCGTAACGTCGCCTCTGCGCTGCGGCGGTTGCGGGCCGGGCGCGGCGGTCGCGCTTGCCCGCGCCAGCTTCCGGGTCGGGTTGATCACCTGGCTCGGCGACGATCCGGAAGGCCAGGCGTGCCTCCAGGACTGGGTCGACGCCGGCATCGACGACACCGGCGTCGTCGTCGCGACTGGGCAAACGTCGCCCCGCAGTCTCCTCTTCTACGACCCCGACGGCGGGACGACCTGCTACTACCACCCCAGCGGCTCGGCAGCCTTGCGCCTCACCGCCGCGGGGCGACGCGGACTGGCCAATGCAGGCGCCCTGGCGGTGACGGTCGGCCCGGCCACCCTTACCGAGGAACTGCTTGCCGCACGCCGGCCCGAGCAGCCGCTTGCCTGGAACGTCAAAGCCGACGCCAACGCGTTCCCGCCCGATCTGCGCGCTCGCCTGGCGCGAGAGGCGAACCTGATCTGCCTCAACCGCGACGAGTTGCCGTTTGTTGCTTCGATCCTGCCTGGCGCGCCGTCCTACCTCCCCGAACAAAACCGAATCCCGGACGTAGGGGCACGGCATGCCGTGCCCGGAGCCCCTCTCCCATCGCAATGGGAGAGGGGTTGGGGTGAGGGGCGTTCGGGGAGTTGGGGTGAGGGTCGTTCGCGGCGCAACCCGAATGTCCTGACGGAAGCCGATGTGCAGTTCACAGCGGCCATCCAGCAGCATAGCGGCGGTATAGTCGTCGTCACGGCAGGAGCCGCCGGATGCCACGTCCTCTGGCCAGACGGCGCGGCACACGTGCCGACAATCCCGGTCCAGGTCGCCGACCCGACCGGAGCCGGCGATGCCTTTTTCGGGGCCTTTGTCGCTGGCTGGCTGCGCGGAGGAGACGTTGTGGAGGCCGCCTCCGCTGCCGCCGCAAATGTCGCCACGTTCTTGCGGGAGCGGGCAGAGGGGGAGATCGACGCGTGAAGCGGGCGTGGTACCTGGGCGTGACGGCGGAAGAGGTGGCGCCGCGCTGCATCCTCGTCGGCGATCCGGGGCGCGTCGATCGCTTCGACGCGCGGCTGGATGAGGCGCGCCTGGTGAGCCAGGAACGCGGCCTGCGCACGGTGACCGGGCGCTACGAAGGTACGCCGGTGACGGTAAGCGCCTTCGGCATGGGCGCGCCGATCGCCGCCGTGGTGCTGGAAGAATTGGCCGGTGTCGGCGCCCGGGTCGTGCTGAGAGCCGGGACGGCCATGTCCGTCGCCGAGGACGCGGACCTGCTCGGTTCGTTCGTGCTGGCGCGTGCCGCCTTCAGAGGAGAATCAACCTCGGACACCTATGCGCCGCTCGGCTACCCGGCAGTGGCCGATCCGCTGCTACTTGCCGCGGCACGAGTCGAGTTGCGGCAGAGCGGGGCGCCGTACCGGGAGGGCATCCTGGCGTCCTTCGATGGGTTCTACACCGAGTTGTTCGCGGCCGACGAGGGGCGAAAGCGCGAGGTCGCGTCGCGGTTTGCCGAACTCGCCGCATTGGGGGTGTTGGCCGCCGACATGGAGACCTCGGCGCTGCTGGTGGCCGGTTCGATGCTCGGCGTCCGCGCCGGTTCGCTCTGCCTGGTCAGCGTGGACGGCAGACGGGGAACACGGCTGGACGAGACGGCGCGGCGGGCGGGCGAGGACGCGCTGGTGGCCGTGACGCTTGCCACCGTGGCGGCGACCCAGACCGAGTAGCTGGCCAGAGTGAACGCCCCTGAGTTTTTCGACCTGATCATCGTCGGCGCCGGTATCAACGGTGCCGGGATCGCTCGTGATGCGGCGCTCCGCGGTCTGCGCGTGCTGCTGCTCGACAAGGGCGACATCGCCAGCGGCACCACCTCCTGGTCGACCCGGCTGATCCACGGCGGGCTGCGCTACCTGGAGCACCGCGAGTTCGCACTCGTCCGCGAATCGCTGACGGAGCGGGAAACGCTCTTGCGCATCGCACCACACCTGGTGCGCCCATTGCCGCTGCTGATCCCCATCTACCGTGGCGACCAGCGGGGCCCACTGCTGATTCGCGCCGGGATGATGGCCTATGACGTGCTCTCGCGTGGAAAGTCGTTGCCACGCCACCGTCTGCTTGGCCGAAAGGCAGCGCTGGCACGGGAGCCGGGATTGGCCGAGAACGGACTTCGTGGCGCGGCGCTCTATCACGATGGCCAGGTCGAGTACGCCGAGCGGCTGGCAGTGGAGAACGTGCTCGATGCCGTGGCCCACGGAGCCAGCGTCGGGACGTATCGCGTCGTTGAAGACATTCTGACTGCGGATGGTCGCGTCACCGGGGTTGCGGGGCGTGATGCGCTCACCGGCGAACCGTTCCGCTTTACCGCGCCGGTCGTCGTCAACGTGGCCGGGCCGTGGGTCGATGAGGTACTCGCATCGGATGCGGATGCTCCTCGGCTCATCGGCGGCACCAAAGGGAGTCACATCGTCCTCGCGCCGTTCCCCGGCGCCCCGCGGGATGCGGTCTACACCGAAGCGCGCCGCGATGGGCGGCCATTCTTCATCGTGCCCTGGAACGGCCTGTACCTGATCGGCACCACGGACACGCGCTACGACGGCGACCTCGACCGGGTTGTGGCGGAAGACTGGGAAATCGATCTGCTGCTGGCGGAGTCGAACCGGGTCATTCCCGATGCCAAGCTGGCGCGGGATGACGTGCTCTACACCTACGCCGGCATTCGGCCATTACCCTATGCACCCGGTGAACCGGAGAGCAGCGTCACCCGCCGCCACATCGTGCGGGACCATGCCGCGATTGGCGGCCCACGCGGGCTGTTCTCGATCGTCGGCGGCAAGCTGACGACCTACCGGGAGCTGGCCGAGCAGACGGTCGATCTCGTGCTCGCGGAGCTTGGCCGCCCGGTCGTCGCTTCGCGCACCGCGACGACCCCGCTGCCGGGGGGCAGGACATCGGTCTCCTGGTCAGCATTCGCGGAAGCGTTCATGAGGGAGTCGGGACTTTCTCGCCAATCGGCCGACCATCTCCTGCGGGTCTACGGGGCGCGGGCACGCGATGTCCTGACGACGGCCACAATGGATGACCTACGGGAAGTCATGGACCCTTTGACCGGGGCCATCGCGGCCGAGGTACCGTGGGCGTTTGAGGTGGAAGGGGCGAGCACACTGGCCGACGCGATCGCACGACGCACGATGATCGGGTTGAATGCGAATGCCGGAATCGGGGCGGATGTCGCGGCGGCGCAGATCGCGCGGCGCACACTCGAATGGAGCGCGATGCGAGCGGCCCGCGAGGTCGACGACTATCGGCGGTGGGTGAGTCGCTACCGCCCCCGTGCGCTGGAGGACGCCGCAACCGCCGGCTGAAACCGGGTGGCCTCGGCGTCCTGGTGCTCTGCTTCCGCGACGATCGCGGAGTCGGTTGGGGAGAAATCGAGCCGGATGACCATCCGCAAGCCGTCCGTGGAGAGTGGGTCGCTTCTGGATTCTGCTGGATGTGCCTCGAACGTCTGGAGGAGTCGTCTGCGTCCGATGGAAGCGGCGAATCCGACCTGCGAGGGACGGGTTCGGCGGGTGACGCGCATGCCCTCCAACCTCCTGTCATCGGGGCGTTGCCGGTAGCATACCCCACGGCACGACCGCCTGCTGGACGACGTCTCACTCCCACCCTAGCCCTGTCCCGGCCGGAGCGGTCAGGGGCCGTTAGTCACGATTCAACACGAGCGGCAGGAAAACGGGACGAACGTCCGGGGGTGGCATGAGCACAGCACGAGACATGGCGGATCGCTACGCTGGCACACTGCTAGGGCTGGCCTGTGGCGATGCGCTGGGCGGACCGGTCGAATTTCGGACACGCGATGAGATCGCCGCCGCGTTCCCGGCCGGCGTCACCGAATTCGTCGGAGGTGGCTGGCTCGATCTGGCGCCAGGCGAGGTGACCGACGACACCCAGCAGACGCTCATCCTGGCCGAGGCGCTGACCGAGGAGGGGCTCGAACTGGAACGGTTCGCGGCCGGGCTGATCGACTGGATGCGGAGCGATCCGAAGGACATCGGCAACACGACGCGAGTCGCGCTGTCGGCGCTCGCGGACGGGACATCGCCGCTGGAGTCGGGAAAGGCTGCCCTCGTGGCACGAGGGAACCGGGGTGCGGCGGCGAACGGCGCCGTCATGCGCTGCGCTCCTGTGGCGCTGCGGTTTCGGCGCGATCCGGAGCGGCTGATTCAGGCGTCCCTGGACAGTGCTCGCGTCACCCACGCCGAGGAGCGCGCGGCCTGGGCGACCGTCGCCGTGAATCAGGCGATCGTCCATCTGCTCGATGGTGGGACCATTGATGGGGCGCCGCACGCGGCCGTCGCCGGGATTCCGAACGACGAGGTACGCGATGCCATTCTCGCGGCGGCGGATCGTCAACGCGACGAGGTCCGGGCCGGAGGGTTCGTGCTGGAGACGATCGGAGCCTCGTTCTGGTCGCTGGCCCACGGGCGGGATGCCCGGGAGGCCATCGAGCTGGCGGTGGCCTTTGGCGAGGACGCCGATTCAACCGGAGCGGTCACAGGGGCCATGGCGGGCGCCGCCTACGGCGCGATGGCGCTGCCGGGGTCCTTGAAAGACAACGTGCAGTTCCGGGATCGGCTTCAAGCTGAGGCGGCCCGATTGCTCGAATTGTCCGAGGGTGATACGGAATCCGGGTGAACACTGCCGCATCATTGCGAGGCGCGGGACATACTCCCCCTCTCCCGGCTCGACGGGAGAGGGGGGTTGGGGGGCTCTCTCCCGGACAGTTTCATCGCACCCACGGGAAGGTCCAGCCGGCGGGGGTGAAGCGGAAGGGTAAGGCGGGACGATGATCCAGATCGAGGGCCGCCAGGCAGGCGGTGCGGCCCAGGCGGACCAGACTCAGGTCGCGCCGGTCGCGCCGGTCGTAGCGACGGCGCTGTCCGTTGCGCACGGTCTGCAAGCCGAGCCCGTAGGCCCACCACAGCGCCAGATGCACCGCCAGCAGCAAGCGTTCCAGGTGGTCCACGGCGCCGAGTTTGCTGGCTTCCAGCACAAAACCGCGCCCCTTTTCGTCTTGGTAGGTGGCCTCGGCGCGGGCGCGCTGGCGGTACTCGCGCACCCGGTCGGGACCGGCCGGGCGGTCGGAGAACAGCACCCACGGCTCGTCGGCCCCCGCGGCCCAGTGGATGGTCAGGTGGCCGGTGCGCCAGCCGGCATCTTTGAAGATCGCGGCTGGCCCGGCGAAGCGCTGCCCGGGACCGGTGGGCAGGGCGGCCACGCGCTGCTCGGGCCCGTCGCCGAGGCGGACGCGGGTCTCCTCACCGGCCCCGGCGCGCAACCGCAAGATGACGTGAAACCCGACCGCCCGCGCGCAATCGACGACCGTCGGACCGACCAGGCCGCGATCGGCCAGCAGCGTCGCGGTCGTACCGGGCGGCAGCGCGGCGGCGATGACGGCCAGCAAGTCCGTCAGGATTGGTCCCAGCGGCTGCGGCCAGGGGTCTTGCTGCGGCGCCACCCGCCAGGTCAGGGGCAGCACACGGCGGCGCACCACCACCCCGACGACCAGGATGGTGGCGCAGTCGCGGTACGGCGTCGGGTCGAAGACCAACACCACCTCCCGCTGCCCCAGCGCCCGCAGCAGGACCGGCAGCAGCGGATCCCACAGCCCCGCCACGGTCACGCGCGGGTTGGTCACGAAGCGCTTGAGGCGCCGCTCGATACTCGGGTCGCTGGCCGGCAGCGGCAAGGCGGCGGCCACCTTGAGCAAGGTCACCGAGCCGGCCCACAGCACCCCGGCCGCGAACAGCGCCAGCACGCGCACCCGCGTCACCCGCTCCCCCGGCAGCAGCGTTTCGACCTGGCGTACCCACGCATGCAACACTTTTCCTCGGCTCGACACGGGGCGCCTCCGATCCGATCCGCTGGACGCTCAACACCCAGCAGTGTCGCATCGGATCCCCGTGTCGGACCGCCTTTCGCCAAACTGTCCGGGAGAGAGGGGGCATGGGGGTGAGGGTTACTCGCCGAAGCGGCGGTCATCCGGACACTGCATGAAGCATCTCGGCCGCGGGCCGCAGCGTTTCAGGGACAACGAGATTCTTCGGCTTCGCCTTCAGAATGACACATGTTGGGCACGGCGCTCTATAGCGGCGGCGCCGCCAGCTTCAGGTAGCGCTGCACGCTGGCGCGGTTACGCGCGTCGGGGGCGAGGCCGAGGACGGCCAGCAGGTCTTCCTCGCTGGCGCCGCCCGTGGCGCGGTCAACGGCAAAGGTGTGGCGCAGCGTCTGGGGGGTGACTTCCTTCTGGATGCCGGCGGCGGTGCGCACGCGATCGACCATGCCGTTGACGGCTTGCGGGCCGACCGGAAAGAGGAGATCGACCGGGGAGCGCTCGTCCAGAAACGCGGCGTACAGTTCGGCAAAACCTTCGTCGGCGGCCAGCTTGCGCTCCTTGCCGCGCTTGGTGACGTCGTCGTAGAAGACATAGACGACCGGTCCCGCTGGGTCGGCGAGGTCGATGTGCTCCCTGCGCAGCGCGAGCAATTCGGCGCGGGTCAGGCCCAGCCGCAACATCAGCCAGATGGCGGGCAGGCTCCATGGTTCGTCCTCGGCGGCGGCGTCAAGGAGCGCTTCCTGCTCGGCCGGGAACAGCGGCACCGGCGAACGCAGGGGGATGGTGTGCGGATAGTGACCCTCGGTCGGGTCGGCGCGCAGGACTCGGGCATCGTCGATCAGGAAGCGGAAAAAGCGCCTGGCCGAGGTGAGGCGGCGCTTGCGCGTGGCGCGGCCGTTGGCATCGCCCAGGAGGCGGGCGATATCGGTCTGGTCGATGGCGGCGATCGGTTTGGGACCGATCAGCTTTTCCAGCACCACGAGGTCATAGCAGTACGATTCGATGGTGTTGGTAGGGCGACCGGCCTGCTCCAGCTCGCGGCGATACCAGGAGCGGGCCAGATCGAGACTGCTCCCCGGTTGGAGTGGGGGCAACCCGCCCAACACGGGGCTGAATGCGCCGCCGGGGCCAGGTGCGAAGAGGGGAAGCTGATCGGGGGCGGCCGCTGAGAAGAGTTCCTCCGCCGCCAGCAGGCCAGGATCGTCGGTGAATGGCCGTTCCCGTTCGGCGGTCGTCAGCCCGTCGATGGCGGGCCGCTGCGTGCGGATCGGCGATCGAGTCTGTGTCTGTTCTGATTGGGTACGAGGCCGCTCCGGCATCGACGACTCCTGGCGCGTGTTCGCCCGCACAGAGCCTATGGCGCACACGTCAAACTGTCAAGAACGTCTGTTCGGAAGCGAGGCCAATTCGGGCATCCATCGGTGTGCCTTTCGGATTTTCGCTGTCATGGGTGACAATGGCTCCGCGCAGATCGGTCGCCATCAGGTTCGGTTGCCCAGCGGGAACCGGCCGTCGCCAGAGGGAGGAAGCATGTCAGGGGGAAGTTCGAGCGGCGGTGCGGGAACAGGTCAGGGCATGACGTGGTCGCGTCGCTCCGAGGTGCCGCCCTTTTCGCCGGCGCCGGGAATCGAGGTGCGACCGGTGATCGGCGAGGCGTTGATGACCTGCTGGATCAGCATGGAGCCCGGCGCTGTCGTGGTCGAGCACAGCCACCCTAACGAGCAGTTGGGGGTCGTGATCGAGGGATCAGTCACCATCTCTGCCGCCGGCGAATCCCGCGAAATGCTGACCGGTGACGCCTACGTCGTCCCCTCGAACGTCGTGCATGAGGGCGTGGCCGGCGCGGACGGAGTCGTGCTCGTGGAAACCTTCGTCCCCATCCGCGAAGAGTACGCCAGGGCGTGGCGTGCGGTGGTGGAGGGGGCGTAGAGCTACGGGCTATGAGCTATGAGCTTTAGATTGGTAGAAAGGCGACGGTGTGGCGGGATGGAGCATACACTTCCCGCCGTTGGCTCATAGCCCGTAGCCCATAGCCCATAGCCCATAGCCCATAGCGAAAGAGGGTCGCTCGATCCATGACCAGATCCAGCCAGATGCCCGCGCCGATGTCCGGCGAGGAGGTGCGGCGCCGTTTCGTCGAATTCTTCGTGGAGCGCGGCCACCGCGAGGTGCCGTCGTCGTCGCTGGTGCCGCACAACGACCCGACCGTGCTGCTGACCACCGCCGGCATGCAGCAGATGACGCCCTACTTTCTGGGTCTGGAGCAGCCGCCGGCGCAGCGGATGGTGTCGGTGCAGAAGTGCTTCCGCACCGTCGACATCGACGAGGTCGGCGACGAGAGCCACCTCACGTTCTTCTTCATGCTGGGCAATTTCTCGGTCGGCGACTACTTCAAGCGGGAATCGCTGCGGTGGTCGTGGGAGTTCATGACCGAGACGCTTGGCATCCCCGGCGACCGCCTCTACCCGACCGTCCATCCCGACGACGAGGACGCGCTGCGCATCTGGCGCGACGAGATCGGCATCCCGGATGAGCGCATCGGCCGCCTCGACGACAACTGGTGGGGCCCGGTCGGCGCCACCGGGCCAAACGGACCAGACTCCGAGATCTACTTCGACCGCGGACCCGAGCACGGCTGCGGCGCGCCCGATTGCGCCCCCGGGTGCGACTGCGAGCGCTACCTCGAAGTCTGGAACAACGTCTTCATGGAGTTCGTCCAGCACGCGGACGGCTCGCGCACGCCGTTGCCGCGTCCAGCACGTCGACACCGGCATGGGGCTGGAGCGGCTGGCGATGGTCATGCAGGGGGCGGAGTCGGTCTACGACATCGACCTCTACCAGGCGATCATCCGGCATGTGGCGGAGCGCTCTGGTGTCACCTATGGCGCGGACGTGGAGACCGATCGGGCGCTGCGCATCATCGCCGACCACGCCCGGGGCGGAACCTTTCTCATCGCCGATGGGGTGTTACCGGGGAACGAAGGACGGGCGTACGTCCTGCGCCGCATCCTGCGCCGCGCCATCCGGGCCGGGCGCAAGCTGGGGCTGGAGGAGCCGTTTCTGGCCGGGGTGGCGGGGGTCGTCATCGACCAGTTCGCCCATCATCACCGCGAATTGACGCGATCGACGAACCCAGATCGAAAAGGTGCTCACGCACGAGGAGGAGAGCTTCGGGCGCACCCTCAGCGCGGGGATGGCCCGGTTCCAGGCGCTGGTCGAGGATTTGGCGAAACAGGCCGCGGAGCGGGGCGAGACGGTCGCCAACGCGCTGCCGGGGCGCGAGGTCTTCCGGCTCTACGACACCTACGGCTTCCCCTTCGACCTGACGGTCGAGCTGGCCCGCGAACAGGGTCTGGAAGTCGACCAGACCGGGTTCGAGCAGGCGCTGGCCGAGCAGCGGGCGGTCAGCCGCGGCGGGGCCAGCGACGCTTTCCGGGACCGGGCGCGCTCGCGGGCCGAGGTCTACGTCGGGCTTGCCGGAGGGGCGACGGAGTTCCTGGGCTACACGGAGACCGAGGCGGAGGCGCGGATTCTGGGGCTCGTCGGGGCGGACGGGCCGGTCGAGGAGGCGGAGGCCGGCGAGACGGTCGAGATCATCCTGGACCGCACGCCGTTCTACGGCGAATCGGGCGGCCAGATCGGCGACACCGGCACGATCCGCACCGACACGGGCGTCATCGACATCGATGACACCTTCAAGCCGACACCCGATGTCTACGTGCATCGTGGCGTCGTGGCCGAGGGGTTTGTCCGCGCTGGAGAGATGGTGCGGGCGGAGATCGATGCTGAGCCGGCGGGGGGCGATCCGCCGCAACCATACGGCCACGCACCTGCTGCATCGGGCGTTGCGCGAGGTACTTGGCGAGGAGACGCGGCAGGCGGGTTCGCTGGTGGCGCCCGATCGGCTGCGCTTCGACTTCACCTCGCTGGAAGCGGTCTCCGCCGATCAGCTCGGCGACGTGGCCGCCATCGTGAACCACGAGATCGCGCGCAACGTGCCCGTAACCACCGACATCAAGCCGTACCAGGAGGCGGTCGAAGGAGGCGCGACGGCCCTCTTCGGCGAAAAGTACGGCGATACGGTGCGGGTGGTGGCCATCCCGGGCTTCTCCCAGGAGTTGTGCGGAGGTACGCACGTACGCGCCACCGGCGACATCGGCCCGTTCCTGATCGTCTCCGAGGGGAGCGTGGCGGCGGGGGTGCGCCGCATCGAGGCGGTCACCGGCGAAGCCGCCATCGAGCGCATGCTGGGCCAGCAGCGCATCCTGGAGGAGAGCGGGCGCGCCTTGCGGGCGACGTGGTCCGAGGTGCCGGAGCAGATCGAGGCATTGCAGGAGCGGATTCGCGGTCTGGAGCGGGAGGCGGAGCGGCTGCGCGGGCAACTTGCCGCCGCCCGCGCCGGCGATCTGCTCGACCAGGCCGTCGATGTTAAGGGGTTGCGCGTGCTGGCGGCGCGGGCCGAAGTAGATGGCAAGGACGCGCTGCGCCAGATGGGCGACCGGCTGCGGGACCGCATGGGTTCCGGCGTGCTGGTGCTGGGGGCGGTCATCGACGGCCAGCCAAGTCTGCTGGCGATGGTCACCCCAGATCTGGTCGCGCGCGGGGTGAAGGCGGGCGATATCGTGCGCGAGACCGCCGCCATCGTCGATGGCCGCGGCGGGGGGCGGCCGGAGCTGGCGGAGGCCGGGGGGAAGGACGCGGCCAAGCTGGATGCCGCGCTGGCCGCGGTGGCCGGGATCGTGGAGCGTGGGGCGGCGGGGTGACGAACCCTCACCCCAGCCCCTCTCCCATCGCAATGGGAGAGGGGCTTCCCCCTCGCCAATCGCGGTGGGAGCCGGGTGCCCTCTGGGCGGTGGCAGGGGGATGAGGGCAAGCGCTCTGGGAGAAGGGTTGGGGATAAGGGGTTCTAACTGGGGATGAGGGGCTAGCGCCGGTGACCGACAAGAACCCATCTGTCGTCGTCACCTCGGAAGAAACGCTGCCGGATGTCGTGGCGCGGCTGCGCGAGGCGGCGCAGGGAGGTCGGGTCGTCGATCTGGTGGTGCCGATCGACAGTGCGCTGCTGTTGACGGCACGCGAATTCCGTACGCTCAAGGAGGCGATCGACGGAGAACGGATCGCGGTGCTGCTGCGCACCTCCGATCCGCTCCGGTTGCAGCTTGCGGAGCGGCTTGGGCTGCGCACGAAGCCCCTCCCCAGGCCGCGGGTGGTGGCCGCTCCTGCTGGGCCGGCGCCCGCCCGCGTGGTGAGTGTTCCCGCGCCTGCGCCGGTAACCGGCGAGGAATGGCCAGGTGAGACGGCAACTGCCGAACCGGTCCCGCGGCCGGAGCCCGAATCGCACTGGCCGGGTCTGAACGGCACCGCGGGCGTGTCTGACGAGACCCTCACCGATGAGGAACTGATCCCGGAACCGGGGCTGGAGAATCCGCCGCGGCGCTGGGTGCCGGTGGCCGCGGCGCTGGTGGTGCTGGTCGCGGCGGCGGTGCTGGCGATCCGCTACGTCGTGCCCCAGGCAACCATTCGGATTGTGCCCAGGACCGCAGCGGTCGCGAGCACGCTGGTGTTCGATGTGACCGCTGACGGGAAGCCGATTGATGATGCCGCGGCGTTTGCCCTGGCGACGCAGCCGCAACAGATCGAGGTGGTCTGGAAAGGGACCGCTGCGGTCACCGGGGTGCGGGTCGAGCCGGATGGCACGGCCAGCAGCGCGATCGAGTTGCGCAATCCCGCGGCCGAACCACTGACGGTCGATGCGGGAACGACGATAACCACGGAGACGGGGGTCGAGTTCGCGTTCGCCGAAGCGGTGACCGTGCCCGCCGCCGACGCGGCGACCGGAGCGGCCGGTGCGGCCACCGGCAACGTGCAAGCCATGCAACCGGGCTCGGGCGGGAACGTCGGCACGGGGGAACTCGGTGGCCGCTTGGAGAATGGGGTCTACTACAGCAACCGGATGGGGCCGGCCGCGGGGGGGACCGACAAGGAGTTCCCCGTGGTGGACCAGGCCGATCTGGACGGGCTGATCGCCGCGGCGCGGGAGGCGGCGCCGGCGCTGGCGACCGAAGCGGTAGCGGCGGAACAGCCGGGAGCGAAGATCCTGCCATCATCGGTCGAGATTGCCGAGCAAGTCGATACATTCGATCACGAAGTCGGCGCCGAGGTCGAGGAGGTCAAGCTGAGCGCAACGCTCACCGTCGATGTCCTGACCTACGACGGCGCCACGGCTAGCGAGCAATACGAAGCGGCGCTTGCGGCACAGTTGGAAGAGGACGCGCCGGATGGGTTCGCCGTTGGAGCGGAGGACATCGCCTACGACGAGCCCGCGCTCCTCGAGGAACGCGATGGCGGCGCGCGCCTGGACGTGACCGCCAGAGCCGAGGCCGAGGCGGTTCTGGATGACGAGGAGCGCGCGGCGCTGGCGGCTGAGCTGGCGGGCGCCAGCCCGGAAGAAGCCGCCGCCGTGCTGGAGCGTTCGCAAGAGATCGCCGAGTTCAGCGTCGACTACCATCCTTCGTGGCTGGCGCCGCGGATGCCGAACAACGCCGGGCGCATCCAGTTCGAGGTGGCCGAGTGAGCTGCTTGCCGGGGCGCGCGATGGGGCTCGATGTCGGGGAGCGGCGGATCGGGGTGGCCATCGCCGATGAACTGGGCACCATCGCCTCGCCGCTGACGACCGTGACCCGCAAGCCTGGCGACCTGGCCGAGTTGCGCGATCTCGCGATTGAACGCGGGGTCGCTGTGCTGGTCGTTGGCTTGCCGACCGGGATGTCTGGCCGAGAGGGGCCGCAGGCGGCCGTCGTGCGCGCCTTCGCCGATGACCTGGGCGATACCGTCGGTCCCGCCATCGATGTCGCATTCTGGGACGAGCGATTGACCACCGCGGTGGCGGAGCGAACGCTGCGCGAGCGGGGCAAGCGGCGCGGCCGAGATAGGGGGGAGGTCGATGCCGTGGCGGCGGCGGTGATCCTGCAGGGGTATCTTGACGCCTGCCGGGCACGTGGCGGGCAGAGGCGGGAACAACGTGGCGCCGAAGCGGGGTAGTATGTGTTTCCCGGCGACGGGCATCGAAGATGATGCGGTCGATGCGGTGCGCGACGCTTGCGGCCTGGGAGAAATGCTGGAAGATACCGGTTCACCGACGTGTTCCGGGTGTCGCCAGTATCGTGAGGCGCGGTGCGGATGAAAAAACTGGTAATCGCGGTGATCCAGAACGAGGTCGCGGACGCGGTCGTCGATGCTCTGTTGGAGGCGGACTTCCGGACGACCCGGTTGGCCAGCACCGGCGGGTTTCTGCGCCGGGGCAACACGACCCTCATGATTGGGGCGGACGAGACTCAGGTCGATTACGTGCTCGACCTGATTCGGCAGACGGCCCGCTCGGGGATGGCGCCGCCCGAAACCGGCGAGGGGATCCCCCCGGCGGCGGCGACGGTGTTCGTCCTCGACCTCGAGGAGTACCAGCGGCTGTAGGAGGCGCTGGGCACCTCGTGTCGTGCCGAGGAACGAGGCATCTCGGCCACCAGCGGCGGTCGTTGGCTGTGAAACGAGATTCCTCGCTACAAGAAGCTCGGAATGACACGCCTTTGCCGCGAGCGATCTTCCTCGGGCAGGCGAATCAGGTCGCCGATCACAGGCAGCGAACGACGGTGCCTCGCTCGTCGGTGTGGAACTCGATCTGTTCGCCGGCAACCTCGACGATGACCCGGAATCCCGGGGTCACGACTTGCGCGTAGAGCATGTCCGGTTGCGGGCAGCCCAGGGAGGCATCCGGCCAGGTTTCCGGTGTGGCGCTCACGACGCCGACTTCTTCCGGTGCAACATTCAGCTCGCCGGCAATGAACGCGACGACCGGCGCCAACTCTGACACGGTGCCGGACCCTTCCGCTGTCTCAGGTGTTGCCGGAGCCCCGTTCGCGCCGGGATCCTCGTCCTCAAGAGCCAGGGTCGGGTCGATCGGATCGGGGAATGGATTGTCGCCCAGCAGCATCGCCAGCCACGTCGCGTGCCGGGCTTCGACGCTATGTATCCCGAGCAATTCGGGGATCAGCCGCTGCCGGCCGAGTTCCGGGATGACGAATGCGTAGGCGGCGACCGCGAGATTCTCCAGCTCCGCGGTCTGCCGCAACGCGGCAACTGGATCATCCGGGAGGGCCATTTCCGGGCTGGTCATTGGGGTACGTCGGCGGCGCGTGACTATCACCTGGTGGGCTTCCTCTGCCGCCAGAATCTCCTGGATCGTGGCTCGGGCGCCGTCCGGCAAGCCGGCCTCCTGGAATGCGGATTCGTCGAACGCCTCGAGGACGGCCACGTAGTGGCCGATCAGCGCCTGCTCCTGGACGTAGAGCAGATCGAGCAGGTCGCGATCCATCTGCATCGCCGGTGCGGACGTGGCGGGGCGAACCGCGCCCAGGGCGAGCGCTGAAGCGCCTCCCGCCAGGAAACGGCGGCGGGTGGGGTCATTCCGGTTGGCGCTCACGGGGTGCTCCTTCCCTGTCCCTACACCGGCGGCCAGGTCAGCATCCAGCCGCCATCTACGAGATACGTCCCACCGGTGCAGTAGGACGCATGCTGCGAGCAGAGGAAGAGGACCATATTGGCGATATCCGCGGGGGTGCCGGCGCGGCGGAGGGGGATCTGGGCTTCGGCATCCGCCAGATACGCGGGGTCGTCGAGGGCTTGCTGATTCATGGGCGTGAGGATCATGCCCGGCGCCACGGCGTTGACCGTGATGCCGTGCGGACCCAGCTCCAGCGCCATGGCGCGGGTCAGGTTGCGCACGCCCCCCTTGGCCACGCAGTAGGGCCCGTCGCCGGGGACGTTGCACGCTTCCTCGTGCACCGAGGAGATGTTCACGATGCGGCCGCCCGCGCCGCGCTCAACCATCCGCCTCGCCGCCTCTCGGCCACAGAGGAACGCGCCATCCAGATTGGAACGGAGCACGCGGTCCCATTCCGCCCAGGACGTCTCGTGGAGCGGTTTGGGCGTCGAGGAGTGTCCCGCGTTCGCAACGAGGATGTCGAGTGGCCCCAACTCGGCGTCGACGCGCTCGAACATCGCCGCGACCTGCTCCGGGTCGCCGACATCGGCCTGGATCGTCAGCGCCCGGCGGCCGGTTTCGCGCACGCGGCGGGCGGTCTCCTCGGCGCCGTCGGCATCGGTCCAGTAGTTGATTGCCACGTCGGCGCCCGCCTTTGCCAGCGCCTCGGCGATGCCCTGACCGATGCCGCTGCTGGCACCGGTGACGAGTGCGGTCTGGCCATCGAGCCGGATTTCCACGGGGCCTGCTTCTCCTTGACGAACCTTCACCCCAACGGCCCTCACCCCAACCCCTCTCCCATTGCGATGGGAGAGGGGCTACTTGGCGCCGCGCGACGGTGCCAGCCCCAATACCTCCCCCTGTCCGATTGCGATGGGAGAGGCGGCGATGGCGTCACCGTTCTACTGCAGTCCGTATCAGTCGGCGACGGCGGGCCGGGGATCCGTGCCTCCCACCCGCTCCGGCGCTGGCGCCGGGCGCCGCTGGGGATTTTGCATCAGGAACGAGAAACCGAGCGCGATCAGGCAGATGAACGCCGCCAGATAGAACGTCTCGTGCAGGCTCAGGACGAAGACGGTCTTCACCATCTCGAAGATGACCGGGAGTTGGTCGCGCATCTCGGCCGGGACGACCGCGGGGATCACTTCCATCCGCCCGTCGCGGATCAGCCTGGCGATTTCGTCCATCAGGGCGCGGTCGCCTCCGGGCAGGGCGCGCAGCTCATCGCCGGCGTGCAGACCGAGGCGCGATTGCAGCACCGATCCCAGGACGGCAATCCCGAGCAATTGCCCGATGTTGCGGGAGGTGTTGAGGATGCCGGACGCGCTGCCGGAAATGCGCGGCGGCACTTGCGACATGGCCGCCGCGGTCATGGGGGCAAAGGTCATCCCCATCCCGGCGCCGGTGATCAGCAGTGCGGGGAGCAGTGGACGCCAGGTGGTGGTGGTCGTGACCTGGGACGTGATCAGGACAATGCCGAGCGTCATGCAGGTGAGCCCGGCGGTGAGAATCCAGCGCGACCCCACGAGATCGGAGAGACGGCCGGAGATGGGTGCGACGACCATCAGCGTGAGCGACATGGGCATCATGGTCAGCCCGGCTTCCAGCGGGGTCATGCCCAGCGCGCCCTGGAGGAAGATGGTCATGGGGAAGAAGATGCCGAACATGCCGAAAGAGACGGCGATGGAGATGGCGTTGGCCACCGAGAAATTGCGGATGCCGAACAGCTCCAGCTTCACCATCGGGTCGTTGACGCGCCGCTCCCACCAGACGAAGACGACGAACAGGAGCGCGCTGATCGCCAGCAGACCGAGGGTCTGCGCGCTGGCCCAACCGAACTTCGGCCCCTCGATCAACCCGAAGACGAGGGCGAAGATGGCCGCCGCCGACAGGAGCAATCCGCCCCAGTCGATCTTGCCAGAGGCGAGCAGGTCGCGCGACTCCGGAATGATGGCCATCGTGGCCAGGATGGCGACGATACCAACCGGGATGTTGATGAGAAAGACCCATTCCCACGGGTAGTGGGTGACGATGTAGCCGCCGATCAGCGGACCGAGCACCGCGCCCAGGGCGACCACCGACCCCCAGACCCCCATTGCCGCGCCGCGCTTGTGCGGCGGGAAGGCGACGGTGATCAGTGAAAGCGTCTGCGGCATCATCAGCGCGCCGCCCGCACCTTGCAGCACCCGGGCGGCGATGAGCGCGGTGGCGCCGGAGATGCCGAGGAGCTCGGCCACCCAGGTCGAGATGCCGCACAAGCCGGAGGCAACGGTAAACACCGCCATGCCGGCGATGAACATCTTCTTGCGGCCAAAGATGTCGCCGATGCGGCCGAAGGAGAGGAGCAGCACGGCGAAGGCGAGGATGTAGGAATCGAGGATCCACTGGATCTGGGAGAAGTCGGCCTGGAGTCCCTCCTTGATCTTCTGCTGGGCCACGTTGACGATGGTCGTGTCCAGCAGCAACATGAAGATGGCCGCGCACAGCACCAGCAGGATGAGCCAGGGATTGCGTTCCTGCGCGTCGGGAGCGGTGGGGTTGGGTCTCGATTCGGCCATCAACCGGTTCCTTGCACGTGCAGGAGTGGGTCGCCTGCGGTGCTGGGACAGGGCGATTCGACCCCGCCTGATTCATGGATCAAGCCCGCAACCAGCGCCTCCAGCGACTTGATGAAGACCGGCCGCTCCGCGGGCTCGAGGCGATCGAGCGCATGACGAATCTGCCGCTCGCGCAGTTCCCGCATGCGGGATCCGATGCGTGCTGCTTCGGGTGTGGCGCTGATCAGCACGCGCCGCCGGTCGTCCGGGTCGGAGGCACGTACGAGGTGACCGGCGTCGACGAGCCGGTCGACGAGTTCCGAGGCGGCGGGCATCGAGCAGTTGAGGCCGGCGGCGATCTCGCCGATCGTCATCTGGCTACGCGTGCCGAGTTGCAGCAAGACCTTGACCTGGGCCGGCGTCAGGCCATGCGTGTGCCCGACTTCGGAGATGGCAGAGTAGAGCGCCCGGCCCAGGACCGGCATCAGGCCCAGGCCCGCCTCGACCAGCGCATCGTCGTCAGTTCGGATCGTTGATAGTTCTGATTCCGAATAATTCACGAGCCGAATGATAAAGAGTGATGCGGTTGGCGTCAAAGCTGGACCGGAGGTGGGCAGCCATCTGCACCGACCGGGGCAAAGGGGGTCAAGGGGGTCAAGGGGATCAAGAATTCCGGGGGGGCTTCACATGATCCTCTTTGGCGCGAACGGCCCTCACCCCAACCCCTCTCCCATTGCGATGGGAGAGGGGCTTATTGTCGCCCTGCGAACGGCTTGGTAGTCTCGGAACCGCATGTCCGGTAACTACGTCCCCCTGTCAGATTGCGACGGGAGAGGGCTTGGTGACGCCGGAAGTCGCGACAGGACCGCACACCATTCGCCCTGCGCACTTTGACAGGGGGAGGTATGGCGGGAATTGCCTCGATGTGGGCGTCAGATAGCCCCTCTCCCATCGCAATGGGAGAGGGGTTGGGGTGAGGGTTTCTTGAGGGGGTGGGGTGAGGTTCAATTCAAACCGGCAGCAACCCCTCGACTTTGAACAACTCCGCGTTGAGGATCGAAGCGCCCGCGGCCCCGCGGATGGTGTTGTGGCCAAGCAGGACGAATTTCGTCCCCAGCAGCGGGCACTCCCGCACGCGGCCGACCGTCGTGGCCATGCCGTTCTCCGCATCGCGGTCGAGGTTCGGCTGCGGGCGGTTCGGTTCGGCGCGGACGATGATCGGGCGCTCCGGGGCGCTGGGAAGGCCCAACTCCTGCGGTTTGGCGCGGAACTCGGCCATGACGCGGGCGGCATCCTCCGGGGTTGCCGGAGAACTGAAGCGGATGGAGACGCACTCGGTGTGGCCATCGCGCACCGGAACCCGGTTGCAGTGGGCGGACATGGTCAGACACGCGGGCTGAAACACGCCGTCGAAGCCGCCGAGGAGTTTCTTGGTTTCCTCGGTCATCTTTTCCTCTTCGGTGTTGATGAAGGGGACGACGTTGTCGATCATGTCGAGGGAGGGGACGCCGGGGTAGCCGGCCCCGGAGACAGCCTGCATGGTCGTCACCGCCAGGGCATCGATACCGAAGGCGTCGTGGAGCGGTTTCAGTGCCAGCACGAGGTGGATGGCGGAGCAGTTCGGGTTGGTGACGATGAAGCCGCTCCAGCCGCGGTTCCGGCGTTGCACCTCGAGAGCGGCCGCATGCTCCGGGTTGACCTCCGGGATGAGCAGTGGAACGTCCGGGGTCATGCGGTGGGTCGAGGTATTGGAGAAGAGGGCGCGACCCTCGCGCGCCATCCGCTGCTCGATCTCGCCGGCGATCTCCCCCGGCAGGGCGGAGAAGACGACAGGGCTCTCCAGCGCGGCATCGTAGTCCTTGACGACCAGGTCCGCGGCATCGTCCGGCATGCTGGCGCTGAGGCGCCATTCCGCCGCCTGGCCGTACGGCCGACCGACCGACCGATCGGAGGCGACCACCTCCGCCAACCGAAACCAGGGATGACCGGCCAGGAGCTGGACGAAGCGCTGCCCGACGCTCCCCGTCGCGCCGAGCACGGCGACGGGAATGCGGGCGTCTCTCTTGGATGTGACGACGTTCACGGATGACCTCCCTTGTGCCGCGGCCCCTTCCCAGGGCGGCAAGATTTCAATGGCACTTCGATTCGTTCAGCGAAACCCGCGTCCAGGCAATCGTGTCATACGGAATCCGGGTGAACACTGCCGCAACGTTGCGAGGCATGCTCGCCGTTCCCCCTCTCCCACCGCAGTCTGACAGGTGGAGGAATTGGCTTTTGGCACCGTCGCCCGGGGCCAACAAGCCCCTCTCCCATCGCAATGGGAGAGGGGTTGGGGTGAGGGCCGACCGCGGCAAGGTACCGGTCATTACCCGGACTCCGACTCATTCCGACGAACTTGCAGGAGGAATCTCGGCGCTCAGGATATATGTGCACGAGATTCCTCGCTGCGCTCGGAATGACACCCCAAGTGGCGTGGCCTTATCCGACCCGCAGGCTCTCGGCCAGCATCTCCGAGCGCCGGGGACGCCGTCCCCGGGAACTCGCCGGTTGCGGCCGGATGAAGGCGTCGTGCAGCGCCAGCACGGCGCGCGCGGCATCCTTCGCCGGGACGGCGACGGTGAGCGCCACGTTGGAGTGCTGCTGGTTGGTGGAGAGGACCGGAACTCCGGCGCGCCCCAGAACCGCCAGCAACTGCGACAGCGTGTGCGGCTCCGCGGCGACACCCTCGCCCACGGCGGCGACCAGCGCAACATCCTCCTCGCAGCTAACCTCGGCCTCGACGTCGGCGGCGCTCAGTGCCTCCTTCATGCGCTGCCCGACGCGGGTGCAGCCGCCGTGACCGCTGGCGTCGACGACGTAGGTCATGCGGCGGCGGGATGACGCCTGCGACGCGGCCACGACCTCGATGCGGTCGCCGTGCAGCGCGCCGAAGACGGCAGCCGACGCCGCCGCAAGATCCTCCAGTTCGGGGACGTCGATGGAGAGCAGCAGCAGATTGTTGAGCGCGGTGACCGCCTTGACGCTGCTGCCGGGTGCCTCGCGAGTGACCAGCGTGCCGGACTCCTCCGGGGCAAACGTCGACAGGATACGCACGGGGATGCCGAGGGAGACCGCGGGGCGGATGGTGCGCGGGTGCAGCACCTTGGCGCCGAAGTGGGCCAACTCCTGGGCTTCGTCGTAAGAGACGCCGGGGACGACGCGGGCGTCCGGCGCCAGCCGCGGGTCGGCGGAGAGAACCCCCGGCACATCGGTCCAGATTTGCACTTCGGCGGCGTCGAGCGCGGCCGCGAGGAGGGTAGCGCTGTAGTCGGAGCCGCCGCGGCCGAGGGTGGTCGTCGAGCCGTCCGGCGCGCAGCCGATGAAACCGGTGAAGACGACGGTCACCCCCTCGTCCAGATGCGGGCGCACCTCGCGCGCGGCCAGCTCGCGGGTCTTGCCGCGGTCGGGGCGGGCGTGGCCGTGACGGTCATCGGTGGCGATGACCCGATCGGCCCAGACGTGCACGGCCGGCGTGCCACGGGAGCGGAGGACGCTGGCGAGGAGGATGCTCATGGCCTTTTCGCCAGTGGCCACGATACGGTCGGAATCGCGTGGCGTCAGTTTCCCGGCGCGGGCGACGGCGGCCAGCGCGTCATCGAAGGCAGCGTGAAGTTGGTCGAGCGCGGCGAGCGCGGCGGCGCGCTCTTGGTCGTCGCCGATGGCCGCGGCGATCTCGTGGTGCTTGCCGCGCACCGCCGCGGCGAGTTTGGCGACGAGCTCATCCCCCTCCACGGCGGCGGCGCGCGCTGCGTCGAGCAACAGGTTGGTGACGCCGGAGGCGGCGGAGACCACGGCGGCGCGGGGGGCGGGTTGGGCCTCGATAATGGCGGCGGCCTGGTCCACGCGCGCGGCGTCTCCGACCGAGGTGCCCCCGAACTTCATCACGATCATCTGGCCCGTCCTTTTCCCGTGCGCCCGTATCCGTGTGCCGTGGCACAAAAAGCGGCGGGAGCGTTTCCGCTCCCGCCTGCCGATCCGTCCTGTTGGTGTTGGCGACCGTCAGTCGCAACCCCCCGGACCGGCAGGCACGGTAATGGTGGTGGTCTCGATAATGGAGATCACGCCCATCGTGCCGCTGGTCTTGGTGGTGCGCCCGCAGTCGCTCATGGCGCGCATCATAGAGCACGATGCGCTTGTCCGCAAGTGCGTGCGCGCGGTTCGCACCGGTTTTGCCTATGCCCCGCTCAGCAATTTCACCACCTCGTCAGGTCTGAGGGGGAGGTCGCGGACGCGGACGCCAACCGCGTCGTAAATGGCGTTTGCCACCGCGGCGGCCACCGGTACGGTGACCGGCTCGCCGATCCCTTTCGCCGGCATGTGGGGGCGGTCGACGATCACGACCTCGATTTCCGGTGTCTCCGGAAAGGTGAGGATCGGGTAGGTGACCCAGTCGTCGCTGGTCACGATCTGGTCGTCGAAAGTGACTTCTTCCTTCAACATCCAACTCAGCGCCTGGATGACCCCGCCTTCGACCTGGTTGGCGACGCCGTCGGGGTTGATGACCAATCCGCAGTCGATGGCGCACGTCATCTTCTGCACCTGGACCTCGCCCGACTCCTTGTCGACCGCGACCTGGGCGACGTATGCCGTGTAGGTTTGCGCGGGGCTCTTCGGGTTGGCGTTGAAGAGGGCGAAGCAGACGCCTATGCCATTGCCGCTGCTGCCGCTGTGCTCCGGCCAGCCGGCGGCTTGGGCCGCGGGTTCGAGGACGGCGACCGCCCGCTCGTCGGTCATGAGCGCGAGCCGGAACGCGACCGGGTCCGCGCCGGCGCGTTCGGCGAGCTCATCCATGAGCGATTCCAGGGCGAAAATGTTGTTGCCGACGAAGACGTTTCGCATCCAGTCCGTGCGCAAGAGGGGTCCGGCGTTGTAGCCAGTCAGCGCGCGCGGGCCCAACTCATAGGGGGCGTCCAGGAACGCCGTGGTGGGGCCGGTCGGGTAGCGGCCGCGAATGGCCGTCCACACCTGGGCTTGCAGACCGTCGACCTGGCCGGCGTCGTTGATGGCGGCCTCGAGCACCGTGACCTGCGGCGGGCGGTACTGCCCCCAGACAAACTCGTCCGACCGCGACCACTGGAGGCGCACCGGGCTGCCGACTTGCTGCGAGAGGATCGCCGCCTCGACGTCCACCTCCTGCTCGTACTCGTTACGCCGCCCAAACAGGCCGCTGCTGGAGCCGCTGATGAGCCGCACCTGATTGGCATGCTCGAAACCAAGCGCCTGAGCGATCATCCAGCGCGATCCGAATGGCCACTGCGACGCTGACCAGACCGTGGCGCGATCGCCCCGGACATCGGCCAGCGCCCAGGCGGGACTGATGGGCGCATAGGACTGGTACGGGACGCGGAACGTGGCGGAGACGATGTCCCTGGCCCGCTCGCGGCGCACCAGGTACTTCTCCGCGACGATTTCGTGATCGGCCTGGACTTCGAGATCCCGTCCGTTGGCTACCAGCCACTCGTACACCCCGGCGCTGGTCGTGGGCAGCCCGTCGCCGATCTCCCATTGCACCGTCTGGCGCAGGCTGTCGATGGCGCGGATGGCCTGGTTCTCGGTCTCGGCGACGACGGCGATGTAGTCGCCGGGCATCGTCGCCAGACGCTCGACCCGGGCGAGGCGTTCATCGCCGGGGTGGTGGATGGGGATGACGGCGACGATCCCTGGCATCGCGGCCACGGACGCGTCGTACGATGTGAGCCGGGCGCCGTAGGCCGGGGCGCGCAGGATGCGCGCGAAGCGCATCCCTTCCACCCGCGCGTTCTCCTGGAAATCTCCAGGAGCGGCGGTCAGCTTGGCGGGGAGATCGATACGCGGCACGGATTGACCGACGATCGTATAGCCGGTGGGCGATTTCACCGGCGCGCTGGCGTCGACCTTCTGCTCGAACTTCCGGCCCCCGATGAGGGCTCCGTAGGAGATGGCGATCTCGGGATGCGCCGTGGACCTGATGACGCCGTCAGCGACCTGGAGGGTTTCGATGTCTTGCCCGAGTTCCTCGCTCGCAAGGTGCAGCAGAACCTGTTGCGCCGTCGCCGCTGCTCGCCTGGTGGCGTTGGCGGAGGAGCCAATGGTCGTGGTGGCGGAAGTGATCCCCTGATTGGGAACGACATCGGTGTCCGCCGAGATGAGAGACACAGCCGCAAATGGCACATTGAGCTCTTCCGCAACGATCTGGCTGAGGGCGGTGAGAATGCCGTTGCCGATTTCCACGCGCCCGGTGAGTAAGATGACGTTGCCATCGGCGGCGATCTGGATCCAGCTATCGAGATCGGGATTCAGCTCGAGCTGCTCGCCCGCCAGGTAATTTGGGTTCGGCGGGATCGGCAACGAACCGGCCAGGGTGAAGCCGACGCTGAGCGCGCCCGAGCCCTTGGGCATGGGGCGGTGGGTGAGTGCGCCTCTATCCATGGTCATGCCGTCGCTCCAGCGCTGGCTGCTCGCAACACGGCCCGCACGATGCGCCCATGGGCGCCACAGCGGCAAAGCACACCGGTCAGAGCCTCACGAACGTCGACCGCGCTGGGAGTGGGATTCTCATTGAGCAGGGCATGGGCCGCGATGATCATGCCGTTGATGCAGTACCCGCACTGCGCCGCCTGCTCGTCGATAAACGCCTGCTGCAGCGGACCGGGATGCTCTTCCGTGCCCAGTCCTTCGAGGGTCACGATCTCCTTGCCGCTTACCTCGGTCAGTGGCGCCAGACATGATGGCATCGCCTGCTCATCAACGAGAACCAGGCACGAGCCACATTGATCCAGACCGCACCCGAACTTCGGCCCGTTCAGGTGGAGTTGGTCGCGCAAGACGTAGAGCAGGAAGCTTTCTGGATCGGCCTCGATATCGTGCTCCTGCCCGTTGACGGTGAGCCGGAGCTTGTCCAGGACTTCCACAAGCGTTCCTCCTTTACGCCATGCGGACCACATTCCCCATAGGTGCGCGGCGAACGGTCGTCTCCTTGCTCATGTCCCATGTGGTTGTCGCATCGCGCCGCCTTTAGCCTATCGACACCAGGCAGATAGCGTCAAATTGGGACCGGAACGATCAGTTCCGGTTGAACCGATGCTCCTCCGGGTCGTTCGTGTCGAACGGAATGGCGGCGATCTCCTCCCACAGCGCGTCCGGGATCGGGGTGGTGAGGTAGGTCAGGGTGTCGGCGATGCGTTCGGGGCGGCTCATGCCGACGATGGTGGCGGTCATGCGTGGGTCGCGGGTCGAGAACTGGAGGGCGGCGGCCGGCAGGGGGACGCCGTGGCGGTCAGCGATGGCCGTGAACTGCCGGACGCGGTCGATCATCTCCGGGGACGCCTGCTGGTAGGCGTAGCGGGGATAGGCGTCGGGGCCTTTGACGAGCATGCCGCTGCCGTAGGGGGCGGCGTTGAGGATGGCCATGCCGCGGGCGGCAGCGGCCTCGATGAGCGGTTCGGCCGACCGGTTGAGCAGCGTGTACCGGTTGTGATGGATGACCGCGTCGAAGACGCCCGTTTCGATGTACTGGATTTGGAGCGGAATTGGGCCGCCGGCGACCCCCAGGTGGCCGATGACGCCCTCGTCGCGGAAGCGTTGCAGCACCTCGACCGGGCCGCCGGGGGCGAAGGCGTCCTCGAAGGTGGTCCACTCCTGGTCGTGCAGGTAGACGATCTCGATGCGATCGACGCCGAGCAATTCCAGCGACCGCTCCATCCTCCGCTTGACCGTCTCCCCGGAGTAGTCGTTGTTCTTCGGGTTGCGCCCTTGCTTGGTCTCGAGGACGGCGTAGGCGGGGAGACCGCCGCGTTCGCGCAGAGCAAGCCCGACCCGGCGCTCGCTCTCGCCGTCGCCGTAGAGGGCTGCCGTGTCGATGTAGGGGATGGGGCTGTCCAGCGCGGCGTGGATGGTGGCCACGGCGTCCTCTTCGGTGACCCCGTAGCCGAAGGCGTCGGGCATGTCCCCCATCGGGGCGCAGCCGACGGCAATGGGCGGCACGGAAAGCCCGGTCTGCCCGAACGGCTTGCGGGCGAATGGATCGGCGGCGGTCGTGGACATGCGTTCCTCCCGATACGGCGGTATTCGACCACGCGATGCTATCCGAGCGGCCGCATCGGGGCAACGGTATGGCGAGGCCAGTACACTTGGCACAGCACCCAGGCCGGGGTGGTGAAATGGCAGACACGCCAGCCTTAGGAGCTGGTGGCCGCGAGGCCGTGCGGGTTCGAATCCCGCTCCCGGCACCGAGAATTGCACAACCAGACCGGCAGCGAACGGGAATCGCCACCCAGGAGGATCTCGTGACCGGACCGCGTGTGCCCTCGACCTTCGGCGCAACCTCGGCCATTACCTGGCGGGCACTGCTGAACGCGGCCGGATATGGGGTGGCCGGGGCGGTCGCTCCTCCGTGGACGAGGGACGAAGCCGTCGCGGCACAATCTGCCACACCGGTCACCGTGGTTGGCGTATCTGCACAGGGCCGAAATCGGCTTCGCCTTCAGAATGACACGGCCCTCGCGTACCGAACGCGGGCTGATTCATTTCGCCGTTATCCTCCCTTCCGAAATTGAGGTGGTCCGGGCCACCCCCGCGACATCCGGGCGCGACCCCCAACCGTATACCTGGCATACCCCATGCACGACGGGATTCGGTGAGGCCCGGACGTGCCATCGACCACACTCATCGCGAAAGGGGAGGCCATGAACCGACAGTTCGCCGTCACCGCTTCATCCCCGACCGACACCCCCCGCGAAGACTGGCTGCGCGCCGGCATCCTGGCCGGCTTCCTGGCCACCTTTGCCATGACCGTTGTCCTCGTCGGCGCCTACTGGCTCGCGGAGGCCGTGGGCGTGCAGGGCGGCAACGCGCTGCAACGCTGGAGCTACGCGCTGGTCAACAACCCGGTGGCGGACAGGACCGCCGAAAGCGTGGTCCTGGCGATCGGGGCCAACCTGGCGATGGGACTTGTCCTGGCCCTGGCCTATGCGCGCTACTTCGAACCGCGATTCGCGGGCCCAAGTTGGTGGGAAGGCGTGCGCTTCTCGCTCATCCCCTGGCTGCTGTCGCTCATCGTCTTCCTCCCGCTGATGGGAGGTGGCCTGTTTGGGATGGATATCGGCGCGGGCCCGCTTCCGATCATCGGGAACCTGGTCTTGCACCTCGTCTATGGCGCCGTGCTGGGCCTGACGTATGCAGAGGCTTCCGAAGACTGGCTAGACGATACGGACGTCGACCGGGCCAACGCGGCGGGCGCGGAACGCGGCGCGGCGATGGGCGTGGTTGTCGGTCTCGTCGCGGGGGCGATTGTGGGCTGGCTCGCGGCTCCGACGTTCGACGACTTCGCGAATCCGGCGTTGACGATCATCGGCCTCGGCTTCATCGGCGCCGCGATCGGGCTGGGGATTGGGTCGTTTGCCGGAATGAGCCGGGCTTCCGTGGCGCGGCGGTGACGGTCGAAATGTAAAAGAGGACCGTCTCTTAGCGGCGGTCATCACTCGCCACGTGACCTCTCGCCCGTCGCGCCGACTGACAGGGGGAGGTATCGCGTTGCCGGCGCTCAACCCTCACCCCAACCGCCGGACGACCCTCACCCCAACCGCCGCCCAGAGGGCACCCGGCCCTGTGCGCAGGGCGAGGGGCTCGTTGTCGCGAAACCCGCTCCGGGAAGCGCTCCCTTCTCCCCGCGCACGGGGAGAAGGGTTGGGGATGAGGGGCGCTCGGCGCGGATCGGCCTCTGGTTTGCCGCATCGATCTCCCTTTCAGATCGAGTCGAGAGAGGGGGAACTCGTGCGCCAGGCAATCTCCCCATCGAGCAGCGTGAGCCACATCGTGAGGGCCCCGATGCTCCCGGGCGCGGTCGCTTCGAGATCGCCATCCACGATAGTCACGTCGGCGAGCTTGCCGGGTTGGAGGGAGCCGATGCGGTCCTCCATGCCGATGGCGGTCGCGGCGTCGATGGTGTGGGCGCGCAAGGATTCGTCGAGGGTCATGCGGTGGTTCTCGCCGATCGGAGCGCCGGTGCGGGTGCGGCGGGTCATCGCCGCGGAGATGGTGTCGAGGGGGCGCAGGCTGGAGACGAAGGCGTCGCTGGAGAGGACCGGGCGGATACCGGCGTCGAGTTCTTCGCGGATCGGTTGCAGGCGGTGGGCGCGTTCGCCGAGGTGACGGATGAAATCGTCGCCGGAATCGACGAGGAAGTTCGGCTGGTTGACCGGGATCACCCCCAGGCTGGCCATCTGCCGCACCTGATCGGGCGTTGGAAAACCGCAGTGCTCGATGCGGTGCCGGGTATCGCGACGGGGTGAGGCGCGCATGGCCGTTTCGATGGCGTCGAGCGACATCGCCATGGCTTGGTCACCCTGGGTGTGGATGCCCACCTGCCAGCCCTGTTCGTGGGCGCGTCCGACCAGATCTTTCAGCTGCTCCGGCTGCCAGTACGTTGACCCGGTGAACTCCCCGTGCGATCCGTACGGCTCCGAGAACCAGGCGGTACCCCCGATGAGCGTACCGTCGGCGTAAAGCTTCATGGCGGCGATGCGGAGGCGGTCGTCCCCGAACGGCGGGGCGATGCCGACGGCGGCGAAATCCTCCAGGTGGTTCGAGAGGGGCATCAGGGCCACGCGCAGACCGAGACGGCCCCGGGCGGCGGCTTCGCGGTAGACGCGCATCTCGCGGCGGGTCACCTGCGGATCGCAGACGGTAGTCAGCCCGGCAGCCAGGTAGGTGCGGCTGGCCTCGGCCAGGAGCGCCAAGGAGTCTTCGCCGGGCAGGATCGTATGGAAATTCGGCCCGTGGCAGCCGATGTCGATGGCCACGGGGAGGATGAGGTCGGTCGCCGCGTCGAGGCAGATTCCAGTGAGGCGGCCGGCCTCGTCGCGGACGAAGCGGCCGCCCGGCGGATCCTGCACCGCGTCGGTGATGCCGCGCTCGCGCATGGCCGGGGTATTGACCAGGGCGTGGTGGACGGAGACGTGGTAGACGATGATCGGGTGGCCGAGGGTGGCCTCGTCGAGATCCTGGCGGGTCGGCGGTTGCCCATCCGGGAACTTGGACCAATCGAGCCCGACCGCCCGAATCCAGCGCCCCGGCGGCGTGACCTCCGCGGCTTCGCCGATGACGCGGGTGAGGTCGGCGCGGGAGGCGACGGCGGGGAAACGGACGTTGACCGAAGCCAGAGCCTCAGCCGTCGCCAGGTAGTGATTGTGGGCGTCAATGAGCCCGGGCAGAACGCTGCGCCCGCCCGCGTCGATGACTTCAGCATCCCGGCTGAGGACTCCGCGCGCGGCATCCTCCGTTCCAGCGAGGACGATTCGATTGCCCGAAATGGCGACGGCATCGGCTCGTGGGTTATCCGGGTCGCCGGTCCAGACCTTGCCGTTGGTGATGAGGAGATCGCGCATGCGGTGAATTCCTGATTTCGTCAAACCAATCGGACCGGCAATTCGACGATGCGACTCTGTCGCCCTACCACCGCAGGGCGTAGGGGCGCTGCTTGCTGCGCCCGTGGACCGGAGGGCCACAACGTGGTTGCCAGGCATCTGTTGTCGGCCTGCGGCCGACGGGCGCAGCAAGCGGCGCCCCTACGAACGGCCGGGGTCGGTGGTGCCCCAGGATGCCATGACCGCCCGCTTAGGTGTCCAACTCGCGCAGCAGCCCGCGCAAGTCAAGCGGGTCAAGGATCATGCGTAGCGAGCCATCGCCTTCTCGCGGCCACTCGTCGCGTGGGCGGTCGCGATAGAGCTCGATGCCGTTGCCATCCGGGTCGCGCAGGTAGATCGCCTCGCTGACGCCATGGTCGGAAGCGCCGTCGATGGGGATGCCATGGTCGATGAGACGCTTCAGGGCGCGGGCCAGCTCCTTGCGGTTCGGGTAGAGAATGGCGACGTGGTAGAGACCCGTCGTGCCGCGAGCTGGCGGTGGGCCGCCACGGCTCTCCCAGGTATTGAGCCCAATGTGGTGATGGTAGCCGCCGGCGGAGAGGAAGGCGGCGGCATCGCCATACGTTTCCATCAGCTCGAAGCCGAAGGCGTCGCGGTAAAAGGCGATGGCGCGTGGCAGGTCCGACACCTTGAGGTGGACGTGGCCGATGTGGGTATCGGGGTGGATCGCCGGTTCGCCCCGAGTGGTTCCGGGCTGAGTTGACGTAGTGCCCATCGCGTTGAGTCCTTTCTGCTAGCGTCCGATCGGTTCGGGAACGGTGAGTGGCGTCAGATTCTGCTCGATTTCGCTCCGATCGGCCTCGAGCCAGGGAGGCAACTGGAGACGTCCCCCCAGAGCATCGGGCGATTCGTCGGCGGCGAACCCGGGCGCATCAGTGGCGATTTCCAGAAGATGGCCGTCGGGGTCGTGGAAGTAGATGCTGCGAAAATAGGCCCTGTCGCGAATACCGGTGGTTGGCACAGCGCGCGCATTGAGATAGTCGCGCCACTCGGCGAGCGCGTCTTCGTCGGCGACGCTCAGGGCGAAGTGGTGGGTCATGCCGGAGCCGGGGCGCACCGCGCGCATCGTGCCGCGAGGATAGGCGAAGTAGGTGACGATGGTGCCTGGTTCTCCGTCGCCGATGCCGAAGTAGAGGTGCGGCGAGGACGGGTTGTCGAAGTTGACGGTGCGCTTGACCAGGCGCATGCCAAGCAAATCGGCGTAGAAGTGCTCGATCTCACCGGCGTCGGAGCCGATGGCGGTGATGTGGTGCATCCGTTTCAGGCGCATCTCCGGGGTCGGAGCCGAGATGGGGTCGGGCCAGGTATCGGCGGCGATGGCCGCTTCGTCGCGGCCGCCGATCGTCGTTTCCGGCGGCGGCAGCTTCACGTCGCCGCCGAGGGCGTCCGGGGCTTCGTCGCGGGTCCAGCCGGGGCCACGGGTGGCGATCTCGAGGATGAGTCCGTCCGGGTCGGTGAAGTAGATGCTCTCGAAGTAGACGCGGTTGTACGGCCCGGTCACGGGCAGACCATGGTCGGTCAGCCAGCGTTTCCACTGGCGAAGGGTGTCGCGGTTTTGGGTCTCAAAGGCGAGGTGGTGCGTGCCGCCGAGCCCCCAGTGACCACGCTGCGCGCCTTTCCACTCGAAGAAGGTAAGCGTGCCGGGTCCGTGCTCTTCATCGGCGAAATAGAGATGATACGAGGAGGGGTCGTCGAAATTCACCGTCTGCTTGATCAGGCGTAGTCCGAGGACACGGGTGTAGAAATCGACGGTGCGCTGGGCGTCGGAGGAGACGGCGGTGAGATGATGAATGCCGTTGATGCGGCTGGCTGGTGGTTGGGTCACGCGCGCTCCTTTGGGTGTGGGCTGCGATCGCGGTCACAACGGCCATGGCGACCAGACGAAGGAGAAGGATCGTGACGGAATCCGGAATCGATCGACATCCGCACGGAGGCGGTCGGGTGGCGACGGCGGGTGCGCCGCTCGATGCGGCCACCGGGGCCATTATCGCCCTTCACGGGCGGGGCGCCGGCGCCGAGGACATCATCGGGCTGGCGCAGGAGGTGGCGCCGCCGGGGGTGGCGATCCTGGCGCCGCAGGCGGCGGGCAATACCTGGTATCCGTACCGCTTCCTGGAGCCCATGGAGCGCAACGAGCCGTATCTCTCGTCCGCGCTGCGGCGCGTCGCCGATCTCATCGCGGAGGTGCAATCCGGCGGCATCCCCGCGGAGCGGATCGCGCTGCTGGGATTTTCGCAGGGAGCGTGTCTGGCGCTGGAGTCGGCGGTGCGTCAGGCGCAGCGCTACGCGGGGGTGTTGGCGTTCAGCGGTGGTTTGATCGGTCCTCCGGGGACCGCGTTTGATTACGAGGGGTCGCTGGACGGTACGCCGGTGTTCATCGGTAGCAGCGATGTCGATCCGCATATTCCGAAGGAGCGGGTGGAGGAGTCCGCCGCGGCGATGAATCGGCTCGGGGCGGTGGTTGATGCGCGGTTGTATCCGGGCATGGGACATACGGTCAATCGGGATGAGGTGGAGGCGACGCGGGGGATGCTGGAGGGGGCATTCACTTCGGGTGATTAGCAATGAGCTTCGTTGCGCCGCGCCGCCCGACGACGAACCCGTGTCATTCTGAGAGCGTAGCCGAAGAATCTCGTCGTGCATCTCTGGTGGCGGAGTGACGAGATTCTTCGCCCGCGGGCTGCTGTGAAAGACTCGCAGCAGACCGCGTACGTACGCGGAGACGTTTTTCATGCCGTGGTGGCGCCCCACCGGGGCATGACTACTCAGAATGACACGGATCGGCGAGGCGGTCGGGGTTAGGACTGCTTGACGGCCTCGATGTCAATAGTGATCTTGACATCGTCGCCGACGAGGAAGCCGCCGGCTTCGAGCGGGGCGTTCCAGGTCAGGTCGAAGTCCTTGCGGTCAAGCACGGTTTCGGCAGTCCAGGAGGCGACCTCGGTGCCGAAGGGGGTCTTGCCGCCGCCCTCGTACTCCGCTTCCAGGGTGACCGGGCGCGTGACGCCGCGGATGGTCAGGTCGCCGTGGAGGAGGAACTCGTTGTCGCCCCTGGGGTTGACGGATGTCGAGCGGAAGGTGATGAGCGGGTTGTCGCCGGTGCCGAAGAAGTCGTTGGTGCGCAGGTGGCCGTCCCGCTGCGCGTCGTTGGTGTCGACACTGTCGGCTTTGATCTCGACGGTCACCTGGCCGTCGGTCAGACTGTCGCCGGTGGTTTCGATGGTTCCGGACAGGTCGGTGAACCGGCCGCGGACCTTCGTGAACATGTGGCGCACGGTGAACGAGGCGCCCGAGTGGCTCGGGTCGATGGTCCAGACCGTCCTGGCCTTGGTCCCGGTGCTGGTAGTGGTGTCGGTTGCGGTCATCCCTGATCCCTGCTCCTTGTGCTTGCGCGTACCTGCTGTCGCTCTGCGTCGTGCCCGTACATCCCGCACGATTCGCGGCACTCTCCTGGTGGCGCTACATACTCTAGCGCAGTGAGTTATCATTGTCAAGTAGCTTACATTACGTAACTCATTGACGAGTCAGGACGTGCGATGATTACCACTATGGACAACGACGAACGCCAGGCATGCACGCGCCATCTGACCGCGTTTTGTCCGACCTATCACCGGGCCATCGAGCTCATCGGCCGGCGGTGGACGGGAGCCATTTTGCGCGCCATGCTCTCGGGCGAGGCGCGGTTCAGCGACATCGCCACGGCGGTGCCGGGGTTAAGCGATCGGCTCCTTTCCGAGCGGTTGAAGGAGCTGGAGGCGGAGGGGATCGTGCTGCGCACGGTGGTGCCTTCGACCCCAGTGCGGGTGGACTACGCGCTGACAGACAAGGGACTTGCGCTCAACGACATCATCGTCGCCGTGTCGGACTGGGCCGAGAACTGGCTGGTGCCCGCAGAAGAACCGGTCGCACTGCGCGATAGGTAATTCCATTTCTGATTTCCACTGTTACACTAGGGGGGAGCCGGGAGGGCCGGCAGGGGAGTCGGGAGGGCCGTGACTGTGACAATCGGAAACATCATCGCCTGGATCATCGTCGGCGGCATTGCTGGCTGGATCGCCAGCATGGTCATGGGCAGTGACGCCAGGCAAGGCTGGGTTACCAACGTCATCGTCGGGATCGTCGGCGCCGTTATCGGCGGGTTCGTGCTCGGGTTCATACCCGGATTGGGGGCGGACCTGAACGACGCGTTCAGCATTGGGGCCGTGATCACGGCGATCCTCGGCGCTATCATCCTGCTGTTCATTCTGAGGTTGGTTCAGGGCCGCGGCTGACGCTACCGGATCACAAAGGGAACGCTTTGCATATCGCGGTCCGCGGAGCGTTCGCTTTCTACGGGCTCACGTTCCGAACTCAGGGCCCTGCGGAAGTCTCGGCACGAGGCTCTGACTGACGCAGCAGTCAAATCGTAGTCATGGCCACCGGAGCATTGAGGGAGGGCAAGCATGGACGTTCAGAGCAACCTCAACTGGATCTCGTGGATCATTCTTGGCGCGATTGCTGGATGGATCGCCAGCATGATCGCCGGGGACAACGCCCGACAAGGATGGCTGGGCAATATCATCGTCGGCATCGTCGGCGCGTTCATCGGTGGGTTGATACTTTCCTTCCTGCAGGGAGGACAAGCGTTCACCGTCGGATTCAACTTGATCAGCTTCATCGCCGCGATCATCGGCGCGATCATCCTGCTGTTCATTCTGCGCATGTTCCAGGGCCGCGCATAGCGACTGCCTTACAACCGAAGAGCGCAAGACGCGCCCCGCGGGTGAAGACCCGCGGGGCGCAACTTTGCCTCTGGGCGCCGTGGCTACCGCTGATCGAGTTTCTCGCTGATGCCGGCGACGAGCCAGAGCAAGAGGGCCAACGAACCGAAGAACAGGAACGACAACACGAACGAAATGATCGTGATCAATCCGCCTCCCGCGAAATCGGCGCCAGCCGCACCCATGGCGACCGCAAGCACGCTGGAACTCGAAAAGGCGGCGACCAAGCCGATGATGGTTATCAGGACGGCGGCGACTCTCGCCAACTTCGTCATGACCCTTCCCCCTTACGTTTGAATCGTGTTGCTGGGTAATCGGACGAGCCAGGCCCGCGCGATGATCGCATCGTTGATCGCGAGAGCCGCTTCGGAGATGACGTGCTCGTCTGCAATTGACAGCACGTGCTTGTCGGTTCCAGCCGCGCCATACGAGAGATGGCAGGCGGTGGGCATTCAGAACCCGCAAGACTCCAGGCCACCGCTCTGCCCCGCGAGGAAGGCGATGGCGCGATCCGATTGGGTGCCGTGGATCGCCTCGTCGAAGGGGGCGGCCCACCAGACGTCGCCGGCAGCCTGGCTGAGTTGCAGGGCGAGCGTCCCGATGACGGGGCTGACCAGGTCCGACTCCGTGACGTAGGCGATGAAGGCGCCGGCGAAACAGTCCGCCTGCAGTTCGTATTCAATGGCGCTCGTTACCCCGGTGTCGGTCTGGTTCTGGATGTGGTGGCCCCACTCGTGGCTGATGAGCGTCAACAGGGCCGTCACCGCATCGGGCGAAACAAACCCCGTCGAAACGGTGACCCGGTTACTCGCCGGGCAGTACGCTGCTGGCGTGTAAAACGCATCGAGGAAGCCGCAGAATTCGGTCCCCGGCGCATCGACCAGATCCAGTTGTGGTGAGTTGTAGGGCAGCCCGCGCTCGGCGAAGGCGGCGGCCCACCAGGCGTCCAGCTCCGCGTAGATCAGATCCGACGTGCTCTGCGCCCGCGCCACACTCGGCGCCAGCAGCGCCAACGCGACCGCCAGCGCCAACACGAACCGCCGTGCCATTTCCTGCCCCTTCCGTGCTTCCCCATGCCGATGGATGACCCTTCCCGGGGGTCACGGGCAGTCTACGGTCTCTTGGCGCTATTGGCTACGGGCTATGAGCTACTGGCTGCTGGTGCCTGCTCGTCCTCCCCGTATTGCCGTCTTGCCGTCTTGCCGGCTCATAGCCCATAGCCCGTTACCCGCCGAACCCACAATCCGCCAGATCGCCGTTCATGCCGGACATGAAGGCGAGGGCGCGTTCGGACTTGGTGCCGTGGGCGGGGGCGTCGTGGGGGAGGAAGAACCAGACGTCGCCGGCGGCCTGGGTGAGCTGCAGCGCCTGGGTGACAGATGCGGAATCAACCAAGCCAACGTCCGCGGCGTGGCTCATGTAGGCGCCGGCGAAGCAGTCGGCCTGCTGCTCCGCCTCGCGGACGGTGGTGACGCCGGTGTCGGCCTGCCACTGGATGTGGTGGCCCCACTCGTGGCTGAGCACCGTCCACCACAGGAGTTCGGCGGCGGGTTCGTTCGGGGCCCAGGCGGTGGAGTAGTACACCGTGCCATCTGCCGCGCAATAGGCTCCCGGACTCACGTAGGGATCGATGGGGCCGCAGGACGTTTCCATGGCGCCGTCGATCGAGCGCAGACCGGGAGAGGCATAGGTGAGACCCGCGTTAGCGAACTGCTGGGCCCAGTAGGCGTCGATATCGCCCACGACGAGCTCAATGGTGGACTGCGCCGATGCGGCCGACGGGGTCAGCAGCGCGCCGAGCGCGAACAAGACGAGGAGTAACCGAAAACGCATGCTCGCCATTCCTCCGATCGGGCCGCCTGGGCACGGCGCAATTCCGCGGGCCGATGCGATGATAGGACACCTGGGTGACGTGATGCCGGGAGCGGGGTTACCCGATTGTCCCCAATCATTGCTCCTCGTTTCATACCCATGGAACGCGGCATGCATCCATTCGTTCCGGGCGCAGGCCTATACTCAACGATTGAGTGCCGATAGTGATCTCCTGCAAGCACAAGGACCCTCGCCATGACCGACCGACCCCCGTACCTCGATCTGGTTCGCGAACGCGTCGTCGTTTTCGACGGTGCGATGGGGACTTCCATCCAGCGGCATGACCTTGACGAGGCGGGCTACGGCGGGATCGAGGGGTGCAACGAATACCTCGTGTTGCACAACTCCGGTCTCATCGAGGAGATCCACGCTTCGTTCTTCGAGGTTGGCGTCGACGTCGTCGAGACGGACACGTTCGGCGGTAGTCAATTGAAGCTGGAGGAATACGGGCTCGGCGAGCGCACGTACGAGATCAATCGCGCCGCGGCGGCCCTGGCCCGGGGCGTTGCCGATCGCTATTCGACGGCGAATCACCCCAGGTACGTGGCCGGTTCGATCGGGCCGACGGGGTTGTTGCCGGCGTCCGAGGACCCAATGCTGGGGAATCACCGCTTCGCCGAGGTGGTCGAGCTTGTTCATCGACCAGGTGCGTGGGCTGGCCGATGGCGGCAGCGATCTGTTCATCATCGAAACGACGCAGGACATCCTGGAGTTGAAAGCGGCGGTACACGCCATTCTGCGCGTGCGCGAAGAAACGGGGGTACACATCCCGATTCAGGCGCAGGTGACGCTCGATACCAGCGGCCGCATGCTGCTGGGCACCGACATCGCCGCCGCGCTGGCCGTGCTGGAGGCGCTGCCGGTCGATGTCGTCGGGCTCAACTGCTCGACCGGACCCGAGCACATGCGCGAGCCCGCGCGCTACCTCGGGGAGCACTCGACGCGGCCGGTTTCGGTCATCCCCAACGCGGGTTTGCCGATCAACGTCAACGGGCAGGCGGTCTATCCACTCGAGCCGGACGTCATGGCGCGACGATCTGGGTCAGATGGTGACCGAGTTCGGGGTCGGCATCGTCGGTGGTTGCTGCGGCACGACGCCGGAGCACCTTGAACTCCTGGTCAAGGAGATCGGGCGCCGACCGGCCAGCTGTGCGACCGGCTCGGCCGTTGCCGCTGACGGCGTCGATGGTGCGCGCGGTCGATCTGCGTCAGGATCCCGCGCCGTTGATCGTCGGGGAGCGGGTCAATACGCTTGGCTCGCGCAAGGTGAAGCGGCTGGCGCTGGCCGATGACTACGAGGGCATGGTGGTGGTCGCCCGCGAGCAGACTGAGATCGGCGCGCACGCGCTCGATATCTGCATGGCGATGACCGAGCGCACCGACGAGCGGGAGATGTTGCGCGCGCTGGTGAAGAAGCTGGCGCTGAACATCGAGGCGCCGCTGGTGCTCGACTCCACCGAAGCGGACGTGCTCAAGGACGCGCTGGAGCAGTACCCCGGCCGGGCCATCATCAATTCGATCAACATGGAGAATGGCCGGGTCAAGATCGACTCGGTCATGCCCCTGGCCATGGCCCACGGCGCGGCCGTGGTGGCCATGACCATCGACGAAGAGGGGATGGCCAAGACTGCCGAACGCAAGGTGGAGGCGGCGCGCAAGATTCACGACATCGTCGTCGGCGAATACGGTCTGGCGCCCGAGGCGCTGATCTTCGACCCGTTGACCTTCCCCCTCTCGACCGGCGACGAGGAATTCACCCGCTCCGCGCTGGAGACGCTGGAAGGCATTCGTCGTATCGAAGCAGATATGCCGGGGGTGATGACGATCCTGGGCATCTCGAACGTCTCGTTCGGGCTCAACCCGGTGGCGCGCAAGATCGTCAACGCCGTCTTCCTCTACCACGCGGTGCAGGCCGGGCTCGATCTGGCCATCGTCCACCCCTCGCACGTCGTGCCCTTCGCCGAAATCCCGGCGATCGAGCGCGAGCTGGCCGAGGATCTGGTGCTGGCGCGGCGCGAGGATGCGCTGGCGCGGCTGATCGAACACTTCGAGGGACGCGAGGAGGACGCGACTCGGGCGGGCCGGACCCGACGCATCGGCATGACGCCGGAGGAGCGGCTGCACTACCAGATCGTGCACCGCCGCAAGGAGGGGATCGAGGAGCAGATCGATTTGGCGGTGGCGAATCGCGACCCGGTCGAGGTGCTCAACGCGGTGCTGCTGCCGGCGATGAAGGAAGTCGGCGACAAGTTCGGGGCCGGCGAGCTGATCCTGCCCTTCGTGCTGCAATCGGCGGAGGCGATGAAGCGGGCGGTGGCGCGGCTGGAGACGTATCTGGAGCGCCAGGAAGGGGTGACGAAGGGGACGGTGGTGCTGGCCACGGTCTACGGCGACGTGCACGATATCGGCAAGAACCTGGTCAACACCATCCTCACCAACAACGGCTACACCGTCCACGACCTCGGCAAGCAGGTGCCGGTGAACCGCATCATCGACAAGGCGGTCGAGGTCGACGCCACCGCCATCGGACTCTCGGCGCTCCTGGTCTCGACCAGCAAGCAGATGCCCCTCTGCGTGCAGGAGCTGCACCGTGCCGGGCATCGCTACCCGGTGATCATCGGTGGGGCGGCGATCAATCGCGGGTATGCGCAGCGGACGCTCTTCGTGGAAGAGGAGACGCCGTACGAACCGGGCGTCTTCTACGCCAAGGACGCCTTCGAGGGGCTGTCGCTGATGGACCGCCTGGTCGATCCCGAAGTTCGCGTGCGCGCTGGTTCAGGAAACGACGGAGGACGCGCGGCAGGCGCTGGCGCGGCCGGGCCGGGCCGCGTTCAGCGTGCCGGAGGAGGCGAGCGATACCTCGGGCTCGACCGTGCGCGCGGTCGACCCGGTTTCACCTCCCTTCTGGGGTGCGCGGGAGATGGAGGTTATCCGGCTGGAGGAGGTCTGGCCGCACCTCGACCTGAAGACGCTCTTCCGCCTCCACTGGGGCGCCAAGGGGGTCAAGGACGAGGCGTGGGAGGCGTTGCAACGGGACGATTTCCTGCCGCGCCTGGAACGCATGCAGACCGAGGCCATCGCGCGCGGCTGGCTGCAGCCCAGGGTGCGCTACGGGTATTTCCCGGCCAACCGGGACGGCAACGACCTCGTCGTCTTCAGTCCGGACGAAGAGGAGCGGGAGGTGGCGCGGTTCACGTTCCCACGGCAACCGCGGCGCGACCGCCTCTGCCTGGCCGATTACTACCTGCCGCTCTCGTCGGGCCGGCGCGACGTGGCAGTGTTCCAGATCGTGACCGTAGGCGCCGAGGCGACCGCGCTGACGGAACGATTGCAGGCGGCCGGAGATTACAGCGAGAGCTTCTTCACCCACGGTCTCAGCGTGCAGACAGCCGAGGGATTGGCGGACTATGCGCACGCCCGCATCCGCGCCGAACTTGGCGCTGAGCCAGAGCAGGGTAAGCGCTACTCCTGGGGCTATCCCGCCTGCCCCGACCTCGGCCAGCACGCGCTGGTCGACCGCCTGCTGGACGCGGGCGCGGCCGGCATCCGGGTCACCGAGGGATTCCAGTTCGACCCGGAGCAGACCACCGCGGCGCTGGTCGTGCTCCATCCCGACGCGCGGTATTACGCGCTGGCGCGGTCCGGGGGTGACGGGGGTGTCGGGGGTGTCGGGTGACAGGTGACGGGTGTCGGGTGACGATGCCGGGCTCTTGGGAACAGAGTCCATTCACCCTGACACCCGTCACCCGATACCCGTCACCCATCAGGCAACGGGAGTGGCCGCGGGTGTTGCGGTGCCGGGAACGGAGACGGTCGCGAGCAACGCTTCGACGTTGGGGAAATCCTGGTTGAATGTTTCCGTGATCGTTTGCCAGGTGATCTCGAGTGACGGCGGTTCCGGGTGACGAGGGTGCGGCACTCGACGTACTCGACGCCGCGAAAGACGGTGCCGTCCTCGAGCGTGAGGGTGAGCCCGAAGAGCTGGGCTTCGCCTCGCTCGTCCTCGGGGACCGGGAGGGGGCGGCCGGAGAGGGGCACGACTTCGGTGACGCCTTCGCGCGCGGCGATCTCCGCCGTCGGCGTCGGCGAGGCAGGCCGCGGCGTCGCCGTCAAAGCCCTCATAGGCTTCGAGGTAGACGGTAGAGAGGGGGGTGCCGAGTTGCACCCCGTCGTAGCCGGTCATCGATGAACTCCGCGGCCACGGTCCAGATTGGCTGGATCCCAGGAGATGCTGACGCCCCAGTTCGGACCCGTCCAGGACGAATCGGTGACCCCGGTGGCCGTCCCATCCACGGGCGAAACGTCGGAGCCGGCGACCGGAGTCGCGGGCAGCACGGGTTTCGGCTCCTGCGACTGGGCGCCTGCGATGCCGGCGACACCGAGCGAGAGGAGCACGGCGAGCGAGAGGATCTGGATGCGACGGGTTTTGGCGGATGATAAGCGCATGGTGCCTCCGGGGACGGCGCGTCCGATGAGGGGCATCCTAACAGGTCGCGCGGCCATGCCGAGACGGAAATGGCGATGAGCGAGCTATTCGACGCGGTCGTGGTCGGCGCCGGACCGGCCGGCAGCGCCGCGGCCATCGCGCTGGGGCGAGCGGGGCGCCGGGTGCTGCTACTCGACCGCAAAGCATTCCCGCGGGACAAGCCGTGCGGTGATCTCGTCGGCGCCCGCGCCATGAGCGCGGCGCGGCGGCTCGGTGTCCCGGATTCGGCGCTGCGCGAATATCGCCGCATTGGCGGGGCCATCGTGACCTCGGACGGTGGATCGCTCGATCTGGCGCCGGGATCGGCGTGGGGGCAACGATTGCTGGCGGATTCGGTGGCGCGTGTCGTGCCACGAGTCGTATTTGACGATTTGCTGGTGCAGTGTGCGATGCGGGCCGGAGCGATGCTGCGACAGGCAACCGTCCGCAGCGTGCATGCCTGGGATGGCAATTATCGTCTCGTCGAGGCGCAGGGTGCGGACGGTATTTTGTCGATAGCGGCCCGGGCGGTCGTCATCGCGGGAGGGTATGGCTGCCGGGTCGCGTCCGACGTAGTCCCGGGACCGAAGGACGACCGACCGGCGCGGGGGATCGCCATGCGCGGTTATTTCCGGGGCGTTTCGTGCCCGGCCGACCGCATCGTTTTTTCACTCGACCGGTGGCTTCTGCCTGGCTATGGGTGGGTTTTTCCGCTGCCGGATGGTTGGGCGAATGTCGGCGTGGGCCGGCTGGTTTCCCCGGATGAAGTGGGTAATGACGACCCGCATCTGCATGAGCTTTGGCGACGGTACACCGATGATTCGCGGTCGCCTGTCGCGCGCTGGCTCGATGGTGCGAAAGACGCAGGTCAGCCCCGGACCTGGCCGCTTGACCTGGGGCCGCGCCGCCGCCGGTTGGTGGCGGACGGTCTGGTGGTGGCGGGAGAGGCAGCGGGACTCGTTGGGCCGCTGACCGGGGCCGGGATCGCGTTCGCTTTGGAGTCCGGAGAGCAGGCTGGTCAGGTCATCGCCGCCGCATTGGCGAGCGGCGATGCCACGCGGAACCGGCTCGACCCCTATGGCCGGGCGATTCGGCGCAGGACCGCGCCCTGGTTGCGCGCTGAACTGCTGGCTCAGCGGTTCCTGGCGAGCTCGGGGCGAACGGAACGATTCTTTGACGTCATCCGGCCGCTGCCTCCGACGGGTGCACTGGGGGCGAGGCTGCTGTTGCATTTGGGATGAGCGCGAAAACTCGGCAAGTTCGTGGGAAGTCGTTGCAAGGTCGGCAACCGGAGTCCCACCGCCTGCCCCTCATCCCCAACCCTTCTCCCCGCGAACGGGGAGAAGGGAGCCCCACCCTTGGCGCGGCTCCAGGGACAACGAGCCCCTCTCCCATCGCAATGGGAGAGGGGTTGGGGTGAGGGCCGTTCGCCGCCGCGACGCGCGTTTCCAGCTTTTAGCTCAAACCAGCGATTCGGCCCAGGCCAGGGCGCGGAAGCCCTCCTCGCGGGCGATGGCGAAGTCGGCCTGGGCCTCCATGACGAGGCGGCGGACCTGACCGGAGAAGGGGATGGGCTGCGCGAACGACCAGCGCCGCACGTGTTCCAGGCGATCTCCGGCGAGCCAGCCGCGGGCCAGCACCCAGCGGCCCTCCTCGTAGGCGCCGAAGAGGACGATCCCCGCGCCACGCCACATGAACAGGGGCGCGGCATCGCGCTCCACGGACGCTGGCGGGGTGTGACCGGAGAGGAACACGAAGTCGTTCATGCGGGTCCGTTTCGCTCGTGCAAACAGAATGGCGGGACCGCAATCGGCCCAGCCCCGATGCTACGCCCGAGCGGCCGCTGGGTCGTTGGGCGCGGATGCCAAGGGGACGGGTTTCGGATTGGGCAGACTAACTCGCCCGATGCTCGGCGGCGAGCAGGGAAATGATGTCATCGCCGTTGCCCCCACTTGCAGACCAGGGGAGAGTGGCGCGGACGAAATACTCCCGGCGGAGTTGCCGCTCGATGGCTTCGGGTGGGATGTGCTGAAGGGGTCCGCCCTCGCCGGTCTGGGTGACGTGGGCGGTGATGGCGGCCAGCTTGGCATCTGCCCAGGGCGTGATGTCCACGATGTGGGTGATCTCCGCCAGGGGGACGCCCACGTGGTTGCGGGCCTCCTCGGACATGAACTCGAGCGGGCTCCCCGGGCGGTCGAGGAGCTTCAGCATTTCTTCGCGGGGGAAAGTGCCGAAGTACAGCGCGGGTGTCTGCCACGGGCCGGATCGAGTGCCGGTCTGATGCGAGGCATCGGCGGCGAGCGCGACGGCGCGCACCGCGGCGTGGTGCATGTGCAGATGGTCGGGGTGGCCGTACATCCCTTCGGGGCCGAAGGTGACGACCGTCTGCGGCTGAAGCTCGCGGATGGTTGTGGCCAGCGCGGTTGCTACCGTATCGATCGGCACGCGCACGAATGCTCGCGGGTGTTGCGCTTCGGCCGATCCCTCCATCCCGGAGTCGCGGTGGCCGAGAAAACGCACGTCGGTGACGCCAAGCTGCTTCATGGCATCCCGCAATTCCTGCTCGCGAACCTCACCGAGTTGCTCCGGATCGTCCAGGCCGGGGATGGCGCTGTCGCCCGCTTCGCCGCGGGTGGCGCTGATGACCGTGACGGGGACGCCGCGGGCAACGGCCGCGGCCAGGGTTCCGGCGGAGGTGAAGGTTTCGTCGTCGGGGTGCGGAAAGAGTGCCAATACGGGACCAGTACCAGTCACACGAACTCTCCTGTGGGAACCAGCGCGTTTTCGAGACGTTGCTGCCGGGCTCTGCCGGCGCGATAGCGATCGTGGGCGGCCATGTCGGGTTGGTAGACGGTTGCGTTCGCGGTGAATTCGGCGGCGGCTTCGAGGTTGGGCAGGATGCCGGCCTCGGTCGCGGCCATCAGCGCCGCGCCGCGGGCGGTCGTTTCGTCGTCGGACGCGAGCGCGGTGAGCGGCTGGCCCAGGGTGTCGGCGATGATCTGCAACCAGGAGGGCATGCTCAGGACGGCGCCGCCGCTGACGATAATCCGGTGGCCGGCCGCGCAGAGCGGCTCCAGCGCGTCGTAGACGGCCGCGAGGCGAAAAGCGACTGATTCCATCCCGGCTCGGATGAGGTGCTTGGGCCGGGTGGCGATGGTGAGCCCCGCGAAGACGGCGGTGGCGTCGTCATGCCAGCCTGGGGAGCGTTCGCCGGCCAGGAACGGCAGGATGGTCAGTCCGGTGCTGTCGGGAGCGAGCGCGGCCGCGTCTTTCGTCGCTTCGTCGTCGGGACCGGTGCCCGTGGTGTTCCAGATCCAGCGAAGCAGGTTGCCGCCGTTGGAAAGAGCGCCGCCGAGCACAGCATGCTTCCCGGTCGAGCCGGTAGGCCCACTGCCCGCTGGGGATCGTCCACGATGCTCCCGGCGGGCGGGGCAGGATGACGCGCATGGCGGCGGAGGTGCCAACCGTGAGCGCGATGTTTGCGGGACCGATCGCGCCGCTGCCGACGTTGGCACAGGCGCCGTCGCCAAGGGCGGGGAACAACTCCGCCCCGGCCAGGGAAGGCCAGCGCGTGGCGAAATCGGGTCGCAGGCGTCCTGGGGGAGAGAGGTCGACGAGCGGCGACAAGCTGGCCGGGGTGATACTGGATGCGGTGAGCATCTCGGCGTCCCATTCCAGCGAGTGAACATCGAGCAGCCCCGTGCCCGAGGCCATGCAGATGGAGACGGCATCCGCGTGCGCCGCGCAGAGCCGGCCCAGGGCGTACTCGGCAAAGGAGAGCCAGCGCGCGGTGCGGGCGACGGTGTCCGGCTCCGTTTTGCGCAGCCAGCAGAGCTTTGCGGGCCAATAGGACGAGTGCAGACGGCAGCCGGTGCGCTGCCAGACGGTCTCCGCGTCAAGTTCCTCGCGGAGCGTCGAGGCCTGGGCAGCAGAGCGGGTGTCGGCCCAGTAGAGGACGGGGGTGGTCGGTTCCCCCGCGGTATCGATGCCCATCAGGCTGTGCCAGAACGAGGTGGTCCCGACGGCCGCCACGTCGCCGGCACGCTTTCCGAGGCGGGCGACGACCCCATCGACAGCGCGTACGGTGATGTCGAAGAGCGGTTCGGCACCGAAGGTGGCTCCCCCGTCCGCGGTGGTCTCCAGCGCGTACCTGATCTGCTCTTCGCTCTCCAGGATGTCGCGCCCTTCGCCGTCGCAGGCCAGGGCGCGCACGGACGAGGTGCCGGCGTCGAGCGCAATGACGAGTGGCGCTCGGGCCTCGGCCAGAGAAACGCGCGGCATGGACACTCCTCGCATCGCGAGCAAGCGGACGGTCGTATCCGCCGAGTCTATCAGGCCGGAAACAGTGGCCCCGCTTGACGGCGCTGAGTAGACTGCGGCCATCTGAAGTTGTGGGAGGGGAGAAGCCGCCTTGGAACTGAGAGACGACGTGCGCGCGTTCCTGGAAGAGCCGCGCTTCGGGGTGCTGGGGACAGTGAATGCCAATGGCAGCCCGCAGCAGACCGTGATGTGGTACGAGCTGCGCGGCGACACGGTCATGATGAACACCTTGCGGGGCCGCAAGAAGGACCGCAACCTGCTGCGCGACCCGCGCGCCTCGCTCTGCGTGGAAGACGGGTTTCGGTATGTGACGGTCGAAGGTTCCATCGAGATAGTGGAGGACCGAGACACGGCGCAGGCCGATATCGCCGCCTTGGCCCGACGCTATGACGGTTCGGAGGAAGGGGAGCGCATGGCGCGGGACGTGTTCGGCCCGCAGGAGCGGATCACGCTGTTGCTCACGATCGACCGCGTCGATGTCCACGGGTTCGACGGCGAGGAGTAACCGGTGATCGTCGTGCTGGCCGGTGGGGTCGGTGGGGCTAAAATGGCCCAGGGCTTGCAGGCCGCGCTGCCGCCTGGCGCGTTGACGACCATCGTCAATACCGCTGACGATTTCGACCTGTACGGGCTGCGCATCTGCCCCGATCTCGATACGGTCATGTATACCCTGGCCGGGATCGCCGACCCGGTGAACGGCTGGGGGGTGGCGGGAGACACCCGAAACACGCTCGACGCCATCGCCCGGTACGGGGAGGAGCCGTGGTTCCTGCTGGGCGACCAGGATTTCGCCACTCACGTCCTGCGCACCGAACGGCTGCGATCCGGCAAGTCCCTGTCTGACGTGACTGGGGAACTGGCGGCGGCGCTCGGCGTGCCGGGACCGATCGTGCCGATGACCGACGACCGGGTGGCGACGTTGATCGATACCCCGGCGGGGCGGCTGGAGTTCCAGGAGTATTTCGTGGCGCGGCGGCAGAGCGACGATGTCCTGGGAGTTGTTTTCGCTGGAATGGATGATGCCCGGGCGCATCCTGGCGCGCTCGCGGCCATCCAGGAAGCCGAGGCGATCGTCATCGCGCCCTCCAATCCGATCGTCAGCGTCGGTCCCATCCTGGCCACGCCGGGCATACGCGCGGCGCTCGACGACGCGGATGCGCCGATCGTGGCGGTGAGCCCGATCGTCGGCGGCCGGGCGCTGAAGGGTCCGGCGGCACAGATGCTGGCTACCCTCGGGCACGAGGTTTCGGCGTTGGGGGTGGCGCGGTTGTACGCCGACCTCGTCGATGGCATCGTCATCGACGCGGTTGATCGTGACCTGGCGGCGGACATCGAGGAGTTGGGCCCGCGGGTGCTGGTGACGGAAACGGTGATGGGCGGCGAGGAGGACCGGCGGCGGCTGGCGTCCGAAGTGCTCGATTTTGCCGGGTCGCTGGCGACGCAAAAAGTGGCCGTGTAGGTTGGTGAACGTCGTGATCTGGAACTCGCAGCGCTCTCTGACCCGGCGAGCACCGGTCCCGGTGATTCGCCGATGACCGCCGCATGTGGCCGCGAACGCATCGTCGCCATCGTTCCCATCCGCTCGCTGCGCGCCGGAAAGACGCGGCTGGCGACGGTGCTGGGTGGACGGGAGCGCGAGGCATTGTTGCGGCAGACCGCGGCGGGTGTGGTTGCGGCGGCGCGCCACTCGGGTGGCATCGAAACGGTGCTGGTCGTCAGTTCGGACGGGGATGCTCTGGCGTGGGCTGCCGCGTTGGGGCCTGATGTGGCCCCCCTGGCGCAACCGGCCTCGTTGCCGGGCCTCAATGGCGCGATTGAAGCGGGCCGGGAGTGGGCGCGGGCTGAGGGTGCGACGGCCATCCTCTCGCTGTTTGCCGACTTGCCCTTTCTCTCCGCGGTCGACATCTGTGGCCTGACCGCGCGTCCAGAACCGGTCGTTCTCGGCCCCGATCGCCGTGGCGAAGGGACGAATGCATTGCTGCTGCGGCTTGCTGGCAACGGGGTCGCGTTTCGCTTTGCGTTCGGTGAGGGGAGTCTGGCGCGGCATCGGGAAGAGGCGCGCTTGCTCGGGCTCGATGCCGGAATCTTCCGCGCGGCCGGGGTTGCCTTCGATCTCGATACGCCAGGGGACTGGACCGACTACCTGGCGACGCTTCCCGGCATGGCGGCGGACGCCGAGCCAGTTCTGACCCCGTGCGGAGCGGGCATCGCGTGAGTGAGGGCGGCGAGGTCCGGATCATCGGCATCGACGGCATGCCGGAGGTGGTTGCCGGCGACGATCTGCCGGCGCTGATCGGCGATGCCATCGCCACGTCCAACACCGGGCTCGAAGCGGGCGACATCGTCGTGGTGACGCACAAGATCGTCTCGAAGGCCGAGGGGCAGGTCGTGGATCTCACCACGGTCGAGCCGTCGGCGCTGGCGACTCGGTGGGGCGAGCGCTGGGGCAAGGACCCGCGCAAGATCGAGATGGTACTGCGGGAGGCGCGGCGCATCGTGCGCATGCACAACGGGTTGATCATCGCCGAGACGGAGCACGGGTTCGTCTGCGCCAACGCTGGGGTCGATGCCTCGAATGCCGCGCCAGACGCGGTTGTCCTGCTGCCCAAGGATCCGGACGCGAGCGCCGCGAAACTGCGGTCGGCATTGGCGCAACGGTTCGGATTCAGCGACGGCGACGCCCCTGCAGTGATCATAAGCGACTCATTCGGTCGCCCTTGGAGACATGGCATCGTCAACGTCGCGGTGGGGGTGAGCGGGATGGCGCCGCTGGTCGACTATCGGGGGCAGACCGACGTCGCCGGCTACGAGTTGTCGGCGTCGATCCTGGCCGTCGTGGACGAGGTCGCCTCGGCGGCTGAGTTGGTCATGCACAAGTTGGCGGGGCGGCCGGTGGCCATCGTCCGCGGGTATCAGTCGCCGTTGGAGGGTTCGCCGGGAACGGGGAGGGATTTGATCATGGATGCGGAGCGGGACTTGTTTCGCTAGGGTAACGCCATTCGCGTGTCATGCTGCAAGTGAACGAAGTGAAGCATCTCGGCTCATCGCCAGCGCGGTTGCAGGAACCGAGATTCTTCGCCCTGCGGGCTCAGAATGACACGTGGCCAGAAGCGGTGCGGTAGGTTCGCGTGGCGCGCGATACGGAGGAGTAGGCAGGACGATGGGTACGGTTGGCTACGCGGCGTCGATGGAGCAGTTCGCCCCGAGCGATCTGCTCCGCTACTGCCAGCAGGCGGAGGCCCAGGGGTTCACCGCGGTGATGGCATCGGACCATTTCAATCCCTGGGTGCCCTCGCAAGGGGAATCGGGATTCGTCTGGTCGTTCATGGGCGCGCTGGGGGCGACGACGAAGCTCCGCTTCGGGCCGGGGGTGACGCCGCCGGGCTACCGCTACCACCCGGCGATCATCGCCCAGGCGGCGGCAACGCTGGAGGAGATGTACCCCGGCCGCTTCTACCTCGGTCTGGGCGCGGGCGAGGCGCTCAACGAGCACATCGTGGCCGAGTACTGGCCCGAGGCGCCGATCCGGCTCGAGCGGCTGATGGAGTCGATCGAGATCATCGGCAAACTCTTCACCGGCAAGAAGGTCAAGCATCGGGGCACGCACTTCACCCTGGAGAGCGCCCGCCTCTGGACCATGCCGGCCACCCCGCCGCCGATCTACGTGGCGACCTCCGGGCCGATCATGGCCTACCGCACCGGCAAGTTCACCGACGGCATCATTACGGTCGGCGCCGCGGACGAAAAGCTCAAGATGCTCATGGAGCGGTACGAGACCGGCGCCCGCGAGGCCGGGAAAGACCCGGCGACGATGCCGAAGATGCTGCAGGTGAAGGTTTCCTATGCTCCGACGGTGGAGGAGGCGACCGAGCGGGCAGTCAAGGACTGGCCGAACGGGGGCATGGCCTTCCCCAAGGGCGACATTCGGGAGCCGGAAGACTTCGAGGCGATGGCCAAGCTCGTCCGCCCCGACAACTACAAGAACCGCGTCCTGATCACCCCCGACCCGGACGAGCACGTCGCCTATCTGCAACATTTCATCGACCTCGGTTTCGGCGAGATCTACGTCCACAACGTCGGCCGCGACCAAGAGCCGTTCATCAAGGTGTATGGGGAGCGGGTGATTCCGAAACTGCGCTGGCCGGAGTAGACGGCGAGAAGGCAAGACGGCGAGACGGTTAGTCGAAAGACAGGATGCGCTTGCGACCGATTGCAGCGAGTGCCGATGTCAAAGTTTACTTGCCGTCTTGCCGTCTTGCCGTCTTGCCGTCTTGCCGCTGCTATGCTTGCTTTGCAAGAGCCTTCGGGGTTGTGGTGAGGCCGGCGAGTTATGCCGGCCAAGTCCCGACCGGCGGTAGAGCCCGCGAGCGAGCGCGCGACGTCGCGTGAGCACGATCCGGTGAGATTCCGGAGCCGACGGTACAGTCCGGATGGGAGAAGGCGTGCGGACGGCGGCGGCCGATGACGGCCCCGGCCGTACGTGGCGCACTGCCGAAATGATCGACTTCGCCCGGAGGGTGACCCCCCGGGCGTTTTTGTGTCCGGGGATCGCGCGGCATCGCGGATTCGCGCTCGGGCACGTTCGATGATCGGGTTCATTGTCAATCGATTGCTTTTTGCCGTGGCCGTGCTCTTCGGCGTGGTCAGCGTGACGTTCGTCTTGATGCATCTGGCCGGCGATCCGCTGGCGGGGTTGATCCCGCCTGGCGCCGCGCCAGAGGTCGAAGCGCAGATCCGGCGCAGCTACGGGCTCGACCGGCCGCTATCGCGAGCAGTACGTCGATTTCGTCGGCCGGGCGATGCGGGGGGATTTCGGCGAGTCGTGGCGGCAGGGGCGCCCGGCGCTGGCGGCGGTGCTGGAGCGCCTGCCGGCGACGGTGGTCCTGGCCGGGGTGGCAACCGCGCTCGCGGTCTCGGTTGGTGGGTTTCTGGGGATGATCGCGGCGGCGCGGCCGGGATCGGCGTGGGATGCCGGGGCGCGGACGACGGCGCTGCTGGGGCAGGCCGTGCCCGCGTTCTGGCTGGGCACGATGCTCATCCTCGTCTTCGCCGTCGATTTGCGGTGGCTGCCGTCGTCGGGGTTGCCCGGTCCCGCGGGGGTGATCCTGCCGGCGCTCTCGCTGGCGGCGTACCCCGCCGCGACGCTGACCCGCCTGCTGCGCGCCTCGATGATCGAAACCCTTGGGGCCGACTACATCCGGACGGCACGGGCCAAGGGGCTCTCCCGGCGGCGCATCCTGATCGGGCACGCGCTGCGCAACGCCGCGCTGCCGGCACTGGCGTTTACCGGGTTGCAGGCCGGATTTCTTCTTGGCGGCGCGGTGATCGTGGAAGGGGTGTTCGCCTATCCCGGCATCGGGGGCCTGGCGCTGGATGCGGTGGCCACGCGCGATATCCCACTGGTGGAGGCGTTCGTCTGGATCGTCGCCGTGCTCATCCTGGTGGTCAACACCTTGACTGGCGTCATCGCGGCGTGGCTCGATCCCCGGTTGCGGGAGCCGACGTTGGCGCTCGGCGGCGCGCCATGAGCAGTTTCGTGTACGCCGTTCGCCCCGCGGCAAAGAAACCAACGCGGGCGCCAGCGCGACCTACCGCGGCGCCAATTCGCTGGACGTCACCGCGTGTGCCGGCGAGTGGCGGCGATCGGGTTGGCGGTGCTCTCGTTTCTGGCGGTCGTCGCCGTTTTTGGTCCGGTAGTTTGGCCGGTTCATCCGGAGACGCAGGATCTGGCGAACCGACTGGCCCCGCCGTGGGGCTTCGGCGGCACCGCTGCCCACCCACTGGGGACCGACACGCTCGGCCGCGACACATTGGCGCGGGTGATCGCCGGAGCGCGGGTCTCTTTGCCGTTGAGTGTCGTGGCCACCGCCGCTTCGGGGGTCGTGGGCGTCACCCTCGGGGTGCTGGCCGGGTACCGGGGCGGCTGGATCGATGGGGTCGTTTCGTGGTTGTCCGATGTGCAGTTGGCCATCCCGTTCGTCGTGTTCGCCATCGTCATCACCGCGGCGTTCGGCAACTCGGTCGGCAACGTGCTGGCCACGCTGGTCGTGACCGGGTGGGTGGCGTACGCGCGCGTCATTCGCTTGCAGACGCGGGCGCTGCGGGGGGCGGCGTGGATGGACGCGGCGCGGGCGATGGGCGCCAGGCCGGCGCGGTTGCTGGCGAGGCATCTGCTGCCGAATCTGGCGGCGACGGCGGTGATCCTGGCGACGCAGCAGGCGGGGGCGATGATCCTCTACGAATCGTCGTTGAGTTTTCTCGGTCTGGGGTTGGGCGGCAGCACCGTGACCTGGGGCGGCATGGCCGCGCTGGGACGGGAGGCGGTCTTTCACCGCGCCGTGGGTGGCGGCCATTCCGGGCGCGATCATCGCCTTGGCGATTCTCGGATTCAACCTGACGGGTGACTGGCTGGCGACGCGCGGCCGTCGCCAGGCGTGGCTGTGAGACGGCGCTGGGCGCCGGAGGAGGAACGGATGAGGTTTTTCGGAGCGCAGGCAACGCGACGTGTCATTCCGAGCGTCAGCGAGGAATCTCGGCTCCAAGACAACACGGTCCGGGTCGGCACGAGATTCCTCGCTGTCCTCGGAATGACACCCTTGATGAGTGGCAGGCCCCGGCGCCCGGATTGTCCCGCCGATCGCTGCTCGGGGCTGGCGCGGTTGGCGGGGCGGGACTCCTCCTGCCGGCGAGGACGCGCGCCGCGCGGTTGCTGCCGGCGTTGCAGGATGGGGCCACGGACGAGTTGGTGATCGACCTGGCGGTGGAGCCGCCGACGCTCGATCCGGCGCTGGTGTACGAGGTCGACGGCTGGTCGGTGGTCCACTCGATCTACGACGCGCCGGTGCAGCTCGGGCCGGGCGGGGCGCTGGAGATGGTGGCCGCGGAGTCGATGACCCAGACCGATGCCCTGACGTGGGAGATCCGCTTGCGGCCGGATATCACCTTTCACAACGGCGAGCCGCTCGAGGCCTCGTCGATCGCGTTCTCCGTGGCGCATATCCTCGATCCGGAGACGGCTTCGCAGATGGCCGGGACATTTGGGGTGATCGAGGAGGTGGAGGAGGTCGATGCGCTGACGGCGCGGCTGCACCTCTCCGCCCCCGCGCCCTGGTTGCCGTCGCAGATCGCGCCGTGGCTGGCGCTGCTGCCGCCGGAGTACGCGGGCGATCCGGCCAACGATTTCGCCAACAATCCGGTCGGGACCGGTCCCTATCGGTTTGTGCGCTGGGATCGTGGGTCGCAGATCGTGCTGGAGCGCAACGAGGAGTACCAGAGCAGCGGGGCCAAGGGGGAGCCGATCGCCGGGCAGCGTCGCGTTCCGCTTCGTGCCGGACGCGACGACGCGGGTCACGGATATCGTCTCCGGGACGAGTCAGCTCGTGCGATCCGTGCCATTCGATCAGCTCGAGGTCGTCGCGGAGGCGGCGGAGGTGGTCGAGCAGCCGATCGCGGGTTGCGCCTTCGTGCGCATCCCGACCGACGTGGCCCCGTTCGACGAAGCGACGGTGCGGCTGGCGCATGAACCACGCCGTCGACGTGGAGGGGATCATCGCGGCGTTGCTGGGGCGGGAATGGGGAGCGGCTGGCCAACGTCTTCGTCCCCGGAGGGCTCGGGTACGACGAAGCGCTGGCGCCGCACGCCTACGATCCCGAGCTAGCCCGGCAGCTCCTGGCGGATGCTGGGTATGCGGACGGGTTCAGCACGCGGCTGGCGCACACGACCAGCGAGCGGGCCGATCTGGTAGCCGCCGTCGCGGGGCAACTCGCCGCGGTCGGGATCGAGGTGGCGCTGGAGCCGGTCGAGACGGCGACGTTCAACGCGACCTGGCAGGACCCGGAGGCGGCGCCGCTGCGGTTCCTGACCTGGCGTCCGCTGTACGATCCGTACACGTTGCTCAGCCTCGTCATTTCGAGTTCCGGGTTCCTGTCGCGGTATGACAATCCCGAGGCGCAGGAACTGATCGAGGCGGGCGCGGTGGAGACGGACCCCGAGGCGCGGGATGGTATCTACCGCGAGCTAGGGAAGGTGCTGTACGACGCTCCTGCCGGAATCTACCTGTGGAGTCTGACCTCGTTTTACGGTCTGGACCGGCAAGCGCCGGCCTGGACGCCACGGCCGGACGACTGGATTCTGCCGCTGGCTGTTGGCGAGTCGTGAGTCGAAAGTCGAAAGTCGTGAATAGATAGTCATGGGCGAGCGTGAGGCGAGCATGGTGGTTGCACACCGCCGTGGGGTTGATGTCGGCGATTGGGCGTTTGTCCGGGAGCGGCGAGTGGGGCATCTGGCGACGGCCGATGGGGAGGGGCGGCCGTCGGTCGTGCCGGTCGTCTATGCGACGCTGGTGCTGGAAGGGGAACCGGCCATCGCCATCGCCATCGACGAGAAACCGAAGGGGGATCCCGCCCGGTTGCGCCGGGTGCGCAATATCCGGGAGCGTCCCGAGGTCGCGCTCATCGTCGACGACTACGCGGAGGATTGGCGCCAGCTCGCCTGGGTGCTGGTGCGCGGGCCCGCGGCGGTAATCGAGCCGGGAGCAGCGGGGCACGCGGAAGTGGTCGCCGCGCTGCGGGAGAAGTACCCGCAGTACGCGGCCATGCACCTGGAGGCGTTACCGGCCATCCTGATTCGGGGTCTGTCGACCCACTCCTGGCGGGGTGGTGACGTTTCTGATGAGCAGCCACGGGAACGCTTCGGAAGACAGGAGCTGGCGGCACTCGTCCGTGGGCGGCGGTCGGTGCGCGCTTTCGATACCCGACCCGTGCCGCGCGCGATCATCGAAGAGGCGATTGCGGCGGCGGGGTGGGCGCCGTCACCGCACGGCCGCCAACCGTGGCGATTCGTCGTCGTGGAGTCGCGGGAGCGCCGCGTGGCGCTGGCGGACGCGATGGCGGCGACGTGGCGAACGCAACTTCAGCTCGACGGCCAGGATCGGGCCACGGTCGAGGCGCGGCTGGAAAAGAGCCGGGATCGGCTGCACCGCGCCCCGGTGCTGATCGTCCCGTGTCTCTATCTGGACGATCTTGATGTCTACCCCGACGAAGACCGCCAGTCGGCGGAAGAGACGATGGCGGTGCAGAGTCTCGGCGCGGCGGTGCAGAACCTGCTGTTGTCGCTGTATGCGGCCGGGGTGGATGGCGGGTGGATGTGTGCCCCGTTGTTCTGCCCGGAGGTGGTGCAGGAGGTGCTCGGGCTGAGCCCTGCGCTGAATCCGCACGCGTTGATCGCCGTAGGGTACGCGGCGAGCGATCCGGTGCGGCGGGGGCGGTTGCCACTGGGCGATCTGATCGTGGATTGGCAGTAGCGCAGCGCAACCGGTGTCATTGTGAAGAAGTCGTTTCGGGTGAGGTGAGATTCCTCGCTGTCGCTCGGAATGACACGGCTCAAGCGCCGCGCCCTACTTCACCGCTCCCAGGGTGAGTCCGCGCACGATGTAGCGGCCGACCAGGAGCGCGATGATGAGCGGCGGCAGCATCACGACCAGACCCTGGGCGGCGATATCCCAGTAGCGGGGGCCGCGCAGCGTGACGTTTCCGGCCAGTTGCACGGGCAGCGTCTTGGCTTCGCTGAAGGTGAGGGTAAGGCCGAAGAGGAATTCGTTCCAGGCGAAGACGAAGGCGAAGAGGAAGGCCACCACGATGCCGGGGACGGCCAGCGGCAGGGCGACGCGGAAGAAGGCGCCGTAGCGCGAGGATCCGTCGACCATGGAGGCTTCTTCGATCTCGATGGGGAGATCCTGAAAGTAGTCGCGCAGGAGCCAGATGACCAGCGGCAGGTTCATGGCGGTGTAGACGGCGATCAGCGTCGGCACGCTATCGAGCAAATTGAGCTGTCCGAAGAGGAGGAAGTAGGGAACGACCAGGGCGATCGGGGGCAGCATCCGTTGCGAGATGAACCAGAAGGCGATGTCGTTGTTGCGCCAGCGGCGGTAGCGGAAGCGGCTCAGGGCGTAGGCGGCCATGGCCCCCAGGATGACCGCAAGCAACGCGGAAAAGAACGCGGCACTGAAACTGTTGCGGAAGAGCTGCGCCACGTCGCCCATGCCGCTGACGCCGTACCCCTCGCCTTCGCCGAAGATGTCGCGGAACGGTTGCAGCGTCGGGGCGAACTGCACCCAGGGAATGAATGAGGGTATGGGCGCGCTCACCGCGGCCTGCGGCTTGACCGAGGTGATGATGGTCCAATAGAGCGGGAAGAGCGTGACCAGCGACCAGACGATCAGGACGGCGTAGGAAACGATCTTCGTCCCGCGTCCGGCGGAGAGGCCCATCTCAGACCTCCTCAATGCGCCGGAAGGCGCGCAGGAAGAGGAGGAAGATGACGGTCATGATGACGACGATGGCCCAGGAGACGGTGGCGGTGAAGCCCATGTTGAAGGGGCGGAAGCCGGCCACGTAGGCGTAGAAGGTCAGCATCTCGGTGGCCGTGCCGGGTCCGCCGCCGGTGAGGATGTAGATGGTGTCGAACACCTTGAACGCGTCGATGGCGCGCAGGAGCACGATGGCGACCAAATAGGGTTTCACCAGGGGCAGGGTGATGTTCAACAGCAGATCCCAGCGGGACGCCCCGTCGACGGTTGCCGCTTCGTACAGCTCGACGGGGAGCGATTCGAGGGCAGCCAGCGAGGCGAGGAGGATGAACGGGGTCCACTGCCACAGGTCGACGATGACCAGCGAGAGGAGCGCCGAGTTCTGACCCGCGAGCCAGGCGACGCGCTCGAGACCGAGGGTGTCGAGAAAATAGTTGACCGGTCCCCGGTTGTAATCGAAGAGCATCTTCCAGGTGAACGACACGGCGATCGGCGGCAGGAGCATGGGGAAGGCGAAGGCTACCCGCATCCAGCTCTTGCCGCGCGTCACGTTCAGCAGCGCCAGCGCCACCCCGAACCCGAGCAGCAGCTCCAGGCCGGAGGCGAGTGCGACGTACGAGAGCGTTGTCCAGAACGAATCCCAGAAGCGCGCGTCAACCAGCAGCCGCTGGATGTTGTCGAGCCCTACCCAGGTGACGTTTTTCTGCCCGGCGTTCCAGGCGCCGAAGACGAGGCGCAGCGAAAAGAGCAACGGGAAGATGCCCAGGATGAGCAGATACATCATCGCCGGCAGTAGGAAAATGTACTTCGCGTTGCCGTCCATCCCGCGCCGCGAGGCGGTCGCTCGCGGCGCGGGGGTGGTCAGGGCTGGCTGGGCGGTAGACATGGGAAGCTCAACGGAGTCGAGAGGTCGAGAGGTCGAGAGGTCGAGAGATCGAGGGGCAAATGCCTTCTCGACTTCTCGCCCCCTCGACAACTCGACTCTGTTTAGGAGCTCATGCCCAGGTGGGCACGGTAGGCGGCGATCTGTGCGTCGCGGCCGAGCTCATCGGTGATGGAATTGAACTGGGTGGCACATTGGTTCATCGCGTCCTGCGGCTAAAGCTCGCCGGCGATGGCCTGGTTCGTGTAGCGCTCCAGGGTCTCCTGGTACCGAGCCGCTCCTGGCAGGCGCGGGTCGAAGACGGCGTTGGGATGATCGGTGGCGGCAAGGATCGTCTGGATGTAGGCCTTGGCCTCGGCCTCGTCCCAGCCGGCGCTGATCCACGGCTCAAGGTTCGTTGCGTGTGAGTTTCGCCACGGCTGGTATCCGGAATCGGGCGTAGCAACGTCGAATGAGCTGATGCCGGGGCTGGCGTGCCACTTGATCCACTCCCAGGCCGCCTCCGGATTTGGCGTCTGGTTGGTGATGTAGTACGACCAGCCGTTGTAGGCGTGGGTCGGCGTCTGGTGGATCTCGCCCTCGGGCATCGTCACCCAGGTGCTGTTCTGCCAGTCGAAGTACTCGGTGACGCCAGGCGTTTGGGCGAAGCCGAGCTTGTTCTTGACCACGGAGCGCTCGGCGACGGAGGCCGGGCCGGTGTCGCCCCAGTCGAGCGACATCAGCGTCATGCCGTTGATGATGTCCTCGATGACCGTGGCGCGGTCGGCGTCGAGGCCCGGCTTCATGGCGCCCTGGATGACATCGACGAACTCGGTCAGCCCGCGCACGTACCCTTCGGTGGCGATGAGCGGGTTCATGTCGGGGTCGAAGATGTAGATGCCGGGGGTGCCGTCCGGGGCCACGTCGGTCGGCAGGACCGAGTAGGGGGCCGTCCACGGGTAGGAGTACCAGTAGGACTGCTGGCCCCTCAGGACGCAGGTGATGAAGCCGTAGCCGGTACCGGCATCGCTCCAGGCCGCGCCGCCGCCGTTGGGGGCGAAGAACTTGGCCACCTCGACGAACTCGGTCAGGGTCTGGGGCGGGTTGGGGAGGTCGTTGCCCGTGGCGGCGTTGTACGCCTCCTGCCACTGCGGGTCTTCGAGGATGTCCTTGCGGTAGAACATCGACTGATTGTCGTTGTCGACGATGAAGGTGTAGGTGGTGCCGGCCCAGGAGTTCTTGCGCTTGATGCCGTCCGGGATGTCGTCCCAGGCGAGGAGCTCGTTCTCCAGATCGGCGTCGATGAACGGCTGCAAGGGGACGACGTACTCGAGGTTGACGAAGTCCGGCATCCAGGTGTTGGCCAGGAGCAGGATGTCGAAATCGCCGCTGCCGGTCTGGGCGACCTGCTGGGCGCGGGCGAAGAGATCGGCGTCGGGCGCTTCGATCGCCTCGACGACGGCGCCAGTCAGCTCCTGAAACTCGGGGGCGTGGAACTTCACTGGGCCGGAGATGAACGGCCCAGTCTGGGTGAAGACGCGCAGGGTCACGCCTTCGAGGTTCGGGGCGTCCTGGGCGCGCGCTATCGGTGCCGATCCGAACGGCGCGCCGGCCGCCAGGAGGGCGCCGGCTCCGGCCGCTCCCTTGAGCAACGTGCGGCGGCTTGCCTTGAGCCGCTCCCTGGCCTCTTCGCGCCGTTCGATGTACTGCCAGAATTCCTTGTCGCTCGCCATCGAGAAACCCTCCTTGTTGGGCACGGGGCAGCGTGGCACCGTGCCGTTCATCACCCGTCGTTGGGGTTTGGGGTACTTCATCACGACCCCGGCGCGGTGTCAACTGCCAACGGCGGAAACGTGGGTCGCGAACGACACCCTCTGCGCCCCTATAATCGCGATACATTGCGGCGTCTTGTGCCGGTTGAGGATCGATCCAGCCTGCGCTGGGCTGCGAATCGAGGGTTGGGAGAGTGCGCGTGGCTGACCCATTTGCCATTTTGTTGGATGCGATCGTCCGTGACTACCTGATCACCGACTCGCAAAAGGACGTCGAACTCAATGCCCCCGCCGACGAAGCTGCGTCGACGATCGAAGCAGAGAAGCAGCATATCGTCGCCGAAGCGTCGCAACGTGCGCGGCAATTGCTTCCCTCGTTTCGCAAGGGGCTCATCCTCGCCTTTGAAGCGCAAGGCGTCGGCAAGTCCGAGGTCAGCCTTGACGATCGGGATCCAGAGCAGAACGTGATCGCCGACGCCCTGATCATGTACCTCGTTCGGTACGATCTGGCCGAGTCGCGCAGCGAAGAGACGGAGCCAGGCCACTACGACTACTTCATCGAGGTCAACTGGGATTCCCTCTATCGCGTCGCCGGCAACGCGGGGGTCGATCTGCCCGCGGCACTGGCCCGCGAAGCGAGGATTCCAGGCGGATGATGACAGCCAGCAAACGGCAGCGCGACGAACGCGTGGGGAACGACGGCTCCAGACCGAAACCGGGGCCGAAGCTGCCGCGGCCGACGGGCGACGACAACGCTGCGCGGCTGGCGCGGGCGTTGCGATTCCGTTTCCGCGACATCGGATTGCTGCGCACGGCGCTCACCCATCGGTCGATCCTGCACGAGGTCGTCAGCTCGGGCATGGGCGGATCGAACACCGCAACGCTGACCAACGAGCGGCTGGAGTTCCTGGGAGACGCGGTGCTGGGCGCGGTCGCCGCGGAATACCTCTACGACCTCGACCCGCAGGCGGACGAAGGACAACTCACCCGGCGTCGCGTGGCGCTGGTCCGGGCCGAAACGCTCGTGCGCTGGGCGCGCGAGATCGACCTGGGTTCGTACCTCTACCTGGGGCTGGGGGAGCGGCCGGGGCCGGGGGCGCGGGACCGCATGCTAGCCGGAGCGTTCGAAGCCGTCATCGGGGCGGTCGCGCTCGACCGCGGCTTTGGCGCGGCCAGAAAGTTCCTGATGCGTTTGCTGGAACGCGACGCGCCGGACATCATTGCCGAAGCCGAAGGATTGGCCAATCCGAAGGGCCGGTTGCAGGAACTGTTGCAGGATCGGCATCGCAAGGCGCCGGACTATGAAACGGTTGCGACCGAAGGGCCGGATCACGCTCGCACGTTCATCGTCGAAGTGCGCTTCGGCGACCGCGTCCTTGGGCGGGGGGCCGGCCCATCGAAGCGAGAAGCGGAACAGGCCGCCGCCGCCGTGGCGTTGACCACCTTGGACACGGAGGCCGATGGGCAGACTGCCGCATCCTATTCTTCGGTCGAGGACTGAGGCGGCTGGACGATCCACGGTAGGATTGCCCGCACGACACGCATGAGCTGTCGGCGGCATCTCGCGGCTGAGCCCAGCGCGGGCCGAGGGAGAAGGACGTGGCGGGCCATTACGATCAGTTGTCCGTCTTCGCCGGCAACGCGAACCCGGCGCTGGCCGAGGATATTTGCGCCTACATCGGCATTCCGCTGGGGCGCGCCGAGGTCTTCAAGTTCTCGAACGACAATACGTTTGTGCGCATCCAGGAGAGCGTGCGCGAGAACGATGTCTTCGTCGTGCAGTCGTTCTCCAACCCGATCAATGACGCGATCATGGAAATGCTGATCATGATCGACACCATCAAGCGCGCTTCGGCGGGGCGGGTAACCGCGGTCATCCCGTACTTTGGCTACGGCCGCACCGACAAGAAGGACCAGCCGCGAGTACCGATCACGGCGCGGCTGGTGGCCAAATTGGTGGGGGTCTCGGGGGCGGATCGTGCCTTGCTGCTGGATCTGCACGCGGGCCAGATCCAGGGATTTTTCGACGTTCCGGTGGATGAGATGAGCGCCATGGCGCTGACGGCGTCGTTCTTCAAGCAGAAGCGCCTGGCGGATCCGGTGGTTGTCTCGCCCGACCTGGGCAACACCAAGCGGGCGCGCAACTTCGCCGAGATCGTCGATGCGCCGCTGGCGATCATCGAAAAGCGCCGCGCCGGCAACCAGGACCGGTCGGAGGTGCTCAATCTCATCGGGTCGGTGGCGGGGATGCAAGCCATCATCGTCGACGATGAGATCGACACGGCCGGTTCGATCACGCAGGCGGCGCAGGTGGTCCTGGACGCCGGGGCGACGGAGGTCTATGCCTCCGCGATCCACCCGGTCCTCTCCGGGCCCGCGGTCGAGCGGCTGCAGGCGAGTCCGATCCGTGAAGTGGTGGTGAGCAACAGCATCGCGGTGCCGGACGAGAAGCGGTTTCCGAAGCTGACGATCTTGTCAGTCGCGCCGTTGCTGGGGGAGACGATCCAGCGCATCCACACCGGGGCCAGCGTGTCGGCGACGTACCGGACACAGGAAGCGCTGGTGGCGATGTAGGAGCTGGCCCTCACCCCAACCCCTCGAACGACCCTCACCCCAACCCCTCTCCCATTGCGATGGGAGAGGGGCTCCCGACTCCCCGCGCGGGGAGCCGGGCCGGGATCAAGGGTGTAACGACGCACTAAGGGAACCCCGGCCCAGCGGCGCCGACGAGTTCTGGCAGACCCCAGAGATCCCGCCACACGTAATCCGGTTCTGCCCCCGGCGGTGTTGCCTTGACGTGCCGGTTCACCCAGGCCGAGCGCATGCCGGCGTCGTTGGCCGAGCCGATGTCGTACTTGAAGCCGAAGGCGACGTGGAGCACATTCTCGGGCGAGACGGCCAGCTCCGCGAGCAGGCGTTGAAAATTGGCGGGGGACGGTTTGTAGGAGCCGCAGTCTTCGGCGGTGACGACGAGGTCGAACGGGATTTCTAGGTGCTTGACGGAGTGGGCGATGATGTCGCGGTCGGTGTTGGAGAGGATGGTCAGTTTCAGCCCGGCATCGCGAGCGCGGGTCAGGGCGGGGATCGTGTCGGGGAAGGGCTGCCAGGAGCGCATGGCGCGCACGAGGGCATCTCCATCCTCGGTGCGGTAGGGGAGACCGCGTTCCCGTGCCCATTCGGCAAGGCTCACGGCCAGCACGTCCTTGTAGGTGCGGTAGGGGCCCTGAATGATCTCGAACTGGATCGTTTCCCAGCGTCGCCGCAGCGCGTCGCCGTTCTCCGCCGGCTCTTCGCCGTGGCGGAGGGCGTAGTCGTAGAGGAAGCTGGCGAGACCGCCTTCCCAGTCGATGAGGGTGCCGTAGCAGTCAAACGATGCAAACGTGGGGCGATCGCTCATTACGCGGGGACCGTTTGACGAGCGGCGGCCTCGATCCGCTCTAGGGCCGTGGTGAGATTCTCCTCGGAATTGGCGTACGAAAGGCGGAGATACCCCTCGCCATGTTCGCCGAACGATGTGCCGGAGAGGGCGGCCACGCCGAACTCCTCCAGCAGCCGGTCGGCGAATGGTTTGCTGGCCATGCCGGTTCCGGTAATGTTGGGGAAGACGTAGAAGGCGCCATCGGGCCGAAGACAGGAGATGCCGGGGATGCTGTTGAGACCGTCGACCATCAGATCGCGGCGGTGACGGAAAGCGGCGACCATATCGCGCACGGCATCCTGGGGGCCGGTGAGGGCCTCGATCCCGGCGCGCTGCACCAGGGAGGCGGTGCAGGAGACGCTGTTGACCATGAGGCGGCTGACGTGCTCGGCCAGTTCTTCCGGCATCACGCCGTAGCCCAGCCGCCAGCCGGTCATGGCGTAGGTCTTGGAGAAGCCGTCGAGGATGGCCGTGCGCTCGTTCATGCCGGGGAAGGTGGAGATCGAGTGGTGCTCGCCGTCGTAGATGATTTCGCTATAGATCTCGTCGGCGAGGACGAAGAGGTCGTGCTCGACGGCGAGTTTGGCGATGGCTTCGAGATCTTCATAGGTGAGCACGCCGCCGGTGGGGTTGGCGGGGCTGTTGATGATCAGGAATTTGGTGCGCGGGGTGATGAGGTTGGCCAGTTCATCGACGTCGAGGCGGAAGTCGTTCTCTTCGCGGATGGGGAGGGGGATGGCGCGGGCGCCGACGAAGTCGATCATGCTGCGGTAGATGGGGAAGCCGGGATCGGGGTAGATGGCGTCGTCGCCCTCTTCCAGCATGGCCAGGATGAGGAAGAACATGATCGGCTTGCCGCCGGGGGTGACCACGACGTTGGCGGGGCCGTAGGACGTGCCGCGCGAGCGATTGAGATAGTCGGCGATGGTCTGGCGCAGATCGGGTTGACCGGAGGAGGGTCCGTAGTGGGTCCAGCCGTCGCGGATGGCGCCGATGCCGGCCTCGCAGACGTTGGGCGGGGTGTCGAAATCGGGTTCGCCGATCTCGAGGTGAATGACGTCGCGGCCCTGGGCTTCCAGGGCGCGGGCGCGGACGAGGACTTCGAACGCGGTTTCGGTGCCGAGCCGCTGCATGCGGGTCGCGAGTTTCATGGCGCCACCTTGCCTCCTGATTACGGATCGTGTCCGCGCAAGGATACCGGACTCGTCCGGCCTGTATTCGCGCCTGTTTGACCGCGATTCGCCAGGGTCGTAGAGTCGCGTACGATCCGGGCAGCATCGCGGGGGAGCGACATGGGCCACACCGCTTGGGAATACCGCACATTGCCGGAACGTGACCGGGAGCGCCTGGCCGAACTTGGCAGCGACGGGTGGGAGATGGTGGGCATCGGCGGGGAGGCCGATTCTCGACTGCTCTATCTGAAGCGGCCCGCGCTGCATTTCTGGGAACGCGTCACCCTGGATCAGCGCCGCCAGGTTTACGAGTCACTCGGTCTGGACGCGGGGCGAGACCCGAATTCGGACACGCCATGAAACGCGGCGGCATCCTCAACCCGGCTCTGAGCCATCTGCTGGCCAGCACCGGGCACACGGACTACTTCACGATCTGCGATCGTGGATTCCCGGTTCCGGAGGAGCCGGAGCGGATTGACCTGGCGCTGACCGATGGCATTCCGACCGTGCTCGACGTGCTGCGCGCGGTGCATCGCGAGTGGTCGATCGATCGGGTGCTGATTACGCATGAGATGGCGGAGGTAAGCTCGGAGCGAGTGGCCGCGCTGCGCGAGCTTCTGGGGGATGTGCCCCTGGAGTACGTTAGCCATCTGGAATTGAAGCGGTTGGCGCAGGGGGCGCGGGCGACGGTGCGGACGGGGGATAGGGTGCCGTATGCGAATATCGTGGTGGTTTCGGGGTGAGAACGGCCCTCACCCCAACCCCTCTCCCATCGCAATGGGAGAGGGGCTACGAGTCTGCGACTTTGCTCCATGCCGAACTCCCTTCTCCCCGCGCACGAGGAGAAGGTCCGGGGATGAGGGGCGTTCCAGGAAATCCGGTCCTGTCGTTGAGGGGCGTTGTGGTGCAAACTTCACTGTAGTTGAGCGGACGAACGAATCTGGCGACGTTGTGCGCCTGGAGGGTAACCATGTCGACGACGCAACCACCGCGGGCGCAGGGTCAAGGGCTGACGTTATTGGGGAAGGCGTCGAGCGAGCCGGTCGATCTGGCGGAGGTCGCGGTGCTGCTCGATGCGAATGATGCGGTGGCCATTGCCAAGCAGCCGCTGTTGCCGCGCACGGTGCTGCGGACGGCGGAGGGCGAGGTGCGGGTGGCGCAGATGATTCCACCCGGGCACAAGGTGGCGCTGCGGACAGTTTCCGAGGGCGGCGAGGTGCGCCGCTACGGGCAGATCATCGGGTTCGCCACCAGGGACATCGCCCCTGGGGATCACGTCCATAGTCACAACCTGTCGGTTGGGGAGGGGCTGGAACTGGACTATGCCCCGAGTTCGGAGTACCGGCCGGTCGAGTATGTGCCGGAGAACGAGCGCCGCACCTTCATGGGATACCGGCGCAAGGATGGGCGCGTCGGGACGCGCAACTACGTGGCGTTGCTGGCCTCGGTCAACTGCTCGTCGTCGGCGACGCGGCAGGTGGCGGAGTATTTCCGCAACCCCGAAGTGATGAAGGCGTTCCCGAATGTGGACGGGGTGATCCCGCTGGCCACGAAGGGCGGATGCGGCGCGCACTACGGGTCGTCGGACCTGGGTGTGCTGCAACGGACGATGGCGGGCATCGTCGATCACCCCAATGTGGGCGGGTACGTGATCCTGAGTCTTGGCTGCGAGGTGAACCAGCCGACCGACATGATCGAGTCGACCGGGCTGGGCAACGGGCACCAGCCGACGGTGCTGACGATCCAGCAGGACGGCGGGTTCGCGAGGACGGTCGAAGCCGGGATCGAGGCGGTCAAGCGCATCCTGCCGGCGGTGAACGAGGTCACGCGGGAGCCGATCCCGGCCTCGGAACTGGTGGTGGCGTTGCAATGCGGCGGTTCCGACGGCTGGTCGGGGGTGACGGCCAATCCGGGTCTGGGCCGCGCCGCGGACGAGATCGTGCGCCAGGGCGGGACGGTGGTGCTGGGCGAGACGACGGAGATTTATGGCGGCGAGCATCTGCTGACGCGGCGGGCAAAGAATGCCCAGGTCGCCCAGGATCTGATCGACCGCATCCACTGGTGGGAGAACTACACGGCGCTGTTCGGGGCCTCGATCGACAACAATCCCGCTCCGGGCAACAAGCTCGGAGGGCTGACGACGATCTTCGAGAAGTCGCTGGGGGCAATCGCCAAGTCCGGCAGCGCGCCGCTCAACCAGGTGGTCGGCTATGGGGAGCGCGTCACCGAGCGCGGGTTCGTCCACATGGACACGCCGGGATACGACCCGGTGTCGGTGACGGGGCAGGTGGCAGGGGGCTGCAATATCGTGGTCTTCACCACTGGCCGCGGGTCCGCGTTCGGATTCAAGCCGTCGCCGTCGATCAAGATCGCCACCAACTCGACGCTCTACGCCAACCAGGAACCGGACATGGATATCAACGCGGGCAAGGTGCTCGACGGGGTGAGTCTGGACGACTTGGGGCAGGAGATCTTCGAGAAGGTTCTGGCGGTGGCCTCGGGGGAGCGGAGCAAGAGTGAGCTGGCCGGCGTGGGTGAAGAGGAGTACAACCCCTGGATCATCGGGGCGATGTTGTAAGGCAGTGGACCGGGCAAAGGCGACGACTCGTCCTGGAAATGCGGGCGCGATTGATTGCCGCTGCCCCTTCGCGTGGCCCTAAAGGACCACGCTGGCCGAACGGAAGCACCCTGAAGGGCGCTGGAGGGGGCGCCGTGGTTTCCTGGGTACGGCAGTCGGCATGACACGACGGGCGGGTGTTGGTTGGGTTCTCCGAAACCTTGATTGATGAGGCTGCCGTAGGTCCGCTGCTGGGCGAGTTCCGCCAGAAGACAGAGTCTCTGGGCGTCACCGTTTGGCGGGTCGGCGGGGCGGCGGAGGCCGTTGCGGTGCTCGCGGAGTGGGTTTCATCGCGGGGGGCGAACGCGGTGATCGTTTCTGGCGAACTCACGCAGCGGGCGCCTGACCTCGTGGCCGGGCTCGAGGGTGCCGGGCTCGTGGTGCAGCCATCAATGGACCCGCGGGAGACACGGGACGCTCCCGTGGGGCTCAGTCTGGCGCATCTGGCGATTGCCGAGACGGGGTCGGCGCTGTTGGCCGAGCCGTCGTTGGAGGATCGGTCGGTGGGCATGCTGACGTTGGCACAGGCCATCGTTTGCCCAACGTCCGTGCTGGTGCCGACGCTGGACGAGGCGGGGCCGCTGTTGCGGGAGATGGCGCTGAGACCTGGCGGGTCGTTTTCGACACTGGTGACGGGACCGAGCCGGACGGCGGATATCGAGCGAGTGCTTACTGTCGGGGTACAGGGGCCGGGGGTGGTAATGACGCTCTTCGTGGACGACCTATGAGCCTGAAAGTAGAGCCGGAGCGCACGCGGGTCATCCACCGCGATCTCAACCGGGCGTATCCGACGCTGGTGCGCGGGGAGGGGATCTATCTCTTCGACGCCGAGGGGAACCGCTACATCGATGCCAGTGGCGGTTCGGCGGCGGTCACGGCCATCGGTCACGCGGTGCCCGAGATCGTCAGGGTCATGGCCGAGCAGGCGGGGCGACTAGCCTTTGCGCCGACGCACGCGTTCACGACCGAAGCCGTCGAGGAGTGCGCGCGTCTCATCATCGAGGAGTTTGCGCCCGAGGGGTTCGGAAAGGTCTGGTTTGTCTCCGGGGGGTCGGAGGCGGCTGACAACGCGGTCAAGATGGCGGTCCAGTACCACCGGGAACGGGGGGATGGTTCCCGGCACCTGGTCATCGGACGCCGCTCCTCCTTTCATGGGGCGACCATCGCCGCGCTGGCTTTTGGGGGGAATGCCGGGCGGCGGCGGCCGTATTCCGCGATTCTGCCGCCGGCCGAGCACATCGCCCCGTGCCACCCGTACCGATGCCGGGCGAACGGGGCCTGTCCGCCGTGCGATCTGTCGTGCGCGGACGATCTGGAGTTCACCATTCGCCAGGTCGGCGCGGAAAACGTCGCCGCGTTTATCGCGGAGCCGATCGTCGGGGCCACGCTCGGCGCCGTTCCGGCGAGTGCGGGGTACTTCCAGCGCATCCGCGAGATCTGCGACCGCTACGGGGTAGTCTTCATCGCCGACGAGGTGATGACCGGGTTCGGGCGGACGGGACGGCCCTGGGGACTCGATCACTGGGGGGTGATCCCCGATCTGATCACGTGCGCCAAGGGCATCAGTGGCGGTTACGCCCCATTGGGGGCGGTGCTGGCCAAGCCGGAGTTCGTGGGGGAGATTCGCTCCCGTAGCGGGTCGTTCGTGATCGGGCACACTGCCTCGGGGAACCCGCTGTCGTGCGCGGTGGGAGCCGCGGTATTGGGTTACATTCGCGACCATCGGTTGATCGAGAACGCGGCGAGCGTGGGGGCCTATTTCAAGGACCGGCTCCTCGGGCTGGCCGAGCGGCACGAGATGATCGGTGACGTGCGCGGGGTAGGTTTGCTGCTGGGTATCGAGCTCGTTCGCGATCGGTCCAGCAAAGAGCCGTTTCCGCCGGCTTGGGCGGTTGGCCGCAGGATCGGAGCGGCGACGCTGGAGCGAGGCCTGGTGTCATACCCGGGAACCGGCACCGCCGATGGGGTTGCCGGGGATCATCTGTTGTACGCGCCGCCGCTGATCATCACGCGCGGGCAAGTCGACGAGGTCGTGCGCATTCTTGATGAGAGTCTTGGTGCGGTGGCGAGGGATCTGGCAAGCGTTGACGGCGGCTACGGGTAGCCCGCGGCTGCCCTCACCCCCCAACCCCCCTCTCCCGTGGGACACGGGAGAGGGGGGCTTTCGGCGGCACCGGTGCATCTGGCTCCGCCGTGACTTGTTCAGCAAGGGCGCGACGGAGCAATTTGCCGGATGGTGACCTGGGCAACTCGGCCATGAGCCAAAAGCGATCCGGGAGCTTGTAGCCGGATATTTTCGTGGCGCAGTGCCGGCGAAGCTCGGCCTCAGCAACGGCCGGATCGCCGGTCCAGACGATGGCGGCGACCGGCCGTGCGCCCCAGGTTTCGTCGGGCACGCCAACGACGGCCGCATCGGCCACCAGCGGGTGGGTGCGCAAGACGCGCTCAATTTCGGCAGGGTAGATGTTCTCGCCGCCGGAGATGATGAGGTCGTGCCGGCGGTCGACCACGGAGAGATAGCCGTCGTTGTCCAGGAAACCGACGTCGCCGGTCGCGAACCACTCGTCCGAGGTGCGCGCTTGCGAGTCGCCGAGGTAGCCGGCGAAGAGCGTTGGGCCCCGAATCTCGATCTCTCCGATCTCGCCCTCTCTCGCATCTCCTTCCGGTGTCACGATCTTGAGCTCTGTCGACGGCAGTGGGCGCCCCGACGACGACTCGTTCTGGCGGACCTGGTGCGGGTGCAGGGTCGTGACTTGCGAGGTGGCTTCGGTGAGGCCATACGTGGGGGCGACCGGGATACCGAGGCTCCGACAGGTTTCGAGGAGTTGCGGCGGGGCGGCGCTGCCTCCGAGGAGGATGCAACGCACGTGTGGTGGCCAGGGGCGGTCGCCAGGCAGTGCGAGCATGCGCTCCAGCATGGTCGGCACCAGAGAAATTAGCGTGGCGCCATTTTCGATGGCGCGGAAGGCGCGATCCGGGTCGAAGCGGTCGTGGAGGACGACTGGCGTCCCCCCGATGACGCCGCGGAAGAGCATGGCGAGGCCGCCGATGTGGAAGAGCGGCATGGTGGCGAGCCAGACATCGTCTGCCCGGTGGCCCAGGTGGAGAGCGGAAGCGATGGCGCTGAACCAGAGGTTGCCGTAGGTGAGGATGGCGCCTTTGGGGCGGCCACTGGTGCCGGAGGTGTAGAGGACGGCGGCTTCGGCGTTGAGGTGGACCCTCACCCCCAGCCCCTCTCCCTGTGCACAGGGAGTGGGGGGTGTTTCCGGGGGCTGCTGCTCCAAGTCGGCGATCGGGATGACTGTGATGGTCTGTTGCGTGCCGGCGGATTCGGCATTGGCTTGGCGTGCTTCGTCGGCGATGAGGAGGGTGATGTTGGCGTTCTGAAGTTGCCAAGAGAGCTCGGTATCGGAAAGACGCCAGTTGAGTGGGACGAAGGGAATCCCCAGGTGGACGGCCGCGTGAACGGCCGCCACGAATCCGGGGCGATTGGCGGAGAGGATGCCGATTCGGCCGCCTCGCTCCGGCATGGCGCTCGCCAGAGTCGATGCGGCCACGATGACCTGTTGCCGCAGCTCAGAGAAGGACCATTGCTCTGCTCCGAACTCCAGCGCGAGTTTGTCCGGGTAGTTGCGGCTGGCGGTGTCGAGCCAGTTTGGAAGCTCAACGGAGCCGCGGGGTGTCGTGCTGGACATTCCTAACGGCTGATTCTCACGGGAAGCGGGGGTACTTCGAGAAATCGGGTTTGCGTTTTTCGAGGAAGGCGGTCTTGCCTTCGCTGCCCTTCCTCGGTCATGTAGAAGAGGCGGGTGGCGTCGCCGGCGAGTTGCTGGATGCCGGCCAGGCCGTCGGTGTCGGCGTTGAAGGAGGCCTTGAGGAAGCGGAGGGCGGTCGGGCTGAGGGCCAGGATTTCGCGCGCCCACTGCACGGCTTCGTCCTGGAGGCGGTCGACCGGGACGATGGTGTTGACCAGTCCCATGGCGAGCGCTTGCTGGGCGTCGTACTGGCGGCAGAGGAACCAGATCTCCTTGGCCTTCTTCTGGCCGACGGTGCGCGCCAGGAGGCCGGCGCCATAGCCGGCGTCGAAGCTGCCGACGCGGGGGCCGGTCTGGCCGAAGCGGGCGTTTTCGGCCGCAATGGTCAGGTCGCAGACGAGGTGCAGCACGTGGCCGCCGCCGATGGCGTAGCCGGCGACGGCGGCGATGACCGGTTTGGGGATGATAGCGGATGAGGTGCTGCAGATCGAGCACGTTCAGGCGCGGCACTTTGTCTTCGCCGACGTAGCCGGCTTCGCCGCGCACCTTCTGGTCGCCGCCGGAGCAGAACGCCTCGTCGCCGGCGCCGGTGAGGATGACGACGCCGATATCGAGGTCTTCGCGGGCGTCGACGAAGGCGTCGATCATCTCGGTGACGGTCTGGGGGCGGAAGGCGTTGCGCACGTGGGGCCGGTTGATGGTGACGCGGGCGATGCCGTCGGCCGTCTTTTCGTACATGATGTCTTCGTAACTTCCGGCCTGCTGCCAGTCTGCGCTCAACGGACGACCTCCTCTGGTGCGGCGACGGCGGCCATGTGACGCCTCGCAAGAAACTCCCGGACGATTTCGGCGAATTGCCGAGGGGATTCGAGATGCACCGCATGGCCGGCGCCCGGAACCAGTTCGAGCTCCGCATCTGGGATTCCATGGTGCATCTGGCCCGCGAGACCGGCGAATTTCGTGTCCAGAGCGCCAGCGATGAGGAGGGTGGGTACGCGAATTTCGCCGAGACGATCCCAGAGCGATGGTTGCGCGCCCTGTCCCATTCCGTGCAGGCTATTGGCCAGACCGACAGGAGGGTTTGCCAGTCGTTGCTCGCGATGGGAGGCACGCACCTCCGGGGTCAGGGAGCGCTGGCTGGACCACATGGGCAGCGATTCCCACTCGGCGACGAATGCCTCGATGCCGTGCTCCTCGATGCGGTTGGCGAGCGCTTCGTCAGAGCCGAGTCGCTTCACTCGTTCGCTTTCGTCCCGAATCCCCGCCGTGGCGCTTTCGAGGATCAGCGCCGAGACGCGCCGTGGGTGCGCGATGGTCATCCCAAGGGCCAATCTCCCACCCAGGGAGTAGCCAAGCCATGCCGCGCGCTCGATCCCAAGTTCATCAAGCACGGCGGCGAGATCGTCAAGGGCGGAATCGTAGGCGTAACGAGAGCGATCTTCCGGGGCGGCCGATTTGCCGTGACCGATGAGGTCGATGGCGTGGACGTGATGTGCTCCGGACAGATCGTCGAAAATTGGCAACCACGATTCCGCGCTACCGGTGAAGCCGTGCAACAAGACCAGTGGTTCGCCGGACCCCTGGTGCAATACCCGGAACGCAAGATCGTTGGCTTTGACGAAAAGTGCTTCAGCCGCCAACGCGTTCGGCCTTTCGCAACGCCTCGGAGACGGCGGCCCACACCTCCCGGTGCTGCGCTACGTTTCTCGTGCGATCGGTCACCACTTCGACAATTGAGAGACCCGGTTCGACAAGAGCGCGGCTGAAATCGCGCCGGAAGGCGCACCTGGTGTTGGGGCGGGCGTGCGAGGCGCCGAAGAGGCGAGCCGCCGCGCCGATATCGAATCTGGTAGGGGTGCCGAAGAGCGCCTCGAAGGTCGGGGCGTCGAGCTGCTCTGCCTGGGGCAGGAAGGAGAAGATGCCGCCGCCGTTGTTGTTGACGACCACGATGGTGGCGGAGAGCTGGAACAGGCGGGCCGCCATCAGACCGCCGACGTCGTGCAGGAAGGAGAGATCACCGACGAGGAGGACGACTGCTCCCTCGGCGACCGCCGCCGCGCCGAGCGCCGTCGAGTTCATGCCGTCGATGCCATTGGCGCCGCGATTACCGAGAACGCGCAGGCGGCGCTGGTCGCCGCGGACGAAGGCGTCGACGTCGCGGATGGGCATGCTGTTGCCGGCGATCAAGGTTGCGCCGTCGGGCAAGCGGGCGGCCACGTCCGCCGCAACGCCGCCTTCGGAAAGGTCGTCGTGGTGGACCAGCGCCTGCTCGATGGCCTCGCGTGTGATGCGATCCGCGGCTCGCCAGGAATCGAGCCATCCATTCGCCGCGGCGGAGCCATGCGACTTAATGGTCGCAGCGACAGCGTTCAGTGTTTCCGCTTCATCGCCCTGTATATAGCGCGTGGCAATGTGGGACGGGTCGCGTGGTGGCCCCGCATCGATCACGATATGAGCGTTGCCACGGTGAGCGGTCAGGAATTGCAGCAGGGGCTTGGAAGTTGGCGGAGCGCCGACGCGAATGACTAGCTCCGGCACGAGCCGAGCCGCCGTGTCGCCATCACGGAGAAACGGATCGTAGGCGTCAATGAGATTGGCGCGGTCGTGGGGGCCGAAGCGGACGCCGCTGAGGGGGTCGGCCAGGATTGGGTAGCCGCTCGCTTTGCCCAGGGTGGTCACGGCGGCGGCAAGATGCGGGGATTCGCCAGGGCCGCAGATGATGATGCCTCTGGGTTCGTTTTGGATCAGGGCGGCGATGTTGGCCAGGACCGGGTTGTTGGAGATGACGGCGGGAGGTATCGCGACAGCGCCGGGCTTGCCTTCACCTCCCCAACTCTCTCTCCCCGAACGACCCTCACCCCAACCCCTCTCCCATCGCAATGGGAGAGGGGCTCTTAACGCTGAAATGAGTGATCCGAGGGCGGTGTCTTGCCCTGGGAGGTCGATAGGAAGGAGGGGTTCGCGGAAGGGGAGGTTGAGATGGACGGGGCCGGCGGGGGTGGAGCGGGAGGTTTGCGCGGCGCGGAAGGCGGTGGCGCGGGTGAAGGGCAGGAGGGTTTCGTCGTCGGTGGGGACGGGCAGGTCGGAGAACCATTTGACGTGGCTGCCGTAGAGGTGGAGTTGGTCGATGGTTTGGGGGGCGCCCCAGTCGCGCAATTCCGGGGGGCGATCGGCGGTGAGGACGATGAGGGGGATGCGGCTGAGATGCGCTTCCGCAACGGCGGGCAGGAAGTTTGCGGCGGCGGTGCCGGATGTGGAGAGGAGAACGACCGGCGCGCCGATCTGCCGCGCCATGCCGAGGGCGAAAAACGCCGCCGAGCGCTCATCGATATGTACCCAGATGCGGATGTCCGGCTGGGCGGCGAAGGCGACCGCAACCGGGGTTGAGCGGGAGCCGGGGCAGATGACGGCGTGGCGGATGCCCTGGCGGGCCAGCTCGTCGACCAGCGCGCAGGCGGTGGCGAGGTTGGCCCGGCCATTGTCGACGGTCACGACACGCCCAGGGCGCTCAGCATCGGGCGCAGCTTGAGGCAGGTCTCTTCCCACTCGGCGGCGGGATCGGAGTCGGCCATGATGCCGCCTCCGGCGAACAGGGACGCGGAGTGGCCATCCAGCAGCGCGGAGCGGATGGCCACCGCGAAATCGCCCTCGCCGGCGAGATCGGTCCAGCCGAACGGGCCGGCGTACCAGCCGCGGTCGAAGGTCTCCAACTCGCGGATGGCGGTCAACGCCTGCTCGCGAGGAAAGCCGCCCACGGCCGGTGTCGGATGCAGGCGTTCCACGAGATCGAGCACCCGTCCCGCGCGCGGCAACCATGCGGCGACCGGGGTCTCCAGGTGCTGCACGGCGCGGGCCCTAGTCGACCCGTGGGGCTCCGGGCGCCGGGGTGACGTCCTCGCAGTTCTCTTCCAGGGCACGGATCGTCGAGCGCACGACGATGTCGTGCTCCTCGCGGTCCTTGGCGCTGGCGAGCAATTGCGCGGCCAGCAGGTGGGTTTCGTCCTCGGTTCGGCCCAGGGCGATTGACCCGGCCAGGCAGGTCACGTCGACCTGGCCATCCTGCAGCCGCACCAGGCGTTCGGGCGTCGATCCGATGAACCAGGCGTTGCCGGATTGCAGGGCGAAACGGGTGGCGGGTGAATCGAATTCGCGCAAGCGGGCCAGGGTGGCCACGGGCGAGACGGGATGGTCGAACAGCAGCCGCTCTTCTCGCGCCAGCACGACCTTGTCGAGTTGATCTTGGCGAATCAGGGAGACTGCGGTGGCGACGGACGATTCCCAGACCGAGCGCTGCGGCTGCGAGTGCCGGCCAATGGTGGACAGGCGCCGCGGAGCGGGCAAGGGAGTATCCAGCCAGAGGCGCGCCCGCTCCGCCAATGCGCGCAACTCGCGTTCGGCATCGGCCGGAGCCGTTTCCGGATCGATCGTGGTGGTGACCCGCAGCAGCGCGGCTCCGGCAGCGACCTGAAGAAGGACGCGGGGAACGACGAACAGGGCGTCGGGGAAATCGCGCCAGATGCGGGGCTCTTCGTCGCGAGGGGCGAAAGCGAAGCCGCCGATGAGGGGGAAGAGCGCGTCCTCGTCGTCGCGGACGAGGCGCGCCGCCATATCGTCGATGGCGGAGGTCACGCTGCCGAATCGCGACGGTCCCTGGGCAGATACGGTCATCGCCGTGCCGGCGCCGGCGAAGGCCACCCCGGCTGAGGTTTGCTCCCAAAGCACACCGTGGCCGAGTTCCCGAGCGCTGGCATCGAGGAATGCCAGTGGATCGGGAATTGTGGGCAGCGGTTCGACGCGGGAAACGAGTGTCGGACGGCCCAGTTGGCGCGCCAGATTGGTGGCGGTTTCGATGTCGCCATGCGTGGCGACGGGGCGATCCAGAATCAGGGTCGATGTCAACGAATTCTCTCCGGGGACGCTCCGGTGACGCCGTACAGCAGGAGGCGCTTCAATGCCGGGTAACGTGTCTTCGAGCCGGCGCGGCTGGCCAGTCATGAGCCAGCGCAGGACGATGTGGTTGACCGCGCCGTACCAGGCCTGGGCCGCGACGCGGGTGTCATGCGGCGGGATCAATCCCTGGGCGACGGCGTCGTCGAGACAGCGGGCGATCAGCTCCGCGAACGACGCGTGCAACTCGTCGAGCTTGGCGGCGAACTCCTTGCCGGCGCCGACGGCGTCGATCAGCAGGAGCCGGGCCAGGAGGCGGTGGCCACCGAAGGCGTGCAACACTTCGCGCAGCGCGGCGTCGCCGCGATCGAGCGGATCGATTTCCGCGGCCATGGCCGCTTCGACGCGCGTCAGCAGCGCGCCGCTGGCTTCGTCCAGCAGCGCCAGGAAGAGCGCCTGTTTGCTGGGGAAATGGAAGTAGAGCCCGCCCTTGGACGTTTCCGATACGCGCGCGATCTCGTCGATGGCGGAGTCGCTGTACCCGTGGCTGGTAAAGACCTCCAGCGCGGCATCGAGCACGCGCTGCCGCCGAGTGCGGCTTCTTTCCTGAACTCCTGTCACCAACGATGCCTGCCGTAAACCAAACCGACCAGTCGGTCGGATATTTTACCGGATTTCCCCGAATAATGACGGAGACGGGCGACGCATGACGCACGAGGATCGATGTGATGAGGCGCCGCACCGCCCGGCCATCGTGATGGTTCACGGTGATTTTGGCGACGGGTTCGAGACCTGGGGAGCCGCCTGCGCCCAGATCGGGCGGAGCTACCGGACGATCGCGGTGGACCGGCCCGAGCTGGGGATGTCACTGCCGCCGGACGTGCGTTTCACGATTGCCTCCGAGGCCGCAGATCTCCTTCAGATCTCCGCGGACATGGGGTTGGACTCATTTCACCTTGCCGGGCACTCCTACGGTGGGCTCATCGCGCTGGAGATGGCCGCGCAGCAGCCGGAGCGGATCAGGAGTCTGCACCTGATCGAGCCGCCGCTGCTGGCGCTCTTCCGGAGCGGGAGGACGTGAAGGAGATGGTGCGGCAGATCAAAGTCATCCAGGCCGACCACGCCACGGCGGGGGACGAGGTGACCACCGAGGCGTTTTTCGCCATGATCGGCGCGGGGCACGTGCCGGAGCGGCTGCGAGGAACGGACGAGTGGGATCGGTTGTGCCAGCACGCGTCGCGGTTTCGCGCGGAACGAAGCGGCCAGCGAGTTCTCCAGCGCGTGTCGTTGCGCGGCTGCCGGCCGACATTCCGGTTGGTCTCTACTCGGGGGGACGCAGCCATCCCGCGCTGCGGGCCATCGCCCAGGAGCTGGCGCGCCGGCTGCCAGGGGCGCGATTCACCGATGTCCCGACCGCGGGGCATGCGGTGCAGATGGCGGGTGCGGCGTTTGTCGAACCGCTGCTCGCTCTCGTCGCCGAAGCCGACGAGGCTTGGCCGCGGTGAACCTTTCAGCGGCGTGCGCAAAAAAGTGTCATTCCGACGAAGGAGGCCTCTCGGCCCAAGCGAACGCGGGTGCGAGGAACCCACGAGGTTCCTCGCAGGCTCGGAATGACACCGGCTTCGCACGGCGCTTTAACGGTCGCCAACTCCGCTGGGGAAGAGCGGGCGTTGCGCTGACGGGAGCGGCAGCGAGACGACGTAGGCGGTTTCGATACCGGCGATCCCCTTCAGCTCGTCGAGCGCCTCGGGGGGGATGGCGTCGTCGACGTTGAGGACCATGATCGCTTCGCCACCCGCGGCGCGGGAGATGGCGGCCCACCTGCATGCCGGCGATGTTGACGTCGTAGCGGGCCAGGATCGTGCCCACCGCGCCGATGACGCCCGGCTGGTCGCGGTGGTGGGTGATGAGCACGTCGCCGGCGAGCGGGCTGTTGAGAGTGAAGCCGTCGACCTCCATGATGGCGGCGTCGTGGCGATCCCAGCGCACGGTGACGTGGTGGGAGAGGGGGCCGTCGTCCCCGCTCACGACCTCGAAGGAGAAGTCGGGCGGCCGCGCGGGCTCGGCGTCGCCGGTGACGACGCGGAGGCGGACGCCGCGTTCTCGCCGCGAGGAGCCGGGCGTTGACGGGGGTGACCCGCTGCCCGGTCCAGCGTTGCAGCGCCTCGCTGAGCGCGGCGGCGACCACGTGCTCGACGACGTCGCTCGGAACGAGACCCCGCACGGTGACGCGGAAGGTGCGCGGTACGTCCGGTTCCAGCACGGCCAGGAGCCGGCCGGCGGCGCCGGAGGCGGTGGTGAGCCGTTGCAGCTCCGGGGCGTGCAGCGAGGCGGCGGGGAGATTGACCGCGTTCGGCACCGCCTCGCCGCGCAGCGCGGCCAGGGTGGTGGTGCTGATGACCTCGCCGACGGCGGCGAGCGCTTCGGCGCTGGAGCCGCCGGTGTGCGGGGTGAGGACCGCGTTCGGCTGAGCCGAACAAGGGACTTGCCATGGCCGGTTCGTCGCGGGAAGACGTCGACACCGGCGCCCGGCGATGCGTCCCTCGGCGAGGGCTGCGGCGAGCGCCGCTTCGTCGACGACCCCGCCGCGGGCGGCGTTGATGACGATGGCGGTCGGCTTGAGACGGGCGATCGCGGCTCGCGGTCGAGCATGTGCGCCGTTTCGGCGTTCTCGGGGACGTGGAACGTGACGACGTCGGCGTTTTCGAGCAGCGTTTCGTAGTCGACCGGGGCCACGCCAAGCTCGGTGAAGCGGGCGGGGGTGATGTACGGGTCGTAGGCGAGAACGCGCATGTCGAAGGCGCGCAGCCGCCGCGCCACCTGCGAGCCGACGCGGCCGAGGCCGATGATGCCGACGGTGCGGCCCTGCAGATCGATCGGGCCGCAACTGACTTGCGCGGCCAGCCGCCGGCACGGGTGGCGCTGTCGGCGACGACGAGCTGGCGCGTGACGGCAAGCAGCAGGGCGATAGTGTGCTCCGCGGCGGAGATGGCGTTGGCGCCCGGGGCGTTGAGGACCAGCACCCCGGCGCGGGTGGCGGCGTCGAGATCGATGTTGTCGACGCCGACCCCGGCGCGGGCGACGACGCGCAGATTCGGCGCGGCGGCCAGCACCTCGGCGGTGACCTCGGTCTCGCTGCGGACGACGAGGGCGTCGGCCTCGCGCACCGCGGCCAGCAGCGCCGGCACGTTCAGACCCGTCGACGTCGACGATGCGGGCGGCGGCGGCGAAGCGTTCGCGGGCTGCCGGGTGGATGGCGTCGCTGATGACGATGAGCGGGCGCGGCTGGTCTGCTCGCCGGTAGCGTCGGTCGTCGCCAGGGTCGATCGCTGCGTCGTTCACGGCGTCTGCCCCTCCGCGGGCGATGTGCTGCGGCGATGATGTCGAAGAGCGCGTCGAGATCGTCGGCGGGGGCGATGCGCGGGATCGTCAAGGTGCGCTCCAGGATCGCCGGCCTTCACCAGGAAACAGGTCACGCCCGCGGCCGCGTAGTTGCGGGCGTGGCGCAGGCTGTCCTCGACGGCGTGGCTGAACCCGGAGCGCAGCGCCACGGCGGCCTTGAGATCGGCGAAGACGATCGGGCACTCGGGAAACCCGTGGTCGCGCAGCCAGGCGCGGGTCATCTCCGCCGAGGGCTCCGGGCGGGCGGTGACGATGGCGATGTTCTCCGCACCGACGAGGTCGATGGCGCGGCGCAGGAAGTCGGCGGCGGCGGGGTCCGGTTGCAGTTGCGACGCGGGGCCGTCCGGGCCGTAGACCCAGTCGCGCACCTGCTCCGGCACGTTGAGGCCGGCGGAGTCGACGAAGGCGCTCTCCGGCATTTCGACGCCGAAGCGCGCGGAGGCGGCGTGGGCGAGCGGGCGAGGGTGCTCGGTCAGGACGCCATCGAGATCAATCGCCAGCCGGAACCGTTTCGCGTCGACCATGAATGTTGCCACCATCCCTCGGGGCGAACCAAAGACGCGCGCCGGAATCTCCGGCGCGCGCTGCCGGGTGGAGGGTAGCATCGGGTTCGTCAGGTTTCCACGTCACCGACGCGCGTCATCCGTCCGTAACGCGCCCACGCCGCCGTCTCATCCCCTAGGTACATCGTGTCATTAGGAGGAACGAGGAATCTTGGCCTGAGGGCGCGTCCGTGCGCCGGTCGCCGGGCTCCCAGGCCGCTACGATCCTCAGCGGGCTTCGGCTTGCGCCTTGGTCAGTTTAAGGTGGACTTCGTCGGTCCCGAACTCGTCGATGTCGGCCAGGCGAGAAGTTCGACGCGCTCCTTGAAGATGAACCCTTCGGAGACGGTGATGCCCTCGACGACTTCGCGGTCGCCAAGCGCAAGGGCGACGACCTTGCCGATCTTGTGATGGTCGCTGGAGATGGCGTGCGTGTCGTCGCCGAGGATAACCTCGTTCTCGCCGAGATTCGAAAGCACCTCGACCGGCGGCGGGTCGATGGGGGCGATCTCGAAAAAGCTCGACTCGTCGGGATATTCGCCCGGCGTGGCCGGTGGATCGGCGTAGACCGGGCCGCCGACGCCCGCGGCGGGAACGAAGGTCGTCGGCTCTTGGACACGCTCGGGAAAGGCGACTTCTTCCGACGCGAGCACCGGCGATTCCGCGTCGGTCGTGGCTCGGGTCGACTCGAGATGGAGACCATCGTCGTCGGCGCGGGCGATCGCCGTCACGTCCACCATCTGCTTGGTGCCGTCAAACAGACCGGAGGTCAGCAGGATGGCGCGGGCGCGTTTGGTCCCGGCGTCGACCACCACGCCCGTTGACGTCGCCCAGGCGCTTGCCCCCGACGCCAAACACGGACGCGCCGAACTCGACGTGCATCTTCGCCTCCTCGTCGTCAGACTTCCGACCGAGCGGCCGGGAAAGCCGCGCGATGTGTCATCCGATTCCATGAGTGGACTATGGCACGTTGGCTGCGTCCCTGCACGCGCTCGGACAAACGGGGCCGGGCACGATCGACGCTGAAACGCGGTCCGAGCGGTGCGCGTTATCGGGAAGGGGCCAGGCATTGCCGGTGGGTGCACGGTTCCGCGCCGCAAAAGGGGTTGCATGGAGTCCCGTCGATTCGACGATCTGAGCCGCGGCAACTCGGGTCTGTCCGGGACCGCAGGCGGTTGCTCTCGCGTGCTCGGCGGGGCGGTGGTTGCCGGGCTCTGGTCGCACGCGGCGTCGATCCGCCCAAGACGAGTGCGCAACGCGGTGTGGGTCCGGTCGAGTACTGCGCGGACGGGGTTTGCGTGCCCGGGTGCCGGAACCACCGCGATTGCCGGAGCAAGCACGACGATCCATGCCTGCTCCACGAGTGCCTCGGCGGGGTCTGCGTCGTCCGCCATCGTCGACTGCCTGCCCGGGTACGAGTGCTGCGAGGGCGCTTGCTGTCCCGCGGGCTGCAGCGACGACTCGCAGTGCGTCAGTTTTCGAGCCGTGCTGGCGTGGACAGTGTGGCGCCGCGGGGCAGTGCGAGTTCATCGAGCTCGATCCGTGCGTCGTCTGCGAGTGGGACGACGAGTGCCTGGCGTCGGCACCGAACACGGTCTGCTGCGGTGGCGCGTGCCGCCGTCCCTGTCCGGAAGGAACGGTGATGGGCAAGGGGTGCGAGTGCGGGACGATCGGGCTGACGTCGATGGATGACGTGCTGGTGCGGGACGACGCGAGTGGATAGCGACTCGGCGACCCTGATCTGCGGCTGGGGCCTCAGCCTGACGGCTGAGGATCGTCCTGCGCCAGTTGCTGCAATTCATAGAGCTTGGTCAGGGCCTCCAGGGGGGAGAGTGCTTCGACGTCGAGGGCTCTTGAGGGCGGCGAGCGCGGGGCTGGGCGGGGCGAAGAGCGTCAGTTGCATGGAGACGGATTCCGGCGGATGGCGGGGACATCGCGCGGCGTCGGCCGCGCGCGGTTTCGGCGGCGGGGCCGCGCTCCAGATCGGCCAGGATTTCCTGCGCGCGGCGGGTGAGCGCGCGGGGCATGCCGGCGATTTCGGCGACGTGGATGCCGTAGGAGCGATCGGCGGCGCCCGGGACGACCCGGTGCAGGAAGACGACCCGGTCGCCCTCTTCCAGCACGTCCATGCGCACGCAGCAGACGCCGGGGAGGTGGTCGGCCAGGGCGGTCAGTTCGTGGAAATGGGTGGCGAAGAGGGTGCGGCAGCCGAGGCGCGAGGCGTTGTGCAGGTACTCGACGATGGCCCGCGCGATGGCCAGCCCGTCCCAGGTCGAGGTGCCGCGCCCGATCTCGTCGAGGAGGACGAGGCTCCTGGGCGTGGCGTGGTGGAGCATGTTGGCGGTTTCCAGCATCTCCACCATGAAGGTCGATTGGCCGGTGGCGATGTCGTCCTGCGCGCCGATGCGGGTGAAGATGCGGTCGACGACGCCGATGCGGGCCGACGCGGCCGGGACGAACGAGCCGATCTGGGCCATGAGCACGATGAGCGCGGTCTGCCGCAGCCAACTGCTCTTGCCGGCCATGTTGGGGCCGGTCAGGATGGTGATGCGATGCAGGCCATCGTCCAGCGTGGCGTCGTTGGGGACGAAGGCGCCGGTGGGCAGGAGCGTCTCGAGCGTCGGGTGCCGGCCGTCCCGAATCTCGATGATCGCACGAGTCGTCCACGGTCGGGCGGACGTAGTTGCGGGTCGCGGCGACATCGGCGAGCGCGGCGACGACGTCGATGTAGGCGACGGCGCCGCGGCGTCGCAGAGGGGGCGCAGGTTGGCGGCGACCTCGGCCACGATGCGGGCGATAGAGGTCGGATTCGAGTTGGGCGAGGCGCTCCTGCGCGCCCAGGACGCGGGCTTCGGCTTCCTTCAGGTCGGTGGTGATGTAGCGGGTGCCGTTGGTGAGCGATTGGCGCGGCGAGGTACTCCGCGGGCAGGACCGGGCGATGCGTCTCCGCGTCGCCAGCCGTTCCCGCTCGGCGGTGGCCAGGGCGGCGGCGCTGATCTCGATGTAGTAGCCGAAGACGCGGTTGTAGCCGACCTTCAGGGAGCGGATACCGGTGCGCTCCCGCTCCTTCCGCTCCAGACCGGCGATCCACTCGCGGGCGTCCCGCACCCCACGCTCGTGCTCGTCGAGCTCGGGGGCGAACCCGGGGCGGATGACGCCGCCGTTGCCCGCCGCGGCTGGCGGGTCGTCGGCGAGCCCGCGGCCGAGGAGATCACGGACCTGCTGGCAGGCGCCACGCGCGTCAGCGAGTGATGGGCAGCCGGGCAAATCGGCGGCCGATGGAGCCAGCGTCTCGAGGATCTGCAGCGAGCGGCCGAGGCGGTTCACCTCTCGCGGGGAGATCGGCGCCGGTGGCGGCGCGGTTGGCGAGGCGCTCGATGTCGCCGATGTCGCGCAACGATTCGCGGACGAGTGGCTCTGCCGGTGGCGTCATCGACGAAGCGCTGGACGGCATCTTGCCGCTCACCGGATGGCGTCGAGATCGAGCAGGGGCTGGCTCAGCCAGCGGCGCAGGAGTCGCGCGCCCATCGGGGTGCGGGTGGTGTCGAGGACGGCGATGAGACCGTGCCGCTTCTCGCCGCGGGCGCTCTCGGTCAGCTCGAGGTTGCGCCGGGCCTGGGCGATCGAGCTCCATGTGTCCATCGACGCTGTAGGTGCGCAGCGCCTGGAGGTGGGCCAGACTGGAGCGCTGGGTATCGGCGAGGTAGGCGAGCAGCCCTCCCGCCGCCTGCATGGCGACGCGGCTTGTCCGACAGCCCGAAGCCGTCGAGCGATTCGACAGCGAAATGGCTTGCGAGCGTGTCGTGCGCGCGGTCGGACTTGCCACAGCCAGGCGTCGGTGCGGCTCACGGAAATGCTCGGCTGCGAACCAATCCGGACGTCCCGTCGTCTGAATCGACTGCTTTTGTCGGCGGGGAGAACGATCTCGACGGCGCCCAGGCGCAAGCAGTTCACGACCCGCCGCGGCGAGCGCCGCATCCGGAGCATCGGCCGCGAACTGGGTGGCCGCGAATTCGCCGGTGGAGAGATCGGCGTAGGCGATTCCGACCCGGGAGCCGTCGCGGGCGACGCGCGGCGATGTACGAGTTGCGGTGGCTGTCGAGCATGGCGGGGTCGGTGACGGTGCCTGGGGTGACGACGCGGGTGACATCGCGCTCGATCAGGCCTCGCCCGCGATCGGCGGTGCCGATCTGCTCGCAGATGGCGACTTTGTGGCCGGCGGCGACCAAGCGGGCGATGTGGCCATCGGCGGCGTGGTGCGGGATGCCGGCGAGCGCGACGCGGACGCCTTTGCCCATCTCGCGGCTGGTGAGGACGATGTCGAGGACGCGGGCGGCGATCTCGGCGTCCTCCTCGAAGGTCTCGTAGAAGTCGCCGAGGCGGAAGAGGAGGATGGTGTCGGGGAAGCGGCGCTTGATCTGCAGGTACTGGCGGCGGATCGGCGCGTCGCCCGCCGATTCCCTGGCGCCGTTTGCCGAGGGGGGCTCGGTGGCTGGGATCGGCGATGTCTGGGTGTTCCGAGACACGGCGGTTCCTCGCCTGGACTGCCTGACGACCCACGGGGATGCGGGAACCGTTAGGCTACGCGGTGCGCCCGGCGGGAGGCAAGGTCCGCGCTCGGGCCGCAGTGTCGTTGGTTCGGTCGATGGAGGGGAAGGGAACGACGTGGCGAAGTTTGTCGCGGTGCTCGAGTTTACCGATCAGGAGGAGCTGCGGCTGCATACGCGGCCGACGCACCGCGAGTATCTGCGGTCGTTGTTCGACGCTGGAAAGCTGGTGATGTCCGGTCCGTGGACGGACGACACCGGAGCGATGTTGATCTACGAAGCGGTCGATATTGCGGAGGCGGAGCAGTTGCTCGATGCTGACCCGTACCGCACGGCGGGGGTGATTGCCGACGCGCGGATCAAGGAGTGGCGGGTGGTGATGGGGCCGTTGGCTGCCGAGTAACGAGGCGCTTCGGCGTGTGTTTCCGCGTGCCGTGACCGGGTGAGGTTGACGGATCGTCAGGGCAACCGGGGGCGTACTTGATCGCCGTTGCCGCCTCGCGTGGCCCTAAAGGTCACGCTGACCGAACGGGAAGTACCCTGAAGGGGGCTGGAGGGGGCGCCGTGGTGTTGCCGCGGAACTCTGGAAGACACAGGGACGTGGGCAAGAAGGCTGTCCTGGAATCCTGAGGCTCCTCGTTCCGCGGCACGAAACGGGGTACGCGGAGCCTAGAGCTCCTGGTGGTAGGCGTAGAGGCGGTCGCCGTCGAGGCGGCGCAGCTTTTGCAGCGCTTCGTTCTCGATCTGGCGGACGCGCTCGCGGCTGATCTGGAGCTGCTCGCCGACTTCGGCCAGGGTGTGCTGGTGGCCGTGGCCGAGACCGAAGCGGAGCTGCAGGACGAGCTTCTCGCGCGGGCTGAGGGTGTCGAGCGCGGCGTTGACGTCGCGCTTGAGCATCGACTCGGAGGCGGCCTCGTAGGGCGTCTCGGAGACGTCGTCGGCGATCAGGTCGCCGAGGCTGGTCTCGTCTTCGGAGCCGATGGGGGTCTCCAGGGAGATGGTGCGCTGCGCGGCCTGGACGATCTGGTGGATCTTCTCCGGCTGCACGGCCATCGCCTCGGCGACCTCTTCCGGGGTCGGCTGGCGGCCGAGCTCCTGGGCCAGGGTGTTGAGGGTCTTGCGGTAGCGCGAGATCGAGTCGCCCATGTGGACCGGGAGGCGGATAGTGCGGCTCTGGTCGGCGATGGCGCGGGTGATCGCCTGGCGGATCCACCAGGTGGCGTAGGTCGAGAAGCGGAAGCCCTTGCGCCAGTCGTACTTCTGCACGGCGCGCATCAGGCCGATGTTGCCCTCCTGGATCAGGTCCAGCAGGGTGAGACCGCGGTTGACATAGCGCTTGGCGATGGAGACGACGAGACGCAGGTTGGCGCGCACGAAGCGCTGGGTGGCATCGAGGTCGCCCATTTCGACGCGCTTGGCGAGGTCGATCTCCTGGGCGTGGGTCAGCAGCGGCGTCTCCGCGATTTCGCGCAGGTAGAGCCGTACCGGATCATTGATGAAGTTGGGATCGAGACGCTGTAGCACATCCAGATCGCGTTCGATATCGGGCTCCGGCTCGATCTCGTCCGCCATCTGGGTCTGGATCTCTTCGGGGATATCGATGCGATCGTCGGTGACCCCGCTTACGACCAGATCATCGATCTTGTCCATCCCATAGGTTTGAATTGGATCGCTCATCAGTGGCATACTCCTCATTACGGGCGGTTTCAGCGTCGCTACGGTGGCCAGCGACTCGGCTCAGTCGGTCAAGCTGCGGCCTCCACGAACGACCTGGCACGCTTCGCGCGCCGATCTGCGAATCCGCCTCTATCGTTATGAACGCTCTGTGTTACGCCTCGGTTCCCCGAGGCTACGCGTTCGTGCCGTGCGGGGCGGTCCAATTCCATGCCACCGATCATATCAGGCTGCCGTGGAATAACTACCCCCCAAAATGGCGCAACTCGCGTCGCGACCAATGGTGGGCGCCACACCCCACGACACATTCCCGTATGAATCCCTCGCATATTGCGGTCCACCCGGCTGCGGTGGCCGCGACGCGTGACCCCGCGGCTCGCGCCGGTGGTTGATGTCCGGCCCCTGCGGGGTGTCCGCTTCAATCCTCAGTATTCCGGCCCGGTCGGTCCACTCATTGCGCCACCATATGATGTGGTGGCGGCACCGGGCGCATCTTCTGAGTTCAGCATTCGACGCATCGAGGGCGTCGACCTCGGGAATGGCGCGGACAACCACCGGGTGGCGGCCGAGCGGTATCGGGAGTGGCTGGAGCGAGGGGTGCTTCGTGCGGGACGACGATCCTGCCATCTATATTCACCGCCACGAGTTTCCTCACCACGATGCCAGGGTAGCCAGGACTGGCATCCTGACCCGCGTGCGGCTGAGCGACTGGGCGGTGCGGGTCGTACTGCCGCACGAGCGCACGAACCCGGGGCCGAGAGAGGAGCGTTTCGGGCGGTTGCGGATGGTGGGCGCGAATCTGAGTCCGCTCTATTTCCTTTATCGCGACCCGGACGGATCGATTCGGGACCTGATCGCGGAATCCTGGCAGGGCGCGGGCGAGCGGGCCGGGACCGATCATATGGGAGGAACGCACCATGCTGATTCCCGTAACCGATTCCGCATGGCACGAGCGCGTCTCCCAGGCATTTGCCGACCGCACCTTGTTTGTCGCCGACGGGCACCATCGCTACGAGGCGGCGCTGGCGTATCGGGACGCGTGCCGAGCGGCTGGTGAATCGAGTTCGGATGCCCCTTCCGAGTTCGTGCTCGCCCTCCTGGCCGCGGTGGAAGATCCCGGCGTGCTGGTGCGGCCAACGCATCGGGTATTGCTCGGTGCCGGGGCAGGTGCGCCAGAAACCGTGCTGGCGACGGCGCGGGCGTGGTTCGAGGTGCAGAGCGGCGGACGGGACCATGCCGAGCGAGCGGGATTCGTTCGTGGGGCGGCTTGTGCTGCCGGACGGTTCTGGAACCTGGGATCTGTACGCTCGGCCACGGAAACCGCACCTCGATATCGTGGCGCGCGACCGCGGAGCCGCGTGGCGGTCGCTGGCCGTGGCCGGGGTCGAGGGATTGCTCGACGCGATGGTGAGCACGGGGGCATTGCCGGACGGGTCGCGTCTGCTTCCGGTCGTCGATGCCGCGGAGGCGGTGCGCCAGGTTGAAAGCGGACGCGCTCAGGCGGCGTTTCTGCTGCCGGAGCCGGGGCTCGACCGGTTGCTGGCCGTGGCCGAGGAAGGGGATCTGCTGCCGGCCAAATCGACATGGTTCGAGCCGAAGGCGCCGGCGGGGTTGGTTATCAATGATTTGCGGGAGTGATCTCTGCCCTCACCCCCCAACCGCCGCCCAGAGGGCACCCGGCTCCCGTCGAGCCGGGAGAGGGGGGCTATTGCGCGGGCGCGAAATGGCCGGTGGTCAACCGCCTCCGGCCATTTCGGGGCATATTCATGAAAGGAATTAGTGGCCGCAGCCGCAGCCCTGGGCGGTTTCGGCGTTGCCGCCGGCGTTGAAGGAGTGGCCGCAGGCGCAGCCGGAGACGGCGTTCGGGTTATGGACGGTGAAGCCGCCGCCCATCAGGGAATTGACGTAATCGACCTGGGCGCCTTCGAGGTACATGGCGCTGAAGTTGTCGACCAGGAGGCGGACGCCATCGGTCTCGATCAACTCATCGCCGTCCTCGGCGCTTTCCTCGACCGTCATCCCGTACTGAAGCCCGGAGCAGCCGCCCGGCGCCACGAAGACGCGCAGCGCGCCTTCCGGCGTGCCCTGCTCGGTGAGAAAACCCTTGAGCTGCTCGACCGCCTCCGGGGTAATCGTGATCATCGCGAGGTTCCTCCGCACCCGGGCCAGCGCGCCGCCGGTCCCTGAGTCATCGTTCGTCAACTATTGAGCAAGTGTACGAGCCGCTTACGTGGTGTCAAGGCGTCCTGCTCCCACAACGCCGACGGACGGGGTGTTGTTCCTGCGCGCGACCGGCCTATTGGCGGTGTTGTGGCGCGAAAAAGACCAGGAGCGAGAGGTCTTCGGCGATGTCGACGAAGCGATGGTCGACCTCTTTGGCGACGAAGATCATGGAGCCAGGTTGCACGGGGCGGCGCTCGCCGGCGACCTCGACCGTGGCGCGGCCGGAGACGACGTAATAGACCTCGTCTTCGGCGTGGGGTGATTGCGTGTCGGTTGAGCCGGCTGCGAGGACATAGAGGCCGAGGCTCAACGAGTCTTCGTTGAGGAATTGAAGGTAGGCGTCGCCGCTTTGAGCGCGGGATTGGGCGATTTCGTCGTAATCGAAGATGGTCATGGCAATGCTCCCGGGAGAGTCATGATCGGCTGTGCATGTTGTAGCCGGGTCATCACTCGGCAGCGGCTCAAAATCGTGTCATTCTGAGCCCGTGGGCGAAGAATCTCGTCTCTCTCCACCAGGGATGCACGACGAGATTCTTCGGCTTCGCCTTCAGAATGACACCTAATGACACCTAATCCGCGACCACGGCCAGGTCGACGCTTTCGCGCGCGGGGGCAGGGGTGAGGCGGAAGTGGTCCATGGTGAGACATTCGGTTGGGCACCAGTCGACGCAGAGGGAGCAGCGGATGCAGGGGCGCTCGTCGATCAGCATGGCCGCCGAGCGGGGGCCCATCTCGGCGCGGGCCAGCTCTGCCAGCTCGACGTCGCCGTCGATGGAGTGCAGGCGGTCGAGCGAGACCATTTCGATGCACTTGACCGGGCAGACATCGACGCAGTTGGCGCAGAGGATACAGCGGTTGCCGTCGATGAAGATGTTCAATTGGCATTGCAGGCAGCGCTTGGCCTCTTCGAAGCCGATCGGTTTGGTGTAGCCAATTTCGGTTTCTATGGTGGTGTCGCCGGTGCCGAGCCCGCGGTCGTCCAGCGGCATGGCCGGCATCATCTGGCGGCCGACGCTGGTGTAATTGTCGCCCCAGATCAGGCGGCGGCTCGACGTCGATAGCGACCACTCGGCGATCCCTTCCGAGAGGAGGGGGTTCGGGGTGGAGATGTACTCGGTGGGAACGCGGGTGAGCTCCATCTCCTTGATCTTCGGCTCGACGTCGCGCAAATCCTCGTTGATGAAGGTGGCGACGCGCTTGCCCTCGCCGATGGAGGAGATGAAATTGGTGGGGTTGACGACGTAGTCGCCGGAGGCCCAGACGTTCGGCAGCTCGGTCTTGAGGTTCTCGTTGAGCAGAGGTACGCCGCGGCGGTCGGTCTGGACTTCGATGCCGGAGAGGAGTCTGTTGTCTTGTCGCTGGCCGATGGCGACCAGAACCATGTCGCAGGGGATGACGAACTCGGAGCCGGGGACCGGCTCGGGGCGGCGGCGACCCTTGTCGTCGGGCGCGCCGAGCTCGTTGCGGACCAGCTCGATACCGGCCACGCGGCCGTTGCCGTCGTCGATAACCCGTGTCGGGGCGACCATGTACATGATTTCGACGCCTTCGAGCTCCGCTTCTTCCAGCTCGAGGGCGTCGACCGGGATCTCGAGGATCGAGCGCCGGTAGGTCATGATCGACTGTTCGGAGCCCATGCGCAGGACGGTGCGCACGCAGTCCATCGAGGTGAAGCCGCCGCCGACGGTGACCACCCGTTTGCCGACCCAGACGTCCTGTCTGCCCGAGGTTGACGTCCTCCAGGAATTGGAGGCCGGAGACGACGCCTTCCAGGTCCTCGCCCGGGACGCCGAGTTCCTGCGGAACCTGGCACCCGGCGGAGATGATGACCGCGTCGTGGACGTCGGCAAGCTCGGAGAGCATCACATCGCGACCGACCTCGGTGTTGTACTTGATCTCGATGCCGAGATCGGTGATGAGGCTGACCTCGTCCATGATGACGTCGCGGGGGAGACGCCACTCTGGCACCCCGGACCACATGACGCCGCCCGGCACCGGGTAGCGCTCGTAGATGGTGACCTGATAGCCCTGGCGGGCCAGGTCGCGGGCCGCGGTGAGACCGTTGGCGCCGGCGCCGATGACGGCGGCGGTGAGGCCGTTCGGGGGCGGTGGCACTTCGCGGCGGGTTTCGCCGCGGTAATCGGAGGCGACCCGCTTGAGGTAGCAGATGCCGATGGGAGCGTCGATTTCCTTGCGGCGGCAGGCGTCTTCGCAGGGGCGGGCGCACATGCGGCCCAGGCAGCCGGGGAAAACGTTGTGCTCGCGGTTGAGCTCGAAGGAGTCGGCGTAGCGGCCGTCGGCGATGAGGGCGATGTAGCGGGAGATGTCGGTGTGCGAGGGGCAGGCGGTCATGCAGGGGATGTTGTCCTGGAACCACTGCGGATCGCCGGTGTAGATGGGCAGGCGGGGACCGTATCGCTGGATGAAGTTGGAGTAGAACGAGGCGTCGACGAAGGCCAGGAGGCGGATGCGGCGGGTGTAATCGACCTCGATATCGTCGTAGCCCTGACCGGCGATGCCGTAGTTCGCCATGGCCCCAGTGATGGCGTTGACCTCGGCCGCGTCCATGGGCCGGAAGCGGTCAGCGGTCGCGCCGCAGGAGACGCAGACATCGGGCGGGCGTCTCGCCGTCGTGGATCCATCCGCAGGACTTGCATCGGAACATGGGTGTTGCTTCCTCTAGAGCTTGACGTCAATACACGCCGGTCGGTGAATCAGCCGACGTGTGGGCCGCTACGGTCGAGTATACCCGCGTCTCGTTGCACGAGATGCGCTACTTCTTGAGCACGTCGTCGGCGTTTACCGAAGCTGGCGGTCGCTCTCCTCTGAGCCCGGCGAGCAGGTTTCTCGCGGCGAGATCCGCCATGCGATCCCGCGTCTGGACGGTGGCGGAGGCGGTGTGGGGGACGACGATGCAGTTGGGCATGTTTACCAGCGGGTGATCGGCCGGGAGTGGTTCGGGGTCGGTCACGTCCAGTGCCGCGGCGAGAATCTCTCCACTCTGGAGCGCCTCGACGAGTGCGTCGGTGACCACCACCGGGCCGCGCGACGCATTGACCAGGATGGCGGTCGGTTTCATGCGGCGGAACTGGTCAGCGCCGATGAGGTGCTCAGTCTCCTCTGTCAGCGCAACATGCAGGGTGACGAAGTCCGATTCCGCGAGCAATTTATCGAGTGGAACGTAAGCAACGCCGTACTCCTCGGCAAACGCGGCGTCCTCATGGGGGTCGTAGGCGAGGATGCGCATGCCGAAACCGCGGGCGCGCTTGGCGACCTCCTTGCCGATGCGGCCAAGACCGACGATGCCGATGGTGGCTCCGCTCACTTCCCGGCCGAGAAGGAGGAGGGGCCCCCAGGTTTTCCATTTGCCTTCTCGCACGTACTCCATTGACTCGGGGATGCGGCGGGCGGCGGCGAGGAGGAGGGACCAGGTGGCGTCGGCGGTGGCGTTGGTGAGGACGTCCGGGGTGTTGCAGATGAGGACGCCGCGTTCGGTGGCGGCCGGGACGTCGATGTTGTCGAAGCCGACGGCGAAATTGGAGACGACGCGCAGATTGGGGAGGCGGTCGAGGAGGGAGCCGTCGATGGTGTCGGTGAGGAGGGTGATGGCGCCGTCGCAGCCCTGGAGGAGGGTTTCGAGTTTTTCGGGGGTGGGGGGGAGTTCCTCAGGCCATTGCTTTATGGTGGCGACTTCGCGCAGCGGGGTGATCCCGGCTGCGGGGATCTCGCGGGTAATCGCGACGGTCCATTGGTTTGCCACCGTACCCTCTCCTTCCTCAGTCGCTGCTTCGTGCCAATGCTGGGGGCATTGTCGCGCCATCGGCGGTGGGGCGCGAACATCCCCGGGCGACGCGAGGTAAACAAGCGGGTGGGAAAAACGCAGTCAAATGCTCTCGCCAGCGTCAATGAGAGCCTGTTCCAGGAGCCGATCGCCCAGGAAAAAACCGTGATTGCGGAGCGCTTCAAGGTCGGGGCGAACCGCCTCAACGAGCCCGTGGCGCTTGGCTCGCAAGGTGAGGCCAACGACGCCCACAACTGGCAATCCCAATTCCAAGGCGAGCCGCCGGGCTGGGAGGTCGTCAAGAACGACTTCGGTGCCGAGGTTCAGGGCGACGGCGATTGCTTCGGTCTCCCCGGCATCCAGGGATCCCTCCAAGATCCGAGTATCGACCGGCGAAAGCGGCACATGCGAGACGAACCAGTCGGGGCTGCCAACTGTCTTTACTATTTCCAAGGCGACCGCTGGTGGAACGACAACAGTTTCGAATAGTCGGGGCAGGAGCCAGAGGCGATCGATCTGTGTCAGCGCAATAAGCGAGCTCGCGTCGAATACGGCGATCCGACCAGTCACCATCGCTTGCTGGCAGCGAGCTCCGCGGCGAACTCCTCGTCGGTGTAGTTGAAATACGGGATGCCGAGTTCGTTGGCGCGCTGCAGAAACTCGACAAGCGGCATGCCGAGAAGCTCGGCAGCCTTGCCTCTCGAAACTGCGCCGCGCCGATACAGCTCCATGACCATCAATTCGCGGGCGGCGACCTCGATGGAAGGATCCTGCTGGCGCAGGAGGGTTAGAAAGTCCTCGTCAAGTTCGAGATGAATTGTGGCCATCCGTTTTCGCTCCGACACAGCAGTATGAACGCCATGGAAGCTTACCCGAGAAAGAGCGGGGCGGACATGGCGGATTTCCGACTCGCATGGTATGATTTCTGCTGGTTAGTGAGACTCATTCTCAACAATGTCTGGTTGGTGATATGCCCGCAGAGCGGTTCCGCAATACAACCCAGAGGGCGGAGGTGCTGGACGAGGTTCGGCGATCCGAGGGGCATCTCACGGCTGGTGAGATCTTCGAGCGCGTGCGACGACGCGATCCACGGATTGCGTACGGCACGGTCTATCGGACGCTGCACCTGCTGGCCGAGCATGGGTTGATTCAGGAGCTGACCTTCGCCGATCAGGCCAGCCGGTATGACGGCCGCGTGGAGCGGCACGATCACGTGCATTGCCTGCACTGTGGGGTACTGCTGGACGTGGATGTGCCGGTGGCGTTGATCGCGCGGCACGTGGCGGCCGAGCAGAGTGGGTTTGACGTGACCAGTCATCACACGGTATTCGCCGGGGTCTGTCCCGGATGCAGGGGCGCCGACAGCCGGAGCCTTCAGGTCGGAGGCTGATCGGTGTGGCGGAGATGCCGGGAGGCGTCGCAATTGCGTGGGCGGGGAGCCCGCACGGGAGGTAACGAGTCACGGTGAGCGACGGTAAGGCAAACGGCACGACGCCGATGTTCGAGATCGAAAATCTGCACGCGGAGATCGACGGCAAGGAGATCCTCAAGGGGGTCGATCTGGTCGTCAACCAGGGCGAGATCCACGCGCTGATGGGGCCGAACGGCTCCGGCAAGAGCACGCTGGCCTACGTCATCGCCGGCGATCCGCGCTACGAAGTGACCGAAGGAAGCATTCGCTTCGAGGGTGAGGACATCCTGGAGTGGTCGCCGGACGAGCGAGCCCGCAAGGGACTCTTCCTGGCGTTCCAGTATCCGACGGTGATTCCCGGCGTCTCCATGGCGAACTTTTTGCGGATGGCCGTTACGAACGTCCGTAACGCCCGCGCGGAGGAAATCGCCGCGGCGGGCGGGAGCGCCGAGCGCATGACGCCGCGCGAATTTCGGCGGCTGATGCGGGAGAAGATGGCGCTGCTGAAGATCGACGACGCGTTCGCCACCCGCTATCTCAACGAGGGATTCTCCGGCGGCGAGAAGAAGCGGGCCGAGATTCTGCAGATGGCGCTGCTGGAGCCGAAGTTGGCGGTTCTCGATGAGACCGACTCCGGGCTCGACATCGACGCGCTGAAGGTGGTCTCCGAGGGGGTCAACAATCTGGCCGGCCCTGAGGTCGGGATGCTGCTGATCACCCACTACCAGCGGCTGCTCAACTTCATCAAGCCCGATTTCGTCCACATCATGGGCGACGGGCGCATCATCGAGAGCGGTGGGCCGGAGCTGGCGCACGAGCTCGAAGCCAAGGGCTACGAGGGGTTGCGCGCGCGCATGGTCGAGACCGCCGCGAGCTAGACACGGTTCGGGTCCGAGGATCCGGGCGAAGGAGAAATGAAGCCATGGTCGCCAAGCCACAAATCGACATCGGCGAGTACCAGTACGGCTTCCGCGACGAAGAGGACTACGTCTTCAAGAGCGGGCGCGGGCTGACGCGCGCGACGGTCGAAGAAATCTCGGCGATGAAGGGCGAGCCCGACTGGATGCGCGACTTCCGGTTGAAGGCGCTCGACCATTTCGAGAAGCGCCCGATGCCCAACTGGGGCGCGGATCTATCGGACATCGACTTCGACGAGATCTTCTATTACATCCGCCCCGCCGAGAAGCAGGGCAAGACGTGGGACGAGGTCCCCGAGTACATCAAGAACACCTTCGAGAAGCTGGGCATCCCCGAGGCGGAGCGCAAGTTCCTGGCCGGGGTCGGCGCGCAGTACGAGAGCGAGGTCATCTACCACTCGCTGCGCGAAGACCTGGAAAAGCAGGGCGTGCTCTTCCTCGACATGGATGCTGGGGTGCGCGAGCACCCGGAGCTGGTCAAGAAGTACTTCGGGACGATCATTCCCTACAACGACAACAAGTTCGCCGCGCTGAACTCGGCGGTCTGGTCGGGTGGCTCGTTCATCTACGTGCCGCCGGGGGTCTCCATCGACGTTCCGTTGCAGGCGTACTTCCGCATCAACGCGGAGAACATGGGGCAGTTCGAGCGGACGCTGATCATCGTCGACAAGGACGCCTACGTCCACTACGTCGAAGGCTGCACGGCGCCGACCTACACGACGAACAGCCTGCACTCGGCGGTGGTGGAGATCATCGTGATGGAGGGCGGCCGTTGCCGCTACACGACGATCCAGAACTGGTCGAAGAATGTCTACAACCTGGTCACCAAGCGGGCGGCGGCGTACAAGAATGCCACCATGGAGTGGGTTGACGGCAACCTGGGCTCCAAGGTGACGATGAAGTACCCGGCGGTGTGGCTGATGGAAGATGGGGCGCGAGGGGAAATCCTCTCCGTGGCCTTCGCCAGCGATGGGCAGCACCAGGACGCGGGTGGCAAAGTCGTTCACGTTGCGCCGAACACCTCGTCGCAGATCATTTCGAAATCGATCTCGAAGGGGACGGGGCGGTCGTCGTACCGCGGTCTGGTGAAGGTCTACAAGGGCGCCGAAAATGTCCGCAGCAACGTCGTTTGCGACGCACTGCTGCTGGATGAAACCAGCAAGACCGATACGTACCCGTACATCGAGGTGGAGGAGGAGCGGGCTTCGATCGGCCACGAGGCGACGGTCTCGAAGGTGGCCGAGGAGCAGATCTTCTACCTGATGAGCCGTGGGCTGTCCCAGGACGAGGCGATGAGCATGATCGTCAACGGCTTCATCGAGCCGATCGCCAAGGAGCTGCCGCTGGAGTACGCGGTGGAGCTGAACCGGCTGATCCAGTTGGAGATGGAAGGGTCGGTCGGGTAGAGGCGGTTGGCGGCGCGGTTGCGAGAAGGGACCGCGTCGCCGCCCCGCGTGGCCCTAAAGGACCACGCTGCCTCGAACGGGAAGCACCCTGAAGGGCGCTGAGGAGCGCGCTGGCGTCATCCTCTGGTGGCGCCGAAGGACAAGAAGTATGACAACGATTTTGGAGACGACATATCCATGAGCACTATCGCTGAAATCAGCGACGTGGCGACGACGGGGTTTTCGCGGGAGGGCGTCGAAGCCGTCTCGCGGGGTCGCCTCGAAACCGGCGCTAGTCGCGACGCGCGAATGCGGGCGTGGGAGCTGTATGAATCGCTCCCCATGCCGCAGCGCACGGACGAGGAGTGGCGCAGGACTGACCTGCGCGGGTTGAAGCTCGACCGTCTGCGGCCGAGCGCCGGGCTGGACAGCTCGGACGTTTCGCCGTTGCAGGCGCTGGAGGAGGCCGGGGTCGAGGATGCCGCGGCGCAGATCGCGCTCGGTCCCAATGCCGGGGTCGTCGTGCAGCGGGACGCCTCGACGATTCTGTCCACGCTTGATCCCGAGGTGGCGGCACAGGGGGTGATCTTCACCGATCTGGCCACGGCGTACCGGGAGCATCCTGAGCTGGTCGAGCGCTACTTCATGACGCAGGCGGTTCAGCCAACGCTGGGCAAGTTTCAGGCTCTGCACGCCGCGTACTGGCAGGGGGGATCGTTCCTCTACGTGCCGAAGGGCGTCACCGTTGAGGCGCCGTTCCGGGCCTTCAGCCTGATCTCGGAGCCGGGGGCGGCGGTCTTTTCGCACACCCTGGCGGTGATCGAGGAGGGGGCGCAGGCGTTCATGGCCGATGCGTTCCGCTCGCCGTCGCAGGAGGGGCAGTCGTTCGCCTCGGCGGTGGTGGAGCTGATCGTGGCCCAGGACGCCAAGCTGCGCTACGTGCAGGTGCAGGACTGGGGCCGCGACGTCTGGAACTTCATGACGGAGCGCGCCATTCTGGGTCAGGATGCCACGCTCAATTCGCTGCATGTCACCCTCGGCGCGAAGTTCTCCAAGTCGTCGATCGCGGCGCACTTGCGCGGCAAGAACACGCTGGCGGAGATGCTCGGCATCTACTTCGGCGACGGCGACCAGTTCTTCGACCATCACACATGGCAGCTTCATGAGTCGCCGTATGGCACGAGCGACCTGGAGTTCAAGGGCGCGCTGAAGGGGAATGCCCGCTCCGTGTATTCGGGGCTGATCAAGGTGGAAGAGGGAGCGCAGAAGACGGACGCGTACCAGCAGAATCGCAATCTCATTCTGAGCCGGAAGGCGCGCGCCGACTCGATCCCGAATCTGGAGATCGCGGCCAACGACGTGCGCTGCACGCACGGGGCGACCATTTCTCAGGTCGAGGAAGAGCACCTCTTCTACCTGCAAACTCGCGGTCTGCCGCGCTCTGAGGCGCAGAATCTCATTGTCGAGGGGTTCTTCCGGCCGATCATCGACCGGGTGCCGGTGGAGGAGATTCAGGGGTTCCTGGAAACGGCGATTGCGCGGAAGGTTGGGATATATCGACGCCCTCACCCCCAACCCCTCTCCCATTGCGATGGGAGAGGGGAGCGTGGCGGCGGAGGTGGTTGCATCATGGTCACAACGACATCCGAACGAGGCGTCGATTGGGCGCGGGTGAGGGAGGAGTTCCCGATCCTGGATGCGGTGAATGCGAAGGGGCAGCGGCTGGCGTTTCTGGACAGCGCGGCCAGCTCGCAGAAGCCGGGGCAGGTGATCGAGGCGGTCGAGCGGTATTACCGGGAGACGAACGCCAACATCCACCGTGGCGTCTACGATCTTTCCGAGCGGGCGACGGCGCAGTATGAGGCGGCGCGGCACATGGTGGCCGATTTCGTGCATGCGAGGTCGGCGCGGGAGATCGTCTTCGTGCGCAATACGACGGAGGGGATCAACCTCGTCGCGCACGACATGGGGACGACGCAATATTGCGGCCGGCGATCTGCTCGTGGTGACCACGATGGATCACCACTCGAACTTGGTGCCGTGGCAACTGCTGGCCGAAGAGAAGGGCGCTCGGCTCGCCGCCGTGCGGGTGACTGACGATGGGCGGCTCGATCTGGACCATCTGAAAGAGCTGCTGGCGCTGGAGCCACGACTGGTGGCGTTCCCGCACGTCTCCAATAGCCTCGGTACGATCAATCCGGCTGAGGAAATCATCCGCCTGGCGCATGAAGCCGGGGCGGTGACGGTGGTTGACGGGGCGCAGAGCGTGCCGCACATGCCGGTGGACGTGCAGGGTCTGGATGCCGATTTCCTGGCTTTTTCCGGGCACAAGATGCTGGGTCCGATGGGGTCCGGCGCGCTCTACGGCAAGCTGGCGTTGCTGGAGGCGTTGCCGCCGTTCATGGGCGGTGGCGGGATGATTCGTAAGGTGTCGATCGAAGGGTCGACGTGGGCGGATGTGCCGGCCCGCTTTGAAGCCGGGACGCCGTCGGTTGGCGATGCCATTGGGTTGGGCACGGCGGTCGAGTATCTGCAAGCGATCGGCATGAATAACGTGCGGGAGCACGAGCGGGCGTTGACCGCCGCACGCGGTGGCGCGGCTTGCGTGACGTGCCGGAACTGCGGTTATTTGGTCCGGATGATGCCGAGGACGCGGGCGGGCGTGCTCTCGTTCACCCTGGGCGACATTCACCCGCATGATGTGGCGGCGATCCTGAATGAGGAGAATGTCGCGGTGCGGGCGGGGCACCACTGCTGCCAGCCGCTGATGGATCGGCTCGGGGTCGTGGCGACGACGCGCGCGTCGTTCTACGTGTACAACGTCGCAGAGGACGTTGACCGCCTGGTCGGCGGGTTGCGGCGGGCGCAGGCGATTTTCGCGGCGTAGGGTGGGTGGACCGTGACCGACAGCCTCTATCGGGAAGCGATTCTCGACCATTACCGCAATCCGCGGAACAAGGGCACGCTGGATCCCGCCGACTATACCTACGAGGACGTCAATCCCCTCTGTGGCGATGAGATTCGCATCGATGTCCGCAGCGACGGCGAGCGCGTTACCGAGGTTCGCTTTTCGGGCCGTGGTTGTGCGATCAGCCAGGCCGCGGCGTCGATCCTGATGGAGATGGTCGAAGGGCAACCGCTGGACGAGGTGAAGGCGATCAGCCGCGAGGATTTGCTCGACGAGCTGGGCGTGCCAATCAGTCCGGCGCGGATGAAGTGCGCGATGCTGGGCTTGAAGGTGCTGAAGGCGGGGCTGTATGGGGTGCCGCCGGCGGATGATGCGTTGTAGAAAGCGACGTGCACTTCGTGTCATTCTGAACCCGCGGGTGAAGAATCTCGGCGGACCGGGACCGGGTGGTGCCTGAGCCGAGATGCTTCACTTCGTTCAGCATGACACGGATCGCGAGCGTAGCGCAGCACGAATATCGAATCAGAGGAACGGGTGACTGATTCCCTCAAATGGTACGAAGTGGCCAGGACCGACGAGCTTGGGCCGGGCGAGGTGATGTACGTCGAGGTCGGGAACGATCCGGTGGCGCTCATCAACCTCGAGGGCGAGTTTCATGCTTTGCACGATATGTGTACGCACGAGGATGCGTCGCTTTCGGATGGCGAGGTGACCGGGGACGAGATCGAGTGCCCGATGCACGGCGGCGCGTTCGAGATTCGCAGCGGGTTGCCGGCCAATTTTCCGGTGGTGGTGCCGGTGGAGACGTTTGCGGTCAAGACGGAGGGGGACAAGGTGTTCGTCGCCAAGCGGAGCTGATTCGTGACCGAGGAGGACGGCTCGGGGCAACCCGGCGGCGTGCTTGGCCGGGAGGAACTGCTGGCCCGGATCGAGGGGAAGCCGCCGCTCATTTCCGGATATCTGTCTATCGAGGAGCAGCTTCAGCCGAATGGATTCGATCTCAGTCTGGCCGAGATTGGCACGTTTTCCGGGGCCGGAGCGATCGGCCAGACGAATTCGTCGAGGAACCTCCCGGACGTGCAACCCCTCGCGTTCGGCAAGGACGGTTGGGTAGATCTGCAACCAGGGCCGTACCAGATTGTCTACAACGAAACGGTCGATTTGCCGAACGATCTCATGGCGTTGGGGCGGCCACGATCGAGTCTGTGCCGGATTGGGGTGTCGGTCGTCACGGCGGTCTGGGATGCTGGTTACCGCGGACGCTCGACCGCGCTGCTCATGGTGGCGAACCCAGCGGGTGCTCGGCTCCAGCGGGATGCTCGGCTGATGCAGCTTGTTTTTTTGACGCTGAATGCGGCGACGGCGCATGGGTATGCCGGGGCGTATCAGAACGAGAATATTGGGGCCGGTCTTCCTAAGTCGGGGTGCGGGTTATCAGCGTCACATCGCTGCGGCTGGCCCTCACCCCCTACTCCCTCTCCCATTGCGATGGGAGAGGGAAAACGCGAGGCGGGTCGCGGAGAATCGGCCACCTTTCATGCGTGTAGCGCATCAATCGCGGCGGGCGTAATCCGGACGGCGGGGGGAGGCGCCAGGGACCGGGATCTGGGTCATGGCGACCTGGGTTTCGGCGGTTTCGGCGCAGCCTGGGATGGGGCAGAAGTAGATGACGGTGTAGGTTTCTTCGGTCTGGTAGCTAAAGCGGGTGGGGTGGCCGACGACGCCGCGCACCTGCATCGGCGTGCCGTGGTTCGGGCAGAGGGGCACGTCGGGTGCTTCCCGCTCCCGCTTGAAGACCCAGTCGAGCACGCGCTGCACCACCCGATTTGCTCCTTGGCTGACGTCTGATTCTTCGCGAGAGCGTACCAGAATCGGGCCAGGTGAATGTTGGCTATGGTGGATTCCTCGGGACTGGTATAGAAATGGTCCTTACGCGGTTTGCGGCGTCAGATGGAGAGGGACGGTGCGTCCGCATGGTCGATGATATTGTGGTGGCGCTGAGCGCCCGCTACGGGGAAGGGTGGGTCGAGGATACGGAGGCGAACATCCGCTTCGCCATCGAGGCGGAGCGGTTGGTGTCCGATCTGACCGATGCGCACATGATCGGCGAGCCGGAGCTCGAGGAGCATCACGTCACGTTGCAGTTCTGGGTGGACCGGCCGATCTCCGATCTGATGACCGCGGATCAGGTGGCGTTCGACATCTTTGCCCGCATCAGCATCGAGATTTTCTACAGCGAGCGGCGGTTCATCGAAGGGGCGATCGTCTATCCGTTCGTGACGGGGACATCGCGGCAGGGCACGCGGGGTCGGTAGTGCTGGCGGGGCCGCACGCGGCGGAGTTTTCGGAGCGGTTTCGGCAGCGGTTGGTGGGGGGGCCGCGGTTTCATGCGTGAGGCACGGGTCGTGGTGTTGTGATTGCCGAGATCGAGGGCAATTCATGGATGATCTTGGCGACCCAGTGGCCATTTCGAACGTCCTGGCCGCGCCGACCGGCCCTAAAGGACCGGGCTGAAACGAACGGATGCACCCTGAAGGGCGCTGGAGACCGCGTCATCAAGGTCTTTGCCCGACACTGAACCGGCGGGCGGAGCATTCTGGCATGGGCGAACGGACAGGTGGCGAGTCGAGGTGCTTCACTTCGTTCACCATGACACCGTGGGTTGGGGCGGTGCGCTGAGGTTCGTGACGCCCGAAATGGGCAAGGTGAAAGGGAAGGAAACGCGTGGCGACTATTGAGATGGAGGGGATCGGCAGGACGAGCGCGCCGGATGGGCAGCGGCTGGTGCTGGCCATCATGGATGCGGGGGTCGATATCCTGCACCGGTGCGGGGGGAATGCGCGCTGCACGACGTGCCGGGTGCAGGTCCTGGGTGGCGATCCGGGGCAAATGACGGAGGTGGAGATCGCGAAGTTGGCGACGCTGGATGATCTCCCCGAGAATATGCGGCTTTCTTGCCAGGTGCGCTGCTGCGATGATCTGACGGTGCGTGTGCTGCGTCGGCTGATGGACAACCCGGATATGAGCGATGCCGGGCCGCAACCGGAAACCTGGCCGCTGGAGTGTCCAGATGGAGCCGCGAGGCGGGCGGACGGCCGGGAGCGATTTTGACGCCAGATTGACGGAAAACTATACTTGGGGAGGTCGTGCTAGATGGGGAGCTGGCGGTGCCCTGAACCCGCAACCCGCCTCAGCGGGGTTGAACTCCCCTTCGAGGTCCGGTGCTTCGGGACTGGCGGCGATACGCGGTGTTGATGGAAGGGTCCCGCGCGGCGGGGAACGGCGAACCCGGTCAGGACCGGAAGGTAGCAGCCGTAAACCGACCTCCCTGGGTGACGTGGGGAAGCCCGACCGGAGCCAGCGACCGTCGACAAGCTGGAGCGTTGTGATCGACAAGGGGTGCACGGCCAATTCCGCAAGTGGACGCCTCGCTCGGAGACGAGCGGGGCGTTTTCTATCAGCTATCAGCTATCAGCTATCAGCACATTGGCACTTGCCTCTCTGCCCCGAACGGCCCTCACCCCCCTGCCCCCCTCTCCCACTGCGGTGGGCGAGGGGGGTGTTGCTGGCGGGTGGGGTGGTTGATGGGCAGCGGTTCTTGGAGAGGCTGGGAACGCGTTGCCGCGCGTGTCGAGGCGTCCTTCCGCCACCAGGCGGCGAGGCGGATAGCGGCAACGATGAGGGCGATGATGCTGGCGACGAGCCAGATTGGTTCGCCGAATGAGAGCGGATTGATTTGCAGGGCGCGCATCGCGATGAAGAAGAGTCCGGGGCCGAAGATCCAGAGGCCGATGTTCGCCCAGTGGCGGATTGCCTGGGCTTGCGGGTCGTGGTAGGCCAGATCGTTGCCGCCGGGGCCGGCGAGGTAGGCCGAGATCAGGAAGCCGACGGCGAAGACGGTGGCGAAGATGAGTCCGAACGGGTCGAGGACGTCGGCGACGCCGGGGGGCGTGGTGAGCCAGGTCCAGAGGGTCGCCACGGTGGCCCGGATGGATTCCTAGACCTGTTCCAAGAGGAGGGTGCGCTTGACGTCTTCGATGAGATTGGTGACCTCGATGTCGCGGGGGCAGGCCTCGGTGCAGTTGAAGATGGTGCGGCAGCGCCAGACGCCGGATTGGGTGTTGAGGATGCGCAGGCGGTCGGCGGCGCCTTCGTCGCGGCTGTCGTAAATGAAGCGGGCGGCGTTGACGATGGCAGCGGGGCCGACGAAGCTCTCGTTGGTCCAGGTTATGGGGCAGGAGGTGGTGCAGGCGGCGCAGAGGATGCACTTCGTGGCGTCCTCGTAGCGTTCGAGTTGCTCCGGGGTCTGGAGGCGCTCGGCGGCCGGAGCTTCACCCGCGATCAGGTAGGGCTTGACGCTCTTGTAGCCGGCGAAGAACTGGTCCATGTCGACGACGAGGTCCTTGATGACGGAGAACCCGATCATCGGCTCGATGGTGATCTTGCGGCCGAACTCCTTCATCAGGGTCTTGCAGGCGAGGTAATTGCGGCCGTTGATGCGCATCGAGTCGGAGCCGCAGACGCCGTGGGCGCAGGAGCGGCGGTAGGTGAGGGTGCCGTCGTGGTGCCACTTGATTTCATTCAGGCCGTCGAGCACTCGATCGGTCGGCTCGAGATCGAGCACGTACTCTTCAAAGTGCGGTTTGACGTCGACATCCGGGTCGTAGCGCTTGATCCGATACGTGTATTCCACCTTGGCTCCCTGTTCCAGGTTGAATCGCCGCTACTCGAAAACGGTCGCGTCAGTATTTGCGTTCCTTCGGCTGAAACTCGGTGATGCGAGACGCTCTTCTTGGAAAGTTCGAGACCGCCGGAGGTTTTCTTCAACATGGTGTGTTTGAGCCAGTTGGCGTCGTCGCGCTCCGGGAAGTCCTCGCGGTAGTGGGCGCCGCGGCTCTCCTGGCGGGCGAGAGCGCCTTCGACCAGGGCTTCGGCGCAGTCGAGCATGGCGCCCATCTCCAGGGCCTCGGTGAGATCGGTGTTGAAGGTGGAGCCGTGGTCGTCGATGCCGGCGTGGGCGTAGCGGGAGCGGAGATCGGCGATGCCGCGCTTGGCTTCGGTGAGACTTTCTTCGCTGCGGACGACGGAGGCCTTGTCCATCATCATGACCTGCAATTCCTGGCGGAGGTCGGCGATGGGTTCTCCCTTGGGGCGGGAGAGGATGTCGGCGACTTCGGCGCGGGCCAGGAATTCGGGATCGGTCGGGAGGGGTGGCAGATCAGACTGTTGGTCGAATTCGAGCATGTGCTTGCCGGCGCGGCGACCGAAGACGACCAGATCGACCAGGGAGTTGGTGCCGAGGCGGTTGGCGCCGTGGACGGAGACGCAGGCGTTCTCTCCCGCCGAGTAGAGACCGGGGATGGTGTTGGCGTCGGCGTCGCGCAGGACGCGGCCCTCGAGGTCGGTGGGGATGCCGCCCATGGCGTAGTGCGCGGTGGGTTGGACCGGCATGGGGTCGGTTTTCGGTTCGACGCCGAGGTAGGTGCGGGCGAAGTCGGTGATATCGGGCAGCTTCGCGTCGATGACCTCGTCGGGGAGGTGGGAGACGTCAAGGTAAACGTAGTCCTTGCCGTCGACGCCGCGGCCCTCCTTGATCTCCTGGTAGATAAAGCGGGAGACCATGTCGCGCGGGGCCAGATCCTTCAGCGTTGGGGCATAGCTCTCGCAGAAGGCTTCTCCCAGGCCATTGAGGAGGATGCCACCTTCGCCGCGGGCGGCTTCCGAGAGGAGGATGCCGTACTTGTAAATCCCGGTGGGGTGGAACTGGTAGAACTCCATGTCCATCAACGGCACGCCGCGGCGAAAGGGGACGGCGAAGCCATCGCCGGTGCCGGCCATGGCGTTGGAGGTGACGCTGAAGATGCGGCCGAAGCCGCCGGTGGCCCAGAGCACGGATTTGGCGTGGATGGTATGGATTTCGCCGGTGCGAAGCTCAAGGGCGACGACGCCGCAGGCGCGGCCGTCCTCGCTGACGAGCAGATCGAGGACGTGGAACTCGTCCAGGAAGTTGACGTTGTGCTTGATTCCCTGCTGGTAGAGGGTTTGCAGAATCATGTGCCCGGTGCGGTCGGCGGCGTAGCAGGCGCGCTTGACGGGGCCTTCGCCGAAGTTGCGGGTGTGGCCGCCGAAGCGGCGCTGGTCCATGCGGCCGTCCGGGAGGCGATTGAAGGGGAGGCCCATGTGCTCCAACTCGAGCACGGCGTCGACGGCATCGCGGGCGAGGACTTCGGCGGCGTCCTGGTCGACCAGGTAGTCGCCGCCCTTGACGGTGTCGAACATATGCCACTGCCAGTGGTCTTCTTCGACGTTGCCGAGCGCGGCGCTGATACCGCCCTGGGCGGCTCCCGTGTGGGAGCGGGTGGGGTAGAGCTTGCTGACGACGGCGATGTTGGCTTTGCCGGCCATCTGGATGGCCGCCATCAACCCGGCGCCGCCGGCACCGACGATGACCGCGTCGTATCGGTGATAAGCCATCCGGTCCTCCGTCCGGTGGGGGCGGCCAGGAGTTTGCGCGTGCGGGCTCTGGCCGCGCGGATGCTCCAGGAACGGGCGTCCGTATGGGAAACCTAGCCAGTGGTGGGTGTGGTGTCAAGCGAACGGCCCTCACCCCCTGCCCCCCTCTCTCCCGGACAGTTTCATCGCACCCACGGGAAGGTCCAGCCGGCGGGGGTGAAGCGGAAGGGTAAGGCGGGACGATGATCCAGATCGAGGGCCGCCAGGCAGGCGGTGCGGCCCAGGCGGACCAGACTCAGGTCGCGCCGGTCGCGCCGGTCGTAGCGACGGCGCTGTCCGTTGCGCACGGTCTGCAAGCCGAGCCCGTAGGCCCACCACAGCGCCAGATGCACCGCCAGCAGCAAGCGTTCCAGGTGGTCCACGGCGCCGAGTTTGCTGGCTTCCAGCACAAAACCGCGCCCCTTTTCGTCTTGGTAGGTGGCCTCGGCGCGGGCGCGCTGGCGGTACTCGCGCACCCGGTCGGGACCGGCCGGGCGGTCGGAGAACAGCACCCACGGCTCGTCGGCCCCCGCGGCCCAGTGGATGGTCAGGTGGCCGGTGCGCCAGCCGGCATCTTTGAAGATCGCGGCTGGCCCGGCGAAGCGCTGCCCGGGACCGGTGGGCAGGGCGGCCACGCGCTGCTCGGGCCCGTCGCCGAGGCGGACGCGGGTCTCCTCACCGGCCCCGGCGCGCAACCGCAAGATGACGTGAAACCCGACCGCCCGCGCGCAATCGACGACCGTCGGACCGACCAGGCCGCGATCGGCCAGCAGCGTCGCGGTCGTACCGGGCGGCAGCGCGGCGGCGATGACGGCCAGCAAGTCCGTCAGGATTGGTCCCAGCGGCTGCGGCCAGGGGTCTTGCTGCGGCGCCACCCGCCAGGTCAGGGGCAGCACACGGCGGCGCACCACCACCCCGACGACCAGGATGGTGGCGCAGTCGCGGTACGGCGTCGGGTCGAAGACCAACACCACCTCCCGCTGCCCCAGCGCCCGCAGCAGGACCGGCAGCAGCGGATCCCACAGCCCCGCCACGGTCACGCGCGGGTTGGTCACGAAGCGCTTGAGGCGCCGCTCGATACTCGGGTCGCTGGCCGGCAGCGGCAAGGCGGCGGCCACCTTGAGCAAGGTCACCGAGCCGGCCCACAGCACCCCGGCCGCGAACAGCGCCAGCACGCGCACCCGCGTCACCCGCTCCCCCGGCAGCAGCGTTTCGACCTGGCGTACCCACGCATGCAACACTTTTCCTCGGCTCGACACGGGGCGCCTCCGATCCGATCCGCTGGACGCTCAACACCCAGCAGTGTCGCATCGGATCCCCGTGTCGGACCGCCTTTCGCCAAACTGTCCGGGAGAGAGCCCCCTGCCCCCTCTCCCATTGCGATGGGAGAGGGGGGAAGTCGCCCGCCTGCGGCGGGCTCCCTGCTCCAGATTTGGACCGGGGATGATGGGGCGCCATGGGGAGCGACGAAGGGAGGAAGCGGCCGGAGAGTGCTATAATTTGGCACGTAGCCCGCTCACGGTCGTGACCGCGTTCCTGGGGCGTCGGCGCGAGTCGCGCATGAGTGAGCCATGCTCACGCACAAACCGGAGTGTCCGTGATCCTGGCCTCACCCGAGCGTATCGAGGCGGTGCGGGCGGCAGCCCGCGCGGTGACGCCTGCCGTGCTCGACCGGACCGCCGATATCGCCGCGGTTTCATCGCCGACGGGCGATGAGACGGCAAAATCCACATTTGTCGAGGAGTTTTTCCGGCACGAGGGACTTGCCGCCAAGCGGGACGACATCGGCGATGTGGTGGCGACGATTCCTGGCCGCATGCCCGGTGGTGGAGCCATTGGGTCATTGCTCATCGCCGCGCACATCGACACGGTGTTTCCGAGCGAAACGCCGCTCACCATCACCCGGACGGACGACCGGCTGATGGGGCCTGGCGTCGGCGACAACAGCGTGGCGGTGGCGGTGGTCACCAAGCTGCATGAGGTGTTCGAGCGGGCCGGGGAGCGGCCGGCCGTCGATGTGCTGGTTACCGGCAATGTTGGTGAAGAGGGTCTCGGGAACCTGCGAGGGATCCGGGAGGTGATGTCGGCGCGGCCCGGGATCGGCGCGGTGGTGGCCCTGGAGGGGCACAACCTGGGGCGCGTGACCCATGTCGCGGTCGGGAGCCGGCGATTTCGCATATCGGCGCAGGGACCTGGCGGTCATTCGTGGGGCGACTTCGGGCGGCCGAATGCGATCCAGGGGTTGGCCAAGTTGATCGCCGAGCTCGATGCCATTCCGCTGCCGCGCTCGCCCAAGACGACGCTCAATGTGGGGCGCATCGAGGGGGGCGTGTCGATCAACACCATCGCTCCCTCGGCGTCCTGCCTGCTCGATCTGCGCTCGACGGATGAAACTGCGCTGCATCGCCTCAGCGACCGGGTGACGCGGTTGACCGCGCGCGGCGGCCGGAGCAACGGGATCGCGTTCGACATCGAATCGATCGGGGAGCGGCCGGCGGGTGTGGTCCCGGTCGATAGTCCGATCGTGAAGATGGCCGCCTGGGCGCTGGGCGCGCTCGATCTGGATCCGAGTTTCGATGCCTCCAGCACGGACGCCAATGTCCCCATTGCGGCAGGGATACCAGCGGTTTGCATCGGGTTGACCACGGGTGGCAACGTCCACCGCACAGACGAGTTCATCGACGTGGCGCCAGTGGCGAGCGGTATCGCCCAGGTGGCGCTGTTGGCGCTCGTTATTTCCGAGGCGCTATCGGCGCGAGCCCTGTAGGGCCGCGGTCAGCAGGTACTAGAAGGCATCGTTGTCGTCGTGACCCTCTCATTTGTCGCGTTATCGATCAAGACGACAGGCCCGGATCCGCGGCGAGACCGGGTGCGTGCCATTTCGGCGGTGTCGGCCGACGGTCCTGGCGACCGAACCCGGCTGGACGCCGCGGTCCGTTCGGCGGCGGATCCCATCCTTGATGGGAATGACGCTACGCCGTGGCCGGAGTTGGCCAAGCAGCTTCGGGTTCTGATGCAGACGAAGCGGGTTGTCGTCCACGACGCAGGGCGATCCCTGGCGGTGATGGCGGCCGAGGGGCTGCGCCTCGAGACGCAGGCGATCGACACCGCTGAGCTGGCGTCGATCCTCGTCCCCGGTCTGGCGGCGACGGGGCTGGACGCGCTCTCCGCCGCTCTGGGTGTCGCCGCGCCAAACGAGGAGAACGGCCGCGCCGAAGCGGAGGTCGTCGCCGACGTGTTCGAGGCGCTGCTGCGGAGGATCGCCGACTACGACGACGTGACGCTCGATCGCCTGGCCACGCACGTGTTCGAGGGAGGGTGGCCGTTCGCGGACCTGTTCGAGCCCGTCCCCGGAGGGCGCCGGGGGAGCCAGCGGCTGCAACCGCCGGAAGTCTCCTTCCTGCGCGAACGGCCGCGCCAGGATCCGCTGGAGCCGACCGGATCGCTGGAACCGCTCGACCAGGGGGTGGTGCAGACGGTGATCGGGCCGGGCGGCACACTCTCCGACGTGATTGCCGGGTTCGAGCGGCGGCGGCAGCAGGAGGAGATGGCCGGCGCGGTGGCCCAGACGCTGAACGACAGCGGGCAGTTGCTGGTCGAGGCGGGGACGGGGACGGGCAAGAGTCTGGCCTACCTCGTGCCGGCGGCGTTGGCGGCCACCGAGCGGGGCGAGCCAGTCGTCTTGTCCACGAACACGCTGGCGCTGCAAGATCAATTGCTGCGCAAGGATGTACCCGATCTCGTCGCGGCTTTCGCCCGTGCCCAGGGCGACAGGCACGTCGATGTTGTGGCCGTGAAGGGGCGCGCCAACTACGTCTGTCTGCGCCGCTGGTTTCCCTGGGAACGGCAGCCCTCCTCGGAGCCGGACGAGGCGCGGCTGAAGGCCAAGATCCTGGCCTGGTTGCCGCGGACCGAAACGGGCGATCGTGCCGAGCTGCGTCTGACCGGTGGCGAGGAGGCGTACTGGCGGTACGTCTCGGAAGACGAGGGGGCGTGCGATCCGGGGACGTGCGTGTTCCACCAGCGGGGGCAATGCTTCCTCTTCCGGGCGCGGCGCGCGGCGGAGAGCGCGCATCTGGTGGTGGTGAACCACGCGCTTTTGCTGACCGATGCCGCGTCGAGCAATCGCATCCTGCCCGATTACGACACGCTGGTGATCGACGAGGCGCACCATCTGGAGGACCAGGCGACGACGCAGTTCACCGTCTCGCTGATGGAGCGCGACCTGACCGAGTTTGCGGATGCGCTGGCCAGGGACGATGGCGTGGCCATGACCGGGGTGGCGGCGGGGGCCATGGCCTTTCTCCTCGGCGCGGTGGAGGACGGCGCGGGCCAGAAGCGCGCCCGGAATGCGCGCAAGCAACTCGACGCGGCCATCGCGGCGGCAGAGGCGATGCGCACGGCGGGGCGGGATGTGTTCGCTGCCCTGGAGTATGTCCATCTGGAGGCCGGGGAGGGAGCAGGCGGAGCGGATCGCGCACGGCGCGTGACCGCTGGAACTCGCGGCTCGCCGGCGTGGCAGGCGGTGGATGCGGCGTGGGACAAGCTGCTCAATGCGTTGCGCGAGGCCGAGACGGCGCTGCGCTGGTTCGCGACGGCCGTCGACGAGGTGGACGACGTGGCCGCGGCGGACCTGGCGGAAGCTGGGGAGCGCCAGGAGTTGCTGCTGACCGACCTTGCCAACGCCATCCGGGTTGGCACGGAGCTGGCGGCCAGGTTCGCCGGTGCGCTCGATGCGCCAGAAGCGGGACGGGTCTACTGGCTCGATCGGCAAGGATCGCTCGACCGGATCGCGCTGCGCTCTGCGCCGCTCGATGTCAGCGAGTTGCTGCAGGAGCGGCTATTCAAGCGGCGGCGGGCGACCGTGCTGACCTCGGCGACGCTGGCGGTCGATGGGCGGTGCGATTACCTGGCGTCGCGGCTGGGCATCCCGGATGCGTCCTCCCTGATCGTGCCTTCGCCGTTCGACTATCGCGCGTCGGTGCTCCTCTATCTCGCCGACGACATGCCGGAGCCGACGCAGCCAGACTACCGCGATGCGCTGGAGCGGGTCTTGATCGACAGCATCGTCGCCACCCGGGGACGGGCGCTGGTGTTGTTCACCTCGCATGCCTTGCTGGCGGACATGGCGCGATCGATCACGGGGCCGCTGCAGGACGCGGGCATCGCGGTGCTGGCGCAGCGGCGGGATGGCTCGCCGCAGCAACTGACGGAGCGGTTGCGGCGGGAATCGAACGTGGCGGTGTTGGGAACGGCGTCGTTCTGGGAGGGGGTCGATGTCGCGGGCGAGGCGCTGAGCCTGCTGGCGATCACCCGGCTGCCGTTCAGCGTGCCCACCGATCCGGTCTTCGCGGCACGGAGCGAGGCATTCGAGAACGCCTTTGGCGACTACGCGGTGCCGCAGGCGGTGCTCCGCTTCAAGCAAGGGTTTGGCCGGCTGATCCGATCGAGTCAGGACCGGGGTATCTGCGCCGTGCTCGACCGCAGAATCCTGACGAAGCGGTACGGGGCCACGTTCCTGCAATCCCTCCCGGAGTGCTCCGTGGCAGTGGGCAGCATGCTCGATCTGCCCGACGCGGCCGAACGCTGGCTGGAGACCGGGGGTGACAAGGTGACAGGGTGTCGGGGTGACAGGGTGATGGGGTGATTGGGCGATCGGGGTCGTCCGACGTTCTCCCTGTAACCCTGTCACCCCGACACCCTGTCACCCACACCAAGGAGCAGTGATGGAGCAGCAGATCGGGCGGGACGTCGCCCTGGAACTGGTGCGGGTGACCGAGGCGGCGGCGCTGGCGGCGGGCCGCTGGATGGGCCGCGGGCAGAAAGAGTCGGCTGACCAGGCGGCGGTCGATGCCATGCGCATGGTGCTGAACACGATTCCGATGGACGGAGTTGTGGTCATTGGCGAGGGGGCCAAAGACAAGGCGCCGATGCTTTTCGAGGGGGAGCATCTGGGCGGTGCAGACGAGCCGAAGACCGATATCGCCGTGGACCCGATCGACGGTACGCGGCTGTTGTCGCAGGGGATGGCCAACTCGATCGCGACCGTGGCCGTGGCCGAGCGGGGGTCGATGTTCGAGTCGCCGTACATCGCCTATATGGACAAGATCGCGGTGGGTCCGGAAGCGGCGGACGCGATCGACATCAACGCGCCGGTGGCAACCAATCTGGAGAACATCGCCAAGGCTCTGAAGCGGGACGTGCGCGACCTGGCGGTGGTGATGCTGGACCGGCCGCGACACGAAGGGCTGGCCGAGCAGGTGCGCGAGGCCGGGGCGCGCATCCGCTTCATCATGGATGGCGATGTGGCTGGGGCCGTGATGGCCGCCTCCCCAGGGACGGGGATCGATGTCCTGTTGGGGATCGGCGGCGCGCCGGAGGCGGTGGTGGCGGCGTGCGCCCTCCGTTGTCTGGGCGGGGGGATGCAGTGCAAGTTGTGGCCGCGCAACGACGAGGAGTGGGCGGCCGTGGCGGAGCACGGTCTCGACGTCGATCGGGTGCTGACCGCGGAGGATCTGGTCCACGGCCACGATGTCTTTTTCGCGGCGACCGGGATTACGGATGGAGAATTGCTCAAGGGGGTCCACTACTTTGGGGACGGGGCCAGCACGCAGTCGATCGTGATGCGGTCGCGTACCGGCACGATTCGCAGGGTCGACGCCATCCACCGCCCGAGCAAGCTCGATCTCTACGGGATCCCGGTGGACTAGGGCAGTGCCCGGCAGAGGGGTCGTTCCGAGCCGCGGCGAGGACTCTCGGCTTCGCGACGCGACGTGTCCCGAAACTCGAGCTGCCTCCTTCGTCGGCATGACACGGTGATTTACCCCGAGGGATCCACCAGCAATACCAAAAAGCGTGTTGACGCCGAAGTTGGGCAATGCTACAGTACCTTTGCCACGCCGGGGGCAATACCGAACCTCGCCCTCCTCACCACACACACCTCGTTGGAGCGTCGAACGTTGCGTTGCCCCTCTCCTGATGTGTCTCGGTTACCGCAATGCGCCTTGACTGATGAAACCGCGTGTGCGGCGCCGGGAACGGGTGTCGAGTTGGCGAGTGGTCCGCTCCTTGGCGGACACGCCCCTGGTTCCTGAACCATCGTGATCGAGTCCTCATCCGCAGAGATTTGGAGGGAATTCCGTTGACGGTCGAAGAGACAGTCGAAGTCGTGCGCGCGCCTCGCCGCCGCACACCGCGGGCGAAAGCCGCCGCGGTCCAAACCACGGAGCAGGCGCCAGCCGACTCCGCGCCGGAGGCTCCTGAGATTCTGATTCAGGATGAGCCACCAGCCCCAATTGTCGAGCAACCACAGGCGGTCGCTGAAACCGCTCCGGTCCAGGAAACCGCTCCGGCGCAGGAAGCCGCGGAGGTTCAGCCAAACGGGCCGAGTGTGTCGGTCGGTGACCATGTCGACTCGCGGGCAGAAAGCGAGGCTGGACCCGTTGCCGTGAGTGCGGCCCCGGAATTGGCATTGCCCGAAACCTCGACTCCGGCTGAAGCCGCCGCGCCGGTGGCCGAGCCGGCGACGGACGGCCGGAGCGAAGCCAGTCCCCGGCAACGGGGGCGTGATGGCCGTGGACGCCGGGAGCGTGGGTCTCGGCCCGCGCCTGGCGATCGGGCGAATGGCGCCGAGCGGTTCGGCGGCGACGGGCGCGATGGCCGCGAGGGCCGCGATGGCCGGGACGGTCGCCAGAGCGGCTACGGGCAGTCGCGTCCACGCAACGGCGCTCCGTACAGCGGCACGGCGGCTCCGGCCCGGACCGGACCTCCCCATCTGACCGTCCCGGAGCTGGAGGCGAAATCGGCCGAAGAGCTGGCCGAGATGGCCCGTGAGCTCGAAATCCCGACGTTCTCCCGCCTGCCGCGGCAGGAGCAGATGGTGCGGCTGCTGCGGGCGCAGACCGAGAAAGACGGGCAAATCTTCGGGGACGGCATCCTCGAGATCATCGAGGATGGTTTCGGGTTCCTGCGGGGGCAGCGTTTTCTGCCCGGTCCGGACGACATCTACGTATCCCAATCGCAGATTCGCCGTTTCGGTCTACGCACCGGCGACCGGGTGAGCGGGCAGGTGCGGCCGCCGAAGGACAACGAGAAGTTCTTCAGTCTGCTGCGCGTGGAGGCTGTCAATGGGATCGATCCCGAGACGGCGCGGCGGCGGCCATCGTTCGACACCCTGACGCCCATCTTCCCTCTGGAGCTGATTGACCTGGAGACGGCGTCGAACATCCTCTCCACGCGGCTGCTCAACCTGGTCGCGCCGATCGGCCGCGGGCAGCGCGGGCTCATCGTCTCGCCGCCCAAGGCGGGGAAGACGATGCTGCTGAAGTCGATCGCCAACGGCGTCAGCACGAACTGCCCCGACGTGCACCTGATGGTGTGCCTGATTGGCGAGCGTCCGGAAGAAGTGACCGACATGCGTCGCTCCATCGACGGCGAGGTCATCTCTTCGACGTTCGATGAGCCAGTCGAAGATCACACCAAGGTCGCCGAGATGGCGCTGGAGCGCGCCAAGCGGTTGGTCGAGGGCGGGCGCGACGTGGTGATCCTGCTCGACTCGATCACGCGTCTGGCCCGGGCGTATAATCTGGCGGTGCCGCCGAGCGGGCGCACGCTTTCCGGTGGTATCGATCCCGTGGCGCTCTATCCGCCGAAGCGGTTCTTCGGTGCGGCGCGCAACATCGAGGGTGGGGGGAGTCTGACGATCATCTCCACCTGCCTCATCGATACGGGCAGCCGCATGGACGACGTGATCTACGAGGAGTTCAAGGGCACCGGCAACATGGAGCTGCACCTGGACCGGAAGCTGGCGGAGCGGCGGATTTACCCGTCGATCGATATCCAGCGCTCCGGGACGCGGCGGGAAGAGCTGCTGCTGGACGAATCGACGTTGCGTCAGGTGTGGACGATGCGGCGCATGGTCTCGATGCTCGGCGGCAGCGAGGGTACGGAGCTGGTTCTCAGCCGACTCTCCAAGACACAGTCGAATCAGGAGTTTCTGGAGACGCTGAATCGGGACGTGTAGAGCAGGTGGCAAGGACCCGGGAGGAAGGCGCGCGTCCTGCTGATCGCGTCAGGCGACGTCGGCCAGGCTGCCGGCGCCGTGCGCGTCCACCGGGCGGACACCCGCAAAGGGCGACGAAAGGCGTAGCAGCGGGCGCACGCACCGTTCGCCACGGCGCCTGCCTCGACGAAGCGTTCGATTGGGAGCACGGGGCGATCAATTTTGCGCCATCGGGATTGTCCCTCCGGGTTGACCCGGAGGTGATGAGCGTGGAGATTGTGCGCATGACGGGTATCCAGGAGCACAACGCCGCCGGCGACTGATTCCCCAACCCCGGGCTCTGTTGTGTCAGGTTCATAGGCGAGATCCGTTCGGGCCCTCAATGGTGAGGTCGAAGTCACGCGCGACGCGCAGGAACGCTTCGTTGTGGCTCGAAACTCCCGAAGCTGTCCCGACGTGAAAAGTAGCCGGCGAGTTGCCGACACGGCGTGAGCTGGGTTGCGGCGGGCTTCTTGGGACCGGCGCAACACGGAGTCCGGATGATCGCTTCCGCCCGGCCAACGACCCTCACCCCAACCGCTGGAACGGCCCTCACCCCAACCCCTCTCCCATTGCGATGGGAGAGGGACTCATGACGTCGAAGGGGGTGACTCCTGGGACGGTGCGCAAGCCTGGCGAAGGAAGCCAAGAAGGCTAAGGGGGCTAAGGGGACGGAACACAGGACGCGTGCCTTCGTCGCCGGTGGTTGCTATGGGTCCGGGAGAGAGAGCAGCCACGGGCCGCCTGGCGATTGCGCTTTGCGAGCGATGACGCGTTCCGCCTTGCGCGCCAGCTTGAGCGTGCGGGGAGCAATGCCGTGGATGGTTGCTTCCTGCTGAATCTCCCTGGCCAGGCGGGGACCAGAGGTAAGGGCTTCACGGAGCCAGGCACGAGCCTCGGCAAGGGCGGAGCGCGTCTCGGGACTTTCGGAGCTGGCCTGGAGGAGGGCGGCGGCGCTCAAGGAGGATTCGCCTTCCCAGACGATGCGGGTGACGCCGAGGTGGGGGACCGGTTCGAGGCGGAAGGCGAGCGAGGGAGGGGGTTGGCCGAGGTTGCCTTTGGTGGCGGCGAGGATGCGGCGCTGGGGATCGTCCGGGTCCGGCGCGACCAGGAGACCGCAGCGGGCGGCGCCGATGATGCCGATGCTGCCGCCGCCACGATAGAGGGGGTTGGCGCCGGCCGATTTGTTGAGGTGGCGGACGACGACGATGGCGGCTCCTGTGCGCTCGCCGAGGGTTTTCAGGGCGGCGAGGGCGCGCCGCACGTCCTGGTCGCTGTTGGCGTTGTGGCGGCGGTGGAGGTAGGCCATGAGGGGATCGACGATCACCAGGGCGGTCTCGGTGCGGAGGACGATCGATTCGAGGACGGAGACGTCGCCGGGGATGACGAAGGGGCGGCCGAACTGGCTGCCGTCGGGGACGGCGAGGAAGGAGACGACGCGGCGGGGGTCGCCGCCGGCGGCGTCGATGCGGGGGCGGATGGTGTCGTGGAGGTCGTCTTCGGCGGAGAGGATCATCACGGTCCGGGGCGGGCCGGGCTGACCGCCGGGCAGGGCTTCGCCTCTCGTGATGCGGGCGGCGAGCTCGCAGAGGAGGGTCGATTTGCCGAGACCGGGGTCGCCGTCGAGAACGGTGATCTTGCCGGCGGCGAGGCGGCCGGGGGAGAGCCAGTGGACGGTGTCGGCTGCGACCCGGCTCAAATGGACGACGTGGCCGAGGGGGTCGCGCCAGGGGCGATTGCGATTGTCGGCAGGCGGTTCGGGGTCGTGGGGCGGTGACGGCATCGTGGGTTTTCCTCATGTACGGGTCGGCAACGGGTCTGAAGTAGAACATATGTTCTTTTCGGAGTCGTGTCAAGTAGGAGGCAGTGTGTCGGCTTGCGGGTTGGACGAGGCGGAGCAGTCCGCTGACACATCATCGACGTGGTCAGGTGCTAGGATGGACCGCAGACCGCCGCGCTGTTCCCTCGATCCTGTTCTCTCGGAGACGGTCGGCTATGCCAACATTCGCGCCTCCCCCAGCCACCGCCGTCTTTGGCGATGTGCTGCGGCGGCTGCGCACGGCGGCGGCGCTATCTCAGGAAGCGCTGGCTGAGCGCGCGGGGGTGAGCGTGCTGGCGGTGAGCCGCTTGGAGCGGGGGGTGCATCAGGCCCCGCGCCTAGAGACGGTGCGCCTGCTCGCCGAGGCGCTGCGACTCGACGCTCGGGACCGGGAGGCGTTGCTGGCCGCGGCTCGCCCGGCCCGCGCGGGCCTGCCGACTACGGAGTCAGAGCACCCGCCGCGCACCATGCTGCCCCTGCCCCTCACACGCCTGATCGGGCGGGTACAAGAAATCGCCCAGATCGTCGACCTGCTCCAACGCGAGGAAACCCGGCTGATGACGCTGACCGGACCCGGCGGCGTGGGGAAAACCCGCCTCGCCCTCCAAATCGCGGGCGAGCTCCAGGACACCTATGCCGATGGCGCGGTCTTCGTCTCCCTCGCGCCGATCCGTGATGCCGAGCTCGTCGTGTCGGCAATCGCGCACACCCTGGACCTACGCGAGCTCGCCGACCAGCCGCCGCTGGAGCAACTCGCCGCCGCACTGGGGTCCAGACACCTGCTCCTAGTCCTCGACAATTTCGAGCAGGTCGTCGAGGCCGCGCCCCACGTCACCGACCTCCTGGGTGCCTGCCCGCGCGTGAAGGCGCTCGTCACCAGCCGCACCGTCCTCCGTGTAACGGGTGAGCAGGATTTTCCGGTGCCGCCGCTGCCACTCCCCGATCCGCGGCACCGCGCGGCGCTCGATGACGTCGTTGGCAATGAGGCGGTCGCGCTCTTCACCGCTCGCGCCAGGGCCGCCAACCCGGGTTTTGCCCTGACCGACGAGAATGCCGCCACGGTTGCCGAGATCTGCGCCCGCCTGGACGGGCTGCCGCTGGCGATTGAGCTGGCGGCGCCCTGGCTGCGCACGCTCTCCCCCTCGGCGCTCTCGGATCGCCTGCAGGTGCATGGTCGTCGCTCCCTTCAGCTGCTCACCGGCGGCGCTCGCGACCAGCCCGCCCGCCTCCGCACGCTGCGGGACGCCATCGCCTGGGGCTACGACCTCCTCGCCCCCGAGGACCAAGCCCTGTTCCGGCACCTTTCGGTCTTTGCCGGGGGCTTCTCTCTGGAGGCCGCGGAAGCCGTCGCCGGACCGCAGGCGTTAGGCGATGGGCGTCAGGGGCACGGCCGCGTTCCCCTGACGGCTGACGCCGCCGTGCTCGACGGTATTGCCTCGCTCGTCGACAAGAGTTTGGTGCAGCAGGTGACGCGGTCGAACGGGGAGACGCGGTTCCGGATGCTGGAGACGATCCGCGAGTTTGGCCTGGAGCAACTTGCGGAGACCGGAGAAATCGATGAGACGATGCGCCAACTGGCCCGCTGGTCTCACGATCTGCTCGAGGGAGTCGAAGAGGGGTTTTTCACCGCGATGCAACGGCAGTGGGTGGAATGGCTGGAGACCGAGCACGACAACCTGCGCACGGTCCTGGCCTGGGCGGTCGAGCGGGGCGACGCGATGACGGCACTTAGCCTGATCGAAAAGATGACGTGGTTCTGGAACCCGCGCGGGTATCTGAGTGAGGGACGGAACTGGGGCGAACGCGCGCTGGCGCTGGGCGATGCGGCGCCGACGCGGGAGCGCGCGTGGACGCTCGGGCAAACGGGAACGTTTGCCTGGATGCAAGGCGACTACCAGCGGGCGCGCGAGTTGGCCGCCGAGGGGCTCAGCCTGTGCCGCCAGACCGGACATGTCATCGGCGAAGGCACTTCTCAGTTCGTGCTCGGTTGGACGGCAGAGGACGAAGGGCGTTTCGACGAGGCGGAAGCCCATTTCACCGAGGCCCTCCGGCACTTTCGGGCGCATGGCATCGCCACGTGGGCCGGCTTCTCGCTGAACTTCCTCGGCCACGTCGACTACGAGCGCGGCGACATCGAGCGGGCCACGGTCCGGTTCGAGGAGGCGCGCGACATCTTTCGCGCCACCGGCAACACCTACGGCATCGGCTTCGTCCTGGCCAACCTGGCGAAGGCCGCCCGCAGGCGGGGCGACTACCCGCGCGCCGCCCAGCTCTACGCCGAGAGCCTCGTCCTCCGCTACGAGCAAGGCGACAAGCAAAGCATCGCCAGTAGCCTGCGGGGTCTGGGCAGCACCGCGGCCGCAACCCGGCAATACAGGCGCGCCGCCCGCCTCTGGGGGGCGGCGGACGCCCTGCGCGAAGCGATCGGGGCGCCACCGCCGCGCCACGCCGAACGGGCACGGCAGGCTCTCGCGGCGACGAGACGCGGGTTAGGCGAGGTGGACTTCGCCGCCGCTTGGGCGGCCGGTCGGGCCCTCTCCCTGTCGCAGGCCGTTGCCGAAGCGCTCCAAGATTCGCCTGACACCGGAGGACAGCGCGCATGGGTAGCGCCAGCCTCGCTGTCGGAGCAATACGGTTTGACCGCGCGGGAGGTCGAGGTTCTGCGCCTGATCACAGACGGGCGCTCGAACCCGGCCATCGCCGAGGCGCTCTATATCAGCCCCCGCACCGCGCAGACGCACGTCCAGAACATCTTCACCAAGCTCGGCGTGAGTTCGCGAGCCGAAGCCTCCCGGCTCGCCGTCGCACTCGGCCTCGCCTGACGGCATCACGCCCTGGCAACCGCGGCTTACGTAGACCGGTGCCGTCCCATACGTAGGGCAATCGACTTCCCTCTCCCGAAAATCCGCCGACCGGACGATGCCCACTGATCCCGCCGGACTCACAATGTCGGTGTCGCTCACGGAAATGACGGTCGGCTTGCCCACCGCATTGCACAATCTCTTCCATTCGGCGCGCAACGACGTGAAAGGACGAACGACGATGATCTTCCGCAGCCCGTACCCCGACGTCGAAATCCCCGAAACACCGCTCACCCCGTTCGTCTTGCGGCACGCGGAGCGGCTGGCTGACAAGCCGGCCCTGATCGACGGCTCGAGCGGCCGCACCCTGACCTACGCCCAACTCACCGACGGCATCAAGCGGACAGCGGCGGGCTTGGCAGAGCATGGCTTCTGCCAGGGAGACGTGCTCGCTATCGTCGCCCCCAACCTCCTAGAGTACGTCGTCGCCTTCCACGCCGTGGCCTCGCTGGGTGGCGTCGTCACGACGATCAACCCACTGTCGACGGTGGACGAGCTGGCCACTCAGCTCGGCGACGCGGGCGCGGCCTACCTCCTGACGATGCCCGAACTCCTCGAGAAGGCGCGGGCGGCAATCCAGCGCACCGCCGCCCGGAAGGTGTTCGTCTTCGGCGAAGCCCCCGGCGCGACGCCCTTCGCCGCGCTGCAGGAGCGCGACGGCGTGGCGCCGCCCATCCTGATTGACCCGCACTCCGACGTGGCGGCGCTGTTCTATTCCAGCGGGACGACGGGGTTCCCGAAAGGGGTCATGCTGACGCACGCGGCGCTGGCGACCAATACCGCGCAGCTCGCGGTGGTCGATCCGATAACCGAGGCCGACACGGTCGTCGCGACGTTACCGTTCTTCCACATCGGGGGCATCGTCTGGGTGGTCAACCGCGCCCTGCACGGCGGCGCCACAGCAGTCGTCCTGCCGCGCTTCGAGTTGGAGTCCTTCTTGCAAGCACTGCAGGACTACGCCGTCTCGCGCGCTTATCTGGTTCCGCCGATGGTTCTGGCGCTGGCGCGGCACCCGGCCGTGGACCGGTATGACCTCTCCCGGCTCAGGGTGGTCATGTCGGTAGCCGCACCATTGAGCCAGGAGGTTGCGGCCGCGTGTGCGGAGCGCGTCGGCTGCGTGGTCAAACAGGGGTACGGGCTGACCGAGGCGAGCCCAGGACTGATCGTCGGCCTTGACGGCCCAACGGTGAACAAGGCAGCCGCGATCGGCCGCTGCCTGCCGAACACGGAATGCCGGGTGGTCAATCCAGAGAGCGGGGCGGAGCTCGGCCCGGGGGAGGTCGGCGAGATCCAAGCGCGCGGGCCCCAGGTGATGAAGGGCTACCTCAACCGGCCAGAGGCGACCGCGCAGGCGATCGATGCCGAGGGGTGGCTGCACACCGGCGACCTCGGCTACGCCGACGAAGACGGCTACTTCTACGTCGTCGACCGGTTGAAAGAGCTGATCAAGTACAAAGGCTACCAGGTCGCGCCAGCCGAGCTCGAAGCTATCTTGCTGACCCACCCGGCGGTCGCCGATGCCGCCGTCATCCCTAGTCCGGACGAAGCCGCCGGCGAGGTGCCCAAGGCCTTCGTCGTCCTCAAGGATAAAGCGACGCCCGAGGATCTGATGGTCTTCGTCGCCGCGCGGGTCGCGCCCTACAAGAAGGTGCGGCGGCTGGAGTTCATCGAGGCTATCCCAAGATCGCCCTCGGGGAAGATTCTGCGCCGGGTGCTCGTTGAGCGAGAACGGGCCGCTATTGCCGACCCAATCCTGGTCTGAGAGGAGCCGGCCATGGTCGCCCTGGCGACCACCAACTCCGCGCCGTCCGGCCGGGATCATGATGGTGCGATGGAGGCGCTGGCGGAGGTCGAACGCCTCTTCCGAGCCCAGCTCAGCCCGCAGCGGCTGCACCCGGGGGCGGCGCTCGCCGTCTACCACCGGGGTCGGCTCGTCCTCGACCTCTATGGCGGCTTCGCTGACACTCAGCGGGGAGACGCAGTGCGCGCGAACACGCTGTTCCCCCTCTTCTCCGGGACCAAGCCGTTTGCGTCGGTCGCGCTCCTCCAGCAAATCGATCGCGGTCGGGCGGCGCTTGACGACCCGGTCGCCGCGCACTGGCCGGCATTCGGGCACCAGGGTAAGGATCGCGTCCTCATTCGCCATATCCTCTCGCATCGGGGCGGCTTCCCCACAACCCCACCCGCGCTGACGCCGGAACGCTGGGGTGATTGGCAGTTCGCGACCGACGCCATCGCGGCCATGCCGCTCGAATACACACCTGGAGCGACGAGTGCGTATCACCAATTGACGCAGCAGTGGGCCTGCGCCGAAGTCGTGCGCCGCCTCGACGGGCGCGACTATGCGGACTACGTGCGGGCGGAGATCACCGGACCGCTCGGCATGGCCGACACCTACCTCGGTCTCCCCAGCGAGTGTGAAAACCGGCTCGCCCGGCTGCATGCCACGGACGGAACCGACGCCTGGTGCGTCGACATCATGCGAACAATGCAGCGCGCCGCTCTGCAGCATCACGTGGTCCCCGCCGCGTGTGGCGTCTCGACCGCCCGCGACATGACCCGTTTCTACGCGGCAATTGCCAGTGGCGGTGCCCTCGACGGCGTGCGCATCCTCCGGCCGGAGACGGTGGCGCGCATGCTCCAAGTCGAGGTCGACGGCGAGAGCGACCGCACCTTCGACATTCCGGTCCGCCGCGGACTGGGGTTTGAGTTGGGGAGACTGGTCGATCCCCGACGCCACTGGCCCGGTGCCACGAGCACCGTCCGCACTTTCTGGCACGGCGGCTTCGGCTCCTCCGTCTGCTGGGGCGATACTGAGCTCGAGCTGGCCATAGCCTTCCTGACCAACGGGGTGCGCCGCGACGAAGCGGGCGCCATCGCCCGCCGCGACCTCTCCGACGCGGTGCGCGCCGCCCTTCGCTGACAGGCGCGCGTCGCCGGTTTCAGGTCGATTCAGCTGCAGACGCGTCTCAATAAGGGCCCTTTTTGAGACTTTTCCGGGGTCCACGTTCTTTTTCGGCGATTGCATAACGCCGATGTTGCTGAACTCGTCTCGATATCAGGATCTCCCTGCTCGTACTGCGGTGTGCCTATTGAGACGATGGGAGAATGCTCGCTGTCTCTGTGCGGACTTCACCTAGAACCAAGGTTTTCAACTTCGGGATTGGATTGGGCCAATCGCGGACGCGTGTTCCAGTTCCATGGAGTGGCACATCCGGTCCGCGTCTGAGGAGTGGGGGCGGGGATCGACAGGGACGAGCCAGTGCCGCCTGACGTTGCGCGCGGCGATCGACTCGTTGGCTCGGGCGTCGTTCCCGATGGGAGGGATGGCCCAGGAACTGCGGGGCCGTAGCCTGCGCGTTGCCCGCGATTCGTGCGAGGACAAGCCGTCCCACGTGCTCTCCGAAGCTGGCGCACCTACGCTGGGGTGAAGCGCATCATGTACGTGATGATCCCATGATCGGCGGTGTAGGGGCCCCAGGGCGGTGACGGCCAGAAGCCGGGCCGAAACCTCCGCACGTTTGCGGATGTCGAGAATGTGGCGCTGGCTCCGTCCCAGGGACACGAGTGGCCACGACGGGCCGCGCGACGAAGAAGGAGAACCACCATGACGATTCGGCGGATGGACAACGTCCTCATCGTTGTCGACGATCTCGAGGCCGCTACCGAGTTCTTTACCGAACTTGGTATGGAGCTGGAGGGCAAGACGACCGTCGAGGGAGATTGGGCTGGCCGTGTCGTCGGGCTCGACGGCGTCCGGGCCGACATCGTCATGATGCGGACCCCGGACGGCCACGGGCGGGTCGAGTTGTCGAAGTTCCACACGCCGCCGGCGATCCGGAGTGAGCCGCAAAACGCACCGGCGAACACGCTGGGCATCCGGCGCATCATGTTCGCCGTCGACGACATCGAGGACGTCCTTGCCCGCCTGCGCACGCACGGCGCCGAACTCGTCGGCGAGGTGGCGCAGTACGAGGACAAATACCGGCTCTGCTACGTCCGCGGGCCCGAGGGCAACATCGTCGCGCTGGCAGAGCAGCTCAGCTAACGGTCCGTCGCGGCCGATCCGCGACCAACCAGAACGGTCCGCTGGGCGGACCAGGAAAACGACCATGGGAGGAATGACCGTGCAACCGAACGAGATCGCCGAGGTGCTGAACCGGCCGCTCAGCCAGGAACTGCTGGCCCGCGACCTGACCCGCCTGGCCTACGTCGCCACGGATGGCACACCCCGCAATGTCCCGATCGGGTTCACCTGGAACGGCTCCGTGATCGTCATGTGCACGGCGAAGAACGCCCCCAAGCTCCCGGCCCTGCGCCAGAACCCGATGGTTGCCCTGACGATCGACACCGAGGTGCATCCGCCCAAGATCCTGCTCATCCGCGGTCGGGCCGAGCTGGATTTCGTCGATGGCATCCCGGACGAATATCTCCAGATGAGCGGCACCTATCAGATGACGCCCGAGCAACGGGTCGAGTGGGAGGCGGGGGTGCGTTCGCTCTACCACGACGGTATGGTCCGGATCGTCGTGACCCCGACGTGGGCGAAGCTGATCGACTTCGAGACGACGCTGCCGAGCGCGGTCGAGGAGCTGGTCCGGCAGCGGGACGAACGCCAGCGCGCCTGAGCGCCGCCCGGTCGCCCGCGGTGGGTGGATCGCCCACGCCGCAACCCCATCGCGGTGCGCGGACGAGGCCTACTCCTGCCAGCCGTACCGGGTGCCGATCGAGCAGCGGAGAGTGGAAGCTCGCGCTATCCTGCGAAGCTATCTCGGATTCTATAGGTGGCGTCTCTCTGCATCTGCGCAGGAAGAGGTTCCCATCGCAGCAGATCGTCTAAGCTTGCGTTTTGACTCGAAAGCTCTTATACGGATTCCGGGTGGGCGCTGCCGCCCCAGTCCGACCGGCGCCCGCCGGCGCGGGAAGCGTGCGAACCCACCCCGTCCGCCAGCCTTCGCATCCTTCGCATCGTTCCCCGGCCCCGCTCGCGGCCAGCCATCACCCACATTCCGAATTACAGATACGAGCCGCCAAGAACCGGTGTCAAAAACTCTGCCGCACAGGTCGTCACCAGCACGCACCGCCAAGCGACACTGCTCTGAGCCGCGCGCCATTGACCACGGCGAGACGGTACGCCATGATGCGGACTGGACGCCCTGGGAACGATTTCCGGAGGACGGCCGTCTCACGCGCGGCAGGAGAAGTCGATGGCGGCGTACGCGTTCGTTGTGCCGATCCTGCCCGGTCAGGAGGAGACTGGCTAACGCCTCTTCGCAGCATTGTCAGGACCGCGGTGGGGCGAATAAGCAAAGACACGAGAGAGGATGGGGCCATGCGCGTGCTCATTGTCGGCGCCGGGATCGGCGGTCTGACCGCCGCCCTCGCTTTGCGCCAGGCCGGTTTCGACACCCACGTCTACGAGCAAGCCCGCGTCCTGCGCGAGGTGGGGGCTGGGGTCGCGATCAGCCCCAACGCCGTCAAGGTCCTCCACAAGCTGGGGCTCGCCGAGGCGCTGCGCACCGTTGGCGTCGTCTCTCACTCGATGGACTCGCGTGACTGGCAGACCGGCGCGCTCCTAGGCCGGGTGCCGCTCGCTGAGGACGCCGTCGAGCGCTGGGGAGCGCCCTTCTATCACCTGCACCGCGCGGATCTCCACGACGCGTTGCGCGCCGCGTTGGGCGACCAGCACATCACCCTCGGCGCTCGCTGCGTTGCCGTCGAGCAGCACGGGACCACGGTCGAGCTTCGCTTCGCCGACGGTCGCGACGCTACGGGTGATCTGCTCATCGGCGCCGACGGCATCCACTCGGTGGTGCGCGAGCACGTCGCCGGACCGGACCGGCCGATCTGGTCACGCCAGATCTCCTGGCGCGGCCTGGCGCCGGCGGCGGTCGGGCATGAGGTCGGGCTGGAGGTGCGCCACCATTCGTTCTGGGGGCCGTGCACGGTTTTCGTCTGCTTCTATGTCTCGGCGGGGCGGCTGGTGAACTGGGTCGGCAACACGCAGAGCACCGATGACTGGCGCGAGGAGTCGTGGTCGGCACGTGGCGACCGCGACGAAGCGCTGAGGCTCTTCGCGGGCTGGCATCGCCCGGTGGGCGCATTGATTGCCGGCACCGCGCAGGTGTTCAAGTGGGCGTTGTTTGACCGGCCGCCCCTCGATACGTGGACGCGGGGGCGGGTGACGCTCTTAGGGGACGCCGCGCACCCGATGCTGCCCTACATGGCGCAAGGCGCCAGCCAGAGCATCGAGGATGCGTTTGTGCTGGCGCACTGCATCGCGGCGGCCAGCGATGATCCGCGGCGCGCAATCGAGGGGTATGCGACCCGCCGCCGGGACCGCGCCGCCGCCGTCCAAGCGGCGTCGCGCGAGGCCAGCCGGGTGATGCGCCTGACGGACCCAGCGGAGGTCCAGGCGCGGAACGCGCGACTGGCTGATAGCCCCGAGGCGCCCATTGCTCGGTTCGATTGGATCTGGAGCTACGACGTCGAGAGCGCCGTGGCTGACGGATAGGCGCCGCGAAGACCGAGAGGGAGGGGTCATGGCGGCCGCCAGCGGGCACGGGGTCTTAGAGCGTTTGCGCTGGGCCAGGTTGCCACTGAGCGTGGCAAAACGTGATGCAGGTCAGGAGCCACCACGGCAGTGAGCCGGATTGGCCCGTGATCGGGCGGGAGTGCCTTCGTGCAAGCACCCCGCCGTGGCAGCATCGAGGTCCGCCAGGAAATGTCGGGGTGGGATGTCGAGAACCCGCGCGCGGCTCCGTCCCCGGAGTGAATACGGCCACACTGGGCCGTACCGCACCCGCACGAAGGAGAAGATGATGGCCAAGTACCTGTTGCTCAAGCATTACCGGGGCGCGCCGGCAGCGGTCAACGATGTGCCGATGGACCAGTGGACGCCGGAAGAGGTTTCGGCCCACATCCAGTACATGCGGGACTTCGCCGAGCGGCTCGAAACCACCGGCGAGTTCGTCGACGGTCAGGCGCTCTCCCCGGAGGGCACGTTCGTCCGCTACGGCGGCGAGGGGCGGCCGCCGGTCACCGACGGCCCGTTTGCGGAGACCAAGGATCTGATCGCCGGCTGGATGGTGATCGACGTCGAGACCTACGAGCGGGCGCTCGAGCTGGCCGGCGAGCTGTCCGCGGCTCCGGGCGCCGGTGGGAAGCCGATCCACGAATGGCTCGAGGTGCGCCCGTTCCTGACAATGCCGCCGACCATCACGGAGTGACGCCCGGTGGATGAGGCCCTGCCGCGAACCCTCACCCCCACCGTAATCGGCATCCTCGTCCGTCGTGGAGCCGACTTCGCGGCGGCCGAGGATGCCGTGCAGGACGCCCTGGTCGAGGCCGTGCGCGTGTGGCCGGACGACCCGCCGCGGGATCCCAAGGGCTGGCTGGTCACCGCCGCCTGGCGGAAGTTCCTCGACGCCGCCCGCGCCGATACCTCCCGACGGCGCCGCGAGGCACTCGTCGAGCGCGAGCCCATGTCCGGTCCGAGCGAGGCGGCGGACGACACGCTTCAGCTGTATTTCCTGTGTGCGCACCCGTCCTTGACACCGGCCTCGGCCGTCGCGCTCACGCTGCGCGCGGTCGGCGGCCTGACCACGCGGCAGATTGCGCAGGCCTACCTCGTGCCGGAGGCGACCATGGCCCAGCGCATCAGCCGGGCCAAGCGGACCGTCTCGGGCGTCCGGCTCAACCAGCCCGGCGACGTCGCCACGGTGCTGCGCGTGCTCTACCTGGTCTTCAACGAGGGCTACTCCGGCGACGTTGACCTCGCCGCCGAGGCGATCCGGCTCACGCGCCAACTGGCGGCCAGGATCACCCATGAGGAGGTCGCGGGCCTGCTCGCGCTCATGCTGCTCCACCACGCGCGGCGCCCGGCACGGACCGGCCCCGACGGCTGGCTCGTGCCCCTCGCCGAGCAGGACCGCGGCCTGTGGAACACCTGCCTGATCGCCGAGGGCGTCGCCGTGCTCCAGGCAGCGCTCGCCCGCGACCGCCTGGGCGAGTTCCAGGCCCAAGCCGCCATCGCCGCGCTCCACGCCGACGCCCGGACGGCGGCGGAGACCGACTGGGTGCAGATCGTCGAGTGGTACGACGAACTGGTGCGCCTCACCGACAACCCGGTGGCCCGCCTCAACCGGGCCGTCGCGGTCGGCGAGGCCGACGGCCCGCGGGCCGGCCTGGCCGCCCTGGCGGAGCTCGACCCCGCGCTGCCCCGCTACGCCGCCGTCGCGGCGTACCTGCACGAGCGTAACGGTGACCCGGTCATCGCGGCACGGCTCTACGCCGAAGCCGCCCGATCGGCGCCCAACCTCCCCGAACGCGACCACCTCACGCGACAGGCCGCACGGCTCAACGCGCGGTTGCGCGGTTGAGCGGCGGGCGGCAGGCCGTCACCGACCCGATCGGGACGGTCTGCTCACCCTGTTGGCTGCCGCTCGTGCCCGGAACCTTGGTCGGCTATGCCCGTTGCTCCACCGACGAGCAAGATCTCACCGCCCAGTGCCAGCGTCTGCAGCGGCGTGCGGAAGTCGTGTCATGCTGGGCCAAGCGAAGCATCTCGGCTCATCGCCACCATGGTTGCGGCGAACGAGATTCTTCAGCTTCGCCTTCAGAATGACACTATGTAGGTACGGCGCCTAGTCCGCGGGAGCCAGGCTCCCGGCCGGCGAAGACACGAAGCGCCGGTCCAGTTCGACGTATGTGTCCATTGCTTCCGTCATGGCGACGTAGGTTCTGCCTGGCACGGTTGAGGCGGCGGCGTGGTGGCCTTCGCGGTCGACGGCGATGATGTTGACTTCGCCTCGGTACGGGTCTTCGAGGGCGTGCAGATCCTGGATGGCTTGGTCGAGGGCGTCTTCCAGCGGCATGCCGAAGCGCATGAAGGTGACGACGCCGTGGGCGGTGCAGAGGCGCTGCGCCATCTCGCCGCGGCCGGTGCAGGTCGCGGCGCCCCAGCGGTTGTCGGCGTAGTTGCCGGCGCCGATGATGGGAGAGTCTCCCACCCGGCCGGGGAATTTCCAGGCCCAGCCGGAGGTGCTAACGCCGCTGGCGAGGTTGCCGTCCCGGTCGCGCGCGATGACGTTGACGGTACCGTGGGCGTCCAGCGGGCGATCGGGGTCGCGGCTCATGCGGCCGGCCAACTCGCGCATCTTGCGCCGGAAGACTTCGTCATCTTCTTCGGATTGCCCGGAGCGCCAGATGGCCTCTGATTCGGGGGTCAGCAAGTTCCGCTCGGGCACCCCAGATTCGCGTGCTAGCAACCGTGCGCCGTCGCCGACGATCAGCACGTGCGGCAGCGTCTCCATGACCGTTCGGGCGAGATCGATGGCGTCCTGGTGGCCCTTGAGAGCGGCGACGGCGCCGGTGGTCAGGGTGCGGCCGTCCATGATGCTGGCGTCGAGCTCAACCTCGCCGAGCAGATTCGGGAGACCGCTGAACCCGACGGAATGGTCGTCTGGGTTCGCCTCGACGCGGCGGATGGTGGCCACGACCGCGTCCACGGCCGTTCCTCCGGAGCGGAGGATCGCGATGCCGTCGTCCATGCCCACCCGCGCGTTGCTGCTGCCGACGAGGAGGATCATCCGGCCACGCCGTCCTCCGCGAGCTCTCGCGCAACCTCGTCGACGGCGAATTCCGGCAATTCGCGCTGGTCGCTCCCCGAATGGAGGGTGAACGACGTTGGGTCTCCGGTGAGTCTGCCTACGACTGATATGGGGATTCCGGCTGCCTCGAGGTTTCGTCGGATACCCGGCACGGCGCCCGGCGAGGCGGCAATGAGCAATGCGCCCGAGGCGAGCAGGCCAAGCGGGTCGAGACCAAGGGCGTCGGTGACGACGCGGGTTTCGGGGAGGATGGTCAGAGCGTCGGCGTCGACCTCGGCGCCGGCGCCAGACGCGACGGCCAGCTCGCGAACGGCGGTGGCGAAACCGCCTTCGGTCGGATCGTGCAGGGCTGTGACGCCGCCTGCCTCACGCGCCAGCTCCGCGTCGAGGACGATGGAGATACCGGGGTTGTGCATCAAGTGCGCGGCGGCGCGCACGCCATCCTCGCCCAGCAGCGGGATAAGCCGATCGCGGCGTTCCCTGGCGAGGAGGGCGGTGCCCTCGATGGCGAGTCCTTTGGTCAGGAGCAAGATGTCGCCGGGACGCGCCTGGCCCGGTTCGATCAGATCGCCGCGTGATGTTTCGCCGAGCATCATGCCGACAAGGATGGGGCGCTCCAGACCTGGCACGATCTCGGTATGACCGCCGACGAGATCGACCGAGCGCTGACGGCAGGCTTCGCGCAGCTCGGCGAACTGATTGAGCACGTCGGCGGGGGTCACGCCATGCGGCAGAAGCCCGGTTACGAGGAGCCAACGGGGGGTTGCGCCCATGCAGGCGACGTCGTTGGCATTGACCGCCACGAGATGCTCTGCGCCACCCTCGGAGGCGAAGGTGATGGGATCGTTTTTGGCCACGAGCACCCGATCGCCGATGGCGATGGCGGCCGCGTCCCGGCCAAGTCCTGGGCCGACGATGACGTTGGGGTCGCTCGCCGACACGGGCAGGACTTTGTTGAGCAGCCAGGCCGGGAGTTTGCCTGGCGGCAGCGGTTTGAGCATGAGATCGCGTTTCACGTCCGCTGCGCTCCAGTGGCTCTAAGTAGCTGGACACGGCATTTTGGAGCGGCGCCACGACCCGCCGGGATGTAGGGGCGCTGCTTGCTGCGCCCGTGGCCCGAAGAGCCACACCCGAATGGCCAGGTACGTATTGTCGGCCTGCGGCCGACGGGCGCAGCAAGCAGCGCCCCTACAGGCCGGTCGCTACTCCAGATAGTCATGGCCACCCACTTGGTGTGATCCGCTGAGTGCATGATGCTATTCGTCGTCCCAGCGATTGTCTTCGCGCGGGTCCAGCGCGAAACGCTCTTCGATCGTGCTGATGCGCAACTCGGCCTGCTGCAGCAGGTCCGCGCAGCGACGCGACAGACCCAATCCGAGTTCATACCACGTCACCGACTCGTCGATCGAGAGGCGGCCACGCTCCAGGTGATCGACGACCGCTTCCAGCGCGTTCAGGGTATCCTCGAATGCCCCGTCGGCGATGAGCGCCTGCACGACCGGGATGGAAGGCGGCGCTCCAGTATCCTCTGTTGCCATCACGCGTTCGCCGCGGCGCGAAGCTTCGATCCGGTCTTGCCATCGACCATGACAGAGAGCGCGCCATCGTGGAGCACCGCGACCAAGGCGTCGCCACGATCAACCTGGTCGATGCTGTACACCGGATGGCGCGTGTCGATCCGCTGCATGGCCGCGTAGCCGCGACCGAGCACGGCGGCGGGGTCCAGGATGTCGAGTAGGGCGCGAGCGGTGGCGGCTTCCTGCCGGCGCGCATCGAGCATTCGCTCCTGGGCCTGGCGGAGCCGGTTTCCGGCTTCTGTTACGGCGCGCTGCCGGTCCTGAATCGCCGCTATCGGATGGTGTGCGGCAAGCCGCTGCGCCAGGGTGCGGCTGAGCGCGTCACCCTCTGCCTTGTGCGTGGCGAGCGCCCACGCCACCCGGGTTTCCAGGCTCCGCACGTGCTCGAGCAGATGGGTGGCTGAGGGCACGCAGATTTCGGCAGCGGCCGACGGCGTGGGGGCAGAGGCGTCTGCCACGTCCTCGGTCAAGGTGCGGTCGGTGGCATGCCCGATGCCGGCGATGACCGGGGCCGGTGCGGCGAAGATGGCGCGGACGACGCGCTCGTCGTCGAAAGCCGCGAGGTCGTCGTTGGCGCCGCCGCCGCGAGCCACGATGATCACGTCGACCGCGACATCGCCGTGGAAGGCGCTGATGGCGGCAACGATGCTTTCGGCCGCGCCGTCGCCCTGGACTTGAGCGGGCGAGAGCACGAGCGTGGCCAGCGGGTATCGCCGTCGCACCACGGTCTGGATGTCGTGCCAGGCGGCGCCGTGGAGCGATGTGACGACGCCGATGGTGCGGGGCCACTCGGGTAGCGGGCGCTTGCGGCGCTCGTCGAAGAGGCCCTCGTCTTCGAGGCGTTGCCGGAGCAGCTCGCGCTCCAGCCAGGCGGCGCCCAGACCGGCGGGACGCACCAGATCGACGATCAGTTGCAGCGATCCGGAGCGGGGGTAGATGGAGAGCCCGCCGTGGATGGCGAGTTGGTCGCCCATGCGCAATGGTTGGTGCTGGCGCAGCGCCTGGCCGCGGAAGAGGACGCACTTCAGGCAGCCGTCGTCGTCGCGCAGATTGAAATAGGTGTGGCCAGCCGAGGAGCGGCTGAGGTCGCTGATCTCGCCTTCGAGCCAGAGATCGGAGTAGAACGGATCCATCTCCAGCGTCTCGCGCAGGAGGCAGACGAACGCGCCGACGGGCAGGATTCTTCCGTTCACGGTCTTTCGCCCCTGGCCAGGGAGAGCTGGAAGAGCGGCGAACCGTACTCGACCGGTTGGCCGTTGCTGACGAGGATCGCCTCGACCGTTCCCGACCGATCGGCGGAAATCTCGTTCATGATTTTCATCGCTTCGATGATGCCGATGGTCTGGCCGACGAAGACGTCGTCCCCTTCGCCGACGAACGCTGGAGCGCCGGGAGTGGGGGAGGCGTAGTAGGTGCCGATCATGGGCGCGGTGATGATGTGCCGGTCGTCCGCCTCGGGGAGGGGGGACGGGTCGCTGGACGCCGGAAGCGGCGCCTGGTCGACGTGTGTGTTTCCGGGACCGCGGCGCAGGCGTACGGACAGCGATCCGGCTTCGAGGTCCAGCTCGGAGATGTCCGACTGGCGCATGGCGGACGCGAGCGATTTCACCAGCTCCGCCATGCCCTCGGCGGACAACGCCGATAGGTCCGTGCCGACCTCGGATTTCGTCACTTAGTTGACCCGCTCGATGTACTCGCCGGACCGGGTGTCGACTTTCAGCGTGTCGCCGACGTTGATGAACAAGGGTACGTTGACGACCAGACCGGTTTCGAGCGTGGCCGGTTTGGTGGCGCCGCTGGCGGTGTCGCCTTTCAAGCCGGGGTCGGTTCCGGTCACGGAGAGGGTGACCGCTGGGGGCAGCTCGATGTCGAGGGGTTCGCCCTGGTAGGTCAACAGGTCGACGACGTCGTTTTCCCGGATGAAGCGCGCGGTGTCGCCGACGGTGGACGCGTCGAGGACGATCTGGTCGAACGAGTCGGTATCCATGAAGTGGCGGTGGTCGCCGTCCGCGTAGAGATACTGGACATGCTGGCGCTCGAGCCGGACCTGGGGGAACTTCGCGCCCGCCTGCACCGTGTGCGTGGTCAGGGAGCCGGTGCGCAGGTCGCGCAGTGTCATGCGGACCTGAGCGGAGCCGCGGCCCTGCTTGTTGTGGGAGAAATCGACCACCTTGACGAGACGGCCATCGAGCTCGAACGTTATTCCCTTGCGCAGATCACCGGTATCGATCATTCGTGTTGTTGTCTCCTACGACTTCGGGGCCTGAGAGAGGATATCGACGCCGGTCTCGGTGACGACGCAGAGATCCTCGATGCGGATGCCGCCCCAGCCCTCAAAATACAATCCTGGTTCGACCGTCACCACGTGGCCCGGTTGGAGCACATCGTCGGAGTTCTCGCCCAGCGACGGGAACTCATGGACGAGCAGCCCGACCCCGTGTCCGAGCCCATGGATGATGTGCTCTTCTTCTCCGGCGGCTACCAGGGCGTCACGGGCGATCGCGTCCGCGTCGCGGCCGGTCATGCCTGGTTTGATGCCGGCGAGGGCGGTGTTCTGGGCCGCCAACACCGTATTGTATCTGGCCTCGAACTCGGCTGGCGGCTGACCGACGACGATCGTGCGGGTGAGATCGGCGCTGTAGCCGGCGACCATGGCGCCCATATCGATCACGATCGGTTCGCCGGTTTCCATCGGCCGGTCGGTCGGGTCGTGGTGAGGGCGGGCGCCGTATGGTCCGGAGGCGACGATGGTGGGGAACCCTGGGCCGTCGGCGCCGAGTTCCCGCATGGCCAACTCGATGCGCCAGACCAGCTCGCGCTCGGTGACTCCGGGGGTGAGGTTCGCCGTCGCGGCCAGGAACGCGGCGTCCGTGATGTTTGCGGCGCGGGCGATGACCGCCAGTTCCTCGTCGTCTTTTCTGGCCCGGACGAGGTGGAAGGCGGTCCCCGCCGGAACGAGCGCGACGGGTCCGGCCGCCGCGGTGATGGCGGTGTGATCCGCGACGGTCATGGCGCGATCTTCGAACGCGGCGCGTTTGACGCCAGTCTTCTGCAACAGTTCACCAAGGAACTTCGGCCAGGGCCGCTCCCAGGGCGTGGCCGAGACAGGAGCGCGCACGGACCCCTCGGCCCACGGGATGTTGGTCGGGCTGGTGTAGAGGACGGCGTCCTGATCCGTCACGAGCAGGAAGCCCGAGGACTCGTCGGGCGCATGGTCGATATCGGGGAAGCCGGTGAAGTAACGGCGGTTGGCCGAGTGGGTGACGATGGCGGCATCCGCGTCGAGCGTTGCCGCTGCCTGGCGCAGGCGGCCGATCCGATCGGTCATCGGGCATCCTCCCGCTTCGCGCGGAGATCGTTCAGGAAGCGAAACGCCAATTCGTACCCTTTCGGACCCAGACCCGCGATCTGACCGACGACGACCGGGGCTACCACGGAGTGGTGGCGGAACTCTTCGCGGGCGTGGATATTCGACAGATGGACCTCGATGGTGGGTCTGGCGACCGCGGCCAGCGCGTCGCGTAGCGCGATGCTGTAGTGGGTGAGGGCGCCGGGGTTGATGACAATGCCGATCGCGCCCGGCCCGAGCTGCTGAATCGTGTCGATGAGGATCCCCTCGTGGTTGGACTGGAAGTGGCGGATAGCCGCCGGTGGTTGCGCTTGGGCGGCGAAGGTGGTGAGATCGTCAACGATCTGGGCCAGGGTGGTCGAGCCGTAGACGCCCGGTTCGCGCGTTCCCAGCAGGTTCAGGTTGGGGCCGTTGAGGACCAGGACGTACCGTTCTCCGTCCTGGACTGAGGGCGTGGTTTCGGTCATTTACGTGGGTGGTCCTGGCATCCTGGAGCGATGCCATCGTCGGGCGGGCTGTAGGGGCGCTGCTTGCCGCGCCCGTGGCCCGCAGGGCCACAGTGTCGTTGCCGAACACGTGTTGTCGGCCTGCGGCCGACGGGCGCAGCAAGCAGCGCCCCTACGAATCGATCGCTATTCCAGAACATTACGGCCGCCATTTCGCATCCCGTGTCACCGCTAGGTCAGCACGGGATCGACCGCGGTGATGCGGCGCAACTCGATGATCTGGTCGCGCAGGAGGGCGGCTTTCTCGAACTCCAGATCGCGGGCGGCGGCTTTCATCTGTGCTTCGAGCTCCTTGACCATGCGCATCAGCTCGTCGCGTGGGATTTCGGCGATGATGCCGGGTTTGCCACCGCCAGCGGCATAGCCGGCGCCTTCTTCGGCGACCGCCTTGACGCGGTCGGTGATGTCCTTGATTTCCTTGACGATGCCGCGCGGGACGATGCCGTGGCTTTCGTTGTGCTCGATCTGGAGCGCCCGGCGGCGGTAGGTTTCGTCGATGGCGGCGCGCATGGAGCGTGTCAAGGCGTCGGCGTACATGATGACCTGGCCGTCGACGTGGCGGGCGGCGCGGCCGATGGTCTGGATGAGGGAGCCCTCGGAGCGGAGGAAGCCTTCCTTGTCGGCGTCGAGGATGGCGACAAGGGAAACTTCCGGGAGGTCGAGACCTTCGCGGAGGAGGTTGATACCGACGACTACGTCGTAAACGCCGAGGCGCAGGTCGCGCAGGATCTCGACCCGTTCCAGGGTGTCGATCTCGCTGTGCAGGTAGTGGGTGCGGATGCCCATCTCCTTGAAATAGTCGGACAGATCTTCGGCCATGCGCTTGGTCAGGGTCGTCACCAGCGCGCGCTGGCCGGCGGCGACGCGGCTGTTGATCTCGGCCAGGAGGTCGTCGATCTGGCCCTTGCTGGGACGGACAGAAATGGCAGGGTCGATGAGCCCGGTGGGGCGGATAACCTGCTCCACGACCTGCTGGCTGTGCTCCTGCTCGTAGGGGCCGGGCGTGGCCGAGACGAAGACGGCCTGGTTGATCATGCGCTCGAACTCGGGGAAGGTCAACGGCCGGTTGTCGCGGGCCGAGGGGAGGCGGAACCCGTGCTCGACCAGCACGTCCTTGCGCGAGCGGTCGCCGCCGTACATGCCCCGCACTTGCGGCAGCGAGATGTGCGACTCGTCGATGATCACCAGGAAGTCGTCGGGGAAGTAGTCGAGCAGTGTCGAGGGTTGCTCGCCAGGTTTGCGGCGGGAAAGATGCATCGAGTAGTTCTCGACGCCGGCGCAGTAGCCGGTTTCCTGGAGCATTTCCAGGTCGTACATCGTGCGCTGCCGCAGGCGGGCCGCTTCCAGAACCTTGCCTTCGGCTTCGAGCTCCTGCAAACGCTCTTCGAGCTCAAGCTCGATGTCGCGGATGGCGGCTTTGAGCTTGTCCTCGGTGGTGACGAAGTGCTTGGCGGGGTAGATGTCGGCTTCGAGGCGCTCCACCAGTAGCTCGCCGGTGAGGGGATCGACCTCGACGATGCGCTCGACCTCGTCGCCGAAGAACTCGACGCGCAGGGCGAAGTCCTCGTAGGCGGGGAAGATCTCCAGGGTGTCGCCGCGGACGCGGAACGAGCCGCGCACGAGGGTCATGTCGTTGCGGTCGTACTGGATGTCGATCAGGTGACGCACGACGCGGTCGCGCTTGGCTTGCCCGCCGCGGCGGAGCGAGACGACGGTTTGGCCATATTCCTCCGGTGAGCCGAGACCGAAGATGCAGGAGACCGAGGCGACGATGATGGAGTCGCGGCGGGTGAGGAGGGCGCGGGTGGCGGCGTGGCGCAGCTTGTCGATCTCTTCGTTGATGTCCGCGTCCTTCTCGATGAAGGTGTCGGTGCGGGGGACGTAGGCCTCCGGCTGGTAGTAGTCGTAGTAGGAGACGAAGTACTCGATGGCGTTGTTGGGGAAGAACTCCTTGAACTCGGCGTAGAGCTGGGCGGCGAGCGTCTTGTTGTGGGCCAGGACGAGGGTGGGACGATTCACCCGCTCGATGACGTTGGCCATGGTGAAGGTCTTGCCAGAGCCGGTGACGCCGAGCAGGGTCTGGAAGTGCTTGCCTTCGTTGAGGCCGTCCACGAGCAGGTCGATGGCGGCGGGTTGGTCTCCGGTCGGTTTAATGTCGGCGACGATGGCGAAATCGGGCATGGAAGCTCCTGGTCGGCCCGGTTCGGTCGGGCATGAATGCGGTGGTAAGTGTAGCCGGACGGTGGGCTTCCCTCACCCCCCAACCCCCCTCGCCCTGTGCGCAGGCTCACTGGAGGAGGTATTGCCCCGTTGCACCGAACGACCCTCACCCCAACCCCTCTCCCATTGCGATGGGAGAGGGGCTCGCGACGCCGAGTCGGGCGTCATCCGGGCAAACATCCCTTATCAGTGTGCGCAGGGAGAGGGGGGCTTTTGGCTCTGGGGCTCAGCGGATGCGGTAGAACTCGGAGGTGGGGTCGCCGCCGCCGAGGATGTCGTCGATGTGTCGGACGGACCAGCGCTGGCCCGCCCAGAGGAGGAGGGCTGTCGCTTCGTCGCGTTCGCACCATTCGGAGGCGAGGAAGTCGGGGCCTAGGGTGATGGGGATGTGCGGTTCGATCTCGAAGGCGAAGACGGGGATGAGAACGACGGCGTCTCGGGAGTGGTCGAAGATCTGGTTGACGTAATCGGCGCTGTACATGATGGACGCGGTGATTCCGGCCGTCTCGGTCAGCGCCCGTTCGGCCGCGGCAAGGGCAGTTTCGTCCGGGTTGACGCGGGCGTGGACCGCCTGCCAGGACCCGCCGAGGGGGGCGTCGGCGCGGCGCTGGAAGAGCAGGAATTGCAGTCTGGCGTTGATGCGGCGGATGACGTACGCATCGACGGCATCGGAAACGAGGGTTGGCAACGGTTTTCTCCCGCGCGGGGTTAGGGGTTATTCGTGCGGCGGGGGCCGGCGAAGAATCAGCGCTGAGGACGCTTGGGACCACGCCACGGCGGTGTCCAGCCGGCGCCGACTCCGAAGCGGGGCTCGTCGTCGTCGAGGCGTTGGCCGCGCCAGTGCGTCGCATCGCCGCCCGGCCCGGACGGCCGCGATGGAACCCACAGCGAGAAGAAGACCACGGCGCTGGCAATGGCGAGGATGACAGCCAGGAAGTCCAGGTAGTCGGCCACGACCGCCGCCGCAATGGCGAGGGCCAACGCGCCGAGAATTCTGGCCAGCGCGGGGGAAATCGTGGCTCGTGTCCATCGGGACGACGATGCCCTGGTTGTCTTCGCCTGCACCGTGGCGCGCTTGCGGCGGACGGCGGCCTGGAAGTTGTCGACCGGTCTTTGCGCCGAATCGGCCCGTTCCAGGATCTCGCGGATCTCGCGCTCGACGCGGGTGGATCGCTCTCCGGGGTCGCTGGCGTTCATCGTTCGACCTTTGGACGTTGACCGTCGTCGCGGGTGGGCGGGGTACGCAGCCGCTTGGCAAAGCCGCCGAGGAACATGCGGCCCATGTGATCGGAGACGCTTTCCGGTTGCAGCTCGGCGGCGGTCGATTGCAGCAGCTCACCGTCGCGCGTGACCTGGGTGGACCAGACGGCGCGGGCGTCCCTGGCGTCGGAGAAGAAGGCATCGAGCGCGGCGGCCGTGGTCTCTTCGTCGCCAGAGGCAAGTGTCGCGCGCAACTCAGCCAGCGAGGCCGTGAACGCGTCGATCCAGCGGACGACGGCATCGCGGTTGGTGAGCAGGATGTCGCGGTGCATGGCGGGGCTGCCGGCGGCGAGTCTCGTCGCGTCGCGGAATCCTCCGGCGGTTAGCGTTTTCATGTCGCGCCACGACGAGTCGCGCGAGACCGCGTTCATCAGCGCGGCGCTCACCACGAACGGCAAGTGGCTGACGCCAGCGACGAAGGCGTCGTGCTCCTCGGGGTCGATGAAGAAGGGCTCGGCGCCTGCCGCCGCGACCAGCCCCAGCACGGTGCGCACCGCTTCTTCCGAGGCGGTCACGGAAGGAGAGATGCACCAGGTGGCACCCGAGAAGAGGTCGGCGTCGGCGCCTTCGATACTCTGCGTCTTGCCGCCCATGGGGTGCCCGCCGACGAAATGCACTTCGCGTGGCAAGACTTCGTTGGCCCAGGCCAGCACCTGTGCCTTGGTCGACCCCGTGTCGGTGACGATCGTCCCCGGCCGCAGGTGGGGCACGAGGTCGGTGAGGACGTCTTTCATGGCGTTGACCGGGGTGGCCAGGACCACCACGTCCGCCTCGCGCGCGGCCTTGACCAAATCCCAGGCGCCCTTGTCGACGGCGCCCATCTTTTCGGCGGCGCGCTGGTGGTCGAGGTTGGGATCGAACCCGACGACTTCAAGCGGTTTGCGCCCGTCGACCTTGCGCTCCTCCGACCAACGGCGCAGCGCGAGCCCGATGGAGCCGCCGATCAGCCCGAGCCCGACGATCAGTATGCGTTGCATAGGCGGCGACTCGCTTTCCGTCGAGGGGCGGTTGGTTCCACCCAGCTACTCCGCGCCATCATGGCTGAAACGGGACCACGAGGAGCTCCAACACCCAGCCTTCCTGACCGTCTTCGGTGCGGAAGAGCATCCAGCGGTTGCCGTCGGCCGATTCGCTCGCGGGTTCGTCCTCGTCCAGGTACTGCAACGGTGTCCCGGGGGACAAGGCGACGATGACCGAGTCGCTCGTCGAGGGACCGGTGCGGATGTTGACTGACTGGTTGGCGCTGATCTGATGCGTCGCCTCGAACTCGGTCTCCTCCTCGGGCTCCGCGGTCGGTGGGGGCGGGGTTGGATCGGCCGGTTCCGGCGCCGCTTCGGTCTCGATGATCGGTTCCGCCGGCGGCGCGGCGGCCCCGGAGTTTGTAGGGGGCTCGGTGGACTGGATTTCCGCGGCGGGGGCCACCATCGGGATCAGATCCGAGAACGGTCTGGACAACCAGGCGAAGAGACCGGCCGCGCCGAAGATGAGAATGATCATGGTCAGGACCATGGTGAAGCCGACCATGAGGCCCGCCCGGCGCGACTGCTGACGAAGTCGCGCGCTGAGTCCAGAGTCGCTCATGGCAGGAGGTAAGCAGCCAATCGAAAAGCAAGTACGAAGAGGTCATCCATCATCGAATGCAGGAGTGTAGCATGGCCGCCAGGTAGGCTCTGCGCGTCCAAAGCCGCGGAACTTGCCGCCCGGCGTACAATTGGCCGGCTGAATGTCGTTTTTGGGACTGATGTTCGGTGGGCGTCGAGGAGGGAAGGTCTTGAGATCGCCTGCGTCGGCCGCTAGGCTCCCTGCATGACGAGATCCCTGACCATCGCCCGCGTCCACGATATCGACGTGCGGCTGCACCCGACGATTGTGCTGATCTTCCTCTGGGTCGTCATCGACTGGCGGCGGCTGGGCGCGGGGCAGGGCGCGGTGGCGGTGGTTTTCACCCTGTTGCTGGTGCTGCTGGTGTTCGGGTGCGTGCTGATCCACGAGTTCGGACACGCGTTCATGGCGCGGCAGCATGGGGTGCGGGTCCACGAAGTGTCCCTCTCCGCGGTCGGCGGAGTGGCGCGGATGGAGCAGCTTCCCGGCGAGTCCCGCGCCGAGATGTTGATCGCGCTGGCGGGACCGGCGGCGAATCTGGCGCTGGTGACGGCGCTCACGCCGATCGTCCTCCTCGTGGGCGTGGTCAGTGGGTTCGCGTCTCTGGAGGATTACGCGCTGACGGTCTTCAGCCCGTCGCTGGCGGGGTTGTTTACCACACTGCTCTACGCCAACGTCTTGCTCATCCTGTTCAACATGCTGCCCGCGTTTCCGATGGACGGCGGGCGCGTGTTCCGCGCGGCGCTGTCGCCGGTGGTCGGGCGGGATGCCGCGACCCGTGTCGCCGTCATCGTGGGTGAGATTTTTGCGGCCACGCTGCTGGTGTTCAGCCTCTTCGTGATCCAGAGCATCATCCTGGCGCTGCTGGCACTGTTTATCATGGTGGTGGCCTACGCCGAGGATCACGCGGTGCGCGTGGAATCGGCCATGCGGCGCTTGCGGGTGGGCCAGTTCGCCCTCTGGGACGGGGGGGGGATCGCCCCGGATCAGCCACTGGCCAACGCGTTGCGCGGGGGGCCCCGAGATATCGCCGTCACGGAGAACGGGCGGGTGGTCGGCATGCTCTGGCGCAACAGCCTGCTGGCCGAGTTGGGCAAGACCGCCTCGGGCCGCACGGTTTCCGACGTCATGGAGCGATCGCCGGTGACCGTTGACGTCGATCTTCCGCTCTACGACGTGCAACGGCTGATGAGCGAGGAGGACCGCTCGGCCGTTCCGGTTGCCGAGAACGGGATGTACCGGGGGGTGTTTACGCGGGACCGGTTCCTGCATGTGTATCGACAGGTGACGCCGGATCCGTTGCGGGCCGTTCGCGAGTTGGTCGAGCGGGGGCCGTTGGAGCGGCTGCGGGCGTAGTGCCCTCACCCCCCAACGACCCTCACCCCAACCCCTCTCCCATCGCAATGGGAGAGGGGCCACCGCTCAGCGGAGGGCGGGGATGGAAACCGGTCTTTTGATGCGTTCAGATTCGCGTTTTCCTTGAAGGATTTGGCTCTGGGCGGTACGATCTGTTATGCATCCGGCCTTGCACCCTAGCAGGACTGCCATGAAGGTTTCATCTCGAGGCGAATATGGTGTTCGGGCCATGGTCGCGCTGGCCAAGCACTACGGCCAGGGTCCGATGTCGATCGCCTCGATGTCGAAGGCGTCCGCGGTGCCGATGCCGTACCTGGAGCAGTTGATCGGGCCGCTGCGTCGCGCCGGACTGGTCACCAGCACCCGTGGGGCGCGCGGAGGGTATCAGCTCTCCCGCGATCCGCACGATGTGCGCGTCGGTGAGGTCTACCGGATCATGGAAGGGCCGGTCGCGCCGATGGAGTGCGTGTCCGAAGACCTCTCCGAGCAGACCTGCCCGTTGATCCCCGGTTGCGAGACGCGTCCGGTGTGGCTGCAGATGCGGGACGCGATCGTGCAAACGATCGATTCCAACACGCTCGGTGATCTCATCAGCAATGCCCCCCGACAGGCCGCCGCTGTTGCGGCTTCGGAACAGAAGACGCCGACGGTGGTGAGCTGAGGCCGTCGGCCCTCCATTTCGATTTCGTTGATCCCTCCATCCCACTCGTCTGAGTCTTGCCGTGGATCCGTTGTCAGCATCGGATGACCTCATCTATCTCGACCATGCCGCGACGACTCCGGTCGACCCGGCGGTGCTCGAGGCAATGCTGCCGTACTTCTCGGAGCGGTACGGGAACCCATCCAGCATGTACGGACTTGGGCAGGCATCGCGAGCGGTCCTCGACCAGGCGCGCCAGCGGTGCGCGCGGGTGCTTGGCTGCGATCCCGGCGAGATCGTGTTCACCAGCGGGGCGACGGAGAGCGACAATCTGGCGCTGCGTGGCGCGGCCTGGGCCGCCAGGATCGCTCACCAGGGGCGAGACGCGGCGCCGCACATCGTCACGAGTTCCATCGAGCACCATGCGGTGTTGCACACCGCGCAATCGCTGGAGCGGCAGGGGTTCTCGGCCACGTACGTCGCGCCCGACGAACGCGGCATCATCGATCCGGCGGAAATCGTGGCGGCGCTGCGGCCGGAAACGTGCCTGATCTCCCTGATGTACGCCAACAACGAATCGGGGGCTATCCAGCCGGTGCGCCAGGTCGCGGAGATCGCGCGGGAGCGAGGTCTCCGGCTTCACACCGACGCGGTGCAGGCCGCCGGTATGCTGCCGCTGAATGTCAATGACCTGGGGGTCGATCTGCTGTCGCTGTCGGCGCACAAGTTCTACGGTCCCAAGGGGATCGGGCTCCTGTACGTGCGGCGCGGCACTGCCATCGACTTTCAGCAGCAGGGCGGGAGCCAGGAGCAAGGGAGGCGAGGGGGTACGGAGAACGTCGCGGGGATCGTCGGGCTCGGTCTGGCGCTCGAGCGTGCCGAAGAGCAGCGGGATTCGCACGCCGCGCACTGCCGCACCCTCCGGGACCGGATGATGCGCGAGGTCTTGGCCGCGATTCCCGACGCAACGGTGAACGGGCCGCTCGATCCCGCGCTGCGCCTCCCGAACAATCTCAATGTCGCCATCCCCGGCATCGACGGGGAAACGGTGCTGTTGACCCTCGATATGGCGGGAATCGCGGCTTCGGCGGGTTCCGCCTGTACCACGGGAAATACCGAACCGAGCCACGTCTTGCTCGCCATGGGGTTGTCGGCGGAGGCATGCCGATCGTCGCTCCGGTTCACGGTGGGGAGAAGCAACGACGAGGACCAGATTGACCGTGCCGTCCGGGCGCTCGTGCAGTCGGTCGAGCGCATGCGGGCGATGACCTCAACCGCCTCGGGCGTCGCCTGAGTAAGCGTCCGGCGCCAGGGAATCCACTTCGTGGGTTTTGGCGGCGGGGAACTCCTCGAAGAGGCGATCGGCGGCGCGGCCGGCGAGTTGATCGAGCGAGGGAAGCTCCGCCAGCGAGCTCAGTCCAAACTGCCTGAGGAATTCCACGGTTGTCGCGTACTGGTTGGGATTGCCGACGGTTTGCAGCCGTCCCACGACCTCGATCAGTCCCCTGGCGTGAAGCGTCGCCAGGACCCCGGAACTGTCCACGCCGCGCAGGGCCTCGATTTCGGCGCGGGTCACCGGTTGCCGGTAGGCGATCAGCGCGACCGTCTCCAGGGCCGCGCCGGAGAGGCGTCCTTCGCGCTCCAGGTGCAGGAACCGCCGCACGTGCGCGGCAAAGCGGGGGGCGGAGGCGAGGTGGGCGGTGCCGCGGTGCCGCACGATCACCAGACCGCGCGACGAATCAGCCTGCATCTTGGCCAGCGCCTCTTCGACCGCGGAGACGGGCACGCCCGCTGCGGCGGCGAGCTCCCGGGGTTCGGCGGGTTCGGGGGCAACGAGGAGTAGGGCTTCGAGCAGGGCGGGGAGGTCTTCGGGGGCGAACGTGGCGTTTTCGTCGTGACTGACATTAGTCGGACTGGGGTCCGCCCGGTCAACGACCCTCACCCCAACCCCTCTCCCTGTGCGCAGGGAGAGGGGCTTTTCGTCGCCTGCTGAGTCACCAGCCATGGCGGAAGGCTTCACCCGGATTCCATATCAGCTGGGCCGCTGCGCCGAGCGTCTTGGCCGGGCTGCGATTGCAGTGGTTCGGGTCGGAGCGGGGTTGGGTCGGCGCGATTCACGGTGATTGCGCCGAACAGCTCTGGCTGTGTCACCTGAACGGTCTGGCGGCGCAGCAGGGTCAGCATGGCGAGAAAGGCCACGGCGACGTCCTGGCGGCTGGCGCACCCGGCGCGGATGGTATCGAACGACACGGAGCTGCCCCGATCGAGGGCGGCGGAGATGCGGGCGATCATCTCGCGCAGGGTCACGACCCGATGGGCCGGCAGGATGGAGGGTCTGGCCGGGATGCGGGTCAGCCAGCGGCGCACGGCGTTGGCCAGCGTCACCGGCGGTTGCGGGGCGAAGGGGGCTGGCACGGCATCGGGCAAGGGGATGCTCTCGCCACGACCGAATGCTCCAGCCCCGTTACGCTGCCGACCGGCGAGAAGTTCGGCGGCGGCCTTGACGGCACGGTACTCCTCGAGCAGCCGGACGAGATCGGTTTCTTCGACCTCTTCAGCCAGTTTGGCCGGTTTTGGCAGGAGGGCGCGGGACTTGAGAACCGAGAGGCGGCCGGCGACGGCGGCGAACTCCGCGATGACCGCGGGCGGGGGTGCCTCCAGGCGCGCGACGTAGTCCATGAACTGGTCGAGCACGGCGACGAGGGAGATTTCGCTGATTTCGAGTTGCTCGCGTTCGATGAGGCGGATGAGCACGTCGAACGGGCCTTCGAACGTCGGGAGCCTGAGCTGGTACCCGTCGAGTTGGGGACGAATTGCCGTGGCGACCATGTGCGGAGTCTACGCGATGGCGCTGGGAGCGAGAGCCTAGCGTGGGGCGAAAACGTCGAGGAGCAGATTGTGCACGGGATTGATGATGGCGCCGATGACGTTACCGCCCAGGTAGCCGCCCAAGAAAATGAACAAGAACAGGAGCATGATCCCGTACCGCTCCAAAGGTGCCAGGACCGGCCTCCAGAAGGGGGGCAGGACGGCCATGAGGATGCGGGAGCCGTCCAATGGAGGAAGAGGGATCATGTTGAATGCTGCCAAGAGGAAGTTGACGTTCATGAAGATCCAGAGGAAATTGCCGACGGCGCCGAGATTGGCATTCGTGGCGTCCGCAACGCGAATGATGCTTGCGGCCAACGCGCCCAGCACGACGTTCGACAGGGGACCGGCCAGGGAGACGAGCGCCATGCTGCCGTGACGGCCAAAGCGGCCGAGCGGGCGGAGCCGGAAGTCGTTGACGGGCACGGGACGGCCCCATGCGAGGGCTGGAATGCCGAGCGCGATGAGGAGGAACATGAATGCGCCGATGGGGTCGAAATGGACGGCGGGGTTGAGGCTGACGCGGCCGAGCAGGCGTGCCGTGTCGTCGCCCAGCATCCAGGCGGTCCAGGCGTGCATGAATTCGTGGACGGTGATGGCGAGGATGAAGGTGACGATGATGGTCACCACGTATTGGGGGTCGAAATTGCCGAAGCCGGGCATGGGTTAGTAATCCAGCCGGGGGCGCCGCACTGACCCGGTGTCATGCTGAGCCCGCGGGCGAAGCATCTCGGCTCTGAGGAATGGGTGCCTCCCTGAGCCGCGATGCTTCGCTTCGCTCAGCATGACACCGGGGATGAGGGCTTCGCCGTCATCCTACTTCGCCGTCATCCTACAACGCCTGGAATTTGGCGGCGCCTCCGGGGGCTTGCTCGGCGCCGGAGCCGGCGTAGAGGTGGCAGGCGACAAAGTGGCCGTCGCCCTGGTCGGCGAAGATCGGGTCGACCTGGCGGCAGACCTCCATGGCGTACGGACAGCGGGTGTGGAAGTGGCAGCCGGAGGGCGGGTTGATGGGGCTGGGCACGTCGCCGGGGAGGATGATGCGCTCGCGGCGCTTCTCGATGGTGGGATCCGGGATGGGAACCGCGGAGAGGAGGGCCTTGGTGTAGGGGTGCAGAGGGTCGTCGTAGAGTTCGTTGCGGTCGGCCATCTCGACGATCTTGCCGAGGTACATCACGGCGACGCGGTCGGAGATGTGTTTCACGACCGAGAGGTCGTGGGCGATGAAGAGATAGGTCAGACCGAAGCGCGACTGCAGGTCTTCCAGAAGGTTGACGATCTGGGCCTGGATCGAGACGTCGAGGGCCGAAACCGGCTCGTCGGCGACGATGAAATCGGGGTTGGCCGCCAGGGCGCGGGCGATGCCGATGCGCTGGCGCTGGCCGCCGGAGAACTCGTGGGGGTAGCGGTTGGCGAAGTAGGGGTTGAGACCGACGGTTTCCAGAAGCTCCTGCACCCGCTGGGTACGCTCCTTCTTGGGCACAAGGTTGTGGATCTGCATCGGCTCGGAAACGATGTTGCCGACCGTCATGCGAGGATTGAGCGAAGCGTAAGGATCCTGGAAGATCATCTGGAGGTGACGGCGCATTTTGCGCATGTCGCCGCCGTTGAGCTTGGTGAGATCCTTGCCCTTGAAGATGACCTCGCCCGCGGTCGGTTTGTAGAGTTGCAAGATGGCGCGGCCGGTGGTCGATTTGCCGCAGCCAGACTCGCCGACGAGCCCGAGGGTCTCCCCGGGCTTTACATCGAATGACACGCCGTCTACGGCTTGCACGGCGCCGACCTTGCGCTGAATGATGATGCCCCGGGTCAGCGGGAAGTGCATGAACAGATTGTTAACCGACAGGAGTGCGTCGCTGGCGCCGTTGCTCGATGGCTGCGGCTGAACCCGGCGATCGGCGACCCCGGAGGCGATTCCCTGCTCTGCTGCCATGACTTGCCTCCTGTCAGACCGAGTTGGTGTCGAGATTCGGCGGCGCACCCGGCACCAGGGGGTTGTCGGGATCGAGGACGCCGCCCGATCTGGGGACGGCCGTCTGGAACGAGAAGTCCTCGACGCTGGATGGCTCGGGATGGCCGTACCGCTGGGCGACCAGATCCTGGTCCGATTCCTTGCTGACCTCTTCCCAGAACCAGCAGGCGGACCAGTGGCCCGGTTTGACCTCCAGCAACGGCGGATTCTTCTGTTCGCATTTCTCGCGCGCGTAATTGCAGCGCGGCACGAAGGGGCACATATCGGGGAGGTCGATCAGGTCCGGCGGCAGGCCGCGGATCGGTTCGAGTTTTTCCTTGCGCTGGGCATCGAGGCGCGGGATCGACTTGAGGAGACCGACGGTGTACGGGTGCCGGGGGTTGGCGAAGATCTCCTCGGTCGACGAGGTTTCCACGATGTGCCCGGCGTACATGACCTGGATGCGGTCGGCCATACCGGCGACCACGCCCATGGAGTGGGTGATGAGGATCACGCCGGTGTCGCGTTCGTGCTGGAGCGTGCGCATCAGGTCGAGAATCTGGGCCTGGATGGTGACGTCGAGCGCGGTGGTCGGCTCGTCGGCGATGAGGAGCTTCGGGTTGCAGGAAAGCGCCATGGCAATCATCACGCGCTGGCGCATGCCACCGGAGAATTGGTGAGGATACTGGTCGACGCGCTCCTCGGCATTGGGGATGCCGACCATCTTCAGGAGTCTGATGGTGTCTTGCCGTGCCTGATTCTTGTTCATGCCCATGTGGAGTCGGAGCGCTTCGCTGATCTGGCGGTTGATGGTCAGGACCGGGTTGAGCGAGGTCATCGGGTCCTGGAAGATCATGGCGATATCGTTGCCGCGGATGGAGCGGACCTGCTCGTCCGTCATCTTCAGGACATCGTCGCCCAGGAAGAGGATCTCCCCGGCCACGATCTTGCCCGGCGGGCTGGGGATGAGCCGCATGATCGAGAGACCGGTCATGCTCTTGCCGCAGCCCGACTCGCCGACGACGCCGAGGGTTTCGCCGGGCATGACGTAGAACGAGACATCGTCGACGGCCTTGACGATGCCGTCCTGGGTCTGGAACTGGGTTTGCAGATTGCGGACGTCGAGGATCGGACCGCCGTATCCGTTTGCGCCATTTTCGGCGCTGGCGCGGTGTCTAGCTCTCCGCTTGGCGACCATGCTGGCTCCTCTCTCGATCCCCGATTGGTTGATCTCGAACCGCGTTCACGGAACCGCCGTCTCTAGAGGCATCTCGCTGCGGGGAACGATACCGCCCGGTGCGGCCGATCGCGCGCCGCGCATGCCCAAATCTGTGCAAATCGCCCTCATGCTGACGCCGGAGAATACCATAGTGCGGGCCGCCTGCGCTCAATTGATTGCCGATAGCGGATGGGGGATGGGGCAACACGTCGATCTCGCGGTAGTCTGCCCTCACCCCCTGCCCCCCTCTCCCTGTGCGCAGGGTGAGGGGGGAGTCGCCCGCCTGCGGCGGGCTCCCTGGTGCCCTTCCTGACGCGATGCAACCTCGCGGGCGTGTCATGTTGCAGTCTGCGCGAGTGGCTTGCAGAACCGGACGCGGTCTTCGCCGGGGCCATCGTATGCGGGTGCGTATGGGATGCCGTTCACTTCGGCGGGAGCCGGCAGGAATTCGAAGCCTATCCGGCGGTGGAAGTCGACCGACGCGCGGTTCACGGGAGAGGTCACTGCCAGCACTTCGTGGCAGCCGTGGCCGGCCGCGTCGGCGAAAAGGCGAATGTAAAGCTGCTCCCCAATCCCTTCGCGGCGGTGGCTCGGGTCGACCCCGATGAAATGGCAATAGACCTGGCCAGGGTCGGTCTGGGATTGGAAGGCGGCCAGGAAGCCGACAAGGTCTTCGCCCTGCTCGGCAACGGAGGTCCACGGCCGGAAATGGGTGAAGAAGAGGCGTGGCAGCATGGCCGCCATCTGGCGGCCGCTCCACCAGGCGTCGATGCTGGCGATGAGGCGGTCGTAGTCGGCCGGGTCGGCGGGGCGGATGAGCAGGTTGGCGGCGGCAGTCATCGTTCCAGGTTCTGGAGCAGGTTCTTGGACGCTTGCATCAGGAGGGCGGGGACGTTGGTGACGACCATCTGGAAGCCCTGGGCCAGGCGCTTGTTGGTGGTCGCGGCGTCGGGGGCGACGATGGCGAGCGCGACGCCGCTGCCTTTGGCGGTGTCGACGACCTGCTGAATGACGGCTTCCGCATCGGGGTGGCCCAGTTGGCCACCGAAGCCCATCGATTGGTGGAGGTCGGTGGGGCCGACGAAGAGGATATCGATGCCGGGCGTTGCGAGGATCCCTTCGAGGTGGGCCAGGGCGTCGATGTGCTCGAACTGGATGATACCGAGAACCCGGTCGTTGATTTTGGGGACCATCTCGGCCATGGGAGCGGCCTGGCCGTAGTCGAAGGTGCGACCGCCGGCGAGGCCGCGCATGCCGGCCGGGGCATAGCGCATCCCGGCCAAAGCATCGCGGACGAGCTCGGGCGAGTTGGTCTGGGGGATCATCACCCCGGAGACGCCGAGGTCGAGGTACTTCAGCACCACCTGGCGGTCGTTCTCGCCGACGCGGACCAAGGCGGGGATGTCCCGCGCTTCGGCGGCGAGGATCATGGGATAGGCGTCGTCGGGGGAAAGCCGACCGTGCTCGGCATCGAGGAGGGCGAAGTCGAAGCCGGCGAGGGCAACGATTTCGACGATGTCCGGGGAGGGCATGGGGATGAAGACCCCGATGGCCGTGCCGCCGTTGCGCAGGGTTTCCTTGACCGGGTTATCGAGCCTCATGCCTCCCCCTCTGGCAGCTCTGGATTTCGCTGCCGACGATACGAACCTGGCGTTAACGTGCCGCGGGGCATTCTAACCAAGGCTGGCGGATTGTGGGCGGGTTCCGGGGGAATCGCGACGGGCGCCTGTTGTGTCGGCCTTGGGGTAAGAATGGGGACGCAACCTGTCTGGTTTACACGTCATCATGGGGATAGGGATAGGGATCGCGAAAATCCGGGATCAGTGGTTGCAGGCGCCTCTGCGCTGGGAGGGGAGATGACAGACAAGGTTCGGGTGATGCTCGAAATGGGGCGGAAAGGCAAAAAGGTCGTGGCGGTGGCGCCGGACTGGCCCGGCCTCTCGCGCGGGGCGAAAACCGGGGAGGCCGCGATCGAGCGGTTGCTGGCCTACGTTCCACGCTATGCGCCGGTGGCCAAGCTGGCTGGAATGGACGCCGAGTTTGCCGCCATCACCGCCGCCGACGTGGTCGACCAGTACCCGGGCACGGGATCAACCGACTTCTGGGGCATCTCGTTCGCGTTTTCGGACATCGACCGGCAAGCGATGTCGCGTGACGAACTGGAACGTGAGTTGACCCTGATGGGAGCGGGTTGGGAATACTTCGACGACGTGCGTTCGCGCGTGTCCGCCGAGATGCAGAAGGGACCGCGCGGAGGAGGGCGCGACCGGGACCAGATTGTCCGCCATACGCTGGCCGGGGAGCGGGATTGGGCGAAGAAGCTCGGGATCGTCGTGCCCGAAGGCGCGCTGCTGTCCGACGAGGGACTGCACGCGCATCGCGCCGCCTATGGCGACGCCATTCGGTCGCTCCATGCCTAAGAGCCTGTTATGGACTTTCGGCGAGCAGGGGGATGAGGCGGTGGAGCAGCAGGCAGGCGAAGGCGAGGAAGTGCAACCCCACCACCGTGGCCGGCAACCGCTCGTAATCCCGCGCCAGGCGGCGAAATCGCGCTGCCCAGGCGAAGGAGCGCTCCACCACCCAGCGCCGCGGCAGCAGCACGACGCCGCGCTTAGCTTCGGCGAGCTTGACGACCTCAAGGCGGATGCCGTGCGCGGCGGCATCCGCTTCCGGTTGCTCGCCGGTGTAGCCCTGATCCACATAGGCCAGCTCCACGCTTTCCCCGGTGACGTCTTGCACCGCGGCCGCCAGCGCTGCGACCTGGGCCCGGTCTTGCGCGTTGGCCGGGGTGACGACCAGGGCCAACAGGTGCCCGAGCGTGTCGACGGCGGCGTGGGTCTTGGCGCCTTTGCGCTTCTTGTGCCCGTCGTAGCCGGCCCGCGCCCCGCTCTCCGGGGTCGATTGCACGGTGCGGCTGTCGAGGATGACCGCCCGCGGCTGGGGCATGCGATCGCTCGCTTCCCGCAGCAGCATGCGCAAATCGTGCGCCATCGTCTCAAATACCTGGGCCGCCAACCAGCGCCGGGTCTGCTGGTAGACGGCCTCCCACGGCGGGAAATTGGTCGGCAGCAGCCGCCAGGGCGACCCCGCGCGCACGATCCAGCGCAAGGCATTGAAGACCTCCCGCAGGTCGTGGCGCCGCTGCGGAGCGTCACTCGTCATCAGCGCCAGGTAGGGCGCGACGAAGGCCCATTCGTCGTCGCTCACGTCGGTCGGGTACGGCTTACGGGGTGGGAGGGTTGTTTCCATCCCCCAAGCCTACCAAGTTCATAACAGGCTCTAAGGGAACATGGCCCGAACCTGGCCGCTCCGGTTCCTGATTCGGCACACCGCGTTTCACACTCGCGTTTCACACTTTGGACCACGCCTGGGAAATGGAAGACAAAGACTTGACGCTCAAAGGAGCGTGAGCTTTCGAGGGAGTACTCGCAGGGCTCTATCGCGGATGCTATGTCGATGGCTAGTCACAACCGTTCCCTCTTCCACGAACGCCCGGACTTGCGGGCAAGTGGACGTACAATCGGCGCGGTGGCCGTGAGGGTGGGTGGGAGAGGCGCGCGGTGGTAGCCAGCGAAACGACTCAGGCACGTGCAGCGACGGAAAACGGAGACGACACGGCATATTGGCTCGCCGTCTCCCGCGTGCCGTACATCGGGCCGGCGCGGATCGAGCGGCTGGTGCAGCGGTTTGGCACGCTCCAGGCCGCGTGGACGGCTCCTCGGGACGAGTTGCGAGCTGTTCTGGAGGCCAAGCCGCTGGCGGAATTGCTGTCGGCCCGTGGCAAGGTTGATCCGCACCAGGAGATGGAGCGCATCGCGGCGCAGGGGATATCCATTACGCATCCTGGTCATCCGGCGTACCCCAGACTGCTGGCTGAAGCGGCGGGGCGGCCGTCCATCCTTTACCTGCGGGGAGCCCTGACCCCCGCTGATGATGCCGGTGTCGCCATCGTCGGCACGCGCCGGGTCACGCCGTATGGAAGGCAGGCCGCGGAGCGGATTGCGATGGAGCTTGCCCAGGCGGGGGTGACGGTGATATCCGGGCTGGCGCGAGGCGTCGATGGAGTCGCGCATCGGGCGGCGCTGGCGGCGGGTGGGCGCACGGTTGCGGTGCTGGGGTCAGGTCCAGACGTGATCTATCCCGGCGAGCACCGTCGCCTCGCCGAGGAGATCATGGTGGCGGGCGCCATCGTTACCGAGCATCCGCCGGGCGCCCCGCCGGACGCGCAGAACTTTCCGGCGCGGAACCGCATCATCTCCGGCATGTCGCTCGGCGTCGTGGTCATTGAAGCCCCAATACGCAGCGGGGCGCTGATCACGGCGACGTTTGCCGCGGACCAGGGGCGGGAGGTGTTCGTGGTGCCGGGGAGCGTGTTCTCGCCCGCCAGCGAGGGGACGAACCTGCTGTTGCGCGACGGGGCGCGGATCGTGCGGGATGGGGCGGACGTACTGGAGGATCTCAATCTGGGTTCACGCGGGGCGGGTTCGGCGCTGCAAACGGAGATGGCGCTCGACGACACCGAACGCCGGGTGTATGAGGTTCTTGGAAGCGAGGCGCGGCACATCGACGAGCTGGCCGAGGCGGCGGGGCTGGCCGCGGGGCAAGCGGCGGCACTGTTGTTGACGATGGAGTTGAAGGGGTTGGTACGGAACCATGGGGCGCAGTATTACGTTAGAAGATAGGACCATCATGCGCGTCGTTGCCTGCCCTGCCTGTTGCTCATCTCCTTGACATGGCGCCAGAGGGGTGTCTAAGGTTCCGCCCCGTTCCCGGCCTTGCCCCCGCCGGCAGGGAGCGCGACGCGTTCCCGTTCATCCAGAACGTGCATTGCCCGGAGACTTTTGAATACGATGCCTGAACAAACGAAAGCCAAGCCGCGGCGCGCCGCGGCCAAGACGCCGAAGAGAGCGAAAGCAAACGGATCATCGCGTGCCACCCCAAGCGCGGGGCGGGGTAAGCTCGTAATCGTCGAGTCGCCGGCCAAGGCGCGCACGATCGGCAAGTACCTGGGGGCCGGCTACACGGTCCGCGCCTCGATGGGGCACGTCCGGGATTTGCCCAAGAGCACGCTTGGCGTCGACGTGGATGACAATTTCACCCCCACGTACCTGGTGCCGCGCGACAAGAGCAAACTTATCAAGGAATTGAAAGAGAGCGTGCAGAAGGCGCGCGAGATCTACCTGGCGACCGACCCCGACCGCGAAGGGGAGGCGATTGCCTGGCATCTGATTCAGGCCACCGGCGCCGAGACCAAGCCGGTGCATCGCGTCGTGTTCTACGAGATCACGCCGGAAGCGGTGACCGAGGCCATGGCCAGCCCGCGCGGTATCGACCCCGATCTGGTCGACGCGCAGCAGGCGCGGCGCGTGCTCGATCGGCTGGTCGGGTACAAGGTGAGCCCGCTGCTGTGGAAGAAGGTCAAGCGTGGGTTGTCTGCCGGGCGGGTGCAAACCGCGGCGCTGCGCATCGTCGTTGAGCGCGAGCGGGAGATCGAGGCGTTCGAGCCGGTCGAGTACTGGTCGATCGACGCCGAGCTGGCCAAGCAGACCGGCGCCGAACCGCTGCCGAAGGACATTTTCCGGGCGGGGTTGCAGCGCGTCGCCGGCAAGAAAGCGCAACTCGACAACGAGGAGCAGACGAAGGCCATCCTGGCGGCGCTGGATGGCGCCGCGTATCGGGTGGCGGACGTCACCCGCAAGGAAGTGCAGCGGCGCCCCTCGCCGCCATTCACGACCAGCACGTTGCAGCAGGAAGCATCGCGCAAGGTCGGACTCAGCGTGCGGCGGACCATGCAGATCGCCCAGGAACTGTACGAGGGGGTCGATCTTGGTCCGCAGGGGACGCAGGGTCTGATCACCTACATGCGCACGGACTCGACCAATGTTGCGTCGTCGGCACAGTTCGCCGCCCGCGACGAGATTGCGCGCCGCTACGGGCCGGAGTATGTGCCGGAGAAGCCGCCGGTCTACACGCGCAAAGCCAAGAGCGCCCAGGAGGCGCACGAGGCGATCCGGCCGACGGCGCCGCACCGGGACCCGGCGAGCGTGAAACCGTTTCTGTCGTCGCACCAGTTTCGCGTTTACCAGCTCATCTGGCAGCGCTTTATCGCCTCGCAGATGCGGCCGGCGATCCTCGATCAGACGGGGGTCGATATCGCCGCGGGCAAGCTGGAGGAGATCGCCCGGCCGGGCGACCCGCCGTTCCTGTTCCGGGCCACCGGCTCGGTGGTGAAGTTCCCCGGGTTCATGGCCGTCTACCAGGTGGGCCGGGACGAGGGCGATGCCGCGGACGAGCTGGAAAAGGGCGCGTTGCCGCCGCTGGGTTCGGGCGAAGACCTGGATCTGTTGCAACTCCTGCCCGAGCAGCATTTCACCCAGCCGCCGCCGCGCTTTACCGAGGCGTCGCTGGTGAAAGCCCTGGAAGAGAAGGGTATTGGCCGGCCGAGCACCTACGCCCCGACGATCGCGACGGTTCTGGCGCGGGGGTACGTGACGACCGAGGAGAAGAAGCTCGTCGCCACCGAGCTGGGGCTGATCGTCAACGATCTGCTGGTGGAGCATTTTCCGCGGGTATTCGACGTCGGGTTCACCTCGCGGATGGAGGAAGAGCTGGACGAGATCGCCTCGGGCGAACGCGCCTGGGTGCCGACGATGCATGAGTTCTACGGACCGTTCGTGGAGACGCTGGCCCGCGCCGAGCAGACAATGGAGCGGGTGCGGCTGAAGGACGAGCCGGCCGGCGAGGACTGCGAGCTATGCGGACGGCCGATGGTGATCAAGCTTGGCAAGTATGGCAAGTTCCAGGCGTGCAGCGGGTTCCCGGAGTGCCGCAACGCCCGGCCGCTGCTCACCCGCGTCGGGGTGACGTGCCCGACGTGCCGCGAAGGTGAGGTCGTCGAGCGGCGGTCGAAGAAGGGACGCACCTTCTACGGCTGCGAGCGCTATCCGGCGTGCGATTTCGTCTCCTGGAACAAGCCGGTGGACCGGCCGTGCGCGAGTTGCGGCAATGCCTACCTGGTGCTATCGGGGCGGCGTGGGCAGGACAAGTGCCCGGTCTGCGGCACGGTCGTGGAGCATGGGGCAGATCTGGCGCGAGCCGGGTAAGAACGCTCGCGCCGGACGCCAGTCGACATTGTGTCCTGCTGCAAGTGAGCGAAGCGAAGCATCTCGGCTCATCGCCGGCCTGGTGATGGGGTGCCGAGATTCTTCGCCCTCCGGGTTCAGAGTGACACAACGTTGACATGCCGCGCTAACCTACGTAGCTGAATCGGGCATGCGGTAATTCGAATCTAATTGGCGCCGGCCCGGCCGGCCAGGAACAACGCAACAATGTCAGGCTATAGACGAAACAGGGCCTCCGCTGCACGTCACCGGTCCATTCGCAGCACGACCATCCTGGGCGTCCGGCGCGACGGTGTTGTTGCCATGGCCGGGGACGGGCAGGTGACGGCGGGCGACGTGGTGCTCAAACATGGGGCGCGCAAGATTCGCATGCTCTACGATGGCGCGGTCATCGCCGGGTTCGCCGGGGCGGTCGCCGACGCACTGACGCTGTTCGCCAAATTCGAGACGCAGTTGAAGAGCGTCGACGGAAACTTGCGCAAAGCCTCCGTCGAGTTGGCGAAGGAGTGGCGAACCGACCGCTACCTGCGCCGGCTGGAGGCGCAGTTGATCGTCGGGGATGGCGAATCGTTGCTGGTGCTCTCGGGTGAGGGCGACGTGATCGAGCCGGACGACGGGATCGCGGCCATCGGCTCGGGCGCCCCGTTTGCCATCGCGGCGGCGAAGGCGCTGATGGCCCACACCGATCTGGCGGCGCGGGAGATCGTCGAATCCGCGATGGGGATTGCGGCCGAGCTGTGTATCTTCACCAACGATCGCATCACCATCGACGCGGTCGCGGCGCCGTCGGACCTTGAAGCGGACGAGGGTCAGGGAGAACAGGAACCCGAGCCAGAGGGAACGGCGCCTGGACCGGGTAAAGAAGGGTAGGCGACATGGTTGAGGCACAACCCCGAATGACGTCCGCACTGCCGACAACCAGGCCGACGAGCGATCCTCAGGCCGATCTCCCGATCATGGAGGATCTGACGCCGGCGCAAATCGTCACCGAGCTGGACCGTTACATTATCGGGCAGGGGGACGCGAAGCGGGCGGTCGCCGTGGCCTTGCGCAATCGCTACCGGCGGCAGCTCCTGCCGGAGGAGATGCGCGGCGAGGTCGTGCCGAAAAACATCCTGATGATGGGTCCGACGGGGGTCGGCAAGACCGAGATTGCGCGGCGGGTCGCCAAGATCGTCGACGCGCCGTTCGTCAAGGTGGAAGCGACCAAGTTCACGGAAGTCGGATACGTGGGGCGGGACGTGGAATCGATCGTGCGTGACCTGTGCGAGGTCGCCATCGACATGCTCCATAGCCGGCGCCTGGAGCAGGTCAAGGAAGAGGCCGACCAGGCGGCGAGGCAGCGCCTGGTCGATTTGCTGACGGAGCAGCTCATCACCGGCACCGCCATGCGCAATGGCCGGGCTGGCGTGCCGCCGGCGGCGCGGCGTCCATCGGCGGCCGAGGAGCGGCGGCGAAAGCGGGAGCAGGAGCGAATGCTGGCGCTGCTCAACGAGCAGGCGCTGGAGGAGGAGACGGTCGAAATCGAACTCGACCCCCAGTTCGCCGACAGTCAGCAAGACGAATTCGGCGCCCTGTCACCCGAGGAGCTGTACGACTCGTTCCAGGATTTTCTGGACGGGTACATGCCGCCGCCGCGGAGGTCGAGACGGAGGGTCTCGGTGCGGGAGGCGCGGCGCATCCTGGCGCAGCAAGAGGAGGACCGGCTCGTTGACTGGGATACGGTGATCGAGTCGGCAGTGCGCCGGGTGGAACAGGCGGGAGTCGTCTTCATCGACGAGATCGACAAGACGATCGGCGGCGAGGGCGAATACTCCGGCGAGGTCTCCGGCGAGGGCGTGCAGCGCGATCTGTTGCCGATCGTCGAGGGATCGGTGGTGATGACGCGCTACGGTCCCGTGCGCACCGACCACATCCTGTTCATCGCGGCAGGGTCGTTCCACAGTGCGCGACCGGCCGATCTGATTCCGGAATTGCAGGGGCGGTTCCCGATCCGGGTCGAGCTGCAGAGTCTGAGCGAGGAGGATCTCTACGCGATTCTGACCGAGCCGGAGAACGCCCTGACCAAGCAGAGTGTGGCCCTGCTTGCCACCGAGGAGGTCGATCTGATCTTCGGGGATGATGCGCTGCGCGAGATGGCCCACCTGGCCACCGCGGTGAATGTCGCCACCGAAGACATCGGCGCCCGCCGGTTGCACACGATCATCGAGCGCGTGATCGAGGAGATCTCGTTCGACGCCCCCGAGCGGAAGGGGGAACGCATCGTCATCGACGCGGCATTCGTCAGTGAGCGCGTCGGCGAGGTGGCGGCGGACGAGGATCTCAGCTCGTACATCTTGTGAGCGAGGATGACAGGGTGACAGGGTGTCGGGGTCACCCCGTGACCCCGACACCCGCGTCTTGACTTTCATTTTTCTACGGTGCTATGGTCGCGCAACTCAGACATGAGGCAGGCAAGACGCGCACCCATCGTAGGAACGGCGATTGCACACGGTTCGATGGTCTCGGGTTTCGATGCGAACCGGCGCCGGGAGTTCGGCGTAAACTGCGGTAAGTCGAAGCCTTGGCGAGGAGGCCAGACCCCGCATGCTGAGATTCGCCCTGAATCGCATTTTCTGGTTCGTGCCGACGTTGCTGGCGATGGCGGCGGTGACATTCGTCATCATGCAGGCTACGCCGGGCAGCCCGTTCGACGTCAGCGACAAGCAGCGCCCGGAGGACATCGCGCGGCTGGAGGCGCTTTATGGTCTCGACAAGCCGCTGCCCGAACAGTTTGCGCGCTACGTCTGGAACGCGGTTCACCTCGACTTCGGCGTTTCGTACCACGCCCGCCCGCAGACGGTGAAAGAGATCATCGGGCGCACCTTTCCCATCTCCCTCCATCTTGGCGCCATGGCCACGCTTTTCGCTGTCGCCGTGGGGATGACGCTCGGGGCTCTGGCGGCAGTCAACCAGAACGGGGCGGTCGATTACTTCTCCGTGACCCTGGCCGTGCTCTTCTACAGCATGCCCAGTTTTGTGATGGGGTTTCTGCTGATCTTGTTTTTCGTAGTCTGGTTACCCGATATCGGTATCGATCTCGGGTTCAGCGTCGGCGGGTGGGAGCGGCCACAGGATTGGGTTCTTCCGACGATAGCCCTGGCCGCGGCGCCCCTCGCGACGCTGGCGAGATACACGCGATCGAGCATGATCGAGGTGATTCGCTCCGATTTCGTTCGCACCGCGCGCGCCAAAGGGCTCACCGAGCAGGGCGTGGTTTCCAAGCACGTGCTCAAGAATGCCCTGATCCCGGTGGTGACGCTGATCGGTCCCATCTTCGCCGCGGTCGCCACCGGATCGTTTTTCGTCGAGCAGGTGTTCAATATCCCCGGTATGGGCAAGTTTTTTGTGACCAGCATGCAGGTCAAGGACCAGACCATGATCCTGGCCGTGGTGCTGATCTACGGTGTCTTTCTGGCGGGCATGAACCTCGTGGTGGATCTGGTCTACGGCGTCATCGATCCGCGGATTCGGTACTAGGCGGTGGCGCCCGTGCCATCGTCCGCAACGATCCAGGTGGCCTGAAGGCCCAGGCGAGGAACCCGGATGGCGCAATCGCACCCGCGCGGCCAGCCTTTCGACGCGATGGACCTCGCTTTGCGCGACACCGATACGGCGCTGCCCGCGCCGCCGTGGCAGACCGAAGATCTGATCGAGGACGCGGATACGCCCGGTCAGCGGCGCACGTCGACGATCGGGCTCGGCGGCGAGTTGACGGCCCGCAAGCAGCGCAGCCTCTGGAGCGACGCCTGGCGGCGCCTGAGGCGGAACAAGCTGGCTGTGATGGGACTCATCCTCGTGACCACGTTCTCGCTCATCGCCGTCTTTGCGCCCCTGATCGCGCCGTATGGCCAGGCCGAGGTTGTCGATTTTCGGTTGGCGCGGCATCCGCCTTCTTGGACCTGGCCGATGGGGCTCGACGCCAATGGGCGCGACATTTTCAGCCGTATGGTGTATGGCGCGCAGGTGTCGCTCGTCGTCGGCGTGCTCGCCCAGACGTTTGTGTTGCTCATCGGGGTGCCGATCGGCGCGTTCGCGGGGTACTTTGGCGGGGTCACCGACAACGTGCTCATGCGCCTGGTCGACGTGTTCTACGCCATCCCGCAACTGCTGATGGTGCTCCTGTTTGTCAACTGGTGGGGTCCCGGGTTGCGCAACATCTTCCTGGCCATCGGTCTGGTCGGCTGGGTGACACTCGCGCGACTCGTGCGCGGGCAATTTCTTTCCCTGCGGGAGCAGGAGTATGTTGGCGCGGCCCAGGTCGCTGGTGGCTCCGGGTCCTACATCATTCGCAAGCACATGCTCCCCAACAGCCTGACGCCGATCATCGTGGCGCTCACCTTTGGAATCCCGACCGCCATTTTCACGGAAGCGGCGCTCAGCTTCGTCGGGGTCGGCATTCGGCCACCGCAGGCGAGCTGGGGGCAGATGGTCGCCGATGGCAGCAATCCGGGGTACATCGAGTCCAGCCCGCACATGCTGCTCTTCCCGGTGCTGGCAATCGGTTTGACGATGCTCGGGTTCACATTCCTCGGCGATGGACTGCGCGACGCGCTCGATCCGAAGGGGAGCCGAGACTGATGGGCAATCTCCACGATGGGCGCGCCTCGAACCCGTTCAGGGCGATGGGTACGCACTCCGCTCCGGACGATCATGGCAACTGTCCGATAGGATTCATTGCTCAGGCGAAAGGAGGGCAGCAGGCGCGGGCCTGGCGCCGGACACGTGGGGAGGCAGCGTCGCCTTCCGACGTCTCGAACTGCTAGTAAGCTCCCGTCCGGGAGAGCGAAAGGAGCACACGCGTGGGACATCGCAAGCACGATCAACTCCGCATCCTCGGCCAACGGTTCAAGAGCCTTGGCATGAACCGGCGGAACTTTCTGAAGATCGCGGCCGCGGCGTCGGCGGGAACCGTCACGACCGCGGGCATGGAGAAGTACGTGGGTCCGGGGGCCGCGGCGGCGCCGCGAGCCGCCCTGCGACGGCAGGAAGTCGGACCCGATCAGATCTTCTACAACTTTGATCACCAGGCTGATCCAACGTCGTTCGACTGGAACCTCAACCTGTATTGCAACGCCGCGACCCAGACGGGCGCGAGCGTTCTGATGTTCGACGAGAACCTGAACGCCGTTCCAGACTGGGCCGAGACGTTCACCTCCAACGAAGACGCCTCTGTCTGGACCTTCAACATCCGCCCCGACAACATCGGCTGGACGAACGGCACGGATACGCGGCCGGTGACGGCCCAGGACTTCGTCTTCTCCTGGGAGCGCCAGCTCAACCCAGCCAACGCCGCCGCGTACGCCGGATTCCTGTTCGACATCAAGAACGCCGAGGCCTACAACCTGGGCGAGGAAGAGATCGCGGCGGAAGACCTTGGCATGCGCGCCGTCGACGACTGGACGCTCGAGGTGGAGATGGCGGGGCCGCGGTCGTATTTCCCACAAGTGGTGGCGTACCTCGCGGCGTTCCCTTCGCCCCAGTGGGCGCTCGAAGAGTACGGCTCGGATGGATGGGCCTCGGGCGACGTCCCGTTGTGGGTCAACGGGCCGTACAAGCTGGACCGCTGGGAGCACGACGTCGTCATCGAGCTTTCGCCAAACGAGGGATATTGGAACAACGAGAACATCCACATTCAAAAGGTCATCGGTCCCATCGTGCCCTCCGATGCCTCGGTGCTCACGTACGAGCGAGGCGAGGGCGACCAACGGCTCGACTGGGTAAATGTTCCGGCGTCCGATCTCACGCGCTTCCAGGAAGACCCGGAGTTGGCGGAGCAACTCAAGCAGTACGTCTACCCTGGCATCTGGATGCTGGTGCCGTCCAACGGGCAGGAGCCGTTTTCGAACGACGAAGTCGGGCTCCAGGTGCGCCGCGCGCTCAGCCACGCCATCGACCGCGACCGGCTAGGCACGCTGACCAACGGGCTGACGACCGCGGCCTACGGCATGGTGCCGACGGGCGTCTTCGGCTACATCGACGATCCGGAGATCGCCGCCATCCAGGCGTTCGATCCAGGGATGGCGATGGAGCTGCTAGTCGGCACTCCGTACGAGGGCGGCCAGAACTGGCCCGAGATCACGATGCACATGCGCGGCCAGGAAGAGCACTTGAACTCCGACATCATGGCGAACGACATTGTCGCCCAGCTTCAGGAAAACCTGGGGATGAACGTCAGCATCCAGGTCTGGCCCGAGGCGTCCTGGCGGCCGGAGCTGTTCAAGAACGAGTTCCAACTCGTCTGGATCCGCTGGTGGCTCGACTACCCGGATCCGAACAACACCTACGGCGACATGTTCTACAGCCAGAAGTCCTCCGGTAAGCGGCAAGCGTGGTCAAATGCAGAGTTTGACGACCTGGTGAACCAGGGCCGGGCCGCTCCAGATCCCGAGGCGCGGCTGGAGATCTACAAGCAGGCAGAGCGCGTCATCCAGGAAGATGTCGGCTACATCCCGGTCGTATACCGGGTGGACCAATACGCCTTCAAGCCGTGGGTCCAGGGTGTCGCCGTGAACCGGCAGGGCTTCACGGTGCCGGACGGCAATATCTACGTCAACATGCTGAGTCAGCTGAGTGTGGAGGGGCGACCGGAGGAGTAATCCGAACGGCCCTCACCGCAACCCCTCTCCCACCGCGGTGGGAGAGGGGTTTTGGGGGTTTTTGGACAGCACCCCGTTTCCGGACCAGTGGCCAAGCGCGCTCGCCCTGTCCCCCAGCCTTCGCAACCTTCGCATTCTTCACCATCGGTCTCCATGCCCTCTGCATACCGCTCTCGCCGTCAACGCTCCCTTCTCCCCGTGCGAGGCGGAACCTCTCTTGCCCTGTGCTCAGAGTGAATAAAGTGATAGCGCGCGTGGGATACTTGGGGGCTACAAACGCCGGTGTGTCCGGTAGGGCGTTTTGACAGATGGAAGCGGAGGCATCCGGTGAGCGGTGAGCATCGACATCCCGAGTACATCTGGTGGAATGGCGAGCGGCGGGCCTGGGACGATTGCACGGTGCATGTGACCGAGTTGGGATGGTCGACCATCGGGGCGGTGTTCGAAGGGATTCGGGCCTATACCGGTGACGGACCCGACGAGCTGTACATCTTCCGCTTTCGCGAGCACCTGGAGCGGTTGGAACGCTCGATGCGCCTGGTGCGTCTGGCGCTGGAATACAGCCTGGATGAGCTGACGGCGGCAACCGCCGATCTGCTCCGGGTGAATGTCGTGCGCGAGGATACCTACATTCGACCGCTGGCCTACGCCGCGGACACGTCCGGCAAGCGGTTCGCCCAGATTGGTCATGACGCGGCGCTGCTGATCAACACGTCGCCGATGGCGTCGCATCTGAAGACCGGGTTGACGCAGACGGCGAAGGTCAGCTCCTGGCGGCGCATTTCGGAAGACGTGATGCCGCCCCGGATCAAGAACCTGTCCAACTACCGCAACAGCCAGTTGGCGGGCATGGAGGCGCGTCTCGACGGGTACGACACGGCCATCCTGCTCAATCATCGCGGCAAGGTGTCCGAGGGGCCGGGAGCATGCGTGATGCTGGTTTCCGGCAACACGGTCATCACGCCGGACGTGGGGAGCGGCATCCTGGAGAGCATCACGCGGGATGCGTTGATGGTGCTGTGCCGGGAGGTGCTGGGGCTGGAGGTCGTGGAGCGGGAGGTGGATCGCACCGAGCTGTACCTTGCGGACGAGGTCTTTACGTGCGGCACGGCGGCGGAGGTGACTCCGATCGTCAACATCGATAAGTACGCCATCGGGGATGGGACGATTGGTCCGGTGACGCGCGCCCTGGAAGGGGTGTTCGACGACGTGTTGCGCGGGCGGGATGCACGATACGCGCACTGGCGGACGGCGGTGGAGGTGGCGGCGCCGGCTATGGCGTAGGGCGTGGTTGGTCTTCACTGTGCTGCCCCGCTCCCTGATCGACCCTCACCCCAATCGCCGAACGACCCTCACCCCAACCCCTCTCCCTGTGCGCAGGGAGAGGGACTCGTTGACGCTTGGCCGCGCTCCAATAATCGAACAAGACGCCACCTACAGCGGCGTGCCAACAATCGTGTCATGCTGAAGGCGAAGCCGAAGAATCTCGTACTCAGCGGACAGGTCCAGCGATGAGCCGAGATGCCTCACTGCGTTCAGCATGACACGGGGCTGTCTGTGACGAACTGGACCATGGGACTCAGCCAGGATTAGCGGTTCTGATGCGGCGGCGCGGGAGGCGTAGCCGTCGGGATGGCAGGGTCAGGCGGCGCGGTCTGCGGGCGTGGCGGCGGCCGAAGCGCTGGTAGCGGTCGTAGCGCTCGTTGACGATGCGGCCGATGCGCTTGCGTTGGAGATCTCCCAAGGCGTTCATGATGGCGTCGGCGAGGGCGTCGGCGAGGGCGTCGGGATCGGTGGCGTCGGCTGGTTCGGGGATGACCTCGTCGACGATGTGAAGGCGTTTCAGCTCGATGGCGGTCAGCTTCAGCTTGGATGACAGCTCGGGGGCGCGGGTGGCATCGCGGTAGAGGATCGTGGCCGCGCCTTCGGGGGCGATGACAGAATAGATGGCGCCTTCCAGCATGAGGACGCGGTCGGCGACGGCCAGGGCGAGCGCGCCGCCGCTGCCGCCTTCGCCGATCACCGCGGAAACGATGGGGGTGCGCAGGGTGCTCATGCGGGCCAACGAGGTAGCGAGCTCGGAGGCCAGGCCGCGTTCTTCCGCCTCCACGCCAGGGTAGGCGCCGGGGGTGTCGATCAGGGTGAGCAGTGGCAGGCGCAGGCGCTCGGCCAGATCCATGACGCGTCGCGCCTTGCGATAGCCCTCCGGGTAGGGGCGGCCGTCATGGCGAAGGAGCCGATCCTCCAGATGACCTCGCTCCAGGGCGACGACGGCGATGGCCTTTCCATCGAGCGTGCCGATGCCGGCGATCACAGCCGGGTCGTCGCCCGAGGCCCGGTCGCCGCGCATTTCGACCAGGTCGCCGAGGAGGCGTTGCAGGAAATCGGTGCTGGTCATGCGATCCGAGGCGCGGGCCCGTTGCACGGCATCCCAGGCGGGGAGGTCGGTTCCGCCGCGCGGTGAGCGAAAGCGGCGGCCACGGCGGTGGTGACCCGAGCGGGGAGCGGCGACGATCTGCAGCGTGCGGCTGAGTAATTCCCGTTGCTGCCGGCGGTCGACGACGGCGTCGATCATGCCGTGGGCATAGAGGAACTCGGCGGTGTGCGAGCCTTCCGGCAGTTTCTGGCCGGTAACCTGCTCGGCGACGCGGGGCCCGGCGAATCCGATCAGGGCGCCGGGCTCGGCGAACAGGAGATCGCCCAGGTTGGCGAATGAGGCGAAGACACCGCCGGTGGTGGGATGGGCCAGAATCGACACATACAGGCACCCCGCGGCCTTGAGGCGCTGGATGGCGGCCGAGGTCTTGGCCATTTGCAGCAGCGAGAGCATGCCTTCCTGCATGCGAGCGCCGCCGCTGGCGGAGATGGTGACGAGAGGGAGCTTTTTCTCGCGGGCTCGTTCGGCGATGCGGACGAGTTTTTCCCCGACCACCACGCCCATGCTGCCGCCGAGGAACGCGAAATCGAGGGCGGCGATGGCGATGTCTTGCTCGCCCAGCCTGGCAAAGCCGGTGACGAGCGCGTCCGACTCGCCCGTTTCTTCGCGCAAGGCCAGCAAGCGATGGCGGTAGAGCGTGTCGTCTTCGAAGCGGAGGGGATCGGTGGAGACGAGCCCGGTATCGTGCTCGCGGAACGATCCGGGGTCGGTCAGGCGCAGGATGGCGGTCCGAGCCGATTCCCGTTCGTGGCGGCCGCAGGTTGGGCAGACTCGGAATGTGGCGAAGACCTCGTCAGTGTCGAGCGGGGTCGCGCATTTCGGGCAGACAATGCGAGACTGAGCCATGTCGTTGGTCGCGGTCCCCGGTGAGGGCTCTGGCCCATCGGCACGACGCATGGAACCCGAGTCGCTGTTGGCCGGTTCCGTCGATCGCTTCACGTGCATGCTCCAGCGGCATAGTTTCGCGGCCACCGTCGCGAGGAAGGTACAATCGCGGTCGCTCAGACAATAACATTTCTGGACGAGGACGATGGTGACGTGATGCTTCCTGACGACAATACGGTGCGGATCGAGGTCTTGCAGCGGCTGGCCGAGCAGGCGATGAACGACGCCGAGTTTCGCAGCGCCGCGCGCGATGATCTGCCCGGGGCGCTGGAGCGCTATGGGTATGAACTGACCGCGCAGGAGATGGCGCTGGTGCTGCGGTTTCGCCGCTCCCTGGAGGATGCGGGGGTCGATCTGGACATCGTCGACGGCATGGGAGACGATCGGCTGGCCCAGATTCTCGATCGCCTGCAACGCCACGCCCGGAGCGCGGGCCACTCGTGAGGGGTGGGTGATCGCATGGAACGCATGGGACGGATGGGGACATCCTGCTGGCGACACGGCCGCATTCACGCGTTCACTACCCTGAGGCACAACTGGCCTGGATTCGCGGGGAAATAAGGGAGGAATCGTGTCGCTGTGCTATTTCGTCGCGGGCGGATCAAGTGATCCGAGGTTCGGCTGGACCGACGGCATGGAGGTCGTCGAGCTCGCGGGCGTAGGCGTACCACCGTCCCTGACGGCCGCTTTGCAGATGCCGGTGGGCGATTTGCTGGCTGCGCTGGGCCGCGCGAAGGACGCCGCCAATCCGCGGGTGAATCTCGAAGCGGATGCCTTGCGAGCCCCGATTGACGAGCAAGAGGTCTGGGCGGCAGGCGTGACCTATCTGCGCTCGCGCGATGCGCGGATGGAGGAATCGGCGCAGAAGGATGTCTACGACCGGGTGTACGATGCCGACCGGCCCGAATTGTTTCTGAAGGCCACGCCGCACCGCGTTTCCGGGCCTGGGGAACCGATCGCGATCCGGGCCGACTCCGGGTGGGACGTGCCCGAACCGGAGCTGGCGCTGCTGATGAACTCGCGCGGTGAGGTGGTCGGGTACACCATCGGTAACGACGTTTCGTCGCGATCGATCGAAGGCGAGAACCCGCTGTATCTGCCGCAGGCCAAGATGTACTCGCGGTGCGCCGCGCTGGGTCCGGTCGTGATGACGGTCGATGAACTGGACGACCCCTCGGACCTGGCAATCGATCTCACCATTCGCCGGGCCGGGGAGGTTTTGTTCCAGGATGCAACCTCCACCGCGCGCATGCACCGCACCTTCGACGATCTGCGCGACTATCTGTTCAGAGCGAACGAGTTTCCGGCGGGCGTCTTTCTGATGACGGGCACGGGGATCGTGCCGCCGCTGGAGTTCACGCTTCAGGACGGTGACGAGGTCAGCATCGACATCGCGGGCATCGGATCGCTGGTGAATCCGGTGACGCGGCTGTCGTGAGAACCGAGCCGAATCTTGCCACACCCTGCACCGGCGCCGAATCGACATCGTTGGCGTTCGACGCGGTCAGTATCTGGACGCCGCAGGGTGTCGACATCCTGCGTGATATCGACTGGACGGTGCGGCCGGGGGAGCGTTGGGCGCTGATCGGCCCGAACGGCTCCGGCAAAAGCACCCTGCTTTCCCTGGCTGGGGCACTGCGGCACCCAAGCCGGGGCCACGTATCAGTGCTGGGCAAGATGCTTGGGCGCGTCGACATGCCCGCGTTGCGCACGCAGATCGGCTACGTCGATGCGGGTGGGGCGGTGATCGACTGGCTGACGGTCGAGGAGGTCGTGCTCACCGGGATCGGCGCGACGCTCCGGCCGTTGTGGTGGACGTACTCCGCGGCCGACCGTGCCAGGGCGCGCGAGATACTGGCCCTTCTCGGGTGCTCTGACCTCGCCGAGCGGGAGATTGCGACGTGCTCGCAGGGCGAGCGGGGCCGGGTTCGCATCGCCCGGGCCCTGATTGCCCAACCGCGACTCTTGCTGCTTGACGAGCCGGCGGTGGGGCTCGATCTGGCGGCGCGGGAGGCGCTTATCGCCGCGCTCGACCGGTTGAGCGGGGAGCAGCCGGATCTGACTTCGGTGCTGGTGACGCATCACCTGGAGGAGATTCCGCCGAACGCGACCCACGCGTTGCTGTTGCGCGGGGGGCGGGTCGTGGCGGCAGGCCCCATTGGCGAGGCGTTGACCAGCAGGAACCTCAGCGCCTGCTTCGGGCTGCCAGTGGAATGCCGACATGACGGGGAGCGCTGGTCGGCTCGGGCTGCGGCGGCTTGGTGGCGGCTGTAGACAGTATCCGGAGCGAGTCGAGGTTCTGGACAAAGGCGGAGGGTGCGCGGTCCGCGCCGTCGACGCCAAGCCAGGACGTCGCCGTCTGCACCCCGCCCCGACGTGCCTACGCCACTCTAAACGGCTGCCGGGAGCATGGCTCTGCGGGCAGGGGGTGGGGGCCAGCACGCCGGCACACTGAGCATGAAAAGTTGCGGCTTCGCTCAAATCATGCAGCGACTCTGGATCGTGAATCGAACGAGATCTCGCGGGTCCCAGCCTGCTTGACGTCGCACAGGACGGGCATTCCGGAGACCGTCGCAACGCCAAAACCACCGCGGCAATCTGGGATTCATAACGCCTCTCCCGGCGCAACGGAACGACCAGCATGAATGTAGTTTCGCCGAGCCGCTGAGACGCATTTCATGCTTGGCGGCGCGATCGACCTTTTGCCCGCGCCGTTGTTTCGGGGATGCACGCCTCACCTGCCCGTACGGCACCGGCCTGAGCCACGATGACGGCGGCCTTTAAGGCCGTGGGCGGTACCGCCGACGTGGACAAACGTGCTGCAGGCCACCTACGCCGACCCGAACGATCTGGAGGCGGAAGTCAAGACCTGTACAGCACGCCAGCACCGTGCGGGTGGAGTGGGCGATCCGGAAGGCGGCATAGGAGGCAGTTACGAATGGGCGCAGCCCACGACCCCCATGGAGGGAACATGGAGGTCAGGATCTGGTCGTGCCGCTCTTGACGGTGGATGAATTCGACCGGAGCATGGCGGCTAGAGCCGGATATGCTGCCAGTTCTCCGCACCGCTTCTGCAAACGTGCCTCCGAGGCGACGGAGAGATCGTTCATCGCAGGCCTGATCCGGACCCATTTCGATCTCGGAAGAAACATACGTGTCGCAACCGCCGACCCGAGCTGCGTTCGCCGCGTTTGAAAGATCATTCCACCTCATCACCAGACCCGCCTGGAGCGACTTCCTGGCCGTCGGGATCGGCGGCTTCGGGTTCCTCGATATCAGGGAGACTTGGTTCCTCGGGGTCGGGCGGGTCGCACGCGTCGCCGAAGCCGTCCAAGTCGCTGTCCGCTTGATCGGGGTTGTGGACGTTGACACAGTTGTCCGGAGCACCGTCCGGGACGCCGTCGCTGTCCGCGTCGGGCCACGGGGTCGGATCGCAGACGTCGCCGAGCCCGTCCACGTCGGCGTCGGACTGATCGGAGTTGGGCACATCCGGGCAATTGTCCGGTGGGTAGGAAACGCCGTCGCCATCTCGATCGGGGTCGCACGCGTCCCCGATGCCGTCCTGGTCGAGGTCGAGTTGGTCAGGGTTCTGCAGATCGAGGCAGTTGTCGTTCACGTCGGGGACGCCGTCTCCGTCCCGATCCGGCTCGCACGCGTCCCCGACGCCGTCCTCATTGGTATCGGTCTGGTCGGCATTGGCCACGTCAGGGCAGTTGTCCACCCCATCTGGTACGCCGTCGCCGTCCCTGTCCGGATCAACCGTCGGGGTCGGGATCGGGGGGTTGGTGGGAGGAGGAATCGGCGTCACGGTCGGCGGGGGAGGCGCGAGCGTCGGGGGCGCCGGGGTGGGTGGTGTGGTGGGCGGCGCGGGCGTTGGCGGCGACGGCCCCCACGACGGCGGGTAAGTGCAGGCGAGGAAGTCGGCGGGCACCCAGCCAGGGCGGGTGAGGCCGAGTCCGTAAGCCCAGTCGAGGCCCTCCGACCAGTCGGCCGCCTCGAACCGGGTCCCGGCCGGCAGCGTCTCCAGGACCTGGGCCGTGGCGGCGGGACTATCGCGGAGATTTACTGCGGACGCCGAGGTGAGCCTGCACTCTTTCGGTTTGAGGATCACTTCGTCTCGCAACGCGCCGCCGGTCAATTCTTGCAAAGCCGGGAATATCCCTGGAAATCTGGCTTCGACGGCTGCTCGGGTGGCCGGTACCGGCGGCCTCGGCGGCTGACCCGGTTCGACCCACGTCTGCCAACCGGCCGGCACGGTCACGGTCCGGCCGGCGGCGGCCACCTCCACCTCGTCGCGCGTGGCCACCACCCACGCGATTGCCGAAGCGGGATCGGAATAGACCCAGAACCGCGTGCCCGTAGCGGTGATCACGGCTCCCTTCGCGCTCACAGTCAGCCGCTGCCCCGTCCTGACCTGCGCCTCGGACAGCGAGCCAAAGACGGGGCCGAGCTCAAGCTCCACCGCGACCACCGGGGGGGCATCCGGCGCGGCCTCCGACGCGAACGCGATGGACACCTCGGAGTTCCGGAAGATCCGGACGAGAAGGTAGTCGGCGAAGTTCAGCCAGCCTTCGCCGGCTGAGTTGACGTCGACCGCGTCGCCGACGTCAACGACTCGCCGCTCCTCAAGCGACACCAGTTCCGCGTCACTCCCGAGCCGCCGATGGGTCACGTCGACGGCGAACGCCGTCAAGTCCGGCTCGTCGGTCAACGCCACTTGGCTGCTTGCATCGATCTCGCCGCAGGCGATGAGCATGCCACCGTTCTCCGCGCTCTCGTGCACGGCGACCACGTAGGGCTCGTCGAGGAGTGCGGCCAGGGGGACGGCGGCGGTGGACTCGCTCTCGCCGGACACGTCGATCCCGTCCAGGGCATGGACCGGAGTCCAGCCCTGCAGATCGCACGTGCCCTCCGCGATCGAAGCGGAATAGGGCGCGGCCCACAGCATCCTGATCCAGACGACGGTTGTCCCGGCGCTCGGGGAAAGGATGGCGTCGCCGTGGACCTCGCCGTCCCCCGCGGCGCGAAGGGGCACGCGCACGCTCAACCTTTCCGATTGGGCGACCAGCGCGGCGGAAACGTGGTGGCGGGGCACGGGCGACCAGGTTGGCGCGAGGAGGGCAAAGGCGACGATTGGCGCCAACATGCTTGCCCAGTGGATCAGACGACGAACTGCGTACATGGTCATGGTCAGGCGCCCCTATGAAGCCGCAACGCCGAATGACTTGCCGTGAGGTCGGACGGCCGTGGCCTGGAACCCAAGGCCCGTCAGGCCTCCCAGCAGCAGCCCCGCAGCTGCCGTGTAGAGCAGACTCCACGGCACACTCCCGATCAGGGTGAACAGGATCGTGCCGAGGAGGCTGCACAGCACGATTGCCAACAAGCCGACGGGCGCGGACCTTCCCTGGGAAAATGCCGCGCCAAAACCGATGCCGGCGCCGAGCAGGCCTCCGGCGACCACCTTTTCCAGCGGCACTGGCGTTGATGGACTTGACACAAATGCCAAGTAGAACCAGAACGCCGAGCTGCCCGAGATCGCGCCGATGACCGTGGCGCCGGCGGCTCGTTGTGCGACGTCTCGTCGCAGTAACCACAAACCGATGCCGATGAATAATCCGACCATCGCTCCGATCGGAAAACTTGAAGACGTCACGATCAACGTCGCGGTGAGGTCGAACGACATCGCCCAAGCGTTCAACCCGAAGGCGCCGGCGTAACCAAGCCCCGCGCCGACCGCGCCGCCCGCCGCCTGACCCAGGTAGCGCGACCGCTCCCGGGCCGCCTCGCGCGAGCGGCAGGCGTCGAGGTAGGTCCGCTCGAGTGCGTTCAGCCCGAACCTGGCTGTGAGCGGCGAGGCCTCGTCGAGCCTCGGGCCCCAGTGGACGAGGGAGCTCTCGTCCCGCCCCCGCCGTTCCCACTCCCGCGCCGCCCAACCGAGTTCCTGGCGCAGCCGAAGCTCTGCCCGGTCCCGCGTCAACCACTCGCGCAAGCGGCCCCAATGGCGGATGAGCGCCTCGTGCGCCACCTCCACCTCCTCGCGCCCGGTCGCCTCGTTGCGGCTCGTGACGACTAGGTGCGCGTCGGCGAGACGGGCCACGAGGGCCACGGTCGCTTCGGCGTCGCCCCGGTCAGGCACCAACTCCCGCAGCTCGGCCCTTCGCCGCGTGTCTCGGCCCACATCCTCGGGCGTCCCGCCTTCGCCGAGTTGGGCCAGCCGGACGAAGATGTCGCGTACGCGAGCCTGCTGGTTTGCGGGCAGCCCCAGGTACAACGCGTCGGCCGTGCGGGCGATGGCCTGCTGGACCCGCCCCGTCGCCCGGTACTCCTCCGCCGTCAGCCAGCGGCCGTGCCGCCGGTTCCACAGCTCGAGCAGCGCGTGCTGCAGCAGCGCCATCGCGCCCGGCTCGTCTCCCGCGTCGTCCAGGATCTCGAGACTCACGTCCGCCTCGAAGCGGAGGCCCACCGCCGCCGCCTGTTGTTCCATGGCCCCGCGCAGTTCTTTCGCCGCCATGGGCGGCACCAGCCGCTGGTGCTCCTGCATGGCGGCGCGCAGCGCCGGGTAGGGCGCGCAGTGGCCCCAGAAGTCGGCCCGCATCGTCAGCACCACCGGCCGTTCCTCGGTCGCCGCCAGCAGTCGTTCGAAAAAGGCGGTCCGCTTGCCCTCGTCGCGGCAGAGGGTGAACACCTCCTCGAACTGGTCGACCACGAGCGGCGAGGGCGAATCGGCGAGTCGCGCCAACGCGGCGTCCAGCTGCGCGTCGGGGTCGTGCCCGGGACGCATGTCGGGTGCGGGCGCCCCCTCGGTTGACTGACCGACCGCCGCCCACCACAGGGGGACGAGGCCGGCCAGCACCAGCGACGACTTGCCGCTGCCGGAGGCCCCAAGGACCGGCAGGAAGGGGTGGCCGGCCAGCCTGCCGAGCAGCTCGCCGACCAGCGCTTCGCGGCTGAAGAAGAAGTCGCGGTCCTCGGCACGGAACGGGTAGAGGCCCCGGAATGGGCAGCGGGCGTCGTAGGCGGGGGGCTCTTGGCCCAGCGCCAGCGCGGCGAAGCCGAGGTCGAGCGCTTCCGTGCAGGTGGCGTCCACCTCCGCCAGCGCTCGATCGCGCTCGGCCCGGGCGGCGTCGCTCAGCTGCGCCGGGTCGGCCCCGAGCGTGCCGCGCAGGCGATGCGCCGACGACGCGAAGCCGGGCCGCCTGCCGTCGCCCGATTCCGCGTCGGGGACCAGCACGGGCGCCCGCTCGGCGAGCAACGGTTCGGCGCGGTCGAGGCCGTCGGCGACCTCGGTCGGGGTCAGTTCCGGAAGCGGCCGCACCGCGTCGCTGAACAGCGACTGCCCGCCGAGCCGGCCGTAGAGGGCCGGGACGACGACATCTCCGCGCTCGGCCAACCCCGCGGTGGCCTCCACCAGGGCAAGGTCCGGGTGCCCGTGCGCGCGCAGCCGCTCGTAGAACCTGGCCGCCAGCGCGGTGGCAGTGGCGACGGTGACCTGGTCGGTCATGGCTACCACCGCCGGCATGCCCAGCTCGCGCACCAGCCGCTGCGCCAGGCCGCCGAGACCCCCGGCCGCTTCGGTGCCCGTGCTGGCGGTTTCGCACGCCGACAGGAACGCGAAGCGGGGCAACGCGCCGAGCCGCCCCAGCCGCTCCAGCAGCCGCGCCCCGGTGACGGCGTCGACCGAGCCATCCTCTTTCGCCAGGTAGAGCCGAGTCTCGCCGTCGCCCCCGACCGAGCCGTGGCCGACGACGTGGAGCAAGGTGTAGTTCCCGGCCGTGATCTGCTCGCTCAGCGCGTCCAGCGTTGCCGGCCCGATAGCCTCCGGGACGGATTCCGCCCCCGAGGTGGCGAGGACGGCGCTGGGGATGGCGCCGAGCGCTTCCCGCACCCCGGCCACTGCGGCGGCCACGTCGAACGGCGCCAAGCGGTAGGCCGCGAGGTCGGCGGGGCCCGCCGCGACGACGAGGGCGCGCAGGTCGCGCCGGCCGATGGGTGGGAAGCGGCGGTCGGCCACCGACGGCAGGTATAGCGAGAAGGGGACCTCTTGGTTGAGGGCCAGGAGATCCCAGCGGTCGCCGAACGGGGCGCACAGCCGTTCCCAACGCAGGGGGCGAAGGTCAGCGTCCTCGACAGTGAGCAGCACCCGCAGCCGGTCGCCGCCGTCGGCCTCGGCGCGCGCGCGGGCAAACGCGTCGCGCACCCCGTCGCGGAAGAGGGCCCGCCCCAGGACCGTGCCGTACGCCCTCGGGTCTAGCGAGAGAGCCCGCAGCTCGCTCCGTGGTTCGGGTCCGAGAACCATGAACCCCTCGGTCCGCACCCGGAACGTGTTGCCCGAACGCGTTCGCTCGACGACGACGGGCCATCCCTTCTCCGTCCGGCGTTCGACGGTGATCTCGAACGTGCCCATCGCTCACCCTGTGCGGCATTGAAGTCGACCAATGTGAGGTGGTCGCAAGCGAGCTAATCTTTGCCCCCGACCAGGGTGGGGAAGTCCTTAGCCAGAACCGCCGGGAGAGACAGGGCGCTGGCAATCGCCGGCTACTTAAAACTTCATCAGTTCGTCACTGCGGACATAATGGTGGCTGATCGTTTGTTTGTCAACAAGATACCGCGGAGCAGCCTCGGTGACGGTTGGCCCAGAGTGACGAACGCGGTGACGTCCATCGCGCTCCTCTACGGGGACCGTGGTGGGAGCCGTTCGCCATCGCTGCCGACGGGCCGGGTGGCGGTGCGATCCCGTCCTCAACCGTGCCCCGACGCCAGCGACTGCTGCCAGTACGGGAACGGCACGACTGGGTGCGACCCCCTCGGCGGCGCCAAGCGATGCTGCGGCGTGGAAGGCGCCGGCTGCGGGGGAATTTCGGGGCTCCATCGACCCCCTGCTGCCCGGGGTTCCACTGCCAGAATGGCAGCTGTACTGCAGTCTGAGGAAGCGCCCCGAGCAGCCAGCACTGCGGCTGCATCGCTTGGCGGCGGCTCCGCCGCGCCACCCCTCGCGGATGAGTAAGGTGGTTTCGCGTGGACAATCAGAGGTTTGACGCCATTGCCCGCCGCCTGCTCCTGGCCACGCCGCGCCGCGGCATCGCTCGAACCGGGACAGGCGCCCCCGGGGGCGGCGGTCCCGGTCCGTCCCGGGCTCTCCCCGGCGGGGCGCTGACGCTGGAGCAGAACCATCCCTCGGCGATTTGCAGCGTCGAGTCCTCAACTCCTTCAGCAGCGTGCCGAAGTCGTGTCATGCCGACGGAGTGTGCAGACCGGAGAGAGAGGTGACAGGTGTGCGGGGACCTAGGTTACACCTTCTCCGGGCTGCGCCGGTCGATGCTGGCGACACGGCGATGACAGAAATAGACGTGCCAGACCCCGTCTTCGGCGGTGGGGCGCACCCCCACCGGCTTGCCGACCAAGCCGCGGCTGACGAAGACGCGGCGCCCTTGCCACTGGATGGAGCCATGCGCGGTGACGAGACGCACCACATCGTCCGGGCCGTAGCCGATCTCCGGCAGGGTCTCGGCGAAGGGGCGGGGACTGGGCTGGTAGCGCTCGGCGGGCACGGCATAGTCCAGCGCTTCGTGCGGCCGGGCATGGTTGTAGTTGGCCCGAAAAGTGTCGAAGGCGGTCTGGGCGGCGGCCAGGTCGGGCAAGACGCGCTGGGCGAAGATCTCGGCGGCGATCGTGCCGTGGAAGCGTTCGACCTTGCCTTGGGTCTGGGGGTGAGACGGCTGGCCGTGCCAGGGGTCGATGCCCAGGTGCAGCCACCACGCTTCCAGCCGGGTCAGCCCCGTCACCTCGCCGGCCGGAGCCCAGGGCGCGCCATTGTCGGTCAGCAGGAAGCGCGGCAGGCCATAGCGGCGAAAGACCGCCGTCAACCGGTCCTGCACCGTACCGTGCTGCTCGTTGGCGCAGGCCGCCACCGCCAGGGCGAAGCGGGAGTGGTCGTCGAGCAGCGTCATCGGGTGGACCCGGTCGGCACCCAGCGCCCGGTGCCCCATGAAATCCAGTTGCCACAACTCGTTCGGGGCCGGGTGCTCGAAGCGGACGAAGTCGCGCGGGGGCGGCTCGGCGGCGAGCTGACCGTGGCGGCGCAGGATGGCGGTGATGGTGCTCGGCGCGGGGGGCTGCACCATGCCCTCGCGCGCGAGGGCATGGTGCAGCTTGCGCCCGCCCCACGCCGGGTGCTCCTCGCGCGTGGCCAGCACGACCGCTTCCACGTCCGGCGGCGTGGTCCGAGGTGCCGTGTGGGGGCGGCGGCTGCGGTCGGCCAGGCGCGTCTCCCCCGCGGCGACCCGCGTCAGCCACTTGTACCCGGTCTTGCGGCTGATGCCGAAGGACCGACACAGCGCCGCGATGTTGGCCCCCTCCTGGCCGGCAAAGGCCACGAATTCCTGCCGCAACTCCATGCTGCTGCTCTCCTGCCACGGCATCCTGGCGCCCTCCTTTCCGAGGTCCAGCATGCCGCATCAGGTGTTACCCATGTCTCCGAACGTCTGTTACCCATGTCCCCGGTCTGCACAGGAACAAGGCATCTCGGCGTTCCCGACCACGCCTGTCCGTTGCGTCGAGATTCCTCGCTGCCGCTCGGAATGACATCATTTGCGCACGGCGCTTTGGTCCTCCTCTCCCATGCCCCACGGAGCGGGGGACTTGCCGCGAAGTTCATGCTTTGTCCACGCCGCACCAAGCCATGGTGATGGCGGCGAAAAGTTTTGTTGCTTCGATGAGGTCGGCGACGGGGAGGTATTCGTTGGTGCCGTGGATGCCCCAGCTTGGGTCGCCGAGGCCGAAAATGAGGGAGGGTTGGCCGAGGGGGAACCAGAAGTTGGCATCGCAGACGAAGGGTGAGGTTTCGACAATGGGTTCCCGGTTGGAGACGGTTTCCAGGGCGCTGGCGATGGTGAGCACGCCGGGGTGGTCGAACGGCATGTTGACGGGTTCCTTCACCCACGGGGCTGCCGAGGAGGCGTCCAGGGGCAGATCGAGCACGGGTGGGTGATCGCGCAGCCAATAGTCGCCTGCCGTGACGCGATCGACCGTGGCCCGGATTTCGTCCATGACTTCGTCGGCGGTGAGATCGGGGTAGAAGAGGAGCGATCCGGTCGCGTCGCAGGAGTCGGGGATCGAGGTGATCGAGGTGCCGGCCTGCAGAGTGTTGATGTTGATGTACATCCCGCCGGGATCGACGTTCGGGTGGGTGCGCCAGAGGAGCCACTGCCGCTCCAGCTCCAGGAAGGCGAGCTGGTACTTGAGCATGTTGTCGATGGCGCTCACGCCTGGCCGCTCGACCCCGTGGGGTAGCGCCTGGGCGACGAGGTTGCGGTTGCAGATGTGGGTTGATTTGCCGGGGACGGTGAGACGGAAATAGAGCTCGCCCTTGGCGGTGGGGTAGATGCGAAAATTGGAGGGCTCGGGAAAAATGGCGAGATCGGTGCGATAGCCGCGTTCGAGGATGGTGTTGCAGCCGATGTCGCGCCGGCCCGATTCTTCGCCACTGGCCTGGGCGAGGAGGACATCGCCGTTCAGGGTGATGCCCTGGTCGTGCAGGATGCGGGTGGCCATGACGTAGGCGGCGATGGCGCCCTTCATGTCCGAGGCGCCGCGGCCCCAGAGCTTGCCGTCGCGCACCTCGCCGGAGAACGGTCCGGCGCCGCTCCACTGCTCGGCTTGCTCTGGCGTGACCGGGACGACGTCGGTGTGGGCAGACCAGGTCAGCGAGCGGCCTCCGCCCGCGCCGTTTTTCACGGCGACGACGTTCGGTCTCCCCGCGGCGACTTCCCAGCTATCGACGGTGTCGAATGCACCAGAGGCGCGGAGTTGATCGCGCAGCCAGTCCTGGGCCGGGCGTTCTGCCAGTTCGTTCGGTTCCAGGTCGGGGTTGACGGACGGTTGCCGGATCAGCTCGGCGGCGAAGGCGACGATTTCGTCGGCGCGGTCGTCCACGGCGCGCAGGACGCGATCGAGCTCGGTGGTGGGTAATTGTTCCATGCTGGTTTCCTCCTTACCAACTGTCGTCTTGCCGTATCTTGCCAAGGATGAACGACACGTGCCGAGACGAGTAGGTTGCCACACCAGCAAAGGACAGGACATGGTTGACGAGCCAACTCAGGCGAATTCACTCACACACTTCGACCGCGCGGGGCGGGCGCGGATGGTTGACGTGGGGAGGAAAGACGAGACGGAGCGGGTCGCTGTCGCCTCCGGGCGGGTGGTGATGCGGCCGGAGACGGTCGAGCTGATTCGGCAGGGGAGGGCGGCGAAAGGGGACGTGCTGGCCGTGGCCCAGGTGGCGGCGGTGATGGGCGCCAAGCGGACCCCGGATCTGGTGCCCATGTGCCACCCGCTGATGCTGACGCGCATCGATGTGTCGTTCGAGGTGCGAGATGTGGAGGTGCACATTCAGGCCGAGGTGGCGACGCGGGGGCGCACCGGGGTGGAGATGGAAGCGCTGACGGCGGTGGCCACGGCGGCCCTGACGATTTACGACATGCTGAAGGCGGTCGATCGGGGGATGGTGATCGAGGGCATCCGGTTGGAGCATAAGGAAGGCGGTCGCTCAGGGGTCTGGAATCGAGGCGGCGAGTCCGATGCCCCGGGGCGGTGAGCCTTCGGATCGCTCGGCTTCGCCTCTGGACCCGCGGAGCAAGGGTGAACGAGTCGTACAATTCCGAGTACCGGGACCCCCCGTTGGGGTTCCCGTCGTGGTGAGAGAAAGGGCGTCCTGGTGGCATCCGCGGAGAGCCGATCGGTGGGCGGCGCAGGAATCGCGATTCCGGGAGTGGAGCGGCTCATCTGGTACTTCATGCGGGTGTCCGGGGTGTTGCTCATCGTCCTGGTGGGCGGGCACCTGTTCGTCACGCACTACCTGAACGTGCCATCGGAGACGACATTTTCCTTCGTCACGGCGCGCTGGGCAAATCCCCTCTGGCGGACGTTCGACTGGCTGCTGCTCATGCTGGCGCTATGGCATGGGGTGCTCGGGTTGCGCTATTCGATCCAGGATTACCTGCGCGTCCCCGCGGCGCGAACGGCCGGGCTGGGGGTGATGTGGGCCCTCGGTATCGTCTTTTTCGCCCTGGGGACGGTGACGATCTTCTCCTTCGACGCCGCGGCGGCGGAGGCCAACACGGGTCCGCTCTCCGATGCGATGTGGATCGCCGAAGTCATCGGACTTTCGTTGTACGTCTTTGCGGTCGTGACGTACGTGTCGATCGCGTTGCTGGTGATCTGGGTCGTCCGCTCGCTGTTCCGCGGTCAGATGCCGGTGTATACCGGTGGTCCGGGGCAATACGCCTGGGTCCTCCATCGCGCCGCTGGAATCGGCATTCTTTTCTTTCTCCTCATTCACATCATTGACATCGCGCTCATCGGGCTGGGACGCAACATCTACGATGCGTCGGTGGAGTTCTACGCACACCCGGTGTTGATTCCGATGGAGATCCTGCTCGTGGGCGCGGTCGTTTACCACACGTTGAATGGCATTCGGGTGATGACGATCGACTTCACCAGCGGTGGATATCGGCGGGAAAAGGTGTCGTTCGCGATCGTGCTGATCCTGTCGATCCTGCTGACGTTACCGAGTGCGTGGATCATCTTCAGGGCGGAGTTTTGAGGCGGCCGGCATGCACCATATTTGCGCGGCTGAACGCGGGGTGATGCTGAGAACCCTCACCGAGGGAAGCAGTTGGATTGTTACGCCAACGGGGGAGCCAACCGTGAATGGTGCTGCCGCCATCGCCTGGCCCTAAAGGACCAGGCTGCCGAACGGAAGCACCCTGAAGGGCGCTGGAGGGGCTGCGTCATCATCGGATCACGGCGTTTCAGCGAAGCAACTCTGCTATCGGCAAGCTCGTGGGTGCTGGGCCGAGATGCTTCACATCGTTCACTTGCAACATGACGCCTGGGATGGGTTGACGTGCTCAGAACGCTTCAGTCTGCCGTCAGGTATTGGAGCAGGGTGCGGACGCCGACGCCGGTGGCGCCTTTGGGGCCGAGGGGGCCGGGCTTGTCCTGACGGTTTGAGCCGGCGATGTCGAGGTGGGCCCAGGGGAGATCCTCCCGGAAGTGGCGGAGGAAGAGGGCGGCGGTGATGGCGCCGCCGGCGCGGCCGCCGCTGTTCTTGATGTCGGCGACGTCGCCTTCGATCTGCTGCTCCAGCTCGTCGATGAGGGGCATGCGCCACATGCGCTCGCCGGCGATGTTGGCCGCGTCGAGGAGACGGTCGGCGAGGGCGTCGTCGCTGGCGAAGAGGGCGGTGGTGCCGTTGCCGAGGGCGACGACCGCCGCGCCGGTGAGGGTGGCGAGATCGATCAGCTCGGTCGCGCCGCGGCGCGCGGTGTCGACCAGGCCATCGGCGAGCACGAGGCGGCCTTCGGCGTCGGTGGAGAGAATCTCCATGGTGACGCCGTTCATGCCCAGGAGCACGTCGCCGGGGCGAAAGGCATCGCCGGAGATCATGTTCTCCGCGGCGCAGACTGTTGCCTCGACGACGTGGCCGACACCGAGGTAGCGGAGGGCGGACATGGCGCCGATCACGGCCGCGCCGCCGGCCATGTCGCCCTTCATGTGGAGCATGCCTTCGTAAGGTTTGATCGAGTAGCCGCCGGTGTCGAAGGTGATGGCTTTACCGACCAGTCCCGTGACCCGTTCACTCGCCAGCTGGCCCTCGGGGCGGTAGCGGAGCCGGATCATGCGGGGGCCGTTGGTGCTGCCGCCGCCGACGGCGAGGGTCGCCGCGGCGCCAATCTCCGCCAACCCCTCTGGTCCCAGGATTTCGATCTCGAGTCCGGACGAGTCGGCGATGGCCTGGGCGCGCTCGGCGAGGACTTGCGGAGTCAGCGTCGATGCCGGTTCGTTGCCCAGGTCTCTCGTGATGGCAACGCCCCGCGCGATGGCCTCCGCCCGGCTGAGCGCGCGCCGTGCATCCTCCTCGGGAAGCTGGGGATCGACGAAGGCGATCGAGTCCACGCGGCGACCGTTGGCCGCGTTCGGGGACGCCGCGCCGCGATAGTGATCGAATCGATACAGAGCCAGGGCAGCGCCGACGGCGCTTGCCTCCATGGCCGAGGATTGGTCCATGTTCCAATCCGCGTCTGGCAGAGAGAAGGCAACGCGGCTGGCGCCAGCGTCCCTGGCCGCGCGAACGGCCGCGCCGGCCGCGCGCATGAGAGTATCCTCGCTCAGCGAATCGACGGAGCCGACGCCGGATAGCACGATGCGTCTGGCTGGCAATTGGCCGAGTGTCGGTACTACCAAGGATGTGCCGGCGCGGCCGGTTAAACGCGCATCTGTCGCGAGCCGAAGTAATTCGCCGGAAAGCCGGGAGTCCACTGCCGAAGCCACAGCACTCAGGTCAGGACCAGCCGCGCCCGATGCCACGGGAACGATGAGTGCGTCGGTTTCGGTGTTCACCGGGTCGCCGGTCTTGAATGTGAAGTCCACGGTCTCTCCCTCATGCGTGGTGGCTCGGCGTGCAGTAGGACGGCCAATTCGATGCAAGAACTCTACGCGAAGTGTGGCGGTCGGGCGTGCCCTCGCCGCAACTGCCGCCCAGAGTCCACCTGGCTCTCGTACCCCACGAGAGTGGGGGGCTTTGGTGCTTGCCTGCGGCGTGCTCTGCGCTCCTCACCCCGAGGGAAGCAGATCTGGGGGCAAGTAGTCTTCATGGCGTTGCCCGGCTTCTTGAAGTCGCCCTCGACGGTCGCCATAGTTGCGTCGTGCGCGTGGCGGTGTTAGCATCGCGGCGAGTGTCCGTACATCCCGCACGAACAGGGCCTCAGGGGAGTCGCGTGCAACGATCGGACCCGGGGACGCCGATTCAGGTCGATGCCGGCCTGCTCTGGCGCGCCGTGCTGGCTGATCTGCAACAATCGCTGCCCGCCAGCGGCTTCGAGTGGCTGCGCCAAACGCGGCTGGCCGGGTACGCGGCGGATGTGGCGACGATCGAGGTGGCCGACCGGGTCACGGCGGAGACCCTGCAGCGCAAGTTTGCCCGGGAGATCGAGCGGGCCCTGTCCCAGCGGATTGGACGTCCTGTCAGCGCGTCATTCCAGGCCGAGATTTCGGCCGCGGCTCCCAGGGGCAGTCAGACGCATCTTGAGTCCATGCAGTCCAACGGCGGCCGGCCCGAAACGCCTGGACGCGAGCAGCGACGCCGGCCGCAGGATGCGGTGGCCTCCCCGGCGGCCACGCAGGAGAAACCGCGCCAGATGGCGCTGGCACCGTCCCGAGGTCACGGGCTGAATGCCCGGTACATGTTCCGGACCTATGTCATCGGTTCGGCGAATCGCTTCACGCACGCCGCGTCTGTCTCGGTCGCGGAGCATCCGGGGGGCAAGTTCAACCCGCTCTTCATCTACGGAGGGGTGGGGCTTGGGAAAACCCACCTCCTGCATGCCATCGGTCATCGCGCGCTGGAACTCTTCGAGAATCTCCACGTCGCCTACGTTACCTCCGAGAAGTTCACGAACGATCTCATCGCCGCGATCAGGCAGCAGCGCACGGACGATTTTCGGGCCAGATATCGGGAAATCGACGTGCTGATGATCGACGACATCCAGTTCATCGCGGGCAAGGAGAGCACCCAGGAAGAGTTCTTCCATACCTTCAATGCCCTCTACCAGAGCGGCAAGCAGGTCGTGATCTCCAGCGACAAGCCGCCCAAGGCGATTGCCGCGCTCGAAGAGCGGCTCCGTTCGCGGTTCGAGGGCGGGCTGATTGCGGACGTGCAGTTGCCCGACTACGAGATGCGGATCGCTATCCTGCGTATCAAGGGCGAAGAGCTCAATCTGCACTTGCCGTCGGATGTCGCCGAGTACATCGCCCACAAGGACCAGACGAACATCCGGGAGCTGGAGGGGGCGCTGAACAAGGTCATCGCAAGATCGCAGCTGACTGGCGAGCCGATCACGCTGGCCCTGGCCATGGAAGCGCTGACGGATGCAGGATCGGGGCCGAGTCGCAGAACGGTCACTCGCGACGAGGTCATCGACGCGGTGCTGCATCACTTCGGGGTGGGGCGGAGCGAGCTTTCGGGGCGGTCGCGCACCAAACAGATCGTGCTGCCGCGCCAGGTGGCGATGTACCTGCTGCGGGCGGAGACGGACGCGTCGCTATTGGAGATTGGCAGCGAGCTGGGTGGCCGCGATCACACCACCGTGTTGCACGGTATCCGGCAGATCGAACGGTCGGTGGGCAGCGACGCCGGGCTCAGGTCGCAGATTGTGTCGATTCGGGAGTCGTTGGTGACGCGGGCGAACTGACCGCTGTTCCCCTGGTGATGGCTGTTGGTGAATGCGGGTGAACCTCGAAGTCGTGCTGTCGTAGCCGCCCTTCACCCCCTACCTCGCCGCCCAAAGGGCACCCAGCCCTGTACGCAGGGAGGTGCCGAACGCGAGGCGGGCGTCCGACGAGGCAACAGCATTGATCCGCATTCCGTTATACAGCGAGGATCCTCGTACTTCCGCGAACATACGCAACCCTGAGTCGAGATGCCTCGTTCCTCGGCATGACACGAGTTGTGCCTGTGGCGCGGATGGTTCAGTCGGCGGCTTCCTGGTTGAGGTAGGCGGCGATGTCGGCGATCTGGTCGTCGCTGATCTCGGTGGGCAGGTAGGGGCCGGGTGGGGTATGGCCTTCCCCGTCTCGCACCAGGGGCAGGAGGGAATCGGCGGTCACGGAGGCGCCCACGCTGCCGGGCGCGCGGATGTCGGGGCCGATACCGCCCGGGCCATGGCAGCCCGAACACCAAGTCTGGAACTGGCGCGCACCCTGGGTGACGTCGCCGAGGGCGCCGGCGCCGGGCGAGCTCAGCGCTTGTTCCCGCGCGGCGGCGGTGGCGCTGGCGGCCTCGGTGGCGGAGGCGATCTGTTCCGCGCTCATCGTCGCCGTGGGGGTGATGCCCAGCGCCTGGTTGATCTGGTCTTCGGTGGCGCGGCCGCACGCCGCGCCACCGAGCACGACGCTGATGAGTGTGATAAGGACCGTAAAGCGTCGGCGCACGGGCATCATCCAGCCTCCCGCGGTGGCGGTGTGCGAGCAACTACGTTGGTTCGCCGCCGCACCGCGACGGCTTGCGGAGTCGCGGGAGGGTAGCAAGGCCGACCCGGCGTGTCAATCGACGCGGCGCAGGCTGTCCCCTCGGGCGCGCGTGGGAGCGTTTCTGAGGACCAGGAACAGCACGACGCCGCTCAGGATGAGGAGCCAACTGAGCCAGAAGGCGGCGGGCAGCGGCCCGATGTAGAGGCTGTCCGTGCGGATGCGCTCGATGAGGAAGCGGGCCACGCCGTACGTCACCAGATAGACGGCGAACACGTCTCCGTGTCGCAACGAGGACGAGCGGGGTATGCGCAGCGCGAGCCACGAGAGGAGCACCGCGTTGGCCAGGTTGAAGATCGATTCGTAGAGAAACGTGGGGTGGAATCGCTCAAAGGCCAGGAACTGCGGCGGGCGGCGGTCGACGTCGATCCACAGACCCCAGGGCAAGCTCGTGGGCAGGCCGAACGCTTCCTGGTTGGCCCAATTGCCCCAGCGGCCGATGGTCTGGGCGAGGGCGACGCCAGGGATGGCGGCGTCGGTCCAGGCGAGGAACGGCTGTCGGTTTCGCCAGCAAAGGACGGCGAACGTCACGGTCCCGGCCACCAGGCCGCCGTGGAATGACAGACCCCCCTGCCGGATATTGAGAGCATCCCAGGGACGGGACGCGAAATGCCCGGCCTGCAAAGCGACATAATACACTCTGGCACCGAGAATCGAGATGAGGACGATCCACGGGGCCACGTCGAGGGTCCAATCGGCATCGAGCCCGAGTCGTTCGGCGAGCGCGCGGGTCAGGATGAACCCGGCGATGATGCCGGCGAGCATGAAGAGCGCGTACCAGCGAATTTCAATGCCGGCGAGGGCGAAGGCGACGGGATCGGAGGGGGAGGGCACCGTGGTCAGACCGTCCTGAGCTGGGGTATGTCACGGCAGCGGCTAGCGCGCCACGCGTCACTCCAAGGCACGAGGAATCTCGTCGCTTTCCGCGACCGTACGCGCCGAAGTACGAGATTCCTCCTACGTCGGAATGACACGATGTTGGCGAGCCGCTCAAATGCGTGTCCGCGACGGAAGACCATCAAGTGCGATGGTCCTCGAGGAATTGGTTGAGCTGATCCCAGTTGGGAAGACCTTCCCAGGCGCCGTGACGCGTGGTGGCCAGGGCGCCGGCGGCGGAGGCATAGCGGACATCGTCGCGCGTCGGCGGAGCCCACGAGGCGTCGATCAGTCGGGCGATCAACGCCGCGGAGAACGCGTCACCCGCGCCAGTCGGTTCGATGGCGTCGACCGCGAACGCGGGCACGGCGTCGATGGGGGAGGCGCTGTCTGCCGAGAACCAGCACCCGCGTTCGCCATCGGTGAGGACAACCCAGCCCGGTCCGAGCGCCTGCACGCGGCGGATGGCGTTTTCGGGTGTGCATTCGGCGCCGAACAGGGCGCGGGCGTCATCGAGGCTCAGTTTGACCAGGCGGGATTGGCGGGCGATCGCTTCGCAGATCGGCCGGGCGGCAGCCAACTCCGGCCAGAGAGCAGGCCGCAAGTTGACGTCGAATACGACGGGGACGGTAGATCCGTGCGCGCGGGCGACGGCCGCTTTAATCGCATCGCGCGATGGCTGGGCGGCCAGTGACACCGAACCGACGACGAGCGCCGAGAGCTGACCGATCGCGGCAGCTTCGACATCGTTCTGATCGAGCAAGGTATCGGCTCCGCGCAAGAGCCAGAAGTGCCCATCGCCGCGGCTGTCTTTCCAGGCGTAGGCGAAGGTGGTTGCCGCGTCGCGGGTCTGACGCAGGCGGGCGGCGTCAACACCTTCGGCCGTCAGCTCGCGGCGCAATCTGTTGCCGAAAGGGTCATCGCCGACGACGCCGCAGAAGGCGGCGGGGACGCCCAAACGGGCGAGGGCCACGGCGGCGTTCGCCGGGGCGCCACCGGCTCGGGCGGCGAGCGTTTCGGCGGTTTCCAGGGACGTGGCGCCGTCGGCGACGATGAAGTCGATCAAGATCTCTCCCATGGAGAGCACGGGACGGGCGGAATCGGGTGACGGAGTCGTCATCGACTACGGTGTGGCCGCGCGGGTAGGGGTGGCGCTGATCTGACGGCGGACTTCGTAGACCTCACGCACGCCTTCGAGTTTGCGCAGGATGGTGCTGAGCTGCCCGATGCCTTCGACCTCGACCGTGGCGTAGAGGGTGACGGTGCGGTCGTCGTGGGTGGTGGTCAGGACGCTGACGATGTTCACCCGTTCGTCGGCCAGGACGGTGCTGACATCTTTGAGGAGACCGACGCGGTCCCAAGCCTTGACCTGAACGGTCACGGGGAAAGTGGCTTCGCCGTGGTTGCCCCAGCTGACCGGCACGAGGCGCTCCGGCTCGGAGACGTTGAGCACGTTGGTGCAATCATCGCGGTGGACGGTGACGCCCCGGCCGCGCGTGACGTAGCCGACGATATTGTCTCCGTTGACCGGGCGGCAGCAGGTGGCCAGGGTCGTCAGCAGGTCGCCGACGCCCATGACCTGCAAGCGCGGCGGCGTGCGCGGCGCCTCGATGTTCGCGGCGGGGATGAGCATGTCCTGCTCGTCCTGCTGGGTCAGTTTCACCGCGATGCGCTGGGAGGAAATCGCCCCGTAGCCGATGGCCGCGTGCAGGTCTTCGAGCTTGGGATACTGCGGGAAGGCCTTCAGCAGGTCGTCCGGTTTGGGTTCGACGCTGAGCCGGCGCAGCTCGCGTTCGAGGATCTCCTTGCCCTGGGCGATGTTTTCGTCCCGTTCCTGGCTACGGAACCAGCGGCGGATCTTCTCCCGGGCCGAGGCGGTGGTGACGTATTCGGAGGAGGAGAGGAGCCAGTCGCGGTTCGGGCCGGTCTTGTTGCGGCTGGTCTGGATCTTGACCACCTGGCCGTTCTGCAGCTTGTAGTCGAGTGGCACGAGGTGGTCGTTCACCTTGGCGCCGACGCACTGGTGGCCGACCTCGGTGTGGATGCGGTAGGCGAAATCGACCGGAGTTGCCCCGGCCGGCAACTCGATGATGTCGCCGGCCGGGGTGAAGACGTAGATTTGCTCCTTGAAGACGTCGGATTTGAGCGATTCGACGAACTCTTCGGCGTCGGCAACCTGGTCGCGCCACTCCATGAGTTGGCGTAGCCAGGCGACCTTCGCTTCGATCCTGGCGTCGGAGCGGCTGCCTTCCTTGTAGCGCCAGTGGGCGGCCACCCCGTGCTCGGCGATGCGGTGCATCTCGCGGGTGCGGATCTGAATCTCCACCGGATGCCCCCCCGGGCCGACGACGGCGGTATGCAGCGACTGATACATGCTGTCCTTGGGGGTGGCGATGTAGTCGTCGAATTCGCCGGGGAGGGGATGCCAGCGGGCGTGGACGACGCCCAGGGCGCCGTAGCAATCCTTCCGATCTTCGACCAGGATGCGCAGCCCGATGACGTCGTAGATCTCGTCGATGGCGCGTTGCTTGTGGAGCATCTTGCGGTAGATGGAGTAGAGGTGCTTGGTGCGGCCGGTGATTTCTGCCTCGATGCCCGATTCCTGCAAGGCCTCGGCAATTTCCTTCTTGATGTCTTCGATGTATGGGGCCGTATCCCGGCCGCGCTGCTCGAACTCCTGGCTCAGGACGGCGTAGGCCACGGGGTTGGTGTAGCGGAAGGCCAGATCCTCGAGTTCGGACTTGAACTGCCAGATGCCGAGGCGGTTGGCCAGCGGGGCGTAGATTTCCAACGTCTGGTGGGCGATGCGGGCCTGCTTTTCGGGTGGCAGCGCGCCCAGGGTGCGCATGTTGTGGAGCCGGTCGGCGAGCTTGATGAGGACGACGCCGATGTCGTCGACCATGGCCAGGAACATCTTGCGCAGGTTTTCGGCTTGTTGCGTCTTTTCTCTGGAGCTGGCGGTATCGAGGTCGTCGGCTTTCCAGGGGATGCGGCCGAGTTTGGTGACGCCGTCGACGAGTTTCGCCACGCGCTCCCCGAACTCGTCCTCGATGCGGTCGAGGGTGACGGGGGTGTCTTCGATGACGTCGTGGAGTAGGGCACCGGCGATGGTTTCGGCGTCGAGCTGGATTCTGGCCAGGATCGTGGCCACCGCGATGGGGTGCAGGACATACGGCTCGCCCGATTTGCGCATGTCCGTGCCGTGCGCCTCGATGGCGAGTTGGGCGGCTCGTTGCACGAGATCGAGGTTCGCGGTGGGCGAGTGGGCCACGATCGTTTCAAGCAGGGCGTCGAGACCTTCCCGGATCGGCACCGGCAGGGATTCGTCGCCGTTGGCCACCAGTGCCGGGCCGGCGTGAAGCTCCAATGATGGTGGGATGGCCGGCGCTCGTTCGGGAGCGGCCGAGCTTTTGGGAGCCATTGCGGATGATGCTTTCAGAGGTAATTCCAAACGTCAGAGGGCAGGCGAGTGGCGAAACTGTAGAGAAAACATGGGTACACGTCAATTAACCACGCGTATCGGCCCGGCATACTCACCATTTTCGCCGATCTGATCGTCAAGTGCGAATCACCATTGGGGCGCCGGGAGTACCATTCTTCACCATGGAGAATCGGGAGCAGATGACCCTTTACGCACAGAGCAACGCTGAACCGGTGGTGGACCCCGACGCCGATAGAATGCTGCATCCGGATGAAGCCAGGGCGCGCATTCTGGCGCGCGTCAAGCCGCTTCCCAGTGAATCAGTACGGCTGCGAGACGCGGCATGGCGCGTGCTCGCCCGCGATCTGATCGCCAGCGAAGACCATCCCCCGTTTCCGGCGGCGACGATGGATGGCTACGCGGTGATCGCTGATGACCCATCGCCATGGCGGGAGATCGTGGGGCGGCAGACCGCGGGGTATGTGGAGGACCTGGACGTCAGTCTCGGTGTCGCCGCCTGGATCACGACCGGGGCGCCCGTGCCGCGGGGCGCGGATGCGGTGGTGCCGGTGGAATCAACGGAGCTGGCCGACGAACACGTGGTGATCCATCAGGAGCACGTGGCGGCGGGGGAAAACATCCGGCCGGTGGGAGTCGACCTGGCCCGGGGATCGACCGTGCTGATGGCGGGTGGCATCATCGGGCCAGCCGAGATCGGGTTGCTGGCCGGCCTCGGTGTCGATCCGGTGGAGGTGACACGGCGGCCGCGGGCGAGCGTGCTCTCGACCGGGAACGAGCTGGTTGAGCCCGATGAGCGGCCTGGTCCGGGGCAAATCCGGGATTCGAACCGGTTCAGTCTGGTGGCGGCCTTGCAGGAAGCCGGGGCCGAGGTGATCTGGGCCGGGCATGGGCCCGACGACGCGGCGGCGCTGCGGCAGGCGCTGGTGGAGCGGATCGCGGAGAGCGACGTGGTCATCACCAGCGGCGGCGTGTCGATGGGCGATCTGGACCTGATCAAGCCGCTGCTGGCCGAGCTGGCGGAAGTGCATTTCCGCCGCGTTTTCATGAAGCCGGGCAAGCCGTTCAACTTCGCGACGTCCGGGGAGACGTTGATTTTCAGTTTGCCGGGCAACCCCGTTTCGGCTCTGGTTGGATTCGAGGTGTTCTTGCGGCCGGCGTTGAAGCAAATGCTGGGCGCGGCCGAGATCGACCGGCCGCGGGCGCCGGTGCGCATCGACCACCGCGTGCGGCCGTCGGACCGGATAGAGATGCAGCGGGCCGTGGTGCGGGTGGACGAGGATGGGCGGTTGGCGGCGACGACCACCGGCGCTCAATCGTCGTCCCGGCTGGCTTCGCTGGTGGGGGCGAATGCCTTGATTCGGGTGCCGGCGGGGAGCGATGAATTGCCCGCGGGGTTCACGCTCGATGCCCTCTTGACGGGTCCGGTGGTGGGCGGACAGGCGTAAGGCACGAGGCGGAAGCGCCGACACCGGTCACAACGGCGGTGTGGCACTGGTACTATCGGAGCCTCGGCCCGGCGTGGGATCGTGTCCGCGGCCGGGGATCAGGCAACGTCCAACAAGGAGGCGATCGATCATGGGTGCCGGTGAGCAGAAATTCGGCGTGCCGAATATCGTCTACGACATCATCACGACGGTGGGGAATCTGCTGCAGGGCGAGGAGAAGCTGATCGAGTACGCCAGGGATGCCGAAGAGGCCGGAGACGCCGAGTCGGCAACGGTCTTTCGCACGGTGGCGGAAGGGAACCGCGCCGCCGCGCAGACGCTGCTGAAGCGGCTGCGGGCTCACCTCAACGAGATGTAGCCGCGGTCCCGCTATCAACGATTACCGAGAACATTCCTGGACAAGGTGATGGACGTCGAAGTTCGCTATTTCGCGATGATTCGCGAGATCGTGGGGCGATCGAGCGAGCGCCGTAGCATTGCGGAGGGCGCGACGGCTGGCGACCTCTTCGATGCGCTTGCCTGCGAGCATCCCCGGTTGGCGCGTCTGAAGCCGATGGTGATGCCGATGGTCAACAAGACCTATGTCCCGGTCGACCATCCATTGAGCAACGGTGATGAAGTGGCCTTCATTCCACCCGTGAGCGGCGGGGAGTCGAAGCACTTTCGCATCCAGACCGAGCCGCTCGACGCGCGGGAGCTGGAAGCATTGGTCGCGAACCCCAGCGCCGGGGCTATTGCGACGTTCATCGGCACCGTGCGCGATCACGGGCGCGGCAAGACCGTGACCCATCTGGACTATGAGGCGTATGCTCCGGCGGCCGAATTGACGTTGGCACAGATCGGGGATGAGATTCGTGAGCAGTGGGGCGTGGAGCACGTGGCCATCGCGCACCGCATCGGGTCGCTATCGGTCGGCGAGGCGAGCGTGGTGATAAGCGTGGCGTCGCCCCATCGCGATGCCGCGTTCGAGGCGTGCCGCTACGCGATCGAGCGGATCAAGGAGATTGTCCCCATCTGGAAGAAGGAGCACTACGCAGATGGGGCGGCATGGCTGGGCAGCGAGCACGACTATCAGGTGGAAATCGGGCGGTTGCCGAGGGAGGAGGGGGTGGCCGACGGGGAGTGATACGGATTGTGGGTGAATACATGCGTCTGGCGAATGGCCTTCGCCGCAACTGCTGACGACCCTCACCACAACCTCTGAGAACCCTCACCCCAACCCCTCGCCCTGTGCGCAGGGCGAGGGGCTTTTCCCGACCGGGCAGCCGGGTCGGGGTGGGGATTCGCCCTGTACCTCCCTCTGTGAGTGTGCGCAGGGAGAGGGACTTGTCGTTGCTTGGCGATGTTTTCAGGACAGGAATCGCAGTCGGCATTTTCATCCGGATTCCGTGCGAATCCGACGCGCCGTCGCGATGGAAAAAGTTGATCGAAAACTCTACAATTGGTTGCGTAGTGATTTGCCGGTAATCCCCACCAGGAGTATTGCTTCCATGACGGAAACTGCTGCCCTGAGCGAAGATCTCAATGTCGAATTGACGCCTCGCCGTATGCGGCCGGGGATCGCGGATGATGCGACCGAGCTGATCGGTAATACGCCCGCTGGTGCGCTTGTCGCGATTTGCCGGGGATGCACCAGGGCAGCTCGTGGGCAAGCTCGAGGCGTTCAGCCCCGGATTTTCGGTCAAGGACCGCATCGGCGTGGCGATGATCGAGGACGCCGAGGCGCGGGGCATCATCGAGCCGGGTGTGACGACCATCGTCGAGCCGACGAGCGGCAATACCGGGATCGCGCTGGCCTGGGTGGCGGCGGCGAAGGGCTACCGGCTGATTCTGACCATGCCGGAGAGCATGAGTCTGGAGCGGCGGGTGCTGCTGCTCGGTTACGGGGCGGAGCTTATCCTCACACCGGCGTCCGAAGGGATGTCCGGGGCGGTGCAGCGGGCGGAGCAGATCGTCGCCGAGACGCCGAACGCCTGGATGCCGCAGCAATTCGAGAATCGCGGCCAACCCCGAGATCCACCGGCGCACGACGGCCGTCGAGATGTGGGAGGACACGGGCGGGGAGATCGACATTCTCGTCGCCGGTATCGGCACGGGCGGGACGATCACTGGCGCGGGGCAAGTGCTGAAGCGGCTGAAGCCGGATATTGCGGGTGGTCGCCGTCGAGCCGAGCGAGGCGCCGCTCCTGGCGGGCGGGCAGTCCGGGCCGCACAAGATCCAGGGGATCGGCGCCAACTTCGTGCCGGAGGTTCTCGATAGAGATATTTACGACGAGATCGTCCATGTCGACGCGCCGACGGCGATCGCGGCTCAGCACGAGCTGATGCGTTACCGAGGGGTTGCTGAGTGGGCATGTCCAGCGGGGCAGCCGCGGCGGCCGCGCGGGAGGTGGCGCGCGGGCCCGAGAGCGCGGGCAAGCTGATCGTGGTGGTGCTGCCGGATACCGGGGAACGGTATTTGAGCACGGTGGCGTTTGCTGAGGTGCGGGATCGGGCGGCGGCGTTGTCGGTGGATTGAGGGCCGTGTCGCCGCGGTGAGCCCTCACCCCCCAACCCCTCAGAAACCCTCACCCCAACCGCCGCCCAGAGGGCACCCGACCCTGTGCGCAGGGCGAGGGGCTTTGCGTGGGCCGCAGCGAATCCGCGACGGCGATTCCGCATGCGAACAGGGGCCGGCGATCTGCCGGCCCCTGTCGTTTGTTGCCCGCGAGCGCTACGAGCAGCCGAGGCTGTTGCCGCAGTTGAGGCACTTGTAGCAGGCGCCGTTGCGGATGGTGATGTGGCCGCAGACATCGCAGAAGGGGGCGTCGCCCATCATCTCCGAGAGGTGTGCGGTCATGACGTCCACCACGGCGGTTGATTGCAGGAGCGCGGTGGCGGTGCCGGCAGGGCTGGCCTCGTGGTGGCTGCCGTTGCCGTTCCTGGCGGCGCGGGCCGCGGGCGGGGCAGGAGCGGCGACGGCCTGAGCAACCGGTCCCGCGCCCTGTGTGGGACTGGCCGGAGCCGCCGCAACGCTTTCGCTTGGCACGTCTTCCTGCTCCGGCTCGTCCAGTTCGGGCGGAACCTGGGTGAGGTCGGTGCGGCCGAGATACTCCAGGCCGAGCACGCGGAAGACGTAGTCGATGATGGAGGTGGCCATCTTGATGTTCGGGTGGCCGCTGACCATGCCCTGTGGTTCGAAGCGGGTGAAGGTGAAGGTTTCCACGAATTCTTCCAAAGGAACGCCGTACTGCAGGCCCTTGGAGATGGCGATGGCGAAGCAGTTGATCATCGAGCGGAAGGCGGCGCCTTCCTTGTGCATGTCGATGAAGATTTCGCCCAAGGCGCCGTCTTCGTATTCGCCGGTGCGCAGGAAGACCTTGTTGCCGGCGACGCGGGCTTCCTGGGTGAAGCCGCCGCGGCGGGCCGGGAGCCGGCGGCGGACTGGCGCGGCTGTCGCGGCAACCGGGGCGACGGCAGGAGCCGAGGCGCTCCGCTCCCGTTCCCACTCCGCGCGGGCCGTCGCCACCGCGTCGGCGACAGCCACGGCGGTGGCCTCCTCGATGCGGCGCTCGATGTCGGCCTCCGAAGCGGCTTCCGCGTCCTCCTTGTCGGACGAACTGCTCCTGGAGGAGAGGGGCTGGCTGAGCTTGGAGCCGTCGCGGTAGAGGGCCATGGCCTTGATGCCATAGCGCCAGCTCTGCTCGTAGGCGTCGAGCACGTCCTCGACGGTCGCTTCGTTCGGCATGTTGATCGTCTTGGAGATGGCGCCGGAGAGGAAGCTCTGGGCGGCGCTCATCATGGTGATGTGGCCCATGTGGTGGATGAAGCGGGTGCCGGTCTTGCCGCATTTGTTGGCACAGTCGAAGACCGGCAGGTGCTCGTCGCGCAGGAAGGGCGCGCCCTCGACCGTCATGGTGCCGCAGATGGCCTCGTTGGCCTCGGCGATCTGGCGGGAGGAGAAGCCGAGGCGCTTCAGGAGGTCAAAACCGGGCTCGCTGGCTTCGGAGAGGGAAATGCCCGCGCGAGCGAGAGCCTCCTCGCCGAGGGCCCAGTGGTTGAAGGCGAAGCCGAGCTCGAAGACGCCGGGCAGGGCGGCCTCGATCTTGTCGATGTCGCTGTCGAGGAAGCCACGTTCCAGCAGTGACGGGCGGTTGATGTGCGGGGCACCGTCGAAGGTCATGGTCCCCAGCACGAATTGCAGTATGGCGCGCCGCTCGTCGTCGCCGTAACCGAGGTTGCGCAGGGCCGGTTCGATGCTCTGGTTGGCGATCTTGAAGTAGCCGCCGCCGGCCAGCTTCTTGAACTTCACCAGGGCGAAGTCGGGTTCGACGCCGGTGGTGTCGCAGTCCATGAGCAGGCCGATGGTCCCGGTCGGGGCCAGCAGTGTGGTTTGGGCGTTGCGATAGCCGTGCTGCTCGCCCTCGGCCAGGGCTCGATCCCATGACTCACGGGCGGCCTCCAGCAGGTCGGCGGGAACGAGGTCGGCCTTGACCGGCATCGGCAGGACGGAGAGCTCCTCGTACTCCGCGGCCGGCGCGTCGTAGATGGCGCGGCGGTGGTTGCGGATGACGCGCAACATTGGCTCGCGGTTGGCCGGGAACTCGGGGAAGGGGCCGAGGTGGCTGGCCAGCTCGGCGGAGGTCGCGTAGCTCTCCCCGGTCATGAGGGCCGTCACCGCGCCAGCGTAGGCGCGGGCCTGGTCCGAGTCGTAGGGCATGCCGAGCAGCATCAGCACCGTGCCGAGGTTGGCGTAGCCGAGACCGAGGGTACGGTAGTCGTAGGAGAGGCGGGCGATCTCTTCGCTGGGGAACTGCGCCATGAGGACGCTGATCTCAAGCACGATCGTCCAGAGCCGCACTGCGTGCTTGTACGCGTCAACGTCAAATTCGCCGGTTTCGACATCGAGGAACCTCAGCAGGTTGAGCGAGGCCAGGTTGCAGGCAGTGTTATCGAGGAACATGTACTCGGAGCATGGGTTGCTGCCGTTGATGCGTCCGCCCGCCGGGGAGGTGTGCCAGTCGTTGATGGTGGTGTCGAACTGAAGACCGGGGTCGGCGCACTGCCAGGCGGCTTCGGCGATCTGGCGCCAAAGGTCGCGGGCCTTGATAGTCTTGCTGACGTGCGAGGGATCGGTGCGCCAGCGCAGATGCCAGTCGTCGTCGTTGGCGACAGCTTCGAGGAACTCGGCCGAGACACGAACGGAGTTGTTTGAGTTCTGGCCGGAGACGGTGGCGTAGGCGTCGCCATTGAAATCGGCCGGGTAGCCGGCGGCAATCAGGGCGGCGACCTTTTTCTCCTCGTCAGCCTTCCAGGTGATGAACTTCTCGATATCGGGATGGTCGATGTCGAGGATGACCATCTTGGCGGCGCGGCGGGTGGTGCCGCCGCTCTTGATGGCGCCGGCGGCGCGGTCGCCCACGCGCAGGAAGCTCATCAGCCCGGAGGAGGTGCCGCCCCCGGAGAGCGGCTCGCCTTCGCCGCGCACCTGAGAGAAGTTCGTGCCGGTGCCTGAGCCGTACTTGAAGATGCGCGCCTCGCGCACCCAGAGGTCCATGAGGCCGCCCGGTTCGACGAGGGAGTCGTTGGCGCTCTGGATAAAACACGCGTGAGGAGCCGGGCGCGAGTACGCGTCAGCGCTTGCCTTCACTTCACCATCGGCGGGATCGACGTAGAAGTGGCCCTGCGCGGGGCCGGTGATGCCGTAGGCCCAGGCCAGGCCCGTGTTGAACCATTGTGGTGAGTTCGGGGCGGCCATCTGGTTGACCAGCATATGGGAGAGCTCGGCTTCGAAGGCCTCGGCGTCGGCCGGGGAGGCGAAATAGCCGTGGCTCTCGCCCCAGTGCCGCCAACAGCCGGTGAGGCGGCTGATGACCTGGCGGGCGGAGCGCTCCGGGCCGAGAACGGGGTTGCCGGCTTCGTCCTGGATCGGTTCGCCTTGTTCGTCGAACTGGGGGACGCCGGCCTTGCGGAAATACTTCGAGACCATGATGTCGGAGGCGACTTGGGACCAGTCGGCGGGGACTTCGGCGTCGGCCATCTCGAAGACGACGGAGCCGTCGGGATTGGTGATGCGGGAGGTCTTTTTCGTCCAACGCACACCGGCGAATGGATCGTGCTCCTGCGCCGTGAAGCGCCGCTCGACTTTCAGACCCGCCATCTTGCCTTTTCGTGGACTTGCAGACTTCATCGATCACCCTCGCCGATCGTGGATTCCGAGCCGCCGTTCCCGCCGTGACGGCTCCCGTCGTATTGCCGGCTGCTGACGATGTCTGCCGAATCGTGTGCCACCGCCGTGTCCGCGGCTAGCAATTGAGCGGGAACCCTGAGCGCGGTCGCGTCGGCAGAACCCGGATATCGGGCCGTTAAGCCCGAAGCAGCACGACATATAGTATCTCCAAGCGGATGGTAGCACAAGATGTGCCATTCGGTCATAGAATGCTATAGCGAAAAGCTGGCGATTTCTGGAGCGCTGGCTAGTGTACGTACAGCTCTGAGACTGCTGAGTCACAAAATTGCCCGCAGGCACGAATTCGCTGCTCCCAAATTGGTCAGCCTGGCTCAGGTGATACCTTTGGGTACCATGGGGATGACGTCTCCCGGTGGCTCGCGTTTGGCGCTCGGGACGACGGATCTCCAAAAGGCGACGCGCAAAGACAACGGAATCGTAACGATCCATGGAAATCACGCTTGCCGACCTGCTGACCATGGAGTCCCGGCTAAGACCGGACGAAGGATCGCTTCGCGCGGAGGACTCGCGATTTCGGCTCGACGATACGCCGGTATCGTGGGCGGTGACCGCGCGAACAACACTGCCCCACCTGCCGCTGTTGCGCGGCGGCGAGTTGTTGCTGCTGCCGCCGCGGGCCACCTCAGCCATTGGAGACGATCTGCCCGCGCTGATCCGGGAGAGTGGGGCGCGGGAGGTGTGCGGCATCGTCCTGTCGCGGGATGACCCGGCCGTAGCCACGACATATCTCAAGAGCGACGGCGCCCCGTTCTTCTGGTGGGATGGGGCGTTGACGGCCGATACAGAAACCGACATCAATCGGCTGCTGACCGAGTGCCGGGGCAATCTGTACCGGATCGGAACCGAGCTCGAGCGACGCATGGCCGACGTGGCGGCGACTCAGTCGGGACTGGGCGCGCTGGTGCGGGTCGTTTCGGACGTGACCGGCCTGTGCATGGCGGTGATCGATGTGCATGGCCGGCAAGTCGCCGCGGCGCAAGACGAGAGCCCGGCGTCTGACTTGGGAATCGAGGGTGAGACGGACAGCGACGGTATCCGAGGCGCGTTCACACGCGGACTCAACCGGGGCGCCAGCCTGATCCTGAAGCCAGAGCAGCCAGAACAGCGGATCGTGACCCGGTTTCTCATCGACCGTATCGCCACGGCGGCCAACGCCGCAATGCAGCGGGACGATGCGGCGCGCCCGCGTGGGTCGCAGCGCGCCGAGGCGACCGCGGCCCTGTTGGCGGCCAGCGACGGCAGCGCTAGCGACCAGCGCGCGAGGGCGTTGGCGCTTGGACTCGACCCGGATGAGGTCTTTTTTGTCGCGGTCAGTGATGACGACAGCGCGGCCACCGTTGCCCGCGCGCTGGCCCCACTCGGGACGACGCACCCCGCAGGGGGGAGCAACGGCCACCGGGTGACGCTGATTGCCGCGATGCCGCGGATGCCTTCAGAAACGCTCTCCGAGCGGGTTCGCGACGTGACGATGCGTTGGGAGCAGGAGGCTGAGACGGCGCCGTACTCGCTTGCCCTGTCGGGTCCGGCGTTCGGTGTGGCCAGTCTGCCGCGGGCCGCGATGGAGGCGGAGTTTGTGTCGGCTATGCAGTCGATGGGAGACGTGACGCGCCGGGCCGCGGCGTTCGGCTCAGTCGATGATCTGGGCGCCATGGGGTTGCTCTTCCAATTGCGCGACTCGGCCGAGCTGCGGCGGTTCATCACCGTGGCACTTGGGGCGTTGCCGGACAGGGATCAACGAGGGACGCTTCGCGCAACTTTGCGCGCCTTTCTGGAGAGTGGGGGATCGCAGGTGGATGCATCGCAACGGCTTGGCATCCATCGCAACACGCTCGCGTACCGGCTGCGGCGCATTGGCGATCTGGTGGGGCGAGACGTTGCCGACCCGCGCGCATGGTTGACGCTACATCTTGCCTTGCGGGCCGCGAACATGCTCGACGGCTACTCGGACAATCGCCAGTGAGCGTTGCGATGGACGACGGCCGCGGCGTGGCCCCGATCCCAAGCACGGGCGGTATACAATGCACTCAGGCGGCTCGATAGCGGTGCCGGCGAAACGCGAACGGAACCCGGGCGTCCAGGGCTGGCTGGACTCGTTTGGGCCAAGCCCGCACTCGGGTCACGGCGAACGGCACCGGCTGAGGTCAAAGAGGTGGGCATGGATGCGCTCGCGGCGGTGGCGCGCGAGGGGAATGGGACCAGGGCGCACGTCGGCGCGTTGTCGAACGACGCGCTGATCATCGATCTGATCAACACGCGCAATCATTTGTCGCGGTGGCTAACGCCCATCCACAATTGGGCTGTCCTGGAGTATTCGCCCCGGCGAGCGGAGCCATCGGTCAAGGACGTTCTGCTGCGAATGCGGGACGTCGAAGCGCGGGCGTATGCCCTGATGTACGCGATAGCGACGCAGACAAATCCTGACCTGGATCGGGTGCCTCACGTCGAGCAAAGTGCGCAGCAGCGAGCCGCCGATCGCGCCGCTGGCCCACTGGTGGTCATGTCCGGCTTCAGGCGCGTTCGCGAAAGCTCGACCTCGCTCCTGCGCGCGCTTCCTGACACGGCATGGGCCCGTGGGGGGTACAGCCGCACCGCACGCGACTGGACGATCCGCCAGCTCGCCGAGGCCCTGGCTCTCCATGACCAGGCGATGCTGAGCGAGATCGATCGGATTCTGGCGAACACGGGGGCCAGAGACGAGATTGCGCCAGTCTCGCGGGTGCGGCTGGACCAGATTCGTGAGGCGTTCGTGTCGTCGGCAATTCGGGGATGAGTGGCGGCATGCGTGGAATGCGCCGCCATGTCCGCGAAGCCGACCGCCAGGCTTGAGATGGAACAGGATCGCATCGCTTCCCCAGACCTGGCGACCGCCGAAGAGCTTGCCCGTGAGTTTTTTGCGGCCATCGACGCGCGCGATCCGCGCCGGTTGCGGGCGACGCTGGCCAACCACGCGTCGTTCCGGGCGCTGCCGCACCGCGACCTGATCCGACCCGCCGACGAGATCGTGGCCTATTTCGGGACGGTCGTCAGTTCCTATCCGACGGCGAGGTGGGAAGTCACCGACGTGATAGCGGACGGTGAGCGGGCGGCCGTGCAGTTCACGTTGCGCGAGTTTGCCTCGCATTTGGGGCGAGAGCTGCTGTCGGAGCAGGTGGCGATCTTTCGCACCAATGGCGGGCGCATCACCAGCGTGGTCGGCTACTACGACTCGACGGAGTTCCGCAGCCAGTTCTGGAACGAGGCTGCTTCTTAACATGGATTCTGATTTTTTGCTTCCGCCGACGCCGAGCGGCCCTCACCCCAACCCCTCTCCCATCGCAATGGGAGAGGGGCTCTTCGTCGCGATGAGGGTCGACGGGAATGGTGGACGGCTTCACCCGGGCTCGGTATGAGGAGACGACGGCACCGCGCGTCGCCAATCGGGTTTGAGCTTTGTTCGTCGAAGTGGCGGACGAGATCGTGACGGCGACGGCCTACACGCGCTATTTCTAGCGTCGAAGGCTCCCGGCGCTTGCTGGTAGCAAGGAGGACGTCTCATGCGCACTCGATATGACCCCGAGGTCGACGCGTTGAGTGTCATCTTGCGGGAGACAGCGGTCACAACGCGGGAATTGGCCGAGGGGATCGTCGCTGAGCACGACGTCAAAAATCGACTTGTTGGTCTGGAGATCCTCGACGCCGGATCGCGCCTGGATGAACCGGCGATTGTGCGCGAGGTTACGCTGGACAGCGTCGCTTTGGCCGCTCCGAACGGCGCCAGCGCGACCAAAAAGAGGCGATGACGACGAAACGAGGAGCTGTGCGCTGGCTCGGAATCCGGGAGATCTGCGGTGCATCGCTGGGATCGACCTAAGAGACAGGTGGCCGCGCGTTCGAGGTGCAGGGTGGGCTTGACGTGCGGGCGCTGACCACAGAACGCCACGGTACGTCCTCGGACCAGGATCGCTCTGACGATTTCGATCGCTTCCTGCACCAGGGTCTTGATAATCCGCGGCTCAGTCGGAATCTGACCGCGTTTCAGCAGGGGTGGCGCGGCGCCCGCGATCAGGCGACGGGTGAAATCGACTTCGCGACGCTGCGATCCAGGCTGAAGCTCGCCAAATCGGCGGTCACGGCGAATCTGGAAGAGTATCTGGCTATGTTTCGGGAAGCCGCCGAAGCGGCTGGGGCTGTCGTGCATCTCGCTGGCGATGCCGATGAGGCGAACCGGATCGTGCTGGGGCTCGCCCGGGCGCACGGCGTGACGGCGATCGCGAAATCGAAAACGATGGTCAGCGAGGAGATCGAGTTCAACCACATCGCCGAGGCGGCCGGGTTACGGGTGGTGGAGACCGACCTCGGGGAGTGGATCGTCCAGCTTCGCCACGAGCGGCCGAGTCACATGGTGATGCCCGCGGTGCACCTGTCGCGCCAGGAAGTAGGCGCCGAGATGACCGCGGCGCTGGGACGCGATGTCTCACAATCCGACATCGGCGAGCAGGTGAGGACCGCGCGTGAGGAGATCAGGGAGGCGTTTTTCGCGTCGGGTATGGGTATCACCGGGGCGAACGCCCTGATCGCCGAGAGCGGAACGGTGATGATGGTCACCAACGAGGGGAACGGTCGCCTCTGTGCCTCTGTGCCTCCGCTGCACGTGGTTCTGGCCGGGATCGAGAAGTTGATCCCGAGCTTCGAGGACGCGGTGACCCAGGTGCGGCTTCTGGCCCGATCCGGCACGGCGCAGCGGATTACCAGCTACACGACCTTCATCACCGGACCCACGCCCGGGCACGAAATGCACATCGTGCTGGTCGACAACGGGCGACGCGCGATGGCGTCCATGCCGGAGTTCCGCGAGGCGTTGCATTGCATCCGCTGCGCGGCGTGCGCCAATGTCTGCCCGCCGTACAGAGAAGTCGGCGGGCATGCGTTTGGTCACATCTATACCGGGGCCATCGGGTTGGTGGTGACCGGCTTCCACCACGGACTGGCTGCGGCGGCTGGTCCGCAGAGTCTGTGCCTTTCCTGCAACGCGTGCGAGACCGTCTGCCCGGTTGAAATCCCGTTGCCGCGACAGATCCTGGACGTGCGGGGCATGGTGGTGGAGGAGTTCGGCATCAAGGAGCCGAAGCGGACGGTTCTGGCGTTCTATGCGCGGCCGAAAACTACGGCGCTGGCGCTGAAGATCGCGCGCCGCCTGCAAAAGCCCCTCGTTCGCAACCCCCGGCTGCTGCGGACACGCGCCGTGCCGGTGTTGCGGGGCCAGACGCGCTGGCGATCGTTGCCGACGCTTGCCGCCCGGCCACTGCGATCGCGGTATGCGGGGGGCACTGAGGTGGCTGCCACCGAACCGGTCGTGCCAAGCGGCATCGCCGGCCGGCGGGTGGCGATCTTTCCGGGGTGCATGACCGACAACCTCTATCCCGAACAGGGGGCGGCGGTGGTGCGGTCTTTGCGTGGGCTTGGTGCGGCCATCGTGTTCCCCGCGGGGCTGCACTGTTGCGGGCTTCCCGCGCTCAATTCCGGCGATGTCCGGCACGGTGCGTGGATGGCGAAGCAGACGATTCGCGCTCTGGAGCGGTGCGACGCCGAGTTCATCGTCTCGGGGAGCGCGAGCTGCGTGGCGACGCTGACGCAGGACTATCTCCACCTGTTCCGGAACAACCCGCGGTGGCTGGATCGGGCACAGGCGGTCGCGGCGAGGGTCATGGACTTCACGTCGTTTCTGGACGAGGTCGGTGCGTTGCCGCCGGGGAGTCTGGCGGATGGATTGCCGCGTCCGCTGGCCTATCACGATTCGTGTCAGGGGCTCAATGCGCTGGGACTGCGCGATGCGCCGCGGCGCATCCTGGGCGCCGTGCTTGGGCACGAGGTGCGAGACCTGGCGGAGGCGAGGGTCTGCTGCGGGTTCGGAGGCAGCTTTTCGTTCGACTATCCGCGCATCAGCGAGCGGCTGATGACCAGCAAGCTCGACGATGTCGCCGCAACCGGCGCCACGGAGATCGTCACCGACAACCAGGGGTGCATCATGCAGCTTCGCGGCGGCAGCGACGCCCAGGGGCGCGGGTTCTCCGTCCGTCACCTGGCGGAGCTGGTCGCCGAGGGTATTGACGCCGCGGAGAAACGAGCGCGCCGCGACGCGCCGAGGACAGAGCCGCCGAGCACCCTTGGTGGCGCAGAATGACCGTGGCCCCCATAAATCTCCCGCCGCGCGCGGTCCTGTTCGATCTCGACGACACGCTCTGCGACTATGCCTCGGCGCGCAAGGAGCGGCTGCGTCTCGCGTTCACGCTGACTCAGGATGGGACATTTCGGTCGCGGGAGGGGATCGATCTCGAGGCTATGATCGCCGAGTCGATCGCAACACAGCCACACGGAGCGGATCATTTCCCCGCGTTGTTCGCCCGCTACGGCATTGCCGATAGCGAGCAGGCACGGGCCGCCGCGGACTGGTACCGCGGCAACAGGTTTCACGGGCTGGATTTCTTCCCCGAGGCGCGGGATGTGTTGGCATCCGTGCGGAGTCTTCTAGCCGCCACGCCCGGAGCCAGCACGCGGCCGCTCGGGGTGGTGACGAATGGCCCCGCCGAGGTGCAACGCACTAAGATCGAGTTGCTGGGTGTGGGCGACCTGGTCGATTTCGCTATCATCTCGGGGGAGTTCGGAGTCGCGAAGCCGGACCCGGCGATCTTTCGCGCGGCTCTGGACCGAGCCGGTGTAGAACCCCAGGATGCCGTGTTCGTGGGAGACTCGGTGGAGTTCGACATGGCGGGCGCGCGCGCTGCCGGCATCCCGTCGGTTTGGGTGAACAGACACGGTCGAACCTGGAGCGAGGCGGGCTGGGAACCCACGTGGGAGATTCGCTCGCTGGATGAGGTGCCGTCGCTCCTTGGTGCCGGGCGCGGGTAGCGGGCGGTGTGGGGCGCCTGGTCGGGCGCCCGAGCTTGGGGAGCGTCTGGGCGTAACGCGATCGGCAGGGTTCGTGACGATGACATCCGAAGCCGGCTACGGGAGCGCAAGAAGCAAGGGAATCGTGAGGTCTGGAACGCGCAAGCATGGACATGAAGGGCTGACGCGCCGGTCGCTGCTCGGCGTCGCGACCGGGTCCGGTCTGGGGCTGGCTTGGCCATTTTCCGAGCGGTCCGCTGTCGTCCTGGCGCAAGATGGGGCCAGCACCCCGACCGCGGCGACCGCAACCGCGGAGACCTCGCTTCCTGCCGGGATCGAGATTGTCGAGGGAGGCGAACGCGCGCCCGGGGCACCTATCCGTGGCGGGACGCTGCGGCTCGTTCGGCCCGGAACGAGCGTATCGAACTTCAACCCGGCCGCGTTCGCCCAGGATCCGCAGATTCCGCTGAGCTATCTGGAACCGCTGGTGCGCCCCGATCCGGTGACGATGCGCCCGATACCGTGGTTGGCGCGGCGCTGGGAGTGGCGGGAAGACGGTCTCGAACTCGTCCTGACGCTTCGCGACGATGTCGTCTGGCATGACGGCGCGGCGTTCACGGCGGCGGATGCCGAGTTCGCCTTCACCGTGTATCGGGAGGACGCGGAGTCGGCGGTGAGCGGGCTCTTTGCCTTGGTCGAATCCGTTGTCGCCGAATCGGACGAGGTGTTGCGCGTCCGGTTTCTGGAGCGCGATGCCAACTGGCTCTTCAATGCGGCGACTCTCCCGGCCTTCTCACGCGGACAAAATGGCGAGTACTGGGAGTCGCAACCCCCGATTGGGCGGACGCTGTCGGGATTCGATTGGGGCGACTCGGCACCGCTGGGAACCGGGCCGTGGCAGGTGGCGAACTGGGACAACGAGAGCGTCGAGTTTTCGCGCTTCGATGGGTGGTGGCACGGGGAGGCGTGGTGCGACGCCCTGGTTGTCGCGACAGAAGCCGGAGCCCGACAGCGCCTCGAGGCCTGGGAGGAGCGCCAATCGGATATCGCGTGGCCGGTGCGGACGCGCGATCTCGAAGCGATGCCGGAGGCGGAAGGGGCACTGCACGTCGTGGACGCGGCGTCGGTGATGTTTGCGGCGTTCAATTTCGCCAATCCGAACCAGCCGGCGGGAACGCTCTGGTCCGATCTGCGCGTGCGGCGCGCGGCGTCGATGGCGATTGACCGCGAGCGGTATGCACAGGATGTGTTCGGTGGGTTTATCCGCTGGGATGCTGCCGGCACGGTAGCGCAACCCTGGGCGTACGATCCATCCCTGGTGAGTGAGCCGCATAATCCGGAAGCGGCGGCCATCCTCCTGGCGGAAGCGGGCTGGGTTGACTACAACGGGGACGGGATTCTCGAGGACGCGAACGGCTTGCCGCTGCAACCGGTGGCCATCGTCCGGGAGGATGCGCGACCGGAGCTGGCCGCGGTGCTGGCGCGGGTGGCGCGAGATCTGGCCGGGGTCGGGATCGGTCTGGTGGTGGAAACCCTCTCGTCGGAGGCGTTCGATGAGCGCTGGATTTCGGCGCGAACATACGACCTGGTCGCCTACGCCTACGACCAACTCCCGGGATTCACCGATTTCGATCTTTACGGGTCGGCCTGGGATATTCGCGTCAACCCCGCAGGTTGGAACCCCGGCGGTTACGCAAATGCGGAGGCTGACGCGGCTATCCAGGACTTTCTGCGGGCGGTGTCAATCGAGCGACAAGCGGTCGCGTTGCGCCGGTTGCAGCGCGCGGTGAACGACGACCTGTTTGGTCTCTGGTTTGGGTTTCCGCGCGATCTAGTGCTCGTCGCCGACGGGATCGCGGGCTTTGCGCCGGACATGGCGTGGCAGACGGCACGGACCTGGGAGCTTTGGCAGGCGGCGCCTGGTTCCTGACCGGTAACACCTGGATGTCGCTAGCCGATGCTCAGGATCGACTCCGAGCTCGATCCTCCGGCATACCCCGGAGGATCGCTGGCGGGGAACGACTCTTGGTCTGCCTCCTGAACCTCGGCGTTGTCGACCTTCTTGTCGCTCTTTGCGCCGCTGGGTTTCTCGGTCTCCTTTGCTTCGTCGACGTTATAGATGACCTTGCCCAGGCCGGCGCGTTCCTTGTCGTCACTCACGGTTCTTCTCCGGTTTGACGCGGCTGGTTTCCGGGAAAGCCGCGGTTGCTTCTGACGTTAGATGGTGCAGCGCAACGTGTTCTGAATCGCATTCAAGTATGGTGCCAGCGCGGATCGTCGCCTACTTGACGGCGCCGGCCGTGAGCCCTTTGACGATGTGACGCTCCATGATGAGGCCGATGATCAGGAGCGGAGTGATGGCCGCGGTGGCCAGGGCGCCGATCGACCACCAACGGGTCCCCTGCGAACTGGTCTGGCCGGCCAGCAGGATGGGCAGCGTCGGCGAGTCTGCCGAGGCCAGCACGACGGCGAAGAAGTACTCATTCCAGGCGAAGACGAGCGAGAGGATGAAGGCGGCGACGAACCCCGGCGCGGCGATGGGGACGACGATGCGGAGGAAGGCTTGCCAGATGGACGCTCCGTCGACCAGGGCCGCGTGCTCAAGCTCGACAGGGATCGAATTGAACTGGTCGCGCATGATCCAGATGACGATGGGCAGGTTCATGATGGTGTAGACGAGGATGAGGCCGACGCGGGTATCGAGCAATTCCAGCTCGCGGTAGAGCACCAGCAGGGGGAGGGCGAGAGCGACAGGCGGCAAGATGAGTTGGGAGAGGAACCAGAAGGAGATGTCCTTGTTGCCGAGTGGACCGAACTTGTAGCGGAATCGGGACAGGCCGTACGCGGCCAGCGAGCCGATGACGCTGGCCAAAAGCGCCGCGGTGAGGGAGATGGTCACGGTGTTGGTGGCGTGCTTGAAGAAGTGTTCTCGCGCGCTCGACGACTCGCCGATGGTGTCCGGGGAGAGTCCCAGGGAGGCCCAGCCTTTCCAGTTAGGTTCGAACTGGAGCCAGGGGATCAGGTCGAACTGATAGATGTCCTTGGCTTCCTTGAACGCCGTGGTCACCGTCCAGTAGATGGGGAAGAGGCAGATGAACGCCCAGACAATGAGGATGGCGTATGTGACCGTCTTGCGCGCCGCCTGGCCGATCATGTGACCTTTTCCACCCACTTGTTCGCGCCCCAGAGCACAAGCGTGATGGCGACAATGATAATGAGCAGGTAGAACTGGGACAACGCGGTCGCGTACCCAACGTTGGATTTCTGGATGCCCTCGCGATAGATGAAGAGGCTGATGGTGTCGGTGGCCACCCCGGGACCGCCACCGGTGACGACGCGGACCACATCGAGGAGTTTCAGCTCGAAGATGATGCGCAGGATGATCGCCGTCAACGACACGGGGAGCATGAGCGGGAAGACCATGTGCCAGAACGTCTGCGAGGAAGAGGCGCCGTCGATCCTGGCCGACTCCAGCACCTCACCGGGGATCGCCTGCAATCCCGCCAACAAAAGCACCATCATGAACGGGATCGAGTACCAGGCGTCCAGGGCCATGATGTTGAGTTTGGCCAGCATGGGATCTTCGTAGAACGAGATGTTGGTGAAGCCTAGCGCCTTGAGCACGGGTACGATCGGGCCGTACTGGCTGTTGAGGATCGACTTGCCGATCATGAAGCTGACCGCGACCGGGCTCAGCATGAAGGGGAGGAGGAAGACGATGCGAAAAAACTTGCGGCCGCGAATGCTCTGATTGAGCAGGATGGCGAGAACGAAGGCGATAACGTACTGCGCCAGGACGGCGGAAACGTAATAGACCATGTTTCGCATGGCGTTCCAGTAGCCGGCGTCATTGAGGAGCTGGCGGAAGTTGTCCAGCCCATTGAACTGCCTGCCGGCCGCGGCGCTCAGGTTCCAACTGTTGAAGGCGATGAAGAGCGCGTAGATGGTAGGGAAGATGACGAAGGCGACGGTAATCAGGATCGCCGGAAGCAGAAAGACGAGTTCTTCGCCGCGCTGGCCGCGTGAAAGCACGAGTCCGAAGCACAGGCAGACCGACCAGACGACGAGTGCGGCAGCGACGGGGCGCCAGTTGGCAAAGCCGATTGCGGTCGCGCCGATAGTCTTGAGGAATTGCCCGGCGATGAGCGCGAGAATGATGAACGTCGACACGCGGACCAGGATGCGGCCGAACGCCACGCGTGAGTCGGGCGTCACGCTCAGGACCGGGGGTTGGGTGGGGATCTCGATTGCCGGAGTGTCGCGCATGAATCACCACAAAATACGGAAGGCGGAATCGGGGGATCAGTCTAGCGGATAGACTTTTCTCTTCATCGGCAGGATGCGACGATGCTCGGAACGGCCGAGACCGCGTTGGTCTCGGCCGTTGGGTTACGCGCTCGGCTAACCGAGCGCGCCTTGGTAGAGCGCGATCTGGCTCTCGCGTCCGATGTCGTCAGTGATCTGCTCCCACTGGGCCGCGGCGTTGTCCAGCGCTTCCTGAGCGGTGATCTCGCCGGCGAAGGCGCGGGCGAGTTCGATCTCCGCGGCGACGTAGTACTGGAAAATGCCGGGAATGCGCGGTTCGATCGCGCCGTTCGGGTGGTCGTAGGAATCTTGCTGCGAGGCCAGGTACGACGCAACGAATTCTGGCGGCAGCCCGGTGCCTGCCCACAGCTCCTGGTCGAAGGAGCTGGTGCGGTACGGCTGGAACCCGGAGGGGTAGACCGCCGTCCACGTGCCCAGGTCCTTGCCGCCGAGGTGGGCGGCGAGACTCCAGGCGGCCTTGTCGACGCCGGACTCCTCGGCCCGGTTCATGACGTAGAGACCCCAGCCGATGTACGCCTCGTTGGGTGCGAAGTTGGGGCCAGTGGAGAGGGTGTCCCACTCGCCGGTGGTGTTGTTGTAGACGTCGTCGGAGCCAGGCAAGATGCTGAACATTACCTTGTCCTGCACCACGGAGACGTCATTGGTGAAGACGTTGGAGCCGACGTCGCCCCACCAATGCAGCATCGTGCCGATGCCAGCCAGGAACTGCTCCAGCCAAACGCGGTTGCCGTCGGCGTTGACCTGGTCGGACGGTTCGAACGGGAGCGCGTCGATGATGTCCTGCGCCGCGCGAGCGAAGGCCGGGTTGTTGACGTACGGGGACATGTCTTCCGGGTTGAACAGCCACGCCGCGTTGTCCGGGTGCTTGGCGTAGGCGCTGGCGCGGCTGGCGAAAAAATACCAGCCGAAGCCGCCCCAAGGGGCGCAGACATCGAGGATGCCGTTCAGCGGCTGGCCGTCGAGCTCCTTGCCGTTGAGGAACTCGGTGACGGTCTGAACCTGCTGCCAGGTCTGGGGGACGCCCCACTCCTGGGCGCCTCCGGCCGCGGACCACTCGGCGGCCAGATCCTGGTTGGCGAAGACGTCGGAGCGGTAATTGAAATTGTGGGCGTCGGCGTCGATGGAGACGCGGTAGGTCGTGCCGTCCCACGTGCCGACCGGGGGTTGCAGCAGCTTCACGTAATCGCTGACGTCGATCTGGGTAGCCACCCAGTCGGGCATGGCCGAGGCCAATCCCTGTCCGAGGATGTCGCCCTCCCAGGGCGCGCCACCTTCGAGGATGTCCCAGTCGACGGTGTCGCTAACGATGCTCTGCTGAACCCGGGCGAAGACCTCGTTTTGTGGCAGGTCGATCCATTCGATCGTGGCCCCGGTGTACTCCTGCCACGCTTCGCTGAGCGGTCGGAACACGAGATTGTGCAGACCGGCATTGTTCAAGCCAAGGAATGTGAGCTGCTGGCCCTGGAATTCGCCCGGTTGCACGTTGGCCTTGGTCGGCTCCAGGACGAGCTCGCCGACGCGTTGCATGTCGGCTTCAGTTGGCTGGGCACCGGCGCCGGGGATGGCCAGGATCTGCTGGATGACGCTCTCCTGGGCCAGTGCGCGTTGGTAGGACTTGCCGGGAATACCCCAGGCATAGAGCCCAGCCGCAGCGCCGGTGGCGGCTTTGAGCATGGTGCGTCGATCGACCGAATTACGAAGAATTCTCGTGTTCGTCGCCATCCGAACCTCCTGTGCGTCGGTGCACGTCGCGGGCCGTTCCCCGAATGGACAGATATGTTTCGGGTCGGACCAGGGCTTACTATCGCCACGACCCGGTCGGCTGTCAACAGGGCGATTGGCGACCGAACCAGGCGTGGAATCGGTCCACTGTGCGTCACATCAGAGCAATGAAACGCGGGTATCCGGGTTGCACACCGTGTTGTTCCGACAAAGGAGAAAGTTCGTCGTCCTGCGCGCTTTGATGCCGCTTGGCCGAGATGCCTCGCTCCGCTCGGAATGACACCGTCGCGGCGTGGCGCTCAGAAAGAAACGACTGGCGGATCTATGCTCCGGTCGTGGAGACGCGGTCGGTTCCAGTCAGCGGCACGATGTTCGGAGGCAACGGCGAGTTCTTCTTCTTCGATCGGCGGCCGTTCTTGGCCGTAGGTCAGCATGTCGGTGACCTGGTTTTCGAACCAGGTGGTGACGTCGTCGCTTTCCACGGCGCGCCGCAGTCCCTCGGCGCGGCGGCGGCGGTCGTCCAGGGGCATGGTCAGGGCCTGGTAGATCGCGTCGGCGGTGCCTTCGACGTCGGTGGGGCCGATGATGAGGGCATGCTCTCCGAGCTGACTCACGGCGCCGGCGCCTTCGGAGAGGATGAGGACGCCGTTGCGCTCGTTCAGGAGCGCGCCTTCTTTGGCGACGAGGTTCATGCCGTCGATGATGGAGTTGACCAGCAGCACGTCGTACCACTTCATCGCGGCCAGAGCGCGGGGGTAGTTCTCGCCCATGATGAGGTGGATAGGTTGCCAGCCGGTTTCGACATTGGCGTACTTGGCGTTGATGCGGCCGACGACGGCGCTGACGTCATCGAGGTAGTCCTGGTACTCGACCACGTCCATGCGGGAAGGAACGGTGATGGCGACGAAGTTGACCCGTCCCTGGAAATCGGGGTGCGCTTCCAGGAAGCGGTCGAACGCCTGAAACCCGCGCACGATGTTCTTGCTCGGTTCGGCGCGATCGACGCGCAGGACGGTGAACTCGTTCCAGTGGTTGGGGAGGTAGCGGTCGTGGGAGCGCGCTTCCTTGGAGTAGGCCATGCGCCGGACGGCGGCGGCGTCGATCGAGATTGGATAGGCGCGGACCTCGATGCGGCGGTCGTTCCAGAGGATGGCGGACGTCGCGTAGTCGATCTCGGCGTTCGGGACGTAGGCCTGGCAGGTGTACAGGAACGAGCGGCCGTGATCGGGGGTCTGGAAACCGACGATGTCGTTGCCGAGCATCCCTTCGCAGATTCGCGCGCCGCATCTCCAGCGGGAGAAGCCGCCAGTAGTCGGGGTCGGGCCACGGGATGTGGACGAACAGTTGCAGGCGGGCGTTTGGCTTGCGCTCGCGGACGAACCCGGCGCAGAGGTAGAGGTGGTAGTCCTGGAGCATGATGAGCGGGTCGTCGTCGACGGCGTCGATGGCGGCCAGGATCTCGTCGGCGAACATGCGATTGACGCTGACGTAGCCGCTGCGCCAGGCGTCCCAGATCTCCTTGGTGATGTCCGGGGTGCGCGGGGTGTCCCACAGATAGTGCTGCAGGAACCAGAGGAGCGGGTTGCTGATGACGTTGTAGTACTGGTGGTAGCACTCGGGAGTGGGCACGACGAAGCGGAGGCGGAACTCGGGCGGGTCGCCGAACTCGATCAGTTGCTCGCCGTTCTCGGCGGCCTGCTGCGCCCGCTGCCGATCACCCTCGGTCATGGCCGCGGCGATCCAGATCGGTTGCCGATCGCGGGCGATGGCGCTGACCGCGGTGACGACGCCGCCGCTGCCCTTGCGCGCGTCAAACCCGCCCTTGGATCGGCGGGTGAACGTCACCGGACCCCGGTTGGACGCGATGATGAGCGGCTGCATCGACGCGCTGTCGGGGGACTCCGACGCAGAAGCCGCTTCGTCACGTTCCGTTGGCGCGGGGGCGCGATCGGTCATGATCTCTCCTTCCGCGAGAGACCCAGGCCGCGACGGGCGTCCACCCGCCGCGCGGGCCGGTCCATCTCATTATGCGCCCTTTGCGCCATGCATGTTGCATGCCCCGCGCATGGGGGCGGCCGGGTGCGGTGGGCGCTCGGGCCAAATGGATCGCCTGGCGGGGCTTGGTACACTTCCCGCTCTGGACATTGATAGGCGATTGGAGTGGCAGGTGGTTGAACGCGAGCGGAAGGGTTCCGCGGGTCGCGTCTGCCCGTGGTGTGAATCGGAGGATGTCCGGTTCGTTCAGCGGGGCTATGTCGGCCCGACGGACGAAGTCGATCAGTATCTGGTGTGTGGCGCGTGCCACAAGACGACATATGAGATCGTGGCCAAGACGGCGCGGGAGATGCGGCTGGGGCGATACAAACCGGGGGATGTCTACCAGGACCGGCCCCAGCAGACGCGGTACACGATCAATCGCGTGTTGCGGGCGGGCCAGAACGAGTTTTTGCTTCTATCTGAAGCCGTTGGCTGAGCGGGCTGGGGCTGTTCTCTAAGGTGATCGAAGACGTCCTGGCGTAGCGAGTGCCAAGTCGGGGCGACCCCGGCGTCGCCCGTGGCCCGGAGGGCCACAACGGAGCACCGTCGGCCTGCGGCCGCCGGGCGACGCAGGTGTTGCCGCTACGAACCGGGACGGCGTCGCACCAAGTCTCCGTCACCACCTCCTGAGAGCGGTGTGGGCGCACTGCTCGTCACGCCGATTCCGCAACGATCGACTGAGCATCACGACGGTCGTGGCGACGCCCGATGGCGAGCCGCGACGGGTCGAGGTGCTGGGTTGCCGCCGCGAGAACGTCGTCCCGCGTGATGCGCGCGATGATGTCCGGGTAGCGGTCCAGATAGTCGAGGCCCAGTGAGAACTGCTCGATGGCGAGTAGCGTAGCGGCCATGCCATCGTGGGTTTCCAAGTGCCAGCGGGAGGATCCCGATGGAGTAGCTCCTGGCGTCCTGGAGCTCGTCGTCCGCGATGGGGGCGGCGCGCAGGCGAGTCAGCTCGGCTTCGATGGCGGCGAGGGCGCGCTCGACGTTGGCGGGGTCGACCCCGGCGCGGGCGGCCCACAGCGAGCCATCGACGCGCGGTTCGATCTGGCTGAAGACGTAGTAGGCGAGACCCTGCTTGTCGCGGACCTCCGCGCCGAGGCGGCCCATGAGACCGAGCCGGCCCAGAACCAGATTCGCCATGTCGAGCGCGTAGTAGTCCGGATGGTTGCGCGGGAATGGTGGCCAGCCCGGCGGCGAGATCGGCCTGGCTCTTGCCGGGGATCTCTTCGTCGCGGCGAACCCGGGCGTCGTTCTCGGGCGACTCCAGGGACGAATCCGGTGCGGCGGGAGGCGCCCTGCCAGGAGCCAAACGCCTCGGCGATGGTGGCGACCGCGCGCTCGAATCCGCCAAGTCCGCCCACGACGGCGATGGACGCGCCCTCCGGCGCGTAGCGCGGAGGCGTGGAACTCGCGCACCGATGCCGCGATCCAAGCCTGCCGACGGTTTCGGTCGTGCCGAGCACGCGGCGGCCGAGGGGGTTGGGATCGGGATAGACGCCGCCGCGCATCAAGCGGTCGGCAGTCGCGCGCGTGTCGTGGTTCAGCTCCGAGATCGTGCCAAGTTGCTCTGCGCGCACGCGGGCGAGCTTCGTCGTCGGGAAAGTCGGGGTGGAGCACGATCGTCGGCGAGGAGCTTGGTCATCTCGGGAAGATCGCCGCTCAGCGCCCGCACCCGTGCTTCGACGAACTCGCGGCCGGCATCGACGGAGATCGAGCTGCCGAGGGCATCGGTGCGCTGGTTGATCTCGTCGAAGGTCAGCCCGCCTGCCCCCGCAGGAGCGAGCGAGCGGTGAGGTGGGCGAGGCCCGCGGATGTCGCTCGACTCCCGCATCGATCCGGCAGGCAAGCGCACGCGGAGGACCACCGATCGGCTTTGCGGCCGGTCCTGCCCGAGGACGACAATGCCGTTCGGCAGGACGGCCCGTTCCAGACCTCGGGTTTCAGTTGGTGAGGGCGCACCCGGACCGCCCAGACCCCAGGCGAGCGGGCCAGACAAACGCCGCGGTCGGTTCGTCGTTTGTGACTGCCGGGCCGTTTGTCGTCGGTTCGAGCCGCCCCACCGTGCGCCGTTCGGGGAGGAGGTACTCGCTGGCGACCCGCTGCACGTCCTCGGCAGAGACCGAGCGAATCTCGTCCGGGAGCAACTCGGCACGCCGCCAGGAGTCGACGATGTCCCATTGCCCCAGCCAATACGCCTGGTTGGTTACGCCTTCGGACGAGTAGACGAACTGCGATTCGACCTGGCGCTTGGCGCGGTCGAGCTCGGTCGCATCGATTTCTTCGCCCCGGAGCCGATCCAGCTCGGTATCGACGACGTGTTCGATGCGGTCGAGGTCGGCGTCGGGAAGCGCGGTGACGGCAATCTGGAACAGGTAGGGATCAATACTGATGCTCATGTCGCTCTCGGCGGAGCGAGCGAGACCGCTGGCCACGAGCGCGCGATAGAGCCGCGACGAGCGGCCCATGCCACCGCCGCCGCCGAATCCCATCGGCTTGCCGCCCGAGAGGATGGCTTCGGTCACGAGGAGCGGGACGGTGTCCGGGTGCGAGGCCTCCGGGGCATGGAAGGCGATGCGCAGATAGGGTGCACCCGCGGGCCGGCGCAAGGTGACGCGGCGTTCCCCGGGTTGGGAAGGCTCCGTGACGCCGATCGCCGCGGGAGATGGGCTGGCCTCCGGGAATCTCGCCGAACTTGCGTTCGATTTCCGCGGCGAGCTCGGCGGCGTCGAAGTCGCCGACCGCGACCAGGAACGCATTCGCGGGATGGTAGAAGTGGCGGTAGTGGCCGTAGAGGTCGTCGCGGGTGATGCGGCGCAGGTCGGCCTCGTAGCCGATGACCATGTGGCGGTAGGGGTGGGCATGAAACGCGGCTCCGGTGACCTCTTCGTACAGGGCGTAGCCGGGGTTGTTTTCCGCGCCCTGGCGCTCGGAGAGGATCACGGTGCGTTCCGATTCGACTTCGTCGGGATCAAAGAGCGAGTTGACCATGCGATCGGACTCGATGCGCAACGGCAGCGCGATCTGGTCGGCTGGCACGGTTTCGAAGTAGGCCGTCCAGTCGTGAGAGGTGAGCGCGTTGAGGGTGCCGCCGACGCGGGAGACATCGCGGAAGATGCGGCCCTTTTCGAGGGTCGGGGTGCCCTTGAACTGCATGTGCTCGACCCAGTGGGAGAGGCCGGTCTTGCCCGGATGCTCGTTGCGGCTGCCGACGCGATACCAGGTCCAGAACGAGGCGATGGGGGCGGTGTGGTCCTCTTTGAGGAGGAGCTGCATCCCGTTCGGGAGAGTGGTTTCGAAGACCTCGGTTGAGGCGGCGCGATTCACGTAGCTGGCTCCTTGGTGTATTGGGTTGCTCACACAAGCGGGCGACCTGGCGGATTGGGGCGTGGCACGACTGCCGCGTGCCGACTCGGGTATTCCGCGGTCAGGATAGAATGCGAGCTGTGCCGAGCGTTTGCTCGTGGGAGCGAGGCGCGGGCGGTTCGCATGCAATGCCGTGAGAGGTGACGGGTGGCCCAGATTTATCCGGATGAACCGTACAACGATCTGCTGATGGATCGGGTCGTGCAGTACTTGCAATCGCGTGACCCGCGATGGTTTCCCTTCACGGCTGATTTTGACGAACACCAGCAGGCGGCGTTTGTCCGCGACCTGCGCGAAGGATTGAGCGACATTACCGACAGCGGAAGCGCCCGCAAATCGTCGGCGACCGGGTTCACGACGAGCGACGAGAATCTGCGGCGCATCGTCGACGAATGGGCGATGGCCGGCGGTGGCTGGCCGGAGGGCTCGTTTCCCCAGGCCCCGGTGACCGCGCTGGGGTCGTCGACGCCGACCGATTCGCCGCCGCGGAGAGCATATCCGCGGCGGGTGATCCGGGAGGTTGTGCGGACGAGAGAGTAAGTCCGTACGCTGTATCGGTGTGACCATAGAATCCGGATGATTGCTTCCGCCCGGCGAACGACCCTCACCCCAACCCCTCTCCCATCGCAACGGGAGAGGGGCTCGTCGTCGCGGGATTGGTCGCTGGGCACCGCGGAAGTCTTGACGCGGGCGCTGGAGTTGCCAGCGCGCACAGGCGCGTAGGCGCCCTCAAGGCGTTGCTGTCGTGGCGAGGTCGAATCGTGACAGGCTGAGACGGGGGATTGGCGCAGCCTTCGGTTCCACAACCATTTCGGCCAGGAGCTCGCCGATGGCCGGGGCGAATTTGAAGCCGTGCCCGGAGAAGCCGGCGCCGAAGACGACGCGCGATGAACGCGGGTCGCGGTCGACGATGAAGTCGGTGTCGGGCGTCATGGTGTAGAGGCAGACGGCGCTTTTGGCGACCGTGGGCTGCACGCCGGGGAGGATGCTGCGCCGCTAGCTCGAGGCAGTCACGGTTTTCGCCGGGGCGAGTCTCGCGGTCGACCGTTTCCACGTCGACGACCTCGCCGCCGGCATGATTGGCGATCTTGAGCGCGGGGGTGCCGTAGATCGGGAAGCCGTAGATTTCGCCCGCGGCGGAATCGGCGATGAAGACCGGGAAGCGGTCGGGCTGGTAGCGCGCCGGGTCATCGACGTCCTGCCACCAGAGGGTCTTGCGGCGAATGTGGAGCGGCAGGCCGAGTTCTGCGAGCAGCGATCCGGCCCAGGCGCCGGCGGTGACGATGAGGGCATCGGCTTCGTAGCGGCCGGAAGGCGTTTCGACCCAGACGCTGCCGTTGTCGCTGCCCCAATTCGTCGCGGGGCTGTGCTCCAGCAGCGTGGCCCCGTGGCGTTTCGCCAGCGCGGCCATGCCGCGCAGAGCAGGCTCCGTGAGCAGGAACCCGGTACCGGGGCTGTAGAGGGCATCCCAGTCGTCGGGAATCTGGAAGGCGGGCCAGCGCGCGGCCGCTTCCCGCGCGGGGAGCCATTCGTAGGGGAGCCCGTGCTCGTCGGCGCTGGCGCGGGCCAGGCTGGCGTGGTGGTAGCCCGGCGCCGCCAGTTCCAGGCCGCCGCAGCGGATGAGCACCTGTTGGCCGGTTTCGGCTTCCAGCTCTTGCCAGAGCGCATCGGCGCGAAGGACGAGGGGTACGTACTCGGGCGATTCGGCGTAGGCGTGCCGGATGACGCGCGTATCGCCGCCGTGGCTGCCCATGGCGTGGACGTGCTGAAATTGCTCGAGGACGAGCGTTTTCAGTCCGCGGCGGGCCGAGGGCCCAAGCGGCGGCGGTGCCCATGGTGCCGCCGCCGAGCACGATCACGTCAAAGTGCTGATGAAAGTGACAATGGACGTCCCCATCACGAAAAAGCGACTTTGAGTCGAACGCGGGGCGTACTACCCTGACGACAACGGCGCCTGGTTGCCGAAGATGCGGGGTGGACCGTCGATCGGGGCCGCCCAGCGCACGGCGTTGGCGATGACCTTGCGCACGTCCGGGTTGTAGTACGTCGGGTAGCTCTCGTGGCCGGGGCGGAAGTAGAAGATCTTGCCGGAGCCGCGGGTGTAGCAGCAGCCGGAGCGGAAGACCTCGCCGCCGGGGAACCAGGAGATGAAGACGAGCTCGTCCGGCGGGGGCACGTCGAAGAATTCGCCGTACATCTCTTCCCGCTCGAGCTCGATGTAGCGATCCAGGCCGTAGGCGATGGGGTGGGAGGGCGCGACGACCCAGATGCGTTCCAGCTCGTCCGCCACGCGCCAGATGAGGTTGCAGGAGGTGCCCATCAGCCGCTTGAAAATTTTGGAGAAGTGCCCGGAATGGAGCACGATGAGCCCCATGCCGTGCAGGACGCGGCCCTGGACGCGGTTGACCGTGTCGTCGGCGACCTCGTCGTGCGCCTTGTGCCCCCACCAGAGGAGCACATCGGTGTCCATCAGCACGTCTTCGGGCAATCCGTTTTCGGGTTCGTCGAGTGTTGCCGTGCGCACGATGAACCCGGATTCGAGTCCCAGCCCCTCGGCGATGGCGCCGTGGATGCCGTCCGGGTAGATGGCGCGGTAGCGCTCCTCTTCCCGCTCGTGCCGGTATTCGTTCCAGACCGTGACCCGAATTGGATTCATGCGGAGCTCCCTACGTTCGATTCCATGGAGGACTCATCCGAACCCTCCACCCCAACTTCTCGTCCCAACTCTGCGGACCGATAAATTGCCCGGATGAGGCGCACCCGATCGAGGCCCTCTTCGCCGGAGGGCGACATCGGCGTGCCGTCGAGTACGCTCTCGATGAAGTTGCGGAAGACCTCGCCGTGCCCGTGGCGTTCGAGCAGGCGGGGCTCCGTCACCGTCGGCACGCCGTCGATCTCGCCGAAGAAGCGTAGTGTGCCGGTCTGGGCGTAGTCCCGGGCGTGGATCTCGGCGCCGCCGTTGTCGCCGAGGAGTGACAGGCCGAAATCGTCACCGTGACCGGTGTAGGCGGCCCAGGAGGCATCGAGCTGGAGCGTCAGCCCGCCGTCGAAGCGGATGAATGCTGTGGCGAAGTCCTCGACCTCGTATGTTTCGCCGGGGACGATCTTGAAGCGGCCGCCCTGCCACTGGCCGCGGCCCTGGGGTCCGAGCTCGGCGTAGGTGGCGGCGCTGACGCGGCGCGCGGTTGGGTTGCCGAGGATCCAGAGCGCCATGTCGAGCACGTGGATGCCGAGGTCGATGAGGGGGCCGCCGCCGGCCATTCCTTTCGACGTGAACCAGGTGCCGAGACCGGGGATACCCGAGCGGCGCATCCAGAAGGCGCGCGCGTGATAGATCTCGCCCAAGGCGCCGCGTTCCACCTCGCGCTTGACGAGTTGTACGTCCTGGCGGCCGCGGCGGTTGAAGACGACGCCCAAGCACGCGGTTCGCCTCGCGCGCGGCGTCGATGATGCGCTGACCCTCCTCGGCGGTCGGGGCCAGCGGTTTCTCGACCATGACGTGCTTGCCCGCCTCCAGCGCGGCGAGCGCCACGGGGACATGCAGGATGTTCGGGACGGCGACGGTGACGGCTTCGATGTCAGGGTCGGCGATCAGTTCCTGGTACTCGCGGTAGACGCGGGGCACGTCGAACTGCTTGGCCAGATCCCGGCAGCGGTCCTGGTCGAGTCCGGCGATGGCGACGACTTCGGCGCGGGGATTCTCGGCGAATCCTTGCAGGTGCAGGATGCCGACCCCGCAGCCGATGATGCCGATCTTGAGCTTTTTCGATTCGTCCACCGCCACCCCTTTGCCCATGACGTTCTCCGCGCCGCGCGGAGCATGGCATCCGTGCGTCTTGCTGACAAGCCTCATTCTTGCTGTGCCGGGTTCAAGGTGATGAGGGTCACTTCCGGCGGGCAGCGGAAGCGGATCGGGGGCCGGTAGACCCCGACGCCGCGGGAGGTGTAGACCGGCATCCCCGCGGCGTAGTTCAGCCCGCGACGTAGCGGCGCCCGCCGCTGGGCGCCGCGATGTTGCCAAAGAATGGCAGGCCGCAACTGGCCGCCGTGGCTGTGGCCCGAGAGTTGAAGCGAGGGGTGCGAACCGCGACGTCTCGGCGGCCCAGTCGGGTTCGTGCCAGAGGGCGACGCATGGTGCTGTCCGGAGGGACGTTGGCGAACGCCCGCGGCACGTCGGGGGTGCCCAGGATCGCGTCGTCGATTCCCGCGATCCACAGGTCGCCGACTGCCGGTCGCGATGCGAGCCGCGTCGTTGCGAAGTACGCGGATGCCGCGTCGCTCCAGAAGCGACGTCAAGCGTGGAGCGTCGCAGGAGTAATCATGGTTGCCCAGCACGGCCAGGGCGCCGAACGGCACGGAGGCAGCATGCTCGCCGAGGACCGCGGCCGCATCCGGGGCGAAGCGCGGAGATTCGCAGATGTAGTCGCCGCCGAGGAGGAGGAGATCGGGGCTTGCCGAGCAGAGGAGCGACAACGCGCGATCGATATCGTGTGTGCGCGGATGACGGGTCCGATGTGCGTGTCGGTGACGAACCCGATGCGGAATGGCCGCGATTCGTTGATCCGGGCAGGAACCGGGAGGTGGAGACGCTCTAGCCGTGGCGCGTACGGCGCCGTATGCCGGGCGCGGTGAAGGACGGCTGCCGCGGTAAGGGCTCCAAACCCGATCGTGCCGGCCGCGACACGTCCAGGACGAATCTGGCCGGACCGGCTCCGACTCCGGGATTTCAAGGCCGGAACGGTGGCTAAACGGGCGTGAGCCGGAGGGCGGGTCGGGCCGGCTGGTAGCGATTCGGATCGTCTTCCACGATGCCGCTGCGGCGCTCGTCGATGACGAGGCGGATCTCGTCCTTCAGCGCGTCGAGCATGTCCGCCTCGGCCACGGTGCGCACGATCTTGCCCTTGCGGAAGATGACGCCCTTGCTGTTGCCGGCGGCGAGGCCGACATCGGCGTCGCGCGATTCGCCGGGGCCGTTGACGACGCAGCCCATGACGGCCACGCGGATCGGCTCGTCGACAGTGGCCAGGAACTCGTCCACCTGGTTGGCCAGGGTGAAGAGGTCGACCTCGACGCGGCCGCAGGTGGGGCAGGCGATCATGGTCGCGCCCTTTTGCCGCAGCTCGAGGCTCTTGAGGATCTCGTAGGCGACGAAGACTTCTTCCACGGGGTCGGTGGTCAGCGAGACGCGGATCGTGTCGCCGATGCCGAGCGCGAGCAGGGTGCCGATGCCGGCGGCGGAACGGACGCTGCCGGCGCGGGGTGTTCCCGCCTCGGTGACGCCGAGGTGGAGGGGGTAGTCGTTGGGCAGTGCGGCGAAGCGGCGGTAGGCCTCGAAGAGGACGGGCAGCTCGAACGCCTTGAGGCTGACCTTGGTCAGGCCGAAGTCGAGATCCTCCAGGATCTGGATGTGGCCGAGCGCCGAGCGGACGAGCCATTCCGCCCGCAGTTCGAGTTGGCGTGGCGTTCCGCTCCGCCATCTCGTCGACGAACGCCTTGCGGCATCGGGGCGACGGAGCCGAAATTGACGCCGATGCGGATCGGGGTCTGGCGCTCCTTGGCGCGAGTCGACGACCTCGCGCACGTCCTCCGGCTTGCGGATGTTGCCGGGGTTGAGGCGCAGGCCGTGGATGCCGGCGTCGAGCGCCTTCAGGGCGAGGGTGTGCTCGAAGTGGATGTCGGCGATGAGGGGCACGGGCGAATGGGGGACGATATCGGGCAGCGCCGCGGCGGCCTTGCGATCGGGCACCGCGATGCGCACGATCTCGCAGCCGGCTTCGGCCAGCTCGCGAATCTGGCGCAGGGTGGCGACGGGGTCGCGCGTGTCCGCCGTGGCCATCGACTGCACGACGATGGGGTTGTCGCCGCCGATGCGCGACGTCCCCGACGTGGAGAACGCGGGTGCGGCGACGGGGAGCGATCAGGGACATCGGATGGTGTCCTCGGCGTGTCAGGCGCGTAGCTGAGATCGACCGATCGCCGGTCGTTCCTCGAGGCAAGACATCGGTTCATGGCGCTGGCGTGTCGCTACGGCAGGAACGATCGTCCCTCATAGAATCCTCAGCGCGTCGAGTGCGAGCACGATGGCCATGAATCCCAAGAGCAGGATCAGCCCGGCGACGTGGACGAGCCCTTCGCGCTCGGGAGCGAGGCGTCTTGCCGCCGCGCAGGACTTCGATGATGACGAACAGGAGCCGGCCGCCATCGAGGGCCGGCAGTGGCAGGAGGTTCAGCAGCGCCAGGTTGAGCGAGAGCAGGATGGTCAGTTGGGACAAGCGTAACCCAGAGCGGCAACGGGCTGGCGCTGACGATCTCGCTGGTGGCCTGGCCCATGCCCAGCGGACCCGCGATCTGGTCGAGCGGCGCCTGGCCGGTGATCAGGTCGCGGATGGCGCTCAAGCATCTGCGCGGTCTGCTCCCAGGCCTGCCCGATGCCGACCGGGATGACGGAGCCAGCGGCACTTGCTCGAACCGCGGCTCGATCGCGGGGGTCGAACCCGAGCGCCGCGAAGAGATCGGCGTCGCGGCTCGACATCCGGCACGGCGAGCGAAACCGTGGTCGCTGCTCCTGGCCCCGCTGCACGTCGATCGGCGACGGTGCTGCCCGCGGCATCGATGCAAGGCAAATTGCAGCGCGAAGGCGTCGTTGATGGCTGCGGAGTCGATGGCGACGATGCGGTCGCCGGGCTGGAGACCGGCCGCGGCGGCGGGGGAGTCGGCGGATCACGATTTCGACGGTGGTTTCCGAGACCACCACGTCGCTGATGCCGACCCCGGTGGCGCCTTCGCCGGGGGGCGGGTCGACCCGCGGCGTGACGGTGGTTTCGATCAGCGCGTTGTCCCGCTCGACGACGACGCTCAAGGGGCGGCCGGCAAACTCGCGGGTGCGCTGGCCCGACGTCGGTGGACGACGTGACCGGCATCCCGGCGACCTCGACGACCCGGTCGCCAGCCTCCCAGCCCGCGCTCCTCGGCCGGCGAGTTGGGGGCGACCGTCGGCGATGTAGACGTTCGAGTGAGGAAATGCCCTGGAAGCCGACGATGAGGATCATCAGCAGGAAGGCGAGGAGGAAGTTCATCAGCGAGCCGGCGACGAGGAAGAAGGCGCGCTGCAGCGGCGACTTGGAGTTGAACGACTCCGGATCGCCGGATTTGCCGTCTTCGCCCAGGACCTTGACGAACCCGCCGAACGGGATCCAGTTCAGCGACCAGAGCACGCCCTTGTGCCGCCAGCCCTTGAGCCGGGGCGGAATGCCGATGCCGAACTCTTCGACCTTCACGCCGATCAGCCGCGCGGCCACGAAGTGGCCGATCTCGTGGACGAGGATCAGCACGGCCCAGGATGGGGATGATGTAGAGACCGTTTATCAGTCCTTCTGACACTGCCGCTTGCGCTCCATTCCCCGAAATGACGCGCGATAATCGCGACCTGCCATGGCCGCATCCGCGTCGCACCCGAGTCTACAACGTCGGGCACGGCGAAGGTGATCCGGCGGCCTCGAACGCGTGCTGGCAGACTTGCGATTTGATGTTCGAGAAACCGGAGGCCAGTTATGTTAGACTGCGGGCGCCCGCGAGGGTTTGGGACGGGCAGATGAGCCAAGGCAACAAGATGAGCCACCGACGTGGCAGGTAACCGGCGCAGGGGTGGGATCTCATGCTGGTAGGGGTGCCCAAAGAGGTCAAGGATCACGAGTTTCGCGTCGCCGCTGACGCCGTCGGGCGTGCGCGAGTACGTGCGGCGGGGCCATCAGGTGCTGGTCCAGCGCGGCGCGGGCGAGGGAAGCGGTTTCACGGACGCCGAGTACGCGGCCGTGGGCGCAGAACTGGCTGACACGGCGGAGGAGGTCTTTGCCCGCGCCGGCATGATCCTCAAGGTCAAGGAGCCGGTGCCGGCCGAGTTCGACCTGCTGCGGCCCGGCCAGTTGCTGTTTACCTACCTCCATCTGGCGGCGGACGAGCCGCTGACCCGCGCGCTGATGCGCAACGGGGTGCAGGCGGTCGCCTACGAGACCGTGCAACTCGACAGCGGCGTCTTGCCGCTCCTGACGCCGATGAGCGAGGTCGCCGGGCGCATGTCGGTCCAGGTCGGCGCTCACCATCTGGAAAAGGCGCACGGCGGCAACGGGACGCTGCTGGGCGGCATCCCCGGCGTGCCGGGGGCGAACGTGGTGATCATCGGCGGCGGTGTCGTCGGGGCCAATGCGGCGCAGATCGCGCTGGGCATGGGGGCCAACGTCACCATCGTCGACAAGTCGCTCGACCGGCTGCGGCAGCTCGACACGATGCTGCATGGCCGGATCAACACGCTCGCCTCCAACACGGACAACGTCGCCGCGGCGGTCGCGCGTGCGGATCTGGTCAATTGGGGCGGTGCTGCTCCCGGGAGCCAAGGCGCCGAAGATCGTCACGGAGGAGATGGTCGCCTCGATGCGGCCCGGTTCGGTGGTGGTGGACGTGGCCATCGACCAGGGAGGGTGCATCGCCACCGCGCGCCCGACGACCCACAGCGCGCCGACGTATGTCGAGCACGGCGTCGTTCATTACTGCGTGACGAACATGCCTGGTGCGGTGCCGCGGACCAGCACGATCGGGCTGGCGAACGCGACGCTGCCGTATGGTTTGCTGCTGGCGGACCTCGGGCTTGCGGGAGCGGTCGCCGCGACTCCGGAGCTGGCTCTGGGTGTCAACGTATTGAACGGGCAAATCACGCATCCGGGCGTGGCTGAGGCCTTCGGATTGGAGTACACGCCGCTCGCGGACATCGTGTTCGCGAGTGTCGCGGCGTAGGGCAGAACCTGCTGATCGGCCGCGGGCGTTGCCTGGGCAACGTCGGGGCGTGGGAGGAACAGATGGAACACGATATCGAGCGATTCTTGCGGGTGCTGGAGACCGAGCGCGGGTTCTCGGTCAACACCATCTTTGCCTATCGCAACGACCTGACCCAATTTCTCGGCTACCTGCGGGGCGAAGCGGGCGACGAAGGCGGGCGCGAGGCGGAATGGCAATCTGGCCGAGGCCGTTGGCGTCGTCGGGACGCCGGACATCGTGCTCCAGGTCGAGCGCTGGGACCAGCTCAGCGACCAGCACCTGACCAGCTTCCTCCTCTACCTGCGCAGCCGCAAGTACGCCTCGTCGACCGTGGCGCGCAAGATGGCCGCCATCAAGTCGTTCTTCAACTTCCTGATCGCCGAAGGGTCGATGCGCGGCGATCCCGCGGCGCGCATGACGGCGCCAAAGGTCGACAAGTACACCCCGCGCTCGATCTCGCCCGAGCGAGGTGCAGCGGCTGCTGGATCAACCGGGCAAGAGCGGCGGCCTGGAGGCGCGCCGTCCGGAGACGTTCCGCGACCGCGCGATGCTGGAGACGCTGTACTCGACCGGAATGCGGGTGAGCGAGCTGGTCGCGCTCGATACCTGCGACGTCGATTTCACGGAGCGCCACATGCGCTGCGCCGGGCGAACTAGCCGGGAGCGCAGGGTGCCGCTGCGGGACAGCGCCATCGACGCCATCGACCACTATCTGGCGCACGCGCCGGCCCATGCTGGTGCTGCGCGAAGAGGAGGCGCTCTTCCTGAACCATCGCGGCAACCGGCTGACGCGCCAGGGGTTCTGGCTGATCCTGAAGTCGTATGCCAATCAGGCGGAGATCGCCGACATTACGCCGCACACCCTGCGCCACACCTTTGCCACGCACGCGCTGCGGCGCGGGATGGACCTGCGCGAGGTGCAACAGCTCCTGGGGCACGTCAGCATCTCGACGACCCAGGTCTACCGGCGAATCGCCAACGGACAGGATGGCGGTGGCGCGGCCGATCCTGCCGGACAGGTGCGCGAGCGTTTTCTCGACTGATCGCCGACTGACGCAGTGTGCCCTCACCCGCCGACCCCCCTCTCCCGTCGAGCCGGGAGAGCGGGGGCTTACGGACGCGGCGACTGGGATAACAGGCGCGTCCAATCGTTTTTCGAATGAGTCCCTGGGGATGCCAGCACGCATGACGACTTCTGAAACCACTCGTGTCGCGACCATGGACAAGATCACCGCGCTCAGCAAGCGGCGCGGGTTCGTCTTTCCCGGGTCCGACATTTACGGCGGACTGGCCAACACCTGGGACTACGGTCCGCTTGGCGTGGAGCTGAAGCGCAACGTCAAAGATCTCTGGTGGCGGACGTTCGTGCATGGGCGGCGAGACATCGTCGGGATCGACGCCGGTATCCTGATGCACCCGCGCGTCTGGGAGGCATCGGGCCACGTCGAGAGCTTCAACGACCCGCTCGTCGACTGCCGCACCTGCAAGAGCCGGTTCCGGGCCGACCACCTCATCGAGGAGCGGCTGGATCAGCATGTGGAGGGGAAGTCTCCCGCGGAGATGTCGCGCATCATCAGCGATGCCGGGTTGAAGTGCCCGGTGTGCGGCAACGCCACGCTGACCGACGCCCGGCAGTTCAACATGATGTTCCGCACGATCATCGGACCCGTGGAGGAGACCGGCACGGAGGTCTATCTGCGGCCGGAAACGGCGCAGGCGATGTTCGTCCAGTTCAAGAACATCGTCGCCACCGGGCGGGTGAAGGTGCCGTTCGGGATCGCGCAGATCGGCAAGGCGTTCCGCAACGAGATCACGCCGGGGAACTTCATCTTCCGCCTTCTGGAGTTCGAGCAGATGGAGATCGAGTACTTCGTCAAGCCGGACGAAGCGGCGGAGGCGTTCGAAACCTGGATCGCCGCCATGCGCGACTGGCTGCGCTCCATCGGCGTGCGGGACGAGTTCGTGCGGGTGCGGGAGCACGATGCCGACGAGTTGTCCCATTACTCGAGCCGCACGATCGACTTCGAGTACCTGTTCCCCGGCTCGATGGGGTGGCGGGAGCTGTACGGGCTTGCCAACCGCACGGACTTCGACCTCACCCAGCACCAGACCGTCAGCGGCGAGGACTTGCAATACTTCGACCAGGCAGAGAACCGGAAATACATTCCCTACGTGATCGAGCCGACTTTTGGCGTTGACCGCACCTGCCTGATTCTGCTCCTCGACGCCTATGACGAGGAGGAGACGGTCGACGTCAACGGGAAACCGGATACGCGCGTGGTCCTGCGGCTGCACCCACGGGTGGCGCCGTACAAGGCGGCTGTGCTGCCGCTGATGAGGAAACCGGAACTGGTGGAACCGGCGCGGCAGCTCTTTGCCGAGTTGAGCGCCCTGCCCGGGGCGTTGGTCGAGTATGACGAAACGGGAAACATCGGGAAGCGCTACCGGCGGCAGGACGAGATCGGTACGCCATTCTGCTTCACGGTTGATTTTGAGTCGCTGGAGGACCAGAGCGTTACGGTGCGGCATCGGGACGATATGAGCCAGGAGCGGTTGGCGATTGTGGATGTGCCGGGGTGGTTGCGGGAGCGGATTGGCTGATAGCGGAAGACCCTCACCCCAACGAGAATCCTCACCCCAAACCCCTCTCCCTGTGCGCAGGGAGAGGGGCTTTGCCGTGCGCCCGTGCGGCATCGTGCGCCCTTGTCCTCGCGAACTGGGTCATGGGCTGGGGATGTGGGGTGGATGTCTTCAGCCGGTCAGGTCGAAGGTGGCTTGTGGGTCGTCGGCGGAGACCCGGCCGCCTTCGACGATGGCGTAGCGCAGGGCGAATACACCGCAGAGGGTGAGTGCCGGGGCCGCGAGGTTAGCCAGGCGGCGCAGGGGGTGGGGGAGCTTTTCTGAGATCGCGGCCAGGGCGAGGGGGAGAGCCATGCCGGCGCCGACCACGCCGTGGCGCACGACGGAGCCGAGGTGCCCTTCGACTAACGGCTTGCGAGTGGAGTCGAGACTGACGAGCCACGCGGTGAGCAACGCGCCCTCCGCGATTGTCGAGATGGCCTCCAGGCGAGGCAAGCGCTCGATTCCGAACTCGTCTTCGGCTGGAATGAGAGCCTGGACCGCCGCGATGGCCGATATGCCGGAGGTCATCGCGGAGGCGAGAAACAGGGGGCCGAGGAGTGCGGGTCGTCTGGCCCAGAGAGGAACCGCGGTGGCGGCCAGCAAAGTGCCCGTGTAGCCAGCGACGGAGAACCCCGAGACCACTCCCATGGTGGCCAGAACCGAGCTGATTCGGCGCTGGAACGCGGCGGGCTCCCTGCCCTGGCGCCGGGCCATGTCTTCGGCAAACTGGTTGGCGGTGACCAGGGTCGAAATGGCGCCGAACGCGGTGAGACCCCAGGAGCCGAGCGACATGGGCGAGCTTGGCCGGATGGTGCGGAGCATGTTGAGAAAGCGCCGCGGCCGGCCGAGGTCGAGAATGAGCAGAGGCGGACACGGGAGCAGCGCCGCGAACGAAACGTAGCTCGCGGTGCGGGCCAGGCGGGCCGCGTTTTCTCCGCCGCTCAGGCGCGCCGATGCCGCGATCACCGCTGATGCGCCGGAGATGCCGCCGAAGAAAAAGTACCAGATGACCAGCCATTTCCAGTGGGAGCCGTGGATCACGGGAACGCCGTAGTAGCCGACCTGGGCATCGTCGGTGGAGGGCGCGGAAGGCACGTGGGGGGTGGTCACGGACGGGGTCGAAACGACGCTATGGCGGCCAGACCGAACCCGACCGCGGCGGCAAGGGTGGCCGCTGCCGCGGGCAGGATGTTGCGCCGGGGAAGCCGGGGCCGCGCGGGGAGATTGAAGGCATCGGGGGGGCCGTTGAGGACGAACATGGCGTTCAGGCCGGCGATGCCGCCGGTCCCACCGAGGTCATCGTCGCCGTAGAAGTGGGCGTCCTCGAGTCCGCCGGCGCGCAGAGCGGCGACCCGTTCGCGACCGAGTTCGCGCAGTTCCTCGACGGCGCCGAAACGGATGGAGTCAGTCGGGCAGGCCTTGGCGCAGGCGGGGGCTAGCCCCCCGAGCAGGCGGTCATAGCAGAGGGTGCATTTGTGCGATCCGCCGTCGTGGTGGTCGAGTTGGGGGACACCGAAAGGGCAGGCCGGGACGCAGTAGCCGCAGCCGTTGCAGACGTCGTCCTGAATGACGACGGTGCCGAACTCCGTGCGCACGATCGCGCCGGTGGGGCAGGCGTCCAGGCAACCGGCGTGGACGCAGTGCTTGCAGACGTCGCTCAGCATCAGCCAGGCGACTCCGCCGGGAGTGGGGCGCTCGACAAAGGCGACGTGGCGCCACGACGTGGCGCCGAGATCGACGGTGTTGTCGTAGCTGAATCCGGTGAGCTGAAGAAGGTCACCCGTGGTGTCGCCAGGAAGCTGGTTCCACTGCTTGCAGGCAACTTCGCACGCCTTGCAGCCGATGCAGAGAGTGGCGTCGGTCAGGAATCCGTAGTCAGTACCGGCCACGCTAGCCAAAGGGCCATGTCCTCGACGACCGATTTCCGCGGCAACGAACGCGGCCGCTCACATGACGGACCGCGCACACCCCGATTATGACGGCAGGAATCACGGGAGGCGAACGCGGGTCAGTGTCAACTCGGTATCCGAGCCGGCGTCGTAGGTTGGCGACTCTTCGGCAATCACTGCCAGGCCGTCCCGCTGGAGACCGTCGACCAGTCCCCGCAGCCAGGGGAGGTCCTTCTCGCTGAACCCATCCCGCACGCGCGGACCCAAGTGCAACAGGTCGATGCCCGCCTGGTCGTGTTCGGGCAGTCCCCTGAGTGCTTCGACGATGCGACCGCGGAAGTAGCGTGTTGTCTGCTCGAACGGTTCCGTGTTGGTTGTACGGGCTGGCCGAGTTTTGGCGGCGAGAACGCTCTGGATGAACGGGTAGGCAGCGCAATCACTCCGCAGCGGGCAGACGATGCAGGCCGGGCGCCGGGAGGTGCATTGCAGCGCCCCGAATTCGATCAGTGCCTGATTCCATGCCCATCCCTCGCCGGGAGGGACCAACGCATTCGCCGCCGCGAGAACCTTCGATTCCTGCGCCGGTTCGGCACCGAAGACGACGCGGTTGACGACGCGGCGCATGTTCGTGTCGAGGAATGCGACATCCCGCTCGAAGGCGAAGGCGGCTACGGCCCCAGCCGTGTAGGCGCCGATGCCTGGCAAGGTTCGCAAGGTCGCCGGGTCTTCGGGGAACGCGCCGCCATGATCGTCGACGACGGTTCTGGCGGCGCGTTGCAGGTTGACCGCGCGCCGGTTGTAGCCGAGGCCGGACCAGATGCGGATGACCTCGGCGGTCGGCGCCGCGGCGAGATCGGCCACGGTGGGAAACCGTTCCAGGAATCGCTCGTAGTAGGGCAGGACGCGGTCGACTTGCGTCTGCTGCAGCATCACTTCCGATACGAGAATCGCGTACGGGTCGCGCGTGCGGCGCCAGGGGAGGTCCCGCGCGTTCTGGTCGAACCACTGGCGCAGGCCGTCGCGGATGCGCGCGATGCGATCCGAGGACAGCTCGTCGCCGTGGGCGGCTGGAGCTATTTCGGCCACCGTGGTCGTTTGATCTCGCGCAGATATGGCCGGTCGCGAACGTCGCGCACGAAATCCTCCCAGAACGCGACGGCTTCCTCGGGTGGGGGCGGGGGCAGGACTTGCAGGTATGCCGCTTGTCCGTTGGGGAAGACGAAGGTGGGGGTACCGAACACGTTGAAACCTTCTCGACCGGATTTGTAATCGGCCTCGATCTCGCGGAGCAATGCGCGGTCTTCGAGATCGCGAGCGAATCGGTCAAGGTCGAGCCCGGCCTGCGTGGCGGCTTGGTCGAGGGTGGCGCGCTTGCCGTGGTCCTGCTCCTGCTCGTGTTTCAGGGTGAGCAGAGCTTCGTGGAAGCGGTCGAATGCTTCGCGGCCCTGGCGGCGGGCGGCGACGGCCGCGTGCAGGCTGTCCCGGCCGCGGCTGCGGCGATCCGAGGGGAGTTCCCAGATCGGAAACTCGGCGTCTTCTGGCGCGTTCACCTGCTCCAGGGGGAAGAGCTTCCAGGTGATTTCGATGCGGTCCTCCCCGAGCTGGCGGCGGACCTCGCGCAGCCAGGCGGCGGCACTATGCACGTATGGGCAGGTGAAATCGAAATAGACATCGACGGACACACGATCGTTCACGAATGCTCCTTCGTTTCGATGGAAGCGACGGGTTCATTGCGCTCGCCGCTGGCGAGCGCGGCGGCAACGGAGTGCCAGGCGTCGGCGACGGCGCGTTCAACGCACGACATATCCCTGGAGTTCTCGATGACCACATCGACAGGCGCATCCGGCATAGCCACATGTGATGAGGCCGCCAGTCGCGCGCGGGCGTCCGCTTCGCTCAAACCGCGTCGCGCGGCCAGCCGGCGCAAGCGCACTTCCGGGTCGGCCGTGACGAGCCAGAGACTGTCTACGTCCGCCACAAGGCCCGATTCGATGAGCTTGACCGCCTCGACAACGACGACATCGGCATCCGAGCCCGCGATCTGGCGCCGGATTTCCGCCACCACCGGCGGATGCGTGATCCGGTCCAGGTCCGCCAGCGCGGCCGGATCGCGAAATACGATCTCGCCGAGCGCGGCGCGGTCGATCTGATTGTCCGGGCCGACCACGGCAGGGCCAAACCGGGCGACGACCTGCTCCCAGACATCGGAACCGGGGTTCAGGAGCGACCGATACACCTGGTCGGCGTCGATAACCGCTGCCCCGCGATGGCGCAGCAACTCGGCGACCGTCGATTTGCCGGAGGCGATGGGGCCGGTGAGTCCGATGACCAGTGGCCGACTCCCGCCCGTGGCACGGGTGGGGGATTTCCGCGATTCCACGCTCATCGTGCGGGAGCCGTGAGACTCATGGTTTCGAGGTGCTCGTTGATCTCTTCCCAATTGCCATAGGCGCCGTCGAGTTGCGCTTCGGCGTCCGCGTAGTCCTGACCGAGTCGGGCCAGGCGCTCGTGGTCGCCGTCGATGCCGGCGATGGCGATGGCATCGCTGAGCTCGTTCAAGCGGCTCTCCAGTTTGCTGATCTCCCGCTCCGCGGCCTGCAGCCGCTTCTGGAGGCGGGATTCGCTTTCGGTGCCGGTGCGGCGCGGTGCCTGGATGGACTCGGAGGGGCGCTCGACGGCGGGTGGTTTTGCGGTTTTGGGCACCGGTGCGGGGGCGCTCTGTCGCGCCTTGTGCCGCATGGCATCGCTGTAGGTGCCCAGGTACTGGGTGAGCGATCCGTCCTCGATCTCCCAGACCCTGGTGGCGACCCGGTCGATGAAGAAGCGGTCGTGCGACACGAAGATCACCGTGCCGTCGTACGCCGAGAGCATCTCTTCCAGCGTCTCCCGCGACTGGATGTCGAGGTGGTTCGTCGGCTCGTCGAGGATCAGCAGATTGGCGCCCTCGACCAGGAGGCAGGCGAGCGCGAGGCGCGATCGCTCGCCGCCGGAAAGGGCGGATATGGGCCGCAGCACTTCGTCGCCCCGGAAGAGGAAGCGGGCGAGGTAATTCCTGGCGCCCTCATCGCCCATCGGTTGCGAATCGAGCAGGATGGAGAGGGGCGTGCCCTTCCACGGGCAAACTTTCGTGGCCCTGGGCGTAGTAGGCGGGTTTCACGTTGACGCCAAAGCCGACGCGGCCTTTCAGCGGCGGCAACTGCCCTACGATCGACTTGAGCAGGGTCGATTTGCCGCTGCCGTTCTTGCCGATGATGGCGACGCGGTCGCCACGCTCCACGCGCAGCTCGGGTGTGGCAACCAGCGTCTGCTCGCTCGTGCCATCCTGATATCCGGCGCGCAAGGGGGAAGTGGTAGAGCACGTCGCGGCCACTGCGCAACGTCGGATTGACGCGCAGGTTGAGCGCGTCGTGCTCGCGCGGGCGTTCGAGGCGCTCCAGGCGGTCCAGACGGGTCTGGCGGCCCCGCGCTTCCCGCGACCGCTGCCCCGCCTTGTAGCGGCGGATGAACTCTTCCGTGCGGGCGATCTGCTCCTGCTGCTCCTCGTACTCGAGGCGCCGTCGCGCCATACGCTCTTCGCGCAGCTCGAGGTATCGGCCGTAGGGAGCAGGGTAGTCTTCCAGGAGGCCGAACGAGAGGTCGAGCGTGCGGTTCGTGACCCGATCGAGGAAGTACCGGTCGTGCGAAACGACCAGGAACGCTCCGCTCCACGAGCGCAGGAACCCTTCCAGCCACTCGAGCATGCCCAGATCGAGATGGTTCGTCGGTTCATCGAGCAGCAAGAGATCCGGTTCGGCGAGCAACGCCTTCGCCAGCGCGACGCGGGTTTTCTGGCCGCCGCTGAGGGTGCGCACCGGCTCATCGAGCTTCGCGAGCGAAAAGCCGAGCCCGGTGAGCACCTCCTCGGTACGGTGTTCGACATCGAACCCGCCCGAGACTTCGAAGTGGAGACTGAGTCGCTCGTATTCCTGAAAGAGGTCGTCGAGCTCTCGGTCCGTTCGCGCCCTGCATCGCGGTTTCGAGCTCGCGCATCCGGGCCAGGGCCTGCAGCGCCTCGTCGAACGCCAGGTGCGCCTCCTGGCGCACGGTCCGCTCGCTGTCGAACCGGGCTTCCTGGGCGAGTACGGCCATGCGCGCCCCGCGGGCGATGGATACCTCGCCCTGGGACGGCGTATCGAGGCCCGAGACGATGCGCAGCAACGTCGATTTGCCGGCGCCGTTGACGCCGACCAGGGCGACGTGCTCGCGGTCGGCGAGCTGGAACGAGACATCGCGGAAAATCTCGTCGGGGCCGAATGCCTTGGCGAGCTCGTGGACGGTGAGGATGGTGGTGGCCGGCATCGCTGGGAGAAGACTTCTTTCAACGCATGACGAATCCGCCGCGCCAGCGGCGAACGGTTGTGATCCGACTGAGAGTATAGACCGGCCGTGGGAGCGCCGGTTTTTGCCTGGCACGGCAGCGAGACGTAGACTGCGCCCCCTGAGCGGCGACGGGCGAAGTTGAGTGGAACGAAAGGCGATGTCGATGTCGTGGCCCGTAACGACGAGGCGAGACGCCGCGGGCGTGATGGAGATTGGAGGCGTCGCCGCAACCGAGTTGGCGGCCGTGTTCGGGACGCCGCTCTACGTCTTTGACGAGCAGACCCTGCGCGATCGAGCGCGGGCGATTCGGGAATCGTTCGCGGGCGCCTACGCGCGCTCAAAGATCCTGTACGCCGGTAAGGCGTATCTCTCCCCGGCGCTGATGCGGATTCTGGCCGAGGAAGGGCTGGGGCTCGATGTGGTGTCTGGCGGGGAGATTTTCGCGGGGTTGGTTGCCGGCGTCGACCCGCGGGACATGCTGTTTCACGGCAACAACAAGAGCCGGCGGGAGTTGAGCGAGGCGGTTGCGGCTGGTGTCGGCCTCATCGCCGTCGACAACGACCTGGAAATCACGCTCCTCGCCGATGTTGCCCAGGAGCAGGAGCGGAGCGTCGATGTTCTGCTGCGGTTGAATCCCGGTGTTGACCCGCACACCCATGCCAAGATGCGCACGGGCGCGACGGATTCCAAGTTCGGCTTTCCGGTCTGGGACGGTCAGGCCGATGATGCGGCGCAGCGCGTTTGCGCATCTGACCGGCTCCGCCTGACGGGGTATCACGCGCACGTCGGTTCCCAGATATTCGACCCGGAGTTGGTCGAGCACACGCTTGGTGCGATGATGGCGTTCGCCGGACGGGTATCCGAGCGGCACGGCATCGTCCCGGAGGTGCTTATCCCGGGCGGAGGATTCGGTGTTGCCGATGATGCGTCGGGCGAGGACGTCGATCTTGTTGCCTGGGCGGAGACAGCGGCTGAGGCGATGCGCCAGGGCTGTCAGCGGTACGGTTTTCCCGAACCGCTCTTGATGGTCGAGCCCGGGCGGGCCGTGATTGGTCCGGCGGGTGTGGCCCTGTACGAGGTGGGCGCGCGCAAAAGCGTCCCGGGGGTGCGCACGTACGTCTCGGTCGACGGGGGGATGGCCGACAACATTCGACCGGCACTTTACGGCGCGCGCTACACGGCGCAGCTCGCCAACCGGGACGCGAGTGGAGTACCGGTCGAAACGGTTACGATCGCTGGCAAGTTCTGTGAATCGGGAGACGTTCTTATCGAAGACGCCGTTTTGCCCGTGCTCGAGACCGGAGACCTCCTGGCCGTTCCCATGGCCGGCGCCTACTGCCTGGCCATGGCCAGCAATTACAATCTTGCTCCCCGGCCGGCGGCGGTTCTGGTCAATGATGGCGAGGTGCGCGTGATCCGGCGGCGGGAATCGTACGAAGACGTCCTGCGCTGCGAAGTCGTGGAGCCACGGGTCGAGCTGGGGATCGGGAGCGGAAGCTTGTCAGCGAGGAAAGGTTCGTTGTAGCGTTCGCCTGCCCCGGATTCTGATGCCGCCGCGCGAGAGGGAGCGCCCGGACTCGAGTTTCCGGTTTTACTTGGCGGCGCTCCGCATGGACGCGAATCTCCGACGCTGATGCCAGGAAGGGTGTAGTGGATCGAGCCTTGTGGCCTCTGTCAGTAGCTAACCGGGCTGGATGTGCGCTCGAGGCAGGTTTGGTCGATGTCGATCCCCGCCACACGATCTGACGTGAAGTCTCCCGATGTCCGCAATCTTCGCGGCGCCGTGTCCGCGCCCGATGTGCCCCGCGACGTCTCGGACGGTGCGATCGAAGACGAGATGGATCAAGACGTTGACGAGATGGACCCCGAGACCCAGGCGCAGAGTCGCAACGGGACAGTGGACGGTGTCGTCGATCATTCGAGCAGCGGTGTCCCGGTTCCGGTCGTCGATGGGGTTTTTGGTCTCGATGAGCTGCTGGAGGCCTTTCCTGATCCGCCCGCGGAGGCAATGAGCGAGGTCGCCGAGGCAGGGCTGGTTCCCTTTGAGATCGGCCTTGATGAGGCGGCGGAGGAGCCGGATGCTCCCGATCGCCGGCAGTTGGCGGTCGCGGTGGATTCCCGAGCCGCAAGCCAGGCCCAGGAGCCCAGCAGCGCCAGTCTGGACGATCCGGTTCGCATGTACCTGCGGGAAATCGGCCGTGTCGCGCTGCTGACCGGGGAGCGCGAAATCGAGCTGGCGCGGGCCATGGAGCAGGGCGAGTATCTTCGCCTGCTGAAGGTGAGATTGCGAGCCGAACTCGGCGTGACCGCCGAGGCGGACGCAATCGGGATGGAGATATTCCGCGCATTTCGCGACGGCTGGCCCCACGTCGTGGGGCTGCTGACCGAGGCAGGCGAAGCCGATCTCACCGATACGCAAGCGTGTCTGGAGCGCGTCCTGCCGATCACCCGGTTTCCCGAGGGGGCCATCGGCTCCACTGCCGAACGCTTCGAACTCAGTCCGGAGGGGCTCGAGGAATCGCTGCGCCTGCGAACCGTCGAGTGGGGACTCCTTTCGAGTCAGCTTCACGACCTGCTCGCTTTCGCGACGGTGGACGAGTGGCCGGACGACGCATTCGTCCAGTCGTATCTGTGCGGCAACGTTCGCGATCTGGAACGCCGCTGGGAGCGGACGATTCAGGAAGGCGAGGCGGCGAAAGTCGCGCTGACCGAAGCAAACCTGCGGCTGGTGGTCTCGGTAGCCAAGAAATACGTTGGCCGCGGGATGTCGATGCTCGACCTCATCCAGGAAGGGAACCTGGGGCTCATCCGGGCCGTCGAGAAGTTCCAGTACCACAAGGGGTTCAAGTTCAGCACCTACGCCACGTGGTGGATCCGCCAGGCGATCACCCGCGCCATCGCCGATCAGGCGCGCACGATCCGCATTCCGGTCCATATGGTGGAGACGATCAACCGGCTGATCCGCACCTCGCGGCGGTTGCAGCAGGAGTTGGGCCGCGAACCGACCTCGGAAGAGATCGGCGCCGACATGGAGCTCGACGCCGACCGGGTGCGCGAGATCATCAAGATTTCCCAGGAGCCGGTCTCTCTGGAGATGCCGATCGGCGAGGAAGAGGACAGCAGCCTCGGGGACTTCATCGAAGACAACAAGGTGCTGGCGCCCGCGGACGCGGCCTCGCGCAAGATGCTCAAGGAGCAGATGGACGACGTGCTGAGCACGCTGTCCGACCGGGAGCGACAGGTGCTGGCCATGCGCTTTGGTCTCGAGGACGGCAGAACGCGCACGCTGGAAGAGGTGGGCAAGGCGTTCGGGGTCACGCGGGAGCGGATTCGCCAGATCGAGGCGAAGGCTCTGCGCAAGCTCAGGCACCCGAGCCGGTCGAAGAAGCTCAAGGACTATCTCGACTAGCTCCTACCGTATTCTGGAGGCGCATGGGCTGTAGGGGCGCTGCTTGCTGCGCCCATGGCCCGCAGGGCCACAACCGGATTGTTGGCATGGGCTGTCGGCCTGTGGCCGACTGTCGGCCTGTGGCCGACGGGCGCGGCAAGCAGCGCCCCTACGGACGGGCGGGGCGAATCAGCCGACTCCAGGCTACGATGTACCACCGAACTAGACATAGGGGAGAGGTAGCACGTGCTCATCGATCGGGCCAGGATCTGGGTGAAGGCCGGCGATGGCGGCAACGGATCCGCGTCGTTTCGCCGGGAAAAGTATGTGCCGCGGGGTGGCCCCGATGGCGGCGATGGCGGGCGCGGCGGCAACGTCTATCTGCGGGCCAGACCCAACCTGACCAGCTTGTTGCCGTTCCAGTTCACTACCCAGTTCAAGGCGGAGCATGGCGGGCCGGGGCGGAGCCAGCAGCGGCACGGCAAGAACGGCAAAGACCGGTACGTCGACGTGCCGCCCGGCACCGTCGTCTGGGACGACGAATCGGGCGAGGTGCTGGCCGATCTGACCGAGCCAGACGAAGAGACCGTGGTGGCCCGCGGGGGGCGCGGCGGGCTCGGCAACGTCCATTTCAAGTCATCGACGCGCCAGGCGCCGCGGATCGCCGAGCTGGGCGAGCCGGGACAGGAGTTCTGGCTACGGCTCGAGTTGCGGTTGATCGCGGACGTGGGGCTGGTCGGTTTGCCGAATGCCGGGAAGTCGACGCTGTTGGCCGCCGCGTCGGCGGCCAGGCCGAAGATCGCGGACTATCCCGTTTACGACGCTGGAGCCGAATCTCGGGGTCGTGACCGTTGGCGGCGTCGATGGCCAGACCTTCGTGATGGCCGATATCCCGGGGCTGATCGGCGGCGCGGCGCAGGGCGTAGGGCTCGGGCTTGAGTTTCTGCGCCACGTGCGGCGGACGCGGGTGCTCGTGCATGTGCTCGATGCGTCGGGTGGGCTGGAAGGGCGCGATCCGCTTCAGGATTTCGACACCGTCAACGCCGAGCTGGATGCCTACGAGGAAGACCTGCTGGCCAAGCCGATGCTTGTGGCCCTGAACAAAGTCGACATCCCGGAGGCGCAGCAGAATCTGCCTGCCATGACCGGTGAGCTGGAGCGCCGCGGTTATGCCGTGTACCCCATCTCGGCGGCCACGAATGAGGGTGTGTCGCTCCTGATGCAGGCCGTGGCGGCCTCGCTGCGAGAGGCGCTGGAGCGGGAGGTCGAGGCAGAAAAGCCGCAGGAGCGGCGCCGCTACACGCTGGAGAGCGTGGACGAGCGCGCCTGGCAGGCCCAACAGATCTCCCGGCATCACTTCGCCGTGACCGGGGTCGGGGTCGAGCGATTCACGGTGATGACCGATTTTTCCCGGGACGAAGGCCAGGAGCGCTTCGAGCGATTCCTGGAGTCAAGCGGCATCACGGCCGAGCTGGAACGGCTCGGCGTCGATGATGGCGACATCGTCCACATCGGGAATCACGAGTTGGTGTGGGGCGACCAGGACGATTACGAAGAGGCTACCCCGAGGCGGAGTGGGAAAGGGGCTGGCGGGCGGTCGACTTCAGGCTGATCGGAGTGCCGCGCGTTGCCCTCACCCCCTGCCCGCCGCCCAGAGGGCACCCGGCACCCGTGTCCAACGGGAGAAGGGGGCTTTCGTTGAGCAAGCTCTCGCAACAAAGGCCGCGATCATCCGGATTCCGTATCATTGACATCGCCCGCATACACCCCGCGGTATCGCTCCGGCAGCAATTCAGCGATGCGAACCATGATCAACCGTGTGGCTTCATCGGCTGTCACTCGCCGGTCGTCGACGTGGGTGGGGATGTGAAATGGGTCGCCAAAGCGCACGGTGACGCCGCGCGGGATCGAGCGAGGGCGGCGGGGTGGCATGTCCCCGTTCACCGGGAAGTACTCGGTGCCGGTCATGGCGACGGGGAGGATCGGCGCCTGCGATTGCAGCGCGATCAGTCCCACGCCCGGAAGGCCCCGAACGAGCGCGCCGGTGGGGGACCGGCCGCCCTCAGGGTAGATGCCCAGGGCGATGCCCTGACCGAGCACGGTCCTGGCGTGGCGGAGGGCCGCGCGGTCGGCGGTGCCGCGCTCGACCGGAAACCCGCCGAAACGGTGCAGGAGCCAGCGGAAGGGTGGGATGTCGAACAACTCTGCCTTCCCCATGAAGAAGAGCGGACGCGGAATCACCGCTTCCAGGAGGATGGGATCGGCGTTCGAGAGGTGGTTTGACACCACCAGGAGCGACCCCTCTGCCGGAACCGATGATTCGCCAATGATGTGGAGCCGCAAGAGAGGCCGCAAGATCGCGAGCACGGCCCTTCTCAGGGCGACTCTTGGCTCGCCGTGCAGCGTGCCGGCCAGCAAGTCGGGTTGGTGAGCGCGATCCGCTTCGCTCGTCATGAGGACCAGACCGGCTCGCCGTTCGGCGTGCGTTGTGAGCGGGCCAGCGATTCGATGGCGGCGACGACGGCGTCGATGGGCTGGTCGTCGGTATTGATGCGGACGGCATCCGACGCCTCGCGCAATGGGGCAGTCTCCCTCCCGCTGTCGATGGCATCGCGGGTGAGGGTTTCTGTCAACACCTCGGCGAAGGTCTCGTCGCTGCCCCGTGCTTGCGCTTCCCGGTATCGTCTCCGCGCGCGTTCTTCCGGCGTCGCGTCGAGATAGACCTTCAGACCGGCGTCCGGAACGACGACGGTCCCGATGTCGCGGCCGACCATGACCACGCGGCCGCTGGAGGCGATGCTGCGCTGCAGCGGCAGCAGCGCGGCGCGTACGGCGTGGTGCTCGGCGACCGGGGAGACGATGGCTCCCACCTCTGGTTGTCGAATCTCCCAGGTCACGTCCTGGCCGTCGAGCCAGACGTCGTAGAGGCGGCCGTCAAAGTCCGACGGCGGGGTGACGCGAATGCGCGCGCGGCGGGCGATCTCGGCGAGCGCGTCCGCGTCCGACGGCTCGATGCCGGCGTGCAACGCGATGAGCGCCACCACCCGATACAGCACGCCGGTGTCGAAGAGCATGGCGCCGAGGCGGTCGGCGAGGAGGCGGGCGACCGTCGACTTGCCGGCCGCCGCCGGGCCGTCGATGGCGATGACGTGGCGGTGATCTACCGAGGAGGACGCGGGAATGGATCTCACTTCACTCATGCGACCGGTGGGCGGTTCGGTTTGCGCGGCGGCGCGGGGCGCCGTTGTCCGCGCGTCGGAGACGGACCCGGCTTGCGTGGCCGGCTTGCGGCTTCGACGTCCGCGTTCCGCTCGATGTGCAGCGATTCCAGGAGCGAGGCGACCTCGCCCGGTGTCAGGGCGCGGTGCGCGCCGCGCGGGATGCCGGCGATGGAGAGCGGGCCGATCCGCACCCGCCGCAGATTGTCGATGGGAATCCCGGCGGCCTCCATGAGACGGCGCACGATGCGGTTCATGCCCTCGTGGACGACGATGGAGAGAAGGACGCCATCGCGCGTCTCCCGCACGATGCGAAACTCATGGGGGACGACGCGCTTGCCGTCGATTTCGATGCCGGAGCGAACTTGGCGCATCACCGATTCGGACGGTTTGCGCGGGGTGAGGACGAGGTACTCCTTGGTCAGCTCGTACCGCGGGTGCATGACCCGGTTCGCCACGTCGCCGTCGTTGGTGAAGAGCAGCAACCCTTCGGTGTCGCGGTCGAGCCGGCCCACGGGGTAGACGTGGTGACCGGGCGGCAGCAGATCCATAACCGTATGCCGGCCGCGCTCGTCGTTCGTCGTGGTGATGAAGCCGGATGGTTTGTGCATGACAAGGTATTCGAAGGATTGGGCGCGTACCGGTTTGCCGTCGACGCGGATCGCGGCGTGCATGGGATCGACCCGCGTGCCGAGTTCGGTCACGACCTTGCCGTCGACCGAAACCCTGCCGCCGCGGATCAATCCTTCGGCTTTGCGCCGCGAGGCGACGCCGCGGGCGGCCAGGACGCGTTGCAGACGCTCACCCGAGCTGGCGTTCGGATCGTCGCGCGGTTCCTCGGTCAAGATTGTCAACCTGCCTGCATTGCCGTCTGCTCCGAGAGCAGCCGGTCGTCGACAAAGAACTGGACCTCGCCGGCCGGTTCTTGCGGGGTGGATGGCGGTTGCAGTACCAGGCGATACCGGAGCCGCGACGTCTCGCCGGCCGGCACCGGCACCAGGATCTCGTCTGGAAGATCGACTTGCCAGACATTGAGCTCTTCCTGGAGTCCGGCGACGATGCCCGGTTCCGAGGGGTTGAGCCACGCATAACTGCTGGTGACCGCGGTGAACAACGCGCGCGTGTCGGCAAAGCGGGCCGAGTTGTCTTGCGCGCCTTCCGCGGTCTCGGCCAGCTCGCTGCCCAGAACTACGGCGAGGACCGTGTTCGTGCCGACCGGAAAGGAGGTCACCAGACAGCCGCCCGCAGCCGGTGTGGTGCCCGTCTTGACCCCGGTGACGACTCCCTCCTGCAGCAGGAGATTCGTGGTCTGCACCGGGTAGTCGTCCGGGCGTGTCTCCGAATCCAACACGGCGCTCGGGGTGGCAACGATCTCGGCAAATAGCGGGTTCTTCAGGGCCTCGGCGGTGACGGTGGCCACATCGCGGGCGCTCATGACGTGCCCCTCGGCGTCGATGCCGGTCGGGTTCTCGAAGTGGGAATCGGTGGCGCCGAGCTGCTGCGCCTTTTCGTTCATGAGCGAGACGAACGCGTCGATTGCCTGTTCGGGATCCGCGGGTTCACCCAGGGATTCGTTGCCGACGTGCCGCGCCAGGGCGCGGGTGGCGTCGTTGCCGGAGGGGATCAAGGCGCCGAAGAGGAGATCCCGCGCCGAGAGGCGGTCTCCCGCCACCAGCCCGACCTGCGATTCTTCCGGGCTGACCAGGTCCTCGGTGACGATTTCGATGGGGTCGTCGAGATTGCGCGCGTTCGAGGATCACCAGGGCGGCCACGATTTTGGTCAGGCTGGCGGGTGGCAGCGGCGTGTCCGGGTTGAGGGCGAACAGCTCGGTCCCGCTCGTCACGTCGGCGACAAATACCGCTTCGGCGGAGAGCGGCGGCGGCGACGGCGGCTGGTAGCGGCTGATCTCGGCCGCGACCGCGCCGGCCGCCGTCTGGTGCCCCAGGGCCAGGACGAGAAGGACAACACACACCATCCGCACGCGCGCGCGGTGGGTGAACTCTGATGCTGGAACCATGCTCCTCCGACCTCGCTCTCGCCCGCGCACGCCTGGACGCCCCAACATCCGGATCCGCGGCTCGTGCAGCGTACTCCCGGGGCCAGTATACGGCGGCAGGCCGAGCTTCCCCGGGATTGGGGTACCCTTGGCGCCATGAATGGATTCACCCCCAGGAATGGCACCTGGGCGCCTAGTCAGTCGTCGGTCGTCCGCGTGGCGGCGACGGGCGATCTGCACGTGCGCGGCCCCGAGGATCGCCGCATCGTGCCGGGGCTGAGCGATCTTCAGTCGTGCGCGGATGTCCTGGTCATCGCCGGCGATCTCACCGAGAACGGGAGGTTGGTCGAAGCCGAGGCGGTGGCGGACTTGCTGGCCACGGCGCGGCTGCCCATCGTGGCGATTCTGGGGAACCACGATCTGCGCTCATTGCGCCGGGTCGCGTTTCGGCGCACGCTGGAGCGGGGCGGTATCGAAGTGCTCGATGGCGGCGCGACGGTGGTGACGCTGCCCAACGGTGCGCGCGTCGGCATCGCCGGAACGACCGGTTGCGGCGGAGGGTTCTGGCCACTCGAAGGTCCGGACGCGATCCATGCCCGTACCTTCAGGCGGCTCGCGCTGCGCGCGTCCCGCGAGTGCGCCGCGCTGGAGCGCTGCCTGCGCGAGCTCGACACCGATGTGCGCATCGCGGCCGTCCATTTCGCCCCGACGGTCAGCACCCTGGGTCGCGAGCCGATGGCGAAGTACTGGATGCTCGGGAATGGCGATCTCGGCGCGGTGGTCGACCGCATGATGCCGGACGTGGTGTTTCATGGTCACGCCCACCTGGGCACGCTGCGGGGCCGAACCCCTGGCGGGATCCCGGTGCGAAACGTCGCACTCCCCGTGGTTGGCGAGGTCCATCTCGAGACAATCCCCACGGGGCAATTCGGCGGCCACGTCGCGTACAGCGGCCGCGAGCAGTTGGCGTGCGGGTAACGTCATCCACGGCGCTCGCCGACAGGACGGGTGCCCGCGCCGGCCGGCTCCCCGACTTGCGGCTGGATCGCATTCGGCATCCGTATGGACCGTGCCCGGCTGCGCTGGAAGCGGTTGACACGTCGTATGACGATCCGATTCCGGCACTCGCCGCGCGCCTTCGGCAACGGCTCGGTCATGTCTATCGCATGTCGCCGGATGCAGTCACGCTCAGCCCTGGGAGCGACCCGGCCATCGCTCGCATTCTGGAGAGCAGCGAAGACCCGTTGATCGGGTTCCCACCCTCCGCGTTGGCGGCACGCCTCTCCGAGGCGGCACGCGGTCGCGAAGTACTCGCTGTGGCGCGGGGGGCTGGCCAAGACAGTAGTTTGTCCCTTGAACGTGCCATGGATCTCCCGCCCAACGGTATCGCCTTCGTCGATTCGCCATCGGATCCGCTCGGGTCATTGCTCTCGACCGCCGATGCCGTGCGTCTGGCGCGTGCCTGCCGGTTCGTGATCGTGGACGAACGGTACGCGGAGCTGGCGGGTTTCTCGTTGTTGCATCTGAGCGCCGAGTTCGAGAACGTTGTGGTCGTGCGCTCGTTCGAGTACTGGGCCGGTATCGACGACCCCCCTTGCGCCTGGGTCGCGGCGTCCCCGCGGGTCGCCGCGGCGCTGGGCCTGGACGGGCACCTGCCGCGCCGGGAAGCGATGGCCGGGGCGATGGCAACGCTGGATAGTCTGGACACGGTCGACGCCACGCTCCGGTTGCTGCGCGAGGAGCGTTCGCGGCTCTATCGGTTCCTGCGCAAGCTCTCCTTCCTGGAGCCGATCCCGTCCTGGGGTCCGTTCCTGTCGGCGCGGGTCAATCTCGTTTCAAGGGAGCGGGTGGTGTCCGGGCTCGCTGCCCGAAACATCCACGTCCACGCCCCAGAGGAGGCCGGGCTCGAGCGGGTGATTCGAATTGGCATTGGTTCGCGGTCTGCCATGGACCGGCTGCGGGCGGCACTCCTGGAGGTTGGATCGGAGTTGCTGGCCTAAAGCACTTTTCGCACCTCGTGTCATGCTGAACGAAGTGAAGCATCTCTGCCACAGGCCGCGGTGTCTCATGGAGGACGAGATTCTTCGGCTTCGCCTTCAGAATGACACATCGATTGCACGGCCCACCTCATTATCAAGTTGCGGCCGAGCCGTCCCGGATGGCGGTGCGCTGGGCGGCGAAGAGCTCGTCGAGACCGAGATTGGCCAGGTCGAGGAGATCGCCGAGGCTTTTGCGGGCGAACGGTTTGCCTTCCGCGGTGGCCTGGACTTCAATCAGCTCGCCCTCGGCGTTGCCGATGATATTGCAATCGACTGAGGCTCCGCTGTCTTCGATGTAGTTGAGGTCCAGAACCGGCGTGCCGCGCACGATGCCGGCGCTGACACCGGCGACGAGGGCCAGGAGTGGATCGCGGCTGAGGCGGCCTTTCTTGCGCATGGCAGCTATTGCCAGGGCGAGGGCGACGTATCCACCGGTGATGGCGGCGCAGCGTGTGCCGCCGTCGGCTCTCACCACGTCGCAGTCGATGATGATCTGGCGTTCGCCAAGCGCCTTGAGGTCCACCCCAGCGCGCAACGAGCGGCCGATGAGCCGCTGGATCTCCACCGTGCGGCCTCCCTGGCGGCCACCGACTGCCTCGCGAGGGGTGCGTTCCTTCGTGGCGCGCGGCAGCATGCCGTATTCGGCCGTGACCCATCCTCGCCCCTGGCCGCGCATCCAGGACGGGACGCGCTCGTCGACCGTGGCCGAACAAAGCACGTGCGTGTCGCCAAGTCGGATGGAGGCCGAGCCCTCGGCAAAGGGCATGGTGTTCGGGATGATCTGGAGCGGGCGCAGCTCGTCTGGGGCGCGTCCGTCGGCTCGGCTCATGGGGTGGATTCCTCTCCGGTTCGTTCGGCGGCGCCGGACCCGGTGGTCTCGTAGATGCGCCGGATGCGATCGAGCCGGGCGGACAGGTCCCGCTCGAACCCGCGATCGGTCGGCTCGTAATACGTTCTGGCTCCCAGGTTCTCGGGCAGATTCTGCTGGCCTATGATGCCTTCGTCGTAGTCGTGGGCGTAGCGGTATCCGCGCCCGTATCCCATCTCTCGCATCAGACCGGTTGGCGCGTTGCGCAGGTGGATTGGCACGGGGTCGTTGCGCGTCTGGGCCACGTCCGCGGTGGCCGCGCTGTAGGCGCGGTAGACGGCGTTGCTTTTCGGCGCCAGCGCCAGGTAGACCGCCAGTTCGGCCAGAGCGAGGGCGCCTTCGGGCATGCCGAGGAAATGGACCGCTCCCTGGGCGGCCATGGCCAGGGGCAGGGCGTCGGGGTCGGCGAGCCCGATATCTTCGCTGGCGAAGCGAACAAGTCTGCGCGCGACATAGAGCGGGTCGTCGCCGCGTTCCAGCATGCGGGCCAACCAGTAGAGGGCAGCGTCGGGATCGGAACCGCGCAGTGTTTTGTGCAGCGCCGAGATGGCGTCGTAATGCGCTTCACCCGACTTGTCGTAGGTCGCGACTCGCCGTTGCGCGGCTTGCAGGACGCGGTCAGCATCGATGGTGCCGCCCACATCGAGTCCGGCCGCGGCAAACTCCAGGGTATTCAGGGCGAAGCGGGCATCGCCGTTGGCCAGATTGACGAGCAGGTTTCCGGCGTCGTCGTCCAGCGTGAGACGCCGATTGCCGAGGCCTCGCTCGTCGTCGACCAGGGCGCGGGCGACGATGGTGTCGATGTCGGCGTCGGTAAGGGCCTGGAGCACGACGACGCGGGAGCGCGAGAGAAGCGGGGCGTTGACCTCGAAGGACGGGTTCTCCGTCGTGGCGCCGATGAAGATCAACGTCCCTTCTTCGACGTGGGGAAGGATGGCGTCCTGCTGCGCCTTGTTGAAGCGGTGAATTTCGTCGATGAAGAGGACGGTGCGCTGGCTGTGCATGCCGAGCCGGTCCGAGGCCTCGCGGGCGATGGTCCGCAGTTCGGCGACACCGGACGACACCGCGCTGATGGCGACGAAGTGGGCCGCGGTGGCGTTGGCGATGAGCCGGGCAAGGGTGGTCTTGCCCGATCCCGGCGGCGCCCATAGAACGAGCGAGAAGAGCTGGTCGCGCTCGATCGCCTGACGGAGCAGGGTGCCCTCGCCGACGACCTCCTCGTGGCCGACCAGCTCCGGGAGCGTGCGGGGGCGCATCTTGGCCGATAGCGGCGCCGCGTGTTCCAGGGTGGCGCGCCGGTTGGCCTCAAACAGGTCTATGCCGGCCTCCGGTAGGGGTCATGTGGCGTCCCCGATCTCGCGCTCCAGTTGTGCCAGGAGCTCCTCGACCTGGGCCCGGGTCTCAAGACCGAGCTCATCCAGTCCTTCCAGGACTTCCGTGGCGAGATCCATGCGCAGCAGCAGCTCGTGGACCGAGGCGGGTTTTTCGGCCGCGGGGTGGGCGTTGGCCGGATGCTCGCTCATGCCGTAAGGGCCAACAGGATGAGCGCCGCCAGTGGCACGAGTCCGTACTCAAGTCCATCGCGGAGCCGCAGACCCCGGCGCTCGGTGCCGGTTTGCAGCACGCCCACCGCGCAATAGAAGATCACGAACAGGACGGCGCCCCCGGTCCAGCCGTGCGTTGGCCACCACATCAGCGGGGGCACGGCGGCGGCGACGGCGCCGCCGGCCAGCAGGGAGAGCAGCAGCCTGCGCGCCGGATCGACCGGCGCCCGCTCCAGCGTCTCGACGGCGAGCAGGGTGGCCACGGCGCCGGCGAGGATCGCGGTCACCGGAGTGGAGAGCTTGTTCAGGTAGATGGCGTTCATGGCGAGGAAGGCGACGGAATGGATGACCAACGCATGGATGGTGGTCGCGGTGCGCTGTGCCGAGTCGTCCGCGTCGTCGAGCAGGTCCCGCGAGAGGAGGGCCCCGGCGTTGCCGAGGAAGGCGATCAACGGCCCCGCCACGAACATGGCCTGGTTGTGGAACGTTGCCACCAGAACAATGGCGGTCGCGGTGGCGACGACGGGGATGATCCAGGCGGTGGTCACCCGGGAGCGATCTAGGATCTCGCGATCCTTTCCCCGGGACGCCGTGCGGTCGGCATAGACCGCGCCGATCCCGGCGGCGGCGGTCGCCGCGGCGCCGACGATCCAGTAGAGCGCGTTGGTGGTCTGCGCCAACGGAATCGGATTGGTGGTCGGGGCCCCGGCGGCGTAGATGGACATCGCAAACACCAGCGCCGCGATAGCGACGCTGATGACCAGCCCCAGGCCGGAGCCAGGTTGATTGGTCGACTGCGGTCCTGGCGCGGGTGGTCCCAGGTCGGGTCGGGTCGGCGCGGAGTTCGCGGGGCGCGGCAATTCGGCGGCCGTCGGTTCCTCGCCCTCCTCGATTTTGACGTCGATGATCTCGGTGCTGTCGCGCGCGGTGCCGCGCTCGCGGTCCAGATCGGACTTGGGGTTCATTGGGCACCGCCGGGGACGAGCGCCGTGGCCAGGCGAGCGTTCGTGGTCATGGGGGGATCATACCGCGTGCGGCGTGTTCGGCCCGGTCGCGCGGTCGCTAACCCCGGACTGCCGCACCGCCTGGGCGATCTCGGCGGCGGAGATGGCTCCCTTCCTCACCACGCGAATCTCGCCCGCCACGGCGAGTACCACGGTCGACGCTTCGCGCAGCGGAGCGGGACCACCGTCGACAACGACATCGGGCGCCGAGTCACCGAGGTTCATGACCGCGCGGGCATCCAGTGCGGGTGGTTCTCCAGAGCGGTTCGCCGACGTGACGGCCAGGGCTCCCCCCGCGGCTGCCAGAATGTCGCGCGCGATAGGATGATCGGGAACTCTCACCGCCACTGTGCGCGTTCCGTTGGCCGCAACCGAGGTGACTTCTGCCGGCAGACTGGATCGCGCCGGGACGACGACCGTCAACGCGCCGGGCCAGAATCGTTCCATGAGGACACGAGCATGGTGGGGCACCGTCGCGGCGACCTGATCAAGGGCTGCTTCGTCAGCGAGCAGCACCGGGATTGCCTTTTCGTGGGGACGGCTCTTGAGCTTGTAAAGGCGATCGACCGCATCTGGGCGGTCGATCGCCGCTGCCAGTCCGTAGACCGTATCGGTAGGGATGGCCACGACCATCCCGGAGCGGAGGGCCACGGCCGCCGCGGCCACGGCGGAAGAATCGTCGGTGGCGAGAAGCAACGGCGCTGCGGCGCGGCTGGCGTTCATAGCGCTGCCTTGATCTGCTCGGCGACGGCGCGGGTGATCCCTGGCACGGCCAGGAGGTCGTCGGTGGCGGCTTCGCGGATCCCCTTGACGGAACCGAAGTGGCGCAGGAGGGCCTGCTTGCGCTTGGGGCCGATGCCGGGAATCTCGTCGAGCCGCGACTGGAACGTCGTCTTGCTGCGCCGTTGGCGATGGAAGGAGACGGCGAAGCGGTGCGCCTCATCCCGCACGCGCTGCACGAGGAAGAGCGCTTGCGAGTCGCGCGGCAGCACGATCGGGTCCGGGCGGCCGGGGACGAAGAGTTCCTCGTTCTCCTTGGCCAGCGCCGCGATCGGTTGCTCCGTCCAGCCCACGTCCTGCAACCCGGCCAGGGCGGCGCTGAGCTGGCCTTTGCCGCCATCGACGATGACCAGGTCGGGGATGGCGGCCCACTTGCCCTCCGGTTCTTCCTCGGCGGCGCGCCGGAAGCGGCGGGTGACGACCTCGCGCATCATGGCGAAGTCGTTGCTGCCCTCGACCGTCTTGATGGTGAAGCGGCGGTACTCCTTCTTGGCCGGCCGGGCGTCCTCGAAGACGATCATGCTGGCGACCGGGTTCGTGCCCTGCAAGTTCGAGATGTCGAAGCACTCGATGCGGCGGGGGAGCCGCGGCAGGTCGAGCGCGGCGGCGAGATCGTTCATGGCCGCGGTCATGCGCTGCTCGTCGGTCAGGAAGCGCAGGCGGCTCTGTTCGAGATTCTCCTCGGCGCTCTTGGCGACCATGGCGACGAGCGCCCGCTTTCGCCCGCGCTTGGGGGCGGCGATCTCCACCGCCCCACCGCGCCGCTGCGCCAGCCACTCCACGAGCAGCTCACGGTCGCCAGCCGGCAGATCGTGCCCCAACAGGAGCGATCGCGGTACGACGGCGGCCTCTCCGTAAAACTGGCTGAGGAATCCGGAGAGGATTTCTTCTGGCGGGTCCTCGATCCGCGCCTGCATGGGGAAGAATTCGGAGCCGAGCAAGCGCCCACCGCGCAGGAACCCGACCTGGACGCCGGCGTCGCCGCCCTCGCCCTTGGCCACGACGACGACGTCGGTGTTGTCCTGATCCGGGCCGACGATCTTCTGTCGTTCCAGCACGTGCTCGATGGAGGCGATGCGGTCGCGCACTTCTGCCGCGCGCTCGAAGTTCCAGGCGTCCGCGGCCTGCGCCATCTCTTCTTCCAGCGAGCGCACGATCTCGTCGGCCTGGCCGTTGAGGAACATGGCCGCGCCTTCGATGGCCTGCATGTAAGTGTCGCGGTCGACCGCGGCGATGCAGGGCGCGGTGCATTGGTGGAGGTGGTAATAGAGGCAGACCTCCTCGTTGCCGGTGATGCGCTTGTCGCACTTGCGATAGGGAAAGAGCCGGTTGAGCAGGTTGAGGGTGCGGTAGGCCGAACCGGCGGAGGTGTAGGGGCCGAAATAGCGTCCGCCATCGTCGACGATGCGGCGGGTGGAGACGATGCGGGGCCACTCCTCGTTGGTGATCTTGAGGTACGGGTACGTCTTGCTGTCTTTCAGCATGACGTTGTAGCGGGGTTGGTAGCGCTTGATCAGCTCGTTCTCGAGGATCAGCGCTTCGGTCGGAGTGTCGGTGCGGATGACCTCGAAATCGGCGATCTGGCGGACCAGCTCGCGCGTTTTGGCGTCGCCATGGCGGGTCGACTGGAAGTAGGAGCGGACGCGGTCGCGCAGGCGCATGGCCTTGCCGACGTAGATGACGTTGCCGCGGGCGTCGCGCATGAGGTAGACGCCAGGGGCGGCCGCCAGCGCGCGCAATCGTGCGGAAAAGTTCGGGGGCGTCGGTCGGTCCATGTGGAAAGTGTACGCGGACCGCTATGGGGTGAGGTCGACCTCCGACACCTCGCCGTCCCGGATGCGGAACCCGCGTACCACCGGCCGCTCGGGGTCGGCGAGGGAACAGATGACATAGAGTGCGTCGGGCCAGAAGGCGAGGGCGATGTCGGTGGGCGAGGGATAGGCGGGCGAGACCGGGTGCGAGTGATAGATGGCGACCAGCTCGGTCTCTGCCGCGGGCATGGTGTGGAACTCGAGCTCGATCAATTCGGCGGGGTCGATTTCGTAGAGGGCGTTGCCTTCGGCGATGTTCCGCGTCGGATAGAGGCGAACGGGAACGCCCGCGCGGCCGGCGATGATGCCGCAGCATTCGCGGGGCACGTCCCGCCGCGCGTGCTCGATGATCGCCTGGCGCATCGCCTCCGGAAGGGAGAAATCAACTGCCTGGCTTACCGGGGTGGCGTCGCTCAAGCGGAATTTCCGCCGGCCATCGCCGGGATGATGCCGAGCTCGTCGCCGGGGGAGAGGGCCGTGGCGGCGCCGTCGATCTCGCGCACGTTGCGGCCGTTGACGAAGATGTTGACGAAGCGGCGGATGTGCCCCGAGTCGTCGCGCAATCGCTCGCCGATCCCCGGGTAGCGCACTTCCAGCGCGTCGAAGACCTCGGCGACGTTCGACCCGGCAACGACGACCTTGCCCTCGCCACCGGTAAAACTGCGCAACGGCGTTGGAACCAGAACGTTGATGCCGTCAGAACTCGACACGTGATGTACCCCCTGAGTTGGCAGATTAGTCAGATTCCCAAAGTCCGGTCGTAAGATAGCGCGAACCGCCGTCGCAGCCGACCGCGACGATGGTCGCGGGTTCGTCGGCTGCCGACAGGGCCTGGCCGAGCCGAGCCGCGGCCGCCAGGTTGGCGCCGGTCGAGCTGCCGGCCATGAACCCCTCGATGCGGGCCAGGGCGCGCGCGGCGTCGAACGCCTCCTCGGTCGTCACGCCTTCGATGCGATCGGGGAGGGAGGGATCGAAGATGCCGGGGACGATGGCGGTCGGCAGGTGCTTGAGACCCTCGATGCCGTGGAACGCCTCGGCCGGTTGCACGCCGATGAGTTGCACTGGGTTGGTGGCGCGATCGCGTAGAAAGCGCCCCACGCCCATCAAAGTCCCGGTGGTACCGAGCGCGGCGACGAAGTGGGTCATGCGGCCCTTGGTCTGCTGCCAGACCTCGGGGCCGGTGGTGGTGACGTGGGCGGCGATGTTGGCCGGGTTGTTGTACTGGTCCGCGTAGAAATAGCGGTCGGGCGCGTCGGCCACCATCTCTCGCACCAGGCGAATGGCGCCGTCCGATCCCTCGTATGGATCGCTGAACACGACCTGCGCTCCGTAGGCGGCCAGGGTTCGCTTGCGTTCTTCGGAGGCGCTGCCCGGGACGACCAGGGTACACGGGGATGCCGAGGGCGGCGCCGAGCATGGCATAGGCGATGCCGGTGTTGCCGGATGTGGCGTCGATGAGCGTCTGGCCGTGGCCAAGGTCACCCGCGGCGAGCGCCGCGCGAATGATGGACAGCGCGGTGCGGTCCTTGATGGAGCCGCCGGGGTTGACCCATTCGGTCTTGAGATGGAGCTCGACCGTGGGGGTAAACCCGAAATGCCGTTCCAGTTGACGTAATCGCAGGAGCGGTGTCTGTCCGATGGCATGGACGACAGCGGACTTCTCAATTGCGGTGTGAGTGGGGGTAGTGGGTTGTGGCGGCGTCTGGACCATCGGTGTTGACCCTGATTCGCGGGAGGTCGCTGCCTCGCCGACAAACAATTTTGAGTTCTTCATCAAGAAATAGGATACAAGGTTCCTGGCAGGCTTGCCAGACGGTGTCGAGGGGAAGGGAACGAGTGAAGGGTCCGCTCTCACGTCCCGCAATTCGGGCGAGTTCCTTGGGGGGAAATGGTTCACACTCTGGTTGACATGAGGGATCACTCTTCGTTGCCGGATACACTCAGGACGCTCCCGGTCGTGCCACCGTTCGATCTCGCTCGCACCGTCGCGCCCGTCTGGTGGGCTCGTGGACGATGGCCGAACGTCGACTGGCGTAGCGGGACTGTGACCTGGGTCGGATGGGAAGCTGGGAGTGTTGTTTGGCGGTCGGCGCGCCAACAAGGTCCGGCAACGCTTGAACTTTCTGGTTCTGGGGACCCCGAACTGGACAGACTTTGGGCGGAGCGGGTGCTTGGCGTCGACGCGGCGATGCCCGAGTTCGGAGCGAGGGCTCTGAGGGAGCTTGCAGTCGCGCATCGGGGTATGAAACCGTGGGCGGCCGGGTCGTTGTATGAGGGCCTGGTGTCGAGTCTGGTCGGCCAGAGCATCAGTGTCGCGGCGGCAGCGGTGACCGAACAGCGGCTCTGCGCTCTGTTCAACACCGAGATGGTCGTCGATGGGCGCTCATTCTGGCCGGTTCCGAGCCCGGAGCAGCTTGCCGCGGCGGATGTTGGCCTGGTGCGCACGAGTGGGGTGACCACGAAACGTGCCAAAGCGCTGGTTGAGGTGGGTCGTCAGTTCGCGGACGGGGTGCTGCGTCATGAGACTGATAGGGGATTCGACCGGAGGGCGGTAGAGACGCAGCTCGTGTCGATCTCAGGCATCGGTCCCTGGACGGTGCGATCGGCCTTTCTGTGGGGACTGGGCGATCCCGACGCCCACCCCAGCGGCGACGTCGCATTGCTGAGAGCCGTCAGGAGATGGCATCCCGACGTTTCGACGCTCAAGGATCTGGATCGAGTCGCGGCGGACTGGGAACCGCATCGGGGGTGGGCGGCGCGGTTGTACTGGCTGGACCTGCTCGGCTTCGATGGAGGTCTGGCGCCGACGCCCTGAGCGACATATCCCAGGAGACTAGCTCAACTCGGCATCGCTCTGACCGCGCACCACGCCTTGCAATAACTGCCCCGATTCGGCCATCACGAAGCGCAGGCTATCGAGGTAGACGAGCACCTCGAGCAAATCGGCGCCTTCGAGCGATTCGACGGCGTCGGCCAGGTCGCAGCATTCGCGAAGTGCGGCCAGAAGGTTTCTCCGCGCCTGCGCGCCACGGGCCGCCACGCCGTCCATGTCGTCGATCATGATGCGTCCTTTTTCAGCAACGCGGGCGTCAGTGACTGCAGCAGGGGAGGACGAGCTGCATGAAAATCAAGCACGCGTTCGACGGCACGAGCCACCTGGAAGAGGTTCGCCTCGTCTCCGGGCCGCCCGGCGAGTTGGATGCCGACTGGCAGGCCAAGCGGATCGAGTCCGCACGGTAGGGCAAGCACGGGCTGACCGGTGGCGTTGAACGGCATGGTCAGGCGGGTCCAGCCGGCGCCAACCGACTCGTCGAGTCCCGTTCCCTCGATGACGAGCCAATCCGCCGGGATCGCGGTCGTGGGCAGAGTGGGCGCGAGCAATACATCGAGATGGTGTTTGGCGAAGTGCTGGGCGATGGAGTCCTTGACGATTCGGCGGGCGCGCATGGCGCGCGTGTAGAGGGTCGCCGGGACGGTGCGCCCGGCGGCGATGCGTAGCCGCAGTTCGGCGCCGTAGCGGGAGAAACGCTCGGGTTCCTCGACCGCGACGCGCTCGTGGACGGCGGCGGTCTCTACCCGGTTGATGAGGAAGGCGCAGGCTCTGGCCGCCGCGGCGTCCGGCCAGGGCGCCTCGACGATCGTCATGCCGTTTTCGGTCAGCCTGGCGATCGCGTCTTTCACGGCTTCACGCACGCCTGGTTGCAGCCATTCGAAGAAGAACGGGCGCGACACGCCGATGCGGAGTGGTGACTCGGGTACTTCCGTCGTCCGTTGCCGTAGACCCGCGCCGGTTTGCAGCACCTGCCACATGCGCCAGGTATCGTCGACGGTCCTGGCGATGGGGCCAACCGTGTCGAGCGACCAGGAGAGGGGGAAGACCCCGGCCACGTCCAGCTCGCCGAACGCGGGTTTGAACCCGGAGACCCCGCAGGCGGCGGCGGGGATGCGGATGCTGCCGCCCGTATCGGAGCCCATCGCGCCGAAACAGGCGCCGATCGCGACCGCGGCGGCGGACCCGCCCGAACTGCCGCCCGGTATGCGCGCGGGATCCCACGGATTGCGCGCCGGAGGGCTGATGGTGCCGGCGGCGAACTCCTGGGTGACGGTCTTGCCCAGCACGACCGCGCCGCCCGCCTGCAACCACGCGACCGAGGGTGCGCTGGTCTTGCGGGCGGGGCATCCGCTCTGGCCTCCGAGCCGCAGCGGGTGGGCAGACCGGCCACGTCGTAGATGTCCTTGATCCCGATGGGCACGCCGTGGAGCGGCCCGCGGTCCTGGCCGGATGCGATCTCGCGCTCTGCCTGTGCGGCCGACGGCAAGCGCGCGATCAGCATCGACCTCCACCCAGGCGTGAAGATCGCGGTTCCGTCGCCTCGATGCGGGCAAGACTGGCCCGCGCGACCTCGAGCGGCGACCAGCGTTTCTGGCGGAATCCGGCGCCGAGTTCCTGGATGCTCAGTTCGAGGAGATCGCTGGATGTCTGTGTCATGTCGTTCGCCCGTGGTTCCAGTCCGGCGAGAACGAAACGTCAAGGGGGGCGCTGCTCGGATCGAGGTCGAGCGCTTGCAGCATGGCATCCGCCTCGGCGATCTCTCGGGCATAGCGGCGGACGGCGTCGGCATCGGCGGCCGGGTCGACCGCCCGCACACGAAGCAGCATATCCCTAAAGTGGAGATCGTCTCGATCCGACTTGGTGTGTGAGTTAGCGCCGGCGCTCATGCTGGCGCCTCCTTCCGTTCCCGCCCGGACGTGATGAACGCGACGAGCAGATCCACGGTGTTCTCCAGATCGGCCTCGTCGACGGTTTCGATAGGGGAATGGGTGTACCGGGTTGGGTAAGTCAGCAGCGCCGTCTCCACGCCGCGGCGGATGAGTGCGGCGCCATCGCTGCCGTAGTTTTGGAAGATTGCGGTTTGAATCGGGATGTTTTCGGCCTTGGCGACGGCGACGAGCGCTTCGGACAGCCGTCGCGAATAGTGGGCGCTCGCGTCCTGGTAGACCACGATCGGGCCGCACGCCCAGCTTCGCCGGAAAATCGCGCTCGTCCGGGCCCGGGATGTCGCCGGTCAGACCCACGTCCAGGGCGATGGCGCAGTCGAACGGCTGCTCGTCAGCGAGACTGGCCGCGCCGAGCAGCCCGTTCTCCTCCTGCACCGTCGAGGCGAGCCAGACCTCGTAGGGAAGATCGTCGCGGCCGGCCAGGCGCTCGCCGACGGCGGTGGCGATGGCCAGGGCGGCGCGGTCGTCCATCGCCTTGCCGGTGATGTTGTGGCCGATGCGGCGGGTTTGCGGGTTCCAGATGACGCGGGCGCCGGGGCCGATGCCTTGCGCCTCGACCTCGTCCCGCGAGCGGGCGCCGATATCGACGAACCAGTCGTTCCATTCGAACTGGTCTTTCTGGCGGTTGCGGCCGCCGACGACATGACCGCTGGCGGTGGCGAACACGCCCGGGACGTTGCCGGCGGAGGCGACGACGAGCGCCGGTTGGTTGAGCGGGGTGAACCAGCGCGGCGGTTTGCCGAGCTGGTCGCTGTAGTACGGCCAGAGGTGGAGAAAGCCGCAATCCGACACGCTCTTGACCATCAAGCAGATTTCATCGGCGTGCCCAACGATGGCGAGCCGAGGGCCGCTGCCGGCAATGCGGGCCAGTACGTTGTTGACGCGGGTTCGGCGGACGTCACTGGCGAACCTGGACCAACGCTCGACCAGCCAGTCCTGGACCGGGTCTTCGTGCCCGGTGGGCCCGGGCAATTCGCTCAATTCCTTGACCAAATCGAACACAATACCGAGCCTCCGTGTCCTTGCGCCACGCAATCCAGCAAGACCGGGCGAGGATACGGCGACACCGCGGTGCTGGCAATATGGCGACAACGACGTTGGGCTCTCTGCGCCCGATCAGGTAGCGGTCCTGGCGCAGGTTTAGGGGTACCTTGCGGGGATCGTAAGGATTGCCGTTCTCCCGTCAAGCATCGGTGCGTGGACGTTACCCTACCCGTGTGATACCCTCCCTGCGTGGGGATTCCCCATTCACGGCCGGGATAGCGCGAACCGCCTTAGAGGAGCACCAATGGACAGTGCCGTGAAGATCGACGCGCAGGGACGGATTGCGATTCCGGCCGCGATGCGCGCCAGGCTTGGCTTACAGACCGGAGATACGCTTTTTGCCCATCTCGATGAGGAGACCGGCGGGGTGCGGCTCGCCAAAGCCATTAACCCGTTTGACCTGCTCTTTGAGCGCGGGATACGGGAGTATCGCGCCGGCAGAACGACCAGCCTGCACGACTTCCTGGCTGGGAAGATCGACGAACCAGATGGAGACGACGAATAGGCGGTACCGGGTCGAATTGACTGACGGCGCGAAAAAGGATCTCAAAAAACTTCGCCAGCACCGCGAGCAGATCGGCGAGGCGCTGGGCCGGTTGGAGGAGAACCCGCTGGCAGGACACACCCTCCGGGGAACGCTCTACGGCCTCCGCTCCCTTGAGTTCACCGTGAAGGGCAGCGGCGCTTTTCGAGCCGTCTATGGCGTGCTCGATACGGAGGCCATCTGCCTCGTCGTCATTGTTGGACCACACGAAAATGTCTACGACCGCGCCGAGCGACGGGTCGAGGCGCTCCGCGCTGCTGGCGATCTATGAGCGGTCCGGAAATCACGTCGCACCATGCCCGATTCCGACGGTCTCGGTGGGCACGGACTTGAGCCAGGATGTCGTTTCGCATGCGAACCATGCCGATCATTCGCAAATGAGACGCTATCTCAGGGGCGCGAGTCAGGTTCGAGCCGGCTCACGCTATAATCGCGGCATGACCCTCGACCTGTTCGCAGGCATCCCCGTCAACGACTTTTCGGCGGCGCTGGTCTGGTACCAATGGTTGTTCGGCTCCCCGCCAACGTTCTTCGCGACCGACACAGAGGCCGTGTGGGAACTCGCGGAGCATCGGTGGGCGTACATCGAACAGCGGCCCGAGCATGCCGGCCACGCCATGAACACCATCCTCGTCGATGACCTCGATGCGCGCGTCGCCCAGATCGCCGATCGGGGTCTCGAGCCGGCCAAACGGGAGACGTACGCAAACGGCGTGCGAAAGATCACCTTCCGCGATCCTGACGGAAACGAGATCGGCTTCGGCGACGCTTCGCCCTGATCGGAGCCAGCCGCCTGCATGGCTCCGACGGCACACCCTCGGCACACCCTGGTTCGCTACCGATGGCGGCGACAACCGCTGGCTCCATGACGCTGGCAAACCGATAGCATCGGGCGCGCCCCTCCAGGCCCCAGGCCCCTCCCGAGAGTCGAAGAAGTCGCCCTTCCGACTCTCGCGGGTGGCAACCGTCGTCAGATTAGCAATTGCGGATAAGCTTTCTTATCCGCAATTGCTGACGTGGCATGGAGACATTTGCATAACATGGTACGATGGGCGCGTGCTGCCGGCGCCCCTGCCCGGCTTGAAGCGACCGGAGGAGTTCCAGATGAATCGGAGACGATTGATGGCGGCATCCGCTGCCGCCGTGGTGTCGGCGTTCGCGGCCGGGTTTGGTGGCGACGTGGCCGAAGCCAGACGACGCCGCAAGCGTGGCGGCTCGGCGTTTGCGCGCGCGGCGATCACCGGCACCGGTGGCCGCGTTTCGGTGTCCGTCAACTGTGGGTCTGGCCGGTCCTCGAGTGGATCGAGTGCGCCGCCGCACGGTCATAGCGACGGCGAAGGCGAAGAGGTTTCCGCTCGCTGCTAACACGGACGCGTCGAACGTGAGCCTCTATTTGTCCGAACGGTTTTGATGTCAGGCGGCGTCCGGTGTGACCACGATCGTCGCGGCGATCGTTGGGTATGTCTCTCTTGGGATCGGCTCGCCGTCTGCAAGTAAGCTTTCCACATAGCCGGCGATCGCTTCGTGTGCGTTGGCTAGCGCGTCCTCGATCGATTCGCCATACGTAAGACACCCCGGAAGCGCTGGCACCCTGACGTTATACCGCCAAGGTTCCTCCCGGTCAGGCTCGAGCACGACGGAAAAGTGATACTGCGTCATGGCCGCGTCCCGCGCAGCAGCGCCGTAAACTCCTCCACGGTGAATCTCGCTTCGGCGATGATACCTTCCATTGTGCCGACGGGGAGAGTCTGGTTGCGGTGCACCGGGACGGAAACTCGTCAGCCGTCGAGCGTTTTCATGATGTGATGGCTCCCCCGAACGCGATGCACAAACCATCCGGCGCGTTCAAGGGCGCGGACGACCTCGCGCCCGGAGGCTCGCGGAACCGGAGGCTTCCGTTCAGGCCACGAATTTGCGCTTGTTGGCCACGTAATCGACCAGGATGTACTCGCCCAGGCGATCCGGGGTGGCCACGAAGACGCGGCCGGAGTTGATGCGCATCAGGTCGTTGATGAACTGCACCATGTAGGGCGAGCGCTCCAGCATGAAGGTGTTGATGGTGATGCCGTCGCGCGTGCAGCGGATCACCTCGCGCAGCGTCTCCTGGAAGGTGCGCGGCGTCGGCGGATAGCTGAAGCGGACGTGGCCGTTGTCGAAGTGGGCCGTCGGCTCGCCGTCGGTGATGACGATGATCTGGCGGTTGGCCCCCTTCTCGCGGCCGAGGATCTGGCGCGCGAGCTGGAAACCGTGCTGCATGTTGGTGCCGTAGTTGTATTCGTTCCAGTCGATGGATGGCAGCTCGCCCGGTTTGATCTCCTGCGCCAGGTAGGAGAAGCCGATGATGCTGAGGTGGTCGCGCGGGTACTTGCCGCGGATGAGGGAGTCGAGCGCCAGCGCCACCCGCTTGGCGGCGTTGAAGCAGCCGTTGTAGAGCATCGAGCGGCTCATATCGACCATCAGCACCGTGGCCGAGCGGGTCGTGTACTCGGTGCGGTAGACCTCGAAATCGCGCGGCGAGAGGCGAACCGCCCGGCGTGGCGGATCGGACCTTCGCCGCGTTGCACGGCGTTCATGATGGTCTTCGGGATGTCGAGCAGGAAGGGATCGCCGAACTCGTACGGCTTCGTGACGTCGGTGCGGTCACCCGCGCCGCCTTCGCGCCGCAGGTCGTGCTGGCCGGTGCGGTCTCGCTTGAGGTCGGCGAAGATGTCGGTGAGGGCCTTTTCGCCGATCTTGCGCACACCCTGCGGGGTCAGCTCGTAGCCACGTCGGGTCTGCCGGATGTAGCCGGCCTCTTCCAGCATGCGGGCGATCTGCTGGAGTTGGCCGAGTTGCTCTTCCTCTTCCTCGCCGAGCAGATCGCGGATTTTGGTGTCGTCGAGGGCGGCCAGGTCGTTCCAGTCGCGGACGTCGCGGAACTCTGATTCGAGCTCGTCGTATTCGCCGAGCCGCTCCATCAGCCGCATCGCCTGCTCCAGCGTCAGCGACTCGTCGCCGGAGAACTGGTAGCCGCGCCGCCACTGCTCGGGCGGGATCAGGGCACCCAGGTTCTCGCTGAGGCGCGCCATCTCCTGGCGCAGGCCCTCATCCTGCATCGCGGCCTGCATCAGGCCTTGCAGCTCGCTGCGCTGCTCCGCGCTCATGCTCTGCATCAACTGCTGCATGGCACCCATTTGCTGCTGCATCCGCTCCATCAGGTCGTCGAGCGAGTTGAGCCCGGGGCCGAAGAAGTGGCCCCAGCGGTGCATGAACTCCTGGAAGCCGGGATCCTCGCCGCGGCGGCGAGCCTCCAGCATCTCGTTCAGCTCCTGCATCATCTGGCGCATCTCGGCCAGGGCTTCCGGGGTCATCTGCGAGAGGGCTTGCTGCATGCCCTGGAACATCTGCTGGGTCATTTGCTGCTGCAGCATGTCCAGCAGCTCCTGGAACTGCTGCCGGGCCTCCGGGGTCATGAAGTCGTAGTCGGTCAGGGCGCGGATGGCCCCGGCGGGATCCTTCGGCACCTCGTCGAGCTGCTGCAATCGCCGCTGCGCCATCGCCTCCAGGAGCTTGCGCAAATCCGGATCGGGTGCTTCTCCCGCGGCTCCGCTTCCCTGCACTCCGCTCTCGCCGCTTTGTCCTGCTTGTCCGGACGCTCCCTGCTGCCCGGATTTGGCGCGGGAGGATCGGGCGGCCTCGCTGGCTTTTTGTTCGCTCTCGCCGGCACTGGCCTCGGACGTGGCGTCGGATCCTGGGTCCGGTTGCTCGGGCCGCGTCTCGTCGAGCCGGCGGGCGATGCCCTCGCGCTCGGTAGCGAGGATCTGCTCGATCCGCTCGGCGATGTCGCTGAGCATCGATTGCAGGTTGTAGTGCTCGAGTTGCTGCTGGCGGCGTTCGCGCAGGCGCTGCATCAGACCCTGCAAGCCGGGCACATGTTCGCCATCGGGGCGCTGGAAGCCCCAGCGGAAGAGGCGTTGCAGCGCCCGGTTGACGTCGCCATCCTGCATCAGGTCGTCGGACATGGCCCGCATCAGGTCGTCCGCCGAAAGGGGGCCAATCTGTTGCGTGCCGTCCCAGCGGGAGTAGCGGGAGCCGAAGCGGTAGATGGGCATCGGAGTTCTCCGAGTCATCGATTCGTGGATCGTGGGCCGTGAGCTTCTCAAACTGATCGAGACGTCGTCAGGGTTGAGCGCGGGCTGACGCTGGCGGCAATCTGGGTGGACTGAGATCGAGCATCTCACTGGCGACGGCAAGATCAATGATTTCGCCCCGGTGCAACTGGTCGTAGAGCGCCTCGAAGCGGGACTCCAGGAGCGGCAGATTGTGCTCCTCGACACGTCGCAGCGTGTCGTCGGCGCCGGCGACGCCGCGGCTCGCCAGACGGGCATAGCGCCGAAGCAGTGATTCGGTTGGCTCAAGCAGTTGCGAGTCGAACCGGCCTACCGTTGCCGCGTCGGTGCGGTCGGCCGCCATGGTCGCGATAATGCGGTCGGCAGCGGCGCAGATGCGGATGCGCCTGATCGCGCACCGGCCCCTCCGGAATCTGCCAGGCGGTCTCCTTGAGCCGTTCGATGCGCTCGTGGACCGAGGCGAACGCCGCCGCCGCGAACGGCGCCGTGCCAGCGGCGCCCGCCGGCGCGGGCGCCGGCGGCGGGGGCGACTTCGGCAGCCACGGGATGATGGCGCGCAGATCCGCCAACACGCGGGTTGGGGCCTCGGCGCCGTAGGTAGCGACCGCCTGGAAGACGAGCGCCCACCCCCAGAAAAAGAGCGGCCAGTAGAACCAGAGCTCGAAAGGACTGGTGAGGATATTGAGCGTAAAGAGAAACAATCCCACGCAAAGATAGACGGTCAGATGCCCCCGAAACGCGGCTTCGCCCTTTCCGCGTTTCGACGGTCTGCCAGGCAGCGGTCTTCCCTTCGTCGGCGGTCTCATGGTGCAGCGCCATGGAGCGCTCCTTCGTCGTCGGACCGCGGCGCTAGCGGTGGTAGCGAGCCGGTCCCGAATACGTACTTTCGTCCTTGTTGAGTCTTCGGTTGAGGTGCAGCCCTTCCAGGATGAACTCGACGGCCGAGGCGACGGCCGCGGGGTTCCCGCCCACGTCCAGCAACGCCACCGCGTCGGCGACGCCGTCGAGGTGGCTGAGCTGATGGACGTAGTCGTGCGCCGGCATCATTTCGCTGGCGTCGACGGTCAGTCCGTTGTCGAAGGCGAGCACGAGGCGGTCGAAATCGCGCACCGAGAAATACCGGTTGAAGGTTGCCGAGACGGCGCTCTGGATGAGCTTGTCGACGATCTGGTCTTCCTGGATTTCGCCCAGCCCCTCGATCTCGATCTTGCCGGTAGTCGAGGCGACGACCCCGGCCAGGTCCGAGATGCGCGGAGCGGTTTGGCGCTCGCCGAGGCGGATGGCGCGGCGGGTGGCGTTGGAGACGATGTTCTCGTAGTTGGCCACGCTCATGCGCACCGAGACGCCGGAGCGCTGCGACACGTCGTGCGAGCGGCGGGCCAGGTGGGTCAGCTCGGCGACGATCTCCTTCATGAACGCCGGCACGGCGACCTCGATGCCGTCGGTGTCGTAGACCGCGCGCTCCTGGTCCATGATCTCGATTTCGAGCTCGACCGTTTCCGGATAGTGGGTGCGGATTTGCGAGCCGTAGCGGTCCTTGAGCGGGGTGATGATGCGGCCGCGGTTGGTGTAGTCCTCGGGATTGGCCGAGGCAACCACGAGGACGTCGAGCGGGAGCCGGATCTTGTAGCCGCGAATCTGGACGTCGCGCTCCTCCATCACGTTGAGGAGGCCGACCTGGATGCGCTCGGCCAGGTCTGGCAGCTCGTTGAGAACGAAGACGCCACGGTTTGTGCGCGGGATGAGCCCGTAGGAGATCGTCAGCTCGTCGGAGAGGTAGCGCCCCTCGGCGACCTTGATGGGGTCGACCTCGCCGATCAGGTCGGCGATCGTGGTGTCGGGGGTGGCAAGTTTTTCGCCGTAGCGGCGGTCGCGCCCGACCCATTCGACCGGGGTGCGATCCCTCTGCTCCTCGACGAGATCCCGGGCATACCGGGACACGGGGGCGAAGGGATCGTCGTTGATCTCGGAACCGGCGACGATCGGGATGGCCTCGTCGAGCAAATTGACGAGGTTGCGCGCCAGCCGCGTCTTGGCCTGGCCGCGCTCGCCGAGCAGGATGATGTCCTGCCCGGACAGGATGGCGTTTTCGACCTGCGGGATGACGGTGCGGTCGTAGCCGACGATACCGGGGAACAGGTCGTCGCCCCGGCGCATGCGGGCGATGAGATTGCCGCGCATTTCTTCGCGGATGGAGCGGGGCTCGTATCCGGCTTCACGGAGTTCGCCGAAGGTAGTGGGCCGTGCGGCCCCGTCGGCCTGGGCGGCAGCGACGTCGCTCACGGGTGTTGATCCTCTCTGATGTCCAACGCGTTCGGCTCTGGCAAGGGCCATTGAGGCGCGCGGGAGGGATGGCATCACGGCGCGGGTGCCCGCGCTGATGATGATGCTACTCGCGCTCCCGACGAAGGCTCAAGGCATTGGCGCCGAACAATGAGCGTGCTGAGCCGGCGTGCCATGGCATTGGCGGCCGGTTCGTCAGTGAATCCGGGACCGCTCGCGCATCGGCTTCACATGACCTTGTATAGCGGAAAATAGGTATAGACGTTGGTCGGGGTCATTCCTATTCTGCGCGCACGGCTAGCGCATCGTTGCCAAAAGGGTCTGCCCCCATGGATGCCAAGCACTTCGACGCCCTGGTCCAGTCTCTCTCCACCGCGGCTTCTCGCCGCCGCGTGCTGCTCTCGCTTGCGCGGGGAGCGCTGGCGGCGCTTCCGCTCGGGCCGCTCGCGCTGGATGAGGCGGAGCAGGTACACGCTAGGCGGCGGAAGAAGAAGCGGAAGAAACGGAAGAAGAAGGCCAATCCGTGTGTGCCCCAGTGCGCCGCGACCAACCCGTGTGGTCCAGATGGCTGCGACGGAGAGTGCGGACCCTGCGACCCCGGCGGAGGGGGAATCTGCCAGGAAGGAGTCTGCACCTGCACGCAGGACGTATGTAACGGCCAATGCGTGCTCGCGTGCGAAACCGAGAGGTGCGTCCTGCCCCCTTCTGCTCCTGCTGCAAACCCAACGGCGCCGGCTGTACTTTTGGCAGGGAGTGCTGCTCGTTCATCGCCGATGGTGCGTCCAACGGGGGCTGCATTTCCATCGCAGGGAGCCCCTTCCTATGCCGCGGTCGGACCGCGGGAACAGGGTGCTCCGCCGACGCGCAGTGCGCGAGCGGCAACTGCCGGGACAGCGGGATCGGCGTCGGCACCTGCGCCTAGCGCCGTTTGGTAGCGCCCGGTAGTGTCGGGAGTCAGGCCTCCGCCTAGGACGGCGCGGCCAGAGGCGGCAGCCGATCGAGCTGTCCGTCTCGGAGATCGATCAACAGACGGCGCCGTTGCCGGAGCTCTCGGTCGGGGAACCAGAGGTGTGGCAACTCTTGGGGAATGCCGTGCGGAGCGGCGGCCACCATGCTTACGCCGTCCCGCGTGCGGCTCAGCCGCCACAACCCGCCGACCCGGTGGGCGCCCGCGCTGGCGGCCGACTTCTCCAGCGCAACGACGAATTCGAACGCCGCAACCCGCGGCGCGGCAATCCGCAGCGGGCTCCCCGTCATCGTGGCGACAAACTCGGGAACCGATGCAGCGTGCGCCGTCGCCAGCAGTGCGAATCCGACATCGGCGGCCTCGAGGACACTAGCGACCGCGGGACCCCAAAGATAGACCGGGAGATGGGGGCTGATCTCGTTGATGAGCAGCGCCGATTGCGCGGGATCGATCGCCGGGTCGGACAGGAAGGCGAACGTCTCGAAGCAGCCGCGGAGATAGATGCGCCGCGTGTTTGCGGGCAGGAATGCGAGCAGCGCCGTGAGCACCATCGTCTTGCCGGCGCCACTCGGCCCCGCGATGACCGCGAGCGATCGGCGCCGGGCGAGAGCGGCCCAGAGGACGGCCGCTGTGCCGGAATCGATTGTGCCGTCCCGGAGGAGGTCGCCGATGCTCGGAACGAGCGGAGCGTCCCAGCCCGGTCCCCACCAATGGAAGGGTTTGTCGTATTGCGGGTCGGGGCACATCCCAACACCTTATCACCCCGTTTCGATCTCCGCGATGTACGGGAGACCGCGGTATTCTCGCCGCCGCGCCAGACCGTATCCAGCCAGCGCGACGTCGGGGGCGGCAAAGCCTCGGCACGTGACGGGGATGTCGATGATCCGCGCCGCCTCGCGATCGAGCAACGCGCAGATGTCGATGGCCGCGGCCCCGCGCCGTTGCAGCCAGCCCTGAACGAACGCGGCACTCAAACCAGAGCTGATCACGTCCTGCACCACGACGACCGCGCGCCCGGCGACCGGTTGCACCGGGGCTCGGGACAGTTTGACCCGCGCCGCACCGGGCATGCCGGCGAGCGAGGTCAGATCGGCGCGGTCGAGGTCCACGGCGACGCCCTGGTCGCGCAGACACGCGCCCAATGCAGTCGAGGAAGCGTTGCGAACCGGGTCCGAGACCGAGCAACATGGGGCGCCGCGAGGGGTCGGCCCCCGGACGAGTCTCCAGGACCTCTCTCAGTTCGCACGCGAGCTCGGCAATGCGGTGTTCGACTTCCTGCTCGGCCAGCAAGATCGAGCCGAGCCGGCCCTCCTGATCCTCTCCGCTCGGGCCATAGATCTCCTGGATGCGCTCGTAGTCGCGCAGGTACAGTAGGCGCACCCGCACGTTGGGATAGTGCTGTCGCAACAGGCGGAACTTGCGGTTCTTGCGCGTGACCAGCCGCTGCCGCATGGTCGTCAGTTCGAGGTAGAGGTCGAAATCCGGCAGGAAGAAATCCGGCGTGACGAATTCTTCCGGCCGCCCGTCGCTCCCCCAGCGCAGGGCAAACGTTGTCGGCTCGTAGGCCCAGCGGATGCCGTAGAACGTCAGCAGCCGCGCCAACCTCGATCTCCGCGGGGTGAGCAAAGCGGTTGGCGTCTGGTTGAAGCAGCCACCGCAACGGCGGCAGCATCTCCTGCGTCGGGTTCGATTCGTCCTCGCCCGCACTCTGCTGGCGGTGCTCCTGCTCCTTGCGGCGTTCATCCGCCGCGGCGTGCGCCGGAATCGTGGTGGCCCCGGACATGGGCTCCCCGCGCCAAGCGCCTTCACCCGGCCGTATGCCGGACGCCGCCACCGTGGCCTCGCTCTGCTGGCGATCTATGCGGGGGATGGCCCTATTCTGGCACCTCGATCACGGAATCACAACAGCCTCCCTGGCACTGAAATCTGGGAGTTTTGGGCGTCATTGCGGTAGTTTTTTCCGCACTCGTATCCGCCTCGACCCCTGGTCCGCGGAGGCGTACGGACGAACTGGCGCGACAGTTCCAAGTCTATTCCGCCACCGCGTCGTCCAGAATCTCGGTTTGCCCTGGAGTCAAGATCGAGAGGTGGGTGAAGGTTTGTCCCGCATCGGCTCCGTGCCAGTGGCGAGTTCCGGCGGGAATGAAGGTCACGTCTCCTGGCTGCATGGCGTGGTGCTCCTCGTCGGTGGCGACGAATCCGTTTCCTGATGTGGCGACCAGCACCTGATCGGTGGTGTGGCGATGCGGCCGGTTGACCGCGCCATCCTCGAACGTCACCGCGGTCACGCGCAACAGCTCGCCGAGGGCATCGTTGACCACCTCCTGGATGGACACCGAACCGGTGAAGATGGGGTTCGTGGACGGTGTCCCCTGCGAGCGATCGAGACGCACATGCCGAATGCCGGTCATACTGCCTCCTGACTGGTTGGAAGCCACGGGTGCATCCGAGCGCGCACCCGAGGGAAGTATGTCGGCACGATGCACCCGCGAATGACTCTTCGCCTCCTCCCGGAAGAAGACGCCATCGATGACCTGGAGGAGGACGACGACGAGGCGGATCCCACGCTTCCCGGCGACCTCTGGTTCCATTCGCGCCGCGTCAGCGGGCCAAATTGCGCGTCGTATACTGCCGAATGGTCTGCGCTGGGCATGAGCCGGCGTGGCCAGATGTAAGCATCGCCGGGTGAAGCGGGAAGAGAGATCCACACGAATGGCAGAAGCGCAGCAAGCCCCGCGGGACGGGCAAGCCTTCGATATCGTTCTGATTGGCGGCGGTACCGGCGGCTATGTGGCGGCAATCCGGGCCGCGCAACTGGGACTCGACGTCGTCGTCATCGAAATGGACCTGCTGGGCGGCACATGCCTGCATCGCGGGTGTATTCCCACCAAGGCGTTCCTGAAATCGGCCGACGTGTACGAGGAGGTCCAGCACGCGGCGGAGTTCGGCGCCGACATCGCCGGTGACATCACGTTCAACTACCCCACCGCGCTGGCCCGATCGCAAAAGGTCGTCAACGGGCAGTACAAGGGGCTGCTCTACCTCTTCGAGAAGAAGTACAAGATTCCGGTCATCGCCGGCGTCGGCAGCATCGCGGGGGCCGGGCAGGTGCGGGTCGCGCCCAACGGCGGCGGCGAGGGATTCACTCTCAATGCCCGAAACATCATCGTCAATACGGGGACGCGGCCTCGAGCTATCAAGGCCTGCCCCTACGATGGCGAGCGCATCATCAACTCGGACCATGCGGTGGTGCTGGAAAATCTGCCGGGGAGCTTCATCATCCGCGGCGGCGGCGCCGTGGGCGTGGAATGGGCGTCGATCTACGGCCGCTACGGCTCCAAGGTCAGTCTCGTCGGGCGGGTCGTTCCCGCCGAGGAAGAGGAAGCCGCCGCGGTGCTCACCCGCGCCTTCCGCCGCCAGGGCATCGACGTCTTTCCCACGTCACGGCCGACTGCGGAGGACATCGAAGTCACCAAATCGGGCGTCAAGATGCGGGTGAAAGACGATCGGGGCAAGGAAGAGACGCTGGAAGCGGATGTGCTGCTGGTGGCGATCGGCCGCGAGGGAAACGTGGAGAACATCGGGCTGGAGACGGTCGGTGTCACCGTCGAGGACGGTCTCATCCCGGTCGACACGATGATGCAGACCAACGTGCCGAATGTCTACGCCATCGGGGACGTCAATGGGCAGCAGATGCTGGCCCACACCGCCATGCACATGGGGGTCATCGCCGCCGAGCACATCGCCGGCCAGATGCCCTACCCGCTCGACGTGCTCAACTCGCCCATGGTCACGTTCTGCCGGCCGGAGATCGCCAGCGTCGGTCTGACTGAAAAGCAGGCCACCGAACTGGGACACACGGTGAAGACCGGCAAGTTCCCGATGCGGCCGAACGGTAAGGCGGTCATCGAGGGGGAAACGGACGGGTTCGCCAAGGTGGTGGCCGACGCGGAGACGAACGATATGCTGGGGTTCACGATCGTTGGCCCACACGCCACGGAGTTGATCGGCGGGCTGGCCATGGGCCGCTTGCTCGACGTGACCCCGGAGGAGATCGGGATCAGCGTCTACCCGCACCCGACGGTTTCGGAGGTCATTCACGAGGCGGCGCTGGATCTGCTGGGGCACGCGATCCATATCTAAAAGCCCTCACCCCCTACCCCTTGTCCTGTGCGCAGGGTGAGGGTGGAACGGTCCGTATCAGGGGAAGGGGGTCAAGGGGATCAAGGGGATCAAGAAGCTCAGGGCCGGGGGGATGATCCCCTTCCCCCGATCGCACGGGGCTCCGGCCGCTCCCCGCCGTGGCTCGCGCGGTGGGACGCTCGCCCGAGGCGAACCCATGGCGCTGGGCGCGGGGCGAGCTATGTCGAACACCGGCGTCATCCGGCGAGACCTCCCCCGGTCAGATGGTGATGGGAGCGGGGATCGTCGCCAGGGTTCCGTATCAATCGTCTTCCGTCGCCAGCCACGTCTCCAGAATGCGTAGATCGCGGGGGAATGCCAGTTCGGGCAGCGCCGCGGCGTCGAACCATCCAACCTCGGTGAGATCGTCGCCAGCCCTGGGCTCGCCGTGAGCGGCCGTCGCGGCGTAGACGGCCAGGACAACCGGCTCTCCCTCGTCCGAGTACAGACCGATCAATTCCCCGACGGTTACGTCAAGTCCGGTCTCTTCCCGCGCCTCGCGCGCCGCCGCGGCCTCGACGCGCTCTCCTCGCTCGACGAACCCGGCCGGAAAGCTCCATTTGCCCGGTTCGCGCGTGCCCGGTCCACGTTTGCCAAGCAGAATGCGGCCATCCCGGAGGACGAGCACCGCGACCGCGAGCTTCGGATCGAGGTACGTCACTTGTCCGCACGCCGTGCAGACAGGGCGCGAATAACCCTCCACCGGCCGCTCTTCCGTAACCGCACCACAGGCGGTACAGTGAAGACGCCGGCATTGACAGCTTCCGACTTCCGACTTTCGGCTATCGCAGCCCCAGCTTCGTCCACGGATTCGGGACTGGGCCGATCGGCACGGCGATCAGCGTCGGCTCGTCGACGCGGATCGATTCCTCGATCGCTGTCCTGAGCTGCTGTGGTGACTCTGCCCGGCGACCGCTGACGCCGAACGCCTCGGCGAGCTTCAGAAAGTCGGGGTTGAGGAGGTCGGAGGCAATGGTGCGGCCGCCGAACTGCTCCTGCTGGATGCGCTTGACGTTGCCGAAGGCGTCGTCGGTGAAGACGACCGCGATGGCGGCGATGTCGTGTCGGGCCATGGTGGAGAGCTCGTTGAGGCAGAAGCCGAACCCCCCGTCGCCATTGATGGAGACGACAGGGCGGTCTGGGTGCGCGACCTTGGCGCCGAGCGATGTGGGGAAGCCGTAGCCGAGGGTGCCCTGGTAGCCGGGGGTGAGGAAGGTGCGCGGTTCGTAGACCGGGAAGGCCATGTTGGCCCAGTAGCCGACCTGGGTCATCTCGGAGAAGAAGATGCCCTCGTCCGGCAGGGCGGCGCGAATCGCCAGCGCGTAATCCGCCTGGGGGCCGGTTGCTCGCGCGCGTTCGGCAATGCCACGCTTGAGCGCCTCCAGCTCGTCTGCCCGGCTCGGCCGCTCCACGCCAATCTGCTCGATGCGGTCCGCGAGCGCCGCCAGTCCGGCTCTGGCGTCGGCTTCGATGGCGACCGTTGGCGGGTAGTTGCGCCCGATCTCGGCCGGGTCGATGTCCATCTGGATCACCGTGCGCCCCGGTTCCATCTTCCATTTGGCGGTCGCCGGGTCGACGAAGCGGGTGCCGACCGCGAAGACGACATCCGCCTCCGGCAGCAGCGCCATGCCGCCCAGGACGTTCTGCGCCAGCGGATCGCGATCGGAGATCGCCCCCTTGCCGTTGGACGTCATCACGACCGGCGCTTGCAGCATCGCCGCCAGCCGGCGCAACTCGTCCCACGCGCCAGCTCCGAGGACGCCCCCGCCAGACCAGATCAGCGGGCTTTCTGGCCTGGGCCAGCAGCCGCGCCGCGTTCTCCAGCGCCTCCGGGTCTCCGGCGAACCGCTGCGGAGGGTCGGCGGGCGTCAGGAGGTCGACCTCCGCCGACGGCGAAGAGCGTGTCGGGGGGAATCTCGATCTCGACCGGGCGCGGTCTGCCGCCGCGGACTTCGGAGAATGCCCGGCGCACCAGACCGGGGATCTCCGGCGGGGTCATCGCCCGCTCGGCGGATTTCGTCACCGAGCGGATCATGCCGAGCTGGTTCGGGATTTCGTGCAGGAGGCCGCGGCCGAACTCGATCAGGTCCGACTGAATCTGGCCGGTGACGCAGAGCACGGGCGAGTTGCAGGCGTAGGCCGTCGACAGCGCGGCGGTGGCGTTGAGCAGACCCCGGTCCGGGCACGACCATGCAGGCGCCGACCTTGCCCGTCGTGCGGGCGTACCCATCGGCCATGTAGGCGGCGGCCTGCTCGTGGCGCGGATGGATCACGCGAATCTGGTTTTGCGACGTCGTACAGGGCGTCGAACGCCCCGTCGAGCTGCACCCCTGGCAAGGCAAAGAGGATATCGACGCCGTTGGCAATCAACGACGCCACCAGTGCCTGGCCGCCCGGTCATCCGTTTCGTCTCGACGACCGCGTCCGCGACGGCAACGTCGCTTGCGGTTCGGTCCTGCGTTTCGATCACCCGATGCTCTCCCCGCGCGCTGGTCGGCAAGCCGTTCCACCCCTGGAATTCTCGCAACCCGCGCATTGTAGTACCCCCCGAAAATGCGCTACCGCCGGCTACCCCCTAGACCTAATGCTTCCCTTTGGTTAGTATTGGCCGCGGCGGTAGATCCGATTCGGGGTTGACGTGCCAGAGCGTGCCACCGCCGGGTGGTACACTACGGGAACGCTAGTCCGTAGATCCCGCCGTGGTTTTCCGTCGGTTCGACCGCCGGGTGGGGTTTCGCAGTTCGTCGTGCAGGGGTTCGGATCCATGGATGTCCTGTTGCTTGCGGCTCGTCTTATCCTGGCCGCGGTCTTCCTCGTCTCGGGCATTTCCAAGCTCTTCGATCTCGCCGGATCCCAGGCCGCCATGCGGTCGTTCGGCGTCCCGGAGAGCATGACGCGAGCGGGCGGCTACTTGCTGCCGATCGTGGAGCTGGCTATCGCCGTGCTCCTGATTCCGGAGACAACCGCGCTCTGGGGCGCCACTTTGGCGCTGATCCTGTTGGCCGTATTCATCGTCGGCATTGCCTACAACCTCTCGCGTGGCCGCAAGTTCGATTGCCACTGCTTCGGGCAATTGACGACATCCGAAATCGGCCCCTCGACGCTGATCAGGAACGTCGTCCTAGCCGTCGATCGCGGCGTTCGTGGTCATCTCCGGGTTCGGCACCGGAGACGTTGGTCCCAGCGTGGCCGAGGTCTTCGGTGATCTGAGCACCTTCGAGTGGGTCATGCTGGCGCTGGGCATCATCGTGCTTGCGGCGCTGGCGGGTGTGGCTTGGCTGCTCGTCCACCTTCTGGGCCAGAACGGCCGACTTCTCGTCCGGCTCGACCGTATCGAGTCGGCGCTCGAGGACGCCGATATCGAGCTCGAAGATGACGAAGACGAGGAAGAGGATGAAGAGGAAGAGGAGGAGGGGCTCCCATTCGGCGCTCCCGCTCCCGCGTTCAGCCTCTCCGGTCTCTACGGCGAAACCATGACGCTCGACGCGCTGCGCGCCGCCGAGAAGCCGGTGATGCTGATCTTCTCCGACCCCGGCTGCGGGCCGTGCAACGCGATGATGGGCGACGTCGGCAAGTGGCAGCGCGACCACGTCGACAACCTCACAGTGGCCGTGATTACCCGCGGCTCGGTCGAAGACAACCGGGCCAAGAAGAAGCAGTACAACCTGACCACGGTCCTGATGCAGCAGGACAACGAGGTCGCCGACGCCTACATGACCTATGGCACCCCGACCGCGGTCCTGGTACGGCCCGATGGCACCATCGGCAGCGGCGCGGCAGGCGGCTCCGATGAAATCCGCACCCTGGTCAGGCAAGCCGTCGAGGGCAAGGTGCCCGTGCCGGCCCCGCGCCCCGTGGCGGCGCCTCGGCCCGCGCCGGTTGCCGCGCCTCGCCCAGCGCCTGCTGCTCAGGCTCAGGCGCCGCGCGGGATCGCCAGCATCGGCAAGGACGCGCCGGTGGTCGAGCTCACCAATCTTGACGGTGAACCGGTGAAACTGACTGATTTCGCCGGGCACCCGACGGCCGTCCTCTTCTGGAATCCTGGGTGCGGTTTTTGCCAGCGCATGGTCGACGATCTCAAGGCGTGGGAGAACGACCACCCCGCCGATGCGCCGAAGCTGCTCGTCGTTTCGACGGGTGATGCGGACCGAAACCGGGAGACCGGGTTCAAATCGCCGATTGTGCTCGACTCCGGGTTCAATGTCGGGCGCTCGTTTGGGGCCAGCGGCACCCCTTCGGCGGTGCTGGTCGGCGCGGATGGCAAGATCGCGTCCGGTCTCGCGGTCGGCGGTCCGACCGTGATCTCGCTGCTGCGCAACGAGGCGCCGAATCTGCTCGACGCCTCGGCGGCTCCCGCTGAGGAAGCGCCCGCGGCGCCGCAGCAGCGAGGCGTTCCAGTTGGCGGCAAGGCTCCCACGGTGCAACTGCCCGACCTGGACGGCAAGCAGGTCGATCTGGAGGAGATTCGCAACGGGCGCACCGCCCTGCTTTTCTGGAATCCGGGTTGCGGTTTCTGCCAGCGCCTGGTCGATGATCTCAAGGGCTGGGAGCAGGACAAGCCAGCCGGGGCGCCGGAGCTGGTTCTGATCTCGACCGGCGATCCGGCGGCCAACAAGGCGCACGGTCTCGATTCGACCATTCTGCTCGATCAGGGCTTCCGCACCGGCGAGGCGTTCGGCGCCTCGGGTACGCCGTCGGCGGTCGTGATCGATGCCGAGGGCAAGATCGCCTCGGGTCTGGCCGTGGGCGGGCCGGACGTGATGAATCTGCTGCGCTCGTAACGCGGGATTCGACGAAATCAGGCGGGGCGGCCAGCAGGGCCGCCCTGTTTGCTACCACTCGGAACGACGCTGTTCTGCCATGGCGAGCGGTTTGTAGGGGCGTCGTCCCTGCGATCAGACCGCAAGTTTGCACCGGTCCACGGAGATGCTGGGGCATGGGTAGGGGCGCTGCTTGCCGCGCCCGTCGGCCGCAGGCCGACAACACAGGGTTGGCAGCTCCATTGTGGCCCTCCGGGCCACGGGCGCGGCAAGCAGCGCCGCTACGTCCGACGCCGGCGATGCCCCAACCGATCCTCGGAACATGTACTAGCGGGGGTGAACCCGGCATTCCGGCGGGGGTGTAGAGCACGGCTCGACGTGCCAGATAACCTCTGCGCCACCCGCGATGCCAATCTCCGCCAGGAAATCCGCGAGCTGCTCGCGAGCGACGAAATAGGTGTTCTCGTGCGGGTGCAATTCCGCGGATTCGATTCTGGTCACCACGCGATAGAACGCGGGGAGGCGTGACCGTTCTTCCTCGATCGGCCCGACGTGCCGGTAGTGGTAGCGGGAGCCGCGAGAGGCGCTGACCCAGTCCACGTCGGCCCACCCGCTGCCATCGGGGTGGTCAGGCACCCAGAAGCGCTCGTCCATGGCCCTATCCGGGATCAATCGGCATCTCCGAGTTGCTGATCGATGAGGATTTCGGACTGCTTGACGATCAGATCGACGACTTTGTCGAACGTGTAGTCGCGGTTGCGGCCACCTCGCTCGCGGACGTGCAGTTCCAGGTCGGGATGAAGCATGACCCGGCGCCAGCGGTCCTCCGGCGGCGCGGTTTCCACCTCGAGCATCGCGGCCAGCTCGGTATCCCGCATCCCCTCCAGGCGCTGCCGGATTTGGTCCAGCGGGGTGTTCTCCTGCTTGAGCAGGCCGATCGCCTTCAGGCGCAAGAGATGCCCCGGTCCATACGTTGCGCCCACGCCGCGGCCGCTGGCCGACGGCAATAACCCCTGGGCGATGTAGAAGCGGATGGTTCGCGCCGAAAGACCGGTCTCCTTCTCCAGATCGGCCATGGTGTAGCGATAGGGTTCGGCGACCTTGTTGCCGATGGCGGCGCTGCCAACCGGGAGCGCACTCCCCCGGCCGCGAGTCGTTCTGACCACCCTGGTGTTTCGCTCCCGGTCGCTCACGGTGGCCGCCTCGATTCCGCCGCATGATGACAGCAACGCTGTCGCTATCGCTATCTTATCCGATCGGGAACCGGTGGGCCCGAGACGGTACCATTCGTTCCATCGTGGGTCACCGAAACCCCGAAGCGATACTGGAGTAGCAGCAGCGGTGAGTCTTCAGACGTTGATCTATTTTGGCGCCGCCGGGGGCTCATTGGCCCTGGCCCTGTCGCTGCTCTATGGGCGGTACGTGCGCAAGGATCCACAGGCGGTGCGGTCCGGGGGCGGGGCCACGCTATTCGCGTTCTGCCTGCTGCTTTTTGCCCTCGGGGCCGCGGCGGCGGGACTCGCGTCGGCGCGGGCGGGATGATGACGGGTCCTTGCGGCGAACGACCGGTCCGTGGCTATCGAATCGTCGGGGTTGTCCATTTGCCGCCGCTTCCGGGCTCGGCACGCGGGCCGTCCGCGAGCGACATGCATCGCATCCTGGAGCATGCTCGCCGCGACGCCGCGGCCTGGGCCGCGGGCGGGGCCGATGCCGTGATCGTCGAGAATTTCGGGGATGTGCCGTTCCGTAAGGATCAGGTCGGACCCGAGACGATTGCAGCCATGACGCTCGCGGTCGCGGCCGTTATCGCGCAGTCGGGCCTGCCAACCGGGGTAAACGTGCTCCGCAATGACGTCGAGGGTGCCGTGGGCATCGCCGCCGCCACCGGGGCGCGATTCGTTCGCGCCAATGTCTACGTGGGCGCGGCGATGACCGACCAGGGCATTATCGAGGGTCGAGCCGAGGCGGTGCAGGCCCTGATTCGTCGCCTCGGTGCGGATATCGCCGTCTGGGCCGACGTCGACGTCAAGCACGCCGCTCCGCTGGCGGCACGCCCGCTTGGAGAGCAGGCCGAGGACGCGGTGGTGCGGGGTCTGGCCCGCGCCGTCATCGTCTCGGGCAAGGGGACCGGCCAGCCGACCGATCCTGCCGATGTGCTTGGGGTGCGCGCGGTCTTGCCCGATACCCCGATCTACATCGGCAGCGGCGGAACGATTGAAACTCTCCCTACCCTACTCGCCGTGGCCGACGGGGCTATCGTCGGCACCGCGGCCAAAGTTGACGGGATCCTCGGCAATCCGGTCGACCCCGATCGAGTGCGCTCCCTGGTCGCCGCGGCAAAGGCGGTCAGCGACCGCTGAACCGGGGCGGGCGCCGCTCCGCGAAGGCCCGCAATCCCTCTTCGTAGTCGTCGGTGGCGTCCAGTTCGGCGCGCAGCGTGTTGACCGTGCGCCGCGCCGCGGCGAAGGGGAGACCCCGGCTTTCCCGCAGGGCACGTTTCACCGCACGGACCGCCAACGGAGCGTTCTCCGCGACGCTGGCCGCGAGTTCGGTTGCCACGTCGAGGACGCGATCCGGGGCTGTCAAACGGTCGACAAGACCGATGCGGAGAGCGTCCTCTGCCGGGATGCTGCGGCCGGTGAAGAGCAAATCCCGCGCCGCTCCCTCGCCGACGATGCCCGGCAAGCGCAAGGCGCCGCCGGCTCCGGGGAAGATGCCGACGCGGACCTCTGGAAAGCCGAGCACGGCATCGGTCGCGGCGACCCGGAGATCACACGCAATGGCGATCTCGGCGCCGCCGGCAAGTGCGTACCCACGAATGGCCGCGATCGTCGGTATTGGGAGCGCGGCCAACGCCTCGACCGCCGTTTCGATCGCGCCAGTGTGGGCGGCGCGCTCGGGCGCCGAGAGGCTGCGCCGCTCCTTGAGATCGGCGCCCGCGCAGAACGCTTTGTTCCCCGCGCCGGTCACGATAACGGCTCGGATGTCAGTTTGCCGCGCGAGTTCAGCGCACGCGTGGAGCAGATCGGCTGCCAGTTCCCGGCTGATGGCGTTGCGCGATTCGGGGCGATTGAGCGCCAGCGTCGCCACGTGGCCATCGTCGTCCACCGCCACGACGACCGTTGCTGGCGGGGCCGATGTACTTTCGATCTCGTCCATACTCTCCTCGCTTGCTTCAATGCGCCGGGCCGATTCTCCCATCTTTCTGTCCCGCGTTGTGGGCCAGAGGTGCCCGCGAGAGCCGCTATTGGAGGACTTGGAGACCCTATGAGTCAGTCCAGCAGCACCCCGTCGCCTGCGTACTCAGTAGCCGCGGCTGAACCCGGTGTCGATCCCTTTGCAGAGTCGGAGCGGATTGGCGGGCTGCGGCGCGAGATTCGCGCGCTATGCATGCAGTTCCCCGACGCGTACTGGCGCGATCTCGACCGGCGGCGCGAATATCCTGAGGCATTCGTCCAGGCGCTGACCGACGCGGGCTGGCTGGCGGCGCTGATCCCCGTCGCATACGGTGGGCGCGGGTTCGGACTACAGGAGACCGCGGCGATCCTGCAGGAGATCAACCAGTCCGGCGGCTACGCGGGACCGGCACATGCCCAGATCTACATCATGGGCGCGTTGCTGCGACACGGCTCGGACGAGCAGAAGGACCAGTATCTGCCGCGGATCGCCTCCGGCGCGCTGCGGTTGCAGGCATTTGCCGTGACCGAGCCGAATGCCGGCACCGACACGACGCGCATCGAGACGCGCGCCGTTCGCGACGGCGACGGCTACGTGATTACCGGGCGCAAGATCTTTATCTCGCGGATGCGGCATTCGGATCTGATGTTGCTTCTGGCGCGCACCTCTGCACGGGAGGACAGCCGGCCAACCGAAGGTCTGAGTCTCTTCCTCGTCGATCTCCGCGAGGCAGGAGACCACATCCGATTGCGTCCGCTGCGCATGATGATGAACAACGATACCAGCGAAGTTACCTTCGACAATTTGCCCGTCCCTGCCGCCAACCTGGTCGGCAGCGAAGGGCAGGGGTTCCGGCACATCCTGAACGGTTGGAACGCCGAGCGCATTCTCATCGCCGCGGAGTGCGTCGGTGATGGGCGCTGGTTCGTGGAGCGCGCGGCCGGCTATGCCAGGACGCGCCAGGTCTTTGGGCGCGCCATTGGCGCCAATCAGGGTATCCAGTTTCCCCTGGCCTCTGCCTGGGCCCAGCTCGAGGCGGCGGATCTGGTGGCTCGCCGCGCGGCCGCTCGGTTCGACGCCGGTCTCTCCTGCGGCGCCGAGGCCAATACCGCCAAGCTGCTGGCGTCCGATGCGAGTTGGGCGGCCGCGAATGCCGCCGTCGACACCCTTGGCGGAAACGGGTTCAACGCCGACTACGACGTGGAACGCAAGTTTCGGGAAACCCGGCTCTACCGGGTGGCCCCGGTTTCCAACAATCTGGTGCTGAGCTTTCTTGGCCAACACGTGCTGGGGTTGCCGAGGTCGTATTGATCGAACGAGCAGCCTGCGCGGCAGCCACGAATGTCGCGTCCGCCCCGCCGGAGGCTAAAGCCATCCGGCTGCCCCAACGAAAGCCCCGTGAACGGGGCTGGATTGTGGTGAGCGTGCCGGTCTAGCGTGCCCTCTCCGCGGCCTGGAGAATTGCCCGCCTGGTCAAACCCTCGGTTACGCGCCGGCGGTACTCGGCCGATCCATGGAGGTCGTCGAGGGGCTCGATCCCATTCATGATCCCGGCCGCTGCCGCGGCAACGTCATCGGCGTCGAGCTTCTGCCCGCGCAGCGCGGCCTCGACCGCGCTTGCCCGCCAGGGCACCGCTGCGGCCCCGGTGACACCGACGCGAACGTCTGAGGATGCGCCGTCGCCATTCAGGAATACGAGCGCGGCTACACCGACCAGGGCGTAGCCGGATGCCTGGTTCGCCAGCTTCTGGTAGCTCCAGCCGTGGCCGGTGTTCGGCGGCGCGATGCGGACCCCGATGAGCACCTCGTCAGGTTGCAGTGCCGTGGTGAGGAAATCGAGAAAAAACTCGCTTGCCGGGATGCGGCGCTCGCCCCGCGGACCTCTGGCGACGATCGTCGCCTCGAGCGCCAGGATTGCCGCCGGATAGTCTGAGGCGGCGTCGGCGTGAGCCAAGGCGCCGCCGATGGTGCCCCGGTTGCGGACCTGGCGGTCCCCCACTCGGGACGCGGTGTCGGCCAGCAGCGGGATGCGCTCGCGTAGCAGCGGATCGGTGGCGACGGCGTGGTGGGTGGTCAGCGCGCCGATGGCGATTTCGCTGCCAACGTCGCGAACGCCGCGCAACTCGGCGATGCGGCCAATGTCGATCAGCAGTTCCGGCTCGGCCAGACGCAGCTTCATGATCGGCAGCAGACTGTGGCCGCCTGCGATCAGCTTGGCCGCGTCCCCGTGCTGGGAGAGGAGGGCGACGGCGTCCTCCACGGAAGCGGCTCGCTCGTAGGCAAATGCGGTCGGATTCATGCTCTTACCTCGCCAGCGCCGCGTCGCGGTCGACGACCGGCCGCGGTTCAGCGCCGGCCGCCAGCGCCCGGGCCGCGGACTGCACCGACAGCACGATGTTGTGATATCCCGTGCAGCGGCAGATGTTGCCTTCCAGCCCGTGGCGGATCGTCTCTTCACTGGGGTCGGCGTCGTCGGCGAGCAGCGCCACCGTAGAGAGCACCATACCGGGCGTGCAGAAGCCGCATTGTACGCCGTGCTCGTCCCAGAAGGCCTGCTGCACCGGGTGGAGTGTCCCGATCGGCGCTAGCCCTTCGATCGTCGTCACCGCGGCTCCGTCCGCCTGCGCCGCCAGGATCGTGCAGCTCTTGACCGCCTGCCCGTCCATCAGCACCGTGCAGGCGCCGCACTGGCTCGTCTCGCAGCCGATGTGTGCCCCGGTCAGGGCCAGATCCTCGCGCAGGTACTGCACGAGCAACGTCCTCGGCTCGACTTCCGCCTGATGTTCCACCCTGTTGACCTGGAGCGTGATCGGCACGCGCACGCGATCCCCCTTCGTGAGACGGTAAGACGGCGAGACGGCAAGTCGGCAAGAAAAGTTCTCGTCCTTGCCGTCTCGCCGCCTTGCCGTCTAGCCGTCTGCCTTTCCTTCGAGGCAGTTGAAGAACTGGCCGACGATCATCTTGGCCGCCGGCTGCATCACTCGGCCGCCGACGCGGGCCAGGGTGCCGCGCACGTTGGCCTTGCCGGACCAGTGGACGAGCGTCCCGTCGCCGTCCTCGGTGAGCGTCATTTGGGCATCGCCGGAGATCTGCCCCGCGGGACCCTTCCCTTCGACGGCCATGCGGTACGAGTTCGGTTCGTCCTTGTCCTGAATCTTGACCTTGCCCTGGTACGTGCCCCGGATGGCGGCGACCCCGATCTTCATCCGGGCTTCGTACTCCTCGGGACCGACCTCGACCAGGTCTTCGGCGCCCGGCAGGCACTGCTGCAGGATCGCCGGATCGAGCAGCAAGGACCAGACGCGCTCGCGCGGCGCCGAGAAGCGGTGTTCCCCGCTGAGTTCCATGTTCGGCGAAGCTCCTTGTTGGCTGTGGTGGGCGCGCCCGCGCGGTGGCCACAGGATGAGGCGACTCTGGCCGGGAGTGTAGCACGGGGTCGCGGCGCTTCAGATTTCGACAGAGGCGCGCTCTTCGGCGGATAATCGGGCGACTTGCTGAGCAGACAAGGCGCGGCGGAGCCGCCCCAAGCACAGAGAGGAATGACGACCCATGGTCACGGCGACCCCGGTGCGCATCGATGGCGGCCGTATCGACGAGTTGACGGCCCGCGAGCAGAAGAAGCTGGACGACCGGACCCGGAAATCCGGGGAGATGTTCGAGTGGGCGAGCAAGTCGCTCTCCGGCGGCGTGTCGTCGTCGTATCAGGTGCGTGACCCCTGGCCGATTTACCTGGATAAGGGCCACGGCTCCAAGGTCTGGGATGTCGACGGCAATGAGTATGTCGATTTCCACAACGGATTCGGCTCGATGGTGCAGGGCCATGCCCACCCCGCCATCGTCGAGGCCGTGCAGCGGCAGGTGGCGCGGGGCACGCATTTTGCCGCGCCCGTTGAAGATGCCATCGTCGTCGGCGAGGAGCTGGTGCGCCGCTTCGGTCTGCCGCAGTGGCGCTATGTCAACTCGGGATCGGAGGCGACCATGGATGCCATCCGCATCGCGCGGGCGTTCACCGGCCGCGACACGATCGTGAAGATCTTCGGTTCCTACCACGGTCACCACGACTACGCGATGGTTTCCATCTCGGTCCCGTACGAGAACATCGGCGATCCGGACAACTACGCCTCGCTCCCCTACGGCGCGGGCATCCCCAAGGCAGCCTCCGACATGACCATCGCGGTGCCGTTCAACGACGCGGCGGCGATGGAGCGCCGCGTCCAGCGCCTCTTCGATGAGGGCCGACCGCCGGCCTGCGTCATCATGGAACCGGCCATGATGAACCTCGGCTTGGTTCTGCCCGAGCCGGGGTATCTGGAGGCGGTGCGGGATCTCACCCGGCGCCACGGCGTAGTTCTGATATTCGACGAGGTCAAGACGGGTCTCTGCGTGGCCCCCGGCGGCGCGACCGAGAAGTTCGGGGTGCTGCCGGACATGGTGACCATGGCCAAGGCGCTGGGCGGCGGTCTGCCCTCAGGGGCGATCGGCGGCAGCGAAGAGGTGATGGAAGTCGTCAACGATGGCAGCGTCTACCAGGTCGGCACGTACAACGGGAACCCTTTGACGATGGCCGCCGCCCGCGCCAGCCTGGAGAAGGTGCTCACCTCGGAGGCGTACGCGCACCTCGACATGCTCAACGACCGGCTCATGGCTGGCTGCGATGCCGTGCTCGAGCAGTACAACCTCCCCGGCTACACCGTCGGTATCAGCTCCAAGGGCTGCGTTACCTTCTCGCCGGCCAAGATTACCGACTACGCCTCGTTCATGGCCAACCAGGACAGCGATCTGACCGACCTGGCCTGGCTCTACATGATGAACCGCGGTGTCTACATGACCCCGGGGCGTGAAGAAGAGTGGACCCTTTCGGTGGCCCACTCGACCGAGGATGCCGACAGGTACATTGTCGCGTTCGAGGAGATGGCGCACGACCTGGTGGCCTGATTGTAGAAACGCGACCCGAGGGAGAATTCGCGTCGCTGGCGCCGGCCCTCACCCCAACCGCCGAACGACCCTCACCCCAACCCCTCTCCCTGCGCACAGGGAGAGGGGCTCGTGGCGCCGAACTGAGCAGCACCACTTCCCCGGTCAGCCATCGCAATGGGAAAGAGTTTGGTGAGGCACATTTCCACAATGTACGATCTCACCCAGCCGCTTACTCCGGACATCCCGCGCTTCCCTTTCCTGCCGCTGGCGCTTGGCGCGGGAGACGACTCGCAGGCGTGGGTTGTCGCCTGGGACTCGGCTTCGCGCGTGCGCTGAACGCGGCGGGAATCGGGACCATTGGCGGCACATGCCGGTTGAGGAGCGCCCAGCGGTTGGTCTAGCGTACGTACAGGCCAGTTCGCGTGGGAGGGCGCGATGTGGCCAGGGTCCAGTGACTGGATCGTCCCCGCCCTCCGCCGCCGGTTGCCCGCGCCGCCGGTTGGTTGCCACCGGCAGCGATGCCCTCCCACGATCGGGGAGGGTTGCATCCGATGCGGAGCGTTCCGAGTATTGAATCCATTCGAGGGCATGTCGCGCGTGGCGTGGCCGTGGCCGGCGTCCTGCTGGTGCTGACGCCAGGTGTCCACGCGGCTCCGACGGAAGCGCCCAGCCTTGACGAAACCTCGGCCGCCGTCAGCTCTGCCGATGCCTGCGTGGACGGTGAAGAAGTCGCGTTCCTGGCGCTGATCAACGACCACCGCGCCGCCTCGGGTCTGCGCCCCCTTTCCGTCTCTGCCTCGCTCTCATCGGCGGCGGCGTATCACAGCATCGACATGGCCGCGAAGGGCTACCTGGCGCATACGCTGCTTGACGGCACGTCCGTGGTGCAGAACATGGCCAACTTCGGCTATGAGGGCGGAACACACGGGGAGAACATCGCCGCCGGCACGACCACGGCCATCGAGGCGATGCAGACCTGGCAGGGCAGCGCCGAGCACAACGCCAACATGCTCAATGGCGCCTTCGGGGCCATCGGCATCGGCCGCGCCTACGATCCCTCGTCGCAGTACGGTTGGTACTGGACCACGATCTTTGGCGATGTCAGCGATGGTCCCGGCTGGCTGTGCGGCGAAGCCGCTCCGCCGAGCAAGAACGTCAGCCTCTTCCAGTCGGTCGACGGCGCCATCAGCGCCAGCGATGTCAATCTGCGCACCGGACCCGCGACTGACTACGACCTGGTTTCCACGCTGCCGCCCAACACGTCGATGACGGTTACCGGTGGCGAAATCGGCGGCTTCATTCCGGTCAAGGTGGACGGACTGTTCGGCTGGGTCGCGTCCGAGTGGGTCGAGCGCGGCGCCATTAGCCTGGAGCAGACGGCAGCCCCGAGCCAACCTGGGACGGCGACTGCAATCGACGTTGTCGAAATGCGGAGTGCCCCCAGCAGCGACGGCGCGATGATCGGCTCGATCCCCGCCGTCTCCGTGGTGACGGTGACCGGAGAGGCCCAGGACGGGTTCCTGCGCGTCGTTTACGATGGCCAGGAGGGATGGGCCGACGCCGCTTACCTGGAAGTCGCCGACATCTCCTCCGGCGCCACGCTGCTGCAGACGGCTGAAGCGCCCGCGCCGACCGAGAGCGCCGAACTAGCGCCGGCAGCGCCGGCCACGCTGGCAACCACCCCTGGCTCTGAAGCAATCGCCACGAACAACGTGAACCTTCGCGCGCAGCCGAGCGCCACCGCGCCGATCCTCAGTGTCGTGCCCGAGGGCAGCCCCGTCACCCTGACCGGCTCGCAGGCCAACGGGTATGTGAACGTGCGATCCGGTGGTCAGGCCGGTTGGATCGATATGCGCTATCTCCAGTAGTTTGCGGCTGCCCTCGCCCGAGTCCCCTCCCGGCATCCTGGGAGGGGATTTTTCGTTTCCATGGCAGGGCAGGAGGTCATGTTCGACCGCCAATGGCGACCCACCTTGACGCGGGGGCGATCTGTGGAGACGATTCGCGCTCAGAGGACGGGTTTGGGAGGGAAGAATGAGCGAAGGTCAGGATGATTACGCGGCGCTGGCGGGCGAGCTTGCGAGGTGGCTTCGGTTCCATATGGACCAGGCCGGCGCCACGCGGCTCGTTCTGGGCCTGAGCGGCGGTATCGATTCCGCGGTCGTCTGCGCGCTCTGCACCATGGCTGCCGGCCCATCGCGCGTCATTGCCGCAATCTTGCCCATCCAGTCCCGCCCTGAAGATCGCCACGACGCCGAGACCGTGGCCAGAACGTTCGAGGTGATTCCGCGCCTCATCGACCTGGCTCCGTCGTTCGATGCGCTCGTCGCGGCGATGCCAGAAGATGGCGCATCCGGGCTCGAGGATGCGAACGTCGACGCCGAAATCCAGGAACGCCGTAGCCGGCTGGCGCTCGCCAACATCAAGCCTCGGCTCCGCATGAGCTCGCTCTACTACCTCGCCAACCGCTACAACGGTCTCGTGGTCGGGACCGGCAACAAGACCGAGCTGAGCATCGGCTACTTCACCAAGTACGGCGACGGCGGTGTCGATTTGCTGCCTCTTGGCGACCTGGACAAGACCGCCGTGCGGGCCTTGGCGCGCACGCTCGGCATGCCGGATGCCATCATCGCCAAAGCGCCCTCGGCGGGGCTCTGGGAAGGTCAGACCGACGAGGACGAGATCGGTCTCACCTATGCCGAGCTGGATCGCGCCCTCGCCATGGTGGGCAACGACCGTGAGCCGGAAATCGATCCGGTGATCGCCGGGCGACTCGCCACACTGATTGCCGCGTCCGAGCATAAGCGCCGCCCGGTGCCGATCTTCAAACGGGACGAGGTCGGCGCCGCTCGCTCGCGATGATTTCGACTCCGGTGCAACGCACGAAAGGTGGCGACCGCTGAAGCGACTCCTGGACCGCGCCGAACGTGTTGACCCGAAAGCCGCGGTGGTGTCCGGTCTCGCCGCTGGCGCGGTCTTCGTCGTTGTGCTCGAGGCCGATCTGCGTCTGACCGGGCGCAAGGTGGACGATCTGATGATCCTGGGGCGCCCGTTCGTCGCGGACGCGAAGCGGGCCCGTGCGGTGGGCGGCGTGATCCATGCCCTCATCTCCGTCGGACTCGCCGGACTCTACGCCCTCGTCGAACCGCGCCTACCGGGGCCGCCGTGGTGGAAAGGCGTGCTCTTCGCCAACGTCGAAAATCTGATCCTCTACCCGATCACGATATTTGAAGATCATCACCCGGCGATCCGCGATGGCGAGGTCGATCGGTACTTCACCTGGCCGGCTTTCTGGCAATCTGTGCCTCGGCACATAGCTTACGGCGCGGTGCTTGGGACGCTTTACGATCGGCTTCGGAGGGCTCGTAATCGTCGATCTTGAGTTCAGAGGATATGTCGTTTGAGGTTAGGTTCGAGCTGCCCGAGCGGCCCCTCCCCGCTTCATCGTCCGCGCTATGGCTTGCGCCGCGGCGACGCCTGTCTCCCACGCGCCGTGGCAGGTGGTGAAAAACTCGGGCGAGGTTGCCTCTCCCGCGAAGTACAGCCGGTCGGCCAAGGGTCGGGCCAGATCCGCGCGGCGATTGGCTTGATCGGGCAGAGCCGCCGCGTAGGCCCCGCGGATGTAGGGTTCACTCGCCCAACGTGAGACTGCCGTCACCGTGACGCGGTGGCGCACGTCGCTGCCCAGCACCATTGCCAAAGCTCCCACCGCCGCGTCCACCATCGCCGATTCGCCTGCTGCCTCCAACTCGACGCAGGCCGGCCCGCCGACATACCCATCCACCAGATTGCGCCCGAACGGCCGCAAACACAGACCGATCATCTGCCCCGATCCGATCGGCACCGACATGTATTGCTCCGATAGTTCGGCGAGCACTTCTGGCTCCAACTGCAAGGCGATCTTGTTTGCTCGTCCCAATGGGACCGCGGCAATCGCCTCCTGCTTCCAGTCAGGCAAGGGTGGGTCAAAACCGAGTAATCCGTCGGCGAGGACCCCAGTCGAGGCGGTGATGATCGCCGCGGACGCCTCGATCGTTCCCTGGGCAGTGGTGACGCGAACTCCGGATCCCGACCAGTCGATTGCTTCGACAGGCGTGTTCAGCTCCACCGCCGCCACGGCATCGCCCGCAACACTGGCCACCAGCGCGCCATAGCCCTCTTCCACCGGCCAGTTCTCCCCGGTGTCGCGGTAGCGAGCCAGATCGAGGGTCGACGCGGCGCGAGGATCGACGCCCCATTCCGCGTTGATCTGGTAGCGAAAGATTTCTAGCCACGGGCTGTCCTGGTCAACCAGATCCGCGACCGGAATGTCGATTCCTTCGTCCCCGCAGCGCACTGCCGCCGCCAACGTGGCATGGATGTAGGCGTCGGCGGCTCCTTCCTCCTCGTCCGTCGTCATCCGTCCATCGACCCAGGCGAACCACGGAGCGGACGCGGTGCGATAGTGGAATCCCAGCTCGTCGGCAAAGCGCGTGAGCGGGTTGATGCTCGCCGAGTGCAACCAGTGGCACCCGGCATCCCACGGAAACCCGAACGGACGTGGGTCGGTGAACGCGCGCCCGCCAACTCGATCCATGGCCTCCAGCGTCACGACATCGAGCCCGAACTCGCGAGCTGCCCTGGTCGCTCCCAACCCCGCTGCACCCGCGCCAACCACGACCACATCAACGTGCGACCGGTCTGCCATCCGCGTTTCCTCTCCCGGCTGTACGTTGCTGCCTGATCTCGAGCGGCCTACGAATGGCTGACTGCTCGCCGCGCGCCCTTGTCGAGGGTGCGTTCCACCGTACCGGTGATCCGTTCAAAACCAATCTCCATCGTCCGGGCAAGGGCAAAGCTGACGGATCTGCCCCGCTCCGGAATCGTGGTGCTTTCGGTTTCCACCCAGATTTCGGCTGGATCGGACGCGTGGATGAACACCCGTTCCGCGGGCAGATCGCCTTCGGCGGGAGGACCCGGCGCCAGATGCACGGCTTGCAGATACACCCTGGTGGTCATTTGCTTGTGATCCTCGCTGAGCCCATCGACTCATGCCACATGGTACATGTCACGCTTCGGCTGGGGTCGCTGCCCGCGCGACACGCGCCATGCCGCGAGTCTCAAGCCAGGTTGCGGCCTCCGCGAGACTCTGCAGCGTGGCGTCTACGGGCACTTCCGGGGTGAGATGCCGGGTATGCGCGTTCGGCACCCAGACGCGCTGCATCCCGGCTCGCGCAGCGGCTTCGAGCCCGGCCGGCGCGTCCTCGAACACTAGGCACGCTTCGGGACCCACACCGAGCCGCCGCGCGGCCAGCAAGAACAGATCCGGCTCCGGCTTGCCGTGGGCCACCTCATCTCCGGTGACTTCCACATCGAACCGCCCCACCAGACCCGCCTCGGCAAGCGCCACCTCGGCCTGGTGCCGGAAGCTCGAGGTGGCCAGGGCGCAGGGCACTCGATTGACAGCGATCCAGTCGAGGAGATCCGACGCGCCAGGCATGGCCACGATGGCTCCGCGCAACGCCTCGAGCCGCAGTGCGTCGAACGCCGCGATCAGGTCATCGATTGAGCCGGGCAGCGCGTAGACCTCGGCGACGACCGCGATGGCCTCTGGCAGCCGCCTGCCCAGAGCCCCAGTGACTGTTTCGAGCGCCAACTCGTGGCCGTGACCGAGTAGAAACGCACGCAACGCCGCTTCGGAGGCCGGCTCACTATCGACGAGCAAGCCATCCATGTCGAAAATCAGCGCCGCGATGGGCGGCTGTTCACTGTCTTGTTTCGTATCCCGCACCTCTCTGCCTCGTTCCTTTCTCGATCTCGGATCATCGCGCGCATTGTGACCGCGAACCGACCCGACGCGCACGGTGAGTGTCGAGAACGCGTCGGTAATGCCATACGGCGACGTATGCAAGATGTGTCATTCTGAAGGCGAAGCCGAAGAATCTCGTGCCAGGCGAAGAGGCGATTCCCTGAGCCCAGATGCTTCACTCCGTTCAGCAAGACACGAGGCGCGCGCTCACACACGCGGGATCCGGGTCGTCGGGCTGGCGCCTCACGCCCAATGACGCGATGATCGGTCAAACTGCGCCAAACGCGTATTTGGCGGCGAGGCGGGAGGAGCGAGATGGAAACGGATGCCCACGCCTGGGTGCGGGAGTTCGACTACCGCGTGGGTTGGGGTCTCCAGGCCTTCGCCTTGCCAACCGACCTGGACCCGGCGGCGAGCATCATGGCCGCGGGACGCCGCGCCGAAGACCTTGGGTTCGACGGGTTCTTCATCGGCGATCACCCTGCCTATGCGCCGGAGGCGTGGCTTCATCTGGGGGCGCTGGCCATGCAGACGGAGCGCATTCGCCTCGGCTCAGTCGTCCTGTGTGCCGGATATCGGCCTCCTGTGTTGACGGCGCGCCTGGCTGCAGACCTCGACAATCTCTCGGGGGGCCGGTTCATCCTGGGTCTGGGGCACGGCTGGAATGGGGCGGAGTTCGCCCAGCTCGGTCTGCCGTTCCCGCCGGTTGCGCAACGGCAGGAAGCCCTGGCCGAGGCGATCGAGATCATCCGCGGGGTCTGGGGACCGGAGCCCTTCTCCTATCGGGGACAGTATCACGCGACGGAAGACGAGCGCATTCTGCCGCCGCCGCGGCAAAAGCCGGGTCCACCGCTGATCCTGGCCGGTGCCGGGGAGCGAACGGCGCTCCGCCTGGTGGCGCGCTATGCCGACGCCTGCAACTTCGGGCCAGGGCACGCCACGGGTCTGGCACGCACGGCGGACGACGTGCGCCACAAGAATGCCGTTGTGGACGGCTACTGCCTGGAGTCGGGGCGCGACCCGCGATCCGTGCTGCGCACCCACTTCACGAGCTGGCTCATGCTTGGGCCGACACCCGAGGCCGCCCGCGCCAAGCTCAACCGCTACTATCCCAAGGGGATCAACGAGGAGCAACAGTACAGCCGCGTCGTCGGCAGCCCGGAGCAGGTCGCCGCCTATTACCAATCACTCGTCGATGCCGGGATGGGCTACTTCGTGGTGCAGACGCTTGACGCTACTGACGTCGAGACCATCGATCTGCTGGCGCAGGAGGTGGTCCCTGCCGTGCGGCTGCAAACCTTATCCTGATGGGGCTGGCGACCGCTGCCGCCCCACCACCGGGGTAATGACGCCGCCGATCAACGGACCCAGGAAGCGGGAGCGCGCTTTGGCTCGGCCGTCACGCTGCCGCGAGGAAAAGAGGAACAGACGGTCCTTGGCGCGCGTCATTCCGACGTACAGGGTCCGGCGCTCCTCGGCCAGTTGCTCGGCGTCGACGGCGCGATAGAGGGGGAACTGGTCGTCCTCCACCCCCACGATGAAGACCACTGGCCACTCCAGTCCCTTTGCGCTATGCACCGTCATCAGCGCAACTCGCTCCTCCGCGGTCAGCGCCCGCGGATCCGTCGAGCCATTGACCGATGTGGCTCGAGGCAACGAATCGATGGGTTGTGCCAGCGCCGCGTGGTGGAGAAATCTGCCGATCCCGCGGTCGGTCGCGACCGAGCAGAACGCCTCGACCGCGGACTTCCATCCGTTCCGCAAGCGCTCCCATCGTTCATCCTCGGCGGACGAGCTGGTCAGAGACGCGTAGATCCGGGAGCGAATCGCAGACGGCTCCGGCGACGCACCAAGCGCTTCCCATGCAGACCAGAGACGCTGACCTTGACCGAGCGACATGGCGCGCGCCGCGAGCGAAATCAGGAGCGCGTTGTCGTTGGCAACGACGTTTCCCGAGGCCAAAATGCTGGCCCCGACCAGTGGCAAGCACTCCGGCAGGATGTCGATTTCTCGATCGCGACGCGCATGCGCAAGCAATGAGGCGAAGAGTAGCCCCGTAAGCTGGCAGTCGCTGCGCGCACGGTGCTCCTGAACGATCCCCGGCTCGGTTCGCCGCACCAGATCCTCCAGGCGATACGACGCCTCGTCCGGCCACAGGCGTTCCGCCATGCGGCGCGTGTCGATGGTCAACGGCGGTCGAAACGTGAGTCCGGCCCGCTTCGCGGCCTGGCGCAGCACGGGCAGATCGAAATCCTCGACGTTGTGGCCGACAACAACACCGTCCTGTAGCCATGCCAGCAATGGCGGCAGCGCATCACGAGGCAAGGGTGCATCCGCGACGTCTTGCCACCGCAAGCCGTGGGTGTCCGTCGCCTCCGGGTCGATGGCCGCTGGCGATGTGGGTCTGATCAACTCAAACAACCCGTCTTGTTGCACATCTCCCTCGGCAAACTCCAGCGCGCCGAACTCCAGTATTTCCGCCCGCTCCGGATGCCTCGCGCTCGTCTCGATGTCGAGGAGGAGAAAGCGGCCCCGTTCGAGCTGCTCGTAGCCCATGAGAAGCATCTGCATCAGCCGCCAGGCGCGGGTGGCCACACTGAGGTCGACGGTTCGGGTGCTGAGCGGCCCAAGCCCAAACCCGTCGCCATCGCACGCCTCCTCTGCGCCAAGCGTCAACACAAAGGCATCGTCGGATGCCTCGTGAGCCACAGCGACAACTTCCACAGGGAGTCCGAGATACGACTGCATGGCGTGGCGCACGATGACCGCCGCGGCCGCGCAGTCGGGACTATCGTGGACGCGCAGGGCCAGGGGCCGCCCGCTCTTGACGGCGGTTTCCAATGCGCTCAGGCCAGTGGAAAGCGACAAAGCCAGCAAATCCAGCGTGTCGCGCAATGCCTCCCGATCCGCTCGGGAAACTGCGCCGCGTCGTCGCTGCAGCACGTCGAGGAAGGCATCGAGCGCCTCGTCGATGGGAAAACCCATGATCGGACCCAGGTCGCTGACAATGGTGTCTCGGAACTCTTTGATCGCGGCCCGGGTGAGCGGGCTCACGTCGCCGGTAAAGTCATCGATGTGAGTGGCCATGTCGGCGAGACGGATCTGATGGCGGGCCGCGAGCTGCCGCAGATGGACCATCGTGACCTCGTCGACGATCACGCGTGGCCAGTTCAGTGCCGGCTCGAACCCGTCCTCGTGCATGCCAAAGGCGAGTTCCAGGTAGCGCAAGGACTCCTGTACATCCTGGTCGTCAAAAAACCGCGCTTGCTGCACACGATTGAGTGGGATCTCCGCGCTGAGAAGCTCCGCTTCAATCAGATTGCCCAGAGCATGCGTGCGAAAGAGCACCGCGAACGCGCCGTAACCAGGAAATTTCCCCGACTGCTTCGCCTGACTGATTTTCGCCACGACCTCTTGCGCTTCGTGATGGTGGTCCGCAACCTCACACCAGCATGGAGCCACGGTCCCGCCGCGATGCGGACGGCTGGCTCGCGTCCTCCCGGCCTCGGCCATGAGCGCGTCGGCCGCGGAGACGATGGGTGCGCGCGATCGGAAATTGACGCTCAAGGTGAACTCCGCCGGTCGATAGTCCGTGCGGAACCGCGCGACCATGCGGTTTGCGTGCGCCCCTCTCCACTCGTAGATCGATTGGTCTGGATCGCCCACGACAAACACCTGACTCCTCCATCGAGGCGGCGCCAGGAGGGTGATGAGGCGGTATTGCTCTGGGGATATGTCGTGAATCTCGTCTACGAGCAGGTGCGTCAGCCGGTTTCGCAGTAATTCCGCTGCCTGCTCGTCTTTTTCCAGTGTTTCAATTGCCTTAGCGATCAGGTCGGCGAAATCGAGCGCGTTGGCATCCAGGAGCATCCGGCAATAGGTCTCGTCGATGACCGCCACCACATCCGCGTCAAGCCGATCGCCACGGCGCGACTCGTCGCGATTGCGGCCCTCCCGCTTGCGCCGTTCGATGCGCGATTTGACCTCGGAAACGAACCGGTTGCGCGCTCGCTCATCGGCTGCAAGCGGGTAGCCTACCTCCGCGATAGCCCGCAGCAGGAACTCGCGGGAGCGGCCGTCGTCGGCGATGCGAAAGGGCCAGCGCACCCCGATGGCGTCGCCAAACTGCTCGAGCACGTCGGCGCTAACGGAATGGAATGTCCCGGCCCAGATCTGCCCACCGGGCAACCGATCCTTGAGTTGCTCGGCGGCGCGGTTGGAGAACGTCATCGCCAACATCTGGCGGGGATCGACGCCGTCGTGCAGGAGCCGGCGCGCCCGCGCCGCCAGAGTGTGCGTCTTGCCGCTGCCTGGCCGCGCCAGCACCAGCAGGTGGCCAGAGCGAGGATCGAACTCGACGACCGCAGCCTGTTCGTCGGAAAGCTCGGGCTCCCGCACCACGTCGCGCTCCTGCGTCAATGAGACGCGTTGGAGAGTAAGCCAAGGTGGTTCAAACACCTGACGCCGATGCTACCATCCTGTCTCGGGTCACCAAACGTGGGAGAACAGCGGTTTGGACGACGAAATGCATCACTACCGTGCCGAACTCGCGGCGGCGACCGCCGCCGCGACGGCCGCGGGCGCGGTCGTGCGCGAGTACTACGATGCGGCCAACGCCAAAACATACGGCAAAGGCGACGGCTCCCCGGTCACTGACGCGGACCTCGCCTCCGACAAGGTCATCCGCGAGGTTCTGGCCCAGCACTTCGCGGACGACCCGATCCTGACCGAAGAAGGTCAGGACGACGAGCAGCGGCTGGCCTCACGGCGGCTCTGGATCGCCGATCCGGTCGACGGTACAGAGCAGTTCATCCAGCGCACCGGCGAGTTCGACGTCCTGGTGGCCTTCGTTTTCGACGACCGGCCGGTGGCGGTCGCCGGGTTCCAGCCGACCACGGGAGTGCTCGTCACCGCCACCGAGGGCGGCGGCGCTTGGGTCCGGCAGGGCGACGGCGAGCCGCGACGCGTCACCTTCGAACCCGCGGGCGCGCGACTCCGGCTGGCGACGTCGAAATGGTTTGGCTCGCCCGAGAACGCGGCGATCGTCCAGGCTGCGGCGGTTCTGCTAGATACCGGGTCGGAGCCTCCCGCGGTCACCGGCTTTACGCCACGCATGTTCCTGGCGCCGCGAACGTTGGACGTCATGATCGGCGTGCGGCCGGGCGAGGAGCAGGACATGGCCTCGGAGTGGGACTTTGCCGTGGCCGATCTCGTCTTCCACGAGGCTGGCGGCATGGTCACCGATCTCGCCGGGCAGCGCTTCCGCTACAACAAGCAGATTCCGCGCAACGTTGGTGGCCTCATCGCTTCGGTCGATGCGGCAACTCACGCGCGGGTGGCCGAAGCCCTGCGCGCCGCGCGACATTGAGCTGCTGGAGGAACGATGTCGCTGCTGCAACCGGTGAGACGAGCCAAGCACAGAGCGCTTTGGCTGCAGGAAGCCCTCGCCCTGGAGCCTGAGGCTCAATTGACCGAGCCTCTCTCAGGCGCCCACCGCGCGGACGTCTGTATTGTCGGCGGCGGCTACACCGGGCTCTGGACCGCGCTGCAGATCAAGTGGCTCGACCCGTCCGTGGATGTGATGCTTGTGGAAGCGGACTTCTGTGGGGCCGGGGCCAGCGGCCGTAACGGCGGGTTCGTCAACGGCTGGTGGGAGAAACTGCCGTCGCTGATCCACACCTATGGCGAAGACGAAGGCGTGCGTCTGGCCCGCGAGGCCGCGGCGGGTGTAGCCGCCATCGGCCGCGTCTGCGCCGACCACGGCATCGACGCAGATTTTCGCCCCGGCGGCATCCTCTCTACGGCCACGGCGCGACCCCACCTCGGCAACTGGGACGAGGCCGTTCACGCGGCCGAGGCTCGCGGCTTCGACGTGTTCACCGTCCTCGAACCGGCCGAGGTCGCCCGGCGCGCCGGCTCCCCAGTCCACCTGGGTGGTGTCGTCGATCGCACCGGAGCCCGCGTGCAGCCGGCGCTCCTCGCGCGGGGTTTGCGGCGCGTGGCCATAGAGCATGGTGTTCGTGTCTGGGAGCATAGCCCGGTCGTGGAGATCTTGCGCGGGCGGCCCCCCGTGGTTCGCACTCCGTTTGGCGCGGTGGTCGCCGACAAGGTCGTGTTGGCCATCAACGCCTGGCTCGCCGCATTGCCGGAGATCAGGCGCGCGGTGCTGCCCATGAGCAGCGACATGATCGCCACCGCCCCAATTCCGGATCGACTGGAGGAGATCGGCTGGACCGGCGACGAGGCCGTCGCCGACGAGCACATGATGGTTCACTACTATCGCACCACCCGGGATGGCCGTATCGCCTTCGGCAAGGGCGGTTGCTCGCACGCGTACTTGGGGCGCATCACGCAGGAGTTCGAGGACCCCGGCCCGCGCGTCGCGCGCACCGAGCGCTCGTTTCGCCGTATCTACCCAAACCTCGCGGACATACCGATCACCCACACCTGGACCGGCCCGATCGACCGCAGCGAGACGAACAGCGTGTTCTTCGGGCATCTGGACCGCAACCCCGACATCATCTACGGGGTTGGGTATTCCGGAAACGGCGTCGGTCCTTCCTACATCGGCGGGCGGACTTTGGCCTCGACCGCGCTGGAGCGCCACGACGAATGGCAGGACAGCCCCATCAACCGCGGCCCGCGCTCGCTCTACCCGCCAGATCCCATCCGCTACTTTGGCGGCAACATGGTCCGCGCCGCCGTGTTGGCAAAGGAGGCCGATCTCAATGCCGACCGGCCATCGATGCCAATCGTGCGGGTGCTCAACCGGTTTGTGCCCTCGGGTTTGCGCCCAGCCGAGGCGGATAGTTCGCCTCACCAATCGTAACCGACCAGTAACCGTGCTTGCCGATCCCGCGCCTTGACGGTACGCTCCGGTCAGGTACGGCGTGAGCCGCGGGCGCGGGAGGACTGAGGAGTGGAAACGTACAACATCTACATGGACGAGGCGCCGGCGGCGGGAGACGCCGACGGCGAAGAAGGATGGGAGGTGGAGTTCCGCGTCGTCGGCCAGAGCATCGACGACGGCGACCCGGAGAACAACGCCGTTCTGGCCGGTCTGGATCTCGTCGACCTGATCAACCTGCGCGACGCCTTGCAGCAGGAAATCGACAATTTCGCGCTCACGGCGTTGGAAACCCAGGCCCTCGTCGCCGACCCGGGCGAGGAGTTGATGCCGTAGCGCCCCATCCCGATCGAGGGTTATTCCCAGGAACCAGGAATCCCGGCGCTTCGGCTCTCGAACCGCCGGGATTCCTCGCTGCCGCAGAATGGCACGAAGGTTTTACCTCGGGATCATACCGTCACCGGCAGCGGCGCCTGCTGCGGCACTCGGCCCCTGATACCCAACATCGCCCAATCGGCCGGAAGCCGATAGCGCTTCATCAGCCATGCGTGCACGTCGAAGTGCGGTTCCCCGGACGGTGGTTCACGCCGGGTGTAGGACCCGTCCGCGTCGAGCTCCCACGCGTTGACCGTGTCCCGCAAGTACGCGGGGATGATCTCGTTCCGGATAGTTCCTGCCCAATCCGCATCCCCGACTGGAAAGACGGCTTCGACCCGGCGGTCCAGATTCCGCTCCATCAAATCGGCGCTGCCCAGGTAGATCTCATCCTGTCCACCGTTGCCGAACGCATAAATGCGGCTGTGCTCGAGGAAGCGCCCGATCACGCTGATAACCCGGATGTTCTCACTCCAGCCCGGCACACCAGGTCGCAAGCAGCATGCGCCTCGCACAATGAGATCGATCTTCACACCCGCCTGAGACGCCTTGTAAAGCGCTCGGATCAGCAGCCGGTCGACCAGCGAATTGAGCTTGAACACGAGCCGCCCGTTGCCACTGCTGCGATGTGCTTCGATCTCTCGGTCGATGGCCGCCAGGAGCTTCTCCCGGAGATTGCCCGGCGCAACCCAGATGGCCCGGTACTCTTCCTGCTGGGCATACCCGGTGAGCACGTTGAAGAGGTCGGTGACATCGGCCCCGATGTCGTCGCGGGCCGTCAGGTAGCCAAAATCCTCGTAGAGGCGCGCGGTCGCCGCGTTGTAGTTGCCTGTGGCCAGGTGAACGTAGCGACGCAACCCGGTTGGCTCCCGGCGCACCACCAATGTCGCCTTGCAGTGCGTTTTGAGGCCCGCCAGTCCATAGGCGACGTGGACGCCGTGCCGCTCCAACTCCTCCGCCCAGGTGATGTTGTTTTCCTCATCGAAGCGGGCCTTCAGCTCGACGAGGACCGCCACCTGAGTGTCGTCGTCCCGCGCTTCGATGAGGAGCGGGATAAGCGGAGAGTCGCGACCGATGCGGTAGAGGGTCTGCTTGATGGCCACCACGTTCGGATCGGTCGCCGCCGCCCGCAGGAAGTCGACCACGGCAGAGAACGACTGGTAGGGATGCTGGATCAGGATGTCCCGCTCGCGGATCGCCGCAAAGACATCTTCGGGCTCCTGCCCCGGCACGGACGAGAGACCGGGAACGTGCGCGGGCGTGAACGGAGGATCTTTCAGATCGGGTCGGTCGATCGCCACCAACTCCCATAGCTCCTCGGTCGCCAGCGGACCATCGACGACGTACAGATCCTCCTCGGTGGCGCGTAGGTGCTCCACGAGCCAGCCCCGCACATCCTCCGGCATGGTGCGGTCGATCATCAGCCGCACGACGGGGCCGAACGCCCGCTGCGCGATCGAGTCCCGCATGACGGTCATCAAGGTGACCTCGTCATCGTCTCCGTCATCCTCGTCCAGCTCGATGTCGGAGTCCCGCGTGACGTGAAAGGGATACGAGCAGACGATCTCGGCGCCGACGAAGAGGCGGTCCAGATTGGCGGCGACCACTTGCTCCAGCCACGTGAAGACCCTCGTCTCCGCATGGTCGGCCGTGCCATTTGGCACAGCCATGAATCGGGGCAGCGTCGCCGGAATCTTGATGCGCGCGTACCGCGAGCCGTCGGGAAGGTTCATCACCGCGATCAGATTGAGACTCCGGTTGGAGACGTGGGGAAACCGCCGCCCCCGGTCGATCGCCTGCGGCGTCAGGATCGGGAAGATTTCTCGTTCGAACCGCCGCGTGACCGCCTCGCGTTGCTGCTCTGTCAACCTGGCGTATGGGACGACCTCGATCCCTTCTGCGGCGAGTTGCGGAAGCAACTCGTCCGCGATGACGGCAGACGTGCCGATCCAGCGACTCCTGAGTCTTGAGGCGAACGGCGCGGAGTTGCTCGATAGGGGTGCGGCCGTCCGGCCCCGGAATGCGCGATGCCAGCGGTCACCTTCCGCTCGATCCCCGCCACGCGGATCATGAAGAACTCGTCGAGATTCGTGGCAAAGATGGCAGCGAACTTCACCCGCTCCAGCAGGGGATTCGCCGTCTCTTCCGCTTCAAAGAGCACACGATCGTTGAATGCGAGCCAACTGAGCTCCCGATTGATGAACATGTCGGGGAGGAGCGGGGGCAGTTCGGAAATCCCACCGGGCAACGGCGGGGCACTAATCGGTCGAACCCGCGGCAGCGCCGCAGCGTGGTGCGTCCATCCGACGATCCAAGAGCTTCGTCTGCGTCGACCGTGAATCGACCATTGGCCGCTCGGGAACGACGCCGGCGCGATTTCTTGTCATCTCCCTTTGTCGCCATGGCTTTACCCATTGCTGCTGGCGTGCGCTCGGGCGCACGTGTCTGGAACCCGGCCGTCCCGGCGCGAGGACGGATGCGGATCGCGCTCGGGTACACTCCTGTGGTCCAGTGTACTTCGTCAGAACCGGGCGATTTGCGACCAGGGAGCATCCGAATGACCGCGATCTCCGTCGATGACCCGAGCGGCAAGCACGACCGAGACCGAGCGCATCGAGAACGCGGTGCGCGACAACGCCTGGTTGCATTTCACCCAGATGGCGGAGTACCAGGATCCCGAGCGGCGACCGCTCATGATCGTCCGCGGCGAAGGATCGACGCTCTGGGACATCGACGGCAACGCCTACCTCGATCTCCTGGCCGGGATCTACTCGGTCAACGCCGGCTACGGCCGGCAGCGCATCGTCGATGCCATGGCCGCCCAGGCCGCGCAACTGCCCTTTGTCAACCCCTTCGGCTACATCAGCGTTCCAGCGGCGGTCCTGGCCGACCGCCTCGGCGAGCTGGCCCCGCTCGGCGGCGAAGCGCGGGTCTTCTTTACTTCGGGCGGGTCGGAAGCGGTCGAAAGCGCGCTCAAGCTGGCCAAGCAGTACCACACCATCAACGGCTTCCCGCATCGGTGGAAAACCGTTTCGCGCCGGGTCGCCTACCACGGCACCACCATGGGCGCCCTCTCCGTCAACGGTCTCACCGAGGCCCGCGCCCCCTTCGGTCCGCTCGTGCCCGGCGCGCGGCACGCCCCCATGTCCCACCGTTACCGTTGCCCCTATTGCCAGGACGCCGCTGCCTGCACTCTGGCCTGCTACGACGAGATCGAGCGCCTCGTCGAGTTCGAGGGGCCGGATCAGGTGGCCGCGATCATCGTGGAACCGGTGCAGAACGCGGGCGGCTGCATCCCGCCAGGCTCCCCGGACTATTTCAAGAAGATCCGCAAGCTTTGCGACGACACCGGCATCCTGATGATCATGGACGAGGTCATCTGCGGTTTCGGGCGCCTCGGCACGCTCTTCGCCTCCGAGTATTACGACGTCATCCCCGACCTGATCACCACCGCAAAGGGGATCACGTCGTCCTACGCGCCGCTCGGGGCCGTCATGGCCCGCAAAGTCATCGCCGACGCCTTCGCCGAGCCCGCGAGCGATGATCTGCCGGCACCTGTGGCGGCCGCGCGCAAAGGAGGCTTCCAGCACGGTCTGACGTTCGGCGGTCATCCGGTCTCCTGCGCCGCGGCGAACGCCAACCTCGACATCATGCTGGAGGAGGATCTTCCCGGCCGAGCGCGGGAGATGGGTCAGTACCTGCGCGATGCGCTGGAAGCCACGCTGGGCAACCACCCCAACGTGGGGGATATCCGCGGCGTCGGACTCTTCCTGGGCGTCGAGCTGGTCGCCGACCGCGAGACGAAGGAGACGTTCCGCGACAACGAGCTGCTCGCCTGGCTGACCGATCAGATGCGGCAGCGCGGACTCATCCTGCGCAACGACAGCCGCAACGACCCGACCACCCAGCTCTGCCCGCCGCTGGTCATCACCCGCGAGGAGTGCGACCGCACCGTCGCCATTCTCGATGAGACGATCACGGAGCTGGGGCGGCGGCTGGGATCGGTCGGACGCGGCACGCGTCGGCCGCGATCTGAATCTGTAGTTGGCCATACCCCTGTTTGGCTAGCGCTTCGCGTGAGGAGGGTGTTTCATGAGCGCCGTTGAGCCCATGCGCGGTCCAGACCATCAGTTCGTGACAGTCGAACCACCGAACCTGATCCTGCGCGTCATCTGGTTCGTGCTGGTCGGCTGGTGGCTGACCGGGCATCCTTTCCGCGGCCGCCTGGGCGCTCAACGCCACGGTAATCGGGTTGCCCCTGGGCTTGTGGATCATCAATCGCTTGCCGTTCGTGGCTACGCTGCGCCCGCCCGGCACCCTCTACTGGGTGGACGAAGGCATCCTGCGGCCGGCGACGGCGCAGCGGCCGATCCTGCTGCGCGCCATCTACTTCCTGCTCATCGGCTGGTGGTTCTCCGGCCTCTGGATGGCCGTCGCCTACGTCCTGCTGCTGTCGATCATCGGCATGCCGAGCGCATTCTGGATGTACGGCCGCATCGGCGCGGTGACGACGCTGTACCGGACGTGAAGTGATGGGGTAGAGATTCCTGGACGACCCTGTCACCCCGACACCCCATCACCCGCCTAGACGTCCTCGCTGCTCAGTCGTGCCTCGCCGCCTGCGCCAGCCGGCGCCAGTGAATCGTCCGGTTCGGTGGCGCCGTCGCCGCTCGGCTCCGTGTCCGCCTTGCCGTTGTCGACGATTACCGCCTCGATGGTGGCCGGCTGCTGCGGCACCACCCCGGCCTCCGGGTCGAGGGTATGGCCGGGTCCGAAGATCGCCGATGACTTCCTTGCCATCGAGCGTTTCGTGCTCCAGGAGGGCCGCCACCAGTGCGTCGAGCTTGTCGCGGTGCTCGACGGTCGTCTTGACGGCCCGGTCGAGCGCCGATTCGACCATCTCCCGCACCGCGCTGTCGAGCCGGTTCGCCGTCGCGTCGGAATAGGCCTTGTCCTGCATGATCTCGCGACCGAGGAAGACGTGCTCCTCCCCCGTGCCGAGATAGACCGGTCCCAGCTCCGTGCTCATTCCCCACAACCCGACCATGCGCCGGGCCAGACCCGAGGCCTCCTTGAGATCGTTTTCCGCACCCGTCGTTACCTCGTCGTAGACGACCATCTCAGCGGCGCGCCCGCCAAGGAGCATCGCCAGTCGTCCCGTGGAGGAAGGTGCGGCTGTAGTTGTGCCGGTCCTCCTCCGGCATCTGCACCGTCACCCCGAGGGCGCGGCCGCGCGGCACGATGCTGACCTTGCGCAGGGGATCGGAGCCGGGCGTGAAGTGCGCGACCAGGGCGTGACCCGCCTCGTGGTAGGCGACGACCTCCCGCTCCTTGGGGTTCATCAGCCCGGTGCGCGTCGTGCCGAGCAGGATCTTGTCCAGCGCCTCCTCGAAGTCGGCCTCGGTGATCTCCTTGCGATTGCGCCGCGCCGCCGTCAGCGCTGCCTCGTTGACCAGATTCGCCAGGTCGGCCCCCGAGAATCCAGTCGTCCCCCGCGCCAGCGAGGCCTTGTCGACGTCCGAGGCGAGCGGGAGCCCGCGGGTGTGGATGTTGAGCACCGCCTCGCGCCCAGCCTTGTCCGGCAGGCCGATGACCACCTGCCGGTCGAACCGGCCCGGCCGCAGGAGCGCCGGATCGAGGACGTCCGGCCGGTTGGTGGCGGCCATGACGATGACTTCCTGGTTGGTCTCGAACCCGTCCATCTCGACCAGCATCTGGTTCAGCGTCTGCTCGCGCTCGTCGTTGGAGCCGCCCAGACCGGCGAACCGCTGCCGACCGACGGCATCGAGCTCATCCACGAAGACGATGGCTGGGGCATTCTGCTTCGCCTTGTCGAAGAGGTCGCGCACGCGGCTGGCGCCGACGCCGACGAACATCTCCACGAACTCCGAGGCCGAGACGCTGAAGAACGGCACGCCGGCCTCGCCGGCCACGGCGCGCGCCATGAGCGTCTTGCCGGTGCCGGGAGGCCCGACCAGCAGCACGCCGCGCGGCAGTCGCGCCCCGAGTTGGTGGTACTTGGCCGGGTTGCGCAGGAAGTCGACGACCTCGGTCAACTCTTGCTTGGCTTCCTCTTCGCCCGCTACATCGGCGAAGGTCACTTGAGGTCGTTCCGGGTCGTGCTGCTTGGCGCGGGAGCGGCCGAATCCGAAAACGTTCTGCTGCCCCCGCGACATCTGCCGGCCCATGAAGATGATGAGCCCGACGATCAGCAGGAACGGCAGCAACGTGACGACGAGTGTTGATAAGATCGAGGAGCTGTCGCTCTGTCCCTTGACGACAACGTTGTTCTCGTTCAGCAGAGGCAACAGCCCGGCGTTATCGACCGGGGGCAGCGTGGCACTGAGACTCGCGCCCTCAACCACGCCCTGGGGTTCTTCGCCGGCCACGGGGGTCACCAACTGCTCGCCGCGGCGATCCCACGCGATCGGCTCTTCCAGAGTGGCGGTGATGTTGGTATCGGTCAGCGTCGCCTCGGTGACGTTGCCGGCCCGCACCTGTTGCTCCACCACTGAATAAGGCACGGTGATGCTCTGGGTGTTCTGCTGGGGATCGAAGACCATGTAGAGCTGATACGCCACCAGCCCCAGAAAGAGGACGGCAATCACCCACGGTGGAATCCGCGGCCGACCCTTGTTGGGCCCGCCGATGCCGCCCGGCCCATTCGGGCCATTGCGGTTGCGGCCAGGAAAGCCAGGCCGCTTGCCCGGCGCCTTGCCATCCTTCTCTTTGTCGTTGTCCGGGAGCAAGTGCAGGCGCATCACTCCCAACTGGCGGTCGTCATTCACTGGCGTTCCATTTCTCACTGTGCTGGCACATCGACGGCAGTCATGCGCGGCCTGGTAGCCTGATAAGGCGAGAGGCCTACATCATGAGGATGCTACCCGATATTCCCTGGAAGGGAGCATACCCGGTTCTTACACTTATGTCGATTACCTTTCGTCATGTCGTTCCGTGCCCGGTTCCGGACGCGTCATCCACAATGCGCCAGCGCGCGGGCACCGCGTAGGGATCGTCCACTCCATACGCGAACCCGAGCCACTCGACTCGTTCCGACCGCCGCAAGTTGCCGGGGATGACCTGCCCGTGGACCACCATCCTGGCGTACCGCTCCCCTTCTCCCCAGCGGCGAAGCGCCTCGAGGTAGGCCGCGTTCGCCTCGGGGTCGGTCTGCAGCAGGTCGATGAACTCGGTGGTGGTGAACTCGTCACCCTCGATGCGGCTCAGGATGTCATCGATCGTCGGCTGCAAGAAGTCGATGATGGCGTCGACCCGGTCGGGACGATCGAGCGTCGGTTCGTCCGTTCCGCCCCTCGCGATCATGCCCACCTCCAAAGCCCTCGCATGCACGCGACGTGCCCGGTCAGGATAGACTTGGTAATCGCCGGAATCGCGTCCGCGCCAAGCGTGGCTGGACGCTCGAAGGAGATCACCCGTTGCTCATCGACATCGTGAAGGCCGTGCTGATTGCCCGTTTGCGCTCGCATTGTGGAATCCTTGTCGCCGCACTGGCCGTGTTCCTGGTGGCGTTTGCTTCACCCGCGGCCGAAACCGCTGCCAAAGCGCCTCCCATGGCAACGACCGTGTTCGAGGTCAATGCGTTCGCCGCACCAGACTACAACGCCGCGATCATCGCGGTCTTCCCCGCGGACGCCGAGGTCGAGCTGACCGGGAACGCCGCGCCCGGGTTCCTTGGTGTCGTATACGAGGGCCAGGAGGTTTTTGTTCCCGCCCAGTACCTCTCCCTCGGCACGCGCCCCGGCATCGATACCGCCGTCGCGATCGAAGATGCGCCGCTGCTCGACGCCCCGATGCGCGACGCGAACGTCCAGATTACCGTTCCGGAGGGCGAAACAGTGATCCTCACCGGCGCCACGGTCGACGGCTACGACGCCGCGTCCTACGACGGCACCGGCGGCTGGATGGATCGGAGGGGGCTGGCACGATGACCCGAAGCGACGAGCCAAACGGGCGGGAGCGTGCTGAACGGCCTCGATCGCTGCCACGGACCGCGCAGGTCGTGGTCATCGGCGGCGGCGTCAATGGGCTCTCGACCGCCTTCCAACTCGCCAAGCGCGGCGTGCGCGACATCGTCGTGCTGGAGCGGCGCCACCTCGGCTCCGGCGCGACCGGGAAATCGGGGGCCTTGGTCCGCTGCCACTATGCCAACGTCCCGGAAGCTCGGCTCACCCACGAAAGCCTCGCCATCTTCCGCAACTGGGATGACGAGGTCGGCGCCGGTTCGCCAGGATTTTCGCCGATCGGGTTCATTCAGGTCGTTTCACCCCGAGCACGAGGACCGGCTGCGCCAGAACGTTGCCGATCCAGCAACGCATCGGCATCGACACGCGTATCGTCGGCCGCGAGGAGATGCGCGACATCGATCCGTTCCTGAACACCAACGATCTGACCGTCGCCGCATTCGAGCCCGGCAGTGGCTATCGCGGATCCCAACGCCACGTTGCACGGCTTCGCGCGAGCAGCGACGAACCTGGGGGTCCGGATTTTCGAGGAAACGCCCGCCACCGCGATTCGAACGCGAAATGGCCGGGTGGCCGGCGTCGAGACGCCATCGGGAACGATCGAAACAGACATCATGGTCGTCGCGGCCGGGTCCTGGGCAGACCGGGTACTGCAAACCGCTCGACATCGACCTTGGACTGGAGCCGGTACGGACGCAGGTGGTGCTCTTCCGCTGGCCGGCGGAGCTTGAGGGTCGCGGTCATCGGGTGGTCATCGACGCCATCAACCACGCCTGGTTGCGTCCTGAAGGGGCCAATTGCACCCTTATCGGCGCCGAGCGCAGCGTCTTCGCCGCCGATCCCGACACCCTCGACGAATCGGTCGACGCCGCCACCATCCCGACCAGCCGCCGTGCGCTCGTCGCCCGTTACCCAGTCTTCGCCAACGCGCATCATGCGCGGCGGCTGGTCCGGAACCTACATGCGCAGCCCCGACGGGCACCCGATCATCGACCAAATCCCGGCTGTGCCCGGACTCTGGGTGATGGCCGGCGACAGTGGCACGTCGTTCAAGACATCGCCTGCCATCGGCGTTTGCCTCGCGGAGTGGATCGTCGACGGAGCGCCTCGGCTCGTCGATCTCCAACCATTCCGCGCAGCCCGCTTCGCCGAGGGTTCGACCTTGGCTCGATGCCACGTCTTACGGCGACGATCGGGAGTTGACCGTGTCCCGGTGATCGAAGGGGTCGGGGTGACGGGGTGACAGGGAGTAAGAACCCCGGGCACCCTGTCACCCCGTCACCTTGTCACCTTCGTCTGCATCCCCCCGGCGCAATCGCACGTAGCTGGCGTAGCGCTCCGGGCTGATGTGGCCCTCCGCGACCGCCTCCTGGATCGCGCAGCCCGGTTCGTGCAGGTGGGTGCAGTCGGCGTAGCGGCACGTGTCGAGATACGGGCGCATCTCGGGGAAGAGGCGGTCGAGGTGCGTCAGATCGACGCCTTGCAGGGAGAGCGCCCGGATCCCGGGCGTGTCCGCGACGAACGTCACGTCCTCTCCCGGAATGCGGTGCAGCACCGTGGCGATCGTCGTATGCCGGCCTTTCCCGGTCGCCTCCGAAATTGCCCCGACCGCACGCTCTCGATCGGGATCGAACGCGTTGAGCAGACTCGATTTTCCGACGCCCGATGGACCGGCGACGGCTGTCACCTTGCCCGCTCAGGGCACGACCTGCAGTTCGTCCATCCCGGCGCCGGTCTTCACGCTGAGGTACAGCACGGGGTAGATCGGCTCGTAGTCGGCGAAGATCGTCCGCGCCAGCGACGGCTCGCCGTCCGGGCCCGGCATGTCCAGGTCCATCTTGTTGACGCCGATAAGCGCCGGCAACCCGCGCGACTCTGCCATGACCAGAAAGCGATCGAGCAGACGGGGGTGCGGTTCCGGCTCGCGGACGGCGAAGAGGAAAAGCGCCTGATCCGGGTTGGCGAGGATGACCTGCTCGACATCTCCCGTGTGCCGGGCCAGGCGCGACAAGGCGCTCCGTCTGGGAGCCGACGTAGCTCGATGCGTCCCTCTCCTTCGCCGACGTCGGTCACCAGCACGCTTGTCGCCGACGGCGACCAGATCGGTGCCCGCGCCGATGTCGCTTCAAGCCCGCCCTTGACCGTCGAGAGCAATTCCCGGCCGTCGTCGAGCTGGACGGTAAAGAACTTGCCATAGGCGCGGACGACGGTGCCGGAGAGCGCATCGTCCGGCGGCGCGAGACTTGGGGCGTCGTCGGTCGAGTCGAAGACGTTGCGCGCGGACGTGATCGTCGTCCGGAGGCCACGGGCAGCCTATTGCACGGAACCGGGCGGGTGGAGACGCAGAAGATAGGCCACGGGGGCGCCAAATGGCGCCCCCGTGACTTGGCGACCGTGAGAGAGCGCGCGCACTAGGCGCACACGCCTTCGACGCAGAGCAGTCCGGCGCAGCAATGGCTGCCGGTCGAACAGGCTCCGCCTTCGAAGCGGCAGCAGTTCAGCGGCCCATCCGCTGTCGAGGCCGTTGTTGCGGCAGAAGGAGGGACCGCCCGTCGCCGTGCATTCGCCGTCCGCGGCGCACTCGCCACCGAGGGCGATGTTGCCGCCGCCCTGGCCGCCGCCGATAGGGGTACAGACCCCGTTGGTGCAATCCAGCCCGCCGCAACACTGCGAACCGGTCGCGCAGCCTCCGCCCTCGTAGCGGCAGCAGTTGAGGGCGCCGTCGCTGGCGATGCCATTGTCGTCACAGAAGACGGCGCCGCCGGCCTGGCTGCACTCGCCGGTCGCCGCGCACTGGCCGCCGAGGCCGATGGTGCCGCCCGATCCCTCGCCGCTGGAGCAGGCGCCGTTGAGGCACAAGCAGCCCGCCGCAGCAGACGATGTCCCGGTCGCACGAGCCCGCCGGCGTTGTGGCAGCAGTTGAGCGTCCCGTCGGAATCGATGCCGTTGGAGGCGCAGACCGCGGCCCCGGCCGCCTGGCTGCACTGCCCTGTCTGCGTGCAGGAGGCCCCGAGAGCCAGACCGCCGGTGGTGTTGTTGGTGCAGACGCCGTTGACGCAGTAAAGTCCACTGCAGCAGTCCGCGCTGTAGGTGGTGTCGCTGCAGACGCCGCCTTCGTTGCTGCAGCAGTTCAGAGCGCCGTCGCCATCGTAGCCATTGTTGGCGCAGACCCGCGCTCCGCCGGTCTGGCTGCACTGCTCGGTCGCTCGTGCATGCCGCGCCGGGAGCAAGGCCACCGGCTGGGCGCCGTCTCGGGAGTTCGCCGTGCCGCCACAGGTGCCGTTGGCGCAGAGCAGGTCTCGCGCAGCACTGGATGTCGCCGGTGCAGGCGCCGCCGGTGTTGCGGCAGCAGTTGCGCGCGCCATCGGCCGCGATGCCGTTGCTCGCGCACACGACCGACCCACCGGCCTGGCTGCACTGGCTGGTTGCGGTGCACTCGGCGCCCAGCCCGAGTCCGCGGCACGCCACGCGCTCACCGCCCCCGCCGCAGGAGCCGTCGACGCAGACCGCGCCGCCGCAGCAGTGGAAATCGGCGGTGCAGGCGCCGCCGGCGTTGCGGCAGCAGTTGAACTGGCCATCACGAGCGACGCCGTTGTCGCTGCAGACAACCGCTCCTCCCGCCTGGCTACATTCCGAGTTTGCGCCAAGTCCCGAACACTGCCCTCCCAGCGGGACGGTGTTCTGTGCGCTGGCGATGCCCGCTCCGGCGAAGCGCAGCGCCGTCGCCGCGAGCCCCGCGGCCAGCCCTTTCAGCACGGAGCGACGGGATGCCCCCGCCGCGACCGTGCGCGCCAGATTGTCGAATCGTAACCCGTCCATCCCCGCGTCCAACTCCTCCGGGCCGCCCCAACGGGCAGCCCTCGACCTCCCTCAGGTTCGTCGACTCGCCGCTGACGACCGCTCCCCTCGCGGGGTGTTTCGCACCGCACTGCGAAACCGGGTCACGGCGTCCGCGCGTTGCGGGGCGCGAACGAGTCGTTCTGTTCTTGTCAACGCAGGACGAGGCGACGGGGTTTCCACCACGCGGGTCAGCAGAATCCCCCGCCGATCATAGGCCCGTGCCGCAACCGGTGTCAACTTGGCAACCGGCACTCTTCGGGCGCGTACGAACGCCACGTTCGGCCTCGAGCGCTCAGGGGAGATAGTGCGATCCAGTCGCGCGTACCGAACCGTTTCGTCACTCGCCGCTCGGCCTCCGCGATCTCCTCCGCGGTCAATTCGTCGTCACGCAAGCCGAACCGCTGCCCGAACTGGTCCACCATGTGTGCGATGATCGCCGCGCGGGACATGGCCGTTTGCTGGCGCAGCGGACCCACTCGCCTGTCGGCCGAGGTTACGCCCTTGTCGCTCAGCTTTTCCTTGCCGATGCGCAGGATGCTGAGCATGAGGGGAACGTTCATGTCGTAGGCCATGGTGGTGTGGTGCAGCACGGCCCCGCCCCGCCTCGCCTGTGCGGCGCCCCCGATCTTGCCGGCCGACGAGGTGATGTCGTTGAGGGGCGCGTACCAGGCGTCGATCCCCAGTTCACGCAGCGCGTCGACGACCCAGGCATCGAAAAATCGGTACGACTCGGCAAACGTCATGCCTCGGGTCAACGACTCCGGCGCGTAGAGGGACCAGGTGATGGCGCCCTCCGGTTCGATGAACATCGCGCCGCCGCCGCTGACGCGGCGCACGATCTCGACGCCGTGGCGAGCCGCGGCATCTTCGTCGACCTCGTTGCGCACGGACTGGAAGCGGCCAAGCACCACGCAGGGAGCACTCCACCCCCAGATGCGCAGCGTGGGAGGGCGCTCCCCGGCGCCAACGCGCTCGGTGAGCACCTCATCGAGCGCCATGTTCAGCAACGGCGCCCGCGGCGTCTCCGGCAGGAGCCGCCACGGCAGCGCACGCCAGCGTGCGATCTCCGCCGCGGTAAGACTCGCTGGCTTCAGGCGTCATGCGTGGCAGTCCCTTGTTCAGGATTTCGCAGGGCACGAACGACGGCCGTTGCCAGCGCTTCGGGCGACGAACCAAGCAACTCAACGCCCCCACTCAAGGCCGTCCTCACCCGCGCCGCATAGTCTTCCTCACTCGAGGAGGCAGGCATCCGCTCGAGTGAACTCGCAAGCGGACCGCAACGCCTCCTCCGGATAGAGAAAGAAGTCCCCGGTGACCACGACGTTTCTCAATGTGCCGTCAATAACGTCAAAGTCGACGGCGATCAGTTTGCCTCCGGGGGTCTTGTACTCACCGTGGCGCGTCATGACCAAGTCAAGTGTTCAGTGTGGGCGAACGCAAGCTCGCGCTGCACGATCGCGGCCGCCGCCTCGCCGCTCAGCATGGCCCCGTTGTAGGAGGAATCGACCGTCGCCTCGGAGGCGAGGAAGAGCCCCCGTGTGGGTGTCACGTTGCCGGGCAGGCGGCGGTAGATACCCGGTGGCTGGGCAAACTGCGAAAAGGGCACCCGGTCCACCCGCAGAATCGTCCAGTCGTCGGACGCGTGCCCGAGCATCGTCGCGGCATCGTCTCGGGCCCGCAGCGCCACGGCATCAAGGTCGCCGGCGTCCGCCGCTTCGCCCACGATCGCGGCCGCGATCAGGTGGCGACCCGGCGGGGCGTACGACGGTTGCGCGGCGGAGAGCGGCGCGAGCTCGTTGACCAGCAGACGCCGCGTGGCATCGAGCACGATGCGCGGCCCGGTCCCTGGGTCCCGTTCGACCCCCAAGGTAGACCGTAAGGCTGGGCAACCCCTGGCCGGCATTGGCCATCGCCGACGCCCCGGTAAGACCTGCGGCCATGACCGGATCGGCGGCCACGATGACCGCCGCGGCCGGGATTTTCTGGCGCGCGACGCGAACACCGGCGGCGCGGCCATCTTCGACGACAACCGAAGTCACCCGCGACTCCAGTGAAACCGAGTCGGCGGGCAATCGCGCCAGGAGTTGCGCCGGCATGGCGCCGATCCCGGCCTTCGGGAGTGCCGCCGATCCGTGAAGGAACATCTTCAGGGTGAAGAGCAACGGGCCGCTGCTTCCCGCGAGGTGCGGATCGAGCGTGATGCCGCCCCAGAACGGCCGGGCAAAGCGATCGACGAACTGCTCGCTGAATCCCCGCGCCCAGAGGTACTCCGCGGCCGACGCATCCTGGCCGAGCGACGTCGCGGCCTGGTTCGCGCATCTGCCAGGGGGCCAACGCGGCTTGTGCGGCCAGGGCCGCGAGCCGTATTTTGTCGGCCAGGGGGAACACCGGCGCGGTCAGATCGCGCGGCAGCGCGGTCGGATGCCGCAAGGGATCCGCCAATGGCACGAGCCGACGACCCGTCCAGAGCAGCGCGCCGGCATCGAATCGGCCCAGGTCGAGCGCGTCGTGGTCGACCCAGCGACGGGCGGCGGGGTAAGCATCCAGGAGGATCTGATAGCCCCGGTCGAGAAGGTACCCTTCGGCGTGGCGATCGGTGCGAATGCGCCCACCGACGCCATCTGCCGCCTCGAAGACGTGCACGGGAACACCGGCTTCGTGCAGAGCCACGGCCGCGACCAGGCCGGCCATGCCAGCACCGACGACGACGACGGGGAGGCGATCGGCAGCATGCTCGTTGTTCGTCAACTTGCTCGATGTCATGGCAACTGTCACCGGAATTAGGGGCCGATAGGGTCAGGATCGTTCAGGCCATCAACTCACGCAACCGACGCCGCTGGTCCTCGTCGAATTCCACGTGCCGCTCGATCTCGTCGGCCAAGGTGATCTCCCCCTCGGTCTCGTGGATCGCCTGGCGTTCCCAGTCCTTCAGCGAGAGATTGATCAACAGAGAGACCAGATCCCCGCGCGCCGTCTCCATTTCAGCGAGCAGGTCAGCCAGGGGATCGTCCGCGGCCGACTCCTCGAGCCGCAACACCTGCACGTAGGGCGTCTCCTGCCGCGTCATGCTCTGCGCCCGGCCCAGCACGGCCCGGTCCCGGTCGCGCAGCCCGGCGATCAGCCGCCTCACCTCCTCGGGAACGTTATCTTCACCCTGGGCGTCAATGGCGCCGCGGATGACGTTCGGCGTTTCCAGCAACTCATCGATCAGGTCGCGATAGGCATCGAGCATGAGGGCAGCCGACCTCCCGATTACCTAGACCGGGATCAATGGCACGGAGCCGAGGATGGCGATCTCCCAATTGACGTTCATCGGATCGCGAAAGACGAACGAGGCCGCGTCGGAGCGCAGGAGCGTCAGGGATCGCATCAGCACCGCACCCTTGAGCTGGGTGAAGCTATGCGAATCGACCCCGAGCGAGACCATCTCCAGCACACCCTGGTTGAGGATCACGCCGAGCCCCATCCGCTGTACCGCCAGCACCAGCGGCCCGTTGGCCAGAAACGAGATTTCGGCAAGCTCACCGGTCTGCATCGCGCGTTCCCAGGAATAGTCGCGCGGCACCGGCAGCAGCGCATCATCGGGCCCGCGCCGCACACGTCCCAACATAGCCATGCCGAAGAATTCCCGGTAGAAATCCTCCGCCTTGCGCAGATCGTTGACCTGGACGAGCAGATAGTTGATAGCGCGGAAGTGTGGCCCCGCGGCGCTCTCCTCCGAGGCTACCGCGGTTTCCAGGCGCTCCGCCACGGCCATGCCGATACCTCCCCCCGCCCTGGTGCTGGCGAGTGACTGGCCTGGTGCGCCGGGATCAACGCTAAAGCCGGCGAATTCGTCGGTCGGTTCGTGGTCGCCAACGTGAGGAATGCTCCGCTCGACCCACGGCTGATCGCGCCGAATCAGCGCCACCATCCTCAAGCGGTCGACTGCGTCCAGCGGGTGCCGCTCGCCGCCGTGCAGCACGATGCGGATGGTTGGCCGCGGCGTTTCGAGCGACTCGTACCAGTCGTAGAGCGAATCGAGCACGCGCAATGAATGAGCAGCGACGGTGGTGTCGACATACGGGTCATCCACGCCCAGCCCATGCGACGGCCGAATCAGCACAACCTGCGCATCGCCGACCCGCTCAACGGCGATGCTGGCCGCGTCGGCAAGTTGTGCTGGCGTCTCCAACAAGAACCGATAGGCCATTCCGCGCGTTCCCCTCGTCAGCCGGCGCCACGCCGGCCCTTCACTCGTGGCGCGTTCCTCCGCGCCGCATCGCCGCACGATTGTACCGTAGCGGCTATGGGCTATGGACTATGGGCTATGACCTTCTGGCTGCCGTCGAGTTCTCGCCTCTCCTCTCCGCCTCGCCGCTATGCCGTCGTTGACAGATAGCTCATAGCCCATAGCTCACAGCCCGTCTGTGACTCCTCGGCCCTTGCCAACAGCGTCCCCCATCGGTACTGTTCTCTATGTCCAGACGAGCCCGCACGATACCCGCAATCCCCGCCACGCGTTTCCACCGACGTGAGCGTCAGGGCTGCCCCGATCCGATCGCTCGGAAGGAGAAGCCATGCAGGTGGTGGAGGATGGGACGGTTGGCGACGACCGCAAGGTCGTCGATCGGCGCCGTGCCCTCGGGTTGGGTATCGCCGCGGTATTTGCCTTGTTGCCGGACGCGGATGCCGCAAAACGACCGGATCGGCGAAAGAAGCGAAAAGCGGGCAAGAAAGACAAGAAGGGCAAGAAGCGCAGGAACAAGAAGCAACAGGCCTCGGGGAATGGCCGCGATGTCGTCCGTGTTGCCAAGAAGTACAAAGGCGCCAAGTACAAGTGGGGCGGCGCCTCGCCCAAGGGGTTCGACTGCTCCGGGTTTACCTGGTACGTCTACCAAAAGGCGACCGGGTTGGACATCACCCGTGGGGTGCAGGAGCAGTGGAACCGTGGTCGATCCGTCGGCAAGAACGACTGGAAACCGGGCGATATCGTTTTTTTCAAGAACACGTTCGAGCGCGGCCTCTCGCACAACGGCATCTACATCGGTGGGGACGACTTCATCCACGCCGAGAACGAGCGCACCGGTGTCGTGATCTCCAGTCTCAAATCCGACTACTACAGCGACCACTACGCCGGGGCGCGACGGCTGGTTTGAGCGGTCTGCCTCATCAACGAAGGGGCACGGCATGCCGTGCCCCCACTTCAGTTCGTCAGGAACTGGCGCCCCAATCGGTCTAGAACTCGTCGTCGTACCCCTGGAGATCCCGCACGAGTTCCTGGACCTGAACCGACGCTTCGTTGGCGAAGCGAAGCACCTTGTCGCGCCGCTCGGCATCGAGCAGGGCATACAGGGCCAGTCCGAGTCCCGCGCCACCCCAGAAGAGTCCCGCCTTGCCGCGGTGCTCTTCCTGGGCAACCACATCGTCCGCCGCCCGCACGGACTCGCCGACTCGCTCCGCCGCCACGTCGGCCGCTTCGCGCGCCTCGTGCGATGCTCGCCAGAGACGACGCTTGCCGTTCGCCTTGATCGATTCCGCGTGGTACTCGGCCTCTTCCTCCGCGAGGCCATTCGCCTCGCGCACGTCGTCTTCCGCGTGTCGGGCCCTGGCGCGAGCTTCGTCCCGCAGGTCGCGCGCGGATTCACGCACGTCCTCCGCGGCATCGCGAGCCCGCTCTTTGCCGGCTTCGAGCTTGCCGAGCGCGGCCATGGCCGCCTGAATCGCGGACTCGCGCAGGGTTGGGCCGAGCTCCTTTTGCAGGATCTCCATCACCTGAGCCCGGTCCCGCGCCGCCATGAGTGCGGGGGCTTTCGCTTTCAGCGACTTCTCGAGATGGGCCAACGCCGCCGCCGCTGCCTGAGCAGCCATGTCGTCCTTTGCCGTTTTCCCCTTGCCTGTGAATCGGGAGGCCAGGCCGAGATAATCCCACTCCGCTTTGCGGCCAGTTCCTTCAAGGCGCTCTTTGAGCTCTTCGATCTCGGCGCGGAGGCGGTCGATCTCGCTTTCGGCATCGTCGCGGTGGCGCAAGTGCGCGATTCGCTCACGGCCCTCGCCGGCCAGCTGCCTGGCCTCTGCGCCGACTTTGGACGCGAGATGCGCCGCGTCATCCACGACACGGTGCCCGGCCGAGAGGAGCCGGTTCTCGGCCGCGATTGCCTGCTGCTGGGCGTCCCAGGCGGCGGCCTTGAGATCGCGTTCCGCCACCCGCGCGTCCGCGGCAAGCGCGGAGGCAATCTCCCTGGCGTCGTCGCCGAGACGATCGCCCTTCTTCACGGCCGCGGCCATGAACGCCTTGCGCTTCTTCTTGGCGGTTTTGGCGGCCTTCCTGGCGTCCTTTTCGACCTCAGCCTTCGCTTCCGTGACGGCCTTCTCGGCGCGCTCTTTCGCCGTGTCGTTCTCCCGGCGCGCCAGGGCGACGAGGGTCGCCGCGACCGCGGCTCCACCGACGGCGATCAGGATCACTTTGGCATTGAGGGCGTCGTCTTGTTCATGCATGGGTCCATCCGTTTCCGGTTCCGACGCGAGGTCGCCTGGGAACCGCCGAGACATCGGCTTCTCACCGGCCGTAATTGTACCCGGCAAATGGCTATGAGCTATGGGCTATGGGCTATGAGCCATGGGCTATGAGCGAATAGTCTGAGACGGCAAGACGGCAAGACGACAAGTCCGGGCATACGACCATAGCCCACAGCCCATGGCTCATAGCCCTATTGCACCCTACCCTGCGCCATACCATACTTTCGCGTCGCTCCACGTCTCGGGAAGGAGCAGCGCACGGCGCTGAGGGACAATATGCAGCGCGGGTTCGAGCGGTTGGTGGTTCCAGTGGCCGGCTCCAATATCGACATGCGCGTTCTCAACGTCCTGCCTGACCTCTTCCGCAAGGACGGAGGGAGCGTCACGTTCCTGTACGTGGTAGAGGTACCGCAAGCCATGCCGCTCGATGCCGAGCTGCCCGGTGAGATCGAGCAGGGAGAGCGGGCATTACGCAACGCGGAAAGTATCGCCCAGCGGACCCTTCCCGCCCGCTCCGCTCACATTGTCACCGAGCTACTGCAGGCGCGGGCCATCGGGCCGGCGATCGTCGATGAGGCTATTGAGCGCGATGCCGACGCGATCGTGATGACCGCCTCGATCCATCGCAAGCATGGCCGCGACTCGCTTGGCGAGACAACCAACTACGTGCTGCTCAACGCCCCTTGCGAGGTGGTCGTCATTCGCACCGCGCCGGACGTGTCGGAGCCGCGATGAAAGCTGTCATCATGGGCTGTGGCCGCGTCGGCGCCCGGGTCGCGGGCATTCTCGACCATACCGGCAACAAGGTGACCGTCATCGACACCGACAGCCGCGCTTTTCGCCGGCTCCCGGCGGGGTTCGGCGGAGAGACGATCATCGGCACCGGGATCGACGAAGACATTCTGCGCAAGGCGGGCATCGAAGAGGCCGACGCCTTCATCGCCGTGACGAACGGCGACAATCGCAACATCATGGCCGCCCAGGTCGCCCGGCTCATTTTTCACGTCCCGGAGGTCGTCTGCCGCATCTACGACCCGGTGCGCGAGGACACGTATCGCCGGCTCGGCCTGACCACGGTCTGCCCTACCACCACGATCTCCGCCATCGTGCTCGACCACGTCATGCGCGCGGAAGCCGAACAAAACGCGCCCCGAGGAGGTCCGACCTAGCCGTGTACGTCATCGTCGCTGGCGGGGGGAAAGTCGGCTACTACCTGGCGCAGCACCTCTTGTCCGAAGGGCATGAAGTGCTGCTCATCGAGCGCAACCCCGATCGAGTGACCGAGATCAACGATGTGCTCGGCGCGGTGGCGGTGATCGGCGACGCCGCCGAAGCGGGCACCCAGGCCGCGGCGGGAGCCGCGCGCGCCGACGTGGTGGTGGCGGTAACCGGGGAAGACGAAGACAACCTCGTCATCAGCCAGGTGGCGAAGGAAAAGTTCCACGTCGCCCGCACCATCGCCCGCGTGAACAATCCCAAGAACGAGCACCTGTTCCGCATGCTCGGCGTGGACGTGACCGTGAGTCAGACGAACTACATTCTCAATCTGATCGAGCAGGCCATCCCGAATCGCTCGTTCGTCCACCTCGTCAGCTTTCACGAGGATCTGGCCATCGTCGACGCCAAAGTGTCGGAGACCTCGGCCGTTGCCCATCGCGTCATCGCCGAGATCGAGCTGCCGGTCAACACCGCCATCACCGCCATCGCCCGCGGCGCCAGCCTGATCGTCCCCAACCCCGGCACCGAGCTGCTCCCCGGCGACGACATCATCGCCGTCGCCCACCAGGATCAAGAAGACGAGCTGCGGCGGTTGCTCGTCTGAGTTCGTCACGAATCGAGGCTTGACCGCGATGCTTCTTGCCGTCGAAGTCGGCAACACGAACACCACGTTCGGGCTCTTTTCCAGATCCGGTGAGCTCGTCTCCTCCTACCGCCTCTCCACCGAGCGGGAGCGCATGCCCGACGAATGGTTCGCCATGCTGGCCGCGCTATTGGCCTCGGATCGCCATTCGCTGGGTGAAGTCGACGGGGTCATTGTCTCCAGCGTTGTGCCCAGCGTCACCACCTGGTTGGAGGCCATGACCCACAGCCGCCTTGGGATCGACCCGGTCATGGTCAGCGGCGACCTCGACGTCGGTCTGGGGCTCGACGTCGAGGAGCCCAGGCAGCTCGGGGCGGATAGGATCGTCGATTGCGTCGCCACCTTTGCCCGCTATGGTGGACCGGCCATCATCGTCGACCTCGGCACGGCAACTACGTTCGACGTAATTGGTTCGGACGGAACGTACCTGGGGGGTGCGATAGCGGCCGGGGTTGGCACCTCGCTGAAGGCACTGGCCACGAACGCGGCACAACTCTTCAATGTCGAGCTGCAGATGCCCGACCATGTCATTGGGCGCAACACCGCCGACCAGCTCCGGGCCGGGCTCGTCGCCGGGCACCTTGCGATGGTGGAGGGGATGATCGAGCGGACCCGCGCCGAGCTTGGGACCGACGCGACGGTGGTGATCACCGGGGGTCTGGCGCCACTCTTCGTCGGCCGCTCGCCGTTGTTCGACCACTACGACCCCGATCTCACCTTGAATGGCTTGAGAATCATTTACGACCGCGTCAAGGGCGGTCCGACAGACGCGAGCCCCCCCACGCGCGACCTCGCCGCGGAGCACTACGATGCCGGTTGAATCAACGCCAGATGTCTTGGTGATTCGCGCGTTCGGGGCCGGTGATCGTGAGTTCCTGGCGCGCGTCGCGCCTCGCATTCGCCCCGCACAAACCGCCTCGCCGCGCGACTCTGAGGCCATGGACCGATTTTTTCAGGCACTCGAACGGGGACGATTGCTTACGGAATCGGGCACCGAAGCGTTTGTCACGACCATTGCCGGCGAACCAGTTGGTCTCGTGTCGGTCCATCCCGATGCCGACTCCTTCACCGGTCACCCGCGGGCGTATGTCGATGTCCTCGTCGTGGCGGAAGAAGCCGAGGGGCGGGGCATGGGTCGGGCACTGATGAACCACGTCGAACAGTGGGCCCGTGAACACACTTGCCGAGAGGTCGTGCTCGACGTATTCGCGAGCAACGACCATGCCATCCAATTCTACGAGCGGCGACTACCGCCCGGACCACATCCGCATGGCAAAACCGCTCGATTGAGCGACGCACCAGCCGTCATCGTCGCGCACCCTGGCTTGCCCAATCTGATGGCGACGTGCTACTCGTTGCACGCGGCCCGAACCCGGATCGACTGACCCTGAACGGAGGATTCACCACCCTATGCCCGACGCAACCACGGGCTTCACGCAGACGCTCGGTACGTCAAAAACAGGCGAGCCGCAATTGAAGATGGCGGTGCAGCGCTCGGGCCGCCTCACCCAGCCCACACTCGATCTGCTCCACGCCATCGGCCTCCAGTTCGAGAGCTACGGGCAGCGGCTGTTCTCTCACTGTCGCAACTTTCCACTCTCGATCCTTTACGGCCGCGACGACGACATCCCGGAATATGTCGGCTTGGGCACGGTCGACCTCGGTATCGTCGGCCGCAACCTCATCCACGAAGAGAATGTCGCCGTCGAGGAGCTCTTGCCGCTGGGGTTTGGCTACTGCGAGCTGGTGGTGGCGGCCCTACGAGACGCGCCGTACACCGAGCCGCAGGAGCTCTTGAGCGCTCGGATTGCCACCTCGTACCCCGGGTCGGCTCGCCGTTATTTTCACGAGCTTGGCGGTGATCCGGAGATCATCACCATCAGCGGCTCGGTCGAAGTCGCTCCCTCTCTGGGATTGGCCGACGCCATCGTCGAGTTGACCGCGACGGGGTCGTCGCTCCTCTTGAACGATCTGCGGCCGCTGGCGACGATCCTCGAATCGGAAGCCGTCCTGGCGGCCAACCCCGCCTCCCTCGCCGACCCGGCCAAGCGCGCCAACATCGACCGGCTGCTGATGCGCATCGACGCGGTTCGCGCCGCCAAGCGCTACAAGTACCTGATGATGAACGCGCCGGAAGCGGCGCTGCCGGCGATCCGTGCCGTCGTGCCGGGACTCAAGGCCCCCACGATTGTCCCCCTGGCCGACCCCGGTTGGGTCGCCGTCCACACCGCGGTCGAGGAAGACGCTTTCTGGGAATCGATCGAGCGCCTGCGCGCGGCCGGCGCGACCGAGATCCTGGTTTCTTCTCTGGAGAAGCTGCTGCTCTGAGACGGCGCGACGGCAAGACGGCAAGATGGCAAGACGGCGAGATGAATCGCTGAACCCAATCGAGGTCAAAGCAGCAGGACCTCCATCTCTACCCCGAATCTGGCCCAGGCTCGGCTATCATGTGCCGAGAGACGGCGATCACTCCTTGCCGTCTCGCCGTCTTGCCGTCTCGTCACCCGGAGGAATCTTCGTGTCGCAATCCGTCGCGTTCCGGACCACGTTCGATCCCAAAAAGCTCGTCCGGCCGGCGATCCATCATCTGCCGACGTACACCCGCGACGGTGCGCCCGCCGAGAAGCCCGCGCGTGAGATTCGGCTGGACTGGAATGAGTCGCCTTACAGTCCTTCGCCCAAAGCGTTGGCGGCCATCGCGGACTTCGCGACGCATCACCGCTACCCCGAGTTTGATGCCTGGACGCTGCGCAAGGCGATCGGCCGCTACGTCGGCGCGCCCGCGAGCCGCATTATCGCGGGCGCCGGGCTCGACAACGTGCTGGAAACCCTTGTCCATCTCCTCATCGAGCCGGGAGACCGGGTCATCATCTCGGAACCGACCTTCATGGTCTACGAACTGCTCGTGCGGGGCCATGGCGGCGAGGCCGTCAATGTGCCGTTGGTGCCCGGTTTTGAACTCGATGCCGATAGGATCCTGCACGCTATCGACGAGCGGACCAAGCTCATTCTGATCTGCAACCCGAACAACCCGACCGGCAATCTCTTCGACCCGAAGACCATCGAACGCATCGTGGCCGAGGCGCCCTGCGTGGTCGCCATCGACGAGGCCTACGCCGAGTTTGCCGGCGCTTCGCTGTTACCGCTGACGGAGCACTATCCCAACCTGGTCATTCTGCGCACCATGAGCAAGTTTGCCGGATTCGCCGGTATGCGCGTCGGTTACGGCATCTTTCCCGAGTCGCTGATGCCCTACGTACTGCGCATCTTGCCGGGATTCTGCAACGTGAGCGCGGTGGCGACCGCGGCCGCGGTGGCGTCTCTTGCCGACGAGGACTACAACCGCACGATTGTCTCGCGCATCCTCGCCGACCGGGACACGCTGGCGGATCAACTGCGCGAGCTGCCCGGGGTCGAACCGCTTCCCTCCGCGACAAATTTCCTGCTCGTGCGTTTGCCAGTGGCGGATGCCGGCCCGGTCGTGCGCGAGCTGGCCAAACGCGGCGTCTACGTCCGCCATTTCGGCAACCCGGCGTTCGGACTTGGCGACTGCCTGCGCGTGTCGATCGGGACGACCGAAGACAACGAAATCTTCCTCAACGAGTTGGAGGCGATTCTCAGCGCGGGGGAAAGAGCCGCATGAGCGCGACCGAGGCACTCCCCAACCAACGGCGGGCGCGCATCGAGCGCGCTACCCTCGAAACGCGCATCACGGCCAGCATCGACCTCGGCGGCGGCGCCGTCGTGGTGGACACCGGCGTGCCGTTCTTCGACCACATGCTCGACGCGCTGGGACGGCACGGCGGGTTCGGCATTGGGGTCTCTTGCGCCGGCGACAGTGCCATGGATCCGCACCACACCGTGGAAGACGTCGGTATCGTTCTCGGCCAGGGACTGCGCGAGGCGCTCGGCGAACGCAGGGGTATTGCCCGCTACGGGCACGCCTACGCCCCGCTGGACGAAGCGCTGGCCCGCGTCGTCATCGACTGCTCTGGCCGGCCCTATCTCCATTTCGCGGCCGACATGCCGGAGCCGGTCATAGGGCGCGATTTCGCCGCCAGTCTGGTCGAGGAATTCTGGCGAGCGCTGGTCGTCAATGCCGGTTTCACCGCCCATATCGACCTCATCCGGGCGCGCAACGCCCACCACGCCGCCGAGGCCATCTTCAAGGCCGGCGCGCTGGCGTTGCGCGCCGCGACCCGCCTGACCGGCGACCCGACCTCCGTCCCGTCGACGAAAGGGATCCTGGCATGAGCCCCTCCATTGCCGTCATCGACTACGGCGCGGGCAATCTGCGCTCCATCCGCCGCGCGCTGGAAGCCGCTGGCGCCGAGGCCGTCGTCACATCGGATCCGAGCGACGTGCGGCGAGCCGATGCGGTGATCTTTCCCGGGGTCGGCGCTGCTGGCGCGTCGATGGAACGCTTGCACCGGCTGGGTCTGGTTGAGACCATCCACGAGGTCGTGGCGGACGGCCGCCCCTTCCTCGGCATCTGCCTGGGTATGCAATTGCTGTTCGAGCACCAGGAAGAGGGCGACACTCGAGGTCTGGGTATTCTGGGCGGGCGGGTGCGGTCGCTCAGCACCGACGTGAAGATCCCCCAGATTGGGTGGAATCGGGCACGGTGGCTGCAGGACGCGGCAGGCTACCAGGCAGGCGACGACGAGGATTTCTACTTCGTCCACTCCTATGTCATCGAACCGGACGATCCGGCGGACATCGTTGCGGTGACGCGCTACGGTGGCATCTTCCCCAGCGTCGTCCGGCACGAAAACGTCTGGGGCACCCAGTTTCACCCCGAGAAGAGCGGGCCGGCCGGGCTGCGCCTGGTGGCAGGCTGGGTCGATGGCGTCCGCGCCCCGTCGGCGACGGTCCTGGAAAGCGTCTTGGCGTGATTCTCTATCCGGCGATCGATATTCGCGGCGGACGCTGCGTCCGCTTGATCGAAGGTGATTTCGCCCGCGAAACCGCCTACGACGCCGATCCGTCGGCCGCGGCACGGCGCTGGGTCGAGGCGGGCGCGGAGTGGCTGCACGTGGTCGATCTCGACGGCGCCATCGAAGGCTCGCCGATCAACGGGGCCGCCGTGAAGCGCATCCGCGCCGCGGTCGACGTGCCCATGCAGCTTGGAGGCGGGCTACGCACCCTGGCCGATCTGGAAAACACGTTTGCCGCCGGCATCGACCGCGCTATCCTGGGCACCGTAGCGCTGCGCGATCCGGAGCTGGTGATCAGCGCCGTGGCGCGCTGGGGTGACCGCATTGCCGTTGCGCTCGACGCCCGCAACGGCCGCCTGGCCACCGACGGCTGGCTGGGCCAGACCGAGGCGCGAGCGGTCGAGGTGGCGCAGAAGCTGGCGAAGGCCAAAGTGCGCCACTTCATCTTCACCGACATCAACCGGGACGGTACCCTCTCCGGTCCGAATCTGGAGAGCCTTGGCGAGGTCGTGCAGGCCGTGGACGCGGACGTCATCGCCTCGGGCGGAATCTCCTCCGTCGACGACATCAAGGCCGCAGCAAAGGTCGGGTCGACCGGGGCGATCATCGGGCGCGCGCTATACGATGGTCGCATCGACCTCGGCATGGCCATTGCCGCGGTTCACGAGGCAGAGCGAACAGCATGAATGCACTGGCCGAAGCTCTTGTCGCTGACCTCCCCGAAACGGGGCCGTACCGCCGCATCATCCCCTGCCTGGATGTGACCGGCGGCCGCGTGGTCAAGGGCGTCGAGTTCCTCAAACTGCGCGACGCCGGCGATCCGGTCGAACTGGCCGCCTTTTACGACAGCGAGGGCGCCGACGAGCTGGTCTTCCTCGACATTACCGCCTCCTCCGACAGCCGGCACACCATGATCGAGGTCGTCGAACGCACGGCGGATCAGGTCTTCATTCCGCTCACGGTCGGCGGCGGGGTGCGCGCCGTGGGCGATATCCGCGAGTTGCTGACGGCCGGGGCCGACAAGATTTCCATCAACACCGCGGCTATCCAGGATCCCGACCTCATCGATGCTGGAGCCCACATCTTCGGCCGGCAGTGCATCGTGGTGGCCATCGATGCCAGGTCGGAACCGGATCGCGGCGGCTGGGGGGTTTACACCCATGGCGGCCGCCGCGCCAGCGGTTTCGACGTCGTTGAGTGGGCAGCCGAGGCGGCGCGGCGGGGCGCGGGCGAGATCCTGCTTACCAGCATGGATCGCGACGGTACTCGCGACGGGTACGACCTCGCTCTGCTCGAAGCCGTCTCCGGGGCGGTGACCATTCCGGTCATCGCCTCCGGGGGCGCGGGAAACCTCGACCATCTGGTCGAAGGGCTGCAACCGCGCCGCGCCGATGCCGTGCTCGCGGCCTCGATCTTCCACTTCGGTGAGTACCGCATCGCGGACGCCAGGGCGCACCTGGCCAGTCACGGCATCCCGGTGCGCCAACACGACTCGTGAACGATCCCCTCGCGGAGCCACTCCGATTTGGCGCGGACGGTCTGGTTCCCGTCGTCGTTCAGGACGCCGTCACCGGCGATGTGCTGATGCTGGCCTCCATGAACGAGGAGGCACTGCGGCTGACATACACTACGGGCGAAGCCCACTACTGGAGCCGGAGCCGACAGAAACTGTGGCGCAAGGGGGAAAGCTCCGGCCACACCCAGGCCGTGGAGGACATCCGGGTCAACTGCGAGCGAAACAGCCTCCTGCTCCTGGTGCGACAGACCGGAGCCGTCTGCCACGACGGCTATCCGACCTGCTACTACCGACGGCTATCAGACGACGGCTCGCTCACCGTGGTACGAGAGCGGGCGTTTGATCCGTCTACGGTCTATGACATCCCGGCGCCCCAGGCTGCCGGCGAGACAGCATCGGAAATCGATCGATTGGCGGAAGCAACACGGCGGCAGTTCGGCGCCTACGCCTATCTGCGAGATAACGACCTGACGGCCGCATCCGCGACGTCGCGCCGTTTGCGGGCACATGATGAACAGCTCGGCGACCGCGTTGGCGACGAGCTGCGCGAGTTGGCCGGGGTACTGGAAGGATCGCACCGGCACGGTGAGTTTCTGAGCGACCTCCGGCTCGAAGCGTCCCAGGTCATCTACTGGGTGCTCGTGCAGGTGTTACGTCAGGGCATCACCTGGGCATGCCTGCGGCCCGATCGCGCTCTGGCGGCAGAGGATATTCACCCCGACCAAGCGGCCATCGCGCGGCTGCTGCGCGCCGAAGCGAATCGCTGGATCTCTGACGCGGAAGACGACGATCCCGCCGCGAAAGCCCATGCCACGCTGGCGCTCGTCGCCCTGGCCTGCCGCAGCGGCGGGATCGATGCCCTGGCTGCCGTGGAATCTGACCTGGAGGAACTTCAAACTCGCCCGTATCTCGCCGCTTACTTCGGGTACGAGGATGTCATCCATGAGTGCGACCCGGAACGAGAGCAAACCACCGCCAACTGACTCGACACCGCCGCCCGCTCATCCCGGCGATGCATCACAGCGCCTCTGGGCTCCATGGCGCATGCGCTATGTCGCGGGAGGACAGCGGGAGGATGGCTGTATATTTTGCAACCGGCTGGCCGAAAACGACGACGTGCGCACGCTCATTCTGCACCGGGGGGAGCGCGCCTTCGTCATCATGAACCTCTTTCCGTACAACACGGGGCATGTCATGATCGTGCCCAACGCGCATGTTGCCTCCCCGGAGGATGCGGACGCGGAGATGCTGGCCGAAATGGCGGCGCTGCGCGGTCCCGTTCTGCGCGCCCTGCGCCGCGCGTTGGCCCCGGAAGGGTTCAACCTCGGGTTGAACGTCGGTGCGGTGGCGGGTGCGGGAGTCAGCGATCATCTCCACGAGCACGTGGTGCCGCGCTGGGGCGGCGACGCCAACTTCATGCCGATTCTGGCGGCGACCACGGTCATGCCAGAGCTGATCCCGGTCACGTATGCAAAACTCCGCGCCGAACTCGAGCGCGAGCTGCTCGGCGCAACGTCGGTCTCGACCCTGGTCCTCTCCCCCGATTGCGAACGCGCTCTCGCCGACGAATCCGGGCGCTTGCCCCAGGTTGCCGCCAGCGAAGAAGAACCCCTGTGGCGAGCGGCACTGCGCGAGATTCACGATCGTGGCGCGATCGAGGCTGATCTGGCAGGGTGGGCCGGGGCAGTTCGCGCCGGGTCGGGTGAACCGGTTCTCCTCTTTCGCGGTACGTTTCCAACCACCACGGCTCCTTCTCCGGATTCCCGACTGATAGGCGTTGCGGACCTCGTACCCGCCCTTGACGAGGGCGCGGTTGCCGCCCTGGGTCGCCTCAGCGCCGAAGAATTAAAGTGATCCACAGGTTCCCGATTCCCGGGCGTCCGTCCTGTTCACGAGGGGTGCCGCGCCTGGCACACTTATACTCCGCGCCATGGAACCGCGATTCGAACCAGTAAGCGGATAGCCGAACGTGCCCGGGGCCGAGCTGCGCCACGCCTCCTCCGACCGCCGTGGCATGGCGCTCAACTCGCTGCTCGGCGTCGCGGCCGAAGCTGTCAGCGCGGCCGCCGAGGTCATGTTGCTGCCGGGGCTGATCCTGGCCTTCTTTGCCGCCGAGCTGACCCCGTCGTACGCCACTATCGGACTGGTCCCGGCCATCGCCTTCAGCTTCTGGACCCTCGCTCGCCTGCCAGCCCTCCTGCTTACCACAACCCGACGCCGCCAGCAACCATGGGTCTTCGCCGCGGCCCTGGTGCGCACGGGCGCGATCGCGATTCTGGCCATCGTGGCCAGCCGCACCGATCCGGCCAACCTGGGGCAATCGGCACGCCCGCTGCTGGGGACGTTCTTCCTGTGCCTCGTGGCCTACTCGCTGGCGAGCGGATTCGGCAGCGTTCCGGGCGCGGCGCTGCTGCGGGCATCCGTTCCGGGAGAAGGATGGGGCGATTTCGCGCGAAGGCGCGCGCTCTGGTCGGCCATCCTCTGCGTGCTGGCAGGCCTCGTCGTGACAAGGCTTCTCGGCAACAACGCCCTCGCCTTTCCAGGGAGCTACGGTCGACTCTTCCTGGTCGCGACGATCAGCCTCATCGCCGTGGCCGGGCTCACCGTCGCCGTGCGAGAGCCTGTGGGCATCGCCCCCGCGGCGAGCGTGCCGATGATCCCTCCGCGAGCGCTGCGCCAACCGTTCACCGACGCCCGGTTTCGCCGCTTTCTCGTCTTCCGGGTGCTCCTCTCCTCCACCGCGGCCGTCGATCCCTTCCTGTTCCTGTACGCGGTCACCCGTCTCGGCACCCCGATGACCGCCATCGGCGGCTACGTCCTGGCGGGGGTGCTGGGGTGGGTGCTGACCGCGCCAGCGTGGCACTGGCTGGAGCGGCGGGCAGGCGTCCATACCGTGCTCCAGGGCGCGACGGTGGTGCGCCTGATCGCGCCCGCCACCGCGCTGGCCCTCCCGCCGCTGGCGGCGACGGAGCTGATGCGCGAGCGCTTTCCCGAGGGGTCACCCCTGATGTCCGTCTACGGGTTGGCCTTTTTCGCCATCGGCGCCGCGTTGGCCGCCCAGTCCCTCGGCACGAACAACTATCTCTCCGCGCTTGCCCCGCGCCCGTTACTCGGCACCTACGCCGGGCTGACGAACGCGGTCCTGGCCGTGATCGCCTTCGCCCCCGTGGTCGGAGGTATGGTGATCGAGCGCTCCGGTTATGAGACGCTGTTCGTGGCCATCCTGGTGATTGGTCTGGCCGCGGTCTTCGCCGGCGGCGCACTGACGAGCACCCCGACGGCGGTCAGGGGCAATCGCGGCGCAGAAGCGATGGACCTGGCTGCCCGCGCTCTCCCGGCCGGCCGGATCTAGCGCCCGTCCGCATCCGGACCGGCATCGCGAACGCCGGCCGGCATGACCGGCGCAAAGGCGGCGAAGTTCGCGCGCAGGTCTCGCGCCAGTCGCTCGGCCATCGCGTCGAAATCTGCCACATCCGACCACGTCTGCCGGGGGCGGACGAACAACGCCGGAACCCCGGGGACCGATCGCGGCACGGCAAACCCGAAAACCGGATCGATGTCGAACGGTGCTTCGTCCAACGACCCGTCGAGAACAGCGGAGACCGCCGCACGGGTCAATGCGATCGGCATGCGCTCACCGACCCCGTATGGGCCTCCCGCCCAACCGGTATTGATCAACCAGACGGACGATTGGTGACGATCCAATCGTTCGCCGAAGAGGGCCGCATAGCGCGCCGGGGGCAACGGCAGGAAGGGCTCGGCGAAGCAGGCGGAAAATGTCGCGCTCGGCGTGGTGACGCCGCGTTCCGTGCCCGCCAGCTTGGATGTATATCCGGACAGGAACCAGTAGAGCGCCTGGTCGCGGGATAGCCGGGCCACGGGTGGCAGGACGCCAAACGCGTCAGCGGAGAGGAAGAGGATGCGCGAAGGATGATCTCCTTCGCCGCCTGCCTCCGGATCGAGAAAGTCAAGCGGGTAGGCGGCGCGGGTGTTTTCGGTCAGCGAATCATCCTCAAATCGAGGTCGGCGCGTCCGTTCGTCGAGCACGACGTTTTCGAGGACCGATCTGAACCGCTGGGCAGCCTGGGAGATTTCCGGTTCGGAATCCGCGGAGAGCCCGATCGTCTTGGCGTACGATCCACCCTCGAAGTTGAAGATGCCGCGATCCGTCCAGCCGTGCTCGTCGTCGCCAATCAGGCGGCGAGCGGGATCGGTTGAGAGGGTCGTCTTACCGGTGCCGGAGAGCCCGAAGAAGAGGGCCGTATCCCCGCTCCGGCCCTCGTTCGCCGAGCAGTGCATGGCGGCCACACCTTGCCCAGGCAGGATCCCCAGCATGACGGTGAAGATCGCCTTCTTGATTTCGCCGGCATACTGGGTGCCCGCGATGAGAACCCGGCGCCAGTCGAAGTCGATTGCGATTGCCGTAGCGCTTCGCGTCTCATGACGCGCCGGATCGGCCTGGAACGACGGCGCGTGCAGGATCGTCCAGCCGCCCGTTTGGTCCGGCGCCGTGCCGAGCGGCGGCAGGAACAGGTTGCGCGCGAACAACGCGGACCAGGCGCTCTCCGTGACCAGGCGTACCGGGAGGTTGAACTCGGGGTCAGAACCCGCGGAGAGATCCATCCGGAATCGGTCGGCACGGGTCAGGTGTTCGACGATGTCGGCGTGGAGCGCCGCGAATGCTTCCGGAGATATCGGCTGGTTGACGTCGCCCCACCAGATGTCGTCCGCGAGCCGCCCGCTACGCACCAGGAACTTGTCCTGCGGCGAGCGTCCAGTATGAACTCCGGTCTCCACGACCAGTGCCCCGGAATCCGCAAGCCGTCCCTCGCCGCGGCGGATAGCGTGTTCGACCAACTCGGCCGGCGCCGGATTGCGGTAGTCGGCGCTGCCAGGGGTCCGCGCGCTCGCGGACGCGATTGCTCCGCGAGCGGGACCGTCAGGCTCAGTCGACTGGGTATCTGGTTCTGTCAGAACGCTTTCTCTGCTCACACTCCCTACCCTCTCGTGGACGAATTGGGGAACGCGGCCAGGCACGCCGCGCGGGGTCCGCGGTTGCGTCATCCTGGATTCGTTGCGGACCAGCCCAGAGGAATTCTCGCAAGGACGGGACCACCACGGGACAGTCCAGGCCAATGACGTGATACCTACCCTACCAGTGCGGGCCGGATGCCAACGATGGCGCGGCGGAATCCGGCGAGAACTTCGTCGATCGTGGCCTCGTCCATCGCCGTGGATGTACACATCATGAGGCGGGGCGCGACGTAGACGCCTTCCAGCAGCAGCGACAAGTGCAGCATTCGCCCCAGGCCCTTGTCCGCCATCGCCGCGTCGCGGTACGTCCGCACTTCGGGGACGCCAAGGTGCAGACCCGCGAACGAACCATACCCGGTCACGGTGGCCTGAATTTCCGACGCGGCGACCAATTCTCGCAAGCCGGCGCGAAGCCGCTCGCCCAGGCCATTGATGCGGGCCACCTCGGCCGGGGTGTATGCCTCCATCGCCGCTACCCCAGCCACCATCGTGATGAGATTGCCATTGAAGGTACCGGACTGCCACAACGGCACCGGTCGCAGCGGGTCGAACTGCTCCATGACCGCCGCGCGCCCACCGAACCCGCCGACGGGGAAACCGCCGCCGATGATCTTGGCGAAGGTGGTCAGATCCGGGCGGACGCGGAAATGCTCCTGCACCCCGCCCGGTTCCAGCCGGAAGGCCATCACCTCGTCGAAAATCAGCAGTGCCCCGTGCTCCAGGGTCAGCGCGCGCAAGGCATCCAGGTAGGCGCGATCGGCGGGGAGCATGCCGGCCGAACCCATCACTGGCTCGATGATGACCGCCGCGACTTCGTCGCCCCGTTCTCGCATCAAACGCTCGATCGCTTCGATGTCGTTGAGCGGGGTGACGAGAACGTTGTCGGTCGTATTCGCGGGGACGCCGCGGGTGCCCAGAACGCCCAGTGGCGCGTGGTCCGGCCCGGAGAGTGGATCGCGCGGGTCGGAGTGGACGCTGACCTCGACGTCATCGTAGGTGCCGTGGTAGCCGCCTTCCATCTTGACGATCAGGTCGCGCCCGGTGAAGGCCCGTGCCGCGCGCAGCGCGTTCATGACCGCCTCGGTGCCGGAGTTGGTGAAGCGCGCCATGTCCACGGAGGCGACGCGCTCAACCAGGATCTCCGCAAGCCGTGTCTGCGCCTCGTTCGGGGCCGGGAATGCGGTGCCGTGGGGAAGATGGGCGGCCACGGCAGCGACTACACCCGGATGGCCGTGGCCGTGGATCAGGGAGGTGTAGTTGTTGAGCAGATCGATGTAAGTTCGTCCGTCAGCATCCTGGATGCGGCAGCCTTGTCCTTCCGCGACGGAGAGGGGGTACGGCGCGTGGAAGGCCACCGTCCGCGTGTCGCCGCCGGGCATCACCTTCCGCGCCGCCGCGTGCAGCGCCGCTGAGCGTGGCGACATGGCGCGGTAATCGGCGATGACGTCTGCCTCGATTTCGGCACGCGTCCGCGAATCGACCATCGAGGGAACCTGCACCGCCATGATCTGCCTCCTGGATTTCCGGCCCAATCACCTGCACCGGGATCGTAGGAACCGGATGCGGCAACGTCAAGCCCGCGGAGCGGGTACGATGCCCACGCGGACGTCCGAATTGCCACAGAGGGGACCATTCTGGTGAGAATTGAGCCATTCCAGCTCGAACGCTGGATGACGACCTACGAGACGACGGCGCGCTGGGACATCGCCGAGAGCGGTATCTTCCCCATGTCCACACGCGAAATCCTCGACCTGCTCCCGGCGGACGAGCGAGACGGCGAGCTTGACCGCCTGCTCGATCTGCGTCTTGGGTACAGCGAGGCGTGCGGGAGCGCGGAATTGCGCGGGCTGATTGCGGCGACGTACACGAACACTTCGCCGGACGAGGTGCTGGTAACCACTGGGGCCATCGAAGCCAATTTCCTGCTGTTCAACGAATTGCTCTCGGCGGGAGACCGGGTCGTGATCGTCGACCCGGCCTACCAGCAATTGCAAAGCGTGGCCCGGGCGATTGGCTGCGACGTGGCGCTGTGGAAGTTACGGGCGGAGGATGGATTCCGCTTCGACCTCGATGAGCTGCGTCGCCTTGCCACGCCAAGGACGCGGATGATCGTCATCAACACGCCCCACAACCCGACCGGGGCGATGCTCTCCGCGTCGGACCTGCGCGCCATTTACGCCCTCGCCGAAGAGCTTGACGCCTGGGTGCTCAGCGACGAGGCCTATCGTTGGCTCGATCTGCCCGAAAACCCGCCGCTAGCCCCTCCCATGCGAAATCTCGGACTCCGCGCCATCAGCACCGGCACCTTTTCCAAGCCGTTCGGACTGCCGGGGCTGCGCATGGGGTGGCTCGTCGCACCGGAAGACGTGGTTCGCCGCTGCTGGGGTTTGCGCGATTACATCAGCCTCAGCCCCGGAAAGCTCAACGACGTCCTGGCGACCATGGCATTTTGCCACCGCGAGAAGATCATCGCCCGGACCGGCGAGATTGTCGCCGAGAACCTTCCGGTCGCCGAGCGCTGGTTCGCCGAGAACGACGACCTCGTCTGCTGGACTCCGCCCCGCGGCGGTCTCCTGGCGCTGATGCGGTATGAACTCGACGTGCCTTCGTTGGAGCTCGCGAACCGACTCGCCGAGAACTACGGCGTGATGTTGGCGCCCGGCTCGGCGTTTGGCTACGAGGGTTATTTGCGCATCGGTATCGGCAATGATCCAGAGGTCTTCGCCGAAGGTCTGCGGCAGACGGCGCGTTGCCTGCGCGAGCTGAAGTCAGCGGAAGTCGCGCTACGTTCCGGGGATCTGACGGGGGTGCGGGTCTGAGTTCGGGGCCGCGAAGATGGCGAAGGGTGCGAAGAATGCGAAGATCCGGGGAGGGGGGTGATCGTGGATGTTTTCTTGTGAGCAGATATGGCTCTTGGTGATTCGGGCTTGAAATCGGTTGTCACCTGCCGCGCGGTACAGACCTCGCCATGAAGTCCTGAAACGGGGTGGGGAGCATTGGTGACCGATCCCCGCGCCCGTCGCCTGTGCACCATCCCACTCCCGGTTACCCGACCGCCTGATCGCCCTCATCGACGAAGAGCCGCTCCTGCCGCTCCTCTCCGCACCGCCTGCGCCGCGCGCGGTAGGGCATCAATCGTTGCGCGGGATGCCAGACGACGTCTTCCAGTGACGCCAGGAACGGCTGGGGAGAGGCGTGGCCGGTGACGAAAAGCCGGGGCTCGGTCACCTCGCGGATGCGGCGCCCATCGGCATCGAGCACCACCCGGTACTGCGCCAGGGCTTCCGTCGCGTACTCGATCGTCAGCGTGTCTCCCGCCACCCAGACGGCCGCGCGCTCCCCGGCAAGACCCCGTTCTCCATACAGCCGCCAGTGCCGGAAGCGCACCGAGCCGCCACCGGTGAGCACGCGGGTGGCGCGCAGGCGGAAGAGCCGGTCGAGGTCGGTGGGGTCGCACCAGGCGCCCTGCACCCAGCCGAGCACCGCCGCCGGACTGCGCCGGCCATCGGTCCGCTCCTGGTGCGCGAAGTGCGCTTGCGCGTTGTAGTCGGTAAAGAAGCGGTCATGCACGGCCTGCAGTTCGTCCCACGTCGTGGCCTGGGCGAAGTGGTAGTCGGCCATGCGGCGCATGACGTTGAAATGCGTCTCGATGTAATTCTGCCAAGGTTGTCCTGAGTCGATCTGGTGCTTGGCGATCCCCAGCGCCCGGTAGATCGCCTGCGCCTGCTTGGCCTTGAAGATGCTGCCGCCGTCGCTCACCAAGCCCTCCGGGGCGCCGTGTCGCTCGATGGCCGCCCGGAGCACGATCAGGTAGGCGGTCAGGTCCTGGCGCGGGGACAGCACACTGGCCAGGATCGCCCGGCTGAAGTTCTCCAGGATCGAAATGACGTAGACGGGCTTGCTGGTCTCCAACCCATGATCCTCGATATAGCGGACATCGACCGACCAGGAGTGATGCCGGTAGACGGCCGCGAAGGGCATCGGTTGCGGGTGGTGCGTTCCCGCCGTGGCGGGGCGCGGCGCCACGCCCATCGCCCGGTGCAGGGCGAGGATGCGGCCGCAGGTCCTCGGGCTGAGGTCGATGCCCTCCTGCGCCAGCGCCGCATGCACCCGGAACTCGCCCAGCTCGGGATTGGCCTGCAGCCGGCAAATGATCGCCATCGCCTTCAGGTCGACCTTGCGGGCCGGCTGACGCGGCCCGGTCGGCCGATCCTTGAGACCAGGCCAGCCCTCGTGCTGCCACCGCTCCAGCGTCTCGTAGACCAAGGAGCGGGCGATCCCCAGGTAGCCGGCGATCGCCTTGGTGCCCCACCCTTCGCGCGCGAGACGCACAACGGCCAGCCGGCGTTGCACGGGATCCGCCATCGCGTGGTAGGGCGGGAAGCGTCGTGGCGGGTTGATCGGCAGCGGCTCGCGGCTGAGCACCCGGCGCACGGTGTGATGGTCGACCGGGCGGTCGAAGCGGTGCTGACAGATGCGCGCGATCTCGCGCAGGCTGAAGGGTGGGTATTCCGCTTTCAGGGTGACAATGGCGTGGCGGATCTCGGCTGGTAGTCGCCGGCGATCCGCTGCTGGAGCGGTTGGCTCGTCGAAGAGGCTGCGTATGCCAATCGCCGCGAAGCGTTCGACCTTGCGCCGCAGGGTGCGTTCGGGCACCCCGGTCTCACGGGCGCGGGATGCCGCTGGTTGCCCGAAGAGGACGATCGGGCGCAGCAACTCGTAGGTTTCCTGCTCCGGGGGAGGTCACCAACAGGCGGAGTTGGGCCCACGCGTCGGTGGGCTCGCGGCGCGGTCGAGAGCCGACAGGCATCGGACATCCCCCAGGCGAAGCGCGAACGCGCGGCGCGGGGATGCGGTTCTTTATCGCGTTGGTGTCCGTCTGTCAACGCCGGAGACGCCTCGCCACGACATGGAGTGCGTATGTGGGCAGCAACGGTGACGGATGGAGGCGGGGCGCGGGGCCGCGGCGGACTTGGCGGCCTGTCACCGCGCCAACCTCGATCGCGCCGTCGAGGATCTCGATGACGATACGCTCGAGGCCGTTGTGGCGGCGCTTGTCAGTGCCAGGCGAATCCTCGTCTGCGCAACGGGCTCCGCCGTCGTGCCGGGGATGATCCTGGTCCGCCTCTTGCGGCACACGGGCCTGCGGGGCGAGTTGGTGGACGGGTCCGGGGTGGACCGGGTCATTGCCCTGCGCGATGTCGCGGCAGGCGACGACGTCGTCGTCATCGGCCTCTGGTTGGCGTTCGACGAGCAGGTGCGGGCACTGGCCATGGCGCACGGCAAGGGCGCCACAACCGTGGCCGTTGTCGGCAGCCCGGCCAGCCCCCTGGGTCGACTCGCCGACTACACGATCTTGGCGCCGGCACAAGGCACGAACCTGCCGATGTCGGTCGTGGCAACGGTCGCCGTCGTCGAGATGGTCGTGTCCCAGGTCGCCGCCCGAAGCCCCGGCTTCGCAGCCGAGATCGAGGCCGACCTCCACGACCGATACGTGCGGGAAGGGTTGCTGGCGCCCGCTTTCCCGCCTCGTCGCCCAAAGCGAACAAACGAGCGCACTTCGAAAGAAGTTGCCATCGAACGTTGATATCGCTGCCGCCCCTACGTAGACTCGGGGCGCCGACGATGGCGCATCCGGAATGAGCCGGGGACGTGGCGGGCGGTCGACAACGGCGGCGGGCCGTTGCACGGCCGCACGAGCAACAGGAATGCAGCGATGGCGATGCATGGGGCCGGAAGGCTGGTGGCCAGTGACTGTTCCACAGGAGGCGCCATGACGACGGCTCCCCTCGATTCCCCCCTCGCCGTTGCCCTCGTCGGCGCCGGCGACCGGTCCCGCACGATTTACCTGCCGCTGTTCAAGGCATTGCAGCCCTGGGTGCGTATCGTCGCTGTTTGCGATCCGGTCCGGGAGCACGCCGACGGGGCGGCGGCTGCGCTCGGCGTGCCCGCCTTCTACTCGCTGCGGGATCTGGTCGCGGACCGCCCAATGGAGGCGGCTTTTGTGGTCACTCCGATCGAGGGGCACCACGCGCAGTCGTGCTACTTGTCGAGCCACGGCGTCCACAACCTTGTCGAGACGACCATGGCGAACCTGCTCATGCAGGCGCGCGACATGGCCGACACGGCACGCGAGCACGGCGTCACCTTGCGCGTGGCGGAGAACTTTTTCCGCTTCCCGTTCGACCGCATCGCGAAGAAGATCGTCGAAACCGGGGCGATCGGGCCGGTCGGCCGCCTGACCTGCTTCCACGACCACCTCGGCTACCACGACAACTCCCGCTGGATCGTCTTGATGGGCGACTACCCGGAATCGGTCCAGGCGGTCAAGCACACGATGGCCACGCTGCCGTACGACGAAACGCCGCAGCGACACCACGAGTCCGAGTCGTTCCAGGCGCGGTTTTTCGCGTTTCCTGGAGATCGGCTGGTCGCCGATATTGCCGGGAACATCAAAGGCATGCTCGGCCGATACCCGAGACCCGGCTACACCGAGATCGACGGAAGCTGCGGCGCCATTGCTCGCTGGGCCGTCCGGCCGTGGTGGGGCGAGGCGGAGGTGCGGGTCTGTTCCGACGCGGCGTTGGCGCACGGGGCCATCGCCGACGGCGTTTACCCGATCGTGCACGAAGCCGACGGCGGGTTCTGGTCCCGCGACTACGTGGACCTCCCGTCGGGGCGGGTGGAGTGGGTCAACCCGTATTCACCGCAGGTTGGGCTCGAACCGGGTCACGTCTACTACCACCGCGACTACTACGGGGCGGCCGTGATGGACCTCGTCGTCGATTTCGCCCGCGCGGTACGGGGTATCGCGGCCTCCGAGTACACGGACGAGGACGCCGTCGCGGCGATGATGATGGAAGTCGGCACGCGGGAATCGGTCCTGCGCGACGGGGGGCGGGTGGCGCTGCCACTCACCGGCGACCTGGAGTCGGAGCAGCTCGCGCGCGACCAACTGCGGGCGAAGCTCGGCGTCGACCCCCTGGACATCGAGGCGGTGATGGAGATCAGCTTCCCGCGCCCGTGAGCGATCCGGCGCACGGGCTTGCTCAGGCGGCGACGGCCGAGGGCGTCATGCCAACCCGTTCGAGATCCCGTGCCAAGCCGGCCACCACCTCGCGCGACAGCGGCAGCATGGGGGGCGGACGATCGGCGACGAGACGCGGCCGAGCAGATACACGGCCGCCTTCATGCGCTGATGCGCGTCGGCGGACGGTTCCCCCATCCGGTAAACCGCCTGCTTGAGCACGTAGACCCGATCAGATATCGTGCGGGCCTCCGTCAGACGATCGGCCAGCGTGGTGGCTGACCGACCGAGCGAAGCGCTCCCGGCAGATCGCGGCGATCTCCCGCAGGCTGAGCGGCGGGTATTCGGCCTTGAGCTCGACGATCGCCTTGCGGATCCCGAGCGGCAGGCTGCGTTGGTCCGCCGCCGGCGGGTCGTCCGGCTCGAACAGACTGCGCATCCCGGCCGCCGCGAAACGGGCCACCTTGCGCTGCAAGGTCCGCTCGGAGACGCCGGTCTCGTGGGCACGTTCGCGGGGCAACTGGCCAAACAGGACGATCGGGCGCACGAGTTCGTAGGCGGCTTGTTCGGAGGAGGTGACGAGGAGACGCAGTTGCTGCCAGTCGTCGGTCGGTTGGCGACGTGGGCGCGCGGCTGCCGGCATCGGTCATCCCTGGATGAATGCGATCCGAGGCGGGGCAGGCCCTTTGCTGCCCACATACGCACCCCATGTCGTGGCGAGGCGTGACGCCGGATGCGGCCACTGATCTTCCCCACCCCGTTCCACCACTTGATGGCGAGGTTTGTGATGTGTGCGCAGAATCGACGCTACTGGGTGGACGCGCAACCGCGGCAGTGGGGAGCCAGTCTAATCCTACCTTTACCCGTTGTTCATGCGAAGCTACACCTCAATCGGTCGGAAGTCAATCCCATGGTGTTGATAGGTGAGATTGGCTCTCGACCCGTTCGAGGGGTCATGGATGCGTCGACGCGCCCCAAGACCGTGGAGGATCCTCACGGAGTCTCCTTTCCCAAAGGAGACCCCTGCCGGCCGCGTGGTGCGCTCGCTCAGGACGATGGAGCGCGCTCCCCCACCCAGCGGAAGCCGGTGGCCTGGATGGCGCCCTCCTCGATCAGCGCGCGCTCCAGTGGTTCCAGACTCTCGTGGAGATCGTAGCGGTAGAGGTACGGTCGCCAGGTAAAGAACCGTTCCTGGAAGGGCGCCATGAGCTGGGCGCGCATGGCGGTGTAGCCATGCAGATCGCCATGGTCGGCGAGCCAGGAGCGGCGCCAATCCTCATAGTGAGGAGGCAACGGCGCATGCTCGGTATGCGGACCCGTGGCCGCGGCAGCGTGCCGTTGGTGGAAATACCAGCGCGCCGTCGCCTCGTCGAGCAGTCGCTCGCGGTCCCACTCTTCCAGAATGAAGCGCCCACCGGGGACGAGCAGAGCGACGATGGCCGCGGCGGTTTGGGTCAAGTCCGCGAGGTGATGCATCGACAGCGAGGCGACGACGGCATCGAACGGCCCCGGCTCGGTGAAGTCTTCGAATGGGATGTGGCGGAACAGCGGCCCCGCGGGAGCGACCGGATCGACGGCGACGATGTCATAGCCGGCCGTCGCGATGGTATAGGTGAGATCACCAACGGGGCCGCATCCAATCTCCAGGACCCGGGCGGGCGACGGGGGCAGAAAGCGAAGAACGAAGGTGGCCAGGCTCATCCCGCCATGATACGCGGGGCGGTGGCCGCTCGCGGAAACGAGTCCCAGCTCAGGTTGCGTCTAAAAGCCGGTGACGCAGAGAACGCCCTCACCCCACCCCCGATTGGTGCCCGGCTCCTGGACGCACCCGCGGCCACCTGTGCTCTATCGGTTAGCCCGATCCGGGTGTATGATGATTTTCAAATCCACTTCACGGTTCCTCTGCGTCGTTCCGTCGTTCGCGTCAGTTGGAGGTACGTCGCGTGAATATTCCCAGGCTCGCCACTCCCGTTTCCGAGTCACCAGGGGGCCTCTCTCGACGCACCGTGGTCGGCGCTAGCGCCACCGGACTCGCCCTGGCGCTGCTAGCCCGGAGTTTCAGCCAAGCGCGGGCTCAGGACAGTACTCCGGCCGCAGAAGGGGGAATGCCGGCCGGTGTCGGCATCAAGCCGATCATCGATATCCCGGTGCGTCTCGAGGACGTGCCGTCCGGCCCCTTTAAGATCAGCCTGTACGATCTCACGCTGGAGCCTGGCGCCGTCATTCCCCAGAGTTCATTTCCCTACCCGAACAGCGTCTACGTCGAGTCGGGAACACTCGTCTGCCCAGGACAGGGCCCGCGCTATGTCATCCACGCGGACGGCAGCGTGGAGGAGTTCGCCGAAGAGGGGGATATTACGATCAACACCGGCGAGGCCATCTACCACCCACCGGACGTCATCGACGGCGCCGAAAATCGGGGAAGCGAGCCCATCGTACTCCTCGCGGTTGATCTCGTTCCTATAGAAGACATGGCCACACCCTCGGCCTAGGCTCCCCACCAGACACCCGGGTCAGGGTAGAGGCTTCCGCGATCACATGGCACAACCACGTCCCTCGCAATAGGACAGCGGGCCACGTTCAACAAGAAGGATGGCGCTCATGGCCAGATCGGCACAGTCAACGCATCGTCGAACTCTGCTTCGCGCTGGTGCTGCCGGTGGTCTCGCCAGCGCCCTCGGCGGTCTCGCGCTCCCCGTCCGTGTTGGCGCCGAGGAAGTGCTGATGACCGCCTCTGGCGCCGGGGTCAATCTGAAACTGATGCCGGACGAATCAGGCAATCCGATCGTGCCGATGCGTGAGTCGTTCGCCTTCGACCCGATCTATGCCCAATGTATCGTCGAGGACAACCCCGAGCGCTTCGCGATGGACACCTATGAGATGGGGCGGGTCGTCATCGAACCCCACCAGTTCTTCATGGCGATGTACGCCGACACCGTGGGGCTCGATGACATCCGCCAGAACGCCGACGGATCACGCACGGCCACAATGCTTGGCTCGCTCTTCTGCGCCACCTTCGCCGGTACGGCCAGCGTTGCGGTCGGCTCGCGAGAGGCGCAAGAGCACGCCCTCTTCCGCATCGAGGCAACGGATGGCGGTCCGGGTGGTGCGGCTCCACCCGATAGCTTCGCCTTCACCGTCTATTTCGACTCGGACGAGGCACCCGTCAACTATGGCATCTTCGGCCCGGAGTTCACCTTCACCGGGGAGATGATCGCCGGCAAGATCACGGTCGGAAGCCGATCGGGTTGACGTTGAAGGCGACGCCCGGAACTCCCGTTCCATGACCACGACCGTATGCGGAGGATCCGTACTGGTTGGCCCGGTGTCCGAAACCGGCGCGTCGTCGCGGCCGTTCTCCCGGCGTGTCCTGCTCGGTTCCGCTCATTGTCGGCAGTGCAGTCCTCGTCTTGCCCACGAAAGCCGCGCCCGTACGAGCCGATGAGTCTCCTGGCACACCTGGTTCCTGGCGCCCCTGGCTGCTGACCTCCAGTGACGAGGTGCGACCGCCGAAACCGGCGCCACCGACTCCGGACGAGCTGACTGAGCTGGTTGAGCTTCAGGCGCAACGCACGGCCGCGACACTCGCGACGATCGCGCAGTGGGACGACCCGACGGTCGTCCTGCCTTGGACGAACCTCACCCTCGACCTCATTCGAGTCCACACGCCGAATCCGGTCCGCGCGGCACGCGCGCTGGCCCTGCTCCATGTTGCGCTCTACGACACGCTCGTGGCTACCGCGGATGCTCGCGCGGCCTATTCGCGCCCGGGGCCCGCGACTGACAAGGCCATCGTCCCGTTAGGGCTCTGCTAGACCGGCCGGCTCGTCATTCCCTTCGGACCAGGCTGCCGTGGCAGCAGCCGCATCGACGGTGCTTGCCTATCTCTTCCCCAAGGAGTCGGCCGGAACGTTGACCGCGCTCGCAGAGGAAGCGGCTACGAGTCAACTTCTGGCCGCACGCGCCTATCGCAGTGATGTCGAGGCCGGGCAGGCGATTGGTCGCGCGGTCGGGGAGCGCGCGGTGGCCCGTGGCAAAGCAGACAGGGTCAGACACCTCCTGGGATGGCTCTGGTCGGCTCACAGGTTCCGGCTCCTGGCAACCGACCCCGCCCGGGTTCTTCCAGCAGCCGACCGAGCCGCAGGCCGGAAGGTGGCGACCCTGGATGCTGGCGAGTGGCGATCAGTACCGACCGCCCCCGCCCCCGCCGTATCACTCCCCTGCCTGGCAGGCGGAACTCGTGGGTGTCCAGGAAGCCGTGGCGCGGCGTACCCCCGAGCAGGAGGAAGCGGTACGGTTCTGGGCAGGGGGCCCGGGAACGGTGACCCCGGCTGGGCTCTGGATCGAGATCGCGCGCAGCTTGATCGTGCGCGACGGGCTGGATGCCGCGCACGCGGCCCGCGTCCTGGCGCTGACCAGTGTGGCGATGGCTGACAGTTTCATCTGTTGCTGGGATGCCAAATACACCTACTGGGCGGCGCGGCCGATCACGGTCGACCCGAGTCTGGCGGTGCTGATTCCGACGCCGCCGTTCCCCTCCTATACCTCGGGCCACGCCACGATCTCGACCGCCGCGGCGACGGTGCTGGGGTATCTCTTTCCAGCCGACGTCGCCGAGCTCGCCGCGAGTGCCTCTGAGGCCAAGAACTCCCGTCTGTGGGCCGGCATCCACTTCCCCATTGACAATGAGATGGGGGCGCTGGGTGGTGGCATGATCGGGAGATTGGTCGTGGTTCGGGCTCAGGAGGATGGCGCCGGGTAGGTGGCGAGAGCCCGCTCCCCGCGGAAGGAGTCACCATGCGTCGCCCTGCTTTCGTCGCCCTCGCCCTCTGCCTGGCATGCGGACTCCTGCCTCTGCAGATCCCTGCCACTCAGGCGCAAGATGCGACCCCGATCGCGTCGCCACCGGCGGAGAGCGTTGGATCCTACTTTGCCGACGTGACGACTATGGCCCTGTCCTCGCCCCAACCGTGCGGTCCGGGGCTCGCGGAAGGGTGCTACAGCAATTACGTTCGGCTTGCCGATCTCGACGGTGATGGCGATCTTGACATCGTCTTCGCCAACGGCGGTGGCTATTTCAGCCGCGGGGGCGACGAGGGACTGCAACCGCTGGTGATCTATCGCAACGATGGCCCAGGCACGGGTGGTGCTCCTGCTCTCAGCGACGTCTCGGAGGAGGCGGTGGGCGGATTCCGCAGCCGGCTACGGCAGGTCGCCATTGGGGATGTCGACAGCGATGGCGACCTCGATCTCTTTGCTCCCGGCAGCTGGGGCGAAGTCGATGCGCTGTTGATCAACGATGGCCAGGCCGTCTTCGCCGACGAGGCCGCGAGGCGGCTGCCGGATGGTCTCGCCTCGCGGGCCGGAGCCACCCGCTTTGTCGACATCGATGCCGATGGCGATCTCGACCTGATCGTGACTGATTGGGGAATGACGCCACCGTACACCTCTGGCACAGCACATCTCTACCGCAACGACGGCTCCGGTCATTTCGCCGATGCGACCGACCAACTGCCACCGCCACCTGACCTTGCGGGTATGGCCCCGGTCGATGTCGATGTGGTCGATGTCGATAACGATCTTGATCTCGACCTGATTCTGAACAATCGCGATGGCCGCAACCTACTGTGGGTCAACGATGGCACAGGCAGTTTCACCGACGTGACGGAAGCCCAACTCCCGGCCAAACCGAGTGCGATGAGCTACGACGTCGAGCCGTGCGATGTTGACGCCGACGGTGACCTGGATCTGTGGGTCGACAACGCCGGTCTCGACCGGGCCGAGCAGTTACTGATCAATGACGGAGCTGGCCGGTTCAGCGACGAAAGCGACCAACGCATCGCAGGCAACCCAGCTGGAGACGATAATGAGATCAATTGTGCTGATATCGATGGAGACGGCGACTTCGATGCCGTGATCGCCGCCCTGGAGGGCAACGATCGCGTACTCGTCGGACAATCCATCCCCTGACGCCCCGGCCCCCCGCTGTGGCGTCATGCTGTTCTGCTTGCCCCATTCCTCAGGTCGTTCCTCCCTGTCCCTCCGCCCTAGCCTCTGCTGTTCCTTGCTGCCTGCCCTCGCCATGCCTGCCATGCTTCGACCGATCACGTGACACCCGCGTTCGACCGAGCGGCACGCGTTGTGCACTTGGTGACCCACGCGGGTCGGGACGGAGCACGGCAGCTGTACCACGGAGATGAACGCCCGATACCGCTACAGCCGACCGTCCCTGCCCACCACTGAGCGGGTCGGCGATGCGTCGACAACGACGGTGGCATGGACAACCGGGGGCAGAACCACATGAAGACGAGCGAGAGCGAAGCCCAAAGCGACGCCCAAGAGGTCCTGCGGCAAGCTGGCGACCTGCGCGATGCGGCCATCAATATGTCGGCCGCCGCCTGGCGGGTTACGGGGCTGGAGGCCCGTGACCTCATCCGGGCAGGTGCCCATGTCGGGCAGCCAGTGTCGCTCGAGGAGTTGGCATTTGCTTCAGAAAACGCGCTCGGGTGGGCAGAGCTTAGCGAGCGCGCGTCGCAGATCGCCGAAATGTGGACCCGAGCGGCCGAGAATTGGCGGGCCGCGGCGGCACACGTGCAGACGGCGAAGCCGATGGCGATCGCCGAGCTCCGCCGCGAACATGTGGACCAGGAGCAGCGTCGGATACAGTGCTCCGAGTCAGAGCTGGTGATGAAGGTGCAGGAGCGGCAGTTTGTCCATCGCGAAGCGTTCCAGAGCCATGTGAAGCCGACCTATCGCACCATTCGCCACCGATCCAGCAGGACACCATGAGACTGGTGGAGCGTTAACGGAGCTTCTACAGCGGTAATCACTCGTCGTGTCATCCTGAGGAACGAAGGATCTCGTCCGTAAATGGCGTACGTTCGCGGGAAAAACGAGATTCTTCGCACGCTGAGAATGACAATTGCTTTGCAACGCGCTGTAGGTACCATGCCTGCCCTCAAGCACGAAACCGACAGTCGGCCCCCGACGCACCCCGGCTTGGCCCTGTTGCCGGGTGCTATGCAGTCGTGGGACCCGTGTGTTTCCACTACCGTAGGGCGGGCTCCTATCCCATGTCTCTGTGCTGTATCGCTGCCGGTTATCTGTTCCCCTGTACGACTATCCACCGAATCTGTACCTGTGCGACTGGATCCCGTGTGCCTCAGCTACTCCAGGCGGAGGCAGTTACGGCCTCCTCACCGATCCTGCAGTGGCAGCGGGATGCCCAGCTCGACGCGTGCCCAGTTGTAGGAACGCAGGTAGACGTCATCAGTCATGGCCAGGGTGACCATCGGTTCATCCGGTCCGTCCTGCTCAAGCAGCTGCTCCAGGCGGTCGGCGTGTTCCACCATGGAATCAAGACCCTTTCTCCCGCAGCACGACGATGACGGCCCGCCAGTCCTCCCAGGAGAGCGTGATCGTGTTCATGAAACGAGGAGAGCGCCGCCTCGATCGCACTTGACACTTCAGAGGTGTTATTTGCCCCTGTGGCGAAAGCAAGGGATCACCTGTGGTGACCACCACGCTCCAGCTAGCCATTATCGCAACGCAGTACAGTGCTGATGGGCGGATCGCTGGCGAACGGTGCTCCCCGCGAGCTGTGGCCGGGACCGATCCTGTGTCGCCCTCAGCCCAGGCCAGGCGTCCGCTCCAGGGCGGCCAGTCGTGCGGCCAGCGCGGCGTTCTCCTCGCGCATCCGCTCCAGCTCGGCCGCGAGGCCCTGGATAGCCGCCAGCGCCACCCCGTGCCCGTCCACCGGATGGATATGGCGGTCATCGCCGCCGACCCCGAAGGTGGCCGCGAAGTCCTGCGCCATCGGCCCGATGTGACGGATGGCGGGATCATCGCTGGTGTAGTTCCAGGTCGCGATGGGCAACTCGCGCACCCGGTGCAACATGTCGACCGGGTCGACCGAGGCGATGTTCGCTTTCACGGCGCGGTCGCTGATCATCGCTGCGTCGATACACACGCCAGCGATGCACTGCTCACCGAATCCGCACTCGGCGTCACTGGCGCACGGCCGGACACACTCGGCAAGCAGACAGAACTCTCCGGCGGCGCAGTCCGCAGCCTGGGTTGCGATCGTGCACTGCTTGGGATCGGCGAGCACACAGGTGCCCACGAGCGGCTTGTTGGCGGTCAGCTCGCACGCTAGAAGTTGGTTGATGTCAGTGCAGTCGCCTTGGGCGGTGCACGATTCACCGCCCCGGCACGCCCCGGCCAAACAGGCCCGGCCGCCGCACTGATTGGTCTGGGTACACGCCACGCACGCGGTGCCGGCGGCGTCGCAGACCCGGTCCGTACCGGAGCAGGGGGTGTTGGGCGTGCACGAAAACCCCGGCGGTGGGGTGATCGGCGGCACCATCCGCGAGGCGGTGCACTTGCCCGGATAGTCCGCCGCGTGCGTCTTCAGGTGCTGTTTTTTCTGGTGCTTCGTGACCTTCTTATCGGTACTTTGTTGCAACATTTCACGAACGGTCATACAGGTCGAGCGGATAGCCGCGATGCACCCAGTCGAGGAGGGCCTGCAGCGCCGCTGGCGGCGGCAGGTCCGACCAGGCCCGCCAGTACCGCCACAGGATCCACGCCGGCTCCAGCCAGGCGCGCACCCGCCGCAGCGCCCGCGGCCAGCAGCGCCACGGCCGGAGCCAGGGGGAAGGCGGATGCAGCATCTTTTCCCCCCGCTCCGCCGGTGGTGGTGGCGCGCTGGCGTTCGTGGGCGGCGGGACATCCGCCGGTGCCGGGAGCGGGACGCGGGTCTCGGCCCACCAGCAGAAGGCGAACGCACACTGCACCAACGCCCAGTGGCGGCGCATGGCGACATCCGAACGGACCTGGTACTGGCTCCACCCCAGGCTGCCTTTGACCTGCTTGTACTGCTGCTCGACCCAGGTGCGGAGGCCGTAGAGGCGCACCACCTCGGCCAGGTCGGCGCTCTCCAGCGGCAGCGTCGTGGCGAGATACCAGGTCGCCGTCTCCGGCAGCGTCGTCGGGTCCGGGGTCGCAATCACCAAGCGGCGGGCACGCTCCGGGCCGTAGGGTCCCGCCACGCCCTCCAGCGCCCACCAGGTCGTGGTGTGGCCATCGCGGAAGGTGCGCTCCACCGGCACCCACGCCCCCGGCTGCTCCCGGCTCACCCAGCCGCCCGCCGCTGCCACCTCCCACAACGCCCCGATCGCCTCCGCCGGCGCCCACCACGCGTGGGAGGGCCGTAGCGCCACGACGGAGGGCACGCCACGCTGCTGGAGTCCCGCGGTGAAGCCGGGATGCTCCCCATACAGGCTATCGGCCACCACCGCGCGGAGCGGCCAGTGCTGCGCGCGAGCCTGGTCCACCAGCTCCAGGGCGATCTGCGGTTTGCTGCGAAAGCCCGGGTCGGCCGTGCCGAGCGGGAACCAGTGCTGCGGCGTGTAGGGCTCGACGGCCAGCGGGTAGTAGAGCCCCTCGTCGGCCCAGACACTGCCCACGCTGACCACCCCATTCTCGATCTTGCCGCGGTTGCCCAGATACTGCCGTCCCACATGCGCGGTCTTCTCGCCGTCTTTGCGATCGCCCGTCTCGTCGATGAGCAGCACCCCGCCAGGGTGCGGAGCGGTGGCCGCATCGGCGCGCAGCAGCGCCAGCCGGCGGGCAGTGACCGCCGCCGCGTCCCAGGTCGACTCGGAGAGAAACCACTGCAGCCGCTGCACACCGGGGCGCTGCGCCCCCACCACCGGCTCGGCGTTGGCCAGCGCGGTCAAGGTCTTGTTGCGCTCGGCCGGCAGGAGCACCCCGCCCAGATACTGGCGAAAGGCGGCGCGCTGACTGGCGCGGGGAAACAGGTCATCGAACTGCGCGGCGTAGGTTTCCAGGGGGGCCGGAATCGGTGGGAACCCGGGCATGACGCGTACCTCCACCGCTCTCGTACCATCCCCGTGGTCGCCTGTCAACAAAGTACCGATAAGTCGGTACTTTGTTGAAAGCGTTTTTGACGGGTGATCAAGGACAATTCGACGCCCTGAGGTGAGTTCGTCCGGCCGCTCGAACGCCCGTCACCACGCGGCGTACGCGACCGGAGCAGCGACCATCCCGACCGCTCACGGAACGCCGCATCGTGCCCACCATCGACATTTCGACGTCGCAACAAAGTACCGTTATACGCTTTCACGGAGTCCGTGACAGGGTGCTGACGGCAGCCGTCCACCACGCGTAGCCGGTGAGGCGCTGCACGAGGGCGGGCTGCTCCCAGTAGGGCTGGAGGTGGGTGATGATCGTCTCCTCCAACTCGGCAATGCTGGCGAAGATGCGGTTGGCCAGCGTGGGACGCAGCACCCGGAAGATTTGCTCGGCCGGGTTGAGCTCGGGACTGTAGCGGGGCAGGGGCAGCGGGACCAGATGCTCTGGCCAGGGGATGTCGGCCCGATGGCTCCCCGAGCCGTCCAAGACCACTCCCACCCGCTTCCCGCGGGTCTCCTGACCAAAGGCCTCGAGGAAGCGCTGGAACCAGTCTTTGGTGACGCGGGGCAACAGCAGGAACAGGCTGCGTCCCGTGGCCGGTTCGACCGCCGCATACACCCACAGCCACTCGTAGCGGTCGTAGACGACCCAGGGCGGGCGCACGCCACGCGGACACCACCGCTTGCGCAGCCCCACCCGCAACCCAAAGCGGCTCTCGTCAAAGGCCCACACGCTCGCCACTCCGGCGTTCTCCAGGGTCGCCGCGAAACCCGGCCTGGAACGCCTCCTGCGCCGCGGCGTCGGCCAGGGCATGCCGACGCCGCCCGGTCTTGAGCGTGATCTTGTGCTTGCGCAGTTGGGCCCAGACACCGTTGAGGCTGGGGTAGACGATGCCGTGCTGGGCGGCCAAGTAGCTCTGGGCATCCTTGAGGGTGGCAATCCGCCCCGCCGCCATCGCGGTTTCGAGGTCGGCCAGCGCCTCCGGCGTCAGACGCGACGTTTTGCCGGGCCAGTGCGGCTCGCGCAGCAGTCCGTCCAGCCCTGCACGCCGGTACAGTGCCCACCAGCGTGCCACTTGCCGCGGGCTATGGCCGACGAGCGCCGCGCAGCCATCCAGACTCTGCGCCACTCCGCTCTTGAGCAGCCGTAGCGCCTGCACGCGCACGGCGGTCGGCCGGCCGCGGACGCGTCGTTCCGTCCGCAGCAAGGTCGTCAGGTCTTCGGCGATGACGCGCGGATAGTCGGTGCGCATCGCGGGACTCCTTCATCACGACCTCCCCCCGCCGCACATCATGCCACAGTCATGAGGAATTAGTATTACTGGTGCCGAAGATGGCAAAACCGTCGCCACGATGGCACATCCTGATCGTTTTCTCGCGTTTCGTATCAGCCGCCCCCGCCTCCTCCCGCGTGCGGCCAACCCCAGAAAGGGCGGCGACGCCACCGACTGCCAACCCGCGCAGGGTCTGCAGGCGGCTGAGGCGCGTCGTGGCGAGCCGCGTGATCAGGATGTCAAACTGGGTATCGTCCATGGCCTGAACCTCCCAGATCGCGTGTGCGCGGCGGTGGAGGCCAGACGCCAGGACGGCGCAGAGTCGCCATCGTCGGGTGTGGTGCTGCTGGGAGGCAGTCTATAGAAGGTTTTAAGGAAAAGTAACCCCCCCGACGGCTAGGTGCGTTTGGGCGAGGGCGTCTCTCCGACTGGAAACTCCCCAGTTCGCAGGAATGCGCCACCCGCCGCGGCTCTTGCTCCTGGAACGTCGACCATGCCGGCTGGGTGGTGACCTTGCACTCCCCGGAGCAGCAGGACGTCTCTGGCCGTACGCTGGAAGAAGGCCTCGCGTGGTGCCTGGTGTGGCTGATGGTGCCGAAGTTGGGAATCGGGTCGTTCCTCGCCTGTGCATCCGTGCCGACGCCCATTCCCGTACAGGCGGTCGGCAGCGGGCTCGAGGCGGCCCCGACCGTCGTTGTCGACGGGAGCCTTCGCGGTGCGGTCAGGTTCCGACGTGGCTGGGTGAAGCAGTCCCAGCCTTCAGGATCGATGGAGGAGTAGATCGCGTGTCCCTGGCGCCGGCGGTGCACCACGCCCCGCTCGCGAAGCCTGCAGAGATGCGCCGCGCTTACCGCGGCACCGCACAGAACGTCTGCCCATCGGGGCAGTCGCAGTAGGCTCCGGTGTCGACTACGCAGAACGCACCCGAGCCCTGCCCGAGATCGATGAGGCAGTCCTGGTCACTGCTGCAGCCGTTGCAGGCAACGTTGCGATTCCGCACCCCGCAGCGCGTCCGGTTGGCGAGCGTCCGCAGGCACAGAGCGCTGCCGCCGTTGCACGTGTGATTAACGGTGTCGCCGGTGCGGCAGAAGTCCGTGGAGATATAGCATTTGTCGCATTTGCCGGCATTGCACTGGTACTCAAAATGGCACTCCGCGTCGAAGGTGCAGGCGGCGCCCGAGAACAGGCCAAAGCAGTAGCCGTCGGAGCGCTCCGCGCCGGCGCAGCACTGTTCGCTGCCGGCGCGGAACTGAGAGCCCGGGACGCAGCAGTCGCAGGTGTTCGGGTTGCGCACCGTGTTGACCGGGCACGGCGCGCGGCACGCCGCCCCACACACGACCGGTTTGTCCGCGGGACATTCACACGCGCCCCGGTTGCAGACCTGGCCAACCAACGGGCACGTCCCACATGACCCGCCACAGCCGTCCGGCCCACACACGCGGTCAAAGCAGTTGGGCATGCAGCAGACTCCGGCCGCATCACAGACTTGCTGACCGAGACACGCGCCACACGCGCCGCCGCAGCCATCCGGTCCACATTGTTTGCCGGCACACTGCGGTGTGCACCCGGAGGGTGGGGTGATCTCACTGCCATCGGCCGGAGGAACTGCTGCGGGCAGAGGAACGCCTGCGGCACGTTTGTTTTTCTTGCTCTTCTTCTTGCGCCGTGCGGCAGCGAGGTGATCGCCTCGGCCACGATGCCGTCGCGCGCGCTGCTGCGGCTGTCGCTTTGCGTCGATCTCCGCGCCATCACCCCCGAACGCCGCGAAGCCGAGAACAACTCCGAGGGCAGCCACGAGGCGTCGGCGCGACGGGACCGCGAAGGAACGCGTGAGCGTATCGAACAGGGTCTCGTCCATGGCTGGAGTCCTGGGGATCATCTGGACGACATCGAGGTATGCACTATAGCCCGCGTCGCGTGCCCCGTGCATCCTGGTGCGTGTCTCAGCGATCGTGGCAAGACGCCCTCCGGCGAGCGATTGCCACCCGCCGCGGCTCTTGCTCCTAGGACGTCGATCAGGCCGGCTGGGTGGTGAGACGCTGCACTCTCCCGAGGGACCAGGACGTCTCCAGTTGCACGCGCCGACGGCCGCGTGTGGAAAGGGGGGTGTCCGGGAGACAACCGGTGCTGGCTCCCGGACGTTTACCAGAGGGGAGGGTGCGGGTCGTTGGGTGCAATCCACACCAAACGGTGCTCGGGGGAGCTGCGGCCGGGGTCGGTTTCGAGTCGAACCGGGACCGACGCCGGCGCTGTGGCGATTCGTACCCTTCTCACTGTCCTATAAGTACTACTCGGCGTGACCGGACGAGAGCAGGGGCGATCGTGCCGCGCACCCTACCCATTCGCACCCCCATGCCGGGGCTGGCGCGCCGCTGCCGGCCGCTATGCGCGTGGCGCGATGCCGCCCTTGGCGCATCAGCACCGCAGCGTCTCCTCGTGCGGCGCGTCGCCGGCCCAGACCCGGGTGATCTCCCCGAGCAGCGCATCGAGATCGAGCGGTTTGAGGACGACACCGACCTGCATCGGCGCCAGCTGCGTCTGCAACGCCGCGACCCGGGTGACCGCCCCCGTACAGGCAATCACCGGGATCGCCCGCGTGTGCGGATCGCCCTTGAGCCGCTCCAGCACCTGCCAGGCGCGCCACTCCCCCCCGATGCTGAACTCGAGCACGATCAGATCCGGGGCCTCGGTCGTGACCCGCTGCAGCAGCAGCTCCGGCTCGTCCGAGAAGCCAGCGGTGCTGACCCGATACCCCGCCTCCGTCGGTTCGGCCGCGAACAAGTCCCCTTTGTGTGGGGTGTCCTGGATGGCCAGGACGTGGCGGCACGAGAGTGCGCGCGTCAGTGTCACCAATCTCTCTTCGCTTCCCCGTGACCGGGACCCGACGGCCACCATCGGATCCCGCGCTGCGGGAGGTCACGTCTGCCGGTGCTCCCACTGGGTGATACACCGCCGCGGGCGGTCCTGGATCCCGGAGTCGCCGAATGCCCCCGCCGCGCGGCACGATGGTGCCGGCTACATGAACGGAGCGTGAGGGTCCCGGGTGGCGCGGCGGGGTGGAGGGCGAGAGCGCCTCGTTCTGATGGTGGACCGGCGTCGAACCGGGCCCATCCGACGCCGGCGCACGACTAGACCAGCCGGCGATGGAGCGCTCCCTCGCGTGGCTCCTGCCGCCGGGACGGCGACCATGCCCAGTGGGGGGTGACGCTGCGCACTCGGGAGGAGCAGGACGTCGCTGGCCATGCCCTGGAAGAAGGCCTCGCCTGGCGCCTGGGATAGCGGTCAGTCCCGGCATCGCAAAACCACTATACTCGTGGTTCTCCGTCACCGATTGTCCTGCTCCCTGGACCCAGGAGGACGCCTGCCCACGGAGGTCCGGATGGCTGATCCCGCCACGACCCCGCTCGCCGCCACCATCCCGGGCCACGGGCCGGTCGTCTTCGGCGCTCGCTCGTGGCTGACGTCCTTGCGCGCTGGCACAGAGTCTGCGGATCGTTCAGGGCGTTTCAGTGGGGCAAGGAGTCGTGCGGCCGGGTGCGCCGCTCGTGAGCCGCGCGCGAAGGCCGCCCTCGACCGGCCACCGCGACGGGACAGCTCGACCCAAGACGTCGGGTATCACACGAGGGAGTGATGTTCGAGCGGGTCACCAGTTCCCGGTCAGTCGAGCAGTCGGACGAAGCGCTCCGGCAGAGCCAGGAGCGCTTCGCGGTGATCTTCCGTGCCAGCCCGGTCGCGATCATTATCCGGTCCCTGGTCGACGGCCGCTTCCGCGACGTCAACGACCGCTTCCTGGAGATGACGGGGTACACGCGGGAGGAGGTGGTCGGCCGCACCCCGTCCGAGGTCGGCCTGTGGCTGGGGTCACCTGAGGACGACCCGATGCACGTCGCGGGGCTGGTGCGGGCCCACGGCGGGGTGCGGAACCACGACGGCGCGTTCCGCACCAAGACCGGCGAGCTCCGGCACGTCCTGCTCTCGCTGGAGCGGATCGACCTGGAGGGGGAGGCGTGCCTCCTCGGGTTCGGCTACGACGTCACCGATCGGGAGGCGGCCGAGGCGGCGCTGCGCACCAGCGAGGAGCGCTTCCGCGCGCTGGTGCAGAACGCAACCGACGTCATCACCATCCTCGACGCCGCGGGCATGGTCTGCTACGAGAGCCCGGCCGTCCAGCGGGTGCTCGGGTACGCCCCCGAGGAATTGTTCGGCACCGACGCCTTCGCCCTGATCCACCCCGATGATGTCGCCGCGGTCCGGGGTGTGTTCGAGGAAGCGTTGCGCCGCCCTGGCGTCAACATCCCGGCCGAGTTCCGCTTCCGCGACAAAGCCGGCTCGTGGCGCTGGCTTGAGGTGACCGGTACCAACCTGCTCGCCGACCCGAGCGTCGCGGGTATCGTGGTCAACTCCCGCGACGTGACCGAGCGCAGGTCGGCGGCAGAGGCGCTGCGGGCGAGCGAGCAGCGGGCGCACGAGCTGGCCGCCGCCGCCCGCCGCCAGGCGCAGGAGTTGGAGTTGTTGGACCGGGTGCGCTCGGCCCTCGCACGGGAGCTGGAGCTGCCGGTCCTGTTCCGCACCGTCGTCGAGGCCGTCACCGCCACCTTCGGCTACCCCATGGTCAGCCTCTACCTGGTCGAGGACGGCCAGCTCCACCTGCAGCACCAGGTCGGCTACCACCAGGTGCTCGACCGCATCCCGCTGGAGCGCGGGGTCATGGGCCGGGTCGCCCGGACCGGGACGCCGGTGCTGCTCGAGGACGGACGCGCCGACCCGGACTTCCTGGCGGCTTTCGAGGGCATCATCTCCGAGGTCTGCGTGCCGTTGCGCGACGAGGGGCGGGTGGTCGGCGTGCTGAACGTGGAGACGACGGGCGGGGTGCGGCTGGGGGAGGCGGACCTGCGGTTGATGCTGGCGCTCAGCGAGCACGTCAACGTCGCGATCGGGCGGGCGCGGCTCTACGCCGAGCTCAGTGCAAGCGAGGCGCGCTTCCGCTCGCTGGTCCAGCACGCCGCCGACATCGTCTCCGTCCTCGATGCCGACGGCAGGCACCGCTACGTGAGCCCGGCCATCGAGCGGGTGCTCGGCTTCCGGCCCGAGGACCTGATCGGCGAGGAGCTTCGTCGCCCTCGCTCCACCCCGAGTGACGCGCCGCGGGCCCGGCGCGTCCTCGCCGAGGTGGCGGAAACGCCGGGGGCGCAGGCGGCTCGTCGACTACCGAGCCCGCCACCGAGACGGCTCGTGGCGCTGGGTCGAGGCCACGGTCACCAACCTCCTGGCCGATCCGAGCGTGGGCGGGATCGTCGTCAACGCCCGCGACGTCACTGAGCGCAGGGAGGCGGAGGCCCGGCTGGCCCATCAGGCCTTCCACGACCCGCTGACCGGACTGCCCAACCGCGCCCGGTTCACCGACCTGCTCGAGGCCGCCTTGCGGCGGGCTCGCTCGAACGGGCGAAGCGTCGGCGTGCTGCTCCTCGACCTGGACGGGTTCAAGATCGTCAACGACAGCCTCGGCCACGAGGTCGGCGACCAGCAATTGGTCGCCGTTGCCCGGCGGCTGGTGTCCTGCCTGGACCGGGGCGAAACGGTCGCCCGGTTCGGCGGCGACGAGTTCACGGTGCTGCTGGAGGAGGTGGACGCGGAGGCGGCGACAGCGACGGCTGATCGCATCCTGGCAGCGATGGCGGAGCCGGTGGACGTCGCCGGGCGCGAGGTCGCCGGCGGCGCCAGCATCGGCATCGCCCTCGGACCCGCCCATGGCGCGACGCCGGGAGAGCTGCTGAAGGCGGCGGACGTCGCGCTCTACCGCGCCAAGGACGCGGGAGGCGGGCTGGCCGTCGTCTACGATCCGGGGATGGCGGCCGAAGCGCTCGCGCGCTTCGAGCTGGAGCTGGACCTCCGGAGCGCGCTCGAGGCCGGGGAGCTGGGGGTGGCGTACCAGCCCGTGGTGGACCTGGCGACCGAGCGAGGTGGTCGCCGTCGAAGCGCTGGCGCGCTGGGACCACCCGCAGCGCGGGCCGGTCCCGCCGGAGGCCTTCGTGCCGCTCGCGGAGGAAACGGGGCTGATCGTGCCCATCGGGGCGTGGGTCCTGGAGCAGGCCTGCCGCGAGGCGGCACGGTGGGCAGATGCCGCGACCGGGCGACGCGCCGGTGGTCAGCGTCAACGTCGGGGCGCGGCAGTTGCGCCGGCCCGGGTTCGTCGCAGCAAGTGGCCCGGATCCTGGCCACCACGGGGCTGGCGCCCGAGCGCCTCCAGCTGGAGGTGTCGGAGCAGGTGCTGGTCGAGGAGCTGCGGGCGACGTCGGCAACGCTGCGAGGCCTGCGCGCGCTCGGGCTGGAGCTTGCGATCGACGACTTCGGGTCCGGGGCCTCCTCGCTCGGCTACTTCCGGGAACTCGAACGCCCACGCACTGAAGGTGGACCGCTCGTTCGTGCTCCGGCTGGCCTCGGACCCGGGCGAGCGGGCGATCGTGCGGGCGATCACCGACGTGGCCCATGCCTACGGCATGCACGTCACGGTCGAGGGTATCGAGACGGCCGAGCAGGCGGCTATCGCGCGCGAGTCTCGGCGGGGATCGGGCGCAGGGATTCTGGTTCGCCAAGCCCGCGACGGCCGAGCGGGTGCGGGCCCTGATCGCGGATTCGGCCTCCGACTGCTCGGAACCACGGTCTGCTTCCTAAGCAACGCTGGTGACTGCATCTTCTCCGTGACGGCGTCTTTTGCGGCGAGGGACGCATCAGTCGGCACGCAAGCCCACCCTCGACGTCGGCGGCTCCCACAGTGCGCAGGGCCACGCGAACCGTCTCGTGGCTGACGCCGAATGGGGCGGAGTGCTGCCCAAATGGTGGATGGAAGAACGAGGCATACCCCAACTGTTGCAAAGTGGGTCGGGCGTCCTATCACTGTCCGGCTGGATTTCCGAAGTATTGTTTCCCGAACGATCGGGGTGATTGCTGTCCCGATCGGTACTTCTGTTGTGGCGCCACGCTCACTGCTGGCTGCTGCCCGCCAAACGCGACGTGTTGCAAGGTGAACGGCGACTGCGCGGGGGCCGCAGCCGGTACGACTTGCCTGTAGGCCCGCGGCCGGGATGGCGGCAGCGAGCGAGATCGATACGAGCGGAGCATCCGGAAACTAAGAACAGAAGCGCAAGGGGCAGTAAGCGTCCATCATGGAACGAGGTATCGATACTCAGCAATGGAGCTGACAATGAGGCATGAGAACGAGAGGCAGAAATGAATCGTCGGAGACTGGTGTTCACCGCATCGTCCGCTGCCGCGCTGTCGACCAGCGTGGCACTCAGTCAGGGCACGTCCGTCCAGGCGGCTCGCACCTCGCTTCCCCAGTACGTCGGTGCCCTGACCATCATGCGGCGTCATGCCGACTGGGTTCTGCAAGAGGTCACGCGGCTGCTGGAGGCGCAGGATCGGGACGATGAGGAATGGCGGATCGATGTCCTGGCGCCGTTCGCCATCGTCGACGCCCTGCGCGAATCCGGGCGCACGATCGTTGCCCCCGGGAAATATGCCGATGCGCATGGAAATTGGCTCGACGTGGTCGATGAGTTGAGCACTGCGGGGCTGCATCTGCGCACCGGGGTGCTCGACGACAACGACCGCTCCTTCGATCTGGCGAGGGAGGCGATCGATCGAGCCCGCAGCCGGCTGGAAGAGGTCGATGCGGTCGTGCCGCGACGGGTAGGCCGTACCAGATAGGCCACGGCAGGCCATGACGATCGCCGCAATAGATAGGGCTCTCGTCTCGTGAGAGTGGCATGGGTGGAGCAGCGAACCGATGCCCCCAGTGCTTGCGCCGGATGACCCTTCGGGTGCCACCGGCGCCGTCGCTCAGGCTGGCGTCGATCCCACGCTTGAAGGCCGTGCCCTCCAGGATGCCCTCCGGAGAGCGATTGCCGAGCGCCGTGGGTATTGCTCCTGGGATGTCGACCATGCCGGCTGGGTCGTGACGCTGCACTCTCCCGAGAAACAGGACTTCTCCGGGAGAACGCCAGAGGAAGTCCTAGCCTGGTGTCTGGTGTGGATGATGTTCCCGGAGCAGGGGATCGGGCCGTTTTTGGTTTGGTTGGGCTTCCATCGCCAGGGGCCAGCCCCGTGCAGCACGACCGGAACCAACCCGGTCACCATCAGTAAATGGACACACTGCCGTGAGGCGATATCGTAGAGGTGCGCGGATCGCTGGGTCTTACTCGCCGAACGGTGCTCACCCGAGCCGTGGCCGGGGGTAACTCCATTCTGAAGACAGGTCACCGCCGGCGCTGTGGCGATCCGCGTACCCCTTTCCGAGACGCGCCGCGACCCTACGCCGTGTCGACCTGCTCCGCTATGCGCTTCCGTTCACGCCAGCACCACGCTTTGCTGCGCGCCCATTCGGGTGAGGTGGTCGTACGGGAGAGCGAGTCGTGGGGGATCGCAGTCAGGAGGGACGCCAGCACTCGGACATCGTCAGTGCATAGCCCGTGCCACCTGGTTATGAGGTCGCGCAATCCGGACAGAGACAGTGGGTGGTGCGGGAAGCGTTGCCGCCTTCACCGGATCAGCCAGATTGACCGGGGTGCCGGCCGTCAGCGGCATCCCCTGGAGTCGCTGGCCGAGCCGGACGAGCGCCGCGCCAATCGTTGCCGACAACGGAGCGGATCGGCTGCCGCGGGAGCGGATCGCGGCTGCCTTGTCGACCATCCAGCCACGGGCCGCGACGCTATCGAGTCGTTCCCGGTTGGTCTGCTCGGCCATGTACCCAATGGTGAGGTTGGGGGTCATCGTCACTCCTCCCAGTGATGAACGCCGGTCGTCAGAGCTTCCCTGAGCGATGGAATCCATCCTGAGGCCGACGAGGCCGACGAGTCGTTCGTGGGAACACGGCATGGCTGTGTTGTGCGACACACGGACACCACGGTGATCGCGAACGGGGAGGCAGGGAACCCCGCGGCATCCGCGCACCGGTGCATCGCTGGCCATTCGATCAGCCCACAAGCGCCGCCAGCAACCGGTCCCGAGCCGGGACCTCGGTCTCATAGGCGGCAGCCGGCACGAGGTGCATCATCCGCAGCACCCATGAACCACCAGCCATGACCCGACATTCGAGATAGAGCCGGTACGGCTCGGTCGCGGTCGCGGTTCCGTCAGAGGGATCGGTACTCTCGTAGAGGGCGAAGGCCCGCCGCGGGTCCTCCCCCCGCACCGGGTGCCCGTCAGCATCGACCACGGGCACCAGGTCGTGTGCCAGTCCGCTGGCGGCCTCGCCCAACGCCAGTGACTCGACATCGGCCGCCAGATTCGCGGGGAGTGGAGTCACGCAGGCGGCCAAGTCGCTGTCCGGGTCGGCAAGGGGGACGCCCAGAACGACGAGGCTGACCCCATTGGTCAACGCCACAATGCCTGGGGTGGTGGCGATCTCCGGGGTGACGAGCGCGGACCACTCCGGACCCCATTCGAGGCCATAGCCGTACCCGCCGACGGCAGGCAGGTTCACGTCGACGACCGCGTGTTCCCCTGTAAAGGTGGCGCCGACGACACCGGCATCAGCGTGCGGTCCGGCGAGGGGAGCCCGGTCATCGATCAGCCAGCGGTCGCCTTCGCACACAAAGAGGTAAAGCTCCGGGAGACCCATAAAACCGGGAGGCGCCACTGCCGCCACCCGACCATCGGGCAGCACACGGACGTGGAACAGGCCCGCAAAGTGGAGCCACTGGTCTGCGGGGTACGGCTCCGGCGAGGGCGTGGAGAACTCCCCGGCCGCCACGGCTGTCGCGAGCCGGAAAAGGCCCGGGTCGTGGTGGATAGCGTCGGCACTGAAGAGGGCCAGGGAGCGCGCGATGTCGAGCGCATTGCGGCAGGCAATCACGTGCCGCGCCGTAGCGGTGACCGCCGCAGCCGTTGCCGCGTCAGCAGGCACGCCGTCTGGCAGCTCGAGGGTGCGCGGCTGCGGGACACTGCCCGGAGTCGCCTCAACGGCACGCAGAGTCGGGCTTCCGGCCGCGGTGCTAAGGATCACCTGCAGGTCGTCCATTGAGCGTGGCTCAACCTGACACTCCTCAGGAGCCGGACCAAAGGGGTCCGCGACCGGGGTCGCGGGTTGAGCAGCGGCCGGGGGCAGCGAGAGGGTACTCAAGGACAGCATCAGGACGAGCATCAAAGCTGGACGGAGCATGGAGACTCTCCCTCTTCCGTGCTGATAAGCGGAAAGATCTCGGGATCGTACCGCCATTCCCGGCGCGAGTCCGGATCACGAGGCGAGCCGGGCGGGCGGAGCATGCCGAGTCAGCCCTGGTCCCCTGTGTCGCAGCACACCGCTGCCGCGTGTCGCCGGGAACTGCCCGTAGCTCCTCCTGGCCGCAGGATAGAGACGGCCAAGCAGGGAGGTCCTGATGGCAGGAGTCCAGCGACAGAAGGGAGTCACGCGATGCACACGGTGGTTTTCGACGGGATCGTGCGGGAGCTGGGGGCGGTCTCCACCCGCCGGGGGGTCTTCCGCCTCCTCGGAGGAGCGGCCGCGATGGGTGCGGGACTGGTCCTGGGCGGGGAGAGCCTGGCCAAGGGGAAGAGCCACGGCAAGGCCAAGGTCCAGGGTCACGGCAAGGGGAAGGGCAAGGCGGCAGCGAGCAGGGCACGTCGGCCCAGGGCAAGAAGGGCAAGACGATCACCATCTGCTACCAGAACCAGACCCGCACCGTGAAGAAGAAGGGCTACCAGACGGCGTATCCGGGGGCCACGGTCGGTCCCTGCCCCATCGTCGATCCGCCCAAGCCGCAGCCGCAGCCGCAACCGCAGCCGGCCGTCTGCACCACCTATGTCCTCTCGGGGGGAGCGAAAGCGAGCGACCCGATCACGATCGATGACGATGGCAGCATCCTCAACGTCACGACCGGGACCTTCTTGCTCAACGACAACTCGGGCCAGGCCAGCACGCACAGTGCGGTCTTCAACCCGGGCAAGCCGGGGGACCTGGTGCGGGTGCGGGCCACCGATTACGGCGGATGCCGCTCGTTCTCGCCCCTGTGGCTGCACTGCCTGGAGACCGGGCAGAGCAAGCAGGTGTTTTCGGGCAACGCGGGCAACGGCAGCTGCACCAACCCCAAACAAGCCGATTACCTCGATATCACCTTCCCCCTCGCCCTCTAGGCGATCCCGTCTCAATCGTTCACCGACACGCGACCGGGAGATCACGCAGGTGGTCCTCCGGTCGTTGTGTGCTCGTGTTGTAGTGGCAACTGCAACGGGCCGACGGGGTTGGCTGAGTCGCTGACTGACAACAACGGAAGCGCCAGATGTGGAGGACCTCATGCCCGTCCCGGTTCGTCGCCTCGCTCGAGCTAGCGGTTCGCATCGAACGCCACGCCAACGAACGCGCCAACGCCTGGCAGGAGCGGCACATCCCCGAACGCTTCTGGCATAGCTACCACCATCAGGAGATCACCTACGGCGATCGCCTCGTGAGAGCTGATGCCCACGCACGCAAAGCAGACGCCGACGGCGAGGGGATTTTGCCGACTCCGCATGCAAGAGAAAGCTGTGCGTACGCGCGTCTTCA
>CAVXMK010000016.1:0-252840 GCA_963762985.1 uncultured Chloroflexia bacterium
GTGCATAATCAGGCGACCTCTTTGGGGATGGCGAGATGATCGGCGAGTGGGCAATCGAAGGCGGCACAGACGCGTGCCTCCAGTTCGGCGGCGGTCAGCAGGCGCGTCGGCTCGACCACCCGCCGCTTGCCATGGACCCAGTGCGGCTCGATGGGGTTGAGCCAGGGGCTTTTGGTCGGCAGCCAGCAGGGCACGAGGCGGACGCCACCCTCACGGTGCGCCCGCTGGTTGTGGTCCCGCAGCCAGCGGCGCACCGCCTGGCTCACATGCCACGGCGCGTTGTCCCAGACCAGCGCCAAGGTCGTGATCCCCGTCCCCGCCAACCGGTCACAACACCACGCCAGGAACGCGGTGGTCAGCGGGCTGATCGGGCGCTCCTCCACGAAGCGCAGCCAGAGATCCTCCGGCGCGGCGTTCCCCGGTCGTACCAGCAGCCCATAGCAGGCCAACGCCTTGGGGTCGGGGTCGTGTTTGGGCACGGTCTGCGCTACCAGCCGCAGCGGCTCCGCCGCGGTCCAGGCGTGCAACGCGGGGCGGGCCAGCCGGCTCCACCACGTCTCGTCCTGGAACCCTACCGCCCAGTCGGGACGCTGCTGGGCCAGCGCGATCAAGCGGTCGCGACGGACTTTTTTTGGGCGTACGCCGGGTCGGGGCTGGTGATCCAGTCCTTGGCGCGGCGCCAGCGGATGCCGAGCCGGTTCAGCGTGGCGCGTACGGTTTCGTCGCTGACGCGGCGAACGGTGAGTCCCTCGGCAAACGCCACGTCCGCCGCCAGTTCCAGGGTCCAGACGCTGGTGGGGTGGCCGAAGTCGCGCGGGGAGCGATGGAGCAGTGCCCGCAGCCGCTCGGCTCCCGCCGCATCGAAGGCGACGTGGAGGGTGTGGGGGCGGGAGGAGCCTTCCACCAGCGCCGCCGTGCCGTCCCGGTCGAAGGCGCGGATGGCATTGCGCACCGTCTGGCCGGTACAGCCCAGGGCGCGGGCGATGGCCGGCGCCCGCTCGCCGCGGGCGCTGGCCAGCACGATCTGGCTGCGGCGCAAGGTGAAGGCCTCCCCGGAGCGCAGACCGGCCGCCAGGACCTGCCGCTCCTCCTCGGTGGGCGGACGCACGAACAGTGGGGCTTGCATGCCGCTCAGAATACCGCATGTCAAAACTCCTCGCCGGAGTTGGCACTAGTAACTGGCGTTCCTGGAGCAGGTAAGACGCTAGTTGGGCTGCAGTTCGTCTATTCGGCGCATGGAGATAGCCAAAAGGATTCACCAAGCGCAGTGTTCTTGTCCGGCAATGCCCCTCTGGTGTCTGTTCTTCAACATGCACTGAAGAGCAGGGTGTTTGTGCAAGATGTCCATCGCTTCCTGGAGCAATACGGCGGCAACACCCATCGAATCCCGCGCGAACATATCTGGGTCTACGACGAGGCGCAACGGGCTTGGGATCAGCATCAAGTACGGCGCAAACGCCCGGAAGGAAAATCCGAGCCAGAGGAGTTCGTACGCCTTGGACAGCAAGTGGGCTCGTGGGCAATGTTGGTGGGCCTTATTGGAGAAGGACAAGAAATTCACCTCGGCGAGGAGTCGGGCCTTGAGCAGTGGAATGATGCAATTCGCCAGGTAGGCGGCGACTGGACAGTTCATTGTCCTAGTCGTCTCGCATCAAAGTTTCCAGATGCAGTTCAGGTGATCCCCAACGACTGGTTGGACTTGACCGCTTCGCTTCGGACACATCTCGCAGAGGATGTTCAGGACTGGGTAGCAGCAATTCTCAGTGGCCACCTTGGGAAGGCCGCTGAACTAGCGAGGAGCTTTGATCAACAGGGATTTGACGCGTACATAACCCGCGATCTTGAGCAAGCGAAGAATTACGCACGGACCCGCTACTCGGATCAACCAGAGAAGCGTTTTGGGCTCATCGCCTCAAATAAGGCCAAGAATCTCGAGCCGTACGGGATCAGGGTCGACTGGAGTTGGGCCCGCAACCTGAAAACGCGAATTGGCAACTGGTACAACGATCCTCCTGACTCTAGGAGTTCGTGCTGTAAGTTTGGGGATACAGCTCGCGAGTTTGAATGCCAGGGATTGGAGCTTGACCTGCCGATTGTTTGTTGGGGTGACGACATGATTTGGTCTGGAGCTAGATGGGAAAGCCTTCCACAGCCACGTTCAACGGCGAAGAACCCTCATCAACTCCGAATCAACAGCTATCGCGTGCTGCTGTCTCGTGGCCGCGACGGGGTCATAGTGTTTGTTCCTCCAACCAAAGAAATGGACTTGACGGCGGAAGCATTGCTCTTGGCGGGACTTCAACCGCTGAGGGAATTTGTGGTTAATGGCTAGGAGCAGGGGTACTGGGACGGAACATTCACTGGCACTCTTGCCTTGACGTTAGAAGCGCGTGTAGCCGGCAGAGCACGGTCATCGTGGTGCTCAACGGGTTGCGTTTGCTGCGGACGAAGTAGCGGGCTGTCGGCTACCGGCTGCTGACGATTGGCTAGACTGCGTCGTGGTGAGCGAGGAGTGAGTCATGGCGATGGACATAAACGAACAGGCTGAGTTCGCTCCAGTAACACCGGGAGAAATCCTGGCCGAGGGAGGAGTTTCTCGCCGGATTCAACCTGTCCCAGGCGCAGTTGGCCCGAGCGCTTGGCATCTCGCCAAACCGCATCGCGGAGATCATCCATAATCGCCGGCGGATCAGTGCCGACACGGCGCTCCGGCTCGGGCTCTTCTTTGGGACCGGTCCCGAGTTCTGGATCAATTTGCAGACCCGGTATGACCTCAAGCGCGCCCAACGATCCCTGTCGCCGGAGACGGCGGAGCGTATCGCCGCGCAGCGGGTGGCGTAAGGGGGTTTGAGCGGAATGGCGAAGCACGAACTCTATCTTCTGCATCTCGGGCGGATGGGATGGCTTGACGAGGCGGGGGAGAAGCATTACGGGCAGGTTCCTGGCTACCTGGTCCGCACCGCCGGCGGGCAAACCATCCTGGTCGACACCGGAAATCCCGCGGCGCTGATCGGGCAGGAGACGGCCGCGCCCTGGTCGCCATTGCTCAACAACACCCGCGCCGAGGACGACCTCGCGCGGCGGTTGGCGGAGTTGGATATCGCCCCGGGAGACATCGATCTGCTGGTCTCGACCCATTTTGATTTCGACCACTGCGGCCGGCACGATCTGTTCGCCGAAGCGGGGATCACCTCATTGGTGCAGCGCGATCACCTCGAATTCGCCCGCGGCGATGCGCGGTTCGATTCCGCATTGTGGGATCTGCCCGGAATCGACTACGCCCCGGTCGACGGCGAAACGGAGATCGAGCCGGGGCTATCGGTGATTCCCACACCGGGGCACGTGGTTGGACTGCAGTCGCTGTTTGTCGATGCGGTCGGCGGGCCGGTGGTGCTGGCCATCGACGCCATCGCGTTGGCGGAGCACGCCGAGCGGGTTGACCCGGCCGGCTTCGGCCCGTGGTACCCGGATGCGGAGGCGGCGGCGGGGTCGCGTGATCGGCTGCTGGCGCTGGCGGAGGAGCCTGGGGCGTTTGTCCTGTTCGGGCACGACGGGCCGCAGTGGGAGACACTTGCCAAAAGCCCCGCGCCGTTCCGGAGGCCGTGAGGCGGAAGGCGGGAGGCGGGAGGGGAGCGGGTCATGGACGTGTTCGAAGCAATTCGCACCCTGCTGGCCGTGCGTGAGTATGAGCAGCGGCCCATTCCGGACGAGGTGCTCGCCCGCATTCTGGAAGCGGGGCGTCTCTCCGGCAGCTCGGGGAACAAGCAGCCGTGGCATTTCGTGGTCGTGCAGGATCCGGAGACGCTGCGTCAGCTCGCCGGAGCCCTGACGAGCGGGCCGTACATCGCGGGGGCGCCGCTGGCCATCGTCGTGGTGGTGGAGAGGAAGCGGGTCGCGGACGGCAGCCGCGCCATTCAGAACATGCTGCTGGCGGCCTGGGGAGAGGGCGTTGGCGGCAACTGGGTCGGTTTCGGGTCGATGGAGGAGGTCAAGCAGTTCCTCGGCATTCCGGAGGATCTGGACGTGGTGGCGGTCGTGCCCTTCGGCTACCCGGCCAAACCTGCCGGACAGGGGAAGAAGACGCGCAAGCCGCTGGCGGAGATCGCGCACCGGGAGCGGTGGGGGGAGCCGTTTGGCTAACGCTTGCGTTGAGGTCTGAAGGTTGGCCCTCGTGGTTAGACGACGGGTTCAATACGATGCCAGATCTTTGACCACGGGCCGGTTCACAGCTCTCGCAACTCCACTCTATCGAATGTCACTGAGAACGAGGCCCCCGATCCAGTGAGGCTCTCGGGGTTGATCCCTGCACCTATTCCGAACACGAGACTTCCCGGCATATCGGGCATTGCGATCCCAGTCGGCCGGACCACATCCACGCCGTTGATAAACAACGCCGGAATTCCATCGGTGACTCGTACCTCCATGTAACGAAGGGCTCCTAGAGTGATTGCTCCAAACGGTCGGGGCTCGACCCAGTAGAAAAACTGGCTGGTCGTGTCACTCGTTCGGTAGAGACTCCACTCGCGCGCAACGGGATCCACGGCGAAGAACCATTCTGGCGCCCCGCTCGCGCCACGCAGGATGAGATTGATTTCTCCCCATCCTTCGATCCTGTCAACGACGATGCCAAATGCGACATCTCTTTCCCCCGACGCCATCGCGTCGTAGATATACCCATCAAAGCCACCCGGTGCCTTGATCGTCACTACCAGCCCGTTGGCGTTGACGTAGGACTCGGCCCACTCGGTATCTTGGCTCTCCCACATTGAGGCTGCCCCGAAGGATTCGACGAACCCCCAGCGTGTCGATGCCGGTGTCGGAACTGAGGGAGCCGATAAATCGATGGAGCCTTGCTGCTCAAAATCAAGCGCGGGGGCGAAAGCAGTGGCTGTCGGCGTACGCGCGGGCGCCGTTGGCTGCGCTGGTCGCGAAACTGTGGGTGCGGAGGGGTCGCCCACCATCCCGGCGCCCGCGCGGAGCAACACGATGACGAATACGAACCCGATGACATTGACGAACCAAGGCCGCCCCGACTTGCGCGGTGAAGCGGCCGGTGGTGGCGGCGGAGACTGTGGGGACTTTGTCTTGGTCGATTGTTGCGTGCCCGATGTCGGCGGCTTCGGTGGTGGGGAAGCCGCGGCGTGGTGCGCGTCCCACATGAGGTCGTACGCCCGCCGCTTGGCGGGATCGGAGAGTTCCACATACGCGTCGTTTATGCGCCTCAGTCGGGCGTTGGCGGATTGATCGCCGGGATTTAGGTCGGGGTGATAGCGGCGCGCCAAGGCCCGGTAGGCGGCTTCGATGACCGCCTGCTCGGCATGGCGATGGACGCCGAGGGTGCGGTAGTAATCGACGAAGGAGGCCATTTGTGCCCCGACGTTATTCTGCATCCGAATGATTGCTCGCCAAATCGTATCACGTCAACGGGTTCGAAACCGGCGAGCCGACTCAACCGAAAGCGAACTTTTCGCATGCGAGCGTGGCCCCGGGTGCGGAATCTCCTGCTCATGATTCCCTGCTCGCTCGCCCTGCACCAGCGACAAAACGGGCAATGCCGACGACGAGGATGAGCAGCCCGAGCGGGGCGGTGCAGATGGAGAGCATGACGATGGTGCCGGTGTCGTCGCGCTGGCCGATGGCCAGCAGCAGCACGGCTAGCAGGAGCAGGGCGATACCACCCACGATGACGGCCACGGGGCGGGCACCCAGCACCCAGGCGGCCTGCTCCTGGGGGTGATCTTCGGCATGTTCCTCGTTCGGCGCGGATTCGGGGTGGGCCGGGTCCGGCACCGAGAGGGACGCACCGCACTGGGCGCAAAAGCGGTCTCCAGCGCGGTAGGGTGTGCCGCAGGCCGCGCAGCGGAGGGCGCGTTCCTCGTCGCCTGCCTGATGATCCGGTTCCCGTTCGCTCACCCGTCACTCCTCGCTCGTCGTCCCCCCGGTGTCGCCGTGGGCGCCGCGGGAGCATCCCCGACCGGGGTGTGGAACGTCAAGGTGGGGTAACGGGGGAATGGGGTGGTAGGGTGTGAGGTGCGGCGAGGGTGTCGGGTGTCAGGTGCCGGGTGGCGGGTGGCGGGTGATCGATGGCGGGTGATGCGGGAACCGGGCAGCGCAGGGAATGGGACGAGGGGACGGGGGCCGCGGGCTCGACCGTCATCTACTGCGGGTTGTGCGGCGCGCTCAATCCGGCCTCGAACCACTACTGCGCGGCCTGCGGCACGACGCTGGTCGACGCTTTCCACGCCAGCGAAGGACTGCGCGTCTTCGAGCGGCCCGACCCGGCGGCACGGCTGATCGAGATCCTGCCCTCGGGCGGGGAGCTGGAGATCGTCGAGGACGCGGCGGCGCCGGTCGATTGGGTGCGCATCCGGCTGCCGTATGGGCGGTTGGGGTACGTGCGGGCGGCGGACGCGGTGGCGGAACTGGCGGCTCCGGGTTCTCCCATGCCGGCCCGTTTCCGGCCGCCGGACATCAACACCAATGCCCGGGGTTGCGTCACCTCGGCCGCGGCGCTATGGGCGCTGGTGTTGCTGGTGGTGGTGGCCATCTTTGGGGTGGTCATCCTGCTGCGGGCGCGGCCGGAGGACGCGGGGTTGCTGAGCGTGGTCTTCTGCATCACGCTGGGGCCGCTGATCCTGCTCACCATCGGAGCCTACGTGGCGGCGCGCACGCGGGAGGACGACCTGGCCGAGGAGGAAGCGGCGTTCAAGGGTGACGGGGTGTCTGGGTGACGGGGTGTCGGGGTAAACACTCTCCTGCCACCCAGACAGCCTGAAACCCTGTCACCCTCGTTGGAGCGTAAGCGATGTCGGCACTCCGACCGGCGATGATCTGCCAACAACTCTTGCACGCAACGGATGCCGCGGAGGGGCGGCGGAAGCGGCGCAAGCGGAACACGACCCCGGATGCGCTGGGCATGGAGGTCAGGCGCGAGCTGCTGGAAGCGGCGGTGGCCGACGACCCGGACCCGGACGAGTTCGAGGCGTGGCTGTTTGCGCGGGTGCATGCCTCCGGAGGGGTAACCGGGGCGACGCGGGCGATGGCGATGCAGGTCTGGGACGAGTGGCAGTTTGCCCTGGCCTCCGGGGGCTTTCGGGAGTGGCTGGCGGCCGGCGCCCCGAGCGACGACACCCGGCCGGGGGTGGACATGGGATTGGACCCGCGGTGAACGACCCTCATCCCCAGCCCTTCTCCCTTTGCGAAGGGCGAAAGGAGCACGTGCCTCGTGCGGCGGCGCGGACAAAAGCCGCTCGCCCTGCGCACAGGGCCGGGTACCGGGTACCCTCTGGGTGTGGCGGCGGTTGGGGTGAGGGTGGATCAGGGGCAGACATCAGGATTGGGCCGCTCCCCGCGCCGCAAGCGGTTCTCGGCTTCGCATCGCATCTGCTCGACGAGCTCGGGGGTAAAAGGCGCGCTTTCGCCCCGGTCGAGCTGGTCGAGACCGATTTGCAGCTTGGCGCGAAGCTCGTCGAGCTGGCGCTCCTGCTCATCCAGCAAGCGCATCGCTTCCCGGATCACTTCATCCGCGTCGGGGAAGGCTCCTGCTGCGACTTTCTGCTGAATGCGGGCTTCGATTTCCGGGGAAAGCTGGATGGCCATTGGGCGACTCCTTCGTGGCCCAATGGTAGCAAGCCCAATTCAGCCGTAGCCCAAAACCCCCATCACCCCATCACCCCATCACCCCATCACCCTGACACCCTGACACCCGCGTCTACCGGTCCCCGAACGTGGTGGTCCAGTACCAGCCGTATTTGGAACTCTTCTTGTAGGCGCGGCCGATACCGATCTCGGTGAAAGTCTTGTTGCGCATATTCTTGTCGTGGTCGTTGCTCTTGCGCCAGTCCTCGAAGACCTCGTTGGCCGTTTTCTGGCCGGCGGCGATGTTCTCGCCGATGGCCTTCCAATTCTTGTACCCGTGCTGCTCGACAAGCTTGGCGGTCTTGGAGTGCCGGAAAAAGTTCTTCTTCGCCATGTCGCGGGAGTGGGCTTCGGCGGCGCCCCCGAGGCTATTGTGCAATGACAGGTTGCCGGCGCCGTTGCGGCGGCGGTAGTCGTTGATCAGGTCGAGGAACTTGCGCTCTTCGCTATCGGGGTTATAGCCGCCCCCGCCGTTACCCTTCTTTTTGCCGCCTCGCTTCTTGCGCTTTTTGTTCTTTTTCTTCCTGGCCTCGGAATCCTCGGCGCTGGCGATAAAGGTGGTGATGCCCAAAGCGGCGGGCAGGGCGGCGAGGCGGGTCAGGAAGACACGGCGGCTCACCTCGAACAGGGCCGACGGCGCACGATCGCCCGGCTCGGATGTCTGATTCACGATGATCCCTCCCGGTGGCCGGGGCGCGGCAGGCCCGGCGACGGTTCAGGGTCAGGAACGCGCGGGGAGCGGTCGCGGTTGCGGTGGATGGCGCGGCTGGCTAACGGCGACCGAACGTGGTGGTCCAGTACCACCACCCCGAATCGCTCCGGGCGCGGCCGATACCGATCTCGGTGAAATCCCGGCTGAGCATGTTGGCGTTGTGGCCGGGGCTGTTTTTCCACCAGGTGAAGGCGGCTTGCGCGGAGCCGTCGGGTTTGCTCCAGAAGACGTTCTCGCCCCAGGCGCGCCAGTCGTAGCCGGCGCGTGTGATGCGCTGGCCGGCGTTCGAGCCGTCGGAGCCGTCGTGGCCGCCCCGATTGCGATTGGCCTGGTCCTGAGAGTGGCGCTCCGCGGCCACGCCGAGCTGGTTGTGCAAACGGAGTTCGGAGCGGTTGTTTGCGCGGCGGTGGTTGTTGATCAGGGCGAGGAACGCGCGCTCCTCGGCGTCGGGGGAGTCGCTGCCACCCCCGTTGTCGCCGCCGTTGCCTCCACCACCGCGGTTCCTGCCGCGTCGCTTGCGTGAGTGCTTGCGCCGCTTCTTTCTGGCCTCGGTCGATTCGGAGGCGACGAGGGTGACTGATCCGAGCGCGGCGGGGAGGGCAACGAGGCGGGAAAGCAGCTCGCGGCGGCTGATGCGGAGCTTGGTTGGAAGCGAAAGGCGGCAAGATTCCCGGTCTTGATCCACGACGTTCCCTCCCGGAGGCCGGCGGGTAAACCCCCGCCAGCGGTTCCAGGTTAATAACGCGTGAGCGAGGTTCCCGGTTGCGGTAAATCTGCCTGCGGACGACGGGGGCAGCCTCAAAGCGATGCGAGAACGGAAACCAGAACCGTCAGGAAACCGTCATCGGTGGGCTCAATGGCGCTCATTTCTGGACCAACTCGGACACAGGAGGCAGATTCCCGCGGTCGTGGCGTATGCACTGGCTGAACGGCTTTGACTTGGCGTCGCGATACGCTGGCTACGGGTTCTTGGCTCCCTGGCTCGGCGCGCGCGGTTCGCACACGTCGTTGACACAGTCCTCGAAGGGATGGCAGCAGAACGGGCCACAGATCCGGCTGGGTGGGCAGCAGAGACCGCTGTGGCACTCGAGCGCGCCGCAGCAACGCTCGCTGGTGGAGCACCCCTCGCGAGCGCGGAGGCAACAGTCGCCATCGAAGCAGATTTCCGCGGGAAACGTGCAACAGACCTCCTCACAGGCCAGATCGCCGGGACAACACTGGCCGTCGACGCAGCGTTCCCGCGGGGAGCAGCAGACGCCGTTGCAGATGGACCCGCTGGTGCAGCACACCCCCTCCAGGCAGTCGAGTCCCGGACAACAGTCGGCGGGACCGGCGCAATTCGCACCGGCCTCCGGGCAGCAGGCGCCAGCGACGCATTTCATGTCGCCGACATCGCAGCACGTATCGCCGCAGAGATCGTCCTCGTGACAGCAGCCGCTCGCCAGACAGCGTTCGTGAGCCAGGCAGCAGAAGCCTGCGCAGACCCGCTCGCTGGGACAGCAGGTGGTATTGAGGCAGGTCAGGCCGGTGCAGCAATCGTCGTCGTCGTCGCAAAACTCCCCGCCACAGCACTGGCCGTCGACGCAGCGCTCGTCGTCCTCGCAGCAGATCGTGCCGCACGCCCGCGAGCTGTCGCAGCAGAAATCGTCGTTGATGCAGGTTTCGCCGCGGCGGCAGCAGACTCCCGCGCAAGCGCGGCTGCCCGGGCAGCAAAGCCCGTCGACGCATTGCTGGTTCGCACCGCAGCACGCGCCATCACAGGGGGTTGGGCACGCTCGCGCGGGCCGCTTCCGTTTCCGTTTCTTCCGTTTCGCGCTGGCGTCCCCGGCGCCGATCATGGCGAGCGTCGCGGCGGTGACGACAGTCAAGCCACGCCGGGAGAGGCGGGCGGAGGCGGTGCGGCTGAGGCGATCGAACTGGTCGGCGTCCAAAGCGGTCCTCGCCCGATGGGATCACGGATGGGCCGTGGCGAGACGTGGAGAAACCGCGCCCATCTTCGCAGAAAAGGGGGAGAATGCAATCCTGGCGCTGGCGGGCGAGCAATCATGCGGGGCGCGTTGTCCCAGCGGCAGTGGGCCAGGCGGCATTGAGTTAGCGGCGAGACTCGCTGGCCACAGCTTACGGTTCCAGGTCCAGCTCATGCGCAACACGGCGCACGAGGTCGTCTTCCAAGGCGATGAGCGTGTCATGCCAGTCCTGAGCCTGTGACAACCCATACCCTTCGATTTCCTCGAGACCGTGCTCCATCGCGGCTTGGCGCAACGCTGCCCACGCGTCGTTCTCATCGGCGTAATTGGCGGCAACGATCCCAGACCGAAGATCGAACACTTCCACGTACGAACGACGCATATCCATCGATCAGGGAGCCACGCGGCCAACCGTTGTTGATCGTTTCTCGGAGGCGCGATCCTCCACCTCCCCGAGTTCGCCCGCAACGCGGCAAACCAGCTCGTCTTCCATCGCGATCCGCGTTGGGTCGCCATCCTGGATGCGCATGAGGGAGAGCCCCGCTAGAGCGTCCAGGCCATCGTCGCGAGCCCAACTAAGAAGGGCATCCCACGCATCCCGTTCGCTGGCAAAGTCGGTGATGACATTGCCGGATCGCAGGCAAAACAACAGATAGCTCATGCGCCGTGCCTCACGATGGTTACATCCTCATTTCTGGCGGACAAAACGGACCCATTCCGAGGCTCGCGCCCCGGCGCAATCGATGATACCGTTGCCTGACACGATGTCAGCGGGAAGGAGCGGGCGTGCCAACGAGATCGCGCAAACGCTCCTGGAACGCGGCCTGGCTGATGTCGCCCCGGCTGAGCTCGGCAAGGGCGAGTTTGCTGCTATAGGCCAAATAGGTCGCGTCCGGGTCGGCATGCTGCTCGACGTCCCACGTCGCCCCGACAAGCCAGTCCTGAAACTCGAACAGCGTAATCTGGTCAGTCAGCAGGGCCACAATGTGGTCGCGAATAGCTGGAGTCAGGGAGTGGGCCATGGGGTGTTGCTCCGCGGCGGCGCGTATCCGAACAGGAGATTCTCAGACGATTCAATGCTCGGATGGCCACCCGTATCGATTCTGGGCAGTTACGGGAACTCGTCGTGAAAGTTCGCCCCTGCCCACTGAAGTCCGAACCTGTCGGAACTCGTAGTCAGATGGTCGCATATTTCGATGGGGTGCGAAAAGTCGCCTTGGTGCATCGGTATCTGCGCCCCGACGGGACGGTTGGCGCTTCGGGCATGCCGGACCCCAAGGAACTCCTCGACGACGACGTGATCTATTTCGTCTGAAACTCTGGGCGTAGGCAACCGCCTCCCTAATACACCGTCACCGGTGTCCCCAGCGGCGCCCAGCCATAGAGAAACTCGGCGACCGGCACGGGCAGGTTGATGCAACCGTGGCTCATGCGCTGGCCAAAGTTCTGGTGCCAGTAGGCCCCGTGCAACGCTTCAGCATCCAGGTTGACGTACATCACGAACGGCACGTCGGCCACGCCGTAGGGGATGCTGCCGGGTGGCTCCTTGCCCCCGTCGCCGACCACCCAGACGACGTTGCCCTCGGCGTCGGTGGCGCCGCGCATGTCCTCCACCGGCACCTTGTAGCGGATTCGGAAGCGCCCGGTCTCGGTGTCGTTCGGCGGCAGGCCGGTGCTGATGGAACTGTCCAGCACCAGCGTTTCCCCCTCGTAGGCGCGCACACGCTGCTCGGCGATGCTGACCTCGATGCGCTTGGGGCCGGTGGGCGCGGTGGGACCGGCCACCGGGGCCGGGTTGTGCGCCGTCACGAAGAGCGCTTCGTCGTAGGCGGGCACGCCGTTTGCCGGCACACGCGCGGTGCTCACCCCCAGCCGTTCCGCCATCCTCTCGCCCAGGGACGCGAGTTGTACGCCTTCCGGGGTCTCGATCAGCAACCCGCCCTCGAACCACTGCGCGGGCAGCCCGTCCTCGGTGACGACTTCGGAGAGGGGCGAGCCGAGGTAGTAATCCCCCTCGTGGTCGACGTACCAATCGACGAAGGCGCCGGAGACGGTGTGTCCGGTGACCTCGTCATAAAACCCGCCGGCCGCCACCGCGGTCTCGACGCGCGGGTCGTCAGGGGTCAGCGGGCGCATCTCCGGGGCGCGACTGCCGCCGCCCAGGCGCTTGCCGCCGGGGTGGGTGCCGAGCCCGGACGAACGTTCCTGGATAAGGAGGCGCCCCACCGGCATCGGCCGCACGAAGGGTTCGACGGTCCAGACCATGGCGGGGAGGTATTGCAGCACGCCGCGCTCGAAGACCTGGGAGTAGTAGCCGTCGGGGGCGGCGAAGGGCTCCGAGATGGGGAGGCCGAACATGGCCTCCTCTCCGGTGGCGCGCCAGTAATCGAGGAAGACGTCGCCCAGGCTGTGCCCGGTCTCCTCGATGTAGACGGCGAACTCGGGTTGGCCGATGGCCGGCGGCAGCTCGGCGTTGCCGAGGAAGGAGATGGCGGCGAACTCGACCTCTTCGCCGGTGGCCAGCGCCAGCGGGTCGTCCTGGGCTAGGACCGGATCTGCCACGGACAGGCCGACCAGCGGTGCGCCCAGCACCAGCGCGGCGAGGGCCGCCGTCAATCCTCGTCGCCACCATGCCGTGTGCACGTGCCCGCGCCGGTGTCGCGGAGCGGCCACGCCTGCCGTGCTGCTCATCATCCCCTGCCCCAAAACCCGCGTTGCGGGGTGTCTCGCCCGACCCGTGCCCCGACCGGAATCCTATCCCCACGACCCCGGCCGGACCCGTAGCATAACAACGGAGGCGATCGGGGGGAATCCCCGCCGCTGCCGATGGCCTCGATGCACACTACAGGCCAGGGCCGAGAACCCCGTTGGCGACGAGCGCCCACAGCGCGGCCACGACCACGCCGATGAAGAGCGCAGCGAGCAGGAGCGTCTCCCACGGCTCGCGTCCCCGCCGGTCTTCAGGCGCGCGCGCGGCCACCTCGGCCGGAGGCAGACGCTCCGGCGCGGGCGACGGGGCGGCATCGATGATGGGCGATTTCTCTGGAGCAACCGGGACAGGGGTGTCGGCAGGCGTCGGCGGCATGACGAGGGGGGGGTCGGGCCTGGCGGCCGTTGCGACAACGGCTGCCATCTCGACAGGGGACCGTTCCACCTCCGCTCGCCGCGCTGCCAGGTCGCGCAACCACCGCGGGAAATCGTCGTCGGAGAGAAACGTGCGCGGGTCGGCGCGGGGGCCGAGGGGCGCTGCCGTTTCGGCGCTGGACAGGACCGGCGCCTGGTCTGCGCGGGGAGGAGGCGATGGCGTGGCGACTGGCGGGTCGCGCAACCAGGTAGGCATGGAGGCGCGTAGACCGCCGTCCGGCAGCGGCGGCAGCGGGGGTAGCTCCGCGGCGGCGTCCCACTCGTCGGTTTCGGCCAAGGGGGTGCCGCAGAGCACGCAGAGGATGCGGCTGGCGTCGTTCCAGGCGCCGCAGCCCTGGCACTCGGTCACGGCCCTCCTCCGGGAGACTGCCGGGTGGGGTATCGGCTCAGCATGCCGGAGTATAGCCGCCGTTCCGGGCCACCTCAGGTAGCGTGTGCCTGGCGCCGCTCCGGCGTCGCCGAGTCCGCTTGGCGAGGAGGACGACTGACCTTTGCGTGACCGCGACGACCCATTCCTCACCGTCGACACCGCCGGCCACATCGGCGCTCACGAGCAGATCGTCCGTGGCATCGCTCCACTGCCGAGAGTCCGAGGTGTCCTCGCGCCGCTCCCGCACCGAGTTCCGCAGTTGTGCGCGTATTGCCACGCACAGCCACCAGAACGAACAAACGTTCCGACTTCATGCGTCAAAGAACGACGACGCCACCTCGCCCCTACCGTGCCCACGCACGCCCCTTCGTCGCTAGCTGCAAACACTCGGCGCCAGTCTGTTCGAACAGGACGGCGTAGCACGAAAGGGCGGCTCCCCACTCCATCGCCTGCGCCGACCACTCGTCGCGCACGGTTTGCCTGAGTACGCAGGCGGCGGCCGCCAGCGGCCCGAAACGTCGCACGGGGCGGCTCCACTCGCTACCGACGCCAAAGGACGCGACTGCTCCGCAGCCCGACCGCGGTTGGGGCGGACACCGCCTGAGAGGTGGGCGGCGCCCAGGGCGGTCGGGACCCGCAGAGCACCCGGCGCCGGTCTATGCATCCGCCGTACCAAAACCGTGCGGGGATCGCGTGTCCCGCCGTCTTTAGGAGCACGCGTCAGCATGACCCGAGTCGCGCGCGTGGTGTTTCGAGCGCGGTGCGGACTGTGCGCCGCACGTCCCTCGGTCGCGAGACCGCCGGCGCCGACGCCCCGCAGCGATGGCACGTAGTGTGCGTTCCAAACCCCGGAGAAGGCCGCCGGCGGTCGGCGGCGAGGCGGGAGCCGCGGCGCGGTTTAGTTGGTGCCCAGCGGGCCCGCAAGGAGCAACACGTCATGTCCCAGGAAAAGATCGACGACCTCAGCCGCCGCTTGGCGGACCCGGCGAGCCGGCGCGGAGTCCTGCGCCTGCTCGGGGTTGGCGTAGCCGGCGTGGCGGTCGGCGCCGTCGGACTGAACGAGGTCGAGGCGAGGCGCAAGAACCGCAAGAACCGCCGGGTGCGGGCGCAGCGGGCGCGGCGCAACCGCGGCGAGGACAACCCGCTGGCGGGCGTCCCCGTCGTCGGGACGAACGACGCCGGCGAGGCGATCTTCGACGGAACGCTGACGGTCAAGAAGTTCCAGGAGGGCGCCGGCGAGTCGATCGAGGCCCTGGCCCAACTGGAGGGCACGCTGACCAGGAACGGCAAGCAACATAAGGTCACGCGCGGCGTGAGCGTTCCCGTGAGCATCGCCGACACTGGCGGCGGCGACGTCAGCGCCCAGCAACTGGAGTGCGAGGTGCTCAACCTCGTGCTGGGCCCAATCTCCCTCAACCTGCTCGGCCTCAACGTGCAGATCGGCGGCGGCGAGGACGGGCTCGAACCGATCGCCGTGATCATCACCGCCGACCCGACCGGCGGGCTCTTGGGCGATCTCCTCTGCTCGCTGGCCGGCGGATTGGGCGGGCCCCTGGCCCAGATCATCGGCCTGCTCAACCAGATCCTCGGCATTTTGCAAGGCCTCTAGCCGTTCAGGAATCCAGGGATCACGGCAGCGAGAGCGCCGTCTTCGATATGACGGACAACGCGAGGGGAAGGAGGCTTAGCCTCCTTCCCCTCGCCGCCTCCGCCCCAAGAGACCGTCGGCCTCCCGTTGCCTACTTGGCACGGATCATGCTCAGTGTACGTTCACCGGCGGCGGAGACCCCTTCCCTCCCGACCGCCGACCGGACCCTCAGCCAGGATCCATGTGGAAGCGCCTCCGTTCCAATTCCCGGGGGCGCTTTCTCGTGGCCGACGTACTCGACGATTTTCAGGTCTGGGCCTCGTCTGCGGTGTCAGTGCTGCACCTCATGAATAACGCCCTGCGCCTTCCCTCGTTCGGCAGCAGCGACGGGGGTCGAACCCATGGGCGGAACGCCCGCTCCCGTCGTCCCCGAGGCCGCCCGCTGGTCGGCCGAGCGCGCCGCTGCCGTCCACACGCCCATGCCCGCCATCGGCGGCCACAAACACCCACCATGGTCCCGGTCCGACCCAAATCACGCCGGATCGTCGTCTATCTCATAGACTTCCTCCACTTCCGCATCGTCGTGACCCGGTCCTACAGGCACCGGCAGTTCCCAGCGCGACAGCGGCTGGGAAGCAGTTCGCCCCACGGCACTGGCGACCACCTCCGTGGTGGGCGTGATCGCGTAGACCGCGCTGGGACTGTAGAACTGGCTGCCCCGGAACATCCTGACTTCACAGCGTAGGACGACGGCCATCATCGCGACGCCGTGGTTCGCCGGGATTGCCATCGTATGATGTGCGCGAGCCACGATCGGGGACGTTGGGGGGCAGCGGCGTGGGTGGAGTGGGAGAGGCGACTTCCTATAAAGAATGGATGCTGGCCGAGATGCGCCGGCGGGAGTGGCGGCAGGCGGATTTTGCGCGGGCGGCGGGGGTCGATGTCTCGATGGTGTCGCGTTGGCTGAACGGCCGCCGCCCCGATCCGGCCTCGCTGGAGCGGGTGGCGGTGGCGCTGGGAGTCGATCTCGACGGCCTGCTGACGCTGGCCGGGCACCGGCCGCGTGCCCCGCGCGACGACGATCCCTGGACCGCGACCCTGGTCGCCAAAGTGCGCCAGGTGCGCTGGACCCCGGAGCGGTTCCTCATCGTCGACGCGTTGCTGGACGACCTGCGCCATCGCTCCGCCCGCGTCCCGATCGAGCAGGCGGCGCTGCCGGGGCTGGACGACGCGGCCGAATCCGATAGACTAGTCGCCGATCCAGTCCAAGATCGATAGGCCCGCGGCAAGCGGAATCCTGCGCTTTGGCGGGACACGACAAGGAGGGGACCATGGCTCGAAGCAGTGATCGGCATCGACTCTCGCGGCGAGACATCCTCCGGCTCGGAACCGCGGCTGGCCTGGCGGCGGGCGCGACTCCCGCGCTCGGCAGGCACGGGATCGGGGCGGCGCAGGAGACGAGCGAGGGCCCGTTGGTCATCGTCGGCTGGGGCGGGCGCTTCACCGACGCGAGCCGCACCTACTTCGCCGAGCCGTTCACCGCGGAGACCGGGATCGAGGTGCAGTTCGTCGACGCCCCCGGCGAGCAGATGGCCCGCATCCTCGCCCAGCGGGAGGCCGGCAACATCGAGTGGGATCTGGCCGACGCCCTCAGCGCGGCCGATTCCTACGTGGCGTTCAACGAAGGCATCGCGGCGCCGCTGCCCCCCGATCTCAAGACCGAGCTGGAAGGGATGCTCAACGTCGTCAACGACTGGGGGTTCGCCTTCTCCTCCCTCGCCCATGCCATCGTCTGCAACCAGGGGGAGGCCGAAGCCTGCCCGATGACGCCCGAAGAGTTCTGGGACGTCGAAGCCTTTCCTGGCCCGCGCGTCCTCAGCTCATTCAACACCATCGAGGTGCTGACGCTGGCCTTGCAGTCCGCCGGCGTGCCGGACGACCAACTCTTCCCGATGGACCTCGATGTCGCGTTCGCCCAACTCGAGGCGATACGGCCCAACGTGCCGGTCTGGTACACGTCCGGCGACCAGAGCGAGCAGGTGCTGCGCGACGGCGAGGTCGTCATGGGCCAGGTCTGGAGCGGCCGCGCCTACAACGTGCTCGACCAGGGTATCGACCTGGAGATCGTCTGGGAGCGCGCCATCTACGAGCCGGGGTTCTGGTTCGCCTTCGATGGCGCGCCGCATCAGGAGGCCGCGTTCCAGTTCCTGCAATGGGTGGCCTCGCACCCCGAGGAGCAGGCGGGCTGGGCCACGGAGATGCGCTACGGCCCGGCCAACCCGGAGGCGTTCGAGTTCATGGAGGAAGCGGTCGCCCAGCGGATGGCCGACTATCCGGAAAACTTCGAGAAGTTGGTTGTGCCCGATTGGCAATGGTACGCCGAGAACTTCGAGGAGATTCAGCAGCGCTGGAACGAGTTCCTGGCTGGCTGAGCGTGGCAAGAAAAGTTTCAGGAGTGCAGAGCCTGACGACCGCGCCGCGGCAGCAATCTCCGGCCCGGTTCGGCGCCGCCGGGCGGCGATGGCAGCCGCAGCCAAGTGTCTGGATCGGCCTCGCGCTTGCCTCACCGCTGCTGGTGGTGATGGCGGTGCTGGTCTTCTGGCCGCTGGCCCAACTCGTCTACGACTCCCTGACGCGGGGCGCCGGCCCGGCGAACTACGTCGCGTTCTTCGAGAGCCGCGCCTCCACCAAGGCGCTGCTGACGACGCTGCGCGACAGCGCCGTGGTCACCATCCTCGCCGTCGCGCTCGGGTCGGTGCTGGCCTGGACCATTCGGGTGCAGACCTCGCCGTTGTCGCGCGCGGTCCTGTGGGCCATCACCCTGATGCCGTTCTGGATGGGGGTCGTGGTCAAGAATTACGCGTTCACCATCATCCTGCAGCGGCGGGGCATCGTCAACGAGGCGCTGCAGCTCCTCCCCTTCATCGACGAGCCGCTCGGTCTGCTGTACACCTCCGCGGCGGTCGTCCTGGGCATCCTCTACTCGCTGCTGCCCTACGCCGTCCTCTCGCTCTATGTGACGTTCGCCACCATCGACCCCGATCTGGTCCGGGCCGCGGAGAGCCTCGGCGCGGCCCGGTATCGAGCGCTGGCGACGATCGTGGCGCCGCTGGCGACCCCGGGGCTGCTCGCCACTGCGGCGATCATCTTTGTCTTCTCGATCGGCTTCTACGTGACGCCGATCCTGCTCGGCGGCCCCCAGTCGGCATTCGTCGCCACCCTGATCAACCGTCAGATCTTCTCGATGTTCGACTACCCCGGCGCCGCCGCCTCGGGGACGTTGTTGCTCCTCGCGGCCCTGGTCACGCTCGGGCTGGTATGGGCCGTGGTCGGCCGGGAGCGCCTGGTGCGTGCGATCGTCTAGGCCGCCATCGCATCGCCGCGGCGAGCGCATCGTCGATCGGGCGCTGGGCCTTCTGGCGCGGACGGCGCTGGTCGCCACGCTCCTCTTCCTGCTCGCCCCGGCGATCGTGGTGGTGATCCTGTCGTTCTCGTCCGCCGAGTTCATCTCCTTCCCGCCCCCGTCCTGGGGCCTGCGGCAATACGAGACGCTGCGCGAGTCCGAGATGTGGCTCGATGCCATCTGGCTGTCGGCGCGGATCGCGCTGCCGAGCGCGGTCCTGGCCGCGGCCATCGCCGTCCCGGCCGCCTTCGCCATCCACCGCACGCCGCTTCCCGGTGGTCATCTCCTCAGCCTTGCCGGGCTCCTCAGCCTGATCGTGCCGATCTCCGCCTACGCCGTCGCCATGTACGGGCTGTACGTGTTGCTGGGGGTACTCGGCACGCTGCCCGGCATCGTCCTCTCCCACACCGTGCTCGCCTTCCCGCTCGTCCTCATCGTGACGACGACGGCGCTGAGCCGCATCCCGCGCGAGCTGGAGCTGGTGGCGATGACGCTCGGCGCCTCCCGCCTGCGCGCCTGGGTCGGCATCACCGGCCGCTTGCTGGTCCCGGCTCTGATCACCGGCTTCGTTTTCGCCTTCCTGACCAGTTTCGATGAGGCGGTCTTCATCAACTTCCTGGGCGGGCCGGGTCTGGTCACGTTGCCGAAAGCGATCTTCGACTCGGTTCGCTTCGGGGTCGACCCGGTCATCACGGCTATTGCCACGCTGCTCATGCTCGCCAGTGTGACCGTCGTCGGTATCGCCGCCTGGATCGAGCGGCGCGCGGGCGCACGATGATCGCGCAGCGCCAACAGGAACGCCTGAGCCGAGACGATGGAGCGCACGCCGGCGCCACGGTCGCAATCCGCGCCCTGACGAAACGCTTTGGCCAGGTGCTCGCCGTCGACGCCCTCGACCTGGACGTCGAGAGCGGCGAGTTTCTGACCATCCTGGGACCCAGCGGCTCGGGCAAGACGACGGTGCTGAAGATCCTGGCCGGGTTCGAGACGCCATCGTCCGGGCAGGTCGAGCTCGATGGCGAAGACGTCGCCTGGATGCCGCCGGCCGACCGCAACATCGGCATGGTCTTTCAGAACTACGCCCTCTTTCCCCACATGAGCGTGACCGACAACATCGGCTACGGGCTGAAGATGCGCGGTTGGCCGACCGACGCTCGCCGGGACCGTGTGGCCGAGATGCTCGCGCTCGTGCGGCTCGAGAGGATGGGCGACCGCCAGCCTCGACAGCTCTCGGGCGGGCAGCAGCAGCGGGTGGCGCTGGCGCGGGCGCTCGCCTTCGGCCCGCGCGTGCTGCTGATGGACGAACCGCTGGGGGCCCTGGACAAGGCGTTGCGCCTGGAGATGGGCGAGGAGATCCGGCGCATCCACCGCGAAACCGCGACCACCATCATCTACGTCACCCACGACCAGGAGGAGGCGCTGGCCCTCTCGGACCACGTCGCCATCATGCGCCACGGCCGCCTGGTCGCGCACGGCACGCCGGAAGCGCTCTACCGCCGGCCGCCGTCGCAGTTCGTGGCGACCTTCTTCGGCGGCTGCAACATCTTTCCGGTGACCGCCGTGGAGACGGACGACGGCATCCACCACGTGCGCTTCGCCGCCGGCGCGGCCCGGATCCCTGCCGAGACCGCGCCACTTCCGTCGTCCCCCGCTGTGCTGACCGTCCATCCTCACGACCTACGCGTCGCCGCGGACGGCCAGGGCGAGCGCGACGGCCTGGCGCTGCGCGCCCGGGTGCGCGAGGCGCTCTTCATGGGCGACAGCACGCAGATCACCTGCGACGTGGCCGAGAGCGACACGATCGTCGTGCGGGAGCGCTCGCGGCTGGCGACGCGCCTCCGCCCCGGCGAGGAGATCATCCTCGTTGCCGACGCCGACGATCTGGTCGTTATCCCGGCCGAGGAGGCCGTTTGAGGCGAGCGGCGAGAGAGGATGTCATGCCGCAAAGATGTCATTCCGAGCGCAGCGAGGAATCTCGGCCGCCCGCGACACGAAGCCGAGTACGCGGAATGCGTCGAGATACCTCCTCATGTCGGAATGACACAATTTCTGAGTTACCGCATGGCGAAGGAGGGAACGAGACACGATGGATCTGGCGTTCGACCTGAGCACCTACGACGAGCGGAAGCGGCGCGTGCTGGAGCGCATGCCCGAGCAAGGCATCGACCTGCTGGTGGTCAATCTTCCCGACAACATTTTCTACCTGACCGGCAACGATTCGATCGGCTACATCTGGTATCAGGCGTTGGTTCTCTCCCCGGCGCGCGACGAGCCGCTCTTCATCACCCGCACCGTCGAAGAGCCGGTCGTCTGGCAGACGTCCAACATCCGGCGGGCACGGTTCTACGACATCGTCACCACGGACCCGATCGCCCTGGTGCTGGAGGAGATCCGGGAGCAGGGGTTGGATGCGGGGCGCATCGGTCTGGAGATGAAGGCGTTCACCTTCCTGCCCGGCCAGTACCAACGACTGCGCGAGCAGTTGGGGCAGGCCGAGTTCGTCGACGCCTCGGAGCTCGTTGCCGAGGAGCGGGTGATCAAGTCGCCGCAGGAGGTCGCCTATCAGCGGCGCGCCGGCGAGATGGCCGATTACGCCATGGCCGCGACCATGGCGGCGCTGCGGCCGGGGGTGACGGAGGCGCAACTGGCCGGGGTCGCCTCGCGGGCGCTCGGCGACGCCGGGAGCGAGCTGTCGGCGATCCCGCCGCTGGTGCAGACCGGGCGGCGGACGACGATGGGGCACGCCTTGCCCATGAACATTCCGGTCGCCCTAGGCGATCTGGTCGCCATCGAGTTCGCGGGCGTCTGCCGCCGCTACCACGCGCCGATCCTGCGCACCGCCTACGTCGGGCGGCCGCCGCAGCGGGTGCGGGAGGACTTCGCCTGCCTGCAAGAGGCGGTGGAGGCCGGCACCGCCGCAGCCAAATCCGGCGTGCCCGTGACCGAGCCCGACCGCGCCACGAACGCCGTCCTCGCCCGACGCGGGCTTGACCAGCGGCGGATGCACCGCCTCGGCTACAGCATCGGGATCGCCTACGCGCCGACCTGGCTGGAACCGATGACCCTGGCCGAGCCCGACACCCACACCCTGGCGCCGAACATGTCCTTCACCCTCGAGCCGAATTTGATGAACATCGAGGAAGGTTGGGGCTTCAAGCTGGGCGACACGGTGCTCTGCACCGACGAGGGCGGCGAGGCGCTGACGACCTTCCCGCGCGAGTTGCACGTCACCGGGTAGGCGCCGACACGATACGATCGCTCGGACGCCTTCCTACAGCCGCCAATATGGAGACAACGCCTCCCGCGCCTGGGCGATGATCGCGGCGGCCTCGGGTGGCTCCGGTTCCGGATCCAAGGGCATCGGCTCGGCCACGTCGATGCCAAGCCCTCCTATCTCATTCATGATGGCGAGCACGAGATAGGGCAACGTGTGCAGGTTGTAGCCGCCCTCCAGCGCGACGACCAGACGGCCAGCGCAGTGCCGGTCGGCGATCTCCTGGACCGCCCGTGCCATCAGCCGGAACCCGTCGACCGTCACGCGCATGTCCGACAGCGGATCGGCATGATGGCAATCCTGGCCGGCCGAGACGAGGACGATGTCCGGGCGGAACTGGTCGGCAATGGGAACGATGATCTCGGCAAAGGCCCGCCGGTAGCTTTCGTCGCCGGAATCGGCCGGAAGCGGCAGGTTGACGGTGTAGCCGGCGCCGGCGCCAACCCCGACCTCCTCGACCGCGCCGGATCCGGGGTATTCGCGCGCCTGGTGCAATGAGCAGAAGAGGACCGACGGATCGTCGAAGAAGATCTGCTGGGTGCCGTTGCCGTGGTGGACGTCCCAATCGACGATCAGCACCCGCTCGATGGCGGGGTGGATGGTGGTGCGATGCCGCTGCAGCCAGCGGGCGGCGACCGCGACGTTGTTGAAGAGGCAGTAGCCCATCCCGCGGTGGGTCTCCGCGTGGTGGCCCGGCGGGCGGACGAGCGCCACGGAGACCGGCGCGCGCTGGTAACCCCCGGCCAGGGTGGACGCGGCCGCCTCGATCACCGCGCCGGCCGCCACCCGCGCCGCGTCGTACGAGCCGGGCCCGAACGGGCTGTAGAGGCCGTGGAAACCCAAACCTGCCGCCGCGTGCCGGCGAACCCCCTCGACGTAGGCCGGATCGTGAACGAGGGCCAGCTCCTCCGGGGATGCCGGCCGGGGCCGTACGCACTTGAGAGCGCCGGTCACATCCTGTTGATCGAGCAGGTCAAGCACGCGTTGGAGGCGTTCCGGCCGCTCGGGCACCTCGTAGCGCTCCGGCTCGACATTGGTCTGGTGGTCGAACATGACTGGCGAGGAGGCATAACTGATCCGCCAGACGCGGTCGGCGTCGCCCATCGGCGCGGGCTGCCGCGGTCGGACCTGCCAGGTCGTGAAGCGGCGCTCGCTCGGGACGGGAGCCGGGAGGTCCCAAACGATCGCGCGTTCCGCAGCGCGCTCACGGGCGGCGACGCGGCCATCCGGCGCGACGAGCAGATGCTCCCCGTTGCGCGCGCAGAGGACGAGCGGGACGCCGTTGGCAACGCCGTGACCCCGCGTCAGCATGTCGAGCTGCTCCTGATGCCCCTCGTCGACCACCGACGCCGGGACGACGACCAAATCGGAGCTCTGCCGAACCAGGCTGGCGACGATGTTTGGGTCGTACAGATCGTGGCCGAGCGCCACGCCAACCAGCCGGTCGCCGATCGGTACGATGGGCGCTGGCCGCTCGCCGGGGCTGAAGTAGCGCTGCCCGCGCCACCCCGGACCGTCAAGGATGTGCTGCTGCCGGTACTCGGCGACCACCTCGCCCGCGGGGTCGATCACGAAGGCGGCGTTGTAGCAGGTGTTCTCCCCGCGCTGGATGAAGGTCGGCAAGATCACCCAGGCGCGGAGGTCGCGGCTGAAGGCCCGGGCGGCCTCCACGGTGGAATAGGGAAAAACCTCCGCACAGGTAAACATGACGCTCTTGTCCATGTCGGCGGGGAAGCTGCCGAACGGGAATAACTCGGGAAAGACGACAACGTCGGCGCCGGCCGCGACGGCCTCGGCGGCGAGTGTGAGGCCGAGAGACATGGTTTCGAGGGCTGAGGGGCGTGGCGCGGCATCGACGAGCGCGAGTTTCACCGGTCCTCTTTCTCCCTGGGCCATGCGGGGCGCCATGCCTCTATCATCTCGACAGCCGACGCCCACGACGACCGTAGCGTGGTGTCATGCTGAGGCGAAGCCGAAGCATCTCGGCTCATCGCATGGACGTTCGCGACGAACGAGCTGCTTCGCCTGCGGGCCAAGCATGCCACGTTTGCCCCGTCTCGAGGCCGAGCGATCGTCGCGATACCGGTTCAACGCGAAGGGAGAACGCATCACGATGGAGCGCAAGCTCTCGGTCAAGCAGCAGAGTCTCGATGGTCTCCAGCCGCAGATGGAGGTCGCCTTTTCACTCGCGGAGTACCAGGAGCGGCTGCGCCGGGTGCGCGAGGTCATGGCCCGCGAGGGGATCGACCTCCTCTACGCCTCCTCCCCGGAGGCCCTGCACTACCTGAGCGGCTATCAATCCGAGTGGTATCAGGCGCAGAGTCCGAAGGTCTGGCCGGCCATCAGCGGCATCGCCGTCCACGTCGACCACGACCGGTTCATCCTCTTCGATCAGTACGAAGAAGCGGTCCTCGCCCGGTATCAGACCGTCGCCACGGATATCCGGCACTTTCCGCGCACGAAGCAGACGAGCGCCGTCGATTTCGTCGTCTCCGAGCTGAAGGGAGAGGGCTGGCTCTCCGGGACGGTCGGGCTGGAGCTGCGGAGCTACCGCCCCAACCGGGTCATCAGCGAGACGTTCCAGCACGCGTTCGAGCGCGAGGGCCAGCGCGTCGTCGATGGCACGGACGTGGTGCGCGAGGTGCGCGGCGTGAAATCGCCGACCGAGCTGGCCTACATCGATACGGCGATGCGAATCGCGGAGATCGGCATGAACGCCGCGATGGCCACCGCCCGTCCTGGCGTCACCGAGCTGGAGGTCTACGGGGAGCTGATCGCGGCGATGGCCAAGGCCGGCGGCGAGAACCCCGGGATCACCCTCCCCGTCCTCTCCGGCCAGAAGACGGCCTCCCCGCACGCGTTGGCCTCGCGCAAGACGATCATGCCGGGCGAGATCGTCGTCATCGACATCTGTGGGGTGTATCACCGCTATCACGCGAACGTGGCCCGCACCCTCTCCATGGGCAAGCCCCACCCCGACGTCGCCGCCATGCACGAGCGGTCGGCGGGGTCGTACGAGGTGCTGCGGGAGATCATCCGCCCCAACATGCCAGTGGCGGAGTTGAACGACGCCGTGGTGGCGTACTACCAGGAGGTCGGGATCTGGGGCGAGCAGCGCTGGGTTGGCGGATACGAGCTCGGCGTCGGATTTCCCCCGGACTGGGTCGGCCCCTGGGTCTACGACCCCAACCTGGATGCCGCGGGGCAGACCTTTCGCCCGGGCGTCGTCGTCAATTACGAGAGCCAGTACTTCCTGCCGCAGCGCGCCGGGCTCTCCCTCCTCATCGACACGCTGATGTTCACCGAGGACGAGGCGAGGATTCTGAGCGCCATTCCCCATGAACTCGTGGTCGTTGGGTGACAGGGCGCCAAGGTGACAGGGTTATGAGTGATGGGCGGACGGGTGTGGGTGCGGACGACTATGCTCAGTCCCGAAACCTATACCCCATCACCTACAACCCATACCCCCCGCGACGCCCTGCCACCCCGACGCGCTGTCACCCGCGAATAATGCTCCGCGCGGCGAACAACGGCCCGACTCGACGCCGACCCGCGCGTAGATCTGCGGCGGAATGCCGATGTCGGCCACGGCCAGCTCGCCGGTGAAGGGGCGGGCGGCGGGGGCGAGGAGCCCGGTCTTGGGCAGAGCCAGGGTCAGGGTGGCGTCGGCGCGGATGCAGGGGTCGTACGCCTCTCCGGAGGCGGCGTCGAGGCCGGAAGGGAGGTCGATGGCCAGGATCGGGGCGGGGAGGGCATTGGCGGCGGCGATGAGGCGCGCGGCTCCTCCGGCCGACGGCCCGCTGAGCCCGAACCCGAGCAGGGCGTCGATGACGAGGTCGGCGGGGGGGAGGGAGATGGTCTCGTCCGACGGCGGGTGGAGCGGCAACTCGATGGCCGCCAGCGACCGGGCCTGATGCGCCGCGGCGGCGCTTAGGCGGGCTATGTCGTGGCTGAGCCAGATGTCCGGGCGGGCGCCCCAGCCGTGCAGCAGCCGCGCGGCGGCCAGGCCGTCGCCGCCATTGCCGCCACTGCCGGCCAGGACAAGCACCCGTTTGCCCCGCGCATCGCCGCCGAGGAAGCGCTCGCGCGCCCACGTGGCGACGGCCTGACCGGCCAGTTCCATCAGTTGCAGCGTGTCAACCCCGAATTCGCTGGCCATGAGGCGATCGACCTGGGACATCTGGTCAGGGGTGAGGAAGGGAAGCGTGCGGTCGGGCATCTGGAGTCGGGTCCTCCGGGGCAAAGCGTGGGTGTGCCGAGACCGCGTTGCGCCGCGCCATCCGGGATGAAACGGCCGGCTCGGTTCGGGCGTTGCAGAAACCAGGCGCCACCCAGGGCCGCATCGACACGGTGACCAGGCGGCACGGGGCGTTCCGGGTCTCCGCCCACGGTTGACACCGGCAGGATCGGATGATAGCGTGACCCGGGGACGCCCGAGGCATTGCCATCCGGGTTCAGTTTGGGTGGCTCCGCGCACCGCCGGGAATCGCGGGCGGTTGGGGCGTATCAGGGAGGGTAGACAGCAGATGAAGAAACGACTGGTCGTCGCGGTGCCCGCGGTTGCCTTGGCCGTTGCGTTGCTGGGGGTGGCCCCGGCGGGTTCGGCGCTTGCGCAGTACGACTCCTCCGGCGGCACGATCACCATCGGTGGAGATATCGCCGACTCGGTGGCTGGCGCGGTTTCCGGTATCGTGACCGGGGGCGGAAGTGCGAGCGGCGGCGACTCGGTCGAACATACCGAGGCCTCCTTCGGCGAGGACGAAGGGTTGGCCATCGCCGACGCCAGCGGCGGCAACCGCAACTTGTCGGCCAAGAGCAAGTAGTCGGCAGTCGCGCCTGGTGCTCCCGCGGGGAGCGCTGAGGGCGTCTCACGCGATCGGGGCCACGTGAGTGTGTGTGCAGCCCCGGGCGCAATCTGGGACGCTCGCGGCGATGGCATCGAGGCGCAGACAAAAGGGCTCTGGGAACGTCCCGTTGGCGTTCGCAAGCCCAGGCGGTCCTGGGAGGGAAGCATCATGAATTACCGGCGGATCACCGGGTCGTTCGGTGGCGCGGCGGCTGGCGCGCTGGTAGTCGGCGCCGAGCTGGCGCAGGCACAGGACAATTCCGGCGGCACCATCAGCATCGGCGGCGGTGCCCTGGATGGGCTCGGCGACGAAATCTTCAACTCGGTGACGAACGCGGTCTATGGCGGCTCGAGCGAGAGCACCGCCAGCGGCGGTGAATCGGTTGAGCACACCGAGGCCTCCTTCGGCGAGCAGGAAGGCGTGGCCATCGCGGATGCGAGCGGCGGCAACAACAACCTTTCGTTCGTCAGTTAGCGCCGCGGCTGATACACTACGAGGCAACCCCGCAGGGGTTTTGCGGTCAACGTCTGGTAGACGCACGAGACAGGAGGTTTTCTCTCGCGGCCCGTCGTGAAACGGTAACCATCGCTGGTGGGCAATCCGACGGGAGGCATTCCAGGAGACGCGCGACCGCCGAGGGACGCACAGCGGTGAGCGGCGCGCGGCAGATCGGGATCCTCTGCTCGGCCAGGGTGGACGACACACAACGGGACGTCATCCGGGAACCGAATGAATCGCGCCAAGCCGGCGCACCGGTATCGAGCCCGGGAGGGCCCGATTCACAGTGGAAGGGCTCCGAGGGGGGCCACAGGGAGGGTCACAGGACATGCAGTACACGGATACCGCTTCGGCCGGTAACGGCGGCGTGGCGACCGCGTCCGCCAACGGCGGCGCGGTGGGCATCGGCGACGTCAACAGCGGCGGCAACGCCGGCAGCGCCATCGGCATCGGCGACACCGTCGGCACGGTTGCGGCCGATGGCGGCACCATGGCCAACTCGACGACGCTGAGCGTCTCCGCCAATGGCGGCACCGCCATCGCGGATGCCTCCGGCGGCGACTACAACCTGGCCTTCGTCAGCTAGATAGCACCGGGTTACCCGGCCGCTGTATAGCGACGACATCCGGCGAGAGCGGGTTTCCGCTCTCGCCGGATGTTTCTTGTGCGCACGCAAGCCGAATACCCCCCTCTCCCATTGCGATGGGAGAGGGGTGGGGGTGAGGGCAGCGCGCCGCGATGCACCGGTCATCACCCAGAAACCGTATGACAACGTCGCGAGTGGTGTCGTCGGCGTGGGCTTATTCCCGTCAGTGACGATCGTCCTGTATCAATGTTCGATCGGGCCTGATACACTACGGAAGAATCCTCTTGGGGGAGGATGCGGTCAACGTCCGGCAAACGCGCGAAAGCCGAGGGCCGGCGAATCGGAAATCGAACCTGAGGGTTCGATGCACAGCGGAGGAGCTCCCAGAGGAGCAAAGGGGAGGGAAGCGGTCATGAAGTTCGAAAAGGGCGTGGTCGCAGGACTGTCGGCGGCGGTGGTCGGAACCCAGGTGGCCCTGGCCGATGAACTCGGCAACGACATTGCCAGCTCCGGCAACGGTGGCGTGGCCACCTCGTCGGCCAATGGCGGCGCGGTGGGCATCGGCAACGTCAACAGCGGCGGCAACGCTGGGAATGCCATCGGTATCGGCGACACGTATGGCTCGGTTGCCGCGGACGGCGGCGACGTCGCCAACTCGACGAACCTGAGCGTCTCCGCCAACGGCGGCACCGCCATCGCGGACGCCTCTGGCGGCAATTACAACCTGGCCTTCGTCAGCTAGATTGCCCCGGGGTTTCCCCCGGCTGTTTTGTCGCGACGACACCCGGGGAGAGCGGGATTCCGCTCTCCCCGGGTGTTTTTTTGAGTCGAAAGTCGAACGTCAAAAGTCGGAAGTCGAGAAGAACCTGCAAGCCGTCAAAGCCAGTAGCCGGTAGCCAATAGCCCAGGGCCTTTGCAAAGTCCCGCGATGGTGGCGAGGATCGCTGAGGGATGGCCGTTGACCCACTCGGCGCGGGCGGTGAGCGGGGTTTTCGTCGTCCACAACGGAGCCGGACCACGGAGCAGATTGCGGGCGGTGGTGCGCAGCAGGCTCAGCGTAGCGCCGGCGGCGGGGGACCGGAGGACCGGAGGACCGGAGGACGTGGCGGTCTGCGCCGAAGGAGTCGTCGGCGACGTGGAAGAGGCGGTTCTCGATGCCCCAGTGGCCGCGGCCGAGGGCCAGCACCCGCTGGGGACCGGCCTGCGTGGCGTCCAGGCTGGTGACCAGGTAGCGGACCCGATGGCTGACCTCGCCCGTGGCCAGATGCCCCACTTCGCCAAGAGGCGCTTCCCCGGGCGCGAAGGCTTGCGCACGGCGATGATCGCCACCCTGATCATGCCACCGGTGACCTTTCTGGTGCCCAGCTACGTGATGATGGCCAACCTGGGGCTGATCGATACCTCGCTGCCGGTGGTGCTGTTGTGGGCGGCGACGAGCGTGCCGGGAAATGTGTTTCTCCTCAGCGCGCTGATGCGCTCCATTCCGAGCGAGGTGTTGGAGGCGGCGCGCATCGACGGCGCAGGATATGTGGAGACGCTGCTGCGCATCGTGCTGCCGCTGAGTGTGCCGGGCATCGTGACGGTGATGATCTTCAACATCACCGCCTGGTGGAACGATCTGCTGATCCCGCTGGTCTTCATCGGGCAGGAGGCGAACACGACCGTCACCGCCGCCGCGGCAACGCTGGGCTCCCGCTTCAGCATGGATTATCCGCTGGTGCTCACGGGTCTGCTCCTGGCCTCGCTGCCGCCGCTCGCGGCGTACATCGTGTTGCAGCGGTATATCCGGCGCAGGCTGGTGCTGGGGGCGGTGAAGTAAGCACGAGAGACGGCGAGACGGCAAGTTCGAGGAGTCGAAGCGTCGAATTAGCCAGTTGCCGATAGCCCACAAGGAGCAAACGTGACGCCCACCATCGCGATCATTGGGGCGGGGAGCGCGGTCTTTTCGCTGGGGTTGATCCGTGACCTGTGTCTGACCGAGCGGCTGCACGGCTGCGACGTGCGGCTGATGGATATTGACGAAGCGCGGCTGCGAGCCATCACCCGACTCTGCGAGCGCTACTCGGCAGAGACGGGCGCGGCAATACGGACGGTGGCGACCACGGAGCGCCGCGCGGTGCTGGACGGCGCCGATTTCGTCATCAACACCGCGCTGGTGACCGGGCACGGGGGGATGCGCGCCGGGTGGGAGGTGGCGCAGCGGCACGGCTACCGCTACGGCGGCAGTCTGCATGTGATGCACGACGAGCCGTTCTGGGTGAACTTCTTTCAGCTCCGCTTTTTCGACGAGGTCGTGCGGGAGGTGCGCGAACTCTGCCCGGACGCCTGGTATCTGCAAGTGGCGAACCCGGTGCTGGCGGGGATCACCTGGCTGGGGCGGCGACACCAGGACGTCAAGATGGTCGGGCTCTGCCACGGCTTCGCCGGGGTCTACAAGCTCGCCGACGTGCTGGGCCTCGACCGGAGGAAGCTGACCTACGAAATCCCGGGGGTGAACCACACGGTGTTCCTCACCCACGCCTACCACGACGGAGAGGACATCTTCCCGCTGATCGACGCGTGGATCGTGAGGGAGGCGCCCTCATATTGGGAAACGAGCCCGCCGAGCAACGGTCTGGGACCGGCGGCGGTCGATCTCTACCGGCGGTTCGGGGTCTTTCCGATTGGCGACACCTGCACACCGGGGGGCGGGTCGTGGCCGTGGTGGTATCACACCGACGCCGAGACGGAGGGGCGCTGGCACGAGGACCCGGCGGGCTGGTGGGAACGCTATGGAACCCGGAACTCCGCGCGGGTGGAGGAGATCGAGCGGGCGGCGCTGGACGAGGCGCGGCCGGTGAGCGAGGCGTTCCCGCCCGCGCACTCCGGCGAGGTGATGGTCCCCATGATCGAATCGATCGCCTGCGACATCCCGCGCACCCTGATCGGCAACGTGCTCAACGTCGGCGATTTCGTGCCGGGCATCCCGCGCGACTTCGCCGTCGAAATCCCGACCCAGGTCAGCAAGCGCGGTATCGCCGGTATTCAGACCGGGGGGCTGCCGGACGCCGTGCTGGCCCAGATCTGGAAGGACCGCGTGGCCCCGGTGACGATCGAGCTGGCGGCCTACGACGAGGGGAGCCGGGCGCGGCTGGTCGAGTTGGTGCTGGCCGATCCGTGGACGCGCTCCCTGGCGCAGGTCGAGTCGCTGGTTGACGAGATCTTGGCCATGCCGGGGCATGAGGCGATGCGGGAGCATTACGGAGGGTGATGGGGTGATGGGTGTTAGGGTGATAGGGTGTTTGGGGTTGGCGCTGTGCCCGGCTCTCGACTCGTTCTCCCTATCACCCTAACACCCTAACACCCACGGAGGTGCGATGAATCTCCAGGACAAGGTTGCCATCATCACCGGGGCGGCGGGGATCGGGGCGGGGACGGTGGAGGTCTTTGCCGAGCGGGGGGCGCGGTTGGTGCTGGTCGACCGCGACGGCGCGGGACTGGAGGCGGTGGCGCGGGCACTGCCGGTCGCGGCTGAGCGGGTGGTCACCTATGCCGGGGATGTGGCCGATGCGGAGACGGCGCGGGGCGCGGAGCGCTTGGCGCGGGAGGCGTTTGGCGGGGCCGATGTCCTCTTCAACAACGCCGGGGTGATGACCAGCGGCGATTTCGGCGACGTCGATGAGGCGGCCTGGGATGACGTGCTGAATATCAACCTGCGCGGTATCTATCTGATATGCCGGGCGGTGATTCCGGGCATGCTGGAGCGGGGGCGGGGCGCGATCGTGAACACCTCGTCGGTGATGGCGACCCTGACCGAGCCAGGCTACGAGGCGTACACGACCTCGAAGGCGGGGATCATCGGGTTGACGAAGGCGCTGGCGGTTTCCTACGCGACGCGCGGCATCCGCGTGAACTGCATCTGCCCCGGCTGGGTGGACACGCCGATGAACCAGCGTCTGGCCGAGGAACTGGGCGGGGTGGAGAATCTCACCCCGATCATCCTCAAGCAGCAACCAAACGGGCGCATGCTCTCCACCCGCGAGATCGGCAACGCCGTGGCCTTCTTAGCCTCGGACGAGGCGAGCGGAATCACGGGGGCGGCGTTGTATGTGGATGGAGGGGCGTCGGCGGCGATCTAGCGGTGCTGTGAGGGAAGGGAGAACGCACAAGCCGGAACGCGTGGATGGGCATATTTTCTCCAAGTTCCCTCATCCCGGGATGCGGTATCATGGGGCATGATCAAGTCGTTTGGTGATCGACGAACCCAGAACCTGTTCGAGGATTGGTGGGTACGCGACTTTCATGGGTTTGCGCGGATCGCCAAGCGGAAGCTGGAGTTGGTGAACGCCGCGGGGCGCCTGGAAGACCTCCGAGTGCCGCCGGGAAATCGACTCGAGAAAATGCGAGGAGACCTCGAGGGATTCCATTCGATCCGAATCAACGACCAGTGGCGTGTCACTTTTCGGTGGATCGATGGGCACGCTCACGACGTGAGTATCGTCGACTATCACTGATGGAGGACGAAATGGAGCAGGACCACCCTGACGAACTTGCGCCGGTGACACCGGGTGAAATCCTTGCTGAGGAGTTCCTCGCCGGCTTTGGCCTGACCCAGGCGGCGTTGGCGCGCGCACTCGGAATTTCGCCAAACCGCATCACGGAAATCGTCAACAATCGGCGACGCATCTCGGCGGATACCGCGCTGCGGCTCGGGCTGTTCTTCGGGACAACGCCCGAGTTCTGGCAGAATCTGCAAGCGCACTACGATATGAAGATGGCAAAGCGTGCCCTTTCGCCCGACGTGGCTGAGAAGATTGTGGCCCAACGCGTTGCCTAATACTACAGCCGAGGTTGTATCGTAAACGGTCGTTGTTGCGGTTGGGCCGGGAGAGCAGGCGTGGAGACGACGACGGGGATCGACTGGGCCGGCGAGTTGGATCGGGTCTCTCAGCGCCTGCGCCCGCGTTTCGCTCGCGCCGAGATGCGCGTTCGCAGCCGCCGCTATCTGCTTGGCTTGGTGGGCGGGGCAACACGCAAGAACGGCTGGCAGCTGGCGGAGGCGGCCGGCGAACGGACGCCGCACGGCATGCAGGAACTCCTCAACCGCGCCGTGTGGGACGCCGACGCCGTGCGCGACGATCTGCGTGCCTACGTGGTCGAGCACTTGGGCGCTCCGGGGGCGGTGCTGGTGGTCGACGAGACCGGGTTTCTCAAGAAGGGGACCAAGTCGGTCGGCGTGCAGCGGCAGTACTCCGGCACGGCGGGACGGATCGAGAACTGCCAGATCGGGGTGTTCCTGACCTACGCCAGTGCCCAGGGGCGGGCCTTCCTCGACCGCGCGCTCTACTTGCCCCAGGCGTGGGCCGCCGATGACGCCCGGCGCACGGAAGCGGGGGTGCCGGTGGCCATCACCTTCCAGACCAAGCCCGCCCTGGCCCAAGCGATGCTGGCGCGCGCTCTGGCCGCGGGGGTGCCGTTTGCCTGGGTGACGGGGGACGAGGTCTACGGCGGTGACCGGCGGCTGCGGCTCTGGTTGGAGGCGCAGCACCTGGCGCACCTGCTGGCCATCAAAGCAACGGAGCCGCTCTGGGTGGCGACCGCGCGCGGCCCTGCCCAGGTTCCCGCGGCCGACCTCATCGCCGCTCTGCCCGCCGCCGCCTGGGTCACCCTCAGCGCTGGCGACGGGGCCAAGGGGCCGCGCCGCTCCGACTGGGCGTGGCTGCCGATCCGCCCGCTGCGGGAGCCGGGCAAGGGCTACTGGCTGCTGGCGCGCCGCGCGCTGAGCGACGCCACCGACCTGGCGTACTACGTCGGCTATGGCCCGGAGGAGACCTCGCTGCCCGAACTGGTGCGGGTGGCCGGCACGCGCTGGACGATCGAGACGTGCTTCGAGGAGGCGAAGGGCGAGGTCGGACTGGACCAGTACGAGGTGCGGCGCTGGGACGGCTGGCACCGGCACGTCACCCTGAGCCTGCTGGCGCACGCGGTCCTGGCGGTCACCCGCGCGGCGACGGCCAAAAAGGGGGCGCTGACGACCCGCTGACGGCGGTCTTGCTGCCGCTGACGGTGCCGGAGGTGCGGCGCCTGCTGCGGATCGCCTGCCAGGCGCGCAACGAGGCCGAGCGCGGCTTTCGCTTGGCGTGGTCGCAGTGGCGACGGCGCCACCAGGCGCGGGCCCGGCGCAGCCACTATCTCCGGCGCCAGGCCGCGCACGCGGCACGGCCACCGCCGTCCAACTCAACAAGATAACCTCGGCTGTAGTACTAAGACCTGTCCAGATTGGGTCCCGACCGTCGATGGTGACCGCCAAACATGGGAAACGAGCTGGGGTGGCAGCAATCTTCGACTCACCGTCGTCTCAGAACTGGAGTTCGAGACTTGGCATGGGCCGATTATCTCCCGTGTGCCCGCAACAGTTAGTCTCCACAAAGTCAACCCTGATGGCTCACTCAGTAAACTCATGCATCACGATGTTCCTGGCGGGGTGAAGGAAGCGCTGCACATCGCCGCAGACATCAGAGAAGATCCGGACTACCAAATGATGTTAGCCAAGCTGTGAGCGCCGAGGATCAGCAACGTCGAACCCCTGAAGATCGGCAAACAGCCCTCAAAGTCGTCCACCGCGACATCGCCGCCTGCACCCGCTGCGTCGAGGCGGGGTTCATCCCCACATCGCTGCCCATCTTCCACGGTCACGCCGGGCAGCGGTTGATGATCGTGGGGCAGGCGCCGGGGCCGACGGCAGGGAAGCGGCCGGTGCCCTTCTCCGGTCCCAGCGGGCGGACGTTGCAGGCGTGGCTGGCGCGGGCGGGGTTCCCGCCGGGGTCGCTGCACCGCGACTTCTATCTCACGAGTTTGACCAAATGCTTCCCCGGTCCGGCGATCAGCGGGGGCAAGGGTGATCGCCCGCCATCCGCCAAAGAGATCGCGCTTTGCTCCGGGCATCTCGACCGCGAGATGGCGCTGGTGCGGCCGGAGATCGTCGTGTCGTTGGGGCGGATGGCGGCGGAACGGCTCGATCTGACGGCGCGTAAGCAGTCGTTGGCTGAACTCGTGGGGAGCGTCCGCCCCGCCGAACGCGCGGGCCATGCCTTCCGCCTCATCCCGTTGCCGCATCCCTCCGGGGTTTCCCGCTGGCTGAACGACCCGGCGCACCGGGCGCGGCTGGACGCGGCGCTGACGGTGCTGGCGCGGGAAGCCCTTGCGATGCACGACGACACCCCCTCGCGCCACGACGTATCCTTTCCTGCTGGAACGGATCGGCTGTCGTGATGCGTTCGGCGCCGGCTGCCCCAGCCGCGCCGTCTGGCCCGCCATGCGCACAAAAGGGTGACCGGCGCGGCGCTCCTGTGGCTGAACACCCCGGAACGCCGCGATGGCACGCTTCGTGACGTGGTCGGGAGGCGTGCCCGACGCGGCACCGGCGCGGTGACGAATGGACGAGGATCGACCGAGGTGACGAGTCAACCCCAGGACCACCGGGCGACGGGCTCGTTCTTTGCCCGGCTCGGGGCGGTCATGGCGCGCTACCACAAGCCGGTCGTCGCGGTCTGGGTGTTCATCCTGGTCGGCAGCGCCTTGCTGGTGCCGCGCTTTCATTCCGCGCTCACCGGCCCCCCGCTCGATGTCCTCGGTTCCGAGTCCTACCAGGCGCAGGAGTTGATCGCGGAGCGGTTCGCGCAGCCTTTCGCCGAGCAGGATCTGATCGTCTTCGAGTCGGAGACCGTGGTCGCCAGCGACGAGGCGTTCCAGGCGGTCATCGCCAGCGTCCTGGCGCGGGTGGAGGCGCTGCCGCTCGTCATCAGCGTCATCTCGCCGTACGACCCGCGCGCCGAGGGGCTGATCTCGGAAGACGGGATGGTGGCGACGGCGGTGGTCGGGTTGAGCGGGACCAATGCCGAGCGGCAAGACCTGGTGCCGCGGCTGATCGCGGAGGCCCAGGCGGCGCAGACGGACAAGGTGCGTGTCTACGTCACCGGCCGCACGCCGCTCATCGCCGAGCTGGTCGAGCAGGAGCAGGCGGATTTGACCCGCGCCGAGCGGCTGGGGTTGCCGCTGGCGCTGCTGATCCTGTTGGTCTCCTCGGGCGCGGTGGTCGCGGCGGGGTTGCCCATCCTGCTGGCCATGGTGGGGGTCACGGTGACCTTCGGCGTGCTGGGGGCGGTGTCGTCCTTCACCGAATTCAATCTCTTCGTGCCGAACATCGCCACCATGATCGGGCTGGGTGTCGGCATCGACTACGCGCTCTTCATCGTCAACCGCTATCGGGAGGAGTTGGCGCGGGGGGTGGCGCCGGAGCCGGCGGTGGTGATCGCCTCGCGGACCGCCGGCAAGACCGTCTTCTTCTCCGGATTCACGGTGCTGGTGTCGCTTTCGGGGTTGATCCTGGTCAACGCGCGCATCTTCCGCGAGCTGGCCCTGGGAGCGATGACCGCGGTGGCGGTGATGATGCTGGGGGCGCTGACGCTGGTGCCGGCGGCGCTGGCCTGGCTGGGGCCGCGGGTCAACGCCTGGCGCATCCCCGGGCGCAGCCAGCAGTCGGTCAGCTTCGGCGGCGACGCCTTCTGGGGGCACTGGGCGCGCATGATCATGCGGCGCCCGGGGTTCTGGGCCATCTTTGCGGTCGCCATTCTGCTGGCGCTGGCCTGGCCGGTGACGCGGCTCAACCTGGCGCTCGACACGGGAACCGAGGACCTGGCACAGCAATCGGCGGGGCAGGGGCGCGAAATTCTGGAGCGGGAGTTCAACGAGGGACGCATCTCGCCGCTGCAGGTGGTCTATGTCAGCCAGGACGGCCCGCTGGACAACGCCGATCTCGACGCCATCGCCCGGCTGTCCGAGTTGATAGCCAACGACTACGCCGCCGTCGAGGTGACCTCCGTCACCACGTTGCTCGATCAATTTCTGGACGACCACACCGTGGAATCGCTGGAATTGGCGGCCAGTTTCCCGCAGGTGGTGGAGGCCACTGGTGACCTGATCAACTTCGAGAGCGGAGGCGATGTCGCGGTGATTCGCGCCGTACCACGCTGGTCGCCCGACTCCCCGGGGCCGCTGCAACTGGTGGAGCGGGTGCGCGAGACGATGATCCCGGCCGCCTTCGAGGAGCAACGCCCGGACGCCGAAGTGATGGTGGGCGGGTTGAGCGCCCAGATCGTCGATATCACCGACGAGTCGTTGCGCAAACTGCCGCTCGTGGTCGGCTTGATCGTGCTCCTCTCCTTCGTGCTACTGGCACTGGTGTTCCGCAGCATCGCCATCCCCATCAAGGCCATCCTCATGAACGTGCTGGGGATTGCGGCGGCGTACGGTCTTCTCGTGGTGGTCTTCCAGGAGGGGGCCGGGGCGCGGTTGTTCGATTTCCAACCGACGGGGAGGACGCAGGTCTACTTGCCGCTGCTGACCTTTGCCGTGCTGTTCGGGCTCTCCATGGACTACGAAGTCTTCCTGCTGGGCCGAGTCAAGGAGGAGTGGGAGCGGACGCGCGACAACGCGCTGGCCGTGGAGCGCGGGTTGCAGCGGACCGGAGCAGTGATCACGGCGGCGGCGGCGATCATGGTCTCGGTCTTCGCCGCGTTCACCTTTGCCCGGCTGACGGAGGTGAAATCGCTGGGGTTCTCGTTGGCGGTAGCGGTGCTCATTGATGCGACGCTGATCCGGATCATCCTGGTGCCGGCGGCGATGCAGTTGTTGGGGAATTGGAACTGGTGGTTCCCGGGGTGGCTGGATAAGCGATTGCCGCGGATCGATCTGGCGGAGTGAGACGCACGGTGACTCGATCGAGTCGATACGGGGCGATCGTTGACAGCCCACGCTCAACCAGTCTCAAGTTTGCCATCGCCTGACTGGCGCCCACAGCACCCCTTGCCGTCCCTACCATATGCTTGGACTGATCAAGTCATGCGGAATCAGGCACACTAGGCACCGCATTCGCCTGTTGATCGATTGGGGCATCCGCCATGGTTGCTTCTGCCTCAGTGCTCCTGTCGGGCGCTCCGCCTCTCCCCCGCACCCGCCTTATCGGTCGGGAGGGTGAGGTTGCCGCGGCGCGCCCGTTCCTGCTCGACGAGGCGGCGCCGCTGCTGACCCTGACCGGTCCCGGTGGGGTGGGCAAGACGCGGCTGGCGCTGGCCATCGCCGGTGACGTGGCGGCGCACTTCGCGGATGGGGTGGTGTGGGTCGATTTGGCGCCGCTGGCCGATCCCGCCCTGGTTCCCGCCGCGGTCGCCGCGGCCCTCGGACTCAGGCCCGCCGCGGACGTCCCGATCGGCGATGTCCTGATCGGCGCCCTCCACCCGCGGCAAACGTTGCTCCTGCTCGATAACTGCGAGCACCTGGCGGAGGCAACGGCCGATCTCATCGCTTCCCTCCTCGCCTGGTGCCCCGCGCTCCAGGTGCTGGCCACCAGCCGCGCCCCGCTCCATCTTCATGCCGAGCGGCATCTTCCGGTCGATCCATTGCCCCTGCCAGACGATGGCGCCTCGCTCTCCGCCGTGGCGCAGAACGAGGCGGTCCAACTCTTCGCCGAGCGCACCCGGGCCGTGCGGCCGGCATTTGCCCTGACCGAGGCGAACGGCGCGACCGTGGCCGCCCTCTGTCGCCGGTTGGACGGGTTGCCGCTGGCGATCGAGTTGGCCGCGGCCCGCGGCGCCATCCTCTCCCCCGAGGCGTTGCTGGCGCAGATGAGCGATCGGTTGCAGTTGCTCACCCACGGGGCGCGCGACCTGCCGCCACGCCAGCGGACCATGGCCGCCACCATCGCCTGGAGCTACGACCTGCTCGACTTGGGCGCCCAGGCCCTATTCCGTTCCCTGGCGGTCTTCGTTGGCGGCTTCACCCTGGAAGGCGTCGCGGCAGTGGCCGCGCCCACGGGGGATGCCCATCGCTACGCCATTACCACCCTGGAGGCGCTGGTCGCGCAGGGTCTGGTGCGCCGGCTCGACGGCGAGTCTGAGCCGCGTTTCACGATGCTGGAGACGATCCGTGCGTTTGCCCTTGATCAACTGGACGCGACCGGCGAGCGGGTACGTGCCCAGGACGCGCACGCGGCCTATTTCATCGCGTTCGCCGAGCGTTCCGACGGGCAACTCGACGGGGGGAGCGAGTCGGTCGACCGCGTGCTCCAGCGCATGGCGGTCGAGCAGGCCAACGTCCACGCCGCCCTGACCCGACTCGCCGCCGCCGGTGATTCGGACGGCGCCCTCCGCCTGACCAGTGCCATGGCCATTGCCTGGCACTTTCAGATGAACCTGCGGGAGGGCCGGCGGTGGCTCGAATGGGCGCTGAGTCACACCCCAGAGACTGCCACCGTCCCCCGTGGTTGGGCGCTGGCCGGTCTTGCCAGGATCCTCTGGATTCAAGGCCACCACGAGCAAGCGCAGGCGCGCGCCGAAGCCGGCCGCACCATCGCCGAACGCCTCAACGACCACGAGGTCGCTGCGCACGCGGACCATGTACTTGGCCTCGTCGCGTTGAGCCAGGGCCACTGGGTGCGGGCACGATCGCTCTTGGAGCAAAGCCTCGGCGTCTGGCGTGACGTCGACCGGCGCTCCTTCGAGGCGGCCTCGCTCTTCTTGTTGGCGCGGGTCGATCGCGGGGTCGGCGACCACGAGACCGCGGCGCGCAATGCTTCAGAGGCGCTGGCGCTATTTCGCGAGATCGGGCATGCGACCGGAGCGGCCATTGCACTGGTCATCTTGGGGAACTTGGCACGCGACCGGCAGGATGACCGCGGCGCGGCATTGGCGTATGTCGAAGCGCTCGAGCTGTGCGAGGGTGTGGGCGATCGCTTCATCCTGGTGCAGGCGTTCAGTGGCCTGACCGATCTCACCATGCGGCACGGCCAGGCCGATGTGGCGGCAATGCTCATCGGTGTGCTCGACACGCTCGCACAGGAGACCGGCCTTACCCAATTCCCGGGGTTGGGTGGTGACCAGGGCCGCGCTACCCCTGCCGTGATCGCCGAGCTCGGAGCGGCGCGCTTCGCCGAGCTGCGTGAGGCTGGCCAGCGGCTGCGACGGGACCAGGCGATCGATCTCGCGCGGACGGCTATGATGCTGGTGACCGCCAGCGGCGAGAAGGATGCACTCCGGGCGTCGTCGACCGCCGGCACGCCGTCTGCTCAGGAGCCGCATGCGGTCGAGGGACACGCCGAACCCCTGGCCACGATCATCGAGCTCCTCCCGGTCCCTGCGGCGCCGATTGAGCTGACGTTCCGCGAGCAGGAGATCCTCGCCCTCCTCTGTCAGCGCCTGACCGATGCCGAGATTGCCGAGCGCCTCTTTGTCAGTCCGCGCACCGTCAATCACCACGTCGCCAATGTGCTCGCCAAACTGGGCGTGGCCAACCGCCGCGAAGCGGCAGCCCTGGCCGCAAGCCGCGGGCTCGTCTGACCGTCGGCCCTCAATCAATCTCTCGTCCGTCATCCACGACCACAAATAGGCAGGTTCTAGGCAACTTCTGCCCATTCCCTTGCGCCCCGCCGGGCGCATGCTGGGAGCCTGCCCGAGCGGCGCCGGAGCCCGGATAACTCAGAAGCCACGGATCGTTCCCGATTCCCTTCCCGGCTGGGGTCGCGGCTCTGGGCAGATTGACTAGCGCGGTAGCACGTCGCTGCTGGCCGCTGACTGCGCATGGCGCATGGAGGATCGGCATGAAACACCATCCCACGCTCCCGTTGTCCCGTCTCAGCCGCCGCTCCGTCGTGGGGCGTGCCGTCGTCGTTGGCGCCGCGCTGAGCCTCGGCGGTCGGCTCGGCCGCGCCTTCGCCCAGGATGCCACGCCGAGCGCCGGCCCGGTCGAGTTCCTCTGGGAAACTAGCGGCGGTCCGGACAGTCCGCTCGGGAACCCCGCTCATCTCGCCGTCGCCCCGGACGGGTCCATCTGGGTGGCGGACGGCGACAACCACCGGTTCCAGATCTTCGCCCCGGACGGCAGCTTCCTCGAGGCGTGGGGCACGAAGGGTTCCGGCGAGGGGGAATTCGACTTCACGACGATCGGCTGGGCCGGCTACGACCAGGGGGCGGTCGCCTTCGCCCCGGACGGCGCCTTTTACGTCGCCGACGTGGGCAACCACCGCATCCAGAAGTTCGGCCCGGACCGGGGGTTCCTCACTGCCTGGGGGAGCGAAGGGCAGGAAGCCGGGCAGTTCGACACCCCGATCGACCTGGTCGTGGACGGGCAAGGCCAGGTCTACGTCCTCGACTCCTTCCGCAACCTCGTTCCCGACTCGGCGACCGGCGCCGTGCAGGTCTTCGACGCCGACGGGCGGTTCCTTGCCGATTGGGGCGTCTATGGCGACAAACCCGGGCAGATGCACGAACCGTTCGGGATCGGGCTCGACCCCGACGGCACGCTCTTGGTCGCCGAATTCGCCAATAACCGCGTACAGCGCTTCACCCCGGAAGGCGAGTTCCTAGATGGGTGGGGAGAGTACGGGCAGGACGATGGGGAGTTCATCGGGGCCATGAACGCGGCGGTGGACGCCGCGGGGCGCGTGTTCGTGACCGACTACTGGAACCATCGCGTGCAGGTCTTCGACCGCGACGGGCGATTCCTGGCCGCGTGGGGGAAGCATGGGACCGCTGCCGGCGAGTTCGACTACGCGCTCGGCGTGGCGGTGGGCGACGGCATCGTCTACGTCACCGACGAGGGCAAGCGCCTACAGGTGTTTCGCGTAGGCGATCTGTAGGTCACCGGCTCGGCGACCCTGGCCGCGACCGCCGACGCGGCGGGCACACCAAGCGTCAGTTCGTCGCTTCGCACAAAGGAGCCGCCATGGAGTCGTTTCGCATCGCTACGCTGACCCAATCTATCCGCCGACATCGTCTCTCCCGTCGCGCGGCGCTGGCCTCGGCCGGGGCGGGTCTGTCCACCACCCTGCTGGGACGGGCTGGGCTCTCCCCCAGGAACGCCGTGGCCCAGGACGCCACCCCCGCGGCGGCGGCCGCCGCGGGCGACAACCTGCCGCCGCACGTGCCCGCGTGGATGCGGACCCCGGGCGCCCCTTCCTCGCCCTACGGCGAGCGCGCCCCGGCAGAGGAGAGCGTGGTCCGCCTGGCGCCCAACCCGGTCGTCAGCTTCTCTCCCCTGGCCGATCTCTCGGGCACGCTCACGCCCAATGCCCTCTTCTACGAGATCCACTTCGGGGGCATCCCGGCCATCGACCCGAGCGAGCACCGGTTGCTCGTCCATGGTCTGGTCGAGCGCCCGACCCTGTTCACCGTCGACGATCTCAAGCGCTTCCCCGCTGTCTCGATCGTCCACTTCCTGGAGTGCGCGGGGAACTCCTTCTCGGAGTGGACCGAGGCCTCGATGAGCCCAACGGTGCAGCTCTCCCACGGGTGGACCAGCAGCGCCGAATGGACCGGGGTTCCGCTCGCCGCCATCTTGAGCGAGGTGGGGATCAAACCGGGCGGGAGCTGGTTGATGGCGGAGGGGGCGGATGCGGCCGCGATGAACCGCAGCATCCCCACCGCCAAGGCGATGGCCGACGGATTGCTGGTCTATGCCGCCAACGGCGAGGACTTGCGCCCTTCGCAGGGGTATCCGCTGCGGCTCCTGCTCCCCGGTTTCGAGGGGAACATGAACGTCAAGTGGCTGCGCCGTCTCAAGATCGGCACGGAACCCTGGCATACGCGGTGGGATACCCCCTACTACGGCGATCTCATGCCCGATGGCACGGCGCGCGAGTTCACCTTCGTCATGGAAGCCAAGTCGGTCATCACCTCCCCCTCCGGTGGTCAGCGCCTGTCGGGACCCGGCTTCGTCGAGATCAGCGGCTTGGCCTGGTCGGGGCGGGGACGGATCGCGCGGGTCGATGTCTCCACGGATAGTGGACAAACCTGGGTGGCGGCAACGTTGCAGGAGCCGCTGCTGCCGATGGCCTGGACCCGCTTCCGCTTCCCCTGGCAGTGGGACGGCCAGGGGACGCACATCCAGAGCCGGGCGATCGACGAGACCGGCTACGTGCAGCCCACCATCGCCCAGCTCGTCGAAGCCCGAGGCGTCAACTCCTTCTACCACAACAACGCGATCAAGTCGTGGTCCATCGCGGCCGACGGGGAGGTGAGCAATGTCTACGCCTGAGCAGACCTTCGGCATCGGCCACCCGGCGACGGCCGACGAGATCGCCGGCTGGGACATCGATGTCGCCGCTGACGGAACCGGGCTGCCGCCGGGCAGCGGGACCGTCGCCCAGGGCAAGGAGCTTTATGACCGGCTCGGCGCCACGTGCCACGGGGCCATGGGCGAGGGGGGTGAAGGCGGTCCCCCTTTGGTCGGTGGCATCGGGTCCCTGAACACCGATGCGCCGGTGAAGACGGTCGGCAGCTACTGGCCCTACGCCCCCACCCTGTTCGACTACATCCGCCGCGCCATGCCGGCCGACAAGCCGCAGTCGCTGGCGCCGGACGAGGTCTATGCGCTGTGCGCCTACCTGCTCTACCTCAATGGCATCGTGCCCGAGGACGCGGTGATGGATGCCAGATCGCTGCCGCTCGTGGTGATGCCCAACCACGCCGGGTTCACCAGCCCCGATCCGCGCCCCGATGTCTTCAACATAGGTGCCGGGGCAGATGCCCCTGTTGCTACGCCAACGTCCTAGCGGGTAATGTGCTCGGAAGGCCGCGGAGATGCTTGCCCAAACGACTCCTTGCCTCGCCAGTCTCCGCGATCTCCTCTTGCTGCTTGCCATTGCGACATCGATCGCTGGCGGCGCCGTCATCGCTTCCGGATTGTCCGAAATCGAGACCACCCCGCCGGCGCTCTATCCATCGATTGCCGTGACAACACCAGCCCCGTCACGTGTGCCGCTGCAATTCGACGGAGCGGCCTGCGATTGCCAGGATCGAAAGCGACTGCCAATCGCGCTTTCAACAGCGAGCCGGCTCGTCAGTCCGCAATCATTGGCGCCGGAGGCGGGTTCCTTCGCGGCATGGGCGCGCTATGATAACGACCCGCGTCAGATTCTGGCGAGACTCGCGGCGCTCTCGCGCCACACGCCACGTTCACACGCCGTTGAGCCACAGAGCTAGATTGGTGGGGTGTCGGAGCGCGTGAGGCCCTCGCCGACGTCGGCGAGAGCCCGCGCCCTGGCTGGCGATGTCGACGTCAAGGCATTGGGCGGTGTACCAGTCGCCCTCCTGGATGATGCTGGCGGTGAATGGCCGCTTCATGGCGTCGGCTCCTCGAACGGTTAAACGAGGATCGGTGGGTTCAAAAGGTTCCGCGTGGGGCGCTTGCGCAACCGCCGCGTCCGTCAGCCCATGGCGCCCGACCGGCGCCACGCGTCGTACTCCGCCAGGGTCGCCTCATTGGGCGGGTAGGTGCCCGGCAGCGGCGCGCCGGCCTCGATCCTGGCCAGCAGGAACCGCTCCAGCGCCTCCTGCTCGGCGGCGGGGGCGGCGATTTTCGCCGCCAGATGGCGGGGGATGACCACCACCCCGTCCTCGTCGCCGACCAGGACATCGCCGGGAAAGACGGCCACCCCGGCGCAGGCGATGGGGACATCGAAATCGGCGGCGTGATGCACGCTCAGGCTGATGGCGGCGGAGCGCGCCGCGGCGAAGACCGGAAAGGCCCCCGCCGCGAGCTCGCCCGCATCGCGCACCGCGCCATCGGTAACCAGCCCGGCCGCGCCCCGCGCCCGCAACCGGGCCACCAGGATGGCGCCCACCGACCCGGCGCGCACATCGCCCCGGCAGTCGATGACCAGCACGCTTCCCGGCCGCGCGGTTTCGATGACCTTGCGCTGCGGGTGCTCCGGGTCGCCGTAGACGTCGGGGTGATCGAGGTCTTCCCGCATCGGGATGTAGCGCAGCGTCGTCGCCTCGCCCACGAACCGGCAGTGCTCCGGGTTCAGCAGGGAGAGGCCGGTGAGAAATCGGTGGCGCAACCCCAGCTTGAAGAGTTGGGTGGCGATGGTGGCGGTGCTGGCCTGCCGGAGTCGATCCCGCACCGCGGCATCGATGGCTTCTGGTTCGCTCATGGTCGCGTTTCCTCACGGTGCACGTCGATCGGGGCCGCGGAGCGTGAGCCGTGGTCGCCCCGGTGGCTTTCGCCGATCTCCCGCAGCAGATCCCAGCAGTTGCTCGACGCGCTGATCATCAGGAAAAAGACCGCGGCGACCAGCCAGCCGACGGCGTCGGCATCGCCGCCCAGGACCTGGACGCCCACCCAAACGATGAGCGCGTAGCCAGCCAGCGACGACGCGAAGCGGCCCAGCACCCTCCGCCCATGCCACTCCGGCGCCGGGTCGCTGCGCACCCGCTGCACAGCCACGACCACCCGCCCAACCCCCCAGAGGCCCAGCAGCAACAGCGGCACGCCCAATCCCACCTCACCAGTGTCCGGGATGAGGAGGATCAGGGCGACGCTCAGCACCGTCAAGAAGTTGTGAAAGGTGTGCGCGGCCCAGGTGCGCAGCCCGGTCGGGCTGGCGTCGGCCATGACCGCCGGGTTGAGGGCCAGGGCGACGAACAGCAAGCCGACCAAAGTCGCCGCCACGCCCGCCACGGCGGCGAAAAATTCGTGCCACTCGGCCAGCGCAGCGAAGCGATCGTCCATAGAGCCTCCACCCGGTCAAGCTTGACCCAAAGCGTCGGAACGATCATGCCACAGAGCCGCCCCACGGTATTTTGCGGCCAGCGTCCATGCGGGCACGGATGACGCTACGAGTCCGGCTCCGGCATGGGCGCGTTCACCGGCCCGGCCAGGTCCCCCACCGTCGGGTCGACCGGCGGGTCGGGCTGCGGAAACAGCGCCGTGTCGTCGAACAGGGCGTGACCCAACTCCACCCAGAATGCCTCCGGGAACGGCGCGTCGTCGTCCGGACCGGAATGCCGCGTCACCACGCCCGCACCGTGCCATTGCCGGATGAACGAATTGATCCGCTGCTCGCTGGAGACGCCGAACCCGGGCAGATCCCGCAGCCACTTGAGCCGGGTCGCGAAGGCGCGCTGCCGCTGGTCCAGGCTGACGGTGGGATCGGTGACCGCCTCGTAGTCTTCGAGCGCCAGGACATCGTTCGGCACACGCGCCGGCCAAAAGGCGGGCAGGAATCCGTCGTCGTCCCGCTTGTAGCGGGAGAGGCAGCTCGAAGTGTCGGTTTGCCACGGCACGGCCATCCAGCGCGTGATGTCGCCGGGTCCGCTGGCGCTGAGCGGACCGTCCGCGGCGAGCGCGATCTCGGAGGTCATGACCGGTCCCCGATCGGGTTCCGGGCCGGTGCGGCGGCGCAGGCGGAAGGGCGCCTCGTAGAGACTCGCCTGGCGCATCGGCCAGGTCATCTCGCAGCCGGGGTGGAACGGACCGCCCAGGCATTCGTCGAGCGCGGCGCGGTCGAGCGCAGCCGGCTGCTCGGCCACGGCAAGATCTTCCAGCCGGTCCGGGAACGACAACCCCTCGGCTGGCCAGTCGGCGGCGAAGTTGCCGGCGGCCCACTGCCGCAGCCACTCGTATTGCATTTGCAGGACGGCCATCCATTGCCGCGGGTTCGTGGCCGGCAGGTCCGCCCCGTCGCCGTAGTACGGGGGCAGGGCGCTGTACTCCATGCTGGTGTACGACGGATTACGGAACCGCGCGAAGACCAGTTGGCGCAGGAACTGGTCGCTGGCGTCCGTGCTGGCCAGGCGGCGCAATGTCTCCGGGGCCAGGAAATCGCCCGGCGATCCCCAGCCGAATTCGCGCAGGAACCCGGCGTTGACCCACTGGTTCTGCACCAGGCGCTCGAAGAGGGGGTAGATCATGCGGGTAAACGACGGTCGCGTCGGCCGCAGCTCTGGCATGAGCACCGTCGCCTGCTCGAAGATCACGTCGTACATGGTGACCACGGATTGGATGCCCGGCGCGTAGTTCGGCGGCGCGACCACCACCCAGGCTCCGGTGGCGGGGATCTCCCGCCCGGCGATGCGCACCTCGGCCTCTACCGGGCCATCGCTCGTGTCGTCGTACCAGAGGTCGTTGTTGGCGAAGGTGTCCGCCAGCGTGCCGGGGATGGCCGGGCCGGAGCGGCCCACGCCGCCGAAGACGAGCAACCGCCCGGCGTCGTCGGTGCGCAGCTCCCCCAGCGGCACGTCGATGCCGAAGACCTGTCCACCGTCGAACCGCGCCTCGGGCATCTGCCCGCCCACGTTCACGCCCGGCCCGGGGACCGAGCGCGGGCCGGGATCGTTGCGCAGGCTGCCGCGGTCGGTGACGGAGGCATTGCGGCGAGCCGATTGGGTGGGGGGCGGAGCCTCCTGCAAGGGCGCGGGTGGCAAGCCTCTGGCGCCGGGGATGTCGAGGGCGACGTCGAAGTCGTACCAGGCGGCTTTGCTATTCGCCAGATGCACCGTCCAGCGGATGTCGGCATCGGCGGCGGTGATCCCCTGCACCACATTGCCGTCGCCATCGAGCCCGTAAAGGCGGAAACGGGCGGCCTGGCGCTTGATCCGCCCCGCGTCGTCCTTGAATCCTCCGGTGGGCACGGGGTGGGGTCCCGGCGCCTCCGGCCCGAAGAACCACTCGTCGGGGCTGTTGCCGACGCGGGCGATGCCGATGGTGGGATGGATGACGACGGTGTCGATCGCGTCGAGGTTGGCGTCCTGACTCCTGGCTCGGGAGCGTTCGGGAGGGAGCACGCCGGCAGTCATGCCGAAGACTCCGTAGGCCAGCAATTGGCGGCGGTTCATGGCAGGCGCCTCCTGCGCGCCAGGCGAGGGTCGGGAACGTCGACGACACGTCTCTTCCGCCAGCTCCGGGCGCGTCATTGTCCTCTATTTCGGGGATGCTCGCCGCGCAAGGCGGAGAGGGGCTAGCTGATGCCCAAATCGAGGCGATTCCCGCCATACCTCCCCCTGTCAAATTGCGGTGGGCGAGGGGCTTTTGCAGCCCTGTGGCCGGGTTCGGGCGGGGGTCGGGTCGTCAGGACACGGCCGCCCGCATGCTGGCCACGTGCCCGCGGGAGTGGCCGATCAGGACGCGCTCGATGACCGACTCGGCCGTCATCGGGTCCCCGCCGAAGGGCAGGTCGCCGCTGAGCGCCAACTGCTCGTCGCTCAAGGCGCGGACGTAGGCGATGGCAGGCGGAGCCTGCGTCCGCAGACGCTGCAGGGCCGCCGACTTCGGCTGCGCCGCGTTCGCCTCGGCTGCCGCCGCGTTCCCGCGCGCCAGATCCTCCTGGCTGAAGCGCGGTCCCTCCCGCCCTTCGACGATCGGCTTGACCAAGCTGTCCAGGATGCCACCGTAGCCGTCGGCGACGTGGCAGGCCAGGGCCGCCACCGTGCACTGCTCGGCCGCGCTCTCGCGCTGCCATGCCTCGTTGGGCGCGGTCTCGATGAACGCGGCGACCTCGTCGGTCACCTGCTGCAGTTCGTCGGCCAAAATCTCTGCTCGCGTTCCCAAATCGAACCTCCTCATCGTGTGTTACTGCTCCTCCGGCATCGGGGCGTCGAGGAAGGGGACGATCATGCCCAGCAGGAGATCGGTTCGGAGGATCACCCCGGTGTGCGTCGTGCCGGGAAGAATGGCGAGCTGCGACTTTGGCAATCCGGTGAGATCGCCGGACACGCCGCCGCCGAGCAGGCGGAAGACCTCCACCGCGTGCTCGGGAAGGACGATGTCCGAGTCGCCGATGATGTACAACACCGGCGCCGCGATGCTTTCAATCTCGTCCGGCGTCAACGAGTAGGCCTCCGCGTTGGTGCCAAGCGCCTTGATCTTCTCGATCAGCACCGGCCAATCATCCGGGTTGGGGGCCATCGCGAGATAGGACGTCTCCAGCGGCGAGCCGGCAAAGAGCTCGGGCGACAGGGACTCCATCCCCGACACGATCTCGGGGTGGGCCCCGGCGCCGGAGGTGTAGACGGCGGCGACCACCAGCTTGCGCACCAACTCTGGCCGCTCGGCGGCGAGCCGGAACGCGATGCCGCCGCCCATGCTGTAGCCGAAGACGTCGACCTGCTGGAGCCCGAGGTGTTCGATCAGGGCGGCGGTGTCGTCCGCCATCTGGACCACGTTCAACGGGCGGTCGATGTCGGCGGTGCGCCCGTGGCCCTGCTGGTCCATGACGATCACCTGGCGCGTCTCGGCCAGCGCCGGCGCCAACTCGCCGCCGAACAACCCCGTGTTGCCGAAGGCGCCGTGGATCACCAGCAGCGGCACGCCGCCCGAGCCGTGGATCTCGTAGTACATCTGCAGCCTGTTGACCGGGGCGTAGCCGGATTGCACGTCTGTCCGCGTCATGGTCCCGCCTTCCGGCGTCGCCGTGCCGGCACTCTCCTGCGCCAGCCCGGGTGCGCCGCTCACCAGTGACATGCCGGTCGCCGTGGCGCCGGCCACGAACGTGCGTCGCTTCATGACACTCCTCCGTTTCCGTGTTCTCCATTTCGACCACAAGTTCGTGGTCTGATATCCCGCGACGCGAGCATGCCGCTTACCTCTACGTCGACCGGCAACCTCGGATTTCGACAGCGCATCCGAACGCCCCAAGGAGGGAGCCGAGTCCAGGGATCCTGGTTATCTCGACTCGAGATGCCCCCGAGGTTGACTGCCAACTCGCCGTTTTCAACACGCCGGGAGCGTTGCCGGAACCGCCCTGCGCGAAGTGAGGCTCGATGCCGTTAGAACCTGGCTTCAGACGAGAGTGCCCTCGCATCGATCCCTGCTGCGGAGACGATTGCTTCTGCTTCCTGACCACCATCGGCGAGAGTTTTGCGCCGCCAATGGCATCGAGTGTTGGCTTGGGCAGACGTGCATTACTGACGACAACTGCTCCGATCGCTTCGGCGACGGTTACCGCTGCGTGTCGACCCTCGGCTGCGGCGCCACCCTCCCGGGCTGCACGAACACCGGCAACGCCTGCGCCGGGACCTGCCAGGGCTCGCAGGGCAAAGGCCGGATCGAATAGCCAAAGGACGTGATCCGGCTTCCGGTGCCCCGGTCAGCGGCGGGCATGCCTTGCTCACCAGGGTGATGCGGCGGCGGTATAGGGCTCCCGCGGAAGCGGTTCGTCCCGCAGGAAGGCACTGACGACGTGGCTATACAAATCTGGCTGGTCAGCCGGGATCGCGTGCCCCGCGTCCTCGATCGCGAGCAAGACGGCGTTGGGCAGGAGATCCCGATACTCGCGGGTCGCCTCCCAGGCGATGTAGTCGCACTCGCCCCGCAAGACCAATAGCGGCGTGGAGACATCGCGCAATACCGGCCGCGGATCGGCAACCCGTTGCGCGTCCCGGCTGGTCACGGCATTGACCCAGAACCCAACGCCCGCGGGGCCGCCGGCTTCCCGTCCGGTCAGGCGTTGCTCCTCGGAACACCCGGACCACAGGGCGATGCTGCCGACCAGCGCCTGGAAGACGCCGTCCATCTGGCGGGCGGGCAACAAGTCATGCGTCACGCGCGGCCCGACGGCGCGTATCAGCACGTGCGCCAGCAAGAAGCGGGGAAAGTTGGCGATGACCGCGCTCTGGTCCTGCCGGCCGGAGGCGGTCAGGCCATCTGTGTCTGCGAACACCGGAGCCCAGATCGGCGCCGGCGAGGAGACGACCGCCCATGACACGCGGTCGGGGTGAGCGGCCAGGTAGTTGGCGATCAGTCGCCCGCCCCACGAGCCGCCGACGAGCCCCACCCGATCCGCGCCGATCGTCGCCCGGATGGCTTCCAGGTCGGCGACGTGGCGGGCGACGGTGTACTCCCGCACGTCCGCCAGCCGTTCGGACAGGCCAGCGCCGACCTGGTGGTAGTCGTAGACATCGAAGCCCGCCTCGGCCAGCGTTGCCGTCAAGCGCTCCTGCTCGGCGTCCGGCGCGCCTGGACCGCCGTGGACCAGGATCACCGGCGTCGGCCGCGGAGCCCCTTCTGCTGGCGTGAAGGTGTAAGCAATGCGTGACCCAGTGGGGAGTTCCCAATACCGCGTGTCGTCGGTTGCGACAGACGGCGAGTAGGGCGGGGCCGGAGCGAACACCAGGAGACCGACGACCGCGGCAGCCACGAGCGTCACGCCGGTGACAGCGACGGGCAGCCATCGCCGCGGCCATCCGGCGCGGGAGATGCGCCGTGCCGCGAGCGTCGACAGCCTGCCAGTACCGAGCACCAGCGCGACCGCGCCGGCCGTCGCGCCAAGCGCGCGACTCCCGGTCAGCGCCACGAGAGCCAGCAGCACGACCACAGCGCCAACGGTGCCAACCAGGACAGCGACCACCACCAGAACCCACCAACGTGTTAGCGGACGCCCCCGCGACATCGCTCCTCCCACCTACGCCCTGACCCGCTGCCTCTTCCCGCAAGCTCCGCTGAGGGCGATGGTCCTCCCTTTCACCCGCGGGGGGCGTAATCGAGCACGGCGAGGTAGCTGCAGCGGTCCGGGCCGGCGTTTTCGAAGCGGTGGATGACGTCCGCGCGGAAATAAAAAGCATCGCCGGCCTCCAGCAGGTGCGGTTCGGCGCCGACCACGACGCGTAGCGTCCCCGCTTCGACCAGCACGTACTTGTCGATGGCCGGATGGTAGGGCTGGAGGTCGTCGGTGGCGGCCCCCGGTGGGAGGGTGGCGCGGATCCATTCGATGCCGCGGCCGGCGAAGGCGGGGGAAAGGAGTTGGCGCTCGATCCCCGTCGCCTCGTCGCGGAAGACCAGTCGTTCGCCGCGCGGGATGGTCACGGTCGGACGCCGCTCCTCCTCTCCCAGGAGCTGGGCGAGGCTGACCCCCAGCGTGCGCGCCACATCCGTGGCGGCGTTCAACGAGGGACTGTGCTCGCCGCGCTCGATGTTGGAGAGCGTGGCCCGGCTCACCCCCGCCGCCGCAGCCAGGGCTTCGAGAGTCAACCCCTGGCGCACCCGCTCTGCCCGCACCCGCGCCCCGAACCGCGAGGTGACGGATTCGCCGGCGGCGTCCAGGGTCGCTGCGATACTTTCGCTCATATGCTAGAATACTCCAGTATTCTGGAATACAGAGCCGGCTGCTCGTAAGCATAGAGCAGCACGCTCAACCCGTGTCATTCCGACGCAAGGAGGAATCTCGGCTCTCAGATACATCGTTTCGCTGGAGTCGAGATGATTCTTGGGAGGCCTCGCTGCCGCTCGGACTGACACGGCCTTGGCGCCGCGCCCTTGTCACCACGACCACTTCAGGAGGCCATGCCATGCGTTCCGACACGATCAAACGGGGGTTCGCGCGGGCTCCCCACCGCGCCCTGCTGCGGGCCACGGGTCAGATTCGTGATGACGCCGACTTCGGCAAGCCGTTCATCGCCGTCTGCAATTCGTATGTCGACATCGTCCCCGGCCACGTCCATTTGCAGGAGTTCGGGCGCGTGGTCAAGGAGGCGGTGCGGGAGGCGGGCGGCATCCCCTTCGAGTTCAACACCATCGGCGTCGACGACGGCATCGTCATGGGCCACGAGGGGATGCGCTACTCGCTCCCCTCGCGCGAGCTGATCGCCGACTGCGTCGAGACGATGGCCGCCGCCCACTGTTTCGACGCCATGATCTGCATCCCCAACTGCGACAAGATCACGCCGGGGATGCTGATGGGCGCGGCGCGGGTCAACATGCCGACGATCTTCGTTTCCGGCGGGCCGATGCTGGCCGGGCGCGACGAGGAAGGGAACAGCAGCGACCTGGTGACGGTCTTCGAGGCCGTGGGCAAACACGCCGCGGGCCAGATGAGCGATGCGCGCCTCTTCGAGCTGGAGCGGATCAGTTGCCCCACCTGCGGCAGTTGCTCCGGCATGTTCACCGCCAACTCGATGAACTGCCTCTGCGAGGCCCTCGGCATCGCCCTCCCCGGCAACGGCACCATCCCCGCCGTCTCCCCCGCCCGCCACGCGCTGGCCCGCGAGGCCGCCGCGCGGCTGCTCGACCTGGTGCGACGCAACGAGCGCTTCCGCGACATCGTCACCCCCGCGGCGATCGACAACGCCATGGCCCTCGACGTGGCCATGGGCGGGTCGACCAATACGGTGCTGCACGTGCTGGCCCTCGCCCACGAGGCCGGTTTCGACTACCCCATTTCCCGATTCAACGAGGTGTCCGATCGCGTGCCCCACCTGGCCAAGGTCTCGCCCGCGTGGGACGGTCCCCGCCAGTGGCACATCGAGGACGTGCACGCGGCGGGCGGGGTGCCGGCGCTCCTGGCAGAGTTGGCAAAGGTCCCGGCGCGCTCCGGCTCGACGCGTCGACCGTGACCGGCACGACGCTGGGCGAGAACCTGGCATACGCCGAGAACCGCAACCCCGATTGCCTGCGTCCATTGGCGCATCCCCACTCGCCACGCGGCGCGCTGAGCGTGCTGTTCGGCAACCTGGCGCCCGAGGGCGCGGTGGTCAAGGTGGGCGCCGTCGAGCAGCACGAACTGGCCTTCCGCGGCCCGGCGCGGGTCTTCGAAGGGGAGGAGGAGGCCATCAACGCGGTGGTCAACGGCCGAGTCGCGCCCGGAGACGTCATCGTGGTGCGCGGGGAAGGTCCCCGCGGCGGACCCGGCATGCGCGAGATGCTGGCGCTGAGCAGCATGATCAAGGGCATGCCGGATCTGAGCGGCAGCGTGGCGTTGCTCACCGACGGCCGCTTCAGCGGCGCCACCCGCGGTCTCTCCATCGGCCACATCTCGCCGGAGGCAGCCGAGGGTGGGCCCATCGGGCTGCTGCGCGACGGCGACGTCATCGTCATAGACCTGGGCGCGCGGCGACTGGAAGTGGCGCTATCCGAGGCCGAACTGGCGGCGCGGAAGGAGGCTTGGCGGCTGCCCGAGCCGCAGTGCAAGGGTGGCTGGCTGGGGCGATACGCTCGGCTGGTCACTAATGCCAGCGCTGGCGCGGTACTGGCATGAGGCGTACGAACGGCTCAGCCATGGTCCGGCAGGGGACCGAGCGTCGAGCCCGAGCGGATGCGGCGCTAGGACGGACCGAACCGGTTTGCGCCCGGCGTTCCCCGATCCAGGAAGAACACGAGCACGACGATCGCCCCGACGCTGGGGATGAGGACAAGGAGAAACCACCACCCCGAGCGGTCCGTGTCGTGCAGGCGGCGGACCGATACAGTCAGCGTCGGCACGAAGAGCACCAGGGTCACGAGACCGGCGAGGACGCCGCCGAAGGGCACCGAGCGCGCCGACTCGGGCCACAGCAGCAGATCGAGGATGGCGGCGGCGAACACGGCCAGGAATTGGAACAGCGCCCACCATCAGTATTCACGGCGGGACGCTCGCCCGCGGAACGTGAAAGCGTTGGCGAAGCCCGATTTGATTGCCTCGGCGAATCCCACGTCTCCCTCCCCAGCATACGCCCCGGCGCAGCCCCGCTCAGTCTCTCGGTGGCGCCCGTCCAGCACGTGATCCCCGAGCCAACGGCGGCGCGGCGTCACCGGCGCGACGCCGACCGTGCCTGGGCCGTTCGTGGGGGCACCCGCCGCCTCGCCGAGGTCGAAAGCGGCGGTTGGCCGTGGGGCGACGCCTGCACGGCTCGCGTCAGGCTCGGTTGACCGTTTGGCGGCGTGCGGCGCCGAGATCGTGGTTGCGGCCTGGTTGGGACGCACGTCGGCCATGCCGAACGCCTGCAAGATAAACGCGTACAAGACCGCGGTTTGGCGACCGTAGTCGTCGAAGCCACTCGCGCCAAAGTGGCCGGCTGCCATCTCCGTGCGGAGGAGTAGCGGGTTGCCGTCGGTCTTCAGGTCGCGCAGCATGGCCACCCACTTGGCCGGCAGCCAGTAGGGCGTTCGGGTGTCGTTGAGTCCGCCGGTCACCAGCATCGCCGGGTAGTCCTGCTCGGTCACGTTCTGATACGGGGAATAGGAGCGCTGGTAGGTGAACACCTCCAGGTCGGTGGGGTCGCCGAACTCGTCCTGGTTCGCCAGCCCGCTCGGGGTGAGGAGAAGCGCCGCCACGATGTCGGCGGCTGGCACCTCCGCGACGACGACCCGGAACAACTCGGGGCGCTCGTTGGCGACGACCCCCATGAGCAGCCCGCCGTTGCTCGCGCCGTAGGCGACGAGTCGATCCGGGGCGGTGCGCCCCTCCGCGATCAGGTACTCGGCGCAGGCGATGAAGTCGCTGAAGCAGGTCTTCTTCTGCAGGAGACGGCCTTGCTCCCACCAGGCCTGGCCGAGCTCCCCGCCGCCCCGGATGTGGGCGATGGCGTAGTCGACCCCACGATCGAGCAGTGCGAGGCGGTGGACCGAGAAATACGGATCCAGGGGGATGCCGTACCCGCCGTAGCCGTCGAGGCGCAAGGGGCGAGGATCCGCGGGGAACCCGGCGGGCGTTTCCCGCCGCGAGACGAGGGAGATCGGCACGCGCGTCCCGTCCGCGGCCGTGGCGAACAGCCGCTCGGTGACGTAGCGGCTCGGATCGTGACCGCCGACGAGTTCCAGCCGTTTGATGAGCGTCCGCTCTCCGGTGGCCAGATCGATCTCGTAGATCGAGTCGGGCGTCACGGGCGACGAGTACGCGATGCGGGCGCGGTCCGCGTCGAACGTCCAATTTTCGCCACCGGTGAAACGGTGCGTGGCGCCGACGACGTAGGCCGCTTCGTCGAATTCGATGGGACGCGTCGTGCCGCTTGCCGCGTCCCGCACCCAGATTCTGGGGAAGCCGTCTTCGCGGCCGTAGATCAGGAAATGGCGCGCGAACGGCTCGACGCCGTAGGGGTTGATGACGACGTTGTCCCGGTGCGGAATGACCTCGCGCCAGTTCGCGCGGGCCGGGTCCGCCACCGGCGCAGTCATGAGCTTGACGTTGGGGGCATCGTGGTCGGTGAGAATGAGGAACTCGTCGCCGTGGTGCTCCAGGTAGTGCTGCACCCCCTCGACGCGCGGGGCGATCACCTTCAGATCGGCGGCGGGCTGGCCGAGACGCAAAGCCCGCACCTCGGTGGTGTCGAAGGTGGAACTCTCGAGGAAGAGGTGCGTGCGGTCTTTGGCCGGATAGAGGACGAGCCAGAAGTTCGGGTCGTGCTCCTGGTAGAGGATGTCGTCGCTGGCGGGATCGGTTCCTATGGTGTGCCGGGCCAACTCCTCGACGCCAAGCACGGAGTCGTAGCGGATGTAGTACAGCGCGCGTCCGTCTTGTGCCCACTCGTAACCATAGGCCGGCGGCAACTCGGTGATGTCGTGGCCGCTGGCCATGTCCATGATGAAGAGCCAGTAGTCTTCCTCCCCCGTCTCGTCGAGGCCGTAGGCGAGGTACCGGTTGTTGGGGCTCGGACGCCAGGCCGACATGGCGATGTAGTCGCCGGCCATCGCGTTGAGATCGATGAGGACCTGCTCTGGGGCGCCCGCGTGCGCCGGCCTGCGGCAAACGATCTCGTAGTCCTTGCCCTCCTCCGTTCGCTGGTAGTAGAGGTAGCCGCGCCACGGCGTCGGGACGGTGGTGTCGGTCAGCTTGAAGCGCCCGATGGTTTCCGCATAGAGGGTCTCCTGCAGGTCCGCGGTGGGGGCCATCATCGCCGCGGTGTAGGCGTTCTCCGCCTCGAGGTAGGCGATGACCTCCGGGTCGTCGGGATTCTCCAGCCAGCGGTAGGGATCGCCCCAGAGCTGCAGCGGCAGGGACACGTCGGACCGGCGCGAGGCATCGGGCGGAACGGGATCCTCCTGGTCGCGCGCATCGGCCGACTCTTGGGCGCCGAGGGCCGCCGGGGTGCGGAGCAGTCGCGCCATGGCCGGGACGCCGAGGCCCAGGGCCGCCGCTCCCCGCAAGACCCGGCGCCGGTCGAGCGGCCGTCCGAGGAGTACGTTCATGCGTGCCTCGACCGCGTTCATGCTCATCGTCCAAGTCTCCGGCTCATCGGCAGCGGCGGGCCATCGGGCTCAATCGGTGTTCCCGGCCCCGGTCCAACGCAACGTCGGCGCCTATGCATTCTGCCGCATCGCAAGCGAACGAGCCCCCGTACTCGGTACGAGGATCCGTACGGGGATCGGTCGCGCCACAGAGGAATCCAGACCGCTCGCGCTCGGGCTGCGTGCCGGTCGCCACCTTGGACAGAATCGGTTCCCCGGCGACGGCCCACGATGGTCCTCACGCGGCACGCGGCAATCCAACACCGCCTGGGTGTACGTACACTCTACCGAAGACGCCCCATACCCCAAAGAAACCGGCGCCGCGGATCCGTCGGCGGGAGGCGGCTCCATTCGCGCGTGCGCGCTGCAACCGCGGTGTGCCGCGGGCCGGGGAGACTGTGCCTGGTGCGAATACGTGCGGTCGTTTGCCTGTTGGTCGTCGTGGCGCTCGCAGCGCTCACCGGGGTGCCGCTGCTGGGTCCGGCGCTCGCCGCCCCGGGGACGCTGCTCTCCGACGCGCCGGTGCTCGGTGACCCCGACCCGGAAGCCGCCTCCGTCGGCTGGCTGCCCGCCGGGTCCGCCGTCTCCGTCGATGGCCCGCCGGTTGCCGGGTTCTACCCGGTGGCGGCGGGGGATGTCGCCGGCTGGATTCCGGCCGCGAGCTTGCTCCTGGATCAGGCGGCCGATGTCGGAACAGGCATGACGGCCGCCACCCCGGTCGCGGGCGGCACGCCCGGCGCGGACCTCGCGCCGGGCGCGGCGCCCGGGATGCCAGCCGAGACGTCCGGGGCGCCGGATCCGTTTTCCGACGCCGGACCGACGGGACCGGCCACCGTGGCCGTCGCGGCGCCGATCCTGGCTGGTCCCGGCCCCCGCTTCGGGCTCATCGCCACCGCCCCGGCCGGGAGTACGGTGGAGCAGACAGGCCACCTGATCGGCGACTACGTGACTGTGCAATATGCCGAGGTCACCGGCTGGGCCCCGCTCGACCACCTCGGCGCGCCGCCCCCGGCCGCCGATCCGGCAGCGTGAAGCGGGCGGCGGTGGCCCCACCCGAGCGGGCAGGGGCGCCGTCGCTTCCGTGGCGCCGAGGGAGCGGGTCGTCGCGCCCCGCAGGTTGGGCTGGCCTGGGCCGTGCGGCAGGGACGCGATCAGGCCCGACGGTGGCCGGTCGACTCGCAATCGCGGGTATGAAACAGGACGCCCTCCTCGGCCCGGTGTCGACCCAGGCAACCGGTTGGGGCAGGCGTGGGGCGCGGTCGTCTGGGTCGAGTGGTCCCCTGGTCTGGCACGAGGCAGCAGCGGGAGCCATTGCCGGCAATGGCTCCCGCTGCTGTTAGAGTGGAGCCGCGCATACCAGGGCAGGACGCACCCGTTCGGAGCAGGAATATGGACGGCACCCAAGGCGGCGCGCCGGAATCGTGGCGCATCGTGGTCTTCACCAACATGCCGAGCGGGGCGGTCTACACCCTGGTGGATGAGGTGGCGCGCGCTCGGGCACCGGGTCGTCGGCGTGGTCACGTCGCCCGGTCCGAAGCGACGGCGCAGCCCAACCTATCTGGAGGTCGTGGCGGCCGTCCCGCCCGGCGTCGACGTCCTCGTGTCTAATCACCCGACACGCTGGGCGGCGATGCTGGGCCCGCTGCGGCCAGACCTGATCGTCAGCGGCGGGTTCCCCTGGCGCATCCCGGCCGACGTCCTGGCACTGCCGCGCCTCGGGGCGATCAACTTCCACGATGCGCTCTTGCCGCGACACCGCGGGCCGAACGCGACGGGGTGGGCGTTTCGCCTTGGCGACGCCGAGACGGGGCTCAGCATCCACCGCCTCACACCGGAGTTCGACGCGGGCCCCATCCTGGCGCAGGCGCGTATCCCGATCAGCGACGAGGACGACTGGTCGACGGTCATGCCGCAGCTCTTCGGTCACGCCCCCGACCTCCTGCGGAGAGCGCTGGAGCGGATTGCGCGGGGCGATCCGGGCGAGCCCCAGGACGAAACCTTGGCGACGGAGGCCGGGTTGTTCGAAGAAACCTGGCGGGCGATCGACTGGGCCCGGCCCGCCCGCACGGTGCACAACCAGGTGCGCAGCTGGATTGGACTGCGCGACATCCCGCCGGGGGCGTTGGCCCAGATCGACGGCCGCGCGGTGCAGATCACCAAGACGCGGCTGCTCCCGTCCGTTCCGGGTTCCGCAGAGCCGCCGCCCCCGGGCACCGTCGTACGGCGGGAGGGCGAGCGACTGGTCGTGCAGTGCGGTGACGGACCGATCGAGATCCTGGCTTGGTCCCGCGCCTGACGGCGAGCGCCACAGCGCCGCGGCCCGTGCACGGATGCCGGATTGAAGGCCAGCCGGGAGGACGCGTGGACACCGAACGCGCCGCCACACCGGACCTCGCCGGCGCTAGCGGGAGCGACTGCCTGGTCGACGCGCGCCGGGCCCTCCCGGCGCTGTGCCTGGCGACGTTTGTGGGCGTGCTCACCTTCGTCGCGCCGGCGCCCTTCTTCGCCGCCATGGCGCTCGACCTGGGAGTCGGGGTACCGCTCTTGGGCCAGGTCGTCGCCGCGATACTGCTCCTCAGCGCCGCGTTCGGCCTCGTTGCCGGGCCGCTCGCCGACCGCTACGGCCACCGGCGCGTAATCCTTGTCGGGCTCGTCGCGGCGGCAAGCTGCTTCGTCGCCTTTGGGCTCGCCCCGACGTTTCCAGTCCTGCTGGTCGCGGCCCTGGCGGGGGGCTTGGGCAACGCGGCCGTGCTCGGCCCGGCGCTCGCGGTCGCTGGCACCGCATTCGGTGCCCGGTCGCGGCACGCGCTGGGGTGGGTCACCGCCGCTATGGCCGGCTCGGCCATCGTCGGGGTGCCGCTCCTCAGCGCCCTCGGCGCGGTCGCGGGGTGGCGCACGGCGCTGCTGGCCGGCGGGCTCGGGGTACTCGGGATCGCCTGGCTGGCGACCGCGTGGCTTCCCCGCGACGCGGCCCGTCCTGACGAATCCCTGCGCGTGAGGGACCTCCTGGTTGCGTACCGCCCGCTCCTGCGTCACGGCCCAACGCTGCGCCTCTACGGGGTGGCAATGCTGCGCGCCGTCTGCTGGTTCGGGATGCTGACCTACTTCGGCGCCTTCCTGATCCAGCGGCTCGCGCTCGACGCCGGTCAGGTGGGCCTGGCCTACATGCTCGGCGGCGGCGGGTACTTCCTGGGCAGCCTCGCGGCGGGCGGCCCGCTCGGCCACGTGCCCCTCCGCCCCTTGCTCGTGGGCGGGAACCTGGCCATGGCCCTCTTTATGGGAGTGGCCTTCTCCGCGCGCCTAGGGCCGCTCGGCACCGTCGCCGCGCTGCCGCTGGCCACCTTCGCCGGGGCGTTCGGCTGGGTCGCCGTGGTCGCCCTGCTGACGGCCGGAGCCCCCTCCGGCGCCGCCACGACGATGACGCTGCACGGCTCGCTGTTCAACCTCGGGGCGGCCGCCGGCGGGGCGATCGGCGGCGCGCTGCTAGCCCTGGGCGGCTACGACGCGCTGGCCATCGGCCTGCCGCTCTTCGGCCTCGGCGCGGCGCTGCTGGCCTGGCGGTCGGGGCGCCGCGCCACGTTGAGTCATCCCGACCCATGAAGAATCCTTCGCCGCTGAAGGCCTACAGCGTCGTGCAACAATCGTGTCATGCTGAACGATATCGTGTCATGCTGAACGATAGTGAAGCATCTCGGCTCAGCACCAGCGCGGTCGAGGAGAACGAGATGCTTCGGCTTCGCCTTCAGCATGACACGACTTTCGCACGCCGCTGTAAATGGCGAGAGGATCGTCGGCCGCTGGGAGACCGCCCGCAGGCTCTCCCTGAGAGCACGACTACGACCGTACTTGCCGACGCGTCCACGAAGCGGATTGCTCAATCGGTACCCACTTGCCTGCCGCTTCTGACCACGGCTCCCAAGGAAGACGCTCAGGAAAGCCGGTCCTCAACCTCCCACAGGTGGTCGACGGTGTGCCAGGCTACCCGCCGCACGAAGTAGCGCGGCGTCCAGAGTGCGCCGCCGCGCGGGCCCTTGGCCGGGATGTCCCCGCGCGCCCCGGCCGCCAGCGCCGCGCAGATCGCCGCTCGCGTCCGCCGCAGCTCGTCCTCCAGGGGCGCCTCATCATCCTGGCTGACCTTCTGCGCGAGGCGGCGCAGGTACGCCGCATCGGCCCCGAGGACGTGCCGCACGACCCCTTCCAGTTCGCGACCGCCGCCGCGCGGGCCCTTGCGCAGCTCTTTCCCTTCGGCCGCCTGAACGGTGCGGTCGAACGCGCGCCAGATCGCCGCCAGGATCGCTTCAGAGCGCGCGCGTGCCGCCTCGTCGAACGGCTCGGCGTCTCGGGTGGGGGCCTGGTCCGGCGCCCCGAAATCGGTCGCGCTGCTGCCCTTGAGCCGCTCGATGACGGCGAAGGCGGCGGGACCGTCCGGCGGCACGAAGTCCACCTTCGACCGCGAGAAGATCCTGGCGTAGTGCGGCGCATACGCCGCGAGCGCCGCCAACGCCGTCGCCTCGTCACCCGCGGCGCGACACCAGCCCGGCCAGTCGAGCGCCCCGGCAAACACCTTCTTGCTCCCGACTTCCAGGTAGACCTGGATCTGCTCGGGTTTGCCCGCCATCGTCGCCCTCCCTGCGGCCGCAGACTCCATGGTCTCGCGCCGGTCGAGACGAGGCAACTGTGCCATTCAGAGAGTTGCGGATGCCAGCCCTTGCCCCCGAGGCACAGATCGTGCACGTTCACCAGCGCCCCACCCGAATTGGGGCGCTGGATGGGAGCGCGGGCGACCGCGCGGATTGGCCGCTCGGAGGGAGAGCAGCGATGCAATCGAAGCACGAATGGTTGGACGATGAAGCCGAATCCGCAACCCCGATGGTGACGCGGCGCGGGGTGCTCGCGGGGTCGCTCAAGCTGGCGGGGGCGGGAGCACTGGCACTCACCCTGGTTGGCGGGGTAGGCGAAACTCGATTCGCGCTCGCCCAGGAGGCCACCCCGCCCGCGGGTGAAGCCGCGGGCGAGATCCAGGTCGGCACGACCGATGATGCCGCCGCGATCGAAGGAGAGGCCGCGGCCGACGCCGAGGTCCCGGCCGTCGAGGGCGAGACCGAAGCCGACCGCGAGGCGCGGCGTGCGGCCCGCCAGGCCGAAGAAGCCGCTGGCGGTGTCGGCGCGGTGCCGAGCACGGGCGTCGGCGCGGCGATTGGTTCGTCTCTTGGCGGCGTGATCGGCGCGATCGGACTGGCCGCCGCCAGCGTGGGCGCGGCGCTCTACACCCGCCGCGGCGCACCCCCGAGTGAGAGCGGCCAGGAGTAAAACGCCCTCGCGGAGGCACCTTCGCGGGCAGGAGGGATGGTTCCCTTCCTGCCCGCGTTCTTGTGTCGAGGCCATCGTCGCCGCCATGGCGCTCCGTCAGGACTCATACGGAATCCCAACGAATGGTGTTGCCTGCCATGACCCGGCACCGCATTCCCCCTCTCCCATTGCGATGGGAGAGGGGGGTGAGGGCCGACCGCGGCAATGCATCCATCATCACCCGGAGGCCGTATCACGCGTCATCCGATGGCGCCCCACCGCCTGGGGGTGGACCCCCGCCCGGCGGCGGGCCACCCCCAAACCCGGCCGGTTCCGGCACGGCCAAGGGATCGACGCCGATAGTGATTTCGCCCAGGAACCCCTGCGTGATGTCGCCCTCGACAAGCGGGGTCAGGCTCAGAATGAAGCCCGGCTCGTCGATGTTCTCGCCCAGGATGCCGTCCTGGGCGTTGCGGACGCGTCGTGAATCGTCGCGGCCGGCGTAGGCCTCGGCGGTGGCGAACACCTCATCGCTGATGGCGTCCTCGAAATAGAGCTGGCCGGTGTGGGAGACGTGCCCACCCTCGTAGGTTCCCTCTTCCCCGGCGGCTGGCGTAGGCTGCTCCAGGATCTCGGGCGTGCCGCCGATGTAGACCTTCATGTGGATGTGGACGGTGCGGCCGGAATACCATCCCGGATAGATCGTCTCGAACTCGGCGATACCGTCCGCGTTCGTGAGCTGGATACCGCGCAGGAAGGTGCCCGCCTCGGTGCCCGCGCCGGCCTCCTGGCTGGCGCCGCCACCCGGTTCCCCGGTGACTCCGGAGTAGAAGCCCTGCGCGTCGCAGTGCCAGATGTCGACGGCGGCGTTCTCGAGCAGCGCGCAGGAATTGACGTCGGCGACCGCGATGCGCAGCCGCAACGGCAGACCCGGTTGGTCTTCGGTAATGTCCTGCCGCAGTAAATCCAGCGGCAGGTAAAACGGACCCTCCGTCTGCTCCGGGGTGAGCAGGCAGAGGTCGGCGATCGGGCTGGCGGCCTCCTGCGCCCCGGCCGCGGCCGGCAAGCGGAGCCGGACGGCGCCGAGGGTCATGGCGGCAGCGCCGGCTTTGAGCAGATGGCGCCGGTTGGGGAACGGGGTGCCGTCGATCCGCGTCCGCGCCGCGTCCGCGCGGGGACGGCCGTTGCTGGGTGTCACGGTTGGCTCTCCTGCATACGTTGGAGGCGACACGAACATGTTGCTCGTCAGACCGCGATCACGCACGGATCGTTCCAGGCGTTCAGCCGTTCGCTGGTCGCGCCGGTCATGTCGAGTAGCGTTTCGGAGCGTGTCTCGACCGTGGAAACGGCGGTGCGTGCCGAATCGGTTTCGACGCCGGTCGTCCTTTCGGCGGCGACGCCGATGGCGATGGTAAAGACCAGCGCCGTGGCGCCGATGATGGTGAACAGTGCGCGTGCGGTCATGGTGTCTCCTTGCCCAGGTCGGGCGGGTCGTCGGCGAAGCATGGCGCTCGGCCGGGATCGTGTCCGTGGCGGCGGATTCCCGTCGCTTGCCGTCCACGGTAGCGAGTCAGCCTTGGAGCTCGCTGGGAAGACATGAGAATCGGCTGCGAGCCTGGAGCCTGGTTCGCCGGGACCCTGGAGTTGGCGCAGCCGGCATGGCATGCGGCGTCCCGCCCACGCCACGGGTACGCGCCGCGCCGCACTCGTTATTGACGAGCCTTCGGCGGCGGGGACCCCGACCGCGCCGTGGCATCGCCGGTCTCCCGGGTCGCGGCGCAGAAGCCCGCGATGGACGCTGCGCCGGCTGACGAGCCAGGCCTGTTGAAAAAAGCGAATCGGGGCTCGACCAGGATCTGGTACCGGGCTTCGTGCCCAGTTGTGGTCAAGATTTCGTTGTGATGGTGCACGTCTTCTGGTGAGACCAGGCCAGGATGGCAAATCCGTGGTAAGCCGATGCTTTCGCACCCGCACAATGGGGCCGAGAGCTGTACTTTAACGTGACTACGATCGAGGCCAATGCCGGCATCCCGTCGCTCATCCCCCGCTTCTATTACGAAGCGAAGGCTCACGTCACCGACCTCTTTGCGGACGAGTTCTCCGTGGAGGACAGGTAGACTGCACGTCCTCACCACTTTGGCCTGAAGTCGCGGCCCGCAGCGGCGTCGCGGCGAAAGCGGGGATCCTCGATGGACGCGGAACGGGTCGCCGTCCTCATCGGCGGCGGCGGGCAGGCGAGGCTGGCCCTCAGCTACTCCCTGACCGAGCAGGGCCGGGACGACCTCAACCTCGAGCAGGGGCGGCTGCTGGAGAGCTGGCGCTTCAAGCGGGGGGCGCGCTGCGCCTCATCGCGCCGAACTGGTCGCTGCGCCTGCCGGGCTTGGCCTACGCCGGCGACGACTCGGACGGGTTGATGGGCAAGGACGAGGTCGCGACCCACGACGCTTCCTACGTCGAGCTCGGGGTGATCTCTGCGACGAATCCACGCCACGGCGCCCCTGAGCAGGGCCCAACCGCACGAGGGAGGGTGGGATGAACCCGACGGGTGCGCGCCAGCGACCCGTGCTGCTCGTCGTTGACGACGACCCCGCCGCGCTCCGCGCCATAAGCCGTGAGCTCGACGAGCGCTACGGCCACGACTACCACGTCGTCGGCGAGGACTCCGTGGCCGGCGCTGAGCGGGCCTTGCGAACCTTGCGTGAGTCCGGCGAGGAGGTGGCCCTCGTCCTCGCCGATCACAGATTGGCAGAGACCTCCGGGGCCGAGCTCTTGGCGCTGTCACACAAACTCCACCCCCTCGCCAAGCGGGCGCTTCTCGTTCCCTGGGGCGCGTGGCGGGACCGGGCAACGGCGGCGGCGATCCTGCGGGCGGTGGCCCGGGGGCAAGCCGACTCCTACCTGCTCAAGCCGTGGGACTCCCCCGACGAGCTCTTCCACGCGGCCATTACGGGATTTCTCTACGACTGGGCGCGAGCCCACCCCGCCCGTCCTGAGGTTCGAGTCGTGGGCGAGCGTTGGGCGCCGCGCTCGCATGAGCTACGCAACCTGCTCCAGCGAAGCGCGGTCTCGTACGCGTTCCTCGAGGCGGACTCGGCAGAGGGGCAAGCGCTCCTCGCCGAGGTCGGGCGGTCGGCAGCCCACTTGCCAGTAGTGGTTCTACTCGACGGGCAGACGCTCGTTGCCCCCTCCAACGCCGAGCTCGCCGCCGCGCTGGTCGGGGTGGACGATGGCCAAGACACAGCGGAGCCGGCAACCTTCGACGTGATCATCGTCGGAGCGGGGCCGGCCGGGCTCGCCGCCGCCGTCAACGCGGCCTCGGAGGGGCTGAGCACGCTCGTCGTCGATCGGGAGGGAATCGGCGGCCAGGTTGGCTCGAGCTCGCTGATCCGCAACTACCTCGGGTTCCCGCGAGGCGTCACCGGCGCGGAGCTGGCCCGGAGTGGATATGTGCAAGCCTGGCTCTTCGGCGCGACCTTCCGCTTCATGTGCCAGGCGACGGCGCTGCGCCGCGACGAGTCACGGGTGATCGTGCCCGTGTCGGACGGCAGACAGGAGTCGGGACGGGCCGCCATCCTTGCCCCCGGAGTCTCCTACCGCCGACTCGACGTGCCGGGGCTGGACGCGTTGACCGGCCTCGGAGTGTTCTACGGCGCCTCGGTAGCGGAGGCGCGAGGCTTCGTGGGGCTGAACGTCTACGTCGTGGGCGGCGCCAACTCCGCCGGGCAGGCCGCCCTCCACCTCGCCAAGTTTGCCGACCGCGTGACACTCGTTGTACGCGCTGCGTCCCTCGCCCAGGGGATGTCCGACTACCTCGTGAAGCTGATCGAGGCAACGGGAAACATCGCCGTCCGATTGAACACCCGAATCGTGGGCGGTGGCGGGGACGGCCGGCTCGAACGCCTCATCCTCCACGATGCTTCCTCCGGGCGCACCGAGACGGTTTCGGCCGCCGCGCTCTTTGTCCATATCGGAGCCCGGCCGCACACCGAGTGGCTGCCTCCCGAGATCGCGCGTGACGATGCAGGGTACGTCATCACGGGCCAGGACCTCCTGGACCGCGACGAAGGTCGTTCGACGTGGCCCCTGCGACGCCCCCCGTTCCCGCTCGAAACGGGTATGCCCGGGGTGTTCGCGGTCGGGGACGTCCGGCAGGGGGCGGGGAAACGGGTGGCGTCGGCCATTGGCGAAGGCTCGATCGTCGTCAGCATGATCTATCGGTACCTCGAAGGTGCTCCCTGACCAACCGCGCCGCGGTATGCGTGCCGGCCCGGTGGCACGTGCGGTTTCGATCCGCTTCCCGCGGAGACCCGACCATGAGAGACGGACAGGTGCCCCGCCCCGGCGCTGCCGCCGATCGGGCGCCTCGGCCGGCGGGCTTACCCGATGCAGTTGGGGATCGTGTTCGCGGGGGCGCAGTTGCTCGTGCTCCCGTCCGCGAGGGTGTTGCCGGTCACGATGTCGTCGGCCGCCAGCGTCACCGTGTTGCCGAGAACGCTATCGATTCCTCCTCCCCTGATGACCGCGGTGTTGTCCGTTATGAGGACGCCCGCTTCCACCTCCAGCGTGGCGTCGTCGTCGAGCTCGATCCCGCCACCAAAGCGGGCCGAGTTGGCCGTCACGAAGACGCCGTCTCTCAGCGTCACTTGGCCGGCGGAGTTAAGGATCCCGCCACCCGAGCGGGTTGCGGTGTTGCGCGTGATGGTAACGCCCCCGAACACCTCCACCTGGGTGAATTCGTGGTAGATCCCGCCGCCGTCGCCGGCGGTGTTGTTCTCGATAGTGGTTGAGCCCACCAGCGTCAGGATGCCGCCGTTGAAGATCCCCCCGCCCAGCTCGCCCGCGGTGTTGCCCGCGACGACGACATCGATGAGCGTCAGGACGCCCTGGTTGTTGATCCCGCCGCCGTCGGTTACCGTCATGCCGTTGCTGATCGTCAGGTCCCGCAATATCACCGTCGGCGCGTCGTCGACTTCGAGGACGCGCTCCTTGCCTCCCCCGGAGAGGATGCTGCTCCCCGCGCCCGCGCCAAGCAGCGCCACGTTGTTGGCGATGGTGAGCGTTTTCTGAAGCGTCCAGGTGCCGGCACAGAGGATGACGTTGCCGCTGGGACCCACGGCATCGATCGCCGCCTGCAGATCCGCCGTGTCCGGGATGCAGGGGGCGCCGGCACCGAGGCCGCAGGGGCCGCGCGTGCCGCCGTCGAGGAGAATGGCGTGCACCGCGTGCCGCGGCACCGACAGCGTCTCGCCGCTGTGGCAGACCACCACGCTGCCCCGCCCGCGCTTGCGCTTGCGCTTGCCGCGAGGTCGCGCCTCGCCCGCCTCGTTCCGCAACGCCACGAGGGCGCCGACCAACGGCAGGGCGGCCCCGAGGCGCAGCAGCCCGCGTCGGGTGCCCGCGGCGGAGAGAAGTCTGGCGAGCCGGGCGAAGCCGTTCGGGTTCATGGCGAGGGCTCCTTTGTCGGGTGCGCCGCGATGGTGGAAGCCGGCTGCCGGGCCGGGTGGTCCCTATTGCGGGTTGTATCGAATCGTCTCACAGTCTAGCACCAGCGCGGCACGCACGCTCCGCCATACAGCGGCGTGTGGAGGTCGTGTCATTCCGACGAAGGAGGAATCTCGACTGCGCATCAACGAGGCATGCGAAGGCGCCCCGCCGCCCCGTTTCTCTGGCCCGCGCACGGGGCCGGGTGCCGGGTACCCTCTGGGTGTGGCGGCGGTTGGGGTGAGGGGCTTCGCAGGCGTCGGATCGGCCGTCGCGTGGCCGCGTTACGGGTTCGGGAGTGACACGGGGTGATCCGGGGCCAGGTGGGTGCCGATGGCGCCGAAGATGTCCTGGAAGCTCTTGTGCCGGTAGTTGCCCTGCTCGTTGAAGGCCCCTTCGCCGAAGGTCGTGGCCACCGCGACGGCGAGTTTCTGGGGCGGCAGGTACCCGGTCACCGCACCGTAGCCGCCGAACAGCGGGTTCTGCAAAATCCACTCGCCGCTGATGGCGACGCCGAGCCCGTAGCTGTACGCCTCGTCCAGGGTGTGGCAACTGGGGCAGCCTGCCAGGGGCGCGCCGAACCCGAGCAGCGTCGGGGCGATCTGCTCCTGGTGCGACTCCGGCGACAGCAGCGTCCCCTCGCCGACCGCTTCCGCCGTCGTGGTCATGTCGACGATATTGGTGGTCTGGATGGCCCCCTGGGCGAAGGTCCACGACGAGTTCCAGAAGGTCGACTCCTCGTAGAAGCGCACGCCGTCCGGGATCTGCAGCGCCTGGCGCCGCTCCGAGCTGAACGCGTGCAGGGCCGGCTCCGGGATCGTTGGGGTCGTCCAGTTGGCGGTGTTGCGCAGGCCCATCGGCCCCAGCACCTGCTCCTGGAGGGCCACGTCCAGCGGCTGGCCGGTAACCTGCTCCAGCACCTGCCCCAGGATCAGGTAGTTGGTGTGCGCGTAGCCCCAGTTGGCGCCGGGGGCGAACCATGGTGGCGTCGAGAAGGCGATGGCGAGTCGCTCCTCGGTGGTCCACTGGCGGAACGGGTCGGCGTAAAACTCCTGGGCCAGCTTCGGATTCTGCACGAAGTCGGGGTAGCCCGACGTCATGTTGGCCAGCATGCGCAGCGTGACCGTGTCCGCATTGGGCAGGTCGGGCCGCCAGGTGGCGACCGTGTCGTCGAGGCTCACGACGCGCTGGTCGACCAGGATCAGCAGCAGCGTGGCCACGTAGAAGATGGCGACCGCCCCGTTGCGGAAGTGCATCTCCGGCGTGGCCGGCACGCCCGTCATCGATTCGCCCAGCGCCGCGGTGACGAGGTCCTCCCCATCGATCGTGACGCGCAGGATGACGGCCTTGGCGTCCTGCTGTTCCATGATGTCGCGCGCGATGGCGACGACGGCCTCGGCCTGGTCGCCCGCCGGTGTCGCCACTGGCGTGGCCTGGAGCCGGGGCGCGGCGGAGGTGCGATGCGGTGAGCCGGCGAGCAGCGTGCCGCCGGCGAGGGCGAGTCCCATGCTGATGGCGTCCCGACGGGTGCGTGGTGTGGCCAATCCTCGATCGGCGCGCTGAGCGTTCACGGCATCCTCCTTCATCCCGGCCATCGACGCGGTCCGAGCCGGATGCTGCCACCGATGACCTGGCTGCTGACCGGGATTTGGTGGGCATCGTACCGCACAAAGCGAGTCCGGCATCGCCCATCCCGGCCGGCTGTCGACGGCTCCGCTTGCCCCCTCTCCGGGGTACTCCACGACTCTTGGAGACGGGTTCTCTTGGTGCCGGTTTCGCGTGGCTGGCAGATGCCCCAGCGGCACCGATTCTGCGAACGCGACGACAAAGGAGGAAACGATGCGCGACACCGACCAGGCTCCGGGCAATGGACCCGACGCGGCGAACGACGCCCAGCGCCAACCGCCGCGGCTGAACCCCGAGCAGATCGAGCGCCTCGAGGAGTACGAGGAGTTGGAAGACTTCATCGAGGAGCCGCCGGAAGGCGACCTCTCGATCATCAGCGACCAGGACGTGCCCGGAGCGCCGGGCTAACGCCAAGCGGCGTAGCGAGCACGAGCGGCGGAACGAACTCCGGCGCGGTCGCCGCGGGGCCGCCATGCCCCACGTCGCAGATCGGTTTGGCGGGATCGGACCGTCCCCGGAACCAGGCGCCTGCCGACCCATGAAACGAGTGGCCCGACTTCTCGGGCCACTCGTTCGGAGTTACGTCCGTTGCACCGGGAACGCCTGGTGGGAAGCATCGTTGCGATCCCCGGCCCAGAAAACCACCCCTTCCGCGACGGGTCGTTATTCGATCCGCGCGACAATCCCTCCTGTTCCACGAGACCTTGGTATCCATGAGAAGGCCCGTGCCTGATCTTCCCTGTGGCGCCATCCTCCAGCGGCGTGCGCACATCGTGTCATTCCGACGAACTTGCAGGAGGAATCTCGGCGTTCGAGTGCTGGTCGTTCAGCGGAGCCGAGAGTCCTCGCTCCGCTCGGGATGACACATCTCTGGAGACCGACGCTTGGACCCGACATGTGTGTCATGCCGGCGGTGACTGCGCCATGAGCGTCCCCATTCCCGCCGCTTCCATGCCCACTGGATCTTCCTGGTGTCTGGTCAGGGGGCTGCCTGGGCCATGGCGCCGCGCCGCGTCGTCGGCCGCGCGCCCCGACCCCCCAGAAGTTCCCGAAGTTCGCGCCCCAGCCGCTCCCCTGATCCAGCACTAGGTGTCCGGATGCAACTGGCGATCGAGGAAGGCGAGCGCCCAGGGGCCGGCATTCGCCCAGGTCCAGCCGGTGTGCCCGATATTCGCAAGCTCCGCATAGACCACCTCCACCTCGGCGGCGTGCAGCGCCTCAACCAGGCGCCGCGAGTGCTCGACCGACGTCCAGGTGTCCTGAGGGCTGTGGAGCACGAGCACGGGAGCGCTCTGTTCATCGATATGGGTGAGCAGCGAGAAGTCCCGATAGGCGTCCGGAACCTCATCGGGCGTGCCGCCGAGGAACGCCGGGTCGACGGAGACGCTCCGCGGATCGGCTGCCGAGATCGCCAGGTCCGTCTCGGCGGCGATGGCGACGACACACGCCACCCGGCTCGCATAGTCGGCCAGAGCCGGATCGGCGTTGTCCCGCGTGTCGCGGGCTCCGAGTTGGGCGGCCAGCTCGGCGCCCGAGGAATAGCCAAAGGCGGCGATGCGCTCGGGATCGACCCCGTACTCTGCCGCGTTGGCATGCACCCAGCGCACCGCGCGCTGCGCATCGTTAAGCGGCGCGGGCCATTGATTGCGGCCGTCAGACTCCGCAAAGAGACGGTAGCCGACGGTGAAGGCGACGTACTCCGCTTCCGCCAAACCCCGCGCGAACTCGTCCATCCAAGTCCGGTCGCCTGCGACGTACGCGCCGGGGTGGAATACGAGAACGGCCGGACGCGGGTCGTCGCGTTCCGATGGCCGGTAGACATCGAGCAGCAGGTGCTCGCCATCGACCTCGCCGTAGGCGATCCCCTCGGCGATGTCGATGGCCTCAGTCCTGGCCCGGGGCACGATCGGCAACGCGGTGGCCCTGGCGGACAGGGCCCCGGCCGCGGCGATGGCCGGAGCGAGCGCGGCAGAAGCGAGAACCTTGCGACGGGTGGTCATGACCATACCTCCTCAACCGGTAGGCGAGTTCGCGCGAACAGGTGTTGCTCCGGTCAGGTCCCCGGCGTAGCGGTTGCCACGGCCGGCAGCCACGGCGCGATCCGGGGCAGCGCCGCGCCCATTACATTCACCGGTGCGGTCCACAGCCGGGCCGCGCTGGTGACGCCCCACCTTGGGACAGTACCGTTCCGTCCCAGGGGCGGGGCGTCACCGCGGATCTAGGGTGCCGGGGTGCCCTCTGGAGATGCGGCGACCTCGGGGAATCCTGGCGCCCCCACCCCCATGCGGACCGCGGTCACCGGCCGGCCGGCTGGCGCGCCGGTGGGGAGGATCTGATCGACGATCGCCCCACTCGCATCGCGGATGGTAATCATCACTTTGGAGCCGTCGTCGATGAACGTCTGCCCATCCTCGCTGACTTCCGGGTAGCCATCGATCGTGATTGAGCCGAGGGAGGCTCCGTTCGCGTCGGAGAGGAGTTGGACGGCCGTGAAGTGACCGCGCCGCTCGCCGTCAGCTTCCCAGACGCCCATCACGGGGGCGTTGAACACCACACCCTGCGGTCCGACCTGGGTCGCTGGAAACACCAGGAGCACGGTGCCGTCGGCGGCGAAGAGGGAAGGGGCCGGGAACTGGGGGGCATCCGCCGCTGCCGGATTCGCCATGGCCAGCCAGGTTCCTGTCAAGGGGTGGTTCGCCAGCGCGTCGGACGACGCGTCCTGCGCCGCCGCGATGCGTGCGGGGGCGGCCAGTGCCACCCCGATGCCGCTGGCACCGAGACCGGCCAGGGCGGTGCGCCGCGACAGTGATGTGGCGATGCGGGACGTGCTCATGCGATTGCTCCCTTCGTGTGCGACGGTGAAACCCGGTCGACGAGAGTCCAAGCAGTCTGGACCTGGACCGAGCATGAGGCCGTTGCCCACCCGGCGCATCGGTAGAACTCCCTATTCGCGCGCTCTGGTTGCGGTTAGGTATGCGGAGGCGTCTCAGCGACGTCCGGGAGCAGATCCAACTCCCGCGCCCGCGTCGCGGCCTCCATCCGGTTGGCGACGCCCAGTTTGCCGAGGATGCTGGCGACGTGGGCGTTGACGGTGCGCGGGCTCAGGAACAGGGCGGCGGCGATCTCCCGATCCGTGCGCGCCTGGGCAACGAGGCGCAGCACCTCGTGCTCCCGAGTCGAGAGCGCGCCTTTGCCCGACGACGTGGGCCGAGGACCTGGTTTTGCGTGCCAGTCACTCGGGATGTCAACCGCGGCGGCCAGGGCGACGGCTTCGTCCAGACGGAGTGCGCGACCGGCCGCGCGCGCCTCAGCGAAGCGTTCCTCGCCGAGCGCGGCGCGCGCGACAGCCGCCGCGCGGTCGCAGTTGTCGCGAGTGCTGATCCCGATGGAGGTCCCGGCCGCGTGGGCCAGCGCGTCGACGGCGCCCACGAGCCTGGCCGCCACGTCCGGTTGACCGTGGGCGGCAGCGAGCCTGCCGAGACCGGCGAGGGGACTGCTGACCGCCCAGCGATCGTCGATGCTTGCGCACAGCTGAAGCGCTTCCTGATGCGCCGCCGCTTCGCGCCGGTCGTCGCCGGCGTCGCGCGCCAGCCGCGCCAGCCGGTTGAGCGCCCCGGCGACCCCAAAGGCGTGGTCGACTTTGCGAAACAGCGCCAGCGACTCCTCGGCACGCACCGCCGACAACTCGCGATCGCCCAGGCCATAGGCCGCTCCGCTCAGATACTGGAGGACCATTGCCTGCTCCGCTCGGGTGCCGAGGTCGCGCCAGAGCGCGAGTGCCTGCCCGAACCACGATTCCGCCTCCCGCCACTGCTGTTGATGATCCGCGATACATCCGAGCCTGTGGATCGCAAGCGCGGCCAACTCCGTGTCGCCGATCTGCTCGGCAAGATGCAGACCGCCGCGGGCCATAGCCTCAGACTGGTGTATGTGCCCCTGGTGGTACAGGATCAGACTGAGACCGGCGAGAGCGCGACAACGCGCGGCGGCTGGTATCTCGGCATCGTGAGCGAGTGCCCACTCCAGCCAGTGGCGGCCCTCGCGGTAGTGCGTGCGATGTCCCCAGAAGATGGCCAGTGCGCCCGCCATCCGGGCCACGCCGTGCGCATCGCCGGCGTTGGCCATGGTGGTGAGCGCCAGAAAGATATTGGCGTGATCGGCCAGGATGTGCTGGTAGCGACGGTCGACGCTGCCGAGGGGCGCCTTGCGGTGTGGGTAGCCGCTCTCGGCAAAATCGACGAACCAGGCCGCGTGGGCGCGTTGCGTGGCCACCGCCTCCCCGGCCGCCTCGAGCCGCTCGAGGCCGTATTCGCGCAGCGTTTCCAACATCAGGTAGCGCGGCTCGCCGCCAGGGCCTTCTTCCCGCTGGAGCAGACTGCTCGCGACAAGGGAGGAGATGCCGTCCAGCACATCTTCCCCGCCCCCGGCCACTGCCGTGGCGGCCTCCAACGTGGCGCCACCGGCGAACACGGCGAGGCGGCGGAAGAGGGCCTGCTCCTCCTCGGACAGCAGGTCATAGCTCCAGGCGATCGCGTCGCGCATCGTGCGCAGTCGCGGCGGAGCGTCGCGAGGACCGCTGGTCAAGAGCGGCAGTCGCCGTTCGAGGCGGGCCAGGAGTGACGGCAGAGGCAGCTCGGAGCTGCGGGCCGCGGCCAATTCGATGGCGAGGGGCAGCCCGTCCAGGCGGACGCAGATCGCGGCCACGGCGGCGGCGCTGTCGTCGCTCAGCGCGAAGTCGGGTTGCACGGCTTGTGCCCGAGCGCAGAAGAGGCGAACCGCCGCCGCGTCGGCAACGTCCTCCGCCGCCCGGATGCCCCCGAGGTCGGGCAGCGCCAGCGGCGGCAGCGGGAACCGGTGTTCCCCCGACAGGTGCAGGACCACCCGGCTCGTCACCAGCAGGGTCACGCCGGGGCAGGCGGCGAGCACATCGGCCAGGAATGGCGCAGTCGCGGTCAGGTGCTCGACGTTGTCGAGGACGAGGAGGGTCGTCCGATGCGCCAGGAAGGCCACGATGCGTTCCGGCAACGGCCGGTCGCCGGCCTCCCGCACTCCCAGTGCCTCGGCGATCGCCGCCGGTACGAGCGCCGGGTCGGTCAGCGGGGCAAGGGCGACGAACCAGACGCCGTCGCCAAACGCCTCGCGCAGGTCGGCGGCGACGTCGACTGCCAGGCGCGTCTTGCCGACGCCGCCTGGCCCCGTCAGGGTCACCAGCGGCACGTCGGCGCGGAGCAGCAACGAGCGCAGCGCGGCGAGCTCACGCTCGCGCCCGATCAGGGTTGAGCGGGGACGCGGAAGTGCAGGCGTGCCGCCATCGCCGCGGTCGGGGAACGGGAGCAGCCGGGGCGGGGCGAGATACGGTCGGTTCGCGGGTGGGACGGCGCTCCGGCGTCGCGGCCGGTAGCGGGCAAGGTCCGCCGGCGCGATCTCGTAGACACCGGCCCGCTTGACGGCCGGCAGTTCGCCGCGGGCGATGGCGCGCCGGATCGTGCGTGGGTTGACGCCCAGCGCGGAGGCGGCCGCGTTGGCCGACAGCCGGTCCGCCCCGCCCGTGTCCGGCGCGCTGTCCGTTGTCCGGTCCACTGTCCGCTCGTCCATCTCGGCGGTAGCATCGCCGAAGTCCGGTGTCGGCACCAGCGCCCGAACTGGCACTGGTCCGAGGGCGACCACTTCTGGCCCTCTTCGGAACGTCGCATCACCGCTTGTCTATCGCCACACGGAGGGATCGTCATGGACCCTACGGCCGTTTCGCGATTCATTACCACGGAGTTTTCCGGCGTCGAAGCGATGGACGCCAACGGCGACACCTTCTTCTTCGCCGGCCCCGACCGCCGCATGCCGTTCGCCACCCTCGTCAGAAGCAACTTCAACGATGCGGCCTCCGATCTCGATCGCCCAGGGGTGTTCCGCCTCAACATCGGCGTGAGCCGAGCGACGTATCAGTCGCTGTTCGGCCTCGATCCGGCGCGGGCCGGCCCGGACGGGATCGTCGAGACCGGGCACGACTTCACCGCGCTCGACCGGATAATGCCGCACCCGGTGTATGCCCCGCAGTTCTGGGTCTGCGTGCTCAACCCTGGTGCTGAAACATGGGAAACCGTGCGATCGCTCCTCACCGAGGCGCATGATCGGGCCGCACGGCGGCAGCGACCTACCCCGGCGCCACCTCCGCCAGACAGTGCGCCCGGTTGAGCGGGTCCGCGGTGAAGGGGTCAGTCCGCTACCAAGTCCGCGCTCTGCAGGGGCTCCGGCTGGGACTCGTCGCTTTCGGCGGGAATGGATGGCTGCGCCCCGCGTGGCCGAATGGGCGTGTTGGCGCGGTGCAACAGCGACCGAACACGCCCGATGGAGTACGTCGTCTCCGTTGCAATGTCCCGGATCGACCGCCCGGACTCGTAGCGCCGCCGCAGTTCTTCACCGAGATAGGTGGCAACCTCCTCATCAAGTCGCATGTGCAACTGGAGTTGGGGAACGCCGACAACAGCGGCTCCTCGCCGTTCCGCTGCCGGTCGGCATGGGTAGCGTCGCGCAAGGGGCGTATCGGTCGAGGGGGATTTCGACCCGTGGCCAAATTGCCCCGGCCCGCGACGAACCGTGCGCAGCATCACTACATGGCAAACGTGCTTACTTTCACTCAATGCGGCTCCGGACGAAATTGCGCGTGCCTTCATCGAGGAAGTGGACGTAGCATCCCTTCATTCCACGGGTCAGGAGCACTCGGTACGTGTTCTTAACGAGATCGATAAATTGGTCGCGGGAACGCTTGACCACCTGATCGGCGGACTGACTCGGGTCGCCAACCCATTGACTCTCACGGAGGTCGTACCGCAGGTCTGGTCCCCAGACGACGCCGGCGTAGTCGAACTCAAAGCCCTGCGCTGTGTAGATGCAGCCGACTTGGTCGATGCCCCGTGGGTCGGAGGCCCAGTAGTTCTCCTTGGGGATCCCGGCCGCCAGGCGTCCTGCGCTGGACTTGGCATTCCACGGCATCTCCCAGTTCCCGACGCGCACGTCGTTCACTAGCTGGCCGGATGTCAGCGGGTCGGACCAATTCCAGCAGAACCCGGCCGTGAGCCGCGCCGAATTGCCCTGAGCCTGCTTGTCGCGAATGGCGGCTTCCAGTTCGTGGACGGAGTCGACGATGCGGAACTCGAAGTCGTCGCTGCCGTCCCACATCACGTTCGGCGTGCGGCGGATGCCCAGCGTGTTCTCGACCCAGTTGACGAAGGCTTCCGAGCCGCCACACCGGAATTGCGCCTCAAGGTCGAACTCGTACAGATTCGCCCTGACCGCCGCCGCCGCCTGGCGGATCAACTCGGAACTGCCGACCTCGAACGGCCGCACGACCTGACGGTCGTCGATGAAGAAGACCGCCACCTTCGCGGCGTTCAGCAGCTCCTCGATCTGCGAGAGTCCCGACCGTTGCGACCGCGCCGTATACCGGTTGACGCTGGTCTCGCGGATCCGGTGCGCCTCGTCCATGATCAGCACGTCGATCGCGTTCGGTTCCGCCTGGGGAAACTGATTGAAGTAGCGAAACTGCACACCGGCCCGCGACCCCACGATCTTACGGAGGTTTTCGGTGAACGCCTTCGACCCGGTGGCGTGCTGGGCGTTGTAGCCCAGCCGCGACAGCTCGCCCACCAAATTGAGGGCGATGACGCTTTTGCCGGTGCCCGGCCCGCCATGAACGAGGATGGCGACCTTCTGCCGGTCGTGAAAGCCCCGCCGCGCTTGGTCCAGCACGGCGTTGAAGACGACCAGCTGCTCGTCGAGGAGCACGTACTGCGCCTGCCCCCGGACCATCGCGGCCGTGTGGTCGAGCAGCTTGCGGCTGGGCCGGTACTTGCTGGCCAGGACCGCCCCCAGCACGTCCAAGCCCTCGCCCCCGGCGAGGCGGCCGTCGAGGTACGCGGCCAGATCTCCGGATTGGTCTCCGGCGAAGAGCGGGAACCGGGCGAGGATGTCTTGGTGCTTCGGGGCGACCAGCTCGTCGGCCGGATCGTGCTGAAAGTTGTGCAGGTACGCGCAGGCGTCCAGCCCGATGCCCCCGTCGGCGAAGGCGGTGTGGGTGTCGGCCAAGAAGTCGCGGTACTGGCCGGCTTGCTTCGACGGGTGCAGCACGTCCCGTTGGCGGCCGCCGACGAACGAAACCACGCAGTCATCGATGTAACTGGGTGCAGTCTTTTCCCACTGCTTGAGCTCGACGATCACCGCGCTGGAGTCGCCGTTGGATGCCTTCCCGGTCACCATGCAGTCGAGCCGCTTCGAGGAGAGGGGCAGCTGGAACTCGAGCAGGATGCCGTGGTCGTCCAGGCCGGCGCGCTCCAGCACCGACGACATGGCGCGCAGGCTGTTCTGCCACGAGCGGACCTCGGATGCCGGGGGCTCGTAGTGAAACGCCCGGCGGAACGCCTCCTGCAGCTTCCCGGCGATTCGGTTCTCAAACGTGTCGTTGACAAACTGCCGGGAACTTCCCGAGTAAAGATGCATCGAATCCTACTCCTTCGTACGGGACTCGAAAAGTTGTCGGGCGGCGGTGTATTCCTGTGCTAGGTCGAAGCCGATGTCGAGTTCCGGGGCGACCTGCTGGAACGCGACGTACATTAAGCTCATCAGGTGCATTCCGGTGTAGTCCCCGGGGAGAGTCCTGAGTGTGTAGGTCACGTCGGGGTTGTTCACCTCCAAACCACGTTGGCCGAGAAGGGCGATCTCAAAGCCGACCCCCTGGACCTCGTCCGGACGCATCGTGGCGAACCGCTCCAGCGCCCCCAGGCAGTACATGACCGCGTCCATGCGGGGGCCGGGGCTCGCATCGCGCATCGTCCGCTGGGCGATGCGGCTGCGCGCCTGTCTCGCCATCTCGGCGATCTGGGACTGGTCGTCGATCGCGATCGTTGCTTGATACAAGGCGTCGGCTTCGGCCAAATCGTCATCGCCGCCGAAATCGTCGAGGGCACGGGCGAGACCGAAAGCGCTCTGCTGATCGTCCGGCAGCAGCCGGTACGCATCGCGGAAGTGGGCGAGGGCCTGTTCCCGCTCCCCGAGGTTGGCGAGCACGGCGGCGAGGTTGCGGTGGGCGTAGCCGTTCGCGGAATCGCGCTCGACGGCCTGTTCCAGGCGGCGGCGCGCGGCCTGGGCGTCGCCGGCGCGGTAGAGCGCGACGCCGAGGGCGACGAGGGCGTCGACGTTGTCCGCGTCGAGGTGGACTGCCCGCAGCAGGTGCAGCTGCGCCTCGTCGAGCCGGCCCAAGTCGCTGAGGGCCATGCCCAGGTTGTGGTGCGCCGCGGCGTTGGTCGGCTCCACGGCCACCAGGGCTTGCAGGACCGGCACCGCGCCGGGCAGGTCGCCCCGGTTCAGGTGCCTGAGCGCGCGCTCGAACAGGTCCGTGTCGGAGCTAGGCGGGTGCCACGTCACGCCGATGCCGTCGGCCCCGAACGCGACGTTGACCGTCCCGCCGAGCTCACCGAACTCGTTCTCGTAATAGTCCGTCACCGCCGACCGAAATGCCTCGCTCCCGACCTCGCGGGCGTCCTCCGGAAGCAGATCCAGGTCGAAATCCTCGTAGCCGATCACGAACGTCACGGGATCTCGGGACGGCATGCGCCTACTTCTCCTCCGAGAGGGCGGCCCGCACCGCCTCAACCTTGCGCTCGACGTTGTGCCGCGCGCGGATCTCCGCCAGCATTGCCGCCGGCACCCTGCCCGCGTCGTACGCTGTGAGCAGGTCGCCGACGGCGCGATAGAGCCTCTGCGCGTGGTCCTCGGTCAGGCGCTGGGCCACCGGGGTCTGGAACACGGCGCCTCCGCCGACCACCGTGCCACCGTCGGCCCCCACGACGAGTCTCACGTCATCGGGCGACACCCCGCCCTCGTACAGGGCGATCACGTTGGCCAGGATCGCCTCGCTCAGTTGCTGGAAGAACGCCGTCTCCGACAACGGCTTGCCGCGCTGATCCGAGAACGTACTCATGCCCGCAACGGAACCCACTGGTACCAACCGGCCAAACCAAGCTCCTCTGCCCACGCGTCCACCAGCGTCCGGTCGTTCGCGGGATCATCGGGGATGGACTCCCAGATGTCGAGCAGGGCGCGGCCGCGCTTCTCGTAGCCGGCCGAGCGGTACGGGATGGCGTAGCCCGCCTTGCCGAAGACGCGGTCGCAGAAGGTGGCGTAGGCGGCGTTCATCGCCGCGTTGGCGTCGTAGAGGGGCTTGGGCGCGAACCGCTTGACCTCCGGGCGGAGGACCTCGAGGTTGTCCGATTGCTGGCGCGCCACGCCTTCGCGCTGGACGGCCTCAAGCGCCGGGTAGGTCTCGCGGATCCACGCGTCGATGCGCATGCCGATGGGGTAGGAGCGCAGCTGGATGAGGATGCCGCTGTAGAACTGCTCGACCAGTTGCGGATGGGCGGCGCTGGGCAGCTGGGCGATCTGCCCGGACCGCTTGACCAGCCGCTCCACGGCCGCGCCGCCCTCGTCGGTCCCGGCGAAGTCGCGCCGCTCCTCCGCTGGCGTGTCGTAGAGGCGCAGGATGAAGCCGCACTCGTAGGCGATTAAGTAGTCAGGGGCACCCAGTGTAGGGTTTACACGGAGCAGATGGGCGGGAATGCCTGTCCGCGCGCGGGTGATTCTAGCAAGATGGGGCTGATCCGCATCCTGAATTATCTCGACCGGGGTACCTGTGACGCCCTCGACTCGATCCAGGATTGATCGTGTATCTGGTAGAAAGTTCATCGGTGAACGCGCATCCTCCGGTTACGTCCGTAGAGTTCTGTAAATTGGGAGTGGTTGGTCCTTGGACGGGGTGGCCACCGTCCTCCACGATGGCAGCGGGTTACGCACCGCGATCGAGGAGGGGACCGATGGCCGAGCACGATGGTACGGGGTTGGCGGCGGTCGCGCAAACGGCGTTGCTGAACGACCCGGACTTTTTGCGGGGGCTGGTGCAGGACGCCGTGCAGGCGATCTTGGAGGCAGAGATGGAGGCCCACCTGGGTGCGGGGCGCTACGAACGCACCACGGGACGCACCGGTTATCGCAACGGCTCCAAGCCGCGCACGCTCACGACGCGGGTGGGGCCGCTGGAGCTGCGGGTGCCGCAGGACCGGGAGGGCACGTTTTCGACGGAGCTGTTCGGCCGGTACCAACGCAGCGAGCAGGCGTTGGTGGCGACGCTGATGGAGATGTACGTGCAAGGGGTGTCCACACGCAAGGTGGCGGAGGTCACCGAGCAGTTATGCGGCACGAGTTTCTCCAAGAGCCAGGTTTCGGCGCTGGCCGGACGGCTCGATGCCGAGTTGGCCGCGTGGCGGGAGCGGCCGTTGCCGGCGGCCTACCCCTACCTGAGCGTCGATGCCCGCTACGAGCACATGCGCGTGGATGGCCGCGTCGTTAGCCAGGGGGTGCTCGTCGTGGCCGGGGTGCGCGAGGACGGGCGGCGCGAGATCCTGGCCGTGGCGGTGGCCGACACCGAGAGCGAAGCGACCTACCAGGACCTCTTCCGGCGGCTCAAAGCGCGCGGCCTGCGCGGCGTACACCTGGTGACCAGCGACGACCACGCCGGGTTGCGGGCAGCCATTGCGCGCCACTTCCAGGGGGCAAGCTGGCAGCGCTGCCAGGTGCATTTTGCCCGCAACCTGCTGGGCGCCGTCGGCGCCAGGCACCGGGCGCGGTTGGGGGCGGACCTGCGCGGGGTCTTCGCGGCGGGGAGTGCGGCGCAGGCGCGGGCCGCGGCCCGCGCCTGCGCCGCCGAGTGGCGGTCCAGTCACCCGCACGTGGCGAACTTGCTGGACGACGAACTGGAGGACTGCCTGGCCTGCTACGCGGCCCCCGCCGCGCACCGCGTGCGGGTGCGCACGACGAACAGCTTGGAGCGCTTCAACCAGGAGTTGAAGCGCCGTACCCGGGTGGTGCGCATCATCCCCAACCGGGCGGCGCTGCTGCGGCTGGTGTCGGCCTTGGCCATGGAGCAATCCGACGAGTGGGTCAGCGGGCGGCGCTACCTGGACATGGAACCGCCGGAGGAGGTGATGCCGGCGCCGGCGCGGCCCGCCGCCGAGGCCGCCTGATACCACCGACGACATCGACCGTGGAGGCTTTTTACAGAACTTCTAGGACTTGACCCATCCTCCTTAGCACCGCGCCGTCTCTTCAACTAATGGACTGCTCTGTCACAGTATGACGTACATCATAAGTGACACCCTCGAACTGCTCAAGTTCGGTTGTCTGCAGGACACCAGCCTTACCAAAGAGCCTGTCGTGCCTGGTATGCCTCCGCGACGATTTCGAATCCGTTGATGCGCCCCGGTTCGATACCCACGACGATCAGTGGACATTCGCCGCCGTCGAGGTTGATCCGCGGAATGATGCTGTCCCAGTGAGTCGTCGAGACTCCGTACTTTAGGCTTTTCGCCTTTTCGCCCGTCCTGATGACGGGGCCGATGTATCGCTGCAGCGTCGGTCCGCGGGTGACGATGATCCCGACGGCGAGTGCGCCTTCGCGGTGCAGCGACGCGAAATTGATGAGGTCGCGATCGAAGAAGGGAGCCTCGTTGTTCCACTCCATCTCCACCGCAACGCCCGGGTAGGGATCATCGACCGAGCCGGGAGCGAACATGTCGATCTCGTGACCTCTCGTGGAGTGGATCATCCGGTCGTCGATGAGCTTGGCAATGGTGATGGTGCGTTTTCCCCATCCCCGCTCGTGCAGCATGGCGTCGAACCGGATGGTTTGTGTCGCGCGACCGCCGCCACCGCGGGTGAGCTCGTCAATGTCGATTTGGTAATCGGAGAGAACCGCGAGGAGGTCGCCATATCGCTCGGGGAGCGCCTCGCGCAGAATCAGGTCCGCGTATCGCGTCACGCCGTAGCGATACCCGGAAGGGAGGTCGTCCACGTTCGGCGGGCCGACCATGCCGGCCGGTTCCGGCAAGCCCTCCGCGGGAATATCGCCCTCGTGCACAACCCAGCTCCATATGCCACCGAGGGCGCGCGTTCCCGCCGATAGTGCAACACGCCACTAGCGTAGATCTCCTTTCAGGCGACCACAACTATCCCCGCGCCACCTCCGCCAGGTAGTGCGCCCTGTTAAGCGGATCCGGCCCAATCCGCTTCCGAACCGGCGGATCCCCGCTCACGGGCACGTACCCGGCAAAGCGCGACTCCCAGCCCGCCTCCCCGCGGGTGAGACCCGGTAACTGGTGCTCGAACCCGCGCAACTCCGAAGTGGGGATATTGCAGACGACGTGATGCGACGCGCCGTTGGGGAACGCGTCGCGGATCGTGGCCCTTGCGGCGAGCAGCGCCCCGCAGACCGGGCCGAACGTTTCCTCCGGGATCTCGAGCTCCAGCGTCTCCACCGGTTCGCAGACCTCCGTACCGGCCAGGCGCAGCGCCTCCAGCAGCACCAGCAGGGTCAGCTTGCGGAAATCACCGGCCGTGCTCACCGGCGACCAGAAGCCCGCGTGGGTGAGGGTGACCAGGCAATCCGTCACCTCCCAGCCGCACAACCCCTGCCCCAGCGTCTCGTGCACCGTCTCCTCGATGGCGCGGTAGAACGCGAGGGGCAAGGCGCCCAGCTCGCGGACGTAGCGGATGCCGCCGCCAGCCGCGGCGGACTCCACGCGGAAGCCGACCGTCCCATAGAACGGATTCTCAGGGCCGCCGATGATCTCGGCGGCCTCGCCCGTGCCAAGCGGACGCTCGATACAGACCGTCCGGGTGGGGCCGAACCACGCGCCGACACCGAAATCGCGCAGCAGCGTCTCCGCGACGACCTCCTTCTGCACTTCCCCGTAGAGGCGGAGCGAGACCTCCCCATCCTCGTTGCGCTGCCGCAGCGCGATGAGCGGATCCTGCTCGGCGAGCTGCTCCAGCGCCGCGCGCAGACGCGTGATTTGCGCCGGATCGACCGGGCGCACCACGCTCTCCAGCGCCGGCATCGGAAACGCCGTGGCGATCTCCTCCCGGCAGGCGTCGTCGGCACCAAGACGATCGCCGATGCGCGCCGAGCGCAACCCGTGCAGGGCGACGATCTCGCCGGCATGTGCGTCGGGGGACGTTCCCGGCGCGAAACGGTCGATGGCGGTGATCCGCTCCTCGATCGGCTCCGGTTCGCCAAAGGCGGACTGTCGTCGCAGCGCAACCCGCTGACGCACCGCCAGCGTGCCGGCGAAGAGCCGGGCGTAGACGATCTTCTCCCCGGAGGAACGGCGCGCGATCTTGAAGACCGTGCCATCGAGCGGGGCATCTGGCTCTTCGGAAGCCGGCGGCAGCCACGCCTGGACTCCCGCCAGCAACTCCGCTACGCCGGCGCCGGTGATGGCCGAGCCGAAAAAAACCGGAGCCACGGCCCCCGCCGCGATCTGCTGCCGCAGCGACGCCTCCAGAAACGCGTCGTCCGGCTCGCCGCCGGTGCGCTCGAACTCGGCGATGACGCGCTCGTCCGTCTCGGCCAGCAGATCGACCAGCGCCTCGCGCCAGGTGGGATCGGCGCGATCGCACGCCGCGATCCGCGCCTCCCGCGTGCCGAGCCCGGTCGCGGTATTCATCGCCACGACACGCAGCTGCAGCTTGCGCCGCAGCTCCTCCAGCAGCGCCTCGCCGCGGGCGCCGAGGCGATCGACCTTATTAATGAAGACGAGCATCGGCAACCCGGCCGCGCGCACAGCCCGCGCCAGGCGCCGCGTCTGCGACTGCACCCCCTCTACGGCGGAGACCACCAGCACCACGCCATCGAGCACGCGCAGCGAGCGCTCGACCTCGGCGATGAAATCCGGGTGGCCGGGGGTATCGATGAGATTGACGGTGAGCGCGTCGAGCTGGAAGGCGGCGACCGCGGCCTTGATGGTGATGCCGCGGGCTCGCTCCAGCTCCAGGGTATCGGTCTGGGTCGTGCCTCGGTCGACGCTACCGAGCGCCGGGATGACGCCGGTTTCGTAAAGAATTCGCTCCGTTAAGCTCGTCTTACCGGCGTCGACATGCGCCAGGATCCCGATGGTGACAATCGCCATGCGTCACGCTTTCGTTGCAGATGCTTCCGATCACTGGACTCTGCAACAACTGCCGCATGGGAGACTCCTTTGCCATGGCGCGAATGAATCGCGTTCGAACCGCTGACAGTGTACCGTGCGTCGCCTCGCGTCGCCGATTGCCGGCAGTCATCCAAGGTCCCTCATCGCTCGGATCAGACCTTGTTCCGAATCAGGGCGCTTTCAGAACTCGATTCACACCTCGCCCGCCCTGATCGCCGCGATGGGGCGCGGTCGGCGCTCGACCACGCGACCATTGACCCGGCGACCGCCGCGAGGGCGCCCGCGGCGACGAACGCGGCCGAACCGCCGGCGACCTGGGCGAGGGCGGCCAGCGCGACCCCGCACAGGCTCTTGCCGACCGTTTCGGCCTGAGAGAGAAAGGAGTGGACGGTCGCCCGCACCTCGCTCGCGGTGCGCCGGTTCACCCAGATCACGCCGACCGCCCGCGTGACGTTCGACGCGATCCCGCTCCAGAGCAGCACGCCGACGCTGCCGATCAGGGCGTTCGGCGCGGACGCCAACACGATCAGCCCGAGCACGCCGACGGCGCAACTGAGCGCGTACGTGCGCCGGGCGACGCCAATGCCTGCGATGCCGTCCTCCACGACGCGCAGCGCCACCGCGCCGGCGGCAAAGGAGACGATCCCAAGCGCCGTGTACCAGAGCAGCGGGTCGTTCGGGAAGCCCAGCACGACGAGCCGCTGGGGAAACAGCCAACTGATCACGCCCGCCCCGTTGATGAGCACCGTCGCGGCGAACACGAGCCGGATCTCCCGGTCGCGGCGCGCGAGAGCGACGCTGCGCTGGACGATCGACCGCGACGCGCTCCAGCGCTGCTCGCGCGTCGGGGTGAAGTGGGTCTCGGTGAAGCGGGCCGCGACGAACAGGCCGAGCAAAGCCATGGCCACGCCCGACACTACGATCGCCGTCGCCAGACCGGCGGCCCAGCCGAGCAGCCCGAACGCGACCATCCCCGCCGCCTGGCCGACGAGGTCCCAACGCGCCCGCACCGTCAGCACCCGCACGATCCGGTCGGGTTGATCGAGCTCGTCGGTGACCCACGCCACGTCGGCTCCGCTCGAGAATGCCCACCCCAACCCCCATAACACCTGCGTCGCCACGAGCAACGGAAACGCGGTCACCGCACCGGTCATCACCATGCCGGCGCCCAGGAACCCGTGCCCGATCACGATCGGCCACGTGCGGCTCAATGTATCGGACCAGATACCGGTCGGGACGTCCGCCAGCACCATCGTGGCCGCCACGACGGTGCCGAGGAGGAGGAACTGGGAGGCAGACAGGTGGGCATCGACGACGAAATAGAGGCTGGAAACCAGCACGTAGCCCCGGTGGCACACGGCGCGCAGGAACGTCCACCGCAAGAACGTCGTCGCGATGTCGGACCCGGCAGGCGGCGAGTTGCGGGAACCGCGCGCCATCACCCGCTGCCCTCCCGCGACGCAGGAGAGCAGTCCGGCTGCCGATCCTTGGTGAAGGTGCGGGTGGCGTCAGTCCGCCGTTCGGTGAGGGGCTTCTTACTAGCGTCTACACGCGCCGAATTCTCGATGGTGACGATTGCCATGCGCCAAGCCTTCGTTGAAGCAGCTTCCGTTCGCTGGACGCTTCAACGACTGGCGCATGGGAGGCTCCTCTGGATGGGCACATGGCGCGCGTTCGACGGTGTACCTGGTTCTTCCGAGGAAGGGGACCGGATGGAGTGTAGCAAAACGGGCGGCGGCGCCATCATGTCGCCGCCGTTGTTGTCGGTGCGAGGCTCTGCAAACCCGTGGCGATCATCGCGTAGAGCCCGGTGGAAAGGTTCAGGCTCCGTCGATTCCGGCGTACTGCGACTCACTGCGGCAAACGCGGTGGCGGTGGACTGACGCGACAGTCCGGCTCCCTCGCCTTCCTGCTGTGCCCTTCCTCGGCCTCGGTCATCGTCACGAGATGCAGATGGCCGCGACCGCGTTGTTCTGCGATTCCACACCTTCGGGACATCTGATGGTCACTTCCCAGGCCGAGAAATCCGTGTCGAGCGGACCGGCGAGGACGACCCGGCAGGCGTCATTGGCCAGGAGATACCCCCCGCTGATGGCGAGCGTGTTCGCCGGGCACGAGGAAGTTCCTGACTCCGCGCTGCCGTCGGGCACGTCGAAGAGTTTCGCCGTGCCACTTTGGAGACGAGAGAATCCATTCCCTCCGCCCTTGCCCTTCTTGCGCTTCTTCTTCCCTTCCGTCAGGAGCGGCGTCGCCGCGAGGAGCGCCACGGTAGCTCCCCCGATGCCCAGCAGTCCGCGTCGTTCGAGCGGGTTGTCCACGTGCGTTTCCTTTCGCAAAGGCGATGATCCTCCGGGACTTCCGCCAATTCTAGCCAGATGACGTCGTCGTCCGGACCCGGTGGCGTACACCGCAGCATCCTCCCATCCCCCTGCCGACCGACGCCGAGGCCGCAGCCCTCGATGTGGCGCGGGGGTAGCCGCGTCGCTCCGTCACGCACACCACAACTCACTTCCCGCCTCTGACGAAGGTCACGGCGGAGGTCGCCAAGATCAGCAACGTGCTCCTCACCAGCGGAGCGGCTGACCGACGATCGCGCCGTAAACCCCGGTTGACAGGTACAGGTTCGGGCGTGCCGCCAGTGATTCTGCAATACGACAGCGACGAACTTGCCGCGCTGGCGGCCGACTGATCGCCTGCGGCGATTGACAAATGCCGCGCGTCGCCTATGCTGCGAACGTCTCAGACAGTTATGCCTCCGGCGCCCATCGCTTTCACGGTCGCCCCCGCCGGATGCCGGACCTGGCGCGCCCGGCCTGAGCGGCATGTCCGCTTGCCGGGGCACGCGCGTGCCCGCCGGCGAAGAGTCGGGAGGGTTCGGTCGTGGACGACAAACGGTTCGACGGGCTGGTCGGGGCGATGGCGCGCGGCGCCACCCGCCGCGGCACGGCGCGCGCGCTGGCCGGCCTTGGCCTAGCCGCGGGCCTCGCTCCCGTGCTCGGGATCGCCGATGCCGCGGCCCGTCGCAAGAAGAAGCGGTGCCGCTGCTCGGAGTGCCAGACGTGCCGCAAAGGCCGCTGCACGGCCATCGCCGACGGAACCGCCTGCGGCCTCAACAAAACCTGCGAGGGCGGGTCGTGCACGTGCGACAACGGCCGGGGCGAGATCGCCGGGCGCTGCATCCTTTCGTGCAGCGACGCCTGCCGGGCCACCGTCAACTGCTGCAACAAGACCTTCGACGCCGGCCTCGAGTTCTCGGGCTTCGACTTCCGGCCCTGCGAGTCCGCGCTCCCCTGCACCTCCCACCGCGGCTGCTCGACCGGCGAGCTGTGCGGCAGGACCGGCTGCCCCGCCGTCAACGGTGTCACCAACAAATGCGTCGACATCCGCTGACCGTTCGGCCCATGGCGCAGGCAGGGCAGTGCGGCACGGGCCGCGTTTGTCAACGGTGACGCCGCCCGCAACCGGTGGCGGTCCGCTCGGCGCGACCGAACCCCGGGCCAAGGCATCCTGCGCTGCGGCGGCGCGCTCTGCGGCGGCTGCGGCCGCGCCTTGGCGCTCATCGCCCCGAAGGTCGGCAACCCCCGGTTCGCCTGCACGCACACTGCAACTCACCTACTCGGCTGCCTGCCGGTGACGAGGGCCACGGCGGAGGTTGCCGAGTTCAGCACGATGCTCCACGATGCTCCTCTCCAGCCCGGAGGCTGACCGACGATCGCGCCGTAAACTCCCACGTCGGGAACTTGTAGGTCACAACGAGATCGTTCTGCGGTTCACGGCGGAGGACGCGGACCAAGAGATGGCGACCTGAGCCGGGTCGATGAGGAAGATTAACCATTCCGATCGCCGCCATCGACCTTTAAAGTGTCGCCACCGTTGCCCACCGTCCACGGGTCGGTTTCGCCCCAACGCACCCGGTGCAGAGAAAGCGCGCTCCGGTCACTATTGCGCCGGGTCATCCTCCCGGAACGCCTCGACCAGGGCACGGATCTCTTGGGGGCGGGTGCCGCAGCAGCCGCCAATAATTTGAAACCCTTCTTCCCTCCAGCTCCGGGCGTGGGCGACGAACTCGTCGGGCGATGGCGCGGTCGACCAGTCCCACTCGTAGCGCAGGTAACTCCCCCAATTCGGGTACGCGCCGAGCGGGAGGGCGGTGTACCGCTGCAGCCAGGTAGCCACGCCGTGGACGAGGTGCGGCGGCAGGCAGTTTACGAGGACGGCGCTGGCCCCCATCTCCTCGAAGCGGCGGGCGGCGCGGCCAAAGCGGTCGCCATCGTCAAGAATGGTCTCGCCATCCACCCCGACGATCTTGCCGACCGTGCGCCGGTAGGAGATCCAGAGGGGGATGCCCGTGTCGAGGAAGACCTGGTAGTCGGGAAACTCAAGGTCCACCGGGATCTCCTTCTGGATTTCCATCAGGATCACGTCGGGGGTGTGCTCGGCGTCGGCGGTGGCCAGCACCTCGGCCAGGGGTTTCAGGTACCGGTCGAGGTCGAGCGGCGCGTAGGTGCCGACGTAGTCGCGCGCTTCCTCGTGCTGCGCGGCCGGCCAGTCCTGCGTCCGGCAGGCGAAGGCGACGGCGTAGTCGCCGCGTCCGGCGCGGGCGGCGCCTTCGCGCACGAGGCGGACCGAATCGAGGGCCATCCGCTTCCATGCGTCCCGCGGGAGTTCGAGGCGGCCGTCCTGGATGGCGGCGAAGACGCGATTGAGGGCGAAGGTGTGGGTCTCCAGGACATGGGGCCCGGTCTCCGCGTATCGGCGGTGAACCTCGACGAGCTTCTCCGGCGCCTCGCGGATGGCCAGGGAACCCCAAGTGTAGTTCTTGGGGCGGTCGGCCACCTGTTCCGGATAGCCGACCTATTGCAGTTCAGAGCCGATGCCGCCATCGAGGACAACCATCCCGCCGGCCCGCAATCGCTCGTCAATGCGGCGATAGGTCGCCGTCATGGCGCTGGTCGCCGCCTGCATGGCACTCCCCCTTCTCGACGGCGATCCGCTTCATGAGCCAGAGCCACGGTTTCCGGGCGCTCATGGTATCAGGCCCGTCATCCCGCGGTCGCAACGTTATTCTCATGGAATGCGAGGGGAGGAGCAGCAAGTGATGACCAATCGGGGAACCGCGTCGGCGGTTCCCCGATTGGTAGATGCGTGCACGAACTCGCCGGGCCAGGGTCAGGCCGCCGGCGTTGCCGGGTAGAAGAAGGCGTACGTCGCCTTGTAGGGAACCCGCGCCACCTCGCCTGCATGGTCCGCGTCGCAGCCCTTCTTGGGCGCGACGCCGCCAACGGTGTCGAGCCGCTGGATGTGGGTGACCGTGACGAAGGCGCCGGTGCCGGAGTGTGACGTCGCCTCCAGCAGCAGCCAGGGGATCGCTTTCCCCTTTGGCGCGTCGGCGCGGGCGACGACCGCGGCAACGACGGCGCTGCCATCGTTGGCCTGCCAGGTCGGGCCGCCGAAGTGGGTCCCCACCACCTCGCCGCGCGCGTTGAGCAGCTCGGCCTCCGGCCCCTTGAAGGTCCAGGCGAATGCGGCCGGGTCGTTGGCGGTGGCCTCGCAGGCGTAGATCTGGACCCCGCGCGCCCCCAGCTCGAAGAGGAGGGAGGCGCTGGCCGGCGGCGTCAGTTCCGGCGGGATGTCCTTGTCGCCGGTGGGCTTGCCTTTGGCGCTCGCCGATCCGGCGAAGCCGACCATCAGGGCTAGGGCGATGGTCAGGGTCAGGGTTGCTGCACGGTTCATGGTCCTCTCCTTCTCCTCGGTCACATCCGTCGTCAAGGCCGGTGCCGGTGCTACCCGACCATCTTCACGAACTCGCACGCGCCGCCGCCGGCCGGGCAGGTGAGCCCGGCGCAGCAGTCGCTGGGGAACTCGCACGGCGCGTCTTCCACGCCGCAGCATTTTTCCGGGTCGCCCTGGGTTCCGCCGAAGGGGATGCCGCATACGTACTTCTTGCTGGGGCAGCACGCCTTGTCGGCGCTGCACGACTTGTCCCGCAGGTTGGTCAGCTTGCAGCGACGACGGCGGCGCTTGCGCTTTTTGCCGCCTTTCTTCGCCTCGGCCTCGTCCGCGCCGAGCAGCGCGGCGAGACCGAACGCCCCCAGGGCGGAAACGCCCGCAGTCCCGAGCAACGTGCGCCGCGAGGCGCCCCCGACGAGGGCGCGGGCCAGGGTATCGAACCGATCGTGGTCCACGTCTTTCCTTCTCCTCCTTGCGTTTCTGCCGGCCGGCGTGCGGTTTGGCCGCCGGTCGCCCCACCCGAGCGGGGCAACCCCATCATGCCGGCGCCGGGTGGGTCGGGCATCCTCTGAACTATGTAGATGGGGTATGTATTTCCGGGCGGGGAGACGGTGGGCGCTCGTGCGTGTCAGCGCACGAGAGCAGACGCTTCGCGCGAGAGAACCGAGAAGGCCAGGCGGTCGTGCCTGATGGCGCTGACGTCGAGGTCGTGGCCGTTGACGTTGGCGTAGCGGCCGGCCATGAACGCGTGTTCGGAGAACATCCGGTCCGTGGTCCAGCAATGGATATGGGGATAACGCGTAATGGATGCGGCGGAAGCACTCGACGCGTCGAGCAGGTCGAAGCGCTCGGCGTCCGGCACGCAGTGGTTGACCGTGAGCTCTCCCGCATAGCGGGCGGCCACCCTCCACTGGCGTCAGGTCAGATCATGCTGGTGCGGTGACGCCAGAATGATCGGGGTGATGCGATCAGTCGTCGTCCTGCTTCTTCCGCTTCTTTCCCTTCTTGCCTTTCTTCCCTTTCTTGCCCTGCTTGGTCTTCCCTTTGCCAGGAGGCTTCTCCAGATCGCCCAGGAGGGCCTGCTCCGCCACGGCGATGACCCTCTCCTCCGGCAAGTACTCGGCGAAATGCTCGAGGACCGGGGTGAGGTCGAGTCCGAGTTCGTCGTGCCCGATGAGGTAGTTCCAGAGCTTGTCCTCGATGGACAGGGGATAGGGGACGCCGCGGGGCCGGCCGAAGCGGTGCCCCCAGCGCAGCCAGGGCAGGCACAGGACGCGGCCGCCGCGCTGCCGGACCTTCTCGTGCAGGTAGCCTTCCTCCCCGCCGAAGCCGCGGAAGCGGGGGTGGAAGCCGGGCCAGGCGTCCCGGCGGCAGCTGAAGACCCCCAGCCCCTGCATCGGGATCTCGAACGGCGCCCCCTCCGGGTCCAGCCCGCGCGGGTCGGTGGCCCAGATGCCCCACATTTGTGCCCGCCAAACTGGCTCGAAGTGGGTTGAAATCTTCTTCAGGTCGTCATAGACCATCGGTCCCTGGAGGAGGTCTCTGATGCCGGGGTGGTCGCGGTAGTAGCTCTTCAGCCGCGCGATGGCGCCGGGGGCGAACAGCACGTGCGAGTCGCAGCACAGCACCGCCTCGCCTTGCGCCTCGGCGAAGACCCGCTCGCGCGGCGCCGCGGTGCCGACCGCTTCGGTGGCCCGCACGTAGCGCCCCTTGACCCAGTTTTCCATCAGGCGCTGGGTGTGGTCGCAGCCGTAGTTGTCGATGACGAGCAGCTCGGTGTCGTCCAGGTCCTGGTACAGCCGCAGGGCTTGCAGCGTGAAGTAGACCCCGTCGAAGTCGTCGTACGTCGCCATCCCGATCGTCAGGGCGACCATTGCGTGTACCTGTACCTCCACTGGCGAGTCAAGGCGGACGGAGCTGACGGCAAGCTGAATGCGACGAGGTGCTTTTTCAGGCTAGTGGTGAACCAGAATGGCACACGCATCATGGTTTGACGAACTTGGCCGACAGAACGCCGTAGCGGCGAGACTCGTTGCTGTGATCGAAGTCAACGCCATTGCGGATACTCTCATACATCCCTGCTCTCTTCTCATAGTGCTGCGTATCGACCAGCCGTAGTGTGGGCTGGAACCTGTCGACCACATCCCATGAGAAGCTCTGCGGTTCGAGAACGGTAGGTCGTTCGTGGATGTCCGTGAGGAGGAGAAATAGTCCGTCCACAGCGGTAACTCGGACGATTTCTGCCACCGCCAGTTCAAGGTTGTCCACATGATCGAGTGAGTTGAACGAGCAAACGACGTCGAAGTAGTTGTCTGGGAATGGAATGCTCTCGGCGGAGGCAGCAACATAACGCATGTCGTGTGCGTCTGTCCCAAGATGCCGATACGTATCCGCCAGGGGATCGAGTCCGACGCGTTCAGCGGCCATCGTCGCCCATTCGAGGCTCCCGCGCGGACCACACCCGATGTCTAGAACCCTTTTGTTTGTGTAGTGCGAAGGATCAAGCCCAAAGTGCTGCGTGTAAAAATACGCAAAGTGGTCGTTCGATAACGTGCCCTCCGCACGCTTCCGACTCTGCCAGTAACCGAGTTCGCTCTGCTCTTTCCGTCCACTCCCAGGTTCAACCTGACTTGGCGCACGCGGTCGCCTCGTTGCGAACAGGTCGTTGTATTCGATGTCCCATTCAGCGAGCGCTGCTTCCGGATCTCCCTCGGCGCCGATCCAGTCCCAGAACCGCTGGAAGTCCTGTTTTCCGTATTCCCACCTCATCGTCATGACCCGCGATTTGTCCCGCAGAAACGCGGCAATATTGGCGTTGACCGTCTCGACGTAGTCACGGCAGACCGAAATCGGTGCTTCTTTCGTATCGAGGAGAATGCCCGCATGATATGCCTGCATGATGCCCCGATCATACCGGCTCAGGAAGCTTAATGCCGTTGCCTCATCATAGCGCGTCAGGTGGACGTACGTGGCGCTATCGCCGTAGGCGGCGTCCAGTCGTCCCAACAGCCACGAGAGCCGGTTGTCAGCCTCGATGTGGTTCTGGGGATAGGCGAAGCGGTCGGGGCCTACTCGGCGTACGCGCGTTTCGTGTCCTGCACTGAAGTTTGTGGCGTGGCGACACGCGCGAATGAAGGTTTTCGAACCACAGCGGCCGGTGCAGAGGACGAAAACATTCATGTGGACTATCCCTCGACCGTGGGGCGGCCCCGTAGACGCGGCCCCGGCGAACCTGAACGCGTCAGGTGCCCTTGGGCTCGCGCGGCACAAGTCGCTTGTGCCCGAGCGTATCATCCCGAAAGGACAGGCGACCACATACCGTGCCACGTACACGCGGTGAAGGAACGAGATGAAGCCCTTGATGTCCGATGCCGAACTCGAGTTGTTCACGTGCGCGATTACGGGCAAGGAGCATGCTGTCGAATTCGGCTCCGGCGGCAGCACCTTTTGCCTTCTCGATGCCGGTCTGGCCGACATCTTTTCAGTTGAATCGTCGGCGTCGTGGGTGCGGCGGATGCTCACGCACGACGATCTCCGGTCGGAGCTCGCGTCCGGTCGACTCACGGTGTACCACGCCGACATCGGGGAGACGAAAGCCTACGGGTATCCTGTGAACGAATCACGGCGCAGCGACTGGCCGAATTACTGGCGCGAACCCTGGCGGCGCGTCGAGGCCGAGCAGATCGATCTGGTGCTGGTGGATGGGCGGTTCAGGGTGGCGTGCACGCTGAATGCGATCGTACACGGCACGGGCGACCAGACGATCGTCATACACGATTTCTGGAATCGCCCGGGGTATCACCCCCTGTTGAAGTACCTGACGTGCGCGGGCCGAACCGGAACGCTCGGCATCTTCTTCCCCAAGAAGACTTTCAATCTTGCCTCGCTCATCGACGACCTCGAGCGCTACGCCTACGTGCCTGACTAGGTCAGCCCTTCGCTGGCCGCAAGCGATGCAGCCACTGTCTGCATCAACCCTGCTGTGAGCGGGACCCCCACGGTAAAGCCCAACGCCCTCTTCGCCTCCCCGATATCGGCCAACGAGTGACGGATATCCCCAGGGCGGTCCGGTTCGTGACACGCGTGGACCTCGACACCCATCAATCCCGCCATCTCCGCGAGGAGGGTATTGAGTGTTACCGCCTCTCCAGAGGCGACGTTGAAGACGCGCCCGGCCACCCCCGGTGTGTGCGCCGCTCGCACATTGGCGTCGACCACGTTCCCCACGTAGACGAAGTCGCGCGTCTGGTGGCCATCACCGTAGATGGTGGGGGGCTCGCCCGAGCGGAGCGCCAGCAGGAAGCGCGAGATCACACCGCTGTATGGCGAGGACGGGTCCTGTCTGGGACCGAAGACGTTGAAGTAGCGCAGAGCCACGGTCTCCAACCCATGGACGCGCGTGAACACGGAGCAGAGCTGTTCGCCCGCGAGCTTGGAGATGGCGTACGGCGAGAGTGGCCGTGGCGCCATCCCTTCCGGTTTCGGCAACTCGGGCGCGTCCCCGTAGATCGAGGCGGACGAGGCAAACACCACCCGCTGGCAGCCGGTGTCGCGGGCGGCCTCCAGGACGTTCAGGGTTCCGGTGATGTTCACGTCCAGCGTCGTGTGAGGATCATCGATCGAGCGTTGTACCGACGAGATGGCCGCCTGGTGGAAGATGACGCTCGCGCCGTCGACGGCGTGCCGGACGGCCTCCGCATCCCGCAGATCGCCCTCGATGAGCGAGATGCGATGCCGCACGGAGGCCAGGTTGTCGAGGGTCCCGCTGGAAAGGTTATCGAACACGCTGACCGAGGCGCCCTGCTCGATCAGCCGCGTGACCAGGTGCGAGCCGATGAATCCCGCGCCACCCGTCACCAGATACATGACATCGCTCCTCGCCCTCATCGAGGTCTCCTCATCAGGGGACCGGGGCGAGCTCCTCGCGGGCGAGCACCGACAGGGCCAGGCAGTAATTCCTGGTGACCGTCATGTTGAGCGCGTGGAGATCCTCGTCCGCATACCGGCCAGCCATGAAGGCGTGCTTGGAGAAGAGCTCCTGGGTGTGCCAGCAGTGGATGTGCGCGTAGCGATCGATCGGCTCGTCCGACGCGCTGCGGGCGTCGAGGAGTTCGGAGCGCCGAGCATCGGGGGCGCAATGATTGACCGCGATCTCTCCGGCGTAGCGCAGGGCCACGCCGCGATACCAGCCGGGCCACGCTCCTGGGTCGTGGGCGAAATGCTGCGTCAGCAGGTGCTTGGTCAACATCTCCGTCATCGCGGCTGCCCGCCGGATCACCGCCGTCGGTCCGTACCAGGTCGCGCCGACGTTGGTGATCCCGCGATGGGTCAGCCCATAGATGGCGGCAACGTCTCGGATGCGGCGTCGCACGTCCTCATCGCTGGCGTACCCGCCGGACCCGAACGTGAACTCCGTGGGGGCAAACGCGTTCCAGGCGGGGGTGATGAAGGTGTCGACGTCGGTGCGCAGGAGGTGGCTGTAGCGATCGAGGTGGTCGGCGCCGGCGCCATTGAGGCAGGCGATGGCATTGATGGTGCGGTAGCCTCCCCAGACCGGGTCGTCCGCCGCCGGCTGCTGGGCGATCTTGACGAGATCATCCGGCAACCGATCGAGCACGTGTGCGGGGCCCATGACCACCAGGTCGGTATCCAGACTCTGGCTGTACAACCACGACAGGCGCAGCGCCAGCACTTGCTGGATGAGATGGGGGTTCTCCTCGACGAAGCAGACGATCGCGCGGCGCCCAAGGGGTGACGGGCTGGTCTTCTCCGCGACAAGGTTCGGCATCGCGCCTACGGCGACGGAAACCCCGGCCATGGGCGCGGCGGATCCGTGATCGGCCTCATCCACGAGCCGTCGCGTTTCCGCGACGTAGTTCCGGCGCCAATGGGGACGCAAAACGAAGCGGCCCGGCTCGCTTTGGCGGGCGCCGACCCGCTCGTATTTGGCGTTCGCGTCGGCGGCGACATCTTTCTGTGACGCCGCGGCCGACAAATGGGCCGGGGAAACGCCCCACCGATAGATGTAATACAGGTCGCGTCTCTCGATCTCGTCTGGCCCTGCCACCGCGCCCCCGACTCGCTTGACATGGGCGCGCAGGACGGTGTCCAACGCCAGGTCTACGCCGGAGCCGATTGACGGATACCTCCCAACTGCCTCGTATGCGGTGCGCCGGAAGAGGCTGAGGTTGTGGCCGATATTTGTCCGCGGATCGGGGCGGAGCTCGTCCCGGCGCATGAACCAGTAGCGTTTGGGGTTGAAGTAGTCGGCGTCGCCGAGGCGTTCCACCGAGAGGGACAAGCGCCACGGCAAGCTGATATCGTCGTCGTCCCAGATGGCGATGAACTCGCCGCGGGCCAGGGCAATGGCCGCGTTGTGCTTGTCGCCCAGCGTCGGATACCGCTCTGGCACGTTCACCACGTGCACGCCGGGGGCATCGCAGACCAACTCCTGTCCCGGGCAATCGTTGAGAACGATCAACTCCTTGTTGGGGTACGTCTGGCGCAGGAAAGACTCGATCGCTTCCTCGATGAGGTGCTGGTGGCTCGGCGGACGATTGTAGGTCGCGCAGATGCAGCTCACGAGCGGGCGTGTTTGCTCTTCATCTCTCGTCTCGGATGCGGGTGCGATGAGCCGCGGCGTCTCTTCATTGGGAAGCGCCTCGCGCACGAGGGCATCGAACTTCTCGCCGGGGAGTCGCGCTGCGAAGTGGTCGCGGATCGGCTCGAGATCCAGCCCTAGCTCGTCGAAGCCGATGATGTAGTTCTTGACCTTGTCGCGGAGCAGGACGGGGTAGGGGACGCCTCGGGGCCGGCCGAAGCGGTGCCCCCAGCGCAGCCAGGGCAGGCACAGCACCCGGCCCCCGCGCTGCCGGATCTTCTCGTGCAGGTAGCCCTCTTCCCCGCCGAAGCCGCGGAAGCGCGGGTGGAAGCCGGGCCAGGCGTCCCGGCGGCAGCTGAAGACCCCCAGCCCCTGCATCGGGATCTCGAACGGCGCCCCCTCCGGGTCCTCCCCCCGCGGGTCAGCGGCCCACACGCCCCACATCTCGTCGCGCCAGACCGGATCCATGTGCGTGCGGACGGTCTGGAGATCATCGGCCAGGATGGGCCCCTGGAGGAGATCGATGGTGTCGGGGTGGTCGCGGTAGTAGCTCTTCAGCCGCGCGATGGCGCCGGGGGCGAACAGCACGTGCGAGTCACAGCACAGCACCGCCTCGCCTTGCGCCTCGGCGAAGACCCGCTCCCGCGGTGCCGCGGTGCCCGCCGCCTCGGTGGCCAGGACGTAGCGGCCGCGCACCCACTCCTCGACCAGGCGCCGGGTGTGGTCGCAGCCGTAGTTGTCGACGACGAGCAGTTCGGTGTCGTCCAGGTCCTGGTACAGCCGCAGGGCTTGCAGCGTGAAGTAGACCCCGTCGAAGTCGTCGTACGTCGCCATCCCGATCGTCAAGGCGACCATGGCATCCACCTACCGCTCAACACGATTGCGCGACGCTGCCATAATCTGGAAGTCTGACAGCCAGGAGATGGGCGCTTCCGGAGCAGGGCAAGGGGTCCGAGACCGCGCGTCGTGGCCAATTGCCAAAGGCGCGAATCAATGAGAAGGGAGCCAGAGGCCCGACCCCCTTCACATTGATTCGGCTATCCGCGACGCCGCCGGCCACCGGCCACGGGTCGCGAGGCGACTGGTGAAACACCGGGACCGGCCATCCGCAACAGGTCAGGGAGGCAGCATCATCAAATCGTCGCCGGCCCACGGTGTTCTGGCAGTCCAGGCATCGAGTTCCCGGACCACCCTTTCATTCGCGTTCGTTAATTTCGACGGCGGCGCTTTGCCTTCCGCCGGCGTGTGGCCGTGATCTCGCCGGTTGTCGTCGTCACCTCGCCGGTAGTGGTGGTGACCTCTCCGGTGGTCGTCGTCACCTCGCCGGTGGTGGTGGTGACCTCGCCGGTCGTGGTCGTGGCTTCCTCGCACTCACCCTCGCTGTCGTCCGGGTGGTTCCTCAGGTGCGCGGCCACCGCCTTGGAACCGACGCTAATGGTGTGGCAGTTGTTCGGGTTCCCCGGCGGGCAGTGGCAAATGGTCACCTTGCCCTGGTTGCCGTTCTTTTCCGCCTTGACCTTGCGGCCCTTCTTGGCTGCCGTCTCCTCGGAGACAAAAGCGGCGCCTGCTGCAGCGGCAGCGGCCCCGGCGAGTCCGCGCAGCGCATCCTGGCGAGTGAGCCGCGCCTCCGTGATGCGCTTGATGAGATCGTCGAATCGTTCATTGGCCATGCTATGAGCCCCTTCATCCTAGCTCAGGCCGCAGTGGATCCACCCATCCATTCGCGACGATAGACGTGCGGCGTTAGCACCGCAATCCGGTTCCTACAGGCATTGGCTCAAAGGCGTCCTCCCGAACAGCGCGGGTCGATACCGAGAACCGGGGATCGGATCTGGGTTGCGAACCGGCGGCTGTCCATACCTCCCTCCTGCGACGGCGACTCGTCGGCACGCAAGACCCGCGCCAACGTTCTCGACTCCCCCCCCAACTCAGCCTCGCCAGCTTCGAGACGCAGAAGCGTCGCGCGTGCCTGGCTGCGACTGCCGTCCCGTTGCTTCGCGCGAACCGAACCGAGGCCCGAATCACCGGGGACCAACTGGACCGTCGTGTTCTGACTTCGCGGGTGTTTCATGTGGAAGCAACTCACGCTGAGGCGGTGGGTGGATGTGGATTATATCCGCGAGGCGGCGTACGTCAATCCCGCCTTCGCTCCGAGGCGATGGCATCCGCCGCTTGGCACAGCAATTGAGGATCAGCGAAGTCGTCACGGCGCTGCGCCATGCACATCCCTGCGCCGGCCGAGAGGACATCGTCAGAGGACGCGTCGAGGCTTGCCCTTACGGAAGGTATTGACCCCAAGAGCCGAACCGCTACGGAACCCCGGTGACGGTCTCGCAGGCGTCCGACGCCGTGTCCAGGCCGGCCCCGCCGTGGCACGTGTCCTGGCCGTCGCCGCTTTCCACCTGGGGCACGTCCGTCTCGCTGAGGCTGTCGCCAAAGAGGCCGTCGTTGCCGCCGGCACCAAAGATGGTGTCGTTGCCGCTGGCGCCGGTGGTGACGCCGGTGATCGGGAAGTCGTCGCCGACGAGGAACGCATCGTCGCCGGGTCCACCGACGATGCGGTCGTTGCCGCCGTCGCCGCTGATGGGACCGGCGGGGTCGAAGTGGGAACTGTCGCCAAAGAGGGCGAAGTCGTCACCGCGGCCCCCTTCGATGCGGTCGTTGCCGCCTCGCCCGCTGACGCCGCCGTCACCGCCGTTGTGATCGCCGCCCAGGAAGCCGTCGTCGCCGTCGCCACCGAGGATGGTGTCGTTGCCACCGTCGCCGCTGACCGTCCTCGCCCCATGATCTCCGACAAAATTGTCCGAACCGGGACCGCCGTCCAGCCAATCGTTGCCGCCCTTGCCGGAGACCTCGCCCTCGTTGGCACGGTGGTCGCCGGTGAGGAAGTCGTCGCCCTCGCCGCCGAGCATCCTGTCGTTGCCGCCGTTCGCCGTGATATCGACCCCGAGGTCAAGCACGCCAACATCGCCAACCGCTCGGTCGTCTCCCGCGCCCGCATCGATCTGGTCGTTACCGAGGCCGCCACGGATAATGTCGTCGCCCCCGAGCGCGCAGATGCGGTCGTTGCCGCCGAGCCCCTCGATGACATCGTCTCCCTCTGAGCCGACGATCACGTCGTTGCCGTCCGTGCCCTCGATCAAGCCAGCGCCGACGATGGTCGCCCGCTGCCCGAAGCACTTCGGGGGCTTGGCCTTTTTCTGAGCGTCGGCGTCGTCCCCGCCCCAGCCGCTGCTGGCGAGGACGAGGATGACGGAGAGGGTGGCGGCGGTGATTGCCACACGATTGTGCCCGTGCGATGTGACGCGATCGACGATGGTGCTGAGCATCGCATCCTCCTTCCGGTAGTCATCACAAGCGGATCGTGGCAGTCATCGGCCGGAGAAGCAATACGGAAAATTACGGATGCCGCCGACCGGCGGGGCTGATCTCGTCCTGGCGTCGAGGCGTCGGGTGTCACCGTCTCGCCGTTTGCACGATACCGGTGTACAGAAAGATGGGCGTCACGCAACCGCCTACCCCAAAGGGGTCAATGGCGCGTCTCCGACCAACGCAAAGCACGCACCACCGTGCGCTTCGATGACTGCACGCACGAGGGATAGGCGACTCGGCGCTTGTCCCGGGATCGGGCTTCGGCGATGCTACGCCCGTCATGGACAATCGGGCGACGCCAGGAACACCGGAAAGTCGGCCGGACGTGGGTGCGGCGCACAGCCTCGCGGCCAGTGTCGCGGCCGACGCGCTGCCCAGGGGGACGGTTGGCGCCACCCTTGGCCTGCCGCGGCCACTGACGCCGCTGATCGGCCGCGATCGCGAGATCGCCCACGCCGCCGCGCTGCTCGGCCGCGATGACGTGCGGCTGCTGACGATCACCGGCCCGGGCGGCATCGGCAAGACCCGGCTGGCGCTCGCGGTGGCCGCGGCGACCGCCAACGCCTTCCCGGACGGCGTCTGGTTCAGCCCCCTCGCCGCCGTCCGTCATGCGGATCTCGTCGCGTCGAGCATCGCGCGGGAGATTGGCGTGCGGGAAGTGGAAGGCCGCGGCATCGAAGACGGCCTGGCGGTCTTTCTGCGCGAGCGAACGGCGCTGCTGGTGCTCGACACCTTCGAGCAGGTACTGGATGCCGGTCCTTTCGTCGCCGGTCTGCTCGCCGCCTGCCCGGCGGTGAAGGTGCTGGTCACCAGCCGCGCCATGCTGCGCGTCTCCGGCGAGCACACCTTCGCCCTCCCGCCGTTGACGCTGCCCGACCATGACCGGGCCTCATTCGATCGCGTGCGCGAGGCCGAAGCGGTGCGGTTGTTCGTCGCCCGCGCGGCGGCAGCGAAGACCGATTTCGCGCTCACCCCCGACAACGCGGCATCCGTCGCCGCCATTTGTCGCCGCCTGGATGGCTTGCCGTTGGCGATCGAGCTGGCCGCGGCCCGGGTCGCGGTCTTTGCGCCGGACCTCTTGCTGACCCGGCTCGCGGAACGATTACCGCTGCTGAATGACGGCCCGCGGGACCAGCCGCCGCGGCTGCGCTCGATGCGCGACGCCATCGCCTGGAGTCACGACCTGCTTCCCGAAAGAGAGCAAATCTTCTTCCGTCGCCTCTCGGTCTTCGAAGGGGGCTGCACGCTGGAAGCCGCCGAGTGGGTGTCGGGTGTCGGGTTTCAGCGGTCGGGAGCAGACGCTGCTACCCGCTCCCGAAACTCTGACACCCAACACCCGACACCCGACACCCTCGACCTGATAGTCGCCCTCGTCGGTCAGAGTCTGCTGCGGCCGGGCGAGGAGGCCGCGGGCGAGCCGCGATTCGTGCTGCTCGATACGATCCGGGAGTTCGGGACGGAACGGCTGGCGCAGAGCGGGGAAGAGGATGAGATCCGGCGCCGGCATGCGGCATTCTTCCTGGCACTCGCCGAACGCTTCAGCACGGCGCGGTACCTTCCCGACGGCGAGCGGCTGTACGAGCGGTTGGAAGCCGACCACGCCAATCTGCGGGCGGCCCTCGCCTGGTTCGCGGCCCAAGGCGACGCCGACCGATTGCTGCGGCTGGCGGCCGCACTCCTCCTGTTCTGGGAGCAACGTGGCCGCCTGGGCGAGGGCCGGGAGTGGCTCGAACGGGCCGTGGCCCTGGGGCGCGAGACGGCGGCGGTATCGCTGTCCAAGGGGCTCATCGCCCTCGGTCTCGCCGTCCATTTGATCGGCGACGAGCACCGGGCGCTGGCGCTCCTCGGCGAAGGATTGGCCCTGGGTGATGTCGCCGCCGATCCGTACGACGTGTTCTTGGGGCTGATGTTGAGCGGGCTGACGATGCTCCGGCTCAACGACCTGGAGCGGTCTTCCGATTTGCAGGAGCAGGCGTTGGCGCTGCTTCGCGAACTGGCCGACGAACCCTGGGTAGAACTCGCCGCCAGTTCCGTACTCGGGCACCTCGGCAACATCGCCGTCGCCCGCGGCGACATCGACCGCGCCGCAACCGCGTTCGCGGAGGCGCTGGAACGGCAGCAGGCGCTGGGGTTCGCGCCTGGGACGAGCCACTTCACCGCCAGCCATCCCATCGCCGGTCAGGGAGACGTGGCCCGCGCCCGCGGCGAGCACGAAGCCGCCCTGGCCGCCTATCAGGACGCCCTGCGGTTGGGGCAGCGGTTCCACGACACGCGGGCCATCGCCTACGCGCTCGGCGGGGTGGCGGGAACGCTTGCCGCCAGCGGCGCCTGGCAGGATGCGGCGCGGCTCTTCGGCGCCACCGAGGCGCTACACGAGGCGTCTGGCATCCACTTCGATCTGGAGACGATGGACCGCCAGCGCGCGCTCGGATTGCCAGAACCGTGGTATCGGGCCGGCGCGTCGTTCGGCGTGGGGCAGGCGCTCCACCAGGCCCTCGGCAACCGCGGCGCTGCCATCCCAGCGATCCCCGAGCCGGACGGCGCGGCGGCGGCCTGGGCGGCGGGCCGCCGCCTCTCCCTGGAGGAGGCCATCGCCGAAGCGATGGCCAGTGTCGTCCAGCCTGCCCCGTCGCCGGTCGTGCTCGGCAACTCCCCCGAGCGCCTGACACCGCGCGAAGTGGAGGTCCTGCGGCTGCTCGCCGCGGGCAAAACCGACCGGGAGATCGGCGAGACCCTCTTCGTCAGCCGCCGCACCGCGGCTACCCACGTCGCCCGCATCTTCGCCAAACTCGGCGTCGGTTCCCGCGCCGCCGCCGCCGCCTGGGCGGTGCGGCACGGCATCGCCTGAGGCAGAGCGAAGTGCACCAAATACGTACCTTCGGGACTCACCGCCTTCCGAAAAATCGGGCATCTGCCTGACGCGCCGAGTCGCCCCCGCCGCCATGATGGCCCTGGAGGTCATGCTCATGGCGCGCGTCGTTGCCACCGAGTGCCGAATTCACACCGCGACCAGCGGGCGCTGGGCAGGGGCATTGACCGCGGCTCTGCTGGGGGCCACGGCGGTCGTCTTCGCGCTCACGGCGGCCGTCTTCGCCGAGCCGGTCCCGGCCGTGGATGCCGGGATGGCGACGGAGACTCTGGTGCGGCGCTACTACGCCGCGCTCAACACGGCGCTCGCCACCGGGGATCTGGCCAGGCTGAACGGGGTCGTTGCCGCCGACGCGCGCCTGACCTCCGATCTCTCGGAAGCGGCAGCGCCCGCCGCCCTGGCCGAGCGAATCCCCACCCTGCGCGCCGCCCAACCGGCTCTGTCCATCGATGTCGAACGCGTGCTCGCCAACCGCGACGAAGCGGTTGCCTGGGTGACGATCGAGGGCCACGCCGTGGGCAGTCCGCTGGCGGCGCCCTTCGCCGGGCGCGAGGGAGTGTTGCTGGACGGATTCCGCGTGCGGGACGGTAAGATCGCGGAGGCGTGGGGAGCTACGCCAGGCCTGACCGCGCCGACCCGGGTGATCCGGACCGACCTCTTTCCGGTGCAGGACCCGATCCTCGTCGGGCTCATGCAGTTCGAAGTGGAGCCCGGCGCGGAGGTCCCGTTGCTCTCCGGCCCCGGGCCAGTGATCGTTGCCGTCGAGCGTGGCCAATTGCAGGCGCTCATGGATGGCAGCGGCCAGGTGACCCGCCGCGTGCCCGGAGGCGGTGCCGAGAGCGAGCGCACCGTGCCCCGCGTTCCCGCGTCGCTGCGGGCGGGCGACCAACTGGCGCTGGCGACAGCCGCCCCATTCCGGTTGCGCAACGAAGGCGACGAGGCAGCCACCGCCCTGCTTGCGGTCGTCTTCCCGCTCGCGATCACGGCCGCGTTCCCGCCGGCGTTCGACAACGCGGGTCTCGAGGTGCGCTCGGCGCTGGTGGAGCTGGTGCGGACGCCGGACGAGCTTCCCAATCAATGGCCGCCGCAGGGGATGACGATCCGTCGCCGGGTTAGCCAGATCCTGACCGCCATGCCCTCCAAACCATGGCGGCTCGACGTGGAACGGTTGGCGCTCCCCTCCGACACGGAGATCGCGGCATGGCGGCCCGATGGACAGGTGCTGCTGGCGGTCGAGCGAGGGACGGTCGTGGTCACGGCCGCCCAGACGGGGCGGGACGAGGTGGTGCAGCCGGTCATTCTCGACGACGATAGCGACGCATTCGCCATCGCGCCGGGGACGGATATCAGCATGCGCGGCTCGGGCGAGAACCCGGCAGGCGTGATCCTGCTCACGCTGCGGGAGGCGCCCGCGGCGTGACGGCCGGTCAGCCGCGTTCCGCACGTCGTTGGCGGTGCCACCCCGCGCTCGGGAGTGCGGTAGCGTCTCTCGTATCCCCGCGTCCAGGGTGCCATCCCGGGCATCGGCTCGCGTTCCTCCACGGTCCGGCACACGACCTCGGAACTCGCGGAAATCCCCGTACCGCCTACGGGTGGCGTACCGAGGCGTTGCCTGTACGATGGCCCAACGACGTGGAAGGAGGTTGGGACATGCCATCGCGGCTGCGCTGGTTCGCTGCGTCGCTGGTAATCAGCGTCATCTCCACGGGCGCCATCGCCGCCACCGTCCACCCGCGGTGGATGAAGACTCCCGCCGAAGCCCTCCTCTGGGGCCTCGTCGGCAGCGCGCTCTTCCTGCTGGCGACGGTCGTCGCGGGCGCCGCCGTTCTGGCGAACCGGGAGGCCCCCATGCCGTTCGGCGTAGCGGTGCTCCTGACGCTCCTGCTGGGCGGCGGGGTGGTCTGGGCGTTGCTGGAAACGGTCGCGGTCGGCCTGTAGGCGCGGCGGAAGCGACGCGTCGACGCTTCGGGCGAGGGGAGGGGTATGGATCCGCGCCGGGCGCTAACGTATGCGTTCGCTGACCCTCGTTGGCGGGCCAGGCTCGGGATCGTGATGGCGCTGAACCCGCCATCTGTGGGGGTGTTGGGATCAGGAGGCGACGGACACTCCCGGCCGGCGCTCCATGACCCAGATGCGGAGTCCGCTCCGCGGCAGGATCGTGTCTTGCGTGACGCGGAAGCCGAGATGCTCGTAGGTCGGCACGTTGCGCGGGATCGACGTGAAGAGCTGTCAGCCCACCCGCTCCGCATCCGTGCGCGTGGTCATGTGCCGCACCAGGGTGCTGCCGAAGCCCCGCCCTAGCTGGCCCGGCTCGACGCAGAGCCAGGCGAGATACCAATGCGGCTCCGCGGCGAGTCGCCCGAAGACCTCGGCGACGTCGGCGGCGAACGCCTGGTAGCGCGCGAACGCCTCTGCGCCCCACGCCGCCCCGACCGCGCGCCACCCCGCGGCATCGCGATCGGCCGCCGTGACCGTGGGGTGCGCGGGGGAGATCCAGCAGGCGACCCCCGCGATCGGCGGCGTCACCCAGACTTCGCCGTGTGCCAGCCCGATGCGGAGCACCGTTTCCATCATCCGCGGCACGCCCACGGCCCGTTGCTCGGCGTCCGGCAAGGCATGGACGAAGATCGGGTCGTCCACCGCCGCGCGGCCCATCACGGCGGCCGCCTCCGCGAGGCGCTCCGGGGACAAACGCACCGGTTCAAACGTCCCGGTCATGGCGTCCTGTCGGATGGACCGGCTCCGCGGCGCGGTCGCAAGGGCCAACCTGGGTTGCCCCGCGCACTGGGAGAACCCCGTCCATTCTCCGCCACGGGCGCGGACAGCACAAGCGCCGCGGACGCGCCCCTGCTCCCGAGGAAATCTTCCCTGGGGTGCTCGCCTCCGGCACGCAACGTGCGCTGCCAATCACCAAGGCGCCGCGTGGCAGCGAAGAGAGCCCAATCGACTCCCCTCGCCGACCCGGCGCGATATGAGGAGGCAACCGATGACAGACCGCGGCCGCGACGACGAAGAGCGCCTGAGCACCGACGAGGGCGTCCGCCCCGAGATCGGGACCAGGATCGGCGCCGTTCCGGGCGAAGACGACCCGGTGAACATTAGCGGCTTTCCGGGTGGCGCCACCGGCTGGGGGGCCTGGCCCGAGGGCATGGGCACCCACGACGACGCCCCGGATCAGCCGCGCGACGAGGACGAGGACGCCGGCGCCGAAGACCAGAGGATCGGAGCCCGCCGTGGCCAGATCGCTGACAGCGGCGTCAACACGGGGCCGGTGGGCACGTAACGCTCCCTCGCCGTCGTTGCACGGGGAGTGAGTCCAGCACACCCCGCATGCAGACCAGCGCGAAATTGACGCTGGCGCGCGAACGGTTGATGCCTCACCCTTTCGTCGATCATCGCGCGCTGCCGCGTCCGTGGACGGGCAGCGGTCGATGCCGGTGAACGCGCCGCTCAGCCATGGCTGGCGGCATGGCGACGAAGGGTTCCACAGGATGACCGGACCCGTGCCCCCGGCCGACCTGCCGCTCAATCTGCACGAGTACGAGGCCGCCGCGCGCTCGCTGCTGCCGCCCGACGTGTGGCACTACGTATCCGGGGGCAGCGGCGACGAAGTGACTGTGCGCGCCAACCGCACCGCGTTCGACCGCTGGCGGCTGCTGCCGCGGGTGCTGGCCGGGGTGCGCGAGATTTCGACGGCCACGACCGTGCTCGGCCAGAAAATCGCCCTTCCGGTGGTGATCGCTCCCTCCGGCCGGCACCGCCTCTGCCACGACGAGGGGGAGCGGGCCACGGCGCGGGCGGCCAATGCGGCCGGCACGATCTACACCATGAGCTCGGCCTCGTCGTTCGTCATCGAGGAGATCGCCCCGGACGCCGGTCCCTGGTGGTTCCAGCTCTACGTCTTCACCGACCGCGGCTTCACCGCCGAGCTGGTGGCCCGCGCCGCGGCGGCCGGCGCCACGGCGCTGGTGGTCACGGTCGATGTGCCGGTGCGGGCGCGGCGAGAGAATGAGGCGCGCAGCCGCTTCGCCGTTACGGCGGGTATGGCCATGGCGCAATTGCCATTGACCGAGGGTGAGCTGCCGCCCGCGACAATCGACGCCGCGGCTAGCGGTGCGGTTCCCACGACCTTCGACCCGGCGTTCGCCTGGCACGATCTCGACTGGTTGGCCTCGCTGTCTCCCCTGCCGATCCTGTTGAAAGGCATCCTCCACCAAGACGATGCCGCCCGCTCCATCGACCACGGGGCGCAAGGGATAATCGTCTCCAACCACGGTGGCCGCCAGCTCGACAGCGCGGTCGCCGCGCTCGATGCCCTCCCGGCCGTCGCGGCGGCGGTCGCCGGCCGCGCCGACATCCTGCTCGACGGCGGCGTGCGGCGCGGAACCGACGTGCTGACCGCATTGGCCCTTGGGGCGCGGGCGATCCTGATCGGCCGGCCCACCCATTGGGGGCTGGCCGTCGGCGGCGAAGCGGGGGTGCATCACGTGCTGGAGCTGCTCCGCGCTGAGCTGGCCTTGGATCTGATGTTGTGCGGTCTGTCCAGTCCGGCGGAGGTCGACCGCTCCCTGCTGGTCCCGGCCGATACGCTGACGGGTTCACCCTGAATCCGGATCAGTCATCGATCCCGCACCACGCAATCTTCGCCAACGTCAATGCCTTGGCGCCATTGAGACATCACCACGATTGGGACGTGGTGGCATCGCGGCAACGCGGGAGGACCAGCACGAGTATATGAGCGACAGCCGGATTCCCGTGGACGACCTTGCCAGGGAATGGCTGCAAGACCCGAAATTCCGGGCAGAGTACGTTGCCCTGGAAGATGAGCTCGCCCTGGTTACAGCGCTGATCGAGGCACGAACGCGGGCCGCGCTGACGCAAGCAGAGGTAGCAGCGCGGATGGGCACCACCCAGGCGGTCATCGCTCGCCTCGAGAGCGGGCGGACGAAACCCTCGACCCGGACACTGGAGCGCTTTGCGCGAGCGACCGGAACGAGATTGCGTATTCATTTTGAGCAGCCCGCGCTGGCGCGGCGGTAGCGGTCAGGGTTTACCGACTCGCATGCGGGGACAATGCAAGGCACCCCGGAGTGCAATGGTCCTGGGTGGAGATGACGCCGTCGACCTGGGCGATCTTCGCCAAGGCGACCGGTTCCGGCAATTCCCGGCCGGCATCGAGGAGGGCGGTGACGTAGTTGACGATGATCTCCTCCTCCTTGCGCGCTGCCTCGGCCGCGGTTTTGCCCGAGATGCCGATGCCCGGCAGGCCGGGGAACTCGGCAACATAGGCGCCATACTCCGGGACCAATGGACGACCATCGGGTAGCGGCGGGCGAGGGCCAATTCTTCGTCGCTGATTTCCGCCCCATCGATGATGTGCGTTGCCATAGCGACCATATTTCATGCCTGCCGTTCTTGCTTCCATTGGCGAATCCGCTCGATCGCCCGGCGGAGCTCGCGCTCCTGGTAGTGGTCGGCATCATCGCCAGTATGCCCCGATAGGAAGACCCGCGTCCCGCTCGCCGTATGCTCGTAGAGGCGATGGCTCCCCTTGCCGCGGCCGGGCACGGACTCCATCCCGTTAGCCAGGGCCTCGGCGATCAACTGGGGAAATCGGATCCCGGTAACGACGGGACCACACCCGCCCTATGCTTGTCGGCAGGTGATCTCTTGGTCGCGATGGCGTGTTAAGGGGCGCAAGTCCACGCCGGTGGTCGAAGAAAGGAATACCCGTGAGCGAGAACCGTTGCCTGCACGAGGAGATCCAACTCCTCCTCGATCTGCGCGCCGTCCGCGATTACGCCCCGGACCCCATCCCGCAGGCCGCCCTGGACGATATCTACCGGGTCGCCCGCTGGACTGGCAGTGCCGAGAACCGGCAGCCGTGGGATCTGGTCGTCGTGCGCGAGCGCGCCATGCTCGACCAGCTCGCCGCGCTGCCAGGGTACGCCGATCACCTGGCGACGGCGCCGCTCGGCATCGTGCTGGTGATGGATGGCGCCAACGAGGAGTACGCCACCCACGACGAAGGCCGGCTCTGCGAGCGCATCATGCTGGCCGCCGCCGCGCACGGTCTTGGCTCCTGCATCGGCTGGTGGGACACCAACGGCCGTGAGCAGGCCCGGCAACTCCTGGGCGCACCGGCAGGGAGCATCGTGCGCACCGTGCTCCCCATTGGGTACCCGGCGACCGGTCACCGGCCCATGCACGAGGAATTACTTGCCGGCCGCAAGGAGGCCGCGCGCAAATCCATCGCCGAATTCGTCAGGCTGGAGCGCTACGAGGGTGACAAGGTCACGGGGTGACTCGGTGACGGGACGTTAGACCAGTTTGCAGGAGATCCATGTCAGTCCGAGCTTGCGAGGAATTTCGTTTTTCCGCGAACGTACGCGGTCGGTGGCCGAGATGCCTCGTTCCTCGGTATGACACGAAATGTGCAAGGCCCTCTAAAATCCCTGTCACCAGCACCGGCAAGTGATCACGGTACCGGCGTTCCCACCCCGCCCGCGCCTGGCAGATCGGCGAACGGGGTGATCGCGATGCGCGTCGGTTCCGGCTGCCAGGGCAGGACGCCGGCAGAGCCGGCAAATGACAGTCCCCAGGCCGCCAGGGTCAGCAACGGCACGAGCACGACCACCGCGATGATGATATTCCTGCGCCGCCGCTGCTCAGCGTCCATCACTCGTCCCTCTTGAAGGTGTCAGGGTGTTAGGGTGACTGGGTGACAGGGGCTCGTTCCTCTTGTCACCCTGTCACCCCGACACCCCGACACCTTACGCCGGCCGCGCCGTCAGATCGATCTCCAGCCGGATCGTCTCGTCCAGCGAGAGCAGCATCGGCACGCTGGGCGGTTCGATGGCGAAATCGGGCATCTCGAACTCGGTCGCCGCCGCGCCGGTCAGCGCGCCCTCGGTCATCGTCACATCTGCTTCCCAGGCCACCAGCTTGGTCACGTCCTTCAGCGTGAGGTCGCCGATCAGGCGCACGGTCACCTCCTCGCCCTCGGCCAAGGGGGCATCCATGCCTTCGACCGCGCGCAGCACAAAGGTGGCCAGCGGGTAGATCTCGGCCTCGAGCGTGTTCTGGTAGAGGTAGTTGTCGCGCCGCGATTCATCGCTCTGTAGCGTGCGCAGATCGACGTCGAAGCGGGAGCAGGCCAGCGGCAGGCCACTTTCATCGAAGGCGAGCTGGCCGATGATGGCCTGCGTCTGACCGACCGCCTCGGTCTCCCCAACCTGGGCCAGCTCTTCCTGGACGCGGTAGCGCGCCGCCGATTCCTCCGGCACGATGGCGTAGACCGCCGCGGCCTCCGTACCCTCCGGCAACGACCCGATCTCGGCCGGCGCGCACTCGGCCAGCCCTTCCGCCTCCTGCATCAGCCCGATCGGCGTCGGGGTGGCGCTCTCCTGGGCCACCGCGCCCGATGCGGCCGCGAGCAGCATGCCGGTCGCGGCCAGCGCGGTCGGCACGACAGCAAGCGGCGCCCGACGGTGAAACGATGACAGACGGGTAGGGGACATACGACGCAACTCCTTGATCCGTGGTACCCGGTGTGAACCAGGGCGGATCCCGCGCGGGGAGCCTTACGGTAATCCGCGGATAATCGGCTCCCAAGAAAGACGACGCCCGGCCAGGATGCCTCCGCATCGTTGCCGGGACACGCTCACCGTACCGCGCCTCCGCCGGGAAATCCTTGGCATTTCCTGAAGATTCGCTGGGAATCGATTGCGCGCAAAGCACAGCACGCTGCGCTCGATCGACCGTGACGGCCCGTATCTTGCGCGTCGTCTCGCGGAGACCCTGGCATCAGGGGTGTCTGTGGCCATGAACGATGACTGCTCGATGGCGAACGTATGCGGTGATACGACACGGAGGAGAGAGACGTGCACGAACCGCAGATTTCCATCCACCAGCTGCAAGCCGTCCTCGAAAGCAGGCGCACACGGCGCGCGGCCCTGCTCACGGCCGGCGTCGTCGCGTTCGATGCCATGCCAGGTATGCACCACCTGAGAGCCGCGCTCGCCCAGGAGGGAACGCCGCCCGCTTCGCCGGCCTCCGCGGAGTATCCCGAGCTGGAGGTCATCGCCGCCGACTTCAGCTTCGACATGCCAGCCGCCACCCCCGCCGGGTTCATGCGCCTGACGATGCAAAACGACGGCAAGATCGACCACCACGCGATGTTCATGCGCGTCAACGATGGATCGACCCTGGAAGACCTGCAAGCCGCGCTCACCCAACCGGACGTGGGGCCGATCTTCGCCGTCTCGCAGAGTCTCGGCGGTCCGGAGGTCGGTCCCGGGGGACGGGCCTCGGTCATCGCCGAGCTGCTCCCGGGACAGTACGAGGTCATCTGCGTCATCCCGGAAGCGGACGGCACCCCGCACTACATGATGGGCATGCACGCGCCGCTGGAGGTGACGGAACCGGCGGGCGAGGCGCCAGCGCCGCAAGCCGACCTGACGGTCGAGATGGTCGACTTCGCCTTCGAGATGCCGGAGATGGCAATCGCGGCCGGGCCGCAACTGTGGGGAGCGCCCAACGTCGGCGAGCAGGTCCACGAGATGCTCATCCTGAAATTGGAACCGGGCACCACCGCCGACGATCTGCAAGCGGCGCTGCAAGCCATTGACCCGGCCGCGGCCGCGGCGACCCCGGGCGCCGCCCCCGCCTCGCCCGCGGCGATGACCGGACCGCCCCCGTTCTTCGCCATCGGCGGCGTGGCGCCGATGAACCCGGGCTACATCAACTGGGCGGTCCTCGACCTGGAGGCGGGCGACTACGTCGCCATCTGCTTCGTCCCCGACCCGGAATCGGGCCTGCCCCACTTCGCCCTGGGAATGATCATGCCCTTCACCGTCGCCTAGTACATGATTCGACAACCTTGTGGGGCATACGGCTAGCTCAGGTAGGGGCACGGCATGTGTCACCGCGCGTAAGGTCAGACCGCTCACCGCGCGCGAGCTTTGGCCCGCTGGCGGTGTCCCGGGCGGCGGCGGGAGACATCCAGGGCGAGGATGCGCTCGCGGCCGAGTTCCGGGGCCGGTTGCTGGCGGATGCGGTGGCCGGCCCCGCCGCGATCGTCGAAGCCGCACCGGGGAGACCGGCATCCACCGCTCTCGCGGTGCGCCGGACCCGTGTGCAGCTGTCCCAGCGGCAGCCGGCGGGTCGCCGGCCTCGGCAACGGGGTCGGAGCCCGGCCCCCGCGACGCGGGCTCGTCGCTTCGTTTCCGGATCAGCGCCGTTTCCCGCAGCGCGCCGTGACCGCTGCTCCGGTGCCGCCGCAGCGTTCCGGCCCAGGGCGACCCTCTTTCCTGTCCCTCGTCTCCGAGGCCGGAGTGCGCCCCTCGCACGCCGCCCGCCCCGCACCCTCCGCCTCCCCGGATCTTCAACACCTTCAACATCTTCCGACAACCACGCCAATTTCCAGGCCGCCAAAAGCCCCTCTCCCATCGCAATGGGAGAGGGATTGGGGTGAGGGTCGTTGAGGGGTTGGGGTAAGGTTCACTCACCCGCCACCCCGGAAGTTCCCCAAGTTCAGGCAACCACGCGGATCGTGAGCGGATGCCCCGGCTCCCCTACCGCTGCGCCACCGGCTCCCGCTCCAGAATCTCCAGCACCTCGGCCGCCACCTCGTAGCGCCCGAACGACGGCATCAGGTACACCCCCTGCATGTGCGGCCGCAGCGCGTCCAGCAGCTCCTGCGCCATCTTCACCCCTTCGCGCCGCCCATCCGGCCCCGCCAGGCGCATCCGCTCCCGCGCCTCGTCGCTCAGGGTGATGCCCGGGACCTCGTTGTGCAGAAACTCGGCGTGCTTGCTGCTCTGCAAGGGCAGAATCCCGGCCAACACCGGCACGGGAAGCTGGTCGACCCCATAGGCTTCCAGAAACCGCGTCCACGAGACGGGGTCGTAGATCGGCTGCGTCATCACCACGTGCGCCCCCGCCTCCAGCTTGGCCCGCACCCGCCCCACCTCGTGCGCCAGGTCCTCTCGGGTGGGATCGACGGCGCAGGCGATGGTGAACGCCGCCTTCCGCCCGATCGAGGCCCCCGCCGAATCGGTTCCGTCGTTCAGCCGGTCCAGGATGCGAATCAACCCGACCGAGTCGACATCGTAGACCGCCGAGGAATCCGGATAGTCGCCCAGACTCGGCGGGTCGCCGGTCAGCGCAATGATGTTGCGCACCCCCACCGCGTGCGCCCCCAGCAACTCCGATTGCAACCCCATCAGGGAGCGGTCCCGCGTGGTCAGGTGCAGGATGGCCTCCACCCCCGTCCGATGCTGGATGAGATAGCACAGCGTCAACGCGCTCATCCTCACCCGCGCCATCGGCGAATCCGCCACGTTGATGAAATCGACCCCCGCCTCCTGCAGCAGACAGGCCCCCTCGATCGCCTTCGTCGGATTGAGCCCCTTCGGCGGATCGATCTCCACACTCACCACGAACTCACCGCGGTCGAGTTTTTCCCGGAACCGGGTCGGTCCCTCCGCCGGCACCAGATCCAGCTCCGGCGCCGTCAGGATGCGCGTCCGCCGCCGCGTGGCAGGCGCGGCCGTCGCCGGTTGCGTCGTCACGTCCTGCCGTCCCGCCGCCCACGTGTCTAGCGCCTCCCGCATGGCCGCGGTATGCAGCGGTGTCGTGCCGCAGCAGCCGCCGATGATCCGCACCCCTGCTTCCGCCGCGCGACGGGCAAACCCGGCGAAATACTCGGGCGAAGAGGGGTAGATCACGCGCCCCGCCACGTGTGCCGGCCAGCCCGCGTTCGGCATGCACGACACCGCCGGCACCGCATCCGCCGCGTCCGCGAAATGCCGCACCAGCGCCGTGGCCACCGGCAGCAGCTTCTGCGGCCCCACCGAGCAGTTCGCCCCGACCGCCGCCACCCCCAGCCCCAGCAGCCGCGTAGCCACCTCCTGCGGCGAGTTGCCGCCGATCGTCCGCCCGTCCTCGGCAAACGTCATCGAGGCCACAATCGGCAAGTCACACACGTCCCGCGCCGCCAGGACCGCTTCGGTCATCTCGCCCAGGCTGCCGATCGTTTCCAGGACAAGGAGGTCGACACCCCCTTCCAGCAGCGCCTCGATCTGCTCCCGGTAGGCCGCGCGCACCGCCTCAGGCTGCACCGCCCCAAAGGGCGCCAGCGTCCGTCCTGTCGGCCCCACCGACCCCGCGATCAACACCGGGCGGCCGCTGATCTCCCGCGCCTCCCGCGCCAGGCGCACCGCCTTCTTGTTGATCTCGCGCACTTTCTCCGCCAGCCCGAACCCCTCCAGCTTGAAGCGGTTGGCCCCGAAGGAGTTCGTCTCCAGCAAATCCGCCCCGGCCTCCAGATAGGCCCGATGCACGTCCAGCACCAGATCCGGGCGCGTCAGATTCAGCGCGTCGAACGACTCATCCAGCGACGCCCCGGAGGCATACAGCACCGTCCCCATCGCCCCATCGGCGAGCAGCGGTCCAGCGGCGAGGCGGTCGATCAGCGGGTGAGACATGAATGTGGCTCCAGAGATTACGCATTGCAATGAATGAAACTGTACCCGAGGCGCACGGAAGAAGGCGGCGAGTCAGCACCTACGTTGCTGAAACGCAGGAATCGAAACGAAACGCCAATGCGGCGCGGGTGTCGGATCCCGCGCCGCACCGGTTGGAAGAGGGAAGAATGGCGGCCTCGGCACATCCGAGACCGGAGATCTGCTAGGCGTCGGGCTCGTCTCCGTCGTCCTCGTTCGCCTCGGCGTCGTCTTCGCCTTCCGCTTCATCGTCGGAGTTGGTGCGCTCCTCCCGCTGGACAGTGACCCGTTCGCCCCGCTCGCCAAACCAGCCGTCGTCGCCACCATGGCCGCGGCCGTGGAACGCGGGGCCATCGCCGCCGTGCCCGTGGAAAGCGCGGATCATCACACCCGGATGATGACCGAAAAGAAATCCTGGCCCCAGAGGGCTCTCGGCCGTGGCCACCATCGCCTTCAGGGCGTCGGTGGGAATCGGCATCGGCAGCTCATCGCCCTCGAGGCCGTCGATGACCGAGATCATCGCCAGCCGGATCGCCCCGTCCATCTCATCGGCGCTCCCGGCGCCAAGCTCGGTCGCCAGCGCGGCGGTAAAGTCGGAGTAGAAGCGCTCGCTCATCGCCTGCCGCCCACCAGCCGGCAGCGCGCCCTCGGCCGTGCTGATCGCGATGTCTTGCGTCGGCAGGGTATCCGTCGGGCCGAAGGCGCGCACGACCGTGACCCGCTCGTGGCCCATCAACGGTCCCGGGCCGATCGGCACCTCGGACGTCTCGATCAACCCCTTCAGGGCTATGGCCTGCCCCGGCGTTACCAGGTCGTCGCCCACGAACCCGTCGACCACCGCCGCGAGCGCCGCCCGGATGCCGCTGTCCACCTGCGCCGCGTCGCCGGAACCCAACTCTTCCGCCAGCGCGGCGGTGAAGGCCGCGTAGAGCTCGGTCTGCAACTCACCGAAGCGGGCATGGGCCTCCTCGGCTTCCACGGCGGGTGTTGAGTCGCCCTCCTGCGCGCTGACGACCGGCACGCCGCCAAGCGCGGCCACGGACATCCCGAGTCCCAGCCCGGCCACGCCGAGACTGGTCACAAAGCTTTTCCGGTTGAGGTATCGGTCCATCACGCTCCTCCTGACCCGTTCGGGAGTTTGCCTGGCCGCGGGCTGGCCGTCTCCCTTCATGGTCGGAGGAAAACCTTGGGATTCGCTGGGAACGGGCTAGGGAAACGTCAGGACTCTGTGGCCGGCGCCAGCGGCAAGCGCATCGTGAACGCCGTCCCCCGCCCCGGCGCGCTCTCCACCGCGACCGTGCCTCCGTGGGCCCGCACCAGCGCGTCGACGATGCTCAATCCCAACCCCGCGCCGCCGGCGGCCGTGCGTCCGCGCGACGGATCGCCGCGCCAGAACCGCTCGAAAATGCGCGGTTGCACATCGCCAGGAATTCCCGGTCCTTCGTCAGCGACCGTCACCTCTGCCCACGTCCCATTGCGCTGGACGCTGACCCGCGCCGGGGTGCCGCTCGGGGTGTGGGCGCGCACGTTGGCCAGCAGATTGTCGATCGCCTGCCGCAGCCGAATCGGATCGCCGGTGATCACGGCCGATCCTTCCAGGTCGCGTTCCAGGGGACGCTCGGGATCGGCGGCGGCGAAATCGCCCGCGGCCTCGCGCGCAATCCGCACCAGGTCGACCGGCTCCTTCTCCAATGCCCGCCCCTGATCGGTGCGGGCCAGCAGGAGGAGGTCGTCGACCAGCCGCGCCATGCGCGCCCCTTCCGATTCGATGCGGCCCATGGCATTGCCCACCGCCGCGTCGGTCGGCAATGCGCCCTGCCGGTAGAGTTCGGCGTAGCCACGCAATGACGTTAGCGGAGTGCGCAGTTCGTGGGCCGCGTCGGCGACGAAGCGGCGCAACCGCGCCTCGCCTGCCTCCCGCGCCCGGATACCGGCTTCGATCTGCCCCAGCATCTCATTGAGCGCCGTGCCCAGCCGCCCCAGCTCCGTCTCCGGGTCAGCGTCTGGCACGCGGCGGCTCAGGTCGCCAGCGGCAATGGCCGCCGCCGTCTCCACCATGCGATCGACCGGGCGCAACCCGCGCCGAATCACCCACCAGCTCGCCAGCCCCGCCGCCCCCAGCGCCAGGACGCCAACGATCAGCAGCGTCCGCGCGAGCGAGGCCACCGCCTGTTCGACTGGACGCAGCGACGAGGCGGTGACAAACGTGGCTCCTCCCGGTCCCTGCCGGATCAGCACCCGATAGCGCTGCGAGTCATCGAGTGCCGGCAGGGTCACGATCCGGCCTTCGAGCGCGGTGGCCATTTGGCCGGGAATCGGCGGCAGCAGCGGCGGCGACTCCATCTCGTCGCCGTATCCAGCCGGACGGTTGACCAGCAGCTCACCGTTGGGACCGAAGACAAACAACGCCACATTGCGGCCCGAGATATCCGGGAGCAGGATTGTATCGTTTACCTGGACATCATCATCGCGGGCCGGTTCGTCGCCTTGCTCATCCCGATCGAGCCGCTCGTGCCACCTCCCGGGCAATCCCTCCGCGCGCGCCACCGAAACCACCAGGCGGTCATCGACCTGAGCCGTCAACGTGGCGCGGGTCGAGCGAGTCATCGCCGCGCCGACGACCAGCAGCGTCACGGCCAGCACCATCGCCACCCCGACGGCGATGCGGGTACTGAGACTCACGGCCGCCCCTCGGTCGTGGCCGGCTCCGGTTCGCGCAGCGCGTACCCCACTCCGCGCACGGTGCGGATCAGGCGCGCGTCGCGGTCGTCGAGCTTGCGCCGCAGATAGCTGATGTAGGTCTCCACCCCGGAGGGCTCGATGGCATGCCCGTAATCCCAGACATGCTCGATGATCTGGGCGCGGGAAAGCACGCGCCCCGCGTTCCGCATCAGGTAGCGCAGCAACCGGAACTCCGTCGGCGACAGCTCTATCTCCCGCTCCCCGCGCCAGACGCGGTGGGCGTCGTCATCGAGGGTGAGATCGCCGACCGTCACCCGCGACCGCTCGTTGGCGTGGCCGCGGCCGCGGCGCAGCATCGCCTCGATGCGCAAGACGAGTTCCTCCAGGCTGAACGGCTTGGTCAGGTAGTCGTCGCCGCCGCCGGTGAACCCCTCGCGCAGATCGGCCGGGTCGTCGCGCGCGGTGAGAAAGATGACCGGCACGTCGTCGCCCGCCTCGCGCAGCTTGCGGGTCAGGGCGAACCCATCGAGACCCGGCAAATTCACGTCGAGCACGAGCAGGTGCCACGAGTTGTTGCGCGCCTGCGCCAACCCTTCCGGTCCGGTCTCGGCGGTGCCAACGGTGAACCCGGTGAAGCGCAACGCGGTGGCGACGAGGTCGCGGATCGGCTCCTCGTCCTCGACCAGGAGAATCCTCTCTTCACGGGTTCCCAGTTCGCGCATCATCACCGTCCCGCACTAACCTGCTGCGCTAGGGCGTATCTGCAAACCCGCAATTCGACGACATCATCCGCGCCGTCTCGTCCACGGCCATGCGGCGCAGATTCCTGGTTGGTCTGGCCGCGCTCCCGCTACTCGGCTCCGACGACGCGGACGCCTGGGAGCGCGAGCGCCGGGGCAAGATTGCCAGGTCCAGGAAAAAGAATAACAAGAAGCGCTGCGCCGGCATGGAGTGCGGCGGTAAATGCAGGGATTGCCGGGACGGAAAGGTTTGTGACGGCGGCGTGTGCGTCTGCCCGGACGGCATGGCAGAGTGTGATGGCACATGCGTGAACCGGCTCACCGACGCCGACCACCGCGGCGCCTGCAACAGCGTTTGCCCAGGCGCCAACGGCTGCCGGCACGGCACTTGCACCTGCGACCCGTTCCACAACGCCTGTGCGCAGGACAACGATGGCACGGGCCAATGCACTTGCGTCGCTGTGGTGGCGACGCCTTGCGTGGCCGCCTGTGTCGACCGCAACTCGGCGTGCGACCTGGACTCGCCCTGCTTCAGCGACGACTGCCCGGCACGCAGCGTCTGCCTCCGCGGCTGCAGCGACCCACCGACCCCACCCGATCCGTACCACAACCCCAACCGCTGCTCGAAGCCGTGCAACTGACGCGGGGAAGCGGGCTGTGGGCTATGGGCTCTTGGTCTCTGGCTCCCGAAGCCTGGCGCAGACTCGGTCTTGCCGTCTTGCCGCCTTCGACCCATGGCCCGTAGCCCAAAGCCCACGTATACCCTGATATACTCGGCGTTGCATCCGGAACCGGGCAGTCGGAGGGGGGACGCGTCGTGGTGATAGACCGTGGCGCCTCCACCCCGCTCTATATCCAGCTCAAGGACGCCGTCGTGAGCGAGATTCGCACTGGCGGTCTCAAACCGGGGGATCGCGTCGGCTCCGAATCGGAGCTGGAGCGGTTGCACGGCGTCAGCCGCATCACCGTACGGCAGGCGCTCAAGGCGCTCGTCCAGGAGGGCGAGCTCTACCGCGTGCCTGGCAAGGGCACCTATGTCGCCGCGCGCAAAGTCGCCCCGTTGGCCGCCTTCACCAGTTTCTCCGAGAACATGCGGGCGCAGGGGATGACGCCGTCATACCGCCTGCTCGCCGCCGACGTGGTCGATCCACCGCCAGACGTGCGCCAGGAGTTGCGCCTGGGCGAGCGCGACCGCGCCTTCCGCATCGAGCGGCTCCTATTGGTCGATCGGCGTCCCATTGGTCTCCAGTATGGGTTCTACCCGGAGCGCATATTTGGTCTCGCCGACGGGCAGATCGACCCGACGTCGCTGACTTCCGCATCTCTCTACGCGCAATTGGAGCAGACGCTCGAGTTTCCGCTCGGGAAAGCCGAAGAGACGGTCGAACCGGCCATTGCCAACAGGAAGGAGGTGGATCTGCTCGGGGTCCCGGTGGGCGCCCCCGTGCTCGTCGTGCGCCGATTGTCGTACCTGGCCAACGGAGAGCCGGTGGAGTCGGTGAAACTCGTCTTTCGCGGCGATGCGTACCGCTATCGCGTGGATCTGTATCGTGGGCAACGTACCGGTGAGTGACGGCGCGCAGCGCGCGCAGGGGGCGTACGAGCGCCCGGAGGTCGAGCCATGTTGCGGGATCAGCAAATCCGAGAGATCGATCGACTCCTTGAGGACTACGTCCGCGGCCGGCTGACGCGCCGCCAATTGGCGCGGCGCGCCGCGAAGCTGGGCGGCCTTGGCCTGGTGCTCGTGGCGCTGGCTCCGGAACTGCGTCCGGCGCAGGCCGCGCCGGCGCCCCGTCTGGGCCGCTCCGTTCTCTCCTCGATCATGCAGGACACCCAGCCCATCTCGAACATGACCAACGAGGAGTTGCTGGCCTTCTACGAAGACGTCCTCCCCTTCACCGACATTCTCCCCATGGAGGCGGGCGAGGTGGGCAGCGAGCCGATCGTCATCGGCTTCTCGCAGACCGGGTTCAATCACCCCTGGCGGGTCGAGATGATCAAGTCGGCGCAGGCCGAGGTGGCCCGCCACCCGAATGTCTCCATGGTCATCACCGACGGCAACGTCGATATCAGCAAGCAGAACAACGACGTCGACGACCTCCTGGCGCAGGACGTCGATGCCGTGGTGATGAGCCCGGTGGAATCGGCCGGTCTGGCCCCGGCGGCGCTGAAGGTGATGGCTGCCGGCAAGCCACTGATCTTGCTCGACCGCGACGTCGAAGTCGAGAAGACCGTCTTCATCGGCCAGAGCAACGTCACCATGGCCAAGGGCGTCGCCGATGTCATGGTCGAGATGCTCGGCGGCGAGGGGAACATCGTCGAGCTGACCGGGCTGATCGGCTCCTCCCCGGCCATCGACCGCCAGAAGGGGATGTACGAGGCGCTGGCGGAGGCCCCCGCCATCACCGTCGTGGCCGCGGGCGATGCCGAGTGGATTCGCGACCCGGCCGTGGCATTGATGGATGACTTCCTGGTCGCCAACCCGGAAATCGACGCCGTCTTCAGCCACGCCGAGGAATCGTCATGGGGGGCGGAGTTCTCCATCGCCCGCGCCGGCCGCTGCGCCGACGACATCCTGCAATTCACCCACGACGCCTCCAACGCCGGGTTCCAATCGGTGAAGGACGGGCTCTTCGCCGCCGATGGCAACTACACCCCGTTCATCGGCGACGTTGGGGTGCGCACCGCCCTGATGGCCCTGCAAGGGATGGACATCCCCGATCTGCAGGACTACGAGTTCGAGGGCAAGCTCTACCGCCTGCCCGATCTGCCGGTCGTCACCGCCGAAAACGTCGACGAATGGCTGGGCAAGGGCTGGGGCGATTTCGCGCCGCCGGAAGACCCGTGCGCCGAATAGGCTTCATGGGAACGCAGCTATCAGGTCCGCCATGGCGCCACCGTGTCATTCTGAGCACTAGCGAAGAATCTCGGCTCATCACCTGCACGATCTCGGAGAACGAGATTCTTCGCCTTCGGGCTCAGAATGACACGAGGCGGGCGTGATGAACCCCGAACCCGCCATTCTCGAGGTCGAAGACCTCACCCGCCGGTTCCCCGGCGTGCTCGCCGTCGACGGCATCGATTTCTCCCTGCGCGCCGGGGAGGTGCACGCGCTGCTCGGGGAGAATGGCGCCGGCAAATCGACGCTGATCAAGATCCTGGGCGGGGCGTTGCGCAAGGACGAGGGCGCCATCCGACTGCAAGGCGCCCTGGTCGATTTTCACGCGCCGTCCGATGCGCTGGCGGCGGGGATCGCCGTGATCTACCAGGAGCTGATTCTCTGCCCCCACCTGTCGGTGACGGAGAACGTGCTCATGGGGCATCTGCCGCGCACCGCGGGGCTGGCCGTCGACTGGGCGGCGGCGAATCGGCGGGTGGCGGAACTCCTGGCTCAACTCGGGGTGTCGCTCCCGCTCAACGCCCCGGTGGGCCGGCTCAGCACAGCGCAGCAGCAACTGGTAGAGATCGCCAAAGCTCTCTCGCGAGATTCGCGCATCCTCATTCTGGATGAGCCATCGGCGGCGCTCGGGCAGCGTGATCTGGACCACCTCTTTGAGGTCATCCGCCGTTTGCGCGAGCAGGGCGTGGCCATCGTCTACATCTCGCACCGCTTGGAAGAGGTGTTCGAGATCGCCGATCGCGTGACCGTCCTCAAGGACGGCCGCCTCGCCGGACACTGGCCGATCGGCGACGTGACGATGCAACGACTCGTGCGCGCCATGACCGGGCGCGACCTGGGGGTTGTCACCGGGGCCGAGGGCGATGCGGCCGCGCCGGTGCGGCTCTCGGTGCGCGGGCTGGGGCGCATGGGCGCGTTTCAGGACGTATCGCTGTCGCTGCGCGCCGGAGAGGTCGTCGGCATCGCCGGGCTCGTCGGTTCGGGGAGAACCGAGCTGCTGCGAGCCATCTTCGGCGCCGACCAGCCGGACGCGGGCGTAATTGAGGTCGATGGCGCACCGGTGCGCTTTCGCTCCCCGGCGCAGGCGCTGCGGCGCGGGCTCGGGCTGCTGCCGGAAGATCGCAAGACGCAGGGGCTGCTGCTCGATCGCGCCCTGCGGGAGAATGTCAGCTTGGCCAGCTTGCACCGCTTCACCCGCTTCGGGTTTCTGCGCCCGGCCCAGGAAGAGCGGATTGTGCGCGGGCTGATGGCCGACTTGCGCATCGCCGCCCGCGGTCCCGGCCAGCCGGTGATGACCCTCAGCGGGGGCAACCAGCAGAAAGTCGTGCTGGCGCGCTGGCTGGCTCGGCGCTGCGGCATCCTGCTCTTCGATGAGCCGACGCGCGGCGTTGACGTCGGGGCCAAAGAAGAGATCTACCGTCTCATCCACGCCTTGGCCAGCGAGGGCACGGCGGTGCTGATCGTCTCCTCGGAACTGAAGGAGCTTTTTGCCATCTGCCCCCGCATCCTGGTGATGCGCCAAGGCCGGCTCGTCGGCGCGTTTGCGGGGAAGGACGTGCGGGAGGAGGACGTGGTCGACGCCATGTTGATGGGAGGGCGGGGCGATGCGGCTGCAGCAGTCGCTGCGGGTTGAGCGGGCGGCCGGCGACCGGCAACGGCTGGACGCCCGCGACATCCTGGCCCGCTATGGCACGTTCATCGCCCTGATTGCGCTGATCGTGGTGGCGGCGCTGCTGTCGCCGCGCTTCCTGAGCCCAGTCAACCTGATGAACGTGCTGCGTCAGACGGCCATTGTCGGCGTGCTCGGCATCGGCATGACCTTCGTCATCCTCACCGCCGGTATCGATCTTTCGGTGGGAGCGACGCTGGCCCTCAGCGCCGTGCTTCTGGCCGGCACGCTGGAGAGTACCGGCAACATCGTGCTGGCCATGCTGGTCGCGGTGCTGGCTGGGATGGCGGTCGGCCTCGGCAACGGACTCGGGGTCACGCTCGGCCGCGTGCAACCCTTCGTGATGACGCTCGGCATGCTGGGGATCGCGCGCAGCATCGCCTTTCTCTACACCGGGGGCGAACCGATCCCGGTGCTGGATCGGAATTTCCTCACCCTCGGCATCGGTTACCTGTGGCGGATCCCCATCCCCTCCGTGATCTTCATCGCCATCCTCGTTATCGCCGCGCTGGTGCTGCGCTACACCCCATTTGGCCGCGCCGTCTACGCCATCGGCAGCAACGAGGAAGCGGCCCGCCTGAGCGGGATTGCCGTCGGCCGGGTCAAGACCCTGGTCTACATCATTTCCGGGGCGACGGCCGGCATCGGGGCCATCCTGTACTGCTCGCAGTTTGCGTCCGCCCCGCCCATCGCGGGTGAAGGCTACGAGCTGGATGCCATCGCCGCCGTCGTTGTCGGCGGCACGTCCCTTTTCGGCGGCCAGGGCGGAGTGATCGGCACGTTCTTCGGCGCGCTGATCATCGGCATCCTGAGCAACATTCTCAATCTCATGGGAGTCAGCCCCTTCGCGCAGCCGCTGGCCAAGGGCGCCTTGATTATCCTGGCGGTGCTCATCGTCGGCCGCGGGCGGCGAGGCTAAACGTGTCATTCCGAGGAACGAGGAATCTCGGCTCATGGGCGCAGTTGATCCCGGCTGCCAAGACGCTGCTGATTCCGCCTCGTGGCCATGAATCGGTGACTGTGTCACGCCGAGTTCGCTGCCGAGCAATTCGAGACCTTCCGTGGCTTCAGGTCTGGCTACCGAGATTCCTCGCCGCGCTCGGAATGACACGGTAACAATGGCAACCTCGACACGCGGTCAAATCCTGGTTGACCTCGTCACCACCGGCTACCTCACTCTCGATGACCTGGTGCTCACCGATGGCCGGGTGCTGCGCGATACCCTCGGCGGTGGCGCCCTGTACTCCGCTGTCGGCGCGCTCCCCTGGTGCGCCTCCGTCGGCATCCACGCCTGCTCGGGCAGGGACTACCCGGCGCGCTTCCGGCAGCAGATTGCGGAGGCTGGCATCGATCTGCGCGGCATCGCGCCCGGTCCCGCCCACGCTCTCCGCCTCTGGCTGCTGGAAGAAGCCGAGTTGCGCAAGCAGCAGCTTCCCAAGTTGACCTCCGCCACCATCGAGGAACTGGATGCCTGCCGCGAGCCGCTCCCGGCCGCGTACGCATCTGCCGCGGGGTTTCACATCGCGCCGTCGCTTCCGGAAACGCAGCGGCGCGTGGCGGCGGATATCCGCCGCCATGCGCCGCGGGCGGTGATCACCCTCGACATCTGGACCGAGTCTTTTTTCGACCCCGCGCCCTATCGCGACCCCGCGTTCCTGACCAGCATCGACGCTTTCCTGCCCAGCGACAAGGAGATCGAAGCCCTCTGGGGGCTTGACGACCTCCCGGCGACGGTGCGCCGTCTCGCGGCTGCGGGACCGCGCGTGGTCGCGGTCAAGCGCGGCAGTCTCGGCTCGCTGGTTTACGACCGCGACAGCGATCGGCTCTGGGACATCCCAGCGGTCGCTGTTGCGGCCATCGACACCATCGGCGCGGGCGATGCGTTTTGCGGCGGCTTCATGGCCGGGCTGGTCGCGACGGGCGATCCGCTCGAGGCCGGATTGCGCGGCACGATCTCCGCTTCCTTCGCCATCCAGGACTACGGCGCCGGAGCCGGAATGCACCCGGACCCGGACGAGGTAGAGCGGCGGCTCGCCGCCCTGCGCGGACGCGTGCGCCACGGAGACGAGATCGTATGGGACTGATCGACGACGGTCTCGTCGCCGAGATCGGGCAGATGCTCGCTGCCCAGCCGGGTCTGACGGACCGGCTGGACGCTGAGATCACGCTCGACCGCGCCCACCGCGTGCTGTCGGCGCTGGAGTCGGTCGCCGCCCCGTCGCAAACGGCGCGCTGGACCCGCGCCCCGGTGATCGAGCGGCTATTGCGCGAGGATGGGTCGCTTGCCTCAGCCGATGCGGCCTGGCATGGAGACTACGAGGGCAGCGGCAACGCCGTCTTACTGCTGGGCCATGAGCCAGAGCGCAAACGGGTCTGGTTGCTGGCCCACCTCGATCAGATTTCCTACCTCGTCAATCCGGGCGAGGATGGCCGCTATCCGCTGATGCCGCTCTGCTATCACATGCAGCGGGAGGGACGCCGACCCGGCGTCGCCTTGGCCCACGATCTGCGGCAAGGCCGATTGGCCGTGAGGGCGCGGGGAGTCATCGACGTTTCCGGGGAGTCCATCGCGTTCCTGGTGGAGGAGGGTGGTCCGCTCGGTCCCGGCACGCGTGTCGTGTACGAGACGCACCTGACGTGGGATCGGGATACCAACGCCGTGCGCGGCTATCTGGACGACAGTCTGGCCTGTACCGCCATGGTGCTGGCCGCGAGCGTCCTTCGCCACTATCCGGTCGACGTGCTCTTTGGTTTCACCGACGAAGAAGAGGGGCCGCCGGGCGATGCCAACCAGTCATTCGGCCGGGGGGGACGCCGGCTTATCGACCGGTTTGCGGCGCCGGACCTGGTCATCGCCTCCGATGTCCACGAAGCAGAAGCCACGGGCCATGGCCCAGGACCGCGCGATTTGCGCCCCGGAGACGGGGCGGTCTTTGCCGAGCGGTCCAGCAACGGCCGCGGGGCCGTGACGCCGCCGCACCTGTATTCGCTGCAACAGCATCTCGCTGTCGCGCTCCTCGCGTGCGGCACCCGGTTGCAGGAAAACTGGGGTGGCTACGTCTCGCGCGGCGAGGACATCAACGCCATGGCCGCCACCCCTAACGTCGCGCTTCTCGGCGTCCTGTGCAGCAACCGGCACTACGCCCAGGATCAACCCGCCGCCAATCTGGTGGATGTACTCGATCTGGCCCGAGGCTTTGTCGCCTACACACTGTTGGTCCACTCGGATCTGTGGCCGAGACTGATGGAACCCCCGCATCAGACATCGACATAACGGAGTTAAAAGAGCGCAGGAAAGCATCTCGAATGCAGACACGTGGGTTCGAGCGTCCAGGATTCTTCGCCCGCGGGCTCAGAACGACACAGAGGCGGGCTCCGCCTGCATTATGGCCGCCGCAAACCTCGGTAGCGCTCGCTCGCACATTTCGTCGGTCGCGGTGAGACAGATCCGGAAAAAGCCGGACACCTCGAATACCGTGCCCGGCATAACCAGCACTCCTTGTTTGGCCAGCAACCGGGCGAAGGCCTCGTCGTCGTCCAGGGGAGAATGGGGGAAGAGGTAGAACGTCCCCTGCGGCCGGTGCACCTCGTACCCCATCTCCGTGAGCGCATCGACCATCATGTCGCGGCGTCGTTCCAGCCGGCCGATGTCGATCGACTGCTTTTCCAGCTCCGGCAGGGCGTATTGCATCACCGCGTTGGGGAAGGCGTAGCCGACCGCAAACTGCACGTCGCGCGTCGCCTCCCGCAACGCTTCGCGGCCAGGAAGCGTGGGGGGCAGCGCCAGGTAGCCAATCCGCTGCCCCGGGGCCAGGAGGGTCTTGCCGTAGCTATAGGCGATCAGGGTATGCGGGTAAAACTCGGCTGGCGTGTGGAAGCGCTCCCCACTGAAGACGATCCGGTTATAGGGCTCGTCGGAGAGAACAAAAATGCGTCGCCCATTGCGGGCTGACGCCTCATCGAGGAGGACAGCCAGGCGGGTAAGCGTCTCAGGGGTATAGATGCGCCCCGTCGGATTGTTCGGTGTATTGACGATGACGATCCGCGTGCGCGGCGTGATCGCCGCCGCGATAGCATCGATATCGAGATCGAAGGTCCGCCGGTCGATCGCCACCTTGACCGGCGTGAGCCCGGTTTCGAGCGCCAGGGCTTCGTAGGAGAACCACGGGGGTAGGCTGTAGATGACCTCGTCGCCTGGGTCGGCAACGACCTTCATGCCAACAGACAGCGCGGCGAATCCCCCCGTCGTGAGGAGCATGTCGTCCGGCTCGAACGGGAGACCGGTCAGCCGCGCCAGCGACGCTGCCGCGGCCTCCTGCGCCGCGGGCTCGTACCATTTGTAGGCGAACCAGGCCGCGTCCTGGGGAATTGCCGCGTCGCGCAGAGCCGCGACGTACGCGTCGGGCGGGAACTCGCGGGGATCGCCAAAGGTGAAGTCGAGCACGCCAGACTCGTCCCGCCGCCGGTTGTAGTCGATGGCCTCCAGATAGCTCCAAAGGAGCCGGAAAGGCTCGTTGGCGGCGATCGCTTCGGCGCGGCGGGAGACGAACTGGTCGAAAGATGCCATCTGGACGAACCCTCACCCCAACCTCTCTCCCTGTGCGCAGGGGAGGGGCTTTCGATCCGGCCGCCAAATCGTGCTCCCTTCTCCCCGCGCACGGGGAGAAGGGTCGGGGATGAGGGCCGCTCCCTACTGCTGAATCCAGACGTAGCTCAGGTCCACGCCCCAGGAACTGGGCTCGAAGTTCTGCAGCGCCTCGCGGTAGCCGCTGATCGCCTTGCGGTAGTACATCACACCGACCGGAAGCTCCTCATTGACAATGTTGGTCGCCTCCGTTATCAGCGCAACGCGCGCCTCCTCGTCGAACTCGCGTTTGGCCTGGAAATTCAGCTCGTCGACGCGCTCGTTGCAGTACCGCATCATGTTGAAGCCGCCTTCGTACTGGTCGCAGCCGAACATGGCATCCTGGATAAAGCTGGCGTCCCAGCCGAATCCAAGCATCGCGACTTCGAAGTCGTGTTCCTCGGTGATCACCTCGACCAGTGCCGCAAACTCCATGGCCCTCAGGGTGGCATCGACACCAATCTGACCCCATGCGTCCTGGATGTAGGCGATGACTTGATCGGTCGAAGGGGTGCCGGATGGGTAGATTACCTCGAAGGCAAATGGCATCCCATCTTTGTCGACGATTCCGTCCCCGTCGGTATCGGCCCATCCCGCTTCGGCGAGGAGTTCCCGCGCCCGATCTGGGTCGAACCCGTAGACCGTCGTGATCTCGTCGGGGGCATACGCATAGGAGATCACTGGTTGCGTACCGCGTGCCACTTCGCCGTACCCCAGGAGGATGTCGTTCACGATCGATTCACGATCAAGCGCGAAAAAGAGCGCCTGACGCACGGCCACGTCCTGAAATAGCGTCGTCTTGGCCGGGTCGAGATTGGTCATGTAGTAGGAGAAACTCCGGGTCGGGTAGACCGCGACCTGCAATCCCTCCGTTGCCTCGACAATCTCCACATCGGCTGGTTCGACTGGAGTAACGTCGAGTTCGCCGTTAAGAAAGGCGCTCGTCACCGCGTTTTGGTCGGGCCAGATGCGGATCGTGTAGGAATCGAGGTACGGGGCCTTTTGGTAGTAGTCGTCGTTGCGCACGTAGGAAATACTTTCTCCCTGCCTCCATTCCTGGAACTTCCAGGGGCCGGATCCCACGACGCGCGAAGGATCTTGCCCCGTGGCGCCCCCATCCGTGCGCCAGTCCGTAATGGGCACGCTCTCCCAGATGTGCTTCGGCACCACCACGGAGTGCAGTTCGTACAGGAACGTAAACAGCGGCTCCTTGGCGACGACCTCAAACGTGTGCTCGTCGATCACCCGCCACAATTCAACCGCGTCCAGAAAGCTGCTCGAGTACGACGAGCCAAGATCCGGGTTCGCGAGGGAGTCGAACGAGAACTGCACGTCGTCCGCGGTGATATCCACGCCGTCATGCCAGCGCGCGTTCTGATTGAGGAAAAATGTGTAGGTCCGACGGTCAGGGGCAATTTCCCAGTAATCGGCCAAACCGGTAGGGGCCGGTTGCCCCGTGCGCACATCGCCGCCAATCAGCCCATCGTAGAGCAGCCCAGAGGCGGCGTTGGAATTGGCATCGTCGGCAATCAATGGGTGAATCGTCTGAATGTCGTTAACGTTGGAGTCGATGAAAGTGCCACCGGGCGATGCGGCCTCGGTGTACCCCAAGTCGTCTTCGAGCTGAACTACGAATTCATCACGCGTCAGCGTGCGGATCGGTTCCGTAGATGCCGCAGGCGTGCCGTCCTGCGCATAGATGGACCGAGGCAAGATGAGCCCTGCGCCAGCGGCGAGGGTACCGGTCAAGAATCCGCGCCGAGTCGGCCGTGGGCCATTGCGACGAACGTGCATGACTTCCTCCACAGGCATCTGCGCCTGACAGATATGGGTTGCCAGGGCGGGCAGTCGGTTATTGTCGCACGTTCGGGCTCTCCGGTGGTATCCGGCGCCCACTCGCGCTACTCGGCGGTTTGTGGCCGCGCCAGCGGATCGCGCCGGCGAAGCGATGGCCCGGCCCCGGTCACCAGCAAAACCCCTGCCAGAATGATGGCCATGCCCACGACTGTGGCCGGTCCAACCGCCTCGCCCAGCAGCAATACACCCCAGACGACGCCAAACAGCGGGATCAGGTAGGCCGTCATGGCCGTCTGGGTCGGCCCCACCGCCGAGATCAGCCGGAAAAAGAGGAGATACGCGAGGACGGTGGCGAAGACAGTCAGCAGCAGTAGGGAAGCGATCGCTGCGGGCGAGGGCATCCCCCGCGGGGGAAAGACGAGAGCGAAGGGCATCAGGAGCACGAGGGCACCGAAGAGTTGGCCAATGGTCGACTCGACGGGGGAGACGCCGGTGAACTTGCGCGCCGTGTAGATGCCGCCGACCGCGTAGAAGAAGGCGGTCGCCAGCAACGCTCCGATCGCGGTGAAGCTTTCCGGAGTGATGGCGACCGACCCCAACCCGACCAGGATCGCCACCCCGACGAAACCGACGAGCAGGCCCAGAATTTGGCGGGGGGAAGGCGTCGTGCGCAGGCGAAATGCTGCCAACGGCGCGGTGAAGAGGGGGACGGTGGCCATGATGATCGCCGCCAGCGACGCGGGCACGGTCAGCAGAGCCCAGGAAGAGAGCGTGAACGGAATGGCCACGTTGACCGCGCTGAGCACCAGGTAGTCGCGCCCGCGCCGCCAGAACGGCGGCACGCCGCCCCGCGCGGCCGCCCACGCCAGCATCAGCAGACCCGCCAGTAGCACCCGGGTCGCGACCAGGGCAAACGGCCCGAAATCGGGCACCGCGATCCGCACGAAGAGAAACCCGCCACCCCACAACGCGCTTAGAGCGATAAGGGCGAGGCGATCACTGGCGCGCATGGTTATTGCGAGTTCCTAACGCGCGTCCGAGCGATTACCTCGGGCACCGAATCCATAATCGGGGATTGAGCACCGTGCCCACCAGCGGTGACAGTTGAAGCTACCTTGGTGCTTCCTGGGAGAGCCGTGCCAGCGCAGCTTGCTTGATGAATTCGTGGGTGGTCAAGCCCTCGGCGTGGGCATGTCGTTGCAGCCGCCCAACTTCGTCTCGGGTGAAGCGAATCTCCAGGATGGCTCCCACGTTTGGCAGAATCACTGCCTCAACGGGAGTTTCCCAGTCCCAATGATCGGGATCCATGAACTCGCGCTCTTCCTCGTCGAACGGATCTTGGGTAGATTCGTAGCGGAAGAGTTCGGTCATGCCGTCTTGACGTTTTTTCGCCGTCCCGACGATTGATCGATCGGCTCGCTTGGCGCCTCTTGTGAGACGCGTTCCAGGGCGGCTTGCTTGATAAACGCGTGGGACGTCATGCCTTTGGCATGAGCGAGACGCTGGAGAGGCCCGATCTCCTCGCGAGAGAAGTGGATCGGAAGGATGGCTCCCACGTTGAGCATGGGCACGCCCTCCTCAGCGCTGTCCCAGTCCCAATGCTCGGGGTCCATCAACTCGCGTTCTTCCTCGTCGAGGGGTTCCTGCAACGATTCGTACCGGGAGACGGCGTCCATGATGCTTCTCCGTTGCCGTAGCATGGCTTCTTCACTCGGCTTGCAGAACCAGGCGGTCACCGGTCGCCAAATCAAGGGGTCGCTCGTGGGCATGATTGGCGCGACAATGCACCGACCGCTGTTGTCGCGTCCAATGAGTACCGTGTCGGCAGCCCGCTCCCTGCGATTGCGGACGGTCACATAGCGGTTTTCGAGAAGTTCTGAGAGCCTGTCGAATTCGATGCCGTGTTCCCACATCTTCGATTCAGCGCGCTCAATGAACTCGAGCCCAATGATCGTTCTTGGCGGCATCGATGTCTCTCATTCCCCCTCGTGGGGTTAATTCTACGACGCGACTGCCCAATTTTGACCGCGCCACACCCGAACCGCTATACTCCATCGGTTCCGCCTGGCGGTTGCCAATAACCGGCCGCGCCGGAACGCTTTTCTGTGCGCTGGCGTTGTGTGTCCATGGCAATCTCGGCGATTTCCGCGGCGATCCCGCGATGGGGCAGCGCGCGCGACCCGGCTCTGGATTTGGACCTCGACCTGGAAAGGGTGATCGGCTGTGCCGAAGCGAACCTATCAGCCCCATCGGATCAAGCGGATCCGCAAGTTCGGCTTTCTGGCCCGCATGTCCGACCGTGGCGGCCGCTCCGTGCTGGCCCGGCGGCGGCGCAAGGGGCGCCACAAGCTGACCGTCGCCGACGAGAACAAGTTCACGCAGAACCGCTAGGGCGTACGCCGGCCGTCGTGGAGCGACGACTCCGGTTGCGGCGCGGCGGCGACGTGCGAAAAGCGCGCTCGCGTGGTCGCGCCATTGCCGATGGGCCACTGGTCGTGCGCGTGCTCCCGAATGCGTCCGACCCGCCTGCCAATCGCTATGGCGTCATCGCCGGGCGCAAGAGCGGCGGGTCCGTCCAGCGCAACCGGTTGAAGCGGATCACGCGCGAAGCGTTGCGCGCCCTGCATCCGCGGCTGAGCCCCGGGTTCGACGTGGTCGTCATCATCCGGGGTACGGTCGACGAGTTGCCGAGCTCCGATGAGGCGAGCGCGCTCCTGACGCGCATGTTGCGACGGGCACGCCTGTTGCCGGGGGCATCGCGAACGGCGCCCCGGCCGGATCACGAGCAATGAACGCCTCCGACTCCACCCACGACCATGCCGCACCCGGAGGCGTGGACTTCGCCTCGCCACCGCTGCTGCCGCGTTCCGCGCCCAGCCCGGCCGCGTGGTTCGCGTTGCTTGTCATCGCGCTGTATCGCAAGGCGATTTCGCCGCTGCTGCCGCCCGCGTGCCGCTTTGTGCCAAGTTGCTCCGAATATGGGTACGAGGCTGTGGCGCGGTACGGTATCCTTTCCGGTGGCCGACTCGCGATTTGGCGAATTTTACGCTGCAATCCGTTCGGCGGCAGCGGCTACGACCCGGTGCCGTAAGCGCGACTCCGGCTTGCCTGCCCGTGCCGCCTGCAGCGTTCGGCGCGCGGTCGCGCATTCTGCCATCCCGCCCGGAGCGGAGGAGATTCGAACCGTACGATGGATTTCGACATCAACATCCCAATCTGGAATCAGTTCGTCGATGTCCTCGCCTGGACGCTCGATAGCCTGGCCAACCTCACGGGCAGCGCCGGGCTGGGCATCATCGCCTTCACCATCCTCTTCAAGACGCTGGTGATGCCACTGACGGTCAAGGCACTTCGCTCCTCCAAAGCCATGCAGGAGCTGCAACCGAGGATCAAGGAACTACAAAAGAAGCACGGCAACGACCGCCAGCGCCTCTCCCAGGAGACGATGGCGCTCTATCAGCGCTATCAGGTCAACCCCATGGCCGGGTGTCTGCCGATGCTGATCCAGCTCCCCATCTTCCTCGGACTCTATCAGGCCATCTATCGCCTCTCCAGTTCTGGCACCGGGCTGTGGGCCGAGGGATTCATGTGGCTTCCCAGCCTGGCGGAGCCGGACCCGTGGCACATCCTGCCGATCCTGGCGGCGATGTTCCAGTTCGTGCAGACGCAGATGATGCGCCCGGCGCACCAGCCCAAGTCGAGCGACCCCCAGCAGGCCATGATGAACACGATGATGAACTTCATGCCGCTGACGGTCATCTTCTTCGGCTGGAACTTCGCCTCCGGACCCGTGCTCTACTGGGCGGCGCAGAGCATCTACAGCGTCATCCAGCAATGGTTCATCACCGGCTGGGGCCGCATGATCGAGTGGGCGCCCTGGCTTCCGGAGCTGCCCGAGCATCGCCGCCTCGGCTATCGCCCTCCGCGCGACCTCGAATCCGTTGTCGTCGTCAGCGGCGGCAGCGAGCCGGTCTACGCCCCTGGCCCGATGGGCTGGATGCAGCGCAAGATGAATGAGGCGCAGAAGCAGGCGATGGAGCGCTCGGGAGCGCAGGCCGCGACCGGGGTCGCCGCCAGCGCGGATGACGCCGCGGAGGCGGCCGCTGCGCCGGCCGCAAACTCCAGCAGAAACGGCGCAGCGCGCGGCCGGTCGAGGAATGCCAGAACCAAAGGCAAGAAGGGGAGCGGCAAGACCGCTGCCGCTACCAACTCCAAGGCCTCGGATGGCCCCAATGGCGCCGCGGCACCGAGCACCCCATCCGGCGCGGTGATCGTACCGCGCAAGCCCAGGGCGGCCGCGGAGGGGACCAGAAGCGAAGTCGTGTAATCATGGGAGCGGGCCGCCAGACGGTCGGGCCCACATGAGTGGGCGGCCGCCCGGAACGCCAGCCGCTCGCCGCGCGGGGATCAGCGATGGATCAACGGAGAATGACCAGCGTCGAGATTCAGGCCTACTCCGTGGACGAGGCGGTCCGCCTGGCGCTGGAGCAGTTGGAGTTGGGCGAGGCGGACGTCGATATCGAGATCCTCTCCGACGCCGGCCCGGACGAAGGCGACGAGGCGCTGGTGCGCGTCACCGCCAGGGGCATGGCCTCGCAACCGATCCCGCGCGACGCGCGGTCGGCCCCCGCGGCGGGCCAGCGCACCGCGGGGCGCGGTCCCGGCGCCGGCCGGGACCGCCGTCAACCGGGGACACGCCGCGTTCCTGGCGACCGGCCGTCGTCCCGCGGGGCGCCGCCCCCAGAGCGGCCCCGGCCGCCTCGCATCGAGCGAACCCGCGACATCGACCGGGTGGACGAGGCCGAGGAGAAGATCGCCAAGGAGATCGTGCGCGAGCTGCTGACGCACATGGGTATCGAGGCCGACGTGGTCGCGGTCGACAACCCCTCCACCATGGCGCTCGATCCCGAAGATCCGCCGACGATCTTCATCGATGTCCTGGGTCAGGATCTGGGCATGCTCATCGGCCGTCGCGGCGACCACCTCTCGCAGTTGCAATACCTGGTCAATCTGATCGCCAATCGCCGGCTCGAGAACTGGACTCGCGTCGTCGTCGACGTGGAGGGCTACCGCACCCGGCGCGAGGAATCGCTCATCGGGTTGGCCGAGCGCATCGGCCGGCAAGTGGCCCGCTCCCGCCGGCCGATCGTGCTGGAGCCGATGCCGCCGAACGAGCGCCGCATCGTCCACCTCACCTTGCGCAGCCACCCGGACGTGACCACCGAGAGCAGCGGCGAAGGAAACTTGCGCCGGGTCACGGTGCAACCGCGTGCCTGACGGGTCGGCAGAGGGTGACAGGGTGACAGGGGATCGGGGCGACAGGAAATCCGTTCCCCCGACACCCCGACACCCCGACACCCCGACACCCAGGAAAAAGCCGCGCGATCCCTCGTTGCCGCCGCGCATCACCCGCGGCGGGGACAAGCGAGGGCGCAAGCGGCAATCGCTGAGCGATAGCCGACAATTGCGGGGCATGCAATCGGAACGAGCGCCGGACTACCTGGTCATCGGGCAGATCGTGTGCGACGTCCAGCCGGATGGCAGCGGCGTCCTCGGGGGCACCGCCCTCTACTCCGCGCTGACGGCGGCGCGTTTGGGGGCCAGGGTCGGAGTGCTCACCCGCGGCCGCTATGGCGAGCAGGTCGACGGCATCGACGTCCCCTCGCTGGAACCCTATTCCGAGCAGTTGACCATCATCACGCAGGACGCGGAGACGCCGACCTTCTTCGTCAACGAGTACGTGGGCAGCCGCCGTACGCAGACCATCCGCAAGTGGGCAGGACCGATCGACTTGCGCGGGCTGCCGCCGCATTGGGCCAACGCCAAAGTCATCCATTTGGGTCCGGTCGCCAGGGAGATCGACACGCACCAGGCGCTCTCGCTCTCCCCCGGTTTCCTCGGCATCACCCCGCAGGGGTGGATGCGGGAGTGGCCGATGGAGCGTGGCGGGCGTGTGGGCCACGTGCCGTTGCGGTTGCCGCCGGAGTTGCTGGCCCGCACCGACACCATCGTCGTCTCCGACGAGGAGATCGCCCAGGCGCGTTCCGCGGTGGAGTGGGTCGGGGCCCGCCGCATCGGCGTCGTCACCCTCGGGCCGAATGGCTGCAACCTCCTCTATGCCGGCCACCGTGCTGAGCTGCCCGGCTACCCGGTCAAATCCGTCGACTTGACCGGTGCCGGCGACGTCTTCGCCGCCGCCTTCTTCCTCAAAGCCTCCGACCGCCGCGTCTCCCCCGTCACCGCCGGCCGCTACGCCAACCTCGTCGCCGCCCTCAGCCTGCGCGGCGTCGGCCCCGACGCTGTCCCCCCATTGAGGAGATCGAAGAGCGATTCGAAGCGTGGGACACCGTGAGGCGGTGAGCCGGCGAGGCGACGAATCGCGCGTGGATCGTCGGAGGATGTGGGTCAAGAACCAAAAGCCACGAGCCGATAGCGTCAACACGCGAGCGCGGTCGGACCACATTTGGCCCGGCCGCGCTCGCGTTGCTTTGGTGGCGAGGCGCCGCGATGATCTGGAAGGAGTTCTTGCCGTCGGAGCCGGGTGTGCGAGCGCGGGACCTCCCGCAGATCGACGCGCCCGGCGGGAACTGAGGGCCGTGACCTAATTCCGCTCGCGCCGCCGCTGGCGGCGGTTGCGGCGATGGTCGCGGCGGTTAGGATGGTTGTTCCGGGTATTGCCATCGCCATCGCCGGCATTGCCGTTGCCGTTGCCGCGGCCGTTGCCATTCCCGTTGCCATTCCCGTTGCCGTTGCCATTGCCGGCCAAGACCGGGCTCAGCAGGCTGGCGCCGGCGACCAGGCTGGCGGCGCCAGCGGCGAACGAAGACAGAACGCTGCGTCGAGAAACCATCGTGGTGCTCCTTGTCGTGTCGGGTGTCGCGCCCGGAGTCGAGTCGATCGTCGAGATGCGGGGACGCCCGGCGCCTCGCCGCTTCTGATCGCGTCGGATGGCATCCCTTCGATCGCCTCGTGTGCCAGAACGCTCTGGCACGACCCCATCTTGCGCCCGCCCATGGGCGGGCGCATCGGTACGAGATACGGTGTCGGGTACGGAGTTTGCCCCCGGAAACGCGGGGCGGCGGGAATCGTTGCGCCCGACCTGGGCAAGTGCTTGCGGATCCAGGTCGTGCCCGAACCCGCTGTGTCACGTCCTCAATTGCGGAATCGTCGCCGCATTCTGAGCGGGGGCGGACCGTTCGCTGCCTTCAGCCTTCGCGGCATCGGCCCCGACGCCGTTCCGCCCATCGAGGAGATCGAGGAGCGTTTCGCGGACTGGGCATTGACGACATCGTAGAGCGAGCGGTTTCGGGGTGGATTCGCCTGGCGATGTTCGCCCGCTGACGAAGTGATACGGGGCCGCATCTTGGTTGATGCGGCCCCGCCGTGTCAGGGAGATAGACCTTCGCCGAGTCTGAGTAACCTGCGTCGTAACGAGTGGTCTCAGGATCTGGATTGACGCCGCGCCAGTGCCCCGGGTTCCGGGAGCCGCGCAGACGGCTACGGCTACCTCTGGCGCTGCCGGCGCCGCTGCTTGCGGTTCCGGCGCTTTGTGCGGCGATGCTTCTGGGTGTTTCGGTTGTCCGCGTCGGCGGCCTCGACGTCGGGAGCGATCCCGAGCAACCCGGCTCCTGCCACTAAACCCGAAGCGCCCAGAGCGACCGTGGAGAGAACGGTGCGTCGCGTGATCATGAATGTTGCTCCTGTTGACGACGCTGTCGATCACAGCGAAAACCCCCGGCGATGGGCTGGCGCGCGTCCGATTCGGGACGGCGTTGCTGAAGTGCGTCGCTGTTCGCGCCTCAGATCGCCCTGACACACCCGAAGTCTCGCGCTCCCGCGGCCCGCATTCATCCGTACAAGGCACGGAATTCTGTACTCCTTTTGCGGCACATGCCTGTACTCCTTTTGTGGCACATGGGTGATGCGGAGATCGGATGATCGGTCGCCCTATCGCCGCTCGCCGACAGCAATCCCCCTCGCCCTGCGCCCAAGGAGAAGGGTTGGAGGGTTGAGAGCTGACTGCCGCGGTCCGGGTGGAGCCTTTTCGCGAACCTACTCCACCGGGACGACGTCGACCGCAAGCAAGTTCGTCCAGCCGGGGTAGTTTCCGTTGAGCGCGGTGCGCGAATAGCCGACGACGTACGGCTTGACCAGGCATCGGCCGAACGCGGTATGCACGAAGATGGCCGGAACGTCCGCCACGAGCATATGCCCGGCTTCCTCGTAGAGGGCTATGCGGTTTTCCGGGTCGAGCTCGGCGTCGGCTCGGTCCAGCAGTGCATCGAGCGCGGGGTTGCAGTATCCTTGGTTGAACGCTGAGCCGCAGCGCCAGACCACGAACCAATCGCGGGGATCAGGGTCGGCCCACCAGACGCCGCCTTCGAGTTGCGGCCACGTCGCCGGCTCGTCGTTGGCATACAGGGCGTCGTACTCCTCTTCGGAAAGCACCGAGATGGCCAGGTCTACGGCGAGAACCTGGCGGAACAGCGTGGCCAGCCATTCCGCATCGCGCATGCCGTCGGCGTCGCCTTCCAGGACGTTCCAGGTCACCTCGGGCAGATGCTCCGGTCCGCCGTACGACGACTCCGCCAGCGCCTGTCGGGCTTTCGCCGGGTCGAAGGCGAACGCATCCGTATCGATAGCGCCCGAGGCGCCCGGCGATACCCAGCTCAGCGTCGGCGTGCAGGCGCCGTATTGGATTTCCTGGCACCAACCTGCCCGGTCGAAGGCGTAGGCGAACGACTCGCGCACCTTCTTATCGTTGAACGGCTCTCGGCTCGGGTTGAACGACAGATACTCGGTACCGGCAACGGGCATGACGAAGATGTCCCGGCTCAGAACCGGATCGGCTTCGATTGCGGGCATGAACTCTTCCGTTGGCCAGGTGACGTCGAGTTCGCCGCGGCGATAGGCGTCCAGCGTCGCCGGGTCGAAATAGTCCAAAAAGAGGAACTCCAGACCGTCCAGGTTGGTCGGGGCGTTCCAGTAGTGGTCGTTACGGGCATAGGCCAGGCGTTGATCGTCGCCGTCCGCGTCGTACTCGACCAGATTGAACGGCCCGTTGCCGATCCGCGTTTCCGGAGTGCTCCACCATTCGGCTCCGCCCGCCTCCACAAGCTCCTGACGCAGTGGGATGGTTCCCCAGTTGGAGGCAACCACCGGGAAGTAGGGCGCAGGCTGGTCGAATGTGTACTCCAGCGTGCGGTCGTCCAGGGCGCGCACCCCCAGCGAAGCCTTCGCCGCCTCGCTGGCCGCGGCATCTTCCGCCGCGAACATCGCTTCGCATCCGTCCACGTCGAAGTAGTAGCTCGCGGATTCAGAATCGAGGTCGGGGCTGCACATCCGCTCCATGGCGTAGCGGAAGTGCGCGGCGGTCACCGGGACCCCGTCGCCGAAGAGCAGCCCGTCGCGCAGGTGGAAGGTCAGCGTCTTGCCGTCCGGACCGAATTCCCATGCTTCGGCCGCGCCGGGTATGACCTGCAGATCATCGCCGATCCGGGTCAGCCCCTCGTAGTCGAGACCGCCGGAGATCGACCACTGGCCGCTGTGGCTGAGTTGCGGGTCGAGCGTCTCCGGGAAATAGCCCCAGTTGACGCGGAGGACGTGGGCCTCTGCTCCCTCCTGGCGCGCGGCTGGAACCTGGCTGACGGCGCCGGCGTTCAGCATCAACGCCGTAAAGAGCGCCAGAACGGTCAGCACGCGATGTCGATTCACTCCGACGTTCCTTCGCCCATGCCGCCTCGTCACGTGCATTTCGATGCTTGGTGAGCGCTGCTCCTACCCTGGCGGTTCCACATCGACGGTGAGCGGCGTCCACCAGCCCGGCCAGAACTGGTTGGGGGCCGAGGGGGTGTAGCCGATGACGTACGGTTTCACGAGCTGGATGTAGTTGTAGTCGAAGCCGAAGATGGCCGGGGCGTCGGCCAGCAGCAGGCGCTGCGACTCCTCCGCCAGCCGGATGCGCTCCTCCGGGTCCATCTCGCTGTCGACCCGCGCTACCAGGGCGTCGTACTCGGGGTTGCAGTAGCCGACGTTCTCGGCGAAAAAGGGAGAGCCGCAGGTCCACATCGTGATCCAGTCGTGCGGATCGGGCATGTCCGAGTACCAACCGGTTGCTCGCGAATTGCGGCCAGGTCTCCGGGGCGCTCATCATCGCGTCCAGTTCGTCGGGTGTGACCGGCGCCAGGGTCATCTCCACGCCGAGAACCTGCCGGTACTGGTGCAGCGAGCCACTCTGCCTCGGTAAAATCGGAGGGGTCGTCGTTCTGGTGGTAATAGACGATCTCGGGCAATCCCTCCGGGCCGCCGTAGCTCGACGCGGCCAGCGCCGTCGCGCGCCTTCGCCGGGATCGAAGGCGTAGGCGTCGCTCTCGATCGCGCCGGGGACTCGCGACGGAATCCAGCTCAGGTGCGGCGTGCAGGCGCCGAAATACAACTCCACGCACCAGGCGTCGCGGTCGAAGCCATAGGCGAACGCCTCGCGCACCTTCTGGTCGGTGAACGGCTCCTTGTTGAAATTGAAGTTGAACATCTCGATGATACGGAGTCCAGATGTTGAGGACGTCCCGGCTGAGGATCGGGTCCGCCTCGATGGCCGGCATGCTCTCTTCCCACGGCCGCATGACGGTCAGGTACCCGTCCCGGTACGCCTGCATCGCCTCATCGTAGGGGAGGACGACGTACTCGACGGCGTCCAGCTTGGCCTTGCCGCCCCAGTAGCGCTCGTTCCGGACGAAGCGGATGCGCGGCGGCGATCCCTCCGGCTCGATCGCTGTCACCTGGAAGGGGCCGTTGCCGACCCAGACCGCCGGGTCGAGCCACTGCTCCGGGTCCCACCCCTCGAGCAACTCCTGCTTGATCGGCATGAAGCTGACGTTGAGGGCGGCGAGCGCCGGGAAGTAGGGGGCCGGATGCGCGAAATTGATCTCCAGCGTGCGCGCATCGACGGCGCGCGCCCCGAAATTGGCCTGCGCCGCCGTCGTAGGCCGCCGCATCGACGCGGCGAGCCGTCCGCGGCCAGTTCGATCGCGTGGAGCTCGGCGCAGCCGACGACTTCGGAGAGATTGTCGACGTTGAACGTGTCGAGGTGAGGATCGCACTGGCGCAGCATGGCGTCGCGGAAGCGCTCGGCGAGCAAGCGGCGAGCCGTCGCTGTAGGTCAGGTTGTCGCGCAGGCGAAACGTGATCTGCGTGCCGTCGTCGTTGAACTGCCACGACTCGGCCGCGCCGGGGACGACGTTCAATTCTTCGTCGAAGCGGGTCAGCCCCTCGTAGTTGAGGAAGGTCGATGTCGACCGTGCCGCTCTCGGTCTGCTGCGGCTCCAGCATATCCGGGAAGCCGTCTCCCATGTAGAAGCGCAGGACATGGGGAGTCGCGGCTTGCCTCGCCTGCGCCGGCGCCAAACCGGCCAGGAGCGAGCCAAGCACGAAGACCATGAGGACCAGAACCGGGATCGTGCGACGATGCATGACGAGTCCCTCCTCGCGTTCCGGCGCGCCGTTGCGCCGATGTCGCGCATCCTAGCGCAATCTGCATCGGAAATCATCTGACAGGAAGGCACATACGATGCGAGTCCACTGGAACATCGATTGCCAACTAAATTCGCTCCAGATATTGCGAGCCATTTTCCTTGGGAGTTTGCTATTCTGCGCGATTCTCTTGGCGCCAGGTGGACGCGTTCGGGAGGAATCACTGTCGTTCGATTATCCACAGCAGGGTGCGTCGAACACGCATTGACGAAGTGGCGCCGGCTGAATGGGAGTGGCGGTTTCACGACGTTTTGAACAGCAACGCGCGTCGGCTCCGCGCAAGCCACTGCGTTACGGAGCCGACGCGCTTCGCTGGCGCCCAGAATTGGGCTGCCCTGGTGCGCTACTTTACGCCGCCGGCGTCGCGGTCTCGGCGGCAACGGGCGCGACGGTGACGAGCCACCACACGGCGGGCGCCTCTCCCGGGTTGCGCAGCGTGTACGCCGTGCCGTCCTGGACATGCGCCGAATCTCCGGCCTGCAGCACCGTCTCGCTCCCTTCCGGGACGGCAGTCGGCATGTCGCTGGTGAAGCTGACGGCACGCTCGACAAGCGGCTCGCCACCGATTGCCGTCAGACCGAGCGTCCCGTCTGTGACCGGGATGATCGCATCCCCGAGGACCGTCTGCTCAGGCATAGAGGCCCCCGGTGCGAGGGTGATGCGCCGGAGCGTGAGGTGCATCGGACCGGTGGGACCGGCCGGCGTGTCGGCCCACTGCCCACCGTAGATGTAGCCGAGGGGGTCGAACGCGATCGCCTCCGGGCCGTTCGCCGGTGGAGGCGTGTTCTCCGGCAGGACAACGACGGCGACCCAGTCGACCGGGCCGGTCCCCGCGTTGCGTTCATCGCGGTGAACGTCCTGGTGCAGAAGGGCACAGTCGCCAGGCTCTAGCGTCGTCTCCTCGCCAGCGGGTGCCACAACCGGCTCCTGATGCGCGTTGGCCGGAATGAACAGCTCGTCGACGTCTGGGCGGAAGGCGAACCGGCCCGCGAGCACGCAGTTGACGGCGACGCCCGGCACGTCCTCCTGGTAGCGGTACCCCGCGCCTTCGTCCCAGGCGATGCGGAAGAGCCCGAGGAAGACCGGGCCACTGGGCGGCAAGGCTTCGGCGGGGACGACGGTGTCAACCCAGACCTCTTCCGTGACCGCGGCCGTCGGCGTGCCGCTCTCCTGCGCCGCGACGCCTGCCGAGGTCAGCAGAACCGAAAGGGCGCAGCCCAGCAGGGCACGAGCCAATTGGGGCCAAGTAGCGAGAATGCTTGGCATCATAGGCCTCCTTGCGAATGGATTGGCGCTCCCCGGGATCAGCCGAGGAGCGCCGCAGCGGATGACGCTGGACCAACCGGCCTAACGCCCGCGCTTGCCCTTGCCGCGGTGCTTGCCGTTCTTCTTGGCCTTGACCTGGCGGTCGGCGCTCGTCGCGTCGTCGTCCGCGCTGGCCGATTTCGCGGCGGCACCGGGCTTTCCGGTCAAGGTGACGTCATAGAGCCACGTGTCGGTCTCGAGGTACGTGACACACTCGGGGAGATCCTCCCGAGCGCCCTCAATTGAATCCGGATCCTCCGGGCAGTCGGGGGACTGGACGAAATCCGGGACCAGCGCGACATCATTGAGATGCCCGAAACTCTCCGTCGCGTAGGGCGAGTAGAGGTACTGCACGGTTTCCGTGCAATTCGTGATTTTCCATCCCTTGTGGTTAGCCTGAGGGTAGTTACGGGCGTCCGGCTCAGGGGACCAATAGCCGGTCGGCTCAAAGAAGTCGTAGGCCTCGCCTGTCGGATCGTGGTCGACGGTGTAGGTCGAGTGCTGCAAGTCCTTCAGCCGCTGCACGACCACCGTGGTGCTGCCCTCGACCTGCCACATCGTCGAACTCTCGGTCGATACCAGTTTGTACTCGGTTTCGTAGGAGCCGTCCCCGTCCAGGTCGCAGTTGAACGTCGTGGAGACGAATCTCCGACCGTTGGACGAGACGTCGGCCGAGACCGAATCGCCGAAGGTGCTCGGGACAACCAGCCCCAGCGACGTGACCAATGCCACGGCCGCCAATCCCTGCTTGAGCGTGCCCATCGAAGGTTTCCTCTCGCTGCGTCGGTGGCCGCTCACCATCGGGTAAGCGGTTGCTGTTTCCGGTCGGACAACGGTGTCGTTCGGTTGCATGGCTCGATTCCTTCCAGGCGTTGATGGCTCAAGGCCCGCGTCGCTGCGGCGCCGAGACGCTGCGCGGGGCCCAGGCGCTGCGCCTGAGGTAGGCTTGGCAGCGCCGTGGCGAGCCCGCTCCGGGCCGCTCCGGCCTATTCCGCGAGCGGGTGGGGCGCTTCCGGTCCTGCGGAGCCCCATCCGTCTCGCCTTGAACGGTGTGGCGCCCGGCGGGCCGCGGCACGCCCGCTTCACCGCCCGATCGTTCGCCAGCCGGTTTGCGGCAGCCATCGTCACACGAGCCCGAGGCGGCTCGCGGCCGTGGCGGCTTCCCGCCGGTTCGCGGCATCCAATTTGGTGAGGATGCTGGTGACGTGCGACTCCACCGTGCGCGTGCCGATGAAGAGGCGCTCGGCAATCTCTGGATCGGTCAGGCGCAGACAGACCAGGCGTAGCACCTCGCGCTCGCGCCGGGTCAGGCGGCGAAATGGCGAGGCACTGGACGCCGCCTGAGCGCTGCTTCGCGGGGGAACCGTAGCGCTCGTCGTCGAGATCGGTCCGTAGAGACCCATAGACCCACTCCACTCTTGCATCGGGTGTCGTTCACCGATACAGACGTGGGAGTAGGAAAAGTGTCACGGGAGACGGTGGGAATATCGCGGGAGATTACTGGGAAGGCATTTCCGCCAGAGCGTCATCGGTAAGCGAAGAGACGCGCAGCCGCAGCAGCACCAGCGGTTCGTCGCCGACGTTGCGCATCGTCACGCTCGTGCCGGGAACCAGGATCGGCACCGGGTCGTCCGCGGCGAGTTCGCGCTCGCGGCCCGATTCCCAGCCCTGCGGTAGGGCGTCGCCGATGAGCGTCAGCCCCAGGCGCCCGGTGACGATATCGAACCAGTCCTGGCCGGTGGCCGCCTCCGCGGTTATCAACGTGCCGGGCGGGATCGTCAGCCGGTCGAAGACGATGTGCGACTGCCCCGGCGGGATCGCCTCGTGAGCGTCGGTGACGAGCGCGGTCTCTTTGCTGATGACAGCGCTGTCGTAGTCCTCGAACGAGAACCCGGCCGCGGCCACCCCGCGATAGACAGAAGTCTCCCCCAGACCGGGGTTGTGCAGGCCGAGCGCCTGCCCGGCCGGAACAACGAGACTCTCCCCTGGCGCCAGCGTCCGCCCTTCGCCATCGACAGTGACCACGATCCCACCGCCGTCGGCCACGATCCATTGCGGACCGTCCAGCGGGGGGATGCTCAGCGGGGATTCTCCCTCCTGGAACCGCCAGTGCTCGACCGTGAGCGGGGTCCAGGTCTCCGCTGCCCCCGTCACCGTGGCGTCGACGAAGGTCTCGGTGGTCGGTTCGCCCACCGCCCCGAGTTGGGTTTCGGTCGGGTCGAAGCGGACGACGCGCAACGCCGCGATGCTGCCGGCAACCAGCGCGACGAGCACAGCCGCGACGGCCAGGGGGCGCCATGTCCACCGCCTCTGGTTAGCAGGCGGCTCCCGCGCGCGGGACGTGCATCTGGGCGGTGCCCTGAGCGGAATGCGGCTGGGTGTGGGAAGCCGGCAGGGATACAGAGGGGGGCTTGGCCGTTGTCGCGAAATGCCTGCAGCAACTCGCTCTCCAACCGCTTGGCGAAGCGGGGATCGGGCGTCTCCTGGGCGCGCTGGCCCGCCTCCCGCGCCCAATGCAACGTTTCGAGCAGCTCGGGATCGATCGTGGCGGCCAGCCGGGCAAGCTCATCCGGCGGCGCGCCTCGCACCAGCGCATTGCGGTACCGGCTCAGCGCGTCGGCGGGGGTCGGCTCGCGCCTAAACGTTGGCACGGCGCTCTCCCTCCGAACACGCCTAGCGACTCCAGGCACTCCCGCAGCTTGGCCAGTAACCGCCAATGGGCGGTGCGCACCGCGCCGTGCGTTCGCCCCAGCGCCTGGGCGATCTGCTTGTCGTTCATGTCGGTCAGGAGCAGGTCGAACAGATCGCGCTCCGGCGCCGACAGGCAGCGTTCGCGCGCCTCGGCTAGCGCGCGTGCATCGTCGCGTTGCACCGCGACCTCCTCGGGGGAGGCGGCTGGATCCTCCGGATCGAGGCATCATCCCACGGCCTCGGTACGGGACTTGTGCGAACGATAGGTGTCGGTGACCACATTGCGCGCGATGGCGAAGAGCCAGCCGGGGAAGGCCGCGTCGTCGCGGCAACGTGGGCAGCGACTGCATGGCGCGGAAAAAGATCGTCTGCGTGGCGTCCTCGGCCGCTTGCCGGTCGGAAATGCGGGCGGCGACGAACCCGTAGACCTCGTCCAGGTAGCGGCGATAGAGCAGGGCGAAGGCGTCGCCGTCGCCCTGCTTGGCGCGCGCCACGAGGTGAGCGACGGGCACGCCTGCGCCACGATCGCCGATCGCGTCCGGGTCGCCGTTGACCGTGGCCGTGCCGCGTTGCCCCTGCACCGCGCGAGTTCCTCACCGGGCGCCGCATTATGGAGATTTCCGCTCCCGGTGAGTATGCCATCGCGGACGGTGGCGAGGAAGGACGGGGCATCGTCCGGGGAAGCATGACTACGGCTCCTCAACGCGGCGTGAGGCGAACGATGGTGCTGGCGGCTCGCGCCCGCGTTCACCTATTCAGACGCGCGAGGGGAGAAGTGTCACAGCGCTCTGCGGCGCGCGCTCAAGGAGTCACGAAAGCGGAGCGACGATGGCTCGCGAGCGCGTTTCCCGGCGGTCCAGGGCCATCCGGACGCGACCGTGACGACGCTGGCGGGCTGGTGCCAGGCTGCTAGATACCCACACCGGAACCCCGCCGCGCACCGTCCCAGTTCCACCCGTCCAGCTCGGGTGGCTCGATCCCGGCCTGGGTCAAGCGCGGTCTTGATCTGGGTGCGATGCTCGGTGGCGTGGTTGATCGCCTGGACCAGGAAGAGCGCGACCGGCATCTCCAGTGTCTCGTTGTGCCAGATCACCGCCAGGATGGGATCACCCTCGACACGCTCGGCGAAGGCGATGAGGCCCTTCGCTCGATTGCCGCAGGTGCTCGCGCGCGGTCGCAAGGTCCGGGTTCGTCTGTTCCAGCGTGGGATTTCGCCGCTCCGGGCCACCGGTCAGCGCCGCCAGATATCGCTCCTCCGCCCCGGCCATGTGCGCCAGCGTCTTCAGAATCCCGCCATAGATCCCCGGAATGGTCGTTTCCAGGACATCGTCCGGCAGCGCCAGGCAGAAATCGATGAGCGCCGAGTTCGCCCAGAGATTGTGCCGGAAGAGTTCGATCAGGAGGGGCTACCCGGGAGCGGATCAGTCATCGCCCGAGCCATCGCCGAAATCGCCCTATCACCCGTCACTGACACCGTCACCCTACCGTGGCGGTCCCGCCGCGATCCGCGCGCGTAGGCTGGATACCGTGGCGTCCATCCAGGGGGACTCGATCCACCACGTCGCGCCCGCTTCTGCCAGCGGCTGCACGATGGCGCGCGCCGCCTCCACGTCGTCGCCTGGGCTGACATCCCCGATGACGATGTCGAACGGCGTCGCCTCCGCCGCGCCGCTCGCGCGCCAGGTCCGCGATCGCCCGCACCTGTCCGGCGTCACCCGGCCCGGGCCGCCGCCTTCCGCGGCCACCTGGGGAATGATCCCATCGTAGCGGAGGGCGCGGTCGACGCTCTTGGGGCGCGGCCAGACGCCGACGACCCAGATCGGAATGCGTGGCTGTTGCAGCGAGGGAGGGCGCATCGCCATCTCGGCCGTCTGATAGTGCTTTCCATCGTGGCGAAACGGCTCCCCGCTCCAGGCGCGGGTCAGGAAATCCAGACTCTCGTCGAGCAGCTCTGCCCGCGTGCGCGCCTCGGTCGCCTCGCCGACGCCGCCGAACCCGACGTCGTCGAGCGCACCCAACCCCACCGGAAGCACCAGCCTGCCTCCGCTGAGGTGATCGAGCGTCGCGGTTTCCCGCGCCAGTTTCCACGGGCGACGCCGCGAGGGCGGGGTGATGATGTTGCCGAGGCGGACGCGCTCGGTGCGCATGGCGAAAGCGGCCAGGGTCACCCACGGATCGTAGATCGGCGCCATCCCCGGTATGGCGATCGCATCCCAGTAAAAAACGCCGTCCCAGCCAGCGGCTTCCGCTTCTCCCGCCATGTCGATCATCTCGTGGATGTCGCCAGTCGTGAGGATGATCCCGTAACGCACGCGCAGACTCCGCTGTTGGCTACTGCCTACTGTCACCCATCGTTCAATCTATCCTGCTTCATCCCGGCAGCGAGTCACCCGCCAATAAGCCAATAGCTCATAGCTCAAAGCCCATAGCCCGTTACCCCGCCGGGGTGGCCGGCAGCGGCGTCGGGGTTGGTGGCGGCGGGGCGCCGACCGGCGGTTGGAACTGACTGACGAACGGGGTCGGCGTGGGCGGCAGGTCGGCGGTGATGGCGAGGGTCGCACGCTGCTCCTCCAGCCAGCGATCGACGGCCGCCTGGCGCAGGCGATTGATCTGGCTGTCGGTCAGCGGCCGGTCGGGGTCAGTCTCATCGACCCGGATGATGTGCCAGCCGAACTCCGATCGAACCGGTTCCGAGATCGCCCCTGGCTCCAGGGAGAACGCGGCCTCGGCAAACGGCGCCACCATTTCCGCGCGCGTGAACCAACCGAGGTCACCGCCGTTGCCGGCCGTGCCCTCGTCGGTGGAGACCTCTTCGGCCACGGCGGCGAACGATTCGCCGCCCTCGACGATGCGGGCGCGGGCAGCCTCGGCCGTCTGGTCTGTCGGCAGAAGGATGTGTGCGGCGCGTACCTGCGGGGGCTCCTTGCCCGATCTCGGCCGCCAGCGCGTCGGTCACCTGTTGCCGCGCCAGCGCTGGCGCGGCCACCAACTGCTCGTAGTCTTCGCGGGTGAGGTGCGCGATCTCGAAGAAACCGGTGGCAAACTCCTCGAATCCTGCCTCCGCGGTCGCTCGCGCTTCAGCCGGATTCGGGGTTGCGGGGGGAACGATCGGCGTCGCCGCCACCGGCGTCGCGCCCGGTGTTCCGGCAACCGGCGTGGCGACGGGCCTGCCCGCAAGCCCATCCGCTGCAACGGGCGTCCCAGGGACCGGCGAGCCCGCGACCGGGCTCGCCATCGGCGTGGCCAGCAATGCCTCCGCCGTGCTGGTGGCCATGGCGGCGCGCTCGGCGGTGAAGGTCGGCGTCGGGCTGGAGGGGATCAATGGCGCGCCGGGCGGGGCGAAGCGGTTGAGGGCGAACGTCTCCACCTCCTCCGCAGTCTGCTCCAGTCCCAGGTCGTCCAGACCTTGCAGGAAGATCTGGCCCTCGATCATCGATTGCAGCGCGGCGGCGTCCACGTCGGTGCTGCCCCACACCTCCGGCACTTGCGCCAACGTCTGCTCGGCGAAGGCGAGGTACTGGTTCTGCTGGTCCGGCCCGACGAACTGGGCGAAGTCCCGGTACTGCTGCGCCTGCTCGAACAGGTCATTGGCGCGCCACTTCCAGAACTCCTGGCGTGAGATCGTTTCCGTGCCGACCGTGGCCAGCGTCTGGTTTGGTTTGATGACGTTTTCGTAGATCAGTCCCCCGCCGACGAGGACCAGGACGAGCGCCCCGGCGATGGCGACCCCCCAGCGGACCATGCGCTGCCGGCGCGCTTCGATCTCGCGCCGGGGCACCCGCCGCTTGCGCACCGGAGGACGCGTGGGGGTCGGCCGGCGCCGGCCCGCGGCGCGGGCCCGGGCGCGGGCGATTCTGGCCCTGATCGAATCGTCGCCGCGTCGCTGCATGCCTGCCGTGCTCCCGCGCCGGCACACCCAGGATCATGGGTCGCCCGGCGCACCTTCCAGTCGGTGTCATGCCGAGGCACGAGACATCTTGCCTGGTGACCGCGTCGGTACGGGCCCGACGAGGTCCCTCGCGTGCGCTCGGAATGACACCTGTTGGTGAAACGTGCTGCGATGCCTACCGGCTGGCGGTGGTGAAGGGCAGCAGCGCCACGTGCCGGGCGCGCTTGATCGCGGTCGTCAGCGAGCGCTGGTGCTTGGCGCAGGTGCCAAGCTTGCGCCGCGGCTCGATCTTGCCCCGCTCCGAAATGTAACGGCGCAGGCGCGGGGTGTCCTTGTAGTCCACCTCACCAATCTGGTCCACGCAGAACCCGCAGACCTTGCGCCTGCCGCCGAAGCGGCCACCGCCGCCGCGGCGCGGGCCGCCCCTGCCGCCCGGTCCCCCACGCCCACCGCCTGGGCCACCCGGGCCACGCCCGCCGCCCGGCCGGTCGCCGCCGGGCCGCTCGCCCTGCGCGCCCGCACCGAAGCGCGGTCGCCGCTCGTCGCCCTCGGGGCGTCCCTGGTCTATCGGTCGTTGATCGTTGTCGCTCATGTCGTCCTCTCGTTGGATGCAATCTTGAAGGTGACGGGGTCTGAGGGTGTCAGGGTGAGAGCGAACAACCCTGTCACCCTCGACACCTAGTCACCCTGTCACCCCTAAAACGGTGGCTCGCCGTCGTCCCAGGGGATCTCCTCCAGCGAACCGGGTTGGCCTTCCTGGTCGGTACGGCCCTGGGGGCGGCCGGCCGCGGCGCCGGCGGCTGCAGCGGCGCCAAACCCGCCACCGCCGCCCCCCTCGCTGTCCGCGCGAGATCCCAGGAGTTGCAGTTCGTTCGCGGTCACATCGAGCGACGTGCGCGTCTGCCCCTGCTGGTCCTGGTACTCACGCGCCTCGAGGCGGCCATCGACGTAAACCTGCTTGCCCTTAGTCAGGTAGCCGCTTTGGGCCAGGCGATCAGTTGTCTCGGCCAGCTTGCCCCACGTCGTTACGCGGTACCAGTTCGTTCGCTCCTGCTGCTGGCCCGATTGGTCGTTGAACCGCCGGCTGACGGCCATGGTGAATGTGACGTTCATGGTGCCGTTCGGCGTGTAGCGGGTTTCGGGGTCGCGGCCCAGGTTGCCGACGAGGGTGATCTTTGCGATTCCGGCCATGACGATCTCCTTCGCTGCGCGGCGGCCGACGGTGTCCGGGGCCTACTCGCTCTCCTCGTGCGCGGCTTCGTACTTGGTCGGGTTGAACCCGGCGGCTTCCGCGGCCTCGGTCGAGGCGAAGCAGAACTCCGGGACCGTCCGCTTGTACGATGGCGACCCGGGGCTGTGGTAGAGCATCGAGCTGGCGTTGCCCTTGATGGGATACTCCTCGGGGCACTCACCCGTCTCGCCGCCGCGCACCGCACCTTCCGGAATCTCGCTGTCCGCCTCGGCCGCCGCGGGCGCTTCCTCGGTCGCCTCGGCGCTGGCCGCCGCGTCCGCCTTCGCCAACGCCGCCGCGGCGTCCTCTTCCAGCTCTTCCCGCTCCTCGACTTCATCGACCGCTTCGATGGCCAGCTCGGCCCCCGTCGCCTCCAGGGCTTCGGCTTCCGCGGTCAACTCGTCGGTGCGGATTTCGTGGGCTGCCAGGCGCATCGACGAGTCGACGGCCTCTTCGGCCGCATCCAGCACCGCTTCGCGCGCTTCCTCGGCCGCCACGGGTTCGATGGCGCTCGTGTCTGCCGCGCCCTCCGTCGCGGGCTCCTCATCCGCCGCGGCGGCTTCTGCCTGCGCGGCCGCATAGGCCGCCGCCGCGTCATCTTCGGCCGCTGCTCGTGCCGCCGCCGCTTCGGCCTGCACCGCCGCGTAGGCGGCCGCCGCCGCGTCTTCGGCGGCGATCTCCGCGGCTTCGATCTCCTTCGGATGGAGCGGTTTCGGTTCCCACAAGACGACGATGTAGCGGATGAGTTGGGTGTCCAGCTTCAGATCGCGCTCGAGGTCGTCCACCCGGTGCGGGGCAATGCTGAACCGCCAGACGGTGTAGTACCCGTCGCGCACGTCGCGGCCACCTGAGCGGATGGGATAGGCCAGACGGCGGCGACCCCACGGCGAATCCTGAAGTGTTTCGAGGATCTCTCCACCGGCGCCGGCAATGAACCCGGAGATGCGATCCAGCTCGCCGGGCAACGCCTCCTCCGAGACTTCCGGGTGGAGGATCGTCATCAACTCGTATTTGCGGGGCGCGCGTTCCTGCTCGCGCAACTGGGCCTCCTTCCTGTGGGCTTGCCCCGTTGGCGCGACGGTGAGGTTGCGCGCTCACCCGGCTCACGGAGCAGAAAGGCTCACAATAGATGCAAAACCGGCTCCTTGCCGGCAAGCGGACAAGCATACCACGCGGGTGTCGGGTGTCGGGTGTCGGGTGACAGGGGACGGTGGATCATTGTGTGTGGTTCATGGGTGGGCGCGGAAATGCAAGCGTCCTGTGCCACAATCCCGACACCCGACACCCGACACCCGGCACCTACGCCACCAGCGTCAACCCCAGCACGTCGCCCAACTCACGCAGGGTGCGTTGCGCGTCGCGGACATCGTCCTCCTCGGGCGACTCGAGGATGGCGCTGGCGATTTCGTGCAACGCTTGAATCGCCACCGGCGTGTTCAGATCGTCGTCCAACGCGTTGAAGAAACGATCTCGCAGGGTGCTGACGTCGAGCTCGGTCTCGATGCCGTAGGCGGGGAACTCCACCGCCTCGATCAAATCCTCGGCGACGCGCGCCCAGGCGTCGAGCTCGATCTCGTCGTAAACCCAGGTCGAGCGGTAATGGTTCGAGAAGAGGTACAGGCGGATGGCATCGGCGGAATAATTCTTCAGGGCATCGCTGACGAGGACGAGGTTGCCAAGCGATTTGCTCATCTTCTCGCCGTTGTACCCGACCATCCCGACGTGGACCCAGAAGCGCGCGAACGGCTCGACCTCGAAGGCGTTCTCCGACTGGGCCACCTCGCATTCGTGGTGCGGAAAGATCAGATCGGCCCCGCCCCCGTGGATGTCGATACTCGGTCCCAGGTAGCGGCTGGCCATCGCCGAGCACTCGACGTGCCACCCCGGTCTCCCGGGGCCAAAGGGCGACTCCCAGGCTGGTTCGTCGGCCGTCGACTTCTGCCAGAGGACGAAGTCGAGCGGATCGCGCTTGTTGGGGTCGTCCGGGGTGTTGCCGCGCTCGTTGGCGATGGGGAGCATCTCATCGCGGGGGATGTGGCTCAGCTTGCCGAACTCGGGGTCGCTGTCGACCGAGAAGTAGACGTTGCCGGAGTTTTCGTAGGCATTACCCTTGTCGAGCAACGCCTGATTGATCTCCAGCATCTCGGGGATGTGGTCCGTGGCGCGCACGTAGTGGTCGGGCGGGACCCAGTTGAGGTCGCCCATGTCCTTGAGGTAGCGCGCTGTCTCGCGTTCGCCCAGCTCTTTCCAGCCGAGGCCGAGTTCCCTGGCTTTGCGCAGGATGTCGTCGTCGATGTCGGTGACATTCTGGACGTAGGTGACGTCCCACCCCTTGTGGCGCATGAGGCGCACCATGATGTCGAACGTCAGAAACGTAAATGCGTGCCCAATATGCGTGGTGTCGTACGGCGTGATGCCGCAGACGTAGAGGCCGACCGTGCCGTCACGGGGTGTGAAGCGCTCCACCTGCCCCGACTGCGTGTTGAAAAGTTGCATTCCCCCCTGCTCCACTCGGGCCGTGGTCGCGGCGGTCCCTCCCTGTCGATGATGGGCGGAGTATATCGCCACGTTGGCTATAAGCTACGGGCTATGAGCCATGGGCTCTTTGCTTTGGTCGTGTTCTTGGCCTTGCCGGCTTGCCGTCTTTGCCGTCTTTGCCGTCTTTGCCGTCTTTGACTGAATAGCCCATAGCCCATGGCCCATAGCCGCCCGTGTGGTAGATTCCGACCATGCCCCGGATTCGGCTGGCCGTGACCGCTGACCCGCACGGACGCCGCCCCTTGGCGAGGGACGTTTCCCGGTGACGTGCAAGTACCCACTGGCGCGAGGTCCGTTGCCCCTGCGGGTGGCGGTCTGGATCGTCGTGATATGCGTCGTGCTCACCGGCTGCTCGGGCATTTCCGCCCCGACTCCGCTGATCGCGGAATCCGCGCCAACCGCGACGCCTTCGCCCAGTCCGGCGCCGGTTTCGCTGCTGACGCCGGTTCCGGAACGGTGCGCGGGAGGGCGCCTGCGCGTCGGGGATCTGGCAACCGTCGGCGACGAATGGGGAGCGGGGGTGCAATCCGCCATCGAAAGCGCCCGTGCCTGGCGTCCGGATGCCCAGCTCGTGACGATGCAGGTCGGGTGCGCGCCGCTGGAGGCCGGATTTCGCTGGCAGGGCGCCTTCTATTCGCAAACCGCGCAGTCGTTCTACCTGAGCGACACCGGGCTGAGCGAGCCGGCGGAGATCGACCCGGCAACGGTGCCGGTCTTGCCGCTGGACCAGGTCAACTTCCGCGAGCTCCACCTGGCACTGGCCCGCTCCGGATTCGAAGACGACGAGGAACTGAACCCATCCACCGGGGCCACCGTACGGCTGAATGCACCGGCCGATCCCTTCGGTCCCCCGGATGTCCCCCAGGGGCTGGTCTATCACGTCGCCGTCATCGACCAGGGGAACGTGCAGGATTTGTTCATCAGCAGCCCGGGGTGGACGATCCACTCCTACCAGGACCAGGACTGACCGATGGAGACGCACGGCGACGAGTTCGATCCCGATGTCCACGCCGCCGCCGCGGCCTGCTGGGCGGTGCTGCTGCAAACCCCGTCCGCGGTCGTCACCGACATCGACGGCACCATCAGCGCCATCGCGCCGACCCCGGCCGAGGCGATGGTCGACCCCGGCGCCAAGGCGGCGCTCGACCTCCTGACCCGACGCCTGGCGGCGGTGGCGGTTGTCTCCGGCCGCGCCCCCCAGGACGGAGCGGCCATGGTCGGGCTGCCCGAATTGACCTACGTCGGGAATCATGGACTGGAACGCATCGCGCGCGGAACGCCGTGGACCCACCCCGCCGCCGCCGCGTCCCAACCCGCCATCGCCGCCGCGCTGGCGGAGATCGAGACGGCGGCGCGGGCTGTCGCCGCCGCCCCCTGGCTCATCGTCGAAAACAAGGGGGTCACCGGCACCATCCACTACCGGCTCGCGCCCGACCCGGTCGTGGCCGTGGCGCTCCTGGAGCCATTGGCGCGGGAGGCGGCGGAGCGCCACGGGCTGCGACTGACGCTCGGGCGCATGATCTTCGAGGTGCGCCCACCGCTGGCGGTGAACAAGGGGACCGCCCTCCGCGAGCTGGCCGACGATCTCAGCTTGCGTGGCATCGTCTTTTTCGGCGACGACATTACCGATGTCGATGCCTTCCGCGCGCTACGCGAAATGCGCGCGGCGGGCGACGCGGCGACGCTGCGTGTCGGTGTGCTCGGCCCGGACACGTCGCCGGCGGTTCTGGCCGAGATCGACCTGAGCGTCGAGGGAGTCCCGGCCTGCGCCGCGACCCTCCTGGCGCTGGCCGCGCGTCTTGCAGAGACAATGGACGGCGCGTGACGTGCGGCGCCGGGTATCCTCATGACGAGACACGAACCGCGTGTCTGGTTCGGGAACGACGTATCTCGTCTGATGCCCGCGACCGCTCGCTGTGGCGGAGATTCTTCGCCTGCAGGGTCGGGATGATGCCCTCACCGGGTCGCGGTATTCCAAGGAGAGCATGGGTGACCACACTAGTCTTCGCCATGACGATGGTTCTGGCGACCGTCGGCGGCACGTTGGCCCAGGTGGCTCCCCCCTGGCGGCACCAGGTCAACCCCCTGCCGACGATGGAGATCACTGTCGGCGGGGTGCCACTGACCGTCGAAGTGGCGGACGAATCACCTGAGACCTCGCGTGGGCTGGGCTACCGCGATGGGTTGGCGCCGGGCACGGGCATGCTCTTCGTCTTCGACGGCCCCGCGCCGCGCTCATTCTGGATGCGCGGCATGCGCTTCTGCCTCGACATCATCTGGATCGAGAACGGCGCGGTGCAGGGCGCGGCGGAAAGCGTCTGCCCGGAGCCGCCCGGCACCGGCGACGCCGACCTCCCCTCCTATCTCTCCCCCGTGCCGGTGACCTACGTCCTCGAGGTCCCGGCGGGCTGGCTGGATCACCATGGACTCGGCGTCGGCACGCCGGTCGAAGGGTTGCCTGCACCGGCCCAGTAAGGCATCGGCGGTTCGGCCGGTCAATACCGTGTCATGCTGAACCGAGTGAAGTATCTCGGCTCGGTGACGCGGCGGTCAGCAGAGCACGAGATTCTTCGCCCACGGGCTCAGAATGACACGGTTCGTGAGCCGAGCCGCCCAATTGCACGGGCATCCGCGAATTAGGGAGATGCGGGCGATGGTCGAGGTCAGCCGGGAACCGTTCGGCGATGTTGAGGGCCAGCGCGTAGACCGCTTGACGCTCGCCAACCGGCAGGGCTTGCGGGTCGAATTGCTGACCTATGGCGCGACCATCCGGGCCATCTGGGCGCCAGATCGAGACGGCCAGCTCGCCAACATCGCCCTCGGGTTCGCCGACCTCGCCGGATACCTCCAGCAACCGAGCCCCTTCTTCGGCTGCGTTGCCGGGCGCTACGCCAACCGCATCGCCAACGGCGTTTTTTCTCTCGATGGGGAGACCTACCGACTCGCGACCAACGACGGGCCGAACCACCTCCACGGTGGGGTGCGCGGATTCGACACGTACATCTGGGACGCGGAAGAACTCCGCGAAGACGAGGCGGCCGGTGTCTGCTTCACCCGGACCAGCCCGGACGGCGAAGAAGGGTATCCGGGAACACTGACCTCGGAGGTGACTTATCGCCTCGACAACGATAACCGGCTCCGCATCGACTACCGCGCCGAAACCGACCGCCCCACCATCGTCAACCTCACCAACCACACCTACTGGAACCTGGCCGGCGAGGGATCGGGGACCATTGAAGACCACGTGCTGCGATTCTCCGCCAGCCGCTACACCCCCGTCGACACCTCCCTGACCCCAACCGGCGAGCTGGCGCCGGTCGCGAACTCCCCCTTTGATTTCACGGAGCCCACCCCCATCGGGGCGCGTCTCCGCGACGACCATTCGCAACTGCTCATCGGCCGTGGCTACGACCACAATATGGTGCTCGACCGCCCGCCAGGAGACGTCTCGCTGCAGGAAGCGGCGGTGCTCGCCGATCCCGGCAGCGGGCGAAGGCTAACGATCTGGACAACCGAACCCGGGATTCAGTTCTACAGCGGCGGCTACCTCGACGGCACGCGGGTCGGCTCCAGCGGACGCGCCTACCGTCAGGGGGACGGTGTCGCGCTGGAGACCCAGCACTTCCCGGATTCGCCGAATCGGCCGGAGTTCCCCTCGACCGTACTGCGGCTCGGCGAGGCCTACGCGACGACCACCGTCTTCGCCTTTTCGGTCGACACCAACTGAAACCATCTCATTCGTGGTGGGCAGGCACCGGCATGATTCCTGCGGCGACGTGGAAAATTACGCGCGGCCCTGACTCACGATTGCGTGGTGTATAGTGCGGGCGGTTTTACAGAGGAACAGACGCACACTTCATGGTCGGCTTGCCGCGCGGAAGGAGGACACGTCATGCGTCGTCTCGTCGTGCTGTTGTGCGCGCTTTTCGCGCTCGTTGGATTGGCCCCGCTGGCCGCGACTGGCCAGGAGGCAACCCCGGGTCCCGGCGCCGCTCAGGACCGCACTGATGCGCGGTACATCATCCCCTACGGCCCTGATGGTCTGAATCCTGCCCTGACCATGACCGACACCCTCGCCGGCTCGTGTATGGGCGGCTCCATCGCCACGCCCGATCGGCCCGACGCCTTCGATTGCCTGGGGGATGGCTCCCAGGTCTACGACCCCTGTTTCGAGAACCCGTTCGCGCCCATCGACGAACCCGGCGAGGTGGCCTGCGTTCTCGATCCGTTCGGGACTGAGGTCGTTGTGCTCACCGTCGATCAGCCGCTCCCCCGCGAAAAGGAAGCCCCTCCGGGCCCCGATGATCTCCAGCCCTGGGATCTGCCATGGGCGCTGGAACTGGCCAACGGTGACCGCTGCACGCTCTTCCACGGCACCCTCTACGTGCTGGCCGGTCAGACGGTCCACTACAGCTGCGAGCAGAACGGCGCCGTCCTCGGGCTGGTGGACCACGGGCAACCGGTCTGGACGGTGAACTACCTGGCAGACGGCGACACCGCGTCCAGTCTCGTTGACGTGACGGCGGCCTGGTCGTAGACGGTCTCCACCGCTCGCGCCCGACCACGCGCCACCGGGATTGCAGCCCGGACACTCCTGGAGGAGGATGCCGATGGACGGTCACCGGTTCGACAACGTTGCTCGCGCGTTCGCTCGTAGAGGCTCGCGGCGTTCCCTGCTGGGGGGGCTCGCGGGGAGCAGCGCCCTGTTCCTCGCCACGCATCTCCGGCCCTCCGGGGCGGCGGCGCGCCGCAACACCAAATACGCCGGCGAGGCGTGTTGGGACGACTCCCAATGCGTCGCCGCCGACACCGCCCTCGTCTGCGCCTGGAACGGATACGGGTCCGCCGGCATGGCCTGTTGCGCATACGAAGGCAGCCGCTGCGGCGACGACGCCGGTTGCTGCGGAACCAGTCTCTGCCTCGGCGGCTTTTGCGGCTCCAGCGTCCCGGTCGGTTCCGACGTGGCGCCGGGCGACCCGTGCTCGCCCGCCGTGGACACCTGCGTCTACGCCTCCGGCGCGTTCTTCTGTGATTACGTCTCGTTGACGGACGACTACCGCTGCTGCGCCTATCAGGGGGACCGTTGCGGCTGGGATGCCCAATGCTGTGGGTTTTCGCGCTGCAGCGACCAAGGGGTCTGCGTTCCCCTCGGTTAGCTCCCGTGGTGTGTACTCGGCAGGATCGAGATGCGGCCTCGCTTGCGCGTTGAGCGCGTAGAGCGCCGCACCTGATCCGCGCGGAACGGTGGGCCGTGCGGGGAACCCGACGAAGGGAGGAACGTCGTGGACGACGACCTTTTCGATACCGTCGCCCGAGCGATCGGGAGCCGCGGCTCGCGCCGCGGGATCGTACGCGGGCTGGCGCTGGCTGCCGCCGCCGCGCTCGTGGGAACCCGAAGCGAAGCGGCGAACGCCCACCATGCCCTCATCCCGCTCGGAGGAGCCTGCCGGCACACGAACCAGTGCCTGCACCACGCCCCTGCCTCCCGCCACGTGCGGCCGGGCCGGCAAGCCGTCTACTGCGCCGACAACGGCTTCCGGTACGACGGCGCGCTCAACTGCTGCCGCTACGGCGGGGGAAGCTGCGAGCGCGACGAACATTGCTGCGGCTCGCGCCACTTCTGCCGCAACCGCGTTTGCACGTATTTGCGTTAGGGGGTCTGCCCGTTCCCACACCAGGGGCTCCCACGCATTCGGCTGCACGCCAATGGCGCCAATCCGGAGCGATGCCCATGTCTGCTGAAGAGAACAAGGCGCTCGTCCGGCACTGGTTTGAACAGCTTGACCTGCGCAACCTGGCCATCATCGACGAATTGCTCCCGGCCGATTACGTAGACCACAATCCGCCCCTCGCCGGAATGCCCCCGGGGCGGGAAGGCGTCTGGGGCGCCAGCCGCGCCCTCGCGGCCGCGTTCCCCGACGCGGTGCACACCATCGAGGATCAGATGGCGGAAGGCGACAAGGTGATGACGCGCCTGACGGTGCGGGCGACCTTCCTGGGGGAGATTCTCGGGTTCCAGCCCACCGGCAACGTGGTCGAAGTGCGCGGCATCGCCGTCCACCGTATCCGCGACGGGCAGCTCGTAGAACACTGGGCTCACATGGACATGTCTGGTTTCATGCGGCAGATCGGCGAGGGAGCAGAACTCGAGACTCCTGTCTAACCGTGCTGCACGAGCCACTGCAAGGCGGCCTGAACGTTCCCGTGCTCGGCTGCCAGCTTCGTCCGCGTTCCTGGGGTTGCGAACAGGAGCGCGCCCATGGCTTCGACGATCTCCAGGTAATACTCGGCGTGCAGTCGGCGCACTGTGCCTTCTTCGACAGACGCGGCGAGCATCTCCGATGCGTAGGCGCGGATCGTCTCCAACATCCGGAAGCGTGGTGCGCCGTCTGGCCCGATGGCGTGCGACAGAAGGTTCTTTTCTACCAGGAAGTGGAGCGCTTCCAGCACTTGGATCGTCGGCACGCGCTCCGCCACGAAACGCGCTGCGTCGACACTCGCCGGTTCCCGCAATGAGGCGCAGACGGCTTCGGCGGCCTCGAGGGAGCAACCATCGGCGAAGACCGCGAGCCGCCGGAAGAGACGCTGCTCTTCCTCTGACAACAATGTGTAGCTCCAGGCGATCGTGTTGCGGAGCGTTTGTTGCCGCTTCGGTAAGTCCCGCGGGCCATCCGTAAGCAGGCCCAGGGTCGGCATGGTGGCCGTGTGCCGCAGCCGCTCCAGCAGGGTCCGTGGTGGGAGCGCCCGGACTCGCGCCGCGGCCAACTCGATGGCCAGTGGGAGACCGTCGAGCAGTGCGCAGATGGCGGCGATCGCGGCGGCATTGTCGGCCGCGAGCGTCAAGTCCGGTCGGACACGCGTTGCGCGCTCGACGAAGAGGGCGACCGCCGCATACGCCGCCACCGCCTCGATCGCGGGGAGGTGAGCCGGGTCCGGCACAGGAAGCGGCGGCACCGGAAATTCCTGTTCACCGGAGAGACGCAGGGGGGCGCGACTCGTGGCCAGGACCTTGATGTGGGGGCACGCTCGCAGCAGATCCGTGACAAGCGGGGCAGCGCCGAGGAGATGCTCGAAGTTGTCGAGGAGGAGCAGGAGCCCCTTCTGCCCGAGTGCCGCGATCAGTCTCGCCAGCGGCGGACGCCCGTCGTCGCCTGTCCCCAGAGCCCGTCCGATCGCCTCACAGACGCCATCCCGATCGGTGACGGGCGCAAGATCGACGGCAAATACCCCATCAGCAAACGTCTCGCCCAACTGCACTGCTACATGAAGAGCGAGCCGGGTCTTTCCGACGCCGCCAGGACCCGTGAGGGTGGCCAAGCGAACATCGTCTCGACGCAGGAGTTCGCGAATCGCCGCCGCCTCTTGCTCACGGCCGACGAAGCTGGTGAGGGGCACGGGCAGCCGGCTCAGGCTGGGCGCAGGTGGGGCGCCGCCCACCGCGTCCGCGTGCGGCCGGGCGGCGGCTACCAGGTGAGCGCGCTGTTCCGGGGGCAGGTCAAGCGCCTCAACCAGAAGAGCCAAGGTGTCTGCTCGCGGAGTGCGGCTCACTCCCCGCTCCAGATCACTGATCGTCCGCGCGCCGAGTGACGCCCGCTCGGCAAGCGCCTCATGGGTGAGGCCGGTGGCCAACCGGAGGCGTTTGAGCACTGAGCCGAAGGGCGGGCGTTCATCCATCGAGCATGCCTCGCCACCTACCCGTCTCCGGTCCACAACGAACCACGCGTCGGGGGCTCACGGCAATCTGCTACGCATGTGGCGGAGAGTATATCGCCATGCCGTGGCCAAACCGTGGGTCATCCCGTGCCTGATCCGTGTGGCGATCGCCGCCAGGCAATCCCAGAGTGAGACCGTACCGGGCGCGGCCTTTGGCCCGATATGGCGCATGACAACGGGAGGCAGAGCATGGAAGCGGTCGCCACACAAAGTCTGTACCACCGGCTCGGAGGCTACGACGCGATAGCCGCGGCCACCGACGAGCTGCTCGCGCGGTTGCAAGGCGATCCGCAACTACGCGACTACTGGAAGGGCGCCAGCACCAACAACCAACGGAAGGCCCGCCAATTGATTGTCGATTTCATGGTGCAGGCCGCCGGCGGCCCGACCTACTACACCGGCCGCGACATGGAGCTCTCCCACGAAGGAATGCACATCGACGACTCCGACTGGGCCGTGTTCATGCGCCACGCCGCGGACACCCTCGACCATTTGGGCGTGGCGTCGCCGGAAAAAGACGAGGTGCTCACGTTCTTTGCCAGCCTTGAGGCCGAGGTCGTCGAACGCTAATCGGTTCCGAACCGTGTCGACCCATTCCAGAGGAGGGCTGCGATGAAAGGCGCGCCGACGGTGCGGGATGAGACGATCGTTCTGGACGGGCTGCGGTTCCACTACCGGGACTGGGGCGACCCGGCGGCGCCTGCTGTGGTGCTGCTGCACGCCTACCTTCAGCATGCTCGAACCTGGGACACCGTCGCCTGCGGCTTGGCTGATCGCTTCCGCGTGTTGGCGCTGGACCAGCGCGGGCACGGCGAGTCGGAGCACGCGGCAGATTACCACGAGCTGCGCCTCGTTGGCGACCTGGCGGCCTTCGCGGACACCCTCGGGCTGGAGCGCTTCTCGGCCGTCGGCTTCTCCATCGGGGGGAATGTGGTGGCTAGCTACGCGGCGCTCTATCCAGACCGCGTCGAACGCTTGGTGCTCCTGGAGTGCTTCACCTCGGGAGACGATACGGGGGACGAGCCGTGGCTCCAGACCATGCGCGCCCACCTCGCCTGGCTGCGCTCCCTCCCGGAAACGGCCGCTTCGCCGGAGGAGGCCGCCGCGGCGTTCCGGTCGTTGGCCCCGCACGCGGCGGAGGAGGACCTGCGCCGCTGGATGCGCGACGGGCTGGCAAAAGGGACGAACGGGCGCTGGACGTGGCGATATGACCCGGTCTTCCGCGTGCCCGGGCCACCGGGTCGCCTGGTTCCCCCGATGGACGTGCTGCGGCGGCGCTTGGCTGCGGCGGCCTGCCCGATGCTGTTCGTGGTGGGGGCAGAGTCGTGGATGGTGGAGCCCACGGCGCAGATGGCGACAGCCAATCCCCGGACGCGCCTGGTCACCGTCCCCTTGGCGGACCACTGGGTCCCGCTGGACAACCCGAGCGGGTTCCTGGACGTGGTGGGCCGGTTTCTCGACGGGAAGAATTGACCCACGATGCACTGAGCGGCCAATCAGACCGTTGCGCCGTCGCCGTCGCCGTTGTCTCCCGGCTGACCCAATCCTGGCATCACGATCTCCGTCCCCAGCGCCTCGCGCAGGGCGCGCTCGACCCGGCCCTGGGTGGCAGCCATGGTCACGTCACCGCGGGTGCGTTCCAGCACGGCGCGCAGCGAATCCGTGGTGCGACGAAGGCCGCCGGTGATGGCGTCCGGAAAATCGACGGTGACGAGGGCGGAGTAGATGTCGTCCATGACCCCCAGCAGATATTCGGCGCGGGGCAGGTCGTTCTGACGCAGGCGGTCGAGCACCTGGCGGCGCAGCTCTGAGGCGGCTTCGGCCATGGCGTTGAGGAAGGCGGCGTCTTCCACCCCCAGGTCGGCCGGCTCCGGCAATGGCCGGTCGGCGACGATGGCTAGCGCGATGGCGGCCTCGGCCGCCTCCTTCATCGCGTCCTGCACGTATCCAGCCCAGTAAATGCTGGGATACGGTCTGAGCTCGCGCTTGAGGACGGTCATCCGGTCGCGGGCTTCGGCGCACAGCCGCTCCGCCTCGTCGAGCTGGCCACGGTGGGTGGCGCGTACGCTGTTGGCCGCCAGGCGGGTAATCTGCCGCCCCTCGCCCAGCGCCCGATCGCGCGTGGACGAGAGCCCTTCGAAGCGGCGTACGATGCCTTCGGCGATCCGTCCGGCTGGCGACGGCGTCGACATGATTCCCGAACCCTCCTGCGGCCGGTTGCACCGCGTCTGTGCGCGTCTCCGAATCGTAGCCGCTCCGGAGCCGCGCCAATGCGACTCTTTCAGACCCGATTCCGGCTACGTTCGGCTAACGGCCCTCGACAAGCTCCCCACATTCCCGGAGACTCGCCGTCCAGGGAAGCCAGTTCGTGAAGGAGACCAATGTGCCGAGCCGTGCCGTGTGCTACCTCCTGGGCGTGTGGATCGCTGCCGCGACCGTGCTCGCTCCAGCGCGCGTCCTGGCCCAGGGGCCGGGCGCCACGCCTGAGGCGTCGGGCTGCACCGCGGGCAGCAGCGGCATCGGCGATCCCTACTACCCACTGCTCGGCAACTCCGGCTACGACGTTCAGCACTACACCCTCGATCTCGACCTCGACGTCGCGGGTGGGGCCATCACGTCGGGTCAGGTCACGATCGAAGCGGTGGCGCTGCTCGATCTGTGAGCGTTCAACCTCGATTTTCGCGGTCTGGAGATCGACTCGGTAGCGGTTGGCGGGCAGCCGGCGGGATTCAGCCGGCTTGGCGGGGAACTGACCATCGAACCTGATGCGCCGCTCGCGCACGGGGAGCCGTTCACCGTCGAGATCGCGTATCACGGCAAACCGCTCGGCAACGAGGCGCCAACTCTTGGCGGGCTCATGCTGGAGGTCCTTGGGGGCATCTTGGGCATCGGCGCCGCGGCGCAGAAACCGAACCCGGAGGAGGGCGAGCAGTACGGCTCCGGCTGGTGGTCGGGCCGCGAGATGCTCTTCGTCGCCGGGGAGCCGGCCGGGGCCGAGTCGTGGTTCCCCGTCAACGGCCACCCCGCCGACAAGGCACTCTACACCCTGCGCCTGACCGTGCCGGAGCCATACGCCGTCGTCGCCAACGGCACGCTGGCCGAAACCATCGACACCGAGAACGGGACGACGACGGTCTGGGAGTCGCGCGACCCGATGGCGAGCTACCTGGTCACACTCCACGCCGGGCGCCTGGACATCGACGTGCGCGAAGGACCGGACGGGCTGCCGATCCGCACCGCCTTCGCCGCCTCGATCTCCGCGGGGCAGCGGACCATGTTCGACCGATTGCCGGAGATGCTCACCTACTTCGAGTCGGTTTTCGGACCCTATCCGTTCGCATCCGTCGGGGGCACGGTGGTGGGCGCGCCGATCCTCTTCGCCCTGGAGACGCAAACCCTGCCCATTTACGGCGCACTGCCGCTGGCCAGCAACGTGGGCCTGACTGCCGAGGAGCGCGAGTCCCTGGAGACGTTGGTCGCACATGAGACGGCGCACCAGTGGTTCGGCGACGCGGTCACTCCCCTGCGTTGGCAGGACATCTGGCTCAATGAGGGCTTCGCCACGTACGCCCAGATCCTGTGGCTCGAACACAGCCAGGGAGAGGTGGCCCGCAACCATCAGATCGCGAGGATTTACGCGTTTCAGGCCGCGCTGAATCCGTTCCAGGACCCGGCGCAACTCGCCACATTGAACGCCGGCGACGTCATCACCGGCTACCAGCAGTTCCGCCGCCGGTTTCTGGGGACCGGGATCAGCGAACGGTTCCTCGACGACTACCGATCCGGTCTCGGTGCCGCCACAGCGGCAGATCTGGAGAACATCCCGGGGGATGAAGGCCTCGCGAAATTGGCTGCGCTCGGCGTAGCGGAAGATCTCTTCCCCGGTCTCGCCGCGCGCACGGGCGACCCGGGCCCGGTCAATCTCTTCTCCCCCACGGTCGTCTACGAGCGCGGCGCGCTGACGCTGCACGCGCTGCGACTTCACGTCGGCGACAAGGCGTTCTTCACCATCCTGCGCGAGTGGACGGCGCGCTTCCACAACGGCAACGCCACCACCGAGGACTTCGTCGCCCTCGCCGAAGAAATCAGCGGCGAACCGCTCGACGAGTTCTTCGACGCGTGGCTCTACGCACCGGCTCTCCCCGAGATGCCGTCCGGTCGCGCCGCGGAGGCAGGCCCGGCTACCCCGGTTGCGTCATGACCTCGCGTTCCGGGTCATGCGGCCAGTCGTGGAGACACCCGTTCATCGCTTGACTGCCCGGAGATACACCGTGGCCCAGCGACTAGCGCTCAATCAGCCAATCGAAACCGCCCCGTCGGGGCTGGTCGGCACGGTCAGCCGCATCCAATCGAATCGTAGCCCGGCGGTCCGATGGGCGACCTCACCAGGGTCTTGTGCTCAGGCCGGCGATCATCTACTGTGCGCACGCGTTCATCCGGCATGCTTGCGCCGCGGATCGCCCCGTCTGGCGAGTTCGGGTGTGCGTCGTGTCCGCCGGTCAAATCGGTTCTTCGCCGCGTCGAGGAGGGCGTCTTCATGTCCGTGCATCCGGCCGCAGCCCCCGTATCCCCCGACTGGTCGGCGCTCGACGCCAACGTCGTGGGAAGCATCATCACCCCTGACCATGCCCGCTACGAAGAATCGCGGCAGGTCTGGAACGGCATGATCGACCGGCATCCCGCGGCGATCGTCTTTCCTCGCTCTGATGCCGACGTGACCGCCGCGATCGGGTTCGCGCGCCAGCACTCCCTGGAGATCGCCGTTCGCGGCGGTGGGCACAACGCGGCCGGGTTGGCGACGATCGACGGCGGTCTGGTCATCGACCTCGCCGAGATGAACCAGGTCGATGTCGATCCCGAGCGACGCATCGCACGCGTCGGCGGCGGCGCGAATTGGGGGGAGTTCGACGCCGCAACGCAGGCGCATGGGCTGGCCGCCACCGGCGGGGCCATCTCGATGACCGGCGTCGCCGGGCTTACCCTCGGCGGCGGTCTGGGGTACCTGATGCGCTCGCAGGGGTTGGCGTGCGACAACCTGATCGGGGCCAGGGTCGTTCTGGCGGACGGCTCGGTGGTGACGACGAGCGAGACGGAGCGGCCGGAGCTGCTCTGGGGTCTGCGCGGGGGCGGCGGCAACTTCGGCGTCGTCACCGAGTTCGTCTTCCGGCTGCATCCGCTCGACGGCATGTACGCGGGGATGCTCCTCTACCCGCGCGACCGCGCCGTGGAGGCGCTGCGGACCTACCGGGAGGTCACCGCGTCGTCGCCGGACGAGCTGACCACCTTTTTTGCCCTCCTCAGCACGCCCGACGGCGTGCCGGCCCTTGCGTTCATGCCGATGTTTGCCGGGGATGCCGAGGCGGGAGAGGCGGCCGTCGGCGGCTATCGCGCCCTCGGCGAGCCGATCGCGGACTTGGTCGGTCCCATCCCCTACGTGACCTTGCAACAGACGCTGGATGACGGTTTCCAGCCGGGCCCGCACGTGTATTGGCGCTCGCACTTCCTGGCCGGATTGCCGGACGAAGCCATTGATGTCATCGTCGCTGGCGCCAACGCGGCTCCCTCGCCGCTCAGTGCGGTGTTGGTCGAGCATCTCGGCGGCGCCGTGGCGCGGGTGGGCGAGGACGACACCGCCTTCGACCATCGCGACGCCGAGTACAACTTCGCCATCATCGGCAGATGGCTCGACCCGGCCGACGCCGATGCCAACATCGCCTGGGCACGCGGCCTCTGGGAAGCGATGCGCCCCTACGCCCGCGGCACGTACGTGAACTACCTCGGCGTCGGCGACACCGCCGAACGGGTGAAAGACGCCTATAGCCCGGAGAAGTACGCGCGGCTGGCGGCCTTGAAGCGGGAGTACGACCCAGAGAACGTCTTCCACCGCAACCAGAACATCCGGCCGGCGTAACGATCCTGGCCCAACTCGTGCGGGCGCTCCTGCGGTGGGACGCATTCGACCCCCCTGACAGGAGGTTCTCATGACCGGGACCGCGTTCGACGCTCTTGCCCGTCGTGCCGGGGCAACGACCCGCCGCGCCTCGTTGGTAGCGCTCGGCGGGGCGTCCTTGGCGGCGTTCGCCGGGGCATCGGTCGGGCAAGCGGGCAAATCGGGCAAGAAAGCCAAGAAGAAGTGCAAGAAACAGACGCCCGCATGCCGGGGGTTTGCCACCAGGCTGTGCGGAGAATTCTTTCTGCCAGGACCTGACTTCGATGCCTGCTTTGCCGATGCCTCCGCGTGCTGCGACACCCTCGCGCGGTGTCAGGCAGAGCCCTTTTTCGATTGCGTGTGGACGGTCATTGAAACACTCCTTGACAGGTGAGATTGCGCAAGCTGAATCCCGTATCCACCTCGCGAACCGCCAGAACATGGCGGCCCGCGGTGGACGGCTTGGGGTCCGCGCTGCGCGTTGGCGATCGCTCGGTCCGATGGGTGCCCAGTTCGCACGTTAGCTGTTTGGCATTCTGTGCCGATCCCGGCTATCATTATGTGGCTGTGACCGGGAGTAGTAGACCCTGCTTCCCAGCGAGCCGCCGGCCGGTGCGAGGCGGTATTTCTGGGGTCGAACTCGCCCGTGAGCCGCGACGGTGAATCGCATTCGTCCGCGTGTAGTCGTCGCCGACCGGCCCCCGTTACCGGGCCGTAGAGTGGATCGACGTTGCGTCGGGGATCCCTGGGGCTGTAGCTCATCCGGGAGAGCGCAACACTGGCAGTGTTGAGGTAAGGGGTTCGAGTCCCCTCAGCTCCACCAGACCCCGCGGCGTCGATCAACCAGGGTGGTACCACGGAGGCAAGCGCCTTTCGTCCCTGACCGGGGCGGAAGGCGTTTTTTTTGCCCGGCCCGGAGTCATCCTGAGCGAAGCGAAGGATCTCGGCTCATAGCAGCGACGCTTTGGGGGCGCCGAGATGCTTCACTCCGTTCACTTGCAGCATGACACGCGATGTGGGGCGGCGGATGCGACGCGATTTCTGGCGATGCTAAAGGTGAACGACATGGCAACGACGACCGAGACCCGACAGCCGGCGACCCCCGAGTCAGATCGCGCCGAGCGCTACGCCCCTGCCGTCATCGAACCCAAATGGCGCCGGCGCTGGCAGGAGGACGACCTCTACCGGGTTGACGACGACGCACCGGGCGAGAAGTTCTATGCCCTGACCATGTACCCCTACCCCTCCGGCGTGCTGCACATCGGGCACTGGTTCGCCTTCGTCGCCCCCGACATCTATGCCCGCATGCTGCGCATGCGCGGCAAGAATGTCCTGTTTCCCATGGGGTTCGATGCCTTCGGTCTGCCAGCGGAGAACGCGGCCATCCGTCACAACATCCACCCCGCCACCTGGACATTCGAGAACATCCACAAGATGCGCGAGCAGTATCGCCAGATGGGGGCCGGGATCGACTGGAGCCGCGAGCTCGCCAGTTGCAACCCCGACTTTTATCGCTGGAACCAATGGTTCTTCCTGAAGATGCTGGAACGGGGTCTGGCCTACCGCGCCATGGGCTCGGTCTGGTGGTGCCCCAAGGACCAGACGGTTCTGGCCAACGAGCAGGTGCTGGAAGGGAATATCTGCGAGCGCTGCGGCAGCGAGGTCTTCAAGCGCGATCTGGAGCAGTGGTACTTCCGCATCACCGATTACGCCGAGGAACTGCTACGCGACGCCGAATCGCTCGATTGGCCGGAGCGCGTGCAGACCATGCAGCGCAACTGGATCGGCCGCTCCGAAGGCGCCCGGTTGCGCTTTACCCTGGAGACCGGCGACGTGCTGGAGGTCTTCACCACCCGCCCGGACACCGTCTGGGGCGCCACCTTCATGGTGCTGGCCCCGGAGCATCCCCTGGTGGCCAAAATCACGACCCCGGATCGCAAGACCGAGGTCGAGGCGTACGCTGATCAGGCGCGACGGCAAACCGAAATCGAACGCATGTCGACTGATGAGTCGCGGGCGAGGACCGGCGTCTTCACCGGCGGCTACGCCATCAACCCCGTTACCGCCGAGCGCATCCCGGTCTGGATCGCCGACTACGTCCTGATGGGCTATGGCACCGGCGCCATCATGGCCGTCCCCTTCGGCGACCAGCGCGACTTCGAGTTTGCCCGCGCCTTCGACCTGCCAATCCGCGCCATCGTGCGGCCCGACGGCGGGGACGAGCTCGACCCGGCGACGATGACCGAGGCGTACGCCGGTCCCGGCACACTCATCAACTCCGGACCCATGTCCGGCAAGCGCGTACCAGAGGAGCTGCCTGACATCATCGCCTGGCTGGCGGAGACCGGGCGCGGCGAGGCGGAGGTCAACTACCGCCTGCGCGACTGGCTGATCTCCCGCCAGCGCTACTGGGGCACGCCGATCCCAGTCGTCTACTGCGACGCCTGCGGCATGGTCCCCGTGCCGGAGAACCAGCTCCCAGTCGAATTGCCGCTGGATGCCGAATTCACCCCCACGGGGCAATCGCCGCTGGTGACGCACGAGGGGTTCCTGCACACGACCTGTCCCCGATGCGGCGGCCCGGCGCGGCGCGAAACCGACACCATGGACACCTTTGTCGATTCGTCCTGGTACTGGTTCCGCTACACCTCCCCGCACGAGGAGAACGCCCCGTTCGATCGGGACGCGGTTGCGCGCTGGACCCCGGTCGATCTCTACTGCGGCGGCATCGAGCACGCCATTTTGCATCTGCTCTACGCGCGTTTTTTCACCAAGGTCATTCGCGATCTGGGGTTGATCGACCACGGTGAACCCTTCCTGCGCCTGCGTAACCAGGGCATCATCCTGGCCGAAGAAGGGACCAAGATGAGCAAGAGCCGGGGCACCACCGTCTCCCCGGACGAGTTGGTGGCTGCCCACGGCGCCGATTCGCTGCGGCTGCACCTGATGTACCTCGGCCCCTGGGAACAGGGCGGCCCCTGGAACGCGCGCGGCATCACCGGCATGGAGCGATTCATCCGCCGCGCCCACGGCCTGGTGACGGAGACGGGCGGCGGCCCGTTCAACGCACCGGTGCCAGCAACCGAGCCCGCTAAGGGCAAACTGGAGGCAGTAACAGGATTGTTGCACCGTGTGCGTGCTAAGACGATCAAGCGGGTGACAACCGATCTGGAGGAGTTCCAGTTCAACACCATGGTCGCCGCGTTAATCGAGTACGTGAATGAGTTGATGCGCATGCGCAACTCGGAAGTTGTCAAGACTCCCGCTTGGCGCGAGGCGCTGGAAACGCTGGTCCTGCTAATGGCTCCCAGCACTCCATACGTCGCAGAGGAACTCTGGGAACGGCTGGGCATGCCCTATTCCGTCCATCGACAGCCGTGGCCAAGCTACGACCCAGCGCTGACCCAAGACGCCGCCGTCGAGGTTGTAGTCCAGATCAACGGGAAGGTACGTGATCGGGTGAACTTGTCACCCGACACGCCGGAAGAACTGGCAATGAACTACGTGCTAAAGCGGCCAAAGGTTGTCGAAGCGCTCGCTGGTCGCAATTGGCGCAAGAGAATCTACGTACCGGGACGTTTGATCAACATCGTGGTGTAGGAATCTCAATCGCAGACCTACGGCGCGAATCGGTCCTGAACGCTATCATGGGCGCTCAGGACCGATCTCGTGGAGCCGACGCCATGAGCCAAGTGCTGATCCCCTTTGATACGAGCGTCACCGAGCTGCTTGGGGACTCGCCCGAACAGATCGAACGCAGTGCCCTGGAAATCGTCGTACTCGACCTCTACCGGCGCCACGAGATCTCTGTCGGACGCGCTGCCGAAATCCTGGGCATGGACTTGCTCTCGTTCATTCGCTGGTCGGGCGCCCGTGGCGTTCCCTATTTCGATCTCGACGAGGACGATTGGGAGCAGGAGCTTCGCGGCATCGAAAAGGGATGAATCCTGAGATCGCCGTATTCGACGCCGGTCCGCTCATCGCTTTTCACCAGATCAATCGCTTGGAACTGCTATTTGGTGTATTCGACCGCGTCGTGGTTCCTCCCGCGGTTGCCGACGAGGTTTCACCGTCGCTGCCAAAGCTGCCCGGCTGGGTCGAGATTTAGCCAGTTCACGTGTCTCCGACGTTTTCGCACAATCTTGGCGCCGGCGAGAGTGGGGCAATTGCATTGGCCTTGCAGCTCGTTGCCGATTTCGTGGTATTCGATGACAAACGGGCGCGAACATCGGCGACGAGGCTCGGACTCACAATCATCGGCTCACTCGGCCTGCTTGTCAGGGCCAAGCGGGCCGGCCTGATACCAGAAGTCAGACTGTTGATGAACGCAATGATCTCTAACGAGCTTTTTGCCAACGATGCGATCCAACGACGCATTCTTGCCATTGCTGGTGAGGAGTGACCAGATTGGTCCCAGGTCTCGCTAGTACTACAGCCGAGGTTATCTTGTTGAGTTGGACGGCGGTGGCCGTGCCGCGTGCGCGGCCTGGCGCCGGAGATAGTGGCTGCGCCGGGCCCGCGCCTGGTGGCGCCGTCGCCACTGCGACCACGCCAAGCGAAAGCCGCGCTCGGCCTCGTTGCGCGCCTGGCAGGCGATCCGCAGCAGGCGCCGCACCTCCGGCACCGTCAGCGGCAGCAAGACCGCCGTCAGCGGGTCGTCAGCGCCCCCTTTTTGGCCGTCGCCGCGCGGGTGACCGCCAGGACCGCGTGCGCCAGCAGGCTCAGGGTGACGTGCCGGTGCCAGCCGTCCCAGCGCCGCACCTCGTACTGGTCCAGTCCGACCTCGCCCTTCGCCTCCTCGAAGCACGTCTCGATCGTCCAGCGCGTGCCGGCCACCCGCACCAGTTCGGGCAGCGAGGTCTCCTCCGGGCCATAGCCGACGTAGTACGCCAGGTCGGTGGCGTCGCTCAGCGCGCGGCGCGCCAGCAGCCAGTAGCCCTTGCCCGGCTCCCGCAGCGGGCGGATCGGCAGCCACGCCCAGTCGGAGCGGCGCGGCCCCTTGGCCCCGTCGCCAGCGCTGAGGGTGACCCAGGCGGCGGCGGGCAGAGCGGCGATGAGGTCGGCCGCGGGAACCTGGGCAGGGCCGCGCGCGGTCGCCACCCAGAGCGGCTCCGTTGCTTTGATGGCCAGCAGGTGCGCCAGGTGCTGCGCCTCCAACCAGAGCCGCAGCCGCCGGTCACCGCCGTAGACCTCGTCCCCCGTCACCCAGGCAAACGGCACCCCCGCGGCCAGAGCGCGCGCCAGCATCGCTTGGGCCAGGGCGGGCTTGGTCTGGAAGGTGATGGCCACCGGCACCCCCGCTTCCGTGCGCCGGGCGTCATCGGCGGCCCACGCCTGGGGCAAGTAGAGCGCGCGGTCGAGGAAGGCCCGCCCCTGGGCACTGGCGTAGGTCAGGAACACCCCGATCTGGCAGTTCTCGATCCGTCCCGCCGTGCCGGAGTACTGCCGCTGCACGCCGACCGACTTGGTCCCCTTCTTGAGAAACCCGGTCTCGTCGACCACCAGCACCGCCCCCGGAGCGCCCAAGTGCTCGACCACGTAGGCACGCAGATCGTCGCGCACGGCGTCGGCGTCCCACACGGCGCGGTTGAGGAGTTCCTGCATGCCGTGCGGCGTCCGTTCGCCGGCCGCCTCCGCCAGCTGCCAGCCGTTCTTGCGTGTTGCCCCGCCCACCAAGCCAAGCAGATAGCGGCGGCTGCGAACGCGCATCTCGGCGCGAGCGAAACGCGGGCGCAGGCGCTGAGAGACCCGATCCAACTCGCCGGCCCAGTCGATCCCCGTCGTCGTCTCCACGCCTGCTCTCCCGGCCCAACCGCAACAACGACCGTTTACGATACAACCTCGGCTGTAGTACTAGAGCCTGTTATGAACTTGGTAGGCTTGGGGGATGGAAACAACCCTCCCACCCCGTAAGCCGTACCCGACCGACGTGAGCGACGACGAATGGGCCTTCGTCGCGCCCTACCTGGCGCTGATGACGAGTGACGCTCCGCAGCGGCGCCACGACCTGCGGGAGGTCTTCAATGCCTTGCGCTGGATCGTGCGCGCGGGGTCGCCCTGGCGGCTGCTGCCGACCAATTTCCCGCCGTGGGAGGCCGTCTACCAGCAGACCCGGCGCTGGTTGGCGGCCCAGGTATTTGAGACGATGGCGCACGATTTGCGCATGCTGCTGCGGGAAGCGAGCGATCGCATGCCCCAGCCGCGGGCGGTCATCCTCGACAGCCGCACCGTGCAATCGACCCCGGAGAGCGGGGCGCGGGCCGGCTACGACGGGCACAAGAAGCGCAAAGGCGCCAAGACCCACGCCGCCGTCGACACGCTCGGGCACCTGTTGGCCCTGGTCGTCACCCCGGCCAACGCGCAAGACCGGGCCCAGGTCGCAGCGCTGGCGGCCGCGGTGCAAGACGTCACCGGGGAAAGCGTGGAGCTGGCCTATGTGGATCAGGGCTACACCGGCGAGCAACCGGAAGCGGATGCCGCCGCGCACGGCATCCGCCTTGAGGTCGTCAAGCTCGCCGAAGCTAAGCGCGGCGTCGTGCTGCTGCCGCGGCGCTGGGTGGTGGAGCGCTCCTTCGCCTGGGCAGCGCGATTTCGCCGCCTGGCGCGGGATTACGAGCGGTTGCCGGCCACGGTGGTGGGGTTGCACTTCCTCGCCTTCGCCTGCCTGCTGCTCCACCGCCTCATCCCCCTGCTCGCCGAAAGTCCATAACAGGCTCTAGAGACCCGATCCGCGACGTTGCAGGGCAGGCTGCTATTGTTCACCTTCAGCAGGCGCATCGAGGAGGCGGATGCCATGGGAGCCGTCAAGCTCCACATCCCGAAAGACGTGGCCGACCTTCTGGGAAACACCCCGGCAGACGTCGAGCGAAGCGTCCACGAAATCCTCGTGCTCTCCCTTTACCGCCAGCACGAGATCTCAGCGGGCAGAGCCGCCGAGTTGCTAGGGATGGAGCTCATGGCTTTCGCCCGATGGTCGAGTTCACTCGGGATCCCATACTTCGACACTGATCCGGCGGATTGGGAGAACCAACTCCGCGCGCTTGAGAAGATGGAACGGCTCGATTCTGAGTCATAGCCGTTCGCCGCCGGCTTCGGCGCGCAGCGACACAGCGAAACCCGTTGGACAGACCATTGCCCGTTTGATAGCCTGCCGGGGCCGAGCCAGCGCTGTAGCGAAACGGCCCCCATGGGTCGTTCGCGGCTTCGCGGCGCGGCGCGGCGCGTTGCTTCATATCAGGCGGAATCCGGAGTGGAGGTCTGCACCATGGTCGACAACGGTATCAGCGCGGTAGCGGCACAGCAGAAAGTCTCCCGGCGACAACTCGTCCGCGACTCGGCGCTGACGGCGGGGGCGCTGGCGCTCGCCTCGCAGATTGACGTGAAGTACGCGCTGGCCCAGGACGAGGGGCCAATTAAGATTGGGTGGCTCGGCGACCGCACCGGCGACTTCTCGGTCGTCGGCATCCAGAAGTTCAATGCCGCCAACCTGGCCGTCAACGAGTTGAACGAGGCCGGCGGCGTGCTCGGGCGCGAGCTGACCCTCGTCGCCGAGGACGCGCAGTCGGACAACCAGCGCTACCAGCAGATGGCGCGCAAGCTGATCCTGCAGGACCAGGTCGACGTGTTGCACGCCTGCTTCACCTCGGCCTCGCGCGAGGCCATCCGCCCCATCGTCGACCAGAACGAGGCGCTCTTCTTCTACAACAACCAGTACGAGGGCGGTGTCTGCGATTCCTGGGTCTTCCCCACCGGGGCGGTGCCGGATCACCAGGTCGTCCCCTTCGTGCCGGCGGTCATGGAGCGGTTCGGCAACCGCTTCTACACCATCGCCGCCGATTACAACTTCGGCCAGTTGACCGCCGACTGGTTCAAGACGACCATCGAGGCGGCGGGCGGGGAGATCATCGGCGAGGAGTTCATCCCGCTCTCGGTCTCGCAGTTCAGCACCTCGATCACCAACATCCAGAACGCGGCCCCGGACGTCCTCATCGTCCTCCTGGTCGGCATCGCGCAGTCCTCCTTCTACGAGCAGAAGAACGCCGCCGGCATGCAGGTGCCGATGGCCACCACCATCAACATGGGCCAAGGCTACGAGCACCTGCGCTTCCCGCCCCCAGCGCTCAACAACATGTACGTCACCGTCAACTTCATGGAGGAGCTGGCGGAGCAGCTCGAGACCGATTTCCCCGACCGCATCCGCGCCCTCTACCCCGACGCCGAGTACGTCGGCATGGAGGCCGCCGCCGAGTACGAGGGGATCAACCTCTGGGCCATGGCCGCCGAGGCCGCTGGCACGACCGAGCAGGACGCGGTGCGCCAGGCGCTGGAGACCAACATCACCTTCGAGGGCCCGGCCGGCCCGGTGACCATCGACCCGGCCACGCACCACACCATCCGCAACATCTTCCTGGTCCACGCCGACGAGGAGCACAACATCATCCTCGACGACACCTTCGAGGCCGTTCGCCCCGACTGGCTGTCGCAGGAGATGGGCTGCAACCTGGCCGAAACACCGGACAATACGCAGTACGTGCCGGAGTAGGACGAGGGTGACAGGGTGACAGGGTGTCGGGGTGACAGGAGAGATCGTTCTCCCTGACACCCTGTCACCCTGAGACCCTGTCACCGGTCGGAGGCCTCGTTGGACGGCGTATTCAACGCCCTCTATCAGTTCCAGGTCAGCTTCTCGCTGCTGTTGCTGTCCGCCATCGGGTTGGCGGTCATCTTCGGCATGATGGGGGTGATCAACCTCGCCCACGGCGAGTTCATGATGCTCGGCGCCTACATCACCACCATCGCCAGCACAAACGGTGTGCCGCTCGCGCTGGCGATGCTGCTGGGCGCGCTCGGGGTGGGGCTGTTCGGAGCGATCATGGAGATCGTCGTCGTGCGGAGGCTGTATGGCCGTCTCCTCGACACGGTCGCCGCGACCTGGGCAGTCGGGCTCATCCTGAGCCAGGGCATGCTGATCCTGACCGGACCCTCGATGCAGGGCGTTTCGTCTCCCTTCGGGTCGTTCACGGTCGGCGGCACCAGTTACTCGTGGTACCGGGTCGCGCTCGGCGTTGTGTCGGTGGCGCTGATGGTTGGGCTCTACATGCTGTTCATGAAGACGAAGTACGGACTGCGCGCCCGCGCGACGATCCAGAACCCAGCCATCGCGCGGGCGCTCGGGGTCGACACGGCCCGCATGTACACCATCACCTTCGCCCTGGGCAGCGCCCTGGCCGGTCTGGCCGGCGGGCTCTTTGCCCCGACGGCCACCATCGTTCCCTTCTTCGGCGTCAACTACATCGTCGAGGCGTTCGTCACCGTCATCGTCGGCGGGGCGAGTGCGCTGGTGGGAACGCCGATCGCCGCGGCGTTGTTGGGGGCGGTGAACGCGGCACTGGGCACCGAGTTCGGGCTCTACATCGGCCGCGTCGGTCTGCTGCTGACCACCATCATCATCATCCGCGTCCTGCCGGACGGCATTTCCGGGTTGATCGACCGCTGGCGGATGCGGCCGACGGACGGGGGGGCCAGCCGATGAGGCGCGGCGCATCCCTGCTGCGGGCGGAGAACGTCGCGTTCGTGGTCTTTCTCGCCTTCATGCTTGTCTATCCATTGACGACCGACGAATTCAGCATCCTCAACACCGCCTACTTCATGGCCATCACCCTGACGCCCCTCAGCCTGGCCATGATCTGGGGCAAGGCCGGCATTCTCAGCTTTGGCCAGACGGCCTTCTTTGGCATCGGCGGCTACCTTTACGGCATCTACACCTTGAACGTCCTCGGCTCCGGCGCTACCTGGGTCGGCATCCTCGTCGGCGTGCTGGCGGGCGCCATCGCGGCGGCGGTCCTGGGCTATTTCATGTTCTACGGCGGGGTCAACGACGTCTTCGTCGGTCTGACCACGCTGGCCCTGACGCTGGTGTTGCAGACGTTCATGGCGCAGACGGCGGGTCCGGAGTGGACCGTCGGCGAGGCGCGGTTGAACGGGTACAACGGGATGTACACGCCGCAGATCAGCGTCGGCGACATGCCGCTCTTCGGGCGACCCCTCTACTTCCTCTATCTCGGCATCCTCGTCGGCGTCTATCTCTTCCTGCGCTGGCTGGCCGGATCCCGCTGGGGCTATGGGCTACTGGCCCTTCAGGAGAACCGGCCGCGCACCGAGACGTTCGGCTACAACGTGCGCCTGATGCAGGTTCAGGTCTTCGCGCTCGCCGGGGGCGTGGCCGCCCTGAGCGGGGTGCTCTACACGTCCTGGGGCAGCTACATCGATCCCTCGTCGATGGGGCTGACCGCCGCCATCACTCCGGTGATCTATGTCGCCATTGGCGGCCGGCGCAGTCTGACCGCGGCGATGATCTCCTCGATGATCCTGTTGAAACTGTCCCAATCGCTGGCCTCCGAGGCGCCGCAGTACGCGCTGGTCATCTTCGGCGTGCTGGCGCTGCTGGCCGTGCTCTTCGTGCCGGAGGGGTTCGTGGTCGCCCTGTTCAACGCGCTCGATCGCTGGATTTTCCGTCGCCCCTCCGCTTCCGATCGCGTCCCGTCGGGCGAGATCGGGGCCGACCCGCAACGGCTGGGGCAACGTGGCTGATCCCGCTAGCGACAGCCCCCTCCTCGTCCTCAAGGGCGTCTCGAAGCGCTTCGGCGGCCTGCGCGCGGTCTCCGATCTGGATCTCTCCGTCTCGCGCGGTGAGCTGCGCTGCCTGATCGGGCCGAACGGCGCGGGTAAGAGCACCGTCTTCAAGCTGATCGTGGGTTTCGAGCGGCCGACGACCGGCGCCATCACCTTCGACGGCGCGGTGATCGATTCCTGGCCCACCTGGCGACGGGCGCGGCAAGGCTTGAGCATCAAGATGCAGATCCCCGGCGTCTACCCCGAGCTGACGGTCGAGGACAACATGCGCGTCGCGGCGCAGTACCACGTCCGCGGCGCGCAGATGGAGGAGGCTATTGCCGGTCTGCTGGCCCGCGTCGGCCTGAGCGGCACAGGCCACATGCTGACCAAGAATCTCTCCCACGGCGAGCAGCAGTGGCTGGAGATCGGCATGGCCCTCTCCGTCAACCCGAAACTGCTCCTCCTCGACGAGCCGACCGCCGGGATGGGCCCGGGCGAGACGGAGGCCACGGGTCGCCTCATCGAATCGCTCAATGCTGACGGGGTTGCCATTCTGGTCATCGAACACGACATGGCCTTTGTGCGCCAGATCGCGCGCACGGTGACGGTGCTGCACCTCGGCCGCATCTTCGCCGAGGGGACCATTGGCGAGATTGAGACCAACGCGGCCGTGACCGATATCTACCTGGGCAAGACGTGACATGTCATGGAAATGGGGTGTCATGCTGAACGAAGTGAAGCATCTCGGCACAAGGGAACGCGCGTTTTCAAACGGCGAGATTCTTCGCTGCGCTCAGAATGACACCGTGTTCGATGGGCGCCGCGTATCGAGGAACTGGCGCTGTGGCCGTTCCTGACACCGCAACCGCCACTATGCTCGACGTCTCCCAAATCACGGCCGGGTACGGGCGGACGATGATCGTGCGTGACGTGAGCCTGGCCATCCGGCCGGGGGAGATCGTCGCCATCGTCGGGCGCAACGGCGTGGGCAAGACGACGCTGATGAAAGCCATCATCGGCTTGCTGCCGCTGGCGAAAGGGACTATCTCTCTGGCCGGCAGGTCGATTTCCACCGCGCCGGCCAACGAGCGGGCCCGCCTCGGCATCGGCTACGTGCCGCAGGGGCGCGGCATCTTCCCCGGTCTGACGGTGGAAGAGAACCTGGAGATGGGCGAGCTCATCAATTCCCAGGCGGGAGGCGCGCGACCGCTGGATGTCGCCTTCCAGTATTTTCCGCGCCTGGCCGAGCGGCGGAGCCAGCGCGCCGGCACCCTCAGCGGCGGTGAGCAGGCGATGCTGGCCATCGGCCGCGTGCTGATCGGGCAACCGAGTCTGATGCTGCTCGACGAGCCCTCGGAAGGGTTGCAGCCGAATCTGGTGCAGCAGATCGGCGACGACATGCTGCGCATCAACGCCGAGCTGGGCACGACGGTGCTCTTCGTCGAGCAGAACATCGAGCTGATCGTGCACCTGGCCCAGCGCGGCTACGTGATGGACAAGGGGGCCGTCAGCGCCGAGCTGGACGGCGACACCGTGACCAGCCAGGAGACGCTGATCCGCTACCTCAGCGTGTAGAAGGGGGCCGCGCCTTTCGTGTCATGCCGAGGAACGAGGCATCTCGGCTCATGGCCGCGTCCGTTCGCGGAGCCACGAGATTCCTCGCTGCAAGACGCTCGGCATGACACCCTGATTCCCCATGTAGCAATGGAGGAGGGTGATCGTGCAGGAAATCCGGCAGCAGGGACCGTACCACTACGTTTTCAGCCGCTACGTCGAGCCCATCGCCACCGTCAAACCGGGCGAGACGGTCGCCATCTATACGGACGACGCCTTCGAGAGCCAGATCACCAAGCCGAACGACCGACCGTCCGAAATCCTCGGCGCCTACCTCAACCCGCAGACCGGCCCCATTTTCATTGAAGGAGCCGAGCCTGGCGACACCCTGGCGGTCAAGATCGAGTCCATCGAGCCGACCCGGGACTGGGCGGTCAGCGTTTTCGTCCCCTTCTTCGGCGGGTTGACCAGCACCAAACTGACCCGCATGCTGCAAGACCCGCTGCCGGAAAAGGTCTGGATCTACCAACTGAAAGACGGCTGGCTGGAGCACAATGAGCGGTTGCGCTTTCCCTGGCGCCCCTTCATGGGCACGGTCGGTACCGCCCCGGAGCTGGAAGCCCTCTCGGCGCTGACTCCTTTCGACCACGGTGGCAACATGGACGTGCCGGACGTCAAGCCGGGCAACACGATCTATTTGCCGGTGCGGGTCCCCGGGGCCCTCTTCTTCACCGGCGACTGCCACGCCGGCCAGGGTCAGGGCGAGTTGTGCGGCGTGGCCCTGGAGATCACCGCCAGGTTGACCGTCACCTTCGACCTGATCAAGAACAAGGCGATCGCCTGGCCGCGCATCGAAAGCCCCGACGAGCTGATGACCGTCGGCAGCGCCCGCCCCATGGAGGACGCCGCGCGCATCGCCTACACCGAGCTGATCGAGTGGCTGGTCGAGCTCGGCTGGGACCGCCTGGAAGCGTACGAGGCCCTCACCCAGATCGGCGACCTCTACGTCGGCAACATGGTGGACACGTATTACTCGTTGGTGGCGAAGATCCGCAAGGAGTACGCGTTCGTTGGTGGGTGATGGGGTGATGGGGTGATGGGGTGATGGGGTGATGGGTCGAAACCTGGGGCTCCGTCCATGACCCACTGCCACGTCTCCGGACTCCGGGTGATGGCGGGCGACCTGGCGAGCCGGGAAGAATGCGAAGAATGCGAAGTCTGGCGGAGGGGGGTGGCTGGTCGTCTTCCCTGGCTGGGGTCGGCTTCGTGCGGGTTCCGGTCGATGGGTTAAGCGTCGCCACGCCTGCACTCACACGCCAACCCCGCAGAAACCCTCACCCCGGCCCCTCGAACGGCCCTCACCCCAACCCCTCTCCCATTGCGATGGGAGAGGGGCTCGCGACGCCGGACGGCGGGGTTCTTGGCACAACGTTCCCCTGTGAACCGGCGAGCCGGGAGGGAGGGGTTTTGTGGCGATGGGCAGCGGATCGCACCATCGTCCATCCTCATTCCGCATAGCCTTACTCGCTGGCGGCGCTCACCACGGCGAGGAACCGGTCCCAGGGTGTGGCCGGCCAGATCTCCGTGGTGGCGTGGCCGAACGAGCGGACGATCACGGAGACCTTGGTCGCGGTCTCGTTGTCCGGAGCTTCGAAGAGATCGAGATAGTCGTACGGTCCCAGGGTGGCGTAGCTGGAGAGCCAGTTCGCCTCCGGACACTCGGTGTTGAGCTTATCGATCACCCGCCGGCCGAGTTCCTTGATCCGGTTCGGATCGGTGATCGCGTCGGGCGAAAGCCGGGTCAGCATAACGTAGGTTGCCATCGAGAGACTCCTTTGGGATCGCGCCACGGATCGATCTTGCCGACCGTAGCCGAACCCGTGCCAAGCGGTACTGACTCCGGGCCTTACCCGATTCGGTGCATCAAGTCCCGCTCGACTCCAGATCTTCCATCTGCAAGGAGGTCGTCGTCTCGATGCAACCCCGGATCGTGCGGTAGACCGGGCAGCGGTCGGCGTGGACGGCGTGGGCGCGCTCCGCTGCCGCCCGCTGCTCGGGCCGCAGCCGCAGGTCATAGGTGACGTGGATGCGACGGACGACGAGCACGCCGTCCTCGGTCTCGATCTCGCCGACCGTCTCGGACGAGAGGACGTCTTCGCCGGCAGGTATCTGGCGCGCTTCCAGCGCACCCCCGAAGGTGCCGGTCAGTCAGCCCGCGGCCGCGGCGACCAGGTAGTCGAGCGTGGTGGCGTTCGGGGCATGGACGTGCGGATCGACCCCATAGTGCGCGGCGACTTCGGAGTGGACGCCGAAGTGAACGGCGTCGTCCCTGGCCGGGAGGTAGGCGCGGCGGAGCGGGCCCTTGACCCGTTCGATCCGCACTCGCGAGCGATAGACCACCGGATCCGTCATCTGCCCCTCCTTGCGCCACCCGGCGCCACGATGCTTCGCCCCGTGCGTTTCACGAGTGCAACGGGCTGCACCTGGGCCAAGGCTACGGCCCGAACGTGTAGTGTCTTGAGCCGCGCTCCTGTTACCGCGCCTCGTCTACTCGGGCAGCGGGCGGCCGGACGGGGCGTGCCGCGGTCACGCCCCTGTGCCCTCCCCCGACTCGTGTCGCGCGAGCTCTCGCTCGATCGTCTCTCGGTCGGCGATGCCGACCAGCCGGCCGTCCGAGGTCGTGACGATCATGCGATCGACGTCCTCCTCGCGCAAACTCTGGAGCAACGTCGCCAGCCGTTCGTCTGGCCGGACGGTGGTCGGACCCGGCTCCATCGCGTCGGCGACGACCGCCTCCGGGTCGCCTTCGAGCGCCGCGGCGCTCAAGCGTCCCAGCACCACGCGGTCGTCGTTGAGCACCAGGCACTCGTCCCCGCCGGCGGCCCGCACCCGATCGCGAACGTCCCTTACGCGGTCGCCCAGGGCGCACGTCGGCACGTCTTGGCGCGCGATCGGGCCGACCCGTGGCGTGTGTGCCTTGCCGCCTTCGGTCGGCAGGCCGGAGGCGAGCCAGTCGGCCATGCCGGCCGCGTAGTCGTAGATCTGCCTGATACCAAGGCTTTCGAGCCGCGACGCGGCCCGCGGGCTCAGGTCTCACTGCTGGTCCCAGCAGTAGACGATCACGGGACGGCTCGCGTCCAACCTCGCCGCGGTGCTCCGATCCAATGTCGTGAGCGGCATGCTGATCGCCCCGGCGATGTGCTCGGCGTCGTATTCCTTTCGCGGCAGGACATCGACGAGCTGGGCGCCCGCGTCAACCAGCTGCTGTACCTGATCGCGTTGAACACCAGTAGGCATCGCGTCACCCTCCTGTCTCGGTTACGGTTCTCAAGCACCTTTCATGCCTCTGGCCGCGGCTTCCCATCGCTTGGGAGGCGTGCCACACCATGCGGCGCGCTCCAGGCACGAACCCACCGGCGGGTTGGGGATGTCTGCGACCCTCCCGGATGCGCGATGGGCAGCGATCCGGGGCGCCCATTGCGCGGCGCGAGCGGCGCGGGCCCGGCGGGGCATCGGGCCGGCTAGACTCGCCGGTTCTGGCACACTACCCGCGACAGAGGAGCGAAGCGATGATTCTCGGCACGCCGAAGATCTGGTGGATTGCCGCGGGGGTGTTGTTCGTGGGCGGCCTCGTCCTCGCCCGCGCCGATGCCGGCGGCATGCTCGGCAACGTGGCCGGCGTGGTGATGGTGCTGGCGGGCATCCTCGTCTTCGCCGCCGCGCCGATGCGCTATGGCCGGCAAGCGGGCAAACCCGAGCCCCCACCCGCGCAGCCGGATCAGCCAGCCCAGCCGCCCGCGCCCGCCCCACACCCGCCCCGGCCCCGCGCCAACATCGAGGCGAAGGACGCCTCGGAGGTGTAGATCTGCCGACTTACTGCCCGCACCAATTGGTGATCGGCATTGGCGTCGCCCCCGCAAGCGATCGCTTCCCTGCGTGGGATGTCTGCCTGGATGCGCGGACCTAGCCGATCTCACATCTCCGGGTAGAAGGGATCGGTCGCGCCCTCCACGCCCGCGCTAGGACCAGTACAGGTCTTCCTCGTCCCCCAAGATATCGGCGTCGTACTTGACGATCACGCTCGTCGCGGTTTCCTGCACCTCGATGAGGGCGGTCCCCGAGACGAACTCGCCGGGTTCGAGGGTCCCGTCGGTGAGCAATACGCCGACATCGTCGATGGTGACGGGGTCGTAGGTGTTCCCCGTCTCCGCGTCGATCCCGCTGAAGCGGGACGCGTCGTAGTCCCGGTTCTCGTCGCTCTCGTTCGCGAAGGTCACGTCGAGGATCAGCACCTTGTAGCCGCCGCGTGGGATCGCGTTGGCGAACCCAACGTCGAAGTACGCGCTGTTCACGGTGACGGCCAACCCTTGCGATTCCAGCGTCGTGCCGAGCGGCGCGGGGTTGTCCTGCGACGCACCCAGCGGCACCGGGGTGGGCGTCGGTAGGGGTTGTTCCGTCGGGACGGCGGTCGGTTGCTGGGCCACGGGTAGCTGGTCGGTCTCCTCGTCCAACGCAGCCGGCGTCTCCTCGGGTTGAGCAGGGGACGCGTCTGCGGCCTCGGTCGCCTCGCCCGCGTCGCCGGCAAGCGCCTCCCCGGTGAGGAACAGCGACACGTTGGTCTGGCCCGGGGCGTCCGCCGGGCTGAGGAAGGCGACGCCGCCGAGGCCGGAGGCCGGCTCGGACCGGAAGCCGACGATGAGCGCCCCCGCGTCGGTCAGGTATCCCCCGACCTCCCCGCACGCCAGCGTTTCTCCGTCAGTTCCGGCGATGACGAGGGCGTGGTCCGCCGCGAGCATGGCGTCGAGGGCCACGGGCACGGCGGTGAAGGAGTTCGCACCCGGCAGCGACCGTGAAGACCCGACCCGTTCGCTGGACGGAACGACTGCCGCTTGGAGCGCGGCGACCTCCGGGCCGATGTCGGCGCAGTCCCCCGTGTGGAGCGCGGCTGACAGTCCGTCCTGCTGGGCCACCGACAGCAGCGACGGGACGCTCGCACTTTCGTCCGCAACAGCGGCTTCGGCTGGTTCACTTCCCGGTTCAGGGGTAGCGACTTCGAGGTCGTCGGATTGGGCTTCGCCCACCATTACGCTCCCCTGCATCTCGGGGTGGAACCCGCAGACGTAGGTGAAGGTGCCGGGCTGGTCGAAGGTGAAGCTGTACTGCTCGCCGGGGTCGAGGCGACCCGAATCGAACGACCCGTCATCGGCGGTGACCGTGTGCGGTCGATCCCCCGCGTTGGTCCATGTGACGGTGGTTCCCGGTTCGATCATCACCATCGCCGGCTCGAAGGCGAAGTCGACGATCTGCACCGCAATGCTCGGTGCCTGTCGGGCGGACACCGGGCGCGGGAGGGCAATCGTCGGCGCGAGTAGGAGGATCGCCGACAGGACCGCCAACACGATGTGCAATGGGCGAAACCGTAAACCTCTCATTTTGCGGACTCCCTCGTCCAACCTCGTTGCGCGGACTTCGCCTCATCATATCGAAAGGCCGCCCAAGACGCTCCACGAAGCCTCACGGCGCGTTGCCCAGCGCCATCACGAGCGTGGTCACGTCCCCGGTTCCTTCCGGCGGCCCGAATTGACCGTAGATCACGATGAACTGCCCCGGTTCTGCTTCGGGCCAGTCGTCGGCGTCCGGGAACCGAGCCGCCAGCGATTCGCTGAAGTAAAGGTCGACCGGCAGCCCGAACTCGGCGACGTACGTGCCTATCAATTGGGCGTCTGGGGGCGCGTAATTTGCGGCGAGTAGGCGGGCGTCGTCGAACGAGACGCCGACGTTGAAGCGAACCTCCAGCCAGCGGATGTTGCCGTCGTCGAACGCAAGCGCGTCGAACTGCCCGTCTTCGTACGACAGCCCGAGGGAGCCGGGCGGATCCGCACCGGGTCCGTGGAGGGACTGCCAGTCGACAAGCGAAAGACCGAGTCCGCCCGACGCGAACCGTTCGTCGTCCGAGGCGATTGGCGAATCTGCCGGCGCAACGCCGGAAAGCGGATCGTCGCCGTCTCCGACTTGCGCAGGGGACTCGAGGGCACCTTCCTCGAGCGGTAGGACGAAGAAAACCGACGCGTCGGTCTGCGCCGGGTCGGTGCCGGGAGCGACGTAGGCGACGCCGGCGATTGCCGGGTCGGACGCCCCCCTAAGGCCGAGGATCAGCGCCCCATCATCCATGGGAAACCCACCGATCTCCCCGCAGGCCACGACCCGGTGGTCGCCCGTCCGTTCGACGACGATGGCGTGGTCGTTCGCGACGAGGGCGTCGAGCGAAACGGGAACGGTAGAGAACGCGTTGGCGGCGGGCAGCGCCTCGGCATGGCCACTCCGTTCGCCCGAAGCGATCACCGCGTCGTTGAGGTCGGCGACGACGCCAGCGAGATCTCCGCAGCGCCCGGCGTGGATCGCACCGGCGTAGCTGGTCTGTTGGGCGGCAACGGGCGCAGGCAGGCCAAACAGGACGACGGCGAACCCAAGAACGATGGCGGCGCGGATCATTCGGTCACGTCCCCTTCCTCGCGGTAGTGCGGGTTGCCGTCGGCATCCCGGAAGCGCAGGGGCTTTTGGCCGGGGCCGTAGCCATGCGCGTGTAGGAAATCGACGGTATCCCCGTAGCGGAGCGCGAGCAGGGCGTGGAGGGCATCAGAATCGTGGCCCGGCCACCAGAACTTGCCGAGGTTCGTGGGCCAGCCACAACCGCAGGCGCACTCCCCGGTGGGCTTGATGTTGTAGCGCGTGCTCCCCGTTCGCTTTGGCTGGCGGGGTACAGATTGTCGGCTCATTCGTTATCCTCCTGACCAGAATAGCACGGGTTGTACGCGTGCCCTCAATGCATGGGAATATAGCAGGCTTTCACAATATCTGGGCACCACCGCATGAGGCCCGGGATGGGCGACCGCGTCGGTGGCACGGCCATTTCCTGACCTAGATGTCCCGAACTCCGACTTCGTGGGGCAGTCCGCCGTCAGCGCCACCGAATCGTCTGCCGTGAAGCGCAGCACGACCGGTGAGATGGAACCTGTCCCTGTCAACCGGCATCGGAGACGCAATGGTTAGTTCCCTTGCCATCCGGGGATGCGTCCGCACCTCAACCGCAAAACCCGTACTCGGTACGGGGGGCTTCAACGTTCGTCGCTTGTAGGATTTAAGCCATGCTGGACTGCGGACACTGCCGGCAACGGCAACGGGTCATCGTGCGATGCCCCGGTTGCCGGCGCGGGTAATCGACGGAGTCACTACGCCATGGACAACGCCCGATTCGAAAACCTCGGCCGCGCTCTCCAATCGGGACGCTCGCGGAGGTCACTGGCGCGGCTGCTTGGCGGGCTGGCGCTCGGCGGTCCGCTTGCTTTCCTCGCCGCGGCCGACACCGGGGCCAAGAAGCGCAAGAAGAAGGGCAACAAGAAACCCAACAAGCCCCAAGGCCCGTGCACCGTGTGCGCCAAAGGTTGCCGCCATCGCTCGATCAGCGCCGCCGTTGCGGCTGCCCGCAACGGCGCCACCGTCACGGTCGAGCCCGGCATCTACGAGGAGGGCTATCCCGGGGGCTACGGCGGGGGTCTGGAGGTCGACAAGGACCTCACCATCCGCCGCTGCGGATCCACCGGAGACGTCGTGCTGCGCAACACCGACGCGTACGGGTACGGCGCGTCCCTGACGGTTTGGGGGGACAAGGTCACGGTCGAAGACGTCACCTTCACCCGCAACCCGGATCTGGAATTCGGCGGCAAGATCATCAACTGGGGTCATCTGACCCTGATCAACTGCACGGTGACCGGCTGCGTCAGCCAGCCCCATATCTTTGCCGGAGGAATTCACAACGGCGGGACCCTGACCATGCGCGGGGGGAAAGTGACCGAGAACCGCGCGCCGGGCGGGGCGGGCATCTACAACGAAGGCAGCGCGACCTCGATCGACCCCGAGGCCGGGCGCGTGACGCTGGTCGGCGTCGAGGTGAGCCGCAACGTGGCCACGTCGGACGGGGCGGGCATCTCCAGCCAAGACTCTCGAACCACCGTGACGCTGACCGATTGCACGGTCAAGGACAACATTGCGGATCAAGGTGGCGGTGGGATTGCCAGTAGTGGCGTCCTCCAGCTCACCAACACGACGGTCTCGGGCAATACATCGAAGTACAACAGTGGCGGCGGGATCGTTGGCGGCGGCCGCGAGATGATCATCGAGGATTGCACGGTAACCGGCAACGCCGCCGCGGTCGACGGGGGAGGCATCTACCACGGGTGGTCGGGATCCCCGGGCACCTTCTCCCTGCGCGGGACGACGGTCACGGGGAACACGCCGAACAACTGCGTAGGCACGATCCCCATCGAAGGTTGCGAAGCCTGACGTCTGGCGATGGCAGCACCCGGACCAAGGGTGCGGTCGTGTCGGCGATCGGGAAAGCGCACGACATCACGCCGCGACCTGCGCCGTGAAGCGCACGACCGGTTCCTGACCTAAACGTTGCGCCGACCGGCGACATGGGCGTGGCGGCCTCCGGCTTCAGCGCCCCGTGCTACCCGGCAAATACGCCCTGCTCTGCCGCGATGATGCCGTTGGTTCCCGCAGGAGCGTGAACGCCGCGAGGAGCACACATGGACGACCCGCTGTGGTGTGAGGACAGATGCAGGTTTTGGGGCAATGACGCCGCAGAATCCACGGATTGGGAGGCCTACGATTGCTACCGAGAATGCCTTGGCCTGCCCCCCGCCCCGCGCCCGTGGTGGATGCGGGCCGGTCGCGAGGCTGGGCGCCGCATCGCGGCGGCGGTGTACGATCGAGGGGGCCACGAGGCCGAGGCGCGCATCGCGGCCTACCTGACACTCGCCTTGGCCGTCGTGCTCGGGCTGATCGCGCTCGGCGTGGCGCTCAACCTGATCGCCGGCACGTAGCGATCGGCTCTTCCGAGATTACGCCGCCATCGCTTGGACCGCGTGCCCCGCCGTGAACCGCAGGACGACCCCGCCATGACCTCGATGTTCCGCATAGGGGTGGTGTCGAAGCGACCAGCCGCGACGTCGTCCATCCCCCCACGAAACCCGTACGCGGTACGGGGGCGCTGCAGGTGGGCTGCGGCGACACTGGACGCCGAGGGGATCATTGCCGCGTCCTCAAGGTCGGAGCGGCGAGGGATCGGGCGCGTCTTGGACAGGGGAAGGATGGGGCCGGTCGTGGGCAGTGAGGGATCAGAGGGGCGGGGCTGCGTCATCGCCGCCATGGTGGTGCAGGCGGCGTTGTTGGCGCTGATGTTCCTTTTCTGGCTGCTCGTGGTGAGCCATCCCAGCGATGACCCGGAGGACGCGCGGGCGATCACATACGTGAACGTCTCGCTGATCAGCGCCTTGGTGGCCTTTGGCGGCCTCTTCGCTGCCAGCGTCAGCCACCGGGTCCAGTGGCTGACGCTGGCAGCGGGGGCCTCCTACGTCGCCGTCGCGGCAGGCGACGCGTCGGGAGTGGACATCATGCTCACCGGCGCCATCCTGCTCGCGGTCCTCCCGAGCGGGCTGCTCTTCGCAGGGTGGCTCGAAAAGAGGGGGTACTGACGCTTGCCGACACGCCCTAGCCCAGAACCGTTGCGCAACAGGCTCTTAGTCGTCAACACCGGCCCAGCCAAGACCGTTGAGGACGAGGACGAGCCTGATGACCCCCCACGACATGGCGACCTTGGGGTTCAGTCCGTACTGGCCCGACGTTTCCCTCGGCCCACTTTCGGTTACTGGCCCTGTCCTGAGAAATGGACAAGACAAGGGGGCGGCTTCGGTCGCCCCCTGATCGTCCGCGTTGCGCTGGTCGGCTCAGACCGCGATCTTACCCTCGTAACCGCCTCCCGCTATGCTGGGTGAGACTTTTCAACGCGAGGAGGTCCGCCGTGTTCCCCTTCCGCCTCTACGCCGCCACCGGCGATGCCGTCGCCCAGATCGACAGCCTCGACGGGGAGCGCGCCGACGTCACCCTCAATCTGGAGGGGCGCGGCGTGCAGTGCGTCGCCGTCGATCCCCACGATCCCCAGCGCATCTTCGTCGGGACCTTCGACCGCGGCGTGTATCGCACGCTCGACGGCGGCGGGATCTGGGAGACGGTCGGGGCGGGGATGGCCGATGCGCGGGTGCTGTCCATCGCCGTCTCGCCGGTCGATCGCGTTAACGGCCGGTCGGCGGTCTATATCGGTCCATCGCAGACGGCCCGGTCGTCGCGGCGCGGGCGGCCCGGTTTCTGGCGGGGCTTGCCGCGCTTGAGGATCGGTTCCGGCAGCGCCCACGACTCGTCGTCGACGCGCCAGATCGCCGGGTCCTCGCGCTCGGTCGGTGCCGTAGCGGCGGCGGATTGCGGGGTGTCCATGCCGCCAGCCTATCACCGCCAGCCACGTTCCGGATAGCGTGAAAGGCCAGGCACAACCGAACGGCATTTCTGGGACAATTAGCGAAACGGCTATCAAGCGGAAAACCGCTGCGAATCGTGCGCAGCGAAGGAGGATCACCCGTGGACAGGTCCCACAAGCGTCTCACGAACAAGATTTCCCGGCGCAAGCTCGTCCAAACCGGTGGTGGTGTCGCCGCTGGCGCAATCGCCGCGAGCACCGCGAAACGCTCCACCTTCGCCGCCCCGTACTTCGCCCCGCGCCGATTCCAGGGCGAGACCCTGACCGTCCTCTACATGCAGTCGGGCACCTACGACGAGGCGGCGCGCCTGATCGCCCCGGAGTTCACGGAGGCGACCGGCGCCACTGTCGAGGTCGTCGCCTTCCCCTACCAGAACCTGCACGACAACGCCGCCAACGACCTCATCACCCAGACCGGCGCCTACGACGTGATCGACGTCGCCGGGCCAGTGGGACGGCGAGTTCGCCCCCTACCTCGTCCCGCTGGACGAATTCGTCGCGCGCGACGGCATCAGCGGCGATGACTTCATCCCCAACATCTGGCAACTGAACGGTCTCTGGGAAGGCAACCGCAACGGCATCCCGAACGCGAACGACGCCAGAGGGCATCATCTACCTCACCGACCTCTACGAAGAAGCCGGCGTCAGCATCCCCGAAACCTGGGAGCAGTACAACGAGAACGCCGCGGCGCTTACCGGCGACGGCATCTACGGCGCCTCCTGGACCGGTCTCGGCGAGCAGCTCCAGGGCTCATGGCTCAGCCGCTACTGGGAGTCGGGCCAGCCGCTCTGCGAGGAAGACTGGCGCCCGGCCTTCGTCAACGAGGCCGGTGTCAACGCCATCGAGCTGCTGCGCGACGCGCTCCAGTACGCCCCCGAAGGCATGCCGGGGTGGGACATCCCGACGCACATGAACGCCGTGCTCTCCGGCGAGCTGGCCCAGTCCGAAGTGTGGCCGTCGTTCATTCGCGCCGACGCCCGCGACCGAATCGAAGTCGCAGATCGTCGACCGCTGGTCGCTCACGCCGTTCCCCGGTCCCTCCGAGCTGAGCCTCTGGAACCTGGCCATCCCCGCGACGTCGCCGCGACAGGATCTGGCCTGGGAGTGGATCAAGATGTACACCACGCCGGAGAACGCCAAGCGCTTCGCCCTCGAGTTCGGTATCGGCTCGCCGCAAATCGCCACCTGGTCCGACCCCGAGCTGACCGAGCTCTACCCCGAGTATCCGCAGATCCTGGCCGCCATCGAAAACGGCAAGCCGATCTGGCGCATCCCGCAGTTCCCCGCCGCCTGGGACGTCCTGCAAAAGCAGTTGGAGCAGACCGTCTACCAGGACGCGGACCCGATGGCCACCCTGCAGGCCATCGCCGACGAATGGAACCGGCTCCTCGACCAGGACCCACCGACGGCGCCCTACGTCGAAGGCCCCGCGCCGCAATGACGACGCAGGCATCTCGCCGGAGCCACAAATCCCGCGGGCAGCGATAGCGAACTCCACGGAGCTGGCCGCGCACTCCCTCTCCCGTCGCAGCCGGGAACGGGGAGAGGCGTGAGGGCCGGCCGTCGGAGGATCGATCACGTGGCAGTCGTCACGACCCCGGCAAGACCTCCACGCAAAGCGACGCGCTGGAGCGAATCCCCGATATTCGTGCTCCTTCTGCTGCCTGCCGTCGTCTTTCTCGCGTTCACCAGCGTCTACCCGCTGGCGCGCACCCTCTGGCTGAGCTTCCACACCTGGTTCATGAACCAGCCGAACACCAGCCCGCAGTGGGTAGGGCTCGGCGAGTACCAGGCGACCCTGGCCGACGAGGTCTTTCGCACCTCGGCGCTCAACACCGCGCTCTTCGGCGTCGGCACCGTCGCCGTGGAGCTGCTGCTAGGGTTGGCCCTGGCGCTCGCCCTGACCGGCGGCGGCGGTGGTATCCGGGTCGCGCGGTCGATCCTGCTCGTGCCGATGATCATGACGCCAGTGGTGGTCGGGGTGCTGTGGCGGATTCTGCTCTTCGACAAGGGGTTGGTGAATTACCTGCTTGTCGTTGATCGGCTTGGGGCCGGTGCTCTGGTTCGTCGATCCCAGCTGGGCGTTCGCCGGGGTGATGCTGGTCGATATCTGGATGTGGACGCCGTTCGTGATGATCGTCCTCACGGCCGCCCTGGCGTCGTTGCCGGGGGAGCCGTTCCGGGCCGCCGCGGATCGATGGCGCCTCGCGCTGGCAGATCTTCCGCTTCATCACGCTGCCGATGCTGATGCCGGTCCTGCTGGTCACCGGCCTGCTGCGCTTCATGGACGCCATCAAGGTCTTCGACACCATCTACGTGCTGACCAGCGGCGGGCCCGGCTACGCCACCGAGATGCTCTCGTCGTACATCTACAAGCAGGGCTTGCGCTACTTCAACATCGGCGGTGCGGCGGCCGCATCCTGGATGTTCCTGCTGGTGATCGTGGCTATCGCCATCGTGATGATCCGGTTGCGAGGCCGAATCGCCCGCATGAACCGATGACTGCCACCACCCTCCCAGACGCGTCGCCGCGGACCTTCGGGTCCCAGCGCGCCCGGCAGCGGTCCCGCGCCTCCGACGTCGGCTGGGCGGTGCTGCGCTGGGGTACGATCGCCCTCGCCCTCGCCATCACCATCGTGCCCTTCTTCTGGCTGGTGACGACCTCCTTCAAACAGCAGATCGACTACCTGGCCTATCCCCCCGTCGTCATTCCCCGACACCTGGACGCTGGAAGGCTACCGGGTGCTCTTCCAGCAGCAGGATCTGGCCCACTTCTTCACCAACTCGGTGATCATCACGCTGGCTTCGACCGCGCTGGCGGTCTTGCTCGGGGCGCTGGCCGCCTACAGCCTGGCCCGCGCCCGCTTCCCGTTCAGGCTGAACGGCATCCTCGCCTTCTGGATGCTTCTCACGCGCATGTACCCGGCCATCGCCACCGCCATCCCCTATTTCCTGATCCTGCGCGATTTGCGCCTGCTCGATACGCGGCCGGCCCTGATCGTCACCTACACCGCCTTCAACCTCCCCTTCGTCGTCTGGCTGCTGATAGGGTTCTACGAAGAACTCCCCCCCGAGCTGGAGCGGGCGGCGATGATCGACGGCTGCGGCGCCTGGCAACGGTTCTGGAAGATCGTCCTCCCCCTCTCGGCGCCGGCTCTCGTCGCCACGGCGATCCTCTCGGCGGTGCTGGCCTGGAACGAGTTCCTCTTCGCGGTGATGCTGACGCGCATCAACGCCAAGACCCTGCCGGTGGTGATGTCCGGGTTCATTACCGACAAGGGGACGCAGTGGGACCAGATGACCGCCCTCGGGGTGATCACCGTTTTGCCCGTCCTGGTGTTCGCTCTGGCGGTGCAGCGTTATCTGGTGCGTGGATTGACGCTGGGGGCGGTGAAGGAGTGACGATGCGCTCCGCAAAGACCAACCTACCTAATTGGCCAAGACTTCCCGGGTTTGTAGGGGCGACGCAGGCGTCGCCCGGTGGCCCGGAGGGCCACAACGTGGTCCCCGGGCGTCCATTGTCGGCCTGCGGCCGACCGGGCGACGCAGGCGTCGCCCCTACAGTCGGGAGGATCGCGTGGTGGCGCTCCAGAATGCCATGACCATCCACCTGGCGGGAGCACGATCTTGGCATCGGTGCGATTTGACGGGGTAAGCAAGCGCTACGGTAAGGTCGAGGCGGTCACGAACCTCAACCTCGATATTCCCGACGGGCAGTTCATGACCCTGGTCGGGCCCTCGGGCTGTGGCAAGAGCACGACGCTGAATATGCTGGCCGGTCTCGATGACGTGACCGAGGGCGAGATCTTCATCGACGAGCAGGAAGTCAGCGGGCTCCCGCCGGGCGAGCGCGACATCGCCATGGTCTTTCAGAGCTACGCCCTCTACCCTCACATGAGCGTGCGCGACAACCTGGCCTTCGCCCTCAAGGTTCGCCACGAACCGCGCGATGCCGTGCAGCAGAAAGTGGGGCGGGCGGCGCGACTCCTCGGGATCGAGGAATTGCTGGAGCGCAAGCCGCGGCAGCTCTCGGGCGGGCAGCGGCAACGCGTGGCCCTCGGGCGGGCGCTCGTGCGCGAGCCGCGCCTCTTTCTGCTCGACGAACCGCTCTCGAATCTCGATGCCAAGCTGCGGGTGCAGATGCGGGCGGAATTGAAACTTCTCTTCGACCGCCTGGAAACCACGGTCGTCTACGTGACCCACGACCAGGCGGAGGCGATGACCATGTCCGACCGGGTGGCCATCTTCGACAAGGGGGTGGTGCAGCAGGTCGGCACGCCGCTGGAGCTTTACGACCGGCCGGCAAACACGTTCGTCGCCGGGTTCCTGGGCTCCCCGCCGATGAACTTTCTCGAGGCCGAGGTGGCCGATGGCCAGCTTCGCGGGGGCGGCTTCTCATTCCGGTTGCCGGGATGGGCGGGGAGCATCGCGCGGGGTGCGTCGGTGGTGCTGGGCATCCGCCCCGAGGATTTCGCCTTTGGCGAACAGCCCGGTGCCACCCCGGCGGCGATCACCTTGGTCGAGCCGATGGGCTCGTCGACGATCGTCTTCACCCACTTGGGCGAAAACCTCGTCGCCATCGAAACGGACAAGCACACGGACCTGCGCGTTGGCTCGCCGGTTGCTCTCGATATCGATCCCGAGCGAATTCACGTCTTTGACGCGGCAAGTGGTGGCTCGCTCGCCCCAGCGCCATAGGCGACCGGCCCCACTCGCCGTTATGGTCAATTCGGGCCGCCCCAATCTTACGTCCCGCGGCGAGGTGTCCCATTTTGCCCCCTCATACGGAATCCGAATGAACACCGCCGGAACGTCGGGCGAGCGCGGCCGCAAGCCTCCCCTCGCCCTGCGCACAGGGCCGGGTGCCCTCTGGGCGGCGGTTGGGGGGTGAGAGTCGGTCGCGGCGACGCGGATCTCATCATCCGGAAACCGTATCAATCCGTCTTTATCTTTATAGGTAGAGGGGGCAAACCACCGGCGGGGCCAATCGCGATCCCCGCTGGCGCCAACCCCCTCGTTCCTCGCTGCACCGCTCCAGGACGCGATCGTTGCCGAAGGCAGGTCGAGGTTCTGTTGCGCTGGTCAGCGCGCGAAGCGCCAGCGAGTGCCGCCCGGCTCCCCCTGGCCGATCGCCGTGTGGAAGACGAAGCGGTAGAGCGGCCACGGCGGCGGACCACCGCCCCAGGGACCGAACGGGGCCGTGAAGCCACCGGCGGTGAGCTCGACCGGCCACCCGGATTGCCGAATCAAGTCGCCGACGACGTCCAGGATTGCCGGATCGTCGACCGGAGCCGCCTCGCCGTCGAGCACCAGGTCGAGCCCGTCCGGCAGGCGCATGGCGATGGTGCAGGCCGGGTTGGCCGCCAGGTTGCGCGATTTGCGGGCGCCAGGACCGCTCAAGAAGTACACGTCGCCGTCGTACCAGCGGATGCCGACGGCGGTGGCGTGCGGGCGGCCGTCCGGCCGGACGGTGGCGAGGTAGCTGGGGAAGTAGCCGCCCGGGTGGTCCGGCGGCGACGGGGCCGCGAGCGCATCGCGCACCCGGCTCCACGGGATCGCGGGGTCGTCGGCAGGCGTATCCCAATTTGAGCCTGGGCCGAGATTCGTCGTTTCGACTGGAGCTTGATCTACCATCAGTTGACCTCCGGGTCTTGATGACACCCGGCGCTGGCCGGATATGCGGTTGGCGCTTTAGCGCTCTCGTATTCGTCGTGGCGGCGCCACCAGACGCCCGTCTCGTTGCGTCCCTTCGGGGCGCGGTCGAGCCACTGGTACATGCCCCAGAGACCGTCGACGCCGCGGGCATAGGCGGAATAGGTGTGGTAGACGACGCCGTCCTCGAGCGCGAAGGCACTCATGCCTGGCCGCTCGCGTGTGAACGTGGCCGTGTCGGTTCCGGTCATGGCCGCGATCTCGGCCTCGCCCCCCTCGTCGCCGTTCTCCGAACCCTCGTGCGGCTGCCACGCCGCCTCGCGCCGGAAGTTGTATTCGATGCCCCCCTCGCGCTGTTGCTCCTCGGTGAACCCGACGCTGAAGTCGACGTTGAAGTCGCCGCCGAACGAGGACGCCCAGGGGAACGTCCATCCCATCCGCCGCTTGTACGCCTGCAGCTTCGTCAGTGGCGCCCGCGACACCGCCGAGAGCATCACGTCATGGTTGGCCAGGTGCGTCACGATCCCGTTGAATCCGTCCGCGATCGCCGAGCAGGACGGGCAGCCGACGGTGTAGTCCGGCCCGAACATGAAGTGGTAGACGAGGAGCTGCGAGCGCCCGCGGAATAGGTCGGCCAGCGAGGCGCTCCCCTCGTCGGTCTCGAAACGATACGCTTTGTCGATGCGGACCCAGGGGAGTTCCTGCCGCCGCTTCGCCACCTCGTCGCTGCGCCGCGTGAGCTCCTTCTCCTGCTCGAGCAGCTCCAGCCGAGCCGCCAGCCACTCGTCACGTGTCCCGGTCCTATGCTTCGTCAACACTGCTGTCTCCTTCTTTTCCAGGTCGTGTACTCATCACACCCACCCGGGCGTAGTCGTCGTGCAGCTCTTGCCAGCGGTCCCCCGCGACGGACATGGGCTGGCCGTCGAGCAGGTCCGCCAACTTCTCGAGCAGGGAATGCCACCCGGCCAGCATCGGAAGACCAAATCCGCGGGCCGCCTCGGGGACGGTGTGGGTGAGGACGAGTCGGGCGCCGCCGTCGTTGGCAACCAAATCCCAGCGCACGATGCCGAAATTGTCGTCCTTATTCGTCCAGGTGAACTCCAACAACCGGGGCGGCGCGATTGCGGTCACCCGGCCGTCGATGACGCCGTCGCCGTCAGTGAAGACGAGATAGACCCGCCCTCCCAACGTCAGCTCCATCTCGCCCGGCGCCAGCCATTGCGCCAACTGCGTGGGGTCGGTCAACGCGGCCCAGACCTTCTCCACCGGATGGAGCAGTTGGCGTTCGAACCGCAGTTGGTAGCCGTCCGCGTGCTCGTGGACCGTGCCGTAGCGCGAGCGTTCCGTCTGATCGGTTTGCTGTATCACGCCTGCTCCTCATCGAGATGGGCCTGCAAGGCATCCAACCGCTCCGCCCAGAAGCGGCGGTACGGCGCCAACCAGGCATCGAGTTCCGCCAGCCGCCCCGGCCGTAACCGGTAGCGGCGATGCTGTTTGTCGACCCGCGAGGCCACCAGGTCCGCCTCCCTCAGCACGCGCAGATGCTTGGAGACGGCGGGCTGACTCAGCGAGAGGCTCTCCACCAACTCGCCGACGCTGCGCTCACCCTGGCACAACTCGTCCAGAATGCGGCGGCGGTTCGGTTCGGCCAGGACGGCGAAGGTCGACTGCATTGGCCTAGTATGCCCAATGGGTTATATGCCTGTCAAGGCACACAATGACGAAGGAGTGAGAGGGCCTTTGCCACATCTGAGACAGGCTCTCGACAGGACAAGGCACCATGCGGCAGATGCCCACCACAATTGCCGCGACAACGGTTTCTCTCACCGCGGTGGTTCAAGGGTTCGAGGGGTGAGATTCGCCGCGGCTAGACGCGCATCTTCCGGATTCCGTATGACCCGGTCACGCCGATTCCCGCACCACCAGGCTGCACGGCAGCCGCACGACGCCGGAGGCGTGCTCTCCCTCGACCATCCGCAGCAGCCGCTCCGCCGCGTCACGGCCCAGGCCGTGCAGATTCATGTCCACGGTCGTCAGCGGGGGGCGAGCCTGGCTGGCGATGATCTCCCAGTTGTCGAAGCCGACCACGGCGACGTCACCGGGCACTGCGCGGCCGTGGTCGCGCAAGGCGTCCAGCACGCCGCGGGCGATGATGTCGCTGCCGCAGGCGATGCCGTCGATGTTGGGGTGCACGGGCCAGTACCTGCCCGGCTGCCTCGTACCCCCAGGCCTCCGACCAGTCGCCGTAGAGCACGTGCTGGTCCGGAAGATCGCGACCGTGTTCCCGCAGCACGGCGCGCATACCTTCGTGCCGGGAGACGGCCGCTTCCCGGTTTCGCGGCCCTGTGATGTGCGCCAGGCGCTGCCGTCCGGTGCTCAGCAGATGGTCCGTGGCCAGTCGCGCTCCCTGGGCATCGTCGGGCAGCAGGCAGAGCGCCTCGGAATCGCTGACCCGGGAAAAGGCGTAGACCACCGGCGGTCCCGACTGTCCAACGTGGACGGGGGGACGGGGATCGATACGCCGGCCCATGACGATGATGCCGTCGACCTTCTTGGCCAGCAGGGCGGAAACGACCTTGCGCTCCCGCTCCGGGTCGTCGCGCACATTGCACAGGAAGACGAGGATCTCGGCGGAGCCGAGGGCGTCCTCGATGCCAGCGACCACCGGCATGTTGAAGCGCCCGAAATAGTCGGTGGTAATGAGCCCGACGGTGAAGGTGCGGCCCCGCAGCAGACTCCTGATGAGATCGTTCGGCCGGAACTCGAGGCGCTCGGCTTCCTGGCGCACCCGTTCCCGCGTCTCCGGGCGCAGCCGACCGCGGTCGTTGAGCGCCTTGGAGGCCGTGCCCACGGAGACCCCGGCCGCCTGCGCCACATCGCGGATGGTCGGCGGCTGGGTTCGCGTGCGTGACGGTCCGTCGCTCATCGGCTTCATTGCTTTCGCTTTGGCCGTCCCCACCGTACGGCGCAGGCAATCTCATCTCTTGACAGCAATTGGGGCTATGCGTAGCATGTCGGGGCGGAGGAAAACAAGTTTCCCAATCCATCCGGCGTCACGAAGCCGCCCACACCACCGCTCCCCGATTGGGTCGTTCCTCTCGCCATTGCCACGACCTGGATCACCACGGCTCCGTCGACCCCAGTGGAGGAGGTGCACCGCCCACAGCCCCACACCGCACACATGGCAACCAACTCCACCGATGAGGTATTCGATGGCGAATCATCTCCCTGAGGAGGAACCGAGATGCAGAGGCAGACGCAGACCGAACTGACGCGGCGGCGCTTGCTGGCAGCGACCGGGGCCGGGCTGGCCGGGGCCATGATGGGACGCGCTCCGCACGTCAAGGCGCAAACCAGGATCACCATCGGCGTTGGCAACTGGGCCGTCGATTCCATGACCGAGGTGCTGGAGACGCTCGATTTCACCGGGCAGACCGGCATCGAGGTCGAGGTGGCGACGCGGCCTGGCACCCCCAACGAGTTCATCACCCAGATGGCCGGGGCCATCCAGGCCGGCAACAGCCCATACGACGTGATCGACTTCGAGGACGAGATCGCCTCCACCTTCTCCCGCGCCGGCTGGCTCCTCGGTCTCGACGACATCATCCCCGCCGATTTCTATGACGACTACCCGCCCCAGATGGTCGAGATGGCCGAACTCTGGGACAAATACAACGGCGAGACGTTCCGTATCCACCACAACTACGAGGCCAACTACTGGTTCTACCGCAAGGACATCTTCGACGAGCGGGGGCTGGAAGCTCCCACCACCTGGGAGGAAGTCGCCGCCCTCGGGCGAGGAGTTCACCGACGAGAGCGCGGGCATCTGGGCCTCCGGCGACGGTCTGGCCAAGGGCGCCTTCCTCAACGTCTACGTCGCCTACATCACCCGCCAGGCCGGCGGCGATCCCTTCCAGACCGACGAGGCCTACCGCGAAGGGCTGCAATACATCTACGACCTGATGCACGGCGATCAAGGTGCTCAACCCGGCCTCCCTGCAGAAGGACTACGACGCCATCAACCAGGATTACACCGCCGATCGCATCTTCTTCATGCGCCAGTGGCCCTTCTTCTACGACGTGGCGCGGGCCGCGACCGACTGGTACGAGGAGGGGAAGGCGGAGATCGCCCTGCCCCCGGTCGGCCCCGCCGGCATCGAGGGCGCCAGCTACGCGGCGGGCTGGGGCTTCGGCATCCCACGCACCGCGCCCAACGTCGACGCCGCCAAGGAACTGGTCAGCTTCCTCGTCGACATCGAGAACGCCGGGCGCATGGCCCAGATCGACACCTGGTACCTGAGCGCGCGCAACTCCGTGCTGGAGGTCGCCGGGGAGGATGGCATCGCGCCGTACCTGAAGATGTACTCCGATGCCGGGGCCATCGCCACGCGTCCGTTCCACGAGAAATTCGTGGAGGCCGTCGCCGCCGTCGAAGACGCCGCGTCGTCGTACTTGAGCGATCAAATCTCGCTGGATGAGGCAGTGGAGCAGACGAGGACGCGGTTGGAGGGGTTGTAGGAACGCCCCTCATCCCCGGCCCTTCTCGCCCGTGCGCGGGGAGAAGGAAGGCGTGTTCCGGCGCGGGGTTTCCAAAGCGGAGCCCCTCTCCCTGCGCACAGGGAGAGGGGTGGGGGGTGAGGGTTCACCGTTGCAAGGAGACCACGCCACAGCCCACGCACCAGCCCTCCGACCGGCGAGCCCTGCCGCCCGCCGCGTCTGGCTCCGTCCTGCCCAGCGCCGCTATCTGACTTTTCTCCTCCTCGTCGCCCCGGTCGTCATCCTCCGCCTCGCCACCACCGCCTACCCCATCGGGCAGACGGCGTGGCTGAGCCTCACCGACAGCAGTCTCCTCAGCGGGAGCGCGGAGTTCATCGGCGTCGACAACTATCGCGACCTCGTCAACGACCCCGGGTTGCGCGGCGCCGTGCGCTTCACCCTCCTCTTCGTCTTCGGCTCCACCGCGTTGCAATTGGTGCTCGGTCTGCTCGTGGCGCTGTTGCTCAACGCCCGTTTTCGTGGCCGCCGGTTTGCCCGCGCCATCAACCTCATCCCCTGGGCGATCCCGCCAATCGTGGCCGCCTACGCTTTTCGCTGGCTGCTGGACGACCAGTTCGGGCTGATCCCGCACTGGTTCAACGTTCTCTTCGCCGAGCGGGTTGCGCCGCTCGCCGATCCGTTTCTGGCGCAGCTCTCGCTCATCCTGGTCAACGTCTGGAAGAACGCCCCCTTTATGGCCGTCGTCTTCCTGGCCGGGTTGCAGGGGGTGCCGGAGGATCTGTATGAGGCGGCCAAGGTGGACGGGGCCAGCGGCTGGCAGCGCTTCTGGGCCATTACCTTCCCCCTCATCCTGCCGCTGCTGATCGCCCAGGGGATGTTCTTCGTGGTCTGGCAGCTAGCGGCGTTCGATCTCATTTATGGATTGACGAATGGAGGACCGGGCGTGGCTACCGTGACGCTGTCGCTGCGCATCTTCCAGGAGGGGCTGCTCTTCTTCAATTACGGGGTGGCCTCGGCGGTGAGCATGATACTGATGGGAATCGTCGCCGTGATCGGGCTGCTCGGGCTGATCTGGTTCCGCCGGCGCGAGGTGGTGCTGTGAAGCGGGAGGCAGGAGGAGGAGGCGCGTGGTGGCTCTACATCCTCGTCGCCCTCTTCGCGCTGATCGTGCTCATCCCGTTCTATTGGATGCTGAAGTCGGCCCTCTCCCGCGAGGGGGATGTCTTCACCGTTCCGCCCCAGTACGTGACCGTGCCCACGCTGGAGAATTTTGCCCGGCTGGCCGAGCAGGTGCCGCTCGGTCGCTACTTCGCCAATTCGGTTCTTTTCGCCACCGCCACTACGCTGGTCACGTTAGCCGCCTGCTTCCTGGCCGCCTACGCCATCGCCCGCATCGACGTTCCCGGGCGCAATCTGCTCCTGCTGGCGCTGGTGATCACCACGGCCCTGCCGGAGATCGTGACCATCATCCCGCTCTATCAGGTGCTGCGCGATTTACGGCTGCTCGATTCCATCGTTGGGCTGACGCTGATCATGAGCAGCGTGCTGGCCCCGTTCACGGTCTGGGTGCTGGTCGCCTTCATCCGGCAGGTGCCGTACGAGATCGAGGAGGCAGCGGTCATCGACGGCGCGCGGCTGCCCGAGATCCTGTGGCGCATCGTGCTGCCCATGACGGCCCCGGCCCTGGCCACGATGACGGTGATCAACTTCGTCAACGCCTGGAACAACCTCCTCTACCCGCTGGCGTTCTCCTCGTCGGAGGCGTCGAAGCCGCTCAGCGTGGCCATCACTGAGATTTTTCAGGCGCGGTCGCCGTTTGGCCGGCCGTGGGAGTTGATCAGCAGTCTCGGCATCACCATGATGATCCCGGTCGTTATCCTGGCCATCGTCTCGCAACGGGCGATCGTGCGCGGGCTCACGGCGGGGGCGTTCAAGTAGGAGGCTGAGCCACCCAACACGGGTGTCATGCTGAACGCAGGAACTTGCAGCATCTCGGCTCATGGGAGCATTCGTTCGCCAGCGCCGAGATTCTTCGCTAACGCTCAGAATGACACCTCCCCGTGGGGGGCGCCAAGGAGGAATGGGTCGGATGACAGTCTCGACGGCAACGCGGCCGGTGGTGGTCGATACGTCCGGGAGCCCATTCGCGCGGCTGCGGCCCGTCCCGCTCGATGCGGTAGAGATCGCGGATGCGTTCTGGGCGCCGCGGCAGCGCCGCAACCGCGAGGCAACCCTCCCCTCGCAGTACCGCCTCCTCTGGGACACCGGCCGCATCGACAACCTGCTCCGCGCCGCCGGGAAGCGGGAAGGGCCATTCCAGGGCCGGGTCTTCAACGATTCCGACGTCTACAAGTGGCTGGAAGCCGCCTCCTGGTCCCTCGCCGCGCACCCCGACCCGGACCTGCGCGCTATGGTCGACGAAGTCGTCTCCATTGTCGCCGGCGCCCAGCGCCCCGACGGCTACCTCAACTCCTACTTTGCCCGGGAGTACGCTGACGAGCGCTGGACCGACTTCGACCAGCACGAGATGTACTGCGCCGGGCACCTCTTCCAGGCCGCCGTCGCCCACCACCGCGCCACTGGATCACCGGAACTCCTCGAGGTGGCCACCCGCTTCGCCGACCACCTCGACGCCGTCTTCGGCCTTGAGTCTGAGGGGAAGCGGATCGCGACCGACGGCCACCCGGAAGTCGAGATGGCCCTCGTCGAGCTGGCCCGCGAGACCGGCGAGCGGCGCTACCTCGATCTGGCGCGCTTCCTCCTCGACGTCCGCGGCCACGGCATCCTCGGCGACGCCTTCGGCCGCTTCGGACCCAAGTACCACCAGGACCACCAACCCTTCCGCAACCTGGACGAGATCGTCGGCCACGCCGTGCGCGCGGTCTATCTCAACGCGGGCGCGGCCGACATCTACGCCGAAACCGGCGAACCCGCGCTGGGCGAGACGTTGCATCGGCTCTGGGAGAGCATGACGGCCCACAAGATGTACGTCAGCGGAGGCATCGGGTCGCGCTACGAGGGGGAGTCGTTCGGCGAGGACTACGAACTGCCCAATGCCCTGGCCTACACCGAAACCTGCGCCGCCATCGGCAGTGTGATGTGGAACTGGCGCATGCTCCTCATCGAGGGCGACGCGCGCTACGCGGACCTGATCGAGCTGACGCTCTACAACGCGATCCTGCCGGGGGTCTCGCTGGACGGGGAGACCTACTTCTACCAGAACCCGCTGGCCGACGAGGGTTCGCACCGCCGTCAGGCCTGGTTCGGCACCGCCTGCTGCCCTCCCAACGTGGCGCGCACGCTGACCTCCCTGGGGGGCTATCTCTACGCGGTCGCCGGCGATGCGATCTGGGTTCACCAGTACGTGGCGGGTACGGCCCGCGTCACCCTCGCAGACGGCGCGGAGGTCACGTTGCGGGAGCACACGCGATACCCGTGGGACGGCGAGATCACGATCGAGGTCGAGGGTGAAGGCGAGTTCGCACTCATGCTGCGCATTCCCGCATGGTGCGGCGACGGCGCGGCGCTGAGGGTCAACGGCGAGCCGGCGCCGCCGCCTCTCACGCCGGGCGCCTATGCCGAGGTGCGGCGGAGGTGGCGAGCGGGCGACACGGTCGCGCTCTCCCTGCCAATGCCGGTGCGGCAGGTGGAGAGCCACCCCGCGGTGGAGGAGAACAACGGCCGCGTGGCGCTGATGCGCGGCCCGCTGCTCTATTGCATGGAGCAGAGCGACAACCCCGGCGTGGATTTGCGCGAAGTCGAACTGCCGGAAGACGTGGCGATTCGGGCGGTGGACCGCCCCGATGTGCTGGGTGGAGTGGTGGCGCTGGAGGTGGACGCCACGCTCATGCCTGCCGCCGAGAGCTGGCGCCACGCACTCTACCGAGATGCCCTGGCCGATGCGTCTCCGCCGCGGCGCGAGGCGACGACGCTCACCGCCATCCCCTACCACACCTGGGCAAACCGGGAGCCGGGACCGATGCGGGTCTGGCTGCGCCGCTGAGGGAGTGTCTGGACGGCGTTAACCGATTCGATTCCGACGTGCCCCATACTGACTCGATGTGCGGCGCGCAAAGCAAAACGCCGACAAGTCCGGGTTTGACCCCAGCCCCGTCGGCGTTTGCCGCGCCGCCCGCTTCGGGGATTGCTCCCGTCCGCGTTTGGCGTACGTACACATTACACCCGTCGTGCCCCGATGTCAATACGCAGGTTTTCGAGCCGAGAGGAGGCATGAGCCAGGAATGACCATCCGCATCGCCATCTTCAGTGATCTGCACGGCAACAGCGCGGCGACGGAGGCGGTGCTGGCCGCCATCGACGCGGAGCGGCCGGACGCGGTCTATTGCCTGGGCGATCTGGTCGGCTATGGCGCGCGGCCGAACGAGACGATCACGCTCGTTCGCGAGCGGGGTATCCCCACGATCATGGGTAACTACGACGACGGGGTCGGGTTCGACCGGGACGATTGCGGCTGCGCGTTCAAGGACCCGGAGGAGGAGGCGCGCGGGCAGGAGTCGCTGTTCTGGACCCGGGCCGAGACGATCCCGGAGATCAAGGCATACCTGCGGACGCTCGTGCCGGAGATCCGCTTCGAGGCGGAAGGGGTGCGGTTCCGGTTGGTGCATGGCTCGCCGCGGCGGATGAACGAGTACCTGTTCGAAGATCGCGACCCGCGCAGCCTGGTCCGCATCGCCCAGGGTGCGGACGCCGACGTGCTGGTGTTCGGGCATACGCACAAGCCGTGGGTGCGCGAGATCGAGGGCGTCTTCTTCGTCAACGACGGCAGCGTGGGCAAACCGAAGGATGGCGACCCGCGGGCGGCGTGGGCGCTGTTCACGCTGGAGGCCGGGAAGCCGGTCGAGGTCGAGATTCGGCGCGCGCCCTACGACGTGGCGGCCATGGCGGCGGCGATCCGCGCGGCCGAGGGATTGCCGGATCACTTCGCGCGGGATATCGAGACCGGAGGAGCACCCTGAGTTCGACTGATACGGATTCCGGGTGGACGCCGGGCCAAGGCACCGCCCCGCCGGGCTTCGTACCCTTCGCATTCTTCGCATCCTTCGCACCCTTCCCGCCCCCGCGCCGCCCGCGACAAGAAAAATCATCACCCGGAATCCGTATGAGACCAGCCCCAGCTTTTCCGCCAGCGGCAAGATGAAGCGGACGATCGAGTCGCTGCGCGTGGAGCGGCTGTACCGCAACGCGATTGACACCTTTCTCGCCGGGCGGATGCCGAATTTCAACCACGAGCGGCACATACATATGGCGAACATCCTGCGCCACCTCCCCTACGGGCGGGAGTTGATGCACCTGGGGTTGCAGACGATAGCGCATCGGCACGGGATACCGGAAAAGTACCGACCGGACATCACCGACATGTGGTGGGAGCGGCTGGACGGCACGCTGCCCGACCCGGCGCTGTTTGCCGAACTCCCCGGCGGGGCATGCGGAGATGAGGCCCAGGAGTCGCCACGCCTGGCGCCGGACCTGCGGCGGGCGCCCGCTCAGCCAGGAGCGGGCGCCGGGCGGGGGGCGGCTAGCCGCCAGTGTACGTGACGAGGTCGAGATACCCGTTGGCGTTTTCCTCACGGACCAGACCGACCTCCGGGCAGTAATACTTGTGCTCGATGGCTTGTTCCAGCGGGTTGAGGTCTTGCGTCTTGATGCAGCCGTCGAACGTGCCGACCGGCGTCTCCAGCGTCAGATCGACGGCGATGACGGTGGAGATGTCCTCGGCGATGCCGGGGGCCTGCTCCTGGGCGAAGCGGTCGCCGACGCGTGGGTCGGCCGGCATGAACTCTCCCGCCTGGTTGTTCCCCTCGCCGGCGAGCCAGGCGCCCTCGTGGCTGACGAACTGGCCGTCCTCGTACATGTTGACGTCCTCGCCCAGGTAGTAGACCGTGCCGTCGGATCCCTGGGCGTGGTAGTCGCTGGTGGTTTCGGTGAGCTGGCCGTCGTCGTACTCCTGCACCGCGAGCACGGTCACCGGGGCGCCCGCGACCTCATCGGGCACGGGGGAGACCCGTTCGCGCACGGTGGTTTCGACGGTTTCGCCCGTATCGGGATCGACCTCCTGTCCTTCGTAGCGCCGCGATGATCCCGGTGTGAGCGGGAAGAAGGAGTTGTCGACGGTCGCGGTCAGGTCGTCGGGAACGGCGGCGTTCTCGTCCTGAGCCGCCAGTGGGGTGGCGCCCAATCCGCTGCAGACGAGCACGGCGATGACCATAATGGCGAATACGCGACGGGACATGGCCGGTTCTCCTTTCCGATCGGTTGTGCGGTCACTGGCGGTCGAGCGCCAGCCGACGTGGCCATGCTGGACGGCGGCGATGAAGTGGGGATGAACCACCGCGACGGCGTCGCGGCTTCATCCCAGGTTCACGCGATGGTGTCATCGTGGTCCCCGCGCAGGCCGTTACGCCGGCGTGGAGGCGGGCTACGGAAGGGAAACCTTATGGGACGATGGCGAGGATGTGGCAATGCAACGCACCGTACCGGGGTTCTCTGGGTCATCGTGCTGGCCGGCGCGCTGGTTGGCGGTTTCAGCGCCCCCGCCATCGGCGATGCGGAGCGAGTCTCGGCGCCGACGTTGGCTGCGCCCGGCGCCACGCGGCATGGCGCCCGGATGGGGAGCCGGGGGACCGCGGTTCTGATCGCGGTTGGGGATATCGCCGACTGCGGCACGCGGTCAGATGAGGCCACCGCCGCGCTGGTGCGCGGCATGGCGGGGACCATCGCCACGCTTGGCGACCATGTCTACGACAACGGCTCGAAACAGGAGTTCGCCGCCTGCTACGACCCGACCTGGGGCCGGGTGAAGTCACGGACTCGGCCAGCGCCGGGAAACCACGACTACGGAACGAGCGGTGGCCAGGGGTATTTCGATTATTTTGGAGGTGCGGCCGGCGAGCGGGGCAAAGGCTATTACAGCTACGATCACGGCGCCTGGCACATCGTCGTCCTCAACTCCAACTGCGTCGAGGTCGGCGGTTGCGGGGCGAACTCACCCCAGGCGCGATGGTTGCGGCGGGATCTGATCGCCGGCTCGGCAACGTGCACCTTGGCCTACTGGCACCATCCGCTCTTCAGCTCCGGGAAGCATCACGGCGGCGATGAGGCCATGAAGCCCGCCTGGGAGATCCTCTACGCCGCCGGCGCCGACATCGTGCTCTCTGGCCATGAGCACAACTACGAGCGGTTCGCGCCCCAGGATCCGCAGGGCAGACCCGATCGTAGACACGGTATCCGGCAGTTCGTGGTCGGCACCGGCGGCGCCGGCCTCTACGGCTTCGGCCGGTCGCTCAAGACGAGCGAGGTGCGGGAGTCAAGGACGTTCGGGGTGCTGGCGCTGACGCTGCGGCCGACCGGGTACGACTGGGCATTCGTGCCGGCAGCGTCTCGGCCAGATCGGCCCCAGTGGCGCCCGTTTACCGATGCCGGCAGCGCGGATTGCCACTGACGGAGGATGAAAGGCGTCCGGACCTCACCTCCCCGAACACCCCTCATCCCCAGCACTTCTCCCCGTACGCGGGGAGAAGGGAGCCAGTCCCTGGTGCGATGCCAGCCGCAACGAGCCCCTCTCCCTGCGCGCAGGGCGAGGGGATGGGTGAGGGGTGCTCTTCCTACTCCTCGTCGTCCTCGGCGCCGTCAGTTTCTTCGCCGAGCACGGTGAAGTCCTCGTCGAGATGGACATCGACCTGTGTGCCGTCGGGGAGGGTCACCTCGACTTCGTAGAAGCCTTCTTCGTCACCGACCTCCGTGTCCGTGATCCGACCTTCGCCGAGATAATCGAGTGCGGCCGCGCTGGCGCGTTCGAGAGCGGAGCCGGAAATGGCCACGTCGGCGCCGTCGTCCACATCGTCCTCGTGGGTCGCGCCGGCCGCGGGCGCCGTGATCGCCCCCGCGGTCAGCAGGATGCTGGTTGCCAAGGAAGCCAGCCATCGCCGCTTGGTCATTGCAACACCTCGATTTTTTTGTGCCCCGATGCTGGAGCGGACAGTCCTGCAGCCCAGTCGGCTGCAAGGCATGAGGGTAGAGGGGGCGAATGAAGTCGAGATGAGCTTGGCAGACTACCGACCGGCCGGTAGTGTCAGCTCGAACCGCGCCCCGCGGCCGTGGGCGCTGGTGAGGGTGATGTTGCCCCCGTGCGCCTCGGCGATCCCCTGGCAGATGGCCAGCCCGAGTCCGGCGCCGCCTCGGTGGCGGGTGCGGCCAGTATCGACGCGGTAGAAGCGGTCGAAGACGCGAGCCTGATGCTCCGGGGCGATCCCCTCGCCACTGTCGGCCACCCACAGGCGAGCCTGCCGGTCCTCTGCGCGGCAGCCCAGGGTCACAAGCCCCCCGGGTGGGGTGTGGGCCAGCGCGTTGTCGACGAGATTGACCAGGAGCTGCACGAGGAGATCTTCGTCGGCCACAACCGGCGTCGGGGTCGTTTCGCGCAGCACCGTGATGTCCGCCTCCGCGGCGACCGGCGCGTACTGCTCGCCGACTGCCGCGACGGTGTCGGCGAGGTCGAACGGCGCCCGCTCCGGGGCAAGCCGGCCGGCGTCGGCGCGGGCCAGGGTGAGGAGCGCTCCGACGAGACCGGTCAGGCGGTTGAGATCGGCGTCGAGCCCTTGCAGCGCTTCGCGATACGCGGCGGCGGAGCGCGGGCGGGCCAGAGCGAGGTCGATCTGACCACGCAACAGACTGAGCGGGGTGCGCAACTCGTGGGCGGCATCGCCGGTGAAGCGCCGCTGCCGCGCGAAGGCCTCGTCGATCCTGGCCAGCATGCGATCGAAGGCGCCAGCGAGCCGACCGAGCTCGTCGTCGGGCAGATCGAGATTCAGGCGCGCGCCCAGATCGTCGGGGCCGATGGCAGCGGCAAGCTTGGTGATGGTCGCCACCGGGACCAGGGCGCGCCCGGCGAGCAGATAGCCACCGGCAGCGGCCACCAGGAGGACGAGCGGTCCAGCGATGGCCAGCGCGCCGAGCAGGCCGGCCAGCGGTTCGTCGATTTCGTTGCGGTCCAGACCGACCTGGAGCACGCCGGCGACGGGAGCGGCAGCGCCACCCTGGCGTACGGGGATGGAGACGAGCCGCAGCGTCTCGCCGTCCTCATCCGGGGCGGCGCTGTAGACGGTGCGGCCGGCGAGGGCGCCGTCGACGATACCCGGATCCACTGGCACGCCGGTGGGATTGCCGCCGGTTTCCAGCAGGACGCGCCCATCGGCGGCGAAGATGCGCAGGAAGTACTCGCCGTCCGCGACATTGGCCACCTCCGGCTCCAGCCGAGGCATCCCGTCTTCGACGCGCACAGACGCCAGGGTCAGTGCCGCCTGGTTGAGCAGTTGCTCGTCGAAGCTGTCGTAGAGCTCCTGCCGCAGCACCACGTAGATCAGCCCACCGAACATCGCCATGGATAGCGCGAGCAGCGCGGCGTACCAGAGGGTGAGCCGCCAGCGCACCGGCAGTCGGCGAACGGTCACGGGTCGACGCGGAGTCGGTAGCCGGCGCCGCGCACCGTCTCGATCAGCCCGCCTGGATAGGGCTCAGCGAGCTTCTTGCGGAGCTGACGCACATGGACGTCGATGACGTTGGCGGCTTCCGGGAAGTCGTAGTCCCAGACGTGCTCGGCGATCATCGGCCGTGTCAGCACCCGGTTCGGGTGGCGCATCAGGTACTCGAGAATGCGGAACTCCTTGTTGGGAAGCGGGAGCTCTGCCTCGCCGCGCCACACCCGGCGGGCCGCGGGATCGAGCCGCACGTCACCGGCGGCGAGGACCGGATCGTGGGTGTCGGGCGGGCGTCGCGCCAGGGCGCGTAGCCGCGCGGTCAGCTCCGCGAACGCGAACGGCTTGACCAGGTAATCGTCGGCGCCGGCATCGAGCCCGGTAACCCGGTCGGCGACGGTGTCGCGCGCCGTGAGGAGCAGGATCGGGGTGCGCACGTGCCGCCGCCGCAACCGGCGGCAGACCTCCAGGCCATCGATACCGGGCAGCAAGATGTCGAGCACGAGGGCATCGTAGTCGCCGACGTCGACCCAGGCCAGCGCTTCCTCGCCGTCCGCCGCGAGGTCGACGGCGTGGCCTTCTTCGGAAAGCCCCCGCCGTAGCAACGAGGCCAGGCGCGCTTCATCTTCGACGATCAGGATTCGCACGCGCCAGCGCTCCTCGCCCCCGCTTCTCTGCCAGCCGATTCATGGTGACGACGGCGGATGAAGTCGACATGAAGCCCCTGCCACCGGTCAACAGCGGATCAGCGCATGAGGATGCCCGAGAAGGATACGGCCCGGTAGCCCGCGGGCACACGAGGCACTATGCTGGCAGGTGGCAGGAGGGACATGACGACAACCGCGGCAACTCCATCCGAGGCGTTGATTCCTGGCTCAGCAGGCGCCGGGTTGGCCCTCGTGCCGCGTCCGGCCAGCCCCGCTCTGCGCAGGATAGTCCGCGAGTACTGGGGGTATGCCGAGCGCACCGAGGGACCGCTGCGGCGGCGCGAGTTGCCCTCGGCCGGGATCGTCTTCATCATCAATCTCGGCGAGCCGCTGCGGATCGCGCAACCCGGGGTGGAGCCCCGCGTGGTCTCAGGTGGGGGCGGATTCGTCGCAGGGTTGCACGAGATGTACACCCTGACCGAGACGGCCGGTAGCCAGGAAGGGATCGAGTTGCGCCTGTCGCCGCTCGGCGCGTACCGGCTATTGGGGCAGCCAATGGATGACTTGGTCAATCGATCGGTCTCGCTTGATGAACTGTTCGGCTCCTGGGCCGCCGATCTTGGGGAGCGCCTGCTGAACGCCCCGAGCTGGGAGGATCGGTTCGCGGCGCTTGACCACGCGCTGGCCCCTCGCGTGCGTGACGGTCGCGCCCCTTCCCCCGAGGTTGTCTGGGTCTGGCGACAGCTCATCGCGTCTGGCGGACGAGCGGCGATCGCCCCATTGCGGGAGGAGTTGGGCTGGAGCCCGAAACGGCTGATTGCCCGCTTCCGGGAGCAGGTCGGCGTGCCGCCGAAGCAGGCGGCACGGCTGATCCGTTTCCAGGATGCCGTCGCGCTCCTGGGGAGGAACGCTCCACGGTGGAGCGAGGTGGCGCAGGCATGCGGATACGCCGATCAGGCGCACCTGATCCACGAGTTTCGCCGCTTCGCTGGCGACACGCCGGAGGGGTTGGTGCGGCGGAGGTTGGCCGGGGGCGGCGGATTCGCCGCCGACTGACGTTTCTACGAGGGAATCCGATGGAGTGCTCCATCTGCGTCACCTGCGGCGCCCAGTTCGCGCCAAGTGCAGACCCGCCGGCACATTGCCCCATCTGCGAGGACGATCGCCAGTACATCGGCCACGATGGGCAGCGCTGGACAACGCTCGAGGCGTTGGGCCAGGACCACCGCAACCAGATCGAGACCATCGAGCCTGGGTTGACCGGGTTCGCCACCGAGCCGCGTGTCGCCATCGGTCAGCAGGCGCACCTGATTGAAACGCCGGCCGGCAACGTGCTCTGGAACTGCATCAGCTTTCTGGACGAGGCCACGGTCGCGGCGGTGGAGGAGCGGGGCGGGCTGGCGGCCATCGCCATCTCCCATCCACACTTTTTTACCGGCATGGTGGAGTGGAGCCGGGCGTTCGGCGATGCGCCAATCTCCATTCATGCCGATGATCGGCAGTGGGTGATGCGGCCCGACGACGCGATCCGCTTCTGGGAGGGCGAGACGGCCGACCCGCTGCCGGGGAGCGGGCTGACGCTGGTTCGCTGCGGCGGGCATTTCCCCGGGAGCTGCGTGCTGCACTGGCCGGCTGGGGCTGATGGGGCGGGGGCGCTGCTGACCGGGGACACCATTCAGGTGGCTGCCGATCGGCGCTGGGTGAGTTTCATGTACAGCTACCCGAACATGGTCCCGCTGGGGGCAGATGCCATCCGCCGCATCGTGGCCGCGGTCGAGCCGTATCCGTTCGACCGGCTGTATGGGGGGTGGTCGGGAAGCGTGGTGGCAGCCGATGCGAAGGGGGCGGTACAGCGCTCGGCGGAGCGGTATCTGGGGCAGATTGGGGGATAGGGCGGGTGGGTTCCTCGGCCACCGCGCCGCCTCCGCGTGGCCCTCAAAGGACCACGCTGCCCGAACGGGAAGTCCCGTGAACGGGGCTGGCGTGTGCATTTCTGGCGGAGCGACGCGGTTTTCAGGGCCCTTCAGGGTCCTTCCGTTGGGTCAGCGTGGTCCTTCAGGGCCACGCGAGGCGGCAACGAGGCAGGGGATTCTTCCCACGAAAGGCGCGACAATGGCCACCATTGCGGACGTGCGGCGGATTGCTCTCTCCCTGCCCGAGACGACGGAGGGCTCGCTCTACGGGACACCGGGGTTTCGGGTCAAAGGCAAGGCGTTCGCGCGCTTGCGCGACGAGGATGAAGTCATGGTCGCCTGGGTCTCTGACGAAGACGAGAAAGAGGCCCTTATCGCCACCCAGCCGGAGGTCTTCTTCACCCTGCCTCACTATGACGGGCATCCGTCGGTGCTCGTCCGCCTCGCCGCCATCGACGCCGACGAATTGCGCGAGGTGCTCATCGACGCGTGGCGGGCGCGCGCTCCGCGCCGCCTCCTCGCGGCCTTCGACGCAACCCATGGGGCAGCCGGCTTCAAATGAACGCCGCGACCTCGCCCCGGGGGTCAAAAATCTCCAATACGAACACGTGTGCGCATCACTAACCTGACCTCCACGGCGTCGATGTGACGCCTCCCCGAATCAGGAGGAGTGCCATGCAAACAGCAACACGCACAGAGGTCGGCCAGGTCACCATGTACCCCATTCTGGGCTACCGGGATCTGGGGGCAGCCATCGACTGGCTCTGCCGCGTCTTCGCCTTCGAGCCACTTGAGCTCATGAAAAACGACGACGGCTCGTACGCCCATGTCGAGCTGCGTCTCGGGGCCGGGGTGATCATGCCGACCACGGCGCGCGACCTAACCAACCCGGAGAATCCGTGGGAAGGGTCGATTGGAACCCAGGGGCTGTACGTGGCCCTCGATGGAATCGAGGCGCACTACGAGCGGGCCGTGGCCGAGGGCGCGGAGATCGTGCGGCCGCTGGCGGATACCGATTGGGGCTCGCGCGAGTACACGGCCCGCGACCTGGAAGGGAATCTCTGGGCGTTCGGGACGTACCGGCCGGCGGCGGGTTAGTCGGAAGCCGGAAGTCGAAAGTCGAAAGTACGAAATCCGTCAACGTTCGCGCGGGGCGTGCAGCTTGCCGTCTCTCTTCACGAGCCGATCAGCCGGCACGTCCCGAAATCGGATTGACCTCGATCGCATCTGCGCGCTGTTCGACTTGTGCCAACTCGTAGTTCATCTGCAAGCGGAGCCAGAAACCGGGGGTGCTGCCGACCACCTTGGATAGCCGGACGGCCATCTCCGGAGACACACCGGCATGGCCGTTGATCAGGTTGGACAGCGTGGGACGGGCGACGTTGAGCGCGGCAGCGGCGTCAGTGACCGACACGCCCAATTCGTCGATCGCACCTTTGACGATTCGGCCCGGATGCACCGGGGATTTCATGGCCATGGCCGTCACCTCCTAGTGCCAACTCCGGCGAGGAGTTTTGACATGCGGTATTCTGAGCGGCATGCAAGCCCCACTGTTCGTGCGTCCGCCCACCGAGGAGGAGCGGCAGGTCCTGGCGGCCGGTCTGCGCTCCGGGGAGGCCTTCACCTTGCGCCGCAGCCAGATCGTGCTGGCCAGCGCCCGCGGCGAGCGGGCGCCGGCCATCGCCCGCGCCCTGGGCTGTACCGGCCAGACGGTGCGCAATGCCATCCGCGCCTTCGACCGGGACGGCACGGCGGCGCTGGTGGAAGGCTCCTCCCGCCCCCACACCCTCCACGTCGCCTTCGATGCGGCGGGAGCCGAGCGGCTGCGGGCACTGCTCCATCGCTCCCCGCGCGACTTCGGCCACCCCACCAGCGTCTGGACCCTGGAACTGGCGGCGGACGTGGCGTTTGCCGAGGGACTCACCGTTCGCCGCGTCAGCGACGAAACCGTACGCGCCACGCTGAACCGGCTCGGCATCCGCTGGCGCCGCGCCAAGGACTGGATCACCAGCCCCGACCCGGCGTACGCCCAAAAAAAGTCCGTCGCGACCGCTTGATCGCGCTGGCCCAGCAGCGTCCCGACTGGGCGGTAGGGTTCCAGGACGAGACGTGGTGGAGCCGGCTGGCCCGCCCCGCGTTGCACGCCTGGACCGCGGCGGAGCCGCTGCGGCTGGTAGCGCAGACCGTGCCCAAACACGACCCCGACCCCAAGGCGTTGGCCTGCTATGGGCTGCTGGTACGACCGGGGAACGCCGCGCCGGAGGATCTCTGGCTGCGCTTCGTGGAGGAGCGCCCGATCAGCCCGCTGACCACCGCGTTCCTGGCGTGGTGTTGTGACCGGTTGGCGGGGACGGGGATCACGACCTTGGCGCTGGTCTGGGACAACGCGCCGTGGCATGTGAGCCAGGCGGTGCGCCGCTGGCTGCGGGACCACAACCAGCGGGCGCACCGTGAGGGTGGCGTCCGCCTCGTGCCCTGCTGGCTGCCGACCAAAAGCCCCTGGCTCAACCCCATCGAGCCGCACTGGGTCCATGGCAAGCGGCGGGTGGTCGAGCCGACGCGCCTGCTGACCGCCGCCGAACTGGAGGCACGCGTCTGTGCCGCCTTCGATTGCCCACTCGCCGATCATCTCGCCATCCCCAAAGAGGTCGCCTGATTATGCACTAGTGGTAGTCGACAAGGTCGACATCCCAAACGCCGCCGTCGTCGAAGCGAAACACGATGCGCCAATTTCCGGTCACCCGGACGCTTCAGTAGCCCTTCAGCAGTCCCGTGAGGGGATGGAGCCGATAGCCGGGGATGTCAAGTTCCGAAATCGCTTCCATCACGTCGAGAATGGAAAGGATGTCTTCTACTCTGGGGAGCATAGTGCTGCCAATGCCCCCTCGATCATTGTGCTGGTAGAGCCGTTTCAGCCCTCGATGCCGGAAGCTCTCGATCATGCCGCATTGTAGCCTGTAGCGTAACGCTTGACAAGCAGTGCTGTTTGGGCGCGAGCAGAGGTCGGGAGCAATCGGCGGCTCCCGACCTCGTCGCCGGTTCGACTATCCAGCTACCCCAGCGGCGGCAGGAGCCGGAATTTCTGCACCCGCCTCCCGAGCCATTCGGTGACGTAGACGCCGCCCTGACCGTCGAGGGCAATGCCGCGCGGTTCCTGGAACTGCCCGGGCTCGGACCCCAGTTCACCCCAGGCGTCGAGGGGCGTCCCATGCGGGGCGAAGACCTGGACGCGGCTCCCGTCGTGCTCGGTGACGAAGACCCGACCCTCGGCATCGACGGCGACGTTGTTGAGGCCGTTGAATGGTCGACCGGCGGATGCGGACGTTTGCCACGTGTCAAGGCGTTCCCCTTCCGGGGAACGTTTCACCACGCCCTGGATGTTGCAATCGGCGACCCAGAGGTTGCCATCCCCGTCGAGCGCGATCCCGCTGGGGGTTCCCAGACCGGACCACGTGGCGAGCCAGGCACCATCGCCGTCAAAGACGAGGATCTTGCCCGCGCTACGATCGCTGATGTAAACGCGTCCGCGCTGGTCAACGGCGATGGCCGCGGGACAGAGGAACTGGTCGTCGGCGGTCCCCGCGCTTCCCCAGTTCGTGAGGAAGCTCCGATCCGGGGCGAACTTCTGGACGCGCTGGTTGCCGGAGTCGAGGACGTAGATGGCGCCGGATGCGTCGAAGGCGATGCTGCCATACGGGGATGGCTGCGCAGGCGAAGCTGAACTCGCCCTCGTCGCTACCGTACATGCCCCACGTCTCCAAGAAGGTCCCGTCCGGGGCGAAGATGAGGTACTGGCCGTAGGTCGCGTCGGCTATCCAGAGGTTGCCGGCGGGATCGACGGCCGGCCGCCCCAGTTCGCCGAAGGGCCGGTCCGGGATGGTGTCCGCCTGCCAGACGAACTCGGCGATGGGAGCGGCGGCATCGAGCGTGGCGGGGGTGGCGCCGATGGCCGGCAGGAAGCTTCGTTCTTCCTCCGGCCGGGCGTGACGGCCGGGACCGAAGACGAAGAAGCTGCCCACCAGCGTCAGGATGACGAGCGCCGCCGTGGCGAATTGGGCCAACTCCCGGCGCCGGGGGGCATGCGGCGCTTGGGGTCGATCCGCCAGGGGCGGCTGGAGCGGCCGTTTGGGAGCGGGAATGCGCCGAGGGTGCTCGGAAACCTGGATGGCGTGCGCGTGCATGAGCTCCTCCCGCAGATGTCGGGTGAATGCCGGCCGTGGCAGCGGCCGGTCGTCGTGGGCGTGCAGGTGGCGGATGGCGGCCGTGTCCGCCGGATCCAGGTCTCCGGCAGTGTCGGCGCGGCCCTGGGCGACCTGGTCCCAGAACCGATCGATGGCCTCATCCATTCCCGCGTCCGATCGAATTCAGGAGGCATGGCGTCCCTTCGTTTCGCCGGTTGCCTCAGGGGTGATGCCGAGCAGCGTTCGCAGCCGGGCGAGCGCTCGCCGCTGCGTGGTGCGCACCGAATCGTGGCTGCGGCCGAGGGCGGCGGCGACTTCGGGGCCGGTCAAGCCGGCCATGCGTAATTCGACGACCCGCCGCTGTTCTTCCGGCAGCAGCGCCAGGGCTTCGCTCACCGAGCGCCGGCGCTCGGCGGCTTCGGCCATCTTTTCGGGGCGCGGACCCGGGTCCGCGGCCTCGACGACGATGGTCAAGGGGTGATGGCGGGGCGCGTCGCGGCGGGCGTTGAGCACCACGTTGTGGGCGATGGCGAAGAGCCAGGAGCGGAACGACGCCGCCGCGGTGCGTGGGCAGCGCGGCCAGGGCACGCGAGAAGATCAGGCTCGTGGCATCCTCCGCCTCCTCACGGTCGCCGAGCCGGCCGTAGCAGTAGCGGTAGACCGGGCCGACGTAGCGGTCGTAGAGGAGCCCGAAGGCCTGCCGGTCATGCAGGGCCAGGGCCACGAGCGCCTCGTCGCCCGTCTCCTCGGGCGCCATGGCTTGTCGCGGTCGGAAGCAGGGGAGGCGCCACGGTGTCCGCCCATCTGTCGCGTGTAGACGCGTCCTATAGATGGTAGACACGGAGGCAGGGAAAGTGTGGCAGGCGGAGATGGGGCTTTCAACTATCGGCTATCAGCACGTGGTTTGTTTCACCGTCAGACGGCGAAAAGGGCGTCGAGGTCGATGGCACGCCGGGGAGGGAGAGGACAGGCACGATGCCGCCCGTGTAGTGGGTTTCGCTGTAGCTGCCGTCGGGCTGCTTGCGCCTGGCGGTCAGGGTGCCGCTCGATAGGGTGGAGATACCAGATCTCGAGGTCGCCGCGCTGCTGGTAGATGGCGAGCTTTATCGTGACGTCGTATTCGACCCGTGGAGCGGGACCAGACCTCGGCGACGAAGGGCAGAGGTTGGTCGTAGACCTCCAGGATGTCGTTAGCTCGGAGCCGCGGCGTCACGTACGCCACGGGGAACACGAAGACGTCGGGGATCACGTACGTCGAACCGGGGCGGTAGACGCGGCCGGCATCGGTACGCACCCGGTATTCGGATCGATTGAGCTGCATCCTTACCATGTGGCCAAGCTCCGCGGCCACTTCATTGTGCGCGAAGGTCATGCCCGGTTTCTCGCGCAGGCGCCCATCCCACAGCTCCCATTTCCGGTCGGGCTCGTCCAGCGCCAGCCGTTCGTAGGCGTCGTTGCTGATGCGGGTTGCAATGGCCATGCCTGCCTCCGGGATGCGCTGCCGCGCCAATATGCGGGCAAGTGTACGTGGAGGGAACGCCGGCGATCGATCGAGCAATCTGGTACGGGCCGATTGGGTGGAGCCTCAACGGACGGCGCCGGAGGGCATACGTCGCATCGCCGTCACCCCAGAACGTCCGTGCTCCAGCGCTCGGCGATGGCCTGGGACGAGACGACGGCCGCCGGCCAGTTCTCGATCGGGCGTACCGCCGCGTAGGCCTCCGCCGGCGGCCGTCTTGGCCTGAATCTCGGGGGGGATCTCGACCGAGGGCAGGATCGGCGTCGCGTAGCCCTTGGCGTAGATGAACTGCCCTTCCGGGGAGAGGATGAAGTTGCGCATCAGGCGGGCGGCATTGCGGGTGGGGCGCCCATTTGTTGATGATCGAGACGTAGGGTCCGACGGTACTGCCATCCTCGGGGATCACGACTTCGAGATTGACGCCGTCCTCGTCAGCGCGTCGCGCCATGCCAGACCGAGGTAGTCCCAGCCGACGCCGATGACCGTTTCGCCCTTCTGCACACGGTCAGATCTCGAGGCCGATCGGGTGGAGATTGCCGATGTCGTTGATCTGCTTGAAGTAGTCGAGACCGGGCTGGATGTCGGTCTCGTCGCCGCCGTTGGCGAACGCGGCGCCGATGACCGCGAAGTTGCCCTGCGCCGCGGTGCGCGGGATCGTCGATGGTGACCAGACCGCGTATTCGGGTTTGAGCAGATCCTGCCAGGTGCGCGGGACCGGCTCGACGAAGTCGGTGTTGACCCAGAAGGAAAGGGTGCCGTAGTACTGCGGTCGCCCACAGACCGTCCGGGTGCTTGGCCCAGTCAGGGATCTCGTCCCAGGTGTCGTTCTTGAACGGGAGCGAGGACGCCGAACTGGACCGCGGACGGCGCGAAGAGGATGCCGATCTCGCCGATGTCGGCGACCGGGTTGTCTTTTTCGGCCAGGAACTTCGCGATCTGGGTCGCGGAGCCCATGTCGGTGTCTTCCCAGCTCGGCGATCTCGTACTTCTCCTGGAAGACTGTCCCACATCTCGCCGAGGTTCGCCCACTCCGGGGGCATGCCGTAGGAGACGATGGCGTTCTCCTGCTGCGCGGCGGCGATGAGACCTTCGAGGTCGGATGCGTCACTTGGCCCCTCAGACGCCTCTTGCGCGACGGCGTTCCGGCTCATGAAATCGCCGAGGGCAAGCGCTCCGCCCGCGGCCACGCCGCCTTGCAGCAGCCGACGGCGATCCAGCATCCGCTGCACAACATCGATCATGACGTCAGCACCTCCTCGTGCCGCGCGATGGGCTCCATGAACGAATGGCGAATTGTTCCGTGGCTTCAGTATAGGGTGATTTCGGTCACGATAGGGAGGAACGCCCCTCACTCTCGGGAACGGGCGCTGTTGTCATCAACCGCGGGCTGAAGGAATGGTCTGGGATCCGCTGCTGGCGCGATCGGATCGTTGCGGCGGTGTAAGGTGGACCGAGGGCAACCGCGCCCAGCGCGCTGGGCGCGGTTGCCACTTCCGGCTTACACCGGCGTGGCTGCCGGACTGGGGACTACGGGCGCGCCGGCGCCGGGGGTGGCGCGTGGCCCGATTCCCCTCGGCCCATGGACTCACGCAGAAGGCCTGGATGCGGTTATTGCCCTGGTCGACAACGTAGACCGTCCCATCGGGCGCCACTGCCACGCCGTCCGGGCGATTGAACTCTCCGGGATTGCTGCCTTCGCTCCCCCATTGGCTTGAGAATGACCAGGCGGCGTCGAAGACGAGAATATGGTCCCCGTGGCGGACCGTCACAAAGACCGTCTTGCCATCAGGCCTCACGGCGACGGAGGTCGGCCCGCTGAGGAACCCGATTCCCTCGGTCGCCCATTGGCCCAGGTACGTGCCGTCGGCGGCGAAGAACTGCACGCGGTGATTGCCGAGATCGGCGACGTAAACGGTGCCGTCGGGGGCCACCGCCACGCCTTGTGCTCCTTCGAACTGGCCGTAGCCACGGCCTTCGCCGCCCCATTGGCCCAGGTAGGTCCCGTCCGCATCGAAGTACTGGATGCGATGGTTGCTGGTATCCGCGACATACACCGTGCCGTCAGGTGAGACCGCCACGCCGTGCGGGAGGGTAAATTGGCCAGGGCCGTGTCCTGCGCTCCCCCAGGCGCCGAGAAACGTACCGTCCGCGGCGAAGGCCTGGACGCGGTTGGACTGCTCCACCACGTAGACCGTCCCGTCGGGCGCCACGTCCAGACCGAAAGCTGCGCTGAACTGCCCCTCGCCACTTCCCTGGCTGCCCCACGCCCCGAGGAATGCCCCGGAAGGGTCGAAGTACTGAACGCGGCCGTTGCCGGCGTCCAGCACGTAGACCATTCCGTTGGGACCAACAGCCACACCACGCAGGACGTCGAACTGCCCATCGCCGCTGCCTTCCCGGCCCCAGGCGTGGAGGAAACAAGGTGGATTGGGGCACGAACAGATCCGCGCGGCTGCCACGGGTGTCGCGGCCGGAACGGGCGTGCGGCGCGGGGCGCCGGGGGTGGCGCGTGACTGCCCTGCTCCAAGTCTCTGGGTGACGCAGAATCCCTGGACGCGGTCGTTGCGCGTGTCCGCCGCATAGACTGTCCCATCGGGCGCTACTGCCACATCGGCTGGCGCGATGAACTGCCCTTCGTCGGTCCCTACTTCCCCCCACTGGGCCAGGAAGGTTCCGGCCACGTCAAAGGCCTGGATGCGGTGATTGCCCCAATCGACCACGTAGACCGTGCTGTTCGGCGCCACCGCCACCCCGGCCGGCCGCTGGAACTGGCCGTCGCCGGTCCCTTCGCCGCCCCATTGACCAAGATAGGTTCCACTCGCGTCGAAGAACTGGACGCGGTGGCTGAATTGGTCGGTCACGTAGACCGTGCCATGCGGTGACACAGCCACGCCTCCGGGGGCGCCGAATTGCCCTTCGCCGCTGCCCTCGCTTCCCCACGCTTTGAGGAACCTGCCGGCGGCGTCGAAGACCTGGATGCGATGGTTGTCGTTGTCCGTCACCAAGACCGTCCCGTCGGGCGCCACGGCCACATCGCTCGGAAAGACAAACTGGCCGACGCCGCTGCCCCTGCTCCCCCATTGGCCCAGATAAGTCCCTTCCTGGTCGAAGAACTGGATACGGTCGTTGTAAAGGTCGGCGACGTAGACCGTCCCATCGAGCCCCACCGCTACACGACCCGGTCTGGCGAATTGACCGGCGTCGCGGCCTTCGCTCCCCCACTGGCCGAGGAACGTTCCATCCGCGTCGAAGAACTGGATCCGGTTGTTGGAGTAGTCGGCGACGTAGACCGTGCCGTCGGGCGCTGCCGCCACGCCGCTCGGTTTGTCGAACTGGCCGTCGCCACTGCCGGCGCTGCCCCACTTCCGTTGGAACGTGCCGTCGGCGGCGAACACCTGGATGCGGCGATTGTCCCCGTCCACCACATAGACGGCGCCGTCCGGGGCCACCGCGACGCCGGACGCCCCATCGAATTCCCCATCTTCAAGGCCCTGGCTGCCCCACGTGCCGCGGAACCCGCCATCCGCATCGAAGCGCTGGATACGGGCGTTTTCGAGGTCCGCCACGTAGACCGTGCCGTCAGGGGCGACCGCCACACCTGCTGGCGTCGCGAACTGTCTTTCGCCGCTGCCTTGCCTCCCCCATTGGCCCAGGTAGGTCCCGTCTTCGTCAAAATACTGGACACGATTGTTGCCCATATCGGTCACGTAGACGGTCCCGTTGGGGGTGGCCGCCACGCCGACCGGCGCAATGAACAGTCCGTCGCCGCTGCCTTGGGTCCCCCATTGGGCGCGATAGGTCCCAGTAGCGTCGAAGACCTGGATGCGCTGATTGCCGACGTCGGCGACGTAGATCGATTCGTCGGGAGCCACCGCCAGAGCGAGCGGCGTAATGAACTGCCCGGCGCCGCTGCCTTCGCTTCCCCACTCTCCGCAGAACGTGCCATCGGCGGCGAAGAATTGGATGCGGTTGTTCCCGGAGTCCGCCACGTAGACCGTGCCATCGGGCGCGACCGCCACACCAGCTGGAGAAACAAACTGCCCTGGACCGCTGCCTTGGCTCCCCCACGCGCCCTGGAAGGTCCCGGCCGCATCGTAGCGCAGGATGCGGGAGACTCTTCAGCGACGTAGACGGTGCCATCGGGCGCCACGCCAACACCATACGGGAAGCCGAACGGCTGGGCGCCCCAAGCGCGGAGGAAACAGGGTGGATCGGGGCACGGACATGAGCAGTCGCCGCCCCGACAGGTCTCCTCTTGTCTGGCCGCGGCTCCTGCAAGCGGCATCCGTGTGGCGAGCAGCCCGCCAAGTAGCGCCCCAACCACGCCGCGGCGCGTGGCGGTGGCGCCCAGCGGCTGGGCGAACGCGCGTGACCAGCGATCGAATCGGTCAGCGTTCATGGCGGATAGCCCTTTCTGCCACGCTAGGAAGGAGGTCGCGCGCCCAGGTGAAGCGCGCACTCGGTCGGGGGACGGTCATGACATGGGCCTCCTCGCTGCTGGTTCCCGCTCGGGCCTATCCGATGCAGTTGGCGATCGTGTCCACGGGAGAGCAATTGCTCAGCGTCGTCCCATCCGTGAAGTGGTTGTCCGTCACGATATCGTCGGTCTCCAGCACCCGTGCCATTCCGGTCGAACTCGAAGTGCTTCTCGTCGTTACAGGCCCCCGCCACCACGCCCCGATCCCGCCGCTCCCGCTCCTCAATCACTCTGCTGGAAGCAGTAGAAGCGCTTTCCAAGGAAACAGTAGTCAGCCTTGTTTTCGGTCCAGTCCGCGCCGCGCAGCCCGCACCACCCCGCGTCACCCGTCCCGAGGCCGCCGGTCCAGTTCTCGCAGTGCGTGCCCTCCACGCCCCCTGCGCTGCCGTCGGGCCGGGTGTGGGTCCAGATCCCGAGAGGGGGGTTTCCCGGAAAGTAGCCGTCCGCGGTAATGAAGATCGTCTCCGCTAACGTCCCGTCCGTCAGGTCGGCCCAGTCGTCGGCGATCGTCACGCCGTCGACCGTGCGGTAAGGCCCGGTCGCCTTGAGCAGGAAGCGCGTGCTGGGCGAGTCGGTGTCGTCGGAGAGCCACGCCATGTAGGCGCCGGGCAGGCCCGCGATGTCCGCCTCTCGCTGGCAAAGGGCATCGGCCCCGGCCAACCCGCCGATCCCGCCAGTCCGGATATTGGCGGTGACGAAGACGCGGCAGGGGCCACCCTCCTCGCACGGGAGCACACACTCCCCGAGCCAGCAGTCCTTTCCGTCGGGGCACGCCCGGCCGCACGCGCCGCAATGGGCGGGGTCGCTGTGCAGATCCACCTCGCAGCCGTTGCTCCGCTCGCCGTCGCAGTCTTCCCACTTGGGAAACCATTCCGCCGGCCCGGGCGGTCTGCACGCCTCCATCACGCACTCGCCATCCTGACAGGTGGATATGGTGTTGGGAAACCCGCAGGGACGGTCGCATCCGCCGCAATGCCAGATGTCCGTCCGAGTGTCGGTTTCGCAGCCGGAGTACTCCATGCCGTCGCAGTTGGCGAACCCCTCATCGCAGAGAATCCCGCACACCCCGTTTTCGCAGAAGGGGGCGCCGTTGCCTTCGGCGCCACCGCAGGGACGGCTGCACGACCCGCAATTGCGAACGTCATTCAGAAGGTCGGCCTCGCAGCCATCGTCCCAAGTGTTGTTGCATTGTCCCCACCCGGGGTCGCAAGCCGCCAACTCGCATTCGCCGCCGGATCTGCAGCGGGCGCTGGCATGAGGGAAATGGCACACCGTGCCACCGCACGTGACGACGCACTCACCGCCCTGGCAACTGCCGTCCTCCCCGCAGCCGTTACCGCAGGCTCCGCAGTGGGCCGAGTTAGTCTGCAGGTCGACGCAGCGCCTGCCGCACCTGGACTTGCCTCCCTTGCAGCGCTTCTTCGCGTTCTTCTTCCCGCTGGCCTGCACGCGATCGGGTTCGTGCCTGTGACGCGGCTCTTGCTTCTGCATCTGCTTCTTGCTCTTCGCCTTTCGCTGCTTGCGCCTGGCATGCGCGTCATCGTCAGCGCCAGGGCCAACGAGTGCGGTGAGCACCGCCGTCGCCGCGGCAGCGATGACGCTCCGCCGCGTGGGGATCACGAAGTCCCGCGTGAATTCATCGAACTGTCGGCCGTCCATGCTTCGCTCCACCACCCTCACGCACGCGCAGCCAGCGCTCCACCATCATCACGCGCCCCACACGATTGCGCGCCCGTAGTGGGTACGAGGATTGGTACGGGGATGTGCGCCGTGGGCGCCTCGTGTCATGGTGAGGGAAGCAACGCGTCTCGGCCGTCGGCCGCGTCCGTTCGCGGAACACGGGATGCCGTGGCGCTCCAGGGGAACACCATCAGATCGCGCTGCCCCGGGCGAGCATCCGCGTCCAGAGCGCCCGCAAGGTCGTCGACAGCGGCGCGCGCCCGGTGATCTTCCTTGGGTCGTGAGACGCTTCCTGCCGTGGCGTGATCGCTTGCGGCGACTCATCGGCCAGCGCGAGATGCGGATGGTCGTCCGACGGACCAGCTATGCGGTGGGCCGCGACATCAATCGCTGGCACGATCCGCAACTGGGGTCTGGCATGGTGCTGTCCGCCAAGCCCAGCCTGCTGGGCTAGCGCGCCAGCCTCGCGGCGGTTGCGCACGCCGAGCTTGGCGAGGATATTGCCGACGTGGAACTCGACGGTGCGGGCGCCGATAAAGAACTGGTCGGCGATCTCGGCGTTGGAGTAGCGCTGCCCGAGCAGCGCCAGCACCTCGCGCTCGCGCGTCGTCAGCTCCGCGAAGCCCGCGGGCAGCGCGGACTGCGTCGCGTCCCAAGCGAGGTGGAGCGGCAAACGGTCGTCGAGGGGGACCACTGGCGCCAGGAGACTGCTGCGGGTCATCGCTCGATCCTCCACCACATTTTCCCATCACTCACGTCGTTGCGTGCCTACGGCATCAGCGCGTCGCCGATGCGCTCGACGATCTTCAATGCCTGGACGGAAAAATCGTCGCTAATGAAGACGATCCCATCGCGGCCGAGGGCGATGGCCTGCGGCGCGCTGAACGAATCGGGACGGGTGGGATTGCTGCGCGTCTCGGCCAGGAAGCGGCCGTCCGGGGCGAAGAGTTGGACGCGGTGGACATTGCTGTCGATCATGTAGACGAGCCCAGCGCCGTCGATCGCCAGGTCGCGCGGGCTGAATACCTCGCCGGGGCGCGTGCCACGGACGCCCCAGGAATCGAGGAACGCGCCATCGGGGCCGAACCGGGCGATGCGGTGGTTGGCCTGGTCCGTCACCCAAACAAATCCCTGACCGTCGACGGCGACGCTGCTTACCGCCGATGGTTTGCCGTCGTCCAGCTCGTAGGTGCCGGTGACGACCAGGAACCGGCCGTCGGCGTCGAACACCTGGACGTCGCGCCGGTCCCCGTCGCTGACGTAGACGCTGCCATCCGGGCCGATCGCGATGGACAGGGGTGTGAGGAACTGCCCGTCTCCATCGCCTGCGCTGCCCCAGGCGAGGAGGAAGGTACGATCGGGCGCGAACTTCTGGATGCGGTGGTTTCCGGTGTCAACGACGTAGACGTTGCCCGCGGCGTCAAACGCGATATCGCCGCGATAGCCGGCCCAATCGCTTTCACCGCGGACTGCGAAGTCGAACTGACCCTCCGCCGCTCCGCTCGTTCCCCACGTCTCCAGAAACGCGCCGTCCGGCGCGAAGATCTGAATTCGGCCGTTGCCTGCGTCGACCGCCCAAAGGTTGCCCTGCGGATCGACGGCCAACCCCTGCGGGTTGATCAAAGGGTCGGAGCCGCCGGTGGTCCTCCAGAGCGACTCGAACCGGCCCATGAGCTGCGGCGCCGTCATCACGATGGCCTCGGGCCGCAAGCGCCCCTGCCCGAGGACGACCAGGCCGGCAACCGTGGTCAACACGAGCAACGCCGCCATCGCCCAGTGCGCCGGGGCCCATCGCTGGTGATGCTGGGCGACAGGCGGCGGGCGCAGCGGACCAGGGGAGGGCGCGGCGCGGCCGTTCGGCGAGGACGCCGGGATGCTGACCGCGAAGGGGACCGTGTCGCGGGCGGCGGATTGCTCCGTCGCTGCCCTGGTCTGTTGCGCCAGCGATTGCCAGATGCGGTCTCGCGCCGGATCGAGTCCGGGCACGTCGCCGAGGGCGTTGACCCGGCGCATCGTGGCGGCATAGACCTCATCCACGTCGGGAGGGCGCTCCGCCGCGCCGCCGGCGAGGAGGTCGTCCCAGAAGCGGTCGAGCGCCTCGGCGCGCTGCCGCGCATCACGCTCCATCACGCCCTCCTCGTCGCTGGTTCTTGCCGATCAGGTCGGCGCCCAGGCGGTCGAGTGCGCGCTGTTGCAGCATGCGCACCGCCTCGTGACTCCGGCCCAGCTCTTCAGCGATCTCGCGTCCTTTGAGCCCGGCCATGCGCAACTCGATGACGAGCCGTTGCTCCCGCGGCAGCCGGGCGATCGCCGCCAGGAGTTCCTGACGCGCCATTGCGTCCAGGACGTGATCTTCAAGCGAGACGCCGGGGTCGGCGAGGTCGTCGGAGAGCGCCAGCGCGGGCCGGGCGTGGGCGGCGCCGCGCTGGGCGCCGATCACGCGGTGGGCGATGGTATAGAGCCAGGAGCGGAACTTGCCCGCCTCGCGGTAGCGCGGCAGTGACAGCAACGCCTGCTCGAAGATCTGCTGCGCCGCGTCTTCGGCCAACTCTGCGCTGCCCAGGGCGTGGTAGCAATAGCCGTAGATGCCGGCGAAATGCCGGTCGTAAATGCCGGCGAAGGCCTCCAGATCCGCCTGGACGCGAGCGACCAGCACCGCATCCTCGGCAGCGTCGGACGAGGATGGTGATGAGGGCCGGAGACGTTGCAGCATTGACGCCACGCCGGTCGCTCCCGCACGCCAGGCGAATCTCGCCTGTCATAGGAGTAATGGTCCGAGGGAGAGAAATGTAACGGGTTTGGCGGGGAGCCGTGGCTACTGGCTGTTGGCTGCTGGATCGCCTTCGATCTCGCCATTTCGCCGCCAGCCGTTGAGGAGGGCGTCGAGGTCGATGGTCACGCCGGGGAGAGACGCGACGGGAATGATGCCGCCCGTGTAGAGGGTTTCGCTGTAGCTGCCGTCGGGTTGTTTGCGCCAGGCGGTCAGGGTGCGCTCGACGGAGTGAAAGAACCAGATCTCTTGATCGCCGCGCTCCCTATAGGCGCGCAGTTTGGTCGCGACGTCGTAACCGGGGTAACTCCAAGGATCGATTTAGGGAGCTGCCAAGGATGTGCGAGGAGATCGGCGCGCGCCTCATCATTGAGGAAGAAGTGCCCTCGTGGGCTGAGCATATCGCTGATTTGGTGAAACCCCGTATTGTTTCAAGTGACCTGAGGATGGCTCAGGCGTGAGGAGACCAGCCCTGATCAAGGGTCGTAGAAACGTGTGAGCCCAAGCCCCGCTTCGCAGTGCCCGCTTGAACCTGATTGGAAGCCAAGCAGAAGCTCTCGGATCACCGTATTGGGAGCGGTATGCGGAGTTGGTCGATTGGCCGGCGGCGAGTTATCGCTAGGCGCGCGGCGCCTCAATCGAGGGTGCAACCCCGCTGATGTACTCCATCACCTTCGCGCCCCGATAGTCCCACGGACCATCGAGAACCAGAACCTCGGTGCCGTCGAGAAGGTCAAAGCCGTCGCCTTCGATGATGTCCCGCAGCACATCGTCGACCGCGAAGCGGTATGCCGCGTCGCCGCTCGGCGCGATCGAATCGTGCACAGGATCGGTGCGGAGAAAAACCACCAGGTCGAGACGCTTCATCGCCCGCGTGATCGGTGCGCGCCACGCCTCGAGGTCGAACCGTTCCGATCCCGGGCTGGCGTAGATATAGCCCAGGAAGTCGAGCGGACACCGATCGAAGATCACGTTCGGCGACCGGCGGCGCAAGGAGGCGAGCGACTGCTTCAGTTGGACGACGTAATCTTCAACGCTGGGCGGATGCTCGAACACATACCCGCGTTCTTCGAGGATCTCGTACGGCTCGGCAACCATGGTGTAATGCGGTAGGCGTGCGCCGAGGGCCTCGACGAGTGACGATTTTCCCGTGTGGTGGGTGCCCGACACCGCAATGCGCATTGCGTAACCGCCTCCCTACCCGGATAAGGAATCATAGGCTTCAGGCGTCAGTGAACATGTGGAGCCAACCCACGCTTCCCGGAGCGTTACACTCTTCCCGAAGACACAGACGGAGGCGAAGCATGGCGCTCCAGATCGAAGCACCCGAAACCATCAAAGTGATTCGACAACTCGCTCAACGCACCGGGCAGAGCGACGAACGAGCCGTAGATCATGCTGTTCGAGAGCAACTCGCCCGCTTGCGCACGCCCGAGGAAGAGGAGCGACGGGCAGAGGTCTATGCACTCGTGCGCGAACTCGGAGCGATGTTCAGGGAGCATCCTGAAGTCATCGTGGACCACGGCGAGCTTCTCTATGGCGAAGACGGGCTGCCCAGGACTGACTAGCGAGCGTCGGGAGATGTCAGATGCCCTTTCACAGACCGCGCGTCTCACTGCTGCTTCCGGATTCGAGGTGACTCATGGCATCGCAAATCGAAACGCCCGCAGCAATGCAGATGATCGAAGAGATCGCTCAACACACAGGCGAAACTTCCACGGAGATTGTCGAGGCCGCTCTGCGCGAGCGGCTGGAACGCGTGCGGGCCGTCGAAGCCAGGATCGCGCGCAAGGCAGAGTTGCAAGCCCTCGCCGACAGCCTCGCCGCGCGCTTCAGGGATTCTGGGCAGCCGCTACTCGATCACGGCGACTTGCTTTACGGAGAAGACGGTCTGCCCCGGTGATCGTCGATGCGTCGGCGCTCATCGCGAGCAATCGTGGCGAACCGGAGGCCGCCGCCTGCTTTCGGGCTCTCCTCTTCACACCACTCGCCCGGATCTCCGCCGCCAATTTCCTCGAAGCCGCCATCGTCGTAGACGGGTGGCGTGATCCCGAAGCGAGCCGAGAGTTCGATGCATTGTTCACGGGTTTCGATATTGTGATCGAACCGGTGCTGGCCGATCACATGGAGATCGCCCGCGGAGCCTATCGCCGATTCGGCAAGGGCTCAGGTCACCCCGCGCGGCTCAACTTCGGCGACTGCTTCGCTTACGCACCAGCCAAGGCATTCGACGAGCCGCTTCTCTTCGTCGGTCAGGATTTCGTCCATACCGACGTGCGGCGTGTCCTGAGCTAGGCCGTCCCCGGCTTGACTATGAGCCGGCGCCCTCCTCCCGCTCCAGTGGCCGCCGCAACCGATGCACGGTGATCACATCAAACGTCCCGTAGTTCGGGTCGGGCAGCGGGCTGGTGTAGCGCTCACTCGGGCCGGTCCACTTGCGCCAGCGCAGCGCCTTCACCATCCGCTGCGCCTCCTCCCGACCCGATTCGCCCAACCACAACTCGCCGCCGGGGAGGACGATGCGCTCCAGCAGCGCCCGCAGCGGCCGCACGTCCTTGCGCTCGTAGAGCAGATCGGCGCCGAGGACGAGCGGGAACCCCTCGCCGGCGATGCGAAAGAATTCCCGGCTCGGGTTGCGCCAGTTCAGGTGCACCGTGGCCGGCTCCCGCCCGGTCTGATCCAGGGCGTTGAGGGTGGTCAGGGCCAGCGAGCCCATGTCGTAATCGGCCACGGTCAGGTCGGCGCCGGCCTTGAGCGCGGCCACCGCCGTCACCCCCACCCCCGGGCCAAGCTCCAGCACGCGTTGGCCCCGTAGCGGCTCCGGGTCTTGCGCGATGACTCCGGCCAGCAGCACCCCGCACGGCCAGATCTCGGCCCAGTTCGGCATGTAGTCGGTTGAAAAGTCGTAGACGGAGTTGTCCAGCAGCCGGTTGAAGTCGGCCGTGTGCGTGATCGAGAGCGACTCGTCGCTGGGCCACAGCGCGATGCGGTCGGTGCGCAACGGCCCGATGGGCTTGAGCTTGGAGAGCAGCTCGTGCCGCCGCGAGAGGCAGATGCCATCCGAGGGCGCTGGCCGCACCAACATGGCCTTGGCGCGCTGCCAAAGGGATGTCTGGGAAACCGGCCGCGCCGCCGTCGATCTGCCCATGGTCTCCTCGACGCGCAACGATGATGACAGAGTATTGCCAGTATAAGCCTGCGACGATAAGAAGAACGTGTGTTCGCGCTGATGCTGCCCCGCGCCCACCCAGATGTGACACATCGGCGTGTCGATTCGTAATTCCATCAATCGACCAACGGGTGACAGCCCCGTGCGCCCGAACGCACCGTGCCAAAGGAGTCTGCCGATGACTCGCCACCCGCTCGTACACGCCCGGACCACCCGGCGTCGATTCCTGGCTGGCAGCGCCGCCGCGGTTGGCGCGCTGCCCTTCTCCGCGCTCGCGCAAAGCGCCACGCCCACCACGAAGGAGACCACCATGCCGGAACCGCAAATCCTGATGACCGGAATCGCCCTCGGCGAGTCGCCGCGCTGGCACGAGGGCCGCCTGTGGTTCGCCGACTGGGGCGCGCAGGAGGTGATAGCCGTCGATCCCGAGGGCGTCAGCGAGGTCATGCTCACCGCGCCGTCGCTGCCGTTCAGCATCGACTGGCTTCCGGATGGGCGGCTGCTGCTCATCTCGGGCGGCGAGGGGCGCCTCCTGGCGCAGGAGCCGGACGGCTCACTCGTTACCCACGCCGATCTGTCCGACCTCTCGGACAAGCCGTGGAATGAGCTTGTCGTCGACGGCCGCGGCAACGCCTACGTCAACACCATCGGCTTCGACTTTCCAGACGGCGAGTTCGCCCCCGGCCTCGTCGCCCTGGTCACGCCCGATGGCGTGGTGCAACAGGTCGCCGACAACGTCGCCTTCCCCAACGGCATGGCCATCACCCCCGACAACGCCACGCTGATCCTGGCCGAGTCCTACGCCAACCAGTTGACCGCCTTCGACATCGACGCTGATGGCAGCCTGGCCAACCGCCGGGTGTGGGCTGCCGTGGACGGCTACCCCGACGGCATCTGCCTCGACGCCGACGGCGCCGTCTGGTACGCCGATGTCCCCAACCAGCGCTGCGTGCGCGTGCGCGAAGGCGGCGAGGTCTTGCAGACCGTCGCCCTCGACCGCGGCGGTTTCGCTTGCATGCTCGGCGGCGCGGATCGGCGCACGCTGTTCATGCTGGCCGCCGCGTGGGGCGAGGAGGGGATGGCGGAAGGATCGCGCACGGGCCAACTGCTGACCGTCGCCGCACCCGCGCCGGGGGTCGGCTGGCCGTAGGATCCACCCACTCATAGCGACGCGGAATACGGATGACCACTCCCGCAATGGAGTGGACTACCGCAGCGAAAGCCCCCCTCTCCCATTGCGATGTTCATGGGAGGACAGATTGGAGTTGAGGCGGCGATGGCTGGCAGGCGACGTACTGGGCGCACCAACTGGGGGCCGGCAGACGGGGCAAGCGCCAGGGCAACCGGCCTCGCACTGTGCCGTAGAGCGCGGCGTGGAGGCGGTCCACCCCCAGCGTGAAGAGGCTGTCGCGCGGGTGCGTGGGCTGGGCGCGCGAGCGGCGGCGAGCCGGGAGCGCGGCGGCGGCCGCTTGCGCCCCCAGGCTGAGCACCAGGACGCTGGCCCAGGCCAGACCCAGCAACAGGCGCTCCTGATGCTGCGGGTCGCGGATTTGGCTGCGCTGCCAGTGCCAGCCGGCGCTCTTGTCCTGGCGGAAGGCCCCTTCGATCCAGAAGCGGCGGGCATAGCGGCTGAGGACCGTCCAGCGGGGCGGCAGGCTGGTCAGCACCACCAGCGGGTCGGTGTAGCCGCGGCCCCACTCGCCCACCAGGTGCACCGCCCGCCAGCCGGCCTTCTTGAACGTCTCGCCCGTGCGACGGCAGCGGCGTCCCGGCCGATCCAGCTGGGCCGTCACCAGCGCGCGCAGCGGCTGCTCGCGGCCGTCCGCCTCCCGCCCGACCATCTTGGAGCGCGCCTTGACGCGGATGATCCAGGCCCAACCGCGGGCGCGCAGGCGATCCAGCAAGGGCGGGATGTCGTAGGCGCGGTCGGCCAGCACCACCACCCGCACCCCGGGCGGCAGGAGGGCTTGGACGCGGTCCAACACCGCCTCCAGGCGCCGCCAGTACGCGCCCGGCGCCAGCTGCTCCTGGTGCGGCCAGACGGCCCAGGCCAAGGGGACGCAGCTGCCGCGGTAGGCCAGGCTCAGGCGCAGCACGTGCAGCCCGCCGGGGGTGGCCGACTCGTCCAGCACCAGCAGTACCGGGGCGTTGGCCGGCCAGGCGATCGCCTCGCGCAGCAGCGTCGCCAAGCCCGCCCCGTCGTCCAGGCGCAGGTCGGCCACGGTGCGGCGCAAGCGGCGGGCGATGCTCTCCGGCTGGGCACGACTGATCCCCAGGGCCCGCACCTTGCGCGCCACACGGCGCAGGGAGCACGCCTCGCTGGCGGCGATGCCCACCACCAGCGTCGCCAAGCGGCGCACGCTGGTGCGGCGCAGATCGGGGGCACAGCGCTTGATCTGGGCTTGCACTTGCTGGTAGACACGCAGGGGGGCGGACATGGGACACCTCCGGGACGCCTGGCTGGTCGGTCAACCGCCAGTATCCCGAAGTTGCCGCCGTGTCCGCACCCCGCTTCAAAACTGTCCTCCCTTGAACTGTGCGCAGGGAGAGGGGGGTTGGGGGGTGAGGGCATGCCGCGCCAATGCGACGGTCATCGCCCGCATTCCGTGTAACGCGCGACGCGTTGGGGAGACTCTACAGGAAATCTCAGCGCCCCCGGCTCATGCCTGGGGTGAAACCGCCACAGTTCCGCACGCACGGAGGACGTCGCCATGATCGACACCGCGCCGCGCGAAGGCATCGCGAGTGATCCATTCGCCACCGCGACCGAACTGGCCGCCGCCCTGGCGCGGCGCGGGTGTTCGAGCCGGGAAGTGGTCGAAGCCCACCTCCGCCGCATCGAACGTCACAACCCCACCGTCAACGCGGTGGTCACCCTCGATGGCGAGCGCGCCCTCGCCGCGGCCGACGCCGCCGATCGCGCGCTGGCTCGCGGTGACGCGGTGGGCCCGCTGCATGGGCTGCCCATCACCGTGAAGGACTCCCTCGCCACCGCCGGGATGCGCACCACCTCCTGCAGCACCACGCTGTCGGAGCACGTCCCCGAACACGACGCCGACGCGGTCGCCCGGCTGCGAGCCGCCGGGGCGATCGTGATGGGTAAGACCAACCTGCCCGAATTCGCCGGCGACGCCCAGACGTTCAACGACCTCTTCGGGACGACCAACAACCCCTGGGATCTCGCCCGCGCACCGGGCGGCTCATCCGGCGGCGCCGCGGCGGCTGTCGCCGGCCTGAGCCCGTTCGAACTCGGCAGCGACATTGGTGGGTCGCTGCGCATCCCGGCGCACTTCTGCGGCGTCTACACCCTCAAGCCGACCTACGGCATCGTGCCCTTGCGCGGCCACATCCCACCTCCGCCGGGCAACCTGGCCGAAACGGATGTCTGCGTCGTCGGCCCACTGGCCCGATCCGCCGCGGACCTCGCCCTGATTCTGGCGGCGATCGCCGGTCCCGACGATATCCGTGGGGTCGCCTGGCGTCTCGCGCTGCCGCCACCACGCGCCGAGAATCTGGCCGGGTATCGCATCGCGGCGTGGTTCGACGATCCCCATTGCGCCATCGATGCCGAGCTCGCCACGCTCTACGAGCGCCTCGTCGCCGACCTCCTCGCCGCGGGCGTCCGTGTCGACCATGCCGCCCCGGCGGCGCCGCTCGCCGCCGGGCACGACATTGCCCAGCGCCTCATCCAGGGCGCCATCGCGCAGTGGCTTTCCGACGACCAGTTTCGGTCGCTTCTGGATCGCGCCGCGACCGCGCCGGCCGCGGATGACACACCACCCGTGCGCTGGGCGCGCAACATCACCCAACGCGTGCGCGACCACGCGCTGGCGCACGAGCAGCGGCTGCGCCTGCAGGCCGCGTGGGCCGATTTTTTCCGCGACTACGATGTGCTCCTCTGCCCCGTCACCCCGACCGCCGCCATCCCGCACGACCAGAACCCCGACGTCGACGCCCGTACCATCGTCGTCAACGGGGAGATCCGCCCCTACGGCGATCAGTTTGCCTGGCTGCAGGCCGTCGGCGTCGTCCACCTGCCGGCCGTGGTGGCGTCCGTCGGGCTGACGTCGTCCGGTCTCCCCGTCGGCGTCCAGATTGTCGCGCCGTACCTGGAAGACCGAACCGCCATCGACGTCGCCGGCCGCATCGCCGAGGTCATCGGCGGGTTCCAACCGCCGCCCGGGTACTGACCGGTGGCGCGAGAATGGCGCCACCGGTCAGCGCCTGCCGCGACGCTATCAGTCGGCCGCGCTCGCCTCCGCCGGCATCGGGAAATGCTCGGTGACCCACGCCTGCCACGCCGGCTCGGCGCGGGCGACCGCCGCTTCCGCATCATCCCCGTAGAGATAGAACCGGATGGTGAAAATGATCTGCCCGCCCATCGGGTGCGGCACGAGGTGGGCCAGCCCCGGCGCCGGCTCGTCGAGGCGAATGAGCAACTCCTCCGGCCACGCCGGCTGCCCGGCCCACTCCACGGTTCCGGCCAGTGGCGGCGCCCCCGCGGCCGTGCTCACCCGCTGCCCAACCTCGGCCCCGGCCAACCCGAGTGGCACGGTCAGCGCCGCCCAGGCCGCCTCCTTCGGCTCCGGAGCCGTGCCGACCACCTGGAAGGCGGCGCTGGGCTGCCCGCGGAAATTGGTCAGGTACGAATTGAGCACGCGGAAAAACGAGAGCCAGCCGTAGGTGTGCCACTCGTACTGCTCGTCCCAGGCATCGCTCTCCATGAACCAGCTATGGACCACCCGCACCACGCACGTATCGCCCGAGCGCGCCTGGACGCTCCACTCCGTGGCCACCGTCGGGTCGTCCGGGCCCAGGTCGTCCCGGCTGTCGGCCACGAAACGGTGGGGCGGCTCCCAGGCGGTGATGGTCGACAGCGACTCCATTCCCGGCCCGAAGTTGCACACGACGGTGCCGCCCACGCGCTCCTCGACCTGGCACGGCACGAACCAGGCGGAGATACCGGGTCCGGTGGCAATGGCCTGCCAGACCTCTTCCGGCGTGCCGGGAACCTCGACCTCGGCCTGCACCGAGCGCATTCCGGAATCGTCAATCTTCACGGGCATGGATGCTCCTCCTCCGTCGTTTGGGCATCCGGCGCGGGCAGGGGATGGGCCATTACCACCAGCCGGTGCCGACGGCCTCTAGGGGCCGTTTCGTCGTGGTAGCGGGCAGCGAGGGCCGCCACCGCATCGGTCAGTTCGCGGGTGAACGACGCCCGTTCCGCCGCGGAGCGGAACCGGATCTCGGTGTCGATCGCCAGGGACGCCAGCGGTTTGCCGGCCCGCCGCGCGCCGCGCAGCAGGTCGCCCATCTCGCGCACCACCCGTCCCGCCAGGGCGATCAGGTAGCTGGCAGATAGCTGGTCGCGCGTCCGGCCCGGATCGGCCGCGGCCGGGCCGAGAGCCTCCGGCGAGACGAGGTACGACCCGGCACTGGCCACCAGCAGCCGCTCCTTGATGCCGCCCCAGCGCCGGATCTCCGCCTCCCGCACGAGATCGTGGGCTTCCAGGGTGCGCAGGTGGTAGTTGACCTTCTGCCGCGGCAACCCCAGTCGCGCCGCCAGTGTCGCGGCCGAGGCCGGTGCGGCCAGCTCGGCCAGGAGGCGGCTGCGGATCGGCTCCAGGGCTACGACCGCGGCGGCGGGATCGGCGATGACGTCGACGTCGTTCATGCCCCCAGTGAACCATTGACAAGAATATTTGTCAATAGACGAGGCCGTGGCCAGCCAGACTCAAGAGGCGATGGTTATTTCCGTTGGCGTTCCCTGGCTCGGTCAAGCGACGACCAGTGGGGCCAGCGGCGCTATGCCACGCACAAGGGGAAGCACCGCGTGGGGCCGACGCTGCAGTTAGCCTCCATGCACGCGCTACCGGCCATGCACCCCGTGATGTTGGCGCACATCCCGGAGGCCTGTTGGCACGACAGGAGCTCGACGCAGAACTTGCCGCCTTCCGTGCTTTCCAGTTGGCAGCCGCAACCCTCGCCGCACTCCTGATTCGTCGTACACGGTTTGGCGCAACTCCCATTGCTCAGGCAATCCTGCCCGTTGCAGCAGTCGGCGGCGATGGTGCATGTGGTTCGGCAGCGGCACTTGCCGCCCTGACAGACCTTGCCGCCGCCGCAGGGGGCGCCATTTGGCTTGGGCTTGCACTTGCCCTTCTTGCGCTTCTTGCACGGGTCGCACTTCTTGCCCTTCTTGGCCAGGGTCTCTTGTGGCGCCGACGCGCCCAGCAGCGCCCCGAGCAGGGCGCCGGCGAAGGCGCGGCGCGATCGCGCACGCGTCAGCACGAGCGTGAGGTGGTCGAAACGGAGCCTGTCCATGGGACGCTCCTTGGAGAGGATGGCGGGCTGCCCCGGGAGCGTTCCTATTCTACCGCGCCGGCACACCGCCCGCGCCGTGCGGGCTACGGTTAGATGGAATTGTTCCAGGCGCGCTTCCCGTTCCCAGTGATGACGACGCGGCAGTGCGTGTCACGGAACGGCGTCAGGTCAAACTCCGCCTCATCCTGGCGTCATCAGGCCGCGTTCGGTTGGCAACCGGGCGGGGCCGGGTCGCCGGCGAACCGGTCCCTCGTCCACGGAATCAGGTCCGCCTACACCGGCGAGTCGGCGGCAGCGATCGAGCCGTGGCCCTCGGCCGGTATACGTGCGGAAGTCAATGTCCTGCCCGGCCTGGCGCCACTCCGCGACGAACGCGGCGGTAACCTCGGGAAGGACGAGAACGTCATTCTCCCCTTGGGCGATCAGCACCGGCGTGGGAATCGGGTGGCGCGGGGCATGCCTCGCCACGACATGCTGGCTCACCCGAACTTTCGACACTGCTGGCGAATTCGCTGGAGTGGGACCGCGGCATCGTCGTGAAGGCCGACGGCGGTGAGGTTTGAGGTGCGCCTCCCACGCCGACGACCCCTTGCTGACCCTCTCCGGCCCGGAATCTGAATTCGCCAGTAATACCGAAGTCGATGGCGCCGGCAAGCGGCTGGCAAGGTGCCCTCGGAGTTGGCGCTGAACAGCGTCGGCTTCACGCCGGTGGCCTTGGCGAACGCCATGCGGATCGGGTCGAGCAGTCCGCTGTACGTCGCCGGGTTGCTCCGTCGCGAGCCGCGGATCGCGCCCTGATCGACCGACACCACCCCGTCCGGCGGCGTCACCGAGCCGTGCGCGAGCATGCGGGAATGACGGGTGCGATCGCGGAGTGCGCCAAAGAGTGGCGCACTCCGCGTTGATCGCTCCTAATACGAGTACGGCCCGTCCCAGCTGTAGCTGGGCGCAGCGAGCGGGGCGACCACGAGGTCGGCGGCGAGATTCGCCAACTGCCCGGTCCCACCCGCCAGCGTCACCGTGCCGGTCTGTGTCGGGCCATCGAGGACTACATGGCCGTAAGCGGTGTCGCCGTTGGGCGTATTGATGACAAGATCGGTGTCCGATCCGCCATCGGCGGTATCAGCCTCGGCGTAGACGATGACCGAGCCGATCGGGATCGCATCGACGTTCGAGGACGTGACCGTGCAGAAGGCGCCAGCCTCGCCGGTGTACTCCGAGCATTCCTTCGTCAGATGCAGCGTTCCGCTTCGCGAGGCGCCTGTGCTCAAGCTGGGATCCGCCTGGATCTGTTGGACGAGACCCTCGGCCAGGGCGTAGATGCGCAGGGCCGTGATCTTGCCGTCCGCCACCTCGTAGAAGACGCTGTACGGAACCTCGACCTCTTTTCCGGTTGCGGCGACACCGGCGAACTCGCCGGTGTGGGTGCCGGCGAACATCAACTCGGCGGCGGCCGTGCCCTCGCTGGCGACCAGGTTCGTCAGCTCGGGTTTGGCGTCGAACTGCTCGTGATGGAGAGCGTCGATCGCCGCCTTGGCCGCCGCCGGTCCCGTGATCTCGCCTGGCGCCCCGGTCATGGTAACGACGACGTCATCAGCGAAGTAGGTCTCGTAGGCTTTGCCCCCCAACAGGGCCGCGGCGTAGGCCTCCACCGTCGCGCGGGTTTCCGCCGCCGTCATCGGCGATTCCTCCTGCGCGTTCACGCTGGCGAGGGTGGCGATCGTCCCCAGCATGATCATCAGCCCCAGACCCAGCCCGAAGATGGCTTTCCCGACGTTAGCGTGCATGGCGTGTCTCCTCTCGCTGCGTCGATCTTCGTGTCCGCCGAACGCCGACCGCCGGCGGCCGGCGGCGTCGGGACCATCGTGCGCCCAGTGAGGAGGCCGCACATCGTAGGGATTACGCATTGTGCTGATCGTATCGGTCGGCGGTGCGATACGTACTTCGGGCCGGCGTCGAGGCGACGGCCGACTCAGTCCAGGCCGTGGCGGACGGCGTGGGCTGCCGCGGCGGTGCGGGAGTCGAGGCCGAGCTTGTCGAGGATGTGCGTCAGGTGGGTTGTGGCGGTACGCCTGCTGATGAGGAGGGCGGCGGCGATCTCCCGGTCGGTGCGCCCCTGGGCCACCAGGCGCAGCACTTCCAGCTCGCGAGCGCTCAGCCGCGACGACGGCCCTGGGGCGGCGGATCGGTCCGGGGCAGGAATCGGCTCGGCGCGGACGTTAGCCGCCAGCTCGATCGCCTCCCCCAACGCCAACGCGCGGCCGGCGTCCCACGCCGCCTGGAACGTTGCATCGCCGAGGGCGGCGCGGGCGGCCGCGACGCTCTGCTCATAGCCGAGCCGGGCCGGTTCCCAGACCAACACGCCGGCCCGGTCGTGCTGTGCCTCGGCGCAACCGAAGAAGCGGGTGGCAAGTTCCATGTCGCCGAGGGCGAGCAGAATCTGGGCGAGGCGCAGGAGCGCGTCCGCGACGCCGAGGGAATCGCGCTGGGTCCAATGGTGGGTCAGGCTCTCCTGGTAGTAGGCGATCGCCTCGGGCCAGTTGCCCACCTCCCTGGCGATGTCGCCGAGCAAGTGGAGCGTCGTGCCGATGTTCCACCCATCACCCAGACGTCGAAAGGTCGCCAAGGCCGGCATCAGCAGGGAAGTGGCGCGCTCGAAGTCGCGGTTGACAGCCCACCACGACCAGCCGAGACAGCGCTGCGAGAAGGCGACGCCCCAGGCGTCGCCGATCGCCTCGAACTGCGCCAGGGAGTCGGCGAGGAACGCCATCCCCCGCTCCCCGTCGTGCTCCATGTCTTCGGCCAGGTGCGCCTGCTGGTGAGCGACGACAGCCATGCCCCAGCGGTCGTTGCACGCCGCGAACCGCTCCAGTGCTTCCTCGCAGTAGACCTTCGACCTCTCGAATTCGCCGACACGCCAGCCGAGTAACCCGGCGCCCAATGCTGCCTTCCCGGCGGCAATGGCCGGTTCTCGCCCGCCCGCACGGGCGCGCTCGAACCAGGTGCGCCCTTCGGCGACGTGGTTGCGGAGGAACCAGAACCAGTAGAGCGCGCCGGCGAGACGCAGGCCCGTCTCGACATTGCCGCTGGCCAGCGACCAGTCCAGGACGGCGCGCAGGTTCGGCAGCTCCGTTTCGAGTCGAGCGATCCAGGCGCCCTGGCTGGCGCCGCGCAGCTCAGGCTCGGCGCGCTCGGCCAACGCCCGAAAGTACGCTGCATGGGCCCAGCGAACCGCGTCTTCCTCGCCGGAGCGCGCCAACTCCTCGAGCGCAAACTCGCGAACGGTTTCGAGCATGCTGAATCGAGGTTCGCCGGGATCGCTGTTGGCCGCGTCATCCGTCGCGGCCGGTAGCAGAAGGGACTGGTCTACCAGTAAGGAAATGCCCTCGACGACCGCCTCTTCGGGCAACGGTCCGTCGCCGGCGATGTCGATCGCGGCATCGAGGGTGAAGCCGCCCACGAACACCGCCAACTGTCGAAAGACACGCTGCTCGTCGGCACCGAGCAGGTCGTAACTCCACCCAACTGCGTCGCGCATGGTTCGCAGGCGCGCCGGTGCGTCGCGGGGCCCGCCGGTCAGGAGCGGCAGGCGTCGCTCGAGCCGCGCGAGGAGAGCGCGGGGCGGGAGGACCTTGACCCGGGCGGCGGCCAGCTCGATGGCCAGCGGCAGCCCGTCCAGCCGGCGGCAGATCTCGGCCGCGTCCCAGGCGTTGGCCGGGGTCAGCCGGAACCCGGCCTGGACCGCCTCGGCCCGCTCGACAAAGAGCCGGACCGCGTCGGACGCCGCGATTTGCTCGAAGGTCCACGTCCCGCGCTCGACCGGCAGCGGTAGCGGCGGCACCGCGAACTCGTGCTCGCCCGAGACGCGCAGCGCCGCGCGGCTGGTGGCGAGCAGCGTGAGGGCGGGGCAGGCGGCGAGCAGCAGGGCCAGGTCCGGGCCGGCGGCGAGCAGGTGCTCGACGTTGTCGAGGACCAGCAGCAACTCCGTCGACGCGAGGTGCTCGGTCAGGTCGCGGAGGACCCCGCCCTGGTGCGACTCGCCGATGCCCAGGGTCCGGGCGATCGTCGGCAGCACGAGATCGGGCGACCCGAGTGGCGCGAGCGGCACGAAGCGGGCGCCGACCGCGAAGCTGTCGGCGATCTCCCGCGCGGTCTCGATCGCCAGCCGGGTCTTGCCGACTCCGCCGGGTCCGGTCACCGTCAGCAGCCGCACGTCGCGGCGAGCGAGCAACGCTCGCAGCCCGGCGAGCTCCCGCTCGCGGCCGACGAACGCCGTCAAGGGCGCCGGCAGGAATCGATCGGCGGCCGTCGTGGACGACGAGCTCATGCCGTCCCCTCCATCGTTGAGTTGGCGCGATCACGCTCGGTGATTATCCGCGATGCGCGACGATGCGTCCTGTTTTCGTTCAGGACGTCCGCTACACCTGGGGCGCCGAGCGCGGCGAGGTGCTCGGCAGGGGTCAGTAGCCCAGGACTTGGAGCGGCCGCCGATGATTCTACGCGTCCTCCCAGGCGCGGGCATCGGCCGGCACATCGCGCGTGAAGGTCTCCGACCGCAGGAGCATGCCAGGCTCCGTGGGCACAGTCCGCGGCGCGTCGTAAAACGTATCGGGCGTGGCCGCCGGGATGGGCGTCTGGGCGTGGACGCCGCTCGCGCCCAGCACCATCACTCCTCCAACCCAGGAAGACACCAGCACGACAACTGCCGCCACGACGCGAACGAGCCGCGGCGTTCCGGATGTGATGAACAGGTTCACGGCCTCACTCCCGGCGCTGTCCCAAGCCGCTGCACGACGGCCGATCGTGCACACGGCTTGTATGATGACCGAACGCGTCGCGATCCGTCCGGAGGCCCTCGCCGCGGCGATCGCATGGCAGGTAGCGAGGATGAGGGGCGCCCATCATGCCTGGCACACGGTTCTCACGGCGACTCGCGTTCTGGCCCGTGGCTTTGGCCGGCGCGGCGCTCGTGGCGGTCAGCCTCACTGCTGCCCCGCTGGCGAGGGCACAGAGCACACCTGCGCCGCTGCCAGCAACCTCAACACGCGCGGAGAGCGAAACGATGGCAGAACCCGTAACGGTCACCGGCACGATCGTGTTTCCGGAGCATGTGCCGGAGGGTCCGCCGGCGACGATCCACGTCCGCGTCGAGGACGTTTCTCTCGCCGACGCCCCGGCCACGGTCATCGCCAGTACGACGCTGGCGAATGTGACCGTGCCGCCGCCCGCCGGTGAGGCCGTCACGTTCGCCATCCCGGTGGAGACGTACGATCCCCGCATGACGTACGGCGTGCGGGTTCACGTCGACCGCGACGGCGATGGCCAGGTCAGCGTGGGCGATCTGGTCAGCACCACGCACCATCCGGTCCTCACGCGCGGAGGCGGAACGGATGTTTCCATTCCAGTGAGCGAGGTTGCGGGGCAATCGAGCGCCATGGCCTCGGCCTCAATTCCGCCGGTCGTCTGGGAACTGACCGGCTTTATGCCGGCTGGCGGAGATCCCGTCGAGGTCGCCGAGCCGGCGCACTTCACCCTGCAGTTCCTGCCCAATGGACGGGTCGCCGCTCGCCTCGACTGCAACCAGGGCAGCGGCGGCTTCACCACGGCCGATGGCGCCCTCGCGCTAACGCCGATAGCCGTCACCCTGAAGCTCTGTCTGCCGGGCTCGCACGACTCCGACTTCGGCCGCCTGCTGCATGCGGCGACCTCGTACCGCTTCGATCCGGAAGGCCACCTGCTGCTGCGCGGGGCCGACGGCGTCTTGCGTCTGCAACCGGCCCTGACCGGGGTGCTCTGGCAGTGGCAGGGCAACGTCGCCAATGTTGGAACACCAACGCTGACCCCGGACCACCCCGAGAACTACACGGTCACCTTCCTGCCGGAGGGCCGGCTGGCCATCCAGGCCGACTGCAACCGCGCCACGGGCGCCTGGACCGTGACCGGCTCGGGCATCGATCTAGCCATCGGTGGCGTCACCCGCCGCGCCTGCCCACCCGGCTCGCTCATGCAGCCATTCCTGGATGGACTGGATGCGGCAGTCTCCCACGGCATCTACGGCGGCAACCTGGCGCTGGCGCTGGCGGAGGGCAACGGCCTGATGGTCTTCGCGCCCATCGTGGCCGACGCGGATCGCGCCACGCCCGCCGCGGGGTAAATCAGCGCCCTACACCACGCACAAGGGAAAGCAGCGGTTCGCGCCTACGCTGCACTCCGTCACCATGCATGCTTCACCCGCCAGGCACTCCTGGCCACCGCAGGGAAAAACCGGGCTCCGCCGGTCGGCACTCACCCTGGGCGGCCGCTCCCCACCCCAGCGCCCCGCCCAGCGCGCGGCGCCGGCTAAGCCCTCGGCCCAATCACTTCGTGAGTGCATCGAACCGCTCGGCGTCCATACCAGTGCCCTCCTTCGGTGTGCGCCGAAGAGCACCGTCGCTCCCCGGCCTGCGGAAAGCTCCCCTCAGGCCTGGTGTGCCGAGTCCGACGTCGCGGCGCGGGCGAGCATCTGGTTCTGGAGCGCCGGGCGCATAACTGCCTGAGATGGGGGCCATCGTACGCCGCGTTAAACTGTTGTCAATCTCCGCTTCGCTCGCCGGCCGGGGCGCCCTCACGACGTGTTCCGTGAGATGCCGACGCCGAACAGGTAGCCGGCGATCGACCCCAGCAGGACCCCGACGATGTCGGCGTCGATGGCGCGGGTGGCGGCCAGCACCACCACCACCGCCAGCAGCAAAATGGCGCCGACGATCGAGCCGTACCCCTCGCCGATGAACGGCAACTTCGGCACTCCGCTGTCGGCGGGCGGGGGAGCAACGACGTTGATCGTCGTCTGCACCTGCATGTTCGCCCCCGCCGCGGGCGTGGCGGTCAGCACGTACACTCCCGGTTTCGCGGCCGAGAACGTCGCCGACGCTCCTCGCTCGGGTGTCAATGTTGCGTCTTGCATGGGGACGGCGGAGCCATCGGGCTTACTCAGGACCCACACGGTTTCCGTCGCGGGTTGCTCGCCGAGGAAGGCCTCAAACGTGCCGCTTTGGCCCGTGGCGATCATGCCCGGCCCGTTCACGCGGAAGAGGGTCGTGGGCCCGGCAGCCTCTTCGAGACCTTCTGCCCCCTGCGTGCGCACGGTCGATGCCAGCGCCGCCGTAGCGTTCACGATCACCGGTTCGACGTACACGCCTCGCCGCGCGAACTCGCGGAACGTCCTGTAGTAGTCCTCCCGCCCATCGCGCAGATAGCGAAAGATCTCGCTCAGCGCGAACAGCGCGACCAGCAGCAGCACCAGCACCAGCGCCAGCACCATCGCCGGATCAAGTGCCGTGGCGGTCGGGTCGTTGGTGATCAGGATCGTTTCGCCCGCTACCGGACTGGCGACGGGGATGACGACGACCCCGGTGTCCTGGGCGAGAACGGGTGCCGGCGCGACAAGACTGGCCCAACCCGTGACCAATGCCACCAGGACGAGAGGACGAGCAATGGCGTGCATGAGCGTGTGCCTCCGATGCGAGCGGCGTCGACGTCTGGAACACCCCGGAACATGGAACCCGCGTGAACATGTCGCCATGCGGGGAACAGCATGTGTGTCAGCGCATCCTACGCCTTTGTTACGCCAAACGCTAGTGGGGATAAACGGCAAAACGACGAAACCCCGTTCATCGCTCCCAGTTCGCGCCCTACCGTTGGCGCTCAGGTCAATCTCGCGGGGGCGGACGGTTCCGATGCCCATCACTACCAGGAGCGCGAGGTCCGCGATGCCATCGTCCAGTCGCGTCGGCGCCCTGAGGAGGGTCAGGATGTCACCGATCGTTGACGGCGCCGAGGTCACGGACGAGGAATTGGCGCGGCGCGACGCTACCCGATGACGATCGCGTGGTCGGAGGACGACAACCTCTATCTAGTCAGCTTCCCCGACGTGCCGGGCATCGTGACGCACGGAACCACGCCCGAGGAGGCGGCGCGGCGCGGGGAGGAGCTCATCGTCATCTGGCTGACGTCGCTGCTCGACGCGGGGGGCCCCGTCCCGGAACCATCCGTGACCGCGCGCGGTGTTGCGGACTAGGGATCGCCGCGCCGCCGGGCTTTCCTACGGCCGGTTGTCGCAGACGTCCTGCTCGTTGCCGGGCGGGTCGAGGAAGGCGTTGGCGCCGAGGGTGACGGCGCCCGCGTCCTCGGCGACGAATATGCCGCAGGCTTCCGCAGCCGAGGCGCCGTTGCGGAAGTTGGAGATCGTATTGCCGGCGACGCTGCCGGCCGCGCTCGTGTCGAACCAGACGCCAACGCTCTCGCCCGACCCCCCGCCCCTGCCTGCGATCGTGTTGGTGGTGATGTTGGCGGGTCCGGCGACAAATACGCCGATCCCGACGTTGGTGAGCTCGTTGTCCTCAACGGTGGCCGGATCGTCGCCCGTATCCAGAATGAACAATGCAAAGTCGTCGATGTTGCGGACCGTGCTGTCGAAGATCGTGCCGGTCCCGCCGTAGCGGATGCCGGCCAGCGCGCTCCCATCCACCGTCACGCCCGTGATATCGACGTCGCCTTCGACGTTGAAGCCGGTGAAGGCGCCATCGTTGTTGAGGATGGCGATGTTTTCGATCAGGCCGGAACCGACGTCGAACCGCACCGCGTCGTCCATCGCGAAGGCGGCATCTGCGGCGTCGATGGTGAGGTTCCGCAATCCGGCGCTGGCGACGCCCACGGCCCGGATCGCCCGCGTGTGGTCGAGCCCGATCTGCGTCAACGTCATCGTCTTGCCGTTGCCGTCGAGCGTCACCCCATCCGGGATGTCGATCGTCTCGTAGCTGGGGCAGTCGCCCTGCATGGTCCACACGGTGGCCGTCTTGGTGAACTGGCACTGGTCAGTCGGGCGCGGAAAGCATCGGCCAAAAACAACAGCACAGTACTGACTCGTGGTGCAGCAGCCTTTGGAGCCGCACCTGGTGTTCGGGGCTTTGCACGACTTCTTTTTCTTCTTGGCTTCGACGCCGTAGCCAGCCGTCAGCCCGAGACCCGCCAATGCTCCGGGCCGCTAGCGTCCGCGTCGTCGCGCGGCGGTCAACCAGGGAACCGAGGATGCGGGTCGAGGTGTCGAAGCGAACGTCGTCCACGGGGCGATCTCCTGCGATCGGCTCCGGATGAGCAGAATGTCCTCGTAGCATAAGGGAGATGTGGGAATGTCAATAGGTAATCGTTGACATTTCGGGGCCGAAGGGTTGCCCCGCCTTGCCCTGCGGCGTGCCCGATTATCAGCGATCCAGTTGTCGTGGTGGAATCACGCTCGTCGTGATCCTGGCGAGGGCTCGCGCTGCCTGCTTGGTGTTCTCGCCGATGACGAGCGCGTGCGCGGGATCGTCGGGAAGCGGGTCGTGAACGACCGTAAACCCGAGACGCAAGACATCGGCGACCGCAATGGCCCACCCCGAACCAGGGTCTATCACGGAGGCAATCTGCCGGTGAGGTCAGGAGCTTCGCCAAGTGGACGGAGAGTTCGCGGTCGTATTGGCCGTTCGTCAAGAATGCCGCTCGGGTCACCCGGTCGCCATCGATCGCGCTCACGTGGAGGGGTCGGTAGAGCACGTCCTCCGCGGCGACGGAGCCCAGCGCTTGCGGCTCGCTCAAGCGGCAAGCACGCGGTCCAATAGAGCGCATTGCGGAAAAGATGATGGCAGGAGAGACTGCCGGGCATGAAGCAGGACTCGGGCGACCGCCGCGAGCGGCTGCCGGGCGCCATCGACGCCGGCCTCAGCCGAGCCGAGGCCGCCCGTCTCGGGGCGTCGGCCCGGCCACCGTCGAATGGTGGCAGCGGCGGCGGCGGGAGACCGGCGGCGTGGCCCCCTTGCCGCGGCGGGGCCGGCCCCGCCGCATCGGTTCCGCCCAGGAGACGCCACTGTTGGCCCAGGTGCGCGCCACGCCGGACGCCACGCTGGCCGAGCATGGCGCGCGGTGGGAGCGGGCGCAGGGCGTGCGCGTCAGCGCGGCGACGATGGCGCGCTCGCTGGCCCGGGCCGGCTGGCCGCTCACAAAAAGTCCCGGACCGCCAGCGAGCGGGACGAGACTGCCCGGGCCGCCTGGCGGGCGGAGGTCGCCACGCTCGACCCGGCCGCCTTCGTGTTCGTCGACGAGAGCGGCACCCACACCAGCTTGACGCGGGTGCGCGCCCGGGCGCCACGCGGGGAACGGGCGGTGGGCGTCGGGCCGCGCCACCATGGCCCCAACCTCACGCTGTTTGCCGCGCTGACCCCGGAGGGGATCGGCCCGGCGCTGGCGATGGAAGGCGCCGCCGACGCGAGGCGTTCGGCCGCTCCGTGCGGGAGTTGTCGGTGCCGAGCCTGCGCCCCGGCCAGGTGGTGATCCTGGACCAGCTCAGCGTCCACCAGGGCGCCGCGATCCGGGTGGCCGTCGAAGCGGCGGCCTGCCGGCTGCTGCTGTTGCCGGCCTACTCGCCGGACTTCAACCCCATCGAGCAGGCCTTCGCCAACATCAAGACCCACCTGCGCCGGGCCGAGGCGCGGACCTTCGACGATTTGGTGACGGCGATCGGGGTCGCCATCGACACCGTCACCCCGGCCGACGCGCGCGGCTGCTTCGCCCACTGCGGCTACCACCTCCCCCCTCCACTCTTATGCAACACGCTCTAGCGTCGCAATCGCTGCGACGTCAACGCCCGCGTGTTCGGAGGTCTCATCGGTCCCGCCGACTCGCTCCTCCAACAGCAGATCCAGCCTGCCGGTTTGGGTGACCTCGACTTCCAGATCGGCTGACGGTCCATGCCATTCGAGCAGGATGCCACCGCTGGGCAGCGGCGTCACGCGGACCCCGAAGGCCGCATCGCCGGTGTTCGCGGTGGTCCGCTGACTCACCGCTCGCAGCACGTCCTTGGCCGTGGCCATCGCCGTGGGCGAAATGGGCTTCGCCCCATACGAGTCCCAGTCCGGTTCGAGGTCGCCAAACCGCGCGATCCGCTCGTGGATATGCGCGAGTGCGCGCTCGGTATTGTGTCGTGTTTGGACCATGGCACCCTCGATCGCGGCTGCTTGCGCCTGTTCATCCTCGACAATCGAGGCGACAAGGAGAGCAGGCATGCCGCGGGGTATAGCGTCGGGGTGTCTTGCGTCGCGCCCGAGCGACGGCCAGGCCGGATCGAAGCCACCCGCACCGTCAGCACCCCAGAGCAAAGGGCGGCAAACGCCTCCTCCGCCCGCTCAGTAACCCACGCATTCACGCCAATATCTGGAAACGTGTCCCATTTTGCCTCGCTCAATCCGTCTTTATAGGTGGAGGGGGGAAGATCCGGGCGGACCGAAAAGGAGGTGACGATGGCAAATGACGGCAACGCGGACCGTTACCGCGGCGCCATACCGCCCGCGAAGAGCCAATCCAGATCGAGTTCCACCTCTGGCAGCGCCGCGAGGGTGATGACGCCTCCCTGGTGGATCGTCTCCTGATACGACCCATCCGACTGTCGCACCCGGCGCGTCAGCGTCCTCTCAAAGGGGTGGATAAACCAGATGTCGGCATCGCCTCGCTGCTGATAGACCGGCAACTTGGCGTAAAGATCGTAATCTCCGGTTGACTGGGACCAGACCTCGACCACGAGGAGCAGGGGTTTGGAGAAGATCGCCAACCGTGGATCATCCATGATGCCCTCGCCGTAGTCCAGCGGAAGCACCATGACATCCGGCAGAAAAATGGTGTCCGTGGGGCGTCGGACGCGGCCCTCGGCGAACACACGGTACTGGGTGAGGTCCAATTGATTTCCGAGCAGCAGGACGAGCACGGTCGACGATGTCGAGATGTTTCCAGCTCATCCCCGGCTTCTCCACCAACACGCCGTCGTGCAGTTCCCAGAGACCCTCGACCCCGGAGAGGACGAAGGCCTCATACTCCTGCTCGCTCATGCGCTGGGCGACGGCCATTGATCCTCCTCGTCTGTTGTGAGGCGCATCCCCGCTCGCTTGGAGTCTACCGTGTTCGTTGGGCAAGCGCGAAAGAGCCTCCCGAGCAGCTCCTGGCCCTCCCGAAAACCTACGCATGCAAGCCAATGTTTTGGTGGCTGTCCCATTTTGGCTCGCTCAATCCGTCTTTATAGGTGAAGGGCACAATCGAAAACACCGGGAAGGGAGGCCGCCGTGAATCGATGCGCGGCGCGGGGGTGCGGCCGCTGGACCCGTGCCCATGAGACATTCTGCAGCCGGCATGGCCAGGAGCCGGAAAGCGCACGCGACGACGATGGCCGGGATCGGCTGACGATGTTCCGGGCGCGGTTGGCGGCCGGGGACTACGACGCGCTGCTGGGACCGGGGCTGCGCGAGATCTTGCGCGGGGCAGCGGCGGACCCAGGATTGGAGGCGGAGATCGGCGCGCTGCGGCTGGCGTTGGCGCGGCTGCTGGAGGAAGAGCGCGACGCGTCGCGGTTGGCGTCCGGAGTGGCGCGGGTGGCGGGCGTGGCGGTGCAGGCCGCGCGCCTGCGCCAGGGAAGCGGCGCGGAGACGGAGGGTATGCAAGCGTCGCTGCGGCGCGTGCTGGCCGAGATCGACGCGGAGACCGAGCAACGGAAGGTAGCGGCGGGAAAGGAGGTGATGCCCCGTGGCACGGGTTGAACCGGCGGCGCGCGATGGCGTTCTGTCCGCGTCGCGACGGGCGACGATCAGCCTGGAACCGGCTTCGGCCTACGAGGCGGTGACCCGGCAGATGGTGGTCGGTTTGGACCAGGAACTGCGCGAAATCAAGTCGCGGCTGAATGGATTGCTGTTCATGGTAGCGGGTTCGTTGCTGCTCGACGTGGTGTTGCGGCTGGCGGATCGCGGCTCATAGGGGTGGTGGGGCGAGGAGGGAACACCCCTCTCCCATCGCAATGGGAGGCAACCGTGTTAGGGTGAAGCGCTGGGGAGGGGATGCGGGGTGTAAGGCGTGTGGTAGCGTAGGAAGGCGTTGGCGATGGTGAGCAGCTTGCGTATGTACGCAACGAAGGCGAGCTTGGGCGGGTTGTGCGCGCGGCGCAAGCGGTAATGGAGGGCGCGGATGGCGGGGTTGAAGCGGGTGGCGCTGACGACGGCGATGTACAAGCGCGGCGCGCAAGGGCGCGAGGCCACGGGAGATGAGTCTGGCGATGCGGCGCTGGCAGCTGTAGTGGTTAAGCGGGGCGACGACGGCGAGCGCGGCAGTCTTTTGGCATTTGAGGGTGTGTAGTTAGGGTAGCTCGCCGAGCAGCGTGAGGGCTACTACCGGCACGATGACGGGGATCGAGCGCAGCAACGCCTGATTCTCGCGCGAGAAAGGGCTGTAGCGCAGTGTCTGGTATAGCTCGTAGTGAAGCGCGGCGATCTGGCGCTCTAGCAACGCGAGGTGCTCGTCGAGGCAAGGCTGTAGCAGGGGCGGTAGGCAGGGGCGGCGGTTAAGTTAGGCGCTGCGTATCTCGATAAGTTGGCGGCGGCGGGCTAGCAATGACGTTAATTACTGGGTAGTCGCGTAGGGCAGGGGGCGCGCTGGCGGCTGGACATGCTGGGCGAAGCGGGCTAGGATCTGGGTATGTAGCGCATCGGTCTTGGTTAAACGCGAGGTGGCGCGGGCAAAGTCGCGCATCTGGCGCGGATTGACTACCGCGACGGCGAGAAAGGCCGCTGTGAGCGCCGCAGTGAACGCTGTCTCGTATACTGAGGTGGTCTGAAGCAAGACGAAACGCGGTAAATGCGCCGCGAGGTTGGCGATGAGCGCCGCGATGTAAGGCTTATCGTTGGCGAAGCGTCGCAAGGTCTACTCGCTAGTGAAGGTAACGTGAAGCAAGGCTTTGGCGACGTAGAAAATGATAAATAGTTACTGTGCGCTTATGAGTGCTAATTAGCTAGTAGCGCAAGCGAGACGAAGCGAAGTATTGAATGATGAGGGCTCGCGCAGCGGCAATGGTAAGAGTTAGGGCTCTGGTGGGGCGAAGGAAGGGACGCAAAAAGCTCTCTTGTGATCTGGCGTGATAAAGGGGTTGTAGGGCTGGCAAGTAAGGCGATGCGTAGCGCGGAAAATGCGGGGAATGCGTAATGGTAGTAATAAGTAGAAGAAGAAGTAATGAAAAAAATAAAAGGGGTTGGGGTGAGGGTTTCTCAGGAAGACGGCGTGAGCGTTTTTCAGGACGACCCGGTGGCGCGATCGGCGGAATTGGCGATGCGCGACATCGGCGACTTCTCCCGCATCGTGCTGCCGCGCTATCGCCTCCGCCCCTATCAAATCGAGCCGGCGCGGGCCGTCGTCGCCAGCGTCGAGCAGAAGCTGGGACGGTCTTTTGCCGTCGTCTTTGCGCGGCAAGCGGGGAAGGACGAGTTGCTGGCGCAGTCGCTGGCGTTTCTGCTGCTGCGCTGGCAGCAGCGGGGCGGGAGCGCCGTCGTCGCCGCGCCGACGTTTCGGCCGCAGGCGGCGCTGATGCGCGATCGGTTGCTGGCCCGCTTGCGCGACCCGCTGCTGGCCGGCTTCGGCGGGACACGGCGGAGCCCCGCGACGGCTACGCCGTCACCCTCGGCCGCGCCGCCGTTCGCTTCCTCTCCGCCGCCCCGGAGGCCAATGCCCGCGGCCAGACCGCCGATCTGCTGCTGGTCGCCAACGAGGCGCAGGACATCCTGCCCGATGTCTGGGACGCCGTCTTCGACCCCATGGCCGCCAGCACCAACGCCACCACCCTCTTCCTCGGCACGGTCTGGAGCCGGGAGACCCTCCTGGCGCGGCAGATGGCGTTCCTGCGCGAGGAGGAGCAGCGCGACGGCATCCACCGCGTCTGGACCGTCCCCTGGCAGGAGGTGGCGCGGAGATCTCCCCGCCTATGGCGAGCGGGTGCGCGCGCGCATCGCCCAGTTCGGCCCGACGCACCCCTTCATCCGCACCGAGTACAGCCTGCAGGAGCTGGATGGCGAGGGCGGTCTCTTCCCGCCCGGCCGGATCGCCGCCATGCAGGGGGATCATCCCCGCCGCTACACGGCCGCACCTGGCAATCGCTATGCCCTTCTCCTCGACGTCGCCGGCGAGGAAGAGGGCGTCGCCGGCCCCGCCGGTTTCCGCGACGACACCCGCCGCGACAGCACGGCGGTGACGGTCGTTGAGGTCGGGAGTCGAGGAGTCGAGAGGTCGAGAAGAGTCGTGAGCCGTGGAGTCGAGACGTGCGGACGAAGAGGGTACTTGGCGCTCTCGCTCCGACTCCACGACCCACGACTCCCGACTCCCCACGTATCGCGTCGTCGACCGCATGGCCTGGACGGGCATTCGGCACACGGCCCTGCACGCGCAATTGGTCGCATCTGGCGCGGGAGGTCTGGCGGGCGAGTGTGGTGGTCGTCGATGCCACAGGCGTCGGGGCGGGGCTGGCCTCGTTTCTGGCGGCGACGCTGGGGGAGCGGCGGGGCGGGCGCGTTATCCCGGTCGTGCCCTTCATCTTCACCGCCGCCAGCAAGAGCGCGCTCGGTTGGGACTGGATCGGGCTGATCGATGCCGGCCGCTACCGGGAGTACGCCGACGACGGCGAGCGGCTCACCCGCCTCTTCCGGGCGCAACTGGCGGCGACGACCTACACCACCCCGCCCGGCCCTGGCAAGACGCTGCGCTGGGGCGTGCCCGCGGGGCGCGGCCACGACGATCTGGTGATGAGCGCGGCTCTGGTCGCCGCGCTGGACGGGTTCGACTGGCGGGAGCGGGTCGCTCGAGGTGCGACGTGACCGTGCGGCGATGAGGCGCGAAAGGTATTGACATCGATCGATGGTGATATACGATGCGCGGCATCCGGCGCGTTCCAGGACGGATCCGCGGTGATCCGCGCCCAGCGCCCTCGCCACGTCGGAGGATCCTGCCGTGTCCGTCACCCTCGTCCCCTTCGCCGAAGAGCACATCGCGCAGGCGGCGCGCCTGCTCGCTGCGCGGCAGCGGCGCGACCGTGTGAGCGTCCCGGAACTGCCGCGCTTCGAGAACGCCGAGGCGGCGTGCGTCGCCTTGCGCGAGGATCTGGCCGAGCCCGGCATGGCCGGCGTGGCCGCGCTGCGGGCGGGCGATCTCGCGGGGTTCCTTCTGGGCGCCCCGATCCTTGGCGATCCGACGCGCGTCTTCGCCGGGTTCATGCGGCCGCGCTCGGCCGAAATCTTCTACAGCAGCCACGCGGTGGACGGAGACCCCCGCGACGGGCTCTACCGACAGATGTACGCCGCCCTGGCCGAAGGCTGGCTGCGAGATGGACTCACCGGGCACTACGTCACGATTCCGGCAGACCCGGCGACGGCCGAGGCGTGGCTCGATCTCGGGTTCGCGCGGTTCATCGAGCTGGGGGTGCGCAGCACGAGCGGCGTTCTGGCCTCGCCAGACGCGGCAGCGAGCGCGAAAGGCGTCCGCCGCGCGGAACCGGCCGATGCCGAGGCGGTGCAGGCGCTCGCGGCCGAGCTTTTCCGCTCCTTCGCCGATACCCCGATCTTCGTGCCGTTCATGCCGGAAACCGACGCCGCGCGGCGCAATCTCGTGGCGGATCTGCTCGCCGACGATGCCTGTCCCGACTGGCTGGCGTTCAGCGACGGCCGGTTGGTCGGGATGCAGCTCTTTGTCGAACCGACGTCGCCAGAGTGGCATCTGTCCAGGCAGCAAGCCCCGGAGCGGTGTGTCTACTGCTTCCTGGCCTGTACGGTGCCGGAGGCGCGCAGCCGCGGCGTCGGCGCCGCGCTCTTTGCGCGGAGTACGACCTGGGCCCGCGAGGCCGGATACGAGCACTGCGCCGCCCACTACCTGACGGCCAGCCGCGCGACCCCCTTCTGGCGCGGTCTCGGGTTCCGCCCGATTTCGCACTGGCTCAGCCGCGCCGTCGACGAGCGCGTCATCTGGGCACACGGCCGCGACTAGCGCACGAGCGAACGCCGCAGGAAACGCCGGGCGCTACTCCTGCGCCGTCCAGGCATCGACCCGAATGGTGAGCTTGTAGCGCTCCTCGCCCGCGTGGCCGTACTGGTAATCGACACCCGTGTATTTGCGCGACAACTGGTTGACGAAGCTGAGGTCGTCGTACCGCTCGAATTCGACGACCTCACCGCGGATCTCGACGTAACGCTGAGGGTTCTCCCGATCCAGTAGCGACATGGCGACGCGCGGATCGCGCTGCACGTTGCGGTACTTGCGCGTGCTGGCGCGGACGCTGATCAGCACATGCTCGCCATCCCAGATGAACCAGACCGGGTTGACCTCCGGCCGGCCGTCGTCAGCGACGGTGGCCAGATGCCCCAGCGTGGGGCTGTGCAGCAGATCGTGGAACCGGTCTGGCACGGGTGCGTTCGGCATCGGCGTCTTTCCCCTCGGCGTAGTGGTTCCATCGCGGCCGGGTACGCACCCGGCCGCGTGGCGATTGTAGGAGGTCGTGCGGATGGCGTGAGACGGTGACCGGAAGCGACAGGCAGACCCCGGAGAGGAGAGGAAGACGCGATGGAAGCAGCGATCACGACAGAGGTTGGCGACGGCGCGGGCGCGGCCTTGGACGCCAACGATCTGGCCGCGGTGCGCGAGCTGGCGCTGCGCGCCCACCCGCAAACGGTGCCGGAGTTGGTCGGCGGCGATTCGGTGGAGGCCATCCTGGCCAGTATCGAGCCAGCCGCCGCGGCCTACCAGCGCATCGCGGAGGGGGTTGCCGCCAACGCGCCGGCCCCGGTGGCGCCGGTGGTGCCGGCCGGCAGCGCCCCGCCGGTGGCGTTCGACCCGGAGCGGTTGCCCTCGGTGGAGAAAATTCGGCGGGGGCTGGCGGCGCGGCGGTAACGGGCTATCGGCTATTGGCTATTGGCTATTGGCACGGGAAAAACGACTTCCCGTCCGGCCTTTGCCAGCGCCAATGCCTGTGCCTGATAGCCAGGTGCCGAGAACCCGAAGCCAGCAGCCAGCAGCCAATAGCCAGCAGCCAATAGCCAGTAGCCAGTAGCCAGTAGCGAGCAAGGAGACACACCCCATGGCCATGACCAAAGCCGAAGCCGCCAAACTGACGCAGGACCTCCTCCTGCGCGGCGTGATCGAAACCATCATCAAAGAGTCGCAGGTGTTGCAACTCCTTCCTTTTATGGAAGTGACCGGCACCGCTGTTACGTACAACCGGGAGGCCACCCTCCCTGCCGCCAGTTTCTATGACGTGGGCGACACCTGGACGGAGGCGACTCCGACCTTCACCACGGTGACGGCGGCGCTGAAGATCATGGGTGGCGATGCCGACGTCGACAATTTCCTGCAGGCCACCTACGCCGATCCGAACGATCTGGAGGCGGAGGTCATCGCGAGTAGAAGTCGCGCCGTTGCGCACAAATTCCTGGACGCTTTTTACAATGGTGACACGGCCGTGGATGCCAAGTCGTTCGACGGGCTGACCAAGGCGACTCCAGCCGGGCAGACCCTCGCCGCCGGGGCCAACGGCGGGGCGCTGACTCTCGATCTGATGGACCAGGTGATTGATCTGGTCAAGCCAGGCAAGCCGGATGCCCTCTTCATCAGCAAGCGGACGCGGCGCAAGCTC
>CAVXMK010000017.1:0-75347 GCA_963762985.1 uncultured Chloroflexia bacterium
GTCGAGGACAACCTGTTGCAATGCACCTTCGAGGGGATCAGTCTCGGGGGTACAACGCTCTTTGTCGCCGAAACGCGGATCGCCGGCAACGCGGTAAACAGATGCAGGGACTGGGGTGTTTCCGTAAATGGGGCGGTCGCCCACAGAGGAGCGGCACTCTCGTGGCAAGGCGCCTCGCACGTCGAAATTCGCGGCAACAGTATCGGCCCGAGTCTTTCCGGCATCATCGTCGGTGTCAGCGACACGCGCATTCTGGACAACGACATCGGCCGGCCCATCGATGCCGAAGGCGAACTGGAACTGGAACTGGACGGGAGGGACGGGATCGTCATCGTTCCGAACAGTTTCGAACGGGATATCGAGCGATGCCAGATTATCGGCAACCGTATCAGTGGGCTGGCCGGCGCCGGTATCATCGGCATCACCCGTTTGCGCTCGTCCATGATCAAACAGAACATGATCCAGCACATCGGTGGCAACGGGATCGACCTGGAACGTGCTTCCGCCGAGCACCTGTCTATCGAGAACAACCAACTCCTGGACATCGCGCGCAATGACAGTACCGAGGACCGTTTCGTGGCCGGCATCGTCCTGACGAATGCCAACGATCTGGCGGTGGTCGGGAATTCGGTTACCGAAGTCGGCCGAGTGGCCGCAGAGAACGTGTCAACCGTGGGGATAGCCGTCCTCGGTGCTCTCGCGGCGCGCATCACGGGCAACACCGTGGTCGACATCGGCCCCGGTTCGGCCGAGGGGCGCGGCGTCGGCATCGCTCTCGTCGCGGTGGGTGAGGCGGTAGACGTGCTGGACAACGTGGTGCAGCGCAGACGGTTGCTCCCTGACGGTGCGGTGCTGGCGACCGCGACATGGAGGGCACTCCTGATCCATGCCTTCGATGCTGATGTCCGCATCGCGGACACCGTTGCCACAATCGGCGTAGCTCTCTCCTCGCTCGGAATCCGAATCATCCCTGGGGCTGGTCCGCTCGGTACGGCCATGCTCACCCGGCGCGCGGCGTTCTCGCACACGGTTGAAACGGCATTGGTGGCGGTACGCGGCAACCTGCTCGATACTTACGGACTGACAGAGACCGCGACGATCCGCAGCGGCGGATCTTGCATCTTTTCGGAGAACCGCTGCCTGTCGCGATCCGAGTTTAGCGATCGGGTGAGGATCGTCACGATCTTTGCCAGATCCGTGGTAGCGAGTCACAACGTCATCGCCGGAATTGGCGGCGCCATGGGTCTGGCCATCGCCACCGGAGAGTCTGCCGAGACGGGCGCCACGGCAACCGTGGTTGGTAATATCGCCCGAGGGATGAGGATCGAGCTGAATGGGGTCAGCCTCCCCGATCCCTGGAAGCCATTGAACATCTTCCAGCCATAGCGGGAGTCACGACCATGCGCTTTACGACCATCGACGGCCAACCCCTTTTCTCTGAACTGGTCGACCAGCTCTTCGATGTTCCGGCGCGGCGGGCCAGCCCGCTGCGCAAGGCCGCCGAGCAGGCGCTGCGCGACGCCAACCCGCAGTTAGCCAATGTGCGCAAGGTGCCGCGCGGCACGCCGATCCTGGTGCCGGATGTGCCGGGGGTTGCGCCCATCCCCGAAGACCGGCCGGCCCCAGCGCCGTGGGATGACCTGGCGAAAGACCTGGCGAGAGCACTGGCATCGGCTGAGGTATTGCTCGCGTCCTCGGTAAAACGCCAGGAGGAGGAGCACAAGCAAACGACGACGCTGCTCGCCGCGCGCGAGGTGCGCGCCGCGGCCCGCGAGGACCCCGAGCTGCAGAAGCAGATCGACGAGATCGCCGCCGCCGCCAGGACGCGCTTGGAGGAGAGCAAAGCGCGCGCGGCGGAGCAGGCGCAAGGGTTGGCGGCGCTGGCGGAGGATCTCAAGGCGTTTCGGGAAGGCATCGCAACGCGGTCGGTGTCGTCTACGAAGCCGTAGCTGGGTCATGCGAACCTTGGCACAGCAGCGGTGCGCCCGTCTGCTTCGAGGAGGCCTTGGCCCTGTTCTCACGCGAGGGATCGCGCCGGTGGAACCTTTGGCTACGCTTCGGCCGCTCCAGTCTCACCGCGTCTGATCAAAATGTGAGGTATCCTTCGGCCCCCTCACGGAGTTCGGCTACCGGCGCCTCCAATGCGATCCGCCCCTTCTCCATCACGTACCCGCGGCCGGCCAGCGCGAAGGCGAAATCGAGATTCTGCTCGATCAGCAGCACGCCCAGTCTCATTTCGGCGAACACCACGCGCAAGGCGTCCTCGATGCGGTCAATAAGCACCGGGGCGACCCCTTCCGTCGGCTCGTCGAGGATGAGCGCCTTCGGCGCCGAGACGAGAGCGCGGGCGATGGCCAGCATTTGTTGCTCGCCACCGGAGAGCGTGCCCGCCCGCTGCCCCCGCCGCTCGTGCAGGACCGGGAAGAGCTCCTCCAGGAGCGTTCGCATGCGACGGTCAGGTTGCGGACTGAGGAATGCCCCGATGCGCAGGTTCTCTTCGACGGTGAGGCGGGGGAAGATGCCCCGTCCTTGCGGCACGATACGGACACCACGATGGCAGCGGCGGTACGCGCTCAGCGCGGTCACGTCAGCACCGTCGAGGTGGACATGGCCCTGCGCAATCGGGGTGAGTCCGACGAGACCTCGCGCCAGCGTCGTCTTGCCGACCCCGTTGCGGCCGAGCAGGGCGACGACCTCGCCCGCTTCGACCGTGAGCGAGACGCCCTGCACGATGGGAGACGGACCATAGCGGACGTGGACATCGTCGGCGGCGAGCAGGCTCACAAGGTCTTTCGTCCCAGATACACGTCGCGGACGAACGCGTTCCGGGCAATCTCGTCCGGGGTTCCCTGGGCCACCGCCTGCCCGCGATGCATCACGGTAATGACATCGGCGATGCGGCGCACGAAGGTCAGGTCGTGCTCGACGATGATCGTCGTCGCCCCGGTGGTCAGCTCGCTCAGCAGGTCGGCAGTCGCTGCCGTCTCCCGCGGGGACATCCCCGCCGTCGGTTCGTCCAGCAGCAACAGACGTGGCCGGGCCATCAGCGCGACCCCGATCTCCAGCCACTGCTGCTGCCCGTGGGAGAGGTCCGCCGCCCGGTTTCGTGCCTGCCCCGCCAGGCGCAGGCGGTCAAGCATCGCGCTGACGTCGGCATCGGAGGCAGCAGCGGCGCGTTGGCCCAGCAACCGGTTCCAACCCAGGTGGCCGACCTTGCCCAGGAAGAGGTTTTCGGCGGCGGTGAGTTCTGGAAAAAGCGTCGGCGCCTGAAACTTGCGGGCAATACCCAGGGCGGCACAGCGATAGGGCGACAGACCAGTGATTCGCTCACCGAACAGGTAAACGTCGCCCGAACTCGGGGACTGGGAGTTGGTGACGAGGTCGAAGAAGGTGCTCTTGCCCGCGCCGTTGGGGCCGATGATGCAGTGCGTGGCGGCGGGTTGCACGTCGAGGGTGAGGCCGTCGACGGCAGCCAGACCACCGAAGCGCTTGCTGAGATTGACCACGCGGAGTGCCGGCGTTTCGCCCCTGCCCGGCCCCGCCCGAACGGTTTCGGTTGCCGCGATCATGAGCGCACCGCCCGCGTCATGGCGGCTAGGGCGCCCATCGCGCCGCGCGGCCAGGCGAGGACGACAACGATGAGGAGGATACCGACCATCAGCAGCCAGAGGGTGACGAAGGAGCCGCTCAACGCGGTCTCCAACTCGCTCAACCCGATTGCGCCGACGAAACCGCCGATGAGCGTGCCCCGCCCACCGAGGACCATCCAGACGATGACGTAGGTGCTGAAGGTCAGCCCGAACAGGTCGGGCGAGACGAACCCCACCGGCACGTAGAGCGCGCCAGCGATGCCGGCGATGGCCCCGGAGACGGCGAAGACCAGCAGTTGAAAGCGCCCCAGGGGCACGCCGACCGCCTCTGCCCGTTTCGGGTTCTGCCGCGCCGCCAGCAGGGAGAGGCCGAGCGATGAGCCGAGCGCCCAGCGCAGGCCGTAGGTGATGAGCACGCAGACAGCCGCGGTCAGCGCGTAAGGAACCACCGTCCCGGACAGCTCCAAGCCTGGGGCCAGCTCCGGCGTTGGAAACCCGTAGAGCCCGTTGGAGCCGCCGGTGAAGCTGCTCCAGCCCATCACCACCAGTTGCAGGATGGCCGCCACGGCCAGGGTGATGATCCCGAAATAGACGCCGCCGACCCGCTGCCGCCCCAGGAAGAGCTGGCTGCCGAGCAGCGCCGCGAATCCGCCGCCTACCAGCGCCGCCAGCAGAAACCCCAGGTAGGTGCCCGCTACGCCCGGTATACGTTCCAGCGTCAGCGCCAGCGTGTATGCGCCGAGGCCGAACCAGGCCCCGTGCCCGAAGCTGACCAGGCCGGCCCGGTCGCCAAGGAGATCGAGACTCATCGCCAGCAGCCCGAAGGTCAGAAACTGCGTCATCAGTTCGGTCTGATAGGGGCTGACGATGAGTGGGAACGCGATGAGGAAGAGGACGATGATCGCGTGTGGGAGGATGACCAGCACGCGCTCCGTCGTCCCGCGCTCCGGGGCCGCGACCGACGGCGCGTCGAGGAGGCTCACCGGAAGAGTCCTCCCGGCCGGAAGCGGAGGATAATGATGGCCAGGACGAGGACCGCCGCGTTGGCGATGGTCGGATTGAGGAAATACCCCGCCAGCGTGTCGCCACCGCCGATGACGATGCCGCCGCCGACCAACCCCAGCAGCGACCCGACGCCGCCGACGACCACCACCAGGAACGCGCGCGCCAGGTAGATGATGCCGACGTCCGGCCCGACCGTAACCAGCGGGCTCATCAACGCGCCAGCGACCCCGGCCAGCGCCGCGCCGACGACGAAGGCGAACATGCTCGCCCGGTTGGGGTCGATGCCATAGGCGGCAGCCGTCTCCCGGTCTTGCAGCATGGCGCGCAGCCGCAACCCGGGGGCCGTGCGGTAGAGCCAGCCGGCCAGCGCGGCCAGGATGGCGACCGTGATCGCGATTAGCAGCAGGCGATAGATCGGATAGACGATCGGCCCCACGGCAATGTTGCCGGGCAATGGGTTGGACACTTGCCGATATCCGGCTCCGAACAGGAGCTTCGCACCCTCCCGAAGGACAATGCCGACGCCGAGCGTGGCCAGCAGGGTGTCCAGCGGGCGGGCGCGCAGCCACTGCACCACGCCCCGCTCGACCACCAGCCCGATCGCCCCCACCACCACCGGCGCGGCCAGGACGCCCAGCCAGAAGCTGCCCGTGGCGCCCTGTACCAGCACCAGCGTGTACATGCCGGCCATGAACAAATCGGCATGGGCCAGGTTGATGACCCCCAGCAACCCGAAGATGATGGCCAGCCCGAGCGCGATCAGGATGAGGATGCTGGCCAGGCTGAGACCGTTGAGGATCTGCGTCAGGATTGTCTCGCCCATTACAGCGCCTTCAGCATGTCGTGTCATTCCGACGAACTTGCAGGAGGAATCTCGGATCTCAGGCAATACCGATACGCTGGAGCCGAGATTGCTCGCAAGCTCGGAATGACACGAGTGTGACGTACCGGTCTACACCGAAACAGTGCAACCCGCGTTCGGCACGACGTTCTCGATCGTCTCCTCCAGCTTGAACGATTTGTCCGGCTGGATGGTGGCGATGTAGGCGTTCTGCGTCACGTGCTGGTTGCTGGGGTCGACCACCATCGGACCGCTGGGACCGTCGAACGTCGCTTCGCGCAGGCGCTCGGTGATGGCCTCCTTGCTCCATTCGTCGAGCCCCTCGGCGGCGGCCTGCACAAGCTTCATGTTGTTGTACATGTTGATGCCGAAGCTGCCGATGAGCGCGTCCTCCCCGTACGTCTCGCGCATGGTGGCGATGAACGCCTGGTTGGCCTCGTTTGGCAGCATCATGTAGTACGACGAGCAGTTGACGATGCCGGCGGCCTCCTCCTCGCTCAGGGCCGGCACGATCAGCTCGTCGATCGAATCGGCGCAGATCGCGACGTTCTCGCGGACACCGAAATCGGTGAGCTGCTTGATGAAGGTAATGCCGTCCTGCCCGGCCACGAAGGGGAAGATCACGTCCGGCGCGGCCTCCTGGATGCGGTTGATGACCGCGGTGAAGTCGGAGGTGCCAAACGGCACGTACTCCTCGCCGACCACCGAGCCGCCGGCCGCCTCCACCGCCGGGATACCGGCGGCAACCGAGCCGGTGCCCCAGATGTAATCGGAGGCGACGAAATAGAACGACTTCCCGAGATTCTCAACCGCGTACGCCGCCATCGGTTCGATCCCCTGGTTGGGGGTGGCCCCGGTGCTGAAATAGAACGGGTCGCAGAGCAGACCTTCGTAATAGGTCGGGTTCAGGAAGAGGGTTTCCGTCGGGCGCGTCTCCTCGAAGACGGCGGTGCGCACCGAACTGGTCAGCGTGCCATTGAGAAAATCGACGTTGTCCTGGCCGACGAGCTTGGCGGCGGCGCGCACGCCGCGGGCGACGTCGCTGCCGTCGTCCTCCATGATGACTTCGACCGGCCGCCCGGCCAGCCCGCCAGCCTCGTTGATTTCCGCCGTTCCGATCTCCAGCCCGTACTGCATCGACAACCCGTTGTGCGTCTCCAACCCGGTAAAGGGGATGATGGCCCCCACCCGAATCGGTTCTCCCTGCGCCGCCACGCCGCGCGCCAGACGCGATCCGACCAGGGGCACAACCCCCGCCGCCGCGCCGCGCAACAACGTCCTCCGGTCAAACGCCGCCCGCATCATCCGCTGCACCTGTTGATTCGAGGTTGCCACCACGTTCCGCTCCTTCTTTCAACTTTCGACTTCCGACTTCCGACTTTCGACTCAGGTTCCGAACGGCTCCAGGATGTGCTGCTTGAAGAGATCGAGTTGCTCCAGATCCGGCGTGAGCGTGTGGAGCATCATGTACTCGATGCCCATGTCGACCCGGGTCTGGATCTGCCGCTGAATCTCGTCGACCGTACCGGTGATATACACCGAGGCCAGGTACTCCCAGGGGCGCTCGGCGCTGACCACCCCGGCAAAGCGACGCTGCTGCTCGGCGATCACCGCATCGCGATTGTTGCCCTCCTCGATCCAGACGAAGTTCTCCTGGGCGATGGTGAACGGCTTCGTCTGGCCCGCCTCCCGCCGCGCTTCCAGGATCAGGGCCAGGTCGGAGGCGATCAGCTCCGGCGGGGCCGTGGTGCGGGCGATCCACCCGTCCGAGTGGACGATGCGCCGCAAGACGTTGGGGTGCATCTCGGGGCGCTCCGGCGACTGCTCGTGCGGGAGCTGGCTACCGCCGGCGACCCAGACCGGCGGCAGCGGGTCGAGGTGCGGCTCGACCGTGACCTCGTCGAGCTGGTAGTAGCGCCCGTCGAAGTGGACGTCCGGCCCCGCGAAGAGGGCCATCGTCGCTTCCAGCACCTCGTCGGTGCGGCCGCCACGCTCGGATTTGTGGACCCCGCAGGCTTCGAACTCCGGGCCGTACCAGCCCGTGCCGATGCCATAGATGTAACGGTTCCCGGAGAGGTACTCCAGGGTGGCGATCTCCTTGGCCAGAATGGCCGGGGTGCGCACCGGCAGGATGAGGATCGAGGTGCCGAGGCGGAGCCGCTCGGTGATGGCGGCGACGTGCGACAGCGTGATCAGGGCGTCGAGCCAGCTCACGCTATAGAAGCGGTGCGCGGTCACGATGTGGTCGGTGATCCACAGTGAATCGAACTCGAGTTCCTCGGCGTGCAGGGCGAATTCTCGTAGCCGTCGCGCGTGCTGATCCGGTGGCTCGCCCTGGATGAAGGAAGGGAGGAAAACACCGAACTTCACGCAATCACCTCCTCGCCGCGCGCATCGCATCGTTGCTTCGATGGGCCGCGATGGTATGGGCAATGAGGAGGGGTGTCAACGGCGGAGGCGTCTCTTGCCGGTCAAGTCCTAGGAGTTCTGTAAAAAGCCTCCACGGTCGATGTCGTCGGTCGTATCAAGCGGCGCCGGCGACTCCATGGTCAGGGAGCGCCGCCCGCTGACCCACTCCTCGGATTGCTCCATGGCCAACGCCGTGACCAGGCGGAGCAACGCCGCCCGGGTGGGGAAGATGCGCACCACCCGCGAGCGCCGCTTCAGCTCCTGGTTGAGCCGTTCCAGCCCGTTCGTCGTGCGCACCCGCGGCCGCCACCGCGATATTGACCCTGCACGTGGTGCAGCAGGGAAGGAGCAGCCTCCGGCAATCCTCCTCATTGCCGCCCTCATTCGCGCAGTAGCGCCTGGCGACGGCCCGGCACTTCTTCCTTTCCCGCTGGCACCGTTTGCGGCCCTTGTTGCCGCGTTTTCTGGCCGCTGCGGGCGCAGGGGAGACCAGGATTGCGCTGGCCACCACGGCTCCGACCGCTTTCAGGGCGGCGCGGCGATCCGGCGCCGGGTCGGCCGCGCGGGCCAACGCATCAAAGGCCTCTGCTTTCACGAGGATTCCTCCGGTTCCGTGGTGCGTGTTCGCTACGGCGTCGGCGTGTCGGTTGGAAAGATGAACGCGGGCTGGTCGGCCGCCAGGAGGACGGAGGCGAGCAGGACCAGTGGCGCGTCGCCGGCGTTGCGCATGGTGTGGGGATCGCGCCCTCGTACGTCAGCACGTCACCCGCCTGGAGGACGACATCGTCACCGGCTGCAACCGATTCCGCGGTCGGCGTGCCGTCCCCGCTCGCGCGCGTGATCTGCCCTTCCCCTTCGACGAAGGTGGTGCCGAACGCGCCCTCCTCGACGCGGAGGACGACCGCCCCTGGGTGGCGGTGAGCCGGGATATCGGTGCCCGGTTCAAAGGTGAGGCGGATGACGCTCAAGGCGTGGTCCGGGGCGACGCTCGGGGCGAGGCTCCCCAGCGGCTCGATGGTGACGCCAGCGAAGGGATCGGCCGGCTGCTCGGCCGCGGCCGGACTGGCCTTCTGGGCGGAAACGATGCCGGTTCCACTCGGCGCCACGAGTGCGGCGCCGGCCAGGATGGTGGCGAGTGCGATGGTCCTGAATGGGTGCGGGGCTCGCTTCCTTGCGAGTTGGCGCATGGCCAGACCTCCTTTGCATTCCCTGCCGGCGACGAGCCGTGCTCGGTTTGCGATCGGTGTCACCGGCAGTCGTGCTTTCGAGTGTGATCGGGGAGGGCGCCTGCGGCCTCGGTAAAATTGCGGAATCATATTGCGGAATCGCCGCCAAGTGGCGCAAAGCAGAGCCAAGGCTATCGTGTGAAGTACTGAAGGAACCGGTTAGACCAAGTCGTGGCGGAAAGCGAGCGCGGCGGCTTCGGTGCGGGAGCCGGCATCCAGCTTCTTGCGGATGTTCGCGACGTGAGTCTGGATCGTGCGCGGGCTGACGAAGAGCGCCGCCGCGATCTCGCGGTCGGTGCTCCCGGTGGCCAGTAATTGCAGGACATCGCGCTCGCGCGGGGTGAGCTCGAAGTCGTTCTGCTCGGTCGGGAGGGAGGCAGCGATGGTTTCGGCGTCCCACGCCGAGAGCAGCGTGAGGGCCTCGGCCACGGCCTGATCCTGGGTCAGTTCGCGGCCCTCTGCATGCGCCGTCTGGAATCGTGTTTCCCCGATCTCGCCACGGATGGTGAACTGGGCGCGGTCGTAGGCGGCGCGCTCGGGCAAATGGAACGTCACCCCGACCTGCTCTGCCAGCCGGGCCGCGGCGCCAAACAATCGGGCCGCCTGAACCAGGCGATCTCGCGCCACGGCCAACGTCGCCACCCCGGCCAGCCACGCCGCGAGGCCCTCCTGAATGCCCAGCTCCTCCCAGAGTGTGAGGCTTTCGCGGTACATCGCGGCCGAGCGGGCGACATCGCCGTGCTCGCGGGCGACAAGCGCGCTGGCGATCAACGAGCTGGCTACTCCACGGCGATCGTTTCCCTTGTGGTGCAGGATCCTGGCGTCTTCGAGTTGACTCGCGGCTTGGTCCAGATCTTCCTCGCCGTAGGCGACGAGTCCGAGATGGTGCTGGACGAGCGCCGCCCACTTGACGCCGTCCGGGAGCGACTGAAAGCGGGCCAGCGCCTCGTACCACAGCGACCGCGCCCGTTGGTAGTCGCCGCGCCCCATCACCGTCATGGCCAGCATGTGCAGCGAGCGGGCGAGCCCCGCGGGGTCGTCGACGCTGCGCGCCAACGTCAGGCTCTCTTCCAGACAGTCCACGGCCCGCGTGTCATTCCCCAGAGGACGCGCCAGCAAACCGAACCCGCGCAGTGCCTGGGCGCGCAACGCGGGTGGGGCATTCGGCGCGGCGGCGAGGGCCTGCTCCAGCCAGGCACGCCCCTCGCTGAGGTGATTGCCAAACAGCCAGAACGGCCAGGCCGTGGCGGCCAGGCGGAGAAACGCTTCGCCCTCTTCGCGCTCGCGCAGCCAACTCAGCGCCGCGCGCAGGTTGTCGTGTTCGGTCGCCATGCGCCGCAACTGTTCAGGGGCGACGGGGCCGCGAATGATGGCGGCCCAGAACTGCTCGGCGAACGTCTGACACCACTCGGCGTGCCGTCGCCGCACGGTCTGCTCCGAATCGGACGCGGCGAGCTGCTCCAGCCCAAACTCCCGCACCGTTTCCAGCATGGCGCACCGCGCCTCTCGCGCATCCTCCCCGTGCGCGTCTCGTTGCAGCAGACTCTTGTCGACGAGCGAGCCGATCCGCTCCAGGAGCGCCACGTCGTCGCGAGCGCCGCACACCATCGCCGCAGCGGCGATGGTGACCCCCCCGGCGAACAGGGCCAGGCTTCGGAACAGTCGTTGCTCATCCTCTTCGAGGAGGTCGTAACTCCAGCGGATGGCGTCGCGCATGGTGCGCAGACGCGCCGGGGCATCGCGCGGGCCACCGGTCAGCAGCGGCAGCCGCTGCTCCAGGCGGGCGAGCAGGGCGGGTGGGCGCAGGAGGTTGCCGCGCGCGGCAGCGAGCTCGATGGCCAGCGGCAACCCATCCAGATGGTGACAGATCGCGGCGATCGCCGCGGCATCGCCTGGCGTCGGTGCGAACGTGGGGTCGAGCGTCCGCAGACGTTCGACAAAGAGCCGCGCCGCCGGAGCATCGAGGACAGGGTTGCCGGGCTCGCCGTGCGCCGGGTTGGGGGCCGCGAGTGGGGAGAGGAGGACATCGTGCTCCCCGGAGACGCGCAGCACTTCCCGGCTCGTGACGAGGGCTCTGACCCGAGGGCAGGCGGTCAACAACCGAGGCAGCAGCGGCGCTGTATCGGCGACCTGCTCGAAGTTGTCGAGCACGAGCAGAGCACGGCGCGTTTGGAGGCGATCGATCAGGCGCTCGAGCAGTGGAGGGCCACCACCCTCGGTGACGCCGAATGGCCCCGCGATCGTCGGCAGCACGAGCGCCGGATCCCGAATGGAGGCCAGCGGAACGAACCAGATGCCGTCGGGGAATGTCGACCGCAATGCCGCGGCGGCCTCGATGGCGAGGCGCGTCTTGCCGACCCCTCCGGGGCCGGTGACGGTGAGGAGCCTGATTTCGGGCCGCCGCAGCATGTCGACCACCGCGGCGATCTCTTCTGCGCGCCCGACGAACGAGGTGAGCGATGTCGGCAGATGCCCGATGTGGTCCGGGTGGTCTGACGCCGAGAGCGCGATCAGGCGGCGCGGGGACTCCTGTTCTGCGGGCGGGGGCCTTGGCGCCATTGCCTTCACACTCCGCCACACGCGCGGTGTGGACGGCCCGTTGGCGGCAACGCTGGCGATCGCGAGCGGGGATGAAATCGCTGCGGCGACGATGCGTCGAGTGATGAGCGGCATCACGACGGATTCGACCGCACCACGCATTGCACGAGGTGGTTGCCCCGACCGGGGTCACGCCGAAAACAGGGCGTTCTTCGGGCCGAACCCGACTCCGCATCGCCCAGCGCGCCACGCGAAACGTCAAGTATACCTCGGACCGATCGCCCTACCCGATCGCCGCGTAGTCCTCCGAGTAGTGATGCGCGTACGCATCCACGCAGGCCTCCACCAGTTCAGCGTCCGCGAAGTCGGGCGCGAAGCGGTCGATGGCGTAGAGGTCGAGCGGGATATCCGACGCCCCGGTCAGGATCAGTTGGGCCAGCATCTCGCCCACGCCGGGGGCGATGGAGAGTCCACCGACGATGCACCCCGTCGCCGTGTAGAACCCCTCTGCCCAGGGCACCGCGCCGACGATGTGCTTGCCGTCGGCGGTCATGGTGGGGAGCCCGCCGCGGTAGGTCTGCAAGGGCGCGTCTTCCAGGACTGGGAATTGCTCGCGCACCAGACCGGCCAGTCCGCGCAGCACGCCCAGGTCGAGGGGCATGTCGGCGATCTGGAATCGCGGGGAGGCGTCGCGCATCTCGAAGGGGAGAGGGTTGGTTTCGTAGCCGCCCAGCATGAGACCTCCCCAACAGGGGCGAACGTAGACGTTGGCGTCGATGACGCGGCAGATGGGTTGCTCGTTGCGCACGCCCGGCAGTGGCTCGGTGATCATCAACTGGTGGCGCATCGGCACCACCGGGATGCGGATGCCCGCTTCTTCGGCCACCTGCCGCGTCCAGGCCCCCGCCGCGTCGACCACGATTGGGGCGGAAATTGAACCCTTGCTCGTTTCCACCCCGGTCACGCGGCCATCGTGTCCGCGTTTGAGGGCAGTCACCGGGGTTTCGGTCAGCACTGAGACGCCTCTGGCCCGCGCCGCGGCGGCGTAGACTTGCGGCACCTGCCGCGGTTCGAGGTAGAGGTCGCTGGGGGTGATCCACATCGCCCGCACGCCGTCGGTGCGCGCCCAAGGCGCCCGTTCTGCCAACTCGTCCGGCTCCATCGGGCGGATATCGAGACCCACTTCGCGCCCGGCGCGGATTTCCCACTCCACCTGCGCCACGCCAGCGGCGTCGCGCCCTATCTTGACGCTGCCGGACTGGTGGAACTCCAGGGGGATGTCGGTTTCCTCGGTAAAGCGAACGAATTTCTCCACGCTCAGCTGGGCCAGCAGCGTCGTCTCCCGCTCCCGCCGGATCTGCTGCGTCAATCCGGCCGCCCGTGGTGAGGTCTGCCCGCCCACGTCGAACCGGTCGAGCAACACCACGTCGTTGAGTCCCTGGATTGCGAGGTGATAGGCGAGACTCGTCCCAAACGATCCTGCACCGATGACGACCGCTTCTGCCGTTGTTTTCATGGAACCGCCCTTCCCAATTCTCTCAGGGTGATAGGGTGTTGGGGTGTTAGGGTGATAGGGGGAACGACGCGATGTCGCTCGGTTCTTCCCTATGACCCCATCACCCAAACACCCTATTACCTTCGTCCGACTCAAACGTGTGCCTGCCCTTGCGCGAACCGCGCCTCAAGCCGCCGGGTCAAAAAGGCGATGGGCAGGCTCATCGCCAGATAGATCGCCGCCGCAAGAAGAAAGACCTCCATCGGCAGGAAGCTGGAGGAGGCCAGATCGCGTGCCCGCAGCATCAACTCCGGCGCCGAGATGATGGAGGCGACCGAGGTGTCTTTCAGCAGGGCGATGCCGAAATTGGCCAGCGGCGGCAGCACCACCCGCAGCGCCTGCGGCAGCACCACCCAACGCATCGCCGCCAGCGGCGTCATGCCGACCGTGAGGGCCGCCTCCATCTGCCCGGCGTGGATGGAGGCGATGCCGGCGCGGAAAATCTCCGCCATGTAGGCCGCGCCGTTGAGTCCGAATCCGATCACCGCCGCCGGGAAGGCGTCGATGACGAGCCCGAAGTCGACCAGCCCGAAGTAGATGAGAAACAGGATCGCCAGCGCCGGGATACCGCGCATCGCTTCGATGTAGCCGGTCGCGAACCAGCGCAGCGGTGTGATCGACGATTGCTTCGCCAAGGCCAGCGGCAAGCCGACGAAGAACGCCAACGCGAAGGCCAGCGCGGTCATGCGTAAGGTGTTGCCGGCGGCCCGCAGCAGTGGCGGTAGCCACACCATCAGGTACTCGTCGTAAACGGCGAGGATGTCGCTCATGCCGCGCTCGGTCTGGTGCCGGTGGCGCCGCTGATCGCCAGCCGCCGCTCCAGGCGGCGCGAGATGGCGGCCAGGATGAGACTCATCGCCAGGTACATCAGCGCCACCAGCAGGTAGATCTGGGCGCTGAGATACGTCTCCATGACCAGGTTGCGCGCGCGAAACATGATTTCCGGCGCGGCAACCGCCGAGACGATGGCGGTGTCCTTGAGCAGCGCGATGCTGTAGTTCGTCGTCGGCGGCACGACCACATTGAGCGCCTGAGGCAGCACGACATACCGCATGGCGGCCAGCGGCGTCATGCCGACGGTGAGGGCCGCCTCCATCTGCCCGGCGTGGATCGACTGGATGCCGGCGCGGAAGACCTCGGCCAGATACGCGCCGCCGTTGAGCCCAAGCCCCAGGATGGCTGCCTGGATGGGGCTGAAGCGAATGCCGAACTCGGTCAAACCGATGTACAGGATGAAGAGCTGCGCCAGCACCGGCGTGCCGCGGATGACTTCGATGTAGGTCCGCACCGCGACGGTGATGACGCCAACCTTGAGCGTCTGCAACAACGCCAGGACCAACCCGACGACGATCGCCAGCACGAACGCGCCGGCGGCGATGCGCACCGTCATCCCCGCCGCCGGGATAAGCACGTCGAGGAAGTAGGGGAGGTTCTCCCAGAAACGCTCCCAGAAGAGGCCCATCCGCTACCGCTCCACCACCTGGCGCAGAAACTCCCGGGTGCGGGTGTGCGCGGGGTTGGCGAAGAGCTGGGTGGGCGGACCCGCTTCGACGATGACGCCGTCGTCCATGAAGATCACCCGATCCGCCACGTCCTGGGCGAAGCGCATCTCGTGGGTGACGACCAACATGGTCCGCCCTTCCAGCGCCAGCGCCCGCATCACGTTGAGCACCTCGCCGATCAACTCCGGGTCGAGCGCGGAGGTCGGCTCGTCGAACAGGAGCAACTTCGGCTGCATGGCCAGGGCGCGGGCGATGGCCACCCGCTGCTGCTGCCCGCCCGAGAGCCGCTCCGGATACTCGTCGATCTTGTGCCCGAGCCCGACTTTCTCCAGCAGCGCGCGCCCCTCGGCGCGTGCTGCCTCGGCCGGTTTCTTCAGCACCCGGATCGGCCCCAGCGTGACGTTGCCGAGCGCGGTCAGGTGCGGCCAGAGGTTGAAACGCTGGAAGACCATCCCCATCTCGGTCCGCTCTTTGGCCAGCTCGCGGTCCCCGACGTGGCGATAATCGTTCCCGTTCCAGTGCTCGCCCACCAGCCGGTCCTCGATGTAGACGTGCCCGCTCGTCGGCCGCTCCAGGTAGTTGATGCAGCGCAGCAGCGTCGTCTTCCCCGAGCCGCTCGGTCCGATAATCGTGATCGTCTCCCCCGGATTGACCTCCAGATCGACGCCCCGGAGCACCTCGTTCGTGCCAAAGCTCTTGTGCAGATCGGTCACGCGCAGCAGCGGGTCCATGCCGTTCCAAGTCGAAAGTCGAAAGTCGACAGTCGGACATAAGGGCACGGCATGCCGTGCCCGAACGCCCCTCTCCCATCGCAATGGGAGAGGGGTTGGGGTGAGGGCCGTTACGCCCCCGGCGTCGCCTCCGCCTCCGCCCCCGCCGAGTTCGCGTCGCATTCCGGGTTCAGCGTCGGCGATTCCCAGCCTTCCTCCCGGTCAACACCCACGCGCGGGTTGGGGTCCGGCGGGATGAAGAAGCTGGGATTGGTCACGCCGTACTCGGCCATGAAGGCCTGGTTCTGGCAGGTCGCCCACAATTCCTGGATGCCGGCGTTGATCGCGTCGGCCAGCGCGTTGGCGTCTTTGCGCACGCCCATGACCACGTTGTACTTGGTCGACATGATGGGGAAGTTCGGATCAGCCTCCAGCTCCACCTGGTGCAGGCTCCAGTCCGGGTTTTCGCGGATGGCCAGCTCCACCAGCGGCGGGTCGAGGATGGCCATGTCGAGGCGGCCGGCCACCAGGTCGCGCATGACCCCATCCGACGTTTCGTAGAGCCGCGCTTCGCCGATGCCGGGCACAGCTTGCAGCTCTGGCACCAGCGTGAAGCCGATGACCGTGCCGACGCTGCGTCCTTCCATGTCGGCGAAGGTGCTGTAGCTGGTATCGGTCTTCTGCGCCAGCAGGGTGCCGAAGTAGTAGATCGGGTCGGTCAGCGTCATGACCTCGGTGCGCTGCTCGGTCCAGCCCATCGCGCCGAGCATCACGTCGTTGCGGCCGGACGAGGTCGATTCGATGACGGTCGCCCAGTCTGCCTGGGAGGGCACGATTTCCAAGCCGAGATCGGCCGCGATCTTGGCAATCATCTTGCCGTCGCTGCCAATGAGCTGGCCGTCTTGCAGCGAGGTCATCGGCATATCGCCGTTGAACCCGACGGTCAGCTTGCCGGGCTCGATGGTGTCCAGTTCCTGCGCCAGCGCCTGCGCAGCGGCAGAGAGGACGAGCATCACCGCGAGGACAGACACGACGGTCGCGCGCGACCTGGCGGTAATAGCTGCGCGGATTCCTTGCAGTGACGTGGTTCGCTGCAAATACATGGTCTCCTCCGTATCCCGGCGATGACCGGGTTCCGCACGTGATCGCTGAATCGCCCTTGACCGGCTTCACCCCCTTCCCGCGACGGGCTGCTGCCGTCGTCTCGACGCGTTACCGTCGTTCGTCGCTGGCTTCGGTGGGTCCGCCGTAAGGACGCCGAGCGGTTCGTCGCCGACGCCAAGCTCGCGCAACACTTGCGCGAGCTGGTCGAAGTGCGCCAGCATCGCCGCGCGAGCCGCGGCGGCGTTCGCGCGCCGGATCGCGTCGAGGATGGGCCAGTGGAGCGAGTGGATGAGTGGCGCCGGGTCCGGCGCGGTGTGCAGCAGGGTGAAGCATTCCGCAAACGCATCGTTGATCGAGGCCATCGTCTCGGCCAGCAGGGGATTGCCACTGGCCCGGGCCACCGCGTGATGGAACGCACGGCCATGAACGTTCTGCGCCACCGCATCGTTGGCGCACGCCAGGTACGCGTCGAGGGCCGTCGCGATCGCGGCAAGGTCGTCGTCCGAGCGGCGAGTGGCAGCGAGCTGCGCGGCTTCGACTTCGAGCGCACGACGGAACTCGCAGAGTTGGCCGGCCGTGACGGCGCGCGTCTGAAAAAGCAGGGCGATACTGGACGAGACGGTAGTCGCCGCCGGCGCGGTAACGACGGCGCCGCCGCCCCGCCCGCGCTGGATGGAGAGCAAACCCATCTGGGAGAGGACGGAGAGTCCCTCGCGCAAGGTGGCACGGCTGACGGCAAGCTGCCCCGCCAACGCCCGCTCCGGCGGGAGCGCCATCCCTGGGTGCAGGCTGCCGGAGAGGATGCGCCCGCGCAACCCCTGGACAACGCTTGCCACGGCGGTTGGAGGATCGGCCACGCCCCCCGCCTCCCGGTTCCGTGCTCGTGCGGCACGCCTTTTGGTCTGACCAAAACGTGGGCGCATTCTCCGAGCCGGGCGACGCGCTGTCAAGAGGCTGGCCTGACATCCGGACGTAAATGGACTCGGTCAGAGAAAGCGGCTTCAGAGCGTCCGATTCTCGGCATCGTAGCGAGCCCCAGTTCGGCGTCATGTCTTGCCTCGGGTGAGTTACGTCCGGATGTCAGGCTGTCCTTGCCCCAGCGGGGGGCGTCCTGGCGCGTCTGCCGCACCGCCGCGGCGTGGGTCGCCGTCCAGGTCGGGCGCCGACACCGCCGGGGACGAGACGAACGGGTTTCCAGGAGGGAGAGCCGCTGGGGATCGTAGCGCGTGGCCCAGCGGTAGTCGGTGGAGCGGGCGATGCCGAAGGGGCGGCAGGTGGCGCTCACCGAGTGGGTCCGTGCGTAGTCGATCCAGCGCACCCGCTGTTTGGCCTCCCGGCCGAGTTCCGCGCCGGGCAGGCGTGCGGCGGCGCGGGGCATCCGGTCGCGCAGGCACAGACTCGTCCCCGAGCCGATGCGGGCAAAGGCGCGACGGGTCCGACGGCTACACTGGGCCACGAGGGGACCTCCTTTGACTTGGCGAATCACGACCTCACCAAGCCTCAGGATACGTCCCCTCGCTTCATCCCCCCGACTGTAGCGGTCCTAAGTGAACGAGATCAGAGGCCCTGTCGGTGGTCTGAGAACGTGTCGCCCCGAACTGGTGTGAGATGGTGTCACCCCGATGGGGGAGCCAGCGCGCGTGACCGGAGCGGAACAGCCGCGATCGGTGGTGCTGAACCGGCGGCGGCTGGGCGGCCGGACGACCGCCGCCGCGGCGGCCAGGGGGCGGTCAGTGCGCCACGGGCGGCGACGCGCGCCTCGATCAACGCCGTGTTGCGCGAAGCAGAGACGGCGGTGGCGCGCTGGATCGCCGAGGAGCGGGCGGCTGAGGTGACCAGGCTGGGGCGGTGAGGCACGGGGCCGCCACGGAGCGCCCAACGGATCCCGCCACAAAGCGCTGAAAGTGACAGCGGCGAACGACCGGCGACGACGAGTTTGAAGAACCTCCGTTTCCAAGAGATGCGCCGGGCGTTCCCGACGTGGCATCGCGGACGGATCGGTGCCGATGTGTCGTCCCGATGGCGGTTCGGTACACTGAGGGGAGCGTCTCGTCAGCAAAGTCAGGTGGACATGGACGGCATCGCCGCACCTGCAAGTCGTGCCATCGCCCCCTCCGATCTCGCGTTCCCGGGAAGCGTGCGGATCCTCGTCGGCCGGACGCGGGAGCGGGCCGCCCTGCGCGACGAGCTCGCTGCCGCCATCGGCGGTCGAGGCCGGCTCGTCCTCGTCGGGGGCGAAGCGGGGATCGGCAAGACGGCCCTGGCCCGCGACCTGATCGACGCCGTGGACGATCTCGGCTGCCGCGTCCTGGCCGGGTTCTGCTACGACCTGACCAATACCCCGCCCTACGGCCCGTGGCTCGACCTGTTCGAGGGTTGCCGGCGCGACCCGAGTCTGCCCGCCCCCCCCCGCCGCCCTCGCCGGCGGCCGGTTGGCGCCGGTCACCGACCAGGCCGCGCTCTTCGCCGAGGTGCGGCAATTCCTGGCCGAGCTCGCCGCCGCTCGTCCGGCCCTCGTCCTCCTCGAGGATCTCCACTGGGCCGATCCGGCCAGCGTCGACCTCCTGCGCCACGTCGGCCCCCACCTGCGGCACTGGCCGCTCCTGCTGTTGGCCACGTACCGCGTCGACGAATTGACCCCGGGGCGGCCCTTCGCCCACCAGATCCCGGCGCTGGTCCGCGAGGCGGAGGGGCAGCGTCTCGACGTGCGCCGGATTGACCAGGGCGCCCTGCGTGCCCTGGCCGCCGCCCGCTATCGCCTGGCGCGACCGGACGAAGATCGCCTCGCCGCGTACCTGGAGCGGCACGCCGAGGGCAACCCCTTCTTCGCCACCGAGCTCCTGCGCACGCTGGAGGAAGAAGCGCTGCTCCGCCGAGATGAGGACGGCTGGACACTCGCGGCGCTCGACCGCGTCGTGGTGCCGTCATTGCTCCGCCAGGTGATCGACGGCCGGGTCGCGCGCCTGGGCGAGGCGACGCGCAAGGCGCTGGCGCTCGCCGCCGTAATCGGGCAGGAGGTCCCGCTCGCCCTCTGGGCGGAGGTGGCGGAGCTCGACGAGGAGGCGGTCCTGGCCGTCGTGGAGCGGGCGGTCGAGGCGCACCTGCTGGAGGCGGAGCGGGACGGCACGCGCGCCCGCTTCGTCCACGCCCTGACCCGCGAGGCACTCTACGAGGGCGTCCTGCCGCCCCGTCGCCGGATTTGGCATCGGCAGGTGGCGCAGGCGCTACTGGCGAGCGCCGACCCCGATCCGGACGCGGTCGCCAACCACTTGCAACAGGCCGGCGATCCCCGCGCCTGGGAATGGCTGGTCAAGGCCGGCGAGCGCGCGCAGCGTGCCTACGCCTGGCTGACTGCGGCCGAGCGCCTCCGAGCTGCTGCGGCCCTCCTCTCAGGGTCCGCGGATGAGGTTCGAATACGCTGCCAGCTCCTATATCGCTTCTCCCGCCTCCAGCGTTTCTCTGACCCGGCCGGCGCCATCGGCGCCCTCGACGAGGCTGGACGCCTCGCGGCGCGGATCGATGATCCCGTTCTCGCCGCGGAAATCCTCTGGCACCGCGGAAACCTGCTCTTCTATGCGGATCGCTGCCGAACCGGACTGGCGGCGGCGGCGATGGCTGTTGATGCGCTTGAGGCGCTGCCGCTGGGGGTGACGCGGTCCTTCACCACGGCCGAGCCGTGGCTTGCCGATGCGTTGCCGGAGGCGCTGGTTGACAGGGCCGACGAAGTACTGTCGGTGGAGCGTCTCCACGCCGCGGGGTTGCATTTCCGGCGGGCCATCCAGCCTTGGACACACGCGGCTACCGGCCACCCGCACGCCGCCATTCCCCTCGGTGAGCGATACCTGGCGGCGCTCGCCGAGACGCCAGGAGTGACCGGAGGCATCCACTCCACCACCGCATTCCCCCACTTTGGAATCGGCACTGCCAACGCGGTGCTGGGCAGGCCACAGGCGGCACGGCAGGCATTCGCGCGCGCCCGTGCCCTGTTCGTGGAACAAAGCCACCACGCCTTGACCGCGTTCACCCTACTCACCGAACTGCGAGAGTGTGCTCTCGCCTACGACGCGGTCGACCCCGGGCGGCGGCGACAGCTTGCCGCCGAGGCGGAGGCGGCGCTGGCACGAGCCGGCGGCGCCCTGGCCCCGGGCGTCTCCCCGTCGCTGGCGCGGCTCAACTGCCTCTTTCTCGACGGGAAATGGGACGAGGCGGTCCGCATCCTAGAGAATCTGCCGACGCCGGGCAACTCCGTCCTCCGGCGGGAGGTCACGGACGCGCGGGTGTCTCTCGCTCGCCACCGCGGCCACCCGGAGATGGCTTGGGCTCAGCTCCGCCCCCTCTTCCCCGATGGTCCGGCCACCGAGCCGGGCGACCTCATCCACCAGGAAGGGCTCTTCTTGCAGCGCCTGGCGGCCGATCTCTGCCTTGACGCGGGCGACCTGCCCGGGGCGCGGTCGTGGTTGGACGCGCACGATGCCTGGCTCGCATGGAGCGGGAGCGTTCTGGGGCGCGCCGAAGGGCAGGCGAGTTGGGCTCGCTACCATCGGGCGAACCGTAATCCCGCCCGCGCCCGCGCCGCCGCGGACGACGCGAGGGCGCTGTCGGCAATGCCCGATCAGCCCCTGGTCTGGTTGGCCATCCACCGTTTTCTGGGCGAAATGGAGACCGCCGATGGACGGTACGCGGCGGCGGAGGGGAACCTGGACGCCGCGCTCGATCTGGCCGCGACGTGCGAGGCGCCCTTCGAGCGGGCGTTGACGCTCTTGGCCCTGGCCGAATTGCGCGCCGCGGCCGGGGATGCCGCCAGGGCAAACACGCTGCTCGACGATGTCCGCCACATCTGCGTCCCCTTGGGCGCCGCCCCGACCCTCGCCCGCGCCGAGGCGCTGGCAGATCGTCTCCCCGAGCGGAGCTCCGGTGTGCAGTATCCAGCCGGACTGACGGAACGCGAGGTGGAGGTGCTGAGCTTGCTGCCTAGAGGACTCTCCAACGCCGAGATCGCCGTGACGCTGTTCGTCAGCCCGCGCACGGTGCAGACCCACCTCACCAACCTCTACGGCAAGCTCGGCGTCGGGGGCCGCGCCGAAGCCGTCGCCTACGCCATGGCCCACGGGCTTGCCTGAGGTGTCTCGTTCCACCGCCTCGGGTCTACGCGGATGTGCGTAGTCGCATCCCCACGTCGCCTCTCTCCCAATTCCGCATACCGGCGGATGCGCATCATCGCCGCTGGGCGCATGCTGGGACCGTGCCAGGACGATCTGGCGCCCCGGACATTCCGGGAACGGAAACGACAGAGCCAGAGAGGGGATAGCCATGCACGCGTTCATCGAGCTCGCCGAATGTCGCCGCCACGATTTGCTGGCCGACGCCGCCCGAGCGCGGCTTGCCAAGGAGGCCCAGCTGAACCAACTCTCGGCGTTGCCAGCGCAGGAGATCGCGCGAAACGCCGCGCGGGTTGCGTGCTCCACCGCCCGCAGCATCCTGGCCTCGCTCACCTTCCACTCCTTTGGGCGGGGCCTCATGCGGCGCGAACAGACCATGCTCCCCAGCGCGCGCTGAGATGCGCGATGGCTCACGCAGGCGCCAGCCTGATCACGCCCCCGTGACCTGGCTGGCGCGGTCTTCCCTTCACATGGCCTACCCGACGCTCCACCAGACCAGTCCAGGAGGGTTCCGATGACGGCAACGATTGCTCCGCCTCTTGATGAAGTGACCATTCAGGAGTTCGCCGCCGCGCTGCGTGGTCAACTCCTGCAGCCTGACGAGGATAGTTATGACGAGGCGCGCCGCGTCCGCAACGGGCTCATCGACCGCCACCCCGCGCTGATCGCCAACTGTACAGGCGTGGCGGACGTGGTCGCGGCGGTGAACTTCGCGCGCGAGCACGACCTGATCCTCTCTGTGCGCGGCGGCGCCCACAACGTTTCTGGCAATGCCACCAACGACGAGGGGCTGGTAGTCGATCTGTCTGCCATGCGCGGAGTATGGGTCGACCCAACAGCCCGCACCGTCCGCGTCCAGGGCGGTGCCACCTGGGGTGACGTCGACCGCGAGACGCAGCTCTTCGGGCTGGCCACGCCGGGCGGCAAGGTTTCCACCACCGGAGTCGGCGGGCTGACGTTGCACGGCGGGTTCGGCTGGCTGCGGCGCAAGCACGGATATTCCATCGACAACCTGATCGAGGTCGAGATCGTCACCGCCGACGGGCAGATGCGCACCGCGAACGAGACGGAGCACCCGGACCTGTTCTGGGCGGCGCGGGGGGCAGGCAGCAACTTCGGGGTGGTTACCGCCTTTACGTTCCGCCTCCATCCGGTCGGGCCGCTGGTCTCCCTCGCCGCGCCGTTCTACGCCCTGGAGGACGCCGGGCGCGTGCTCCCCGCCTAGCGCGACTTCATGGCCGCCGCCCCCGACGAGGTCAGCTCCAACGCGATGTTCTGGAGCGTCCCCGCGGTGGATGCCTTCCCCGCCGAACTGCACCGGCGACCGGTGCTCATCCTGGCTGCGGCCCACGTGGGGGAGGCGACCGAGGGCGAGCGCGTGCTTCAACCACTGCGGGAGTTGGCGATGCCGCTGCTCGACCTGAGCGCGACAATGCCCTACGCCACGCTGCAGGGCGCTTTCGATCCCTTCTTTCCCAAGGGGTGGCTCTATTACTGGAAATCGCTCTACCTCGATCGGCTGGACGAGGACGCGATCGCCGGAATCCTGCGCTACGCCGCGGATCGCCCCTCACCCGACGCGCTCATCGCGTTGTGGCACCTCGGCGGCGGGGCGGCTAGCCGGGTCGTGCCAGAGGCGACCGCTTTCGGCCGCCGCGACGCGCCCTACATGCTCAGCTTCGACACCACCTGGACCGACCCGGCCGACACCGAGCGCACCATCGCCTGGACCCGGGCTGCCTGGGCCGACATGCGCCGCTTCGGGGCGGGCGGGGTCTATCTCAATTTCGCCGGCTTCGGGGAGGAGAAGGAGGCGCTCGTGCGCGCCGGCTACGGGGCCAACTACGAACGGCTCGCCGACCTCAAAACGGTGTACGACCCGCAGAACCGGTTCCGGATGAACCAGAATATCCGGCCGCGGGCCTGACGCGCCGAGTACACCCGCCGGAGGGAGCGCATGCGATGGACGCGCTCCCTCCTGGCCGAGAGCGCCGGGACGGCGCCGACCTCTGAAGATCTCCGACAGCAAGCGTTGAAGATGGCAGTTATCGCGCCGACGTTTTCAACCGGCCGCGGCGAGAGGGGAACCGCCAGTAGCGCGGGCTTCGTCAGCACCCCGGAAAGGCGCCGCGGCTGGGCCACCGGCTGCCCCGGCCACCCAGGGGCCGCCGCCGCCGGGTCGCGTCCGCCGAGACCCGCTGGGGACCGGGTGGGGGCGCGGCTCCGCCCGCTTCGCCGCGGAGCACGTCCCGCCGCGCGCGGGCTTCGGCCAACAGCGGCCAGGCAGGCGCCGCCGGCCCCAGGTCCAGCCCGCAGCGCCGACACGCGAAACGGATGCTGCTGAAGGGCGCCCGCTGCCTGTCGTGCCCGATCGCGAGGCACAGCACCCGTTTCATCGCGTCTTCCCTCCCCGCTCCGGACTCTACGCCGCGCAGGGTCGGAAGGGAAGGTGCACTCACCCGGCATCGGTCACGAATCGCCCGAGCGCCAATGGAAATTATCCGCACGTGAGACGGGGTCTCGGTGAGACAGGCGACCATGGAGGTCGCCTGTCCGCGTTCTGCATCGTGTCTCGACCGCCATCACGGCCGGGAGGGCGCCCCCGTTAGAGCATACAGGCGATGCCGCCACAAGCGATTGTTCGCCGAGCTTGGCCTCTCTCGTTACAGAATCGTCGCAGACGGTCACCATGCTTTGGATGTTGCCGCACGGCTCCCGCGTGCAGACCGAGCCGGAGACCCCCCGAAGCACTCGCAATCGAAAAACGTCCCGACCGCATGGCACCGGCCGGCCTCGCAGACCTCGTTGCTGGGGCAGCTCCCCGTCTGGCAGGGGGCGCCGCAGCCGTCGTCGGCGCCGCAGGAGTTGCCGTCGCAGGTGCCCACTCACAGGCACTGCCCGCCGCTGCAGACGCCGGTCCCGCCCTGGCATGGGTTGCCGTCGTTCACCGGCTCGGTGTCACAGCCTCCGGCGCCGCAGACGGGCCGGCGGCATTCGTTCGCGCCGCGGCAGGTGTCGCCGCAGCCGAGGCAGGCGCCGGGGTTGCCGAGGCGGGTCTCGCAGCCGTTAGCCGGGTCTCCATCGCAGTCGGCCCAGCCGGCGTCGCAGACCAGGATGCACGAGCCGGCGCTGCAGCCCGGGTTGTGGGCACCGGTGCGTTCGGGGCAGGGGTTGCCGCAGCCGCCGCAGTGGGCCGGGTCGTTTTGCGTGTCGATACACGCGCCGCCGCAGTCGGCATTGCCGGCCTCGCAGGCCACACACGTCCCGCCGTCGCAGATGTCGTTCGGGCCGCACCCGCAGCAGCCGTCCGTCCCGCCTGGGCAGTCGTCGTTGCGGACGTTGCCGGTGCACGTCCGGGTGTTGCAGAACGTGGCGCCGGTGAAGTTCGCCCCGCCGCATGCCGATGAGGTCAGGTTGGCGTTGGTCAGGTCGGCGTTACGGAAGTCGGCGTTTTTCAATGTCGAGGAGCGCAGGTTGGCCCCACACAGATTGGCCTCGCGGAAGACCGCGCCCCTGGCGTTCGAGGAACTCAGGTTCGTCCCGACCAAGGTCGCGCCGAGGAAGTTGGTCTCGACCATCGTCGAGCTGGAGAGGTTGTCACGGGAGAAGTCCTCGCCCTGGTAGGGGCAGCCGCTGATGTTGCTGCCGACGCCGGGGCTGAGGCAGTTCGCGGCCTGCGCCGAGACGGCCGCGCCGCCCTTGGCCTTCTTGCCACCCCGGCGCTTCTTGCCGCGGTCCTTCCTGGCCGCTCCGGCGATACCGGCCGAGCCGGCGAGCGCCGCCCCGAGCAGCGCGCCGAGCGCCGCCCGGCGGTTCGAGCTGCTCGCCAGCGCCTTGGTCCATCCGTCGAACGCGTTCCGGTCCATCCCATCTCCTTCCACCCCTGAGCGGGTGCGTCGTCCGTAAGCTCGTTGTTCGTTCGCGCGCATCAAGGCAGGGCGATCACCATAAGACTGGGGTAGGGTCGCCGCCGGGACGCCCACGACGCCGCCCCCACCCGCATACCGCTCCGGGCTCACGCCTGCTGGAAGCAGTAGATGAATCGCGGCGACATGCACCCCGAGCTCACCCCCGTATCCGTCCACCGGGCGTCGCTGCTATCGGCGTTGCCTTGGCCACCCTGGTGGCCGTTGTCGTTGGAGGTCCAGTCCTGGCAGTGGTCGTCACTCGCCACCGCGGACCCGTCGGTCGCGGTGTGGGTCCAGACGTTGCTGAGACCAGGGAAATGCGGCTGGTTCCGCGCCGTGATGGTGATCGGGACCGTTATGGCGCCGTCGGTCAGGTCGTCCCAGTCGGTGGCGAAAACCTCCCCATCGACCCGGACGTAGCCCTCGGTCGAGCAGCTCGCCTTCGTACAGCGGAAGCGGGTTCGGGGAGAGGCGGTGCTATCGGAGAGCCAGACCTTGTAGGTGCCAGGCAGGTCCGCCCCCTCGGCGTCGGCCTCGGCCTGGCACCTGGCATCGGCGCCGGCCAGACCGCCGAGGGGGGCGTTGCCGCCGCCGGCGACGAAGGCGAGGCAGGCTCCGCACGATCCGTCCGCGCCGCAGCAGCCGGCGCAGCAGCCCCCGTTGCAGCAGACGCGGCCGGCCCCGCCCTTCCCCGGGCACGCCGTCCCGTTGGCGCGACGCCGGCAGCTCTTCCGGCGTTTGCGCTTGCCCTTGCCCTTGCCTTTGCGCCGTGCCGTTGGAGCGGCCGCGCTATCCACCGCCGTCAGCAGTGTGGCCAGCGTGCCCACCAGCGGCACGGCCAGCAGCCCCAACACCCCGCGGCGGCTCGTGCCGCGGCCGCAGGCCCGAGCCAATCGATCGAACCGCTCGCTGTCCATGACCGAACTCCCTCGCACATTAGGCCGGGGCGCACCTACGTGCGCGTCGGCACGACGAACCCGTGGCTCGGGCCAGACGCGCCAAATCTCGGAGACGGCGCGGGCGATGATGCCCCAGTGTCGATGGTTCCTGGTGGTCAGTGTGGGCCAGGGGCGCGCGGGGCGCGCCTATCGAAAGTCATATTTCGCCGTCCACATGCCAATCGGCCCCCTATGACCAAAGGCGTAGTGCGGGTCGCCGGCGCCTGCGCGGAAGACGCGTCTCGGGGCAGTGTCGAGGGAGATAAACGTCTGCTTGGTTATGAGGACGCGGCAGGCGTCTGCCGGCCATCCGATCCGGATGATCTAGCCGGCGGGAGCGGGTTGGCCCGCCTCTGAGAGGAAGGACAGGATGGCACCGATGGTCGGTTCGGGGCGCTCCACCCAGGGCCGGTGACCGACCCCGGTGAGCACGACGAGCCGGGCGCCGGTGATGCCGGTGGCCAGGGCCTGACCCTGCTCGAGGGGAACGGGGACGTCGGCGTCGCCATGGATCACGAGCGTCGGCGCGCGAATCTCGGCGAGCCGACCCAGGAGCTGCTCGTCTCCGGCCGCCGCCGCTTCCTGGCGTATCAGCCCCGCCCAGGTGGTCCGGTTCCCCTGCTCCAGCGCGGCGATGGACGCCACATCCGCCTCGCTCATTCGTGCGCGATACTCCGGCCCGACGACAAGGGGCAGCACGCGGCGCGTGCGCTCGACGGGATCGTCCACCCACCACGCATCGGGCGGCGGCAGCGGCTCGCCGGCCCGGTGCCCCGGCTCCCCGCGCACGGCCGGGCTGACCAGGACGAGGCGGTCGACCCGGGTTGGATTGTCGAGGGCCAGGTGCAGGGCGATGGCGCCTCCCGTCGAATGAGCGAGGACGTGCGCGTTGTCGATGCCAAGCGCGTCGAGCAAGGCGACCGCATCCCCGGCCATATCCGCCAGTCCGTAGTAGGCGGTTTCCGGCTCGCTCTCGCCGGCGTCGCGATTGTCCATGGCCACGACCCGAAAGCGGGGGGTGAGGGCCTCGGCCAGCCAAATGAGGCAGCCCCGCCGGTAACCTCCGTGCCCCGGGATCAGGAGGACCGGGAGGCCGATGCCGGACTCGTCGTAGAAAATACGCCGGCCACTCGCGGTGCTGATGTGGCTCATCCCGGACGTCGCCTCCCGCAAAGGTGGCCGCCTTGTTTGGCGAGGGAGAGTCTATCAACCGATACGAGCGCTCGCGGCGCGGCATAGCCAGTTTTAGAGACAGAGCCTGGTGGAGCCTCACTCGTGATGTGCGGGGTCGGCGGCGCGGTCGAATGCCGTACGTCGATTTCAGATCTTCTGGTTCGACCAGAAGTATGAGTGGGGCAATGGTCCTGCGCTGGCGGAACGGAGTTGGAGACAACACATGCGGAAACTGGTGGCCGTCACGTTCGTGACTTTGGACGGCGTCATGCAGGCGCCCGGCGGTTCCGACGAAGACCGCGAGGGCGGGTTCGCGCACGGCGGCTGGGTGGTGCCGCACTTTGACGAGCAGGGCGGAGCGCATATGGTGGAGCTGATCCAGCGGGCCGGGGCGCTGCTGCTCGGTCGCAAGACCTACGACATCTTCGCTGCCGGATGGCCCCACGCGCCGGACACCGATCCGATCGCCGCGGTCTACAACCGGATCCCGAAGTACGTTGCCTCGCGGTCGCCGCGGACACTGGCGTGGGCGAATTCGCATCAACTCGGCGAGGACATCGCCGCCGAGGTCGCGAAACTCAAAGAGCAGGACGGCGACGAGATTCAGGTCCCCGGCAGCAGCGAGCTGATGCAGACCTTGATGAAAAGCGACCTGGTCGATGAGTTCCACCTGATCGTTTTCCCGGTTATCGCGGGCAGCGGGAAACGCCTCTTCGGCGATGGCGCCATTCCGCGTGCCCTCGCACTCAAGAGCATCGAAACGACCGCAAAAGGGGTGGTGATCCAGGTCTATGAACGAACCGGCGACCTGAAAACCGGCGAGTTCGGCCCCGAGCTCGAAGAAACGTACCGTTCGCAGCGTTGAGCGCGGCTTGGGCGAGCGCCCGCAACGCCGACGAAGCGACCACCGTGTGTACAGGAGGCATCATGTCCCAGGTCCGAGTGCACAACTTCTCGATCTCACTCGACGGGTTCGGCACCGGGGATGTGCAAACGCTCGAGGCCCCGTTCGGGCACGCCGGGGAGCGTCTGCACGAGTGGATGTTCGCCACCCGGTTCTGGCGCGCGATGGTCGGCGAGTCCGGCGGCAGCATGGGCGTCGACCACGCCTTCGCCGTGCAGCACGGCCCCGGCATCGGGGCAGAGATCATGGGCCGGGGCAAATTCGGCCCGCCGACGGGCGGCCCGTGGACCGGCGTCGGAACCGACGAGGAATGGCGCGGCTGGTGGGGGCCGAACCCGCCGTTCCACACGCCGGTGTTCGTGCTCACGCACCACCCGCGCCCATCGATCGAGATGGAGGGCGGCACCGTGTTCCACTTCGTGGACGCCAGCCCACACGAGGCGCTCGACCTCGCCCGGCAGGCGGCCGGCGACCTCGACGTGCGCATCGGCGGCGGCCCGACGACGATACGCGACTTCCTCGCCGCCGACCTCATCGACTTCCTCCACGTCGTGCAGGTCCCGATCCTGCTCGGCCGCGGCGGGAGCCTGTGGGACGGGCTGGAAGGCATCGAGGAGCGCTACGACGTCGAGATCGTTTCGTCGCCGAGCGGCGCCGCGCACATGACGTTCACGCGTCGATAGTCGATCGCACTGGCGGCGCCCGAGGTGCGAGGCCTACACACCTCGGATCCGCGAGGAGGAAGAAGCATGACCGCCGAGAATCTCAAAGGACGGACCGATACCGCGAGCCGACTGATTCAAGCGTCGCCGGAGAGTATCTACGAAGCCTTCACGGACGGTTCGACGCTAATGAATTGGCTGCCGCCGCACGGTATGACCGGCCGCGCTCTTGAGTATCAATTCGAGGAAGGCGGCCATTACCGCATCGAGTTGCGTTACGGGGATGAGTCGCAAAGCTCCGGCAAGACGACCGATCGCACCGATGTCTCCAAAGGTCGCTTCGTGGAGCTCGTCGCCGGTCGGCGCATCCGGCAAACTGTCGAGTTCGAGTCCGACGACAAGGCTTTTTCCCGCGAAATGACGATGACCTGGACGTTCGATCCGGCGCCACAAGGCGCCTCAGTGTCGGTGACGGCGGAAAACGTGCCTTCGGGGATCAGTATGGTGGATCACAACGAGGGGTTGACCTCGTCGCTCGAAAATCTGGCGGCCTTCGTCGAGCGTCACAATTGACTGAGGTCGGTTCGCCAAGCCAGCGCACGACCGCCAGACACCCCACGCGCGTGGTCCAATCGCGCCATTAGACGTCTTGCCGCAGCGTTTCCACGTGAAGCGCGTTCCGCTGCATGGTTCGATCCCGTTCGCTGGTAGAGACTCGTGCATAGGCCAACTTCATCCCGCCCACCGTCGTGCATTTCTTCGCGCGGGTCTTACGTGCCTAGCCGTGAGAAACCGCCATGCGGTCAACGATCTCTGGCGGCGCATACTGGACGGGCGGACCGCCATGCGAGCGCCCTCTGGACGGCTGTGTCGGTTGGGTGGACAACCGTCGATGAGCCCGCGGTTCGGGCGACGGGCCGATAAGGGCACGCATGTGGTCATGACTATCTCAGCTCAGCCACTGGCTGCTTGGTGGCATGCAGAGTACACATCCGGAAACCGTTCCGTGAAAGCCGCTGCCTTCAAGCTCGGCACGGGCGGATCCGCGGGCCTCAGTTCTCACGAACTGCTCGAAGCCACGCTCGCAATCTTACATGGTGATCTCCGCCCGCATGGAACTCGCTGAACAGATCCCCGGTTAGGCGCCGACGTAGGCCGCGAGGTGCTCGCCGGTGAGGGTGGAGCGGGCGGCGACGAGGTCGACGGGGATGCCCTCGAAGACGATCCACCCGCCGTCGTGGCCGGCGCCGGGGCCGAGGTCGCTGATCTGCGGCGTTCGGTCTACCGCGGCGCTGGCCACTTCCCGTGTGCGAGGCGCCCCCACGACTATGCCGCAACGGTCCTCGCCTGCATCTCGCGCGGGCCGATGTTCTGATTGTGGTGGAAGACGTTGTCGGGGTCGTACGTGGCTTTCACGCCCGCCAGCCGGTCGTAGACGGCGTCTCCGTACGCCTCGCGGACCCGGTCAGGCTCCTCGTCGGCGCCGAGGAAGTTGACGTAGACGCCGTCGCGGAAGCGGTTGAGGGAGGCGAAGAAGCCCCTGGTCCAGGCGATGTCGTGGTCGCCGTAGTCTTCGCCCGGCTGCCACACGGCGTCGAGCGTGATGGCGTGCGACGCCTGTCGGTTCCCGAACGCCGTGTCGCCTCCGGACACGCGGCTAACCGCGCCTCCCAGGTGGAACAGGGCCACGTACGAGCGCGGCGACGAGGCCGCGAACGCGTGCTCGGTGATAACGTCGACGAGATCGTCGCTGAGCTCGGGGAGGTACGTGGACTTCCAGTAGTAGTGCCAACCGTGACGCACGGTGGAATCGATGCCGCTCTGGTGGTCCACGTACGGCGTGGGCGCAACCAGGTCGAGCAGGGGGGTCCCGAAGGCGCGCAACGGGCGGAGCACCCCCTCGGCCTCTTCAATTGGCCCGGCGTAGCAACTGGCCACGATCACCACCGGACGCCAGTGCAGCTCCGCGGGGATGACCGGTAACGGTGGCGCGGTGCCGAACCTCACCACCGTGCCGAGCTCGTCGGGGGCGTCGTGGACGAAGTCGCGGTAGAAGCGGAGGACCTTGTCGGTGTCGGCCGCGTCCCAGAGGATCAGTCCGGCCAGAACATCGGGACCGACGAGGTGGAGTCGGAAGTCGAACGAGGTGACCACGCCGAAGTTCCCGCCGCCTCCCCGCAGCGCCCAGAACAGGTCGGGGTGCTCGTGTGCGGAGACCCGCAGCATTTCGCCCTCCGCCGTGACGACGTGGGTGGCGAGCAGGTTGTCGACCGTGAGGCCGTGCTTGCGCATGAGCCAGCCGATGCCGCCGCCGAGAGTGAGCCCGGCGACTCCCGTGTGACTCACGATGCCGCCGGTGGTCGCCAGACCGTGGACCTGCGTCTCGTGGTCGACGTCGCCCCACAGAGCGCCGCCCTGCACCCGGGCGGTGCGGCTGGCGGGGTCGACCCACACGGCCCGCATCTCCGAGAGGTCGATGACGATCCCGTCGTCGCAGACGGCGGTGCCGGCCACGTTGTGGCCGCCGCCTCGTACGGCGATCTCCAGGCCGTGGTCGCGTGCGAATCGCACGGCGGCCGCCACGTCGGCGGCGCCGGTGCAGCAGGCGATGAGTCGGGGGCGGCGGTCAATGGCGCCGTTCCAAATGGCTCGGGCGTCGTCGTAGTCGGCGTGGTCGGCGGTGATGAGCTGGCCCCGGAACCCGTTGATCTCCATCGCGGTTACCTCCTGGCTGGGATGGCCGACCGCCAAGCGGTCGGCATCGTCGGTCCTCGTCACTCCACCACCGTGGCCCGCGCTTGTATAGTCTCAAATCTGGACTTCACAGACGGCGGTGTGTCTGAGACGATGAGGTCATGAGGACTTACGGCCAGTACTGCCCGATCGCCCGTGGCGCCGAGATCTTCGGCGAGCGCTGGACGCCGGTAATCATCCGCAACCTGTATCTGGGTTGCGGATGCTTCGGTGAGATTCTGGAGGGCGCGCCAGGGCTCTCCCGCACGTTGCTCTCACAGCGGCTCAAGCAGCTTGAACGCCTCAGGATCGTCGAGTCGGCGCCCAAGCCCACGGGGCGCGGGCGCCACTACCAGCTCACGCCCGCCGGTCAAGACCTCTTCAAGGTCTGTGCGTCGCTCGGCGAGTGGGGCGCCCACTGGCTCGAGATCGCGCCCGAGCACCTCGATCCGTTCGTGACTCTGTGGTCGATGTGCAACGCGCTGCGCCGGGACCGGCTCCCCGAGCGACGGGTCGTCATCCGTTTCGACTTCACCGGCCGCCAGCGCAGCGAGGTGTACTGGCTGCTGATCGAGCACGGAGAAACCGAGATCTGCAAGACGTACCCCGGTCTCGACGAGGATCTCTACATCACGGCGGACGCCGAAGCCTTCGTCAAATGGCACGCCGGCCAGCTCACCTGGGCCGCGGCCACTGGCGGCGGCCGCATCCAACTCGATGGCCCCTCGTGGCTCGTCCGAGCCTTCCCGACCTGGAACGCCCGCAGCATGTTCGCTGCCATCACGCCGATCTCCCGCGAGGACGCGAGTTACGCAAGCTGAGCATGGTCGACGCGGTTGCCGTTTGACGCCCCGGTCTTGTTCGCCTGCTCTCGCGACACCGCCGCGGTCGGCCTCGGTCAGGCGCGGACGAAGCCCGCGAGGGGCTGGCCGGTGAGGGTGGAGCGGGCGGCGACGAAGGCGGCGGGCGTGCCCGCGAAGACGATCTGGCCACCGTCATGGCCGGGTTCTTCGTGCCTAGCGGAGAACCGGTTTCAGACGCGGGTGACCGGGCTTGCCGTCCCGTGTGACGCCGTCGCTCGCGCGTCATCGGCGCGGCTGACGCGGAGCATCGCCCGGTAGGTTTGGGCCGGCGTGGGAGGCGGCGGCAGGAGGTGGGCGCGGTCGGCGCGGAGCGCGTCGAGCATCAGCCCCACGAAGCGCCGCCACGCGTCCGGGGCAGCATGGCGCATCGCCCGGACGACTCCGGCGTTCGCCATCAGCAGGAGCACGACATCTTCCGGGACGAAATCCGTACGCAGCTTTCCCTGGGCTTGAGCCCGTCGGATCAACTCGGTGAGACGCTCGAAGGCGTGGGCGCGCTGCGCCTCCACCGCGCGCGCGGTGGGGAAGGTCGTCGTCAGGACATCTTGCACCCCCTGGTCGGCGGCCTGCATGGCGCACACGTGCTCGACAAACGCGCAGAACCCCGTCCACGCATCCGGAGCGGCGAGCGCGTCCTCCACCGCGGCGGCGTACTCGGCCAACTTGGGGGCGAAGCAGGCCACGATAAGGTCCTCGCGGCGCGGGAAGCGCCGGTACAGCGTGGCCTGCCCGACCCCGGCGCGCGCGGCGATCGCCTCGAACGGCGCGTCGAGGCCGCTTTCGGCGAACACCTCGCGCGCGGCGGCAAGGATCCGCTCCCGATTGCGTTCGGCGTCGGCGCGGAGCGGTCGGTTCTCGTTTGTCGCATCGGGTTGAGCGTCGTCGTCCATGGACGCAAGCATACCAGATAAGTGGAGAGTATCCTCCGTTTGTGGTACGCTGGCCGTAACTGGAGAATACCCTCCGCTTGTGTACGGCGACGTGGGGCGGGGCCACCGTCCCGTCGCCTCGACAGTCGGTAAAGGAGACCCGATGAAAGCGTTCGTTTTGCCGGCATTCGACGAGCCGTCCACTCTGGCTGACATTCCCAAGCCGGAGGCAGGGCCGGGACAGGTTCTGGTGCGCGTCCGCGCTGCCTCGGTCAACGGCATCGACCTGTCGATCGCGAGCGGGCGGTTGCAGGGCATGCTGGACTACGACTTCCCGGTCGTGCTCGGCAAGGACTTCGCGGGGGCCGTCGAAGCGGTCGGGTCCGGCGTGACTGGATTCGCCGTGGGCGACCGCGTTTTCGGCGTCGTGTCCGACCCGTCGCCGCTCAACAGCCGGTCGTTCGCCGAGTACCTCGCCGTGCCCGCGGGACCGCACCTGACGCGGATTCCCGAGGGCGTCGATTTCGCCGCCGCCGGTGTGCTCGGCCTGGCCGGAGCGGCGGCCCTCCAGGCCGTCGACGCGGTCGCCCCGGCAGCCGGCGAGACGGTCCTGGTGAGCGGCGCGACGGGTGGGGTCGGCGCCTACGCCGTCCAGCTCGCCGCGGCGCGGGGCGCGACCGTGATCGCGACCGCCCGGCCGGGCGACGACGCCGACTTCGTGCGCGGACTGGGCGCGGCCCACAGCGTCGACTACACCGGCGACGTGGCGGCGCAAGTGCGGGCCATCCGGCCGAATGGCGTCGACGTCGTGCTCCACTTCGCGGGCGACGGCGCCCAACTCGGCGAACTGCTCGTGCCCGGGGGCGCCTGGCCTCGACGCTGATCATGTCCCCGGACCAACTCCCGCTGCCGGACGCACGGGTCGCGTCGGTGTTCGCGAGTGCGGACGCCGCCACGCTCGACCGGCTCGCCGCCGAGGTCGCCGCCGGTCGCCTGAAAACGCCGATCCAGCGGACCTACCGGCTCGACGAGACCGGTCAGGCGATGGCCGACTTCGCCGCCGGCACGCGCGGCAAGCTGGCGATTGCCATCGACTGAGCCGCGGAACGACCGATCGACGATGCGAGACGATTCTCAGACGGAGAAGCGAAAGATGCCTCTGTTAGACGCCCCCAAGACGACGCTGCCGCGGCGCGCGGGACCGCCGCCACGGACGACGCCCTGGGCGCCGCACGTGCAGCTCGACCAGCTGGCCCCGCCCGCCATGCATGCCGCGCTCATGACGCGGGTCTTCGCGCTGCCGGGCGTCGAGGAGCGACCGGGCACGGTGGCCGATCCCCGGGAGAGCGCCATCTGGCTCCGGGACGAGTTGCCGGCAGGACCGGCCGACGCGTTCCTGGGCAATCGGGAGATCGGACACTTCCACCCGTGGGACCACAGCCTGCACATCGCCCTCCCGCCGGAACTGGCCCAGGAGGCGGCGGCCGCAGGCTGGGCGGAGGTGCATCCGGTGGCCAGGGCCGGGATGGCGCCGGGGCACCTGGTGATGCTGTACGGGCCGCGCGACGACGGCGTGGTGGAGGTGCTGTTCCAACTCATCCTCGGCGCCGTGCGCCGCGCCGGCGGCGCGACACCGACAGCGGACGTAGGAGCCGACCACAATGCCTGACCAAACACAGTCGATCATCCCCGACAGCCACCTGAACCTGCTCACCTCGACGGCGGTGGCCAATGTCGCCACCATCGGACCCGACGGCGCGCCGCAGGTGAACCCGGTCTGGTTTGAGTGGGACGGCACGAACCTGCGCTTCGGCCAGGTGACGACCCGGCAGAAGCTCCGCAATCTGCGGCGCGACCCGCGGATTGCCGTCTCGATCGTCGATCCCGACAACCCCATCCGCTACCTCGAGATTCGAGGCATCGCCCGCCTGGAGCCCGATCCAGAGCTGGAGCTCACCCACCGGTTGGGCAAGAAGTATCTCGGCCTGGACCGCTTCCCCTACCTCCAGCCGGGGGAGGAGCGGGTCCAGGTTGTCGTCGAGCCCCGCCGCGTCACTTTCCAATGATGCGGTGACGCGGCCGCCGAGGCGCCGCAGGGACAAAGGTTCAGATCAGCGCACAAGTCCCACGAGCCCCGCGAGGGCCCCGGTCAGGCGCCGACGTAGGCCGCCGAGCGCTTGCCGGTGAGGGTGGAGCGGGCGGCGACGAGGGCGGCGGGGGCGCCTTCGGAGACGATCCGGCCACCGTCAAGCCCGGCAGAGCGGGTACCGGGCGAGCGGCAATCATGGAAGGAGAGGAGCGCGCTGTCCCCTTGCCAGCTACCCGCGTGAGCCAATGCCGTGGCGCCCCGACCAGCGCGCCGGCGCACGATGCCATTCTCAAGCGAGGATCCGCGGCGAGATCGTCGCGACAACGGGCGCAAGGCGCCGGACCGGCGAAGCCCCGCGGCTGCCGCATGCACGGCCATTGACGGCCGGCCCCGAGCGACCGATGATAGGTGCACACTCGCCGCACGTCCCGTAGGGGTCCCAGCCGTGGCCCACCCGACGCCCGCCGCCCTGCATCGCCCCCGACCGGTGCCCCTGGCCCCTCTCCAGGGCCGGGAGCGATCCGGCGCGCAGCTTCCCGCTCCGCTGACTTCGTTCGTCGGGCGGGAGTGCGAGGTGGCGGCCATCGCCGACCTCCTGCACCGCGCCGATGTCCGCCTGGTCACCCTGACCGGTCCTGGCGGCGTCGGCAAGACCCGCCTTGCGAGCGCCGTCGCCGCGGAACTCGCGGCTGACGTCGCCGACGGCGTGGCCTTCGTCGACCTGGCGCCGCTGGCCGATCCCGACCTCGTCGCTCCGACGATGGCCTCGGCACTTGGGCTGCGCGGGATCGGGGACCGACCATTCGCCGAGCAGTTGGTCGAGGCCCTGCCAATTTTCCGGGGTCCCCAGAAGATGACCCCGGGGAGATCGGACCAGCCTTCCCAGCGCCTCCACGCCCGCCACGTGGGGGTCGACGCACCCCACGTCCCCTGCCTGGAATGGCACGCCGCTCGCTGCCGAGATCTCGCGTTCCAGCAACCGCCCCACCACGTCCGCCATCATGGCCGCCTCTGGGTCGAGATGGTCCGGCCCGCCCGAGCGCTCGGGCAGCTCGAGCACGACCAAGGAGGCTCCCTCTCCGAGTAAATCGAGTGCCCGGTCGACCGCGTCTTGCCGCGCACCCGCACGGGCGAAGGTCAGCCTCCGCTCTCCCGGCCAGGCAGACGCCGAGAAGGGGAGATCCGGGTAGAAGGCGGGTTGGAGCAGCCGAACCGTGTCGGGAGGCAACCGGTGACTGACCCCGATGTGGAGCAACCGGGCGTCCGGCACGTGGCGCGGCAGCTCGGCCGCGACCGGGGCGTGGACGCGGAACCGGCCCGCCGCGAACGGCTCGGCATCGACACGCACGACCGGGGGCAACTAGCCGGGATCCCCGACCAGCAGGACGTGGTCCGCGGCGCCTAACGGGGGGGCAAACTCGGCCAGGGTGGACTGCCACGCCTCGTCGAGGATGAGCAGGTTCCAACCCAGGTCACCGCGCGCGGCCGAGAACGCCAGCTTGGCGACCGTGCCCACGTCTATGGGATTCGAGGCGCACGGCCCCACCGCCGTCACCAATCCCCAGTCCCGAGTCTCCGTCCGCAACCGGGCGGGCACGGGCTGGTGCTTCCCCACCCTGAGGCGGGTCGCCTGGTTGGGCGCGACGTTGCGGATCCGCTCCACGAGCGAGAAAGCCTGGTTAGCCCGCGGGCACGACCCCGTCCACGGCCACGTGGCCCTTGGCCTCGAGCGGGACGTAGGCGACCCGGTCCCGGTCGAGCACGAGCGCGTCCGGGACGATCCTGCCCCAATCGCGGTCTCCCCAGGCCAGCGTGAGTGGAGGTTGGATCAGGACATCGGGTACGGGGCTTCCCGCGACCAGGTCGGCCAGGACGGTGCGGACCCGCCGGCTCCGCTCCCCTGCCGCCGCGGCCGACCCCCCCTGGAACCTCCGCGCGCAGGTCCCGAACCGCGGCCGCCTCGGGCATGAGTCCGAGCGTGCCCTGCAGGGAGGCGAGCAGCCGGGCAGCCCCAGTTGGATCAGCTCCGTGCTTGGCCTCCATCTTGGATTCGGGTGGCGTTCCCGACCTCGGGGTTCGCTCCAGCCGCAGGTGGTGCGATCAGGACTACGAGCACCACCCGCAGGAACGTCTCGGCATGGCGCGGGGACCGGCTATGAACTCGAAACCGGGCCCCATGCCAGATGTGCCAAATCCAGCCCAGCGTCCAGCGCGTCGGTCTTGGCCCGTTGCCCGCTCGTCATGGCGCAGGCCCGCACCTGGGCCGGGTTGACCACGGCCACGGCCAGCCCGGCGGCCAGCAGTGCCGCCACCGCGGCCGTCTCCAGCCCGCCGGTCGGCTCCAGCACGATCAGCCGCGGCGCCCGCGCCGCCAGCTCAGCGACCAGGGCGGCGATCCCCGCCGCGTCGTTGGCCACCCGCCAGACCGGCGTCTCGCCGGCGTCGGCCACGTCCCGCCAGTCCTTGGCCACATCAATGCCGATCCAGATGTCCTGCTCGCTCATTGCCGGTCCTCCTGCCGGAATGCCCCCACGGCCCCTCCTTGCCTGATGCGGGCTCCGCTCGCGCTGGCCCCGGCAACCGTTCGGGCTCTGGGTGGGGCTGCCGCCGGACCGCCCCTGCTCGTTCTCGACCTCGCGAGGTCCTGGAATCCGCGGGCTGGTCCGGCGGTGGCCATCCGATCCGCCGCCACGACAGATCTCACCGTCCAGAACGCGCGCGGCGACGTTCTGGCAACATACAAGGAATCTCGTGCGCAGACAGCGTCCGTTCGCGGACCACGCGATTCCTTGCCTGCGGGTTCGGCATTGCACACATTCGGCACGCCGCTGTAGGTACGAAGATGACGTGGGGATTTGCCAGATCACCAACCCCGGCTCCAGTGCAACCGAGATCTTTCAGGGCAAGACGGTGACTGGCCGGGACCGCGATGCACGCGAGGCGCCCCACCATGCATCAGTCACATCGGAGGGATCCCGGCACGGCATGGCTGCCCTGTTGATTGGCATCTGGAATCCGCGGCCTGGACAGCACCTCGGCCACCCGGACCGCCGATTGCCGGCTCACGTGGAAGCGAAGCTCGATCGCGGGCAGCGGGAGATCGAGCCGCACGACCTGCCCGAACCGCGATCTGCTGCAAAGGAACAGGTCGACCTCGTCGGCCAAGGCCACGATCTCCTCATCACTGGGAAGGACCAACGCTCTGGTGTCGGCCATGGTCACGGTGCTGACGTGGTTCGCGAAGCGCCGCGCGCCCTCGGCGTTGCTGACCACGACGCCGACCCGCGAACCGGGTGGAATGCGCGCCAACTGGGCGAGCGCCGTCTCATCGGGCTGGGTGTAGACGCCGATCACATCCAGCTCGGGCCGCACGGGGGCCAGGCAGTCGCTGACTTCCTTGACGTGGAAGAGGCTGGTGAAGACGATGTCGAACCCGGCGGTTGTCGCCACGGGATCGCGCACCAGTCGTTGCAACAGCAGCGGCGAGAGGCGGTGATCGGCCAGGGTTTCGATCTCGGCGATCGCCGCCTCGACGTCGGCCGTGTTGCACTCGATGAACGCCCCGCGCCGCGTCCCCGCGTAGGCGGCGCCGATCTGCCCGTCGACCAACTCGCGCAGCTCCGCTTCCGGAAGCCCGCTCCGGCGCGCCTTCAGCACCAGCTCGCCCAGGGCGTTCTGCAACTGGAGCGCAACCGACCGTTCGTTCCCGTTGTCGGGCTGGGCGACGACATACGTGCCGCGCCCCTGGCGCACCGTGACCAGCCCCAGGTTCGCCAGCTCCTGGTAGGCCTTGGCCACCGTGTTGCGGTGGGCGCCGACCTCGGCCGCCAGCTCGCGCGACGTCGGCAGCTTGCTCCCGATCGGATGCGCGCCGCTCGCCAGACGATCGATGATGATGTCGCGCACCGCGTGCGCCGAAAGCTGCCCCATCGTCGTCACCCCGCGCCGGGAACGACGGCGACGTCGCTCTCGGATGCCTTGGGCGGAACCCTAGCGTACAGCCGGCTGCTGGCCCTGAGGCGGGAACGTCCGCCTCTCCATTGCACGTGCTCGCGCCATTTCCTGTTCCGCAAGCGAGACGCGCTCGCCACCTGACCAAACAGCACGCACGCGCCGCAACGAGCTGATGTCGACCGTGGGATCGCCCTCCACCACCAGCAGATCGGCAATGAAACCCGGTTGCACGATCCCGACGCGATCGGCGAAACCCAGCATCTCGGCCGCGGTCCCGGTGGCCGATTTCAACGCCTCGGCCGGCGTCAACCCGGCCTCGACCAGAGCGTCCAGCTCCAGCCAAGTCTCGGCGAATGTCGAGTAGCCCCACCCACAATCGGAGCCGCAGACCAGGCGCACCCCCAGATCGCGCAGCCGCGACGACGTTTTCGGCGAAACCGGGATATCTTGCCGTCCAGGCGTCGAGCGCGGCCCGGCCCTCCGGGGTGAAATCGTCCCGCTGCACCCGTGCGCTCAGCAGGACGCGGTTGATCTGCAAGGTCGGGTTGACGAACATCCCCTGGTCGGCGATGCGGCTGGCCAGGCGCTCGTCGAAGCGGTCCGAGCCGTCAGGCGCCAAGAACTGGCAATGCGCGATCGCGTCGAAACCGGCGTCGAGCGCCCGCTCGATCCCTGCCGCGGCGGTGCAATGCCCCACCACCCGCCGCCCCTGGGCGTGCGCCTCTTCGACGATGGTCCGCAATTCCTGCAGGCTGTAAGACGGACGGCGGCCGTCCGTGCCGGGCGTTCCCCCGCCAGTGGTCATGACCTTGATTAGGTCCGCTCCTTCCTTGCAGAGCTGGCGCACCGCCCGACGCACCCCCTCGACCCCGTCCGCCTCGCCCAGCCACGGCCAGCCGTGCCCGCCGGTGATGGTCAGCGCCCGGCCGCAGAGGATCAGGCGCGGTCCAGGCACGATCCCCTGGGCGATCGCCTCCCGCAGTCGGAACGTGAGCGTCCCTTTGGCGCCCAGATCGACGAGGGTGGTGACGCCCGAGCGCAGCGCCAGTACCGCGTTGCGGGCGGCGACGAGCAGCATCAACTCGTCCGACGTGCGGGCGTACTCGGCGATGCCGATCCCGTTGCCGGGCATGACGAGGTGGGTGTGGACGTCGATCAGTCCCGGCAGGAGGGTGGCGCCCGGAAACTCCTCGATCTCGGCGTCGCCGTAGCGTGCCAGCAACTCCCTTCGGCCGCCCACGGCGACGATCCGCTCACCCCCCACCACGATCCCCGCGCCGGCGATCGTCTCCCCCAGGCCGTCGAACACGCGGTCGGCGAGGAGGATCCGGAGACGATCTCCGTTGGCCGCGGCCATCATCGTCCCCGCATCCGCGGGTCGAGAGCGATCCGCAATCCGTCGCCGACGAAGTTGATGGAGAGCGTGGTGGCCAGAATGGCCAGACCGGGGAAGAGGGAGACCCACCAGGCGCGGTTGAGCGTTTCTCGCCCATCGGAAAGCATGATGCCCCACTCCGGAGAGGGCGGCTGCGCCCCCAGCCCGAGGAAACTCAGACCCGCCGCGGTCAGGATCGCGGAAGCGACGCTGAGGGTGGCGTAGACGATCAGCGGGGCGGCGATGTTGGGCAGGACGTGGCGGCGCATGATGGTCCACGAGCGGCCACCCAGCGATTCCGCCGCCAGCACGTAATCGAACTTGCGCGCCGCCAGCACGTTGCCGCGCATCAGCCGGGCGAACCCGGCGATGTAGCCGATGCCGACCGCGATCATCAGGTTCTGCAGGCTCGGTCCCAGCATGGCCACGATGCCCATCGCCAGCAAGATGCCGGGGAACGCCAGCATCATGTCGAGGATGCGCATGATCACCTCGTCGACCAGCCCGCCGAAGTAGCCGGCGGTCATCCCCAGCACCACCCCCACTCCGCCGCCGATGGCGGTGGCGATCAGCCCCACGGTCAGCGAGATGCGGCCGCCATAGAGCACCCGGGTGTAGACGTCGCGGCCGAACTTGTCGGTCCCCATCAGGTGCTCGCGCGACGGCGCTTCGTAGGCCGCGGTGGGCGCGATCTTGTCGTACTCGAACGGCGTCAGGTAAGGAGCGAGGACCGCCGCCAGCACGAGCAGGAGCAGCACGACGGCCCCGGCCGCCGCCGAGCGAATCGTCAGGAAGCGGCGCAACGCCACCCCGGCCAGACTGCGCTCCTCGGCGGCTCGGCTCGCGCCCGGGATCGCTCCGGCCACGCTCTGGGAAACCCCTTGCTCGATTGCGGCCATCACTCGAACCTGATCCGCGGGTCGAGCCAGGCGTAGCAGAGGTCGACGATCAGGTTGCTCAAGACGTAGATCACCGCGATGAAGAGGACGAACCCCTGCACCAGCGGAAAATCCTTCTCCAGGATGCCGCGCACCGCCAGCCGGCCGATCCCCGGGCGCCCGAACACTGTCTCGATGATCACCGCCCCGCTCATCAGACTGCCGAACTCCAGACCGATTACGGTGACGACCGGGATGAGCGCGTTGCGCAGCGCGTGACGGAGCACGACGAACGACTCCGCTACGCCCTTGGCGCGGGCGGTGGTGATGTACTCGCTGCCCATGATCTCCAGGATGCTCGAACGCGTCAGGCGGGCGATGATCGCCGATCCGTGGAAGCCGAGGGCGATGGCCGGCAGCAAGCAGGGCCTGTGGCGTGCCGACCCCCAGCGCCGGCAGTGTCTGCAAGCGCAGCGCGAACAGGTAGATCAGCATCAGCCCGAGCCAGAAGGAGGGCATCGAGACGCCGAAGGTCGCCAGCAGCATCGAGGCGTTGTCGATCCACGAGTTCGGGCGCAACCCGGCCAGGATGCCGAGGGTCAACCCCAGCGTGACCGAGATGCCCAGCCCAGCCATGGTGAGCCGGATGGTGTAGGGGAGCTGCTCGATGAGCATCTCCGACACCGGCCGGTTGTTGCGGAATGACATGCCGAGATCGCCGTGCAGCGCGTTCCAGACGAAGGAGCCGAACTGCACCGGTAGCGGCCGGTCGAGACCGAGCTCGTGGCGCAGGTTGTCCATCATCTCGTCGGTCACGCCGGAGGTGGGGGCCGTGCCGGTGGTCGAGTCCATGATCAGCATCTCGACCGGGTCGACCGGGAGCAGATGCAGCATGGAGAAGACCGCCAGGGAGACCCCCAGCAGCACGGGGATGGTCAGCAGCAGGCGACGGATAATGTACGTGGACAGCGGCTACCTCCTCTTGACTCGACCGTCTCCGGCGGCAGCCCCTCTCCCTGCGCGCAGGGAGAGGGGTTGGGGTGAGGGTTAGATCTATTCGACCCAGACGTTGTAGAGCAGCGGGCGGCCTTCGAGATCGAAGCGCATCCCCTGCACGTTCGGCGCGGTCAGCGTGATCCAGGCGTTGTCCCAGATGGGCAGGATCAGGGCGTTGTCCATCACGTACTTCTGGATTTCGGCGTAGACCGCCTGCCGCTCCTCGGGATCGGTGGCCATGCGGCCCTGCGCGATCAATTCGTCCAGCGCCGGGTCCTGGATGCGGGTGCGGTTGAACTGCCCGCCGCCGGTGACCTCGCCGCTGTGGAACATGTTGAAGAGGACCAGGTGCGGATCGAGCGCCGTCCAGTTCATCTCGGCCAGGTTGTACGTGCCCTCGGTGACGCGGCTGGCGAAGGCGTCGTAGGCGGTGACGTCGAGCGAGGCTTCGAAGCCGAGCTCGGTGAGCATGGCCTGGATCAGCTCGGCCATCGCCTTGTTCGGCCCCGAATCGAACATGATCATCTGCACGGAGAGGTTCTGGCCGTCCTTCTCGCGGATGCCGTCGCCGTTGCTGTCGACCCACCCGGCTTCCTCCAGCAGGGCCGCGGCGCGCTCGGCATCGTACGGGTACATCTCTTCGACCGCCGGGTCGTAGCCGAAGCTGGGCCGGGTCAGCGGGCCGTTGGCGACGTTGGCATATCCGGCCTGGATGAGGTCGATCACCTGCTGCCGGTTGATGCCGTGCAGGATCGCCTGCCGCACCAGCAGGTCATCGGTCGGGGCCAGTTCGATGTTGATCGGCATCGACTTGACGAAGCCGGGGGTGTCGGCGCGGAAGACCTGGAAGCCTTGCTCCTCGTAGCTGGCGACCTCCTCGAAGACGGGGTAGTGGGTGATGTTGGCCTCGCCCGTTTGCAGCGTCACCATGCGCGTCGCCGGCTCGGCCACTTCGCGGACGACGATTTCGTCGAGGTAGGCGGAACCCTCGTGATCCATCCCTTCCGGCGCCCAGTTGTAATCGGGATTCTTCACCAGATGGAGGTCGTTGCCTTCCCAGCGGTCGAACATGAAGGGACCAGTGCCGACCGGGCTCTGGGCGTACTGCTCGCCGAACTCTTCGAACGCCGCCGGCGAGCCGGGCGCCAGTTGGGTACTGCTCAAGTTCGCCATCAGCGGCGCGAACGGCTCGGTGAGGTTGATCGCGAACGTGTAATCGTCGATCACCTCCGTGCTCTCGTACGGTCCCAGATTGCCGACTTGCAGGGAGCGCGTCTCCGGGTCGAGCATGCGGTCGTAGGTCGCCTTGAACGCCTCGGCGTTCAGCGGTGTGCCGTCGTGGAAGGTGACGTCCTCGCGCAGCTTGAAGGTGTAGACCGTGCCGTCGTCGGAAATCTCCCAGCTCTCGGCCAGCCAGGGCACGTATTCGCCGGGGGCCGGGGAGTAGACCAGCGAATCGAAGATCTGGCGCATGATGTCGTTGTCCGACCGCCCGGTCCAGACGTTCGGATCGAGACTGCGCGGCTTCAGGATGAACGCCCACGTCAGCGTGCCACCCCGCTCCTCGTCCTGCGCGCGACCCACCGCCGCGCCAGACCCGGCGAGCAGGGCGAACGTCATCAGGACGGCAATGATTCTGAAGAGCACCGGGGTATGCCTTCTCAATGTCATGTCAACGCCTCCTCATCGGACCACCCGGCGCGAAGCGTCCCGCGCCGTGCAACGCCTCACGTGCCTGGGCCACTACTCCATGCGGCCTCCTTCGCGGGCATTCGCCAATCCCCGCACCTGAGCGACAACTTCCGTGGCCGGTTTCACCTGGATGATCCCGCTTTCCATCTCCCACAACCCCGCTTGCTGCGCCTCGTCGAACGTGGCGCAGGCGTCGGGGGCCAGCATCAACCCGTAGCCGCGGTCGGTCGCGCTGCGGATCGAGCTTTCCACCGCGCCGTCGTAGGACATCCCGGCGAGGATGACGTGCTCGACGCCGAGGTTGCGCAGCAGTTCGTCGAGACCCGTGCCGGTGAAGGCGCCGGAACCCGGTTTGTCGAGCACGATCTCGTCCGGCAACGGCGCCACCGCAGGCATGAATTGCGTCTCCGCGCTGTCACGCCCGGCGGCGATCCCTTGCGCGCGCGCCTTGCGGCTCAGGTCACGGCCATCCGGCAGGCGGCCAGCGGTTCGCACATGGATGACGGGCAACCCCGCCTCGCGGCAGGCCCCGAGCAATGCGCCTATGCCCTCCAGCGCCTGCTCCACCCGCGCGTAAAACGGCTCCAGCTCACCGAACCGGCCCCGCTCCCTGGCCATGCGTCCGAGTCCGGCCTCGGGGTCGCACATCAGCCGCTGCGCGTCGACCAGGAGCAACGCCGTATTGTCGTTTCGCAGCGGCAGGTGAACGGCCGGGCCGAAGATGAGGTCGTAGGGGTTGGCGTCGGGCGGCGGAGGTTCGTCCAACGGCTCCGGCAAATACGGTTTCACCCGTTCCAGCCCGCTGCGCGCGGCACGGGTCCCGGCCGGCAGTGCGCCGACAAGGTCCGCCGCCTCCTCGCTCGTCATGATGCGGGTGAGCCCGCCCGCCATCCGTCCCAGTGCCCGCTGGTGCGACTCCGGCGTAGAGTCGGCGCAGGCGTCTGCCACCACGATCACGTCGTAACCGAGATCGACCGCGTCGCGCACCGCGCTCTCGACGCAGCCCCCGGTCGAGGTGCCGGTCATGACCAGCGTCGTGATTCCGATGTTGCGCAGCAACCGATCGAGATTCGTCACCGGGAAAACGCCAGACGACGACTTGCTCACCACCAGCTCATCGCCGATGGGGGCCAACTCGTCGAGCGGGTCGGCCTCGCGGCTGTCGGACGGCACAATCAGCCCGCGCACGAGCTGCTTCCAGCCGACGTCGCGGGAATCCTTCGTCAGTTCGGACACTCGCAGGTGGATGACCTCCATCTGCTTGTCGCGAAAGAGCGTGAGCAGCCCCTGGATACGCGGGATGACTTCATCGATCTGATCAAAATAGGGATCGAAGCAGCCGGCGACACCCAACTCTTTGGCCGTCCGCCCCTCGCCCCAGTCGGGGTGGGCGTCGAAGTACTGCATATCGACCACCAGCAACGCCGTGTTGTCGGTGGTCACCCGCAACGGCGGCGGCTCGGCCAGCACCCGGTTGAACGGGTTGCGCATCGCCGCGGCGATTGCATCGGGGCTGCTGGTCAGCGTCGTGCTCATAGGCTCCTCTCCTTTGAAGTCGATGGCCATCGCCCGTTGGGGGCGCGCAAGCCGTAGGGGTGTTGCTGGATGCCGGCTGTCGGCGTGCGGCCGACCGGGCGCAGCAAGCTGCGCCCCCAACAGGCGCACTGCGGCTCCGCGCATCTTCAGACTGCCGTGGCCACCCCTTTTCCGGTCCCTCACGCCCGTGCGAACGCCCGCGCCGGGTTGTCGACCGTCATCGTGTGAATCTCCTCCTCGCTTACGCCAAGATCGCGCAGACGGGGCAGAAACCGCTCGAAGATGTGGCAATAGCCGCGCCCGCCGCCATAGCGCATCTCGTGGTCGCGGTTGCAGTCGTGGGAAAGCATCAGATGGCGAACATAGCCGCGGCCGATCAGCGCCCGGATCAACTCTGCGCGCGTGGCGTCCAGCAGCCAATGCTCCTTGCCGATGACGTCGAACTGGACGAAGCAGCCCTCGTCCGCCAGCGCCGCCAGCACGTCGATGTCGGGCCGCTCGTCGACGTGCCCGACGATGAAGCGCGCCGGATCGACCCCCTCCGCTTTGAGCAGCCGCACTTGCTCCACCCCGACCGTACCCCCCGGCACCTCTTGCCGCCGGCCGCCGGTGGTGTGACTGGTGATGGCGACCCCGGTGCGCTTCTGGGCAATCGCCACAGCCTGCAGTCCTTTCAGCTCCAGTCCTTCGACCCGCGCTCGATGGATCGCCGACTTCAGGATGCCGGGGCGCCGCTCGCCGCCGTCCGCGCCCGCTTCCAGCTCTCTCGTCAGGTGGTCGGCGAGTTGTTCCACGGACCACTCGGTGACGAAACGGGGCATGCACGGTTCGATGTAGAACCCCGCCGTGGCTACGATGTGGACTTCGCTCGCCTCGGAGAGGCGCGCCAGCGTATCGAGATCGCGCCCCCAGCCGTCGCAGGTGACCTCCACGATGGAGCGCCCGCCGGCGGCGCGATACGCCTTCAGCTCTTCGACCATGCGGCCGAAATCGTCCAGGCGCATGTAGCTCGCCGTCGAGCGCGTCACCCCGAACAGCTCCGGCCGGGGAGCCTTGCGCTGGTCGCACCAGATGTGCTCGTGCGGCAGGCAGAAGCCCAGCTCTTCCGGCGCGATGGGACCGAGCACGGTCTGGATCACACCAGAACCTCCCCCTCCCGCCGCATGACCGCCAGCAGATCGAGCAGCTCGGCGGTCGAGCGCAGCTTCGTCAGCCCGTGCGCCAGATTGCCGGACACGTGCCCTTGCGCGACGAGTGTCAGTGGCGCGACCGCGTCGGAGTCGACCAGCGCCCCGATCCCGCGGTCCATCAGCTCGTAACAGGTCTGGCGAAGGCCGAAGTCGAACATCGCGCCAATCACGAGCAGGTTCTGAATCGCCTGCGATTCCAAAAATGCCTCGAACGCCGGGTTGGCCAACGCGCCCCATCCGGGCTTGCTGAACACCGGCTCATTCGCCCGCGGCCGCCATTCCGCCGGGAACGCCCCATCCGGACCATCCAGATTCCAACACCAGCCGGTCGCGACCTGAAACGCCGAAGGCTGTTTGCCCCCCTCGTGGCCGAGACAACTGAAGACGACACCCAGACCGGATTCGCGCGCCGCCGCGATCAACGCCGCGACGTTCGAGCCGATCAGGCGCATCCCATCGCTGAACTCATCGAACTCACGGCTGATCACTTTCGCTCTCGCCTGGCGGGCCAGGGCGCCGTTCTCGAGGTCGGCGATGGGCGCGTGCATGTCCTGCACCAGCAGCCACGTCTGGCCCGGCCGCAGCGAGAGCGGCGGAACCTCGCGGGTCAACAACGGCAGAGGATGACGCACCATGAGAACGACTCGTCAGGATTTCAACGATGGGGCGGCGAACTCGACCCCGGACGCCCGCGCCACGTTGAACAACAGATCGACGTGGAACTTCTCGGCGTCCGCCAGACCGGCGATCCCGTTGCCACTCTCGATGACCAGGTACTCGTCGGTCACGGCGCCGCTACCGCCCCCAATGGCTCCGCCGCGCAAGCAAGGCACGCCGATGGCGTTCGGCACCGCGGTCCACGGTCCGCCGCCGGCCTGGATCGGCCAGACATCCGCCGGGGCGCCCCATTCCTCGAGCGTCCGCAACGCCGCTTGGATCGCCGGGTCATTGGCCGAGGTCTGGGAGTGGCTGAACGCGGCGAAGACCTCGATGGCGATATCGGCGAACCCGCGCGCGTCGAGGTGACGGCGGATCATGGCGATGATCTCGTCCGGCGACTCCTCCACCACCAGCCGCATGTCGAGCATCGCCGACGCCGACCCGGGGACGATGAAGGGGATCGTCGCCGTGTTCGGGCCCAGGAAGCCGCTCCACAGCCCGGCCACGTTGAACGTCGGCCCATAAAGGAAGGTGAGCAGCGGCTCGATCCCGTCCGCTCCGCCATTCAGCTCCGCGACGTTCCCGGCGCCGCCGACCGGCAGGACGTCGCGCCAATCTCGCCCGGCGAAGCGTTGGCCCAGCCCGTCGAGCAGCTCTCGCTCGTCCTGTCCCAACGGCTTGCGGTACGCCCAGAGGTCGCGCAATCCGTCGACGGCGCAGCCGCGGCCGTCCGGCGTCCGTGAGCGTGGCCAGCGCCTGCGCCAGGCGAAACGGGGGCGAATCGACGAGCGAGGCCGCCGAGCTGTGGATCGTGTTCTTCGGGCCGTGCCCCCAGGCATCGCCGCTGGCGGTGAGCTGGAGCACGATCATCCCTTTCAGCCCCAGCCCGAGGTTGACCGCCCCGTCCGCGCCCTGGCTGCCGGTCGCGCAGTAGCTGAGGCTGACGTCGGCCAGGCGGTCGCGATACCGCTCCACGAACGCGTTGTAGGTGGGGCTGCCCATGATCTCCTCGCCCTCGGCGAGGAACATGATGTTCACCGGCAGCGTGCCCTCGACCGCGATGATCGATGCCAAGGCGTTGAGGAAGGCGACGTACGGCCCTTTCGCCCCCATCGCGCCGCGGCCCACCAGCGCCTTCGGATGCGGGCCCATCGGGACCAGCTCCGCGCCCCACGGGTCGTGAGTCCAGCCGGCAGGAGTGACGGTGCGCGTGTCGAACATGCAGTAGCTGTGGATCGTCACCGGCGCTCCGGCGTCGTAGTAGGCCCAGACGCCGGGATGGAAGCGCCCCTCGATGATCTCGACCTCCTGGCAGCCGAGGTCGCGGTACGACTGCGCGACCATCTCCGCGCACGCCTCCACGCCGAGGTTGTCCCAGCTCACGCTCGGCTGGCGCACCCAGCGCTGGATGTGCGCTACGTGCTCGTCGAGGTGCTCGTCGATATGCCGCTGGATCGCGTCCCGATTCACCTGGCCCGTTCCCCTTCGTTCTCGACTCCGACGATCTCTGCGACTCCGCTGGCGACCATCCCTTCCACCAGCGGCAGGAACAGCCCCGGCGAGAGGTCGAACCCGAACTCGAGGCAGACCGCCTCCGCGATCTCGCTCCACGCTCTGCTTGCCGTCGATCATGTTCCAGAACTCGTCCCCCATCGGCCGCAGCGAATCGAAGACGATCCGCCCGTCCTCGGCCTGCATCCGCTCCGCCAGCGCCACCAGTTCCGGGTACGGCGTCCCCGCCACCGCCGTGCCCGGCCCCTCGTGCGTTCTCCGGAGCACCGATTGCCAGCGCCGCCGTCACGATCGACCGCCTCCCTCGCTCCAGCCGTCAGCCGCCGCCGCGACGCGGGCCGCGGCGCGATCGGCCTGCTCGCGGAGCCGGTCGCCGTGCGCCGGCGATCGCGTCGTCCAGCCCCGGCGCCGACGTCCCCGGAGAGCAGCGTCGTCACCGACGCGACCGCCGCGCGGTCGCGTTCCGCGGCGTACGCCAGCTCGCGGTTGGCGCGCGATCGCCGACCCGAGCCGGGTCGACCCCGCCACCGTTGACCCGCGCCGCGCCGGCCATGCGATGCACCGCCCGGTTGGCGATCTCGGCCAGGCGGAACCCGGCCCGCGCCGCGACCTCGTCGGCGATCGCCAGCGCGTCGGCCGCGCCGGCGTCGGCGATCTCGTAGGCGGCCAGGGCGGTCGTCACCCCGGCGCGGCGAAAGACGCGCGGGTCGGTGTTGTCGGCGGTCAGAAACTGCGTGTGGAAGTGGAGGTCCGGCCACGACATGATCAACGGGCTCGGCACGCCGTACGCGGCCCAGATGTGGTTGTCGCTCCAGGGCGTGTACGGCGCCTGGGTGAACTGGACCGGCGCGATGTCGGCGTCGTCGGCGAAGACCCAGGTCCCGTCCTTCGGCGCCCGCTCCATCACCCCGGCGAAGTAGTCGTTGAGGAACGACGGCGACGAGTCGGGATGCCGGTAGAAGAGCAGCACCGACTTCAGCTTGCCCTGGTCGTGGCCGACGCTGTCGAAACAGAACGCCGTCTTGACCCGGTCCAGCTCGTCCCGATGCTCGTCGAATGTAGGCGCGCGAGCCAAGCCCTTCGATGATGAACAGGAACTTGATCGAGCGCCGCGGCCGCTGCAGCTCGCCGCGCTCGATGAGGCCGTTGAGGACGCGCGCGATCTCGACCATCAGCGCCGGCCCGGCCGCGCAGTTGGCGCAGGGGCAGCGTCGCCGCCGAGCAGTGGGCGATGAAGAAGACCGACTCCTCCGGCAGCTCCCGGCCGCGAATCGTCGCCAGCAGGTTCTGGCCCTGACCGCGGAACAGGTCGCAGCGGATGTCGGCGTGCAGGGTCACCGGTCCCAGCCGCAGCAGCTCGCGCAGCCGCTGCGCCGCCGGATACGAGATCCCGCAGGCCCAGGCATCGAACTGCCCGCGCTGGTTCGGCAGGCGCAGGAGCTGCACCGCCTCCGGGTGGGTCTCCCGGGTGCGGTCCGGAGCGAAGGTGTAGAAGAGGTAGTCGGAGAGGATGCCCCGCGCTCCGGCTTCCATCGCCCGCCGCGCCGCGTACATCCAGCCGCCCGGCCGCTCCGTGTGCCCGATCAGCACGATCTTGCCCGTGAGATCCTTGCCCGCGTAGTCCTCGTCGCGCTCGCCCGTGCCGAGATCGACCAGCTCGGCCGTGGTCCCGCCCTCCGGCGTCGGCCGCGACCACCAGGCGAGGCAGGACGAGGCGGTCTCCATGTTCACGACCTCGCCCGGCGCCGGGCTGACGACGCGCACGACCGCGCCGTGCGGTTCCCAGGCCAGCGGCAACGGCCCTTCGCCGGCGATCGTCTCGCCATCGAGCGGGTAGGTGGTCGACTCCACCTCGCGAATCCCGGCGGCGCGCAACTCCGCGGCCACGAGGTTGGTCGCCGCGTGGTAGCCGCTGGCCCCCGGCGGGCGGTGGAAGCGGGTGATCGCCGCCGTCGTGGCCTGGGCGCGCTCGCCGGACAGCTCCCGATGCAGCAACGTCCCCACATCCTGGGCGAACCCCGACACGTGCCCCTCCTCGCGTCACTAGCGTCGTCCCAGGCGGGGGTCGAACGCGTCGCGCAGGCCGTCCCCCACCACGTTGATCGCGATCACCGTGAGCATGATGGCCAGGCCCGGGAAGGTCGGCAGCCACCAGGCCCGCCGGATCTCGTCCCGCGCCTCGGCCAGCATCAGCCCCCACTCCGCCGTCGGCGGCTTGGCCCCCAGGCCCAGGTAGTTCAGCGAGGCCCCCGCCAGGATCGCCCCGGCGATCGAGAGCGTGGCGAAGACGACGACCGGGGCCATCACGTTCGGCAGGATGTGACGGCCCACGATCTTGGCGTGCGAGCAACCGAGCGCCCGCGCCGCGGTGACGTAGTCGAACTCGCGCGCGGCGAGCGTCTGCCCGCGCACGAGCCGGGCGAAGCCCGGGATCGTGCCCACCCCGACCGCGATCATCAGGTTCGGTCAGGTCCGGCCCGAGCACCGCCACGACCGCGATCGCCAGCAGGATGCCGGGGAAGGCGAGCATGACGTCGATGACCCGGGAGATGATCTCGTCGATCCAGCCGCCGCGATACCCCGCGATGGCGCCCGAGCGCGACCCCGATGGTGGCGCCGATGGCCACCGCGATGAGCCCGATCCGCAGCGAGACGCGGCCGCCGTAGAGGATCCGGGTCAGCACGTCGCGCCCGAAGTGGTCGGTGCCGAGCGGGTGCGCCAGCGCTCGGCGGCTGGCGCGCCTCCCGCGGCGACAACTTGTCCGGCTCGTACGGCGTCAACATCGGCGCGAACAGCGCGCCGAACGTCAGCACAGCAGCACGATCGCCCCGGCCACGGTCGCCGGCTGCCGCGCCAGGCGACGCATGGCGATCCGCGTCTGGCTTTCGCCGTGCCGGACGCGCTCGTCGATCCCCTGGCCGAGCGAAGGTGAGAGCGTCGTCTCCGCTGGGACGGTCGCGGTCATCGCCGGGCGCTCCCGAACCGCGCCGGCCGGCTCCTGGGCGCGCCGTCGCGAGCATCACGCGCCTCCGCCGAAGCGGATCCGGGGGTCGAGCCAGGTGTAGGAGACGTCGACCAGGAAGTTGGCCAGCACGTAGGTCGAGGGCCGAGACCAGCACCACGCCCTGCACGACCGGGAAATCCCGCTCCAGGATGCCGTTGACGGTAATGTGCCCGATCCCGGGACGGGCGAAGACGGTCTCGATGACGACCGCTCCCGCCCAGCAGGTTGCCGAACTGGAGCCCGCACCACGGTCACCACCGGAATCAGCGCGTTCTTCAGCGCGTGGCGCACGACCACCGCCCGCTCCTGAAGCCCCTTCGCCCGGGCCGTCCGGACGTAGTCCTGCTGCATCGCCTCGACCAGGCTCGAGCGGACCAGCCGGGCGATGATCGCGGCGGCGCTGAAGCCGAGCGCGATCGCCGGCAGGATCAGCACCTGCCAGTCGGCCGCCGGGCCACCGCCGGCACGCAGGTTGAGGTGGAGCGCGAAGATGAGCAGGAGCATGATCCCCAGCCAGAACGACGGCATCGAGACGCCGGCCGCGGCGATCGTCATCGTCAGGCTGTCGAGCCAGGTGCCGCGCTTGACGCCGGCGATGACGCCGAGGACGAAGCCGAGCGGCCATCGCCACGCCCGAGACTGGCCGCGGCCAGCTGGATGGTGTACGGCAGGTTGCGCGCGATCAGCTCCCGTCACCGGTTCGCCGCCGCGGAACGACTTGCCCAGGTCGCCCCGCAGCACGCCCGCCCAGGAAGGCGGCGAACTGCACCGGCAGCGGCTGGTCGAGCCCGAGCTGCTGCCGCATGTTGTCGTACATCTCCTGGGTGATGCTGCCCGAGACCGTCGGCGCCGCGCCGCCGCGATGCTCGGTCAGCATCATCATCACCGGATCGCCCGGCAGGAGATGCAGCATCAGGAAGACGACCAGCGAGACGCCGAGCAGCACCGGGATCGTGGTCAGCAGCCGCCGCCGGATGTAGGCGCCCATATGCTCTCCGCGAGCGACCGGGCGCCGGCGGGCTAGCCGCCGGCGCCGCTCGGCTCGACCGCCGCGCTACGCGTCCATCCAGACGTCGATCAGGTACGGCCGGCCCAGCAGGTCCGCCGTGAAGCCCTGGACGTTCGGCTGCATCCGTGGGCCAGCGCCGTGTCGAAGGCGGGCAGGATCAGCGCCTTCTCCATGACGGTCTGCTGCAGCTCCTGGTAGATCGCCATGCGCTCGCGCCGTGTCGGCTCTCGGCCACGCCCTGCTGGATCAGCTCGTCGATGCTTCGGGTCCTTGACGCGGGAGCGGTTGAACTGGCCGCCGCCCTCGATCTGCGTCGAGTGGTAGGCCAGGAAGAACACGTCGTGCGGGTCGATCAGGGCGTAGAAGAGGCGGGCCACCTCGTAGTCGTTGTCGGCGTACCGCTTGACGCCGTCGCCTCGTACGCCATCGCCTCGACCACGTAGTCGAAGCCGAGCTCTTGCAGCGAGCCCTGGACGAACTCGGCGACCTTCTGCGTGTACGCCGCCGGCGGTGGTGACGTGGCGGACCTTGAGCGGCTTGCCCGTCCTTCTCCCGGATGCCGCTGGCGCCGACCACCCAGCCCGCCTCGTCGAGGAGCTGCGTCGCCTCGCGCGGTGTCGTACGGGTACATGTCGTCGACGCCCTCCCAGTAGGCCCAGGAGCCGGAGGTCAACGGCCCGTGCCCGGCCGGGAAGCCGCCGTTGAAGAGCAGGCGGCCAGCGCCTGGCGGTCGACGCCGTGCTGCATCGCCTGGCGGACCGCCAGCTCCTGCGTCGGCCCGCTGGTGATGTTGAGCGTTGCTGATACTCCGGCATGCCCGGCACGATGAAGGCGTCGACCTGGAAGTTCGCCGTCGTCCATCATGCGCGGGATGTCCTGCGGCGGCGGGCGCGTCGATGATCGTCGGCCTCGCCGGTCTCCAGCGCGATCAGGCGGGTCGCGGGCTCCTCGACGAAGCGGTAGGTGATCGTGTCGAGGTAGGCCGGGCCCCGGTTCTGGATGAACTCCGGCGCCCAGGCGTAGTCGGGGTTGCGCTCCAGGACCAGCGTCGTGTCGTCCGGCCAGCCCTGGACCCGGAACGGGCCGGTGGCGACCGGGTTCATCGCGTAGTTCTCGCCCAGCTCGGTCGACGGCGGTCGGCGAGGCCGGGGCCAGGGTGACCTCGCTGACGTTGCTGAGGAAGGCGACGAACGGCTCGTTGAGGACGACCTGCACCGTGTACTCGTCGACCACCTCGGTCCGGTCGTACGGGCCGAGCCGGCTGACCTGGAGCGACTTCGAGTCCGGGTCGACCATGCGGTCGTAGGTCGCCTTGACCGCCTCCGCGTTGAACGGCGTGCCGTCGTGGAACTTGACGTCCTTGCGCAGGTTGAAGGTGTAGACCAGGCCGTCCTCCGAGATCTCCCACGACTCGGCCAGGCCCGGCACGAACTTGCCGCCCTCCGGCTGCCAGACGAGCGGATCGTAGATCTGGCGCATGATGCGGGCGACGTTGGTGGCGGTCCAGACGTTGGCGTCCATGCTGGTCGGCATCTGCTGGTGGACGAAGAGGAGGTTGCCGCCGGTGACGGGCGCGGCCTCCTGCCGGGCGGAGGCCGACGCCCCGGCCCAGATGCGGCGACGTACCGGCGAGCGCGGCCAGCGATCCGGCCCCGCCGAGGAGACGACGGCGTGAAATCCCGCTCGAATGCGCTGCGGTCCGACACGGGCTGCTCCTTTCGTTGTGAACAAGGAATCGAGCGCGGTCCACCTTGCGTCAGATTGGCATAGGCCATGTGACATTCCCACGGTATCGGATGGGTGACGGGCTGTCAACAGCGCCAGCGCCGGCGTTGAGATGCGTCTCCGAATCGAAGGGGAGCATCTCGTTTCGGAGCCGGGAGAGGGCCCTTGAGGGCGACGGCAGACGTGGCATGATGCCGTCGTTCGCGTTGCGAGGTAGCGATTTCGGGTTTCCAGGGGAGGGGGCCATGGATTACGCGGGGCGACTGCGCGCGGTGCAGGCAGCGATGCGGGAGCGCGACATCGACCTGATGTTCCTGCCGCGCGCGGCCAACCTCTTCTACGTGGCCGGCATCCGGCGCCAACTCGAGCACGGCACCGACCACAACGCCTACGGCGACTGGCTCTCCGGCGGCTACATCGGCCAGGAAGGGCCGCTGCAGATCGTCGCGCCGCGCATGGGCGGCGGGTTCTGGGTCAACGAGGCCGAGGGCAAACCGTGGATCGCCGGTGTGCGTCTCATCCTGGAGCCGATTCCGCCACATGAAGCCCTGCGCGAAACGCTGGCCGGATTCGGCCTGAACGCGGGCAAGCGGCGCATCGCCCTCGACGAGCGCGCGTGGTCGCAATTGGCAATGGCGCTCCTGGAGCTGTTGCCGGACGTCGAGCTGGTCAACGCCAACGAGATCATCGCCCCCATGCGCGCCATCAAGTCCGACGAGGAGCTGGCGGTCATGCAGCGCGGCTCCGATCTGACCGATCGGGTGTTTCGGAACGTGCTGTCGCGGCTCAAGGCCGGCGTGAGCGAGTACGACGTGGCGCACGAGATCGACTACCAGTTCGTCACCCTGGGCGCGGAGTACACCTCGTTCGAGACCGGGGTCTTCTTCGTCGCCGAGGAGATGGATGGCGGCGGCAAGACGATTCGGTCCGGCGGCAAGCAGCTTCAGCCCGGCGACTCGATCATGTTCGATTTCGGCGGCCTCATCGACGGCTACGCCTCCGACTTCGGCCGCACCGCGTTCCTGGGGGAGCCGCCGGCCGAGTACCTGCGGGTGCACGAGACGGTGGTGAAGGCCCAGGCCGACGCGATGGCGGCGATGGTCGCCGGGCAATGCACCGCCGCCGAGGCGAACCGCATCGCCCGCCAGATCATCGCCGACGCCGGCTACGACGAGGGGTTCACCCACCGCCTCGGCCACGGCATCGGCGTCACCGTCCACGAACCCCCATTCCTGGACGGCGTGGACGAAACCGTGCTGCAGGAGCGCATGGTCTTCACCGTCGAACCGAGCATCGTCTACACCGGTCGCTTCGGCAACCGCATCGAAGACATGGTGGTCGTCACCAACGACGGCGGCAAACCGATGAGCCAGGTCGAGCGCAAGCTCTTCGTGATCGACTGAGGTCGGGACCGGATCGTAGGGGCGCAGCACGCAGCGCCCCATAGGGATCAACTTTAGCCCACGGGGGCTGACACGAAGAGGCTCCTCTGGCATGGTGGAGATGCTGAATCGCCCACCGATCCGAGAGGAGCCCCGCATGGAGAGTCTGCCACAGATGGCCGCCGTTCTGGAGCACGTCTTGACCGCGGTCGCCGACGAGGCCGCCACCGCGGTCGGCTTCGTGCGCCGCCGCCGGGTGCTGAGCGGGGCGCTGTTCGTGCAAGCGTTGGTGCTGGGCTTCCTGGCCCGCCCCGCGGCCACGCTGCACCAGTTGACCCAGGCCGTCGCGGTGCGCGGGGCGTCCATCAGCCCGCAGGGGTTGGCCCAACGCTTCGGCCCCGAGGCCGCGGCGCTGCTGGAACGGGTACTGGCGGCCGCGGTGGCGGCGGCGGTGCGCGCCGACCCGGTGGCGGTGCCGCTGCTGGCCCGGTTCCCGGGCGGGGTGTGGGTGCTGGATTGCACCACGATCCGCTTGCCCGACGCGCTGGCCGGGGTCTGGCCGGGGTGCGGCGGGCGCCCCGGGCGCGGCACCCAATCCGCGCTCAAGCTGCAGGCGCGCTTCGACCTGGCGGGCGGGACGCTGGAAGGCCCGGTCTTGCTCGCTGGGCGCACCCAGGACAAGGCCGGGCCGCTGCACGCCGCGCCGCTGCCGCCCGAGGCGCTGGGGGTGGCCGACCTCGGCTTTTGGAGCCTGGACCGGCTGCGCGCCCTGGGAGAGAGCGGGGCGTTTTGGCTGAGCCGGCTCGATCCGCTCACCCACGTCTTCACGCCCGACGGGGTGCGGCGCGACCTGCCGCGCTGGTTGGACCGGTTCCGGACGGCGACGGTGGAAGTCGAGGTGCGGCTGGGGGCGCGGGCCCGGCTGCCGGCGCGCTTGCTGGCCGCGCGGGCCCCCAAGACGGTGGCGGATGCGCGGCGGCGCAAGCTGCGCGCCGCCGCCAAGCGCGAGGGCAAGGCGCCGCCCAAGGCCACGTTGGCGTTGGCCGGCTGGACCGTCTACGTCACCAACGCGCCCCCGGATCGCGTGAGCTTGGCCGAGGCGTTCGTGCTGGGCCGGGCACGCTGGCAAATCGAGCTGCTGTTCAAGTTGTGGAAATCCGGCGGGTGCCTTGACGAGAGCCGCAGCGCCGACCCGTGGCGGGTGTTGTGCGAGGTCTACGCCAAGCTGGTGGCGTTGGTCATCCCGCACTGGATCCTCCTCGTCGGCTGTTGGGACCGGCCCGACCGCAGCCTGACGCGCGCGGCGCAGACGGTGCGCGAGCACGCTGTCTGCCTCCTGCGCGCCCTCGGCCGCCCAGACCGGCTGGCCGAGGAACTCCAAGCCATCGCCGCCTGCCTTGGCACCGGCTGCCGCATCGCCAAACGCACAACCCGCCCCAGTGCCTTCCAACTCTGGCGCGACCCCAGCCTCGGAGGCTTAACTTGATCCCTATGGGGCGCAGCAAGCAGCGCCCCTACGAGATGCGGGCCGTCGCGCCTGGAGGGGTGTTGGGCAGATGCAGAACTGGCACGCTCGGCGCTCGCCACGATTGGCCGGATTTGACTATGGCCAGTTCGGCCAATATTTCGTCACCGTCTGCACCTGGGACCGGGAACTTCTGCTTGGGGAGGTCATCGCAAGCGAGGTGCAAGTGAGACAAGCCGGCCGTGCCGTGCTGGAGGCCTGGGAAGCGCTCCCGCTGCGCTTCCCGGCCGTCGAACTCGATGCCTTCGTCGTCATGCCGACCCATGTCCACGGCATCCTCGTCCTCGGCGGCGACCCCGCCCTTTCGCCCGGCATCGCCCTCCCGCACTTGGCCGCGGTCATGCGCGCCTTCAAATCGGTCTCCGGCATTCAGGGCAACCGGGCGCTGGGCCGAACCAACCAGCCCTTCTGGCAGCGAAGCTACCACGACCGCATCGTCCGCAATGCCCGCGAACTGGCCCTCATCCGCCAGTACATCGCCGACAACCCGGCCCGTTGGGAAACGGATGTCGACAACCCATCCCCATCCCCATCCCAGTCCGCGTCACCCGCCGATGCCGGCCGCCACCCGTAGTATGGTCGCCGCTCGCCGCGCCCGCCGCTCGCCGCGCCCGCCACCCGTAGGGGCGCTGCTTGCTGCGCCCGTGGCGCGAAGCGCCACAACCCGGGGTGATTCCATGTTGTCGGCTTTCAGCCGACGGGCGCAGCAAGCAGCGCCCCTACAGCCGAGACGCTCCAGAACGCCACGATGGTCTGAACCAGGAGGGGAACCGTGGAACCGATAGCCGCGCGCCGGCTGGCCCGTGTGCGGGAGGCGATGGCCGACTGGGGCGCCGATATCCTTGCGCTCAACTTTGGACCGGACTTCCGCTACCTGAGCGGGATGGCCGCTCCCCTCTACTACACCATCCTCAAAGGCCATGGCGACTGGATCACGTCGCTCATCGTCAGCCACGACCACGACCCGGTCGTCGTTCTGCACCCGTGGTTCGACGTCGACGTCGAGACCTGGGTCGAGGACGTGCGGGTCATGCCGCCGGGCGCTGCCGATCCGAGCGCGTTTCTCGCTGGTGTGCTCGCCGAGTTCGCGCCGGACCACAAGACCATCGCCACCGGCAAGATGCTCTGGGGGCAGACGCTCCTCGCCCTGCAACAGGCTGCTCCCAACGCCCGCTTCATCGCCGCCGACAACACGATGATGGACCGCATGCGCGCCATCAAGGACGCCGACGAGCTGGCGCTGCTGCAGCGCGCCGCCACCATCGCCGATGTGGCGCTGGCGGAGACGATTGCGCGCATGCGCCCTGGCATGACCGAGCGAGATGTGGCCATCGAAGTCGAGTATCAGATTCGGCTCGCGGGCGGCGAAGGACCTTCGTTCCCGGCGGGCATCATCGCCGTCGGCAACGGCAGCGATCTGCGGCGGCACATCTTCACCCGCAATACGGACCTGAAGCTGGTCTCGGGGATGACCGTCGCCTTCGACTTCGGCGCGCTTTACCAGGGCTACTGCTCGGACTTTGGCCGTTCGGTCTTCATCGGTGAACCGCACCCCGAGGCCCTGGCCGCCTATGCGGCCATCACCAGCGGCAATCTCGCAACCATGCCGAAGATGCGCGACGGTCAGATCACCCCAGCCGCGCTTGCAGACGTCATGCGCGATCACGTGGCAGCCCGCGGCTTCGGCGACCACTACCTCTACGAGGGACTGGGGCACGCCATCGGGTTGGAGGTACACGAAGAGCCCTGGCTGCGCCCCCCGTACGACGAGCCGATCGCCAGCGACATGATCTTCACCCTGGAACCCAAAATCTGGAACCCCGGCGTCTACTACGTGCGCTGCGAAGACATGGTGGTCGTGGGCGCAGACGGAGCCCGCTCCCTGACGCACGCGCCGTACGAGCCGATGGTGGTAGGGTAGTGACGATTCACGGAATACGCCTGCAAGAAAGGGCGCACGGTTGGGCAGTGCGGCGAACACGCTGACGGTCGGCGGCGCTGCCGGTGACATCGGCCGGTTGACCAGACCGCAGAGCCAATGGGCCATCGTCTGGCGCCAGTTGCGGCTCAACCGGGCGGCCATGATCGGGGCCACCCTGGTGCTCTTCGAGATCGTGCTGGCCCTGACGGCCCCGTGGATCACGCCCTACGACCCCTTCGACCAGGATCCCCGCGCGGCCCTGGAAGCCCCCTCCCGCGAGCACATCTTCGGCACCGACGATACTGGCCGCGATTTGTTCAGCCGGGTGATTTACGGCACCCAGATCTCACTGCGGGTCGGTCTCATCTCGGTCGGCATCGGCGGCGGGATCGGTATTGTGCTCGGCATCATCGCCGGGTATCGTGGCGGCGTACTCGACAACGCGATCATGCGGGTGATGGATCTCCTGCTCGCCTTTCCCGGCATCCTCCTCGCCCTCGCGATCATCGCCATCCTGGGACCGGGGTTGTTCAATGTCATGATTGCCGTCGGCATCTCGTCCATCCCCTACTACACCCGCGTCGCCCGCGGCTCGTCGCTGGCGCTGCGCGACCGCGAGTTCGTGCTCGGCGCCCGCGCCATCGGCTGCGGCGACGCGCACATCACCCGGCGCTACATCCTGCCGAACGTACTGCCGCCATTGATCGTGCTGGCCACCCTCGGCATCGCCAGCGCCATCCTGACCGCGGCCGGGTTGAGCTTCATCGGGCTGGGCGCGGTCCCGCCCGCGCCCGAATGGGGAGCCATCCTCACCCTGGGCCGCAAGTACATCAATCAAGCCTGGTGGTACACCACGTTTCCCGGACTGGCGATCGCCATTACTGTTCTGGGCATCAACATGCTCGGCGATGCTTTACGTGATGCGCTCGACCCGCGCCTCCGGCGCTAGCGCGTTGCAACCACTGAGGTGATCCACAAAACGGTGGCCGATGGCGACGGCGAGGGCCGTGAGGCGTCGGCAACGGTGGACACGAGAGGAGAGAAGACGTGACACATCGACCGAAAGCGCCCGTCGACGTCTTGCTCGCGGGGTATCAGGCCGGATTGATCTCCCGCAGGCGCATCATGGCCCTGGCCGCGACGATGCCTGCCCTGGCCGCCGCACTGGCCGGTGGCGCCCGCCCAGGACTGGCCAGCGCTGCCGGCAGCCCCTTTGCAGCGGCTCCGTCGTTCGCTCGCGCCCAGGACGTGCCGCAAGGCGGCGAGTTGCAGGCAGGCATGGACGTCTGGGTGGCCGATACCCTCAACCAGCACCGCAGCAACTTCACCCCCTCGCGCATGGTCGCCCGCCACGTGCTCGACTGTCTGACCTGGGTCAATCCCGCGGATGGCTCGATCAACCCCTGGTTGGCCGACTCGTGGGAGATTTCGCCGGACGGGCTGGAGTACACCTTCACCCTGAAAGAGGGCGTCACCTTCCATGACGGCACGCCGTTCAACGCCGAGGCGGTCAAGGCGAACTTCGACAACACCATGGAGGGCGACTCGTTCGCCTACCAGGCGCTCGGCGGCACGGCGTTCAATGAGGCCGTCGTCGTCGACGACACCACATTGCAGGTGACGTTCAACGAGCCGCACGCCACCTTCCTCCTCTACCTGAGCGACGGGGGCACCGGCATCGACTCGCCGGAAGCGTTGGCCGCGGGCGGCGACGACTACGGCGTGACCTCGCTGGTGGGCAGCGGCGCCTACACAGTTCGTGGAGTGGGTCAAGGACTCGCACGTCACCCTGGAGAAGAACCCCGACTATGCGTCGAGTCCGCCCGCGTTCGGGTTCAGCGGGCCGACGCCGCTCGATCGGCTCACCTTCCGCGAGGTGCCCGAGAATAGCGTGCGCGCTGCGGCCGTGGTCAACGGCGAAATCCAGATTGCACGCATCATCGAACCGAGCGTGCCCGACATCCAGGGCGCGGAGGGGGTGGAAATCATCGCCACCCCGAAGGCCGGCTCGACCCGCATGTACCTGATGAATACCGCCAAGGCGCCCACCGACGACATCAACGTCCGCCGCGCCATCAACATGGCCATCGACAAGGAGACCATGTTGCAACTCCCCGGCTGGGCCGGCTACGGCCGCCCCGGCCTGGCGCCCCTGCCCAGCAACATGGTCCCCAACGGCGATCTCTCCATGCTCGTCGAATACGACATCCCCTACAATCTGGAGGGCGCGAACGCTCTGCTCGACGAGAACGGTTGGACGCTCAACGGCGACCTGCGCGAAAAGGAGGGCGTCCAACTCGTGCTGGACATGGTCACCCAGACGAGCGACGTCGACGCTGGCCAGATCGAACCGATCGACGGCTTCCTGAACGAGATCGGCGCCCGGCTCAACATCCGCGCCGGCGACTTCAACTTCTGGATCGACACGGTGCAGGCCACCGATTTTCACATGACCCTGATGTCCGATTCGGGGTACATCGGCGTCGGCATCATCGAAGAGTTCTTCCGCGAAGGCGAACCGTTCGCCAATTACGGCTTGGCCAACCCCGAGCTCAACGACTTGATCGACGCCGCCGTCGCCGCGCCCAACCTCGAAGAGCAATGGGAAAATCTCATCCCCGCCATGGCCATCATCATGCAGGAAGTCGTGGGCGTGATGGGCTGGGAACAGGACTACCTCGACGCGGCCTCGACCCGCGTTGGCGGTCTCGCCTACAACGAAGTCGGCTTCCCCTGGTTCTATGGGACGTATTTGAATCCGTAGTGGCCCTCACCCCAACCCCTCTCCCATTGCGATGGGAGAGGGGCTCGCGGAAGCGGGGAGCAATGACGCAAGGAATCCTAAAATCTGGAAGGAAGCAAGCCAGGCGTCAAGCTCCCCTCTCCCATTGCGATGGGAGAGGGGTTGGGGGTGAGGGTCGTTCGTAATGCGCTACGCCCTGCAACGATTGATCCTGGCCATCCCAGTCTTGCTGGGCGTCTCCGCATTGACCTTCCTCATGCTCCACCTGGTGCCGGGCGACCCGGTCGCCGCCATGTTCATTGGCCACGGCGGCGCCACGGCCGAGCAGATGAATGAGGTCCGGGAGCGGCTGGGGCTGAACGATCCCCTCCCCGTGCAGTACGTCAACTACATGAAGAACGTGCTGCAAGGGGATCTCGGCCGCTCCATCCGCACCAACGAGCCAGTCTCGCAGATGATCGTGCGCAACTTCCCGCCGACCCTGCAACTGACCCTGGCCAGCATGGTGCTGGCTATCGTCCTCGGCGTGTCGTTCGGGATCATCGCGGCGGTCAAGCGGGGGCGCATCGTCGACAATCTGGTGATGCTGATCGCGCTGGCCGGCGTCTCCATGCCCAGCTTCTGGCTCGGGTTACTGCTCATCTCGGTCTTCGCCGTCTGGCTCAGCTGGTTCCCGATCATCGGCGGCGGCGGATTGCGTGGTCTGGTCCTACCTGCCGTGGCGCTCGGCTTCGCCGCCGCGGCGATCATCGCCCGCATGGTTCGCTCCAGCCTGCTCGAGGTCCTGGGCGAGAACTATGTCGTCACCGCCCGCGCCAAAGGCCTCACCGAGCAACGCGTCATCCTGCGCCACGCGCTGCGCAACGCCGCCATCCCCGTCATCACCATCGTCGGTTTGCAGTTCGGCGGGTTGCTCGCCGGGGCCGTCATCGTGGAACAGGTCTTCTCCCGGCAGGGCATCGGCCGCATGCTCGTGTCCGCGTTGCAAGGCCGGGATTTCCCCGTTGCCCAGGGCGGGGTCCTCTTCGTCGCCGCCGTTTACGTGCTCGTCAACCTGTTTGTCGATCTCCTCTATGGCGCGATCGATCCCCGCATCTCCGTTGACCGCTGATACGGTATCCGGATGGATGCGGCCGCGTCGGCGCGACCGCCCCCCCCGGGCAATGGAAGGACGTCGATCTGCCCACCCCGCCAGGATTCGCATTCATCGCATCCTTCGCATGTTTCGCATCCTTCCAAGCACGGCATTTTTCGTCACGGATGGCCTGGGTCTGCTTGCCCTGACCGCCATGGCCAAGGTATGGAGACGTTCGTCGCGGCCACGGCCCGCGACAGAGCCAATAGCACGCCGTTCGTAGCACATGGAAGGGGCAGGACGTGATCTCGATCGATCAACTGCTGGCGATCAAACCGATTCCGGGGCACGAGACGCCGCGCTGGATGCCGGACGGCGAGCGCATCGTCTTCGCCTCCGGACTCGGCGGCGGCGTCGATCTGTGGGCCATCGCGCCGGAGGGCGGCTGCCCGGTGCGGCTCTCGGTCGGCATGGGCGGGGTCGGGCATCTCGCGGCTTCGCTGTTCGCCCCGTCGCCCGATGGCCGCTTCATCGCCTACGTCTCGCAAAAGAGCGGCGCCTACGAGGTCTGGCTCTGGTCGGCGGACGGTGAGCCGGATCGCCAACTCACCCGGCTCGGGAGCGCCATCGAATCCCTTTCATGGTCGCCCGATAGCTCGGCCGTCGTCATCTCGGCCAACCGCTACGGCGTATACGACATCTACCGGGTCGATGTTCCGGACGGGCAGACCCACCGCCTGACCAGCGATCCCTTGTACGAGGTCTACGCCACGTTTACCGCCGACGGAGAGGACATCCTCTACGTCCGGCTCGACGAACGCTGGGTCGACCACGAGATCGTGCGCATGGGGCGCGACGGCACAGACCCGCGCGTGATCGCTCTCGACGAAGACTTCTTCGACTACCACTACGGACGTTCCCTCGGCTACCCCACCCCATCGCCTGACGGTAAATGGGTCGCCTTCCGCTCCCACCGCTCCGGCTGGATCACCTACTGGGCCGTCCCGGCCGACGGCGGCGAACCACGCCAACTGGCGCCGCAGGAGGCGGATCAGGAGGGGGGCAATTGGTCGCCGGACGGCGAGCGGTTCGCCTACACCAGCAACAGCAACGGCACGGTCGATCTGCGCATCGTTCCGGCTGACGGCGGCGAGCCGCGGGTGTTGGTCTCCCCGGGAATGGGGGTGGTCTCCCACCCTCAGTGGTCGCCGGACGGCAGCCGCATCAGCGTTCTGCTGGCGACCCCGACCGGTCCCAATGACCTCTACGTCGTGGCCGTCGAGAGCGGGCAAACTACGCGGCTCACCGATTCCGCGGTCGGCGCTACTGCCGACATGTTGGCGTCGCCGGAGAAGATCGCCTACCCCGGTTTTGACGGCGAGACCATCCACGCCTACCTCTACCGGCCGCGCTCAACCGGCGTCCCCGCCAACGGCGCTGGCATCCTCTTCGTTCACGGGGGACCGACCAGCCAGTTCATGGACACCTTCCAGCCGCAGGTGCAGTTCTTCGTCCAGCGCGGCTACACCCTCCTGCTGCCCAATCCGCGCGGCAGCTCGGGGTATGGCCGCCGCTTCGAGGATCTCAACAACGGCGACTGGGGCCACGGCGATCTGCAAGACGTCATTTTCGGAGCCGAGGAGCTGAAGAAACTGGACGACGTGGACCCGGGCAGGACGGCCATCACCGGCACGAGCTACGGCGGCATCATGAGCATGGCCGCGGTGGCTTTCGCCCCCGGCTATTTCCAGGCGGCGATCCCGATGTCAGGCTACGGCGATTTCGTACACATGAACGCGGAGCAGGAGCTGCGCCACATCAAGCTCCTGGAATACGAGTTCGGGACTCTGGAGGAAAATGAGGAGGTCTACCGCCGCTGCTCCCCGATCTTCGCGGTGACCCAGGCGACGACCCCCTGCTTCGTCATCCACGGGATCGGCAAGTACCCGCAATCCGCCGCCGGCAAGGAGTTCGCCCTGGCCCTGGAACGGGAGTACAAGACGTTCGCCTACAAGACCTATCCCGGCGAAACCTACTACGTGGCCTCGACCCCGAACGTGCGGCAGATGCTGCTGGACATGGACGCGTTCTTCCGCCTTTACCTCGACCTGCCCCCTGCGGCGGGTGAGGAAGCGACGGTGGCCGCGATGGCTACCGGGCCATCGTCGATTCCGCGCGACGTGGCCGAATAGGGGTCGTGGCAGGGTTGCGTCCAAAACTCGGTCATGCGGCGGCCGGCCCTCACCCCCCTGCCCCCTCTCTCCCGGACAGTTTGGCGAAAGGCGGTCCGACACGGGGATCCGATGCGACACTGCTGGGTGTTGAGCGTCCAGCGGATCGGATCGGAGGCGCCCCGTGTCGAGCCGAGGAAAAGTGTTGCATGCGTGGGTACGCCAGGTCGAAACGCTGCTGCCGGGGGAGCGGGTGACGCGGGTGCGCGTGCTGGCGCTGTTCGCGGCCGGGGTGCTGTGGGCCGGCTCGGTGACCTTGCTCAAGGTGGCCGCCGCCTTGCCGCTGCCGGCCAGCGACCCGAGTATCGAGCGGCGCCTCAAGCGCTTCGTGACCAACCCGCGCGTGACCGTGGCGGGGCTGTGGGATCCGCTGCTGCCGGTCCTGCTGCGGGCGCTGGGGCAGCGGGAGGTGGTGTTGGTCTTCGACCCGACGCCGTACCGCGACTGCGCCACCATCCTGGTCGTCGGGGTGGTGGTGCGCCGCCGTGTGCTGCCCCTGACCTGGCGGGTGGCGCCGCAGCAAGACCCCTGGCCGCAGCCGCTGGGACCAATCCTGACGGACTTGCTGGCCGTCATCGCCGCCGCGCTGCCGCCCGGTACGACCGCGACGCTGCTGGCCGATCGCGGCCTGGTCGGTCCGACGGTCGTCGATTGCGCGCGGGCGGTCGGGTTTCACGTCATCTTGCGGTTGCGCGCCGGGGCCGGTGAGGAGACCCGCGTCCGCCTCGGCGACGGGCCCGAGCAGCGCGTGGCCGCCCTGCCCACCGGTCCCGGGCAGCGCTTCGCCGGGCCAGCCGCGATCTTCAAAGATGCCGGCTGGCGCACCGGCCACCTGACCATCCACTGGGCCGCGGGGGCCGACGAGCCGTGGGTGCTGTTCTCCGACCGCCCGGCCGGTCCCGACCGGGTGCGCGAGTACCGCCAGCGCGCCCGCGCCGAGGCCACCTACCAAGACGAAAAGGGGCGCGGTTTTGTGCTGGAAGCCAGCAAACTCGGCGCCGTGGACCACCTGGAACGCTTGCTGCTGGCGGTGCATCTGGCGCTGTGGTGGGCCTACGGGCTCGGCTTGCAGACCGTGCGCAACGGACAGCGCCGTCGCTACGACCGGCGCGACCGGCGCGACCTGAGTCTGGTCCGCCTGGGCCGCACCGCCTGCCTGGCGGCCCTCGATCTGGATCATCGTCCCGCCTTACCCTTCCGCTTCACCCCCGCCGGCTGGACCTTCCCGTGGGTGCGATGAAACTGTCCGGGAGAGAGCCCCCCTGCCCCCCTCTCCCACTGCGGTGGGCGAAGGGGAAAGCCCCTCTCCCTGCGCACAGGGAGAGGGGTTTGGGGTGAGGGTCGTTGGCCGCGCGGAAGTGATCACCCGCATTCCTTATCTGTCAGTCTGACAAGCCGACTTGCACTGCGGAAACAGCCACTCCTTTTCGACGGGGAGCCGTAACGAGTACCCTCTGCCGCGCACTCGCAACGATGCCAGTGATCCATCGGCCCAGGATTGGCCTGGGCCGCAGCGTGTCGTGTGGTTACGAGGAGAGAACCGTTCTCATGAATCGTCTGCTCAGAACGATGATCCCGGCCCTGGCGATGATGGCCATACTCGCCGTCACGCCAAGCTTGGTCGCAGCCCAGGCGGACATCTTTTCCGCCTTCGACGACGCTCGCATCCGCGAGCTCGGCTACCCGGAAGTGACCGTCGAGGCCAGCCCGGATGGCGTTACCGCCCCTGCGGAACTCACCGCCGGGCTCTATCTGGTCACGCTGATTCCGGTCGACCGGCCCATCGCCTACCTCGACATCATGCAGCCACCGCCAGGCCTCAGCGAGGAAGAGGCCACGCAACTCGCCCTCGACGCCGGCGCCAACGACCTGGCCCAGGCCGACTGGGTCTACCTCGGCGGCACCAACACCTTCGAACCAGGCGAACCCGTCTCCTTCGTTATCAACCTGCCGCCGGGCGAGTTCCAGTGGGCCGCCTCCAGCTACACCGAGGGCGGCGACGACGAAGTCATGCACCTGGCGCCCCTGACGGTGACGGCAGTCGACGCCACCCCGTCCGCGGCCACCCCGGCGCTACCGGAAGCCGACGTCGTCCTGGAGATGACCGACGACCTGCAGTACATCGTCACCCCCGATCCGGTCCCGGCGGGTTCCCAGATCTGGGAGATCACCAACACCGGCATGCACAGCCCACATCATGTGGTGATGTTCGGCGTGCCCGAGGACACAACGAGCGAGCAAATCGTGGGCGAGTTCAGCGCCATGATGTCCGGCACTCCGCCCGCGGGCGAGCCGCTGATGGCCCAGTTCACCGGCGTGGCCTACGCCGCGCTGCAATCGGGCGGCCAAACGACTTGGAACGCCTGGAACCTCGAACCAGGCTCCTACGCGGTCATCTGCTTCATCATCGACCCGGTCACCGGCCGTCCCCACGTGCTGGACGGGATGGCGACGGTGTTTAGCGTCGAGTCGTAAGTCGAAAGCCGAAAGCCGAAAGCCGAAAGCCGGCCCTCACCCCAACCCCCTATGACCCAAACACCCCCATCACCCCGTTTTCCGCCTCACATATACCCCCCTGTCACGTTTTACAAACGTGGCAGGAAGCAGCGGCGCGAGACCCGCGGCAGGCGCCACGAACGCCGGAAAAAACGAGGAGTCAGCCATGCACAACTGGTATGGAATCGAGACGGAAGTGGAGTTCCGGCGGCAGGAGTGGCAGCGGGCGATCGAGGCCGAGGCGCGGGCGGCGCAAGCCCTTGATGGGCGCACCGGAAGCCGACGTTTCCGACTGCCGCACCTTTTCCTGGCGCGTCTGCGCGCGTTGGGCGCGCCGCGTCAGCCATTCGTCTCACCCGTGGCGCCGCGCCGCGCGGCGGCCTTCCCAACGAAGTGATCGATTCGAACTCCTCCCCCTGCGCTGCCAGGACACCAGAACGGAGCACGCCATGGAAGAACTCGGCAGCTTGGTCGTCGGTCTCGCCCTCATGATCCTGCTCGCGGTCACCTCGATGCGCTTTGGCGTCGATAGCCGCGACGGGTTTCGCTCGCGCCGGGACACCTTCACCCCGCTCGGCATCGTCTGGGATGTCCCATCCGCCGCCCCACAGCCGCTCAAGCCGGCTCGGGAGGAATCCCCCCCTCCCATGTCGGCGCCCGCGGATTGCGGACTCACCCCCTGCCCCGCCTGATTTCCTCCCCCCTGATCCAGCCCCGCCCGCGGCTGCAATGCAGCCGCGGGCAGGGCTTTCTCTTGCCGTTCCCAATACCGGGGCGCAGGACCGCCACCCGCTCCGAACAACCCCTCCATCGTGTCGCCACCCATCACCCTATCCCCCATCCCCTGACACCTGACACCTGACACCCGACACCCGACACCCCCGTTGGCCTGGATTGTGCGCGCTTGACAGGTTGAACCGAAGATGGTTCGATCATGCGACCGGGCGTTGCGGCCCGGTCCAGCCTGCGGCGCCATGCCCCAGACGCAAAGGAGCGAATTGATGCGCGATCTCTCCCCGCGATCCCGTTTCTCTGCCCGCACCGACCGGCGAACGATCCTCAAGGGGGCGGGAGCTTCCCTGACGCTCGCCGCCGCCACCCCCTTCTTCCGCGACGGCGCCGGGGCCGCGACCCTCGTCCAGACCCCGACCACCACCGACATCTCCGGCACCAGTCTCAGTATCTTGCTCTGGAGCCACTTCGTGCCCCGCCACGACGTGTGGTTCGACCAGTTCGTGGCCGAGTGGGGCGAGGCCAACGGCGTTGCCACCCAGGTCGACCACGTCAACACCGCCGACGTGCCGCCAGCCATCGCCGCCGAGATCGCCGCCGGCGAAGGCCACGACATCGTCGAGCACATCACCTCCCTGGCCCAGCACGAAGAGAGCATGCTCCCGATGAACGACGTGGTCGAAGAGCTGAACAGCCGCCACGGCGAGCAATTGCCGATGGCCATGCGCAACTCCTTCAATCCGACCACCGGCAATTTCTTCGGCCTCTGCCACGGCTACGCCCCCGATCCCGGCAACTACCGCCAATCGCTCTGGACGGAGGTCGACCTGGCGGAAGGGCCGACCACCTGGGACGAGCTCCTGGCAGGCGGCAGCGCCATCCGCGAGAACCAGGGCGTCCAGATGGGGCTCGGGATGTCGAACGAGGTCGACTCCATGATGGCCGCCCAGACCCTGATGTGGGCCTACGGCGCCGCCATCCAGGACGAGAACGAGAACGTCACCATCAACTCGCCGGAGACGATCGCCGCCGTCGAGTACATGGCAGAGCTGTTCAACACCTCGATGACGCCGGAGGTCTTCGGCTGGAACGCGGCCAGCAACAACCAGCTCCTCGTCGCCGGCCGCGCCTCCTATATCCTCAACTCGATCTCGGCCTACCGCACGGCGCAGAAGGACCAGCCGGAGGTGGGCGCGGACATCTTCTTCCGCACTCCGCTGGTCGGCCCCGCCGGCGAGGAGGCGGCGCTGGCACACGGGCACGCCGTCTTCATCTCGATGATTCCGAACTATTCCCAGAATCCCGACACCGCCAGAGAGTTCCTGATGCACCTGGTGGCCAACTACTCGCAGGCGTCTCTCGAGAGCGAGATGTACAACTTCCCGGCCTGGCCGGCGACGGTGCCGGAGCTTTCGGAGTGGCTGGCCGCCGATCCCTACGAGTCCGACCCCGCCGACAAACTGTCCCTGCTGGAGACCGCCGGCGACTGGACGACCAATCTCGGCCATCCCGGCCCGGCCAACGCCGCGATGGGCGAAATCTTTTCCCTGCCGCTCCTGCCCAACATGATGGCTCGCGCCGCCCAGGGCCAGCAGACCGCCGAGGAATCGGTGGCCCAGGCCGAGCAGGAGATCGTCGCCATCTTCGATCACTGGAGGGCCGAAGGACTGATCGGCGGCGGCTCGTAGCGACGGAGTCGAGGAGTCGAGTGGTCGAGGAGTCGAGAGGCAGCACGACGGAATGTCGTCTTGGTGTGGAGGATGGTGGCATGACCACGCGCTTGCTTGACCAACGCCCCGCCACTCCTCGACTCCTCGACTCGCCTAGCCATGGCCGTCGTTGAAGTCCGCGACCTGAGCAAGCGTTTCGACGGCGTCACCGCCGTCGACGGCATCGACCTGGCCTCGACGGAAGGGGAGTTCCTCGTCCTGCTGGGGCCGTCGGGCTGCGGCAAGACGACGTTGCTGCGCATGATCGGCGGCTTGGAGCCGCCGACCGCAGGCGACATCCTGATCGGGGGGCGCATGGTGACCGATCTGCCGCCGCGCGCCCGCCAGATCGCCATGGTATTCCAGAGCTACGCGCTCTACCCGCACATGACCGTCTACAACAACATCGCCTTCCCGCTCAAGGCGGCCAAGCTGCCCAAAGCCGAGCAGGAGAAGCGCGTTCACTGGGCGGCCGGCATCCTCGGTATCGACAATCTCCTCGACCGCAAACCGCGCCAGCTCTCGGGCGGGCAGCGGCAGCGAGTCGCCCTGGCGCGCGCCCTGGTGCGCGAGCCGACCGTCTTTCTGCTCGACGAGCCGCTCTCCAACCTCGATGCCCAGCGGCGCGCCTCGGCGCGGGACGAGCTGCAGGGGTTCCAGCGGCGGGTCGGCACCACCACCATCTACGTCACCCACGACCAGGTCGAGGCCATGGGCATGGGCGACCGCATCGCCGTCATGGACCAGGGGCGCATCCGCCAGGTCGGCACCCCGCACGAGATCTACGACGACCCCGCCGACACCTTCGTCGCCACCTTTCTCGGCTCCCCGCCGATGAACCTCATCCCCGTCGACGGCGGCAAAGCGTTGCTCGGCTTCCGGCCGGAACACTTCGTGCCCTGGAGCCCGGAGATGGGCGACGACTGGGTCCGTTTTCCCTACCACGTCCACCGCGCCGAGTACCTGGGCGCGGAACGACTCTTCTACGGCGAGATCGGCGAGGCAAAGCGGTCGCCCGTTTCCCCGCGAACGCCGACATCGCCACCGAGATCGGGAGCACGACCGATTACGCGGTGCGCCGCGGCGACCTGAAGCACTTCCACCCGGAAACGGGGTTGCGTCTCGATAGTTCCATGAACGGGAGGCGGCCGTGAGCGCCGGCGCCCGGGTCGACGCGACGGCCGTCCCCGAGGGACGCCAGGAGCGCTACTGGCTCGACCGCGAAAGCGTGCTGGCGCAGGTGTTGCTGTTGCCGGCGGTGATCTATATCATCGCCCTGGTCGGCATCCCGCTGGCCATGGCGCTCATGTACAGCCTGAGCGACGTGACCATCGGCGATCAGAGCATCGACTTCGTCGGGTTGCGCAATTTCCAGGCCGTACTCGCCGACAACACCTTCCGCACGGCGCTGCGCAACACGTTCGTCTTCACCATCATCTCCCAGATCGTGGTGCTGGTGCTGGCCAACATCCTGGCCCTGGTCCTCTCGGCCGACTTCAGGGGCAAGCGGCTGGTGCGCTTCCTGGTCCTGCTGCCCTGGACGACCCCCATCGCCCTCGGGGTGCTGGGCTGGCTGTGGACCCTCGACAACGTCTACAGCCCCATCGACTACATCCTGCGCCAGATCGGGGTGCTGGGCGTCGGCAGCCCGTTCGGGCCGACCTGGTTCGGCACCAACACCCTCTGGCTCGCCTACCCCGAGCGCGCCCAGTTCTCCATCCTCCTCGTCCACATCTGGCGCACGCTGCCGCTGGCGGCGGTGATCCTGCTGGCCGGGTTGACCGCCATCCCGCAGGACGTCAAGGACGCGGCCAACGTCGACGGCGCCGGGTTCTTCCGCCAGGTCTTTTACATCCGTATCCCGCTACTGCTGCCGATCATGGCCGTGGCCGTCCTCTACGGCATCGTCTTCACCTTCACCGACATGACCGTCGTCTACATCCTCACCCGCGGCGGCCCGGTCGATTCGACCCAGGTCCTGGCCAGCTGGGCCTATTTCCGCGGCATCAACGGCGGTGCCCTGGCCGAGGGCGCCGCCATCGCGCTCTTCTTGTTCCCGGTCCTGGTCGGGGTCGCCGCGCTCATGCTGCGCCTCGCCAAGCGGGCGGAAACGGTATGAACGGTCGACTTCGAGCTCAGCCCCGTTCACGGGGCTTCCGTTCAGCCAGCCGGATGGCTTTAGCCTCCGGCGAAGGGGCAACCCGGTTTCAGGTTTGGAAACGCCATTGCCGAACCTCGTCCGCTCCGCCCGCCTCGCCGGAGGCTAAAGCCATCCGGCTGCACAAACCGGGAAGCACCCTGAAGGGCGCTGGGGTGGTCGCGGTTGCGTTAGAATCGTGCCATGACCAGCGCAGTCGACCATCCACGAACCGCTCCTTTGGCCACGGCGCCCGTCTGGGACGATGCGGCCAACGAGCGGGAGCGCCAACGGGCCCGCGTGCGCAAGGTCGCCGGCCGCAGGCGTCCTCTATGTGACCGCCACGTTCTTCGCCCTGTTCGCCGCGCTCCCGTTCGCCTGGATGATCCTGACCGTCTTCAAGACGAACACCGATCTCTACAACCCGAACCAGAACCCGTTCCTCTACAACGAGCCGCCGACCCTGGAGAACATCACCTACCTGTTCGAGAAACGGAGTACGCCACGTTCGTGCGCAACACGCTTATCGTCTCGGTGCTGGTGGTGATCATCACCCTGATCGGGGCGGTGCCCGCCGCCTACAGCCTGTCGCGGCTGGCCGGGAAGTGGGGGAGGGGCTCGGCATTGCCATCTTCCTCGTCTACCTGGTGCCGCCGACGCTGCTGTTCATCCCGCTCTCGCGGGTGGTCGCCGACCTGGGCTCCGCAACTACGTGGTGGTCGATGGTGGTGGTCTACCCGACGTTCACCATCCCGTTCTGCACCTGGTTGCTGATGGGGTTTTTCAAGTCGATCCCGCGCGACATCGAAGAGCAGGCCATGATCGACGGCTACAGCCGGCTGGGGGCCATCTGGCGCACCGTGCTGCCGGTATCGATGCCGGGGCTGCTGACGGTGGTGGTCTTCAGCTTCGCGCTGACGATGCACGAGTTCGTCTACGCGCTGGCCTTCGTCACCTCCTCCGACCAGAAGACGATCTCGATCGGGGTGACGACGGAGCTGATCCGGGGGACGTCTTCTTCTGGCAATCGCTGATGGCGGCCGCGGCGCTGGTGGCCATCCCCATGGCGCTGCTCTACAACCTCTTCCTCGACCGGTTCATCAGCGGGTTCACGCTGGGGGCGGTGAAGGGGTAGGACAGGTCACGCTCCCGAACGGCTTATGCGATATGGCGCCCGAGTTGATCGGTCTCCTGGGCCGCCTTCAGCGCGGATTCGACGCTGTCCATCGCCGCCTCGGCGGAGACCCTGAGGAGCCTAACCGAGACCCGAAGTGGCGATCAGGGGGAGATCCAGGTTCGACCCGCCCGTCGTACGCGCGATCCATCGCTCTGGGTTGCTCTCCGAACGGTAGGCGACGATATGGTACTCATGCTCCCCAATCGTCACGTTACGCAACTCAATCTCCGCCCCGTCGGGAATCTCCTCCAGGATTGACGGATCGTCGAGCACATCGCGCATGAAGTCAAAGGTTTCGCCGATCCGTTCCGTGATCTGCGCGGCGCGCTCGTCATCGATGGCATGGGGATCGTTCATCGTCGGTCCTTGAAGAATGCCTCGCGGTACCGCCGCCAGGAGGCCTGAATCTCTCGCTCGGCGTACGTCAGCGCGGCTCCGAGCGACGGTTGATCTGCCATTCGTGTCTTGGCAACGACACGGCCGCGCCGATCGAGGAGGTCGAAGTGTGGGAAGCCGTGGGCCGTGTCGTAGCGAGCAACCGCCACCGCCTGACCTTCGATCATAGTTTCGTATTGGACCGTGAACGCCGTCACGCGACCGCCCTCCGTCGTAAACCGGACCCTGAGCCACTCCAGATCCGTGTCATCGAGCCGGCGCCGAAACGCTCTGCTTGGCATAAACGTTCGCTACTGCTCCGTGACAGACTTGGGCTTTCTGTTGCACGAACGCCTGTCGGCCTCAAACCTCGCCCCGCTCCTTCGGCTACGGCCAGGCCAGGACCTGTCAACTTAGAGGATACACGCTGACTCCGACGACCGGCTCCGATTTCCGATAGCGATCTCCATTAGGGTCACCACCGAGCTGATCCGCGGCGACGTCTTCTGCTGGCAATCGCTGATGGCCGCCGCG
>CAVXMK010000018.1:0-166317 GCA_963762985.1 uncultured Chloroflexia bacterium
ATCGCCTCCCGCCTGCTCACGGAGGGAACGGTCTCCCGCGAGCTCTGGGCAACTCCTTCGACGAGCGGGAGCGCCAGGCGGCGGAACGTCGGCTCGTGCACCGCCTGGAAGGCATGGGCAACAAGGTGGCCCTGCAACCGGCGGCCTCGTGATCGACGAAAGCCATTTTCAGACCAGGCTGGGGCGTTCCCGGAACCAGACCATCGCCACCTGGGCCGAATTCGCGCAGGATCTCCTGACCCGGTGGGGACAGTCTGCCTGTCACGCCCCATCGGCGCTTCTTACCCAGGGTGGGGCCGGCACGTCGCTGCGGCGGTAGAAGTGCATCACCGTGCGCAGCGCCAAGCCGAACAGCAGGAGGAAGATCACCCACGACAGCGCCAGGTCGATCGTGGTCACCGCCGGCACGGGCTGCGGCATCAGCACCGAGCGCACACCCCACACCCCCAGGATCAGCCCCCCGATGCCGAGCACCAGCTCGTTAAACCCGCGGGTGAACACCGCCAGCACCGTCGAGATGGCGATGAGCACGATCAACGTCACCGCCATGCGCGGGAGGTATGCCGGGCGCTCGAGCCGTAGGGACTGCACGGCAATGAACGGGGACGCGCCGGTGGCCGCGGCCGTTGTGCCTGGGTTGATTGGGATAGGAGGCGGCATCACCAGATCGGAGATGCGGTTCTGCAGCGTGACCGTCCCCGCCGCGGCCACGGTGGCCGGGTCGAGGTGGTGGATCGTCCCGTCCGCGCCGGTCACCACCGCGGCGACCCCGAGCCACAGCAGGTAGGCGTCGAAGGGGTAGCGGCTGGGTTCGCCGCGGACCGGCAACTGCACCGCCTGGCTGAAAACCCGGTCCGCGGGGGCCAGCGTCAGCGTGGCCGATGGCGGCAGGCCGCGCCGCTGCTCCACCGCGTCGTCCAACGCGGTCAGCGTCAGGGTCATCGTCGGGCAAGTGCCCGCACAGTTGCGATTGCCGGAGACGGCGATCGTGATCTGCCCGCTGCCCTCGTTGAGATCGACGAGGCCGAGGTTGATGTAGATCGCGTCGGCCGTGGCCGCGTCGGCCTCCGGGATCTGGCGTCCCGACAGGAGGTCGTACACCGGATCCGGTGCTTCTCCTAGGACCGCACGCATGCTCCTCACGGTGGGGGGCACCGTGACAAGGGTGAGCGCCACCAGGAGGAGGCTGAGGACCAGCGCCAGCCGGTACCAGCGGCGGTGCGGCGCTCCATCGGCCACCGGCGCCACGCCAGGCTCAGATGCACCAACCGCTGGGGACTCGTCGGTCATGGCGTTGATGACACTCGCGTCAACTGACGCGAAGCATGAACAGCAGCGTGATCAGCCCGATGACCATGACCACCCCAGACAGCGCGTAGGAGTAGACCCAGCGACGCTTGAATTGCGCGGCAATCTCGAGGTCGGCGTCCATCGCGATCAGCGATGTGGCGATGCCGCGGTAGTTCACCACGCCCACCACCATCGCCAGCGTGCCCGCGGCGACCAGCGCCAGCCCCAGGTTGCGCGCGGCATCGGCGCGTCCCTCGGTGACGAGTCGCTCGAAGAATCCGCGGTAGAAGTTGTAGATCGTGAAGCCGAAGCCGATCATCGCGACGGAGGTGCGCGCCCAGGCGAGCAGGGTGCGCAGGTTGGAGAGATCGCTGCGCATCCAGGAGAGCTGCGTCGAGATCAGGCTGAGATTCGGTCCCGCGGCCGGGTTCGTCGCCCCGGATGCATTGCCCGCGCCCTGTGCGTCAGCCATTCCCCGCTCCTCGATGATGGCGCAGGTGGTTTGTCTACTGGATCGCCATCGCGATGCGCCACCGCTCTTCGTCGCTGACGTAGTGGTCTTCGTCGTCGAGCTTGAGGTCGATCTGCACGCCCTGGATCGTGCCGTTGAAGGGGTTGCCCTCGATCTCCAGGTCGGGGCCGATCGGGGCGCCGATCTTGTTGCCGACGGTCGCCGTCGAGTCGGCGGAGAAGATGGCGGCGTGGGTGTGCTCGACCCGGCCCTCGCCGATCGGCGTGCCGTCGAGGTAGAGGGTCGCCGTGCCCCCCTTGCCCAGCCCGTCGCCGTCGTAGGCGAACTCCAGCCGCACCTGATGATCGCCCGGGGGGAGCTTGTCCTCCGACTCCACCTCATAGAGTTCCAGGCCGAGGAAGTTGTAGATGTACTTGAGCTTGCCCTCGTGGGCGTAGATCGCCCAGCCGCCGAAGTTGGCGCCCTGGGCGACGATCACGCCCTCGGCATCCTCCTCGGGCAACGTGACGTTGGCGGTGACGGCGTACGACTTGTTCTTGATGTCGACGACATGGTTCTCGCCCATGGCCATGCCGGGGAAGAGGACCTGGGTGTCGCCCTTGATCAGGGTGGGCCGGCCGGCCAGGGCGGGATTCATGCGCTGGGCCTTGCGATCGTCCATCGGCAGGACGTTGTAGCGCGAGGCTTCGATCAGGAATTGTCGCTGCAGCTCGGCCAGCTTCTCCGGCATTTCCGCGGCCAGGTCATGCGCCTGCGTCCAGTCGGTGGTGGTGTCGTACAGCTCCCAGACGTCGTCATCGAAGGGGGTCGATTCCGCTGTCAGCTCCCAAGGGATGGAGTGACGGGTCACCGCCGTCCAGCCGTCGTCGTAGATCCCGCGATTCCCGCCAAACTCGAAGTACTGGGTGGTATGCCGATCCTCCGCGCCCCCATCGTTGAAGCAGTAGAGCATGCTCGTGCCTTCCATCGGCGACTGCTGCACCCCCTCGACGAAGGTCGGCTCCGGCAGCCCCGCGACCTCGAGGATGGTCGGCGCGACGTCGATCACGTGGTGGAACTGGTTGCGCACTTCGCCTCTGGCCGTGATGCCGTCCGGCCAGTGGACGATCGTGCCGTTGCGGGTGCCGCCCCAGTGGGAGGCGACCTGCTTGGTCCACTGGTACGGGGTGTCCATGGCGTGCGCCCAGCCGACGGCGAAGTGGGCATAGGAGTCGCGGCCACCCCAGTCGTCCAGGTGGGAGAGCAAGTACTCCGGCGTCTCCAGCGCGGCGGCGCCGTTGTAGTTGATCATCTCGTTGAAGGTGCCTTGGAGCGTCCCTTCGGCCGAGGCGCCGTTGTCGCCGATGATGTAGTAGATGAGGGTATCGTCGAGGATCTCGCCCGCCTCGAGCACATCGACAATGCGGCCAACGTTTGGTCGGTGTGCTCCAGGAAGCCGGCGTAGGTCTCCATCTGGCGGCGCAGGACCGGCAGCAATTCTTCCGGCATGTCGTCCCAGGCCGGAATCGCCTCCGGGCGCGGGGTCAGTTCGGCGATCGTCGGGGATGACCCCCAGTTCCTTCTGGCGGGCAAAGGTTCGCTCGCGCAGGGCGTCCCAGCCATCGTCGAACTTGCCCTTGTACTTCTCGATGTACTCCGCGGGCACTTGATGCGGGGCGTGGGTCGCGCCCGGCGCCCAGTAGAGGAAGAAGGGCTTGTCGGGATAGATCGCTTTCTGCGCCTTGATCCAGTCGATCGCTTTGGTGGCCATGTCCTCGGTGAAGTGGTAGGACGGGTCGCTCGGCACCTCGACGCGGGCGAGGCCATCGAAGACCTCCGGGAACCACTGGTTCGTCTCGCCGCCGATGAAGCCGTAGAACTTTTCCAACCCCTGCACGGTCGGCCAGTGATCGAACGGTCCCATCGGGCTGGTTTCCCAGACGGGCACCTCGTGGCACTTGCCGAACTGGGCGGTGGAGTAGCCGTTGTCGCGCAGCGTCTTGGCGACGGCCGCCTTGGTGTTGGGGATCATCGAGGTGTAGCCGGGGGCGGCGGTCGCCACCTCGGTAATGGCGCCCATGCCGACCGAGTGGTGGTTGCGCCCGGTCAGCAGCGCGGTGCGCGTCGCCGAGCAGACGGCACAGGTGTGGAAGCGGGTGTATTTCAACCCGTTTCCGGCGAGGAGCTCGGCGGTTGGGGTGTTGATCGGTCCACCGAAGGCGCTGGAGGCGCCAAAGCCGACATCGTCAATGAGGACGACCAGCACGTTCGGCGCGCCCTTGGGCGGGCGGATTTCCTGGATCGGCGGGAACACCATCGCCGGGTCGTTGGCGTCAAAGAAGACAGGACCGGCGTACGCCTCGTTCGGGATCGGGAGGTTCTCGCGGCGTGGGAGGTGGGCATCTGGCGGATGTCGGTCATAGTGTCTCCCGACAACCTTCGCCGTGGAGCGCGAAACGCTAAGCGCGGCGACAATCGGACGCACGCCGGCACCATCGGATGGCGCCACGCGCGGCAGACGCTCGCGACTCGTACGACGCGGCCTCGGCACGAGGGCTGCTGCCCCGAGCAGCCCTACTTCTTCTTGCACTTGTTGTTCTTGCACTTCTCGTTGTTCTTGCAGTCCTTGTTGTTCCGGCAATCGACGCACTTCTTCTTCTCGCAGACCCGGCCGCCGTTGCAGTTGCTGTCGTTCTTGCACTCGACGCACTTGTTGTTCTTGCAGACCTTGTTCTTCTTGCAGTCCTTGTCCTTGTTGCACTCCTTCTTGCCCAGCGCCGCGTCGCCGGCCGCGGCCAGGCCGGCCACGCCGAGCATGCCGCCGACGAGGGTCTTGAGCAACCCGCGGCGATCGGTCTTCGTGCCCACGTCGCGGGAGAGAGCGTCGAATCGTGCGGCGTCCATGGCTTCCTCCTGCTGCAACGTTCGTCTGAGCTTGCCTCGCGGCCGTCCCGCGATCTGATCGGAAGCATGCCGATCTATACCCGGTAGTTGCCCAAATCAGCAGTCCCTCCCTTCCCGTTACCCCGGGAGCTTGTACTGCGGGAATCCCGATTCCAGCAGTTCGTGGAGCGAGAATCCGGTGACGCTGTCCTGCACGCCCAGGCTGGGCAGATCGAGGTCGAGCGTGACCTGGCTTTGCCGGCGCGTGTAGTACGCCCCATTCAGCCCCAGATCGGCCAGCACGGCCCACAGCCGCGGGTCGGCGATGTTGTAGTTGAACATTGCGACGAGCACGCTCTGGTCGTCGAGTTCCGCGCGCACCCGATCCTCGCCATTGCGGTAGTCGTAGACCGTGGTGGACGGGTAGCCCTCGCCGTGCAACGGGTCCGGATGGGGCACGATGTCGCCGTAGGTGGTGGTCAAATGCGCAAAATCGATGGCGCGCACCAGCTCCTTTCTGCGCCTCCAGGTCGTAGACCCAGAAGCAGGGGACGGCGCCCCCGCCGAAGCGCTGCGGGATCTGCGCGTCAATGGCCAGGACCGCGTAGCGGCCGCAGGTGGCGCGCCCCCAGAACCAGCCACGAACCCCTTCCACGAGCGACACGTTGGCGTAGTTGTGGTCGTGGTAGCCGGCCGCGTCGATCTCCTGCGCGACCCCATCGACCGTGAACGTGCCGGTCGCCCGCGCCTGCGGGTAGGCGTTGAACCACCCCAGCCACTTGTCGGTGCTGCCGAGGAAGACATAGCCGTTCCCCAGCCGCAGCGGCGAGGCGCGCTGCTCGAGCGTCACGTCGATCTCCAGCCCATTGACCCCGCCGGCCAGGTGCAGGCGGTCAAAGTCGCCCTGGACGGTGAACGGCCCCGCTTTGATATCGAGACCTTCCGTTGACGCAGCAAACTCGTCGAGCGGGAAGGAGGCAATTTCCAAGCGGTGCACGCTGCCCGCGTGGTAGTCCAGCGCGGCGCCCACCAGCGGTTGCTCCCCGACGTGAGGGACAAAGCCGAACGTTGGTTGCGTACAGAGGGTGAGGGTCATGGCCGTGCCGTCGGGGGATTGGACGTCGAAGTACCACCACTCAAAGGCGTTCGGATCGCCGGCGAGCGCCTTGGTTTGCCAGCCGTTGGCGCTGGGCTCGATCGCTTTGCTGACGTTGAAGAAGGCGTAGTCGGCGTCGGTGATCCCCCAGCCGTTGATCGTGTAGTCGTCACCGACCGCGATCGGCGTGGCGTCTTGTGCGGTCGCCGTGTTCATGGTTCCTCCTCATTGGCCTACGACGGCAGCGGCAGCGCGACGAACGAGATGATGTCGATGACCGCGGCTCCCGCCCCCAGAGCGAGCGGCCGGTTCTCATGTGGCCGCGTCGGCGCCGGGGCCAGCCCAAACTCGTCGCCGTTGACGCGGGCCGTGATTTTCCGGGCGTGGGGAATGTCGAGGAGGATGAGCGCCCAGCGGCCCGGCGGCGTCAGCTCCGGCCCGCTGTCAGTCATAGCCACCTCTCCTCGCGATCACCCCGGCGTATTGAGAGAAAACAGGGGAAGATTCTCGGGAAGTAGTTTTTTTTGCGTATTCGACGCTCCAAATAGTCTCACCGGCTCGGGCAACTGTCAATCGGGAAAAGATTAACGTTCCCGATGCCGCTCGTCAGGCCCAAGGTCGCGGGGGCGAACAACGCCGGCATGTTGGAGATGCTTGGCCTCAGTTTGGCCTTACGGTTAGCACCGCTGTTGACGGTGTTGTACTCAGTCAGCCGCCGCGCTGGTGAGGTCGCGGTCCGCGCTGGCGAGGCAGATCCGCAGGGGCGGGTCTACTCGACCCCTACGACCTCACCTGGGGATTCATGCCGCTCGGTTCGCTGCCGATGGGGATGGTGGCCGACCGGGTCGGGATCACCGCGGCCGTCGCCGCGGGCGCGATCGTCTCGTCGGTTCTGGCCGCGCTCTACGGTCTGCGCTCGCCGGCACTTCGCGAGCTGTAAGTCAGCCGGCATCGATCGCTTCGCGTTCGTTGGTTTCCGCCATCAGTTCGAGCACGATCCGCTCGAATTCCGGTTCCGCCCGCGGGGCGATCTCCCGTCCGGCCGCGGCAACCTGGTCCAGGACGTCTTGCAGATTGGCGACCGGCGGCGGGATCGGTCCCAGGCGCTCGCGGAGCTCGCCGCGGTACCAGGCCCCGAGCCGCCTTCGCACCTGGTTCGCCGAGGGTGGGTCGCCCCCGGCCGCTGCGGCGATCCTGGCTGCCATGGGGCGCAGCTCGCGCCCGGGATCGGCAACGCGGCGACCTGATCGACGGCCGCGCGCTGGTTGCGAATGGTTTGCACGTCGCTGTCCCAGCGCCGGATGACCTCGATGGCGGATCGGGCTTGACGCGAACGAACCTCCGCTTCGCGCCGAACCGCGTCCTCATCGACCTCGACCATGTCGTTGTGGAGGAGCAGCGGCTTGGTCGCGTCCATCCAGAATCCAACGGCGGCCCGCGCCAGACGGAAGTAATAGACCCCCGCCATCAGGCTCTGCGGCGGGTCGCGACGGCAGATCGTCAGTCTCGGCCAACGGCGCCATGACGGTTGCGCCCTGCTACCCCGTCCCAGAAGCGGCCCGGGTCGACTGGGACGAAGACGACCTCCTCCGGGCGGACCGTCGTGCGCACGATGCCGTGCCGCCGGCGGAGCATCAAGTGCGTCAGCGGATAATCCGGGACTGAGAAAAATCCCCTGCTCGATCAGCGGGTTCTCATCGATGCTCGCCAGCAGTTCCGGGATGTGCTCCCGCAGCTCGAGCAATCCGCGGATGACGTCGGGACTGACCTGTTTTGCCCGTGCGGTCTCGACGGAAAACTTGGCGTCAGCCGCCTGGACGATCTGCCGGCCGCTCCGCTCTCCGATCAGCACCAGATCCGGATTCTGCAATCCGCGCCTGGAGGCCATGGCCGCAATTCGCGGGGTGGCGTCCAGGCGATCGACGCGCACGATACGGGAAAGCTCCCGGTCGTCGGCATGGATGCGCCGCTCGCTTCCTTCCCAGGTTGCCGCGTGGGCGGCCGCCAGATCGGCCCAGCGATCGCCGACGAGATTGCTCGCCCCACCGCGGTCGGCCAGCCCCATCACCTCGCGGTCGAAGAGGGCAGCGACCAGATCCCCGCCGGGCAGGAGTGGAGATTCGATGCGCTCGCGCCTCATCCGCTGGCTTGTTCGGACACGATATCGTCGTCCTCGGTTGGTTGTTCGCCGCGGCTCGGCGATGCGGCATCACGACTCGGTTGTCGAGCATACCAGCCGAAACCGGCGGGTCCTGGCCAACCCGAGCGCGTGACCAGCCAGACCATTGCCATCAATCCCGCAAGCGCCAGGAACCGCGCCGCCCAATCGAGCGGCTGGACGCGGTAGTTGAACTGGGCGGTGCGCGCGGGCTCACCCGGATCGGCGGCAAGATAGCCATGCTCCAACCGGCGCACCGGGATCGGCCGATCGTCGGCGTGCGCATCCCAGCGGGGGTACCAGTTGGCCCTGGCGACAACCGGCTCGCCCGGCATTTCCGCCATCGCGTCTATCTGCTGCTGGCGAATCCCGAGCAGCGCGGCGTTCTCGTCCCCGAACGTCACGATCGTCACCGGATCGAGGACGGCATAGGTGTCGTACACCCCCGTGCGCAGCGGCTCCAGCAAAGGCGAGTTGGCGGCCACCGCGCGGGAGGCGCCGGTCACGACAACGGCCCCGATTCCGTGCGCGGCGAGATAGTCTGGCTGCAACGTCCGCTCCGGATCGGGGTAATGGTGACCGGACAGGAAGCGATAGGCCGGCGTGCCGGCGTGGCTCGGATGCCAGTACCAGAGCCAGTTGTCGTAGAAGAGCGGTCGCGGGGTCCATAGCGGCGCCCAGAGTTGCTGGTGCCAGGAGAGCGCCGAACCCAGGACCAGGATTGCCGTGCCGGGAGCCGCGGCCTCGTCGGCGGCCCGCACCGCCAGTTCCAGATCGAACTGCTGCGGCTGCGCCGACATGGACACCGGGTAGAGGCTCACCGGGGGTACAGCAGGCGAGGCCGGATCTGGAACCAGATCGGGAAGCGGTCTGGTCTGTACGACCAGCACCGCCAGAGCAATCCCGGCAACAGCGGCCTGGGCGACCCAGGTCCGACGCGCGGCGAGACGGGTCTGCATCCACTCCAAGCTCAGCCACACTGCCACGGCGGCAAGGTAGATGACGAGTAATCGCTGCAGCGGCATGAGCCGCGTCGGTTCGAGCTGCGGCGCGAACCGCGCGACCAGCGGGACGAACGCGATCACAGCGGTGAGCAGGACGTAGGCAACAAGGGATACGGCGGCCGCGGTCGCCGCCACGTGCTGTCGCAGGGTCAATGCAAGCATCGTCCCGACGAGTCCGAGGATCAGGATCGGCCAGGAAACGGCGCTCGCCGATGCCGCGGCATAGTCGCCAACGCGGTCATAGCCGCTGTAGTGGACGAACGCGTAGAGGTCGCCGAATCTGGCCAGCGCCACGAGCAGTGGCGCGGCCAGCAGCGCGGCGATCACCGCGACCGAAGCGAGACGGAGGCTCGCGAGACGAGCCGGTATGCCTTTGCGCTCCCGCCCAGCACCCGTATGGGCGACACCGTCAGACGCGGCAGTCCCGTCGCCGGACATGCCCCACGGCTATCCACGCGCCTGCCGTAAGGGCAGCCAACCCAATGACCGAGCGCGGATTGCAATAGACCGCCCAAGCGGCGAGACCGCAGGCCAGCGCGCCGGCCCAACCTTCGCCGTTGTGAAGGAACCGGATCAATGCCGGCAGCATGAGGAGCGCGGCAACCGACCCGGCGACGTTCGTCACCAGGCCCCATTGCACCAATTCGGTGTAACCGCCGTGATACCAGCTCCCCGGAAGCGAAACGTGCAAGGCAACGGCAAGCAGCCCAACGGCGAGCGGCCAACCGTCCGCCCGCGCCAGCGCCGCATACGCCACGCCCGGCAGCAGAAAGATGGCAACGACCGCCAGCGTGTGGGCGGCTTCGGCCGAGAGCGTGTCGATCGACAGCGCCCGGATGAGAACTTCCAGCCAGGCCTCGCCAAGCGGGTAGAACTCGACCGGATATCCGCCCTGGTGCTGTCCCACCCAGCGCAGGGTCTGCCCGGAGGCGAGCGCGCTCCACAGCGTATCCGCGCGCGCCACGTGGAACGGGTGATCGACGCTAGCGAAGGTGTTGGGAAGGCGGATGGTTCCGGACGGCGTCGCCACGTCGACCGTCAGCGTGAAGACCCCCATCCGCGCGGCGACATAGAGGGCCAGCCCTGCATACGCCAACCACCAGACCCATCGCCAGTCTCGTTGAAGGATGCTCGTGCCGACACTCACCGTCTCGTGGGAGTCGTCGGGTACCGGAACGTCGGGAAGATCCCTGAGCGCAAACGCCAGCCAGAGCACCACGGCCGAGCCGAGCAGGGCGATCACCGCCGACGGCCGTCACGCCGAACACCATGGCCCCGGAGGCACCCTCCTCGACCAGGAACGTCGTGAATCGGGACCAGATGCGCCGCACCGGCATGCGCAGGCCGATCCAGTTGCCGGCGCCGATGCGCACCGTGGCAAAGGCGAGGAAGGCAATGATGGCAACGACAATTCCGGCCCAGAGAAAGGACAAGGGACGAGGCAGAATCGCCGTGACCCGATGCGCGCCGGCCGGCGCCGGTTCCTGGGCGAGCGGTAGTGGCTCCTCCCGCCGTCCTTGGGTTACGGTCGCGTCAGCCACCCCAGGTCCAGTTCACGAATGGGTCAGCGACGGTGAAGGTGAACGGCAGCACATAGATGGTCATGATAACGACATTGAGCGCGATAAGCCCGCCGACGAAAAGCCCCTGTCCGGCGGGCCGGAAGCGCGCGGGGATCAGCGTGCGCAACCCGAGCATCGCCAGCAGCGCCGCGGCGTTCACGACAGGGAAGAAATAGCGCGCCTGCGACAGCGCGAACGAGGTGCCGAACTCGATGACGGCCAGCCAGGCGATCACGCAGGCCAGTCCAAGAATGACGAGCGACTTTCGCCTGCCACGCTTCGGGTCGCACAATCGGGTCCCCGCGCCAGAGCGGAGCGTTTCGCCAGGCGGAAACGGCATACACGACCAGGCCCACAAGGGCCGCGACGGTGACGATGCCGATGATCCAGAGCAGCGCCGGCCGCAGGTGGATCAGCCGCCAGCCGAACTCGCCCCAGGTCTCGCGGAACCGGGCCAGGACGAACCCCGGATCGGTCGAGCAACTCGAAGAACGAGCCCATTGGGCTGTTCCAGTACTGGAGCTCCTCGACCCGGGCCAGCCCGCTGAAATCGCCGTAGGTGCGGTAGAGATAGAGATACCAGGGGGCGACGAGAAGCACCGCCGAGAATTCCGATGGCCACCCCGCGCTCGACGATGCCGCGCCACGTCCCGCCAGCCGAGCGCGAGAACGACCGCGACGGCGATCACCGGGGCGATCGGTAATCGCCGTGCCCTTCGCCAGCAGATCCAGCCCGAACGCGACCCCGAGCGCCAGGCAGAGCCGCACCGGGAAACGGTCGCGGACCCCGACGATGATGCCCCAGATGATGAGCGACGTGAGGGCGATAGCGACGATGTCATTGTTGACCATCGCCGCCTCATAGGAGATCTGCGGCTGGAAGGCGACCAGCGCGGGCACGGTCACGGTCAGGAACGCGTCGCCCGGGAAGAGCGCCCGCGTCGCCCGATACGCGGCGTAGACCGTCACGCATCCCGAACGGGATCGCCGCGAGACGAAGCAGATAGTGCTGACCGAGGGGCGAGAGCGGCGCCGACAGCGCGTAAAGCGGGGCCATGGCCGCGTAGTAGAGCGGCGGATGATTGGCGACGTACTGGTACCCGGACGGAAAGTACCCGAGCCCCGGGACCGTCACGATTCGGGGAGGATTGTCTCGCCAGCGGGCGCTCTCCGGTTCGCAGTACCAATCCAGCGTGTAGCGGCAGTACTGGTAGAGCTCGGCCGGGATCTGATCGGTAGGAGGCGGTTCGCCGCCGTCTAGCCCGGCCCGCCACGTCTGAAGGTCGGGCAACTCGGGGATGCGCCCGTCGTTCACCAAGGTCCGCACGTAGCTGAAGTGCGCCAATTCGTCGTGGCCGCTGAAGGGGTAAAAAGCGGCGACAGAGAAGATCTGCTTCACCGCGTACAGGACAAGCAGCACGACGATGAACCGGGTGGCGGCGGGCCACCGGGAACGGCTCATCGGCGACGGTGGCGGCGAAGACTGCGCTCGGTCACCCATGGCCCGCGATCGTCTTCAGAACGCGCGGGTCAGCGTCGTCCCGCGGCGACCGGCTCTGGCACGCGCTTGATCTCGTGGTACTCGTCGTCGGCGTTAACCCGATCCAGATCGTGCTTTTCGCCGAGCACGTTCTTGGCCGCCAGCATACCGGTTTCGATCGAGTGGTCGGTGTTGTTGTACTGGAATGTCCCGTAACGGCCGATGACCTGCAAATTATCCATCTCGCCGATGAACTCACGGATCTTGGCCCGGTGCTTTTCGTAGCCCATCACGTAGGCCGGGTATGCCCGCGCCGCGCGAATGGTGAACCCGCCGATCACTTCGTCCGGGGTGATGAACTTCAGGTCTTCCACCAGATGCTTGACCGTCTGGCCGACCAACTCCTCTTCGCTCATCGACCAGATGTGGTCGCCGAACGAGCAGAAGTATTCGACCACCAGCGACGTAAGATCGTCGCCGGGAACCATGGCCGAGCTCCAGTTCTTCGGCTCGTGGAAGCGGCCGAAAAGGATGTTGCGGTCGTGTACGTAAAGCCAGGTGTCCGGAGTCACCTGCCGCTTCTTCAGCATGAGGTTGACGGTGATGACGTTGCGGAAGGTGAGCGCGTTGGCGGCAGCCAGGACATCTGCGGGCGGCGCCGGATCCATGATTTTGGCCAGGAGGGTGAGCGGGATGGACGAGATGTAGTTTTCGGCCTCGATCCTTTCCTGGCCGTTCTCGGTGGAAACGGTGAGGCCAGTCACCCGGCTCCCCACCCGGTGCACTTTCTCGACTCCTGTGCTCAACTGAATCTGATTCCCGGCAGCTTCGACGGAGTCGGCCATGCGCTCCGAAAAACGGCCAAATCCCCCGCGGGGGTACATGAACTCATCGATGAGGCTGACGACCTTTCCCTTGGTTGGCACCACGGCGTCTTTGACTGCCGTCAGCAGCGACATCCCCTTGGACCGCTGCGACACCCAGTCCCCGCTCATCTGGTCGCAGGGCAGCCCCCAGACCTTTTCAGAGTAGCGTTGAAAGAAGAGCCGGTAGAGGGTCTCGCCGAACTGATCGATGTAGGCGTCTTCCATCGACTCGACCGGTGTTGGGCGTACTCGCTGCTGAACGCGGGTCCGACCGTAGTCGGCCATCGCCTTGGCGGCGACCACGGGGCCGACGGCCTTGAGGGCGTTGGGAACCTTCAACGGGTAGTCGACGTACTTGCCGTCGAAATAGATGCGGCTGATGCGGTTGACCCAGAGCAGCTCTTCGCCAACGACCTCGCGAAAAATGCTCGTTCAGTTCGTCGTTCTTGGTGAACCAGCGGTGCCCGCCGATGTCGAACCGAAACTCGCCGTACTCGGTCTGCCGGCGAATGGTGCGGGCCAGGCCGCCGACGAACGGCGCTTTCTCCAGCACGGTCGTCGGCACGCCCGCTTTGGACAGCACGTAGGCCGAGCAGAGACCCGCCGGGGCCCGCGCCCATCACGATCGTGGAACCCGACTGGCGCGTCGTGGCGCCGTTGGCCGCGGCGGCGCCGGAAGCTGCTCTGCGACCGTTGTGTGGCGCGTCCATAGCGGTGAGACCCCTTATCTCGTCAGGCGAGCCGGGCGAACCGCTCCCGCCAGCCACCATCCCAGGTGCATCGACCTGTGGCCCGCGTGCTCTCTGCCGAGAGTGTAAACGAAGCTTGTGACTTGACTCGTTCTTGCACGATCCCGGCCAAGCAGGTTTGCACCGCCCAAGATTCCATCACGTTCAGTCCCGCCACGTCAGCGCGTGGTTGAGGCTGAAGTTCCAGACAGCAGCGATGCCGGCGCCCACCAGGTTAGCCACCAGGTAGTTCAACCCCATGCGGTCCAAAGACACGAGCGTCAACCAGTTGATGAGCAGACCCCCGGAATTGATGGAACCGTAAAAAAGAGCGCGATGCAGCAAGCGCCCGCGTCCACGGTCATGCCAGGTCCAGCGCTCGTTCAAGGTGAACGTGACGACCATCGACAGCGAGATCGCGAACGGCGAGGCCATGGGGATCGACAACCCGACCAGCGCCACCAGCACGAACAAGGCACTCTGGTTGACGGCGAGCCCGATGGCGCCGACGAGGAGGAACTTCTGGAACCTCCGCGTCACCGTGGCCGCGCGGGCTAGCGGGCGGGGAAGACCTTCCGTGAAAAGCATCAGCGCGGGGACCTCCGCGGGCGGTTCTCAGGCAGTGCTCGAAACCGTCCGGGCGGCCCGGACATCGAAACAGTACCACGATCCCACGAAGGTCTCCGCGCCGAGCGTTGACCGCCCGGGTCGGCGTTACTGGGAGAGCATCTCCGTGTCCAGCGCCTCGAACGCGGCCTGAAGCTGGGCATCCGCCGAATCCTCCAATTCGCTTGCGGTCAGCTCCGGGTCGTCCTCGGGTCGCGATGGGAACGCGTCTCGGGCAAGCATAACGAAGTGGTCAGGATCGACGCCTTCCTGCCAGACGTGATCTCCCTCCGGCGTCAACCAGAACGCCGTGGCCAGCACGACGCTGGACCCATCGTCGTTCGGGAACGTCGAGAGCACCGTGCCGGTGCCGAACGTGGTCTCCCCGATCAGTTCCGCCCGTCCATGTTCGCGCAGCGCGGCGGCTAACACCTCCGCGCCAGAAGCCGACGCGTCGTCGATAAGCACAACCAGTGCCAGGTCAAGCCAGTGCCCCATCTTGCCCACTGTCGTGATCGGCCGCGCCGGTTCGTCGCGCTCCTGCTCCTGGAAGATCGTGGTGCCCTCAGGGAGGAACTGCGAGGCCACGCCGATCACCTCCGGCACCAATCCGCCGGGGTTGCCGCGCAGGTCGAGGATGAGCCGCTCGGCGCCTTCGCCGCGGATCGTTTCCAGCGCGTCGCGCACCTTCTGGTTGACTCCCGGCTCGAATCCGGTCACGCGCAGGTGGACAGTCTGATCCGGCAACCACCGCCAGGTGACCGGTTCGACCTGGATGGTCTGGCGCACCACGTCGACGTGCAACGGCTCCTCCTCCGAGGAGCGCTCGATGGTCAGGGTCAGCGTGTCGCCCTCGTTGCCGAGGATGAGATCGCGCAACTCCTGCATGTCGATGCCCTGGGTTTCCTCATCATCCACCGCGGCGATGACATCGCCGGGGAGCAGGCCAGCAGCCTCCGCCGGCGACCCCTTGAAGATGGACGCCACGACCGGGACGCCACAGCGCGCGTCGACCTCGACCCCGATGCCGACGTACTGGCCCTCCCGCGAGCGCTCGAACTCCGCGGTGGCAGCCGGATCGAGGAACGCGCTGTGGCCCTGGTCGCCGATGGCGTCGACCATGCCCTGCGCCGCGCCATAGATGAGCGCCGAGTCGTCGAGGCCATCGGGGTCCGGCCACTGCTCGTGAATGAGTTCCCAGGTCTCTTCCAGCGTGGCGAACTCGGCGCGACCCGTGAGCGACGATTGGGCCTCCACACCAATGCTGAAGCCGCTTCCCGCCAGCAAGCCCAACGAGAACGCCCCGGCCACCACCGTGCCACCGATGGCCAATTTGCCGCAGCTCCCAAGCTGCGCTACGACCGAGCGCGGGAGAACGCCAGAGCCGCCCGTGAAGGCCGCCACGCGGTCCTCGTGCCCATCGCCAGATTCCGGAGCTTGCGTCATGAAGAACGATCCTCCTCTAGGTGATATCCAATGCTGACGTGAACGATAACCGGTCGTTCCACGCGGGCGGCCGCTGGAGATGCCAGGCAGTCAGCTCTTGAAACGCGATCCCCGCGGCCAGCACGGCCGCGTCCGCATCGGCCCGGCCGGTGAGGACTACCGCGGTGGGGAGTCCGTCGCGGCCGGGACCGCCTGGAAGGGACAGTCCGGGCAGACCGCAGAGATTTGCCGTTCCACTCATAGTACGTAACGGCGGTTCGTTCGGTTCCTCCGAGATCGGTTCGTCCAGCCGGGAGGCGACCCGCGGGTAAGCCGGGGAGAATACCGCGTCGAACGGCTCGAGCAACGCATCCATGGCGCGCATGGCCAGCCGCCTGATGCGCAATGCGCGCACATAATCGGTTGCCGGGATGGTCAGGGCATCGATCAGCCCGGTCCGGTTCTCCGGGGCGGTCAAACCGGCCGAGCCTCCCGAGATGATGAACGCTTCGAACGCTGATGCCGCCTCAACCGAGAGCACGATCTCCGTCGCGGCATCGCACGGCAGATCGGGCAGGACGATCTCATCGATGGTGCCGAGCTGACGAAAGACCGAGACCGCCTCTTCATACCGCTCAAGCACGTCGTGTTCGGCGTCACGGTCCGCCGCGGCCAGGGTGGCGAATCGGAACCCGGTGCGGCGGGGATCGGACTGGAACGCCGGTCTGTTGAGCGTTGTTGGATCGCCTTCGTCGGCACCGGACATGACCGACAATGCCAACTCGCAATCGGCAGCAGAGCGAGCCAGCGGCCCGAGCTTGTCCAGTGACCAGGAGAGGGCCATCGCGCCGCGCCGGCTGACCAAGCCGTAGGTGGGGCGAAATCCGGCGACCCCGTTGTATGCCGCGGGGACCACGATGGAACCCCATGTTTCCGACCCGATGGCGAAGGGGATGCACCCCGCCGCCACTGCCGCGCCGGAACCGCTGGAGGAGCCTCCCGCCCAGTGGTCGGGACTCCAGGCGTTCCGCCCCGAACCGGTGAAGGCCGCATCGGGCTGCTCGTACCCGAACCCGCCGGCAAGCTCGACCATCGCCAGTTTGGCGACGAGCACGGCCCCGGCGCCGGCCAGCCGCTCGACGACCGCGGCGTTGCTGTCAAAGGTCTGATCCTGGAACGGCGCCGCGCCCCACGTGGTCGAGTAGCGATCCGTGGCAAGGAGATCTTTCGCCCCGTACGGAATGCCGTGCAGCGGACCCCGATCGATACCGGCGGCCAGTTCGGCATCGGCACGTTCCGCCCGGGGCAACGCAATGTCCGGGGTGACAGTGACCACGGCGTTCAAGTGATGACCGATGGAATCGAGGCGCGCGAGCGCCAGTTCGGTCAGCGCCACGGAGGAGACGTCTCCCGCCCTGAGCAAGCGGCCCAGCTCGCCCATGTCCGCGAAGGCCAGCGACGCGTTGTCAGGGTTCATGAGACGGGACCCTGGAGCCGGCGCAGAGGCGATGGGTCGAATCCCGGCGCCGGCTCGTCCCCGTTGGCGAGCGGGACCGCGCGAATCTGGCGCAAGACGACTTGCTGATGCTCGATCCGCGAGCGCACCGCCTCGATTTCCTGCTCCGTCAACGAGCGATCCAATCGCTCCAGGGCAAGGCGCAGTCGGGTTGCGATTTCGGCGTCGTCGGGCGTGCCGGATGCGGCGCTCATCTCCAGTTTCCGCGTGCCATCGGGCTCATGCCGACCCTCCAGATTGTGCTATACTCACCCGTCGCGGGTGCGCCAAGCACCCCGTTTTGTGTTGCACGGTATCCGGGACCGTCCGCGTCCGGTGTCAGAGAGCGAGTTGAGAGTTACGATGGCCGAACCAGCACCCAACACCGAGCCGGCGCGTGCGGCAAAGCCCGCAAATGGAGGCCGCGCGGCGGAGCCCGCAGCCTACGCCATTATCGAGACCGGCGGCAAACAATACCGCGTTTCGGTCGGCGACACCCTGTCCATCGAAAAGCTCCCGCTCGAAACCGGTTCGGACGTGACTTTCGACCGCGTGCTGATGATCGGCGGCGACGGGCCGGCCAGGGTCGGTGCGCCGCTTGTGGACGGGGCGTCGGTGCTGGCTCAGGTGCAGGACCAGTACCGCGGCGAGAAGATCATCATCTTCAAGTACAAGGCAAAGAAGCGCTACCGGCGGCGGACGGGGCATCGCCAGTCCCTCACCCGCGTCGCCATCACAGCCATCAACGCCTGATTCCGAATTGTTGAGGATCTAGAGGATCTAAAGGGAGAACCCGGCCATGGCTCACAAGAAAGGCGTCGGCAGTTCGCGCAACGGGCGCGACAGCGAATCGAAACGGCTCGGCGTCAAGCGCGCCGATGGCCAGTATGTCCGCGCGGGGACGATCGTCGTCCGCCAGCGGGGAACCCAGTTCTGGGTCGGCGAGAACGCCGGCATCGGCAAGGATCACACCATCTACGCCAAGATCGATGGCGTCGTCCGCTTCGAGCCGGTCAGCCGACAGAAGCGCCGCATCAGCGTCTACCCGACGGATGTCTACCCGATCGGCGGCGCCACGGGGCTCAGCAAGCCAGCCTACGAATCGGTCATTTATGCGGAGTCGGCACCGGCCGACTAAGGTTGGCGCTCCCGGCCCGTTTCATGCTGAACGACGTGAAGCATCTTGGCTCAGCGATGCGGCGGTTCGTGGAGAACGAGATTCTTCGCCCGCGGGTTCAGAATGACACGAAGCGCGCGGCGGCATCTGCACCTACACGACGGAGAAGAGATCGAAAATGAAGCCAGGAATTCACCCCAATTACGTCGAGGCCACGGTGACGTGCGCCTGCGGGAACACCTTCACCACGCGATCGACGCGGCCGACGCTGCGCACTGACCTGTGCAACGTCTGCCATCCCTTCTATACCGGCGAGCAGCGCATCGTTGACTCCGCTGGGCAGGTCGAGCGCTTCATGCGCCGCGTCGAAGCCGCGGCCAGTTCGACGCGCACCTCAAAGCGGCAGACGCGTCTGGCCGCACGTGCGGAGCGCGATGCGCAGGCACGCCGCGGAGCGACCGATACGGACGAAGCCGCCGAATCCGAAGAGACCGCGGACGAGGCCGCGGCGGCCCCGGCCGAGCCGGTGGCGGCAAGCTAACCGCATTCCGACCAGAAACGAGCAACGAGGAGGCCCGCCAGGCGGGCCTCCTCGCTTTGCGCCGTGTGCAGCGTGGTACCGTTTCGGGAGGCTGGCTATTTCGGGTAAACCAGGGTCGCCGCCAGAACCGGCGAGGAGAAAAGCCGAATGCGCCAGGACGATCGTGTTGCGGCAGACTGGCGATACCCGCGGGAAAACCTCGTCCCGGACGCGAGCGATGACCTCACCACCGTCCTGGCCTTCATCGAGATTCCCCGCGGCAGCCGCAACAAGTACGAGTACGACGAGCACACCGGGCGCTTCCTGCTCGACCGCGTCCTCTATTCGTCTGTTCACTACCCAACCGACTACGGTTTTGTCGTCGATACGCTGGCCGAAGACGGCGACCCACTCGATGTCCTGGTGCTGGTGCAGGAGCCGACCTTTCCCGGTTGCCTGATCCCGGCCCGCCCGCTCGGCGGCCTGGACATGCACGACGAAAAAGGATCCGATTTCAAGGTGCTGGCCGTGCCCGTCGGCGATCCTCGCTTCGACCACGTGCAGACCCTGGCCGACATAGGCGACCACTGGCTGCGGGAGATCGAGACCTTTTTTGACACGTACAAGCTGCTCGAGCCCAAGCAGACCGAGGTGCTGGGCTGGCATGAGCTCGCAGAGACGCGGCAGACCATAGCCACGTGCCGGGAGCGATTCCGCGCCGTTCGTGGCGAGCGATAGCATCTGCCCTGATCCGTTGGCACAAAAGTCGCGTCCTGGCCGATACGCGCCGATTTCCGCGGCCCGGGACGCTTGAGACAGTCATCCCGGTGGGAAGCGAAGATGATCCGAACGCGCCAGGCAGGCGTTATCTGTCACCCGACCTCCTTTCCCGGTCCCCATGGCATCGGGGATCTCGGCGAGCCAGCCTTTCGCTATGTCGAGTGGCTGGCGCGGGGAGCGCAAACCCTCTGGCAAGTCCTGCCGCTCGGACCGATCGGTCTCGGGAACTCTCCCTATGCCTCTCCGTCCGCCTTCGCCGGCAACGAGCTGTTGATTTCCCTGCCCTGGCTGGTCGGTGACGGTCTTCTCAATGGGTCGCGACTCGACGATCCGCCGCCCTTCCCCACCTCGCATGTCGCGTTCGATGAGGTCCGCGCCTACAAGCAACCGCTCCTGCGCGAAGCCTTCGACCGCTTTCGCCGTGGCGCGGGACAGGGCTTGCGACCAGCGTTCGACGAATTCTGCGCGGAACAGGGGGCCTGGCTGGGTGACTACGCGCTCTTCATGGCCCTGAAAGAGGCTCATGGCGGGGTTGCCTGGACCGCCTGGCCGGCGGAGGTCGCGCTGCGCGAGCCGACGGCGCTCTCCGCGGCCAATGAACGTCTGCGCGATCAGATCCGCTTTTACGAGTTCGTCCAGTTCATCTTCGCCCAGCAATGGGGCGAAGTGCGACGCTACGCCAACGAACACCGGATCCAGGTGGTCGGCGACATCCCGATCTTCGTCGCGTACGACAGCGCCGATGTCTGGGCGAACCGGGATCTGTTCCGTCTCGACGCAGAAGGTCGTCCGACCGAGGTTGCCGGTGTTCCTCCGGACGCCTTCACCGCCGAAGGCCAGTTCTGGGGCAACCCGGTCTACGACTGGGAGCGCAACGCCGAGACCGGCTACGTCTGGTGGACCGAGCGCGTCCGGGCCGCACTGCGCCAGGTCGATATCCTGCGCATCGACCACTTTCGCGCCTTCGCCGCCTCGTGGGTTGTGCCCGCGCACGCGCCGACCGCCGCCGCGGGCCACTGGGAGCCGGGTCCCGGTCGCGCCATCTTCGACGCCATGGAGACGTCTCTCGGGCCGCTCCCCTTCATCGTCGAAGACCTGGGATTGGTCACGCCCGACGTTCTGGCGCTGCGCGATGAGCTGGGATTTCCCGGCATGAAGGTGCTTCAGTTCGCCTTCGACAGCGGGCCGGGCAACGCCTATCTGCCGCACAATTACGACCCCGTCTCCGTCGTCTACACCGGCACCCACGACAACCAGACCACCAGCGGCTGGTTTCGCTCGCTCGGCGATGGGATGCGGAGCAGTGTCCAGCGGTACCTGGGACGCGATGGCAGCGATATTGCGTGGGATTTCATCCGAACCGCGCTTGCCTCGGTGGCCGACCAGGCCATTGCGCCCCTGCAGGATGTGATGCGCCTCGACGACGACGCGCGCATGAACACGCCAGGACGACCCGACGGCAACTGGGCGTGGCGATACGCGCCGCACCAGTTGCACGAAGGCCTGGCGGACGGCCTGCGCGAACTCACCGAAACCTACGGGCGAGCCGGACCGATCAAGCCGCCCAAAGGGCACGATCCGTTCGACTACACCGTGCCCGGCACGGCCCATCCGCTGTGGGTCCGCGACACAATTCCCGGCACTGTAGATCATGATTGAGCCACAATTGCACGAGCACGCCGATGGCGATCACGGGAGGAACGACATGGATTCACCGGTAGGGGCGTTCACCTTCATGCTGCACAGCCACCTCCCGTATGCTCGGCAGGCGGGCATGTGGCCGCACGGCGAAGAGTGGGTGCACGAGGCGATCGCCGAGACGTACGTGCCGCTCCTCAATGCCCTCTACGATTTACGCGAAGAGGGCGTCCCCTATCGCTTGACGATTGGGATCACCCCGGTCCTGGCCGAGCAACTGGCTGATCCCCTCATCGTCGACCACTTCGTCAACTACGCGGCCGAGCGCGCGGCCAAGGCCGCCCAGGACGTCGAGCGGTTCGAGCAGGCGGGAGACGAAACGTTCCGCGATCTGGCGCGCTTCTATCACCACTGGTACGCTCGAGTGCTCACCTCGTTTCAAGACCGCTTCGGCAAGGATCTGCTTGGCGCGTTCCGCACGTTGCAGGACGAAGGGTTCATCGAGCTCGCCACCAGCGCGGCAACCCACGGATACCTTCCCCTCCTCTCGCGCGACTCCTCCATCCACGGGCAGTTGCGTACCGGCGTCGAAACCTACCGCCGGCACTTCGGGCAAGCGCCCACCGCGATCTGGCTACCCGAGTGCGCCTACCGCCCGGCTATCGAAGAGGATGAGAACGGGCAAACCATCCGGCGACCGGGGCTGGAATCGTTTCTGGCCGAGGAAGGGCTGCTCGTCTTTTTCAGCGAAACCCATACGGTCGAAGGCGGTCGTCCGGTCGGAATGGCAGTTCCCGGCACGGTCGGGCCTTACGGCATGATCGCCCGCCGCTACGCCGCGGCGGTCACCCAGCCGGCGGGGGACCAGCAGCTCGAACCGGGAACGTCGCTACGCCCCTACTGGGTCGGCGATGCGCCGGGACAAGTGGCCGTTTTGGCCCGGCACGAGCGCACCGGGCAGCAGGTCTGGTCGGCGACATTCGGGTACCCGGGGGACTTCGTCTACCGCGAGTTCCACCGCAAGGACGCCGAATCCGGCATGCAGTACTGGCGGGTGAGCGGATCCGGTGTCGACCTGGGCAGCAAGGAGCCCTACAGCCCCGACCGCGCGGCGGACCAGGTCGCGAGTCACGCCAGCCACTATGTCCACCTCATCGAGGAGCAACTGCGCGACTACCACGACCGCACCGGTGGTTTCGGCAGCATCACCGCCTCGTACGACACGGAACTCTTCGGCCATTGGTGGTTCGAGGGCGTCGACTGGTTGAAGGCCGTGCTGCGCGGACTGGCGGCGCGGCCGGCGGTCGAGATGATCACCGCCAGCCGCATCGTCGAGCAGCACCCGCCGGACCAGGTGCTGTCCCTCCCCGAATCGAGCTGGGGCGCCGGCGGCGGGCATTACACCTGGCTCAACGACGACACGGAGTGGTTGTGGCCCCTCATTCACGGCGCGGAGCAGCGCATGGAAACGTTGGCCGCCCAGTTCCCCGCCGCGGACGGGATGCACCGCGAGATCCTGAACCAGACGGCGCGCGAGCTGTTGCTGCTGCAGAGCAGCGACTGGCCCTTCCTGGTCACCACGTTGCAAGCCAGGGAGTACGCCGTCGAGCGCTTCCAGGAGCACCTGGACCGCTTCAATCAGCTCGCGTCCCTCGCCGAGGACGATAGCTGGTCCGCGGAAGACGAGGCGTTCCTGGCCTCGCTGCGTGAACGCGACAACCCGTTCCCAACCATCGATTACCGGGAATGGGCGCCGCGGCAGGGCAAGGCTGGTGCGGTGGTGGTTGCGGCGGCTGGCTAGTTCGTTTCGGGCGCGGCGAGATTCGGCAGCAGGCTGCGCAGGGGCAATTCCACCCAGTCCGGCCTATTCCGCACCTCATAGGCGACTTCGTAGAGTGACTTGTCCACTTCCCAGGCTCCGAGCGCGGCCAGGAATGCCTCGTCGTCGGCGGGGACGAGCGGCGCTGCCGCGTTGCGGATGGCGTCCCGATACCCCTTGAGAAATGCCCGCCTCGCGGCGGATTCCCAGGCCGAAAACCGCGCGCGATCCGGTTCACGGGTGGCATCCTGGTATTCTCGTTCGGCCGCGCCGCGCGCGTAGGCAAACGACCGCAGCATGCCGGAGACGTCCTTGAGCGCCGAGGTCTTCTGTCGCCGCTCGAACACGGGGCGCGCCGGCTCGCCCTCGAAGTCGATGATGATCCAGTCGTCGTCGGGGGTGCGCAGGGTTTGCCCGAGGTGGTAGTCGCCGTGAACGCGAATGCGCTGGGTCCCTGCTTCCTCGCGAAAACCCTCTGCCCGCGAGGACGCGCCTCTCAGCCCATCGAAAATTGCGGGCAGCGCCCCGCGCAGCGATACGGGGAGACGTTCCGCACCCTCTCTCAGCAGTGAAACGGTGTGCTCCACGGCGGACGTCACGCGGTGGACATCGGATGCGAAGTCAGCGGCGCTGACCTGTTCGGGAGTGAATCCGGGCTCGTTTATCTGGGCCAGAGCCACGTGGAGTTCGGCCGTGCGCCGCCCCAGCAGCCATTCCGGTGACCTGTCGTCGAGCGCCGTCCCGACAGCGGCTTCGGGAAACTCCCGCAATCGGGCCAGCAGCCAGGACCAACCGTCGCCGAGGTTGGGAACGAATGCTTGCGCCAAGGCGATGGGATACGTCTCACCGTCGGCAGAGCGCCAGGATGCCCCGCCGGCATAGGGCGGCACGCGGTCGAACCCGACCTCGGCCAGGGCGCGCAGCATCTCCTCGTCGGGATTTGGGCCTGATTGCAGCCGCCGCACCAGCTTGACCATCAGGACATCGCCGTAGCGCAGAGATGTGTTGCTCTGCTCCGCGCGCATGATCGTGGCCGGCCTGTTCCGCGCGGTGGCCAGGATCTCTCGTGTCGGCGGGTGGGGTGCGAATACCCAATCGTTCTCCGCCCCGCCCTTGATCCCGTCCATAGCTCCGATCAACCAGCGGCCGAACCAGGGAGCATCCACGGCCTCGATGAACCCGCCCGCAACGTTTCCGATGGCCGCGGGGGTGATGACGGGGATATCATCGACGCGTTCGGTCCACGCCAGCGGGAGAAGATAGCGAGCAACGTCGCCGTCGCGGAAAGAGACTCGCGCGATTGCAAGCAGGAGCCTGTCGTCGTCGACCGCCTCGACGAGGGTGTCCTCGATCTCGACAGCGGCGATGGCGCGCCCCTTGTCGGCGAACCAGCGCCGCGTTTCTAGCCAGGCCGGAAGAGCCGCCACAAGCGCAGCGACTAACGCGGACCACTCCTGTCCCGTGGCTCCCGGCTCGTTTCCCTGATTCATCCGGCCGTTGGGCGCTCAAGGCGGAACCAGTAGAAGCTGTGCGGGCCGAGGGTCAGGAAGTACGGCAGCTCGCCGATGGGCGGGAAGGGCGTCTCCCCGATCAGCTCGATCGGCTGCCAACCGTCGTAAGCGCTGAGGTCGAGCTGCGACGGCTGCACGAAACGGGAGAGGTTCACGACGCAGAGTATCACCTCGTCACCGTAGGCGCGCACGTAGGCCAGCACCTTGCGGTTGTCGGCGTTGAGGAACTCCAGCGTACCCCGGCCGAAGGCGCGAAATTTCTTGCGGACGCGGATCATGCGCCGCATCCACTCCAGCAGCGAGGTCGGCAGCCGCTCCTGAGCCTCGACGTTCACCGCCTGGTAACCATAGACCGGATCGGTGATGAGTGGGTCGTAGAGGCGCGCCGCGTCGGCGCGGGAGAAGCCGCCGTTGCGGTCGTTCGACCACTGCATCGGGGTGCGCACCCCGTTGCGATCGCCAAGAAAGACGTTGTCCCCCATCCCGATCTCGTCGCCGTAGTAGATGACCGGGCTCCCCGGCAAGCGAGAGGAGCAACGAGTTCATCAGCTCGATCTTGCGCCGGCTGTTTTCCAGCAGCGGGGCCAGGCGCCGTCGGATGCCGACGTTGCGGCGCATCTCCTTGTCCTTGGCATACTCGGAGTACATGTAGTCGCGTTCTTCGTCCGTCACCATCTCGAGCGTCAGTTCGTCGTGGTTGCGCAGGAAGATGGCCCACTGCGCGTTCTCCGGGATGGCCGGGGTGCGGGTCATGATCTCGACGATGGGAATACGGTCTTCACGACGGATGGCCATGAACATGCGCGGCATCAGAGGGAAGTGGAACGCCAGGTGGAACTCAGGATCCTCCGGCGTTCCGAAATACGCCACCACATCCTCGGGCCACTGGTTGGCCTCGGCCAGCAGGATCTTGCCGGGGAACTCCTCGTCGACCATGCGCCGTAGCCGCTGCAGAAAAGCGTGAGTCTCCGGGAGGTTCTCGCAGATCGTCCCTTCTGCCTCGAACAGGTAGGGCACCGCGTCGCAGCGGAACCCGTCCAAACCCATGTCGAGCCAGAAGCGGACGATGTTGAGCATCTCCTCCTGCACCGCCGGGTTCTCGTAGTTGAGGTCAGGCTGATTGCTAAAGAACCGATGCCAGAAGTACTGCCCCGCCTCGGGGTCGTACGTCCAGTTCGAAACCTCGGTGTCGATGAAGATGATGCGCGCGTCCGGCGTAGCGGGTGGGATCATCGCCCCAGACGTAGTAGTCGCGGTAGGGCGATTCCGGATCCTTGCGCGCCTCCTGAAACCAGGCGTGCTGATCCGAGGTGTGGTTGACGACGAGATCGGCGATCACCTTGAGTCCGCGCTCGTGGGCGGCGTCCAGGAGCGCCTTGAAGTCGGAGACGGTGCCGTACTCGGGGTGGATACTGACGAAGTCGGAGATGTCGTAGCCGTCATCTTTGTACGGCGAGGGGTACATCGGCAGCAGCCAGATGCAGTCGACGCCCAGGTTCTTGATGTAGTCGAGCCGCTCGGCCATGCCCCGGAAATCGCCGATGCCGTTGTTGTCGGAATCGTAGAACGATTTGACCGGCGCTTCGTAAAAGACCGCATCCTTGAACCAGAGCGGATCGGTGCTGGTCAGCCCCCCCACGGACATGGCAACTCCTGTCTGGTAACCGCGCCTTCAGCCCAGCGCATTATGCTCAGCGCACCGCCCGCGCGGCGAGCCGGTCGCAATCGCCCCAGTGAGATATTATGATTCTGTGATGAACCTCGCGCATCCGCCGCCAGAGCCGACCCCGCATGGGTGAGCTCGTCGCCGGGCAACCGGCTCTCCGCATCGAAACGGCGGTGTCGCTGCCGCTCGATCTGGTGTCGGTGCTCTCTCTCCTCTACCGCGCGGTTCCCGGCAGCGGTCTTGATCCCTGGCTCATCGAGGCCCGCGACCCGCCTGCCAGATAGTGTCCGCGCCGACCTCGACCTTTTGCACGGGTTCTCCGGACGGCTCCTCTACTATGCCGAGGAACCGGTCATGCGCTTCGAGCCGCTGCGACGGGACCGGCACGATGCGAGCTTCGATGACCTGATCGCATTCATGCGGGCACTTCCCGACACCGAGTTTCGGGAGATGGTCGAGCACGCGCTGCAACGTGTCCATGCCGACCGGGAGATGCGCTGGAGGTCCCCGGACGGACGAGGAGGCGTGGCGGCGGGCACTTCTCCCGGCGTTGACCACGGCCAAGCTGGATGAGGTGATGGCGCTGATTGCCGATCCCGCGGTGCTCAAGCGGCGCACGATCGCGATGTACGAGGGGGTGTGGAACGCGGTCTACCGCGATGCCCGCGCGACCGAAGCGCCGCTGCTCCGGGAAGCAGCCAGTCGCGGTGAGGTCTTCGCGGAGCGCGGTTTTGCGGAAGCCTACGCGGCCCTCACCGGTCAACGTGTTCCCGAGGTGCTCGACCGGCCGCCACCCACGATCACCCGTGTCGCGTTCTGCCCGTCGGCCCACCTCGGCGAGTTCGTCAGCTACATCGCTTACGAACCCGACCTCGTCGTTTTTTTCGCGGCGCCGCAGCTCATCGGCCGCTCCCGGGAGCGGGACGCGGCGACGGATTTCGTCTCCGACACGGGGCCGCCACCGGCCGCCGCCGAGCCAGACATCCTCGAAGCCGCGCGGGCGCTGGCCGACCCCACCCGGTTGCGGATGCTCGATCTGCTCCTCGAAGACGAGCTATACGCCCAGGAGATCGTGGGGCGTCTCGGGGTCGCGCAATCGGCCGTGTCGCGCCACCTCGCCCAGCTCGAACGCGCCGGAATCGTGACAGTCGACCTGCGCCGGGGTGCGAAGTACTACTCGGTCAATCCCGACCGGCTGGAAGCCATTGCGGCGGCGCTCTCCAATCGTGCCGCCACGGCTCGGGGGCAGCGCTCGGGAGGAGCGACTGTCGCCTGAACTGTCGACGGACGTTGCGCGTTGGAGGCGATCCGAGTATCCTTCCACCCTGCCAACCGCTAATCGAGTGGTGCGCCAAGCGACGGAGCCGCGCACGGATTTGCAAGGCTTTGGGCGCCGTCCGCAGGCGGACGCGAGCCCCGCTGGCGCGGATTGTGCGTCAGCGTTCCAACTAAGACGCCTTGGGCGACGTTAGCCGGTCGCCTGGCACGTACAACCCCATATTCCTCAGTAGGGCGTTCGTCGAGGTTGCGACGAAAATCCGCCGGGATGGACGCCTCCTCTTTTTCTCCTCCCGACGCTCACCCCCCGGTCGCGGGTGAGCCGGAAATCCTCGGCAGCGACCGACCGAACGGCGGTACCCGGCCACGCGCCGGGTACCGAACCGTCGGGGTCATGGCCCGAGAACCCGTTATGACCTTTGCGCAAGGAGCCCAAGCCTCACCATCGTGTGATACCGACGAAGGCGGTTTCCGGGTGATCGCTTCCGCCCGCCGAACGACCCTCACCCCAACCGCCACCCAGAGGGTACCCGGCCCACTGCGGTGGGAGAGGGGCTTGTTGTCGGCGACCGGGTTGCCAAAGCTGGCGGAAGCTTCATCCGGAATCAGTTTTACGGACTGAAGACGGGTTCCTGTCGTGGCCGCAACGCCTTGGGACGGAAGGTGCTGCGCACACGGGCGCGCAAGACGGCCGCGTCCCGGTCACGCCCGGCCGCCTCGTAGGCGTCGATCGCGGCTTCGTGGGCGGCGCGCTCCAGCTTCCAGAAGGCAGGGGTACGCGTCAGATCGAGCGCCGGGTCGAGCAGGGCCGCGTCGGTAAACGCCGCCCGCGCACCGTCGAAGCGCCGACCCCGGCTGAGCGCCAGCGCGCGCAAGGCGGCGGCCCGTGCCCGGCGCTCCGAGGCTGTCAACGGTCCGCTTGCCGTCCCGGCATTCTCGGACGAAAGATCGGGTTGGGTCGCCAGAGCGGTATCGGCGGCGACGGCCACCTCGGTCCTCGGCACGTCCTCGGCTTTCCTGGCCACCGGCGGCAGTTGAAGCGGCGCATCGGGCACGCGATCTGCTTCGGCGTCGGTGAGCCGTCGCCGCCACAGCCGCTGCCAGGTGGCTTCGAGACAGAGCCATGCCGGCTGGGAGATCATCATGACGCGGCCTCAACTTCCCACCTGTGCCAGCGCGGCCAATGTCGTGGGCGCGCTCGGAAAAGATCGATACGGGGTGAGATGCCAGATTCGCGACTTGGGCGGGGAATGTGGATTGCTCCGACGAGGGCATCGTACCATCCGGCCTGTACGGACACAAGCCCGAGCGTGACCGCTCGGCACACATCTGGAAGTCTTCGGAAAGCGTGAGTTTTTGAGCAGCCAATTGTTGCGGAACCTCGACGAGAACTTTGAGTCCAATCCCGCGATCCGCGCACTGATCGAGTTGGCGCGCCCGGCGCGAAATATCGTCGCGTTTACCGGGGCCGGGATCAGTACCGAATCCGGCATCCCGGACTACCGCGGTCCGGGCGGCGTCTGGGAACGGAACGCGCCGCCGACCCTGAGTGATTTCGTGGAGAATATCGAGACCCGCCGCCGATACTGGTCGGAGCGTCGAGACCGCTACCCCGAGCTGCGCGATACGGAGCCAAATGCCGGTCATGTCGCCCTGGCCCGATTGCAGGCGGCCGGGCTCCTCTCCACGATCGTCACCCAGAACATCGACGGACTGCACCAGAAAGCCGGCAGCGACCCTGGCCGCACGTTGGAGTTGCACGGCACCGCGCATCAGGTGCGTTGCCTCGATTGCGGCACAACCTGGCCGGCGGACGAGGTCCAGGAGCGGCTGCACGCCGAGCCGCTGCCGCTGTGCGTCGTCTGCGGCGGGATGCTTCGCGGCGCCACGGTGCTCTTCGGGCAGGCCCTCCCGGAGGAACCACTGAGCCGTGCCTTCGCCGCGGCCCGGAACAGCGACCTGATGCTGGTGGTTGGCAGCTCGCTGGTCGTCCAACCCGCGGCCCGCATCCCTGAAGTCGCGGTGGCCTCAGGAGCGAAACTGGCCATCATCAACAATGAGCCGACGTCGCTCGATCCCCTGGCCGACGTCGTCGTTCGCGCGGGCGCGGGCGCCGCGCTGACCGCACTCGCCGGTGCGCTACTAGACGGGCCTCAGGGGGACGGGTCGGGCTGACAGACCGGGCAATAATAGGTGCCGCGTCCGCCAAGCTTCACCTTGACGATCGGGCGTACCGCACGCCATACACGGTTCGTCCTGGCGGGCATGGACCGCGGGGAAGCCGTCGCGGGGGTACGCCTTGCCGCGGCGGATATCCGCCCCGCCCTGCTCGATCCCGCGCTCCAGCGCCCAGCCGATGGCCTCGTGCAGGGTGGTCACCTCGTCAGGCGAGAGGCTGTTTGCCGGCCGGCCGGGGTGGATGCGCGCCCGGTGCAGCGCCTCGTCGACGTAGATGTTGCCGAGTCCCGCTACCACGCGTTGATCGAGCAGCGCGGGTTTGATGGCGATGCGGCGCCGACCCAGCCGTTCGGCCAGCGCGTCCCGGTCGAACCCGTCTCCACCGGTGCCTTCCGGGCCGAACGCGAACGCGGCCAGCGCCGCATCGACGTCGTCGGTCGGCATCAGCCGCCACCAGCCGAACTGGCGCAGGTCGCTGTAGTAGACGATCGTGCCGTCGCCAAATGCCAGCGTCAGGTGCGTCGACTTATGGGGCAGGTCGCCTTCCGGATCAGGGACCGGGTGCCCCGCGACCACCCGCCGCCCGTCGGGTCTGAGTACGGCGAGCTGCCCGGCCAGCTTGAAGTGCGTCAGCACACTCAGGTCGCCTGACCAGCGCGTGACCAGAACCTTGGCGCGCCGCTCCGCGCCCAGCAGGGTCCGGCCAACCAGGAGCCCGAGATCGGGAATCGGCGAGTCGCGGAGCAGTTTGGGCAATGTCAGCTCGACGCCTACCAGGGTCAAGCCAACGAGCTCGTGCTCCACGATACGCCGGATCGTCTCGACTTCAGGAAGCTCGGGCATGATGTTCCGGAAGCTGCTCCGGTTACCGTCGTCTCGTGATCATCGGGCCATTTCGCCGAAGTGCGGCCGCGCCTTGATCCACTGGGCGGCCGAAAGTCCGGCGCGCATCCCCACCTCGTCGTCCTTGCAGGCGGCCTGGACCCGCGACATGAGATCCCAAGCCGCGTGCTTGGCGTCCCGGTGTCGCGCATGGTGGAGCACCTGTGGCGGCCCGAGCAAGCGGCCAACCGTGGAATATTCGACGATCCAGCCGTCGCTGACCTGTGAAAGCCGAACCTCGGCGCGGTCGCTCTTCCAGGTGAACGCCTCGCCGGTCGTGATGGCGTACTCTCCCGCACCCACTGCTGTCCCCGTCCCCTCACCAGCAGCGATCGCTGCGCCGAACGTTCGTCGGGCGTTGCGTCGTGTTCCCGCATGGGCGTGGCTGGCTGACCCTCGGTCAGGGCATGGCGATCATCGAGCTTGGTAGTCCCCGATCCGCGGTGGCCCAGCCGGCTCAGTGCGGGAAGGCCAGTTTACGCACACCATGGCCTCCGTGTCACCCCCGGTTGAGCTACTGGGCTATGGGCTATGGGCTATGGGCTATGGGTCTGGAGATGGCGCTCGGCGGCACGGGCGGTACGGATGCGGTCGGCGATGGGAGGGTGGGAATAGAGCATGAGGATCACTGGCCGTGGGGGGTCGGGGTCGGAGAGAGCGAGGGCGGCCAGCCGCTCCATGGCGCGGGCATACGCGGCGCCGTCGCGGGTCAAATCGAGGGCGTAGCGGTCGGCGCGGCGCTCAATCGCCCGGCTAAACGCCGCCTGGATCGGCATCAGTATGAATCCCAGCACGGTCATGAGGAGTGCCAGGATCGGCAACGAAGCGGCGTCTCCGAGAGCACTGACCCCGGTACGATGAGCAGTGCGCCGCAATACCGGCGGGGCGAGGCGGTAAAGGAGCCACGCCGCGCCAAACCCGGCGCCAGCGCCGAACCCGATCAGGCACCAGATGTCGCCGTGCACCTGGTGACCGACCTCGTGGGCGACAACCGCTTCGACCTCGTCGTCCTTGAACTGCGCCAGCAGCGTGTCGCCCAGCACGATGCGCCTGGAGTTGCCCAGCCCGGTGAACATGGCGTTCGGTTTCTCGCTCTGGCGGCTCATGTCCATCTCGTAGACATCGCTGATCCGCACCCCGGCGCGCTCCGAGAGGGCGCGGATGCGTTTGGCCAGCTCCTCGTCGCGCAGGGGCTCGAAGGTGTTGAACAGCGGCATGAGCAGAGTCGGCGCCAGATTGCTGAGTACCACCGCGAGCGGCACGGAAGCCGCCGAGAGCACCAGCCACCAGTCCCGCGGTCGACGCCGCATCACCGCGTACGCGGCGCTGACGAGCGGCGCCTGCAACGCGACCGCCAGCAGCAGCCCCTTCGCCTGGTCGCCGAACCATCCGCGCAATGGTTGCCGGGTCAGCCCGAAGCGCCGCTCGACGACGTACCCGCCCAGGAAGGAGACTGGCAAGCTCGACAACCAGGAGAGCACTGTTGCCAGCGATGGCAGAAGACCGGTGTGGTCAGACGAGCATCTGGCGTCTTCTCCTCGATTGACGACCGGAGGCGTGATGCGCGGCCGTCGGAGGCGAACCAGACCAGGCGTGCCACGGACCAGAGCGTGGAAGCCAGCAGCACGGCCAGCCGCGTCCGACTGTACCGCTTAGCTTTGGCGAATATCGAGGCCAGGAATGTCGATCGGTTGGGGTTGTCGCGATGCCATCGCTTTGCGCTCACCTCCTCGCGATCAGGTCTGGGGGGTTGACAGCGGCGTTGCCAGGTCGACGGGCACGTACGGTGCGTACCCGGTCAGCTCCACGTAGCCAAGCCCGGCAACTGGCTCGCCGAGATAGTCCCCCTCGACGGACGCTTCGCCTTCCCAGTAGATCACTCCTGTGGTCTGCCGCGTGTCAAGCTCCTGCTCGGCGAGCGTCGGAGTCACGGTCATCGTCAACCCGTGGCCGGGGATCTCCAGCACCCATCCCAAGGGATATGTCGTGTTTGTCGCCGGGCTCGTCCATTCCCCGATGGGGGTCACCATGAAATCGCCCTCGCCGAGCACGGTCAGGTCCCCTTCGGGTGCGACGATCGAGCCGTCGACGCGCAGGGCCTCGCCGGCGGCGTCGCGAATGAGATAGAGCATGACGTCCGTCCCGTCTGCGAGCTGCATGGCGAACCAGTCCCAACCTCCATCCTGGTAGGTGGCGAAATCGCCCCACTGATGGTCCATCCAGGCCGTGCCGGTGACTGGCTCCCAGCCCGACCCGGTATCGATCTCGCCGGAGACGTCCAGGCGCGTCCACGAGTAGTAGTAGGACGATGTCCCATTTCCGTAGTCGATGTACCCGTCCCCGTCGTGCAGAGCGGCCGGTTTGGTGGTCGCCGTCTCGATCACCATCGCGTAGTCCGTCATGTCCGCCGCCAGGGAAAACACCCCATCGCCACCCCGCATGGTCCAGCCGTTCACGTCGAGATCGAGCGGGGCGGCGTCGCCGCGCACCCCGGGAGCGCCGAGGAGCCGTTGGTCGTAGCTGAAACGGTCCCGCGTATTGTCCGTCACGGCGAAGTGCGAGATGTAGCCTTCGAGATTGCCGTCGCGGGCGCGGAAAATGACGTACTCGAATCCATAGCGTTCGTCGCCTGCCGTAAAGAGATGCCCCGTGAAATACCACCATTCGATGCCGGAATCGTGTGGCCCATCGTCGCGCGGGAACTCGATTGGGATCGGCGCATCGGCAACGGGCGTCCCCTGGCTGGCGGTCGCCGGCCCAGTTACGCCGAAGAGCAGGAGACATGCAATGAGTCTCACCACACACGATGAGCGGAAAAACGGCAACCAACCCTTCACGCGGACTCCTCCACGAGCGTTCGAGCGGGTAGCAACCGATGCAGCGGCGCCGGCAACCACCAGTTCCAATCCCCCAGCAGCCGCATGGTCGATGGCACCAGCAGTGCCCGCACGATCGTCGCGTCGAGGAAGACGGCTAGGGCGATCCCGAACCCCAGCGCCTTGATAATCACCACCTCCGCCGTGACGAACGCACCCGGCGACGACGACGACGAGCAGGGCCGCCGAGGTGATGATGCGGCCCGACCGCTGCAACCCGACGGCCACCGCGCGCGCGTTATCCCCCGTGCGCTCCCACTCCTCCCGGATGCGCGATAGCAAGAAGACCTCATAGTCCATGCTCAGCCCGAAGAGCACGCAGAACATGATCACCGGCAGCGACGCCTCGACGAACCCGAGGCCGGTGAATCCGAGCAGGCCGCTCAGGTTGCCTTCCTGAAATACCCAGACCAGCGCGCCATAGGACGCCACAATCGAAAGCGCGTTCATCAGGATCGCCTTCAGCGGCAAGAGGACCGAGCGGAAGAGCACGAGCAGCACGAGGTAGGTCGCGGCGACGACCAGCGCGATGGCGCGCGGGAACTCGGCATACATCTCCGCGACGACATCGACGATCTCGGCCGTGCCACCATCGACCATCACCGTCAGCCCTGGCGGATGCAGCGCTCGCAGTTCGGCAAGCAACGCCTTGTTCTCGTCGCTGTTCGGCAAGAACGGCGTGTAGGCCACGATCACCGCCGCGTTATCGCTGGCCAATCGCCCGGCCCCGGTGTCGATCCCCAGCCGAATCAGTCCCCGTTGCAGCAGGGCGACGCCGATGGCTTCCTCCCGTGGCAGCGTCGGTGGCGCGATGGATCTGCACGCGCGTGATTCGCGTGATCGTTCGCCAAACGGGCACCAATGTCGTAAATCGCGCCGAGGCGCTCCGTGGTGAAGATGTCTCCGGACGCCTCGATCACGACGAAGAACGGGGCAATTTCCCCCGCCCCGTACTCCGCCACGATCAGATCGAACGCCTGGCGGGACGGCAGATCCGGTGGCAAGATCGTCGCGTCCGGAGACGAAATGTTGGCGCGCAGGAATGGCGTGCCCAGGAGCAGGAGAAACGCCAGGGTCGGGACGAGGACCGCAAACGGCCGCGCCATCACGGCCCGCGAGAGGCGAACCCAGAACCCACGATCCGGCCCGGTCGCCGGGGTTCGCCACCGGATGGCGAAGCGGTCGACATTCGTACCCACGATCCCCAGCAGGGCCGGCAACAGGGTCAGCGCGGCCACGGTCGACCAGGCGACCACGATCACCCCGGCGATACCGACCGAGCGCAGGAACATGAAGTCGAACAGCGACAACCCCATCAACCCGATCAGCACCGTGGACCGGAGAAAAGGACCGCCTTCCCCGCCGTGGCCATGGTGCGTTCGACGGCCTTGGCGACATCGCCGCCGTTGCCCGCCAACTCTTCCCGGAAGCGGGAGGTGACGAAGAGTGAATAGTCCACGGCCAACCCGAGTCCGAGCATCGTCGCCAGATTGAGCACGAAGATGGAGAGGTCCGTGACGCGGGTGGCGAGGAAGATGGAGGCCAGTACCAGGGCGACCCCGGCCGCGCCCACCAGCAGCGGCATCAGGGCGGCGACAACGGAACCGAAGACCAGCAGCAGCGCGACGAGCGCGATGGGAAAGACGAGCACCTCCGCCCGGCGCAGATCGCGCTGACTGACCGTCTCGATGTCGCGGTAAAACGCGGGCGCACCCGCGACCGACATGCGAACGTCGTCCTGCGGTTCCAGCGCGGCCTCGAACGCGGGAACCAGCCGCTGCGCCTCCTCTGGCGCCTGGGACAGCCCGACGATGGCGTACGCCGTATCGCCATCCGGCGAGATCAGGTTGGGATCGGCCGCGGGGAGGATCACTTCGGTGACGCCGGGCAGCGTCCTCACCCGAGCCAACGATCGCTCGACAGCGCGCTGAAACGCGGGATCGCGAGCCGCGAGCGTATCGGACTGATAGATGACCAGCAGTGTCGACGGCGCGAATCCAAGCTCGCGCTGAAGCACGTCCCGTGCTCGCGCGGCCTCCGTATTCGGAGACGAGAACCCGCCGACTTTCAGCACCCCGGGCACGCGCGGCAAGAACGGGAACCGCCACGAGCAGCGCCAGACCCAGAGCACCAGAATGACCCACCGCCAGCGGTAGGCCGCCCTGCCAAGAATTACAAACAGCAACCGACCTCGAATCCTTCTTGCGTCGATTCAGCAGCGCGCCCCTCCGCTGGAGGAATCATGGACTGAGACGCACCTCACGTGCCGCGTCTCCGCTAGGTCACGGAATCGCCGATCGCCGTGAACGTGCCATCAGCGGCGCGCTCCACGCGGCGCACCCGCGTCACAGCTTCTCGCGCGATCGGTCCATAGACGTGGGGAAAGTGGCAGGCGGCGTCTTCGTAGTACGCGGGCGACTGCGCTCGCGCCAGATCGATTTCGAGGACGAGATGGACTCTGGGATCGTCGCGATAATAGCGGTTCGCGACCGCGATGAGCAACTCGTCGCCGTCGGTGCAATGGACGAATCCCTCGGAAGCGAACGCCTCCGGTTCGTAGGTGGCATGGTGCACCTGGGCCCGCCACACCGGCTCGGGCGTCAGATGGAGCGTTTCGCCTTCTGCGGTCTGGGTGCCTTTTCGATCCATGACATGCTCGCGTCCCGCTGGGCCTTTCGGAGGCGAGGCAAGCCGCATCGCGCCACCCGATACCCGCCAGGGGCGAGTTTACCGTAACTGCCTGTGTATCGTGGCCCTGGTCGCGTCGGCCCAGCCAAAACGCCATCGTTTACAATGCAAACGCATTTCACTGACCTGGAATTGAGACCGGCGAACCGGCGAGGTCTCGTCATGTCGAGCGCCAACGATGGCGGCGATTTGGGCACGGAACCGCGGAACGGCTCCCCTGGCCGGGTCGCGCTCACTGAGCCTGCGCATGTGCCGACGCTGCCCCATGCCCGGTTGGCATCGGGCGAAGGCGCCGATGCGACGCCCCCGGGTTCCGGCGACGCCCATCACCACCACGTCATCGGTTGGCGCCAGGCGATTGCAGGGCTCCTGGCCGGTACCGCGACGTTGGCCTCGGCGGGGCCAGCTTCCATCGTGGCGATCATCACCGTCTGGGTTTTCGCCATCTTTCCGTGGCTGCGACCGTGGGAGCCCCCGGCCGAGCAGAAACTGACGGTCTCCAACGCCGTCGTGGCCGAGCGCAACCACACGATAGCGGACCGCGAAGAGCGCACCGCCATCTATTTCGATATCGAGGCGATCGGCTACGACCGGCAACCAGTGCTCGTCGCCACGCTGTGGCTCGATGCCGTGACGGGCGAGCGCATCGAGCCCGAGTTCGTCCCGCACGGAGTGCTGGAAAGTAACACTCGCACGAACCGCTGGGTCCATTGGCTGAACGTCGAATACCCGGAATTACCGGCGGACAGCACCGGATGCCTGGTGCTCCGCGTGCTGCTGTTTCTGATGCCGGAGGGCGAGCCCGTGTCCGCGGCTAACCTCGCTTCCGACGCGCTGAATCAACGCGCCCCACTCCTCGCCTATGCCGACACCGAGGCGTTCGACCCGTACGCTGTTGGAGAAGGCGCTTGCGCGGCGCAGGGAGAAACGCCATGATCGGGCGCTGGGTTGCATCGGCACTCGTCGTCGCCCTGCTGCTGGGAACCGCGACGGCGCCGACCGGTGCCGCGACCGATTTAAGCGCAACGTGTCCGCCACGCGGTGACGCGGCCAGCTCAACAATCCTGCCGGCGGTTCCAGCCGAACTGCCCGCCGGGATCGAAGTCACCGCCCTCGCCGCATGTCCGGCGCTCGAGCTCCCGGAAGGAACGGAGTTCAACCTGGCGATCGAGCGCGTGACCCTCAATGCCGACGTGGAATCAAAAACCCGGCGAACGGCCGGGCCGGTGCTCTACTGGGTGGAAGTCGGGACGGTAGACGTCTTCAGGAACGGCAGGAATCAGGCGCTCGTCCCAGGCGAATCGCTGCTCGTCGAGCGGAACACGCTGGTCAAACTCCGCAACGAGAGCGGCGAATCGGCGCAAGTCCTGTTGGTCGGCCTGCTACCCCCGAAAGGTCAATTGCCGATCACCGCCGCCAGCGATGCGCCCTATACCTGGCACCCGCTGCCCGAGGAGCTGGAGCTCATTGCCCACGAAGAGTTGCTCGTCAGCGGCGCCGGGATCGTTGCCCGGGAAGAAACGCTCCTCTTCGCGGCGTGCCTGAACTGGACCGACGCGGCGGCCGAGTTGGCGGAACGGAGCTACCCGGGACCCGTTGGCGTGTGGGTCCTACGTGGTCAGGCGGTCGTCAACGGCAGCGAGGCGTTGAGCGAGGGAGGCAACGTGCTCACGGGGGCGTACTCACCATTGCGCGTGCAGGCAGGCGAACAGGTTCCGGCCGTCCTGATGTTTGGCGCGCTGGCGGCGTCCGGGCTTTCCGCGGCGCCGCCAGATAGCGCCGCGGTCGCTCAGGGCGGCGGCGCCCCGCTCGGTTGCGCGGGTTCGGCACAGGCGGGGGAGGTTGCGTGAATTGGACGCGCCGAACCCCGAGCGCGATCCCGACGGTTTGCCGGGACGCTTTCACGTCCATCGCCATACGCGGCACGCGGTAACGAGCCGGCCACGATCCGTCTGGACCAGCGGCCGCCGCTGGCTGATGCTCGGCGCCGCGCTCATCCTGATTGTCGCGGGTATGCAGGTGGTTTCGGCGCTGGCGCAGATCGACGACGCCACCGTCAATCAGGTCGCCAGTTCCACGGTGATGCTGTCCGCCATCGTCACCCAGACCGAGGCGGGGCAGACCTTGGAGTTCCGCGAGTGCTTTCTCGGGAGCGGGAGCATCGTCTCGGATGACGCCCGCATCATCCTCACCAACAGTCACGTCGTCGAAGGTGTCCAACTCGTCGAGGGTTTCGCCGAGGCGCAGGAGGCCGCGCTCCAGGAAGAGTTCCCCGGGCGGGATGTGGAGATCGCCGTCGCAGAGATCGCGGTCTCGGTCGTCGATCACGCCGACGAATACCCTCCGGATCGCGAATATCGTGCAGTGATAGCCCCAATGGTGGACGCGAATGGCGCGCCCGTCGTCGACGAGAACGGCCAGATCCGGGAAGCCATTGACCCGGTCGAAGATCTCGCGGTGCTGCGTATTACCGGCGACACGTTTCCGGGAATCGACCATGAGCTTCCCATCGGCAAAACGCCACTCGAAATCGGATCCTCCAGCGGAGTGAGATCCGTCTACCTGTTCGGCTATCCGCAGTCGGCCAGCGCACCAGAAGGCGAAGAAGGTTGCACGCCGGTTCCCAGAACGCGGCCCATTCAGGTGTTTCCGGGGTCGGTCACTGCCCGAGTGCCGCGGATTACGGTGAATGCAGGCGCCTCTCCCGGCATGAGCGGCGGTGCGGTCGTCGATGAGTCAGGCAGCCTGATCGGGGTGCCGGCAGAGATCGAGCAGCTCGGTACCGGCAGCGGGCTCGTCCAGGTCATTCCGATCGAGACAGCGCAAAGCCTGTTGCAAGCCGCCGCGCCAGACCAGTTTCCTGCGCCAGATCTGGCGCCGGCGACCGATACCGCGACCGCGACCAGCACGGCAACACCGACCGAAACAATCGCGCCCTCGCCTGAGTCACCAACGCCGGAAAGTCCGACAATCCCGCCATCCACCCCGGGAACGGATCTCGATGCGGACGCGGCTCGCTTCGCGGCGCTGCTCGCCACACGCCAGGACGTGGCGCCATTAAGCGGACCGCTCTCCGGGGAACTACTCCAGACGGCAGGTTCGCTCGCGTCCTCGCAGTCGGGGCTCACGGTGGTCGATTTCTCGACGAGCGCAACCTTTGTGAACCCGGCGCAGATCACCGGGCGATCCTGGGACTTCGGGTTCTTCTTCCACTGGACGGCTGAAAAGGACATGCGCATCTTCGTCGACTCCACCGGAACCTGGTACGCGAGCGAATACTCCATTCGTCCCGAAGAAAACTTCGTCACATCCGGTAGGGTGCCAACGTTCGATCCCACTCCGGGCGGCTCGACAACGCTCGACCTCATCGTGGAAGGAACAACGGCCCTTCTGGGCGTCAATGGCCAATTCGTCACCCGCGTCGATCTCCCGCCGGCCATTCCTTCAGACGTTTGGGTCGGTTCCGGGTACTTCGTCACCACCGCGGAAGATGGCCGCGCAATCCCGTTCTCGGACTTTACCGTCTGGCCCCTCGCTGGGTCTCCGACGCCAACACCAACCCCAACCCCAACCCCAACATCAACCCCGACACCCGTTCCGCCAACGGCGACCCCGATACCAACGCCGTCCCCGTCGGCAACTCCTGCTCCTTCATCCACCGCCGAGAGTTCGGCGGAAGTTGACGCGGCGCGCTTTGCCGAGCGCATCGCCCTCCGCAACGACGGCAATATCCTTGTCGGTCCGCTGGCCGGCGACCTCATCCAGGAAGAGGGAACCATCACCAGAACTGCCGCCGCGTTGACCACGCTCGACTTCTCGGCCAGCGCAACGCTCGTGAACCCGGCGCAACTCACGGGACGATCGTGGGACTTCGGATATGCGTTTCACAGTTCGACGGAACGGTGGCAACAACTCATCATCGACTCCAACGGGAACTGGTATTCCTTCCCGGGTCCGGAAAGCATCGTTACGGCGTCCGGCAGGTTCCCCGGGTTCGACCCGACACCGGGAGCAACGAATTCCGTCGATCTCGTGGTCGAAGGAAGCACCGCACTCCTCGGTGTCAACGGCCAGTTCGTCACCAGGGTCGATCTGCCACCGGGCACGCCCTCGGATGTGTGGGTCGGTTCGGGCCACTTCACCAGCTCCACCGAGCCGGGGAGAGCAATTGCCTATACGGACTTCACCGTCTGGTCGGTGGTCACCCCTGGCTCGCCCACCCCGACGACACCGCCCCCGACCGAATCGGCTTCCCCCGAATCGTCGACCGACGCGGCGCACTTTGCCGAACTGCTGTCCGCGCGGGAGGCCACATCGCCACTGAACGGACCTGTCAGCGGTGAAATCGTGCAGGACGACGCGTTCATTGCTCGCTCCGGCGCCGGTCTCACCACGATCGATTTCTCGGCCACCGCAATGTTCACCAACCCAGCCCAAACGTCAGGCGTGCCATGGGATTTCGGGATTCAGTTTCATCAGACAACGGACCGTTGGCAGCAAGTCTCCGTAGAGTCCACCGGGGAATGGATGTACATGCAGGGTCCGGGATCAGTGGCTGCCGAGAGCGGTTTCGTGCCCTCATTCGATCCGACGCCCGGTGGGACGAACACCATCGATCTCGTGGTGGAAGGGACAGCCGCGTGGCTCGGGGTCAATGGGCAGTTCGTCACCCGCATCGACTTGCCCGCGGCCACTCCCTCGGACGTTCTTGTCGCATCTGGCTTCTTCGTCAGAACAACAGAGCATGGCCGCGCAATTCCTTACTCGGATTTCACCGTTTGGCCGGTCGCCCCCACCGCGGGTGAGCCGGCAACCACGACGCCAGTTGTCACGGTCACCAGCAGCCCACAACCGACCGCGACTGCCGAATCAACGAGCACCCCTCTGCCGACCAGCACGCCGGTCCCACCAACCAGCACACCGCTTCCGCCAACCAGCACGCCCGTCCCACCGACTAGCACGCCGGTTCCAGCAACCAGCACACCGACATCGGCAAGCCCCGCAATTCAGTCGCTGCCGATCGATGACCATGAAGCGGCGTTTATGGCGGCGCTAACACGCATGGAGGCTGAGGCGCCTGTTGCTGGGCCCGGGTCCGGCAGCATGACCGAAACGAACGCCGATGAGGCGCAAATCGTCTTTTTCGAGGCGTCGCTTTCCGCGTTCATGGCGTCCGTTACGTTCACCGTTCCCGACACCACCGATGGGCTGGCCGATTTCGGCTTTCAGTTCTGGGGCGCAGGCGAGGAGCACGTCCGCATCGTGGTCGATACCCTGCAAGGCGTGTACGCCACACATGCCGGCGAAGCGTTGCGGCTGGGTACCGCCAGCGGATTCGAGACTGCCCCCGGCGCCCAGAACACGCTGCAACTGCTCGTCGATGGCAACCAGGCGCTCTTCGGGATCAATGGCGAGCTAGTGTCGGCGGTCGAGCTGCGCGGCGCTCCGGTCGATGATCGGGTCAACATCCTCATCGGTTTGTATGCAGAGGATTCCGTTCAGGACAGAGTCACCGAGTATCAGGATTTTCGCGTGTGGGAACTAAACGGAGGAGCCCCGTCAAATCCAGACGAGAAAGCTGCCGCGGCTGCCGAAGTCGAGGTGCTCGAGTCCGACGGCCACCTGCTCGCGCTGACAAATGCTTCCTTGCTCATAGCAATGGCGGAGCCTCTCGCTGGAATATTGGCGAGCAGTGTCAACGAATCGCAGGACACTGGAAGCCACTGATTCATACGCTCACAATTACAGCGGCGTGCGAAACATGTGTCATTCTGAGGCCGCAGGCCGAAGAATCTCGGCGTTCGCGAACGGACGCGGCCTGCGGCCGAGATGCTTCGCTTCGCTCAGCATGACACGACTTCCGCACGCCGCTATAACCGCGGGTCGACTCGGTTTGACTCGGCTGCGCGTCGTTCCTATCATCGCTGACCAGTAGCAGCGCTCATTTCGCGCCCTCGACGCAAAGGCGATCCCGTGCAGACCAGAGACGAAATCAGACTGACGACGCTGGCCAGTTGTGCCGGCTGAGCGGCCAAGATGGGCCCCGCGGCCCTGGCGCAGGTCCTGCGTCCCTTGACCCTCGCTACCCACCCCAACCTCGTCGTCGGCTTGCAGACCAGCGACGACGCCGCGGTCTACCGAATTGCGCCCAATCTGGCCATCGTGCAGACGGTCGACTTCTTCACGCCCATCGTCGACGATCCCTGGACGTATGGGGCCATCGCCGCCGCCAACAGCATGAGCGACGTCTACGCGATGGGGGGAACGGTCCTCTTCGCGCTCAATGTCGCCGGGTTCCCGGAAGACCTGCCCGCGCACATGATTACCGCCATTTTTCAGGGCGCGGCGGAGAAGGTGGCGGAAGCGGGGGCCATCATCGCCGGGGGGCACACCGTCACCGACGCGGAACCAAAATTCGGCCTAGTGGTGACCGGGACCATCGACCCTGACCAGGTCTGGACGAAGGCCGGCGCGCTCCCCGGAGACGTCCTCTTTCTGACCAAGCCGATCGGGACCGGGATCGTCGCCACCGCGCTGAAGCGGGAGAAGGCCGACGCGACACACGTGGTGGCTGCCACGGAGTCGATGCTCACCCTGAACCGCGCCGCCGCCGAAACGGCTCGCGGGGCGGGGGGCGTCCACGCGGCCACCGATGTCACCGGGTTTGGGCTGCTCGGCCATGCCAGCGAGATGGCCGACAAGAGCGGCGTCGGTCTGCGGATCGCTGTCTCCGCTGTACCACTTCTGCCCGGCACGTTCGACTATGCCAGCGCCGGGCATATCGCGGGTGGCCTGGGGCGGAACCGGAGCTACTTCGAGGAGCACGGCGGTATTCGGTTCGAATCGGGTGTCGACCCGATCATGCAGACGATCCTCTTCGACCCGCAGACTTCTGGCGGGCTCCTCTTCGCAGTCGATTCGGATCAGGCCGCCGGCTTCCAGGCTGCGTTCGACCGCGAGAACGTCCCGCTCTGGCGGATCGGCGAGGTCGTGGACGGCGCCGGCATCGACGCCGGGACGTGACCGCGACGGAGCCAGCCACGGATCGCACCGCGGTCAATCCCGTGAGCCGGATCCCCGTCTCGCGCCGGGATTGGTCGCGGCTCATGACTGAGCTGGGCATTCGCCCAAACAAGGGTCTGGGCCAGCATTTCTTGTTCGAGCGCGGTCTCGTGGAGCGCATGGTGCGCCAGGCCGGCGTGAGCGAGAGCGATACCATCCTCGAGATCGGACCCGGGCTCGGCATCCTCACCTCTGAATTGCTACGCAAATCCGGACGGGTTGTCGCCGTGGAGCTCGACCGCTCGCTGGCGGCGCACCTCAAAGCCGCTTTCGGCGATCTGTCCGGTTTCGAGCTGGTCCATGGCAACGCTCTGGCGCTGTCGAGCGACGAGCTGATCCCGTCGGGCGAGCAATTCGATGTTGTCGCAAACCTGCCCTATTCGGTTGGCACGGCCATCCTGCGGCACCTCCTCGAGCAACCCCGCAAGCCGCGTCGCCTCACCGTGATGTTGCAAAAGGAGGTCGCCGAGCGCCTGACGGCGCAATCGCCGGATATGAGCATTCTGGGCGTCGCCACCCAGTTCTTCGCCGAACCGCGCCTGGCATTCACCGTCCCGCCCGAGGTCTTCATCCCGCCTCCGAAGGTCGAATCCGCCGTGGTGATCCTCGACGTGCGTGACGAGCTGCAGCTTCCCGAGGCATCGCAGCCCCTCTTCTTCAAGATCGTCAACGCCGGATTCCGCCAGAAGCGCAAGCAGGTCGCCAATGCGATCGCCGACGTGCTCCAGCGTGCCCAAAAGCGACATTGCCGCCTGGCTCGAAGCATCCGGTGATCGCTCCAACCCGCCGCGCTGAGACCCTTTCGGTGGACGAGTGGGTCGACGCTGACGCGATCCGCGCCGCCGGCCGTTATAGCCGCGTGAGCGAGTCGTCGCCGCGTCGGGTCGAGACCGATGCCCCGGCCAAACTGAATCTTGGGCTGGAGGTCATTGGGACGCCGCGAGGATGGGTTTCACGAGATTGCCACGATTTTTCTGGCTATCGATTTGGTGTGATCGGTTGCGGCTGTCTGCCCTCACCCCCCTGCCCCCCTCTCCCATTGCGATGGGAGAGGGGGGAAGCTCGGCGGCCGCGATGGCTGGCGGGCCAGCGAACGGGTGATGGGCAGTTCGAGTTGCGGTGCGACAATCCTGCGCTTTCCGGATCCGACAATTTGACGATTCGAGCTCTGAAGGCGCTGAACGCGAAGACCCCGTTTCCGGGATCGGTGCAGATCGATTTGCGCAAGAAGATTCCTGCCGCGGCGGGACTCGGCGGGGCGTCGAGCGATGCCGCGGCGACCCTGCTCGCGGCGCGGGAGTTGTGGCAACTGTCTGTCACCGACGAGTCGCTGCATCGCATCGCGGCCGGGCTCGGAAGCGATGTTCCGTTCTTTCTCCACGGCGGGTGTGCGCTGGGTGGTGGTCGTGGCGAGATCCTGGAGTCGCTGCCGGTTCCCGAAGACCTCTGGTTCGTTCTGGTCGTGCCGAAGATGGTGCTTCCAAACAAGACCGCCTCACTGTACGCCCGGCTTGGGGAGGAAGATTTCAGCAACGGCGAACGTGTGGCAACCCAGGCCGGACGCATCGCTGCTCGCCTGCCGCTCGATTCGGCGCTGCTCGGCAACGTCTTTGCCAGGCCGCTCTATTCACTCGCGCCGCACCTGGCCCGTCTCCCCGGCGTGATGCGTGATGCCGGCGCTGACGTCGTGGCTGATCTCCGGTGCGGGTCCGACGCACTTCGCGCCTTTCACCGATCCGGAACGGGCCGAGTTTGTCGCCGCCCAATTGCGGCAGGCTTGCTCGGGAACGGGGACCGGGTCATCATGGCCAGACCGGTGGCGGAACGACCGCCGGTATCGCCATCGTTATGATTGGAGCGACTCGCGGTTGCCGCGGGGGTCTCGTGGCGCGACGGTGGCAGACGCGGGCATGATGATCCAGCCGCAAGTCCCTCATCAATGGCCGCTATCGCGTCGGCCGCCGCCTCGGCGAGGGCGGGATGGCCATCGTGTTTCTCGGCCATGATCTCCTCCTGGGCCGAGACGTGGCCATCAAGACCCTTCGGCCGCAATACGCCGCCGATCCGGCATTTCGCGCCCGGTTCGAACGCGAGTCCCGCGCGGCGGCATCGCTGTCGCACCCGAACATCATCGATGTCCACGATGTGGGCGACGAAGACGGCACGCCCTACCTCGTCATGGAGCTGGTGCGCGGCCAGACGTTGAAAGAGATCATCGCCGCCGATGCGCCGTTCCACCCCGACGACGTGGCGGAGCTACTGGCGCAGATCGGCGGCGCGCTCGATTATGCTCACGCCCGCGGCTACGTTCACCGCGACGTCAAACCCGGAAACATCCTCGTCGATGGGCATGGCCGGGCGCGGCTGGTCGATTTTGGCATCGCCAAGGGATTGGCCGACGCGGACCTCACCGAGCAGGGTTCTGGACTCGGCACGGTCGGCTACATCGCCCCGGAGCAGGCGGAGGGGCTGATGGCCACGCCGGCCTCGGATGTCTACTCTGCCGGAGTCGTGGCCTACGAAATGCTCACCGGCGAACTGCCATTCAGCGCGGAGACGCCGGTCGGACTGGCCATGCGTCACGTCAATGAGCCCGCGCCGCCCCCCTCGCGCCTCATCCCGGGACTCGCGTCTCGAGTCGATGCCGTCGTGCTGCGCGCGCTCGACAAGGATCCGACGCGCCGTTGGCCGTCGGTCGTCGAATTCTCGCGGGCGCTGCGGGACTGGCGGCAGGAAGCGCCACGACGAGCCGCGGACCTCGAAAAGCCGACACCGCCTCCGCCGAGGGGTAGCCTGGCCCCAACGGTCGTGATTCTCGTCCTTGTGATCGGGGCGCTGGCGGCGCTGCTCTGGACGGGGTTTCGCAACCTGCCCACCACCCCAACCAACGAAGCACCGGCGACGGTGCTGGTTCCGCCCGCTCCAATCATCACCGGCGAACTCGAGGAAGACGAAACGGCTGATGCCGCAATAGAGTCAACAGATGTGCCGCAGCAGGACGTGCCCGTCATCGTGCCCCAACAAGACGTGGAACCACGCACGGTGCCGACCATTGCCCCAGCCGCCGACACCACGACCGCCCAGACCCATGACTCCGTTACCGTTCCGAATCTGGTGGGATTGACTATCTCGGGCGCCACGCAGGCGCTTGCGCCGCTCGGGTTGCGGATCGTTCCCGGACAGCCCGTCTTTACCGAAAGCATCCCGTTCAACGCCGTGGCGGCGCAGGATCCCCCCGCGGGCACCGTCGTCTCCACGGGCGAGAGCATTCGCGTCTCGCTCAGCCGCGGCCCGTCGCCGTTCGGCAACGACAACGAGCCGTGACGGAGGACGCGCCCGCGGTTTCGTGGAGGGATATCTGGGTTACCTCGGTTCTCGTCTTTGTCATTGCGTTCGTGGGATGCAGCGCCGCCTTCGCCGTCTGGCTGAACGATGTGCGGGCGCCGCAGGTCTCAATTCTCGGCGCGGGGAACCGGTTGTCCCTGCTGGTCGTGGATGGGCCGGCGCGACTCGTGATCGCGAGCGGCGACGACCCGATTGGCTTCGAGAACGCGCTGACCCGAGTCCGGCCGATCTTCGCCCGCCGGGTCGACGTGCTGCTGGTGGCCGGCAGTGGCGAGACGCTGCTGGTTCCCCTCGCCGCTTACGGCGATCACCATGCGCGGATGACCTCCGCGCTGGCGCCGCTGCCGCCGTCGCCCGAATCGGACGCGTTCGGCGCGATTTCCACGCTGCCGGGTCCACGCCGCATCCGTGTTGGACCGTCGGTCACCGTGACAGTGGAAACGCAGTACCCGTTTGGCGCCGATCCCGCGGTCGATTTCCCGGCCTGGCGCGCCATCGTGGAGCACGGCGGGACGCGGGTCGTGGTGCTCTCGGATGGTGAGGCGGCCGCTCTCTTCCCCCCGGCCAACCCGGCCTCGGTGCTCGTCGTTTCCGGGTCAGATCCCGTCGCGGGGTGGACGCTTTCTCCCGCGCCCGCCCTGGTGACGAACGCCGGGACCATCAGTGGTTCCGATTTGCGCTCGGCGTTCACCGCTGCCGAACGGCCGCCAGCATGGGGCTTCCGCGTCTTTCCCGGTGAGGCGCTGCGCCTGCGCTTCGTGCCCGGCGGCATGGAAATCCCTTCGGAGTCGGCACACGAGTTGGGGTGATAGGGTGATAGGGTGATAGGGTGATAGGGTGATAGGGGCGTTCGAGTTTGCAGGCCATCTGGATCTCTGTATTTTCCGTACAATGGGGTGAGTGATAGGGCCTTCATTAATCCCTATCACCCTATGACTCTATCACCCTATCACCCAGCGCTCACCCTCGTGCTGCTTTGGCAGCCGCGAACTCCTCCTTGACTGTCGTCAACAGGGCTGGGTCCGCGATAAGGTCGATGCCGGTCAGGGCCATCGCCCGCGCCACGGCCAATGTGTTGGCGTAGCCCATCTCGGAGTCCGCCGCGTCGACGACTTCCCGCGAGTGCCAGGTGCAGACCCGATCGAGGATCGGATACGCCGTCTCGACCGACGGCACCTCGTAGCTGACATTCCCCCAGTCAGTCGAACCCGTACCCGGTTCCGGTTTGGCTTCGGGGAGGATCAGTCCGACCGCGGCCAGGTGCTGACCGAGCCGGGTCGCCATCGCGTAGTTGGTGATCATGTCGGAGTTTGCGTCTTCGGGCATCTCGAAACTCAGCGTGGCCCCGGTGATCAGCGCCGCGCCCTCGGCGATGCGCCGCACCTGCTCGACGAGGTCGTTCATGCCAGCCAGTGTCGCAGCGCGGACGAAAAACTCTGACTGCGCGAAATCGGGCACTACGTTCGGTGCCTGGCCGCCGTGAGTGATGATGCCGTGGATGCGGGCGTCGGCCGTGATGTGCTGGCGCAGCGCGTTGATCCCGTTGAAGACCTCAATGACGGCGTTCAACGCGTTGACCCCGTTATAGGGGTCGGCCGCGGCGTGCGCGGCCTTGCCGTCAAAGCCGATGCGGACGAGCACGCACGCCAACGCCTGCCCGCTGCCCTCGACGGTGGGGCAAACGGCTTCGGAGGTGCCGGGGTGCGCTCCCATCGCGGCGTCGATCCCGGCGAAGACCCCGGCCTTGGCCATGATGATCTTGCCGCCGACGGCCTCCTCCGCCGGGGTGCCAAAGACCTCTACCCGACCGTTACCCAGATGCGGCAGGGCGGCGGACAACCCCAGCCCGGCCCCGATCCCGGCGACGGCGATGAGGTTGTGTCCGCACCCGTGACCGAGGCCCGGAAGCGCGTCGTATTCCGCGAGATAGGCGATGTGGGGAGAGCCGTCGCCCTTGACCGCAGCGAACGCGGTGGGCAAACCCGCCACGCCCCGGTCGACGGTAAATCCTCGTGTCTCCAGGAAATCAGCGCAGGCGCCGCTGGAGCGGAATTCCTCCATGGCGATTTCGGGATTGGCGTGGATGAACTTCGATAGTCGCACCAGATCGTCTGCCGCATCGTCGATAGCGCGCACTGCCGCCGCGCGGGCGGCGGCGAGGTCCGTCTGCTGCTTTGTTGCCGTTACCAAAGTCCTCCCCTTTCGATCCCGGGCGGCACGGGCGATCCCAGAGCGCCGAAAGCGCCCAGCTCCACGACTTCGCAGATTGACGACATGAATGTTAGAGGGTGGCCCCGCATTCGGGGCAGAACACATCTCGCGACCCGACGCGCGCGTGGCAGACGGCGCAGCGCTCGTCGTCGGTGACACCCAGCGACGGAGCCACCGGCCACTGGCTGGCAGGCTCCGCACGCGCGTACCGCTCCTCGCTCCCTTCGGTGCTCCACGCGGACCACACGGTATCGTCGAGCTGCGGCTGGGGCGCGTCGGTGGCGCGCTGCCGGGGGCCATCGAGCTGGCCTCCGCCACTGTGGCCATTGGTGGCCACCATCGTTTGGCCGTCGCTCGACCACGGGCCCTGGCTCGGGAACGGCGCGCCCGCGGGGAGCGGCGTCGTCGCATCGATCCCCGGCCCGAACCGGCCAGATCGAGCCACCGGCCCGCCTCCCGGTTCGTACTTGCCCGCATCCGCGGCGGGTGCCACCCGCACCGGTCTTTGCCGGGCCGGGATACCGGCCAGGGCGACGTCATCGACATTGCGCGGCTGTCGGCGCGCCCGCGTCGCGTTGACGATCCAGCCCAGGATCGTCAGCACCAGCAGGACCCCGCCGCGCCCAGCAAGAGCGAATCGGATCGGCGCAGCAGCGCCTCGCTGATGATCCCGTCGTCGAGTGCGGCGCCTCCCGCCAGAAATTCATCGATCCAGCGCAGCAGGTACGAGAGGAGCAGCGCGGCATTGAACGCGGCCAGCAACCCACCCGCCAGCCGGGAGAGCGTGCCGATGCGCATGACGCCCAGGGCCGCCCCTGCGCCATACCCGAGCAGGAAAACGCCTGCCAGTAGCATCGACGCGGAGACGACGAAGCGCGCCACGCCAGGGTCCATGGCGAAGCGGCGGCCAACTCGGCTCCCCACGACTCGCGAACCGGCCGGCGAGGATGGCGCCCAGCAGGAGACCCGCCGAGACCATCGCCTCCTTGGCAACTCCACGCCGGATACCGAACGGCACGAAGAGGAGGATGACGAGTCCCAGCAGAATATCGAGCAAGAGCGGTGTGTCGATCTGTGGCACGATGCCTGCCCCGCGTCCCTGAGCGCCCGCGCACCTGAATCCGGCGACATCCCTTGCCGGCGCCGCGCAAGGCCAATCCCTGCAAGATGTACGGTCGCATGGTGACGGGCGGTTTTCAGCGGGGTCGGGGCGTGCCGCGGCAGGCCCGCACCATGGCCGACTGGGATCAGCGCGTACTTCCCTGAACTCCAGTCGCCGTAAGTCTAGCATGCCCGGTGGCCTGATCGGACGCTGTGCCGACTTGTCAATAATGTCATCTCATGTGCTACAATTGTCAGGATACGAGTGGCGCTGGGCCACTCGACGCTAGTCGGCCTTCCGCCGAACCGCCTCCGAAAGGAGATATTTCGATTCCTCCTCCACGCCGGCGCCGCGCGAGCGCCGCCACGACGACCCCTGAATCGCCATCGGCCGCTCCTACGGGCCGCACAACCGCCAAGTCGCCAGAATCGGCTGCCCCTGGCACTGCCCAGTCGTCCTCTCCTCGGGATCTGGCGTGGCGTCGCATCGATCTCCACCTCCATACCCCGGCCTCGACGGACTACCAGCAGCCGGGCGTCACCACTCTCGATATCCTGCGCCGGGCCGCGGAACGCGAGCTCGACATCATCGCCCTGACCGACCACAACTCGGTGCGCGGATATGCCGACCTCTGGCGCGAGATCGAAGACCTGGAGATGCTGGAGTACCTCGGTCGCATGGAACCAGCCGAGGCGGAGCGGCTTGCCGAGTACCGACGCCTCCTGTCGCAGATGCTGGTCCTGCCTGGGTTCGAATTTACCGCGCAATTCGGGTTCCACATTCTGGCCATCTTCCCCGAGGGAACCACGGTGCGCCTCATGGAGCATCTTCTGCTCCTCCTCGGCGTTCCCGAGGACCGCTTCGGCAGTGGTGAAGTTGGGGCGACGACGGATGTCCTGCGCGCCTACGAGATCCTGGCCGATCACGGTGCATTGGTCATCGGCGCCCACGTCAATTCCACGCACGGCATCGCCATGCAGGGGCTGCGCTTCGGCGGCCAGACCAAGATCGCCTATACCCAGGATCCGAATCTTCATGCCCTGGAAGTGACCGACCTGCTGCCGGCGACCAATCGGCGCTCGACCGCCCGCTTCTTCAGCGGCACGAAATCCGAATACCCCCGGCGCATGCACTGCATCCAGGGTTCGGACGCCCACCGCCTCGAGCAGGATCCCGCGCGCGAGACCAACCTCGGCGTCGGCGACCGTCCCACCGAGGTGCTGCTGCCGGAGGTGTCGTTCGCCGCGCTCAAGGCGCTGCTGTCCAGAACCGAGTTCGAGCGCACCCGCGCCTACACGCCCCCGCCCAGCGACCCGATCAAGGCGGCCCGCCTGGAAGGCAACGCCGCCCATCAGGTCTTCCACGAGGGTGCGGCATCCAAACGGGGGCAGAGCGCCATCCTGCGCGACGTGGTCGCCTTCGCCAACTCGGGTGGAGGCACGATCTACCTCGGCGTTTCGGCGTCGGAGAAGCGCCCGATCGCCGGCCTGGACGACGCCGCGAACTCGCCGCGGAGCTTCGCCGCGACATCGACGGCCAGATCACCCCAGCCGGTCGAGGTGGCTTTCGAGGAGGTCGTCTCCGACGGCAAGCCCGTACTCGTGCTGACCGTCTCCGACGGATCGCGAAAACCCCACGCCATCGAACCGGGCGGCATCTTCGTCCGCCGCGAAGCCGGCGACGGCCCAGGCGACCCGAGACGAGATCGTGCAGATGGTGACCGGCGGCCGCGGCGGCTCCCGCACCGCGGCGCCCGCACCGGCGCCGGCGCCGGCAAACGGACGGGCGCGAACGGACGGGCCCACGCCAGAGTCTCCTGCTCCGCGCGCCCGAGCGCGGGCTGCCACCAAGTCGGCAGCCAACCCAACCGGCGGGCGCGCGCAGCGAGCGGCAACGGCAAGAGCGACGTCCCGGAAAGCAGCCACGACGTGCCCGAATGCGGCCGAAGAACCCGCTCCGGACGCGCCAGATCGAGGATCTACGAGGAAGTCGGTCGCATCCCGATCCCGTCACTCCCACGACCGGGATCGAGGTGCTCGATGCCTTCGACCAGGACGGCACCCGCTACTACACCCTGCGCGACCTGCGCTACCACAAGCTGATCCACAACGTCACCAAGGCGCACCGACCGTCGCCTGTGGCGCGCCGCCATCGCCCAGCGCGAGAAAGGCGACCTGGACGACGCCAGCGTGCGCTGGGACGGCGACTACGGGCTCTGGCGCTCGTACCGGCAGCGATCCGGGGACCGCCGCTACGACCTCGTCTATCGCGGCGACGGCGACCCGCGCATCTTCTTCGGCGTCAGCGAAGCCGGCATGACCGGCCGCTGGAAGAATCTGCTTCCGGCGCCCAAAGCGACTGCCTGATGCCGGCGCGCTCGGTCGTGTCTGCGTTGACCGAGCGCGCCGGCTCGCCCGGCCAGATCAGGATCGGCATCAGCTCCTGGGGCAGCTTGCCGGGGTTCTACCCGTCCGGGATCAAGGCGGCAGACAAGCTGCGCTGGTTCGCCCGCTTCTTCTCCGTGGTCGAGGTCAACGTCTCGTTCTACCGCCTCGTCCCGCCGCACACCTACGAAACGCTGGGCGGACATCACCCCCGCCGAGTTCGTCTTCGACGTCAAGGCCTTCAGCGAGTTGACCCACTTCCGGGGGCCGCCGCCCCGGACGAAACGTTTGCGGCGTTCCGCGGACTCGTACGCAGCCCCTGCGGGACCGGGGCCGGCTCGGCGGCGTCCTGTTCCAGTTCCCGCCCCGGTTCGCCAACACCCCGGAATCTCGCGCCTACCTGCGGCGGATCGCCACCCACATGCGCGGCGACCTGACGATCATCGAGTTCCGCAACCACACCTGGCTCACCCCGGATCGGGCCGAGCAGACGTTCGCCCTGCTTGAGGAGCTGGAGCTGGTCTACGCCGTCGCCGACGAACCGCAAATCCCGAACGACACCGTGCCCCCGCTCCCGGCCGTAACGAACCCCGCGCTCGCCTACGTCCGCCTGCACGGCCGCAACGCCGCCGCCTGGTATCGTGGCGGCAGCGGCGGAACCCGCTACGACTACGACTATTCCCCGACAGAGTTGGAGGAGTGGGCCGCAACGATTCGCGACCTCGCCCACCAGGCGCGCGAGGTCCACGTCCTGTTCAACAACAACGCCAAAGGCGCCGGCACCCGCAACGCTATGGCGCTCGGCTCCCTGCTGGGCATCGCCCCCGAGAACTCGCCCGAGCTACCCGCCGAGCAGGCACGAGTTTTCGAGGGTGACGGGGTGATAGGGTGATGGGGTGATAGGGGTTGGCGTGGGGGTGGACCAGGAAGCCGGGTCGGCCCGCATCCTCTGACCCTATCACCCAGACACCCGATCACCCATCACCCTTCTACGACCACCACGTTCTGATCGAACAGGATCGGCAGCCGTCCAGTCCACGGCCCCTGGCGGGTGCCCTGGAGCCACGGTTTCTGCACGAAGGCCGGCACCCAATTCGCGATCGGGACGTAGACGGCGTTTTCCAGCACGAGTGCTTCCGCCTGCCGGTAGAGGTCGTTGCGGACCGCCGCGTCGAGAGCGACATCGGCCTGCGCCACCAGCTCGGCGAACTGGGCCGCCGCCGCGCCAGGGTCGCCGCCGATCGGCTCCAGATCGGGCGACCAGTTGAACACGCCGTCCATGTAGGGCGAGTCGGGGCGGAAGACGTCGCTGAGCAGGAACGGCGTGTCGGTCACTGTCTGCCACCACATGATGGCGAATTGCAGACCACCCGTTTCGGCGATCATGTCGTTGATCTCGCTCTGGGTCATGGAGTTGTCGAGCGCGATGAGGACGCCGAGATTCTCCTGGAGCATGTCGAGGACCGCCTGCACTCGCTCCAGCTCCGCGTCGCTGTCGCCCGACGGCTGGTAGAAGGCGATCTCCGGTAGCCCCTGTCCCTCCGGAAACCCGGCCTCGGCCAGGAGGGCGCGCGCTTGCTCCGGATCGAAAGGAAAACCTTCCGGAGGCTCGTATCCACTCAGCTCGCGCACCACTGGGGGCGTGAAGACAGTCGCCGGTGTCCAGGTTCCGGCGTAGATCTCGGCGTAGCGGTCGCGGTCGAACGCTAGCCCGAAGGCGCGGCGAACCCGCACATCGTCGAACGGCGGCTGTCGGAAGTCCATCGCCAGCGAGCGGATGGTGGCCTGCGAAGCGTCGAGCCGGCGCAGCTCCGCGGCCAGGGCCGGGTCCGCTTCCACGTCCGGCAGCAGCGAAAGCGGCACATCGGCCGACGACGCGTTCTCGTCCCGGTAGAGGGTCAGCGCCGATTGCGCCGCATCCGGCCCGTTGAAGACCGGCCAGACGATGCGCGCCAATGACGGCGAGCGCGGATCGTAGTAGTTGGCGTTCGGTTCCATGACGAACCGGCTATTCCGCTCATACTCGACGAACTGCCAGGGGCCGGTCCCCGCCTCATTGAGCACGAAGTTCTCTTGCCCCGTGGCCTCGATCACCGCTGGGTCGACGACGGCCCAGACAAACGAGGCCATGAACGAGGGGAAATAGGTCACCGGGTCGGTCAGCTCAACGACGACGGTGCGGTCGTCCTCGGCGCGGAAGCCGAGCTCCGCCCCTTCTTCCCCGGCGATCCAGGCATCGAACCCGCGCAGCGGCTCCATGAAGGCCACCATCGGCGAGAGCGTGGCCGGGTCGAGCGCCCGCGTCCAGGAGGCGATGAAATGCTCGGCCAGGACAGGATTGCCGCTGGCGTAGGTGGCGCCCTTCGCGGACGGTGAAGGTGTAGCGCAGTCCATCCTGCGAACGCACCACCTGCTCGGCCAGATCGAGCGCGATGCGGCCGAACTCGTCGTAGCGCAGAAAGCCGCCCCAGACGTTCGGGTACATCACCCAGAACCCGCCGTAGTCGGCCGAACGGTGCGGGTCGAGGGTGATCTGCTGCCCGAAGGCGTCGAACGGCACGGAAATTTCCGCGCCCTCGACGACCGGCGCGTCCTGCGCCAGCGGCGCGCGCGCTGGCGCGGCGGTGACGATCCCGTGCCGCGCCGTGGCCACCGCCCCGGCGACGATGGTCGACCATCTCAGCACATCGCGGCGGCTCGCACGCGGACTGCCGGCGCTGAGCGCCCGCCACAGCCGGCGCAGGTCGCCCCGCTCGCGCGGCGACAGGTCGTTCTCCAATTGGGCATCGAGCATGTAGTTGTACTCCTCTTCGCGGGCCGCACGAAAGGATAGCCGCGCCGGCTTTGGCGCGGCGAGCCTCCCCCTCTCGCGCACAACAACGAATGACCCGCGGGGACGGTTACCGGACGGGGGTGACGGGGTAACAGGGTGACAAGGTGTCGGGGGGTCAGGGGAATCGACGAGGCAATCTGTGCCCCCCGCGCCCATCCCCCTTGACCCTGTCACCCTGCCACCCTGTTGTCATCCGCCGATATACAGAATCGCGCTCGTCCCTGAGACGTTGTCTTCCTGGAAGGCAACAGCTCCAATCGATCGGATATTCCGAGGGCTGCCGCCTTCAGCCGACGCATTCATCATCGCGTCGGCCGAACCGCTCTGAAGTGCTTGCAGGACCTGCAAGCCACCTTTCAGATTCATGATCGGATCGATGACCTGACCGAGATCGACGAAGGCGACCTGATAGTACGCATCCGGCAGGAGCCCCATCACCGTCTGATATTGCTCGTCGTTGGCAAGCGAGTCGGTCGGCGGATTCATGAACGCCTCGATCCCCTCGCCGAGTCCAAAGACGGCCGCGTCGCCGACGACACCAAACTCAAGTGCGGGCGCCTCCAGCGCGTTCTGGTTGGTCGCTACCAATACCTGCGTCCCGTCGATCGACTGGACAGCCACGTCGAATCCGATAGCCGAGCGCTGGAGCCACGCGCCGAATCTCGCCATGGTCTCGGCGAGCGCATCGGCATCGGTCGTTGTTATGGCAGCGACCGCATCGATGCTGAATCCCTCCCGCGTGATGCTCGGCAACGAGGTGAAGGCGATGAACTCGTTCCCGAGCAAACCGAACAGATCTGCCTGGAGGTCGAATCCGAGCGTCGCAGACGCGGTCGCGATCTCTTCGGCTATCTGTTCCTGCGTCGGGAGTTCCATCCCACCCATGCCTTGGTGTCGCGGCACCCCGCTTACCGCCGCGTTCACCGCTTGCGCGGCCGAGTAGGCGGCGCCAGCGAACGCATTCTCAGGCAAGAGCCCGGCCCGGAAGGCAAACGTTCCCGCCGGCGCCAGCGCAGCGGCTTCCGCGACTGCCGGATCGTTCTCCACTGTTAGAGCATCGGCGTCGACAGCCTCGTTGAGAATCGTGATGTCGTCGTAGCGGAATCCCGACGCCTCGGCGCTGATGGTCATTCCGGCCTGGCTAGCCAGCGCCTCGACCGGCATTCCTTGCATTGCGCTTTCCAGCGCAGCGATCGTTTCCGGATCAAGCGCATCGAGGAAACCCTGTCCGTTCACGTAGCCGAATGTCAGCGCCTCGGCCGGCAGTTCCGCCAGGACCGCCCGGGCCTCCTCCGAATCAGCGAGAGAGTCGGCGCTGCCCTCGATCACGTCGATGATTTCCGCCAAATCTGCCTCGGATCGCCCCGTCACGAAGAACTCACCGCTGCGTGCCGCGGCGAGACCACGGAAGCCACCCATCCCATGATGGTCCATCCGGTTACCGGAGTCCGCGCTGCCGTCGTCTTCGTGCATCTCCGATCTGCCAGAGGGGCTCGCCGGCGGGATCGAAATCATGTCGGCGTCCCCATACGCACCTTCCTGGACTTGAAGGCCAAGCTCGGCGGCAAGGTCGGCGAACTGCCGTTCCACGTAGCTCCATGCCGTTTCCGGATCGCTCGGCCGCAGTATCGCCACAATGCCGCTCGGCTCTTCCGCGGCGTCCGCGGCCGGGGTCGCCGTCATCGCGTGCATCATGGCACCGCTACCGAGCCCTTCCACAAACTGGACGATGCGCTCAACGGCGGGTGGCAGGATAACGACTGCCATCTCGCCGCCCAGGAGTGCGTCGAGCTCACTTGCCGTGATGTCGCCGCTCTGTTCACCCTGGTCGAGAATCGATTCCTCCCATTGGTCGAGAGCGTTGGGCATACCCACGCGGGCAAGCAACTCGTCGGTTTGCTGCCATTGCGAACTTTCACGATCGAGGTCGAACCACAGGAACGCGACCGTCGAAGCCGGCGCTGCCTCCGCGATGCCGGCAGTGCGTCCTGGGCGGAAGCACCGACCGTCGCCTGTGCCGCCAACAATGCGACAACAACGACGGCCGTAAGCAAGCGCCGAAACATCTCCGTTGAGCGGTGTGATGCTCGCGACATCGTGACTCCTCCTGTTCGAGTGTGTGAGAACGGTGACCGTGGCGCGCGATCGGTGCGTGCTGCCCATTCTCAGCGGCAAAGGCGCCGGAATTGGCGCCTTTGGCATGCCGCATAGCACAGCCTGTCTCTGAATCCAACCCTACTCCGCGATGTAGAGGATCGCCGAGGAGCGGGCCAGCCCGTCCTCGTCGTAGGAGCCTGGGCGAACGCCTGGATCGCGGAAGTAGTCGATTTCGGCGAACATTTCCGCCGTCTCCTCGTCCAGCATGCCTTCATCCTCGACCGCGACCGAAGGCTCGGATGGTGGCGAAGAAGTCCTCGCAGACCTCGCCGTCGAAGTCCTGGTCGAGATCGAAGGTATCGGACTCGGCGGCGTCGTAGGCCGCCTGCGCCTCCTCCTGACTCGCGTAGTCGGCACAACTCTCGCTGGCGTCGGGGAACTCCTCGAACCCGCCGAGAGCCGAGATCGTCGGTCTCTTCCGCAGGCGGCCTCCAGCAACGGGATGGCCCGCTGCAGATCGATGTAGACCAGCCCGTTCCGCTCGGCGGGCAGCAGACCCCGGCAACGCTGGAAGCGCTCGTTGTCGTCCAGCGAATCCTCCGGCTCGCTTTCCAGCCGGCTCACGGCATCGCCAGTGCCGATGACCAACCGGTCCCCGACCACGCCGAACTCCAAGCGTCGTGCCGTCTCCCATGTCGACGACGTACATCTGGCCGCCATCGACTCCCGCGTCGTCAACGGCGACTCGGCGCCCGACGCGCCCTGGATGATGAACGAAAGCTGCGTCAGGGCCCTGGCCACTGCCTCGGGATTGCTGACGCCGGTGGCGAAGAGACCGCCCACTGCGCCCGTCTTCCGGACCGGCGGAGAGCCACACGCCGTACTCGCCGGAGAACTGCTGGAAGAACTCCGTTTGCAGATTGATCCCGATCAGCGACGCGGCCATCTCGTATTGCTCGGCGATGAACTCCTCCGTCGAGGCGTCCGGGTCGGGCGACGCGCCCGCGCCGCCCATGCCGAACGCGGTGGCGAGCATGGTGGCGCCCGCGGCGTCGAGCACCCCGGTCGCGCCCAGATCAGCGCCGCTGGCGAAGAAGACGGTGTCGGAGAGGCGCGAGCCCGACCAGCTCGGAATCGAAATTGGCCGTCCCCGTCGTCGCGGCGTCGCCCTCGGCGGGGAGGGCCACGCTCTCCATCGCGGAAGCCCGCCTCGTCGGCGACGATCGTCGCGGCCGAGAACGCCGCGGCACTGCTGCCCGCCATCATGGCGAACGCGCCGAGCTCCGTGTCCATGATCGACGAGCTGTTCGTGAAGGCGAACATCAGGAATTCTGCCGGTAACGCCTCGCGCGCGGTGGTGAATTCCGGCACCGTGGTGATCGCTGGCGTGCGGCCCTCGACGGTGTCGATGACCGGTTCGAGGTCAACCGGGTGCGACCCCGACGAGGATCAGGTCACCGACGCGAGCCGCCGCCATGCCCTCGTCCTCTTCGTCATCCGCTGCCGGGGGCGCGTAGAGGATGGTCGTACCCTCGTAGGTAGTTTCTTCGTTCCCTTCTTCTTCGAGGATCGCATCGCGCATGCCGGCCCAGGCCGTGTCCGGCGCGCGGGCATCGATGACGGCGGCGACCCCTTCGCCTTCGACATCCGTGGCGCGCCGCTTCCGGCGTCGCCATGCCCATCGAACCGAAGCATGGCCTCGAGCTCGGGGTCGCTCATCGATTCCGCCATGACCGCGTCCAGCAGTGCCTGGTTTGCCACGACGCCAATCTCGCCGCCGAGGAACGCGTCGAGCGGTAGCTCCTCGCCCGAATCGTCGCTCAACTCTTCGGCCATGCGCCTCGTCGATGGCCTCGCCCAGCCCCGCCCGATCGAGCAGCTCATCAGCCAGCCGCCACTGCTCCGACTCGTCATCGGTGGTGGTGACGATATAGGCGAAGGCGTCGGCGGGCGCAGCCTCGGCCGTGCTGAACGACCACGGTGCTGGCCTGGGCCGACACCAGGGGCGATCTGCCCGAGCGCCGGGGCCAGCATGACGATGGCAAGTAGCACGGCAAACGCCAGGCGGCTCGCCGCGCTGGCTGGCGCCGTGGGGATCCGCCGGCGAAGGCGATGGAGAGCACTCGGCACGGTGACACCTCTTTCTTCTGCGAACCCGATCGTGGCGGGCACTCCAGTCAGCGCCGCAGGATCAGATTCAGCACGATCGTCAGGACGATGCTGATAACGATCGACGAAACGATGGGCACGAAGATCGTGACCGGGCCGCGGTCAACCACGATGTCTCCCGGCAACTGGCCGAGGCGATCCAATCCGGGGATCCGCGGTGCGATGACGAGCAACGCCCCGATCGCCGCCAGCACGAGACCAACGATGAGCAGGAAGCGGCCGACGCCGAGAAATCGCCCATGAGCGCTCACATCTATTCCTGGATGCGGTCGTCGATCCCGGCCGCGATGTTGAAGATGATCATGAACAACGCCGCCAAGAGCATGACGATCACGATCAGGGCAACAATGGTGATCCCGCCCTGAATCAGCCCCACCAGCCACTCCGGCATCCTCATGCCCTTCCAAAACGCATCCCGCGCCCGAATCCGGCGATGAGTATAGCTATCGGCTATCGGCTATCAGCTATCAGTCGTGTGTCGTCAGTCGTTAACAAGACGGCAGCGACGACGCAGAGCCCAGAGCTGATAGCTGATAGCCTGATAGCTATACGCATCACACCCCGACCGGGGCCTCAGCTCCGTTCGGTCGTGAACATGCAAGTCGTTGCCGTCGGCGTCGATCGTCACCGTTTCGCCGTCACGCAATTCGCCTCCCAGCACAAGGCGGGCCAGCCGGTCCAGCACGTCGCGCTGGATGACGCGCTTCAGCGGCCGCGCGCCAAAAGCGGGTCGTATCCGCGCTCGGAGAGCCACGCGCGGGCCTCCGGAGTGACGTCAAGATGCATCTGCCGCTCGGCCAGGCGGTCGTTGACCTGGTCGAGCTGGATGTCGACGATGTCGCCGATCTGCTCCTTCGACAGCGGTTTGAAGATGATGACCTCGTCGATGCGGTTGAGGAATTCCGGCCGGAAGTTGCTGCGCAGCGCATCCATGACGCGCTCGCGCATTTCTTCCTCGTCGCCCTCGCCCAGGGACATGATGTAGGTCGAGCCGAGGTTCGAGGTCATGATGATGACCGTATTCTTGAAATCGACCGTTCGCCCTTGTCCGTCGGTCGCGCGCCCGTCGTCGAGGATTTGCAGCAGGACGTTGAAGACGTCCGGATGCGCCTTTTCGATCTCGTCGAAGAGGATGACGCTGTAGGGGCGGCGGCGGACCGCCTCCGTGAGTTGCCCGCCCTTCGTCGTAGCCGACGTACCCCGGGGGCGCGCCGATTAGCCGGCTGACGGAGTGCGGCTCCATGTACTCCGACATGTCGATGCGGACCATCGCCTGGTCGTCGTCGAAGAGGAATTGGGCCAGGGCCCGCGCCAGCTCGGTCTTGCCCGACGCCGGTCGGGCCGAGAAAGATGAAGCTGCCCAGAGGGCGGTTCGGGTCAGAGAGACCGGCGCGGGAGCGGCGGATGGCGTTGGCGATGGCGGTGATGGCCTCGTCCTGCCCAATGACCCGCTCGTGGAGGCGGTCCTCCATCTTCATCAGCTTCTCGATTTCGCCTTCGACCAGCCGGCTGACCGGGACCCCGGTCCAGCGCGAGACGACACTGGCGATGTCCTCCGCGTCGACCTCCTCCTTGAGCAACCGACCGTCTTGCGCGGACGCTTCTTTCTGCTCGGCTTCGCGCAGTTGATGCTCGAGCTGGACCAGGGTTCCGTATTGCAGCTCGGCGGCGCGGTTGAGATCGTAGGCGCGGCTAGCTTGCTCGATCTCGACCTTCGTCTGGTCGATTTTCTCGCGCAGTTCGGCGACGTTCTGCAGCGACTGTCGCTCGCCTTCCCAGCGCGAGCGCAATGCATCGCGTCGCTCGCGAAGATCGGCCAGTTCCTTTTCGAGGTTCTCCAGCCGCTCGCGGGAGGCGGCGTCCTTCTCCTTGCGCAGCGCCTCGCGCTCGATTTCCAGCTGCATGATGCGGCGCTCGGTCTCGTCGAGTTCGACCGGGAGCGAGGTCATCTCCATGCGCAGTTTCGAGGCGGCTTCATCGACCAGGTCGATCGCCTTGTCGGGGAGGAAGCGGTCGGTGATGTAGCGGTTGGCGAGCACGGCCGCGGCCACCAGCGCCGAATCGAGGATGCGCACCTTGTGGTGCGTCTCATAGCGCTCGCGCAGCCCACGCAGGATGGAGATGGTGTCCTCCACCGAGGGCTCGTCGACGTAGACCGGCTGGAATCGGCGCTCCAGCGCGGCGTCCTTCTCGATGTGCTTGCGGTACTCGTCCAGCGTGGTCGCGCCAACGGTGCGCAGCTCGCCGCGTGCCAGCATCGGCTTGAGCATGTTCGAGGCGTCCATCGACCCCTCGGCGGCGCCCGCGCCGACGACAGTGTGCAGCTCGTCGATGAAGAGGATGATCTGGCCGGCGGCGTCGGTGACTTCTTTCAACACCGCCTTGAGCCGCTCCTCGAACTCACCGCGGAACTTGGCACCGGCGATGAGGGCGCCCAGATCGAGCGCGATGACCCGCTTGTCCTTGAGGTCTTCCGGCACGTCGCCGCGAACGATGCGCTGCGCCAGTCCCTCGACGACGGCGGTCTTACCGACGCCGGGCTCGCCGATGAGCACCGGGTTGTTCTTGGTGCGGCGCGACAGCACCTGCATCACGCGCCGGATCTCTTCGTCGCGGCCAATGACGGGGTCGAGCTTGCCTTCCTTGGCCAGCTCGGTCAGGTCGCGGCCGTACTTCTCCAGCGCCTGGTACTTGTCTTCCGGATTGGCGTCGGTCACGCGTTGCCCTCCGCGAATCTGCGACAGCGCTTCAAACACCCGATCCCTGGTGACGCCGAAGCGGGCTAGCAGTTTTGCCGCGCCAGACTCGGGCGTGTCGATGATGCCGAGTAGCAGGTGCTCGGTGCTGATGTACTCGTCGCCCATCTGTTTCGCGGCGTCTTCGGCTCGCTGCAGCACCTTGCGCAGGTTGTTGCTGGGGGCCGGCTGCTGGGAGTACGACAGGGTCGGCAGCGCGTCGAACTCGGCGGCGACTTCCCGGCGCACGGCCGCCGGATCGACGTTGAGCTTCCTGAGGATTTCGGGAACCAGCCCATCGCTCTGGTCCAGCAGCGCCAGGAGCAGGGCGATGGGCTCGAACTGGGAGACGTTGCGCGATTCGGTCTCGCGCTGGGCGGTGACGATCGCTTCTTGCGCTTTCTCCGTGAATCGTGTTGTGCTGGCCACGGTCGTGTCCTCTATCTCAAGTCGATCAGCCGATCAGTCCACAATCAACAGGCGACGTTTGAGCCTACCGCAATTCGGGCGAAGGCGCAGTGCGCTTTCCTTGGTAGGGGCGACGCCTGCGTCGCCCGGTGGCCCGGAGGGCCACAACGATGTCGCTGAACGCAAATTGTCGGCCCGCGGCCGACCGGGCGACGCAGGCGTCGCCCCTACGAGGCATCAGCCGCGGGGCAGCCGAGATCGCCTCAGCGGCGCCGCTGGGGCTTGCCCGCGCCGAGCTGGCGGAGGACCGCGTTCAGGTCGGAGACAATCCGCTCGACGTCTGGTGGCGCGCCGGAGGAGCCACTTTCCGCCAGCCGCGCCTGCAACGAGCGAATCTGCTCGGTCGCCTCCAGCGCCAACTGGACTCCTGCAAGATTCAGTCCGCGCTCCCCCACCAGGTACTTCACCTGGCGCAGGCGCTCGAGATCCTCATCCGAATAGAGCCGGAACTTCCCGCTGGTGCGAGACGGCGCGATCAGCCCTTCGCGCTCATACTTGCGCAGGGTTTGGGGGTGCATCTCCAGCAGACGGGCCGCCACACTGATGATGAAGACCGGCTCGCAGCCGGGATCGCTCATGCGTCTCCTCCTCCAGATTATGTTGGGAGTAGGATAGAGGTTGATACGGTCTATGTCAATTAAGCTTCGCGGCCGCGGCAATCAGGCCATGCAGATCCATGATGTCAGCCCAGGACGTATTGCAGATCGTCGATGCTTTGCGCGCGGGCGGGCGTCGCCGTCTGGCTCGATGGCGGCTGGGGCGTCGACGCACTGGTCGGGCAGCAGACGCGGGAGCACGATGACCTCGATTGCGTCATCGCATTCGGGGATGCGGCGGCCGCTCAGGTCGCGCTCGCTTCCCTTGGATTTGCTGTCGTCGAGGATGAGCCGCCGACACGGTCCGTCGTGCGCGATGCGAGAGATCGGCGCGTCGATTTCCACACGGTCACGATTGACGACGATGGCGGAGGGGTCCAAGAGCTGCAAGACGGGACGCTCTGGCGGTTTCCTCCGGATGCGCTCTCGGGCTCTGGCAACATCGCTGGCCAACCGGTACCGTGTCTCACCGCCGACGTGCAAGCGCTCGCCCACGTCGGCTACGAACCGGACGAGAAGGATGTCCACGACATGAACGTCCTCGCCAGGCATTTCGGAATCGAGTTGCCTGAACCGTACCAGGCGCAGCGGTGATACTCCTCTACGCCCACCGCGGTCTGTCCGGCCGCTACCCGGAGAATACCCTCCTCGCCTTCCGCGAGGCGCTCGCGACCGGCGTCGATGGCATCGAGTTGGACGTCCACATGAGTTCTGACGGGATACCTGTCGTCATCCACGACCGCGACGTTTCGCGCACGACGAACGGCTTCGGCAACGTCGACGACATGACCTTGGCATCCCTGCAGGCGCTCGATGCTTGCGCCGGGGAACGCGTACCGACCCTTGCCGAGGTTCTCGATCTGGTCGGCGATTCGGTTCACCTGGACGTCGAAATCAAAGGGCTTGGCGCCGAGCGCGCCACTCTCGATACCCTGGGGGACTATCCGAGCGCCCGCTGGGCAATTTCGTCGTTCAACTGGAATGTCCTGCGCGAACTTCGCCGCCTGGGCTCCGGGGCCGAGCTGTGGCCGCTCGCCGAGCGGGTCGACGAAGGCCTCTTCGCCGTCGCCGCCGAACTCGGCTCTCCGGCCGTCTCGCTGTGGACTAACGCCTACACCGAAGAGAGCGCCCCCGCCCTTCGCGAGGCGGGACTGCGAGCCGTGGTCTGGACCGTGAACGACCGACAGGAGGCGGAGCGCGTACGCGAACTCGGCGCCTACGCCATCTGCACCGACGACCCGGAGCGCATCGTGCGGGCAGCATCCGAATATTCAAATCCGGCAACACGGAAAGGCTGATAGGTGTTCGATCGGATCGCGGAATGGGTCACGGGGGTCATCGAGGCGCTCGGCTACCCGGGGTTGACGGTACTGGTGGCGCTCGAGAACGTCTTTCCGCCGATCCCGTCCGAGGTCATCCTGCCCCTCGCCGGGTTTCTCACCGGGCAGGGCCGCTTCTCGTTCATCCTCGTCCTCCTGGCCACGACAATTGGCTCCCTTGTCGGGGCGCTGGTGCTCTACGGCATCGGAGCCGCCGCCGGACAGCGCCGCGTGCGGCGGGTCGTCGAGCGGTATGGGCACTGGGCCTTGCTGACCCCTGACGACCTGGCCAAAGCGGAGCGGTGGTTTGATCGCTACGGGCGGATTGCCGTCCTCACCGGGCGCTTGGCGCCAATCGTGCGCTCGCTGGTGTCGATCCCCGCTGGCTACAGCCGCATGCCGCTCGGGCAGTTCCTGTTGCTGACGGCCATCGGCAGCGCGCTCTGGAACGGCACACTGGTCGCGCTCGGGTGGGTGCTGGGCGAAAACTGGCACAGCATCGAGCGCTATGTCGGCTGGCTGCAATATCTTGTTCTCGCGGTCGTGGCGTTTCTGGTCGTCCGATTCGTGTGGCAGCGGCTGCGAGCGAGGGGGGCCGCGGGATCATAGCGGGTGCCCTTTGGCGGAGTGAGAGGCACGGCAACTTTCCACCCCCACCGCCAGAGTTGGCATTCTTGGCACACTTGGCATACTTCGCCCGCCCGACGCATCGGGCGGGCGCCAGGCCCATGGTTCGCCGTAGGCCGGCCACCGGCACAGCCACACCCAAGCCACCAGCGTGGGAGCGGGGCTGGGGTGTGGGCCGCCTGCTATTCCGTAATCGTGGTCAACTCCGTGATTTGCGGGTAGAGCGCCGCCGTCGAAATCAACTCATGCCCGTAGTCGACATTCGGGCGGCGACCCCAGACAAACTTGCGGACATTCAGCGGGTAGACGGCGATGTCTTCCAGCGTCTGGATGTTCGCCTGCTTCCAGAGCTCGGCCTGCGCCTCCGGGTCGGTCTCCAACCGGGCCTGCTCGATCAGGTCATCGATCTGGTCGTAGTGAGAAAAGTTGGAGACAGGGCTGTCACCCGTGACCACGATCGAGTCGGAGTGGAAGAACTGGGTCAGGTAGGCATCCGCGTTAGGGCGGTAAGCGATGTAGACCACGATGGGGTTTACATCCTGGCGGATCTCCGACTGCATGGTGGCGTGGTCGATGACGTTCAGGTTGAGGTTGATCCCGATCTCGGTCAACTCTGCCTGCAGCACCTCGTAGTTGCCCCGATAGGTCCGCATCTCGGAGGCGATGAGGCTCATATCAAATCCGTCCAGGTAACCGGCCTCGGTCAGCAACTCGCGCGCCCGCTCGATGTCCTGCTCGTAGAGGACGCCCGCGGCCTCGGCTTCCTCCATGGTCAACCCACCCGCCATGAACTGCACAGGCACAACGGAGTAGACATTTTCCGCAACCGGCTCGCCGTAGAGTGCCAGATGCTCGTCGCGGCTGATGGCGAGCGCGATCGCCTCGCGCACCAGCGGGTTGTCGAGCGGCGGCTCGGTGACGTTGAGGGTGATGAAGGCGACCTCGCCGACACCGAAGACGTCGGCGACGAGGTTCCCCTCGGCGTTGATGCGGTCGACCCACTGCGCCTCGGTCAGGCCGACCGCGGCGTCCAATTCCCCCGCTTGCAGACCGAGCTCGCGCGCCGTCGGGTCCGGCATGAACCTGGCTGAGACCCCACCCAGCAACGGCGCGCCGCGGAAGTAATCGTCGTTGGCGACAAGATCGACGCTGTTCTGCGGTGTGTAGCGCTGGAACATGAACGGCCCGGTGCCGACCGGATTGGTGCGGAAGGCGTCCAGTCCCATCGCTTCAACCGCCTGGCTGCAAACGATGAAGCCGCCCGCGTAGTTGGCGACTTTCGGCAGGAAGAGCAGCTCGGACAGCGGTGGATCCTGCGTGATGGCGACCGTGTAATCGTCGACCTTCTCCACCGTCATCCCGGTGTAGTCGGCGGCGAAGCCCGAGGACTCCGGGTTTGCTGATTTCTGCAAGGAATAGACGACATCGTCCGCGGTCAGCTCATATGCTTCCGTCTCCGCGCTGGGGTGGCACATCACCCCCTGGCGCAGGGTGAACGTCCAGACCTGCTTGCCATCGACCATCTCCGGTTCGGGGATGGCCTCGGCCAGATCCGGCTCCATCTCGCCGAGGTTGCCAGGCGTGTAGCGAATCAGCCCGTTGAAGACCATGTCGACGATGGGCCGATCCAGACCGCCGACAGCGAAGTGGGGATCGAGCGACTGGATGTCCCCCGCGTCTCCGGCAAAGCTCAGGATGGGCCGGTCCCCATCCTGGGCGCGCGCCGGGCCGACGAGAATCGGCAAGAGCAGCGTCGTCAGCACGAGCACGACGGAAACCTTCGACCGGACCTTCATCTGCGATCTCCTCTCCTCGTAGGCGCCACACTTCGCCTTTACCTCACGACGATCGCTCTTCTCCTTCGCCTACTCCACTCATCCACGGACCGCTACGCCAGCCGTTGGCCGCCAGTTCGCGCAGGAACGGTCCGACATGCGCCGCCAGCGCGTCGAGCACCGCCTCGCCCTCCTCGGCGCTGCCGCGCGAGGGCGGACCGGTGTACCCCCGGGGCGAGACGTTCTCGAACGAACCGAACAGTCGGATGGGATGACCGGTGCGTTGATTCGGGAGATCGACCGCCCGCTCCGGATGCGCCAGCTCGGGGCGCAGGTAGAGCACTGCCGACATCTCGGCACCGCCGCCATGATCGAGATCGACGGTGAACTCCGTGTCGGTCAGGAGCTGCCGGGACATCACCTGCCAGCCCGAAAAGAGTGCCACAGCGATGCCATGGCGATCCGCAAGCGCCCGCGCCGCATTCTCGATGGGGGCCGGGTTGCCGTCGTGGGCCGAGACCACCAGCAGCCGAGTGATGCCGTGCCGCAGCACCGATTCGCCAATGTCGAACACGACCTGGGTTAGCGTTTGCGGGTTGATCGACAGTGTCCAGGGGAACATGGCGTGATGCATGGAGACGCCGTAGGGGATGGTCGGCAGCACCAGCGCCGTCCGCAGCTCCCGCGCGAACCGCTCCGCCAGCGCCGTGGCCATGATGGTGTCCGCACCGTAGGGGAGATGGTCCCCGTGGTACTCCGTCGCCGCCACCGGCAGGACCGCCGCGTCGAACCCGCCTTCGCGCACTTCCTTTGCGGTGATGTCTGCCAGAAAAACGGATCGATCCGACGCGGCCATATCCCCTCCCCGTGTACCTTGCCTCAGGGGTTGATATCGCCGATGGCGACCGCCCCTCCATTGGCTACTGCCTCGCATTCCCCACCCTCGCCGCCGCGCCGGCCCTCGCCGTCGCCCGCGTGGGCATCGTCGCCTCCGGAAGCGTCGCAGACGGCGGTGCCTCCGTTGGCCTGGACGTCGATGGTGCAGGAGCCGTCCGCTTCGCAGTCCTCCTCGACAGAGACCACGCCCTGACGCGCCTCGCATCGTTCGCGGTCGCCACGACAGCGCGTTTCACCGGGTTCCGCGGAAATGCGCACGCGGCCACCCCGCCGCTGCCCGCGACCGTTGTCGTCGCTCGTCTCCGCTTCGGCATCGTCCGCGGCAACCCCGTTGCGCCGGGAACCGGTTTCGGCGTCGTCGCGATCCCTCCGGTCACGTCGCCGTTCTCGATCGTTCTCGGCCTCCTGCTCGGCCACTACACTGCCGCCACGGTCCTTGCCGAAGACGGCGACCTCGGCGATGGCGGGGGGCGCTACATCGTCATTGGGCAGGAGCGAGAGCCGAACGTACTGGGCGTCTTCGCGGAGGGTCACCCCCTGCCATTCGCCATCGACCTCCACGCGCTCGATTTCCTGCCAGCGGCGGCGGTCGCTTGAAATCGAAACGTCGACCGCGCCGTCGCCCAGCGCCAACCAGCGGACTTCCCGCACGCGCTGTTCCGTCCCGAGGTCGAACCAGACCCATGTCTCCCCGTCTGTGGCCCCGGGCACCCAGGATGTCGCCGGGTCGTCGTCGTAGGACTCGAGCGTGCGCGGTTCCTGGCTCGGCCGACCGCTGCGCACAATCTCCAGGTGGGTCTGATCCGCTGGCGCGTCCTCGTCCTCTCCCGGCGGTTCGTCGTCGAGCGGATCGGCAGCGCCGGGGTCGCCGTCGAGTGGGTCGCCATCGAGCGGGTCATCGGGTTCGGCGGTCGCCGCGACCGGAGTTCCCGCGGCGGGATTGCCTTGTTCGCGCGTCTGCATCATGCCGATTGCGGCGCCGGGGCCAGAAGCGGCCCCGAACCCCGCCGCGGCAACGAGTGTCAAGACGACGAGCGCAAGAAGCGCGAGACGCGGCGCACGTAGCAGCGAGGACCGATCGATCACGATGGCGCCAACAGGTAAGCGAGCAGGAGACGCGCCGTCTCCTCCAGCGATTTTTGGTGCAGCCGCTCGAACGAGTGCGAGGCGTCGACGCCGGGACCGACCAGCCCCCCGCGCACGTCCCACCCGGCCCGCAGCGCCTGACTCACGTCCGAGGCGTAATCGGGGTAGATGTCGACCCGGCAGTCGATGTCGTTGGCGCGAGCTAACTCGATCAGCCGCCGGCTCAGGGCGAAGTCGTACGGCCCCGACGAATCTTTCACACAGACCGTGGTGGCGAACTCGTCCGAGGTTTGCCCCTTGCCCACGGCGGCCATGTCCACGGCGATCATCTCGGTCGTTCCGTCTGGAAGCCCCGCCGACGAGCCGTGCCCGACTTCCTCGAAGTTTGAGATGAACAGCGCCGACGGCGCGACAAGCTGCTCTTCATGCTTCAACAACGCCTGAGCGACCCCAAGCAGGATCGCCACGCACGCCTTGTCGTCGAGATGGCGCGACTTGATGAACCCATTAGCCGTTATCGTCGTGCGCGGATCGAAGCTGACGAAGTCGCCGACCTCGATCCCGAGGGTGCGCACGTCGCCTTTATTCCTTACCGGCTCGTCCAATCGAACCTCGATCGAGGTTTCGTCCCGCTTCAGCTTGGTTAGCTCAGACCCATGGACGTGGGCGGAAGCTTTCGTGGTCAGGATCGTGCCAGTGACCTCGCTGGTTCCTCCGTTGGCGTGAACGGTGCAGTATTCACCTTCGATGGTCGCCCAGACGTAGCCTCCGACCCGGGTCAGCTTCAGCCGCCCGTCATCCTTGATCTCCTTGACCATCGCGCCGAGCGTGTCCACGTGTGCAGATAGGGTGCGGACACCAAGTGCCGGGTTGCCGCCAGGCAGCGAAGCCACCAGCGCGCCCTTGACCGAGAGCCGCGTGGGAATGCCAAGCCGCTTCAGTTCCGCCGCAACGTGGTCGATGGCGGCATGGGTGAACCCGGTTGGCGATGGGATACGGCAGAGCGCCGCGGTCTGCTCCAGCATGTACTCGCCGTCGACGGCGGGCAGCCCCCGGCGATGTTCACCTGTTCCCGATTGCCCCATCCCGCTCCCCAGCTCGTGCCCCGGATTCACTCTTCCCGACTCGATCGGCCCCCAAACAATCGGCGTAGCCAATCGAGCCACGACGCTTGCGCCGGCGGCACGTCCGGCAACGGCGCCTGCTCGCGCACCTCGGAGTAGGGGAATAACTCCTGCCGCCGTTCGCGCTCCCACTCCCACTGCAGGATTCGATCCGCGAGGTGTTCCGGATCGGCTTCCGCCCAGTTGAGATCGTAGGGACTCCAGCGCTTTTCAATCCGCAGGACCGTGGCCAGGGCGTCGTCTTCGCGCGCTTCCGCGGCCTCCATCGCCAGCGCATAGGCGCGTTGGTCGGCAGAAATGTCGCGCACCAGCTCCTCGCGCACATCGAGGACCAGCCGGCCCTGGTACTCCGGGTGCCAGGTGAAGCGCGCGGCGATGCCGCTCCCCGCGTCCACGCTCAGACCCGTTCGCGGTGAACGACGCCGGTCATGCAATGCGCCGACCCGGCGCCCTTCATCAGCTCATCGACCTCGACTTCGAGGCACGTCACCCCGGCAGCTTCCAGCGCGGCCCGCGTTATCGGATTCCGAGCGGGCATGACCACCGCCCCCGGCGCCAGCGGCACCATGTTGATCGCCATCCCATGCCGCGCTTCGCCCGCATCCGGCACATCAAGGAAGCGGAATCCGCGGTCTTTGAGAAGCTCATAGACGCGCCAGGGAAGTTGCGTGGGGTAGATCAGCGCCAGGTCGCGGTCGATGATGTTGAGCACGCCGTCGAGGTGGCCGCAGCCGTAGGGAAGCTGAACGATCTCGATCTGCGCCACCCCGGCATCTCGGAACGCCTGCGCCACCTGCCGCGCGCCTTCGCGGTTCGTGCGCTGCCCCTCGGCCACGAAGACGAGATCCTCGCTCACCACGGCCACGTCGGCGCCCTCGAATGTCGCGCTTCCGAAGACCGAGTGCAGGATCGGCACACCCGCTCGCGCCAGCGCCAGCGCCGCCTGCCGCTCCTCTCCGGCGCGGGAGGCGGAGGCAGGCCGAGCCAGGACCGCTCCCTGCGGCGTCATGGCGAAGACATCGCGGCAGAAATACGAGTTCGGCTTGTCCAAAGGGACATCGCCCAACTCGTACACGGCCACCCCATTGCTCCGATAGAGATCCGCCAGTCGGTCGTGTTGATCGCGAGCGAGAGCCGGATCGAGCACATCGTGCCACAGCGCGGCGGCCGCGTCGGTTACGCCGTCGATCTCCGGGCCGGGCCGGTGCATCAGCACGGCGCGCAACGTTCCGCATTCCGACGTGACGCCGCAGGCCGCCCAGATCGAGCCGAGCTCGTCAGCGGTTGTGCCCTCGCGGCTACGCCAGCCGTCGCCGCCGTGAGCGGCGTCCTGGGCCTGTTCCAGCGCGTAGTGTGGAGCGGTCGCTACCATCTGCCGCCTCCCCGGTTCACATCGCGGTTTTGCCGAGTATAGACTCGGCGTCCCCGCCGCTCTCAGGCTAGGGCGGTGAGCAGCTCCGGCCGCAGGACGCGGCTGACCCCGTCCCGCTCCTCGATTGTCCACGCCTCGTTCATCACCGGCGCCAGTTGCACGTCGTCAACGTGGCTGATGATGAACATCTGCTGGAAATGGCCGCTGCTGGCCAGCGACCCGAGCGTCTCCAGGAGCTGCGCCCGTCGCTCGTTGTCGAGCGAGCCGAAGACCTCGTCCAGGACCAGGAAACGCGGCGGGCGCACCGCGGAGGATCCGACCAACTCCGACATCGCCAGCCGGGCGCAGAGCGCGACGACGTCCCGCTCCCCGCCGGAGAAGCCTTCCAGCTTGAAGCACTCGTCGCCGTCGAAGACCTCGATCCCGTAGTTTTCGTCGAAACGGACGCGGTCGTATTTCCCGTGGGTGACCAGACTCAGCAACCGTTCCGTCGTCTCCGCCAGCAGCGGGCCGACGTGATCGGCCACGAACTTGTCGAACTCCCCGAACTCGGCGTACATCCGGTTGAGCTCGTCCGCCTCGCGGCCGCGCCGATCCGCCTCCTCGGCCAGCCGCTGCAGGCGGTCGCGCTCGTCGATGCCCCGTTGCAGCGATGCCTGCGCGTCGCGGTGCGCCTCGCGCGCCTCCGCGGCTGCTTCGCGAGCCGACTTCTGCTCCTGCCCCGCTTCGATCTCGGCCGCCCGGGCCTCCCGCAATGCCTCCGAGTTGAACCCGACGGCGACACGCTTCGATTCGATCTTCCGCTTCTTCGTTGCAAGTTCGCTCAGCTCATGTTCCGCTTCGTCTCTCGTTTCCTCATACCCCGCCATCTGCCCTATCTCGATGTCGATGCGCTTGATCTGGGCGGCGGCGTGCCTTGCCGATTCGAGCTGGCGCAGGGTTTCCGCGTGAGCCTCGGGGTCGTAGGCAACCACGCCCAACGCGGCCACTTCGCCCTCGGCTTCGAGCATCCCGTCCCGGCTGGCGGCGGCGCGCTGGCCGATCTGCTCCAACGCACCGGAAAGCGCGGCCATCGTCGCGGCCCGATCGGCGGCGATTTGCGCCGCCTCGATATCCGCGACGCACGGTGGTTCCTGCCGTTGGAGCGTTTTCAACGCCGATCGCAAATCCGCGAGATCGCGGGCATGCTCTGTTTCGACATCCGCGATCATGCGATCGCCATCGGCCAGGCGCTCGGTCAGGGAGGCGATCTTTTGCACCACGTCAGCCGCCTCCGCGCGCTCCGCAGCGACGGCTCCGAGCCGATCTCGCGCTTCCCCCGCGCTCTGTTCGCACTGGGCTTCGGTCGCGCGCTTGTGCGCGGTGGTCTCTCGCAGCGTTTCCAACAGTCGCGCCGCCTCCGCGTCGCTGATAGGTCTGGTGCAGGTCGGACAAATCCGGTTGAACGAGCCCGGATCGAAGAGCTGCTCGAGATCCTGCGACGTCTGCCGGTCCTGCCTCGCCTGGGCAAGAACGTGCAGCGCCTCCTCGAGCGCCTGTTGGGCCTTGCCGAATTCGACCTCTGCATGCTCGAGCCGCACCGCTGGATCTCCGCCGTCGAGCAGATCGGCTCGCTGCCCAGCCAGTTCGGCCCGGAAAGCGCGCATACGATCCAGTTTCTTGGTTGCCGCCGTGGCTCGATCGGCCAGTTCGGATGCCCGCTGCATGGAGTCCGCGTACAAACGCGCTCCGCGGTGGTCCACTGCCGCGATGACGAGCAGCAATCGCGACGCCGCCTGGCGCGGATCGCCTTCATCCCCGTTTCTCCAGGTCCAACCGTCAACCCCGGTAGCGGCCTCCTCGTGCTCCGCGACCGTCGTTCGGAGCGATCTCGCGGCTGCCGCCACCTGCTCGGCATGGGTTCGCACAGCCTTATGCGCGATCTCGAGCCGCCGCGCTCGCTCGCGTTCGGCCTCCATCGCCGCCACGCGAGACGCCAGGTTTTCGATCGTACCTGCCTCCTTGGCCAGACCGACGCGCTCCTCGCCGAGCCGTTGCAAGCGTTTCAGTTCCGCCTCGGCGGCGGCACGGCGGCTGGTGGCCGCCTGCATGGCCCCGGCGATGGTGAGTAACTCCTTCTCGTGTGCCGCGTCCTGCTCCTGGAGCCCACGCCAGCGCTCGAGTTCTTCCCGAGCCTGGGCATACGCCGCGTCAGCGCCGGTGAGCCTCGTCTGCGCCGTCGCGGCAAGCGCCGCCGTCTCAGAAACGGCACTGGTTGCCAGCGCGATTTCAGCGTCCAGATCGCGCCCTGCCGTCTCCCGCTCGTACTGGACGCGCCGCGAATCGGCCTCGCGCCGCGCCTCGTTACGCTCCTGCGAGATCTCCTCTTGGGCGTCGCGGATCGTTTGAAAGCCGAGCAGCCGCGCCACCTCGACCCGGCGCTCGGTCGGCCGGTGACCGCCGAAGAAGGTCAACTCCTTCTGGCGCGTGAAGAAGGTGGAAACGAACGCGCCGTGCGGCAGACCGATCAGCTCACGAGCGACGTAGTCGGCGACATCGCGCGGTCCCTGCACCAACGGTTGCCCCGGATCGTCCTCCGTGTACGCCTCGGCCGAGGTGGCCCCCTTGCGTAGCCCACGCTCGACGACATAGCGCTGTCCGCTGTTCGGGTCTTGCAGCGTCAGTCGCACCAGCGTGTTGCCGACGCCGCCATGGGGCGGGATGTCGGCCAACCGGATCGAGTGCGGTCCATAGAGACACCACTCGATCGCTTCGAACAGCGTGGTCTTGCCGGAGCCGTTCGGCCCGGTGATGGCGACCATCCCCTGCTCCGGGAACTCGATACTGTGGGAGCCGGCGTACTGTTTGTAGTTCTCGATCTCGATGACGGCCAGGATCATGGCACGCCGCTTTCGCTGCTGGCGCTCTCCTGCGAACGGCGGATGGCGGCCTCCAGCGCGGCCCGGCCCCGAGTGCGGAACCGGTCGGCGAACTCCTCGTCGTAGGCCCCGACGGCGGTTTGCCGCTGCACGAAGTCGTCGAACATCGCCAATGGGTGCAGGTCGGCCAGACCGCTGACGACGTCCCGGCCCAGGGGATCGAGCAGGTCGCCCGGCGCGGTGAGGCGAATGTGCCAGGCGTGCTCACCGGTTTCGCGCCGCACGATCGCCTCGGTTTCGCGGAAGAGTGGCCGCGGCGAGTTCTTTAATTCCACGCGCACCATGGCGTCGGGCATGCCCAGGGCCCCGGCCCGGGAGAGGATCATGTCGGCCAGATCGCGCGCCGAGCGGTCCGCGCCGTCGATTGGGGAAAGGGTTTCCATGGGCCGCGCGGGAACGTCGATGTATTCCACTTGTGGCACACCGCCACGCTCGCCCAGGGTGACCAGCGCGTACCCCGGTTCGGCTGGCTCGTCGCCCCACGAGGTGCGTTCCGTCGAGCCGCTGTACCAGGCGTTGATGCCAGCCGTTTGCCGCAAGTGGATGTGCCCGAGCGCAACGTAGTCAAACCGGGTATCGAGCACATTGCCTCGCAACTGCGCCTCGCCCGCCTCTCGTCCGGCCCGGAAATCCACCCCCGGTGCAACGCCGTGCGTGATGGCGATGTTGCGCCAGGTCTGGTGAAGGAGCACGGCGGGCGGGTCGGGGTTGGTCAGCGCCCCGTGGGGGATGCCATGGACGAGCACCTCCAGGTCAGGAAATGGCGCTTCTTCGGTCTCGTAGCCTGTGATGAAGCGGACCATCGGCAACGCCAGCGCCATCAGGCCGAAGACCGATCCGGTGGTACGAAGACGTGGCGTGTCGTGGTTCCCGGCGATGACGACCGCCGGAATGCCGGCCTGCTCCAGGCGGCGCATCTGCCGTACGAAATGCGTCAGCGTTGACCACGACGGCCGGGTATGGTGAAACGCATCGCCCGCGTGGACAACGAGATCGACCTTGCGAGAAACGATGTCCGAGATCGCGGCCGCGAAGCTGGTTTCGATGTCGACCGCACGCTGATTGCGGCCGCTCTCGGGGTCGGCTTTGCCATATGCCGAGTAGCCCAGGTGGGTGTCGGCGAGATGGGCGATCCGGAGCGGGGTGTTTCTCTTCGTCACAGCCGCGTCCGCGCTCTGGCCAGCAAGTCCTCCGCCTTGCGCCACGGGTTGGCTCGGCTGTCCATCGTCCGACCACCGTACGCGCCATTGATCTGGCGCAGCACGTCCGTGACGGCCTGAGAGCTCAGATCGTGACAGGCCGTGCGGACCTCATGTTTGCTCGGCGCGCGGTCGCCCATCAGGTCTTGCAGCGTCTTGAACAATCCATCACCGACGTGGCCACCGGAGACACCTTCTCCAGTTCCGTTGAACACGCGCTGCCCCACCATGCCGTCGATGGTCGGCTTGAGCGGAAACGTGCCGAACAGCGGCGCCCGGAAATGGGCGTGCCGGGCCAGGATCGTGCCTTTACGCAGTCCGAGCAGTTCGTGCTTCGTCGTTTCCGAGAGGGAGCGATAGGCGGCGTTCGTCAGTTCCTCGTCGCCGACGCGGCCATAGAACGAGGTGCCGCAGTTGCCCAAGATCTCGTCGTCGACCTTTGAGCGGAACTGCTCCGCGCCGAAGAGGACCACGTTCAGGTGCCGGCCCCGGGCCGCGATGTCGACCAGGGTGTCGCGCAGCCCTCCCTGGCCACCAGCGGGGGCGTACTTGTTCAACTCGTCGACGAAGATGACGACGGTATCGACGCCGAGCTTTTGCTGCTCGGCCTTGTTCCAGACCTCGTTGATGACCTTCGTCACCAGGATCTCCTGCACGTTGCTGTTGCAGTTGGCGATGTCGATGACGCGCAATTCCTGATCGTGGAACTCCTCGTCGACGCGAGGAAGACCGCCATAGTTGACCATGCCTCGGGAGAGCAGGCCGCCAAACTTGTCATGCAGACCATTGAAGCGGTTGCGCGCCTTGGCGATGGTCGCCTTGTGGTGCCCGTTCCAGCTCTCTTTGCCCGAATCCGCGATCTCCGCATCGATCTGGTCGAACAGCTCGAACGCCTGGTTCAACGACGCGATCTGTCGATTGCGCATCTCGTAGATGAACCCGCTCAACTTGTCGTCGAGATCGCCCCACTCAAACACCTTGTGCGGTATCCAGAGGAGCGGAGAGAGTTCCATCAGGATCGGGTAGACGACGCCATGGGACATGGCCGGGGCGTCTCGCCGCGTGTTGAGCGCGCGCGGGAATTCGGCCGAGTGCCGATCGAGCTGCACGTCGAGCGTTCCGCGCCCGCCCGGTGCCTGCCCCGGTTTGAACGGCGCGAAAATGCGGAAGTTCTCAAACGGTTTCGGCTCCAGGCCCAGCGCTGCATACGCCTCCAGATCCCGGTCGCTCAGGGGCCGCGCTTTGGCCGCCGCGTACGCCTCTTCCCATTCCGGGTCCGGATAGGCCGGCTTGTCGAGCCAGAGCAGATCCGGCCCCTTCACGTTGAACATGAGCGCGGCAACGCTCTTGCCCTCCGCCTGGAGTTTCTGGAACACCGCGCTGAGCAGGAAGACGGCGTGGCTCGTCTTGGTGGCCAGCCCCGACTGCCCGGTCCAGTTGGCGTGCCCCGCCTCCGGGCCAAGCAGGTAATCGCAGTCGAGCCAGATGGGAGACCGCTGGAAGACCACGTCCCCCGCCGCATTCCGCTTCTCGAGTCCTTGCTCGTCCCGCTCCGCATTGCCGTTCGTATGCATCAGCGCGGGGACCGGGGTTCCCGAGAAATCGGCGCGGCCCAGGGCGAAGTCGATTGCCGCGGTGGTGGCGAACCAGACCGGGCCGCTTACCGGTGGCCGGTGAGAATCGACGTCGTCGCGCAGGTGCCGGGTGGCCAGCACGCGCACGGTGAAGACCAGCATTTCTGGCCGGCGGGTGGCCAATTCTGCATCGATCGCGTCCTCCATGCGCCGGTCGAAGTAGTCATCCAGGAAGCTGCGCAAATCCGAGAAGCGCCGCGCCTCGTCAATGACGCCGATGACCGCAGCCTCCTCCGAAAAGGCGACGACGATGTGCCCGACGTCGAGCGAGACGGCGTCCTCCGAAACCCAGATGGCAAAGACGTGCGAACCGGCCGGTTCCCGTTCGCTCCCGACCACCCGCCCAATTGGTCCTGTCCGCTCGTCGATGAACTTGGCGAACCGCTCTCGCGGCGACGCGATCGCTTCGAGCACATGACCACTGCCGTTCGGCGATGGGACCGCAATTGTCTCGATCGATATTGCCATCGTCGCCTCCCCGTCCGTGACCATCATCACGCTCCCGGCCAACCGCGGGTGTCGGCATCCAGCCGCCGCTTGAGAATGCGCTCCAGAAGATGGACGGGGTACAGGAGCGTCGCCCAGCGTCCATCGCCGGTGGCGCGGGGGGTGCGCTCGGCGAGCACCCAGCTCGAGATGCGGTCGATCTCCTCGGTTGTGCGCACGCTGCGGGGCGCTTCGATGCGGACCAGCGCGTGCCGGGCGTCCATCCCGGCCGCGTCCCACAGCCGGATGTACCACAGCGTGCGCGCCTCCGGGTCGGGGCCGCCACGGAATCGGTCTGTTGGGTGAAACGCCGTGGTGCGGTACCCCGGGGCCAGCCCGAGCAACGTCTCCGCATCGGCACCCGAGAGGTAGGCATCACTGAACTGTTTCACCAGGCCGATCGCATGCGGCACCGAGGCGCGCAAGCGCCCATCGACGACGATCCAATCGCCGCTCGCTTCCCAACCCGGTTGTGCCACCCAGTCTGCCAACACCAGCGCCTCGACCTCGTCGCGCACATGCCTCGCCGCGACATACGCAAGTTCGTGCAACTGGCCGTAGTCGATCTCCGCGTCGGCGTCGCCCGCGTCATCAGGGTCGCGTTTGCGCGGATCACGCACCCGCATCCCCTCCTCCCTGATCCGTTTCAAGAGTTCTTCGACGCGCGTGTCACCGGTCCCGCTCGGGATCAGCCAGCAGTGCTCCATGCGCAGCGTGCCAGGGACGACGGAGCCGTCCTCTCCGGGATCGCGCTGCAGAATGCCCGCCGCGACCACCGTCGCCGCCGTCGGCACCAACCCGCACCGCCACACGGCGAATGTGCGCTGCGCCCCATCCAGGAAGTAGCGCAATCGAGATTCACGGGGGGAAATCACCGGAACCCGCCGTGCCTCGATCGGTCCCTCGATCGGCTCGATCCCAGTTTGCCGCGAACTCGTGTGCGGTCGGGCGAGTTCGCCCGCTCCCGCGAATTGCAGCTCCAGCGCCGGCGAGCGCCGGATGTCGGAGACGGGAATCCCATCCCGCACCAACCCGGCGTTGAGGCGATTGATCCGTTCCGTGAACGAAACCGAAAGCATTCCGTCTGGCGACGTCACCGGGCGCTCTTCCCTCTCCAACCGGGGCATCTACACGTCACGGGGAGCAGCGCGGAAAGTCGAACAGGTGTTCCGGTTTCTCAGGATACCATAAGCGGGGGACTGGCTTTTGAGCTATCGGCTATCAGCTATCAGTTCTTGGTTACCAAGGATGAGGGAGCGATCGCTGAACTGCCGCTGCCAGCGCGAGTATAGCCCGAGAGCCAAAAGCTGATAGCTGATAGCCCAAGGCCTCACCCCGCCGTCGGCCTGCCGGCTGCCGGCGTGGCTGCGCCCGGCGTGGCGGGGACCGGGGTGGCCGCGCCGCACGGTTGCGCCATGTCCTGGATGGTGACGAACTGGAAGCCGCGCTTGCGCAAATCCTCCACGATCCTGGGGACGGCCAGCGCCGTCGATTTCGCTGAGGCCGGGCCGTCGAGATGAAACTCGACGATCGAGCCGTCTTCCACATTTGGCACGACCCGATCGTAGACGTATTCGGGGGTGATGTCGTCGCGCCAATCGTCGGCCGGGACATCCCACCCGACCGGGAGGTAGCCCTCGCGCGCGGCGAGGTTGCGCACCCGCTCGTCCATGTCCGCAGCGTAAGGGGTGAAGTATGGCACGGGATCCTTGCCAATGATCTGCCGGATATGCGTGGCTGAGTCGCGGATGTCGGTGACGACCTCGTCGTCGGAGAATCCGGTCAGGTTGAGTCGCACGTCGCCGTGGGTGCCAATGGGAAACCCGAGCATGGCCAGCGTGCGCATGTCGTCGGGGAAGGCCAATGCCCACCAGCCCATGGGGAAAAGCGTAGCCGGCACCTTCTCCGCCCTCAGCCACAGCAGGGGATGGATCTGAAGCGGCTCGCCGATGCCGATGTTGAAGATCAGCGCCACCCGTTTGCACCCCGGCGTCCCTTGTTGAAGAAAGGGCGTGCCCCGGGAGGGGGTAGCAACGTAAAGCTCCCAGGCCCACCCCGCGCCGCCAGCCCACTCAACGGGGAGAAACCCGTCCTGCGGCGGGCCGGTGACGATGATCGGATCTTCGAGCTGTGCCAGGCCGAGCGATCCGCACGAAACGTCCGGGCACTCGCGGATGTTGAGTCCGGTGGTGCCCACCACCATTCCGGTCTCCCGGAACAATTCCTCCTGGGCATCGACCGGGGCGGTCAAGAACACCAGATGCGCCAGCACAGCCAGCACCGTTAGTTGCCGTATGAGATCGCACGCACGTACCGGCACCAGACCCTCCACCCCTGTCAGGGCGCCGTGGGATGAATCTGCAATGAACGTATCATCCAGGGCAGAGCGCGGTCAATCCGCTTCCGGTTCGGCGCGCTACTGAGGACCGTTGGCCGCGATCCACGCCAGGTACGCCGCGCATCCCCTCCGCGAACGACGTCCGCGGCGTCCAGCCAAGTTCCGCGGCGGCCCGTCGGTTGATGCGATGCGGCGGCCGCCCTTCGGTGTCGACCGGGTAATTCGCCTCATCCTTGCCCACTTCCCGGAACTCCAGACCAGGCAGATGCCGTCGGAACGCCTCGAGCACCTCGCCAACCGTGTGCTGCTCGTCTCCAGAAAGCAGGAAAACGCGATGGGCCAGCGGCCCTTCGACCGCCCAGGCGCGCTCGATTCCCTCGGCCACGTCTTCGGCGTATGTCCAGTCCCGGTACGAGGCGTCCAGCGCCTCGACCAGGATCGGCTCGCCGCTGAAGTGGAGGCGCAACATCTCGCGCAGCTCGGTGGCGCCCGCGTAGCCGGGTGTGAAGCGCTCCATCGGACCATAGACGTTGCTGGGGCGCACGGCGATGACGTAGAGCCCGAACAGGTCTCCATACCGCAACGCGACCCGCTCGCCGGCCAGCTTGGTGATGCCGTACAGGTTTGCCGCATTGGCGGGTGAATCCTCGTCCACCTCCGTCGCGCCGGGAATGTCTCCGTATACCGCGACGGACGAAATCTGCACGATGCGGCGGAAGTTCGGCAGTTCCCGCGCCACCTCCAACGCGTTCACCACGCCGCCCAGATTAACGTCGATGATGCGCTGCGGCTCATGCTTCTCACGGTCGACGCGTGGCGTGATAGCGGCGGCGCTGATGATGCTGGTGACCCCGTGCCGCACGGCGACGTCCTGAAGCGTGTTCCGATCCGTCACGTCGCCCGGTTCGAAGATCACGCGCGCGGCGTCTGCCCCGAGAAATTCGCGCAGGTACTCGTCCGGCTCCATCAGGTCATAGCTGACGACCGTTTCCCCGGCCCGCGCCAGTCGCTGCACGACGTGGCTCGGCAGCCAGCCGTTGCCCCCTGTTACAAGCGTCGTCACCTGCGATTGCCCTTTCAGCCTGTCGTGAACCCAGGTCAGGCATAGTACCCCGCGGTGCTATGCTCGCACCCCTGATGTAGAACGACCCAGGAGCAGATGTGACAGAGCAATCGGGAACCGCAAAGGCGTGGGGTGGACGATTCGCGGAGACGCCAGACCGCCGCCTGGAGGCCTACAACGCGTCCGTCGCCTTCGACGTGCGTATGGTCCGCGAGGACATCCGCGGCTCGATCGCTCACGCACGCATGCTCGGCAAGCAGGGGATCATCCCCGCCGCCGATGCCCAGGAGCTTGAACGCGGCCTCTGGCAAATCCTGAATGAGGTCGACACACACGAATTCTCGCTGACGGTCGTCGACGAGGACGTCCACACCGGCGTCGAACGCCGCCTGCGCGATATTGTCGGACCGGTGACGGGGAAGCTGCACACCGGCCGCTCCCGCAACGATCAGGTCGCCAACGATCTGCGGCTGTGGACGAAGGGCGCGCTCCTCGCCCTCATGGCCGGTGTGCTCAACCTGGGCGAGGCGCTGACCGAAACCGCCGCGGCGAACCCCGACGTGGCCATGCCCGGTTACACCCACCTGCAACGCGCCCAGCCCGTCCTGCTGGCGCATCACCTGCTTGCCTACGTCGCCATGCTGGAGCGCGATCTTGACCGCCTTGAAGACGCCTTCCGCCGCACCGATGTGATGGCGCTGGGGGCCGGCGCCCTCGCCGGCGTGACATACCCGATCGACCGCGAGTCCACCCGAACCGATCTCGGGTTCGCCACAATCTCCGCCAACAGTCTCGACGCGGTCTCCGACCGCGACTTCGTCCTCGACACGCTCTATGCCTGCGCGATGATCGCCATGCACCTCTCACGGCTGGCAGAAGAGATCATTCTCTGGGCATCGGCGGAATTTCGCTTCATCGAGCTGTCCGACGCATTCTCGACCGGCAGCTCGATCATGCCGCAGAAGAAAAACCCGGACGTCGCCGAGTTGGCGCGCGGCAAGACCGGCCGCGTCTACGGCAATCTGGTGGCGCTCTTGACGGTCGCCAAGGGAACGCCATTGACGTACAACAAGGATTTTCAGGAGGACAAGGAAGCCCTCTTCGACTCGGTCGATACGGTGCTGGCCACCCTCGACGTGTTGCCGCCAATGATCCGCACCACGCGCTGGCGCGTCGACCGCATGGCCGAAGCGGCCATCGCCGACTTCTCGCTCGCCACCGACGCCGCCGATCTGCTGGCGCGCCGCGGCGTGCCGTTTCGGGAAGCGCACGAGGCCACGGGCAAGCTCGTCGCCTCGTGCATCGCCCAGAGCAAGACCTTCGCCGACCTGACCGACGCCGAGTGGGCCGCCGCCCACCCGGTCTTCGCCGAGCAGCGACCACCGCTGACCGCCGAGGAGAGTCTCGCCTCCCGCGACGTGCCTGGAGGCACCGCCCCCCGCCGGGTGGCGGAACAGCTCACCGCAGCCCAGAATGCCATTTCCACCGCGCGGAGCCGAGTCTCCGCGCGCCAGGATGCGTGGACCACCATGATGGATGCAGGAGCATCAAGCCCGTGACCGCCCCGACCCGGCATTGGCGCCCCGCGCCTTCCGCCGCCCGCCTCCCACCTTTCGGATCGTTGGGGATCGAAGTCGTCCGGGTCGTTACACCTGCCGACCGACTCGCCGCGTTCGAAATCCGCCGCCGGGTTTTCGCCGAAGAGCAGGACGTGGCCGATCTGCGCGTCTCCGATCAGGACGATGGGCGCAGCATCATCGCCCTCGCCTCGTTGATCGTCGACGAACACGGGGCACGCTGGCCCGTGTCAACGGGACGGTTGACACCGCCCCTGCTCGCGGGCGACCCGGGGTTGATCGCCTGGGTGGCGACCATTCCCGAGGCACGAGACCGCGGCGCTGGCGCCGCCGTGATGCGCTTCCTGCTCGACGCCGCCGACCGCGCCGGCACCCGAGAGGTGGCCCTGGCCGCCCAATACCCCGCCGAAGCCTTTTACGAACGCCTCGGCTTCATCCCCGCCGGTCCAATTTACGACGTGCGCGGAATTGGTCACCGGCGCATGGTCCGCATGCGGCGGGGGTGACGGAGTGAAAGATTGATGGGGTAATCGGGAGAACGACGGGATGACGGTGAAACCTCTCCCAACACCCTGATACCCCATCGCCCCGTCACCCCATCGCCCCGTCACCCTCGAACGGCGCTTCCCAGGCCGACGGCTCCGTGCCGAACATGCGGTCGCCGGCGTCGCCGAGCCCGGGGCGGATGTACGCGTTGGCGTCCAACTCCCGGTCCAGAGCGGCGACGTGGATGCGCACATCCGGATGGTCCTGTTCCAGGCGCCGTACGCCCTCGGGCGCGGCGATGAGACCGACGAAGGTGATCTTTGGCGCTCCCCAGCGTTTCAGCGTGGAAACGGCTGCCGAGGCCGAGCCGCCGGTGGCGAGCATCGGGTCGAGCACGATCACCAGGTCGTTCGGGCAGACATCCGGGAGCCGGTTGTAGTAGCTCATCGGCAGGTGCGTCTCCTCGTCGCGGCGGAACCCCAGGTGCCAAACCTCGGCCTGGGGCAGGATCGCCAGCGCCGCGTCGGTCATGCCCAGACCGGCGCGCAGGATTGGCACCAGACCGACGCGCGCCGTTACTTCGACACCCTCCGTCCGCTCCAGGGGTGTCTCGAACGACACGGTGCGCACGGGAAGATCGCTCGTCGCCTCATAGACCATGAGCGAGGTCAATTCCTTGACCAGCTCCCGGAACAGCTTGGATTCGGTGCGCCGGTCCGCCAGCATGCGGATCTTGTGCCGCACCAGCGGATGGCCGCTGACGAAGAGATTGCCAAATTCGCCGCCGCTCCTTGAATCGGTCGATTCCACCGCTTCCGCTCCCCTCTGCTCGCATCCCGTCGTTGTCGCATCATCCGGCCGCTCAACCGGGAAGGCAAGTCCTCGCGAGTCCTCGACACGGCGGCGCAACTATGCGGAAATAGCACTATCACGACGACGACGCCCAAAGGAGAAATACATGCCCTCGGTCAAGCGGTTGCAGCACACCAGCGTTCCCATGCCTCCGGGCGGCGACGATGATGCCCGCGCCTTCTACGGCGATCTGCTCGGCATGCGCGAGATCCCCAAACCGGAAGGACTCGCGGCCATGACCGTCGTCTGGTTCGCCGCCAACGACAATGGCGACGAGGTTCATGTCTTCCAGGAGAAGAACATCGGACCCAACTCGGCAGCCCAGCACCTCTGCCTCGAGGTCGACGACATCGCCGCCTATCAGACGCGCCTCAGCAATGCCGGCTACGCCGTAGAAATCCCGGCAACGATCTACAACCGTCCCCGTCTCTTCGTACGCGACCCGTTCGAAAATCTCGTCGAGTTGGTCGAGATTCGCGGGCAATACACGTAGTCGTAAGTCGTTAGTCGTACGTGAGACGGCGAGACAGCGACTCCCGATTTTCGACTCGTAAGGAGGACGACCCGTGGCTGTGGCCGAGAAAATCACCTACACCTCGACCCCCGAGCAGGTCGAGTCGATGCACGCAGCTTTCGACCGCGCGTTGGAGGAAGTGCGGGCCGAGCTCGGCCAGACGCACCCGCTGCTCATCAACGGCGAGGAGCGCCCCGGCGCCAGCACTTTTGAGGTCCGCTCGCCCGGCGACAACGAGATCCTCATCGGCCGCTTCGCCGCCGCCACCGAGGACGACGTCAACGACGCGGTCGCCGCCGCCAAGGCGGCCTTCCCGGGCTGGTCGCGCCGGCCCTGGCAGGAGCGCGTCGCCATCATGCGCCGCGTGGCCGAACTGATCCGGGAGCGTAAGTTTCGCCTCGCCGCCATCCTCATTCTGGAGGCTGGCAAGAATCGCGTCGAAGCAATTGGCGAGGTCGAAGAAGGGGCCGACATCGTCGACGAATACGCCTCGCAGATGGAGGAGCACGAGGGGTTCTCGCGCCGGCTCGATTCACTCGATCCGCACGAGCGGAACCGTTCGGTGCTGCGGCCCTTTGGGGTGTGGGCGGTGCTGGCGCCCTTCAATTTTCCGAACGCGCTGAGCATCGGCATGTCGTCCGGCGCTTTGCTGACCGGCAATACCGTCGTCTACAAGCCGGCGTCGGCCACGCCACTCTCGGGGTACGAGATGGCGAAGATTTACGCCGACGCGGGCATCCCGGCCGGGGCGTTCAACTACATCACCGGATCCGGCCAAGCTGTCGGCGACCCGCTCACCCACCACCCCGACGTCGACGGCGTCGTCTTCACCGGTTCGCGCGAGGTCGGCTGGGATCTGTACAAGGAATTCTCCAGGGACTTCCCCAAGCCGTGCATCACCGAGTTGGGGGGCAAGAACCCGACTATCGTCACCCGCAATGCCGATCTGGATAAGGCGGTGGAAGGGGTGGCCCGCTCCGCCTTCGGCTACTCCGGGCAGAAGTGCTCTGCCTGCTCCCGCGTCTACGTCGAGGCACCGGTCTACGACGAGTTCATGGAGCGGCTGACGAAGCGAACCCAGGAGCTGATCGTCGGCGATCCGACCGACCGCGACACCTATGTCGGGCCTGTCATCGATCAGCGCGCCATTCGACGCTATCAGGAGGCGGTTCAGTCAACGGAAGCGGACGGCGGGACCGTCCGCACGGGCGGCAAGCGCCTATCGGGCAATCTCTTCGACCGCGGCACCTACGTCGCCCCAACAGTCGTTGACGGACTCTCCCCGGACCACGAGCTGTTCAAGAAGGAGATTTTCCTGCCCTTCGTCGTCGTGGCCCCGGTGAAAAACCTCGACGAGGCACTCACCGAAGCGAACGACACCGATTACGGACTGACCGCGGGCATCTTCACCGAGGACCGCGCCGAGATCGACGCATTCTTCGACCGCATCCAGGCAGGGGTCGTCTACGCCAACCGCAGCGGCGGCGCCACCACCGGCGCGTGGCCGGGCTGCCAGTCCTTCGCCGGCTGGAAGGCCTCCGGCAGTACCGGTAAAGGTGGTCTCGGTCCCTACTACGTGCAGCAGTTCATGCGCGAGCAGAGCCAGACCGTCGTTGTCGGCGACGACGAACCGGACGATGTCGCGGGCGAGTAAGAGGGCACAGCGTCCCGCTGTCTGCGGCCGAGGCTATCCGGTAGGCGGGACTGCATTAGCCCTGCGGCTTGCCCGCTTGCGGCAACCCATCCCAGCTGATCAGCCTGTCTCGGTTCGCCGCAGGCGGTGGATCGACACGACGATCCCCTTGCTATTGTCCTCGGGATCGGGCCAGGGGCCAGCGCACCGTTCGCTCTCGCACGACCACCCGCGTTCTTTGCTGGACTCCAGAAACAGCGCTGCAGGGCGTCGCCCCGGTTCCGCCAGCCAGAGTTCGCCGCCAGGGGCGACCGCTCGCTCGATCATCGCCAGGAGCGGTTCGACATCCCGCCGCTCGTAGAGCACGTCGGCGGCGAGCACGACAGGAAACGCTCCACCGAGGACCAAGGCGTCTGTCTGCCCGAGATCGCGCCAATTGATGCGCAGGCTCTTCGGCTCCCTCCCAGTCTGGCCACGCGTGTTGAACGCGCACAGCGCCAGCGCCTCCGGGGCGTAATCAGTCACGAGCAGATCCGCCCCCGCGTTCAACACAGCAACGGCCGTGACGCCCAACCCGCAGCCAAGCTCCAGCACGCGCTTCCCGCTCACAATCTCCGGCGTCCGCGCGATCCGCGCCGCGAGCGCCACGCCGCTGGGCCAGATTTCCGCCCAATACGGCAGGTTCTGCTCGGGATCCGCGGCCGCTTCGTCGATCAGCCGGTCAAACTCGACCGGCCGCGCGATCAAGAACGACCCTGAAATGCCTGGAAGGTCGACTCGATCAACTCGCAACTCGCCGAGCTTGCCGAGCGTAGGTTGCAGACCGCTGTGCGTGTCAGTAGCGGGTGTTCGGATCAATGGTCGTCAAGCCCTCGCTTGCGGCGGCCGCAAGCAAGCGAAAATCCGCGGAAACGAATTCCAGTGAGCCTTCAGTGAGCCGCTCGCTACTCCCAAGGGCCGATGCGAGTTGAATGGCATCGGAAGCCCGCAGCGCATGGCGTTCCAGAACATCTTCCGCGCTCCGAATCACATGTTCAGTCATAGCGATGATTCGAAACTGTCGGCTGACATCGCTATCAATGAGCAGACGTAAACCACGGGCCTGTCGTTCCGTGAGGAATCCCTCGCGCGCGCGACGTGTGATGCCGGATATGATCTCTACCTGCGCAATCTGGGCGACGACGAGAACATGACCCACATCGGGCGCGCAAATCTCACGAATCCACGCCGTTCCCGATTCTTCGATGTACCGCTTGACCAGCGCGCTGCTATCCAGGAAGTATCGGCTCAAGGACCGGCGCGCCGTTCAGCAATGATCTCTTCAGACAGCGGTGGCAGGCCGCGGAATGCGTCTGCAACCTCCTTCAAGAGAGCGGCTCTGTCAATCTCGTCGGCACCCGGGGGTTCCGGCATTCTTATCAGGAGATCACCCAACTCGGCATCAACACGGTCCATTTCCGACAAGATCACCAGGCGCACTTCCTGCCCTTCCTCGAGTTGTACCTCGTCGAGAAGTTGCAGACTTCCGTGGTTATAGACAGCGCGAATCGGTTCCGACATGGCAGTCCCTCAAGTCCTATTCTTTGCCGATCGTATCAGAGTCCCTCAGGCGGGTAGGGTGTGTTCGTCGCCGGCCCGACGTCACCATACGTGGTATCCACATAATCCCGGATTTCGCGCAGGGATTTGCCTTCGGGGTGCTGGGTCATCACGGCACGCGTGACGTCGATGCAGACCCCTCAGCCAAAGCTCATCGAGTCGAGCAGGACCGAGCCGTCGTCGCGCACCTCCTGCACGTAGCACCCGGCGTTCGATTGGTGCCCCCACTCGCCGCAGCCGCAGAAGCACGGCATCCATTGCAGCAGATCCTGGTTGGCCACCGCGAAGCGGTACGTCTCCTGGATGCGCTCTGACGACGCCTGGAACATCGCTGGCCAGCGGTCCTCCTCCGGCCACGCCAGGAGCGTTTCGTCAATGGGCGCCGAGGTCTGCACGGCAGCGGATGAGCAGCCCACCAGCGCCAAGCCACTGGCGACGAGGGCTCCCTGCAATGCGTGCCGCCTGGTGAGCTTGAGTTTCGGTTGATTCAAACCGCGTCGCACCCTTTGTCCCGCCTCAATGCGGCTTCGATCGATAAGCCATCTAAGGGTACAACGCCCAATCCTGCCAAGTGGTTCTCGCTGTTCAGCCGTCCCGTGGCTCAAGTCGGCGCGCCAACCGACTTTGGAACACGACTACGACCAGGAGGAACACGCCGCGAATGACGTTTTCCCAGAACGAGGAGAGTTGAATCGTGCCCATGCCTCGCTCGAAATTGAGCGTCACAAAGATGAGCCCCAGCAACAGGACTCCCACCAACGTGCTCCCGACGGAGCCGACGCCGCCGGTCAGCAGCGTTCCCCCGACCACGACCGCGGCGATCGCCGACAACTCCCATCCCACCGCTCCCGTCGGCGAGCCCGAAAAGGAAAGCGCCGCCAGAAACGCGCCCGCGAGCCCCGCCAATGCGCCGCTCATGGCGTAGACCGCGACGAGCGTCCGGTCCACCGGGATCCCCGCCAGCCGTGCCGCCTCCTCGTTGCCGCCGATGGCGAGCACGTGCCGGCCGAAGCGTGTCTGATTGAGCAGGATGGCGCCCAGAACGTAGAGCACGGCAGTGATGACCACCGGCAACGGCACAGGACCGAGATGGGTCATTCCGAGCTGGGGAAAACCCTGCGCGAAATCAACCATCACCGGCGCGTTGTCGGACAGGACGAGCGCACCGCCTCGCGCGCCGAGCAGCATCGCCAGCGTGACCACGAACGATTGCAGGGCGAAGCGGGCAATCAACCCGCCGTTGATCAGCCCAGCCACCAATCCGATCGCCACCGCGCCAAGGAGGGCCGGAATCAACCCGAAGCCGCTCAACCGCGCCGCCATGACCGCCCCGAGCACGGCGACCGATCCCACCGAGAGGTCGATGCCACCGGTGATGATGACGAAAGTCATCCCCAGCGCGATCAGTGCGTAGTAGGTGTTGTTGTTGAGGAACGCGTCGAAGATGTTGTAGACGCTGTAGTAGTTTGGGCCATAGCGCACCACGCCAAAGACGACGAGGGCGATCAGCGCGATCAGCGCGCCTTGCCGCTGGATGGCGCTGACCCATCGGGCTCGCGCCGTGGCCTGACTCTCGGGGAAAACGTCCGGCACCGTCGCACTCGCCATCACACGTTCCTCAGGATGTCCGCTGGCGTTGGGCGAGGACCGCGGCCACGATGGCGGCGGCGATCACGATGCGCGTGATGCCGTCCGGAATGTTGTGGGCGATGAGGCTGAAGCGGAGAAGTTGGATGATCAGGGCGCCGATGAACGTGCCCAGAATCGTCGCTTGCCCGCCGGTCAGCGGCGTGCCTCCGACCACCACCGCCGCGATGGCGTTGAGCTCCATCAGCTCGCCGACGCTGGAGGGGTCGGACGAGCGGTTGATGGCGATCACGATCAACCCCGCGATCCCGGCCAGGAACCCGCTGATGCAATACACGGCGAACTTGACCTGGTTGACCGGAACCCCGGCCAGCCGCGCCGCCGAAGCGTTCCCGCCCGTGGCCAGGACGTAGCGGCCGAACGTCGTCGCCCGCAGCACCCAGGCGGCGACGATAACCACCACGACCATGAGGATGACCTGAAAGCGGATTCCGGCGATTTCGCCGAGGGCGATGAACTCGAAATTCGAGACCATTGGCGAGCCGAGATTGCGGAACTCCTGCAACTCGCCGTTGACGATCGCCTGCGCGAAGCCGCGCCCGGCCAGGAAGAGCACCAGCGTGGCGATGATCGGCTGTAGACCGCCGACGGTGATCAGCGTCCCGTTGAGCGCTCCGCAGAGGGTCGTGGCCAGGATCGGTGCGGCGATGGCCAGGATGAGCCCAATCGCTGGTGTCCCGAACTGCTCTCCGCTGACGAGGAACATCGGCGCCAGCACGGCGGCGATAGCCATCAGCGACCCGACCGAGAGATCGACGCCGCCGGTGGCGATGACGAACGTCATGCCCACCGCCACGATGACGATCGTCGCCACCTGTGTGAGATTGGCGTTCAGCGTGCCGAGCGTCATGAAGTTCGGCGTGAACAGCGCGTTGTACAGGATCAGCACCGCCAACGCGACGAACGAGCCGTAATTGCGGACGAGGTCGAGGAGTCGAGACGTCGAGGAGTCGAGGGGTCGAAAAGGGCGAGTGACGGCGTGCTCGGCCGGCTGGCTCATCGGCCCGATCCCGGCCCATCAAACGTCGCCGCCGCCGAGGCGGTTCGCGATGCAGGCTTCGGCCCGACATCCTTCTCCCGACTTCCGCCACCCGACCCGGTCCTTCTCGCCTCCTCGCCATCTCGCCCGCTCGACTCGTCCGTGCCGTGCGCCATCGCGTGCATCACCGTGTCCTGGCTCGCCTCGGCGTGGGTGAGCTCCGCGACAGTCCGACCCTCGCGCAGCACCACCACCCGATCGGCCCCCTCGGTGATCTCCTCCAGCTCCGAGGAGATCATCAGCACGCCAAGCCCGTCGTCGGCGAGCTCGTCGATGAGCCCCTGAATCTCTGCCTTGGCGCCGACGTCGATGCCGCGTGTCGGCTCGTCGAGAAGAAGCAGCGACGGCTTGAGACACAACCAGCGCGCGAGGAGAACCTTTTGCTGGTTTCCGCCGGAGAGTTCGCGCACCTTCTGTTCCGGTCCCGCCGTTTTGATACCCAAGCGGTCGATGAAGCGGTCGACAATGGTCCGTTGCTCGGCGACGTCGACGATCCCGTGCCGGGAGAGCAGCGGCAGCGCCGCCAGCGTGAGGTTCTCGCGCACCGACATGTACGGGATGATCCCGTCGGCCTTGCGGTCTTCGACACAGAGACCGAACCCGGCCTTGATCGCATCCCGCGGCGAACGCCACCGCGCCGGTTTCCCTCGCACGCGCAAGTCGCCGTGGGCCGGGTCGGCCCCGAAAATCGCGCGTGCCACCTCCGTCCGTCCCGACCCGAGGAGCCCGGCAAGACCAACGATTTCGCCCGAGCGCACGGCGACGCTGGCGCCGTCCAGCCGCTCGCCGCTGAGGTCATTCGCCTCGACCAGCGCCTCGCCCGGCGTACGCGTCCCCGGTTGCCCGAACCCGGTCGCTCCGGAGCGGCGTACCTCGCCGATCTCTTTGCCCAGCATGCGCGCGACAAGCTCGACCTTGCTCACACCGGCCATCGCCCGCTCGTCGATCGTGCGGCCGTCGCGCATGACCGTGACCCGGTCGCAGACGGCATAGAGCTCATCGAGGCGATGGCTGATGTAGATCACGGCGATGCCATTCGCCTTGAGGCCACGGATGACGTCGAACAGGACCTCGACCTCGCGCTCATCGAGGGAGGAGGTCGGCTCGTCCATGATAACGATGCGCGCGTCGGCCGAGATGGCCCGGGCGATAGCCACCATCTGCTGGTTGGCGATGTTGAGGGTGCCCAGTGGACGCCGCACATCGAGGTGGATGCCCAATCGACCGAGCACGGCCGCCGCGGCGCGGTTCATCGTTTTGCGGTCGAGGAACCCCCGGCGCAGCGGCTCGCGCCCCATGAAGATGTTCTCGGCCACGCTGCGATACGGAACGAGGTTGATCTCCTGGTAGATCGTGCTGACGCCGGCGCGTTGCGCCTCCAGCGGGCTGTGGAAATCAACTGGTCTGCCGCCGAGCAGGATAGTTCCACCGTCGCGTCGGTATGCGCCGTTGAGGATCTTCATCAACGTGCTCTTGCCCGCGCCGTTCTGCCCGACAACGGCATGCACTTCGCCCGCCGCAACTCGCAGCGACGCGCCGTCCAGCGCGACCACGCCAGGGAAAGACTTATCGATGCCCTCCATCACCAGGAGCGGCGTTGCTTCCTCAACCAGATTCGCCAACCTCCAGGGTCTCCGTTCGCGACGCAGGAAAGCCCCTCTCCCATTGCGATGGGAGAGGGGTTGGGGTGAGGGCTAAAATTGCTTGCCCTGGAACTCCGCCGCGTTGCTCTCGTCGAAGAAGCGGTCCTCGACCAGCACCCAGTCGGGGATATCCTCGCCGGCGATGAACTTCGCCATGGTCTCGAACGCGATTGGCCCGAAGAACGGGCTCGATTCGACGGAGGCGCCAAGCGTTCCGTCCAGAATGGCGTCGAGAGCGGCATTCTCGCCGTCGATCGATACGAGGATGACATCCTCGCCCGGCGTGCGTCCGGCTTCCTCCAGCGCGGCGATCGCGCCAATGGCCATCTCGTCGTTGTGGGCGTAGACCGCGGTCACATCCGGATGCGATTGCAGCAGGGTCTGCATCACCGACCGCCCCTCGTCACGGGTGAAATTGCCCGTTTGCGAAGCGATGATCTCCATGCCGGGGTGCGCGCCCGCCGGGGTCGGCGTGCCCTTGAAGTTCCCGGCCAAATAATCCTCAAATCCCTTCTTGCGGTCGATCGCCGGGTCGGCGCCGGTCGTGCCCTCGAGCTGAATGATCTTGGCCTCGCCACCGGTGGCCTCGACCAGCCACTCCGCCGCACGACGCCCCTGGTCGACGAAATCCGAGCCAATGAAGGTCACGTAATCCACGTCCGGCTTGGCGATCTCATGGTCGACATCGCGGTCGATGAGAATCACCGGGATTCCGGCCTGCTTGGCCGCGATGACCGACGGCGCCAGCGCCTGCGACTCGCGCGGCGGGAAGATGAGGATATCGACCCCCTGCGCGATCAGCGAGGCCACGTCCGCGATCTGCTTGGCCGTGTCCTCATTGGCGTTGGTTTCGACCAGTGTGTAGCCGAGCCGGGCCGCCTCGTCCTGCATGCTCTTCGACTCGGCCAGGCGCCACGGGTTGTTGAGGTCGGTCTGGGCAAAGCCGATGGTATAGGTATCTTTCTCTTCCAGCGGCGGGACTTGCGCCAATGCCGGACTGACTGCATAGCGGCTCGCGACAACAAGCCCTGCTCCCGCCGCGCTCACGCGCAACACCGAGCGCCGGTTCAGTTTTCGTTCGATCACCCTGGTCCTCCTCCATGGAGACAATCGGCGGTCAACGGGTAGACCGCCACATCATCGCCGCCGCACCTTCGCGGCGAATCTGGTCGTGCCGTACCGTAAGGAGCCGGCGCGACCGCGAGCATCGGGGCGGGCAGGCCGTCCGACGAATGCCTCGCGTGGCTTCGACTGGTCATGGCACGACATGGTGGAATACTACCGTCCGCGTCCCGGGCGTCAAGCGACCCAGGGCGCTCCGCCGCTCGCGGGTTGCAAGATCGCCGCGACTCAGGAATTGGCTCGGGCCTACGCGTACGGCCGCGGTTTCCAGGACGGAGGCATGTCAATCGTGCGTATCACCGAGGTGTCGACGCTCAAGTTGCGCTACCCCATGGCCACGCCCATGGCGGACGCGATCCACTACATGCCCGAGCGCGCGCTCCTGCTCGTCCAGGTCGCCACCGACGATGGCCTGGTCGGGACTCGGCGAGTGCGCCGCCTATGGCGGGTCGCTGGACAGTATGGAGCGCGTCGTCCTCGACGATCTGCGGCTGTCGCTGATCGGCGAAGACCCGTTTCGGGTGGAGCGGCTCTGGAGCCGCATGGCGCGCCGCTCCCACCAGCGGGGCACCACAGGGATGCTGATGCAGGCCATCAGCGGCGTCGACATCGCCCTTTGGGATCTCATCGGTCAGGCCACCGGAACGCCGCTCTATCGCCTGCTTGGCGGGTATCGGGACACCCTCGACGCCTATGCCTCGGCGGGGTTCTACGCGGCCGGCAAGGGACCGGCCCAACTCGCCGACGAGGTCGGCGGGTACGCCGAACGCGGGTTCCGCACGGTCAAAATGAAGGTTGGGCGCAACCCGGAGGTGATGCTCAACCCACTGCCGGACATGTGGGAGTCGGACTATGCCACCGCCACCCTGGATGAAGATGTCGAGCGCGTGCGCGCCGCCCGCGCCGCCATCGGGCCAACTGTGCGGCTCGCGATCGACGCCAACAACGCCTGGACACATTCGGTCGCCATCCAGTTCATGCGCCGGGTCGCGGACCAGCACATCTTCTGGCTCGAAGAGCCGGTGGCCACCGACGACATCGACGGCAGCGCCGAAGTCGCCCGCGCTCTCGACGTCCCGATCGCCGGCTACGAAACGGCCACCGGCCTGGCCAACTTCCGCGAGCTGATCGCGCGCCGGGCGGTCGACATCGTGCAGCCGGACGTCATCTGGACGGGAGGCATCACCCTCTGCCGCAAGGTCGCCGCGCTTGCCGAGGCGCACGGTCTGCCCGTCGTCCCGCACGTCTTCTCCTCTGCCGTCGCCGCCATCGCCAACATGCACTTCATCGCCGCCCTGCCGAACGCCGGGCTCCTTGAGTTCGACCAGAACCCCAACCCCCTCCGCTCCGAACTCTTCGAGGAACCCATCGACATCCAACCAGACGGCACCGTTCGCCTCCCCGACCGTCCCGGCCTCGGCGTCACCCTCAACCAAGCCACGATCGACCGCTATCGCGTACCCTGACACGCAGTGCAAAAATTGTGTCATGCTGAATGAAATGAAGTATCTCGGCTCAATCGAGAGGGGCTCCCGCGAGCCACGAGATTCTTTCGGCTTCGCCTCAGAATGACACTCAGGCTGAGGACAGATCCTGGAAGGGAACCATCGGATGAGACTCGAAGGCAAAGTCGCGGCGGTGACCGGTGGCGGCTCGGGGATGGGCAAGGCGATCGCCCTCGCCTACGCCCGCGAAGGGGCGAAGGTCATCGTCGCCGATCTCGACCTCGGCACGGCCCAGACCGTGGCCGACGAGATCATCGCCGCGGGCGGCGAAGCGAGTGCGACGCAGACCGATGTCCGCGATCAGACGCAGGCGCAAGCCATGGTCGACGCCGCCGTGGAGCACTTCGGTGGTCTCGACATCCTGGTCAACAACGCCGGGGTGGGCCGCATCATCCCCTTCCTGGAGACGACGAACGAGGATTGGGATTTCATGTTCGACGTCAACTGCAAGGGGCTGCTGTGGTGCTCCCAGGCCGCGGCGCGGCAGATGATCGCCCAGGGACGCGGCGGCAAGATCATCAATCTCGCCTCGCAAGCCGGACGCCGCGGCGAAGCGCTGGTGCTGGCCTACTGCGCCAGCAAGGCGTGTGTCATCAGCATGACGCAGTCGATTGCCCTCGCTCTGGCCGAGCATAAGATCAACGTCAACGGCATCGCCCCAGGCATCGTCGACACCCCGTTCTGGGTCGAGGTCGACAAGCAGTTCGCCAAGCTGCTCGGCTGGGAGATTGGCGAGCCGAAGCGCCGCTTCGTCGAGTCGATCCCCCTGGGACGCATCGAGCAGCCGGAGGACGTCACCGGCGCCGCCATCTTCCTGGCCTCGTCCGATTCGGACTACATGACGCAGCAAACGCTGAACGTGGACGGGGGGAACTGGCCGGGTTAGCTTCGCGCGGACTCAGTCGGTCCTCGGCACGATGGTTCGCCGAATCTCCGGTCCCGATTCCAGTTCGACCTGCCGCAACTCGTATGATGTCTGGAGGTTAATCCAGAACTCCGGACCGGTGCCAAGCCAATGACTGAGCCGCAGTGCCGTATTTGCCGTCACCGCGCCTTCCGGGCGAGGATCCGCGTGATCCGATTGGTCGGCACGTGAAGTCCGCGTCCAAGCGCGGCGGTGCTTATTTGCAACTCAACAAGCTCGTCAGCCAGAATCTCGCCGGGGTGAATTGGGGGTCGTGCCATGGGCATTTTCCCTCTGGTGCAGCCACGCACCGTACGTGTCATCCTGAGCCGCATGCGAAGGATCTCGGTACCCAAAAACACGGTTGCCATGTGCCGAGATGCTTCGCTTCGCTCAGCATGACTCCCCTGCTATGGACGTCGATCACAGATGATGAACGATCGGAGGACGTGTGACTACCGACGAAGCGACGCAGAAGGCCATCGACCACCTCTGGGCCGAAATCGACCGCCGCGAAGACGAGCTCATCGAAACGGCCGCGGAGTTGGTCAGACGTCCCAGTCCGCTCGGGGCGGAAGTTGAGGCGCAGGCATTCGTCGCGGATCACCTCGAGGCCTCGGGTCTCGACGTTGAGGTTTGGGACCTGGACGATGCGATCAAGAGCCTCCCGAACGCTGGGGACAGCGGCGTACCGTTCGCCGGACGGCCCAATGTGGCCGGAGTCCAGAAGGGCTCAGGCGGTGGTCGCTCGCTCATCGTCCAGGGGCACATCGACGTCGTTTCGCCCGAACCGGTCGAAGCCTGGTCGTACGATCCGTGGCAAGCCACGATCATCGGCGACCGCATGTACGGCCGCGGCGCTTACGACATGAAGAGCGGTGATGCCCTCAACCTGATGCTCCCCCGCCTGTTGCGCGACCTCGGCATCCAGCTCCAGGGCGATCTCATCATTCAGAGCGTCATCGAGGAGGAATGTACCGGCAACGGCGCTCTCGACGCCGCCCGCCGCTACCGCGCCGACGCCGCCGTCATCACCGAGCCGACCGGTGGCCGGTTTACCCACGCCCACGTTGGCGTGCTCTGGTTCCACATCGGCATCACCGGCAAGTCGTGGCACGCCATGCAGGCCTGGCAGGGCGTCAACGCCATTACCAAATCGATTCCGATCATGCAGGCGCTGCAGGCCCTCGACGCCCGCCTCAATGAGCAAATCCACTCCGCTTTCGCCGGGATCGAGCACCCGATCAATCTGAACATCGGCGTCATCCAGGGCGGCGACTGGCCCAGCACCGTCCCCGGCGCCTGCGAATTGCACTGCCGGCTAAGCTTCTACCCCGGTCAAACCGTCGCGGCAACCCGCCGTGAAATCGAAACCGCCATCGCGGAGGCCGTCGCGGGCGATCCCTGGTTCGCCGAGCATCCGCCGCGTGTCACCTGGGATGGTTTCCAGAGCGCCGGCTCGATCGTCTCCATGGATGAGCCGTCGGTCCAACTGCTGAACCAGTGGCACCAGCGTGTCTTCGGCACGCCCATGGAGCTCAAGGCGGGGACCGGCATCAACGACATGCGCTACTACAACTTCGAGGGTATCCCGTGCGGCTGCTACGGTGCCGCTGGCGGCAATGGACACGCCGCAGATGAGTGGCTCGACCTGCGCTCTATGGCGCCCGCAGCGAAGGTGCTGGCCGCGTTCGCGCTGGAATGGTGCGGGGTGGCATAGTCGACACGCTCCAGCCACGCTCAGGCCGCTCGCGGAGGGTTGCCGAGCTCAGCCGTAGTCCGCTCTGCTAACACCCCGAAGCAATCGACGGTACCGTCACAAACTGGTAGCCCTGCGCACTCAGGTCGTCGATGATCCAGGGCAAGGCCACGGCGGTGCCATCGATACTGCGCGGCGAGTCCAGATGGAGTTCGATGATGGCGCCGTCGTGCACGCCGCCGACCACGTTGCCGTAGATCGATTCGGCGCTCGCACCCGGATCCCAGTCTCCGGACCCGACGCTCCAACCGACGGTCACCAAACCGAGCGAGCTAGCGATCGACCGCACCCGGTCGTCGCTGGCGCCCGCGAACGGGGTAAACCAGGGACCCGGAGCGTAACCCAACGCGGTCGTGAGCGCGCCACTGGCAGCAGCCAGATCCCAGGCAACATCCTCGTCAGACCGGCTGGTCAACTCGGGAGGCAGATAGCCGTGGCTGCCGACGACGTGCCCCGAACCCGCGATCGACTGCACGAGCCAGGGATTCTGTTCGGCCAGCCACCCCATGACAAACATGCTTGCGGGCACGCCATATTGACCCAGCGTGTCGAGAATGCCCATCGCCGGCTCGGACCCTGAACCGGCGTTGAACAGCAGGGCGACTTGCCGGCACCCCGGAACACCTGAATTGACATCAAATGCGCTCTGCGCTGCCGCGACGCGCCCAAGCGAACCCAGGCCCGGAACGATGTGTGCCGCGGCGAGTCCCGCCACCCCCGCCAGCGCGCCGGCTACCAAACGGCGTCGATTCACTCCAGTCATCGAACCCCTGTGATCCCCTACAGGCAAAACCTGGCCTCCGCGACGTCCCGGGGCGGCGTCGGTCTATTCCTTCTCAATACGGGGTACGAACCGTCCGACCGTCTCAGATGGTGCGGACATGCGCCGTTGGTCCTGATTTCGTCTTGCGTCCGTTTTTCACCCTGCGCTTGCCCGGCTGTCGCGATTGCCGTATAAGTCCGAAAGCTTCGACCCGGACCTGGGAACCAATTGCCGTCGGTGGCGACGGTATCGCCAAGGAGATCGATGATGTCGGTAGCAGATGCGGCCACCGCCCTGGACCTCGACCGCGACACGCTCCTGGAGATGTACGAGCGGATGATGCAGATCCGCACCTTCGAGGATCTGGCCGGGAAGAACTTCGCGGCCGGGCTCGTGCCCGGGTTCGTCCATCTCTACGCCGGGGAGGAGGCCGTCGCGGTCGGCATCTGCACGCAATTGAGCGACAACGACTACATCACCTCCACCCACCGCGGCCACGGCCACTGCATCGCCAAAGGCGTCGACATCGATGGCATGGTCGCGGAGTTGATGGGCAAATCGACCGGCGTCTGCAAGGGCAAAGGCGGCTCGATGCACATCGCCGACGTCGAGAAAGGGATGCTCGGCGCCAACGGCATCGTCGGCGGCGGCATCCCGCTGGCCTGCGGCGCGGCGCTCACCGCCAAGACTCTGGGCACCGGCGGCGTGGCCGTCTGCTTCTTCGGCGACGGCGCGTCGAACCAGGGCACGTTCCACGAGGGGCTCAACCTGGCCGCCATCTGGAACCTCCCGGTCGTCTTCGTCTGCGAGAACAACGGCTACGCCGAATCGACCCCGGTGCGCTACCACTGCTCGGCCAGCGACATCGCCAACCGCGCCGGCGCCTACGAAATCCCGGGCGTCGTCGTCGATGGGCTCGACGTCTTCGCCGTCTACGAAGCTGCTGCGGAGGCGATCGCCCGCGCCCGCCGCGGCGAAGGACCGACCCTGCTGGAAACCAAGACCTACCGCTACTACGGCCACTTCCAGGGCGATCAGGTGACCTACCGCACCGCCGAAGAACTGGAAACCTACAAACAGCGCGATCCGATCCAGGCGCTGCGCTCAGCCATCCTCGAGCGTGGCATCGCCACTGACAGAGGAACTCGACGCCATCGACGCCCGCGTCACCAGGCAGCTCGACGACGCCTGGGACGCCGCCAAGGCTGCGCCCTTCCCGGCACCGGAAGAGGCGCTCACCGACGTTTACGTGACGTATTGAGTCGAGAAGTCGAGGAGTCGAGGCGTCGAGAAGAAGTCGGTATGGAATCGTTCGTGCCGAGTCACGATGTATTGCTCAGGCGCCTGACCTCGACTCCTCGGCCTCTCGACTCCTCGACTCGCGAAGAGGAGGTTCCATGGTCGTCGCAACCGCTACCCGCCAGATGACGTATCAACAGGCCATCAACGAGGCGCTGCGCATCGCCATGCGCGAAGACCCGACGGTCATCCTCCTCGGCGAGGACATCGCCGGCGGGGCCGCGATCGATCACCTCAGCAACGACGACGCCTGGGGCGGGGTGATGGGCGTCACCAAAGGGCTCGTCCAGGAGTTCGGGCGCGATCGGGTGCTGGACACCCCGATCACCGAGGCCGGCTTCATCGGCGCCGCCGTCGGCGCCGCGGCCACCGGCTTGCGCCCAGTCGCCGAGCTGATGTTCGTCGACTTCTTCGGCTGCTGCATGGACCAGATCTTCGACCAGGGCGCCAAGCTGCGCTACATGTTCGGCGGCAAGGCCAAGTGCCCGCTGGTGATCCGCACCATGATCGGCGCCGGGGTCAGCGCCGCCGGCCAGCACTCCGGCTGCCACTACTCGGTCTTCACCCACATGCCCGGCATCAAGTGCGTCGTGCCCTCGACCCCCGCCGACGCCAAGGGGCTCCTGCTCAGCGCCATCCGCGACGACGATCTGGTCATGTTCTTCGAGAACAAGGTGCTCTACGCATCGACCGGCGAGGTGCCCGAAGGCGACGAAGGCATTCCCCTTGGCGTGGCCGACATCAAGCGCGCAGGGCGACGACGTGACGATCGTCGCCATCTCGCGCATGGTCCAGCAGGCCCTCGCCGCCGCCGACGCCCTCGCGGCGGAGGGGATCGAGGCCGAGGTGATCGACCCGCGCACGCTCTCCCCGCTCGACGAGGAGACGATCCTCGCCTCGGTCGCCAAGACGCACCGGCTGGTCATCGTCGACGAGGACAATCCGCGCTGCAGCGCGGCCACGGACATCGCCGCCATGGTCGCCGACAAGGGATTCGATACCCTCGACGCGCCGATCAAGCTGGTCACCGCGCCCCACACGCCCGTCCCCTTCAGCCCGCCTCTGGAGCAGTTCTACGTCCCCAGCCCGGAGCGCATCGCCGACGCCGTCCGCGAGATCGTGTAGGCGGCCACTGCGCTATTGGCTCATCGGCCCGTAGCATTCGACTCTAGTCTCACGACTCGGAGAAACTGGATGCCAACGATCGTCACGATGCCGAAGTGGGGTCTGACGATGACCTCGGGGACCGTCACCGGCTGGTCCCGGCAGGAAGGTGACCCCATTTCGGAGGGCGCCCCGCTGCTCACCGTCGAAACGGAAAAGGCGGTCGACGACGTCGAGGCGCCGGCGAGCGGCATCCTGCGCAAGATCGTCGCCGAGATCGGCAGCGAGGTGCCGGTGATGGGCGCCGTGGCAGTCATCACCGCCGCCGGCGAAGAGCTTAGCGACGACGAGATCGCCGCCCTGGTCGCCTCCGCCGCCGCGCCGGTCGCGGCCACGGCCGGCGACGCGTCCGCGCGTGGCGCGCGAGGCGCGCCAGGCCGCGCGCGATGCCAGCGGGCGCGTGAACGCCTCGCCCGCGGCGCGCAAGCGCGCCGGCGAGCTTGGCATCGACCTGGCGACCGTCGAAGCGACCGGCCCCGGCGGCCGCGTCACCAGCGAAGACGTCGAGCGCGCCGGCAGGCGGCGTCGGCCGCGCGCGGCGGCGCCCAAGGCCGAAATGGTCGAGCTTGCCGACGGCTCGCACATCTACGCGCTGGTCGCGGGCCCGGCGGATGCCACGGAAACCATCGTCTTCCTGCACGGGCTCGGCGGTTCGCAATCGACCTGGGCGAGTGTCCTCGGAGACTTCGCCGGGACGTATCGCATCGCCGCCATCGACCTGCCTGGGCACGGCGCAAGCGACAAGCCCGATCCCGAGGCGTTCGACTACTCGATCCCGTCCCTGGCCGCGGCGGTTGGCGACGCCATCGAGAAACTCGAACTGTCACCGGCCGTCATCGTCGGCCACTCGCTTGGCGGGGCGGCGGCGCTGCAACTCGCCCTCGACCGGCCCGAGCTGGTCCGCGCGCTGGCGCTGGTCAACAGCGCCGGGCTGGGGCAGGAGATCAGCGGCGAGCTGCTCGACCGGATCGAGGCGGAACCATCGCGCGAAGAAGCGCGCCAGCTGCTCGAGCTCTTCTTCGAGAACCAGCGATTCATCCTCGAGCGCGGCATCGACGACATGTACGCGGCGCGCTCCGCCCCCGGCGCCGACGCCGCCGTCAAGGCGATCGCCGCGAGCATCTTCTCTCGATCGGGTCAGAACGTCGTCTACATCGACCGGCTCGGCGAGATCGAAGCGCCAATGCTTCTCGTCTGGGGCGAGCTGGACCGGGTCCTTCCGGCAACGCACGCTGTCGCGGCCAATACCGCCCTGCCGACGTCGTGGCTGGAAATCATGGAGGGGGTCGGCCACGTGCCGCAGGTGGAGGCGGCACCGGCGTTCGCGTCCATCGTCAACCGCTGGCTGGCGTCGCTCCCCCGGCCGTGAGCGGGAAGATCACTCGTCGGCATCATCGCCAACCCGGCCTCGGGGAAGGACATCCGGCGCCTGGTGGCGCACGGCTCGACGTTCGACAACAACGAGAAGATCAACATCGTCCGCCGCGCCCTGCTCGGTCTCGCGGCCGCGGGCGTTGCCGAGGTCGCCTATCTTCCCGATTCCTACGGCATCGTCGAGCGCGCTGCCGCGTCGGCCAAACCGAGGTTGACGCTGACGCCCCTCGAGATGGCCGTCGTCTCCCACGCCAGCGATTCGACCGAGGCCGCCCAGCGCCTGCGCGACCTCGGCGTCGGCCGCGATCATCACGCTGGGCGGCGACGGCACCAACCGCGCGGTCGCCAAGGGCTGCGGCGACGTGCCGCTGGTGCCAGTTTCGACGGGCACCAACAACGTCTTCCCCCGCATGGTCGAGGGCACCTTGGCCGGGCTCGCGGCGGGACTGGTCGCCACCGGCGTCGCGCGCAACCGGCCCGGCTCGCCGCGCGTCATCCGCCGGGCGCCCTGTCTGCGGCGTGGACATCGACGGCGCCCCCGCCGATATGGCGCTTATCGACGTCGTCTCATCCAACCACGCCTGGATCGGCGCCCGCGCGCTCTGGGAGCCAGGCCACCTGCGCGAAGTCGTGCTCTCGCGCATCAGCGCCGCGGCAATCGGCATCGCCAGCCTGGGCGGCGCGCTCTTTCCGCGCGAGTGCGAGCGGTGCTCCGGCGCCTGGATTGCCGTGGGAGACCCGGCCACCGCCTCGACGCGGGTCACCGTGCCCATCGCTCCCGGGTTGCTGCGGGAAGTTCCGGTCCGCGAGTCGCGGCTCCTTTCGCACGGGGCATCCGTCTCTTTGCGTTCAGGCTCCTGCACCATCGCCCTCGATGGCGAGCGCGAGATCGAAATTCGCGATCCGGATGCACGCGTTGATGTTCGACTCGATCCTCGCGGACCCCGCGTGGTCGATGTCGAGGCCGCGCTTGGCGCGGGGGCGGCCGCGGGAGCGTTTGTGCAGTGAATGACACGTTTTTCGGACGGCTCTCCTATCAGTCAAGCGGTGGCGTAGCTCCAGCCCAGGGCATCGCCGACTCGAATGCCGCCGCGGCACGCAGGACGGTTTGGTCGTCTCGCCAGCGCCCGACGATCTGGAGCCCGATGGGGAGATCGTCGCGGTCGAAGCCGCAGGGAACGGTGGCGGCAGGTTGGCCAGTGAGGTTGAAGGGGAAGGTGAACGGGGTCCAATCCAGCGGCGCCAGGGTGGAACGCTGCCAGCCGTCCGGTTCGTCCAGGCCCGCGGTGAAGGCTGTGCGCGGCATCGTCGGGGTCAGCAGGAGGTCGTATTCCGCCATGAACTGGCGCATGCCCGTGTAGTAGGCGTTGCGCTGCTGCAACACATGCGCCAGCTCGGTTCCGGAGATCGCACTGGCGCGGTCGATGACGGCCAGCAGCCCCTGGTCGAGCAGATCGCGGACATCGTCGAGGCGGCCCGCGAAGTGCCCGGCCATCGCCGCCGACCACATCACGTCGAGCAACTGCGCCGGATCGGGCAGTCCCGGATCGGCGGGAACCACGTCGCAGCCGAGTTCGCGGAAAGCCATCGCGGCGCGTTCGGTGATCGCCAGGACGTCCGGATCGACATCGGCATAACCAAGCGTTGGCGACCAGGCGATGCGCAGCCCACGAACTCCCGCGTCGAGACCCTGCTCATAGTCGATTCCGCTCGACCAGGTGAGGCGGTCGCGGGGATCGGCGCCGGCGATGGCGTTCAGCATCATCGCCGCATCGCGGACGGTTCGCGTCATCGGGCCCAGGTGGGAGAGGTCGCCCACGGCGCTCGGCGGGTACTGGGGCACGAGACCGAACGAGGGCTTGTGGCCGAAGATGCCGCAGAACGCCGCCGGGATGCGGATCGACCCCGCGCCGTCGCTCCCCTGCGCCAGCGGCCCGAGCCCGGCGGCCACGGCCGCCGCTGCCCCGCCGCTCGATCCGCCAGGAGTGCGCTCCAGATGCCACGGGTTGAACGACGGCCCGAAGACGCGATTGCCGGAATCCCCTTTCCAGCCGAGCTCCGGCGTGTTGGTCTTGCCCAGCATCACGGCCCCGGCGGCATATAGCCGTTCCACGATCGGCGCGTCGTGCTCGGGAACCCAATCGGGATCGAGCAACGAGCCGCGGGCGGTGCGAATGCCTCGCGTCGGGGTGAGATCCTTGATCGAGACCGGCACACCGGCCAGGGGACCGGCAGTCCCTTCCGCGTAGGCACGCTCCGCCGCCGCGGCCTGATCCAGACGCCCGCTCGGGCGTGGTAACCGTGTACGCGTTCAGTTTCGCGTTGAGCCGGTCGATGCGCTCCAGCGTGGCCCGCGCCACCTCGACCGGTGAAAACTGCCGCGAGCGATAGCCCTCAACGAGCTTGCTGGCGGACACGTAGGCGAACGATTCGTTCACGGATCCTCCCCTGTGCTGCACGCTGACCCGGGCGCAGTCTATCGCCGTTCTCGGCCAATGTCGCCATATCGGTGCCGGGGTTCCACAAGGTAGACTCTACCCCGTTGTACAACCCCGCGATGCAGGAGCATGCCCATGAGCCGGCGGTCATCAATCGTGTCTGGCGGCACTCCCGAGGATCAGCACTGTCGCTGGTTGGCCCTCGTCCGACGCCTGGGCCGAGGCGCTGGACGCCGCCCGTCACATCGCCATGGGCTATCTCGTCACGCTTCCCGAACACCCGGTCAGCCGCCACGCCTCTCCCGCGGACATGGCTCCCCGCTTCGACGACCCGATGCCAGATGTCGGCTGCGATCCGGATGAGGCGGTAGGCGAATGGTTCAAACGGGCGGCGCCGGGAATCGTCCGCTCCTCCGGCCCGCGCTACTTCGGATTCGTCACCGGGGGCGCCACGCCTGCGGCGTTGGCGGGAGAATGGCTCGCCTCAGCCCTGGACCAGAACGCGGGCACCTGGCTCATGAGTCCCGCGGCGGCGCAGACAGAGTTGACCGTCGTGCGCTGGCTGCTCGAACTCTTCTCCCTCCCGGCCTCATGGAGCGGCGCGTTGACGACCGGCGCCACTACGGCAAATCTCGGCGGACTGGCTGCCGGCCGGCAATGGGTTTCGCATCGGCTCGGATTCGACGCCGCGCGGGACGGCCTCGGTGGCAAGCCGCCGATCCCCGTCATCAGTAGCCAGGAGATTCACCAGAGCGCACTCAAAGCCCTGAGCATCCTCGGGCTCGGCCGCGATGCCCTGCGCGTTGTCCCAGCGCGCGAAGGAGCCATCGACCTCGATGCCTTCGATCGCGCCCTGGGGGAATGCAAAGGACCGGTGATCGTCGTCGCCAACGCCGGCGAGGTCAACACCGGGGCTTTTGATCCGATCCGGGCGATGGCAGATCGCTGTGCGGCCCACGCCCCCGGCGTGTGGCTTCACGTCGACGCCGCATTTGGACTGTATGCCGCCCTCTCGCCGCGCCACGCGGGATCGCTCGACGGCATCGAACTGGCCGACTCCGTGGCATCGGATGCCCATAAGTGGCTCAACGTCCCATACGACTGCGGATTCGCGTTCGTGCGGGATCGGGCGCCATTGCGCGAGACGTTCGGCGCCGCCGCTGCCTACCTGCACACGGCGGCAGGCGCCGCGGAGTGGAATGCATTCGAATACGTTCCGGAGATGTCGCGGCGGTTTCGTGCTCTCGCCGCCTGGTGCTCCTTGCGCTCCATGGGCCGTCAGGGGTACGAAGCCATTGTCGCCCGCTCCATTACCAACGCTGAGACGTTTGCCGCCTGGGTCGCCGGCGAACCCGATCTGGAGTTGCTGGCGCCAGCCCACCTCAACATCGTCTGTTTCCGCGTGCGGGACGCGTCGCTCGATGACCCCGGCAACGACGCGCTCACGAGCGCCGTGGTCGAGTCCATCCAGCGTGGAGGCACGGCCTACGTCACCGGTGCCCGGTGGCGTGGCTTGGCCGCTATTCGAGCGGCGTTCGACAACTGGGCGACCACGGCGGATGATGTGGTCGCGCTGCAACAGGCGGTCACCGATGCGGTTGCCATGCACGTGACCCGATCCTGATGGCCGGAATGCGGAGATCGTGGTGATGGCTCGCGCGCTCGTCGCCTTGCTGATGATCTCCGTGCTGGTGGCGAGCGGCCCGAGTCCTTCGCTTGTCCCCACCACAACCGCCCAGAGCCGGCCGAACGTCGTTGTTGTCGTCGTCGACGACCTCGATGCCGCCTCCGTAGCACACATGCCGGCGGTCAAACGGCTCCTCAGTGACCAGGGCGCGACGTTCGCCCGATTCTTCGCCACCACGCCGCTGTGCTGCCCGTCGCGCGCGTCGATCCTGCGCGGTCAATACGCGCACAACCACGGCGTGCTGCGCAACACGGGCGATGACGCGGGTTTCGCCGCGTTCCAGACATCCGGAAGTGAAAGCGCCACGATGGCCACCCTGCTGGACGACGCGGGATACGAAACCGCGCTGGTGGGTAAATACCTGAATGGCTACTCCATGGGCGGGGATGACCGCACGTACATCCCGCCAGGCTGGGATTTCTGGGCAGCGGGGGTCGACCATGCGGCGTACGACGGGTTCAGATACGAGCTGAACGTCAACGGCGATCTCGTCCGCTACGGAAACGACGACCGTGACTACATGACCGATGTCCTGGCGAGTCACGCCCAGGACTTCCTTGCCGCCGCCACATCGGGCAGCGAGCCGTTCCTGCTCTACCTCGCGCCCTACGCGCCGCACTCGCCATCGACTCCGGCACCCCGCCACAAGGGGCAATTTGCCGGTGCCAATGCGCCACGAACGCCGGCTTTCAACGAGCGCAACATCAGAGACAAACCGGACTGGGTGCAAGAATCGAGCCGCATGAGCGACTCGCGGATCATGAAGATCGACGCCGATTACCGTCGCCGCCTGGAATCGCTCCTGGCCGTGGACGAGATGGTCGACGCCGTCGTGGGTCAATTGGAGCAGGCCGGGGTGCTGGAGTCCACATACGTCCTCTTCCTGTCCGACAATGGCTATTTCCTCGGCGAGCATCGCCAGCCGCACGGCAAGGACGCGCCGTACGACGCCGCGAGCCGCGTGCCATTGATCCTGCGCGGGCCGGACTTTCCCGCGGGTTCATCCGTTGACGGATTGGCGCTCAACATCGATCTGCTGCCGACCGTGCTCGATCTCGCCGGTCTGAACGCGCCTTCGTTCGTCGATGGGCGCTCCCTGGCGCCGCTCGCGCGCGGGGATAACCCCGGCTGGCGGCAATCTGCGCTCCTGGAGGGGTTCGGGAAGGAAACGGAGTCCCTCGAGGGCACGGAGTCGTCCACGCCGCCGTTCCGGGCATTGCGCGGGGAAGAGGTTCTCTACGTCGAGTACGAGACGGGGGAACGGGAGCTGTACAACCTGCGCAAGGATCCGTTTCAGCTTTCCAATCTGGCCCGAGAGACGGAAAAATCGCTGCTGAGGGCGTATTCTCGCCGGCTCCAGGGGCTGTCGTCATGCACGGGGCGGGATTGTCAGGAACTGGAGAACGCCGCCCCGCCCCGCGTCGCCAGCCGCGAGAACAACCGGCGGCAAGAAGCTGGCAAGCCGCGCGCTCGCCATGAGCGGCAACGTTCAAGGAGATCGGGCAAGCCAGAGACCCTCCGATCCGCTTCGTCCGATCGGGTCCTGGAGATACACAACGGTGGGGATGACATCGGTCCTTTGCAATTCGAGCTGTCCGAGCGCGAAGCCAGGATGGAGCAGCTGCAGCTTCGCGTCCACGTGGCGTCGGTCGAAACGCCGGGAACGCTAGTCGCTATCGTCGAATGGCCCGGGAGCGGCAGGCGCGAGCGGCTGAGCAGCGTCCCCGTGCAGACCAGCGGCTGGCTGACGCTGGGGATTTCCGCGGCGCTTGGCGACACGCGCGAGATCGCGATAGGGCTGCGCGGCCGGGACAGCGCGGCCCTGTCAATCTCGGGACCGGGGTCGGGCCTGCCACCTGAACTCGTCTCCGAACAGACGCGGCGGAGCGGCGAGCAATTGCAGGCATCGGACACGAAAGGGCACCGCTCTCGCGCCGATCGCGCCGACGACGATCGACCTGGCCGGGAACGAGGCGGCGACCGCCGGCGCGGACGGTAGTTCGGATCGGCGTCAAGCCGGCGACCCGGGTTTCAAGCCGCGCAGCCGCAGCCCCAGAAAGACGAGCACGATGCCGAAAATGATCCCGTACGTGCCAAAGATGTAGGTCGTCGTTACCTGTCCGAATTGCGGGCTCGCGATCAGCAACACGCCCAGACCAACCGAAAGCACCCCACCGATGCCGAGGAGCCACTCGTCTTCGATCTCCTTGCGCAAGCGGACGGCAGAGAGGATCTCCAGTGCCCCAGTGACCACCGCCCAGATCCCGACCACCAGCACGATTGCCGTCACCGCCAGATCGGGGTAGAGAAAGATGATTGCGGCAGCGCCGAGTCCGACGATCCCCTCCAGCAGATGTAGCCATCGATCGCCGGTTTCGCCCTTGATGGCCGCGACGATGGTGAAGATCCCGTCGACCACCAGGTAAGCGCCAGCGACCAGCACGAGCGAGGCCCAGAAGATATCCGGTCTGGCCCAGGCGAACACGCCGAGTCCGATGGCGACCAGTCCGCGCAAAACCGTCGCCCACCAGTTTCGCGACAACGTCACGAGCATGTGGAACCCCTCCCCGCATTCCGTTGCCTTACCGCCCTGGCCGAAGACTTTTTCTGGCCGAACGGCAAGCGGACTACATCTCCTCCAACGGCGGCCGCTCAGCGGATGACCTCTCGGGCCGCTTGCCGCCTGGGGGATCGATGACCGCGCGCACCCAGGCGGCGGCCGAGCCCGCGACGTCCTCCAGGGCACGAATCGCGCTCCGCAGTTCCGGATCCGCGTTCTTCAGGCTCGCTCCCGCCGCGGCCGCGACGTCGGTCGTCAGCCGGCCGGCGATGGAGGCCAGATCCTCCAGCGAGCTGCGAATCTGGTCGGCGCTATTCTGGGCCCGTTCCCGGTCGAGCGATGACTCCAGGTTCTCCCGGCCCTGTTCGAAGCTTCCGGCGAATTTCGCTCGCACATCGTTGGCGGCCTGTTCGAGCCGGGAGACATCGGCCTTGAGGCGGGCTGCCGCGGCATCCTCCTCCGCGCTCGATTCCGACCCGCGACCCACGGCGGAGCGGACCTCGCTCGCCGCTCGACGCAACGCGTCGATGGCTTCATCCCATGACTGGCGGTTCGTGTCGCTCATCCGGATCATCCTTTCTTGCATCGGCAACACCTGGCGATCTCCTGAGACGATTGTAGAGGGGCGCCGCACCTCCTGGCTTGGAGTGTGCATTGTCGGCTCCGCCTGTCCGGCGCTCGGCCGCCGCTCTCGATCGAGTCAGCGCACGGAACTGGCACGGCGATGGAATACCCTTGGCGAAGCCTGCATCGAGCGAACGCGCCACGAGGAAGGGAACCATGAACGCTGGTCTGGGGCTGGGAACGCGCTGCATCCACGCCGGGGAGGCGCCGGACCCAACGACGGGCGCCCACGGGGTGCCGCTCTATCAGAACGTCACCTACGCCTTCGATACGCATGCCCAGGTCGAGGACATGCGCAGCGGCGAGCGGCCGCACTTCACGTACTCGCCTCGCGGCAACCCGACCGTGCGCTGTCTCGAGGCCAAGCTGGCGAACCTGGAAGGGACCGAAACGTCGGTGGCGCTCAACTCGGGCATGGCAGCCATCAGCGGCACACTGCTGACGGTGCTTGCGGGCGGCGGGCACATCGTCGCTTCCGACCAGCTCTACGATCAGACGCAAGCGTATCTGGCCGGCGAGCTTCCATGCTTCGGAGCATCAGCGACGTTTGTCGACATCACATCCTCGTCCGCAATCGCTGAGGCCATTACGGCGCAGACACGTGCCATCTACGCTGAGCCATTCTCCAACCCCCATCTGCGCGTCGCCGACCTGAATATGCTGGCGGAGGTGGCGCGGCAACGCGGTCTCGTCCTGATCGTGGACAACACGTTCTTGTCGCCAGCGCTGTTGCGGCCCGCGGAGCTTGGGGCGGACCTCGTCATCCACAGTGCGACGAAATACCTCTCCGGCAACGGTCAGGTGCAAGGGGGCGTCGTCTCCGGGCCACGGCGCCTGGTCGACCCGATCCGGGCCCGCAGCCTGCTGCATGGTTCGGCGCTTTCGCCATTTGCGGCGTGGCTGCTCCTGTCCGGCATCCACACCCTTCCCTTACGCATGGAGCGGCACAGCCAGAACGCCATGCGTCTCGCGGCCGTGTTGGCCGAGCACCCCGCGATCGAGCGGGTGAATTACCCCGGACTCGAGTGGGATCCAGGTCACGCGGTCGCATCGTCCATGCTCGGCCACGAGGACACCTGTTTTGGCGGGATGATCTCGGTCGCGCTCGCCGGCGGGCGTGGGGCGTTCACGCCCTTTCTCAACGCGCTTCAACTCTGCACCATCGCGGTCAGCCTGGGCGATTGCAGCACGCTGGTCTGGCCATGGCACGAGGGCAACCTGGTGCGGATTTCGACCGGATTGGAGGACTTCGACGATCTGGCGCGCGATCTTCTGGGGGCGCTCGATGTCTGTGTGCCAGTGGCCGTCGCCGATTAGACTTGGGGCGGAAGCGAGCGTTCCGACGAGTAGCGACTGATGGTGGTGGTCTGTCGCCGGCTGAGGCGACGACCCCTGGAGAGTGCAATGACGATCGAACAAGGGCAGCAGGCTCCGTTGCCGGAAGCGTCGTTCGCCGATGCTGAGGGAACCGAGCACGACCTGGCGCGGCTACTGGCAAATGGGCCGCTGCTGCTGGGGATTTACAAGAGTTCCTGCGCCTCGAGCAAGCAGATGTTTCCGTTTCTGGAACGGTTGCACGAGCGGTATGCGGGCGACGGGCTGACCGTGCGCGGTGTGGCACAGGATTCGGCGAACATCACGCGTTCATTCGCGCGCCGCTTCGGGATCACGTTCCCCATGCTGCTGGATGGGGAGGACTACCCTATTTCGAGCGCGTTCGACATCATGGCCACCCCGACCGTCTTTCTGATTGGACAGGACGGCGCGGTAGCCTACACGACCATGGGGTTTCTCAAACCCGGTCTCGACGCGCTCGGCGATGCCGTTGCCGACGCGCTGGGCAAACCGCACGAACCCCTCGTAACGGATGCCGACGCCGACGTTCCGATGTTCGTCCCTGGCTGACCATCCAAGCATCTCGACCAGGCGTGACCTGGTCAGCACACACTGCGAGCAGCGTATCTCAAGGACAACAGCGCCGCGTGCATTGCGCCTGTCGTGTCATGCCGAGGAACGGGGCATCTCGCTCTCGGGTTGCGTACGTACGCTGGGCAACGAGATTCCTCGCAAGCTCGGAATGACACTGCGCCTTGGAAGGAATCACTGCCCCTGCCTTCCGGTCTAGGGCGTCGTTCGGTCCCGGTCGCGTAGCAACTCGGCAACTTGCCGCTCGAGTCGTGCGACGCGGCCCTCGAGCTCGTCGACGCGATCGCGCAGCGGCGTCACCTCACGTTCGACGAACTGGCGAGCGCCGTCGCGGACGCCTTGATTGACCTGCGTGGCCGCCTGTTTCAGGGCTTCCCGAGCGAACCGGTTGTTGAGCACCGTCGTAACCTCCCAATGCCGCGATATACAAACACACGTTCGACCGCGGCAGAATTGTCGCTGGCACTATCGTGGCACGAACCAACCCAGTCGTGCCAATTCGCGCGGGTTGGGCGGATTGCGGATTGCAGCGATCGCTCCCGCGACGTTAGGATCAATGAGGAAGGACGTTGCTGGGAGTCAAAGTGAAAAAGTACATCGTGTGAAAGGGCTCTGGGTCATCACCGGCTTGATGGTCGGATGCGGCGCCGTGCTGGCACTGGGCAGTGCAATGGCCGGTCTGGGACCGGTGGCGTTGGTCTGCGGCGTGCAGCTCGTCTGGTCCGGGATCGTCAAGGTGGTCGTCCTTCGCATTTGGCGCACAACGTTGTCCTCCGCGCCCCTACCGGAACCGACCAGGGCGACAATGCGGTTTCCACGTGTCTGGAGCGGGCAACAGTGAGCCGCCGACCACCGGGACGCGCGACGCGGCAGATCCTGTCCGGATCGCAGTTGGCGCCGCCTCCCGACACCGTCGCGGGGAACACGACCAGCGATCAGACAGTCTCGTTCGCGTTCAGGTATCTGGTGGGGCTTGCCGCCCTGGTCATCCTCGCGGCGCTCGTCGGCGTCATCTGGGGTCCGGGCCCGGCCAGCGCGATTCTGCTCGTGCTGGCGATTGGGCTCATCGCGTCATGGCTCGTGGTCTGACGCGGGTGTCAGGTGTCGGGTGTCAGGTGACGGGTGACAGGTGAACGTTCTTGGGCTACGGTCGGAACTCAATGCCCAATTAGCACCCGATACCTGACACCGTCACCCGAGACCCCACGTCTAGAAACTCGCCGGGTCGTTGGGATTGGTGCCGTTGGCGGCCTCGTCTCCGTCGAGAACTCCATCGCCGTCGGAGTCGGGATTTCGCGTGCCGGTCTGGTGCACGTAGTACTCGTCGCCATCGGTGGCGCCGTCGTCGTCGGTGTCGGGGTCGAACGGGTCGGTGCCGAGCTCGGCCTCGATGGCGTCTTCCAGACCGTCTCCGTCGCTGTCGCCCGCCACTCCGGCGGCGGCTGGGTCTTCGGCCGCGGGAGGCTCTTCGACCGCGGGAGGCGCCTCGACCGGCGCCTCTTCTTCTACCACGGCGCCAGCGACCCCATCGAGTGGGTTCGTGCCCTGGGCAACTTCGTCACCGTCCAGGATGCCATCGGCATCGGAATCGGACGCCAGGGGCGCGGTGCCGATTTCCAGGGCTTCCTGGCCGTCGGTCAGACCATCGCCATCGGTATCGGCCAGGGCCGGATCGGTATTGAGCTCCACCTCCTGAGAGGCGGTCAGGCCGTCGCCGTCCTCATCGGGATCCGGCGCCTCCGTCGCGACTGACGCCGGTTGCTCCTGAACCACGGTTGGGACCGGCGATGCCTCTGTTTCCGCTTCTTCCGCGTCCGGCTCTTCGTCGGGCGACTCGATGACCCTCGGCGTGGCCGCGGGCGTGGCCGCCGCCTGCGCCAGACGCGGCACCGCCGGACCGGCGTAGGCTACCGCAACCTCAGCGCCGTTCTCAGCCGCGGTGATGACCAGCGATCCGCTCAGGGCAACCGCCTCGTCCGCGCCGAGGGAAACGATGTCGCCGGCTTCGGTGGTGACGTTCGCGCCCCCGGTGAGGATGAGCACCAGCGTCGGCAATGCGCCCGCCGGGATCACCGTCTGGGCACCGGCGGCAAGCGTGTCCTGCAGCAGATCGAGGTCGTGCCGCGCGCCGGGTCCGGCGAATACCTCTCCGCTGAAAAGCACGGCCCCGTCGGCTTCCGTTTCGGCGGCCGCATCAACCAGTGCCAGCTCGTGATAAAGAGCGGGATCTGATCCGAGCGCGGCCCGAATCTGCTCGCTTCCTCCTCGCGAAAGCATCGCCTCACCGGCGGGCAAACGCGTCTGCTCACCGGTTCCGAGATCCTCGACGAGCAGCACCCCGCTTGCGACAACGATGAAGCCCAGGTCGCTGGCAAGCGCAGCGGCGTTCGCTGGCGGCGGCGCCGTCTGCTCGGTCACCTCCCAGCGCACATCGCCGGCCGCGATGTCGACCACGCCCTGCGCGACGATCTGGGCGGTGCCCGAGGCGGGCGATGGCTCATCGGGCACCTGAAAAAAAGCGGTCGCCACGGGCGCCACGATGAAGGTCCCGGCCAGCGCCGCTGTCGCCAGGAAGAGACGCGCGCTGTGGGGCCACCGCCGCTTGCCGGTTCGCCCCGCGATCGTCGACTCCCCGATTTGACGACTCGTCACGCTGATCCCCTTTACGTGTGATCCGGTCGAATGCGCGCGGTGCGACCGACTCGCCCTGTGCAATTTCAATGCAGACGCCGCTCGCGAGTGCCGCAACCAGCTCCGGAGACCCATTTTGCGGGAAGCACGTCACCCGGAGCCGAACCTGTACGTACGCTATGATACCCGGTCTTACGCGTTTCGAGTCGACCGCGCAGCGGCTCGCCAGCCAGAAACGTCCAGCGAGACGCGGAGGTTTCGGAACCGCGGCTACACATCCACACTAATCTGCGATCCGGGTGACGCATATCTAGAATTGCGCGCAGACGACGGTCTCCAGTAATGCGTGGACCAACCAACGGAGGCAGGTCACAAGGTCTCTGCGCACCTGGCAACAGGACGCGACCTGCCAACGAGATGTTTTGCTACGTTCGGCATAAAGCGACTTTTGCAGACCGCTGCCATGACCAGGGACCCGGTGAGAGATTCAGCGTGGACCTCAGCAAAAAAAGAAGTGGGGCCATATGGCCCCACTTCTTCGCGTTTGTTGCAACGAAACCTTTAGCTGACGAACGCCAGGTTGTTGTTGCCACCGGTGGCATCGGCGATGCCGGTGCCGCCATCGACGGCCACGTCCAGCCAGGTGTCGTTCAGAATATCGCCGCCGTAGACATCCGGGTCCGGCCCGTAGGTGTTGCCGACCGCGATCGCGCTGCCAACGTTGCCGCCGCTGTTGATGTTGCCAAGACCAGCGGCGCCGCCGTTGCCGGCTGCCGAGGCCACACCGCCGTTACCGGCGCTGGCAATATCGTCGCCGAGCTCGTCGGCCAGAACGGACTGGGCCCCGACCACCGCGGCCACTGCTCCCGCGAACACGCCCTTCGCGTACTTCATGTGACTCAGCCCTCCCCAGGCTCTGCCCTTCCCAAAAGGACGCAACGTTAAGGTGCGGAGCGATTAGCTGACGAACGCGAGGTTGTAGTCGCCGCCGCTAGCGTCGGCGATCGCGGTGCCGCCGTTCGCCGAAACACTCAGATTGGTGCTGTTGGCAACGGCGCCGCCGTCGACGCCCACCGATCCGTAGGTGTCGCCCACGCCGATGGCGTTGCCAGCATTCCCACCGCTGTTGATGTCGCCGATACCGACCGCGCCGCCGTTGGCCGAAGCCGTGGCCACGCCACCGTTACCGGCACTGGCGATATCGTCGTTGCTGACAGGATCAGCAAAGAAATCCCGAATCAGTCCCATGGTGTACCCCTTCCAGTCGTTCCCTTTTGGACCGTCCCCTGGCGGCACCCGCCACAACATGGCCGCAACGCCACACGCCCTCGGTCCATGAGCACGCTACCATCGTTCTCGGCGGCTGTCAATGGTGGTGCCCTGATTTTGCGCGGAGAACCGGTACCCCCAGCGGGATTCGAACCCGCGATCTTCACCTTGAAAGGGTGACGTCCTAGGCCGCTAGACTATGGGGGCAACCAGTGAAAGATACGTTGTGGCAAGCGCCTCTGTCAACGAACGCCGCGCCGCATTCCCCTCTTGACACCACGCCATTCACGCTCACCGCTGGTGCCAGTATCATGTGCTTGGTGAGCGTCCCTTATGCGATGGGGGTCCGGCACAACTAAGGGTGCCCACCCAGGTGCGAGGCGACGCATCCGCGCGGCCGAAATTGCCTCTCCGTTATTTCTTCGCCCCTCTCGACAGCGAATCTCCCGCCAAATAGACTATGCAACGAAGGCTGATTTGCCGATTCGGGAAGGAAAACCAAACTGACTGAGAAAACCATCGAAAAAACAGTTTCAGCAGAAGAGATCGAGACTGTCGCCGATTCGCTGACCGATGTGCACCCGAGCGATCCAGAACTAGCGCGGGCCAGCGGCGCCGTGGAGCGTCCGGTTCTCAACGGCGCGAATGGGTCGGCGCCGACCGAGGTACCCGAGGAATCGCTGCCCCACGGCGCCGCCGAAACTTCGGACGGGGCCGGTGCCAGGACACCCGGTGGTGCTCGCTCCGAGGCGCGGCGGGTGCGCCGGGCCAACCGCGTCAAGTCCGACGCCCGCCCCAGGGCCGCGCGCGCGGCAGACAGGGACGTGGGTGATGGAGCTGATCCAGAAATCGTCGACGCTGTTGGGGCGGCAGAGGCAGAAGCAGAAGCTGAGGCTCCAGCTCCTGCGTCAGCTCTGGCGGCCGCCGACACGCCGGCCATCGACCTGGCGGGCTCTGGCAAGCGCGGTGCGCGAACGGTGCGGCGGGCGAACAAGAAGCAAAAGGCGGCCGAGGCAGCCGTGGAAGCCGCCGACGACAACCCCGCGTTGGGTGCGCTCAACCGGCACCTGAACACGATGATGCAGCAACTCAGCACCGCCCATCGCGTCATTGGCCGCGTGGCGGCGGAGCGGGATGCGCTGCGCCAGCAACTCGCCGATTTGCAGGGCATACCGGTGGAGGAGATCGTCGTTTCGACCATCGGCGCATCAACGGAGTCGTCCGCGCAGCCCTCGAAACCGTTTCAGCCAACGGCTGCGTCACAGCCGACGCGATTCGCCAAGCTTAATTACTTCGGCGGCGAGGACGTAGCCCTGATGCGCAAGCGGCGCCAGATACTGGTGCTCGGCATCCTCGGATTCGTCCTGGTCCTTTTGCTGGCGTCCAGAATGGGCCTTTGGGCTCTCCCTGATAACCTGTCTCGCGACAGCCTGGGAAACCTACCGTACATCGGCGACTTCATGACGATCTTTCTCGCCGGCTGGTTGTTTTTCCGCGTCATCCGGGTCAGCTCCAAGGGCGTGAAGTGGGTCTTCCCGAGCGAAGACCAGCGACGGCGCAGGCGGTAAGACCATCCCCTTCCGCATCATCTGGCGACCGGTCAGCCTCATTTCTCTCGGCAATGCCAGATCCCCAATGTGCGTGGAATCGCCCATGAGGACCAGAATGAGCGCGGCTCCGGTCACGGCGACGATCACCGCGGCGCCCATGGGCGGAACGCCGAAGCTCACGAACGCTTCCGGAGCGCCGAGGAGATCGACGACCGCGATCAGGGCGTCGACCGCCACCGTCGCCGGGGCCGCGATCATCTCGCCCAAGGGCCACCAGACCAGGCCGGCCAGCCCGGCAAGAGCCGCGAGCGGCATGGCGACCGCCACCAGCGGGGCGGCGACGATATTGGCGGGCACGCTCGCTAACGAGACCGTCCCAAACACCGGGAGCAGCAGAGGCAACGTGGCAATCTGCGCGGCCACCGTGGCTGCCAGGACCGCGGCCAGACCCGCGCCTCGACTCCGGGTCAATCAGCGGCGGCAGCACCAGAGCCAGCGCGAGCGATGCGGCGACAGAGAGCCGGAACCCCAACCCGTCGACCTGACCTGGATCGATCAGCGCCATGGCGCCGGCCGCCAGCACGATCAGGGTCGGGAAGTCCGGCCGGCGCCCGACCCGAAACGCCAGGATGGCCGCGGTGGCGACGATGGCGGCCCTGATGGCTGGGGCCGCGGCCCCGGAGATCAGCGCATATGCCCAAACACCGCTCACGGTCGCGATCTGCCACGCCAGACGATGGCGTCCCACGGTGGCCGCGCCAATGGCCGCCAGGATGCCCGCCACCAGCGCCAGATTCGACCCGCTCACCGCGGTCAGGTGGGTCGTTCCGGTCCTGATGAACGCCTCCTGTCGCCCAGGAGAGAAGCCGGCGTCGTCACCTGTCACCAGTCCGGAGAGCAGTACTCCAGCATCGCCGGGCGCCGCGCGTCGCAGCGTCTCGCCGATGCTGCGCGCGCAGGTCCGCGAGGGCCCGCGCGGGGCTCGACGTCGTCTCGACCAGGTGCAGCGACGTGGCAAACAGCGAAGCGTCGCAGCCTCTGGCCATCATGGCGGCCCGATGCGCGTCCGACGTCGTCCCTCGCGGGCCGGAGGTCGCCCCACAGCCGCACCACATCACCGATGCGCACCGCGGGGAACGCGCCGGCCGTGACACAGAGGCGATGACGTGCAGCATCGCCATTGCTTCTCGATGCCATCTCCGCGACGAAATACTGCCGCTGTCCGGTTTCGACCGGGCGAGTTGATCACGGTCGCGAATGCCGAAGCCCCTGGCGTGTCGCCCGTCCGCAGATCGCTCCGCGCGGTCGACCACCCGCCACGCGCCAAGCATCGAAGCCACAATGGCGACGACGCACGCCGCAACCGCGACCCGATCGCGCCGGCCCAGGCCAGCAGGCCCAGCGATCATCATCACAGCGGCCATCGCGACCGCGCCCCACCAGCCGAGAGCGATCCCCATCAGTGCGCCAGCGCCGGCGGCTATCCCGGTCATGGTCCGACGGTAACCAGATCGCGGAATCCGTCGATGGTACGGGTGGAAATGCCTTCCACGTGGATGAGATCGTCGACGGAGCGAAAGGGGCCGTTCTCTTCGCGAAAGCGCACGATCCGTTCGGCGATGACGTCGCCGATTCCGGGCAAGCTCGGTCAACTCCGCGATCGTGGCGGTATTGAGATTGAGACGAACGGGAGTGCTGGCTGCAGAATCACCCGTGGGGAGGTCCGACGGCGGGGTCGCGAGCGCCCCCCGACTCGGGGCAGTTCGAGAATGGTGACCACTTCGCCGTCTCGTAGTCGCCGTGCCAGATTGACGGTGGAAAGATCCGCGGTTGGGCTGAGGCCGCCGGCCGCGAGAATCGCATCCTGCATGCGGGCGCCGGGCACGAGCTCGTAGACGCCGGGCGCGCTCACCGCCCCGCGGACATCGACGACCACCGGCTGTATCCCGACCGCGTCCTCGATGACGATCGGGGGCGCGGTGCGCGCGTCGAACGCCTGGAACAGCGCGTAGACCGCGACGATAGCCGCGACCAGCGCGATGATGGCCAACCCGACGCGCGTCAGACTCACGGTGCTCGATCCGTCACGATGCTCGCGGATTCGGAGCCAGGTGGCGTCTATCGTACGGCGTGAACGGAATAACCGAAAGCGCCGTCGGGCCGTGGTAGTCTTGCCGGTTCGCGGGAGACGCCGTGGCCCCGTTTCGCGGGGAAGCCGGCGCTCGCTAGCCAGGCATCCATGGCGTTTTCGCACCTCATCGACCATCTTCGAGACGATCCGGGCGTGGCGGCGGTCATCGCCGAACTCGAACGCCGTTCCGTCGTCGTGCCTGATCTCCCGGTTTCGGCGAGGAATGCCGTGGCCGCCGTCGCGGCATCCCGGCATACCGGGCCGATTCTGATCGTCGCCTCACGTGCCGACCGCGCCGAGTCGCTGGCCGCGGCCGTGGGGGAATATCTCCCCGCCCGCCATGTGCTGACCTGGCCGGCTCCGGAGGCGCTCCCATTCGAGCAGCTTCCCTTCGATCTGGAAACCGCCACCGAGCGCGCGGCGATGCTCGATCTGCTTTTGCGCCACCAGGCAGGTCTGGATCGGTCCCATCATCGTCACCCCGGCCCACGGCTTGATGCAGATCGTCATGCCCCCGGACGACGCTGCGATCCGCGGCGCGGGAGCTGCGCACTGGCGACAGGGTGGCGCAGGACGAGCTGCTGCGCTGGGCAGTCGAACACGGGTTCGAGTTGACGCCGCTCGTCACCGAACCGGGTCAGGTTGCCCGCCGGGGCGGCATCCTGGATCTCTTCCCACCCGGCGGGAACGAACCCGTTCGGCTCGACTTCTTCGGTGACGAGATCGAAGCCATCCGGCCGTTCGATCCGCACACCCAGCGCTCGCGCGAGCGAATGCGCGAAATCCGCATCCTGCCGCCCGCGGAACTGCCGCTGACCCGGCTTCGCGACGCGGCCGAACACCTGCGCGTCGCTGGATCTGGGGACCCTTCGCCCCGAGGTCGAGTCGGAGTGGACCAGAACGATTGACGCCATGGCCGTGGGCAGGACACCCGCCTCGCTCGATCTCTTCGCCCCCTACCTGGCGGACCCGCCGGCGACGCTCCTCGACTACTTCGGCAGCCGACGCGCTCGTCGATCGTGGACGAGTTGCCGGCGGTCGATCTGGTGGCGTCGCAACTCGAGCGGCAAGCGACCGAGCTGCGCGACGCCTTCGTCGCCAACGGCGAGCTTCCCGCGGGATTGCGCAGCCCCATCGCCTCCTGGACGTCAGTCCGGCGCTCGCTCGACGCGCGCCGGATGCTCGCTCTGGGCGCTCCCACATTGCAGGAGACGCTCGCGCGAGCTCGAGGTGGCGTTGGTCGAACCGCCGCGGTTCGCCGGACGGCTCGCGCGATGCCGTGGAGGCGCGTGCGGGAGCGGTTGCAGGATGGCTGGCGCGTGGCGATCGCCACCGATCAGGTCGACCGCCTCACCGAGCTGTTCGAAGAGCAGGACATCTTTCCCCGGCGCGACCGCCGCCGCGCCGCCGACAGCGCTCCTCCGCCGTTGCCGCCGGGAACGCTCGAGATTCGCGCCTCCGACCTCGACAGCGGCTGGTCCGCGCTCGATTCGAAGCTGCTCCTGCTGGCCGATCTGGAGATTTTCGGATTCCGCAAGCAGACCCGCCGCGCCCATCGCCGACGCCACTCGGAAGCCGCGCCGCTCGCGTCCTCCCTGTCGCCGGGCGACTACGTCGTCCACGTCGATTACGGGGTGGGGATTTTCCGCGGGCTGGTCCGTCTCGAAGCCGGCGGCGTCGAGCGCGAGTATCTGCAGGTCGACTATGCCAAGGGCGACCGGCTCTACGTCCCGGTCGACCAGACCGATCGGGTCGCCCGCTACTCCGGCGGCGGGATCGACCCGACCCTCACCCGCCTCGGCACGGGGGAGTGGCAGCAGACGCGCCGCCGCGTGCGGCGCGCGGTGCGGGAGATGGCCTTCGAGCTGATCCAGCTCTACGCCAGCCGGGAAACGACCCGCTCCCAGCCGTACGGCCCCGACTCCCCCTGGGATCTGGAGCTGGCCACGTCATTTCCCTACGTGGAAACCCCGGATCAGCACGCGGCCATCGAGGCGGTGTCCGGCGATCTGCAATCGGCCGAGCCGATGGACCGCCTCGTCGTCGGCGATGTCGGCTTCGGCAAGACCGAGGTCGCGCTGCGGGCGGCGTTCAAGGCGGTCAACGACGGGCGTCAGGTGGCGGTGCTGGTGCCGACCACCGTGCTGGCCCTGCAGCACTTCACGACCTTCAGCCAGCGGCTGGCGGCGTTCCCGGTGCGCGTCGAAATGCTCTCCCGCCTGCGCAGCAAGGCCGAGCAGCGCGAGGTGCTGGAGGGTCTGGCCGACGGCAGCGTCGATATCGTCATCGGCACCCATCGCCTGGTGCAGAGCGATGTCCACTTCAAGAACCTCGGTCTGGTCGTCATCGACGAGGAGCAGCGGTTCGGCGTGCGGCAGAAGGAGTTCCTCAAGCAGCTGCGCACCGAGGTCGACGTGCTGACCATGAGCGCGACGCCGATCCCGCGCACGCTGCACATGGCGCTGGCCGGCATCCGCGACATCAGCATGATCGACACCGCGCCGCAGGCCCGCCTGCCGATCCGCACCTTCGTCACCCCGACTCAGCGATCAGCTCATCCGCGAGGTGATCCTGCGCGAGATCGACCGCGGCGGTCAGGTCTACTTCGTCCACAACCGCGTCCACGACATCGACCGTCTGGCGCACAAGCTGCGCCAGCTCGTGCCGGAGGCGCGGTTCGGCGTCGGCCACGGCCAGATGGACGAAGAGACGCTGGAAGAGATCGTGCTCGGGTTCGTGCGCCGCGATTTCGACGTGCTGATCTCCACGACGATCATCGAATCGGGGGTCGATATCCCGAACGTCAACACCATCATCATCGACAACGCCGACACGCTCGGCCTGACCCAGCTCTACCAGCTCCGCGGCCGCGTCGGCCGCTCGACGCAGCGCGCCTACGCCTATCTCCTCTACAAACCGGACAAGGTACTCTCGGCCGAGGCGCAGGAGCGGCTGGTCGCCATTCAGGAGGCGACCGAGCTGGGCGCGGGACTGCGGCTGGCCATGCGCGACATGGAGATTCGCGGCGCCGGCAATATCCTGGGCGCCGAGCAGAGCGGGCACATCGCCGCCGTCGGCTACGAAATGTACATCCGCCTGCTGGCTCAGGCCGTCGAGGAGATTCGCTCGGGGCAACCATCGCAGGAGCGCGGCCCGTTCACCCTCGATCTGCCCCTCACCGCCCTCATCCCGACCGACTACATCGTCGATACCGAATTGCGGCTGGCCATGTACCGCCGCATTGCCGCCATCGACGACGAGCGCGGCCTGGCGGACATGCGTCATGGAGCTGGAAGATCGCTTCGGCGACATTCCGGAGGAGGTCGAGCATCTGCTGGCGCTCATTGCGCTGCGCATCCGGGCGCAGGCGCTCGGCATCGAGTCGCTGATCGAGCGCGAGCGCGAGATCGTCATCCGCCCCGTCCCCACCGCCGGACTGGAGCGCCAACTCGTCTCCAGACTCGGCCGCGCGGTGAAGCTCACCGCGCACTCGATCCGCATCCGCCTCCCCGACCTCACCATTCCGTGGCAAGAGGCAATCGACGCCGTACTTGAAGCGGTCGAATCAACCCGAGTGACGATGGTCGAAGAACGCGAGCCTGTAGCCGCGACCGCTGACTGACGAGAATGCCCCCTCCCAGCGCACGCTCACTTGGGGAAGTGTGCCAAGTGTGCCAACTCTGGCGGGGCACGGTGCGTTGGCAGGATTGCCCGGGCCCCTCGCCCCGCTCGCGGGGCGAGGGGTTGGGGTGAGGGGCCGTTGAGGGGTTGGGCGAACGTTCTCCGCTACTTTCCGTTATTCCCCGGCTCCCAGCGCACGAACCCCCGCTGCGCCAGTTCCGCCATGATCCGCCGCGCATTCTCCTCGGGAGAATGATCGACCGTGTCGAGCGTGATCTCCGGGTTCAGCGGCGTCCTCATAGGGATCGCTGATCCCGGTGAACTCCTTGATCTCGCCCCGGCGCGCCTTGGCGTACATGCCCTTGACGTCGCGCTGCTCGCAGACCGAGAGGGGCGTGTCGACGAAGACCTCGATGAACTGATCCTCGTCCATCATGGCGCGCACGGCATCGCGCGTGCGCCCGGTAGGGCGAAACCGCCGCGCACATCACCGTGCCGCCGTGGCGCGACGATCTCGCTGGCCACGAAGCCAATGCGCAGGATGTTGGTGTCGCGGTCCTCGCGCGAGAAACCGAGTCCCTTGGAGAGGTGCGTCCGCACCACGTCGCCGTCGAGCTCGGTCACCTGCCGCCCGGCCTCGAGCAGCAGGACCGAGAGGACCGCCGCCGTCGTCGACTTGCCGGAGCCGCTGAGACCGGTCAGCCAGATGCAGAGCCCCTCGCGGTGGCGGGGCGGGTAGGCCTCGGCCAGGATCTCGGCCGTTTCCGGGCGGGTGAACCAGGCGGGCAGGAGGCGGCCCTTGGCCAGGAACTCCTCGCGCACCTGGGTGCCGGAGATGGACGCGGTCTGCGTCCCCGCCGGGATCTTGTCGGCTTCCTCGTACCGATCCTCATCAGGCAGGTAGAGCATCTCCGAGAAGGGAACCATGTGCACGCCGATCTCGTCCTCGTACTGCTTGACGAGCTCCTGCGCGTCGTACGGCCCGTAGAACGGCTTGCCAGTCGAATCCTTGCCCGGTCCGGCGTGGTCGCGCCCGACGATGAAGTGGTTGGCGCCGTGATTGCGGCGGATGATGGCGTGCCAGAGCGCCTCCCGCGGCCCCGCCATGCGCATGGCCAGCGGCAGCAGGGACAGGACGATCCGATCCGGATCGTAGTGGTTCTCCGCCAGTGCCTTGTAGGTGCGGACGCGGGTGTAGTGATCGACGTCGCCCGGCTTGGTCATGCCCACCACCGGGTGGAGCAGCAGCACCCCATCGACCGAGGCGGTTGCGCGCTTGGTCAGTTCTTCGTGCGCGCGGTGCAATGGGTTGCGCGTCTGGAAGGCGACGACGTTCTGGCGGCCGGTCTGGGCCAGCACCGTCGCGCACCTCGGCCGGGGTGCGCCGCAAATCCTGGAAGTCGTAGTGGCGCGGCATCTGCAACATGCGAATCGGTCCGGAGGCATTGAGCCGGCCCCAGCGGCTCATCTCGTTGACCAGCGGGTGCTTGGCGTCCTGGCTGCCCAGCACGCGCTCGGCCAGATCGGCGGGATCCCACGGGATAAAGCTCCTCGATGGTCATGATCGCGAGCAGGTCGTTCATCGAGTCGCGCAGGGCGATGTCGGTGCCGACGCGCAATCCGGCGTCCGCCGCCACGGGGAGCGTGATCGGCATGGGGAAGAGCGTGCCGTCGGCCAGCCGCATCTCGGCCAGCACGCGGCGGAAATCGGCTTCGCCCATGAAGCGGTCGACCGGGGAGAACGCGCCAGAGGCGAGCATCTCCAGGTCGCAGACGGCCCGCGGCGAAATCTGCAACGAAGGCAGGGTGCTGGCGTACTCGCGAGCCTCGGCCAGCTCCCTCAGGGGGAACCATCAAGTCGACGAGACGGCCGCCATAAGGCGGGATCAACGTCGTGGTCGCGGATGCCGTCGTCTGCAACGGAATATCTCCTCTCGAAATGCGTCCCGTGGCTCCCGGCACGGGCGCGAATCGGCTTCAAACCAACCGCAAAGCCTAGCACTTGCGGAGTGGACGCTATCTGAGCAGGGTGACCGCCGTGGTCAGCAGCAGCACCGCCAACCCCGCCTGCAAAGGCCGCCGCGGCACCCAGACCGCGAGGCGGCTGCCGATCAGGACGCCGGGGATCGAACCGACCAGCAGCTTCCCGGCCAGCGCCACGTCGACGTCGCTGAGGACCAGGAAGTGCGCGATGGCCGCCGCGCCGACCAGCAGGAAGGCATGCGCGACATCGGTGCCGACCAGTTTCTCCGGCGCCAACGAGATCGTCATCACCAGCAGTGCGATGATCAGGCTGCCGCTGCCGATCGAGGTCAACCCGACCAGGAATCCGCCGAAGGCGCCGATGGCGATCAGTTTCCCCGTCGGGTAGGCCACGAGGTGCTCGGCGACTGGTTCGGACAGGCCGCGGGCGCTCATCCAGACCTTGCGCAGCATCAGCGCCGAGGCGACGACCAGCATCACCCCGATGAACTTCTCCAGGGCGGCGTTGACCGCCGTCGCGTCGACGGAGTGGAGCAGGAAGAGGACACCCACCGCGACCAGAGTCGCCGGCACGCTGCCGATGGCCAGCGAGCGCACCACGCGCACGTCGACGGTTCCCTGTCGCCAATGTTGCCAGGTCCCCGCGAGCTTGGTAAAGGCGGAATACGCGAGATCGGTACCGATGGCGGCGGTTGCCGGCATGCCCAGACCGAGCACGAGGAGCGGCGTCATCAGCACCCCGCCGCCCATCCCGGTCAACCCGACGAGGGTGCCGACGATCAAGCCATAGATCGGCAGCAGCCACTCCGCTCCCATACGCCTTCCCTCGCTCGAACCCAGTCGGCCGCGCCGGCCGCGCGCTCCCAGGGCAACCGACATTCCCCACCAAGTCGATTGCCTTTACAGGATGCCACATGCGCCACGGGATTGCCAACCAGTATCGCGAACGTACGCGATGGTCAAGGTGGTGACCAGCAGCCAACGCGGTTCGAGGCATGGCGAGGAACGAGGTATCTCAGCACATGGGAACGCCCGTTTGCCCGGCGCCGAGATTCCTCCTTGCGTCGGAATGACACGGTCTGGGCCTGGCCTGCCAGGGTGAAGCCGGCGGCTAGACCCCCCGCAGCATGGCCACCGTCGCTCCGTCCCCGCCTTGATTCGCGGGCGCCACCTCGTGGCTGGCGACGGCCGGGTGGACGGACAGGACATCGCGCACGACTTTGCGCAGCGCCCCGGTGCCCTTGCCGTGGATGATGCGGACGAAGGGCATGCCAGAGCGGTACGCCTGTTCCAGGTACTCGTCGAGCATCGCCTCGATCTCGGCGGCGCGGTAGCCGCGCAGGTCGAGCTCCAGATTGACCGGACCGGGCGACGGCGGGACCAGCACCGGTTGCGACGGCTCGTTGCGCGCCCGGCCGAGGCGGTCGAGGGCGGCGACCGGCTGGCGAGTTTTGAGCGCGCCGAGCATGACATCGGCCATGCCGCCGTCGACGGCGATGACCTCCCCTTCCTGGTCGAGCGAAACGACCCGCACGCGATCACCCGCCTGGATCGGGCGTGCTCCCGGCGCTGGCTGGGGTTTGGCGATCCGTTCTCGGCGGAAGGTCCGCACTTGATCCGTGGCGCGGTCGACCTCTCGCCGGCGCTCTTCGAGCTGCTCGCGGGCGATGTGCAAGGAGTCGCGGTCGCGTTGCAGCCGCTTGAACGCCTCACGCGCCTGACTCAGCTCAGCTTCCGCTTCGGCCAGGGCCTCGCCGCGCGCTTCCCGCCGCGCGTGCTCGGCGTCGCGCAACTCGCGCTCGACGGCGGTACGCAGCGCGGCCGCCTGCTCCGCTTCCTCCCGGGCGCGCTCCAGGAGCACGTCCGCTTCGTCGCGGCGGCGGCGGATATCTTGCAGCAGGCTATCGACGCGCAGCTCGTCGGGATCGAGCAATCCGGAAGCCGCTTCGAGAATGTCGGGAGGCATGCCAAGGCGGCCCGCGATCGCCAGCGCGTTGGAGCGCCCCGGGACCCCGGTCATCAGCCGGTAGGTGGGCGCCAGGGTCTTGACGTCGAATTCGACGCTGGCGTTCTCGACCCCCGGCGTGGCGAACGCGTATGCCTTGACTTCCGGGTAGTGCGTGGTGGCGATGACCAGCGGACCCAGCTCGAGTAGCCGGCTGACGATGGCGCGGGCCAGCGCCGAACCTTCCTGCGGGTCCGTGCCAGCGCCCAGCTCGTCGAGCAGCACCAGATCGTCGGCGGTGACCTCGCGCAACATGGCGATGACGGTGCGGATATGCCCGGAAAACGTCGACAGGCTCTGGGCGATACTCTGCTCGTCGCCAATGTCGATGAACACGGCCGGGAAGACGGAGACGATCGACGTGTCGTCAGCCGGGATGAACAGACCGGTCTGGGCCATGAGCGTCAGGAGGCCGACGGTCTTCAAGGCGACGGTCTTGCCGCCGGTGTTGGGCCCGGTGATCAACAGCACCCGGAAGTCCTCGCCGAGATCGACGTCGATAGGCACCACGGTCGCCGGATCGAGCAATGGGTGGCGGGCGCGGCGCAAGGCGATGCGACAGCGGGGATGGCCGGTCGTCGTCTCGGTCACCTCACTCCAGAGATTGGGACGATGGGCACGCATTTCCAAGGCGAGGCGGGCTTTGGCCATGGCCAGGTCGATCGCGGCCGTGGCTTCGACCGAATTGGAGATGGGTTCGGCGTGGTCCCCGGTGCGCTCGCTCAGCAGATCGAGGATGCGCTCGATCTCGTGCTCCTCGTCGAGCTGCCGCTCGCGCCAGCGGTTGTTGAGCTCGACGATCTCCAGCGGTTCGACGAAGAGGGTCTGGCCGCTGGCGGAGGTGTCGTGCACCACGCCGGGGAGGCCGCCCCGGGCGTCGGCGCGCACCGGGACGACGTAGCGGCCGTCGCGCGTGGTGACGATGGAGTCCTGGAGCACCGAGGCGTATTTGCCGCTGCCGACCAGATTGTTGAGCCGCTCCATGAGGCGGCTGTGCGCCACCCGCACCTCGCGCCGGATCTTGCCGAGCTCCGGGCTGGCGGTGTCGAGCACGTCGCCACGGGGCCCGATGGCGCGGGAGATGTCGGCTTCGAGGGCTGGCAACTCGGTCAGGTGATCGACGAACTCCAGAAGCTGCGGAAACCGCTCGTCGACGTCGGGTAGACGGCGAAACGCCCGCCGCAGGTTGCGCGCGGCCACGAGCATATCCAGCACCTGGAGCAACTCGGGCGGTTGCAGGCGCGAACCGCGGGCCGCCCGCTCTACCAGCTCGCGCACGTCCCGCGCCCCGCCGATGGTGACGTCCGGAAACTCGGTCAGGAGATCGACGGCCTCCGCGGTGACGGCAAGGAGGTAGCTGACCGTCGTCGGGTCGCCGCTGGGGCCAAGCTCGCGCGCGCGCTCGGCGGCGACGGAAAACCGGCAGCGCGCGGCGAGGCGTTCCAGGATCTCCGGGAACTCGAGTTTGGCCAGGATGTTCTCGTGCATGGACCGGTCCCCTCGACGCAGAGAATCCCGCGATCGAGCAGTGTAGCGCCGAAAACCCGACCGATGGTGTGTTATCCCCGTATTGACACGAACATGTGTTCTCTCCTATGCTCTAGGACAGACCCGGCTCGCTCCCAGGAGCGAGTGCGAGCGGCGCATGCGGCCCGCGAGCTGCCGCCGAGCCTAGAGGAGCCACCCAATGAAGGACCTGTCCCGCCGCCAGCAGGCGATCCTCCAGTTCATCGAGCATTTTCTCGACGAGAACGACTATCCCCCCACGATCCGCGATATCCAGACCGAACTCGCCATCTCCTCGACCAGCGTCGTCGATTACAACCTGAAGGCGCTCGAAGCTCGCGGGTTGATTCGCCGCAACAGCAAGATTTCCCGCGGCATCGAGTTGGTGAACCGGGCGGCGGGGCGCCGCAACGTGGTCACCATCCCGGTCATCGGCCAGATCGCCGCCGGTCTGCCGATCCCGGTGCCGGGCGATCTGGAAGGCTCGGATGTCACCGAGACCGTCGAGCTTGGGCCGGATCAGCTCCGCGGCAGTGGCCAGGGGCTGTTCGCGCTGCGCGTCAAGGGGCAGTCGATGATCGACGCCTTCATCGACGACGGCGACGTGGTGGTGCTGAAGCAGCAGGAGACCTGCGAAAACGGCGAGACGGTCGCCGTCTGGCTGAAGGACGAGCGCGAAACGACGCTGAAGAGGTTCTACCTGGAGGGAGAGCGCGTTCGCTTGCAGCCGGCGAACACGACCATGGATCCGATCTATACGCCGGCCGAGAACGTGGAGATTCAGGGGCGTCTGGTGGGGGTTGTGCGCTCGTACGCGTAGGAGTGGCGCCATGCAGTTTCCGCTTTCGCGTCCCACCAAGCGACGCATCGCGTTGCCGGCACCCGGCCCTCACCCCAACCCCTCTCCCTGTGCGCAGGGAGAGGGGCTTGTTGTCGCGGGATCTGCCGCCGGGCCGTACCGCTTCTGAAACTGAACTCCAAAGTTCGGGTTCCAAAGTTCGGGTGATATACTCCTGCACCGGCTCACAGCCAGAATGATCGCCGCGCGGCGGGCGCGCGATTCCAGGTCGGAGACGTGCTCGTGGAGACCGCGATTCTCACCGGCATCGGTCTCGCCGCGCCCGCGGGGCTGAATGCCTATATCCCCTTGCTGGCCCTGGCGCTCGCCGACCGGGCCACGACGCAGGTGACGCTGAACGCCCCGTACGACGCGCTTTCCTCGAACGTCTGGATCGCCATTCTGATACTGCTCCTGACCATCGAGGTGACCGTCGACAAGATTCCGGGTGTGGACCACGTCAACGACATCATCCAGTCGTTTGTGCGGCCGGCGGCCGGGGCGATCGTGGCGTTGGCCTCGACGAGCGGCATCGTGGCGGTCAATCCAGCAGTCATGGTGCTGCTCGGTCTGGTCCTCGCCGGTTCGGTGAACGCGGTCAAGGTCACCACGCGACCGGCCGTCACCGTTGGCACGGCCGGGGTTTTCAATCCGCTGGTGAGTCTGGCCGAAGACACGGTGGCGATCCTCGCCTCGGCGGTGGCCATTTTCCTCCCGGCGCTAGTGATCGTCATCCTCGCGCTTTTCGCGGTTTCCTCTATTCTTCTCCTGCGCCGGTTACGCCGCATGCGGGCCGGGGCGCCATGATTCGACAACGCTTCCCGGGAATTGTCGTTAGCCGTACGCCACGGTAATCGAGCCGCGAGACAGGAATGCCCACCGTTCAGTTCAAGGACTACTACCAGACGCTCGGCGTGCCGCGCACCGCGACCGAGAAGGAGATCCGGGCGGCCTACCGCAAATTGGCCCGCCAGCATCATCCCGACCTCAACCCGGGCGACAAGGACGCCGAAGAGCGCTTCAAGGAGGTCAACGAAGCGCACGAGGTGCTGACCGACGCCGACAAGCGCAAATTCTTCGACCGCTTCGGCGAGGACTGGCAACGCTATCGAGACGCCGGATTCACCGGCGACGAGCAGTTCACCAGCCCAGGCGCGGCCGGGGGCCGCACCCGGTCCGGGCGTGGCGCGACGTTCGACCCGAACGACTTCAACCGCTGGTACACCTCCGAGGGCGACGGCGCGGGCGGCTACACCTTCTACACCACCGACGAAGGGGACGACACGCACTCCGACTTCTTCGAAACCCTCTTCGGCCAGCGCGGCGGCGGATCCCCGTTCGACCGCTTCGGCGGCTTCGGCGGCGGTTTCAGCTCGACCCGCACGCGTCCGCAGGCGAGGGTCAATCGCCCGCAGCGCGGCGAGGACGCGCAGGTTCCGGTCGAGATCTCGTTCGACGAGGCGTTCCGCGGGGCCACCCGCCAGATTCAGCTCCAGGTGTCGGAGCAGTGCCCGACCTGTGGCGGGCTAGGCGAAGTGCGCGGGCAGGAATGCCCGACGTGCGACGGTACCGGGGTGGTGCGCCGCACCAAGACCCTGGAAGTCACGATCCCGCCAGGCATCGACACCGGGAAACGGGTCCGCATGGCCGGTCAGGGTGGACCGGGACGGAACGGCGGCCCTGCGGGGGACGTCAACCTGATCGTCACCGTCCGCCCCGATCGGCGCTTCGAACGCGACGGAGACAACCTGCGCACCGAGGTCGATGTCCCGGTCACGACGGCGGTGCTCGGCGGCGAGGTGAATGTGCCGACCCCGACCGGCGCCGTCGCCCTGAAGATCCCTCCCGAAACGCAAAGCGGGCGCAGCTTCCGCCTGCGCGGGCAAGGAATGCCGAAATTGCGCAACCGCTCCGGCGAACGGGGCGATCTTCTGGCTCGCGCCCGCATCGTCACACCAACGAACCTTTCCGATCGGGAGCGAGAATTGTTCGAGGAGCTGAAGAACCTCCGCCCGGAGGGATCGTCCTGATGGCGCGGCGCAAACGATCTGACGTGGTGCGGGTTTCGGTGACCGATTGGATCGTCGACGACGGCGGCAGCGACGAACCGCGCTACGCGATCTCCGTCGTGGCGGCCCGCAGCGGCGTGCGCACGGGGACGTTGCGGCGCTACGAGGATTGGGGTCTGCTCGAACCCGCTCGTACTGGCCGTCGCCGGCTCTATTCCGAAGCCGACATCGAGCGCGTGATGCGCATCCGGCGCCTGGTCGACGATCTGGGTATCAACCTGGCCGGGGCGGCGGCGGTGTTGCACTTGAGGCAGCAGGTGATCGCGCTGCAACGCGAGATGCAGGCCCTGCGCGAGCAACTCGACGGCTGAAACCGGGTGAACCGCGCCAGGGCGGTCACCTCGTGGACGAGACAGGAGACGCGCGATGCCCGCCACGATTGTCATGGGCGGCCAATGGGGCGACGAGGGCAAAGGAAAGCTGACCGACACGCTGGCGGCCGCCGCCGATCTGGTCGTGCGCGCCAACGGAGGGGCCAACGCCGGGCACACCGTGCAGACGGAGCAAGGCACCTTCAAGCTCCACCTCATCCCGTGCGGCATCCTGCACGAACGCTGTGACTCGATCGTCGGCGCGGGGGTGGTCGTCGATCCGCGGCTGATGCTGGAGGAGATGGATCACCTGACGGAGCGCGGCATTCCGCTGGAGCGCCTGCGCGTCTCGGAGCGCGCCCACGTGGTGCTTCCCTACCATCCGACCCTCGACGGACTGGAAGAAGCGGAGCGGCTGGAAGGCTCAATCGGGACCACGTTACGCGGCAACGGTCCGGCCTACAGCGACAAGGTCTCCCGGCGTGGCTTGCGCATGGGCGATCTGGTTGAGCCACGGACGCTGCGCACCCGGCTCGGCGAAGAGCTCCCCCGCTGGAATCGGATTCTGGGCAACGTCTACGGGATCGAACCCATTGCCGAGAGCAGGCTTTACGAGGAGCTCGCCAGCTACGGCGAGCGGTTGCGGCCATTCGTCGGCCCAACGGAACCGATCGTGGCCGATGCACTGGAGCGCGGAGCGCAGGTCATCGTCGAATGCGCCCAGGGGGCGATGCTGGACATCGACTACGGCACCTACCCGTACGTCACCTCGTCGTCCACCACCGCGGCTGGCGCCTGCCAGGGGGCCGGAGTCCCTCCGATGGAGGTCGACCGCGTGCTCGGGGTCTTCAAGGCGTACTCGACGCGCGTCGGCGCGGGGCCGCTGCCGACGGAGTTGCACGACGCCACGGGCGATCTCATCCGCGAGCGCGGTCACGAATACGGCACAACCACTGGCCGCCCGCGCCGCACCGGCTGGTTCGACGCCGTCGCCGCTCGCTACGTGGTTCGGCTCAATGGCGTCTCCGATGTGGCCATGACGCTGCTCGACGTCTTTGACGTCTTCGAGACGATTCAGGTTTGCGTCGGGTATGACCTCGATGGCGAAATCGTGACGACGGTTCCCGCCCGTGTCGAGCAACTTGCCCGAGCCACGCCGGTCTACGAGCGGCTGGAAGGGTGGCGAACGGCGACCAACACGGCGCGGCACGCCGACGATCTGCCAGCGCGCGCGCTCGACTATCTGCGCTTCATCGAGGACCAGATCGGCGTTCGCATCTCGCTGGTGGGGGTCGGGCCAGATCGGGAGCAGATCGTTTCGCTGACGAACACGCGGACACTGATGTCGGGGGCGACAGTGTAGGCGGCCTGGTTGGAGCGCATCCGAGCAGTGGCGCAGATTAACGGTGTCATTCCGACGACAGGAGGAATCTCGTCGTTCATTTCGCCATCGCGTCGGCGGCCGAGATGATTCTTGGGAGTCCGCGCTCCGCGCGGAACGACACTCACTCCCTGGCGCGTTGCAGCAGCCTGGAGGTCAAATTGACTGAATTGGAACTTTCCCTGCCCATTGAGGCGGAGGCCATTCAGCGCATTCTGCCGCATCGCTACCCATTTCTCCTGGTCGACCGCGTCATCGAGCTGGCGCCGCCACACCGCGCCGTCGGCATCAAGCAGATAACCGTCAACGAACCGTTCTTCCAGGGGCATTTTCCAGGCTACCCGGTCATGCCGGGCGTGCTCATTGTCGAGGCGATGGCCCAGGTAGGTGGTGTGGCCGTGCTGTCTTCAGAGGAGTACCGGGACAAGCTGGCGCTCTTCGCGGGCATCGACAACGTCCGCTTCAAGCGACAAGTCAAACCCGGCGACACGCTGCGCCTCGAAGTGGAGCTGCACCAGATCCGGCGCGGTATCGGCATGGGCTCCGGGACAGCAACCGTCGATGGCGACCTCGCGTGCCGCGGCGACATCATGTTCGCCCTCGCGAACAAGCCGGAGGCGCTTGGGGGAAAACGGTGAACCGGTGTTGGAGCGCCACGACGTAGCACCCCTGCCTCGTTGCGGGGGCCGTGTCTCCGGACCATGTCACTCCTGGCTCGTATCTTGCCAGAACCTTCACTGGCGTAGACTTTTGGCGAAGGGAGCCGCGTCAATGCCACGGGAGACTCGGGCTTCGTGACATCCTCTGGCCGCACAATTGGATCGATCCTCATCGCCGCCGGGCTGGTTATCGGCGCACTCGCCGCCTTCTGGCTGCTCTCGGGAATGAACGAGGGAGCTTTGCGGGGGTCCGGAGCGACGTTCGGTCTGCTCTTCGTGGTGCTCTTTCTCGTCGCTCCGTTGGTAGGCGGCGGCTTCTTCTTCCTGACCCGAGGCCGCGCCGAAGAGAAGGCGAGCGAGCGTGCCCGCGAGCAGCGCCGGCTACTCGACATGCTGATGACGCGGGGCCAGCTATCCATCGTCGACGTGGCCCTGGAGCTGGGGCGAACCCGCGAGCAGATCGAAGGCGACCTCTACGATCTGGTCGGGCTGGGACTGTTCACCGGTTTCGTCGACTGGCGCAAAGGGGTGCTGCACTCCGTGGAGGCCGCGCAGTTGCAGGGCCGGCAGACGTGCCCCAACTGCGGCGGCGAGCTGGAACTGGCAGGCAAGGGACTCATCACCTGCCCCTACTGCGGCGCCGAGATTTTCCTTGGTCCCTCCGGGGCGCGCGAAATCGAGGCGGCCAGAACCGACGCGCTTTCCGCGGGAGGACGGACCCGGTGAGCCAACGCCCGGAAGACGTGCTCGAACTGAAGATCCGCGAGGCGCTGGACCGCATCCCCGGGTACCGCGGCTACCGGCTCAAGGAAGAACGGCGCGATGCCGACCGGCGCGTCCGCGCCGCGGTCGCCGACGCCTACGCGACTGAGCTTGCTCGAGTCGAGCGCATCGGGCGCGACCTGGCCAACGCGCGCCGTCTTGGCGAGATTGGCGCGGTAGAGCGCGCCAGCCAGGCGATCCGCCACTACATCGACCGCGTGCGGTCGGTGACTCCGGGGTACGGTGGGTTGTTTGGCGACCGCGACATCGACGGCGTGGCGCTCGATCAGCTTCGGCTGTTTGACGAAGGGCTGCTGGTCGGGGTCGAGGAGATTCGGCCCTCGCTCGACCTGCTGGAGCAGTCGTTCGCCGCTGGCGAGCCGTTGGGGCCGGCCGCGGATGCGCTGACGCGAACGATCGAGGAGCAACTGACCCGGCTCGACCGGCGCAACGAGGTGATCGAGACCGGCCAGGCGCTGAGCCGGGACAGCGTCGTGGCGGCGCTCAAGCCGCTCTCGGAGATCATGCCGCCGGAGGTGTTTTCCGCGCAGCCTGGAGACGCCATCTCCATCCTGGGCGACGATTACCTCATGAGCGGCAAGATCGATGTCGACGGCCGCCCGCTGTCGTTTCGCCTTTTCCGGATCGGGAGCGATCCCGAGGAGTGGCTCATGGTCGGGCGGGAGCCGGACAGCCCGATGGTGCGCCTGTCCCCGGTCGAGGCGCCGCCGTCGGGGACGACGATTCCCGAGACGAATCTGCGGCAACTGACGGGTGGAACGGGCGATGGCGAGGTGTTCGGTGATACAGGGGTCGAGCGGTTTGCGCGCCGTGCGGTACGCTCTGCTGCAAGACGAGGACGACCCGGACGGGTACGGGCTGATTCTCGATTGGGACGGTGAGCGTCAGGCGTTCGCCGGCCGCCGCACCGAGCCGATGGATGTCGAGGTTTTCCGGCGGACCGAATCCGCGCAGTAGCGTCCCGCCAAATGACGGGACCGAGGGACAGGAGGAGCGACATGGCAGGAATGATGGACCGTCTCATGCGTCTGGTCAGGGCCAACGTCAACGACCTGATCGACCAGGCCGAAGATCCGGAGAAGATGATCGACCAACTCCTGCGCGAGATGAACGAGAGCATCGTCATGGCCCGCGCCCAGGTGGCCTCGATGATCGCGCAGGAAAAGGAGCTCGAACTCGAAGCCGCCGAAACCCGCAAGCTCGCCGGGGAATGGGGCAAGAAGGCCGAGCGCGCCGTCACCGCCGGCAAGGACGACCTGGCGCGCGAGGCGCTGCGCCGCAAGCGGGACAACGAGGAAAACTCGGCGATCTACACCGAGCAGCTCGGGGTGCAGACCCAGGCCGTGGCCAAGCTCAAGGATCAGTTGCGCCAGCTCGAGGCGAAGTACCAGGCCACACTCGGCGCCCGCGACACGCTGGTGGCCCGGCAGCGCCGGGCGCGTTCCCAGCGCCAGGTGGCGGAGGCGATCGTCGTCTTCACTCCGCTCGATCCCTCCTCCGAACTGGACCGCATGGAGCGTAAGATCCGCAGCGAAGAGGCGCATGCCATGGCCGCCCTGGAGGTGGGCGAGGAGAGTTTCGACAGCCAGTTCCAGGCGCTCGAAGCCGAATCCGACGTGGAGGACGAGCTGGAGGCGCTAAAGGCGTCGCTCGGTGCAGGGGGCGGGTCTGCAAGCCTAACTGCCGGGGGCAATCAGTAACCCTCACCCCAACCCCTCTCCCATCGCAATGGGAGAGGGGCTCTCGGGCACGGCATGCCGGGCCCTGCCCGCGCGACCTACGACTCACGACTCACGACTCGGAAAACTCCATGGCCATCATCGACATCATCCAGCACCCGAATGAGCGTTCGGACGAGATCGTCTTCCGCGTGCCGCAGCAGGGCGCGGGTGAGTTTGCGTTCGGGTCGCAATTGATCGTGCGCGAAAGTCAGGCGGCGGTCTTCTTCCGGGATGGGCAGTCACTCGACGTGTTTGGTCCCGGCCGGCATACGCTTTCGACACAGAATCTGCCGCTGCTCGCTAGGCTGATGAAGATTCCCTTCGGGGGGCGGACGCCGTTCACGGCCGAGGTCTATTTCGTCTCGCTGCGGGAGTTTACCGATCTGAAGTGGGGCACCGCGCAGCCGGTCGTCTTTCGCGACAATGATTTCGGCATGGTCCGCTTGCGCGCCTTCGGCACGTACTCGATGCGCGTCGGCGATCCGCGGCTCTTCATCCAGCAAGTCGTCGGATCACGTGGCGCGTACACCACCGGGTTGATCGAGGACTACCTGCGCGGGTTGATCGTCAACGAGTTCAACGACCTGCTGGGAGACGTCCACACCTCGCTGCTCGATCTGCCTGCCCAGTCGGGCGAACTGGCGGCGGCCATGCGCAACGCCCTCGTCGACGATTTTCGCCGCCTGGGACTCGACCTGGTCAGCTTTCAAATCGTGGCCATCACCCCGCCGGAGGAAGTCCAGCGCCGCATCGACGAGCGCACCGGCATGGCCGTGCTGGGCGATCCGGGGCGGTACATGCAGTTCGAAACCGCCAAGGCGCTCGGCGGGGACGAGGAGACACCCGCGTTGAATCCGGCTCAGACAGGTTTGGAACTGGGCGCCGGGCTGGGCATCGGGCAGGCCATGGCCGAGAGCGTGCGCGAAACCCTGGCCGAGCCCGCGCGTCTTGAACGGGCAGGGACCATCGAGTGCCCACACTGTCACGCGACCGTGCCGGCTGACTCGCGCTTCTGTCCGAACTGCGGCCGCAAACTGCAAGGCGATTGAGACCATCAGATCGAATCGGACTCGCCAAGAGGCCTCCATGGCGCGTACGATTCGGCATGGTGAACCGAGGGAGGGGGAAACCATGACACACACGATCCGGTTGCGCACAGTTGGCGCCATCGCCATCGCCGCCGCGGCGTTGGGAATCGGCACTATTGGCGCGCTCGCCCAGGAGTACCAGGGTTCGACGGTGACCGTCGGCGGCGGCACCAGCGGTGTTGCCGGCGGCGATGTCGTCGTAGTGGCCCCCGGCGTCACGATTAGCGGCGGCGAGGTGCTCAACGAAACCGGCATCGGCGTCGTCAGTGGCGGCGGGGCCTCAGTTGGCGATGCGGCCGGCGGCGGCGACAACGCCTCGCTCACTGAATGACGATGGGGATGGGACTAATCGGCCGCCTCGCGGCGCTGGCGATCGCGGTTCTCGTCGTGGCGGCCGTCGCGTTCGTGGACGGGCGCGTCCAGATGGATGGCGTCAGCGCCCAGGCGCAACCCACGGTTGCCGGATCCCTGATTCAGTTGCCACCGCCGGTTCCCGGTCTCGATTACACGCCACCTGATCCGAGCCAAGCCACGATCCCCGAAGCTGCCACGACGACGGGCACCCCCGTAGCACCGGCCAGCGCCAGTGACACCGGGGCAGGGACGGTTGCGCCGGCAATCGACGGATCGGTGACCGCCAGCCTCGGCGGGTCCGATATCTCGGTATCGAGCGTCGGTGGGTCATATGAACGCGATGCTCCCAACAAGCGGCGGGAGGACCGCGAACGACGTCGATAGCAGCCAACCGTCGCCACGTCTTCTGGGTGGCCGACCAGGTTCGGCGGCCTGACTAATTGTCTCGCCTCTTGACGAATCCGCCGCACAAACCACATGTCATTCCAAGCTTGCGAGGAATCTCGCGGATTCCTCGGGCAGGTTCCCTGATGAGCCGAGATTCCTCCTTCGTCGAAACGACACGAATTGGGCGGACCTCTTGAATATCCCGCGTACGTACGCGACAAATCTCCTCCCTGATCGGTCGAATCTGTGGTAGACTTATGTGCGTATTTGTGGCCATGCTTGCCTTCCAGGCTAGGGGAATCTCCTCGTGGAAATTGGAAACGTTCGGCTCGCCAGCGTCGAAACCGAAATGCGGCAGTCGTTCCTCGACTACGCCGTCAGCGTCATCGTGCAGCGCGCCCTGCCGGATGCCCGCGATGGGCTCAAGCCGGTTCATCGCCGCGTCCTCTTTGCCATGTCGGAGATGGGCCTGCGCTCAAACACACGGTTCCGCAAGAGTGCCGGTATCGTCGGTGAGGTGCTCAAGAGCTACCACCCGCACGGCGACAGCTCGGTGTACGACACGCTGGTGCGCATGGCCCAGGATTTCAACCTGCGCTACCCGCTCGTCGATGGCCAGGGGAACTTCGGGTCCGTGGACGGCGATGGCGCAGCGGCGATGCGCTACACCGAGGCGCGTCTGACGGCCATCGCGGACGAGCTTCTCTCTGACCTCGACAAGAACACCGTCGATTTTCAGCCGAATTACGACGCTTCCGCCGAAGAGCCGAAGGTGCTCCCGGCGCGGCTGCCCAACTTGCTCGTCAACGGCAGCACCGGGATCGCGGTCGGCATGGCCACCAACATCCCGCCGCATAACCTCAACGAAATCTGCGACGCGGTCCAACTCCTCATCAGCAACCCCGAAGCCACCGTTGAAGATCTGCTGGAGATCGTGACCGGTCCCGACTTTCCCACCGGCGGCACGATCCTGGGCCGCGAGGGGATCAAGTCCGCCTACGCGACCGGGCGGGGCCGCATCGTGGTGCGCGCCAAGGCGTTCGTGGAGGAAGCGGCGCGGGGCGGGCGCTACCAGATCGTCGTCACCGAGCTGCCCTACCAGGTGAACAAGGCCCTGTTGCTGGAGCGGATCGCCGACATGGTCCGCGACGGCAAGCTGGACGGAATCAGCGACCTGCGCGACGAATCGGATCGCTCCGGCATGCGCGCCATCATCGAGCTGAAGCGCGACGCACAGCCGATGAAGGTGCTCAACAACCTCTTCAAGCACACCCAGCTTCAGACCAGCTTCGGCGTCAACATGGTCGCCTTGGTCGAGCGCGGCGCCCAGCCGCGCACGCTCACCCTCAAGCGGGCGCTGCAGGAGTACATCGCGCACCGGCAGGAAGTCATCACCCGACGCACCGAGTTCGAGCTGGAGCGGGCCCGCCGCCGCGCCCACGTGCTGGAAGGGCTCAAGATCGCCCTCGACAATATCGACGAGGTGATCTCCACCATCCGCAACTCGCGCACGACGGAGTCGGCGCGGACGAACCTGATCAAGAAGTTCACCCTGACCGAAATTCAGGCCAACGCCATTCTGGACATGCGTCTGGCGCGGCTGGCCGGTCTGGAGCGCAAGAAGATCGAGGACGAGCTGAAGGAGGTCCGGGCCGAGATTCGCCGGCTGGAGACGCTCCTCGGCGATCCGAAGCTGATCCTGGGCGTCATTCGAGCCGACATGGATGAGCTCAAGGAGAAGTACGGTGACGAGCGTCGCACCCGCATCCAGGACATCTCCGGCGCCTTGTCGGAAGAGGACCTCATTCCCGAAGTGGACGTCCTGGTCACGCTGACCAACCGTGGCTACGTCAAGCGCAGCGTCGGCGAAGTCTTCCGCACCCAGCACCGGGGTGGGCGCGGCGTGACTGGCGTGACCATGCGCGACGAGGACGCGGTGCAGCACATTCTGGCCGCCAACAGCCACGACTGGCTGCTCGTCTTTACGAACCGGGGCAAGGTCTACCAGCTCAAGGTCCACGAGCTGCCCGACGCCGGCCGCACGGCCAAAGGCGTGCCGATCATCAACCTCATCAACATGCAACCCGACGAGACGGTCACCACCTTCCTGAAGGTGCAGGATTACGCGACGGGCCAGTACCTCTTCTTCACCACCCGCCTGGGCCGGGTCAAGCGAACGGCACTCGACCAGTTCCGCTCGGTGCGTTCCTCCGGGCTGATCGCCATCGGGCTCGACCCCGAAGACGAGCTGGCCTGGGTGCGCATGACCAGCGGCGAAGACGACGTGATGCTGGTCAGCCGGGGCGGTCAGGCGGTGCGCTTCCGGGAAGAAGTCGTGCGGCCCATGGGCCGGCCCGCCGCCGGGGTGATCGGCATCCGCATGGCCCAGGGTGATCGGGTCATCGCCTCCGAGGCGGTTGTCCCCGACAAGGATTTGCTGGTCGTTTCACAGAAGGGGCTGGGAAAGCGCACCCGCACCGACCACTTCATCACCAAGGGGCGCGGTGGCAAGGGCGTTACCGCCATGAAGCTGACGGCGCGCACGGGTCAGATCGTCGGTGCCGGCATGGTTGACGACGACCACACGCTGATGCTGATGAGCACGTCGGGCAAGGTGATCCGCCTGCCGGTCTCCCAAATCCCGACCATCGGCCGGCAGACCCAGGGCGTGACCCTGATGAAGCTCGATCCGGACGAAATGGTCGCCACCATGACCACCGAACAGCGCCGGGATGACGAGGTCAATGGCGACCTGCCGCCGCTCAACGGTCACGGAGACGCCGCGACGGTGGGTGATAAGGTGATGGGGTGATGGGGGTGACGGGTTTGGTGTTGCCCGGGGCGCACACCCTGACGCGTCACCACCCTAACTCCCTATAGCCCTAACCGCGTTCGTCGCTGCGGGCCCCCCGGGCCGGCGCCCGGGAAGGCCGCGGGACGCCCGATTCCTCTTCGACCGTCTGGAAGAAGCGGCGGCTGAAGAGCGCGGCGAGCGGCGTGAGCACGGTGAGCAGCGCCGTGAGGGCGAGGAGGAACAGCGCGCTCACCGGGACCACCGCTCCGCCATCGGAACCAAGAACCGGTCCCCGGCCAAGCGCCCAGAGCAGCGCGTACTGCGCCCCCAGCGCCACCGCCCCCGCCAGTGGCCGCCAGCTCCCGGGCGCCAGCAAGCCGAGAAAAATCGCGATGCCGGCGACGAGAGAGGCCTCGCCGAGCATCATCAGCGCCGACGTTTCGTTCAGCGATCCCGGTGCGCCCAGCATGGCCGGGACAATTAACGCCGCGGGCAGAAAGACAAGGGCGCCGTCCTGAGGGTCATTGTTCGACTGGTGCGCCGCAAAGAGCCAGAGCCCGAACAGCGTGACCGCGGTCGCCAGGGTCAGCCAGAGCAATGGCCCAGCCGAGCCGCGTGCGATAGCCACGAACGGCACGCGCGACGCGGAGGCCTGCAACGTCACGATCGGCATCAGGATCAGCGTTCCCAGCAACGACATCTGCCAGTACGGCCGCGGTCCGGGTCGATCCATGAACATCGTGACCCCGATCCCGATGGCCAATACCAGGATGACGGCTCCGATGCGCACCGGCGTGGCGCCAGTCGGGAGCTCGAACGGGTCGATTGCGCCGATGATGGCGACCGTCGAGGTCAGGACCGCCGGCGCGGCGCGGGCAAACGCCCTGTCGACCACGTTTCTGACGCTGCCGCGCGCCATGGCCGGCCGTTTGGCCATGCGGGGCGGTGCATGCGACGACACGCGCCGCCCCCGCTGGTGGGCGTCGTCGGGACGCTCAGATCTCGTGCCCGGCTCGTCCGAATCGCGCGTCTTAGCTCTCCCGCGCTTGCAACGTGGAGATCGGCGTCGGGGTCGCGGTCCGGTTGCGGAAGGACGCCACCGCCTCGATGCCGCAGAGGGCGAGCATGTCCAGCGTCTTCGCCAGCCCGGCGCCGACCGTCTGGGCCGCGTGCGAGTCCGTCCCCGTGGTCATCAGGGAGCCACCACGATCCGCGTACCAGCGCACGATGGCCGGTCCCGGCATGCTGGTCTTCGGCGACTGCCGCAGTCCTGACGTGTTGATCTCGAAGGCCACTCCGCGTGCGATCATGGCATCGAAAATCGGGAGTAATCGCTCGCGGTAGCGCGCCGGGTCATAGTCCCGGTGCGTCTTCGGCGCGTACCGTTTCGGTAGGTCGAGGTGCCCGATCGTGTCGAACCAGCCGGTCTCGACGGCCATCTGCACCTGGTCGAGGTAGGGCAGAAAGACGTCATCCTCGGTGCGGTCCGCGAAGTAGTCGGGGAAGATCATCGCGCCGTCCATGGCATAGTGGACCGAACCGATGACGATGTCGTACTCCCGCCCATACTCGGCAACGAATCGCTCGACGACCTCCGCCGTGCCCTGGTTGAAATCGATCTCCGCCCCGCGCAGCACCACGAGATCCCCGGCGAACTGCTCGCGCGCTCGGTCCAGCTCGCGCAGGTAGTCATCTGGCCGGTAGTAGCCGAAACCGGGGTCGATCGGGATGTGGTCGACGTGGTCGGTGATGGCGATCTCGGTTACGCCCGCGGCGATCGCCGCCCGGCACGACGCCTCAATCGGCACCTTGCAGTCAACCGAGTATGTGCTGTGAACGTGGTAATCGAACACAATCCCCTACCCTTGGCGTTCTTAATCCGCTGTCCGCGGGGACTATAGCAACGCCGAGCTCGCGTCAGGTGGATGACGCCGGATGCCGCAACGGCCGCGTTGCTACAATCGCCGCCGCTCGACGGGCAACGGAGGTCGATCGTGGATCCCGTGGTGATTTGGGAACAGGTCAGGGCCGCGCTTGGCCTGGACGAGCCGAACGCGGTCCAGACGGTCACGCGTGCCGTCCAGATACTGATCGTCGTCGTCGTGACCATGCTGATCGCCCATTGGGTCAGCGGGCTGATTCAGCGGGCCGCCAGGACCGGCCGCATCTACGCCGAGATTGCGGTCCTGGCCAGCCGTGCCGCCGCGCTGGGCATCTACGCGCTGGGGGTCACCTTCATCCTGGCCATCCTGGGCGCCACCTGGACGGCGATCGCGGCAATTCTGGGCGCGGCCACGTTCGGGATCAGCCTGGCGTTACAGGATGTCGGCCGCAGCTTCGTCAACGGCGTCTATATCCTGGTCGAACGGCCGTTCCGCATCGGCGATCTGGTGCGTATCGGGAACGCCGAGGGGCGGGTCGAAGACGTCGGGGTGCGCCTGACCACGCTGCGCGCCCCCGCGGGAGACCGTATCATCGTGCCGAACACGGTGGTCTTCTCCAGCACCATCGAAAACAACACGGTGGGAACGATGGATCGCCAGCGGTACACCGTCAGCGGCGTCGCGCTCCCGATCGGTGACATTCAGAGCGCGGTCATCGCATCGCTCAGGGGAACGCCGCATCTCTCGCACCGGGCGCCGGTCGTCACCTTCGTGCAGGCGACTCCCGAGGGCACGGACATTCAGGTGACGGTCGAATACGATCTCGGGCAGCGGGTGGACGAACTGGTCATCGGTAGACTGCGCACGCTGTTCCCGGAAGCCACGATCGCGCCGACCGCCGCGGCCGTGGCATCGTGAGCAGTGTCCGGCGACCGCCGCGCATCGGGGTGCTGGGCGGCACGTTCGACCCGGTCCACAACGGACACCTCCACATCGCGCGCGAGCTGCGCCATGCGGCCGGACTGGATTCCGTCGTCTGGGTTCCGGCCGGGCGCCCGCCGCACAAGACCGGCCAGATCGTCAGCAGGGATGGGGATCGGCTCGCCATGCTCGAGCTGGCCCTGGCCGATTCCCCCACGGACGAGATCAGCACCATCGACATCGATCGCGCCGGTCCCTCGTTCACGGCGGACATGCTGGAGATCCTGAGTCAGCAGTTCGCCCCGGCTACCCTCGTTTTCCTGATGGGCGAGGATTCGCTGCGCGATCTGCCGACCTGGCGGGATCCGGAGCGAATTCTGCGCCTGGCGGAACTAGCCGTCGCGGGCAGACCCGGCATCGATGCCGACCTGGAAGCGTTGGCAGCGACCCTCCCAGGCTTCGATGGCCGGGTGCATATCGTCCCGATGGCCGAGGTTCCCTATTCGTCTTCGGAGATCCGGGAGCGCGTGCGCGGAGGCGAGTCGATCACCGGTCTCGTGCCGGAAACGGTCGAACGGTACATCCACGAGCACGGACTATACGGGGCAAGTGCGTCATAAGGTGTCATTCTGAAGGCGAAGCCGAAGAATCTCGTTCTCCGATGACCGCCGCATCACTGAGCCGAGATGCTTTACTTCGTTCAGCATGACACCCTGGCCCTTGCCTCTCACACCAACCGTCGTTCGCGCGCGATTTCGTCGATCGAAAGCGCCGCGACTCGCACCGCCTCATCCAGATCGGTGCGCGAGGCAATCAGGGGCGGGGCCATCTCGAATGCTGTGCCGATGGGGCTGGCAATCACGCCGTGCTCGTACATGCGGCGTACGACGGCGCGCACGGTATCGTCCTCGAAGGGGGCACGGGTTTCCTTGTCCTGGGCGAAATCGACAGCCAGCCACATCCCCTTGCCGCGGACCTGTCCCACGATGGGGTGAGGGTCGAGGTATTCGCGCAGGGCGTCGAGCAGATACTCGCCGTCGTCTCGGGCCTTGGCGATGAGACCTTCCCGCTCCTTGATGGCGATGGTCGCGTTCGCGGCAGCCGCCGCGCCCGCGTGCCCGCTGAAGGTGTGGACGTGGCGGAAAACCGGGAGGGCATCGATCAGCTCGGCCCTGGCGATGACAGCACCCATTGGCACGTAGCCGGCCGTCATCGCCTTGGCCATGGTCATGATGTCCGGCTACGATGCCGTAATGCTCGCTGGCAAACCAGGCGCCGGTGCGGCCGAACCCGGTGATGACCTCGTCCACGATCAGGAGCACGCCATATCGGTCGCAAATCTCCCGTACGCGGCCGAAATACTCCGCCGATGGGTTCTGCACCCCGTGCGCCTGCATGATCGGTTCGGCGATGAAGGCGGCGACGTTCTCCGGCCCTTCGTGCTGGATTTGCCGCTCCAGATAGTCGGCGCAGAAGGCGAAATACGCTTCCTCCTCCATGCCGAAGGGGTTGCGGTAGCGGCTGGGACCGGGGATGAGGGAGTAGCCCGGAACGCCCGGCTCCGAGATGTGGCGCGTGCCAAGCCAATCCGTCGCGCCGATGGCGCCCATGGTTGCCCCGTGGTAGGCGTTCCAGCGGGAGATGATCTTGTTGGCGCGCGGTTTGCCGGTTTGGGCATGGTACTGCTTCGCCAGCTTGATGGCGGCTTCCACCGCCTCGGAACCGCCGGTGACGAAGAGCACCTTCGTCAGCCCTTCCGGTGCCAGTTCGGCGATCTTGGCCGCGAGCTCGATCGTCGGCGGGGCGAGGTTGTTGACGGTGCCCACATAGTGGAGCTGCTCGAGCTGCCTGGCCACCGCGGTGGCGATCTCCGCGTTGCCGTACCCGAGCGAGTTGGCGCGGGTGTGTGAGCTCATCATGTCGAGGTATTCCCGGCCATCGAGCCCGGTCAGCCTGACCCCTTCGCCCCGCGTGTAAACGATTGGTCCCTCGCGGCGGACCTCTTCCGCCACGGCCAGGGGGAAGATGCAGTGTTCCATGGCCAGGGTGGCCAGGTCATCGGCGGCAATTTCGTCTCGTGTCTCGAGCATCTTGGGCTCCAATCTCGCAATCGGGTATCGGGTCGGTTGACCCGAAGATCGTGCCGTGAGTGCGCCGGGGCGTCAACTCCCGTCACACCGCCCCTCATCCCCAGCGCCTCTCCCCTGTGCTATAACCACCCCCATCGCGCCAGGCGGCGCCCCGGAGAGTTCCGCCCCTCCACCGGGAATCCCGTGTGTAATCGGGCTTCCTGCCCCCTGAACGGAGTCTCGGACATGTTGAGAGTGCTGTGGCCGGTCGTCATGGCCGTGCTGATGCTGGCCGCGCCCGGCGTGGCGACGGGCATTGCGGTGGCGCAAAACCCCGCCTACGGCATCGACCCGGCGGACATGGAGTTTGGCGTCAGTCCCCGCGAGGATTTCTACCGCTTTGCCAACGGCGGTTGGCTGGAGCGCACCGACATCCCGGACGACAAGTCCTCCTACACCACGTTCGTCGAGTTGTACGACATTACGCTGGAGCAGCTTCTGACCATCCTCGAAGAGGCGGTGAACGGCGAACGCGAGTTGGAAGAAGGTTCCGACGAGGCCAAGGCCGTGCGCATGTGGCAACAGGGGATCGACGTCGACGCCAGGAACGCGGATGGACTGACCCCTATCGAGCCAGTTTTGGCCGAGATCGATGCCATCGCGGACCTGGCCGCATATCATGAGTTTCTCCAGGGCGCCATGTTTCATGGCCTGAGCGGCTCGTTGCCCATCGGCGTCGGACCCGATCTGCGCGACAGCGGCACCAACGCCGTCTACCTGGGCGGCCCCTGGCTGGGGTTGCCCAACCGGGATTACTACCTCGAAGAGGGCAACGAGGTAGTTCGGGACGCCTACGTCGAGACCAACGCACGGATGCTGGAGCGCCTGGACCGCGATCCCGAAAGCGCCCGTGATGCCGCCCAGGCGGTTTACGATCTCGAAGCGGCGCTTGCCGCGACGACCCTGACCCGCGAGGATCGGCAGAATCCGGAGTTGTCGTACAACCCGCTGACCGTCGCCGAGCTGGCCGAGCGCTACCCGGGGATGGACTGGCAGTCCTATCTGGATGCGCTCGACATTGCCGGCACCGATCGGCTGATTGCCTCGGAGGTCGGTTATCTCGACGCCCTCAATGGCATCCTGGAGAAGACCCCCATCGACACCCTGCGGGATTACCTCCGCCTGCAGCTCTTCTGGAACTTCTACAACAACCTCGACCTGGAGCTGGAGGAGACGGCCTTCACCTTCCTGCAATCGCTCGGCGGGGCGCCGACCATGCCGCCGATCGAGGAGCGGGCGCTGGGCCAGACGAGCGGGCTCATGGGCGATGCCCTCGGCCAGCTCTATGTGGCCGAGCACTTCCCGCCCGAGGCGAAGCAGGAGATGGAGGCGCTGGTGGAGCGCATCATCGCCGCATTCGGGGAGCGCCTCGAACGCAACGAGTGGATGACGCCGGAGACGCGCGAGAAGGCGCTCGCCAAGCTGGCCACGCTGCGGGTGAAAGTTGGATACCCGGATGAGTGGGAGACGTACGAAGAGGTCGAAATCGGCGACTCCTACGCCGCGTCGGTGCTCAGCGCGGCCAACGCCTCCCTGCGCGAATCCCTCTCCGAGGCCGGGCAACCGGTCGACCGCGAGGAATGGGGCATGAACGCGCAAACGGCGAACGCCTACTACAGTCCGCTCAATAATGAGATCGTGTTTCCCGCCGCGATCCTGCAACCGCCATTCTTCGATTACCGAGCCGATCCTGCCTCCAATTACGGCGCCATCGGGTTCATCATCGGCCACGAGATCACGCACGGCTTCGACCTGCAAGGGTCGCGCTTCGACCAGAACGGCAATCTCGAAGAGTGGTGGACCGCCGAGGATCGGGCGCGCTTCGAGGCGCTGAATCAGGATCTTGTCGCGCAGTACGACGCGATCGAAGTGCTGCCACAATTGTTCGTCAACGGGCAGATCACCGTAACCGAGAACGTCGCCGATCTTGGCGCCATCGAGACGGCGTACGACGCGTTGCAGAGCTTACTGGAGGACGAAGGCGCGATAACGTCCGCCGCGTCGAGCGCGGGTCCGCTGGATAGCGTTGCCGTCGCGGAGCTCACGCCAGACCAACGGTTCTTCATCGCCGCCGCGACCGTCTGGCGCGGCAAGATGCGCGACGAGGCCTTGACGACGCGTATTCGCAGCGGGGTGCATGCTCCGCCAGAAGTGCGCGCCACCCAGCCGCTGCGCAACACCGACGAGTTCTACGAGGCCTTCGACATCATCGAGGGCGATCCGATGTACCTCGCGCCCGCGGAACGGGTGCGCATCTGGTAGGTCCAGTACCACGACTGCCCTCGTCACACATGGGACGGGGCGCGCCAGGATCGGCGCGCCCCGTCAACACTGCCCAACCCTTTCCGATCGGGCGCGGTCCGCGTCTCAGCGCACTACGGCTCGGGCGTTGCGGCCACGATGTCTTCGCCTGGAGAGACGCGCTCCTCTTCCGCCACCGGGGCGGGGGTGGCGTCCGCCGGCACTTGATCGGCGGCCACAAGCATCCAGAGCGAGCCCACCGGGTTCGGCGCGATCTGGCCGTATCCGCACTCGCAGGAGGTGAAGTAGATGTTGCCGGCCTCATCCTCGCCCGATCCAGTGACGAAGAGGGACGTGTCGAGCAACTCTTCCATCTGCCACGAGCCGTCCTCGCCCGGGGCGATGCCCCAGAATCGGCCGGAGACGTAGTCGGAGACGAAGTAGATGCCCTCCAGCGAGGGGTAGTCCTCGCCCCGGTAGACGTGCCCGCCGATCACGGTCGAGCCCCCGCTCGGGTCGTGCTCGTACTCGGCGACCGGCAGTACGCCGACCTTCGGGCAATCCGGATCGAGGCTGTTCGGAAAGCAATGCGAACCCTGCAAGAACTTCCAGCCGTAATTAAACCCGCCTTCACTGCTGGCCGGCTCGAAATCGATCTCCTCCCAGAAGTTCTGGCCCACGTCGCCGATCCAGAGATCGCCGGTCTCGCGGTCGAAGCTGAACTGCCAGGGGTTGCGCAGCCCGAAGGCCCAGATTTCCGGCGCCGCATACGGGTGGTAGCGGGCGAAATCGTCTTCCGTCAGGCCGAAGAGGTCGAGGATCTCGTCGCCAGTGGTGAACGGGTTGTCGGCGGGGATCGCGTACCCCTCACCGATCATCTCCCGGCCAGGCCCGCCGGTGTTGACGGCGTGCGTGATCGGCTCGTCCGGCATCGCCTCAGCGGCGGCCGCCGCTTCTTCCGCAGTCGCCGGCGTCGATCCCTTGCCGCAGGGCGGCAGACCGAGCGCGGGGTTGACGTCGATGCGCAGCATCTTGCCAAGGTGGGTCATCAGGTCCTGGCCAGCGTCGAGGGGGTCGCCCTCCAGTCCGCCGTCGCCGTGCCCGATGTAGAGGCAGCCGTCGGGACCGAACTCGATATCGCCGCCGATGTGGTTCGGATAGGGTTGGGCCCGGAAGCTGATCACCTCGGCGCTCTCGGGGTCGGCCACATTCGGGTTGTCTTCCGAGACGCGCATCTGGAGCGTCAACACGTCGCCGCTGCGCAGGAGATCGGTATAGTTGATGTAGAAGATGCCGTTCTCGGTGTAGTTGGGATGGAAGGCCATACCCAGGAGTCCTTGCTCGAGGAACGCGGCCATGGTCTGCCCGGTCCAATCAAGAAAGGGCTCCGGTTCGACGCTCCCGTCCTGGTTGACGATCCTGATGCTGCCGGCGCGTTCGAGCACGAAGATTCGTCCCGAGCCGTCCATCGGCGCGGCGACGTTGACCGGCTCGGCGAGATCCTCGGTGACCTCGATGAGTTGGATCTGCGGGTCGCCGGGCAGATCGCCGCCCGGCACGGCGACGTCCGACGGATAAAACGTGAACTGCCCTGGTTTGGGCGCCCCCGCGTTCGGCGCCTCGATCGTCGATTCCGCGGCAGGCGTCGCGTCCTGCGCGACAACGCTCGCCAATCCGGCGGCCATGAGCATGACGACGGCGAAACAGGACACAAGGACGCGGCTCCGATTCATGGCGCTTTCCTCCATGGACTCGAGAACGCTGGCGGCCATCCACGACTGCCACGACGGCCCAGCCGCGCACGATTGCTGTGTGATTGGCATCGCCCGGTCGGCAGATGAACCGTCGCTGGGACGGCCCTGCATTAACCGTGCCATTTGGGCAAGGCCGGCCTTGCCGAGCTCGCGCCCCGGTTACCGGAGATGAGTCGCGCCGCGGAGTTGGCTTCGGCCGCGTCCTGGTCCTATACTCCGCGCCGTCACGCCCTGGGTGAGGATTATGTCGGCTGACGGCTCGCATCGGTCCTCGTTGCATGTCCCTGGAGATCGCGGATTGCGAACCCGAACCTGGTTGACCCTCGCCTTTATCATGGTGCTTGCCCTGTTCGCCGGCTGGGTTTCGCTGCCTGGCTCCGGCTTCGACATCGGCGGCTTTCGCGCGGCACATCCGGTTCAGCAAGGGCTCGACCTGCAGGGCGGGTTGCAGGTCGTGCTGCAGGCGCAGCCCGTGGCCGGGCAGACGCTGGATAGCGACACCCTGGAAGGCACGCGGCAGACCATCGAGCGGCGGGTCAATGCCCTCGGCGTCAGCGAGCCGCTGATCCAGACCCGCGGCAACAACCAGATCATCGTCGAACTGCCGGGCATCGACGACCCGGAGGAGGCCGTTGCCGTCCTGCAGGAGACGGCGCTGCTGGAGATCATCGATCCCCAGGGGCAATATCTGCCTCCGGGAACGATCGTGAACACGACGCTCGGACCTGCCGAGCAGGCACCGGAGACGATGGCGCCGGCCACGCCCGGTCGCGACGCCCGACGGTACACCGGTCTCGGCCACCCCAGTCGCCGGTATTCCAGAACCGTCCGGACCGGTCTACGAGACGATCGTCAGCGGCGACGACCTACGCGATGCCTACGTCACCACCGGCAACACCGGCATGAACCAGGTCGTCGGCTTCGAGCTGCAGGGCGATGCGTCCACCCGCTTCTTCCAGTACACCAGCAGCCACCTCGGCGAGCCGATGTCGATCGTCATCGACAAGGAGGTCATCTCCTCGCCGGTCATCAACGGCGCGATCTCGGGCCAGGGGATCATCGAGGGGGTGTCCCCGGACGAGGTCAACGACATGGTCATCCAGCTCAAGGCCGGCGCCTTGAGCGTGCCGCTGGAGATCGTGCAGAGCCGAACCGTCGGCCCGACCCTCGGCCAGGACTCCATCGACCGGAGTCTGGTGGCGGGCGCAATCGGTCTGGGCATCGTCGGCCTGTTCATGATTCTCTTTTACCGCGTTCCGGGGGTGATCTCGGTCATCGCGCTGCTGATCTACACCGCCATCGTGTTCGCCATCTTCAAGCTGGTACCCGTCACCCTGACGCTGGCCGGGATCGCCGGCTTCATCCTCTCCATCGGCATGGCGGTCGACGCCAACGTGCTCATCTTCGCCCGCATCAAGGAGGAGCTGCACCTGGGCCGGTCGTTGCCGCAGGCGATCGAGTCCGGGTTCAACCACGCCTGGCCCTCGATCCGGGACTCGAACATCACCACCATGATCACGACGTTCATCCTCTACCTATTCGGCAGCTACACCGGCACCTCGATCATCACCGGCTTCGCGTTGACGCTCTTCATCGGCGTGGTGGTCAGCATGTTCACCGCCATCACGGTGACGCGGACGCTGCTGCGCGTGCTGGTGGCAGCGGGACTCTCTGGCGACCGCTGGTGGTTCGGCGCCAGTCCTCTGCCTCGAGCCGCGACCGCCCCGGCGGCCGACTGACCGGGATTGGAGAGAGCGCCGTCATGACAAGACTTGCCAGCAGGCGCAAGCTGTGGTTCCTCATCTCGCTGATGATCATCATCCCGGGGCTTGTTTCCCTCATCTTCTCGGGCCTGAAGCTGGGGATCGACTTCACCGGCGGCACCCTCTGGGAGGTGCGTTTCTCGCAGCCGGCGGACGCCGCCGCGATCGAGTCGGCGCTGCTCGACGCGGGCGTCGAGACCGCCATCGTGCAGCGATCGGGGCCGGCCACCGACGAGACGTTCCTCATCCGCATGCCGGAGGTGCCCGAGGGCTCCGAGCTGAAGGCCGAGCTCGTCTCGACGCTCGAGTCGGAGGTCGGGCCGTTCACCGAACTGGAGTATTCGACCGTCGGCGGCGCAGTCTCGACCCAGATCCGCAACCGGGCCATCATCGCGGTGGCCCTGGCCTCCGTCGGCATTCTGCTCTACATGGCGTATGCGTTCCGCAACACCCAGAAGCCGCTGCTCTACGGCGGATCGGCGATCGTGGCCATGCTGCACGACGTGCTCATCGTGCTCGGCATCTTCTCCATTCTGGGATTGCTGTTCAACGTCCAGATCGACGCCCTCTTCATCACCGCGCTGCTGACCATCATCGGCTTCAGCGTCCACGACACGATCGTCGTCTTCGACCGTATCCGCGAGAATCTGGCCAAGCATCCGGACGATACGTTCGAGGAGATCGTCGACTACTCGCTGGCGCAAACGGTGGTGCGCTCGCTGAACACCTCGATGACCGTCATCTTCACCCTGCTCGCGCTCGTCCTCTTCGGCGGCGGCTCGACGCGCATGTTCGTGCTGGCCCTGCTCATCGGCATCATCAGCGGCACCTACTCCTCGATCTTCAACGCCAGCCAGCTTCTCGTCGCCTGGGAGAACGGCGAAATCCAGCGCATCTTCGGCCGCTTCCGCCGCGCAGAGCCGGACGCGGCGATGCCCAGCGCATAGCGGGCTATGGGCTATGGGCTATGAGCTATGCTGGCTCGTCTGGCTGCTGGTCGTCTTGCCGTCCTTGCCGTCTTGCCGTCTGGCCGTCTGGCCGTCTTGCCGACTGATAGACTCAGAGCCCATAGCCCATAGCCCATAGCCAGTGGTAGACTCGCCATTCGCGTGAATCTCAGGGTTGCCGTGGCCGCGCGGGTCTTGGCGCGGCCGCCGCCAGGGGCGCGCCTCGCCGGGACGACTGGCGGGACGGGAAGGGTTCGCCCGCGCGGAAGCCGCGGGCGACGGTAGAGGAGGGGGTACTTGGAACCTCGGGAGCTCTATTCGCTGCCAGTGCTCATCTGCGGCGTGGCGGCCATTCTGTTCGCGTTCTGGCTCGCCAGGAACATCCTCTCTCGGGACTCCGGCACCCCCGCGATGCAGGACATCGCCAACCGCATCTACATCGGCGCGGTGGCCTTCCTGCGACGGCAGTATTCGACGATCGCCATGCTGGCGATCGTGGTCGCCGTCATCATCGGTCTCGTCGTCGGCATCTTCGAGACGGACTACAAAGTCGAGCGCGGCCTCATCACCTCGCTGACCTTCCTCTTCGGCGCGCTCCTCTCCGGCATCTCCGGCTGGATCGGCATGTACATCGCGGTGCGCTCCAACAGCCGCACCGCTTCCGCCGCCCGGCGCAGTCTGGGCGAGGCGCTCACCGTCGCGCTGCGCGGCGGGGCCGTCTCCGGTTTCCTCGTCGTCGCCCTCGGCCTCCTCGGCGTGCTGATCGTCTACTGGGTCGTCTACCCATTCGTCGAGGGCACGTTGCCGGCCGTGGCCGAAACCCCGTTCTGGATTGTCGGCTTCGCCTTCGGCGCCTCCTTCGTCGCCCTTTTCGCCCAGCTCGGCGGCGGCATCTACACCAAGGCCGCCGACGTCGGCGCGGACCTGGTCGGCAAGGTCGAGGCCGGCATTCCGGAAGACGACCCGCGCAACCCGGCCGTCATCGCCGACCTGGTGGGCGACAACGTCGGCGACTGCGCCGGCCGCGGCGCCGACATCTTCGAGTCATCCGTGGCCGAGATCATCGGCGCCATGATCCTGGGCGCCGCCCTCTATACCGCGATCATCGGCTCCGGCAATACCCAAGCGCTCGGTTACGTCTTCTTCCCCCTCGTGCTTGGCGCCTTCGGGGCCATCGCCTCCATGATCGGCGTCCTCTCCGTGCGCCCCCCCGCCACCCCGGCCGACCCCATGGATGAGTTGAATAAGGGTTTTTACGTCACGGCGGCGCTTGCCATCGTTGGTCTTGTCGTCGCGACGTTCTGGATGCTTCCCTTCGGCCGCATCGAATACCTGGTCTGCGGCCTGATCGGCATCGCCACCTCGTTCGTCTTCGTCTGGATCACCCAGTACTACACCAGCGGCCGCTACCGCCCGGTCAAGGAGATCATGGAAGCGTCCCGCACGGGACCGGCGACCAACATCATCTCCGGCATCTCCGTCGGCTTCGAGACGACCGGCGCCGCCGCGGTTGTCATCGCGATCGCACTCCTGTCGTCCTACTCCATGGGCAACATGGTGCAGGGCGCCTTCGCGCCGGAAACCGGTGTCTTCAACGCCGCCGGTATCTACGGCACCGCCGTGGCCACGATGGGCATGCTCATGTCCGCCGCCTACATCCTGGCCATGGACACCTTCGGTCCGATCACCGACAACGCCGGCGGCATCGTCGAGATGAGCGACCAGCCGGAGAGCGTCCGCGACACCACCGACGCCCTCGACTCCGCCGGCAACACCACCAAGGCGCTGACCAAGGGCTACGCCATCGGCACCGCGGCCCTGGCGGCCTTCCTCCTCTTTTCCGCCTACCTGCAGGAAGTCTCCCGCTTCAGCGGCGGGGCGATCGATACCAGCGTGGTCAACCTTGCCAACCCCCGCGTCTTCGTCGGCGGGCTCATCGGCGCCGCGCTCGTCTTCGTCTTTGCCTCGCTGGCCATGCGCGCCGTCGGCCGCGCCGCCTCGGCGATGATCGAAGAAGTCCGCCGCCAGTTCCGCAGCGACCCTGGCATCATGGCCGGCACCTCGACACCGGACTACACCTCCTGCGTCGACATCGCCGTGCGCGCCTCGCTGCGCGAGATGATCGCGCCGGGCCTGCTGGCCGTGACCGTGCCGATCCTGGTTGGTCTCCTCCTGCGCTGGGAAGGGGCGGCCGGCATGCTGATGATCGGCACCATCGCCGGCGTCCTCGTCGCCAACGTCCTCAACAACGGCGGCGGCGCCTGGGACAACGCCAAGAAGATGATCGAGGCCGGCGAGCTGAAGGACGCGGCCGGGCGCCGTCCTGGGCAAGGGAACCGACGTCCACGCGGCCTCGGTCGTCGGCGACACGGTCGGCGACCCGTGGAAGGACACCGCCGGCCCCTCCATCCACGTGCTCATCAAGCTGATGGCGACGATCACGCTGGTGATGGCGCCGTTGTTCATCTGACGGTCGAGGGGTCGAGGGGTCGAGATCGAGTCAGGTCGTGAGTCGTGAGTCGTGGGCCGAAGCGTCGATCACCGGGCAGCGATAGCTCCGGCTGCGAAGGCCGCACAGACTAGCGACCTCGACTCCTCGACTCCTCGACCCCTCGACCCCTCGACTCCCACATCGCCGTCATCGGCGGCGGCATCACCGGGCTGACCGCCGCCTACCGGCTGGCCAAACGCGGCTTCCGCGTGACGCTCTGGGAGCGCGGCGCGCTGCTCGGCGGGCAGGCCAATGCGTTTCCGGTGGCGGGGACCGCCATCGAGCGCTTCTATCACCACCTCTTTCAGAGCGACCGCGAGATCGTGGCGCTGGCCGAGGAGATCGGCATCGGCGACCGGCTCGTCTGGCTCCCCTCGAACGTCGGCTATTTCGCCGACGGGCGCATCTGGCCGTTGAACGGGGCGCTCGATCTGCTGCGCCTCGGCTTCCTGCCGCTTCCATGACCGGCTGCGGGTGGGGCTGGTGACCGCCTATCTGCAGCGCGTGCGCGACTGGAAACGGTTCGAGCAGGTCACCGCGGCGTCCTGGCTGCGCCGCGCGCTCGGCAAGCGCGCCTACGACCGCACCTTCGGCGCCCAGCTCCGCGCCAAGTTCGGCCGCTACCACGACCAGGTGGCCATGGTCTGGTTCTGGGGCAAGATCTGGCTGCGCACCACATCTCGCCGCTCGCCGCTGGAGGGCGAACGGCTGGGCTACTTTCAGGGCAGCTTCAACACCCTCATCGATGCGCTGGCCGCCGCGCGCGCGAAGCGCGGCGCAGACGCTGATCGCCGGAGACGGTCCGAACGAGCTGACGCCAGCCAGAAGGGGGGCGTGGGACGTCGTTCTCGGAGGCGAGACCGTGCCGGTCGACGCGGTCGTCGTCACCACGCCATCTCCTGTGCTCGCCCGCCTGGTTCCGGACCTCCGCAGAGACGTACCGCGAGAAGCTGGGCGGCCTGGAGTACGAAGCGGCCGTCGTCGCGCTGTTGCAGCTCACGTCACCCGCTCTCGGACATCTACTGGCTGAATATCGCCGACGACGACCTGCCGTTCACCGGGGTGATCGAGCAGACAAACTTCATCTCCCCGGACGAGTACGGCGGAAAGCGGTTCGTCTATCTCTCCAAGTATCTCGAGCCGGAGCATCCGTATTTCGCGATGTCCGACGAAGAGCTGATCGAGACGTACATTCCCTTCCTGCGCCGGATCAATCCCGCGTTCGACCGCTCCTGGATCGAGCGCTCCTGGGTCTTTCGCGAGCGGTCGGCGCAGCCGATCATCCCGCTCAACTACGGCGAGCGCATTCCCGACCACCGCACCGGGCTGCCGGGCCTCTATCTGGCCAACACGACGCAGATCTACCCGAGGATCGCGGCACCAACTACAGCGTCCGCCTCGGGGACCGCATCGCCGCCCTCGTCGCCGACGACCTCGCCGCCATCCCCCCCTCTCCCGGCTCGAGCCGGGAGAGGGGGTAGGGGGGTGAGGGCTCGTGCCCGAGACACGCGCGGGCTCCACTGCCGCGCTCCTCGGCTGAAGTCCGCGACATCGTCTCGACGTATGAGGAGGGCGGGCGCCGGCTGACCGCGCTCGACGGGCTGAGCCTGGCAGTCGGCGTCGGCGAGTTCGTCGCCCTCGTCGGGCCGTCGGGCTCGGGCAAGAGCACGCTGCTCGACATCGTCGCCGGGTTGCTCACCCAGGACAGCGGCGATGTCCTGCTCGATGGCGACGAGACGAGTGCCGCGCAACGTTTGGGCTAGCTCTGCCTACATGCAGCAGCGCGATCTCCTGCTTCCCTGGCGCACGACGGTCGGGAAACGCGGGGCTTGGGCTCGAGGCCGCGGGGATGCCGCGCGAGGAGTCGGAACGGCGCGCCAGGGCGGAGCTGTGGCGCTTCGGCCTGGAGGGGTTCGGTTCCGTCTACCCGCCCCAACTTTCTGGCGGCATGCGGCAGCGTACGGCGTTCCTGCGCACCATCCTCCCCAGCAAGAATCTGATGCTGCTGGACGAGCCGTTCGGCGCGCTCGACGCCCTCACCCGCGCCGAGCTGCAAGCCTGGCTGGCCGGATTGTGGGAGCAGGAGCGCTCCTCGGTGCTGCTCGTAACGCACGATGTGGAGGAGGCCGATCTTCCTCGCCGACCGGGTCATCGTGCTGACCCCTCGACCAGGCCGCATCGCCCACGAATTGGCGATTTCGCTCCCGCGGCCACGGACGCGCGCCATGCTCGCCTCTCCGGAGTTCGTGCGGGATCGGGCTACGCTGCTCAACGCGCTTGGCGTGCTGGACGATCCCGCGCCATGAGCGGCGCACGGCAACCGCCACGCTGGCTCGCCCCCTTGCTGCTCATCGCCGCGCTCCTGATTGGGTGGCAAGTCGCGGTGCGCCTCACCGGAACCCCGCGCTGGCTGCTCCCGGCCCCGAGCGACGTGCTGGTGGCGTTCATCAACGACTGGCGCGATCCTGGCTCCGAACGCGCTGGTCACGCTCTCCGAGGTGCTGGCCGGGTTCGCGCGTGGCGGTGGTGACCGGGATCGGTCTGGGTATTGCGGTCTTTCGCTCGCCGACGCTGGATCGGGTGCTCTATCCGATCATCATCGCCAGCCAGACGGTGCCGGTCCCCGCTCTGGCCCCGCTGCTGCTCGTCTGGTTCGGGCCGAGTGTGCTGCCCAAGGTGATCGTCACCGCCCTGGTGGGCTTCTTCCCCATCGCGGTCAGCACCGTCGAAGGACTGCGCTCGACGGACCGCGACGTGGTCAATCTGCTGCGCTCCTTCGGCGCCTCGCCGGGGACCGTCTTCCGCCTCGCCGAGTTCCCCTCCAGCCAGCCTTTCATCTTTGCCGGGGCCAGGATCGCCGTCGCCATCAGCGTCATCGGCGCGGTGTTCGGCGAACTGGTCGGGGCGCGGGCCGGGTCTGGGGTATCTGATGACCCGCGCCATCGCCCAGTTCGAAACTCCGCGGCTGGTAGCGGCCATCGTGCTGCTCTCGCTCATGGGGACAGGACTGTTCGCCCTCGTGGGGCTGGTGGAGCGCGCGGTGCTCCCCTGGCGCAAGTACGGGACCGTCAACTCGCCCGTAGGCGTAATTCGCCACGTGCAGCGCAACCGTGCCACCCCCGAGGCGGAGATACCGTACCTTCGCGAACCCAGCCTCCAGCATCATCCGGCCGAGTGTGTCGGCATCCGGGAACGCCGCGGCGGAAGCCGGGAGATAGGCATAGGCGTCGCGGTCGCCACTGAGGATGCCGCCGACCAGCGGCACGACGCGCGAGAAGTACGCGTCGAACAGCCACCGCAGGGCAGGAACGGTCATCGGCGTCGTTTCCAGGCAGACGAGCGTCCCGCCGGGGCGGAGCACGCGCACCATCTCCCACAATGCTCCGAGGTAGCTCGGCATGTTTCGCAGACCGAAGCCAACCGTGACGGCATCGAACGATGCGTCGGAGAATGGCAACGCCATGGCGTCGCCTTCGACCCAGTCGATGCGCTCGCGACCGGGCAGGGCGCCGTCCTTTCGCCGCGCCTCCGCCAGCATCGATGCGGAGAAATCGAGTCCGACGACCCGATTCGCGCCCGCGTTGCGGAGAGCGATGGCCAGATCCCCGGTCCCGGTGGCAATGTCGAGGACCCGTGTCGTCGCCGGGTCGCGTCCGCGCATCGCCTCCCGAACCGCCAATCGCCGCCAGGCAACGTCGCGGCCCCCGGTCATCAACCGGTTCATCAGATCGTAGCGCGGGACGATGCGGTCGAACATGTCGCGCACGTCGTGCCCGGGTCTGATCGCCCCGGTGCCATTTGTCCCGGGATCGTCTCTCACAGGACAATGCCCGCGCTCAAAGCGACGGCAAACCAGAGGCAGAGCCGGGCGGTCCCGCCGAGCACCGGATTGAGCGCTCTCTCCGACACCGACCAGACCTGGCGAACCAGGACAATCGCCAGGGGTGCTGTCACCCACGCAAGCGCCACCCACGGCGCAGCGAGTCCCAGGAGGACCATGGCCAGCGGCGCGAGATACGCCACCCCGATCAGCGCGGCATACTCCCGGCGCGTCGCCTCACGGCCGATGCGAACCGCGAGTGTGCGTTTGCCGGCGACCCGGTCGGTATCGATGTCGCGCAGGTTATTGACGACGAGGATGGCGGTGATCAGGCACCCCATCGGCAGCGATGCGGCGACCGACAGAGGCTCTACGGCGCCGGTCATGACATACGCTGTGCCGATCACCGCGACCGGGCCAAAGAAGAGGAAGACGAAAACCTCGCCCAGCCCGAGGTAGCCAAACGGTTTTGGCCCCGCGGTATAGGCCACGGCGGCGAGCATCGCCAGGAGGCCGAGCCCGGCCAGGAGCGGACCACCGCGCCAGACGAGATACAGCCCGGGAATAGCAGCCAGGGCCAGCACAACCGCCGTCGCCGTCGCCACGCGTTCCGGACGAATAAGTCCGCTCTGCGTCACGCGCACCGGCCCCAGCCGCGCGGCGGTATCTGCGCCGCGCCGAAAATCGGCCACGTCATTGGCGAGGTTCGCCGCGATCTGAAGGAGAATCGCCACGGTGAACGCGGCGATGGCGGTGATTGGGTGAAACGCGCCGGCACCCCAGGCGACGGCGCATGCCACCAGAACCGGAGACACCGCCGCTGGAAGGGTTTTCGGCCGGGCAGCCTGGAGCCAGGCGCCAAACGCCGTCGTCGGTGCGGGGGCGGTGAGCGATGAGGTCATATCACGGATGGTACCGCGTCAACACCGGAAATTCGTCGCCCCCCGAATTCTTGTCTTTCCCCACCTCCTCACCCCCGCACACTGGAAACCCGCCTCACCCCGTCCCAAATGTTAAATTCTGGAAGAAAGTGTCATGTTTTGGCCTCCTCGATCCGTCTTTATACATTGAGGGGGAAGACCCACCCCGGCCGCCGACCGCGCATTCGCCGGATCCGGGGTGGTCTTGCCTTCTCGTCGCCCTGGGCCGGATGCGCGTCTGGCCCCGCCGCGATCGTCGCAGCCGCACGCAGGGAGGCCGGCGCCCCGCCGGACCTCGCGGTGCGAAGGACCCCACCGACGCCGTGTATCACGGCCGATGGGTCGATTCCGGTGCGCCGGATGGCGCGCCGCGACCGCAGAAGCCGCACCGAGGGGGGACGGGTCGTGCCCGTCCCCGCGGTGCGAGGGACCCGCGTGAAGCTGCCCGCGTGGCAGCCGGTGGGTCGCCGGCCCCGGCAACGGGGTCTCCCGCCGTTCTGCGCCGCAGGACGTGCGATGTCTCCCGAGCAGATCCGGACCGTTACCGGCGCCGCCGCAGCGCTCCGGCCCAGGGCGACCCTTTCCTGTCCCACCTCTCCGAGGCCGGAGTGTGCCCGCCGCACGGCGCCCCTGGCCGCACAGAGCCAGCCCTCCCCGCCTCCCCCGAAGTTCCCCAAGTTCCCCAAGTTCCCAATCATCAACCCCATGGCCCACGCCACCAGAGTCTCGGGGGTGCCAGACCTCCTCCCCAGATCTTCAATGCCTTCGACATCTTCCAACAACCACGCCAGAAAACAGCCCCCGTCCCTCACAGATCCGGACACCAGGAGCCCCGGGTGGCGGTCGGCCCGCCCCCCGGCCTCCGGCAGCGTCATCCCTCCCGCTGTCAGCTAGGTGAGCGGAATAGGATCAGCACCGAAGAAACGTGCCCCGGAGGCCACCAGAGCGTGCGCACAGGGAATAACGAAGTGACTGTTCAGACTTTGGTTGCGGGGGTGGGTGGGCCGTGATCTCCCCCTCCCCCGGTGCCATCAGGCGATGACTTCGGCGAGGGCGAAGCCGGGACCATCGCGGGCGGTGCCCATGGCCGCGATGAGGCGGCTGACGTGGAGCACGGATTCGGGGCGCTTGTAGTCCCACGCATGGACCGATACCGTTCCTTGACCCACCAGCCGATGGCCCGCTCGCAGGCGTTGTTGGTCCCGTCGATGGTTTCGGCGTCCGGCCCCTCCCAGCTGCGGTAGCGCGTCAGGCGCGGCCACAGGTTCCAGCCATCGAGGCTGAACAAGCGCAGCCGATAGGCCAGCGACATGGACTCCCCCTTGGCCGGCTTGGCGGCGCCCAGGTAGCGGCGGTGGATGGTCGCCAACGTGGCGCTGGCTTCCGGGGTGGGCAGGCGCTCCGTCAGCAGCCGCAGGAGCGTCTGGCAGTCGGCCACGGCCTGCGCCGGAGCGACCGCGATGGCGGCCAGCGAGCCGTCGGCGTCGGCGGCCAGGTCGGGGGCGGCGGCGGCCACCCACGCCTCGGTGTTGCGCGGCACGTGCGCCTTGCAGACCTGCTGGTCCAGACCGCTGCCGTCCGCCGCGGTCTTGAACGGGTCGGCGTCGTCGCTGACCAGCAGCGCGGCCCCCAGCACGGACGCCAACTCGGCCACCCAATCGGTCAGCGTGACGGCCTCGCCGTTGGGCAGCGCGTCGAGGCTGAGCACCGTCCCGCGCACGGCGTCGACGGCGATGCCGACGGTCAGCCACCGCCCCGCGCAGCGCACGCTGGTCAGGTCCGCCCCCAACGCGGCGACCCGGCCCCCGCCCCTCGCCACCGCTTCCCGCCGCAGCCCGGCCACCGCCGCCCCGGCCTCCTGCACCGCGTAATAGACCGCCACCTTGCTCAGCGGCCAGCCCAGGGCCGCCAAGGCGGTGGCGACCGCGCCGTAGCTCATGCCCAGCACGGAGAACATGACCGCCACGTCCTTGAGGCGCGCGCTCGTCTGGTCGTGGCCGACCCCGCGCGGGTAGACGCGGAAGGTCCGCCCGCAGCGCACGCAGCGGTAGCGGTGGGCGACGACCTCGTGCACCTGGGTGTCGCGCACGGGCTTGGGCACGGCTTGCCAGTGCTGCACGTGCGATCCGCCGCACCCGGCGTAGGGACACCCTGGCTGGTCCCCATAGACCTCGGGCTGGACGGGCGGCAGGATCAGCGACAGGCGCATGGCGGGACTCCTGCACGGCAGCGCGGCGACGAGGACCCACATCCTACCCCAGTCCTACCACCCGTGAACAATCACAAACCGGCCGGGGTATTGACAGCCGGGCACGGCGGGTGTAGTGTGTACGTACACCGGACGCGGAGGGGAGCAATCCCCGAAGCGGATGGTCAGCAAACGCCGACGGGACTGGGGTCAAACCTGGACTTGTCGGCGTTTTGCTGTGTATTCCGCTATGGATCGGCCAGATCCGCCCCAGGCAGCGCAACGGTGAAGATGCTGCCAACCCCCGATATGGACGCGGCTCGGATCGACCCGCCGTGGGCCTCGACCAGCATGCGGGAAATGTAGAGACCCAACCCCAGGCCACCCTCCCCGGCGGCGTGTTGCCCCCGGTAGAAGCGCTCGAACAGGTGCGGCAGCACGTCGGCGGAGATCCCCGGACCTTGATCGGCGACACTCAGGCGCGCCTCGCCTGGGGTCATCCCGATCCGAACCACAATGTCGCCACCTTGAGGCGAGTACTTGACGGCGTTGCCGATGAGGTTGTCGAGCACCTGCCCTAGCCGGTCGCGATCCCCAGCGACGACGACCGGCGCCGCAGGCGCCTCCAGGCGCACGCTGCGTCCGGCGGAGAGGGTGCGTGCGCGCTCCACCGCCGCTTGGCTGAGCGCGACCAGATCGACGGCCTCCCGCTGCAGCGACAAGCCACCGCCCTCCACCTGGGCGAGGTTGCGCAGATCGCCAATCAACCGCTCCATCCGGCTCGTCTGCTCCAGGATTGCGGCCAGGCTGTCCTCATCGTAGGCCCGGCGGCGGCGCATCAACTGCGCCCTGGCGCGGAGCACGGTCAGCGGCGACGCCAGATCGTGACTGGCCATGGCCACGAAATCCTGCTGGGCCTGCTCGAGGCGCTTGCGCTCGGTGATATCGCGGATGGCCGAGATCATGGCCACGCGCTCCCCGTCGCGGACCAGGAAGTCGGCGCGGGCATCGACGATGCGCTCGCTGCCGTTCGGGCGTCGCACGCGGGTCTCGTAGGAGCGTGGTGGGTCGGGATTGGTGAAGACGGCGCGGTACTGCGCCTCTGCGTCCGCGCGTGCCTCCTCCGGAAAGATGAGGGCGAAGCTCTGTCCGATCAACTCCTGCGGGTTCCGGTCGTACAGAGCGCAGTAGGCGGGGTTGACAGCCAGTACGATCCCCTCGGGGTCGGAAAGAGCCAGCGCCTCGGAGGTGGCCTCCCACACCGCGCGGAAGCGCTCTTCGCTCTCGCGCCGTGCCGCCAACTCCCGCTGCGCCCGCGCTTCAAGGTCGCGCCGCTCCCGCTCGGCCCGCTTGCGCTCCGTGATGTCCCGCCCGATGCTGGCGGCGCCGACGATGCTCCCCGCGTCGTCTCGGATCGGCGAGATGCTCACCGAGACATCGAGGCGTGCGCCATCCTTGCGCATGCGCACCGTCTCGTAGTGGTCAACGCGCTCGCCGCGACGCAGCCGCTCCATGATGGACGGCAGTTCGTCCGGGAGGTCCGGAGGGATGATGAGCGAGATTGGCCGGCCAACCGCTTCCGCGGCCGTGTGGCCGTAGAGGAGCTCGGCGGCACGGTTCCAGCTGGTGATCGTGCCGTCGAGGGTCTTGCCGATGATGGCGTCGTCGGACGACTCGACGATCGCCGCCAGGAAGCGGTCGGTTGGGACCGCGGAGCCCAGGGGCAGGGTGGACGAGGGGACCGAGGGCTGGCGAGTCTCAGTCATCGGCAGGCCGATCAGCGCAACCGAACGTGGTCGAGGCAGGTAGGCGAGCGTCCCGTTTCCGCCCATCTCGGTGCAGGTGCGCGAACGCGGGAACTGACGCGGAGGGGACGGTCAGGCGTGGCCGGTCATGGTATCGATGGAGCGAATCGTCCACGATGGCAGCGTACCGCATGGCCGCGGTTCCGGCGAGCAACCCACGATTCCCCAGTGCGAGCCTTCCAGCAGGAAGGCAATGCGCCGGCAGTCCGCTACGCCGCCCGGCGCGGCTCCTCGCAGATGCCCAGCTCCTCGATGATCGGCAGGACGGTGCCAGGGAGCGTGCCGGTACGGGTGCGTTGGGCGGGGTGGATGGCGGCATTGATCTCGGCGCCGAAGAGGAGGACGGCCCCGGAGACGAAGAAGTAAAGAAGGAGGACGATCATGCCGCCGAGACTGCCGTAGGTGGCGCCGTAGTTGCCGAAGCGCTCGATGTAGGCGGAAAAGCCGGCCGAGGCGATGATCCAGACGATGACGGCGGCGACGGAACCGGGAGTGACGTAGCGGAAGGGCTGGTCGACGTTGGGACCGAGGTAGTAGATGAGGGCGACGACCAGAAGGAGAAGCATGACGACGACCGGCCAGCGCAGCCAGGTCCAGAGGGTGGCAATCAGACCGGTGATCCCGAAGCGACTGGTGAGCCGCTCGACGACCTGCGGGCCCGCGAGGCGAGCCGCTCCGCTCAAGAGCACCAACGCCGCCAACCCCACGGTGTAAAGGACGGAGAGAGGGTAACGCTGCCAGATGGGACGGGTCTCGTCGACGTCGTAGGCGCGGTTGAGGGCATTGGTGACCGAGCGCATGCCGGCCGAGGCCGCCCAGAGGGCGAGGACAATGCTGAAGGACAGGAGCCCTTGGCCTGGTCGATTGCGAATCTCGCCGACGACCTGGTCCAGGATTTGGAACGCGTCGGGCGGGAGAGTGGCGCGGGCCTGGTTGAGGAGTCGATCGAAGAAGGCGGCGAGACCGACGGACCCGAGGAGTGTGAGGAGGAAAATGATGAATGGAAAGAGGGCGAGCAGGAGGTGGAAGGAGAGGGCCGCGGCGTAGGTGGGCATGTCGTCGTCGAGGAAGTCTTTGACGGCGCGCTTGACGATTTTCCAGGGCACTTGGTCGGCGAATCCGGGAATGCGCATTGGCTTGCTCCTGCACCTACTCTGCGCTTTGTAGTTCATCCGACTCATCAGCGCGCGTGATCGGGCTCAGCCTTGGCAATAAAGCTGAATGTCGAGATGAGTCCATACTTGTTAACCGGGATCTGGGAATCGGCGAGGCTCAACCAAACGGACCTCGCCAACCGACTTGGGGTCTCGCAGTCGCGGGTATTGCGCATCGAACGGGGCGACCTGGATCGGACCGAGCTGGCCACGGTGCGTGCCTGCGTCGGCGCTCTTGGGGGCGAGGTCGAGATTGTCGCCAAGTTCGGAGACGAGCGGATTACGATAGGCTGAGTCGCAGAGTCGGTCGTAGACGTCGGAGGAAATCATCATGACGGATCGCGATGCACTCGCCCTCAACCCCGAGCGCGTCAGGCTGGGCATCGAGGAGATGAAAGCCCAATACGGCCCCCCACCCTGGGCCGCCACCCTGATCCGCAACGACCGCTTCGTCGTCACCGTCATCTGCCAGGCCCCCGGCCACCCCAACGACTGGCACTACCACCTCTCCGACGAGTGCTGGTCGGTCTACGAAGGCGAGCTGTCCTGGACGCTGGAAGGGCGAGACGACCCAATCCACGTCAAGGCTGGCGAGTGGATCCTGGCCCCGGCCAACACCTTCCACCTCATCCAGGTCCACGGCGACCAACCGGCCATCCGCATCGCCACCACCTATACCGGCGAGTACCATAGACACGAGCGGGGCGACGCGCCACCGGCCCCGCCCGCCGCTTCTCGCTGAGCCGAAGGTGCCTTTTGGGGCTGGCCTGGATTCCGGCACAGGCCCGGTGGCCATTGACGCCAACGAGCAAGCCGAAAGGATCAAGCGATGCCGCGCGGATTAATCGAGGTCGACGCCGAGGCGTTGCGAGAGGGGCGCGAGCGCGCCGGGTTCACCGTGGACGACGTCTCCCGGCGGACGGTGTCGCGCCAGCGACGCTGGACCGCATCGAGAATGGACCGGCCAGGCACGTCCGCCCAGCCACCTTGCGAAGACTGCGAAGGCCCTCGGCGTCGAGCCGGAGCAACTGAGCAAGGCGACGTAACCCCTCCACGACGGCGCGGTGCCTCGGCCGTGGCTCAGGGCGCCGCGGGCGCCGGCATCACCGGCATGAGACGATCACTCATGACCGCAACCGTCTACCGCTTCCGCGGCCGCCTCCGACGCCAGCACGTAGAGGTCGAGGTGTCGGCCATCTTGCGGCTGGCCAGCCCAGCCGCTCGTCGTCCAGTTCCAGGACCGCCGCGGCGTAGTCGTCGCCGGCTTCGGCCACGGCCGCCGCCCATCGCAGGATCCGCGCGTGCGCCATCACGTAGGGCGCCGGCGGCTCGTCGGGCAGCGCGTCCAGGAACCCGCGCCAACCGCGGTACTCGGCGGCGACCTCGGCGCGCCACGCTGGGTCCGCCCCGCGCTCGCCAATCAGCGCCAGGTGACGTGCTCCCTGGCGCATCGCGGCGGTGAGCTCCCGCACGAGCGCCAACGTCGGCGCTTCGTAGGCGCGGATTGCCGCAACTCCTCCGGCGTCGGTTTGGGACTCATGGCGCTGCACTTCCTGAGCGAAAGCTGACTCGGCCCATCGAGGCGTCTTCGTTCGCAATCCAAGAGTCAGCCGCGGGCGAGCGCGGCCAGTTGTTCGAAGCTGATGCCATGCACCAACGGGTCGGCATGCCGATGCACCTGCCGCCACCCCGATCCGTCACGCCGAAAGACCCAGGTCACGCGCAGCGACCAGTCCTGGTCCGGCAGCCCGCCGACCTCGCCGTGCTGCCGCTCGATCGCTGCCAGCACGACCAGATCGCCCGACGCGTAGGTTTCTACGATCTCGAGCTCCGCGTCACCACCCTGAAAAAAGCGTTCCAACGCTCGCAGGCGCTCGGGCGAGGTGTCGAAGCCGCGTTCCGGCTCCCCGCCGAACGGCGACATCAGCGTGAAGTCATCGCTGTGCCGAATCAGCGAGAAGTAGGTCTGCATGTCCCCGCGGATGTACGCCTTGGCGGCTTCGGTGGTGAGTTGAATAAGCTCGGCAACGTCCTCGTCGGTGACACTACTCTGCACCATGCTCGACTCCTTCGAGAGATCGCACCCGCGTTGCGAGAGGAGGCTAGCACCGGGTCAGAGGCCGGGCGAGCAGAGGCCGCGGCCATTGCCAATCGAAAACAGGGACCTGTCAACAAAACGGCAGAAAACCTAGTACAGTGAACAGGATGCCGGAACAAGGTCTTCCCAGGCCGCTTGAAATGGAGATCGCCGATCATGAATGGACCCCG
>CAVXMK010000019.1:0-31537 GCA_963762985.1 uncultured Chloroflexia bacterium
TTTTTGTTATGTCCTCTACTGGTTCCGTTAGTATTGCTAGCCGCGTTGCCCGCCCCATGCTGCACAGTTGGACCGACGGCACGCCGCTGCGGGGAGTGGAACAGGCGGTGGCCGACGACGACCCCGACCCGAAGGCCCTGGCCTGCTACGGGCTGCTGGTGCGACCGGGGCACGGCACGCCGGAGGACCTCTGGCTGCGCTTCGTCGACGGCCGCCCCGTGAGCGCGCTCACCACGCAGTTTCTGGCCTGGTGTGGCGACCGGCTGGCAGCGCAGGGCGTGACGACGCTGGTGCTGGTGTGGGACCACGCCGGCTGGCACATCAGCCGCGAAGGGCGGCGTTGGCTGCGCGAGCACAACCAGCGCGCCCACCGCGCGGGTGGCGTGCGCCTCGTCCCCTGCCTGCTGCCCACCAAGAGCCCCTGGCTCAATCCGATCGAGCCGAAGTGGGTGCACGGCAAGCGACGCATCGTCGAACCCGCGCGCCTGCTGACCGCCCACGAGGTGGAGGCGCGCGTCTGTGCGACGTTCGGCTGTCCGCGTTGCGATCACTTGGCTATCCCCCAGGAGGTCGCCTGAATATGCACTAGGGGGTGAAGGAGAACGGGGCGAGAGAGCTTTTCGTGCTCCTTTACCCCCTTCACCACGCGGGCGGCGCGGTGCGCTTTCTGACCGTGCCGTCCACTCCGCGAGGGGAGCGCAGTGCCAGTACCAATCGGGGCCGAGACGGTGGGCGCGGGATGGGAGGGCGATGCGGCCGGCGGCCCAGCGCAGGGAATCCCGGGGTCGATGTCTGCCGGGGCCCGGGGAAGATGCGCACCACGATGCTTGACGTGAGGTCATCCGGGGGACGGTAGGGCACGCCAAGCGAACGCGCGATGTCGTCGGTGTGGAGGAGGATTTCCTCGCAGCCGAGCGCCATCCAGCCAGAGATGTCTGCCGGCTGGGTGGTAGGCGCGCGTCCCCGGCGGCGCGGCGCGGGCAACCTCGGCCAACACGGCGGCCGCCGACGCTCCCCAGCAAGTGCTCTGGAGATGCTTTCGGATCACCATTGCGCGGCGGCGAAAGCCGCTCAGTGGCTGGCCAGATAGGCAGAATAAAGGAAGAGCGTGTCGACGACGTGATCGAGCGTGCGCTGGCAGTCCCATTCCATGTCGCGCGCAAGCGCGCCCTCCGAGTCACGGCCGAGCGCGGGCCGTAGCGTCTCCTGGCAGATCGCTGCCGCGTCAAGCAAATCGGTTGGAGCGAGATCAGGCATAGTGGCTGTTGGCTGTTGGCTGTTGGCTGTTGGCTGTTGGCTGTTGGGAAACGATAACACCCCATCACCCACAATTGGTGCCCGCGCAGGCGCGAAGACGATGAGCTCTGTCGCGAGGGCCGCGAGCAGGTCGGGCTCGGCGCTCGACGCAAGATTCTGGAGCTCAAACAATACACGTGCAGAACGTACAGCTCCCGCTCGCCATTGAGGTACTCCACGTAGAGATAGCGGTCACTCCGCAGGGCGAGATAGGGCGGCGCGGTGATCGGCGCGATCCTCGATTCCGGCACGGGTGGAAGCTCTCCAGCCGGGTGGGGTGCCGGCGGACTCCCTTTGCTCTGACCGCTCCCGCGCAGGCGCTCGAAGCGCTCGATCAGGAATTGATCGCGCCACTCGGCGGGCGCGTTTCCACCCAGGAACGGGACAACCGAGCGCCCATCGACAAACTCGGGCGTGGCGGCGCCGGCTAGCTCGGCGAACGTCGGCGCCCAGTCGATGTTGAGCACCAAGCGTCCTCGCCGTCGGCCGCCGGGATGCCCGGTCCGCGCACGATCAGTGGCACCCGCGTCGATTCGTCGTAGGCGGCCTGCTTGCCGATGGCAAACGGTGTTCGCCGAGATGATAGCCGTTGTCGGAGGCGAAGACGATGTAGGTATTGTCGCAGCGCCCCGGTCATTGCCAGCGTCCGCATCAGGTCAGCGACCATCTCGTCGACCGCCAGCAGCGAGCGCAGGCGGCGCTGGTTGCGTTCGTCGATCAGGGCGAGATCGTCGGGTCAGCGCGCGATGGGCCTGGACCCAGGCTGGCTTGTCGCTGACATCCGCTCGGCAAACGACGGAACGCGCGGCGCGCAGCCTCCGGCGAAGGCATCGCGGTGTCGTCGGCCGAGGGTCGAGGGGCCGTGCGGCGCGAATGGGGCGACATAGAGGAAGAACGGCTCCCCCGCGGCGACGGCATCCTGCACGAAGTCGATGCCTATCCCATTCAGCACGTCAGTCGAATAGTCCTCCGGTCGCTGCCGTAGTGACCAATGTGCCATCCTGGTTGAGGGTGTAGTCGTTGTAGTAGGCGCCGCCTTCATCCTCCTCGTCGTCGTGGGACAACGAGGCCCAGGTATCCCAGCCGGGCGGGACGTGGGTAGCGCTGGCTTCCTGCGGGTAGCGGTTGAGGTACTTGCCGACCAGCGCCGTGCGGTATCCAGCGACCTGCAGCCAGGTCGCCAGAGTTGATTCCTCGTTGCCCCGGCGATAAAAGGTGCGGGAATCCCCCGTCCTCGCCACTGTTGTTCAACACTCCGTGATTGTGGGCGTATTGCCCGCGCAGGATCGACGAGCGGGAGGGGCAACAGAGTGGCGTGGTGACAAAGGCGTTGCTGAATGTCGCGCCTGCGCGGCCAGCAGTGCCTGCACGTTCGGCATACAGGCGACGGCGCGCGCGTCCAGGTCGTCGGTCAGGATCAGGATGATGTTTGGCCGCGTCTGATCCCCGGAGTTGTGCTCTGGCGTGGCGATTAGCCGCGGCACGGCGCGATCGGGCGCGATGGCCTCGATCGCTGATCGCCTGAGCCACAGGGGCCTGTTGCAAGGCGCCCGACCGGGGTGGCGGCCGCAATCGATAGCAGGCTCGCGGGCGGCGCGGCGCGATCCGGGCAGGCGCCAGCCTGAAGACAGGCGACCTGCAACCGCGCCAGCTCCTCCACCGCCGGCAAGGGAGCGTTGGGAAAGCCAAGCAGCTGCACCTGGACGACCTGGCTGCCCACGCGCGCGCCGATCAGGTAGCCACGGGCCAGACCGGCGCTGCTCCGTTCGGTGGTCACGGCCATCGTCAGCGACTCCTCGCCGAGCGAGGCGGCCCCGCAACGACGGTGGCGTCGATGACGTTGGGAACCTGCAGGGTCCGCGCCGCGCTCTCCGCCAACCAGGCCGTGGCCGCCTCGTCACTGGCGAAGCGGTAGAGCAGGACAAGGAAGCGGACGTCATCGGTACGGGCGGCGCGGCCGGTGGCGACGCTCTGGCCAACGCCGTAGACATCAGCGGCAGCACCGTATCGCGCGCTTCGATCCGCGAGCTCGCCCGCCGTCTCGGCGTAGTTCGGATAAGTCACCCCGTGAAGGCGGCCATACTCGTCGGAGCGTGTCTCGACGTCGGGGCCCTCGAGCCGGACCACCAGATTGCTGAGACCGGGACCGCCGCCCGCGTCGATCTTCGCCAGCAGCCGCGCGGCCAATGCCTCGACCGCCAACAGGTCAGGCTCCCGGCTGCCGAACTCCCCGATCGTCACCCCGGCCACGAGGTTGCCGCGCTGAAACGTGAGATCGAGCGCCCGGTACGGCTCGCCGCTGGCGGTCGAGTCACGAAGCCGCGTGATCTCGGAACGCTCGCCGAACTCTCGCGTACCGGGGAGGTCCCGCGATTTCGCATCAGGCGGCTCGGCTTCGAGCAGCGCGAAGCCAGCGGCGGCGCCCTCCGGCGAGCTGTACTCCAGGAGATAGGAGGTGACAAAGGATTGCAGGCGTGATGACGCGCCGTCGAGGCGTTGCGGGAGGCCGAGCTCGCGCTGATAGCGACGTTCGAACCCGGCCTGGGCAAGCGCCAGGCGGACCGCGGCTGGGTCACTGGCGAGACCGGGGGCGGCCTGATCCGCTTGCTCCGCGAGCGAGAGCACAGCGCTCTCGCGCTGACCGAAGCCGGTCATCCCGACCGCGGCCAGATCGTCCGGGGAGAGCGCCATCGCGGCCAGATCGAGCGGGCTTTCCGCGCGGGCTGGGAGCGCGGCCGAGGGGATGATTGGCAGGGTCGATGGGACAATTAGCAGGAGAAGCAGGACGAGCGAGCGCAACTGGTTCATGTTGGCAAATCGGTGGGAGTGCCCTCACGCCCTTGAACGCCCTCACCACCTAACCCCCTCTCCCTCTGCGGAGGGAGAGGGGGAACGTCCGTCACTCCGCCCAGCCGGGCGAAATCGCGCGCAAGGTTCATGAAGGGGGCGTTCTCCTCGTCATCTTCCGGCAGATTGGCGTCCGGGAAGCGGTACCAGCTCGTCAGCACGAGATGATCCGGCCGGCCACCGGCCGCCCGATAGGCGCCATAGGCCGCAAGCACCGCATCGCGGAAGGCGACGTTCGAAATGTCGCCGCCGATTTTGGAGACATAGAGCAGGCCAAAGGGAATACGAAGCTCTCCGCGCACCAAGTCTTCCGCCAAACGCACGTTTTCCCAGGCGGGCAATGCCGATTCCGCCGGGCAATCGAGATGGAGAAAAGCGAGCGGGATGCGCCGCTCCGAAAGCGCGGCGACGAGAGCCTGATAGACGCCGGGGTAGGCCCAGCCTTTGGCTGGCATGGCATCGACCAGGCCAATGCCGATGCCAGGGAAGCGAGCGGTCATGAACGCGGCATAGTCGACGATGTCCGCAATGCGGCGGTCAAAGCCGGTCTCCCGGCCATAGGTTGGGCAGCTTCGGCCGCCGACCTTCGAAAGTGGGCTTTGCAGGCTCAGGCACGAAACGCGTGCGCCAAGGTCGATCAGGCGCTGGAGCGCCGCGGCCTCGATCGCGGCCCGCTGAGGGTTCCCACACCCGGCGAGGGTCGCGCCGGTGACATTCACGGCGAGATCGATGCCCCAGTCCTGCAAGCGGGGCAGAAAGGCATCGCGCAAGAAGTCGTCGCCGATGGGGTCCTTGCCCAGGAGCGAGGTCATCCGCAAGACCCAGACGGCGATCGAGCGCCGCGACTCGGCCCAGTCGTCACTCCTCGTGGTGAACATCTCGCGGAAATCGGGCGCGAGGCGTCCGGCGCCGCCATGGTTCGGCAGTTGGACCCAAAGCGCTCCTCGGGGTGGGCCGCTGGCCGCGATCGCGGGTGGGACCAGGGGTGCGGCGTGCGCGTGTCGAGAATCCTCCCGGCGTGCGAACCCGTCCGCCCGCGCCGAGGTCACGATCGCCGCCCCAGCGGCCACAAACGCACGGCGAGAAACGCGATGTCTTGATTGAACGCGATCTTGCACATCTGATCCAGTTGCGTCCCGAAGCACAGATTCGGATGATAGACTGCCGCTCGGGTTCTCAGTCAGGTTCAGAGACGCGGCGGGACAGCCTGGGTGTCCGCATCCAGGAGCGCTTGCCGTCGATAGCGCTCTGAGCCTTCGCGCGCAACACGTTGGACGAGCATCAGGTGGCAACGCCAGAGACCCGGCTCGCGGGCATTCTCCCCGTTCTGCAGATTCCCTTCACCGAGGACAGCCCGGTCAACACGGTCGATGACGCCTCCCTACGCCGCCAGGTCGATTTCTGCATCGCCGGCGGCGTCCAAGGCCTCGTCGTGCCGGCCCTGGCCAGCGAGTTCATGGTGCTCACCGACGATGAGCGGCGGCTCGTCGATCGGGACAACCGTCGATCAGGCGGCGGGCCGCGTGCCGGTCGTCGCCAATGTCGCCGGGACGAGCATCAATGCCGCACTCGAGTTCACCCGCCACGCGCGGGAGAGCGGCGCGGCGGCGGTCATGGCGCTGCCACCGTATGTCCGTCGACCATCGATGGATGGCGTCTTCGACTACTACGCGGCGATTGCCGCCGAGGCCGGCATGCCGGTCATCATCCAGAACGCGCCGCCGCCATTCGGCATCAACTTGCCGACCGCGGTCGTGTTAAGACTGGTCGCGGAGATCGAGCATGTCTCGTATATCAAGGAAGAGCGCGTGCCCGCCGGCCACCACATCAGCGACGTTCTGGACAGCGCCACCTCCTCCCTCCTGGGCGTTTTTGGCGGCACGGCGGGGCTCTATCTGCCGAACGAGCTGCAGCGCGGCGCAATCGGCTCGATGCCGTCGGCGGCAGTCTGCGACGTGCTGGTAACGGTCGTCACCGCGTGGCGGTCGGGCGACGTCGCCCTGGCGCGCGCCATTCACACGCAACTCCTTCCTTTGCTGACCCTGGAGATGTCGGTGCTGATGGCCGTCTCGAAAGAGATTCTGCGGCGGCGCGGCGTCTTCACCACCACGGCGATGCGCGATCCGGAGTTCGGCGCGCTCGATCCCGGCGATTTCGCCGAGCTGGACGCGCTGTGGCCGCGAGTGTCAGAGCTGTTTACGGTTTGATGAGTGAAAGGAGGATCGTTACGAGGGTGATGGGTGATGGGTGATGGGTGATGGGTCACGGGCTATCGGCTTTTGGCCTCTAAAGGAGTCAGTCATGAAAGTCACGAACAGTTTCGTTTCCCGGCGGCGCTTCGTCGGCATGGCCTCGGCGGTTGGCGCATTGCCAATTGTTGGCCGCGGGCCAATGGCCGCTGCTGCCCCCGCGGTGCAGGAGGAAGGCGGCGAGGCCTTTCCAAACGGCATCAACGTTACCCGCTACACCGGCGCCGATGGCTCGTATGAGAAGTACAGGACTGAGGGCCTTCGCCTCGGCCTGATCGAAGCGTTCCCGGTCAACTTCACCGATCCGGAGACCGGCGAGCGTACGGGATGGAACACCGATATCGTCCTGCGCGCGCTGGAGCACGCGGGGATCGACAAATACGAGTTCGTCGATGGGCCGTGGGAGTCGATGGTGCCTGGCTTGCAGAGCGGGCGATTCGATCTGCTGGCCAGCGACGTCCATGTCACCCCGGAGCGGATCGAGATCATCGACTTCACCGCGCCGACCTTCTGGTATGGCGACGCTCTCTTCGTGCCGGGCGGGAACCCGGCCAATGTCCATTCCTGGGACAGACCTGGCGGGCAAGACGGTGGGAGTTGGCCTCGGCACCAACTACGCGGAGTGGCTGCAGCAGCGCGACGATCTGGGCGCGCTGCAATACGTACAAGGGGCCGGCGGAGATGGCCGCCGACCTCATCGCCGGCCGCATGGATGCGCTGATCGCCGAGGACAGCAACTTCACCGGATACCTGGCCGAGAATCAGGATCTGGCGATCGAAAACGTTCCCGATTATGTCCCCCAATCCGATCTTTCCGACTGGACGCGCTTCGGGACCCGCATCGGCGACAACGAGTTCAACAACGTCTTCAGCCGCGCGCTGATCGAAATGCTGATCACCGGCGAGACGCTGGCAATCCTGCAGAAGTACGGGCTCGGGGATTCGCAACCTGGCGGCGTTTCCGGGAATGTAGACGAGGGTGATGGGTGATGGGTGATAGGTGATGGGCGGAAGACGGAGGACGGAAGGCAGAGCCCTGCTGCGCCTTCAACCCTGATCCATCACCCATCACCTATCACCCGCGTTGAGTGAGCAACCATGAGATTTGATTGGGCCGCGATTCCGGAGATGATGCCGGCGCTCCTGGAGGCCTGAAGGTGACGGTCATCCTGACCTTCGTCATCATGGGCATCGCCCTGATCGCGGCGCTGCCGATTGCGCTGGCGCGCATGTCGAGCCGGCGCTGGCTGCGCATCCCCTCGACGATCTACGTGCAGGTGCTGCGCGGCACGCCGGTGCTGCTGCAGCTCTTCTACCTCTACTATGTTCTCCCGTTCGCCGGGATCGAGCTGAATGCCTGGACGGCCGGCATCATCGGCATGAGCGCGGCCTATTCCGCCTACCTCTGGGAGATCTATCGCGCCGGCATCGAGGCGATCGATCGCGGGCAGACGGAGGCGCCCTTTCGCTCGGCATGTCGCGCGTGCAGGTGATGCGCATCGTGGTGTTGCCGCAGGCGTTTCGCATCGTCATCCCGCCGATCGGCAACATGTTCGTCGGCCTCTTCAAGGACACCTCGCTCCTCTCGATCCTGACGATTCGCGAGCTGATGTTCCAGGGGCAGTTGCTGGCGGCCACGAACTTCCGGCACATCACGATTTTCACGGTGATCGCGGTGCTCTATCTGGCCGTCTGCTGGCCGAGCGCGGCGATCATCGACCGCCTGGAGAAGAAGCTCAAGGAGACGCCGACCGACAAGGGCTCCGCGGCGCGGGGCTGGCCGGCCGGACAGGTGGCGACCCCGGAGACGATGGCGTGATCCGGCTGGAGAACATCCACAAGTCGTTTGGCCAACTCGAGGTGCTGCGCGGCGTCTCGCTGAATGTCGCGCGCGGCGAGGTAGTGGTCGTCATCGGCCCCAGCGGCTCCGGCAAGAGCACGCTGCTGCGGGTGATGAACTACCTGGAGCCGTATCAGCAGGGGACGATCTATCTGGACGAGAAGCCGATCTATCAGACGTATCGCAACGGTCATGTGGTGCGCGACTCCGAGAAGGAGATTCGCCAGTCCGCGCCCGGATCGGCATGGTCTCGCAGCGCTTCAATCTCTTTCCGCACATGAATGTGTTGCAGAACATCACCACCGGGCCGATCAACGTCCGCCAACTGACAAAAGGCGAGGCCGAGGAGCGGGCACGACTCTGCTCCGCTCGGTCGGCCTCGAGGAAAAGATCGCCGCCTATCCCACCCAGCTCTCCGGCGGCCAACAGCAACGGGTCGCCATCGCGCGGGCACTGGCGATGGATCCGGAGGCGATGCTCTTCGACGAGATCACCTCGGCGCTCGACCCGGAGCTGGTCGGCGAGGTGCTCCGGGTGATGCGGCAGCTCGCCGCCGATGGGATGACGATGGTGGTGGTCACGCACGAGATGGGCTTCGCGCGGGAGGTTGCCGACCGGGTGGTGATGATGGACGAAGGGGTCATCGTCGAGGAAGCGGAGCCGGTCCGGTTCTTCACCGCGCCGGAAAGCCCGAGGACGAAGGCGTTTGTGGATGCGGTCATACGGCATTGACGAGGGTGATGGGGTCATGGGTGATGGGGTGATAGGACAATCGGGTGTCGAGGTGTCGGGATCCACTTCGATATTCCCTCGATTTCGTTTCACTCACTGACACCCATGTCACTCCTCGGTAGCGGAGATGCGAACGGATGGCAATCAAATGGGACATGAGCGTCGAGCGGCGAGGTCGCGGGGCACCTGCAGGCGCTGCTGCGCTTCGAACGACGCAATCCGCCCGGAAACGAGACGCGGCGGCCGAGTACCTGGTCAAGGTGCTGACGGACGCGGGGATCGAGGCGGAGATTGTCGGCGTCAATGCCGAGCGCGGCAACGTGATCGGTCGGCTGCGCGCCGAAAATCCGACCAAGCGGCCGCTGCTCCTGACCGGGCACATCGACGTGGTCAGTGTCGAGCGCGACAAGTGGCCGCACGATCCCTTCGGCGGCGAGATCATCGACGGCGACATCTGGGGCCGCGGCGCGCTCGACATGAAGGGGCAGGTCGCCGCCGAGCTGACGGTCATGCTGCTCCTCAAGCGGACAGGGGGTGGCGCTCGACCGGGACATCATCTTCGCGGCCTTCGCCGACGAGGAAGCGGGCGGGCAGGAAGGGCGCGGCCTGGCTCTGGGCGAATCACCGCGATCTGATCGACGCCGAGTACGGCATCAACGAGGGCGGCGGCAGCACGCCGATCGAGCTCGGTCGGCACGCACTTCTACTTCTGCCAGGCGGGGGAAAAGGGCGTCGCCCGCCTGCGCATCACCGCGCGCGGCGAGCCGGGCCATGCCTCGGTGCCGCTCGACAACACGGCGATGGAGCGCATCGGCCAGGCGCTGGCCCGCCTGACGCTTGGGAGCCGGAGACGCCGTGACCGAGCCGTGCGCCAGATGCTGGAGACCATGGCCCCGGCGTTCGGCGCGGATGGCCCGAGCGCGGTCGCGGAGCTCGCTCGCCAAACCGACCTGGGATGCCATGGCGGCGCTGCCGCTGGATGAGGACACGCGCCCATGCTGCGCGCCACCACGCGCAACACGGCGGTGCCGACCATCATTCACGGCGGGCATCGCATCAACGTCATCCCCTCCGAAATCGTGCTCGACGTCGATGGCCGCATCTTGCCCGGCCAGGATCCGGAGGAATGGCGCGAGATCGTGCAGGATGTGGTCGGCGACGAGGTCGAGGTCGACGCTGCTCTCGCGGGAGGAAGGGATCGCGGCCGACCCGGCTTCGCCCTTCTTCGACGCCATCGCCGCGACCATGGCCGAGCTGGTGCCGGCTGCGGCTGTCGCGCCATTTCTCCTCTCCGGCGGCACCGACGCGCGGCACCTGCCGGACATCAAGGTCTACGGCTTCTTCCCCTTCCCGCCGTCCGAGCGGGGGCCACGGAACAACAGCCTGGTCCACGGCCACAACGAACGCATCGCGGTCGACGACCTGGCCTTCGCCACGCGCTTCATCTACGACGTCGTCGTGCGGTTCTGCGGGGACGGGCTGAACGTGCGGTGATAGGGTGTTGGGGTGATGGGGTGATAGGGAGAACGGGCGAGTCGCGGAGCAGCGATGCGTATAACGGAGGTGGAGACGATCTCGCTGCGGCTGCCGAGCGTGGGCGAGGTGTGTGATGGCTCGCAGGACGCCTTTGTCGTGCACATCGTGACCGATGAGGGGATCGATGGGCATCGGTGAAGGGGACTCCAATCCCTCGGTGCTGGAGGCCGATCTTCGAAGCGCCGATGTCGAACTCGATCGGGCTGCGGGCTGCGCGAGCTGCTGATCGGGCAGGACCCGTTGCGGATCGAGCCGCTCTTTCAAGCGAATGATGGACTGAACGCTCTATATGGGCGGCAGCGGCGTCCGCCTGACCGCGATCAGCGCGGCGGAGATCGCCCTGTGGGATATCAAGGGGAAGGCGTATGGCGCGCCGGTCGCGGAGTTGCTCGGTGGGGTGTTTCACGCCGTCTACGCGCCTACGCCAGCGTTCTTTTCCCCGAGGATCCTGGCCGAACTCGATGATGTCCGCCGCAAGGCCGAACGCTTCCGCGAGGCCGGGTTCACGGCGGTGAAATTTGGCTGGGGCGGCTTCGGAAAGGACCGCAAGCGAGGACGTTGCCCTCGTCCGCGCCGCGCGGGAAGGCGCTCGGCCACGAAACGCGGCCTGATGATCGACGTTGGGCTCTGCTGGGACTCTGACCACGACGCTCGAACGAGCGCAGGCGCTGGCCGAGTTCGACCTCTACTGGCTGGAGGCGCCGATGCCGCATGAGCCGGTGTCGGCCTGGGCAGAGCTTTGCTCGCGCAGCCCGATCCGCATCTCGAGCGAGAGTCCTGGCGGCTTCTGGGAGAGCCAGCGTTTTCTCCGTGAGGGGAAGTTGCACGTCATCCTGCCGGACGTCACCAACGTCGGCGGCATCGCCGCCTGGAAGCGGGTCTCGCAGGCGGCGGCGTCCGATTGGCGCCTGGTGCGTGCCGCACGCCTTCAGCACCGGCATCGTCTCCGCGGCCTCGCTGCATCTGCTGGCCAACGCGCCGCACGAGCAGATGATCGAGTGGTCGATGGAGGGCTCGCCCCTCAATACCTCGCTGGTCGGGCCGGCATTGACGATGGTCGATGGCGATGTCGACGTGCCAACAAAGCCGGGGCTTGGCGTCGCGCTCGATTGGGATGTGGTGGAGCGGTATCAGTTCGCCTGAACGTTCTCAGCTCGCGTTGTCATTCCAGGCAGCACGAGACGATGACGCACGAGCCCTGATACCATGCGGCTCCAGCCCGTTTCATAATTTCGTTGCAAGGAGCCTCGCCCATGCTCGAAGCGATCCGTGCCCTCTACGCCTATAACGCCTGGGCCAACGCGCGCATCCTCGATACCGCCGAGCGGATGAACCTGCAGCAGTTCATCGCGCAGTCCAATGGCGCGGGATCGGTCCGCGAAATCCTGGTCCATACGGCATCGGCGCACTGGACGTGGCTAGAGCGCTGGCAGGGCCGCTCGCCGGAGGCGCGCTGGAACCCGCTGGAGTTCCCCTATGTCGCCTCCCTGCGCGCGCGCTGGGGCGGCGTCGAGGCGGAGACGGCGCGCTTCATCGCCGCGCTGGACGAGGCTGATCTCGCGAGCGAGATCAGCTATGTCAACTTCCGGGGCGAGACCTGGACCTATCCGCTCTGGCAGATGCTGGTCCATCAGGCGAACCACGCCACGCAGCACCGCAGTGAGGCGGCGCTGCTGATGACCGAACGCGGGCACTCGCCGGGCGATCTCGATTTTCTCGTTTATTACGACACGCTCGGCGGGAGCTAGGGCGGCTATCGGCTATCGGCTATCGGCTATCGGCTTTTGCCGAACCGGGGCATTCGATTCTTGTTCTCGCGGCGCGATTCTTGCGCTCTTCAGGGGAAGCGGTGGACATTTCCGAGGAGGGGCGATGAATTCTTCCATCAAGCAGAGCGTCATTGAAGGCGCAGCGGCCGGGTTCGCCGCGACCGTTCCCATGACCGCGGTTATTGCCGGTGGCCGCGCCGCCGGCTGGCTGCGCACGCCACCCCCGGTGGAAATCACCGAGAACGTGGCGGAGCTTGCCGGCGAGGATCCTGACATCGATAGCGCAGAGTTTCAGGCGGGCTGGCTGGCCGCGCACTTCGGCTACGGCGCGGTTTGCGGCGCGGCTTACGCGAAGGTCCGCCCGGCCTTACCGTGCCCGGACGCGGTCAGTGGCCTGCTCTTCGGCGGCGCTGTCTGGGGCATCAGTTATCTGGGCCTGTTGCCCGCGTTGCGTCTGTTCCCCCCGGCGAAGAAGGACTCGCCCCGGCGGCAGGCGGTGATGATCGCGGCACACGCCGTCTTCGGTCTCTCGCTGGCCGGCATCGAGCGCGCGCTGCGCGGCGAGAACGCATTCAGCGCGGGCAAGGTAGCTAAAACGGTGATGGCTGGCATGACGCCGGCCGGTTGACGACATTCCACCTGACGAGCATTATGAATATGAAACGCCCATTCGGCTTTATGCCTGAGGGCCAGCATGGCTGCATCACCGCCCGACCGCTCGCCATCATCGCCGATCCCCCTGGCGCCCATCTCGCGTCGCGGCTACGCGCCGTCGCCGCTTCCGGCCGCGTTGACCGCGCTGGTCGGGCGCAAGCGAGAGATCGCGTCACTTCTCACACTCCTGTGCCGTCCTGACATTCGCCTGCTGACGCTGGTTGGGCCGGGCGGAGTCGGCAAGACGCGCCTGGCGATCGAGGTTGCCGCCGCGGCGGAAGAGGAATTCGCCGACGGCGCGGTTCTGGTCGCGTCTGGCCGCCTTCCCCGACCCCGCGCATGTCGCCCCGGCCATCGCCCAGGCGCTTGGCGTGCGCGAGGATGGCGTCCGGCAGCTCGCGGACGCGCTGGAAGCGTCCCTGCGCGACCGTCACCTTCTCCTGATGCTCGACAACCTGGAGCACGTTCTCGAGGCGACGCCACTGATTGCCGGCCTGTTGGCCGCTTGCCCCAGGTTGAAAGTGCTGGCCACCAGCCGCGCCGTGTTGCGGATTTCCGGCGAGCAGGTTTTTCCGGTCGCGCCGCTCGCGCTTCCGGCACCCGATCATGGTCTCAGCGTCGAGGAAATCGGGGCATCGGCGGCCGTCCAGCTTTTTGTGGCAAGGGCGCGCGCCGCGCAACCGGACTTCGCGCTCACGAGCGTGAGCGCGGAAACAGTCTCCGCCATCTGCCACCGCCTGGATGGCTTGCCGCTGGCCATCGAGCTGGCAGCGGCACGAACCCGGCACCTGCCCCTGACCGCGCTGCTGGATCACCTCCAAGCGCCGCTGTCGATGCTAACCGGCGGGCCGCGCGATCAGCCGAAGCGCCTGCAGGCGATGCGAGACGCGATCGCCTGGAGTTACGATCTGCTCGCTCCCGCGGAACAGGCCTTCTTCCGGCGGCTCGCCGTGCTGGCGGGTGGGGGCACGCTCGCCGCCGTGGCGGCGGTGACGTCCGGCGCCGGGGAGATCGGCCTGGGCGTCCTCGATGGGGTCAGCACGCTGATCGAGCAGAGCCTGCTGGTGCAGACGGAAGATTCACCCAACGAACCGCGCTACGGCATGCTGGAAACGATTCGCGAGTTCGGGCTGGAGCGGCTGGCCGAAAGCGGCGAGGAAGACGCCACGAGATCGGCCCATTCCAACCACTTTCTGACGTTGGCGGAAGAGGCGGAGCCGCATCTGATCGTCTCCGGCTCGGCGCTGTGGGTGGAGCGGCTGGCGACCGAACGGGCCAACCTGCAGACCGCCGTTACCTGGGCGCTGGGCGCCGGGCAGGCCACCGCCGTGCTGCGCCTGGCGGGCACCGTTCTGTCCTTCGCCTACGCCCGCGGCGAGCCGCGCGAGGGACAACAGTGGCTCGAGGCGGCACTGCGGGTCGCGAGTGACGCCCCGCCGGAAACCCGCGTCGATGCGCTCTTTACGGCCTCGGCGCTGGCTCAGGTCCGCGGGGATTTCAGCCACTCGATCGGCTCAGCAAGGAGGCCCTGGCGATCGCGCGCGCGTGCGGCTACCCGTTCGGGGGGCAGGCGCGGGCGCTTCTCGCGCTCGGCATCACGGCGGAATGGCAGGGCGACCTCGACCTCGCCGCGACGCACTACGAAGCCGCCGGGGTGCTGATGCGCGGGCTGGCGAACCCCGAGCGCTTCCGCACTGGACCATGCTGCCGGTGGCCAATCTCGCGGACGTGGCGCTGTTACGCGGCGATCGGCGCTGGCCGAGTCGCTGGCCGAGGAGGCGGTCACGGGATGGCGACAGGCGGGCTATCTCTGGGGGATCGCGCAGGCGCTGGGCACGGCGGCCGGCGCGGCCAGCGAGCTGGGCGATCAGGTACGGGCCGCGCGGCTCTATGATGAAACGCTGGGCCCTGGCTCGATAGCGACGATGGGCGGGGCATTGCCGGGACGCTGGCCGGCGTCGCCGGCGTGGCTCGGCATCGCGGCCAACTGGAACGCGCGGCACGCCTGCTCGGGGCAGCCTGGGGGGTGGCCGATGCGCTTGGCGTGCGTTTCCTGGCGCATCACATCCACGCGGAGCGCGTCCTCGCCGCCACGCGGGCCGAACTCGAAGAGCGGGAGTTCGCCGCGGCCTGGTCGGAGGGCCGGCGCCTCTCGATAGAACAGGCGGTCACCCTGGCGCGGCGGGTGTTGACCGCGCCACCGCCAGTGCGTCAGTCGGCGGCGGTGGTGAAATCGACCGCCCTGACGGCGCGCGAGCAGGACGTGCTGCGGCTGCTCGTGGCGGGGCACCCGGACCGGGAGATCGCCGCGGCACTGCGCATCAGCCCGCGCACGGTGCAAACGCACGTGGCGAGTCTCTTCTCCAAGTTTGGGGTCAACTCGCGGGTTGAGCTGACCGCCGTCGCCGTCCGCCGCGGTCACGTTTAGCGCGTGTTCTGGACGTTGGGCCGCAACGGAGAGGAGCCGCCTCTACGGGGCCTCGGGGCAAGCGGGCACGCAGAAATTGTTATTGCAGCCGCAGTAGCCTGCCCCGCTTGCGTTCCCGGGTAGACAGAACTCGTCCTGAGCGCAGTCAGCGCTGTTCGCGCACGGCGTGCAGTTCGCCGCCGGCTGTTGCGTGAACTGGAAAATAACGCAATCGGTCACCGGCGGGGAATCGGCGGTCGTCGCACAGACGCAATTCTCATACGGCGAACCGCCGTTCACGCAGGCGTAGAAGATCGCGTCGTTGCAGAAATCGCTCGCCGGACATGCGCCAAACGGCGCCGAGATACACATTGCCCCGGTATTGCCAAATTCACAGACCTGGACGTTGGAGTCGCAGCAGGCCGCGCCACAGGCGATGTCGATGGGGTTCGGGCAGATGCAGTTGCCATCACTGCACGTCTGGTCTGGGCCGCAGTCGCCACTCTGACCACACGGCGTGCCCCCCAGCTTGTCCCCCGGGCAGTTTCCGCAACACGCGCCTTGCGGGATGCATTGCTTGCCGCATTTCTTTGCGCCGCTCTTGCACTTCTTGTTCTTTTTCTTGCGCTTGCGCTTTTTCCTGGCTTCAGCTTCGTCGTCCAGCAGCGCGAGGACACCCGCGCCAATGAAGCCGTGCGTCAGAGCGGCGAGCGTGGCTCGTCGTGAGAGACCGGACGCCAGCATACGAAGAAGGTCGTCGAACCGCGCGCTATCCATGCCTGCCTCCCGAAAACCCGTTGTATCGACATGCCGGACGTCCCGGCACAATCTATCCCAGGAAGGCAGGCTTCGCACGCGCGTCCGCTGAACGGCGCGAGGTCCGTACGTATTTTGCGAAGATTACGGACCTCCCGAGCGGTGAAATCATCGCCAAACTCCCCGATCACTCCGCAATCTCCACGATGCGAAGCGCCGTTGCGCGGCGCATGATGGGCCCACGCCAGAGTTGATCGACACGCCCGCCCGGGTGCAGTGTGCGATCGAGCGGCGTCACCATCGCTGAGGCGGCCATGGGCGGCCGGGACCAGGCTGCTCATGCCCCGCCGCCTCGCGAGCGCGACGAAAGGAGGTTCCATGGCGACTCAGATGACCCGGCCCGTTCCCGTCGCCGCGCTGGACGCGGACACGATCCAGGCGTTCCGGGAGTCGCTGCGCGGCGAGCTGCTCACCCCCGATGATCCCCGCTACGACGACGCCCGCGCCGTCCGCAACGGGCTGATCGACCGTTATCCGGCGCTGATCGCGCGTTGCTCTGGAACGGCCGATGTCGTGGCGTGCGTGAACTTTGCTCGGGAACAGGGTCTGCCGATTACCGTGCGCGGCGGCGCGCACAATGTCGCTGGCAACGCCGTCAATGACGGCGGGGTGGTTGTCGATCTCTCGGGGATGCGCGGCGTCTACGTCGATCCCGCCGAGCGACGGTGCGCGCCCAGGGGGGAGCCACCTGGGGCGAGGTCGACCGCGAGGCGCAGCTCTTTGGCCTCGCCGTGCCGGGCGGGGTCGTCTCCACAACCGGCATCGGCGGCCTCACCCTTCACGGCGGCTACGGCCACCTGCGGCGCACGTACGGCCTGAGCCTCGACAATCTGCTCTCGGTGGAAATCGTCACCTCCGATGGCCAGGTACGCACCGCAAGCGCGGCCGAGAACGCGGACCTCTTCTGGGCGGTGCGTGGGGCCGGCAGCAATTTCGGGGCAGTCACCAGCTTCGAATTCGCGCCCAGCCGGTCGGGCCCATGGTCTATCTCTCGGCCTGCATGTATTCGCGGGACAATGGCGAAGCAGCGCTCCGCGCCTGGCGCGATTTCACCGCGTCCGCTCCGGACGAGGTGAACTCGATTCTGCTCCAGTGGAGCGTGCCGGACCACGAGCACTTTCCGCCGGAGCTACGGCGCACGCCGGTCGTGGTTGTGGCCGCGGTCTACGCTGGCCCGGTCGAGACCGGCGAGGAGATCACCCGGCCCATGCGCGAGGTGGCCACGCCGGTGCTCGACCTGAGCGGCCCGATCCCGTACACGGCGCTGCAGGCCGCCTTCGATCCCTTCTTTCCCGAGGGACGGCACTACTACTGGAAGTCGACCTACCTCGACGATCTGAGCGACGACGCCATCGCGGGCCTGCTGGCGATTGGCGAATCGCGGCCTTCCAGCGAAACTGGCGCCACCCTATGGCATCTGGGCGGGGCCATCAGCCGCGTGGGCAATGACGAGACCGCCTACGGCCGGCGCGAGGCGCCGTACCTTCTGGCCGCCGAGGCCTGCTGGGACGACCCGGCCCTGGACGGGACGGCCATCGCCTGGGCCCGGGACTCGCTCGCGGCCATGCAGCCGTTCTCGCGCGGCGGCGCGTACCTCAACTTTCCCGGCTTTGGAGAGGAGAAAGAGGCGATGCTGCGCGCCTCGTACGGCGCCAACTACGACCGGCTGGTCGAGATCAAGACGAAATACGACCCCGGCAATCTCTTCCGCATCAACCTCAACATCCCGCCGCAGCCGTGAGAATTGGCTCAACGCGACCGTTGGACTGAACCCAGGGAGACAACATGACTCACCGGGCAGCCGGCAAGCTCTCCGACGAATGACCAAATGGATGGCCAGAGATGACGTCTCACCTGCACTATCGCCTCGTACCCGGTTCACCCGACGTCGAGCATCTATCGCGCCGCCGGGCGCTTGGCCAACTCGCTGCCGGGCTGGTGGCCGGCGTCGGCCTGGCTATCGTGCCGGGGCCCGTGCCCAGGACGCGACGCCAGACACGTCCGTGACTGCCCTTCCGCCTCCGCTACAACAGTTGGTCGACGCCGCAAACGCTGGGGATGGGCAGGCCCTGGCAGCACTCTACATCGAGGATGGCTCCCATGAGGATGTCCCAGCCGGGGTGATGGCGCGGGGACGAGGGGAGATCGCGGCGTACGTTGGCGGCGTCTTTGCCCAGTTCCCCGACCTGCGGCTGGAGCCAATTGCCAGCCGTCTGAACGGCGACCTGGCGGTGCTCGAATACACCCTCTCCGCGACAGATCCGACCGCCGGCAAACCGGTTGTCTACCGCGGAGTGCTCATCTTCGAGCTCGACGGAACCCTGATTCGCCGCACGGCGGACTACTACGACTACGCCGCGATCCTCGGTCAACTCGGCTTACTCCCCGCACTGGAAACGGAGGGGACGCCTGCTCCATAGCGGTTCGCGCTCTCGCCCGCTCATTCCCCCGGCAACCAGATTCGCGTTCGCAGGATGAAGGAGGTCAGCATGTTCGGCACGATCGCACGCGCCACGCTCAAGCCAGGACAGGAAGGGACGCTGCAAACGATGCTCGACGAATGGCAGCGCGACATCCGGCCAAAGGTTCCCGGGAAGTTCATCGAGCTGACCGTGCACCATGCCGGAAAGCCGGACGAGATCGTCTTCATCGCCCTCGCGCAGGATGAAGCGACCTATCGCGCCCTGGCGGCGATGCCGGAACAGCATGAGTTCTACCTGCGCTTCAACGAGGTCTTCACCAGCGAGCCGAGCTGGGAAGACGTCGAGATGACCTGGGGCCTGCAGGACTGAATTGTCGTCACGGATTAGCGGAGGCACATCATGGCAACCCTGCAACGGAAGAGCGTGAACACACCTGACGAGAGCCGAACCTTTCCCCATGGATCGTTCGACGTCGTCCGACTGAGTGATCTGGCGATTGCGCGTAGCAATTTCCAGCCAGGCTGGCGGTGGTCGGAGCATGTCAAGCCAATCGCCGGAACGGAGAGCTGCCAGACCCACCATATGGGGCTCCTGGTATCCGGGCGGCTCGGGGTCCGCATGGATGACGGCGCAGAGATGGAGTTCGGGCCTGGGGACGTTTACGAAATCCCGCCAGGTCACGATGGCTGGGTGATTGGCGATGAGCCGGCGGTCGGGATCGAAGTCTCGGGGGCCGGGACCTTCGCCAAACCACAAGCATCCTGAGGGGAACTGCAATGCCTGTCGCCGCGTGTATCACCCCCTGATGACCGTGATGGTGCTCGTCAGCTAATTGGCGCCTCGCTGCGATTGCCCTCAATTCGTTCAGGGGTTCGTGGTCCGCGACGTGACACGCGTGACCGAGGCGACCGCTGTCATCGCACCAGTATTCAGGGCGACGATCGCGCCGTCGCCGCGGGCTACCAGTCGATCGCCGACGTCCAGGACCACCTCTTGCCCTGGACCCAACTCGGGCGGTGCAAATTGATAGAGGAGGGGATCGAAGAATCTGGCGATGCGCGCTCGTCCGTCGACCAGGGTTACGTGCAGCTTGCCATTCTGAACCAACATCAAGAGCGACTTGTCCGGAAGTGGCGTTGTCCACTTGGCTCCGGGCGGCACGTTGGGCCGCGAGAAGGTCCCCGTGGCAGTGGCCCCTAGTTCACGAAGCACGGCCGACGAGATGGCCTCCTCGGTTGCCGTGTCCGCGGTTCCGCGCTCGTCCGCGCGAATCAGGGCAGGATCGAGGCGAGGAAGCAGGCACTGGACAAGCATCGCCGCGAGGACGCCGCGCCGCGATCGTTGGCGCATGGCGCAAGGCATGGTGCAGATCTCCCGCGAGGCGAAGGGCGCTTCTCGCAGTCCGGGAAGCGATGCCACATTGAGGGCATGGCCGCATCCTGCGCCCTCGCCAGCGCCCTGTAATCCGTAAAAAGTACGGATTGCCATACGGATTTCCGGTTATCACCAAGCCAGCAGTCGCCCCGCGGGCGGCCACAGGCAGAGAAGCCTGCCTGGTGTTCGCTGCCATGCGCCGGCAATCGGGCCAGCAGCTTCGCGCCGCGGCCAACTTGCGGCTACCATGCACACGCTCTCGCGAACCACGATGCATGAACGATGGAGGCAACCGTGACGCCGGACGATCGTGTCCGACCGCCTGGTGTGGGACCGGTGGTCAGTTCTCATCGCGCGCGGTCGAGGTCGCGCCGCGCGTTTGTCGCGGCCAGCCTGGGCTTCGGAGGCACATTGTTGGCGGCGGGATCGCTGCGCTTGCCGGCAGTGGCCCAGGAGGCTACGCCGGCCAGCCATGCCGGACACGGCGAGACCGCGGCAATCCAGGCCACGCCCTCCTGGCTCCTCTGGGAGCCGGCCGACCTGATCGAGCCCGAGGTGCGCCGGTCGGCGGAACGGCGAGCTGCGCACCGAGCTGCGCGTCGGCCTACGCCTATCAGGACATCGGCGGCTACCGGCTCTCCATGCGCACCTACGAGGGGGCATGCCCGGCCCGACGCTGCGCGTGCAGCCGGGCGACGTGCTGAGGATCCGGCTGACCAACGATCTCCCGCCGAACCGCGACGTGGTGCCGGTGAACGGCGACCTGCCGCACCAATTCAACACCACGAATTTCCATTTCCATGGCTGGCACGTCAGCCCGGACGGCATCGCCGACAACGTCTTGCGCGCGATGGAGCCGGGCGAGAGCTACGAGATCGAGATCGCGATTCCCGAGGATCACACGCGCGGCACGTACTGGTATCACCCGCACCATCACGGCAGCGCCGACGTGCAGATCTCCAGCGGCATGGCCGGGGCGCTGATCGTCGAGGGCGATTTCGCCGACGTGCCGGAGATCGCGGCCGCCGAGGAGCGCGTGCTGGTCCTGAACGAGGTGCTGTTCGACTACCTCGGCACGATCGAGAGCTACGACACGCTCTGGCCGGAAGCGGTGCCGCGCTTCCTCTCGGTCAATGGGCAGCGGGAGCCGATCATCCGCATGCGGCCGGGCGAGGTGCAGCGCTGGCGCATCGTCCACGCGGCTGCCACGAGAACAATCTCCGCCTGGCGCTGGACGGCCACGCGCTGCACGCCGATCGCCTACGATGGCATCCCGGCCGCGGACATCGAGCGAGCACGAGAGTCTGCGTGATCGCGCCGGGGCAGCGCGCCGACGTGCTGGTGCAGGCCGGGGAGCCGGGCGAATACCTGCTGGCCGCGATCGCCAACGACCAGGGCTACCCCTCGCCGACCGGGCCGCTGGCCCGCGTCATCGTCGAGGGCGAGCCGCTGGCGATGGCGCTGCCCGCGGCGCTGCCCGCGCCGCCGCTGGCGACCGATCCGCGACGAGGAGCTGACCGGCGCGCGGACGCTGACGCTCTCGATCGCGAACCCGGAGTTCCCGCCGGCGGCCAACTACCAGGAGTTCGCCTTCCTGATCGATGGCCAGCAGCTTCGACCCCGACCGGGTCGATCAGCGCGATCACGCTCGGCGCCGTCGAGGAGTGGACGATCGTCAACGAGGACGAGCGACGACCACGTCTTCCACATCCACACCAACCCGTTCCAGGTGGTGGCGGTCAACGGCGAGGCCCTGGCCGAGCCGGTCTGGCGGGACACGGTCGATCGTGCCGCGCAAGGGCAGCCTGACCTTCCGCTCGCGCTTCCTCGATTTCACCGGCAAGACGGTGCTGCACTGCCACATGATGAACCACGAGGAGCTGGGCATGATGCAGGTGGTCGAGATTTCCGGGGGCGGCTGAACTGTGCGGCAGCGATTGAGACCTGCTTGGCGCCGGGCTATCAGACCGACGGTCTGACCGCGCCCATCCTGCTCCCGGGAGCGCGCGTATAGTGGAGCGGCGCTCGACACGCATTCCGGGATTCTGGTCCTTCCCCCTCTTGCCTCCTCGCGGGGACCACTTGGCAGGCGCCACAACAAGGAGGACTCTTGCTGAGGCAGCCGCACCCGCTTTGAGGAAACGGAGAATGGATCATGTCCACGCGTTCCCCAGCTGCCATCCCTCTATTGGATCCCTTGACGGCACGCGGACTCTGGTTGCGCTGGCTGCCGACCTTTGTTGGCTTCATCGCGGGCGGCGCCATCGCCACGGCTATTACCGGCCCGGTAACGAATGTCACCGCTGCCCTCGGCGGCGGAGCCCTGGCTGGCGCCGTCATCGGCATCGGCCAATGGTTCGTGTTGCGCGGTCGGGTTCCGGATTCCGAGTGGTGGATTCCGGCCACCGCTGTTGGTCAGGCCGTCGGGCTGGCCGCGGGCACCGCGCTCGTCGGTTACCGCACCGGCCTCCAGGATCTGGCGATCCAGGGCGCAGTCACCGGCCTCGGGGTGGGCATCCTGCAGGCGCTCGTCCTGCGTCAGCATGTCGCCAACTGGTTCTGGTGGGCGCTCGCCATGCCGCCGCTCTGGGCATTGGGGTGGATCGTGACGACGGCGGCCGGAGTGGGGGTTGACCAGCACTTCACGAACTTCGGCGCCACTGGCGCCATCGTCGTCACGGTCCTTAGCGGTCTTCTGCTCGTCGCGCTGCTCCGTGCCCCCCGCCCGATCGATGTAGCGGTCCGGCCGGCGGTCGGAGTTGCCCAGTGACCCTGGAACGAGTTACCGCGCTTTTCTTGATCGTGATACCGATCGCCTTCAACCTCTTCTTTTTCCTGCTCGGCCGGGCCTTCGACTACCCCAATATCCTGCGTCAGCCGACCGCGGAGATCTTGCGCCGCTTTCAGGCCGGAGGAACCGCGCTGAAGCTGACCTGGCACGGCTTCTTCCTCACCGCCGTGGCCTTCGTACCGCTCGTCATCCTCGTGGGCCAGGTTCTGGCCGAGGATGATCTGGCCGTGACGCCATTGGCGACCGCGTTTGGGGTTCTCGCGGCCGCGGTTCAGTTCTTTGGTCTGATCCGCTGGCCCTACCTTGTGCCCTATCTGGCCCGGACGTTCCTTGACCCGTCGTCAAGCGAGGCGACCCGCGATGCGGTTTCGGTCGTCTTTCAGGCATTCCATCGCACGCTCGGCGTCGCCATCGGCGAGCATCTTGGCTATCTATTTACGGGACTCTGGACACTCCTCGTTGGTGTGGCGATGACCCAGGGCAACGTCTTCCCTTCGTGGCTTGGCTGGCCAGGCATCGTGATCGGTCTTGCGCTGGTTGTTGGCTCCTTCGAGTTCTTCGGCGCCTTCGAAGAGCACGGGTGGAGGTTTGCCGGCACGCTGGTACCCATCGCCTACATCGTGTGGTCGCTGTGGCTCATAGCGGCGGGCATCACGCTGCTGCTCGGGTAGAGTCGTACCAGGCGCCTCAGACGGAAAATGGGCGCAGTTTGGCCTCGGATGAGGGCGCCCGCGGGAGCCACCGAACCGGTGACACGCTTGGATCTACTCAGGATCTACGAGGACTCTGACACGAGACGATGGACCACGAGGAATCTGACCACGCTGAACAACTGGGTTCGGTGGTCTCCCGCGGGACCGGATACCGCGCATCGGGTTCACCTCCTTCCGGAGGGAGGTGAGCCGGTGCGCGAGAGGGGGAGTCGCGGAGGCGCCGTCGACAGGCGCCTCAAGCAAAACCCTCTCTATAAAAGCAAGACACATCGAGAGGGCCACAATGGGACACCCTCGGTGAGAGATTTCCGAAATTGGACGTACGTACAGAGGTTTGGCCGTCTTCCCGACCCTTATTTTGTAGTCTCTGCTACACAGCTACCGGGGGGAGCAGGGGTTGACGGCAGCGGCAAGAATACTCGTGTGCGGTGGCACGTAGGGAACGGGTGTCAATCCGCGAGCTCGGGCCAGAGCGCGACGACGACGCGTTCGGCGTCGTGGCGGATGAGCGGCTCGGTGGTGGCGAATTGGCCGGCAATCACATGCGGGACGAGGGCGCGCACGGCCGCGAGATCGGGCTCCACCGGGTAGGCTCCCTCCTCGGCATACATCGCGGCGATTTCTGGTGATGGCTCGGCCGTGTTGACGACGACGGTATCGACCCGCCGGCCGAGATAATGATGAATCTCGCGCACGAAGTCGCTGGCCTTGAAGCCATCGGTCTCGCCGTGCTTGGTCATCACGTTGCAGATGTAGATGACCTCGCCCTCGCAGGCGCGAGCCGCCTCGGCCACGCCATCGACGAGCAGGCAGGGCACGAGACTGGTGTAGAGATCGCCGGGGCCGATGATCAATCGGTCGGCCCGTTCGATCGCCTTCCGCGCCTTGGGCAGGACCGTCACTGGCGGGTCGAGGAAGGCGCGCGTGATGGGCAGGACCGGGCGGCCGGCGGGCTGGTCGATCTCGGTTTCGCCGCGCACGATCGTGCCATCGCTCAGCTCGACGCAGAGGGTCGACTTCTCCAGGGTGACCGGGATCACGTGGCCCGCGGCATTGAGCAGTTCCTCCGCATCCTCGAGCGCTCCGAGCAGGTCGCCGTCGTTCTGGTCCTCAAGGGCGTGCAGGATCAGATTGCCGAGGGAATGGCCGCCGACAACCCCATTGCCGCCCGACGCATCGGGAAAGCGGTAGCTGAAGATGTCGCCCCAGAGCTTGCGCGAGCGGGAGAGGGCGACCAGCGCCTGGCGCAGATCGCCGAGCGGCAGGGGACGGCCAAACTCGTCCATCAGCCGGCGGGAGGAGCCGCCGGAGTCGGTCATGGCGACGATGGCCCACAGGTTTCGGGTGACCTTCTTGAGCTCGGAGAGCATGGTGAACGAGCCAGTGCCGCCGCCGATGGTGACGACGCGTTCCTGCACCTGCTGGCGCATCACGGTTCGGCCCTTTCACGTCGCCCGACGTATGCTCCTCTGTCAGAATAGCCAATTCTGGGCACATCGGCGCTTTCGGCATGCGCCGCGTTCCGGCGCCGCTATTTTGGAATTCGGCCACTTTCTATAATATGGTTCAGTTCTTGCCTCGCTTGTTGTAGCCCAGTGAGATAAGGGGCCAACGTCAACCTCCCCAGTGCATGTGCGATCACCGTGTTGGTTTGAACGGCGACAGATTGCTTGACCTCTTGTTCGAGACGCCGCTGGTGAACGTGACATTCGTTGGAGCACGACTTGGGATAACGTTCGTTACGGCCACTATTCTGGTCAGACAGTTCGAGCGTCTCGGCCTCCTCGAGGAAGTCACTGGGAGCAAGCGCAATCGCCGGTTTCGTTACACGCCATACATGCAGCTCTTTGCTGATTCCGACAGGGAACTGCGCGTTGACCCTCCACGGCAAAACCCCCGAGACGAGCGACGCGGATTGACGGCGATCCTTCGCGTCCGGCGTCAGCAGATCGCGCTCACGGCGCCGGCTTGAAGCGCGTGTTGGGCCGTACAGACACGCCGTCAGCAGTCGAACACCGACCAGCAGATCGCGTTTCGCAACCGCTGATCCTCCAGGACGAGCTCGCGAATCGCAGCGGGGAGCTGGTCGCGCTGCCACCGGCACTCGCGCTGGCCGGCACGCTCACCGTTGCCTCCGGGGGCGGCCGCCCGCGCGGCCTTGATCGCGTAGGCCGCGGCGCCGAGCTCGTGGGCGGCGACATGCGCCACCGCGGCCGCCTGGCCGGCAGCATAGGCGGCGTGCCGAGCGGCTCCGCTCAGATCTCGTGCCGCGGCGTTGGCAGCGCCGGCCGCCGCGCGGGCCTGGGACATCGTGATTTCGCCGCGCGCCCATGCCCGAGTCTGCGCGATCGCCTGGCGGGGCCGCGGGTCCGCGGGTTGGACCGACGCGAAGAGGGGCAGAACGTGCTCCGCGCACGCGGCCGCCCACAACGCCAGGAGCCGATGGTCGGCGTCCGTGAGCGTCCCCCCGCGGCGAATGGTGATGAAGCGGGGGTCGCGGACTTTGGGGAGGATCACGAGTGTTTTTGGCGCCTTTTGCTTCGAACTTCGCTTGTGGGACCGCGACTCCCGGAGGATGCCGCGACCATTGACTTCTTGCTCTCTTGGCCGCGAGGCGTCCCTTTGGAACTAATAACGACGCCATTTTGCTCTCGCTCGTTCGGCCGCGCTGAGAGAACCTCGCTGGCACGGTCAATGAGCGAGGCGCCCGAGAGCGATTCAAGTGCCTCGCCTTCGGCGGTGACCCCACCAAGCTCCAGGGTATCGGCATAGGCCGGGCCAAAGTTGCCAATCAGCGTCCGCACGAGGACAAGCGCTTCGGCCTCGTCGTCAAAACTACCGAGGTATTGGTTTGTCTGCACGTCCCACAGATCGAAATTCATTTAGCTCTCACTTGCCTGACGGAGCCATCGTCTGCCGAACCTTGACACAATTTTTGCTATTGACGCTATGCTTGCCGCGTTGGCAAAAATTCCACGTCATTCTGTGACGATAACCAATGAGGCCCCTAGCGAATAGCTGCCCGGAGGGTGGCGTGCTGGACAAGGTCCCGGCTAGCTTGGGGCCTCATTGCGTCGCGGCCGCCATTTCCGCAGGATAGAGCGCCTTGCAGAGCAGTTGTCATTTCGAGCGTGCGGGGAATCTCGTTTTTCTCGCGTACGTACGCGACATTGAGCCGAGATCCCTCCTTCGTCGGGATGACAACTCTTGGGCAAAGCGCACTAGATGAACATCCAGCCATCCTGATCTCTGCCCATTCAGCGCCTGGTCAAGGAAAGAGGCATCGGTATTCTCTCTCCTTGATCACTCTGAGGATTGCCCAGAGAAGCTTAGGCATGATAACGACGGAAGCTGGCGTTGGTATGGCGCGAATGCCCTACGCCACCCCCGCCCCATGCTTCTCGAAGATCGGCTGGTAGATCAGGTCGGGGCGGAAGGGGAGCTCGCGGAAGCGGATGCCGGTGGCGTCGGCCAGGGCGTTGGCCAGGGCCGGGGCGACCGGGTTGATCGGGCACTCACCCATCCCCTTCGCGCCGAGCGGGCCGATGCTGTCGCAGGTGTCGGCGAAGTAGATCTCCGTGCGCGGGATGTCGGCATAGGCCGGGATGCGGTAGTTGCGGAACCGCGGGTTGACGATCTTGCCCGTCTCGTCGAGGACGATCCGCTCGTAGAGCGCCCAGCCGATCCCCTGCGCCACCGCGCCCTCGACCTGGCCGCGCAACTGCATCGGGTTGATGACCGTGCCGGCGTCCGCCGCGTGCACGCTCTGCAGGATGAGAATCTCGCCGGTGACGCGATGGACCGCGATGCGGAAGCCGTGGACGTTGAAGGCGACGCTGCGCGGCGAGCCGTAGGCCTTGCGCGAGAGGCCGAGCTGCACGCCCGCCTGCCTCGGCGGCGGCGTGCAGATCGGTCAGCGGCATGCGCACCTCGCCGCAGATGACCGCGTCGTCGTCCATGCGGCAGAGATCGCGCGGGGTCACGTCGGTGTGCCGGCGGCGAAGTCGAGGATGCGCTCGCGCAGCGCCTCCGCGGCCAGGGCGACGGCCTTGCCAGCGACGAAGGTGCCGGTGCTGGCGAAGGCGCCGGTGTCGAAGCCGGTGCGGTCGGTGTCGGACTGGACGACGCTGAATGCGGGCGGCGGTCGTGCCGAGCAGGGTGGCGGCGATCTGGATGTGCTGGGTCGTCGTGCCGTTGCCGAACTCGGCGGTGCCGATCGCCAGCTCGTAGTCGCCGTCGTCCAGCAGCTTCACCGCCGCGCTTCGGAGCGGTGCTCGGTCGGCGGCGCGGTGTCGTGCATGGCGTAGGCGATGCCCTTGCCCGGTCAGCCAGTCGCCGCCCACGGGCGCGGCAGACGCCGTTGCCCCGCGCCAGCGCGTCCTTGACCAGAGTCAGGCACTGGTCGAGGCCGTAGCTGCCGATCTCGCCGTCGCTCACCTCCTCGCCGAGCGAGAGGAGCGCGTCGCCCGGGACGACCACGTTCTTCTGGCGCAGCTCGAAGGGGTCCATCTCCAGGGCGCGCGGCCAGCTCGTCCATCGCGCACTCGACCGCGAAGATCGGTCTGGGTCAGGCCGTAGCCGCGAATGGCGCCGGAGGGCACGGTGTTGGTGTAGACGGCGTAGGCGTCGATCTTCTTGTTCGGGCAGCGGTAGAGCGCCGACCGACTCGCTGCAGGCGTGATAGAGGGTCTCGCCGCCGTGGTTGCCGTAGGCGCCGGTGTTGGAGACGATGCGCAGCTTGATCGCCGGTCAGCGTGCCGTCCTGCTTCGCGCCGAGCTTGACCTCGATCTTCATCGGGTGGCGAGTAGGTGCTGCCGATGAACTGCTCCTCGCGGGTGAACTCCCACTGCACCGGCTGGCCGGTATCAAGCGCGGCGAGGGCGACCAGATCTTCGGTCAGCACCTCCTGCTTGCCGCCGAAGCCGCCGCCCATGCGGTCGCAGAAGACGCGCACGTTCTGCGGGCCGAGGTCGAAGAGGTAGCAGATCTTGTCGCGGCAGATGAAGGGCGACTGCGAGCTGGTGCGCACGTTCAGCCGCCCGCCTCGTCGACCCAGGCGATCGAGCCGTGCGTCTCCAGATGCGCGTGCTGGCCGCGGTGGGTGGCGTACGTTCCCTCGTGGATGACGTCGGCCTCGGCGAAGCCGGCCTCGACGTCGCCGAGGTTGCCGTGGACGTCGAGCAGGATATTGTGCTCGGGCGTGACGGATGAACTGGTCCTCGCCCTGCTCGTGCACCATCGGGGCGCCGCTGCGCATCGCCTCCTCGGGATCGAAGACGGCGGGCAGCACCTCGTACTCGATCTTGACCTGGCGGCAGCCTTCTTCGGCCGCGGCCTCGCTCTCGGCGAGCACCGGCGACCATGCGCTGCCCGACGAAGCGGGCGACGTTGTCGAGGATGTAGGTGTCGTTCGGATCGACGCGGAAGTCCTCGTGGATCGAGGTGGTGAAGAGCTTGCGCGGCACGTCTTCCCAGGTGAAGACGCGTGGACGCCCGGCACGGCCAGCGCCGCGCTCGTGTCGATGGAGACGACGCGGGCGTGCGCGTGCGGGGAGCGCACGCACCTTCAGGTGGAGCATGCCCTCCATCGCGGTGTCCATCGTGTAGCGCGCCTTGCCGGTGACGACCAGCGGCGCGGCCGGGGCGCCGACCCCGTGTCCCGGCAGGCGCTGCCGGGGGCGTCGATCTCGACGGTCTGCACGCCATGGATCGCGTCCTCGATCGCGTGGTAGCCGGTGCAGCGGCAGAGGTTCCCCTTCAGGTGCCGCGGCAGATCGTTGGCGATGTCGTCTTCGCTGAGCGTGGCCGAGGTCATGATCATGCCGGCGGTGCAGAAGCCGCACTGGAAGCCCTGCGCGGCGAGGAACGCCGCTGCATCGGGTGCAGCTCATCGCCCTTCGCCAGCCCCTCGATCGTCGTCACCTCGAGGCCCTCGGCGCGGAAGGCGGGGATGAGGCAGCTATGGACCGGCGTGCCGTCGAGCCAGACGGTGCAGGCGCCGCAGTCGCCCTGGTCGCAGCCCTTCTTGACGCCGAACCAGCCGAGGTCGCGCAGGAAGGTGCGCAGGCACTGGCCGGCGGCCGGCTCCTCGGAGAAGGTCTTGCCGTTGACGTGAAAGCTCATCGTCCGATCTCCTCAGGCGCTCGCGGCCAGCTCGCGCGGATCTGCTCGGCGAAGTAGTGGCTCATGTGCTTGCGGTAGTCGGGCGCGCCGTGGACGTCGTCGAACCAGCCGTCGTCGGGGATCGCCTCGTGCAGGCGGGCGCGCAGCTCTGCCGCGTCCGGCACGTGTCGGGAACTACGATCTGCACGGGGCGCGGAGTCGCGGCGGTGATCGTCAGCGTGAAGGCGTCCGTCCGGCGATGCGGCGGTGCCGATCAGGAGCGCGGTCGAGCGGCCCAGATGGGTGAGCGAGATGCGGCGGAAGGCGGCGCGTTCCGCGCAGCACGGTCGCCGGCAACGTGATCGCCACCAGGAGCTCACCCGGCTGCGAGGACGGTTTGGTGCGGCGCCGACGGTGAAATCGACGGCCGGCACCTCGCGCTCGCTGCCATCGATGCGCGCGCAAGGTCAGCAGACCGCCTCGAGCGACGATGCCAGCGAGGCCATCGGGCTGGCCGGCAGCGACATGCAGACGTTGCCGCCGACCGTGGCCGTGTTCCAGATCTTGAAGGAGGCCAGGAAGGCGCGGCAGCACTCGTCGATCATCGGCGCCGCCTGCCAATCGGCCGGCGCGACGAAGCCATACAGCTCGGCGATGGTGCAGGTCGCGGCGATGCGCAGGCCGTCGTCGCGCACCTCCAGCGGCGTCCAGCCGAAGTCGCGCAGGTCGAGCAGCCGCTTCAGATGCGGCTGCGGCTCCGAGAAGAGCCAGGTGCCCCCAGCGAGCCAGCCATCGCTTTCGCGCCAGGAAAAATCGCCACTGGTCGCGGCGGCCGCGCCGCGAACCTCCTCGATGGTGTTCAGGTTCATACCAACATCCTCACGAACTCGACCGGCCCGCGGGCGAAACCAGCCCACCGGCGACCGGGCGCGTCATGCGGGCGCGCCATGGAGCATGGCCCGCATCCCAACCGCACCTCAGGTTCACGCGGGCTGCCGCCAAACGTCACCAGCATGCGTCGATTTTTTAGACATGTACACGCTACCCGCGAGACGGCTGAATCGGCAAGTGCCAGGTTCAGAAAATGGCGAAGCGAATACCGCGCCTCACGTCCGGCGAGTTCTTCCTGGCCCGTCAGCTCTGCTGGAAACAGTAGAGATGATGCGTAAAGCTGCAGGTGGCCACTGGGCCAGCGGTCCAACCCTCCGTTGCCAACGTCGCGGTGCCGATGAAGCCTGTGCTTGCCATAGAGCTGGATATCCAGTTCATGCAGGAGTGGCCTCCCAGGCTCTCCTGGCCATTGGCGTCCGTGTTGGTCCAGACGCCGCCAGCAGGAGCGCCTCCGGCCTCCGTGAGGTCGATCGGGGCCGCCAGGGCGCCATCGGTCAGATCCGCCCAGTTCGCCGCGATCGTCACCCCGTTCACCAACTGGTAGGGACCTGGGGAGCGCGTGAAACGCGACGCTGGTGCGCTCGTGCTATCGGAGAGCCACGCCTTGTAGCTGCCCGGCAACCCCGCCACATCCGCCAGACTCTGGCATTTGGCATCGGCTCCGCTGAGCCCCCCAAGACTGCCCGGATAGCGCAGGCTGCTCAGGAACACCATGCACGGGCCGCCCTGGCCGCAGCCTGGCGGTGGCGGCGGAGGCGGTGAAACGGGAGCAATGCATGCTCCAGACTGGCACGTCCCTCCTGAACATGCAGTCCCATCGGTCAAGGTCTTCTTGCACTTGCCCTTCTTGCGGCCCTTGCAGGGCGGACATGGTTTCTTCTTCTTTTTCCTGGCATGGGCCATATCTGGGGCTGCAAGGCCAGGCATACCCAGCAGTGCGAACATACCAAGCGCGCGGCGACGATCGAGACTCGCCGTGAGACGTTGGATGAGCGTGTCGAATCGATGTCCGTCCACGAGGTCCTCCCGAATTGGCAGTCAGAAGATCGAGGCGCACTGTAAGGAGCATGAGGCAACGCGTCAAGTCGGACGAAGA
>CAVXMK010000020.1:0-70808 GCA_963762985.1 uncultured Chloroflexia bacterium
GAAGCCACGGTGCCGCGCCCGACCCTCACCCCCCTGCCGCCACCCAGAGGGTACCCGGCTCCCGTCGAGCCGGGAGAGGGGGGTGACGCGGCCCGGCGGGTTTCCTCAATCGATCATCCGCATTCCGTATCAAACTATCACCCCAACACCCTATCACCGCATCGGCCGCAGCGCCTGCGCCAGCCCGTCCCCGATCAACCCGAACCCCGCCCCCACAATCAGCACGGCCAGACCGGGATACGTCATCATCCGCCAGTCTCGCAGGAAGAAGTCCCGTGCTTCGGCCACCATCAGCCCCCATTCGGGGTTGGGGGGTTGCACGCCGAGACCGAGGAAGGAGAGCGAGGTCGAGACGAGGATGTTGAGCACCATGTCCGCCATGGCGAAGATGATCGCGGCCGAGATCACGTTCGGCAGGATATGGCGAAACATGATGCGAGACTGACTCATGCCGATGACCCGCGCCGCTTCCACGTACTCCAGCCGCCGCGCCACCAGCGTCTCGGCGCGGATGATGCGGGTATAGGCGACCCAGCCGACCAGCCAGATGGCGTAGACGATGTTCCAGGTGCCGGTGCCCAGCACCGCCACCACGGCGATGACCAGCACCAGGTACGGCATGGTCAGGGTGAAATCGACCAGGCGCATCAGCAGCGAGTCGAACCAGCCCCCGAAGTAGCCGGACGCCAGTCCCAGCGCGCCGCCGACAACCAGCGTCACCGAGGTGGCGGCGAAGGCGATCACCAGGTCGATGCGCCCGCCGTAGGCCAGCCGGGTGAGGGTATCCCGGCCGAAGTTGTCGGTGCCCAACGGGTGCGCCCAGCTCGACGGGGCGAAGGTCGCCACGGAGAAGTTCGGCTCGGTCGCGGAGTGCGGGCTGACCATGGGAAAGATGATGACGAAAAGAGTCGCCAGCCCGACGATAGCCAGACCGAGGACGAGCAGCGGGTTGAAGAAGTGCCGCCACGGACGCGGAGGCATGAGACTCCGCTAACTCTCCGGCGGCACTCAACGTCGCGGGAGCCCGGGTCGAGGTCGTGGCCGCGCTGGCGCTCACGAGTAGCTCAACCGGGGATCGAGAATGGCGTAGCTGATGTCGGTGATCAGATTGATGAAGAGCACCATCACCCCGATGGCCAGCGTCACCCCCTGGATGATCGGGTAGTCGCGGTCGAAGATCGCCTTGATGATGAGCTGGCCGATCCCCGGCACGGCGAAGATCGTCTCCACGATGGTGGTGCCCCCGATGAGGAAGGCCAGGAAGACGGACAGGATCGTCGCCGTCGACATGGCGGAGTTGCGCAGCACGTGCCAGACGAACACGCTGCGCCCGCTCAACCCCTTGGCGCGCGCGGTGCGCACGTAGTCCGCCCCCAGCGTCTCCAGGATCGAGTTACGCAGACTGCGGATGAGAATCGAAGAGACCGCCAGCGCCAGCGAGAGCGCCGGCAGGAAGAGCGATTCGAGGTGCCCGAGGAATCCCTCGCCGTAGCCCGAGACCGGGAAGAGCTGCAACTTCACCGCGAAGACCTGCAACAGCATCATCCCGATCCAGTAGGCCGGCATCGCCAACGCGAGGAGGGCGTAGACCCGCACCGCCTGATCGATCCAGCGGCCGCGGTTGAGCGCGGCCGCGGTCGCCAGCGGCGCCGTGACCAGGAGCGACAGGACGCCGGCATAGCTCACCAGAAAGAGGGTCGGTGGGATGCGCTCGGCGAGAATGTCCGTGACCGGGCGTCGCTGCCGAATCGAATCGCCCAGGTCGCCTTGGGCGACATTCCGCATAAACACGCCGTACTGCACCCAGTAGGGCTCGTCGAGCTTGAGGTACGCGCGAAGCTGCGCCATGTTTTCTTCACTGGCGCGGGTGCCGAGCATGATCGCGGCCGGATCGCCCGGCACGAACCGCACCAGGAAAAAGATGAACAGCGTGATCAGAAACAGCACCGGGACCATGTAGGCCAGACGGCGCAGGATGTAGCCAGTCATAGCGAGGGTGTCAGGGTGACAGGGTGACAGGGTGAAAGGGATGACGAGTCAGGGAGTCGACTCACCGCCAACACCTCGAACCCTAACACCCTAACACCCTGACACCCTATGACCCACGTCCTACACGTCGTCCCGCCACGTCTCGTACAACCGGTAGTTACCGGTGGGCAGGATGTGGAAGTTCTTGACGTAGCTCTGCGTGGCGGAGCGGCCGGTTGGGTAGAACAGGAAGATGAACGGGGCGTCGTCGAGGTGCATGGCCTGGATCTGGTGGTACATCTCCAGCCGCGCGTCGGGATCGGTCTCCGACTGGGCGTCGCGGATGAGCTGATCGACCTCTTCGTTGTCGTAGTTGGTCCACATCGCCTTGAAGTCGTCGTCGCCGAGCACGGCGAACGTCGACAACTGGGACGGGTCGATGATGTCGGTCGTGTAGTAGCTCTTGGCGCCGTCGTAGTCGCCGGTGACGGTATGCCGTTCCGTCTGGACCGCGGGCTCGACTTGGGTGACCGTCACCTGCCCGCCGATCTCGGCCAGTTGCGCGGCGACGAGCTGGCAGACCTGCGAACCGACCGAGTCGCCGACGCTGGTCAGAATCTCGAAGGCGAATCCGTCCGGGCTGTTCGACTCGGCCACGAGTTGCTTTGCGCGCTCCAGATCGAAGGGGTAGCCTGGCGAGTCCGGATCGTGACCGGCCATCAGCGGCAGGTACGACGTGGCCGGCACACCGGCGCCGAAGAGGACGTTCTGGATGATGGCGTCCTTGTCGACCGCGTAGTTGATCGCCTGGCGCAGGATCTTGTCGTCGAGCGGGGCGCGGGTGACGTTGAGCGCGATAAGTTCGATGCGCGCCGCCGCATCATCCGGAAGCACCACGTAGTCCGGGTTCTGGCTCAGGGGCTCGATCTGGTTGAACGGCACGTCGGTGACGATGTCAAGCTCGCCCCCCTGGAACTGCAACATGCGGGCGTTGGAATCAGTCAGCACCTTGAACGTGAGCTGATCGAGGTACGGCTTGCCCTCGTCCCAGTACTCGGGGTTCTTGTTGAGCACGATCTGGGCGCCGCGCTCCCAACTGTCGAACATGAAGGGGCCGCTGCCGATCGGCGCTTCCCAAAGCGCCTCGCCTTGCGCTTCGAACGCGGCTTGCGGGTAGATGGAGGCGCCGAAGAGGGCGAGGTCGGCCTCGAAGGGCACCCAGACATCGTTCAGCGTGGCCACGACCGTCCGCTCGTCGGTCGCTTCGAAATTCTCCACCGCCGCGAAGAAGAATGTCATGCTCGAGGCTTCGTCGAACGCGGTGCGATTGAGACAGAAGGCGACGTCTTCCGCCGTCACGGGCGTGCCGTCATGGAAATTGGCTTCTCGAAGGTTGAAGGTGTAGGTGAGACCGTCGTCGCTGACCTCCCAGGTCTCCGCCAGACCGGGCTCCAGGCTGAGCCCATCGGGGCCGACGCGGATGACCTGGTCGTAGATGAGCAACATGGTCCAGATGGCCATGTTGTCGAAGGGGATGATGGGGTCGAACGTCGTCACATCGTCGTCGGCGAGACTCATCGCAACGGCGCCGCCGTACTTCGGCTCCCCATCCTGGGCGACAACCCGCGACGCCGGCGAGGCTAGAACCGCCCCCCCGCCAATCGACAGCGCCCCAGCGGTGAGACCGGCGGACTTGAGCACCCCGCGCCGGGTCGCTCGCCACTCGGCCCATTGCCGATCTGCCAGGGCCGTATCGACTGTCGTGAACTGCGTCTGGAACCGGTTTCTTCGCGGTCCTGTCATCGCGGTTCCCTCCTCGGTGTCGTAACCCGACGGCGCCGCCAACAACGCTTGGGGCGCCATTGCCACCACTGCCGTTCATCTCCAAGATGCGAGCCGTGGGGATCGTAGCGCGGTCATCGCTTGGGCGCAAACACGGTGGGTCGAACGCCCCTCATCCCCGGCGCCACCCCGGGGGTACCCGGTCCCCGTGCGCGGGGAGAAGGGAGTCGCTTCCTGGCGCGGTATTCGGGAACACGAGCCCCTCTCCCTGCGCGCAGGGCCGGGTGCCGGGTACCCTCTGGGTGTGGCGGCGGTTGGGGTGAGGGTCGTTTGGCGGTTGAGGCAACGGATCGCGCTTGCGCACCATGAGTTTGCCCGCTATCGTCCCCGATCTGAAGTCGCTCTGCACCGGCCCTGAGCACAATCCGCGCGAGGCCGGGTCGCGCCAAGGAGTCCAGGATTGGCAACTGAAACGCCGAAGACGCCGCACGACCGCTTCGTGGACACCGCGTTGGCCGCGGCCGCCAACCCGACGCCGGTCATCGAAGTTGGGATCCCCATGCGCGACGGCGTCGAGTTGGCGACCGACGTCTATCTGCCCACGGAGGCAGAACGGCCCGCCCCCGCGATCGTGACCATGACGCCGTACGACAAAGCCGGGATGTTCGTGGCCCCGGAAGGGCGCTTCTACCAGCAGAACGGCTACGCCTACGTCGCTGTCGATGTCCGCGGACGCGGCAAATCGGAAGGCGAGTGGCGGGCCATGGTCAACGACGGCCCCGACGGCCATGACACGATCGAGTGGGTCGCCTCCCAACCCTGGTGTACCGGCAAGGTGGGCACCACCGGTCTCTCCTACATGGGCTGGACCCAGTGGGCCACCGCCGCGGAGCGACCATCCCACCTGACGGCCATGGTCTCCACCTCGGCGGCCGGGCGCTGGCAGCAGGAGATTCCCTACACCAACGGCTGCTTCCAACTCTACTTCGGCTGGTGGGCCTACATCGTGCGCCGCCGCATCACCGAGTTCTACGGCGTGGGCCAGACCGACTGGGACGAGATGCTGAGCCGCCTTCCCCTCGACAGCATTGGCGACTTCATCAACTCCTCCAGCCAGACCTGGCGCGACATCATGGACCACGACACCCTGGACGACTTCTGGAAAGCCATTCGCTTCGACGACCGCTACGACACCTTTGACGTGCCCTGCCTCCACGTCACCGGCTGGTATGACCTGGAAGATCTGCTGGGGGCTTTCCACCACTATGAGGGGATGATGGCCGCCTCCCCGGCCCGCGACCGGCAGCGGCTCATCGTCGGCCCCTGGAGCCACGTCAACTCGCGCAACCCCCACTCCTCCTACGTCGAGGTCGAGTGCGGCCCCGAGGCCGCGCTGGAGATGGACGACATCCACCTCGCCTGGTTCGACCACTGGCTGAAGGGCAAGCAGACCGGCGCGCTCGACACGCCCCCCGTGCGCCTCTGGGAAACAGGCTCCCACCGCTGGCGCTACGAGCAACAATGGCCCCTGGCCACCGGCGAACGCTCGCTCTACCTCGGGTGGGACGGCACCAACGGTTCGCTGGGCGATACCCCGTCCAAATCCCAGGGTCCGAATCGCTCATATCGGTACGATCCCCTCAACCCCGTGTCCACCCGGATGGACGTCAGGCGCTACCCGATCGAGGACGTGCCGGTGGAGATGTCCGAAATCGAGGCCCGTGACGACGTGGTCACCTACACCAGCGCGCCACTCCAGGCGCCGCTGATCGTCTCCGGCTGGCCGCAACTCGAACTCTGGGCCAGCAGCGACCGCGACGACACGGAGTGGCACGTCAAGCTGACCGACGTCGACGAGGAGGACCGCTCGATCAAGGTCTGCCAGGGCTGCTTGCGTGCGTCCTACCGCGATTCGCTGGAGCACCCCACCCCGCTCACGCCGGGCGAGCCGGCCTGTTTCCCAATCGAGCTGTGGCCGGTCCACCATGCGTTCCTCCCCGGCCACCGCATCCGCGTCTCCGTCACCTCCAGCGATTTCCCCTGGTTCGCCCGCAGCATGAACCAGTTTGGCCCGCTCAAAGACCAGGCCGACCCGCTGGTCGCCGCCAATACCCTGCACCACGGCGGCGCCTATCCCTCCCGCATCATCCTGCCCGTCGAGGAGGCTGGACGTTGACGGTGGGCAGGATGCCGATTCGGGACGTAACCCCGGACGACGCTCCGGCGATCGCCCACATCTACAACCAGGGCATCGAAGACCGCCTCGCCACGCTGGAAACGCAATTGCGGACTCCCGAAGAGCGTGCAGAGTGGCTGGCTTCGCGCAGCCCGCGCCACCCGGTGCTCGTCGCCGTCGATGACGATGGAGCAGTCCAGGGCTGGGGCTCGCTCAACCCCTTCAACCCCCGCCCCGCCTACGACCACGTCGCCGACTTCTCCGTCTACGTGGCCCGGGAGGCGCGGGGCCGCGGCTTCGGCGACGCCCTCCTGACCGCGCTGGAGGAGCGGGCGCGTGCATTGGCGTTCCACAAACTTGTGCTCGCGGCCTTTCCGGGCAACGCGGCGGGGATGCGCCTCTATGAGCGGCACGGGTTCACGAATGTTGGCGTGTATCGTCAGCACGGATGGTTGGATGGACAGTGGGTGGACGTGATCGTCATGGAGAAAATCCTGCGCTGACGGGTGAGCCCCGGTTTGCCGTCGCAGCTTCTCTCCACGCTCGAACGCCCGGCGCCCCGTGCGTGGCGCGAGGGGCTCTACGCGGCGGTATGCGATGCAGGACCGTAACCAGCCGGGTCTGTCGAGCGTTACGAACTGTGGCCCGCCGGCTGCCAAGCGTGTCGACGCATCGACGCGCACAGGAAACGAGAGGCAAGGCCCGCATGACTGTCGTTCGGATATCCCTTCTGGTGGTTGTGATCGCCGTGCTTGGCGTCGTCCGCGCCGACGCGGGCCAGGCGGCGCCGCTGCCGCAAGCCGCGAGCGGCATTCCGCCTTTCGTGTGGTCATTGACCTCGTTCCCGGGTGTGGGCGCTGTTGCGGAACCCGGCCGTTACACGGTGCAGTTCATGGCCGATGGCACGATCGCGGTCGGCGCCGACTGCAACCGCGCCGCCGGCGTCTGGACCGGCGACGACGGCGTGATCGACATCACCGTGACCCTCTCCACGCTCGCCCTGTGCCCGGAAGACTCGCTGGGCGACGCCTTCGTGCAGGCGCTCGACGCGGTCACGAGCTACACGATCAACGGCGGGTCGTTGCTGCTTCATGGTCCGGCCGGCGACATGACGTTCTCGGTGTAACCTTTGACTCGGCGCGTCAGCCGGTAGGCCATCGATCAAAACCGCATCGTCGCCAGTTCGTGGTGTCCTCCGCGCTCGTGCCCAGTGCCGGGCGCGTTTTTTTGTGAGTTTTTTTGGAGACTGTACGTGGATCCGTCACAATTCGATGGGCTGGCGCGCCTGGTCGCCAGCCCCCGCCGCACCGTGCTGCGCGCCGTGCTTGGTGGGGCGCTCACTGCGGCTGGCTGGCAGGCCACGAGTCTGGAAGGAAGCACCAAGCGGCGCAAGAAGCAGCAGAAAAAGAAGAAGACTTGCAAACATGGAGGGTGTGGGGGCCCGCCTCGCCGATGCTGTCCGCCGGGAACGAGGCCCGCATTCCCATTTAATCCGAACGACCGGAAGTGCCAGTGTTGCCCAACAGAGCGGGTCTGGGACGACGACTTTTGCTGCCCACGGGGTACCCGCGCCATTCCAGGGGGTGGCGTCACCACCAACGGCGGCCAGTGTTGCCAAGAAGATCAGTTTTGCAATGAGACCTGCTGCAACATGGATTCGGTTTGCCGCAATGGCAAGTGTGTACGAAAGTGCGAAAACGGTAACGCTTGGTGCAAGCCGGCAAATGGCGATGGCATCTGCTGTGAATGGGACCAGACCTGTCGTCTCGGGCAGTGCCTCGACATCTGTGAGAGCGCGGCAGGAGAGACTCAGTGCGACACGGGCGATGGTCTGTTCTTCTGCTGCGCTGAAGGCAGCGAGTGCCAGAACAAACGACCGGATCTGACCCCGCGCTGCTGTCCCCACGACCGCGCCTGTGACGACGGCAGCTGCTGTGGCGAGGGACGACGTTGTCACGAGAACGCTTGCATGCAGTGCGAACCGGAGCAGGCCATTGCCGAATGCCCGTCGGGTCTGGCCATCTGCTGTGAGGGTGACGACGTCTGCTACGACCTGGCCCCCGGAATCGTCGATTGCTGCCGAAGCGGCGGCGTCTGTGAGCGAGCCGGTAGGGGGTTCGAGTGCTGCCGGACTGACGAGACGTGCACTCCCGTCGGGTGTCAAAAGGACTGTGAGTCCCACGAGTTCCCGTGCGAACGAGAGGATGGCTCATTTACGTGCTGCGATGGCGACGCCGGGATGGAATGCTTGGCGGGGCAATGCTGGCCGCCGTGTCTGGAGAGTCAGGTCCGGTGCGAGATAGGAGGTCAAGAGATCGAATGCTGCTCATGGCCGAACCTCGAATGCCGCATCGACGGCTGTTACGCACCTGGAACCTGAACCGATCGCGGCCTTCGCGAGATCATGTGATCGCAACCTGGCCTCGGCTAACCACCGAGGCCTTCCCTGACGTGACGCTATCCGGTGCTCACAGGCGGCGAGATTGCTATAGGGCTCGAAAGAGTTCCTCGACGTGCGGCGACGTATACACGGCCTCCTCGAGGCTCCAGCCGTCCGGCAGCCAGTACTCCACGAGTACCCGACCGATCAGCGCGTTGGTGATGTCGGCCGGGTGCTCGTTCCGGTACGTGTCATCCTCGCCCGTGTCGCTGACCACGCTGTAGGCGATCTTCACCTCTGGCCCGAGCGCGAAGATCCCCGTATCGGCCCGCAACCCGCCGATCATCCCGGTCTTGTTGAAGACGCCGATCTGCTGCCGCTTGCCGAAATCTCCCGCGTACGGCCGGTAAGCGACGAAGCGCGGGACCTGCTCCAGATACCGTTGCCGCCCCAGGATCGCCAGCATCGCCCGCGATGCCTCCGGGGCAACCAGATCCTCCCGCGCCAGCGCGGCCGCCAGCCGCATCAGGTCTTGCGGCGCGGCCACCGCCAGATCGCCCGCTGTCGTGATCTCGCCAAATGCGATCCGGCGGTGGATGACGATCGACGGCAGTCCCAACTCGCGCATCGTGGCGTTGACCCGCTGCGGGCCACCCACACGATCGAGGAGCACGTTCGTCGCGCCGTTGTCGCTGGCGACGATCATCATCATCGCCAGGTCGCGCAGCGTCGGTTGCAGTCCGGGTTGGAAATCGCGCAGGATGCCCGACCCCATGACGACGTCCTCGGCCCGCAGCGTCACCCGCTCGCCCAAGTCGAGTGTTCCCGCCTCCGCCTGCCGATAAACCTCCACCAGCAACGGCAGCTTGAAGACGCTGGCGGTCGGCATGACCCGATCGGAGTTGCGGCTCACTTCCTCGCCGGTCGCCACGTTTGTCGCCGCGAATGCGACTTCGCCGCCCTGGGCCACGATGGCGCCGAGCGCCCGCTCCAGGTGCTCCCGCGTTGTGATCCGCTTCCCGGTCAACATTTTTCCTCCCCGGCCGTCATTCGCATACGTCTTCGAGGGCATACTGTCCCGCAGACAGCAGCAGCCTGGCTCGGGCCAGTCAGTGTCTGAGGAGGCATGATGGACTACGCAACTCTCGCCCGTGAATCCCTCGACCGAGTCGCGGCGAGCAAGCCGCTCATCCACCAGATCACCAACGTCGTTGTCACCAACGACTCGGCCAACCTCACCCTCGCCTTCGGCGCCCTGCCCGTCATGGCCTACGCCCCCCAGGAAGCCGCCGAGATGGCCGGCATCTCCCAGGCACTGGTCCTCAATATCGGCACCCTCTCAGTGGAAGAGATCGACGCCATGCTCCTGGCCGGGACCGCGGCCGGCGCCAAAGGCATCCCCATCGTCCTCGATCCGGTCGGCGCCGGGGCCACCGCCTTCCGCACCGAAAGCGCCCTGCGCCTGCTGCGGGAACTGCCCATCACCGTCCTGCGCGGCAACCGTGGCGAGATCGGCGCCCTCGTCGGTACCGGCGAGGTGCGCGGGGTGGAAGCCACCGGCTCCGAGGATCCCCTCCAGGTCGCGAAGGCCGCTCGCGACGTCTTCGGCGTCACCGTCGCCGTCACCGGCCCCACCGACGTCATCGTCGGCCCGGACCGCACCTACCTCGTCCGCAACGGCTCGCCCCTCCTGGCCATGATCACCGGTTCCGGCTGCATGGCCACCGCCACCATCGGCATCTTCGCCACCGCCGGCGACGACTCGGCACTGCAGACTGCTTTGGGGCTGGCCACGTATGGACTGGCTGCCGAGCGTGCGGCGGAAGGCGATCCCGGGCCGGGGACGTTCCGGGCGCGGCTGCTGGATGAGGTAGCGTTGCTGAATATGAAGGGAACAAGCGGGGTCAACATCGACGTGCCGTGAGCGGTGAACTGCAAACTGGTCTATGGAGCCCTCATTGGCGTTCTGTGGAGCGAGTCCGGTGGCTAACGCGCGCGCGTGCCGGAGGCGATGCGATCAAGCGCGGTTTGGCGGAGAAACTCCACCGGGTTGAGGCCGTCCTCTCGCGCCAGGCGGGCGAGGGCGAAGAACTCCTCACGCGTGAAGCGCACCTCGAGGATTGCGCCAGCGTTCGGTGCCGGCTCGCCTTCCTGCGTACTCTCCCAGTCCCAAGACTCGGGGTCCATGAGCTCGCGCTCTTCTTCGTCGCGCGGCGGGACTAGTGATTCGTAGCGGACAGGTTCGGTCATCGTGACTCCTCCTTAGCGCAGTTTCGCGGCTTCGCTTGGCTTGCATGGCCAGGCGGTGAGGACGCGCCAAACGCCGGGATCGTGGGTAGGAGCAATCGGGGCGGCAAGGCAGCGTCCCTGTAGATCGTACCCAATGAGGACGTGGGATGCGGAACGGCGACGGCGGTTGCGCGTGACCACGTAGCGGGTGTCAAGGATGGCGTACAGATCTTCGGGGAGGATGTCACGCTCGTCAAGGGCACTGGCGGCGTGTGCAGTGAAGATCAGATTGAGAACTCTAATTCTTGTCACCGTACTCGCTCCCAGTCGTTCATGGACAGATCGCACATCGAAGTCGGAAAAGGCTCACCCTATCACCGCATTACCCACCACCGCATACGCCCGCACCGGAAACGACCCCATCCCCTTCACCTTGACCGGCACCGCCGAAAAGCGGAACCCGATGAGCGGCAGTGCCTCCAATCCCCGCATGTGCTCCACGATCGGAATCCCGGCTTCCAACAACGCCGTATGCACCGGCCGCCGCCCATCGTCCGTGTCGTCGGTGTTGTAGGAGTCGATCCCCACCAGCGTTGCCCCCGCTGCCACGAGGTACGCCGCCGCGTCGGCAGTAAGAAACGGGTGTCCCTCGAAATAGCGGTCGGTGCGCCAGTGTCTGGCCCAGCCGGTGTGGACGAGGACCGCTTTCCCTCGCGGATTGACATCGGCGAGAGCGGCGGCGAGCACATCGGGGCCGATACCCCGACGATCCAGGTCATTCGCCCGCACGACGACGCTATCCAGCTCGGCAAGCGATTCGAGCGGCAACTCGGAAAGATCCACGCCATCCGCAAACCGGTGGAACGGACTATCGACGTACGTCCCGGTATTGGCGACCAGATCGATCTTGCCGATGTGGAACTCGGTCCCCTCCGCGTAGTGGGCTCGCGACTGCTCCCGGCTCAGAAAATCGCACACGATCGGCGCCGGCAGCCCGCGGTAGGTGATCATCCCGTCTTCGACGGTGTGGCTGAGATCGACCAGGCGACGGCCGTCGCACGGGTCGCTACGGCCTGAAACCATGCCATTCTCCATTTCCTGCTCCTCCTCGGTGCCGAGGCAGTCGTCTCGGCGTTCAGACCACCATCTGCTTATCATCGACGTCAGGAGAGCGCAACGAGGCCTCTCGGGCCGGCCGCTAATGCCTCGCTAACGACAGCCACGCAGAGTGATGACCGGGACTCGCTTCCCGTGGAAGGGCAAACGCATGACCGAGCAGCAGTGGACCGCCGTCGACCACTATTTCGCCGATCTGCTGATCGCGCCCGATCCTGGTCTGGATGCGGCGCTCGAAACCAGCGCGGCGGCCGGGTTGCCCCCCATCAACGTTACGCCAAACCAGGGCAAATTGCTCCATCTGCTGGTCCAGGCCATGGGCGCGCGCAGGATTCTGGAAATCGGCACGCTCGGCGGCTATAGCACCATCTGGCTGGCGCGGGCTCTCCCGCCAAATGGCCGCCTCGTCAGCCTCGAAGCCGATCCCCGCCACGCCGAGGTTGCCCGGGCCAATATCGCCCGCGCCGGTCTGGCCGAGGTCGTCGAGGTGCGGGTCGGGATTGCGCTGGAGACATTGCCCCAGCTCGCCGCCGAGGGGGGAGAGCCGTTCGATTTCGCGTTCATCGACGCCGACAAGGAGAACAACACGGAATACTTTGCCTGGGCGCTGCGTCTCTCCCGCCCCGGCAGCCTCATCGTCGTCGATAACGTCGTCCGCGGCGGCAACGTCATTGACGCCGCCAGCCGCAACCCGGACACCCGGGCCGTCCGTCGCTTCCTCGATCACCTCGCCGCCGAACCGCGCGTCAGCGCCACCGCCATACAAACCGTCGGCACCAAGGGCTACGACGGGTTCGCCCTGGCGTTGGTAACAGAGTGACGAGTGACGGGCGTCAGGTGTCAGGTGCTGTGACGAAGACATGCGTCGGTTTCGGCCGGCTTTCCATCAATCCGACACCCGACACCCGTCACCCGCAAATTGGCACCCCGCCCACGCCCCCACTTATACTCCGCCCACCGCTCGCCAATCCGGGAAAACCGGGAGACCCGCACCTCGCGGGCGGGGAGTATTCCACCAGCGCTGGTGGTGCCGGGTCGCATCCCGGCCGCGCGGAACCGCCGCCAGCGCGGGAGAGCGTCATGCACGTGCCGCCGCGCCGTCGTCCAGCATCCATGCGGTGCCGACTATCCCGGGTGTCGCTTGCCCTGCTCGCCGTCATGCTCGCCGTAATGGGCGGGGCGGCGCCTGTTGCCGCCTGGCAGACCGCGCCTCCCTCGCTGCCCATCCCTCCCCCGCCCCCCGCCGATCCGCCCGCGGGCTTTACCAGCGCCGCCTCGGACCGGGCCCGCATCAACGTCGAGCCCGGTGCTGAAATCGACGCGGCGGCCTTTACGCGCTCCTGGGGCCTGCTCATCGACGATGGCATCACCCAGCTTGAGAGCTTCCTGCCGTCACTCCGCGACCAGATCGACGTTTACGTCTATGTGAGTGATGCAACGTTTGCCACCGCCACTGCCGATGCCCGCTGGCCGGAACCGGATGCCACCGATGTCCTGGCCAATCCCGGCGTGGGCGATATCGCGGTCAACCTGGCCGTGTTCAGCCGCCGCACCCCGCTCGAAGCGGAAAACGCGCTGCGCCACGCCCTCTCCCACGTCGTCGCCCGCGAAGCGTCGGCCGGCCGCATCCCGCGCGGGTTCGACGAGGGACTGGCGGCCTACTTCGAGCAATCCGCGCCGGCCGAGCTCGCCCGCCACGCCGCGCTGGTGCAGAACGCCCGCGCCGGGGGCGACCTGATGTCCTGGTCCGACTTGAACCGCCCCGCCGCCCCCGATGTGCCGCCCCCCGTGCTGGAGGCCCACGCCTACAGTTTGGTCGCCTTCCTCGTCGACCGGCACGGCCCACGTGTGCTGGGCGAGTTCGTCACTGAACTTGGCGACGAGCCGGACTGGCGCGCGGTGCTGCGCACCACGTACAGCCGCGCACCGGACGAACTGGAAGCCCAATGGGAGGAAAACCTCCCCCGCTGGACCACCGGCGGCTGGCGCTCCAACCTGCTGGCCGCCTTCGATCTGCAACCGGCGCGCGACCTGCTGGTCCTCGGACACTACGCCTCGGCTCGCCGCGAGCTGGAGCAATCGCTGCGCCTCTTCACCGACCTCGGCGACGAAGACGGCATCGCCGAGGTCAACGATCTGTTGCGCCAGACTGACACCGGCCTGCAGGCCGAAACCTTCATGGCCCAGGTGCAGGCCGCCCTGGAGCACCACGACTACGACCGTGCCCAAACCCTGCTGCAACAGGCGCGCTCCCAGTACGACCGCCTTTCCACGACCCAGGCGCCGGAGGAGCTGATCGCCGCCTACGAAGCGCTGGCGCAAGCGGGCGTGCAGGCCGGTAATGACCTCGATCTCGCTCGCCAACAATCGTTGCGCTGGGCCGACTACCCGATGGCCCGCGCCGCCGCTCTCGACGCCGGCGCCGGCTACGCCCGGCTGGGCAACGACGACGGTCTGGCGCAGACGCGCGATGTCCTGCAATCGCTCGACTCCCGCCAGCGGCGGCTGGTGCTCCTCTTCGGCGGACTCGCCCTCCTCACCGGGGCCTGGCTGGCCCTGTGGCTCTGGGCCCGCGGTGGAACGCGTCTGGATTGGGGGCGATGATGCAGCGCACCATCCCGCTGCCTCGGACGGCGCCGCCTCCGGCGTGGGAGCGAACCCGCGCCGCGATAGAGGATGCCCGGCAGCGGCTGGCCGACCCCGCCACGCGCCCTGCTCTCCTCTGGCGCGTTTTCTGGGCACCATATTGGCTCTGGTCCGACGCGCCGGTGCCCGCACTGCCGCAACGATCCCCTCCGGCCCCGCCCGAGCTCGGTCTGGCCGGTGAGGCGGTCGTGTCCGGTATCGATCGTGTCCGGCGGCGCCTCTGGGTCAGTCACGGCGCGGCGGCCATTTGCCGCGGACTCTGGTTGGCCATCGCCTTCGCCGCGGTGTTGATGCTCCTCGATGTGCTCGGCGGCCCAATCTTCGATCCCCGGCCTGCCATCGCCGCGGGAGTGGTGACACTCGGCGCCGGGCTGGTGCTCGCGGTCCTGAGCAAACCTTCCCGCGTGCGCACCGCGCGCATGCTCGACCGCACCTTCGGGCTCCACGAGCGGCTGGGCACGGCCCTCGACGATCTCGGCTTGGGCGTCCCCGGCGACGGCGACCGCGCGCCGGTCGTCTACCTGCAAATGGCCGACGCCGCCAACGCCATCGCCGCGCTGCGCAACGATCGCCGTCTGCGCCCCGCCATCCCCGTGCGCGAGGTGGTGATTGTCGTCCTCTGCGCGCTGCTTCTGACCACCCTCGCCTTCCTGCGCGGGCTGGGTGGCGGACTCCCGCAGTTGGCGACCGCCAGCGTGCCGGTTTTCACCCCGGCCATCGAGCGCCCCGTCGACCCCGAGCCATCCGCCGCCGAGCTGGAAGCCGCGGCCATGCCCCCGACCGTTCAGGAGGTGCTGGAACGATCCGACCGCTCCTCGCGGGCGCGACGCGATCTGCAAGCCCTCGCCGAGGCGCTGGCCGACCACGCGCTGACCCGCCCCACCGCCGAACAGATTGCCCGCGGCGACTACGCCAGCGCCAGCGAGCAGCTTCGCGAAGCCTCCACTCGGGCTGGCGATCTGTCCCAGGGGTCCCGCGAGGGTCTGGCCGATGATCTGGACCAGGCCGCCGGCGTCATGGACCCGGAAACCAACGGGCTTGAAGAAGCGACCCGTGATGCGGCCAGCGGTCTGCGCGAGGGAGACGAGCCCGCGCGCTCCGAGATGCGCGATCTCGCGGACGCCGTGGAACAGGCCGGGGAGGAGGTCGTGCCGCAGGGCGAGCTGGCCTCGCAGATGCGCAGCGCGCAGCAGTCCCAGGCCCAGCGCGGCGACAGTGGCGACCAGTCGGAATCGGCGGCGGCGGGCGATCCCGGCAGCACGTCGTCCAGCGCGAGCTCCAGTGGCGATCCCGGCAGCGGCGTCGATGCCGAAACCTCGTCGTCATCCCAGGGCCAGTCACGCCAGAGCGGCAACGCCACGGCCCCCAGCGAAGAGGTCACCGGCGGCACGGAGGGGCAGGGCGCGCCGGGCGAAGGGCGCTCGAATGCCCCCGGCGAAGGAGAGCAGCCGGGCGCGGGCGAAAGCGGCCAGCCCGGCGACGCGGCGGCGGGCAGTCAGAACGAGGGCGGCCCCGAGGGCGAGGGCGACTCCGCCACCGCCATGCAGGGCGCCGGAGCCGGCACGGGCGAAGCCGGCGAATCAGCGGACGAGGGTCCCGGCGCATCGACCGCCGACCTGAGCGTGGGGATGGGTGAGGACGCGGCAGACCCGAACGTCACCTCCGACGGCGCCGCCGAAGCAGACCCCTCCGCCCTGGATGGAGCCAGCGATCAGGTGGCGCTCCCCTCCGGATCGGGCGATCAGGGGGTGCAGACCTCCTCGGATGGCGGATCGGCGCTGCGCGGTTCCGGGGCGGGCATCACCGCGGGCTCCGGGTTCGCCGAGCAGGGCGAAGTCGGCCAAGCCGGCCCCGATTCCAACCGCGTCCCCGCCGAGCACCGGGAAACCGTCGAGCGCTACTTCTCCAACGGAGGCGGCGAATGAACGCCCCGGCAGGCTGGCTCAGCTCGCTGCGCGCGCGAAGACTGCCCTTCGCCGGTCGGCCCACGTCAGTCATCAATGCGCCCGATCTCGTCGAGGAGGATCTCCTGCTCGACGAGCCGACGCTGACCCGGCTGCGTCGCCTCTCGCTGGTGGCCGGCCGCGCCCGCACCGAAGGACTGGCCGGCGAGCACCGCTCCCGGCGGCGGGGAACGTCCCCGGAGTTCGCCGATTTCAAGCGCTATTCGCAGGGCGACGATTTCCGGCGCATCGACTGGAACACCTACGCCCGGCTGGATGGGCTCTTCGTGCGTCTCAGTGAGGTCACTACCGAGCTGTCCGTCCACATCCTGCTCGACAGCAGCGCTTCGATGGACTGGCGCGGCGGGGACGACCGGCCCACGAAGTTCGCCGCTGCCCGCCGCCTGAGCGGAGCGCTGGCCTACATGGCATTGTGGGGTTTCGACCGGGTCGCCATCGTGCCGTTCGCGGAAACACTCGGCAGACGCTTCGGCCCGGTGCAGGGCCGGGCCCAGGTGGTGCCGGTCCTGCGCCACCTGGGGCGGTTGCGAGCCGAGGGGACCACCGATCTTGGTCCGGTCATCGCCGCCTATGCGCACGCCCGAACGCGCCCCGGTCTGCTTCTGCTCGTCTCCGATCTGCTGTCCGGAGAACCGGAGGATCTGCAAATCGCCCTGCACGATCTGCGCGCGCGCGGCTGGCAGACCGCGGTCCTGCACATCGTCGATGACGCCGAGGTGGCCCCGGAGGCCGCGGCCGCCTGGCTCAACGGCGATGACAGCGGGACCGGCTCCGCCATCGAGTTGGTCGACCGCGAATCGGGCGAAACACTACGCCTTTCCCCGGACGACGAGGTGGCCGGGCGCTACGCCGCGGCGGTGCGCGCCTGGCTGGATGCGCTGGAGACCGCCTGTACCGAGGAGGAGACATCGTACGCCCGCCTCTCGACGTCCTGGGGCATCGATGACGTCACGGTGTCGCTGCTGCACGAGCGGGGGCTGGTAGCATGAACCTCCTTGCCCCCCTCGGCCTGGCCGCCCTGGCCGCCCTCCCCATCATCGTCCTGCTGCACATGCGGCACACCACACCCACCCGCCGCCCAACGCCCTCCCTGCGCTTCTGGGCAGCGGCCAACCCGCGCCCGGCCGATGCCCGCCGCCTGCGCCGCCCACCACTCACCTGGCCGTTGATCTTGCAGATTCTTGCCGCCGCGGCCATCGCCATCGCCCTGGCCCGGCCCGCCACCGCCGCCCAACTCGCCGCTCTCGCCCCTGGGTTGCACTCCGAGCCGCGGCACCTCTTCGTCCTGCTCGATGGCTCCACCAGCATGAGCGCCACCACGGGAGCCGGCACCGAGTCCCGCTGGGACGCGGCGCGGCGCGAGACCATCGCGCGCCTGCTGCCGCTGCGCGAGGGCGACGTGGCCACCGTCATCCTGATGGGCACCCGCACCGCTACCTTTACCGCCACCGACGACGCCTCCCTCATCGCCCTGCGCGAGCGGCTGGCCACCATCGATCAACCGGGTGGCCGCGCGGATCTCGATGCTGCCCTGTCCCTCGCTGGCGACCTGCGGCTGCCGAATCTGGAGCGGCAGGCGGTCGTCATCAGCGACGGCGCCGCGGTTGTCGATCCGGTGACCGCGGCGGGGGTGGATGCCCCGGTCGAGCTCGTCATCGCGGGCGGCGATGGCGCGGAGGACGAGCGCGCCAACCTGGCCGTCACCGACATCTCGGCGCGGCCGAACCCGGAAGGCGGCGGCGCCGCCGGCCTCTATGCCTCGGTCGTCAATTACGGACCGCGACCGGTCACCACCGCTGTAGTATTGCTCGGCGACGGGCTGGAGATGGGCCGCACCAACGTTTCGCTGGACGCGGATGGCGGCTCCGAATCGCTCCGTTGGCTCCTGCCCCCCGGGGTGAGCGACCTGACCGTTCGCATCGAGCAACCCGACGCGCTCGCCGCCGACAACACCGCCACCGTGCTGCCCGGCGAAGCGGCCACCACCTCGATCGCGCCCCGCATCCTGCTGATCTCGGATCTGCCCGGCGCGCTGGCCCGCGCCCTGATCGCCATCGAGAATGTCCAACTCAGCATCGAGCCGAGCGACAACGCGGCCGCCATCGCCGCCGGGGCCTACGACCTCGTCGTCTTCGATCGCACCGCGCCCCCGACCGAGACCCTTAACAGAATCACCACCTCCAGTCTCTGGGTGGCGCCTCCGGTGGGTGGACCGTTCGCGACCGGCGAGGGTGTGTCCGATCCCGAGATCACCCGCCTCCGCGCCGGGGATGTGCTGCTGGAAGGGGTCGATCTCTCCGGTGCCACATTCGGTCCGACCCCGGTCTATACCCTCGGCGCGGGCGACGAGGAGATCGTCGGGTCCGCGGACGGTCCCCTCCTCTACCGCAGCGCGATCAACGGCCGCCCGGCGGTCGTCCTCACCGTCGATCCCGAGGCGTCCAATCTCCCGAAGCGGGTCGCCTTCCCCGTGCTGGTCGCCAACATGATCGGCGCCCTCGCCCCCGACGGCATCCCGGCGGCGATCCCCCTGGGTGAACCCCTCGTGTACGAACCACGGGCGGCGACCGCCTCCGTGGACATCGTGCCGCCCAGCGACGAGCCCGTCCATCTCGACGTGGCGCCGCCGCGGCAAGGCGATGAGGACCAGCCGGCGCGTGGGCGCGTCTCGCGCGAGGTGGTCTACGCCGATACCGGCGCCGCGGGCGCCTACGGCGTCACCGAGCGGGATGCGTCCGGCCGCGTCCTTGGTGCGACGCGCTTCGTGGTCAACGCCGGCCACACGCGGGAATCGGACCTGCGTCTCAACCCCGACCTGGCCAACGTTCTGGCCAACGCCTCCGGCGTCGACATCGCCGCGCCCCGGCAGGAGCGGGTCGATCTCTGGCCGCTGCTGGCGCTGATAGCGCTCGGCGTCATCGTCGCGGAGTGGGGTCTGGCGCTGTGGCCAGCCCGCCGCGCCGGAGCGCGCCGCCCGGCGCGGGGGAGCGCGGCATGACCACCCTGGTCTGGGCGCGCCCGGATGCCCTCTGGCTGCTGCTGCTGATTCCGCTCCTGGCGGCGACGGGGCTCTGGTTCGGTCTCCGTCGCGGCCGAATGCGGCCGGCCGCGCTGGTGTGGCGGCTGGCGGTCGTGACCCTGCTGGCGATCGGACTGGCCGAACCGCTGCTCGCCTCCGGCGCGGGCGCGGGGGGCGCCGTCTTCGTCGTCGACCGCTCGGAAAGCATCGGCGCCGAGGCACGGGACGTGGCGGATCGCTGGCTGGAGGACGCGCTGGCCGCGGCACCCACGGGACGCCGCGCCACCATCGTGGAATTCGGCGCCAAACCGGTGCTCTCCGTGCCGCCCCGGGCAGCCAGCGACTTCGCCGGCGGCATCGCGGCCGTCACCTCCGGGCAGGAGCAGGAGACGCTCGACCCGGCCTTCACCGACATCAACGCGGCCCTCGGCCTGGGACGCGCCCTGCCGCTTGGCGGTGGGCGCCGCATCGTGCTGGTCTCGGACGGCGGCGAAAACATCGGCCAGGCGATCGACCAGGCGGCGCAGGCTGGCGCCGAGGGCGTGCCCATCGACGTCGTCGCCTTGCCGGGGGTCAGCGCCGCCGATCTGCGCGTCGATGGCGTTGCCGCGCCCGCCTCGGCCTGGGAAGGCGAACCGGTGGCCGTTCTGGCCGGGGTCGAAACCGGCCGCGGCGGACCAGCCACGGTCGAGCTGCTGGTCGATGGCGAGGTCAAGGAGACGGTCGAGACCGACCTCTCGGAAGGATTGACCTCGCAGGCGTTCACCCTCACCGATCTGGCCCCGGGGTTCCACGCCCTCGAAGTCCGCGTCCAGGGTGAGGCGGAAGCCAACCGCCGCACCGATGACGACCGAGCGCTGCACGGCATCGTCGTCCGCGACCGTCCCCGCATCCTCCTCGTCGTGCCTGAAGGCGCCGACGCCGGGCTCATGCGCGGCGTCCTGGAGCGGGGCGGCACGGAAGTGACGGTCACCGACCCCGCCGGTATCCCCTCCCGTCTTTCGGAGCTCGGCGCCTGGGACGGCTTCGTGCTCGACAACGTCCCCGCGACGGCCATGACGGTCGATCAGGTGGCCGGGTTGCGCGAAGCGACCCGGTCGCTCGGGCGCGGTCTGGTCGTCATCGGGGGAACCGCCGCCTACGGTCCTGGCGGCTATGCGGGGACGCTGCTGGAAGAAGCCCTGCCGGTCACGGTCAAGGTCACCGACGGCCGGGAGCGGCAACGCGTCGCGTTGCTGCTGATCATGGACAAGTCGGGCTCCATGGGCTACGACCCGCTCGGCGGCCAGGGCAAGATCGAGATGGCCAAAGAGGCTGTCCGCCTGGCGGCGCGCTCCCTGGCCGACGGCGATCAGGTCGGGCTCATCGTCTTCAACGACCGACAGGAGTGGGTGGTCAACCTGACCACCATCGAAGGCGAAGAGACCCGGGCCGCCATCGACCGCAAGATCGAGGCGATCGAACCGGACGGCGGCACCGAGATCCTCCCCGCTCTCTCGGTCGGACTCGACGCCATCCGCAACGCCGAGGCCGACGCCCGCCACATCGTGCTCCTTTCCGACGGCAAGGCCCGCACCGGCACCCGAGAGAGCTACCAGCGCCTGCTCGACGACGCTCTCAGCGACCGCACCACCCTCTCCACCATCGCCATCGGCGAGGACGCCGACACCGACTTGCTCAACTTTCTGGCCGACGAGGGAGGTGGCCGCTACCACTTCACGGTCCGCGACGAGGAAATCCCTCAGCTCACCCTGGAGGAGGCCCGCAGCGCCGGCAGCCAATCGGTGATCCGCGGTGGATTCCGCCCCATCCAGGTCGCGCCCAGCCCCATCCTGGCCGCGTTCAAACCGGAAGAGCTGCCCGACCTGGCCGGCTACGACTTCGCCGAGGCCAAGCCGGACGCCCAGGTCATCCTCACCTCCGATCGCGAAGACCCGGTGCTCGCCAAGTGGCAGTACGGATTGGGGCGGGTCATCGCCTGGACCGCCGACAACGGGTCCGACCTGGCTGCCCCCTGGGCCATGTGGGAAGGTTATGACGAGTTTTGGGCCGCCGCGGTGCGCTGGGCGCTCCCCGATCCGGAGCGGCGCCCCCTCACCGTCGCCACCCACCGCGACGGCGCGGATGTGGTGCTGACGGTCACCGCCGCGGGCGAGAGCGGCGATTTCGCCGACTTCCTGCCCACCTTCGCCACCGTGACCTCGGCGTCGGGCGAGGCGGTCGCCACGCGGGAGATGACCCAGACGGCCCCTGGCGAATACACCATGCGCCTGCCCGCCCCCGAGGCAGGCGCCTACGCGGTGGAAGTGCGCCAGGAACGAACCAGCGGCCCCCTGGTCGAAACCGCGGGGGTCACCGTGCCGCCGTCGCCGGAAACGCTGCCGGCGCCCAACGGCCCCTCACTGCTGGCCTCCCTCGCCGCCCGCACCGGCGGCCGCGTCCTCTCCCTCGACGATCCCACCGCGCTCTGGGACGCCCCGGCCCCCGCCGGCAGCCCGCTGCGCGAGCACCGCGCGGTCTGGTTCATCCCCATCGGCCTGGCACTGGCCCTCTTCATCATCGACATCGCCACCCGCATGGGCGTCTGGCCCCAACTGCGCCGCCTCGTCGCAGGCCGCGGCCGCGGCTGACCTCCCCTCCCCTAACGAACCCTCATCCCAACCCCTCTCCCTGTGCGCAGGGCTATCCATTACCCACAAGTCGGGTGCCGGATGGTGCGCGGGCGGGAGGCGGAGGAACCGGAATGCCAACCCGCGTACGGACGCGCTTGGTGGGCGACGACCAGTTCCCGACCTGGCGGCGTGGGGCGCCACCGCGCCGCCCGCACGGGCGCTGTCGCCGCCGGCACCGCCCGCCGGCACGGCGGTTCGTGCCCAGATTTACCCACCTTTTCGCGTCGTTTCGCCCCGCTCCCGCGCCCCGCCGCGGCGTCCGCGCGACTTGTGGGTAATGGATAGGTGCGCAGGGAGAGGGGCTCGTTGTCCCTGGCGCGTTGTCAGGCAAGGACTCCCTTCTCCCCGCGCACGCTGACAGGGGGAGGTATTTCCCAAGTGACGCCCGATTTCGGCGTCGCGAGCCCCTCTCCCATTGCGATGGGAGAGGGGTTGGGGTGAGGGCAGAGGCCGCGATGGCACGTTACCTCCCCTTGTCAGCCCGCGCACGGGGAGAAGGGCCGGGGATGAGGGGCGTTCGCCTGCTACGCTTCCGCCGCCATGCGACGGATCATGCGTGCGCCCGGAGACCGGACGTGATCGACATCATCCTCCACGCCGGCCCGGACGGACCGGTCGCCAAGACGCGTCTCGAAGACCTCAAGGAGATCATCAAGCGGGAAGAGACCACGGTTTGGGTCGACGTCGTCGATCCGACCCTGGAGGAGATCGCCCACATCGGGGAGAAGTTCGGATTTCACCCGCTGGCCCTGGAAGACGTGGGACGGGGCGGGCAGCGAGCAAAGCTCGATCAGTACGACGGCTACCAGTACATCGTCTTCTATGGCCTGACCACGGAAGCCGACCGCGTCGAAGGCCATGAGGTCGATATCTTCCTCGGCACGCACTACATGGTCACGTTCCACGACAGCCGATTGCCGGTCATCGCCGAGACTGCCAACCGCTGGCGCGCCAACGTCGCCGAGCTAGGCAACCACGGTCCGGGGTTCCTCCTCTATTCCCTGCTCGATTCGCTGGTGGACGGCTACTTCCCGGTACTCGACGAGATCGCCGAGCGCGCCGACGGCCTGGAAGAGTCAATCCTGGCTCACGGCCAGCCGGGTCTCCAGGCGGAGATCCTGCAACTGCGGCGCGATCTGCTCATGATCCGCCGCGTGGCCGGCCCCGAGCGCGACATCATGAACGTGCTGGTGCGCCGCGACCCTCCCCTCTTCGGCCGCGAGGAGATCGCCTATTTCCAGGACGTCTACGATCACCTCCTGCGCGTGACCGACTCTGTCGATATTTATCGCGATATGCTCTCCAGCGTGCTCGACGCCAACCTGTCGATGATCTCCTACTCGCTCAACACCGTGGTCAAACGCCTCACCGCATCATCTATCATTCTTATGTCAATAACCCTCATCGCCGGCATCTACGGCATGAATTTCGTCTACATGCCCGAACTCGATTGGCGTTTCGGGTATCCATTCGCCCTCGCCCTCATGGCCATCGTCGCCCTCATCGAGGTCGCCCTCTTCCGCCGCATCGACTGGCTGTGATGAGGGTGATGGGGTGTTGGGGTGTCAGGGTGTCAGGGAGAATCGGCTAAGGTTCGGTGAACTCCTCCCCCATCACCCCATCACCCCATCACCCCATCACCCTACAACTGCAACAACACCAACCCCGCGATGGTCATGTAGATCAGCAGCCCCGTGGCATCGACCAGGGTCGTGATCAGCGGCGCGGAAACGACGGCCGGGTCGACCCCGAGCCGCTCCAGCACCAGCGGCAACACGGCGGCCACCGTGGCCGACCACAGGGCGACCAGCATGATCGTGGAGCCCACCACGATCCCGATCTGAAACCCCTCCGGGAAACCGACGCGGATATACCCGACCAGACCCATGATGAATCCGACCGAGAGCCCGACGGCCATCTCCTTGGCCAGCACCCACCACATGTCGCTGAGGCGCACTTCTCCCACGCCGATGGCGCGCACCAGCGTGGTCACGGTCTGGCTGCCCACATTGCCGCCGATGCCGATGATGAGCGGGATATAGGGAATCAGTGCCGGGGTCCCTCGCAGGCGGTCAGAATAATGCTCCAGCACCTGACTGGTGAGCAGCCCGGCCAGAAACAGAAACAGCAGCCAGCCAATGCGCCGCCGCACCAGCAGCCCGGCACTGGCGAAGCGGTACGGCATGTCCAGCGGCTGCGAACCGCCGATGCGCTCGAAGTCCTCGGTCGTCTCTTCTTCGATCACGTCGGCCACATCGTCCTGGGTAATGATCCCCAGCAGCCGATCATCATCGTCCACGACCGGCAGGGCGAGCAGGTTCATGTCCACCAGCAGACGCGCCGCCGTCTCCTGGTCGGCATCCGCCTTGACCCGGATCGGGTCCGAGACCATCACGTCCTGCACCGGCGTGTCGGGGCGGGTGAGCACCAGATTGTGCAACGACAGCACCCCGAGTAGCCGCTCCACCTCGTCAATCACGTAGACATAAAGTATCGTCTCTGCTTCCTCGGCCACCCGGCGCAGCAGCACGACGGCGTCGTCGGCGCGGACATCGGGCGAGATGGCCACGAAGGCGGGGGTCATGCGGCCACCGGCGGTGTCGGGCGGGTAGGCCGACAGCTCCCGGATCTCGGCCGCTTCGTCCGGTTCCATCGCGCGCAGGATCTGCTCGCGATCCTCGGAGGGAAGTTCGGCGATGATGTCGGTGGCGTCGTCCGGGTCGATCGCCTCCAGGAGATCGGCGGCTTCTTCGCGGGGTTGCAACCGGAGAATGGCCGCGGCATTGGCCGGATCGAGCTCTTCCAGGATTTCTGGGATTTCGCGGTCCGGGATCGATTCCAGCAGAACCGCGACCTCGTCGTCGTCGAGGCGAAGCACGATGTCGGCCCAGTCGGACGGGCCGAGACGGTCGGTCAGACCGCGGATGCCGAGCTCCTCCCGCTCGGCGATCAACTCCCGAATCTCGTCGAGCAACTCGTCATTGGCCATGGTCATTCCGTCCGCGATCCGGCTGGTTTACGGTTTCTTCGTAACGGGCAGGTGGCAGGTTGGCCGCATGGGTTCGCGACGGGCGATGCCGCCGGGACCGCGCCGGAGTGTAGGAGTGCCCTGATACGGCGTCAAGCGCGCGCGAAGGCTGGCGGGTCGCCAGTTACCATCCTGCCGCCCTGTGCGCGATGCGGCCTCGAGGAAGTCCGGCTCACTCGACGTGGACGCGCAACCGAGGAAGTGGAACACTGGCGCGCCGGAGCGGTCCTTTAGCCGTCATCTCGGATTTGGTCGCGGATGTGAGTGCCCGAGTCGGCGAGTCATGGCATCGCGAGACAAGGAGAAAACCAATGAAGCGCCTGTCAACCGGATTCCAGAAACTCCTCGCCGAACCGGCATTTTGTCAGGACGCGACGCTGATGTCGGACGGCTCGCCCCATCTGACGCAGGTCTGGGTCAGCGGCGACGATGAGCACATCCTGGTCAACACCTACGAGGGGGCACAAAAGCTGCGCAACATCCGCCGCGATCCGCGTGTTGCTGTCAACGTGGTCGATCCGGCGAATGCCTGGCGGCTGGCCAACGTACGCGGCCGGGTCGTGGACATCACGACCAATGGAGCCGACGCGCACATCGACGAACTGGCCCAGAAATACCTCGGCGTGGAGAGCTACCCCTTCCGCCAGCCCGGCCAGGTACGCGTCAAGCTAACGATCGCCCCGGAGCACATCAGCGAGATCGGCCTGGACTAGAGCGGCGAGCATCACATGGCATGCTGATTGCCGAGACCCGGTGAAGGTGTCATTCCGAGCTTCTTGCAGCGAGGTATCTCGCAAGCCGCGAACGGACGCGCCGCGAGACGAGATTCGGCCTTTGTCTGAATGACACGCTTTCGGCGCGCCAGGTCGCCTATGGCACGATGGGTTCCAACGTCTGGTCCACCTGGGTGGACGGCGTAATCTCGAGCAAGACCGAGACGAGCCAGCGCGCCGCCTCGGCACTCCAGTCGGGAAGCTCCTCATACACCCCGTGGCTTCCATCCGGATACCATAGGAGCAGACCCCGCTCACCGGCCGCGGCGCAATAGCGGATCGCCTCCTCCGGGGGTGCGATCACGTCGCGGCCAGCGCCGATAACCAGCACCGGGCACCGCACGCGCTCCACAACCCCCGGCAGTGCGAACGCCGCGGCCAGACGCGACATCCGTCGTTCCCCGCCGGCCAGCGTCGCCAAGTGGCGGCGCACGAGCGGTTGCGCATGGTGCAACCAGGGGCGCGGATCGTACGGCGGCGTCACCGCCACCACCGCCCCGATGCGGCGATCGTTGGCCGCGGTGATGGCCGCCAGCGCGCCGCCCAGACTGAAGCCAACCAGCGCCACGCGGCCCGCATCGATGCCGGGATGATTCGCCGCCAGTGAGAAAACGCCGTCGCTGAAATCGTCGCAGTCCGGGGTCGGAGGCACCGTGAGGGCGCTTTCGCCACTCCCGGGCCAGTCGAGCGCCAGCACGGCCAGCCCATGCGCCAGAAATGCGTCGCTCCAGAGCAGGGTCTCCTCCTTGCTGGTCGATGTGCCATTCAGCAGCACCACGAGCGGCGCCGGACCCTCGTCCTGTTCCGGGAGGGCCAGAAAGCCGGGCAGGTGCGTGGTGCGCCAGGGAACGTCGACCCGTTGCACGCTCGGCCGCAGGATGGCCAGGGACCGGACGTAAAGCGAGGTGGCGGCCGCGCGCAGCGCGCGGATCTTGCGCGCATCATCGAAGACCAGCATGCCAGCCAGGTGGTAGGCCAGGGCGGCGCGGCGTTGGGCGATCGCGGCCGCGTGCTCCTGCCCGGTGCGCTCGAAGGTGCGCGATTCACCCAGGAACCACTGCGCCGCCCAGGTCCAGCCCAGATCCCAGTCGGCGACCGCCCGCACCCTGCGCAGGGTGCGGGCGGTGATGTCGCTGGGAAGTCCCATCGCGGCGAGCCGGCCCTGGTTCACCCCGAGCGGCAGGGTGCCTGCCCCGAAGATGCGCAGGAAGGCATCGACGCGCCGGCCATCCGCCAGCGGCGCCATCCGCCAGGCGAGACGCGTGGCACGGGGAATGATCGGGGCAGCGGTGCTCACCGCGCCGCCCGCTACGAAACGCGCGTCCACACGCGTTCGCGCGCCCTGGCCAGCGCGGTTTCGACGGTGTCGGCCTGCTCGCTGAAGCGGCAGACGATGGTGACGCGGTCGAGGCGGGGCAGAGACCGGCGCAGGGTGGCGACCAGCTCGTCGACGAGCGCCGCCGCCATGGCGTCCACGTCGCTCCTGGCCGCCAGCGATTCCACGCCGAGTAGCGGCATGGCGATGGAGCGGAGGCGATTGCTCGAGGCCACGAGCAACACCTGGGGCACGGCCCGGCGCACGTGCTCGATCCTGGCCCGTTCGCCGAGCGCCGGGTGGATCACGGCGTGGATGACGCCGCGAATCCCGCGCTCCTCCAGTCCCGACGCGGCGGTGAGGAGCGCGGTTCCCAGGTCCAGCGGAGCAATGGCCATGGCGTGACGCTCGATCTCGGAGCCGCCCAGGGAACGCAACCCGCTGATGCCCGGCGTCGCCAGTGGCCCCAGGACGCCGCGTCGGTTCGCCGCGACCACGATCGCCTCCGCCTCTTGCCCCAGCACGTCGCCGACAACGGCCGCCACAATGGTGCGGCCGAACCGGAACTCCGGTCTGCTCGCGATCTCGCTCACGGGTGTCCTGACCGGGGATAGGGGGCGCGCGCAGAGTACCACGGGCTCCGGGCTATGGGCTATGAGCTTTCAGTCACGAGCGGTTGGCGCGTGCTCATTGCCATCGTCGACCCGCGAGCTGAAAACCATAAGCCCATAGCTCATAGCCCGGAGCTACTCAACCTCGATCGCTTCGCCCGATTCCGTGGGAACAATGATCTCATCGACGGGCTGCACCGGGCCGTCCGTGCCTGGGATTACTTTGTAGGTGGCATTGTCATAGGTGTCGTCGACGGTTGTTTCGATCTGGCCGCGCATGGCGGGATCGCCGGGGCTGTAGTTCGGCGAGTCCGTGCCGAAACCGGCGGGGATGACGACAGCCAGGGTCACCGGGTCGAGCTGGGCTCCCGTCGCCGGGTCGATGAGTAACCCGGTTATGGGGTGAACCTGGAACCCGGTGCCGGGGTGGTACACGAGACCGTTAACGAGATCGAGCAGATAGCCGGTGGTCGGGTCGATGAGCAGACCCGTGGCGGCGTGGATCTGGAGCCCGGTGGCCGGATCGATCTGCGGGGCGGGTTCCGGTGTCGTCGCGACGGCTCCAGTCTCTGCCGGGGTCGTAGTGGCCACGGCGACGTCGGTCGTCTGGGGTTGCGCGGCCGACTGCGCCAACTCGATCGGGGCCATCGACCAGCCCATGGCGCCGTTGTCGTAGGCGCTCTGCTGGTTCTCGTGCGATTTGCCGTCCCGCGAGGATTTGTCCGTCTTCTCTTTCTGCCCGATCTTCTCGTCCTCGACAACCGTCACATCCGGCTCACTGACGACCTCGTCCGAGCTTGGCGGCTCCGGGGCCAGGGCGGTTACGCCCAGGTCGTCGTTCGGGACTTCGGCGAGCTGGGGAGCGTCGGTCTGCAAGTCGGATTCCGGGGACGGAGTGCTTTCGGCCACCGGCGTCGGGGTGATCGGCAGGAAGGCCTGCTCGGGCGGCATGGGCAGGATCGGCGCGGGCGGGAGCGCGATGTCGGACGATCCTCCCGCGCTCTCCATCGCCGCGATCGCCTCGTCAGGCACCGGGACCGCCTCGGTCGCCACCGGCTCGGCGACCGGTTCTTCCGGCGCGGCCTGTTCGCCGTCGTCCCGGCGACCGCCGTCGCGGCGCCCGTTGCCGTCGTCAGTGTTCTCCGGGGCCGCTTCCGGCGCAATGTCACTCTCTGGCGCCGCCTCTGGCGCGGCCTCCGGCTGGCTGACCTCTTCGCCGGTCTGCACCGGTTCGGCGGCCTGCGCCATGTCGGCGGAGGGGTCCACCGGGGCGACCTCGGCTTCCGGCGCCATCGCCAGCGCGGGTTCTTCATCGCCGACCGGCTGAATCGGTGGCTGTTCGATCACCGCGGGTTCGATAGCCGGAGTCTCGGTGGGCTCGGCTCGGGCGGCAATCGGCACCCGCGTTTCGGTTGGCCGCGGCGTCGGTGTCTCGCCGGGCGGCTCGGTGGCCGGGTCGGAGATGGTCCGCGCCGGAGGTTGGGTTGCCGTCGGCTCCGGCACCGGAGTTTCGGTCGCCACTTCGGTGGGCAGCGGCTGGATCGCAACCGCGGCGAAGGTGGCTTCGGCATCGGTGGCGCTGCCGTCGCCATCGCCGCCGGGAGCATTCATGGCGATGAGCATGGCGCCGGCCAATGCCACCACGAGCGCCAGCCCGGAAGCGACGGCCATCCCAGGCGACGAGAGGGTCTGCAACGCTCCGCGTAGCCACCCCCAGCCAGTGTTTTCGGTGGAGATGGCAGCCATCACCGCGCGGGAAACCGCCGGGCTCGGCGCGAGGCGCGGCATCACGTGCAGCTCGCGCGCCAGGTCGTCGGCGTTGGTCACGAAAATCCGGCACGCATCGCAGGTGGCGAGGTGCGCGTTGAGTTCCCGGTGCTCCGCCGCGGTCAGGGGCGCGTCCATCCGCGCCGAGATCAGTTCCTGCGCGCGGTCGTGGGAGATCACCTTTTGCCTCCCACGTCTCTGGGGCGCCAAGTGCCTCAGCGCTGCCGTAGTTCTCGGCGAAGGCCTTGCGCGCCCGGAATAGACGCAGCTTGGCGGCGTTTTCGGTGATGCCAAGAGCGTCGGCGGTTTCGGCCAGCGACATGCCCTGGTAGTGTCGCAGCAGGAGTGCCGCGGCGTAATGCTGCGGCAACCGGGAAAGGGTCTGCTCGATGTCCTGCCGGCGGCTGACGGCGCGCTCGACCGATTGGTCGCTCGCGTGGTCGTGGCCGGGCAGGAACGGAATCCACTGCACGATCTTGCGTCGCCGCAACTGGCTGATGGCAGTGTTGGTGGCGATACGGTAGAGCCAGGGCTTGAAGGCCAGGTCGGGGCGGGTGGAGGGGAGGGCGTTGTAGGCCTTGATGAAGGTGTCCTGGGTAAGATCTTCCGCCATCGCGCGGTCGCCGACCATGCGATGCAGATAGTTGAGGATTGGCGCGTGATATTGCTCGAAGAGACGAGCAAAGGCGACCTGGTCGCCCTCGCGGGCGCGCCCGACGAGATCCGGATCGTCCGAGGTCAACCCCTGACTCCTGCGGGCGGGCGGCTGGTCCGCTACCGGCCTCGCAATGGTCCACGGTATCGAGAGTTCCATCCGGCGATCCGACGCTCCTTTCCGCAGGCTCCAACGCACCATGCGCGGCATCCGTTTCGCCGCGCAGGGGGGTGGGAAGGCGGAGCGGGGACGCCGGGATCGAGCGGAGAATACCAGATCGCTCCGGCGGGATGTCCGGACGTGGGGACGATGCGGTTTGGGGTTCCACGTGGAACGATCGCCCGTCCACCCGGGTGGACCCGCCATCGCGCGATCATGGGCCGTTACCATTCGGCAGCAGGAGGCCGAGCCATGCCGAAACGCGATCGAACACCGCTGCACGACATTCACAGGAAGCCCAGCGCCCGGTTCACGACCACGCCGTGGGACGCCGAAGGGATCGCCACCCTCGAAGCCTCCGGGAGCGACGTGCGATCCGCGCTGGAGGCCGGTCTGCGCGCGGTGCTGAAGATTTCCACCGACGATGAACGAGACTTCGCCCCGTCGGACCGTTCCGTACCCCTCCAGGGAGAGGGGGAAGATCTCGCCGAGCTGTTCCTCGACCTGATCGAAGACGTCCTCGACCAGTTGGCGTTCTCCCCATTCGCGTACCACGACGTCGTCATCGACGGCGTGCTGCACCGCGACGGCGGCGGCTTCGTCGCCTGGGGCTTCGCCGCCGAATCGACCGCGCCGCCCCCGCGAACGGAACTGCCGTACGTGCAATACATGCCCACGGTCGAGAGCCGCCTCGACGGAATCGCCTTTCGCGCGGCCTTGGCCCGTGCGGAGGAGTGAAGCAGGTCCGGTCGCCGGTCATTGCCCGTTGGCTCTGACCCGAGTGCCAACCCAGCCGTAGGGGCGATGCCTGCATCGCCCGGGCTGATTCGCCATGAGCGATCGCGGCTGGAGACGCGGTCTCGGTAATGGCTCGTGCATGGTCGGAACGCGGGCGACGTCGGCTCCGCACCTGCAAGTTACGCACGACTCCGCGAGGCCGCTACTCCTCGGTCGCCGACTCCTCGGCGTCGTCCTCCGCCACAATCTCCCGCGCCCGGTCTAGATCGCTCTTTCGCACATAAAGATCGTGCGAGAAGGTCGCCACGGATCCCCAGCCGCCGGCGCCGGGACCGCCGGGGCGGACCAGGACGGGTATCCCCGCGTCCACCAGCACCTCTTCCCAGAAGCGGGCCATCGGCTCGTTCGGGGCCGTAAAGAGGAAGGCGATGTCTTGGCCGTCGCTCATGATCCGTCTCCGTGGGCCTCGAGCCCCGCGGCGATCTCGGCGCGGACCAACTCCATCGCCGTCGGCTCGATGGCCGAGATCCCCTCAAACGGCGTTTCGAGCTGGAATTCCAGCAACAGCAGGAGAGCCACCAGCATCGCCAGGGCCGCGGTCATCAGCCCATGCAGCCAGCCGTCGTCGACCGCGAACAGGTAGGAGAAGGCCACGGTGACAAAGGCCCCGATCAGCAGCGTCAGCGTCATCGGCTCCGGCAGCGCGTCTTCGCCCAGGAGCACGCGGCTGCGGCGGGCTTCGTCCAGCGTGTCCAGTTGCTCCAGCGACGCGGCGTAGTTCGGGCTGCCGTTTCCCGCGCCTACCCCGGCTTCATTGACGGCATGCCAGAGGCGATGGACGAGCGCGGTCTCCACCGTGGGGCCAAACTGTCCCTGGGCCATGGCCGGCCATTCGATGTCGATGACGTTCCGGGCGTAGGCGTCCAGAGCTTCTTCGACGCGGATGCGGTCCTCGTCCGGCCAGACCTGGGCCAGCCGCGCCAGGTTGAGCACCGCGTTTGCCTCTGCGGCGGCCACGGCACGGGCGTCGCGGTACTCCTCCCAGGCGGCGACGACGACCTGCGCCAGGATGACGGCGTAGATTACCCCGATCACCGCATAGACATAACCAGCAACGTCGGTGTGGCGGGCCAACCGCTCGTGGGAGACGACGCGGCGCACGACCGCCAGCCCGAGCAACGCCAGCATGATGGCGATCACGATAACCATGACGAAGGCGCCGAGTTCGCTCATGGCGGGAGCGTATCGCGAGGAGGGAGTAGGGGCAATACGAGGCGAGAGGCCGGCGGCGCATACGTGCCGGCGCCGGCGCCGCATAGGAGTGCGGGTCTGTGCGATGATCGGCCCAACACCAGAGGCTTTCGGAGGGGAGATTCATCATGACCGGCGACGATCGTCCCCTGCTGGCCGTCACCCTCGGCGACCCCGCCGGCATCGGTCCCGAGGTCGTGCTCAAGGCGCTCACCCACACGGACGTGTACGAAAGCAGCCGCCCTCTGGTGATCGGCGACCGCCGCATCCTGGAACGCGCCGCGGAGTGCCTCGGCCAGTCCGTCGAACTTGACATCGTCAACGATGCCGCCGAAGGCGTCTACGAACCGGATGCGGTCACGTTTCTCGATCTGGAAAATGCCCCACCGGACGAAACCCCGGTGGGGGAGGTGAGCGCCACCGCGGGCGCGGCCGCGGTCGAATACGTCTTCCGCGCCTGCGATCTGGCTATGGAAGGTGCCGTCGACGCCGTGGTCACAGCACCGCTCAACAAGGCGGCCATGAATATGGCCGGCCACGACTACGCCGGCCATACCGAGTTGCTGACCGAGCGCACCGGCGCCGAACGCGTCAGCATGCTCCTCGTCGGCCCGAACCTGCGCATCGTCCACGTCAGCACACACGTGGGGCTGGCGGATGCCATCGCCCGCGTGACACCGGAGCGGGTCGAAGCCGTCATCCAGCTCGCCCACGACGCCTGCCAGGCGCTCGGCATCGCCCGCCCGCGCATCGGCGTCGCCGGACTCAATCCTCACGCGAGCGAGGGGGGCCTCTTCGGCGACGAGGAAGCGACCCGGATCGAACCGGCGATCCGGGCCGCCCGCTCTCGAGGACTCGACGTCAGCGACCCGCAACCCCCCGACACCGTTTTTCTGCGCGCCACCAAAGGCGCCTACGACGTCGTCGTCGCCCAGTACCACGATCAGGGGCACATCCCGATGAAGCTGCTGGCCTTCGACTCGGGAGTCAACGTCAGCTACGGGTTGCCCATCATCCGCACCTCTGTCGACCACGGCACCGCTTTCGACATCGCCGGCACGGGGGTCGCCAGCGAATCGAGCATGCTGGCCGCCATCGACATCGCCGTGCAGATGGCGCACGCCCGCGAGCGTTCCGACGTGCCACCCTCGGGCTAGGGGCCATGTGGCGCCTGCTGATCGTCGCCGATGACCTCACCGGCGCCGCCGACACCGGCGCCCGTTTCGCCGCGCGGGGGCTGGCGACGGTCATTCCGCTCCAGGGCGCGGCGACCCCGGACGCGGACGTGGTCGTGCTCTCCACCGAAACGCGCGACCTCGATGGGATGGATGCCGCCCGAGTCGTCTCCGCGGCGGTAGCCCGCCACACCTCGGGTCAGCTTGGAAGCGGTCCGCGGTGGATCTACAAGAAGATCGATTCCGCCCTGCGCGGCAACCCGCGCCAGGAACTGCTGGCGACCCTGGCGACCGCGGGAGAAAACCGGGTACTCGTCGCGCCCGCGTTCCCGGCCGAAGGCCGGACGACGGTCGGTGGTTACCAATTGGTGGATGGCGTGCCCTTGGCCGAAAGCCCGTTCGGTGCGGACGCGGCGGCATCGGACGTTGTCGCCCTGTTCACCGGCGACGGCGCCCCGGCGGTTCGGCGCCTCGACCTGGCCACGATTCGTGACCGGCCGGAGCACCTCGCGGCTCTCCTCGACGCGGAACCCGCGGGTATCGTTGTCGCCGACGCCGAAACCGACGACGACCTGATCTCGCTCGCTCGCGCCAGCAGCGGGAGTTCGCTGCGCATGCTGTGCGGCACGGCCGGCTTCGCCCGTGCCCTGGCCGGCACCCTGTCGTTGCGCCCGGCCTCATCGCTGGTCCCTGTCCGCCGGCGTGGATCTCACCCGGTGCTCGTCGTCGCCGGCAGCCAGACCGATGCAACCCTGCGTCAGATTGGCGCCCTGGCCGCATCCGGAATCCCGATCGTCTGCCCGACGCAGGACGTGATCGACGGCGCGGGGACGATCGACGACGCCGTTCGCGCGGTGGAAGCCTCCCTGGTTTCAGGGCATACGACCGTGCTGACGACGGCCGGGCTTGCGAAATCCCCGCACGGCGGTCGCGCGGTCGCGGAGCGCCTGGCCGAAGCCGTCTCCGCCCCACGCGTCCGGCGCGCGATCGGCGGTCTCGTCCTCACCGGGGGCGATGTGGCCGCGGCGATCTGCGCCGCGCTCGATGCCTCGGCGCTCCGGCTGGGTGGGGAGATCGCGCCAGGGCAGCCGTGGGGTGTGCTTGCAGGCGGAACCGCTCCCGGTCTCCCCGTCGCGACGAAAGCCGGCAGTTTCGGCGACGACGACGCATTGCTCGCCTGCGTCGAATTTTTTGACGACTGATGAGGACCGTGCCGTGGCATTTCAACAAGAGACGAATGACACGGGCGTCTGATCGACACCGCGCCTGTGCGATCATCCTGTGCACAGGTGTACTGGTCATGAACGGCGCGGCACGCCGGGAGCGTGTCGCCATGGAGGGGTCCGGCCGTGACGCGGATGCTCAACGAGGCATCGGCCTTTCGCGAAGAGATGATCGCAGGGTACGTCGCCGCATATGGGCGGTACCTGCAACGCGTCCCGGACGCCTCCGGGGTGCGGGCCAACGGGGCGCCCGCACCCGGCCGCGTCTCGGTGATCGTCGGCGGCGGCTCGGGGCACTACCCGGCGTTTTATGGGTTGGTCGGGCAGGGACTGGCCTCAGGCGCCGCCATCGGCGACGTTTTTACCTCGCCCCCCGGCGAACAGTGCTATCGGGTGGCCAAAGCCGTCGATGGCGGCGCCGGAATCCTCTTCACCTTCGGCAACTACAGCGGCGACGTCATGAACTTCGCCATGGCCGAGACCCGCCTCCATGCCGAGGGGATCGACGCCCGCACCGTACTGGTCACCGACGACGTCCTCTCCGCCAGCCCGGACGAAGCCGACCGGCGCCGCGGCATCGCCGGCGGCTTCTACGTCTTCAAGAGCGCGGGCGCCTCGGCCGCGCGCGGCGACAGCCTTGATGACGTCGAGCGCCTCACCCGCCACGCGAACGAGCGGGTGCGCACCGCCGGGGTGGCCTTCGCCGGCTGCACCGTGCCGGGTCAGGCCGAACCGCTCTTCACCGTCGCGCCGGGACAGATGGAGATTGGCCTCGGTATCCACGGCGAACCGGGCGTGCGCGTGGCCGAGCAAATGACCTCGCGCGAGATCGCGGCCATGCTCGTCAAAACCCTGCTGGCCGAGGCTCCTGCGGGCGCGGGCAGCGAGGTCGCGGTGCTCGTCAACGGGCTCGGCGGCACGAAATACGAGGAGATGTTTGTCTTCTACAACGACGTCACCGCGGCTGCTCGCCAGGGCAGGGCATCCAGCCGTACAACCCGCTCATCGGCGAATTCGTCACCTCGCTGGACATGGCCGGCATGTCGTTGTCGCTATTCTGGCTCGACGACGACCTGAAACCGCTCCTCGACGCCACGGCATCTTCGCCGGCATTCACCAGCATCGGCCCCGATGTCGCCGGATGGCAGTTCACCGTCGCCGTGTCGGCGAGTGCGGCAGTGCCGGCACATCCGCGACGCAAGCAGAATCCGCGGACGACAGCACTCCCGGTGGCAAGGCGGGGGAACAAGCCCGCGCCGCACTGCGTCACGCGCTGACGACCATCGAGGAGATCGAGGCCGAGTTGGGCCGGCTCGACGCCGCGGCCGGCGACGGCGATCACGGCGCGGGCATGGTCCGCGGCCTGCGCGCCGCCGTGGGAGCCATCCAGGGGTTCGACGGGACGGCGCGGCAAACGTTCGTCCGCGGGGGCACCGCGTTTCAGAACGCGGCCGGCGGCGCCTCCGGCGCACTCGTGGGCGCTTGGCTCATCGCCATCGGCATCGGGTTGCCCGACCGGGACGAGTCAGTCGACGCCGCCGCAATGGCCGTGGCGCAGGAGCAGGCACTGGCCACCCTGCAACGCCTGGGCCAGGCCCAACCGGGCGACAAGACCATGGTCGACACCCTGGCGCCCATTCAGCGCCGCCCTCACCCAGTCCGCCGCCAGCGGGGCCAGCATCCCCCAGGCGTGGGCGGCGGCATTGCCCGCCGCCGCGACAGGGATGCTCTCCACGGTCGACATGATCAGCCGCCGTGGCCGCGCCTCCCGCCTCGGCGAGCGCTCCCGCGGCGTCCAGGACGCGGGCGCGACATCGATCTACCATGTCCTGCACGCCTTCGGGGCCGGCTTTTCGGAAGTGACGATTCCGGCACATCGCGACGCACCATTCGTGTCATTCCGAGGAAACGTACAGAGGAATCTCGGCGCTCGCAAACAGGCACGTCCCTTGCGCCAAGATGCCTCCTGCATCAGCATGAGACAGGCCTGCCTCCAGAAAGCCTAGGACACGACATAAGGAACGATGCCATGCCCGCTGATCGCTACACCGTCGCCATCGGCGCCGACAACGCCGGCGCCGACCTGAAGAACACGCTGAAGAAGCAACTGGAGACCGACCCCCGCGTCGACGTCGTCGATTTCGGCGTCCCGGACGCCTCCGACGACACAGCCTATCCCCACGTCGGGCTCGACGTGGCCCAGGCCGTGGCGCGGGGCGAAGCGCGACGAGGGCTCCTCGTCTGTGGCACCGGCATCGGCATGGCCATCAGCGCCAACAAGGTGCCGGGTATCCGCGCCACCGTCGCCCACGATTCCTACTCCGTCGAGCGCTCCATCCTCTCCAACGACTGCCAGATTCTGACGCTTGGCGCCCGCGTGGTCGGGCCGGAACTGGCCAAGCGGCTGGTGGATGAGTGGCTGGGGTACGAGTTCGACCCCGGTTCGGCCTCGGCGGAAAAGGTGGCGGTGATCACGGAATACGAGGAGCGGGGCACTGGTGACGATCGCATCGTGACGGGCGGCCTTGCCGCTCGCTCGCTTACGGATATGGCGATGTCGAGGCGATCATCTGAAAATCCGCCGCTGGAGGGATCTCCACGAACTCCTGAACCCAGACCCGCCTGTGCGCCACCGCGGCGCTGCCAAAGAGAAATATCTCGCGCTCACCAGGCCCGGTTTGACCTTCTCGCCCTTCCCGCGACGACCATGCGATGCCGTTGTCGCCGTCGATTCGGGCCCCGCGCACATGAGCCGGTGCGGTTGGCATGTTGGCGGTCTGACCGCGGCGTAGTCAGACAGTGTTCGTTGCGCACCGGCCTGCCGCTGCCGTTCGTGTCCGGCCGGCGGGGCGACCCTCACCGCTGACCACGGGGCATCCCCATTGTCCAGGAACGCCACGGTCAGCGACCCGAGTCCCAACGTCGCCATCAGGATCGCCGTCACAAACACCGGATGCATGCCCGAGAGCCACAGGGCGCTTTGCTGCATGATCGTGCTCCGCTGCCAGCGGCGCTACGCTGCGCCGCCGCTGCCCATAGCGTGGGCGCGGAGCAGGACGTTGACATCCGTACGAGGTACGTGTTCGGGTACGTGGAGGTGTACGTGATTCTCGAGGGGGCGCCGTCGATTTGCCGCCGCGGCGCTTACACGAGACCCATGCGGGCCGCAATCGCCGCGGCATCCCGGCGATTCTCGACGCCGAGCTTGGCCAGGATGTGCGCCACATGACCTTCCGCGGTGCGCGGGCTGATGAACAGGCGCGTGGCGATCTCGGGGTCGGTGTAGACGATCGCAGAGGAACGTCAGGACTTCGCGTTCGCGTTGGGTGAGGCCTTGCCGTCTAAGCGGCGGGGCGTGCGGTGCCGGCCGACTCGATGGGCAGTCCTGGGGGCGGCCGAGAGGTCGATGCTAAGGGCAGAACGAACCGCCAGATCGATCGGCGCGGCGCGGCCGGAGTCCCAGCTCTCGGCGACGACTGCATCGCGGGGAGAGACGGTAGGGGACTCCGCTTGCCCATGCCGAAACAGGTGCCGACTCCGACTGGCGTAGCCACGTTCCGACGCCTCAGGATCGGGATTCGACCCCTTCCTAGGCGGTAACCTCACCCAGGAAATCGAAGCCGCTCGCGCTCACAGAACGCCTAGGCTGCTCCGAAGAGCCAGGCGGCTTCGGCCTGACGCCCCACGAGGCAAGGATCCCGCGATGGCTTCACGGCGTGCGACGCACCGCGACTCCTGCGACCTGTTCGCGTGTCGCAACGAATCCTGGAGGAGCGCAAGACCTCCGGCACCGCGCCGCGTGCCGGACACTCCCCCGAGCGCGATCAGGGGCCAACAGGCAAACGCGTGCTCGGTCCCTTCTTCGCGAGCGATCGCCGTCTGCTCTTCGACAACCGCGCGAAAGATTCCTCGGCGCGAACGAGATCGCCCTGGCCCCGGGCCAGACAGCCGAGGTAATGCCTCACATGACTGGTGGCGCGAGGCTCCACGGCGCCGCCTCCACCTTCACCAACGCGGCCAGTGATTCCGCGGTGTATGCCGCTGCAGCGCTCGCACCTCCGCGGCGGCACAAGGCTATGCAGCCGCGTGGTCGCCCGCCCTCGCGATCCCCGCGACATCGCCGCGGTCCCGAAGTGACGAGACTTTCCTCGCCCAGCGGCATCGCCCCCGCCAGTTCGTGCTGGGCGAACAGAATCCCGGACAGTCCGAGTTGACCCATGGCGCGCGCCGGGTCCGGGATTTCGGCGTCTTGCGCGAGTCCCCATTCTAGCCACGCGCGCCCCTCGCGCAGGCGGCTCCGCAGTTGCCAGAAGAAAAAGAGCTCACCGCCGAGCTGGAGCAGGGAGCCGACGGCGCCGGTCTCCCGATACCACGAGAGGGCCGCTTGCAAATTCAGGTACTCGATTTCGAGTGTGGAGAAGAATCGTGCTGGGACTGCGGGAGGTAGGACGCAACCCAGGTCTGCAACGACGTCACGAACTCGCTGAAGTGGGCCGCGTGGCGGTTGCGCGTCTGCGCCTCGGCGCCGTTCTCTCGAAGACGATCCAGCGCAAATTCGCGGATGGTTTCCAGCATGGTGAATCGAGCGTCGCCGGCGTTCGGCATGGGGCGGATCAGGTGCGAGCTCGACCAGACGATCGAGCAGGGCCAGCGCTCCTCTTCTCTGCCTTCACCGGCAACGGCGCCCGCCGCCTCCAGGTTGAAGCCGCCAGAAACACCGCGAGTCGCGCGAAAAATGCTTGCTCGTACTTGATCGAGCAGGTCGTAGCTCCAGGCGATCGTATCGCGAATGGTCTGCTGCCGCGCCGGCGCGTCGCGCGGCCCGCTTTCCAACAGCGGCAGGTGGCGCTGCAAGCGGTCGCGCAATGCCGGGACAGGACATCACCCGCGTGCGGCCGGCGGCGAGCTCGATGGCCAGCGGCAAGCCATCGAGCCGGCGGCAGATTTCGACAACATCAGTCAGGGTGGCGCCATCACTCACATGCTTCGCGCCGGCAGCACGCGCCCGCTCGACGAAGAGCTGCACCGCAACGTTGGTCGTAATCTCTTCGGATGTTTCCCCAGTGGGGTTGGGGAGGAGGAGAGGATCGACGGACAACTCGTGCTCACCGCGCAGGCGGAGCGGAGCGCGGCTGGTGGCCAGCACCTGGACGGCGGGGCACGCAACCAGCAGACGGGCGACGAACGGCGCAACCCCGATCAGGAGATGCTCGCAGTTGTCCAGCAGCAGCAGCGCCTGCCGAGAGCGCAAATGGCGAATCACCGTCTCGTCCGCGGGTTGATCCGGCGGAGGGACGAGCCCGCTTGCCCTGGCTGCCGTGTCGCCGACGAGCGGGGCGTCGGTCAGCGGCGCCAGATCGACCCAGATCACACCATCGGCGAAGCGATCGCGATGTGGCCGCGATAGCCAGCGCCAGCCGCGTCTTGCCCACCCCGCCCGGGCCGGTCAGCGTCAGCAGCGGAACCGCCTCATCAAGCAGAAGAGTCCGACCCATCGCACGCTCCGCTTCCCGCCCGATCAACCGCGTGCGCGGAGTCGGCGGAGCACTGTGCGCCGTTGCTTCAGCCAATTTCGCCATTGCCGCTGCTCGATGGAGGATGAACTACTCGTGCGGCAATCGATTGTACAAGCGCCTGGCGCAAACAGCGCCACATCCCCGGCCGTGGTGAGCGGCCCGACGCGATCCACTCAAGTTGTTGGCGCCACGGCGCCTGGATCGCGTTGGCTCATGGTCTTGGACGTTTCTTCTCGAAGCGCCACCAGTTCAGGTGGCTCCCTGCGCGAGATGGACCAGAGACCATCCCGAGTCATATCGGGGTCGTATTCGAACCAGGTATTTCCGTCGGAACAGGCGGCGACGGCACTACCGTCCTCCCAGACGGCAACCACCTCGCAACCATCCGGGGCTACGAGTCCCGCCCCTAACGTCAGCATGAGCGTAAGCGCGGTCGAGACAACCATGATGGACTCCAACACCCCGCGCGACCCGGAACCGAATGGTGTCCGGGCACCAGCGATCTGGCGTGCCCGCATCGTCCGTCGCCGGGCGCAGCGCGGCATGGGTATCGGACACCCAATCGAATACCTATTTGCCCAGTTGGGGGTTAAGGCAAACCGAGGCGGGCGGCGATCGCCGCGGCGTCGCGGCGGTTGGCCGCGCCGAGTTTGGCGAGGATGCTGGAGACGTGGTGTTCAACGGTCCGCTTGCTGATGAAGAGACGGTGTCCGATCTCCGGGTCGGTCAGGTGCTGGCAGAGCAGCGCCAGCACGTCCCGCTCGCGCCGGGTGAGATCCGAGAGGGGCGATGGGGGAACGAAGTGGGCGGAAGGCAAGGCGTCGGGTTCCAGCACTGCCAGCGCATTCGCGACGGCGTGCTCCCAGGGAACTGTGCGGCCGAATTCCCACGCGGCCGTGAACGCCTTGTCCCCAAGCGCGGCGCGAGCCGACGCTTCGACGCGCTCAATGCGCGTGTTGCTCCAGAGACCGACGACGCCAGTCGCCACTTGCGCCGCCGCCACGGCCCCGAGCAGGCGCGCCGCCCGCTCGGGCTGCCCCGTCGCCAACGCCACGCCGGCCAGACCAACGACCATACTCAAGACGGACCGGTCGTCGCCAATCGACCGTGCCGCGGCGATGCCCTCGCCAAACAACTGGGCGGCCAGAACCTGATCGCCCTGGTCCCACGCCAGGAGTCCCCGCGCGTTCAGCGTGATGGCGAAACCATAGGGATTGGCGAGATGGAGGTCTGTCTCGCGGTATATCGTTAGGGATTCGTCCAGCGATGCTCGCCCCTCGCCTGGATGGCCTGCCCAGTGCAGAGAGTCACCCAGGCTGCCCAAGGTCATCGCCAAATCCTTCTTCTGGTCGATCAGGCGAAAATACCGCGCGGCCTCGGCATGTGCCGCGGCCGCTCGCGCCCACTCATCCTTCCAACTCCAGGCAAGCCCAAGGGTGAAGTGAGCGCGGGCCAGGCGCCGCGCATCATCCAGAACTCGCGCGGCCGCCAGCGCCTCTTTCGCCATGGCGAGGGCGGCTTCATGGTCTCCGGTCAGCCCGGCTTGGTCGACCAAACATGTGAGCGCTACCGTACGGATCAAGGATGGCGCGTCCGGCGCCAGCGCCAGGGCGGACTCAGCCCACCGGTGCATTTCGTGCTGCATCGGGCGGGCCGACGTGTATCCCCACATGTCGAGCAGCAGTTGCAACGCCCGCAGACCATCGCCCCGCGCCAGGAGCCACTCGATCGCGGCACGAAAGTTGCCAAGTTCGGCGTCCATGCGCGCCATCCAGGCACTGGGATCGCCGTATTCGCCCATCAGATGCGGGTGGGCTTCCTCCGCCAGGCGCACGAAGTACGCGGCATGTCGCTCCCGGACCGCTTCCTCATCGCCCGCCAGCCGTACCTGGGCCCACCCGAATTCGCGGATCGTCTCCAACATCGAGAACCGAGCTTCCCCGGCGCCTGCCATGCGGTACACGAGGTGGTGATTCGCCAGGGCGGTGAAATGCGCATCGGTGGTCAGGACGTCATCGCCATCGGCTACCGCCCGCATAGCATCCCAGATGAAACCGCCAGAGAAGACGGAGAGGCGGCGGAAAAGCGCCTGTTCCTCGGGAGTGAGCAGGTTGTGGCTCCAACTGATCGCGGCGTGGATGGTCTGTTGCCGGGCCGGTGCGTCGCGCGGACCACCCGTCAGAATCCGCCGCCGGTCGCCCAGTTGACCAAGGAGCTCGTCCATCGAGAGCAGCTTGACGCGGGCGGCGGCCAGCTCGATGGCCAGCGGCAGCCCATCGAGCGCACGACAGATCTTGGCCACGACCGCCGCGTTGGCGGCATCGATGGCGAACGTAGGGCTGACGGCCCGGACCCGCTCGACGAAAAGACGAACCGCCGCACTCTGGCCGACCGTGTCCAGCGTCCGGGCATCGACCGGAGGGTTCTGAAGCGGATCGACCGGCAGTTCGTGCTCGCCGCGCACCTGCAGCGGTGCGCGACTGGTGGCCAGCACCTGCAGCGCGGGACACTCGCGGAGAAGCCGCGCGACGAGATCGGCTACTCCCTCCACCAAGTGCTCGCAGTTGTCAAGCAGAAGCAGCCGCTGACTCGGACGCAGGTGCCGGATCAGCGCGTTCTCGACGGATTCCCCAGGCGACGGGGCGACATTGAGCGCGAGCGAGATCGCCGTCGGCACCAGCGATGGATCGGCGAGTGGCGCCAGATCGATCCAGGTGATGCCGTCGGCAAATTGGTCCATCGCCTCGGCGCCGATCGCCAAGGCCAGACGGGTCTTGCCGACGCCGCCCGGCCCTGTCAGGGTCAGCAACGGGACCGCCTCTTCGAGCAGAAGGGCGCGACCAAGCGCACGCTCGGGTTCCCGAGCAATGAGTCGGGTGCGAGGCATGGGCAGGCCGATTGGCCACGTGGTCTCGCTCGGCATGGTCACGATCGCCGTTGCGCTGCTCCTGTTTCGCGCATATTGTCATAAGCCCCGCAAGTGTCCACCGGGGAGCACGATAGCCGGTTTGGATGTTGCACATTATGTGGAAAGCCCCTTGCCAAAACGCCATCCTGCCTCTAGGATCGGGAGCAGAAGGGTGGGGCGATACCGCGATCGCGCCCGCATCCCGCCGGCGAACCCCCTCCACCGGGTTCGCCCCACCAACCTGGAAAGGGTAGGTGTTCCATGCGCGCCCCGATCCCCGCCGAGGATCGTCTCCCGCGAGTCAGCCGCGTCGTTGCCGAAGCCCTGGTCCGGCGGCAGGGCCCCCGCCGTATCGTCACCCGTGCCACCCGGCTTGGGCTCTCCCCGGGATTGACGCGGGCCCTGGTCGTCGCCTGCGGTGCCTCTGCGCTCGATGCCGATGGTCTCGCCGCGCGACAGCGCCAGGCGGACTGATTTCGAGAGTCCCGGCCGCGGTTCGGCCACCCGCCATCTTTGACGCCTCTTCGAGGCGAGTGCTATAGTCTGGCGTTCTCACGCTCCGGCGCGAGGATATATGGCCGTGTCTCCCTCCCGGGTTGTGAACCGGCGGGGATGCCGCATCCAGGCACAGCAGACGAAGGCGCCGCCGGGTCCCACCACCTGCATCCGTGCTGGCGTGTGCGGCGAACCGCGAATGTGAAGAAGAGGAGCAGTTCCGCGTGGTCAAACTTCGCTTGCGGCGAATGGGCGCCAAGAAACGGCCCAGCTACCGCATCGTTGCCGCCGACAGCCGCGCCCCACGCGACGGGGCGTTCATCGAGATTGTCGGCTTTTACGATCCGATCACCGAACCGGCGACGATCAAGGTCGACGTCGAGCGCGCCCGCCACTGGATCACCGTCGGCGCGCAACCGACCGACACCGTGCGCTCGATCCTGGGCAAGGCTGGCGTCTACGCCGAGGCCGCCGAGTAGCTCCAGACGAGCCGAGTCCGGCTGCAGTGCCGGCAACGCTCTCGGTTGCGAGAGCAGACGGAACGGAGAACTCGAGAGGCGGCCGCCACCGGTCGCCTCTCGTCGCATCGGCCGCGGCGTGCGACCCCGCCTGCCCCAGGAGCGAAGTTCATGCACATGGATCCCCAGGCGGAAAGCGAGCAACGACGAGACTGCATACGAGACCGAGGCCGACCCCGAGCAGGGAACTGAGCCGAAAACGGCTACGACCCGTACGATGACGGAGAGGTCGAAGACCGATACTTACGACGATGCCCCCGCACCGACGCCGCCGAGCAGTTGCGCGGTCTGGTCGTCTACCTGGCGACAAATCTGGTCGACGATCCCGACAGCGTCGAAGTCGAGGCCCGCCAGCGCGGCGGCAGCGTTTTCATCTCCCTGCGCGTGCCGGAAGACGAGCTGGGCAAGGTGATCGGTCGCGGTGGGCGCATCGCCCGCGCCATGCGCACCGCGCTGATGATCTCCGGCTCGCGGAACGACGTCCGTGCCTCCCTCGACATCGAAGACTGAGACCGCATCCCCGGCTCGGCGCCGCACCCAGCCGCAACCGCCGCTCCCTGATGGCGGGAAGCCGGGCAGCGGCAGCGAGGGCGGGCAGCGGCAGCGAGGGCGGCAGGAAGACGGCGAGACGGCCAGCTCGCAGGCCGGCCGAGCTCGGAGTACCCGGCCACGATTGGCAGAGACCGCCGGGCCCGATCCGAGATGTGCCCCGCCGAGCGCGCACGGTTGACGGTCGGCACGATCCTCGCCCCGCACGGGATACGCGGCGAGTTCAAGGTCCGCCTGCAAACCGACGACCCCGAGCATCTGCTCACCCTCAAGCGCATCTACCTCGGCGACGAAGCGGTGCCGCGCACCGTGCTGGGCGACGCGGCTGCATGCCGGGAATGCCCTCATGCGCGTGCAGGGCGTCTCCACGCCCGGACACTGTCAAGCGTCTGCGCGGCACACCGCTGCGCATCCGCGGCACGGACGCCCGCCCCTTGGCCGCGAACGAGTATTTCCTCTACCAGATCATCGGCCTGGAAGCGTTCGACGAGGAAGGTAATCGGCTTGGCCGCGTCACCGACGTCATGGAGACCGGCGCCAACGACGTGTTCGTGATCTCCCCGGCGGATGGCGGCGCGGATCTCTTGCTGCCCAGCCACCCGGACGTGGTGATGGAGATGGACCCCGCCGCCGGGCAGGATCGTCGTGCGGCTGCTGGAGTATTACGGGGAGTAGAGAGAGACTCCCACACGTCCCCGTACAGACCGAGGCCAGGCGGTAATGACAAAGTTCCCGTCTCCCCAGATCTTCAACACCTTCAACATCTTCCGATGATCAAGCCAGAATTCGGGCCGCAAATAGCCCCTCTCCCATCGCGATGGGAGAGGGGTTGGGGTGAGGGCCATCCCCTACAGCTTGGAGTTGACCAGCCCGTAGACGCTGAAGCCGATCATGTCGGGAAAGGCGTACTCGGGGAAGGCCTCCACCAGCGCCGCCTGGATGGCGGCGTAGTGCTCGCCGGCCTCCGGGCCGCTGAGTTGCTCGGGATGCGGTGCCACAGGCCGGCCACGTAATCGGTGACGATCCGGTCCGCGGTTTCCAGGTAGGCGATCTGGGCGGCCACCGCCTCGGAGAGCGGGGCGGCGTCCCCTCGCCCCCCGTACACCGTCGGCTCCGGCTCAGCCGCGAATGTGCTCTCCAGTTCGTGCAAATCGGCCAATCCACCCATCCAGGGTCGGGGTGGCCTGGCCCGCCACGATGCCGCCTTCCAGCCAGGCGTGCAGGTTGTGGTGGACCAGGTCGCCGACGACCAGCGCGTCCATCTCGGGGATGAAGGCCACGGTTTGCGTCGAGCTGACCCCCGGCTCGCTGAGCTCGGACAACTCGACGGTCTTGCCCTCGTCCAGGTCCAGCGTCATCTCCCCGGAGAAGGTCTCATCGACCTCGCCGAGTGCGGGATACGTGGCTTCCGTAAACATCCCGGCCCCGACGAAGAAGGCCCGCTTGTAGTCGTGGACCCCCGGCATGGCCGCAGCGGTGGCCTCGGAGGCGATCACCTCGGCCCCCGCGTCCTGGAAACGCGCTCAGGCCGTTGAACTTGTCGGGGTTGGGATGGGTGATCACCAGGTGCGTCACCGGGCTGTCGGTTTGCTCGCCCAGCCAGGCGAGGGCGGCCTCGGCCAGCCCTGGGGTGAACTGGGCGTCGAAGGCGACGACCTCCGCGCCCGTGTCGTAGAAGTAGGTCTTGGTGAAGAAGCCGTCTGGGCCGCTGTCGAAGGCGTACAGCGCTCCGCCGGTCTCGGCGGTGACGGGGCTGGCCTGCTGCGCGGCCTGCGCTCGGCCCATGGGGAGGGCGGCAATGGCGAAGCGGCAACGAGGGCGACGATGACGATGTTCGGGTGGCGCATGGGAGTTTCCTTTTCGATGTCGAGGCAAACAATTGGTCGCGGGACCGCGTCCCGCGCTGGCGACGAGCGCCAAGGGCTTTTCCAGCTAGCACCGGCCGGTGATGATCGCCCGGCATCCCTGGTTCACCCCGGCCTCGGCCCCGCCCGGGCCGAGCACCAGACCGGCCAGCAAGGCGAGGGTGATCGCCACGGCGGCCTGCGCCCGGCGATCGAGCAGCAACGAGATGTACAGGGTCTGGATGGCGGTTGTCATGGCGGTCATGGCGTGCTCCTTCGGGCGTGTCGAACCTGGAACGACGGTCTGGACGGCGACGGGGGAATGAGGGAACGTAGTCATCGCAGGTCTCCTTCTCTCGGCTGCTGGTCCGCGGGCCCCGGGCTTCCGGAGTCCGGCGCCAGGTCCGTCTGGCACGCTCTCATCATGGGTGGCGGGGCGCGTAACGTCGGGCGTAGGACTTACGTAGAAACCTGCGTAGTTTTCGGGAGTGCCGCGTGGCTCAGGGGTGATATGCATGAGAGGGGGCAGCGGCCGCCGACGGGCGGGGTGGTCGCCCCGCTCTCGCGCGAAAAAGCCCCTCTCCCATCGCAATGGAAGAAGGGTTGGGGTGAGGGTCGTTCGAGGGGTTGGGGTGAGGGTTGCTATGGGGTGAGGGCCGCTCAGACCAGCCCGTGCCGAACTGCGATCGCAGCCACCTCGCGCCGGTTGCTCGCCCCGAGCTTGCCCAGAATATTGCCCACGTGCTTGGAAGCGGTGCGGGGGCTGAGGAAAAGGCGATCGGCGATTTCCGGGTCGGTCAGTCGCTGGCAGAGGAGGGCCAGCACCTCCCGCTCGCGGCGGGTGAGGTCGCTGCCCAACCCGCCGCCGATCCACAGGGCGTCGACGGGCGCCGGAGGCGGGGACACCGGCACGGCCGAAGGGGGCGGGGCAGGGGCGGCTGGATCGAGTGCCAGCGCCTCGGCGACGGCATCTGCTGCCGCCAGCGCTCGACCTGCTGCCCAGAACTGGCGGGCGGCTTCCGCGTCCGGCAAGCCGCCAGGGTGATAGGTACTCGTCCCGCCACGGCGTGCCGCAGCGGCGCATCGAGACCGACCTCTTCATCGCCCCGCTGCCACGGTTCGGGGAGCCCCAGGGCGCGTTGCCGGTCCATCGCCGCCGGACCGAAGGGGAGTCCGGAACGCTCGCAGAGCGCCTCCGTTGCCCCGAACAGCCGCGCCGCCATCTGCCATCGCCCCGCCGCGGCCAGGCCTCCGGCCACCCCACCCAGGGCATAGACAATCGGTGGCGCTTCGCCGAATCGCCAGGCATGCTTCAGGCCCTCTTGATAGCGCGCTAGCGCCGAAACCGGGTCGCCTCGGCCGCGCGACACGTCGCCCAGCCCGATGAGCGGAAAGCAGGCATAGGGATGGCTCGTACCCGGTTCGTATCCGAGGGCGCGATCTGGAGGGCGATCGCCTCCTGGAACTGCCGCTCTGCCTCATCAAGATCGCCCTGTCCCAGGGGGACGTGGCCCGAGCACGGTGCTGGCCGCCCGCGCCGCCCACGCTTCGCTAGGCAATGCGTCGAGCGCGGCCAGCGATTCGGTTCGTACACGGCTGCTTCGGCGAAATCCCCCGTTGCCGCGCCAGCAGGCTGCACCGCTGCGCCGCCAATGCGATGCCGCGCGGATCGGCGATCTGCCGCGCCAGGCGCAATCCCTCGAGGCAGAGCGGCAGCGCCCGCGCGGCCTCCCCTTGTGCCCTCAGCAGTCCAGCCAGGGCGACGAGCCCCGCCGCGCGCACTCGAGGCGGAATATCCCGGCCCTCTCCAGCGCGCGCTCCAGCCAGACCATCCCTTCCGCCATCCCGCCCCGCACCTGCCAGAAGTAGTGCAACGCACTCGCCAGGCGCAGCAGCGACTCGTCGTCGCCGTTCTCCGCAAACCACGCCAGCGCCAGACGCAGGTTCGGCTGGTCGAGCTCGAGCCGGTCGAGTACCAGATGTCCGTCCGGTAGAAAGGCCACGACGTCCGCATCCAGCCGTTCCACGAGGTCGCGGTAGTAGACCGCGTGGCGCCCGCGAACGACGGCGGTTTCGCCACCTTCCTCGGCGAGGCGCTCCTACGGCGAAGGCGTGGATGCTCTCCAGCATGGCCAGGCGCGGCTCACCCGCGGCGTCCGTCTGCTCCAACCGGCGCACCAGACTTTGCTCGACCAGCGCGTCCAGCGTCTCCAGGACGTCGTCGTCCGTGTCGCCGGCCACGGCCCGCACCGCATCGAGCGTGAACCCGCCGGTGAAGACCGCCAGACGCCGGAACAGGCCCCGCGCTTCCGGCCGCAGCAAGGCATAGCTCCAGGCGATGGTGTCGTGGAGCTGCTGATGGCGGAGCGGCACGTCCCGCGCTCCACCCCGCAGCAAGTCGCAAGCGGTCGGTCATCTGCGCCAGCAGCGCCTCGGGGGAGAGGAGCGTGCTGCGCGCGGCCGCCAGCTCAATCGCCAGAGGCAGCCCGTCGAGCTGCCGGCAAAGCGCGGCCACCGTGGCCGCAGAGTTCTCGCGTCAGGGCAAACGCGGGGCGGACGGCGCGGGCGCGCTCGACAAAGAGGCGGACGGCGGGGTTCTCGGCCAGACTCCTCCAGGGAGCGCGTCTCGTCTGTCGGGCAGCGGCAGCGGGTTCGACCGGGAGAAGCTGTTCGCCGTGCAAGCGCAGCGGCGCGCGGCTGGTGGCCAGCACCTGCAGCGCGGGACAGGCGTCAGCAGCCCGCCGAGCAACGCGGCGGCCTCGCCGAGCACGTGCTCGCAGTTGTCGAGCAGCAGCAGCGTTTGCCGCGGGACGCAGGGCGCGCGCCAGATCCGTCGCGCGGCGGACGGCCAGGGGTCAGCGCGACGTCGAGGGCGCTGGCAATCGTCGCCGCCACCAGACCCGGGTCGGTCAGCGGTGCCAGATCGACCCAGACGACGCCGTCGCGCGAAGGCGTCCGCCGACGTCGCCAGCGATGCCAGCGCCAGGCGGGTCTTGCCGACCCCGCCGGGACCGGTCAAGGTCAGCAGCGGGACCGCTTCATCCAGCAGGAAGTCGCGCGCCAGGCCGCGCTCGCGTCTCCCGGCCGATGAGCCGGGTGCGCGGAATCGGAGGCGCGCTGAAGAGTCTCGACTCCGCCGGTTCGGCCATCGCCGGACACCCTTGCCATGCTGAAAAACTCGCACCGTGTGCCAGCAGTATTCAGCAATCACCCGGCGATTGCGAGACGGCCCAATCGCGCCGCGCCAGCTCAGCCCGTGCCGATCCGCTCCAACGTCCGCAGCACCAGCTCCGCCGACCGCCGACCCACTTCCTCCGCCGGCAGCACATCGATCTCGCCGACCAGTTCCGTCAGCACGTGGTACTCGTTGTTCGAGACGTCTTTCACCGTCATGAACGGCACACCGTGGCGGGCGCAGACCTGGGCGATGGCCGCCGCCTCCATGTCCTCGCACAGCGTGCCGTGCCGCCCGTGGAGCATGTCCAGGCGAGGATGCGCCTGCGTCCACTGGTCAGCCGAGCCGACACGCCCGACGTGCGTCTCCGGTGCCCGCTGCTCGACATCCGGCGGCAGATTCAGCCCGCGTGGCCAGGGTTCTGGCGCCCACCCCTCAGCGGCGGCAATCGTGGCCTCGCGCAGATCCCGATCGGTAGTCAACTCCGTCAACGCCACGGTCTCCCCGGCGAACTGGTACTCCTGCCCCGGAAAATACTCGCTGCCGTCGTGTAGAAAATGCACCGCCCCATGGTTGACCGCACCGCTGCCGATGATCACATCCCCCGGCAGAATGTCCCGCCGATGCGCCCCCACGCACCCGAAGTTGAACACCGCCCGCGGCCCATACCGCCCTATCACATGCTCCGTTCCCGCCGCGGCATTCACCATCCCGATCCCACAGCCGAGCGCGACTAGCGGCACCTCTCCCGCCATCACAAACCGGTCGCGCCACGGTCCATCCAGCACCTCGCGCACCGGCGCCACCCGCCGCAGCAGATGCTGCAACTCCGATTCCATCGCCACGACGACAGCGATCGGCGCGATGTCCGCTACGGTTTCATTCGCCATCCAGAGGCCTCCGTGTTCCAGGTAATCGTCCTCGGGAGCAGGGGGAACGCGGGCATGCTTCCTGGACGCTCGCCTCGCGTCCCCCCTCTCCCATCGCAATGGGGCTAGGGGAAGAGAGGGGCAGGGGGTGAGGGCCGCGCGCCGCAACGCGAATCACAGGACCAGCAGCCCGCCCTACCGATTCAACGCCAGCGCAATACTCACCCCAAGAATCACCAGCACCGACAGCGACAGCACCGCATACCGCCGGTCCCCCAGCCGCCAGAAACTGACCCCCACCACGACCGCTGCCACCACCGGCGTCAGCATGAACCACAGGATCGCCAGGTCGATGATGCCGGAGGCGTTGCCGGCGCGCACCTCGGCCAGCACCCCGCTGATGGGGTCGGCCTCGCGCCCCAGCGGCTCCCCCTTGACCAGGGCGGCCACGACGCCCAGCGCCAGCAGCACCGCCCCAAGCTGAAAACCCCAGACAAACGTGCGGATCGCCGCGTCGTAGAGTGGGGCCAGGCGCTCCGTGCGCGCGGCCAGAATCGCCGTCTCCACCTCGACCGGCTCCGCCCCGGTGATCTCGTCGGATGGCATCGCCTGGCCCTCACTCATGCCTGCCCCGGCATCTCGATCCCGAAGGCGCGCAGCAGCAGCGACGCCCCCAGGTAGAGCAGGATGATGGCAAACAACAGCGCCAACCGCTGCGCCCGGATGCGCCGCGTCAGCCGCGATCCGATCTGCCCCCCGAGAAACACCCCGATGATCGCCGGCACCACCAGCGTCGGGTCGATAAACCCCTGCGAGTAGAAGACGAACGCGGTCGCCACCGAGGTCATGCCGACCATGAACGTCGAGGTCCCCACCGCTGCCTTTACCGGCACCCGCATGATGAGGTTCATGGCCGGCACCATCACCACCCCGCCGCCGACGCCGAGCATCCCGGAAATCACTCCGGCCCCGGCCCCGACCCCCAACCCCCAACCGGGATTCACCGGGATGTAGCCGACCTCCGCCCGAATGGCCGGATCGCGGTAGGCCGCGCCCAGCCGCAGCGGATCGGGCGTGTCCGGTGGCGGGGCCGTGACCGTGCGTTCCCGCCGCGCCACCATCGAGACGGCGGCGTAAACCAGCACCGCACCGAAGACCCCGTAGATCACCCGCGGATCGGCCACCACCCCGTACAGCGCGCCCGCGATGGCCCCCGCGGCGGTGGCTATCTGCAACAGCATCGCCAACCGCGGATTCGTGAACCGGATGCGCAGGTGATTGGTGGATCCCACCACCGAGTTCGTCACCACCACCACCGCGCTGGCCCCGACGGCAAGCTTGGGGTCGATGCCGAAAAAGAGCGTCAGAATCGGCACCAGAAAAACGCCGCCCCCCAGCCCCAGCATCGATCCCAGGATGGCGGCCACCGCGGCCACGACGCCTATCTCGACGGAGTAGACGAGGTCGGGTGAAAGGGTCATAGGGTGATGGGGTGGTAGGGCGGGAGGTGTCTCATGTTGGCCGTGGCTCGACCACTCGACCCCACGACTCCTCGACGCACGATTCCTAACACCCTAACACCCCATCACCCCCGCTCTATACTCGCGCCGTGCCGGCCGCTCGGCCCGCGCACCGACGACTTGAAAGCGTTCCAGCGGTGAGATCATCTCGGCGCCACAAAGCGTCGTCAAGGATACCCGGCAGAAGCTGGAGCGGGTTCGGCGCTTCCCCGCCTCCGTCCCGCTCGCCGCGGCCGCCTGAGTGAATTCCCGCCAGTGTCTTGGCACATCCTCCGGCTCTTGCTCCTCCTCTCGCTTGCGACAGTGCTGGCAGGGCTGCTCCTCGCGCCCGCGCCAGTTCAGGCTAACGCGATCAACGACGTCGACGTGGAACTCCGCATACCATTCCGAACGGGATCATCAGTCAGTCTGCCTCCCATCCCCCACGCAGCTGGTAGGGAACAGGCGGATTGGTCTCACGCGATCTCGGCTCAACCCGCCGTGATCCCACGCATCCGCATGGCGAACACCCGGGCCAGGTACGACACCAACTCGCCGGGTTGGCCCACCGCTCCCCGGAAGCCGAGATACCCATCCGGCCGCACCAGCGCGACCAGACTCCTGTCTCCCCCCAGTGCCCGTCCGAGGTCGCCAGTCGGATCGAGCAAGGTGGCCGTCTCCGGTTCCTGACCCAACGGCGCGCTCAAAACGACATAGCTCCGTACCTCGTCGCCGACCGTGTCCCGCACCTGCTGTGCGAGACGGTCAAGCTCGGCGCCGCGCTCAGGTGTCGAACCTTTCCCCGGGAAGAGCAGGAGCATCCAGCCACCAGAAATGAGATCGAACAGAGCGACGTCCTTCCCGCTGGCCGTGTCGATGACCGGCGCGTCGGGGTCGCGATCGCCAGGCCTGATGCCTGTGTCGCGGCGTAGTTGGCCCCACCGGCTCCTATCCTCCTCGGTGCCGACCGAGAGGGGAGAGCCGCGATAGCCAACGCCAAGCTGCGAAATCGCGGCCAGTAATCGGCGGCGCACCGGCGGCACGCTGACCGCCGCTGGGATCACATACTCCCGGAACGCCTCCATGAGCGGGTTGCGCGCCAGCACCAGACGCGTGCCCAGGTCGGTTCCCAGCAGCACGCTCCGCGCGATGGGATGTCGCTCGGTCTGGTACGTATCGAGGAGCCCCGGAGCGGCGACACCACGCACCGCCAGCGCCAGTTTCCAGCCGAGGTTGAACGCGTCCTGGATTCCCGTGTTCATCCCCTGGCCCCCGACGGGACTGTGCACGTGGGCCGCGTCGCCCGCCAGAAAGACCGGTCCTTCCCGGTAGTGCGTCGCTTGCCGCCGCTGGATACGGAACGCCGACGCCCAGGCTGGCTCACCGATGCGCCGCAGCGCCACCCCGCTCCGCTGCCGTAACAGGGCTTCCGCCGCCGCGGCGATGGCCGCTTCGGACTCGTACTCTGTGGCGGACGCTTTTGGAGCCAGCGGCGCGATAATCCGGAATCGACGGTCTCCGGGCAACGGGATCACCGCCACCAGGCCATCGTTGCCGATCCAGACGTGGCCTTCGTCGTGGGACAGTTCCCAATCGATATCGATGTCGGCCAGGAGAAACCGCTCCGGGTAGCTCGCTCCCTCGAACCCGATGCCGGCCCCGCGGCGCACCGTGCTGTGCGCCCCATCGGCGCCGACCAGAAACTGCGTCTCGACCTGGAACTCCCCGTCCGGCCCCATCAGCGAGGCGGCGACCCGGTCCCCCTCGATTCGAAACGCGGTGAGCTCGGTACTCTGCTCGACGCGGCCGCCAAGCTGGGACAGGCGTTCTTCCAGCACACGCTCGGTATCCGACTCGTCCATGCTGGCGAGGCGCGGCCCCGCCCCTGGCTCGGAAGCAAACGGGATGCGCGCCAGCGTGCGCTCCCGCTCGGCGAAGCGCAGCGCTCGCGGCCAGACGGCCGGTTGCAACGCCGCCTCTGGGATACCCATGATTCGGAACACTTCGATCGTGCGCGCCTGGGTGCCAATCGCGCGCGACGTCTCCGCCCGCCGTGCATCCCGGTCGATCAGCCGAAACGGGATACCCCGCCGCGCCAGCTCGATCGCCAGCGTCAACCCCGTCGGCCCCGCGCCGACAATCAGGACGGAGGAGTCAGGGTGTTTGGGTGTCAGGGTGTCAGGGGCTTGAGATGTTTGCATCATGGCGATTCTCACTCACGTCGTGGCCGCAAACACCCGCGCGCAGGTGATCCCGTACGCGACCTCCAGCATTCACCCCCGACACCATGACACCCTGACACCCTGACACCCTGACACCCTCGTCAATACCCCCGCTGCTTGTCCACCAGATTCATCAGCGTCTCCCCGTGCGCAAAACGGATGAGATTCTCGCGCAGGATCTCGACGCAGCGCCGCTCCTTCTCGCTCGAATCGCCAGCGGTGTGCGGGGTGATGACGGTGTTGGGTGCATCCCACAGCCGGCTCTCGGAAGAAAGCGGCTCGACTTCCGTCACATCGAGTCCCGCCCCGGCCAGTTTGCCCGCCTCCAGTGCATCGGCCAGCGCCTCCTCGTCGACAATGCCGCCGCGAGAGACGACGATCAGGTAGGCGTCTGGCTTCATTCGCGCCAGCGCCGCGGCGTCCAGCAGGTGATACGACTCTGCCGTCAGCGGCGCGGCCACTACCACCACGTCAGACTGCTCCAGCAGATCGCCCAACCGCTCCATCCCCCAGGTCTCGGTCACGAACGGCGCGCCGGGGTCCGGGTGCGGGTCGACCGCCAGGATCTCCATGTCGAATCCCTTGGCCCGCTGCGCCACCGCCCGCCCGATCGCGCCGAACCCGACGATGCCCATCGTCAACCCGCGCATCTCGCGGCTGGTGCGATACAGCTCGGGCCGCGCCCAGTAGTGTTTCCGCTGCGCGTGGATGCTCTCCGGGATGTGACGCGTCAGCGCAAAAAGCAGGGCAAACGTGTGCTCGCCGATCGAGGGCCCGTGCGCGCCGCGCGTGTTGGTGAGCACGATGTCGTTCTGCACCAACTCGGTCAGGTTCTGGAGGTAGTTCACCCCCGCGCTGGGAGACTGAATCCAGCGCAGCGCCTTCCCCCGTTGCAGAAGTTCGGCGCTGGGGAACCCGTAGAACACGTCGGCATCGACAATCTCCGCCGCCAGTTCCTCCGGCGACGTGACCGTCACGATCTGCAACCCCGGCAGATCCAGATCGTCGAGCAGGTTGAAATGCGGGGAGCCTTCGGTAATCGTCAGCACCACTTTCATCGGAAAATCGATACTCCTTCGGTCAAGATCGCCGCGGGCAGAATCCCACGGCAGGGTATCGCATATTGCATATTGAAAGGATGGCCCCACTGACGCACGGCGATCCCCATGCAGCCGCCATGTTCGACACGTTTCTGCGCCGTTGGCATCTGACGCCGGATGGCGAACCGATCGTGACCCACAGCAGCCGGCTGCTCCCAGTGCGCTCAGGCGAGGCGCCGGCCATCCTGAAGTTCACCACGGAGCCGGAAGAGCGGAGCGGAGCCGACATCATGGCGTGGTGGGACGGGGAGGGCGCGGCCTGCGTCCTGGCCCACGAGGGCGATGCCCTGCTCATGGAGCGCGCCACCGGTGAGCGGTCGCTGACGGAGATGGCCCACTCCGGCCGCGACGACGAGGCGACGCGCATCCTCTGCGCTGCGGCAGCTCGGCTTCATGAACCGCGCTCCCGGCCGTTGCCATCGTCGGTCGTCCCGTTGCAAGAATGGTTTCGGGAGCTCGAACCGGCCGCTACGCGCTACGGCGGCATCCTGGCCCAGGCAGCGGCGATGGCGGCCACATTGCTCGCCAACCAATGGGACATCGTCGTCCTACACGGCGACATCCACCACGGCAACGTGCTGGACTTCGGCCCACGCGGCTGGCTGGCCATCGACCCGAAAGGACTGCTCGGCGAACGCACCTTCGATTTCGTCAATCTCCTGCGCAACCCGGACGAGGAAACCGCGTTGGTGCCGGGTCGGTTCGCGCATCAGGTCACCGTCGTCGCTAAGGAGGCGGAACTGGACCAGGTCCGCCTGCTGCAATGGACGCTGGCGTTCACGGGACTTTCTGCGGCATGGATTCTTGGAGACCGGGACTTCCCGAGGCTCGATCTTGCGATCGCCAATCTGGCCCGCGCGGAACTTGCGACAATGGGAGCGGGAGCAGCGTGCTCGTGCTGAGTGCCGCGCTCGCGGATCCACCAGCACGATTCGACAATGCAGGAGTTTGCAGCCATGCCAGGCGCAGAAGTCGGTCCAACCCCGACGCGGAGTCAGACCCCGTCCCAACACGAAGCGTTGATCCGTCGCTACCTGGAAGACGTCTTCAACGGCCACAACCTGAACGGACTGGAAACGTACCTGGCCGCCGATCTCGCCTCCCATTGGCTGGGCATGCAAACCCTGCACGGCATCCCGGCCTGGAAAGCGGCGATGGGCGACTTCTTCGCCGCCTTCCCGGACCTGACCTACCGATTGGACGACTGCTTTTTCGTCGCCGACAAAGGCGTGTGGCGCGGCACCTGGCATGGCACCCAGCGCGGCGACTGGGCGGGCATCGCCGCGAGCGGCCGCAAAGCGACCTGGACGGCCGTGATCATCGGCCGCTTCGCCGATGGCAAGCTAGCCGAGGACTGGGTCGAATTCGATCGCCTGGGGTTATTTCGGCAGCTCGGGGCCATCCCCATCGATCGATAGTCAAGTCCGATCCGAGACCCAACACGGCAAGTGAGAGAGAAACACAAGATGACCGAGACTCCGTCGTCTGTCAGAAACGTCTGCAATTCCTGCAATCAAACTACGGATCACTCCATAAAGGGAACCTATACGCACCCGCCTGGTACTCCAGCCATCGATCCCTATCCGGACTATGAATCACAGATCCTAAGGGAGAGTGTCGCTTTTTATTTCGAACGAAGATTGGGATGGCCAGTTCCTGAGGATGGTTGGCAATGGATTACCCAACCTGTCGAGTGGTCGCCCGACGATGAGGTTGACGATGTGATCGAAGGCTTGGAGGACTGGCTCAGTACCCCAGGCAGCCATCATCAAGAACTGTATCCAGAAGAAGAAATGACGACTTCGAAGCTTCTCAACCAAGGTTGGCCGTGGTACGACATCCTCCTGACCTGCGAACGAGGTTTTGAGAAGCAAGAGCGGTGGGAAATTCTCAAGTGCAAGGGCTGTCAAACGCCGTCTCTGAGATTGCTGAGATGGACTGATGTCCACCATCCCGAGACCGGTCAATTGCTGAGACGATTTGAGCACCCGGAATACTATCCTCCTCGTGCTCCCGATCATCGATCGTTCTTGACGTGACCCCCGAAAACTGGTCCACGGATACGGAGCGGTCTCCGGGGCGGCGAGGGCCACATCGGGGCCGCCTGGCGGCAGGATGCCCATCGGCACCGCCCCCACCGCGCGCTCGGCGACCAGCCCCCGGCCGCGTGCGCGCCGCGGGCCGCCCTGGCCGCGGCGCCGCGGCCAGAAGGGGACGGACGCTCCTGAGGCTGGGACCAAACCCCGGGGGCAGGTCAGCGCCCCTCCACCATTCTTGCGAGCCATGGTTCCAGAAAAATTCCGGTCACTTCAAAGGAATCGAAAAACAGTCCTACGTATGTGCGCTGAGCGGCAATGCGACCAAGGTCAGCCACGAACTCTCTAGATAGGACGCCGGCCGGATTAAGGAGCAATGGAAGTTGGCGTTCGCTCGCACTACGGCCCAGAAAATCCAACCAACCCTGCATGCCTTCTTCGAAAACGGCTTGAGCCATCACCATGTTTGACCTGTTCTGATGCCCAATCCGCTAGCCTCTTCTCATCAACGAATTCGACGCCCCAACCAATTACCGGTGCTCGGCGCAATACTCGAACGGTCCCGAACGCCACAACCCGGGCTATGCGTTGCAGCTTGGGATTGGACTCACCTTGATTGGCGCCAGCGAACCTTCGCAATTGGTGCTGAAGCTCCCGGTGGTATTCCTCGACTTGCTAGACTCCATTCGTCGGCCTCAATCTGCTCCCTAAACCTCGTTAGCAGCCACGTTTTGCCGACACCTGCTTGACCACCAATACCGAACACCCGCCTATAGAGTTCGTCATCGGGTTGCCGCTGCTAGTTGTCGCGAAATGCAGCCACCGCGCTGTCACGCAGCGATTGGCGAATGCGCGGAGCCTTGCGCTTGGTTCTTGACTTGCTTAGCGCCTGCGCGACCGCCATGTCGCTCCTCGTTCAAAATCAGCCGCAAGGCGGCGAGTCAAGGTTCGGCTTGAACTGCGCACGAACATCTCTTCCCTTCTCACCCCTTGTTTGAATCATGGATCTGGGAGCTTGTCAATGGCACTAACCGAAGTCTGAACAGTCACGACCATGGCCCTTGGACGGCGCCTCAGGTGAGGACAACGACAACCCGCTCCCGCTCGATCTCCACGGGATACGTCTCCGCCTGCAACTCCTCGACCTCGACCGGGTAGCTTTTTACCCGCGTCCGGTTCGGGTCGAAGACGGAGCGGCCCGTGGCCAGGTCGAACTCCCAGCCGTGCCAGGGGCAGCGCAGGATTTCCCCTTCGCGGGTGTAGGTGATCTCGCCCGGCCGCTCCGCTTTGGCCAGCCCCACGGTGCGCCCCAGGCAGAGTTGCCCGCCCTGGTGGGGGCAGGAGTTCTTCACCGCGTAGAAGCAGCCGTTGACGTTGAACACTCCGATCGACCGCCCGGCGATGGTGACGATGAGGCGCTCGCCAGGAGGGATGTCCGCGACGTGGGCGACGACGTGACGGGTCACGGAAATTTCGACTTTCGACTCGCTACAGGCCATACAGCTCCCGCGCGTTCTCGGAAAAGATGCGGCGCTTCAGGTCGGCGGGGAGGCGGGGGAATGCCTGTTGCGGAGAGTCGAAATCCCAATGGGGGTAGTCGCTGGAGAACATGAGGGTGCGCGAGGCGTCCATCATCTCGAGGATCTGGAAGAGGTGGGCGTCGTTGTCCGGTTCTTCGATGGGCTGGGTCGTCAGCCGGAAATGCTCCAGGATGATCTCGCTCGGCTTGCGCGTCAGCCAGGGGCACTCCGAGCGCAGCCCCTTCCAGTTCTTGTCGAGCCGCCACATCACGTGCGGCACCCAGGCGAACCCTCCTTCGATGAGGGCGAACTTCAACGTCGGGAATTTCTGGAACGTCCCTTCCACGACCAGGCTGATGACCTGTGCCTGAAAGGCCTGCGACATGGCGGTGTGCCACTCCAGGTAATAGGACGGCCACCCGGCCGAGGTCGGCGCGTGCATGATGCCGATGCCCCCGAAGTGCATGCCGACCACCAGCCCGTTGCGCTCGCAGGCTTCCCAGATGGGGTCGTAGAAACTCTGCCCGTACGGCATGCGCGACCCAGCCGAGATGAGGATCTGCACGATGTCTGAACGCGCGCCGAGGCGGTCGATCTCCTTGACCGCCGCTTGGGGATCCTGCATCGGCACGGTCAATGAGCCGCGGAACCGGTCGTCTCGCGCCAGCCAGGTCTCGATCATCCAGTCGTTGAGCGCACTCGACAGGGCCGTGGCGAAGCCGGCATTGGCCAGAAAGGCGACGTTGTAGAACTGGCCGGTGAGAACGGCGACGTCGACACCCCATTCGTCCAGGAGCTGGCGACGGAAGAAATCGACGTCCGAGCCGGCGGAGCCGACGTCACCCGGGCGGGCATCGACCCGCTCCCCGCCGCCGACGCCTTTCGGATAGGGCGAGTTCGGCAGCGCCTTGAATTGGCTTTCGATGACATAGTCCGCCCAGTAGCGGGGCAGATACGGCAGCACGTCCTTGACCCCGCTCCAGTTGTGGTGGGCGTCGCAGTCGATGAGTGAAAGCTCGCGCGAGGTCTGCGCCGCGGTCGCGGTGCGAGGTTCGTGGGTCACGGCCGACATGCCGGTATCCTCCTGGGGGCGTGCGCGATGCGCGGCAAATGGTGGCGAGTTGTCCTCGCGGTCAGTGTGCAGCATATCGACCCGCGACAAACCGGGCAAGACCGCGCCACGAATTTCGTGCGAGGATCACGTTACGACAGCGCACTGTCCGCGGCGATGAGGGAGGGGATCGTGAGTCAGGTGAAACCGTTTCCGTTCCGTTTCGGGGTGCAGAGCCGCAGCGCCGGGCCGCGCCAGCCCTGGCTGGACACGGTGCGCCGGGTGGAAGCGCTCGGCTACGACACGCTGATGTGGCCGGACCACTTCGTGCGCGGGTTCGAGCCGGTGGCGGCCATGGCCGCGGCGGCGATGGTCACGGAGCGGTTGAAGGTCTGCGGCTTCGTCTTCGCCAACGACTTCCGGCATCCCGTCGTGCTGGCGATGTCGATCGGGTCCATCGACATCCTCTCCGGCGGCCGCGTCGAGCTGGGCATCGGTGCCGGGTGGCTCAAGGACGAGTACGACCTGTCCGGCATCCCCTTCGACCCGGTGGGGGTGCGCATTGACCGGCTGCAAGAAGCCATTCCAGTTCTAAAGTCGCTTCTCAGCGGGGAGCGGACGAGTTTCCAGGGCGAGTTCTACCAGGTCGACGGATTGCAGATCCCTCCCGTGCCTGTGCAAAAACCCTACCCGCCGCTGATCATCGGCGGCGGCAGCCCCAGGATTTTGCGCTTGGCGGCGCGGGAGGCGGACATCGTCGGTATCACCACCCGCGCGCTGCCTGACGGATCCAAGGACGCCGCCGACGGGACCGCCGAGGCCACCGAGCGCAAGATCGGCTGGGTGCGCGAAGCGGCGGGCGACCGCTTCGACCAGATCGAGCTGAACACCATCATCCCCACCATCGAGATCACCGACGACCGCCGCGCCGCCGCCGAGCGACTCGCCGCCGACCTGCCGATCAGCGCCGAGGAGGTGCTCGACTCACCGGCGGCCTTGATCGGGACGGTCGACGAGATCGTGGAGACGCTGCAGGAGCGGCGGGAGCGGTACGGATTCTCCTACGTCGTGATCCTGGAGCCGGTGATGGAGGCCTTTGCGCCCGTGGTGGGGCGGCTGGCGGGGCGCTGAAGCCGGCGGCGCTCCTCAGACGCCGCCGACCTTGCCCTGCGGCAGCGGCTCGTTATCAACTGCCGGGATGGTGTCAGGTTCGAGGACGACGTCGACGGCGCGCAGGTGCTCGTCGGGCCGGTCGCCGGGGTCTTCCCCGATCTGAAAATGGACCTGGACCCCGGGGCCGATTTCCTCCCACTCCGCGCCTTTCAGCCCGGTGCGGTGGAAGAAGTATTCCTCCCCGTTCGGACCAATGATGAAGCCGAATCCCTCGTCGGGGACGACACGATCGACGGTTCCCTGCATGGTGGCTCTCCCGTGGGCGGGGCGCGTCGGTTCCGCACCCGGCCGCGCAATCGGCTCTGCACCGACTTGTCGCAGAGCGTGTGCCATCGCGCCGATTTCCCGCCTGCGCGGGATGGCACAGTCCGTGCGGCCGAGGCCGATACGACTCTCTGCCGGGTCGACGTGCCGATCCAGGGAGCGGTCTTACGAACGCGGGTTTGCTGAAATCGGAGGCAACCATGGCCGAGTACGAACGATCGCGCTGGGTGCAGGCATCACCCAACGACGTGTTCGCGTTCGTGGCGGACGCGGGCAACTTGGCGACCTTCCTGCCGACGGTGGACGTGGTAGAGCCGCAAGCCGAGGACCGCGTTTTGGTCCGCGGCGAAACGCGTGGCAACGATTACGAGGACGATGGTTGGTTTCGCGTCGACGAGAACCGGCGCCGCCTGGAATGGGGCGCCGATGAGCACGATTACTCGGGCTGGCTGACCGTCAGCGGCGAGGATGGCGGGTCGCAGGTGGTGGCGCACCTCTCGTTCCCGCCGCACGTCACGGAGGCGGGGCGCCCGATCACTGGCGAGCTGGCGGAGGAGCCCGACCCGATCGAGCAAAGCCTGGAAGCGGCGCTCGATTCTCTGCGGAACCTGATGGAAGGTCGAGGCGGCAAGGAGGAACCGGCACACGTCGGCTGATCTTGGCGGCAGATGTCGCGTCATTCAGCGACGATCTGGGCGAGCCGGTTGTTCTCCACACGGTACAACAGCGGCGCGATGGAAACGCCGGGAAGCAGTTCTCGCACACCCGCTGCCTGCTTGAGGACGGCCTCGACCGGATCGTTGATGGCGTATCGCGCCGCGTCCTCGTCGTAGTGCGCGGCCGCGTCTTCCGGTGAAACGCCGTGCTTGACAAGCCCGGCGATGAACTCGTCTCGCTTCTCCAGGACGTAGCCCATAGCGCAGTCGGTATGGGCGATGAGGGCGACCGTCGACACGCCGCCGATGGCGACCACGAACAGCAGCTCGAACTCGTGGCCGTCCAAGCGCGCGCCGGCCGTGCGCACGACGTAGGCGGACCCTGCCGGCAACGTCAAGGCGATGCGGCGATCGATGCAGGTGCAGATGAACAGCTCGGCGTGAGAGGCCATAACGCCCGAATTCTGGCCGAGATTATGCGCCCGCAACAGCCGATCGATCGGGGTGCCGCGATACCGCGGCAGAATGTCGCCAGCGGCGTAGACCTCGACGACACGGGCCATTTCCCTGCCTCCTGCTGGCGCCAGTCGTCGTCTGGCGCGCCAACCTTGCCACGCACATCTGCAAACTGTCGTTAGTGTGCCAGCGTATACCACGGAAAGCGGTAGCAACACCGCTGCGCGGCGATACCGGCCGGGGTGACTCGCGCGTTGGGGAATGCAGAGAGGAGACGAGCGAGATCGGCACGCGACCGAGGAGGGATTGGATGAACGCCGGACAATTCGACGCGGTAACCCGCAACCTGGCGATCGAGACGTCACGCCGGCGCGCGCTGGGCCTCGTTCTCGGCGGCGTATTCGCTGCCGGCACGGCCAGGACAGCGATGGCGCAGAATCGGCGCAGGCGGCGGGGCCGGCGCGGCGATGGCGAGGCGGAGCCGGCGGATGAGACTCTCGTTCCTCCCGGCACCCTGGCTGGGGGTATCTGGGAGGAGACGCTCGAGGTCTGCCGCTTCGACGCCGAGGGCGGCTACGAGGTCGTCGCCATCAGTCCCACCGCGGTGCCAGACCACCTGAGCAGCGGCGGCACGATCTATCTCGACTGCTGCGTCGACACCGACTGCCCGCCCCGCGTCTGCCTGACGGCGACCGGGTGCATCGAAGGAGCCTGCGCCTACGACAACCTGGAAGGCACAACGTGCTATCTGGAAGATGGGACACCCGGCGTCTGCGGCGACGATGGGACGTGTCGTGCGACCGGGGTGGCGCCGGTTCCAGTGGGGTAGATCGTCTGGCCCTCACCCCGACCGAAGGCCCTCACCTCAACCCCGAACGACCCTCACCCCAACCCCTCTCCCATCGCAATGGGAGAGGGGGGTTTTGCCTTGCGCCCTGGGTGGGCGAGGGGGCGTTCGTCAGGCGGCTGGGGTGGCTTTTGCGGCGCTCTCGCGCAGCTCCTGCAAGATCTGGAGCATGTTCATCTCCGACCAGGATTCGACGACCTTGCCGCAACTGATGCGGTAGATGTTGATGCCGGTCATGTTCGCCACGTGCCCGGTCGGGGCTAGGCCGAGCAACTCGCCCTCTTGCGTTCCCGTGCCCGTCCAGCGCACGGCGACCAGGTCACCGGAGTCGATGGCCTCTTCGACGGTGATGACCATATCGGGGAACGTGTCAAGTTGCCGGCCCACGGCCTCGGCGATCGCCTCGGGGCCTTGCACGTCGGGAAACGCGGCGCCGTGATGGACCGCGGCCGGATCGAGGATCTCAGCGATCACCTCGAGAGCCCGGCCGGTCCAGACCTCCTCCGCCCAGCGCCGGGTCAGTTCGATGTTCGCCTCGGCCGAATCATCGGGGCAGGGCGTGGCCGCGGGCGCGGTCATGGTGTCCGTCGCGGCGGCTGGGGTCGCCAGCCACGCTGGCACATCGGTGGCGCCAAGCTGCGCGCGCAGTCCGACGTGATCGGCTTCGCCGCGGGATTCGGCGATGAGCCCGCACTCAATACGGAACAGGTTGATGCCGCTCCAGGTCACCTGCTCACCGGTCGGGGCGATGCCTTGCCACTCGCCGCGTTGGGTGCCAGTCGCGGTCCATTGGCTGGCCGCCAGATCGCCCTCGGCAACAATGGGGCCGACGGTGAACTCCAGATCGGGGAAGGCCTGGTTGAACAAACCCCACCGCTCGGCAAACGCCTCGAACCCCTCGGTTGTGCCGGCGATGCCCCAGTGATGCACCTCGTCCTCGGCAACGATCTCGTTGATGGTTCCCTGGTCGCCCCAGACGGCCTCCTGCCAGTACAGGGCTACGAGCGCGGCGTTCTCTTCCGGCGTCGTCTCTACGCACTCTTGTTCCGGAGTCGCTTCCTGCGCCGAGCCAGCCAGCGGGGTTACGACCATGGCCAGCGCCATGGCCACGGCCGACAACAGGGCAAGCCGAATATTCCGCAACGGAAACATTATTCCCCCTTCACGATGAACGCGAAACACTTGGGACGAATCTTGATGCTACCAGCATCATGGGTGATGGGGTCATTGGGTGATGGGGTGAGAACCTGGTGGGCGACAAGAATCCATAGCCTCCTGCCTACAACCCAAAACCCATCGCCCCATCACCCGCGTCCCGTGCTTCTTCCAACAGGGCGATGTTGAGCGCGCCTTCGTCCCCCGTGGCGCCGGAATAGTCAGCTCCGGCGATCCAGGCGGCAAACGCGGCGATCTGCGATTCGTAGGGGTTCGGCGCCGCGTCGTAGGAGCGCAGGGTTCCATCCGACGCGCGCAACCGCCCCCCGGCGGCGCCGAGGCGGGGTACGAAGACACCGGTGGCCATGGCCCACCCCGCCGTGCCATGCACTTCGACTCGATTGATCGGCCCTTGCACGCCCGTGGCGGCCTCGACGACGGCGCTGGCATCGCCAAGCTGGAGCAGGAGCACGGCGAGGTCTTCCACGTCGACCGGCCAGTGCTGGGCACTCAGCCTGCTCCCGATCAGCCGCGTGGCGGGAAAGCCGGTCAGCCAGAGCGCGGCGTCGAGCGTGTGGGTGCCGATGTCCATGATGGCCCAGCCGCCGGAGGTCTCGGGGCGGAGCCGCCAGGTGTCCGGCAAACCGGCGTACTGCGTCTGCCAGCTTGCCCGGATATAGGCCACCTCGCCGAGCGCCCCCTCGCGGACGCGACGGTGCAGCTCGGCAAGGGCCGGATGAAAGCGCCCTTGATAGCCCACCCCCAGGCGCAGATCCAGGCGCTGGGCGAGATCGGCCAGCTCGCGGGCGCCGCTGGCAGTGGTGGCCAGTGGTTTCTCGGCCAGGACATGCTTGCCGGCGGCGAGGGCCATACGCACGTGCTCTTCGTGCAGGTGGTTCGGCGAGGCAACCCAGACCGCCTCGACCTCGGGATCGCGCAGCATGGCTTCGAGCGAGGCGTAGGTGCGGGGCGTGTCGTGGCGAACCGCGAACGCCGCCGACCCCTGCGGCGCCGACCCGGCCGCCCCGAGCAACTCCTGCCCCGCGTTGCGCAGCACGGTGGCGAAGACCGCGTCGGCGAAGCCGCCCGTGCCGACCACTCCCCACCGCAAGCGAGCCGTGTCGTCCATGCCGGGTATCTTCGCAAGGCTGGCGGCGTTGCGCCAGCGCCGTAGCGGTAGAATCTCGCACCCGGCTGCACTGGCATGACCTGTGCGGCAGACTTCGTGGCGGCATACGGCCGCTCTTCCCGGTTGCTTTCCGATCGAGGGGCCAGGATCCGGTGACCAACTCCCCGCGTCTCCCGCTTGTCTCTCTGCTAGCCGCGGTGGGTCTGGCCCTTGCGGTGGCGATCACCCTTGACCCCGCCAATCCGATGCCGCTCTCCGAACTGCAATTGGGTGCGCTCGGCGGTGGATTGGCATTCGCCGTGTTCGGGCTGCAAGGGATGCTTTCGATCTGGTCGGAAGGGCGGGAGTTGCGTCCTGGCATCGTGCCGCCGACGTTGACGCACCCGCTGTCGGCCGCCATCGTGGTGCTCTCGCTGCTGCTCTTCGCGGTCTCACTGCTGCTGGGGTACGGCATCGTCGTCGGTTGGGGCACGTCCCGGCTTGGGGGCGCCGCGGGTGTCGGGTGCCTCCTGCTGGCCGCGCTCCTCCTTCTTTACAAGGAAGCATTCCTCGGCGACGAAGCACGGTTCGACGACCGGGAGGACGGGGTGCCGTGGTAACTCCCAGCGATGACCGCGGCCACTCCCCGATCGCCTACACCTCTTCTGCTGAGTACCAAGCGTTGCGTCAAAAGAAACAGGAGGAATCCCTGACGACGCGCCGGCGCGTCCTGAGCTGGGTGATCTGGCTCGGCACCGGGGCATTCAGCGTCGCTTTGCTGCTGCCGGCTCTGGCGCTGCGGACGTTGACGCGTGAAGTGGCGGTCGTCGCCGCGGGCGACACGCTGATCTACGCATCAGGCGATCAGGCGGGGTCGCCGATCGCGGCGGAGGCGATCGCACCGGGAACGGCGGTGCAGGCGTTTCCGGAGGGAAAGAGCGAGAACGAGCAGAACCTGATCGAGCTGGTGCGCCTGGGCGAGGAGCTGCCGGCGAGTCTGGTGGCCTACAGCGCCATCTGTACCCACCTCGGCTGCTCTGTGCTGCCCAACCTGACGGAAGAGGGCGGCATCCTCTGCCCTTGTCACGCCAGCCTGTTCGACCCGGCCGCGGACGCCGCGGTACTCAGCGGCCCCGCCAGCCGGCCGCTCCCTGCCCTGCCGCTGGAGATCGCCGCGGACGGGGTGATCGTCGCGGCGGGCGGATTCGATGGCCCTGTCGGCCCGGTCTGACCCGACGCTGTTTGGAGTTCCGTCATGCGCCAGGCGCCGCCCGCCACCGTACCGCCCGCACCTCGCCCCGGCCACCAACCCCGCGGTTGGCGCTGGCTGGACGAGCGGCTTGGGCTGGGCGCCCTCTATCGCAAGTACGGGCGCAAGGCGTTTCCCGTACACTCGAGTTTCTTCCTGGGGGAGATGGCCCTGTTCGCTTTCGTCATCCTGGTGCTGACCGGCATCTACCTCGGGTTCATCTACATCCCGTCGAACGCGGAGGTAACGGTCGACGGCGAGACCATGCCCGAGGCGTATGCCAGTGTCCGTCTCATCGAGTCGATCCCGGTGGCCAACCTGTTCCGCAACACGCACCACTGGGCCGCGCATGTGATGGTCGCCGCGGTGATCCTGCACCTGCTGCGCGTTTTTTTCACCGGCACTTACCGCAAGCCACGGGAGATCAACTGGGTCATCGGTATCGTGCTGCTGGGGTTGACGCTGATGGCGGGGTTCGTCGGCTACGCCCTGCCATACGACTCCTACGCGGTGACCGCGACCGGGATCGGGTACGCCATCGCCCGCTCCATCCCGTGGGCGGGGCCTGTCGCCTCGGAACTCTTTTTCGGTGGGGCGTTCCCCACGCTGGGCAGTCTGGCCCGGCTCTATACCATCCACATCTTCATCGTGCCGACGCTGCTGGCCCTCACGATCGGGGCACATCTGCTGATCATCGTCAAGCAGAAGCACACCCAGTCGGGATATGCGCGGCCTTTGGCGGAACCGGGCAAAGTGCTGGGGGTGCCCCTCTGGCCCTACCAGGCGCTGCTGGCGGGGGAGTTGCTGCTGCTGATGTTCGGCGCGCTCTTCCTCCTCTCCGCGGTGTTGCCGCCTCATCCCCTGAGCGCGTTCGGTCCGCCAGGACCGGCCACCCCCGAGGTGAAACCGGACTGGTACCTGATGTGGGTCTACGGCTTTCTCAAGATCGTACCGCCGCAGGCGACATTCCCCCTCTTCGGCGCCACCATTGGCCCCAACTTCCTCGGCGGATTGCTCTTTCCGGCGCTTCTCTTTGGCGTAATGACTGTCGTGCCCTGGCTCGACCGCACGAATCGCCGAGCCACACTCCGCGTCGAGTATCTGGAGCCCATGCGGCAGAGTCCCATCCGGCTGGCGAGCGGGGTGGCGGCGCTGGTCTTCATCGGCACGCTCTTCGTCGCCGCGTACTACGACACCCTGGGGCTCACCCTGGGCCAGATCTGGGCGATCGTGCTTGGGGTGCCGGTGCTGGTGGGGGTCGTCGTCTGGTTTGCCGCGAAGCGAGCAAGGCCCGCCGTGCGGTTCGACCCGCGGGAGAGCCCCGTACCGGTCGAACCGCTCTTGAAGCCGGTATCGGAGCCGATGGGGACGGCTCTCGCCCCCGCTCTCTCGCCGTCTCCGGCAACGCCGACGGACGCAACGGCCGCACCCGCTGATGGTGGCGACGGCCGCACCAGGACTCTGCATCTACCGACCGTGGCTGCGCGGGGAGACCGGGCGCGGGACGGGCTGGTGGCATCGCTGCACGAGTTGGGGGAGTTGGCGCCGCTGGTGCGCCAGCTCGACGACGACGAGGCGCTGCTCGAAGTCCTCGAATACGTCGATAGCCTGCGGCTGGGGCTGACCGAATCGAACCAGATTTTGCAGGGGGTGGTAAGGGGGGCGGTGGCGGATGAGGCGGTGGAAGAGGGGACGGGGCGGGTGGATAGAGGGTGATCTGGAAGGCCCTCACCCCGACCCCGAACGCCCCTCACCCCCAGCCGCCGCCCAGGGGGCACCCGGCCCCTCGGAGCGGGGAGAGGGGAGCGTTGACGTCGAATGGGGTAACGCCTGGGACGGTGCGCACGCTTGGCGAAGGGGGCGAAGGGGGCTAAGGGGACGGGACACAGGTGGCGTGCCCTCGTGGCCGGAGTCGGGCGAATACATTATGAGGGAGCGGAGAGTGGCCACCGAGTCGATGACCAAGTCGGCTTTGGCTTCCTCGGCGGGGCCGACGGGTTTTCCGGTGCGGACCAGGACGCCGAGCATGCCGAGGCGTTGGGCGGGAGCGAGGTCGTTGCGGGCATCGTCGCCGACCATGGCAAGGTCGCGGGCGGGGAGAGCGATGTCGCGGATGGCCTGGCGGAAAAAGGCGGCGGCGGGTTTGCCGATGACCGTAGCGCGCACCCCGGCTGCTCTTGCCAGAGCGTCGACGAAGGGACCGCTGTCGAGTGCCATCCCCTCCGCCGTGCGCCAGGCGGTGTTGCGGTGCATGGCGACGAGTCTGGCTCCACCCAGCAGCAGCCGGTAGGCGTGGTTGAGGCGGGCGTAGGTCAGCTCATCCTCCGCCCCGCCGATGACGACCACTCCGGCCTCGGGCGCGCCGTCCGGGCCGACAATCGGGACGCCGGCCGCGCTGAAATCATCGACCGCATCCCCCTTGGCCAGGAGATAGCAGGGCACGTCGGGAAAACGGCGCCGGACGTAGGCGGCGGTCGCCATCGGCGCGGTGATGAGCAGGTCGTCCGTGACCGGGAGCCCTATCCCGCGCAGCCGCGCCGCGAGGGTGGCGCGGCTGGCGGTGGTGGTGTTGGTGAGCAGTCGAAACGGGATTCCTGCCGCGGTGAGGTATTCCAGCGTCTCCGCCGCGCCAGGAACCGGACGCGATCCGACGTGCAGGACGCCGTCGACATCGAAGAGCAGTCCGCGCACGCCAGCAAGCGGCTGGCCGGCGGCATCCTCTGTCATGCTCTACCCCACCGGGGTCGCTTGCGCGCTGCCAACCCCTCCGGAAGATCCGCCATCCCCGCACCCGTCTTGCGTGGCGCACATCCCCGGTCCACCCGGCGCGTTCGGCGCGGTCATCTGACTCTGGCAGCAGACCAGCCCCTCGGAGCAGGCATTCTCCACCCCGGCCGTGCATTCGCAGCCGACTCCCTCGCAGGGGGCCTGGCCACAGTGGCCATCCTGGCCGCAGTATCCGGAGCAGCAAGTGTGGCAGAACTCCCCGGCGGAGCAACTGCTGGGGCAGGGGTTCGTCGTCGCCTGGCAATGATTGCTCAGGCAGACGGACTCCTGCTCGCAGCGGCCGGGACCGCCCGCCACCGAGGAGTCGTCGGCGCAGCAGAAGAGCCCGTCGTCGCAGGCGTCTTGCACACCGCTGTGGCAGGAACAGCCCTCGCTGGTGCAATCCGGGGGGTTGCAGTGCTCCTGCCGCACGCACTTGCCGGGTCCGCCGGCCACCCCCGGATTGTCCGGGCAGCAGATTAGCGGATCGTCGCAGGCGTTCTGCACGCCGCCGTTGCAGCGGCAGCCGTGGGAGGTGCAGGGCTGTCCCGTCGGATTGCAGCCGACCGAGGAGGGGGTGCAGGTGCCGGGCGCGCCGGGGGCGGCGTTGGCATCGTTGGCGCAGCAGAGGAGGGTGTTGTCGCCGCAGGGGTTGTCCATCCCCGTCGTGCAATCGCACCCGACGCCTGGGCGATTGGGGTCGGTGCAGACTTCCTGCCTTCTGGGAGCGGCCAACGTTCTTCTGCTTGCGGCAAGGGATGCGACACTGGCTGCGAATCCGGCGCTTCCGCCCCTCAAGGCCGCACGTCGCGAAAGGCGGCCGGCCAGCGACCGGGCGAAGGCATCGAAGCGCTGGGCATCCACGTTGCGTCCTCCTTTGGGGTCGAGCGGGCGGGGGTTCGGTAATGCAGCCCGCGATGAGGCTGGCGCCTCATGCTTCTGACCCTAGCGGAGGATGGCGATCTGTCAAGGGCGACAGCACTGCGAAGCACATCACAAATGAACTTCGCGATGGGTCTCTGTCAGACCTGATCTTTTGCTCCCAATTCGCGCTTGGCCTAACTGTAACGGCTTTGGTAGTTCTCAGGCGATTGACAAAGAAGGTCCGCGACCTCCGCTTCTGGTTCGCTGCCAAGTTTCCGCAACTCGAACCGGATCACATTGAACCCAGACTTGCCACGCTGC
>CAVXMK010000021.1:0-157193 GCA_963762985.1 uncultured Chloroflexia bacterium
GTCGGGCGATCTGGTCGTCCTTGCCGTGATCGAGCGGCAGCACGGCGAGGTCGGCGGCTTGCCGGACCAGGACTGGTCGCTGCGGGTCACGCTGGTCTATCGCCGGCAAGGTGCGGAGTGGTGGCACGTCCATCGGCATGCCGACCCGTTCGTGCATGGCATCAGCTTCGAACAACTGGCCGCGCTCGCCCGCGGCTGACTCTTGGATTGCGAACGAAGACGCCTCGATGGGCCGAGTCAGCTTTCGCTCAGGAAGTGCAGCGCGATGAGCCCCAAACTGACGCCGGAGGAGCTGCGCCAGATCCGTGCCTACGAAGCGCCGACGTTGACCTTGGTCCGCGAGCTCACCGCCGCGATGCGCCAGGGGGCGCGTCACCTGGCGCTGATCGACGAGCGGGGGGCGGACCCAGCTGGCGCGCCGAGGTCGCCGCCGAGTACCGCGGATGGCGCGGGTTTCTGGACTCGCTGCCAGAGGAGTCGCCGGCGCCGTACGCGATGGCGCACGCGAGGATCCTGCGCTGGGCGGCGGCGGTGGCCGAAGCCGGCGACGACTACGCGGCGGCGGTGCTGGAGCTGGACGACGAGCGGCTGCGGCTGGCCAGCCGGAAGATGGCCGCCACGCTCGAGCTCTACGTGCTGGCGTCTGAGGCGGCCGCGGAGGCGGTCAGACGGCTGCGGTCATGAGTGACCATCCGCAGGCCGGCGGGTCGGCGCCCGCGGCGCTCTGATACACGGCTGAGGCATCGCGGCGGTGGGGAGGGGGTTACGTCACCCTTGCTCAGTTGCTCGGGCTCGACGCCGAGGGCCTTCGCCAATCTGCGCAGGGTGGCCGGGCGGAGGTTCCTGGCCGGCCCATCCTCGATGCGGTCCAGTGTCGCTGGCTCGACACCCGTCCGCCGGGAGACGTCGTCCACGGAGAACCCGGCGCGCTCGCGCTCCGCTCGCAACGCCTCGGCGTTGACTTCGATCAATCCGCGTGGCATCGCTTGGTCCTTTCGGCTTACTCGATGGGGGCGCGTCAATGCCCACCGGGCCCGCCGAAATCCAGGTCGGCCCCTAAATGAACTCGGATCAGCGAGAAGCAGCGGGCGGGGCCGGTGGCGCGTCGTCCCGCTCGTGGCGATGGTACTCGCCGGAGTAGGTGATGGCGATGCGGATGGCGGGTTGGTCGCCGTGGACCTGGATGAGGTGGAAGGTGTTTGCGGGGGCGAGGATCCAGTCGCCGGCCTTAACGTGGATGGGCTCGGGTTGGCCTTCCAGGGTCCAGGAGAGCTCGCCTTCGTAGATCGACCAGCATTCGTCGGAAAGGTGGTAGTGCCAGTCGTTGGGGTGGCCGGGGGCCTGGCAGATGACCGTGATGCCCACACGGTCGTTCTGGACGAGCGTCGCGGCCCAGGGCGGAGGGCCGTATTGGGCTTTCATCTCCCCGATGCCGAGCGTGAGGCGCTCGGGGGTGAGGGCGAATGCGTCCCGGTCTGGCATGGTGGTTCCCTCCGGCGCGATCGGCTGATTCCGTGGACTAGCCTATCGTAGTGTGCTGGTCTCCGAGCTGGCGACAATCTCGACCTCGCCCCCAAGAGCGCCGACGCAGGCACGCACCGTGGCCAGCTCGGTCCGATCCAGGTCGCTCCGTTCGTTTCGAATATGTGTGCGCGAGCCAAGCGGTTGGCGAGGGCCGTTGGTGAGCCTCGCCGTTCGCAGACCCGGAACAAGTATCGGAGAAATCTCGACATTCGCTAATCGCCCAGGCTGAGCCGATCACGGGCGGCCCAGCCAGAACTCAAAGGTGTGTAGCTTCGGGAGTAGGCAATGCGCATTCCCGGATTCGCCGACCAAGCACCCTGGGCCATCGTCAAGCGCGCCGTGAAGGATTTCCTGGACGACGATATGGCCACCTACGCGGCGGCCCTCTCGTTTCACCTGCTGCTGGCCCTCTTCCCGTTCGTGATCTTCCTGCTCACCCTGCTTGGCTCGGTCGGGCTCGCCGCGTTCTTCGACCGGTTGCTCGGGCAGGCGCGGGCAGCTTGCCGGCTGACGCCTACGCGATCCTGGAGCAGGTGGTCGTCGAGATGCGGGACCGGCCGGGGCAGGGGCTGCTGTCGGTGAGCATCGTCTTTGCGTTCTGGGCGGCGTCGGCGGGGATGCGCTCGGTGACGAACGCGCTCAACCGGGCGTACGACGTGGATGAGACGCGGCCGATCTGGCACCGCTATCCGCTTTCGGTGCTTTACACGGTGGGGTTGGCGGCGTTGGTGCTGCTTGCAGCGGAGCGGCTCGGCTCGCGGGGCCGCAGGTCGTGGAGCGGCTGACCAGCCGGTTCGGGATCACCGGGTTCGTTGCCACGCTCTGGACCTGGCTGCGCTGGCCGGCGGTCGTTACGCTCCTGCTGCTGGTCGTGGCCCTCATCTACTACCTGGGGCCGAACGTCGACCAGCCGTTCCGGTATGTTACGCCGGGGTCGTCGGCGCCGTCATCGTCTGGATCGTGGCCTCGGCCGGCTTTTCCGCCTACATCGAGCGGTTCGGCAACTACGGGGCGACGTACGGCAGTCTCGGCGGGATGATCGTCCTCCTCCTCTACTTCTTCGTCTCCGGGGCCGTCCTCCTGTTCGGCGCCGAGATCAATGCCGCCATCCACCCCGCCCAACGCACCCGTACCGGGACGCTCCCTGGCACCGTCCTGCCGATCATCGAAGAGTTGGGCATCTGCGAGGAGCCATGCCGGGCGGCGTAGCGGACTGCCGGCGCATTGCCTTCCTGCTGGAAGGCTCGCACTGGGGAATCGTGGGTTGCTCGCCGGAACCGCGGCCATGCGGTACGCTGCCATCGTGGACGATTCGCTCCATCGATACCATGACCGGCCACGCCTGACCGTCCCCTCCGCGTCAGTTCCCGCGTTCGCGCACCTGCACCGAGATGGGCGGAAACGGGACGCTCGCCTACCTGCCTCGACCACGTTCGGTTGCGCTGATCGGCCTGCCGATGACTGAGACTCGCCAGCCCTCGGTCCCCTCGTCCACCCTGCCCCTGGGCTCCGCGGTCCCAACCGACCGCTTCCTGGCGGCGATCGTCGAGTCGTCCGACGACGCCATCATCGGCAAGACCCTCGACGGCACGATCACCAGCTGGAACCGGGCCGCCGAGCTCCTCTACGGCCACACGGCCGCGGAAGCGGTTGGGCGGCCAATCTCGCTGATCATCCCTCCGGACCTCCCGGACGAACTGCCGTCCATCATGGAGCGGCTGCGTCGCGGCGAGCGCGTTGACCACTACGAGACGGTGCGCATGCGCAAGGATGGCGCACGCCTCGATGTCTCGGTGAGCATCTCGCCGATCCGAGACGACGCGGGGAGCATCGTCGGCGCCGCCAGCATCGGGCGGGACATCACGGAGCGCAAGCGGGCCGAGCGGGAGCGGCGCGACCTTGAAGCGCGGGCGCAGCGGGAGTTGGCGGCACGGCGCGAGAGCGAAGAGCGGTTCCGCGCGGTGTGGGAGGCCACCTCCGAGGCGCTGGCTCTTTCCGACCCCGAGGGGATCGTACTGGCTGTCAACCCCGCCTACTGCGCTCTGTACGACCGGAACCCGCAGGAGTTGATCGGACAGAGCTTCGCCCTCATCTTTCCGGAGGAGGCACGCGCGGACGCAGAGGCGCAGTACCGCGCCGTCTTCACCAATCCCGACCCACCACGCTCCTACGAGACCCGCGTGCGACGCCCGAACGGCAGCGAGCGCATCGTCGATGCCCGCGCCGACTTCCTGGTCCGCGACGGGGAGCGCGTGGCCATGATCTCGGCCATCCGCGATATCACCGAGCGCAAGCGCCTCGAGCAGGCACAGCAGGATTTCGTGGCCATGGCCAGTCACGATCTGGCGTCGCCGCTGACCGTGCTCCGCGCCAGGGCGCAGTTGATGCGCCGCCGCCGGGCCTACGATGAGGACAGCCTGGCCGCAATCCTGGAGCAGACGAGCCGGATGGAGCGGTTGATTGGCGATCTGCGCAACCTCGCCCAGGTGGAGGGCGGTGGCTTGTCGCTGCAGCGGGAGGCCGTCGATCTGGTCGCGCTCAGCCAAGCGGCAGTGGAGCGCGCACGCACCCTCTCCGCCGGGCGCAGCGTGCGCCTGGAGGCGCCTGAGGCGCCGGTCGTCGTCGCTGGGGATCGCGACCGGCTAGAGCAGGTGCTCGACAATCTCATCGGCAACGCCGTCAAGTACTCGCCTCAAGGTGGCGACATTGTGGTTCGGATCGGGATGACCCCAGGCGAGGCGCGCCTGAGTGTCGCCGATCAAGGTCCGGGGATCTCCGCCGACGTGCTGCCGCACCTGTTCGAGCGCTTCTACCGGGGGCAACACGCTGCCGGGGAGGGCGGCCTGGGGTTGGGTCTCTACATTTCCCGCATGCTGGTCGAGGCCCACGGCGGGTCGATCCGGGCCGCGTCCTATCGGGGGTTGGCAGCATCTTCACCGTTGCGCTGCCTGGGCGGATCTGGCCGATCCATAGCGGAATACACAGCAAAACGCCGACAAGTCCAGGTTTGACCCCAGTCCCGTCGGCGTTTGCTGACCATCCGCTTCGGGGATTGCTCCCCTCCACGTCCGGTGTACGTACACACTACACCCGCCGTGCCCGGCTGTCGATACCCCGGCCGGTTTGTGATTGTTCACAGGCTGGTAGGAATGGGGTAGGAGGCGGACCTGCGTCGCCGCGCTGCGTCGGAGCCCCGCGATGCGTCTCTCCCTGATCCTGCCGCCGGTCCAGCCCGAGGTCTATCCGGGGCAGCCAGGGTGTCCTACGCCGGCTGCGGCGGCGCGCACCTGCAGCACTGGCAGGCCGTGCCCAAACCGCGTGCGCGACACGCAGGTGCACAAGGTGGTGGCCCACCGCTACCGCTGCGTGCGCTGCGGGCGGACCTTCCGCGTCTACCCGCGCGGGGTCAGTCACGACCAGACGAGTGCGCGGCTCAAGGGCGTCGCCGTCATGTTCTACGTCCTGGGCATGAGCTACGGGGCGGTGGCCACGGCGCTGGCGGCGCTGGGCTGGCCGCTGAGCAAGGTGGCGGTCTATTACGCGGTGCAGGAGGCCGGGGCGGCGGTGGCCGGCCTGCGGCGGGAGGCGGTGGCGAGGGGCGGGGGCCGGGTCGTCGCCTTGGGGGCGGATCTGACCAGCGTGCGCTGCGCGGGGCGTGGCTGACGGTGGGGATCAGCGTCGATGCGGTGCGGGGGACGGTGCTCAGTCTCGACCTGCTGCCCAACGGGGAGGCGGTCACGCTGACGGCTTGGGTGCCGGACCTGGCCGCCGTGCTGGGCGCCGAGGTGCTGGTCAGCGACGATGCCGACCCGTTCAAGACGGCGGCGGATGCGCAGCGGGCTGGACTGCAGCAGGTCTGCAACGCTCACGTGCGGCGCAACACCGAGGCGTGGGTGGCGGCCATCACCCCCGGCCTGGCCGCCGACGCCGACGGCTCGCTGGCGGCGATCGGGGTGGCTCCGGAGCAGGCCGTAGCCGATTGCCAGACGCTGCTGCGGCTGATGACGGAGCGCCAGCCAAGCCCGGCGGCCAGCGCGACGTTGGCGGCCATTCACCGCCGCTATCTGGGCGCCGCCAAGCCGGCCAAGGGGGAGGCCATGTAGCTGGCCTACCGGCTGCGCTTGTTCAGCCTGGATCGCTGGAACCTGTGGCGGCGCCTGACCCGCTACCGCACCTGGGAGGGGCCGGACGGCGAGACCTGGACGGGACCAACAACGCCTGTGAGCGGGCCATCGGCTGGTGGGTCAAGGAGCGGTATCGGTCCATGCGTGGCTACAAGCGCCCCGCACTCCGTGCTCCACGTCAGCCGCCTGATCGCCGCCATGGGCAACGCCCTGCGATGGTCCCGGCTTCGCCCTCGCCGAGGTCATCGCCTAGGACGGGGGAGGGGGACAGAGCGCCACCACTCGCCCTCAACCAAAGTCTGAACAGTCACTCCTCGTTGGGGTGTGCGCAGGAATTGTCGGAGTGAAGTGATACCCTCCAGGCCTGATCCGGAAGGAGGGCATGCGGCGGCTGGTGGCCGCCTTGTGGGATGAGGTGACCAGTGCCGAGGGGGGTTGACCTGGAGACGGCGGAAGGGCGGGTCCGCGACGGCGTGCTGGCGATCAAGTCGCGGCCGCTGGAAGCGAGCGTGGCCGCCCGTGGCGAGGGGGACTGCCGCAAGGGGGTGCAGACGGTGGTGGGCTGGATCACCATTCGCCGCGCCTACTCCGGCTGTCCCAGTTGTGGTCACGGCCACTGCCCGCTCGACGCGCATCTGGGTCTAGCGCGGGATAGTCTCAGTCCCGGGGTGCGCCGCCTGACCGGCCAGCTCGGGGCCGTGCTGCCCTTTGCCGAGGCGGCGCGGACGCTGGCGGACACGGCGCGCATCCACGTGTCGGCCAGCTCCGTGCGCACCGTCACCGAGGCGGTCGGGGCGCGGCGGGAGGCGGAGGTCGCCGCCGCGATTGCCGCCGCGTGGCGCGCGGGGCTGCCCCCGGCGCTCGGGCCAGCGCCGGAGCGGCTGTATGTGGCGATGGACGGGGTGCGGATGCGCGGGATCGATGGCGACGGACGTGGGGTCAAAGTCGGTGTGGTAGCCCCGGTGCCCGGCCGTGGAGCGACCGCGCGCCGCGCGGCGGCCAGCTATGCCGCGGGCCTGGAAAGCGCGGCGTGCTTCGGGCAGCGGTTGGCGCTGGAAGCGCATTGTCGAGGGCTGGAGACGGCGGGGATGATCGCGGTGCTCAGCGACGGGGCCGCGTGGATCTGGGCGCTGGCCGCGGAGCACTTCCCCACCGCCCTCCAGATCGTCGATTGGTTTCACGCCAGTGAGCGGGAGTGGGCGCGGGGCCGGGCGCTCTCTGCCGCGGAGACGCCGGAAACCACGACCTGGGTGGAGCAGCAGTTGGGCCGCCTGGCGCAGGGGCGGGCCACCACGCTGGCGCGCGAGTGGCAGACGCTGCCTTGCCGCGGGGAAGTAGCGGCGGTGCGGGTGTTGCTGCTCAATCAGGAGTGGCACTCGTATGCCCTCGCCGCCTGATCCCGACAATTCCTGTGCATACCCCTGCGACGAAGTAAGAGTTCAGCCTGGGCCGATTCTGGGCGAGAATGCCGGTTCTCGGTGATGGGGGAGCGGCCAGGGGCGGGGGCTGCGCCGCGGTGGGCAGCGGCCGACCGACGACGAGGTGGCGCGGCTGGTGGCGCCGGTGCCGGCCCAGATGCACGCGCTCAGCGTGGAGACCGGGGGGCTGCGGGCGGAGGGGGCCGCCCTCCGCGGAGGCGACGGCGCGGGGCGCGGTCCGGCCGGGCCGCGCGCGGGGCGACCGGGCTCCGCGGCGCTGGTGGGGGAGGCGCGGGGCCGCCCCGTGGTCCACATCGACGAGACGAGGTGGCGCGCGAACGGGCGCCGCGGCGGGGTCTGGACCCTGAGCACCCCCACGGTGCGGCTCTGTCCCGGCGCGCGCCGCCGCGCCGGGGCGGTGGCTGCCGTCGTGCTGGGCGAGACGGGCACGACGCGGATGGTGCTGCACGCCGTGGCGGCCACCGGGGACGGGCGTGGCCGCCACCCCGGTCGCCGGGTTCCTCGCCCGGCGGCGCGCCCCACGCCCGGACCGCGAAATTGCCCCAGTCTGGACTCTTACTTCGCGCTTTGACCTATTCCCTTTCCGCGTCGCGTCAGGTACGATGCGAGGAGAGTCCTCGCATTTAGCCGGTTCACGGCAACCAAGTTCCTTCGTTGTGAGGGGATGGGCGATTTCTGCCAGGTGGAGGGCAGGATGGACGGACAGCGTTTCGACGATCTCACCCGGTTGCTCGGTTTTGCCCTGAACCGCAAGCGGTTCGTCGCCGCCCTCGGAGCGCTGGTGGCTTCACCTGGCGTGTTCGAGGCGACATCGGCCAAGAACAAGAAGCGCGGCAAGAAACGCAAGAGCGGCGGAAATGATGGGGTCGGGGCTCAGGGCGATCCCGGGTTCTGCGAGGGTTTTTGCGAGTCGGATACGGATTGCACAGCTGGCGAGGGGTGCTTCTGCGACGAAGCCACCAACCGTTGCGTCATCCTGACGTGCGGCGGCGCCTGTCTGAAAGACGACGAGTGCCCACTCCTCTCGGGTTGCACTTGCAACCTGCCGGCTGGGCGCGAAGGCGTCGGCGCGGAAGGCATCCTCTTCGGTGCGTGCGTCACCGACACGTGCGGCGGAGAATGCGACAAGGGCAACTGCCCGGATGCGCCCGGCTGCATTTGCAATTTTGAAACGAACCTGTGCGTAACGGTGCTGTGCGGCGGGACGTGCGACACCTCCAACGATTGCGCGAGCGACGACGCGTGTCTCTGCATCACAGATGGTGAGGGGCCGGGGGTTTGTTCGCTGGTCTGCGAGAGTTCCTGCAACAAGGATTCCGATTGCCCGCCGATTTCCAATTGCGTCTGCGACACGGAGCTCGGCTCCTGCATCGCGCCGCCCACCTGTTCCGGATCGTGCGATACCAATACCCAGTGCGCGGTAGAAGGGGCCAGCGATTGCGTCTGCTTCCTTGGTATCGACACCTCCGACCGGGCGAGCGTGGAGCGTGTCATCGCCGAGGGGAGTGACGGCGAGTGCGGCGTCTGCCACGGTGTGGGCGATCCCTGCGATGCCTCGTCCGAGTGCTGCGGCCAACTGGTCTGCGGGGGCGGTGGTCCCATTGTGGTCAGTGGGGAACCTCCCAGCGGCACGTGCCGCCGCAAGCGCAAGCCCAAGGATCGCTGTCACAAGCATGGCCAGAGCTGTCAGCGGGACAACGACTGCTGCGCCCAGGGCGTCTGCTACAAGGGGAAATGCGGCGAGAAGGACACCCACTGCCACAACGACGGCGAGTGTGCGCAAGGCTATCGTTGCCAGGGCGGGCCGCTTTCGCCTGGACACCGCCGCTGCCGCAAGAACGGGCGGCGCACTCGGAGCCGGCAGAACGCGCGGGGCCAAAAGCGTTAAAGGCTCTTTCCGAGTTGCGTCTGTTCAGGGCAGGAGGGCCTCACGGCCCTCCTGCTACGTTTGAGCCGGCGCCAGTTCCAGTTTCTGCCTCAACGCGGCAAACTCTTCCTCGAACGAGTTCTTCATACGCGCCTTTTCGTCGGCCGGGAGGAACGATACATCGACGGCATTGAGAGCGATGCGCTGGATGCCGTCGGCGTCGTAGCCCCAGTGCCGGGCCAGGACGAGAAACTCGTCGGTGAGGGTAGTGCCGAAGAGGGGCGGGTCGTCGGAGTTGACGGTGACAAGGACGCCGGCCTCGTCGAACGTCGCGGAACGGATGATCGGCGAAGCTCGGGCACAACGCCGGTGCAGATGTTGCTGGTCGGGCAGAGCTCCAATGGCACGCGGTCCCGGGCCAGACGGGCGACGAGATCGGGGTTCTCGGCGGCGCGCACGCCGTGGCCGATGCGTTCGACGCGCAAGCAGATCGAGCGAGTCGCAGATGGTCACTGGGCCGGTCGTCTCCCCGGCGTGGGCGACAGTGTGCAGGCCGGCGGCGCGGGCGCGGGCAAAATCCTTGGCGAACGGCGTGGGGGGATGGCCGACTTCGTTGCCGCCGAGGCCGAGGGCGACGACGCCGTCCTCCGGCGGCAGCGGGGCGATCCAGTCGACGGTCTGCGTCACCGAGTACGGGCTGGTCTCGCTGTCGCGCACGCCGTCGGCGATCCAGCGCATCTCCACGCCCCAGCGCTCGCGCGCCTCGGCGCGGCCGCGGTTCATGCCGGCCAGCATCTCGTGAAAGTCGAGCCCGCGCTTGCGGACGTTCGTTTCCGGGTTGAAGTGGATCTCGAGGTAGCGGATGTTCTGCGCGGCGGCGTCCTCGCCGACCTCGCGCACGATGGTGGCGAAGTCGTCCGGGGTGCGCAGGCAGGAGCAGACGGCGATGTAGACCTCGATGAAGTGGGGGAAGTCGCGGAAGCGGAAGAACTCGCGCAGACCCGCCTCGTCGCTGGCCGGGCGGGGTCACGCCGTTGCGCCGGGCCAACTCCAGAAGGGTGGCCGGGCGCACCGATCCTTCGAGGTGGACGTGGATTTCGGCTTTCGGCATGCGCCGGATGAAGGTTTCCAGCCGGGGATCGAAGTTTGTCGGCATCGGGCATCGCGCGTTGGCTCCAGGGTGTATTTCGACACAGTGCGGCGCCATGCTAGCATCCTCTCCTGGGAGATCCTGCCGGCGCGCCCTGCCGCCCGGTGGGCTGGAAAGGCGATTCCGTTGCGGGGGAACCGGAGAGGGCTGCGGCGGGCGGCGGCGTGGCGGTGGGAACCGTCTGGCGCGGAGGCGGTCGTCGCGGACGAGCGCGCCCAGGAGCGGTGGGACGCGGCGCGCGCCAAGGCGATCGCCTGGGCCGTGGCGCGCGGCCAGCGATCCGCGGGTGGTCTATCTCGACACGGAAACGACCGGGTTCGGCAAGCGGGCGGAGATCGTCGACATCGCGGTCGTCGACGGCGGCGGGCCAGGTGCTGTTCGAATCGCTGGTGCGGCCGACGCGGCGCATTCCCGCCGAAGTCATCGCCATCCACGGCATCACCAACGCGGACGTCAAGAACGCGCCGGAGTGGTGCGACCTCTACGACGAGCTGCAGGAGGTGCTGGCCGGGCGCCGCATCGTCGTCTACAACGTGACCTTCGACAGGCAGATGGTGACCCAGGCGTGCGAGCAGTACGCCCTGTCGGCGCCGGAGGCGGACTGGGAGTGCGCCATGAAGCGCTACGCTGGATTCCACGGGAGCTGGGATCCGGGCAAGCGCTGGTACCGGTTCCAGAAGCTGGAGCGTGCCGTGCTCACGTTCGGGGCCGAACCGGGCGGGCACCGCGCCGCCGCCGACGCCGCGCCTGCCGCGCCGTGGTGCTGGGGATGGCGGCGACCGCGCCGCCCCGCCGGACTGCGCCCGTCGGACATTGCCGCGATTGACACCAGCCGTTCCTGGCACGTGCCGGCCGCGGCTCCGGCCATGGATCATCCTCTGCCCGGCGCCGCAGGGGAAGACCGTCCCGTTCAAGAAGACTCGGAAGTGCTGTGGCGCTGGCGGCGGGCCGCCAGCGCGTTCTTGGCATTGGTCGAAGGCATCCCCGCGGAGCTTCGCGAGCGGGCCGGAGCCTGTGGCGACTGGTCGGTTCGCGACGTGGTTGCGCACTGCGCCGGATGGGAGTGGGAGGGCGCGCGCCGGCTGCGGCTGATCGCCGCCGATCCGACGCGGCCCGACGCCGTCTACGACGTGGATCGCTTCAACGGGGCGAGCGTGGCGGTGCGGGCGCAGGCAGGACTGGGCGCGGACGCTGGAGGAGTTGGCCAAGGCGAGCGCCGCGCTCGGGACGGCCGCGGCTGCGCTGCCTGATGACCCGCGAACGGCCGAGTGGTTGCGGGGGCGGGCCGCCGATTTCGAGGGGCACGCCGAGGAGTTGCGGCGGTGGCTCGCGGCCCAACGGCGTTCCGGCGCGACCAAGCTCGGACGGAGACTACCGGTTAGTTGGGTTCGCGCAAACTGCTGATCCGCTTGAAAGTGGTGACTGGTTGGCATAGAATATTTGTGTCAGTTCGGGGCCTAACTCCCCGGCTGACCCCCCGACTGGCGGTCCGGCTCCCCCTTCCCTCCCCGGACCGTCAGCGTTTGTGTTGGGGCACTTTCCACGCCTGCCGCCTGGCTGCTCCTGAGGTCGTTGCGGAGTCGACCGTCTCATTTCGTTGGCGCTATAGCCTCGCTTCTGCTGGCTCGCCCTGGGCATCTTCAACGAGTTCGCCGTCGGGCCAGACGTGTGCGCCGCAGTGGCTGAAGGTGCAGAGCAGGAGGGTGTCCGGCCTGCGTGCGACGACGGCCGGGGCGATGGTGGCCACGACCGGCGTGTGAGGCGACGGGAAAGGCTGGTCGGCAGCCCGTGCTCGGCGCGGGCGCAGAAGGCGCGAGTCGATGCCGTCGCCCCAGCTCGCGTAGCGGCTCTCGGCCGGGCGTTTGCGCCTGACCCTCGGCCGGGGGGCGTGGCGCTCCCTTGCGCTCGGGGGGCTTGCCGCCGTCGGCGCGAGTTGGTGGGCGTTCGCCGGATGCGTCCACGTCGTGTTACTCCTGCGGGTACGGGTTCTTCGCGGGTGCCTATGGTACTATCCGCGCCATTCGGCCCGCCGGGCACGGTCGCAAAGGTTGCCGTGATCTCCGGGATCATATCTCCTCAGCGTCCGGAGCGTAACCGCTTGCCCAAACAGATCGGCATCGACCTCGGGACGGCCAACGTCCTCGTCTTTCTTCGTGGCCGCGGCATCGTGATCAACGAGCCGTCGGTGGTTGCCATCTCCGCCAAAGATGGCAAAGTCAAAGCGGTCGGGCTGGAAGCGCGCAACATGCTGGGGCGCGAGCCGCGCGAGACGATCGAAGTCGTGCGCCCCATGCGCGACGGGGTGATCGCCGACTACGTCGTCACCCAGGAGATGCTGCGCTACTTCATCAATAAGAGCTGCGGCCGCTTCTCGCTGATCCGGCCGGAAGTGATGATCTGCGTGCCGGCCGGGGTGACCGGCGTGGAACGGCGCGCCGTGCGCGACGCGGCGCTGGCGGCCGGGGCGCGCAAGGCGTTCCTGATCTCGGAGCCACTGGCGGCGGCGATCGGGGCGCGGGTGCCGGTGGCCGACCCTTCAGGCAACATGATCATCGACATCGGCGGGGGCACCACCGAGGTGGCGGTGATCTCGCTGAACGGGATCGTCGTGGCCCGTTCGCTGCGCGTGGGCGGCAACCGGTTCGACGAGGCGATCGCCAACTACATCAAGCGCAAGTACAACCTGCGCGTCGGCGAGCGCACGGCGGAAGAGGTGAAAATCGCCATCGGCAGCGCCATGCCGGTGGAAGAGGACATCCGCATGGAGGTGCGCGGCCGGGACGAGGTGGCCGGGCTGCCGCGCACGATCCAGATCCACGCCAACGAGGTGACCGATGCCATCACCGAGCCGCTGGAGGCGATCATCGGCGCGGTGCGGGCGGTGCTGGAAGAGACGCCGCCGGAACTCTCTTCCGACATCATCGACAAGGGAATGATCCTCACTGGCGGCGGGGCGATGCTGCGCCACCTGCCCGATCTGCTGATGGAAGTGACGGGCGTGCCCTGCTACGTCGCCGACGATCCGCTCTCCTGCGTGGCGGTCGGCACGGGGCTGGCGCTGGAGCACATGGACATCCTGCGGGATAGCCTGGAGGAGCCGTAGTCTGGCGGTGGACGATGTCGCTTCGCACCTGGAAGCCCTTCGCCGCGCCCGCATCATTGTCGACCCCCGGAAGTTTCGCGAGTATGTGCTGGTTCCCGGCAATGCTCGCGGCAAGGACCGGCTCTTTCTTGGCACATTGGGCTTTCGGCCTTACAGTGCCGACGATGCTTGGGAGCTGGTCCGGATTTACGAAGAGCAGGTGTCCCAACGGATTGCATCCGGTGATATCGAGTTCGCGGGAACCATTACCTTCGGGGATCGCTATACAATTGAGATCGTCGTGCGTGGGGTGGCACTCCGAACTGGATGGCTGCTCGGTGATGATGTCCTTCGCCTAACGACCCCGTTCACTGGATTTGCGCGCAAGGTCGAGTAGGGATGATCGAATGACCCTTCCCGAGTTCAGTCTTATTCGTTTGACCACCGACAGATTTGTCGCCAGCGAAGGTGTGGGACGAGATGCAATTGGGGTGATTCTCGACGTCTTCGAGAATGGCTACATCGTCGAGTTTTCCAGACCGGATGGCACGACCATCGCGTGGTTCGGTGTCAATCCAGAGGACATCGAACCCGCTCCCGCGGCGGTGGGAACGGTTTCGCACGGCTCAACCACGGGCTCGTGACCGCGTTGCCGTCGGGACTGGGCTGGCGCTAGAGCACATGGACATCCTGCGGGACAGCCTGGAAGAGCCGTAGGCGACGTTGGACGATGCGGAAGGGCGACGGGATGCCCTCGCTCGGGCACGGGTCATCGCGGACCCGCGGAAGTTCCGGGATTATGTGCTCGTTCCGGGCTATCCAGGCGGCAAGGATCGCATCTTTCTGGGAACGCTTGGCTTTCGACCCCGGAGCGCCGCCGATGCCTGGGAATTGGCGCGCCTCTATGAGGAACAGGCGCAGGAGCGGATTGCTGCCGGGGAAGTACACTTTGCTCGAGCGAACCCGTTCGGCCGCTTGTTTTCCATAGTGATTACGGTTCGCGGCATTGAGTTGCGAACTGCCTGGCTGCTCAGTGGTGACGAACTTCGCCTGGTGACTCCATTCAGCGGCTTCGCCCGCGGTACGCCAGAAGGCTGAGACCATGCTCCTTCCAGAGTTCAGCGTCATTCGCCTCAGGACCGACCGCTACCTGAGCGAAGGCGTGGGAGGCGGCGCGATCGGGGTCATTCTTGAGGTTGGAACTCTAGGTTACATCACCGAATTCTCCCGACCAGACGGGACGACCATCGCGTTGCTGTTCCTTGAGCCAGAAGATGTCGAACTCGCTCCTGAATACATGACGACGATGGCTGATCGTTCGAAGGTCTGATTCGGACTCTCGCGCGAGGCAGCAGCACGATTCGGGCAAGGTCTTGGTGAGTTCGCCTTCCGCGCGAGCGTTCGCGGGTGGCCGCTGCGCCATTGACGACGATCCTCTGCTGCGGCGACGTCGGCGCCGGGTTGGCGCTGGAGCACATTGACATTCCGCGGGACAGCCTGGAAGAGCCGTAGGGTCCTTTCTGGCAGACTGTTGGCCGATCCTCGGCAAACAATGATCCAGCAATTCGCGGGCGACCGCGATGCACGCGCTCATCGAGATGCGGTGTGGCGCTCCGCACTGGAGCGCCACGTCCGATGCCGGATCGTTGCAGGGGATCCCGGAGAGAACTGAGTCTCGCGTCAGCGAACTCTGCTGCTTCCCTGGGGAACAAGCCGCGGGTGCGGTTTTCTCCGGAATCTGGCCGCGGCGCAGCCGATGAGACGGGCCACGACCGAGCGCAGGTGCTGATTCTGGCGCTGTCGAACTCGAGGAACCGCCGCGTTGGCGTCGAACCGGCCACGCGATCCTGAGGCCCGTCGGGAACCAACCGCGGCATTGGTGAGCCAATCGGCGCGGCGGGCGTCAGCGGCGAGGCGTTCGCGTTCGATCATTCCGGGAACCATGGGGGCACTCCTGTGTGCTTGGAGCTTCCCGGCGCTGTGCCGAAGGTCTCGGGGGATCGCCGGGAGCCTGGTTCCATTCCAGCAGCGGAGCGCGGCGCGGGCCGTCAACGGCTTGACGTTGCGGCTGTCAATTCGGGAACAGCTCGGTGTTCGCGACGTCGTGTCAGGAGGTGCGAGGGTGTGAGTGGTTGCGCTTCGCCGCAGTGAGCCTCGGCAGAGTCTCGGTCGAGTAGAGCCGCGGCGAGCGTGCTCCCGACGAGGGTGAGGGCCTGCCGCCGCCCCACTCCCCTCGGTAGCGTCCGTGCGAGGCGAGCGAACCAGTGCACGTTCATCGGTAACCTCCGTCGGTGAGAAAGACGTGCCAACTACCACATCCACGAGGCGTGCAGCGCGTGATGGAAGGCAAGGTTTCGAAGAACCCTCACTTCAGACCGGGGCGAATTTCTGGATGCGGTGGTTGAACGAGTCAGCCACGTAGACATTTCCGTCGTCGTCAACCGCCAGAGCCCGGGGGCGATCGAACTCCCCGTCGCCGGCGCCAAGGCGGCCCCATTTGGTCAAAAACGAGCCGTTGCCGTCGAACTTCTGGATGCGGTGGTTGTCCGTGTCGGTGACGAAGACGCTGCCATCGGATCCCACGGCGATCCCATCGGGGTTGAAGAATTGCCCGTCTCCACTGCCAAATTCGCCCCACTCAAGAAGGATGCCTCCGTTCCCCCCGAACTTCTGGACGCGATGATTGCCGGTGTCGAGAACGAATAGATCGTCATTAGCAGCGATCGCGATCCCGAGGGGAAACTCGAATTGCCCTTCGCCGCTGCCCCGATTGCCGAAAGCAGACACAAAGGCGCCACCGGCTTCGAATGTCTGGATGCGGTGATTGCCCGTGTCGACGACGGAGACATCGCCGTTGGAGTCGAAGGCGATGCCTTCGGCGCTGAGGAATTCGCCGCTGCCGGAGCCTTGACTGCCGAAGGAGAATTGGAAGATGCCGGCTCCGTCGAACTTCTCCACGCGATCAACGTCGGTGACAAAGACCGCGCCATCCGCGGCGAGCGCCACGCCGAACGGAGACGCGAATTCGCCGTCCTGGTCGCCGGGAGTCCCAAACGCTCCCAGAAAGACGCCTTCCCGGTCGAACGCTTGCATCCGGCCGTTGCCGTTGTCCACGACATAGATATGGATGCCGGCTGAGACTGCGATGCCGATGGGAACGAAAAACTGGCCGTCTCCCCCGCCGAAGCCACCCCATTGAGCAACCAGCGCGTAGCCGCCTTCGATGCAGATCCCAGTCTGACAGACGTCGCCGCCGGTGCAGGCCGCGTTGCAGGCGCCACAGTGCCGGTTGTCATTGTTCAGGTTGACGCAGTCGTTCCCGCATTCCGCGTCGCCGCCCTTGCATTTGCACTTTTTCCCCTTGCAGGTCGTCCCATTGCAGCAGTCTTTGTTCTTGTCGCACTTCTTGTTCAGCTTCTTGCAGGCAAGGGCGCTCCCTGAAATCGCCAAGCCAGCGCCGCCGGCGCTGGCGATCGCGGCGAGCAGACGGCGGCGTGACGACCGATCCGCGAGCAGTCTGGTGATCGTGTCGAATCGTTGTCCGATCATGGCGGCGCCTCCCGAACACGTTTGATCTGGCCGGTCGGAACTGAGTCATGGTTCGCCCATTGGGCATGGATCGACTCCGCGATGGGGTTCGGCCGTGCTATGCCCCACAGAGGTCGGCACACCGGCCCTGACCGGCGCTGCCGGGACAACAGACGTCTCCCGCTGAGACGCAGATCGACGGACCACCTGGACAGCCGGTCTCGTCGTCGCATGGTTGATCACACCTCGGCAGAGCCGTACAGATCGCCGCACCGTCCTCCAGACGCTTCAGACAGTAGCAGCCGGAATCGTTCTGGCAGGACGCGGTTGCCGAGACACAGTGGTCCGCCCCCGCCGGGCAACTGGCGCACCCCCCGGCGACACAAAGCTCGGCAATTGCAGGGCAGACGTTGTTGCAGGCGCCACAGTGACTGCCGTCGTTTTCGAGGTTTTTGCACTTCCCGCCGCACTCCTCCAGACCGGACTTGCATTTGCACTTCTTGCCTTTGCACGTGGACTTGTCGCAGCAGTCCTTATTCTTCTCGCACTTCTTGCCGACTTTTTTGCACCCCGCCTCTGCCGACGGAGCCCGCCCGGGGAAGATGAACAATCCCGCTGCGGCAAGGAAGGTAATTGCTTTCCGTCGCGGTAGTCCGGACGTGAGCTGGCGGGTGAATGCATCGAAACCTTGAGCATCCATGGCAACTCTCCCTGAATCGTGAGGCGCCACCAGATGCTGGCGATGACACCGGAGCCAATTGACCCGAGCTCCTGCCCGGGTAGTCAGATAAGGACGTTGAGGTAGACGGCATCCAGCCGTTGCTGTTTTTTGCCTGCTAGAGCACCGTCGATCGCAACAACGGCGGTGACACGGGCGCCAAGGCCGATGCCAAGCGCTGTTCGTCCGCGGCCGAAGAGCGCATCGGGTTGGCGGGCGAAAGCGTCGCTGGTTTCATTGCTGATGGGATTCTTCATGGAGCCAGTCTTGCGTAGAGTCTTGGTCATCGCGCACGTTGGCCGGCGGCGAACATGCTGACGAGCCCGGCCATCAGTCCGCGGCGTGACGTTCCTCCGGCCGGTAGCCGAGCGATGGCGTCGATTCGCTGTACGTTCATTGTGGCGCCTCCCGATGTCTGGCGATCCGAACCGTCACCGTGTGCTCGTCGCTTAGTCCTTCGGCAGCGGAGGTTGTCATCTGGATGCCGCCGGGTTACGCCGCGCACAGCTCGGCGCAGCGTCCCTGGCCGGCGCTGCCGGCGCAGCACGAATCACCGCCGGTGGCACAGAAGAAGCTCGATGCCGGACAATCCGCGTCGGCATCGCATGGTTCGTCGCAACGTGGCCGGTTGCCGCAGGTGGAGACCCCGTCTTCCACTCGCTTCATGCAGAAGCAGTCGTCTCGGCCTTCGCAGGTCGACGGTGGCGAGAGGCAGTGGTCGGCGCCCGCGGGGCAAGTTCTGCACTCACCGGCCACGCAGAACACGAGGCCCGGCAAGCCCGCGAAGTCCTGGCAGGCGCTGTCGCAGGTGCCGCAGTGATTGAGATCGGTGTTGAGATTCTTGCAGGCTTTCACGCCGGGGCAATCTCTGAGGCCGGACTTGCAGCGGCACTTGCCCTTCTTGCCGCCTTTGCAGCGGGCTCCGTCGCAGCAATCCTTATTCTTGTCGCACTTCCTGCCGACGTTCTTGCAGGCGAGGGCGTGCTCTGGGAGAGCGAGCCTGGGGGTGAGAATGACGGTGAAGGCGCTGAGGATCCGGCGGCGCGATAGCGCTCGCGTCAAGCGACGAAGGAGTACGTCGAATTGAACCGTGGTCATGGATGGCATCCTTGCCTGTTTGAACCTGGTTTCGCGGGGAGTCATCTCAGTCGTTACGGCTAATCCAGCGCCAACAGGCCATCGGCGATGCATTGGTAGGCAGCCCCGGCCTTGCAGTTCTTGAAGGATTTGCAGCACGGAGCAAGAACCTCCTCGCAACCCGCAGGTTCCCCAGTGCAGACAGTGGCGATCGACGACTCGCACTGTCCAATTTGTCGCTTGCACTTCTTCTTCGCCTTCTTTCCCGCTTTTCTGGCTCTTGCTGGCGATGGCCGCGCGACGGCGGAGAGAGCCGCGCCCCCTAGCGCGATGAGTGAGACACGGCGGGAAAGCGACTCGCCGGTGTGGACCGCGACCACGTCATCTGGTTGCTCGAACATGGGATGCTCCCTGGCTATCGGATAGAACCACCACGGGCGTTGGCCACAAGCATTGTGGCGGCGTGATCTGGATGAGTTGTTGGCGTTTTCGCGACGGGGCGAGTCCGCATGCTGGTTGCTACGCTGCAAAGAAGCAGTCGAGGGCCGATCCTGCCTTGCACGTCGACAACGGCGAACAGCAGGCGAGGGCCGCCTCCAGGAGGTCGTCAGGGCAGTCCAGTTTTTCACTGGAGCACAAGTCGATCATAACGCTTTGGCACTGGTCGACTTGACGCCGGCACTTCTTCCTGGATCGTTTCCTGGCTTTCTTGGCCACCTTCCCAGCGTGGACAAGCGAGGGTCTAGAAGCAGCGGACGCGGTTGCCACTCCTCCAAGGATCAGGATCGAACGGCGGCGGAAGACGCCGTCTGCCGTCGGGGACACGGTGTCGAAGTTCTGCTGTTGCATCAGTTCCTCCATGTCCTTCGTTGCAGTCCCTGGCTCGCGCGGGCAGCGGTCCGCTGGCGCCCTGACCGGCGCGTGCCGCTTTTGCGTGTGGCGCGGTCGCTACGGACGGCTTTCATGATTCGCGTCTTGACCCAAGCTGGTGCGGTCGTTGGTCTGGGCACGACCCGAACCTGAAGCATCGGCGCGGATGCCGCGGCGCCCATCAGACCGGATCCTCGGATGGAAACAGCGTCAAGAGGGCGTCGCCGATGCAGTCGTATGCGGCGCCGGCCTTGCATCCCTTGAAGGACGGGCAGCACGGCAAGAACGCGGCCTCGCACGTTTCCCGGTCGATTAGCAACGGTCCAGCGCAGAACGAAGTCACCGATGCCTGGCATTTGCCGATCTGCTTCTTGCATTTCTTCTTCGCCTTTTTCCCGGCTTTGCCGGCGCTGGCCGCCGCGGGCAGTCCCACGGAGGCGAGCGCGGCGCTGCCAATTCCGAACAAGGAGGTTCGCCGGGAAACGGTTCGCGCGGCACGGAAGGGGAACCTGCGACGAGTATTGGCGCTCATACTCACCTCCTCAGGCCAGTTTCGAGAAGAAGCAATCCAGCGACGCGCCGGCCTTGCAGTTCGACAAGAGCGGGCAGCAGGTGAGCAATTCCGTGAGTGTCTCCTCCTCGCAGTCCGGGATGGCGTTGCACAGTTCGGTCAGGCTGGCGCGACAGGCATCGATTTGGCTCTTGCATTTCTTTCTGGTGCGCTTCCTGGCCTTCTTGGCGTCCTTCCCGGCCTGAACGAGCGAGGGACGCGCGACGACCACGGACGTGGCCGCCCCCGCTAGGGCCAGGAGCGACAGGCGGCGAGCGGCAAACCTGGGCGTATGGGGTATGGCTGGGTCAGCGAGCGGCTGGGGCATGATGTTCTCCGTGTTCCGCGGCGGCTCTGCAACGGACCAGGCATTCCTGGTTTCTGCTCGACATCAGGTCGGTATCGTGACGCACACGCCATCCGTAAAAGCGCCGCACTCATTCGCGGCTCCCCTTGCCGCTACGTGGCGCAGGGGAGTCGGCAGACGTTCTGCGCGCTGGGACCGCAGCAGTTGACCGAGCCGGTAGCAACGCAGAAGGCGCCGGGGCCGAACGATACGCAGTCTGCGCTGCTGTCGCACTGCCCGCACATCGCGCCCGGAGTCGCGACCTGGCCACAAAGGGTTTGTCCTTCCGTGGACTGCGAGCATTCGCACCCGATTTGGTCGCCGCAGAAAATGTCGACGCCGTTCCCGCAGGAGTCGGCTCCAGGCGGGCACCCGCCGGGCGGCGTGACGCAGGCGCCGTCGAAGCATTCGTCGCTGGCGGAGCAGCACGTCTTGTTGCAGGTGGTGAAGCTGCTCTTGCACCGGCACTTGCCCTTCTTGTCCTTCTTGTCCCCCTTGCACCGCGCCCCGTCGCAACAGTCCTTGTTCTTGTCGCATTTCTTGCCGACCTTCTTGCAGGCGAGCGCGGACTCTGGCAGGGCCAATCTGCCCAGGAGCGCCGCCGCGAAGGCGCCGAGCAGCGACCGGCGGGCGGTGATGCTGACAAGGTGTCGGGTGAGCGCGTCGAAATGTTGGCGGTCCATGGCGGATAGTCACTCCTTCAACGCTCAACAACCTCGCGGACCCGGCGATCGCCGGGTCCGCGGGATGGGCATCTAGTCAGCGAACACAATCCGTGCTCGTGCGCCCGCGCGGCGTCGTTCCACGTCTGCCGTGATGTCGCAGGGATCGGCGCAAATGTTGTCGCCAATACAGCCTTCAACCCCGTCGCACGACCCCTTGCGCACGCAGACCCACCCTGTGTCGGGGAAGAGCGCGTCGCAGTCGGCATCGTCGAAGCAGGTTGGCTCGATGCGGGAGCAGCCAAGCACATTCCCGATGCAGGCGCCGCCTTCCCCATCGCCGCGTTCGGCGCAGGTGCAGAAAAAGGTGTCTCCCGGCCCGCATTGGATGTCTGGGCTGGGTACGCTCGATCCCACGACGCCGTCGCAGGCGGTACTCCCCGTCTGGGTGGAGCAGGCCTGGCAGCCTTGCGAGTCGCCGGGGCAGACTTCCTCAACGGCGCACGTCTCGCAGAACGAATCGTTGCCGCGACACAGCTCCCAGGTGCCGGCGGGCTGGCACGTGGCGCCGTCACAGCACTCGTCCTCGTTGCACGAGTCGCCCCCGCAGAGCCCTTGGCAGACGCTCCCGTCGCACTCGTCTCCTGATGCGCAGCACACGCCGTTGCAGAAGCGGGTCGGGTCCGTTTCGCAGGCGTCACAAAGGTTGCCCGGCACGTCCCGGGCACCCTCGCTCTTGCATTGCCCCCGCTGCCGCCCCGGTGGAAATACCGCGTTGCAGAAGTGGGCGCAGGCGCTGTTGCCGCGCTCGCCGGACTCCTGGCGCACGCCCCTCGATTTTTCACGTCCCTTGCCGCGCTTCCGCGCGGCGGCAGATCGCGTCACGCCGATGGCCGCGCCGCCAAAAAGCACCCCGAGCGCACCACGCGTGGCCCGCCTGCGGTTCAACCGTACGTCGAGCGTCCTGGCGATGGCATCGAACGTCTTGCCGTCCATGGTTTTCCTCCTTGATGGCTACCGGATCGTGTCGCCCGCACGGGCGACTCGTCTACATGCGCGGATCGTTGCGATCAGGCCGGCGCGAACTTCTGGATACGCTGGTTCCAGCTTTCCAGGACGTACACGTTGCCCTGGTTGTCAACCGTGATTTCGTCCGGCCAGGCGAATTCGCCGATTCCGGAACCCTGGCTGCCCCATTTGGTGAGGAACGGGCCGTCGGGGGCGAGTTTCTGGATCCGGTGGTTCGACTGGTCAACGACATACACGTTGCCGTCTGCGTCGACCGCCACGCCTTTGGGATTGGCGAATTGCCCGTCGCCGCTACCCAAGCTGCCGATCGTCAATAAATGGGTGCCGTCTGCGGCGTATTTCTCGAGGTGTTGCGCGTCTACCGTGACGTAGACGTTGCCATGGTCATCGATCGCTACGTGCCTGGGACCGACGAGCTGGCCGGCGCCAAACGTCAGCTCGTGCGTGCCGTCGGCGTCAAATTTCTGGACGCGGTCGTTACGAAAGTCGACGACAAAGATCTTGCTCCGAACGCTGGCGTCGATGCCAAACGGCGTATCAAACTGGCCGTCAGCCGTGCCGGAACTGCCCCACTCGTCCAGGAGTGTGCCGTCGCCATCGAGCTTCTGCACGCGGTGGTTGGAACTGTCAGCGACATAGACCGCGCCGTTCGGGTCGACGGCGATGCCAATGGGAAACTCGAACTCGACGTCGCCGGCGCCTCTCGTTCCCCACGTGGCGACGAAGTCGCCGTCGTCGCTGAAGAGCTGGATGCGATGGTTCCCGGTATCCGCCACGTACACCATGGCATCGGCGGTGACCGACAGGCCCAGCGGACCGTCGAACTCGCCGTTCCCGGCACCGGAGCTGCCCCACTGCGTGACGAAGGCGTAGCCGCCCTCGACACACGCTCCGTCGATGCAGGTCGCCGCTGGGGCGCAGGCGTTGTCGCACGCACCACAGTGGTTCTCGTCCTGGTCGAGGTCGTAGCACTTCTTGTTGCACTTGCTGAAGCCGCTCTTGCATTTACACTTCTTGCCGCCGCAGCGCGCCCCGTCGCAGCAGTCCTTGTTCTTGTCGCACTTCTTGCCGACTTTCTTGCAAGCGGCCGCGACGGGCGACGCGCCAGGGGTGAGCAGCGGCGACACGACGCCGGCCAGCAAGGCGATCGTTCTCCGGCGCGGAACAATCGCCGTCAGCCCCCGCGTGAACGCGTCAAATGATTGCTCGTCCATAGGTAAACCTCCTTTCGCGGCGTGTGCGGCCCGGACCGCGCCGTTTTATGGCGCCGGGGCGAACTTCTGGATGCGGTGGTTGCCCATGTCGGCGACGAAGATGCGGCCGGCGCCATCGACGGCAATCCCCCGCGGTCCGAGGAACTGACCGGGTTCGATGCCGGCGCCGCCCCATTGCCCGCGGTAGGCGCCGTCCGGCGCGAAAACCTGCACGCGGTGATTGCCGAAATCACTTGCGAAGATCTGGCCGCTGGCATCGACGGCGACGCCCATTGGCAAATTGAATTGGCCCTCGCCTGTTCCCAGACCGCCCCAGGCGGTGAGGAACGCGCCGTCGGCGGTGAACATCTGGATACGGTGGTTGACGGCATCGGCGACGATGATCCGGTCTCCAGGGCCGACGGCGATCCCAACTGGACCGGCGAACTGGCCGTCGCCATGGCCCGGCGACCCCCATTGCCCGAGGTATGCGCCGTCGCCGTTGAAGACCTGCACTCGGGTGTTGCGCAAGTCGCAGACGTAGACGTCGCCATCGGCGCCCACTGCCACGTCGTGCGGCGCGCTGAACTCCCCGGCGCGGCTGCCGCTCGTGCCCCACGCCTGAACCAGGTCCCCTTCGTCGGAGAACGCGATGACGCGGTTCGTCAGGGCACAGGTGGCGTAGACGGAGCGATCGGCGACGGCGATGCCACTCGGTTCGAACCGCCCGCCATCACCGACGTCCATCGCATCCCAGCCGAAGATGAGATCGCCCTCGCTGCTGAATTTCTGGATGCGGCGATGGTGCGGGTCGGCAACCAGCACGTCGCCACGTGCATCGACCGCCAACTGCCCGGGCAGCCCGAACTCGCCGGGCCCGCTGCCTCGTCTGCCCCATGCCTGGACGAAGGTGTAGGGGGCGCCCGTGGGCGCCGCCTGGCCACCTGTATCTGGCGCCGTGTCGGCAAGCGCGCGTCCCGAGTCGACCAATCCCCATGCGAGGAGACTCGCCAGGGCACCAAGTACCGGCCGTCGTGTGGTGGATGTCGTCAGCGTGTTGGCCATCGCATCAGTCCGTTTCCAGGGATTCGGTGTCGCGACCGTTCCGGTCACCACACGTTGGTCCCATCAGAGTTCGATGATTTCCAGGGCTTCGTCCCAGCACTCCTGGACCTTGCCGGCCGCGCAGTTCTGGAACGAGGCGCAACACGGCCTGAAGGCCGCCTCGCACTCCTCGGGGTCGAGGGCCGGGAAATCGGAGCAGAAGGCCGTCACGGATGTCTCGCACTGCCCGACCTGCCGTCTGCACGCCTTTCTGGCCTTCTTGCCGGCTTTCCCCGCGGGTGCCGGCGCAGGCTCGAAGACCGCGACCGGAAGGGCCGCGCCAAGCAGACCGATCAGCGATGCGCGGCGAGAAAGGAGGCTGGAGCCGCGGTTGGCGAGGATCCGGGCGGGGCTATGGGGATCAGGCATGGGATCCTCCTTGTCCGGTGCGAGAGATGGCTCCACGACCACCCTCGCTCGTGGTGGCGGCGATCCGGATGGAGCCTGACGGCGTAACGACCGGGTGTCCCGTCTAGAAGATCAAACCGAACAGGTAATCCATCGATGCGCCGGCCTTGCAGTTGGCGAGGAGGGCGCAACAGGACATGAGGTATGACCGCTCTTCTTCGTTGCAATCGACACCTTCCGTGGCGCAGTAGTCGATATAGACTTGGCGGCACTGGTCGACCTGGCGCTTGCATGTCCTCTTCTTGCGCTTCTTCGCTTTGCTGGCGTCCTGGCCGGCCTGGAGCGACGACGGTCTGAACGAGGCCGCCGCCGTGATCACCCCCGTTGCCGCGAGCAGTGACCAGCGGCCGGTGGCGGCGTTGAACGCGCGCCGGGCCAATGCGTCGAACCGTGGGGCGTTCATCGAACTCTCCGTCGACTCGTCGTCCGGGACCGCCGGCCTAGCGCACCGGTGCCGAGGCGCGCCCGGGGAGCGCTTCCCCGGGCGCCGGTTGCAGCAGACGGATGCGTTGCCCCAGAATCCGCGCCGAGGACAGGCCACGGCGCCAGATGCCGATGGGCATTGCCGGGCGCGACATGTTCATCTTTGGACGTCCTTGTGCCGCATTCCCGATGCGAGCTGGGCCGAGCGTGGCGTCGGCTAACCATGCGAGGCGGTGCACGTCCGCGGCGAGGCGATCGCGTTCGGTCATTCCCGGGACCATTGCTGTTCTCCTTGCCTGGGCCAGGGAGTGTCGTTGATGGGAACTGGCCTCTGGCCCTGGCGCTGATTCGATCCTGAGGCGGTCGCGTGACCGGGCTCGTGGCTCTACGTTGCCAGCCGCAACACGCAAAGACCACGAAAATGACCGGCAAAACCGGGGGTGTGGTGTGGCCGCGGGCCGCGAAGGTCGCGCTGACGCGCGCTGGCTCGATTGCAGTCTGCCGGCGTTGCCTGACTCCCGCATCGGGGGCGGTACCTAGATTCGGGAGGATGACTACTCAGATTGGGAGACGATCCCGAGCCGCGCGGCGATAGCGGCGGCGTCGGCGCGAGTCGGGGCGTCGAGTTTGGCCAGAACCGACGAAACGTGGTTCTCAACGGTACGCAGCGAAAGGAAGAGGCGGTTGGCGATTTCCTGATTGCTGAGGCCCTCGGCGAGCAGGGCGACGACCTGGCTCTCGCGCGAGGTCAGACCGGCCGGATTGGCACGGGTGGCCGGGCGTGGGCCGCGCGGGACCTGCCGGGCGCCGAGCACGCGCAGCCGAGCACGGGCGAGAGCCGCGGCTGGGCGGCAGCCAAGGGATTCGAAGCTTGCCAGCGCCTCCCGCAATGCGGTCTCGTCGGTCCCTGCCAGCCGTGCGCGTGCCCCTTCGTACCGATAGCCAATTTTGTCCCATGCCCTCGCCGCTGCTGCCCAATCCCCTCGCATCTGGAACCCATGTGGTCCCGCCACGTCGAGGGGCGGATCAGGCCATTCGCCACACGTCCAGCGCCAATAGGCCAATTCGGGGAGCGACCAGTGATGCCCGCGCTCGAGCGCGAGGTCGTACGCGGTCGTGGCCTCGGCCACCGCGCGATCCGGGTCCCCCGCGAGCCAGGCGGCTTCGGCGCGCGCCGCGTAGGTCGGGCCCAGGAATGCGATCGATTTGCTGACCACGGCGATCTCCAGCGCCGCGTCCAGCAGGGCAGCCGCGCCGGGTTCTCCGAGGCGCGCCCGCATGCGGCCCGCGGCAAGGAGGGCGTAGAAGCGCGTGCCGGGGGGGACCGAATCCACGCTGAACACCGCGTCCGACAGCCGTCTGGCCTGGTCCCAGTTGCCGAGCCCGACGTGGACACGGGCGAGCAACGCGGTCATGTGCTGCAACGGCAGATCGAGATCGCGATCAGCGCAAAACGCGATGCCGTGCTCGAAATGGCGAATGGCGCGATCGGGCTGACGACATTCGGCGAATCCATGGCCAAGACTGATGTAGGTTCGCGCCGCCAATTCGTCGAACCCCCCATCGCGGCAAAGGCGGAGGCTTTGCTCGAGCTGAACCTCTCCATCGAAAATCTCGCCGCGCGCCAGCCGTACTTCGCCGACGGTCGTCAGGGCATCGAGGCGGGTCGCCGCGGCGCCGACGCGCTCGGCCAGGGCGATCGCTCGTTCGCCGAGGAGGATCGCGGAGTTGTCTCGCAGGACGGTCCCGCGCAATCGCGCCAACGTGCCGTAGGCCAACGCCAATTCCGGTCCCTCCGCGATCCCTTCCAACACCGTGACGGCCGTTTCGGCCTCGCGTTCCGCGTCGGCGATGCGGGCCAGGGCCCAGAGCGAGGCGGCCAGGTGGCAGCGGTTCTCTCCTTCTTTTCGCGCATCGTGGCGCTCGCTCCAGATGGCCAGTGCCTCGTTGCGCGCGGCCAGCGCTTGATCGATTTGCGCCGTGAAGTAGGACTCGTACGCGAGAGACTCGAGGAGGTGAGCGCGCTCGTGGGCGGGGAGGGGCGCGGCGAAACGGAGCGTGCGCAGATACTGGTCGGCGGCTTCCCGGTGGGACCGAAAATGCGCCGCCCGGCGCGCGGCCTCGGGCGCGTGGCGGAGGACGGCAGCCTGATCGCCGGCTTCTTCGGCGTGGTGGGCCAACCGCGCGGGGTGAAGCGGGCCGCGGAGCGTGGCTTCCAGGCGATGCAGCACCTGGGCGTGAAGGGTCTTGCGCCGTGCTGGCGAGATGGCGCTCGAAACGGCCTCGCGCGCCAGTTCGTGACGAAAGGCGTATGCGGCGCCGTGGTCCTCGAGGATGCCGCTCTCCAGGCAGGCGCCGATCTCCTCGGCGGTCGCTCCGGTCATCTGCTCCAGCAGATCAGGATCGACCGAGGAGCCGATGACCGACGCGGCCTCCAGCGCCGACCAGGCGGCGGCGGGCAGTCGCCCGGCCCGCGCCAGGACGGCATCGCGCACGGTCTCCGGCACCCCGCCGCCAGCGGCGATGACCGCCGTAACGAAAAAAGGATTGCCACCGGTTCGGGCGTGGAGCTCTTCGGCGTCGATGCCGCTCCCCGCTGCCAGCGCGGCGACGGCGCGCGCGGTCAGCGGGGGGATCGTAAGGCGGTGGACACCGGTCGCGGCGGCGAGATCACCAAGGACCAGCCGGAACGGATGGCGGGCGCCGACCTCGTCGTCCCGATAGGTGACGAGCACGAGGGAGCGGGTGTTTTCGATGCGGCGACCGAGGAAGCGCAACAGATCGAGCGTTGCTTCGTCTGCCCAATGGGCATCCTCGATGGCCAGCACGGTGGGCCGGTGGCCGCTGGTGAGCCGGGTCAGCACGGCACGAAAGAGACGGTCGCGGGGGGCGTCGTCAGTAAGGAGCCGGCGTAGCTCCGGCTCGGCGTTGGCGATATCGAACAGAGGACCGAGCGCGCGCGGTGTGGAGAGCGCCTCACAGTGACCGACCAGAACGGTTGCCGAGGGCCGGATCACGTCGGCGAACCGGCGAAGCAGCGCGGTCTTACCGGCGCCGGCCTCGCCGCCGATCAGAAGCAGCGAACCCTCGCCGACATCGGTCTGTCGCAGCCAGTACTGCATCTCCTCGAGAGCAGCATCCCGTTCCAAGAGTTCCATGACGAGTGATCGATCCGATATGCGCGCTGGCCCCACGGGCGGACGCGCCGTTGGCGCCGGGTGGCCCGCTCAGAACTCGCCCCCATGCGAGATGGGTTGGCGAGCCGATTCCCGCGCAATCCCAAACTCGACTGCCGACAGCAGAACGAGATTGAGCGCGAGCCCCAGCAGCGCGGTCCATTGCTGGGCATAGAAGGCCAGCGGCTGCGCCACTAGCAGCGAGACAAGGACCGCGCGCCGGAACCAATGGTAGGCAACGAGCCGGGAGCGCCGCAGGTGCAGGAGTCCGACGAGTAGGAGGACGCCGGCGATGAGGTTGGCGATCAACAGGAGGCCCGCCGTCGATTCCAGGTAAAGCTGGACGGTGCGGTTCTCGGCGTCGGCGAGGAGCGTCACGGTGAGCGCGCGCAGGCTAAGGAGCGCCGAAAGCCCAGCCACGAGCAGAACCAGCGTCATGAACCGGCGCTGCCCGGCCAGCCAGGTGTAGCTGCGGGCCACGCGGAGGGAAAGGCAGGTCGGGAGGCTCGGCGTCGGATCGGGCGAGGCGGCGATGCGCACCAGGCCCTGGCGCAGCGCCGGTACCAGCGGGTTCGTGGGATCGCTTTCGGCCAGCAGGCGCAGGGCAGATTCCCGCTCGCGCCGGGGATACCCGTCTATGACCGCGCCGGTGACCACGTCGGTCGCCTGCGCCAGCCGTTCGTCGGGGGTGGGGTGGGAATCCTCGGAGAGGCGTTCGGTGGCGATGTAGAGGAGAACGAAGACCACGTAGATCAGGGCCACGGCCGGTTGATAGAAGTAGTCGTTGTCGCTGGTGATGAATTTGCCCAACTCGTCGATAAAGGCGCCAAAGCCGGCGCCGCCGACGATGGCGGCGAAAACACGGGTGTGCGGCCCGAGGAAGATGAGACTGGTGATGAGGGCGATGAGCATGCCCAGTCCGCCGAAGAGCATGTGGGCAATGTGCAGTCCATGGCCGCCGATTTGGGGGAATCCGGTGGCCGTCAGGTAGGCTCGGATGAGGAGCACGGCCACGACCGCGGAGACAAGAAATCGCTCCATCAGGGCCGGGGCCTGCACGTTGGGCGGGGGATGGGCACGTCGCGGCTGGGTCAGCGCCGCCGCGGGCGCTGCCGATGGCACGGCCTCGCGGAGCGGGCGGAGACTCGGCGCGGGTTCTACGGGATCTTTCAGATCTTGAAGTCCTCGTAAGCGATCACGCGACCCGGATCATTGAACTCCATGTCAACTCGGTCTGTCACGTCCGCGTCGCAGGAACCCATGTGCCAAAGGCGATGCGCAACACTGCGCCAGAGACGACGAGCCACGTGAGCTTGATCTCAATCTCCCACACGTCCGGCAAGCTGCTGAAGTAGCGGGGGGCGCTGCCGCCAATGCCCGGTAGCCTGCTCGAAGGCGTGGGCGAGCTGGAGCACGCCCCAGTCGTCGCGTGTGCGGCCGACGATCTGCAAGCCAACCGGTAGCCCCTCTGGGGTGAGGCCCGCCGGGACGGAGATGGCCGGGTGCGCGGTTACGGTAATGCGCGAGCAGGTGCGCATCCAGTCGATATACGTCTGCATGGGCGTGCCGTCGACCTCGGTCGGGTAGGGGATATCGGCGGGAAAGGGCGGAACCTGTGAGACCGGGAGCAAGAGAAACTCGTATGCGGCGAAGAAGTCGTGCGCGCGGCGGTAAATGTCGGAGCGGAGCCTCGCGGCGCGGCCGAGATCGGGGCCGGAGAGGGCGCGGCCCTGTTCGACGTTCCAGATCACCGTGTCCTTGAGTTGGTCGCGGTGGTGGTCCAGCAGCTCGCCGTAACTGATCTCGAAGTCCCAGGCGCGGTAGGTGTGGAAGACCTCGTCGGCTCCACTCAGGTCGGGGTCCGCTTCGACGAGGTCGATGCCCAGATCGGCGAAAACGCCGCGCTGGGATTCGAGCACGGCGGTCGTGCGGGGATCGATAGGGAGACCGCCCAAGTCGCGGCTCCAGGCCACGCGAACGCCCCGGAAATCCCGACCCAGCGGTCGGGCAAAGGTCGATCCGGGATCGTCGAGCGAAATCGGTGAGCGCGGGTCCGGGCCCGCGATGGCGCTCAACATCAGGGCGACATCGCCGACGGTGCGCGCCAGGGGGCCGTTCACGGTCATGTCGAACCAGGCCGACCGCGTGTTGATCTTCGGCACGCGCCCCGGCGAGGGCCGGAATCCCACGACGTTGCAGTAGCCGCCCGGATTGCGCAGCGACCCGCCGAGGTCGCTGCCATCGGCGATGGGCTGCATGCCGGTGGCGAGGGCGACCGCCGCGCCGCCGGAAGAGCCGCCAGGGGTCGTGCTGAGGTCGTAGGGGTTGAGCGTGGTCCCGAAGACAGTGTTGAACGTCTGCGACCCCGCGCCGAACTCCGGAACATTGGTCTTGCCGGTGGGGATGGCCCCTGCCTGGTGGAGGCGCTCGACGATGAGGGCGTTCTCCTCCGGCACGGCGTCGCGGTAGATGGGCGAGCCCTGGGTGGTGCGGATGCCTTTGGTGGCGAGGGTGTCCTTGTGGGCGATGGGCAGGCCGTGCAGCGGGCCGATCTCCTCTCCGCAGGCCAGAGCGGTATCGGCGGCGCGGGCGCCCTCCATGGCGCGCTCCGGCAGAAAGGTGACGATGGCGTTGACCAGCGGATTAACGCGCTCGATCTGGTCCAGGTGCGCCTGCATCACCTCGACGGCGGAGATGTCTCGATTTCTGATGCGATGCGCCAGGTCTTGCGCGGTCATGTAGTTCAGGTCGTCCGTCACGTCCCTGGATTCTCCTTTCATCGCTCAGCGGCGATCGCCGCTTTCACCTTCTCCACGGAGTCCGCATCCACGTTCCCCATCATCATCCCATGTTCCAGGCCCAGGAGTGCCCGCAGTCCCATGAGCAGTGTCATGCGGCTGACGAGGTCCGTTGAAGCGGTCTGTGGCGGGAAGTATGAGTCGATCACCGATCGCGCGAATTGCCAACCGATGTACTTCTGGGTCGCCAGATCGATCGCCGAATCTCCGATGGACGCGTTCTCGAAATCGATGATGCCCGTGAGGCGACGCTGCGCGTCGTCATACAGCATGTTCTCGAACCAGAGGTCCCCGTGGCCAAGCGCCGGGCTGTATGGGTAATCCCGACCGGAGTTGAGCAAAGTCTCGTGCCAGCGTTGCATCGCGCGGTGCTCGTGTTGGCTCACGCGCTGCGCGAGATACGGCTACACGGTCTCCCAGAGTTCTTCTAGGCGGCCAGGTGAGGGTGGAAATCGCGGCAGACCGACATCGGCCGGGCTGTCGATATCGACGCCATAAAGCACCACGAGGAACTTCGCGACCTGATCGGCAAGGCGACCGTAATTCTCGCGATCGATGTCGCCGGGCGTCAGCGGACGTCCAGGGATCATCTGGTAGCCGATGACCCCGAACGGGAAGGCGGCAGACGAATCGAGGGCGAATTCGATCTCGGGGATCCGCAGACTGAGATGGTGTCGCTGCAAGAGCGGGAGGAGTGTCCGCTCCCGTAGCTGGCCGCTCTGGGCCGCGGCGTGTTTGGCGACCCGGAAAATGACCCCCTCAGTCGTCGCGACGACGAGGCTGCCGAATCCTTCTCCCAGGAGTTCGACGGACGAGTGGATGGAAGCGGTGGGAAAGCTTTCGCGCAAACAGCGGGTCAGCTCATTACGGTTCACATGTTGTCCGTGTGCTAATGTCCCTCTGCTCCAAGAAGTCAACGCTGGCTCCGGTATCGCTGGTCGGTGGCACAGAGTGATCTATTCGGGACTTGACTGGTCTGCCGACGTCAACGGGCCGACGCTGGTTCTGGTCATGATTTTCGTCGACGGTGGTGATTTGGCGTTGCTGGAGAGCGAGCTAGCAGCGGCGCGGGCACGGCTTGGGTATGGGCCCGAGATTGTGTTCAAGCACACAGAGGCGATCACGAGTACCCACGTTCAATTCTATTCTGCCATCAGGAGAGTGCCGAGCTTGCAGGCGTTTGCTCATGTCTGCGACCGTTCCAGGTGGAACCTCCAGCATGTGAAGTCTCGCCTTGGGGATCCTTGTGTCTGCGATGGCATTGTGTCGTTGGCACTTGGATGTCCTGCGCACTTGGTCGCAGACCAGATCATGTACATCGATATGCCGAGGGAGGAGTTGCCGGTCATCGATGCCTACAGAACGGCTCTCCGGAAGTCAATGCGGCAAGCCAACAGACGATCGTTCCGCCGCATTAGTCCGCGCCCCGACAACAGACTGAACAGCGGCGTGGTGCAGGCGGCAGACATGATTGCAGGAGAGGTACGGGAGAATGCCGGATTGTTTGGATCGTATTTGCCGACTCTCGGCTCCCGAGTCCGTTTGGTATAGAGACAAGAAAACCCCGCCGGTGGGTGAGAAACTCACCCCACGAACCCTGAGGAGGGATCGCCAAAGCGGCGGGTAAAACCATTCGGTTTGTATGGTCTTTACCCCGACCACCAGGGTGTCCGCGTTCGACTACAGGTGCGGACAGAGCGATTCTTCCATACAAACTCGGCAATGTCAATGTACGATGCGCTGATTCGTACATTACTAGGTTCGGCGAAATCTGCGATGACGGCGCGCATTCTTGCTGGACAATGCGTTTGCGTACGGCACGCGTTTCGGTTGCGTGCCGTACGCATCATGTTTATCCAAGTGACCGTAAAGTTTCCGCAGTTGACACCGCCGGACCCGGCGGTACACTGGCGCGACTCCGAAGAGCCGAGGTCGAGTCGCTGGCGAGTCGCCTCGCCGGAGCGATCGCCCCGTACACGCAACGATGCGCGTCCGGGAATCGGGAGGAGCCCATGCCCCGCCAGCGCATCGAGGGAAGTCAACGCAAAGAGTCGACACCCGAACCGGCGGGTGGGCGCTGGCTGACGATCCACGAGGCCTGCGCGTTTCTCGGGGTCGACCAGAGCACGCTGCGCCGCTGGAGCGACACTGGCAAGGTGCCGGTCTTCCGCACCCCCGGCGGGCATCGTCGCTATGCCGAAGCGGATCTGCGGACGCTGGTGGGGGAGGGGCCGCGCTTGCAGGAGCGGCCGCGGGTGTCGCGCCAGACCCTGACCGACCGCTCCTTGTCCGGCTACGAGGACGACTTCCTGCGTGTGGCGCGGGAGCGTCCCTGGTACCGTGCATTTGGGACGGCGAACCAGGAAGAGCACCGCCGGCTGGGTCGCCGATTGGTCGATCTGGCCATGCGATACGCCTCGGCTCCGATCGCGGCTGGGGAACAGGATTCGTTGCTGCAAGAGGCGCGGTTGATTGGCGCACACTACGGTCGCAACGGTGCTGCATCCGGACTGTCGGCGTCGGAGACGGTGGAAGCGTTCATGTATTTCCGGCACCCGGTGGTGCGCGCCGTTGGTGGACTGATCGACGAGCAGGACCTCGCTACCAAGCGCGCCATTCGTCTCTACGCCGAAATCAACCACTTCCTGGACCAGGTGCTGATTTCCACCGTTCAGGCCCACGAAACCGCTGCTGTCGGAACCGAAGCGGCAGCGCCATCACTCCGTCCCGGAGGTGTCGCCGCATTGCGAAGTTGAGGCCGGATATGCCGGAGTAAAGAGACGCGACGCGGACCCCAATCCCGCGCAGATGCTGCTACCATGCTCCAAACTCCCGAATTGCGGCTCAGCGAGCCGTGTACAGCAGTCTCACGAAAGCGAGGGTCAACGATGTCGCTTCCGATCGCGTCGGTTCGCATGAAGCGCCGCCCGTTGCTGGCCGCCATGGTTGCGGCGCCGTTTGCCGGGGCCGTGACGCGCCTGCCGGCCCTGGCCCAGGATCCGATCGTCGTCACGATGGTGACGGACACCGCTGGACTCGGCGACCAGAACTTCAACGATCTGGCCAAGCGCGGACTCGACCAGGCGGCAGAAGAACTGGGAATTCAACCCGAGGTGATCGAGAGCCGCGATGCGCCCGCCTATGTGCCGAATCTGACTCAGGCCGCCGAGCAAAGCGACCTCACGGTCGGCGTCGGTTTCCTGCTCACCGATGCGATCACCGAGGTCGCCAACCAGTACCCCGATGAGAACTTCCTGCTCATCGACTCGGTTTCGGAGGCGCCGAACGTCCAGGGCGTTCTTTTCCGCGAACAGGAGGGGGCGTTCCTCAGCGGCGTCCTGGCTGGCCTGATGACCGAGAGCAACCAGCTCGGGGTCGTCGCCGGAGAAAAAATTCCGCCGGTAGTGCGCTACGTCGTGGGGTTCGAGGCGGGCGCGAAATCGGTCAATCCCGATGTGAATGTGGTCGTCGCCTACGCCGACACCTTCGGCGATCCGGCGCTGGGCAAGGAGTTGACGCTCGCGCAGTACAACCAGGGCGTCGATATCGCCTTCCCCGTGGCTGGAGCGACGGGTATCGGGTCATTCGAGGCTGCCAAGGAACTCGGCGAGGGGTACTGGGTTATCGCCGCCGATACCGACCAGAGTCAGCTTGGCGCCGAGCATCAGCTGGGCGTTTCTGAGAAGGGCGTCGACACCGCGCTCTTCCAGGCCGCGCAGCAAGTTGTGGAAGGTACGTTCGAGGGCGGTGAGCAGTCGCTCGGGTTGGCCGAGGGCGGCGTTGGACTCGGCAGCCCGCACGAATCGGTGCCGCAAGAGGTGCTCGACGTCGTCGCCGCGTACGAGCAGGCGATCATCGACGGCACCCTCGCCGTGCCGGCCGATGAGGAGCAGTTGGCCGCCTTTGAACCGGTGGCGCCGGATGCGATCGGGGCCGCCGTCGCGACGCCTGTTTAACTGAGCCGAGACCCTCAGCCCCAACCCGCCGCCACACCCAGAGGGTACCCGGCACCCGGCCCTGGTCGCGGCGAGAGGGGGAACGAGGATGCATAGCGGATGACAATCCGGGACGGCAACGGCGCCGCGATGGCGGTGGAGATGCGGGGAATCGTGAAGCGATTCCCCGGGGTCGTTGCCAACAACGGGATCGAGTTCGCCGTGCGCAAGGGCGAAATCCACGCCCTGCTCGGGGAGAATGGCGCCGGCAAGACGACCCTGATGAATATCCTGTTCGGGTTGTATCACCCGGACGAGGGGGAGATTCGGGCCAACGGCGAGCCGGTGCGGTTCCACAACGCGCGGGATGCGGTGCTGGCCGGACTCGCCATGGTGCACCAGCATTTCATGCTCATCCCGCGGTTCACGGTGACGGAAAACGTCATCCTTGGCTCCGAGGGATCGGGGATTGTGCTCGACCGCGCCGCGGCCCGCGAGCGTGTTGCCGAGCTTGGCGCCCGCTATGGGCTCCAGATCGATCCGGCTGCCGTGGTCGGCACGCTGCCGGTGGGGATGCAGCAGCGGGTCGAGATCCTGCGTGCCCTCTACCAGGGGGGCAAGACGCTCATCCTGGACGAGCCGACCGCGCTGCTCACCCCGCAGGAAGTCGACGAGCTCTACGCGGTGCTCAACCGGCTGCGTGAGAGCGGCGACACGATCATCTTCATCACCCACAAACTGCGTGAAGTTGCCGCCATCAGCGACCGGGTCACCGTCATTCACCGGGGGCGGACCGTCGGTACGCGCCCAACCGCGGAAACGACGGCGCCGGAGTTGGCGGAAATGATGGTCGGGCGAGCCGTCTCGTTGCAGGTCGAACGGCCCCCGGCGCATCCGGGCGAACCGGTGCTCACCGCTGCCGATCTCCATCTGCGGGGAACCCAGGGGCACGAGGCGCTGGCGGGCGTGAGCCTGGAACTGCGGCGCGGAGAAATCCTCGGCATCTGCGGAGTCGAAGGCAACGGGCAGGCCGAGTTGATCGAAGTGCTCTCCGGATTGCGCCGCCCAGACCGCGGTCAGGTGCTATTGAAGGGGACAGACGTGACCGCGACGGGGCCGAACCCGCGCCGCCGCCTGGGTCTCTCGTACATTCCCGAAGATCGCCACGGGCGGGGGCTGGTGCTCCCGTTTTCGCTGACCGAGAACGTGTTGCTGGGAAATGCCGAGCAGCCGCCGTTCAGCCAGGGGGGGCGCATCGACTACCCTCGCAGCCGCTCACTCACCGCCCGCCTGATGGGAACGTTTGACGTGCGTGCACCAGGACCCGACACGCCAGCCGGCGCCCTCTCAGGTGGAAATCAGCAAAAACTGATCATCGCCCGCGAGCTGCACCGGGAGCCTGATGCCCTGCTCGCCGTACAACCAACTCGCGGTCTCGATGTCGGCGCCATCGAGTTCGTGCATAAGCAGCTCGTCGCCGAGCGGGACAAGGGGCGGGGCGTGCTGCTCATCTCCTTCGATCTCGACGAGGTGATGGATCTCAGCGATCGCCTGCTGGTCATTTACCAGGGGCGCATCGTCGGCGAGTTCCTCAGCGGGCAGGTCACACGCACCGAGCTGGGTCTCCTGATGGGAGGCAGGTCGCTGGATGAGCACGCTCCCGCTGCCGACTGAAACTGGCCGGGAGACATCCTCCCCCTGGACCCGGATCGCCGGCGCGCTGCCGACGGTCCTTTCCTCGTTGTTGGCGGTGGCTATCGCGCTGCTGGCGGGCGGGGTGGTCATCGCGCTCGCGGGCCAGAATCCGCTGCCCGCCTACGTGGCGCTCTTCGAGGGAGCGTTTGGAGACCAGCGCGCCATCGCCGAGACGCTGGTGGCGGCAACCCCGCTGATCCTGGGCGGTCTCGGCTTCGCCGTGGCCGCCCGCGCGGGGTTGTTCAACATCGGACTCGAAGGGCAGATGGTGCTGGGTGGTCTTTTCGCCGGGCTCGCCGCGGCGTGGAATCCGGGCTGGCCGCTGTTCGTCCATTTGCCGGTGGCCTTGCTGGCGGCGATGATCGGCGGCGGGATCTGGGGGTTCATCCCGGGCATCCTCAAGGCGAAGACCGGGGCGCACGAAGTCATCACGACCATCATGCTCAATTACATCGCCTACCGCATCAGCTCGGTCGTTATCGGCCGTGGCGAATTTGCGCTCGTGAACCCATCGCTACAGGCAACGCAGCCCGCGGTCGACAACGCGAGCCTGCCCGTGCTGCTGGAGGGGACGCGGCTGCACGCCGGCATCCTGCTCGCGCTCCTCGCCGCGGTCCTGGTCTGGTTTCTGCTCTATCGCACGGTCTTTGGCTACAAAATCCGCACTGTTGGGTTGAGCCGTGGCGCGGCGGCATTTGCCGGAATCTCGTGGGGACGGACCATCGCATTGGCGATGATGCTCAGCGGACTGCTGGCCGGACTCGGCGGCGCGGTCGACGCGCTCGGGTTGCACGGGCGCTACTACGACGTGTCGCTTGGGCTCGGCTTTACCTCGATTGCCGTCGGTCTGGTGGGCCGCAACAATCCATTCGGGGTCGTGCTGGCCGGTTTGCTATTTGGCGCATTGGCATCCGGAGCCACCAGGATGCAGAACACGGCGGGGATCTCGCGCGATATCGTCTACGTCCTGCTCGCGTTCGTGATTCTTTCGGTCTCGGCACTGGCCGTCTTCGAGCAGTTCCGGCAGTCGCGGCGGATGACGGCCCGCGCGCGGGGGATGACCTACGATCGAGCCGCGGACGAGGCGGGCGAGCCGTTGGTGGAGCCGCCGCCTCCACCGCGCACGATCTGACACGCGAGCAGGCGGGAGGCCGACCCTGGACGAGTTGCTGTCGTTTTTCTCGGTGGCCTTGCTCACGGCGACGCTACGCTCGGCCACGCCGCTGATCTTTGCCGCGATGGGGGGCTTGCTCTCCGAGCGATCCGGCGTGACCAATATCGCTCTGGAGGGGCTCATGTTGATGGGCGCCTTCGCCGGTGTGGCCGGAACGTGGTTCTCGGGGAACCCGTTCATCGGTCTGCTCGTGGCGATTGCCGTCGGCGCTGCTGGCGGATCTGTCTTCGCCTTCTGGTCGGTCACGCTGCGGGCCGACCAGATCGTGGCCGGCACGGCGATCGTGCTTCTCGGGCTCGGCCTGACCTCGTTTCTGACGGAGCAAATCTGGGGCCGGGCGGGGAGCTCGCAATCGGTTCCGCAGTTGCCGGAGCTCGGGCTGGGGGTCAATGTCCTGCTGCCGGCCGCGTTTCTGCTGGTCCCGCTCACCCATTGGTTCCTGTTCAAGACGAAAGCGGGTCTGCGCGTGCAAGCCTGCGGCGAAAAGCCGGAAGCCGCCGAGGCCGTCGGGATCGACGTGGCGAAGTACCGCTATGCCATGGTCATCGCTTCGGGGGTGTTTGCCGCCGTAGGCGGGGCGTATCTCTCGATCGGCGATCTTTCGTTGTTCACCACGAACATGACCGCCGGGCGGGGGTTCATTGCCCTGGCGGCGGTCATTTTCGGGAACTGGATGCCGTGGGCGACGCTGGGGGCCGCCCTTCTCTTCGGGTTCGCCCAGGCGCTGCGCTTTCAAGTGCAGGCGTTGGGATTGCCGATCAACCAGGACATCATCGTTGCCCTGCCGTATCTGCTCACGCTTATCGCCGTCACGGGGCTCTTCCGTCAGTCAAACCCGCCGGCGGGGTTGGGGCGCCATGCATCGGGCGATTGAGCGAGCGTGGAGGCGTTGCGCCGGGTACGTCGTCTGGCTGGTACACCCCGGATGACCCGCCCCCGTCGAGCCGAGGGCGGGTCATCCGAACGCCGGGAAATCTACGTGGTGGCCAACCGGGTTGGGTGTGACGCGTTCGCCGACGGTGTTCCGGTCGGGGCAGCCTCTGCGGTGAGTTGCGCCACAAGCCCACTGGCGAAACCGTAAATGCGCAATGCGGCCACCTGGCCATCGGCGAGATCATAAAAGACCGTGTAGGGTACGCTGACCTCACGTTCGGTCGCCGGGATGCCGGCGAACTCGCCGGTGTGGACGCCAACGAAGAGGAACTCTCCGGCTGCTGTCCCAGCATCGACGACCAGGTTCACGACCTCGGGGCGGGCATCGAAAGTCTCGCGGTGCAACTCGTCGATCGCTCCGGCTACCGCGTCCCGTCCGCGAATTTCCTGACCGACTTCGACCAGGCTGAGGACGACGTCATCGGCAAAAAAGGGAGCAATGTCTTCACGTGCCACTAACGCGGCCAGATAGGGTTCGAGTATCTCTCGAGTCTGCTCGACGCTCATGGAGCCTGGCCTGTCGGCGGCAGGCGATGCATCCTGGGCGGTTGTGCGAGACATTGGGGCAACGGCGAAACCGGCAAGGCAGAGGAGGGCTACGAAGAGCGTCAAACGGTGCATGGGAATTCTCCTCGGCGGTGTGCAGAGACGATCGTACGGGAGCAAGGGTGCGGACCGGTTCGCGCGAACCGGCCCGCGCCCATGGCCCTATGGCCGACAAATCGCGTTCGCCCGAATCCTTGCTCCAGCAACGGACCCGGACTCGCCGACCCGCTTCAGGTTCACGATGCACGTTTGCGCAAACCCATCGGGGAAGAAGCCGGGAAGGATGTTCACGTACATCTGGTTCGTGGGGGCAGCGATGTCGTATGTGCAGCCAAGAAGCTTTCCGGGCGCACTGCACGACGCCCGGGCTTCGACCGTGTCTCCGAAGGTGTTGAACAGCTCACGAGTGTAGGACGACACGATGACCTGTGATGAGAAGATCGGGCCCGTCGCGCCTTGGACGCCTTGAGGGCCCGTTACCCCTTGTGGACCGGTTGAACCCTGAGCGCCGACTGCGCCTTGCGGCCCGGTCGAACCTGGCTCGCCCTGAACTCCTTGGGGGCCGGACGCGCCCTGCTCGCCCTGCGGACCCTGAGCGCCAGCTTCGCCCGGAGTGCCTGCGGTCCCTGGCGCCCCCTGGTCGCCTTGAGGGCCGATTGGTCCCTCTGGTCCGGTTGGACCTTCGGCACCTTGCGATCCGGCTGGACCGGGATCACCTTGCGGACCTGTTGGCCCCTGGACTCCTGGAGCCCCGGCGTTCCCTTGCGGGCCCAACTCTCCCGTCTCGCCGCGAGGGCCGATGGCGCCCGCGTCGCCTTGGATGCCAGTTGGACCCGGCTCGCCCTGCGGGCCGGTTGGTCCCGGCTCGCCGCGCAGGCCCTGTGGCCCTGTTGGTCCTAATTGACCATCTTGGCCATCTTGACCAGCAGCGCCCCTGGGTCCGGTTGGACCAGGCTCACCGTTCAGGCCATCATGGCCATCATGGCCATCAGCGCCCGCGGCGCCGGTCGGCCCGGCTGGCCCTGGGTCGCCCTGTGCTCCCGGCGCCCCTGGGTCGCCTTGCGGACCTGCCGGACCCTCCGGGCCTTCTGGTCCCGCTGGCCCCTCGGGTCCTGCTGGCCCCGGCAGACCTGTTCCAGTCGCGCCGGTCGGTCCGGTCGGTCCAGTGGGGCCACGCTTGAACAGCAGTCGATCATCTTCCGCACGACCTCGGTTCGCGGTCTGGCCTACGGTTCCGCCGTCGACTGCCTCCGCCTCAGCCGGCTGATCTTGCTGAGTTGGGGACTGGCCTTGATTCGCGGTGGCGCCGGTGTTGGTTCTGGGCTTGCCATTGCGCCTGTTTTTACTCCTGTTCTTGTTCTTGTTCTTGCGGTTGTTGCTCTGACCGTTGTTACCGTTTCCAGATTTGTCTTTGGCGGCGCTATCGGCAAGACCCAGAGCCGCGAGGAGTCCGATTCCAACGGCGCCGAGCGAGCGCAACGCATCGCGCCGCCCCGCGGATCCTGCCACCATTTTCAACGTCTGGTCGAACTGGCCCTCGTTCATGAGAGGTCTCCTTTGCTTGTGACTATGCCGGTTGCTCGAAGACGACGGTCCACTCCGCGATCGGTTGCCTGCTTCAGCCGGGCGAAGGAACGGATGAATGCTGCAATCGACGCGGCCACACGAGCCGCGAGCGACGGCTTGGGTGGGGTCCGCTCCAGCATGTCCTGGCAAGCGAGCGCCTCATCAATCCCCCGCTGTACGATCGAGTCGTTGTGGACTTCGCCAAACATGGCGCCCTCCTTGAGGATCTCTTCGATCGCTACTGACGCCAGGTGTACGATCCTGTTGCCCACTGCTGGCCGAGGTCGGCTCGCGGAGAGGCAACGTGGCGTGGCGCGGGCGCCGAAATCGTCGGCCGTTCCTCCGGGCCGAACTCCACGTAACCACCGTTCGCGCTGGTGTGACTCCCGTCGAGCCATGTGCAGAGCCCGGGAAGCAAGAGCCCGAGATTGACGAAAGCGAGCCCGGCGAGCACCGCCGCGGCGATACCGATGGCCTTGAGAGCGTCGTGGGCGAGACCCCAGGAAGCCAGACTGGAAGGGATGTCGAGGGGCATAGTCGGTTCTCCCAGCGCGTATCGACGAGGCGGCGAAATCCGTCCGAAAGAGGGTCCGCCTTACTCGCGAGTCTGGTCTTCGGTCCGCCCTGGCGCCACGCGCACGGACCACGCAATGACCACGCAATTGATGTGTCATAAAATCTTGGGATGATCTAGACTATCCACTCATCTGCGATGAGCCACGACCGGACAGCGTGGTCGGGAGGGGCGCCATGAGCAGCGATGCCACATCGTTCGGCGATCTCCTGCGGCAGCTGCGCACGTCCGCGGCACTTTCCCAAGAAGCGCTGGCCGAGCGCGCCGGATTGAGTCTGCGCGGCATCAGCGACCTGGAGCGTGGCGTGCGGCGAACGCCGCAGCTCACCACGGTCCGGATGCTCGCCGATGCCCTCGATCTCAGTGCCGAGGAGCGTCGGCTGCTCCTCGCCGTGGCGCGACCTGGGCGTCTCCTCGAGTCCAATGACGGTGGGCTATCGCGCCGGGCGCCGCTCCCTGCGCCCCTCACGTCCCTTGTCGGGCGAGAGCGCGAGGTCTCCGCGCTGGTCTCACTCGTAACTGGCGTCAGTCAGCGGCTGGTGACGTTGACTGGTCCGGGAGGAATTGGGAAGACCCGACTCGCTCTGGAGGTCGGGGTGCGAGCGAGGCAGGATTTTGGCGACGGAGTCGCGTTCATTGATTTGACGCCACTGCGGGACGTTGCCCAGGTAGTTCCCACGATCGCCGCCACGCTCGGGGTGCGTGAACGGCTGGGTCAGCCCCTTGCCGATACTTTAGCCAACTTTCTCGAATCCAGACAGATGCTGCTTCTGCTCGACAACTGCGAGCAGGTGCTCGATGCCGCGCCGGATATCGCGGCGCTGCTCACCAGTTGCCCCCAACTGTCGGTGCTCGCGACGAGCCGGGCGCCACTTCAGATCCGAGGCGAGCGCGAATTCCCCTTGTTACCCCTTGCGCTCCCCGTGAATGACCGTCCCGCGTCGCCCGAGGAGTTGGAGCGTGTCCCCGCTGCGGCGTTGTTCATCGAGCGAGCGGAGGCCATCCATCCGGGATTCGCGCTTACGAAAGCCAACGCCGCGGATGTCGTCGCCATTTGTCGGCGTCTCGATGGGTTGCCGCTCGCCATCGAATTGGCCGCGGCGCGGGTGAAGGTCCTCGCGCCGGCCGCGCTGCTGGCCCGGCTCGATCGCCGGTTGCAGGTGCTTACCGGCGGGAGCCGCGACTTACCTGCCAGACAGCGGACGATGCGCGACGCTATCGCGTGGAGTTACGACCTCTTGACGGAGCCGGAGCAGGCGTTGTTCCGCCGATTGGCTGTCTTCGTTGGAGGCTGGACGCTTGATGCGGCGGAAGCAGTCGGAGGCGACGCCGATTCCGACGTCCTGGAGACGCTCCGGGGACTCATCGCCGCCAGCCTGGTTCAGTCCGCTGCACAGCCGGATGGCGAGCGCCGCTTCACGATCCTCGAAACCGTGCGTGAGTTCGGGTTGGAGCGGCTGAGGAGTCATGGGGAGGAAGGTGACGCCGGCCGTCGCCACGCCCGCTACTTCGTCGCACTGGCGGAGGCAGGGGGAGCGGAGCTGGCGGCGGCCGCGCCCGGGAAGTGGCTCGTGCGCCTGGAGTCCGAGCGGGCGAACCTGCGCGCGGCGCTGACCTGGCTCCGAGATCACGAAGAGACCGCGGCCGGGTTGGCGTTGTCTGCCGCCCTCGGCGGGTACTGGCGCCTGCACAACGTCAGCAGCGAAGGCCGCCCGTGGCTTGAAACATTCCTGGCGCAGCCGATGGCGAGCCAGGCGCCGGTCGCGGCCCGAATCGCGGCGTTGCGCTGGGCCGGTGAACTTGCTGGGCTGGAAGGCGATGTGGTCACCGCTGAAAAGCGCCTTTCGGAGAGTCTGGAGCTGGCCCGAAGCGTCGGTGACACGCGTGGGATCGCCGGCGCGTTGAGCGCGCTCGGGTCGCTGCTGTTCCAACACATCGACATTGCGCGCAGCGCCGCGGTGTTCGAGGAAGCGGTTGCGCTGACACGCGAATTGGGAGATTTGCGCCAGACGATCTTTCTCCTGGCCTACCTCGGCGTCGCGGTCGGGATCCAAGGCGACGTGGCGCGAGCCCAATCGCTGGTGGCCGAGGGCGAGGCGCTGCTGCGATCGCTCGGCGACACACGCAGCTTCGAGGCAAACTTTCTAGCCCTGATGCAGGGCTACGTAGCACTGATCAGTGGGGATCACGATCGGGCCGAAGAACGGCTCGATGCGGCCGTTGCCCTCGGCAGAGCGATCGACAGCAAGGGGATCCTATCCGCCGCATTTGCCCTCCTGGGCGAGTTGGCGCTGGCCCGCGAGGCGATTGGCTCCGCGGCCGGGCACTTCCGTGAAGGGCTGGTTCTGGGCTGGGAGGTGGGCTTCGCGGTCGGTGTGGCGTATAACCTGCAGGGTCTTGTTTGGCTCGGCAGCCACAATGGCGATTTCTCCCGATCAGCACGCTTTATTGGGGCAATCGATGTCGTCGGAGGTACAGTCCAACAACTCCCGGGAATCGCCTCCGCGGCGCACGAGGCCGACGTGTCGATGGCGCGGGCGGTCCTCGGGGAGGAGGTATTTGCCGCGGCGTGGGAAGCCGGCCGCACGCTTCCCCTGGAAGAAACAATCGCCGAAGCGGTCGCGCTTGCCGATGAACTGGACGACATGCGGAGCGGGCGCCGCGCCAGTTGATACTTTGTGTTCCGCCAGTCAGTTTTTCGACGCGCGCGAAGAGAGGAACCCTGCCAGGCGGCCAAGCTCGTGCGGGAAGAAGTGGCCGAGGACCGCTACGCGATGGTCATCGCCTCCGGCGTGCTGGCCGCGCCGGGGGGGGCTTACCTCTCGATCGGCGACCTCTCCCGCTTCACCACGGACATGATCGCCGGGCGCGGCTTTATCGCCCTGGCGGCGGTGATCTTCGGCGACTGGATGCCGTGGCCAACCATGTGGGCAGCGCTGCTGTTCGGGTTCGCCCAGGCGCTGCGCTTCCAGGTGCAGGCCCTCGGTCTCCCCATCAACCAGCACATCATCATCGCGCTGCCGTATTTGCTCACCCTCATCGCCGCGACGGGGCTCTTCCGTCAGTCGACCCCGTCGGCGGGGCTGGGCAGACACGCCTCAGCCGATTGACGGCAGACACGTTTCTCGCCTCGTCAGGCTGCCGGGCGCCAGACTCTTCCGGAAATGCCAGGTAGCCGGTCAGTTGGCTCTGCAGGTGGCGACGGCCACCACGCTGGTGTTCAACACGACTTTGCTGCCATCACCCCCGTCAAAAGCCCTGACCACGTTGACGAGACAACTACTGCTGCTGTCTGGCCGGATGTCGATCGGCACGACGCCGATCACCGAGCTCACGCCGCCGATGAGCCTGTAACCACAACTCAAGAGTCGCCCAGGCAGGGGGCAAGAGACCGAGGCGGTGGCAAAGCTTCCGAATGCCGCATCAAGTGTGACTGCGATACCTTCAACCCGGACAGTGCCGAAGTTCGGCCCCGTGGGACCGTGCGGGCCGGTTGGCCCTGTCGGTCCGATAGCGCCGGCGATGCCAGGGGCTCCGGCCTGACCGTCGAGCCCGTCCCGACCGGCTATGCCCGTCGGACCGGTCGGCCCAATCGCGCCCCGCTCACCCTGGCGTCCTGCCGGCCCCGGTGGTCCGGTCGGACCTTGGTCACCTTGCGCGCCTGGCGGTCCCTGCTCGCCTTGGGCGCCCGAGAGGCCGTCTGGACCTGGAGGACCTTGCTCACCCTGATGCCCTTGGCTTCCTGAAGTCCCGGCGGGGCCAGTGGTGCCAGCAGGGCCTTCCGGTCCCGACTCGCCCTGCGGTCCGATCTCGCCTCGTGGCCCAGTCGGGCCTGTCACACCCTGTGCACCGATCGGTCCCGGATCGCCTGCCGTCCCCTGGGCTCCTTGCGCTCCCGCTGGCCCGGTCGGGCCGGTCGGGCCCGGCGGCCCCTTCTTTCCTTTCTTCTCGGCCTGGAGCGCATCGTCGCTGTCGGGAGTTGACTCGTCGCCGGGCGACGTGTCGCCGTCTGGCGCTGCGGCTGGTGTCGCGGTGGGCTGCTCGTCTTTGCCGGAAGCATCATTCGAGCGGGGATCGGACCTGGTCGCCTTCCGCCGCTTGTTGCGGCGGCCGTTGTCGCCATGGCGCTCGTCGCGGCGGTCTTTGCCACCTCCGATGTTGGAACCGAGGTGGGAGCCGATCCTGCGGTTGCGCTTGTTCTGGGCGGCGGCGTCGACGAGGTCCAGCGCCGCGAGGAGTCCCAGTCCCACGGCGCCGAGGGAGCGCAACGCGTCGCGCCGCCCGGCGGAAGCAGCGGCGGTTTTCGCCGCGTGGTCGAAGTGGTTTGCGTTCATGATTTCATATCTACTCGTGTGTTCGGCACAGGTACGTCAGGATCTGGTCGTGTCGCGCCACGCCTCGGGTCGCCTCCGTCGGGTCAGCCACACTCTCCGTCCAGGCACACTTGGGACGGAAAACAGGCGAGCCGGCAGGCGCCGCAGTTGTCGCGGCTCGTCTGGAGGTTGGCGCAGTAGCCGGGGCTGCCGCCCTGGGGCGGGCACCAGAAGGGGCGCGCCGGCGGGCAGTCGGCGTCCGACCCGGTCGCGCCGGGCAGGGCGCAGACCCCGTTCCGGCAGACGGTGTCGCCCTGGAAGCCCGGGCAGCACTCGGCGCTCGAGCTGCACGACTGGCCTTCCTCCCGCGTGCAGCAGACCTGGCCGCCGCCATGGCTGCCGCTGTCGAAAATGCCGCAGCAGCAGTCGGCGCCTTCCGGCTTGTACTCGCCGACGCCGAGGCAGTTGGGTTGGTTGCAGCAGGGCGTGCCGTCGTTGGGGCGGACCGAACACTGGCTCGCCTCGGGGCAACAGGCGCCGAGCGTTTCGTCCGCGCTGAGGCAGCACGCCTCGTCGGGGTAGCACTCGTGCAGGCCGTCGTTCCCGCAAGCGGTCGGGGTCTGGCCGCAGCGGGCGCAGTCCAGGTCCGACCCTTGCGGTAGACACGTGCCCAGCTCGGGATCGCCGTAGTAGATGCAGGTCTTGCAGCAGAAGCCGCGCTCCGGCGGATCCTCGCCGTTGTCGAAGTCCTGGCAGTCGTTGTCGGTGCGGCAGGGGCAATCGTAGCCGTCGCATGCGGCCGGGCAGGGGTCGTTGTCCTCGGAGGCGAAGCAGAAGTCGAGCCCGGTGGGACCAGGACAGCACCGGCCGAATCGGAAGCGCTCGGGGCATTCCGCCTCGAATCGACACCCTGGCTCTGGTCCCGATCCGGGCGCCCCACGCTTCTTCTTGCGCTTCTTTTTTCGCTTTCTCCTGGCGTCCGTGCGGGCCAAGGCGACCCGCCCCAGCACCGCGCTCGCCAACACGCGCACCGCCTCCCGCCGCGGCAGACGCGCCACGATCGCCCGGGTCACATCGTCGAATCGCCCGCTGTCCATGGGGTCACCTCGCATCGTGGTCGAGGGCCGCGGACCCGCTGGGCAGCGGCCCGCGGCCCACGTCGGGCGCGCGCGCGCACGTTCAAGCCGCGCAGAAGAAGTCGGCGCACGACCCGGAGCAGCAGTCCGCCGACCTGGAGCACGGGGCGTTGGCGGCGCCGCAGCAGCGGCCGTTGGCGCACGTGCGAAAGGGGCCGCACGTGGCGGCGGCGAACCCGCCGTCGACCGTGCCGTCGCAGTCGTCGTCGCGGCCGTTGCACGTCTCGAGGCCGGGCGTCACCTCGCCGCCGCAGCCGCCGCTCCATGTGCCGTCGCTCTGGCAGACCTGGCTGCCGTCGCGGCAGACGCCGACGTTGCGCGTGGCCGCCGGGCCGGTATAGCAGGGCTGGGTAGCGCCAGGGCAGCACTCGGGGAAGCAGGAGTTCCCGCAGCGAACCTTCTCCTCCGGGCACGTGATCGGAGGCCGGTTGCGATTCCTCTGGTTCCCGTTCTTTCCCTTTCGCTTTCGCTTCCTGGCGTGGCCGGTTTCGGGGCCGCCGATCGCCCAGCCGATGCCGAGCGCGGCCAGCAGGCCGAGCGCCCCGCGCCGCGCGGCCGATGCACCCAGCACCTTCGCCATCCCGTCGAACCGGTGGTCGTCCATGACGTCCTCCTCGTGCGCGACGACGGTTCGCATCCGCCTCCGTGCCCCGGCAACGACCATCGCCATCTCGAGCGACGTGGTTGCCGGGGCTAGCCTCCTTGCCCGCATGGAACCTGTTGGCAATGGTTGTCGACCCCGCAGACTGGCTTTTCCCCCGGGTTCCATCTGCTCGTTATGTCGTAGAATGCGAACATCGTCCCTTCATGTGGGACGTTTTCACAATAATCGTAACAATCGTCGATGATCGGCATGTACTGCTGGGTGCAGGTGACTTCAACTCCGTTGTTGCGGAGGTCGACGCACGAGCAGCAACTAGCCTCTGGGCATGTCTCGTCATCGGTACACACCCCGTTCTGGTAGGTCGTGCCGGGCGGCGCCTTCTTGCACTGGCAGTCTTGGCCTGGGTCCGGCTCGCAGCCGTTGCTGCACGGCGGCACGCACTGGTCGTTGCAGCAAGTCTCTTCCTCGGTCGCGCAGCAGTCGACGCCGCAGGTCTCCACCCCGTTCGGGCAGCAGTCTCCGAAGTGACAGAACTCCTCGCCGGAGCACCAACTCTTGCACTGGTAGTAGGACTTGGCGGACCCGTCGGTGGGTGGCTCACAGACCATTTCTTGACAGGCAATGAGATCGCACTCCTCCGGGATGTTGCGGCAACGACCGCTGACGCACGAAAGGCATCCGGGGCAAGTGTGGTCCCCTCGACACTCCGGCTTGTTCCTGTTCCCGCGGTTGCCCTTTCCGCGCTGCTTGTTCTTGTTGTTCTTCTTGGCGTCGACGGTTTCGACACCTCCAACCACCCAGCGCGTCGCGAGCGCGGCCAGAAGTGCGAGCACTCCGCGCCGCGGTGTTGGCGCCCCAAGCCCTTTCGCGATCCCGTCGAACCGATTTTCGTCCATCTGAATCTCCGACCTACCCGCGCTGACCGCCCGGAGCGACGTCGCAGGAGCCGCCGAGCCTGGGCAAGTCGGCCACCAGCGACGGCCACAGCACCGCAATCCCGGCCGCGACGGTTTCCCGGACGGCAGGGATGATCGACGACCTCGGAACCATGTTCCGAATCCCTGACCACCGGGTCTCAAGCGACCTGTTCCCAGTTTGCGCGCCGACAGGCGTTGTCGCCACGAGCACTACCCACGCACTGCCCACGCGCTCGCGGGTTCACGCCAACAGGCGATGGGCTACACTCTCTTCTCACTTACGCCGTGCGCGCTTTACCGAAGGGCCCATCCGGAAATGGCGTGATGGCGCACCAACCAACCGCCTTCGGGATGACGCTTCGCCGGCTGCGAACCGCCGCCGCGCTTTCGCAGGAAGACCTTGCCGCGCGGTCCGGTTTGAGCCCACGCGGCATCAGCGATCTCGAGCGCGGCGTGAGACGAACGCCATATCTGGCCACGGTTCGCCTCATCGCCAATGCGCTGGCGCTCACCCCCGCGGAGCGCGAAACCCTGCTCGCCGCGGCGCGGCCTCAGGCGGCGCCAGATGCGGCGGGCGCACTCGATGCGGTTGCCGCTCCGCTTCCGTCGCCGCTGACCTCGCTCATTGGACGCCAGCAAGAGCTTGCGGCGTTGACCTCCTGGTTGAGCGTCGGCCGCGAGCGGCTGGTGACCGTGACCGGCGCCGGCGGAACCGGCAAAACTCGACTTGCCCTTGAAGTCGGCGCGCGATTGGGCAGCGCATTCGTCGATGGCGTCATCTTCGTCGATCTGGCGCCGCTGACCGATGCCGCGCTGGTCGTGCCAGCCATCGCCGCCGCGGTTGGGGTCCGCGAGCGGCGCGGGCATCGCCTGATCGATACGCTGGCGAGGTTCCTCGCGGCCAAGCGGATGCTGCTGATCGTCGACAACGTCGAACACGTCATCCCCGCCGCGTCGGAAGTCGCGGCGCTCCTGGCAGCGAGTCCGGGTGTTGCGGTCCTCGCCACAAGCCGCGAAGCCCTCCGCGTGCGCGGCGAACGCGAGTTTCACCTGGAGCCCCTGCCTCTTCCACGGTTCGACGGCCGGCTGTCGATCGGTGCCTCATCGAAGTCTCCGGCGGTCGCCCTCTTCGTCGAGCGCGCGGCGGCAAACCGGCCCGGTTTCTCGTTCACGGCCGAGAATGCCGCCGACATCGCCGGCATTTGCCGCCGGCTCGATGGGCTGCCCCTGGCCATTGAGCTGGCCGCGGCGCGCATTCGCCTTCTGTCGCCACCGATGTTGCTCACCCGCCTGGACCAGCAACTGACGCTGTTGACCGGCGGTAGTCGCGACTTGCCGCCGCGCCAGCGCACGATGCGCGATGCCATCGCCTGGAGTTACGACCTCCTTGGCGATGCGGAGCAGCGGCTCTTTCGGCGGCTTGCCGTTTTCACCGGCGGATGGTCGCTCGATGCGGCGGAGGCGATCGGCAGTCAGGAAAACGTCGACGCCCTGGCGGTGATGGAAGCGCTCCTGGCGGCGAACCTCGTGCGAGCGCTGGAGCGGCCATCCGGGGAGCGACGCTTCTCGATGGTGGAGATGATGCGGGAGTTCGGACTCGAGCGGATGGCCGAACGCGGCGAATTGGACGAGGTTGGCAGCCGTCACACCGAGTACTTCGTGGCGCTGGCGCAGGCTGGCGAACCGGAACTGGCGACCGCGGATCGAAGAGCGTGGCTCGCCGACATCGAAGCCGAGCAAGACAACCTGCGGACGGCCCTGTGCTGGCTGCGGGATCACGAGGAGGGCGCCGGCGGCCTACGCTTGGCCGCCGCACTTGGCGAGCTCTGGCGCCTGCAAAGCCGGAACTCCGAAGGCCGCGCGTGGCTAGAGACGTTTCTGGCACAAACGGCGTCGGACGAATTCGTCACCGGGGACCGAATCGCCGCGTTGCGCTGGGCCGGCGAGTTGGCCGGGTTGCAGGGAGACGTCGTCGCTGCCGAGGCGAGGCTGCGGGAGAGCTTGGACCTGGCCCGCGGGGTGGGCGATGCCGCCGGCATCGCCGGCGCGCTCGGCGCCATCGGTTCCGCGTTGCTGCAGAGTGGCGAGGTTGCGGGCTGCGTCGCGCCGTTCATGGAGGCCATTGCGCTGACCCGGCAGTTGGGGGACAGCAGGCAGACGGCGTTCCTGCTCGCCTATGTCGCCGTTGCCGTCGGCAACCGGGGCGATCTCGCGGTGGCCGACGCACTTGTTGCGGAGAGCGAAGAACTCTTGCGCGACCTGGGGGACGCCCTGAGCTTCGAGGCGAGTCTCGTGCCGCTTGTCCAGGCGCTGCTGGCCCTCATGCGCGGCGACGCCGATGCCGCCGCAAACCGGTTCGCTACTGCTCGCTCACTCGGCAATGCGCTTGACGCCAGGGCCATCAGCGCGTTCGCTGCGGCTGGCCTGGGCGAGATCGACCTCGGGCACGGACGGATCGCATCGGCGGCTCACCATTTTCGAGTCGGATTGAATCAGGGCTGGGAAGGGGATTACCCACTCGGCATCGCCTGGAACCTTGATGGATTAGCCCGCGTCGAGGCTCGCCGCGGCGCCCTGGAATCGGCTGCGCTCATCTACGGAGCCGTGGACGCGTTCCGGGGGGCGATGCAGGCGTTGCCCTGGCCCGTGACCCTGGCTCATAACGGAGATGTTGCGCGCGTTCGCGCCGAACTGGGAGAAGAGGAGTTTCTCGCGGCGTGGAAGTCGGGACGGGTTGCGCCGCTGGAGGATCTGGTCGCCGAAGCGGTCGCATGCGCCGGTGAGACCACGCCCATGCAGAAATGACGTCGCAGACGTTCGCGGGCGCGCTCGGCATGACGCGACTCCGCACAAAGACACGAACCCGGCCGGGCGGCCGGGGTGATGGGAATCCAAGTCGTCCTGGCTACCGGCGAAACGCGTTGATTACCTGTCGAGCGCCCTCAAGCCCGACCGGCGGGTACAGGATCGGGAGAGCGACGCCCGCCGCTCGGAAGGCCGCGAGGCGTTCTCGACACCGTTCCGCCGGGCCGATGAGGCAGATCGCGTCAAGCAACCGGTCGCTGAGGGAGACCATGCCGTCCCCGCGCGCCATCAACGCGGCCTCCTCGGCGAAGCCCATGTCCCGAAAAAGCCGCTGGAAGAACGGCAACCCCGTGTACAACACGAGATTCTGACGGGCCGTTTCGCGCAGGGCAGCGAGGTCGTCCCCGACGAAGGTCGGCAGACCCAGCGTGATGTCTAGCGGCCCCAGCCCGGGGGCGTTGGCGCGGCCGCGCGCGGCCCACGCCTGGCTCTTGGCCACCCGCTCCGCCGTCCAGAACAAGGGCATGATCCCGTCGGCCAACTCTCCCCCGAGCGCGACCGCCTCTTCGCCCAGCGCGGCCACGTAGAGCGGGACCGGTTGCCGCGCCGGCCGTTGTGGGAGGTGGGTGGCAGGTCCTTCGCCATTGAGCCACCCCCGCACCTCAAGCACATACTGGCGCAAGGTCGCCAGCGGATGCGGCATGGCGATTCCCAGCGCGGCGTTGATCGGCTGGTGGCTGACCCCGAGCCCGAGGACGAAGCGGCCGCCGGTGGCATCCGCGATGAGGGCCGCCCCTTGCGCGCAGGTGTACGAGTGGCGCAGGTAGACGTTGGCGATCCACGTCCCGACCTGGATGCGGCCGGTCGCCGCGCCCATCAACTGCGCGGTAGCCATCACGTCGTTGTTGACCTCCGCGGCAAAGATCCCGTCGAAGCTCGCCGCCTCGGCTTCCTGCGCGATCGCCTGGGTCTCCGCCGCGCTCCAGCCCACGCCAGGAATCACGGCCAGGGCAAGTCGTTCCGTCATCGTCTCGTCCTTTCTGTTCCTCAGCTTCGCCGCCACTGCCAAGCGCCGGGATTACCGAACCTCATTCTAATCGGGGGCAAAAGTTGGTCGTCGCGACTCGGTTTAGGGGTTCGCTCAACGTGAGAATCCGTGCAAGTTGAAGAGGTGAAGCGAATCACTGCGGGGGATTCAGCCAGTATTCGGCCCGGGCATGGTCGCTCCCCAGACCAGCTCTGGTCCACACTCGCGCCGTGGACGCGGCAACCAGGAGATACGTGCGCGCGTCCCCGTTGCCATGCCGACGGAATCGCTCCATGGGCCGATCGGTGGTTGGCAGCGGTCGCTGTTGAAGCGAATCTGACCAGGTGAGACGCGGAGGCCAGGGGCGCGTCGCGCAAGGGCGCGCAACGCAGCCTTCGGGTCGTGTTGCGATGGTGGACGGTGCAACCGGCCGGTCGTACAGCATGACAGGGACCGGAGCGACCGCTTGGGGGCGCCGATGCCCAGGATAATCCCGATGCCCAGGATAATCCCGATGCCGAAAAGAGCTTTGGCGATTCCGGGGAAACTTCGGCGATCCATAAACCCTCCCTTCCACCCGTCGTAGCGGGATGCGGGCGGCAACGGGTGTCACGGGTTGGCGCCCCGAATCGTCCTCTTGGGCCTTGGCGCCGCGACGCGTCGTCGCCGTCGCGCCCTCCTCCCCGACAAGTTCCCGAAGTTCCCGATGTTCGCCGTGCCCCAGCAGGTTCGCTGATCCAGCACGAGGCGAGATCGATCTCGCCCAAGAACCGGCCGCGGCGGCCCGGCGCTACCGAGACGGCTTGATTCAGGGCTGGGAGAGAAAATCCGCGCTGGGCATCGCCTGGAACCTGCGTGCTGTCGTCCGTATCGGGATCCGCCGCGGTCGGCCGGAGCTAGAAACGTCGGCGCGGATCGTCGGAGCCCTGGATTCGTTCCAGGAGACGCTGCAGGCCCAGTCGGCGACCGTGGCCGCCGCGTATCAGGCCGATGCCGCGCGCGGTGACGGCACTGGGGATGAGGCGTTCAATGCCGAGCGGGATACCGGCCGGGCTCTGCCACTGGAGGAGGTGGTTGCCGGGGCGACCGCACTCGCCGACGAGGTGATCCGCGGCCAGCTTTGACTACCGCCCCTGTGGCTCGGCTTCTCGTCTCCTCGACGCTGCACAAAGACACGAACCCGGCCGGGCGGCCGGGCTCGTGCGGGAAGGGGAGGGTGGAGTGTGTGCGGCACTCCACGGGCTCTGGGAGAGAGCACCGTTTTTCTGCTGGGGCGATGCTCTCGGACAGGCTTACGTCGAGGGCGCGCGGGCGGATTCATACGAAGTCGAAAGTCGTAAGTAGTAGGTCGAAAGACATCGGTCTGGAGGCGGACGCAAGCCGATGGGCGGCAACCTATCGTGCTGACTCCGACTTCCGACTTTCGACTTTCGACTCGCTATGCGTGCGGATCCGCGGCCGTGGAGCCGACTCGCAGGTTGCGGCCGTTGCGGGACCGTTCCGTGAGTCGGACGATGCCGATGATGGCGGCGGTGATCGCCAGGGAGAGTGCGAACTCCTGCCAGGTGGTGGTCGGGAAGCGGTCGCCGATGGTCGGGTCGTGCAGGATCATGGCTACGGCCGCGTGGACCAGCACGAAGACCCCCAGGTAGAGGAACGCCGGGAAGCGGCCGAGCAGCCGCGCCACCAGCTCGCTGCCGAAGAGCAGGATCGGGATGGAAAGCAGCAGCCCGAAGATGAGCAACCGGATGTCGCCGTGCGCCGCGCCAGCCACCGCTAGGATGTTATCGAGACTCATCACCACGTCGGCGAGGATGATGGTCTGGATCGCCTCCCGCATGGTGCCGGCGGCCTTGACATTGCCGTGCGCGTCGTGCCCTTGTGGCCGGATCAGCTTGTACGCGATGTAGATCAGAAGCACGCCGCCAATGGCTTGCAGATACGGAATGCCAAGCAGGATCGTCGCGATGGCGGTGAAGAAGATGCGCAAGCCGACCGCGCCCGCGCCGCCGAAGATGATCGCCTTGCGCCGTTGCTCGGCAGGCAGGTTTCGCGACGCCATACCGATGACGACGGCGTTGTCCCCCGACAGAACGAGGTCGATAATGATAATGCTGATAATGGCCTGGATTTGCGCAAATTCGAGCACAGACGCCGCGAGTCCTTCCCGGAAGTCGAGTCACCGCTGCCCGGCCACGGCCGGGCAGCGCCCTAACCCCCGGAGCGTACCACGGGGATTACCGCGCCCGGCAGCCTCGCTCAGCTACATGATGACGATGCGGTCGATCACGGCGGCAGCGAAGATGAAGGCCAGATACCAGAGCGAATAGAAGAACATCTGCCGCGCGATCCGCTTGCTCGGCCGACGGTAGAGCCAGATGGCGTACCCGAGGAAGACGCCATTCAACGCTAACGCCGACGCAAGATAGATGCCGCCGAGACCGAGCGGGACGAGGGCGATGCAGACCAATCCCAGAAACGCGGAGTAGATCACGATCTGGCGGCGCGTCTCGCGCTCGCCGCTGACGACGGGCAGCATGGGCACGGCCGCGCGCGTGTACTCGCCCTGCTTGAGCAGCGCGAGGGCCCAAAAGTGAGGTGGGGTCCAGGCGAAGACGATGGCGAACAGACCCCAGGCGAGCGGAGAAAGATCGCCGGTCACCGCCGCCCAGCCGACGAGTGGCGGCGCCGCGCCGGCCGCTCCCCCGATGACGATGTTGTAAGGCGTGGCCCGCTTGAGCCAGCGGGTATAGACCAGGACGTAAAACAGATTCCCGGCCAGGGCGAGCAGGGCGGCGGTCCAGTTCACGGCCAAGCCGAGCACCAGCACGGAAGTGACCGTGAGCGAGACGCCGAAGGCGAGCGCGGCATCCGGGCTGATACGGCCGGCGGCGATGGCCCGGTGCCTGGTGCGTGACATCTGGGCGTCGATGTCACGGTCGATGTAGCAGTTGAGGACATTGGCGCCGCCGGACGCCAGCACGCCGCCGAGCAACGTGACCGCGACCAACCAGAAGGGGGGCAGACCGCGCTCCGCCATCAGCATGGCGCACAGCGTCGTCGTCAGCAGCAGCGTCATGATGCCGGGTTTGGTCAGCGCGACGTAATCGGCAATGGACTGCTTGAGTCGCAGCAGCGGCGCCAGGGAAAGCTCGAGCCCCGGAACCGGGATCGCGCTGGCAAGAGCAACGGTGGTCGCGGGCGCCTGGTGGCCTGCCGATGGGAATCGGACGGGGGCGACGGTCGAACCGGTCTTCTCCGCCGTCGCGTTCGGAGCGAGTGCTGGCTCGGGCCGCGGTCCCCAGGCCGCCAGCGTCACTCCGAGCATAACAATCCAGATGAGGGTGGCCACCACGAGGTGTGGCGCCGATATCCAGATGGGATCGCCGGTCACCGCCGCGACGGCGTTCAGCGTGCTTTGCACGGCGACCAGCAGGAGCGCGGAGGTCGTCATTGCGCGAATCGTGGCGGACGCGCCTCGTTGCCGCGCCAGCAGCGCAGTCCCCGCCGTGGCGATTGCGCCCAACAGGGCCGTGGCCCGATAGCCAAGATGGACGACCGTCTGGTTTTCGGCGACCGACGTCCCCTCGGCGCATAGCGGCCACGTGGCGCAGGCAAAGGCTCCCGAGGCGCTCGTCGACGCGCCAAAGATGACCAGGATCAAGGCGATTGTGGCGGCAAGCGAGGCGACGACCGCGAAGGTGCGGTCTGCCAGCGGAGACGGGGTTCGCCCGAGCTCAGCAAGCCAAACCGGGGAGCCGCGGGATGCTGCTGCCGAGGCCAAGGTGGCGATGGCGCACGTCAGAAAGAGCATGGCGGCCGTGAGGTGCAGGATGGCGATCCCCGCCGGGGCTCCCCACTGTGCGGCCATTCCGCCAATCGCGCTTTGCAACACGATTGTGGCCAGCCCGGCACCGGCAAGTAGCCTGACTTTCCGCGATGTGCCCGGCGTCCGAAACGCAACGAATACAGTCGCCGCCGTCAGCAGGATCACGCTCAGCGCCATGCCCCGGTGCAGGTATTCGATGAGGGGCGTCCATTCGAGCGCCGGCAACCATTTCCCGTTGCAGCGAGGCCAGTCGTTGCCGCACCCTGTTCCTGCCGGTTGCAGGCGGGCCAGACTTCCCACGGCGATCAGCGCGAACGTGGCGAGGACCGTGGCCAGAGCGAGCCGGAACACCCGGGTCATCAAAACTCCGTATCGTTGTTGCGTGCAGGAGCAGTCATGCCGCGGATACGTGACACGCACGTCCACCCCGGTGCCCACGCTCCCCTATTGATCGAATTGTAGACGCCAGCCGCCCCCCACCGCGGAAATCGAGGATCCCCGGCAATGCGGCGAGACATTCACGCCTGCTTTGATGGGTGGTATCCGGCGGCCTGGGCCGCCTCCGCGCTCGCGAAACAAACTTCGGCAATGGTTTGCGCGTACACGCGGGATTCGGCTGTGTGGAAGATCTTTGACGATGCGTTCCCTTTGACCGGAAATTCGGGCGGGCAGTTGGCGGTGCCGTCGCCGCGGGCGGCGTTCTCCGGGAGTTCGCCCGTGGCGGATGGTGGTGCAGGTGGCGCGGCCGGCAAGTCTCCTGACGTGGCCGGAACCTCGAGCGTGGCCGCCTGGGCGTTGCCGATCGCCGCGAGCGCTTCTGCGGCGACGGCGGGCGCCGTCCGGCCGATGCCAAGCGCGTAACCGGAGAGGGGGCGGATCGGTGTCACCAGCGCGGGATCGGACTTGCGCAGTTCCTCCATGGCGGCCGGACCCTGTTCCCAGTCGGACGCTTCCAGGGTGGTGCCCGGCTCCGGCGTGAACAGCCGCAAAAGCCGTTGCGCCGAGCCGTACTCGGTAAGCGGACGGCGGTTGCTGGCCAAGGGCGGTAACGTGCCGCGATCCTTGCCGGGCAGGTCCGGGTCGTCCGGTGTCATGCCCGGGATTTGGGGAGAGGTGGTGGCTCCCGGTGCCTGAGGGGTTGGCGGGCTATGCACCGCCGTGTCGTCCAAGGGCGGGTCGTGGGCGGGTTTGATGCTATTGAGGGTTCGCTTCTGACCGGTCCATTCCGCCATGCGTGGTTGTCCTTCGTCCTCAAACCAGCGTCGATCACTGTGGGGAGCATACCGTGGTTGCGCTCAACCTTCCGGCGGGGTGGCCTAGCCGTCGCGCTCGTTGATGATGCGGCAGAACCCGTCCAGGCCGATGTTGCCGCCGGAGATCGTCACGCCGACGCGCTTGCCGCGCCCGTCGACCTTGCCGGTGAGGAGTGCGGTCAGGGCCGAGGCGCCGCTCGGCTCGGTGACGAGTTTCATGCGTTCGAAGAGGAGGCGCATCGTATTGCGGATTTCGTCGTCGGTGACGGTGGCGATACCTTTGACGAGGGGCCGGGCGGTGGCCCAGGTCAGTTTGCCCGGGGCTTCGGTCTGCTGGCCGTCGGCGATGGTGCGCGGGACGTGCTCCAGGCGGACGCGCTCGCCTCGGGCATACGACTGGGCCCAGTCGTCGCCTGCGGCGGGTTCGACGCCCCAAACGTCGATGGCGGGGAGGAGCGCTTTGGCGGCTGTGGCGCAGCCGGAGAGCAGACCACCGCCGCCAAGGCAGACGAGGAGGAGGTCGAGCTCACCGACTTCTTCGATCAGCTCCAGCGCGGTCGTGCCGTTGCCGGCCATGACGTGTGGGTGGTCGTAGGGCGGAATCAGAGTCGCGCCGAGATCGGTGGCGACGCGCTCGGCGATGGCGGTGCGGTCTTCAGTGTAGCGGTCGTAGAAGACGATCTCCGCGCCGTAGCCGCGGGTGGCGGCGATCTTGGCCGGAGGCGCGTCGGTCGGCATGACGATGGTGGCCGGGATGGAGAAGAGCTGCGCCGAGAGTGCGACAGCCTGCGCGTGATTGCCTGAGGAGTTGGTCACGATGCCGCGGCCGCGGGTCTTCGGGTCGAGCGCCGAGATGGCGTTGTATGCGCCGCGAAATTTGAACGCGCCCATCCGCTGGAATGACTCCACTTTGAGGAACACGCTGGCGCCGGTCATGGCGTCAAGCGTGCGGGAGGTGAGCACCGGCGTGCGGTTGGCCACGCCGCGCAAGCGCTCGGCAGCGGCCTGGACGTCGGCAAAGGCGATCGCCGGTTCCGTACCGGTGCTGGGCTTTTCGGTGAGCGTCATGCCGGCATTCCTCCGGGCGCGAATTCGATCAGTCGAGGGTAGCACGAGGTGATACCGGTGGCCGCGCCACCGCGAGCTGGAAAATGTCGAACAGGCGGCGGGCGACCGGTTCGACCGCGAACCCGAGGGAGCGGGCCAGACCGAAGGTGTCCCGGTCGAGGTGACAGCCGATGGCGCGTTCGTTGAGCGGCGAGAGAACGCGCTGCAGCGTGGCCAGCGGCCGGGCGGGTGCGCGCACGTGCTCCAGGAGGACGATGCGCCCGTCTCGACGGCAGACGCGAGCCGCTTCGCGCAAAGCCTGGGCCGGATTGGGGATGGTGCAGAGCGCCAGCGAGATGGCGAGGGTGTCGAACGTCTCACCCGCGAATGGAAGGGCCGATGCATCGGCCTGGACGAATGTGGCCGGGAAGGGTAGATCCTGCGCCCGCTCCTGTGCGTGAAGCAGCATCTCGGCCGACAGATCCACGCCGACAGCGCGCGTGACGGCAGGCGCGTAGTACGGCAGGTTGAGACCGCTCCCGACGCCGACCTCGAGCGTCTCGCCACTCAACAGAGCGCCGAACTGCCGGCGCAACGGTCCAACGGCGATTCGCTCGACGAACCCGAGCGAGCGGTCGTAGGTTTGCGCGCGCTCGTCGTAGATGCGGCGGATGCGGTCGGTTTCGGTTTCGGTCGTTGGGTCGGGCATCGGAAGCCTGGTGGCGTTTCGAGGGCACACACCCACTATGCTACCGTCAATGATGGCGGGATCGAACCGGGCACCATCACAAGGAGCATTTCAGCATTTCTGCTGGTGAAGATCATGGTCCCAGCCGTCGCATCATCTTTCGCACGCGGCTGCGGCAGGCGCGGTGGGCGACCGCGGCGTTTTTCCTCACGCTCGGCGTGGCCTTCGGGAGCTGGGTAGCACGCATCCCGGCGGTGCAGAACCGGCTCGCGCTGGATGATGGGCAACTCGGGCTGGCGTTGCTGAGTCTGTCGTTCGGCGCCATCCTGGCCATGCCGACGACCGGTTGGCTGATCCGCAAGTGGGGTAACCCGCTGGTGATGCGCGTGGCGGCGACCGGTGTCTGCCTGTCGTTGCCGCTGTTGCCGCTGGCGCCGAGTATGGCGCTGCTGATGCTGGCGCTTTTCGTCTTCGGTATCGTCTTCGGTCTGCTCGACGTCTCGATGAATGTGCAGGCGGTTGCTGTCGAGGAGCAGCACGGACTGCCGATCATGTCGTCGTTCCACGGGGTATTCAGCGTCGGTGGTCTCCTGGGGTCGGCCAGCGCTGGGGTGATCGCGGGGCTCGGCGTGGCGCCGTTTCCGCACTTGCTCGCCGTTGGGCTGTTGCTGCTCGTGCTGGTCACGGGTACGGGCCGCTTCCTGCTAGACACCACGGCCCATCAAGGCGAAGGAGCGGTATTCGCGCTGCCGCCGCGCTCGCTGATAGGGCTCGGAGTGTTGGGCTTCTGCGTGTTGTTGGCCGAGGGCGCGGTGGCCGACTGGAGCGCGGTCTACCTGGAGAACGTGCTTGGATCGTCGGCGGCGATCGCGGCGGCCGGGTACGCGGCCTTCTCGCTGGCGATGGCGGCGATGCGCTTTGCCGGCGATGCCCTGACGCTCCAGATTGGCCCGGTCTGGATGGTGCGCGCGGGAGGCCTGCTGGCCGGATTGGGGTTGAGCGGGGCGCTGCTGATCGACACCGTTCCGGCGATGGTGGCCGGGTTCATGGGCATGGGTGTCGGGCTGGCCGCAGCGTTCCCGATCGCGCTGGGCGCGGCCGGGCGAACACCGGGTCTGGCGCCGGGCGCGGCGATCAGCGCGGTGACGACGGCGGGGTACACGGGGCTTCTGACCGGGCCGGCGTTGATTGGGTTTATTGCTGATGGCGCGGGGTTACGGGCGGCGATGATGGTGGTCGCGGTGCTCTCGCTGGTGAGCGCGGTTCTGGCCGGGACGGTGCGGCGGTCGGGATGATGGGGAGTGATGTGCGCTGCCGCGAGCGGTTCGCGGCTTATCGAGTCTGATGGAATCAGGAGAGGTGGCTTCTTGCGGCCCGGGATCTTGGCGTGGTTGTCGGAAGATGTCGAAGGTGTCGAAGATGGTGAAGATCCGGGGACGCGGCGTGGCTCCGTGTATCGCTAGCGGTCGGCGAGGCTGGCCCTCACCCTCCTGATCGCCGCCCATCGCAGCGGGCGAGAGTGGAACGGCCCCCTCCCGTACGCGTAGGAAGTGGGATGGCGTGGCGGTCGGGAATCAGGCACGGCATACAGTGCCCCTACAACTGCTCGCTCGCGGAACGCTCCAGAAACGCGTGAGCTCCCTGCTAGGCAAACTCCTCGTTCACTGAATCGGCGATGGCGCTGGCGATCTCCTCCAACTCGGGTTGCTGGATGGTCAGCGGCGGCGCGATGGCGATGCCGTCGTTGACGGGGCGGACGATGATGCCGCGCTCGCGGGTCGCCTTGTTCAGGCGGCCGCCGATGTTCAGCGCGGGATCGACTTTCGCCTTGGTCGCCTTGTCGGCGACGACCTCGACGAAAAGCATGAGCCCCTTGCCGCGCACGTTGCCGACGTGAGGGTGGTCGTCGAGCCGGTCGTGCAGCGCACCGAGGAGATAGGCGCCGGCGCGGCCAGCGTTCTCCGGGAGGCGCTCCCGCTCGATGATGTCGATGTTCGGCAGCGCCACCGCGCACGAAACGGGGTGACCCGAGTAGGTGAACCCGTGCATGAACATGCGATCCGGGGTGCTCAGGGTATCCCACACCTCGTCGCTGACGCCGACGCCGCCGAGCGGAATGTAGCCGGAGGTGATGCCCTTGGCGAAGGAGACGATTTCCGGGGTGACGCCGTACTGCTGCATGCCGAACATGGTGCCGGTGCGACCGAAGCCGCAAATGACCTCGTCGAAGATGAGGAGGATGTCGTGCTCTTTCAGCACCGGGGCTATTGCCGACCAGTACCGCTCCGGCGGCACCACGACCCCGCCCGCGCCCTGGATTGGCTCCCCTATCATGGCGGCGATGGTGTGGGCGCCCTCGCGGGCAATGGTCTCCTCCAGTTCGCCCACCAGGGAGTCGACGAACTCGTCTTCACTCATCCCTTCGCCGTGGCGGTAGTAGTAAGGCGGGGTGAGGTGAACGAAGCCCGGAACCTGGGGGCCAAATCCTTCGTGATAGGAGGAGATGCCGGTTGCCGCCAGCGCTCCCATGGCGATACCGTGGTACGCCATTTTGCGCGAGAGGATGGTGACCTTCTCGGGTTGTCCTTTCAGCCACCAGTAGTAGCGGGCGATCTTCAGCGCGGTCTCGTTCGACTCGGCGCCGCCGGCGGTGAACTGGAAGTGGTTGAGCGTTCCCGGGAAGAGTCCCGCGAGCCGCGTGGCCAACTCGATCGGAGGAGGTGAGGCCAGCCCGAAGAAGTTGGGGACGAACTCGACCTCGCGGATTTGCGCGGCTGCGGCGTCAGCCAGCTCTGGCCTAGCGTGACCGACGTTGACGTTCCAGAGTCCGGCGAAGGCGTCGATGTAGCGTTTGCCGTCGGAGTCCCAGAGGAAGACATCCTCGCCGCGGACCATGACCAGCGGCCCGTGGTCGCGCAACGCGCGCAGATTGGAAAGCGGGTGCAGCAGGTGGGCCTTGTCCTGCTCGACAAGCTCGGTGGTGTTCCAGGTCTGAACGACGGCCATGGTGCCTCCCTACGGTGGGTGTCGGGGTCACAGGGTGTCAGGGTAGCGAGACGTTGTCGTCTCGTGCAAACGGCGCAGGGAGCACGGAACCCCGTACTCCCTGTCACCTTGACACCCTGTGACCCCGACACCCTACTCGACGGGTTCGTCCCCGATGATGACGTCGCCGCCTTCGCCGCCTTCGCCGCCTTCGCCGCCTTCGCCGATGCCGGTGGCGTTGCTGCGGTTGTCGTTGCGGTTCTCATCCTCGTTATTGATGTCGATTTCGACTTCCGGGCCGTCCCCTTCGGGAGCCGCCGCATTGCCGTAGTCGCCGCCGTCCGCGGTCGCAATCAAAGTCGCGGCGCCTTGCGTCACGTTGACATTGGTCGGGTAATCGATCTCGCCGCCGTGCAGCTCTGCCGGACCAGTAATGTTGCCGGTCATGATCGAATTGCCGGTGTTTTCGCCGGTAATGACCTGACCGATGTTGATCTCGCCGTCGGACGAGGCAGAAGCGATGCCGCCGTTGCTGGCGCCAGTCGTGATCGGGCCCGACGGTTCGTCCGCACTCGCCCCGCCGATGGCCGCACTGACAATCGTCACCGCGACGGCCGAAGCGGCCACGCATCGCACCATCGCCATGCGAAGCCGAGCCACATCGATCCGCATCCCGCTACGGCCCATGCCTGTTGGCTTCATAAATTCCCTCCCATCCCGCCTCTCGCGGCTGCCCTGCTCCGGACGTGCGACGGGGCGCGAATCGCGCCGAGCCGCCGGACAACAACCGACGCCGGGAGGCTGGATCTCCTTCCCCGCATGAACCTAGCACTGTACGGCCACGGTGTCAATCGGAACGAGCCACCAAGAGCCATCTCAATGGTCCTGATGGCGCTCAACCCGGCATGTGGTCAGGCATCGCCAGCCGTGGCATCGAGCGGCGTGCCGCCGAGTCCGCGGATCTGCCTGCCGGATGCCCCCGCGGCGTGGGCGGGCGCGGCGATGTCCCGCTCGAGATCTGGAACCCACCCGCGGAGGACGACGCCTGACTCGGATGCGGTGAACCGGGCTTCGGCGCCAGTGGGCAGAATCAGCGTTTCCCCGGTTGTAAGCGACAGCTTCGCATCCGCGGCAGCGACGACCCAGGCCCCCCGGATGCAGGTCAGCACCTGGGGGCTGGCGACGGCCGAAAGGGTGCCCGCGCCAGTCTGAATGCCCGCGATCCGTTCCAGAGCGAAGTAGCGCGTGGCCACCAGCAGGCCGCGTTCGATGGCGCCTTCGCGGAAGACGACAGGAGAGATTGGGTCGGGACGGAGCTGAGGATCGACAACGGCGAGACCGTCCACGTGATGGAGCGTTCGGGTCGCGCCCGTGGCATCGCGGCGCCCCCAATCGTCGAGCCGGAATGTGACGTTCGACGGCTGCTGGATCTCGTAAATGGTGATTCCGGCGCCAAGGGCGTGGGGTGTCCCGGCTGGAATGAGGACCGTCATCCCGGGCGATGCCGGGACCTGGCGCAGGAAGGCCGCCGCCGAACCATCGGCGCGGCGGCAGGCAGCGGCGAATGCGTCCGGGTCGGTGCCCGGCTCCAGGCCGAGGAAGATGACGCTCCCTGGATCGGCGGCCAGGACGTGATACGCCTCCGTCTTGCCCGTGCCGAGCCCCGCCGCCGCCGCGGCGCGGTCGTCCGGGTGGACCTGGATCGACAGGTGCGCCTGGCTGTCGATCAACTTGACCAGGAGGGGAAAAATGGATCGCCCGCCGGTGGCGGCCAGTCCGCCGGCTCCGACCCAGGCGGATGGGTCGTGCCGCGCCAGCTCGCCGAGTGCGGCGCCTTGTTGCTCGCCCTCTGCGACGATGGAGTCCGGCGCGGTCAGGAGGGCCTCGCCGATCATCTCCTGCGGAGGCAAGGTGATGCCCAACGCCTCGAGGCGCCGGCCTCCCCAGGGCTTGGCGTCGAGGCGCGGCCGCATCTTGATGGGCACCGTTGCCATGCGATCGGTCTTCGTCTTCGGCACACGGAGCATGATAGAGAATGGAGAGACGTGAGGAGCGAAACTGGACTCATGAACGAGATAGCGGACGATTCGGGACCGTTGGCCGACCTGCGGATCGTGGCGGTGGAGCAATTCGGCGCGGGGCCCTTCGGGACGCTGCTGCTCGCCGATCTCGGCGCCGAGGTCATCAAGATCGAGGATCCGGCTGCCGGGGGGGACGTGGGGCGTAGCGTGCCCCCACGGGCCGCCGACGGGAGCAGTCTCTACTTCGAAGCGTTCAACCGGGGCAAGCGTAGCATTGCGCTCGACCTGACGAACGGTGCTGGGCGTGAGGTGTTTTACCGACTCGTGTCCACCGCCGACGCGGTCTACAACAACCTCCGTGGCGATCTGCCCGAGCGGCTCGGGCTCACGTATGCCGCGCTAGCGGCGTGCAACCCGGCAGTCGTCTGTGTTTCGCTCTCGGCATACGGTCGGGATGGTGATCGCCGCACCGAGCCGGGATACGACGCACTCATGCAGGCGGAGGCGGGCTGGGCCAGCCTGACCGGGGAACCGGGGACTCCACCCGCGCGGAGCGGTCTGCCCATGGTGGATTATGCCGCCGGGTTGGTGGCGGCGTGCGGGCTGCTGGCCGGGATTCACGAGGCGCGCCGCACCGGCCGCGGCCGGGATATCGACACGTCGCTGTTCGACACCGCGTTGGCGATGCTCAGTTATCAGGCCACCTGGTGGTTGTCGGCTGGGATCCCGACGCGGCGTTTGCCCCACTCCGCCCACCCCAGCATCGTGCCGTTCCAGTTTTTTGCCACTGCTGACGGGTATATCGCCGTCGCATGCGCCAAGGAAAAATTCTTTGCCGCGTTGGCAGAGGCGCTCGAAATGCCCGAGCTGACGCGGGACGCCCGCTTCGCCACGTTCGCCGCGCGGCACGAACACCGCGATTCGTTGACGGCGCTGCTCGGAGCGCGCTTTCAGCAACGCGCGACCGACGATTGGCTGGCCAGATTGCGAGGAAAGGTTCCCTGCGCGCCCGTGCGCGATTTCGAGGACGCGCTCGATGCCGAACGGTTGCGGGCACGGGGCATGCTGGCCGCGTACGATCACCCTGGACTGGGTGCGGTACGGAGCGTGGGTCTGCCGCTGAACGTGTCGAATTTCGCCCCGCGCTATCGAGCGGCGTCAGGGCTTGGCGCGGACGCGGCGGACTTGCTCGCCGACGTTGGCATCGATGAGCAAGAGATGGCGCGGCTCGCCGCTGAAGGAGCGTTCGGTGGGTCGTGAGGAGTGCCGCGGAACATCGGGACGCCCTGTTGACAAAGGTTCGTTTCCCGGCTGATTGGCACATGAGCGGACCAAGAGATTTGCGCAAAGTGCTGGGCCGAGACGTGAACCCGTACGGAGTACGGGTGTCAACCCGCGCGGCTTGGCCTACGATCGACCTGGATTTCGTACGTCTGTCAATGCCGCGCTGCGGAAGTTGCTCCGGGAGGTGGCCGATGGCAAGCGGTAATGCTGCCGCGGAAAAACCCGCGGATTCCCTGCCCCGTGCTCGTCGTGAAAGCGAGAGGGCCGATCCGTTTCGTCCGACGCTCTGGTCTGATCTGCAGGCGCGGCGGATCAAGCTGTGGCTTACCTTCGCCGGCAAGGGACTGTTTCGCCTCAGGATCGAGGTCGAAGGGCGGGAGAACGTTCCGCCTGGAGAGCCGGTAATCATCGCTGCCGCGCCGCATCGAAACTGGATCGATCCCTTCCTGATTCTGACGATATTGCCGCCGTTGCCGCGCACCTATTTCCTGGCCGCGATCGGGACTACCGGCGACCGCAGATGGAAGCGGCTCGCCATGCGCCTGGCTGGCGGCATGGTTCCGGTAGAGACGCGGGGGACGCTCAACCGGGACGGGCTCAAGCTGGCGCTGGCCATCCTGGAGCAGGGCAACCGGATCGGCATCTTCCCCGAGGGCTGGGGCGATAAACCTGATCCGGAGGTCATGCCGCTGAAACGCGGGGTGGCCTTCGTCAGCGAGCACTCCGGACGGCGAGTGCTGCCGGTGGCCCTGGCAGGCACAACGGAATTGTGGCGGGGCAAGACGTTGCGCGTGCGGATAGCGCCACTGCTGGATGCGCTGCCGCCGGGAGCCGATCGCAACGAGGAGCAGGTGTTCGTCGACCATCTGCGGGCAGTGCTGGAGGCGACGAGACCGGCGGAGCCGCCGGATCCGGCAGACGGCAAGAAACCGTGGCGGTGGATGACGAAGATGCTGTAAGGGCCGCGATTCAACACCGCGTGGCTCGGAACTCCTCGTGAAGGACATCATGATGCCGGACGAAGACACCCGACCCCGCAAACGGCCGCTCAAAGTGGGTCTGATCCTGCCTGACACCGAGCGGGAGATGGGCGGCGCGACGGCGCGATGGAGCGACCTGGCTCAGATGGCGCGCATGGCCGAGGAGCTGGGATTCGATTCGCTCTGGAATGCCGACCACCTCATCTACCGCTTTCCGGACCATGAGGTGCAGGGGCCGTGGGAGAGTTGGTCGCTGCTGGCGGCGCTGGCGGCGGTGACTTCGCGGGTGGAGATCGGACCGCTGGTGAGCTGCACGTCGTTTCGCAACCCGGCGCTGTTGGCCAAGATCGTTGCCACGGTGGACGAAGTGTCGGGGGGACGGTTGGTGCTGGGGCTCGGAGCCGGGTGGCACGAGCCGGAGTATCTGGCCTTCGGCTTTCCATTCGATAACCGGGTCAGCCGTTTCGCCGAGGCGATCGCCATCATCCACGGTTTGTTGCGCCACGGCCGCGTCGATTTCGAGGGTGAGTACTACACCGCGAAGGACTGCGAACTACGCCCCCGAGGACCGCGCCCACATGGGCCGCCCATCGTGATCGGATCGACGGCGCCGCGGATGCTGGGGTTGCTGGCCAGGTACGGCGACATCTGGAATGCCTGGGCGCGGCAGACGCTGGAAGAGTTGGCGGATGACCGGGCCAAGGTCGACGCGGCGATGGAAGCCGCCGGCCGCGACCCGGCAACGGTGGAGCGCACGGTGAGTCTGCTGGTCGATCTGCCTACGGCGACGGGCAGACCGTCCGAAGAGAAGCCCGGACTCAAGGCGCGGGATCCCGAAGAGCTGGCCGCGCACCTGGCGAGCTATGCCGACGCCGGCATCGCCCACGTGCAGCTCATGCTTGACCCGAACACCCCGGCGGGGATCGAGTGGGCGGCGCGAAGTCTGCAGGTATTGGATGCGTGATGGGGTGAGCGGGTCATGGGACACGATTTTCGGCTGATGTGCGTTGTAGGAGATAGCTAAGATCACGCTGCCCGCGTGCGCGATCCGCGGCGCGGTGATGTCATGGTCAGAGAAAGAGCAGCCGCGCTGCGTTTCATGGAGGGGCGAGGCATGGACGAAAAGTCGTTCGATCGGTTGTCGGTGGTTGTCCATCGCCTGCGCGACAAGACGACGCGGCGGGGCGCTCTCGGGCTGCTGTTCGGCGGATCGCTGGCGGCGGCCGGGACGCTGCTGGGCGAGGATGCCGAGGCCAAAAAGGGCAAGAAGAACAGGAACAGGAACAGAAACAAGAACAACTGCCGCGGGTTCGGCGGAAAATGCCGATCTGATGGTGATTGCTGCTCGCGAAACTGTTTCGGGAACCGTTGTTTCGGCGGCGGTGGGGGTGGCGGCGGCGGGGGGCGCCGTTGCAATGGGCGGCGTTGTCAAGATGGCTGGGACTGCTGCCGGGTGAGCGGGGTTGACATCTGCGTGCCCAGAAACCACCCCGCGTGTTTCAACAATGATTTCTGCCCGTCCGGCTGGAGAACCTGCGGCTTCAACGGGCCGGTCCGGAACTGCTGCGCGCCGGGCACGCACTGCTGCAATAACGACCAGTTCAACAACTTCTGTCTCAATAACATGTTCGATTGCGACGATTTCTTTGGCGATTCGCTTCGCGTCGAAAGCGCTCCCGAGATTTCGGAACCGGTGCCGGTGACCGAGATCGATCCGGACGAGTTCGACTAGGGCAACGTTCACGATTCCGCGCAGCCGTGGGCCGGTCAGGAAACCCTGGCCGGCCCGGTCAGGCTGAATAGGCTAAACCCGCGACCCTAGGCGACCGGGGTTGCCGCGGCGATGTCGGGCGAGACGAGCACCGGCACGAGCGTCGCGCTCAGGCTCCCATCTTCGACCAGACCGGTTACGTATACGGAGTAGACGGTGTTTCGGCGCATGACCACGCCGGGCATCGGCACACCGGGTTCGGTCGTGCCCGCGATGCGGGCTTCGAAATCGTACAGCGCGACCGGCAGTTCCACATAGTCGGAGACATCGCCGGACTCCAGGTTTGCAATCACCGGCTCGCCGGCCAAAAGCGCGAAGTCGATCGCCGGGGCATCAGGGGAGGCGTGAATGACGCGCAGCCGGGAGACGCCTTCCGGCAGCGGGCGGGTATCGACCGGAAGGACCTGCAACCGGATATCATCGGCCGGTCCGAGCACGGCAACTTCGTAGGCGACGCCGTCCTCGAGCAAAATCGTGGCGTCGATCACCGCGTTCTGGCGTGTTTGGCCGCTCGGCACGACCTGAACTTGCCGCTCCCCGGCGACCACTGGAACGAAGTCCCCCAGCGCTCCGTAGGTCGCCCCGCCCACGGCGGGCTGGCCGTCGATGAAGACATTGACTGGACCCAAGCCGGCGGCGCCGTGGAGCACCAGAACGCACGCGTTGCCGGGCGCAATGCCGAAGAGACTGGTGCATGGAACGGCTCCGGAAACAGGAGTCGCGACGGGAGCCGAGACGGGAGTCGCGCCCTGAGCAGATGCCACTGGTGCTCCCGATGCCGCGAATAGGACCGCGACCATGCCAAGGATCGTGAAGACGACAGGTACCCATCGCCAGGTTCGCATCAGCCATCGCTCCTTCTTGTGCTCATCGGTGCGGTCGAGCGGCCCCAATCGTGCGGGGCGGTGCGCTGGATGGCGCACGATTCGTGCCCATTCCGGGGATTCGGCTGCAGTTCACGCTACGCTGCGCACAAATGTAACCGCCAAACAGTGCGCACGATGCATGCACATGCAGTCGAGCCGTCGGTCAACGAGGAGATTCCCACCGTGAGCTACCCCGAAATGGCCCTGCCCTCCGGCACGCCGGCTCCCGATTTTACCCTGCGCGCCACGCCAGACCAGTCGCTGTCGTTGAGCGAGTTGCGCGGGCGGCCAGTGGTGCTGATCTTCTACCCGGCCGACTGGAGCCCGGTCTGCAACGACGAACTGGCCGTGTTCAACGAACTGCTGCCGGAGTTCGAGCGGCATGATGCTCAGATCATCGGCATCTCCGTCGATGGCGTCTGGTGCCACATGGCCTTTGCCGACGCGCGGAACCTGCGCTTCACCCTGCTGGCGGACTTCGAGCCGAAGGGGGAGGTGGCCAGGACGTACGGCGTCTACCGGGACAAGGAGGGGGTCAGCGAGCGCGCCACGTTCCTGATCGACCCGGAGGGGACTATCGTCTGGAACGAGGTGTCGCCGGTGGGGATCAACCCCGGCGCGGGCGGCGTGTTGCAGGCGCTGGAAGCGATGGCCGGCGAGCGCGCGGCGGAGAAGACCGGATGAGCGGCAACTACTCGCCTCCCACACTGACCGTGCCGGTGGGACCAGACGACTGGAGCGATGGTCCGGAAGATGCCCCGGTGACCTTCGTCGAGTACGGCGACTTCGAGTGTCCGCACTGCGGCAGTATGGAACCGGTGCTGCGCGAGCTGCGGCGGATGGCGGGGCCGGGGATGCGCTTCGTGTACCGCCATTTTCCGCTAACCAGTAGTCATCCCCACGCGCAACATGCCGCGGAGGCCGCCGAAGCAGCGGGAGCGCAAGGGGCGTTCTGGCCGATGCACGACGCGCTCTTCGCCAACCAGCGGGCGCTATCCGATCGTGATCTGGTGGGCTATGCGGCGCAACTTGGGCTAGATGCGGACGCGGTCGCGACGGCGCTGGCGAACCAGACCTACGAGCCGAACGTGCGCGAGGACTTCATGGGTGGTGTGCGCAGCGGAGTGAGCGGCACGCCGACGTTTTTCATCAATGGCGTTCGGTACGACGGGGACTACACACTGGAGGCGCTCGCCCGCGCCGTGCAGAGGGCGGGGCGAGCGGCGCGGTAGAGATTGCGGAGCGCAAGGGCGTGACCGCAACAAGGAGGATGCGATGACCGCGATGCCCGGGACGCGCCGAACCCGACCGCTTTCGAGATGCAGCAGGCCTACCGCTGGGTGTGGGCGCTGGTCGCCGACCTCTCAGAAGAGCAGCTTCGTTGGCAGCCTAACCCGACGACCCCCGCCGTCCGCTTCCACCTCTTCCATGTCGCCCGCTGGGCCGATCGCCTCCATCAGTTGATGACCGGGGCAGAGCGGCAACTCTGGCACGCCGAGGGCATCGCCGCTCGTTGGGGTCTCGAATCTACGGCGCTCGGCTTCGGCGAAAGCGGGGCGAAGGTCGAGGACGAGGCCGCGATGGTGCTTCCGCTGGCGGAGCGGAACACGCTGCTGGCATACTGCGAGCGCGTTCTTGCGGCGGCCGACGAGGCCCTGGCGGCGTTCGGGGATGAGGAAATGCAGCGGAAGGCGACCGGGATGGACGGCGCGACATTCCCGCTGGGTGAGGAGAACGCGGGCCAGTTATCCCACACCGCGCGCCACCTCGGCATGATCGAGGGCCTGCGCGGTGTGCAAGGGCTGCGGGGCACGGCGACCGTCTGAGCCGCCATCCGCGAGACATGACCCGGCTTGCCGACACTTACACGCTCCGACCGGCAAAGGCCGACGACTTCGAGCTCATTCACGAGCTTCGGGTCTTCGGGCTGCGCGAGCATGTCGACCGCATCTGGAGTTGGGACGACGCCGCGCAACGCGCGCGGTTTGAGCGTCGGTTCATCCCCGCTGCCTATCAGATGATCGTCGTCGATGGCCAGGATGTCGGCGCCATGGCGGTGGAGTGGACAGCCAGCGCGGCGTTTCTCACCGACATCGAGATCGCGCCCGAGTGGCGGGGGCTCGGCCTGGGAACGGCGGTACTCCGGGATCTGCTGGCCGAGGCCGGGAGGCAGGGGCTGCCCGTGGCGCTCCAGGTGCTGAAGGGCAACCCCGCACGAGGCTGGTACGAGCGGCTTGGCTTCGAGATCGTTGGCGAAACCGCGACGCACATCGCCATGCGAGCTCCGCCGGATCGTGGCGGTTTCGCCGTTGACTCCCATCCGGGGCGGTGATAGCGTCCCGACGAACGTCGCGACCATCTTCGCCTGCCGTAGCAGAGGAAGGAGTTTCCCATGGTCAGTCGTGGTGGGTATTCTCAGCTTCGAGCCACTTGGTGCAGTGAGCGAGCCAATCTGAACTGTCGCGTGGACCGGCGCATGTTGCTACGCGGGTCGCTGGCTCTCGGATTGGTGGCGCCCGCATCGACCATGTTGCGCCCCCTCGCGGGTTCGGTCGCCGCGCAGGAGGTGAGTTGTCCGCCGCTGGCAACGCCGGTCGCAACCGGCACGCCGATGCCCTCGACCGGCATGACGATTGGCGCGACGGTCGCCTACCTCTCCGTCCCGTTCTATGCCGGATTCATGCGCGGGCTGGAGGATGGAGCGCGGCAGTTCGGGTTCGAGTACGACTTGCGCGACGGCGAAGGCGATCCCGCCACCGAGGTGGCGAACATCCAGAACTTCATCGCCGAAGGCGTTGACCTGATCCTGCTGACGCCGATGAGCGAGGGGACGATCCCGGCGATCATCCAGGCCAACGAGGCGGGCATCCCGGTCATCGAGGTCAACAACCGGGCCGGCTTCGGCAGCGACGAGGCGGAGGTGGTGACCTACGTCGGGGCGGACGACGTCGAATTCGGGCGGCTTCAGGCCGTGCTGCTGGATCAGGTTTATGGGGGTGAGCCGGTCAGGATCGGCTATGTTATGGGCATCCCCGGCACCTCGCCGCAAATCCTGCGCGCGCAGGGCTTCAAGGAGGAGTTGGCCAACCACCCTGAGTACGAGATCGTCGCCGAGGCCACCAACGATTTCGACAGCGCCAAGGCTCTGGCGGTCACGCAGGATCTCCTCACGCGCTTCCCCGAGGGCGAACTCGACGTGATCGTCATGCAGGGGCCGGAGGGGGTGGCCGCCGCCGACTTCGCTCGGCAGAACGGGCGCGAAGCGGTGCAGTTCATCCTGGGCGACTACCCGGCCGACGTGCGCCAGGCGATCATGGACGGCTATGTCCTCGGCACGATCAACCAGGATCCCTATCCGCAGGCGTACGAGGCGATGCACATGGCCTCTCTCTACCTGAGCGGTCAGGAGGACCAGATCCCGACGCCGTACTTCCTCGAGCTGCCGATCATCACGGCCGAGAACGCCGAGGAGACGCCGCCAGCCTGGGGATGCTAGGGATCGTCAGACGGCAAGACGGCAAGACGGCGAGAAGTGAAGACTGTCGTCGGGAGCCGATAACCGATTCCGGAGAACGAGCGCCGTGTCGATCGCCATGAAGGTGTACGACTACCAGTGGGCTGCGACGTTCGGGATGACGCCCGAGGCCGCCGCGGCGGAACTGGTGAAAGACGGTATCGACACGGTTCTCGTGTGCAACCAGATCGATCCGCTGCCGACGTCGGGGGTCGACCAGGAAGCGTATCTGGCCGGGGGGAAGGCCCCTTCCGTGGCGACCGATCGCGCGTTTTCGGACGCGCTGCGGACGGTCGGAATGCGGGTGTACCAGACGACGGCGCTCTTCTTTGATCCGGGGCTGCTCGCGTCGTTTCCCGACGCGCGACCGGTCGATGCCAATGGCAAGTTCGATCGCGGGTTCGATTGGTATCGCGGCGTTTGCCCAACGCACGTTGGCTATCTGACGGCGAAGATCGAGCGTCTGCGGCGCGTAGTTGAGGAGCTGGAACCGGACGGGTTCTTCCTGTCGTTTACCCGTTTCCCCGGGTTCTGGGAGAACTGGGTTCCCGATTACGAGTTCGGCGATAAGGACCGGTTCTGCTTCTGCGACCGGTGCCGGTCGCGATTCGCGACGAATTTGGGGATCGATCTGCCCTCGGGTGGGGCCGCCGATCAGGGGCGCGTCATCCTTGATGAGTTCGGAGCGGAGTGGACGGCGTGGCGCTCGGCCAGAATCGTGGATGCCATCGAGCGGATTGCTGGTGAGGTGCGCGAGGTCGTGCCGGATGCCGACATCATGCTCAACTCATTGCCGTTTCCCGCCTCGGAGTTCGGCGGGCTCGATGTGAGGCGCGAGATCGCCGCGCAGGATCTGGCGACCCTGCGCGGCGTGGTCGACCGGTTCGAGTTGATGACCTATCTCCAGATCCTTAATCAGCCGGATAGCTGGCTGGAGCCGGTCGTCGCCGATGCGCGCCGGGACGCGCCCGACCGGCCGCTGCTCTGCACGCTGCAGGTGGCGCCGCTTTACACGGATGGGATGCACGCCGGGCGGAGGCGGGCGGAGACAATCACCGCCGATGAACTCGACCGCACGGCGCGCGCCGCGCTCGCCGCCGGAGCGGACGGGCTGGTCTTTTACCACTGGACTGATTTTCTGGTCGACGAAGCCGAGGACGGGGGCAAGCGACGGGTGTTGCGGGGGCTGAGGCATGACTGACGTTCCCTGGACGACGCTTGTCGTGAGCTATTTTGGTAACCGCTACCTGCACCACGCACGGGACGACCTGCGGGCGATGGCGCAGATGGGCACGGACGCGGTGGTCCACGTGATGTCCGAAGCCGATGTGCGCTGGAACCCCGGCACAATGGCCGACCTGGTTGCGCTCTCGCGGGAGGCAGGGTTGACGCCCTGGTTGACCCCCTGGGGACTGGGGGGCGTGTTCGGCGGCGAATCGGCCAGCTACGCGGTGGGGGAGCACCCGGAGGCGTGCCAGCGGGCGAGCGACGGTCGATACCTGCCGGCGCTCTGCCCGAGGTCGCCGGTGTTTCGCGATCTCATCCGCGACTGGAGCGATGCCGCCGCGGCGGCGGGCGCGGAGATCGTGCAATGGGACGAGCTGCACCTCGCCTTGCCGTATCGGGGGGGAGGCGATCCGTGGGCGTGCCGCTGCGATGCCTGCCAGGCGGCGTTTCGGGAACGATTCGGGCACCCGATGCCGGAGACCGCCTCGCCTGAGGTCATCGCGTTCTTCGATGATCTCATCCGCGAGACGCTGGCCTGGATGGTCGAGGCGGCGAACGAGCGCGGCATGGGGAGCTCGATCGTGCTCCTGGCCGACGCGGGGTACGACCCGGAATTGTGGCGGGCCGCGGCCGCGCTGCCTGGTGTGCGCTATTTCGGCACGACGGCGTTCTGGCTCTTCTACGGCATCCCGGAGCCCGAGATGGAGGCGTATCTCGCGGGGTGGGCGGAGCGGACGCTGGCGGCGACAGCCGGCAGCGGCGCGGAGCCAATGGGCTGGGTGCAGGGGTTTGGCGTGCCCGCGGGGCGGGAGGCGGAGATCGAGACGGCGGTGGATGTCCTCGTGCGCTCGGGGGTGAGCACGGTTGCCGTCTGGTCGTACCAGGCCTGCGCGGCAATGTCGGGTCTGGCCCCGGACGACCCGCGGGCGACGTGGGACGCGGTCGTGCGCGCGTTCGCCCGGGTCGACGCGGCTCGGAACGGGCGGGGCTGAGTGGTCATGCCGGCCGACGCCGTCGCCGACGCTATGCGGGAAGGGACCGGCCCGGTGCCCACATTGCGGGCGCGTGGGATCAGCAAGCGGTTTGGCGGGGTGGTGGCGTTGGACGACGTGTCCATCGACGTCGAGGCGGGGAAGATCACCGGGCTGGTCGGGGATAACGGGGCGGGTAAGTCGACGCTGATCCGCATCCTGAGCGCAGTCCTCACCGCGGACAGCGGCATGATCGAGCTGGACGGGGCACCGGTTGATTTCTCGTCGCCGGCCGATGCGCGGGCGGCCGGGATCGAGACCGTGTACCAGGATCTGGCGCTGGCGGGCAACATGCCAGTGTGGGCGAATATTTACCTGGGACGAGAGTTGCTGCGCGGGCCGAAGCGACTCAACATCCTCGACAAGCGCCGCATGGCGAGCGAGGCGGAAGGCATGCTTTCGCGGCTGAGCCGGACCATGCCGCCGATCGAGGCCCCGACCGCGCAGCTCTCCGGAGGTCAAAGGCAGGCGATCGCCATCGCCCGCGCGGCGGCCTGGGGTTCGAAGGTGATCGTCATGGATGAGCCGACGGCCGCGCTCGGTCCGGCGGAGACGCGGGCGGTCGAAGAAGTGATCGCCGGGTTGCGCGATCGCGGGTTCGCCGTGCTCATCATCAGCCACAACCTGGAGCAGGTATTTCGGCTCGTCGACCGCGTGTGGGTGCTGAGGCGAGGCCGCATGATCGGGAATCGCTGGCTGGTCGACTCCTCGCCGGAGGAGATCGTGGCCATGATTACCGGGGCGGCGGCGGTGGCGCAGGGCCGGGGCGCAATGCTGTGAGCGCGGTCGTCGCGGAGCGAACACTTTCGGCGCGGTCGCAGGTGCTCGACTACGCGCGGCGCTACGGCATCGTCGTCGTCTTCGTGGCGTTGATCGTGATCCTGGCGGCGACGTTGCCGCAGTTCCGGACGGCGGCGAACCTGCGCAACGTGCTGCAGCAGAACTCGGTGATCGGCATCATCGCCTGCGCCATGACCTTTGCCATCATCTCGGGTGGGTTCGACCTCTCGGTGGGGGCGGGGGCGGCGCTGGCCAGCGTGGTCGGGGCGAAGGTGATCATCGAGGCGGGTATCCCGTTCGGTATCGCCGGGGCGCTGGTGGCAGGGTTGGCGTTGGGACTGCTCAACGGTTGGCTCATCGCCTACGCCGGGGTCAACCCGTTCGTGGCCACGCTGGGCACGGCGACGGTGGTGCGCGGGCTGATCTACGTCAGTACCAACGCGACTCCGTTCTTCGGCGTGCCGATGGGGTTCACCGTGGTGGGGCTGGGGCGGACTGGTCCGCTGCCGAACGCGACATGGATCTTTCTGGCCGTCGCGATCGCACTGACGTTCGGGCTGCATCAGACGCGGTTCGGGCACTACGTCTATGCCATAGGCGGCAACATCGTCGCGGCGGCGGAGATGGGGATCAACGTGCGCCGTGTAAAACTTGTTGTCTATGTCCTGGTGGGGCTGAGCGCGGCCATCGCCGGCATCATCCTGACCGGGCAAACGGCCAGCGGTCAGCCGCAAGCGGCGCTGAACTACGAATTGACCGCGATCACCGCGGTGATCGTCGGTGGGGCGTCACTGGGCGGCGGCCGGGGCGGGATGGCCGGCACGATCCTGGGGGTTTTCCTGCTGGGGCTGGTGTCGAACGCGCTCAACCTCTACGGTGTCTCGGCCTTCTGGCAGCCGGTCGCCACCGGGACCATTCTGGTGCTGGCGGTCGGCATCGACAGTTACTCCCGCCGCAGCGTCTTCGCTTGGAGCTGAGGCGGCGAATACCAAGCCGCGAGTGCCGTCGACGCGCACCCACTGGCCGTCGCTAAGGCGGCGGGTGGCATCGGCGGTCCCCATCACGGCCGGGAGGCCGTACTCGCGGGCGACGATGGCGGCGTGCGACATGGCGGCGCCGGTGTCGACGATCACGGCGGCGGCGCGGCCGAAGAGGGGCGTCCAGGACGGGTTGGTGTAGGGGGCCACCAGCACCTCACCGGGGAGCAACAACCCAAAGGCGGCGGTGTCGGGCACAACCCGCACCCGCCCCTCAGCGATGCCGGGGCTTCCCGGCGTGCCCGTCACCAGGGCATCGCCAGCCGATCCGGCGGAAGCGCCGGTGGTGAGTTCCATCAGCGGGGTGCCGGCGAATTCTTTGCGCCGCTCCGCCCGCCTTCGCGCGACCGTACGCAATTCATCGGCGAGCGCGGTCGACGGTGGCCAATCACCAGCGACCCGCTCCAGTTCGTCGAGTCTGAGGTGGAAGACGTCCTCAGCGGTAGCGAGGATGCCAACGTCGGCCAGGCGGCGGCCCATCTCGACCAACGCGCGGCGCAAGACCGGCATCGGCATGGTCATGGCGTAGTGGGTGTCTTCGCGCAGCGCGGAGAAACGCCTGGCCTGGGACAGCAAATCGAGAAACGCGGATCGCGCCGCCGGCAGGCGGAGCAGTGGGTGCCTCAGGGCCTCGTCGCGAACCAATTCCCAGGCAGGTTGGATCGGTCTGGCGGGTGGCTCGGCGCGAGCCAGTCCCTTCAGGATGCCGAGGACGGCTTCCGGTGCGTCTTGCCAGGTCGGTTGCGAAACCAGCAGTGGCGAGCCGGTCTCGCGGTGGCCGTAGACATCGAGGAATTCGTCGAACCGTTGCAGGAAAACCCGGCCCGACGCCGTCGCGCCGAGGGCGTCCGGGATGGCGTGGACCTCGTGGTCGCGGAACGCTTCCGTGACCTGGGGATCGCGCCTGATCTCAGTTGCGAGCGATTCCAGGGCGCGGTTTGCCTGGAGCGTCATGTTGTCGACGCCAGAGAGGAGGGTCGAGAAGCGATCGGCAAGCCCGAGCGGTTGGAGTAGGAGGCGGAGCGCGCCGAGGGCCAGGATGCCACGCGGGAGGTAGCGACGGCGCACTTCCATGAGTTGGGAGGGCGTGGCCATTACCTCACGGGCGAGGGCGAAAAGCTCGCCCCACGACAAGGCGCGAACATCCCTGGCCGCCAGGTTCCGTACGTTGGCGAGGTAGGCGGCGAAGAGATCGTCGTCGCGCCAGCCGGCCGGATCGTGGCGCCGCGCGAGCGAGGCGATGCGCGCAGGCGCCAGCAGGAGCCGGGGCGTGAAGTGGAATCCCTCCCAAGCGGCAAGCCGCTCGACGACACCGTCCTTCTCGACCAGCATGGCATCGAGCGGCGGCATGATTCCGTCCAGGGGCAGCATGCGAGGCAGTGCCCGCATCATGGCCGCGAACCAGGTCGTGGTGTCGAGCGGATACGGGCGGACCTGGAGGTAGTCGGCGGCGAAGCGGGGCGGTTCGAAGCGGGGACGTCGCGGTGGTGGTTTGGGCAGGGCGGTGACGGGGCGGGACTGGAGGATGAACAGGTTCGAGTCTGCCCAGGCCCACTCGATGTCCTGTGGCTGCCCGAAGCGGCGCGCGATCGAATCACCCATGCGGGCCAGTTGCAGGAGCTCGTCGTCCGGGAGGGTTGGCGCGGTCGAGGCAGTTCCGAAAGTGATTTCCGTCCCCCCGCCGGGGCGCTGGCGCACCTCGGTTTCGCGACGCCCCAGGTGGCGCTCCACGATCCGGCAGCGGCCGCGCGAGTGGCGCAGCACAAAATGATCGGGGGTGACGAGTCCGCTCACCACGGCTTCGCCCAAGCCGGTGCTGACCTCGACGATCGTTTCGGCCCGGGCGCCGGTGATGGGGTTGGCGGTGAAGAGCACCCCGGCGGCGTCGGCCGGGACGAGGCATTGCACGATGACCGCGAGTTTCACCGGGATGGCGGCCATCCCGTGATGCGCGCGGTAGGCGATGGCGCGGTCGCTCCAGAGGGAGGCCCAGCAGCGCCGAACCGCGTCGAGCAGAGCCTTCTCGTTGTTGATGCCGAGAAAGGTCTCCAGTTGGCCGGCGAACGCCGCCTCGGGCAGGTCTTCGGCGGTGGCGCTGGAGCGGACGGCGACCGCCCCGCCGCCGAGCTTCCGGTAGGCGCTCAGGATTTCGCGCTCCAGGTCCGGAGGGATCGTGGCTTGCTCGAAGGCGGCGCGGATCGTCGCGGGCCCATGCGGTTGAGAAAACCCGGTGATTGCCTGGGCTAATTCGTTCCGGTCCACGACGGCGTCGTAGCCGGCGGTGGTCACCACGAATCCGGGCGGAACCGGGAAGCCCCAGCGCAGGAGCTTGCCCAGGTTGGCGGCCTTGCCGCCGAGCGCCAGATCGTCTGCTCGGACATCCGCCAGGGGAACGACAGTCGGGAGAGGATCGCTTGTCATGCGCTGTGCTCTCCTTACAAGCCGGCGCTCAGCGCCTCGGCTTGTGGCGCCTCGGCCGGGACACGCCGCGCGCCGGTGCGCAGCGGCAGCTCCTTCAGGAAGAGGGCGACCACCAACGCCAGCGCGACGACCGGGACGCCGAAAAGGAAGACATCGGTGAGGGCGCTGGTGAACGCGGTCAGCACCCCGGATTTCATTGGTTCCGGCAACGCCTGGATTGCTTGCAGGTTGGTCGTGTCGATGCCGCCGCGTCCCTGGGCCGCGATGGCCGCTGGCGCCGAGTTCTTGCTGGAGATGGATCGCCAGCCGGCTGGAGAGGATGGCGCCGAATATCGCCGCGCCGATGGTGCCGCCCATCTGGCGGAAAAAGGTGGTGGCCCCGGTGGCGGAGCCGAGGTCGCGCGGCTCGACCGCGTTCTGGACGGCGGTGACGATCGTCTGCATCGTCATGCCGAGCCCGGCGCCGAAGGCCAGTTCGTAGAGGGCGAGTTGCCAGTAGGGCGTGTCGACCTGGAGGCGGGACATCATCAGCAGCGCGACGACGAGGATGGCCGCGCCCAGGATGGGGAAGATCTTGTAGCGGCCGGTGCGGGTGATGAGCCGACCGGAGACGATCGAGGTGGTGAGGATGCCGAGCACCATCGGCAACAAGGCCAACCCGGATTCGGTCGGCGACATGCCCATCACGACTTGCAGGTAGAGCGGGAGGAAGATGATGGCCCCGAACATGGCGATGCCGGCCAGGAATCCGTAGAGGTTGCCGACCGCGAAGACCGGATTCTGAAAGAGCCGCAGTGGGATGATCGGCTCGGCGGCGCGCCGTTCGACGAGCACGAAGAGGACGGTCATCAGCAGGGCGGCGACCAAGAGCGCCAGCGGCACCGGCGCAAACCAGCCGGCCTCCGGGCCGGCCCAATCGAGGTAGAGAAGCAGTGAGGAAACCCCGAGCACGATCGTCAGGGCGCCGGTGTAATCGATGGCGTGCTCGCGGCGGACGGTGGGCAGCTTCAGCGCCAGCGAGGTGATGACCAGCGCGGCGATGCCGACCGGCAGGTTGATGTAGAAGATCCAGCGCCAGCCAGGGCCGTCGGTGAACCAGCCGCCCAGGAGGGGGCCGGCCACGCTGGCCACGCCGAAGACCGCGCCGAAGTAGCCCTGGTAGCGGCCGCGCTCGCGAGGCGGGATGACGTCGCCGATGATGCTGAGAGCGATCAGCCATCAGTCCGCCGCCGCCGATGCCCTGGATGGCGCGGAAGGCGATGAACTGGGGCAGGTTCTGGCTCAAACCGCACAGCGCCGACCCGGCCAGGAAGATGAGGATGGCGATCTGGAAGACGGGGCGCCGGCCGTAGAGGTCGGAGATCTTGCCCCAGAGCGGGGTGGAGGCGGTGGCGGTGAGCAGGTAGGCGGTGACGACCCAGGCCAGTTGGTCGAGGCCGCCCAGCTCGCTGACGATGCGCGGCAGGGCGGTGCCGACGATGCTCTGGTCGAGGGCGGCCAGCAGAACTCCAGCCATGAGCCCGATCAGGACGACGACGATTTCGCGATGGGAGAGATATTGGGGTTCGTCGATGCCGGGATTCGGCGCGGCGTGGGGTGACTGGTCTCGCATCGGATGGGAGAGGCTCGACTTTCCAGCCGCGTGAGGCCTGCTGGGAGTCTCACCGCGGCGCAACACTTCGTTGAGTCTGCCTACCAACCGGTTGGTTGGTCAGCAGGATGCCGACTATACTGCGGGCGGAACCGACCGTCAACAGCCGTGCGGAGCGGAGGTACGCCGGACTCCCCATGTCTCTTGTCGCAGCTGAAACAACTTATGAGGGCGTCGGCGGGCGTGGCCGAATCCTGCGCGAAGCCCGGTCGCACTTCACGGGACAGGGCTACGCGGCGGTGTCGATGCAGCAGATTGCCGACGCCGCGTCGGTGAACAAGGCGACGCTCTACCACCATTTCCGGGACAAGGAAGACCTCTTCGTGGCGGTCATGGCCGAGGAGTTCGCGCGGACGACGGCCGAGGTTGCCGCCGCGATCGCCGCGGGGGGGACCCTGCGGGAGCAGTTGTGTCGCGTGGCGGCACACGTATTCTCCTCACTCCAGTCCGACTTCGGGCGGTTGGTGGCTGACTTGCACGAGCACGTGTCCGAGCGGCGGCGTTCCGAACTGCGGGGCCGTAACTCGCCGCCCTGGGAGGCGATTCGCCTCGCCGTGGAACGGGCGAAAGAGAGCGGCGAGGTGCGCGACGTCGACCCCGATCTGGTGGCGCGGCTCTTTTTCGGCATGGTGCGCAGCCAGATCTGGTGGGCCAAGTACGACGCCGCGCACCCGATCCCGGACGACCAGCTGGCGGCGACCATCACCGATTTGTTGCTGGATGGCATCGGAACGGAACGCGCAACGCGAACATGACTCACTCCAACCCGTCGCGCATGCGTTGCACGACCCAATCGGCATGATCTGACATCGCTTATTCAATCAGCATGTCGAGGTCGGCGGTCACCAGGCCCGGAGGCTCGGGATCACCCGTTGGAACGACCTGAAGTCGGGCTCGATCCGGCGAATTCTGGCGCCGCCTTCGGCATCAATCACGAATGCGACTTGGTCGCCTGGTCTGATTCCCAGCTTGCGCCGGACGGCAGCCGGTACTGTGAGCTGTCCCTTTGCTGTCACCGTGGCCACAAACTCGGTCATGACCCAGCCTCCGTATTCATCGAGTCTCTTACGCAATCGTACCGTGGTGTGCGGCCTATGAGCATCGAAGACCGGCGCTGCAACACGGCAATTGACGACCGCCGCGGACCTGCTACTATCGCCACCCCAAGCTAAGTCACGGAAAACGGCGGAAACCGGTTCGCAACCGGCAGAACGGTGAGGGCGATGGACGGCGAGACTTCCCCGCGAACGGTAGTGTTCTTCCCGGAGGGCGCGTTCGGGCCAACGAACAACTGCGTTGGCATCGGCAACGTTTTGCACCAGCGTGGACACCGCGTCGTCTTCGTGGTCGAGGAGTCGTTCGCCGGGACGCTTGAAGCGAAGGGGTTCGAAGAGCGGCTGATGCGCCTGCAAGCGCCGCCGGAGGTCCCCGAGGAACCGGGGCAGTTCTGGAAGGATTTCATCCGCGATACGGCGCCGCAGTTCCGCAAGTCGACCAGCGAGCAGCTCGAGACCCTCATCTTGCCGATCTGGGAGCAGCTCGTCGATGGCGCGATGTACGTCGAGGAGCGGCTGGGGGAGATCTTCACCGAGGTGCAGCCGGACGTCATCGTGCAGGACAACGTGGTCGCGTTTCCGGCGGTGATGGCGGCGGGCGCGCCCTGGGTGCGGATCGTCTCCTGCAATCCGCTGGAGATGCCGGCCGCCGATCTGCCTCCCGTTTTCTCGGGCTTACCGGCAGGGGACCGCGGTGAGTGGGGGGATTTTCAGGAGCGCTACTCGGGGCTCCATGCCGGGCTGCACCGGGCGTTCGACGATTTCGTGCAGACGCGGGGGTGCCCGGCGCTTCCGGCCGATCAATTCATGTTCGACTCGCCGTACCTCAACCTGTTCGTCTACCCGGAAGAGGCGGACTATCAGCGCTCGACACCGCTGCCAGGCACGTATCACCGTCTTGGGTCGTCCGTCCGCACCACGGACCCGCCCTTCTCGTTGCCGGCCGAGATCGGGGGTGAGGGCATGCTCATCTATGTCAGTCTGGGCAGTCTGGGCTCGGCTGAGCCAGAGTTGATGGGGCGACTGGTCGATTTGCTGGGGAAGACACCGCATCGGGTGATCATGAGCATGGGGCCGCAGGTTGGGCAGATCGAGCTGCCAGCCAATATCTATGGCGAAGAGTTCCTGCCGCAGCCGTCGATCCTGCCGCTGGTCGACGCGGTCATCACGCACGGTGGAAACAACACGACGACGGAGAGTTACTTTTTCGGCAAACCGATGATGGTGCTGCCGCTATTCTGGGATCAGCACGACAATGCGCAGCGTGTCGATGAGATGGGGTTCGGTCACCGCCTCGCGCCGTACGGATTCACCGACGAGGCGTTCTACGCGGCGTTGGACGATCTGCTGACGAACGAGGCGCGGTGCATTCGGATGGGCGACATCGCGGCGCGATTGCAGGCCGATCCGGGACCGATCAGGGCCGCAGACCTCATCGAGAAGCTGGCGAGCGAGCGGGAGCCGATCCACCGGGACGCGTAGCCGACCGGTTGAATCGACGCGCTGACCTCCGCTCTGGTGTCAAGCTGCATAACGTGAAGGATTTCGTTGCGCCACGGTGTCCGGGCGCCGCGGACGAGATTCTTCGGCTTTGCCTTCAGAATGACACGGTGTTGGGAGACACGGCTCGGGACGTAGAGAAAGCAGCCCTCATGATCGTCGGCGCAAGCGATCCGCGACGAAGGCCAGGGTGAGGGTGCCTGCCATCACCATCGTCGCCAACGAAATCAGCATCGGCAGGCGGCTGGCAAAACGCAACTGGCCGTAGATGAACACGGGCAAGGTGGGGTCCGGGCCAGCCAGAAAGAGGGCGAGGGCAAACTCGTCGAACGAGGCGGTGAAAGCCACCAGCCAGGCGGCGACGATAGCCGGGGCGATGATGGGCAGGATGACGCGGCGTAGTGTAGTGACATAATCCGCGCCGAGGTCGGCTGAGGCTTCGTCCAGAAAGGGGCTCACGCCGCCGATGCGGGCCACGATGATGAGCAGGGCGTAGGGGAGGGCGATCACGGAGTGGGCGATGCCGACCGTCCACAGGGTGCGATTGATATCGAGCGTGGCGAAGAGGAGCAGCAACGCCACGGCCAGGACGATGTAGGGCACGATCAGGGGCAGGGCGGCCAGCGACATGAGCAACCGCTTGCCCCGAAAAGAGTAGCGCGCGACCAGGATGGCGACCATCGTGGCCAGCGCTGTCGCTACCAGGCTGCTGCCAAAGGCCACGAACAGGCTGTTGCGCGCGGCGGTCAACGCCGTGGGATTGCCGAGTGCCTGGGCGTACCACTGCCAAGTGAAGCCTTGCAGCGGAAAAGCGAGCACCTGGTTCGCGTTGAGCGAGAAGAGGACCAGGATGGCGATCGGCAAATAGAGCAGGGCGATGAGCACCGCGTAGTAGCCGCCGAGAAGCGGGAACCGCTTCGGGGCTCGTGATTGGGCCATGGCTGGCTCCCTCATGCGCTCACCCGACAAGCTGTCGCAGGTTGATGAGCCGCAGCGCGAGGGCTACGAACAGCAGCGTGCCCACCAGCATGACGAGCGACATCGCCGCCCCCAGCGGCCAGTTGGCGGCCTTGGTGAAGAAGTCCTGGATGAGGTTGCAGTACATCGATCCGCCGCTGCCGCCGACGAGCAGTGGTGTCACATATTCGCCGACGGTGGGGATGAAGCACATGAAGAACCCGGCGATCACGCCGGGAGCGCTCAAGGGGAGCACGATTCGCCAAAAGCGCCGCGCCGGGGTCGAGCCGAGGTCGGCGGCAGCCTCGAACAGGGTGGGGTCGATGCGTTGCAGCCCGGCCAGGATGGGCAGCGCCACGAAGGGGGTCCAGACATAGACGAGGGTGATGACCACGGCGAAGCGATTGTAAAGGAGGAATTCGACCGGTTCGGCCGTCAGCCCGGTTGAGAGCAGGAAGCTGTTGATCACTCCGCCCGAGCCGAGCATCACCTTCCAGGCCATCACGCGCAGGAGAAAGCTGGTCCAGAAGGGGATCAGCAAGAGCGCCAGAAAGAGCCCGGCGCGTCGTCCGGCCCGATAGGCCAGAAAGTAGGCAATGGGGAAGGCGAGCACCGTCGCGCACGCGGCAACGCCGAGTGCCATGGCGATGGACGTCCCGAACAACCTCAGGTACGCGGGTTTTTCCAGAAGTGTGCGGTACTGGCCCAGCGTCGGCGCAAAGGAAACCAGCACCCCGCCGCGCAGATCAGGCCGGAGGCTGATGACGGCGATGAGGACGAGCGGGACGAGGAAGAAGAGCGCCAGCCAGACTGCGGGGGGCACGACCAGCCCCCAGAACGTCACGTTCCGGTCGAGGCGAAACCGGCGAATGGCCAGTCGGCCGGCCCCGACGCGATAGGCGTCAGGGCCGGCTCGTCCCACGATTGGCGTTGGTGTCGTCACCGCCGCGGATTGGGCGGCGCTACGAGGCTTTGACGTCGACCCACATCTCGGCCCAGGCATCCCGCTGCTCGGGGCTGAGCGCCGGCGAGAAGAACGTGTGGTCGAGCACGGTCGGGTCGTCGATGGCCAGCACCTCGATCAGTTCGGGGTCGTCGATGCTCTCCATCACCTCCTGGTTGGCGGAGCCGTAGTAGAACGTCTCGACCACGTTGCGCGCCGTCTCCTCGGCCAGCTTGCCGTCGAGGAAGGCGTAGGCGTTGTCGAGGTTCTCGGTGCCGGCGCGGATACCGTAGTAGCCGACCCAGGAGTGGCGCCCTTCTTCCGGGTTGGCGTACGCCACCGGCACGCCCTGGGCGCGCAGCAGCGCGTAGGCGCCCTGCCAGGCGTAAGCGACCCAGACATCGCCCGAGGCCATCGCCTCGACCAGTTCTGGTTCGCCTGACCAGTAGAAGAGATTGTGCTCCCGCTGCTCGACCCAGGCTTGCTCGATCTGGTCCAGTTCCTCTTCGGTGAGGTTCAATTCGTCCATGCCAAACAATTGGGAGGCGACGTCGACGGCGGCCACGCCGTCGTCCCACATCGAGATGTGCCCAGAATAGGCGGGATCGAGCATCGCACCCCACGAATCGCCTGCCTCCGGGGCCAGGTCGGTGCGGTAGAGGATGGAGCTGTAGCCCCAGTCGTAGGGGACGAAATACTGCTTGCCGTCGAACTGGCCGAGCTCCTTGAAGCGTTCCGGCACCTTGTCCCAGTTGGTGAGGCGGGAGGTGTCGAGCTCCTCGACGGGGCCTTCCTGCACGTAGAACTGGAGCCAGCCGGTGTAGGGGTGGAAAACGTCCGCCTGGCTGCCGGCCATCATCTTGGCCAGGATGTCGGCGTCGGAGGCGCCGATCTCGAACGTCACGTCTACATCGGGATTGGCGTTCTTGAAATCGATCCAGAACTGCTCGTCATCGAACCCCGCCCAGTCGAGGACGGTGAGACTGCCGCTGCCCTGGGCGGCGGTCGGCATCCCCGATAGCCCCGCGCCGCCGATGAGGAGCGCCAACACCGCGACGATGGCCAGAACGGAACGCGCATACCGCTTCATGCGCGATTCTCCTGTACAGTTCACGCCGTTGTGACGCATCGAAGGCTGCTCGGACCGACCGTCGATGCCGCGGCCGGCTGGCGGTCCTGGGAACGGGTCGCAACTGACCGTCCGCCGAGATGACGCGAAGCGGTGTACCGCGGCCGCATGCGGAGACGCTCCGGCCACGTTTCACTGCGCTTGTGGCGGCCGCTGTCGGCCGTGCCAAGGACGGGCAGATGCTAACGGAGGTGGCGATCGGAGTCAACAGGTTCCGAGGCACTTGCAGCCAGCGGGGCAGTGGCGCGTCCGATTCGCTTGACGTGGTTGTCGAGCGCCGATATGCTCTGCGCCATCGACAGAAGGAGCGTCAATGCGGTGCTCTGCCAGGCGAATCCGGTTCGCGAATCCATCATTCAGGGGCAGACCCAGCAGACCGGGAGGTCTGGCTAGGGAGCGCTCCGCCTCGCTTCGGCGCACGGCGACCCGCCAGACCTGCGAAGGCTGGCGGGTTTTTTGTGCCCCGGAGCATGTCGGAATGACTCCGGGGCCGATGGCAGAAAGGATACCCTGGGGTGGACGTTTCGTTCTTTTCGCGCGGGATTGGCGATCGGGTTCGCCATCGCGGCGCCGGTGGGAGCCATCGGTCTGCTCTGCATCCGGCGCACGCTGGCGTATGGGCGGCTGACCGGGTTCGTGTCAGGTTTGGGCGCGGCCACCGCCGACGCGTTCTACGGAGCCGTGGCCGCGCTCGGGTTGACGGCGGTCTCGGCGACGCTCATTGCCCATCAAGACGTGGTGCGGCTCGTGGGTGGGGTGTTCCTGCTCTATCTGGGTCTACGCACGGCAGTGGCGCAGCCGGTCGTGGCGACGAGATCTGGATCGGTGCGCGGATTGGCCGCGGCGTTCGGTTCCACGCTGGCGCTGACCTTGACCAATCCGACGACGATCCTCTCCTTCGTGGCGGTCTTCGCCGGGCTTGGGCTCGGCACGGCGGCGAGCAACCGGGCGTCGGCGGTGCTCATGGTTTGCGGCGTCTTTCTCGGCTCGGCGCTGTGGTGGCTGGTACTGAGCGGCGCGGTCGGGTTCTTCCGCCGCGCCCTGACCCCGGAACGGCTGCAGGTGGGTGAACCGGGCTTCGGGCGCGATGCTGATCGGATTTGGCGTGCTCTTCGCTGCTCAGTCTCCGCACATGAGCGGCCGTCGCTCTATGTGCCGCCGACGGCGATGATCAGCCCATCCTGCGGCATGGCCGGGGCGCTGGTGATGAAGAGAATCACTCCGTCGTGGGGCGCCTCAATCTCCGCCAGCGTGTCGCCATACAGATTGCCGATGCGGCCGATGTTCTGCCCCTGGCTGACCTGGGCGCCGACGTCGACCGAGGGGTACCACATGCCCTCGGCGGGGAGCGCAGCCAGGTGAACTGCCCGATTTCGACAGGGTAGTGCTGCTTCGCCTCGCCATCGAGCATGCCGAGCGAGCGCAGGGCGTTCGTCGATGCCATCGACCAGCATCTGGGTTTCCGGCTCGGTGAGCAGTCCCGGAGCTGCCGGCCTCGGCGACGATGCTGGGCACGCCAGCCGCGGCGGCGGCATGCGCGGTGGTGCCGCCGATGGCGCCCGGCTGCGGCGTCAAGGCGACCAGGTACGGGAGCCCGAACGCCCGCGCCAGCAGCTCCGACCTGGCATCGACCTCGGCGTTGCCGGTGACGCTGTAGATGGAGAACGGGGACCAGCGCTTCGACCATGTCGCCGCCGTGGAGATCGATGAGGGCGTCGGCGGGGGCGATGACGGCGCGGAAGATTGCGTCGTCCATCACTTCCGTGAAGGTGCCTTTGGGATCGCCGGGGAAAAAGCGGTTCGGGTTCTTTTCGTCGATGGGGCAGACGAAGGGCGTGCGCGGGAGGAACGCCGGGACATCGATCAGCGGCAGAGAGACGACGGTGCCGCGCAATTCGAGTCGGATCGAGGCTACGGGTGAAGCGGATGTTCGACTCGATGGCGGGGTACTCGGCGGGATGGACACCGGAGATGAGGGCGAGGTGGGGGCCGTCCTCGGCGCCGCGCACGACGGTGTAGGGCCAGGACCACTCGGCCAGGGCGGGGTGGGAGAAGCGGAGGGTGCCGCGGCGAACGGTTCCTGGTGCGGGGAAGGCGATGGTGTCGGTGGCGTCGGCGTCGTCGCGGGGGAAGGTCGGTTCCTGGCTCATCGCGCTCCTCGTCTCCTCTGGTCGTCGCGCGTTCGGCCCCAAGCCGAGCGCCATGGGATACTGCGATCGTCGTCTGCTCACGTTTCAGGCAGGAAGCAGATCATGGCAGCAGACAGCAACTCGGTCAAATGCGATACGTCGCAAACTGCTGGACAATCAGACGACTCGAGCCTTGCCGCATGCGAGCCAAGACCTGCTCAGCAAGGTAAGACGTGGGGCGGGTTCGTTGCCAAGATGCGCAACCTGAGAACCCCCGGCGACGGGTTCGCGGACGATCTCGAAGCTATTCGAGCGGCGCAAGGCATTGCCGAGTTGCCGGAGTGGCCAGTCTTAGCGGAATCTGAGTATGCGGCGATGCAGTTTGGACAATGCCAATAAAGGTTCTCAATAGGCTCACCGAGGTGGAACTCGTGGAGCGTCTCGATGGAGTGCTGGACCGTGCCAGTCAAGGAGAAGAGTTCGCGATCGAACGCGATGGCGAAGTGTTTGCGATTCTTGGGCCGCTACCCGTGAAGCCGGGAATTACCTGGTGAGAGTTCGTCGCCAAGTATCCGGATTTGCCAAAACCAGATGTTCGCTTTGCAGATGACCTGGAGGCGATTCTGGCCGAGCGGGAATTGATGACCGACGGTCCCGAATGGCCCGACTGAGGTAACGTTCCCGGGAGTGTGTAAATAGGACCGACTGCGATTGACGAGGTCAGCCGTGGCGTGGTTCTCGTGGAAGTGGTTGTGAGCTTCGCACGAGGAGGGCCACGGCGATTGCCGACGCGGTGAGGATGGCAGAGGCGGCGTTGGTGCGCGAGGCGGAGGCCGAGCCAGGGCGGGATGTGCTGCGCGAGGGGGTGCGGGTGTTGGCCAAGGCCGTGATGGACCGGGAAGTGGAGCAGCCCCTGGGCGCGGGGCGGCAGGAGCGCTCGCCGGAGCGGAGCAGGTGCCGCGGGGGCGGGACGGCAACTCCTTTCCCGCCCGGCTCGAACCGCGCCCGCGGGCCGAACGCGCGCTGCTGGCCGGGGTCCAGGACGTCTCCGTCGGCGGGGTCTGCACGCGGCGAGTGGATGGGCTGGACAAGAGCCTGGGCATGGAGGGGATCAGCAAGAGCCAGGTCAGCCGCATCCGGGCCGAGTTGGATGCGGAGGTGGCGCGCTTCCGCACCCGGCCGGTGCCGGCGGGCTCTCCCTGCCTGGGGCTCGCCGCGGCCTTCGTCCAGGTGCGGGAGGCCGGGCGCGTGGTGGCGCAGGCGGTCGTGATCGCGGTTGGGGTGACGGCGGACGGGCCGCGGGAGATCCTGGGGGTGGACATCGGCCCCAGCGAGGATGGGGCGTTCGGGCGGCGGTTTGTGCGCTCGCTGGTGGCCCGCGGGCTGCACGGGGTCTGCCTGGTGACCAGCGACGTCCACGAGGGGCTGCGCCAGGCGATCGGGGCGGTGGGGTCTGGGGCGGGCTGGCAGCGCTGTCGCGGGCCTTTCCTGCGCGACGCCTTGGCCCTCGGGCCCCAAGCGGCGAAGCCGTTGCTGGCCGCGACGATCCGCCCCGTCTTCGCCCAGCCGACCGCGGAGCAGGCAGGCGAGCCCTGGCGACGGGTGGCCGACAGCTTCCGGGACCGCTGGCCGCGGCTGGCGGAGCCGCTGGCCGCGGCGGCAAGCGCCGTGCTGGCCGACCTCGCCTGCCCCCGCGAGCCCTGGCGCCAGATCTGGAGCACGAACCCGCTGGAACGGCGCAAAAAGGAAGGCACCCGGCGGACGGAGGTCGGCGGCATCTGCCCGACCTTTGCCGCGGCGACCCGGCTGGTGGGGACGCTGCTGGCCGAGGCGCACGCATCGTCGCCCATCTCAAGGGACGCGCCGACGCGGGGATGACCACGGATGAGATTATGGCACTCACCCGTGGTGATTGAATGCCGGCTGTATTGATCGACAACAACGTTCTTCTCGACGTCTTGACGGTAGATGACCGTTGGTTCTCCTGGTCGGCAACCGTCATCGAGGAGACGTCTGATCGTTTTCGACTCGTCATCAACCTTGTTGTCTACGCCGAGATCTCGACCGGGTTTCAGCGAATCGAGGATCTCGACGCCGCGCTGGCACCCTCCTTGTTCGGCCGCGAAGCCATTCCCTACACGGCCGCGTTTCTCGCGGCAAAGGCCTTCGCGGTCTACCGGCGGCTAGGCCGAACCAGGCGCTCACCACTCCCTGACTTCTTCATCGGCGCACACGCCGCCATTGCTGGCTATCGCCTGATGACTCGAGACGCGGCACGGTATCGTACCTACTTCCCGACGTTGCCGCTGATCGTGCCGGACTGAGGGATACATGTACGGATTGATTGGCAAGATGGTCGCAGCCAAGTACCAACGGGACGCCTTGATCGACGTCATCCTCGAGGGCGTCGATTCGATGCCCGGGTGTCTCAGCTACGTCGTGGCGAAGGACGCCGCGAATCCCGACGCCATCTGGATCACCGAGGTCTGGGACAGCAAGGAGAGTCACGAGGCTTCGCTGGCGCTGCCAGCGGTGCGGGCGGCGATCGAACGGGCGATGCCGCTGATCGCCGGGTTCGAAGCGAGCATTGTGACCGACCCCGTTGGCGGCTCAGGGCTTCAATCGACGTGAACCGCGCGTTTCAACCTGGACTTTAATCCCTACGCAGGCGTGAGCAACTGGTAAATAGCGTCACGGCGCGGGATTCCAGGATACGCGCCCGGAATCGTGGTCGCCAATGACCCGGCCACCACGCCCGTCCTCGCGGCCGTAAACGGGTCCGAATCCCGAGCCAACTCGGCGGCGAACGCTCCGCAGAACGCGTCACCAGCTCCGGTCGTGTCGACGACTTCTACCCGCGGCGCCGGGTACGTTGCCGCCTCTCCGCGGTGAACGATTGCCACTCCGGAGGCGCCAAGGGTGACGGCCACGGTGCCCGGTCCGAGCTGGGAAAGTGCTCGCGCGGCCTCTTCCCCATTGTCGGCCGAAACCGGATATCCAAGAAGATCCTCGGCTTCCGTCTCGTTGACGATGAGGGCGTCGATGCGGTCCAGGAAGGGCCGCGCACCGATCGCCTCCGGGGTGGCGTTGAGGATACGAAAGCGCCAAGCTGCTTGCTGGCATCGAACAGCGCAGCGAGGGCGTCGGCCGGAGGCTCGAGAGTGGACAGAACGACGGCGGGCCTGATGCGCTTGACCGCGGAGTGCGCCTGGTCCGCGGCGATGGTGCGGGTGGCCCCCGGCACGTAGGCGATCCGGTTCTGCCCGGTCGCCTCTTCGACCACGATGAGGGCCACCCCGGAGGGAGTGGATTCGCGGCGGGCGACCGACTCGGTGTCGATGCCTTCGGCTTCGAGATCGGCGCGGCGCTCCCGGCCGAAGTCGTCGTCCCCGAGCGCGCCGAGCATGGCGGTCGGCGCGCCGGATCGGGCCGAGGCAATGGCCTGATTCGCGCCTTTGCCGCCCCCGAAGATGGCAAACGACGATCCGGTGACGGTTTCGCCCGCCTCGGGCGCTTTGTCGACGCGCGCGACCAGATCGGTGTTGATCGTCCCGGCAACCAGTACTGGTCGCGGCGCGGCTTTCGTCTGCTGCGCTCACGCTCGCCTGCCCCCCCGGTTACGACGCAGCAGCGATCCTAGCGCAATACCGCGCAGATCGCGCCAGGCAGACCGCGCCGCACGCATCGCATCGCCATCCAGGCGCCGCCCGGAATAGCGCTCATGGGTATAGAGATCGGCGACGACGCGGGCCGGGCTTTGCGCCGATGGGACGACTCGCCCGACGCGATCCGCGTACTCGCGCGGGGTAAGCGAGGCCGTCGGAGAAACCCCAAGCCACTTTCCAGCGCGCAGCGAGCGGGCGTAAAGACCCGATACCGGGGAGAGGCCGCGGAACTCGGCAAACCAGGCGATGGCTGCCCCCAGAACGCCTACGGCGAGCAGCGCAGCGGCGAAAAGACCGATCAGGCCAGCCAGGCGGGCGGGATCGGAGAGCACGTCCAGAGGGGCAACTGGCGGCTCATCCGGCGGCGTTTCCACGACTGGCGGTGGTGTGGCCTCGACGGCTGGCGGCGGCGTTGGGACGGGTGTCGGCGAGGCCGGCTCTTCAGGTTGTGGCGCGATATCGCCGTAGCCGAGTTGATCCCGGTTTGCGGTCGGTTCGAAGGGGATCCATCCATACCCCGGAAAGAAGGCTTCAACCCAAAGATGGGCGTTCTTCTCCCGATAGAGGTGACCGCCTTCGTCATGGTCGAAGGGGGCCGGGAAGTACCCGCCGACGACCCGCGCCGGGATGCCCTCGGCCCGCAGCAGGACCGCCATGGCCGAGGCGTAGTATTCGCAGTACCCCTCCTGGCTCTCAAATAGGACGTAGTCCACCACGTCCCGATCGTCCGGCGGCGGTTCGATCTCTTCGTTGTAGGCGATGGTGGACCGCACGTACCCCTCGATTGCCACCGCCGTGTCAAAGGCATTCGTCTGCCCGGCGGAAAGGTCTGCCGCCAGGGCCCGTGTGCGATCGGTGATGGTGGCCGGGAGTTGGAGGTAGCGGTCGGTGACCCAGGCGGGATACGCCGTGCCCGCCGCGCGCAACTGGTCGGGATCCGCGGTGCTGGTCAACCCGGTCACCGCGTACGAATCGCCGAGCGCGACGCTCTCCTGGCTGAAGACTGCCTCGACGTCGTCATACACCGGGAGTTGGCCGTTCACGCGCAGGGCCACGGCCCGGCCGTCGGGGCCGATGTCCCATTGGACCTCGAGAAACCGAGTCTGGAGCGTATCGCGCTCGGCCTGGATTTCGGCGGCGAGCGACGGGTCGATGGGGAGTGGCGAGACGCTGGTGGAAACGCCGTCCGAGGCGGGCGTATACGAGCCGTTGGAGACGAGGGCGCCGATGCGGCGCAAGTCCTGCGGCAAAGCGGCCCGCTCTGCCTCGCCGAGCGGGAACACCTGGTTCTCGAGCTGGATCCAGGAGAGTTGTACGTTGGTGCGCCGGTCGGCGGTGAGGTAGGTGTCGAGCGTAAAAAGCAAGTCCCCTTTCGGCCGGATGACGGTCAGCTCCCCCTCGACCTGGGAGCGGTCGGTAAGCACGTTGGGGGTGAGGTGCACACCCTGCCCGCTGCGAAAACTGAGGCGAGACGAGTAGCGCTGGCCGTCCGGCGCCACTTCGCGGAAAGTTTCGTCGACGCTCGTCGACCATCCGTGGCCGCTGTAGGCGTCGTAGCGCTGACCGGCCAGGTAGGCCGGGCGCATCGGCCCTGACGCGGGCTGGAGGAGCATGACCGGGTCGTCGGACAATTCCAGATGACCACCGAGGCGGAAGCTCTCGCCGAACGCGGAGTAGGAGCCGCCGCTCGATTCGCCGGGGCCGCCGAGTTGCGAGAGCAGGTCGCTCCAACGCTCCTGCATGGTCTCCAGCGGCTCGCTGACACGCTCCCAGGCCGTGCCGAACAGCGAATCGCGGGCGGACAGGGGCAAGGTCCAGGCGAGGGCCGCGACCAGGAGGGCGATGGCGATGCCTCCCAAGAGGAAGCGAGGGGCAGTCCGGCGCGGATAGGGGAGGCTGGCGCGGGTCCATTCTCCCTCGCGCCGGTAGGCCGCGTGGCGGGCCGCCAGCATGGTGCTGGCGAGAACGATGACCAGAAGGGGGAGCGTGCCCTCTTCGGGGGCGTACCCCAGATTGGCGAGCGTGATGACGATCGGCAGCGCCAGGGCGGTCGTCAGCCAGCCGCGCCGAAACAACACCCAGGCCGAGGTGTAGGAGACGAGCCAGACCGCCGCGCCGAGCATGATGGCCAGCAGCCGTGGATCGTTGAGAGGCTCGCCCGCCTGGGCCTGAATCATCCACTCCGCGCTGAGATCAACCAGGGCGTCGAAGCGCTCCAGCCGTCCGCCTTCCACGAGCGGCATGCGTTCCACGGCCAGAAGAAACGAGGCGAGCAGACCGCTGAGGATGGCGAAGAGGTGGGCCAGCAGGTCCGGGGTGTTGAGCTTCGCCAGAATCAACCCGATGAAGAGACCGCCGATGGCCAACACCGCCATGCTCGACCCATCGGGGGCGACTTCAGTGCGGGCGACCGTCCACGCGGTGGCGAGCGCGATGATGGCCAGCAGCAGGACACTCGCCCAGCCCTCGGCTGGCATCATGCGGCCAAACGCACGGGTGATCGACCACTTCGAGCGAGGAGGCGCCGGTACGGGCCGAGCAACACTAACCACGGCTGCCCCTCTGCGCGGTGATCAAGGGCGCCGCGAACGCCCGGGCTATGGGTTCCCCGTACTTCACCAGGTGGGTCGGAATCGAGGCCGCGGCAAGCGCGCTGACGGTCAACAGGGACGAGGGGCTGGCCCCGAATGTCGCCGGCTCGATGAGCACGGCCGAAACACGGACGCCTCGTTGCGCGATCTCCGCCAGCGCCGCCACCCACCGCTCGGCGAGCGACGGGGTGATGACGACCAGAAAATCGTGTCTGCCGAAGCGGCGCGCTTCCGCGACCAGCAATTCCGCCAGAGAGGATGCGCCGTCCGCTCGGACGACGGCCAAGCTCTCCAGGATCTTGACCATTTGGCGATCGGAGCGGTCGGCGGGGATGGTTTCCAGGTGGGCGCCAGACGCGATCAACCCGACGTTGCGCCCTTCCTGCACGAAACGCCGCGCCAGCGACGCGGCGACAGTAACCGCGTACTCCTCGGTAGAGTCGAGCCACGCTTCGGCAGGCCACCGGTCGCGGTCGTCGGGCATCCAGTTGACGGGACGGGAGGCGGGGCGGTGCGGCTCGTGGTGGAGATCGAGCACGATCCAGACATCGGCGGTTGGATCCTGATCGAACTCCTTGACCATCAAGCGGCCGAGCCGCGCCGTGGCCGACCAGGAGATGCGGTTGAAGGCGTCCCCCGGCGAGTAGTCGCGCACGCCGGCCACGTTGGGGGTGGTGTGGGGTGTACGCCGCTCCAGGGCGCTGCCACCGGACAAGGCGCCTTCGGGGATACCGGCCTCGCGCAGATCGACGACCGCCGGGTAGACGATGACCTCCGGGGAATCAGTGAAGGCTATGCGGCTGGTAAAGATGCCAAGGGGATCGCCGGAGCGAAGCTCGATCGGACCCAGATGGAATCGGCCACGGCGGCCGCAGACGGTTCGCGTCGCCCATTCGACCGCGGCGCGGCCGGGAACATTGACGACGCGGCCGGGGTCATGACCGGGAAGCGTCGATCGGTCCAGCAATTCGACCCAAACCTTTCCCAGGCGGCCGGCATTGCGCACCGCGAGCGTTTCGCGCAGCGTTTCGCCGACTTGCGCCCGGTCGGACTCGATGCGGCGCACGACCGATACCCCTTGCAGGCTGAGTCTCGTCCACAGCCAGGCCACGACCAGCAGGACCAGCAGCGCAATGGCGAGGTGGTCGGCCACGGTCCAGTCGGTGAGCTGCCCGACGACGAGGACGACAATGAAGAGCAGGACGATCTTGAGCGCGTTCACCAGGCGGGGCCCCTCAGGCTCCCGCCCCGCGCCGGCCCCAGCCTCGAGGGGAGCTTCCGGCGGGTTGAGCGCCGGGCACCGGCATCATCGCCAGCACATCTCCAATCACAACGCGGCTGTCGACGTTTTTGATCCGCGCCGCCGGGTTGACGATGACGCGATGGGCCAGCGTCGGTTCGGCGAGCGCCTTGACGTCGTCGGGGGTCACGTAATCGCGACCGTGCAGCGCCGCCCAGGCGCGAGAGGCGTTATAGAGAGCCAGGGAGCCGCGGGGCGACGCGCCCAGGTAGACGTCGTCGTGGTTGCGCGTCGCCTCGACGAGAGCGACGATGTACTCGCGCACGGGCGCCGCGACGTGGACCTCCCGGACCGCGGTCTGGGCGGTCGACCAGATCGTCGAGTCGTACGGCTTGCTGCAGCGAATCGAGTGGATGAGCGCGGTGCTGCCGCTCCAGCATTTCCAGCTCGCCTTCCCGGCCAGGGTAGCCCATGCGCATGCGGATCAGGAAGCGGTCGAGCTGGGCTTCGGGGAGGGGGAACGTGCCCTCGTACTCGATCGGGTTCTCGGTTGCCAGGACGATGAACGGCTCGGGCAGCTTGTGGGTGACGCCATCGACCGTGACCTGCGCTTCTTCCATGGCCTCCAGCAGTGCGGCCTGGGTCTTCGGGGTGGCGCGGTTGATCTCGTCAGCCAGGACGAGCTGCGCCACGACCGGGCCCGGCCGGTACTCGAACTGCCCGCTCTGCTGGTTGAAGACGTTGACGCCGGTGACGTCGCTGGGCAGCAGGTCGGGGGTGAACTGAATGCGCTTGAAGGTCGACCCGATGGAGCGGGCGACGGCCTTGGCCAGCACGGTCTTGCCGACGCCGGGGACGTCCTCGATGAGGACGTGCCCGCGGCACAGCAAGGCGACCAGCACGAGCAGCACTTCGCGCCGCTTGCCGACCACCACGCGTTCGACGTTATCACCGACCAAACGGGCGACGCCCTGGACGGCAGCGGGATCCATCAGTTGTCGCTGCTCCTCTGGGATTTCGACATGGCGGACCACGAACGCCCGCAAAACCAGGGCATCCGGCAACCGCTCGTATCCTGCGGAGTATAGCGCCGTACGGCCACATTTGAGGCGTGCCACTCTGGCCGCGACGTGCATCGCGGCGAAGGGCATGTGCCTGTAGCTGGAATTGATGGTTCGGGACGCCCATAGTTCGCCGGCGCGCCAAGGCGTACGAACAGGGGACGAATCGGCCATACTTCGGATGAAACGAGGAGGTTCTACCGAGGTGTCCGATGCGATGCGCGTCCACCACCGATCAGTCCGGCGACGAACGGCCGATCCTGCTGCTGGTGGATGGCTACGGGCTGATTTTCCGCGCCTACTACGCGATCAAGAACGAGATTTCGACTTCGAAGGGGGAAGTCGTCAACGCGGTCTTCGGATTCGCGTCGATGCTGCTCGACGTGCTGCGGCGGGAAAATCCGGAGCACGCCATCATCGCCATGGAAAGCGGGCGGACCTTCCGCGACGATGAGTACGCCGAGTACAAGGCGAATCGCGGCGCCATGCCCGACGATCTGCGGCCCCAGGTCGAGCGGGTGCGGCAGTTCATCGACGCGCTCAACATCCCCGTCGAGGAGCGCGAAGGGTACGAGGCGGACGATGTCATCGGCAGCCTCTCCCGCGTCTGCGCCGAGCAAGGCGATGTGCGGGTCATCATCGTGACCGGCGACAGCGATCTGCTCCAGCTCGTGGACGACAACACGACGGTCGTCCTGCCGGGCGCGTTGCGTTTTGGCGATCTGCGCTATTTCGATCCGGCGGCGGTTCATGCCCGCTACGGGTTCGGGCCGGAGTACGTCGCCGACTACAAGGCGTTGGTCGGCGATACCTCGGACAACATCCCCGGCGTGGCCGGGATCGGCGAAAAGACGGCCAAGGCACTTATCGGCCAGTACGGCGGGGTCGAGGAGATCATCGCCCACCTGGACGAGATCACCCCGGCACGGGCAAAGAACGCGCTGGCCGCCGGCGTCGACGAGGCCAGGCGGAGCAAGTTTCTGACGACGATCGTGCGCGACCTGCCGATCGCCATCGACCTCGATCGCAGCCACGTCGGCAACTACGACCGCGAGGCGATCATCGAATTGTTCCGGGAACTGGAGTTTCGCACCCTTTCGAATCGGCTGCCGGAGCAGCGCGCCGACCGCTCGGCCGCAGCCGCCGAAGGTGGAGCGGCCAGTCTCGGTGCGCACGATCGTTCGGACGAGAGCCGACCTCGACCGGCTCGTTGGGCGCGTGCGCGAGGTGGGGCGGTACGCCATCGACGTCGAGACCGATTCGCTCGACCCATTGGGCGCGAATCTGGTGGGCATCGCCGTCGGGGTCGATCCGGCCGAGGGGTATTACATCCCACTGGGCCACGCGGCTGGGAATACCGACCAGCTATCGGCGGAAGACGTTCGCGTGATGCTGCAGCCGCTCCTGTCGGACGACTCGCTGGAGGCGTACGCGCACCACGCGAAGTACGACATGGAGGTGCTGCGGCGGCATGGGTACGAACTGACCAATCTCGGGTTCGAGACGATGCTGGCCGCCTATCTTCTGGGCGAAACATCGATGCGCCTGAAGGATCTGGCGTTCACCCGGCTCGGGCGCGAGATGACGGAGATCGTGGCGCTCATCGGCAGCGGCCGTAACCAGTTGACCATGGACATGGTCGATTCCGACGAGGCCGGAGACTACGCCTGCGCCGATGTCGAGGTTACGTTCGAGCTCGCCGATCTGTTCCGGCCGGAGATCCACGAGTGCGAGATGGACTTTCTGCTCTACGAGGTCGAGCAACCGCTGGTGCCGGTGCTGGCGGAGATGGAGCGGAATGGGATCGCCGTCGATGTTCCGTATCTCAACGAGCTCTCGGCCGAGATCACGGCGCGGCTGGACCAGGTGCAGGCGGAGATCAACGAGCTCGCGGGCCGGGAGCTGAACGTGAACTCGGCGCGGCAGCTTGCGCCGCTGCTATTCGAGGAGCTGGGGTTGCCGTCGGGGCGGCGGACCAAGACCGGCTTCTCCGTCGATTCGGAAGTGCTGGAAAATCTTCGCCATCGCCACCCGATCGTCGACCTGGTCCTGGAGCATCGCACGCTGGCGAAACTGAAATCGACCTACGTCGATGCGCTGCCGGTGCAGGTGAACCCGCGCACGGGGCGCGTTCATACCTCGTTCAACCAGACCGTGGCGGCGACGGGACGGCTCTCATCGACGAACCCGAATCTGCAGAACATCCCCATTCGCAGCGAGCTGGGTCGCCGTGTGCGGCGCGCGTTCGTGGCCGACCGGCGCCCGGAGTTTCGCTATTTCGACGATCCGGTGCTCGTCGCCGCCGACTATTCGCAGATCGAGTTGCGGTTGCTGGCGCACATGAGCGGGGAGCCGTTCCTGATCGACGCGTTTGCGCGAGGCGAAGACATCCACACAGTGACCGCGGGGCTGATCCATGGCGTCGCTCCGACCGAGGTGACCCCGGATATGCGGCGCGTCGCTAAAACGGTCAACTTCGGCATCATCTACGGGATGCAGGCGCACGGGCTATCGCGCGATACGGGGTTGCCGCGGGCGGAAGCGCAGCGATTCATCGACCAGTACTGGGCGAATCTGCCCAAGGTCAAGCAGTATTTCGATGGCACGCTCGGGTTCGGACTGAAGCACGGGTACGTGGAGTCGCTGTACGGTCGTCGGCGCATCCTGGGCGATCTCACGTCCGCCAATTACGCACGCCGGGCGGCGGCCGAGCGAATGGCGGTGAATATGCCGCTGCAAGGCACCTCTTCCGACATCATGAAGATCGCCATGATCCGGGTCAGCGAGGAGTTGGCGCGATCGGGGTTGCGGGCGCGGCTGCTCTTGCAGGTTCACGACGAACTCGTGCTCGAAGTCGACCGCCCAGATGTGCCGGCGGTCGCCGAGTTGTTGCAGCGGGTCATGGAAAGCGCGGCAGAGCTTTCGGTGCCACTCGAAACCGAAGTTCAGGCTGGGCCGAACTGGGACGACCTCGCGCCGGTGGCGGAGCTGGCGGCGAGGGCGTAGACGAGCTATCAGCTATCAGCTATCGGCTATCAGCTCTTGCTTGGCTGGCGAGCCCGTCAGCGGGCCTGAGATTTGCCGTGCGAAAGAACTCGCCGAAAGCCTTAAGCCAGTAGCCGATAGCTGATAGCCGATTGAGTACAATCCGCGCAGTGACTCTTCCGATCCAGGCGCTTGTGGAGATGACACCCCGCGATGCCGACCTATAGCTATCACTGCGACAGTTGCGGACATGACTTCGAAGCGGTGCAGCGGTTCGCGGACGATCCGCTTACTGACTGCCCCCAATGCAGCGGCGTCATCCGGAGGGTGATCCAGCCGGTGGGTGTCGTGTTCAAGGGGTCTGGGTGGTATATCACGGATAGCCGCCCCAAGGGTACTGGCGACGGCGATGAAGCCCGCGTAAAGCCCGCCGCCGACAAGCCTGCCAAGGCCGACAGCGCCAGTACATCGGAGAAGTCGGACACCGCGGCCAAATCGGACAAGACTCCGGCCAAAGTCGCTGACTAGCAAATGCGTTACGGATTGCGTATGTCTGGCACACCGCTTTGTTACTGGATCCCCGAGCGTCACGGTTCCGGGTGCGGAGGCCGTTGCTCCTGTCCGTAGGGGCGCGCCTGGCGCGCCCCGGAAAGTCCCCGCTCTGCTCCCCACGCCGTGTCCACGGCGAGTGCGGGAGCAATTCCTTCCGACCGAAAGGCCGCACCATGTGGTTTGCCAGAGAAATCCGCGCGGTTCGCGAGCGAGACCCGGCGTCGCGCTCCACCGTGGAAGTCATCCTTACCTCGCCGGGTCTGCACGCCCTGGTGCTCCATCGCGCGGCCAATTGGCTGTGGCGCAGGCGCCTCTTTCTCCTCGGGCGCGTGCTGTCTCACCTGAATCGAGCTCTGACCGGTATCGAGATCCACCCCGGGGCGCGCATCGGACGCGGCGTGTTCATCGACCATGGCATGGGTGTCGTCATCGGCGAGACGGCCTCGGTCGGCGAAAACGTGACGATGTACCAAGGGGTTACGCTCGGGGGTACCGGGAAGCAACGCGGAAAGCGCCACCCCACCGTGGAGCGTGACGCGGTGATCGGCGTCGGCGCGTCGGTGCTTGGCGCCGTCACGATAGGCGAGGGCGCGCGGGTTGGCGCGGGGTCGGTGGTGCTCAAGGATGTCCCGCCGCACACCACCGCCGTGGGACTCCCGGCGCGCGCGGTCTCCTGGCGCGACCCCCAGTCGGGCGAGACGCGGCGATTGGAGCACCTGCCGGACCCCGACCGGGACACGATGATCGCGATGATGCAGCGCATCGAGGAGCTGGAGAGCCGGATGCGCGAACTGGAATGCGAACGAGCTGACTGCGGGCCGCTGGCGCCCGCTCGTTAGTATTCCGCAACCCATCGCGCCAATCTTCGAGGAGAGCCGCACCATGCCTATTGCCACGACACGCGACTCCGCGGAGGCTCCGATCCGCGTTTACAACACCCTGACGCGAACGAAGGAGCCGCTGCAAACCATCGAACCCGGAAAGGTGCGGATGTATGTCTGCGGTGTCACGCCGTACGACAGCGCCCATGTCGGCCACGGGATGTCGCTGATCACCTTCGACATCATCCGCCGCTATCTGGAGCACCGTGGCTACGACGTGCGGCACGTGCAGAACTTCACCGACATCGACGACAAGATCATCAACCGGGCCAACGCCGAGGGGATCGACCCGGATGCGCTGACCGGGTCATATATCGACGAGTGGTTCACCCAGATGCGGGCGCTCAACGCCCTGCCGGCGACCCACTACCCGCGCGCCACCGAGGAAGTCGGTCCCATCATCGAGATGGTGCAAGGGCTCATCGAGCGGGGATACGCGTATCCCGTCAAAGGCGATGTCTATTTCCGGGTGCGCTCATTCGCGGGCTACGGCAAGCTGTCGCATCGCGACCTGGACGATCTTCTGTCCGGGGCACGAATCGAGGTGGACGAGCGGAAGGAGGATCCGCTCGATTTTGCGCTCTGGAAGTCTGCCAAACCGGGGGAGCCGAGCTGGGAATCACCATGGGGGCCTGGTCGCCCGGGTTGGCACATCGAATGCTCGGCCATGAGCTCTACCTACCTCGATGGCCAGGTGGACATCCACGGGGGTGGGGCGGATCTCATTTTTCCGCACCACGAGAACGAGATCGCGCAGAGCGAGGCGTATCTCGGGGTGGCGCCGTTTGCCCGCTACTGGGTGCATAACGGGCTGGTGCGGACTGGTAAGGAGAAGATGTCGAAGTCGCTCGGCAACTTCGTCCGCCTGAAGGAGGTCGTCGACCGCGGGTTGGCGCCGGCGTTTCGGTTGATGGTTTTGCAGAGCCATTATCGAGTGCCGCTCACCTTCACGGATGAGGGGTTGCTGGCGGCGGAGCGGGGTCTGGCGCGTCTGCGCGCGGCGGCAGACCCTGATGCCCCATCCGCTGTCGGGGCCGACGACGCCCCGGCTGTTGGAGCCGGCGTCGGCGACCTGGCCGAATTGGCCGAAGAAACCGATCGCCGGTTCCACGCGGCGATGGACGACGATTTCAATGCGCCGGAAGCGCTGGCTGCCCTCTTCGATCTGGCGCGGGCGATCAATCGCGCGCGGGGCGAAGGCGTGCCGGCCGAAGCGATCGAGCCGGCGCGGAAATCGCTGGTTGAACTTGGCTGTGTGCTCGGTCTCCAGCTCGAAGACCAGACGGCGGTTTCCGACACCGATGCGGCACCGTTCATCGATCTGTTGCTGCGGGTGAGAGCGGAGTTGCGAGAGCGTCGAGAGTGGGCGCTTTCGGATCTGATTCGTGACGAGCTGGGAAAGTTGGAGGTCGCGGTTGAAGACACGCCGGCAGGAGCCACCTGGTCGCGGCGGCGGGGATAAGTTCAAACCGGATCGCGATCGGAAGGGGCCATCCAGAAAGTCGGGACCTCCCCCGTCGCGAAGCGACCGGTCGCAACGCCGGGCGAATGAGCCCCCATCGCCGTCCAGGCACGGGCATCCTCGCTCGCGGCCGAAGCAGGGCGGACGGCCCAAACCCGCGGACGGCTCGGACGGTGCGGGAGGACGGCAACCGGGTGGACCGCACGATCGGGGGCGGCGTGCGCGTCCGGCGAAGGCCGATGCTCCGATTCTGGCGCGGACTGGCCGCGAGCTGCTCTATGGCCGGAATTCCGTGGTAGAGGCGCTGCGAGGCCGGCGGGGGGTGGAGCGTGTCTACATTGCCGAGGGGGTGCGTGAAGATGACCGGTTGCGCGCTCTGATGGCGCTGGCGGCCGAGCGCGGCGCAGAGATCGACCGCATCCCCCGGCTAATGCTCGATGACGCGACTCGTGGCGCCAATCATCAGGGGGTCGCGATCGAGGCCGAGGCCTATCGCTATGCCGCGCTCGACGAGCTTCTGGCCGTGCCAGGGACAGTGCTCGTCCTCGACCACCTTCAGGATCCCCAGAATGTCGGCACCCTGCTCCGCGCGGCCGAAACGGCGGGAGTCGCGGGGGTCGTGATCGCGGCGGACCGCGCGGCGGAAGTCACGCCGGCGGTGGTGAATGCCTCAGCGGGCGCGGTCGAGCACCTCCGGGTGGCCACGGTTACGAATCTGGTGCAGGCCATCGAGGCGATGAAACGGAGCGGTCGTTGGGTGGTGGGTCTGGATACCGGACCGGGATCGACCGATTTCTTTGCAACCGATGTGCCGACCCCGGTCGCGCTTGTGGTGGGTGCCGAGGGACCGGGGCTGGGGGCGAACCTGCGCAAGCATTGCGACCTGTTGCTGGCGCTGCCGATCCGGGGTCGCATCGAATCGCTCAATGCCGCGACGGCCGGGGCAATTGCACTATACGAACTGCTTCGCCGGGAGGGCGAAGGGGAGACGGATTGATTCCGCATTTGCGTGCCCACCTGGGCCATGCCGCCGCTTGCCCTCACCCCCCAACCGCCGCCCAGAGGGCACCCGGCTCCCGTCGAGCCGGGAGAGGGGGGCTTTCATCCGGACTCCGTATCTGGCGACAAGTTGCCGAATCTGGGCGACAATGCCGAGGCGCCGCGCTGGGCGGCGTGAAGTCCACCGATCGTTATGAGGATCCTGAATGACCGCCATTCCGAATGTCATGCGCATCAGCGAAAAAGATCTCGAGTTCCTCCGGGGTGTTGATAGCCCGACTATCGCCAACGCGATCGAGCCGTTCAAGGTCCGCGATCGCACCGAGGGGTTTATTGGCGGCGAGATTCGGGCGCTCTTCCCGGAGATGCCGCCCATGGTCGGCGTGGCGCTGACGGTGACGATGACGAATACGCCGGGACCTGTCGCGGGTAGGGAAAACTGGTTTCGCATGTACGAAGCGCTGGCATACGTCCCGGCTCCGTCGGTGCTTGTGGTGCAGGACGTGAGCGGCGCACCGACACGCTGCGCGTTCGCGGGCGAAGTGATGGCTACGCTGGCGATGCGGCTCGGCGCGGTGGGGATGGTGACCGACGGCGGCGTGCGCGATGTTCATGAGGTTCGAGAAATTGGGTTCGCCTATTTCTCTCGCTACGTCGTCGTTTCGCACGGCAACTTCGATATCGTCGACATCGGCACGCCGATCGTGCTGGATGGCCAGGAGGTCAAGACCGGGGACATCCTGCACGGCGATGCCAACGGGGTGGTGACCGTGCCGCGCGAGGTGCTGGATGGTCTCCCCGACGCGGTGCAGGAAGTGCGCACGCGGGAGCGGGCGACGATGGACTTCATCAAGAGTCCGGAATACACCATCGCCGCGGCGCGGCAGCGGGCGGGATATTGATAGGAGAATCGCCCGCATAGGGTGTCAGTACGAGCTTGCGAGGAAACTCGGCACCAGCGAAGCGCTGTCTCATGCGCGCCGAGATTCCTCCTTACGTCGGAATGACACGATGTGCGCATCAATCGGCTGCCGTCGCTACTTCCTGAGGGTCGGCGCCCAGATCGCGCAGGGCTTCGATGGCAGCATTGCGGCCTGGCGCGCCGAAGACGGCGCCGCCAGGCCAGGCGCCGGAGCCGCAGAGGTAGAGGCGGTCGACCGGGGTTCGGTAGTCGCTGAAGCCCGGCACGGGACGGTAGCCGAACATCTGGTCTGGCAGGATTTCGCCGTGGAAGATGTTGCCGCCGGTGATGCCGATGATGCGCTCGATGTCGGGTGGGCCCAGCACCTCCACGTGCTCGATGGCGTCCGGCACATTGGGCGCGAACATGGCCAGGGTGTCGATGATGTTGGCGCCGATTTCGCCGCGCCGCTCGTCCCAGGTGCCCTCGGCCAGATCGTATGGCGCGTACTGGACGAAGAGGCTCATGGTGTGCTTGCCGGGCGGGGTCAGCCCGTCTTCGGTCGCTGTCTGGATGTAGCAGTCCATGAACGGGCGGCGGCTGGGATGCCCGCGCTTGCAGTCGTCCCAGGCGGTTTCCAGATAGTCGACCGATGGGTTGATGACGATACCGCCGGTGTGCTGGGGGCCGATGTCGGTGCCGGGCATGGCGGTGAAGTTCGGCAGCTCGCCGAGCGCCATGAGCACCTTGACGACCGATCCCTTGACCTTGATACGCTTGACGCTGTCGGCGAATTCGGCAGGGAGGCGTGATTCGCCCACCATGCCGAGAAATGTCCGCGAGGGGTCGGCGTTGGAGAGGACGATGTCCGCCGAGTAGCGGCGGCCATCGACGGTGCGCACGCCGCGGGCGCTTCCGTCTTGGATGTCGATTTCGGCGACCTCGCTGTCGGTGGCGATCTCCACGCCGTGCTCGCGCCCGAACGCGGCGAGCGCCTTGGGGATGCTCCCCATGCCGCCGCGGACGAACCCCCAGGCGCCTTGGTGCCCGGCGATGCTGCCGATGAGGTGGTGGTACTTGACATAGGCAGTGCCGGGTGTCATCGGGCCGGCATTGACCCCGATGACGCCGCCCGTTGAGAGCGGCGCTTTGATCTGCTCCGATTCGAAGTACTCGTCCAGCAGTTCGGCGATGCTCTTGCGGGTCAGCGTGCGCCAGTCCTCCTGGCCCTGGGCGCCGGAGAATCGCGCCTCGATCTGGTCCCAGGTGGGCGCGGGTTGCAGCAACAGGGGACGCATGCGTTCGACGATACGGTCCCACATCTGCCAGTAGGCGTCGTAGGCCGCGACGTCGCGCCGCGAGAACTTGGCGATCTGTTCGCGGGTCTTGCGCCCGTCGAGGAAGCTCATGAAGTACGAGCCGTCCGGGAAGGGGACGAAGTACTGGGGATCGAAGGGGCGAACGTCGTACCCGTGTCGCTCCAACTCCAGATCCGCGATCACCTCGGGCAGGAGCAGATTGCAGACATAGGAGCAGGTGGAGAGGCGGTAGCCGGGGAAAAGTTCCTCGGTCACCGTCGCGCCGCCGATGATCGAGCGCCGCTCGAGCACCAGCACCTTCTTGCCCGCCTTGGCCAGATAGCCAGCGGCGATGAGCCCGTTGTGACCGGAGCCGACGACGATGGCATCGTAGCGGGAGCCATCCGCCGGCGCGTCCGATTCCAGGCTCGCGTTAGCTGCTGGTCCCACTGGTGACTCTCCCCAATTCACCGCCAGGTCGCCTTGAAAGTCGTGGGGATGGTGCCAATGGTTGTCGCGGAGCGCAACCCCCTTTTCGGGGCGTTTACCTTGAGTCTTATACGTTCGCCGCGTCGGGGCAGGCGCCCCACAACCCCGCGCCATTCGTCCGCGCAAGTGCCGCAGAAGACTGGAGCCACGCCTGATACCTGGTATCGGGAGCCGCGGGGGCGGCGAGTCCTGCTCCGGCCTCCAGGAGGCGCGCCGAAACGAGAACGCGCTCGCCGCTCTGGTCCGCGATCCAGACATCGCGCAGGAGGGCGTCGTCCGCGGCGCGATCGCTTGCCTGGCGCTCCAGCCAGACGGAATTCCCATCGACCAACTGCTGGTTCGCGGCAGCCGCTTCGGCCGCGAAGCAGGCGTCGGCGAGAGGCGCCTGTATGCCGAGATATTGAACCGTTTCCCGCAATCCGGCGACATCGACAACGACGCGCGCGCCGTTGAGGACTTCACTCACCGTCGCTTGGAATAATTCGGGAGCGGCGGCTACCGTCGTGTCACCGGCAGTGAGGACTGGGGCGAGATCCATTGCCGACTCACCGGCGAGGAAGACCACGTCGTCGCTCGAACCGGGCGGGAGGAGATAGAGAAGGAGTGCCTCGGCCGAATCTCCAGGGCCGACAGCAATGTCGTCGTCGGCGGAGCGGGGAGGTTCGAACCCGGCAAGACCGGCGATGACGTCGGTGCCGCTGTCGAGCTCGATCGTGGTCCCCGGTGCGCGGTCGTAGAGCCGGAAATCGCTCATGGCGAGGGAGGCAGGAGCCGTCCCCTCGTTGCGGACCTCGACGGTCAAGAGCACCCACTCGCCCGAGTCGGGGGGAAGCCCGTAGCGCGGCAAGCTCTCGGCTCGCTGAGCGGACGAGACGGTGATACGTAATGGGCCGGTGACGAGCTCCTGAGCGGGCGGGGCATCGGGGTCAACGGCGGGAGGTTGTTCCGGCACAGTCGCGGCGGGGGTGGACTGAGGTGGCGTTGCCACGTCCGCTTCGGCCGCGGGGGAATCTTCAGTTGCGGCTTCGGAGGTGGACGCGGGCGCCGGGGTCGCGGCCTGGGCCGCGGCCGCAGGTGGCGCGGGGGTTGGGATGACGACGGAGGTCGGGGCAGATGTGGTCGGTGAAGGCGTTTCTGTCGCGGTCTGCATGGCTGCTGACGCAGGCGATGAGCTGGCCGCGGTCGCCTGGGCTGCGGAGCCGCCAACGCCGATAGCGATCGCCGCTTCTTCCTGCGGCAGGAGGGCAGCCTCAGGCGCCGCAGGGGGAGAGGCGACGACGACGGCGGTGGGGGAGGGGCCGGCCAGGATCGCTTCGGAGCCACCGCCGCCGCCGGGAACTCCCAGATTCAATCTGCCAGCGCCGAGCGCCGCCGCCGACGCCAGGAGCACTACGAGTCCGAAAATACGCAGGAACAATCCCCAGGGCGACTTGCGCTGGTCGCGGGGTTGGAGCCCGGTAATCGCGTACCCGTTTGTTTGGGGGGGACGCGCCGGGGCGGACGACGTGCGGACGACGCGATCGGGAGGTTCGACCGGGAGCCAGTCGGCGACGTCTGATTCGCCGGTGCCGGAGCGCTCGCGGTTCGTCGTTTCCGCGCGGTCGGAACCGAGCCCATCATCGTCCCAGGAAGCGTCGAGGCCGTCCTCGTCCCAAAACCCGTTGAACTGCGGTACGGGGGCGGCTTCGCGGGCACGCTCCATCCCGGACAATGTTTCCGGCAGGATGCGACGCACCCCGCCCGGCGCAAGCATGGCGATAATGTGCCCCGCGGCCGGGTGCCCTTCGCGCATGCGCAGGGGCACCGTCATCGGCTCGTCGAACAGGTTGCTGCCGGGCGTGGCCACGAATAGGTCGAGGACGCCGTCGCGGCGGAGCACTGGCTCCGGGCGCAACCACTCTCGCGGGATGTCGAGTGCCAACTCGCCCCCGCGAACGAAGACGACGCGGCGATGCGTGACGATCATGCGGGAGGCGAGGTCGACGTCGTCTCCGACGAGATAGACCTGGCCCTCCCAGACCACCCCGTCCGCCTGCAACGCGCGCCAGACGGCGCCGCGCGGGCGGCCAACAGGGGGGACGTCGCGCGGTGACCGGTGCTGCTCGACCTCTCGCTTCGGCATGCCAGCTTCCTTCGACGCTCATGCGGCCGCCATCCTCGTGGGACGTCCTTCGAGGAGGCGGAAACGCGGAGCAAACGCGGGGGCAATGGCGCCGGCAGCCGACAATGCGGCGCACGGACGCCGTGTACGTACAGTTTATCATAAGCGTGCGAAAGGGGGTGGCGGGATGTGAATTGACATGCGCCCCGGGTCGCGGACAATCTGCGCATCAAGAAAAACTATTCCGCCGTCCTGGCCAAGGCGGCGAGGAGGAGCGGTGACGGATCGAACCGGCGCGATCGGGATCGACCTCGGAGGGACAAATCTCAAGCTGGCGTTGCTCGACGGCGAACGGCAGATCGTTCGCCGCGCGGTCGTGCCGACGGGCGGCGCCGGCGGTCACGATGCGGTGCTGGGCCGCATGGTGTCGGGCATCGAGTCGCTCCGGGCGGCGGCGCCCGAGTTGGAGATCGCCGGGATCGGCGTTGGGGTGCCGGGCGAAGTCGAGATGGCCACGGGTATAACGAGCGACCTCCCCAATCTCCCCGGACGCTGGATCGATGTTCCCGTCGGTCCTGTTATCGCCGATGCCACCGGGCTGCCGGTCGGCGTCATCAATGACGCCAAGGCGTTTGCGCTCGCCGAGCACCGTTTGGGCGGGGCGGCCGGCGCCGCCACCGCTCTGCTGGTGACCGTCGGCACCGGGATTGGCGGGGCGGTGATCGCCCACGGCCAGATTCTTTACGGCGTGGGCGGCATGGCCGGCGAGATCGGCCATCTCGTCATGCAACCGGAGGGTCCACGCTGCACGTGTGGGAACCTGGGGTGCCTGGAAACACTTGCCAGCGGGCCGGCGATCGTTGCCGAAGCGACGCGCAGGGTGGTGCAGGGGTTTACCACGGCGCTGTTGGGGTTGAATGGTGGTGACCTTGGCCGGCTCACCGCGGCGGACGTGGCAAGCGCCGCCGACGGGGGAGACGCAGAGGCCATCGACGTCATCGACCGCGCGGGAGCCTGGTTGGGCATAGCACTAGCTGGGGCGATTGCGCTGCTCGCCCCCGAGATAGTCGTGATCGGCGGCGGTGTGGCTCCCGCGGGGAGTCGCTACTTTCGGGCCGCGAAGTCGGCGGCGAGCGCGCACACCGGAGTGATCGACATCGATCGCGTCGCGATCCGGCCAGCCGCGCTGGGCTACGACGCCGGGGTCATCGGGGCGGCACTCTGGGGAAGTGAGCGAGCGGGCATGGGGGACGACGGTGTCTGACCCTGCCGCAACGCCCGGCACATCGCACGGCGTGAACCTCACCGAACGAGGGGAGGGCCGGGCTCAGGAAATCAGGAGAAATGAGGCGCTTTTGCCGGCGACGATCGCTGGCAGGCAGCCGCGCATTTCTCCCACGGTCGTTTCCCAGTTCGTCCGGCTCGACCAGTGCCGTCGGTATCTGCGTCTTGCGCTGCACGAGCGCATGCATGGCCCTGAGTTCATGCGGGACTACAATGTCGCGTCCCAGGAGATCCTGCCGCTACTGACCCACGCCGGGGCGGAGTTCGAGGAACGAGTGGAGGCGGCGACGGGCCAACGCTTTTCCACCCGAAAGTTCTTGAGCGCGCGCGTCCCGGGCGAGCGCCAACCGGACAATGAGGCGGTGGTTGCCGCGGCGCGCGGTCTTGGGGCCGGGGAAACGATCGTTCTGTTCCAGACCCGGTTGCGGGTGCCGCTGGACGGCTGGGACCTGACCGGGGACGCGGATATCGTCCGGTTTGAACGGGACAGCGCTGGCCAGTTGCATACGCTCGTCGCGGACATGAAGGCGACGACGACGGCAAAGATCGAGCACCGGCTGCAAGTGGCGTTCTATCGCGAAATGCTGGATCGCCTGCTTGCGGACGCCGGGGTAGAGCACTTGGCCGTCGCTACAGGGATTCTCTATCGCGGCGGAGTGACTGGGGATACCGGCGACGATGTCGAGGTGGCACACATCGAGGCGGAGCGATCGGAGGCGCGGCGGCTTTTCAACATCGACGATGCCCAGCTCGAATTGACTCCCGACCCCGAGGCGTATCGCGATGTCATCCGGGGTCTGGTGACGGCACCCGAATCGGTGGCATCGGTAGTCTCGGCAATGCCGTTCGCCGACATACCCTGGCACCTGACGTACAAGTGCGACGGCTGCCTCTACAACGAGTTCTGCATGAAATGGGCGGCCGAGCATGATGACCTCTCGCTATTGCCACACTTGTCTGATACCGAAAAAGCCGCCTTGCAGAGGACCGGGATCGCGACGACAAGCGATCTGGTGGGTCTGCTGGAACCGGCGACCGACCCGGAGACGGGTGTTCTCAACCTGCGGGACCTGAAACCTGCTCCGGGGCAGGCCACGGTCGTGCGGCGCATCTCGCGCACCTGGCCGGTTGGGCCGAGACTGGACGAGTTGGTCCACCGTGCCCGCCGCTACCGGCGCTGGCGGGGCGACCCGGTTGGGGCACTGTCGTACATCCCCAGCAAGGGGTACGGGTCACTGCCCTATTCCGACGCCGAACACAACCCCAATCTGGTCAAGGTTTTCATCGACGCGCAGCACGACTACCTGCTCGACCGCCTCTACCTGATCGGAGCGCTCGTCACTGGCAACGAGGCTGGGTTGCCAGCGTCGGATCGCCGGCGCTCGGTGGTGGCGATGACGGATGCCCCGCCGGACGAGACATCCGAGGGCGAGTTGCTCATGCGCTGGATCGAGGCGACGATTCGCGCCGTTGCCGACGTGGCCGCGCCCGATGATGCGGGGAATGCCACCGCCCCCATTCACCTGATTTTCTACAACCAGTTCGAGCAGAAGCTGCTTCTGCAAGCCCTGGGCCGGCACGCGGGGGCGATTCTGGCCGCCACCCCGCTCTACGATTTCATCACCCAGCTCGCGGCGTTCGATTCGCCGGTTGCCACCTTCCTCGACCGGGAGATTCGCGAGCTGAAGAACTACCCCATCGTCTGCCAGTCAATGCAGGCCGTGGCCTCCTATGCCCGACCTAATGGCGTCCGGTTCGACTGGAATGCCGGGGAGCCGTACCGTGAGATCTTTCGCGAGCGCATGTTCGACGCGCTCGGCCGGCTCGATGGCGATGGTCGGGCCGGGGCCGAGCGGACACCTTGGTATACGCGGCGCTCCCGCTTCAATAGCCAGATCCCGCTCGAATACGCCTACTCCGCTTGGGGGGCGCTGCCGGACATCGATGCGGGAGAACGCGACCCGTATCAGCCATTCCGCCGCGCAACTGTCCCGCTGCTGAAGGGATTCCAGGAACGACGGTTGGAGGCGCTCGAGCACATCGCCAACGATTTCCGGGGCAACCGCGACACGAAAAAGACCAATTTCGCAATACCCGACCTGTCGACGTTCGACGGCAAAGCGCGGGGACTGGCGGAGGCCCTGCGTGAGTTCGTCACGATTGAGCGACATGTCGAGCTGGCCGCCTGGAAAGCAGCGCGCCTGGCGCCGCCGGAGCGACGCGTTCTCTCCGGGGACACGCTGCTGGTTCGCTATGACGACGCGGATCAGTCACGCGACGTTTCCCAACTCTACGCCGAGAATCAGGCACGGGCCGCTTTGCGAGAACAGCAGCGCGCCCGTTACCGCGAAGCGCACCCGGACGCGAAGCAGATCAAGCTGTCCAAAGAGGAGAAGGCGCTCTCCGAGCCGCTCGCCATCAACGAACCGTTCCGCTTTCGGATCGACGTCGACGATGCCGGTGTCAGCCTGGACGATGCCCTGGCGCTTTCAACGCTGGGCGTAGGCAACCGGATCGTGCTGGAGCCGCGATGGACGACGGACAGCCGCCTTCCCGCGGAGGAACAGACGCCGCTCACGCCGACGCCGAAGCAACTCCTCTACGGAATGCGGATGGAGGTCAAGGAGATCGAGGTCGCGCGTGATGGCGAAGGCGGGGCAACAGTGGCCTGGATACATCTCTCGCCGGCGCAGTCGTTCGCCAGTCCATCTCCGCCCGGCTATCTCTTTCGTGGTTTCGAGACGCCGCTCGTCGATGGCGAGCGGTACACCGTCGATCCCGACCCCAACACATCTATGGATTCTGGGGCGCCAAGGTGGTGGAGGGGCTCGCTCGCCGGATGGACGCAACACGCTCTTCGAGCGCGTTGAATCAGGTGAGCTCGGGCCAGTGGAATGGCCCGCCGCCGCTCGAGAAGGGCAGGCGCGGTTCATGGCGGGCCTGGCGGCCATGCACGAGGCCGGGGCCAGCGTCGAGTTCGAAGCGAGCAAGGTCGCGTTTATCGGCGACAACGGGGATGCGCCGCTCTTGCTCGTGCAGGGGCCGCCGGGCACGGGCAAGAGCTTTACGACCGCGTTCGCGGTGCTGGCCCGGCTTCAGGGTGCGTTGGCGGCTGGAATGCCATATCGCGTGCTCATCGGCGCCAAGACTCACGCCGCGACCGATGTGCTCCTGGCCAACATGCTCAGCGCCCGGCAGAACTTGGCGCGCATGCGAGTCGAGCAACCGGGGATCTTCGCTGAGTACTTCGACGCGCGTATTCTGGAAGCGCCGCTCTACCGACTCCAACCCCGCGAGAATCCGGTCACTGAGGTGACGGCACTACGTGTCGGCAAGGATCAGCCGATCAAGCCGATGGATGCACTGCAGGCTGCTCCCGTATGCCATCGTTGCGTCGACGCCCGGCGGCGTCTACCGAACTGCAAACGACAGTGGCGGCAAACTATTCGCGCACGAAACGTTCGATCTGCTGGTGCTGGATGAGGCGTCGCAGCTTAGTCTGCCCGAGTCGATCATGGCGGCGCTGCCGTTGAAGCCGGACGGCCAGATCGTCATCGTCGGGGATCACCGACAGATGGCTCCGATCGTCAAGCACGACTGGGAGAAGGAGACGCGGCGGACATTTCAGGAATACGCCGTCTACCGCTCGCTGTTCGACACCGTGCAGCGGGCGGGGGCGCGCATGATCCAGTTCGAGGAGAGTTTCCGGCTCGACCGGGACATGGCGGAGTTTCTGCGCCGCAGCGTCTACTCGCGCGATGAATTGCACTATCACTCGCGTCGCGATGGACGCCTGCGTCAGGTGGTCAGTGTCGACGCATTCGTCAATGCGGTGCTCGATCCAGAGCATCCGCTGATCGTCGTCGTCCACGACGAGGCGCAGAGCCAGTTGCGCAACGACTTCGAGCGCGATCTGACCGCGCCGCTGCTGGCCGCGCTGCACGAGGCCGGGTATCGCGTGCGTGACGGTTTCGGGCTGGTGGTGCCGCACCGCGCCCAGCGGGCGAACTTGCAGGAGGTCCTTCGCCGTACGCTCCCAGGCGCCGAAGACCCGGACGAGGTGGCGCGGGCGGTCGATACGGTGGAGCGGTTTCAGGGCGGGGAGCGGGACGCCATCATCGTCTCGGCGACCGAGAGCGACCCGGCCTATCTCCTGGCGGCGGGCGCGTTCCTGTACGACCCGCGCCGGCTCACCGTCGCGATCAGCCGCGCCAGGGACAAGATGATCCTCGTCGCCTCGCGCTCGGTCTTCGACCTGTTCAGCCCGGACGAGGAAACGTTCGCCAACTCCCAGCTCTGGAAAGATCTGCTCAACCGGACTTGCACGGCTCCGCTTTGGAACGGTCAGATTGCCGAGCACCGAGTAGAGGTGTGGGGGAATCCGCCGTTGGCGGGGGTGGTAGGGGCATTGGGGGATGGGGCGATGGGGTGAAAAGGTCATTGGGTGCTGGGATGTTGACGCAATGGGGCGAGCGACCGTTGCCCGCCGTTCTCCATTTCATCTCATCACCCCATCGCCCAACACGTGCTCCAGTAGTGCCATTCTCACATAGACGCCGTTGTGGGCCTGCCGGAAGTAGGCGGCGCGAGGATCGGCGTCGACGTCAACGGTGATTTCGTCGACGCGGGGGAGAGGGTGGAGGAGGATGGCGTCGGGGTTGAGGCGGCGCATGGCGTCAGCATCGATGACGTACTGACCGCGGGCGGCTTCGTACTCCTCCACCGTGGTGAACCGCTCTTTCTGGACGCGTGTCTGATAGATGACGTCGACCTCCGGCAAGACGGCGTTCAGGTCCGGCTCGTCTCGGAAGGGGACGCCGGCTTGCTCCAGTTCGGTACGAACATCGTTTCCCATCGGTACTGCCGGCGGCGAGACGAAGACGAGTTCCGTGCCCTCGGTCTGGCGGAGCAATCGGGCCAGTGAGCGCGCGGTGCGGCCAAAGCGGAGGTCGCCGACAAGCGCCACGCGCAACCCGTCGATGCGGCCAAGCTCGTGGCGAATGGTATAGAGGTCGAGCAACGCCTGGGAGGGGTGCTCGCCGGGGCCGTCTCCGGCGTTGAGGATGGGGACGGAGGCGACGGCGGCGGCGCGGTGGGCCGAGCCCTGCTCGTAATGGCGGATGACGATGGCGTCGGCGTATCCCTCGACGATGCGAACGGTATCCTCGACCGACTCGCCCTTGATGGCCGAGGAGAACTCGCGCGCATTTTCGGTGGAGACGACGTTACCGCCGAGGCGGTGCATCGCCGTTTCGAATGAGAGCCGAGTGCGGGTGGAAGGCTCGTAAAAGATCGTCGCCAGCGTGAACCCCGCCAGCGGCGCGGAGCGCCGCGGGCAGCTCGCGCATGCGGTCTGCCGCGGCGAAGAGCCGCTCCAGGGCTGGCCGGTCGAACTGCGCAACGTCGACCACGTGGCGAATGTCCGCTTTGTGCTTCATGGTCATCCCGGCGCCTCCCCGCTGGCCAGTATATTGCCGTTCGGCCCGGAATTGAATCAAGGCTGCCAATCGGTGGACGACCGCTACGTGCGAGCGCGGCAAGAGGAGGAGCATTGGGAAAACTGGTTCCGCTTGGCGACGGCGTCTGGGTCATCCCTGGAGGCGTCAATATCGGCGTTCTGGCTGGCGACGAGGGGCGTGTCGTCCTGGTCGACACCGGGCTCAACGATTCGAGCGCCAAGAAGGCGCTCAAGACGGTGCGCGAGGAGCTCGGTGGTGATGTCGTCGCGATCCTGACGACCCACGCCCATGCCGACCATTTCGGTGGCAACGCGACGGTGGTGAAGCAAACGGGGGCCGCCGTACACGCCCCCGCGTTCGATGAGGTGTTGCTGCGCTATCCTCTTCTGCAACCAGCCTTGCTCTTCGGTGGCGCCGATCCGCCCGATTCCTTGCGCGGCGGGTTTCTGCTCGCGGACCCCAGCCCCGTCGACAACATCATTCGGCCTGGGCACTACGAGGTGGCCGGCGTGGCCGTTGAGGCGGTTCCCCTTTTCGGCCATTCTCCGGGGCAACTTGGATACGTCGTGGGGGATGTGTTCTTCTGCGCGGACGTGGTGCTGCCGGAGCCCGTATTGGCCCGATACCGAATCCCGTATCTCTTCTCCCTGACCGAACATCTGGCGGCGCTGGAGTGGGCGCGAACGGTTCCGCACCACGTTGCCGTTCCCGGTCATGGCGCGGTGCTGAGGCAAGGGGAACTTGGCGACCTGATCGACAGGAATGTTGCGCTGGCGACGCGGGTGGCCGATGCCGTCCTCGAGCTCACGAAGGAGCCGCGAACGGCGGAGGGGCTCCTGCGAGAGCTTCTCGTGCGCTTCGGCGCGCCGGTCGCCGACGCCCCTCGTTCTACCTCTTGCAGCCGACCGTCTTCGCCTATTTGAGTCATCTCCATCGAGAGGGGATGATCGCGCACGACGTGCGGGACGGGCGGTCGCTATGGGCGCGAAGTTGAACTACGCCGTGCTCTGGTACGATGCGGGTTGACCGGAACGGGGACCGAGGAGCCAGAAGGCGAGGATTGTGTCGGAGCTGCTGGCCGAGCTCTTTTCCTCCCGCGTGCGCTCGGCCGTGCTCACGCTCCTGCTGCCACGGCCCCACCTGGCCTTCTCGCTGACTGCCATGTCGCGCCGGCTGGGTTTGCCCGTCAGCAGTCTGCAACACGAGTGCTACAAGCTGACCAGACTTGGGCTGCTCCGGGACGAGCGGCGCGGCAACACCCGGCTCTACCGGCCGGATGCCGCCTGGCCGCTCCTGAAGCCCCTCACGGCGCTCGTTGTTGGGGCAGTGCCGTTGGAAAACGCCCTGTCGGGCGCCATTGAGCAGGTTTCGGGCCTGGAGGAGATATGGGTAGCCGGCGATTTCGCGTGTCGGACCGCACCGGTCTACCTCGTGGTCATTGGCTCACTCGATGTGGAGAGTCTGGACGGTGTCTTCGAACGCGCCAGGGTGGCTATCAATCCAATCGCGGCTTCAGGGCGCGTCGAGCTGGCGTACTATCGGACCGCCGATTGGTCCCGGAGACTCGCAACCGGCGACGCTTTCGCGGCATCATTGGTCGCTGGGGAGCGGGTGCGTCCTGCCGGGATGATCCAGGACTCCGACGTCGCTGCCGGGACCAATGGCGAGTTGTCGGAGGGGACAACCAAGTCGCGCACGGGATTCGGCGATGCGCCGCGCGCGTAACGTCTTGAGGGGGGTCGGTTTGTGGAGATGTTGACAGATCCAGCATTCTGGACCGCGTTGCTGACCCTGACCGCGCTGGAGATCGTGCTCGGGGTCGACAACATCGTCTTCATCTCCATCCTCTCCGACCGGTTGCCAGAGGATCAGCGCGGCAGGGCGCGCACGGTTGGGTTGATCCTGGCCATGCTGATGCGCATCGGGCTGCTTTTCTCGATCGGGTTCATTTTTGGGCTGACCCAGACGCTCTTCACCGTGGCCGGTCATCCTTTCAATGGCCGTGACCTGATCCTGATCGGGGGCGGTCTGTTTCTGCTGTACAAGTCGACGACAGAAATCCACGCCAAGCTGGAAGGCGAAGAGCACGAGCGTGAAGCCGGCGCGGGGACCGTGTCCTTTTCAAGCGTCATTATCCAGATCGTGCTGCTGGACATCGTTTTCTCCCTCGATTCGGTCATCACCGCCATCGGTCTGACCGAGAACATCACGATCGCGGTCATTGCCGTGGTGATTGCGGTGGGGGTCATGCTTGTGGCCGCCAAGCCGCTGAGCGATTTTGTCAGCCGCCACCCGACCGTGAAAATCCTGGCGCTGAGCTTCCTGCTGCTGATCGGCATGACGCTGGTGGCGGAGGGACTGGGCCAGCACATTCCGAAGGGGTACGTGTACTTTGCGATGGCCTTCTCGGTTTTCGTGGAGATCATCAATCTCCGCGTGCGCACCAAGAGCGAGCCGGTGCAGCTCCATCAGCCACTCATCAATCAGGGCGTGGTAGCCTCGGCTGCCCGGGGCGGTCGAGCACGCGCATAGGGGTCCGACGTAGCACAGGCATCGCATCGGAGCTGTTGAAGGAGGCCCAGACCATGAGTGATTTGCGGCGTGGCCGGTTCGACGATATCAAGTCTCGCCTGAAGGAGGCGCTCGGCGACTCCGATGGCGATGTCAATCTCGACACGATCGTGGCCCGGGTGCGTGAGTCCGTTGACAGGACCGGCGGCGAGATCGATGCTGAGGCACTGGTTGCTCGCGTCAAGGTGGCGGCCGACACCATCGAAGGGAAAGCCGACGGCGACAAGATCCGGCAGTGGATTGACGAGGTCGACCGAGACAGACTCCAAGGCTGGCTGGATGGGGCCAAGACGGCCACGGCGAGCGCGGCTTCGTTCGCCGGCACCCAGGGGGAACGACTGGCCGACCGGGCTCCGGGCGCATTCGACAAGGTGGTCGGGGTCGCGAAGGAAGCTCTTGGCGATTTCATCGGCAACGAGGGAATGGCGCGAGAGGGTGAGCTTCAGCATTTGAAAGGCGATATCGAGGGGCGGTTCGCCAACGCTACCGTCGCGGCCGGACCTGAAGCAAAAGGTGCGGCCGACGAGGCGAGGGCAAACACCGAAGGTACTGACAACTGAGACGTCTTGGGGTACAGCGCCCGCCAAATCCAGTTATGACTTGTCAGAATCGACGGCATCCTCCATGCTCCGTGAGAAGTCGTCACCGAGGCGCGGTTCTGTGCCGCCACGGGGGGTGATGGGAGCCCGATGAGCCGACGTCTGTTCCAGTTGCCGGGGCGCACCCGCCGAGATGGGCAGGAACCGAGCGCAGGGGCGCTGCTGACCGAGCAGCAGCACCAGTTGATCGAGGAAGAACTGGTGCTCCTCGAGCGGCTGGCCGACACGCTCGATCGATTTCCAGGGACCGAAGAGGACGAGGCGGCGGTTCGTCGCGCGGCGGAGCATCTCACCGCGCTCTTTCTGCTGGTGGTGGTGGGAGAGTTCAACGCCGGGAAGTCCGCATTCATCAACGCCCTGATCGGCGCGGAGGTGATGCCGGAGGGCGTGACACCGACGACATCGGTCATCAATCTGCTGCGCTATGCGCCCGAGCCGTCCGACACCATGCAGGCCGACGGCGTCATCGTGCGCGGCTACCCCGCGGAATTCCTCGACGAGATCACGATCGTCGATACCCCGGGCACCAACGCCATCATTCGCGAGCACGAGCAGCTCACGCAACAGTTCGTGCCGCGCTCCGACATGGTTCTGTTCGTCACCTCCGCCGACCGCCCGTTCACCGAGAGCGAGCGGGAGTTCATGGAGACGATCCAGGACTGGGGCAAGAAAATCGTCGTCATCATCAACAAGGTCGACCTGCTGCGCGATGAGACGGCCGTGCAGCAAGTGACCGACTTCGTCAGCGAAAACATCGAGCGCCTGCTTGGCTTCACCCCGGACGTCTTCCCGGTCTCTTCGCTGCTGGCCCAGCAGGCCAAGGTCCTTGGGGAGCGCAACCCCGATGAGCGGGCGCGGCTGTGGGCGGCAAGCAGGTTTGGGCCGCTGGAGGAGTACATCTTCACCACGCTCGACCAGGAAGGCCGTATTCGGCTGAAATTGCTCAGCCCGCTGGGCGTTGGGGAGCGGATCACCGAGAAGTACCTCCAGATCACCGATGAGCGCCTGACTGTGCTGCGCGACGACCTGGCCACTATCGACAACATCGAACGCCAGCTCGTCGCCTATCAGGAGGACATGCGGCGGCAGTTCGCCTATCACCTGACGCGGGTGGAGAACATCATCGCCCGCACGCTGCAGCGGGGCGACGCCTTCTTTGAGGAAACGATCCGCATCGGGCGCGTTTTTGACCTGCTCAACAAGGACAAGATCCGCGGCGAGTTCGAGCGCCAGGTGGTGGCCAACACGGAGGTGCAGATCGACACCGTCGTCGATGAGCTGATCGACTGGATGGTGGAGCAGGATCTGCGCATCTGGCAGAGCGTCACGGACTACATCGATCGGCGCCGCCTGACCCAGTATGAAGAGGGACTGATCGGGGAGGTTGGCGGGCAGTTCCGCTATGACCGCCGGTCGTTGCTGGAGTCGGTCGCCAAGCGGACGCAGGAAGAGGTCGAGCGGTACGATCTCGACGCCGAGGCCAACCAGCTCGCCGAGTCGGTACGGAACGCGGTGGCCACGGTCGCCGTCGCCGAAGCAGGCGCCGTGGGGCTGGGGGCATTGGTCGTGGCCGCGGCGAGCACGGTCGCGGTCGATGTGACGGGGATCCTGGCGGCGAGTCTGCTGGCCGGCTTGGGACTTTTCGTGCTGCCAAACAAGCGGCGGCAAGCGAAGCGCGATTTCCACGCCAAGGCCGAGGAATTGGAGCAGCGGCTTATCGAGGTCATGCGCGAGCAGTTCGAGCATGAGCTGGCGCGGTCCATGGACCGCGTGCGCGAGGCAATTGCGCCATACACCCGATTCGTGCGTTCGCAGAACGAGCACCTGGAGCGGATGCGCACGGAGCTGACCGCGGTCGACAACGACATGCGCGCCCTGCGGCACCGTATCGGTGAGGATCGCGCCCTTCCCGCCGGGGAACGCACAGCCATCCTTTCAGGTCCGGCCGACGTGTGGATGCCCAGGAGTCTTGGGGAGCCAACGACCGACGAGATTATCGATGTGGAGCTGGTCGAGCGGCCTCGGGCCGATGAACCCAACGGGGCGTCGGGAGACATCTCGCGGCCGGAGGATATTTAGCGCGGATTGCGGTTGGTGGCTTCTTTGCCGCGGGGAACGGCCCTCACCCCAACCCCTCTCCCATCGCAATGGGAGAGGGGCTATTTGCGGCCCTAATTCTGGCTTGATCATCGGAAGATGTTGAAGGTGATGAAGATCTCGGGAAGGCGGGAATTCTCGCCGTGGCTGGACGCTATTTCAGCAGGGCTCACCCGGAATCGGTTTGACTGGGCAGACGCGGGGGGATCAGGCGTGGCGGCACGAAAGCCGGTGTGGGGCGCATGCAGTCGCGCAGGAATGCTGTGATTTCTTTGCCCAGACGGGTTTGCCACGTCGTTTGGAGCAGGGCCGTGCCCCGTTCGGATACGGGAAGCGACGTGACGACAGTCCAGCCGCGGCTGGTGGAGGCCAGGCGGCGTGCGGTGTCGAGGTCGTCATCGGCGTGGGAGCCAGAGATGAAGAGCTTGGGGACCGAGGCCCTCACCCCCCTTCCCCCCTCTCCCGGCTCGCCGGGAGAGGGGGGTGTTGTTGCGGTGGCTTTTGGTTCGAACTCGGTGACTGCTGTTGGCGAAAGGGCGACCAAGCCTGCCAACTGAAGATCGGCCGCGGACGTGAGTACATGCGAGGCAACGCTCCCTGCCGCGATGACGAATTGATGTCCCGCTGCTTGAGTCATATTGGAGACTTTTTCCTCCCCGGATGCGAAGGGAGATGGGGCGTGGGTGGCGATGGCGGGGGCTGGCAAGCCAACCGACGCTAAAATGAACTGTCGAATTAACTCGTCGATCATTGCCGGCTCCCACGGGTTGTCCGATAGCCCATGTCCGGGAAGATCGACCGCCAATGCCTCTACGCCGAGAGCTTGGGCGAGTTGTGCCGGAAGCGTCCCCCAGGCGTCGATATCCGCACCAGGTTCGTGGAACAGCAACACACGATCCGGACCGGCACCCCAGCGGACGCCACGGACGACCGGTCCCCAGGGGAGCGGCAGCTCTATGGCGCTTGGTTGAAGCGCCGCGTCTACGTGCCCCATTCGCTGTGCTTGTAACGCTTTGCCCAGTCGGTCCCTTGCCAGGAGGAGAGCTTGGTCGGCTTGACGAAGTAGAGCCAGCGCGGCTCGTTCAGAGTCGGGATCAGGTACTTGGGTCCGTTTTCGCCCAGATATCGGAGTGACATTTCGTTGGCGATTTCGACCCAGCGACCGCCGACGTTCGGCTCCTCGACCAACTCCGCTTCACCCTGGGACTGGATCTTGATGTAGGGCGGATCGGGGGTGTCAATCGAGATCGACACGCGCTTGTCGTCGGCCATGTATTTCGCCCAGGCCGACCGCGCGCGGGGGATGATATAGAACCCTCCTTCGGCCCACTGGTACCAGGTTGGCACGACGTAGGGCCAGCCGTTGGGGTCCAGGCAAGCGAGCCGGGCTACGTTGCCCAGGGCGAGGAATGCGTCCAGTTCTTCTTCGCTCAGCTTGCCGACCTTGCCGCGCCATTCTTCACCAGCCGGGGCTTTCCTGGCAGTCATGGTCACTCCTTCCGATTGACGTACGATGGGTGGCATCCTACGGAGCGGGGAGAGTGGCTGTCAATGCTCGGCCCGGAAGACTTGCGCAGAGAGGAGCACACGTGCGGGTCACGAATGAGGTTTACATCGTTGGTGGTGGAACGAGCAACGCCTTCGGGCTTTCCAATGATCCGGACTGCCACATCTACCTCATCGATGGCGGCGAGGAGATGGCGCTGGTCGATTGCGGGATCGCCGAGGGCGATTCGCTCGACCGCATTGTCGAGAATGTGCGGGCAGAGGGATTCGATCCGGCGCGGATCACGCAACTCCTGCTGACGCATTACCACATGGACCACGCCGGCGGCGCGGCGCGCGTTCGCGAGCGGCTTGGGGTGGATGTCGTGGCGCATGCCGATGCCGCGCCGACGTTGCGCACCGGAAATGAACGAGCGGTGGCCCTGGACATGGCCAAAGCGGCCGGGCTCTACCCGGCGGACTACCGATTCGAACCCGTGGAGGTGGGGCGCGAGGTGCGCGAGACGGATCGCGTCACGGTGGGCACTCTCGAACTCGAGGTCTTCGAGACGCCGGGTCACTGTGATGGACACGTGTCGTACCTGATGCGCGGACGCGAGCGGACGTATCTCTTTTCAGGTGACGCCATATTCAGCCGTGGCCGCATCGTGCTACAGAACATCCACGACTGCTCTATCCAGAAGTCCGCCGCCACCATCGCCAAACTGGCAGCGCTGGAGTTTGATGCGCTGTTACCGGGGCATGCGGCGATCTGCCTGAGCGAAGGACCTCGCCACGTGGCGCTCGCGCACGGCGTTTGCCAGAACCTGTTCGTCCCGGACAAGCTGGATCCGGGGCTTATCCCTTGACGGCGCCCGCGGTGAGACCGGCCAGGATCTTGCGCTGGAAGATGAGCACCAGAACGACCAGCGGCAGGGTGACCAGCACCGAAGCGGCCAGGATGTTGCCCCAGGGCAGCTCGAACTGGGTGTTGCCGGTGAAACTGGCGATGGCCGGCTGCACGGTACGGGCACGGGTCTGCGTGAAGGTCAAGGCGTAGAGGTACTCGTTCCAGGCGGCGATGAAGGCGAGCAGACCGGTCGTGACCAAACCGGGTGCAGCGAGGGGGAGCAGGATGCGCCAGAACGCCTGGAAAGGCGTGGCCCCGTCCACCAATGCGGCCTCTTCAAGTTCACCGGGCATGGCCTTGAAGAAGTTGGCGAGGACCCACACCGTGAAGGGGAGGGTGAACGTGAGGTAGGCGATGATCAATGCGGGCAGGCGGTCGAAGAGACCGAGCGTCACGATCATTTGGTACAGCGAGCCGAGGATGGCGATCTGCGGGAACATCGTCATTGAGAGAATGAGGTAGAGCACTGGCGTGCGGCCGCGAAACTTCAAACGGCCCATGGCATAGGCGGCCAGGGATCCCAGGACTAGCGAGATGGTGACCGTGGTGAGCGACACGATGACCGAGTTGCGCAGGGCGCGCAGGAAATCGCCGTTGGCCAGGACGAATTGGTAGAAAGACCAGTTGAGCTGCGACGGCCAGTACTGCACGGGAACCGCGAAGAGCTCGGCGTTCGGCTTGATGGAAGAGATGACGGCCCAAAAGAAGGGGAACACGGTATAGAAAATGATCGCAACGACCAGAATCCAGAACAGAATCTTGTTGAGGATCTTGCCTATCGTCCACTGGCGGGTTCCGGTGATGGTCGAGGTGTCCGGAATTGCGGGTCGTACCGCAGTCGTTGTCGCCATTTTACGACTCCTCTACGCGCACCAGGCGGCTGTAGACGATGACCAGCACAGCGATACAGAGGAAGATCACCACGCTGGCCGCGGCGCCGCGACCCAGATATTGCTGATCGATCATTGTTTGTCGGGCATAAATGGCGAGGCTGATGGTGTCGAGAGCCGCGCCCTTCATGACGAAGATAACGTCGAAGACTCTAAAGGCGTCGAGGGAGCGGAAGATGAGGGCCACCAGCAGAGCCGGTTTGAGGAGGGGCAGGGTGATCTGCCAGAACTGCTGCCACTTACTGGCGCCATCGACCGTGGCCGCCTCGTAGACGTCGCCGGGGATGATCTGAAGTCCGGCCAATAGAAGCAGCGCCATGAAGGGCGTGGTTTTCCACACGTCGACCGCGATGATGGCGGGTAGTGAGGTGGTGGGGTTGGCGATCCAGGCGACCGGGCTGCCCAGAATGCCGAGCCGATAGACCAGCAAGTCGTTGATGACGCCGTTGTCCTGGTTGTACATGAAGCGCCAGAGTTGGCTGGAGACCACGGTGGGGATCGCCCAGGGGATGAGCATTGAGGTGCGTACCACCCCGCGGCCGGTGAAATGCGAATTGATGATCAGGGCGATGACGATACCGAGGACAGTCTCGATGGCAACAGAGGCGACGGTGAAAACAAGGGTGTGCTGCATGGCGGCGTGGAAGACGGAGTCCTCGAGCAGCCGCCGGTAATTGTCGAATCCGACATAGACTTCGGGGCGGGAGCTACCGAAGCGAGCATTAGTGAAACTGAGCCGGAATGACTGTAAAAGCGGGTAGAGCGCGACGAGGACGACCACCAGGACGCTCGGCGCGACGAGGAGCCACGCCAGGCGCTCGCGGGCTTTGGCCAACCCGCTGCGGGGCAGATCGACCTCTCGCCCCGGAACCACCGGTTGGGGGAGTGGGGCGGTCACCGCGCCCTGGGTCATGTCACCCCTCCTCGTGATGCGGGCGACGGATGGAGCGCATCGCTCCATCCGTCGCCACTCTACGCTCGTCCGTGCGTTTGGTCTAGTAGCCGAGCTCCGCCATGATGTCCAGCAGCTCGGCTTCGATCTCGGCGGTGGCGGCCGCGGCCTCGGCCTGGCCGGTCAGAATCTGGTTGAGCCGCGAGTGGTAGGCGATGGAGGCGGAGTTGTAGAGGTCGGCCGTCACGGTAGATGGACGAGCCACCGAGCCCCCTTCAAAGACCGGCTTCAGACGAGCCAGGAACTCCTGCAGCTCGATGACCTCGGGATCGTCGTAGACCGATCCGATAGTCGGGGAGTGGCTGCGCTCGATGGTGTAGGCCTTTTCCAGCTCCGGCGAGCACATGTACTTGACGAATTCGATGGCCGCCTCCTGGTTCGGGGAGTACTTGGAGACCATCAACTGCCAGCCGCCGAGGGCGGCGGCGTGCTGAGCTCCTTCGCCGTCGCCCATCGGAAGCTGGGTGACGCCGACCATGCCGACGAGCGGGGAGTCTGGCGCCTGCGTCACGGAGTAGGCGTATGGCCAGTTGCGCATGAACGCGGCATTGCCAGGGGCAAAGGCGTTGATCGTCGAGGGCTCGTTATAGGTCGTCACGTCCTCGGGCGAGATGGTTCCGACCCAGCCGCGAGCGCGCTCGAACGACGCAATCGCGGCCGGGTTGTTGACGGTCACCGTGCCGTCCGGCTCGATGATGCTGCCCCCGCCACTTGAGAACTGCCACTCCAGGCCGTTGCAGGTCAGACCTTCGTATGCGTTGCCTTGCCAGACGAAGCCGCGGAAGCTCGGGTTGTCCGCGCTCTCGCCGTCCTGAATGGTCTGAGCCATCTCCTCGAGCTCGGACCACGTCAGCGGGGGCTCCTCGAACCCATACTCCTCAAGGAGGTCGCTCCGGTAATAGAGCAGGCCGGCGTCGGTGAACCACGGCATCCCGACCAGGGCGCCATTGACGGTGTTGTTCTCGACTAGCCGCGCGAAATGCTGTGACGCAAGGTCGGCAAGGGATTGGTTCAGGTCGACAGCGTGGACGGCCACGATGCCCGGCCAGATAATGTCGATCTGGTAGATGTCGTTGTCCGGGGACTGAGCGCCCAGTTGCTGGTTGTAAATGGCCAAGCGGTCGGTGGCGCTCGTCTCGCCAGGAACGAACTCGCCGCTGGCGCCGGTCGCCTCGTTGAACTTGGCGATGGCTGCTTCCAGCCAGGGACGATCCGGTGAAGCGGCTTCCGCCAGCACTGCTCGCACGCGGGCGCCGTTGAGATCGGTCCGCAAGCCCTCGGGAACGACGATCGACCAACCGACTTCCTGGTCGGCCGCAGGGGAGGCGTCCTGCGCTGCAGCGCCGCGACTTTGCTCAGAAAGGATCATCCCGATGACGGGTGCGCTCAAGCCGAGGGCCGCGCCGCGGCGCATGATCTCGCGGCGTGAAAGCTGACCGTGCAGGCTTTGGGCGACCAGACGTCCTACGGGACTCGACGTTGAATCGTGGCCATGCATTGGCAATCTCCTCCGTACACCGACTGGCCGGGCGCGGTTGTCCGGCCCAACGTGACCCGAGTTGTCGTCGAACGGTGCCGGTTACGGGGAGAAATCGCCTCGCGACCCGGTCACCGTTGACTCAGGGTACTCACCGCATTGGTCTTATGCTGCATTTCTCATGCCAGTCCGTCAAGCACAAAGTCGGGCCCCGGCACTTTCGTGCTCTCTGAACAGAAGGTGTCGGCCGAGCTACGGCGAGGTCAACGACTCGCTCCTGAAGTGGCCGCGACAGCGTCCATCAGCTCCCGGACACGGGCTTCCTCGACCGGATTCCAGGTGACGCCGTCGACCTTGAGGCTCGATCCCACGACGGCGCCATCGGCGTAGGCGAGCAAGTCGGCCGCGTTCGACGCGCGAAGTCCGGTATTGACCAGAATGGGAACTCCCGAGCCTTGCACCGCGTTCGCAACTTCTGCCAGGCCGGAGGCATCCGCTGGCTGGCTGGTGATGGGGCCGGAGACGCAGAGCGCATCCGGCATCGAGGAGAAGACAACCGAGCGGGCGACATCCGGGAGCGGTCGAGGGGCGATCTGGGCGGCAAATTCGGCGTTGATGTTGAAGAGGAGGCGGACGTTCTCGGCGCCGATCTCGCGGCGATAGCGAAAGCTGTCGCCGGCGCAGCGGACCCACATGCCGAAATCCCCGGCGAATGCGCCGGTGAAGATCTCGCGCGCAAACGCGGCCCCGGTGGCCGCCGCGACGGCCAGGGTGGCGCGGGGATCCCAGAGGACGTTGACCCCGAACGGGACAGAGAGCACTCCGCGCGTGGTGGCGATGACGTCCGCCATGGCGGCGACGGAGGCCACGTCGGCGTCGAGGCGATAGGGCCGGTCGTTCTCGTTGCAGAACATGACCGCGTCGATGCCGCCAGCCTGGAGGGCATCCAGGTCGCGCGCCACCCAGTCGCGGATGTGCTGCATGCCTCCGGCGGCATCGTACAGCGGGGTGCCGGGGAGCGCGGGGAGGTGAACCATGCCGATAATCGGCTTGCTCGCTCCGGTCAGCTCGGTCAGCCAGTTGGACACCATCGTGGGAAGACCTTCCTTTCGCTATGCCTTCGCCTTTTTGCGCGGCGACTGGACCCTCAATCCGGCGTTTCGTAGCGGCCCGAGCGGGCGGTGAGCCGAATGCGGAACACCACGGTCTGCCGTCCCAGTTCAGGCATCTCGAGCGGGGACGGATAGATCACCCGGAGCGCACGAGTACGCTCAGTGGGATCGTCGATTTCCTCGAACTCGCCTTCGGCGATGACGCTGCGCCAGCGGTCGGACGCGTCGGCCTGGTCGACCTCGAAGGTGACGCGTGGTTCGGCGCGCATCTGGTCGAGCTTGCGGCCGGGTCCGGAGTGGGCGTAGACCGCTTCGCCGTCGTAGCCGTAGGCCAGCGGCACGAGATAGGGTCGGCCGTCGCCAACCGCGCCGTGGGCGCAGCAGGCGATCCGGCCGACGATGGCGGTGCGTAGCAACGCTTCCATGTCTTCTGGCGACAGCACGCGGATCACGCCCATCAGTCAGGGGCCAACCTGGACGGTGATTTGATGGATGGCGTTCATCTGGTAGCCCTTGGCGTTCCAGGGAGCCAAGAGCGGCTGGGTCAGTCCCCGCTCATCGACGGCCCGCGCCATGAGCCGGTGCTCCCCCCGTTGCGCCGGCCAGAGGGATTCCCATCGCCGCCAGCCGCGGCGAACGCCGTCGTGCAAGGTGGTGTCGCACCAGGTCGAGCCTCCATCCGTGCTGATCTCGACCCGTTCGATCCGCCCGTAGCCGGACCATGCCCAGCCGGCGATGATGATCTGGCCCTCAGCGGCGGTGTCGCGATCGCTGGGGGTGACGATGATCGACTTCGGCGGCATCTCGGCAATTGGCCGCACGGGGTCGCCACGGTCGTCCCAGAAGACGTAGTTGTCAGTATTCCAGAAGCCATCGAAGGCGAGGTCGATGGCCTCGAGCCCGACCAGCCATTTGGTCGAGGCGATGCCGGCCCAGCCGGGGACGAGGAGGCGCACCGGGCCGCCGTGGGCGAGCGGGAGCGGCTCGCCATTCATCGTCCAGACGACGAGGACATCCGGGGATCGGGCGATGGCGAGGGGCAACCCGCGGCGCATTCCGGGAAAGTCGGCTCCCTGGCAGACGATGTCGACGGTCTTCGGTCGGACCCCGGCCAGGTCGAGCACGCCGGCAAGTGATACGCCCTCCCAGAGCGCGTTGCCGATCGCGTCGTTGCGCCAAGGGGTTCCGGGTGGGACTGGGTCGAAGCGTGTGCGGCCATTCCCAGCACATTCGAGAAAGGCTTCCAGGGACGTGGGCGGCAACTGCTGCAAATCCGCGAGGGACAGAGACAGCGGCCGCTCGACGGCTCCCGAGAGCGATAGCCTCCAGGTCGTGGGGTCGAGAACAGGCACCGGTCCGTTGGAGCGGACGAAAAATCGGTCATTTGCGATGGTGCGACCGGGATTGGGCTCGATCAGGTCCAGGGGCATTCCGAAGTTGGCGCCGCCGTAGGGGATCAAGTGTGGGTCTTTGCCCATTTGGTGCAAGAGCTCGTTGGGCGCCGCGTCGATGTCGATGAACTCCACCACCGAGAAATGCCCTACATCCTGACGTGCCGCGAACCCCGCACGGATCGCGCCCGCCGCATGGTAGCCGAAGCCGAGGGTAGAAGAGGGCTGGGTCAGCGCGACTCAGAGGGTGTGCGGATGATTCCCGTCGTATTGGCGCGTACCGCCCGCGCCCTCTAGCTCCCCTCTCCCGTGGGGCACCTGTCAAGGGGAGGTATCGTACCATCGCGGCCACTGCCGTCATCGCAACCGCCGAATGACCCTCACCCCAACCGCCACCCAGAGGGTACCCGGCCCATTGCGATGGGAGAGGGGTATTCAGCGCCGAAACGGGGTGCTTTCAGGCGCTACCACGCCCCGCCAGGTGGGGCACAGGATAGGGGGGCTATGCCGCATCGCGCCAAGCAACCACCAGTTGTTCATCTGCATGCCGTTTCAGGTCTGGATAGTGATGTGCCGGTCGAGACCGGCAAGATCGGGGAGCACGGTAATGGTCGCTCCGGGAAACGCCTGTGCCGCGAGTTTGACGACGGCCTCGCGTTGGCCCGGGTCGATTTCAAGCCCAATAGCGCCGCCTGGTTTGAGGAGCGGTGGCGCCGCAAGGAGCAAGTGGCGAATGAGCTCGAGGCCGTCTGTCCCACCGTCCAGGGCGAGGCGCGGTTCGGCGGCGAGTTGCGGATTCTCGGCGATCTGCTCCGGGCGCAGGTAGGGGAGGTTGGCGAGCACCAGGTCGACGGGACTGGTAATCGGAGCGAGCAATGAACCCTGTGTGAGGACGACTTGATCTTGCAGCCCGAGTCGATCGCGGTTCCGATGGGCGATCGCAAGTGCCGTGTCCGAGACGTCGATGGCGACTACTATCGTTGCCACTTCGTCGCCCAGCAACGAGGCCAAACTCAGCGCGATGGCCCCGGAGCCGGTTCCCACATCGACGACTCTCTCAGCGGTCCTGTGGTGGAGCCAGCGCAGCGCCCACTCCACCAGGATTTCGGTTTCCGGGCGTGGCAGGAGCACATCCGGGCTAACCTCGAACGTGATCCCCAGGAATTCCCGCTCGCCTATCAGGTAGGCGACGGGAATGCCACCTGCTCGCTCGTCGAGCAAGCGACGGTACGCGGCAAGGGCGACCGGATCCATGGCTTCGGGAAGCCGGGCGAAGAGGGCGGTGCGATCGAGCCCGAGCGCATGGCGAAGGAGTACCTCGGCGTCCAGACCTGGGGTCTCCGATCTGGTCTTTGCCAATCGCTGTTTGCCGAAGCGCAGGGCGTCGGCGATCGTGAGAGTTGATGTCTCCATTTATTTCCGATTCCCGTGCTTGCCCAGGGACGCATTGAGCGTATGATGCGGGAGGCGGCCATCGTGGTCCTGCCGCACCGGTCGGTGCAGCCCACGGCAAGGGAAACGAGAGGAGACGTGTTTCATGTGCTCCCCGCACATCATGGCAAAGGTACGCAGTGAGATGTCTCGCCGGCGAATGCTGGGGACGCTGGGGGCAGCCGTCGCGGCCGGTGTTGCGTCGCGGCTACCCGCGTCCGCTCAGGAGGCGACCCCGATGGTCGCCGGTCCGGGAACGCTGAACCTGACCCTCGGCTCATACACCCAGATTCAGGATCTGACTCATACGATCACTCCAGAAACGCCGGTCTTTCCGGGCTACCCGCAACCCGAGTTCGAGACTTTTCGGAACTACGAAGAGCATGGGTTCTACGCCCAGATGCTCACCTACGTCGAGCATACCGGAACACACATGGACGCTCCGGCGCATTTCGTGGAGGGCCTCGCGTTTGCGAACGAGCTCCCTGTCGCGCAGTTCCTTGCTCCATTGGCGGTGATCGACATCAGCGAGCGGGCGGCGAGCGACCCGGACGCGCAGGTCACGCCGGACGACGTGCTGGCGTGGGAGACCGAGCACGGGGCGCTGCCGGCGGGCGCGTTCGTGGCCATGAACTCCGGCTGGGCCTCGCGCATTGACGACCCCGAAGCGTTCATCAACCTGGGTGATGACGAGGCGCTGCACTTTCCCGGGTTCCACCCCGACGCCACGGGGCTGTTGATCGAGGAGCGCGACATCACCGGCATCGGCGTGGACACCTTGAGTCTCGACTTCGGGGCTGCGACGAGTTTCGACACGCATGTGACACTCCTTGGCGCGGGGAAGTACGGGCTGGAAGGCATGGCCGCGCTCGGAAGTGTGCCGCCGGCGGGTGGACTCGTCATCGTCGGCGGGCCGAAGTTCCAGAACGCGTCTGGCGGGCCATCGCGCGTCATGGCGTTGTTCTAGGTAGGTGGTCCGGGCACGCTGGAGGGTCTTTTGTCGGCCTGCGGCCGACGGGCGCAGCAAGCGGCGCCCCTACGGACGGGTGGGCCGTAGCCGTGATCCAGCGTGCCATGACCACCTGCTTAGTCGGCGTGCAGGATCGAGACGTCGCCTGGCGGAAGGTTAGCCGGGAGAGCCAGCGTGCTGTCGAACGGATGGGGACGTTTGCCCTTGATCGTCGACGATCTCGGCGCCGCCGGGGGCGACCGCGAGCTGCCTGACCTCGCCTTTGATGCCGAGTGAGGCGGCGGTGGCGCGCCATACGGTGGCGACGACCTCGGTCAGGTGGGGCTCGGAGAGTGCCAGCACGGAGGGTCCGGCGCCGCTGAGGCAGGCGCCGATTGCGCCAGCGGAGCGAGCGGCGGCGGTTATCGGTTCCAGGTGGGGGAAGAGCCGGGCGCGATACGGCTCATGGAGCCGATCGTGCATACCGGCGGCGATGAGCCGGGTATCGCCCGTGTGCAGCCCGAGCACGAGCCCGCCGACGGCCGCGAGATTGAACGCGGCGTCGGCGTGTGGAACCTGCGCGGGTAAGGCCGCGCGCGCGGCGCGTGTGAGTCCGGTCTCTTGCGGGATGAAGACCACCGCGCACAAATCGAGTCTTTCGTGGGTGAGGAGTTGCACCGGTTCCGCGACTTCCGGCACTGCCAGCACGGCGCCGCCATACAGCGCGGCGCCGACATTGTCGCCGTGGCCTTCCATCTGCCAGGCAATGGAATAGAGGTCGGAAGTGGCCAGGGATGTACCCAGGAGGTGATTGGCAGCGACCAGACCGGCGACCAACGCGGCCGCGGAAGAACCAAGACCACGCGCTACTGGGACATCGGTTCTAACGATCAAGGAAAACGGGGGTAGGGTCCGCGCGGTTTCGTCTGCCAGCCGCTGCATGGCGGTGAGGGCAAGGTTCTCACGGCCACGCAGAAGCTCGGCTTCGGCTCCGGCCAGGCTGATTGTTCCCGGTTCGCCGGAGGGGTCGACCGTGGCCTCGTTCCAGAGTCCCAGGGCCAGGCCGAGCGCGTCGAACCCGGGTCCAAGGTTGGCCGAGGAGGCGGGGGTTCTAACCGTGAAGCGCATCGGACAGGGCCCGCTCCAAGGCGGAAAGTTCGGCCGGGACGCGCAGCGGGCGGTTGGCCCCGGTGCGTGGGACGCCATCCGCGTCCACGAGGTGATACGCGGTGACGGCCTCGACGTCTTTCAGGATGTGCCCGGTCAGGACCGCAACGGCCGTCTCATCCGGTGCGACAACGCCTTCCTTCACGAGACGGCGCAATCCAGCAAGAGACGCTGCCGACGCTGGTTCGCAGCCAATGCCGACGGCATCGATCGCGGCCTTGGCTTCGAGGATTTCGTCGTCACGGACGGTGGTGACCCAGCCGTTGGTCAATTCGATGGATCGTCGCGCACGCGGGGTCGAGGCCGGATTGCCGATCTTGATGGCGGTGGCGATGGTTTCCGCCTGTACGGGCTCGTATTCTTCGAATCCGGAGGCGTGGTAGGCGGCGAACGGGGCTGCCCCCGCGGCCTGGACGACCGCCAGGCGCGGGAGGCGATCGATCAGGCCCACCGCGTGCACCTCGATCAGCGCCTTGCCGAAGGCCGAGGTGTTGCCAAGGTTCCCTCCGGGAAGAATGATCCAGTCGGGAGGCTGCCAACCTCGCTGCTCAATAAGCTCGAAGATGATGGTTTTCTGTCCTTCGAGGCGGAACGGGTTGACCGAGTTGACGAGGTAGACGTCGTACGCGGCGGTGAGTTGGCGCAGGAGCGAAAGCGCCTGGTCGAAATCGCCGTCGATCTGGACGACCTTGGCGCCATAGGCGATCGTTTGGGCCAGTTTGCCGGCGGAGATCTTTCCCTCCGGGACCAGCACCAGCGCTGGCATGCCGGCGGCGGCGGCGTATGCGGCGAGCGAGGCCGACGTGTTCCCGGTGGAGGCACAGGCGACGATGCGGGCGCCAACGGCTCGGGCGTGGCTGACGCCGACGGTCATGCCGCGGTCCTTGAAGGAGGCGGTCGGGTTGAGGCCTTCGTGTTTCAGGTCGAGGCGGCCGTCGGCGAGACCCGCGAACCGTGTCAGCCGGTCATCATGATAGAGGGGGGTGTTGCCCTCCCAGCGGCTGACGATGGCGTCTGCTGGTAGTTGCGGAAGGAGTGGCCAATAGCGCCAGACACCCGAATCTCGGGCCGATGTGGGCACGTTCACACCGAGTTCGTTGGGAGAGATCGTGCGTTTGGTGGGGACGACGACGTCAAGGAGACCGCCGCAGGCGGGGCAACTCGTGAGCACTTCGGCGCCGGTGTAGCGTGACTCACACGCCATGCAGCGCACGACGATGTGGGACAGGGCATCATGGTGCGGTGTGCCGGCGCTTGATGTTTGAGGCAAGGTCGCGTCCACCGCGCTCGTCACCCGTCGTCCCCTGGATGCGGCGCGTTGCGGCGCCCCCGGTAGCTGTTCTGTTGGGGAGCATACCCGCCCCGGGCACGAGTTTGCAGGATTATGCGGTGATGGGCTGAGCCGGGCCGGAGCGGTTGGCGCGGACCACGGTGCGTTGCAGGTATTGGCCGTTGGTGTAATCGAATGCTCCACCGCAGGTGATGAGGGTGAGGGCCTGGCCCTCGGTTGGCCCGATGACATCATCGAGCGGCATCGAGGTGGAGTCGAACTGTTGTACCCATTCGACCGCGTAGGGATAGGCTTTGCCATCTTCTCCAGAGACGATGATTTCGTCGCCCGGCTGCAAGGTGGAGAGGTTGTAGAAGACGGACGGTCCGACGTTCCAATAGTCGATGTGGCCGGCCATGACGATGTTGCCGAAGAGACCCAGCGCACCGAGGTTTTCGTACCAGGCGACGATCCAGGGGCCGGTCGGGTCCTGCATCGCCCCGTTGACCACCCGCAATGCTTCGATCCCGGCGTCAATTCCCGCGGCTTCGACTGTCAGCCCGACGGGTGCGATGGCGTCGACGGTGATGCGTTCACGCACCTGGCTCACCGGACCAGGGCGGCTGCCGCCGGTGCTAGGGACGGCGCCGATGCCGGTCGACTGGATCGTGCTGGTGCTGGGGGCGGGGGTGGCCACCGCCGCGGGGGTGGCGTCCTGGGCCAGGGAGACTTCCTCGGCCGGTGGGATGGTGCGCTGAACTGCCGCAATGCCAAGAACGGCAAGGCCGGCGAGGATGGATCGGCGGGTGGCACGGGGCGGATTCAGTCGCATCGCGGCACTCCGGGTCAATGCGATTCGGTTCCGAGCATCGGTCGAGCGGGCTTCTACGGGCATATACGCTTGCCGGCCGTGAACGGTATCACTTGTGGCGGAGAGGGGTGAGGAGGGGAGGTGTGTTGCGGGTCATCGGCCCTCACCCCAATCGCCGGACGGCCCTCCCCAATCGCCGACGCCCTCACCCCAATCGCCGAACGACCCTCACCCCAATCGCCGAACGACCCTCACCCCAACCCCTCTCCCATCGCAATGGGAGAGGGGCTTTACGCCGCTGGAACCTGTAGTTCCGGGGTAGCGCATTCCCTGTCAGACATAGCTGGAGAGAGGAACCGGGAGGTGGGTTGTCAGGAGAAGTGGGTGTATTCACCTTGGTTCGGTGCCGGACGGAGAGAGGTGACGGTCGAGAAAGCGAGTCAACTGTCCCTGGGCGATGTTGTCGAGGTCTGTGGCGGGTTGGCGAAGGCGCGGGGAGGCGATGATTCCCCGGCGGTGGAGTTCTGTCTTTGCAGCGGTGACCGAGTGGTCGATCGATTGCATGGACCACATGACGAAGGGCACGCCGCTGTCGAAGAGCCGTTCAGCGCCGACGCGGTCACCGGACTCCCAGAGGCGTTGGACGTCGGCGAAGAAGCGGGTGAAGTTTGGGGCTGGCATGTTGCCGATGGCGCCGCGCTCGAGGGCGTCGAGCAGGCTCAGGCCGCCCCAGCCGCAGAAGAGTCCGAGGCGGTCGCCGCAGAGGCGGAGGGTTTCGGAGATGGTGGGCCCCTGGGGCAGGCCTTCGGCCTTGACGTAGCGCAGGCCCGGAGCGGCCTCGGCCATGCGCGCCCAGAGGGATGGGGACATATGGACGCCCGTGAGCTGGGGCGCATCCTGGAGCATGATGGGGATGCCGGCCGTCTCCGCGACACGCGCGTAGTACGAGACGAGGGCGTCCGGACTGGGTTTGACGAAGTACGGTGACAGCACCATGAGGGCGTCCGCGCCGAGGCGAGCTGCTCGTTGCGCACGGGCGAGAGCCGGATCTTCGCCCGGTCCGTCGGCGGAAGCCACTACCGGGACTCGGTCGTTGACGTGGCGCACGGTGGTTTGGATGACCTCGTCGCGCTCGTCCTCGGTCAACTTGTAGCCCTCGCTGGCGATGGCGACGCAGCCGACGCCCGCCGCACCCTCGGCGATGACCCAGTCGATCTCGCGCTCGAGACTGGCGAGATCGAGCGAGCCGTCATCGGCAAACGGGGTAACGAGGATGGGAATGCACCCGCGCAGGGCGTCGCCTCCAGCCATGTGGCATCAGGCCGTTTCGTCGGCGGCGGCGACAGCGGGCGGCGCGCCTTCGCGCCGCTCCCAGCCCGGGGCGAACAGGGGGAGAAAATTGGTCACCTGGTACGGGTGCTTCTCCGCCTCGGTCCAGTTGACGTCGATGCCGAGCCCCGGGGCATCGGGAATCTGAATGCGGCCAGCGACGACCTTTACGGGGGGCGAGACGACATCGTGTTCCCATTCGACGTTGAACTCGTCGAACAGCTCCTGCACGAGCAGGTTTGGGGTGCAGGCGCCGATCTGGGTGCAAACCGCGGTGGCGATGGGGCCCTGGGCCTGGTGGGGGGCGACGACCGCGTAGTTGGCGTCGGCCATGGCGCAGACCATGCGGGTGCGCAGGATGCCGCCCATGTTGGAGGGGTCGGGCTGGAGGATGTGGACGGTGTTGGTCTTGAGCAGCTCCGCGAACTGGTGGGTGGTGTAGAAGCTTTCGCCGGCTGAGACGGGGACGGTGAGCCGGCGAGCCACTTCGGCGGTGGCGTCAATTTTGGTGTGGTCGGTCGGTTCCTCGAACCAGGTGGGGTCGAACTCGGCGATGCGCTCGCCGACCCAGATGGCCTCGGAGACGCTGAAGCGGCGGTGGCCCTCGATCATGAGCTGGATGTCGGGGCCGACGGTCTCGCGCACGGCGCGGATGATGTCGATGGAGAGCTTGCGGTCCTGGGGGCTCATGGTGCGCCACGCCGCGCCGAATGGGTCGAATTTCATGGCCTTGTAGCCGCGGTCGACGACTTTGGCGGCGAGCTCGGCGAAGCTTTCCGGGGTGCGCGGACCGGCGTACCAGCCGTTGGCGTAGGCGGGGAGATCGGCGTGGTAGCGGCCGCCGAGGAGGTCGTAGACGGGCCGTCCGGTGGCCTTGCCAATGATGTCCCAGCAGGCTTCTTCGATGGCGGCGACGGCGTTGCCATGGATCTGACCGCCGTCGGAGTAGAGATCGCGGGTCATGCGCTGGAAGATCGTCTCGACCTGGAACGGGTCCATGCCCTCGTAACGCGGGGCGAGTTCGTGGATGGCGGCTTCGACGGTGCGAGCGAAGGCGTTGAGCGTGCCTTCGCCGACACCGTACAGGCCTGGCTGCTCGGTGTCGAGGCGCACGAAGAGCCAGTTTTTCCACGGGTTGCCCACGACGTAGGTCGTGGCGCGGGTGATTTTCACGATTTCTCCTGCCTCTGGGCCACGGTCATATCCGGTTAGCGCAGGTCTTGCGGCCGTTCAAGTTTCTTTTTCGATTGCGGCCGGCGTGGGGCCGGGATGGGCGTTGCCGCCGGTGTGGGCGGGAGGGGCAGGGTATACGCCGGGTGGATGGCCGTCGTCGAGGTCGTGGACGACAGTTTCGTCGCCCATGATGCCGGTTCCGGGGACGTCGTCGCCTTCGGCGTCCATCAAGCCGCTGTCGGTGGGGTCGAGGTGATCGATCGATTCGTGTCGGCGCGTCTCGTCGGGCTTCATGCCGCACTTGCTCCGTGTTGACGTCGTTCGGATAGCTGGCGGCGATTGTAAGCCCGATTGGGCGAGAGCACATGGGGAGCATGGAGCGTGGGGCTCATTCTCACATGCGGCATCGGGTTGCTGCGTCCCGGGTCGCTCTGAAGATCCCTCACCCTCCAACTCCGCCGCTACACCCAGTGGGTACCCGGCACCCGGCCCTATGCACAGGTCGAAGGGGCTTTTTTGCGCGGCCGGCGCCAAGACGGCGGCAGTCATCCGGATTCCGTATTACTGGCAACGCTCCTCGTTCGAGCATCCGGCGGCTGCGCGACGGCAGAGTCGCGAAGACGTTAACGCCCTGGTAATGGAGGCAACGTAGAGTCGGGAACGTCCTCGCCGAGCGCCGGCGACGGATCGTTCTCGGCCAGGCATGGCTGCGCCAAGCACGCACCGAGCGGGTGGAGAACGGACCCCGTCAGGAGCAGTTCACATGGACGACGGACGGTTTGACGATCTGACGCGGCGGATGGCAGTGCTCGGCACCCGGCGCGCGTCGCTGCGCGCCATGGCAGGCGTCGCGCTGGCGAGCGGCCTGACCTGGCGGAGGCCCGTGGCAGCCGCCTTTTGCCAAGCGGCGGGGAAACAGTGCACGAAGCACAGCGACTGCTGCAGCCTCGAATGCAAGAAGACCAAGGGCAAGAAGAAAAAGAACGGCAAGCGGAAGAAGGGCAAAAAGACGTGCCGCGGCAACGGTCTGGTCCTTCCGGGCTGCGTGGGACTCTGGGGGGACTGCGATGGTCCGCACCAATGCTGTGGGTCGTTGGCCTGCCTCACCGACGAGTACAAGTGCTGCGCACCGAGCGGTGCCTCGTGTTCCAGCACGGCGGAGTGCTGCACCTACGGTGGGCTGGACGTGGTCTGCAAGGCAATAGACGGCCCGCCCCAGTGCTGTCGGCCGAACGGGGTGTACTGCTACCAGGACGGGCAGTGCTGTTCGGGGCACTGCGATGGCCTCGCCTGTGCCCCCTGATCAACGCTGTCGAGACGAACGGGCGGACCATGACGACGGCGCCTGAGGAGCATTCGCATGAATACGGATAGATTCGATGTCCTGGCTCGCCGTCTGGGTGTGTCTGCGTCGCGCCGCAGCTTCGCGCGGCTCGGCAGCGGCGCCCTGGCTGCTCTCGGGTTCTCTTCGTCTGAGGTCTTCGCCGCGAAGACCGGCAGATGCAAGCCGAAATGCGGCACGTGCCAACAGTGCAACCGGGGCGCCTGCAAGAAGAAGAACGGGAAGAAGCGCTGCAAACGCGGCACGTGCAAGCCAAAGGAGAATTTCACGACCTGCGAATTTGGGGGGTTCTGCTTTGACGGCGAATGCAGACCGAATTAACGCGCTGCCGTCAAGAGCAGACGCACGTCAGGTCAACCGCACCGGCGCTCGGCGCCGAGCGCGCGGAGCGGGGCGACCGGCCTCGTGTCAGGAGGATTTCCCGTGGATGATGGACGCGTTGACGAACTGGCGCGTCGCCTGGCGACCCATACGACGCGGCGCGGCCTGGTTGGCGCGGCGGTGACGGCCGTCCTTCTGCAGACGGGGCTGGACGACGCGGCCGGCAAGAAGAAGGGCAAGAAGGGGAACAAGGCCAAGAACAAGAAAAAAAAGAAGAAGAAGGTCCCGAGCCCGTGCGCGAATCTCGCGCAGGAGTGTGCGGAGCACGGTGACTGCTGCGGGGAGCTGGCCTGCGACGGAAACGATGGCACCTGCTGCATGCCGACCTACGCCACGTGCACCGGCGACGAGGAATGCTGCGCGGGCGGGTCCTGTCGGTCTATCGACGGGAGTGATCCCGTGTGCTGTCTGCCGCCGGGCGCAAGCTGCGTGGGGACACGGCAGTGCTGTTCCGGCAACTGTCCCCAGAACCACATCTGCGGCTGCCTGGGCAACGGGACGGACTGCGAGAACTCGGACGAGTGCTGCGGGTCGTCGATGTGCCACGGATCCGAGGGGAGGTGCTGCGCGCCGCTAGGAGGCGCGTGTTCCGGCCACGCGGATTGCTGCAGTGAAACCCACGTCTGCCAGAACGGGGCGTGCTCCTGCCAGGCCGGATTCGAGCTGTGCAACGGGGTCTGCGCCGCAGAATGCCCGGCGTCGATCACTGCCCGCAACCCGCTCACGTGCGGTTGCTGTCGTATGAACGGATTTTTCCCGTCGGCATGCAATGTCCCGTACCCGTGCTGCTCCGGGGCCTGTGTGCCGACGACGGGCGGGAGCATTTGCGTAGGAAGCGGCGAAGGCGACGGTTGTAGCTTCGACGCGCAGTGCGACAGCGGCGACTGCGACAATGGGGTCTGTGAGGCGCCGGTCTGCCTCGAGAACGGGGAGGACTGTGAAGAGTCGGAGGAGTGTTGCGGGGCGTTGGTCTGCCATGCTTTCGGCGCCGTGACCCCCACGTGCTGCGCGTCGAATGACATCGCGTGTTCCAGCGACGATGACTGCTGCGTGGTCTCCGGGGGAAGGTTGGCCTGCGAGCCGGATGGCGGTGGATCGCCCCGGTGTTGTCTGCCGCAGGGAAGGTCCTGCGCGAACGACGGGCAGTGCTGTTCCATCAACTGCACCAATGGTCACTGCGCATGAGATCTCGGACGAGCGCGGGTCGGCGCATTGCGACACGGGGTCTGAGGGACGAGAGGAACTGGCCTTGCGACGGCGGGCAACGATCGCTCCCGCGACGCTCGACGGTCCGCTCTGCTCCGCCCGGAATCCGTTGCCCGCGCTCAGGCGGCGCCCCGAACGCGGTGATGGCCCGGGGTCGCAGGCGCTGGCGGGCGGCGACGCGGCACCCGGAGTACAGGAGACATGCGATGACAGCGATCGCGGAAACGAGCACTCGGTGGCCACGCGACGCTCGGCCCAACGGTGGGGAGTGAAGGCGTTCGGTACGGTGCGCCACCGGCGAACGGCAGCTCGCGGCGCAAGACTGTCGCAGGTCTCCTCGCTGCCGTGATGGCGCCTCTGCTGGCGCGCGACAAAACGGCGGTTGCGAAGAAGCGCAAGAAAAAGAACAAGGGTAAGGGGTCCAAGCCGCTGCAACTGGCGTTCCGTTGCCCGGGGCCGCCAACCTTTATCGGATTCTGCAGCGACGATTGCCGGGCGGCACAGGTCTTCCGGACGACGCGCGGCGGGCGGCTGAGCCGCGTCCAGATTCACATCGACAAACCGAACGGCTCCACGGGGGACTACGTGGTGCAATTGCTGCGGGTCGACAATTCCGACACGCCGTTGCACGCCCCTCTCGACATCCTGGCTGCCACGACGATTGCGGACGCTGACGTACCCGCAGGCGAATCGCTGCTGACCGCGAACTTTTCCGGCCCGCGCCTGGAGACGCAGACGGACTACGCCGTCGCGGTGGGCCGGGTTGGCAACCAAGTCCGGATCGGCACTGTTCCCGGCATTACGTGCGACGGGCAACTCTTCAGCGCGCATGGGCTTGAGCCATTTGACGCGAACAATTCCGACGCCGTCGGTGCCGTTTTCGTCGACTAGCGGTGCGTTGTCGGCGGGCGGGCTTCTAGCGGGCTGGAGAATTGGCGTGGTTGTCAGAAGATGTTGAAGGTATTGAAGATCCCGGGAGGCGGGACGGTGCTCCGGCGGGTGAAGATCCGGGCATTCCAAGGCCGTAGGCCGAAGCACCTCGGTTCCGTGGACAGGTCCTTCCCCGGGCCGAGATGCTTCGCGGAGCGAAGCATTACACGACGGGCGCGCCGCTCTATGAATGAGTGGAAGCGATGAGGCGTGGGTTCCGGGCTCGGGGTACCTGCTCGTTTGGCGCGATCGGGGTTGCGGCTCGCGGGTGGGCGGGAGCGATGCGACCGGCTCCGAGAAATACCGCCAATGGCACGATGATGACGAGTGCCAGGGACGTGGTCTGGAGGGCCCGGTCGAGGACGGTGGGCAACAGGTCCAGGTGCGACGCGTGGTAGACGAAATGGGGAACCTGCGCGACGAGCATGGCTCCGGCGACGGCGCGGACGAGGCCGACTGAGGGGCGGACGATGGCGAAGAGGATTACGACGGCGAGGGCGAGGTTGGCGCCGCCGAGGTCGCGCAAGAGATGCTCGTTGTAGGTGCCATCGACCGAGACCCACTGCAGCCCGAAACCGGGGAAGGTGTCGTAAAAGGCGCGGGGAGTGAACTGCTGTTGCAGACCAGCCAGGAGGGCGAAGAGGGCCATCACCCAGAGGCCGGCCTTCACCAGGGTCGGGAGCACCATGCGGACCGGGGTCTGCCCTGCCGAGGCGAGGCGGGCCAGTCCGACTCGGCCGTTGGAGACCGAAGGGGCCCAGCCCGTGGCGTCGCGGAAACGGCGGTTGGAGATGCGGAGGCTGCGCGCCAAGGCCGCGCCGGTGGGGCCGGCCACTGCGCGAATGAGCCACCCGGGCAGGGAGACGAGGCGATGGCGGCCGACGGCTTCGGCGAGGGCGTGCTTGAGCTCACTTTGAGTCAGTGGCTCGTCGTCGACGACGTCGTAGAGTCCGGAGGGGGCGCGCTCCAGCGCGGCGACGAGGGCAGAGGCTGCGTCGTCGATCCAGAGCATGGGTGAGTAGGCGTCGCGGGCGGCGCCGAACATCGACAGGCCCTTTGCGGCGAGGTCGAGTTGCTCGACGATGGAGGGGATGTCGGGTCCGTAAAGAGCGCCAAGCCTGAGGGCGATCCCGCGGCGGTTGCCTTCGGGAGCGGATGCGGCGAAGCGGGCGACCTCTTCCTCCGCGGCGATGGTGGAACGAACCGCTGGGACGGGATCGGGGGCCGTGGTCGAGGCATCGATCCAGTTCTGGCCGCTGTCGGGGTAGACGAAGGCGAAGCTGGGGTAGACGAAGGTCTTGACGCCGATTTCCAGGGCGGCGTCGACAAGCAACTTCGTGCCGAGGTCGCGGATGCGGTCGTTTTCGACCCAGGACTCGCGGCGGCGTATTTGCGATCTGGGCGGGATTCTGGTGGCCAGGTGGAGGATGGCGTCGGCGCCGGTCACGGCGGCGCGGAGCGAGGAAGCGTCGAAGAGGTTGGCGCGGACGGGATGGGCGCCGAGGGCGAGGATGGCGGCGTCGTTTGCGTCCGAGCGGGAGAGGGCGCGTACGGTGTGCCCCCTGGTGATGAGTTGCGGGATGGTGGCGCGGCCAAGGACGCCGGTGGGGCCGGTGACGAAAACGGTGGACATGGCTTGCTCCTTCAGCAGTGGTACGAGAACGATCTCAGCGATTAGCGAGTGGGTGATGCGGGCGGCAGGTTGTCGCTGAGGCGGGTGGCGACCGGGCCCAGCTTGTCCGGGTTGACGACGATGTAGATTGCGCGGATACCGCTTTCCGCGAAGTCGAAGGTGACGACGTTATGGACGAGGCCGTCGACGAACGTCACGATGCCGGGCTGGCCGTTGATCTGCTCGACCTGAAGGCGGGTTCCTTCCGGCGCCAGGCGCAGGATGTTGGTCAGGAAGAGGGCGACCTTATCGCGGCCGACGACCGGCTTGCGGGCGGCAGTGACCTTGCCGCCGCCGTCGGAGTAGACGGTGACGTCGTCGGTCAGGGTGGCGATGAGGCCCGGCATGTCGCCTTCCGTTGTGGCGCGCAGGAACTGGGCGGTGAGCTGGTCGCGGCGTTCGGGATCGGCGGCGAAGCGGGGGCGGCGCTCGGCCATGGCTGAGCGGGCGCGTTTGGCGATCTGGCGGCAGTAGGTCTCGCTCTCGCCGACGATGTCGCCGACCTCGGCGAAGCCGTAGCCGAAGACGTCGTGCAGCAGAAAGACGACCCGCTCTTTGGGGCTGAGCGATTCCAGCAGCACGAGGAACGCGATTGAAAGCGAATCGTGGTCGGCCACCGTTTCTGCGATGTCCGGCGAGATGCCGGTCATCGGCTCCGGCAACCATGGGCCGACATACTGCTCGCGCTTGGCCCGTGCCGAGCCGAGCTGATCGAGGCAGACGCGGCTGATCGTAGTGGTCAGCCATCCCTTTGGCGAGCGGATCTCGTCGCCTGCGTCCTGGGTTCTGCGCCAACGCAGGTACGTTTCCTGGACCGCGTCCTCGGCGTCGGCGACCGTGCCGAGCATGCGGTAGGCGATGGAAAACAGCAAAGGCCGGTATTGGAGAAATGGTTCTGTGTCTGTCATGCAAGCCTCCTCATGAGTCTAGTCAGAGAGGAGACGATCAAAGGGGCGGGCGCGTGACAGCAGAAAACGATTGACCGTCAGATGCGGGGTGCTCGGGTGGGGCGACCGTGGACGTTCAGCGCGCGCTGAGTGCTGCCGCCAAACAGGCGAATGCGGCAAGATCGAGTATGACCCGGATCGCGTGCAGCCGTTCTCACGAGCGCCGAAGCTCTGACCACGTGCGTTCGTCACCATCCGGCGGAAAATCGACTGTTCGCTTGTTCAGCGGCACGCTTCGAGTCAGCGTGATCGCGAGCATGACCGCGAGAGCCACGGCCGCGGCGAGGGCCAAACCCAACCCTGGTTCGCCTACGAGGCCGATGGCGCCGGCAATCGCGGCAATGAGCGTTGCGGTCATGTAACCCGGCATGATGCCGCCGAGTCGGCGGGTCAGCGACTGTTCCGCTTCGATCTGCGATCGCAAGGGGAGGGCTCGCAGCGCCGGGTGAAAGGCAACGAGCGTCGCGAGCTCGTTCCCGGCCAGCAGACCCGACAGCAGTACACTCAAGACAAGCATCGCCTGGGCAAACATTTTCCTCCGCCGCCCTATGACCTCCGGCTGCGACTGCCTCGCATCACATTTCGTGCCGCTTCGAATCGAACTGCCGGGGTTGGGCGCGCCCCTTGCTAAGCGCCGTCGCGTTGCTAGCGATCGACCTCGGTTGGATCGAGAGCCTGGCTCGCCGCGGCGGATTCTCGGGAGCGACCGTTGCGATTGAACAAGCCGGCGATCAAGTCGATGGGCAACGGGAACACGACCGTCGTGTTCTTTTCGGCGCCGATCTCGGTGAGTGTTTGCAGGTAGCGGAGCTGAATGCCGAGCGGATTCTGGTCGATGACCTCGGCGGCCTGAGCGAGCTTTTGACTGGCTTCCAGCTCGCCCTCGGCGTGGATGACCTTGGCCCGCTTCTCCCGTTCGGCCTCGGCCTGGCGGGCCATGGCGCGCTGCATCGTCTGGGGAAGCTCCACGTCCTTGACCTCGACGATGCTGACCTTGACGCCCCACGGCTCGGTCTGTTCGTCGATGATGCGCTGCAATTGCTCGTTGATCTTTTCCCGTTCGGACAGCAGATCGTCGAGCGACGACTGGCCGAGAACGGAGCGCAGCGTGGTCTGCGCGATCTGCGAGGTGGCGCGGTTGTAGTCGGTGACGTTGACGATAGCCGCGTTGGGGTCGAGGACGCGGAAGTAGGCGACGGCGTTGACGCGCACGGTGACATTGTCACGGGTGATGACTTCCTGAGCGGGGATGTCGAGGGTGACGGTGCGCAGGTCGATTTTCTGCATCCGTTCGATGAAGGGCACGAGGAGGATCAGACCGGGACCGCGCGGGCCGACGAGGCGGCCGAGGCGAAAGACGACCCCGCGCTCGTACTCCTTGACGATCTTGATGGTGGAGGCCAAGACGATCAGGGCGAAGAGCAGGATGGGGACGACGACGAGCAGCGGTGTGTTCAGTTCCATGTGGCCTACTCCAGAACGCGGGTACTTCGGCGCAACCGGCACCGAGGGGCTTGCGTCACGAGGGATCGACGGTGGGCATAGGGGACTCGTTCGGGGCAAGCGGCCGGATGTCGCCGACGACGGCGACGCCCGCGGCGGCGGCTTCGCTTTCGGTGGCGCGCCGCACCAGTAGGCGGAGTCCATCGACCCCGGTGACAGTCACGGGGATGCGCGCCTCGATGGGGGGTGTGGCTGCCGCCGTCTCTCCGGAGGCCGTGGCCTGCCAAAGCTCGCCGGAGACGAAGACGATGCCGTCCGGGTCGAGCGTTTGGCGGACCGTGCCGATAGTGCCGACGAGCCCCTCGCGGCCGGTCGCCGGCTTTCGCCGCATGACGGACAGCGCAAAGCCACCGACGACGAGGAAGAGTGCGACGAGGCCGGCAGCGATGGCCCAGATCAGCTCGCGGCTGACGGCTACTCCTTGCTCCTGATCGAACAACACGTATGACCCTGTCATGAACAACAGCAGACCCCCGAGCGTCAGGAGCCCGAGCGACGGGACGAAGATGTCGACGACAAAGAGCAGAAACGCGGTCAGGATGAGCGCGATGCCGCGCCAGTCTACCGGTAATTGGGACAGGCCAATAGTGGCCAGGATGAGCAGGATAACCCCGATCGCGCCCGGGATCGACGTGCCCGGGCTTGCCAGTTCGAGAAAGATCCCCAGCAGCCCGAGGATGAGGAGCAGGTAGGCGACGTTCGGGTTTGCCAGCGCCGAAACGGCTGAATCGATGAGTTGGGGCGTTGGCGTTTGCAAGAGCGGCGGGAGCTCAGGAATCGGCGCGAAGGGAATACGGGGAAGTGGCGGAAGCATGAAGCGACTCCAGGACGAACCTGCCGAGAGTATAGGTCACGCACCGCCGAGGGCCGCGCTGTGTTACATGGGCGCGACCGCCAGCGCCATGCCATCCAGAACGCGCCACATGCTGAGGAAATCGTCCCAGGCGTAGTATTCGTGGACGCCGCGGCCGGGGTCGGAGATGTAGACGCCCCAATCGTCGTAGCCGTAGACGGTGACGACGTGCATGCCGGGCGCGAGGAGGTATGAGCCTTCGTCCTGTTGCTGCCAGGCGGTGTCCCCGAAGTAGCCGAGCCAGGTCAGGACCGGCATGCCGGCGTCGATGCGGGAGGTGAGGGACCAGGCGTCCCCACCGTAGAAGACGTCGCCGACGAAGCCAAACTCGTTGAGCGTGGGGACCAGCGCTTCCGGGTAAACCCCGTAGTCGTCGGTCCCGCCCCAGGCGCCATGGATGTTGCCGCGGTAGCCCCAGTGGGGGTTGGCCGCATATCCGATGCGCTCGACGAATGCGGATTCGGGGACGCCCCAGCCGAAGCCGGCGGTGGCAATGTAGGCAGCGGCGTATTCGCAAGACAGGGAAAAGGCCTGGTAGTAGGCGGGGACGTCGGCGGCGAAGACAGGACCACTCGCCGGTTCCTCCCAGGAGGATTCGACGCTGCCAACCGCTTCAGAGGGCCACGTCTCGTCCTGCCACGCCTCTTCGACCCATGTCTCCGCGACCGGGGCGGTCATCTCGGCGGTGGTCTCAACGGTGGTTTCCGATGCCTCCGGGAGGACGACGCTGTCGGTGAGGGGGATGCGGAGCCGCTGGCCGGCGCCGAGGGTATTGATGTCGGAGAGGCCGTTGAAGTGTGCGAGCGCCCAGGGGTCGAGTTCGTGCGCGGAGGCGATGTAGGCGAGGGTTTCGCCTGGGGCGACGTCGTGTGCGCCGACGACGAAGGGGCTACTGCCCTGGCGCTGGGCGGCGTTCCAGGCGGCCGATTCGGGCGACTCGCCCGGGTCGGGGATGACGATGACCTCGGACGCGGTCAGTTCGGGCGGGTTCTGGAGAGCGCTGGCGGCGAGGATGGCGGCAGAGTCGACGCCGAACTCAGCGGCGACCGCATCCAGGGTATCGCCCGGTTGCACGATGTATCGCGCCTGGAGGGGCGCCTCCTGGGCGTTGGCGAGGATGATGCCCAGGGGAAAGAGGATCAGGGCCAACAGACCGGCGATGGCAAGCTGGCGCGTTCGGCGGGCTGTCTGGATGTTGCCGGCACCCAGGTCCGGGAACGTTCTGCGTTGGAGAGTTCGGGATGCTGGCGCGAATCTGTTTGGCTCTGTGACGGAGGAACCGGCCCGTTCCAGGTGCGTGGCCGTGCCCCGGCCGAACCGTGCCGAGCGCGATCGAGTGAGCAGGGCTCGTCGTCGTGGCTCGCGATCGACGTTGCCGAGGCGGTCGGCGCGAATTTCGGCGCAGAGGGTGCGCGGATCGATCCCCCGGTCCAGCGCCCGCGCCGCGTAGATGCCGGCAATGCCGTCCGCTCTGGGGTCGAATGCGTACGAGGCGCCAACGGGAATGGAGGTGGATGGTTGCCGGTTACCGGTCTTGGCTGCGCGCGCCACTCCGACATTGAACGACTGTGCCATTCCCCGCCCCCAACTCCCATGGATTTCGCGACTGCGGGGTGACACTGGCGGGGTGTACGTACATGGCGTCTTGATCATAGCAAGTGCGTGCCCGGCGGGCAAGGCGGCGGGCGACGTAGCGCGCTGGAGCGGTAACAGGGACAATTCCCGCTGCAACGACGCATGACGTGCTGTTTTGCAATGACTGGATGGAATCGTGACCGAGGAAACTGCGCCCGGCGCAACCGATCTCGTTTTTCAACGCGAAAGCGAAGCGCGGGTAGTCGAGGCCACGGTGGTCGCGGTTGATGAGGAGGCGCGGGCGGTCGCGCTCGAGCGCACGGTGTTCTATCCGGGTGGGGGTGGGCAACCGAGCGACGCGGGCACGATCACCCGCATCACCGACGGGCAGGAATGGCCGGTGGCGGCGGTGCGCAAGGCAGGCGCGGTCGTCTGGCACGAGCTTGGGGGAGACGGGCCGCTCCCTGGCGAGGGCGACCAGGTCCGAGGCGAGATTGATTGGGAGCGGCGCTACCGGCTGATGCGGATGCACACGGCGCTGCACGTGCTGTGTGGGGTCGTGTTTCGGGACTACGGGGCGCTGGTAACCGGCGGGAACATGGGACCGGAGCGGTCGCGGATGGATTTCGAGATGGATTCCGCCGAGTTCACACCGGAGCGGGTAGCCGAGATCGAGCGACGCGCTAACGAGGAATTGCGGGCGGGGCGCGAGGTGCGGGTGCGCATCCTGCCGCGGGAGGAGGCGTTTCAGATTCCCGACTTGATTCGGACCAAGATCAATCTGTTGCCGGAGGGCATCAGTGAGGTGCGGACGGTCGAGATCGTCGGGCTCGATCTGCAGGCGGACGGCGGGACGCACGTGGGGAACACCCGCGAAGTGGGAACGCTGCGGGTGGTGGGTACCCGGTCGAAGGGGAAGGCGAACAAGCGGCTGGAGATCGAGTTGACGGATCCGGGGAAGCCGGGGGCGCCGGGGGCGCCGGACGACACGCGGGATGGATCTGGATCATGACGGAGATGGCGCAGGAGCGAACGACGGCGACGTCGCGGCGGATCGAGCCATTCGTGGCGTCGGTGTGGCCGTGGGTGCATGAGCTGGAGGAGCGAAACCCGGAGGCGGTGTTCTTCGGAGGCGGGGTGCCTCCGACGGACGTGATCCCGGTAGCGCGGTTGCGGTACGGGGCGGAGCGGGCCTGGGAGGACGGCGCCGACATCTTGCTATACGGCGAGGTGCGGGGGTACCGGCCGCTGCGCGATTTCATCGCCGAGCGGATGGCGATGCGGGGGGCGGCGGTCGACCCGGCCGACATTCTGATTACCAATGGGGCACAGCAGGGGATCGATCTGGCGGCGAGGGTGTTTGTAGACCCCGGCGACATCGTGCTGACCGAAGCGCCGACATTCATGGATGCGTTGCGGGTGTTTCGCTCGCATGAGGCGGAGCCGGTGGGCATCCCGGTCGACGATGACGGGCTGATGGTAGATGCCCTGGCCGAGATTCTCGACCGGTTGCCGAAGGCGCCGAAATTCCTCTACACCGTGCCGACCTACCAGAACCCCATGGGGGTAACGATGCCGGCAGCGCGGCGGCAGGCGCTGGTCGACCTGGCGCGGGAGCGGGATCTGGTGATCGTGGAAGACGACCCGTATGGCGATTTGTCGTTCGAGGGGGCGCCGGAGCTGACGTTGAAATCGCTCGACCCCGAGGTGATTTACCTGGGAACGTTCTCCAAGGTGCTGGCGCCGGGGTTGCGCGTGGGGTGGGTGGCGTCGTCGCCGCGGCTGCGCGAGGCGTTTTTCAACGTCAAGGAAGGGACGGACATTCACAACGAGCGGATCATGACGCGGACAGTCTTCCATGCCGCGAATGGTTTCCTCGACGAGCACGTGGCCCGAGCGCGGGAGATCTACCGCAGGCGGCGGGACGCGATGCTGGAGGCACTCGAACGCGAAATGCCGGAGGGCGTGACCTGGACGGTGCCGAGCGGCGGGTTTTTCCTGTGGGTGACGCTGCCGGAGGGGTATGACACCGACGCGATGCTGCCGACGGCGACGGATCTGGGGATCATCTATCTGCCGAGCTCGTGGTTCTACACGGATTTCTCCTGGAAGCGCTCGATGCGGTTGAATTTCTCGTCGCAGCCGGAGGAGCGGATCGCGGAGGCGATGCGGCGGCTGGCGGAGACGATCGCGGCGTTTTGAGTGGATGACAGGGTGACAAGGTGACAGGGCGTTGGGGTGGCAGGGCACGAGGACAATCACCCCGGCACAGTTTGAGAGGTTGAGTGTCGTGCGGGAAAGGATGCCAAGAATGCCAAGTGTGCCAACGCTGGAGGGGTGAGGTGGGGTGGCAAGGTTGTCCTGCATTCGGGCCGTGCGCGCGGGGAGCGGGGCTTTTGCGCGGGGTTTTGCGGGCATGACGAGGACCCCCTGCGCCGCTTTCCCTCCAAGAACGCGGCGCAGGGGGTGCCACTCGCCTCTGGGTGGTGGCGGCGGCCCGCGCAGGACCCCCGGCTCCCCCCGATGTCCAACGCCCTGGACGTCCTGCATATGCAGACCGGGAAGCTGCAATCGCCCGCGCGGCGGCGCGATTGCGTCCGGAGATGGGCTGAGCGACGCAGAAATCATCCGTCTCGTGCCGGGCAGCGGTAATCGTGATGCGGGTCGACTCGATAGCGAAGTGCCGTCTGGTGGGTGCCGGGCGTGGGGGGCGATCGTTCCCCCCGCGCAGCGGCACAGCGCACGGGCACCCGCGCCGGGGCGTCGGTGCGGGGCTGGGGCAAGGACGCGGCGGGGTCGACGATGGCCGCGGCGTGGGCGTGTCCCTCTGCCTAAAATAAAGACGGATCGAGGGACCCCAAATAGGACACGTTCGCCGAAATTGCTCGTACGTACACCTCTGAAAGGGCATTATCGGGGGTTCGCGGCGTCGAGTTGGCCGCAGCTCAATCCCGCATTTATCGTGATTAGCAAGGGATGTGTTTCCTCGGGGCGAGAGCGAGCCGCGAGTGGTCCGGGATGTGCGAGTTCCGCCCTCACGGCTGCCGACGTGGTGCCCACGTAGAACACCAGGGGGTTTCTCATGCATCGGGTCCGCGTACTGTTCTTGGTGCTGACGATCGTCCTGTTTGGTGTCGTGGGGATCACTGCCCAAACGGGGACCTTGGCCCAGGAAGGCACGCCCGAGGCGGTCGAAGGGATGATGCCGGAGGGGCTCACGTTCACGCTGCTGGGGTTCGCCGATGGATTGGAGCTGCCGAGTCCCGCCATTCTGGATGTGGCCCGGTCGGAATTCGAGCCGGGGGCGGGATTTCCCTTTTTCCCCGGCGGCCCGGCCGGGGGCTCTGGTGATCGTTGAATCGGGGTCGCTGACGGCCCGCGTTGAGGAGAAGGCCTGATCAATTTCCCGGGGTGCGGCGTTGCAGGAGGCGATGACCTCGGAGGAAGCCAGAGCGGATTTGGCGACTGCAGCGGAATTTACCGCGGTCGCTAGGTCTCAAGACGGGAGGGCCGGCAACGAGCCGGCCCTCTTCGTGTCTTCTCCACGTTCATCTGGAAACCTGGGGTGCCTAGCTGGGCACGAACCCGCACCCTCTTGTTTTGAAGAACGGGATGAGCTGCAGCTTGGAGAAGACCACCGGGTCGATGGATGTCCGGCCCCAGTCGGCGTGCAAACCCTGTGCCCACTCCCGAACGAAGCTCAGGTCGAGTTTCGCCTCTAGGTGACGGTAGAAGTGGTCCCGGGCAACGAGAGCTTCGAGTTACACGGCGATCGACTGGCCGAGGCGGCGAGGCTTGGCGGGACCGAGCATCGTGGGCTTCGGGGTAAGGCTGGAATCGTAATAGACCCGCAGCGGACTCCTGCCCAGTTCAGCCACGCCACTCCGCATGTGTCAACCGGCGGGGTCCTGGCTGCAAGGCTACGCCCCCGCCGGCGGCATCCGCGACTACCTCTTCCCATGCAGTGCGCCGCGACTCGTTCGAGGGCAATCCGTTCAAAGCGCGCCTGCTCGGCGGCCTGCACCGGTCCCCGCTCAGCGAAGTACGCAATAGGCTGCCACCGGAACCGCTCGGCGAGTAGGTCGTAGGGTGGCCGACTAAAGCTAATGATGCCGAAGCGCAGCCACGCCTCGCCGCGTTTCCCCATTCAGCATGGCTCGCTCACTTCCAGAACGACCGAATTATCGCAACATGCACCGTTCCCCCCCCGCGTGCAGCACATCGTCTTTTTCGACAGTTGCTCACGGCCCCGCGGGCCACGACCGGGGCATAAAAATGATTGCCCCAGCCCCGGAGAGATCAGACGCTTGACTGCCTGGGGCTGTTCTCAGACCAGGCTGAACCCTTATCGGAACCACTTTTCCCAAACCGCCGCACGCGGCCGTAGCGGCGCCACGTTTGTCCTTCTTCCGGTGAGCCGATCTGGCCGGCTCGGCCTGCCGCGCCGCCGTCCGGATCGTCTCGTGGCTGACGCCGGATTCAGCGGCGAGCAACCGAAAGCTCTTGGTCCTCGCGGGCGCTCGGACGGCCGCAGCTTGGTCCGGGATGAGCTTGCGAGGGCCTGCGGCACGCGTTGCGGCGCGCCAGGAGCGGCTAAGCGGGCGACGTTCCGGCGCGTCGACGAGCCACAAATAGCCGTCAGGATGCCGTTGTTGCGGGACCGATCCCCGTCGCTTCCGCCTCTTCTACCTCACGATTGGCATTCCCAAATCCCTCAGAGGAGATTCCATATCTGCTGTTCTCGCGCCGGAGCCGGTCCAGGAAGAACGGCGCAACGTCCTGCCGCGGGACCACGGCGATCACTGGGTCATCCCGGATTTCATCCTCCTGGAAGACCAACCGCGCCAAATCGATCCATCGCTCTGGCGTTGCGGCGGTCCCCGCCGCGCTGAACGGGGACCGCCGCGCTGAATATGGAGAAGCCAATCTTAGGCACCGTTGGACGCGTCGGTCCGATATCAGGCCCCTCCCGAGGTATCGTCTTCAGGGGTGCACGGCACGAGCACTCCGCGGTACTGGTTGGCTGTCTGATTGTCGTCCGGGTAGTCGCAGCCGGCGATGGCCCAGTCGCCGGCAAAGGGCACACCTTTCCGCCCCTCCTCCGGATCGTCGGCAGCCCCTGCTTGTGGCTGGTAGAGCACCATGTGGAGGCGATCGCTCTCCTCGCAGCCCTCCTTTGCCACCTTGCCGATCTTCTTGCCTTGCTTCACCGACTCCCCAACCTCGGGGCGCCCTTTTACGTTGAACAGCGCCAGGCGGTAGCCGGCGTGCCCCGCGATGGCAATCCCGACGCTCGGGCAGACTGCGCTCTCTTCCTCCGTCCAGGTCACCGTGCCGTCGACGGGCGAAAGGACGTTGGCCCCCCGGGTCGCCTCGGTATCCCAGCCGAGTTCGTCGGCGTCCGCACCGCTATCTGAAGCTGGGTCTAGCATGCACGTGGCGGACGGCACGTCGACGCTCTCCGCCCGGCAGACGGCAAAGTCGAAGGCGAAAACCGCGTGGTTCTGGCCACCGTCGACGGGGGCCGCATGCTCGTCCTCCCCACGGTAGCCGTTGACGATCGTCCACTGCCCGGCCTCCGGGTCGAACGGCCAGGCAAGCACCGACGAGGAGTCCTCCGTGGCAGCGGAGCCTGACGTGGTGCCCGACGTACTCGACCCGGTTCCCTGCTCTTGAGTGGGGGATGTGGTCGGAGGCGAAGCGGCGGAGGGCGTGGCGGTCGGCACACCGTTCCCATCATTAGCCGATTCGTCCGATGGGGGTGTGCTCGTCGGCGTTGGAGCGGGGGGCGTGGCCGGGGTTTGCTCGGCACACACCCCATTGGTGCAGACACCGTCCGGGCAGACGTTGCCACACGCGCCGCAGTTGCCCGGGTCGATCATCAGGTCGACGCAGACCCCGCCGCAGTTGGTTTCGGTCAGCACACAGGTGATCGGCGGCGCACTACAGAGCCCGCCCTCACAGACACCATCCGGGCAGACGTTGCCACACGCGCCACAGTTGTTCGCATCGCTGGAGAGGTCGACACAAACCCCGCCGCAGTTGGTTTCGGTCAGGACGCAGGCGATCGGCGGCGCGGTGCAGACACCCCCTTCGCAGACTTGATCGGTTCCGCAGACGTTGCCACACGCGCCGCAGTTGCCCGGGTCGATCATCAGGTCGACGCAGACCCCGCCGCAGTTGGTTTCGGTCAGGACGCAGGCGATCGGCGGCGCACTACAGAGCCCGCCCTCACAGACACCATCCGGACAGGCGTTGCCACACGCGCCGCAGTTGTTCGCATCGCTGGAGAGGTCGACGCAGAAACCACCGCACTCGACGAGGGGCGAAACACAGCCGAGACTGATCTGCGGGCAGACGCCCCTCGCACAGACGCCATCCGGGCAGACGTTGCCACACCCGCCACAGTTATTCGGGTCGCTGCTGATGTCGACGCATCCACCGCCGCCGCAGTCGACGGTGGGTAGGACGCAGCCGATATCGACGCGGAGCGGGAAGCAGGTCCCGCCCTCACAGACGCCACTGGAGCAGGCGATGCCGCACCCGCCACAGTTGAAGGCGTCGCTGCTGAGGTCGACGCATCCACCGCCACCGCAGTCGACGGTGGGTGCGACGCAGCCAATATCGACTTGTGCCGAGGAGCAGGTTCCGCGCTCACAGACGCCGCTGGGGCATGGGATGCCGCACCCGCCACAGTTATTCGGGTCGCTGCTGATGTCGATGCATCCGCCGCCGCCGCAGTCGACGGTGGGTAGGACGCAGCCGATATCGACCTGGACCGGGAAGCAGGTCCCGCCCTCACAGACGCCGCTGGGGCAGGCGATGCCACAGGCACCGCAGTTGAAGGCGTCGCTCCACAGGTCGACGCATCCGGTGCCGCAGTCGGTCAGGCCCGCCGCCTCACAGGCCTGCCGCGCGGGGGCCGCCCCCGCGCGGCCAGGCAGCCAGCCAGCCACGGCGCCAATGGCAAGGAGGCGAAGCACTTGGCGACGAGAGGCGCCTGCGGCAACGGCACGCGCGACGGCATCAAAGTTGGCGTTGTCCACGGAATCCTCCCCTTGCGCCGAACCCGGGCGGTGCTCTGAGCGCCGCTCGTGCCTCAGGGAACGCCGAGCACAACGGATCCCAGTCCACACCGTACGGCGTATCGTCCCGGCCCACGCTACAGACGTCGTGGGAGGGTGTCAAGTGATGCCGCTCAATCGTCGGGTCACCGTTCGGACATAACATGCGGATCCTGCCCGCGGTTCGGGGAAGGGAATGCGGGCGGACCCGATTGTGATCGAAGACGCGGATCAGATCCCCGTCGCTTCCGCCTTCTCTGACAACGAAGAGTGGACCATGACCCGCCATCAACCGCGGCTGGATCTGGGAGGCGGCGCCGGGACGGCAAACGATCGACGCGCGAAGGGATATTCCCTCGTTATTCCCTGAGGGAAATGAAGTGAGCGGGGGCAACGGGGAATGTTTGGCAAAACCGGCGTATTCTCGTCACCTTTTTGGGGTGCCTAGCGGGGCACGATCCCGCAACCTCTTGTTCCACAGACAAGCGCTCTGCCAATTGAGCTATAGGCACCGTATGAGGAGGGGGTGGGAGAGTAAGCCGAGTTCTGTTCCCGATGGTCATCTCTCTCGGTCCCCGAAGGGACCGGCCACGTCGTCGCCTTCGTGGCGGCTCTCGACTTCCGGCCTCGGCGAGCAACCTGCTAGCGGCCGATTCGGAGATTGCTGCGGGGAGGATTACCCTTTTCACCCCGGCTGGCGCCGGTTTGGTCTCTGTTGCTCTCGCGCCGTAAAGCGCGCCAATCTGGACTGTCGACGGCCGGTTTCCCGGGCGCCTCCCTGGCTTTCACCAGGCACCCACGCTCTGTGCAGCTCGGACTTTCCTCTGACGCCGAAGCGCCAGCGACCATCCTTGCCCACCCCGGTCCTCGGTTGTTAACGTGCTACGAAGATGTCGGGGCGGCAGGGTGTCAAGGTGTCAGGAGAAACCTCTCCCTGTCACCCAGTCACCCCAAAGCCCTGTCACCCTCGTCGGTGCCGAAGGGGAGATTTGAACTCCCACGAGGTTACCCTCACTACGCCCTGAACGTAGCGCGTCTGCCAGTTCCGCCACTTCGGCAAGTGCTATGTGCGCCCGCTGGCAACGGGGCTGGAGCCGACCTCCGGACTCGAACCGGAGACCTGCTGTTTACGAAACAGCTGCTCTACCAACTGAGCTAGGTCGGCCCGTATTCCACCCCAGCAAGCCTGTTAATTGTAGCAGGCGAAGGGGGTGACAACAACCGGAAAAGGCTGACCGTAAGAGTTCAGACCAAGGCAATTTGGGGAGATGGTCGTGGGGCGCGCAGGAGCGCGAGAAACTCCTCGACCGGGTCGAGGTCGCGCAGGGCCCAGGTGGCCACCAGCGAGTGCAAGAGCATGCGGGTGGTGCTGCCCGGCCCCGAGCGGGTGCCGCCGCTAATCTTGCGCGCCACCACCAGCGGGCGCAGGGCGCGCTCGGCGGCATTGTTGGTCGGGGGCACGGCCGGATCGGCGACGAAGGTGAACAACTCGGCCTGATAGCGTTCGACGCGGGCGCACAGCACCGCCTGCGGGGTATCGGCCGGTTGCGCCCGGCAGTGGGCGACGAGCTCGGCCTGGAAGCGGTCGCGCGCCCGCTCGCGCAGGATGCCGTTCGTGCCCGCCGCCGTCGCCTCCGCCGCCCAGGCCACGGCGCGGTCGTAGACATCGCGCACCCCCGCCGCCCACGCCGCCACCCCCGGGTCGTCGGGATGGGCCAGGACCAGGTCATGGATGTCGCGCCACAGGTGCGCCCAGCACCGCTGCTGGACCCGCTCCAGCCGGTCGTAGGCCCCGAAAAAGTCGCTGACCACCACGCCCGTGCCCATCTCGCCCAGGAGGTCCTGCGCCACCGCCCCGGCGCGACTGCGCGCGAAGTGAAACACCTGGATCGAGGGCGTGGTCAGCGTCCACACCCAGCCGGTGCGGCCGTTCTCGCGCCAACTCGTCTCATCGAGATGGACGACCGGGCTGGCCCGCGCCTCCCCCAGCAGCGCCTCGTAGGCCGGGCGTCCGGCCCGCGCCGCCTCCGCCAGCAGCGCGCTCAGCTCCCCCACCGACAGCCGCAGCCCCCAGACCCGCTGCAGCAGCCATTGCACCTGGGCCAGCGGCAGCCGCAGTTTGGTGCGCAGCGTCGCGACCCACGCCGCCACCGACCACCCCACCCGCCGGTGGGCGCCGGCCTGCTCCCCCAGATCCGGCATCGTCCCCCGGCTGCGCGTCCCGCAGCGGCGGCAGGTCCGCTCCAGCACCCGGTGCTCGACGACCGCAGCCCGCACCGGCGGCACCTCGATGAGCTGGCGGCGCCGCACCACCCGTCCCCGTGCCAGCGGGGCGGCACAGGCCGGACAGACCCTCGGCGCGTGCAGCACGATGCGGTCCGGACGCTCACGGCGGCGCCCCGGCACGGGACGGCGCGGTCGCCGCGGCCGGCGCTGCTCGCGCACGACGACATTGGCCTTGACCCACGCGGGCGGACGTTTGGGCGGGGGAGCTGCGGGCGGCGACGGCCTCGCGCCCGCCTGGCCCCCCGCCGCGTGGTCGTCACCGCGCAGCGCGGCCACCTCGGCCCGCAGCGCGGCGTTCTCCGCGCTCAGTGCCTGCACCTGGGCCTGCAACTGCACCACCAGCTCCGCCAGTGCGTCGTAGCTGAGCCGCTCCGTGCCGCGGGTCATCTCCCGCCCCTTGCCCGTCCCTGCCGTGAGAACCGGCATTCTCCCACAATTTCGGGTCAGTCTGAACTCTTACC
>CAVXMK010000022.1:0-107438 GCA_963762985.1 uncultured Chloroflexia bacterium
ACTGGTCCGGTGTACGGTTCATTTGGGATCGGGAGCACTTCGCGGTCGGTCGGCATCTGCGGCGTGCTCTTCTCGCTCATGAGTTTCGCTCCTCGTGATCGTGTCTCGCGACAAGTGACGTGCACTGATCCGTGATGGCGCCCTCCTTAACATCGCGGGGGACTCCCCTGCTTCCGATGCTGGCGGTCCCCGTGGATGGCCTCCGTATCCCTCGACCAGCTCGATCGCGCCGGGCCGCCAAGTCTTGTCGAACCAGGGATCACCCGGCCCGTAGAGGCGCAGGACGCCGATATGTCGATGGCGGCATGATGGCTCGCGCCTGGTCGTATCCGCATCCAACCAAAGGCGGAGTTCGGCCGTGGACCTGCGCAAGAACGCGGACGCGCAGGAGCTGATCGGTCCAGCGCCCGGAAGCCAAGGAATCCTCCCTGGAGCAGGCGCACCTCACGATGATCATTCCTCGAGCGTGAGGACTATCCTCCCTTCGTGATGAATCAACGCGGTTCGGCTTGACCGTTGCCAGCTAGCGAACGAAGGCAGCCGACACCCCAGATGGCGAGCACCGCGTGCACGACGACGGCGGGCCAGAGCAGGATGCTGGCCAAGTGGCCCGGCCAGTGGCGCCGCGGCGGCGAGACCGGCAGCGGTCACCAGGGTCTTGCGCCGCGTCGCCCGGCGGGGGCGCCGATGACGGTGCGGCGGCGGACTGATCGGCAGCGCTGGCGTCTCGATCGTAGGTCATGAGCGTTGCCAGCGCATGGGCCGAGCCGGCCCATATCCGGGGTAAATCGCGTACCATGACGCCACCCGAATACCCCATCCCACGGGTCCAGGAGGAATCGCCAGCGTGGGCTTCTCAGAGACGGGGCGTCCCGCAGGACACCTCACCGCGGCGGCTCAGCTCGCAGCAGGACCGCAACCGCTTCCTTGGACGGGGCGCCTGCGGCGGGGCAAGCTGCGCCGGCCGGCGCTGCCCGCCAACACCCTCCCGCGACCGCGGCTGATGGCCCGCATCGACGACGGGGGATGCCCCTTCACCCTCATCGTCGCCCCCGCCGGGTTTGGCAAGACGACCGCCGCCGCCGAGTGGGCCGCCCAGGAGCCGCGCGCGGCGTGGCTAACCGCCGACGCCGACGATGCCTCCCTCCCGCGCTTCTGGGCCCACCTGCGCGCGGCGCTGGTCGCGGTGCCGCCAGGATTTGGTGAGCTGGTCAGTAGCTCGCTCAGTGTCGTGCTCCGGGCGAGTGCCGCCGGTCTCGGTCGCTTGTTCGCCGACGAATTGCTCGATGTGGCGGCGCCCGTCCGGCTGATCATCGACGATTTCCATCTCGTCCCGGAGAGTGAGACGCATGCGTTCCTCGGCGGACTGCTCGAAATGGCCCCACCGGGGTTCCACCTGGTGATCACGGCGCGATCCGAGCCGCCCTTCCCGCTGGTACGGCTCCGCCTGCGCGGAGCAGTAAACGAGCTCCACGGCACCGATCTCCTCTTCACCGAGGAGGAAACCCGGTTGCTCGTCACGCGTGCCAGCCCAGGCGGTGCGGAACGCCGTATCGACCGCGACGCGGCGGCGCTCTGGCAACGAACACGAGGATGGGCGGCAGGACTCCGTCTGGCCGCGATGACGATCGAAGACGAGACCTCGGCCGCGGCGGCGCTGGACACGGCCGCCGCGGCCGATGATCGCTTGCTGAGCTTGCTGTTAGACGAGACCTTGGCTGGTCGTCCGCCCAGGGAACAGGCCGCGCTCGTTCGCGCGGCGTTGCCCGAAGCGTTCGCCGCGGACCTCGTCACGGTGCTGGTCGGTGGAGACGATGCCCGCGCGCCGGTACGAGAAGCGATGCGCTTCGCCCTCGCGGCCGATCTCTGCCGCCCCTCCCCGCACTATGGCGGTGACTGGCTCGCGTTCCACCCCCTCTTTCGGGAGGGGCTGCTGCGGCGGCTCGAGCGGGAGGAGACACCGCAATCCCGCGCCAGCCTCCACGCCCGCGCCGCAACCTGGTTCGAAGCGGTCGGGTTAGCCGACGCCGCGATCGGTCACCGGCTGGCGGCCGGGGACACGGCGGCGGCGATCGCACTGGTCGAACGCGAGATCCAGCCCGCCTTCGACCGCGAGGATTGGCCGTCGGTCGCGCGGTGGCTGGCGTTGCTCCCGGACGGGACGATCCGGGAGCGCCTGCCGTTACTCCTGGCGAAGGGCTGGCTGGCGCACCTGCGGGGGCAGGCCTTGCAGCTGCAGGAGATCGTGCGCGCCATCGACGAGCGACTGGCGCGGGGCGATCTTTCGCTGGCCGAGCGCGAGGTCGCCCGTGCGGAGATGGACCTGCTGGGGCTCGGCACGCTCCTGCCGCTGCAGATCGACCCGGAGCGGGCGCTCGCCGCCGCACAGGCAGCCATCGACCGCCTGCTGCCCGCCCGGAGATTCCAATACGGTGTCGCGTGGACCCTGCTCGGCATGGCCCTGCAAGCGACCGGTCGGGGCGACGAGGCGGGGGAGCGGCTCGCGTGGTGGACGAGGGAGGAGACGGATCGCCTCGACGCCGGTGCGATACGTGGCCGCTTCGGCCTCATGTTCGTCCACTGGCAGGCGGGCAACCTCTCGCGGGTCAAGAGCATGGCGCGGACGACGCACGAGGTGGCCTCCCGCCATCGCCTGCGGCTGGCGAGCGGTTGGGGCCAGTACTTCCTCGGCACGGTCCTCTACGAGCAAGACGACCTCGAAGCCGCCATCGCGCACTTTTCCGCCGTGGCGCGCCACTCCGAACACTTCCACCTCAGCGGGTTGCGAGAAGTGTTCGTCGGCTTGGCCCTGGCGTTGGTCGCCGCTGGCCGCACCGCGGAGAGCGGGCGGGCGCTGCGCCGCGGCCGCGAGATCCTGCTCGATGCGGGCACGCTGGAGCACCTCCCCGTCCTCGACGCCGAGGAGGCCTACCTGGCGTTGCGCTCCGGCGACCTGCCGCGCGCCCTGGAGTGGGCCCGGGCCAACGCGGTCGGCGTGGACAGCGCGTCGCTGTACTTCGGGGTGCATCCCGCCGTCATCCGCGCCGCCATCCTCGGCGCGGCCGGTGATGCGGCGAACCTGGAGGAGGCGGGCGCGCTGCTGGCCGAGGTGCGGCAGCGGGCCGCCCGCGCGCACTTCCTCGGGCCGCTGGTGCGCATCGACGCGCTCATGGCGATCGTGCACGTGAAGCGGGGTGAGCACGACGCGGGAGTGGCGGCCATGCGCCGCTCGCTGGCAACGGGCGTGCCGCAGGGCTACATTCGCACCTATCTCGATCTGCGGCCGACGTTTGCCGCGGAGTTGCGTCAGCTCGCCACGGCGGTGGAACTCCCCGACACGCTGCGCACGGCCCTGGAGACGCTCCTCGCCACTGCTCCCACGCCAGCACCATCGCGGCAGCCGCTCCTGCCGGTGGAGACGTTGACCGCGCGCGAGCGCGACGTGCTCGCCGCGCTCTGCCAGCACCTGTCCTACAAGGAGGTTGGCGCGCGGCTCTTCATCGCGCCGGCGACCGTCAAGCGGCACGCCTCCAACCTCTACGGCAAGCTGGGCGTGGCCGGTCGCAACGAGGCGATCCACGTGGTTCGGGAGCTGGGTTGGCGCCTGTAGGCGCTGTTCCCTACCAAGGAGGGTGGCGCCGTGGGCGAGCTCTGGGCGCGCGTCCTGGCGATTGGTCTGGTCGCCGCCGTCGTGCCGGTCCCCGTCGTCATCGTGCTGGTCATCCTGGCGGGACCGGGCGGCCTCGTTCGCGCCTGGTGGTTCGTCGCTGGCTTTGCCGGGTCGTTGCTGCTTGCTGGCACGACCGCCTTGCTCCTCGCCGGCGCATCACGGGCGGCGGTCGACCCGCGGGTGCTGAGCGCGATCGGCTTGGCCATCGGCGTCGCGTTTCTCGCCATGGCCGCGCGGTTGGCGCTCCGTCGGCACCGCGATCCCGACGTCTCGGGGGCGACGGCGCTGACCGTGAGCGGGCTCGCCCCCGGCCGCCTCGCCGCCCTGGGGGTGGTCGCCGGCGCCCTCAACCCGAAGACGCTGCCGATTTTCCTCACCGGTGTGGCGGCGATCGCCATGGGCAGCCACGCGGCGGTGACCCGCGCGCTGGCGTTGGTGCTGCTGACGGCGACGGCATCGGTTGGGGTGGTCGTGCCGCCCCTCCTGCTCGCCGTGGCGCCAGGGCAGGGCACCGCACGCGTCCTGGCGCGCCTGCAGCACGCCGTTGCACCGCACGTCGCGGCCGTGGCGATCGGGTTGCTTGCCCTCGTCGGCCTGGCGTACGTGGGGTTGGGCGTCGCCGGCCTGCGCTGAAGCGCCGTCGCGGACGTCCCCGGCGGGGCCGGGCACCGAAATGCGCCCGAATTGGGCCGAGATGGCCCATTCCGCCGCCGGAAGGCGCCTGAGACAATCTGTGTGGTAGCCATCATGGCGACCATCCCACGCAGGATCACTGGATCCGCCTCTTCCCGTGCCACATCTGGTGGCGGAGCGATGAACATGAGCGGGCACATCAGGGAACGAGCCGTCGTCTTGCCGCCCGGTCCGGTGCCGATCCGGGACATGGTCTGGATCGCCGGCGGGACCTTCACAATGGGGTCGAATCATCACTATCCGGAGGAAGCGCCGGAGCATCCCGTCACCGTCGCTGGCTTCTGGATCGACCGCACCCAGGTCACCAACGCCGCCTTCCGCCGCTTCGTCAAGGCCACCGGCTACGTCACCGTGGCCGAGCGGGTGCCGGATGCGGCGGACTATCCCGGTGCCCTGCCGGAGAAGCTGGTGGCGGGCTCGGTCGTCTTCAAGCAGCCCCCTGGCCGCGTGGCGATGGGCAACCACTACACCTGGTGGGATTGGATGCCCGGCGCGTCCTGGCGGCACCCGGAGGGTCCCGGCAGCACCCTCGACGGCCGGGAGCGTCACCCGGTGGTGCACGTCGCCTTCGAGGACGCCGCAGCCTACGCCGTATGGGCGGGCAAGGACCTGCCGACCGAAGCGGAGTGGGAATACGCCTGTCGCGGCGGTCGGGACGGCCTGCCCTACGCCTGGGGCGAGGAGTTGGCGCCGAAGGGCCGCATGCTGGCCAACTACTGGCAGGGAGAGTTCCCCTGGCAGAACCTGGCCCGCGACGGCTACGAGCGCACGGCGCCCGTCGGCAGCTTCCCGCCGAACGATTACGGCCTGGTCGACATGATCGGCAACGTCTGGGAGTGGACCGCCGACTGGTACGCCGACCGCCACGAGGTCGGCAGCCCATGCTGCGGAGCGGCCAGCAACCCGCGCGGCGGCAGCCGGGAGGGGAGCGTCGACCCGAACGCGGCGGGCGCGGCCATCCCACGCAGGGTGCTCAAGGGCGGCTCCTTCGCCTGCGCCGAGAACTACTGCCAGCGCTACCGTCCGGCGGCGCGCATGCACCACCCGATCGACACCGGCACCAACCACATCAGCTTCCGCTGCGTCGTCCGTCCGGCCGCGGGTGTCATGGAGGGTCATTCGTCCGATGACCAGGCGCGCTGACGTCCTGCGCATGCTCGCCGACCAGGAAGAGGGCCGGGCGACGGAGGCGCTACGTGCCGGCGACGCCGCAGCGGCGGAGCGGGCGCTGCACCGGGCCCAGACGCTGCGCCGCATCGCTTTTCTGCGCGCCGCCGCGGCCGCCTACCAAGGGAATCCTGCGCTCAATCCTGAGCAGGTGACGGACGACGACCGTGATGAGGCAGTGCGACCAGCAAACTAGGGGTCGGGAAATATGGAGCCGTGAAGGGACTCGACAAGTCGTCGAATCATGCAGGAAAGTGGCGGTGGCCCCTCCTCGATCCAGAGCTTCGTGCGCGAAGCCATCCTAGCACGGAGGGCGATACGCGTCGTACATCGGGGCAGGTTGCGGACTTATCCCTGGCTCGTCAGCAGCACGCGCTCAGACACGTTTCACACTCTGTTTGGGATATACCTCACCAAACTGCGGTCAGAACTGCGGTCAAGAGGTGAGGCCGGGGTGGGCCGCGATGCCACTGCGGTCTATTTTTGCCGCTATTCCGCGGTTTTCTGGGAGCCGACGAGGAGACTCGAACTCCTAACCTGCTGTTTACAAAACAGCTGCTCTGCCATTGAGCTACGTCGGCGAGATGCATTGCGTCGGGCCGTCGCCGTCCGCAGACGCATGCTGGTTGCTAGTATGCCACGACGCGTCACGGTCCTTTCGTACGGTCGCACCGAACGACCGATGTCCACGGAGAATCACCCTATGCCCATCGCCGATCACGCCGCCCGCCGCTCCCATTCCCGCGAGGAAGGTTGGCCACACCTCCCCCTCGACGAGTGGTCCGCTACCCGCGATACGCTGCACATGTGGACCCAGATCGCCGGCAAGCTGAAAGTCGAGCTCGCCCCTTTCCAGAACGAGCTCTGGCACACGGCGCTGCGCCTCACCCCGCGCGGCCTGACTACCGGGATGCTCCCCTATGAGGATGGCGCCCTGCAGGCCGATTTCGATTTCATCGATCACAACTTCACGCTGCTCACCAGCGAGGGCGGGCGCAAGGCAATCCCGCTGTACCCGCGCAGCGTCGCCCACTTCTACGACGAGACCATGGGCTGCCTGGAAGCCCTCGGTATCGCCGTCCAGATCGACCCCATGCCGCAGGAACTCCCCCACCCCATTCCCTTCGACCAGGACACCACCCACGACAGCTACGATCCACACACCGTCAACCGCTGGTGGCGCATCCTCGTGTCGTCGGCGCGGGTGATGGCCGAGCACCGCAGTTTGTTTCGCGGCAAGGCCAGCCCGGTCCACTGGTTCTGGGGCTCATTCGACCTCGCCGCCACCCGCCACAGCGGCCGGCCGGCCGACCCACCACCAGGCGGCTACATCTTCCGCGTCGCCGAGGATGAGGAGAACTGGGCCGGCGGTTTCTGGCCCGGAAGCGGCCCGGTCGATTACCCGGCCTTCTACGCCTACATCTACCCGCAAACGGACGGCTACCCGGAGGCGACGGTCAAGCCGGACGCGGCGTTCTGGAGCGCGGAGATGCGCGAATTTCTGCTGCCGTACGACGCCGTCAGAACCGCGGACGATCCGGAGGCGGCGCTGATGGCGTTCTTGCAGAGCACCTACGTCGCGGGGGCGGAGCTTGCCGGATGGGACTCGCGAGAGGTTGGAGTTCGCAGAGATTCCCAGGCCGCGGTAGCCAGAACAGGGAAGGAAGTGTGCCGTCAGCTTCAACCGCGTTTCAAGTCAGCGAGCATCCTCTGGCAACGATGCGTCGATCTCCGCGCGCAGGGCTGCAACGTTTCCTGGATGGCATGCCAGACGCGCTCATAGTCGATGACGTCATGGCGATGCACCATGACATTGCGCATGCCGATGATGCGCTGAATGCCCGTCATGCGTTGCGCCACTTCTGGGTCACACCGGCGCAATCGGTTGCTGGCTTCACCGATGATCGTCAGGTTGCGTTCGACAAGTTGCCGCATTCGCCGGTCGCGCAAGAACTCTTCATACGAGGCGCCAGCGGTATCCTCGGCAATAAACCTCGCTGCATCCCGGATATCCACAAGCAGCCCCAGTATCTCAGGGCGCATACAAGATTCCCCGGGTTTCGTTAACCGATTGCAGAAAGGACTTCTTGCGAATGGCTCGGGGCATGATCAGGTCGACCTCGCGCCCGAGCAGGGTCGCCAACGCTACGCGCAAGTCCTCAATGCGCGATGCCCACGGCCCATAGTCGTACTCCTCGGGATACTCCACCTCATCGGCGCCGCCGGTCCGGACGGGCTCTATCTGATGGCGGGGTTCAGCGGCGCGGGGTTCAAGAAGGGTCCTGCCGTCGCCGAAGCCGTGGCCGATGTGCTGCTCCATCCCGGCCACGGACCCGCCTGGTTCGATCTACGCCCCTTCGCTCCGCAACGGTTCGCCAACGAAACCTGGCGCACGCCATGGAGCAGCAACGAATACACCTTCAGCTCCGACTTCGGCCACGGTCTCTGACGGTACCCGGCACGACGTGGTAGCGTCCTGCTCACACGACGATCCTGCCGCGACCGGCGCCATGCCGGCCAGCGGACCACGCCGCGAGAAAGGCCGCCCATGCACGCCGAGTTGACCCACATTCCCATTTCGCCGCGCACGCGCAACGTGATGCTGGCGGTGGTGTTGGGGTTGGTCCTGCTCCTGTTCTGGAAGGCGCCCACCCTGCCCCGATTGCTGATCACCGGCATGGCCGTCGCACTCGTGCTCTCGTTTCCGGTGCGGTTCCTCAGCCGCGTTATCCCCCGCGGCATCGCCATCGCGGTGGTGGTGCTGGCCATGCTCGCTATCCTGGTCGTGGCCGCCATTGTGCTCGTGCCATTAGCGGTCGGGCAGTTGGCGAGTCTGGCGGATCAGGCGCCCCGGGTGCTGGACGACGCGTATGGGTGGGCGCGCCGCGTCGTGGAAAACCTCGACGAGAAGGGGCTCCTGGACACGTCGCCGGACCAAGCCATGGCTGAGTTGCAGCGCAACGGGGCAGCGCGGGCCGAAGGGCTGCTGGAAGGGATCGTGGCGCGTTCCTTCGACACCCTCTCCGGCACGGTCGGCGGGGTCTTCACCACCCTCAGCGTGATCCTGATTGCCGCCTACCTCCTGGCCGACGGGGAGCGGTTCCGAATGGGCTCGATCCGCTTCCTCCCCGTGCAATACCGCGACGACGCGCTTGTGCTCTGGACCGACGTGGTGGATGCCCTCTCCCGCTACCTCACCGGACTGCTCGTCTCCCTCACCTTCCAGGGCGTCGCCTCCACGGTGGCGCTCACCCTCCTCGGCGTCCCGTACGCCATCCTGCTCGGTATCTGGACCACGCTCGGGGCCATCATCCCCTTCGTGGGGTCGTACATCGGCGGCATCCCGGCGACCATCGTCGCTTTTACGGTCTCACCGACGGTTGGGATCCTGACCGCGCTGACGTATGTGGTCATCAACTTCGTCGATGGGAACCTCATCGCCCCCCGCGTGCAGGGGAACGCCATCCGCGTCTCTCCGCTCTTCGTCTTCCTGGCGGTGATCGCGGGTGGGCAGATCGCCGGCATCTGGGGTGCCCTGATGGCGGTGCCGATCCTGGCCGTAATCCGCGTGGTCTTCGACTTCCTGTTGGAGCGGGTGGTGGTGGTGCCACAGGTGCTCGATCCATTGCCGGTTGCGCTGGTGGAGACTCCCCCGGACGCGGCGACTCAGACAGTCAAGACGCTGAGCACCAGCAGCGCCGCGACGGCGAAGGGCCGGGCCACACGGAGCTGACTTGAGACGTGGCAGGTTCTGTCAGTGCGGCCAGGCACAGGGGCATGCGGCACATGACCGGGGTGAAGCATCTCGGCTCATGCGCAGCGTCGATGTCCCAAAGCTGAGATGCTTCACTCGTAGGCTCAGCTTGACAGCTGGGTTCAGGCGCTGTCTTTGACCACTCCGGTGACATTGCCGGATGGGTCGCGGAACATGGCGATGACCATGCCGCCAATGTCGGTCACCGGCATCAGGGTCGTGGCGCCGAGGCGCTCGGCCTTGTCGAGGTAGGACTGTGGGTCGTCGACAGAGGCGTAAATGGTGACCCGGTTGGTGTCGCCGTTCTGCGTGCCGGCGATGCCGCCGTTGATGCCGCCTTCGCCGCCGGTTTCGACCATGCCGTACTGCCACTCGTTTTCGGTGTCGACCTTCCAGCCGAACAGTTCCCGATAGAACCCCTGCAACTTCGGCCCGTCAGACCCCATGATCTCAAAATGCACGATCGGATTCGGCACGAGCAGACTCCTCTCCGCGCGAGCGGAATGCTCCGCGATACGTTCGGTTGCGGGGAGCGAACGAATGTTCGCCAGCCAAGACTATCATGCCTTGCCCCGCTGTCAACACCGGATGAACCATAAATCTGTGGGCCGCTGACCCCGTTCCGCACGCCGCCGCGGCACGCCGGAAGGCCACGGGAAACCCGCGACGCCCGGAATCGGCGATGGGTCGGTACAATAACCACCCACGAACGCATGCGCGGTGACGCGAACCCGCCATGTGACGTCGGAGTGGCTTCGCTGATGACTTCCTCAATCGCTGTGCCGGCCGAACGCCTGCCCGCCGGACGGCTGGCGGTACTGGCCGCACACGCCGCCACGCCATTTGCCTCGCTCGATGACGCCATCAATGGCACATTGACGCTCCTGGCCGATCTGGCCGGTATCAGCCTGACCATGATCCACCGCCTGGATGGCGACAACCTCGTCATCTCCCATGCCTGTGACCGCATGGGTCTCGGCATCCAGACGCCGATCACCGTGCCCCGCGCCCACACGTTCTGCGATACGGTGTTGCAATCGCTGGCCCCGCTCGTGGTGCATGATGCCGATGCCGATCCTCATTGGAGCCAGCTGCCGGGCAAACTCCTCGTCGGCACCCGCTCCTACATCTCCGTTCCGATCGTGCTGGGCGATGGCCGGGTCTTCGGCACCCTCTGCGCGCACGACCGGCGCGTACTCGACCTGGACCAGTCCGAGGTCGATGCCATGCGCATCATGGCGCGGCTTATCGCCTCCCAGATCGAGCGAGACGCGGCCTTGCGCGAGGCCGCGACGAGCGCGCGCGATCTGGCCGCGCAGAACCGTGAACTTACCGATGCCCTGCGGCAGCTCGACGCCCTGCGCGATGTGGTGGAGTCGATCTCCTCCGAACTCGATCTGGAGGCGCTGCTGGGGCGCGTCGTCGCCAGCGCCGTCTCTCTGCTCGGCGCCCACGCCGGGGCCCTCAGCCTGGTCGGGACAGACGCGGACGCTCCCCGCCGTCTCGTCGTGACCCACAATCTGGAAGTGAAAGGGCTTGCCGCGCGCGGCATCCCGTCCCGCGCCGGGCTGATGGGCGAAGTCATCGCCCGCCGCGGCCCGGTGATCGTCGAACGCTACGACGAACTCGCCCGGCCGCTCCCCGACTCGGCCTTCCATCGAGCTGGGGCCGTGGATCGCCGTGCCCATCTGGTGGCAGGAAGACATCATCGGCACCTTCGGGGTGGCGGGCAACGACCCCGGCCGCCGGTTCGGCGAGCGCGAGATCGAGCTGCTGGGAAACCTGGCCAGGCAGGCGGCGGTCGCCATCGAAAACGCCCGGCTCTACGCGGCCAGCCGTGACCTCGGGATCGTCGAGGAGCGCAACCGCCTGGCGCGCGAGATCCACGACACCCTCGCCCAGTCGCTCCTGACCCTCACCTTCCAGATCCGCGCCGCGCGCGGCTCGATCGGGGACGACCCTATCCGCGCCGACGCCGAGCTACGCACGGCAGAGGCCAACGCGAGGGCTGCGTTGGAGGAGGCGCGCCGTTCAGTGTGGAATCTCGGTCCCGCGGCGCTCGAGACCGCTTCGCTGGTCGAGGCGTTAGGAGCCGAAGCCGACCCAGGCCGCGCCGGATTGCCCTGCCGCCTCGTCGTCTCTGGCGCGGCGCGGCCGCTGGCGGGAGACGTCCAGCTCGCGCTCTTGCGTGTCGCGCAGGAAGCCATCGCCAATGCACGTAGGCACGCCCAGGCCTCGCGCATCGAGGTTCGTTTGGAATTTGGCGAAGAAGGGGTCTCACTCTCGGTCGCGGACGACGGCCGCGGCTTCAATCCCGCGGCGCTGGGACACGGTCCCACGCCGAGCGGCGGCTTCGGACTCTTGAACATGGCGGAGCGGCTACGGCATCTTGGCGGAAGCCTGGAGGTTCACAGCGGTCCCGGCAACGGCCCCGGCACGACGATCGTGGCGGCGGTGCTGTACCCCGCGGCCGTGCCGGAGCCCGCGACCCGAAGCGGCGTCAGCCCCCGAGCAGGCCACATACCGCGTCGTCGTGGTCGACGACCATCCGGCCACCCGCACCGGTCTGGCCGCCCTGCTCGACGCGCAACCCGATATGGCCACGATCGGGCAGGCCGCGGACGGTGAAGAAGGGGTGCGCCTGGTGGCAGCCCTGCAGCCCGAGGTGGCGCTCATCGATCTGCGTCTGCCCAAGCTGGGTGGGGTCGAGACAATCGCCCGGCTGACCCGCATGCGCCTGCCGACGCGAATCATCGTCGTGACCAGCTTTGCCCAGGACGAAATCGTGCTGCAGGCGCTGCGCGCCGGCGCGCATGGCTATCTCCTCAAGGACGCGACCGGCGACGAATTGGCCGCAGCGGTGCGCACGGTCGGTGGCGGCGGTGCCTACCTCACTCCGCTGGTGGCAGGCAAGCTCGCCGGCACGGTCACCCAGGCTGAACGCCTGACCCCGCGCGAGCAGGAGGTACTCCATCTGGTCGGCCAGGGTCTGGCGGACAAGGAGATCGCCGTCGAGCTCGGGACCAGCACCAAGACCGCCCAATTCCACGTCGCCAACATGCTCGGCAAACTTGGTGCCCAGAACCGCACCGACGCCGTGCGCATCGCCTACGCGCGCGGGCTGATCGAGGTCTGATTCGCCGGATCTTTGCCCAGATGATCGGGCCGCACGATGAGGCCGCGGGCATCGCGACAGGGATCGCGGGCTGGTGCATTGCCGGCGCGGCGAGCGGCGTCCGGGGTATCGTGCCGCCTTGGCTGGCAATGGCGAACTTGGGCGAGGAGGCATACCGTGGCAGAGGCGAAGATCCGCATCGGCTGCCTGCACATGCACCATTCCAACATCCCGTACATTGACGGCATCGTCGATGCTGATCGGGTCGAATTGCTCCATTTCGTCGATCCGGGGCTGATGCGGCGCATTGGAGGGGATGCCGGGTTCGCTTCGGACCAGGCCGAGCAGCAGGTGCGGCGGCAGCTCGGGTGGATGGCCTCGTGCGGGCTCGACGCCATCCTCATCACCTGCACCAACTACATCGCCATGCTCCCCGACGAGCCGCGCGATCTGGCATTGCCGATCATCAAGATCGACGAGCCGTTCTTCGCCCACCTCCTGCAACAGCCGTCGCCGCACCTGCTCCTGTTCACGAACCCGGCGACGGTCGACGGCACGATGCGCCGCTGGCGCGACTACGCGCGGCAAGCGGGTCAGGAGCCCGACATCACGGTCGAAGTCATCCCCGGCACGTTCGAGCTGGTCATGGCGGGCCGGACGGAGGAGTACGCGGCGGCGGTCTCCGCCCGATTGCGCGAGCTGGCCCGCTCGGGCGACTACGCCGCGGTCTCCGTTGGTCAACTCTCCATGGCCGATGCGGCACAGCGCATCTCAGCCGAAACCGGCGTCCCGATCGGGAATCCCCTCGATTCCCTGCGCGCCCATCTCGATGCCGAGCTCGCAGCCGAAACCGTCGCCAGTTGAGGGAAGTCAACAGAGACCGATATCCACCCCATCCAGCGTGGCAGGGGCGATGACCGTGCCCTCGATCGTGCCCGAGGCGCGGTAACTGGCGTCGTCCCCCGTCCCACCCACCACGACGAAGTTCCCCCGCGCCATGCCGGCGCCGAAATCGACCTGGCCCGTGTACGAGACGGTGATCGACGAGCCGCCGCCGGGGCTGGTGGCGACGAACTGGCCCTGCACGCGGGCCATGCCGCTGGCGGTGTTGACGATGGCGTCCTGCGCTCCGGCGATGGTGTAGCCGGCGAAGCGCCCGTCGCCCCGGTAGTCGCCCAGCAACCCGCTGTCGCGCGTCACGGCGACGTCGCCGCTCTGCGAGGTCGTTCCGGGGTTTGCCGGGTCGGTGAAGACCAGGAATGGGGTTTGGCAATTCGCCTGAGCGGCAGCGCGCTCGACGTCCGGTTCACCCCCGACCGCGAGCGCGACAACGATCGCCAACCCTCCGATCAACACGCGGCGCCGCTTCGAGCCGCAACCGCGGGTGTCCTGGTGGCCAGACCAGGCGCCAACATGTCCGAAATCTCTTGCTGGCATCTCGAACCCTCACTTGCACTCGGACTTCCTACGGCCAACCACCACGGGTCGATTCGCCATCAATACGTAGCGCGCTCACTGCTGGATCACGACATCGCTCGCGGCGCAAACAGATGTTGATCCTTCCTGCCGGGCCGCGATGGCCGCCAAATGGGTGCGACTGTCGACCTGGAATTTGTTCAACAGCGAAGCGACATGGGTTTTCACGGTGTTTGGTGACACGTAAAGCTCCTCCGCGATCGCCTTGTTGGAGCGCCCCGCGGCCACCAGCGCCAGCACCTCCTGTTCGCGCGGACTGAGCGACTGGGCCAGACTCGTTGCCCGATGGGCCGGCGACCTGGCGACCACGCCTTGCGTCGCTTCGAGGATGGCCAACGACTCATCCACTGCTTCGGCCATGCGAACGGCGCGTTGGAATGCCTCGGCTGCAGCGAACACCGCGGCTCTTAGCGCCGCTCGCGCGTCCTCCGCAGCTTGCTTGAAATCCTCTCGTTCCGTTTTGGCGGCAATCAGCGTCATCGCCATGGAGGCGCCGCGCGCCTCAGGGCGTTTCTCCGCACGCCAAGGGTTTGCACCGGCGCGGCGCCTCCCGGTCTCTGAACCGATAACCAACTGCGATCCGTAGTCCACCGACGATTGGCCTCCTGGCGGGACAGCGTTCCTCCACTGTCGTCCTGCTGCCCCGGCCCCTTGTCTCGGAACGACCGACAGTGACTACGCGCCGCGATTCGGACCGGATCAACGCAACGTGAAAGAACGCCATGAGCAAAAGCCTGGGAATTTTCCTGGGGTTCATCCCGGCATCTCTCCCGTCGCGTGGTAGTTCCGATCGATCTAGGCTCGATTCCAGAACCAGAACCAGAACCGGATCGTGGCAGACGCTACCTGGAGGTAATCGACAATGGTTTCCCGGCCAGCAACCCCGGCCCACGCTGCACGGATCGCATATAGCAGCCCGCGCGCTGGAGACCCGATTCCGGGGCACATCGGAACCGGCGGCCGCGACGACGCGACGCTGATCGCCGCCGTGGCGACCGGTGACGCCGCGGCGCTCGACCAGTTGTTCCTGCGCTATCGGCGCGACGCGTTTGGGGTCGCCTTCGCCCTCCTGCGAGATCCACACGCCGCCGAAGACGCCGTCCACGATACGTTTCTCAGCGTTTGGAGAGCCGCCAGGACGTTTCGCCCGGAACGCGGGCAGGCGAAGCCCTGGCTCCTGGCGATCACCCGCAACATGGCAATCGATCACCTGCGTGCGCGCCAACTCGCGACAACGGCGGCAATCCGCGCTGATCCAGGCCGAAACCCTCACCCGACGCCAGGACGATGTCGCCGCCCTGGCGACCATGGCCGCGGAGGCGCGCCGGCTGCACGCGGCCCTGGACCTCCTGCCTCTGGCACAACGGCGCGCGGTTGAGTTGGCGTACTTCGCGGAGTTGTCCCATCGCGAGATTGCCGAGCAGACGCAAGGCGCCGCTCGGCACGGTCAAGGGCCGCATCCGGCTCGGCTTACAGCGGCTGCGTCGGGATCTTGGCGAGTGGCAGAGCTCGCTGGCGCCGGTCCTGCCCTCGCCCGGCTGCACCTCGTCCAATTGATCCACCACACCAGGGTAACCCGTATGACCGGGTGACGAGGATCGACACGGCAGACGGCGCCTCGCGGGGCCGGGACCGGAAAGGATCCAGCGCATGACGCGCGAAACCTTTGAAGCGCGGAGGAGTCGCCTCCGCGCGCCACGGGAGCCCGCTCCCCTCCGTTGCTCCCCGCGGGTCGTGGCCTCGGCACGGCTCGACACGAAGGCAATCGGCCCCGGCACGCGCCGGGCCAGGCGGCGACACGAGCATGGACGCCGCCATCGCAGAGGAGAATCAGTCATGCACTTGCGAACGCGCACCGCAGCCCACCTCGGTCTGGCCCTTGCGGCCATGGTCGGGGTCTCCTCGGTGTTCAATCTGGGCGCCGTCCCCGGCGACGCGTCCAGTCACCGGGAAGCCCCCCTCATCAGCGAGGATCCGGTGGCCGACGCCACCGATCTCTACGCCTTCGTCAGCCCGGACGACCCGGAGACCGTCACCTTCATCGCGGCCTACTACCCGATGCAGGATCCGGCCGGATTCCCGAACTACTATCGCTTCGGCGACGACGTCACCTATCGCATCAATATCGACAATAACGGAGACGCGGTGGAGGATGTCCTCTACCAGTGGGAATTCTCGACCGAAATCGCCAACCCGAACTCGTTCCTCTACAACTCCGGGCCGATCGACTCGCTCGATAGCTCGAACCTCAACGTCCGCCAGACCTACACCCTCTCCGAGGGACGCGGCGGCGTGCTGACCGAGATTGCCAGCGGGCTGATGACCCCGCCGGTCAACATCGGTCCCAAGTCGACGCCGGAGTACGAGGCCCTGGCCTCCGAAGCCATCTTCGATGTTGGCGACGGCATGACCGTTTTCGCCGGACAACGCGACGATCCGTTCTGGGCCGATCTCGGCGGCATCGGCGACCTGCTCACCATCCGCGAGCTGCCGGGCAACGCCGGCGGCGGTATCGACGATCTGGCCGGGCTCAACGTCCAAGTGCTGGCGCTCAAGGTGCCGATCGAGCAATTGACTCACGACGGCCAGGTGGTATCTGGAGCGGAAGCCGACAACGCGTCGATCGGCGTCTGGACGACGTCGCTGCGGCACTCGACCACGGTGCTCAGCCCGGGAGCCAGCGAGGCGTCCGGCCCACTGGTGCAGGTTTCGCGCCTCGGCATGCCGCTGGTCAATGAGGTCGTGGCGCCCCTCGGGGCCAAGGATCTCTTCAACTCCTCGATCCCCGGCAACGACGCCCAGTTCCTGGGCGCGGTGACCGATCCGGAGCTGGCCAAACTGCTGAACCTGCTCTATGGAGACGCGTTGCAGCCGGTGCCGGAATCGGGCCGCGACGACCTGGTCACGGTCTTCCTGACGGGCGTGCCGGGGACTCAATCAGCTTGCCACCGTCACCCCGAGCGAGATGCTGCGCCTCAATATGGGCATCCCGCCGGCCGAAACGGTCAATCCGCTCGGCGTCATTGGCGGCGACAATGCCGGCTTTCCCAACGGCCGGCGGCTGGAAGACGAGGTCGTCGACATCGAGCTGCGCGTGGCGGCGGGCTTCCTCCTCGGCGAGGAATTCCAGAATGCGGCCAACGGTCAACTCGGTGACGGTGTGCCGGCCAACGATGTGCCGTTCCTGGCGGAGTTCCCCTACGTGGGCACCCCGCACCAAGGCTTCGAGCACCTGCACCACGCCATGACCGGCGCGGGCGCGGCCGAAGCCGAAGACCGCCGCGACGCCGGAGATGCGCTCGATCTCGGTTCCGTTGAACGAGTTGAGCGGATCCGGGATCAGTGGCGAAGCGACCCTCACCGAGACCGACGGACGGAACCCAGGTTTCGCTGATGGTCGAGGGAGCGACGGGCGGGCACCCGGTGCATATCCACTTCGGCAATTGCGCCGTTCTGGGCGAGGTCGTCTGCTGCATTGAGCGACATCGACGCGAGCGGCATGAGCGAAACGACGGTCGACTTGTCGATCGACGAGCTCCTGGGCAACCAGTACGCCATCAACGCGCACGAATCGGCAGAGAACATCACCGAGTACATCGCCTGTGGGGACATCACCGGCTAAGGACCGGACATCCCATCGACCCAGCGTCGGGCGGACGCCGGGAGGCCGGGCGAGAGCTGATCGCCTCGCCCGGCCGCCACCCGGAAGGTTCATCGCCATGGCGGGAACATCTCACACCAGAGGCGCACATCGGTCGGACCGCTGCCCCGACTCATCGTCGCGGTCCTCGCGGCGGTCGCCCTCATCTCCGGCGCGCTCAATATCCGGCCGCTGCTGGACAACGTCTCCGGAGCCGGGTCGGTCGACCCGGCGGGGCCATCGGCCATCGATACCCTGGCCGGATTGCCGGAGCGCGAAGAGACCATCCTCGACGCGCGCATCCGCTCCCTTCAGGACACCCTGCGCCACGGCGACGAGCGAACCCACGGTCTGGCCGCCACGATGCTGGGCCAGGCGTATCTGCAAAAGGCGCGCGAGACAGGTGACCCCGCCTACTACCCGAAAGCGCAAATGTTGTTCGAACAGGCGCTCGCCGCGGACGGCGACGACGTGGACGCCTTGGTCGGGCTGGGCACACTGGCCCTGGCCCGCCATCAGTTCGCCGAAGCGCTCGATTGGGGGCAGCAAGCGCACGCGGCCAACCCCACCACGCGCCGGCGCTCGGGGTGATCGGCGACGCCCAGATCGAGCTCGGCCACTACGACGAGGCGGTCGACACGATCCAAACGATGGTCGATCTCCGGCCCGATCTGGCCTCCTACTCCCGCGTCTCCTACCTGCGCGAGCTGATGGGAGACCGCGAGGGCGCCCTGCTGGCCATGGAGCAGGCCGCGACCGCCGGAGCCAGCTATGCCGAAAACATCGCCTGGGTGTATGTCGCAGCTCGGAAACCTTCATTTCGACGACGGTGTTCCTGGCCGAGGCCGGAACCGCAACTACGCGGCGGCGCATCGCGGCCGTACCAGACTACGCCCCGGCCGTGGCCGGTCAGGCGAAAGTTGTCGCCGCCAATGGCGATCTCGATCGCGCCGCCGAGTTGTATGCCGACGCGGTGCGCGCGATTCCCGCTCGCCGAGTACGTCGCGGCCTACGGCGACGTGTTAGGCGCGGCCGGCCGCCACGAGGAAGCAGAGGCGCAATTCGCCCTGGTCGCGGCCATCCAGCAGTTGCAATCCGCGAACGGCGTCAATACCGATCTCGAATTGGCGTTATTCACGGCAGACCACGGCAAAGCGGAGGACTTGCCCAAGGCCGTCGAACGGGCGCGGGCGCAGGTTGCCGCGCGGCCGAGCATCGTCGCCTGGGATGTGCTGGCCTGGACGCTCTACCGCGGTGGCGATCTCGAGGGCGCGGCGGCAGCCAGTGACGAAGCGCTCCGCCTGGGCACGCGCAACGCCTTGATGCTCTTCCACGCCGGGATGATCGCCGCTGAGCGCGGCGAGACGGACGAGGCGATCTCCCATCTCCAGGATGCACTCGACCTCAACCCGCACTTTTCGGTTCGGTACGCGCCGGAGGCCCGCGCCACGCTGGAGCGGCTCCAGGCTCAGGAGGCAATGCGATGAGCGCCAGTCGCCGGCCGATCTCAGCGATGCGGACGATGGCCGTTCTGGTCGTCGCGCTGCTCGCGCTCTTGCCGGCAGCCAACGCGGCGGCGCATCCCCTGGGCAATTTCAGCGTCAACCAGTACACCCGGATCGTTGTGGAGGAGGGCGAGGCGCGGCTGAGCTATGTGCTCGACCTCGCCGAGCTGCCGACCGTCGCCGACGCGCCGCTGCTCGACAGCGACGGCAATGGCGAAATCACTTCCGCAGAGCGCGACGCCTATCTCGATGCCAAGCTGGCCGAGATCGTTGCGGCGATGCATCTCACTGCCGGGGCAACGGAGCTGCCGCTGAGCGTCCGTGAGCGGTCGCTCGCCGTCGTCCCCGGTCAGGCAGGGCTGGATACCACGCGGATTGAGGCGACGCTCGCCGCCGATCTCCCCTCGTCGGCCACGACTGGCCAACTCGCGTTTCGCAACGACTACGCCAGCGACCGGCTCGGGTGGCGCGAGATCGTCGTCACCCACGGACCGGGATTGCGCCTCGGCGATGCGGCGGTCCTGTCTGCCGACCAGTCGGACGGGTTGCGCTCCTACCCGGACGATCTGCTTTCCAGCCCGCTCGAGGAGCGAGCGGTCACGTTTGATTACGACATCGTCCCCGGTGCCCCGGCCGCGACCGACGAGGCCGGCGGGGGCGCGTCAGCATCGGCCGGGATTGGTGAGCGGCTTGGCGCGATCGTCAACGGCGGCGATCTCTCGACGACCGGGATCCTGCTGGCGTTGGTAGCCGCCGCGGCGTGGGGCGCCGTGCATGCCCTCTCTCCAGGGCATGGGAAAACCGTCGTCGGCGCCTATCTGATCGGCAGCCGCGGGACGCCGCGCCACGCCCTGTTCCTCGGTCTGACGGTGACGATCACGCACACCGCGGGGGTGCTGGCGCTGGGGCTGGTGATCCTCTTCGCCTCGCGCACCATCCTGCCGGAGCAGCTCTACCCGTGGCTGAGCCTGGTTTCGGGGTTGCTGGTGGCCGCGCTCGGGCTGACCATCCTGCGCCAGCGGCTGCTTGGGCTCCCGGCCTTCGGCCACCATCATCACCATCACGACCATGCGCGCGACCACCACCACAATCATGACCACGACCACGACCACGAGTACGCCCACGCGCACGGGCTGGCCCATTCGCACGACGGGCACACCCACGGCCATCTGCCACCCGGGGCGGAAGGGGAGCGCGTGACGTGGCGCAATCTGCTGGCGCTGGGGATCTCCGGCGGGCTGCTCCCTTGCCCCTCGGCGCTGCTGGCGCTGCTGGGGGCGGTCGCGGTGGGGCGCGCCGGATTCGGGGTGCTGGTGGTGATCGCCTTCAGCATCGGTCTGGCCGCGACGCTGACCGGGGTCGGACTTCTCTTCCTCTATGCGGGGCGGTTTTTCGAGCGCCGCGCCGTGGGCGGCCGGCTGGCCGGACTGCTGCGGTTCGCCCCGGCTGCCGCCGCGCTGGCGGTCACCGCTTCCGGTGTGGTGATTGTGGCGCGGGCGGTGATGGAGCTGCAGCGCTTGTGACGGGGGCGGAGCGAGCGTGCGCCGTGGGTATGAGTTTTGCCCGAGGCAGTTCCGCCATGAGCGCAACGTCTGGCACGGAAACTGCGTGCCGGGGGCGGATCGACTGATCCGCCTCATTTCGCCTCTGCTGAGAGGAGACTACGCGATGGAATCGTTTCGCGGTCGCTATTGGACGTTCATCGTCGTGCTGACAGCTATCGGCGTCGCCACGCTCTTCCTGGGGGTTCGCGGCGTGGTGGCACAGGACGGAGCGGCCGTCAATATCGTCGACTTTGCCTTCGAGCCGGCGGCGGTCGAAGTCCCCGTGGGCGCGACCGTCACCTGGACCAACTCCGGCGGGGCGCCCCACACCGCGACCGCCAATGACGGCGCGTTTGCCTCCGGCACGTTGCAGCCAGGCGGCAGCTTCAGCAACACCTTCGCCACGGCGGGCAGCTTTCCCTATTTCTGCGAAATCCACCCGCAGATGACCGGCACGGTCACGGTCACCGATGGCGCTGCGGCTGAGGCCGCTCCTGCCGCAGAGGAGGCGGCCCCTGCAGATGCGGAAGCGGCGGCTCCGGCGGACGCGGAAGCGGCCGGGGCCGCGGCCCAACCCGTGCAGCAGGTGCCTCGCACCGGCGTTGGAACGACAGCGCTCGCCAACTCAAGCGGAGGACTCGTCATCCTCGCGGCGCTGGCGGCGGCAGTGCTCGGTGTCGCCGCTATGGCAGCCTATCGCCGCGTCTGATGTGACGCGGGCGGGAAAAGGATCTTCCGCGCGCAGCAGGTTAGCGCCGCGCTGAATCCTACCCGGTCAGCGCGGCGCCGGATTTCAGCGCCGACTCGGCGACGGCGACGATACGGTTGACGACCTCGGCAGCGGGAAGAATGTCGCGGACCATGCCCGCCGTTTGCCCAGAAAACGGCAGCAGTTCGTGCGTCCGCCCTTCGCGCACGGCGCGCATGATCTCGTCGCGCAGCCGCTGTGCCTCCCGCTTCGCCTCGTCCGGGCGATCGTGCCATTCTTCGACGAAGGAGGTGGGCAGCACGCGGGGAACCGTGTCGTAGTCGGAACCGCTCGCGGCCGGCATGATCTCCTTCCAGACGGTAAACCGGATCGCGTCTTCAGATTCGGTTGCGAGAACCGCCTGCTTCCAGGCGTCGGGCGCCGAGGCTTCGGGCGTGGCGAGGAACCGGGTGCCGATATTGGCTCCCTCTGCCCCGAGCACCAGCGCGGCGGCAAGCCCGCGGCCATCGGCGATGCCGCCGGCCGCCAGCACGGGGATGCCTCCAACCGTGTCGACCACTTGGGGAACCAGGGTCATCGTGCTCGGCCCCTGCGCCAGTCCCTGCCCGCCAGCTTCTCCGCCCTGCGCGATGATGGCGTCCACCCGGTGTCGCACTACGTCCCGCGCCTGCCGCACGGTGTGGACCTGGTGAATGACCTTCGCCCCTGCCGTGTGCGCTCGCGCCACGAGATCGCCGGGATCGCCCAACGCGAACGAGATGACCGCGGGTTTGGCGGCGAGGGTGAGGGCGAAAGCCTCCTCGTTCAGCAGCGGCACGACGTGATTGACCGCGAACGGTCGCTCGGTCAATTCGCGCACCCGCTCGATCTGCCGCCCGAGGCTCTCGGCCGATTCAAACACTGCGCCGATACTGCCCAGCGCGCCAGCATTGGAGACTGCCGCCACCAACTCCGGGGAGGTGGCGGGCCAGATCGCCCCCTGCACAATGGGGTGCTGGATGCCGAGCAGGTCGCAAAGCGGGGTTCGCAGCATCTCTCCACTCCTCTTGGCGTATCTGGCTCTCGACTACGGCCCGCCGCGCCCATCGGGCGTGGCCGCCGGCTCATCCGGCCGCGGAGCCCGCGAGACCGCAGCAGAACTCGGCGATTTGGGCGCTGTGCTCTCGCTTGTGGCCGTAGGACATGTAGGTGATGAGATCTTCGAGATCGTATTCCGGCCCATACCAGGAGAGGAGGCCGGTTTGGCGGCGCTGCTGGAGCGGGATGCGCGCCAGCAGCGCGGCGGTGCGCTCGTAGGCCGCGGTGTACTCGGCGAGCGTCTCCTCGGGCGACTGCTCGCGCCGCTGCTCGACTTGAGGCTCGTTGAACGCCTCGCCCTGGCTCAGTAGCAGCTCAAGGGTGGATGACGCGTCCTCCCCCAGCAATCCGGCGAACGCGTCCCCCGTCGCCAGTTCGTACGAGGCGAGATGGGCGACGACATCTCTGGCCGACCAGACGCCGCAGACACCGGGTGTGTCCCAATGCTCAATCGGGAATGCCTCGACGGCGCCGAGCAGGGTGAGGTGACCGTAGCGGAAGACGTCGTCGGCGTTCATGGTCCACTCCCTTCGGAAACTGGGGCCGGCGACCGGGATCAGAGTCTACCGAATGTCCCGCCATTCCCGCGCTGTGGCAAACCCGGCCAGATGTCTGACATTGGTTGTGGCGATGACCACCTCTTGCTCCCATTCTTGCTCAATAAGGACGGCTTGAGCAGCGAGGATCATGTCGCTATCCAGCGCCTGATCGGCAGCCGTGGCCATGCCACGTTGACAGGCAACAGCCCAGAACTCGGCGGCCTGGCGCATGACGGGCGTCGTGATTGGCATGAAGGTTAACTCCATCGATAGCGTTTCGAGGTTGATGAGCGCCTTCGTCATTCGACCACGCAGAAACTCCCGGCGCAATTCATAATCGACGATCTCGGGAATGACGACGAAATGGTTCTCTCGCAGGAGAAACTGAAGCCAGACATTGGACTCGCGAGCACCGGGCGAAGCCTTGGAGCTCGTGATCAGTCCCAACGGCCCGGTGTCGAGCAAAACGATCACCGATCAGGAAAGATCTTCAAACCTTCCGGTCGTCCTTCATCGAGCGCGTCCATGAGAAATTCAAGCATCGCTCGGTGCTCGTCGGCATCTTGCTCGAGGAACGACTTGAGCACCGCAATCGCCGCTTCTGGGTCATAGGTTTCTAATCCAATTAACGGCGCCGCCTCCGGGTCGCCTCCGGGCCTGAGAGTGACGCGTGGTTTCACAGTGCTCACAGTTGGCTCCCTCCTTCGTTAAATTGCGCATCCTAGCCGAGCCATTTCAGCAAGTGTCCTGGAGCCCAACCTGATGAGCAAGCCTACTCTGAGCGTTGCCACAATAACTACTGCAATTCACCCCGCCACCTCCCGCATCACCGCCCACAGATTCGCCTTCGCCTCGAATCCGATTCCGGGCGCGTCCGGCAGCTTCACGTATCCATCCTCCACCGGGATCGCGTCGGCAAAGCCGCCGAAGGGTTGAAACACCCCGGGATACGACTCGTTGCCACCCAATCCGAGCCCGGCGGCCAAGTTCAGCGAGAGCTGGTGCCCACCGTGGGGCACGACCGTCCGCCTTGACCACCCTTGGGCTTCCATCATCTCAAGCGTGCGCAGGTACTCGACCAGGCCGTATGAGAGGGCGCAGTCGAACTGGAGCACATCCCGGTCCGGGCGCATGCCGCCGTAGCGGATGAGGTTGCGAGCGTCCTGCATGGAGAAGAGGTTTTCTCCGGTCGCCAGCGGGTGAGGGTAGCTCTCCCCCAGCCGGGCTTGCAGCTCGAAGTCAAGCGGGTCGCCCGCTTCCTCGTACCAGCGCAGACCGTACGGCGTCAGCGCTTCGGCATAGGCAAGCGCGGTTTCGAGATCGAAGCGGCCGTTGGCGTCGACGGCCAGTCGCGAGCCTTCAGCGCCCACGACCTCCAGCACCGCTTCGATGCGCTTCAGGTCTTCGGCGAGCGAGGCGCCGCCGATCTTCATCTTGACCGCGGTGTAGCCCATGTCGAGGTAACCGCGCATCTCGTTCTGGAGAGCGCGCAGATCTTTGCCCGGTTCGTAGTAGCCGCCCGCGGCGTAGACCCAGACCCGTTCGTCCGACTCACCGTTGCGGTAGCGGTCGGCCAGGAGTCGCCAGAGAGGTTTCCCTTCGATCTTGGCGACGGCGTCCCAGACGGCCATGTCCAGGACGCCGACGGCGACGGAGCGTTCGCCGTGCCCGCCTGGTTTCTCGCCGGTCATCAGGGTGGCCCAGATGCGGTGGGGATCGAGGTTATCCCCGGCCTCAGTCAGCAATGAGCGCGGCTCGGCCTCCAGCAGCCGAGGAATGAACCGCTCGGCAAGTAGCCCCTTTGGCGCGTACCGGCCGTTCGAGTTGAACCCGTACCCGATAATTCGCTTCCCATCCCGCTCGACATCGGTGACGACCGCGACGACCGAGACGTCCATCTTGCTGAAGTCGATGTAGGCGTTTTTCATGGGGGATGCGATCGGCACGCCGGTGTGCCGGATGTCGACGACTTTCACTGTTGCTCCTCTACGTCATCTTCAGGCGAAGGATTCAGCCACCACACCACGGTGTCATGCTGCAAGTGAACGAAGTGAAGCATCTCGGCTCCAGGCTGATCCGCTCCCGGCGACGCCGAGATTCCTCGCTGCCGCTCGGAATGACACGGGCGCGGCGGTTCTACGCTCGGAAGTCGCCGCGCACCAGCGACCCTGGATTGTCATGACGGAAGGTGCTGAAGACCAGCCCGGATACGCCAGGCTGCGCTACCAGGGCCGCCTCTGTTTCGGGGCAGCGGTCGTGCCACTGCCGCGCCACGAACAGGTCGATGCCCGTTCGCTCCGCGAGAGGGCCGTAGTCGGTGCGCAGCATCGTCTCCAGTGGCAGCAGGTGGAGATTGTCGACGGGGTTCTGGAGGTAGCCGTAGCCGCGGTGCATCGGCCAGAGCTGGTGCCACATCGAGGGGCATTGCGAGGAGTTCTGGTCGACCACAAGCGAGTCGATGAGACCTTCTTCGGCCCAGGTCCGCCACTCGATGGGCCAGTTGCCGACGGGCGGGCCGATGATGTCGCCGCGCTGCACGCCGACGGAGATGGAAATCCCGCACGGTTTCAGGTCGGCGCGGAGCTCACGCAGAAACGTGGTGAAGAACTCGCCCTGTATCTGGCGCCAGGCGACGAGGTCGAAATCCTCGTGGAGGATGTCCACCCCGCGGCGCTCGCGCATGGCAGCGCGCACCGGCTCGTTGAAGGCGAATTGGTCCGCGAATGCCGTCGGCCGCGCCTGGGTGCGCAGACAGAGGAAGACACCGTCCCACGCGTAGTCTTCGGTGTACTGGCGGATGCGGCGCCGGTAATGCTCGCGCACCTCGGGGTAGCCGTAGCAGAGCACGCCCCACTGCCGGGTTTCGCCCGCGCGGTCGACCACGGTGAACTCCGGGTTGGCGCGGCTGAAGATTGTCTGCCAGGTGACATGCTGGCCATGCATGGCATTGTGGAAGCTGCGCTGTCGCTCCCGTTTGGAGAGGAGTGGGCGGCCTTCGTCCTGCACCGAAATGTACAGTTCGGCGCGCATCCCCCGTTCGTGCGCCAGGCGCGGCACGACCGCGAAGTCGTCCCAGTCGATCGTGTCGATGATCCGCTGATGGGTGCGCGGGTTGTCCCGGGCGGCGTAGGTGCGGGCCTGGGTGTGCCGTGTCCGCACTTCGCGCCAGTGCAGCGTAGTTGCGCCCAGCTCCTCCTGCCATGCATCCATCCGCCGTGCCACGGCATCGACCGTCAGCAGTCGCCCATCCCCTTCGCCAAACACCAGCGCATCCGGCCAGGAGACGCTGGCGACATGGCCGCGCTGGATCCTCACTTTCGACTTTCGACTCACGATTCCCGCCTCCGTCCCATGTACCGCCACCGCTGCGTCGGATCCGAGACGGTGCGCGTCCAGGTAGCGAGCAGGTTGAGCGAGAGGGCGGTGAGCAGGATGGCCAGACCGGGGAAGGTCACCAGCCACCAGGCGGTGGTGATGTACTGCCGCCCCTGCGACAGCATCAATCCCCAGGAAGACATGGGTGGCTGGATACCCAGACCCAGGAAGCTCAGCGCCGCCTCGGTGAGGATCACGTAGGCAACCTCGAGGGTGGCCAGCACCACGATTGGCGAGGCCAGATTCGGCAGCAGGTGGCGCAGGATGATGCGGCGGTCGGTGGCCCCGGTCGCTTTCGCCGCCTCGACGAAGACGTTTTCGCGGTAGGACAGCACTAGCGCGCGCGTGACCCGCGCGTAGACCATCCAGCGGGTGACGGCCAGGATGAAGATGACGTTCCAGACGCCGCCGCCGACAACGTAGAGGACGAAAAGCGCCAGCAGCAACGAGGGGAACCCCATCTGGATGTCGACCAGGCGCATGATGGCGTCGTCGACGTGCCCGCGATAGAAGCCAGCCAGCAGCCCGAGCAGCGTCCCCACTGAGCCGGAGATAAGCACGCTGGCCAGCCCCACGGCGAGCGAGATGCGGCCGCCGAAGATGAGCCGGCTCAGCTCGTCGCGGCCGAGTTGGTCGGTGCCGAGGATGTGCGGAATCGTGCCGCCGTCTTCGGGCATGGTCATGGGCGGCATATTGCGCATGAACAGGCTCTGCTCGTCCGGGTCGAAGGGCGCGACCCACGGGGCAAAGACCGCCGAGAGCACCAGCAGCACCAGGAAGATGGCGGCCACCAGGGCGAGCTTGTCGTGAACCAGCGCGCGGCTATAGGCACGCACCACGCTCACTGAGGAGAAACCGGTGTGGTCTTCGCCCCAGGGGGAAACGGCTGATCCGGTGCGAATCGCCTCGCCCATGCCGCTCATCCGTAGCGCACCCGCGGGTCCATGAACGAGTACGTCAGGTCGACCAGGAGGTTGACCGTCACGATCATGACCGCGATGACGATCACCGATGCCTCGATCAAGGGCAGATCGCGCCGCTCGATGGCTTGAATGAGCAGGATCCCGACCCCCGGCCAGCCGAAGACCGTCTCGATGACCACCGCGCCATTGAGCAGCGAGGCCGCCTCGTCGCCGACAAGGGTGGCGATCGGGATGGCGGCGTTTTTCAACGTGTGCAAATAGACGACGACCCGCTCGGTGAGCCCCTTGGCCCGCGCGGTGGTGACATAGGGCTGGCTGAACTGATCCAGCATCGCGCTACGCACCACCTGGCTGACGCGGCCCAGCGGGCGCACCGCGAGAGCGAGCGCGGGCAGCAGCACGTACTGGATGCCGCCGTAGCCCGAGGTCGGCAGCCAACCCAGCCGCACGGCGAAGAGGAGGATCAGCATCAGGCCCAGCCAGAAATCGGCCGTGGAGACGCCGCCCAGCGAAATCACGGTCACGATGCGATCGACCACCGACCCAGGGCGGATGGCCGAAATGATCCCCAGCACAATGGATAACGGCACCGCCAGCAACAGCGTGACGGAGGCGAGGTAGAGCGTGGCCGGGAGCCGGTCGAGCACGATGGGCAGGGCCGGTACCCGTTGCCAGAGGGAGTCGCCGAAATCCCCCCGCGCCACGCCGCTGATGAAGCGGGTGAACTGGACCGGCAGCGGATCGTTCAGACCCAGCCGTTCGCGCAGCGCCTGGCGCTGCTCCTCCGTGGCCTCCGGACGCAGCATGAGATTGACCGGGTCGCCGACGAGGTGCGTCACGAAAAAGACGACCACGACGAGCCCCAGCAGCACGAAAAAGGAATGAATGAGCCGCCGCAGCAGGTAGGCGCCGATGGCTGTGCGCTCCTACGAGGGTGACGGGGTTTCAGGGTGTCAAGGTGACAGGGAGAACGGACGGAATCCGTGCCCCCTGTCGCCCTGACACCCCGTCACCTTGTCACCCCGAGTACGACATCTCCTTGACCAGCATGAAGGCGTCGAGGCGCGGCGTCCAGACCAGATTTTCGGCCAGACCGTAGAAGAACGGCAGGTGGACGATGGGGATGACCGGGATATGCTCCATGAACGCTGCCGTCGTCGCGGCCAACTCCGCGGCCCGCTCCTCGCCGGTGATGACCGAGGATTCCTCGGTCAGCGCGTCGATCTCCGGGTCACAGAAGGTGGAGACCCCGCCGTCGCAGCGGTAGTAGCCGGAAAAGGTCTGGCTGACGTCCATCATCTCGTTGCCGTGGCCGAGGGTGCCGATCCAGCCGCGGTCTTCGGGAATGTCGTCGTAGTTCATGACGTACTGTTCCTGGTAGGCGGCGTGCTCGATCACCTCGGTGCGGGCGTTGAGACCGATCTCGTTCAATTGGTTGGCGACGTACTCGCCCAGCTCCTCGTTGCGCGGGTAGGCGCCACGGCGAACGGCCACATTGATTTCCATGTCGATGGGGACGCCGTCGGCGGCGGCCTCCTGGACGAGTTGTGCGGCGCGCTCCATGTCGAAGCCGAGCGCGGTGAGATCGGGATTGTGGCCGACCGCCGAGGGGCCGACGAGTTGCGCCGCCACCTGGCCGCCGCCGAAGATTTGCTCGACGAGCCGCTCCTTGTCGACTGCCAGCCCGATCGCCTCCCGAATGCGAATGTCCCCCATGACGGGGTGCATGGTGTCGAGGCGGAGGAAGATGGTCTCCACGCTCGGCGCCTCGGCGCAGACCGGGCAGGTCGCGCAGTCGTCCGGCGCCAGGAAGCGGGCGATCTGAGCCTCGCCAGCGTTGACCTGCGCGGCGCGAACGGTCGACTCCGGCCGCCAGACGAACTCGACGTCCAGAATCGATTGTTTGCCGAAAGCCGCCTCGGGATCGGCGTTGCCCCACCATTCCGGGTAGGCGGTGAGGACGATGCGCTCGCCGCGCGCCCACTCAACCAACTGGTATGGCCCCGTTCCAATCGCCTCACTTTGCAGCGAATCGGGCCGCTCGTTGACCTGCACCATATTCGGCAGTGGCGAGAAGTAGAGCCGCGCCGGCAGGATCGGGTCCGGCGTCTCCGTTGAGACGTCAATGGTCATCTCGTCGACGACGGCCGCGCTGATCTGCGGCCCCATGAACTGGATGATGTCGAAGGCGTTTTCCGAAGACCAGGTGTAATTGAGCCCGTCGACGGCGACCTGGGCATCGAACGGCGAGCCATCGTGGAAGGTCACGCCTTCGCGCAGGTTGAAGCGGATGGTCTGGTCGTCCTGCCATTCATAGCCGGTGGCCAGCTCGCCGACCAGCTCGTTGGTGGCGGGATCGCGGTTGAGCAGCGCCTCGAAGATGTTGCGCAGCACCGGGTGGCCGTCGAGGCTGTAGGCGTTCCAGTTTTCAAGGGTCGAGGGTTCGGCGGAGAGGGAGATGACGATCTGGCCAGACGGGGCGGCATCCTGGGCCAGGACCGTCGGCGTGGCGCCATGCAGGACAACGCCGATCGCCGAGGCAGACAGCCCCAGCGCGGCCCCGCGCTGCATGACCTGACGCCGGCTGAGCGTGCCGGACGCGGCGTCGACGATAAAGCGGTCGATTGGTCGAAGATCGTTTCGAGCCACGGAAACCTCCTCTTCTCATACGCTGAGCGACGAGGGTACGGCTCCTGCGCCATCGCAGGGCCAACGGCCGATGCTGCCGATCGTTTCGGCGCCTTCGAGGAACCGGCGCGTACCCTAGCGCGGCGTCAGAGGAGTGTCAATAGCGACGCCAGTGGGCGGTTGCGTCCAACAACCGATCGTGGACGTGCCGAACGCCCCTCAGCCCCGGCCTTTCTCCCTGCGCGCAGGGAGAAGGGAGCACGGCGCCGGTCATGAGCGGGCCGCAACGCGCCCCGCTCCCAGCGCACTGGGAGCGGGGTTGGGGTGAGGGCCTCCTGCCGCGTGACCGGCTTCTTGACGCATCCCCAGTGGGCCAGTGGTCGACGAGTCCCCTCTCGGACGATGGATGGCGATCGTCACATCTGGAGTGGCGCGCGCAGGTCCGGGCTTGGTCGCGACATGGGCAGGTCCCGACCCCAGCATCACCACGCCGACCACCCGCCGCTATGTGGAGAGGCGATGCCTGCATCTCTATCGACCTTGGCCCCGATGATATCGGGGGCGAACAGGCAAGCCTTGCCCAGTTTGGCGCCCCGGGAGTCGGCGTTCGTGAAGGCGCACCCGGAGAAGTTGGCGCTGCCCACGCGTTGACGTTCGCCATGCGCGGCGCGACGGGCTATCCCCCCGGCGCGCCGTTCTGCGCGACCCGAGCCACGCTGGGCAATTCCGCCTCCGCGCTGGCGCTCCGTCTCCCGCGCACCAGGGACGAGTCCGCCCTGGGGATCAGCCGCCAGCCAGAGCCGCGCACGTCGCCTCACTGGTGCAGACGATGCCACTCTGCGTCGGGCAGCAGACCAGACCCGGCGCGCAGAAATCTGTAAGGTAGATGTTGCACTCGCACCCTTCCTGGTTGCAGCCAGACGTCAGGTGGCCCGTGCAGAAGCCATTGCCGGCGCAGCGCAGCGATCGGCAGCAATCGCCGTCCCAGGTGCAGGCGCCGCCGTCCTGGGCGCAGCAGACATTTTCGTTCACGGCCGCGCTCGGGCCGCAGATCAGGCCGGCCTGGCACTGCGCGCTCTCCTGGCACAGATTGCCAGCCGAGAGCGCCGTGCTGGCGCAGCGGCCATTGGCGCAGCGGGCCGAGCCGCAGCAGGCCGCGTCGGCCCCACAGCGGCTCCCCACACCCGTGCAGCAGCGGGTGTCGCCGGTGCTCCAGACGTAGTCGCAGGTCAACGGGGCGTCGGCGCCGCGGCATTGCGCGCTGTCGGTGCAGGGCTCCCCCGGCCCGGAATAAAGCAGCGCATTGGAGCAGAAGTCCGCCAGACACGAGGCGCCGCCACAGCAGTGCTCGTCGAACATGCAGCGGCCTCCCACCTCCGTGCAGCAGTTGAGCGGACCGTCGTGGGCGAATCCGTTGTCGGCGCAGACCAGGGGCGCGTCGGCGGCGAAGCATTGGCTGCTGGCGCGGCATGGCTCGCCGGGGCCGAGCAGACCCGCTTGGGCCGAGACGCCGCGCCCGCGCGCGAACGCGAGCAGCGCGGCGCCCGCGCCCGCCAGCAAGCGGACCCCCGCGCGCCGGGACGCGCCGGTTGCCAGGCCTCTGGTGAAACTGTCGAAGCGTCGATTGTCCACCGTCTCCTCCTCTCCATCCTTGCGGCGCGGCATGGACCGGCCGTGTCAACGCCACGACGCCTTACGACCAGGCAACGACGACCTCGACGCGGGAGCTGGAGAAGTCGCCGGCGGCGAGATAGTGCACCGTCCAGACCGGCTGGTCGTGGTCCACCTCACCGAGCACCATGCCCTCATCGTCGCACCCATAGTGGATCGCCTGGCCGGCCATGACGGTCAGGGTCCCATGCAGGAGCGTGCATTGATCGCCATTGGCCAACTCAAGGGCCCAGGGCAAGTCCCAGGGGTCAATGACGGCGGCGGTGGAGGCGGCATCCGGCAGAGCGGGGTCAACCACTGTCTTTACCCGCACCAGGGGATCGGTCAAGTGGATGAGGACCACCTCCGTGGTGAATGGCGAGGCGAAGCAGGCCAACTCACTTTGCTGGCTGGGAGGCAAGAACGGGTTCTCGAAGCACGGGTCGTAAATCTGAGGGTTCTCGCTCAGGCAGCTCCAGGCATCGGGGCGCCCGAGCGCGACGCTGGAGGAGGCGGTGCAGCCCCCATCGGCGGTTGCCGTCTCGGTCAGATCGGGATGCAGGCCGTCCGGAGTGAAGGGCAGCACATAGCGAACATCAGTCGCGTCGCCCTCAGAAGTCGCGGCATCCTGCGCGGAGACGATGGCCGGGGCGGCGAGCGCCGGCGCCAGCAGCAGCAGCAGCAATCCACCAGGCAGACGAAGCATCATGGTTCCATCCTCACGTACGGTGATTGGCTAACCGGCCGACTTCAGGGCAGGAGCGGCGACGAGGCAGCGGCGAGCGCCGCCGGGAAGGATGTCCCCGGAAGCGCATTTTCTCGACGTTACCGGCACGATGCGCGCTCGAGTGTCTCTGCTCATCCAGGGATTGGCGGCGCCGGGCTGGCCCTCGACGCTCCCTGGCTTGTTAGGCCGTCAATCCGGGTTCAGCTTCGACCCTGGAGACTTCGGTGCTGCCCCGTTAGACGAGCGCGGCCCCTGATGCCGCCGCGGCATTCATGGAGACGCCGGCGCCTGCCAACGCCTCCGCGACCATCGTCAAGGGTCTAGCCCTTGTATACTGGCTACAATACGTTGCGCCACGATCGTTTCCGGGCTAATGGGCCATTCCTCCAAGTCCTCGACCGGTAGCGCCACCACGTACAAGCCGTCAGGTCCGGGCACGTCGGGGAGGGGCGGCGCCGGCACGACGCCGTCGGCCGCCGGGTCCACGACGATGACACCGGTCTCCTCCTGGGCGCTGGCGACGGCAGCGGACCCGACGACGAGGATGGCAGCCGTCACGAGAGTCGCTATTAATCGACGCGGGGATGGCATGGTCCACATGGTTCCTGGCTCCTTTCTGCGCGACAAAGACGTGAGTCATTGGCCGGCGTGCCCGCGGAGACGGTCCCTTCGTTTCCGGGGGGCCCGAGCAGTCATAGGCGCCGGCGCCGCCGCCGTTGACAGCAAAACGAAGCAGTAGTTCGCTGCACGTTTCATGGCGGAACGCCCCCAGAAGCCGCCAGGTCAAGCCGTACGTCGAGGTGAATATCGCTACGCTGGCGTCTCCATCGGTGGCGCAGACACCACCTGGATAATGCCGGTCATGCTCGGGTGGATCTCGCAGTTATAGCTGTACGAGCCCATCTCCCACAGAACCTTGCTATACGAGCCGCCTATCGGCTCAATCACCGAGGAATCGAAGCCGCTCCCCGGCGCCTGCGTGGTGGTCGCCGTGTGCATCTCCTCTCCCTTGTTGATCCAGGTGATGGTGGTGCCGGGCGCGATCCTGGCGCTCGACGGCACGAAGGTAAAATCGTAAATCGTGACTCGACTGATGCGTCCCGGTTGCGCCAGCGCCATCCTTGCCGCCGCCGCGCTCGCGGGAGCGTCTGCGATTGCCAACGCCGCCGCCGGCGCCATCAACAGGACGACGAATCCACACGTCACCGCGCATCGCTTCAGGTTCATGGCGGATCACCTCCAGCGCCCGCCCCATCGCGCTTCGCGCGGGGCGGTGAGCAACGGCGCCAACAGCATCAAGAGCAGCAGAGCCAACCCAACCAGCAGACGAAGCATCGTGGTTCCCACCTCACGAACCGCGAATAGCAGACCCTCCGGCATCACGGCTGGCGCGGCGAACCGGTGGTGAACGTTGCCAGCAGGCACTCGGAGATCGTGACGTGGTTCACGCCGTCACCGTGGCCCTTGGCTGTCACGCTCCGCGAGCGTCTCGCTAGAGCCCCGGCTCCATTGGCGGCAAAAACCCCACCTCGATGGTCCCGGTCATGCTCGGGTGAACCTGGCAGTAATAGCTGGTGGCGCCTTGATCCCACAGTACCTTGTGAAACCGGTCGCCCGGGAGGAGCGACCCCGACCTGAAGTCGGTCCCCGGTGTTTGCGTGCTCGCCACGATGTGCTCCACCGCTCCCTCGTTGGACCAGGTGACGGTGGTTCCGGGCGCGACCAGGGCGTACGACGGCGTGAAAGCGAAATCGATGATGGTGACGTGGGCGCCGAAGCCTGGTTGAGCGAGCGCAACCCCCGGCGCCGTCGCGCGAGCAGGAGCCTCGACGCTTGCCAAAGCCGCCGCCGGCGCCGTCAACAGGCCGACGCAGCCACACATCGCCGCGAATTGCTTCAGGTTCATGGCGAAACTCCTCCAGAGCCCACCCCGTCTTGACTTGCCCAAGGCGGCGAGGGCCGGTTACCAATGACTTGCGAAGACCGCGGTCCAGTACCAACCGCCGGTACTGCTCTGGGCGCGGGCGAGCCCAATGTCGGTGACATTGGTCGCCAGCATCTGGGCGTTGTGCGGACCGCTGTTCTGCCACCCGACGAAGGCGGCGTAGGCGCTGCCGTCGCTGGGCTCGTAGGCGACGTTCTCGCCGTAGGAACGCCAATTGGGATACCCGGCGTTCACGATGCGTTGCAGCGCATCGGAGCCATTGGAGCCGGTGTGGGTGGACCAGCCGCTGTTGACGGCTGCTTGATCCAGAGAATGGATTGCTGCCGCCTCCATCAGTTGCGGCTGCGCGGCGAGCGGAGCAAGGCCGTTTGCAACGCGATACTCGTTGATCAAGGTGAACATGGCCTGCTCTTGATCGTCGAGCGCGGCCGAGAACTGGCCGAGCAGCGCCGCGCCGAGGACGGCGCCCAGCACCGTGCGCCGGGACTGCCGCGTAGAGACCAACCGGGTCAACGCATCGAACTGGTTGCTATCCATGGATCGGTCCTCCTGCACGACACGGGTCCGCGGGGTCGTGTCGCACAAAGCGAGAAGAGATAAGTCCGGACCTCAACGACGGCTGCGATACGGCCATCGCCGGTGCTGGATATCCGCTGCCCGCCAGCGCCATCTACGGAAGCGGTCCACAGTCAAATCGTTGACTCGCTTCTCCGATGGCGCAAACGACGTCTGCGACGATCGTCGCCTGTTCTACGGCGGTCCTCACCGGGTTTTCCTCGCCGAAGACTGTCCCGAGTCCGGGCGCCGTAACGGCGGGCGCCGCCCCCTTTTGCGGCGGGCTCGCCACGGGCGCGGGCGCAACCACCACCGGGCCGCTGGGCGCGCCGACGAAGCCGCCCTCGCCGGTCAGATCGCCTGTGATGGGCGGCGTGAGTTCGAGGGGCACGCCTGTCAAGTCAACGGTAACGACGGAGACGGTACCGACGGGAACGGGCACCACCTCTTCATCGCTCTGGGCGGTCGCGACGGCGCTGCCGCCGATCAGGAGCGTGGCAACGGCTGTACAAGCGAGTAGGCCGCGGAGCACGAATGGCGTGGTATGCATAGGCTCTGACTCCTTACAAGATCGAGTCGCGCTCAGCGAGAAGAGAGGACCGCGACGAGCGGCGCTGCAGCGCCGGCGCGTCTTGCGCTGACCCTAACGAGCGCTGTGGGGAGTGTCACCAGCAAGAATTACTGGATTTCTTGAGGGGTTTGCGGGAATGACGCGGACAGCAGGTGTCCGCCGCGCTGTCCGCGGCGAGTGCATCCCCGCGCTCAGACGAGATCATTGGCCGCGGCCCGCGCAACCGCCTCGCGCCGGGAGGCGGCGCCGAGCTTGGCCAGGATGCCGCGGACGTGCCAGTTCACGGTGCGCGGGCTGAGAAAGAGCGCCTCGGCGATCTCGCGGTCGGTGCGCGCCTCGGCCAGCAGCTGCAAGACGTCGCGCTCGCGGCGCGTCAGCCGAGCGGGCGCCTGGACCGCCCCGGTGTCTGGGCCATGGCCCGGCGGCGCCACCGCGGCCACGATGGCCACGACGTCCGACCAGGGCAACGCTCGTCCCTCCGCCAGGATGGCGTCGGCCTCCCGCTCGCCCAGTGCTTGGCGCAGCGCCGCCAGATCGCGGCTGACCCGGCCGGCATCGAGGGGAAAGATGATGGCGGCGCCCGCCTGCTCGTGCAGGCCGCTGGCGGCGCCGAAGAGGAGGAGCGCGGAGCGGTGCTGCCCCCAGGCGGCCGCGACGCTAGCGAGCAGGGCCAGGGCATCGGCCGCCAATCGCGTTTCTCCCCGCCCGCTCGTGCGCTCGATACACGCCCGGTAGCGCTCGGCCGCCAGCCGCAGCTGCCCCTGATCGCGGGCGACCCCCGCCAGATCCATCAGGGCGCGGGTTTCGGCCAGGTCCAATCCGTGGCCCTGGTAGCGGCGTAGCGATTCCTCAATCCGCGCCGCGGCGAGCGCCAGGTCGCCCCGGCCGCGGGCGAAGACACCCATGTTGGCCAGCGCACGGCCGGCCATGGCCGCGCGCAGCCGTGGCTCCGCGATCGTCTCCGCGACGGCGAGCGCTTCCGCCAACTGCGCCTCGCCCGCGACGTCCTGCCCGCCCAGGTGCAGGGCCGCGCCAGAGGCGACCAGCGCCAGGGAGAGGTCGACCGGGTCGCCCGCGGCCCGGCTGCGCGCCACCCCTTGCGCGAACGCCGCCTCGGCCCGCGCCACGTGCGCTTGGGCCAACAGCAGCGCGGCGTGGCCGATCAGGAGGCGAGCGCCGTCGTCGGGGGATGCCTCGTCGCGGTTGGCCAGGGCGCGCGCGATCCAGGCCTGGGCATCATGCAGACGGCCCCAGTTGTACCAATAGCGGTAACTGGCGGCTGCCATCGCCGCGAAATCGGCGGTCGGGCCGTGCTCGGCCAGTCATGCGCCGCCCGCAGGTTCGCCTCGTCGGCCGCCAGGCGGAAGAACGGCGCGCTGACCGCGTGCGCATACGTCCACTGCCGCAGGGATTGCACGAGCACGAGAAAGAACCGGGCATGGGCCGCGCGCGCCGCGTGCTCTTCCTCCGGCGACAGGCGCTCCAGCGCAAACTCGCGGATCGTCTCCAACATGCGGAACCGCGGCTCGCCCTCCGGCCCCAACTCGCGCACCAGCAGGCTCTGGTCCACCAGCGCGGCAACGAGATCGAGGAGCGCGTCGGCGGTGCCGTGTTCCTCGCGCGTCTCGCCGTCGCCCATCACCGCTGCGGCGCCTTCAAGCGTGCAACCGTCGGCAAATACGGCCAGCCAGCGGAAGAGGCGCTGCTCTTCGGGCGTGAGGAGGGCATAGCTCCAGGCGATGGCGTCGCGCAGCGTCCGCTGCCGTCGCGGCACGTCGCGTGGGCCAGAGGTCAAGAGGGGTAGCGTCGGCGACAGGTGCTCCAGCAGCAATTGCGGCGGCAGCAACTTGATTCTGGCTGCCGCCAACTCGATGGCCAAGGGCAGGCCGTCCAGGCGAGCGCAAATCGCCGCCACGGACAGCGCGGAGCGCTCATCGAGGGTGAATGTTGGATCGACGGCGCGCGCCCGGTCGACGAAGAGCCGCCCCGCGTCGGAGGCCAGCAACGTCTCCACCGAGACGGGGAGACTGGATGTGGGCAGCGAGAGGCCCGGCACCGGCGCCTCGCGTTCGCCGGTGACGTGTAATGGAGCCCGGCTCGTGGCCAGCGCCTTCACCGCCGGGGCATCGCCCAGAAGCCCGGCAATGAGCGGGGCGGCGCCAGGCAGATGCTCGCAGTTATCGAGCACCAGCAAGAGTCGTCGCGAGCGAAGGAAGGCGCGCACCCGGTGGCGGAGATCGTGCCGTCCGGATTCGTGCAGGCCGAGCGCGTCGGCAATCGCGGAAAGCACCAGTCCGTCGCGCATGATCGGCGCGAGATTGACGAAGACTACGCCATCCGGAAATTCCTCTTGCACCGCGGCGGCCGCGGCGACGGCGAGACGGGTCTTGCCGACCCCGCCTGGTCCGGTCAGCGTCAGCAGCCGCACCGTGGGGTCCCGCAGCAGGGCAGCGGCCGTGGCGAGATCGTCTTGGCGGCCGACGAACGTCGTGAGCGGTTGCGGGAGCGTGGCCATCCTCTCCCGCGCCGGAATCAGGGTGACGAGATGCGGAGCGGGGCACGGCCGTGGGAGACGCTCCAATGCCTCGGCGGCGATGCGGTAAACGCCGCCTTCCTTGCGCGCCGGGATATTGCCACGGACGATGGCGCGCCGGATGGTGCGCTCGTGCACCCCGAGGCGCGCTGCCGCCTCTCGAGTCGTCAGCATCGACTTCGCTGTGCTGCGCGCAGCGTCCCCTGTCGGCTCCATTGCCAGCTCGCGTATCGCTCTCGCCGCGGCAGATGAATGTACTTGCCAACTGGGGTAAGTCTAGCGTGGGATGACAACATTGACGCCGGCCAGCCTGCTCTCCCCATCCGGCCTGGACCTCTTGCGCGAGTCTGGGTCGCTGAGAAGAAGCTCCTCTGCGCTTATGGAACGCCCTAAACGCGTCACCCCTTGATGCCGCCCGCGGTCATGCCGACGATGATCTGCTCCTGAACGAAGGCGGTCAGGATCGGAATCCGCATGCTGAACGCCGGGACCGCGCCGCGCGGTCCCGCCGGGATAACGACTTCTGGCTCAGACGCAGGCAATCCAACTGGTTATGGCGCCGGACACCCGCTCAGGCTCCAGACCGAGACGCGGTGATTGGTCTGGTCGCTGACCCAGATGGTTCGCCCATTCGCCGCCGCTAGCCCGGCAGGTCCACTGAACTGATTCGGGCCGTTGCCTTCGCCATTGCCGATGTTCAGCTCGTGGGCCCAGTCGCCGTTGGGCTGCCTGGTCCAGATCGAGATGCGGTCGTGTCCCAGGTCGGGGACGAAGGCGGTTTGCCCGTCAGCGGACACGCCCACGCCAAGCGGACCCCGCCACTGGTTCGGGCCATCCCCGAAGCTGCCAAAATCGGTAGCGAAGGCCCAATTGCCATTGGCCTGCCGGATCCAGACGGAAACGCGGGTATTGATCCGATCGATGGCCCAGGCTGTCTGCCCATCCCCGGAGACGGCCACGCCAACAACGTCGTCGAACTGCCCCGGACCAGTCCCGCCGCTGCCGAATGTGGTCAATGGACCCCAGATTCCATTGGACTCCCTCCAGACCGAGACGCGAGTGTTGCCCGTGTCGGCCACCCAGAGGGTCCGCCCATCACCGGAAACCGCGACACCGGTGGGGAATCTGAACTGGTCGAGGCCGTTGCCCGTTCCGTTGCCGAGCGAGAACGGGTTCGTCCAACTGCCGTTGGGCTGCTTGCGCCAGACCGACACCCGGCTGCCTTCGAGCGATAGAACACTGCCCTGATCGCCAACAAACGCCGTCTGTCCGTCGTCAGAGACGGCCACGCCGAACGGGAGGTTGAACTGACCCAGGCCGGAACCCGGGCTCCCGAACAGCGCGTCGTTCGCCCATTGACCGTTGGCTCGCCTGGACCAGACCGACACCCGGCTATTGGGTTGATCGACCATCCAGGCGGTCCGCTCGTCGGCGGACACGGCGATCCCGATGATCCTGTTGAACTGGTTCGCTCCGTCTCCGGGTCCCGTGCCGAACGTCGTCTCATTGGCCCAGATTGCAGGCTCGCAGTTCCCGTCGCAGCAAGCCATCTCAGTCGGGCAGTCCTGGTTGTTCGCGCAAAGGCACCCTCCACTCGGGAAGCACTGAGTCGTGCCAGCTTCGCAGCACTCCGGCGTCCCCCGCGCATCGCGGCAGCACAACGTGCCGCACCCTGGCCCTGGCTGGCCGAACACGGGCGTGTACACGCAGGTGTTGTCCTGACCGGTACAGCTTCCATTCGCGCATATCCGCGGCGCGCAAGGACCACACTCGACCGGCTGCCCGCAGTTGTTCGTGACCTCCCCGCACTTCGGCGCGGACGTATCCACGGCGCACGTCTCGTCCCGGCTCTCGCTGGTGCAGCACTGGCCCTGCGCATCGCACGTCGTCGCCCCCTCCGGGCAGCAGAACGGCGCCCCGGCCGGGTCCTGGCAACACACCCGCGGGGCCGGGCAACGTGGACCCGATCGCCCCTGCACCGGCGTGTAAACGCACTGCCGGTCCTCGCAGGAGCGGCGCTGGCACGTTTCGTTGGCGCAGTCGGCCGCCCGGCAGCACACGCCTTCGCCGCAGACATGGCCGCAACAAAGCTCTCCATCGCCACACGTGCTTTGCTCGCCGTTGTCGCAACAGTCGCCCGTGACACAGCGCCCGTCGCAGCAAAGATCCCCGTCATCGCAGGGATGGGCGTCATCACAGGTCGGACAGCAGGGTGTGCCCCGGTCGCAGCCGGAGTTGTCCTCGCCATCGTCAGTCTGGGTACGGCAGAAGATGGCCGTGCTCAGGTTGGCGTTGCCGAAGCGGGCTTCGGTGAGGTCGGCATCGACAAAGCAGGTCTTACCCAGGTTGGCGCTGGAGAAATTGGCGTTGGTCAGGTTCGCCCGGCTGAAGTTGGTGCTGCCAAGGTTGGCGCCCGTGAAGTTCTGGCCGGCCAGCTCGGCGTCCTCGAAACAGCATTTGCCCAGGTTCGCCCCAGGGCCGGGCGTGCAGGTGTTGCGGCTACAGCAGTTGGCCGGCACGGCCTCGACGCCGGCCTCCGAGTCTGCCTGCTTGCGCTTGCGGTTCTGCTGGTTGACTCGGTCGCGCCCGGAGCCGCGGTTGCGGTCTCCGCGCCGCCGATCCCGCTTCTCGCTCCTGCCCTTGTCGCGACGCTTGCGCTTGGGGCTGCCGGCGATGGGGTCGGAGGCGGGGCCCAGCACCACCGTGGCGAGAATGGCCGCCAGCGCCGAGCGCCGTGACTGCCGGCGGGAAACCAACCGTGCCAATGCGTCGAATCGCCCGCAATCCATCGGGTCGTCCTCCTCAAGCTGCCGCATTTGGCGAACAGTCTCGGCAACGCGGGTCTGCAGGTTCCCCAAAATCTTGACACACGTGTGAAGAGATCACAATACCGAGGTCGTCCGTTCAGGTTCGGTCCAGGAGTCAATCCGCAAAACAGCGAAAGGAGATGGTTGCGCTGGGTGAACGCGGGCGATACAGCCAGTTGCCCGCGGCATCATCCCTTGATGCCGCCGGCGGTCATGCCAACCACGATCTGCCGCTGCACGAACGCGGTCAGAATCAGCACGGGCAAGGTGACGACCAGCGCCGCCGCCGCCAGCGCGCCCCAGGCCAACTGCTCGAAGGTCAGCACGTTGAAGACCGCCACCGGCAGCGTCCGCGTCTCGCGGCCGGCCAGCACCACGGCAAAGATGAAGTTGTTCCAGGAAAAGATGAAGGCGAGAATGGCGGCGACCGTCATCCCCGGCCGGGCCAGCGGCAATGCAATGTCGCGGAAGGCGGCCCAGATGCCGGCGCCGTCGACCAGGGCCGCCTCGTCCAGCTCGGGGTGCAAATCCTCGAAGAACCCCATCATCACCCAGATGGTAATGGGCAACCCGATCACCAGGTGCGTGATGATCAGCGCCCAGAGGGTGTTGTTCAGGCCGAGGAACCGAAACAGCATGAACCACGGGATGAGAAAGCTCAGCCCCGGCGTCATACGCGAGATCAGGACGAAGGCGGCCAGCCCATAGGCGCGCGCCTTGGCGATCCCGTATCCGGCCGGCACCCCGATGATCAGCGACAACGCGGTCGAGACCGTGGCCACGATCAGGCTGTTCAGACCGTACAGAGCGAACGGGCTGTTGGTGAAGACCTCCCGGAAATGATCGAGCGTGGGTTGACGGGGGATGAAGATCGGTGGATACGCGGTGTTCTCGACATTGGGTTTGAGGGAGAGCGACAGCATCCAGAGGAAGACGAAGACCACCGGGGAAAGCAGCACCAGCAGCGCCAGCCAGAAACCGATCCGGCGCAGCGTCACGCGACGACGCCCCGACCGCGGGAACGCCTGCGCGCGCGGCCACGTTCCAGTCGCTATGCCCATCGCAGCCGTTGCCTGACCGCGAGCAGCGTGAGGGAGCAGGCGACGATGATGACGAAGAAGACCATCACCACCGCAGAGGCGTGACCGATCCGAAAAAAGGAAAACGCCTGCAAGTAGAGATAGATATTGATCGTCTCCGAGGCGGTGCCGGGACCACCCTGGGTGATGGTGAAGATGGTGTCAAACGCCTTGAGCGCATCGATCGTGCGCAGCACGACGGCGACCATGATGAATGGCAAGATCAGCGGCAGCGTGATGTCGCGAAAAATCTGCCAAGGGCTGGCGCCGTCGACGACGGCCGACTCCAGCGGCTCGCTGGGCAGGGTGGCCAGCCCGCCGAGGACGATGAGCATGACCAGCGGCGTCCACTGCCAGGTTTCGACCAGGACCAGCGACGGGATCACGGTCCGCGGCGAATAGACCCAGAGCGAAGGCGGCAGACCAACCAGGGAAAGCAGATAATTGAGCACCCCGAGCTGGGGATGGAACATCATCGTCCAGACGAGGGCGATCGCCACCGGAGTCGCCACCATGGGGAGGATATAGATGCTGCGCAGGACGCCGCGAAACGGGAACTCCTGGTGAAACACGACTGCCGCGGCGATGCCGATCAGGGTGGGGAGCACCACCGCCAGCAGCGTATAGACGAACGTGCGCCCCATGGCGGCGCGGAAGCGCTCATCGCCGAGCAGCGCGGCATAGTTATCGAGCCCCACCCACCGGCGCGGGGACGCCACCTGCCAATCGTGCAGACTCATGAAGACGGTGAAGACCCACGGGAAGATGATCACGGCGATGATGACCACCACCGCGGGCACGACGAAACGCAGGTACTTGTCGCGTCGTCGGTAGGAGGAGCCGGTGGGCCTCAATTCGCCGCGTCCTCGCTTTGGCCCTCACCCCAACCCCTCTCCCACCGCGGTGGGAGAGGGGCTATCCCCCTCGCCCTGCGCACCGGGAGAGGGGGTAGGGGGTGAGGGTCGTCACTGAAGACTCTGCTCCAGGATCGGCCGGAACTGCTCCGTCGCCGCCTCCAATTCCGTGGCCGGATCCCCGCCGGTGATCATGTTCGTCAGGGCGATGCCGAAGATGTCGCGGAACTCGGTGACGGGGACAATCTGGGGCAGACTCGGCAGGCCGATCTCCCCGGAGGCGATCAGGGTGTCGACCCATCCTTGGGGCACCTTCAGATTGGCCAGCGCCTCCGGATCGGTGTAGGCCGAGTTGCGGGCCGGGGCGCCGGCGCCGGCGGCGAGCACGCGCGCCTGGTTCTGCTTGTTGGTCGCCCACTGCGCGTAAAAGTACGCCGGCCCATGCTTGTCGCTCTGCGATGAGATGCCCAGTCCGTCGCCGAACGTCCCGGAGTGCTGGGCGATGGGACCGGCCGGCTGCAAGCCGTAGCCCACCTTGCCGACGACCGTCGATTGCTCCGGGTCTTCGAGCGGCGTGGCGAAGCCGATGCCATCGAACCACATCGCCACGGTGCCTTGGCTGAATGAGGTCTGGCACTCGTTCCAGTTGAAGCCGGCGACACCCGGCGGCGCGTAGTTGGCGAGCAGGGTCTGGTAGAGCGTCGCCGCGGCCACGGCCGGTTCCTCGGTGGTGTGGAGTTGCCCCTCGGCATCGACCGTCACCGCGTCCCAGCCTTGCATGAAACTGGTCCAGACGGGGGCATTGGCGTTTTTCAGCCCGCGCGCCGCGAAACCGTAGATGCCGTTGGCGGGGTCGTTCAGGGTCTCCGCCGCCGCCACTATCTCGTCGAAGGTCTGGGGGAATTCGACGCCCTTCTGCTCGAACAACTCCGTGTTCCAGTAGAGGATCCAGTAGTCGATGTTGTACGGCAGCGTGTCGATGCGGCCGTCGGGCTGGGTGGCGAAGTTGATCGCCGCCTGGGAGAAATCGGCGAAATCGTAGTCGGGCGCGGTCATCTCCGGGTCTTCCAGGAAATCCCGCACGTCGAGCAGGAAACCGCCCTTGCCGAACAGCCCTTTCTGGACGTGCCAGGAGACCGCCGTCACGTCGAAGCTTGGATTGCCGGAGGTGAACTCGATGACCTGCTTCTGACGCTGCTGCTGCTCCGGCACCACGTCGGTGTTGACGGTGATCCCGGTCAGTTCTTCGAACTCTGGTTGAAATTCAACGAGGAGATCGCTGCGGGGACTGAGCGCGAGCAGCACGCCGATCGATTCCCCGGCGTAGCGCTGCCAGTCGAAGTCCGCGCTGGCAGCCGGGGTTCCTTGGGCCAGCGCTCCCCACCGCGACGCTGGCGACACAACGGCAGCCGACGCGGCGAGCGCCGCGCCAGCGTGCAGCACGTCTCGCCGCGAGTACCAGGGACGCCAGCGATGAGCCATTGGATCGCTCCTTTGCGTAATCCGATTCACATCCCGCCTTGACCATTGGGGAGGGAGAGGCGTCATCTTGGCAGTCGCGGCCGAGGGTGTCAACCCGTGCACACCTCGCCAAAGGGCTTATGCGCCAGTGGGGAGCGGGCCGACGACGAGGGCGACGGCCTGCTCGGGCCGCTGGCTGGGCCGACGTAAGCAGGAGGCGACGCGCTGCACACCCGCGTGATGGAGCAGACTGACGGCGGCATCGCGCAATAAGGCCATGATGGTCGGTCCTTGCCCGGCGTGGATCAGGCTGGCGTCCTCGCCGAAATTGACGGCTTTGTGCCGGTGCAAGCGGTTCTCGATGCTCCAGTGGCCGCGGCGCAGCGCCAGCAGCCGCGCCGCGTCGGCGTGGTCCGGGCTGAGGCTGGCGACCCCATAGCGCAGCGTCCGCTTGGGCTGCCCGTGCTCGCGCCAGGTGCGTTCCAACCGAAAGACCTGCGCCGCCCCCGGCCAGGCGAGATAGTCCGTCAGGTCGGTGGAGGCGACCAGTTCCCGCCGCTCCATGGCGCGCCCGTGCCCGCGCTCCAGCGTGTGGGCCACGCGGCGGTCGGTCAGCGGCGCGGCCGGGACGGCCGGCGGGGGGGCGAACAGCAACGCGATGTCGCGGTAGAGGGCGCCCTGGTTCTCCTTGACGACCAGCAGGTAGTCCCCGCCCGCGCCCACGACCTGGGCGCACACCGCGGTTTGGCAAAACAGCGCGTCGCCGGTCAGCACGCGGCCACGCCAATCGATGCGGTCCAGCAGCGCCGGGGCCACGGTCAGCTCCGCCTCCGCCTTGTCCGCGCCAGCCGCGATCGGCTCGTGGGCCAACACGATCCCTTGCTCGTGACAGAAGGCGCTCAACGCGTGGACGATGGGGCCGTGCTCTGCCGCGAAGCGCAGCCGCCCCCGCTGCGCCTTGCCGTCGATGGCCACCCCTTGCGGCTCCCACGCCTCCGGCGCCGGGGCCGCCCCGGGCGCGAAGCACGCGCTCAGCCGCGCGGACAAGGCGGCGCTATCGAGCTGGCGAAACAGGCGCTGCAGCGTCGATTGGCAGGGCGTGCGCCCATCGGCAAAGCCGAGCGCCGCCAGCAGCGCCGGCTCTTGGCGCGCCCCCCACTCGGCGATGGCCAGCACCGAGCGGTGGTTGGCCAGGAGGGCGGCGACGGCCAGGGCCAGGATCGCGGCCAACGGGTAGACCACGCTCGCGGACCGGCGCGGGTCGGGCACGGCGGCGAAGGCGGTGGCCAGACTCGTGGCCGCGACCGACAGCGGGGCGAGGACCGGCGTAGACTCCATCACGGGCTCCTTTGCGGCGGGTGAACGGTTCGATCACCTCATCCTCGCAATGCAGCCCCGTCCGTGCGACTCGCAACCTGGCGCATAAGCCCTTACCTCGCCACGACATGCTTGACACCTTTTTGCCGTCAGGCGTGGCAGAGCGAGGCGTGGGGTGGGAGCTTCGCAATCTCTCTTGTGTCGTTGCGCTCCGTCTTGATTGCTACTGCTACCCCTTACGGCATCCGCTTCCCAGGGAGCCGGAAAAGAACTCGCCGATGCTTTGGCATCTTCTTCCCCCCGGGACTTCTGAGACTGCCGTACTGGGTATTCGGCAGAGCCCGTCGCACTCTCGGCAACCGGCTCAACGCTCGGGCCCTATCGGTTAACACCAGAGTCCGAATCTCGAACTGATACGGTTTCCGGATGATCGCTACCGCCCGGCGAACGGCCCTCACCCCACCCGCGGCCACACCCAGAGGGTACCCGGCACCCGGCCCGTCGAGCCGGAGCAGGCGCGCCCTGGGAGTTGGCTCCTGTCCCTGCCGGCCAGGGATGCGCCCTCGGGCGAAGCATGCGCCCTCGCCCTGTCCCCCGGCCTTCGCCCCCGGCCTCCGTTCCCCCTGCATCCCACGCGCCACGCCACCCTTTCTTTTCTCCCCGCGCACGCTGGGAGGGGGAGGCATGGAGCCAATCGACGCCCCGAACCCGGCTGCCGGGCCGAAACAGTCCCCCTCCCCGCGCACAGGGCCGGGCGTCCCCTGGGCGGCGGTTGGGGTGAGGGGGGGGAAAGGCGAGCACGCTTCGTGTGGGATGTGACAGTGTTCACCTGGATTCCGCATGACTGGTTGGCGAAAGGCTCCCGCCATTCCTGCTCGATCACGGGTTGTCGTCTTCCCCGGGCCCCGCTATTCGGCCGTCCCGGTGTCGACGCCTGCGGCTGGGGTGTGTGGCCGCGGGCACGGCTTGTCCCGGTCACGACGCGCCTCCCGCCGCCAGCAGGTCCGCCAGCGTCAGCGCCGGCTCGGGCAAGGGGGCGGCCGGCCCGGCGCGATCGGCCCGCAGCCCGTCGAGCAGCAGCTCCAGGTGGCGGTGCGCCAGCCGGTTGTCGAGGTCGCGGGGGATGGGGCCGGGGAGGGGCCTCGCCAGGCGCACCAGCAGCATCCCGATGTCGGCAAACGTCGCGTCCGAGCGAAGCGTCCCGGCGGCGTGCGCCTGGTCGACCAGCTGTTGGAACAGCCCCCACGAGCGCGTTCGGATCGAAACGATCTCCTCGTCGTCCGGCGGGATGTGCTCCAACAGCGCCGGCATCACCGCGCTGATCCGCAGGTCGAGGGCGCGGTGCAGGTAGCGAGCGAGCGCCTGGAAGGCGTCCGGCTCCTCGGCCAGGGCCAGCCGCGCCTCCTCGGCGGCGAGGCCGAGCACGTCGAGCACGACGGCGCGGACCAACGCCCGGCGATCGGGGAACCGGCGGTAGAGGGTGCCGATCCCGACCCCCGCCGCGGCGGCGATGGCGTCGAGCGGCGCGTCAGGGCCCTGATGGACGAAGACGTCTCGAGCCGCCGCCAGGATCCGCTCGCGGTTGCGGCGCGCATCGGCGCGCATCCCTCGCACGTTTATCGATTCCACGACTGCCCCCGCTCGCCCGGACCCCGTCGCACCTAACCGGATTGACTTCCTCCGCTTTCATGATACAATCCGTTTCTATGTGGAGGATTTATCTCCACTTATCGGGGCTCGACGTCGCCTCTGGTGGTCCCGCCCGGCCGGGCGAAGACACGCCCTGCTGGTCGTTCCGGCGGCCGAAATATCGCGGCGGCGCCAACACACCGTTCACCTTCATTGGTGAGGCCGCATGCTTGGCGACCCGTGGAAATCACCCGTCTGGAGGAAGGCGCAAAGGCGAGGGTCTTGTTCACTGCACGGATGCCGGCACGGGATGGCCGGCGCGAAGACTTCTGGCACCGGCATGATTGCCGTTCTCCCTGCGGGGTCCAATCCGCGGCACGGCCTGTCCGCCTCGCCCTATTGCCCAAGGGATGATCAGAGCAACGGCTCTCCCCCAACTCGGAGGAATTGACGATGAACCGACGAAAACTCGGCAAACTCCTTGGCTCGGCGGCGACCCTCGCCGCTCTCCAGCATTCGCTCGGAGGAACTCCGGCGATGGCGCAGACCGCATCGGCCACGCCGTCGGCATCCGGACATATCGGCATGCTGGTTTTCCCGGGGATGACCATCCTCGATCTGATCGGCCCGCAGCAGTACTTCGCCGTCGCTCCCGGGCGCACCACGCATCTGCTCTGGAAGTCCCGGGACCCCGTCGTCAGCGACAGCGGCGTCCCCATCCTGCCCACCGCCACCTTTGATGAGGCGCCGGAGGAGCTCGAGATCCTGTTCGTCCCCGGTGGGTTCCAGGGAACCAGCGCCACGATCGAAGATCCGCACGTCCTCGACTTCGTGGCCAGCCGCGGCCAGCGCGCCACGTACGTCACCTCCGTCTGCACCGGAGCCCTGATCCTCGGCGCCGCCGGTCTGCTGCAGGGGTACCAGGCCACCACCCACTGGGCGTATCACGATTTGCTGCCCCTCGTCGGCGCGGAACCGGTGGCGGCCCGAGTTGTTGAAGACCGCAACCGCATCACCGGGGGCGGGGTGACCTCCGGCATCGACTTCGGCCTCACGCTACTGGCCCGGCTGGCGGGCGAGGACTACGCGCGGGGCTGGCAACTCGGAACGGAGTACGACCCCCACCCGCCGTTCGATGCGGGAACGCCGGACAAGGCCGGCCAGTTCATCGAGGGGGAGGTGCTGCGCGTGCTCGGGCCGCGCGTCGAGGCCGTTCGCGGCGCGCTGGCGGGCACACCTGGGTACGTCGGCGGGTGATTCGGCGCGCCCCGCGTTGGACGAACGGGCCGGTTGTCGATCGGATTGAGGGGGCTGACAAAGATGGGCAAGAGCGCCTTCCAGATCACACGCGAGGAAGCGGCGCTTCGAAGCTGAGGATCATGGTGATCGCGCTGGGAGTGGATGACCCGGAAGCATCGCGTGTCGAGAAGGAGATGGCTACGACCGCAACCCGCTCCGCCGGCCACGCCGTCTGTGCCGATGGCCGCGAACTGCAATACGAGGTGGCCGCGTTCGTCGCCGCTCTGCCGCGCGAGCGACGCGCGGCGCTCATGCTGCGCCTGCACCACAACCTGGACTACGCCGAGATCGCCGCCAATCTGCGCTGTTCGGCGGACGAGGCCCGCGCAACCGTCTACGAGGTGCTGCGCTCGCTGCGAGACCACGTCGGAGATCGATTGTGAGCCGGTATGCTTCAGGCGCACACACCGCGGCGCCTCTAACGCTTGATGTTCCACACCGTCAACCGCATTGTCACCGCCGAAGCCTCCGGCGCGACGCGCTGGCGGTGCGACCGCTGACCGGTGGATCACGTTCACCACGCCGATTCCTGGAGGCGCCACGATGGAACCGATGAGTCCCGAGGATTGGTGGCCACGCTTTCAACGGGCAATGCACGGAGGCGACCTGGACGCGGTGCTCCGTCTTTACGAGCCGGGGGCGGTGTTTGCCAACGCGACGGGCGAGATCCTGGCCGGACATGCCGAACTGCGCACCGTACTTAGACCGCTCGCCAACGCGAGGGCCGACTTCCAGTTCAGCATCCGGAAGATCATCCAGAACGGGGATCTCGCGCTCGTGCACAGCGACGTGCGCACGACGCGGCCGCAAGCGATGTCGGGGTACGCCCTCGAAGTCCTGCGGCGCCAATCGGATGGGAGTTGGCTGCTGGCCATCGGCGACCCGTTCACGATCGGGCAACGCTCGGGGCCGCGGACTGGCAAGTAGGCCCGCGGGGCGCACGCCGGTGGAGCAAGCCGCATCAGTACCCCTGAAGGGAGGCAGACCATGAGCAAGGTCGTGCTGGACATATCGGTGTCGCTGACGGGACCGTCGCCGGGAGCGGCTACGACGTGATGGTGCTCGATGACGACGGCCGCAACCTGCTGGACCACCAGCACATCGCACTGGGCTGAACCGAGGTCGTCATTCAGCACGAACCATAATTCCGGAGGAGGAATCGTGAAGCTTGACCGAGCAACGGTCTGCCTACCCATCAAAGATCGCCTGGTATCGCACGCCTTTTACACCGCCCTCGGGTTCACGGCCGTGGGCGAGGAGTTGGGTGACGATGGCCTGCCTGAGCCCCTGCAGTTCGAGATCAGCGTCGGATTGCGTGTGATGCTGATTCCGTCGCGCGGCTTCGGGTGGGTCATCGGTGGCCGCAAACGATCGCCGCGGGGTGCGCATGAGTGCCTGGTCGTGATCGGGCTAGCCACCGATGCCGCGGTCGACGAGCTGATGCGTCGCGCGCAGGACGCCGGCGCCGAGATCGTCATCGAGGCTGGAACCCAGCAATGGGGATACGTCGGCGCCTTCACCGACCTCGACGGCCACATGTGGCAAGTCAGCCGCGCCGACGGCGTCCTGACCCGATAGGGCCCCGCTCTGAACCGGCGCAGTCGGTCCGGGGCCCTGCCTGCCCGCTTCGCATCGCCCAAACCAACCGGCGCCGCAGGTCACGCCAGACAGCGTTGCCGAAGCACCCGACCTTGCCGTTGCCAGTCGAGGTACGGACTGCCGACTCGCCGGCAACCCGCGGCAGCGGTCGACCACGCGGCTCGACTAGCGAACCGAACCGACTGTTGAGGTGAACCCGTGCCCGCTCAAGCGTCTGATTTCGGAGCTGGATCGCCGGCCGCAGGATCTTCGAGCTCGTCAGACGTTGGGGCGGCGACCACCACGATGTCCCGGCCGACCCGCCGCCGGGCAGCTCGACGACATGGAACCGCTCGCGGCGGCCCGACGGGGCTGATGCTGGTGGGCGAAGGGAGGTAAGCGGATGGACCCGTACGCGTTGGATCTCCAGGAGGTCGACCAGACGCGGGTTGACGTTGTTGGCGGCAAGGGCGCGAATCTGGGGGAGCTCTCGCGGATCGAAGGCATCCGCGTGCCGGCTGGCTTCTGCGTGACGACGGCCGCCTTCCGGCGGATCATGGCGGAAGCGCCGTCGCACGACGATCGGCTCGATCGGCTGTCGCGCCTGCAGCCGGACGACCGGGAGGCGATCCGCGCGCTCAGCGCGGAGATCCGCCGCACCCTCGAAGGGATCGCCATCCCCGCCGATCTGGCGGCGGCGATCACCTGCCCGCTCGCCCGTCTCGGCGAGCACGCCGCCTACGCCGTCCGATCCAGCGCCACGGCGGAGGACTTGCCGACGGCCTCCTTCGCGGGCCAGCAGGACACGTACCTCAACGTCGTGGGACCGGCGGCGATCCTCCAGCACGTCAGCCGGTGCTGGGCCTCGCTGTTCACCGAGCGGGCCGTGACCTACCGCCTGCGGAACGGCATCGACCACCGGAAGGTCCACATGGCCGTGGTCGTGCAGCAGATGGTCTTCCCGCGGGCGTCCGGCATCCTGTTCACGGCCGACCCCGTCACGGGCAACCGGAAGGTCGCCTCCGTGGAGGCCAGCTTCGGTCTCGGCGAGGCCCTGGTCTCCGGCCTGGTGAATGCCGACGTCTACACGGTGCGGGACGGCGAGGTCGTCGCCAGGGCGGTCGCCACCAAGCGGCTCGCCATCTACGCCTCGCCGGCAGGCGGCACGCGGGAAGAGGCGATCGAGCCGGAGCGGCAGGACGAGCCCGCGCTGACGGAGGCGCAGGTGGTGCGGCTCGCGCGGCTGGGCCGGCGGATCGAAGCGCACTTCGGCTGCCCCCAGGACATCGAATGGTGCCTGGTCGACGACGACTTCCAGATCGTGCAGAGCCGGCCGATCACCACGCTGTTCCCCATCCCCGCGGCCGGCGACCGGGAGAACCACGTCTACGTCTCCGTCGGTCACCAGCAGATGATGACCGACCCCATGAAACCCCTGGGGCTCTCCTTCTGGCAGATGACGACTCCCCGGCCGATGGCGGAGGCCGGCGGACGCCTGTTCGTCGACGTCACCCAGGAACTGGCGTCGCCGGCGAGCCGCGCCGGCCTCCTGGGGCTCCTGGGGAAATCCGATCCGCTGATCGGAGACGCGCTGCAGACCATTGTTGAACGCGAGAACTTTCTCCCGTCGGTCTCGGACGAGGGGCCCGCCTGGACGCCGCCTGGCAGCTCTACGACCCCGATCGAGACCGATCCGGCCATCGTCTCCGAGCTGATCGAGCACAGCCAGGCGTCCATCGCCGCCCTGCGACGCGACATCCGGACGATGTCCGGAACGGCGCTGCTCGACTTCATCCAGACGGACATCCAGGAGATGTGGCGGGGTCAGATCGATCCGCGGAGCATGCAGGTGGTCCTGGCGGGGATGGAGGCCGCGTGGTGGCTGAACGAGCAGCTCGAGGCGTGGCTGGGTGAGAAGAACGCGGCCGACACGCTCACGCAGTCCGTCCCCCACAACGTCACGTCGGAGATGGGGCTGGCGCTCCTGGACGTCGCGGACGCGATCCGCCCGCATCCGGAGGTGGTGGCATTCTTGCAGCATGTCGAGGACGAGGGCTTCCTGCAAGTGGACGAACTGCCCGAGCTCGAGGGCGGGCAGGAAGCGCGAGATGCCATCCAGGCCTGGCTCGACACATACGGCATGCGCTGCGCCGGCGAGATCGACATCACGAGGCCGCGGTGGAGCGAGCGCCCCACCTCGCTCGTGCCTCTGATCCTCGGCAACATCAAGAACTTCGAGCCGGGCGAAGGCCAGCGGCGCTTCGAGCAGGGGCGGCAGGAGGCCTGGCAGAAGGAACAGGAGCTGCTGGAGCGCTTGCGGGACTTGCCCGACGGAGAGCAGAAGGCCGCGGAGACCAAGCGGATGATCGACCGGGTCCGTACCTTCGCCGGGTACCGGGAGTATCCGAAGTACGGGATGGTCAGCCGCTACTTCGTGTACAAGCAGGCCTTATTAGATGAAGCCGAGCGCCTGGTGCAAGCCGACGTGCTTCGCGAGAAGGAAGATATCTTCTATCTCAGGTTCCAGGAACTCCAGGAGGTCGTGCGCACGAGACAGGTGGATGACCAGCTCATCCGCCAGCGCAAGGACGCGTTCAGGTCGTATGAAGCGCTCACGCCGCCCCGGGTGCTCACGTCGGATGGCGAGATCATCGCCGGGGCGTACCGCCGCGACGATGTGCCGGCCGGCGCGCTGGTCGGCTTACCGGTGTCCGCCGGGACCATCGAGGGGCGGGCCCGCGTCATCCTGGACATGGCGGAGGCCGATCTCGAACCGGGCGACATCCTGGTCACCGCCTACACGGACCCCAGTTGGACGCCCCTGTTCGTCGCGATCAAGGGACTGGTGACGGAGGTGGGGGGCCTGATGACCCATGGCGCGGTGATCGCGCGGGAGTACGGCTTGCCGGCCGTCGTGGGGGTGGAGCATGCTACCCGGCTCATCCGGGATGGGCAGCGGATCCGCGTGCATGGAACGGACGGGTACGTCGAGATCCTGCCCTAAGGAAGTGGACATGGCATCCTGGATCGACGCCGAATCCGTCCTGGTCGTAGAGGCGACGCAGGCGTCGCCCAGTGGTCCGCGAGGTCACATGGAGTTGACGTCGACGCTCCCACGCGCTAGTCCGGGAAGGGATTCATGGACCGTACCGACGCTTCGGCCATCAATCCTGCTCACCGGTGTCAACCCCGTGATGACATCTCGTCACCACGGGGTTCCGGCGGCGGCCAACCCTGGGTGCAACCATGGGTCAAGCATGTCGTGGCGAGGCGTGCAGCACGTGGTCCATGTTTCAGGACGTTCACCACGCGAGAGCCACGCGCGGCGAGGCACGTGACGCCGCCCTGGGCGCGCATCCACCGCGGCCCTCTGGCGTGCGTTGCGTGCCACGCATCAACGGTCCGACGTTCGCCATGAACAGAACAGAACGCGCCTCGTCTGAGGTACAATATGTGCATGGTGACGCACATGTCAGTTTCCCGAGCGCCCGAGCTCATCCCCGATGACTGCGAGATCTCCTGCCTCCATCCCCCCGCGGTCTTCGCCGCCCGCGGCGCGCTGTCCGCGCTACCTCCGGTGCCCAAGGTGGCGGGGCTCTTCGCATTGCTGGCTGATCCGACGCGGCTGCGTCTGCTGACCGCGCTGGCCGCCGGCGAGCTGTGCGTCTGCGACCTCGCCGCGGCCACCGATGTTAACCGCAGCACCGTTTCCCACCAGCTCCGCACGCTGCGCGAGGGGCGGTTGGTGCGCGCTCGCCGCGAAGGGCGCGTCGTCTTCTACGCCCTCGATGATGATCACGTGCGAGATCTGCTGGCGATGGGCAGCGCCCATGCCGCCGAGGTCGAGCACGCCACGGAAAGCACCGTTCGATGACCGCCTCTGCCCCCGCCTCCGTCACCGAGACGCCGCTGCGCTTCCGCGTCTCCGGAATGGACTGCGCCGATTGCGCGAAGAGTGTCGAAACGGTCGTGGCGGCGTTGCCCGGCGTGGAGACCGCCCGCGTCAACTTCGGCGCCGCCACGCTGACGGTCACCCCCGGTGCCGGCATGTCGCTGCCGGCGGACGACATTGCGGCCACCGTCGCGCGAGCCGGGTATCACGCCGCTCCCGGAGGCCGCGCGCCACGCCCTGCCGGACCATTCTCCCTGGTGGCAGGATCGGCGGTTGCAATGGGTGCTGCTCGCCGCCGCCCTCTGGGTGGTTGGCAGCGCCCTGAGCTTCGCCGGTCGCGAGTCGCCACTGGTCACGGCCCTCTTCGCTGGAGCCATCGCCCTCGGCGGCTGGCCCTTCGCCCGTGCCGGATGGCAGTCGATTCGCGCACGGCGGCTCGACATGAACGTGCTGATGACCGCCGCGGCCCTCGGTGCGGCCCTGCTCGGCGAGTGGGGCGAAGGCGCGGCGGTCGTCGTCCTCTTCGCCCTCGGTGGCGCGTTGCAGGCGCGCACCCTGGAGCGAACGCGCGGAGCCATCCGAAGCTTGATGGCGCTCTCCCCGGCCACGGCCGCTCGTGTCGATTCCGCCGGCAATGAGACGCGGGTTGCGGTCGAGGCGCTGCAGGTCGGCGATCTGGTGCGGGTACGCCCGGGCGAGCGCATCCCGGCCGATGGGGTCGTCGTGGCAGGCTTTTCGGCGGTCGATCAGAGCCCCATCACTGGCGAATCGATCCCGGCCGACAAGACCACCGGCGACGACTGCTTCGCCGGCACGGTCAACGGCCCCGGCGCATTGACCCTGCGCGTCACCCGCGAGGCGGCCGACTCGACCCTCGCGCGGGTGATCCATCTGGTCGAGGAAGCTCAGGGGAGCAAGGCTCCCGCGCAGCAGACCGTCGACCGCTTCGCCGCGGTGTATACGCCCGCGGTTATCGCCGGGGCGCTCGCGCTCGCGGCGGGCGGCGCACTGCTGACCGGCGATCCCCGCACCTGGGTCTACCGCGCGCTGATGCTGCTGGTCATCGCCTGCCCCTGCGCTCTCGTCATCTCCACGCCGGTCTCCATCGTCTCCGCGATCGGCGCGGCCACCCGCCGCGGCATCCTGATCAAGGGGGGCGCCGCGCTGGAAGCCGCCGGGACGGCCACCGTCGTCGCCATCGACAAGACCGGCACCCTCACCACCGGCCGCCCGGACGTGGTCGCGGTCGAACCGCTGGCAGGTGGTGGCGATGCACGGTCGGTCCTGACCGCGGCTGCAGCCGTGGAGGCCCTCTCCGAGCACCCACTGGCGCGGGCCATCGCCCAGAAGGCGCGCCACGACGGGATCGCCGTTCCCGCGGCGGATGATTTCCGCGCCCTTCCCGGTAAAGGTGCGTCGGCCCGCCTCGGCGGAGAAACGATCGTCGTCGGCAGCCCCCGCCTCGCTCGCGAACTGGGGCTGGACGGCAGCAATGAGCAGTCAGATCCGCTGGCGCAGACCATGGCCAGGCTCGCGGCCGAGGGCGCAACCCCGCTCTTTGTCGCGTCGGAGTCGGACGGAGCCTGGCGACCACTTGGCGTCATCGCCGTCGCCGACCGCCTGCGGCCCCACGCCGCCGACGCCGTGCGCCGCATGCGCGAGGCCGGTATCACGCATGTAGCGGTCCTTACCGGGGATACCCGTGCCGTCGGGGAGGCCATCGCCCGCGCGGCCGGCGCCGACTCGGTCCTGGCCGAGTTGCTGCCGGAGGAGAAAGCCGCCGCGGTGCGCGAGCTGCGAGAGCGCTACGGCCCTGTCGTCATGGTCGGCGACGGCGTCAACGATGCCCCGGCGCTGGCCGTTGCCGACGTCGGCATCGCCATGGGGGCGGCCGGCACCGACGTGGCGCTGGAGACGGCCGACATCGCCCTCATGGGCGACGACCTCAACGGCGTGGCCGAGGCCCTGGCCCTCTCCCGCCGCACCAGCGGGATCATCCGCCAGAACATTGCCCTCTCCCTGGCGACCAAGGGGATCGCCCTCGTCCTCGCCGCCTTCGGCATCGTCAACCTCTGGATCGCCGTCGCCGCCGATATGGGCACCTCGCTCGTGGTCACGGCGAACGGCATGCGTCTGGCCCTTCCAGGCAGGCGGCCCTCAACAACAGATCGTGCGCGACGTGTTCCCCCTCTCCCGGCTCAACGGGAGAAGGAGTTAGGGGGTGAGGGCCTTTCACCGCGACGCCATCAGCCATGACCGCCGCCCGCGCCTCTCATCACCAACGTGTCCTACTCCTCGTGGCCACGCTCGTGCTGTTCCTCGTCCCAACGCCCGGTCAGGTCGCCCGCGCGGCATCCCAGCCCGCACCCGCCTGCGAAGCCTTCGACAGCCGCATCTGGGCCCAATCGGTCTACGACGACGATCCGGCCGCCAACACCGCCCTCGACCCCGACCAGGACGCCCTCGCCTGCGAAGATCTTCCCCTCGGCGCCACCCCGGCCCTCTGGACCGACATCGTTCCTCCAGGTGCGATCCCGGTCGAGTTGGCCAGCGTCTCCGACGGCGACACGCTCGACGTCGTCGCGAACGGCCGACTGGAGTCGGTGCGTCTCGTCGGCGTCGACGCCCCCGAATCAGGCGGCCCCTACCGCGCGGTCGAATGCTTCGGATTGGAGGGGACCGCCTTTCTGGAGTGGCTGCTTGCACCCGATGGCCAGCTCTTCATCGAGCAGGACCTGGAGGACCGGGACCAATACGGACGGCTCCTGCGCTGGGCCTGGCTCGACCTCGGCGACGGCGAGGTCTACCTGCTCAACGAGGCCGTCATCCGCGCCGGCCACGCCGAGCGGTTCCGGGATACCCCCAACCGCCGCTATGTCGACGAGTTGATCGAGGCTGAGGAGTTTGCGCAGTTTTACGGCGTCGGGTTGTGGGGCGCCTGCGAAACCGGATACCTGCCCGTCTTCGACGCCGCACCCATGATCCCGCCCACGAGCGTCCCACCGACGAGCGCCCCGGTTCCACAATCAGGGGCCGAGTGCGACCCCGCCTACCCTGACGTCTGCATCCCTTCGCCGCCACCGGACCTTCAGTGCCGCGATGTCCCGTACTCGCGATTCCTCGTCCTCCCACCCGATCCCCACACCTTCGACGGCAATCGGGACGGGACGGGGTGCGAGGGGTGGGGATAGCGCGACCCGAGGACTGATCCGGCTCCCCTGGGTGAGAGATGCTGTTCGGGGGCACCGAGATGCGTTTGCGCTGCGGGTGCGGCAGCACACCAAAGGTCTTCATGCTCAGCAAAGGGGAGCGGTACGAGCAGCCGAACATCCCGCGGTTGACAGAGCGAAGGGCCTTCAAGTTAAGGGGCCGAGGGCGACCCCGCATCCGACCTGATCGGATCGGCTCAGACAAGGGCTACGGAGATCCAACCATACGCCACCTAGCGCACCGCCCAGGTCAGGTAGACCTTGCGCAGCGGGGCAGACATCCGCCACTCGCCGGACCACCCGCGCGGGAAGGTCGCCCAGTCGCCGGGGCGTAGCACGAATGGGGCGGCGTCGTCGTCGGGGATGCATTCCACCTCGCCGGATACGATCCGGATGAATTCGCCGTACCTCGCGAAGTCGGCGGCGAACCGTCCCGCATCGATCTCCCAGACCCCCGCCTCCAGCGCCCCATTCGCGCTCCGCCACAGTTCCCGGCCCCGGTATGCAAGCGGGGCGCCCCCGGTCCGCTCTGCTGGAATCACCCCCTGCGGTTCGAGCGACATCGCTGCTGCTTCGGCCGTGCCGATCCGCGTGGGGACTAGCGCGGCGCCTGCGCCAGGTCCCGCGCCCGCCAGGTATCCGTCCCAACCGGCCACCACCTTGCGCAGCGTGCCGGAAATCTGCCACTCGCCGGCCCAGCCCGGTGGGAACAGCATCGCGTCTCCGGGAGCCAGCGACGCAGTTGCGCCACCGGCCTCGACGCAGGTCAGCGCACCCGAGACCACCCAGATGAACTCGCCCTCATCGTCGCCGAAGGCCGTCTGGAAGCGCCCCTCGCCGCACGACCACAGCCCGGTTCGGATGCGTCCGTCCGAGTTCTGCCACCAGCAAAAGGCTGCGGTGGCCATCGGCCCGTCCAGCGGCTCGCCCAGCGGCGGGCCAAACGGCCCTTGGTTCTCAAGGGTCACCGAAGCGGCTTCGTCGCCGCCCAGCCGACGGCTCGACATGATTGCCGCCATCGATTTCCCTCCTCGCGAACCGGCAGGTAGGCCATCGGGTTTACACAACGGGGTCATCGCGCTTCTCGAGAGCATAACGGCGGCGCGGATCAACCCAATGGTTTGCGGGCCCGCCTTCGTCTGTCACGCGAGTCTTGCGCCCGCCGCGCCGGCCCGGCCCGGCTCACCGTTCGTCGCAAGTGCGCCAGGCGTGGCGAGCGACCATCGCAGGCGAACGCGCACCTGCTTGACCAGTTGTGCGAGACCTTCGGTCATCGCCATATGTGTCGGCTGATTCCTCGCCGCCTCCCTCACCGTGGCCGCGAGCCGCTGCCGAGCCGCGAACTGCAATTCGTCTTGCAGGCGCAGGTTGTGAACCGCGTAGACGGTGTCGGAGTGTGGGAACATCTGGGACTCCTTTCTGTCTTCACGTTCGGCCTGGGTCATGCCATCCCTGCGTCCGCCTTCGTCCTCCCGATCACCCCGGTGGGTCGTGCCGCGGGTTGCGCGGCCACCACGTTGCGCACGAACGCACCCACTCTGGCGCATCCCTTCACCAGATCTTCGCTTATGACCAGGGGCAGCGAGCGCGTTCCGTTCGCCGCCTCGGCCGTTGCCGCGAGGCGTTGCCTGGCCGCGTGGGCCAGATCGTCTTGGTGGCGCATGCTCACGTAGTCGTAGAGGGCGTCGCCGTTCGAGAACATCGGGGATCTCCTTTCATTCCGCTGTCTTCTTTCATGCCTGCCCGGTCTCCCCGTCGCCCTTGCAGCATGCGCCCAGGGCGACCCAGGAACCACACACGCCACTCACATCTCACCCACGCGTTCCCCACCTCATCGGGACGAACGTCACCTGCTACGATGGCCCGAAGAGTTCGCGAATCGGGATTCCGCGGGACGCAACGTTGCACTGAGGAACACCGTGTCGACGAAAGGCGAAGCGGGTTCGTTTGGCCGCCTGCTGCGGCAGGCGCGGACGGCCGCGGCCCTCTCCCAGGAGGAGTTGGCCGAGCGAGCCGGGCTGAGCGCGCGCGGGATCAGCGACCTGGAGCGGGGACTCCACCGCGCGCCGCGCCTCGAAACGGTGCGGATGCTTGCCGGCGCGCTGGGTCTCGACGACGCCAGCCGCGCCGCACTCCTTGCTGCGGCTCGTCCTGAACCCGCCGGTACCGTCGCCCGTACGCACACGTCCTCGCTGCCTGTGCCACCTACCCGTCTCGTAGGCCGAGAGCGCGAGGTGGCGACGTTGACGGTTCTGCTGCGACAAGATGCTGTTCGTCTGCTGACCCTGACCGGACCCGGCGGCAGCGGGAAAACACGATTGGCGATTGCGGTGGCGGGGAACGTTAGCGATGCGTATCCCGATGGGACCGTCTTTGTCGATCTGGCCCCACTCGCCGATCCCGCGCTGATCCTGGCGACGATTGCTCAGGCGGTTGGACTACGAGCCCCGGGCGCCGCCGACCTGACCGAAGCGATGCGCGCCTTTCTCATCGGTAAAAAGGTGCTGCTCGTCCTCGATAACTTCGAGCACCTGCTCGATGGCGCCCCGGCGATAGCCGAGCTGCTGAGCGCACTCCCCGCGCTCACGGTCCTGACGACAAGCCGAGAACCGCTACGGCTGCGGGGCGAGCGGGAGTTTCAAGTGCTGCCGCTTGCCGTACCCGATGCGCGGCAAGTGGAGGAAGCCGCGAGCATTGCCAGGAGTGATGCGGTCACCTTGTTCGTGGAACGGGCGCGCGATGCGCGGGCCGACTTCACGCTGACCGCCAGCAACGCGCCGGTGGTCGCCGCGATCTGCCGGCGGCTGGACGGACTGCCGCTCGCCCTCGAGCTGGCCGCCGCCCGGATGCGCGGTCTGCCGCTTCCGGCATTACGCGAGCGGTTGGAGCAGGCACTTCCGATGCTGACCGGCGGCGCCCGCGATGCTCCGGCACGGCAGCGGTCCCTGCGTGACACGATCGCCTGGAGCCACGATCTGCTTTCGCCCGCCGAGCAAACGCTGTTTCGGCGGCTAGGGGTCTTCGCTGGCGGCTGGACGCTGGACGCCGCCGAAGCCATCGCGAGTATCGATGGCGATCTCGATGTGCTCGCGGGACTTAGCTCGTTGGCGGACAAAAGCCTGGTGCGGCTCGATGAAAGCCTCATGAGTTCCCGCTACCGGATGCTGGAAACGGTCCGCGAGTATGCGCTGGACCGGCTGCTCCAGAATGAAGAGGAACTGGCCGCGATCCGTCGCGCCCACGCTATGTTCTTCGCGAATCTGGCCATCGCCGCGGAGAGCGGACTCTGCTCCGGAGTGCTGGCAGAAATCTCGCGCGTGGAGTCCGACCTCGACAATCTCCGGGCCACCCTGTCCTGGCTCCTCGATTCCGGTGATGCCGATACCGCCCTGCGGGTGGCGGGGAGCCTAAGCGAATACTGGACGTTCGCCGGGGGACAGTTCACCGAAGGGTTTGCCTGGCTCGAACGAGCGCTCTCGCCTGGCGCCGCTGCCTCGCCGTCTTCGCGCGCCGCGGGGCACTATGGCATCGCCATGTTGGCGCTGCACCAGGCCGATCTGGAAACTGCTCGCGCCGCCGCGGCCGCGGGGCTCGCCCTGGCGCGCTCTGCCAACGACGCAAGGCGGGTGTCCGGCAATGCGTTCATGCTCAGTTCCGTCGAGGGCGCGGAAGGCCACCACCGCGAGGCGATGTCTCTCGCGCTCGAAGCGGAAACCGTGGCCCGCGCGGCTGGCGACGTGGTCTGGACCGGCTGGGCGTTGCAGATCCTGGGAGCGGAGTGGCATGCGAGCGGGGACCTCGCGGGGGCGACCATTGCTTTCGAGGAAGCGCGGGACATCTTTCGCGAGATCGAGGGGCGCTGGGGCGAAGCGGACACCACGGAACGTCTCGCCCATACTGTTCGGGCTCAAGGCGATTTGCGCCGCGCGGCGGCGCTGCACGCGCGGGCTCTGATGCTGCGCCGCGAGATCGGCGCCGCCGTCGGCATCGAGGACGAGTTGATCGGTATTGCCGACCTGGCCAGGGAAGCGGGCAACCTGCAGGCGGCGGCCGTGCTCCTGGGAACAGCGGATGCCTACGAAGACCGCTACGGTTACGCCCCGTTCCGAGAGACTCCACCCATCAGGGAACGCGCCGAGACGGCCCTACGGGAGCAGCTCGGCGCAGAGGCGTTTGCGCGAGCACGGGAGGAAGGCCGATCGCTTTCTCACGACGATGCGATCGCCGAAGCGCTGGCCATTGCCGACAAGCTGTCGGGCTCACACCCCGGTGAAGGCTCGGGGGAGCGGTAAGGCCCCGCTCCCCGCGCAAAAGGGATGGCCCCCGGGTGAGGGGTTCGCGTCCCTACGCGGCCATCCCAGGCATGGGCATGACCGACGCCGTCAGGACGCGGGCATGGTGCTCGCTCCGGTTGCGCAGCACGATCGTCGCCTCGGGGCCGAAAGAGATCCGGTCGCCGGGTGCGATCGTGGACAAGTCCTCGTCCTCTCGGGCGGCGGGTGCTTCGGCCGACGGCGACCGGGTCAGCAGCGCGTCCCCATCCCGCTCGGCCAGTTCCAGCCACCCGGTACGAAGGACGATCAATCCGGAACCACCCGGGGGGGCCATACTGAGTTGCCCGCCCGGCGGAATCGTGATCTCCGTCAACGAGAGGGTCTGGGGCCCCCCAATGCCGTAGACAGCCGCCGATCCCAGCGATTCTTAGACGTTATCGGGCGTGGTGCCGCTGATGCCGTCGATCCCCGGTGGGGTGGACGGAAGCGGCGGGTGACGTGCCGCGGTTGCGGCAGATCCTGATACCACACCGAATAGGGGACGGTGTTGACTGCCGCGTTGCCCGCGATGGGCGACGCGGCGGTCTCTCCCCGGTCCACCCGTGCGTCCAGGTATCCCGCAGAGCATGTACAGGAGCCACAGTACCGCTGCTCCCATCAGGGCGTCGTTCATGGTCATGGCGGTCGGCCTTCCAAGGGGGATGAATCGCTCGAGCGCTCGCGTCGTCAGTGCAGGATCCCGGGCGAAAGGGGCAGGTCTGCAATTTCGGCCAGCATCAGCAGCGATGCCGCGGTCGCCTCCGCATTGCGGAACGTCACCGAGGCGGTCGATCGGTAGGCGATCCGGTCCCCGCGAACGAGCAGGGAACCGGCTGCGACGGGCGCGTACTCCGTCTCGGAGTCCGCATCGGGGCGTCGCGCCATGACCAACCCCTCGGCGTCCGCCAGCACGAGTGCGCCTGACTCCAGCACGAGAACGCCGGAGACCCACAGGTTGGTCAGCGTCAGGTCGTCGCCGGGCGCAACCGTGATCCTCGTCATCGCGGCCAAAGACGACCTTCCGGCCGAATACGTCCGCACCGGCCGAGAAGCATCGTCGGGCTGCGACCGCCAGAAGCCGGGTTCGGGGTCCCGGATGGTCAGGGACGATCCCCAGGACACCGGCCCGGCACGTTCTCGCTGCTGGTCGAGGGCAGCGGTGACCACCAGCAACGCCAACGCGGCCGCGACCCCAAAGACGATCAGGGCATTGGAGCGCGTCACAGCACGTCTCCGGGCGACGACTGCGCCAGCTCCAGCGGTTGGGACAAACCCGGCCGCAGCCGGGAGAAGAGCAACCGGGCGCGGCCGGCGACCGCGGCCCTCACCTCCCAACTCCCCTGGTGAGCCCGCGCGGCGCCGGCGATCGCTTCCTTGGCCAGCCGCTCTTGCCGCGCCTGGTCGAGCAACTCCTGGCGGTGGTGCTCGACATGCACCGCCATCGACATCGGATTCGGGTGGATCGACATGGGGACCTCCTTCAACACGGGTCGCGCGCCGTGCGGCCTGATGCCGACACCGTGGAGCGTCCATCGCTGCACGGCTTCGGCTCGCCCATCCTCCGCCGGGGTCGTTAGCCCGCCATTAGTGGCGCCGCCGGGCCACTTGACGGTAAGAAAGAGCGTTTCTACGCTTCGGGCACATTCGGAACATGCCGAACGGCACAGGCGCAGAGAGCGACGACACAGATGGGCAGCGAAGACGGCAGCGACCCGTATCCCATCCTCGACGTCCGGCTCCTGGGCGGGTTCGAGGTGCGCGTCGGCGACCGGCCTGTCCCCGCCTCGGTCTGGGGGCAACGCCGGTCGGCGGCCATCGTCAAGTTGCTCGCCCTGGAACCGGGTCACCGCCTCCACCGCGAGCAGGTGCTCGATTTGCTCTGGCCGGAGCTCGATCCGGAGAGCGCGGCCAACAACCTGCGCGTCGCGCTGCATCATGCCCGCCGTGGGTTGGAAGGGGTGGGCGCGCCCACCAGCCGCTTCCTCGTGCGCGAAGGCGACGCCCTGCTCCTTGGTCCGCGTGACGCGGTTCGGGTCGACGTCGAGCAGTTCGCCGCGGTTGTCGCCCGTGCCTGGCAGAGCCCCGATCCGGACATGGCCGAAGCTGCCGCCGCGCTCTACCACGGCGAATTGCTTCCCGACGATCCGTACGAAGATTGGGCCGCGGCCCGGCGCGAGGCTGTCCGGGCGAGCTATCTCACGGTGCTGGCGCGCCTTTCGGGGTTGCACGAGGAACGAAGAGATCTGCCGCGCGCGCTCGTCGCGCGAGAGCGAGCGCTGGCCGTTGACGCGGTCGACGAAGCCACGAACGCCGCGATCATGCGTCTGCACGCCTCCCTGGGCCAGCGGGACGCGGCCCTGGCGCACTATGCGCGATTCGTGGGCCAGCTCGAGCGCGAGGTGGGGGCCGCGCCGGAGCGGGAGACGAGGGAACTGGCGGCGGCCATCAAGGAGCGCCGCATTCCCGCCATCCAACCGGCATCGGCGCCACCGTCCCGAGTCCCCTCACGAGCCATCGCCTCACCCCTCCCGGCGGCCGTCGATGCCCTGATCGGGCGCGAGCGGGAACTGGCGGAGCTGGAGCGACTTCTGGCGGGCTCGCGATTGGTGACCCTGACCGGTCCCGGTGGCATTGGCAAGACCCGCCTGGCCCTGGAAGCGGCGCGGGCACGGCGGGCGCACTACCCGGACGGTGCGGCATTCGTCGATCTGGCCGCGCTGCGCGATCCAGCCCTCGTGCTGCCGACGGCGGCGCGGGCCCTCGGCGTCGAGGTGTCCGGAGGACCGCCGGTCGGCGATCTCCTGGCCGCGGCCATCGGTGAGCGGCGTCTGCTTCTGGTTTGCGACAACCTGGAGCAGGTAGCCACTGCCGGGTCCGATATCGCCGCGCTCCTGGCGGCATGCCCGAACCTGGCTGTCCTGGCGACGAGCCGAGTCCGGTTGCGCGTCCGCGGCGAGCAGGAGTATCCGGTTTCGCCGCTATTGCTTCCCGAGATGGCTCGCGATTGGAGCAACGAGCTGTTACCCGCGTTGGAGGAATCACCTGCCGTCGCCCTCTTCGCCCGCCGCGCGCAAGCGGCTCGCCCCGGCTTCACCCTCACCGCCGAAAACTTGGAAGCGGTCGCCGCCATCTGCCGCCGGTTGGACGGGTTGCCGCTGGCCATCGAGCTGGCGGCGGCGCGGGTGCGGGTGCTGACGCCACGGGAACTGCTGCCGCGGCTGGCGCGGCCCCTGGACGTGCTGGGCATGTCCGCGGCCGATTTGCCCGCGCGCCAACGCACGCTGCGCGATACCATCGCCTGGAGCCACGACCTGTTGACCGCGGAAGAAAAGACCCTGTTCCGGCGGCTGGGCGTGTTCGTGGGTGGGTGGACGCTGGAGGCGGCCGACTGGGTGTCGGGTGTCGGGTATCGGGACTCGGAGACAGGCCGGGAAACCCAACGTGCTGTTTCTGACACCCGACATCCGATACCCGACACCCTCGATCTTCTGGCCGGATTGGTCGACCACAGTCTGGTCAACGAGCACCCGGGACTCGGCGGAAACGGCACGCGCTACGCCATGCTGGAGACGATCCGCGAATTCGCCACCGAACAACTCCTGGCCAGTGGCGAAGCCGACGCGGCGCAACGAGCGTTGGAATCCTTCCTCATCCGACTCGCGGAGGAGGCGGAGATGGGATTCCTCGGCCCCGAGCAGACGGCGTGGCTCGATCGCATCCAGGCTGAGCACGACAATATCCGCGCCGCCCTGGGCGCTTCCCTGGATCGCGGCGAGGCCGAGGTCGTCCTGGCGCTCGCCCCGGCAATCGCCCCCTTCTGGCGGGCGCGCGGGTTTGCTGGTGAAGGGGTCGGTTGGCTGGAGCGGACGTTGGCCCTTGCCGCGGATGCGTCGGCGGAGCGGCGTGCCACCTTGCTCGATGCCCTCGGTGGACTCCTCATCGATCTGGGCGAGTACCACCGCGCCGACCGCTCCTACCAGCAGAGCGTCGATCTCTGGTCGCAGCTCGGCGACCGCCGCGCGGTCATCCAGGGGCTGTATGCGTTGGCGACCATCAAGGAGCCACGGCGGCGACGTCGCCGAGGCGCGAGCGCTCCTGGAGGAATCGCTCACCATCGCCCGCGAGCTGCACGACGAGCGCGGTATCGCCGCCTCATTGCACAATCTGGGCATGCTTGCCCGCGAAGACGGTGATCCAGACCGCGCCATCGCGCTCCTGGATGAGGCCATGACTCTCTGGCGGCGCCTGGGCGATGCGCACTGGATCGGCGTCACCGCCGGCAATCTCGGCGATGCCTACCGCCTCGCCGGGGACGCCGCCAGCGCCCGAGTCTGCTTCGACGAGAGCGCCGGGCGCTACGCCAACCTCGGCGACCGCTTCGGTCTGGGAGTCGTCGCCAATCAACGCGGACTTCTGGAGCAATCCGAAGGGTGCCCCAGCGCCGCCATGCGTCATCACGTCGCGGCCCTGCGCCACTTCGATGCGGTCCTGGCGCCGCTTGGGGTCATCGAATCGATCGAGTGGTTCGCCGTGGCCGTGGCGCACACCCCGGGAGCAGCCGCCGCCCTGCCGTTGTTCGGGGCGGCGGCCGCGGCGCGCGCCGCGCTCGGACTGACACCGCTGCCCCTCGACGCCGCACCGGTCGCCGCTGGTCTCGAACGAGCCAGGCAGGCGACAGGGACCGAGGCCGAGGCGGCCCTGGCCGCCGGCGCCGCGCTGAGCCTGGACGAGGGCCGCGACGCCGCGTTCGCGCTGGCTGAGGCACACGAACGGATGTGAGGCGCGGCGCCGCCCATTCAGGGGCGCACTCACAGCAATCCTATGCGTGCCGCGGTAACAACGGCTGCACGGCGGGACGGCACGTCCAGTTTGGCCAGGATGTTCGAGACGTGGCTGCTGACCGTGCGCCGACTGACGTAGAGCACGTCGGCGATGCCGCGGTCGGTCTCCCCTGTCGCCACCAGACGCAGCACCTCCAACTCGCGCGGCGTCAGAATGCGATGTCCCGGTGAGTGCGCAGCGTACGGGCGCGGCGCGGCGCCGGCTTGCCTGCCAACGAGCAGCGCGGCCCAGGTGGGTCTGGCATCCCACCGTTGCGTTCGTCCGCGGCGGGCGGCGATCTTTTTCAGCACCAGTTGACGCGGGCGCGTGACCATGGCAACTCCTTTGTGCATCGTCAAGCTCTCTTCCGTCCCGTCTCGCTTTCAGGGCTGCACGGCCATGACGGGCAATGGCGCTTGGGGTTCGTGCCCCCTGCGTGCCCATCCTCTGCCCGCGCCGTTAGTCAGCCATTAGCCCGCGATGCCGGATCGTGATGTCGTTCCGAGCTTCTTGCAGCGAGGAATCTCATGTCTCCGCAAACGGACACGTCCTGGGACCGAAATGCCTCGTTCCTCGCCATCACACCCACACTCATCTTCAGCGGCGCCGGACCGGACAGTCTGGCGTCGTGGCGATGCGGCGGCGGGCAGAAGTTGCTACCCTGATGCCCGGAACCCCGCCTGGCATCCAGGACACGCCCGCCGATCGCTCCCGGAGGGGAAAGGACGCTGCGGTGAATCGCGTCGTGGGGATCCGCATCTGGCCCGGTCTCCTGGCCGCGGTCGCCATGTGGGCGGCGTGGTTTGGCCTGGGTTGGCTGGCGGCGCAGTCCCTCGTGCCGGCCGATCAGCTCGTCGCCGCCGATCCGATGCCGAACGCCCGCCTCGCCGTGGCCCCGGACCAGATCACCCTCACCTTCCCCGTTCCGGTCTCTCCCGGGAGCGCACGAATCCGGCTGCTCGCCACCGGCGGCGTGGAGGCTCCGCTCGGCCCGGTGCAAGCCACCCCCGACCTGCCGGCCCGAGTCTGGGCCGAGGTGCCCGGGACGCTTGGCAGCGGCGACTACACCGTGGTCTGGTCGGCGCGGGTGGCCGCCGACGGCAAGCTCCTCGCCGGCGCGTACCCCTTCCGCGCCGGGGTCGTGTCCGACCCCCGGCGCGACCGAGCTCCCCGGCCAATGGCCCGCGCCGTGGGCACCGCTCCTGCGCTGGTTTGTCTTCCTGGGCGCCGCTGTCGCCGGGCGGTGGGTTTGCCTGGGGTCGCCTCCTCTCCCCGCGGCCGGGTCACCGCCCCCCGACCAGCCGGTTGCGCCTGGGCGTCATGTCGATCGCTGCGCTGGCCGCCCTCCTGGCCACGGCGTCGGCGCCGGTTCTGGCTCACTTCGCCAGCGATGACGGCGGGTCGGCGGCGTTCACGGCGGTCCTGCGCGCCATGCCGCCTGGCTGGTGGCTTCAGAGTGCGGCGCTCGTCGTGCTGGTGATCCTCTGCCTTGCCGTGATGCTCAGGGGAAGCACGGCGTTTCGTGGGCGAGCGGAGATCGATTGGATCGGCGTCGGCGCGGGGCTGGCGGTCCTCGGCGGCCTCGGCCTCACCAGTCACGCCGCGTCGCCGGTGAACGTGACGGCGCTCACTCTCGAGATGCTGCACCTCTGGTCGACCGCGCTCTGGTTCTCCGCATTGCTCTTTCTCCTTGCCGGCTGGCGCGGGCTGGGTTCGGACGTGGCGCGTTTCCGCACCGTGCGCTGGGTGGGCGGACTGCTCCTCATCGTCTCGGTAGTGACCGGATTCGCGCGAGCCGCGCCGCTTTTCCCTTCCCTCGGCGATGTCGTCGCCAGCCGCTACGGCCAGGTGCTGGCGGGCAAGACCGGGGTGGTGCTGATCATCGTCGCGCTGGGAGGCGTGGCGATGCTCGCCCCCCGGCGCGCAAACGCGCTGCGAGCCAGCCGATTCCTCGGCACCCAGGGGCTCTGCGCGGCACTGGCGGTGCTCCTTTCGGCGCTCCTGGCCCTCATGGCCGCGCCCGGAACGGTGACGCCAGCAACGCTGGCGGGCGTGGCGCTGGGCGACGTCGTCCCCCTCGACCGCGCCGCGTTTGACACCGGGAGCGGCATGATCCACCTGCTGACCCAGCCGGCCACGCCCGGCCCGCAGACGCTGGTGGTTCGTCTCACCGACACCGGCGAGACAGCCCTGACTGCCACCCGGGCGCCGGCGGTTCAGGTGAGCTGGACCACGATTCGGTGGCGAAGCCGCGACGGCAATCCCCATTGAGCTGCAAGCCGATCCCTCCGGGGCGCTGTTCACCGGCGCCGTGACGCTTTCGGCCGGATGGTGGCAGGCGGACGTGGCGGTCACCCCGCCCGGCGGCATCGCTTCGCTGGCGCGCTTCTGGCTGGTCGTGCCCGATCCGAACGTCGCTGGCCGCGGCCCAAGTGCACCCGGCGATCCGGAGGCGACGGCGCTGTACGAGCGCGGCCTGGCGTCTCTCACCGCGCTACGGTCGGTGCGCTACACCCAGAACCTGGCAGATGGCAGTGGCTCGTTCGTCCGCTCGCGGGTCGCCGTCAACGCCGCGGAAGGCGAGCGACCTGCCGCCTATGACGAGACCATCCTTGGTGCGGACGGGAATGCGATGACGCGGCAGACGATCGTCGGCAACCGCCGCTGGATCCTGGAAAACGGCGCGTGGGCCGCCGCCGAACCGATCCCGTTTCAGGTTCCCGCCGCCTGGGGCGAGACCTACGCCGGGGCATCCGGGTTCGAGCTTGGTCCCCGCGAGGCGGTCGACGGGGAGCTTTCCCAGGTCGTTACCTTCTCGGTGCCATCACGGTCAAACCCAACGCGCGATCCGGCCTGGTACGCCTGGTGGGTGGGGCTGGCCAGCGGCCAGGTGCGCCGGGAAGCGATGATCTCCACGCACCACTACATGGTCACCGAGTACCGCGATTTCAACGCCCCGCTCACCATCGAACCGCCGGTTGCAGGGCCGGCGCCAGCCGCCACCCCGACGGGGCCGGCTGCCACACCGGAAGCGACACCTGCGGTCGAGGCTGAGTTCGAGAGTCCCTGATCGCATACACTATTGACGACAATTCTGACTGCCAAACACTTGGCCGAGTTCACGCTAGGAGATGCATCTATGGCTACCACCACAGTTCGGATACGCCCGCATACGTACCGGGTTCTGCAGAAGATGGCCAGGGAGCGCGGTGAATCGCTGCCCGATGCCCTGGATCGCATCGTTGAAGAGAAGCGACGCGCCCAGATGTTTCAAGAAGCCAATGCCGCATATGCGGCCATTGCCGCCGACCCGGTTCTGAATGCTTCGTGGCGTGCCGAAATTGCGGCATGGGATGGCACGCTGGGCGACGGTCTACCAGAAGAGCCTGGTCCCTGGGACGAGGAGTAATGGATTCGCGACGGATTCTTCGCTTTGGTGATGTGTGGCAGGCCGATCTTGACCCAATCGTCGGTCATGAGCAGGGTGGGACCAGACCAGTCATCGTCGTCTCTGCCGATCAGCTCAACGAAGGACCGTCCCAGCTTGCGATCGTTGTCCCAGTAACCCGTACGTATCGGGGCATTCCGTTTCATGTGGAAATCATTCCACCTGAGGGAGGTCTCAAGCATCGCAGTTTCGCCTTGTGCGAAATGGTTCGCTCAATTTCGATCGACCGCGCGCAGATTCCGTATCGGTGCCATGGATCAATACATCATGGACGAAATCGACTATCGACTACGGGTGCTGCTCGGACTCTGACCTTGTACCATGTGTGTCCGGCCAGTTGCTTCTGTTAGACAACGCGCTCGGCATCATGAAACTCCCAGAGCGTTTCCAGCCACTCCGGCACTGATGCCTCCGGACGCAGATCGTCGCGCGGCGCGTAGCCCTTGATGTCCAGAATCGGCGTGCCCGGCCAGGCGTCTATCCCGCTCACCCAGAGCGTATTCCCCTCGCGTCGCAGCAGCCGCGGTGCGGCGACGCCGATCGGGTTCGGGCGGCGCGGGGTGCGCGTGGCGAACATGCCGACCTCGGGCAACCCGTCTCGCCCCTCCGGCACGTGCGCGCGGGGTCTGCGCGCGCGCTGCGCCCGGTTGAGCCAGAAGATGACGTACAGATGGCTGTACCCCTCGATCCCCGTCAGACCCTCGGACCAGCGGGGCAGGATGTCGAGCGCGGTTTCGAGCCGCCGGATCGTAGAACGTCTCGGGATCGGGCTCCTCGGCGCCGGGCCGCCGCACGTAGCCGATCGCCTGCACGCGAAACCAGCGAGTCTTCGTTCTGCCTGCGTCACCGCGGTCCCCTCCCCCTTGACGTGGTCGTCGCCATGTTGCCGGTTCCGGAGCTGGCGGGATACCGCACCCCGCTGCCGAACGTCTACCTGTGCGACTCCGGCACCCACCCGGCCCGGGCGTCTCGATGGGATCGGGCCGCAACGCGGCCCACGTGATCGCCCAGGATCTCGGGTTGCCTCCCCAGGCCGTGCTCCGGGAACAGTTCGTCACGCCGCGGGTGTAGCTGCCGGGGCGGGTGGCGCGGAGGCGAGCGAGATCTGCAGGTCGCCCGCAACGACAGGTGGGATTGGCGCCACCCCGGCCGCGTCGACTTTGCGCCGTACCCGCACCGTCATCTCCACCTCACCCGCGCGCTCGAAGCGGAGGGTGAGCGGGAACGTCTGACCCTGCACCAGATCGGCACACAGGCCGACCAGCATGAGGTGGCTCGCCGCGGGCTCGAGGTAAAGCGTCTCTCCGGCAGGGATGCCGATGCCGTCCAGCGCGGGCGCCATCTCCCGACGGCCATCGACGAGCCGCGTCTGGTGAAGCGTCGACATGCGCCGCGACAGGGGTGGCGCCGCTCGAGCAGCCGATCATCGTCGCCTGCGTTCTGGATGACCAGCGAAATCGGGACGGCGCCCGCTATGTCGAACGGGTTGAAGGCCGACGGCGTGCCCTACCGGTGTGGCGTGCAGGCCGACGAGCACGCGCCCTGAGCCTCCGCCCAGACCAACCCGGTCAGCCCGAATGCGACCAGGAGACCAGCGCAACCCAGCGCGAACGCGGATCACGACGCCGCGCGTACGGCCTCCTCCTTGGCCCGCAATTGGCCGCAGGCGGCGTCGATGTCGAGTCCGCGCGAGTAGCGGACCGTGGTCGGGATGCCCGCCTCGCGCAAGATCCTCGCGAAGCGCTCGATTCCGGCCGGGTCGGGACGCTCATAGGGGAGGACGTCGACCGGGTTGAGGGGGATGATGTTGACGTGGCAGAGGCGACCGCGCAGCAGCGCCGCCAGTTCGTGGGCGATCTCGTCGCTGTCGTTGATGCCGCGCATCAGCGCGTACTCGAAGGAGACGCGGCGCCCGGTTTCCTTTATATAGCGGTCGACGCTTGCCATGAGCATCGCGATCGGGTAGCGCCGGTTGATGGGGACCAGCTCCGAGCGCAACTCGTCATTCGGGGCGTGCAGCGAGACGGCCAGGTTGAGCTGCAGTGGTTCGGCGGCCAGCGCGTCGATCTTCGGCACGATGCCGGAGGTGGAGACGGTGATGCGGCGGGCGCCGATGTCGAGCCCGGCCGGGTCATGCACGATGCGGATGAACTTCATGGTTTCGGCATAGTTCTGTAGCGGTTCGCCCATCCCCATCATCACGATGTTGGTCAGCGCCCGGCCGCGCTCGCGCGCTTCGCGGGCGGCGCCGACCGTCTGGGCAACCATCTCGCCCGCGCCCAGGTTGCGCGCCAGCCCCATCAGCCCGGTGGCACAGAAGGCGCAGCCCACGGCGCAACCGACCTGGCAGGAGACGCAGACCGTGGCTCGGTCGGGGTAGAGCATGAGCACCGTTTCCAGCAGTTGGCCGTCGCCGGTCCGATAGAGCGTCTTGATCGTCTCCCCGTCGTCGGCGGTCAGCGTCCGCACCGGAGCCAGGGTCGTCATTGGCGACCGCGGTAGTCAGCGCGTCGCGCAAGTGCGGCGGGGATGTTGGTCATCTCCGCGTAGTCGCGCGCGAGCTGGCGATAGGCCCAGCCCCAGACCTGGCGGGCGCGGTAGGCGGGGTAGCCCAGTTCCTCCACACGCGCCTCGAGCTCCGGCAAGGTCAGGTCGTACAAGCCGCGCGGGCGTTCGCGCCGGGATGCGATGACGGGGATGCTCGTGTGTGTGGCGGTGGTGGGAAGTGCAGGGGCGCTCCATGCCGACAAGGGTAGCACCCGGTTCGCCGGGATCGCGGCATGGGCACTTCGGGAAGGTGCCGTAAAATGGGCTAAGACCAGTGGGCGCATCGACGTGGCCCGACTCGGCAGGAAAGGACGGTCACCATGGCTCAGACACCGCAGCCCGGCGAAACCGGCGCCACGGAGACGCCCCCGCCTGCCGGTGGGCAACCGGGGGGGATCTTCAGCAACCCGACAACGCTGCTGCTGATAGCTCTCCTGGTGGGGTTCATCTTGTGGAACCGGCGCAGGCGCACCGAGATGGAAGCGCGATTGCAGGCGCAACGCCGGGAGCGAGAGGAGACGGCGCAGCAATCCGCGATGAACGTCGCCCACATCATGCGCCGCCCGGCCTCGCCGGAGGCCGCGGCCGCGGCGGCAAGCCAGGGGCTGGCCTCCGCCGCGCGCCGCGCCCGGGACGGCAGCCGGCCGACGACGACGAGGAGCGCGCCCGCGTGCTGGAGCGCGCCGAAGCCAGGGCTGAAGCGGAACGGGCGGCGGAGGAGCAGGCCGTGCGGGCGGCGGAAGCGGCTGACCTGGCCGGGGAATCGGTCGAGCGCCGCGCGGCCGCGGGCGAAGCCGCCGCGGAAGAGGCGCGCGTCGACACCGCCGACGCCTTGCGCGCCGGGACGGTGGATGTGGGCGGCGAGGAGCGCGCGTCGATTCGCGGCTTCACGAGTATGAGTCAGGTTCCCATCGGCGCTGTCCCGGGTGACGGGACGGCAGACCTGCCCTCCCGGGTACCCGATCAAGGGCAACGCTTCCTCCAGCATCTATCATGTGCCCGGACAGGTGTCGTATCCCCCGACCATCGCCGAGTTCTGCTTCGCGTCGGCCGAAGAGGCCGAGGCGGCCGGGTTCCGGCAATCACGCGCGCGCGAGCAGCGGGCGCGAAGTAGCGCCGAGCGGTGCCCCCATCCACACGGAGTTAGGAACGGCGCGCGGCAGCAAGCGGCAAAGGAGAGAAGACTCGATGAACGATTGGTTGCTCGGTCTCCTGCTCGTAATCGCGGTCATCGCCATCATCTGGTATCTGCGTAAGCAGAATGCCCAGGCCGCGGAGCAGCGCAAGGTCGACGAGTTCCGCCGCCTCCAGGCCGCCGCGGCCGAAACCGAGCGCGCCGAGCGGGCATCGCTCGCCGCGGCCGCGGCCCCGCCCCGCGTGGATGAGCCGAGCCCGGTCGAGCAGGGCCGCGGCTTCCTGGAGACCGCGGCGGACACTGCCTCCGGCGAGCGACTACGAACGCGCGACCGACGAGATGGAAGAGATGACCGCCGAGCTGGAGCGGGCGATGCAGGATGCCGATCGCGACGCGCAGCGCCTGACTGACCGCGCCGACGAGGCGATCGCCTCCATCCAGGCCGCGGCCGCCGCGCACGGCGGGGCGGTGCCGGGCGACGGCACCCACGACTGCCCCCCCACCTACCCGGTCAAGGGCAACATGCCCACGATGCGCTACCACCTGCCCGCCCAGCCGTCCTACGGCCGGACGATTCCGGAGGTCTGTTTCCAGAATGCCGCCGCCGCGGAAGCCGCCGGCTTCACCGAATCGGGCGATGAGACCGGGATGCGCGGCAGGGGCGTCATCGTCGAAGAGGCCATCGCGGCGGCCGACGCGGGCGGTTTGCCGCCGGGGGCGGTGCGTGGCGACGGTTCGCGCGATTGCCCCTCGGCCTACCCGATCAAAGGGAATCAGTCCTCGATGATCTTCCACGAGCCGGGCTCGCCAACCTACCAGTCGACGATCCCCGAGCTGTGTTTCTCCAGCGTGGAGTCGGCCCGGGCCGCGGGCTACTCCGCAACGCGGTTCTAGCCAGCGGCCGAGGGACGGATCATGGTCACGGAAACGCGGGCGCGCGCGATGGTGCTGCGCGAGTTCAACGTGCCGCTCGCGCTGGAAACCGCGCCCGCGCCCGATCCGGAGCCGGGCGCGGTGATCGCCGCAGGTCGATCTGGCCGGGGTGTGCGGGACGGACGTCCACCTCCAGCACGGCCATCTGGCGATCCCCCTGCCGGTCATCCTCGGCCACGAGGGGGTCGGGCGCGTTGCGCGGCTGGGCGAAGGAGTCAACACCGACTTCTCGGGGCATCCCCTGCGCGAGGGGGACCGCATCGCCTGGTCCTCGAACATTCCCTGCGGGCGGTGCCACTGGTGCGTGGTGGCCGGGGAGCGCACCCTCTGCGAGACGCGCAAGGTCTACGGCGTCAATCAGCGCTTCGACCAGTTCCCACGCCTCTCCGGTAGTTGGGCCGAGTCGATCTACCTGCAACCCGGCTCGGCCATCTTCCGGCTTCCGGACGGCGTGATGCCGGAGCACGTCATCGCCTTGGGGTGCGCCGGTCCCACCGCCGTGCACGGGGTCATCGACGTCACCGGGATCACGGCGGGCGACACCGTCGTGGTCCAGGGGAGCGGCCCGGTGGGGATGGCCGCGGCGATGTACGCCCACCTCGCCGGGGCGGCGCGGGTGATCCTCGTCGGCGGTCCAGCGAACCGACTCGACTTGGCGCGCGAGATCGGCGTGGGCGACGTCCACATCGACATCTTCGCGTTCCCCGACGCGGCGGAGCGGATCCGCCTCGTCCTCGACGCCACCCCCGGCCGCCGCGGCGCCGATGTCGTCCTGGAGTGCGCGGGCGTGCCGGAGGCGGTCGCCGAAGGCTGGGAGATGGCGCGGCGCGGCGGCTCGTTCCTGGCGCTCGGCCAATACACCGACCGCGGCCCGACCCCGCTGAACCCCCACGTCATCACCCGCAAGCAACTGCGCATTTTGGGATCCTGGGGCTTCGCTGAGAAGCACTACCTGGGCCACATCGAATCCCTCCCCCGCCTCGCGGAGCGCTTTGAGTTGCTACGTCTCATTTCTCGCTATCCACTGGAAGACGCGAACCGCGCTCTGGCCGACATGGCCGCGGGGCGGGTGATGAAGCCGGTGCTGGACATGGGACTGGAGGTGGCGGGCGGAGCGCGGCCCGACCAGCCGGTGGATTTCCCGATGGGCGGCTACTCCCCGTCTGCCGTGTGAACCGCGACGGCAATGACGATCAACCCGATACCGGCCACTTCGATTGGATACGGACGTTGCCGCAGCACCACGAACCCGATGAGCGCCGCAAACGCTGGCAGTAGCGCGAGCAGGAGCGCGAACGTGGCGCGCGGCAGCCGCGCCATCGCCAGTTGATCGCAGACGTAGGGAATCACCGAAGAGCAAACGCCGACCCCAATACCGGCGAGAAGCAATTCCGGTCGGCTGAACGCGACCGTGGCATCGGCGAAACCGATCGGGGTGGCCGCGAGGAGCGCGACGAGCATGGCCATGCCCAGCCGGTCGATGGGGTTGCCTTGAGCCCGCGCGATCCGATGCCCCAGCACGATGTAGAGCGCGAAGAGCGCGCAGTTGACAAACGCGAAGACGAACCCAATTGGCTCCCCGGCGATCCGGATGTCGGTGAGCGCCCCGACGCCGATGATGGCCAGGAGCAACGCCAACGCATTTCGCCACCCGCGCGCGCCGAGCGCCGCCAACGCGATGGGGCCGAGAAACTCGATGGCGCCCACCGTCCCCAGCGGCAGCCGGGCGATGGCCAGGTAGAAGCACGCATTCATCAGACCGAGCACGATGCCCAACGCGATCAGGGTCCTTCGCTCTGCCCCAGTCCAGGCCGGGAGCGACCGCCAGGGACGCCTCCAGATGGCGAAGACCGCAGCGGCCGACGCAATGCGCAACCACGCGACGCCCAGCACCGGGACCTGGGCGAAAAGCAACACCGCGAACGCGGGGCCAAGATAGTGAAAAAGGGCGCTGATCGCGAAGAACGCATGCGGGGGAATCGCCGCGATATCCGGGATTTCGGTTCGTTTTTCGCCATGCCTCCGTACCAGATCGACCATACTTTGATGGTAGGGGGATCTTCGGCCCCGGTACATGGGGTGCTGAATGAAATCAGCGTCATCTTCCTGCAACTTCGACAAATGAGGAAGGAAAGTCCTTCATGTCTGTAAACGGGATACTCGACGAGATCAATCTGCGGCTCCTGACTGAATTGCAGTCCGAGCCGAGGCTGCCGATGACGGAACTGGGTCGCCGCGTCGGCATGTCCGCCCCCGCCGTTACGGAGCGGGTCCGCCGGCTGGAAGAAGGCGGCGTGATCCGTGGTTATCGCCTTGACCTCGACCCGGCCGCGCTGGGGCTGCCCCTGACGGCCTACATCCGCGTCCGGCCAAGCGCGGGCTATCTGCCCAGGGTCGCCGAGTTGGCGCAAGAGATCCCCGAAGTCGTGGAGTGCCACCGCATCACCGGCGAAGACTGTTTCATCGTCAAGGTCCACCTGCCGGCCATGGACCAACTCGACCGCATTCTCGACCGCTTCCTCCTCCTCGGCACGACCACTACCTCGATCGTGCAATCGACGCCGGTGCCGTTGCGGCCACCGCCGTTAGCGCGGGTGATAGGGTCATAGGGTGATTGGTGTCGCTGGTGGCCCCGCCGTCTTTGGCTCGTCTCATCCGTCCTATCACCCTAACACCCTATGACCCCATCACCCGCGTCCTGACGTCCAGGCACCGCGCCACCTCTCCGTCGTGCTAAACTGTCGAGTGCCGTTGACCAGCGGCCACCCCGACATGGCGCCATAGCCAAGTGGTAAGGCACGGGTCTGCAAAACCCTGATCGGCGGTTCGAATCCGCCTGGCGCCTCCGGACGGCACCCCGACGCGGGTGCCGTCGCTCTTTGCAATTGGGACCGGCTGATGCCCGAATCCCCGGCTGATCCACCACAAGGCGAGACGCTGTCCTCAGAGCGCGGTTTCGACGGCGCGTGGGTTCATGTGCGCGTCGATCGGGTGCGGCTCCCCTCGGGGCGCATCACTACCCGGGAAACGGTCGAACACCCCGGCTCGGTAGCCATCGTCGGCGTTACCACCGACGGCATGGTGCTGCTGCTGCGGCAAAGCCACCACACCATTGGACGCACGTTATTCGGGCTTCCGGCGGGCACACTGGAGCCGGGAGAAGCTCCGGAGGCGTGCGCGCGGCGGGAGCTGGAAGAGGAAACCGGGTACCGCGCGGGAACGCTCACGCAACTGGCATCCTACTTCACCTCTCCGGGCTACACCGACGAGCGGCTGACCATCTTTCGCGCCGACGATTGCGTCCCTGCTGGCGGCGCGATCGATCCCGACGAATTGATCCGGCTGGCGCCCACACCGCTGGCAGACGTGCCCGAGTCTTGTCGATCCGGGGCCGCAACAGCTCGCCGATGCCAAGACGCTCATCGGCCTCCTGCTGCTCCTGCGCCAATCGTCCTGAGTCCGTGGCAGGGGGCGTGCCATGCTGCACGTGAGCGGAGCGAAGCATCCCGGCCAAGGGGCGAGTCCGTTCACAGAGAACGAGAATCTCGCCCGCCGGACTCCGAATGACACAACGTTCGCGCGCCGCCGGACGCCAAACTGCCTGTCCTCATAACCTATGGCTGTTGTGACTTTCAGGCACTCCCAAATCCGTATGTCAATCTGCTCGTTGTGCCATCCTGTCCGTTGCCATTTCGCGTTCTGGCTCATAGCATGAGGTCGGGATTCGCCGTCGTTCGCTACCGGGAGTGCGGCCCGGCGCGAACAGCCCCCGCAGGCGGCGAACCGTGCGGGAGCTGGGGAGAGGGCCGCAAGGCCGGGTCTGGTGGGAGGCGAGGATGGCGCCTGCCACGGTAACGGACCCGGCCGGAGGCCAGATCGCGGGGAGGGACGGTCCGTGCTGGCACGGCGAGTGCTGTTGGTCGACGATCATCCGGTCTTTCGTACCGGGCTGCGCCGGGTGCTGGAAGCGACCGGTCGCTACGAGGTCGTCGCGGAGGCGGGCAACGCCCACGAGGCGATCCGGGCCGCGGAGGAGACGCGCCCGGGGCTGATTCTGCTCGACGTGCAGTTGCCCGGCATCACCGGGTTGCGCATCACGCGCATTCTGCGCCGCAAGCAGACCCGCGCCCGCATCGTCGTCATCTCGGTCCACGTCGACGACGACCGCATCATCGAGGCGGCCCGGGCCGGGGCGGTCGGGTTCCTGCAAAAAGACATCGGGGCCGAGGCGTTCACGGCGGCACTGGCGCGCATCTGCGCCGGCGAGAACCTGCTGCGGGCGGAACTGCTGGCGCGGCCCGAGTTGGCGCGCCGCCTGCGCGCCGAACTGCGTCTGCCCGGCGAGCGCGGCGGCGGCAATGCGCCGATGCCGCTCTCGACCCGCGAACTGGCGGTGCTCGATTGCGTGGCGCAAGGGTTCTCCAACAAGGAGATCGCCGACGAGCTGTACGTCTCCGAGCAGACCGTGAAGAACCACATGACCTCGGTGCTGCGCAAGCTGAACGCCACTGACCGCGTCGGCGCGATCCTGCACGCGGTTCGCCAGGGCTGGATGGAGGTCGCGCCGCCGGTGCCCGGCCTGGCGGTCGCGAACGAGCCGGACTCCGGGTTGGGCGAGAAGACGCAGACCGTGGCGTGACGAGGGTCGTTGGGTGATGGGGTGATGGCGTGATAGGGAGTCTTGCCGATTCAGGTCTGCCTTCACGGCAACCGGGACCCAGCAAGCGTTGGACACGCGGTCCAATACCCGTAACCCTATCACCCCACCACCGCGGGATCGCTATACTCGGCACACGATGACGGCCCGAAAGGGCCACTGAAGATTTCGGGAGACGTTGGTACTGCAGAGCTTGGTAGAGGTCGAGGGTCTGTTCCCGTCACCCTGTCACCCTGTGACCCAGTCACCCGCGACAAGGAGCACGCCCGATGGAGATCATTCCCGCCGATACGCGGGTCTTCCTCTTCCATAGTCCGAACGCCGCCCACGACACCAGCGGGGCCATGGACGACGTCAACCAGTGGCTGAGCAAGGACCGCTCGCAGGGCCAGTACGCCAATCTGCGCGTGCGCGACATCACCGTCACGCCCGATGGCGCGGGCGGTGTCTACACCATCGTCGTCTGCACCTTGGGGCGCGTGGCCGACGTGGCCGACGTGGCCGATTCCGAGGGTGATGGGGAGATGGGGTGACAGGGTTTCGGGTGACGGGTGACGGATCGGCTCCTTTCGACCGATCTCCTCGCCCAGAGCCAATCACCCGACACCTGACACCTGACACCCGTCACCTGACACCCGAACCCATGACTCGTCCCCGCGTCATCCTCCTCGCCAGCCCGGCGACCTATCGCTCGGGCGCCTTCTTGCGAGCGGCGGCCCGGCTCGATCTCGATGTGGTGCAGGGGACCGATACCCCGCGGGCGCTGGCCGAGCGATGGGGGATGCCGCTAGGGCTCGATTTCACCCAGCCAGAGGCGGCCATCGCCGCGATCGCCGCCTATGCCGCTGATCATCCCGTCGACTGCCATCCTGGCCCTCGACGACAGCGCGACCACCCTGGCGGCGCGGGCAGCGGCCACCCTCGGCCTCCCCCACAATGACCCCGAGGCCGCGCTCGCCGCGCGGGACAAGTGGGTCATGCGCGAGGCGTTGCGCCGCGGCGGCGTGCCCGTCCCTGAGTTTCGACGCTATCCCCTCACGGTCGATCCCGCGACCGTCGCTGGCGAGATCCCTTTCCCCGTCGTGGTCAAACCGACCACCCTCTCCGGTAGCCGCGGCGTCATCCGCGCCGACGATCGCGATGCGTTCGTCCGGGCCTGGGAGCGCACGCGGCGGATCGTGCTGCGCGAAGGCGTCTCTGCTGAGGGTGGCGAGTTGCTGGTTGAGCGGTATCTGCCGGGCGTCGAAGTTGCGCTGGAAGGCTTGCTGACCGGCGGGGAACTGCAAACGCTGGCGATGTTCGACAAGCCCGATCCGCTGGAAGGACCGTTCTTCGAGGAGACGATCTACGTCACTCCGTCGCGGCTGCCGGAACAGACCCAGGCGGCGATTTCGGCGCGGACGGCCGAGGCCGCGGCGGCGCTCGGATTGCGCGAAGGACCGGTCCACGCCGAGCTGCGCATCAACGCGGAAGGTATCTGGCTGATCGAGATGGCCGGCCGCTCTATCGGTGGGCTCTGTTCGACAGTTCTGGAGTTCGGCGCGGGGGTCAGCCTCGAGGAGTTGATCCTGCTCCACGCCGTGGGCCACCCCCTGCCCGCGACCGAGCGCTCGGGCGGCGCGGCCGGGGTGATGATGATCCCGATCCCGAAAGGGGGCATGCTGCGCGGAGTCTCGGGAATCGGGAAGGCCACGGCGGTTCCTGGCGTGACGGGGGTGGAGATCACCGCCCCGCTCAATCAGCCCGTGACCCCGCTCCCCGAAGGTGCCAGCTACCTGGGCTTCATCTTCGCCCGCGGCAAGACGCCGGGAGCCGTGGAGCAAGCCCTGCGCGATGCCCACGCCCGGCTCGCCTTCCGCATCGAACCGGCCATCAACCTCGTGGCCGTGGGGTGAGCAACCGGAAAACCAGGGGCGAACCGGTCGGTGGTTCTCCGGGGGAATCATCGCCGGGGTACGGCGCGGAGATGCGGCGTGGCGCGCTGGCGACCGCGCCGTTCATCGCCGGGGTGGCGCCGTTCGGCATGGCTTTCGCCGTCAGCGCCCTGGCCGCGGGATTCTCCCCCCTGGAAACGTTCCTCTTCTCCGTGCTGGCCTGCTCCGGCAGTGCCCAGATGGCCAGCGTCGGGCTCGTCGCCTCCGGCTCCGGGCCGATCGCTATCGTCCTCACCGCGCTCGGGTTAAGCTTGCGGCACGTTCTGTACGGTCTGTCCCTCGCTACCTGGCTGCCGCGGTCCACCCAACCGCCGACGCCGGTTTTGGCGGCCACGGTCTTCGACGAGGGGTTCGGCCTCGCTACGCGTGAGGCGCAGGCGGGCCAAGGCAGCGCGGCGTTCCTCTTCGGCGCAAACGGGCTGCTCTATCTCACCTGGGTGGCTGCGACCCTGGCCGGCATCGTCCTGGGCCAACTCCTGCCCGATCCGGAATCGATCGGGCTCGACGTCATCTTCCCCCTGTCGTTCCTCGCCCTTCTGCTGCCGCTGATTCGCACCCGGCGGGATGCGGCAGTGGCCGTGGTGGCCGGCGCCGGGGCCGTGCTCCTCCGCGGCGTGTTGGGAGCGGGGCCGGCCGTCGTCATCGCCATCGTCGGCGCGGCCACCCTCGGCGCGGCGCTCGATCGTGGAGCGCCGGCGCCGTGACACTCTCCACCGAGCATCTCGCGCTCATCCTCACGCTGGCCGTGGTGATCTACCTCACCCGCATCGCCGGGTTGCTCCTCGGTGCCCGCCAGGCGCCGCCGGCCGTCGCCCGCTCTCTCCACTACGTGCCGATCGCCGCCTTTGCGGCACTGATCGTGCCGGGGCTGGCCGTGCCAGGCGAGATCGCACCGCGCCTGGCCGCCGCCGTCGGCGCCGGCGCGGTCGCCCTGCTCTTCGACAAACTCTGGGCGGCGCTGCTGGTGGGGATGGGAATCTATTGGGGCCTGCGGGCGATTGGAATATGACGATTTTTCAGGACATATGGTGTCCGGTATTGGCACCATGATGGATACCGGTCGGCAGCCGGAGCGACCCACCGTGGTTACCGATAGTGCGAGCTTGAAGATCGGGCGGCGGAGTGCCCGCCGAACAAGGAGACGTATGCGATGGGCGTCAACGGCGCGGTAGCGTCCCTCAGCCACCTCGGCAACGTCCCGCGCTCGTACGAGCACGAATGGCGCGTGGCCACGCCCCGAGCCCCAATCGCCCTGCCGAATTCGATCTTCAAGTGGTACCACGTCCATCGCGAGGGGAGCATCGTTCCGGACATAATGGACGCCGCGGCGCAGGCGGTGATCGCCGGCGCGATGGCGGATGGCGCGTGGGATCCATCATACGGGTTGAACTTCGCGCTGCTGCACCTGAGCACGGCGCACGCCTTCCTGATCACCGGCATCTGGCGCGGCCACCAGGAGCTGTGGGCCCGGCACTACGTCATGGACCTGGCCACGAACGACCCGTTCACCCGCATCGACGTCACGGGCCAGGACGCGCCGCTCGCCTGCGTCTGGGAGCTCGGCGTCATCTGCCACGAGCGCATGGCCTGGAGCCGCTACCTCTTCTCCGACCGCACGGACGCGGCCAAACGCGCCTGGCTGGAGGATGTGTATCAGGGGCAGGTATGAGCTTGGCCGATTACGGCTGAAAGACCCGGACACCTGCTGCAACGGCGGCGTCGCGGAGTTGTCGATCTTGCGTAGCGAGCGGCACCCCGCGATGCAGCGCCAATTCGAGGTAGCTCGCATCGTAGGCTGACAGGCGATGAGGTAGACCGAGTGTTGCGGCCGCCTGTGCAAGCGCCATTGGAGAAACATCCAGTTCGACGTTGATTGGCAGCCGGCGCAGCGCGTACATCATCGAAGGCACTCTCGATTCCGGGAACTGACCTCGTCGCACGGCGGTGAGCATCGCGTTGGCCATCTCCAGCGGCCAGATGATTGGAGCTATTGCTTGGTTCTGCAGCATGAGAACGGCTACTTCATCGGCGTACGGTGTGAACTCGTCCTCGAAAAACCACGTCAGGGCGACTGAGGCATCGAGCACGAATCGGGTCATTCGCGTCCTTCTTCGATGAGCTCACGGATCGTGATCCCACCCAACGTGGGGCGAAACTCGCGACGGAAACGGTGAATCTCTTCCATAGCCGCGGCCGCATCATCCATGTCTTGACGCGCAGGACTAACTCGGGCAACAGGCTGCCCGTCACGGATTACGAGAATCGTCTCGCCTTTCTCCACCTGCTTCAACAACTCCCCGAAACGCGCTTCGGCTTCATTCGCCCTGATCGTCTTCATCGTGCCCGCTCCTCGTTAGGTGCTCAATACGCCGGTCTAGACCTTCCTCGTTGAGTTCGCTGATGGTGATATCGTCGCCCAGGGTTCAATTGTGTTCCCTCCTGTAACGCTTCAAGTCATCGTTCGCCTCGGCGGCATCTTCATAGCGTTCCTGAACTGGAACAAATTGGGCGACGGGAACACCGCGAACGGTGGCAACTACCGTCTCCCCGCTCTTGACCTCTCTCTGAACATCTTTGAACTGCGCCCGCGCTTCTTCGGCATCGATGCTTCGCATGGCTGGCTCCAACCGTGGGCTCATCAGAGACCAGTCTAATTCAGCCACGCCACGAAGAGTGCGGCAGCGTTTGCGCCATGAACCAGTCGGTCTGCGACACGGAGGCATCGACCTGCTCGAACGACGTTGACTGTGTCATCCGCTTTGGGACTGGGTTCTCCTGCGTCGCCACCACCGAGTGCGGCGGCTTCAATGCGGCGGCAGCGGCAACGCCTGCGCCCGACGTGCCCAGGGTAGCGAGGCGGACTCGTTTCGGCGCCTCGCGCCGGGCAACGCCGCCCCGGTTGCCCGTAGCCCCGGCCCATCACTGGCGCGCGAGGCGAAAGGAGGAGTGATGCGTTCGGTTTCTCGTTTCGGGATCGTCGCGATCATTACCGTGGCGCTGGCAGTCGGCCAGGTTCCGATGACCATACGTGCTCAGGAGGCCACCCCCGTGGCCGGGTGCCAAGTGACGACGCCAGCAGAAAACGAAGAGCTCGACCGCGCCTTCTATGACGCGGACTGGATCGGCGGGAACGTCGATGATGCCGACCGCTTCCTGGCCGACGACTACACAATCACGAGCGAGGGACGCCCGCATGCCAACACCCCGGGCAATACCGGCGAGATCGAGCGTTTTCGCGAGCTGAAGTCGCCGAAATCTGGCTTGCCCAGGACGATCTTTCCATGCCCCGCCAGCTCGGGATCATCTCCGATGAGGAGCTCGCCACGGAGGATGAGCCGACCGTGGCGACGCCGGCGCCGTAGCGGCTCCGCCCGAGCAGATGCCTGCGGGATACTCGCTTACCACCGGGTGTTCCTCCATCCCGCGCCAGATTGCGCCGGGAGTTCAGGGCACCCATTTTCCCGCAAGGGGCAATACCGCGACGCGGGTCAGTCGTCGGCGGCGGCTTGCATGGCCGCTAGCGCGGCATCGGCGGTCGGCAGATCGGCTGCCTGAACAGAGTAGACCTCGTCGTCAGCCACGACGATCCGCGCCGCGACTTCCGCGGTCACGAGCGCGACGTCGTCCGGGCTCTCGCCGTTGAAGAACCCGCCCCACCGCTCGTCGCCGAACTGGGCCAGGGCGCGGCCGAAGGCGCGGGCATCCTCCGGGGTGTCCCAAACCGAGCGCCAGACGAGCACCTGCTGCCCTTTGGCGGCGTCTTCCCACAAGGCGAAGCGGTCGCCGTCCCACCCCGCGGCGGCATTGCGTGCGCTCTCTGGAACGTCGAGGCGGCCGGTCGTGGCATCGAACCCCTCTCCGGGCGCGAGAGCGGCCAGCAGCAGGGCGGTTTGCAACTCACCGAGGGTATCTTCGGCCACCAGAGTCCAACCGTCTCCCAAGGCTTCGTCGGGCTCCGGCAGCGCGACCGGTATTGGCTCGTCGCGGACGAGGTACTTGCGCGGGTGCAGGATCTGTTCGGTCGAGGTGGGGATGTCGGCGTAGGCGGCGTCGACCGCCTCCCAGCCCCCTTCGGTGCGCAACCGCTCGACGAAGGCAAGCCCCGACGAATAGGGGAAAACGAGGATGACGCTGACGGCGGCGGGCGCCGCTTCCAGTTCCACGAACTCGGTCTGCAGCTCTTGCAACAGCGCCACGGCGAGCGCGGGGTGCGCGGCGAGGTAGAGGTTGGAGGTGGCGACCGCATCGCCCTCGAAGAGGGCGAGCGCGGCCAGCGCCTCATCGCCGTTGAGGGTGTCGCGGTTCTCGAGAAAATCGTCCGGGTCGAGGTGGGCGTCCTGCAGAGCATGCACGATCTCATGGGCGTAGAAATATTCCCCGGCGCCCAGACTGTCGGGACTCTCGGTGACGACCATCATCTCGTCCGTGAGGGGGTCGTAGAAACCCATCGCCTGCTCACCCATCACCCCCACGGCCAGATCGAGCAGGTCGAGCCCCTCGGGAAGCAACCCCAACGCCGCGTAGGCGCGCGCTTCCGCCGCGGCCTGCTCCACGTCGATCTCCTGAGCCATCACCTCCGGCATCATCGCCAGCAGCTCATCGCGTGAGAACACGACGTCGTCGATCTCCTGGAGTGCCGGAAGCTCTCGCAACGCCGCCGTTTCCCGGGCGATGCGCTCGAGCTCAAGTTCGAGCGCTGCATCTTCGGTCTGGGAATGCCCCCCATCCGGGAGCGCCAGCACGACGCCGGCGATCGCGCAGATGATCGCGACGCCCCTGATCCTGGACCACCTGGCGTGAGCGGGTCTCATGTCGTCTCTGTCACCCGTTCCCAGACCTCGACCGGCCCCTCATCGGGGTCGTTCTCGACCCGATCCGTGCGCCGCAGGCCGGCCTGCGCCGCCACGCGCTGCGACGCGACGTGCGCCGGAGGAATGGTCGCCTGCACGCTCCCCACACCCGGCTGATCCAGCGCCCAGGCAGCGAGGGCCGCCGCCGCTTCTGAGGCGAAGCCGCGCCCCTGATGATCGGGGTAGATGCTGTACCCCAGCGTGACGACGCCGTTCCCATCCGGTTTGCCCGTGAACCCGGCGGAGCCGACCGCCTCACCCGTCTCCCGGAGCACCATCAGGTACGGTCCCCAGCGTGCGTTCTTCGCATCCTCGCGCAGGCTGTCGCGCATGAACGGCAGCGCATCCTCCATGAGCGGCGGCGCGGCCAGCGGTTCGGGAAACGCGACTCCCGTCGCGGCTTCCAGCCGCTGGCGGTCGCCGGCAATCAGCGCATCCAAAGCCGCGACCGACAACGGAACCAGATCGAAGCGGCGGGAAGAGAGGACGCCTGCCCGCATCAGATGCGTTTCGCGCCGTTGGTCTTCACCTTCACCGTGTAGAGCGAGGTGGTGCCGCAGATGAAGAGGTGGTTGCGCTTGGCCCCGCCGAACTCGACGTTGGCAACCACCTCCGGCACGAAGACCTTGCCGATGAGCGTGCCGTCCGGGTCATATACATGCACCCCTTCGCCGCTGCTGGCCCAGACCCGGCCGTCGACGTCGGTGCGAAAACCGTCGAAGAACCCCGCGGTGCAGGTGGCGAAGACCTCGCCGCCGGAGAGCGAGCCATCGTCGTTGACGGTGAAACGGCGAATGTGGCGGCCTCCGTCCGCCCCGTGCGTGGCGCCCGTGTCCGAAACATACAGGAGGCTCTCGTCTGGCGAGAACGCGATCCCGTTCGGGCCGCCCGAAGTCGTCGACGACGACCCGGATGTCCCCCGTGGCGGGGTCGACGCGGAAGACGTAGCAGCCGTCCTGCTCCATCTCCTCCTTGTTGCCTTCGTAGTCCGACTCGATGCCGTAGGCAGGATCGGTGAACCAGATCGAGTCGTCCGACTTGACCACGATGTCGTTGGGGCTGTTGAGCCGCTTGCCCTTGTAGCTGTCGACGATCGTGGTCACCGTGCCGTCGAACTCGGTGCGGCTGATGCGCCGCCCGCCGTGTTCGCAGCTCAGGAGCCGCCCCTGGCGGTCGACCGTGTTGCCGTTGGTGTTACCGGCCGGATAGCGAAAGACCCCGACCGTGCCATTGGACTCGTCGTAGCGCAGTTGGCGATCGTTCGGGATGTCGCTCCAGACCAGCGAGCGCCACCCCGGCGACCAGGCCGGTCCCTCCGCCCACGCGCACCCTTCGAAGAGCTTGTGGACGCGGGCGGTCGGATTGATGACCTCGCGGAAACGCTCATCGACAAACTCGAACTCCTCAGCGGCCATGGCCTCCCCTCTCGCTGCCGTGTTTCGGTCGGGCCATACGGTATCACGGGTGATGGGTCTCGGGTGACAACTGTGGCAACCGGAGTCGCGCGAGTCCCACCTTGCGCCAGGCGAGGATTCCGGCTACGTTCTCTCTGGCGGTTATGGGCCGTCGTAAGCGATGATCGGCGCCAAACTGACGTCGGGACTGTTTAGGATATGGAGGCGGTCATGGCGTTTGTGAAGCCCCGCAAAGCCGACGCCGACCAAATCGTGGCGGACTTGCTGGCGCAGCGTCCAAAAGTTGCTGACAACGCCGAGGCGTTGAAGGAGCTCAGGGAGCTTTTGAAGCAATACGAAGATCGGTACAACCTGCCCTCGAATCAACTCCATGCCGCGCTTGAAACCGGCGAGCTAGCCGAGACGCTGGATGTGTGCGACTGGCTGATCCACTACAGCATCTTCCTCCGTGTCCAATCGCGGTGATCGCGTTGGACGGCACGGCTGGAATTCCCTACAAGGCCATTTCAATGCCCACGTCCGCCGGATGGCCGATCTCGAAAACGAAGGGTTCCTCATTGAGGACGGCCTTGTGCAGGGCTGGCAGAACCGAGAGTTTGTAATTCTCGAAGGACGGCTCCGCTGCAAGCACGGACTGTTTGTCGATGTGCTGAAATACCTCGAGGTCAGGCGATCTCCGACACGGATTTCGGTTAGAACTGATCGGTATCGCTACCACGCTGGAATCGAAGGCCCCGCGGCCCGCCCGATCTTTCGTTACGACAACTCCGATACCAAGAGCGGACATCCCGATGCGCATCACAAGCACCGGTTCGACCCCACGACGTGGCAGGAGATCGAGCCTCCGCTGTGGATCGGTGAAGAAAACTGGCCCCACCTCAGCGACGTTATCGTGGAACTGCGGGATTGGTGGGAGAGCACAGGCATGCATCTTGGGTTAGACAAACCTTCTCCGATCGACAGGTAAGGCCGACCGAGCTACCGACTCACGAAGCGGTAATTCCCTGCGACCGCGTTCTCGTGTCGGCGGGCAGCTATTGCGCCAACTCCTCGAACCGATCCACATCGGCGCGAAAGCTGTCGAGACTGGCGCGCCAGAAGGCGGGGTCGGCGAGATCGATACCGAAGGCCGCGGCCAAATCGTTCGCCTCGCGCATGCCGTAATCGGCGAGCAAGATGTCGAAGCGCTCGAGAAAGCCCTCGGGGTTGGCCTCGCGCGCGGCGAGGAGCCCTAACGAAAAGAGCATGCCGAAGGCGTACGGGAAGTTGTAGAAAACCAGGTTGTCGATGAAGAAGTGCACGATCGTCCAGGACGTGGCATTAACCGTTTCTGGATCGACCGCTTCCCCGCTCACCTCGCGCCGCGCCGTGGCCATCAGCCCTTCCAGCTCGGCCGGCGACAACTCGCGTTCGCGGCGGGCGGCGAAAAGCTCCCGCTCGAACAGGAAATACGAGTAGGTGGAGAAGACGTTGAGGGACACCGCCTGCAACCAGCCGTCGAGCAGTGCCACCTCCTGCGCCGGTGTGGCGAGGCCGCGGGCGGCCCGCTGCGCCAGCGCTTCGCAGAAGGTGCTGGCCGTCTCGGCCAACGTCAGCGGCCCTGTCAGCGGCGCGGTGACTTCTTCCGGTGGCGCTTGCAGCGGCGTTCGCCTCGCCCGGTCGACCACCGCGGTGTGGTAGGCGTGACCGAGCTCGTGGGCCAGAGTGCTCATCCCGTCGTAAACCGGGAGGTAGTTGGCAAAGACCCGGGAAGCATCGCCGCCGACCGGGACGCAGAAGGCGCCGCTGTCTTTGCCCGACCGCGTCTCGGCGTCGATCCAGCGCTCGGCGAAGGCGCGGACGGCGACCTCGCCCAGGGCCGGGCCAAGGGCGACGAATTGCTCGATGATGAAGTCGCGCGCCGATGCAAACGGCCAGTCCATCTGCACGCCAACCGGGGCCAGCAGATCGTAACCCGCCAGGACCGGCAGACCGAGCAACCGCGCCTTGGCGCGCAGGTAGCGGCGGTAGTCGGGAAGCGCCTCCTCGATAGCGCCGAGCAGCGCATCGAGGATGGGGCGATCGATCGCGGCGTCGAAGAGCGCCTGGTCGAGCGGATCGTCCCAACCGCGGAGGCGGGCAAGAGTCAATTGCTCACCCTTGACCCCGTTGATGGCCGCGGCGAGTGAAACATCCAGCGCGCGCAGCGTCGTCTTCTCCGCGTCGAAGGCGCGGCGGCGGACCTCGCGGACTGCATGGTAGCGGAGGTTGTCGATCTCGCTCAGCGGCAACTCCCGGACCTCGCCGTCGATCTCGATGGTCGCGATGGCGCCGCCGACCAGCTCGTCGCGCAGGGCCAGCCAGGCCGCGCCACCGGTCGGGCCCAGCGCGGCGGCGAGCGCCTCCTGGCCCGGCTCCATCAAGTGGGCGGCGGCGGCACGCATACGCCGCAGCGCGGGGAGATGCTCGCGCACCACGTCCGAAGCGGCCGCCGCCTCCAGATCGAGCGACCCGATCCACGACGTGAAACGGGGCGCCAGGGCAGCCAGCCGCGCTTCGAGGATGCGCCACTCGCTCGCGGCGCTTTGGGCCGTTTCGTCGCGGACATCCGCCGCCGTCAGGCAGAACAGGTATCCAGCCAGCACCGCGGCGCGGTCGAGCAGGGTGTTGTACCCGCCAATGATGTCCGCGACGACAGACGCCTCGGCACGGTCCTTTGCGGATCGCCCCCGCGCCGACCCCGTGGCGATCGAAGAGCGCTTCCAGTTCCCCCGTCCCGCGGGAGATGGCATCGAACGCGGTCTGGTACTCCGCCGACTCCGAGCCGGGGAAGACACTATCGAGATCCCAGCGAGGAAGAGAGTCCGCTAGGGTGATAGGGTCTTCGGGTGATCGGGTGACGGCCGTTACGTCATTCATCGGATGCCTCAACATTCAGCGATATCGTGTTACGGACGCACGACGCGTGCGTCCGTCGTCCCCATCACCCGATCACCCTCTGCAAGCGCCTCGTAGCGATCGACATCCACCCGAAACGCCTCGAATCCGGCTTGCCAGAAGGCGGGATCGGCCAGGTCGATGCCGAACCCGGCGGCCAGCTGGCGCGCGTCGCGCATGCCGGAGTCGGCCAGCAGTGTGTCGAATCGGTCAAAGAATCCCGCCGGTTCTGCCTCGTGTGCCGCGAGCAGTCCCAGGGCGAAGAGCATGCCGAACGCGTACGGGAAGTTGTAGTACCAGACGGTGTCGCCGATGAAGTGCCCCATCGTCCACGACATCGCCCAGACCGTCTCCGCGTCGATCGCATCCCCGGCGACGTCGTGCCAGGCGCTGGCCATGAGCGCCTCGCATTCCGCCGGGGAGAGATCCCGCTGCGCCCGGGTCGCGAAGACGGTCTGCTCGAAGGCGAAGAGCGGCATGATGCCGAAGGTGCTGAGCGTGAACGATTGCAGCCACGCGTCGAGGTGCGCGATGGCTTGCTCGGCACGGTCGCCGCTGTCCACCGCGGCCCGGAGCACAAGGATTTCGCACAGCGTGCTGGCGGTTTCGGCCAACACCATCGGCGAGCCCTCCCCTGGACCATAGTCAGGCGGCGCCTGCAGGAACGTGCGCCCCAGCGCTTCGTACGCGAAGTTGTGATAGGCGTGGCCGAGCTCGTGCGCGATGGCGCTCATCCAGTTTGCCACCGGCGCGTAATTGAGCAGGATGCGCGATGCGTCGCCACCCACACCGGTGCAGAAACCGCCGCCCTCCTTGCCGCCACGCGGACCAGCATCGATCCAGCGTTCAGCGAACGCCCGCTCGGCGAACGCGCCCAGCTTCGGATGGAACGCGGCAAACGTCTCGCGCACGAAGTCACAGGCGACGTCGAATGGCCACGGCGCTGGCTCGCCGACCGGCGCCATGAGATCGTATCCAGCCAGAACGGGGAGACCAAGCAAGCGCGCTTTGGCGCGAAGATAGCGCCGGTAGTCGGGGAGTCCTTTGCGCATGGCCGCGAACATCGCGTCCAGGATGTCGCGGTCGATGGCGTTGGCGAAGAGCGCCTGATCGAGCGGATCGTCCCAGCCGCGCCGCCGCGACAGCACCAATTGCTCTCCCTTGACCCCGTTGAGCGCGGCCGCCAGAGGGATGGCTATCGCCCGCCGCGCCGAATTCCCGGCCTCATACCCACGACGGCGAACCTCGCGGTTGGGGTGGTATTCGAGATTGTCGATCTCGCTCAGGGTGAGCGTTCGTTCTTCGCCATCGATCTCCACGTGAGTCGTCGCCAGCGACAACAATTCTTCGGACAGCGTCATCCAGGCCGTCGCCCCCGAAGGACCCAGCATCGCGGCCAGCGCCTCTTCGCCGGGCGGCATCAGGTGGGCGGCCGTGATGTCCAGGCGACGCAGGATCGGCTCGTGCGCTGCGGCCACGGCGGACTCGGCAACCAGCGCCGCCCGGTCCACCGCGCCGGCCCAGGCCGTGAAGCGCGGGGCCAGACCGGCGAGGCCGGTCTTGATCGCTCGCCACTCGCTCTCCGCGGCCCGGGCCGTCTCATTCCGTGAGTCGTCGGCGGTCAGGCAGGAAAGGTACCCGTCCAGGCGGTAGGCCAGGGCCAGCGCCGCGTCATAGGCGGCGACGATCTCCTCGAACGCGGCCACGGTCGCCGCGTCGACCGGTCCCGGCGGGCGCGTGCCGATCCCGTGCCGATCGAACAGCGAGACCAGGTCCGCAATACGGTTCGTCGCCTCCTGCAGAGCTTCCCGGAACTGGGTCGACTCCGGGCCGGGGAAGAGGCTATCGAGATCCCAGCGGGGAAGCGTTTCCGGATCGTGAGTCGCCGTCGTCGTTGCATGCATGCAGGTACCTCAGGGCGAGACCAGCGGGAAGAAGCCGGCGCATGATACCGGGAATGGACCGGCCAACGCGGGCGGCTGTGCTCGGATGCCGATGGCGGTCGCCTCAGCCCTTCAACGCCCCTTCTTGCAAGCCGCGCATGTACCAGCGCTGGGCAATCCCGAAGACGATCAGGCCGGGGGCAATGGTCATCACCTAGACAGCGGCGATGTGCGGCCAGGCCCAAGCGCTCATGCCGCCCCAGCCGGAGGCAAGCACCACCGGGAGCGTCTGGGACGCCAGCCGCGTGTTGAGTGTCTTGGCCAGCAGATACTCGCCCCAGGCCGCGCCAAAGGTGAGGATCACCACCACAACCACGCCGTTCTTGACCATGGGCAGCAGAATGCCGACCAGCATCCGCACCGACCCCGCGCCGTCTATGCGCGCCGCATCGTAGACCTCGTGCGAGACGGTTTGGAACATGCCGCGCATGATGAACACAGACAGCGCCAGCGACAGGGTGACATACGGGAAGATCAACCCGGCCGGGACGTTGCGCAGCCCCAGCTCTTTGTGAATCTCGAAGATGGCGATGATCGCGGTCAGCCGCGTCGGAAAAAACATTCAGGCGACCAGCAAGGCAAAGACGAGACCGATCCCCGGCACCTGCAGGAAGACCATCGCGTATCCCGCCAGGATCGCGCAGACGGTGGTGATGACCACGGTGCTGAACGTGACCAGCACGCTGTTGGCGAAGTTGGTGGGCAACGTGTCGATCTTGCTCAGGGCGTAGCCGTAGTGGCCGAATTCGAACGTACGCGGCCAGATATCGTTCTGGTTGGCATCCGGGACTGATTTCACGGAGAGCAGCAGCATCCACAGAATGGGAAAGAGAATCACGACGGCGAAGACGGCCAGGATCACGTGCCGGAGGACTGGTCCCCACGCGATTCGGCGTCTGTGGGCCGACGGGGCCGAAGCGGGAACCTTGCCGGCACCACCTCGCAGCGAATCGACTTCGGACTTCTTACCTATGGCCACGAAGGCAGTCAGACCTCCGCAAGGGCAGACAACTGGTTCGCCAATACCAACGCCTCGGCAATCGCCTGCTCCGTCGAAAGGGCTCGACCCGCGTCCCAGGCCTGCCGGAATCGTGCATCACCGAGGTGTTCAACAAGGCCTCGCCGTGTCTGCTCCCTGCGCTTCGGCGTGATTCCCCATCCCACGGAGCCATAGACCGTGCGGTACGTGTCGTCCGCCCCCAGCAGCCGCGCCGCGGGTTCATCGTGGCCCATCAAGTGGGCGATCTCGGCGATCCCAACCAGGTCGTCGAAGACCTCCACCAGCACGCCGGCATCGCTTCGCAGCCGCAGGGAATCGGCATGCAGCCGGGCGGCTCGCGCGAGGCTCCCCGCGGCCCGCGCCAGCCCTGCCAGGTTCATCAAGGCGTTCGATTCGCCCCAGACGCCGCCGACGCCACGGAACAGGGCGAGCGCTTCGTCCAGGGCCGACCTGGACCCATGCAGATCGCCCGTGTGCCACAGAGCGCTTCCCAACACGATCAGCGACCACCCGAGATCGCTTGGGGCATCCGTCTTCCGGGCCGCGGCGGCGGCTTCCATACTGTGGTGGACGACCGCTTCCATCCGCCCTTCGGCTTCCTCGACGAGGCCGAGGGAAAACGATCCCTGCGCCGCCACTAACGGATCGTCGATCTCCCCAGCCAGGGCATGACATGCGGTGGCAGCCGTCCTGGAGGTGACGAGATCACCCTGGTAGAGGGTGATGAGGGCGAGCCCATGCAAGGACCACGCGCGCGCCGCCGCGGAGGCGCCCTCACCCTCGTGCAAGGCGCGTTCGAGCCATGTTCGGGCTTCGCTGAACTGGCCTCCTGCGGCGACCCAGTAGATGCAGAGGATTTTGCCGGCGACGAGCAGTGCGGTCTCGGCATCGCCCGTCTCCAGGAGATGCCCCAGCATCGCGCGGAAATTATCCTCCTCCACTCCCAGCCGCCTGATGACTTCGGGCACGCCTGCACTGACGCCAGTCCGCGCCGCGAGTGCCAAGTCGGCGAAGAACGCGGCATGGGCCAGCCGAATCGCCCCCTCTTCCACCGCATGCTGCCGGAGGTTCTCCAGGGCGAACTCGCGGATCGTTTCCAGCATCGTGAAGCGCGGCTCGCCCTCCGCTTGGTCGATCTGTCGCACCAGACTCTTGTCGATCAGGGAGCTCATCCCCGCCAGGACATCGAGATCGCCGTCACTATTCGCGACCCCCTCGGCGGCCTTGAGCGTCCACCCGCCGGCGAACACCGCCAATCGGCGAAAGAGGATGCGGTCCGCTTCATTGAGCAGGTCATGGCTCCAGGCGATCGTGTCGCGCAGCGTGCGTTGCCGCGCCGGTAGATCGCGGGTGCCGCCGGTCAGCAGCGGCAGGGCATGCTCCAACCGGGCCGCCAACGCCTGTGGCGGCAGCACCTTGACCCGCGCGGCGGCCAGCTCCAGCGCCAGGGGCAGCCCATCCAGGCGGTGACAAATTTCGGCGACGATCCGCGCATTCTCCGCGGTGAGAGCGAAATCCGGTTTGAGACTCCGCGCCCGGGTGACGAACAGGCGGACGGCGTCGAGTTCCGCCAGGTCCGCGAGTGGCGGCAGGCGGTCCGGGTCGGGCGCCGCCAGCGGCAAGACGGGCAACTCCTGTTCCGCGGCCAGTTCCAACCGGGCCCGACTCGTGGCCAGAATCTTCAATTCAGGCGCGGCGGCGAGCAGTTCGCGCGCGATGGTGGCAGCCGGCAGCAGATGCTCGAAGTTGTCGAGCACCAGCAGCAGGCGACGCACCCCCAGCGCGTCGCCCAGGGTGTCGGTGAGCGCGCGGTCGGGCTGCTCGCGAACGCGCAAGGCCGCGGCGATCGCGCCGGGGACTAGCGCCGGATCGGCGAGCGGGGCGAGATCGACGAAGACCACCCCATCCAGGAAGGCGGGGCGAAGCCGGTCGGCGGTCGCGATGGCCAGCCGGGTCTTGCCGCTGCCGCCGGCGCCGGTGAGCGTCAGGAGCCGTATGGCCGGATCGCGCAGCAGCGCGCACGCCGTCGCGACCTCCTCGGTGCGGCCGATGAGCGGGTTTGGCGAGACCGGGAGCGGCGCCAACGCGAAGGGTTCGGCGCGTCGGGTCGGCGACGCGCCATCGCGGGCGGCGGCCAGCAACGCGCGCCGCTCCCGCTCCTCCAGCCCCAGCGCCGCGACGAGCAGTTTGAGCGTCTCGCGGTAGGGATGGGTGCGGGCGCCGCGCTCCAGATCGCTGATGCCGCGCCGGCTCAGGTTCGCCCGCTCGGCCAACTCTTCCTGTGTCAATCCTGCCGCCAGCCGGTGGCGGCGCAGGAGAGCGCCGAAGGGCGGGGAGTCGGAGAGGTCGTCGGCGTCCATGGCCGCTCCCTGGGGCAGATCGAAATGGTGTCGAGCGGTCGTCTACCGGGTGGACTGGATTCTAGGGAGCGCCGCGGGTGAACGCAATGCACGCATATCCGCAATGCGTTCACCGCCGCGTGCACTGCGCCTGTTCGGCGGGGTTGGCGGTTCGTACGGTGGCCCCACGCCAACGGTCGTGGACACGCGTCTTCTGGAGTTGGCGGGACGCTCGCTCTGACGCGAGCGGGAAAGGGGACACCGATGGACGGGTTCCAACTAACGGTCATCGCGAAGGTATTCAGCGACCAGCAGTGGCGAGACGATGATTCCCGCCACGGGTCCCAACGGCTGACCACCCAAAAGCTCGACGCCCTGGCCGAGTTCGCCTGGCCGTGGACCGGCGCAGTGAGCCGCCTGACGACACATGCGAACGCGATGCTCGCGCGGGTGCGCCCGCGGGCGCGGAACCGGGTCGAACCAACCATGTTGCCGTCCGTCGAAGCCACGGCGCAGGTGTGAGCCCGATCACGAGCAGCACCGGCATTGGCTCGCGGAGCCGGCATATAGCGCCCCTTCCTCCGCCGTCCTGCTTTCCTCATCAAAGCGATGGGGATGTGTCTTGCCGGATGCATTCACGGCGGTGTTTGCCCGCGTGAGCGCGATGCGACGGCGCCGAGACCCGACGAGACCGTTCGCGGTCGCTCCGGCGGCCGCTACGGGGTAGGGCAGATGTCGGTATGAAACTCGGTAATCGTCCCGATGCGCCTGGGGCTCTGACCCCGCACGATGGGGCAGGCCGCGTCGTCCGCGGGTTGGCGAGTTGCCTGTCCCGCCGCCAGCGCGGGTTCGAAAGGAGACGCCGATGATCGACCCCAGGGTGATCGCGCTCGCCGAGATCCGGTTGGCCGAACTCCATGAGCAAGCGGAGCAGCATCGGCTGGCGCGACTGGCGGTGGGCTCAAGCCGCGGTAGGAAGGAATGGGGAAGCGTCTTGCGGGACGACCTGACGGCGCTGCGAGCCCGCATCAGCGCGATGCGGCGGCCCGACCTGGCCAAGTCGCCCGATCTCGCGCCGGCAGCGACGGAGACGACGTAAGGCTCAGAAAGGAGCAGAGCGATGAACCAGTTCCAGATGGCGGTTGCCGTCATGGCGTTCTGCGACATCAACGCAGGGCCCCGCGACGCCGAGGTCCGGCGCCGTCAGTACACCGCCGCAGAGCTCGACGCCCTGGCCGAGTTCAGATGGCCGTTGGCCGGTGTCATGGAGCGCCTGGTGGTTGGCGCGAACGCGATCACGTCGCGATTGCGCCCACGGGAGAGGCTCAGCATCGAACCCACCGTGTCGCCATTGGGCGAAGCACCGGCGACGACGTGAGTCCGGTCACGAGCAGCGGAGGCGCCCGCGTCTGGAACCGAAGCATGGCGTCCGCGTCTTCCGCTGCACTTGGTTCGTCACCAATCGCCGAGTGGCGGCTCCCGCTTCTGGGCGTACTGCTGACGGCGCTTGGGGCGTTGCTGCTCTCGGCCGGGCTTGGGGAGATGGTCTTCTCGGCAGTTCCTGCCAGTTCGGTGACCTACTCCTCGGTGGCGGGCGCGGCGATGCAGAGCCAAATCACCCCGGTAGATCCTGCGAGAACCGTCAGGAATCGCGTACGGGGCGGGGTGAGGTCAGGGACGAGCAACTTGAGCCTTGTCGCTCTGGGGGGATCGCATGCATCTGCCGGATGCCCGGGCACCGATCTCGCGGCGGGTCGGCGTGCGGAGTCCGCGCACTTGGCGACTATTCCCCTGCTGCGGCCCGCGAAATGCGGGGACGCGCGCGACGCCATCACGGCGCTGGTGGCCCTGCGGTACACGAGCCCCACCACCGACGCGGATCCCCGGCCGGCCGACGTCGCCACTGATCCGCCCCAGGCCGGGGGAGTCGATGTGGTGGCGGCCGCGCTCTACGGTCCCCCCGACCGGCAGCCGCAGGCGACCTTGGAGGAGGCCGTGCTGGATGGCGGGCGGGGTCGGACGCGGCGCTTTCTGGAAGTGGCGGCCGCAACGCGCGGGCGAACGCCTTGGGCTCGCCTCATCTCGGCCGCCGGGCCTGAGTGAATCTGGCCCTGGTGAGGGGCATGGAGCCATCGCACGTGCGAGCCGACGTCATTGATGAAGCGAGGAGGTGGCGGCTGCACGCGAGGTGGTGCCCCCAGCAATCGAAGTGACGGCACTGTTGCGAGCCCGATCCCGAACAGCGGGACGCCGACATCCAGCCTCGACCCGCCTACCCCTTCACATACGACAGCTTCTCCGCCACCTTCCCGTCCCGCACCCGGAACAGATCGACCCCACGGATGTACCCATCACCCCACGAATAGCGCCAGCGCACGACACAGCGGTCACCCGCGGCGAAGCTCTCCTCCGCCTCGAAGTGTGCCCGCGGTGACCCGGCAAAGAAACGCTCCCAGAACGCCCGCACCGCCGCCTGCCCTTCTTGGCGCTCGCCGTCGGGCGGGGGCGAGGTGTTCTCGAACACCACGTCCTCGGTCATCAGCGCCATCACGGCATCGACGTCGTGCCGGTTGAAGGCCTCGTTGAACCGTTCGATCGTGGCGAGGGTGTCTGGGTGTCTGGGTGACGGGGTGTCGGGGGAACGGGGTTCTGGCCGTTGCGTCATGTCCTCGGCTCCTCATATCGTCTCACGTTCCTGACACCCCGTCACCCCGTCACCATGTCACCCCGTTCCGTGCGCGGCCACGGCCACCTTGCGAATCTCCTCGTCGTCAATCCGGTACGTCCCTCCGATGGCTGCTATCCCCTCCGCCACCCGCTCCAACGGCAACGTGTGCGAAACGAGGTCGGCAAATGGGTATTTTCCCGATTCGATCAGCGCCCGGCCGGCCACGAAATGCGGCGTGTCGGCGCCCCAAACGGCGACCAGGGTGATCTGCTTGTGGACCATGTGGCGGAAGGGGTTCAACGCCACGTCGCCGTGGTCGGTGTAGTGCCCCGCCTCGACGTACGTCCCACCCCGGCGCAGCATGTCGATCCCCTCCGGAATCGACGCGGGAAACCCGGTGCACTCGAAGACCACGTCCGCCCCCAGCCCGCCCGGCGTCTCCTCCCGCACCAGCCGCACCCGTTCGGCCGGATCCGCAACCTCCTCGATGCTCAGCGTCATATCCGCGCCGAACTCCTTTGCCAGCTCCAGCCGCGAATCGGGCGCGCCGACGACGATGGTCCGCAACGCCCCCGCTTCCCGCGCGGCGACCAGGGTGAGGATACCGATGGCCCCGGCCCCCTGGATTACCGCGGTCGAGCCCACCGGCATCGTCACCCGGCTCACCTCGTGCAGCCCGATCGTCAGCGGCTCCAGCACCACCGCGGTGACGGCGTCGGTCTCCATCTTCAGAAACGTCGAGCCGGGGATGAGATTGAGGTACTGGCTGAACCCGCCCTGGAAGTTCGGCGGCGCGTCGGCGGGCGGGCGCAGGCCGTAGCCGCGCCGGTTGAGGCAGAGCGTCGGCTGCTGATGCACCACGCAGTATACGCACCGCCGACAGGCGATACCCGGCGCGACATACACCCGATCACCCACCGCCAGCGGCCGCCCGGTGCTGTCCTCCGTGACGTTCGACCCCAACCGCTCGACCACGCCGACGGTCTCGTGCCCGAGCACGATGGGATACGCGATCCCCGGCAACCCGCCGTGGTAGACATAGGCGTCGGTGCCGCAAATGCCGCACAACTCCTGCCGCACCAGCAGGCCATTTGGATCCGGCTCCGGCACCTCGGCTTCGATCACGGAGAACGAGCCGTCGGGACCGTCCAGGATCGCCGCTTTTCCGAGCATGGGATGACCTCGTTCCTCGAAACGACGATTCACGGCCCCTGCCAAGACCGATTCCAGCCCCGTTCATGGGACTTCCCGTTCGGGGCAGCCGGACGGCTTTAGCCTCCGGCGGAGTGGCGGCGGCATTCTCGGTTGCCAACGATGACCCTTGCCGCCGCTGCGCCATGGTACGGTACATTTCAGGCTCACGCGCGCTTTGCTCGAGCGAACGGACCTGCGACGCGATGAACCCAGCGCAACCGCCTTGCCGCCGAAAACGCCCCGGTGGCCGCCAGACCACTCCGACAAGGCTGGCTGCACTGCTCCTGGGCGCGCTCCTCCTCGCCCAAGGCCAAGCCGCCCGCGCCGACATCGAGCTCGGCCACGAGGGCGAGGTCGGCCGCCACCGCCTCGCCGACATGTACGACTCCCCCGGCGCCGTCTGCGACATCGTCCTGCCCGGTCGCGATTCGCTCGGCGAAACCTGGTTGCGGGTCAACCCGCCGGTGATGTTCGCACGCAATCGCACCGACGCCATCGACGAGCAATTCGTCGGCTGGAACGCGACAGTCTCCGCCCTGAACGAAGAAACCGGAGCCTGGCGCATTGTCCGCCGCAGCGAAACGGCGCGCGAGCTGGCCAGCGACGACCTGGCCAGCTACTTCAACGGCCAGGGCTGGCTGGCGGAGTTCCCCGTTTCCCGCGCGACCTTTTCCGTCTCGGTGGAGATGCTCTGGTACGACTCAAAAGACGCGCACCGTGTCGAGGGCCGCGCCACCCACGCCATCGAGCACTTCACCATCCTGATGCGCCACGACGGCGAGACGATGCACGGGCGCACCTCGTCGGTCTGCCGCGCGCCACGGTAGTCGAAAGTCGAAAGTCGGGGTCGGAGGTACGGCAGCGCTGCAATCTCGCTCCCGCGGCCGTGCCGACTCGCCACACTACTTTCGACTTCCGACTTCCGACTTCCGACTCAAGAGCGGCAGCCGCACGGTGAAAACGCTGCCCCGCCCCTCTTCACTTTGCACCGTCACCGTGCCGCCGTGCCGCTCCACGATCTGCTTGACCCCCGCCAGCCCCACCCCACTCCCGGCCACCAGGCCCACGTTGCCGCCGCGATGCCGGAAGGTGAAGATGTGCGGCAGATCGTCCGCGGGAATCCCGATCCCCTCATCACCGATCTCGAGCACCGCATAGCGCCCAGCACGGAAGAGTCGTACGTGAACGTCGCTGCCCACGGGGCTGTACTTCACGGCATTACCGAGCAGATTCTCCAGAACGCGGCGTAGGTGCAGCGGATCCCAGAAGCCAATCAACTCACTCTCGTCCGTGTCGAGCCGGATGGTGTGCGTTCCGCCCGATTGCCGAAGTTCGTCCACGCTGGTCCGGGCGAGAGCCACCAGATCCGTCGTCTGCCGATCCGGAACGCCGCCGCCGGCCAAGCGGGCATGCTCTTCCAGATCGTCGATGAGTCCGGTCATGTGTCTGGCCAATTCGACAAACCCGGCCACACGCGCGGTGAGCGTGTCGCGATCGAGGGTACGACCGCGCTCATACTGGCGCAGGAGCAATTGGGCCTGGATCTTCAGGGCTGTCAGCGGGTTCCGCAGATCGTGGGCCAGCGCATCGAGCAGCGCCTGGCGATCTGCCTCGGCCTGCTTGCGCGCGGTGATATCGAGCGCGGCCAGCATGGAGCGCACCGGCCGCGGCGTGGGCCTGTCGCGGTTGAAGACGACCTGTTTGCGCACGCTCAGCCAGCGCACCTCGCCCGATGGCCAGAGCACCCGATATTCGGTGGTGTAGGGCTCCTCCTCGTCGGGCCTGGGACCCACGGCGATGCGGCGCGTGAGCTCGTCGCGGTCATCGGGGTGGAAGGCGGCGTGGACCTGCTCGCGGGGCAGGGTGACGGCGGCATCGCCCAACCCGTAGAGGCGCGCCGCCTCCGCACTGAGGTGGATGACGTCGGCCTCGTAATCGACCTCCAGCAGGGCGAATCCGGCCACGTCGATCCCCAGCCGCAGCCGTTCCTCGTTCTCCAGGCGCGCGATCTCGGCCTGCTTGCGCTCCGTGATGTCCAGCATCAGCCCGACCCGCCGTGACTCTCCCGTGGCGTCGACAATGGTGCGGCCCCGGGACAGGATCCAGTGAACGCTCCCATCGGGCCAGACGACGCGGAACTCGGCCTGCCCTTCGCGCCCGCTTGCGATATCGACGCTGGCCTGGTCTCGCAGCGACTCCCGGTCGTCGGGGTGGACGACGGTGAGGAGATTGGCGAAGGCGGGTTCGATCTCGTCGGGTTGCCGCCCGAGCAACGGAAAAATCTCCGGAGACCACGCCTCCCGGCCGGTGGCCAGATCGAGAGTCCAGTCGCCGGCCCGCGCCGCGTGCAGCGTCAACCGCAGCAACTCGTCTCGTTCGCGCAGCACCTCCTCGACGCGCTTGCGATTGGTGATGTCAATGTCGGCGCCGACCCACTCCCGGATGGCGCCGTCCGCATCGCGCACCGGAACAGCGCGCACGAGAAAGTGCCGCCAGGAACCGTCGCGCTGGCGGACGCGCTGTTCAAACGAGAAGGGGCGGCCCTCGGCCAGCCCCGCTTGCCAGGCCGCGTTGCCGGGTTCGCGGTCGTCGGTGTGCACGGCGGCCAGCCACCCGGCGTGCACTGCCTCCGGCGGCAGATCGGTCAGATACGGCCAGCGGATCGTGTCCGCGGCGCGCGGATCTCCCAATTCGTCGACCGTCCAGAACGCGGTCGCGGTGGCGTCGGCCAGGGCGCGGAAGCGCGCCTCGCTGGTACGCAGCGCGTCCTCCGCCCGGAGACGCTCGCTGATGTCCGTAACCGAGCCGACGAAAGCGACAACGTTCCCGTCATCATCGATCTCGGGCGTCGCCTGCCCAAAGACCCAGACAACGGCGCCGTCCGGATGCCGCAAGCGGTATTCACTCGCGAACGGGCTGGCGGTGGCGGCGGCCCGCGACCACGCGGCGGCAATCCGCTCCCGGTCGTCCGGATGCAGGGCGCGGGTCCAGCCGTTTCCCAGCGCATGCTCTGCCGGCAGACCGGTCAGCTCGCACCAGCGCTCGTTGACGTAGATGCAGGCGCCCGTGGCGTCGGTCTGATACAACCCGACCGGCGACCGCTGTTCCATCGCCTCCCAGACGGCCGAAGGCCGCGCCGGATCACATGTCGGCGCGGTGGCGGTCGGCCGTGACCGGGAGCGGTGAGTCGCCGGTTTCATGGGGCCATGGTACCGTCACATCGATGGCTGCAACGCACATGCGTCTGAAGGGTACTGCACGAGACGGGAGACCCGCGCCGCGGGGGCAACCGGGCGCCAGGTCCTTACGTCGCATCCAGCGCGATTCGGAGAGGAATGGTGACCGAGCTACGTGAACCAACGACGGGGACAAAAGCCCCCGACGACGCCGACGACCTGCTGCGCCGGCACCTGGAGAGTCTCTTCCCCAGCGTCGGGCTCTTCTACGACGAGCCGATCGAGCTGCGCCGCGGCGAGCGGCAGTACGTGTACGACGGCGCGGGCCAGCAGTATCTCGATTTCTTCGGTGGCATCGCCACCGTCTCCTCCGGGCATGCCATCCCCGAGATCAATGACCCGATCAAGGCGCAATTCGACCGCATCACCCACTCCAGCACCCTCTTCCTGATCCGCTCCCAGATCGAGCTTGCCGAACGCTTGCGGGCGATGACCCCGCCAGCCTTGAACAAGGTCTTCTTCACCAACAGCGGCACCGAAGCGAACGAGGCCGCCTTCCTGATTACCACCCTCAACCGCAACTCCAACGAGTTGATCGCCCTGCGCCACTCCTACCACGGCCGCTCCTTCGCCACCAACAACGCCTCAGGGCAGACGCCGTGGCGCTCCAGCACCCTCTCGCCGCTGCACGTCCATTACGTCGGCAACCCCTATTGCTACCGCTGCCCGTGGGAGAAGACCTACCCGTCGTGCGGGCTGCTCTGTGCTCGGGACGTGGAGGCGGTCATCCGCACCACTACCAGCGGGCAGCCGGCGGCGTTCGTGGCCGAGCCGATCCAGGGGGTGGGCGGCTTCATCGCCCCGCCGCCGGAGTATTTCGTGATGGTCAAGGAGATCCTCGACCGTCACGGCATCCCCTTCATCAGCGACGAGGTGCAGACCGCCTGGGGGCGCACCGGCGCGGCCGACTGGGGCTTTCAGGCGTATGGTGTCGAGCCGGATGTCGTCGTCTTCGCCAAGGGGCTGGCCAACGGCGTCCCCATTGGCGGCGTCATCGCCACTGACGAGCTGGCCTCCTCCATCCGCTCCCTCTCCCTCTCCACCTTCGGTGGCAACCCGGTGGCGACCACGGCGGCCATGGCCAACCTCAACTACATCGCCACCCACAACCTGCGCGAGAACGCCCTCCGCGTCGGCGACTACCTCATTGCCCGCCTCCGGGAACTGGCGGAGCGCCACCCCGTCATCGGCGACGTGCGCGGCATGGGCCTGATGGTGGCCGTCGAGCTGGTCCACGACCGGGAGACGAAAGACCCGGCTCCTGACGTGCTGGGCCGGGTGCAGAACGAAGCCAAACGGCGCGGTCTCATCATCGGCCGCGGCGGGTTGCACAGCAACGTGATCCGCATCTGCCCGCCCCTGATCGTGAGCGAGCGGGATGTCGATGACGCGATCCGAATCATGGATGAGGCGTTCGCGGTGGCGATGGCCTCCTGAGTCGCGCGCAGCGCCGCCACACGGGCGACGAGTGTTGCCACCCGCTAAGGGTGTCATGCTGAACGGAGTGAAGCATCTCGACTCGATGACGCATCTGTTCGTGGAGACCGAGATTCTTCGGCTTCGCCTTCAGAATGATAGCGTGGTGCGCGACCGGGCCCTTTGGCCGAAACCCACCTGGCGATCAAGGCCAGGCGCCTGGTGGCCGCTTGCCCCCGCAACCGCCGCCGCGCCTACACTCTTCCCCTATAGAATCGCCGCGAGCGCGTGAGGGAGAGCCCAGCCGGATGCTGGCCGTGTTACAGGAGTCGTTCTGGGAGCGTCTGGCCGGGATCATCGGTCTGAAGCGAGCGGCGTACGAGGGGATTCGGCAAGACGAGAACGCGGCGAGCCAGTCGTGGTGGATCATCCTGCTCCTTGGGCTTAGTCAAGGCATCATCCTGATCACCCCCCTGCCTGCTGACGCGTTTGGTGACCTGCCCGAGGGGATGGCGCGAGAACTGGAGGGACTCGCCGCCCAGTTTAGGTTCGAGACGACCGATCAGCAGGTGATGGGCCTCGCAGCAAGCATCGTCGGGACTATCCTGACCTGGTATCTGACGTCGTGGCTGCTGACCGCCATCGGGAACCGACTGGCGCTCCCGGCGGGACAACAGGCAACCGTCAGCGAGATGCGGCGGCTCGTGGCATGGGGGTATTCGCCAAGGCTGGCCTTGTACTTGCTGCCAATCCCGATTGTCGGGCTGCTGGCCCTGTTCGGCTTGCTCTGGTCGTTCGTGACCGGCGTCATGGCCGTACGCGTCGCGTTCGGGGTCAGCATTTGGCAGGCCTTCGTCATTCGGGTCGCGGCGTTCCTGGCCGTCTTTGGCATCACCATCCTGCTTTCGGTGCTCGTGAGCACCCTCGTCGTGCTCCTCGCCTGACCGCAAGGCGCGTTCTTTCAGGAGATCCAACATGCAACCCACACCATATAGCTCGCCCCGCTCCACGTCCTACGCCGACCGCCTGCGCGGGGCGCTCATGCTCGACCCTCGCACCTACCGCGACGTCGAGCAGGACACCGATGCCAATGGGCAGGCCGCGCTTACCGTGGTGCTCGCCGCGCTGGCCGCCGGCATCGGGTACATCCTGAGCCGGGATCTGGTGCAGAACGTCCTGGGCACGGTGATCTCGTCGGTCCTGCAATGGGTCATTTTCTCGTTTGTCGCCTACTACGTCGGGGCCAGCCTCTTCTCCACCGGCCAGACCTCGGTCACCCCGGGGCAGGTGCTGCGCACCATCGGATTCGCCCAGGCGCCGAAGCTGCTGCTGGTGCTGGGGATCATCCCCATCCTGGGCTGGGTCGTTGGATTGATCGTCTTCTTCTGGTTCATCGCCGCGGCCATCGTGGCCCTGCGGGAAGCCTTCGAATTCGACACCGGCCGCGCCGTCGGCACCGGACTGGTGGCCCTGGTGGTCATCGCCATCGTCGACATCGTGCTGAACGCCATCTTCGGCATCGGGTCGGCGTTGTTCGGGGGATTGTTGTCGGTGCTGCGCGGCGGATTTTGACGAGGGTGATGGGGTGATGGGGTGATAAGGAGAGACGGTTGGAGCGCCAGTTCGTGGTTCGTCCTCCGTACCCCTCACCTATTACCCCATCTTCACGGTACGCGCCGGCAAGGCGTGCGTCTCGAGGGTCGACAAGTCGAGGGTTTGCGAAGCGTTCTGGATGTCAATGCCGACAGGCCGGCCCTCGGCATCAAAATCGATGACCATGCCATCGACGATTTCCTGAGCATCGGCGCCGGGGCTGGCGTTGAAGTCGATGTAGAGAGAATCGGTGTCTGGATCGTAGTGAAGCTTCATCCGGTTTTCTCCCTGACCGTGGCTGAGGCGCCCGCTCATCAGAAGAAGAAAATCCTCCACATCGCCAGCAGCAGAAACAGCCCGCCGCCGGTGTACCAGAGTGAGTTCCGCCCCCGCCCGTACCAGCCGATCCCGAGCGGAATCGCCAGAAAGACCAGCGTAAACATGAACTCCGCCAGCAGCAGTTCGATCGACATGCCCCCACTGCGCGCCACGGCAATGCCGACCTGGGTGAAAAACGCCACCGTGGCCAGGAAGACGGTGATCCACCACAGGGTGTTGGGGAGGGTGCGGAGGAAGGCCATCATTGGTCTACAGTTGTCCTTTCAGGGCAGATTGAACCTGACTATCGTTCGCTAAACTCTGGCGTTGAGTATGATGGCAAGAGGTTTCGCCATCCTGTCCGGGAGAGTCTATGGGTGATCGCATCTTTGGAGAGCTACCTGAGTACCTAGTACTACAGCCGAGGTTATCTTGTTGAGTTGGACGGCGGTGGCCGTGCCGCGTGCGCGGCCTGGCGCCGGAGATAGTGGCTGCGCCGGGCCCGCGCCTGGTGGCGCCGTCGCCACTGCGACCAGCCAAGCGAAAGCCGCGCTCGGCCTCGTTGCGCGCCTGGCAGGCGATCCGCAGCAGGCGCCGCACCTCCGGCACCGTCAGCGGCAGCAAGACCGCCGTCAGCGGGTCGTCAGCGCCCCTTTTTGGCCGTCGCCGCGCGGGTGACCGCCAGGACCGCGTGCGCCAGCAGGCTCAGGGTGACGTGCCGGTGCCAGCCGTCCCAGCGCCGCACCTCGTACTGGTCCAGTCCGACCTCGCCCTTCGCCTCCTCGAAGCACGTCTCGATCGTCCAGCGCGTGCCGGCCACCCGCACCAGTTCGGGCAGCGAGGTCTCCTCCGGGCCATAGCCGACGTAGTACGCCAGGTCGGTGGCGTCGCTCAGCGCGCGGCGCGCCAGCAGCCAGTAGCCCTTGCCCGGCTCCCGCAGCGGGCGGATCGGCAGCCACGCCCAGTCGGAGCGGCGCGGCCCCTTGGCCCCGTCGCCAGCGCTGAGGGTGACCCAGGCGGCGGCGGGCAGAGCGGCGATGAGGTCGGCCGCGGGAACCTGGGCAGGGCCGCGCGCGGTCGCCACCCAGAGCGGCTCCGTTGCTTTGATGGCCAGCAGGTGCGCCAGGTGCTGCGCCTCCAACCAGAGCCGCAGCCGCCGGTCACCGCCGTAGACCTCGTCCCCCGTCACCCAGGCAAACGGCACCCCCGCGGCCAGAGCGCGCGCCAGCATCGCTTGGGCCAGGGCGGGCTTGGTCTGGAAGGTGATGGCCACCGGCACCCCCGCTTCCGTGCGCCGGGCGTCATCGGCGGCCCACGCCTGGGCAAGTAGAGCGCGCGGTCGAGGAAGGCCCGCCCCTGGGCACTGGCGTAGGTCAGGAACACCCCGATCTGGCAGTTCTCGATCCGTCCCGCCGTGCCGGAGTACTGCCGCTGCACGCCGACCGACTTGGTCCCCTTCTTGAGAAACCCGGTCTCGTCGACCACCAGCACCGCCCCCGGAGCGCCCAAGTGCTCGACCACGTAGGCACGCAGATCGTCGCGCACGGCGTCGGCGTCCCACACGGCGCGGTTGAGGAGTTCCTGCATGCCGTGCGGCGTCCGTTCGCCGGCCGCCTCCGCCAGCTGCCAGCCGTTCTTGCGTGTTGCCCCGCCCACCAAGCCAAGCAGATAGCGGCGGCTGCGAACGCGCATCTCGGCGCGAGCGAAACGCGGGCGCAGGCGCTGAGAGACCCGATCCAACTCGCCGGCCCAGTCGATCCCCGTCGTCGTCTCCACGCCTGCTCTCCCGGCCCAACCGCAACAACGACCGTTTACGATACAACCTCGGCTGTAGTACTAGA
>CAVXMK010000023.1:0-70016 GCA_963762985.1 uncultured Chloroflexia bacterium
AAGTTCTACGGCTTCGTCGGCGGCGAGACCAACCAGTGGTTCCCGGAGGTCTTCGACAACCTGACCCGCGTCGAGGTCCCGAACGACCCCTCCTACCACTTCACCGAGGACATGGCCGACAAGGCGATCGACTGGATCAAGGCGCAGAAGGCGATCTATCCCGACAAGCCCTTCTTCATCTACTGGGCGCCCGGGGCGACTCATGCCCCGCACCATGTCCCCGCCGAGTGGATCGAAAAGTACAAGGGGAAATTCGACGACGGCTGGGACAAGCAGCGCGAGCGGACCTTCGCCCGGCAGAAGGAGCTGGGCGTCATCCCCGAGAACGCCGAGCTGACGGCGCGGCCTGAGGCGATTCCAGCCTGGGACGACATGCCGGAGGAGCTTCTACCGCTCCTGCGCCGCCAGATGGAGGTCTACGCCGGGTTCCTCGAGCACACCGACCACGAGGTCGGCCGGCTGGTCGACCTGCTCGAGCAGGCCGAGATCCTCGACGACACCCTCATCTACTACATCATCGGCGACAACGGCGCCTCGGCCGAAGGGACGCTCAACGGCACCTTCAACGAGATGATCAACTTCAACGGCGTGCCGGAACTGGAGACGCCCGAGTTCCTGATGGAGCACATTGACGACTGGGGCGGCCGCGACTCCTATCCGCACTTCGCGGTCGGTTGGGCGCACGCCATGGACACCCCCTACCAGTGGACCAAGCAGGTCGCCTCGCACTGGGGCGGCACCCGCAACGGCACGATCGTCCACTGGCCGAACGGCATCGACAGCAAGGGCGAAATCCGCTCCCAGTTCCACCACGTCATCGACGTGGCGCCGACCATCCTGGAAGCGGCGGGCATTCCGGAGCCGACCTACGTCGAAGGGCGTGCAGCAGTCGCCGATCGAAGGCGTCAGCATGCTCTACAGCTTCAACGACGGGGGCGCCAAGGACCAGCACACCATCCAGTACTTCGAGATGTTCGGCAACCGCGGCATCTACTACGACGGTTGGACGGCGGTGACGCGCCACTCCATCCCGTGGGAGCTTTCGGCGGAATCGACCCCCTTCAACGAAGACGTCTGGGAGCTCTACGACACCACCACCGACTGGACCCAGGCGCACGACCTGGCCGCGGAAATGCCCGACAAGCTGGCCGAGCTGCAACGCCAGTGGCTGATCGAGGCCACCCGCTACAACGTCCTGCCGCTGGACGATCGCCGGGCGGAGCGGATGATCCCCGCCAAGGCCGGTCGGCCGACGCTGATCAAGGGCGACACCCAGATCCTCTTCACCGGCATGGCGATGGGTGAGAACACCGTCGTCGACATCAAGAACAAATCGTATGCGGTGACGGCCAACGTCACGTTTCCGGAAACGGACGCGGCGGGGGTGATCATCGCCCAGGGCGCCAACTTCGGCGGTTGGGCCATCTACGCCCACGAAGGGAAGCTCAAGTACATCTACAACTTCCTCGGGCTCGAGATGTACGAGGTCGAAACGGAGGAAACATTGCCGACCGGGGATCACCAGGTGCGCCTCGAGTTCGCCTACGACGGCGGCGGGCTGGCCAAAGGAGGGACAGCGACGCTCTACCTCGACGGCAAGAAGGTCGGTGAGGGGCGGGTCGAGCACACTCACGCCACCGTCTTCGCCGCCGATGCGACGGCGCTGGTCGGCAACAAGTTCGGCGCGCCGATCGGCCCCGACCTGGAGATCGAAGGCAACCCGTTCAACGGCACGATCAAGGGCGTCCAGATCGACCTCAAGCTCGACGACGCCGATCACGTCGTCAGCGACGAGGAGCGCTGGCGGGTGGCAATGGCGATCCAGTAGCCGCAAGGCGGCAGTGGCGGAGAAGACGGGCGCAATCCCGTCTTCTCCCGGGCTGGGAGGGATGCCATGCGCGATATGGAGCTGACCGTCCCGGAAGATGACGCGAGTCACTTGACCTGGGTACGCACCCGCCTGTCGCTCGACAAGGATTTCCTGGAAGCCGTCCGGTACGGGTTCTCCCTGATCGTCGCCGGCTTCGGCAGCTTCGCGCTCTTCGAGGGGCTCACGATTGGGGACCGCGAGGTGGCCCCGCTGCCGAGGACGTTCGCGCTCGTCGTGACCGCGGTCGGGGTGATCGTCATCCTCCTCGCCGTCCAGCATGCCCGGAAGATGGAGGCCTGGGTCGACGCCGATGAATACGGGACAGGGCCGACGCCGGAGCTGCCAAATGAGAACCGGACGCTCCATCTGGCCGCCGCGGCCGTCGTCATCGGGGTCGTCTCTTTCGTGGCGTTGCTGCGGCTTCCGTAGCGTCCTGACCGACGGGGGCTGCCGCCGCTTCGCTGGCAGCATCGAGCGAGACAAGCGAGAACGCGTCTTCGCGGCGAGGGCCATCCTGACGCGGCTGCAATCGCTTTGGCAGCCGGCATCAAGCCGATACGACGTGAAGCGGGAGCGTTTATGGCAGAGACACCAGCTCAGGAATCGAAACGTGACCTCAGCCTCACCAACGCCCAGTGCTCCTGGATGCGCAGCGACCTGTCGAATCTGCGCACCCTGCTTGCCTGGGCGAGCACCTCCGTCTGGAAGGTCGGCTTCGGCTTCACCATCGATACCTTGTACCGCGGATTCCTTGAGAACCTCGTCACCGAAGGCCGTGCCGATGCCGCGCAACCTGGGGCCGGGTTTGGTCGCCGCAGGGACGATGGCACTGGCGGTGGGCGCGGTGAACTGCCGAGGCATCGCCACGTCGCTGATCGCGATGGACGCCGACCTCCAGATTGCCGTACAGTTCAAGCGTCGCTGAACCTACTCCTACGTGCTCTCCGGGGTGGTGATGATCATCGGGCTGATCACGCTGCTGTTCATGCTTCGCGTCAGCTGACGCGATTGGCAGCGGCGCCATGACCGACGAGTCCCCATCAGTTGATGAGTCCGAGCCTGGCGTGGCAACGGTGGCCGTCCGGAAGGCGCCGCACCGCCGCTGGTACCGGCTAGCCCTGCTCGTCACCCTCCTCCTGGTGGCGCTCACCCTCGTCACGGTGCCCGCCACCCTGCTGAGCATGCGCGATGTCCTGGGCCGAGTGGGGGATCCGGTCTACGACCTCGTGACGGGACGCCAGGTCACCGGGGCCGAAACGGCGGCGGCCGCGGCTGACGCGATCTACATCAACCTCGGCCTCATCGATCTCAACGAAGGCAGCGGGCAGATCACGATCGCCGTCTCCGGCAATCGCAACTGTGCGGGCGCCTGCCCGGCGCTGAACGTGACGCTGACCGCGCTGGACATGGACGTGGAGCAGCGGCGCGGTTTGCCCCCCTCGGCGAGCCTGACGTTGGCCCCCGCGGACCGGGAATTCAGCCAGTCGGCGCAGTTGCCGATCAGCGGCCAACCCAGCCTCTACCCCTTCGACGACTACCTGCTCTGGCTTGGGGTTTCCGGTGTGGCGACCGAGGCGGACGGGACGATCCACCAACTCGACCCGGCTACCGTGGCCGGGTCGAGGACGATCACGGTGCAAAACCGCATCTCCGATGTGGTCATGGCGCCCCCCGTCCCGATCGACCCAGGCACAATCGGCGCGGACTCCGACCCGACCACGTTCCTGGCCGTGCAGTCCGTGCGGCTGGAGCGCCCGGCTTACCTCCCGCGCATGTCCGTGACGTTGATCTTGCTCATCGCCATCTCGGCGGTCCTGGCGGTGTTCAGCCGCGGGTTCAACGAGCTGGTGCTCGGCATCGGCGGGCTGATCCTCGGGGTCTGGGGCGTGCGCTCGGTGCTGATGCCGCAGCCGGTGCCGGCGGTGACCACGATCGACCTGGCGCTGTCGTGGGTGATCTTCCTCCTGCTGATCGGGTTGGCGCTGCGCGCGGCGATGCACTTCTACCGCCTCAGCGACCTGCCGGCCCCACCCTGGGCAGGACGCGCTGATGGGGAGTGACAGGCAAACCGTTCCCACTAGCTCAGGTGATCCTGCGCACACGCGGCCCAGGTGGCGATGGTCTGGGTCCCATAACCTGCTCATGGCTCCGGGAGCCACCACTGGCGGATGAAATCACACACCGGCCAAGCCACACGAGGCGCCCATTTCAAAGAAGGCACGGCAGATGACAGCCTGGGTCGATGCCGATCAGTTCGGGGCGGGGTCGGCGCCGGGCTACCGCAGGAGAACCGCACACTCCATCTGACCGCCGCGGCGGTCATCATCGGGATCGTCTCCTTCGTGACCTTGCTGCTACTGCCGTCGTGGATCCAATTCGGCAGATCGCGTTGTCTCGGTGGCCCGCGACATGAGATGAGAGGCGGAGGCGAGAGATGCGGCTGAAGGCGTTGTTAACCGTCACGGCCGTGGCCGAGAGTGCCACCGGGCTCGCTCTCCTGGGGCTGCCCGCCGTCGTCCTGGCCGTCCTGCTTGGCATCCAGGCGGCTGTCGAAGAAACGCTGGTCGTCGGTCGGGTCGCTGGTGCGGCGCTGCTTGCCATCGGTGTTGCCAGTGCCCTGGCCCGCGACGATACCGGCTCGCCCGCGCTACGCGGTGTGCTGATCGGCGTCCTGGTCTATGACGTGCTCGTGGCGCTGTTGCTCGCCTATGCCGGACTCGTCGTGCAGATGACCGGGCCGGCTCTGTGGCCGGTCGTGACTGTGCATACACTCCTCGCCGGATGGTGCATCCTCTGCCTTCAGATTCGCGAGGAGCGGTCTTGAGCGACACCCACGCGCTGAGTCATAGACCTGAGCGACGCCGAGCGGTGGCGCATCGCCATGCCGATCCAGTAGAGGATGCCCCGGTTCTCAGAGCCGGCGTCAAACTGGTCGCGCGTCGTTATCCACCGCGTTGCATTGATTGGGCCGCATACGCCACACCGAGAAAGGGGAATATTCATGCCTGGCAACCCTTTGGCAGTGGGCGCGGGCACGCCAGCTGCCGGAAGATGATCGCCTCAAGGTAGAGGCACGGGAGCCAGGACCGTGGAAACGACAGACCTCATCGACGTCATCAGCGATGCGATCGAAGTCGCCGGCGTCGTGGTAATCGCCGCTGGTGTGGTCATCGGCGTCGTACACTTTGCCTGGGATCTGATGCGACAGGAGCGAATAGGCGAAGCCTACACGCGGCTGCGCACGTTCTTGGGACGCTCGCTGCTGCTGGGACTGGAGTTCCTGGTCGCCGGGGACATCATCAAAACGGTGGCCATCAGACCTACCAGGGAGAGTGTGATCGTGCTGGCCGTCATCGTTCTGGTGCGGACGGTGTTGAGCCTGAGCATCGACGTCGAGATCGACGGGCGCTGGCCGTGGCGGGCCGCCGAGCAAGAGGCGCTGGCACGGGCAGCATATGCGCGCGACGTGGTCCCGCCGGAGACCGGGGACGAACCCGGTGTGCGCCGCGATCGCTGAGGACGACCCGGGGCAACTTGTGTGAAACTGCTCGAAAACGCGGAATACGGGAGGGCAGGGCAGTCCTCCACAACGGCGAATACTCCATTCGCACCATGTGACTACAACCCGGCCAACGCTAAGCTCGGTTGGGGTCCAGACATCGATCCGCCAGTCCTGCCGCGTGAAATGTGAGCGACGCTGGTGGGACCGGTCGGGGCGGCACCCGGGGCCGCCCAGGACGACCTCCCGATCCCGACGCGGGTCCAGGTGCTGCGGGGCGACCCGACCGTGGACCAAGTCGAGACGACACGCTCGAACGAGTCCGTTCGAGCACTCAGAAGGAGCGATTCCCATGTTACGGCGACGACGAGGCGAGGCGGATGAACCCGCCGCTACGGCAACCCAACCGGCGGCATCACCGTCGACAGCCGGCAACCGCTATCGGATGGTCGAGAAACTGGCGTCGTTCGGCGACGACTTCTGGATTGAGAACGGTCAGGGCCAGCGGGTCTTCAAGGTCGACGGCAAGGCGCTGCGCGCGCGCGACACCCTGATCTTCCGCGACACGCAGGGCAACGAGGTCTGCAAGATCCAGGAACGGATCGCGCGCTTGCGGGATTCGATGGAGGTCGAGGGACCCGGCGGCCAGCGCATGGCGATGGTGCACAAGGCGATGATCACCCCGCTGCGTGAGCGGTACTCCGTCAAGGTCGAAGGCGGTCCCGACCTCGAGATCCAGGGTAACCTCTTGGACCACGAATATCGTATTGGCAATGTGGCCACGGTCTCGAAGAAGTGGTTCCGGGTGCGCGACTCCTACGGGGTCGAGGTGGCCCCCGGGCAGAACGATGTCCTGATCCTGGCTGCTACCGTGTGTATCGACCAGATGGCGCACGATGCTGGCTAGCCGTTCAGTGACGGTGAGGAACGCGGCGGGAACAGCAATTCGCGTCATGCGACGACGACCCGGCGATCGCTAGGTTCGGTTTGGGTTCCAACGGCGACCCGCTCTTGGAGCGGCAGTACGGCACCACCGCCGCGGGGCGGGGAGGAGAAGGCAGCATGCGAAACAGGTTGCGGAGCTTTGGGGGTCGAGGGCGTGCCGGGAGCGTGTTGCTTCTGGTGGCCACCATGGTGGCGACGCTGGTGGGACCGCGTGGGGTGGTGCCGGCGGCCGCCCAGGACGATCTCGGGATCCAGACGCGGGTGCAAGTGCTGCACGCCGACCCGGCGCTGGGCCAGGTCGAAGTCCACATTAACAACGACGAGGTGCTCGACGAGTTCGATTACGGTGCGCAGAGCGACTGGATCGACTTCGCGCCGGGCAGCGCGCGCGTCACGATTACCGCGGATCGGGCCGGCATCAACTACGCCGTCTTTGACGCGGTCTACCCGGCTCCCGCCGGCAACGACTACTACCTGATCGTCACCGATCCCCTCGTCATCGGCGGCGTCTTCGACACGAACCCTATCCCCGACCGCGGCGCGCGCGTGCGCATCGTCCAGGCTTCGGTCGCTCTCCCGGCGGTGAACGTCACCGCGACCGAAGAGAGCGAGGTGCTCGCACGGCAGCTTCCCTATGCGGCGACTTCGGTCTACACCGTCGTGCCGGCCGGGACGTACGACATCGATGTGACCCTGGCGGATTCCGGCGAGGTGGCCCTGACGGTACCCGGCGTGGTGCTGGAGGGCAACACGACCTACGACCTCGTCCTCATGGGGCAACCGGGTGATGAGGACCACCCGCTCGAGCTCCGGCCACTGTCCGCCACGACGGGGGAGCGCTCCACACCGACGCCGTAATTCGCCCCGGGCGGCGAGCGCTGACGGGTCGAGCGCGTGAGGCGTGCGTGCCAGCGATCGCACCCTGGGAGGACGCATTCCACCAGGGCTACATGGTCCATCCGGCAAGTTCGCGTGAGTTGGAGTAGCGGGTTTACGCCGCTATCTGGCGGCCGGATCCGGTTTGTCCGCCTGCCGGGACCGAGCGGAACTTATCGGAAGGACCATACAGCGGCGTGCCGAAATTGTGTCATTCCGAGCCCGCGGGCGAGGAATCTCGTGGTCCGCGAACGGACGCGGTACTGCGAACGAGTTTCCTCGCTCCTCGGAATGACACGTGTCGCGCACGCCGCTCTAAGCACCCGGTGAAGGACACGCTCACGCGGTATGAGGGCGCCAGCTTGACCGCTGTTGTCGTCAGCGGCGCCAGTGGGATTTCCTGCGTGCCGTCGGCACGGCTCCGTGAGGTCGAGCGGGGAACATACCATGTCCGCGCGCGCCAGCGACCAGGACTTGACCAGCTTCGACATCTTCGTGCTGGCACTGTCGGTATTTTCGATCGCCAACATGGTCCTGGCCATCGCGCCGCTCGGCGCCGCCGCCCACGATGTCGTCCTGATCGTCGACGGGGTGCTCTGCCTCATCTTTCTGGCCGACTTCCTCGCGCGGCTCAAGCGCGCGCCGCAGAAGCGGACGTACCTGCTCGACGAGCGCGGCTGGCTCGACTTCCTCGGCAGCCTCCCCTTCCCCGGGCTGCGGCTCGCCCGCCTGTTTCGCATGGCCCGCGTCGGCAGCATCGTCCATCGGTACGGCCCGCGCGGCGTCTGGCAGATGATCGCCGTCGACCGCGCCGGCAGCGCCCTCCTGGGGACCCTCTTCCTCACCATCGTCGTGCTCCAGTTCGGGAGCATGTTCGTCCTTGGGGCCGAGGCGCACGCGGAAAACGCCAACATCCGCACCGCCTCCGACGCCTTGTGGTGGTCCTACGTGACCGTCACCACGGTCGGCTACGGCGACCGCTTCCCCGTCACCAATTACGGGCGGTTGATCGGCGTCGCGATGCTCACGATCGGCGTCGGCCTGTTCGGCGTCCTCACCGGCTTCCTCGCGAACGCATTCCTGGCTCCGACGAAGGCCGAACCCGAAGTGAGTCGGCAGCCTTCGGACGACCTCCGGCAGGAGATCGAGGATCTGAAGCGCCTCATCCGCGAGCTCGGCGAACGAGACGCGGCCGGTGAAGCATAGGGGCCAGAGCGTTGAACAAACTCGCCCATGGCCGCCACGCGGTCAAGGGTTGCAGTTTCTCACCCTCGCACCCGAAGCCCCATGCACCCCCTCGCGCTCGGCCGTGATGACCGGACGCGATACCATCCGCACCGGTGCCAGCGCTGATTCGGCCAGTCGAACTCCGGATCGCTCGTACGAGTCGCCTGGAGTGAGGCGTTTTCAACGGCCTGACCAATCACTGACACGCGGAGAGTCAAATCTCCTTTTTCTACCCCGCAGTGAGAACCGCTCCAAGCGTGGCTCACTTATCTCGGACGGCCGCGCATTCAATGTCGGGGAGATATTGAAACGGGCTCTTGACACCCAGTTACACTACCGTTGCAGCACGCCCCCCTCATCCGACTCCGTCGCCGCTTCGATCTCGGCGCGGGTGGCGCAGAGGAAGTCGCCGGGCATGGTGTGCTTGAGGGCCTGCGCCGCGGAGGCGAGCGCCAGGGCGCGCGGCAGATCGTCGTGGTCGGCGACATAGCCGGCGAGGAACCCCCCGGCGAAGGCGTCGCCGCCGCCGAGGCGGTCGACGACTTCGACGGCGCGCCAAGGGCCGTCGACGATCTGCCCGTCGGACCCCATGGCGACCGAGCCGAGGCGGATGGAGCGGCTGGCTTTGCCCTTCTTGCGGGAGAGGATCGTCACCGCCAGCCCGAGGCGGGTGCGGGCGGCTTCGAGCACTTCGGCGTGGTCGCCGTCGAGATTGAAGAAGGTGCGCAAACCGCCGCGCGAGGTGAAGAGGATGTCGACCATCGGCACGATTTCAACGAAGCAGGCGCGGGCCTCCGATTCGCTCCACAGTTTGGAGCGGAAGTTGAGGTCGAAGGCGACGGGGACGCGGGCCGCATTCGCGGCGCGGATGGCGGCCATCGTCTCCGCGCGGGGTCCGGATCCGACCGCCGGGGTGATACCGGAGATGAGCAGCGCGCGGGCGCCGGCCAGGATGCGCGGCCAGTCGAACGTTCCCGGCGCCATGCGGGCGAAAGCGCTGCCGGCGCGGTCGTAGTAGACGGCCGAGGGGCGGGGATCGCTCGCCTCCTCTAGATAGTACACCCCGGCGCGGCCGGCGCTTTCGGGAACCCACTGCACGTGGGAGAGATCCACGCCCCCGGCGCGAGCGCCGCGGGCGATGGCGCGGCCAAAGGGGGTATCTGGCAGGCGGGAGACCCAGGTGGCCGGCACATCGAGGCAGGCGAGAGTGACGGCGCTGTTCAGTTCGGCGCCGCCGACGGTCAGGTTGAGGGAGGTGGTCCTCTCCAACCGCTCGTTGCCGGGCGGCGTGAGGCGCACCATGGCCTCGCCGAAGCTGACGACTGGTCCTGGCTCGTTCTTCGCGTTGATTGCATCCACAACCGACCCTCACCCTAACTCCTCTCCCTGTGCGCAGGGCGAGGGGTACTTGTGTGCATGCGCGCCCGCCTCGCTCTCCCTTCCTCCCCGCGCACGGGGAGAAGGGCCGGAGATGAGTTGCGCTCCCCTTGACAACCGGCTGCAAATTATCGACAAATGTCATACCAGTCGTAAGGCGCCGCGACGGAATCGCGGAGAAGGCGCTTCCGGGCCGCCCAACTGGGGGCGGTCCTGTAGTCATTCATGGAGGAACGCGGCGATGGCACGCGTCATTTTTCAGAATGTCACCAAGCTGTACGGTGGCAACCCGATCCCGGCGGTGGCCGATCTGAGCATGGAAGTGGAGGATCAGGAGTTCCTGGTGCTGGTCGGACCCTCCGGCTGCGGCAAGAGCACCGCGATGCGCATGGTCGCGGGGCTGGAGGAGATCAGCGGCGGGCAGATCATCATCGGCGATCGGGTCGTCAACGATTTGCCGCCGAAGGACCGCGACGTGGCGATGGTCTTCCAGAGCTACGCCCTCTACCCCCACATGTCGGTCTACGACAACCTGGCCTATCCCCTGAAGCTGCGCAAGGTGCCCAAGGTCGAGCGCGACCAGCGCGTGCGCGAAGCGGCGCGCACCCTCGACATCGAGCAGTTCCTCGACCGCAAGCCGAAGGCGCTCTCCGGCGGGCAGCGGCAGCGCGTGGCCCTCGGCCGCGCCATCGTGCGCAACGCCGACGTCTTCCTCATGGACGAACCGCTTTCCAACCTGGACGCCAAGCTGCGCGTGCAGACGCGGGCTGAGCTGATCAAGCTGCACGAGCGGGTGAACACCACCACCATCTACGTCACCCACGACCAGGTCGAGGCGATGACGATGGGTGACCGCATCGCGGTCATGAGCCTCGGCGTGTTGCAGCAACTCGATACGCCGCAGAACCTCTATGACCATCCGGCCAACAAGTTCGTGGCCGGGTTCATCGGTTCGCCGTCGATGAACTTCGTCGACGTGGCCCTCACCGCCAAGGATGGAAAGGTCCACGCCACAACTGAAGGGTTCGCTGTGCTCGCGCCTGCCCAAAAGGAGAAGGCGCTCGCCCAGTACATCGGCCAGACCATCACCATGGGGGTGCGGCCCGAGCACCTCGTCGAAGTCAGCCGCCTCGGGGAGCACGTCAAGGGTACGACGATCCCGGTCACGGTCGACATCGTCGAGCAGCTTGGCAACGAGAACTTCGTCTACCTGCTGAACCGGCCCAATGGCCGGCGCGGCGGAACCGAAGAGATCAAGTTGACCGAGTACGAAGCCGAGTCAATGTCGCGAACCGGGTCGACTCTGCTCACGGCGCGTATGACGCCCGATGTGCGTCTCATCCGGGGGGACCACATCGAGGTCGGGGCGGCGCCGGAAAACCTGCACTTCTTCGATCCGCAAACCGAGGCGTCGATTCGGTAGGGGAGGCCCTTACCCGAATCCCTCGAACGACCCTCACCCCAACCCCTCTCCCTGTGCGCAGGGAGAGGGGCGATCGGGCACCGTACGCCGTGTCCCTACCTCGTCGTACCTGGCCAGCTACTCACCCCACGTCTGCTCCATGACGCGTAGCCAGTTCTCGTAGGCGATCTTTCGCATCGTCGCGTCGTCGTAGCCGCAAGAGCGCATGGCGTCGAGGAGATTGGGGAGCAGCGAGACGTCCTTGAGGCCCTCCGGCATGGTCGCGCCGTCGAAATCGGAGCCGAGGGCGACCTTGTCGTCGCCGAGGCGGGCGATGAGTGCGTCGAGGTGGTCGACCATCACGCCGAGGTCGAGACTCGATTCGCGGGCTCCCTCCGGGTGAAGAAATCCGCAGTTGAAGTTGAGCCCCACGATGCCGTCGCTGTCGCGGATGGCGTCGAGTTGGCGGTCGGTGAGATTGCGGGTGGCGGCGCAGATGGCGTGGACATTGGAGTGGGTGGCCACCAGGGGCGCATCCGAAATCGCCGCCACGTCCCAGAAGCCGGCTTCGTTGAGGTGCGACAGGTCGATCATGATGCGCAGGCGGTTGCACTGGCGCACCAGCTCCTTGCCGAGGTCGGTTAACCCCGGTCCCGTATCGGGTGTGGCCGGGAACTGGAAGGGGACGCCAAACCCGAAGCGGTTGGGGCGCGACCAGGTGATGCCGAGCGAGCGCAACCCGGCCCGGTGATAGACCTCCAGAGCGTCGAATTCGGGGTCGATCGCCTCGGCGCCTTCGAAGTGCAGCTCCATGGCGAACGTCCCGTTCTCCAGGCACTGCCCGCAGCTCGGCGGCGGAGCGCACGACTTTCGCCGCGCCCGCCGATTCGGCTTCGAGCTGGAAGAGACGCGCCACGGTGCGCATCGCCTCGCGCTGCGCGTATTCGAGCGTCATGGACGGTGGCAGGTTGTCCGGGTCGGTGTAGCGGCTGGATGAGCGAGCGGCGACCGCGGTCGTATCGTTCGCCCTGTCCGGGTCGGGTGCCGGGATGTCCGCGGCCACCTCGGGGTCGCGGACGAACACGGCGAAAAAGCCGCCGCCGAGACCGCCTTCCTGGGCTCGGGGGAGGTCGAGATGCCCCTGCTCGGAACGCTCGAAGAACGAGCGGCCGGTGAGCGGCAGATCGAGCAGGGTGTCGTTGTGGCCGTCGAAAACGGGAATTCCGGTGGCTATCGTGACCGGCGTGAGGTATTCGGCAGTAGACACGAAACGCACATCCTCTCGATTGGGGCGACCGTTCGCAGCGCGGGTATGATGCACCACGTTGGCGGATTGGGCGCGACCCGGGAGGAGACGATGAGCGATAGCGGGAACGAACGCCCCGGCGCCGGGGCGCTGGCCGGGAAGAACTGTGTGGTCATGGGCATCCAGAACCGCTGGAGCATCGCCCACGCCATCGCCGAGCAGATGGCGCAGGCCGGCGCGAACATCGCCGTCACCTACGTCGACGAGCGGGCCGGGCGCGACGCGCTGGCCCTGGCCGAGAAATACGAGGGCAGAGGGTACACCTGCAACGTCGAGTCGGACGCCGACCTCGACCGCCTCGCCTCCGATCTGGAACAAGACTACGGCCGCGTCGATGCCCTGGTCCATTCGATCGGTTACGCGCCCGCCGCGGAGCTCGAGGGACGGTTCATCGACACCAGCCGCGAGGGATTTCGGGTGGCGATGAGCGTCAGTTGCTATTCGCTGGTGGCCACGGCGCAGCGCATCGCCCCACTGATGACCGACGGCGGCAGCATCCTGACCATGACGTATCTGGGATCAGACCGGGCCTTCCCCCGCTACAACGTCATGGGGGTAGCCAAGGCCGCGCTCGAATCGTCAGTGCGCTACCTGGCCTACGACCTCGGCGCCCAGCGGGTGCGGGTGAACGCCATTTCCGCCGGGCCGATCAAGACGGCCGCCGCGCGCGGCATCCCCGGTTTCGCCGACATCTACAAGGCGATGCTTGAGCGGGCGCCCCTGCAGAGCGATTTCGGCGCGGGCCAAGTGGCGAATGTCGCGGTTTTCCTGGCGTCTGATGCCGCCGCGTCGATCACGGCCGAGACGATTTTTGTGGACAACGGGTATCACGCGATGGGGATGTAGAACGACCCCTCATTCCCAACCCTTCTCCCCTCGGAGCGGGGAGAAGGGAGCACGGAGCGCGCCGCAGGCGCGGGACATGCTCCCCCTCTCCCGGCTCGACGGGAGAGGGTCGTGGCAGGGGGGTGAGGGCCGTTAGCGGTCCTCGCCGCCGACCTCGCGGAACTCGGCGTCGACGGTCTCTTCGTCTTCCGGCTCGGCCGCGCCGTCCGGACCCGCGCCGTTGCCGCCCATATCGGTGCCAGCGGCCCCGGCGGCTTCGTACATGGACGTGCCGGCCTGGGTCAGGGTCTGCACCATGTCCTCGTAGGCGGGGCGGAGGCGGTCGGCGTTCTGGGGATCGTTTTCGAGGATCTCCTTGACCGCCTGCACCTTGCCGTCGAGTTGGCCGCGCAGATCGGTCGGAATCTGGTCGCCGTGGTCGCGCAGCAGGTTCTCGGCCTGCAGAGTCATCGCCTCGGCGTCGTTGCGCAGAGAGATGGCCTCGCGCCGCTTGCGGTCTTCCTCGGCGTTGGCCTCCGCTTCCTGCACCATGCGCTGCACCTCGGACTCGGAGAGACCGGAGGAGCCGGTAATCGTGATCTTCTGCTCTTTGCCGGTGGCCTGGTCCTTGGCCGTGACGTTGAGAATGCCGTTGGCGTCGATGTCGAAGGTGACGTCAATCTTCGGGGTGCCGCGCGGGGCCGGCGGCAGCCCATCGAGAATGAACTTGCCGAGGCTCTTGTTGTCGTTCGCCATCGGGCGCTCGCCTTGCAGGACGTTGATCTCGACCTGCGGCTGGCTGTCGGACGCCGTGGTGAAGGTCTGACTCTTGCGAGTCGGGATGGTGGAGTTGCGCTCGATGAGCGGGGTGGCCACGCCGCCCAGGGTCTCGATCGACAAGGTCAGCGGGGTGACGTCCAGAAGGAGGATGTCCTTGACGTCGCCGCCGAGCACGCCGCCCTGGATCGCCGCGCCGAGGGCCACGACCTCGTCCGGGTTGATGCCGCGGTTCGGCTCCTTGCCGAAGAAGCTCTGCACCTTGCGCTGGACGGCCGGCATGCGGGTCTGGCCGCCGACGAGGATCACCTCGTCGATGTCGCCCTTGCTCTGCTCGGCGTCCTTCAGCGCCGCTTCCATGGGAGGCACGGTGCGGTCGATCAGCGACTGGGTGAGCTGCTCCAGCTTGGCGCGGGTCAACGTGATGTTGAGGTGCTTTGGCCCGCTGGCGTCGGCGGTGATGAAGGGGAGGTTGACGTCGGTCTGCTCGACGGAGGAAAGCTCGATCTTGGCCTTCTCGGCCGCCTCCTTGAGGCGTTGCAGCGCCATGCGGTCGCTGCGCAGGTCGATGCCTTCCTGCTTCTTGAACTCGTCGGCCAGCCAGTCGATGAGCGCCTGGTCGAAATCGTCGCCGCCGAGGTGGGTGTCGCCGTTGGTGGCCTGCACCTGGAAGACGCCCTCGGAGAGGTTGAGGACGGAAATGTCATAGGTGCCGCCGCCGAGGTCGTAGACGGAGATCTGCTCGTCGCCCTTGTTCTCCAACCCATAGGCCAGCGCCGAGGCCGTCGGCTCGTTGATGATGCGCTGCACATCGAGACCGGCGATACGCCCGGCGTCCTTGGTGGCGTCGCGCTGGGCGTTGTCGAAATACGCCGGGACGGTGACGACCGCCTGGGTAACTTTGTCACCCAGGTAGGCTTCGGCGTCGGTCTTCAACTTCTGCAGGATCATCGCCGAGATTTCCTGCGGGCTGTACCAACGGTCGCCCATCTTGACCTCGACGTCGCCATTCTTGGCGGCGCGAATCTGGTAGGGCACCAGCCCCTTGTCGCGCTGGACGACAGGGTCGTCGTACTTGCGGCCCATGAAGCGCTTGACGGAGAAGACGGTGTTCTCCGGGTTAGTCACCGCCTGCCGCCGCGCGAAGCGGCCGACCAAGCGCTCACCACTGGGGGTGACGGCCACCACCGATGGGGTGATCCGTTCGCCCTCCGCGTTGGGGATGACAGTCGGCTCGCCACCCTCGATGGTGGCCATTACCGAGTTGGTCGTCCCCAGGTCAATACCGATCGTTCGTGCCATGTTTCTTTCGCTCCTTTGTCGCTAGTTGAGAAGTCGTGCGGTCGAGTGGTCGAGAAGTTGGGTCGTCATTTTTGTCTCCTCGACTCCTCGACTCCTCGACTCCTCGACTCCGTGCCTACCTTCACCATCGCCGGCCGCAGCACGTCGTCGCCGAGGTGATAGCCCGGCGCGTAGACGGCCACGACCGTGTCGCCCCCCGCGGGGTCGGCCTCGACCGCCTCATGGATAGAGGGGTCGAAACGCTGCCCGAGCGAGTCCATCCGCGTCACGCCGTGCTTTTTCAGCGTGGCGAGGAATTTCTGCTCGACGCGGCGGATCCCTTCGGCCAGCGCCGAGTCCTGCTCGTCCGGGGGCAGGGCCCCCAGACCACGTTGCAGATCGTCCAGCACCGGTACGATCTCGCGCAGGAGCTGCTCGTTGGCCAGCAGCCGCTGCTGCGCCCGCTCCTGCTCGGTGCGGCGCCGGTAGTTGGCAAAATCCGCGGCCGTCCGCTGCAACTGGTCGAGGAACTGATCTCGCTCGGCGATCACCGAATCCAAGTCAAGCCCATCTCCCTCGTTCTCTTCGGGCGCGTCGACCGCGTCAGCCTCGGGTTCGACCCGCGCGCTCCGATCATCCCTCATAAAGTCGCTCCCTTGTGAGTCGGAAATCGGACGTTGGAGGTCGGAAGTACGACGTCACTGGCTCGTGTCTTCCCAGCACTCCAACGCCCTGTCACCCTAGCACCCGACACCATGTCATCCCCGCAAATCAGCCATGAGACCGCTCATGAGCCGCGCCATGTAGCGCACCGAGGAGATCGAGCGGTCATAGGCCATGCGCGTGGGCCCGACCACGCCGAGGACGCCGACAACCTCGCCGTCGACGCCGTAGGTCGAGACGACGATGCCGAGCCGGCGCAACTCGTCGGCGGGATTCTCGGCGCCGATGAATACCTGGACCCCCGGCCCCTCTTCGAGCCGCGGCAGCATCGCGCTGACGAACGACCCGCCGCCCAGCAGGGCCAGCAATTCCTGTGCCTCCGCCGCATCGCTGAACTCCGGCTGCGTCAATACGTGCTCGAGTCCGGAGTGGCGAATCGATGCGCCGCCCACCGTCAGGCCGCGCAGTGCGCTCGCGATCTGATCGAGGGTGGCGCGGGCCAACCCTGTCGCCCCCAGGGCGTGGGTTTCGACGTCCTCGGGCGTGCAGCCGCGCAGGGTGCCGGCCAGGGTGTCGGCTAGAGGCGACAGGGTCTCCTGGTCGGCGTCGTGCGGCCAATGGGCCATCACCTGCCGCACGGCGCCGTCGGTGGTAACCAGGATGATCAGCCCCAGCCGCGGCTGCAACGCCACCAGTTCGATGTGGCGCAGGCGTGGCGATTGGGGAATCGGGGCGGAGACGACCGAAACGTTGCCCGCCGCTCGGGCGAGGGTAGCCGCCGCCAGCTCGATCCACTGCTCCAGTTGCAGCTCAATCTGCCGGAACTGGTGCAGGATGGTCAGTTGCTCGTTGGAGGGGAGCTCGACCTCGCCCATCAGGTGGGCCACGAAGTAGCGATAGCCGCGGTCGGTCGGGATACGGCCGCCGGAGGTGTGTAGGTGCTCCAGGTACCCGCGCTCTTCCAGGGTCGCCATCTCGTTGCGGATGGTGGCCGGGGAGACTCCGATGCCGGAGTTCGCGACGAGGGTCATGGAGCCGACCGGTCGCCCGGAGGCGACGTACTCGCGCACGATGAGGCGCAGGATGAGGCGCTGTCGCTCGGTGAGCGGTGACTCGCCATTCCCGGTCGTATCGGTGTGCGCGGTGTGAACCCGGTCCTCTTGCATCGTACGCTCCGAGGGGAGTTTAGCACTCTCCGCCCGAGAGTGCTTACACGCAGGATACTGCATTACATAAATCACGGCAAGCGGCAGTGGCGCGATGAATGATGGCCGTCCAAAGGCTCATTCCTCTGTGCTATCCATGTCGCGGTTCGATGGAAGATAACGACACCTGGGGCCAAGATCCCTTGCCGCGCGGACCGACACCGGGGCGGGATGGCGCTTCATCACTTTGAAACGACCAGGGACCGCCGCGTGGGGTGGACGCGCCCACGGTGTGCCGTTCTGCACTCGGAGGCTGCACCCGGAGGATGACGGTTGGCGTGCCTGGCGCTGGAAAGCGGACATGCTGTGCTCAGCAGGACTCGATGCGCGCATGACACGTCAGTTGCCGGGGGGATGGATCTCCTCCCTCATGGCGGCGCTGATGACGATGTCTTGCCCGTGCGGCGCCGTTGCCCTGTCCGCGGCGAAGGCGAACTCCGGCAAGGCCGCCTCGCGGGGCACGCAAAAGCAGCCGTCCCGGTCGGGGAGGAAGCCATAGATTGTCGACTCGCCTTCGTGCCAGACGACGGCGTTGCCCGCGCCTCGGTCGGTGTGGGTCAGGGCGGCTTGCTCCGGGGCCGGACAGCGGTCGCACCAGTACTGCCCGATCCAGGCATCGAAATCGTGAATCGCCCGCAACGCGGTAATGGCTTCGGCGAAACGGCGCGCGAGGTCGATGGCGGGTGGCATCGGCGACTACCCCTTTGGCAACACGGCGGGTCGATTAGGCGGTGACGGGCGCGTTCGGTCCTCGCAGCCAGGTGGTGCAATTCGGGCAGCGGTTCGCGTCAGCGGAGATTTCGCTGAAGCACTCGGGACAGATCGCGGGCTCCGCCTCTGGCGCTGTGGGCGCGACGCTGGCCTTGAGTCGGTTCATCGGCGCTACGACGAGGAAGTAGACGGCGAAGGCGATGAGGAGGAACGAGATGACCGCGTTAATGAACGCGCCGTAGCTGATGACGCTGTTGTTTAGAGTGAAGGTGAGACCTGAGAAGTCCGGCGTGCCGAAGATCGCTCCGATGAGCGGGGTGATGATGTTGGTCGACTAGCGAGTTGACAATCTGGGTAAATGCGGCGCCGATGACGACGGCGACCGCCAGGTCGAGCACGTTGCCGCGCATGATGAATGCTTTGAAACCCTCGATCATGCCCTCACCCTCCCCAAGGTTTGCATGTGGTCTCCAATGCCCTTGCCGGATCCCCTACATCGTGCCATGAGATGGCACGGAGGGGAACCCCCTACGAGGGTGATGGGGTGATAGGGGAGTCGAAGAACTGGCGGGGCTCAAAGTCCCAAGACCCAACCACCCATCACCCTGACTCCCTGTGACCCCATCACCCCCGCCTGATGCGCTCGGGGAGGGCCAGCAGGCCGCGCAGCGCGTCGGTCATCCGGTCGACGGGGGTCGGGGGATGGGCGGTTTCGGCGTAGTCCTGCGCGGCCGGCGCCGGGCCGATGTCTTGCCCAAACTGCTGTTCGATCATTCGGCGGTGGCGCATGACCCAGAGATAGATATCGGCCTCGGTGTGCTCGGGGAAGCGATCGGTTAGCCCCCGCTTGCGGGCGACCTCAACGATGGGGCAGTAGATGTACTGGTACCAGTCGGCAACGGCGTCCCGGTCGGAGACCGGCTGGTGGCGGATGGCGGCGAGCCAGTCGCGGTGGACCTGGATGTGGCCCCAGATTTCGTCGTATCGGCCCAGGGCCGAGGGCCGGATATCATGATCGGGAGCGAGGCGGTCGAGGTCAGTACGGCGCAGAAATTCCGCGTACTCGGCCTGCAGCAGCAGCTCGTTGGCCGACATGGCGGGGTAAAGCGGGGCGCGGATGTGCCCTTCGATGACCTCAGCGTCGATGTACTCCTGCCCGCGCTCGCGCGCCACGCTGACCCGATGATTGCCGTCCTTGACGAAATAGACCTCGCCAACTTTGTAGAGCTGGATGGGTGGCAAAAAGACGTCCTGGTAGTACGCGCGGTCGACGTTCTGCCAGCGGCCCGCGGTGAAACGTTGCCGGGGGAAGAACTCGCGGTTGAAATCCTGGAAGCGGTCCATGCTGCCGACGATTTGCGATAGGCGGACACTCTGCACGCCGCGATAACTCTCGCCCTCCGGCGACACCCGCTGCCGCACCTCGTGGTACGGGATGAGATTGCGCGAGCGGCGGGCAAAAACGGCCCGCAGATCGGCGAAAAACCCGTGTTGTCGCGCCCGCTCGAAGTCCTGCCGGACCTCGTTCTCGAAGGGGCGGCTCACGGCGATGCCGCCGCGGAGTGGCCGGCGACCGTCGCATGAGGCTCCAACTCGAGGACGCGGTAGGGAAAGACGTTGATCACGTCGGTGTCGCCGAACCGCTGTGCGGAGGGTTGCGACCGGTCGTAGAGGTGGATGTGCCCGTGGATGTGCACCGGGGGGCGCCATTTCTCCAGAAAGCCGCGCAGCGCGGTGAAACCGCGGTGCGCGGGATCGGAGCGGTCGTTGATGTCGCGGGGCGGGGCGTGCGTGACAAGCAGATCGAGGGCACGGCCCTCCCGCAGCCGGTTGAGGTGGAGGCGCGGCGCCATTTTGCAGGCCATGACCCCGATTTCCCACTCCGAATACTGCGCCGGTTCGAACTCCTTGTAGCGGGGACTCCCCGGGAACCCGGCCAGGATAAGTCCGGTAGAGGGGTCCTGCACGACTTTCCCCCCGAGATCGATGCGCCCCCACCGGGTCGCAGATCGGTTTGCAGGAGTGCCGCGTCAGCTCCTCGGCGTGATTCCCCAGCACGTAGTAGACGGGGCGGTTGAGTGCGTCGGCGATGAACTCCAGGTAGCTGGCGGGCAAGTCCCCGCAACTGACGGCGAAGGCCACGTGTCCCATCCGTTCCCGCAGCGTAGCGCTGTGGATACGGGGATCGGCTTCGTCGGTGACGGCCAGAATCGGGATTGCCATCGATACCGTTGAACTTTGCGGGACGAGGCCCGGCGGCAGTGTATCCTGCCACCGGGCGCGCGGTGTGTCATGCCGCGCCACATGATCCATGGTACCCGAAGCGCGCCCGGAAAGCGCCGAACGACTATGGCGCCAGGGTTTGCGCGGTGATGCCCGCCGGTTCAATGATGAGCACGAGCAGTTCGGCGGGCTTATCGCCGCCGCTGGTCAGGTCATAGCGCATGCCCGGTTTCATGCCGAGCAGGGGCGACACCCGCCCTTCGTCCCAGTTCATTGAAGGTCCGGTTGGTGCGGCGGCGCCTGGCTCGAAGTAGTAGCGCGAGATCGTGCCGGCCTCGACCCGCATGGCTTCCAGCCCAATCGGCTCGTATGGACCGATGTGCGTTCCCGCCGGTAGCGTCACGTGCCGAATGGACACGCCGATCGGCCCGCGGGCGAGCTTATCCCAATCCGACGGCACGGAGCGGCTCAACTCCTCTCCGCGAACACCGTTCGGCAGCATTGGCGCCGGGGCTCCCGACGCTTCCCGGCCAATGATCGCCACGCCGACGAGGTGCACCGGCGCATCCCCGACGGCACGAATCTCCGCGGATGCCGTGTATTGGGGATAGATGGCGGCATCGCCGGGGCCGAGGGTGACTTCCGTTTGCGCGGGAATCGATTCGACCCGCGCCGCGCCGCGCCGCTGCACCTGAATCGGGGCGGCGAGGCGCAATCGGTACTCTCCGGACTGCACCACCTCCGCGCCGACGCCGCCGCTCACGGGCCAGCCGGGGCAGCCGCAGGAGGGGCCGGCGAGGGCGGTGAGGGTCTCGCTCGGGCGGGAGGGTGAGCCGGTAGAAGATGACCTCCTTGTCGCCGGCCGGAAGCTGATCGAGCCCGAATACCGCCTCGGCGAGCGCCACGTCGCCCACGGTTCCCGGCGCCGCCTGCGAGGGCGCGGACCAGCGCCGGCGTCCAGCGGGGCTCACCCGGCGCTTCCGGAGGCTGCTGGAGGATCGCCACGAACCCCACCGCCAGCGTCAGCAGAAGCAAGACGACGGTCGCCAGATAGGGAGATCGCCCGACCCGTGAAGACGCGAAAGCCCGTGGCCGCGCGGCGGACGCCCCGCGGAATCCGCGCCATGGCTGCCCGAATGGCGCCATGGTGGCACGGTCGGGTCCGGCTCGTTTGTGGCCGCGGAGTTCGTCGGAGTGAACGGAGGCGGTATGGATGCACGATCATGGCGTGCCCCTCGTTCGGTGGTTGCTATGCTTTTGGACGCTCCCGATAAGTGTAAACGCGCCGGGCGGAAAAATGTCACGCGTTTACGGGGCGAGGGATTGAGCCGACATGCCTGCCGGCTCGACGAGCAGCACAAGCAGCTCGGTGGGTTCTTCGGTGAAGGTGATCAGGGCGTGGCGCATGCCCGGGGTGTTGCCGAGCAAAGGCGACGTTTGCCCCTCACCCCATATCTCCAGCGGATAGACCGGGTCCACGGCGCCTGGCTGATAGTGAATGCGCGAAACCTCACCGCGCTCGACCCGCATCGCCTCCAGCCCGCTCGGCTCGTAGGGGCCGACGTAGAGCGCCGCCGGCAGCGTCATCTGATGCAACGAGACGCTGACGGGCCCACCGGCGAGCATTTCCCAATCCCGCGCCAGGGACCGGCCCAAGTGCTCGCTCCGAACTCCGTCCGGGAGCATCGGGGCCGGGATGACCGAGCCATCCGAGCCCACGATGGCGACGCCGATGAGTTCGACCGGAGCATCGCCGGCGACGCGAATCTCGGCGGCGGCCGTGTAGTCCGGATAAATGGCGGCATCGCCCGGGCCGAGGGTCACTTCGGTGTGCGCGGCAATCGCTTCGCCGGGGGCGCCGCCACGCCGCTGGACCTCCATCGGGCTGGAGAGACGGATGCTGTAGTGTCCAGCCTGGACCACCTCCGCGCCGACGCCGCCGATCACCGGCCAGCCAGGGCAGCCGCAGGAGGGGCCGGAGAGCGCGGTGAGGGTCACGCCGGGCGGAATCGTGAGTTGGTAGAAGACGACTTCCTTGGCGCCGGGCGGAAGTTGGTCGAATCTGAACACCGCTTCGGCGAGCACCACGTCGTCCACGCGTCCAGGCGCCGTCTGCATCGCCCGCACCAGCGCCGGCGTCCAGCGGGGTTCAACCGGCGCTTCGGGCGACTGCCCGAGCAACGGCACGATCCCCACGGCGACCGTGAGGAGCAACAACGCCGCGGTCGCGGCAAAAGAGAAGGCGCGATGCATGACGGCGAGGAGCCGGCGCCGTTCCGGCGGATTGACCGCGGGGGGCGCGATCCCGGCCGGCTCGGGCGCAGCCGGCGCGTCGTGCGGTGAACGGAGGCGTTCGGAAAGCACGGCCATGGCGTGCCCCTCGTTCGATGTTCGCGGCGCTCTTCAACCTTCGCGGCCATCATAGACATGCGCGGCGGGGAACGCTAGTCCCTTACCGCCGCTCGTCCGCCGCCACGATGAGGTCGCGCAGTTCGGCGGGGGACAACCCGGCCACCTGCTGCCCGATAAGGTTCTCGATCTCGCGCGGACCATTCAGCCCGCGCTCGCGCGCCCACGGCCAGAACGCGCTCCACGAATACTCAACCAACTCGGGATCGGTGGCCGCCGGCGAGGGGGTGTCCGCGGCAGAGATCGGCGCCAGGGATTCCGCCTCCGGCATTGGCTCCGGCTTCGGCTCCGGGCGCCGCTCCTGCCGCTCGCCTCGCTGCGGCAGCGCAACCGGACGCGCCACGGGCGCATCCGGCTGGTCGCGCCGATCCCTGGCTGGTCCCGCGGGTGGATCGTCAGCCCGCGCCGGGTCGCCGAACTGGGCGCCGTAGCCGAGGGCATTGAGGGCGCGGCCGATGGCTTTGGTTTCCGCTTTCTCGATGAAGTCGGGGAAATCGCTGGCCGTTTCGCTGCCGTAGCCGGTGGCTTTGCCGCCGGTCGGCACCGTGACGGTGGCCTTGAAGATCGCCATCTGCGGGTCGTGCTGGACCAACTCGGTGACAATCTCGGCGTCCGGGTGCTCCTTGCGCAGCCAAAGCAGCCGCCATTTGACGTCGAGGTAATCCGACCCGCCGCCGCGGCCCCGAAGCTGGCGGATGTACGGGGTGGGATCGAATCCGCTTCCCTGCCGGGCTGGACCATCTTCGCGCAACGTGCCACCGTTGCGTTGTGAGGAGGACTCGCCGTCCCACTCGGCCACATCGGCTGCTGGCACGTCGGTCTGGTCTTGGTCTGGTTCTCGCCGGGTGTCGCTCATGGTTGCCCGCTCCTGGGTCGCGTAGTACGGCTCGCGCGGGGGCAGTCCTCTCGGAGCAAGTATACGAAGCGAACGCATGTTCGCAAGATGTGCCAGAAAGGCAAATCCCATCTTTGCCAGCGGGTCGCGAGTGTATTCCTCAGGACCCGGGCAGGATCTGCCCGGTCGTCTTTGCGGCCATTCACAAGGAGGTCGGAATGACCGACGAACCGATCATCGCGGAACCGGAGGACGGGGTGACTCGCACACCGGCGCGGCCCGCGGCGGATTTGGACGAGGTGCTGGAGATGGTCTGGCCGGAGACCGGACTGCAGACCGGCTGCCGCGTGTCGCAGCGTCCGAAAGATGCTTTGGGCGAAGACGATTTCGTCGAGCTCGATATCGATTTCGTGAAGCTGTCGCTCTCGCCGCTGGAGTTCATCCAGCTCGCGGCGTTTCTGCGCCTGAGCGTCGACGGGTTGCTGGACCGCCACCCAGGGTTGCAGCGCGCCGTGGTCAACGCGTTCGATATTCAGGGGTGATGGGGACGCACGACGGAAGGTCGTATGCGTTGGCCGCGGTGGCAAACTCGTTCGCCACCGCAGCCGAGATAGTATTAGTAACCAGGCGATTGGTCGCCGCCGCCGGTTCCCGCGCCGCCGCCGCCGCCGGTCCCGGCGCCGCCGCCGCCATCACCGCCAGCCGGAGGCATCTGGTCGCCACCGCCGGTTCCCGTTTGGTCGCCGGGGCCGGTGCCCGTGCCGCTGCTGGGTCCGCCGGTCGCGGCGCCGCCCGCCGCGGGGCCACTCGTCCCCGCGCCCGTCGCGACGGCGCCCTGGGCGACCACGCCGGTCGAGGAACCAGCTGCTATGGCGGCGGAGCCGTGGGCATACCCGGCACCGGGTCGTGCGCCGACTTCGGAGGCCGCGGCGGTGAGGATGATTTCTTCCTGGGCGGCCGCCAGCTCGGTCACGCGTATGCCGAGGGCGCCGGCCAGCGCGGCTCCGCCGGCGAGTTTCGCCGCCGACGTCAGCATGACGCGACGTGAGACTCTGGACAAGGGAACTGAAGACACGGCTTGTATGCGCGGATCGTTTCGCATCCTGTTCCTCCATTCTCCGCTTGCGCGACGCGCTCCGGAACGTCCGAGGCAGCCGCTCCAGGTAGCGTTGGACCCCGTTCCGAGCGCCGGTGTAGCCGCCATTTCGCATTCTACACCCGAAATACCGCGGCACATCCGCGGGCATCGGCTCACGCGCCGGGCGCGCGACAGCCCATATGAGGGACCGATCCGGGGATCTGTCCCACCGATACCGCAGTCGACTCCGAACCAGCAGCACTTCACGCGTCGGAGCCACGGTGGTCGGAGCATGAGTCGTGCCAGCGCGGCACACGGTAGCGCCACCGGTCCATCTGCCGCGCCAAATCGTGGCAGAATGCGCGTTCGTGGTCATTGTTAGTTCGGGTACGGAACGGAGGGATCGTGCAAGATCAGATCCTGACCCAGCTTGGCGCCGCGCTCGTTCATGGGTCGCTGACGGATGAGGCGTTGCTGGCCCAGACGGACGCGCAACCGGCGCTGCCGATCCTGCCGGACGCCAACGTGATCAAGATCGGCGGCCAGAGTCTGATCGACCGTGGGCGAGCCGCCGTCTTTCCGGTGATCGACGAGATCGTGGCCAACCTGGCCCAGCACCGCATGATCATCGGCACCGGCGCCGGGACGCGAGCCCGCCACTCCTACAGCGTCGGACTCGATCTCGGCATGCCGACCGGCGTGCTGAGTATCCTGGGCACCTATGTCTCCATGCAGAACGCGCGCATGCTGCATTACCTGCTGGCTAGGCACGGCATCCCCTTCATCGAACCGGTGCAGTTTCCGCAACTCCCGCTCTATCTGGAAGAGCGGCGGGGGGTGGTCTTTTTCGGCATGCCGCCGTACCTCTACTGGCAGCCGAACCCGGCGGTGGGGCGCATCCCGCCGAACCGCACCGACACGGGCGCCTACCTCGTCAGCGAGGTCTTCGGCGCGCGCTCGATGATCTACGTCAAGGACGAGGACGGACTCTACACCGCGGACCCCAAAAAGGACCCCAAGGCGACATTCATCCCGCGCATTACCGTCGAGGAGTTGGAGGCGATGGACCTGCCCGACGTCGTGGTCGAGCACAGCGTCCTGACCATGATGAAGGACGCCGAGCACCGCCGGTCGATCCAGATTATCAACGGTTTGAAACCCGGCAATCTCACCCGTGCCCTGAACGGGGAGCACGTCGGGACGATCATCACCGCCTGAAGGGAACGAGGGGGACGCGATGACGGGAGCAACACGGGAGCCGGAGGTCGATCGTCGCCATCACGTGCGATCGCTGCTGATGCGGGAAAGTCTCCTCGATAAAGCGGTGATGTCCGCGACCGAGACCCCGGTGGTGCGCATGTTGCCGGACGCCCACGTCATCAAGGTGGGCGGCCGCTCCATCCTGGACGGGGGCAAGGCGACGACCTATCCACTGGTGGAGGCGATCGGCGGGCAACTTGGCGAGAAGAAGCTCATCATCGGCGTGGGCGGCGGGGTGCGCAGCCGGCATACGTTCTCGATCGGCATCGACCTCGGGCTACCCACCGGCGTGCTGGCCCAGCTCGCCCTGGCCGACGCGCTGGGCAACGCGCACATGCTCGGCACCTTGCTCTCGCCCTATGGGGTGGTGGCGCCGCCGCCGGAGGTCTTCGGTCATCTGCTGCCGCTGATCATCCAGGCGGTACCGGGGGTGATCTTCAACGGCGACCCCCCCTACTCCCTGTGGGAGCGCCCCCCAGGCGTGGGCCGTATCCCGCCGCACCGCTCCGATGCCGGCGCCTACCTGCTGGCGGAATGCTTCGGCGTGGCGTCGATGACGCTGATCAAGGACGTCGACGGACTGTACGACAAGGATCCGAAGGAGCACCCCGACGCCCGCTTCATCGACGAGATCACCGTGAGTGACCTGCGTGAGCGCAATCTGCCCACGTTGCCGTTTGATCGGGTGCTGCTCGACCTGCTGGCGAATGCGCGGCTGGTGACGCGAATTCAGGTTATCAACGGCCTCGAGCCGGATCGCCTGGCCGGCGCGCTGCGCGGGGAGCGGGTGGGGACGATTGTGCGGAAGGATGGGGAGGGATAGGGCGGTGTCCGGATGGATGGGGCGCTGTAGACGTATCGGTCGCCGACTCAGTTTGACACAGGTCTATGACCCGCCACGCGGCCGACCGGTGCGCTCTCTCCTCCCTCTGCCCCGGCCATCTCCACCACCAGAATCCCGACCCTCGCCAATGACCGGCTCGCGGGTGCGGTTCGCCGAGGGCGCAAACTGCTCGTTGTAGAGCTTGGCGTAGAGACCGCCTCGCTGAACCAATTCTGCGTGTGTGCCGCGCTCGACGACGCGGCCGCGGTCGACAACCAGGATCAAATCGGCGGCCAGGATGGTGCTCAGGCGGTGGGCGATGGCCAGCGTGGTGCGGTTGCGCATCAGCGGGTCGAGCGCGGCCTGGATCAGCCGCTCCGAGCGGGTGTCGAGGGCACTGGTGGCCTCGTCCAGGATGAGGATGCGGGGATTCTTGAGGATGACGCGGGCGATGGCGATGCGCTGTTTTTCCCCGCCCGAGAGTTTGTAGCCGCGTTCCCCGACGACGGTGTCGTACCCCTCTGGCAGCTCCATGATGCGCTCATGCATCGCCGCGGCCGCCGCCGCGGCCTCGATCTCTGCCTGGGTGGCGTCCAGCCGACCGTAGACGATGTTCTCGCGGATGGTGGCGTGAACGAGATAGGTCTCCTGGGTCACCAGCCCGATGATGCGCCCCAGGCTGGCCAGGGTGGCATCGCGCACGTCGATGCCATCGATCGTCACGGAGCCGAAATCGACATCGTAGAAGCGAGGCAGCAGCAGGGCGATGGTCGTCTTGCCGGCGCCGCTCGGGCCGACCAATGCCGCCAGTTGGCCAGGTTCGATATCGAAGTCGATGTCCACCAGCCCGAACGGAGCGAGGCTCGCCAGATCGGGCAGAACATCGTCCCCATCGGCATCGTCGATCGCGCCATTGGGATCGGCTAGTGCAATCGGCTCCCCTGTGCCGCCCCTCGGTCTGGCGTCTGGGTACCGGAACGAGACGTGGTTGAAGGCCACTCGGCCCTGGACCCGCCCTGGGTCGAAGGCGATGGCTCCTGCGCGCTCGTCGATCTCGATGGGGAGGTCGAGGTACTCGAAAATACGGTCAAAGAGGGCCATGGCGCGCTGGATTTCGACCTGGACATTCAGGATCTGACCGAGCGGGAAGAAGAGCCGGGCTTGCAGTGTGGTAAAGGCGACGATGTCGCCGATCGTCAACGCCGCGTTGCCGCCGATGATCTGGACCCCGGCGTACCAGTAGACGAAGGCCGGCGTGATCGAAAAGAACGTGCCCATGATCATGAAGAACCAACGGCCGGCCATCTGCTGCTTGACCTGCAGACCGGTCAGGCGCTGGTTGACCGCCCGGAAACGCTCTGTCTCCCGGACTTGCTGGCCGTACGCCTTGGTCAGCAGCATGCCGCTCACCGAGAGGGTCTCCTCCACCTGGGAGGTCATGTCGGCGACCGTCTCCTGGGTGTCGCTCTGAATCTGGCGCCGGATCTGCCCGACCTTGTAGGTGGCGACGAGGAACAGTGGCAAGAGCCCGAGCGAGATGAGGGTCATCTGCCAGGAGATGATCCACATGGCGACGATGGTCGAGAGGGCCGTGGCCAGGTTGCTGACGAGCGAGGTGGCCGTGTCGGTGACCACCTGTTGCACACCGCCGACATCGGAACTGAGGCGGGCCTGGATTTCGCCGGTTCGCGTCGAGGTGAAAAAGCGCAGCGGCATCCGTTGCAGATGCCCGTAAAGGGCATTGCGCAGATCCTGCATGACGTTCTGGCCGATGAGGGTATTGAGATACGTCTGGCCGACGCCGATCAGGCCGGTGAGGATGGGGAGGGCGAACATCAACCCGACGTAGAAGTAGAGGCGGTCCAGATCGCGGTTCGGAATTGCCTCGTCGATGATCAGCTTGAGCAGATAGGGATTGACGAGGCCGATGACGGCGACGACGATGATGGCCAGGATGGTGATGGCCACGCGCAGCCGGTAGGGGCGAAAGAATCCCAGCACTCGGCGCACGGTCGCCTGGCTGATGGGACGTCGATCCGCCTCCGTCAGTGGCGCGCCGCGCATCATGCCGCGTCCGCCTCCGCCGCCGTGCATCTCAGGCCCTCGGCTGTCGCTGGGAGTCAAGAGGCAGCAAACTCATGGCGTTCAGTGTGACGCAGACCGCGCCGCGCGACGAGGGAGCGTGGGGGCTTCCCCGCGCGCGCCGATTCTGCTACAACGATAAATACTCAATCGTTGAATAGTGCGCGGGAGGACGAGATGACCGGTTCGTGGTGGGGCATGCCGAGTCGATCCCTGTCTTGGCGAATGATCCTGCTGTGTCTGACATTGGCGCTCGCTGGTGGAGCCGTACCGGCCAACATGGGAACCGCAAGGATGCAGTCGGCCCCCTGGGAATGCCCGGAACCAACGGCCACAACGCCGGCCGTCGCGACGCCGGCGACGTCTACAGCAACCGAGATGGATTCCGCCGCGATTCTTTCCGCCGAGGGCGCCCTCACGGTCTTCGCCGCAGCCTCGCTGACGGACGCCTTCGAGGCCATGAAGGCGGATCTGGAAGCCGCCAATCCCGCGGTGTCGATCACCTACAACTTCGGTGGCTCCCAGGCGCTGGTGACCCAACTGACCGAGGGAGCCGCCGCCGACGTCTTTGCCTCCGCCAACACGGCCCAGATGGCTGCGGCCGAGGAGGCCGGGGTCATCGTCGGCGCACCGGTGACGTTCGTCCGCAACCGGCTGGCGATCGTGACCCCGGCTGACAATCCGGCGGGAATCGTGGCGCCGACCGATCTTGGCAACTCGGGGATTCGCCTCGTCCTGGCGCAGCCGGAGGTTCCCGCCGGGCGCTACGCGCGGGAGTCGGTCTGCGCCATGGCAGACGACCCGGCGGCGTACGGCGAGGACTTCGTGGGTCGGGTCGCGGCCAATCTCGTCTCGGAAGAGGAAGATGTCCGCAACGTGCTGGCCAAGGTGCAATTGGGCGAGGCGGACGCGGGCATCGTGTACGTCTCCGACGCCGCGGCGGCAGGCGCCGGGGTGGCCGCCATCCCCATTCCGGACGACGCAAACATCATGGCCACGTACCCGGTTGCCGCGGTCGCGGGTGGGAATGAATCGATTGCTGGAGCGTTCATCGCCTATCTTCTCGGCGATGAGGGGCAGGCAACCCTGCAGGATTACGGGTTCGAACCCGTGGCCTAGATAGGATCGCGTTGGCAGTCGGCACGCGGCGCACTCGCGTCGCCAGAGGCGCAGCCCAACCAGGGGCCGCGAGCGCAGCTCGGCCCGACGTTGCCGCGCCTGCCGGGGTGATACGGGCGGGGCGGGGCGGCGCCTCCCGCGGTCCGGCCAACCTCGTCCTCTGGACGCTGTCCGCCCTTTTGCTGCTTTTCCTCGCCATCCCGGTCGTCGCGTTGCTCGTGCGCGCATTCGGCTCGGGCCAAGGCTGGGATGCGCGCGCATTCGAGGTGCTGCGCCAGGCGTTAGGCTTGAGCCTGGTGACCACGACGCTGGCGATGGTGTTCGTCATTGTGCTCGGCACGCCCCTGGCGTACCTGCTGGCGCGAAGGCGGTTTCCGGGAGCGGCGGTGGTCGAGGCGCTCGTCGATCTCCCCATCGTGCTGCCCCCCGCGGTTGCGGGTATCGCCCTGCTGGTGGCGTTCGGGCGCAATGGACTGGTCGGGCGGTGGCTGGCCGAGGGAGGAATCACCCTCGGCTTCACGACGGCAGCGGTCGTCATGGCGCAGCTCTTCGTGGCGGCGCCGTTCTACGTCATCGCCGCCCGTGGCGGCTTCGCGCGGGTCGATCGCGACCTGGAAGAAGCCGCGACCGATCTTGGGGCGCCGCCGGGCAAGGTGTTTCGCACCGTCACGCTGCCGCTGATCGCGCCCAGCCTCATCGCCGGCGCGGTGCTTGCCTGGGCGCGCGCCCTGGGCGAGTTCGGGGCCACGATCATGTTCGCTGGCAGCTTCCCCGGGGTTACCCAGACGATGCCGCTGGCGATCTACGGCCGCTTCGGCGCGGGCGACTTGCCGGCCGCCCTGTTGCTGTCCGTGGTGCTGTTGATCGCCTCGCTGGTGGTGTTGCTCGGCATTCGCGTTGCGGGAGAGCGGGTGCGCGGAGGATTCTGACGACATGCGACTGGCCGCCCTGCCACGGTATCCGCTGGCGACCCTGCCCACAGCGCTTCACCGTGCGCGTGGACTGGAGAAGGCCCTCGGCCCGAACTCTCCCCGCATCTACCTCAAGCGCGACGATCTCACCGGAGTCGCCTTCGGCGGCAACAAGGCGCGCAAGCTCGAGTACCTCCTGGCCGACGCGCTGGCGTCGGGCGCGACCACGCTGGTGAGCGAAGGCGCGGCGCAATCGAACCACGCCCGCATCACCGCGGCCGCCGCGGCGATCGCCGGGCTGCGCTGCGTGCTGGTGCTCGATGCGCGACACGGGTCCGAGGTCGTGGGGAACCTGCTGCTCGACCACCTCCTCGGCGCCGAAGTTCGCATCGTTCCCGACAAACCGGCGCGCATGGCGACGATGACGCGCATCGCCGAGGAGTTGCGGGTCGCCGGTGAGCGTCCCTACCTGATTCCCACCGGCGGCAGCGTACCGCTGGGCGCGGCAGCCTACGTCGCGGCCGTGCTGGAGATGCTCGGTCAACTCGCCGCGGTTGGCGACGCGCCGAGCCGGCTCTATGTCGCGACCGGGTCGCTCGGGACGCAAGCGGGGTTGGCCGTCGGCGCGCGAGCCTTCTCGGCGCCGTTCGCCGTCTACGGCGTCGCGGTCGAGCACCCGGTCGAGAAGCTCATTGCGGACGGGGTATCGCTGGCCAACGCGACCGCGGACGCGTTGGGGTTGGATCAGCAATTTACGGGAACAGACATCCTGATCGACGACGGCTTCATCGGCAAGGCCTACGGCGTGCCAACCGAGGAAGGCTTGGAGTCTATTCGCCTGTTGGCGCGCAGCGAGGCGGTTTTCCTCGATCCGGTGTACTCCGGCAAGGCGATGGCCGCGCTCATCGCCCACGTCCATGCCGGTGCGCTCGATCCGGAGCAAGCGGTCGTCTTCCTTCACACCGGCGGTGGGCCGTCGCTCTTTCCGTTTGGCACGGCGCTGCTCTGAGTGGGACACCGGGCGACGCGGGTGTCGCCCCTACGGACGGGCGGGGCGTGGCAACGCTCCAGAATGCCAGGACCACCAACACAGAAGCAATCGATTCACTCGTCGCGCCGCGACCGGAACCTCGGTGAACCTCCCCGGTCTTTGCGATCCGAGCGCTCGTAGCGGCGGGGCGGGCGGTTGTCGCCGTCGCGTTGGACGCGGCCACCGCCGACGAAAGGCGGCCGGTCGCCCCGGCCGGAGGGACGGCCGCCGCGGAACCCGCCCCGATCGCGCGGTCCCGGTGCCCCATCGACGCGGGCGACTTCGGCATTGACCGGCCGCCCCTTGATCTTGGCGCCGCGCATGGCGGCCAGCACTCGGTCGACAAATTCCTGCGGGATATCGACGAATGCGTAGTCGTCGAAGATGTCGATAGCGCCGATGGCTCGCCCGGGGATGCCGGCTTCGTTGGCGATGGCCCCCACGAAGTCCTGGGGCCGCGCGCCCTGATTGCGCCCGACGTTGATGAAGAGACGCACCATGCCGGCTTCGCCGCGCGGGCCGCGTTTGGGCGGGGCCACGGCGGCGAAGGTGGCGATATCGTCTTCCTGCTGCTCCGGGGTGGTGGTGCGGCCCGTCTCCTCGGCGTAGAGCTTGAGGATGGCGGCGGCGACCTCGGCCGAGTCGTGCTCGTCGGCCAGGTCGTTGATGGTATCGAGGTATCCCGCGTAACCGTCGTCGGGTGCCTCCAGCACGGCGCGAATCTGCTGCTTCAGCGCGTCGCGGCGGCGCTCGGCAACGTCGGCCAGAGTCGGCAGGCGGCGCGGCTCGATGCGGGCGCGGGTGGTGCGTTCGATCTGGCGCAGCCAGCGCACCTCGCGCGGGGTGATGAGGGTGATGGCCTCCCCGGCGCGGCCGGCGCGCCCGGTGCGGCCGATGCGATGGACGTAGGCCTCGGCGCTCTCCGGGATGTCGTAGTTGATGACGTGCGAGACGTCCGGGATGTCGAGACCGCGCGCGGCGACGTCGGTGGCGATGAGGATTTCGGCCTGTCCACTTCGGAAGCGGCGCATGACCCGGTCGCGCTGGGCCTGCGAGAGATCGCCGTGGATCGTCTCTACCGCGTAGCCGCGGGCCATCAGCGCCTCGCCCAGTTCGTCCACGCCGGCCTTGGTGCGGCCAGAAGATCATGGCCGATTGGGGCGTCTCGGCATCGAGGATGCGCGTCAGGGCGTCGATGCGGCGGGCGCGGGGGACTTCGTACGACGATTGGCGGACCTGCGGCACGGTCATCTCTTTGCCGGCGACGGTGATGCGCTGCGCGTCGTGCATGTAGCGCGAGGCAAGGGATACGATGCGCGGCGGCATGGTGGCGGAGAAGAGGGCCATCTGCCGTTCGGGCGGGGCCTGCTCCAGGATCCACTCGATGTCCTCGATGAAGCCCATGTCGAGCATTTCGTCCGCTTCGTCGAGGACGAAGAAGCGGACGTCATCGAGCTTGAGGGTGCCGCGGCGCATGTGGTCCATGACGCGACCCGGCGTGCCGACCACGATCTGCGCGCCACGCTGCAAGCCGCGGAATTGCCGCTCGTATGGCTGCCCGCCGTAGATCGGCAACGTCTCGACGTCCTTGTGGCGGCCGTACTTGTGGAGCGCTTCCGCGACCTGAATGGCGAGCTCGCGCGTGGGCGCCAGGATCAACGCCTGCACGGATCGTTGCCTGGGATCGATGGCTCTCGATGATCGGCAGACCAAAGGCCGCGGTCTTGCCGGAGCCGGTTTGGGCGTTGGCGATGACATCCTTCCCGGACAAGAGGACAGGGATGGTTTCGATCTGGATCGGAGTGGGGGCTTCGTAGCCGACGTCCTTGACCGATTTCAGCAGCGCGGCGTTGAGCCCGAGCTGCTCGAAGGTGGGGCTGTCGTCCTCGGCGGTGGCTGCCCCGTTCGGGGCGGTCGCCGCGTCGGCGGCGGAGTCGGTTGCAGTTGTGTCGGTCACTTGGGGCTCCTCAGCACGAACGCGCCGGGCGTCTGGGACAACCGCTTGCAGGGTGAGTGCCAAGCCGGTTTCGATGTCACAACTCTACCGCGAATTCGGGTCCCGGCGCGTGGGAATGGCACGTGGCTGCTGGCTATTGGCTACTGGATTCTGCCTCCGGTTCTCGGCGCATGGAGACGGATCGCTCACCGCCTTCTTCGAGCGCCCATGCGATCTCCGCCTTCACGCCCGCATCCCGCTCCCGCTCCCAGGCTCGCCCCAGCACGCGCCGCGCCGCCGATCCGCCAATCCGGCCCAGGGCCCAGGCGGCGTGGCCGCGCACCAGCGCCTCGTCGTGCCCGAGGGTGGTTCGGGCCAGCACGGGCACATCGTCTCCGTGCCGATGTTCCCCAGGGCGACGGCGGCGTTGCGGGCCAACCCGGCTCGCCGGGCGCGCATCACCGCCGTGCCCCGGTATCGCTCGCGAAACGTGCGCGACGACATCTCGAGCAGACCGGGCAATGAGGGATAGGCGTGCTCGATACTCGGGGGCCGGAAGTCGGGGTCCGGCGCGTCCGCGGCTGCGCCGGTGTACGGGCAAACCTCCTGGCAGACGTCGCAGCCAAAGACCCAGTCGCCCATACGGGAGCGCAGCTCGCGCGGGATGGCGCCGCGTTGCTCGATGGTCTGAAACGAGATGCACGCCGGGGCATGGATCGTGTACGGGGCAACGATGGCGCCGGTCGGGCATCGATCGAGGCAGATGGTGCAGCGCCCACAGTCGCGGTCGAGCGGTTGGTCGGGCTCGAGGTCGAGATCGAGCAGCATCTCGCCGAGCATGACCCACGAGCCGTGACCCGGCACGATGATGCAGGCGTTCTTGCCATACCAACCGAGCCCGGCGCGCGCGGCGACCGCGCGGTCGACAATACGCGCGTGGTCGGTGAGGAAGCGGGCATGCGACGGGATGCCCGAATAGGGCTTCGATGCTGCCGTGCAGCGCCCGCATCCGTCGCGGCAGGATGTCGTGGTAGTCGATGCCGCGGGCGTAGCGGCTGATCTGTCCGCGCGGCACGCCATCGTGCGGTTTCCCGGCGTCGTGGCCCCAGTAGGCAATACCGACGGAGAGGATCGCGCGCGGTTCCGCCATGAGTGTGCGCGGCTCGCAGGAGGCGGCAGCCCGCTCCGTCGTGAACCAGTCCATTCCCGCCAGGTGACCCGCCGCGATGCGGTCGCGCAGGACGGCGAACACCTCCGGGAATGCGTCGGCGCTCGTCACCGCCGAAACGGTCAATCCGTGCTCAAGCGCCAGGCGTTTGATCTGCCGGGTCATGCGCTGACGGGACGTCGCAGGTGGGATCAGAGCGAGCGGGGTTGCTCGAGGTGGGGTCGTCGTGTACATGGGACAAGTATGGCGCTCATCGTCACATCGGTCTCTTGGAGTCAGTGCGACCGGTAGGGGCGCTGCTTGCTGCGCCCAGTCGGCCGCAGGCCGACAACAGATGCCAGGCAACCACTTTGTGGCCCTGCGGGCCACGGGCGCAGCCAGCGGCGCCTCTACGGCCGGATCGAGGGCTTGCGCCGCTCCAGGGTGACACAATCGCTTACTCAGCCGTCGGCCGGAATCGCGGTGATGCCGAGCATCGCCAACGCGGGCTGGCTCGTATCAATTCGGGTGAACTGCACGACGATCGGCACACTCGACTCCACGAGCACGCCAAAGTCGACCCCGAGCGGTATGGCCTCGGGGTCGATCAGGTCGTTGAAGCGCACGCGGCGCACCCGGCGCGGGTCGACCGTCAGTTCGTACGGTCTGGTTGGGTCGCGGTCGGCGTAGAAGATTGTCAACGCGAGCCGCGCCTCGGCATCGCCGCTGTTGAGTACGAACAGCTCATCGCGGCTGGTGAACTCGGGTTCGGGTCCGGTGCTGCGCAGCGGAATATGCCCGCCGGGAATCACCCAGGCTGTCCGCCCGATGGCCGTCATGCGGTTCTCGCTCTCACGGAGTCAGTACTCGAGCAACGCCCAGGAGAGTGCGCAGATACGGAGTGAGGAACACGCCGGCCGGATCGACGTGCTGACGAGCCTCGAGAAAGCGGTCCCACATCGGGTAGAGCGGCCGCAGCTCGGGAGCGCGCAGCGTGTGCTGCTTGCCCCAGTGCGGACGGCCGTCATGGGTGCGAAAGAGTCGGCTCGATGTCCCGAAAGAACGGCCAGAACGGCAGGGTGTTGTTCTGGTGGAGCGAGATGGTTGCGGTCGGGCGTCCACTGGCCATGCTGAGGTAGGCGTCGTCGGGGGCGACCGTGCGGTACAGCACGCGCCAGCCTACGAGGTGGCGCCAGCGCGCTTTGATGCGAGTCCCGCACCTCGGCGAAGCAGGCGAGACCACGCTCGAGAGGCAGGGCGTATTCCATCTCCTCGAAGCGCAACTGCCGGGTGTTGGGGATCACCTCGTTGCTCCAACCGATCTCTTCGCCCAGCAATCGCGCGAACGGCACGTAGGCCGGCGCGTCGTCGGCCAGATCCATCGTGCGGATCTTGACCTCGTCCGAGCGGGGATACCAGTAAAAGTCGACGTGTCGGTGCGCGTTGGCCAGCACGGCGAAGTGGTGCACGCAATCCTCGGTGTGCGCACCATTGGCGTTTGCGCAAGCGATACGCCGGGACCAGACGTAGGCGCAGCGCGGTGACGATGCCGAGGACGCCGAGCGAAACACGCAAAGCACGAACTCGTTCCGGATCGCCTTCGATCCCGAATTCGACAATGTCGCCGGTACCGGTGACGAGACGGCCTCCGATCAGATGAGCAGCGATCGTGGGCAATCCCAGTCCCGTGCCATGGGTTCCCGTACCGATGGCGCCGGCCACGGTCTGGGAGTCGATGTCGCCGAGATTGGCGAAGGCCAGACCGCGCTCCAGCAACGCTTTTCCCGCCTGGTCGAGCGTGACGCCGCCGCCCATCGTGACCTCCCCTTGCTCGCCGTCCTGCCCCTGAATCGTCCGCAGGTGCTCCAGCGAAACCAGGATGTCGCTCGTCGCCACCAGGGACGACGACGAATGCCCGGACCCAACGACGCGCACCGAGGCGCCTTCTTGCCCCGCGCGCCGGACCAGATGGGCAAGCTGCTCTTCGCCCTCTGGCGCCCGCGTCTGATTCGGAACAAAGCGCAGACTCCCGGACCAGTTTGACCACTCCCGAGACACGGCTCGTCATCACCTTTCGCGCCCGGCGAATGGTAACAGTGGTCCCGCCGTCCCCGGGACTCCGGATACGGGCAGCCTGGTGCGTGATCCGAGGACCGCTTGGGGCCATGGTGCCGTGACGCGGCGTCGGCATCGTGCCCCAGCCCCCAGTAGCGTCAGAAGCTCCCGAAGTTCCCGAAGTTCGCCATGCCCAAACAGGTGCGTCGATCCAGCACCAGGGCGATCTTCACCCTGGGCGGGGTCACCCTCGGTCGCCCTTGGCACGCTGCTTGCAGACTCTCCACGGTATTACTAGCCAGAGGAGGAGTAACATGAAGCGGAGAGCGGTGAGCGCGGCCATTGTGCCCAGATCGAAGCGCGCCAAACTCGGTCATTAGACCGGGAAACCGAACTTTTTGACTGCCAAACACCAATAGGATTGGTAGGCGGTACAATGGGGAGGGGTGAGAAGCGCGTTTTCTCGCCGTTCTTCCTCGCGGGGCGGCTCGCGAGGGGTGCAACGGGGCCTTCGCGTTCGGGAGGAGAGGGTTGATGACAGACAGACCAAGACGGTTTCGTGCCGGATACAGAGGCCCATCCACAGATGACTGGGTGCTCGGTGTTTCAGAGGAGGCCGACGCCATCGTCGGCTACTACGACCCGGATACCGACCAGTGGATCGAGGGCGTGGCCGACATCGAGTCGGGGGAATGGCTCCCGGTTGATTCGGTGGCCGGTACGCCCGGCTCCCGAGACTGCCCGCCGGGGTTCCCGGTGAAGGGCAATCTCCCTTCGCGCATGTTCCACGATCCGGGGCAGCCGACCTATGAGCGCACAAACCCGGAGGTCTGCTTCGCGAGCGAAGACGCGGCCCTCAACGCCGGGTTCCGCCCTTCGCGGTCTCGCGTTGGGGCGGTGGACGCGACGGCTGCCGCCGCGGCCGCCCCCATCGCCGCGGCCGCCCCCATCGCCGCGGCCCAGGCTGCGGAACCGGCCGCACCGCCTCCGCCGCCACCGACCCGGCCGACCGCACCGCCGCCACCGCCGCCATCAAACAACAGGAACTGGCTGTGGTGGCTCATCGGGGCGCTGGCCATCGCTGCCCTGCTCTGGTACTTCTTCTTCCGTCAGGACGCGCCACCGCCCGTCGAGGTCACGCCGGAGCCGGCAGCGACCGTTCCTGCTCCAGCCGTTTCCACGCCCGACGAGGAGGACGAAGATGCCGCGGCCGGCATCGTCGCCTCGCCGGCGGCCATGGCGAGCCCGGCGGCGATGGCCAGCCCGGTCGCGATGGCCAGCCCGGTCGCTGCCATCGCGAGTCCCGTCGCCGCCCTCGGGGGCGTGGCGAGCCCGGTTGTCGGCGCCGATGCCGAGGCGTCGCCCGCGGCAACCCCCGGTTTAGCCACCGCGGTCGCCGAAGCGGTGGAAACCGCCGAGGCTGACCTCGAGGATGCGGCGGAGGAGATCGAGGACGTAGTTGACGCGGAGGAGACCGAGACGCCGTAACAGCCCCCATGCCCGGTCCCTGCATCCGCATTCGCGGATGCAGGGACCCCCTCCCGTCTCGCTCTGACAAGGGGAGGTATCGCGTTGCCGGCGGCGGACCTCCACCCTAGAGCGGCGCTCGCAGGATTTGTCATCCTGAGGAACGAACGATTTCGTCTCTCTTGCGCGTACGTTCGCGGAAAGCACGAGATGCTTCGCAGGCTCAGAATGACTACTGTTCTGTAAAACCACTGTTAGCCCCTCTTCCTGCACATGTGCGCAGGGAGAGGGGCTTGTTGTTGCGCAGAGCGTGGCTTGGTGGGCTCAGGACCGCGTGCCCGGTGACGACCTTCCCCTGCCAGCCGTCTGGCAGGGAGAGGGGTGACCGTAGCCGCTTCCCGCAATCGGATCGCGGCGGCGTCTACCGCACCTCGATCGCGGACATCGCCGCCGCGATTTCCTCGCGTAGCGCGATAAGCCTTTGCCGGTCGAATTCGTCCGTGGCCAACTGGCGTGGTGTCAATGCTTCGCCACGGCCGCGATGGTGACCGCGGAAGGCCAACTCGGCCGCCGTGTTGAAGAATGCTTGTTGCCGCGAACGTAGACTTCTCCCGCCGCGTTCGCGCGCAGCGGCAAGGGCGCGCTGCCTCGCTGCGCCATCGATGATGGTTTCGTACTCCGTCGTCGGTGAGCACGCCGCTGGCGACTTCGTCGCGGAGGCGGTCGCGCAGGATCTGCAGCTCGTGGCGCGCCGAGAGCCGGGCCACCGCATAGAGCACCAGCACCGCCGGCGCGATGACGACGGCCGCCTGCACGGCAACCGCTTGCAACAACCTGATCTCGTCGCCTCTCCGAAACTGGGTGTAGACCAGCCCGCCGTTCCACGCCGCGTGCAGCGCGACGGCGATGGCCCAACCAAGCAACGGCACAGCCACCCGCGCCAATCCCCGGCCATAGCGGCAACGCGCCCAGCCGATGGCGGCGCCGGTGACGGCGGTGTAGGCCGGGTGCCCGAACCCGCCAAACACCGCGCGGGCGATGAACAACTCTCCCAGGTCGCCCAGACCCCCTTCCAGGTATGACTGGCCGAAATAGAGGACGTTCTCGGTCATGGCGAAGCCGACACCGACCAGGGCGCCGTAGACGAGGCCATCGAGGGTGTTGTCGAGTTCATGGCGGGCCAGGACCAGGACGCCGAGCACCGCGATCCCTTTGGCCGTTTCCTCCACGAGCGGCGCGCCGAGCACGACCGAAGCCACGGCGGCAGTCGGGTAACCGAACAGACGACTCGGCGCCTAGTCTGGAAAAGCAAATCCGCCAGCGAGACTGAGGAGCACGGCGCCGACCGCGCCCCAGGCCAGGCAGGCCACGAGGGCACGCACCGGTTCGATCTCGTAGCGGTCGAGGCGCAGGATGATGGCGGCATAGACGAGCGCGGGCACGCTGGCGGCGATCAATGCTCAGGAGCAGCCCGAGCCGGTCCGGCACCGAGGCGACGACGATCAGCGCCACCAGGCCGATGGCGAGCGCCGAAACGGCGACCAGAACGCAGCCAAGGACGCTGACGCGAAACCGCTCCCGCATGCGGCTCCTGGCTGGTGCTTTGGCTATCGGCTATCGGCTATCAGCTATCAGTCTATCTGCTACTAGCCGCCGTACGAGATCGGCCAAGACGTGCAACAGCAAGCACCAAGCCGATTGCCCTTGGCTGATAGCTGATCACGCTCGCTAGAAATCCCCGCCGCCGAAGTCCCCGAACCCGCCGACATCGCCGCCGAAGTCGCCGAATGCGCCGCCTTCGTCGAACCCGGCATCGGCGAAATCGCCGCCGTCGGCGCGGTGTCGGCGTCACTCGCGGCGGCACTTTGATCGTATCCGGAATCGCCGAGGAATGCATCGGCGATCATACTGCCGACCATGACCCCGGCGATGGTCCCCATGAAATTGTTGAGGAACATGCCGCCCATGCCCACGCCGCCCATGGCCGGCATGCCGCTCCAGGTCCGCTCCAGCGTGCCGGGCTGGCGCATCTCGGCGCGGGTGGCCAGGCGTGCCAGCGAGCGCGGCTCCTCGTCGTAGGCGACGCCGGCCGCGCGTTCGGCCGGAGTGAGCGTGTCGTCCAGCTCCTGCAGCACCATGCGGCGCTGCTCGGGGGTGAGCTTGGCGAACGCCTCGGCGTGCGCGGCTTCGATCGTCTCCGGTGGCGCGGTGCGCAGCAGGTAGCGATACCGCTCAACCGCCTGCTCGTCCGCGCGACAGCTCCCGCCGCCGCGGCATCGCCCGCGCCGGCTGTCGCTGCACCTCTTCTCCGCCAAACAACCGCCTCAGCATGTCCATCGCTGTGCTCGCTTTCGTGGCCGCGCCAGCCCCATCGCCAGCGCGCTCGTGACGGCCGGTTGACGATCGAATGCGTGGCCGCCGGGCAAATGGTAGCGCGAAGTGAGCCGCTCAAAGAGCAGGGTGAGGAGCCGAGATGCTTCGCGGAGCGAAGCGTCCCGGCCCAGGGTACGCTTTGTTGAGGCCGAATTCTTCGCCCTCCGGGCTCAGAATGTCACGGAGTGGGCGCGCCGTGCTGGCCCAGGTTGAGACGTTGGCACGCAAAGAGCCGCGCTCCCAACGCGTTGGGAGCGCGGCTCTGGGCACGGCATGCCTGTGCCCCTACAACGAAACTTCCGACTTTCGACTTTCGACTCGCTTACTGGCACACCCATTCGCTCTTGCGGCCCTCGGACCACATCCAGGCGGCGGCGTTGGCATTGGCCTCCGGGTCGAAGACGTCCTCGTCACCGTACGGCGTCGATTTCCAGGTCGAGCGGATGAACTGGAAGAGCCCGTAGGACCCCGAGGGGTTGACCGCGTAACGGATCGAGGTTCGATTCGCACTCGGCCACGCGGAGCATGTCGTCGCGCGACTGGTCGTAGTGGTCGGCGGCGTCATAGATGATACTGACGATCTGCCGCCGCGAGTAGTTCTGATGGCTGTTGCCGGCCTCTGGGTTCGGGATCGGCCGGGGTGGTCAGGTAGTCGTTCGAAACCCAGCCGATCTGGTCCCCGTGAGAGATGCGCTGAAAGCCGCCCTCCATGACTCCGGTCAGGACCACACGCGTCCCGGCGGGGACGGCCGCCACCGGTTCCGCCGTGGCGCTGGGACCGTCGCGCATGCTGAGATCGACGGTGGTGAACGCCACACCCGAACCCGGCACGCGGCGTCTTCGTGTCGACCGGCTCCATCGTCTCCTCGGGGGGTGGCTCGGCGACGAAGTCGCTCGGCTGGCCCAGGTGCTCCAGCGCCAGCCAGCCGGTCACCTCCTTGTACTGCACGGTGACATAGCCATCGACCACATGGCCCGTCTTGCTCGACGGTGCTGCCGTTCGGAACGGTGAAGATGAGGTCGTAACTGGAGGCTGGGCCCAACCCGAATCGGCGCGTCGACCGTCACGCTGGCGGGGCCGGTCGGATTCAGTTCGGGTTGCGGGATCGGCGTGACTTCGGCTTCGGGTGCTGGAGAAGCCTCGATCGTAGCGTCGCCCGAAGCGGCGCTTTCGTCCGTGAGCGGAACCGGCGTTGCCGCGGGTGCGCCATCAGCGACGAGCTCGGTGGTGGCCGCATCAACGAGCGGCGCGGCATCCACCACCTCGGCCGGCGCCGGCGCGGAAGTGGCGGGATCAATCAATTCAGCCGGCGCCGACGCGGGAGCGGCGGGATCCGCCGCACCAGGATCGGCGGTGACGGTTGCGGCGGCTGGCGCCATCGCCGGGTCCGCAACCGGCGCTTGCGCGGCCGGGTCCGTGGCGAGCGCGGGGTCGACACCCGAGTCGGCAGTGGCGGCCGTGTCTGTCGGCGCCGAGCCGTCTGTGATGGCTTCCTCGGCCGGCGCCGCGCCGTCGGCAGCCGTCTGCTCGACGGGCACGGTTTCGACGAGGTTGCTCCGTCTCCGTGGGCGCCACTTCCGTCTCCGCGCCCTCGTAGGGTATGTCTTTCTGAAGCTGAAGCGTTTCGCCTCGCATCCAACCGGAGAGATCGCCGGTGGAAACCGGGATAGAAACCGTCGCTGGGTGGGCCGTCGATGGAAACGACGGTGCCTTCGGGGAGCAGCGCAAGCACGGGGGCGCCATGGCCGGGGGATTCGTGCAACGGCGTTTCCATGACTCGACCGTACCCGATGCGGCAAATGCGGGTGCGGGATCGAGCACACGCACGCCGCTCACTGCCACGAACACCAGAATGGCGCAGAGGCAGACAGAAACACTCCTCGACATCGGCGGCGCCCTCCCCTCCGGCCCTTCGCGGACCCTCGGCAGCCGCTTCACCCGGAGGCGACGGCTCTTCCGTTGTGCGGGACAGACCGTCTCCCTCAAGACGGCCAATCGCCTATCCCTAACGCGGGGTACAGGCTATTCGTTTCAGAGTGTACGGACGGAGCGAACGCCGGGTCAACGTGTGCCGTTCAGTCACGTTTTGCCGGGTTCTGAGCGAGCAAGGATTTCGACGTCGGCCAGCGATGGCAACGAGGCCTGAGCGCCCAGGGCGCAACACGCCAGTCCACCCACGGCATTGGCGAATCGAGCGACCTCCGTCCAGTCCCAGCGCTGGGCCATGCCCCAGGCGACACCGGCCGCGAACGCATCGCCCGCGCCCGTCGGATCGACGACATCGAGGTGAAATGCGGGGATGTTGACCCGTTCCGTTTCGGTCACCACCAGGCAGCCGCGGGCGCCACGGGTCACCAGCGCCGCCCGCAACGTCGCGCCGCGCATGCGGTGCTGCAAAGCGGTCGTGGCATCGCTGAGGGTCCAGGTCCCCGTCACGGCGAGCACGTCCGGCTCATTGCTGACGATGGCGTCGTGGCGGAGCGCCAGATCGAAAGCGTCGGGCAATACCGGGTTCGCCAGGTACGTCAGCGGGCCGAGCAGGCGCGTCGCCGGCACGGTGTGCGACGGGAGGTCGAGCAGGAAGCGGCGCAGACGCGGGATCCGGCGCATCGAGTACCAGGACATCGCCGCCGAACAGCCCGGCCACATCGAGTTTGTCCCCTTTCGCGAGCTGCGCGCCCCGCTCGACCAGGATCGTGCGGTCGAGCGGATTGCGGCTGACGATGCAGGTGGCGAGGGTCGTGGGCTCGCCCGGTTTGACCGTGAGCCAGCGGGTATCGACGCCGGCGGCATCCAGATTGCTCTTGACGAGGCGCCCGCATTCGTCATCGCCGACCGCCGTGGCCAGGGCGACCTGCGCCCCAAGGCGGCTGAGCGCCACCGCGGTGTTGGTCGTCGGCCCGCCCGGGCGCGGAGATCTCCTGGTGGACCTCGGCAAACCCGCCGGCCTCCGGATAATCCGTAATGGCGATCAACCGGTCCCAATCGGCAGACCCCGAGGCAATCGATGCGCGGCGGGCGATCGAGGGTCATGTCGACGAACCTCTGTGGCTGGCGAACCTCCGCTGAATGCCGGTTCATCATTCGCTCCTGGAGCGTACCGAACGCCCGTAACGCCGGATCTCGTGCCAAGATACCTGCCAGGCGCATAGGTCCTGGCGACCGTATCATGCTTCGAGTCAGTGCGTGAAGGCCACCCCACGCAGTCCGGGGCCGAGGAGGGAATGGATGGAACAGGACGAGCGACGGCCGCTGCCCGGGCTGCCCGGCGTGACCGTGCAACGGGACGTGCCGAGCCGGATGCGCGACGGCGTCACGCTCTTCGCCGACGTCTACCGGCCGGCCGGCGAGGGGCCGTTTCCGGTCATCCTGATGCGCCTGCCCTACGACAAGACCCAGGCCGAGAACATCACCTACAGCCATCCCGTCCTGGTACGCGCAGCATGGCTACATGGTGGTGGTGCAGGACGTACGCGGTTGCTGCCTCTCCGAGGGAGGATTCACCCCCTTCGAGCACGAAGCGGAAGACGGCTACGACACGATCGAGTGGGCGGCTCGTCTACCGGGCGCCAACGGGCGGGTCGGCATGTACGGGTTCTCGTACGCCGGGGCCACGCAACTCATGCCGGCCACCTTGCGGCCACCGAGTCTGGTCACGATCTGCCCGGCGCTGACGGCCTCGCAGTACTACGAGGGCTGGACCTACAACCAGGGGGCGCTGGCGCTGGCCTTCACCATGTCCTGGGCCACCGATCTGGCCACCCGCGAGGCGCGCAAGGCGGGAGACGACGCGGCCGTCGCCCAGCTCGCCGCCGCCTACGCCGGCATGCCCGGGCTGAACTGGTGGCTGCCGTTGGATGCCTTCGCTCCCCTCGTCCGGGCCCGTACGGCGACTATTTCCAGGAGTGGCTGGAGCACCCCACGTACGACGACTACTGGCGGCGCTGGAGCATCGACGAGGATTACGCCCGGCTGGTCGTGCCAGCGCTGCACGTCGGCGGCTGGTACGACATCTTCCTCTCGGGGACGGTCAAGAACTTCAGCGGCATGCGGGAGGGTGCGGGGTCCGAGGCGGCGCGGGCGGGGCAGAAACTGCTCATCGGGCCGTGGACGCACATGCCCTGGGCGCCGGAGAGCGCCAGTCTGAACGGCGTGGAACCGACGGTCGTCGACGACATGCAGCTTCGCTGGTTCGACCACTTCCTGAAGGGGCAGGAGACGGGCGTCCTCGACTGCCCCGGTCTCGCTTTTCGTCATGGGCGCCGAGGAGTGGCGTGATTACCCCGATTGGCCGCCGCCGGCGGCCACCCCGGAACGCTGGTTTCTGCATTCAGACGGCCGCGCCAACTCCCGGTTCGGCGACGGCGCGCTTTCCCAACAATCTCCGGCCGCCGAGCCGCCGGACGTCTTCACCACCGATCCACTCTACCCGGCGCCGCGCCCCGGCGGGCACTCCTGCTGCCTCGATTTCGTGGCCCCGATGGGACCGGCCGACCAGCGCCGGGCGGAGGAGTTCAACGGCAGCCTGGTCTACAGCAGCGAGCCGCTGGCCGCGCCGCTGGAACTGATCGGCGATGTGTCGGTCACGCTCTACGCCGCGACCTCCACGCGGGACGCCGACTGGGCGGCGCGCCTCTGCGAAGTCTTTCCCGATGGCCGCTCCATCAATCTGCAAGAGGGTATCGTGCGCGCCCGCTACCGGGAGAGTTTGTCCGAGCCATCCCTGGTCGAGCCGGATCGGGTCTACTGCTACCAGATTCCGCTGGGACCGGTCGGGGTCCGCATCGCCGCCGGCAACCGGTTGCGACTGTCGATCTCGGGGAGCGACTTCCCGCAATGGGACCGCAACCTCAACACCGGCGGCGATCTGTTCGCGGAGGGGCCAAGCGCCTCCGTCGTGGCGACGCAAACGGTCCTCCACACGACCGACTATCCGTCTCACCTGACCTGCTCGGTCATCCGGTCTGCGTGATCGGATCGAAGGGAATGGGGTATTGGAGCTGCCGGTGAACGACCATCAGCGCACGCTGGCCGAAGAGTTTGCGGATCGCCGCGTGGCGGCCACCGAGGGCGCTCGTGCGCGGGGGTTGAAAGGGCTCCTCGTCTGCTCCAGAGGCGGGGGCACGCTGGACCGCTACGCGGACATCATGTACCTGGCGGGTTTCTACACGCCGTTCCCGTATATCCCGGATCAGGAACCACGCTGGGCGGGGCGTGCCCACGCCTACCTCCTGCTCCCCGTCGCTGCAGACCCTCTGCTTGTCGTCGATGTGCCGCACAACCAGACGGCGCAGACCGGGACGGTCGAGATCGTGGTCGCGCCCGACACGATCGCGGCGGTGGCCGAGGGGCTGCGCGCCCGCGGCATGACGGCAGGGGAGGTGGGAATCGCCGGGGCGGACACCATCCCGTGGGGTGTCGTGCGGCGGCTGGAGGCGGAGCTGCCGGGTGTCGCGTTCGTCCCTGCCGACGGCATCATCACCGAGCGGCGCGCGGTGAAATCCCCGCGTGAGATCGAGCTGCTGCGCCGGGCGTCGGAGATCGGTTCGCGGGCGCTCGATGCCATGATGGAGGCGGCGCAACCCGGCGCGACTCACGCCGACGTGTTCCTGGCGGGGCAGGAGGGGCTGATCCCCGCCCGCGCCATCATGCAGAATGCCTTCATGATTTCCGGTCGCGGGGGTGACAACCCCAGCGTCGCGCGCAACGCCTTTCCCACCTTCGGTGCGGAGGAACCATTGGCGGATGGTCAGTGGTTCCAGGCCGGTATTTCCGGCGTGCTCGATGGCTATCTCTTCGATCTTGCCCGGTCCACCGCCGTTGGCGCGGCATCGTCCCGGCAGGTGGACGCCTTCGAGGCCGCCATCGCCTGCGTCGAGGCCAGCATCGCCGCGATTCGCCCCGGCGCGACGGCATCGAGCGTGGCGGAGGCAGGGCTGGGGAAAATGCGCGACCTGGGCTACGACCTTGGAGGCGCTTTTACGGGGATGGGCCACGGTATCGGGCTCGGCTGGGACGCTCCCTGGTTGATCTCCGGCGACGAGACCGCGCTGCAACCGGGCATGGTGCTCTGCGTGGAGCGCGGGGTGAAGCGCGACGGCTTTTCGGGTGATTTCGAGGAGACCGTCCTGGTGACCGAGACCGGTCCGGAGTTGCTGACCTCGGCCCGAATCCGCCGCTGGTGAGCGCGAGCCGGCGTGGCGCGAGTGCGATGAGCGAAGGGACAGCAATGGACATTGTGGTGGTCGGGGGCGGGGTGATCGGCAGTGGGATCGCCTTCGAGCTGGCGAAGCGCGGCGCGCAGGTGACGCTGATCGAGCGCGGACGCATCGGGGGCGAGGCGTCGGCCGCCTCGGCTGGAATCATCTCCCTGCCCTCGCGGCCGTGGTTCAGCCCGGAGCGAATCGAGCTCGGCCGCATCAGCCTCGAGCGCTACCCGGCGTTGGTCGACGAGTTGGAAGAGCGCACGGGGATCGGCATCGACTACCGGCGGCCAGGGGAGTGGTCCATCGCCGTCGACGAGCAGCACGCCGAGGCCGAGGATGCGGTGGCCGCCTGGCAATTGGGGATGGGACTGACGGTCGAAGACGTGCCCGTCGCCGAAGCGAGGAGACGCGAACCGGCGCTGCCTGCAAGCCTCGTTCTGGCCCGGTTCCATCCGGATGTCGGTTCGCTCTCGGTTCACCGCCTGACCCAGGCGCTCGCCACGGCGGCCAGACAGCTCGGGGCGACCATTCTCGAGGAGACGCCCGTCGGCGGGCTGCGCCGCGAAGGGGACCGGGTTACCGGCGTTCGGCTGCTGGACCGCGACATCGACGCGGACATGACCGTGCTGGCCACCGGAGCCTGGACGCGGTTGCTGGGTGATGCGCTCGGGGTGCATCTGCCAACGAAACCGATCAAGGGGCAGCTCATCGCCTTCGCCAACGCACCGCTGCGCCCCGCCCGTGTCATCGGCGGTCATGGCGGCTATGTCCGCCCCCGGCCGGACGGCACGACACTCGTTGCCGCCACGGAGGAGGATGTCGGGTTCGACCGGCGGGTGACCGGCGAGGGCGTCGCCTGGTTGCTGGAGCTGACCAGGACACTCTGCCCGGTGCTGCTGGAAGGGGAAGTTGCCGAGACGTGGACCGGATTGCGTCCCGGCACGGAGACGGCGAATCCGCTGATCGGGCCTGTTCCGGGCTACGCGGGGTTGTGGGTCAGCGCCGGGCATTTCCGCACCGGCGCCAAGGAAGCTCCAGCCACGGCGGCGCTGGTGGCCGAGGCGCTGACGACGGGGCAGATTCCGCCCGTCCTGACCCCATTTGCCCCGGCTGCCCAGGGCATTCCCCTGTGATGATCGACCGTGGGGCCGGGGATCGCTCGCGTCGTGCGGGCAGATGGGCCATGCCGCGACGTAGTGCATGGCGCGAGCGAAGTAGTCCCGGTCGCGACGCGCGGGGGTATGATCCCCTGCGGAGGCTGAGGCGAAGTCCGATCAGGAGCGGGGGCGCATGCGGGCGCTGTTGAGCGTCTACGACAAGACGGGAATCGAAGCCCTGGCCAGGGGTCTCGTGGCCCTCGGCTACGAGATCGTCTCCACCGGCGGTACACAGGCCGCGCTCGAAGCGGCGAGCGTGCCGGTGACCGCGGTCAGCGACGTGACGGGGTTCCCGGAAATTCTCCATGGGCGCGTGAAAACGTTGCACCCACGCATCCACGGCGGGCTGCTGGCGCGCCGCGACGACCCGATGCACATGGGCGCCCTGGAGTTTCACGAGATCGCGGCGATCGACGTGGTCGCGGCCAACCTCTATCCGTTCGCCGCCACGATCGCTGGCGGCGATGCCTCACTGGCCGAGGCGCTGGAGCAGATCGACATCGGCGGCCCGGCCATGATCCGGGCGGCGGCCAAGAATTTTCCCGGGGTCGTTGTCCTGACCGATCCGGCAGACTACGACGCCGTCCTGGAGGAACTGCGCGCGGGCGGTCCTGCCGGAGTGGGGCGGCGAGCCCTGGCCGCCAAAGCGTTCGCCCACACCGCGGCGTACGACGCGGTCGTTGCCGAGTACTTGCGGGATTCGGGAGCGTGGCCGGAAGAGGTCTCGTTCGCGGGCCGGCTGCAGCGGTCGCTGCGCTACGGGGAGAACCCGCAACAGCGAGCCGCCGCCTACCGCCGACTGCGCGTGGGCGAACCGGGGGCGGGCGTCCTCGATGCGGAGCAACTGGGCGGCAAGGAGCTCTCCTTCAACAACCTGCTCGACGCGGACGCGGCATGGGCCGCGGTGCTGGGCCTGCCGAGCCCGGCCGTCGCCATCGTCAAGCACACCATCCCCTGCGGGTTGGCGGAACGGGACGAGTTGGCCGATGCGTTCGACGAGGCGCTGCGGGGCGATCCGGTCTCTGCATTCGGCGGCATCGTCGCGCTGAACCGGCGGGTCGACGGCGAAACGGCGCGGCGCATGGCCGAGGTCTTTTTCGAGGTCGTCATCGCGCCGGGTTTCGATGCCGGAGGCGCTGCAGGTGCTGGGCAAGAAGAAGGCTCTGCGCCTCCTGGCCATGCCGACCGACCCGGAACGACTGGCTGGCGCCGGCGACTGGGACGTGCGGCCGATCGCCGGCGGGTGGCTGGTGCAAACTCCCGACACCGAACCAGCGGACCCCGCAACGTGGCAGGTGGTCACGTCCCGGCAACCCGATGCGCGCGAGCTGGACGACCTCGTCTTCGCCTGGCACGCCGTGCGCCACGTCAAATCAAACGCCATCGTCCTGGCCCGTGACCGAGCGTTGACCGGGGTCGGCAGCGGTCAACCCAACCGCGTGGAGAGCGTGCGCATCGCGGTGGGCAAGGCCGGTGAGCGGGCCGCGGGCTCGGTGCTGGCCAGCGATGCCTTCTTCCCGTTCCCGGATGGGCTGGAAGCAGCGAGCGCCGCGGGCGTGATCGCCGTCATCCAGCCGGGCGGCTCCGTGCGCGACGACGAGGTTATTGCCGCCGCCGACCGCGCCGGCATAGCCATGGTTTTCACCGGCACGCGGCATTTCCGCCACTGACGACTCGCCGGTTCTCAGCGAGAGCGAGACGTCATGAGATTGCCCCGGCTCCGCCGCAAGCGACCGCAGCAGCATTCGCACGATCCCTCCCTTCCCCACGTCGTGATCGTCGGCGGTGGATTCGCCGGGTTGGAGGCGGCGAAGGCGTTTGCCGACGCGCCCGTGCGCGTAACGGTCGTCGATCGGCGCAACCACCATCTCTTCCAACCCCTGCTCTATCAGGTCGCCACGGCGGTGCTGTCGCCCGCGGATATCGCGCAGCCGATTCGGTCGGTGCTGCGGGGGCAGGCGAATGTTGATGTCATTCTGGCCGAGGTCGACGGCGATCGACCCAGCGGCGAAGGAGGTGGTGCTCGCGGAGGGGCGAGTGCCGTACGACTTTCTCATCCTCGCCGCCGGCGCGAACCATGCCTACTTCGGCCACGACGAGTGGGAACCGCATCGCGCCCGGGCTGAAAACGCTGGAAGAGGCGCTCGACATCCGCCGCCGCATCCTGCTCTCGTTCGAGGAGGCGGAGCGCGAAGCCGGACCCGGCCCGGCGCAAGGCACTGATGACGTTCGTCGTGGTCGGCGGCGGGCCGACCGGAGTCGAGATGGCGGGAGCCATCGCCGAGATCGCCCGCCAATCGCTGGCCCGCGATTTTCGGCACATCGACACGCGGGACGCCAGGGTGATGCTGGTCGAAGCGGGCGACCGGCTCCTGTCGACGTTTCCGGAGCGGCTCTCCCGGCAGGCGCTGCAGGACCTGCGAGCGTCTCGGAGTCGAGGTGAAGTTCGGCGTGCCGGTGACGGCTATTGCCGCCGGGCAGGTCACGGTCGGGGATGACGTCATCCCGGCGGAGACGGTCGTCTGGGCGGCCGGGGTGCTGGCCTCGCCGCTGGGGCGCTCGCTTGGGGTCGAGCTCGACCGGGCGGGGCGCGTGCTGATCGAGCGCGATCTTTCGGTCCCAGGGCACCCCGACATCTTCGTCGTCGGCGACATGGCCTCCCTGGCGGATGCGCGGGGCCGCCCGCTGCCCGGCGTCGCCCAGGTGGCGATACAGCAGGGCAAGTGGGCCGCGGCAAACATCCTGCGGCGCATCGAGGGGCAGGCAACACGCCCGTTTCGCTACCGCGACCTGGGCAACATGGCCACCATCGGCCGCAACTCGGCGGTGGCCGACATCCGCGGTCTGCGCCTGACCGGCTTCATCGCCTGGCTGGCCTGGGCGGTGGTCCACATCCTCAACCTGATCGGGTTCCGCAACCGCGTCCTCGTCGCGTTGCAATGGCTCTGGTCGTACCTCACCTTCCAGCGAGGCGCGCGGCTGATCACCGGCGCGAACGAGGAGTAGCGCGCTTGCGGTCCTAGCCGTTGAGTTGGGCGACCCTGTCCCCGTGTCATGCTGAACGGAGTGAAGCATCTCGACTTTGCGAGACGGCACTGACCGAGGAAGATGAGATGCTTCGGCTTCGCCTTCAGAATGACACGCTAGATCGGCCAGCGATTTCGCCGTGGCGTAGACTCTTTCTCCAGGCATTCCGACGCAGGGAAGGATCGAGCAGGTGAGCGCGGCGGGGAACGTGGCCGGGGAGCGGGTCAAGAGCGACGGCTTCCTCCTCCCGCCCAACTGGCCCGCGCCATGACGCTGCTCGGCAGTCGCCACGTTCACCGCCAGCATGGGGCTCCACATCGCCCAGGCCATCGGCCCCAACTTCATGCGCCAGGAACTGGGGATGGACGGCGCCCAGAACGGGTACCTCATCGCCATCCGCGAGCTGCCCGGGTTCCTGCTCATCTTCGTCGCCGCCGCCCTGCTGAAACTCGGCATGGCGCGCGCGACGCGGTGTCCCTGCTGATCATGGGAGTGGGGTACTCGCTCTACGCCTGGAGCGACTCGTTCAGTCGCTGATCGTGCCGACGCTGATCGGCAGCATCGGGTTCCACTCCTGGTTGCAGCTCCACGACGCCCTCGGGCTCTCCATCGCGCGGCCCGGCGAGGAGGGGAGCGTCCTCGGCAAGTTCCGCGGGATCGGCTTCGGCGGGACGCTGGCCGCCCTGATCGGGGTCTGGGTCATTCTCTTCGCCGTGGCGCGGCTAAGCGGCGATCTGGCCCTGGCGCAGGGGCCGTGGCTGCGCGGGCTGTACGTCGTCTCCGGCCTCGCCGCCGTGGTCGGCGCGATCGCCATCTGGCGGTTCCCCGTCTCGGAGGATGCCCGCGCCGCGGCCAAGGCGGCGCCCGCCATCACCTTGCGCAAGGAGTACCGCCTCTACTACGCCCTCTCCTTCCTCGACGGCTCGCGCCAGCAGATCTACTTCGCCTTCGCCCCCTTCGTGCTGGTCGAGCAGTTCGGGGTCGATGCCGTCTCGCTGACCTCGCTGCTCATCATCGCGGCCCTGATCAACTGGCGCATGGGGCCGGTCGTCGGCAGGCTGGTCGACCGCTACGGCGAGAAGCGGATGCTGACCGTCGGCTACAGCATGCACATCCTCGTCTTCCTCGGCTTCGCCCTGTCGCAGAACCTCTGGTTTCTCTACCTGACGTATCTGGGCTACAACTTCCTCTTCCTCTTCTCCATCGGCACGACGACGTATCTGCGCAAGATCTGCCGGCGCGAGGATCTGGCGCCGAGTCTGGCCATGGGCGTTTCCCTGGCGCACCTGACCGCGGTCGTGGTGCCGATCGTCGGGGCGGCGCTCTGGGCGCGGCTGGGCTACCAGTTCCCCTTCCTGTTCGGCACGGTCTTCATCTTCGCCTCGCTCTGGCTGACGCAGAAGATCGACGTCATGCGGCAGCGGGCGCCGGGCGCGCCGCCGCTCGCCTCCGAGGTCGACATCGCCGAGGAGGAGATGGCGGCCGACGCCGCGGTGCTGCCGGGGGCGGCGGATGGACAGGTGGCGAGTCCGGCGGCGACAGTGGGGCTGGTGGACGAGCAGTACGAAACCGGGGAGATCCCGGCGGAGCGGAGAGCGGCGCGATGAAGCTCTACCTGGCGGGGCCGATGTTCACCGCGGCCGAGGAAGCCCACAACCTGCGGCTGGCGGCCAAGCTGCGCGAGCACGGGTTCGAGGTCTTCTGCCCCAACGAGAGCGAGCCGAGCAGCGACAAGACGCGCACCGACATCACCCCGCGCCTGATCTACGACGTCGATATCGCCGCGGTGGAAGACAGCAACGTGCTGATCTGCCAGGTCAGCGAGGACTCCGGCACGAACTGGGAATCGGGGTACATGGACTGCCTCTCCCGCCACGTCGATTCTCCGCGCTACTACGGCGTGATCGGGCTGGCGACCGATATCCGCCTGCGCACCCGCCCCGACCCGGACAAGCATGGGGTCGAACAACCAGGCGTTCTACATCAACGCGCTGGTCATCGGCGGGTTGCAGAGCTCGCTCGGCGTGTATCTCGCACGAAGACGAGATGATCGAGCGGCTGATCGAGATCCGGCAGGAGCGGGAGGGCGGCGCATGAGCGATCCCGACGGCGCCGATCATCAACATCGAGGGCGATCTGGTGGCGCTCGGTCCGCTGCGCCGCGAGTCGCATCCCGTTGTACCTGCGCTGGATCAACGACTTCGCCACGACGCGCACGCTGGCCGTGCAGCCGCGCCCGATGACGCTCGAGCAGGAGACCGCCTGGTACGAGCAAGGCCGCAACGACGAGCACGAACACGATCTTCACCATCTATCGAACGCGCCAGCGGGCCGGCCGATCGGCAACTGCGGGCTGCACGACGTCGACTTGTGCCCAACCGGCGCGCCGAGGTCGGCATCATGATCGGCGAGCCGGACGCCCGGGGCCGGGGCTACGGAACGGAGGCGATGCGGCTCCTGCTCGACTACGCCTTCACCGCCGCTTGGCATGCACAGCCGTCATGCTCAGGGTCTACGAGTTCAATCCCGCCGCCCGCCGCAGCTACGAGAAGGTCGGCTTCCGCGAGATCGGCCGCCGGCGGGAAAGCCGCTGGTTCAGCGGCCGATTCTGGGACGAGATCGACATGGATATCCTGGCGACGGAGTTCGAGAGCCCGGTGCTGCGCGCCCTGCTGGAACCCGATCCTCGGCGTGACTGATTTGAGATCCAGATGAATGCTGCCGCGTTGCCGCGGGAGCCGACCTCGGCACGGTAAGAGCGCCATCCGTCCGGTCAAGTCTGGGTTGGCAATATTGGCACACTTGGCAATCTTCCCGACGCGGCAAGGCGCGAGCCAGCACCCGGACTCCTGATAAATGGTCCTGGTACGGACTCCGGACGAACGGTGTTGCCTGAGCCGACCCGGCGTCCCGTTCCCCCCTCGCTCATCGCAATGAGCCGGGTGCCCTCTGGGCGGCGGGCAGGGGGTGAGGGCCGACTGCGGCGATGCATCGGTCATCATCCGGATTCCGCGTGAGTCGCCCTGTCCGTATCGTGTCAGGCTGCAAGTGAACGAAGTGCAGCATCTCGGCTTGAAGGACCGCCTGTCCGCCGACGCCGAGATTTCTCGCTGCCGCTCGGAACGACACCAGACCAGCCCTGCCGCATTCGAAAAGCATCACCCACGAATCACCCGCTCCAATCACCCACCTGGAGGACGGCGCGGCGCGCCGGAGCCGGCAAAGTAGGCGCGTGGCCGTCAACCGGCCACCGACGAAACTCGTGCGGTCTCTGTTGAGACTCATCCACTAAGTAGGTAGCCATGAGTTGCTGGAGGGTGTAAGCTGCGGGGCCTCGCGAAGGAGGCCCGCCGATGCCGTGACGCTGACGGAGACGCAACGGACTGAGCTGGAGGCCGCCGCGGCGGCGGAGAAGGGGGTGCGGGGCTGGAGCCGCTACCGGGCGGTGCTGCTGCTGGCCGAGGGGATGACGTCGGCGGCGGTGGCCGCACGCGCTGCGGTGCAGCGAGGCCAGCGTCTACGGCTGGGCGGCGGCGTGGCGGCGGGCCGGGGTGGCGGGGTTGCGCGAAGGCGACCACGGCGGGGGCCAGGTCAAGCTGGGCGCGGCCGGCGAGGCGGCGCTGGCGGGCTGCTGGCGCAGCGATCCGCAGGCCCGCGGCCACCAGGCGACGGGCTGGACGGTGCCGCTGCTGCGCGCGGAGTTGGCCCGGGCCGGGTACGGCGGTCGGGGAGCGGACCATCCGCCGCGCGCTGCACCGGCTGGGGTACCGCTGGAAGCGGCCGCAGTACGTGCTGGGCCGCCCCGATCCCGGCCTACGCCGAAAAAAGGGGGCCGTGATCGCCCAGGCGCACGGCATGCTGGCGGCGGGCGGGGAGGTCTGGGTGGCCGATGAGACGGCGCTGCGCGAGTTCCCGCCGCTGCGCGCGGGCTGGAGCAAGCGGGGGGAGCCGGCGCGCGTGCGTCATCAGCGGGCGCAACACGCGGCGCACCATCCTGGGGGCGCTGAACGTCGACGCACCGGGGAATTGGTGCGGACCGTGCGCGAGCGCTGCCGCACCGACGACGTGCTGGCGGCGGTGGCGGCGCTGGGGGCGGTGCGGCCGGCGGTGCCCAAGCTGCTGATCTGGGACAACGCCCCGCCCCACAGCCCGCACCGGGTGCGCGACGCGGCGCCGGCGACGCCGGCATCACGGTCGCCTTCCTGCCCTTCCGCTCCCCGGAGCTGATGCCCCTGGAGGACCTGTGGCGTGGCCTGAAAGCAGACGGTGGCCGCCAACCGCTGCTACGCCTCCCTCGAGGAACTCGCCGACGCGCGCCCTGGCCTGGCTGGACGGCATGAGCGACGCCGAACGCCTCCGCCGCTGCGGCCTCCAAACCTCCAAATTCGATTGGCTACCTACTTAGGCAGGTATCCAGACCGGTGGGATCACCCGTGATCCGACATCACGGAGGAGGATCTCGGACGATATCGTCGCGCGCTAGGAGCGCGCGGACACGAAAGGACGCATGATGACGACACGCGACATGACCGCTCCCCAGACCCGGCGCTCGTCGCGCTGGCTCTGGATCACGATCGGCGCGTTGATCCTGGCCGCGGTGTTATTCCGCGGGGCTTCCTTCCTCTTCGGCGGAACCCCGCCCGATCTAAGCTCTCCTGTCTCAGGCGTGAGCACCGTGGCGGTCGACGACAACTCGTTCGCCCCCGCCGCGATCGAGATTCCGACCGGAACGACGGTGACCTGGCAGTGGCAGGGGAGCTCCGACCACAACGTCGCCGGCGACGGGTTCGAGTCCGCCGTGCAGGACGAGGGCCAGTTCGCGCACACCTTTGCCGCGCCCGGAACCTACGACTACCGCTGCACCCTGCACGGCGGGATGGACGGCCGGGTGGTGACGGGGGAGACGGCGTAAGTGAGCTATCTGCGGCTCACCGGCACGCAACGGCAACTACTACCGTCGCATAACACGGTCGCGGCAAGACCGCATCCAGGCAGAATCACCCGCCCGAATCACCCAACTGGAGGAAGGCGGGGCGCTGCGGAGCCGGCATAGTAGGCGCGTGGGTGTGAGTCGCTCACGACGAAACGTTTGCGGCCTCGCTCGACACTCATTCGACACGCGCTCGAAGCGGACTGTCGATTCCGGCGCAACCCGTTCGACTATCTGGTGAAAGGACAGAGACGCAAGGAGGAACCGATGGAGACGCTTATCCCACTTATCGCCGCCGTCATCATCCTGGCCGCGCTCTCCGTTGGTGAGACCAGCGCCCGCGCCCGCCGGTCGGCCGGCCGGTTCTGAAAACGCCGCCGCTAACCCGAATGGGTGATGACCAGGAAGTGTGACATGCAGACCAAATCACCCATCCGGAGGAGGGCGCTGGCGCCGCAAACCACGACAATGACAACGTTGGAGCACAGCATCGCAGCCACTTCGACTCCGCGCCGCCATCCCCGGCGCGGCTCCCCTCCACCCCCGCGCCGCTTGCCGCGGTGCGGCCACCCCTGACCGCGTCACCGGATCTGACGCGGATTCCCTTCCCTCGAGGACGGGGCCGAAAGGCTCCGTCCTTCCTCTTTGCGGCCATGGTCTATGAGCTATGGGCTATTGGCTCAGTGCGGAAGTCGATGACTCGGTGAGCAAGCTAGAACCGGGTTGCGCCGAACCCCATAGCCCATAGCCCATAGCTCATAGCTCATAGCTCAAAGCCCGCTACGCCAGCCCGAGAATATCGAGTTCTTCCTTCAACGCGCGCAGACTCTTGTTCTGCTCGCGGACGCCGGTGATGAGGGTGGTCCACTCTTCGGCGCGGCCGTGGCGTTCCAGGGTGCGCATGGCGCGGCGGAGGTACTCCGCGGCGGCCGTGTAGTTCTTGCGGCTGCGCGCGGCGATCAGTTGATCGGCAAGGTGCTTATAAATGCGGACGGCGTCGTCGGGAAAGTCGGCCGCGGCCGCGTCGGCGACGCGAGTGTCGTACGATCCCCAGGGAGCGGCCCAGGCGCATCCCAGGGCGGCCGTCCGGCTGCGGCTCGCTTTCTCGGTCTTGCGCAGGGCTTTCAGCGCGTCCTCCACTTCGCCTTCGGCCAGGTGAATGTCGATCAGGCCGTACCAGTTGTCGAGCTTGCGCAGCGTGGCGATGAGCTCCTTGCGCAGGGTCGGCCACGGGTCTTCGGCGTGACCGGGCAGATGGGCCGCCGCCTTGACCGCGTCATAGGTGGTCTTGGCGGGTGTCGCCTTGAATCGGGCGAGGGAGATGTGGAGCGCCTTGTCGGGTGGTCCGAACTCGACGTAGCGGTGCTCCAGCCACTCGCGCAGCGCCTGGTCGTCGCGGACATTTTGCCCCTCCTGTTCCCAGAGGCGATCGTCGACCAGGGAGATAGCCTGCGTGATGCGCGCGGCATCACCCGTGGCCACCAGCCGGTCGACGAAGGGAAGGAGCGAGTCCGCCCCGGTCAAGCGGCGCGTGGCGAGCGAAATAGCTTCGTCCATGCGTCCCAGCTCAGTGAGAAAATCGACCGCTTCGTCCCACAGCTCGGCATTTCGATATTCCGCGAGCAGATCTTCGTCGGAAAGACCGGCATCGCCTTTCAGTTGCGAGAGAAACCAGAGTACCGCTCGTTTCCGCCATGCGTCTTGCCGGGCATTCCCTGTCGACATCGCCAGCATCGGGCGCATCCGATCGCTGATGCGCCGCTGCTCGTCGGGAGTCGCGTGGCGAGCGAACGTTTCGGGTCCGCCCTCCTCCAGCACAAGACCCTCAGTGTCTATGGCGGTCTGCCAGGCGGTGAAGAGCGCGTCGATCAGGCGCTCGCGCTCCTCGGCGGTTAGCCGCCGATCGGCCGGAAGCGCCGCCTGGGCCTCAAGGCAGGCGGTGAGGTTGCTGTCCGCGCGGCTGACGAGATCGGAGAGGTCGCCGTTCTCGTCGGCGTAGTTCTCAAGCCGCGGGGTTAGCTCCTCGACGAGACAGGCAGAGACGACTAGCGCGCTGCGCCACTGCTCGTCCGCAACGTGGGCATCGGCGAGCCCCGCGACCGGTTCCAGCTTTCTCGCGATGCGCGAGGCCGGGTCGTACTCGTCGTCCCAATACCCGTAGGAGTCGTTGCCGTAGCCATAGCCATAGCGGCCGCGGCCGCCGTAGCCGCTCCAGTGGTCCTTGTCGTCTCGCAGCGCATTGAGGATCTGGCGGCGAATGGCGGCCTCATCCAGATCGTCCTCGCTCAGCCCGCCTATCGGGACGGGCAGTTCCAGCAGCGATTCGAGGTCGGGCTCCTCCTTCAGCATCAGTCCGATCAGGGCGATCAACTCCCCCTGAGTCTTGCTCGCGAGCACCTCGGCGATCGGCGGACGAACCGTGAATCGTTCCGGCTGCTCGATCCAGGTCAGCAGCATCGCCACGACGTGCTTGCAGAAGTCGCCACGGGGGCAGTTGCAGAAGAAGGTAACCGGGTTGCGCCGCGTGCGCTGCCCTTCTCTGGCCAGCGTCGCCTCGACGATGTAGGGGCCGCCACTGGAGCCATGGCAGCGGGCGCGCAGGGTGGTTTCGCGGCGCACGGCATTGAAGATGCGCCCGGAGCGAAAGTAGCCGCGGCCGCGCTTGAAACTGGCCTCGTCGGCCTGCTCGGAGACCTCCTCCGCGGTAAGCGGGGCGAGGACGAGGGCACTGTCCGGGTTTTCAGTGGAAACAGACGGGGCCTCGACGGTCTGGGCCATGGCGACGACTCCTCGCGGCGGGGACGCGAATGCGCCAGATGTGGCTCCCCCAAGCCTACCGCATCTCTGCCTCGATCTCCTGTAGCACCTGGCGATGGATGCGGAAGGCATCGTCGCCACGCAGCGCGAAGATGGCTCGAGTGATCGTTGGATTGTTTGCCAGACCGATTGTCACTTCGCCGATCGCGATGCGGGCGGCTCGTTCCATGGGGAAACCATAGACCCCGGTGCTGATAGCCGGGAAGGCAATGGTCCGAATCCCATGTTCCTGGGCCAATGCCAGGCTGTTCCGGTAACACGAGGCCAGCAACGCATCCTCGTCCGCATTGCCGCCCCGCCAGACCGGTCCCACCGCGTGGATGACCCACCGCGCGGGCAGATCGAACCCCGGGGTGATCCGCGCCTCCCCCGTCGGGCAGCCGCCGATCTTCCGGGTGGCCTCCAGCAGTCGCGGCCCGGCGGCGCGGTGGATCGCGCCGTCTACCCCGCCGCCGCCAAGAAGCGAGGTGTTGGCGGCGTTGACAATGGCGTCGACGTCGAGGGTGGTGATGTCGGCTTGGACGATTTGGATGCTCATCGGCGCGACTTCAGGTACGTCCCTGGCTCAAGGATTAGCACCCCCGCGAATCGTTGCCCAAAATATGCTCCGAAATGCCGTTTGTCTCCGGTGAGCAAATGGCTTGCGTTACCGGCAGCCGCAGCCAGGAAGATCGGCACGTCCTTATCGGGAAGGTCAAGCGCTGGCGGAACCGGCCATTCTCCGACCGAAGGTGTTGGAACGATTGCAACCGTTCGCAAAAGCATCTGGAATTCGGCGTAGCGTTCCGCGGGTATGTTGCGGCGAACTTCCGCTACGACATAAGTGGAAGTCAGCAACGTGGTATCAGGGAGGGACCACAACCGTCGTAGGTCAGATGAACGAGCGTATGCAGCGGAGAAGACAACGTTCGCGTCGAGGAAAACTCGATCGTGCGCGGCCTGCAACGCAGATCAGGGACGATCGTGCGGGATGTCAGCCGGGTCGATTCCTAGCTTCTTGACTTCTTCCACGGCGTTCAGATAATCCCGTTTACTGACCGCATTGTTAAGGAGGAACTCTGCAACGCGTTCTGGCGTGTAGACTTCCACCTCAGGCAAGTCGGTCGACCTGATTACGATTCCGTCTGGTCCCTCTTCGATAGCGAGAAGGGATCCATCCTCGAATCCATAACGCTCCCGGAGATCATCCGGGATTGTGATTGAGCCATCTTTGACCGAAACCAATTGAGCAGTCATGCGCGGCCTCTCCAAGTCAGTCGTGCAGGGATTCCTTGAAGTCTACAATCCCACCGTCCCCTCATACACCAGATCCCGGCAGCGCATCTCTACCTCGCGAGGATCCAGCGGGTTGCGTGCCAGACCGCCCGCGATGGCCGCCTGGGCCACGGCGGCGGCGACCCGGGGCGGCACGCGCAGATCGAGACTGTCGGGGATGAGGAAGTCGGTTGACAATTCAGAATCGTCGACCAGTTCGGCGATGGCGCGGGCGGCGGCGATCTTCATGGCGTCGTCGATGGCGCTCGCCTTGACATCGAGCGCTCCCCGGAAGACGCCGGGGAAGGCCAGGGAATTGTTGACCTGGTTGGGAAAGTCGGAGCGGCCGGTGGCCACGGCCAGCGCCCCGGCCTCGCACGCCAGGTCCGGGGTAATCTCCGGCACCGGATTGGCCAGGGCGAAGACGAGCGGGTTGGGCGCCATTTGGCGCACCATCTGCGGCGTCAGCATGCCGCCGGCCGAGAGCCCGATGAACACGTCGGAGCCGGTGATGATCTCGGCGAGCGATCCCGTGCGGCGCTCTTTGTTGGTGAGCTGCGCGATCTCTTCTTTCGAAAAGTTCATGCGCGCCGCGCGTCCCTCGTAGATAGCTCCCTCGCGGTCGCAGAGCACCACGTCCCCGACGCCGAGTCCGAGGAGCAGTTTCGTGACCGCGATACCGGCCGCGCCGGCGCCATTGATGGTGACGCGCAGATCCTCCATGCGGCAGCCGCGGATCTTGCAGCCGTTGATGAGCGCGGCGGCGACCACGATGGCGGTCCCATGCTGGTCGTCGTGGAAAACCGGCATGTCGAGGGTCTCGCGCAGCTTGCGCTCGATCTCGAAGCAGCGCGGGGCGCTGATGTCCTCCAGGTTGATCCCACCGAAATTGGGGGCGATGTTCTGCACGATGCCGACGATCTCGTCCACATCGCGTGCGGCCAGGCAAATCGGAAACGCTTCCACCCCGGCCAGGGTCTGCAGCAGAACGGCCTTCCCCTCCATCACCGGCAACGCCGCCTGAGGGCCGATGTCGCCGAGACCGAGCACCGCCGAACCGTCGGTAACGATGGCGACGAGATTCCCCTTGGCGGTGATCTCGTCAACCTTGGCCGGGTCGTCGCGGATGACGTGGGCGGGGGAGAGGGCGGCCGGCGGGACATAGAGCATGTTGAGGATGTGGTGGTCACGAATGGGAATCTTGGAGCGAATCTCCAGCACCCCGCCGTGGCGCAGGCGCAGGTCGATGGCCTCGTCACGGAAGGTCTTGTGCTCGGTCCGGGCAGAGGGCTTGGGCGGGAGCAGGCGACCCTCGTAGACGAAGCGGCGGGTGCGCTCGCTGACCAGTTCCGGGGCGATGTCGCGCCCGGCCTCACCGGCCTCGTTGGCGGCGCGCACGACGGCGGCGGCGATAGCCGGCGCCACCCGGAAATCGAAAATGCGCGGCACGATGTGGTCGGCGTGCAGCTCGTCGGGCGGGATGAGGTCGGCCAGCGCTTGCGCGGCGTAGAGGAGGGTGCGCAGGCGGATATTGCGGGCCCGGGAGTCGAGCAGCCCGCGAAACACACCGGGGAAGACTAGCGAGACGTCCATCGTGTTCGGGTAGTCGGAGCGGCCGGTGGCCACAACCTTCGCCCCAGCGGCGCGGGCCGCGGCAGGTGAGATTTCGGGATCGGGGACAGCCAGCGCGAAGATGATCGGGTCCGGAGCCATGGCGCGCACCATCTCTTCGGAGACGATGTCGCCGGTGGAGAGCCCAACGAAGACATCGGCGTCGCGCAGCATTTCAGCCAGACTGCCGTGTCGCCCTTCGAGATTGGTTTCCTTGGCCAGGTATGCCTTCGCCCAGTTCATGCGCTCCGGGCGGTATTTGTGCAGCGCCCCGGCCCGGTCGCACACGACCAGATCGCGCACCCCGGCGCGGGTCAGCAGCCGCGCCACGCCGATGCCCGCCACCCCGGCCCCGGATATCACGACCTTGACGTCTTCGAGCTTCTTGCCGACCACCTTCAGCGCGTTGTAGAGCCCACCGAGAACCAGGATCGCCGTGCCGTGATGCTGGTTGGAAAAGACGGGGATATCGGCGCCGTTTTCGAGGTTGTCGGCGATGGTGAAGGCGCGCGGCGCGGAGATGTCGTCCAGACAGATGGCCCCGAACGTGGAGGAGAGGGCCAGCCCCGTCTCCACGATGCGCTCCGGGTCGGTGGTGGCCAGTGAGAGGGGGAAAGCGTCCACTCCGGCGAACGTCTTGAAGATGACGCTCTTTGCCTCTTCCAGGGGGATAGCCGCTTCCGGTGGCCCGCCCTGGCGGCCGAAGATGTCGGAGCCGTCGGTGAGCAGGACCACGGTGTTGCCGCGGCAGGTCAGGTCGAACGAGGCCAGCGGGTCTTCGTTGATGGCAATGCAGACCTCGGCTACGCCGGGGGTATAGACGAGGGAGAGGATGGCGCGGTCGCGGATCGGCACCTTGGAGCCGATGCCGATCAACCCCTGGTAGCGCCGCCGGTAGTCGAGCCCTTCCTGTTCGAGCGGGGTCAGTGGCGGCGGCGCGGCAACCGGCTCGATGGCCGGGGGCATGCCGGTCAGGCGCCCGTTGCCGGGGTCGATTGGGACGAGGGCTTTGGTCTTCGTGGCGCGTGTCATCGCACCATTCTACGCCGCTGATTCAAGAGGTGGCGCCGCACCCCGACTGTTCGGGGTCCGGCGCCGAGAATTGGGGCGCTCTACGAGTGTGGGGACGTGGTCGAGCCGAGCAGCGAATCACGAATCTGCTCCAACTCGTCGATCTCGCGCTGCTGGTCCGCGATGACGCGTTCGGCGAACACCTGAATCTCCGCGTGGGCGGCCTCCGCGGCGACGGTCTCGGATGATTCGATCGCCATCTGATGGTGGGGGATGGTCAGGTCGATGAAGGCCAGGTCCGTGTCCTTTGCCATGCAGATTGCCGCGATCTGGGCGGCGCTGTCCATCTGGAAGTCCATCTCCTTCATCGACCCGGACATGCCCGGCATCATCTCGTCCATGGCTTCAACCATCGCGACGTCCATCGGCATCGGGTCGGCCGCGCCGTAGAACGTTTCGCGGTATCCCCGCAACTCCTCGATTTCGACGCTTTGCGCGTCGATGATCGATTGTGCCATCGCTTGCAGCCGCTCGTCCATCAGGTGCGGCAGCGCAGCCTGGGACATGGCGACAATGCTGGCGTGGTGCGGGATCATCATGTCGATGTACATCAGATCGAGATCCATCGCCATGTGATCCATGCCGGCCATGTCGCTCCTCCCTGCCATTGCCGCGGGGGTACCGGCGGCGCCGGGCGCGGTCACGTCGGCGCAGGAGACTGGCGCCGGGGTTGCATCCTGGGCGGCGCGCATCATCGATGCGGCCGGAGCCAGAAGGGACAGCGCCGCCAATGCCGCGGCAATGAGTGTTCTCTTGGTGTTCATTGGACGATGTCCTCCGTGCTTCTCTCGGGTCATGACGATGCCTTCCCAAGCGCGGGAGGCGGTCGATGTTCCCGTGCAGTCGCTGAGGATCGGCCTATATGCGATAGACCTGAAACCAGGCGCGCCGGGCGCCCGGTGGCCAGCAGGGTTCGTCCCAGTGTGGGGAAACAGAGTGCGACGAGAGCCACGGATCATCTTCAAGTATTCGTGATGAGGTGCCAACGGCGTCGCGCCCAGGACCGGCCGTGGGAACGGCGTCTCCCGCTGTGCCGCAGTTCTTCGGATGTTCTGGCACGGGAGACAGACTCGCGTTGTCCGCCCCGACGAAATCTGCGTGGTGTGCGGGATCGGTCTCAAATTGGAGCGGCGCCTTATGAGGCGCTAGCAAGGCACTGGCGGCGACGGCCATGAGCGCGTCGTGCGCGAGCAAGGCAAGCACGAGCGCGAGACCGCCCACCGACAGGATTCGCTTCACGCCGCGGCCGCATGGCGACGCACGCTCACGTTTCAGCATGGGGCTCCACGATGCACGATACATGCCTTGTCGAGCGGCACCTTGAGCCAACGCGGGGCGAAGATAGCGTTCAGGGCGCGACCTCGAGGATCAGCATCAATCCGCCGCCACCCTCGGTTTCCACGTTGTTGTTGGTCGTGTGGTGGCTGATGTGGCAGTGCAGAAGCCACTTCCCCGGCTCGCGCGCTTCCCAGAGCACATCGTAGCGCTCACCGGGCGCCACATTGACGGTGTCCTTCACCCACTGGCCCTCCTCAGGAACGGGGTTGCCATCGGTTTCGACGATGCGAAACGGCCCGCCGTGGATGTGCATGGGGTGGATGAACCCGCTGTTGGTCCCGATGAAGCGCACGAGGAGCGCCTCACCAACCTGCATGCGAACCGTCTCCGTCTCGGGGTACGACTTGCCGTTGATCGTGAAGTAGTTGGGGAGTCCGCCCTCCATCGGCATCGCCGGCCAGGAATACCCCTCGCGCTCCAGCAGTTCCTGCAACTGGATGACCAGCTCCTGATCGTAGTCGTAGGGGTAGTCCTCCGGCTCGCGGGGATCGATGATCAACGCGCCATAGAGCCCAAGGGCCTGCTGGCGGTCGATGTGGTCGTGCGTGTGATAGAAGTAGGTGCCGCGTTGCTCGGTGACGAATTCGTACGTGAATGTCTCGCCCGGCGGGATCGGTTCCTGGGTGACCTCGGCCGCGCCGTCCATGGCGTTCGGCAGGATCAGCCCGTGCCAATGGACCGTGGTCGACTCAGGGAGATGGTTGGTGACGTTGATGCGCACCTGATCCCCTTCAGTCACGCGGATGCGCGGCCCCGGCACCTGCTGGTTGAAGGCATAGGCCAGCACGGGTTCGTTCGGCAGGATGTTCCACTCGATCACCGATGTTTCCAGGTCGAAGACTTTCCAGCCATCCTCGATGCGGGGCTCGAGCGGCTGGTCGCCGCGCGCGTCAACGGGAGCGGTGTATTGGATCGCGTGGGGGTCGACGGCGGCCATGTCCCGCATCGCCTCGCCCGGCGTATCGCGCGTCATGATCATGCCCGGGGCCATGACTGCGCCGTCGACATCGTGGGCGCCGAGGGTGAGGTTGCCGTAATTTGCCGACCAGAACAGCCCGGCGACGAGCGCCAGCGCGGTGAGGACGGTGACGGCGGCGATCTGGGGCCGCGTGACGTCCGCACCCATCTGGTGAGTGCCGCCGGGACCGGACATGCCGCCGGAGGCATCGGCCCGGATCAGCGGCTCTCTTCGCGGCATCTCTGCGGATTCGCCGCGGTCGTGGTCGGCATGCGCCATGGTCACGCTCCGTGCCCGTGCATGGCCTGGCCGCAGCCGGCGTGCGCCGCCTCGGGTCGATCGCTGACCGGCTGGATGTCACGTTCCCGACCGTCGCCTGAAGGCGGGGCCATGGCGTCGCGTTCGGAGCGAACCGTCATCAACCCGTGCTTGAGACCGGCTTTGACCAGCCACCAGTTGACCGGGTAGGCGGTGACGAACCCGACACCGATGGCCAGCGACATCGCGCCCCAGTAGAGGAGTTCGCGCGGGTCCATGGCGCGCATGTCGCGGCCCATCATGATGGCCACCATGACCGGGAACATGCCGGCCATCATGGCGTTCATCGACACCCATTCGGGCAGGAACGACTGTTTCACCGCGGTCTTGTAGGAGACACCCATGATGTCTTTCATGAATAGCGACTGGAAAATGAATAGCCCGAAGACAAAGCCGAACACGTACTCGGCGGTCATGTCGAACCACATCGGCAACCCGAGCAAACCGGTGATGGTGGCGGCGATGATGACCCCGGTGGCGTCTCCCGCCACGCAGTGCAGTGTTGAGCCGAGTGCCTGTTTCCACATCGGGGCCACGAATTGCTCGTGCTCGCCCGGGCGCGGCTCCTTATCCGCGAGGATGTAGAACGCGGCCCCGACCGGGCCCAGGTAGAGCGTCGTCAGCACCCATGCCCACTTGATGACGCCCGGCTCAGGTAGATTCCGGAATGCGTCCCAGGCGACGTAGATCACCGCGATCAGAACCAGCGCGAACCAGCCAAGCAGGATGACGTCGATCCAGGCCAGCCGGCCGATGACGGGCAGGGCATACGGCGACATGCGTCGTGTCTCCCAAATCCGGGCGATAACCGGCGGACGACATTTGGCGGCGAGGCGGCCTGGACCGCCCACCGCGTCGAGGTTACCCGACGCTGCGGCCGAAGCGGTCGATCGCGCCGATCAGCTCGGTCAGCAGCTCCTCGCGATCGATGTCGTCGGCGTCCTCCGCGCCCAGCACGCAGCCGCGGACGTGGTCCTCAAGCACCAGCAGCCCCGTCTGCCGGGCCGCGGCGATGATGGCCGAAAGCTGGGTCAGCACGTCGAGACAGTACTGGTCTTCCTCGACCATCCGCTGCACGCCGCGCACTTGCCCCTCCATGCGGCGCAAGCGGGCCAGGATCTTGGCCTTGTCGTGGGCATACGAGGTCGAGGTTCGTCTGGCAGTGGTCGCGCCCGGACGAGAGACGGCCGCTTCGCTGTCCTTCTCGGTGGCGAGGGCCGCGCGGACCGTAATCTCTGGAGTATCCATATTCCAATGATACCCTGTCCGGGTAAGTGGAGCAATCGGCAACGCTCTACGCCGAGATTCCCTCCAACCACAACCTTCCAGCCCCACCACGTTGCTCCTGAATACCGCATTGACTGATATACCATAGGAGGGTATATTGCCAATCCATCATACCCGGCTGGGGTATGATCCAGTTCAGCCTTTTCCCGGAACGCGTGATACGGATTCCGGGCGAAGACTTCCGCGATGACTGATGGCTCAGCAGGCGATGACGAGCCCCTCGCCCTGCGCACAGGGCCGGGTGCCCTCTGGGCGGCGGTTGGGGTGAGGGTCGTTCGCCGGGCGGAAGTGATCATCCGGAAACCGCATGAGCTGTTGGGAGTCGGATAGTGTTCGAATTCTGGAAGCCGCCAGGATCTGAAACTGAATCTGGAACTGTAACCGCGGCCCAACCCCGAGCCGGCCGCGAGATACACCCGGGCATGTCGATGCGTATCGTCGAATCGGCCGGTTTCGTGGCGTTGGTGTCGGCCATCCTCTACTTCATGGGGTACAGCTACTACGCGGGGTATTTCGAACGGCTCTCGTTGCCGTCTCCTTTTCCGGAGTTGAGCACCAGCGACTATTTCCTGCAGTCATTTTCCAGCCTGTCCGGATTGCTCGTGGCGGTCCTGCTCAGCATCCCCTATCGATCCACCGTGCCGGCGACGATCCCGCGGGCGTTCTGGGTCAATAGCGCGTTCATCATCGTCCCGCTCATTCTGGCGCAACGCGCGCGTTCCAACGGATTCCTGGAGCAGGGTCTGGCGCTCTTTCTCGCCGCTGTTGCCGTCGGGGCGATCGTCGCCAGTCTCTTGACCCTGTCGATCATGAAACTGCTGACGTGGCGGTGGGGCCTCGCCGGCGCGATCGCCTACGGCTTCGGGATCTTCATCTTCTTCTCGGTCTATTTCCGGTTGGAAGGGAGCGCCGACGCCACGCGGTTCATCGAAGGGCGACTACACCCAAGCTCCAGCATCGTGTTGCAGACTAGAGATGCCGCATCGCCAGTCAACGGCGAGCGGCTCCTGGTGGCGCTCATGCGAGGCGACGGCTTGTACTTGGTGCGGCAGGAAGCGCCCGCGCCCCTGACGCCCACCGTCTACTACGTACCTGAGAGCGAGGTGCTCTCCGCGTCGATGCAGCGTGTCGGCGTGACGGCGCCGCAATAACTGCCGGAACGCCTTGCGCTATATACCCCGAGGGGGTATAATGGAGTGGCATGAATCGCGTGAAGACATGGAAGCACAGAGGATGACCGACACAGCGATGCAGGCGCCGCAATCTACTGAGGCGACTCAAGAAAACGGATCGCCGCGGGAGATGCCGCGACCGCGCGACGTCAGTTTCCCGGTCACGGGGATGACGTGCGCCTCGTGCGTCAACCGCGTGGAAAAGGCGGTCGGAAAGCTCGAAGGCGTCGATCGGGTCGCCGTCAATCTGGCCACCGAATGCGCTACAGTCACCTACGACCCGGCGCAAACCACCCTCGCCGCAATCTCGGGAGCGGTGGAGCGGGCTGGCTACGGTGTCGGCGAGTTGCCGCCGGAACCGGATGCTGTCCCGGTGTCCACCATTCCTGCTCCACATTCGACAAATGGCGCCGTGGCGGCGAACGGTGGACCGACGGAAGCCATCCTCCCCATCGAGGGGATGACGTGCGCCTCATGCGTGCGCCGCGTGGAGCGGTCGCTGGCCAAGGTACCCGGCGTGGCCGACGCCAATGTGAACTTCGCGACCGAGCAGGCGGTGGTCCGCTTCGATCCCGGCCAGGCGACGCTCGCGGACCTGCGCGCCGCGGTGGACAAAGCCGGGTATCGCGTCGGTGAAGGTGTTCCGGAAATGGCCGCGCCGGCTGCCCCCGCACCCGCGGAGGCCGCCACCGCGCGCACTCCGGCCGAAACTGCGATCCAGGCGCGGGAGCGGCGGCGCGACCACGAAATCGCCGAGCTCAAGCTGAAGTGGCAGGTCAGTCTGGTCGTCGGGCTGGCAATGATGGCGCTGATGTTCCTGCCCGTTCCCATCGCGCCGTGGAATCTGGCGCCCATCCTCCTGATCGCGGCGACGATCGTGCAATTCTGGGCAGGCAGCGAGTTCTACCGCCAGACGTGGGCCGCGGCCAAGCACGGCGCGACCAACATGAACACCCTGGTCGTGGTCGGCACCAGCGCGGCCTATCTCTACAGCGCCTTCGTCGTGTTGTGGCCGGAGTTGGCCGCGCGTTGGAACCTGCCGTACCACCTCTATTTCGAATCGGCGGTGATCATCATCGCCCTGGTCTTACTCGGGCGCTGGCTGGAGGCGCGCGCCAAGCGCTCCACCGGCGAGGCGATCAAGGCGCTGATGGGATTGCAGGCCAGAACGGCGCGCGTGATCCGCAACGGTGTCGATGTCGACGTCCCGGTGGAGGAGGTCGTCGTCGGCGATCTGGTGCGGGTGCGGCCAGGGGAGAAGGTTCCGGTCGATGGGGTCGTGCGCGAAGGCATCTCGACCGTCGACGAGAGCATGCTCACCGGCGAGAGCATGCCGGTCGACAAGCGCGCGGGGGAGACCGTTTTCGGGGCGACGATCAACCGCATCGGCAGCTTCGTCTTCACGGCCACCAAGGTCGGCCGCGACACGACGCTCGCCCAGATCATGCGCCTCGTCGAGGAAGCCCAGGGCTCGAAAGCCCCCATGCAGCGCCTGGCCGATAGCGTCTCGGCGCGCTTCGTCCCCCTCGTGCTGCTCCTGGCGGCGCTGACCTTTGCCGGCTGGATGATCTGGGGTCCCGAGCCGAAGGTCTCGTTCGCCTTGTCTGCCGCCATCGCCGTGCTGGTCATTGCCTGCCCCTGCGCCTTGGGATTGGCCGCGCCGACGGCCATCATGGTCGGTACGGGCAAGGCGGCAGAGAACGGAATCCTGGTCCGCGGTGGGGAAGCCCTGGAGCAAGCGCGCAAGATCGACGCGATCGTGCTCGACAAGACCGGCACCCTCACCCGCGGCAAACCGGCCGTGACCGAGATCGTGGCGGGCGACGGGTTCACTACCGAAAAGCTCCTGGTGTTGGCGGCTGCGCTGGAGGTGGGGTCGGAGCATCCACTGGGCGAAGCGGTCGTCGAGGCGGCCAGGTCGCGGGGTATCACCCTCGCCGCCGTGGACGAGTTTCAGTCGATCACGGGCAAGGGGATCGAAGGACGCGTTGATGGGCAAGATGTGCTCGTCGGCAATCGCGCGCTGCTGGCTGAGCAGAAAATCGCCGTTGAGGCGCTTCAGACCGATGCCGACCGTCTCGCCGCTGCCGGGGCAACCCCGGTCTACGTCGCCGTCGCTGGCCGCCCGGCGGGAGTCATCGGCATTGGCGACACCCT
>CAVXMK010000024.1:0-91984 GCA_963762985.1 uncultured Chloroflexia bacterium
TTCGGCGGTCTCTGGCTCGTCTGACCAGGGCACCACAAGGGTGGCGCCAAGCGGCTGCCCGTCGCCAGTGGTAGCGCGTACAGGTCGCCGTCCTGCAGGTAGCCGCGCAGGGGTTCCGGCTCGTCGGCGAGCAGGAGGAGCGGTAGGTATGCTTCGCGCTCCGGGCCGGGGGGGATGCGCTGGATGCGCGGCGGTCGTCCTCGTTCACATTTCGTCCTCCGAAGCGGCTCTCGGTTACGATGTGCCCGGCATCCGCCACGGGACGCCTCGGCCCGGCCGGGCGAGCAAGGAAGCACATGCGGCACTCCGACGTCAATGGGAGCCGCATGGAGACCGGCGCGCGCTGTCCGGCCGCGGGCACGGCATGCCGTGCCCGTAACTCCGGCGTCCCGCAAGCGCAAGGCAACCATGATGGAAACGGACCCGCAATTCCCAGGAATCGGCTCAAGGAACTCCTCCGCCGCCGCATCCCGCGCTACCTGGTTTCGCTGCCGGAGCGGACGGCGCGCGCCGCGGCCGCGCTCGTGGGCGGCGACGCTCTACGAGACGAGCAACGTGGCGCTGCCGCTGGCGGTGCGCCAATCGAAGCTCTACCAGGTCACGATCGACCGCCTGCTGCGCATCATGATCGAGTGGGTCGGCGACGTGCGCGACGTCTACGCGGACGAGGAGATGTCGGCGTGCGAGGAGCTGGCGGCGCGCAAGTTCACCGGCAACATCGTGGAGTGGGCCAGCATCTTCGCCGTCGGCTTGTCGCCGCTCTGGCTGCTGGCGGCCGCGTCCGACATCATGGGCGGCTCGAAGGCGTATCTGCGGGCGCTGGTGGACGAGTTGCAAGGCGGGCGGGCATTTGCCGCCGGACGCCGACGTGGCCTCGTACGAGGATCTGCTCGGGCGCCTGGAGACGGGCTCCGGGCGTGCTGGCGGATGCCATCGACATGCCCGCCGATGACGGTGAAGGATGCCCGCGCCTCGTTCGAGGCGCTGCGGCGGCAGGCCAGCGATCTGCCGCTCGGCCGACGAGCTGGCCGACGATCTTCCGCGAGATGCAGGCGGCCGCGCAGGAAGAGGGGCGGTCGCTGTCCGACGTCTCGGCGGCGCTGACGCTGGCCGCGGCGCGGGCGGGCGTGCAGACTGGGCAACGCCCACATTTTCGACTTCTACCGCGAGGCGCTCGGGGCGATCCGGGAGGAGGGTTGTTGCGCTTCCTGCGCCGGGTGGCGACGCCGTACCTCGTCCGCGCCGGGCGGCACTTTCGACCCGCGGGCCGGGACGTACACCGATCGGTTTCGTGGACTGGCTGGCGTCCACGGCGCGGAGACCGAGCGACGACCGGGCAACCCAAACGCCGAAAACCGGCGTAAATCTGGGCAAAGCGCCGTGACGTGGATGCGCCGGCGCGGCACGGAAGGGACCGCCGCGGGGTCCGAATGGGTAATGATTGGCGACAGCAGGTGAACGATGATTAACCGTCGCCCTCACCGCCGACCGCGCACGGGAGTGACGGATTTGCCGCGACGCCTCTCGTTGAGGAATCGACTCATCCTGTTTGCGGCCGCCTGCCTGCTGCCGTTGCTGCTGGTGATCGCGGCGATCCTCGCGCGACGGCCGACGCCGGCCGCGAGCAAGTGCTCGATGCCCAGGCGGCCACCTCCGAGGTGGTGGCCAGCGTGCTGGCCGCGACCCTGGCCGACAACCAGAAGGTGCTGCAGGAGCTGGCGAGCATCGACCGCGTGCGCCGCATGGAGCCGGACGGCGCCACCGAGGCCTCGACCAGTTCGGCCGCGCGCATCCCGAATCTCTACGGGCTCTTCCTCCTCGATCCGCAAGGCAATCTGGTCGCCAGCACCGGGCTCGACCCGGAGCAGTTTCGCTCCAGCCGCCTTCGTCGACGGCCGTCGACCGCTCGCTGAAGCTGGGCGAACCAGGCGTCTCCACCGCGCTGACCGCCCCCGATGACGCGCGTGATCGCGCTGACCATGCCGGTGCGGGCCAGGATCAGGCGGAAGGGGAGCCGATCGGCGTGGTCGGCTCGCTCCTCTCCGTCGAGCGGCTGGGCGCGGCGGTGACTCCCCTTCGCCCGTGGCGATACCCTGATCGCGGTGGTCGCCGATGGTCAGGTGGTCGCCGCGCAGGGCGCCGATCCGGCGGTCGCCGCGCTGCTCGCCTCGACCGTGCCGCCGCTGGCGCAGACCAGCCCGGGAACGTCTCCTATGCCGATGAGACCGGGAAGGAGCGGTTCGCGGTCTACGCGCCGGTGCCGGGCACGACCTGGGGCGTGCTGGTGACGCACCCCTCCCCGGCCGCGTACGCGCCGAACCGGGCGATGATCTCCCGCTCCGTCGCCGCGGTCGCCGCCGGCGACGCTGGTGACGCTGGCCCTCGGCGCCCTGGTCGCCGAGCTGCTGGCGCGGCCGCTGCGCGAGTTGCGGGGCCCAGGCCGAGGCGCTGGCCGCGGGCGACTACACGCCGCGCGAGCCGGTCGAGGGTGGCGGCGCGGAAATCGCCGCCATCGGCGAGTCGCGTTGCGCGACGATGGCCAGCCGGCTCGGCGATCAGGGCAGCGCGATCTGGAGCAGGCGCGCGAGGCCGGCGCAGCCCAGGCCGCGCAACTGCGCGACCTGAACCGGCGCACGGTGCGCATGCAGGAGGACGAGCGGCGGCGCATCGCCGGGGAGATCCACGACGCCGTCTCGCCCCTGATCACCGGCGCGCTCTACCAGGCGCGGGCGCTGCGCCTGGGACCGCCGGACGATCCGGGCCGCTCCGTGGCGCGCCGCGACTCGACGCTGGACAGCATCGGCGACCTCCTCTCGCGGGCCATGGAGGAGCTGCATGGCGTCGTTTTCGCGCTGCGGCCGCCCGATCTCGACGATATCGGCGTGGTGGCGGCCATCGAGCGCTATATCGCCCAAGTGCAGCGTCCGGGCATCACCGTGCGGCTCGAGGCGGAGGAGGATCCCCCGGCGCTCACGCCGGAGGTGCGCCTGGCGATCTACCGCATCGTGCAGGAGGCGCTGCATAATGCGTTGCGCCACGCGTGCCGCCGACGAGGCGGTGGTCAGCTTCGAGACGACCGATGATATCTTGCGGGTCACGATCCGCGACAACGGCGCCGGGTTCAACCCGGAGCATCGCCACGCGGCCGACGGCGCTGGGCCTGCTGAGCATGCGCGAGCGGGCGGCGGCGATCGGCGCGACGCTCGCCGTGATGTCGCGGCCCGGCGACGGGACGACGGTCACGATCGAGCGGCGGATGGAACCGGAGCGACGCCGGCGCAGCCGCGAGCTCGCTGCCGGTCAAGGAGTTGCCCGAGTTGCCGGCCGGGGCGGCGAAGAGGATTCCCGCGTGATCTCCGTGCTTCTGGTCGACGACCATCCCGTGGTCATCGAGGGTCTGCGCAAGGTGCTGGCCACGGCGGGCGATCTCATCGTGACCGGCGAAGCGCACGATGCCTCCGGCGCGATCGAAAAGACGCGCGCCCTGCATCCGGACGTTGTCCTGCTCGATCTGCGCATGCCCGGGGCCAGCGGCGTGCAGGCCACGCGCCGGCTGCGCGAGGTCGATGACGACGTCGCCATCATCATCCTCACCTCCTACGGCGACCAGGCCTACGTCCGCCAGGCGATCGAAGCGGGGGCGGACGGCTATCTGCTGAAGAGCACGCCGCCCGAGCAATTGATCGCCTCGATCCGCTCGGCCGCGCGCGGCCGCCGGCAGCTCAGCCCGGAGCTGCTCGATGGCGTGCTGCTGGAGTTCGGCGGACTGGCGCGAGAGCAGACGCAGCGCACCACCGATCTCTCTGCCGACGATCTGGAGATCGTCCGCCGCGCCAGCAAAGGGCGCCACCAACCGCGAGATCGGCATGGCTACCGGCCGCACCGAGGTGGCGGTCAAGAAGCGGCTGCAGGTGATCTTCCAGAAACTGGGCGCGGTTGACCGCGCGCACGCGGTGGCCGAGGCGATCCGGCGGGGGCTCATTTAGGCTATGGGCCGCTGGCTATGGGCTATCAGCTATGGGCATACGAGCATTGGTCTGCCGGCATGCCGGCGAGACGCCCAAGCGCCAGGCTCGAGGAGCCAGAAACTGATAGCTCATAGCCCAGCCGTTGCCGATCGAACGTGCGGAAACGGTATCCAATGGGGCACCGGCGTGGCGGCTCAATAGAATGCGGTTAAGGAGCGAGGCGGATCCGGGTCCGCTGGCGATCGAAGGCTCGTCCTTCGCCGCACCGAGGCGATGGTCGACGATGGAGCCGAACGCCCCGCGTCGCCAGCCACGGCGCGAGGCATCCTTCCCTCCCGAGGCGTCGGCCGCGCGGCCCCATCCAGCCGCGCGGCCGACCTCTCTGCGAGGTTGATAGCCACTCATCACCCTCACCTCACCCCCACCCCCTTTCCCGTCGAGCCGGAGAGCCTGGGGTGTCGGTGCATACGGCATCGTCGCTGTGAACACCTACCTGCCCATCACCCTCGTGACACGAAACGGCGCTTCCTCCAACTACGGAGGGCGCCGTTCCGCTTCCCTTCCGCGCTGGGTCGGTTTGCGCGGTCGGCCGGGGGGGTGGGGGGTCAGACCAGGCGGCGCGAGCGCGATGGATGAAGCACTGCTCACCAAGGCCATGGCGGCTGCCGCGCCGGCTGCGATGCCGGGCGCAGCCTACGCCGGTGTCCGGCAGTCTGGTCACGATTACGACCTTTCCGGGCGCTGACGCCGGCGGACGCGGCTTGCCTGGAACCGTGATCGGACGGGTAACCGGCACGGGCTTGATGGCGGCTCGCAGCAAACCGGAATACCGGCGCGGCGAAGGTGTCGCCGACGGAGATGGCGTTCCCGGCGTTGCCGCCGCAGTTGATGTCGCCAATGGAGATCGCGCCGCCATCCGCCGAGGCGTTCGAGATCCCACCGTTGCCGGCGCTGCTGGTAATGGAGCCGCCATTGCCGGCGCTGCCGCCGTTGGAGGCGATGTTGTCGTCGCCGCCGGAGGCATCGGCGATGGCAGTGCCGCCATCGGCGCTGACGGTGATGATCGTCTCGTTGGTCACGGTGCCGCCGTCGATGTAGACGCCGCCGAGCGCGTGCCGCAGGCGTCGTAGCCGCCGCCCCAGGTGTCGCCAACGGCGATGGCCGTGCCGACATTGCCACCGGAGTTGACGTTCTCGACGGCGATCGCCCCGCCATCGGCGGCGGCGCCGGAGATGCCGCCGTTTCGGCGGCCGCGGTCTTGGCGTCGTCGTCGCGGTCGCGGTCGTTCTTGCGGTTGTTCTTGTTGTTCCTCTTCTTGTCGTTGTCCTGTCTTGTCGCCGCCGGTGGTGGCCAGATTGTCGTCGCCGCCGGAGGAGTCGCCGATGGCCGTGCCGCCGTCGGCGCTCAGGTCGAGGGTGGTGATGTTGGTGATGTCGCCAGCGTAGATGGAGACGGTGGCGGGGCGGCGTCATCGGCGCAGACCGGGGCGATGTACTCGTGGGGGCGTCTGGGTAGGCTTCGGCCCCTGCGCCGGGCGCCCAGGGGAGGAGTCCCGCGGCGATCAGCGCGGTCACGGCCAAACGCGGGGTGGATGATCGCCGCGGCCGATTTCCCTGCCCGAGCCAGCACATCGTCGGCCTCGCTTCGCGGGGCGGCCATGCGGGAGGCCGCGAGGCGGGATTGATCCCTTCAGGACCGGCAGAATTTCGTGTTTGTGCCAGTCTGTCACCATGACGCGCGGCAGCGACGGTTCGTTACGCCGGGTTGCTTGGGAAGATCCGTCTGTTGACACTGTGTTGGCCGTCAAGCCGCAACGGGCAGGATGGCGGGGTGATGTGTTCGCAGTGCGTGCATTTTGCCCATCAATTGCCGCAGTAGCTTGTGGGCGGCGATGCCGGCGTCGCCCCTTGGCTGTTTGCTCATGGAGCGTCGTTCCCGCGTCGCCCCTTGGGTTGCCACGCTCGCACCGTAGACCGGGGTGCTCCGGCACGGCGGCGGGGCCACCGGACGGTGTCGAGGGCCGGGACGACCGCATCCACACGGCCGGGGCACGCCGCCAGGCCGGAGACGGGCTCCGCCGCCTCCGCCGGGCTGCATCCGCGCCAGGACCAGGCCGGCCAACGCGACCGCAACCGGCTCAGCAAACAGGGCTGCCCGGCGCTGCGCCACGCCCGCTCCCTGGCCGCCTTGACCGCCGTCCGCGGCGACCCGGCCATGGCCCGCTGGCATCGCCGCTCGGCTGGGACGCGGCCACGCGGCCAGGTGCGCCACCCGCGCCGTGGCCCACACGGTGCGGCGCCAGGTGATGGCCAAGATCAAGGCCTTGCGCCGCGATCACCCCCTCATCCTGCCCGCGGCGGCTTGACGGCCAACACAGTGTCTACGAACGGGGAGGCGTGGCACCATTCCAAAAGGCCATGACTACCCACTTAGGGGAAGAGAGGGGTTGGGGTGAGGGCCGTTCGCGGCAGACGTGATTCCGTATCAACTCCCGCCGCCATCACCCCGTGCTTCCCCTACGCCTCATCACTCGCCGCGGCAAAAGCAACTGGCCCCTGGATGACAACGGGGTCGCCCTCGACGAAATCGGCCGCGCCCTGGTCGCACCACTCCGCCGCGAGCCGGGTCGACTCCGTGGCGCCCTCCTCAGTCTCGTAGACTCCGATACTGAATTGATCTCGTGTCTCCTCGTTCGCAACCGCCAGATAGGCCACAAAACCCGGCGGCGATTCCAGCAACGGCAAGGATCCCTCGCGCACCAGATCCAGCAGCTCGGTGCCGGAGCGATCGGGATTCAGCGTGCGCGAACGGATCACGGCGTAGCCGCCCGCGAGCTCGTCGCCGCCGAGACTGCCCGCGGCGACGCCGATCGTCCCCTCGATCACGCTCGGCTCGCCCGTGAAGAATTCGTACTGGTTCTCTTGCAGCCACTCCCCTCCCACCCGCGTCGACTCGTCGGCGCCGGTCTTGTCGGCGAACACGTTCACGAACGCGGTCTGACGAGACGACGGATCGCTGACTCCCAGATAGGCAACGAACCCGGGGACTGCCTCAACGAGCGGGATGAAACCTTCCTGGATCGTCGCGAGCACGTCCGCTGTCTGGAGTTCGCCCGTGAGCGTGCGGATTCGCACGGCCACGTAACGCCCTTCGAGACCACGGCCAGCAGACGGCGAGGCCACGGGTCTCGCCTCCTGGGCGGCGACGAGCCGCCGGCTCCCGATCGCGTTGCCATTTAACTGGAGCACCGCGACCGCAAGTCCGCCGCCTGCCTTGAACATCGCTCGCCGCGTCACGCCTTGGACCCGCATGGTGTGCTCCTTCTTTATTCGTCGGCCGTCGGGTCCTTGGGCGATGCTCGTGCAGCCATCGCCCCAGACCGCCGAGTCAGACGAGCTTCCGATACAGCTCTTCGACCGCCAGTTCTGGATCGTTCGCGAGCCCAGTATGCACCGCGCCCGGCTGCACGACCGTGCTCGATGGCGCACTGACCCAGCCGAAGCGCTCCGCCGCCGGCAGCGCCGCGATCGGCCCACCCGCCGGGTTCCCCTCTACCACCAATTGCATCGCCTCGAGTGTCCGCGCTACCCCATCGATATCGAGGTCCGGCCAGAGGGCGCGCAGCCGATCCGCGTCGAGTCGCCAGCGGACGGCGAGGTATTTGCGCGGGCGGGAATAGAGAACGACGCCCACATTGACGAACTCCCCCCGCTCCACCCGTGGCACGATCCGGATGACCGCGTAGGCATAGGGCGCCCGCTCGCCGTCGGCGTCTCCCTCACCCGGCGGCACGACGTGCCTCCTCGGCTTCGGCAACCCAGGCGCGGGGCGCAGCCAGCCGTCCCAGCAGGTGCCGTTCGTAGGCGTCCCGATGCCTCTCCGGGGCCAGGAACGGCGGCACGCCGTCCAGCAATTCGTCAGGGATCTCCCCGAGAATTTCGCGAATGAGGTCTGGGGAGAGACTCGGCGCGAGCCGCGCATCCGCCTCATCGATGGACCCGGCGATCGGCAGCAGCACATGGTCGCGGATGATCGGGAAACCCGCCCCGGCCCCTGCGGCGATCACCTCCAGATTGTCGCTCCAGCCGTGCTGAGTGTAGATGGCCGCCCCGTGGTCGATCAGCCACAGGTTGCGGTGCCACAGGAGCAGATTCGGGTTGCGCGGCGTGCGGTCGACGTTCTGCAAGAAGGCGTCGAACCAGACCACCTCCGCCGCCAACCCCGGCGAGACCCCCGAGCCCACGGGCGCGCCCAGCGGCAACGACCCAGGCAGGTAATCAAGCCCCACGTTGAGCCCCGTGCTCCGCTCCAGCAGCTCTTGGATCTCCGGGTCCGGCTCGGCCATCCCCAGCGCCGGATCGAGCTCGACCAGCACCGTCTCCGGCACCGGCAGCCCCAGCGCGCGCCCAATCCCGGCGGCGATCAACTCCGCCACCAGCGCCTTCGGCCCCTGCCCGGCCCCGCGGAACTTCACCACGTACATCCCGTCGTCGTCCGCCTCGACGATGGCCGGCAGCGACCCGCCCTCCCGCAGCGGCGTCACATAGCGCAGGCAGCGAACCGTTCTCACCAGTGGCACAGCCGTCTCAGACACCACCCCTCACCCGTCCATCACACGCCAGCGTACAGCGTTCACACGGAAACCAAAGGAACATCCCAATCCAGAACCTCCCCGGCGGAAAAGCCCCCCTCTCCCATGGGTCATGGGAGAGGGGGGGGTTGGGGCTCTGTTCCTGACAGTTTGGGCCGAGGAGGCCGACACGGGGTTCTGCTGCGACACTGCTGGGTAGTTGAGATCCGGCAGCGTGCAGCGGAGGTGCCCCGTGTCGAGCCGAGGACGATTGTTGCATGCGTGGACGCGGCAGGTCGCAGCGGTGGTGCCGGCGGCGCGGGTGACGCGGGTGCGGGTCTTGGCGCTGTTTGCGGCGGGGATCGTGTGGGCCAACGCGGTGACCTTGGACAAAGTGGCCGCGGCGCTGCCGCTGGGGGCCGCCGATCCGAGCACGGAGCGGCGCTTGCAGCGCTTTCTGACCAATCCCGGGGTGGATGTGGCGACGCCGTGGCAGCCGCTGCTGCCGATCTTGCTGGCCAGCGTGGGCCAGCGGGAGATGGTCCTCGTCTTCGACCGGCCCCGTACTGCGACGACGCCACGATCCTGGTGCTGGGGGTGGTGGTGCGGCGGCGGGTGCTGCCGTTGGCCTGGCGGGTGATGCCCCAGGAGCCGGACGGGCCGGAGCGGCTGCGCGACGTGTTGGGACCGCTGCTGGCCCCGGTGGCCGCCGTGATCCCGGCGGGCACGACCGTCACGTTGCTGGCCGATCGCGGCCTGGTGGGACCCGGCATCATCGATACCACCCGCACCGTGGGCTGGCACATCGTGCTGCGCTTGCGCGCCGGCGCGGGCGAAGCGACCCGCGTGCGCCTCGGTGCCGGACCCGTCCAGCGCCTGGCCGAACTGCCCACCGGCCCGGGGCGGCGCTTCGCGGGACCGGCTGCCATCTTCCAAGACGCGGGGTGGCGCGACGGCTTCCTGAGCCTCCACTGGGATCGCACCGCCCAGGAGCCCTGGGTGCTCTTTTCCGAGCGCCCGCCCGGCCCGGATCGGGTGCGCGAGTACCGCCAGCGCGTCCGCGCCGAGGCCACCTACCAGGCCGAGAAAACCCGGGGCTTCGGTCTGGAGGCCAGCAAGATCACCGCCCTGGCGCGCATCGAGCGGTTGTTGCTGCCGCTGCATCTGGCGCTGTGGTGGGCCTAGGGGCTGGGCCTGCAAGCGATCCGCAACGGCCAGCGGCACCGCTTCGATCGCCGGGATCGCCGCGACCGCAGTATGCTCCGCATTGGGCGCCGCGCCTGTCTGTACGCCCTCGATCGCGATCATCTGCCCGGCTTACCCTTTCGCCACACGCCCATCGGCTGGGAATTTCGATGGCTGCGATGAAACTGTCAGGGAGGGAGGGGTGACAGGGTGATGGGGAGCAGCCGAGGCCCATCGGACACCCGTTCAACTCCCCACGATCCTAACATCCTGTCACCCTCACCAAAGGCGCCCGTCTGACTGGTATCGCTGCTGCACGGATCGCGGGCTGACCGCGCCGGCATCCGGCTGAGGGGCGATGCGGTGCAAGCACTGCGGCAGAACGCGGACTGCTTCCGCTTCCTGCTCGACGACGTGCGCGATCCCCGCTTCAAGGCGATCGCGGGTACCGCGCTCGGTTTGATCGCGATCGGCTCGGTCGTGTTCTGGCTGCTGGAGGGGTGGATGCTTCTCGACGCCGTCGCCTTTTCGGTGATGACGGTGACCACCGTGGGCTTCGGCGATCTGGCGGCCCGCACCGCGCCGGGGAAGATCTTCACGATCGTCTACGTGGTACTCGGCGTCGGTCTCCTCGGTGGCTTCCTGTCGCTGGTCGCCAAGCGGGCGAGCGGGCGTCTCGAGCGGCAGGGGCCGGCCACGAAAGACGATGAAGAGAGGATTCCTTGACGCTCGTCATCCAGTGGATCGTCGCGGCGGTGGCCATCGCGGCCGCGGCGTGGATCGTGCCGGGAATTGCCGTGCGCGGGGAGGAGTGGGTGGCGCTGGGGGTCACGGCCATCGTGCTGGGACTGGTCAACGCGCTGGTGCGGCCTGTTCTGCTTCTGTTGAGGAGCCCATTACCCTGATCACGCTGGGGTTGTTCATCTTCCTGACCAATGCCCTCACACTGCTGCTGGCCAGTTGGCTCACGACCAATCTCTTCGGGCTGGGACTGGTGATCGACGGGTTCCGGTCCGCGCTGGTGGGCGCGCTGCTGATCAGCCCGCTGAGGAGGAGAAGACAAGCCGGGAAGGCGAACGCCAGCCACAGCCCGCGCGAGGCAACCAGGAAGAGGCACGCCGCCACGACATAACTCAGCAGAGGAAGGCCACCGCAGCGAGCGGCAGCAGATAGAGTCCGACGATGCTGAGCCACCGCCGGTCGGGCCCGCCATAGTACTGGACGATCGCGTCGTCGCTGGCGCGGAGTCCGGGCGCCTGGGTCAGGATGGAAACGCTGACGACAAAGAGCACGGCGAAGGCGGCGCCGGCCGCGGCCGTGGCGAGCGTGATCTTGCGGAAATGGTCCGCCGCGTCCTCACCCGCGTGGGTCTGTTCTACGATGCCCTTCCCATCACCACCATCCACGCCGGGCTGACGGTGCGCGATACTGCGCGAGCGCGGCGCCCGGCGCGGGGTCTCGCCTCGGTAACGACGCACGACACGCGGGGCACGGCCACGCACCACCAGAGCGCCGCCATCGTAGAGGAGTGGGGATTCCCGTGGGACGCATCTTTGCAACGATTGACGACACGCTGCGGCAGTGGCTGACGAAGCAACCGTTGTTCTTCGTGGCCACGGCGCCGAACGACCCGGAAGGGCGCGTCAACCTCTCCCCGAAGGGGGGTGAAGGCGTGTTTCGCGTGCTGGGGCCGAACCGGGTGGCCTACGTCGATCTGGTTGGGAGCGGGGTGGAGACGGTGGCCCACCTGCGCGAGAACGGGCGCATTGTGCTGATGTTCTGCGCGTTCAACGGGCCACCGAAGATCGTGCGGCTGCACGGGCAGGGGCTCGCCATCCCGGAGGATGACCCGGAGTACGCGGCGCTGCTGCCGGAGTTTGCATTGCCCGAGGAGCACGTGCCGCTGGCGCGCGGGATGGTGGTTGTCGACGTCGCGCGCATCGCCGACTCGTGCGGGTTCGGGGTGCCGCGCATGGAACTGGTTTCCGAGCGAGACCAGCTCGTGCGCTGGAGCGAGGGGCAGCGCTCGAAGCACGGGGACGTCTGGAAGGCGCGCTACATGGCCGCCAACAACGCGACGAGCATCGACGGGCTGCCGGGGTATGACCCGGAGGAAGTGCTGGACGAGGGGGAGGCGCGGGCGCTGTCGAGCAGTGGGAGGGCGTTGTAGGGGCAGGCGCAATGGCCAACCATGACCGTCGCGGCCCCTTCGCCTGACCCTAAAGGGATCAGGCTGACCGAACGGAAGAACCCTGAAGGGTCCTGGGGACGCGATGCGAGTGCCACGATTGGCGGCACTCGCGTGGGTAGGCGCGGCGGCTTCGCTTACCGCTCAGAGCTGGCGGTTTCCGGCTCGCGAGTCAGGGCCGGGGCGATGTGGACTGGCTCCAGGACCTCGTCGATGAGGCCGTACTCGCGGGCTTCCTGGGCGGTCATGTAGTAGTCGCGGTCGCTGTCGCGCTTGACCTTTTCGAACGGCTGCCCGGTGTGGGCTGAGAGGAGCGACAGGCACTTGGCCGAGAGGGTCAGCGCCTCGCGGGCGGCGACCTCGATGTCGGGCACGGCGCCGCTGAAGCCACCGGAACCCTGGTGGATGAGGATGCGGGCGTTGGGGAGAGCGAAGCGCTTGCCCGCCGTTCCCGCCGCCAGCAGCACCGCGCCCATGCTGGCCCCGAAGCCCATGCAGAAGGTGGCGATGTCGGGTTTGATCATCTGCATGGTGTCGTAGATGGCGAGGCCGGAATAGATGGTGCCGCCGGGGGAGTTGATGTAGAGCTTGATGTCCTGGTCGGGGTCGTCGTGGGCCAGGAACAGCATCTGGGCGATGATGACGTTGGCCACGTCGTCGTCGACCGGGGTGCCGAGGAAGATGATGCGGTCCTTGAGCAGGCGCGAGTAGATGTCGAAGGCGCGCTCGCCGCGGTTGGTGCTTTCGATGACGGTGGGGATGAGGTTTTCGACGGATGGGATATGCATGGGTGGGTGAACTCCGCTAGAGAATTCCGGATGATCGACCCGCGAGACTTCTTCGCCGTGGCGCGGGGGGTGAGTCTACCAGAGCCTCAGGATGAATCTGCTCAACACCGATGCGCGCAACTCTATTGAAAACCCACTCACGACTGCCGATTTATCCACAACCGAAGGGCGGCGATCAGCAGATGCCGCCCTTCAGCTCATTCGTGCCTTGCCGTTGTCAGAGGTCAAGGACACACCCTCTCGTTATCGAGGGGTCACTGTCGTGTTCCGAAGTATTGAGCCTGCGTGTGACGGGTGGCCTCCTTTCACTCTCTGCGGAAAAGAGGGAGGGTACCCCACAGAGATTGTACGCCGCGGTCGGAATGTTGTCCAGCGGTTATGCGCAAATCGTTTGTGGTTCCCGAGTTGCCGCGCCTCGGAGTTGACCGGTAACGGCGATCAAACAGCGAAGAGCCGCTCCAGGTCTATCTCCACCCCTGGCAGCGCGGCCAGTCTGATCACGCCGCTGCTGTAGACCGTTTCCTGGTACGACCCGTCTGCCTGGCGCACCCAGCTCGTCACGGTGCGTTCGTAGGGGTGGATGCGCCAGATCTCCAGGTCGCCGCGATGCTTGTAGACAGGGAGCTTCGTATCGACATCGTAGTCGCCGGTCGAGGCCGACCAGACCTCAGCCACGAGGGGCAGAGGTCCGGGGAATATCGCCAGCTTGCCAGGACGGCCGCGGAATGGCTCGCCGTAAGCTGTGGGAACAACCATGACGTCCGGGATGAAGATGGTCGCCGCTGGACGCAGAAGCCGGCTCTCGGCAAAAATACGGAACTCGGCCCGGTCAAGTTGGTGGCGCAGCAAATAGACGAGTTCGGTCACGACATCGACGTGGTCCCAGCTTATCCCCGGCTTCTCCACCAGCACCCCATCGTGCAGTTCCCACAACCCCTCCACCCCGGAAAGCACAAACGCCTCGTAGGCGGCTTCGGTCATGCGATGCGCGACGGCCATCGCCGTTTCCTTTCCGATGCCTCAAGCGCCGAGAAGCTGGTCGAGGTCGATCGACACGCCCGGCAACGCCGCGAGTTGGACGACGCCTCCGCGATAGATCGTTTCGCGATAGGAACCATCGGCTTGGCGCACCCAGCTCGTGAGCGTCCGCTCATACGGGTGGATGCGCCAGATCTCGAGATCGCCGCGCTGCTGGTAGATGGGAATCTTGGTATCGACGTCGTAGTTTCCGGTGGAGGGGGACCAGACCTCGACGACGAGCGGCAAGGGTTCTGAATAGATGGCCAGCACGGGGCGATCGCGGATGTCCTCGCTGTAGGCGGTCGGGACCACCATGACGTCCGGCATGAACACCGTGGCCGTGGGCCGCCTCACGCGAAGCTCGGCAACGACCGAATACTCGTTCCAATCCAGTTGCGAAAGAAGGTAATACCCCAAGCGCATCGGGATCTCGCCGTGCCGAAAGCTCATCTTCGGCTTCTCCACCAAGATCCCATCGTGCAGCTCCCACAGGCCCTCGACGCTGGAGAGTACGAACTCCACGTAGTCCTGTTCGCTCATGCGTTGCGCGACGGCCATCCGTGCCTCCAATCGCGGTGTGCGGGGAGTCGTCATGCGTCCTCAGTCTACCGCGGTCCCTGGGGGTGTCGGGGTGTCGGGGTATCAGGGTGATCTGGCAGTCGGGGAAACGCTCCCCTTTCGTCGCTCCCCGTCACCTTGACACCCTGATACCCCGACACCCTTACAGGATCTTCGACAGGAATTGCCGCGTGCGCTCGTTGCTGGGGCGGGTGAAGAAGTGCTCGGGTGGGCCCTCTTCGATGATGAGGCCGTCGTCCATCATGACGATGCGGTCGGCGGCTTCGCGGGCGAAGCCCATCTCGTGGGTGACGCAAATCATGGTCATGCCGTCGGCGGCGAGCTCTTCCATGACGGCCAGGACCTCGCCGACCGTCTCCGGGTCGAGGGCGCTGGTGGCCTCGTCGAAGAGCATCAGCTTGGGGTGCATGGCCAGGGCGCGGGCGATGGCCACCCGCTGCTGCTGGCCGCCGGAGAGTTTGCTGGGGTAGGCGTTGCGCTTGTCGGCCAGACCGACGCGGGCCAGGAGCCGCTCCGCGGTGGCGATGGCGTCCTGGCGGCGCTCACCACGGACCTGGATCGGGGCCTCGCTGATGTTCTCCAGTGCGGTCAGGTGCGGCCAGAGGTTGAAGCGCTGGAAGACGAAGCCGATCTCCGAGCGCTGGCGGGCGATGGCCTTGGCCGATTGCTCGGCCAGGCTGCCATCGGGACGCTCCCGGTAGCCGACGAGGGTGCCGTCGACTTCGATGCGGCCGCCGTCGATGCGCTCCAGGTGGTTAAGACAGCGCAGGAAGGTGGTCTTGCCGGAGCCGGAGGGGCCGATGATGCAGACGACTTCGCCGCGGCGCACCTCCAGCGAGACGCCCTTGAGCACCTCGTGGTGGCCAAAGCGCTTGTGCACGTCGCGGGCGAGGAGGATGGTGCGGGGCTGTGGCAGAGCCGTATCCAACCCGGCGATGGCGGTCTCGGTCATGGTCAGCTCCTCGCGGTCTTCGCCGCTCCCGGCGCGGCGGGCCGCGTGCCCTCTGGGCGGCGGGGCAGGGGGTTAATGGGCTGCCGCATCTATTGTGCCCGCCCCCACTGCAAGCGCCGCACCCTGGCGCGGAATCCCGCCTCCTGCTCCTGGCCGGCGGGATCGAGGCGGCGCTCGATGCGGGCCTGGATGAGACTCCAGATGGTGGTCAGCACCAGATACCAAAAGGCGACGGCGAAGAAGTATTCGACCGGGCGGAAGGTGGTCGAGTAGCCGACCTCGGCATCGAAGAACAGTTCGTAGACGCCGATGAAGGCGAGCAGGGAGGTGTTCTTGATCATGTTGTTGAACTCGTTGCCAAGCGGAGGCACGATGACTCGCGCCGCCTGCGGCAAGACGATGCGGCGCATGGCCAGCGGCCGCGTCATCCCCACCGCGAGGGCGGCCTCCATCTGGCCGGGGTCGACCGCCTGGATCCCGGCGCGGATGATCTCGCTCATGTAGGCGCCCTCGTTGACGGCGAGGGCGGTGATGCCGGCCAGGACCGCCCCCGAGAGGGTCAACCCGGCAATCGCCACCTCGCGCGGGAAGAGGCTGAACCCGAAAAAGAGGTTGGCGCCGAAGAAGATGAAGAAGATCTGCACGATCAGCGGCGTGCCGCGGATGACCAGCACGTACGCGCCGGCGAGGGCACGCACCGGCCAGAAGCGCGACAGCCCGGCGAGGGCCGAGACGAGTCCCAGCCCCACGCCGAGCAGTTGGGCGATGATGGCGATCGAGACGGTCGTCGCCAGCGCCCGCCAGAACTCCGGCGGGGGACTGAAGATGCGCTCGGCGATGATCGACCATTCGACGTTGATCGCCGGGACCACGGGCACGCCCTCACTTTGCCGCTGCTGCCTGTTCCCGGCGTATTGTGCCTTAGCCGGAGGCGGGTGTCGCCACCGGGGTGGCGCTCGCCGCGTCCGGCAGCGCGAAGTCCTGAAGCTGCCATTCCTCGAGGATGGTCATCATCGTGCCGTCGGCATACAGCTCATCGACGGCGGTCTGGACCTGGTCGCGCAGCTCGGCATTCTCCTTGTTGAAGGCGATGCCGACCAGGATGGGGTCGATCACCTCGCCGCCGATCTCCAGGGCGCCCTCCGCCTGGGCGATGTAGTAGGCGGCTACCGGGGAATCGGTCATGTGGGCGTCTACGCGATCGGCCTGAAGCGCCAGGATGCCGTCCGTGTCGGAGGGGAATCCGGTGATGCTGATCGGCTCTTCGCCGGCTTCCTCACACGCGGCGCTCGCCGCCTCCAGCGCTTCCAGGAAGGTGGTGCCGACCTGGGCCCCGGCCGCGATGCCGCACAACGACTCCAGCGAGGCGATGCCGAGCGGATTGCCGGTGGGAACCACGAGAGACTGCCCCATCTCGAGGTAGGGGACGAAATCGACCTGCTCGGCGCGCTCCGGCGTGATGTTCATGCTGGAGATGATGGCGTCGCACTGGTTGCCCAGGATGGCGGCGATGATGCCGTCGAAGCCGATGTTGGAGAACTCGGCCTCGCGCCCGAGGTTCTCGGCGATGGCGCGGCCGATGTCGATGTCGGCGCCGACCGGGTCCGATCCTTCGAAGAACTCCATCGGCGGGTAGGCGATGTCGGAGCAGAAGACGAGCGGTTCTTCCTGAGCCTTCACGGCCGGCGCCGTCAGCGCCGCGCCGGCCCAACCGGCCACGAGCGCACCGACGACCAGCCAGAGGCGAAGACTCAACCACGATTGCACTCGCACGGGAGACACTCCTTTCGATCCGCAACGACCGAGCGACGGCGCCGCAAGGTCGCCGCCTGGTCACGCCCCGCACGGGGCGTTCCAGCCCCTTCTGAGCCGGACCGCGCCCGCCAAGTCGCGGCTACCATCCTTGGGCACAGCATATTGTGCCCCTTCCGCCTACCCGCAACCGTACCTCAAATTGGATTCTGAGAACGGAACGCGTCAGCGGCGGAACACCCGCACCGCCAGCGGCGGCCGCGTGGAGTACTGGCCGGTGCGCTCCACCTTCTCGTTCTCCTTATAGCGGGAGCGGCGGACCAGGTTGACGCCAAGCGAGCGCAGGGGCTCCGGTTCCCAGGGGAGCGGTTTGTGGGAGGCCATTGGGAGGCGGGTGAGGTCGGAGTCGGTGGCGGTAAGGAGGTCGGTCAGGACACGGCCGCTCAGGTTGGCGGTGGCCACGCCTTCGCCACTGTAGCCGAAGGCCAGGGCCACGCCGGTTTGCGGGTTGAACCCCATGGTCGGCATGCGGTCACGGGGGACACCGAGGACGCCACCCCAGGCGTGGGTGAAGCCGACGTTTTCCAGCACCGGGAACCAGACCCGCGCCGCGCGCCGGGCGTGGGCGAAGATCTCCTCCTGGCGGTCGATGGCGTCGGTGATGCGCGAGGCGTAGGGGTAGGTGCCGCGGTAGGCGCCGAAAGCAATGCGGCCGTCGGCGGTGTGGTTGAGGTAGCCGGCCATGGTGCCGTGGCCGTAGAGAACCTCGTTGCGCGCCCAGCCGATCTGCGCCCAGATCTCCGGCGGCAGCGGTTCGGTGACCACCATATGCGAGGTCATGGGGATGACGTGGCGGCGCAGCTTCGGCAACCGCGACAGGTACGCCTCGCCGGCGAGGACGATGGCCCGCCGCGCCCGCACCTCGCCGCGGTCGGTGATCAGCCGGGGTGGGGCGCCGCCGGCGTAGTCGAGCACGGTCGTCTGCTCGGCGATGCGGCCGCCACGACGCTCCACGGCGCGGGCCAGGCCGCGGGCCAGCCGGGCCGGTTGGATACGGGCGCCTTCCTTCATCCAGAAGGCGCCGACGAGGTCCTGCACCCGGAGATGGTCCTCCGCCTCTGCCCGGTCGAGCAGAGCGACGTGCCTATCCAGCCCGAGGGAGCGATAGCCTTCGAACGATTCCTCGATCAGCGGCAGGTCGTACTCGGCGCGGGCGATCTCCATGCCGCCGCCGCGCGAGAAGTGGGCGTCGATGTCCTCTTCCTGGATGACGCGCTCGATGTCGTCGAGGGAATCGATCATGGCCAGCGCGACGGCGCAGGCGGCGTCGCGGCCATAGCGTTTGGTCAGGATCGCCGGGTGGAGGGGGAAGTCGGCCACGCACCAGCCGCCGTTGCGGCCCGAGGCGCCGAAGCCGGCGATTTCCTGCTCGACCACCAGCACGTCGAGCGCTGGATCCCGTTTCAGGAGTTGATAGGCCGTCCACAAGCCGGTGAACCCGGCGCCGACGATCGCCACGTCGACATCGGCCGGGCCGTCGAGGGGCGGGCGGGGGGTGAAGTCGTCGCCACAGGTTTCGAGCCAGAAGCTGTAGGAGCCGTAGTTCTTTGCGCTCACCAACACTCATCCTGCCGAAGGAACGGCGTCGTCGATCGTGGACGCCACGATGATCACCTACCGTAGCATGGGAGACGTGCTGCCTTCGTGAGTGCGACAGCCCCCCCGCGATAGCAACGTTGGGCAGCGCCACCCACGCAGGCAGCGCCGCCGACAGCCATCCCACCAGACCGAGCCGCGAAAGCGTCCTCTCGCCTCTTTCCTCCAGCATCGGCAGCCCGGCTGCCAGCACGGTGGCCGCGCCCGCGAAGACGATCACTCACCGCCAGGCGGCAGCGATGGCGACCGCCGGCGCCGAAGCACTCGGCGCCGACGGCTGGCAATCCAGCGTCGATCAGGAACGATTGGCGGCCTGAATGAGCGCGATGAAGGAGCCCGGATTCTTCCGGGGTCATGATTGCCGCTGGGCGTCGGGTGTCGGCCGCTTTAGACGAGGCGGTCGCGCATGGCGATGGCCACCGCGGCGGTGCGGGAGGGGGCGTCCAGCTTGGCGCGGATGGCTTCGACGTGGCTGGAGGCGGTGCGGCGGCCGATGCCGAGCGCGGCGGCGATCTCCTTGTCGGTCATGCCGCCGACCAGCAGCCGCAAGATGTCTTGCTCGCGCGCGGTGAGCCCGGTCGCCGGCACGCACGCGTGGTGTGCCGCCTGGGCGGCTATCTCGGCCGCGAGTGAGCGAGCCTCGGCCACCGCATCGCCGAGCGCCAGCGCCCTGCCCGCGCTCCACGCCGCGGCGAAGACCTGCTCGCCCAAGAGCGCCCGCGCCTGCTTCAGCACCCGCGCCTCGTCGATGCGGTCGGCGTACAGCGGGCGGGCAGCCAGCGCCGACCGTTGCGCTTCGGCGGCCGCGAACAGCCGCACCGCCGGCTGCGGGCGCCCCATTGCCTCGGCCAGGGCCGCAAGCGTGAGCACGCCGATGTCGATACGACTGATTGCGCCAAGCGCCTGATAGATGGCCAGGCTCTCGTCGAGATACATGGCCGATGCCCGCGCATTCCCGGCTACCCGCTCCAACTCACCCAGTTCGTACAGGCACCAGGCAAGGCCGAACCGGTCGTCGTGCGCGCGATACAGCGCGAGAGCCTCGGTCAGGAGCGGACGTGCGCGCTCGAAGTTCCGCTGGCGCGTCGCCAGCGCCCCGAGCTCCCCAAGTGCCGTGGCGATGCCTCGTACGTGACCGAGCCGGCGGGCCAAATCCAGGATTTCCTCGTAGAGCGCCACGGCACGATCGAAATCTCCGGCCTCCGTGGCCGCGAGGGCGATCATCTGGTTGGCCCGAAGCACGCCGTCCCGATCGCCTAACACACGATAGAGGATGGCGGCCTCCTCGGCGAAGGGAGCGCTACGCTCCAGGGCGCATTGCTCGTTGGTCAGCACGCTGGCTCCATAGAGCGCCCTGGCCCGCGCCGCCGCCGGGATCGCCTCGCCCAGTGTCAGCACGCGTTCGGTCCACTCCAGACCTTCGCTGAGATGGCCGTGCATGGCCCAGAAGTATGAAAGGGCTCCAGCCAGTTTCGCGGCGGTTTCGGCGTCGTGGTTGAGCGACCACGACAGCGCAGCCCGCAGGTTGTCGTGGTCGCTGGCAAGCCGATCGAGCCAGAGTGTTTGCGCCGCTCCCGGTTCCGAAGACCACAACACGCTCCGCGCCGCTTCGGCCAGGCAGAGGAACCAGGCGGCATGGGCGGCGTCGGCGACCTCCGCTTCGCCACGCTCGACCAGTCGTTCCAGAGCGAACTCGCGAACTGTTTCCAGCATCGTGAAGCGCGGGGCAGGATCCTGCGAGAGCACCTGGAGCAGGCTCTTTTCGATGAGCCCGGCGATGCGATCCAGCAGCCCCGAAGCAGAGGCGGGAGGGTCGTCTGGTCCGGTCCAGGAGGCCGCGGCCTCCCTGGCCACGTGCTCGGCCGCCTCGAGGGTGAAGCCGCCTACGAAGACGGCGAGGCGTCGAAACACCCGAGCTTCGTCCTCGTCGAGGCGGTCGTACGACCAGGCGATGGCGTCGCGCATGGTGCGCAGGCGCGCCGGCTGGTCCGTGGCGCCGCCAAGCAGCAGGGGCAGTCTCGGTTCGAGTCGAGCCAGCAGCGCCCGCGGCGGCAGGATGTGGGTCCAGGCCGCCGCCAGTTCGATGGCCAGCGGCAAGCCGTCGAGGCGCCGGCAGATCTCGACGACGGCGGCGGCGTTCTCGCCATCGAGGGTGAAATCCGGGCTCATCCTGCGCGCACGGTCGACGAACAGCGCGACGGCGCCGAAATCCGGCAGCGCATCGATCGCGGACTCGTCACCCGCGGCCGGAGACGCAAGGGGCGGGGTCGGGAAGCGCTGTTCGCCGCTGACCCGCAACGGCGCACGGCTGGTGGCCAGCACGGTCAAGCCATGACATCCCGCCAGCAGGTGGGACACGTCGCCCGTGGCGTCGAGCACGTGCTCGACGTTATCCAGGACCAGGAGCAAGCGACGGCGCCGCAAGAACTCCGCCACGGCCTCGGCCAGGGACCGTTCCCGCGCCTCCCGGATGCCCAGGGAGCATGCGACGGCGGGCAGCACCATCTTCCCGTCTTCAACGGCGGCGAGCGGGACGAATGCCACGCCGTCGGGAAAATCGGGCGCGGCCGCCGTTGCCGCCGCGAGCGCCAATCGCGTTTTGCCAACGCCGCCGGGACCCGTCAGCGTCAGGAGGCGCATCTCGGGGGCGACCAGCAGCGCGCGAACCGCGGCCACATCGGCTTCGCGCCCGACCAACGAGGTCAGCGGGCGGGGAAGTTGGCCGGGCAGCCCCGCGACCGAGGCGTCGAGCGGCCGCTTCGGCGTAACGGCACGCAGGTGGACGGGAGGAGGTTCGGAGGCGGGCAGTTCGGGCGGCACGGCATCGTCCGCGGGCGATGATCAGGCACGATGACAACCAGGGCGCAAGCACCTGCTCCCATCATACATAGGCCGGCGGCGATCAGGAGAGCAAAAGTGCCGAGACGCGGGTCCGATCGTGACGGACGCCGACGCGAGGCGCACCCGCGGCGATCGCCGCGGGTGCGCCCCTGACGCTCGTTCACCCGACGGGCAGCGCCCGGGACGTCACCTGAGCCAGCAGGCGGCCGTGCCGACGCAGTTGTCCGGGGTATTGTTGGTGATGGCGCTGCCGCCGCTGAGTGTCACGCTGCCGCTGCCCGCGTGAGCGCGGCCAGTCCCGCGAACAATCGCACCCTCGCCGAGGCGCGACCCGGCTGGCGCCGTTGCCGGGACTTCCGTCGGCGCCGATGCCTGGCATCCGGCTCGGCGATGGCGCCGGAGAGGCTCGCCAGCCCGAGGCCCGCGAGCGGTCCCAACGCGGATCTCCGAGTCACGCGCCCGCCGAATGTTTTCGTGAGACGATCAAAACGCGTTCTCCATGTCAGACGTCCAAGGTAGTCGTCCGAAGAGAAGCCGCGCCTGCGCCACATCCTTCCGGCGTGCCTCACCGTCGATGGGCGCCGCCCTCGTTGGAGGACGTGTTCCCAGTGATGGTGCAGCCGACGACCGTGGCCGTACCCCAGTTGAAGACGCCGCCGGTGATGCGCAGCTTCTTGAGGGTAACGGTGGCGCCTTTGGCGATCTCCACCACCGACGCCGTGCCCGTGCCGCGCAGGATCGTGTCGCCGTCGCCGGCGCCGATCAGGCGCAGGTTGGCGCGGATGCTGAGGTTCTCGCGGTACTCGCCGGGGCAGACGACGATCGCCGCGCCCGGGTTCACCGCGTCGATGGCCGCCTGCACCGAGGTGAAGGCGCAGCCGGCAGCGCAGACGTCGCACGGGCGATCGACGCACGCGCCGCCCTGGCACTCGTGATCTTCGTCGCAATCCCCGCACGACTCGCCGCAGCCGTCCGGGCCGCAGGACTTGCCCGCGCAGAGCGGGATGCACGTCGGCGGCTACTTGCGACGCTTCTTGCGCTTCTTGGCCATGGCGGTGTCGGCGCCAATCCGGGTGCTCAGGGCGCTGGCTACCGGAAGCGATGCGGCGAGGCGCAGCAGCCCACGCCGCGTGCCGCCGTCGAGCAACTGTCGGACGAGTTGATCAGAGCGCGACGCCGTGCCCTGACTTGCGGTTCTGCTCATGACAGGATGGGCAGCGACGCGAACGCCTCTGTCATTCGCTCAGCGGCGCCGGAAGCCGGGAAAAGGATCTTCTCCGGATCTGGAATCGCCAGCGCGGCGCTGGCGACCACCCGGCCGCCAGCGCCGCATTGAAACGGCTATTCGCCCACTATCAGCGCCGGGCGCGGCGCTGGTTCCTGGCCTTGCGGCTGCGGCGCGGGGCGGTGTTGCCGCCGGTGACGGTCGACTTCAGGGGCTTTTCCGCGCCCGCGCTGCGGGAGAAGGGATTGTCGGTCCGGTACGGCGCCGGATCGGTCGAAGCGACGTCGATGCCGGTGATCACGGCGGGATTGATCCCGTCGTAATCGAGCCGGAAGACCGTCCACCAGATGGTCCCGTCGTTGTACGGGGGGATCAGGCCGGTCTGCGCGTCCCAGTCGGCTTCGGCTTCCGTCGGGGCATCGTACGACGCAACCAGGGCTGCTCCCTTGTAGACCTCGACCGTCGCCCCGGAGGTCCCGATCGTGCCGGACCCTGAGTAGTGATGGACGGCGTAGAGGTACGTTCCTTCCTTGACTTGGCCGATGGTGATCGTCTCGGGACCGACTCCGGTGATGTCGTCGATATCCAGCTCGGCATGGGGGACCGCGGCCAACGATCCCTTGGCATCCCAGGCGACGTGGAACGGGGTCGGCTCTTCCGGCAGCCACAGGTGCGAGTCGAGGTCCGCCGGGTTGGTGCCCCAGCGCAGGACGATGCGATATTGATTGGGGTTGATGCATCCGCCAGCGACGCAGGCCAGCCCGTCGCCGCAGGTCTGGCCCTCGCCCTCCTCGCAGCACACGCCGGGGGTGCACTGGCCGGTCCCACCGATGACGCAGACGATGTCGCCGATGTCGCAGGAGGAGGCGCAGGTTCCTTCGTTGCAGACAAGATCCTCGCCGCACGAGCCGTCGGCGCAGCACGCTTCCCCTTGGTCACCGCATCCGTCGGTGCAGACGTTGTCGTCGTCGCAACTCAGGCCGTCGCCGCAGGCGCCGCCGGCGCAGCACGCCTGCCGGTCTTCGCCGCACGGCACGCACTCGTTGGCGACGACGTCGCACACGAAGTTGTCGTTGCACTCCTCCTCGGCGCAGCAGGGCTGGTCAGTCCCGCCGCAGGCCGCGCAGACTTGACCTTCGACGCAGTTGAATCCCTCGTCGCAGGTGCCATCGTCACAGCAGCGCTCCGTGCCGCAGGGCACACAGAAGCCATCGCCGTCGCAGACACGGCGGCCGTCGCACGATTCGTCGGCGCAGCACGGCTGGTCGCCGTCGCCACCGCCGCACGCGACGCATTGTCCGGAGTTGGCATCGCAGACCGATGCGTCGTCGCAGCCGACACCGTCGCAACACGGCTGTCCGGCCACGCCGCAGCCGACGCACTCGCCGTCGTCGCAGTGGAGCCCTTCGCCGCATTCATCGTCGTCGCAACATGGTTGACTGGCGGCTCCGCACGGCGTGCAGCGCTCGGCGTTGCCCGGCCCGCTGACGATGCAGACCAGATCCTCGCAGCAGCGTTGGTTGCCTTCACAGGGATGCCCCGCTTCGCGGCACTCCCCACCGCCGCCGGTACCGTTCGCCGAAACGCGGCCCTGCTTCTTCCGGTTCTGCTTGCCGCGAGCGTTTCCGCGCCCTTTGCCCTTGCGAGTGGCCCGGCCAGGGTCGCCGCGGCGCTTGCCGTTGCCCTTCTTCGCCTCGGTCTCCGTGCCACCCGGCAGCAGCGGCGCAATGAGACCAATGATGGCCGCGCGCAACGCAAACCTGCGCGAGGCCCCGGAGCCGAGGGTGCGAACGAGAGTGTCGAACTGTTTGGGATCCACAGGATTCCCTCCCGTACCGGCTGTCGCAACGAATCGTCACGCTCCGACGGCGACGCCGACGGATGCGCACGGCTTTCCAGAGCACCTCCGATCATGGACCCCCGCGATGCGACACGCCTCCGTAAAGCACGCAGCACGAGCCACGATGCCTCTCCGGATTCTTCCGGGGGCCCCCATTCCAGAACTGAGTTGCTGTCTCAAACGAGCCCGTCGCGCCATACCTCTCCGCACGGCCACGACAACCACTTGGGGGACGACGGCCTTCACTGATCCAGGCTCTTGACAGGCGGCGATTGCCTCCGCGCATCGTGGATCGCGGCAACCGTCACCGGCCCCGCTCCAGTTCGCTAACGCCGCTCAGCAGAACCTCAGGCGCACCGGTTCGTGTCGCGGCACACCCCACGGCAACAGTCGCCGTCTTCCGTGCATGGGGCCATGGGGAGCGCGCAGTCGCAGGGCTCCTGCTCGCAGGCGCACTTGTTGGTCGTGTCGTCGCAGTACTGGCTGCAACACTCGACATCCTCCGTGCATTCGTGCTCGACGGGGAAACAGAGGCACGCTTCGGTCTCGACGTCGCACTTGCCGCGGCAGCACTCCAGGTCGGTCCGGCAGGAGGTTCCAGGGGGCGTGCAGAGGCAGCGGTACTGCGCCTCGCCCGTCACCGCGTCGTACCCCGCGTGCAGGCAATCGCCGCTGCAGCACTGCGACCAGTCGTCGCACAACTCCCAACTGCGCTTGCAGCAGAACCGCGGCCAATAGGAATTGTCGGGGGCGGGGGCGCAGACGTAGCTCGAAAAGCCCGGACTCTCCGCAAACACGTCCCGGCAGTACTGATTCGTGCAGCAGTTGGAGCACGGCTCACCCGGGGCGCAGGGCGCGTCCTTCTCGGGCGCCCACCCCCCGTACCAGGTGTTGGCGTTGCAGCGGCAAATCTTGGGGCCGCTGTTCCCGCTCGCATACAAGCAAACATTTCCGCCGGGGTTCCGCTCGTCCCGGCATTGTTCGTGCGTGGAGCAGGCACAGGTTCCCACACCGGATCGCAGGTCCGCCAGGCACGCGCGGCTGGCCGGGCATTCCGGTTGGCAGACCGGCTGGCAGGCGCCGTCCATACACTGCTCATTGTCGTTGCAGGCGAAGGCGCTGCCGCAGCCGCCGCAGTGATTATCGTCGGCGTCGGTGTTGCGGCAGACGCCTTTGCCGCCCTCGAGGCAGCAGGCCCGGTTGTCCGAACAGCCCGGCAGATCGTTCGTGCAGCAGTCGGCGTTGGGGATGCACTCGTCGCCGCAGCGCTTGAAGCCGTCGTTGCAGCCGCATTGCAGGCAAGCCTGAGGCTTCTTTTTCTTCTTCTTCTTTTTCTTCGCGTCTGCCGGCGGCGAGAGGGCGCCTGCCACCGCGGTCAGCCCGAGGCCGGCGGCAACACCAAACAGGCCGCGCCGCACCGCGGCTCTGCCCAACAAACGCGTCCAGGTGTCGAACGCCTCTGCTTCCACGGCTCTAACCTCCACGTGGAGCGCGGCATCCAGCCTCGAATCGGACGGCTGCGGCGCGACGCATCATCTGGGAGCAACGGCGCCCCTGGACAACGATCCACCGACAGTGCGCCATGCACCCCGTGCCCTTGCCTTCGGAACTGGCTGAACAGACGCGGGCTCCGTCGCCTTCAGGTTGGGTTCTTGCGCCAGCGGCCCCGCCCCGCGGCCCAGGCGCCGCAGGAAGACGGATGTCAAACGCGACTTCAATACTGCGCCCGACAAGCGCGGCGGGCCTCCGCAATTCGCGCAGCGGGCGCCAGCGAGTGAGGCCGCATTTTTCCGGGGATGGCGGTACCGATGATCGGAGGACACGGGTTCAGACGAGGCTGTCACGCATGGCGATAGCCACGGCGGCGGTGCGGGAGGGGGCGTCCAGCTTGGCGCGGATGGCCTCGACGTGGCTGGAGACGGTGCGGCGGCCGATGCCGAGCGCGGCGGCGATCTCCTTGTCGGTCATGCCGCCGACCAGCAGGCGCAAGACGTCACGCTCCCGCACGGTCAGCCCGGCGAGGGCGCTGAGGCGCTCCGGCCCGGCGGCATCGACCGGACGCGCCAGGGCCAGGGCCTCGGCGATCGCCTCGTCAAGGGACAATGTGCACCCGGCCGCCCATATCGCGGCGAAGCGCTCTGTCGCCAGCGCCTCACGCGCCGCCGCCAGCACCTTTTTCTGGTGTTGCGGGTCGATCGGGTCCGGCGTCGGCGCCGCCGGGACCGCCCCGCGCAATGCGGCGGCCGCGGCGATGAGCCGCACGGCGGGTTCCAGCCGGCCGAGCGCCGCCGCGGCGGCCGCCGCCCCATCGATGCTATAGGCGGTGAATGTCACGTCGCCGATGCTCCGGCAGACGACCGCCGCCTCCGTGAAGTGCGCCAGCATGTGGTTCCAGTCGCCGCGGCGTTCGGCCAGGATCGCCAGCCCAACGTGCCCGTTGGCGATGCTGATTTCGTCACCCTCCGCGCTCGCGGCCGCCAGCAGATGTGCGTAGAACTCCGCCGCGCGGTCGTCTTGTCCTCGCGCCAATGCCGTCCGCGACAGCAACCAGAGAGCGCCATTGCAGCTGAAGCCCTGCGGGATCGCCGCGCAGGTCGCCAACGCCTCCTCGCCGCGCGCGGCGGCCTGCGCAAACTCACCCCGATAGAGCGCGACGTACCCCTGGTGGAGCCGGGCGTAGGCGACCGCCCCGGCGTCGTCGACGGCGCGGCCAATGGCCTCCGCCTCGGCCAGCAACTCGATGGCCCGTCCGTACTGACCTTGCGGCCAATGCAGCATGCTGAGCCCGACCAGCGCCTCCGCCCGTGCCACCGTCGGCGCCTCCGCATCGCGCGCCAGTGCCCGATCCAGCCAAGCCCGGCCCTCGGACCAGTTCTGGACGTGGCGCAGCCAGAACTCGGCCAGTTGCGCAGCCAGATGCAGCGCGGATGTCGTCTCGTTATGGTCGAGCAGCCAACTCAGCGCCGCGCGCAAGTTGGGATGTTCTGCCTCGAGAGCGGCCAGTCCGCGCCCGTGGGACAAGCGGCCCGAACGTCGGATGTCTTCGGCCATGTGCACGAACCACGACGCATGGCGCGCCGCGATGGCCTCCGCTTCGCCACTCTCCGCCAATCGTTCCAGCGCAAACTCGCGGATCGTCTCCAGCATCCCGAAGCGCGTTTCCCCCGCTGCTTCGCTTCGTTGCAACAGACTCATGTCGACCAGCGTGGCGACGAGGGCGAGGGTGTCGGGTGGCGGGTGGTGGGTGTCGGGAGGGCGGCCGATGGTCGTGGTTTCCGACACCCGACACCCACCACCCGACACCCACTCCGCCGCCTCCAGAGTGAACCCTCCGACGAAGATGGCCACGCGGCGGAACAGGATCTGCTCGTCGAGGGTGAGCAGATCGTGACTCCAGGCGATGGCGGCGCGCATGGTGCGCAGCCGATCCGGAGCGTCCTCCGGCCCCTCGTTGAGCAGCGGGAGGGCGGGCCGCAGCCGCGCCAGCAGCTCGCCGGGGCAGAGCACCAGGATGCGTGGCGCGGCCAGCTCGATAGCCAGCGGCAGCCCATCCAGGCGGCGGCAGATGGCGGCGACGGCGGCCGCGTTGTCCTCGTCGAGGGCGAAGGCCGGGTCGAGAGCCCGCGCGCGGGCGACGAAGAGCTGTACCGCGGGCGCGGCGGCAATCCGGGTCGCCCTTGGCGACCCGGGTCCGGCCGGAACGAACTCCGGCAGGGCCAGCGGGGAGACCGGGAATCGTTGCTCGCCCGCGATGTGCAGCAGCGCGCGGCTGGTGACCAGGATCACCAGATCGGGGCAGGTTGCCAGCAGCGCCGCGACGTGGGCGGCACTCGAACGGACCTGCTCGAAATTGTCGAGCACGAGGAGCAGTTGCTTCTGGCGCAGGGCGTCGGCGAGCACCTCGGCCGTGGATCGGGTGGCATCCTCCCTCAGTCCAAGAGCCCGCACGATCGAGGGCAGGACGAGTTCGGGGTCGACAATCGCGGCGAGCGGGGCGAAGACGACGCCGTCGGGGAACGCCGCCGCCAGCGCCTCGCCAGTGCGCAGGGCCAGCCGGGTCTTGCCGACGCCGCCGGGGCCGGTCAGGGTGACGAGGCGAACGCCTTCATCCTCGATCAGGGCGCGCACCGCCGCGACATCGTCCTCGCGGCCGATGAGCGAGGTCAGGGGTTTGGGGATCGTGCGCGATACGCCGGGCGCGACGGCGCTGGGCTGGACCCGCTCGATGGGAACCGAACGGAGCCGAACCGGCTCGGGGCTGGAAGAAGGCAACTCAGGCGGCACGGCATCACTCACGAGAAACCGTTCAAATGATCGTTCGCATCATACGAGAGGGGGAACGGGGGTGATAGGGTAATTGGGTTATGGGGGGATGGGTTTTGGGTTAGGGATTGTGGGTAAAGGGTTACGGGTTGTGGGTTATAGGCCGAGATCGTGATGGACGCTGTCCGGCGCCAACCACCCACAACCTACCACCTACAACCCATTACCCTATGTCACCTTCGTCCATATGGATCGAGGGCGTCGCGCAGGCCGTCGCCGACGAAGTTGATGCTGATGACGGTGAGGAAGATCATCATGCCGGGGGCGATGGCGAAGATGGGAAGTTGTTGCATGTGGGGCTGGGCGTCGCGCAGCAGATTGCCCCAGGTGGCGGTGGGGGGCTGCACGCCGTAGCCGAGGTAGCTCAGGCCCGACTCGACGATGATCGAGGCGGCCACCAGCAGGCTGGCCTGCACGACGATGGGGCCGACCGCACCGGGCAGCACGTGGCGGAGCATGATGCGCGCGTTGCCGCCCCCCGCGGCGCGGGCCGCCTCGACGAACTCCTTCTCCTTGAGGCTGAGGAAGGTGGCGCGGACGAGGCGGGCCAACCCCATCCAGGAGAGGACGCCGATGACGAAGGCGATGGGCACGATGCTCCCCTGCAGGAAACGCAGCGCGGTGGCGTTGATCAGCGTGCCGAGCACGATGAGGACGAAGAGCTGCGGAAAGCAGAGAAAGGCGTCGGTTAGCCGCATCAGGAGGGCGTCGAGCACCCCGCCGAAGTAGCCGGCTGCGGCGCCGAGCCCCGTGCCGATGGCGAGGGCAACGAGGGTGGCGGCCAACCCGATGGTGAGCGAGATGCGGCCCCCATGCAGCGTGCGGGCGAAGATGTCGCGTCCGGCTTCGTCGGTGCCGAAAGGGTGCTCCAGCGATGGCCCCTGCTTGCGCTCCGAGACGGAGAGGGCGTCCGGGTCCATGGTGATGGCGGGGGCCAGCACGGCAGAGATGATCAGGATGGTCAGCACGACGAGTCCGGCGACGGCTAATCGGTGGCGCATGAACCGGCGCACGACCAGATCGAGCATGGTGTCGTGGCGGCGCGGCGTGCCCTCACCCCCCAACCCCCCTCGCCCATTGCGATGGGCGAGGGGGGCTTTCTCCCCTCTCCCCGCTCCGAGGGGCCGGGCGCCCTCTGGGCGGCGGCTGGGGGTGAGGGGCGTCGAGGCGCTCACGAGAGGCGGATCCGGGGGTCGAGCCAGGCGTAGAGCATGTCGGCCAGGATGTTGGCCAGGATGATCAGCACGGAAGTGATCATGATGATGGCCATCAGCAATCCGTAGTCGCGGCGCTCGGCGGCGGCGTAGAAGAGCCTTCCCATCCCCGGCCAGGCGAAGATCACCTCGGTGAAGAGGGCGCCGGTGAAGAGGAAGGGGACGTCGAGGGCCATCAAGGTAACCAGCGGAATGGCCGCGTTGCGGAAGGCGTGGCGCAACGTGACCAGGCGCTCATCGAGCCCCTTGGCGCGGGCGGTGCGCACGTAGTCTTGGTGGATGGTCTCCAGCATGGAGGCGCGCAGGAAGCGGGAATACCAGGCCACCCAGCCGGCGGCGAGCATCGTCACCGGCAGGATCAGGTGGTGGATGCGGTCGGCCAGCGAAAACGGCGCGCCCATGGTGGCCACGCCGCCGGCGGGCATCAGCGCCTCCCCGGTGAACGGGTTCTCCAGCCGCATGTAGAAGACGAGGAGCAGGATCAGCCCGAACCAGAAGATGGGGATCGACTGCCCGACGAAGGTGAGCAGGGTGACGGCATGGTCGAACTTGGAGTACTGGCGGACGGCGGAGTAGATACCGATGGGGATGGCGACGAGCAGGGTCACCCCCCAGGCGACGGCCATCAGGGTCAGCGTGTTGGGCAGGCGATCGAGAATTTCCACCGAGACCGGGCGCTTGGTGGTGACCGCCATGCCGAGGTCGCCCTGCAACACGCGGGATAACCACTTGCCGTACTGCACCGGGAGAGGATCGTTGAGGCCGAGCTGCGCCTCCAGCGCCGCCAGGTCCGGGGCGTTCATGTTGCCGCGGCGCATGTAGGCGCCGGTCGGTCCTCCGGGCGCGGCGTGCAGCAGGGCGAACACCGCCACGCTGACGAACAGCAGCAGCGGTATCGCCCCGATGATGCGGCGGAGTGCGAACGCGGCCATGGCGCCCTCGAGGGTGTCAAGGTCTCAGGGTGTCAGGGTGTCAGGGTGTCAGGGAGAACGAAGCCCTGTCACCCTGACACCCCGTAACCCTGTCACCCTCCTGTTCCACCCACCAATTCTCGGCGTCCCAGGTGGCGTACTCCCAGGTGCTGACGGTGTAGCCGTGGAGGCGGTTGGCGTAGACGCTGCCCTCGCTGAATTGCAGGATGGGGAAGGTGGGGATGTCCTCGCGGTGGGCGTCGGCGACGTTGCAGAAGTTCTCGCGACGGACTTCAACGTCCGGGCTGGAGTTGGCGGCGTCGATCCACTCGCCGACGTCCTCGCGCACCCAGCGGGCGGTGTTCTGGCCGCCGGGGGTTTCCTCGCTCGGCACCTGGTCGGGGTGGTGATCGAGGACGATGTCCTTGCCGGGCTCGGCGAACCAGCCGGCGTCGTAAACGAGGATGTCGAAATCGCCCAAGAGGCGGGGCGAGCCGTCGGCCCAGGTGCCGAAGATGACGGCGAACTCCTGGTTTTCCAGGCGGGTGTCGATGCCGACCGCCCGCAGGTCTTCCTGGATGGCTAGCTCAATCAGCTCGAGGTCGGAGAAACCGGTGTAGCCGTTCATCATCAAGCTCAGCGGGGTGCCGTCCTCGACGCCCTCGACGCCGTGCGCCTCGCGGATGCCGTCGCCGTCTTCGTCGCGCCAGCCGACCTCGTCAAGCAGCGCCTGGGCGGCTTCGGGGTCGTAGGTGAATGGCTCGACCTCGCAATTCATCCAGCCGACGGCGAAGGGGGAGTCGATGTGGAATTGCTCTCCCTCCAGCAGCTCGTCGATGATCCGGTCCCGGTTGACCGCGAGGGTCATCGCCTCGCGGACGCGCAAGTCGCCCAGGATCGGGTGCGGAGGCTCTACCCCTGGATCTCCGTCGAACGGTTGGGAGAGGTTGAACCACATGCGCACGACCCAGATGCCGGGGGCAATGCGGCCCATGCCGGCGCTGGCCGCCTCGATCTGCTCCTCGGCCTCGTTGCCGGCCCAGAGCATCACGTCGCCGTCGCCCTCGATCATGCGCGCGGTGCGCGCCTCCTCGGCCGGGACGACGAGGAAGTTGATGCCGTCGAGGTAGGGCTTGCCTTCTTCGCGGTAGTTCTCGTTCCTGACGGCGGCCAGGAACTCGCCCGGCGCCCACTCCTGCAGCACGAAGGGGCCGGTGCCGATCGGGCTGCGGTTGAAGTCCCAGGTGGCCATCTCCTCGGGGGCGCCGGTGGCATGCTGGGGCATGATCCAGGGGAACTGGTCGAGGTAGCCGGCGTTGAACTCCGAGTACGTGACCACCACGGTTTCGGGATCGGGCGTCTGCACGTCGGTGATCAGCTCGTACTCGCTGGCGACCGCCGAGCCGTTGGCCGCGTCGCGCGCCGCCTCCCAAGTGTGCCTGACGTCGGCCGAGGTGAACGGTGTGCCGTCGGACCAGAGGACGTCCGGCTTCAGTTTCCAGGTGACGGTGGCGAGATCCTCGGAGACGCCGCCGTTCTCCAGGGTGGGCAGCTCCGCGGCCAGGGCGGGTTGGAAGTTGCCGTCCGGGTCGTGGTAGGTCAGCCCTTCCAGGATGGCGGTCGAGACCTGGGCCGCGATGCTGGTCTGCCCAACGAGCGGGTTGAGGCTGTCGGGGTCTTCGATAGAGGAGGAAGTTGGCGACGCCGCCCGGCTGCGGCGGGCCCTGGGTGTCGGAGTAGTAGGGGGCCTCTGATTCCGGGGTGCTCTCCGCGTCCTGGGCGCGGGCGATGCCGGCACCGAAGAATAGCGGCGCCATCAGGGCGATGAGCGCGGCGATGCGCCACCACTGAGACGAGCGGGAACGAGACTGCGTCATCGCGTCCTCCTTGCCACGATCTCCACGCCGAAGATTTCGCCGATTGACGCGAGCCGCGGCGGGTCTCGCGCTGCCGGCACGGCAATCTCGGTGAGCGTGCAGCATAACAGGGTGACGGTGCGCGCGGGGCAGCGAGGGAACGATTCTCGCTGGCGTGGCACGGTTCTCGCAGGGGTCGCCGGTATCCGCCCGGGTCCGCCGTGGCATGAATGGCGGTGCCCGGCGGATCGGCCCACGACCGGGAATGCCCAATGAGCCGCGAGATGCACGGCCGGATCACCCGCAGGCGACTGGTGGCGGGAACGGTTTCACTGGGCGCAAGCCTCGGCCAGTCAGCCACGTCATTCGCCGTGGGTGACGAAGGCCGCGCACACCAGGTGCCCGGCGCTCACGCCCGGAGCGGGGATGTCGCCGCCATCGCCGACGTGACGGTCGTCGACGCCACGGGGTCGCCCCCACTGCCGCACATGACGGTGACGATCGAGGGCGAGCGGATCGCTGATATTCGCCCCGCGGACACGGCCGAGGCTCCCGCGGGGGTGCGCGTGGTCGACGGCGCGGGGCGGTTTCTGATCCCCGGTCTGTGGGATGCCCACGTCCACAGCTTCGTCTTCCCCTGGCAACCCGATGTCTATCTGCCGCTGCTCGTCGCCAACGGGGTCACCGGCGTGCGGGACATGGGCGGCACGTTCCCCATGGACGCCATCGATGACGTACGCGCCGTGATCGCCGCCGGGGAGAGCGTCGGGCCGCGCATCGTGGCCGGGATGATGGTCGACGGTCCCACTCCGGTCTGGCCCTTCGCGCTGCGCGCCGGGACCGCCGAGGACGCTCGTCAGGCGGTCGCGACGATCGCCGAGTCCGGGGCCGATTTTGCCAAGGTCTACACGCTGTTGCCGCGGGAGGCATTCTTCGCCATCGCGGACGCCGCGAACGAGCGCGAGCTTCCCTTCGCCGGTCACGTCCCGATCGCGGTGACGGCCACGGAGGCCTCGGATGCCGGGCAACGCAACGTCGAGCACTACAGCGACTCGATGTTGCCGTATTGCTCGACGGACGAGGAGGCGATGCTGGCCAAACTGCGCGCCGCGGCGGAAGGCCCAGAGCCGGTGCAGGCGTACGCGGCCACGTTCTTCGCTGCCCTGCCGCCGTTGTTGGAGACGTTCTCGCCCGAGAAGGCCGCGGCGCTGGCGGAGCGCTTCGTGGCCAACGAAACCTTCTTTTCCCCGACGCTGATTATCGGACAGATCGCGGCGCGGGCCGGGGAGCCGGAACTGCTCGCTGACCCGCGGCTGCGCTACCTGCCGCCGGAGGTCACCGCCGCGTGGATGCCGCAAGGGGATGCCGCCCCGGCCGAAGGCACGAGCGTGGATCCGGCGGTCGCGCGGCGGTCGCTGGAAGTCGGCGCGGAGATCACGCGGGCGATGCAGCGGGCCGGAGCGCCGGTGCTGGCCGGCACCGACCTCGGGTTGCCGTACGTCTTGCCCGGATTCAGCCTGCACGACGAGCTGGGGCTGCTGGTGGAGGCGGGACTGAGCCCCCTGGAAGCGCTCCAGGCGGCAACCCGCAACGCGGCAGACGCCGTAGGGTGGGGCGACGACCTGGGAACGGTGGAGAGCGGCAAGCTGGCGGATCTGGTCCTCCTCGACCGCGATCCGCTGGCCGACATCGCCAACACCACGCGCATCGCGGCTGTCGTGGCAAACGGACGGCTGCTGGAGGATTCGGAGTTGGAAAGGTTGGCGCCGAACCGAGCCCAGGTCGCTACGCCCGCGGCGTCCCCGATGCCGTAGGGGCCGGTTGGGCGGTCGCACGCGGCATCGAGAGCGTTCGGCTCGCCGCCGATTCCGTAGACCGACCGTACGCAGTGCAGCCCTTCAGAGGGCCAATTTCGGCGATCCGGGAAAATTGTCCCGCTTACCCTCTTGACACTGTGTCACGATGATGTAGAGTGTACGTACTGAAGCACCGGGGGCCGCGCAAGCGGAGAGGCGGCCGGAGCAATCCGGAAGCCAAGGCAGAAGTCGGACTTGCCAGCAATGGCTGACCGACGACTCCCGGGGGACCGATCCCGTCGCGGTGGCAACACCGTTAGTCTTTGGTGGCTTGTCCACCAATGTGGTGACGGTCCAGGGTTTGCGGCAGCAATGTCGCGGACCGGGCGCACGGCAGGCGGCACACGAACACCGGCTGGCGAGCGTTCGATCGGGGAGCGGCCGAGCAATCGGCGCGGCGAACCGGTCACCGGGGTTCCGACGGATTTATCCGTCGGAAGCCACTGGGGCCTCAGGACGGAGCGCCGATGGCTGCGCAAGCGGCTGTCGGCGTTTCTGTGTTTGTCCTACCGCTTGACCGAAGGGATTCGCCCCGTGGCCAAGACGCAGACGGTGAAAGCCGATACGACTGGCCGACTCACGCTGCCGGCGAGCCTCTGCAAGGCACTCGGCATTGAGCCTGGGGATACGTTCGTGGTCGCCGCCGAGGAGCAGGGCATTGTGCTCCGCCCCATGCAACGCGAGAATCCATTCGACGCTCGTGCCGAACACGCGTTGGCCGAGTATCGAGCGGGGCGAACGCAGAATTTGCGCGATTTTGCTACGGACCAAGGCATCGACCTGGACGGTTGAGCGCATGCGCCACCTCTGCAGCGCCCTTCAGGGTGCTATCGCTAAGTCAGCCTGATCCCTTTGGGGTCAGGCGACATGGCAGCGAAAGCCCAATCAGGGAACGCTGTTGCCAGCCTCGCCCGCCCCGCCGGAGGCTCAAAGCCATCCGGCTGCCCCAACGAAAGCCCCGTAAAACGGGGCTGGATTCGGCTCGGATCAGTCACGGATACAGTCTATTCGAGGGGTAGGGCGCAAGACATCGGTTGTCGAAGTCGAACGGGACCAATCAACCATTGCGGGCCAGCAGCCCAGCGCGAAAGGAGGCTTCGCATGGGAATCGTGATCGCCGGGATGAGCATGTCACTCGATGGGTTCGTCGCCGATCCCGAAGGCAACCTCAATCTGCTCTACCTGGACTTCGCGGACCTCCAAGGTTCCGAATTCATGAGCGCCATCATCGAGGAGACCGGCGCCGTGCTCATGGGTCGCAAGACGTTCGAGATGGGCGACCCCGACTCGTACGTCGGCAGCTACGAGTTCCAGGTCCCCATCTTCGTGCTCACGCACCATCCCCCGCGCACCCCGCCGAAGCAGGACGAGCGGCTCACGTTCACCTTTGTGAGCGGAGATGTTGCCGAAGCAGTTGCCCAGGCGAAATCCGCCGCCGGGGAGAAGGCGGTTCAGGTTGTTGGTGGGGCGAACGTCATTCGGCAAATGTTGCGGGCGGGACTGGTTGACGAGCTGCACATCGACATCATGCCGGTGCTGCTGGGCGCCGGCCTTCGCCTGTTCGACACCACCGACGACGCACCTACCCGCCTGGGGCGAACCACGATGGACGCCATCGGACAACGCACCAGCCTCAGGTTCCGCGTCATCAGATAGCCGAGACGGGCTACCTGCGAGCGATCCGCCAGCCCGACTCTCCGGCTTGCCCAGCCCCCGGTTAATTCGGGCTACACGGTCACCTCGACGCGATCGCCCCGATCTGCCATGCCCCAGACCGTGTGCCAAGCGGTGCCAAACGGTGACTCGACTGCGGCACGGCCCGAATCTCCGATGCGCTTTTATGCATTGCTGAAGTTTTCTGGAGTGCCGTCACACGCCGGCCAGAGGCACAGGCGAGAGTCGGATGCCCAAGCCGCCCTGCGACGTACGCCCCCACGCGATTGACTCGCGGCCAATTCAGCGCCCTGGTGTCCGTACATCTCCGTGCCAAGTCAGGCAAAGTGTCCGTTCACCACTGTGCCAACGAAGTCAAACCGACCCGAAGGTCCCCTTCGGCGCGTGCCAATGGGGCACACCGTTTACTTCCTTCGCTCCCAGACCTACTATGCAGTTGCAGAGCGGAGGGGAGGACTCCCGCCGCTGACGAGGACCGATCCGCCGCCATCTCATCTGGACCGGCACGCGGTGGCAGCAAGGCGAGAGCAGCCGGGAGGCGAAGTCGTGGCAACCGAACACATCGCCCCGGAAACCGGGCTGGGTCGCACCTGGACGGTGCCGGAACGAGGACAGGCCGGCCGACTCTACATGACTGGCGATCTGCGCGCGCTGACCGGGCTGCCGCGCACCCACATGGATTTCTTCCTGCGCGAGGGCATTGTCCAGCCGACGCTGCGCACGGGGAGCGGCTACCTGCTCTTCGACGACGCCGAACTGGAGACCCTGCGCGCCGTGTTGCGCTGGCGGGAGGAGGGGGTCGGGATCCGCGAGATCCGCGACCGCCTCGGCCGACCGGCGACGGACTGAGACCGACGGAGGATGGCGCGGCGGGCGCAATCGGCCGCGCCGGAGGAGAGAAGCAATCACGAGACTGACCGATGACCCGCTGCGGGGTTCAGGCCGCCGGGCGTAGGGACGGAAGGCGCTCACTTCCGACTTCCGACCTCCGACTTCCGACTCGCAAGAACGACAAAGGCCGGCGCGCCAACGCCAGCCTTTCTCCGGTCTTTCGGTTGTGACCTTGCCCGAACCCGTTACCGGGTTCCTGACCTGACGCGCTAACCGGGTTTCGAACGGACCGTCGCCAAACCGCCTGTTCGAGCCCACCGAGCGCCAGATGTGCCGCCGCGTTCCCCGCCAAGGGAGGGTTGCTTGTACCCAGGCGACTCCGTGAATCTAAGCATGCCTCGGGAGGCGTGTCAATACCGGGTGTCGGGTGTCCGACGGGGTTCCGACGTTCGATGGCCGGCTTCTGCGTCCCCCCCGAGGGGCGGGGAGTCCGCGTGACCTCGTCACGGGACCAACGCCGCGGCGCGGCGCCGAAAAAGCCCCTCTCCCTGCGCACAGGGCCGGGTGCCCTCGGGGCGGCGGTTGGGGTGAGGGTTGCCCAGAAAGAGGGGATAAGTCCCAGCCCCGGCGGCCACCCCGAAGAACCCCAGCTCGCCCCCGTCCCCGAGGCGACCCTCGGCGGGGAAGACGTGCGGCGGCGGGGCTGGTTCTGGCACTGGAATGCGCTGGTCACCCAGTACGCGCCGCTGATCGGGTTGAAGGGGGTGGGGCTGCTCAACTCCTACACGGTCTGGACCGACCGCCGCGAGGAGTCGCCCCATCGCGGCTACGCCTTCCCCTCCCAGCAAAGCGAGGCCGACTTCTACGGCGAGGACCGCGCCGAGCTGATCACGATCAACAAGATCCTGGTGGCGCTCGACCTGATCGAGATCCGCAAGGAGATGGTGGTACGCGCCGATCCCCAGGGGCGGCGCTGGAAGGTGCCGCACAACTTCTACCGGGTCAAGGACCACGGCGACGACTTCACCCTGAGCACGCCGGACGTGCTGCGCGTGGCGGAACTGGCGGCGAAGGACCGCTCCGTCTACCGCTACGTGCGGCGCGTCTTCTCCCCCCGCTTCGCGCCGATCGACGGGGACAACGTCTGGGGCCGTATCCTGCCGGAGGTGCGCGCCACGCCGGTCTGGCAAGAGCTTGCCGCGAAGGCCGCCGCCGAGGAGAATCGCGCCTCCGCTCGCACCCGCGCCGGGCACGCCGCGCGCAAGGGGAGCGCCCCCGCGCCGGACGACTCCGGCGAAACCGGCTCCGCGACGCCATTTTTTGTGCCCGCGGACGGTGACGGCGCGACAACGCGCGCCAGCGGCAATGACAGCAGCGGTGTCAATAGCAAGGTTGATGAGAAAATCTTTGTTGCAAACGCCAACACTGGTTTGGGGGTGGATGTTGCCGGGACCAACAGAGGTTCGGGCACGATCGGGCGAAGCAGCGTTGCTCCGGTCAACGAAGCTGAGGCAACCGATGTTGAACCGACCAACACGACGTATCACCAATCATCGACAACAACGAAAGACGGACCGAATCAAACGATTGCAGAACGATTGGATCGGCCGGCGGCGAAGATCGTGCAGGCGACAACGACAGGGGATGCGCCAAGCGGTGGGCCGGGCGCGAGCCCACCGGCTGACGGCCCAGGCGAGACCGCCGCGCTGCGGGCCTTCGAGAGCGCGAACGACCGGGCGGCAACCCCGGCAGAGCGCAAGATCCTGCGCGACCTTGCGGCTCGCTTTCAGCCGGTGGCCGAGACCGCGGGGAAGGTGCGAGACGATGTGCCTGAGTCCGGCTGGGGGTGGCTGGAGGCAGCAGTGTGGGAGGCGGTGGAGGCGGGGAGCGCGTTTGTGGCGCCGCGCCGGCTGCGGGAGATCCTGCTGCGTTGGGAGCGGGACGGCTTTCCCCAGCCGAGCGGTCCCCAACCGCCCCAGCCGAACCAGCCCCGACGAGAGTCCCGTCGCACGGCGCGACCAGACGAGACCGTGCCTCCGCCGCGCTCATTGCCTCCGGTCTTCGCCATCGAGGAGGTCGGGCTGTCCAACCGGCAGGTCTGGGCGGCGACGCTGGCGGAGTTGGGGCAACGCGGCGACGTGGGACGGGCCGATCTGGAAACCTGGCTGCGGCCGGCGGCGCTTGTCGGGCGGGATGGCGATACGCTGTTCGTCGGCGCGCCGAATGCCGTGGCCCGCGACCGGATCGCGAGCAGGCTGCTGTCAGCGCTGCGTCAGGCGCTGACGGCGACGATCGGCGTGGCGCTCGACGTGGTGGTTGTGGTCGAGACTGACGAAGGTTGGACACGTCATCAGCACGACACGCCGGCGAGCTGATGGGACGAGCGCCGGCAGGAGAGACGATGAGCGACGCCCCGCGCGATCTGGGTCATGGTTTGCTTTTGCGCAAGGCGCGGCTGGAGGATCGCGAGACACTGGCCCAGCTCCACGCGACCATATTGGTCGACGTCGACGAGGAGGTTCCGGCGGCGCGTCTCTATTACTTCGTGCTCGATCTCATGAGCGGCGCCCACCCCCTGTGTCGGGCGGATGATTTCACCGTGGTCGAGGAGATGGCCACCGGGCGCATCGTCTCCTCGATGGTCCTCATCTCGCAGACGTGGACCTACGACGGGGTGCCGTTCAGGGTGGGGCAGCCGGATATCGTCAGCACGGACCCCGAGTATCGGCGGCGCGGTCTGGTGCGAGCGCAGTTGGCGGAGGTCCACCGCTGGAGCGCGGCGCGTGGCGAGCTGGTGCAGGGCATCACCGGCATTCCCTGGTACTACCGGCAGTTCGGCTACGAAATGGCGCTCAGCCTCGATGCGTCCCGCGGCGCCTACCGGGCTGAATGTGCCCGCGCTGAAAGCTGGCGAATCGGAGCCGTTTGCGTTGCGCCCGGCCACAACCGACGATCTCCCGTTCATCATGGCGATGTACGAGCAGGGTGCGGCGCGCGCGGTGGTCGCCGCCGTGCGGGACGAGGAACTGTGGCGCTTCGACTTGGAACGACGGCACGAGCGCAACGGCACGAGCAGCCACATCCGCATCATCGAAGCGCGGGAGCGTCATGGCCCGCCCGTTGGTCTGCTGATCCACTCGCGCCGGCTGTGGGGGACCGATCTGGGGGTGCGGCTGTGCGAAGTCCGGCCCGGCGTGCCCTGGCTGGCGGTGGCGCCGGGGATGATGCGCGCGCTCGACGCGACCGGGGTGGAGTACGCGGCCCGCGATGGCGGCGAGTATCAGGGCATCGTATTCGACCTGGGCGAGACCCATCCGTTGTACGACACCGTTGCCGATCGTTTGCCGAAGGTGGGCCGGCCGTATGCGTGGTATCTCCGAGTTCCCGATCTGGTGGCGTTTCTCAACCGCATTGCGCCGGCATTGGAGGGGCGGCTGGCAGAATCGCCGCAAGGCGGCTACAGCGGCGAGCTGACAATCAGCTTCTTCCACTCGGGGATTCGCCTCGTGTTCGACGAGGGGCGCGTTGCCGTCGCAGATTGGCGGCCGGATCGGATCGAGGCAGGCGATGCGCTGTTTCCCGAATTGAGCTTTCTGCCGCTGCTGTTCGGGTTTCGCTCACTGGACGATGTGCAACGCGCCTACCCCGACTGCGCGGTCAACACGGACGATGCCCGCGCGTTGCTGCCGATCCTGTTCCCGAAAACGGATTCGCAGGTCTGGTCTGGCGGTTGAGCGGGTGGGCCGGGGCATCACCCCGCGGGCTGGCCGGCTCGGCTCTGGCTTGTCGGCGACTCGACGCGTTGCCCGCGCGCGCCGATCTGGACCCAGATCACGAGCGCGGCGACGGCGAGCAGCAGCGCGCCGGCGGCGACGAATGTGGAGCGGAAGCCGAGGCTGGTGGCCAGGATGGCCCCCAGCAGCGGGCCGACGAACCCGCCTGCCCCGGAGAGGGCGGCGGTCAGCCCGAAGACGGCGCCGCGACGCTCCAGCGGGCTGAGGTGGGCGACAAGGGCGTTGGCGGACGGGATGAGGCCGCCGGCGGCCACGCCCATCAGCGCCTGCAAGACGGCGAGTTGCCACGGATCGCGGACGATGGCCATCGGCAGGTAGAGCAACCCCGCCGCGACGAGACTGATGGCCAGGACGCGCCGGTGGCCGGCGCGGTCCCCCAGGCGGCCCAGGTAGGCCGCGGCGAGGGCACTGGTGAACCCGGCCGCGCCGAGGACGAGACCGGAGAGCGTGGCCACATCGGGGTTGTCCGGGGCGAGCTCCTGCACGAAGAGGGGGATGATCGGCTGCATCGACATGGAGACCATGCGGACGACGAAGATCGAGGCGAGGACGGTGAGCATGGCAGCGGTGAAGAGGAAGGCGCCGCTCGTGCGGAACCGTCGCCAGCGGCCGTCGTCGCCGTTGGTCAAGGGGTGCCGGGCCACGGGGGCGAAGCGCTCGCGGGCGAAGAGGGCGACGAAGATGCCGCCGCAGAATAGCATGGCCGCGCTCAGCTCGAACGTGGCGCGGGGACCGACGCGGTCATAGGCGAAGCCACCGAAGAGGGGGCCAGCCGAGGCGCCGGCGAAGACGGCCGTCTGCACCATGCCGAGCGCGTAGCCGAGGCGCTTGCGGGGGGCGCTGGCGGCGACGAGGGCGGTGGCAGCGGCGACGGTGCCGGTGAGGGCGCCTTCCAGCATGCGCAGCGCCAGCAGTTGCCACGGGGCGACGGCGAACCCCATCAGCGCCACGGTGAGGGCGCCGCCGAAGAGTCCGCGCAGCAACATCGGTTTGCGGCCGTAGCGGTCGGCCATGAGGCCCCAAATCGGGGCGGTGATGGCCATGACGCCCGCGCCGGCGGCGTTGATGGCGCCGGCCCAGAGCGCCTGCCCGGCGACGTCGGGCACCCCGAGCTCGCCGACATAAAAGGGCAGGAACGCCGCGCGGGAGGAGAACCCGATCAAGGCGAGGAGCTGGCCGGCCCAGACGGCGTAGAGGGTGACGGTCCAGCCGGGCTGCCCCGCCTCGGGATCGGCGGGGGGTGGGCCGGGGTCGGAGGTCATGGCTTGGGAGTGTACGCAGGTCTGTGAGAGCGGGGAACCCCTGGTGTCAGTCGAAAGTCGAAAGTCGAAAGTCATTGCCGCTCGGTGCGCGGGGAACCTCTACACTTATCCGCATGACGGCATCATCGACGGTGAACGAGGCGAACTCGTGGTCGTGGGCGCGGCGGCGAGGTGAAGAGGCGAAGCGAGCCGCGCTGCGCTGGACGCTGGTGGCACTCCTGCTGCCGATGGTTTCCAGCACGGCCGCGCTGGCTCGAGACACGGCGACGGTTCCCGGCGAGACGGATCCGTTTGCCGATGTCGTTCCGGGCGCGCTGGCGCCGGCGGAGCGCGCGGCGGCGGAGCTGAGCGCCTACCGGATGGATGTGACGATCGATGAGGTTACCGGTGCGATCGGCGGCGAGATGGCGCTCACCTGGCGCAATCCGGCCGCGGAGCCGCTGGGCGAGGTCTGGTTTCGACTCTTCCCCAATGCCTTCTATTACGGAGAGGGGGAGTTGACCGTTGCCAATGTGACGGTCGATGGCGAAGCGGTGGTTCCCGAGCTCGCCGTGGACGACACCGCGCTGGGGATACCGTTGCCGGTCCCCGTCGCGCCGGGGGAGAGCGCCGAGATCGCGCTCGATTTCATGGCTACAGTCCCGGCCGACTCGACCGGCTCCTATGGCATCTTCAGCCGCGACACCCGCAATGGAACCTGGGTGCTGGCCGACTGGTACCCGATCCTGGCGGTCTATGAAGAGGATGAAGGCTGGGTGCTGCCGGAACCGACCTCGTTCGGAGATCCGACCTATGCGCCGAGCGCGTTCTACGACGTGCGAATCACCGCCTCCGATGGTCTGGAGGTTGTCGCTACCGGCGTGGAGATGGCGGCGACGGACGCGGGGGACGCGATCGGCCAGCGGTTCATCGCCGGGCCGGCGCGCGATTTCGTCATCGTCGCCGACAACGACCATGCCCCGCTCAGCCGGGAGGTCGATGGCGCGCGATTGACCATCTGGACTGCGCCCGCGCTTGATCCCGCGGTGGCCGAGCAGACCCTGGAGGCCGCCGCGGACGCGTTGCGTTTCTACAACGAGCGCTTCGGTCCGTACCCGGCGCGGGAGATCGACCTGGTGCAGACCGATCCTTCCGGGGCGCTGGGCATCGCGTGGGCGGGGCTGCTCTTCCTCGATGGTCCGGCGCTGCTCGGCACCTACGGTGCGCACGACCCGGAGGGGCTGTCCACAGTGGTGGCGCACGAGGTGGGGCACCTGTGGTGGGGCATCCTGGTCGGCGGCGACTCGAACAAGCACGGGTACATCCAGGAGGGGTTGGCCACCGTCTCCTCGCTGCTCTACCTGGATGAGGCGCTCGGCGCCGAAGCGGCGGGGGTTCAGCTCGATGCCTGGGTAACTGGCCCGGCGCTGGATCTTCTGGCGGCGGGCGATGCGGTGGTCGATGTGCCGGTTCTCGAAGGGATGGACGAGACCAGCCGCTCGGCGGCGGCCTACGGCAAGGGCTCGCTCGGTTTCCTCGCCATTCGGCAAGAGATCGGGGCGGCGGCGTTCGAGGCGGCGTTGCGCGATCTGGTCAGCCGCTATGCGTGGGGCGAGATGACGCCGGAGCAACTGCGGGAAGGGTTCGAGCGGGCCTCCGGGCAGGATCTCTCCGCGCTGTGGAGCCATTGGTTCGACGAGGCGGCGATGACGCGGGAGGAGATCGAGGGCATCGCCGGCGTGGCGTTCGGATCGTAGCGATCCTGTGCCGACCGCAAGGGCGAGCGCGCCGATATCGACACGATGATAGGCGTCAAGCGGGTGCTCTCTCCTCGATTTCCACCGCGATGGATATGGCCTCGGTGACGGCCTCTTCGGGCCGTAGTGCGGCGCCCTCGTCCTGGGCGAGCGTGAAGGGAGATGCGCCGAGCTCGGTTTCGGCCGCGGCCAGATCCCGGGCGCGGCGTTCGGCGGCGTAGCCATGGAGGTGGAGGTCTTCGGGAGCGCGCCACGCTTCCTCGGCCGCGAGGAGGCGGACGGCTTGTGCCGCCCGACCTTCTGCCAGGGCGAGGGACGCTACGCCCTGGAGGGCGCCGACTAACGCGCGCGCATCGGCCAGCTCCCGCGCGGCGGTGAGACCCGCCTGGTAGGTTCTAGCGGCGGCCGTAGTGTCTCCCCGGGCGAGGAGGGCATCGGCCAGGCTGACCTGCAGGAGGGCGATGGCGCTGGGGTCGCCACGCTCGCGCGCGATCGCCAGCGCCTCTTCGAACAGCGTCGTCGCCGCGTCGAACGCCCCCTGGCTGAGCCGGATGTCCCCAAGATCGTTGTAGTTCTGGGCGATGCTGATTCGCGAGCCGCTGTCGCGGTAGTGCGTCTCGGCCTCTTGCAGGAGTGTCGCCGCGCGGTCGAGGTCGCCCTGTGCGACCGCGATGTTGCCGAGCAGATGCAGGGCCTGGCCCTCGATCAGCCGGAAGCCGAGTGCCCTGGCATCAGCTTGCGCCACCTCGGCAAGTTCCCTCGCCGAGTCGAGATCGCCCTGGGCAAAGACCGTGGCGCCGAGCGCCGCGCGCACATAACAGCTGAACGCGCGATCCCCCAGGACCGCCACTTCCGCCAGCGATTGTTCGAACAACCGTCTGGCCTCGCTGATCCGCCCCGTCACCCGTGCCGCATTGCCGAGGCCATACAGCGCGATGGCCGCTCCCCACCGTTCCCCGGACTCGCGGAAGGCTTCGCGCGCCCGCGTGGTGAGCTCGCCCGCTCGTCGGTGGTCTCCGGCCAGCCGTGTGGCGGCGCCGAGATTGAGCAGGGCCCAGCCTTTGCCTCGGACATCGTCAAGCGTGTCGGCCAGGTGTAGCGCTTCGTTCGCGCGGGCTTTGGCGACGCCGAGGTCGCTCTGGTTCCAGGCCAGAAAGCTGGTCCAGTTGAGGGCCGTCATGCGCAATGGGCCGGGCGTCGACGGGTCGGCAAGCGCCCGCTCCAGCCAGGCCCGCCCATCGCTGAGCCGCCCACGCAGGAACCAATACCAATGCTGGCCGGCCGCGAGCCGCAGCGCCGATTCCGGATCGTGACGCAGCGTCCAGCGCAGGGCCGCGCGCAGATTGTCGCGCTCAGCGTCCATCTGCCCCATCTGCTCGACCTGGCGCGGCCCGCTCATGTGGGGTGCGATGGATGCGACCCAGTCGGTGAAGTAGCGCGCGTGTCTGGAGGAGATCTCATCGGCTTCCCCGCTCTCGTCCAGGCGCTCCAACCCGAACTCGCGGACCGTCTCCAGCATGAGGAAACGCGGCTCGCCGCCCGGCTGCTCGTCCTGGCGCAACAGGCTGTGCTCGACCAGGTGCTCCAAGCCGCCGAAGACATCCAGCTCCCGATTCTCGCCCTCGGTCTCCCACTGTCCGCCCGCGACCGTTTCCGCGGCCTCGAGGGTGCAGCCACCGGCAAAGATCGCCAGTCGCCGAAACAGGGTTTGCTCGGCGGGTTCGAGCAGGTCGTAGCTCCAGCCGATGGCGTCCCGTAGTGTGCGCTGTCGTTGCGGCGCGTCGCGGGCGCCGCCGGTCAGCAGCGGCAAGCGCCGCTCCAGCCGCGCCAGCATGGCCTGTGGCGGAAGCATGCGGATGCGGGCCGCGGCCAGCTCAATGGCCAGCGGCAGGCCATCGAGTCGCCAGCAGATCTCGGCAATCGCCGGAGCCGTCTCGTTGTCGACGGCGAAGTCCGGCTTGACCGCCTGCGCCCGGGCGATGAAGAGCCGCACCGCGTCGTACTGGGTGAGTTGCTCGGCCGTGGGTGGTGGCTTGCGGGGCGGCAGGTCGAGCGCCGGCACCGGGTACTCGCGCTCGGCGCGCACATGGAGGGGCGTGCGGCTCGTGGCCAGGACCTTGAGCGATGGGGCGGCGGCGAGAAGCTCGGCGACGAGCGGCGCGGCCTCGATGAGGTGCTCGACGTTGTCGAGCAGGAGGAGGACATCCCTGGCGGCCAGGAACTCGTGGAGCCGATCGGTGAGCGGGCGCCCACCTTCCTCGCGGACGCCGAGGGCGGCGGCGATGGCGGAGGGAACCAGGGCGGGGTCGGTGAGGGGCGCCAGGGCGACGAAAAAGACACCGTCGGCGAACTCGTCGATGGCGTCCGCGGCGACCTGCAACGCAAGGCGGGTCTTGCCGCTGCCACCGGGACCGGTCAACGTCAGGAGGCGGACATCGGGCCGACGCAGGAGCGCGGCAACCTCCGCTACCTCGTCGTCCCGGCCGAGGAAGGGGGTCGGTTGCAGCGGCAGGTTGTTCGGGTGAGCCCGCAGGGAGCGGAGCGGCGGAAAATCGGCGGGCAGATCGGGGTGGGCGAGCTGGAAGACGCGCTCCGGCTCGAGCAAGTCACGCAAGCGGTGGTCCCCGAGATCGTTGAGCGAGACATCCGCGGGCAGGCTGTCGCGGGCCAACTGCTGGACGGCCTGGGAGAGGAGAATCTGGCCGCCGTGCGCGGTGGCCAGCAACCGCGAGAGGCGGTTGAGAGGGGCGGCGAGGTAGTCGCCGCGCTCGTCCGGGACCGCTTCCCCGGCGTGCAGCGCCATGCGGACGCGGAGCGGGCCTGCTCCGCCCCAGTTTTCGGCGAGGAGGGTCTGTTGGGCCTCCAGTGCCGCGGTCACGGCCTGCGGGGCGGTTGGGAAGGCGGCCTGGATGCCATCGCCGACGGTCTTGAAACGGACGCCGTTGTGAGCGGCGATAGCCCGATCGAGCAGCGCCAGGTGGCGGTCGACGGCCGACCGCATGGCGGTGCGATCGCGTTCCCAGAGGCTGGTGGAACCCTCGATATCGGTGAAGAGGAAGGTGACGGTGCCGTCGGGAAGCTCAGGCATGAACTGCTTTCGGGATGGACCGGTCCGGTAGCCGCCGCGACCGATGTGAGTTCAGCCGCACTGCACCGTGCAGTATCCAGAATTGGCGTAGGGATGACGAGTTGGGTGCTTCACCGGGCTTGGTTGCGGAGAGGCGGCGGCTGGCATGGTGGCATTGGGCGTTGCTTGACAGCGACAAGCGATACTGGGGGCGGCTCAAAGCGCGGCAGCTCCCACCGGCGGAGGATGCCACGAGCGCAGAGATCACCTTTTCGTACACCCATAGGGCGAGTGGCGAGCGGGGCGAGATCGCGGTGACGGTGCTGCCGGATGGCGCGGTGATGACGCAGACGGAATCGGCCGATCCCGAGCTTGTCGAGGCCCCACAATATCGGACCTAGGTGCGCCGGGTGGTGCCAGCCGATGGCCTGCTGGCCGGGGCGGGCACGTCTTTTCAAGCTCTGGCCGCGGGCACGAGTCTTGCGGCGATCTGGCGCGGTAACTGACAGCATGGCGCCCGGAACGGGGCGATCGGCGGATCGACAATGCGGAGGAGAGAGCGGCATGACCCGTGACCTCGTGCTGACCCGACGTGCGATGCTACGCGGCGCTGCCGGCGCCGGGGCCATGGGAATCGCTGGCTATCCGGCCATCGGGCTGACCCAGGGCGCCACTCCGGTGGCGACGCCGGTGCCGCTCGCGCGGGTGCCGCTGTGGCAGCCGGCGTGGGAGAACGGCATCGTCTACGGCACCTCGGCGACGACCTGGCAACTGGATGACGCGGAGTACGCAAGTCTCGTCGTCCACGAGGCGGCCATCCTCTTTACCGAGGACGATCTGCTCTGGTGGCGGCTGAAGCCGGCACCGGATGCCGCGCTCGATTTCCAGTTCGCCGACCGCTTCATCGACTTCGCCGAATCCAATGGGCAACTGGTGCTGGGCGCGCACCTCGTCTGGGACGAGGGGTTCGGCGAGGGGTGGACGGACGATGACATCTGGGGGTTGGACGAAGAGGCGGCCAGCAGCCTCCTGTACGGCACGGTGGAGGAGGTCGTCAGCCGGTATCGGGGCCGGGTGGCAGGCTGGATCGTGGTCAACGAGGTGATCGACGCCCACGAGGAGGACGGGCTGCGCCGGGACTATCCCTGGTACGAGACGATCGGGCCGTCGTTCATCGCGGAGTCGTTCCGGATCGCCCACGAGGCGGATCCCGAGGCGACGTTGGTGCTCAACGAGTTCGGGTTCGAGACCGATTCCGAGTTCGACGCGGCCGCGGACAGACGGGCGAACGCACTGCTGGTGCTCGACCAGTTGCTGGAGGAGGATGCCCCGGTTCATGCTTTCGGGGTGCAGGCGCACCTGTCGGCGGCTGGATTTGCGGAGAACTTCGACGCCGAGGGCTATCGGCAGTTCCTGGCGGACCTTGCCGCGCGCGGGATGAAGATCATCATCAGCGAGCTGGATGTGCTGGACGATGACCTCCCTGCCGATGTGGCCGAGCGGGATGCCGCTATTGCCGACGCCACGAGGCTCTATCTCGACACGGCGTTGCAGGAGCCGGCCGTCGCCTCGGTGATCACCTTCGGCCTCTCCGACCGCTATACGTGGCTGCAGGAGGATTATCCCCGCGAGGATGGGGAGGCGCGACGGCCGCTGCCGTTCGATGATGCGCTGGAACCGAAGCCGATGTACGAGGCGCTGCTGGGGGCGCTGGAACAGGCTCCGGAGCGGGAGCCGTTGTGGGTGCCGCCGCGGGCGGAATGAGCGGGGTGTTGCTGGCCACGCGCTACGCCAGAGACGCCTGAGCGCAGCGGTCGTATGCTTCTCATCACACCCGGGACCCATCGCCGAGCGATGAAGGAGCACGACATGGCAGCGACCAGCATGCTCTGGAGCGTCTATCAGGATTTGCGTGCGGGGCGAATCTCGCGGCGGACCCTTCTGCAACGGGCGACGGCGCTGGGCGTCGCGGCCCCGGTTGCCCTGGGACTGCTGCGCCTGACGGACGTGGCCGCGCAAGAGGCGACGCCGGGGGCCGGAACGATGGCCGCGGCGCCCACCAGCGGCACAGAGGGACAGGAATGCGGCGCGGGCGGCGAACTGCGCATCCTGCATGCAGTGGCAGGCGCCGACGACGCTGAACATGCATCTGGCCGGCAGCTTCAAGGATCAGCTCGCCGCCTGTCTGGTGACTGCGCCGCTGATCCACTTCCTGCCCGATGCCACGCCGATCAGAGCGGCGGCATCCTGCCCGCGCACATCCTTTCCGCGGGGAGCGAGGCGGCGGCGGCGTTCGCGATCACACCGATCGGCACGGGGCCGTACGTGGTCGACTCGTTCGCGCCAAACGATACCGTTCAGTACTCGATCAACCCGAACTACCGCGAGCCGAACAATCCCTACTTCGCCACGGTCAATCTCAAGGGGGGCGACGACGCGGCCACCGCGGCGCGGGCGGTGCTGCTAACGGGCGACTGGGACTTCGCCTGGAACCTGCAAGTCGATTCCGAGATTCTCGCCGAGCTGATGGAAGGGGGAGCGGGCGACCTGGTCATCATCCCGGGCACCGCCGTCGAGTTCCTCACCCTCAACTTTTCTGACCCGACGGCAGAGGTCGATGGGCAACGCTCGCAATGGCAGACGCCCAATCCGGTGCTCAGCGACAAGGCCGTGCGGCAGGCGATGGCCCTCGGCGTCGATCGGCAGGCGATCTCGGAAAACTTCTATTTCGGACTTCCGGGTGAGCCGCCGACGTCCAACAATCTCGTTGGCATCGCCGGCGCGGAGTCGCCCAACACCAGTTAGGCGTTCGGCATCGATGCGGGCAACGCCCTGCTGGTTGAGGCGGGGTGGACCCTGAACGGCGCGGTGCGCGAGAAGGGCGGCGTGCCGCTGAATCTCACCTTCGCCACCTCGCAAAGTGAGGTGCGCCAGAACACCCAGGCGGTCATCAAGGGCGATTGGGAGGAGATGGGGTTCGCCGTCGAGTTGTTGCAGATCGAAGCGATCGTCTTCTTCGATACCTCAGCCGGGAACGACCAGACGTTCTATCACATGTACCGGGACGTGCACGAGTACGCCTGGAGCCCGGCCGGGCCCTACCCGCTGTCGTACATGCTGCGCTGGGTGAGCCACGACGGCGAGAACATCCCGCAGGAGGAGAACGGCTGGGCGGTGTTCAACGAGGCGCGTTACCACAATCCCGAGTACGACGCGCTCTACGACGAGGCGGCGCGGGAGACCGACCCGCAGCGGGCGGCAGAGCTGTTCATCCAAGATGAACGACATTCTCATAGAGGACGTCGTGGTCATCCCGCTGGTGCAGCGGGCGACGGAGAAGTACGGGTTGGCCGCGGATCTCAACAAGGAGAACATCGCTGGCGGGCCGTTCGAGTCGCTGTCTGGAATATTGCGAACTGGAACCGAACTGGCTGAGTCGGAAGTCGAAAGTCGAAAGTCGTACGGACGACGGAAGAGACGCGTCGCCGCGTCTGGGCACGGCATGCCGTGCCTCTACCGGCCGTTGGGGGATTCGACCTGGCCTCCCGCCTTCGTTTCAGCTGAACGAGGTCGGGGGGATGCTCTGTGGCCCGCCGAAGACGTTGTCCGGGTCGTAGAGGGTCTTGAGTTGAGATAGCCGCGCCAGGTTTGCGCCGTAGTACGCGGTTTGCCAGTCGGGGAGGTCGGCGTCGATGTAGTTGACGTAGGCGCCGTCCGTGTACGGGGCCATCGCCGCGCGCAGGTTGCGCACCCAGGCGAGGTCGGCCGGTTCTTCGGCCGGGTCCCACCAGTAGGCTTGGTATTGCAGGTCGAACAAGGCGCGGCGGTAGGGGAACGCCGTTTCTCGTGGGGCGATTGCCGCGACCCGGCCGCCGAGGGGAAAGAGCCCGACGAGGTTGGAGGCGGTTGGCGCGGCGCGCAACTCGTCGACCAGGGTGGCGATCGCCGCGGCGCTCAGCGGGGCGGAGGCGAACGCCGAGGCGTTCTTGAAGGGCAGTCCCGTGATGGGAGGGCCGGCGAACTGCTCGGCGGCGGTCAGGTAGGGGAGCGTCTGGATTGCGGGTGGATCCGGTGACCCGGTGGCGAGCAGGGGGGCGAGCAGCGATGGCATCTCGGCGGGTGGACCGGTGAAGAGCCCGGTCGCGGAGATGACGCCCGTGCCGGAGGAGGGGAGACCGAGGGCGACGGTGAGGCGATCGTCAGTGAAAGGGGCCCAGCGCTGCCAGGTGTCGAGCACGTCCGCGATGTCGTCCCAGGGCCAGATCAGCGAGCAGGTGGTCACCTCGCTGATGGGGTGGACGCGGAAGGTGAATGACGTGGCGATGCCGACGTTGCCGCCCCCACCGCCGCGCAGGGCCCAGAAGAGATCGGGGTGGTCCTGCGCGCTGGCGCGCAGGGGATCGCCGTCCGCGTCGACCAGATCGACGGCGAGGAGGTTGTCGCAGGTCAGTCCGTACTGGCGCGAGAGGAACCCGATGCCGCCGCCGAGAGTCAGCCCGGCGATGCCGACGCCGGGGCACGTGCCGCCCGGGAGCGTTACCCCGTCATCCCACAACCGCCGGTAGAGATCGAGCATGCGCACCCCGGTGCCGACGACCGCTTCGCCGCGCGCCGCGTCCACGACGACCGCGGTCAACCCGCCCACATCGATCACCAGCGCGTCGTCCAACGTGGAATAAGCCTCGTAGCTGTGGCCGCCGGAGCGGGCGCAGAGCGGGATGCCTTGCTGGCGCGCCCAGCGGACGGCGTTCTGGACGTCTGCGGCGCTGGAGCAGACGACGATGCCCGCGGGGAAACGCGCGAAGCGGGTGTTGAAGGTCTGGCGGGCCGCGTCGTAACCGGGGTCGCCGGGCCAGATGACGCGGCCAGTCAAAGGGAGTGGTTGCGCCCGTACCGGCAGGCGACGGGAGGCAACCACCGGATGCGCCGGCGTTGCGCGCCCGGCGACGACCGCGCTGCCGAGTCCGACAAAGCCGCGGCGAGTCGTTTTGTGCGTCAGCATGGCGCTCTCCGCTGTGGTCATGGCGGTGCCGTCTGACCGCGATGCGATGTTGCGCGCTCTTTTACCGCAGAAGGGGGTTCAGCCGCTCGCCGCGTTCATGGACACCCATCGCGCCGCGAAGTTGTTGCGGCGATGGCGTGGGCGAACGGGAGTGCGGTTCAGCCTGCGACGGTGGCTCTCGCCCGGCGGATCTGGTCGGCGTGGTCGTGGGCGTGGCCGGCGTAGATGCGCAGCCAGTCCGCGACGGCGTAAGGACCGCTCTCGCTGTGCGTGCCGGCCCGTTGCCACTGCTGGTCGCTGAGGCGGCGCAGGATGGGGACGGTCGAGTCCCGCGCAGCGGCGAAGGCGGCGAGGGAGGGTGCGATGGGGCGGTCGGGGAAGAGGTTGGCGACGAAGGCTTCCTGATCGTAGCCAATGATGGTTGGGGCATCCTGGGCGATGAGGAGGCGCAGGCGGATGGCCGAGGTCATCTCGCTGTCGGCCAGGTGGTGGACGATCTCGCGCGGGTTCCACTCGCCCGGTGCTTCGCGGGCTTCGAGCTCAGCCTCGCTGATCCCGTCCAGCGCCGCCTCAATGACCCGGAACCCATCTTCGTATTGAGCGATCAGCCGCTCCCGCTCCGCCGCGTCCATTCGCTCCTCCTGCTTTCGATTTCCGACTTCCGACTCACGACTCCCGCGGCGTCATCCACCATTCGGTGAAATCGAGGCAGCGCCCGTCGTCGTCGAATTGAAGCACCCAGAGGTTGTGGTAGTCGGGCGGGTCGGTGTAGTGGGTCCAGCCGCGAACGAAGGCCAGGTCGCCGGTGGTGGCGAGGACATCGGAGCGGAAGGTCCAAGTGCCGGGGTCGTCCTTGTTCTCCAGCCAGCCGGCGACGATACCGTCGCGGTCCTGCCACGGTTCGTCGTCGGGGCGTTGGCGATAGGTGGCGTGCTCGGCGAAGAGGTCGCCGATGGCGGCGGGGTCGTTGGATTCCCAGGCGCGGACGTAGCGGTCGACCCAGGCGGCGACGGTTTCGGCGTTCATCGCTCGGCTCCGATTGATCAGGCGGTCCTGTTCCGGGACCGAAGCCGCTCCGTCAGGCGGCGCATGGCCGCCGCTGCCGAGGAACGCGCCCAGCGCGGGGCGAGCGCGATGTGGTCATCGAAGGCGATTTCGAGGTCGGCGTCGTACTGGCGGGCGATGGTCTGCAAACTGTCCCAGGCGGTGTAAGCGAGCATGGACGACTCCTTTCGTGCTACGTGGATAGAACGCATGCGGGTGATGGTTGTGAGATGGGCGAGTTCATCGGTCTGCTCAGACGCCGAGCGAATGCTTGCATGCTACAACCCATGCATTATCATTGGGCTAATGGCGTGGGAAGTGGAGTACACCGACCAGTTCGAGTCCTGGTTTGAAGAACTCGATCGACGTCAACAGAACTCTGTCGTTGTTGCCGTCGAGATGCTCGAACGTCACGGACCAGGGCTTGGGCGACCGCTTGTCGATACCATCAAGGGATCGCGCCACGCGAACATGAAGGAACTCCGGCCAAGGGGTGGCAATGTGCGCATTCTGTTCGCGTTTGACCCGCGCCGGATGGCGATTCTGCTTATTGGCGGGGACAAGACGAACCGCTGGCAGGATTGGTATCAGGAGTTCATCCCGTTCGCCGACCAGCTCGATGACGAACATCTCAAGGAGTTGACACAGGAAGGATTGCTCTGATGCCGAAAACAAAGCCCTTTTCCGAACTCGCGGCCACGGTCAAGGCCGACCCAGAGCGCCGGGCGTGGATTGCCCTGGAAAAGCAGGCCATCGAGGATGCGTTGACCCTGGCTGAGCTGCGCTCCCGGCAAAACGTGACTCAGCAAACGTTGGCGCAAACCCTTGGGGTGACGCAGGCGAACATCTCCCGCATTGAACACGAAGAAGACCTCTACCTCTCCACGCTCCGCGGCTACGTTGCGGCCTTGGGTGGGGAATTGGAGGTCAACGCGGTATTCCCGAATGGAAAAGTCACGCTGGTCCCGGTTGAGAGGTAGTGGCCGGCTCTCCACAGCGCCGACGCCCTTCTTCCCTCCGTCTCACCCCACCCGTACTACTTCCACCCCCAACATCTTCCCCACCTTGGCAATCGTCCCTGCCACGTGTCCCACCCCTAGCGCGCAGTGGTGCGTCGGGCCGTGGCGGCACCAGGCGTTGACGAACTCGGCGGGGGGCAGGGAGAAGGCGATGCGGGAGAAGGTGTTGCCGATCTGGAGCACGGGGCCAGGGAGGGATTCGCCTTCGGCGGTGAGCAGTTTCAGGCGGCCGTCGGCGGTTTGGGTCAGGGTGAGGATGGTGACGGGGCCGGTTTTCACCCGCGCTTCGACGGCGACGCCGCCGCCGCGCTTGCCGTGGAAGATGTCCTTGCCGCGCAAGGCTGGTTTGCCCTCGGCGATGGCGAGGTGGAAGGGGCCGTCGTGGCCCATAAGCAGGAAATCGTCGACGAAGTCCATGGCGGCGAACTCGGTGAAGGAGCCGCCGGCGCCGAGGCGGTCCATGATCAGCATGGCGATGGCTGTGAGAGCGTCGCCCTCGCCGGCGCAGGGGATGCCGCGGCCGGTGAGGAGGGTGTTGCCGAGGATCATGCCGGCGCCGAGTTGCTCCGCGTCGTTGCCGCCGAGACCGCGATAGTAGTAGGCGAGGGCGTCGAGGGCGAAGTCGCGGCGGAGGGCGTCGAGGCCGGCGGCGACGCGGGAGGCCCAGGCCATCTCGTCGGGGCGGGGGGCGCGTCGTTCGGGGTCGGATGTGTCGGTCGGGATGTCGAAGAGGGCGCGGGCTTCCCGCGTGTGGCGCTCGATCTCCGCGTCGCTGGCCGCGTCGACTTTGGCTTGCAGGTCGTCGATCTCCAGCAGTTCGACGTGCAGGCCGGTGGCGCCGCCGATGAGGGTGAAGTCGGCGTAGAGGTCCATCATGCCGGGGTAGGTGTGGCCGAGGAAGCCGAGGCGGCCGGTGCGCAGAGCCCGCGCCGCGCCCGCGGCGGCGACCCACTCGCCGATCTCGCGCCAGGCTCGTTCCCCGGCCGGACCGGCGTCCTGGCGCAAGAGGCCGCTGACGACGTTGAAGGGGATGCCGTAGCGGGTGAAGACGCCGGCCAGCTCCGGGATGACACAGACGGTGCAGTTGGCGAGCCATTCGGCGGTGTCGGCTTCTTCGTAATCGAGGGCCGGGGTCGGTTGCAGGTTGAGGACCAGCACGGGGCGGCCGACGTCGCGCACGACCGGGACGACCTGGGACGAGGTGGCGTAGGTGCCGACATAGCAGACGACGAGGTCGACGTCCTCGCGCCGGAAACGTTCGCCCGCCTCGCGTGCAGCCGGCGGGGTATCGACCAGCCCGGCAGAGACGACCTCCGCTCCCGCGGCCCGCAACCCGTCCTCGACCTCGCGCTGATACCCCTCCAGCCGCTCTTTCAGCCCCGGCAACTGCTCCCAGTACGCGTGCAGGCCGATGCCGAAGACGCCGATCTTTACGGGCGGGGTTGGGATACGTTCCAGGGTCATGGCGGTTCTCCTCCGGGGAGGGTGTTAGGGTGATGGGGTGTTAGGGTGATGGGGTGTTAGGGTGATAGGGAGAACGGCGTGAGAGCGGGCGTTTCCGACAAGCTCACCTATCACCCCATCACCCTAACACCCCATCACCCTAGTCCTCACTCCATCCGAAACACCTCGTCCATCATGCGCAGCGGTTCGGGGGCGTCGGGGTCGACGGGGGTGGCGAGGTAGCCGCGCATGAACTCCTGCCAGCGGCGGTTGGCGTCGGAGCGGGCGAGGGCGGCGGAGGTGGATTCCCAGTTGTCGCACTCCAGGGAGGCGAAGAGATCCGGGCCGTCGGCGAAGATGGAGTAGTTGCGGATGCCGGCGGCGCGCATATCGGCCAGGAGTTCGGGCCAGACGTGCTGGTGGAGGCGTTTGTATTCGTCGAGCCGCGCGGGTTGGACCCAGAGGCGGAAGGCGATGCGCTGGGTCACTGGCTTCCCTCCACACGATCCGCTTGAGTCGTTTGCAGATGACGGCCGGTGTCATCCCGCCATCGATGTGGGGCACGACCTGCCGTGCCCCCACAAACGTAGCTGGCGTCAGTCTTGCGCCGCAAACGTGCGCCTCGCGCCTGCGAGGCGCAGCGAATACGGAACAGCGCGCCAGGCCCGTCGATATGAGACGGCCGGCGGCGATTGCCCTTCCATCGTTTGGGTCGCTGGTACCGACAGCGCACTTCGGCGATGCTACGGTCGATATGGACGAGGAGACCGCGGCGTCTGCCGACCAATCGATCGGTGCCGTGTCCCGGGCTCCCAGCGCCCTGGGGCGGCTTCCGCTGCCCCTCACCTCCTTTCTTGCCCGCGAGCGGGAAATCGCCGAGGCCACCGCCCTGCTGCGGCGGACCGATGTCCGGCTCCTGACCCTGACCGGCCCCGGCGGGGTCGGCAAGACCCGGCTGGCTATCGCAGTCGCCAACGACCTCCCACCTGAAGTCACCGATGGCGTCGCCTTCGTTGCGCTCGCTCCCGTGCGGGATGCCGAGCTCGTCGCCTCGGCCATCACTCAGGCGCTCGGGGTTCGGGTGTCCGGCGATCAGACCGTCCAGTCGAGTTTGATCGGCGCCATTGGCGATGCCGCGATGCTCCTGGTGCTCGATAACTTTGAGCATGTCCTGGAGGCTGGCTCGCTCGTGGTGGCGCTCCTGACGACGTGTCCGCAGTTGACGATCCTCGCCACCAGTCGCGCTCCCTTGCGTGTGTCTGGCGAACGCGAGTATCCCGTGCCACCGCTGGCGCTCCCCGGCACGGACGCGCAGGCATCTGAGGCCGTGGCGGAATCCCCGGCGGTGCGCCTCTTCGCTGAGCGCGCCACGGTAGTCGACCCGCGCTTTGCGCTCACCGACGATAACGCGGCAGCCGTGGCGGCGATCTGTATACGGCTCGACGGCCTCCCGCTGGCGATCGAGTTGGCGGCGGGACGTAGTAAGGTCCTGGCACCGTCCCTTCTGCTGCCTCGTCTGGCGCGTCAACTTCCCTTACTCACCGGCGGCCCGCGCGACGTACCCGCGCGCTTGCAGACCATGTACGACGCTATCGCCTGGAGCTACTCCCTGCTGCCAACCCATGAGCAACAACTTTTCCGGCGGCTGGCGGTCTTCGTCGGGGGATTCAGCCTTGATGCGGCCGAGGCAGTGGCTGCCTCCGAGCCTGGCGCCATTGATCCACTCCGAGACATCAGCTCGCTGATGGAACAAAACCTCCTGCGCCGAGAAGACGCGACTGCCGCTGAGCCGCGTTTCGGCATGCTGGAAACCATCCGCGAATTTGCCGCGGAGCACCTGGGCGCGTCGGATGAAGCCGTCACCATCCGCGATCGGCACGCCGCCTACTTTCTGGCGCTGGCCGAGGAGGCCAGACCGCACATCCTCGGCGCCGACCAAGTGACCTGGCTGAACCGTCTCGAGATCGAGCTGCCTAACGTTCGCGTTGCCCTGGAGTGGCTGCGCACGCAGCCACGGATCGAGGAAGCGCTGCGCCTCGTGGGCGCGCTTGGATGGTTCTGGTATCGCCGGGGCTACTACAGTGAAGCTCGCCGTCATTTGGCAGCGCTGTTTGCTGCATCCGCCGCCTCCGAGCCAACGCCCGCGCGTGCCGCGGCGCTGGTCCTTGCGGCCGAGCTCGCCACGATGCAAGGCGATCGCGATTCCGCCGCGGCCCACGGTAACGAAGCCCTGCGCACGTGGCGCGACCTGGATAGCCAAAACGGCGCGGCGCACGCCCTCAATGCGCTGGGGAGCCTTGCGATCGATCAAGGCGACACACGCCGAGCCCACGCGTTGCTCGAAGAAGCTGTTGCCCTTCAGCGTGGTGTCGACCAGTGGGGATTGACGAAGTCCCTCGCCTACCTCGGCGTCGCCGACTACGCCCAAGGCGACTATGCGAACGCGGCAGCACGGTTCGCAGAAGGTCTCGCGCTGGCGCGGGCCATCGAGGATCTGTTTCTCGTCGCGCAGATGCTTGGCGACGCCGGGCATGTGGCCCTGGCGCGCGGACAGCTTGAGTCCGCCGCAATATGGTATGAGGAAGCCCTTGACCTCCATCAACGCCTTGCCGCGTATTGGGACGTGGGCTGGTGTCTCGCGGGATTCGCGGGGATGGGGGCCGCGATCGAGCAGCCCGACCGCGCAGCACGACTCTACGGTGCCGCCATGGCGTTGCACGCGACCGACCGCGCACCGATGCGCCCGAGTGTGCAGCAGACCTACGATCGCATCCTGGAGCCGGTACGCCGCGCGCTCGGTGCAGCGGGATGGGAGGCCGCATGTGCTGCCGGCGCCGCTCTGACTTTGGACGAAGCCATCGCCGAGGCGTACGCCGTAGTCGCGGATATCCGGATCAGCACGGCGTTGGCCGATGCCGCGACCCCAGCAACATCCTCGGCCTACGGGCTAACCCCGCGTGAGGTCGAAGTGCTCCGTCTCGTGGCTGCCGGACGATCCGATCGCGAGATCGCCGCGACGCTCTTCATCGGCCATCGCACGGCACAAGATCACGTCTCCAACATCATTGGCAAGCTGGGCGTCGCCAATCGCACCGAGGCGGCCGCGGTCGCCGTCCGCGACGGCATGATCTGACCCCTTGCTCGCTGACGCGGCTGCGCGGAGTACGGAGCCCCGTATTCACCGCTCGCCCACATCTCCGTATCCCAATCCCGTCATTTCCGGGATGCGCTTCCCACCCTTCCCAAGCATGCTGCCTCCATGCCCTGGCGGGCACGCCGGGGTCTGCGGAGGCCTGACGGCGGCGGAGAATTGACAGGAGGAGCGGCATGCAAGAAGTGCTCTACGCGATGCGGTTCACGGGCCAAGCCGAGCCGGTCGGCAACGCGGGCAATGTGCTCAAGGCGGCGACCAGCGCCCCGAGCAGCACTCTCACCAGCACGGTGGGGCCGCAGGGGCTGCAGGGAACGATCGCGCCAGTGCCAGGAGGGGAGGCCCGCTTTACCTCCGAGGTGACTTTCACCAGCGAGACCAGCTTCCTGGAGACCGGGACGATCGCCTTTAGCGATGGCAACACAGTGCGGTTCGCGACGGTGGGCAGCGGCTACTTGGCGCCGAGTGCGGATCCGGAGCGCAAGCACGGCACGGTGATGTGGCGGGTCGAGGGCGGCGAGGGGCAGTTCGCCGGCGCCACCGGGCTGATTACCTCCAACTTCTTCGTCGATGACAGCTTAGGAGTGGTCGACCATCACTTCGGGGTGCTGCTGGTGCCATAACCCACCGCAGGCACCGGTCGTGCCACCTATATCCAAATGCTTGGACCATCCCAGGGTTCGTCCGGAGCCTCGTGAGAGCGCGTCAGGAGTCGGCGCATGCAGCTCCCGTCCGCCACCGCGCTGCCATTTTCCCCGGTCGTCATGCGGCAGCTTCCGCACTCAGGCCCAGCGTAGGGTGACCGCAACGACCTGAGGGGCTAGCCAACGTCGGGCGTCAACGCTGGCACGTGCCTCGGACGGGCGCCGCTGTCCGAGACGGGAGCGTGGGCAGTGTGCCTGCATCGGGTTGTGACGGAGTGCGGCCGCAGATCGCACGAGAGGAGAAAGGTTCATGAATCCGCGCTACTCCAATCGCTACGACGCCCGGCAAGCCGCAATTCTGGAAACACTGGTCTCAGGAGGATTCTGTGCGCCAGCCCTGCTGGAATTGCGTGTTCGTACTGAGCGTCGATCCTGGGATCAGCCTCTGCGAGAACCGCCTTCCCCTGTGCCACGAAGAGTCGTTGTCTCCAGCTGGTTCAGGAACGTAAGCGGACGGTTGCATCCTGGACGTGGCCAGGACGTTGCGCCGACTCGGTCGTCGCCCATGGAACCCGCGTGACAAACGTCACAGCCGTTGTTCGTGCTTCACCGATCGCCGTGCGAGGGCTCCCGTGCGAAGCGCGCCTTGGGATGACTTTGCGACTCCGTTCGATCGCGCTCCCAGGAGACAAGGCCACGAGCCGGGTCGTGATCCTTCCGCGCTCGAACGCGCCGCCCTCGCGGATCGCTACCTACTGGCTCCCGGCGCTGGGCGGCCTGCTGGCCGCGCTCGGCGTCGCCTGCGTCGTGGCCGGCACCGAGCACGTCATCGCCGAGGTCATGCGACCTCCGGTGGCGGCCGCGCGGAGCCTGCCGGAGAACAACCCTGGCCCCGCCGGCGACGGGCTGGTGGCCGGCGGGACAGAGGACGCGGCCTGTGGGGAGGGCGCCGCGGCGCGTGGTGGGTCGTGTTCGGCAACCGACGCCACAATCCAGCCGCCGGCGGCGGCCGCTGGAAATCCGTCGCCGGAAGCGATCGCGCGATCGGAGCGGCCGGACGCCACTGCCGACTGCTGGAGAACGGAGAGTGGTCGGGGCACGCGCTCCGAGTCGGCCCACCTGGCGTCACTTCCCTCTTGCCCCGATCCGCGCCATGCCCTCGCCGCGATGGCCGCCACGCAACACCGTGGGCGCGGGTTCCGCTCGCGCCACACCGACGGCGATGATGGACCAGCGACCGCGCTGTTCGCCCCGGCGTTCACGCATCAGCCCGTGGCGCCACGTGCAGCCTGCAGCCAAGCACATCGCCCAGCCGATCCGTGCCGCGCATGAAGTCTTGCCAGCGGCGGTTGGCGTCGGAGCGGGCGAGGGCGGCGGAGGTGGTGTCCCAATCGTCGCACTCCAGATAGGCGAAGAGCTCGGGGCCGTCGGCGAAGATCGAGTCGTTGCAGATGCCGGCTTCGTGCATGTCGGCCAGCAATTCCGGCCAGACTTGCTGGTGGAGGCGTTTGTATTCTTCGAGCCGCTCGGGTTGGACCCAGAGGCGGAAGGCGACGCGCTGCGACACCAGCCTCCCTCCAGGCGATCCGCTAGATCCATGCCGTGAGCAAGCGCTGCGCTTCGTCCGCCAGAGCGAACTGGAACGCCTGCAGCTCGACCCAGCATGCCACCGCCTCCGCCATCGGCCTGCCCAGCGCCAGCTCCAGGGCCGGGTACTGGGTTGGATCGCTCAGCTCCGCGACCACCAAGCCGAGCGGGCCCACCGTGTAGAGCAACGCCGCGGTTGCGAGGAAGCCGAGGCGGACCGCGCGCTCGTCGTCGTCCCACCCCGCCTCCCGCAGCCCGGTCGCGTACGCCGCGAGTGCGGTCTCGGCCAGCTCCCGAGGCGCAACGTCGGCCACCTCGAAGAAGAAGAGGCTGCCGACGACCAGCGGCGCCAGGTCGGCCCCGACCGCCCCGCTCCCGGCGAACGCCCAGTCGACGGCCACCGTCTGCTCCGACCCGTCCGGCCCGCGGCGGGCAAACAGGTTGCGGCGGAACGCGTCGTGGTGGCAGATGGTCTGCGGGAGCCGATCGAGCGCGGTCAAGTACCGCTCCCGCTCCGTCCACAACCGCCGGGTCTGGGCGACGGCCGCCGGTGGGAACAGCAGGCGCAGCAGCGGCTGGCCATCATCGGCCACGGCAAGGTTTGCCGCCGCGCGCCCCTGCGCCGCGATGTAGCGGCGGAGCCAGTCGCGGCTGAACCAGCCGTGATCGGGGAGGGCCTCGGCGACGAGCCAGGTGCCGTTGAAGCGCCCGAGATGCTGCGCGGCAAGGGCGAGGCGCCTCGTGTCCCACGCGCCCGGGTGTTCGTCGACGATCTCCTCCAGCCACAGCCAGGTGGAGCCATCGGGCCGCTCGGTCAGCCCGAGGCACCGCGGAGCGACGAGCGGGCCGGGTAAGCCGTCGCAGAACCCCGAGCGGTAGGCCAACGCCTCGCGCCGCGGCGCGTCCCACGCCCGCGAGTCGTCGCGCTGCCAGGCAGGCGGGGCGACCTTGAGGACGAGCGACCAGGGGCGCGTGCCGCCACCGACCTCGGCGCGCCCGGCAATGCGGTACAGCCCCTGCCCACCAAGCCCCCCCTGGAGCGGCCAGGTGGACCAGCGACCATCAATGCGCGCGGCATTCCCGAGAAGCCGACCGACGAGGGGCGTGAGGATCGTCGCGTCGACCACTGGCACGCCATCATCGGCATCTGCCATCTTCTCCCCCTCGTGGCATCAGCACGTGCCGTCACCCCCGCTGGCTCGTGTCTGCCCGCCACGGTATACCCCCGCCGTTGCGCCAGCAACCGTGGTCACCAGACCCGAGCGCTGTCAACGATAGCGCGCGGGCCACCGAACGCGGGTAGGATCTCGGCCCCGGTCCCCAGGCGGTGGGCATGCGCGAGGCAAGGGCATGCCATGGCGGCGGTGGTCATCTTGGGCCAGAGGCTCAGCAGCCGCGCCCGATGCAATCGTCGTCGCACAAACGGTCCTTTGTGAGACGCGCTTGCGCGTCTCACACGTACCCAAGATTCCCGCGGCCAATCCGCCCCAGCCGGTGAATCAGGCGATGTTGACGTGCCGGGTGATCTGGCCGTTGCTCTCCCAGTACGTCTTCTTCCCTGCCAGGAGTGGGTCATCCGGGGCCGGCTGGACCTCCCCGTCCGTAGCGATCGCGCGCGAGGTGATGGTGTGCTCGCCGGGGGTTGGCGTTTCCCAGTCGAGGGTCCAGAAGCTCCAAGTGAACTCACTGCCCTCGCCGTCATCCGTGAGGAGAGTAGCGCTCTGCCAGGGTTCCTCGTCGATGCGGACCTCCACCCCCTTGAGGGGAGCCCCCCAGGCCGCCCCCATGATCTGGTAGTCGTCGCCCTGTTTGGTCACCTTGGCCGGGGCGGACTTGAGCCGGTCATGCGTCACTGAGGTGAAGGTCCAGACGGTCTCGCCGTCACGCTCTTCTTCCCGGATGGTGACGTAGTCGCGGGCCATGAAGTTGCCCTGGTAGCGGCTGTCACGTACCTCGATGTGGCTTAGCCACTTCACGTTGGCAATCCCGTACCAGCCCGGGGCGATGAGGCGGAGCGGGAAGCCATGCAGGGGTGGCAAGGGTTCGCCGTTCATCTCATAGGCGAGCAGGTTGTCGGGGTTCATGGCGTCTGCCACCGACATGCTGCGGGCGAAGTGCTCGGTGATGGTCATCTCCCGCCAAATCTGCTCCCCAGCATCCGCGCCCCAGAAGACGACCTCGATCCCCGCCTCCTGCACGCCGGCTTCCTCGAGAAGGGTTGCCAGCGAGGTACCCGCCCAGGTGGCGTTGCCAATGCCGCCGTTGAAGAAAGGCAGTCCGGTATTCCCCGAGCACTCGATGGTGAAGCCCACCACCTGGCGCTCCCGGGCTTTGAGATCATCAAGGGTCAAGGTCATGGGCGTGTCAACCAACCCGCCGATCTCGAGGCGATAGTCAGCTTCGTTCAACTCGGGGAGGTTGAAGTGCTTGATGACGAAGAACTCGTCCGTCGGGGTGAGCCAGGTCTCGGTATCGAGGTGCGCCCAATCGAGCTGCTGGACGATGACCTCGGGGACCGGGTTGGGCTCGAGCTGGTCCAGCCAGGGGATAACCTCCCCCGTGACGGGGGTCTGGAACGCGGCGGTCGGTCCCGCGATGCGCAGCACGCTCATGCCGGCCAGCGCCGCACTCCCACCCTGCAACAGCGTTCGGCGCGAGATAGCCGATGGGGTCATGGTTTGCCTCCTTGCGGTGAATTGATTGTGCGAAACGCCATTCCGCCTACACCTCCGCGTCTTCCTGTCAATCGGGAAGAACGGGGGTGGCCAGATGGGCCGACTCCGAGCGCGTGCCGCTGGCGACGGCCACTCGGAGGTCGTCAGCGCTCCGTCCGTGTCTCAGCACCTGCTGCGCCGGTGGTCACCACGATGATGAGCGCCTCCTCCTGCATACTGCCCAGGTCGGGGGAGTGCAGCGCCTGTTGGGCGGCGAGCACCCGGGTCTGCTTGGCGACATGACTGCCCGCGACAGAACCGAAGTCGCTCGTCGCGTCCAACGTGGGAGCGGCGGCCACGATGGCACCCAAGTGCTCCTCTTGCAGGCTGCCGATGTCGCCGCTCTGCAACGCGCGCTCGGCGGCAATAGCACGGGCGGAACGCACCGCCTCGGCACGGGTCTCGTCCACAGATGGAGCAGCGAGCGGGACCACGGCGATGACCTCCTCTTCTGCTGTGACCGCCGGTGGGGCGAGAAGTGTCAACGCGAACACCGCCGCGATACCGAAGACCAGACTCCGAGACCGATTGGGATTGGACATCTTTGGATCCTTTCTGTCGTTCCATGGTCCGAATGGGGTCTCATGTCGCCTGGCGCTCGTGGTCACTGCGCAAACGCAGACGAGCGTTAGCGCGGGCCGCTGCGGGGCTCGACATAGGCCACACATGGGGGTTCAACGGTCAGCCAGGTGCTACAGGTGACCGTTTCGAGGTCGTAGGCCCGCATCATCGCGGTCGCTCCGCAGAGGTTGGCGAACGCCTCGCGCAGCATGCCGCCGCGACCGGCCCCCAGGAGGGATGCGGCCTCGTGCCCGCTCGGTCCCGTGAATGGCACCATGGGGAGGCTGGCGGTAATCCAGCGCGTCTCGTAGAGCCGAGCCCCCATCTGGTCATAGATGGCGAGGTAGACGCGGCCCCCGGCCGCGAAGTCGTTCCCGACGACCGTGAACAATCGCGGTGTCTGGGTCGTGGCCGAGACATCGGTCACACTCGGAATGGCGACCGGCTGACGAATGTCAGCGGCCCCTACACTGCCGTTCCCGAGGGCGATCGCGGCAATCCCGGCGATCATGGCGAACCGCCAACCGACGTGCGATGGGCTCGGGACCAGCGTCAGGGCCAGGAGGGAAATACGACCAATCTTTCGGAGCATAGGGATCACCTCTCGCATTCTCGTGTCCAAATAGCCACGCGGCCATTGCGGGCTGCCGCCCGCCCACCTATCGATAGAAGTACCGGTCGAGGACGGTCACCTGGATGATGCGATCGACCGGCAGGCGATTGCGCTTGGTGGCCCGCCGGATCGCCTCAGGGGTCGGTCCGTCATAGACACAGAAGGACGTTTTCCTGGCCTCGCCGACGTAGGAGTGGATCCAGGTCACTCCCAGATCGGCATTGCGGGCGACGACCTCCTGGCAGATGGCGGCGCCTGCATCGGTGAGGGAGATCGCCCACCTCTCGGGAAAGACGCGCTCCACCAAGTATCTCGGCATGAATGGCACCTCCCTTCGCTGACCACACAGGTCTGTGCGGCGAGGTCCACTCTGCCGGAACGCGTGTTGCCCTACATCGGGGAGATGCCCTGAGATTGGGAGCGCAGAGCCCCCTATTTTGGAGGGAGCACCCCCAGCTCGCCCGCGATCTGAATGGCCTCGCGGCGAGAGTGGGCGTTCAGCTTGGCGAAGACGGCCGAGACGTGGTGCTCGATGGTCTTGGGGGAGAGGAAGAGGTCTCTGGCCATCTCCGCATTGCTGCGGCCAGCGGCCATCAAGGTGAGGATCTCTGCTTCTCGCGGCGTGAGGTGTGCGGGGTGCGCACGGGTGGCCGCGCGGGGACCGCGGGGAATGTCCCGCACTCCGAACTCCTGCAGCCGCCGCTTCACCGCCACGATGGCTGGGCGCGCCCCCAGCTGTGCCAATCCCGCGAGCGCCTCGCGCAGTGCGATGGGATCGTGGCTGTCCATCAGGGCCCGCGCGGCTTCGTAGGGGCAGCCGAGGGCGCGCCATGCCGCCGCGGCTCCCGCCCCATCACCGCCAATCTGCAAGGCAAACGGGCCGACGATCCCGGAAGGTGGGTCCGTCAACGCTCCGGCCCGCCACAGCCAGAACGCCAATTCACCGGCGATCCAGGCATTGCGATACCCGTCGGGCATCTCGAGTGCAGCACGTGCCTCGTCCAGGGTCCGCTCCCGGTCACCCGCTAGCCACGCCGCCTCGGCCCGGGCGGCATGTACTGCGCCGAGGCGCAGGAACGTGCCATTCGGCGCCGTAAGAGCCAAGGCCTCGTCGAGGGCATCCCACGCTCCCGGATCACCGCGTCGCGCCCGCACGCGGCCGAGCGCCAGGAGCGCAACGGTTCGACTATTGACCGGGATGCCAAACCTGCTCTCGACGCCCTCCCAGGTGGCCGCTTCGTGGGGAGCGAGAGGCGTAACCACGGGCATACGCAGGACGGAGGCGGCTAGTTCTGCAGCCTCGCTCCAGCGTCCCTGAAACTGGCGGATATGGGCCAGCCGCGCCACCATGATCCAGAGCCAACTATCCAGGTCGTGATCGGTCGCATAGGTAATTCCCTCACTGACGTGCCGATCCGCGTCATCAAAGCGGTAGTGCTCGCTATGACCTTCGCTGAGGTTGGCATGGGCAGCCGCGATGAATCCCGGAAGTCCCGCCTCTTGGGCCAGATGCAGCCCCCGCTCCAGCGCAGTGCAGCCCTGTGCTACGTCCCCCCGTTCAAACCACGCGTGTCCGACGGTGTTGAGCCCGAGGAGGATCCGTTCGACATCGCCGAGCCGCTCGGCCAGGGTGATGGCGCGCTCGCCCCAGGTCACCGCTTCGTCCAGATCCCCGGAGAGCAGGCCGAGCGATGCGCGGACACCGTGGACGCCGGCATGTGCCACCCCCTCCGACACGCCGTCAAGGACAGCCAGTGCGTCGCGGGCCACCTGCGCCGCCTCGGTGTGCTGCTCAACCAGGGCCAGGGTGATTGCCAACCAGCCCAGGTGCTCGGCCTCCTTGGGTCGGTCACCTAATCGTCGCGCCAGCGCGATGAGCTCTTGGCGCGGCCAGATCCCGGCCGCGCCCCATTCGGCGAGGTCGGAGACCTGCGCGTACGCCTCCAGCAACGCCAACCGCTCCCGGTCAGGCAGTCCCACGGCGAAGCGCAGCGCCCGTGCGTACTGCGCCGTCGCTTCGCGGTTGGCGTGGAGGTCGGCTGCCCGCCGTGCGGCTGCTGGGGCAAAGGTCAGCACAGCCTCACGATCGCCGGCGGCCTCCGCGTGGTGGGCGAGTCGAGCCAGATCGTCCCCACCGATCGCCGCGGAGCGGAGCGCTGCCAGCACCGCAGCGTGCAGGGCACGACGGCGCCGGTGCGGGATCGTCGCCAGGATCGCTTCCCGGGCGAGTTCGTGCCGGAACGTGAGCAGGTCATGCTCCATCCGCAGCACGCCGACGGTGAGGCACGCATCGACGGCGTCCCCATTCTCGCTACCAATCGCATCCAGCAGCCACGGCTCGATCCGAGAACCAATGACGGCCGCGGCATCCAGGACCGACCGGGCGGCAGGGGACAGGCGCGCAACGCGGGCGAGCACGGCATCCTGCACCGTCATCGGGATGCCAAGCTCGGTGCTAGCGAGGATCTCGGTCACAAAGAATGGATTGCCTCCAGTGCGGCGGTAGAGGATGGCCGGGTCCATGCCGCTCTCGGCCGCCAGGGTCGCTACCGCTGCGGCGGACAGTGGGGGCAGCACGATGCGGTGCATCGAGGTTGTGGTGGCCAGGTCTCCCGCGACAATCCGCAGGGGGTGCGTTGGTCCCACCTCGTCATCGCGGTAGGTGACCAGCAGTAAGGTATGGGTTCCGCCGATGCGCCGGCCAAGGAAGCGCACGAGATCGAGGGTTGCCTCGTCCGCCCAGTGGGCATCTTCGATGACCAGGAGGGTGGGCCGAGGGGCCGTGAGGGTGTCGAGGGCGGCACTGAAGAGCAGGTGCCGGGGCGCATCTGCCCCGACCACCCGGGCCAATGTGCCGCCTGCATCCTGCGCGATATCAAGCAACGGACCGAGCGGACGCGGCGTTGACAGCGGATCACACGCGCCGAGGAGCACCCGCGCCGTTGCGCGCGACCGCTCTCTGAGCTGGGTGACGATGGCCGTCTTCCCGACTCCGGCCTCCCCACCCAGCAGCACCACATGGCCGTCGCCGGAAGCCGCCTGCGCCAGGAAGGCCTCCAATGCCTCAAGCTCCGTGCCGCGTTCGAGGAGGGTCATTGCGCAACGATAGTCCGCCTGCGGGATCCGTCAATCGATCGCCCGACGAATGGTCGTTTTGCCACCGGGTCTGTGTCAGAACGGGCCGCTTGTGCGACAGCCCCTTCGCACCATCTCCTGCGTGGTCTGTCCGGACGGCATCACCGTGATCGATTTCCTCGACTGCGAGGAAGCCCATACCCGTACTCCGCGACCGACCAAGACGCCCATGCGGCAAGAAGTCCACTGCGATTCGCGCGATACCGGCCGGTCTGCCGGTGATGGCGTCCCGGTTTCGCATCATGAACCTTCACCGCGCCGCAGTTGGTCAATGACGACGGCCAGGAGGAGGACCACGCCCCAGGCGATCATCTGGTAGAAGGAGGAGACGTCGGTCAGGACCAGGCCGTTGCGCAGCGTCTCCATGATGAGCGCGCCGAGCAGGGTGCCCCAGACGCGGCCCCGGCCCCCGGCCAGGCTGGCCCCGCCGAGGACGACGGCGGCGACGGCGTTCAGCTCCAGTCCCATGGCCGCTTGCGGGCTGCCGGCGCTGAGCTGGGCGGCCAGGATGGCCCCGGCGAAGCCGGCGGAGAGGCCGGAGATGACGTAGGCGGCGAGTTGCACGCGACCCACGTCGATGCCGGCCAGCAGCGCCGCGCGCGGGTTGCCGCCGACGGCGAAGAGGGAGCGGCCGAAGGTGGTGAAGCGCAACGTCAGCCAGACGGCGACGAAGACGGCCAGCATGATGAGGACCGAGACGGGGATATCCCAGAAGACGCGGCCGGTGCCCAGCCAGCGCAGGTTCGGCCCGGGGAAGACCTGGGTGAGGGCGTCGGTCCAGACGTAGGCGATGCCGCGCACGATGGAGAGCGTGGCCAGGGTGGTGATGAGCGGGTTGACGCGGATGACGGTGATGAGCAGTCCGTTGACCAACCCGACGATGAGGCCAACGCCGATCGCCCCGGCGACGGCCAGCGGATCGGAGCCGCCGGCGGTAAGGATCTCGGCTGTCACCACGCCGGCCAACGCGACGGTGGAGCCGACGGAGAGATCGAAGCCGCGGGCGATGATGACCATGGTCTGGGTGGCGGCGACGATGCCGAGGATGGAGACGCCGACGAGGATATTGAGGAAGTTGTTCTTGGTCAGGAAGAAAGGGGAGAGTTGAGAGAAGATGAGGATGATGATCGCGTAGACGACCAGGAGTCCGATGCCCGCGTCCCAGAGTTGGCCCAAACGGAGTCGAAAGTCGGAAGTCGAAAGTCGAGAGTCGTCGGGCGCGACTGGTGGAACCCCAGGCGACCGATCACCGACGACGGACGGTTGGCGATTCATGTCTTTCGACTTCCGGCTTTCGACGTTCGACTCACGTCCGCACTCCCCCCGATGGCGCGGTCGAGCACCGCTTCCTGGGTGGCCTCGCCGCGCCGGAACTCGGCGGTGAGGCGGCCATCGGCGATGGTGAGGATGCGGTCGGACATGGAGAGGATCTCCGGCAGCTCGGAGGAGACGAGCAGGATGGCGGCGCCACCTTCGGCCAGGTCTTCCATCAGGCGGTAGACCTCGACTTTGGCTCCCACGTCGATGCCGCGGGTCGGTTCTTCCAGGACGAAGACGCGGGGCCGGGCCTGCAACCAGCGGCCGAGCACGACTTTCTGCTGGTTACCGCCGGAGAGGCGGCTGACCGGTGTCTCGATCCCCGGGGTGCGCACCTGGAGCTCGCGCACCATGTCCGTGGCGCGGGCGCGCTCATCGCCGCGCCGGATAAAGCCCCACTCGCTGATGGCCCCCAGGGTGCTCAGGGAGAGATTTTCGCGCACGGTCATGCCGAGCACGAGGCCTTCTTCCTTGCGCTCTCCCGGGACCAGGGCGATGCCGGCGCGGCGGGCGCGGCCGGGGGTGGGGAGTCCGAGCGAGCGCCCGCCGACGCTGACCTCGCCCCGGTCGGCGCGCACGGCCCCGAAGAGCGCCTTCACCAGCACGTCGGTGCCGGAGCCGAGCAGGCCGAAGACCCCCACGATTTCGCCGGCACGGACATCGAAGCTGATGTCGACCAGCCGGTCGCCCCGCGTGAGATTGCGCACCTCCAGCAAGGGGTCGCCGGGGGTCGATGCGCGCCGGGGATAGAGTTCCTCCACGCTGCGGCCGACCATGGCGCGGACGACTTCGGCCCGGGTCGTTTCGGCCACGGGCCAGGCGCCGACCAGCGCGCCATCGCGCAACACGGCCACGCGGTCGGCCAGGGCGAAGACTTCGTCGAGGCGATGCGAGATGTAGACAATCGAAACGCCGCTCTCGGCCAGGTGGCGGACGAGGGCGAAGAGACGTTCGACCTCTTGCCGGCTGAGCGCGGCGGTCGGCTCGTCCATGACGATGACGCGGGCATCGAGCGAGAGGGCGCGGGCGATCTCGACCACCTGCCGCTCCGCGACCGGTAAGGCGGCGACCGGCAGGCGGGGATCGAGGTGTGGGGCGAGCGGGGCCAGGATGGCGCGCGCCTCGCGGTTGACCGCGTCCCAATCGACGATCGGACCCCGGCGCGGTAGGCGGCCGAGGAGGACGTTCTCGGCGACGGTCAGGGTCGGGACGTAGTTGAGCTCCTGGTAGATGATGGCGATACCCAGCCGGTGGGCGGTCGCCGGATCGGGCAGGCGAACCTCCTGCCCGTCCAGCGCAATCGTGCCGCTATCGGGCGCGATCTCGCCCGCCAGAATTTTTGCGAGCGTCGACTTGCCGGCGCCGTTTTCGCCGCAGAGTGCCAGAATCTCGCCGCGCCCGACATCAAGCGAAACTCCCCGGACGGCCTGGATCCCGCCGAAAGCCTTGGCGATGCCGGACAGGCGGAGACGGGGAGTGACGGGTGACGGGGTGACAGGGTGTCTGGGTGATAGGGATTGCTCGTTATCGATTGGGCGCTCACCCACGACTTACGTCCCCTGTCACCCTGTGACCCAGACACCCTGTCACCCTCTCCTACCCACACTCCCCTGGGTAGTACTCCTCGATGTTCGCCCGGTCGATCCAGAGGTGGTCGATGAGCACCTCCTCCGGTGGGGCTTCCCCGGCGGCGAGACGGATGGCCAAGGGGATAATGTAGTCGCCGTAGCGATCCGGGAAGTAGGCGACGGAGCCGATGAAGGCCGGGTTGTCGCGGCAGATTTCCGTGCGGGCTTCGATGGTGGCGTTCTGGCCGGCGATCATGATGTCGTCGGTGCGGTTGGCGGCTTCGGCGGCGCGCAGGGCGCCGACGGCGCTCGGGTCGTTGATGGCCGAGACGAGAATGTGGTCGGCGTCGGAGAGGCGGGTGAGGACGTCCTGGAAGACGGTGCGGCTGTCTTCGAGATTGCCCTTGCCGTCGACGCGGATGATCTTGTCCTCGGTCAGGTCGGGCAGGATCTCCTGCACGCCCAGCGCCGCGCCTTCCATCCGCTGCTGGGGCAGTTCGCCCGATTGCGGCAGCTCGAGCAACACCAGGGCGTCGACGTCGCCGCCCCACTGCTCCTGCGCCTGGCGGCCGAGGTTGCGGCCGCCGATCTTGCCGGCCTCCAGGTTATCAGCGCCGAAGAAGATGGCGCACGGCTCGTGCGGGATGTCGATGGCGATGACCGGAATCTCGGCGGCGTCAAAGATGTTGCAGATGGCGGGGGCCACGCCGACGTCGGTCTGGAACTCGATGGCCACATCGGAGCCGCGCGTGACCAGAGAGTTGGCGTTGGTCAGGGCCACCTGGGGGTCGTACTCGTTGTCGAGGATGATCAGCTCGACGTTGAGGCAGTCGGCGACCCGCTGCAAGCCGTTGTTGACGTCCTGGACGAAGGGGAACTCGCCGGAGAGGCCGGCGTAGCCGACGGTGATTGGCTCGGCGGCCGGGGTTTCGGTCTGGCAGGCATCGGGAACGGTGGGGGTGGCTTCGGCCATCGGTGTGGCGTCCTGCGCGGCCACGGCCGCGGTCAAGTTGCCGAGCAACAGCGCGGCAATGATGGTGATGCCGACGCCGAGCCGAGCCGGGAGTCCGTCCCAGCGTCTGGTACCGGTGCGCATGGTGCTTCCTCCTTTGTCCTCCCTCATCGCCGAGGGTGGCGATACCGCCAGGTGGCCGGATGCGATTCTCTCCGATCTTCTCCGCGTCGTCACCTGGCGCATACGCACCCCGGTCGCAAGCCGCGAGCCAAGGGGGCGCGGCAACGTCCGCTCGTGGCATCTGTTACGTTTTGCCGTGCCATGGCCGAACCACTGCCGTCGTTCTCTGCCACGTTGCCGACGCCACTGACCCCGCTGATTGGCCGGGAGCAGGAGGTCGCGGCGCTCGTCGCGCTGCTGCGCACCCCCGAGAACCGCTTGCTGACGCTGACCGGTCCCGGCGGGGTGGGCAAGACCCGGCTCGCCCTCGCCGTGGCCGCCCGGCTTGGTGGCGACTTCCCGGACGGGGTCGTGTTCGTGAGCCTGGCGCCCGTGTCCGATCCAGGTTTGGTCGCTTCGGCCATCGTGCAGGCTCTGGGCTTGCGTGGCGCGGGCGCGGACTCGCCCGTCGCTCGCCTCAAGGCGTTTGTACGCGATCACCGCCTCCTGCTGGTGCTCGACAACTTCGAGCACATCGTCGACGCCGCCCCGATCGTGACCGAGCTGCTTGGCGCCGGCCCTCACCTCGCCATCCTTGTCACGAGCCGGGTGCGGCTTCGCCTGTCCGGGGAGCGCGAGCGCGCGGTTCCGCCGCTCGGACTGGCCGAGCCGGACGAGGCGGACTCCCTGCCAGCGGTGGCCGAATCCGCGGCCGTCCGCCTGTTCGTCGCGCGGGCACAAGCCGTGCAAGAGGCATTTGTCCTCTCGGCGGAGAACGCCGCGGCGATCTCGCAGATCTGCACCCGGTTGGATGGGCTGCCGTTGGCGATCGAGCTCGCGGTCGCCTGGATCAAGGTGCTCTCACCGCCGGCGCTGCTGGAGCACCTGGAGCCGCGATTACCGCGGCTGACCGGCGGCAGCCGGGATCTGCCGGCTCGCCAGCAGACGATGCGCGATACGATCGCCTGGAGCTACGACCTGCTGTCGCTGGAGGAGCAGGCCCTTTTCCGCCGCCTCGCGCTTTTCTCTGGTGGCTGCACGCTGGAAGCGGCCGAAGCAGTCGCGAGTCGAGAAGTCGAGGAGGCGAGCAGTCGAGGCGATGAATTGTCCTTCTCGACTTCTCGACTCTTCGACTCCTCGACACTGCTCGACCACGTCGCCTCGCTCGTGGACAAGAGCCTCCTGCAGCGGGGCGAAGGGGTGGGCGGCGAAGCGCGATTCTCGATGCTGGAGACGGTGCGGGAGTTCGGTCTGGAACAACTGGTGGCGAGTGGTGAGGCCAGCGCTGTTGGCGAGCGACACGCCAAGTATTTTCTGAGCCTGGTCGAACGGGTCGCGCCCACGGCCGTCTCCCCCTTCAGGACGCTCCCGCACGGAGCATCCGTGGCGCTCACGAGAGGCGATGGGGCGCCGGACACGCGAGTGAGCGTCGAGCCAATCGACCCGCTGGCGGCGAACCGGCGGTTCGAGCAAGAGCACGACAATCTGCGGACGGCCCTCGACCGCCTCGTCGATAGTGGACGAGCCGGGGCTTGCCTTCGGCTCACCGTGGCATGCGTCCCGTTATGGCAGTCCTGCGGGTATCTGCGCGAGGCGCAGACGCAGCTCGACCGGGCCCTCGCGATCGCGGGAATGACGTCACCTCCGGTTCGAGGTCAAGCGCTCCTCATGGCGGGTGGTGTCGCCATATCCCTGGGGAACCTCGACGTGGCTTCCGGGCGCGCCCGAGAAGCGCTGGCCATCTGGCGACGGCTCGGCGATCCGCGCGGCGAAGCCTCGGCGCTTCATATCCTCGCCTGGGTGGAAGAGAACAAACTGAACTGGCAGGCGGCAACCGAAATGTTTGAGGCGACGCTCGACACGTGGCGCCGTCTGGATGAGCCCATCCTGGTGGGGAACACGCTGGCCTTGCTTGGTGGCATCGCGTATGGGCAGGGCCAGCTCGACCGCGCCGTCGAGTTGGCGGAGGAGTCCCTCACCCTCCTCTATGCCGTGGGCGATCCCATCTGGGCGGCGACGACGGTCTGGTACCTCGGGCTGTTTGCTGCCGCGCGTGGGGAGTTCCTGGGGGCGGCCCGCCGGTACCGATCCAGTCTCGCGGCATTTGCTGCGATCGACGATGACGAATGGCTGTTCAAGCCGCTTGTCGGACTCGCGGGTTTGGCGGCGCAAAGCGGACACCTCGAGTCCGCGGCGCTATTGCTTGGCGCCGTCGATCAGATGCTGCTCCGCACCGGGAGCCACCTCTTCCCGTTCGATCTTCCCGCCTACGAGCAGGCCGAGGGAGCCGCTCGCGCAGGGCTGGGTGAGGAGCGGTTCGTCGCCGCTCACGGCGCGGGTGGTCGCCTGACGCTCCCGGAGGTGCTGGCCGAGGCTGACGCCGTGGTCGCGGTGGCAGAGCATGCGGCGCGGGTGCCACGGCGGCGCGGCGCCGGGACATCGGTCGGGCTGACCACCCGCGAGCTGGATGTGCTCCGCCTGCTGGCGACAGGCAAGACCGACCGCGAGATCGGGGAGGCGCTGTTTATCAGCCGTCGCACCGTCAACGCGCACGTCGCCAGCATCCTTGGTCAGCTCGGCGTGCAGTCCCGGCAGGAAGCTGTCGCTCGCGCCCGCGAACGTGCGCTCCTGGCGTCCCCGGCCGAGTCCGCTCGGTATACCTAGTCGGGGACCGTAAACTCGCGCATCTAATTCCGTACGTCATACCGATGCTTGGAACTCCGCTCCCCCACCATGATGGGTTGCATTCATGTCGGGTGGCCGCTGGCCGCCTCCGGGGAGGAAGCCGCCATGCGTCGGGCCATGGTCCTGGGCATCACAACCACGATCCTGCTCGCGATTGCCGCCGGGTCTATCGCGGCGGCCCTGTTCATGCCGGTAGGTCCGGCGAACGCGCTCCCCGCCACGGGGAGCGCGGAGACCGTGCGCCGGTTCTACGCCGCCGCCAATGACGTCATCGCTACCGGCGATCAGGCGCCGCTCCATGCCGTGGTGGCGCAGCACTTCGTCGATGCCGAGCCCTTGCCCGGCGTGGCCCCAGGGATAGATGGGCTGGCGACCTACCTGAGCGCATTGCACGAGGCCAATCCGGAGATGCGGCTGGAGGTGGAGGAGGTCGTCTCCGCTGGCGACCGGGTTGTGGCCCGCGTGGGCGTGCGCCATGCCCCGGAGGGGGCAATTCTGGGTGGCAGCGTCGTCGAGCTGTCGGCGTCGTGGGGAGAGGTGGAGAGCTTCCGCGTTGCCGGGGGGCGCATCGTCGAGCGGCGCAGCGCTTTCGACGATCTGGCCGTGGTGCGAACACTGGCAGAGGGCTCCGTCGCGTTCGCCGCGCCGGCGCCGCGGGTGGTCACGATCGAACGCTTCACCCTTGCTCCCGGCGCGCGTTGGGATGCGCTTCCCGCGGGGCCGCGCCTGCTCGTCCTGGAAACGGGGGCGCTGCACCTGGATCTGGATCATGCCCAGGCCGATTTGGACGGGCCGCAACCGGTGATGTTGGCCGAGGGCGGGTCGATCGTGGCGCCCGCGGAAGGCCGCCTCAATGTGACGAATTATGGCGGTGGCGAGGCAAGGCTCCTGGTCGTGACCTTCTCGGTTCCACCCGCGTCGCACTTTTTGGCCGCACCCGAGGAGATGCTCCCGTCCGGCGTCTCCGCGCAGACGCTCGCCGGGGGGCTCGCGACCGAGGTTGGCGTCGGCTCGGCGTCGGTGTCGCTGGGACGGGCAACCATGGCGCGCGATGCCCGACTCTCCCTGAGGAGCGCGGCCGGGCCGGTGCTGTTGGCGGTGGATGACGGGGAATTGGACATGGCCGCCTGGGGCACGGCATGGATGCGGCGCGGGGCGGACGGCATGAGCACCTGGACCAGTGAGGCGACACTGGCGGCAGGGGACGGAATGCTCTTGGAGCCGGGAGGTCTGGCGGCGCTCCGCGGAGCGGGCACGGAGGCGGTGGAGGCGCTGATCCTTGTGGTGACGTCACTCCCTTAGCGCGTGGAAGCAGGAACCGGGGCCAGCCACAAGAAGGCGTCGCGCTTCAGGCCCAGCGCCTTGCCCAGCAACGATTGGGCCTCCTCGACATCGTTGCCGCTGTCGACAAGGACGACGATACCCGGGCTACGATCCCCTTCGTACTTGGTGAGCCACGCTTGCTGGTCGTTGTCCAGTTCGATGGCAGCTCGTCGGAATCGATCCAGATCGTCGATCCCCTCCTCAAACGTGAGTCCGTACCGAGCAGAGAGATCGGCAACATCGAAGGGAAGCACGGCGATCGGTCGGCTATCGCCGCTTGGCCAGTGCTTATGCGGGTTTACCTGACGAACCTTCATGGCCGTACTCTCACAATCATGGTCAAGTTTGTGTCTGCTTTAGGATCACGACGTCAATTTCGGCGAACTCCCCGCCTTGGTCGTTCGTGGAGATTCTCACTCCGCTCCGCGGTCCTGACCACGTCGGCAGGCTCGGGGCGCAGCCATCGTCGGGCGGCACGTCAGTCGTGAACTCGATTCCCCGCGCGCCCTCCGGGAGCGGACCACCGTACGCTTTGACCTTTGGGATGAAGCTGCCCATTGCTGGATATCCGCGGATCGTGCCGGTTCGCTGTTGGACGAGAACGATGTCCGGTGGTTGCGTGGGCGATTCGAGGCGGTGGTAAACGGGCCTGCTGGCATCTTCGCCCTCGGGGCCGGCTTCCGCGTCCACGCTGCTCCTTCGTCTCGCGGCGGGATGGTCATGGCTTCATTCGGTCACCCAGCATCATTATCGTTGCTGGGGCGGCAGGCGAACAGACCCTGCGATGGCTTACCCCTTCACCGACCCCGCCGTCAGCCCGGCGATGAACTGCCGTGACAGCAGCAGGTAGGCGGCCACCACCGGCAGCGCCGAGACCGTGACGCTGGCGAAGATGAGGCCCCATTCGGTCGAAAACGTGCCGCGGAAGGCCATGATGGCCACGGGGAGCGTCATCGCGTCGGGGTCCGTCAACAGGATGAAGCCGAGGAAGAAGTCGTTCCACATCCAGACGCCGTTGAGGATCACGACGGCGGCGATGGCGGGGCGGGTCAGCGGCAGCATGATGCGCCAGAAGATCTCGAGATGCCCCGCGCCGTCGATGCGCGCCGCTTCCTCCAAGTCGCGCGGGAGGGCGGCGAAGAAGCCGGTCATCACCAGCACGCCGAGGGGGATGCCGAAGACGGAGTAGACGAGGATCAGCGAGAGCAAACTGCCCAGGATGCCCGCCTGCCGGAACATGATGAACAGCGGCAGGATGATCAGTTGCACCGGCACCACCAGCCCGCCGATGAAGAGCAGCCGCATCGCCAGCCGTCCCGCGAAGCGGAAGCGTCCCAGCCCGTAGGCCGCGAGGCAGGCCAGGGCGGTGCTGACCAGCACCCCCAGCCCGGTGGCGACGATGCTGTTGCGCAGCGCCACGGGCAGATTCGCCTCGTCAAACGCCTTCTGGTAGTTGTGCAGGCCGAACGACTCGGGCAGGCTGTAGGGCGAGGCGAAGAACTCGTTGACCGTCTTGAACGAGCCGAGCACCACCATCACGATCGGGATCAGCACGAAGGCGCAGGTCAGCAGCATGACGGCGTGCCAGGCCGTGGCGCCGAGGAGGCGGCGGACCGCAGTCGAAAGTCGGAAGTCGGAAGTCGGAAGAGGGGCGGGGGAGATGGCGCCGGGCATAGCTATATGATCCCATCCGGCATGGAGGTAGCCCGGCAAAACGCCGTTGATGCAATGCGCGTGCGCATCCGACCCGTGGTCCTTTCGACTTGCGACTTTCGACTTCCGACTCTCAATGGATCGCCTCCTCGCGCTTCCCTAGCAGCCAGACGAGGAGCGCGGCGACCCCGGCCAGGAAGAGGAAGAGAGTGACACCCTCGGCCATGGCGTAGCTCATGCGGGTTTGGGCGCTGAAGCCGCTGGTGCCGAAAGCGTCGCCGTAGATGAGGACGCCGATGACCAGGGTCGCCCCGTCCGGCGCCCCAAGTGGGCCGGACAGGACATAAATGAGGTCGAAGGCGCGGAAGATGAGGATGAAGGAGAGGACCGTCACCACGGTGAAGGCGGGGGCCAGCATGGGGAAGGTGATGTCGCGGAAGACCTGCCAGCGGCGGGCGCCGTCGACCAGCGCCGCCTGTTTGATATCCTCCGGCACGTTCTGCAAGCCGGCCAGGTAGAGAACCACGGCCATGCCGTTCCATTGCCAGGCCTGGACCAGCATCACGGTGGGCATGGCCCACGCCAGATCCGATTGCCACTCGCGTTGCCAAGCGCCGAGGCCGATGTCGCGCAGCATCGGATTGACGATGCCGATGATCGGGTCGAGCATCAGGATCCAGATGATCCCCGTCGCCACCGCGGACATGATGACCGGGAGGAAGATGATCGCCCGGTAGATATGCGTCATCCGCGAGCGACGGTTGAGCATCACCGCCAGCCCCAGCGAGACGGAGTTCTGGAAGACGAAGATGAAGAGGAAGAGTTGCCCGGAGTGCAGCGCGGCGCGCCAGAAGCGGTCGCTCTGCAGCAGCTCGGCGAAGTTGGCGAGCCCGATCGGGTCCCCGATGGGGCCGTAGCCGAGCCAGCCGAAGAGGCTCAGGTAGAAGGCGCGGATGGTGGGGTAGACGAAGAGGATGCCGTAGCCGAGCAGGGCCGGCAGGATGAACCAGATGTAGGGCGTGCGGGTCGAAAAGCGCGAGGGATGGCGATTTGCGTGCGTTTCAGAGTTCACGTGTCATTCCGACGCAGGAGGAAACTCGGGGTCTCCGCGAATGTACGCGGCCTGATACCGAGTTTCCTCGTTCCTCGGAATGACACGTGAAGCGTCGCCCGCGAGCGCGAAAGCCCCTCTCCCATCGCAATGGGAGAGGGGTTGGGGTGAGGGTTGTTCGCGGCAACGACTCTCGTTGAAGCCACTCCGGAGCCGTCCAATTCCGTCCTACGCCTCCGGCGTGGCGGCCCCTGAGGAGGGCACAATTGAGTCCTGCATCACTTGGGCGAACTGCTCGGCGGTGAGGCGGCCGGTCCAGAGACCACCCTGCTCGTTGGTGGCCACGGTGGTCGTCTGGTTCGTCTCCGGCAGGTCGTACCAGACGGTGACGTCCTGGCCGCGCGCCGCCACGGTTTCCTGGCGGATCGGGTCGCTCGATTCGGTGATGTCGACGTGGACCGGGAGCGCGATCAGGTCGGAGACCATCTGCTGCGCCTCGACGGTGGCCAGCCAATTCACCAGTTGCGTTGCCGCCTCCTGCGCTTCCGGGGAGGCGAAGCGGCTGACGGTGTAGAGCAGCTCCATGCCGGTGTTGGTGGCGTACATGCCGGCTTCCGGTCCCGGCCAGGCGATGAAGCCGAGGTCGGCCTCGGGGTTGACCTCGCGGTAGCCGCTGAAGTCGGCCGTGCCGGCCACCTGCATGGCACCCTGGGCGTTGGCGAAGATGGCCTTGGCGGTGACGTAGTCGGTGGCCTGGAAGCCGGACTGGTAGAAGGGCTGCAGGTCGAGGAGGAGCTGGGTCGCTTCGACGAGCTCGGGTTCGGTGAGGGACCGTTCGCCCCGGCGCAACTGCTCGAACCCCTCGGGGCCGAGGACGGACGAGTTGAGGCCGATGTACATGAAATAGGGGTGGACCCAGTCCTTGGCCCCGAGCACGATGGGGGTGACGCCGGCGTCGAGCAGCGTTTGGGCGGCGGCGCGCAGTTCGTCCCAGGTGGTCGGCGGCTCGATGCCGTTATCGGCGAAGATCGGTTTCTGGTAGGCGATGCCGACGGTGTAGGAGGCCAGCGGGGTGCCGTAGACCACGCCATCCACCTCCACCTGGCCCCGGGCTGGGTCCGTCAGCCCGCTGATGTCGATCTGCCCGGTGAGGTCGATGAAGGGAAGGTCGCCGCCGGCGGCGACGGTGGTCAGGATGCCCCCTTCCAGGATGCCGAGCGCTTCCGGTGGGGCGCCGCCCGCGATCGCGGTCTGGATGCGGGCCGGGTAGTCGCCGCCGGGGATGCCGGTGAACTCGACGGTGATGCCGGGGTGGGTCTCCTCGAAGGCGGCCAGGATCTCCAGCATCGGGTCCCGCCACTCGGGGTGGTTACCCCACATGGTGATGGTCAGGGCGTCCTGGGCGCTGGCGCCGATGGTGAAGCGGGTCTGGCCGAGGGTGGCCAGCGCGGCCGCGCCGCCGGTCGCTTGCATCAGGCGGCGGCGGTCGAAACGGGCGCGGCCGGGTGCAGTTGTGCGAATCATGAGGTCTCCTTCGTTCGTGTCTGGATGCGGACCCGATGCCGGCGCGGTCGCCTGCCTCGGGCGCGGCACCTTGTAGCAAGGGGCCACGGGGGTGTCAAGCCGGATTGGCGCCGCTTGCGGCTTTGAAGACGGCCGCCATCCCTGGCGCCCGGATCTGGATGGCGCCGCCAAGTCGGACAGGCGGCTCGCGGAAGGTGTCTGGATCGAGGCCCGCGACGGCGATCGGACTTGACGCAGAACCATTCGTGAGTTAAGATACACACAGCATGTATGTAAGTGATGACGCCAACGAACGACGAACGCAAGCGGCCCGCAGCGCCGCGACACGACGGACGCTGATCGACGCCGCGCGCGCTCTCTTCGCCGCTCGTGGCTACGCCGAGACATCGACCGAGGAGATCGTGCGCCGAGCCCATGTGACGCGTGGCGCGCTCTACCACCATTTCACGGACAAGCAGGATCTCTTCCGGGCCGTGATCGAGGAGATCGAACGGGACATCGACGACGCGGTCCGCGTGGCCGCGCACGGCACGGCGAATGCGGCGGATGCGTTCGTCGCCGGCAGTGGCGCGTTCCTCGATGCCTGTCTCCTCCCCGATGTCAAACAGGTTCTCCTGCTCGACGGTCCGGCAGTCCTGGGGTGGCAGGAGTGGCACAGCATCGAGGTTCGGCATGCGCTGGCTCAGGTGGAGCAGGGTCTGCAGGCGCTCGTTGAGTCGGGCTATCTCGCCCCCCAACCGGTGGCGCCCCTTGCCCACCTGGTTCACGGCGCCCTGATCGAGGCGGGACTGGTCATCGCCGCCGCTGGTGACCCAGACGCCGCGCGTGCCGAGCTGGGCGCAAGTCTCAACCGTCTGCTGGGGCTCCCTGGGGGCGCCACGACATCGGTTCGGCACGCGGCGGACAACCGAAGCGGCAGCCCGAGCACGGCGGATACCGGATAGATGGAAGGACGAAACGTGACTGACAAGAAGATCGCGGGAACGAGACACGTATCCCGCCGCATCGTGCTGGTGGGAGTCGGCGCCACACTCGCGCTGGCGGCAGGTGGTGTGGTCTGGCGTGCCAATGCCCAGGGTCTCTTCAACCCGGGAACAGGGCCTGCCTTTGAGCCATGGGCGGATTGGCGCGGGGAAGGTCATGTCGGCCCTCAGGCGCTCGTGCCCGCGGCGATCCTGGCGGCCAACGCGCACAACACCCAGCCCTGGCGATTCCAGATCGGAGAGGCCCACGTCGATCTGTTCGCCGACCGGACGCGAACGATCGGCGTCATCGATCCTCGCGCCCGCGAGATGGATTTCAGTTTGGGCTGTGCCCTGGAAAACCTGCTCCTCGCCGCGCGGGCCAACGGGTACACCCCCCACCTGACGCTCGCGCCCGAAGGCGCCGAGTCCGCGCCAGCCGCCCGGGTCGATCTCGCTCCGGGCCAAGCGGAGGTTTCACCGCTCTATGCGGCGATTCCGCACCGGCACACCAATCGATACGCATACGACACCTCGCGGCCGGTTTCGCGCGCGACGTTGGAGGCGCTGCAGATGCTGGGCGACGATCCGGCAGTCCGCGTCTTCTGGTTCGTTGATGGCGAGGAACGGCAAGCCGTGGGTCAGCAACTCGTCGCGGCGGCGGCGGCCATCAACGCCGACACCGAGCAAGCCTCGGACAACGTCGAGATGTGGACGCGGCAGGACCGGAGCGCCGTCCAGCGTCACCGGGACGGATTGACCCTGGAGACGCTGGGTCTGTCTCCGTTCGAACTTATCGTCGCCAAGCTGCTGCCGCCGCCCTCCCTGTCCAATGCCAACGCGGCGTGGCTGCAATCCGAACGACGCCAGGTGGCGACGGCCGCGGTCTTCGGTATGCTCGCGGTCCGTGACGAGAGCGACCTTTCGCAGCGGATGCGCGCCGGCAGGCTGTGGCAGAGGATGCACCTGTGGCTCACCAACGCGGGGCTGGCCGCACAACCGATGAACCAACTGCATGAGCGTGCCGACCGCGAAGCGCAACTCGGAATCGACCCGACATTCGGCGACAGCGTAGACGATCTCGTCGGCGATTCCGCTTGGCGGGGTGTTTTCACCTTCCGACTTGGCTTTCCGACCAAGCCGGCCGTGCCGAGCCCGCGGCGGGCGCTGGTGGATGTCGTCGAGACCAGCCCCGCCGCCTGAATGGGATTCACCGTCCGCGGGTTTGCGCAGGAGGTCGCCGGCCAAAGCTGGTGATCTCGCCTGGCTGCAGGATACGGACCTCGGCGGTCCCTCCCAAGCGGGCGAGGGTCTGGCGGAACGTCTCCGGGTCGAGGGTCGCGCCCTCGCCGTATTGCTCGTCGGGCCACATGCCGTAGTGCATGGGGACGGCGATGCGGGGGGCGACGTGCCAGGTGAGCAGGGCGGCTTCGTGGGCGTTCATGTTGCCGCCGCCGCCGTTGATGGGGACGAGCATCACGTCGATGCGCTCGTCGCGCATGGGGCGCAGGCGGGCGTCGTATTCGCTGTCGGCGACGTCCCAGATGCGCACCCCGGCGATGTCGAGGAGGAAGCCGACGGCGTCGAGGGTGAGGGCGGCATCTTCATCGTGGCGGGCGAAGGTGGCCGTCACTTCGACGTCGCCGAAATGGAGCGTATCGCCGCGTTCGAGGGTAACGGTGCGCTCGGCCGGCCAGCCCCAGATCTGGGCGCGGATGCCGCACGACTCCGGCCCGGCGAAGACCACATCGGGCTGCTGGGCGTAGTGGCGCACGGTTGGGGCGTCGAGGTGGTCTTCGTGCCAATGGGTGACGAGGAAGACGTCCGGGGTGATCCGCTCCGGATCGACGACCGGCGGGATGGCACGGGCGACGCCCCAGAATTCCTCGGCGTAGTCGGAGAGGTAGGCGTCGACCATGACCGTGACGCCTTGCGGCGACTTGAACAGGTAGCCGCCCTGGCCGAGCCAGACGCAGGCGGCGCTGGCGGCAGGAACGGCGAGTGAGGCTATCTGGGCTTCGAGTTGCCCGCTGTCGGGCGAGTCGGTGGTGAACACGGAGCATCCTCTCCTGGCTCCTGGCTACGGGCTATGGGCTATTGGCTTTTTGGACTTCGAGGACCGCCGCGGCGCGGGTGAGGGCGGCGAGGTGTTGGTCCGGGGAAGTGAAGCCGTTGCCCATGGTGCTCAGGCAGAGGTGCGTGGCGCCGAGATCGCGCCAGCCTTCGATGAAGGCGTGCCAGTCGGTGGGGGTGCCGCGGCCGACGTTGAGTTGCGGTTCCAGGCCGATGCTGGCCGGGTCGCGGCCGGCTGCACGGGCGTAGTCGTGGATGCGGGCGATGGCCGCGCGCATCATCTCGTTCGGCTCGCGCCAGGGGAACCAGCCGTCACCGATCTGCCCGACCCGGCGCAGGGTGGCCTCGACGTAGCCGCCGATCCAGATGGGGATGGGGCGCTGTACGGGAAGAGGGTTGATACCGGCGGCGTCGATGCGCTCCCACTTCCCATCGAAGTCGATGACAGGGGAGGTCCAGAGGGCGCGCAAGAGTGCGATCTGCTCCTCGCTGCGTGCGCCGCGGTTGGCGAACTCCTTGTCGAGTCCCTGGTACTCGACCTCGTTCCAGCCGACGCCGACGCCGAGCCGCATCCGCCCGCCGCTGAGGACGTCGATCTCGGCGACCTGCTTGGCGACCAGGACTGTCTGCCGCTGGGGGAGGATGACCACCCCGGTCACTAGCTCCAGCGAGGAGGTCACCGCCGCCACGAAGCCGAGGAGGACGAAGACCTCGTGGAACGGGTCTTCAGACGAATACGACCCGCTCCAGCCGGGGCGCACGGAGGGGTCCGCGCCCAGGACGTGGTCGTAGACGAGGAAGTGGGTATACCCAAGATCCTCGACGGTCTGGGCGTAGTCGCGGATGGCGGCCGGGTCGTTGCCGAACTCGATCTGGGGAAACGTCACTCCGATGCGCACGGTCGTCCTTTCCGTCGTATGGCGTGAATATGGCGAGACGGTTTGTCCCGGCGAATTGTGCCGCATCGCCGCGGCGAGGGTTCCACGGCCCGTTCGGTCGTACGGCGGATGCGTTCATTTGGACCTGTTATGGGGAGACCGCCCTTTCCTGTGGAACGGACGTTCGCTTATCCTGCCGGTGAAGAGCTGCTGCTTCGGAGCCGTGGCACAGTTCGTGAACCGAGTCGCCGCGGCGCTCGTCGCGGCCTTGCCTGGAGACGCACGCTTGAACGACTCGCAGCGTGGCCGCGTTGGCGCGGCATTGAGAGCCCTCAGCACGCGACGCGCGACGCTTGGGCTCGCGACTTCGCTTGGTCTTGGGAGATGGCTGGCTGGTGGAGATTCGGTCGCGGCACGCTTGAGCTTTGCCGGGCATCGAACCGGTCACTCGTCACGATTCGCTCAGGAGGAAGGAGACGTCGTGCAACCGACGATTACCCATGTGAGCCCCGACGAAATGCATCAAAACCCGGCGTTCAGTCAGGCGGTTGTCGTGGAAGGCGCCGCGAGGACAATCTATGTTGGCGGCCAGAACGCGGTCGACGCGGAGGGCAAGATCGTCGGCGCGGGTGATCTGGCGGCGCAAACCGAGCAGACCCTCAAGAATATCGAGACCGTCCTTGCCGCCTCGGGCGCCGGACGCGACGATGTGGTGAAGTGGACCATCCTCGTCGTCCAGGGCCAGGACATCAATGCGGGGTTCGGCGCCTTTCAACGCGTCTGGGGCACCTCGCCCCGTCCCCCGGTTATTACCTTCGCCTTCGTCGCCGGCCTGGCCAACCCGGAGTTCCTGGTCGAGATCGAGGTTATGGCTGTCACCCGTGTAGGTGCCGGTTGACCCTTCTCACAGGTCGTGAACAGTTCGCCGTGCAGATACTTCAGCCCGGAGTCGGAGGCCACGGTGGCGACGGTGCGGCCGGGGCCGAGTTCGCGCGCCAGTTGGAGGGCGCCGACCACGTTCAACCCGGTCGAGGTGCCGGCGAAGATGCCTTCTTCCCGGGCCAGGCGGCGGGACATCTGGCGTGCATCGGTTTCGTCGATGCCGCGCGCTTCGTCGTAGCTGCCGGGGGTGAGGAGGGGCGGCACGAAGCCGACGCCGACGCCTTCGACGTGGTGGGCGCCGGGATGGCCGGTGGTGATCACCGCCGCGGAGGCTGGCTCCAGCGCCACGACCCGCGCCCCGCTCCCAGCCTCGAGCAACGCCTGCGAAACCCCGACCAGCATTCCGGCTGTGCCCACGCCGGCGCAGAAAGCGTCGATCGGGGCGTCGACCTGGGCGAGGAGTTCTTCGCCGATGTGGCGGTAGCCGGCGACAGAGTCGGTGTTGTGGAACTGGTTCGTCCAGTAGGCGCCTTCGGCCTCAGAAATGCGCTGGGCCTCCTCGATCATGCGCGGGATCAGGTCGGGGGTGATCTGGCCGGTTTCGCTGGGGATGATCGTGAGTTCGGCGCCGAAGGCGCGCATGGTGGCCAGCTTCTCGGGCGCGAAGGCGTCCGAGGTGACGATGCGCAGCCGATAGCCCTTGACCGCGCACACGAACGCCAGGGAGGAGCCGGTGCTGCCGCTGGTGTACTCGACGACGGTCATCCCAGGGCACAAGTCGCCCCGGCGCTCGGCACCCTCGATCATGGCCAGGGCCATGCGGTCCTTGTACGAGCCGGTCGGGTTGAAGGCTTCGAGTTTCATGACGATGTCGGCGGAGTCGTCCGGAACGACGCTGTTGAGGCGCACGAGTGGGGTGTTGCCGATGGCGTCCAGCGTTGATGCGGCGACGGCGGTGCTATGCATGGATTTCTCTCCCGATCGACCCTCACCCCAACCCCTCTCCCTGTGCGCAGGGAGAGGGGCTTTTTTGGCCCGGCGGCCGGGGCGGGGCGGAGATTCCGTCTGTGCCTCCCCGGTCAGCTTGTGCTCAGGGAGGGGGCTTTCGCCACGTTTCGCGTTAGCAGGCCTCCTGGCAGACCCCCGGGCCGCCAATCAGATCGCTGGTGGCGCAGCAGGTGAGGCCCTCGTCGCAGGGGGCATCGGTGCCGGTGGCGCAGGCGCAGCCGGCGCTGGTGCAGACCACGGGCGGCGCGGGTTCGTCGTCGCAGATGCCGGTGTCGTTGCAGTAGCCGGAGCAGCAGCCTCCGCAGGCGTCGCCCCAGTTGCAGGTGGCGTCGCAGCCGACGCCGTTGTCGATGCAGGGGGGCGGGCCGCAGGCGGCTTGTGGCTGGCAGGTGCCGGGGCCGCCCGGAACCGAGGGATCGGTCAGGCAGCAGATCAGTCCGTCGGCGCAGGCGCCCTGCACCCCGCCGTTGCAGTCGCAGCCTTCGCTGGTGCAGGGCGGGGGCACGCACTCCGCTTCGGCGACGCAGGTGCCCGCGCCGCCCGGAATCGGCTGACCGCCCTGGCAACAGACCAGACCGGCGTCGCAGTTCCCCTGGACGCCACCGTTGCAGTCGCACCCTGCGCCAGTACATGGTGGCGGAGTGCACTGGTCTTCCGGTTGGCAGGTGCCCGCGCCGCCGGGGATGGCCACACCGTCCTGGCAGCAGACGAGACCCGTGTCGCAGGCGCCCTGCACGCCGCCGTTGCAATCGCACCCTTGCCCCGTGCAGGGAGGATTGCATTCGGCTTCGGTGACGCAGGTGCCGGGGCCGCCGGGGATCGATTCGCCTTCCTGGCAGCAGACGAGACCGGCGTCGCAGTTCCCCTGCACCCCGCCGTTGCAGGCGCAGCCTTCGCTGGTGCAGGGGGGATTACACTCGTCCTCGGTCTGGCAGGTGCCGGGGCCGCCAGGCGTACCGGTGGTGCCGCAGCAGATCAGCCCCTCGTCGCACGGCGATTGCGTTCCGGTGGTGCAATCGCACCCTTCACCGGTGCAGGGCGGGTTGCACTCGGCTTCGGTGAGGCACGTTCCGGGGCCACCCGGGGTGCCGGTCGTACCGCAGCAGATGAGGCCGTCGTCGCAGGGGTTCTGGGTGCCGGTGGTGCAGTCGCACCTCTCGCCGGTGCAGGGTGGCTCCGGCGGGTCGGCGCAGACGTCGTCGGCGTTGCAGTAGCCGGAGCAGCAACCGGGGCAGGAATCGCCGGCGTTGCAGGTGGCGGGGCAGGCCTCGCCGTTCTCGGGGCAGTCGTTCGGGTTGCAGACCTCGCGCGGTTGGCAGATGCCGGGGCCGCCGAGGGTGTCGGTTGTCGGGCAGCAGACGAGCCCGCGGTCGCAAGCGCGCCGCGTGCCGGTGGTGCAGACGCAGCCCTGGGTGGTGCAGGCCGGTTGCGGTGTGGGGGTAGGGGCGGAGGGGACGGTGGTCGCGGTCGGCGCCGGAGGGGGAGCCACGGTGGGGACGGGTGGCGAGCCGGGGCAGGTGTTGGTGAACATCTCCGGGGCGCCGACGTGGACATACGTGTCGCCGGAGACCGTCTCGTCCGGGGCGGGGAGGAGCGTGCCCAGGTTCTGCGCGATCCAGTCCGCCTCCGCGGCGGAAAAGTTCTCGAAGTCCTGCCGGGAGCGGAAGACGGCCACGGTCGCGAAGTCGTCGTCCTCGTCCTCAACGGCGAAGTAGGCGATGAAACCGGGCGCATCGCAGACGTCTTCGACGTAGCCCTGCAAGAGGGCACGGCGGACCTGCCGCGCCTGGCCGTCCAGGGTGTAGCGGCGGATGATGGTGTAGACCGGCTCGTCGCCCTGGTCCTGGGCGAGAACCATTGTTGACGCCGCGGGCGCGCCAACGGAGGCGAGCAGGCCGGCGGAGGCCGCGGCCCCGGCCCGCCGCAGTGCGCCGCGTCGCGAGAGGCGGCCGGCGAGGGCTTTGGCCAGGTTATCGAAGCGCTGCGCGTCCATCCTCGTGGGCCTCCTTTGGCGAGCCGCGGCGGCGCCGGACGGGCGGGGCGGGTCCGGCCGCAGAATTGCACCCCGGCGCCGCGAGGGCGCGGGGTGATGGTGCGGGGATGCCGTAAGCATACGATGACTGAAGGGCACGCGGGTCATCGCTCCGGCACGTGAACGGAGACCAACGCGCTGCTAGACGATTCACCCAGGGTTCGGGGCAAAATCGGGACTACCGCGAAGACAGTAGGTCATCCATCGCCGGAGCTCCTTACGTGGCTCGGCGTTGCCCCGGCTCGTTCAACCGGACGAGCAGGGGCGCTTGCAGCGAAATTCGGGCGTATCGTCGAGAAGATCACAGCCGCAAATCGCGCAGATCAGTCCGGCTGGACATGGATCGGTGGCGCTGCATGGCTCGAAATCGTCGCAGGGCGCGGGTTCCGAGATGACGCACGCGGTCGTCCCGCGGATGGTGGTCGAGCAGAAGCAGTTGATGCCAGTTCCGCAGCCGCTCCCCCCGCCCTGATCGGGACACACGAACGGGTTCTCGCACGATTGGATACAGGTTCTGGCTTCGCAGCGGTAGCGTTTCGGGCAGCAGCGCCCGGCACAGAACTTCCGCTTTTTCTTGCGGCAGCGTTTGCGTTTGGAGGGTTTCTTCTTTTTCTTGCTCGTGACCTCGAAGACCCCGAGGAGGGCGGCGAGCGATCCGCCAGGCAGCCCAGCGAGCACGAAGCGGCGGGTGAGGCGGTCGAAGTGGATGGCGTCCACAGGCTGCCTCCTGCGGTGAGTTGGCACGTCCTGGATGGTGACTCGCGGAGACTGCTGGGGCTGTCGCGTCCACCGCCATCTTGGCAGCGCGCGCGACTATTGTCAACCACGGTCGCGCTCATCGGCGCCGAGTCCTACTCGGGGCACGGGCCTACACTGGAGGTGGCGCAGGCCGTGCCACCTTGGCCCTCGCACCCTACCGCACAGCGGATACAAACGGCAGACCCTTCGCACAGGGCTTGGCAATCCGCGTCCTTTGTGCAGGCAAAGCAGGCCAATCCTCCGCGGCAGTACCCCGCATTGCCGGTGGTCGTTGCGCACTTACCGACATGACCGAACCTCGTGATGCAGTTCTTGTCCGTGCCGCCGCAGAAGGTTGGCTGATCTCCCGATTGGCAGCCGACGCCCGCGTCGTGGCCTCGGCACTTCTTTTTGCCCTTCTTGCCGCGGCAAATGCCGGAGCAGCACTGGCCGCCGTTCTTGCAGAACTTCCCGACGTCGACGCAGCCGAACTGGTTGCGCTTGACCTTCTTCTTCTTTTTGCGCTTGCTGGCGCGCGCGTCGTCGGGTAGGCGCGCCGTACCCAGACCGAGCGCGGTGGTGAACCCTCCTAGGACGAGGCGGCGCGTGAGGCGGTCGAATTGGATGGCGTCCATACGCTGCCCCCTATGGTGAACCGGCACGCCCTGGGTTATGGCGCAGAGACTGCCGTGGCTTCTGAGGTCGCCTCCATCGTGGCAGGGGGATCTTCTATTGTCAACCGCCTCAGCCTTTGACCGCCCCCAGGGTGAAGCCGCTGATGAAGCGATCCAGGAAGAGGTTGTAGAGGAGTGCCATGGGGATGGCCACCAGCGCCGCGGCGGCCATCAGCGATTGCCAGCAGAAGACGTCGCCGCGGATCAGCTCGGTGGTGACCCTAATGGAGATCGCTATCGGAAATCGGAGCCGGTCGTCGGAGTCAGCGTGTATCCTCTAAGTTGACAGGTCCTGGCCTGGCCGTAGCCGAAGGAGCGGGGCGAGGTTTGAGGCCGACAGGCGTTCGTGCAACAGAAAGCCCAAGTCTGTCACGGAGCAGTAGCGAACGTTTATGCCAAGCAGAGCGTTTCGGCGCCGGCTCGATGACACGGATCTGGAGTGGCTCAGGGTCCGGTTTACGACGGAGGGCGGTCGCGTGACGGCGTTCACGGTCCAATACGAAACTATGATCGAAGGTCAGGCGGTGGCGGTTGCTCGCTACGACACGGCCCACGGCTTCCCACACTTCGACCTCCTCGATCGGCGCGGCCGTGTCGTTGCCAAGACACGAATGGCAGATCAACCGTCGCTCGGAGCCGCGCTGACGTACGCCGAGCGAGAGATTCAGGCCTCCTGGCGGCGGTACCGCGAGGCATTCTTCAAGGACCGACGATGAACGATCCCCATGCCATCGATGACGAGCGCGCCGCGCAGATCACGGAACGGATCGGCGAAACCTTTGACTTCATGCGCGATGTGCTCGACGATCCGTCAATCCTGGAGGAGATTCCCGACGGGGCGGAGATTGAGTTGCGTAACGTGACGATTGGGGAGCATGAGTACCATATCGTCGCCTACCGTTCGGAGAGCAGCCCAGAGCGCTGGATCGCGCGCACGACGGGCGGGACGAACCTGGATCTCGCCCCTGATCGCCACTTCTGGGTCTCGGTTCGGCTCCTCAGCGGTGTCTCCGCTGAGACGGCGATGAACAGCGTCGAGTCCGCGCTGAAGGCGGCCGAGGAGACCGACCAGCTCGGGCGCCACATCGCATAAGCCGTTCGGGAGCTCGACCCGTCCTACCCCTTGACCGCCCCCAATGTGAACCCGGAAATGAACCGATCGAGGAAGAGGTTGTAGAGCAGCGCCATGGGGATGGCCACCAGCGCCGCGGCGGCCATCAGCGATTGCCAGTAGAAGACGTCGCCGCGGATCAGCTCGGTGGTGACCCCGATGGAGATGGTTTTCTGGTCGGAGGAGGTGACGAAGGCCAGGGCGTAGACGAACTCGTGCATGGTCAGGGCGAAGCTGAAGACGACCACGGTCAGCAGCCCCGGGATCGATACCGGCAGCACGGTGCGCCAGATGGCCCCGAGGCGGCTGTAGCCGTCGATCATGGCCTGCTCTTCGATGTCGCGTGGGATCGACTTGAAGAACCCCATCAGCAACCACGTGCAGAAGGGGATGGTGAAGGTCGGGTAGACGAGGACCATCGACCACCACGAGTTGCGCAGCCCGAGGTTGGCGACCACCGCGGAGAGCGGGATGAACAGCAGCGTCGGGGGCACCAGGTAGACGAGAAAGATGGCAATGCCGAGCCCCTCACCCCATTTCCCGGCCAACCGCGACAGGCTGTAGGCGGCGGGGACCGCGCCGATGAGGGTGATGAGCACGACGAGGACGGCGACGATAAACGTGTTGAGCACGAACGTCGCGTACTGGGTTCGCTCGAAGAGATAGGTGAAATTCTCCAGGGTCGGCGGTTCGTAGAAGAGGAAGGGGTTGTGGTTCGGGTCGTAGAGATCGGTGTTCTGCTTGAAGGCGGTGAGGATCATCCAGGCGAAGGGGAGGGCGGCGAAGAGGGCGAAGAAGGTGGCGGTTGCGTAGAGGACACTGCGGCTGGCGACCTTGCGCACGCGGGCTCGTTGGCGCTCCCGTTCGTTTGCCGCATCGTCCCAGACGGGGGCGGTGGCTAAAGGAGCGGTTCGTGGATGGTCGACTGCGCTGGTCATGCCACGATTCCTAACGCAACCGCGACCACCCCAGCGCCCTTCAGGGAGCTTCCCGGTTTGTGCAGCCGGATGGCTTTAGCCTCCGGCGAGGCGGGCGGAGCGGACGAGGTTGGCAATGGCGTTTCCAAACCTGAAACCGGGTTGCCCCTTCGCCGGAGGCTAAAGCCATCCGGCTGGCTGAACGGGAAGCCCCGTGAACGGGGCTGAGCTCGAAGTCGACCGTTCATACCGTTTCCGCCCTCCTGGCGAGGCGCAGCAGGAGCGCGGCGACGCCGACCAGGATCGGGAAGAGGAAGAGCGCGATGGCGGCGCCCTCGGCCAGGGCACCGCCGTTGATGCCGCGGAAGAGGCCCAGCTGGCCAGGACCTGGGTCGAATAGACGGGCCGCCGCGGGTGAGGATGTAGACGACGGTGATGTCGGTGAAGGTGAAGACGATGCCGTAGAGGACGGC
>CAVXMK010000025.1:0-354755 GCA_963762985.1 uncultured Chloroflexia bacterium
TGGATTGTGCAGACCGCCGCGGGCGAGTTCCCCATTCGCTACGGGATCGACGCGGAGCGAGGGACGATCGATATTCACACCACGGTCGCTCCTGGTGTAGTGTCGAGCGCGTATTCGCGCGTGCTGGCGAATGGAACGGGCGCGGAGTTCGTCTTCACGCACTTTCAGGAGCCGGGCATGCCGGACAACGTGTTCGAGGGGCAGCGCGCCGCGCTAGAAGAGGAGTTGGCATTGCTCCCCATCCTGTTCCGTGCGAGAGGATCCTGCCCGGCAGGTCTGTAGCGTGATGCTGGGGCGATCGCTCATTATGAGCGATCGCCTCATCGGCGGAGTCGACGATGGGCATCGAGGCATCTGAACAAGAATCTGATCTGGAGGCGCTCGTGGTGCGCGCCAGGGACGGCGATCGGGACGCGCTGGAAGCGGTGGTCGAGCGCATCCGGCACCGCATCTACAACCTGGCGCTGCGCATGCTCTGGCACCCTGCCGACGCCGAGGACGCGACGCAGGAGATCCTCGTCCGCATCGTTACCCGGCTCGGGTCGTTTCGCGGCGAGAGCGCGTTCACGACGTGGACATACCGCGTGGCCGCGAACTCCCTGCTGACGACGCAGAAACGGCGGGCCGAGCGCGAGGAGCTGACATTCGAGCGATTCGCCGAGCAGCTCGACGAGGGGCTGGCCCCCGCGGCGCCGGACCCGGCGGTCGAGGTGGAGCACCGGCTACTGGTGGAGGAAATGAAAATCGGGTGTACGCAGGGGATGCTGCTCTGTCTCGACCGCGACCACCGGCTGGCCTACATTCTGGGCGATATTTTCGCCTTGAACAGCACCGAGGCGGCTGAGGTGGTTGGGGTTAGTCCGGCGACGTTTCGCAAGCGTCTCTCCCGCGCGCGGGCGCGGTTGCACGGGTTCATGGAGCGCAAGTGCGGGCTGGTCAACCCGGCGAATCCTTGCCGCTGCGCGCGCCGGATAGACCACGCGGTGACCACGGGACGGATCGATCCGGAGCGTCTGCTCTTTGCGACCCATCCCGCAACGCATTTTTCGAATGAGGGAACACGGGAAGCGATCCGCGAGATCGAATGCCTGCACAGCGCAGCAGAGCTGCTGCGTGGACACCCGGAGTTTGCCGCTCCAGGAGCGGCTACCGACGTGCTGCGCGTCTTGCTGAAGCCGACCCGGCGGGGCGTGCTGGCGGATTGAGAACGCCTCGCGGTCTTGCGCGCTGAACCGTTCCGCGCTACGGTGCCGTCACCCGCAGGGGGCATCAGCCATCTCAAGCAGGGGAGGCGTGGTCATGGATGGACGGCGGTTCGACGCGGTGACGAGGTCACTGGCAATGCGGCAGACGCGGCGCGGCACGATGCGCAAGTTGGCCGTTGTTGCGGGCTCGTTCCTCGCGCTCGGGGTTCCGGGGCGGAGCCAGGCCGGGTTCAATTGCACCTATATCGGCTGCGGTTGTGCTACTGGCACGTTGCACCCGTGCAACGACGGGCTGGTCTGCTGCGCGTCGTCGCCGGGCACGCCGGGTGGGGCCGGGGTTTGCTCGAATCCGAGTGATTGCGACGCGCCGTGCGCCGGGTCGGGCGGGTACTGCTCCGATTCCTGCAACTGGGGGATACATGTCCGGAGTGCTGCTCCGGCTATTGCGGCAATATGGGGCGCTGTGCCTGACCAGACTCGAGGGGAGGAACCATGGAACACGACCGCTTCGATTCCTTGACCAGGCAGTTCGCCATTCGGCAGACGCGGCGCGGCGCATTAGGGCGTCTCATTCGATCAGCGGCTATCGGCGTTGCCGGGATTGCGATTGGCAAGTCCCGGGCGGGGGCGCAGCTCCTGCCCTGCGCGGCGGATGGCTGTCATTGCCAGGCGAGCGTGCCTGGCTCGTGCGAACCAGGTCTGGTTTGCTGCCCAAATAACCCCAATCTTCCTGGCGGGCAGGGGATGTGCGTGGCGCCGAGCCAGTGTTTCGGCGGGGTATGCAGCGGGGATGCGGTGGCCTGCCCGGCGTCTTGCACGTGGGGCACCAACTGCGTTGGTTGTTGCTCGGGGTATTGTGGTTTTAACGGCGCGTGCAGCGGCGGCGGATGCCGCTCCGCTGGGTGCGAGTGCGTCACCGGCGCGCTCAACCCGTGCGACGAAGGTCTGGCCTGCTGTCCGACGTTCGAGGGGATCCTGGGCGGGTCGGGCATCTGCGCGCCGCGAGGGATTTGCGGCTGAGCGTCGGTGGGCTTGTGTACGAATGGTGAGGCATCGGATCGCCGTTCCTCGCCACGTCACCATGCCGTGAACCAATAGTTGACAGGCTATCGTAAAGCGCTAGTCGCGAGAGCGCCGCGCGGATGTGGCGCCATGCCGAGCACAGCGAGGACTCCCAAGATTCATCTCGGCTCAGTGGGCGGCTCCGGTCGTCGAGCACGAGATTCCTCCTTGCGTCGGAATGGCACGATTTCCGCGCGGCGCTGTGGTTTTTCGTGACACCTCCTGCGCGACGGCCTTCGTGTTCCTGCCCGTGACGCTCTTGACGCACTGAGTCACGGACGGCCAGGTGAGCCTGGGCCTCTGTCATGTGGCAGAGGCGGTCCCCGCCGGCGCCCGCGCCAAATCTGTCACCTTGAATCTGTCTGCTGCCAGATGCCAGCGACGGGACGCTCCGGCATGATCGAGCCGTGTCCGGGTGGACGCGGCTTGACTCCCGTGAGCGGGACCGGGGAATGGGACACCTCGCCTTTCCCACGGCGCTGCCGATCGGGACATCCGACCGTGGGGCTTGAAGTGGGCTCCTGGTCCGGTGGCGTTCGGTTACCTGGCACTTCGGCCCGCGGCACTCCGTCGAAAGGAGGCGAAGCAGACCAGCCTTGCATCGTGCCTTCAGGGTTTTCGATCACGCGGCCCGTTCGGGGCCAGACGTTCGAGTCACCATCGTTTGAGAAAGGATCCGTGCGATGATCACCACTTTCCGCGCTACCGGCATCTACCGGTTTGCCGTCGCCTTCGTCTTGATGGTCCTGGCCATGCCTCTGGCGGCCGTGGCTCAGGAGCGTGAGGCCGCCTCTCTTGCCTTGACCACGATGACGACGGAAGACGCGATCGCGGCGGCGACCGTGTCGGAAGGCGTGCTGCGCTTCGATATCTCCGAAGACGCGGAGGATGTTCGTCTGGGATCCCGATGCCGTGCACGATGACGGGATGCCGGCCTACGGCACCCCGTTCATCACGCGAGCCTACATCTACCCGGCCGGGACGCTGACCGAAAGCAACGGCGTCAATCCCGACGGTTCCCCCGAGTTCCCCGACCAGGTCCTGGGCGAATGGATCTGCCGCGGCTGGTTCGTGGGCGACGGCATGCGCACGACGACCGGGCCGATGGTCGTCACCTCCCAGGTTTACAACTTCGGCGATGGGTTCGGCGAGGCGATGATCGCCACCGACGGCTACGAGCTGGCCGATGTCGGGGTCGAGATCGAGCGCGCCGTGACCGGCGGGACCGGGCCGTTCCTGGGCGCGAGCGGCGTGGCCCGGCAGACGCTTCTGGGTCTGAACGCGACCGAGGGCGTCAACTTGCAGTACGAAATCGAGCTTGTTGGGTCGGGTCTCTAGGCCTCATCCGGTGCGCGCCGTGCTTGGGTGACAGGGTGACGGGGTGTCAGGGTGACAGGATTCTCTCGCCCCGTCACCCTGATACCCGACACCCTGTCACCTCGCCTTTACGTCCTCCGGGCATCCTCGTATAGTGCGGGCAGGCGTCTTTGCCGCACACAATTCCCGGAGGATACGGTTTCATGGCCCAGGCTCCCGTCTCGACAACGATTCTTCAGGACTACGCCGAGCGCTTCGCCGGTTCGCTGGCGATGCACGAGCGGGCGCGGCAGGTGATCCCCGGCGGCATTACCCACGACGGGCGCTTCATGAAGCCGTTTCCGCCCTCCATCGCCCGGGCGCAGGGCGCGTACAAGTGGGACGTGGATGGCAACCGCCTGATCGACTACGTGATGGGGCACGGATCGCTGCTGTTCGGGCACAACGATCCTGACATCCTGGCGGCGATGCAGGCGCAGCTCCCGGTGGGCACGCACTACGGCGCGGGGCACGAGGGCGAGATCCGCTGGGCGGAGGAGGTGAGCCGGCTGGTGCCCTCCGCGGAGACCGTGAAGTTCACCGGCTCGGGCACGGAAGCGACGCTGCTGGCGATCCGGGTGGCGCGCTCGTTCACCGGGCGGTCGACGGTGGTCAAGCTGGAAGGGCATTTCCACGGCTGGCACGACTACCTGCTGAAGGGGGAGCGGCCGCCGTTCGAGGCGGGCGCACAGCCCGGCATCCCGCGCGAGGTGCTGGGCACGATCGCGGTGGTGGCCTCGAACGACCTGGGGATGCTGGAGGAGCGGCTGGCGCAGCCGGACGTGGCGGCGCTCATCCTGGAGCCGAGCGGGGGCTCGTGGGCGACGATCCCGCTGATCGAGGGGTATTTGCAGGCGGCGCGCGACCTGGCGACGAAGTACGGCGTGGTGCTGATCTTCGACGAGGTGATCACCGGGTTCCGCTGGGCGCCGGGCGGGGCGCAGGAGCGCTACGGCGTGATCCCCGACCTGACCACGATGGCCAAGATCGTGGCCGGCGGGATGCCGGGCGGGGCGATGGCCGGCAAGCGCGAGATCATGGAGATGCTGGCGTTCAAGGACGAGCCGGGCTGGAACGCGACGAAGAAGGTTCGCCACCAGGGGACGTACAACGCCAGCCCGGTAGTGGCGGCGGCGGGAACCGCGTGCCTGCAGAAGGCCGCCGACCCCGACGTGCAGCGCTATTGCGACGAGATGGCGGCGCGGCTGCGGGCCGGGTTCAACGCGGCGCTGGTCGAGCGTGGCGTGCCGGGGTATGCCTGGGGCGAGAGCTCGGTGTTCCACGTCAATCTCGGCGAGGCGGCGCCGAACCAGGGGGGCGCGGATCTGCGGTCGCCCGGATGGCGTGTCGGCTGAGGCGCTCAAGTCGGGCTCGCAGGGCGCGCGTCAACAGCTGCTCCGGTTGGGGATGATGCTGGAGGGGGTGGAGCTGTTCACTCCCGGGGGGATGACGTCGACGGCGCATACGGTCGAGGATATCGACGAGACGGTGGCGGCGTTCGGGCGGGTGCTGGATCGGATGGCGGGAGGAGGGGGTGTTTGCGGGCTGAGTGGCAGCTTAGTCCCTACTGCCGAGCGGCCCTTACTTCAACTTCTCTCCCACAACGGCCCTCACCCCAACCCCTCTCTCACTGTGCGTGGGAGAGGGGCTTTCTTGTGGCGGCGAGGAGGGCGGCGTAGTCGTCTTCGGTGTCGACGTCGGAGGGGGCCGGGCTTGCGGCACGGGGACGGACGCGAGTTGGCCGCGTTGGCTGGTAGGCGCGCACGATCGGGTTTGCGCCGCGGTCGCCTTCCAGGCTCGTGAGGTCCGGAAAGACGCGGCGGTCGAAGAGGACCGGATTGCCGAAGCCGTCGGTGTAGCTGGGGACGACGACCGGGGCGTGCGTCTCGCGCCATGCCTGAATCAACGCGTCGATGAGTGGCCGGGAGCGATGCCTGGCTGGTCTCCGAGGAGGAACATCGCGGCTTCCGTATTTCGGAGTCAGTGCGCTGATACCGGCGAAGACGGAGGTGCTCTGGCCGAGGGCGTAGTCTGGGTTGAGAACGATGCGGATCGGCAGATCGGCGATGACGGCTCGAACCGCTTCGGCTTCGTGGCCGATGACGACCAAGACCTCGTCGAGAGACGAGGCGAGGATCGGGCGCAGGGTGTGGCGCAGGAGCGGTTCGCCGCCGAGCGGGAGCAACTGCTTCGGGCGTCCCAGGCGGGACGAGCGGCCCGCGGCGAGGACGATCCCGGCGATCACCGGGCGGCGGTGGCCACGCCCGGCTCGCCGCGGATGCGGCCGGTGGCCTGGGTGAGGGAGCCGCCGGAGCGGCCGCGGCGCAGGGCGATGATCTCGCCCAGGATGCTGATGGCCATCTCTTCCGGGGTGGCGGCGCCGATGTCGAGACCGATGGGGGCGCGCATGCGGGCGATCTGGTCCGGGGGCATGCCGGCTGCGGCGAGGCGGCGGCGGCGGTCCTCATTGGTGGAGCGGCTGCCGATGGCGCCGATATAGGCGGCGGGGGTATCGAGGGTGCCGAGGAGGGCCGGTTCGTCGAACTTGGGGTCGTGGGAGAGGATGGCGACGTAGGTGTTGGGGCGGATCTCGACCTCGGCGAGGGTTTCGTCGGGCCAGCCCTGGATGATGCGGTCGGCGTCGGGGAAGCGCTCGGGCGTGGCGAGTTTGGCGCGGGCGTCGGAGACGACGACGTCGAAGCCGAGCGCCTTGGCGAAGCGGATCAGCGGCTGGGCGACGTGGACGGCGCCGAAGATGAGGAGCGTCGGCGGTGGCGGGAAGACCTCGATGAAGACCTCGACCGGCTCATCGCGCCCGACGACCTGGTAGGGGCGTGTTTCGGATCGTTCGTGCGTCCAGCAGGTCTGGCACGTCGGCGGTCGACGGCGGCGTCGAGCGTGGCGTCGCCGAGGCCGCCGAGTGTTTCGTCGGGGAGGATGAGCAGCTTGGCGCCCACCTGGCCGCCGCGCACGACGGTGGCGACGGCGACGGGGACGCGCCCGGCGAGCGCCTCTTCCAGGCGGGCCTGAATTTCGACGCGGGACGGGGCAAGACCGGTCATTCCGTGACCGGCTCGACGAAGACTTCGATCGTGCCGCCGCAGGCGAGCCCGACGTCCCAGGCCATCTCGTCGGTGATGCCGTAGCGGATCAGCTTCGGCTGGCCGGTGCGCAGGACCTCCTGCGCTTCCTCGAAACACGGCGGTCTCGACGCAGCCGCCGCTGACCGAGCCGGCCAGATCGCCGGCGGAGGAGACGGCCATCGTGGCGCCGACCGGGCGGGGGGCGGAGCCTTCGACCTTGACGACGGTGGCGATGGCCACCTGGTTGCCGGCGGTTCGCCAGGCGTCGACTTCGGGTAGGACGTCTTTCATGGGTCTGTTCTCTCGTTTCTCCTGCGCTGGCGTTGAGCGGAGCGCGATATCGGGGCGCCTCTGCTACCAATGGTAGCCGGTGGTGTCCAATACCGAATTTCAGGTGACGGGTAACGGGTGATGGTTGATGGAAACTGAAGTGTATCTACGCCGTCGAACGTGCGAGCCGGACAAGTCAGCGTTCAGCCGAGAGGACTTTTTCACGCAGAGCGCCGCGCACCAGTCAGGGACGCAGCGGGGCGCAAGTGCTCGGGAAGGCCGGTGAACCGGGGGTCGGGGATGGGTCTCCCATCATCGCGGAGCGAACTGAGCCAGACCGCGATGGCCTCTTCGCCCATTTCCGCCGCCTCGGCGCGGGTCGGGCCATCGGTCACGACTCCCGGGAGGTCCGGGGCGGTCGCGAGATAGACGCCATCTTCCTCCGACCACTCGATGACCAAAGCGTAGCGGCGCGCCTCGTCCCATTCCTCCGGGCGAATCGGGCTGCGGTCGACGGCGTCATTCATGCGTATCTCCTTCGTGAAAACTAGGATTCCGCTAGCCGACGTTCGACTTCAGCGATTGCCTCGAGGACGTTCCGCTCATCATAGTACGGGCATCGTCGCCATCGTGCCCGGCAATCAATACCCGGATATCGGGGAACTGGTGGTGGTGCCACGTCGCGTGGCTGCCCTTACCGCGGTCTTTGTTCTCGATGAACCCGGCCCGCCGCAAGTCTTGCTTCAGTTGGCGCTTCTTGCGTGGCATCCAGCACCCCGGCTCGGCGCGCAAAAGTCCCCGTACCGCAGTGCATCAAGCAGCGGGGGGCGGGAGCACCGTTGCGGAGCGGGGGCTGGTCCTCGACCTGGCTGAGCATGGTGGCGAGGGCTTCCAGGCTTTGCAGGTTGTGGATGGGGAGGAACTCGTCGATGTAGGGCATGGCGGCGCGCATGCCCTGGGTGAGGGGCTGGTAGCCGGGGGCGCCGAGGAGGGGGTTGAGCCAGATCAGGCGGCGGCAGGAGCGTTGCAGGCGGGCCATCTCGCGGCCGAGGAGATCCGGGTCGCCGCGGTCCCAGCCGTCGCTGATGACGACGACGGTGGCGCCGGAGCGGAGGACGCGGCGCGCCCATTTGTAGTTGAAGTCCTTGATGGCCTCGCCGATGCGGGTGCCGCCGGACCAGTCCTCGACCGAGTTGACGACCTGGGTGAGGGCGGTGTCGACGTCGCGCTTGCGCAGCTCGCGGGTGATGCGGGTGAGGCGGGTGCCGAAGACGAAGACCTCGGTGTTCTCCAGGCCCTGGCCGAGGGCGTGGACGAAGCGGAGCAGGAGGCGGGCGTAGCGATCCATCGAGCCGGAGATGTCGCAGATGACGACGAGGGGGCGGGTGCGGATCTTTCGTTTCTGGCGGCGCAGCTCCAGGGGCATGCCGCCGTGGCGGAGGGAGCCGCGCAGGGTGGCGCGGGGGTCGATGAAGCGTGCCGTGCTTGGCGCGGATGCGGCGGCGGGTCTTGCGCGTGCCGAGGCGCCAGGTGAAGCCCTCGATGATGCGGCGGGCCTCGGCGATCTCCTCCGGAGTGCACTGGGAGAAATCCTTGCGGCGCAGGATTTCGCGGGCGCTGAAGAGCATGACGTCGTCGGGGGAGGCTTCGAACTCTTCTTCCTGAACGGAGGGGTCGTCCTCGCCTTCGCTGACGTGGAAGATGTCCTTCTCGTCCTCGGCGCCTTCGGGCGTGTGGCGCTGCTCCGTCTTCTTCTTGCTGGCGTCGGGGAGCGGCGGTTCGCTGGGGGCGTTCTGGGGGGCGAAGGGGTCGAGAGGAGCGGGTTTCGCGCCCATCAGCTCGCGCCAGAAGCGGGAGAACTCGAGGTCGAAGACGGGGATCTGCTCGGGGCGGGTGACGACGCTGGCGCGGGAGGCGTGGTAGACGTCGTCGTGGCGGAAGACGTCGATGGTGGCCACCGCGTCGACCAGCGAGAGAATTTGCCCGGAGCCGACCGGGAGACCGGCCGCGCGCAGGCGGCGGCCGAAGGTCAGCAAGTTGCCCCGGATGATTTCCGGGGAGATCGGCGGCAACGTCGGCCGCGCGCCGTCCGTGGGTGTTCCGTCATCACCGCACCGATCAGAGTTGCAGCAGGGCGCGGCCGACGAGGTTGGCCGCGACGTCGCCGCGGACGGTGTCGACGTCTTCCTGGTACTTGAGGATGACGCCGAGGGAGTCGTCGACGGCCTGCTCGTTGAGGTCGACCGTGCCGAGGGCGAGGAGGGCGCGGGACCAGTCGAGCGTCTCGGCCATGCCCGGCGGCTTGAAGAGGTCGACGCCGCGCAAGCCCTGGGTGAAGGCGACGATCTGGCGGGCGAGCTTCTCCGGCGCTTCGGGGACGCGGGCCTGGAGGATGCGGAACTCCTTCTCGTAGTTCGGGAAGTCGATCCAGTGGTAGAGGCAGCGGCGCTTGAGGGCGTCGTGGATCTCGCGGGTGCGGTTGGAGGTGAGGATCACGACCGGGACGTGCTCGGCGCGGATGGTGCCGATCTCGGGGACGGTGACCTGGAAGTCGGAGAGGATTTCGAGGAGGAAGGCTTCCAGCTCCTGGTCGGCGCGGTCGACCTCATCGATGAGGAGGACGGGGGCGCGCTCGTGGGAGGCGTCGATGGCTTGCAGGAGGGGGCGCTTGAGGAGGAACTCCTCGGAGAAGAGGTCGTGGCGGACGGCCTCGCGGCTCTCGCCGCCGGTCGCCTCGACCGTGCGGAGATAGAGCATCTGGCGCGGGTAGTCCCACTCGTAGATGGCGGTGGCGGCGTCGAGACCCTCGTAGCACTGGAGGCGGATGAGGGGGGTTCGCAGGAGATCGGCCAGGACCTTGGCGATCTCGGTCTTGCCGACGCCGGCCTCGCCTTCGAGCAGGAGGGGCTTGCCGAGTTTCAGGGTGAGAAAGAGGGTGGTGGCCAGGCCGCGCTCGGCGACGTAGCGCTGGTCGCGCAGGCCGCGCTCCAGCTCGTCGACGGTGGTGAAGTTCTCGCCCGCGCTGGCGGTGGCGGGGGGGCGGTGGCAATTGCTGCAGTCAATCTCGGCTTCCATCCTTCGCGTTCGTGCCGAATGCCTGTCTGCGTCAAGTATCCACCGCATGGGATGTGCCTGCCATTGGGGGCGGCGGTATGCTGCACGCGAGGTTCAGGATGTCACTGGATGGACGAGTTGTGGGGAGAGTGTCAACGGTGGGCAATTGCCGATGAGTGAGAATCGGGATCCGGACGCATACATGAAGAAGGCAAGTGAAAGCATCGAGGGAGCCCAGAGCGAGTTTGACCAGGAACGGTTCAATAACAGCACGAACCGTGCATACTACGCGGCATTCCAAGCCGCCATTTCCGCTCTGCTTCGCGACGGTATTCGACGCCAGGACGACAAATGGCCGCACACGTTTGTGCAATCGGAGTTTTCGGGGCGGTTGATCAACCGACGGCGGCGCTTTCCTTCGCGCCTGGGAGGGACGCTTGCCAAACTCCAGCTCCTCCGCCACCGTGCAGACTATCGGGGCGCTACCATTAGCCGGTCAGATGCGCGTCTTGCGCTACGGCTCAGCGGCGAGTTTGTGGACTCCATTGGGCAGGGAGGCGAAGGCCCATGACACCTGAACATCGATTTCCGCTTTCCCCTCGCATGGAGGCGGCAATCACCGAGATGAAGGCGCTGATTTCCATGCACTATCCCACGACCACATTTTCCGTCTATGAATGGGACGACCCGGAAGGGATCTTTCTCTCCGCGGTTGTCGATACGGAGGACCTGGAGGCGGTCACGGATCTTTTCATCAGTCGCATGGTTGATCTGCAAGTTGATGAGGGGCTGCCGCTGTTCGTCGTCCCGGAGCGGACTCCAGAGAAGCACGCGGCCCTCCTGGCCCGAGAGGCGGAGGAGCGAGCGGCCGTCGTCGGGGCCTGATGTAAACAGGGGGACTGAGCGCCCTTTTGGCTCGGCACTCACCCCCAACCCTTCTCCTTAAGCGCCCCTCACCCCAACCCCTCTCCCCGTGCGCGGGGAGAGGGGCTTTGGCGGCCCAGAAATTTGGCGTGGTTGTCGGAAGATGTCGAAGATCTAGGGACACGGTGAGGCTATGCCTTCGGGGCTTCGGGCCAGCGGCCGTACCAGTCGAAGGGTTGCGGGTTGAGGTTGACGACGACGTTTTTCACTTGGGTGTAGAGGTCCATGGCGTGGCGGGTCAGCTCGCGGCCGAGGCCGCTCTGCTTGTAGCCGCCGAAGGGGGCCTCGGGCGGGTTGACGGTCGGGTAGTTGATGCTGACGTTGCCGGCCTGGAGGCGGCGGGCCAGGGTGTGGGCGCGCTTGATGTCGTTGGTCCAGAGGGTGGCGGCGAGGCCGTAGATGGTGGCGTTGGCGGCCTGGACGACTTCGTCTTCCGTTTTGAAGGGGATGACGGCGAGGACGGGGCCGAAGACTTCCTCCTGGGCGAGGTGCATGTCCTGGCGGACGCCGTCGAAGACGGTGGGGAGGACGAAGTTGCCGGCGGCGAGGTCGCCCTCGTCGATGCGCTTGCCGCCGGCGACGAGCTCGGCGCCTTCGTCCGCGGCGCGCTGGCAGTAGGTGAGGATGCGGTTGGCCTGCGACGGGGAGATGACGGGGCCCATCTGGGTTTCGTGCTGGAGGGGGTCGCCGACGCGGATTTGCTGCGCCTTGGCGACGAACTCGCTCAGGAAGCGGTCGTGGATGTCCTCGTGCAGGAAGAGGCGGGTGCGGGCGGTGCAGCGCTGGCCGGCGTTGGTGAAGATGGCGAAGAGGGAGCCGGCGACGGCCTCGTCCAGATCGGCGTCGGGGAAGACGATGTTGGGGCTCTTGCCGCCGAGCTCGAGGGAGACCTTCTTGATGGTGCCGGCGGCCAGCTCCATGATGCGGCGGCCGGTGGTGGTTTCGCCGGTGAAGGCGACCTTGTCGACGCCGGGATGGGCGGCGAGGGCCTCGCCGACCTCCTTGCCGGGGCCGGTGAGGACGTTGACGACGCCGTCGGGGACGCCGGCTTCCTGGCAAATCTCGCCCAGCATGATGGCGGTGATGGGGGTGGCGCTGGCCGGTTTGAGGACGAGGGTGTTGCCGGCGGCGAGGGCCGGGGCCAGCTTCCAGGCGGCCATGAGGAGGGGGAAGTTCCAGGGGATGATCTGGGCGCAGACGCCGACGGGCTCGCGCAGGGTGTAGTCGAGCAGGGGGCCGTTCATGGGGATCTGCTCGCCCCAGAGCTGGGTGGCGAGACCGGCGTAGTACTCGAAGCAGTTGGCGGAGGCGGTGACGTCGCCGCGCGACTCGACGATGATCTTGCCGCAGTTCCTGGTCTCGATCTCGGCGATCTCGGGCAGGCGCTCGCGCAGGATGGCGGCGATGCGGTGCAGGATGCGGGAGCGCTCCAGCGGGGTCATGCGGGGCCAGGGGCCATCGTCGAAGGCTTCGCGGGCGGCGGCGACGGCGCGGTCGACGTCCTCGAGGCCGGCTTTGGCCATGCGGCCGACGGGCTGGTTGGTGGTGGGGCTGACGGTGTCGAAGGTTTCGCCGGAGGCGGCGGGGACGAGTTTTCCGCCGATGAGGAGCCCGTAGTCCTTGATCTGGGTGGGGGCGGCGACGGCCATGCGGAGGAGCCTCCTGGGGAGCGCGCGTTTTCGCGCCGGATGGTCGGATCGGGGGGGAAAGATAGCACCCTCTCCCGGCACCAATTTACACGTCTGTTTAGAGCGGGCGCTGCTGCAGATGAGCAATCCTGTTGATAAGACCTGAGACATACCCCAGCGTTTCGTTGAGGTCGGGCTTGAAAGAGCTCGGATGCGCGCAGTCGTTTCGAGTGGACAGCATTCCATGCAGAATTTTCCTCTCGCTTTTTCGGATTAGGCCGACTGCTTGGGCAACTTCAATTATTTGGTACTCACTTATTTCTTCTCGGACTTCCTCCATTGACTTGAATTTGACCCACCCGGGTCGCGTGCCAATAACTTTCTTCATTCCGTCCGATCCTAGCTTCTCCTCCAGAAAGTCCATGAACGCCTGCCATGCTGATACGTGCGCGGATCGAAACAAGCCATTCTCGATACAGTCAAGCGCTTCTTGGATAAGCTCATCTTGAATCAAGGACAAAGTCGACAATTTTTGGCGCGATTGGTCGACGGACATGACTCGCGATCTGGTCGCTGACTCTTGTCTCTGAAGAATTGAGTGCGCATCAAGTGCGAGCGCATCAACCCGACGTTGAACCAGTTTGATCGAATCAACCAAGTGGATCGTTTTGTCCTTGACGCTACTCATCGCCGTCCAATTCGGTCAAAAGATGCTTCCTCATAGAGAAGAAAAGCGCATCGTACACTGCGGGATCCTTGGATTCGGGCAAAGTCAATTGAAGGTTGACGTTTAGCGCGAGCCTCGGACCCGTACCCCATCCGTCTTGTGGTGCTCGCTTCCCACTCTTACTGGCGGAATCCCGCTCGGTTCCCGTACCCTTTCCATCCCTGCCCGTTCCGGCGCTCGCTCCAGAATGGACTGCATTGAAATCAGCAAGCGTCACGAGAGCCTTGAAGGTGGCCACAATAGCCTTCACCGTGTCATTTCCAAATCCTGTCGAGGCCCGCACCACGCTAGCAATCTCATTGTCAGGGCGCAGGTTCGCATCGGGATACATGTGGAATAGAGCCGAGTACCCGTCAGTGATGGCCTGCGCCATTACCTGTGCAGCGTTAGGACCTCGGTAAGCCTTCCATAGATCCGTTGGTGTACCAGCTTGGTCTGTAAAGCCAATGAACTTGAGCACGTTCTTCAATCGACGATCGTTGCTGGACGTGAGCCCAATCTGATTCAGCCAAGCATCGTTGGCTTTGGCCGGCACGCCAACGGATCTGATCTTGTCAAAGAGAATCTGAACTCTTCCAGTTGCCAGCGCGTACGGGTAATCCGAAGCCATTTGGTGCCCTCAACCTTCTTAGAGCCGCTTGGTGTAAGAGCGACAGGGTGGTGCGTACGTACACTCTTCATAGCAAAACTCGGCTGGAATTGTAAACCAATCCGTTCAGTCAGTCGGGATAATTGGGACCATTGGCGCGCCCTCGAATGGAATCGACCGGAGGCGAGAATACCCTGGAACTGATTCTCGACTGGCGCGATTCAGCGACAATTCGCTCATCCGTGACCAGGCAGTGTCATATCCGATCAGTGCCAGTTTGATCGTCAATGTCAATGCTTGGTCGCCAGTAGCTGGTGAGCCTACCGAAGGGAAGAACATGGCCGAATCAGAACGCATGAATTACGTCGGCGATTACCTGATTGAGCGGCTAACGGCGCATGGCGTCGAGCACGTGTTTGGCGTGCCGGGCGATTTCGTCCTTTCGTTCATGAGCAAGCTGGCCGCTCCGGGGAGTCCGCTGACGCTGGTCAACACCTGCGACGAGCAGGGGGCAGGGTTTGCCGCCGATGCCTATGCCCGTGTGCGGGGCCTGGGGGCGGTCTGCGTGACGTATGGCGTCGGCGGGCTCAAGATCGCGAACACCACCGGGCAGGCGTTTGCCGAGGAGTCGCCGGTGGTGGTTATCTCCGGGGCGCCGGGGATCGGGGAGCGGGCGCGGCACCCGATGCTGCACCACAAGGTGCGCCGGTTCGACGACCAGTTGCGGGTGTTCGAACGGCTGACGGTCGCGCAGGCGATGCTGGACGACGCGGAGACCGCGGGGCGCGAGATCGACCGGGTGCTGGACGCGGCCTTGCGCTACAAGCGGCCGGTCTACATCGAATTGCCGCGCGATATGGTCGACGCCGAGATTGAAATTCTTCCCAGCGTTGTGCGGGCGCCAGTTGCCAGCGAGCCGAACAGTCTCGCCGCGGCGTTGGCCGAGGCGACGGAGCGGCTGCGCGCCGCGCGGCAGCCGGTGCTGGTGCTGGGCGTCGAGGTGCAGCGGTTCGGGCTGGTGGAGGACGTGCTCCGGTTTGTGGAGGCGACGGGGATCCCGGTGGCGGAGACGCTGCTGGGGAAGAGCGCGGTCAACAACGAGCATCCGCAGTACATCGGCGTGTACTCCGGCAAGATGGGGCAGGAGCAGACCTGGCGGTATGTGGAGGGCAGCGACTGCGTGATCCTGTTTGGCACGGCGCTGACCGACGTGGAGATGGGCGGGTTCACCGCGGAGCTCGATCCGGCGCGGACGATCCACGCCACCCGTGGTCGCCTCGCTATCGGCTATCACCTGTTCGAGCGCGTGCATCTCAGGGACTTCGTGCGTGGGCTGGCGGATGCTGGATTGCCGCGGTTCGCGACGCCGGATGCGCCGTGGACGCCGGTGGTGGGTGCTCCGCCGCCCCTGGACCCGGCGACGCCGATCACGGTGGACCGATTGTTCGCGCGGCTCGTCGAGTACCTGACCGAGGATGTGGTGGTGATCGCCGATCCCGGAGACGCGTTGTTCGGCGCGGCCGATCTGCCGGTGGAGCGTGGCGTCGGGTTCCTGTCGCCGGCCTACTACGCCTCGCTGGGGTTCGCGGTGCCGGCCAGCATTGGGGTCGGGCTGGCGGAGCCGAGGCTGCGGCCGCTGGTGCTGGTGGGCGATGGGGCGTTCCAGATGACGGGGCAGGAGTTGGCGACGGCGGTGCGGTTTGGGGTGGCGCCGGTGGTGGTGGTGCTGAACAACGATGGGTACGCAACGGAGCGGTTCATTTGCGACGGGCCGTTCAATGATGTGTTGCGATGGGACTATGCGGAGTTGCCGGCGCTGCTGGGGGCGGGGACGGGGTATCGGGTCGAGACGGATGGCGAACTGGCGGAGGCGTTGGCGGCTGCTTTTGCCGATGATGCGGCGTATTCGATCATCGATGTGCGGCTGGGGCGGTTTGACGTTTCGGCGGGGCTGCGGCGGCTGGCGGCGCGGTTGCGGTGACGCCAAGAAGACCGACTCTAACGCGACTCCCGGAACATCGAAAGTATATAACCCTGGTGTTATAATGGCCGCATGGTGTGGACGGTCATCCTCGTAGAGGAAGTGGCGAGCTGGTATCGCGAGCTTGAGGTCAACGATCCGGCTAGCGCCGCGTCTGTCGCCGCGGCGATCGATGAACTCGAGGTTGGGGGGCCGGCGCTTGGAAGACCGCTCGTTGACAGCATTACGGCTTCGTCGGTTCGGAACATGAAGGAGCTACGGCCGGGGTCACCTGGGCGCAGCGAGGTTCGCATTCTGTTCGTGTTCGACCCGGCGCGACAGGCTGTGCTCCTGGTGGCGGGGGACAAAGCCGGCAACTGGACGGGATGGTATCGCGAGAACATCCCCTTGGCAGAGCAGCGGTACGCGGCGTGGCTCGCGGGCGAGTACGCAGAGGAAAGGGATTTTTGATGCCCACATATCGGTACTGGAAGGACGTACGGGCGGAAGCGGTCGCGACGGGTCGGCTCGATGAAGCCCGCGTCGCCGAGGAGAGGCGGCGCCTCCTAGCCGAGATGCGGGCCTATCGGCTGGCCGAGATTCGTGAGTCGTCCGGGCTGAATCAAACAGACCTCGCCAGTCGGCTTGGTGTTTCGCAGTCGCGGGTGTCGCGCATCGAGCGGGGCGACATGGATCATACCGAGATCGCCACGGTGCGCGCGTACGTCGGGGCGCTTGGGGGCGAAGTCGAGATCGTCGCCAGGTTCGGGGATGAGCGCATCACGATCGGGTGACATCTTGGATCAATCGAAAGCAGCCGTAGTCTACGCCGCTGGCGCCGGGAGGTAATGACCGACAGCCTCAGGCCGGGCGCCGTGCTCTCTTCTCCCTGCGCACAGGGAGAAGGGTCGGGGATGAGGGTCGTTCGGCGTATCCGCGACTGATTCTTGGACTCACTCCCTCTTGTGCCGATTCTGCACCCCCCATACAATCCCGAACGTGCATTGATGCTCTCAGGTCGAACGACGCGATGGTGCGTCCGGTCGCCCACACCCGGTTTGGGCGTGTGGGGTCCGTGTGGCATCGATTTGGCGTCCGGTGAGGTGAGGCGGAAAGCGTTTCGGGAAAGTGAGCTCGCGGGCGTGGTGCCACGCGGGCCGTGACTCGAAGCGCACGAGGTAATCGAAGGGAGTCACGAGTGATCGGGCGGAATACGGGTTTGTACCGGCGCGATTTCCTGAAGGGCGCCGCGGGCGGTGCGGCGGGGCTGCTGGGGGCGCGAGCGGGGGTGACGCGGGCGCAGGACGCGACGCCGGCGGCAGCGGGATCGGGGAGGACCATCCGAGTGCTGGTGGTTGGGGATCCGTTCCAGTTTGCGCTCGAGAAGGTCCTGGGCCAGTTCACGGAGCAGACCGGCATCAACGTCGAGATGGAGAACCTGGCCTACGACCAGCTCAACGCGCGGTTGGCGACCAGTTTCGTCAGCGGCACGCCGGACGCGGACGTGATCACGGTCGACCAGATGTGGAACGGGACGTACAGCGACAGTGGCTGGATCATCCCGCTGGACGATTTCATCGCCGGCGATGCGGACGTCGATATCCAGGATTTCATCCCCGAGGTGCTCTACTCGCTCAATACCTGGCGCGGCCAGGTGGTGACGCTTCCCATCGCCGCCTATGGGCAGGGGGTCGTCTACCGGCAGGACGTCTTCGAGGCGAACGGGCTCGACGCGCCGCCGACCGACGCGGCAGATGCGGCCGGCTGGACCTGGGATCGCTACCGGGAGATCGCCGAGGGCCTCAACGGCACGGACTTCGAGGGAACGAGCATGTTCGGCACCGTGGTCTGCGGGGCGCAGCCGGTGCCGATCGTCCACATGTACACCCAGCTCGCCGCCAGCTTCGGCGCGCGCTGGTTCGAGAGTTTTCCGGCGACCACGCCGTGGGACTTCGCGCCGACGATCAACTCGGCGGAGAACACCGAGGCGCTGGGGTTCTACAAGTCGCTCTATGACCTGTCGCCGCCAGAGGCGATCAACTACGTCTGGTTCGACGCCGGCACACGCTTCTCGCAGGGCGACATCGGGCTGTTTTACTGGTGGACGCCGTACTTCTACCTGACGAAGAGCGACGGCTACATGACCGGCACGCCGTCTGTCGTGCAGGATACGCTCGGCTACGGGGTGCTGCCGAAGGTGAGCGACGACGCCGAGCAGACGGTCAGCCTGGGCGGGTGGAGTCTCGGCATCCCCAGCACCTCGGCGCAACCAGGACGCGGCGTGGCAGTTCGTCAAGTGGGCGACGGGCGCCGAAGCCCAGAAGCAGATGGCGCTGGTGCCGGACTTCAACTATTCGTTCAGCGACTTCTCCCGCGTTTCGCTCTACAACGATCCGGAGCTGCAGGAGATCTACCCGTACCTCGGCATGCAACTGCCGATCATGCAGCAGGGCAACGGCAAGGCGGTGCGCCCGCCGGCGCCCGGCTACACGACGCTGGAAGGGGTCTACGGGCTGCAGCTCAACCAGGCGCTGAGCGGGGCGATGTCGGCGGAGGATGCGCTGGCCCAGACCGAGACGCTGTGGCAGAACATCCTGGCCGGTCTGCTGCTGGTCCCGTACTCAGGCGAAAGCTACGAGGACACGGTGGAGAACACGCAGGCGCTGATGGACCGGCTGGCGTCCGGCGGCTGATGCGGCGGCGCCGTTCCGTGTCATGTTGAGCCCGGAGGGCGAAGCATCTCGGCTCAAGCGAACGGATGCACCTTTGAGACGGGATGCTTCGCTTCGCTCGGCATTACACGGGTGGCGCGGGTCAAGATCGAGTGAGACGGAATCCGGATGGACGCTGCCGCGGGGGCTCCCACGCCCCCGCGGCAACGGAATCGTGCCAGCCGCCAGCCTCCGCCAGAGGTCGCATTCTTCGCATTCTTCACGGATTGGCGAGACGCCCGCCATCACCCGGATTCCGCTTGAGTTCGGCACGTGGTTGGCATGGGGCTGTAGTGAGGCGGAGTGCCGTCCCGCCGCGTGCGGTCATGTGATGAGGCGGGTGGAGATGTCCCCGTTGTGAAAGCCTTTCTGCCCGCGGGGCTGCGGGGGCGGCAGGATCCTGCCGTATCTGCTGATCCTGCCTTCCATGATCGCGCTCGCTGTCGTTGATCGTCTACCCGCTCTTCTTTTCGCTCACCAACAGCTTCTACCTCTGGAATCTGCAGACGAGTCCCGTGCCGCTGATGTTCGTCGGGGTGGCAGAACTACCAGTCGGTGTTCACGGTCACGCCGTTTCTGGATGCGCTGCGCAACACGCTGATGCTCTCCTTCGGGGGAACGTTCATCCAGTTCTGGTTCGGGCTGGGGATCGCGCTGCTGCTCAACTCGCAACTCAAGGGGATGTCGGCGGCGCGGGTGCTGCTCATCCTGCCGACGACCATCGCCCCGATCGTGGTCGGGTTCCTGTTCCGCTACATGTATTACGAGGGGAGCGGGCTGATTTCCTGGCTGCTGGCCAGCGTGGGGTTCCCCGTGCCGGCGGTGGGGTTGCTCGGCAGCGCAAACACGGCGCTGGCGGCCATCGCGCTGGCGGATATCTGGCAGTGGACGCCGTTTTTCGCCATCGTGCTCTATGCCGGGTTGCTTTCCATTCCGGACGACATCGTCGAGGCGGCGCGGGTGGACGGGGCCGGGGGGCTGGCAGCTTTTCTGCGCGGATCACCTTGCCGCTGATGTGGCGGACGGCGGTAGTGGTGATCATGATCCGCTTCATGCAGCTCTTCAACATGTTCGATCTGGTGCTGGTGCTGACCCGCGGCGGACCGGGCACGTCCTCGCGCACGCTCAGCTACAACCTCTACCTGGAGGGGCTGGCCAATTACAACATCGGGGTGGCGGCGGCGATGACCTGGGTGATCGTCATCCTGGTGACGATCATCGTGAATGTGTACATCCTGATCGCGTTCCGAAACGTCGAGTGGTGATGGCGTGATGCGGATGTCGTTTCCTCGCAAGTTGCTCATTTATCTGGCGATGGGGCTGGTGCTCGTCTTTTTCCTGGGGCCGATTCTGTGGTTCCTGGCCCTGGCGCTGCAGACCGCCGGCGACGCGCGTTCGCCAACCCGCCGCAATTCTTTTTCCGGCCGCAACTCGACGCATTCATCTACACCCTGGTCAATCCGGGGACGAATGCGCGGCAACTGCTGAACAGCATCATCGTGGCGGGAGGCGCGACGCTGCTGAATATCCCCTTCGCGCTGCCCGCGGCGTATGCGCTGTCGCGGTTTCGGATTCCAGGCAAGAAGCAGATCATGCTCTGGTACATCGGGCTGCTGATGGCGCCGCCGGTGGTGTTTCTCATCCCGTACTTCATCTTCATGTCGCGATTGCGGCTGAACGGGACGTACATCGCGATGATCGTGATGATGCAGACGCTGACGATCCCCTTTTCGGTCTGGTTGCTGAAGGGGTTTTTCGACGAAGTGCCATTCGAGCTGGAGGAATCGGCGCAGGTGGACGGGGCGCGGTGGTGGCAGGCGCTTGCGGTCGATCACTTTCCCTCTGGCGTTGCCGGGGATCATCGTCACCTCGATGTTCGCGTTCGTCTTCAGTTGGAACAACGCCATCTTCCCGCTGGTGCTGAGCAACCAGGCGACGGCGACGTTGCCGATCGGGGCGATGAGCTACATCGCGACGGCGGGGGCGACGTGGAACTACATCGCGGCGACGGCGATCGTGGCGATGTTGCCGCCGATGCTGATTTTCGTCGTGCTGGGGCGGTACATCGTGCGGGGGTTGACGTTTGGGGCGGTGAAGGGGTGAGGACGCCGCCCGGAAACCGTGTCATTTCGACGAAGGAGAAATCTCGGCGCTCGAGAGAGGTCGTTTCGGCAGAGCCGAGATTGCTCGCTGCGCTCGAAATGACACCTGTGACCGGATGCTGCGCCGAGTGATTGTCGTGAGGAGGAAACGGCATGGAGCGGGTCGGGTTTGGGGTGATCGGGGCGGGGTTGTTTGGGGAGAACCACGCGCTGGTCTACAGTCGGTTGCCGGGGGTGGAGCTGGTCGCGGTGTGCGACCAGAATGAGGAGCGGGCGAGGGAGATTGCCGAGCGGTATGGGGCGCGGGCGCATTACACCGACTACGAGAAGGTGCTGGCGGACCCCGAGATCAAGGCTGTCTCGATTGCTACGCCGGATTTCGCCCATGCGGAGATCGCGCTGGCGGCGGCGCAGGCGGGGAAGCACATCCTGTGCGAAAAACCGCTGGCGACGACGGTGGCGGAGGCGCAGGCGATCGTCGACGCCGCGGCGCAGGCCGGGGTGAAGTTGATGGTCGATTTCCACAACCGGGCGAATCCGCCGTTCGCCGCGGCGCGGGAGCAGGTACAGAGCGGGGCGATCGGGACGCCGGCGTATGGGTACGCGCGGTTGAGCAACACGACGTTCGTACCACTGGAGATGCTGAGCTGGGCGAATCGGACGTCGGCGCTCTATTTCCTGGGGAGCCACGCGGTCGACATCATGCGCTTCATCCTGGACGACACGGTGGTGCGGGTGCAGGCGGTCTCGCGGTCGGGGATTCTGCAGAAGCTGGGGGTGGATGCGCCCGATTTCCACGTGGCCATCGCCGAGTTTTCGCGCGGCGCGGTGGTCACGTTCGAGAACGCGTGGATCCTGCCGCAGAGCCAGCCGATGGTGTACGACTTCAAGGTCGAGCTGTTGGGCAGCGAGGGGGCGATCTATCTCGATCCGTCGCACCACGGCGCGGTCGAGCTGCACTACCGGCGGGCGGTTGAGCTACGGCGGACGTCCTCGGGGTCACGCCGACGAGCGATCTGCGGGTCGGCGGGTTCGTGCTGGAGGCGATTGCCCGGTTTGTGGATGCGGTGCTGTACGATCGGCCGGTCCTGGCGACGGGGGAGGATGGGCTGGAGGCGACGCGCATCGTTGATGCGATTCAACGCTCGGCGGAGAGCGGGCAACCGGTTGATGTGCGGGCATGAGACCCAAGTCGGCATAGCCGTGGCCCACGGCGCAAGGGAACATGGACGATACCGGATGGGGAGCGGGTCGTGACCTCGCCCGGATCGGGGCAGACACGGGACGTTGATTCGGTCGTTGTTGGGGCCGGGTTCGCCGGGTTGTACATGCTGTACCGGTTGCGCGGACTCGGTCTGACCGCGCGAGTGTTCGAGGCGGGGGGCGGGATCGGCGGCACGTGGTACTGGAACCGCTACCCGGGAGCCCGCTGCGACGTCGAGAGTTTGGATTACTCGTATTCATTCTCCGACGAGTTGCAGCAGGAGTGGCGCTGGACGGAGCGGTATGCCTCCCAGGCCGAGATCCTGCGCTACATCGAGCACGTCGCCGACCGCTTCGACCTTCGCCGCGACATCGCGCTGGAGACGCGCGTGAGAGCGGCGCACTTCGACGAGGCGCGGAAGCGGTGGGAGATCGCGACGGACCGTGGGGAACGCTGGTCGGCGCGGTTCTGCATCATGGCGACGGGGTGTTTGTCGGTGCCGCAGACGCCCGATTTTCCGGGGTTGGATCGGTTCGCGGGTAGGTGGTATCAGACCGGGCGCTGGCCACACGAGGCGGTCGATTTCACCGGGCAGCACGTCGCGGTGATCGGGACGGGATCGTCCGCGATCCAGGCAATCCCGTCATCGCGCATCAGGCCGACTCCCTTGTGGTGTTTCAGCGGACACCGAACTACAGCGTGCCGGCGCACAACGCGCCGTTGGACCCGGAGCACGAGCGACGGGCGAAGGCGGACTACGCCGAGATTCGCCGACGGAATCGCGAGTCGCGCGTCGGGTACGTGGTCCCGGTCAACAATTTCTCGGCCCTGGCGGCGTCCCCCGAGGAGCGGCTTCGCGAATACGAAATGCGCTGGCAGCGCGGTGGGCTCGGATTTGGCGGGACGTACGCCGACCTGCTCACGAGCCAGGAGGCTAACGACACCGCCGCCGAGTTCTTGCGGAGGAAGATCCGCGAGATCGTTCGCGACGAGGCGGTGGCCGAGACGCTCATGCCCCGCGACTATCCATTGGGAACCAAGCGCATCTGCGTCGATTCCGGCTATTACGAGACGTTCAACCGCGAGAACGTGAGCCTAGTCGATCTGCGGCGCGAGCCGATCGTGGAAATCACTCCACGCGGCGTGCGCACCGAAGTCGCCGATTACCCGTGCGATAGCATCGTTTTCGCCACCGGGTTCGACGCCATGACGGGGGCCTTGCTCGGCATCGAAATCCGGGGTCGGGATGGCGTCAAGCTGCGACAGGAGTGGGCCGCCGGACCGCGGAGCTACCTCGGCATCGCCATCGCGGGCTTTCCCAACCTGTTCACGATCACTGGGCCGGGGAGCCCGTCGGTGCTGAGCAACATGATGGTGTCCATCGAGCAGCATGTCGAGTGGATCGCGGATTGCCTGGCGTATTTGGAGTCGAGGGGGCTTGGCGTCATCGAAGCGACGGCGGAGGCGCAGGAGGCGTGGGTGCGGCACGCCAACGAGACGGCGAACGCGACGCTTTTTCCGCTGGCCAGGTCCTGGTACACCGGGGCGAATATCGCGGGCAAGCCGCCGGGGTTCATGCCGTATGTTGGTGGGGTTAGCACGTATCGGATGGAATGCGACGAGGTCGCCGCGAAGAACTACGAGGGTTTTTCTCTCACCGGATAACCGGCGGTGCGTCCATGATGGGCGAGTGGGATGGCATGGTGCCCTGCTAGCGCGCGTTCGGGTAGGCGAAGCCGATCGGAGCGCGCTTCGGTTCCGGGCGCTCGGGGCAATTGGCGGAAAGGCATTGCAGGGCGAAGGCGGCACGGCGCTGCTCCGGCGAGAGGGCCGCGCGGTCGACGATCAACCCGATGCGTTCCAGGCGAACGGCGGTGCGATACAGGGTTTCGGCGTCGGAAATGAGTTTGGCGTTCATGTCGGCCTCTCTGGATGGTGACGGCGGCGTTCGTTTGACACCTCTACCGTAGGGCCGCACGCGGGGCGGGACTGCCAAGCGAGCTTCGTTTCAGGTGTCAATTGCGGAACAGCTCGATTGGGGGAGATGGGGAGCGCGGCACGCAAGTTGCGTCATGGAATACGAACATTTGATCGCATCGTGCGATCAGAAGGAGGGATTTCGATGGCGTTGAAGGATTTGCGCCGCAGCGAGATGATGAGTCACCTGCTCGATGCGCTGGAGCAGGGAGAGGATATCGGCCACTATGGCCGGTTGACGTTCGCCATGATCGCGCATCGATTCCTGGATCGGGACGAACTGGTGACGTGGCTGAGCAAAGACAAGGACTGCGACGAGCAGAAAGCCAAGGCGCTCGTGCAACAGGTTGAGTCGCGCGATTACAACCCGCCGGGGCGGGCTCGGATTCTCGAGTGGCAGTCGCATCAGGACTTCCCGATCTGCCCAACCCCTGACGATCCCAATGCCTGCAACCCGTACCGGGAGCTGGATATGCCAGAGGAGGTTCTCGAAGACATCGAGGAGTTCCGCGAGCAGCAATACGAGGCGGAGGAAGCGGCAGCGCGGTAACGGCGACCGGCGCTGGGGAACGCCGTGGCGTCGAGCGCGGCCAGAGCGCATGTGTTTCGGCCGGGACCTTGGCTACGCCAGGTGCTGTTCGCACACGCCGAGTCAAACTGAGCTTGCGAAGCATCTCGGCGTAGCTGCGCGATTCCTCTCGAAGAGCGAGATTCTTCGCTGGCGCTCAGAATCTTGAGTTTGGACAAACGGGCCCGTGCCGACGCGGCGGGGCGAGACGGGGCGGGGGGCTGATGGGGCCGAAACGGGGGTCAGGCGGTCCGCGGCGGTCCCCGCCGCAGCACCGGACAGCGCGGGGCCGGTCCTGGGCACTGCCCGACCGGGCGTCCGGGTGCTTTTCCGCGCGGTCGGGGGGGCCGCGCCCACGTGCCCAACGTGGGCAAAAGTCCGGCGAAGGCGCGCCGCACCCGCCCCGGACTCAAGCCGTCGGGGGCCGGCCGCTCCCAGGGCAAGCGCCGCTCGGCGACCAAGTCGCGGCCCAGCCACACCTGCCACACCGCCACGGCCAGCAGCCAACTCCAGCGGTCGGCGCTCTGCGGCGAGCGGGGGTGGATGGCCGTCCAGCCCAGACTCTGTTTGAGGAACCGGAACAGATGCTCGACGGCGAAGCGCCGCTGGTACCAGCGCCACACCACGCGCAGATCGTGCGGCAACGGCCCCCCCGTCCAGACCAGCCACAGCGGCTTGGGAGGCGTGCTGCGCCGGGGCAGGTGCGCCACGCTGACGCGGACGACGGTCAGCGCGACCAGCGGCGCGCGCGGGATGTGCAGCCCGTGCCAGACGTCGAGGCGCACCAGCCCGTAGTCCGGATCGTGATGGACCTGCGTCCGGTCGCTCAGCCCGTGGGTGGCCGGGGCGGCGCAGCGAAAGACAGGCCCGTGCTTGCGCGGCGCGCCCTTGCCCGCGTACGGCCCCGGCGCGCGATAAAAGCGGCGGTTGGCCGCCAGCCGGGCCAGGATGTCGACCGGCACCCCGGCCTCGCCCAGGGCCACCACGTCGTAGTGGCTGTCCAGCAGCAGCAACGGCCGCGGGGCGTCCGGGGGCCGCACGGCCAGCGCGGCGCGCAGTTGGCGCACGGCCAAGGTCGTGGCCGTGCCCGCCGCCAGGTCGCGGCGGTCCACCTCCAACGGCAGTCCCCAACTGCCGCTGGCTTCGGGCAACGTCACCAGCCACTGATACTCCCAGGCACCGATGATGCCGCTCTGCGGCGTGCCGGCCGTCACGAAGCGGCCCCAGGTCCGCTCCGGGCTGGTCTTGGCTTCGGGGCGCGGCCAGATCGAGCCGTCCAGCACCCACAACTCGCGCCGCCCCCAGGCCGGGACGGGGGTGTGCCGGGCCAGCAGCCGGCGCAGCGCGGCCCCATCGAGCGAGCCGTCGCTCAGGGCATCGCACGCACTGGCCCAGCGGCGGCGAAACACCGGGGCCAGACTGTGCCGGACCAGACTCTCGGCCCGCTCGCCGCTCAGCACCGCGTCGACCAACTCGAACAGCGCATCGCGGCGCAGACTCAAGACGCTCTGATACAGTTCGGCGCGAAAGCGCGCCAGCGGGGAGGTGGGAGTGGTGTCCATACCTCCGATTATCCGCACCTCGGCGCGCTTTCGCTCGCGGCTCCATCATTTGTCCAAACTCAAGTCAGAATGACACGACGTGTGACCGCCTCGCTCGTTACCCGGCGGTCGTGCTCGCCTGTTTCCGGTACCAGGGCAGTTCGCCGAGGGTTTCGACGGCCGCCTGATCGACTCCCTGCCAGAACTCGGCGACAGCCTGCTCGGCAGCGGCCTTGGCGCGGGAGGGGTCGCCGTCGTAGAGGTGGGTGGTCCACTCGCGGCCGATATGGACGTGCTTGACCTCGTCGGCCCAGTCGAAGTCCTGGAACTGGGTCATCAGGGGGTGCTGGGCGTCGTCGCGGCAAAACTCGAACTCGCCGCGTTTGCCGGTGCGACGCATGGCGTTCTGCTCGATGCCGAGGAGCCAGGCGTACTGCGCGGCGGGGACGTTCGTGGCGTTGAGGTCGTAGTCGCCGGTGAATTGGGGGTAGCGCATCCAGTCGATACCCTCCGCTTCGAGGGCGGCCTGGCCCATCAGGGCGTGGCGCATCTCGTCCCACTCGTGGCGGGCCAGGTCGTGGGTGAACTCCCAGGGCTGGTCGCGGTAGTGCCAGATGACCGCCGCGACGACTTCGGCAACGACCATTTCTTCCTGGCGGGTGCGCATCATGTGGACCAGGCGGCGGCGCGTGTCGTCGCCCGGCTCGCCCTGATCCTCGGGGGCGCCGACGCGGAAGAGGGAGGTTTCCACGGGCATCCGCTCGTCGCGGATCGCCTTTGTGGGTAATGAGATGGCGGCGGTCGAGCGCCAGCGGCGGCCGGCGCTTGGCGCGGCGCCCGGCTCCTGCCCGCTGATGCCGCCGGCTCTTGCCAGGTAGCCGCGAATCCGTTCGGCGAACTCGACAACTTCGCCTCTCTTGCCGCGTTCGTCGACGAGCAGGCGCACGGCGCGCTGGCCCCAGGCGACCTGCTCCTCCAGATCGGCGATCGATTGGCGCAGGATGCGGATGGTCGGGTAGTCGACGATCGATTGGGTCGATTGCGCGTATGCGCGCTCCGCGTCGAGCAGGGCCGGTTTGAGGATTTCGTAGAGACCGACGAGGAGTTCTTCGTCGGTCGCGGCGTGGAGAAGCTCGTCCAGGAGCAGTGTCACTCGTTGGTCGGGATCGCGGGAGACGATGTTGGCGTTCTGGCGCAGATCGAGGATGCGCTCGCGGAGCGCAGCGACCGCTTCCGCGTCCTCGTACAGGTGCCTACCGAGGGCGGCCTTCAACTCCCAGAGGGAGCGGAGGACGACGTGCGCGGATTCGAGGTAGACGAGCTTTCGATGGATCAACTCGATGCGGCGCAGGAAGGCGGCGGCTTCCTCCACCCCAACCTGGCCCTGCCGATACGGTTCTGCGATACCGGCGAAGTGCAGCCCGAGGTCGCGGGGCAAGGGGCCGGGCTCGTTCGGGCTCTTCTGTTTGCCGTTGCTGACAACCACGCGTTTTGACTCCCTGTCGTGCTCGTGTGACCCCATTCCGCGCCGTCAATTGTAGGGGCGCTGCTTGCTGCGCCCCTACAGCCGTGGTCTTGGTATTCCAAGCGCGAGTAACCGCGCGTCTACTCCGCCAGCGCCGCCTCCCAGGCTGCTTGCAGGTCGGCGGCTTGGTCCTCGGGGGTCTTGTCGCCGGCCAGGATGGCCTGGAAGCCGCTGAGCATGGTGTCGTTGAACTCGGCGGGGGCCAGGACGTCGATGTTGTAGCCGAGCTGGACTTCGCCGCTGGCCGCCTGGTTGAGGACTTCCAGCACCGTGCGCAGCAGCGGCGAAACGTCGAGCTCGCTGGGGTCCAACTGGACCGGAATCGGGGTTTCGCCCTGCTCCGCCCAGATCTTTGCCGACTCGGGGGAGATCAGGAAATCGAGGAACTCGCCGGCGAGGTCCTGGTGCTCGGTTTGGCTCGACACCATCCAGGCCGACCCGAGCCCGCTGTCCCAGAAGCGGCCCTGACCACCCTCCAGCGCGGGGAAGGGGACGTACTCGACCTCGAAGTCGGTCATTTCCTCCGCGATGTTGGGCATGAGCCAACTCCCGGTCGAATGGAGGACCGCCTCGCCGGTGAAGAAGAGGGCGTTGCCGTCATCGTAGGTCAGCGCATTGACGTCTTCGGAGAAGCAGCCGGCATCGCGCATGTCGACGAAAAAGCTCGTGATGGCCTGGACCTGCTCGGGGGTGTCCCAGCTTCCCTCGTTGTCGAAGAGGAGGGCCTGCATCGCGTCCGGGCCGATCATGTTGTTGCTGGTGTAGGTGAACTGGTGGTACGCCTGCCAGCCCGGATTGTTGGCGAAGGCAATAGGAAGGTAGCCGGCCTCGGCGGCCGTGCCGCAGAAGGCGATCAGGTCAGCGACCGTCTCCGGGGTCTCCCACCCGTTCTCGTCCATGATTGTCTTGTTGACGTACATGCCGATGAGGTCGATCTCGAGGGGCAACGCGTAGAGCACGCCGTCGATCTCGGCTTGTTCCAGCGCCGCGGCGGCGACGCGGTCGTTCCAGCCGTACTGTTCGGCCATGTCGTCCAGGGGGACGATCAGGCCTGCCTCGGCGAGGATGCCGGAGTAGGCGGGGCCGGTGCCGTAGTAGGCGACGTCAGGGCCGGAGCCGGAGGCGAGGGCGGTGTTGACCACCTCCTGCATCTGCTGGAAATCGAACACCTCGCGCACGATCGTGACGTTGGGGTGCTGCTCCATGAACGTCGCGTAGAGCTGATCGACGACCTCGCTGTCGGGGCCGACGAACTGGTCCCAGACCCGGAACTCAACCGCTTCCTGGGCAGAGGTCAGCCGCGGGATGGCGGCCGGGACGAGGAGCATGACGGCGAGCAGGGCCGAGAAGATCGCGAATCGTGGATGCCTCATCGAATCCTTCCTCCTCTTGCGTGGGTCACGGAGCATCCGGCCGGTCAGGGCAGGCGGTCGCATTTTCGGAACTAGGCCAGAGTCTATCGACCGCGACCGACGGGAGCATTGGTCAGATGCGCTATCCGTTTGTCAAAAACGACTATCCCGAGAGACAGACTGATATCGCGTTAATCGTGGTAAGCAACCTTCTGCCTGGCGTCTCGGCCTGCCGCGCGGCGTCCGGCGCTGTCCGCGGGGCATTCGAGGACTGTTTTGCTGTTCGTGTCGCATGCACGGGCCCTGGCTATGAAAGTGAGCATTGGCCGCCTCAGAAATTGGCGTTTCTGCGCCATGACTCGATGACGAGCCGCCGCGGATAAGAGCGGTTGCGCGCTTTCCCGAACCCAGCCTGACGGCGAAGCCGGCTAACGACGCCTGGTTGGCCACGGTGACGGCCCTTTGAGACCCCGAGGCACGTTTTCCGCGCGCGTGGCGGCGACCCGGGCTACGACTTTGTTCATAGCCGGCTGGCTGGCGTGAGGACGACGAAATACGACCTTCGATGGACGCGCACCGCCCGCGCCTCGCCCACACTGGCCACCAGGACCCATCGGCGCCGGGGCATCATCGCCCGCGCCGTCCACCGGGCGCTGCGCCCGGCGCGGGCCATCCGACGAGCATGGTGTTTTGGCTGAGGGTTGTGCGGCGCCCATTGCTGCGCAAGTCTGGGCAACCAACAATCCGTGGGTACAGTCATGATCTCCAGTCCGTAGCTGATCGCCAGCCGCGAGTTGTCGGGGATGCACTCAAACCTGAGCATCGCGCGTTTGGACGAGCCATAGCCGGAGGATGAGTCGAGATACGCCATGCGATGATTGGAAGCTTGCGGCCAGCACCTTGGGACCGCTTGGGGGACGGAGGGCATGGTCATGCGACAACTTTTTCGGCTGGTATCGATCGGGGTCGTCATGGTGCTCGGTCTCGGGGCCCTGACGTGGTCGGGGACCTTGACACACGCCCAGGACGCGACGCCGGCATCAGGGCAGATGGCTCCCGCGGGCACTTCCGGCGGGGCGACTTTCGAGGCCATCGCCTTCGCGCAAGTTGTCACGCTGCCGAATCCCGCGGATGTCGTCATGATTCGCCTCGGGCTCGAGCCCGGGGCCAGTGTGCCGATCAACGACACCGAACCAATGGCCGGGTTGCTCCTCGTCGAGTCGGGCACGCTCACGTTCCGCAGTTCGGAACCGCAGACGGTGACGCGGGCCGGGCTCGAGGCCGCGATTGCCACCGCGGAGGCGACTGGGGATGACGGCACGGCGAGCGAGACCATCCCGGCTGGCACGGACATCACGCTCGACGCGGGGGAATCCACCTTCGTGACAGCGACGGCGAGCGGGATGCTGCGCAATGACAGCCAAGTGCCCGCCTCCGGTCTGGTCACCCTGTTCGTGGCGTCCGCAGGCGCCATGGCGGCGACCCCAGCCGCCTAGCCGGACCGTCTCAGCAGCGTGTGAGACGGCACGGGCTGGCCGTCGCGCCGACCGGATACCACGGTGTCGCCAGCATCCGAAGACCAGGGCCCATTCCCGCCCGAATTCTTCCGCGTTCGGTGTCGCTTTCGCTGACGTGGAGGCGCTGGCGGCGGCGGGTGCGGGGAGGTTAATCGACTGGCGCGTCTTCGTCCTGGGGCACGGTCTGGCCATCTCTGACAGCGTTGAGCCAGCGATCGAAGAGTGTTTTGAGCGGGAACCCCGGGCGAGAGTCTCGATGCGGCCAATCGACCCAATAGACCTGACCGGAACGGCGCGCATTCTCCAGGGCCTCGCTGTAGGGCGCGACCGCCGCTGCAGAGGCGGCGAAGACCGGTCGCGATGCGTAGTTGAGATACTCGACATCCAAGATGAAGGCATCAACCAGGAACATCGAGATCGGATTCGGTCGAATGCCCCGCACGCGGAAATGGACCGGCTCATCGGTCGTGTGGTTGAAGATACGTCGTTGGCATTGTTACTACTCCGTCAGGTGACCGATGACGCGCACCGCCAGCATCTCACCTGACCTCGTGTCGGGTCATTTGTGGATCCTACAACTGCGACTTTAGTCATACACGGTTAGGCGGCCAGCGATCCGCGAAATATGACTTTCGATAGAGGCGAACGGCCCGCGAGCGGTGCATAGTGGGGACTGCCTCAGACAGTGATCCATCCGGCGCGCAGACGCTGCTGATCGCCTGCGCCGCGATGGCGGACCTTCCGCCTCCGGCTGAGTGGATGGTCTCGGTATACCGGAGGAGGAACGGTCCGTGGATGGACAACAGTTTGACGCCCACGTGCAACGGCTGACGCAGGTTCGGTTGACCCGGTTGGACGCGCTACGCGGGCTGATCGCCAGCGCCGCGGCGGGACTAACGGGCGCGACCCTCATCGACGACACCGACGCCAAGAGGGCTGGTAAGAAGGGCGGCAAGAAGAAGGCCAAGGGCAAGCACAAGGCCAAGCAGGCCCACAACAAGGTCACGCACTGCCATAAGCCGGGCACCCCCGACCAGGCCACCATCACCGTGGCCAAGTCGCAGGCGAAGAGGTATCTCAACCACGGAGACACGGCTGGGGCCTGCGCGACGACGCCCCCGCCACCGTCGGTGTGCAGCGGCAAGAACAGTCCGAACCCCTGTTTTGAGCTTGATGCTGACACCTGTGGCGGCACACCGGGGGGCAGAAGCTGCCGCTGCGGCGCCGACATTAACGGAAACCTCGCCTGTTATGAAAACGCCTATTGCAACAACCCCGTGAGCGAGACACCGTGTGCGTCGAATGCCGACTGCGTGGCCAGGGGCTTTCCCACCGGGTCCGTGTGCTTCTCGGCTGAGTTTTGCTGTGGCAGCGCTCCCGGCGTGCCCGCGACCGGCTGCACCACCCCCTGTCCGGCGCCGTCGGCCTAGGAGGCGGCCCGGTCGTCGCATACGCGGCGTCACCAGCACATGAGTCTGATGATGGGAGGGCGGCCCGTATTCCCCCCTCCCATCTACGTTGTCGGGGAGACCATCCGTCGCTGCGAGCGTCTGTGCCATCACGTTCTGACACAGCTGGCGAATCGCACATGGGGGCGTCCCGTCCCCCCTTCCTTTGCGGACATGTTCAGTATCCCGCAGACGACATGGCTGTGGACAGGGGAGCGACAGATATACTGCGGTCCATGGCGCTCCGAATCGTCGTCGCGTCGTTAGCCGCGTCGTTATCGGTAGGAGCAGCCCATGGACGGATCCCGTTTCGATGCCCTCTCGCGTTCCTTGGTTTCCTCGCCCTCCCGCCGTGGGGCGCTGCGCCTCCTGGCCGGCTCGGCTCTTAGTGGGTGGCTCGCCTGGGACTCTCAGCCGGCGGATGCCAAGAAAAAGCACAAGGTCACGCTCTGCCACCAGGGGCAGACGATCAGCGTCAGTAAGAAAGCCAAGAAGAAGCATCTGAAGCATGGCGACACGCTCGGGGCCTGTGCGCGCTGCCCGCAGCCGGCGGCGCCACACTTCTGTGCCAGTGCTAACACCTGTGTGCCGGCCTGCCCCAGCGGCACCGTCTTCGATCCGACGAGCTGCACCTGCGTGTGCACGGCACCGAGCGCCTGCTGCCGGTGTGCCAATGGGGCCTGTTTCCAGGGTCCTGAAGTTACCACCTTTGCTGCCTGCCAAGACCGGTGCCAGAGCGTAGGTTCCTCCGACCAAAATTGGGAATCGGCTCAGGGGGCGACGTATGAGAGGACGGTGGTCTGCAGTGCGGCGGGCCTCTGTACGGAGACCTGTCGCGCCGTGACCTGCGGCACGGCCAATGCCTGCACGGCCATTTCAGACTGTGCAGGGGGTGGCCAGTGCTTCCAGCCGGACGGCGGGGGACCGTCTCGCTGCGGGGAGGTGGCTCCGGCCTCCTGCGGCTACGCCAGCCACCGGCAATGCGCTGACGACTTTGGGCAAGGCGCGTTTTTGGTCCGATTTACGCCAAATGCTCGCTGCCATTGTGGCGCCGGATCACCGCTCACCACGTTCTGCGCCATCCCGGCCTAGCGGTCGGGTTCAGCCGACCCGCCGGCGTTCCTTTGCGGATAATGGGAAATGCCGCAAAACCGGGCCTAACAGGCACCGAGCACTTCCCGCAAGAAAGTCCCTGGGCCGGTTGTGGCTTTCCGATTGCCCGTTTCCGTCACCCAAACCGTCGGGATCGTCGCCGGCGGATCGCGGCCGCGGTTGCCTCATGGTTTCGGCTAGCGTTTATCCCCTTGCCGGGTTGGCGCCTTCCGGCCGTGTCTGGTCCGGGAACCCGTGCTGGACCTTCGCCGTCGGCACCAAACGTCCGCCTCTGGCGCGCGTGGCTCGTGGCGCCAAGGGTCACGCCGTCCGGCGGGCAGTGGACTCCTCGCGAGGGAGGACGAGGGCCGCTCCCCGCCCCTGGCGCGGGGTTCCGTGGTCGGTTCGCTTCCTCGTGCGAGGCGCACGTATACGGCGAATGAAAGTTGCTTGACGGGATCAAGATTTCCGAAAGGCACCTGGGGTGACGCGGACGATGCGTTTGAATGCTTTGGAGAAATGGTGTTCATCGGCGAAGCCGCAGGACGCGGCGATGTCGCTCAATGGCAGATCCGTGGTTGTCAGCAACGACTGGGCATGCTCGATGCGCAGTCGCAACAGGTATTGGTGGGGCGAGAGCCCGAAATGCTGGCGGAAGACGGTGCTGAAGCGCGAGGGGGAGAGGTTTGCGCGGCGAGCCATTTGCGCTACCGACAACGGCTCGCCGATGTTGAACGAGAGGTATGCCGAAACCCAACTCAACGAATGGGAACGGCGAGAGGTGGCGCTCGGCAGGCGGCCATACTGCCGAAATAGGGAAAGGACGAGCGACATCGCCAGTTGGTCCGCTTCCAACCGGCTCAGCACGTCGCCGCTCTGCCACGCCTCAACGGCCTTCAGCAGGGTTGATCGGAACTGTACGGGGTTGATCGGCTCGAGCGTCACCGGTACATGGAGCCAATCCAGGTCCGCCAGCCGTGGCTGAAGCAGGTGCGCGTGCGGCGACAGGCTGATCTGGCCGCCCTGCGTGGGGAAACCCTCCTCGCGCCGAGGATTGAAGAAGATGTCGAGGTGGAGGTACGGGGTGATGGTGTCCGTGCGGCCGCGCAGGGCGTGGAGCGTGTTCGGCTGGATGAGGCAGATATCGCCGTTGGTCAGGAAGAATTGCTCACCGTCGACGTCGACCTCGCATTCCCCCGCCTGCACGTAGAGGAGGAGGTAGTCGAGCAAGCGACGAGGCGGGGTGTACCACGGCTTGCGGATGGCGAAATCCGCTTCGCGAATGTAGGGGACCACGGGTGCCGGGAGCATGGCGATCGTCCTCGACCCGGTTTTTCCATCAGCCAGGGTTGCCGATTCTGCCACGACAGCAGGATGTCATTCCGGCCTTCAAAGCGCCGTGCGCAAGACGTGTCATTCCGAGCTTGCGGCGAGTCTCGTGGCTTCCACGCCCATGTGGCCCGTGGCGCCGAGATTCCTCCTTCGTCGGAATGACACAACTTCGGCACGGCGCTGTTCGTGAAGCGAGTCGGCGCATCCTGGCCGGGTTTGAGATGGGCTGAGACGCCTCACCGCGTTCAGCATGACACGGTGCCTGGATCGCTGTCCTCAGAACGCCCCTGGTGGGCGCGCACCGATCTTGCAACGGCGCAAGAACTGGAAGGGGGCGTTGCGGGTTGGATTACACCACCTGGTACATCATCGTCGGGGCGATCTTCATCCTGATGGCATTGAGCGGCACGGTGCTCAGGCGCCTGCCGCTGTCCGCCTCGATGCTCTACCTCGGGGCGGGTGTCCTGATCGGCCCGCGGGCGCTCGGCCTGGTCGTGTTCGACCCGATCGCCGGAGCTGGGGTGGTGGAGCGCGTCACCGAGGTCGCGGTGATTGTCTCTCTGTTCACGGCTGGTTTGAAGTTGCGCGTACCGTTGCGGGATCCGCTGTGGCGATTGCCGGTGGTCCTGGCGTCGGGGTCGATGGCGATAACGGTCGGGTTGATCGCTTTGGTTGGCGTGGTCGCGTTGGGGTTGCCGCTCGGCGCGGCGATCCTTCTTGGCGCGGTGCTGGCCCCGACCGATCCGGTGCTGGCCTCCGACGTCCAGGTCACCGGGCCGCGCGACCGCGACCGGCTGCGTTTCACCCTCACCGGCGAAGCTGGGCTCAACGATGGCACCGCGTTTCCCTTCGTCATGCTCGGATTGGGTTTGCTCGGCCTGCATGAGGTCGGCGAGTTCGGCTGGCGGTGGATCATTGGTCGACGTGTTGTGGGCCGTAGCTGGCGGACTCGGCGTGGGATGGCTGCTCGGCATGGCGACGGGCAAGGTGATCCTGTTCCTGCGCCGCGAGCACAAGGAGAGCGTCGGTCTCGACGATTTTCTGGCGCTGGGGCTGATCGCGCTCTCGTACGGGGCCGCGCTGTTGCTGCACACGTACGGGTTCCTGGCCGTGTTCGCGGCGGGGCTGGCGCTCCGCGAGATCGAAGCGCGGGAGAGCGGCCCTGGTCGCGCCCCCGACGAGGTTGTTGCGGCCGCCGAGTCCGAAGACGAAGAAGAGATAGCGACCGATGCCGAGGCGGCCCCGGCCTACATGGCGCAATCCGTCCTCGGTTTCAGCGAACAATTGGAGCGGGTTGGCGAGGTGGCGGTGATGCTCATGGTCGGGGCGATGGTTTCTTCAGTCGCCGTTCCGGCCGCCGCGTTCTGGTTCGTGCCGCTGCTGCTACTCGTCATTCGGCCGGTGGCGGCCGGCATCGGCATGATCGGGTCCGGGACGACGCCGCAGCAGAAGGCGTTCATTGCCTGGTTCGGCATCCGTGGCATCGGGTCTATCTACTACCTGATGTACGCGATCGAGCAAGGCGCGGCGGAAGGAACCGCCAACGTACTCACCGGCATCAGCCTCGCCGTGGTGGCGACGTCCGTCGTCGTCCATGGGGTTTCCGTGACGCCGCTCATGCGCCGCTACGCGGAACGCTCACCCGAACGCGACAACCCCCCGGTTGGCTGAACCGGGGGGCTGTCGCTGCGAGCGGGTCAACCACGGGGAAGGGAGGGGTCGGGGTGGTTGAACCGTTCGTCCGGACTGGTGCCCGCTCCACCACGGGCGACGCTTGGAGTCGTGAGACGTGAGTCGTCAGTGGTGGCAAGTCCTCGATTCGGTATCGACGCTCCCAGACGGGCATCTCTGCCATCCTGTCGCGGCAGTGACGTCGAGTGCCGCGATGGACGTGGCGCTAACGAGAGAGTACTCGTGGGTCTCGGAGCCGGATTCTACGCAGCGCTGACACTTGACCAGCGAGGCCCGATCGCGGTGTGCGGATCAGCGCGAGCCGGATGACGACGGGCGCGGCGTGCAGAATGCTGGCGATCCTGCGACGCGGCTGCCGAGCGTTCGGCAGGCGCTCCCCGCGAGGGCGCGGGATTCGAGATCGTGGCGCTCGGCGGCGACCAGCAACTCCTGGCGTTCGCGTTCGCGGGCGTTCTGCCACGTGGTGGGATGCGGGATCATGGTGACCTCCTGGCCCGGTGGGCTGCTGGCTGGCGGTGCGATCGCCGTCCGAGTGGGGCTACTTTGCCGTGATTTCGCGCGCGCCGAACACGAGCACTCACGCGGTTGGGGCACGCATTGGCGAGTGCGTGGATTGCGTGGGGATCGGGTTGTCCCTAGAATCGGCACAGTCCGGCGCGACCGTGGGCCGATTGACTGGGCGCTTCACACAGGCGAGTCGATGGCTGGCGACCCGCAGATCCGAGACGTCCCTCTTTGGCGACCTGCTCCGGAAGCACCGCATCGCGGCGAATCTGACTCAGGAAGCGCTTGCCGAGCGCGCCGGGCTCAGCGCCCGTGGCATCAGCGATCTGGAACGCGGCGCACGAACCCACCCGTATCGGGAAACGCTCTCCATGCTCGTTTCGGCGCTGGGGCTGAGCGGCGCCGAGCGGGCGGCGTTCATCCAGGCCGCGAAGCGCCCCGGTAAGCCGAGCGCACCCGGCAGGCGAGGGCGGCGGGCCGCCACCGCCTGCCGGCGCCGCTGTCTCGCCTCATCGGCCGGGATCGGGAACTGGCTGCGCTCGGCGCGACTGCTGCGCGATGACGCGGTGCGGCTGGTGACCCTGACCGGGACCGGCGGCGTGGGCAAGACGCGGCTGGCGCTGGCGGCGGCCGAGGATGTGCGGGGCAGCTTTGCCGACGGGGCGGTATTCGTCGATCTGGCGCCCGTTGCGCGACCCGAACCGGGTTCCGGATCGCATCGCGGCGACGCTCGGTCTGGAAGGGCAGAAGTCGGCGTCGATCGCTGGAATGCGGTGCGGCGCTTTCTCGAAGCGCGGCGCATGCTGCTGCTGCTGGACAACTTCGAGCACGTCCTGGCCGCCGCGCCGATGGTGAGCGAGTTGCTGCAGGCGTGTCCCGGCGTGAAGGCGTTGGTCACAAGCCGGGAGCCGCTGCGGTTGCAGGGGGAGCGGGAGTTCGCGGTGCGCACCTTCCCGCTGCCCGATCCGTCCGGCGGAAACCTCGGTGGACGAGCTGGCGGCGAGTGCCGCGGTGCGGCTGTTCGTGGAGCGGGCGACCGCGGCGTCGTCCGATTTCGCGCTCGCGCCGGAGCAGGTCGGCCACGGTGGCTGCCATTTGCCGCCGCCTCGATGGGTTGCCGCTGGCCATCGAGTTGGCCGCGCCGCGGGTGAAGGCGCTCCCGCTTCCGGCGCTGCTGGCGCGGCTGGAGAGCCGGTTGCCGGCGCTGGCGAGTGGCACGCGTGACGCGCCGGCGCGGCAGCGCACGCTGCGCGACGCCATCGCCTGGAGCCACGATCTGCTGACGCCCGACGAGCAGACGCCTGTTCAGGCGGCTGGGCGTGTTTGTGGGTGGGTGGACGCTGGAAGCCGCCGAACTGGGTGTCGGGTGTCGGGTGCGAGGTGTCGGAGGCAGACCGGGATGCCCAGATCCTGTCACCTTCTGACACCCTATCACCCGGTAACCCGACACCCTCGATCTGCTTGCCTCGCTGATCGACAAGAGTCTGGTTCAGCCGAGCGGCAACGGGCCGGAGCCGCGCTTCTCGATGCTGGAGACGATCCGGGAGTTTGCCGGAGAGCGATTGCGGGCGAACGAGCCGGAGCTGCCGCCGTCAACGAGGCGCACGCGCGCTTTTACCGCGATCTGGCCGAGAGGGCGCACGCCGGTCTCGTTGGGCCCGATCAGGTGGCGTGGCTGCAACGTCTCGACGCCGAGGATGCGAATCTGACTGGCCGCGTTGTCCTGGACGATCGAGCACGAGGCGCACCGAGTGCCGGGCTGGCGTTCGCCAGCGCGCTGTGGCGCTACTGGGCGACGCGGGGTCGGCTGGCGGAGGGGCGGGACTGGCTGGAGCGCGCCCTCGCCCGGCCCGGGGCCGGCGACGCGGACCCGGTCGCGCGCGCGGATGCCCACAACGCGCTCGGCAATCTCCTGGGCGACATCGGCGAGTACCGTGCCGCGCGTCAGCACTACGATGAGGCGCTGGCGTTGCGCCGGTCTCTGGGCGACGACGAAGGGGTCGCGGGGGCGCTGAACAATCTGGGGCTGATCGCGGCCTGGCTTGGGGATTACGAGGAGGCGATGGCGCTTCACGGCGAAAGCCTGGAGCTGCGCCGGGCGCTGGGGGACGCGCTGGGCGAGGCGCAGTCGCTTTCCAATCTGGGCGACGTGCATGACGGCCAGCGGGGAATTCGACGCGGGCCGAAGCGTTCCACCAGGAATCGCTCAGCGCTGCGCGAGTCGGCGCGGGATGCCGCTGGCGAGCGCCTACGCCCATTACAACCTCGGCGAGCTGGCCCGGCTGCGCGGCGACGACGGGCGAGCGGAACGTCAATTGCAGGAGAGCTTCCGCCGCTTCGACGACCTCGGCGACAAGCTGGGAATCGCCTATGCGCAATGGAGTCTTGGCGAGCTGGCTTCGCGGCAGGGCGATGCGCGGCGTGCCGCCGACGTACCTGGCGAGGCGTTGCAGACGCGGCAGGAAATGGGCGACCAGCGCGGGGTGATCGAGTGTCTGGAGGGGGTAGGCGTCATGGCTCTGCGCGCCGGTCGGACCTGGAGGGGGTTCGATTGTGGGCTTCGCGTACTGGCAGCGGGAGACCATGTCGTGCCCCGTGCCGCCGTCGACCCGCGCCGAGCACGATCGGGAGCTGGCGCGCGCCCGAACGCAGGCATGGCGAAGTCGCCGTTGACCGATTGCTGCGCGAACCGCGAGATTGCGCACCCTGGAGCAGGCATTGACGGCCGTCAGCCCGATGAGGTGGGCTGACGTGGACGCGCAGGGGTTCGCGGCGACGGGGGAACGCTCCGGCCGGGACGAGGAATGATCGAATCCCTGGTTGCCAGTGAGGCTGGGCATGCGCCGCCGCCGCCGATCGACGACCCGGATCTGGAACGGCGGGTGCGGGAGGCGGTGGCCGCGTCCGGGCGCAAGGTCGTCGCGCTCGACGACGACCCGACCGGGGTGCAGACGGTCCACGACACTGCCGTGCTCGGCGAGGTGGGATCAGGGTGCGCTCGCGGCGGAGCTGCGGCGACCGGCGCCGCTCTTTTTCGTGCTGACAAACTCGCGCAGCCTCCCGGAAGCGGAGGCCACGGCGCTCAATCGCGAGATCGCTGGGAATCTGCTGCGCGGCGAGCCGAGGAGACGGGGCTGCCGTTTGCCGTCGTCAGCCGCTCCGATTCCACGCTGCGTGGGCACTTTCCGGCGGAGACGGACGCGCTGGCGGAGGTGCTGGGGGGAGTGGATGGGGTACTGATCTGCCCGGCCTTCTTCGAGGGCGGCCGGGTCACCGCGGGCGATGTTCACTTCGTGCGGGAGGGCGAGCGGCTCATTCCGGCGGCGGAGACCGAGTTCGCGCGGGACGCGACGTTTGGGTATCGTGCCGGAAGTCTGCCGGAGTGGGTCGAAGAGAAGTCGCGGGGGCGGACGCCGGCGTCCGCGGTCGCCTCGATTTCGCTGGAGGATATCCGCGGCGGTGGTCCGGATCGCGTCGCTGACCGGCTCGCGCGATGTGCATGGCGGACAACCGGTCATCGTGAATGCGCTCGACTACCCGGACCTGTGGACCGTCGTGCTCGGCCTGTTGCGGGCAGAAGCCGAGGGCAAGCGGTTTCTCTACCGCACGGGTGCCTCGTTCGTGCGGGCGCGGGCGGGGATCGGCGCGAAACCGCTCCTCTCGCGCGAGGAGCTCCTGGGCCCAGACGCGCCGGAGCCGGCGCGAGGCGTGGTGATCGTTGGTTCGCACGTGCGGCGCACGACCGAGCAACTGGAGCGGTTACTGTCGTTGGAAGATGTCAAAGGGATCGAAGTTGCGGTGCCTGAGTTGCTTGGCGGAACGGGTGCCTTCGAGCGGGAAACCGCGCGCGTGAGCCGAATCGCCGTCGAAACGATGGCATCAGGGCAGACCCCAGTCATTTTCACGTCGCGGCGGGTGGAGAGGCCCGCGGGGATGGACGAGTTGATTGTGGCGCGCACGGTTTCGGACGCGCTGGTCGCGATCGTGCGCGGGCTGGAGGAGTCTCCCGATTTCGTGGTTGGCAAGGGTGGCATCACCTCGAGCGACGTCGGCACGCGCGGACTTGGGGCGGAGCGCGCCATCGTGATCGGCCAGGTGCGGCCGGGGGTGCCGGTGTGGCGGCTCGGGAAAGAGAGCCGCTATCCGGGTCTGCCGTATGTCGTCTTTCCGGGAAACGTGGGGGAGCAGGAAACGCTCGCGGACATCGTCCGAGCATTGGTTGGAAGCCGACAGCGGGAGGCCGACGAGGGCCGCGAAGAGGGATATTGATTGATTCATTTTGTGTGGGTTAGATTGTGTTTCTGGTCCGCGTTGCGACCGTGACGATGGTATAATTGGCGAGATAGTTCAGGCTTTCTTGCGTTCTTGCCGAACCTGGAATGACGAGGAAAATCACCATGGCACAGGAGACGAATCGCCGCGGGTCGACGCCGGAGCGATGGCAGGCGGCGCTGGCGCGGGCGCGCAAAGAGGGTGTGGAAGTGCGGCAACTCGTCGGCTCTGGCGGGTGGATCGCCACCAGCGGCACGGACCGCCGCGCCGCGTATGAGCTGGATGTGACCGGCGGCATCGTGCATGGATGTGCGTGCCCGGCGGCGTCGCACGACGACCCGGTATGCAAGCACCGTGCGGCCTTCTGGGTGGCGCTGGGGATCATCGACCCGACACAAATCGAGGCGATCAGCCCGATTGCGGCTTGACATCTGGCACGCTTCTTGTAGGCTGAGTTTCACCTCCGGCCCCCTTTTCATCGTAGATTCAGGAGCCCAGGAGGAGTTTCAGCCAGGGAGGTGGCCGATGGTCGATGCACAACGCATCGAAACGTTGCCGACCGACAGTCTCAGTCCAGCCGTGCTCGCCGTGCTGAGGCACTTATGCGAGGGGAACTGCCACACGTTCGGCGGGGTGCTGGAATGGTGCGAGTCCCGCGGCGACTGCTGCCAGGCAGTCGTTTGCCCGATCTGCGCGACGCAGTTCGTCGTCGATGACGATGAATTGGCCGAGTTGCTGCGCTGGACGGATGACAAGGGGCAGGCGCTGGTGTGCGGGGTGCGGTGGGATTGAGACGCGGGTGACGGGTTTCGGGTGTCGGGTTTCAGGGTGAGGCACGCCAGACATCTGACGCGCGTGTGATCCCAGAAACCTGGTAAGTTCTTCCTGTCGCCCCGACACCCGATACCCGGCACCCACCGTCACGGCACCGAGAAAGAAATTTCCCCCAGGATGCCGTCGATCAGCAGGCGGCCGTTGGTTTCTGTGAAGTAGAAGAAGAAGGTCTTTGGCATTGGCACGGACGGGTAGTCGATCGTGACGATGGCTCCGTGGCGTCCGTCCGGAAGTTGCCTCTCTCCCTGAATCTCTACAAGACGGGCGCCGCCGCTGATGCCTGCGCCGGGAGTCGCTATCGGGGAGGCGACAAGGTCGGGCATGCCCTCGCGTGAAAGAAGGCGAAAGAGGTAGCCGTCGCTGAAGAGTGCCCAGGCGCGGAGGGGCTCACCGGCGTTCTGGCAGGCGAGCCAGTGTTGGATGGTTTGCTCCATTGCCTCTGCGATTACGAGATCGGCGGATGTGCCCGCGGGCAGAGTCTGGCCGGCGGTCGTCGCGGGCGGGGTGGCGATGTGCGGTTCGGCAAGGAGAGTGGCGATCTCCACTCGCGATCGGGGCGCGATGTCGCACGTGGTGGCCGAACGCGCTGTTGGCGTGGCGTGGGTGTTCGAGGCGATGGCGGTTCCGGAATGGAGAAAGATGACGCACAGTGCCAAAAGCCAATCTCTCGGCCCCGCAAACCTCTCGCCCCAACCCCACTCCCCGAGAGCGCACTGACCGGGGGAGGTCTTGGGGGCATTCCTGGCCTGGACCCGGCGGCCGGGCAGAGCAGCCCGCGCCCATCGCCAGGGACGCGCACCTGGGGGCGGCGTCACGCCGCGCGGGCCACGGCGGCGGGGAGTGGCCGCGGCCCTGTGCGGTCGGGGAAGGGGGTCAAGGGGATCAAGGGGGTCAAGGCGCTCAAGGCCGGAGGGATGACCCCCTTCCCCGGCCCGGCGGCGCGCTCCGGCCACGCGGGCGCGACCGGATGGCGCGGCCAGGGTGCTTCGCTCCGCCGGGGCGCCTGCCCCGCCAGCCCCCGCCCCGCTCCCATCGCCATGGGCCGCGCCGGGTGGCGTCGCGGACGCCGATTTCGCTCGCCTTCACGGCCATACTTCCCCTTGGCAGACTGACGTGGGAGCGGGGCGTTTGGCCACCCGGTTCCAAGGTTCGCCACGACCGCGTCAAGCGTCGGCCAGGGCCTTGCGGGTGGCGACGAGCTTGCGGCCGCGCTGCTGCTGCAACTGCTGGATCTTCTCCGGGGTGTAGTCGAAGAGACCGCCCTGGGTCTTGATGCCGAGCTTGCCTTCGGCGACCTTGTCGGTGACGGTCTTGCTGATATCGGGGGAGGCGTTGAGATCCTTGTTGAGGTAGCTGGCGACGCTGGTGTAGATGTCGAGGCCGGCCATGTCGAGCAGTTCGAGGGGGCCGATGACGGCGAGCTTGTAGCCGATGCCCCATTTGGTGATGGTGTCGATGGCCTCGGCGCTGGCGACGCCCTCGTCGAGCAGGTGCAGCGCCTCGCGCATGATGGCGTAGAGGATGCGGTTCTCGACGAAGCCGGCCACGTCGCGGTCGACCATGGCCGGGACCATGCCGATCTTGTCGACAATCTCGACCGTGGCCTGCGCCGTCTCGTCGGTGGTCTCCTCGCCGCGGATGACCTCGATGACCGGGATCAGGTGCGGCGGGTTCGACCAGTGCATGCCGACGACGCGGCCGGGGACGCGGGTGACGGCGGCGATCTCGCTGATGGGGATGCCGGAGGTGTTGGTGGCCAGGATGACGTCGTCGCCGACGAGGGCTTCGATCTCCTGGAAGACCTGCTGCTTGATGTCCTTCTTCTCCGGCACCGTCTCCACGACGAAGTCCGCGCCGTTCAGGGCCTCGGCGAGGTCGGTGGTGTAGGTGATGCGGGCGCGGCCGGCGTCGGCGTCCTCGCTGGTCATGAAGCCGCCGCCGGTGAGGATGGTGTAGACGAAATCGACGGCGCCTTTCGCTTTCTCCAACTGCTCCGGTTTCACGTCGTAGAGCGCGGTATCGAACCCATTGCGGGCGAACGTCGCCGCCATGCCGGGACCCATCGTGCCCGCGCCGACGACGGCGACTTTGCTGATGTCTTTCTGAGCCATGGTTCCTCCTTACGCGGGTGACGAGGTGACAGGGTGTCAGGGTGACAGGGGATTCGCTTCTCCCTGACACCCTGTCACCCCGTCACCCTGTCACCCTCAATGCATGCTGATGCCGCCGCCGATGTTGATGGCGGCGCCGTTGATGAAGGCGGCGTCGTCGGAGACGAGGAAGACGATCAGGCCGTTGACGTCCTCCGGTTTTTCGAAGCGGCCGATGGGCGTATGGCTGAGGACGTAGTCGAAGTGGCCTTGGGCGAAAGCCGCTCGGGTGCCGGGGGTCTCTAGCAACGTGGGCGTGACATAGACGCTGGTGATGCCCCGTGGGCCGAGCTCATTGGCGATGGCGCGGGTGAAGGCGAGCACGGCGCCCTTGCTCGCGACGTAGTGGGCGAAGCCGGGGGTGCCCATCCAGACCGTGTCGGAGCCGATATTGATGATCTTGCCCTGGCCCTGCTCGGTCATGGCCGGCACGACTGCTTTCGTGGCCAGGTAGGTGCCTTCGACGTTGACGGCGAAGCGCTCGCGCCAGTCGGCGAGGGTCAGCTCGTCCCACGGTTTGGGGGTGAAGAGGCCGGCGTTGTTGACGAGGGCGTCGATGCGGCCATAGGCGTCGATTGCCGCCCGCGCCATGGCCTCGGTCGATTCCTCCGAGGTGACGTCGGTCTTGACATAGACCGCGTCGCCTTGCTTGCTCAGTTCGTCGGCGAGCGCCGAGCCGTCGGCGACGTCGGCGATGACGACCTTCGCGCCCTCGTCGACCAGCCGCCGCGCCAGCGAGCTGCCCATCTCACCGGCGCCGCCGGTGATGACGACGACCTTGTCCTTGGCCGATATGGCCATGCGTACCTCCGTGTGTGGGTGACAGGGTGACGGGGTGTCTGGGTGTCAGGGCGAGCCGTGCCCCCTGTCACCTATGTCACCCCAACACCCCGTCACCCTTCGTCGTTCCAACCTTCGAGGGTGGCCATGGCGGCGCCGACGCCGGCGCCGAGCTGGGCCGGGTAGCCGAGATCGACTAGTGAGCGTTCGAGGATGGCGAGTTGCGCGGCGAGGACGGTGGGGTGGGCCTGGGCCGGTCCCATGTGGCCGAGGCGGAAGAGCTGTCCTTGTAACTCGCCGTAGCCGGGCGAGATCATGACGCCGTAGCGGTGGCGCATGGTGCCGCGCAATTTGGTGTCATCGATGCCGTCAGGGATGCGGACGGCGGTGACGCAGGCGGCGGCGATTTCTTCGCGCGCCGGCCAAAGGTCCAGACCAAGCGCCTTGACCCCTTCGCGGCAGGCGCGGGCGATGGCTCTGGTGGCGATCGACGAAGCGCTCCATGCCGATGTCGAGCGTTTGCCGCAGCACCGATTCCAGACTGTACATCTCACTGATAGATGGGCGTGTAGGGGAAGCGTTTGCCTTCCAGCCAGGCGCTCTTCCAGTCGAGAATGGAGAGGAAGCTGGCGCGCAATGGTTCCGGTTTGCGTGCTTCCAGCGCCTCCCAGGCCGCTGGGCTGATCGACATCAGCGAGAGGCCCGGTGTCCCGCCCAGGCATTTCTGGGGTCCGGCGATGGCGATGTCCATGCCCCATTCCTCGGGGCTGAGCAGCTCGCCGCCGAGCCCGGAGACGGTATCGACCATGGTCAGCACGCCGAATTCGCGGGCGACGGCGCCGATCTCCTTGACCGGGTTGTGGGTGCCGGACGGGGTTTCGGAGTGGACGACCGAAAGGTATTTCACGCCAGGGTTGGCGTGGAGCGCCTTGCGCACGTCCTCGGGGTCGATGGCGTCGTTGTAGGGGACGGCCAGCTCGATCGTCTCGCCGCCGTACTTGTGGATGAAATCCTCGAACCACTTGCCGAATACGCCGGAGACGAGGTTGAGGACCTTGTCGCCGGGGGAGAGGAGGCCGGCCGCGGCCGCTTCCAGCCCCAGGATGGCTTCGCCCTGCATGATGACGACGTCGTAGTTGGTGCGAAAGACCTGCTTGAGCAAGTCGCTGGTATGCGCGAAGAGGTCGATGAAGGCCGGGTCGTAGTGGTAGAGGACCGGTTTGGCCGCCTCGCGCAGCGTCTGGTCCATGACCTGGACGGGGCCGGCGGCCAGATTCAACCTCGGCCAGGTTGTGGGTTGGGTCATGACTGCCTCCTGATTCCCCTCACCCCAACCCCTCTCCCATTGCGATGGGAGAGGGGCTCGCCCACGACCGCCACGGCGGTCGTGGGCGGGCTGAGGGCCATTACTCCGGGAACAGCTCCGCGATGCGTGCCTTCATCTCTTCGGCATCGCCGATGGCGGAGACTTCGAGGTCGCCGGAGACGATTTGCTCCTGGGCCGCCGCGACCGCGTCCTTGACTTCTTGCGGAACATCGTCAGGCAGGTCGAGGAGACGGACGCCTTCGTTGGCGACGTCCATGACATAGCTCTTGCCGAATGTGCCGGCGGCGAGGTCTTCGATCATCTGGCGGTAGACGCCGCTGTAGTCGAAGAGGACCGAGCTGAGCAGAACGTCGCCATGCTCGGCGCTCTTGTCGCCGATGACGTCGATGAACCAGACCTTGTTGGCGCCATCCTGGGCGTTGTGGTCCTCGATGGCCTGGACCATGCCGAACGAAGCGCCGTCGCCCATACCGAAGATGACATCGGCGCCGGCGGCGATCTGCTGCTCGGTGGCGGCGCTCGCTCCAGCCGCGTCGTCGTAGGCGGCTTCACCGATGACGTTGTAGAGCATGGTCGCGTCCGGGTTGGCCGCGGCCAGACCCTCGGCGAAGCCGACGGTCATGTAGTTCCAGGTCGGCGGCTCGCCGGAGACGACGACGCCGACCGTTCCGGACTCGGTCATCCCGCCCGCCAGAATGCCGGCGAGGTAGGAAGCCTCGTGAGCCTGGGGATCGATGGAGGACACCAGACCCGGCACGACCGCGCTCTGCAGTTCGGTGACGGCGACCGGCACGTTCGCCTCGGCGGCGAACTCCGCGCAGACGGTCTGGTAGCCGCTGGCATGGCAGGAGATGAGATCCGCGCCGCTGGCGACCAGATCGCGCAAGACCGGCGTGATGTCCTCATAGCCGGCGTTTTCGGCGACGATGGCTTCGATGCCGAGTTCCTGGGCGACGACATCCGCGGCGTCGGCGCCCTGTTGATCCCAACCCTGGTTGGTGCGGCTGCCGGGCGTAACGACGGCGATCTGCTCGACCGTCACGCCCTCGGCGGCGGGGGTGGCGTCCTGCGCCGCGAGCGAACCCGCGAACGTCGCCTGCACGAGCAGGGCGACGGCCGCGACGAATCCCAGTCGGAATCGGTAGCGGTTCATGCGTCCTCCTTCGGGTGTCGATTCAACGCGAATGGCAAAGGGCCTAGCGTGTCATTCTGAGCGCCAGCGAAGAATCTCGGCGCCAGGGAACAATCGTGCCGGTGAGCCGAGATGCTTCACTTCGTTCAGCATGACACCGGTGTGGTGCTCCGTCATCTCTTGCCGCTCTCCACCTCCTTCTCCGTTGAAGTTCTCCACGTCCGTCAGCGGCGGCCGCGGGCGTACGGGATGCCAAGGGCCGCCGGGAGGGATGTCTTGCCGGCCAGCAGCGCAAGCGCGACCATGACGCCGATGTAGGGGAGCATGGTCACGAACTCGGTGCGGACATCGACGCCGATGATCTGCAATCCGTTGCCGAGGGAGCGCAGCAATCCGAAGAGGATGGCCGCGAGCAGGATGCGGTAGGGATTCCATCCGCCGACCATGGTCAGCGCCAGGGCAATGAACCCGGAGCCGACGGTCATCCCGATCTGGAAGATCTTCAGGTCGGCGACGGAGAGGAAGGCTCCGGCCAGACCCGCCATGGAGCCGGCGATGAGCGCGGCCTGGTAACGGATGCGAGTGACATCGACCCCGGCGGCGTCGGCGGCGAAGGGATATTCGCCGACGGCGCGGACCTGGAGGCCGAATCGGGTGCGGGCGAGGAGGAACGCGAAGACCGGGACGAGGGCGAAGGCGAGGTAGAAGAGGAGACTCTGGTTGAACATCGCGTCGCCGATTACGGGAATTTGGCTGAGGACGGGGATGGCAACGCGCGACGTGCCGACGTTCAGCGATGGATTCTGACCGCCGAAGACATCGCGATAGAGAAAGGCGGTCAGCCCGCCGCCGAAGATGGTGATGGCCAGCCCGACGAGCACCTGGTCGACGCGCAGGGAGACGGTGAGCAGGGAAAAGAGGGCCCCGAGCAGGAAGCCGGCGGCGATCCCGGCCAGCACGCCCCAGACGGCGCTGCCGGTAACGTAGGCGGCGGTGAAGCCGAAGAAGGCGCCGGCGAGCATCATCCCCTCGATGCCGAGATTGAGCAGACCCGACCGCTCGCCGACCGCCTCGCCGAGCGCGGCCAGGACGAGTGGGGCCGCGGCCACCAACCCCGCCGCCAGCATGGCGGTCAGAAACCCAACAAGGGGAATGCCGCCGATGGTCATGACTGGCCTCCCGCCGCGCGCGCGACCGGTTCCAGCACCGGTTCTCCCACCATAGGCCCGGGCGGCTCTCCCGCGTTGGCCGGGCCGACCTCGACCTCCTCGGCGTGGGCGAAGGGCGAGCGCATCCGTTCGAACCAGGTCGCCACGGCGAAGCAGAGGAGCATCAACCCTTCCAGCATCTCGACGAAGTACGTTGGGATGCCGAGGGGGCGGGCCATCATCTCGCCGCCGATGACGAGGAAGGAGAGGAAGTAGGCGAAGGGGATGAGCCAGAGGCTGTTGAGGCGGGCCAGGTAGACGAGGGCGAAGGCGGCGAAGCCATAGCCTGGGTTCCAATTCCCCTGGAACAACCCCTTCACGCCGAGGATGTCGTTGGCTCCGGCCAGACCGGCCAGGGCGCCGCTCGCCAGCAAGGCGAGCAGGGTGAGGCGGTTGACCGGCATTCCGGCGTGGATCGCCGCCTGCCGGTTGCGGCCGACGACATCGAGCATGAAGCCGATCACGGTGTGGCGGAAGAGGATGGCGACGAGGACGACGACGATGAGACCGACGAGGAGACCGACATGGACGCCTGTACCGGCGATGTCCGGCAGGCGCATTTCCCGCGGGATGAGGCGGGTTTGAGGTGGAACCACGTCCGGGTCCTTGACAGGTCCCTTGACCAGCCAGGAGGTGACGTTGAGCGCGACATAATTCATCATCAAGGTGGTGATGATCTCGTTGAGACCCCAGCGCACGCGCAGGATACCGGGTACCAGCGCCCAGAGGAGCCCGCCGGCCATGCCGGCTAGCGCGGCAATCAGCCACATGACCGGGTTCGGGACCTGACCGGCGACGGCGGTGGCGGCGACGCCGGCGAGGAGGGCGCCGACCAGCAATTGGCCGTCGATGCCGATGTTCCAGACGCCGGCCCGCAGTGAGATGAGCAGCCCGGCGCTGACAATGAGGAGCGGGGCCATGCGGATGAGGGTCTCGGTGATGCCGTAGGGGGTGCCGAGGCCGCGGGTGACGAGCATGGCGTAGGCGGCGAGGGGATCTTTGCCGCGTAGTGCCAGGAAGATGCCGCCCAGGATCAAAGCTGCCGCGATGGCGGCCAGCGAGGTCAGCAGGGGGGCGAAGCGGGCCGGCGTCAGGGTTCGACTCATGCCGTCGCCTTTCGCGGGCGGCGCGACCCACCCAGCATCAGATTGCCCAAAGTTTCCGGATCGGCCTCGGCGCGGGGCATAACGGCCACGAGCTGCCCGTTGTACATGACTCCGATGCGGTCGCTGATCTCCAGCAGCTCGTCGAGTTCAGAGGCGATCAGAACCACGACCTTGCCGGCGTCGGCCTGCTGGCGAAGCGAGCCGATGACGAACTGGGCGGTGCGCAGGTCGAGACCGGTCGTCGGCTTGTTGCAGACGAGCAGTTTGGGATCGAGGGCCAGCTCGCGGGCCAGCAGCAGCTTCTGGATGTTGCCGCCGGAGAGCATACCGATGGGGGTGTGGGGGCCGGGCGTCTTGACGTCGAACTCGGCGATGAGGTGGCGGGCCTCCTGCTCCATGGCGCGGCGGTTGAGCCAGAAGCCGTTGGAGAATGGTTTGCGTCCGATCGATTTCAGGGCGACGTTGTCGGCGACGCTCGATTCCGCGACGGAGCCCTCGTGCAGGCGGTCGTCGGTGACGTAGCCGATGCCCAATCTCGTTGCTGCTGCGACCCCGCGGTTGGTGATGGCTCTGTCCTCCAGCAGCACCTGACCGGAGGTGACTGGTCGTTGTCCGGCGATGACTTCGCCCAGCTCCTTCTGCCCGTTGCCGTCGACGCCGGCGATGCCGAAGACCTCGCCTCGGTAGAGGTCGAGGGAGAGGTCGTGCAAGGCTGGTGTGCCGCGGTCGCCAAGCGTCGAGATGTTGCGGAGGGCGAGGAGGACGTTGGCCGGAGCCAAGTTCTGGACGCTGGTCCTCATGGTCGTGTCATTCTGAGCGCTAGCGAAGAATCTCGGCTCAGGCGATACGTCCGCTCGGGGACGGCGAGATTCCTTGTTCCTCGGAATGACACCTGGCAGGTGATTGGATTCCGCACCGCTCAAATCGGCCACAGGCGAACCGCCGAACATCTGCGCGATGATGCGGGCGCGGACGCTCTCGCGGTCGCCTCCGGACACCACGTCCGGGCCGAGGTCGCCGGCGTTGCGCCCGCCGCGCAGGATGGTGACGCGGTCGCTGACGGCCAGGGCTTCGCCGAGCTTGTGGGTGATGAGCACGACGGCCACACCCTGGTCGCGCAAGCGGCGCAGGAGGTCCAGTAGTGAAGTCACTTCGCCGGGGGTGAGCACGGAGGTCGGTTCGTCGAGCAGGAGGACGCGACTGCCGCGCAGGAGGACCTTGATGATCTCGACGCGCTGGCGCTGGCCGAGGGCGAGGTGGCGGATCTCCGTGCGCGGGGAGACGTCAAGGCCGAACTCGGCGAGCATCGACGTGACTTTCGCTTCGGTACTGGCGAGGTCGACCACGAATCCGCCCTCGGCGCCGAGGGCGACGTTTTCCAGGATGGAAAGGTTCGGTACGAGGGTGAAGTGCTGATAGACCGTGCCGATGCCGCGGCGCAGGGCGTCGGACGGAGAGGACAGGTGAACATCTTCGCCGGCGATGCGGATGGTTCCGGCATCGGGTTGGTACATGCCGGCCAGGACGTTCATCAGCGTGGTCTTGCCGGCGCCGTTTTCGCCGAGGACCGCGTGGATTTCTCCGGGGCAGAGATCGAGAGAGACGTGGTCGTTGGCGAGGACGGGGCCGAAGCGCTTGGTGATATCGCGCATTTCGACGATGGGGTGGGCGGCCCTCACCCCCCTGCCCCCCTCTCCCATTGCGATGGGAGAGGGGGGAAAGGCGGCTTTGTTGTGCTTCGTCCTGGCCTTCACGGTCTTGCCTTGGTCCGCTTCTAGCCGCCGTAATACTCCGGCGCTTTGCGGTAGGTGGCGTACTCGTCGCGGTCGTGGGAGTAGAAGATCTGGCCGCCGATCTTGTTGGCGATGTTCTCGATGCGGTTCATCGAGTCGAGCAGTTCTCGGGGGTCGGTGTGCAGACCCATCATCACCCGGTCGACGAGGTTGTGTTTGGTCCAGGCGACGTCGAAGGGGAAGACGAGCGGCGGGGTGTCGCCGCCGGGGCGGAGGATGGCTGAGACGTGGCCGACCGAGTGTCCCGGGGTTTCGATCAGGGTGATACCGGGAAGGACTTCGTACTCGTAGTGGCCAAGCTCGAGCAGGACGGTCTTCATGCCGGGGATGGCGCAGAGAGCCGGGTCGTAGCCGAGGCGCTCCCAGGGATCGGGGACGTAGGCGTGGCGCAGCTCCGATTTGGAGAAGTAGAAGGTGGCCTGCGGGAAGAGGGTGTTGGCGCCGCAATGGTCCATGTGCAGGTGGGAATTGATGACGATGTCGATGTCTTCCGGTTTAATGCCGATTTTGGCCAACTGGCCCGGGATGGTCTGCTCCTCGCTCTGCTCGGGTTTTTCGAAGGGCAGCTTGCGCTCGACCCATTCCTTGTCGAAGCCGGTGTCGATCATGACCTTGGCGTCGGGATGATCGACGTAGAGGGCGTAGACGGGGAAGCGAACTTCGGTGCCCTGGCCGTGGTTCCAGGTGATGAAGGACTTGTCCATCAACAGGGAGCCGTTGTCGAGCAGATAGACCTTCATCGCGTGTCTCCTCCATCTGGAGCCTGTTCCGGCGAGAACCCCTCACCCCAACCGCCACCCAGAGGGTACCCGGCCCCGTGCGCGGGGAGAGGGGCTTTTTCGCCCGCTTCGGCCCCGCGGGCGACCAGTGCTCGCCAGATGCGCTCCGGGGTGGCGGGCAACTCGTCGATCCGGATCCCCGCGTCGGCGAGTGCGGTGGCGATGGCCGCGGCCACGCCGGCCAGCGCGCCTTCGCCGACGCCTTTGGCGCCGTAAGGGCCGGGGCCGTCCTCGTTCTCGACGATGTTTGAATGGAAAGTATCGGGCATGTCGGCGATGGTGGGGACGTGATATTCGTAGAGTGTGGCGTTCACCAACGTTCCGGTGGGGTCGAAGAGCATTTCTTCGTGCAGGGCGTTGCCGATGCCCTGCATCGCGCCGCCCATCTCCTGGGCCTCGACCTGTTTCGGGTTGAGCGCCTTGCCCACATCGGCGACGCTGACCACCTTGTTGATGGTCACCCGGCCCGTATCGGGGTCGACGGCAACCTCGGCGCCGCCGATGCAGACCTCCCAGAAAACGGGGCCCTCGGCGTATGAGCCGCTGCCCTTCTCGGGGCGGACCTCGCCGTGCCCGATCAGTTCGCCGCCGACCATGCCGAAGTGGGCCTTGATAAGATCGGAATAGGGGACTGATTCGCCTTCGTGCCAAACGGAGGCGGCGCGAACGTCGAGTGCTTCCGTCGGGAGTTCAAGAACGCGAGATCCGATGACGAGCAATTGTGACCGGATATCGGCGGCGGCGCGCTGCACGGCGAGGCCGGCGATGGTGGTGGAGCGGCTGGCGCCGGTGGAGCGGTCGTAGGGGGTGACGCGGGTGTCGCCGCCGAGGACACGGACCCTGTCGAGCGGCAGGGCCAGCTCTTCGGCGACGATCTGACCGAAGACGGTGCGCGCGCCCTGGCCGACCTCGGTCGAGCTGACGAGGAGGGTGACGCTGCCGTCGGCGTCCATGCGCACGGCGGCGGTCGAGACCGGGTGCGCCCCCGCGGCGAGAAGGCCAACGCTCATGCCGCGGCCGACGATGCCCTCCGGTTTGGGAGAGTTCCAATCGAGACTCGTGGCGACCTTGCGGATATCGCCGATGAGGTCGGCGTCGAGCGGTTTACCGCCGGGGCGCACCGATTGGCCCCGCTCGAGGAGGTTGCGCTCGCGCATCTGGAGGGCGTCGAGACCGCAGCGGCGGCCGATCTCGTCGATCTGCAATTCGCCACACCATTGCAGATGGGTGGCGCCGAAGGCGCGGTAGGAGCCAGCGGGGGGCGTATTGGTGTAGACGCCCCAGGCATCGACCTTGACCGCCTCCCAGCGGTAGGGGCCGGGAGCGGCGTCGGCGCCGGTGGCGACGACGCGGGGGCCGTTGTCCGCGTAAGCGCCGGTGTCGAACCAGGCGCGGACTTCGCGGGCGAGGAGGCGGCCGTCGGCCATGGCGGCGGTGCGCATCCAGGCTTTCATGCCGTGGCGGCGGGTGGTGACCATCGCCTCGTCGACGCTGTTGGCGATGCGTACGGGGCGACCGGCCCTGCGGGCGAGCGCCGAAGTGATCGGTTCCATCTTGGTGTACGACTTGCTGCCGAACCCACCACCGAGGTATGGCACCACGACGCGCACCGATCCGACCGGCAACCCGTAGAGATCGGCCAGCTCGGCGCGGACCAGGAACGGGTGCTGGCAGGAGGACCAGACGGTGAGATCGTCGTCCGCGGTCCACTGGGCGATGGTGGTGTGCGGTTCCAGGGAGTACTGGTAGACGGCGGGGAAGGTGTATTCGCCCTCCGACGACGATGTCGGCGTTGGCGAAGAGGTCATCGACGTCGCCCCGGGCAAAGGCGTGGTGGTAGCAGACGTTGCCCGGTTCGAGGCGGATCTCGCCCAGACCGTGGAAAAGGCCGGAGCGGATTGTGGTCACGTCGTGCAGGTGGGGGGCGGATGCGGCCAGCGCCTGCTCGATGGTGACTGCCGCGGGAAGCTCTTCGTAGTCGACGTCGATGAGAGTGATCGCCTCGTCGGCGGTGACCGGGTCCTCGGCGGCGACGGCGACGACCGGTTCGCCCACGAAGCGGACGCGGTCGATGGCGAGGATGGGACGGTCCTTCAGGGCGTGACCGTAGTAGGGATCGGACGCCGGCAAATCGCTGCCGGTCATGACGGCGATAACGCCGGGGAGCGCTTCGGCGCGGCTGGTGTCGATGGAGCGGATGCGGGCGTGGGCGTAGGGGCTGCGCAGGATGCGGCCGTAGGTCATGCCGTGCAGGCGGAGATCGCCGGCGAAATCGGCTTCGCCGGTGACCTTGGCGACGGCGTCGATGCGAGGGGCGTCGTGGCCGATGGTGGTGTGGGTGGAGGGAGTAGGGAGGGTGGTGGTCATGGGCTGTTGCTTCCCTGGCGGTTTGCCCTCACCCCAACCGCCGCCCAGAGGGCACCCGGCCCGTCGAGCCGGGAGAGGGGCTTGTTGACCTCTGGCGGTGTTGCCATTCGCTCCGCCGCGTCTGCAACGGCTTCGAGGATGTTCCAGTAGCCCGTGCAGCGGCAGAGGTTGCCGCCGAGAAATGCTTCGATCTCGGGGCGGGTTGGGTGCGGATTTTCGGCCAGCAGGGCTTTGGTGGTGAGGACGAAGCCGGGGGTGCAGAAGCCGCACTGGATGGCGACGTTGTCGACGAAGGCTTGCTGGATGGAGTGGAGGCCGTCGGGGCCGGCGAGTCCTTCGATTGTTTCGATTGTGCGGCCGTTGGCCTCGTAGGCGAGGGTGCAGCAGGCGCTGACGGGTTCGCCGTCGAGCAGGACGGTGCAGGCGCCGCAGACCTGGGTATCGCAGGAGCGTTTGGTGCCGGTCAGGTCCAGGTGGTCGCGCAGCATGTCGAGCAGGATGGCGCGCGGTTCGATCTCCAGTGCGAGCGGGCGCCCGTTGATCCTGGTCTCTATGGTCAGCGTTGCGGGGGCGAATGTCTCAGGCGGCATGGCGTCCGACTTCCTCGCCTGAGGCCCGGCCTAGGGCCGCGGCGATGGCGCGCTGGCCGACGGTGCGCGCGAGTTGGCGCTTGTACGGTTCGGATTCGAAGGCGTCGGTGGTCGTCTCGACCTCGTCCCGGATGCGATCGGCTGCGGTCGCCGCAAGGGATGCCGAGACTGGCTGGCCGCGCAGCAGCGCCTCCGTTTCCCGGAGGCGTTGTGGGCGCTCGCCGACGCTGCCCGCCACGATATGGGCATCCGTCACGATTCCATCCTCGACCGTGATGACGGCGGCGACGGCGGCGGTCGGGCGCTCGTGGAGTTTGAACCGTTCGTAGGCGACGCCGGTATTTTCGTCCGGCTCGGGCACGGTGATGGTGGTGAGGATTTCGTCGTGGCGGCGCGCGGTCTCCATCAGACCGGTGAAGAACTCGGCGATGGGGAGATCGCGGGGGCCGGAGGCTGAGGTCAGGGTCAGGCGCGCGTCGAGGGCGGTGAGGAGCGTAGCCGGGTCGCTGTGCGGTTCGGCGAAGCAGAGGTTGCCGCCGATGGTGCCGGCGGTGCGAACGCGGACGTTGGCGACCGCGGCTTCCAGCTCCGCCAGGGCCGGGAAGCGCTCGCGCACGAGCGGTGAGCGCTCGAGGTCGCGGTGCCGGGTTGTGGCGCCGATGACCAGGTCCTGCTGCTCGTCGTAGGTGATGTCGCGCAGGCCGGCGATGCGCTTGATGTCGATGAGGTGCGGAAAGTGCGCGAGGCGCTCTTTCATGACGACGAGTAATTCCGTCCCCCCGGCGTAGACCGCGGCGTCGTGGCCGAAGTGGGTGAGCATGTCGGATGCTTCCGCGATGCTCGCCGGTTGATGGATGGCGAAGCGGTCAAGCATGGCGGTCCCCCGCTTCCGGCATGCCTTGCGCAAGCCCAGCGCGGCGGACCTGGCGGATGAGGTAGGCCCAGTAGTTGGCGACGTGCTCGTCACGGTACTTGTCGGGGTAGACGCGGTCGGCCATCTCCGGGGTCATCGGTTGCAGGGCGCCCAGGGAGCGGGCGATCGACTGAATGCGCAGCACCCGCTCCAGGGTCAGCGCCGCATATGTTGCCCAAGGGACGCTCCTGCCGGTGACGATCACCCCGTGGCCGCGCATGACCAGGGCGCGGTGATTGCCCAGCGCCTGGGCGACGGCGGCGCCCTGGTCCGGGCGCATGATCAATTCCGCGGTGTCGTCGAAGGTGGCGAGGCCGTCGCGGAAGAGGACGGCGTCATGGTTGAGCAATTCGAGTTTGGCGTCGGTGGCGCCGAAGGCGGTGGCGTATGGCGGGTGAGTGTGGACGACCGCGCCGATGTCGGGACGGGCCTTGTAGATCTCGGTGTGGAGGACGTATTCGAGGTGAACCGGTCCCGCGCCGGAGAGGCGGGTGCCGTCCATGTCCAGCGCCAGGACGTCTTCGGGGGTGACTTCCTCCAGCCCGAGGCCGTTTGGTTTCATCAGGACGTGCTGGCCGTCGCTCGATCGGGCGCTGACGTGGCCGAGGGTGTAGTCACCGTGGCCGCCCATGGCCAGGATGCGGCCGGACCAAGCCACTTGCTCGCGCAGGTCGGCGTCGACCAGCTCGGCAGTTTGGTCCGGATTCAGCGTCAGGGAGGGCGCGCGGTCGGTCATCGTCGCTCCGTTGGCGGGTAGGCGGGGTAGGGGAAGCCGAAGACCATCACCATGTCCTCGTCGCCGGTGTTGGCCACGGCGTGCCAGAGGCCCGGCGGGATGTGCAGCGCCTGACCGGCGGCGAAGGGAACCGGGTCGCCGTCGGTGCGCAGCTCGCCGCGTCCAGCCAGAACGTAGGCGACCTCCTCGACCTCGTGAGCGACCATGCCCGTGATGGTGCCGGGGGTGAAGACGGAGTAGCCGAGCGACCCGGCGATGCCCGGAGTCGTCTCTCGCGTGAGCACCATGCGGCTCCAACTCCCGTTGGGGAGTGGGATGGGGTCGACTTCGTCGCGCGCGACGACGGTGATGGCCGGCTCGTCTACAGCGCCCATTTGCCGTCCTTGATGACGTACTTGCCGGTGTCCTCGATGAGGAGAGAGGCGTTGAGGCAGTTGCCGTCGAGGTGGAGGGTGCTGACATTCTGGCCGCCGGGGTAGGCGTTGTGGTTGTCGCCGAGGGCGAAGTGGACGGTACCCAGCAGTCCCTTTTCGGACGGCGAGCCGGTGGGGGACTTTTCGCTGGTGCCGAAGGCGAACTCGCCGATGACGTCCGCTCCTGGCACGTCCTTGATGACCTGCATCAGGCGTTCAGCCTCCTCGCCGCCGGTGATTTCGGTGACGCGGCCTTTTTCCACTTTCCAGGTGATGGGGTTCGGCGTCTGACCGGGGAGACCGATGCCGAGCATGATGCCGTCGACGACGATGGTGCCCTCGGTGCGGTCCTCGACCGCGGCGAAGGCGACCTCCGCCCAGAGCGGGACGGGGCCCATCATCTGCCCGCGCTGTTTGATCGGGGTCACCTCCAGGGCCGGGCGGCCCTCGATGGAGACGCGGATGTCGGTGCCGGCGGGGGAGGTGACGCGGCACCACTTGGCGCCTTCCATGGCTTTGATGGCGGCTTTGGCGCGGTCGGTGGCGTCGCGGATGTCGGCCTCGGTGAGGTCCCAGGAGCCGATACCCTCTTCGACGGAGGCGATCTTGGCGTTGTTGTCGCACGACTCCCGCACGGCGGAGACGTGGGCGAAGCGGTTGGCCCATTCGAGATTGGTGATGATGATGATCTCGTCGGAAGACGTCATCGCCTGGTGCAGGTTGCGCGGTGGGGCCATGGGGAAGGTCATGTCGGCGATGGCGCGCTGCACCTGGTGCTCGTTGTTGGCGATGATCGGGTAGCCGCCGCGCTCGACCACGACCTGGGCCAGCGCCTGGGCCTCGTCGATATGGGCGTCGTCGGTGATGATGGTCACCACGTCGTCGGGTGCGACCGACATGCAGACCGCGGCCACCAATTCGGCGTCGCGGCGAAGGTTCGGGGAAAGATTGCCGTCGCTCATGTCACCTGTACCTCCTGTCATGTGTTGCCGACCTCCTAAATGGTGGCGCCGGTGAGCGCCGCGTCGTAGGCGGGCAAGACGTCCCGGGCAAGGCGCTCGATCTGACCGAACTGGTCGAGTGAGCCGAAGCGGCAGATGAAGTAGTCGACGCCCGGCGTCGGCGAACGTCTGCAGCCACTCGGCGATGTCGTCCGGGGTGCCGACTGGGCCCCATTCGCCGATGTCCATGGCCTTGCTCAACTCCGGGTAGTACTGGCTGATGTAGGCGTCGATGCCGGCTTGCGCTTCCTCGCGGGTGTCGGCGATGTTCATGGTGACCTGGTAGGACATCACGAACTCGTCGCGGGAGCGGCCGGCGTCGGCGATGGCCTGGTCGATCTGGGCGAGTTGGGCGCGGAACTCGTCCGGGTGGCGAGCGCGGCAGCAGGTCATCCAGCCATCGCCGTAGGCGGCGATGCGGCGGGCGGCGCGGCTAACGACGCGCTCCGTACGCTCCTCCTGCTTCGTGCCGACGGTGAGGCGGGGGTTGCTGACGACCCAGATGGGCGGGGGCGATTGCAGCAGGCGCCAGCGGACCCATCTCGGTGCCGGAGAAGAATGAGACGCGGTCAAAGGCGTAGTGCTCTCCCTGGAAGCTCGTCTCGCCAGTGGTCCACAGCTCGCGCAGGACGGCGAGGCCCTCCTCGAAAATACTGGCGCGCTTGTCGAAATCGAGTCCGACAGCGGCGTATTCGCGGCGGACGCCCTCTTCGGGGTTGCCCATGCCGGTGCCGAGAATGGTGCGGCCATTGGAAAGCTGATCGAGAGTGGCCCATTCGAGGGCGAGGTAGAGCGGGTGGCGGGTGCCGGAGACCATGCAGGCGGTGCCGAGCTTGACCCGGTTGGTGCGTTGCGAGATGGCGGAGAGGAGGTTGATCGGTTCCCAGCGCGGTTTGGAGAAGAGGCTGTCGCCCACCCAGACGGAATCGAAGCCGAGCGCCTCGGCCTGCTCGGCCAGCGTCAGGAGATCGGCCAGGGTGTAGTCCGGGGCGATGAGGGGTTCGCGGTTGTTGAGATTGACACCGAATTTGACCGGTTGGCGGGGCATCAGATTCTTCTCTCAGCGGCGATATCGGGAAAGGCAGGCGTGGCCCCTACGGGCGATGAGCCTTCTTCGAGGGCGCGTTGGGGGACATGGATGTGCTCGCGCAGCAGGCGCGCCGCTTCATCGGCGTCTCCTGCTTGCACGGCGTCGAGGATGGCCTGGTGCTCGTCGATCGAACGGTCCAGACCGCCGCGCAGTCCGAGCGAGGAGGAAATATGGCGGCGCATCTGGTCCAGTAGCGGGTAGTAGATGCCCTTGAGGTAGTCGTTTTGGGAGCGCTCGACGAAGAGGGCGTGGAAGGCGCGGTTGGCGGCGAAGAAGGTCTCCGCGTCGTCGGCCGCGGCGTGACGGCGCATCTCCTGTTGCAAGCGGCCGAGTTCGTCCAGGTCGGCGGGGGTGAGGTTGGGCAGGGCCAGCTTGATGGCCAACTCCTCCAGGGCTTCGCGGACGCGGTAGGCATCGAGAAACTGCCGGGGCGAGAGCGAGCTGACGAACGCGCCCTGGCGGGGTCGCAGTGTGACCAGACCATCCGCGGCGAGCCGGTGCAGGGCCTCGCGCACCGGCACCCGGCTGACGTTGAGTTGAGTGGCGACGGATTTTTCCGGCAAGGCAGCGTGCGGTGGGTAGGCGTTCGCGAGGATCTGATGGCGCAGATGTTGATAGACTTGCTCAGCTCAGAGTGGCATGGTTGAGCGGCCGGGATCTCGACAGCGAGGAGGTGTCTTCGGCGTGCGTGGACACGTGCGGCACCGGTGCTCCTGAACGGGCGGCGACGGCGAAGCGAGTCTCGCCTGGGCATCTTGGAAGGATGCGGTATACGGTATACCGCCAAATGTAGGGGCCTGGAGATGGGCTGTCAACATCGCCCGTCGCATGAGGCGCCACCGCTAAATTGCGGCGGATCACACGCCTTACATTGGCGCCTTTGCTTCACTGCGGAGCTACACAACTCCTGCGCCAAGCGATGGAGGAGGGAGCCCGGGCCGGTGACAAGCGGGGCGCGTGCGAATTGGCTGCTCGGCATCAGCATGCATCATGCGCGACCGTGTAGCCTTAGGAGAACTTTGCGCACCAAGTTTATTCGTATCATAGCCGGATTGCGCCTCCGGCCCGTGCCGCCTCGCTGACGGAGGTGACCATGACCGAGAGCCCTCCCAGGCGAAAGCGCCCCACCCAAGCCGATGTCGCGCGGCTCGCCGCGGTTTCGCAGCCGGTGGTCTCCTATGTTCTGAGCGGAAGCTCCGACGCGCCTGTTGCTCCAGAAACGCGCGAGCGGGTGGTAAAAGCAATTGCCGCGCTTGGATACGTGCCCAACCACACGGCGCGCAGTCTGCGCCGGCAGCGCACGTTCACCATTGCCAGCATCATTCCCGATATTACCAACCCGTTCTATCCGGCCTTTGCCCGCGCGATCCAGGACGTTGCCGAATCGGCCGGATACGATTTGATCGCGTACAACTCTGACGGTGATCTGGAGCGGGAGCGGAAATATGTGCAGTCGGCGCTGGGTGGCCGGGTCGATGGCGTCATCATTACCCCACTCCGCCTCCCGTTGGAAGAGTGTTTTCCTTTGGTCGGGCAAGGCATCTGCGTTGTCGCCCACACCATCCAGACCCTGTCCGATCCATTGGTACCGCTCGACACGCTGGGGATCGACAACGTCGCCGCCGCTCGGGCAGCGGTGAATTTCCTGATCGAGCGCGGGCACCGGCGCATCGGCATGGTGGCCGGTGTCGCGGGCACGCCGCGGCGGGAAGACCGGGTTCGTGGGTACACCGAGGCGCTGCGCGAGCACGATCTGCTCTTCGACCGCATGCTGGTCCGGGGGGCAGACTTCACCGAAGCGGGCGGTTACGGCGCGACGTTGGACTTGCTTGCCCTGGACGAACGGCCCAGCGCCATCTTCGCTGCCAACGACATGATGGCGATGGGCGCGCTGCTTGCCCTGCGCGAAGCCGGACTGCGCGTCCCGGATGACATGGCGCTGGTCGGGTTCGATGGTCTTCCGCTGGCCCGGCTGATGGACCCGCCGCTGACGACGATCGCGCAGTATCCCGAGCGGCTGGGGGCGAAAGCGGCCGAGTTGCTCCTCGAACGGCTCGCGGGCGGAGGGCCGGACCATGGCAGGCGGATCGCTATGCCGTTTGATCTGATAGTGCGACAATCGGCGTGACGGGCTTGTACGTTTCCACGGAGGAGGTGAGCCCCCGCGAACCCCGTGCTGGATGCCGATATCGCGTGACGCTGCTGAATACGCTGGCGAGCTGAGGGGCCGCGGCACGCGGTTCCCGTGACACGTCGAAGGAGACCGAAATGCGTAGATCGCTGCGTATGCTGCTAATCCTCGGACTGCTGCTGAGCGCGCCACTAGCCGCGGCCTCGGCGTCGTCGGTGCTGGCGCAAGACGCAACCGAGATCGAGTTGTGGCTCAACACCGTCTCGGGGTCCGATACCGCGGAGTGCATGGTCGCCAACGTGGTCGAGCCGTTCAACGCGCTGGGCAACGGCATCACGGTCGATGCCACGATCCAGGCGAACAACTGGCAGGCGACGCAGACCGCGGTGGCGGGCGGGGCCGGGCCCGACGTGGTGACGACGCCTGGGCCGTCGTTCGCCATGGAATTGGCGAAGGCGGGCCGGCTCGTCGCGCTAGATCCCTTCGCGGAGCAGTTCGGCTGGGGCGAGCGGTTCGCCGAGGGGTCGCTTGACCTCGGCACGGCCGACGGGCAGCTTTTCAGCATTCCGAACGAGATCGAAACGCTCGTCCTCTACTACAACAAGACGCTCTTCGAGCAGAATGAGTGGCAGCCGCCAACGACGCTGGACGAGCTGATGGCGCTGGCGGAAGAGGTCAACGCCGCCGGCATCATCCCGTTCGCGAACGCCAACGCCGAATGGCGCCCGGCCAACGAGTGGTTTGTCGGCGAGATGCTCAACCACAGCGCGGGCGGACCGCAACTGGTCTATGACGCCCTGGTCGGTGCGGCCGACTGGACCGATCCCGATCTCGTCGCCAGCATCGAAGCCCTCAACCAGATGCAGCAAAACGGCTGGTTTGCCGGCGGCCTGGATCGCTACTACACCGGCACCATGGCCGAGGTCGGATCGATGTTCGGCATGGGCGAGGCCGCGATGAAGATTGAAGGCTCCTGGTTCCTGTCGGACGTTGACGCGTACTTCGGCGAGGCGGCCGGCAACGAGAACGAATGGGGCTGGGTTCCCTTTCCGTCGGTGACCGGCGAGGCCATTTTCGATCTGGGCATCGGCTCGACCTGGTCGATCAACGGAAACTCCGAGAATCCGGACGCAACCGCGCAGTACCTCGACTACCACTTTTCGCCGGAGACGCAGGCGAGGTTGCTGGTGCAGTGCGGACTGGTCCCGGCGGCCGTCGACCTCACGGGTCAGGATCTGACCGGGGTCAACCCTGGGCTGGCTGAAATCCTGGCGGACCTGGGCGAAGCGTTCGCCGCGGGCAACTACGGCTATACGACCTGGACCTTCTGGCCACCGGAGAGCGAGACCTACCTGATCGAAGAAATCGAGCGGGTCTGGGCCGGCGAAATCACGGCGGAGGAGTACCTGCAGGGGCATCAGGAGGTCTTCGACGCCGAGCGGGAAGCGGGCGCCGTGCCGCCGATTCCGGAGCGTTAGGAGATTGGATCCGGCGGGGCGGGGCTGCGGCGCCCCGCTCCAGCCTGGGTGATCGAAGGCGACGGCTATGGCGTTGCAGAAATCCATGCCGATCAGCGCTACGTTGCCGGCAGCTTCGATGCGGACGGCCGAGCGGCGCCGCGCGTTTTTCCGGCGGCGAGTCGTGCCTTGGCTCTTCGTGCTGCCGATTCTGGTCATCAACGTCGCCGTCGTGGCCGGGCCGGCGCTGAGCGCTGTCTACTACTCCATGACCGACTGGAACGGCATCGGCGCCGCGGAATGGGTCGGACTGGAGAACTTCCAGAGGCTGATCCGCGATTCTGGATTCCATCACGCCTTCGGCAACAACGTCATCTGGCTGGCGATGTTCCTCACGGTCCCCATCGCCATGGGGCTGGCCGCGGCCGGGCTGCTGGCCCCGATCCACAAGGGGTCCATCGTCTTCCGCATGGCGTTGTTCATCCCCTTCGTCCTGCCGAGCGTCGTCACGGCGGCACTCTGGCGCGGCTTGTTGAGTCCCGACCGTGGCATACCGGCGGTGCTGAACGATCTCGGGATACCAGGATTCGACAAGGCATTTCTCGGCACCGCGAAAACGGCGCTGCCGGCCATCGGGTTCGTCGACAACTGGCATTGGTGGGGCTTTCTCATGGTCCTCTTCCTGGCCAGCATGCAGAACATTCCGCCCGATCTTTACGAGTCGGCGCGGCTCGATGGAGCGAGCCGCTGGCAGGAGTTCCGCGACGTGACGTTGCCGGGCATCCGCCCGACGCTGGTCTTCATGATCCTGATGACGACCATCTGGTCGTTCCTGACCTTCGACTACATCTGGATTCTGACTCAGGGCGGTCCGGCCGGCGCGTCCGAGGTGCTGGCGGTGCTGGTCTACAAGGAGGCGTTCAACAACTTCAACGCCGGCTATGCTTCCGCGCTCGGCCTGACCATGAGCTTTTTCGTGGGGTGCGTGATCGTCATCTTCACGATCCTGCGGCGACGGGGGTGGGAGATATGAGCGCCATTGCCCCGGCGCGCGGTCCCCGGCGCGAGGCCTCGCTCGCCCTGAATTACTTCGTCCTCACCATTCTGCTGGTGTTCGCCACCGGCCCGCTCATCATCCTTGGCTTCAACTCTCTGAAAACCACGGCGGAACTGGGACTGAACCCGCTCGGTCCGCCGCAGTCGTTCATGTGGCAGAACTTTCCCAAGGCCTGGGAGATGGGCAATTTCTCCATGACCACTCGCAACAGCGCCGTGCTGGTGGTGGGCACGGTGATCGGGGTGCTCTTCCTGGGTGGCATGGCGGCCTACAGTTTGGCGAAGCTCGATCTGGCGGGGGCTGGCATGCTGACCCTCTATCTCCTGGTGGGGACCAGCCTGCCGATTCAGCTCTACCTCGTGCCGCTCTACTTCACCTGGAACCGGCTGGGACTGGTCAACACCCTCCACGGGCTGGTGATCATCTACATCGCGACCAACGCGCCCTTCGCCATCTTCTTGCTGCGCTCCTACATGCTCCAACTCCCGCGCGATTTCGAGGACGCGGCGCGGGTCGATGGGGCGAGCGAGTGGCAGGTGTTCACTCGCATCGTCGTGCCCCTCTCGTGGCCGGGGTTCCTGACTGTCGGACTGGTGGTGGCGCTCAGCGTCTGGAACGAGTTCCTGATGGCGACGGTGTTTCTTACCGAACAAGATCTGTTCACGGTGGTGACGAGCTACAACAACTTCGCACAGCGGTTCTCACGCGACTGGACAATGACCAGCGCGGCGGCCGTCATGATGATTTTGCCGGTGATCGTCATCTTTCTCGCCTTACAGCGCCGGTTTATTGATGGTCTCACGCAAGGTGGGCTCAAGGGATAGTCGGTTGTTGATCGAGGGAAGGAACGGACGTTGCCGGAAAGGGAATCGGTGCTGTTCAGCAAGGTACGTGGGTGCCTCTACGGCGGCGCCATTGGCGATGCGATGGGCGCGCCCGCCGAGTGGAAAATGCCCGCTGACATCCGGGAGCGGTACGGAGAGATCCTCGATTTCGTCGAGCCGTGGGACGGCCCCTCGGACGTCGGCAAGGGGGACGGCCGGTTCACCGACGACACGCACATGACGCGGGTGCTGGGGGAGATCTACGTCAGCGAGGGGAGGCATCTCAACCCGTTTGTCTTTGCCGAGCGCATCGTGCCGATGATCGCCGACGAGCCGCGCTGGCTGGCCGAGCGGGGGCAGGAGATGCCGCTGGTCGAGCGGCTCTTCTATCCCGAGAAGTGGTTGCTGATGCGCCTGCGGCTGGCCAATGCCGACCCGCGGTTGGGCGGGGTGGGCAACATGGTCAACTGCGGCGCGGCCATGTACGCCGCGCCAGTCGGGATCGTGAACGCCTGCGACCCGGTGAATGCCTACCGGGAGGCGGTGGAGATTTTCAGCGCTCACCAGTGGAGCTATGGACTGGAGGCGGCGGCGGTGATGGCCGCGTGTGTCGCCGAAGCGTTCAAACCCGGGGCGACGGTCGATTCGGTGGTCGGGGTCGCGATCGAACTCGCGAAAGAGGGGACGAAGGAGGCGATTGCCGCGGTCACGTACGAAGCGCGCTGGCACGACGACTGGCGGGACGCGATCGGCGCGCTACGGGACGCGATTCGCCCGTTCGACGGCAGCGCCGAGGATGGGGTGCGCGATCGCGGCAACAAGACCGACGACTGGGCGCCCAGCCGGCGCAAGTCAATTGAGGAGGTGCCGGTGGCGCTCGGCTTTCTCCTGGTGACGCAGGGGGATTTCGAGCAGGCGGTCTTCGGCGCCGCCAACTACGGCCGCGATAACGACTCCATCGCGGGGATGGCCGGGGCCATCGCCGGGGCGCTCCATGGCGACGGCGTCATCCGGCCCGAGTGGATCGCGCGGATCAACGCGGCCAACCAAGTCGATCTCGATCCCTTGGCGCGCGAGCTGACCGAGTTGGCCGTCAACTTGCAGCTGGAGCAATTCGCCGCCGCCCAGGAACGGCAAAGGGCGTTCGAGGCGCTGGCTTGAGACGGGAGTCGAAAGTCGTAAGTCGAAGGTGAGCGGTGCTTTGCAGGGGTGGTGCCTGGATCGCCCGCGGTGCCGGCACGCTTGCTGATGGAGCAAATATGGCGACCACGGAGTTGACTTCTTCACGTTCATCCACTTTTCCCGCTGACTATGTGGAGCGGGTCTACGCCGGGGTGCTCGGCAAGCTGATCGGGGTCTATCTTGGCCGTCCGGTCGAGGGATGGACGTACGATCGGATTACCGCCGCATACGGCGAGGTCGACCGCTATATCCACGAGTCGCGGGGCATGCCGCTGGTCGTCACGGACGATGACGTTTCGGGGACGTTCACTTTCCTGCGGGCGCTGCCCGATCATGGCAATGACCCAGACGTCACCCCCGAGCAGATCGGCAATACCTGGCTCAACTACCTGATCGAGCGGCGGACGATTCTGTGGTGGGGTGGCATCGGTAACTCGACCGAGCACACCGCCTATTTGCGGCTCAAAAGTGGCATCCCGGCACCGGCCAGTGGCTCGATTGCTCTCAACGGCAAGACCGTGGCCGAGCAGATCGGCTCCCAGATATTCATCGACGGGCTGGGGGATGATCGTGCCGGGCGACCCGGAGCGCGCGGCCGACTTCGCCCGCCGCGCCGGGAGCGTCAGCCACGATGGGGAGGCGATCTACGGGGCGCAGGTGATCGCGGCCATGGAAGCGCAGGCCTTTGTGGAGTCCGATCTGGATAGCTTGATCGACACCGGCGTCAGCCTGATCCCGGCTGACTCAACCATCGCCCGGTTGATCTCCGACATTCGAGGATGGCACGCGGGTGAGCCTGACTGGCGCCAGACGCGAGAGAAGATCGCCGCCAACTACGGCTACGATAAGTACATCGGCAACTGCCATATGGTGCCGAACCACGCCCTGATTATCCTGGCCCTCCTCTACGGCGGCGACGATTTTCGCAGATCGCAGATGATCGTCAACACGGCAGGGTGGGACACGGATTGCAACGCGGGGAATGTCGGCGCGATTCTCGGCATCAAGAACGGGTTGGCGGGTATCGATGAGTCGCCGTACGACTGGCGTGGGCCGGTGGCCGACCGCATGTACCTGGCCACCGCGGATGGTGGGCGAGCGATCACTGACGCGGTGATCGAGGCGTACCACGTCGTGAACATCGCCCGGGCGCTGGCCGGGGAACCGCCGCTGGCGCCGAAGGAAGGGGCACGGTTTCACTTTGAGTTGCCGGGGGCGGTGCAGGGGTTCGCTGGCGACCATCCTTCCGTTACGGTGGACAATGTCGCGGAGCAGAGCACAAGTGGCACGCGCACGCTGGCCGTTCGCTGGGATGACGAGCGCCCCGATACCCCGGTCGTCGCCGCGACTCCGACCTTCATCCCGCCGGAAGCGATCGTCATGCCGGGATACACCCTGCTCGCCTCGCCGACGCTCCATACGGGACAGGAGGTACGGGCTCGCCTTGTCGCGCACCGCGGCAACGCCGGGCCCGTCGAGGCACGGTTGTTGATCTCCTTCTACGGCGAAGAGGATGCTCTGCAAACCTTGACCGGCTCCCCGGAACTGATTCTGCCGGGCCGGGACGCTACGCTGGGCTGGCGCATCCCCGATCTCGGTGGCTCGCCCGTTGCCGAGGTCGGGATCGCGATTGAACCGGCGGAAGCAGGAGCGGGTGCGGTCTATCTCGACTGGCTTACGTGGGACGGCGCGCCCGACGTACTGCTGGGGCGACCGGAGGGCGTCGGCGAGATGTGGCGCCGCGCCTGGGTCGACGGCGTAGACCAGTTCGAGAGCCGTTGGCCGGAGCCGTACCGCGTCGTGCAGAACCATGGCACGGGACTCATCAGCCAGGGTAGCGCCGAGTGGGACGACTATCGCGTTACCGCGGACATCACGATCTTCCTCGCCAAACAGGCGGGGATAGCCGCCCGCGTGGGTGGGATGCGCCGCTGGTACGCGCTCCTGCTGTGCGACGACGGCATGGTGCGGCTGGTGAAGGACCGCGAGGCCTTGATCGTCCTCGCCGAGCGTCCATTGCCTGTTCAGCTGGATCGGCCCTACCGGTTGTCGCTCACGGTCCAGGGGAACCGGATCGTGGGCGGGATCGACGGAGAGCAGATTGCCGATGTCGTCGATGAGGACGAGCCTCTCACGTCCGGGGGCGTTGGGCTGGTCGTGACTGAGGGGACGCTGTCGAGCGGGGCGGTGCGGGTGGAGCCGGTTTAGGGTTCGTTTCGTCCAGGCTGCTCCCACCAGGTCAGGTCGCGAGCCGTGACTGGTTTTGGCGCGCCTGTTCCCAGTCGTCGTGCACGCGGTGCAGAGGCCGGGTGGCCGATGATCAGAATCCACTCCGGGGTCAGGTGCGGCGGCAGACCGAGCATGACGGAGGCGCCAGAGCGGCTGAACGACGTGACCGGGCAGGTGCCGAGACCCAGGGCATGGGCCATGTTCATCATGTTCATCGCCGCGGTACCGACGTCCATCCAGTTGGCGTGGTCGTGCTCGAGTTGCAACGATTCTCGCTGCGCCGCGTCGAGGTCGGTGAGGATGACAATGAGCGCCGGGGGCGCAGTCAGCATGCCGGGCGACACGGCTCGCACGCGGTGGATGACCTCGGGGTCGCGGACGACGAGGAATTTGTGGATGTGACGGTTGCCGGCGCTGGTGGCCCAGCGCGCGGCCTCGGTCATCATGCGCAGATGATCGTCGCTCACCGGCTCGTCGGTGAATGAGCGGCAGACTCTTCGGCTCTTCATCAGCGCCAGGAGTTGATCCGGCGACGATGGCGCAATCGAACCGCTCATGACGTGCCATCCTCGGTCGTGTGCGCGGTAGGCTCTTCGCGTCGTATCACTTCGGCGGCGACGGCCGCGGGGGCGCCGCGCAGGAAGTCGTAGTAGGCCTCGCGGTCCCACATCATCCAGACCTTTTTCGTGTCCACATCTTCCTTGAAATGGTGCAGGAACTCGCGGCTGCGCTCGGGGTCGTGCTCGAGCATGTAACCCATCAGGCGGCTCGCCGCGTCGACCAGGCGGAACGTGCCGTAGTAGGTCGGCTCGACGAGGCAGATTTCGGCTGAGCTGACGAGGAAGGCGAGGAGGTCGAATGCCTGATCTTCGGTCAGGACCATCTGGGGAGACGATCCCTCAGACGATGGCATCGCGGTGTCCTTTCACGTCGAGTACGCGCCCCCAGTCGGGGCGCAATGAGACGACCGGTATGGCAGGGTCTTCGATGAGCGTGCGGATGAACGCCTGCAGTGGCAGCGGCCCGGTGATGAGGTGGGTCTTGTTGTCGATGATTCCGCGGGCCGTGCCCACGTGGAGGTGGGGATAGGTGCACCAGCCGGCTCCGTCGGGGTGGAAGTGGTAGGAAAGGAGTTCACGGTGGTTCCGGTCGAGGAGGGTGTAGAAGTAATCAGTAGTCGTGACATGAAAGGGTTCGAGTCCGGAACGTGTTTGGACGATGCGAAAGCCGTGGTAGAGGTCGAGATATAGGCGCTCTCCCGTGAGCCGCATAGGCTGTTGCTCCGGGAAAGAGAGCCAATGGTCTTCGTTGAGTCGTAGCGGCCTGGGGTAATGGGTTAGGACGCCTCGCCCAGAGGGCACGACAAGAGAAACCGCTCGACGCAGCGGAGCCGCGAAGCGCTCGTACGCGTCACGAAGCGTCGCTGGCAAATGGCCGGACCAGGATGCTTAACGCGGCAAACGCCGAATGGTGCTCATCCTTGAACTCGTCTGAGAAGTCGTCTGCCTTCCACCGTCGGAGGAACTCCTCCCCGGACATGTCCAGCCGCCGCCGCGCCTGTCTGTCGAGGACGGCGAAGCCTTCCTCGTACGACAGCTCGATGAGCGGAATGAGCCCGTACTTGTACTCCTCGCTTGGTTCGCTATCGACGATTTGCTTTTTCAGTGCCATGATGCAGGTGTCCTGTGCGTTCAGCTTCTTCCCGGTGTGCGCGCCAAAACGTTGTTGGACGCGGTTCGTCCACATTGTGGCACACGTTCACGCCGTGGCGCGCACCCGCTCCTCGATTGGCACGTACGGGATGTCGTAGCCGAAATAGGCGGGGCCGACGACTTTCAGCCCTTCGGGCGTACGCCAGCGGGGGTCGCAGGGCATGGACAGGACGGAGACGCGGAAGCCGTAGCGGAGGCCTTCGGTGGTGATCGGTTCGCCGGTCTCATCGTCGAGAATGGTGATGAGATCGGGGGTGGTGGCCAGGATCTCGTCGCCGGCGCGGGCGAGGAGGAATTCGTTCTGGAAGGCGATGCGCAGGTCGCGGCCGTAGTAGGCGTCGACGCCGGCGATGGTCGCTTCGCCGCGGGCGAACCCGGTGACGGTGCGGCGCTCGACGTCGCCGACCTTGCCGCGCCAGATGAGAAAGCCGTTCATCGCCTCGCGCACGGCCTCGACTGGGTCCTCGTGCCGCGCTCGCGACTCGCGGATGGTGCGGCCGATCCGTTCCAGGAGGGTGATGGTGTTCAGGATGCAGGTTTCTTTTACCTGTTTTCCGGTCATGGGGTAGATCGCGATCATCGCTGAGCAGCCCATGTCGACCGTCAGCGTGCGGGCCAGGATTTCGGTCCAGAGATTGCTGACCGTGTTGATGACCGCCGAGTTTCCCTTCTCGTCGGCGATGGCCATCGGGGTGGCGGTGACGCCGTAGAGGGTCGGTGTACACATCTGGAGTTCGGGGAAGGCGCGGCCCATCATGTCGCCGTCGACGAGGGGAATGCCGAGCTCGGCGGCGACGGTGAAGGGCGTGGTCGAGTTGAGGCCGCCGGCTTCGCACGACATGGTGGCCCGTACCGGTTTGCCGAGGTAGGTCTCCAGGGCCTTGAAGGCGGTGACGATCTCCTCGCCGCGTGGGATTTTTTCCACCATCACCGTCGGTGCGCCCATCATGGCGGTAGGCACGACGATGTCGTCGTCGTCCAACTCCATGGGGTCGAGCAGATGCACGTTGCCGCGCTGGCGCAGGGAATCTTGGGCCATGAGCTTGCCAATATAGGGATCACCGCCGCCGCCGGTGCCCAGCACCGCGGCGCCGCGGGCGATGTCGTCGAGGGCCTCGACCGTGATTTCGCGCATGATTCCTCCCAGATTGTGAAGGCTCAGGCGCTCGGAACCAGCGCCAGATCGCCGACCGCTTTGACCCGGATGCGCGTGGCGTTGCCGGGGAGGTAGGCGAGGGGCACGTCCTCGACGTCGACGATCTGGATAGTGGCCGGGTCTGCGCCGGCAGCCACTGCCTTGGCGGTTGCTTCCGCCTTGGCGTCCGCCACGGCGTCGTCGCGCGACATCGAGGCCAGCGCGTAGACGCGATCGATCTCGCCCGAGATTTGGGCGATGGCCGCGCCCACGGCGTTGGCGGCTTCGAAGTGCAGCGGTTTGACCATTGCCGAAGCGCCGGCCACCTGTCTGGCAATGAGGATGCTGCCGCCGCCGACGACGATCACGGGAATCGGTTCGGCGCTGGTCTTCATGCGATCGACGGCGGTCTCGGTCATCTCCTGGATGCGATCCATCGTCGCCGCGATGAGTGAAGGTTCAAGGTCGCGCACGCGAGTGGGATCCCCGATGTCCGCCACTCCGGAAGCGACGGCGACGTCGGTCGTGGTCATGGTGTCGCCGCCGAAGACGAGGGCTTCCTCGGTGATGCGGTAGCCGACGCTTTGCGGTCCCACCTGCAAGGGATCCTGGCGGACGAGCGAGCCGCCGCCGAGTCCAAACGAGTAGACGTCCGGCATGCGGAAGTTGGTACGTACGCCGCCGATCTCGACGGCGACGGACGCTTCGCGAGGGAAGCCATGGGTGAGGGCGCCCACGTCGCTGGTGGTGCCGCCGACGTCGACGACCATGGCGTCCTTGAGACCAGACAAAAACGCCGCGCCGCGCATGGAGTTGGTGGGACCCGAGGCGAAGGTGAGTACCGGATACTGCTCGGCGTAGTCGGCGCTCATGAGGGTGCCATCGTTCTGGGTGATGTAGAGCGGCGCGGTGATACCCAGGTCGGCGATGGCGGCGCGGAAGGCGGCGATGGTCTCCCGCGCCAGGGGGCGCAGGCAAGCGTTGAGGATGGCGGCGTTTTCTCGTTCCAGTAGCCCGACCCGGCCGATGTCGCTGGAGAGCGTGACGGAGGCGTCGGGGATGACCTCGCGCACGAGCGCCGCGGCCTGCTCCTCCATTGCCGTGTTGACCGGCGAGAAGACAGAAGAGACGGCGATTGCCGTGATGTCGTTGTCGCGAATCTGCTCTGCCGCAGTCCGGATTTCGTCGGGATCGAGCGGGGCGATCTCCCGGCCGTCGAACTCGTGGCCGCCGTGGACGAGGTAGGTGTGGCGGCCGAGCGTCTCGGCCAGGTCATCTGGCCAGTCGACCATTGGCGGCAGCGCCAGGGTGGCGGGTAATCCAAGGCGGATCGCCGCGGTCGGTTCGAGCCGCTTGCGCTCGACGACGGCGTTGGTGAAGTGGGTGGTCCCGATCATGACGCCGGAGATGTCGGCGGTCGGCGTTCCAGATGTTTCCAGGACGTGGCGAAGCGCGGTGGTGATGCCGGTGGTGACGTCGTGGGTGGTCGGTGTCTTGATCTTGCTGACGACGGTCAGGCCGTCCATGAGGACCGCGTCGGTATTGGTGCCGCCGACGTCGATGCCGATTCGCAGACTCATGGTGCCCCTTTCCCGGAGAGCCTTACATACCATGCCGCTCCGTTGTTGAGAGCGGGCCGGTGGTTGGGCACGGCACGCCGTGCCCCTACAGCGTCACATCCGTCGTCCGGCCAGACCAGTATGCCGAGGAGCGACCGGAGCATAGCATGCACCATTGTGGCTCCTCGTTGTGGGATGGCGCTTTCGTGCGATGCTTGGCGGCCGAAGGTCGCATCGGCTGACGAAAGGGGCTCGGCTGGGGTATGTGGGACGTGACGGAGGAGATTCTGGAGGCGCTGGAGATCGGCGCCGGTATCCTGGGCACGGGGGGAGGGGGGAACCCGTATCTGGGCAAGGTCGAGGCGTTGCAACATCTCCGGGCGGGAAAGACGATCCAGGTCGTGTCGCTCGATGAGGTGGCTGACGACGCCTTTGCCACCACGGTCGGGGGGATGGGCTCGCCAACGGTCGGTATCGAACGCATCGGGCGTGGCGATGAGTGCATCCGGGCCATGCGGGCGCTGGAGCGCCACATGGGTCGCGAATTCACGCACGTTATTCCGGGCGAGATAGGCGGGTCCAACTCGATGCGGCCGATGATCGTCGCCGCGCGGGTGGGGGTGCCGGTCATCGATGGCGACGGGATGGGGCGCGCGTTTCCCGAGTTGCAGATGGATACCTTCGCCATTTACGGCGTCGCGCCGACGCCGGGGGCGCTCGCCGATCCGCGCGGGCATGAAGTGGTCTTTGACAAGATCAGCGATCCGGTCACCCTGGAGCGGTATGCGCGCGCGGTCACAATTCAGATGGGCGGCGCCGCGGGCTACGCCTTTCCGCCAATGACGGGTGTGGAGGTGAAGCGGACCGCGATTCCTGGCACGGTCACCCTCGCGGTTGAGATCGGCCGTGCCGTGCGCCGGGCGCGCGCGGCGCTAAGCAATCCGGTCGACGCGGCGTTGTCGGTTTCGGGTGGGCAGCGACTATTCCACGGCAAGATCGTCGACGTGGAGCGGCGGTTGCTGGGCGGATTTGCCCGCGGGGTTCTGCAACTGGAGGGTTCGGGGTCGGATGCTGGCCGCGCGCTGCGGATCGATTTTCAGAACGAGAACCTCATCGCCCGCACGGATGAGGGTGAGATTCTGGCCGTGGTGCCCGACCTGATCTGTCTGGTGGACGAGGATTCCGCCGAGCCGATCACCACGGAGGTCGTGCGGTACGGGTTGCGCGTCGTGGTGCTGGGCGTTCCCGCGCCGGAAATGCTGAAGACGCCGGAGTCATTGGCGGTGGTGGGGCCGGCGGCGTTTGGATATGTGGACGTGCCGTATGTGCCGCTACCGGGGGTTTTCGGTCAGGCGAACTGAGCACACCGCCACGCAAACCGGGGTTCCCAAGGGCCGAGATTCTTCGCCGGCGGGCGCAGAAAGACACGCTTTTGGCGTTCGCGCGGTTGACCCTGTTCAGGTCTGTCGGTGACGTTCGATCAGGTACTCGGGAACACGGTGCGCCCAGATGGAATCCGGAAAGCGGCGCCGCAGTTCGCCCCAGACGCGGTCTCTGATCTCGTCGTCGTGGTGTCCGCGGAAGTAGCCGGCGATGGCCAGCCAGTAGAGGAGCTCAGGATGGAGCGGGCCGTCCGGACGGCGGGCGAGGGCCGCTGTGAGCACTGCTTCGGCATGGGCGTGTGATTCGGTGCGGGCGTCCTTGAGCCGAAAGTGGGCTTCGCCGAGGGCGAGGACGTCGAGAAAGTCCTCTGGCGGGGCGGCGTTGACGTTCCGGTAGTGCTCGCGGCCACGGTGGTCGAGGATGATCACCGTGGGCAGCCAGACGATGTTGAGGTCGCGCACGTGTGGATCGCCGAGCCGGAGACGGAGCGGCACGAACACAGCCTCGACGGCACTGATAACGGCGGGGTCTGGATACGTCACGGTATCCAGCAACTCGCAGCCTATTCAGTTCTCTTTCTCGATGTCGATCAGGAGTAATCGGCGCTCCTGCCGGGCACGGACCATCGCCGTGTCCCAGTCATATTGCCAGCGAAGTTCCCGCTGCTCCGATGCGACCATAGACATCTCCCGGTCGAGGGGGGCGCTCGTTGCCAGAACTCGGGTGCGGCGTTTGCACGATGGATTCTGCCCCATCCGTCCAATTCGTGGGAGGGGCTACGGTATACTGCGGCGACTCCATCATGGACGTTGGCTGGCTTCGACAAGCGTATGCGCACCGGCTGAGGAGGGTTCACCAGTGGCGTTCTATTCCCCCCGCGAGCGGCACGTCGCCGATCTCCATGAAGCGTTTCGCACCGAGAGCATCGACCGTCGCACCTTTCTCAAGGTCGCTGGCGCCGCCGCCGTGGCGGGCGGGCTGAGCCATGGGGCCGCCGTCTCTTCTCCGGCCAGCACGCGCCGCGTGGTTGCCCAGCCCGATGCCAATATTTTCGTCTATGGCAGCCCGCAGGACATCAGCAACCTCGATCCGCACACCGGACACGATTATTCGATCGCCACCGCGCAAAAGGCGGTCTACGACAGCCTGATGCGGTACCAAGGGAATCCCGCCGAGTTGATGACGCTTCTGGCGACGGAGGTTGTCGGCAGCCCGGACGCACTGAAGTGGACCATCACGCTCGCGGATAACGCGACCTTCCACGATGGGTCGCCGGTGACGGCCGAGGCCGTCCAGTACAACTTCCAGCGGATGCTGCGCAAGAACCTGGGCGTGGCCTGGATGTTCGCCACCGTGATGGACCAGGATTCGGTCAGTGTCGTCGATCCCACGACGCTCGAGATCAATCTGCTCAAGCCATTTGCGCCGTACGACGCGGTGCTGCCCTGGTTGTTTGTGGCCAACCCGGCCGTGATTCAGGAGCACGAGGTCGACGGCGACGAGGGCGAGGCCTGGTTGCGGGAGAACGAGGCCGGGGGCGGGCCGTACACGATCTCTCGCTGGGAGATCGGCAGCGCCTACGAGTTCACAAAGTACCCCGACTACTGGTTCGATGCCGAGAACGGCGTCACCATGTTCGACACGGTGGTCTGGCGCATCTTCATCGAATCCTCCACCAAGCGGATCGCCATGGAGACGGGCGAGGTTCAGTATGGCGACTGGTTTACGCCGGAGGAGATCCAGGCGCTGGCAGACGCCGGTTTCACGACCAACAATGAGCCGTCGCTGACGCCGTTCGCCATCAAGCTGAACAATCAGGTCGGGCCGACCTCCGACATTAATGTGCGCAAGGCGCTCTCACATGCATACGACTATGATGCCGCGCTTGCGGCCATTTCCGGGCGCGGCGTGATCATGGAAGGTCCGCTGGCGACCGGTCTGGAACCCTGGCACAGGGCCGATCTGCCCGTTCTGCGCCACGATATGGAAGCGGCCCGCGCCGCTCTGGCCGCGAGCGAGTACCCCGACGGGTTCGAGATGGACTACGTCTATGTGACCGGCGATGTCAACGAGGAATTGTTCGGGCTGATCCTGCTGGAGAAGGCGGCCGAGCTGGGCATTACCGTCAATATGGTCCCGATGCTCTGGCCCGACATGGTCGCCGTCGCGGTTGAGGCCGATACCGCACCGGCTGCGATGGCGGTCTACTCCGGCAGCGACTACATCGACCCGGACTGTTTCCTCTGGCAGGCGTACCACTCATCCCAGGCCGGTTTTTGGGCGGCCGCCTCGCACTACATGAACCCGGAGTTCGACAAGCTGCTGGAGGACGCCCGCGCCGACACCAATCCGGACAATCGCAAGGCGCTTTACGACGAGGCCCAGCTCATGCTCGTCAACGACGCGGTCGAAATCTGGGTTTACACCCAGATGGACAACGACGCCTGGGTGCCGGAGCTGACGGAACCCTGGTCTCCGGTCATGGGCGCGGACTGGCGGACATACGGGTATCAGTAGGTGCGGAGCGGGAACGGTTCGCTGGACCGGGTTTCGCTGAACGCCCCTCATCCCCAGCCCTTCTCCCCGTGCGCGGGGAGAAGGGAGCACGATGTCGGCACGGATGCGCGCAAGAGCCCCTCGCCCTGCGCACAGGGAGAGGGGTTGGGGTGAGGGTTTCTCGCCGACAGGACCCTGAGTGAGTCTCGCCAATTACGTCTTGCGCCGCGTCTTGCTCATCGTCCCGACACTGATCGGGGTGTCAGTTCTGACGTTCATTCTCTCGCGCATGGTGCCTGGGGACCCGGCACGGCTGGCCGCGGGTCCTCAGGCAACGCCGGAGATGTACGAGCAGCTTCGGCGCGAGTTCGGACTCGATCAGCCGTTGTGGGTCCAGTACTGGAATTACTTCACCGGTCTTGTCCAGGGTGACTGGGGGAGGTCGATTCTTTCCCGGCGACCGGTGCTTGACGATCTCAGTGTCTACTGGCCGGCGACACTGGAGCTTGTCGTCTTTGCGATGCTGATTGCGGTCGCCGTCGGTGTGCCGCTGGGCATCCTGGCCGCGGTGCGCGCCGACCAGCCGGCCGACCAGGTATCGCGGGTCGTCGCGCTTCTCGGGGTGAGTGTGCCGGCCTTCTGGTTGGCGATCCTGTTGCAGATCTTCTTCGGATTGCGGCTCGGCTGGCTGCCGGTGAGTGGGCGGCTTGGTGCGATGGTCGAGGCGCCGGCGACGATGACGGGACTCTACACGCTCGACAGTCTGTTATCCGGCCAATGGGCGACCCTCGGCGAGAGTTTGCGCCAACTGTTGCTGCCGGCGATCACGCTGAGCTTGCCCGCCATGGCCACCATCATGCGCTTTACCCGCGCCACGCTGCTGGAAACGCTGGGTCAGGATTTCGTGCGCACCGCACGGGCAAAAGGGGCCACGGAACGCCGCGTCGTAACGCGGCACGCGCTGCGCAATGCGTTGATTCCGACGGTGACCATGATCGGGTTGTCGTTTGGCTGGGCCATGGGCGGCTCGGTGCTGGTGGAATCGGTGTTCGACTGGCCGGGGATTGGGCTGTATGCCACCAAGTCTGCCGTCAGTCTCGACTTCATGCCGATCATGGGGATCGCGCTGCTGTATGGATTCGTGTTCAGCATCATCAACATCCTCGTCGATGTGACCTACGGGGTGCTCGATCCCCGTGTGAGCCGGATGTGAGCGCGCAGGGGGCCATCCCGTCTCTGGTCCGCGGCGCGCCCGCGTCCTCAGGGAGTTCGCGATTCCGGCTTGGGGAGCGGCAGCGGCGGGCGCTGCGCCGGTTTCGGCAGAGCCCACTGTCGATGGTGGGGATGGGCATTATCGTGATCCTGCTGCTCATCGCCGTGTTCGGCCCCTTCTTCGTGCCGTATCCCGACGATGTCACCGGGGCACTCAACATGACCCAGCGGCTGAAGGCACCCTCGGCGGAGCATCTTTTCGGTACCGATCAGGCCGGGCGCGACGTTTTCACGCGGGTGATCGCCGGGGCGCGGGTGTCACTCCTGGCCGGTTTCGTCGTCATTCTTCTGGCGTTCACCGTGGGTACGCTCCTCGGTGCGGTGGCTGGTTTTTTCGGTGGTCGGCTGGGTGAACTGATCATGCGCACCACCGACATTTTTCTCACGATCCCGGATCTCATTCTGGCCATGGCCTTCGCCGCGGCGTTGGGACCGGGGCTGGTCAACGTGATGATCGCCGTCTCGCTCGTCTGGTGGCCAGGCTACTGCCGGCTGGCGCGGGCGAACGTGGTGGCGCTGCGGGATTCGCAGTTCGCGGAGTCGGCACGGTCGATCGGGGCCAGCCAGCGGCGCGTGCTTTTCACACACATCCTGCCCAACGCCTTCCCCACCATCCTGGTGAAAGCGTCGATGGACATCGGGTTCGCGGTGCTGACCACGGCGGCGCTCGGATTCATCGGGCTTGGTACGCAGCCGCCCACCCCCGACTGGGGCGTGATGATCGCCGACGGCCGCAAGTATCTGCGGGAGGCGTGGTGGTTCTCCACCTTCCCTGGTATTGCCATCCTGCTGACGGTACTCGCATTCAACCTGCTGGGTGATGGATTGCGGGATGTGATGGATCCGCGGGCGCGGCGGCGGTCTTGAAGCGGCTGGTTGGCGCCATCCAGAAACCGGGATCGTTTCTCTACGCGTCTTCGCTCGGCTCGATCTCGGGGTGAGCCGCGAGTTCCTGATGGATGAGCGCGATCACGTCACGGAAATCTTCTGGCCCGATACCTGTTCGAGGCCAGAACGGGTTGTCCAACACTAAAACCAGGCAGAGCATGAGCAGGATTGTCACGGCCAACGCCGCGACCATTCCGAAATGGGTCAGATGGATTTCCAGGTTGAAGAAAGCGACAAAACAAAAAAAGAGGATCGCCTGAAGGACGAGCGCACCCCACACGAACCCGGGCAGACCCGAGCGCAACGCTGCCAGACGTTCCGCTCGGGCATCGCTGAGGTTTTCCAGTTTATTGATGGATGCAGCCAGATACGCTGGGCCAAGCGCGGCGTTCATGTCAGCCGTGACATAAAGCCCGAACAGGTCGTGCAAGGCTTCATCGCCCGTTGCCCCGATCTCCTGGCTCGCCTGCATCCGCGGCCACTCGTCCTCGACAACGGCGCGCGCGTACGATTCGGCGGCCCTGAGCATTGCCGGTCGTTGGGATGGAGTGAATCCTTCGGTTAGCCGCGCCAGGTTGCGCAATGCCGAAGCTTCGCGGAAGGTGACGGTGCGAGCGGCCTGGTAGTCGTCCCATCCGGCAACGACCAGTTGCGCCACCATCACGCCAAAGATGATGCCCAGTCCCGCGTAGACGGCCTCGGCAATGTTCGTGTGGTTCGTTTCGATTGGGTCGGCAGCGAAAAAGTGGTCAACGCCAAGGAGCACGACAACCGCGAACGTAAGCGGGAAGACCGCCAGGCGAATGATCCTCATCCACATGATTCCCGCCCGCCTTCAACGACGATTCCGAGGCGCGCACATGAACTCCACGACATCGCCAAATTACCAGTCGAGCCGGTCCTCCACTAACGCGGCCGCTTCGCGGTAGGGTGCCTCTTCGCGGCGGATGAGATCGGGGTTGATGCCGGCTTTGGCCACCATCGCCAGCGTGAGGCGTTGCAGGGCCGCGGCTCCACCCAGGAGCGGCAGCAACGGCGGCAGCGAATCGTCGCCGACTGGCAGGACGATCCGACCGGCGGGATTCAGGGACTCGGGAACGGCACGGGCCGCTGCCGGGGAGAGGATTGCGGCTATCGGCATGCCGAGCCGTGCTGAGGCTTCCAGAGCGTGCGTCGCCCGAGTCTGGCGGCGCTCGCCTTCTCTGCTTTCGGTGAGGATGACGACGAGACCCGTGTCGGGGCCACATGCGACGAAATGGCCGTGCAGCAGGGTTTCCAGATCGCGGGCCACTGCTGGACGCCGCGCGCCTTCTTCGATCTTGAGGGCCAATTCGCGGGCCGTGCCACGGTCGGCGCCACTGCCGACGATGTGCAGCACAGTCATCCCGTGCAGCGCGAGGGCGATCTGGCGCTCTGCCTCGCCGCGCGTGATCGCCCGGTTCAGCCAGTCGGCGATGGCCTCGGCGTCGAGGTCGACTTCGGCGATTTCGGCGGCGAGGGCGGCCCCGGCGAGGATGGCGGAGGTGTAGGCCACGGTGTGGCACCAGGCGAGATCCCGCGCCGGAGTGAGCATGGCCATGTCGACGGAGGTGGCGGCTTGGCCATCGGGGTTCGCGGTGATGGCCGCGGTTGCGGCGCCGGTCTCGCGCGCGGCGTCCAAAGCGAGCAAGGTGGCCCGGGTGCCTCCGCTTTCCGTAACGGCGAGGCAGAGGCCGCGGGCACGGGGATCGAGCGCCGCTTCAAAGGCCTGCCGCGCCTCGACCCGGCCGCCGCGGGCACCGCGGTGGCGCAGCGCCGCGTCGAGGAGCTCGGCAACGGCCATCGCTCCGTGTTCGCTGGTGCCGCAGCCGGTGACGACAATCGGCTCGCCGCTTTCATCGACATCGAGGATGACCTGGGCCAGTGCCGCGGCTTGGGGATCGGTCAGAATCGGAGCGACAAGACCGGGCTGTGAGGCGACCATCTCCTCGGTGATCCACGGTGGGCCGCTGCGCAGCGCGGGATAGTCGTCGGTGTGCCACGCGGGACGATTCGATGGATCGGACGGAATCGTCACGGGTTCCTCCAAGCAGGCGGCGAATTGATTTGACCACCGCCCCTCAGCGTAGCAGAGGCGTCGCCCTCGCTCTTCTGGAAACGGTATTGTCGTGGTCGACTACACCGTGCCCGGAGCATGTGAACCGGCTCTGAGGTGCTACAGCGGTCCGCGAACAGCATGACATTCTGAAGGCGAAGCCGAAGAGTCTCGGTTCCTCGAACGGACGCGGCCGGCGGCCGAGATGCTTCGCTCCGCTCAGCATGACATGAGGTGCGCCTGCTGCTCTATGATCGCGGATTCGTCGCCCGGAACGCCTCCGCCGCGTCCCCGAGCGTGGAAAAGATGGCGCCGGGGTGTTCCTTGAACCACTGAATAAGCCGCTCCAGCATGAGCATGCGGTGGCCGCGACCGATCACCTGAGGGTGCATGGTCAGGGTGAAGATGCCGTCCGGAACCTCACGCCGCATGTAGGTGAAATCGTCCTGCCAGATCTCTGCGACTTTCGAGGGGGCAGAGAGCCCGGTTCGGGTCATGCCGCGTGATGGAACTGAGACGTATTCGAAGTGCGGGAAGTCATCGAGGATCCAGCTCACCGGCATCTCTACCAGATCGACCTCGGGTCCGAAGAGGTACGGCCCGTCCTGCTGGACTGTGTCTCCCGTGCGGCACCAGTACGGGGTGTAGTCGTTGCCCATCAGCGAGCTTTCATAGCGGAGTCCCTGCTCCAGCAGCAGGTCGATGGTGTATGGGCTGTTATCCCAGGCCGGAGAGCGGTAGCCGATCGGCCGCACTCCGGCCGCGCGGTCGAGCGCGGCGAAGCCCATGAGGAGCACCTCGCGCTCCCGTTCCGGTGTTTCCAGCGCCAGGGGGTTTTCGTGCAGATACCCATGGTGCCCGATCTCGTGCCCTGCGGCGGCGATAGCCCGCACATGACCGGGGTAGGTGTCCGCGGTGTGGCCGGTCACGAAAAACGTCGCGGGAATACCTTCGCGGTCCAACAGTCGCAGGATGCGCTCGCAGCCGACCGCGCCGAACTCGCCACGAGAGATCATGCTGGGGGAGCGCGCCGCGAACGGGCCGATCCAGATCGAAATGGCGTCGAAATCGAAGGTGAGGCAAATGGTCGAGCGCGGCGAGTCGGTCATGGTTGTCTCAAACCTCGGCACGAAGTTGTTGACAGCGTTGGGCACTGCCGTTGGCCGGATGCTCGCGGCACAGTAGCAGGACGGCACTGAGCGGACGACCTTGATTGAGAGAGATGACCGGGCAGCAGAGCGACGCGGCGCAATGCGCGGGCCGGATCAGGGGCCCCGCTGGGGCGCGGCGAACTTGGGGAACTTCCCGGGGCTCGGGGGCGCGACCGACGACGCGCCGCGGCGCCATGGCCCAGACAGTCTCCTGATCATGCAACAGAGCCTGTCTGCACCATCACAACCAGAGGAGCCAGGAGACGGTGAGCGAGGCATAGTAGGCCTCCTGAAGTTTGTCGTAGCGGGTGGTGATGGGGCGGTGCAGCTTGAGCTTGCCTCGCCAGTGCATACTGGCGAGCATTATGGCGTCCAGGTCGCCGTCGGACCATCTACGGATTGCCTTGGCGCCGGCGCCGCTCACGCCGGTCATTGGCCGCGAGCGTGAGCTGGCCGTGGCCCTGGCGCTCTTGCGCCGTCCCGGTGTCCGTCTGCTCACCCTGACCGGCCCCGGCGGCATCGGCAAGACCACCCTCGCCCTCGCCCTCGCCGCCGAGATCGGCGCGGACTTTGCCGATGGCGTCTGCTTCGTCCCGCTGGCCGCGATCACGAACCCTGAACTGGTGGCGCCAACCGTGGCGCGTGCCGCCGGTCTCGGCGAGTCCGGCGAGTTCCCGGTGCAGGATTCGCTGGCGGCCGCTCTGCGCCAGGCCGAGACGCTGCTGGTGCTGGATAACTTTGAGCACGTGGCGGCAGCAGCCCCCCTCGTCAGCGATCTGCTGGCCCTCTGCCCGGGGTTGAAGGTGCTGGCAACCAGCCGGGTGCTCTTACGCACAGCCGGTGAGTATGCCCTCCCGGTTCCCCCATTGGCCCTGCCGGACGAAGGCCGGAGGCGGGAGGTGGGCAGCGCCAGCGAGGGCGGATGGGAGTCGACAAATCGGCGCCTCGACACGGCAGCGGGGCCATCAACCTCCCGCCTCGCCGAATCCCCGGCAGTGCAGCTGTTCGCCCAGCGCGGCCTAGCGGTGAATCCGTCCTTCGTGGTGACGGACGACAACGCGGCGTTGGTCGCGGATATCTGCCGCCGCCTGGACGGCGTGCCCCTGGCGATCGAGCTCGCCGCGGCGCGCGTAACCCACCTGTCGTTGCCGGTGCTACGGGAGCGGTTGGAACGGCGGTTGCCGTTGCTCACCGGCGGGGGCCGCGATCGACCACTCCGCCTGCAAACCATGCGGAACGCGATCACCTGGAGCCACGACCTCCTCCTGCCCGCGGAGCAAATCCTCTTCCGGCGGCTGGCGGTGTTTGTGGACGGCTGCACCCTGGAGGCCGCGGAAGCAGTCGGAAGTCGCGAGTCGGAAGTCGGAAGTACGACCGAACGAACCACTTGCGACTCTCGATTTTCGACTTCCGACTCCGTCCTCGACCTCGTCGCCGCGCTCGTCGAGGCGAGTCTGCTGCGCCCTGAGACCGGCCGGGACGGGACTGTGCGCTATCGGATGCTGGAGACGATCCGCGAATTCGCGGAGGAACGGTTGGTAGCAAGCGGCGAAGCGGAGACCGTCCGGAAGTGGCATGCGGCCTACTTCGTGGCCTTCGCCGAGCGGTACGAGCTGGCAGAGTTGTTGCCGGACGGTGATCAGGTCCTGGCCGTGCTGGAAGCGGAGCACGCGAACCTACGAGCCGCCTTGGCGTGGCTCGAGGATACCGGCGAGGGCGAGGCATTGCTCCGGCTCGCGGCCGCCCTGGGCCGCTTCTGGACCGGCCGCGGCTACTCCCATGAGAGCCGAGACTGGTTGGAGCGTGCCCTAGCGCACGATGGCGCCGCGGCGGCCGATCGGGCGAAAGCCCTCGTCGCGCTCGGCGTGATTCAGATCTATCAGGGGGCAAACCGGGAGGCCGAGTATCGCCTGATCGAGGGCCTGGCCGACTGCCGGGCGTTGGGCGCCGCAGTCCACGAGGTTCTTGCGCTGATCGGGCTCAGCGGGCTGGCCATCATGCAGGGCAACCTTGACCGCGGCGGCGCGCTCCTGGAGGAGGCCCTCGCCGCCGCCCAGTCTGTGCCAGACCGCAGGTTGGCGAGGATCTTGTTGGGTCGGGTCTCGATCAACCTCGCCGTAGCCCCTCGGGCGCAAGGTCAGTACGCGCTGGCCGCCGCGCATCTCGAAGAGGCGCTTGGCCTTGAACGGGAGGCGGGGTACTCCGATGGAATGATCCTGGCGCTGGGGGACCTCGGCAATCTGGCGCGCGACCAGGACGACTACGCGCGAGCGCTGGCGTTGTATCACGAGGCGCTGGACCTGGGCCGGGGCCATCCCGGGACGCGCGTGGTCACCGAGGTGGTCGAGGCGGTGGGGATCGTGGCGGCCGCCGTCGGGCAGGCGGAACGCGCCGCCAGGTTGTTGGGTGCGGCAAGAGCGCAGCGCGATCGGCTCGGGTTGCGCTATCGAGTGAGGGAAGACCAGGAGGCGCTGGAGCACGCCATGGCCGCCGCCCGCGCCTCCCTCGGCGAACACGCGTTCGCGACCGCGTGGGCCGCTGGCCGGACCCTCAGCCCGAGCCAGGCGGTCTCTGAAGCGCAAGATTCATTCGTGCCCCCTGCCAACTCTCCGCACGGGTCATTGACCCCGCGTGAGGATGAGATCCTGCGTCTGGTTGCCTTGGGAATGACCAATCCCGACATCGCGGCGAAGCTTTTCCTGAGCGTGCGCACAGTCGAGAACCACGTCGCTCACATCCTGGCCAAGCTCGGCGTGCGCACGCGCACGGCGGCGGCCATCGCCGCGGGGCACGTCACCCAGGCGGCTCCTCCACCGGACGAATAACCGCCAATCCGCTCGCCGTGCCGCCCGCGCTTCGGACCCAGTGACCGTTCAGGGTTCGGCCATGGCTGCGGGCGCATGAGTACGCGCGAATGAGTACGCGTCGGGCGCCGAATGAGTGGATGTACGGATTGGCCGGTTAATCCTCACCACGTAGTGTCGGTCTCCACAGGGGCTCGCTGCCGCTGGAGCGTCCCTGCTGGTTCAAGGAGGCCGATGGCCATGCCCTCGCTGTTCATCCGCTGCCACGTCGCGGACTACCTCGCCTGGAGGGCAGTCTTCGACGAGTACGAACCCACGCGGCTTGCCAACGGCTCACAGGGAGGCTGGCTCTTCCGTAACGCCGACGACCCGGATGAGGTCCTGCTTCTCCTGGCGTGGGACGACCTCGAGCGGGCACGCCTTTTCGCCGACTCCGACGATTTGCGCGAGGCGATGGCGCGGGCGGGGGTGACGGACCGGCCGGACATCTGGTTTCTGGAGGACGTGGGGCGCCCGACCGTCTGAGGAGATACCGGACAGCTGCCTACGTTGGCTGCACAAGAGGAGAATCGCCATGCACCGGATTCCCGTCATCGCCCTGATCATCCTGATGCTTGCGGTGCCGACCTCGGGCTTCGCCCAGTCCGCCACCCCGGCAGCGCCCTCTTTGCCCTCCGCGGCGAGCGGCGACTTCTCTGGTCTCGTTGACATCGGCGGGCGGAACCTGTATCTGGAGTGCCGCGGCGAGGGCAGTCCGACGGTGATCCTGGAATCGGGTGCCGGCGGCCGGGCCGACGTCTGGACCCGGGATCTGCAGCAGCCCGAAGGCGAGCGGACGATGGTCCTCCCGGGGGTGGCCCCGTTCACCCGCGTCTGCGCCTACGACCGGCCAGGGACGATGGGCGAGGTCAACCCTTCCCTCGACCCGTACGGTCCGCTCTTCTACCCCAGTCGAAGTGACCCGGTGCCTCAGCCGCGCACGGCGCAAGACATGGTTGACGACCTGCACGCGCTCGTGGACGCGGCGGCGATCCCCGGACCCTATGTCCTGGTTGCCCACTCGGCGGGCGGTCTGGTAGCGCGACTGTACGCCAGCGAGTACCCGGACGAGGTGGTGGGCATGGTGCTGCTGGACTCCACCCACGAGGATGTCTGGCTCCGTTTCCAGGAGGCGCTAACCCCGGAACAATGGGAGGTGTTCGAAGCGCTCACCGTCACCAACCAGGACCTCCTCGATGCCTATCCGGAGGCGGAGCGGTGGCACACCGCCCCGCTCGCCGACGAGGCCACCTCCGCCCAGGTACGCCAGGCGCGCAAGGAGGCCCCGCTGCACCCGATGCCGCTGGTCGTGTTGATGCACGGCATCCCCTTTGGGGACCCGTTTCCGGGCTGGCCGGCTGTCAAGACGGAAGCCATCATGCACGACTTGCAGGAGGATTTGGCCACCCTCGTCCCCAATGCCCACTTTGCCATTGCCACCGAGAGCGGGCACAACATCCACCAGGATCAGCCGGATCTGGTCATCGAGGCCATCCGGGATGTGGTCGATGCGATCCACGACCCGAGCACCTGGACATCGCAAGCAGAGGCGCCGATTGCCACGAGCGGCGACTTCGCCGGCCTCGTCGACATCGGTGGCCGCTCGCTCTACCTGGAATGCCACGGCACGGGAAGCCCCACCGTGGTGCTGGTGAGCGGCTACCGCGCGTCCGGCCGCTTCTGGAGTGACGATCTGCTCCAGCCGGACTCGCCGCAGACGATGGTCCTACCGGGGGTGGCGCAGACCACCCGCGTCTGTGCATACGACCGTCCCGGAACCGTCGCCAGCATCGGCGAAGACAACTTCGTCAGCCGCAGCGACGCCATAGCCCAGCCGCGCACTACCCCGGAGGTGGTGACCGAACTGCACGCGCTGCTGCAGGCGGCAGAGGTCCCCGGTCCCTACGTCCTGGCCGGCCACTCGCTGGGCGGATTCTTCGCGCGGCTGTATGCGGCCACCTATCCTGACGAGGTCGTCGGCCTGGTCCTGGTCGATGCCTATTCGGAGATGGTGGAGACGATGATGCCGCCCGAGCGCTGGCAGGCGCTGGTGCGGCTCAACCAGGAGTTTGGCTGGGACGAGGTCGTCGCGATTCCCGGCTACGGTGATCTCGAGACGATCGGCTTCGGCACAGGCAACGTGGTGATGCGCGAGGCGGCGGCAGCTACACCGCTGGCGCCGATGCCCCTGGCTGTCCTCGCCCACGGCCGGGCGGCCGACCTGCCGGATAACGCGCAGGGGTTCACGGCCGAAGAACTGGAAACGCTCATGCAGGCGCAGTACAAGGATCTGGCCACGCTGGTCCCAGACGCCCGCTTCACCGTGGCCAGCGAGAGCGGCCACGACATCCACCAGGATCAGCCGGAGCTGGTGATCGAAGCGGTGCGGCAGGTGGTCGCGGGCGTGCGCAGCCCGGACACGTGGTACGACCTGTCTTCCTGCTGTGCGGAATAAAACGCTTGACCTTGACGACACGAAAGGAGATTTTCCATGCGCCTCATCCCCATCATCGCGCTGATCGCCCTGCTGTCCTTGCCGCTCCCGGCCATGGCCCAGTCCGCCACCCCGGCGGCGTCATCGCCCTCGGCGGCGAGCGGCGACTTCGCCGGTCTGGTCGACATCGGGGGTCGCTCACTCTACCTGGAATGCCGGGGTACGGGGAGCCCCACTGTCGTGCTGGTGGCAGGCGGCGGCTCGTCGGCCCGCTACTGGACCGATGACCTCCTGAACCCGGACGCGCCGCGGCGAATGGTCCTGCCCGGCGTGGCGGAGTCCACCCGCGTCTGTGCCTACGACCGGCCGGGAACCTACGCGGAGATCGACGGGGAGATCGTCCCCAGCCGCAGCGACGCTATCGCCCAGCCCCGCAACGCACCGGAGATGGCCGAGGAACTCCACGCGCTGCTCCAGGCGGCGGAGATCCCCGGTCCCTACGTGCTCGCCGGGCATTCCTACGGCGGCTTCTTCGCGCGGCTCTACGCCGCGACCTACCCCGACGAGGTCGTCGGCCTCGTGCTGGTGGACGCCTACTCCGAACTGCTGGAGGACGTGATGCCGCCCGAGCGCTGGGAGGCGTTGGTGCGGCTCAACCAGGACATGGGTTCGGGCGTGGTCGTCCCGATACCTGGATACGGCGACGCCGAGACGACCGGCTACGGCGCCGACAACGCCGTCGTACGCGAGGCGACAGCGGCCACGCCGCTGCCGCCGATGCCCCTGGCGGTCCTCGCCCACGGCAAGCCGTTCGCCGTGCCGGAAGGGATGGAAGGCTTCACCTCCGACGAGTTGGAGGGGTACCTGCTGGCGGGAAATGAGGCGCAGGCCGCCCTGGTCCCGAACGCCCGCTTCTCTATTGCCACCGAGAGCGGGCATGACATCCACCAGGATCAACCCGAACTGGTGATCGAAGCGATCCGGCAGGTGGTGGAGGGCGTGCGCAGCCCCGATACCTGGTACGACCTGAATTCCTGCTGCACGGAATGACCGCGGCTTCGAGTCCGCAGAATCACCGAACCGATGGCCGTGCGCTCGTCTCGGAGTGACCATGCTGATTTCCCGACTGCTACCCATGCTCGCCGCAAGCCTGCTGGGGGGCGCCATCGCCGCGCTCCCCGGAAACGGATGGGCCCAGGACGCAACGCCAGTGGTTTCGCCCGCGGCGGGCGAGAAGACGACGGCGATTGTGGTCTCGGCGACGAACGATCCCTTTCGCGTGTCCGGGAGCGACGGGCTCGACCACCTGGAGTACGACCTGCTGGTGACCAACGGGTTCGCCGCGCCGGTCACCCTGACGGCGATCGCGGTGGTCGCCCCGGGTGGCGAGACGCTCCTGCGGCTGGAGGGCGACGCGTTGGTCACGGCAACCCAACCTCTCCTCGGCAGGACCCCGATGGCGGAGATTCCCGCCTCCGGCGCGGTGGCCGTGGTCATGGACGTCACGATCCCCCCCGATCACGCGGTGGAACGCGTAAGCCACAGCATCACCTATGAGGTCGCCCTCGACGCCCCGGTGCGGTCGCTGATCGGCAGCTTTGCGGTTGACGGCCCCGAACTGAATGTCGATCCCCGCCCGGCCACGGTCATCGCCCCGCCGTTGCGCGGCGATGGTTGGCTGGCCAACAACGGCTGCTGCGCGGCGGAATCGGTCCATCGCGCGGTTCGCGTCCCGATCGGCGGCACGCGGATCGGCAAGCAGGAGACCTTTGCCATCGACTGGGCGCGGCTGCGCGATGGTGAGGCCTTTTCCGGCGACGGCGCGCGCCCCGAGGACTGGTACGGCTTCGGCGCCGAGGTCCTCGCGGTGGCCGACGGCACGGTCGTTGCCATCCAGGAGGGGTATCCGGAGGAGATTCCGCTGCAGCCGGTCACGGACGTCACCAGGCCCGAGGACTATGGCGGCAACGCCATCTCTCTCGAGATCGCTCCGGGGGTCTACGCCTACTACGCGCATCTAGAGCCGGGCAGCATTACGGTAGCAGTGGGTGATCAGGTGACGACCGGGGAGGTTCTGGGGCTGCTGGGCAACACGGGCAATTCGTCCGGGCCCCATCTGCACTTCGGGTTGATCGACGACCCCGACCCGCTGGTCGGGCAGAGCCTGCCGATGGCCTTCGACCGCTGGACCCTGCAGGGCTCCTTCGACATGGCGGCGTACGAGGCGGACGACGGCGGGGATGCTTCGGCGGCGCTGATCCCACTTGCTGCACCCGAACCACAGACCGGCACGCTCCAGCTCTACCTCGACGTCGCGGACTTCGGCTGAGGTCTTCCCTGCCGGTGGCCATCCGGTAAACAGGAGACATGCCATGCGACGCATCCCCGTCATCGCGCTGATCGTCCTGCTGCTGGCCCAGCCAATCCCGGCCTTAGCCCAGTCCGCCACCCCGGCGACAGCGCCGCCGGTCGCGACGACCGGGAATTTTCCGGCCTGGTCGACATCGGGGGGCGCTCACTCTACCTGGAGTGCCGCGGCGAAGGCAGTCCCACGGTGATCCTGGAGGCCGGCTCCGGCAACGACGCTGACATCTGGGACGACGTCGCCCTCCCGCCGGATTCCGGAGAAACAGCCGTGCTACCCGGCGTCGCGGCGTTCACTCGCGTCTGCGCCTACGACCGCCCGGGCACAATCCTCGACCTCGACCAGCGGAGTCGCAGCGATCCCGTGCCGATGCCGCGCACCACCGCCGATGTCGTGGTGGACCTCAACGCCCTCCTCGACGCCGCCGGCGTTCCGGGACCTTACGTGCTGGTCGGCCACTCCCTGGGCGGCATCATCGTCCGCCAGTATGCGGCTGCGTACCCGGAGGAGGTCGCCGGGTTGGTCCTCGTCGACGCCAGCCACGAAGAGCAGAACGCCCGGTTCGAGGCGGCGCTGCGCCCCGAGGACTGGGCGGCGTTCCAGCGCGTGCAGGAGCAGGCGATGCCCAACCTCGAGGACGATCCCGAGTGGGAGCGGATCGACTTCGACGCCAGCTTCGCCCAGCTGCGGGAGGCCGCGGCCGCCCAACCGTTGCCGCCGCTGCCGCTGTTCGTCCTGACCCGCGGCATCCCCGCGAGCGCCGAGGTTCCGCCCGAGGTGCGGTCGGCGCTTCCCGCGGACTTTCCGTGGGAGGCCTTCGACACCGTGTGGCAGTCGTTGCAGGACGAACTGGCGACGCTGGCGCCGGATGATCGCCACGTGATGGCGACCGAGAGCGGCCACTACATCCACCTGGACCAACCACAGTTGGTGATCGCGGCGATCCGGGATGTGGTCGAGGCGGTGCGCGACCCGAGGAGCTGGGCCGCCGCCATGGCGTCACCGACCCCATGACCCACCGGGGCCGCGGTCGGGCGTCGGTGTCCACCCTTCTCGTGCTTCTCCCGGCAGCGGTCGGGGCATGGCTCCTGGTCGTCGTGCCGTGCTTGTGGCCGCTGTCGCGGTCGACGGCAAACGCGTGTCGAGGAAACCCATGACGTCATCGCAGCCGTTCGATCGCTGTTCGCACCGCCAGATGATGACTGGCATGACCGTCGGCGCGGCCGCTGGTCGCGCATGTCTTCAAAGGTCGCGTCCGGCTGCTGCCAGAGCGGGACGACGACGCGGCAGGTGAGGTCTTCGTTTTCCTCCAACCGGCGGTAGATGGCCATTTCCTCCGGGGGGCCGTCCATGGCGTGGATGGCGGTCAGTCCGATTTCGTTGAAGCGGCGGAATGACTCGCGGAACCAGCCGTACCGGGTTTCCGCGTCTGCCGTGGGAACGACGTACTGCACCAGGAGTACGGCGGCCCACTCCTGGAGTTCGCCGGTTGGGCGCCCGTCCACGCAGACGACGGACGCCTCTTCATCAAAGGCAATGGGGCCGGTGATGTCGGCGAGGGTCAACGCGGTCTTGTTTGCCAACGCCATGTGCCCATCGAAGAACTCCAGAAACGTGGCTGGCCCGCAACGGAGTCGTCGAACAGGTCGACACGGATGCCGCTGGTCTCGAAGGGTTCGTAGCGCAGTCCCCATCCCTGCACCCAGCCGTATGCGCCGACCTCTTCCCGTTCCCTGGCAAGCCGGGAGCGAATCTCGTCAAGAGTCTGGGCGTGGAAGAGGTCGGCGCCCTGGGTGCGCAGTGTGCCCATCAGGGGGTGGATGTGGGCGTCGGTCAGCCCCGGGACGAAGGCGATGCCGCGGGCGTCGATGACCCGCGTTCCCGCGCCGCTCATGGTGCGGACGCTGTCATCGTCACCGGTGGTGAGGATGACGCCGTCGTTGGCGGCGAGGGCGCTGCACGCCGGCAGCTCCGGGTCCGGCGTACGGATGCGGGCTCCCCAGACGATCAGATCGGGATGGGCGGACATGTTTGCTCCCTGTAGGTCACATGCGGCCGGGTCATTGATCCCGAAATGATGGCCACGGATACGTATGTCTCACGACGGGTCGCCATGCCGCGTTGGGTCGCCGCCAATCGTACATCGGTCCCGCGGAGTTGGGACCTCTGACGGCGAAACCGGCCCCGCCGCTCGGGCGTCTGAGGGAGCGAGACTGACGCCGACCAAGGCGCTGACAAAACGCGGCGAACGGGCTCTGGAAGCGCCGCGCGCTCTCTGGGTAGGCTTAGCCTCGTGGTTCGAATGGGGAGGAAGTGGACATGTCTGAACAGGCGAATGCCCCGCGCGTCTGGTTGCGGTGGGCACTCGCGCTGGCGCTGGCCACCGGCACAGTAGGTGGTTCGATCGCCCCGGTCTTTGCCCAGGACGATCCGCCGGCCGAGGAACCGGTTGCCGAGCAACCGGTGGAGGAGGCAGCTCCGGTCGCGGAGCAACCGGCCCCGGTTGTCGAAGAGGCTCCGGTGCAGGAGGTCGTGGAGGCACCCCCGGTTGAGGAGATTGCTCCGGTCGAGCAAGCTCCCCCGGTGGAGGAAGCGGCTCCCGTGCAGGAGGCGCCTCCGGCTGAGGAGCCGGTGACCGAGGTTCCGGCTGAGGTTCCGGTCGGGGAGACCCCGTACTACGACCCGGCCGTCATCGATCCGATCGCGACGAACGGCAATCCGATTCTGGATACGCCCGCGGCTCAGGATGCGTTGGGGACCTCCGGCGGCGATCAGCCGGTGCAGTCCGACGAAGGCGGCAACGGCGGTGGCGACGGCTCTGGTGGCGGTCAGAGCGAAGATGCCACGGCCCAGGATGGCGGAGGCCAGTCGGGGAACGACGGCGGGCAGTCCGGCGATGCGGGCGGGAACGCCGAGCCGCAGGACGACGGGACATACAACATCTTCGAGGATCCCGCGTTCAACCCGGCGCTGGAAGAGGAAACGGCAGAGGAACCCGTTGTTGAGGCTCCCGAAGCCGAGAGCAACGACAGCGCTGACGCTGGCACTGCTGACAACGGCGACTCCGGCGACGGCGGCTCTGGCGACGGCTCAGCGACCGACTCCGGGGGCGGCGGCAACGATGGTCGCAGCAACGGCGGCGGGAACATCGACGATAGCACTGGCGATGGCGGTAGCGGTGGGAGTGGCGGAAATGCCAACGCCACCGGCACCGCTAACACCGCCGATGTCGATGACGCGCAGATTCAGCCCGTCGCGAACTCTCCGCAGAGCGGCGCGGGCAGTGGTGGCAGCGGCACGACCTCGACCGCGCAGACCGATTCCGACGACGAAGAGGCGACGTCAACGGATGACGCAGACGACGCTGCCGATAGCGACCCGGACTCGGAGAGCAGCGACGAGGATTCCGACGAGGAAAACACCAGTGACGACGGCGATGGCGACGTCGTGCTGGAGCAGGACGCCGACATCGACGGCGACGGCGATGTGAGCGTCGTCGAGCAGAAGAAGGCCGACCGCAAGGCGGTGAAGAAAGAGGACCGCAAGAACAATCGTAACACCAACAATAACAACGGCAACAACGGCGGCGGAAACAACGGAAACAATAACAACAGGAACAACCGGCATCGCCCGGGTCTCGCCGCCAGTCGTGTCGCGGCCTTGAATGGTGGAGGTGGCAACACGGTAGGGGCTGGAAATGGCGGGCGCGCCAACGCGAGTGCCGACGGCGGCATCGTGGTCATCGGTACGATCAACTCCGGCGGCAATAGCGGCAACTCCATCGCCCTCGGCGACATTGGCGGCGGGTACGGCGCGTGCGGCCCGGTCTCCATCGATGGCGGCACGGTCGACAACAGCACCAACTTGAATATCGATGCCAGTGGCGGCGTGGCGATCGGCGACGCTTCGGGCGGCAACCAGAACCTGGGTGTCAGTGACGACGGCTACATGGTGTCGTCCGGCAACGGCGGGATCGCCGGCACCACGGCCAACGGCGGCATCGTGGTCATCGAAAACATCAATTCCGGCGGCAACAGCGGTAACTCCATCGCGGCTGGCGACATTGGTTGTGCTGGCGGTGGTTCCGGGGGCGGCGTTTCGATCGACGGCGGGACGGTGAACAACAGCACCAACCTCAGCATCGACGCTAGCGGCGGCACGGCAATCGCCGACGCCTCCGGTGGCGACGACAACCTGGCCGTGTCCTCCGGCAACGGTGACGATGACGACGACAACAATCGGCGTCCTGGCGGACTGCGCGGGCTTATCAAGAGCCGGTATGGTCTGGGACGACTCGGCGCTGGTGGTGACATCGCTTCGGCGGGGAACGGCGGGCGCGCCAACGCCAGCGCGGATGGCGGCATCGTGGTGATCGGCGAGATCAACTCCGGTGGCAACCGGGGCAATACGATCGACGTCGGCAACATTGGCGGCGGTGGCGCCTACGGCGAGTGCGGTCCTATCGGTCCGATCTCGATCGACGGCGGCGACGTCGACAACAGCACGAATATTGACATCGACGCCAGCGGCGGCGTGGCCATCGGCGATGCCTCCGGCGGCAGCGGCAACCTGGCCGCCGTCTCCAGCAACGACAACGGCGGCAGTGGTCTCGGGGCACCGATCCGCAGCCGCTACGGGATCGGTGGTTTCCCCAGAGGCGGCTCTGGCGCCAATACGGCTTCGGCCGGCAATGGCGGTATCGCCGACGTGAGCGCCGACGGCGGGATCGTGACCATCGACGAGATCAATTCGGGCGGCAACCAGGGCAACACTATCGCGGTCGGCGACATCTGCGCTGCCCCGGTCTACGTCCCGTCCGCTCCCAGCAAGCCGGGCAAGCCCGGCAAGACGGCGAAACCGGGCAAGATCATCACGATCAAGTCGCCGAAGCCGGGTCGCGGCGGCAAGGGCGGCAAGGTGCGCGTGAACCGGGTTCCCGACACGGGTGTCGGCCATGTGCCAGCCGCGCCGAGCTCGCCCGTGATGATTCTGGTTGCGGTGCTGCCGGCGTGGCGTGAGGACGAAGACTGAGGTAGCGGCAAGGGTTCAGGATCCTCGGACGGCAACAGGATAGGATTTCACCAGCGGGGGCGTTCGGCGCCCCCGCTGCGTTTTTCCGTTGCGCTACGGGGCGTGCGCGCGTCGTGTCATGCTGCAAGTGAGCGGAGCGAAGCGTCTCGGTCCATCGCCAGCGTGGTCGCGGGGCACGAGATTCTTCGCCCTCCGGGCTCAGAATGACGCGACGTTGGCACGGCGCTGCTACTGGCCGGGCGTAGGCCGTGGCGCTCTCCGCCCTGCGCGTCGTGCGGGGGAAGAATGCCAAGTGTGCCAAGAATGCCAACTTGGCGGGGTGGGGTGGGGTGGCACGGTTGCCCGATACCTTCCCTGGCGGTGCGTGCCGGCAGTGGGGTTGGGGTGTGGGGTGGCGCTACGGCTCTCGCGTGCCGGCCAACTCTTCCATGAGCAGGGCAACTGCGGAGAAATCGAGGGCGCTCTTGCCGGTGGCGTTGGCGGCCAGCACCATGTCGTGGGCGATGGCCGTGGCGGGCATCGGCGCTTGCAGCTCGTTGGCGAGGCTGAGGACCAGCCAGAGGTCTTTCTGCATGAGGGCCAGGGTGAAGGCCGCGGGGAGATAGGACCGCTCGGAGACGGCGGCGGCCTTGGCGGCGATCACCGGCGCGGCGGCGGAGGAGGCGTTCAAAACGGTGAAGATGTCGGCGGGGGCCAGGCCAGCCTTTTCGCCGAGCGCGACACCTTCGGCTAGTGCCTGCACCATGGTGGCCAAGATGCCGTTGGCGACGAGTTTCATGATGGCGCCGCTGCCGTTGGGTCCGAGGTAGTAGGCGGCCTTGCCGATGGCGGCGAAGACATCCGCGCAGCGGTCGAAGGCCGCCCGATCACCGCCGACCATGATGCCGAGCTGGCCGGAGGTGGCGGCAGGGATCGAACCGGCCACGGGGGCGTCGAGGAAGGTCGCGCCGCGCTCCTGGGCGGCAGCCGCGATGCGCCGGGCCATGTCCGGAGAACCGGTCGACAGGTCGATGAGGATGGTGTCTGACCTGGCATTGGCGAGGAGGCCATCGGGGGCGAAGTAGACGCGCTCCACGGCGGCGGGATCGGCCAAGCTGGTGAGGACGATGTCCGCTGCCTGCGCCAACGCGGAGGGGTTGTCCGCCCATCGGGCGCCACGTTTGAGCAGGTCGGCGGCCTTGTCGGGGGTGCGGTTCCAGGCGATGGTCGGGAAGCCGGCGTTCAGGATGTTCGCCGCGATGGGTTGGCCCATGCGGCCCAGACCCGCGATGCCGATGCTGGGGCGATTGTCCATGGCTCATGCCTCGCGTTGAATTGGTGCACGGATCGCCACCGCTCCCCGTGTCATGCTGCAAGTGAACGAAGTGAAGCATCTCGGCTCGAAGGCTAGCCGGATGCAGGGAACGAGATTCTTCGCCCACGGGCTCAGAATGACACCTATGACGAGTTGACGCCACCACCGATCGCTGCGAATCACACCCGCCAGCGGTCGCGCACGCGGTCGAAGACGACCGCCAGGATGAGGATGACGCCGATGGCGATGGTCTGGACGTAGGACTCGATGCGGATCAGGTTCATGCCATTCTGCAGCAGCCGAATGAAGATTGCGCCGAGGACAGCGCCGATGATCCGGCCTTCGCCACCGCGCAGCGAAACGCCGCCGATCACGGCCGCGGTGATCGATTCGAGCGGGTACTCCGTGCCGAGGTTCGGTTCGCCGGAGGAGGTGCGGGCGGTCAGCAGAATGCCGGCCAGCGCGGCAAGCAGGCTGCACATCACATAGACGGATGCCGTGTAGACGCCGACGGGAATGCCGGACAGAAATGCCGCTTTGGTGTTGCCACCGATCGCGTAGATGTATCGGCCCCACGGCGTGGCGCCGACGAGGAACAAGACGAGCAGGGTGGCCCCGACCGCGAAATAGACCGGGACGTCGATGCCGAACCATTCTCCCGTGCCCATGGTCCTCGTAAATAATGGTGGCATGCCGCTGACCGGGGAGCCGCCGGTGTACCAGAGCGCAAAGCCGCCACCGACCGACGCCATGCCCAGGGTCATGATGAACGGGGAGACCTTGAAGCGCGCGACACCGATGCCGTTGACCAGACCAAATATGAGCCCGACGAGCAGCCCGGCGCCGATGCCGACGAGGACCGACATCACCTCGCTGTCGGGGTTCGCGGCGTAGAAGTTCGCCATGTAGCGGGCGGAAACGACGCTCGTGACGGCGATGACGGCGCCCACGGAGAGATCGAACCCGCCGCTGATCAACACCAGGGCCTGGCCCAGGGTGACGATGATGAGGAAGGTCGACTGGCGAAGGACGTTGGTGATGTTGCCGGCTCCGTAGAACCGGGCCTCCTGGGACGCGAAGAAGATGACGGCCACGATGAGGAGCATCGGCAGGATGCCAACCGATGACAAGGCGCCCTTCGCGGCGTCGAGGAAGGGTGTCGGTCGCGGCGTATCACGCTCCAGCCGGGCCGAGGTCATCAGTATCGCCTCCAGCTGGCCGTGGCCAACCCGATCGTTGCCTGGATGGAACGGGTTGCATCCAGGCCCTGGCGCGTGTCAGGCGGCACCGGCGTCTCGATCGAAGAAATTTGCAAGCGTCGCCTCTTCCGTCAGGGCATCGCCGACCAGATCGGTGCGGACCTCCCCGCGGTGCATCACATAGGCGCGGTTGGCGAGGTGAAGCAACTCGGGAAGATCGGAGGAGATGAGGAGCACGGCGGCGCCGCGCTCGCACAGCTCCTTCATGAATCCGTAGATCTCGACTTTGGCGCCGACGTCGACCCCGGTCGTCGGTTCGTCAAAAATGAAGATCTTGACGTCGCGGGTCAGGCCGCGTCCGAGCACCACTTTCTGTTGATTGCCTCCCGAAAAACTGGCGACCTGCCGTTCGACGTTGAGGGGGCGCAGATTGAGCCGCCGCGCAATGTCGCGCACGGTAAGCCTTTCCAGGCGACGCCGCAGGAGACCGAACCGGCTGAACCCGGACAAGCCGAGAGAGGCCAGCGACATGTTCTCCCGCACCGAGCGCATGGCGACGAGCCCCTCTTCACGGCGGTCGGGCGGGATGTAGACGACGCCCCGGTCGAGCATGCCTCGTGGGGTCGGGTGGGCCACGACCTGGCCGGCCACTTCGATCGTTCCGCGCGCGATCGGCTCCAAGCCGAAGACGGCGCGGCCGATCTCCGACTTGCCCGAACCGACGAGGCCGGCCAGACCGACGATTTCCCCGGCGCGAACCTCGATCGAGACGTCGTGAACCCGACCGCTGGGAAGGGTGAGGCCCTCGGTGCGGAGCATGACGGCGCCCGGCTGGTACTCGACCGCCGGGTAGAGGGCTTCGATGGTGCGGCCGGTCATCAGTTCGACCAGCCGGATTTCGGAGACCTCACCGGCGCCTACGGTGGCCACAAGGTGGCCGTCGCGCAGCACCGTGACGCGGTCGGCTACGCGGCGAATCTCCTGCATGCGGTGGGTGATGTAGATGATGCCCAGCCCCTGCGCCTTGAGGCGCTCGATGAGGGCGAAGAGGTGGTTGGCTTCGTTTTCGGTCAGGGAGGCGGTCGGCTCGTCGAGGATGAGGATGGAGGGGTTGCCCTGGATCGCCTTGGCGATCTCGACCATCTGCTGCTCGGCGCGCGACAGGCTGCCGACTTGGGCTCTGGGGTCGAGGTTGAACTGCAAGCTGGCCAGCGTCTCCCGCGTGCCGCGGGCGATGGCGCCCTTGTCGAGGATGCCGGCGCGGTTGTGCTCGCGGCCGAGGTAGAGGTTGTCCTGGACCGACAGGGTCGGCACCAGAGAGAACTCCTGGAAGACGGCGTTGATGCCGAGTTGCCGGGCGTGGTGCGGGGAGTGGAGGCGAATGGTCTCCCCGCGCAGCGCCATGGCGCCTTCGTCTGGCTGGAAGGTGCCAGCGATGATGTTGATGAGCGTGCTCTTGCCGGCGCCGTTTTCCCCGAACAGGACGTGGACTTCGCCCGGCCTCAGGTCGAAATCGACACCGCTCAGCGCCTGGACGCCGGGGAAACGTTTGCTGATGGAGGTGAGCCGGAGGAGTTCGCCGCCCAGATCCTGGTGCGGGGTCGAATCGACGATCCGTGCTGAATTGCGGAGGTGCATCAGTCATCGGTGCTGCCGCGTGCGAACGGGGCCGGGCCGCGCCCGGCCCCGTTGCGCCGCGCCCGTTGCTATTCGGCTTCGACCGTGAATTCGGGCTGGTAATCCGCCGGGGCAAAGGTCGATTCCCAGACGAATTCCGACTCCAGGTTGTCCGGGGTCATCATGGTGATGACCGGCCCCGCCCGGTTGCTGGGATCGAGAGTCTGTCCTTCGAGCAGGCGGACGGCCATGTCGACGGCCATGCGGCCCTGGATGACGGTGTGGTCGTTGGCCGAGCCGGTCAGCGCGCCCGCGGCGAGCTGATCGTAGACGGGAGGGTTCTGGTGGAAGGCGAGGATCTTGACCGTGTCCTCGAGACCGGCCTCGCGCACCGCCTGCACGCCGGACACGGCGGCCTGGGCGTTGCCGACGATGTAGTCGATGTCGGGGTTGGCCTGCAGCTCGTCCTCGATCAGGGTGAGCTGGATGTCGCGGCCGGTGTCGCCCCACTTGGTGGCGACGACTTCGATGTTGGTCCCTTCGGTGGCGTCGAGGAAGCCTTGATAGGCGGTGTCGGTCCAGCCGGCGCCCTGGGGACCGGGGAAGAAGGCGACCTGCACCGGCTCGTCGCCGCTGACCAGGTTGTCCTTCATGTAGGTGCCGGTGACGTGGCCCATGTCGTAGAAGCTGACGAGGGCGTGGGCGGAGACTTCGGGCGAGCTGACGCCGTTGACGAAGTCGATGACCGGGATGCCCGGGCATCGCTTCGCCAGCCACGATCTCCTCGACCTTGGCGTTGACGCCGTCGACGCTGATGGCGCCGAGGATGATGGCGTCGGCACCCTGGGCGACGCAGTCGTCCATCTGGCTGAGTTGCGTATCGAGCTCGGTGTAGCCGCCGGCCTCGAACAGCACCATATTCGCGCCGTCGCGGCGGATCTCCTCGGCAATGCCGTAGTTGGCGCCGAGCCAGTAGGGGTCCTTCAGGTGGGGGAAGGAGACGCAGATGTTCCAGGCCTCGGTGATCTCGGCCGGGTCGACGGGCTCGTACATCGCCGGCTGCTTCTGCTCATCGACGACCCACTCGACGGGCCAAGTCCAGTTCTCCGCGGCCAGATCCTCGGCGGAGCCGGTTTGCGGCGTGGCCTCCTGCGCGAACCCGACGGTATCCGCGCTACCCAGAAGGGTCGAAATGCCGAACGCTGCCGCGAGCGCCAGGCCGCCAATGCGTATCATGCGCGACCGAATAGACATAGGGTTCCTCCCGTGTGTCCCGGACGAGCGACGAACTCGACGTGTTGAACGTGCAGATCATCGGGGTGGGGAGCGAGGCTGTCAAGGAGACGGGCTATGGGCTACGGGCTATGGGCTATGGGCTATAAGCTTTTGGGATGGTGGGGCAATTGCGGCATAAGCGCCAATACACATGAGTCGACAGCCGTCAAAGGCTCATAGCCCATAGCCCATAGCTCGTAGCCCAGTTGCGCAAAATCCGCCATGATTACGCAAACGACGGCACAGCACGAGGGAGGTGGCAGTGGTTGAGCATGCCAATGGCCGGGCGAATGCGGCGCTCCTGGCGGAGACCCCGGCGCGGGACGGGCGTCCGGGCGCGGTCTACCGCTCGGCGGGGGACCGTTTTCTGCTGGTCGAGTTCGGGCCGATGGAGCTCGACCTCACCTTGAACTTCCGGGTGCTGGGACTCAACCAGGCGCTCAAGGACGCGGGAATCAACGGGGTCATTGAGACGATCCCGGCGTTGCGGTCGATCCTCGTTCATTACGACAGCACGGTGCTCAAGCCGAGCGATCTCATCGCGGAAGTGGATCGGCACTACGCGGCGTTGCCGCCGGTCGAGGATCTGATCATCCCCAGCCGGGAGATCAGTCTGCCGCTGGCGGTCAATGACCAGTGGACGCGGGCGGATATTGCCAAGTACGTGCAGTTCATTCGCAAGGACGCGCCGAACATCCGGGACGGCAATAACATCGACTACGCGGCGGAGTACAACGGGCTGCGGGATGCCGACGAGTTTGTCGAGTACCTGATGGCCACGCCCTGGTGGAACGCCGCCAACGGATTCTTCCCTGGGCTGCCGTTCATGTTCCCGCTCGACCCGCGCTACGCGGTGGTGATCCCGAAGTACAACCCGACCCGGCCCTGGACGCCGGAAGGGGCGGTGGGTATCGCCGGGCCGTGCCTGGCCATTTACCCGGTGCCGTCTCCGGGGGGGTATCAGCTCATCGGGCGCACGATTCCCATCTACGATGCGCAGCAGCGTAACCCGGCCTTCGCCGACAATCCGATCCTGATGAAGCCGGGGGACCGGGTCTCCTTCACCCGTATCGACGACGAAGAGCTGATCGCGCTGCGGGAAAAGGTTTACGACGGCTCGTATCAGTACCAGATTGAGGACGGTGAGCTGAACGTGGGGGAGTATCTGGCTCGCCTGGAGGAGATCAGACCGGAAACGGAAGCGTTCAAGCGGCGGCAGCAGGAGGCGGCGGAGCGGACGCCTGTTCCCTAGCGACCCTCACCCCAACCCCTCTCCCATTGCGATGAGAGAGGGGCTTTCGGGCACGGCATGCCGTGCCCCTACGGCGAATGGGCGATAGCCACAGGAGCGACGCATGATCGAGGTGCTGGAGGGGGGTATCCAGACGACGGTGCAGGATTTCCCGGGGCGGCAGGGGTTGCTCGACCAGGGGATCTGTCCGGCGGGGCCGTTTGACAACCTGGCGTTTCGTATGGCGAACCTGCTGGTCGGGATGGGTCCGGAGGTGGCCGGGCTGGAGGTCACGGCCGGGAATTTTCAGGCGCGGTTCGACGAGGACGCGGTGATCGCGGTCACCGGGGCGGACATGCAGCCGAAGCTGGACGGCGAGCCGATCGAGCTGTGGCGGTCCTATCACGTGCGGTCGGGGCAGACGCTGGCCCTGGGGACGGTGAACGGACCGGGGTTTCGTTCGTACCTCGGGGTGCTGGGCGGGGTCGACGTGCCGGAGTACATGGGGAGCCGCGCCACGTACGTGCCAGGCGGGATCGGTGGGTTTGAGGGAAGGGCGCTCAAGAAAGGCGACGGCCTCCCGATCGGCGCTTCGCGGCTGATCCCGGATCAGGTCGCCGGCCGGCGGGTGAAGTCGGACGTGGTGCCGACCTACACCGCCGAGTGGGAACTGGAGGCGGTGCCGGGGCCGCAGGCCGCGCCCGACTACTGGACCTGGGATGACTATGACCACTTCTTCAGCCACAACTGGAAGCTGGATCGCAACTCGAACCGCATGGGTTACAGGCTGGAGCCACATGGCTGGCAGTGGGCGCGCAAGACCGGCGGGGTTGCGGGCGGGCATCCCTCCAACATCCTGGACAATGGCTATGCGGTCGGGGCAGTGAATATCTCCGGCGATCAGCCGATCATCCTGTGCGTCGATGGGCCGACGCTGGGCGGGTTCGTCTGTGCCGCGGGAGTGGCGTACGGGGCGATGTGGAAGCTGGGGCAGATGGTGCCGGGGCGGGACCACATCCGCTTCAAGCAAGTTTCCATCGACGAAGCAGCAGATCTCGCCCGCGCCACCGAGGCACTGATCGACGAGTCGAGTCTGGAGCGGGTGTGACATGGCACGAACGATCGATCTGAACTCCGACATGGGCGAGAGCTACGGGCGCTGGCAGCTCGGGAACGACGCCGATCTGATGGAGGTCATCACCTCGGCCAACATCGCCTGCGGCTGGCACGGTGGCGATCCGGCGGTAATGCGGACCACGGTCGAGATGGCGGTGGACAAAGGCGTCGGCATCGGGGCGCACGTAGGGCTGCCCGATCTGCTCGGGTTCGGGCGGCGGCGGATGCAGGTGAGCCCGGACGAGATCTACGACTACACCATGTACCAGGCCGGGGCGCTGCGCGCGTTCGCCGAGGCCTCGGGTGGGCGTTTGCAGCACGTCAAACCGCACGGGGCCTTCTACACCATGAGCGCCGCCGATGAGGGGCTGGCTGCCGCACTGGTGCGGGCGGTGAAGGCCCTGGGCGACGGGGTCGTGCTCTACGGCATGGGCGAGATCGAGCCTAGTCTGGCGCAGGAAGCCGGCGTCGGGTACGTACGCGAGGGGTACGTCGATCTCAACTACGACAATGCCGGGAGTCTCGTTATCGAGCGCAACAAGGGCGCGTGGGATCCGGAGGAGGTGGCGCGGCGCGCGGTGCGGCTGGCCACCGAGAATGAGGTGGGGACGGTTGAGGGTGGCACGTTGCCGCTGACGGTGCAGTCGATCTGCATTCACGGCGACGCGCCGAACTCGGGCGAGGTGGCGCGGCGGGTGCGGCAGCGGCTGGAAGAGGCCGGGGTCGAAATTGCGCCGATTGCGGCGACGACAGTGCCGGTTTGATGCCAATTCGGATTGAGAAAAGGGAGGAGAGGGAACATGGCCGAGGTGCTGAGTCCACTGCCGGGGCTGGTGGCGACCGTTCATGTCAAGCCGGGGGATGCCGTCGCGTCTGGTGATCCGGTGGTGACGTTGCAATCGATGAAGATGGAGATCCCGGTGCCGGCGGAGAGCGATGGGACGGTGGCGGAGGTGCTGGTCAGTGAGGGGGATGAGATTGATACGGGGGCGGTGATTGCGCGGTTTTCGTGATTCTGTCCTCACGCCAATCCGAACGACCCCTCACCCCAACCCCTCTCCCATTGCGATGGGAGAGGGGCTCGTGATGCGGGCTACGGTGCCTCCACCATGCTCCCCTCTCCCCAGGCACGAGGACAAGGGCCTGGGATGAGGGGACGTCCAGAGGGAACTCATGACCGAACCCGATCCACTCTTCCGAAAGGTTCTTATCGCCAACCGTGGAGAGATCGCGGTGCGCATGGCGCGGACGTTGCGCGAGATGGGTATTCCGTCGCTGGCGGTGTATTCCGATGCGGATGCGGGAGCGATGCACGTCGAGGCGGCGGACGAGGCGTTCCATCTCGGGCCGGCGATGCCGGCGCAGAGCTACCTCAACCAGGATCGGCTGTTTGAGATTGCCCGTGAGGCCGGGGTCGATGCAATGCATCCCGGTTACGGGTTTCTGTCGGAGAATGCCGGGTTCGCGCGTCGTTGCACGGAGGAAGGGATCACCTTTATCGGGCCACCGGCCGCGGCGATCGAGGCGATGGGGAGCAAGATCGCGGCACGCCAGGCGGCTAAGGCGGCCGGGGTGCCCATCGTGCCGGGGACCGAAGAACCTTTGGCTGACGCTGGGGAGATCGCGGCGGTGGCCGCCGAGTTGGGCTACCCGGTGGCGATCAAGGCCGCGGCGGGTGGCGGCGGCTATGGCATGCGTGTGGTGAGCAACGAAGTGGCGATCGAGGCCGCGCTGGAAGGGGTGCGACGGGATGCAGGCCGGGCGTTCGGTGACACGACCGTCTATGTGGAGAAGTTCTTTTCTCCCGCGCCGCGTCACGTCGAGATCCAGGTGCTGGGCGATCGGTTGGGGAACGTGGTGCATCTGGGCGAGCGGGAGTGCTCGCTGCAACGCCGGTTCCAGAAGATCATCGAGGAGACGCCATCGCCGGCCGTCTCGGCGGAGCTGCGCGAGCGCATGGGCGAGGCGGCGGTGGCGCTGGCGCGGCACATGGGCTACCAGAGCGCCGGCACGATCGAGTGCCTCGTGACGGACGACGGCGAGTTCTCTTTCTTGGAGATGAACACGCGCTTGCAAGTCGAGCATCCGGTGACGGAAGAAGTGACCGGCGTCGATCTGGTGCGGGAGATGGTGCGCGTCGCGGCCGGTCTGCCACTCTCCGTGCCGGAGGGTGGGATCGCGGCGCGGGGGCACGCCATCGAGGCGCGAGTGTATGCGGAGGACCCGGAGCGGAACTTCATGCCTTCGCCAGGGGAGATCACGCGGCTCGATTTCCCGGGGCTGCCGAATCTGCGCATCGACACGGGCGCGCGGGCCGGGACGAAGGTGACCGTCTATTACGATCCGATGATCGCCAAAGTCATCGCTTGGGGGGAAGACCGGGACGCGGCGATCCAGACGATGCGAGAGGCGCTCGCCGGCACGGTCGTTGAGGGAGTCAAGACGAACATACCGTTCCTGGAGCGTGTCTTCGCCGGGGAGGATTTTGCGGCGGGACGAATCCATACGCGCTACGTAGACGAACGTTTAAGCGAGATCATGGCAGGCGCCTAAGCAATCCCTGGCCTGGATCGTGCTCAGAATCGCGTCGTCATTCGGCGATACCGCCCGTGAAGGACTCTCAGCCACGATGAAGAGCAAACTCACGGTGATTGTGGTGCTTGCCGTGGTTGTCGGTCTGCTCCTGCCGGCGGAAGCACTCGCGGAGTTCGACAACCTTCCTCCAGAGTTTGATGATAAGCCGGTCGCAGACGGCCTTGGCCAGCCCACGGCATTTGATTGGTTGCCAAACGGCGATCTGCTTATCGCCGCGCAGGATGGTACGGTCTATCTCCAGAGCGGAGCCGATCCGGTTCAAGAAGTCCTGGATCTCAACGATGGGTCAGATGGCATCTGCTCGTTCGATGTCGCCAACGAGATGGGGTTGCTCGGACTCGCCGTCGATCCGGATTTTGGGAACGAACCAGGCCACATCTTTTTGTACTACACCGACCGCAAAGCGGATGGGCGCTGCGCGAATCGCGTTTCGCGGTTCACGATCGACGAAAGCGGCTCCATCGGTAACGAGCGCGTGCTGATTGACAATATTCCTGCACCAGGTGGAAACCACAATGGAGGCGACCTCCAGTTTGACCGCAATGGCCTGCTCTACATATCCGTTGGCGACGGTGGACAGGATCTTCGAGACCCGGAGCGAACGCAGGAAGAGAATAGGAACGCCAGACGGCTCGACATCTTGAACGGGAAAATCCTCCGTATCCAGCGTGACGGCGACATCCCTTCCGGCAATCCATTCACTGGATCAGGGACGCGGCGGTGCAGTGGCTCGCCAGTGCTGGAATCTCAAGGGAAAAGCGTTACGGCCGAGAAGAAAAGTCACCGGAAAAAAAAGAAGAAGCGAAGGAGGCAGCGGCGCCGGAATCGCTCGGGGCCAGTCTGTCAGGAGATCTTCGCCACCGGACTCCGCAATCCTTTCCGCATCGCGTTCGATCCGAACGATGACAGCGGCGCCCAGCGCTTCTTCATCAACGATGTTGGTACTGGCGCCTGGGAAGAGATTGACGAAGGTCAAGCGGGCGCCGACTACGGCTGGAACATACGAGAAGGTCCATGCCAAGTTGGTTCGGTCACCAATTGCGCGCCCGACAATCGGTTCGAACAACCGGTCTTCGCATATCGACTCGTGAACCAGATCGACCCCTTTGTGGGATGTCGCACGATCACTGGCGGCGCGTTCGTCCCGGACGACGCTGGCTGGCCCGAGGAACTCGACGGCGACTACCTGTTTGCAGACTTCAGGTGCGGGAGGATATTCATCTTGACCGATGAAGCACCTGGAGAGCCTACCGAGGTTTTTGCCTCGGGCCTGCCGCTTTTTGCTGGCCCAACGCTTCTTGCGTTTGGTCCTGCCCCTGAGTTTGCTCTCTACTACGCGACCTTCGATGGCGGAGGACAGGTGCGCAAGATCGTCTTTTCTTCGCCCAACTAGAAGTTGTGCCAGCGGCTGCCGACCCGCGTAAGCCGTGTCCCCGTTAGCTGCCGCCGTGCGGTAGCATGGACTGATGCCCGCATTCGATCGGTTCGCGCTGACTCGCTCGCGCGTGACAGGAACGCTGCAATGACATTGCGCCTAGATCGGCGGACGTTGCTCGCCCTTTCGCTAGTGTTGGCCCTCACGAGTGTTCCCGGTCTGGGCCTCATTGCGCGAGCACGCCAAACTGGAGAGATCTTTTCTCCCGCTAGCGGGCACGCGCAGGTGATCGCCCAAGGCATCACTTCATTGTCTGGTGACACGGCGTGGCGGACCGTGTTCCATTCGCTCGAGCCGGGGAGTGCGGCGGAGATCCCCGCGGGTGAGGCGGGGTTTCTCCTCGTCGATACCGGGGGGGTGCTCGTCGAACACGGGGGACAATCGGCGCTGCTCGCTCCAGCGGAAGCGGCGTTCCGCGATGCGCAGTCGTCCCGCCTCGTGCCGACTGGCGAGCGTCCGGCCGGCGTGTTCACGATCGATCTGGTCGCGCCCGACGCGGCGGACGAGGCGAACGGTGGCATTCCCGTCTTTGCCAGTGCGCCATTCGCTGCCCCCGAAGGGGCGAGGGATGTCGATCTCGTGCGTGATCTGCTCGAGCCGGGGGAATCGACCACCGTCATCGGCAACGAAGCGCCGGTGCTGGTGCTGGTCACGCTGGGAACGATCCGCGCCGAGGCCACTGATGGCTCCACGGCCAGCCTGCGCGTGGGTGAGGCGGCGACGTTTTCCGGGGATATCGTGCTGACCGCCGAAGGGCAGGCGCCGTCGACGTTCGTCGCCGCCGTGATCGGCCGGGAAGCGCCGGTGGCGACCGCAGCCGGGACACCCGGCGCCACGCCCAGTGTCCAGGCCGTCGGGTCGGTCCAGACGACTGTTTTCGCTTGTCCGCCACTGGTGGCTCCGGCGGAGGCCAGCCCAGGTCTCTGCCTGCGCGATCCGGAGGCGGTCGGGCTCGAATTGGCCGCCATCGACGGCGAAGCCCTGCGCGATGTCGGACCTTCCACGGAGCGGCAGGGGGTTCCGACGTGGACCGGGCTCCCCGGCGGGGAATACGTTCTGCGGGCCGAGAGCTTCAAGGAAGGATTCGACCGGTTCCTGGTGCGCGGTCTGGAAGGATCGGACGGCGGCGGGGAGAACGGATACGGCGCGGGCGGGGACGGCTACGTGATCACCGTCGGCCCCGATATGGCCGACCACGCGCTGGACGTTTTCGTCTTCGCGGCCAGCGACGGAGCCACGCCGGCGGCGCAGGGCACGGCGGAGCCGGCGGGCAGTGCAACCGAAGCCCCATCCGTCATCCAGGTCGAGACTCCGGTCCCGGGCGCCGAGCCGACGGCGACGGCAACCCCGCGCGCGACTTCGACCCCGCGCCCGGACCCGATCGTCACGGCGACGCCGCGGCCAACGGAGTCATCCATCGTCACCAGTACCGCCGTGGCGCGGCCACGGCAGGGCTCCATCGATGTTCGCGTCTTCGGCTGCATCGACAGCATCGAAACGTTCAACCTGGCCAACTGCGCCCAGGCGGTCGATGGGTTCGATATCCGGCTGATTTCCGAGGAGGGCGAGATCATCGGTCTGGAGGAGGCCACCTTAAACGCCGACGGGTCGGTGACTTGGGAAGACTTGCCCCTCGGCACGTATCTCTTCCAGCAGCCCCAGCTCCTGCCGGGAACCGCCACCTATTTCATCGCGGATCGGCCGCTGGCCGACGATGGCACCGGCTACGTCATTACCATCGAAGCCGACGATCCGGTGGCTGCCGTCGATGTCTTCAGTTTGCCCGCTCCGGCGGCGCCAACGCCGGCGGTCGCCCCCGCTGCCGCGGCCGATTCCGACGCTGATGGCATCTCCGACGCCGACGAAACGGGGATCTACGGCACCGACCCGGGGAGTGCCGACACTGACCTCGATGGAGTCCTCGACGGCGCGGAGATCGCCGCCGGCACGAATCCCCTGGTTGCCGAAGGGGCAGCAACCGACGGCGGGGGAGGCGGCGATAGCGATGCTGACCGGTTGGCCGACGCCGATGAAGCTTCCTTCGGTACCGATCCCAACAGCCCAGACAGCGACGGCGACGGCTATTACGACGGCGACGAGGTCAACCTTGGGACCGATCCGCTGAACGCGAGCAGCGTCCCGACGGGGTGACCGGATTGCGCGACGGCAAGGGGCCGTGCGTCTCACGCGCGGCCCTCGTTCGTTGCCCCAGCGCCACTGGCCTACGGCGTATCGCAGAATCCGCCATCGCAAAAGAGACCGGCGCAGCACTGCGGCGTCGACGCGCAGGCTAACCCTTGCGATTGGCAGCACTTGCCGGAGCTGCACACCCCGTCGCAGCATTGGGTGTGCAGCAGCGAGCAGGCCTGGCCTGGGTTATGGCAGTTGGCGAAGCGGCAGGTGCATGACCCGGGGGGTGGTGCAGCCGCAGTGCTCGGAGCAGCAGACCGCATCCAGAGATCCTGCCGTACACGAGTTGCCGAGCCCGATGCAGCATCGGGCGGCCGGGCTTCCCTCGCACTCCAGCTCGCCCCCGCACTGGCAGTCGTCGCTGCACGGGCTATTGGCGCCCCGCAGGCATTGAAAGCCATTTGGTCCGCACTGAGGTTTGTTGATCATGAACGAGCAGCCGACCGTGGCCCCGGGATTCGGGCAGCAGACGTGGTCGGCGCCAGCGCCGGCGCAGGTTCCCTTGAGTGGTGTGCAGCGGCACTTCTTGCCTTTGCATTTCTTCGAGCAGCACTGCTTGCTCTTCTTGCACTTCTTGCCGTTCTTGCGGCAGGCGGCGGCCACCTCGACAAGCCCAACCCGCGCGAGCGCCGCGACCCCGCCGGCGGCGAACGTTCGCAGCACGGCGCGACGCGATCCGGCGCGGGCCAGGGATTTCGTCCACCAGTCGAAACGCACGGGGTTCATGGGCTTGCTCCTTGAAGGGACGGTAGGGAAGACGTGAGCACATGGGTGGAGCAGGGGTATGGGGACGCTAAAGGTGGCTTGGCGCTGGGCCGATGAGAGGGATGCACGTGGCCGGCGCGTCGAATGCGACCGTGATCGACGCCGCCATCATGGCGACCGAAGGTGAGGAAGTCAATCCCCAGCGGCGCAACGACCGTGGGAAGCCGCCGCGGATTTCAGTCAGTGGACGAGTGAAGCTTCCTGCCCGGCCTCTCGATCCGCTGGGTTTCCGCCTGGGCCTGCGGCGCAGACCTGGCGCACCGCTTCTATGGCCGTGGCGCAGTCCTCGCGGGTCACGTCGAGGTGGGTGACGGCGCGGATGACCTTGGCCCCGTCGTAGCCGCCGCCCATGCGCACGCCGAGGGCGTTGATGCCGCGCTCGACCTGTTGCGGGGTCATGCCGGTGCCGGAGACATCGACGAAGAGGATGTTGGTCGGCACCGAGTCGTAAACGAGCTTCACGCCAGGGATGCTGGCCAGACCCTCTGCCAGGAATTGGGCGTTGGCGTGGTCTTCCGCCAGCCGCTCGATATTGTGCTCGAAGGCGTAGATGCCGCCGGCGGCGATGATTCCCGCCTGCCGCATCGCTCCGCCGAACATGTGCTTCAGCAGGCGGGCGCGTTCGATGAACTCGCGCTTCCCGGCGAGCACCGCACCCACTGGTGCCCCCAGCCCTTTGGAAAGATCGATCCAGACCGAATCGGCGAAGGACGCAAATGTCGCCGCCGAGTGACCCGAGGCCACGACCGCGTTGAGGAGACGCGCCCCGTCCATGTGCACCCGCATGCCGTGTTCGTCGGCGAGGGCGCGCATCTCGGCCAAGCGCTCCAGGGGCCAGATCGCGCCGCCGCCGCGGTTGGTCGTGTTTTCGACGGAGATGAATGCGGTGCGCGCGGCGTGGGTGCCTCCCTTGTTGAGCAGCGGGCGAATTTGATCGACGCTGAAGATGCCGCGCGGTCCCGCCACGGGGCGCAGCATGACGTTGGCAAGCCATGCCGGGCCGCCCGCTTCGGACTGGTTCGGGTGGGCGTCCCAGTCGAGGATGACGGCTTGGCCGCGGTTGGCGTTGAGACAGAAGGCGATGGCGTTGCACATGGTGCCTGAGGGGAGGAAGAGGGCGGCTTCCTTGCCGGTCAGCGCGGCGGCCATCTCCTGCAATTGGTTGACCGAGGGGTCCTCGCGGAGCTGCTCGTCGCCGACGGGCGCGGCGGCCATGAACTCGCGCATGGCCGGGGTGGGTCGGGTCTGGGTATCGCTGGACAGATCGATCACCGAAGTCTCCTGGTTTGCCGGACGATCCGGCCAAGCTTATTGGCGATCCGCGACACGGGAATCGTGTCATTCTGAAGGCGAAGCCGAAGAATCTCGTTCTCTCCGGACGGATCCGGTGGTGAGCCGAGATGCTTCACTTCGTTCACTTGCAGCATGACACGACCGGTGGGGTTGCGCATCTAGGTCAAGACTTCGCATTGAGTGTGACGGCCGTCCCGCTCCCGGCGGATTGCACGATGGCCTCGGCCACGCGGAGACCGGAGACCGCGTCGGCGACCGACGCGGTCGATTCCGGTGCGCCATTGCTCACCCGCGCAATGAAGTGGGCGACTTCTTCCCGCAAGGCGCCGGCAATAGTGCCGCCCGCTTCTGGCCAGAGCCCAGTTTCGGGCATCGCCGTGTAGTCAGGACTCCAGAGTGACAGGGGCCCGTCGAGCAACCGGATGCGCCCGGTCCCCAGTTCGCCGATGACCTCGATCTCGGCGTCGATGGTGCCGTGCCAGGTCGGAGTGACGACGTTCGCGGGGGCGCCTGCCGGAATGAACCAGCTTGTCTCGACGAAGCCGACCGCGCCGCTGGCGAACTCCAGCAGCGCCCAGCACCCATCCGGGTAGCGCAGGCCGGAGACATGGCGTTCGACTGCCTGCACTTTCTTCACCGGGCTGGCGGCGTACCACAGGAGGAGGTCGATGTCATGAATCGCGGTTTCGTAGATGGGGTGGGCGCGGTAGCCGTATTCGGGGAACCAGGCCCTGGAGATATTCCGCTTGGTGCGCAGCGAAACGACCTGGCCCAGATCGCCCCGCGCGATCTGGGCTTTCAACAGGGCGTGCTGCACGTCGAAACGCACGACCAGACCGGTTTGGAGAGGCACGCCCTCCTCGGACGCGGCCTCCGCAATCTGCTCCCCCTCAGCGGCGGTCATCGCCAGCGGTTTTTCGACAAACGTGGCGATGCCACGGGAGATGGCGGCCAGGGCCTGCTCGGGATGGAGCGGTTCCGGCGTGACGATGAAGACCGCGTCAAGATCGATCCCGTCGAGCATCGCCTGGAAGTCGCCAAAACCGGCGACGCCATCGTTGCGGGCGGTCACCGCGGCAACCTCGTCCGCTTGCGGATCGCAGACGGCAACGAGCTCGGCCCCAGCCAGACGTTCCAGCACCGCGGCGTGGAGCTTGCCGAATCGTCCCAGTCCCGCCAGGCCAACGCGCACTGTGTCAGAGCTCCCCATGTACTCTCCTCGCTCCGCCGATTTCCCACCGATGCCAGGGCACGAGTGTACCGCCGCGGCAGAGAGCGGCATATACTCCGCGGAGTCGCCCGCCGCGTCCGCGCCGCTGCCGTACCCGAGGTGAAACAGTGCTCGCGGTTCCGCTCGGGTACCTGCGCCGCCAATTCAACTTCAGCCGGGACATCCGCCTCTTTCTGCTGTACAACCTGTTGGCGAACGTCGGGTGGGGCGTCTTCGCTCTGATCTTCAACCTCTATCTGCGCGAGTTGGGGCTGCGCGAGGACGACATGGGGGCTTTCAGCGCGGCGCAGACGCTGGCCATGGCCGGCGGGGCGGCGACGATGGGGACCGTCCTCGACCGGTTGGGTATCTGGCGAGCCATCGTGGCCGGCGTATCGGTTTTTCTCGTCGCCTCGCTCGGGCTGGCCCTCGCCGAACAGCCGCGGATCCTGCTGGTCCTCTCGGCTGTCTCCGGGATCGGGCTCGCGTATCTGTTTACCTCCACCATGCCGTTCATCATCGCCTGGGCGAAGCACAGCGAGCGGCAGTACATCTCCACCCTGGCCTTCTCGGTCATCTCGCTCTCAACCACCATTGGATCGTTGCTGGGCGGCTTCCTGCCACGCGTCCTCCCCGGTCAGGATGCGACGACGTATCGTTGGACCTTGATCGCGGGCACGTTGATTGCGGCCCTCGGGTTGGTGCCGATGTTCCGGATGGGGCCGGCCCGCAGGGGCCATGGACTCCCCGATCCCACCGCCGCCAAGGAGGCGACCGATCCCCACGAGCGGCGCCGCGTGCGCCGGGACATGACGGTCTTCGTCCTGGTTGGGGGGTTGATGGCTGTAGGGGCCGGGATGGTCATCCCGTTCTACAACGTCTACCTGACGACGCTTGGCGCCGACGCGACCTTAGTGGGGTACATCTACGCCCTGGGCGGGCTCAGCGCCGCGCTCATCGGCCTGCTGGCCCCGGTCGTGTCGCGGCATCTGGGTTCGCTCTGGGGGGTGGCGGTCGTTCGCCTGTCGGTGATCCCCTTCTATCTGGCGCTCATCGTCGCGCCGGGGTTGCCACTGGCCGCGGTGGCGCACATCGTGCGGCAGACGAGCATCTCGATGGCCTGGCCGATCGATTCCACGTTCATCGCCGAGGTGCTGCCGCCACGGGCCAGGTCGCGCGTTTACGGACTGCGGTCAGCGGCGTGGAACCTGGGCTACTCCGGGGCCAGTCTGCTGGCCGGCATCCTCATCGTGCGCATGGGGTACGAGGTGACATTTCTCAACCTGGTCGTCTTTTCCGCGGTTGCGATGGCCATCTTCGTCGGATATTACAGCCGGCACCCACGGGTGCGCTCCGGGGAGCTCACAGGGGCGCTGCCGCGCTGGCGGCGCGTGCAGCCAACGCTGGTTGCCCAGGAGGAATCGTCCTGATGAAGGCGCCGGCAGGTCTTCGTCTGTCGCGGCGGCATTTCGTTGCCGGAGCGGTGGGCGGTGGGCTGTCGAGAACGAGGTTTTCCAGCATGGGAGCCCAGGAGCTCGACGTGGACGCGATCGTGGGGGTGATGACGCCCCGCGAACGGGCGGCGCGCATGTTCATGTTGCCGATCTCCGGGACGGCCCTCACGGCGGACGAAGATGCATTGCTGCGCGCCTTGAAACCGGGTGGGGTGATCCTCGTCGGAAACAACTTCGGCACGTCGGACGAGGTACGAACCCTCGTGGCGGCGATCCACGAGACGAACCCGGCCCTGCCGCCGCTGGTGGCGCTCGACCAGGAAGGCGGGGCGGTGAGCCGCATCGCCGATGATCCCGCGCCAGACGCGGCGGCGATGGGCAACCTGTCCAGCCACGACATCTCGGCCCTGGCGCGGTCCCGCGCGGATCTCCTGGCCGACTACGGGTTCAACGTGAACTTCGCCCCGGTGGCGGACATAGCCTTTTCGCCCGAAAGCTTCATGGCGGGGAGAGCCTTTGGTTCCGACCCGGCAGCCGTTGCGGAAGACGTCGTTGCCTACCTCGATGGGATTGCGGGGAGCGGCGTGTTGCATTGCGCGAAGCACTTTCCGGGGCACGGCCGGGTCGCCGGTGATTCGCACCTGGCGCTGCCGATTCTCGATGTCGACGCGGATGTCTGGTGGTATGCAGACGCGCTGCCATTTCGCGCCGCGGTGAATGCTGGGGTGCCGATGGTGATGCTGGGTCATCTGATGGTTCCCGCCTGGGACGATCTCCCAGCCTCCCTTTCGCCAGTCGCGATTCGGATCTTGCGAGAGGATCTCGGATTTGACGGTGTGGTTGTCAGTGACGATCTCGGGATGGGCGCACTCGGGGAGTGGGGTCCGCTGGACATTGTGGATCTGGCGGTGGCGGCGGGGAATGATTTCTTGCTCTATGTCATTCTCAACGCCGAGCTGGAGGCGCTGGTCGAACACCTCACCGGCCGTATGGAGAGCGGCGCGATTGCGCCTGAGCGGGTGCGGCAGAGTGTTTCGCGACTGCTTCGGATGCAGCTCGATATGAGTCCGTGACCGCTTTGACCCAGTCCCAGGCGGGGAAGCCCCATGCGCGTGTCCGATGTCGCGATCGTCGATGTGAACGATGGGTGCCGGCTCGAGGCGCGGGTGACATCCGAGCGCGAAGAAGATCACGACGAATGGTTTGCGCCGTTCGACCTGTGGTTCCAGTATCCCGCCTGGTGCCGGCCGTTCCTGAGCGAAGAAAACGGGGATCCGTTCATTGCCGCATTGCTCGTCGCGGCGATGCGCACGAGCGAACGCCTCTCGGTGCCGGGGGTGGCATCGCCCAAGCTCTTGAAGGCGCTGCCCGAGATTCAGGCGATCTACGCCGCGTTCGATCGCCGCGCCCATCGCATTGCCGTTGATGCGGATTCCCGCGCCGACCCACGACCAGCGACCACCGAGCCGCGAAGAATCGGTCTGTTTTTCTCCCTCGGCGTTGACTCGTTCTACAGCCTGTTGAAGAACCGGCGTGATTGGCCCAAGGGCAAGATCGTGACGCACCTGATCTCCGTCCAGGGTTTCGACGTAACCGATGAAGAGGCGGATACCGGTTTTGCCCCGGTGATGCTGGCGAACTTGCGCCGGGTTGCTGCCGAGACCCAGACCACGCTCCTTCCGGTGCAGACCAACGTCAGGCGAGTCACCGCGTGGCTGGCGCCCTGGACCATCGTCCACGGCGGTGCGATGGCAGCCGTCGCCCTGGCGCTGGACGGCTTGTTCGAGCGAGTGCTGATCGCGGCCTCGGCGAGTTACGACGTGCTCGCCCCGTGGGGCACGCATCCGCTGCTCGATCCGCTCTGGTCGAGCGAAACACTGACCGTGCTGCATGACGGCTGCGAGATGGACACCATCGACAAGACCTGGTTCAACACCCGCTCCGATCTCTTCCTCGACACGGTGCGGGTCTGTCCTGGGTACGGCACGGAATACAACTGCGGCCGGTGTCTGAAATGTCTGCGCACGATGATCGATTTATGGCAGTCTGGGCATCTCGATCGCTGCCGCACCCTGCCGCAGCACATCGATTCTGCGCTGCTGATCGAGGCGTTGGAGCTTGGAGACGGGCCAGTCCACCGTGCTGCATTCCGCCGGCGCATCGCCTACCTCGAATCCGCAGACGCGCTACCCAAGGTGCGCGACGTGATCCGCGACCATCTGGACGGCTCAGCAGTGGCGAGTCTTCCGAGGAGCCGCCGCTGGAGACCGCGTCGGCCCCGACCCCTCGGGACGAACCGTCGCTGAATCGCCTATGTCTGAGTGCTCTGGCAGTGCCCCGGGCCGCTGGTACCGCTGCAGAAGAAACCGTCGCAGCAATCACAGTGGTTGTGGCCTGGGTCGTTGCTGCATACGGCGCGTGCCAGTCCGCAGCAGCGTTTGCCGGTGACGTGATCGCATTCGGGCTTGGTAATGTTCTGGCATTTGAGTTTGTTGCCGCAGCATTTCTTCTTGCTGCCGCAGCGACGCCCCTGTTTGCGGCAGCGTCGTTTCCGGGCATCCGCCTCAAGCAAGCTGATCCGGGCGGCAACTGCCGCGACACTGCTGCCGGCGAGCGCCCTGACGGCGTCGCGCCGTGGGAGACTCGCGAAGAGCGTTCGGGTCATGCGGTCGAAGCGGTTGCCGTCCATCTGATATCCCCTTGTGGAGCCGGCTATGGTGAAGTCGGCGGGTCCGTGTTTCCACTTCGGCGGTAACGGGCATCCCCAATCTACACCGCACGCGACGCGTGTCAAGCAGCGCTCGATGCCGTGCCATCGGGCATAGTACGTTCCCCTCCCTACGCGATCGGAGTTGGCGTGCCGTCGACACCGAGACGCACCGCTTCCACGCGCAGCCCGGCGATGACCTCCGCGATCATCTCGTCCATTGGCACGCCAAGGCGCTCGGCGCCGTGCGCGATCTCGTCGCGGCTGACCTTGGCGGCGAAGGCCTTGTCCTTCAACTTCTTGCGCACCGATTTCACCTCCACATTGTGGATGCTCTTGTCCGGGCGCACCAGGGCCACGGCGATGACGAACCCGCTCAGTTCGTCGACGGCGCAGAGGGTTTTCTCGAGCGCGGATTCTGGCTCCACCCCGCTGTAGTCGGCGTGGCTGAGGATGGCGCGGCAGACGGTCTCCCCCCAGCCGTTGTCGCGCAGGTAGGCAACCCCGACGAAGGGATGGCCATCCGGGGCCAGTTCGAGATTCGGGTGTTTCTCGAAGTCCATGTCGTGCAGCAGACCGACCGCGCCCCAGAAATCCTCGTCCTCGCCGTCGCGGCGGGCGACGTAGCGCAGGCAGGCAGAGACGGCCTCGCAGTGCTTGCGCAGGCTTTCGCTTTCAACCCACTCGTGCAGCAATGCTCGCGCTTTGGGCGTCAATGGCCGCTGGATGGTCGATTCCGCTGGTGTTGCGCTGAGATTCAATCGGTGTCCTTCCCGTGGTGCAGGTTGGCCCTCTTGGGCTCCCGAACGGACTCTGGGACAATTGCACCACATCCGTGAAGCCGGTGCGGTCGTGACTGGCATTCCGTTGCCAAGTTGGGCCCAGCCGTTGACTGCCCTCATCTTCGATGCTACCCTTCCAGCCAATAGTCAATGGTTGAATAGTCCGGCAGGTTGTGCTGCTGGCAGTCCACGGGAGCGCGTGAATGGTGGCGGCAAGCAGGCCCACAATCAGCCCGATTCGGCTCTTCCCGATCGGGACGGCTGCCGCGCCGGAAACGGGCGTTGCCAAGGACGCCTTTGGCCGGGCGATGACATACCTCCGCATCTCGCTAACCGACCGCTGCAATTTCCGCTGCGTCTATTGCATGCCGGCCCTCGGTATGAAGTTCCAACCCAAGGACGAGCATCTCACCGATGATGAGCTGCTGCGCCTGATCGGTTTGTTCGCCAGGGTCGGCGTCACGAAAGTGCGGCTCACCGGCGGCGAGCCGACGATCCGGCGCGGTATCGTCGAGCTGGTGCGGGGGATCAAGTCGTTTCCCGGCATCAAGGAAGTCTCGATGACGACCAATGCCCTGCTGCTGGGGCGTCTGGCCGATGATCTGGCCGAGGCGGGGCTGGATCGGGTCAACGTCTCCATCGACACCCTCGACCCGGATCGCTTCAAGTCGATGACCCGCGGCGGGCGGCTCGATCTGGTCTGGCAGGGCATCGAGGCCGCCGACGCGGCGGGGCTGCGGCCCATCAAGCTCAACACGGTCGTTGTCAAGGACCAGAACGATTTCGAGGTCGGGGAGATGGCGGCGCTGACGCTCGATCGCCCCTGGCAGGTGCGCTTCCTGGAAATCATGCCGCTGGAAGGAGTGGGCGACGTCCACGACGAGGGGCTGGTCAGTTCCGAAGAGACGCAGGAGCGGCTGGAAGCCCGCTTCGGCCCGCTGGAGCCGGTGGAAACCGACGCCGCCGATCCGGCCCGGCTGTGGAAAATCCCTGGAGCGGCCGGGCACGATCGGGTTTATCTCGCCCGTGTCGGAGCCGTTCTGCGCCGCGTGCAACCGGGTCCGCCTCACCGCCGATGGCAAGCTACGGCTCTGTCTGCTGCGCCCCGACGAAGGCGACCTGCGCGACGTGATGCGCGCCGGCGCCGACGACGAGATGCTGGAGCGCGCCATCCGCTCCGCTATCTGGCGCAAGCCGTGGGGTCACGGTTTGGCCGAAGGCGAACGGGAAACCGTGCGCGGCATGTCCCAGATCGGGGGCTGACGGGACGAGAGTCGGAAGTCGGAAGTCGGAAGTACGATCGGCGGGTGGTTACCCGCCGATTGTCTTTTTGCCTGATTGAAGACGCGGCTTTAGTCGAGCAGGATCAAGCTGTCGTCGCTGCTGGCGTCGATGCCGCCGGTGATGGCTGGCTCGCTGATGCTCACCTCACCGGTCGCTGCGTCGTCCTGGTCGAGGACCAGGTAGACGTCGACGGCGACGGTCTCGGTCGGGCGCAGGGCGAGGGTGTCGCTCGGCTCGAGCGAGCCAAGGCTGCCGTCGATGCTCGACTCGACGAAGAGGGCCGGGGTGTTGGAGACGTTTTCCGGTAGCTCGCTGCCGAGCTCGTAGGCGCCGGGTGGCAGGTCGGTGAACTCGACCCGGCCCGGATTCGTCTGCCGGAGAGACCGGTGACGGCCTGGAATGCCGCGTCGTTGATGCTGCCCGTGCCGCTCAGGGTGAGCGGCACGCCGCCGGCCAGCGCCTGGCACTCGGCGGCCCACCCTTCCTTGTTGGCGCCGTTGTCGGTCCCGGCCGGGCAGCCGAAGACGCTGACTTGCACGCGGCCGGTGGTTCCGGCGAACTCCGGGGCGAGACCGACGTTGACATCGATGCCGAACGAAGCCAGCCGCTCGTCTTCGGGGATGTTCGTTGCGACGAGTTGTCCCTGGTAGCGCGGCTCGGTCAGGTCCGAGCCGGGACCCGGAAGGAGTACGCTGTAGTCGCCGCTGCGCAGCCCCTCGAACGACACGGCGGCGCCGCCGGGGTCGAGGCAGCGCGAGAGGAGCGGGGGATTGGCCAGGTCTGGGTTGGTACCGGGGAAGAAGCGCGACGCACAACTGCTCGCCGGCGCCGATCCCTTCGTCCGGAAAGACGAGGTTGACGCCGAGGGAGTGGGCCATTTCGGTTGTCGCCGGATTCCTGCGCCCCTGCCGCCGCCGGCAGCCAGAATGCGACCAGAACGGCCAGCATGATGGCCACGCACGACGACCGCCCGCCGAGGCGGCACAGCCTACGAAATCCGGAACGACAACAGGACGCGCATCACGTCTCCACGACGCAGCGGGGTTCCGGCTGAGAGTATAGACCACAATGGGCATCGTGCCCCCGTCCCGTGGGCCGATCTCGGGTCCCAATCTTCGTAACGCGCGAATAGTGCGAGATGTTTCTCGGAGTCACAGAGACAGAAGGGAACGGTTGGTGACATGAGTGCGACGAACTCGCTTCCTGCATCTCCACTGCAATTCGGTCCTCATCACCATGGACGTGCCGGAAGACGCGTTAAACCGGTTTCGCGCGGCGTTTCCCGAGATCCGCTTCATCGTGCCGGGCGAAGAGGCGGGCGCGGACGATCGGGGAATGATCGTGGCGACAACGCCGAGCTGAGGACGACCTGCGCGATATCGAGGGATTGATCGGCTGGCGACTGGAGCCGGGAACGCTGGAATCCGCGCCGCGATTGCGCTGGCTGCACGCCTCCGGCGCGGGTGTCGAGCGGTATGCCTTGGCCGAGATTGCCGCGCGTGGGGTCACGATGACCAACTCCAGCGGCGTCTCGGCGCCGAACATGGCCGAGCACGTGCTGGGCCTGATGATCGCTCTTACCCGCCGCTTCCCGACGCTGATGCGGTCGCAGATGGCACACTGCTGGCGCGACGACGATACCCATCGCGAAGTCGGCGAACTGCAGGGGCAAACGGTGTTGGTGGTGGGCGTCGGGGACATCGGCCAAGAGGTAGCGCGGCGCGCCGCCGCGTTCGGGATGCGCGTCCATGGTGTACGGCGCCGGGGCGATCTGCCACTCCCGGATGGGTTCGCCAAGGTGTGCGGGATCGCCGAACTGGCGGAAAGCCTGATTGAAGCGGACCACGTGGTAGTGACGCTGCCGCACACCCCGCAATCGCGTGGACTGTTTGACGCGGCGGCCTTCGCCGCGATGAAGCCCGGGGCCAACATCTACAACGTCGGCCGTGGTCCGGTGATCGATACCGATGCGCTGGTCGCGGCGCTGGAATCAGGGCATCTCGGCGGGGCCGGACTGGATGTGACTGATCCGGAGCCGCTGCCGGCCGAATCGCCGTTGTGGGAGATGGAAAACGTGCTGATCACCGCCCACACCTCGGGCGCGACCCCGCGCTACTGGGACCGGCAGGAAGCGCTGATCGCGGAAACCATCCGGCGCCTCCAGCGTGGGGAACGACCCTCAACCCTCGTCGATCCCGAGGCTGGCTATTAGAGCGGTGCTCGCAGGACTTGTCATCCTTCAGAAGCGGGCGCGCAGCACCAGGCGCACCCGGCCACCGGCCCTCCGCCGCCGCGCGCACGATACCGCACCGTTTTTCATGCCGTGAGGGCGCCGCACCGCGGCATGATTACTCAGAATGACACCTGTTTTGCGAACAGCTGTAGACCGGCACGGTCGATGCGTATTGGTTCACAGGGAGGATTGTCGATTGGTGCGGACGCAGGCGCCGATGCGATCCAGGGCTGTTGCTGTTCCGTGATTTGGTCGCCGCACCGGTTCCGAGTGGATGTCGCCCGCCCTGGGCGCGGCGCCGCCAGGGAGGCGTCATGGTCGGCCGGGACGCGGCGGCACGGGCGGTGCCAGGATGCGCGACAACGACGCCCGGGGGCCAGCGGGCGTCCCGAGGCCGCGGCACTGCGAGCACCGTACGACGTTGCTTCGGGGCCAGCGCCGCACCGGCTCGCCGGTAGGACGCCGCATTTTGCGTTATGATGGCCTCACGGAACCGTAATTCCGCGGGCAGATTGTCGCACGAGAAGACGGAAGGGGGTTTTGGGCATGCGTGCGCTCAGGACGGTCATCGTGTGCGCCCTGGCGCTGGCGACGACCATCGCCGGGGTCGGCGTGACGCCGGCGGCGGTCAAGGTCAATTCCGCGGCGCTCCGGGACGCGGTCACGGTCGACGGCATCCGGGACCACTTGCAGGCATTCCAGGCCATCGCCGACGCCAACGGGGGGACACGGGCCGCCGGCACCCCGGGCTACGACGCGTCGGTCGAGTACGTGGCCGCCACGCTGGACGCCGCCGGCTACGAGGTCGCCATCCAGGAATTCTCCTACGACCGCTTCGTGGAGAACTCCCCACCCGTCTTCGAGCGGCTTTCACCGGCCCCGGAGACGTACACCGAGGGTTTCGAGGAAGACTTCCTGACGATGGAGTACTCGGGCAGCGCCGACATCGACGAGGCGCCGCTCCAGGCCGCGGGCGGCATCGTCATCCCCTCGCCCGGCGGGTCCACGAGCGGCTGCGCGGCGGGCGACTTCTCCGGGTTCGAGGCGGGGAACATCGCCCTCATTCAGCGCGGGACTTGCCCGTTCCGGCAGAAGGCGCAAAACGCGCTTGATGCCGAGGCCGCCGGGGTCGTCATCTTCAACGAGGGCAACGAGGACCCGAGCGACGACCGCGTCGGGGTCGTCAACGGCACGCTCGATCCCCCGCTGTTCGACATCCCCGTCATCGGGACGTCGCATGCCGTGGGCAAAGAGCTGTACAACCGTCTCCAGAACGGCCAGGTCGTTGTGCGCCTGGCGGTGGACGCGGGGGTCGTCACCACGGATACCATGAACGTGATCGCCGACACCACGACCGGGCGCGAGGACCGCACGGTGGTGGTGGGCGCGCACCTCGACTCGGTCCCCGAGGGTCCGGGGATCAACGACAACGGCTCGGGGTCGGCGGTCATCCTCGAGATGGCCGAAGCGATGGCCGAGCTCGGCATCAAACCGCGGAACCAGGTGCGCTTCGCCTTCTGGGGGGCAGAGGAGTCCGGCCTGATCGGCTCCGAGTTCTACGTGGCCAACCTCGGCAAGCGCGACCGCAAGAACATCGCCGTCAACCTCAACTTCGACATGCTCGGCTCGACCAACTACGTCCGCTTCGTCTACGACGGAGACGGCTCGGACACGGCGGACAGTGGCCCGGTCGGGTCCGGGGTGGTGGAGGATGTCTTCGTTGACTACTTCTCCTCGGCGGATCTCGAGACCGAGCCGACGGCGTTCGACGGCCGCTCGGACTACGGGCCGTTCATCGCCGCGGGCATCCCTGCCGGCGGGCTGTTCAGCGGTGCCGAGGGCATCAAGACGCCACGCGAAGAGAACATCTACGGTGGCCAGGCCGGAGAGCCCTACGACCCGTGCTACCACCAGGCCTGCGACGACATCGAGAACGTCCGCAACAAGGCACTGAACGAGTTGGCCGACGGCGCGGCCCACGCCACGCTGGCCTTCGCCGAGACGACCTCGGCGGTCAGCGGCACCGATCAGGGAGAGGGCAAGCCCAAGAAGCCGCGGTACAAGGGCCCGTTGGCGCTGCGCTAAACACGCGGCGCAAACCCTGCGGCAGGGTTAGGGAGGCCCGAGGCTTCCCGCGCACGCAACGCGGCGACCAGCCGCGTTGCGCGCGCGTGCCGCGCATGACCAAACTTTGGCATACGTCCGGATAGTCGTCGACTCGCTTGCAGTCCTCGTCGGCCTCCTCGCGCTCTGGCGTGCGAGCAACCTCAAATGTGGAACGCTGCACGGGTCAGCCACTACCCGTCATTGCAGGCGCCGCGACACGCCGAACAGCAGCAAGCAACTTCTGATTTAGCCGAGACTACATTCTCCTGCTATACTCCCCTCAGTACGGTGCGCGGCATGTGCAACCGTCGATTTGGGAGAGCTTCTTTTATGGATATCAAGCAACTCAACCGCCGTTCGATGCTCCGCCTCGGTGCGGCGGGCAGCGCGGGAACCTTGGGCGCCGCGGCGCTCGCTGCCGCGACCGTGCCCTTGCTCGGGCAGCCCACCGCTGGCGAGGCCCGCGCGCAAACCGAGGACAACCCGCTCGCGACCAATCACCTCGGCCACACCGACGCCATGACCGTCGGCGACGTCGACGTGGCGGCCATGGGGTTCGACCCCTCGGTCCTGGTCCACACCTTCGACTACGGCGAAGCCACCACCATGGCCGACGGCACGACGGTGCGCGAGTGGGAGATCGCCGCCTACGACAAGGAGATCGAGATCGCCCCCGGCGTCTTCTTCCCGGCCTGGACCTACAACGGCCAGGTGCCGGGCCCCACCCTGCGCGCCAACGAGGGGGACCGCCTGCGCATCCACTTCACCAATGCCGGCACCCATCCCCACACCATGCACTTCCACGGCATCCACAGCGCCAACATGGACGGCGTCTCCGGCATCGGCCGCGGCGACATTCAGGTCGGGGAAAAATTCGTCTACGAGTTCGAGGCCCGGCCCTTCGGCTGCCACCTCTACCATTGCCACTCCACCCCGCTCAAGCGCCACATCCACAAGGGTCTGTACGGCGCCTACGTCGTCAACCCCGACCCGGAACGGCACGGCGACGCGGCCAGAGCCCGCCACCCCGACCATCCCGAGTCGGAGGAATGGCAGGAGTTCGTGATGGTCATGAACGCCTTCGACACCACCTTCGACGCCGAGAACGAGGTCTACGCCGTTAACACCGTCGCCTTCCACTACATGAAGCACCCCATCCCCATCGACCGCGAGCGGCCGGTGCGCATCTATTTGGTCAACGTCACCGAGTTCGACCTCATCAACTCCTTCCATCTGCATGCCAACTTCTTCGATTACTACGACCCGGGTACACGGCTGGAGCCGACGCTGCGCTCCGTCGACACCATCATGCAGGCGCAGGGGCAGCGCGGCATCCTGGAATTCTCGTATCGGGATTACGAGCCGGGTCTCTACATGTTCCACGCGCACGTCTCCGAATTCGCCGAACTGGGCTGGATGGGGGTGTTCGATGTCCGTTGACACCGCGACGGAACGCGCCATGGTTTCCGCTGACAGGACCGTTCCGGAGCGGCAGTCGGCCCTGTCGCCGCGCTCGCTCCTCTGGGCCGTCATCCCGCTGCTGCTGCTGGCCGCCGTGCTCGCCCTCATCGTGCGCACGGACGCCGGGTTGGGCGACCGCACCGTGCCTCCCATCGAAACCCTCAGCGTGCAGCGGGTCACCCTCCCCGCGCCGGGCCAGATCGAGTTGGAGATCGTCAACGGCGGCCCCGACCCGATCACCGTCTCCCAGGTGCTCGTCGACGAGGCCTACTGGCAGTTCACCCAGAACCCGGCCGGCCCGCTCGACCGCCTGCAATCGGCCACCGTCTCGATTCCCTATCCCTGGGTCGAAGGCGAGACCCACGGTATCGCCCTCGTCAGCGCCACAGGAGTCATGTTCGAGGCGGAGATTCCCGTCGCCATCGAGAGCCCGCGGGCAGACCGGGAGAGCTTCCTGCGCTTCGCCCTGGTTGGGCTCTACGTCGGCGTGGTGCCGGTTGCCCTGGGGCTGCTCTGGTATCCATTCCTGCGCGGGCTCGGCCGCACCGGGATGAACTTCGTGCTGGCGCTGACCATCGGCTTGCTCGCCTTCCTCGTCGTCGACATGTGGGAGGAGGCGCGGGAGTCGGCCGCCGCCACGGTCGGCGCACTCGACGCGGTCGTCCTCATCCCGTTGGTCGCCTTGTTGACCATGGGGTTGCTCATGGTCATCGGCCACTCGCTCCGGCGCCGTAGCCAGGGACGGGACCAGACGTCGCTGACGCTCGCCTACCAGATCGCCTTCGGCATCGGCTTGCACAACCTCGGCGAGGGGTTGGCCATCGGCGCCGCCTTCGCCCTGGGCGAAGCGGCCCTCGGCGTCTTCCTCATCCTGGGATTCACGCTGCACAACGTCACCGAGGGCATCGGCATCGCCGCGCCGTTGGTGCGCGACCGCCCGGCATTGATCCATTTCGTTGGGCTGGCGGTGCTGGCCGGGGCGCCCGCCATCCTGGGCACCTGGATCGGCGCCTTCGTCTACTCCCCGTTCTGGACGACGATCTTCCTGGCCATCGGCATCGGCGCCATCCTGCAGGTCATCGTCGAGGTGGCGCGGCTGATCCGCCGCGCCGCAGGAGCGGGCCGGGGAGCCGGCGTTGACCTGGGCCACCTTCGGCGGCGCCACGGCCGGGGTCGCGGTGATGTACCTTACCGCCCTGTTGGTCGCGGCCTGACGACGGAGCGGCGCATGACCGAAGACCCAGTGGCACCCCCGGTCCCCGCCGGCACGGCGATCACGCCGGCCATGCAGGACTACCTCAAGGCGGTCTACCGCCTCGGCGAACGAGGGTCGGTCTCCACCCAGGACCTGGCCGACGAGCTGGGCGTGGCCGCGCCGTCCGTGACCAACATGGCCAAGCGCCTGCACGAGCTGGGGCTGCTCCACCACGTCCCCTATCAGGGGGTAACGCTGACCGCGGCCGGGCGCCACGCCGCCCTCGATGTCGTCCGCCGCCACCGCCTGCTGGAGACCTACCTGGCGGAAGCGGTCGGGCTCGGCTGGGACGAGGTCCACGACGAGGCGGAGCGCCTGGAGCACCACCTCTCCGACCGCCTCGAAGCCCGCCTCGACTCGCTCCTCGGCTTCCCCGCCACCGACCCCCACGGCGACCCCATCCCGCGCGAGGGCGCCGACCTGGTCCCCGGTCCGACCCTGCTGGAAACCCCCGCCGGCGCCCAGGGCACCGTCAGCCGCGTCTCCGACCGCGATCCCGAGCAGCTTCGCTATCTCGGCTCCCTCGGCATCGTGCCGGGAGCGAAGGTCGCGGTGATCGAGCACCTGCCGTTCGAAGGCCCGGTCCGCGTCCGCGTCCTCACCGACGGCGACGAGGGCGCGGAGCACGTCCTGGGGCGGGTACTGGCGGAGGCCGTGCGCCTGGCGAGTTGAGCGCCGCACCCCTCGTGTCATTCCGAGCGTCAGCGAGGAATCTCGGCTCTCAGGGAACAGGCGTTGATCATTGACGGGATGCCTCGCTCCTCGGCATGACACAGTTTCCGCTCTTTCGGTCCCTGCCGCTCGTGACCCCAGGCATGGCCAGACCGGGTACGGCGGCAGCGAGCCCGGTCAAGACCTCCAGGCGAGACAGCGCGTTCGTCAGCGAACGCACGACGTCGTCGAAGCGACCGGCGACCGGCATCCATAGCGGGCTCCTTTCCGGCGGCAATAGGGCACGAAAAGCCACCTTATGGCAGGTAGCAAGCGCCGTCAAACACCCGAAAGTGCCAGAAACGACATACGTTGGTGTGAATCCCCGCTGCTCAGGTGGTAGGCTGTAGGCACCCCACAACACCCCGCCGGACCAACCGCGCGCCCGCTGGGAGGATTCTGGATGGGTTCTGTTCGTGGACGACTGACGCTGCTCGCGGGGGCGCTCCTAGCGCTCGGCGTGGTGGCGCTGCTGCTCGGGCCCGGATTGCGCGCCGCCGCGGCCCAGGGCGGAGCCACTGTCGCCATCATCGATTTCGCCTTCGACCCCGTGTTGACTGGCGTCGCCGTCGGCGACACCGTCACCTGGACCAACTACGGGGCCGAGCACCACACGGTAACCGCCGACGACAGCACCTTCACCTCCGGTGATGTGGCCCCCGGGGAGAGCTTCAGCCAGACCTTCGCCACCACCGGCAGCTACACCTACCGCTGCCGCATCCACCCCAGCATGACCGCCACGGTGATCGTCAACGACGCCGTCGGGGGCACGGCGGCGAACATGGAGATGGAAGCGGTGCCCGTGGTCGGCGTCGGCACGGCGGCTCCGCGGCCGGGCGAAGCCATGGCGCTGCTGGCCGGCGTGGCCGCCATCGCGCTGGGCGCCGCCTCCCTGGTTGCCCGCCGCGCCTGATCGTCGTCCGGAACCCGTTTCCATTCCATGGTGGTGGACGATACTGGCCGTCTTCGTTTCGGAGCAGAGTCCGGCGCACCAGATATCGCCGCCGATAGGGGCGCGGGCCGTGCCGGCGGGGTAGCCCAATTCCTCGCAGCCTGCCTCCTTTTTGCATTCCTCCTTTGCCTTGAATAGCGTCTGGATCTCTATGTCCCAGCCGCCGCTGACGGCGCCGGTCGCGCCCAGCGGATACCGATCCGGGACGAAGAAGCGTCACGTCCCATTCGGGTTGGAGCCGTCGAAGACGGACAGCGCGGCGTCCGCCCCCGCGTTCGGGGGCGGGGCGTTGAAGGGATCGCGGCGTTGGTGGGCCCAAAGGCACCTGCTAAGGCCTGGCTGCCTATCTGATCGGGGAGACGCACTCGATACCGGCCGCCACGCTGCATTTCGCAAACAACTCGCAGCACGGGAGCAAAGCCTCCAGGCAGTTTTGACTCCCCTGACACCGTTCCACGAAGAAGGCTCGGCATTGGTCCCGTTGCCTCCTGCACAGCTTCCTGGCTTTCTTCCCGGCCTTTCCGCCCGCGGCCATCGTTGGCGTGGCCGCCGCGGTCAATCCCGCTCCCCCGAGCGCCAGCAAGAACATTCGGCGCGAAACCGTGACGGCAGCGTGGCGGGTGATGCTGTCGAAGGTATTGTCGTTCATGAGCTCCTCCTCGATGATCGGAAGCACGAAATCTGTCTCGAACAATGGGACAACCTACCGGTGCGGTCGCACCGCACGACTAGGCGCAGCGATGCCCGATACAGGTCATCGCCGCGGCACAATCGTCGTTCTCGAAGCAGGGGGTGCCGGCGAATCCTTGCCGGCAAAACGTCCCGACGTCGAGGATGACGCGGCAGAAACCGCTGCAGCAGGCGTCGCAGCACTCGGGATCGACTTCCGGATTGCACTCGGTCCCCGGCCGCTCGCAGGTGGGCGGCGGATTGCACGTCCCGGTCAGGCACTTGCCGGCATCGCTACAAGGCGTATCGTCCGGCACCGTGCGGCAGCGGCCATCGCCGACGCACTCCTGGCACGCCGGGCAGCCAATTTGACTCGGGACGCAGGCGCCATCCGCGCAGACACCGCACTCGCGGCAGCGGGTGTCGTTCGGCTTGGCGCCTCTGCACCGCCCCTTCTTCGTGCGTTGACAGGGACCACAGAGCTTTTTGCGCTTCTTGCCGGCGCCCGTCCTCGCGGATAGCGCCGGGAGCAGGCCACCGCCCGCGGCGAGCCCCAGCAGGGCGCGCACCACACCACGGCGCGTCCATTCGCGCGTCACGGTCTGAGACAGCGCATCGAAGCGATAGGCGTTCATCGTGTCCTCCTGGCGATGCGAAGGTGGTTGAGGTGTCGTCCACTCATTTCACGCGCCCCGGTACAAACCCGGGCCGCGTCCTCGTGCCCGGCCTTACCGCTTTTTCTTGGCCTTGACCCTTGTCGTAATCTCCAGCTCCCAACCGCCCGCAAAACGGCCGGGATCGGATCCTTCCACGTCCTGCACGAACAGGCGCCACGTCCCGTTCGGGTTGCGTCCATCGAAGACGGACAGGGCCACGTTTGCACTGCCGTTCGGTGCCGGGGCATTGAAGACAAGCGGGTCGGCGATGACGTGGGTGGGCCGGAAGGTACCGCTCTGGAGCACGGCGTCATCCGGGAGTGGTTCTGCCGCCTCGTCGTCCAGTCGCAACGACACGTCGTCGACATCCTCCAACCCCCCAGAGTTCGCCATCACGATCGCGGTCTGGCCGCGCGGCCCCACCAGCAGTACTTGCACATCGGAGGGGAAGACGTGGGTGAGGTTGTTGAGGGTCAGGTTGACGTCGCGGATCGTGCCCTTCAGTCCGCTGACCACGATCGGTGAGGGGTAGAGGGAACCCGAAACCGGACTGGATTCGGACTCCGGGAGATCAAGGAGGGCGGTGTTGGCGAACGTCCTGGTCACCGTCCGCGACCGTTGCTTCGCCTCCACCGGGGACGCGATTGGCACCAGCGGCAGTGCCAGCAGCACTGCCAGAACCACGAGCATGATGCGCGTGAACGCTCTGAAACTTCTCATCCCTCGTCCCCTCTTTCGCCCTTGCGCTCGGAGCGGGCCGGGGAGCCTTCCTGGCTGACGCCAGGAATCTGTTTGGGACCGGCGCACGCGGTGCCACCGGTTAACGTGCACCCCGCACATCGGACACAGGCGGCGAGCGGGCCAAATTGCCCGCCTTGCGCGGTTCGGCACTCGGCGTCGGTCGTGCATGCGTGGCACATTCCGCCGGCCGCGCAATAGCCGGCCTTGCCCGTCGTCGTCTGGCAGAACCCCGGGTCACCGAGACTGGAGGTGCAGGGACGGTTTCCCAGATCGCAGATGTGTGGCGGGGCGCCCGCCGTGCAACCCTCGGTGTTGTGGGCGCGGCAGCGGCGCTTGCCCCGCTTTCCCCTGCAGAGACCGGAGCAGCATTGATCGGCGTTCTTGCAGCGATTGCCGACGTCGAGGCAGCCAAAGGCATTCGGCCGCGCCTTCTTGACCTTCCTGCGCGTCTCCCCGGCTGCGACGACCCCAGGGAGCCGCGCGGCGCCGAGCTCCAGCCCCGCGCCGGCGAGACCACGCAGGACGTCGCGGCGCGAGGGAACGCTTGCCAACGAACGGGTCAATCCATCAAAGCGATGCTGGTTCACGGTCGTTCCCTTCTCCACGCGCCGATCGGCCGGAGGAGCGCGCCAGGTCCGCGCCGGGGCGCCTGCTCGCACGCTGGTCCTACCGCTTCTTCTTGCCCTTGACCTGCGCCGTGATTTCCAACTCCCAGCCGCCCGCGAAGCCGCCGGCGGGATCACCCCCGTAGGGGTCTTGGACGAAGAGGCGCCACGTCCCGTTCGGGCTGCGCCCGTCAAAGACGGCCAGGGCCGCGTTCGCGCGCGTGACCTGCGGCGCCGGGGCACTGAAGGCGAGCGGGCGGCCTAGATGGTTGGTGGGCCAAAAGGCGCCGCTTTGGAGGCCGCTGATCGGGAGGGATTCCGCCGCTTCGTCGTCCAGCCTCAGCGTCACATCATTGACTTCAGCATTCCTCCCGACCTCCGCCATCACGATCGCGGTCTGCCCGCCCGGCCCCACCAGCAACACGTGGACGGCGTCGGGGTAGTCATGAGTGAGGTTCTTGAGGGTCAGATTGACATCACGGATCGTGCCCTTCAACCCACCGACCACAATCGGCGAGGGGTACAGATCTGCCGAAACCGGATCGGATTCGGACGCAGGGAGATTGATGGGCGCGGTGTTGCTGAATGTCCTGGTGACGGTCCGCGACCGGTTCTTCGCCTCCACCGGGGAGGCGGTCGGCGTGATCGGCAGTGCCAGCAGCGCCGTCAGGACGATGAGCGCGAGGCGCGTGCGTATGGTGAATCGTCTCATGCGATGGTCCTTTCTGCTGTGAATCGTTGTCGTCGGCCGGGGCGCCCCATGCGACGAGCCGTGTCGCGCGCCGGTCCTACCGCTTCTTCTTCGTGGCTTTGACCTGCGTTGTGATCTCGAGCGCCCAGCCATCGCTGAAGCTGCCGGGATCTTCTGGCCCGTACTCGTCCTGGACGAAGAGACGCCACGTCCCGTTGGGGTTGCTTCCATCAAAGACGGACAGGGACTCGTTTGCGCTCGTGCCCTGCGGCGCTGGGGCATTGAAGGCGATCACGCCGTCGTCGTTGGTGGGCCGAAAATCGCCGCTCTGGAGCTTGGCATCGACCGGAAGTGGCGCCGCCGCTTCGTCGTCCAGCCGCAGCGTTACATCGCTGACATCGACAACCGCCCCGACGTTCGCCATCAGGATCGCGGTCTGACCGCGCGGACCCACGAGCAGCACCTGCACGTCGTCCGGGATGGGGTGGGAAAGTCTGCGGAGGCGCACATTGACGTCGCGGATCGTGCCCTGGAAGCTCATCGACCTGGATCGTCGATGGATACGCACTGGACGCCGAAACCGGAGAGACATTCAAGGTGGGGACGGTGACGTTTCTGACATTGCTGAACGTCCTGGTGACGGTCCGCGCTCGCTGCTTGGCCTCCACCGGGAAAACGATCGGCGCGAGCGGCAGCGCCAGCAGCGCCGCTAGGACCACGAGTCCGATGTGCGTCCCGAAACTGGTTCTCTTCATGCGTCGGTCCTTTCTTCAGTGATGCGTCGGCTTCGACGGGACCTGGAACGTCATGCGGGCCAGCCTGCGGGCCGCGCACGATGGCGCGGCCCGCGTGGCGCCTCAGCTCTGCTGGAAGCAGTAGAGGTGGGCGCTCTGCTGGCAGGGCAAATGGTTCCGGGAGTCGGTCCATTCGTTGTTGCTGTCGAAGGCCCGGCCGAAGTGCCCGATGAACTGATCGGTGGCGTCCGTCCAGTTGTTGCAGTGTTTCTGGTTGCTCAGGCGCGGCACGCCGTCCCCCTCCGTGTTCGACCACGTCCGCCCGCCCACGACCGCGCTGTGCTGCTCCGTGATCTCGATGGGGGCCAGCAGCGCGCCGTCGGTCAGATCCGCCCAGGTGTTGGCGACCACCGTGCCGTTGCGCAGCACGTAGGGTCCCGACGACTGCGTGAAGCGCGTGCTCGGCGAGCCGGTCTCGTCCGATATCCAGGCGCGGTAGGTCCCGGGCAGGGTGTTGGCATTGGCCAGGTTCTGGCAGATCGCGTCCGCGCCATCGAGACCGCCGAGATTACCGCTCATCTCCGCGCTGGTGACGAAAGCGAGGCAGGGCCCGCCATTGCCGCAGGTCGGCGGCGGCCCGCAGATCCCCGCGGGCGTGCAGGCCTCGTCGCCCGCGCACGACGCGCAGGCCGCCCCGCCCGTGCCGCAGGCCGCGCTCGTGTTGCCGGGGTAGCACTGACCGAAAGAGCAGCAACCATCGCAGGTGGCTTCGCACGTCGGATTGGAGGGGTGGCAGACGCCGTGCTGGCAAATCCCGCCGGGGCAGGGCGTCTCATCCGGCTTGGGCACGCAGGTTCCCCGCTTCCGCTTTTCACACGGACCGCACTGGCCGGCGGCGGCGGCCAGGCGCGCCGGGTCGGCGGGCGCGGTCTCGCGCTCGTGCTGCTTCGCGGTCTGCTTCGTGTGCCGCTTCTTGTTCTGCTTGCGCTTCTTGGCCGCGGCGGTTTGCGGCAGGCGGGCGATGCCCAAGCCGAGCCCCAGGCCGGCGAGACCGCGCAGCAGGGCGCGGCGGGACGACGCGCCGGTCAACGAACGGGTCAGGGTATCGAAGCGATGCTGGTCCACGGTTACTCCTCACACGATAGGGTTGCGCGACTGAATCGGGTTGGCGCGGCATGCTTCGCGCCAACGGGCCTATCATCCCGGTAGCAAACGGGTTCGGCATCCACAGAACTATGTAGACGGCCTATGTAATCCATGGCTTGGGCCAGTGCGATCGAGCCTTCCGCCCCTCATGCGCCTGGTCATTGCTTAAGGAGCGCGGGGATGGCCGCTAGTCCGGGCACACATGCGTGTTCGGGTCGTGAGCGCCGCGGGGGAGAGCCTCATCGATCAGCGCGTCGATCGCGGTGACGCGGCCGTCACGACCGTCGACGTCGAAAACGTGCCAACTCATTTGCCTGGCGGGGTTCGCCCACTGCCTCACGACGCGCCCGGTGCCGTCCTTCAGGGCGACGGTCGCCTCGCCGGCCACCGCGGCGGCGCCAAGCTCGATCCAATACTCATATGTGCCCGGCAGCCGCCGGTTGATCATGGTGACCTTGGGGCCGGCCACGTCATCATCGCCGTTGACACAAGCGAACGGGTACGTCCCCTCGCAATCGTATTCGTCCGGCTTGCAGCCATCATGGATGTAGGGAGCAGGACCGGTCGTGGCGTTTTCCGGCGGCACGAACAGGACAATGGCGTGGCCGGCCTGCTCCGGCCAGTTCGCCTCGATGGTGAACGGGGCGTTCAGGCAGTACCGCTTCTGGCACCTCTTCCCCGGCTTGGTGCAGCGAGCGCCGTTCTTCTGGCACAGACCCTGTCGTTGCTTGCGCTTCCTTTTCGCCTCCGCGGGGCCGGGGAGCCGCGCCACGCCCCATCCCAGTCCGGCCCCGGCCAGCCCACCCAACACGGTCCGGCGGGATCGAAAACCGCTCAAGGAGCGGGCCACTGTATCGAAACGATGCTGGTCCACGGTGACTCCTTCCGGGTTGCGCGACTCGATCGGGTTGGCGCGGCATGCTTCACGCCAACCAGGCCATCATCCCGGCGTCACGCGATTCGGGCATCGACTGAACTATGTAGTCGGGTTATGTATTTCGGTGCGGAAGGAGACGGTCAGCCATTTTCGCGGCTCGACCAGAGTTAGCGTGGGGTGAGGACCAACACTTACACCAGCCCCTGCTGGTGCGCGAATGCCGTCGCCGCCGCCCGCGACTCGACGTTCAACTTGGTGTAGATATTCGCCACGTGCCGCGCCGCCGTGGCCGGGCTGATGTACAGCGCGTCGCCGATCTCGCGGTTGCTGCGCCCCGCGGCCAGCAGCCGCAGCACCTCCAGCTCCCGCTCGCTCAACGCGTGCGGGGATCCGCGCGGCGCCGTCGCTGGTTTCGCCGCCTCCGCAGGTTCGCTGCGAACGGCGAGCGCCTCGGCGAGCGCGTCCTCGTGCGAGAGCGCCCGCCCCGCCGCCCAGGTCGCGGCGAAACCCGCCTCGCCCAACGCCGCGCGCAACTCCTGCACGATCGGTTCGTGATAGGCGCGATCGACCGGCGAAAGGGGAAACACCAGCTCCTCGCGCAACGCCTCGCCCGCGCCGAACAACCGGGCCGCCTGTTCCGCCTGGCCCGTCACGGCGGCCAGCCGCGCCACACATTCGATCCCGTCGATGATGTTGCCCAGGTTGTCTTTGGCCGCGGCCAGGGTCAGGCTCTCGTGGAACACCGCGGCGGCCCGCTCGACGTCTCCCAGGTCCGTCGCCGCCAGCCCCAGCCCGAGCAAAAAGAAGGGAAAGGCCCAGGTCATCCCGTGTTCGCGAGCCAGCGCGAGCACCTCTTCCTCGTTCCTCAGCGCCGCGGCGCTGTCGTGATGCAGAATCTGCACGTGGGCGAGGTTGTGCAGCGCGCGAATTGCCTGCTGCGGCATGCCCTCTTCGCGCGCGATGACCAGGCATGCTTCGTACCGGCCGCGGGCTTCGTCGAATTCGCCCAGGCTCGACGCCTGCACCCCAAGATTGTTGAGGGCAAACGCTTCCGCCTCCCGGTCGCCGAGTTCTCGCGCCAGCGTCAACGCCTGATCGTGACGACGCGTCGCCCCGGCGAAATCGGCCTGATGCCAGGCCATCGTGCCGGCGCCGGTCAGCAACCGCAACCGGTCGCTCGCTGGCGCCTGGTCGCCCAGCTCCAACGCCGCCTCCAGCCAGCGGCGTCCTTCGGCGTAATGCGCGTGCTCCTCCCAGAACGAACAAAGCGCCCCGGCCAGGCGGACGAGCGCTGCCCCGTCGCCTCGCTCCATGAACCAGGCCAGCGCGGCGCGCAGACTGGCGTGCTCCTGCTTCATGACGCCTAGCCACTGCGGCCCGTCCGGCCCCTTCACTTCCGGCCCGGCCCGCTCCACCAGCGCCAGCGCCCACTCGGCATGGCGTCGCCGCGCCACCGCGACCTGCCCGTTCGCCGCGAGCTGATCCCGCCCGAATTCGCGGATCGTCTCCAGCATGCCGTACCGCGGTTCCCCGCCCGCATCCCCCTCGTACTGGACGAGGTGCTTGGCCACCAGTGAGGCGAGGGTGTCGAGGACGGAGTCGGATGTCGGAAGTCGAAAGTCGGAGGTACGACCGAACGCACCACTTTCGACTTCCGACTTCCGACTTCCGACTGCTTCCGCGGCCTCCAGCGTGAACGTCTCCGGAAAGGTGGAGAGGCTCTGGAGAAGCGCCTGCTCGGCATCGTCGAGCAGGTCATAGCTCCAGGCGATCGTGTCGCGCATCGACCGGAAGCGGGCCGGCAGATCGCGCGGCCCGCCCGTCAGCAGCGTGAGCTGGGCCGACAGCGGCCGCTCCAACCGCTCCAGCATCGCGCGCGGTGAAAGGTGGGTGACCCGCGCCGCCGCCAATTCGATGGCCAGCGGCAACCCATTGAGCCGGCTGCAGATCGCCGCCACGTCCCCGGCATTCGTGTCCCCGAGCCTGAAGTCAGCGCGCGCCGCCCGCGCCCGCTGCGCAAAAAGCCTGATCGCCGGGGACAGGGCGAGACCGTCATCCTCTCGCCTCCCGCCGTCGTCCCGCAAGGAGAGGGGAGGAACCAGAAACTCCTGCTCGCCGGAAAGGCGTAGGGCGCCCCGGCTCGTAACCAGGAACTTCAGCCGCGCGCAGGCCGCCAGCAGATCGGCGACCAGGGGAGCCGCCGCGCTGATATGCTCGAAGTTGTCGAGGACCACCAGCACTGCGCGATCGCCCAGCATCCCATAGAGCCGCTCGGCGGCGTAGTCCTGGCCGGTCTCGCGCCCGCCCAGCGCCTGGAACAACGCGGGATCCACCTCATCCGGGGCGTCGAGTGCGGCCAGGGAGACGAAGGCAACGCCATCGGCAAACCCGGCGGCGCCAACCTGCGCAACGCGCATCGCCAGGCGCGTCTTGCCCACTCCACCCGGCCCGGTCAACGTCAGCAGCCGCACGTCCTCGCGGCGCAGCAACGCGGTGACCGCCGCCACCTCGCGCTCGCGGCCAATCAGCGGCGTTCGCTCCGCCGGAAGACGCGCCGCCGTCAGATCGAGCCCCCGCGTGGGGAGGGCCACGATGGCGGGGATCTTGGTGTCGGACGCGGCCGATTCGGAACCCATGGCGCCTAACCCTGAACGGCGCCATTGTGCCTCAACGTAAAGACGTTGGTGAGACCGAGAAGAGAGGACCCGTTCCTCGGTGGGCAGACCGGAACGACCAACGCGTCTGCATCGCCGTCGGTTGCCGGGCGAGCGTGTCAGACCGCGCGTCGTTCATGGCCAGGCTCCCAGCCTGCGCGGCGTCAGTCATTGAGGGGCGAGACGTTCCGTAGCTGAACGATGTGCGAGATAACGAAACGCGTGGTACTGCGCCGTTAGATAAGCCCGTGCTCATGGGCGTAAGCCGTTGCCTGCGCCCGCGTGCCGATGTCCAGCTTGGTGTAAATGTTGGCAACGTGGCGCGCCGCCGTGGCCTGGCTGATGAAGAGCGCCTCGCCGATGTCGCGGTTGCTTTGCCCCTGGGCAAGCAGGCGCAGCACCTCCAGTTCGCGCGCGGTCAGGCCGTGCGCGGCGAGCCGGCGTTCCTCCGAGAGCGTTGATGGATCAACCGGGTCGGCGCCCACGGCCATCGCCTCTGCGATCGCCTCCTGCTGCGACAGCGCTCGCCCTTCGTCCATCGCGGCCGCTATGCCGTCCGCACCCATTGTGTCGCGCAGCGCATGCCGGACCGGCGCAAGGCGATCGACCTCATCCGGCAGCATGGGCATGGCGATCTCATTCCGCAGCCTGTCTGCGGCCCCGAGGAGTCGGGCTGCCTGTGCCATGTGTCCGGCGGCGGTCGCCAGCTCCGCCAGCCCTTCCACGGTTTCGATCACGTCGACGGTGTTGCCGCGGCTCGACCCCAGTTCGAGACTCTCGTGGAGAAACACTACGGCCCGCTGGTAGTCGCGGAGATCCAGCGTCGTGCGGCCGAGCCCGAGCAGAATCGCGGGCACAACCCAGTCCACCCGATGCTCGCGCGCCAGCGCCAGCGCTTCCTCGTACCGATCTGCCGCCCGCTCGACCTTGCCCTGCAACCAGGCCATTTCCGCCAGGTTGGACAGGGCCAGCGCCATCGGTTCCGGCTCCCCGATCTCGCGTGCGATGTCCAGCCCCGCTTCCGTACTGGCTATCGCGCGCTCACGCTCCCCCAGGGCATCGATTTGCGCCCCGAGGTTGATGAACGAGAACGCCTCGCTCTTCCGGTCACCGATCTCCCGTGCTAACGCCAGCGCCTGCTCGTGCCGGCGCATCGCCCCCGGGACATCTCGCAGATACCAGGCTAAGGTGCCTGCCCCGGTCAGTGCGCCGACCCGAACCGTCGCCGGCGCTTCCCGGCCCAAGTCGAGCGCTGTCTCCAGCCAGCGATGTCCTTCGCCGTAATAGGCGTGCTGTTGCCAGAACGGCCACAGCGCCCCGGCCAGCCGTAAGAGGCGGTCTCCGTCGCCCAGGTCCACGAGCCAGGCCAGGGCGGCTCGCAAATTGGCATGCTCCCGTTCCAACGCCTCCAGCAGATGGTCCGCATCCGCTTCCTTGGCGTGCGGGCCGGTGCGCTCGGCGAACGACAGACACCAGTCGGCGTGACGGGAGCGCACGGCCGACTCCCGCCCGCGCGCCGCCAGCTGCTCCAGCCCGAACTCGCGGATCGTCTCCAGCATGGTGTAGCGAGGTTCGCCGCCCGGATCGCCCTCATAGCGCACCAGGCTCTGCGCGACCAGGGATCGAATCCCCTCCAACACCACATCGTCATTCGTCTCGGCGACCGCGGCGGCGGCTTCCATCGAGAACCCACCGGCAAAGACCGCCAGCCCTTGAAACAGCGATTGCTCGGCCGGATCGAGAAGGTCATAGCTCCAGGAGATCGTGTCGCGCATCGTGCGCAAGCGGGTCGGCTGATCGCGCGGACCACCGGTCAGCAACGGCAGGCGGCCGGTCTCCGGATGCTCCAGACGATCCAGGAGTGCGGCGGGCGACAGGTGATTGACGCGCGCCGCCGCCAGCTCGATCGCCAGTGGCAGCCCGTCCAGGCAACGACAGATCGCCGCCACGACCGGCAGGACGGCGGCGTCGGGGACGAAGTCGGGCCGCGCCGCCTGCGCGCGATGCACGAACAGGCGTACGGCATCTGCCCGCAACGTCGCCTCTGGTGCGGCATCTGCGGCGTCTGCAGGCAGGGAGAGCGGCGGCACCGCGAACTCCTGCTCGGCGGAAAGCCGCAGCGCGACGCGACTGGTGGCAAGGACCTTCAGCCGCGGGCATGCCGCCAGCAGGTCGGTGACCACCAGCGCGGCCGCGGCCACGTGCTCGAAGTTGTCGAGCACCAGGAGGAGCGCGCGATCGCCGAGCAGGTGGGCCAGCCGTTCGAACGAGAATTCGGCGCCCGGATCGCGCCCCCGCAGCGCCTGGAAGATGGTGGGCGCCACGAGCTCCGCATCGGCGACGGGGGCGAGCGAGACGAAGGCGGCGCCCTCGGCATAGTCGGCGCCAACCACGTCCGCCGCGCGAACCGCCAGCCGCGTCTTGCCGACGCCGCCCGGTCCGGTCAGCGTCAGCAGCCGCACCTCGTCTTGGCGCAGCAACGACGCGACCGCCGCCAGTTCGGCCTCGCGGCCGACCAGTGTCGCCAAATGGACCGGCAGGCGCGCCGCCGCGAGGTCGAGCCCCCGCGTGGGCAGGGCCACGACGGAGGGAAACACGCTCTGATACGCGACCGATTCCGAAACCATGGCGCCTATCGCTGAACGGCATCATTCTGCCATGTGCGGCGCCATTGACGAGCGAGGCAGTGGATGAAAAGGTCTGCGTTACCCCGGAGCGATCACGGGAACGTGCACCCGCTGGGTCCGGCGCACGCGGTCGTCTCCTCGAAAAGAACGCAGAGTGCCACGCACTGCACTGGATGCACGCGGCCTGGGATCCGCAGTAGGGCCGGCAGTCCGCGTCCTTGTGGCATGGGAAGCAGCCAAAGTCGGCCGCGTTGTAGCCGGCATTGCCGGTCGTCGTGTCGCAAAGACCCGGCTCCCCGCCGCTGGTCGTGCAGGGTGTATCCGGGCTCTGGTTGTTGCACAGGGCGCGCCGCTGGCTCGCCTTGCAGCCGCCAGTGTCATGGGCTTGGCAGCGCTTGCGGCCTTTCTTGACTTTGCACACACCCGAGCAGCAGCTTCTGGCCCTCTTGCATTTGCCACGGACGTTTTTGCACCCGGGACCGGCGATGGCCTCCCCGGTTCCTCGCGCCAGGATCCCCATGGCGCCGACCAGCGAGAGCGCCGCCCGTCGTCGGGTCGTCGCGCCAGAGAGGATACGGGTGAGCCCATCGAATCGAGAGGCGTTCATGGGCAAGCCTTTTCGGCGAGGGGGAAGGGATGGGACCGTGCGTTCTCGATTTTATTCAGTGCGCAGAGCCCCTGGACGCAGGCCAGGTTGCAGCAGTCGTCGTCGCCGCCACACGATTCGCCGCCCTGCTGGCAGCAGAAACGCGCTTCGGGGGACCGCCACACCTCCGCCGGTGGCAACACCTGCGTCCCTCAGGTCGGCACGCGTCATCGAGCTTCATGCAGCGTTTCCGCCGTTTCTTCCGCTTTTTGTGCTGGCCCGCGTCGGCCTTGCCGAATCGGCCCAGGATGGGCAGGGCCGCGCCCAGTCCCTCGGTCGCCAACCCGAATCGCTGGCGCGTCCAGACGTCGAATCGTGCGTCGTCTATCGTGGCTCCTTCCATGGGAAGATGCCGGCGGGTTGATAAGAGGTTCTGAGTGGACCAATCCGATGGGGTTAGGCGCACGTGCCGGCGCCGGGGCCGGTGTCTTGGCAGTCGCCGCTCTCGCATTGCGCATCGAACTCGCATCCGAAGCCCGAGTCTCGACCCTGGCACACGTAGTGCGGGTTTCCGGGCGGTTGTGCAAGGTAACAATTACCCGAGCAGCAATCGCCGCAACCGTCGAAGAAAAGGCGGGCTGTTCCGTTTGTCCGGCAGCAATCGCACGTCGTCGGGTGGCGCAATCGCGGCGCAAGGCACACCACCTCGCACGCGCCCCGACACAACTCCTGGAATTGGGGACAGACGCAGATGCCGTCCTCACAGGTTCCCCTGGCGCACGGCCCGCAGGACTCGCCACAGCCGTCGTCTCCGCAGTTCTTGTCAATGCAGTCGGGTTCACACGGCCCACTATCCTTGCGCTTCTTCTTGCGCCGCTTCTTGGCGCTTACCACGTTGGGATGCTTGAGCGCCGTCAGGCCGAAGGCGGTGCCGGCCAAGCCCCGCAGCAGGCCACGCCGCGTCGGCTCCGCGCCCAACGCGCGGGCCAGGGAGTCGAAGCGTCCGCTGTCCATGGGATGCCCTCTTTCGTCGTCGCGCGGATCGTGACGGTCGCGGTCGCGGGTGGCACAATCAAATCAATCCGCAGACGCCCTGCTCGCTGCCAACCTCAATGACGCAGAGGTGATCGAGACAACACTCGCCACCGCCGCTGGAGCACGGCGCGCCTCTGCCCCGGCAACAGCGGTGCCCGGGAGCTCCAAAGAGGGAGCCGCAGATCAACGTGTTGCAGCACTTGCGCTTCCCGCCTGGGGTGCAGCGATCGGTCACCCGCTTACAGCGCTTCTTCCGTTTCTTCTTCCTGGCCTCGCTAGCGCCGAAGCCCAGCCAACCCACGGCAAGCCCGGTGGCGCCAGCCGTGAGCGTGGGCAGGATCTGGCGGCGGGAACCGCCGCCAGCGAGCGCTTTCATCCAATCGTCGAATCGTGCGCCGTCCATCGTGGGCTCCTTTGCTGTCGAGACGAAGGCTGGATCGAAAGACACCCCGCATAGACTGGGCGTGGTCGCTGCGACGCGAGACGCGGTCGCTTGCCTGCGCCGGACACTCGACAAGGGGTCGAAGTCCGACTCCCAATCCCCCCACCAGGAGCTAGGCGCACGTGCCGGCCCCGAGCCCGCTGTCCTGGCAATCGTTGCTCGCGCATTGCGCTCCGAACGTGCAGCCTTGGCCCGCGACCTTGTCGATGCACTCGCCGTCTTCTAGAGTCGGAAAAACCCCACAAATGCCCGAGCAACAAACGTCAGAGTGCCCGTTAATACACATGGGGTTAGGACGATAGCCACTTGGAAGGCAGCAGACGCAGGTAAACGGGTTGCGCGGGAACCCGCCACACGGGGCGATGCACGCACCGCCGCATTTGTCTTCGGGACAGGCGCAGACCCCGTCCTGGCAGGCGCCCCCGGTGCAGGGCCCGCAGGAACCGCCACAGCCGTCGTCGCCGCAGTCCTTGCCGTTGCAGTCGGGAAGGCAGCACGCCCCGTTGTGGCACGTCTCGGGTGGGGCGCAGGTTCCGCAGGACCCGCCGCAGCCGTCGCGGCCGCACTCCCTGCCGGCGCAAACGGCAACGCACGGGCCGCCCGCGCACGGCGAGACGCAGGCGGTGTCGACGGTCTCGGTGCAGGTCCCCGTGCAGAAGCCCCTGAGCACGACGCAGGCGGCTCCCGCCCCGAACTCGGGTTCGCAGTCGGCGTCCCGCTGGCAGACCCCGCACGCCGCTCCCTCGTTGGTCATGTCGCCGCAGAAGGTGGCTTTGCCGGTGGTGCCCAGGCAAAGGCAGAGCGGATTGTCGGCGTCGCAGGACGCTACCCCGCCCTCGCGGCAGACATCCCGCGTGCAAACGCCGGCGTTGTGGCCGGCGCACCGTCTCGTGTCCCTCTTCCCCTTCCTCGGCTTGTTGCCCGCGCAGATCCCGGAGCAGCAGAGGGCGTCGTTGCCGGCGCACGCCTGGCCCACGTCGAGGCAGCCGTACTCGTTCGGCTTCGGCTTCGGCTTCGATCTCTTGCCCTTGCGCTTCTTTTTCGCCTCCGCCATGTGCGGCCACCGGGCTGTGCCCAGTCCGAGGGCGGTGCCGGCAAGGCCTCGTAGGACGTCGCGGCGGGAGGGAATGCGGCTCAAGGTCCGGGTCAAGGTCGCGCTGTGATGCTGGTCCATGGGATGCCCTCGCTCATCGCATCGATCGGTACGCGCGGAGCGATGTGATCCACGGCGCAGGGACCATCATGGCGGCGCCAGCCGGTTTACGCATCCACAAAAGTATGTAAATTGCGAATCAAACCTGGGGTGCGCCGCAACGATCGCCAACGCCCCGCTTGCCCTTCTCGCGGACGGGGCGGACGCCGAACCGGACGCGTCGGGGACGGTCGGGGCAGACCGGCCCGCCGACCAAAGCCGCTGGAGGCGTCCGTGCCGGTGGGCGTAGGCGGTCCCGTCGCCCGCGGGTCGCCCCCCGGGCCTGTCCCCGCGGCGCCGGCGTTCGTCGTGGATCTCGGCCTGCCAGCGCACCCCCTTGCGGGCGACCTGGCGCTCGAGCCGGCGCTCCGCGGCTTCCGCCTCCGCCCTGAGCGCTGCATGGTCGATCGGCTCGTCCCACGAGGCGCGCCGGCCGCCCCGGTCGTCTGCTTCCGCTGCCGGGATGCCGTCTGTTCGGCCTGCCGGGCGCCGGCGCCGCCGCGAGGGCCGCGCAAGCCGCCGCCCTCGTGGCCGCTGCCGACGACATTGCCGCCTGAGGCGCGGCACAACCAGCCGCCACCGCCCCCGGACGCGAATCCGGGGGCATTTTCGCGCGCAGCATGGCGGCACACAGAACCGCGCCGCCCGGGATGGATGGGCGGCGCGGCCTCGTTGGAGGAAAGGCAATTGTCGGCCCCGGTGGATGGGCTTCGCTGGGCGGAGCATTGCCGCGCGGCGCCGCATTGATCGCGCCCGGGGTCACGTTCGCTCCTGCTGCGCCGTCGCTCCGACCGGCCGCCTCCGTCCCCGTTGCCGTGCCGGGCAGCCTCACTGGCCCTCACCCGCTAAGCGCGCGCAGGCCGCGAGCGCCCGGCGGACAGAACGCGCACGCCGTGATGCACTGGGCGCGGTCGCCGAAACCCTGCGCCCGGCAGTCAGCATCCGTCTGGCAGATGGGGTCTCCCTCGTTGCCGCAGGCGAGCACGTCCTGGCAAAACGGAGCGCCGCCGTCGGTCGTGACGCAGTTGCCACCGGTGTTACCGATGAAGCACTCCCCGATCTGGCCGTTCCCGCATCGGTCGTCCGCACCCGTGCACCCGCCGCTCAGGTCCTCGCAGGCCCCCTCGAAGCAGACTTCGCGGCTTTCGCAGACGTTGACGCAGGCGGCGCCTTGGCATTCCTGGCAGTCGCCGCAGCTTGTCGCTGCCGCTTTCGGGATGCACGTCCCGCCCTGGCACTCCTCGCAGGGCCCGCCGCAGGGCGCGCCGTTTGCTTTGGGGAAGCAGGAACCGCCCTCGCAGTCCTTGCAGGACCCGCACGTGCCGCACGATCCCGTTCCGCAACTGGTCGGCCCGCAAAACCGGTTCGCACAGGTAGGGATGCAGCGCCGCTTCCGCCGGCGCTTCTTCTTCCTTTTGGCGTCCGTCGGCGCCGCACTCGCGGTCAAACCGAGGGCCGCCCACGCGGCGAGCCCGCCGCGCAGCATGCCGCGACGAGACAGTGCGGCGTGGAATCGTCGGGTCAGCCGGTCGAAGCGCAGGTCGTCCATTGGGGGGCCTTTCTCGTGATCGAGCCTTGTCGATTCAACGCCCGGCGCTTCCCACCTGGCGCGGACGCCACGGCGCCGACGCCGATGCCGACGACGGAAACGCGGCGGGCTGTCGGCGCCGGGCAGTCGGCCAGGGGGCGGAGCCCGGCGCCCGATCGCATCATCGAAAGCTAGGCGCACGTGCCGGCGCCGGGGCCGGTGTCTTGGCAGTCGAAGGACGTGCATTGCGTATCGAACTCGCAACCATCGCCTGCGAGCTTGCCGAAGCACCTGTTGCCCGTCGCCCCCGGATTAACGGAACATACGGCCGAGCAACAAGGACTACAGAGGTTGGGTGGGGTCTGAATGTTGCCGAAAACGGTCCTGTTACTCAAGCAGCAGGCGCAGGTCGTCGGGTTACGCTCCTGCCCGAGAATTGCTGGGCAATACGTCACACAGGAGCCGCCGCAATTGTCTTCGGGGCAGGTGCAGACGCCGTCCTGGCAGATCCCTCCGGTGCAGGATCCGCAGGAACTGCCGCAGCCGTCATTGCCGCAGTCCTTGCCGTTGCATTGGGGTTCGCACGACCCGCCGCGCTTCCGCTTCTTTCGCTTCTTCTTGCGTCGCTTCTTCGCGCTCGCCACGCCGGAAAGCCGGAGCGCGGCCAAGCCGAGGGCTGTGCCGGCCAGGCCGCGCAGCAGGCCGCGCCGCGACGGGGCTTCGTGGATCGATCGGGCCAGGGTGTCGAAGCGGTCCCCGTCCATGGGATGCCCTCTTTCGACGCGGTTCGGAATGCGGCGGGCGGGGCGCCGGACGCCGTTCCGCGCCGCCGCGTCCATCATGGCGACCGCAGTCGGTTTGCGCATCCACAAAAGTATGTAAATACTGGATCAACGATCGGGCGCGCCGCGGCGATCGCGAACGCGGTGCAGGACAAGGTCGGGTCGGGCGTTGCACGCTGCTGAACCGGTCAGACGAGCCCAAGCTGATGGGCGTAGGCCGTCGCCTTGGCCCGCGACTCGACTCCGAGCTTCTTGGTGATGTTGGCCACGTGGCGCGCCGCCGTGGCCGGGGTGATGAAGAGTTGCGCGCCGATCTCGCGGTTGCTCTGCCCCGCGGCGAGCATTCGCAGAACCTCCAGTTCCCGCTTGCTCAAGCCATGCACGGCAGCGCCACGCGCGGTGAGGGGCGTCGCCGTCTCGGTGGACCCGGCGTCGACGGCGATCGCGAGCGCCTCATCGATCGCCTCCTCCTGCGAAAACGTCCGTCCCGCCGTCTCCGCGACCGCCAATGCTTCCGCGCCCAGTGCGTTCCCGAGCCCCGCCATGGTCGACGCGAAGTAGGCGGTATCCGCCGGGGAGTAGGGAACGCCGATGGCCTCCCGTAGGGCCGTCGCAGCCCCGAAGAGCCGCGCCGCCCGTTGCGCGTGCCCGGTCTCGGCGCACAACCGCGCCAAGCCTTCCAGGGCATCGACCATGTCGTCGATGTTGCCGCGGTGGCGCGCCAGCTCGAGACCCTCCCGGAACAACGGCGCCGCGCGGCGGCAGTCGCCCTCATCGAGCATCGCGTGTCCCAAGGCATTCAGCCCGGACGCCACCATTGCCGTGTCGCCCAGCTCTCGCGCCAGCGCCAACGCTTCCTCGATCTGCCCCATGGCTGCGGCGCCCTCGCGACGCAACCGGGCGACCTGGGCCAGGTTGTGCAGGGCAAAGAGCGTCGCGCGCGGCTCGCCGGCCGCGCGGGCGACGGCGAGACTCGCGGCAAAGTGACGAGCCGCACGGTCGTAATCGCCCTGTTCCAGCGCCTGCACGCCGAGGTTGTTGCGCGCCGTCGCCTCGGCTGCCTGGTCGCCGAGCGCCTCCGCGAGCGCCAGGGCTTGCTCGTGCCAGTGCGTGGCCCGCGCGAACTCACCCTCGTACCAGGCCATGGTCCCGGCCCCACTCAAGACGGTCAGCCGAGCGGCCGGCGGGGCCTCGCCCGCGAGCGCGAGCGCGGCTTCCAGCCAGCGCCGACCTGCCTCGTAATGGGCGTGCTCTTCCCAGAACGGCCAGAGCGCCCCCGCGAGGCGCAAGAGCCGCGGCGCATCGCCCTGGGCCAGCAACCAGCCCAGCGCCGTCTGGAGGTTGGCGTGCTCCCGCTCCAACCGCTCCAGCCAGACCGCGTCTTCCGGTCTGTTGATCCGCGATTCGGCGGATGCGGCCAAGACCAGGCACCACGCGGCGTGGCGTTGCCGAACCTCCTCCTCCCGCCCGCTCGCGCTCAAGCGCTCCAGGGCGAACTCGCGGATCGTTTCCAGCGTCCCATAGCGCGGCTCGCCGCCCGGATCGCCCTCGTAGCGCACCAGGCTCTTGGCCACCAGAGCGCCGATGCGCTCCAGCGTGTCGGCTTCGTCGGCGCCGCAGACCGCGGCGGCGGCTGCGGCCGTGAAGCCGCCGGCGAAGACGGCCAGGCATTGCAGCAGGGTTTGCTCGGCGGCGTCGAGGAGGTCGTAGCTCCAGGCAATCGCGGCGCGCATCGTTTGCAGCCGGAATGGCTGGTCGCGTGGCCCGCCGGTCAGCAGCGGCAGGAGGGTTGGTCCCGGCCGGTCGAGCCGGTCCAGGAGCGCGGCGGGGGAGAGGTGATTGACGCGCGCGGCCGCCAGCTCGATGGCCAGGGGGAGCCCATCCAGACGGCGACAGATGGCCTCGACCGCCGCCATGTCCGCGGTGGTTGGTGCCAATCCGGGTCGAACCGCGGCAGCGCGCTGCACGAACAGGCGGACGGCATCACTGCGCGGAACCGCCGCCCGCGGCGTCGGCGCGCCGCGGTCCGGGAGCGGCAGGGGCAGCACTGCGAGTTCCTGCTCGCCCGAGACGCGCAGCGCGACGCGGCTGGTGACGAGAATCTTCAGGCGCGGGCAGGCCGCCAGCATGTCGGTCACCATTGCCGCGGCCGGCGCCAGGTGTTCGAAGTTGTCGAGCACCAGGAGCACCGCGCGGTCGCCCAGCAGCTGATGGAGGCGGTCGGCGGCGAAGGCGCCCCCCATCGCTCGCCCGCCTAGCGCCTGAAAGAGCGTCGCCGCCACAAGCGCCGGATCGGCGACGGCCGCCAGGGAGACGAACGCTACCCCGTCCGCGAATGCGAGTCCGAGCCGCTCGGCTGTCTGGATGGCCAGACGGGTCTTGCCAACGCCGCCCGGCCCCGTCAAGGTCAGCAGCCGCACCTCCTCGCGGCGCAGCAGCGCCCCGACCGCCGCCAGCTCCTTCTTGCGACCGACCAACGCGGTGTGCTGCACGGGCAGACGGGTCGCCGAGAGGTTCAGCCCCCGCGCGGGGAGGGGCACAACCGCCGGGAACACGATCTGGGATGCAGCCGAATCCGAAGCCATGACGCCTATCGCTGATTGGGGGCATTATCGGCTACGGGCTATCAACGATCAGTCGGCGAGCCAGCCAAGCGATACGTCGGCACGGATGGCGCGATCACCCAGTTCCAGCGGTCATTAGCTCGGAGCCCGTAGCCCATAGCTCTCATGACTTCAGCGCCCCCGCCGTGATCCCCTCAATGAACCGCCGCTGCAAGCAGCAGGTAGAGGATGATCACCGGGATCATCGAGATCGTCACCCCCGCCGCGATCATCCCGCGGTCGGCGGTGAAGCGCCCGAAGAAAAAGAGCGTGCCCAGGGAGACCGGCCGCAGCTCGTCGCGCTGCACGAAGATGAGTGGCATGGCGAACTCGTTCCAGGCCCACATGAACTGGAAGACGATCAGCGTCGCCAGCCCCGGCCAGGAGAGCGGCAGGAAGACCTGGCGGAAGACGTTCCACTCGTTGGCCCCGTCGGTGCGCGCCGCGTCGCCCAGCTCGGGGGGAAGACCGCGGAAGAAGCCGCGCATGAGGAAGATGCCGAAGGGAAGACGGATGGCGATGCCCGGGATGATGAAGGCCCAGTACGTTTCCAGCAGCCGCGTGTCGCGCAGCAGGTAGTACATCGGGATCATCACCGACTGGAACGGCACCATCAGCCCCAGCAGGAAGAGAACCATCAACCCATCCCGCCCCGGCAGCGGCAGCAACGACAACCCGTACCCGGCCAGGCAGGAGAGCGCCACCGACCCCGTCACGATGGCTACGCAATAGATGGCGCTGTTGAGCATATAGTCGGAAAAGCGGCCCACCGTCCACGCCTCGACCAGGTTTTCCCAGCGCAGCGCGGAAGGGAGGGCGAAAGGATCCCGGCCGATCTCGCGGGACGTCTTGAACGCCGAAGACCAGACCCAGATGATTGGGACCAGAAAGATGAGGAAGAAGACGATCAGGATGGCGTAGGTCGACGCATTTCCCAGCAAGCGGCCGATCCATGGCCCGCGCGAGGCGACCGGCCCGGCGGTTGTCAGGGCATCGCTCGTCGCGGTGGGCGCGGCCATCGCTATGCCTCCTGTCGCTCGCGCAGGCGAATGAAGGTGACGGAGGCGATGAGGGAGATGACGGTCATCACCAGGGAGAGGGTGGAGGCGTAGCCGATGTTGTTCTGGGTGAAGGCCTCCTTATAGGTGTAGGTGGCGATGACCTCCGTCGCGTTGGCGGGCCCGCCGCCGGTCATGACGAAGATGATGTCGAAGACGTTGAATCCGCCAATGAGCAGGAAGGCGACGACGATGTTGATCACGCTCGACATCTGCGGCACCGTCACGTTCCAGAACCGCTGCCAGGCGTTCGCCCCGTCGATGGTGGCCGCTTCCAGCAGATCCTTGCTGACGTTCTGCAAGCCGGCGAGGAAGATGACGAAGGTGAAGCCGATGGTGGCCCAGATGGCGGCGATCAGCACGGCGTAGAGCGCCACGTCCGGGTCGCCCAGCCAGCCGCGGGAGACTTCCTCCAGCCCGACCGCGTCGAGCCCCGTGTTGAGGATGCCGAAGATGGGGTTGTAGATCCAGTTCCAGACGATGCCGATGACGACGGTGGAGAGCACCTGGGGCATGAAGTAGACGGTGCGGAAGAGCGTGAAACCCTTCGGCTGCCGCCACAGCAGCAGCGCCAGCCCCATGCCAATGACGATCGGCGCCACCGTGCCGATGATGACCCAGATCAGGTTGTGGCGCAGCGTCAACCAGAGCATCGGGTCGCGGATCAGCTCGCGGTAGTTGTCGAGGCCGATCCACTCCTTGACCGGGGCCGCCCCGTTCCAACTGGTGAAGCTGAGATAGATCGACTGGAAGAACGGGTAGACCATGAAGACGAGGTAGAGCAGCAGCGCCGGCAGCACGAAGAACATGCCCGCCCGGTAGCGGCGCCAGGCGCGCTGCGTCGGCGAGATTGGGGCGTAGGCTATCGGTGCATCGAGATGGGAGACGACCATCCTGAAGCTGCCCCTCGCGGTTGCGCGGGGCGCGGGCGGCTGTCCCGCCCGCGCCCAGATCCGGGTTACTCCGAGGGCGTTGCCTCGGCCGCGCCCATGCCTTCCTCCCAGGCGGCCTGCAGGTCGGCCGCCTGTTGCTCGGCGGTTTTGTCGCTGACGAGCATGGCCTGGAATCCGCTGAGCATCGTCTCGTTGAACTCCGGCGGGGCCAGCACGTCGACGTTGTAGCCGAACTGCGTCTCCTCCTCTTCGGCGTTTTGCAGCGTTTCGAAGACTTGCTGATAGAGGGGGGTGAGCTCGATGTTCGACAGATCGACGTCGACCGGCACGAAGTAGCGCGAGCCGCCGATCCAGGTTTCGGCCGCCTCCTGCGAGAAGAGGAAGTCGATGAAGGACGCCGCCGCGTCGGGGTTTTCCGCGCTGGAGGTGATGAACCAGGCCGAGCCGACGCCGGAAATCCAGACGGGACCGACGCCGCCCGGAATTTCGGGGAAGGGTGCGAAGCCGACCTCGTAGTCGGGCATCTCATCTTCCCACTGGCCGATCTGCCAGCTCCCGGTGGTGTGCAGCAGCGCCTCGCCGTTGACGAAGAGCGAGTTGCCGTCTTCGTAGGTGATGGCGACCGAATCCTCCGGGAAGCAGCCGGCATCGCGCAACGTGACGAAAAAGGCCTCGATGGCGGTTACGATCTCCGGCGTGTTCCAGCTCCCCTGGTTCTCGAAGAGGAGCGCCCGCATAGCCTCGGGGCCGATCATCTGGTTGCTGGTCATCGAGAACTGGTGGAAGGCCGGCCAGCCGGGCTGGTCGGCGAAGGCGACCGGGATGTAGCCGGCTTCCGTCGCGGCGCCGCAGAAGGCGACGAGCTCGTCCAGGGTGGTGGGAACCTCCAGGCCGGCCTCGGAGATCAGGGTCTGGTTGGAGAACATGCCAATCAGATCGATCTGCATCGGCATGCCGTAAAAGACGCCGTTGAGCGTGGCCGCCTCGACGGCAGGCGCGGCCACGCGCTCCTTCCAGCCGTACTGCTCGGCATAATCGTCGAGCGGCACGAGCAGGCCGGCTTCGGCCAGCACGCCGGCGAAACCTGGGCCGGCATCGTAGAAGATGACGTCGGGACCGGTGCCGGAAGCGAGGGCGGTGTTGGCCACCTCCTGCATCTGCTGGGTCTGGAAGACCTCGCGGACCACGGTGATGTTCGGGTTCTTCTCCATGAACGCTGCATAGATCGCTTCGGCGTTCTCGGTTGCAGAGGGAGTGGTGAACTGATCCCAGATGCGCAACTCGACCGGCTCATCTTGCGCGCGCGCATCGCTCACGTGCAGCAACGGACCGGCGGTGAGCCCGAACAGGAGCGCCAGCATCGACAGCGCGGCCAACCAGGGTCGGGAACGGGGCATGGTCTACGCCTCCTCGCGTCTACGCGACATCGTAGTCGCCCAAGCGCCGCTCGGCGCCGGACGCCGACGCGTGCTTCTCTGGCCTGTTTCGGCATCCTAGCACGCTCCGGCGATGACTGCCGCGCGCAAGGTCCGTGCCGGAGACGAGGGTGACAGGGTGACAGGGGGCTCAAGTTTCATGTGCCGCGCGTCGCCACACGCGTTCTGCCGGTACAATCCTTCTCCTGACTCCCAGACACCCTGTCACCCAGTCACCCACCGCAGGAGAGGCGATGAAGGTATCCATCCGGGAGGGGATGATTCCCCGCGAAACGCTTCGGGACAAACTCGACTGGCTTCAGTCCGCCAGTCTCGACGCGGTCGAGCTCCACACCGGCACGCTCTTGCTGCCAGCGGAGGAGATTCGGGAGGCGTTCGCCGCCTCGCCCATCACCGTCTCGGCCATCGAGGGCATCCCCCGCCTGCTCAGCGCCGACCCCGGCGAGCGGGACGCGGCCAAACACGCGATCCGGGAGCGGCTCGCGCTGGCCGGGGCGCTCGGCGCGGTGGGAGTGCTGGTGGTGCCGCAATTCGGCCGGGTCGCCGCGCTGCCCGATCTTTCGCCGCTGGCCACCGGAGCGCAGCTCGAGCGCGACCTGCTCCTGGCGCAGTTGCGGGAGTTGGCGCCCGACGCCAAAGCGGCCGGCGTCTCGTTGTTCCTCGAACCGCTCAACCGCTACGAGGCCTACATCGTCAACCGGCTGGAGCAAGGCGCCGCCATCGCCCAGGATGTGAGCCCGGAGGTCGGGGTCATGGCCGACTTCTTCCACATGAACATCGAGGAAGCCGACATTCCCGCCAGCATCCGCGCCAACGCCGCGCACCTCGCCTACGTCCACGTCGCCGACAGCAACCGCCTCCAACCCGGCCGCGGCCACCTCGATTTCCGGCCCGGCTTCCGCGCCCTCAAAGAGATCGGCTACGACGGCCCCCTCGCCATCGAGTGCCGCGTCGACGGCCCCTACGACGACGCAATCCGGGAGGCGGCGGCGTTCATCCGGCGGGAGTGGGAGGCGGCGTAGGCGGTGCCATCTCACCGCTTCTCTTTGGGCACATAGGCGATCGGGTTACGGCCCTCCTTCGCCCCAGCGACCGTCTCGGCGATGCGCTTCGTCCGCGTCTCTGGCCATTTGGCCGAGGCCACCCATAGCAGCAGCGGTTTCTTAACCGAGGGCGCGAAGCGGTCCCAACCCGCCGACGCGGCCGAGTTGGCGCGAAGCGCGTCGTCGAGATCGGGCGGCACGATCATCGCCTCGATGTCATCCAGGGCAGTCCAGGAGCCATCCGCCTTGGCGGCTTCGATCTTCGCCAGCCCGGCGGGCGTCATCAACCCGCTCGCCACCAGCCGCTCGATCCGCTCCTTGTTCGGCCGCGACCAGCCACTCCCCGCCTTGCGCGGCGTGACGAGCAGCTTCGTGCGCTCGTCATCGACCTTGCCGCCCTTGCTGTCGATCCACCCGAAGCAGAGTGCCTCCTCGACCACCTCCGCGTACGGTAGATGCGGCCCGCCTCTCCCCTTCTTGTAGGTGACCACCCAGAGACCGGGCGCCGTGTCGTGGTGGCGCGCCAGCCACTCCCGCCACTCGGCGCGGCTGGTGGCCAGGAACTCCGGATAGGCATCGGCAGCGCTGGGCATCGACTTCCTCCTGAACGGTTCGCCTGCCACTATCATCTCAGGTCATGACCAGCGCATCGCACACGACAGCCGACGTTAACGCCCCGAGAAGCCCCCGGCGATTCCAGGCCACAGCCGCCGTCCACCTCTTCCTGCTCCGCGGCGGCGAGGTCCTGCTGCTGCGCCGCCACAACACCGGCTACGAAGACGGCAACTACAGCGTCATCGCCGGCCACCTCGACGGCGACGAACCCGCCACGCTGGCCATGGCGCGGGAGGCCGCGGAAGAAGCTGGAATCGAAATCGCTCCGTCCGGTCTGCGCTTCGTCCACGTCATGCACCGCAAGGAAACCGGCGACGCGGACGAGCGGATCGACCTCTTTTTCGCGGCGACGGCCTGGGATGGGACCCCAACTGTCCGCGAGCCGGAGAAATGCAGCGAGCTTCGGTGGGCCTCGCTCAATGCTCTGCCGGAGAACGTCGTGCCGTATGTGCGGGCGGCGCTCGGCCATTTCCTGCACAACCGATCGTATTCCGAGTACTGGCCCGAAAGTGAGGCGATCACGGAGCCGGTCGTTCGTCCCGGCGTGCGCGTGGTGCTCATCGACGCCGACGAACGCGTGCTGCTCTTCGCCGGCACGGCCGACGACGGCAGCCGCTTCTGGTTTCCGCCCGGCGGCGGCATCGAACCCGGAGAGACCCCGGAGGAGTCCGCCCGCCGCGAAGTGCGCGAAGAAACTGGATTGGCCGACCTCACACTGGCCGGCGAGATTGGCCGCCGGCGGCATGTCGTGGCCTGGGGCGGCGTCACGTACGACCTGCGAGAGCGCTGGTTCCTCGCCCGCGTCGCGCCATTTGCGCTCGACCTCAGCGGGTTCACCGACGTGGAGCGGGCGATGATCATCGACTACCGCTGGTGGACAATCTCCGAACTGGAAACCGCAGACGACAGCCTGGTTCCCGGCAACCTCGCCGCCCTCATCCGCTCCCTGCTCCGCGACGGCCTGCCCGATACCCAGATCGAGTTGCCACGATAGCGGGCGACACGAAAAGCCCCTCTCCCATCGCAATGGGCCGGGTGCCCTCTGGGCGGCGGTTGGGGTGAGGGTCGTTAGCTACGCCGCCCCGGTCGTCGCCGCCTCCGCGCTGAAGTCATCCCACACCAGCGGATCGGAGTTGATGCCGAACAGCTCCTCGCCGTCGAGCACTCCGTCGCCGTCGCTGTCGCCGTAGGACGGATCGGTCCCGTAGATGTTGATCTCGTCGCCGTCGGCCGCGCCGTCGGCGTCGCTGTCGGCGTTGTACGGATCGAGCCCGTATTCCGCTTCGAGGCTGTCGACCAGGTTGTCGGCGTCGGAGTCGAGCGCCGCGGCATCGACCGGTGCCGCCTCGACGGGTGCGGCTTCCACGGGGGCTGCCTCGACTGGGGCGGCATCGACCGGCGCTGCTTCCACGGGAGCCGTCTCGGCGACTGGCGCGGGCACCGACTCGCCCTGTCCGCCGGTGGTGATCGTCGAGGGCGAAACCTCGGAAACGCTGTAGGTGCCGTCCGGGCCCAGGAGCGCCGTGCCGGTGCTGCCCTCGGTCACGGTGCCGGGCGCCGCGGAGGCACTGCCGGGTCCGACCGTGCTGGCATTGCCGCTGCCGGCTTCGATGTCCCCGAGCGCGCTCGGGGCCGGGGCGGCTGCCGTGTCCGCAGGCGGCGCGGCGACCGTCTCGGCGGGCGGGCCGATCACGTTCGTGCCAGGTCCCGGGTTGAGGTCGCCGTAGACGATCGTCGGCCCCTCCGCTTCGGCCACTGGGTTGACACCGGCCGTCGAGGTGACGTTGCTGCCGTCGGCGTTGATGGTCTCCTGGGCCAGGGCCACGCCGCCGCTCGCGACGAGCCCCACCCCCAGACCGATGGCGATGATGAGCCTTCTCATGAACAATACCCCTCCCAATCGGAATATCGTGGAGCGATCAAAGCATCGAATCATGCGTCCTAACCCGCCAGATCCGTGCCGAGTCTACCCCGTTTAACGTCCGGGACCCGGATCGAGTTTCTTCTTGGGCCCCGGGGCGGTCCCGATTCGGGGGCATTCGCGAACCGTTGTTGCCAATCTTCGCCGGATGCCATAGAACGACGCCGATCGCGATGTGCGAATCCCGTCTTGAGGTGGTACTGAATTCCAGTACAATAGTGTGGGATGCCCAGGATGCGAATGGGATCCCGAAAAGGATACGGAGAATCAGCGCAAGCACGATGGCATCACGTTCGTGGATGCATGTTGCGTGTTCGACGATCCTTTGCGGGAGGTCGTTGCGGACGACAGCGATTACGGTGAAGAGCGCTTCATCGCCACAGGCAGGGTAGGAAACGTGATCCTGGTGGTGGTCTTCACCGAACGCAACGGTCGGGAGCGCATCATCTCCGCGAGAAAGGCCGAGCCACGAGAGAGGCGAGCGTACTATGCCCGAGCAAGACCCTGGGATTGAGCATCGCTACCAGTATCCGCAAGGGGGGACGGACTGGGCGCGCATCGAAGCCATGACCGACGAAGAAGCCCATCAGAACGCCCTCAACGACCCCGACAATCCCCCGCTGACCGACGAGCAACTCGCGCGCATGCGCCGCGTGCCTGATCCGCGGGAAATTCGCCAGAACCTTGGGCTCACCCAGCGCGAGTTTGCCAGGCAGTTCGAACTTGCCCTGGGCAATGTCCGCGACTGGGAGCAGGGCGCTCGCCGGCCGGACAGCACGGCCAGGGCCTATCTCCGTGTCATCCAGCACAGCCCGGATGCGGTCCGCGCAGCCCTCGATCGCTCACGAAATCCGGACGCGATCCCTACCGCACCAACGGCGCCTCCGGCACGAGCGGCGTCGCGCTGACTTCCTCGCTGCGGCCGATCCCCAGTGAAAACACGGCTGCCACCAGGCAGAGCGCCCCCGCGCTGACGAAGGCCAGGAAGTAATCCCCCGTCACCGTGCGGATCACCCCGGCCCCGGTAGCGGCCACTGCCGCGCCCACTTGGTGCGAGGCGAAGACCCAGCCGTAGATGACCATACCCTGCTCGCGCCCGAACTGTTTGGTCGCCAGCGCCACGGTCGGCGGCACGGTGGCGATCCAGTCCAGCCCGTAGAAGACGATGAACACGATCATGCTGAAGCTGCCCATGGAGAACGCCAGCGGCAGTAGCATCAGCGACAAACCTCTCAGCCCGTAGTAGGCAAACAGCAGCGTGCGGCTGTCCCAGCGGTCAGTCAACCAGCCCGAGAGGGTGGTGCCGACGATGTCGAAGATGCCGATGGCCGCCAGCAGCCCCGCCGCGGCCACTTCCGCCATCCCATGATCAATCCCGGCCGGGATCAGGTGGGTCCCGATCAGCCCATTGGTGCTCAGCCCGCAGATGAAGAAGGGCAGCGCCAGCAGCCAGAAATCACGCTGCCCGGCCGCGAACTGCAACCCGGCAAACGCGTTGCCGATCGGGTTGCCCTTGGGTGGTGCCGGAGGTGGATCGTCCTTTGTCGCACCGTAGGGCATCTGCCCCACATCGGCCGGCCAGTCGTGCAGAAAGATCAGCACCAACGGCACGACCGAGAGCGCGGCCAGCGCCGTGGTCACCGAGACCAGCCGCCAGTCGTAAGTCACCGCCAGCCAGGCCAGCAGCGGCAGGAAGATCAGTTGCCCGGTGGCCCCGGCGGCGGTGAGCACCCCGGTCACCATGCCGCGCCGGGCCACGAACCAGCGGGCGGCCACCGTCGCCGCCAGCACGGTGGCCATGCACCCCGCGCCGAGTCCGACGACGACGCCCCACAGCAACACCAGCTGCCAGGGTTCGCGGATTTGCGTCGTCAGCAACGCCCCGGTGGCAACCGTCAGCAGCGCCGCGACGATCACCTTGCGCAGCCCGTAGCGCGTCATCAGCGTCGCCGCGAACGGCCCCACGAACCCGAACAGCAGCAGATTGACCGAAACCGCCAGCCCCACCGTGGCCCGGTTCCAGCCGAACTCCCCCTCCAGCGGCACGAACAGCTCCCCCGGCGTGCTGCGCACCCCCGCCGCCGCCAGCAAGGTGATGAAGGCGACCGCCGCCACCCAGGCGTAGCTAACAGCGTGTTTCAAAACCTGTTCTGGTGGCGCCGCCGCCGGACCCCCGCTCTGAGGGGCGCACCTGTTCCAGTCAGCAGTCGGTGCCTCGATTTTGTCGCAAACGCTGAAGGTCACGGTCCAGCAAGCCGCTGGCGTGACCTGCTCGGCATCGGGCACACTGTCCACTGCATCCGACTTCTGAACCGTAGGGCATCGCTTTTGGCCTTCTACGTCTCAGCGCCTCTGCCGATCCCGCGCACCCGGCTCGTCGGTCGCGACGAAGAGCGATCCGCAGCTCGGACGCTCTTGCTCGACGACGCCGTGCCCTTGCTGACCCTGACCGGGCCCGGTGGGGTCGGCAAGACCCGACTGGCCCTGGTCGTCGCGCATGAACTCCTCGTCGCCTTTGCCGACGGTGCCGTCTTTGTCGACCTGGCACCGCTGGTTGATCCGACGTTGGTCGTGCCGACGATCGCCCGGGCGCTGGGGGTGCCGGACGCGGGGGAACACCCCCTGCTGCAACGTGTGATCGAGGCTCTACATCGCCGCCAGCTGCTTCTCGTTCTGGACAATTGCGAGCATCTTATCGAGGCGGTAGCCACCAGTGCCGCGGCACTGGTGGCTGGTTGCCCGGCCGTGCAACTCCTGGCTACCAGCCGCGCTCCCTTGCGGGTGCAGGGCGAATACGAACTCGCCGTCCATCCGCTCGCCTTGCCCGAAACGACGCAACGGTCTGCGGCTGACTTGCAGCACGTGCCTGCTGTGGCGCTGTTCATTCACCGGTCGCATGCCGTCGATGCCACCTTTGGCCTTGCCGATCACAACGCCCTGGCGGTAGCCGAGATCTGCCGTCGGTTGGACGGCTTGCCGCTGGCCATCGAGTTGGCTGCGGCACGCACCAAGGTTCTGTCGCCAGAGGCGCTCCTGGCCAACATGGGCGACCGCCTGAGCCTCCTCCGCGATGGCCCCCGTGATGCCCCAGCCCGGCAGCACACAATGCGGGCAACGATTGCCTGGAGCGAGGCATTGCTGACACCCGCAGAGCAAGCGCTCTTCCGTCGCCTGGCGGTCTTTGTCGGTGGGTTCACATTGGACGCCGCCACCGCCGTGATCCGGATGCCGACGGATCTCGGGATCGACGTCCTGGCTGGCGTCAGCGCCCTCGTCGACCATAGCCTGCTGCGCCGCGTGGAGGTCCAAGGACGCGAGCCGCGCTTTGTCATGCTGGAGACGGTCCGCGAGTTTGGGCGGGAACGGCTCATTGAAAGCGGTGAGGAACGTGCCGTGCGCCGCGCCCATGCCGAGTGGATCGTCGCGCTCGTCGAAAACGCGTGGTACCCCATGTTCATGTTCGGGGCCATGGAGTGGCTGCTGCGCCTCGAGGCCGAGCACGACAATGTGCGGGCGGCCCTGTCCTGGTTCGATCAGATCGGCGACGGCGCGGGACTCGTACGGTTGACCGGATCGGCCGCGCCCTTCTGGAATCTTCGCAGCTACCGCAAGGAGGCGTTTGGTTGGCTGGAACGTGCGCTCGAACAGACATCGAACCCCACTGCTCCCGCGGCAGCACGCATCCGAGCACTGCGCGCCTCGGCCTCGACGGCGCGCAACCAGGGGAACTATGCGCACGCGGTGCGACGAGCAACCGAGTGTCTGTCGCTGGCGCGTCTGTCAGGCGACAGCTGGGGCGAATACATGGCGCTGCAAGTTCTCGGCAATGTGGCCCTGGCCGAAGGCAACTATCCCAATGCGAGGACTTACTTCGACGAGGTGTTGACGCTCTCCGAACGAGCGGGAGACCGAATTCTCGTCGCTCTAACAAAGCAGGAGATCGGAATTGCCGCCTTCGGGCAGGGTGACCTTCTGGAGGCAACGGCGCACTTGGAGAATGCCCTTGCTCACCAAGGAGAACTTGGCGATCAGTGGCACGCCGCCCTGACGATCAACAGACTCGGGTTTGTGGCCTGCGCACGTGACGACCGGAAAATGGCGGCAAGGTGGTTCTCCGAGAGCCTTCCCCTCTGGCGGAGTATCGGCAGCCGGGAGAACATCGCCGAGTGGCTGGCCGGGGTCGCATCCCTGGCAGCGATTTCGGGATCACCGGACCAGGCGGCCTGGCTGTTCGGCGTGGCAAGTGCGCAGTGTGACGAGCTGGGTCATGCCATCCCACCGCCGGATCGTACGAGTATTGAGCGAGCCGAAGAGACCGCGCGAGCCGAACTAGGAGAAGTCGCCTTTGGAGCGGCCTACGACGCAGGGCGCAGCGTCTCCTTCGAGCAGGCGCTGGACGAGGCGTCGCGCTTCCTCACCGAAGCGCCTCTGGGCCCGCTGCCTGCGCCTGAACCAGAGCAATCTACGCCAACTGAACTCGTCACGGGTCCGGCGTTGACCCGGCGCGAGCGACAAGTGCTAGCCCTCCTCTGTCAGCGCCTGACCGACCCGGAGATCGCCGAGCAGCTCTTCATTAGCCCTTACACCGCCAGCAAGCACGTCTCCAACGTGCTCGGCAAGCTAGGGGTCGCCAACCGGCGGGAGGCCGCCGCCGTTGGCGCCCGCCACGGCTTGGTCTGACTTCTCGCTACCCCTTCCCCATCCCAAAACTACTGAGGTTTCTACTGATGTTCTCGGCATGACGCCCGGGCGCGGCCGGCGCATGCTGCATGCGTGCCCGAGATCAGCCGAACGGGCACCGCTCCCGGAGCGACCAGGAGTGTTGGAGCCGTAAGGCGTCAGGCGATCCGAGCCTCCGGTCACATGTCAGACGGACAGAAAGGAACCAGCGATGTCCACGATTCATCAGTCTCGCCGTCGATTCTTCAGCATCATCGCGGTGCTTGGGCTCACGCTCCTCGCCCCTGTGGCGGTCACGGCGGAGGATGACATCACTGCCCTCGCGCCAGTGGCCGCTCCATCAGTGGACGAGACCGGTGCTGCTGCCGTGCTGGCCGCCCGCGCCCTGGCCGCGCAGCAGGCGTTGCTGAACGGCGACCTCGGCAGTATGCAGGAGGAAGCACTGTTCGCCATCGTGGCCGCCAGCACGACCGCCGAGCAGACCCGGGTGCTCGCCGCGCAGCAGGCGCTGCGATCCCCCGACCTGGGCGGTCTGCAGGAGGAGGCCTTGACCGCGATCGTGGAAGCGAGCAGCGCGGAGGTCGAGAGCTAGACCGATCACAGACATGTCGCCTCTCTCCCCGAATCGGGCCGCGGCACTCGCGACCCGATCGGGGTGCAAGGAATCTCAGACAGACCAGCGCACAGGCGAGGTGGAGTAGTCCGGGGAGCATGTCGGCACGGCGCTCGTAGCGGACGCCGAGGCGGCGACAGCCGAGCAGCTACGAGAGCGTGCGCTCGACCACCCAGCGGTGCCGCCCCAGTCGCTCACTGGACTCCACACCCCGACGCGCAATCCGAGGCGTGATACGGCGGGTGCACAGGGCACGCCGGAGGACGGAGGAGTCGTAGGCCTTGTCGGCATGCAGCTTCGCCGGGCGCTTGCGAGGACGGCCCGGTCGTCCTCGAGGGCCGATGATGGGTGGAATGGCGTCGAGCAACGGGACGAGCTGCGTCGCATCGTGGGCGTTAGCGGCCGAAAGACGCACCGCCAGTGGAATACCGGTCCGATCCACCACGAGGTGGTATTTGGAGCCGGGCTTGCCGCGGTCGGTTGGGTTCGGCCCGGTCGCCTCGCCCCCCCCTTTTGGCGCGGACACTGAGGCTGTCCACGCTGGCTCGGCTCCAGTCGAGGACCGCCTCGCCACCTAGCCGGTTCAACAGCCTCGTGTGCAGCTTCTCCCAAACGCCGGCTCCCTGCCAATCTCGCAACCGTCTCCAGCAGGTAACGCCGCTGCCGGAGCCAAGTTCTCTGGGGAGCAGCCGCCAGGGACACCCCGTGCGCAAAACAAAGACGATGCCAGCAAGGACGGCGCGATTCAGCACCTGCGGGCGACCACCTGTGGGCTTTGGTGGCTCCTTCGGCAACAAGGGTTCAATGGCTTCCCAGAGGTCGTCGGGGACAAGGGATGAGGCGTTCATAGTCCACCATCATGCCACCCCGACTCGGTTTTGAAACACGGTCTAATACTACAGCCGAGGTTATCTTGTTGAGTTGGACGGCGGTGGCCGTGCCGCGTGCGCGGCCTGGCGCCGGAGATAGTGGCTGCGCCGGGCCCGCGCCTGGTGGCGCCGTCGCCACTGCGACCACGCCAAGCGAAAGCCGCGCTCGGCCTCGTTGCGCGCCTGGCAGGCGATCCGCAGCAGGCGCCGCACCTCCGGCACCGTCAGCGGCAGCAAGACCGCCGTCAGCGGGTCGTCAGCGCCCCCTTTTTGGCCGTCGCCGCGCGGGTGACCGCCAGGACCGCGTGCGCCAGCAGGCTCAGGGTGACGTGCCGGTGCCAGCCGTCCCAGCGCCGCACCTCGTACTGGTCCAGTCCGACCTCGCCCTTCGCCTCCTCGAAGCACGTCTCGATCGTCCAGCGCGTGCCGGCCACCCGCACCAGTTCGGGCAGCGAGGTCTCCTCCGGGCCATAGCCGACGTAGTACGCCAGGTCGGTGGCGTCGCTCAGCGCGCGGCGCGCCAGCAGCCAGTAGCCCTTGCCCGGCTCCCGCAGCGGGCGGATCGGCAGCCACGCCCAGTCGGAGCGGCGCGGCCCCTTGGCCCCGTCGCCAGCGCTGAGGGTGACCCAGGCGGCGGCGGGCAGAGCGGCGATGAGGTCGGCCGCGGGAACCTGGGCAGGGCCGCGCGCGGTCGCCACCCAGAGCGGCTCCGTTGCTTTGATGGCCAGCAGGTGCGCCAGGTGCTGCGCCTCCAACCAGAGCCGCAGCCGCCGGTCACCGCCGTAGACCTCGTCCCCCGTCACCCAGGCAAACGGCACCCCCGCGGCCAGAGCGCGCGCCAGCATCGCTTGGGCCAGGGCGGGCTTGGTCTGGAAGGTGATGGCCACCGGCACCCCCGCTTCCGTGCGCCGGGCGTCATCGGCGGCCCACGCCTGGGGCAAGTAGAGCGCGCGGTCGAGGAAGGCCCGCCCCTGGGCACTGGCGTAGGTCAGGAACACCCCGATCTGGCAGTTCTCGATCCGTCCCGCCGTGCCGGAGTACTGCCGCTGCACGCCGACCGACTTGGTCCCCTTCTTGAGAAACCCGGTCTCGTCGACCACCAGCACCGCCCCCGGAGCGCCCAAGTGCTCGACCACGTAGGCACGCAGATCGTCGCGCACGGCGTCGGCGTCCCACACGGCGCGGTTGAGGAGTTCCTGCATGCCGTGCGGCGTCCGTTCGCCGGCCGCCTCCGCCAGCTGCCAGCCGTTCTTGCGTGTTGCCCCGCCCACCAAGCCAAGCAGATAGCGGCGGCTGCGAACGCGCATCTCGGCGCGAGCGAAACGCGGGCGCAGGCGCTGAGAGACCCGATCCAACTCGCCGGCCCAGTCGATCCCCGTCGTCGTCTCCACGCCTGCTCTCCCGGCCCAACCGCAACAACGACCGTTTACGATACAACCTCGGCTGTAGTACTAAGCGTTGACCCTTTTCGCGTCAGGTTCACGGACACCGGCCCCATTCCCTATTTCTGGCAGCGCCAGTTCTTGTATCAGAACGCGAAGGATCCGATCGATGTGATACGGAGCATGGAGAAACCGTCACGCCCGCAAGTGCCCCGCGACATCGGCAAGCTCCGCGAGCAACCGCTCGACGCGCTCCTCGCCAACCTCGGCCACGACCCGCGCCTGCACCGAGTGCCACAGCGGCCGCGCTTCCTCCAGCACGGCCTGCCCCGCCTCCGTGATCGCCACGTGCCGGGTGCACCGATCGTCGCCCGGCGCGATCCGCACCAACCCATCCCGCACCAGCGGCTTGAGATTGCGCGAAAGCGTCGTCCCCGCCATCTCCTGCATCGCCGCCAGCTCGCCGTGGGGCAGCGAACGCACCGCTCGGGAGAGGGTCGAGAGGAGGGCGTACTGCGTCGTCGCCAGTCCGCGCGGGCGCAGCGCCTCGTCGTACATCCGGTTCAGCACGCGGTCGACGCGACGTACGGCGGTGCAGACGCAGCGTGTCGCCAATCCGCCGCCTGGTATTGAAGAAAGCGCGGAATCGGGGCGAGCGCGGCATGCGGCTCGGGAGAAACATGTATATGCATCTTTCTCGGCTTAGAGGACCGCCGCTCCCTTGTCAACTCATGATGTCCCGAAGGCGCCGTATGTGATCGCGAATTGCGCGGCGCGTAACCGCCCGCTCGACCGGGAAGCCACGGGCATGGTGGGCGTCACTGGGACGCCCTGAACCACGCCCGTCGTGGGCAGCGGCGGTCAGGCTGTAGCCAGGCAGACCGCAACTATTACACTCTAGAAGTGGAAGACTCTCCCGTTGCCTTGTCGAGATAGACCGGGGCGACATCGGGTTGCGCTTGCCGCCAGTAAGGTTCTGCGAGCAGTGCTTCCCTCATCGAGGTGCTGGCTGCGAGAGTTGCGTACGCCTCAGCCGCCGCAGTCCCCGTCGATGTCGCACTGGTTCAGGCACCTGCTGCCTTCGCAGCCGACGGCACCGGCATGGCAGCAGGTGTCGCCGCACTGCCGCACTCCGCTCGGGCACTTGCAGACGCCGCCGTCGCAGATCTGGCCGAATGGGCAGCACTTGCCGTTGCAGCAGACCCTTCCGAACCCGCAGCAGTCCGTGCCGCACTTGTCCGCCTCGGTGCAGCACCGCCCCGTGGCTGGGTTTACGCAGACTGGAGCCAAGCTTCCGCAGCACATACCGCCTGTTGGGCTCTGAGAGCAGTACTTTTCTTCCGGGCAGCAGGGGCCGTCTTCGGAAATCCCGGTGCCGAGCGACCGCTTCCCTTCCGGGCAGCATCTGACCAGCCCAGTAGTGGTGAACCATTGCCGCTCCGGTGGGCAGCACTCGAAGGGGGCGGCCGCGTTATCTATGGGCTTGCCGCAGCGGTCGGGGGCGGGGCAGCAAGAACCGGTGCCGGGACCAACGTTGCAGCACGTGTCGCCCGGGTTGCAGCAGATCTCCCGTTGGTCGTCGCAGCAGAAGCGGCCAGCGGTGCAGACGGTATCGCCGCCGCACGGCTCCGGTGGCTTCTTTTTCCGCTTCCTTTTTCCTCTCTTCTTTTTGGCCAGCGCCTCATCCGCTGCTTCGCGGCCGAAGAGGGCGGCAAGCGCGGCACCACCGGCCGCGGCGGCCAGGCTTCTGCGCGTTGTGGTGCCCAAGCGTTTCGTCAGCGCGTCGAATCGAGAGTCGTCCATGCCGCCCTCCAATAGCCGGCGCGAAATACGCCGCGGCGATGTGTTTCATTGCATGAACGAAGAGTGGGATGTACGTCTACGATAAAAGAAATGCGCAATGCCTGTCAACGCGCTCGGCCCATCCCCCGATGCCCCGATCGGGCCGCGTTGCGTATCCTCTGACCCGTCGACCGAGACGTGGAAGCCGTGGCATGAACGAAGACCGAGCCAGCGTGTTCATCGATGGAGGCCGCGCCGAGGCATTCGCGTGTTTGGTGGATGAGGCCAAGGGGTGCCGCGCCTGTCCCCGCATGGAAGGCCGAATCCGCCTCCTCGGCCCCGCCAACGGCTCGCTGCACCCCCGTGTCTGCTTCGTCGCCGAGGCCCCGGGCCGCCTTGGCGGCGATCGTACCGCCATCCCGCTCTGCGGCGATCAGTCCGGCCGCAACTTCGAGCGCCTCCTGGCCGAAGCTGGGCTCGACCGCTCGTCCGTCTTCGTCACCAACGCGGTGCTGTGCAACCCCCGCGACGCCGCCGCCCGCAACGCCCCACCCACAACCGCGGAAATCCGCAACTGCTCGTGTTTCCTTGCGGCGACACTGGACCTGTTGCAACCGCCCTACGTGGTCGCACTCGGCGCCGTCGCCCTGCGCGCGCTGGCGCTCCTCACACCCCACGCGGCCACCCTCGCCGCCAACGTCGGCGAGGTCATCCCCTGGCACGGCCGCCGGCTCGTCCCCCTCTACCACCCCGGTCCGCGCGCCCAGCTCCACCGCCCCTTCGCGCAGCAGGCCGAGGATTTCAAGCAACTGGGCATGCTCGTCCGCCAACGCCCCGACGCCAGACGGTAAGAGCCCCTCTCCCATCGCAATGGGAGAGGGGTTGGGGTGAGGGTCGTTGGGTGGCGAGGGCTCACCCAGGCATGCTGAACCGCTGCGCGTTCCCCATCTCCGGCCACGCATATGCCTGGACATTGGCCAGTAATTGCCGGAAGTGGTTCGCGTCGTGGTAGACCCACTCATGCAGCAGATCGTTGACGGTGAGAAACCCGACCTCCGGATGATCCCCGCCCCGACCCAAATCCGCGTCCGTCACCGTTTCGAGCAGCGCCACGCTCGCCGCCCGCCGCCGCGTGAACTCTCCCAGCACCTCGGCCGGATCACGTTCCGCGTCCCGCCGTTCGCGAGAAACCGCGTCGGGGTCCCAACCGCCGAATTGCGGCCGCTCCTCGCCCAGGATCGTCCGGACACGGCCCGCAAACCCCCGCTCCTCCGTCTCGATCAGGTGCCCCAGCACCTCCAGGGCGCACCACTCCCCCGGCGCCGGGCGCCAGGTTAGGAGCGCGGGCGGCATGGCAGCAAGAGTCTGCTGAATCGTTGCCGACGTTGCGGCCAGCAGCGACGCGACCTGCGCTGGCGCCAACGGTGTGGCTGGCATTGGCGAAAGTGTCCGGTCCATGTGTCGTCGCCCCTCACGTTGGCCAATAGTTGGCGCATTCTCGCACGGCGCGGAGGGCTTTTCAGCACCGCACAAGACGCGATCGGGGCGGCTCACGAGAAATCCGGCGTTGTCGCCTCCCCCCGCCAAGCGCCCCGATGCACGGCGGCCGCGCTGCGCAGGAGATACTCCCGGAGATCCCTCGGTTCTCCGAACGGCGACACGGGTCGCTGAGTCATCTCACGGGGCCGATGAGCTTGCTGGAGGCCGGATCGCCACGATCCCGCGCTCCGCGGTAACTGCCGAAGGATCGCTCCAGGTCTTGGACTGTCAGGCGCAGCCATCTCGGCGGGCCTGGCCGCGTTGGCGACACGGACATGCTCGGTGGATCCAGCGAACAGAACCCCCGCCATCATCATGGCAAGCCCCACAAACAGCGCCAGCATCGCAAACGTGGGCCGTCCACGTGCCCTCGTCGCTTGAAGTTCGTTGCCTGACATGGCGCGTCCCCATGGTGATTGCCTGCCTCTCGGCACAGTGCAGTCGGCGCACGTGGCGCTCTGCCATTGCGTGCCGACAGCATGAGAGGGGACGCTGGGTGCGCCTACCGTAGGAACTACCGGATGGCATACGGGATTGAATCGCGGCGATCAGGCAGTCGGCGACGCGGGTGCGCCGGAGAGGAGTCCCGAACGGGCGGCCACGGCCGCCGCTTCACGGCGGTTGGCGACGCCGAGTTTGCCCAAGAGCCGGGCGACGTGGTCCTCGACGGTGCGCCGGCTGAGGAACAGCCGTTCGGCGATCTCGGCGTTGGTCCGGCGCTCGCAGAGCAGCTCCAGAACCTCGCGCTCGCGGGGGGTCAACGCCACCAGCGCCGTGGCTCCCGATTGCAGGCGGAGCACGATCGCCGGTGGCTGCGACGGCGGTGGCGAGGCCAGGTCGACGGACAGCGCATGGGCGACCGCCTCCTGCATCGGCAACCCGCGGCCGGCCGCCCACAGCCGCGCGGCGGCGTCCGGGTCGGGGAGGGGCGGCAGCGGGTCGGGGGCGTGGCGCTGCGTCTCGGCCCGCATAACCGCGGGTTGACCGGCGAAATCCTCCTCGCCTTGCCAGGGCTGCGGCAGACCTAAGGCTCGGATTGAATCGAAGGTGTGTTCGAAGTTGTACCCCGCCTTTTCGCAATAGGCCTCGGCGGCCCCGAAGAGCCCCGCGGCTTCCTGCCAGCGGCCCACACCCGCCAACACGCCCGCGATGCCCATCAGGGCGCACATGCTGCACGCTGGATCCGCGAAGCGCCAGGCGTGATCGAGCGAGGCTCGATAGTGCTCCAGAGCGACGGTCGGCAATCCTTCGCTTTGCGCGATGGCGCCGAAGGTGCGCAGCGGCCAGCAGGCGTACGACTCCTCGCGACCGGATGCCTCGGCGATGCCGCGCTGCCTCGTGATCAGCGCCAGCAGTTGCCGCTTCGCCTCCGGCAAATCGCCTCGGTCCTTGGCCAGCACGCTACGATGCCAGAGCACGTGGCTGGCGACGCGTTCCGCCCATGGGGTTTCGCGCAGATCGTCCAGCGCGGTCAGCGCCTCGCTGATGTACCAATCAGCCCGGTCCTCGTCGCCCAGGATGAGCGCCCTATTCGCGGCCCGCTCGGCGGCGAGCGCGATGCGGGGGACATCGCCGCGAGCCCGGCACGCGCGCAGACACTCCTCGCACAGAGCCAACGCCTTCGCACAGTCCGAGATCAAACCGGCATAAGCGAGCTGCCCGGCAACGCGCGCCCAAGCCGTGATCCCGTCCTCCTGAGCCAGGCCCCAGGCCAGCCACTCCCGCCCCTCGATGCGCCGCCCACGTCGTATCCAGAACCAGATGAGGGCGCTGCTGAGCTCCAGCAACTTCGAGGCATCGCCACGCTCACGCAGCCAGGACAATGCCGCCCGCAGGTTCGGATACTCGAGCTCCAGCCGGTCGAGGATCTGTTGTTCCTCCGGGTGAAAGGCGGCGACCGGCGCCTCGATCGTTTCCACCAACCGCGCAAAGTAGGCCGCGTGGCGGTCCCGCGTCGCGGCCTCTTCGCCGCACTCGATGAGCCGCGCCAACCCGAACTCGCGTATCGTCTCCAACATCGCGAAGCGCGGCTCGCCGCCGCGATCCGCGCGGAAAAGGAGGCTGTGGTCGACCAGTGCGCTCAGCCCGCGCACGACCTCCGGCTGCCCGGGTTCCAGATCGCCCGCGACCGCCTTCACGGCCTCCAGCGTGGCGCCGCCACTGAATACAGCCAGCCGCCGAAAGAGCGCCTGCTCCCCCGGCGTCAGCAGGTCGTACGACCAGCCAATCGCCGCCGCCAGCGCCTGCAACCGTGGCGGGGCATCGCGCGGGCCGTCGCGCAGCAGCGCAAGGCGATGGGTCATCTGCGCCAGCAACGCTTCCGGTGAGAGGACGGTGATCTGTGCCGCGGCCAGCTCGATGGCCAGCGGCAGGCCATCCAGGGCGCGACAGACCGCCGCCACGGTCGCCGCGTTGGCCTCGGTGAGCTGGAACGCCGGCCAGATCGCCTGCGCCCGCTCAAGGAACAGGCGCACCCCGTCGTTCTGAGCCAGCAGTTCGGCCGTCGCATAAGGCGCGGAAGGCAGCGGGAATGGTTCGACCGGCAACACCTGCTCCCCGCGCACGTGGAGCGGCGCCCGGCTAGTCGCCAGCACTTGGAGCGCGGGGCAGGAGGTCAGCAGCCGCGCGGTCGTCTCGGCCACGCCGGCCAGCACGTGTTCGCAGTTGTCGAACAGCAGGAGCGTCTGTTGCGGCCGCAGGCGGCGGACGATCTCCGTTTCCACCGGCCGCTCCGGCGACGGGCTGACCCCGAGCGCGGCGGCCAACGCCCCCAGCACGAGCGACGCATCCGCCACCGGCGCGAGGTCGACCCAAGCGAGCCCGTCGGCGAAGTGCGCTGCTACATCCTCCGTGATTGCCTGCGCCAGCCGCGTCTTGCCCACCCCGCCCGGACCCGTCAGCGTCAGCAGGGGCAGCGCGTCGTCGACCAGCAGCGCGGAGGCGCGGTCCCGCTCCCCGCCCCGGCCAATGAGCCGGGTCCGAGGCAGCGGCACGGGCAGGCGGTCGAGCAGCAGCGCATCGGCCATGGCGTGTGAACACTACCAGAAGCGCGGCGTGAACATGTCGGATTTGTCCGCTACGTCGTGACAAGGCGCCCCTCCGTCTGCCGCCAGTGCTCGCTCCAGACACGCCGGGCCCTCGCTCATGTGCCGGGATCCAGCCAGAACACCGCGAGTCGCCCTGCTTCCTTTGACTGACCAGGTTATGCGGAATCAGGCACACTACGCTGAGCAATCGTTGGCCCGGCCACGAGGGAATTGGCGATGGCGGCATCTAGCGCGTCGACCCTGCTCGGTTCCGTCCCGCTGCCACGCACCCGCCTCATCGGCCGGGAGGTGGAATGCGCCGCCGCACAGACCTTCCTCTCGGAAGAGGCCGTTCCGCTCCTGACGCTGATCGGCCCCGGTGGAGTGGGCAAGACGCGCCTCGCCCTGGCGATCGCCCGTGATGCGGCCAGCTGCTTCGCCGATGGCGTCGTCTGGGTCGATTTGGCGCCGCTGGCCGATCCCGATTTGGTCTCCGCCGCGGTCGCCGCGGCGCTCGGCATCATCGCGACGTCGCACGAATCGCCCGCCGACGACATCGTCCGCGCCCTCCGCGTCCGCCAGACCCTCCTGCTGCTCGACAACTGCGAGCACGTGCTGGCCGGCACTGCCGACCTCGTCGCCTCACTGCTGCCCCATTGCCCCACCGTGCAGGTGTTGGCCACCAGCCGCGCTCCCCTCCACCTCCGTGGCGAACAACTCTTCGTGGTTGATCCGTTGCCCCTCCCGGCGGAGACGGCCGCGCTCTCGGTGGTAGAACAGAACGACGCTGTGCGGCTCTTCACGGAGCGAGCCCGGGCGGTGCGCCCCGCCTTCGCCGTGACCGAGACCAACGCCGCGGCGGTGGCCGCCCTCTGCCGGCAGATGGATGGGCTCCCGCTCGCCATCGAACTGGCCGCGGCCCGCACCAGCATCCTCGCCCCGCAGGCCCTCTTGTCCCAGATGAGCGACCGGCTGCAACTCCTCACGCACGGCATGCGCGACGCCCCGGCACGGCATCAGACCATGGCCGCCACCATCGCCTGGAGCCACGACCTGCTGCCGGCGCAGAAGCAGGCGTTGTTCCGCCGGCTGGCGGGCTTCGATGGCGGCTTCACCCTGGAGGCGGCCGCCGCGGTGTGCACGGATGGCGGCGACGCAAGCGATCCGGTGTTCGACGTCGTGGCGGCGCTGGTTGAGGCCAGCTTGCTGCGCGCCGAGGACGGGCCGGACGGCGAACCGCGGTTCTCCATGCTGGAGACGATCCGCGAGTACGCCCTGGGACAGCTCCACACCAGCGGGGAGACGGAGCAAACACGGCGGCGTCACGCCGAGTTCTTCTTGGGGTTCGGTTCCATGCTGGCCACCCAGCTTGGCGGCGCCGCCATGGCCGAGAGCCTGACCCGGCTCGCCACGGATCTGCCCAATCTCCGCGCGGCCCTCGCCTGGTCCATGGAGGAGGGAGATGCCGACGCCGGTCTGCGACTCGCCACTGCACTCAGTCCGTTCTGGCGCTTCCGCGGCCACCTGAGCGAGGGGCGGCGCTGGCTGGACGCGGGTCTGGCCGCCGGCGCCATCCAGATGACGACGCGGATCGACGGCCTCGTGGCCGCCGCCGAGCTGGCCATCTTTCACGGCGAGTACGCGACCGCGCGAGCGCTCGGCGAAGCGGGGCTGGAGTTGGCCACGCCCCATCGCCACCCCAGTGGCGAAGCGCGCGCGGTGTTCATGCTCGCCATCGCCGCCGATTTTCAAGGCGACCGCGACCGGGCGACGAGGCTCTATTGGCAAGCGATGGAGCGGAAAGACGATCTCGCCGCGCCGGACTCCAGCCGATTGCTGGCGTGCCTGGCCGGCGATCGCCAGATCCAGGGTGACTTGGACCAGGCGGAGGCGCTGGCCACGGAGGCGTTGGCGCTGGCGCGGGAGGGCGGCCACGGCTGGTCGGCAGTGTTGGCGCTCGGCGTCCTCGCGCACGTCGCCGTCGATCGCGTCGAATACGCCGAGGGACTGCGACTCGGCCAGGAGTGCTTCGGCGTCGCGCAAACCTTCGGCGCCAAGCTCGGTATGGCCGGCGCCCTTGGCACCCTGGCCGGGGTGTTCCTGCGCGTGGGGCAACCCGAACGGGCGACGCGCCTCCTTGCCGCGGGACGGGCGCTCGGCGATGCCATCGGCGTCGTGCCCGTGGCCAACAACGACTACTTCGAGCACATTCTCGCCGCGGCGCGCCACTGTCTGGACGAGCGGGCCTTCGCGGCGGCGTGGGAAGTAGGGTGGAAGCTGTCCCCCGAGGAGGCGATCACGGACGTCCTCGCGGCAGCCGATCCCTTCACGCCACCGCTCGCCCAGGCCGCCGGCAACGACGCCGGCTTGACGCCTCGCGAGCGGGAGGTGCTGCGGCTCGTGGCCGAGGGACGCTCCGATCGGCAAATCGCCGATGCCCTGTTCATCAGTCCCAAAACGGCTGGCAATCACGTCTCGAATATCCTGGCCAAACTCGGCGCCACCACCCGGGCGGCCGCCGCCGCTCACGCCGTCCGCCTCGGCCTCGCCTGAGCGGTCACCCCGTCCTCCCAAGCAACCCGTAGGGAACCTTCCCTATCCCCCTGGCCACGACCGCGGAAGAAATGAAGCGTTCTCCCGATGCGCCTGGCGTGAAGGACGCGCAGGCTGCGTCTATGGCCGCGAACTTCACTCCAGCGCCGGCGAACCCACCCGATCAGAGCAGCGACAGTCCCGTGCGGCTCGTCGCCGGCCTCGCCGCGCTCGTCATCGGCGTAGCGGCGCTCCTCGGCAGCGCGGTTCAGTCGGATGTGCTGTTCGACCCCGCCGTCGCCCCCGTCCAGGCCGCAATCCAGACGGCCGGAGCACCAGGCGCCGCGGGGCAGGACGCGGCCCAGACGCCCCAGTCTCCAGGCCGCCGCATCACTGCCGTTGACTGGGCCCTTGCAGACCTCCGCTCACCGGCACCTACGACCCCGAATGACGCCGGGGCGGACCTGGCGACGACCCTGGCGAGAGGCACCCGCGCGGAGTCCGCCCAGCTGGCAACCATCCTCCTCCAACCAGACGGCTGGGACGTCCGCTGGGGCCTCATCGAGATGGCCGCCGCCCAGCGCCGTGACTGGACACGGCGCTGCCCGTGTCCCGTGTCTCCCGTCGACGATCCTCGCGGGAATGCGAGGTGACGAACACCCATTTCCCGGCCGCGACCGCTGCCCCCGGGACACCACGGGACCACGAATCTCAGCAGGACCGAGCCGACGGGAAAGACCGCGACGCCACCCCGCAAGGAGTGGTCAAGAGCCCGGGGCGTGGACGACCGCGGGTGCGGCCGGACGGCGTTGCCGGGGACAAGGGCTTCGTGGAGGAAACGCCCCGCCACGGCGCGCGAGATGCCGCCGGGACCGTTCGACACGCGAGTATCGCACCCAGGGAGGTCACCCATGAATCGGATCTGGCTCACCGCGGCGCTTCTGATCGGCCTCATCCTCACGACGCCAATCGCTCACCAACACGCCGTCGCTCAGGAGACCACGTCGGCATCCGCCGCGCCGGAGACGGGGGCAAACGACTGGCCGATGTACCGGGGCAACGCGGCCCGCACCGGGGCGATGCCGGGTGCCGGGCCGGAGGGGCCGCCGGTCGAACGCTGGCGCATGCAGTTCGACGGCCCGATCGACTCCGCGCCGGCCGTCGGCAGCGGCGTGCTCTACGTGGGCGGCGGCGACGGCGGGCTCTACGCCGTCGCCGCGACGACCGGGACGGAGCTGTGGCGCTTCGACGCAGGCACCCCGATCTCGTCCTCGCCCGCTGTCGCCGACGGGTTGGTCTACGTTGGCAGCGACGACGGCACCCTCTACGCCGTCGCGGCAGCGAGCGGACGAGAACAGTGGCGCTTCCCCGGGATTCGTTCCGCGGCCTCGGCGGTCATCGTTGACGGGACGGTCTACGCCGGGAGCGAGGACGGTTTTCTCTATGCCATCGACGGCGCGAGCGGTGCGGAGGTCTGGCGCTCGGCGCTTGGCGCCGCCGCCTCCCGCTCGACAACCGTCGCGGGCGGGCTGGTCTACGTCGGCAGCGCCGACGGCGTGCTCCATGCCGTCGCTGCCGCCAGCGGCGAGGAAGCCTGGCGCTACCAGACCGCGGGCGGCGTCCTGGTCACCCCGGCCGTGGCGGACGGCACGGTCTACCAGGGCACGTTCGACAGCGACGCCAACCAGCTCTATGCGCTCGATGCGGCAACGGGCGCGGAACGCTGGACCTTCGCCGCGCCCGACGGCGGCGGATTCTTCCCGCCGGCCGTCGACGCGGGTACGGTCTACCTGCCGAGCGACAACGCCACCGTCTACGCCCTCGCCACGGCGACGGGGGAGGAGCGCTGGCGGTTTACCACCAGTGACAAAGTCGGTGCCGCGCCGGCGCTCGTCGGCGCGACGCTCTACGTCGCTGGCCATGACCAGACGCTCTACGCCCTTGACGCAGCGACAGGGGCGGAACGGTGGCGCTTCGCCCTCGAAGGACCGGTCGCCTGGGGGCCGACGGTGACGGGCGGTGTCGCCTACCTCGGCACGCTCTTCGGCGTGCTCCAAGCCGTTGGCGGATCGGGCGTGACGCTCGCCGCCGGGGCTTCGCCCACTGCCGAGACGACCCTGGCCAGCGCGGTTTCGTCGCCCGCGGCGGCCAGCGTCCCCGTCGAGTTCCTCTGGCAAAGTAGCGGCGGCCCCGCCCCGCTCCTCCTTCCGGTCGACGTGGCGATTCACCCGGACGGCACGGCCTGGGTCATCGACGCCGGGAACAACCGCATCCAGATCCTGGCGCCCGACGGGAGTTTCCTGGAAACGTGGGGCGAAGAAGGGTCCGGGGACGGGCAGTTTCTCTTCATGCAGGACGGCCCGGCAGGTGGCCTGGCCTTCGATGCCGAGGGCAACCTCTACGTCGCGGATGCCTACAACGCGCGTATCCAGAAGTTCGACGCCAACCGCCGGTTCGTCACGGCCTGGGGCAGCTTCGGCTCCGGTGACGGCCAGTTTCTGCTGCCGACCGGGATTGCGGTCGACGGCGACGGCAACGTGGCTGTTGCGGACTTCGAGGCCGGCGCCGTCCAGATGTTCGATCGCGACGGGACGTTCCTGTCCCGCCTGGGTGGCGTTGGCAGCGAGCCGGGGCAGCTCGCCGGCCCCGGTGGTCCAGCCTTCGACGCCGCCGGCAACCTCTACGTGGCCGAGGTGCGCAACCAGCGCATCTCGCAGTTTGCGCCGGACGGCGAATTCGTCTCGTCCTGGGGGAGCGAGGGTTCTGGGCCAGGCGAGGTGCAGAACCCGGACACCGTGGCGATCGACGCCGCGGGCAACATCTACATCGCCGATGAGCAGAATCACCGCGTGCAGATTTGGGATGCGGAGGGGCGATTCCTCGCCGCCTGGGGGGAGCCAGGCTCCGGCGAGGGCCAGTTCAACCATGTCGCCAGCGCCACGCTCGATGGCGCAGGCACCATCTACGTCGTCGATATCGAGAATAACCGCATCCAGGCATTTCGCCTCCTGCCGCCGCTGGCGCCATAGCGGCCGTGTCGCTGGGCCGCCCGGAGTGAGTTTGATGCCCCTCGCCCCGCGCACAGGGCGAGAGGCAGGGAGGTGAAGACTCCCTTCAGAACCGGATCCCCAGCTTGATCGACGTCTCCGGCCGTTCGTCGATGGCCTGGCGCGCCTCTCCTGTGGCCGGCTGCTTCAATGCCTGGGCAATGCCGGCGCCAGCGCACTTCTGGACCGGAACCCTTGCGACCCCGTTTCCGATCCCGCGCCAGCGGCGGCATGGTCTGGGGAGGACGCCGGGCGCGCCAGAACGGTGACCCCGACGATCGCCTCATCGAACGTGAGCGCGGCACCGGCCGCCCACGTCAGCGCGAAGCGCTCCGCCCCCAGCGCCGCGCGCGCCTCCGCCAGCGTCTGCTCGTGGCGGGAGCGGTCGGCGACGAATACCAGCACCGGCGGCCCGCCCACCGCCGCCGCGCGCAGTGCATCGGCCGCGGCGAAAAGCCGGACGGCCGCCTCCGGTCGACCCGGCGCGGCCGCCATGGCTGCCCAGTCGAGGCATTCGCTGGCGTGGATGCGGTTGCCGGGGCCTCGGCAGTACGCCGCCGCCTCGGCAAAACCGGCCAGCGCTTGCTCGGTCTCGCCGCGGCGCTCGGCCAAAATCGCTAGCCCGATGAGCGAATTGACGACGCTGATCTCGTCCCCCTCCGCGCGGGCCGACGCGAGCAGTTGCGCATAGAGACCCGCCGCCCGCCCGTTCTCCCCCCGCGCCAGCGAGGCCCGCGCCAGCAGCCAGCGCGCGCCGTTCAGGCTGAACCCCTGCGCGATCGCGCCGGCGGTGGTGAGGCACTCTTCGCCTCGCGTGACGGCGCGCTCGAGATCGCCCTGGTAGATGGCGACGTAGCCCTGGTGCAGCCGAGCGTAGGCCAGCGCCCCGGCGTCGCCCGCGGCACGGGCGACCCTTTCCGCCTCGACCAGGAGCTGCTCGGCCCGGTCGAAGCCGCCTGGGCTCCACCACAGCAGCATGTTCAGGCCGACCAGCGCCTCCGACCGCGCCGCCGTCGGCCCTCCGCCGTCCGCCGACAGCACCCGCTCCAGCCACGCCTGACCCTCGCTCACGTGTCCGTGCACCAGCCAGAACACCGCCAGTTGCCCCGCCAGATGGAGTGCCGACTCTGCCTCCCCGCGCGCAAGGAGCCAGGCCAGCGCCGCCCGCAGATTGGGATGCTCTGGTTCGAGGATGGCGTACCCGCTGGCCTGGGACAACAGCCCCGACTGCCGCACCCGCTCGGCCAAGGCGATGCACCACGCCGCATGCCGCTCGGCGAGGACATCCGTCTCGCCGCTGGCCGCCAATTGCTCGAGCGCGAACTCGCGCACCGTCTCCAGCATCGTGAAGCGCGGCTCCGGCGCCTCCAGATGCATTGGCTGAACCAGACTCTTGTCGATCAGCGCGGCTAGGAGGTCAAGGACCGCGGGGGCGTCAGTTTGCCCTGGTGATCCAGGAGCGGGCTCTTGAGGCGAAGTCGGCAGCCGCGCGACGCGTTCCGCACCCTCGATCGTGAAGCCGCCGACGAAGACGCCCAGACGACGAAACAGGAAAGCCTCGTCTGCCGCGAGCAGGTCGTACGACCAGGTGATCGCCTGCCGCATCGTCTGCAAGCGCCTCGGCCGATCCCAGGCGCCGCCCCGCAGCAACGGCAGCCGGGGCTCCAGCCGCCGCAACAGTTCTGGCGGCGACAGCATATGTGACCAGCCGGCGGCCAGCTCGATCGCCAGCGGCAAACCTTCGAGGCGCCGCCCGATCTCCACGATGGCGTCCGCGTTATCGGATGTCAGGGCGAAGCCATGCCGCACCGTGCCAGCGCGCTCGACGAAGGGGGCAATGGCCGCGTAGCTTCCGAGGACAACGATGTCGCGGTGGCCATCCGGGGGCAAGGCAAGCGGCGTGGTGGCGACCCGTCGCTCCTCGCTGAGGTGCAAGGGTGCCCGGCTCGTCACCAGCATCGTCAACCGCGGACAGGCCGTCAGCAACCCGGCGAGGTCGGGAGCGGCCTCCAGCACGTGCTCGAAATTGTCCAGCACGAGGAGGAGGTGACGGTCCTGGAGCGTCGCGACCAGCGCCTCCGCCACGGGCCGCCCCAGCGTCTCGCGGATGTCCAGCGCCCGCGCGATCGCGGGGAGCACCAACGCGGGATCGGTGATGGCCGCCAACTCGACGAAACCGACCCCATCCCTGAAATCGGCCGCGGCGGCGCCAGCGACAGCCGTCGCGAGCCGGGTCTTGCCGACTCCTCCCGGCCCGGTCAGCGTCACCAGCCGCACGGCCTCTTCGTGCAACTCAGCCCGCAGCGCCGCGACCTCGTCTTTGCGCCCGATGAGCCGGGACAGCGCCGGCGGCAGAGTGGAGGGCGAAGCGGCTGACAACGCCGAGGGGCTTTGGCGCTGAAGCGCGGGGCGCGCGGCTGCCAGCAGCGCTGTCCGATCGGCGTCGCCAAGTGCAAGAGCGTCCGCCAGCAATCGCACGGTGTCCAACCGCGGCGTGAGCCGAGCCTCGCGCTCCAGGTCGCTGATGCCGTTGCGGCTGAGCCCGGCGCGCTCGGTCAGGTCTTCTTGGGAGAGGGCCGCCGCGCTGCGCAAGCGGCGCAGCACATCGCCGAACGAAGTCGTGGCGCCGCTCATGGCCGCCCTGCCTGGTTCCCTACGCTGGCCACCCGGGTTGTGGCCAAAGGAAGCATGACATATAGCGAGAGTGTGAACGTGCATTGCCAAAAGCGCCAAGACCGCGGGTCACGCAGTTGCCTCGTCGACCATGAGCCCGGCGACAGCCGTCGACGCTTCCTCACGGCGTTTCGTCCCTAACCGCGCGGGCCTCGGTGACCGCCTGCTGCAGCGAGAGCGTCCGACCCACGGCCCAGGTTGTCGCATAGGCCGCTTCGCCCAGCGCCGCCCGTGTCTCGGCAATCGCCCGACGATGCAAGGCGTGGTTGGGTACCATCACGCGATCGCTGGCCTCCAGCAGGGCATCAACCGCGCCCAGCAGCGCGGCGGCGCGCACCGCCTGCGCCGTCGCCACCGCGACAGCGGCGAGCCCCGCGAACGCCTCGGCAATGAGCCACGTTGTGACCGGCGGTTCGATCGCCCCCGCCAATGCCTCGTGAAAGGCCCACGCCGCCTCTTCGATGTTCCCTTCGGCAAGCGCCACGGCGCCGAGCAGGCCGAGGTCCATGGTGACGCCGAACCGATACCCGCGATCCGCGAAGAGGGCGAGCGCCTCCTCCACCTGCCTCCGTGCCTGCGCCAAGTCGCCCCGACGGTAGGCGGCGTCGCCCAGACTTTCCAGGGCGTACGCGACCCAGAACGGCTCCTGCTCGGCACGAGCGAGCGCCAGTTGCTCCTCGTAGAGACGCCCGGCCCGTTCCTCATCCCCCTGGTATTCGGCGACAAAGCCGAGAAACGCGATGGCGTCGATGCTGCCCGAGCGGTCGCCACGTTCGCGGTAGCTCACCAGGCACTGCTCGAGCCAGCTCGTGGCCAACGAGTAATCACCGCGACCAAGGGCGAGGAATCCGGCGCCAAGCAGGCCCCTGGCTCTGGCATCCGCGGACGCTTGCTGCTCGGATGCCAGCAGCTTCTCCAGCCAGGTCGCTCCCTCGGTGATGAGATCGCACGCAAACCAATAGAGCCGTAGCTCGCCGGCAAGACGCAGGGCCGTATCGACGTCGCCCGTGTACTCCAGCCAACGCAACGCGGCGCGGATGTTCGCCAACTCACTCAGAAACCGGACGCGCCACATGTCGTTGCGCGACGTCTCCCACGCTGGTTGCGCCTGCTCGGCGAACCCTCGGAAGTACGCCGCGTGCGCCGTGCGCATCGCCGCGTCTTCTCCACTCTCGGCCAGGCGCTCTACCCCGAACTCGCGCACGGTCTCAAGCATGAGGAAGCGGGGCGACCCTGGATCGCTGCCTCCTGCCGAATCAGCGCCCTGCTGCACCAGGCTCTTGTCGACCAGGGCGGCAACACCATCCAGCATGTCGTGCAGACCGTTCTCCCCGGGCATGCAGACCGCTTCAGCGCTCTCTAGCGTGAAACCGCCGACGAAGACAGCGAGCCGACAGAAGAGGCGCTGCTCCTCGGGACTGAGCAGGTCGTAGCTCCAGGCGATCGCGTCACGCATCGTGCGCTGCCGCGCCGGAAGATCGTGTCCGCCGCCGGTCAGCAGCGGCAACCGTTGCTCAAGTCTGGCCAGGAGCGTGGCCGGGGGCAGCACCTTAACCCTGGCTGCCGCCAACTCGATGGCTAGGGGCAAGCCATCAAGCGTCTGGCAGATGCCGGCGACGGCGGCGGCATTGTCCTTAGTGAGTGCAAGGTCCGGACGACGGGTCCGAGCTCGCTCGACGAAGAGCGCCACCGCCGGCACGGCCGCCAATTCCTCGATAGGCGGCAGGCCGTTGTCGGCGGGCAGCGGCAGGGGCAGCACCGGGAACTCATGTTCGCCCCGAAAGCGGAACGGCACTCGGCTGGTCGCGACGATGGTGAGGCCCTGACTCGCCTCCAGGAGCGTCTTGAGGTCGGGAGCCGCGGCCAGAACCCGTTCGCAGTTGTCCAGGACGAGCAGCACCCGCTTCGGCGCCAGGAACGCGGACAGCGTTTCGACGAGTGGTCGCTCGGGGGACTCCCGCACACCGAGCACTGTGGCAACCGCAGGCATCGCAAGCTCGGGGTCGGTCAAGGGCGTGAAGTCGACGAAGGCGACCCCGTCGGGAAAGGCCCCTTGCAACTCGCCGGCGACCGCGATCGCCAACCGCGTCTTGCCAACGCCACCGGGCCCGGTGAGGGTCAGCAGTCGGACGCCCTCGTCTTGCAGGAGGCCCTGCAGGGTCGTGCGCTCCGCCTCGCGGCCGATGAGCCGGGTCAGCGGTCGCGGCAGCGACAAGAATCGAACGCCCTCGAAGCCCGTAGTGCCTTCCTGCCCAAGCGCCGGGCGGGCTGCGGCAATAAGCTCCGCCCGTTCGTCGGCCGAGAGCGCCATCCCATCGGCCAGCAGGCGTACTGTCTCCAGCCGCGGGGTAAGGCGTGCGCCGCGCTCCAGGTCGCTGATGCCGTTCCGGCTGAGCCCGGCGCGCTCGGCCAGCGCCTCCTGCGACAGCGCGGCCGCGCCGCGCAAGCGCCGTAGCACCTCCCCGAAGGGCTCGGCGCCATCGTTCGTTGCCGCCCGGGCTGAGGGTGCAAGTGGAGCGATCATCGGCGTCTTTCGTGTTGTGTCGGGCAATCTTAGCAGATAAAGCCCCTGCCCGCTTGGTCAATTGCGTGCGCGATGCAGGCGCGTTGCGTGCAGCGGAAACCCAGCAACCAGAGCATGCTGGGATCCCATTGGGATCATGCCCGATCGGCCCCTGGGTCCACGTCAGAAGGTGAGCCTGTATCAGGGCATGACGGCGTTCGGCCGCGGGTCGCCCGGGAGGCAGAAGGATCGTGCATCCGCACTACTCCAATCCCTCCGATGCCCGGCAATACGCGGTCCTGGAAACGCTGGCCTCAGGGGGATTCTGTGCGCCCGCCCTTTTGGAATTGCGCGTTCGCAGCGAGCGTCGATCCTGGGCTCGGCCTCTGCAGGGAGCGCCCGCCCCTGCGCCGCGAAGCGCCGTTTTCGCCCGCAGGCTCAGGGCGGTGCGCGCACGGTTGCGTCCGGGACGTGGCCATGACGTTGCGCCGACCCGATCGCCGTCCGCAGAACCCGCGTGACGACCGTCACAGCCGTTGTTCGTTCTTCACCCATCGGCGCGCGAGGGCCCCTGTGCGAAGCGCGTGCTGAGACGTCCTTGGGATCGCGTTCGACCGCACTCCCAGACGAGTGGCCAGGAGCCGGATCGTGATTCTTCCGCGCCCAAACACGCTGCTCTCGTGGATGGCTGCCCGCTGGCTTCCGGCACTGGGTAGCCTGCTGGCCGTGCTTGGCTTCGCTTGTCTCCTGGCTGGACCGATGGACATCGTCGCCGAGGTGTTGCGTCCTCCCGACGCGGCCGCGCAGAACCTGCCGCGGGAACGTCCTGACCACAGCAGCGTCCCGGACCCTGCTGGCTGGCTGGAGGACGTGGCATGTCAGGATGGGACTGTCCCGCGTGCTGGGTCGTGCTCGACAATCGCTGCCGCGGACCAGCCGCCCGTGGCCGCGCTCGGGAACCTGTTTCCGCAACCGCTCACGCTCCCGGAACGGTTACACACCGAAGCTGACTGTTGCGGAAGGGGCATCGATCGGGGCACTCGCTCCGAGTCGGCCCATCTGTCGGACCTTCCCCGCTGCCCGGACCCCCGCCACGCGCTCGCCGCCATGGCCGCCTCGCAACACCGCGGGCGCGGGTTCCGCTCGCGCCACACCGACGGCGACGAGCGGGAGGCGCTCGCGGTGTGCGTGCCGGCACTCACGCAACAGCCCGTGTTGCCCCGCGTGGCCAAGCACCTCGCCCAGCCGGTCTCGACGCCGGAAACGTCGGATGTGCGCGAGAGCCCCCTGGAGACGGTCGGCGCGTGGCGCTGACCGGCCTCCGCAATGATGCGCCCCCGCTTCTCTTCGTCGCGCCGTCATCGTTCCGTGGAGGTTCTCATGCATGACCAGACATTGGCGGTGGGAGTCCATGAGCGTCCCGTTGGCTCCACCCGACGCCGCCTCCTCGGCGGTTTCGTTGGCGGACCCCTTGCCGGCGTTTTCGGGTGGCAAGCGCCCGAGGCGGATCGGAGCAGCACAGCAGGAGGCCGGACATGAACGCCTATACCACACGGGGCCAGGCCCGGATTCAGCCGCGCGACGTTTCGACCATCCTGCGAGCGAATCGATACCTGGCTGGCGCCGCCCTGGCCGTGTTCGAGCGGCAACGCGGACACCAAGCCGAGGCCGAGGTGGCACGGCTGCTGAAGCACAACGGCGTCACGCCGAAAGCGAGCGCATCGCGCCTCTCGCCGCTGCGCAGGGCAATCGGCGCCGCGCTCTACGGCCCGCCCGACCGACGGCCGCAAGCGACGCTGGAGGAGGAAGTCCTGGATGGCGGACGGGGGCGGGAGCGCGACTATCTGGAGCAGACCGCGGCCTCACGCATGTTAGTGCCCTAACCCTGGCCCCATGGACGCAGCGGCCTCGCGGCCGCGACGGCGGACTGGAGCCCTTCGCCGGCAGTGGGGCGCCACTCAGCCCGCTGCCTCCCCTGAGACGGTGGCGAGGAACGACCGGGCATCGGACGATGCCCAAGGAGATGATCATGGCCATGATACGTACGCCCATCGGGCCGCCGTTTGGTGGCCGGCAAAGCCACGAGGGGGTCACGATGCGTCACCTGGCGGCGTTCTTGTCCGTGGTCGTCCTGCTTGCGGGTGCGGCCCTCGAGCCGCGGTCGCCGGCGCTTGCCCAGGAGGCGACGCCCAACGCCTCGCCAATGGCCTCGGCCGCCGAAGGCGCGTTCGCCGGGACCGTCGATATCGGCGGCCGAGTCCTCTTCCTGAACTGTGCCGGCGAGGGCGCTCCCACGATCGTCATCGACCACGGGCAATGGGGCTCCGGCGCCTACATGGAGCAGCTCCAGGACGCGCTGGGTCGCGACACGCGCGTCTGCGTCTACGACCGGATCGGGACGGGGCGAAGCGACCCGCCGGCGGCGCCCCTGACCACCCCTCGGACCGCCGTCGATGTGGTGAGCGAGTTGCACGCCCTCCTCGAGGCGGCCGGCGTTCCCGGTCCCTACGTGCTCGTGGGGCACTCGGCCGGCGGGGCGTTCGTGCAACTCTACGCCCGCACGCACCCGGAGGAGGTGGTCGGCGTGGTCGCGCTGAACCCGGTGCCGCCGGCCGATCCGTGGCTGGATGAGGCGACCCCGCTGATGACCGAGCAGGAGCGGGCCGAGGAACTGGCCTACTACGCGGGCTGGCAGGCCGCCGAAGCCTTCGACTGGAACAGTTCGTTCGCCCAACTGGACGCCGCCGGCCCGCCCCCGGCCGTGCCGTTCCTAGTGCTGATCTCCACGATCGCCCAGTGCGATAGCCCGGACGACATCTGCGGGCGGACTTACGGGGTCTACGAAACGGTGATGGCGGAGCTGGCCGCGGAGTGGCCGCAAGGCCGGTTCACCCAACTGGAAGCCGAGCACGAGATCTACGAACGCCCGGAAGCCGTGGCGGCCATTCGTCAACTGATCGACGCGGTGCACGACCCAGGCCTCTGGGTCGTCTCTGCGACCCCACCGGCTGGGACCCCGCAGCCGTAGGCGAACAGGGTATCGGGGGCGACGCTGCGAAAGTCGTGCTTTCCTCGATGTTCGGCGGCATACGCGAGGCGATTCCTTCGAGCGGCGCAGGTGGACGATGTCTCCGTAGCCGCCATGACCGTGACGGCCCGTGCGGGACGCTTCTCCTAGCGCACCGTCACGTTAGGCGTCGCAGTAGAGAAAATCGACGAAGCGTGCTGGGGCCGGTTAGGGGGCGTCATGGGAACCGGTTTCAAAATTGGTAGCGTGTTCCGGTGACCGCACTTGACACCATGCCGGTCGGGTGTACTGTGGTGACGGCACTACGGCTCAGACAGAGGAACCACATCCGCGCGCATGCTCGTCCAGGGTGATGGGCGCCGCTTGGCGTCGCGCGGATGCCACACGACACAGGAGCTTCCTATGCGTATCCGCGCGTGCTTCGTCCTCGTCCTCGCTGGGCTCCTCGCCCTCGGCATCATCGTCCCAACGTTCGCTGTCGCGCCGACCTCCGTCGCCGCCGAAGGCCAGGACTGGCCGATGTACCGGGGCAACGCGGCGCGCACCGGCGAGATGCCGGGACCGGGGCCGGTGGGGCAACCGGTCGAGCTCTGGCATGTACAGATCCAAGGCGAGATCCGTTCCGCGCCGGCCGTCGTCGGCGGCGTACTCTACGTCGGCGGGGGCGATGGAGGGCTCTACGCCATCGACGCGGCAACCGGGGCCGAGCAGTGGCGCTTCGACACGGGCAACCCGATCTCGTCCTCGCCCGCTGTCGCGGATGGCGTGGTCTATGTCGGGAGCGACGACGGCACCCTCTACGCCCTGGAGGCCGAGAGCGGACAGGAGCGGTGGGCGTTCCCCGGGATTCGGCCCCAAGCCTCGGCGGTGAGTGTCGACGGGACGGTCTACGCCGGGAGCGAGGATGGCTTCCTCTACGCGATCGACGGGAAGAGCGGGGAGGAGATCTGGCGCGCGGTGCTTGGCGACGCCGCCTCCCGGTCGACCGCCGTCGCGGATGAGCTGGTCTACGTCGGCAGCGCGGATGGCGTGCTCCATGCCGTCGATGCCGCGAGTGGGGAAGAGATCTGGCACTTCCAGACCGGCGGCGGCATCCCCGCCACACCGGCCATCGCGGAGGGGACGGTCTACCAGGCAACGTTCCAAGGCGACGCCAACCAGCTCTATGCCCTTGATGCGGCAACAGGGGAGGAACGCTGGATATTCCCCGCGCCCGAGGGTGATGGGCTCCTGCCACCGGCGGTCGGCGGCGGGACGGTCTTCAGTCCGAGCAATGACGGCAACATCTACGCCATAGACGCGGCGACGGGTCAGCAGCGCTGGCGGTTTGCCACCGGCGACAGCATCACCGCGGCGCCGGCGCTGGTTGGGGAAACGCTCTATGTCGGTGGAAACGACCGTCTCCTCTACGCCCTCGATGCGGTGACCGGCGACGAGCGATGGAGTCTTCCGCTCGAGGGAGCCGTGGACTACGGTCCGACGGTGACGGGCGGGGTGGCGTATGTCGGCACAACGTTCGGTGTCCTCTACGCCATCGGCGGATCAGGGGAGGGGCAGCGCAACGCCCCCGGAACGGCTCAAGGAACGCCAGATGCCGCGGCGAAGCGCGGTGGCGACGCCGATGACGGGGAGCGCGGCGACACCGACGACCGAGACGCCATCCCTGGAACTGCTCTGGCAGACCACCGGTGGTCCGGACCCGCTCTTTGCCGCGGGCGGCGCGGCGGTCGATGCGGACGGCAACCTGTGGGTCGTCGACGCCGGGAACGACCGCATCCAGATCTTCTCGCCCGAAGGCGACTTCCTCGAAACCTGGGATGGCACAGCAGGGGGCGGCGAGGCCTTCGTCTTCGCCAAGTCGGGCGGCGGCTACGACGGCGACGTCGCCTTCGGTCCCGACGGAACGATCTATGTGGCTGAAGCCGGAAGCCAGCGCGTCCAGCACTTCGCGCCCGACCGCACCTTGATCGGCGCCTGGGGCGGCTTCGGCACCGGCGACGGGCAGTTCGTCCGCCCCTTCGGGCTCGCCGTCGATGCGGGGGGTACCGTCTACGTCAGCGACGATCGGCGCAACGATGTGCAGACGTTCGATGCCGAGGGCGCGTTCCTCGGCGTGTTCGGGGGCCGGGGCAGCGGGGAGGGCGAGCTGAACGAACCCGCCGGCCTCGCGTTCGACGGCCAGGGGAACGTCGTGGTGGCCGACTGGGTGAACAACCGCATCGTCACCTTCGCGAGCGACGGCACGTTCCTGGGCGCGTGGGGCACCGCCGGCGCCGACCCCGGCGCGTTCCGCAGTCCGTCCGACGTGGTCATCGACGAGGCCGGCAACGTCTACGTCGCCGATCTCGACAACGGACGCATCCAGGTCTTCGATGCCGACGGCGCGTTTCTGGCCGCGTGGGATGCCGGGACCACGCCATCGGGGTCGGACAACCTGCCGTACGCGCTCGCCCTCGACGGGGAAGGGCATCTCTACGTCATCGGTGTCGCGGCGGACCACGACACCGAGTCCACCGTGCAGAAATTCCGGCTTCCGACGCCCCTCAGGTAGAAGGACGACGGCGGTCGGAGGCCGGACGACAGCAACGAACGTCGTCGCCGCGGCGCGCCGCACCTCAGGCACGATCGGCACGAAACGCTCGCCCCGATCCACCGCGGTGCCGCACGATCATTCGGGATCCGGAGCGAACCGGATCCCCAGCTTGATCGACTCCTCCGGCCGCTCGTCGATCGCCCGGTACGCCTCCGCGCTCTCCGCAAACGGCACGATCGGCGTCACGATCCCCTCCGTCCGCATCTTCCCGCTCGCCAGCCACGCCAGCGCCAGATCGACCAGCCGCTGCAAGTCCCACACCGGCGCGTCCCGCCCCGGCAGCGTCTCGGCGCGCACCGAGACGAGGTTCAATCGGTTCACATGGAACTCGTCGCCGAGATAGAGCCCGGCCGCCTCCCTTCCATAGAAAGAGACCATGCAGACCGTCCCACCGAAGCGGGTGGCGCGGATCGCCTGGTGCAGCGCCGGCACGCTCCCGGAGGTTTCTATCGCCACGTCCACCCCGAGTTGCCCCGTCTGCGTCGGGCGCTCCAGATACCCGCCGGTAATGCGCGTTTGCAACCGCGGCGTCGGATCGGGTTCCGGGCCGGTCAGCCGCCGGATCTGCAGCCCCACGTCGCCGTTCCCCGCGAACGGATCGAGCACGGCATCCGCCCCAAATCCTGCGGCCAACTCACGACGGTTCCCCAGGGGATCGATCGCGACCACCCAATCCGCGCCCGCCGCCTTCGCCAACTGCACGCAGAACAACCCGATTGCGCCCAGCCCAAACACCGCGACCCGATCCCCCAGCTTGATGCCCGCGTCCCGGATCGCCAGCGCCATCACCAGCGGATCGAGGCAGACCACCGCCTCCGGCGACAAGCCCCTCCGGCAGCAGATCCGCATTCGCCTCGTCGACCGTCTGCGTCTCGCGGATAGGGAAATGCCCGAAAACCCGATTCCCCACCCGGAACCGCGTCACTCCCGGTCCAACCTCGCTCACCACCCCCACCGCCATGTTCCCCAGCGGCTTGGGAAAGCCCTGCAACGCGACCTCCGGCGGACGCTGGATGGTCGCACCCCACCCGAAGTCGTACGGCCGGCTGGCGACCGGGTCATTCCGGTACCCGACCAGCTCCGTGCCGTGCTTCGGGGAGGCAAACTCCGTCGTGATCCGAATCTGATCCGGGCCAAGCGGCGGATCTTCGTATTCGCGAAGCACCGGCTCACGTGGCGCGGCGGCGATCAATTCACGGGGCATCAACGACTCCTGGATGGGACCATGCTTCGGGTAGGGCGACTCGAGAATTCGGGGAGCGCCTGCCAAAAAGCGGGAAGCCCGCCTCGCGTCTCCCATCTCCCTGTGCGCAGGGAGAGGGGGTAGGGGGTGAGGGTCAACTGCTCAACTCGTCCGTCCCGTCAACTGCTCGAACACCAGCGCCGGCTTATCCGCCATCAAGATTACCAGATCGTTCCGCTCCGCCCGCGCGATCGCCGCCCGCGCCGCCTCGATCTCGTCCAGCACCACGTTGACGGCATCCCCGTTCTGCCCCCCGGCCGCGATCGCCGCCACCAGCAGTTCCGGCGACCTCGCCCCGTTTGCCGCCCGCGCGGGTTGGCGTCCTCGCGGATGACGATCTCGTCGAAGGTGCTCGCCGCCAGCCGCCCGAAGGCGCGAGATGTCGGCGTCGCTGCGGTCGCCCGGCATCGCGATCATGGCGATGGTGCGGTCGGCGTCCATGCGCTTGACGAAATCGGCCATCGACTCCAGCCCGGCCACGTTGTGGCAGTAGTCGAGCAGCACCCGCCGCCCGTCGATCTCCAGCAGATTGAAGCGGCCCGGGCTCTGGAAGAAGGTCGAGGTGAAGGTGCGCAGCGCGTTGCGGATGTACTCCAGTTGCACGTCCTGGGCAAAGGCCGCCGCCGCCGCGGCCAGCGCGTTGGCGATGTTGACCCGGATGCGCCCCTCCATCGTGGCCGGGATCTCCTCGGCCAGCAGCAGGCTGGTGTCGCGCCGGTGCTCGATGAGCGTGATCATCTCGCCGTGCCGCGTCGGGCGCAGCACCACCGCCTTGCCCCGCTCCCGCAGGTGGTCGCGGATGACCGGGTTGTCCTCGTCCATGCGAGAAGAAGATCAGCTCGCCGCGGGCGATGCGCGCCATCTCCACCGTGTAGGGGTTGTCGGCGTTGAGCACGCTGGCCCCGTTCGGCAGCACCGATTGCGGCACGACCTCCTTCACGCGCGCCAGCTCGGCGAGGGTGTTGATCCCCTTCAGCCCCAGGTGGTCGGAGGTGACGTTGGTGACCACCGCCACGTCGCAGCGGTCGAAGCCGAGCCCGGAGCGGAGGATGCCGCCGCGCGCCGTCTCCAGCACCGCGTAGTCGATGGCCGGGTTCTTCAGCACCATCCGCGCCGAGGTCGGCCCGCTCATGTCCCCGGCCGCGATCTGCGTGCCATCGATATAGATCCCGTCGGTGGTCGTCATGCCGACCTTGCGCCCGGCCGTCTTCATGATGTGGGCGATCATGCGGGAGGTCGTCGTCTTGCCGTTCGTGCCGGTGACGGCCACGATCGGCACGCGCGAGGGCCTGCCGGGCGGGAAGAGCATGTCGATCACCGCCCGGCCCACGTGGCGCGGGTGCCCCTCGGTCGGGTGGGTGTGCATGCGGAACCCCGGCCCGGCGTTGATCTCGACGATCGCGCCCCGCTGCTCGCGCACCGAGCGGGCGATGTCGGGGGTGATGAAGTCGATCCCGGCCACGTCGAGCCCGACCACCATCGCCGCCTGCCGCGCGATCTCGACGTTGTCGGGGTGGATCTCGTCGGTGCGGTCGATCGAGGTGCCGCCGGTGCTCATGTTGCCGGTCAGCTTCAGCTGGACGAAGCGGCCCTCCTCCGGCACGATCTCCAGCGTCAGCTCCTGCTTCTCCAGCACCTCGACCGTCTGCGCGTCGACCGTGATGCGGGTCAGGATCTTCTCGTGCCCGACGCCGCGCCGGGGATCGGCGTTGGTGATCTCGACCAGCTCGGCGCACGGTGTGCTTGCCGTCGCCGATGACGTGCGCCGGCACCCGCTCGGCCACGGCCACCACCTGGTTGTTGACCACCAGGATGCGGTAGTCCTTGCCGGGGACGAAGGTCTCCACCAACACGTAGCCGTCGCGGCTCTCCCGCCGCGCCGTCGGGTACGCCTCGCGCACCTCCGCCTCGTCGGGGAGGTTGATCATCACCCCCCGCCCGTGGTTGCCATCGAGCGGTTTCAGCACCACCGGGTAGCCCAGCCGCCGCGCCGCCTCCACCGCCTCGTCGGCCCCGCGCACGACCATCGCGCGCGGCACCGGGATGCCGACCTCGTGCAGCAGCCGGTTGGTCAGCTCCTTGTTGCCGGCGACATCGACCGCGATGTTGGCCGTGGCGTGGTGACGGTCGCCCAGATCCGCTTCTGGTACGCCCCGTGCCCGAGCTGCACCAGCGAGCGGCGCGGGTCGAGCCGCAGCACCGGGATGCCGCGCCGCTCCGCCTCGGAGACGATGGCGCCGGTCGAGGGACCGTAGGCCAGCCGCTCGGCGACCTTGATGACCTTTTCTTCCAGCTCGTGGACGAAGTCGAAGTCCGGCTCGGTGTCGTAGATGATGTGGTTGAGCAGCCGCACCGCCAGCTGGCCGGCGGCGAGGCCGACATCTTCCTGCTCGTAGGCGTAGACGACGTTGTAGACCCCGCGCTCGCCCGGCCCCGCGCGTCTTGCCGCGGGCGACCTCGGCCCCGGCCAGGTTCTGCAGCTCCAGCGCCACGTGCTCGAGGACGTGCCCCATCCAGGTCCCCTCGCGCATGCGCTGCAGGAACCCGCCCGGCTTGCCGACGGAGCAGGCGTGCTCGTACAAGCCCGGCAGCAGCTCGGTCAGGTGCTCGTAGAAGCCGGGGATCTTGTTGGTCGGCCGCTCCTCCAGCTCGCCGATATCGAGCTCCATGAGGATGGCCGGCATGCGGGCCCAGATGTTGGGCCCGCGGAAGACGGTGGTGCTGCGAATCTCGATCGTCACGGCATCAACTCCGGCGAACCGAACCGGCGGCCCAGGGAGCAAGGGCGAATCAGGTTGCCTGCGTATTATGCGGGGTTTACGTGGGTGCCGGGACGATCAGGGCCGGCGCCGATCACACCCAGCGAGCCGCGAGTTCCCGCGGCTGCTGCCGGCGACGCACGGACTCTGCTAGGATATCTCGCAACTCAACCTCAGCTATCTGCCGGGAATGGGGTGGCGTCGTGCGCGGGTTGCAGCGACCCCAGGGGGGAGTCCGATGCGCTTCATCCGTGTCTGTAGCCTGATTACCCTGCTCTTGGGCGTGCCGTTCCCGGCCATGGCCCAGGCCCCGGAGCCTGCTTCGCCCATCGCGGCGAGCGGCGACTTCGCCGGACTGGTCGACATCGGCGGCGGGCGGCGGATGTTTCTGCAGTGCCGCGGTCAGGGCGGACCGACCGTCGTGCTCGTCTCCGGCTACGACAACACCGGCGGCGCCTGGAGCGTCCTGCCGGAGGGGATCGGCGCCGGCCGTTCTGCCCGGCGCCGCCGCCTTCACCCGCGTCTGCGCCTACGACCGCCCGGGGACCGTGCTCGACGCGCCGCCTCCTGACGATCGCAGCCGCAGCGATCCCGTGCCGCAACCCACCACCGCCGAGGCGGCGGTCGCCGACCTGCACGCGCTGCTAACGGCCGCCGCCGTTCCCGGGCCGTACGTGCTCGTCGGCCACTCCCTCGGCGGCTTGCTCGTCCGCCTCTACGCCGCCACGTATCCCGACGAAGTCGCCGGTCTGGTGCTGGTGGACGCCTTCAGCGAGGGGATGCCGGCGAACCTGACGCCGGAGCAGTGGGAAACGTGGATCGCGACGAACGGCGTGCCGCCGCCGGAACTGCTGGAGGCGTACCCGGAGTACGAACGGATCGCCGTCGATGCCGCGGCGGCGGCGATCGAGCGCGCCGCCGCCGCTCACCCCTTGCGGCACATGCCCCTGGCCGTCGTCTCCGCCGGCCGCACCGGGGAGATGACGGCCGCCGAGGCTGCGGCTCTTCCGCCCGGTTATGCCGACGCCTTGCTCGCGGCCAACCAGGCCAACCAGGCATATCTGGCCACTCTGCTGCCGGACGCTCATTGGGTCACCGCCGCCGACAGTGGCCACGATGTCCAGGCGGAACAACCGGCACTGGTCATTGGCGCGATCAAAGAGGTGGTCGCGGCGGTGCGCGACCCGGGGACATGGGCATCCCCCGTCGCGGGCTCGCTGACGCCGTAGCCCCGGAGCGGAGCGTCCATCCCCGGATTTCAGGATCGAGTCGCCACGGCGATGTGGGCGAACGTCTGTGCATCGACCGCCGGAGCGCCTACTCCTCGATTGCGCACAGCGCCTGCCGGATCTCCCCCAGGTGATACGCGGTGTGGACGGTGATGGGCAGGATGGTGATAGACGTGCGGCTCGACCTCCCATGCATCGGCCGCGCGCAACCGCCCGTCGATCCGCCGGTATGTCCGCTCCAGATTCGCCCGCAGCGCGTCCCACTCCTCCGCCGTCACCGCCCCGACCGTCCGCCAGATCGCGTCCCAGTCGGACTTCCTCGTCGCTTTCGCCGTCCAGCTCGCGCTCCAGCACCTCCAGGTAGAACGTGACGTGCGCAACCTGGGCCGCGAGCGTGGCGCAGCGGCCGCCGACCGGGATCGAAGCCTGCCGATGGTCGATGCCCCGCAGGGTCTCCAGCAGCGAGGTTCCCGTGGTCGAGGTAGATGCCGTGGTGGCGCTCGAAGCGTCTCGTCCAGCACCTGCGAGCATGGCGTTTCTTCAAGAGCTTCCTCGATCGATGGCCATGTGCAGTCCCCCGATGCGATGCCCACGAATCGCGCCATCCGACGCGCGGTTCACGCTCGACCGAGAAGGCGCTCAAGCGAGCCTTCACGTGCATCCGTCCCGCCTCACGCCTCCGTCTCCTGCTCGTTCACAGGGGCTAGCGAGCCGCCCCGCGATGCTCTAGGATGACGCCGCATCGCCACGCCGCGTGAGTTCGCCGCCGTCCCGGTCATCGGACGTTTCGCCGATCCGGGCTGCGTCCAGGCACGGAAGGAGAGCCCGTCATGCCAGTCGCTTCCAGGATCACCCGTCGCCAGTTCACCGCCGGGGCCGTCGCCGCCGGCGCCGTCCTCGCCGCCCCGCACATGAACACCGTCCGCGCCCAGGCGGACGAGCTGCGCATCCTCACCTGGGAAGGCTACGCCGAGCCGGAGTGGGTCGCGCCCTTCGAAGAGGCCACCGGCGCCACGGTCAGCATCGTCCTACGTCGGCTCCGTCGACGAGATGTTCGCCAAGATGCAGGGCTCCCAGGGCGCCGATTTCGACGTCGTCTGCTTCGACACCTCCAGCTTCGCCCGCTACATCGACGGCAACCTCGATCCAGCCGCTCGACATGGCCAAGATGCCCAACGCGGCCAACATCATCGCCGCCTTCGAGACCGTCGAGCCGGTGATGCGCGAGGACGACGCGTACGGCATCCCCTTCGCCTGGGGCTCGCTCCCCCTGGTCTACGACGCCGACCAGTTCGAGACCGCGCCCGACTCCTGGGAAGTGATGTGGGACCCGCAGTACGAGCAGCAGATGATCGCCCTCGACGACGCCAACAACTCGATCACCCTCGGCGCCCTGGTGCTCGGTTTCGAGGATCCGTACAACCTCGACGACGAGCAGTTCGAGGCCGTCAAGCAGAAGCTCGATCGAGCAGAAGCGGCTGCTGCTCACCTACTACGCCGGCTTCGACGAGGGCGCCGACATCTTCGCCCAGAACGACATCAAGCTCGCCTTCTCCATGGGCGAGACGATGGGCACGCTCATCCAGGAGCGCGGCGTCAACGCCCTGTGGACCATCCCCAAGGAGAAGGCGATCGGCTGGCTCGACTGCTGGGTCGTCAGCGCCGGCGCCCGCGACGTCGATCTGGCCCACGCCTGGATCGACGCCTGCATGACCCCCGAGGTCGGCGCCGTGCTCTCCGACCGCTTCAACTACGGCAACACCACCGACGAGGCGACCAACGAGGAGATCGGCATGACCTACGGCGACCAACTCTCCTGGCTGCTGACCCCGGAGGACTTCGAGAAGCGCGTCCAGGTCTGGAACGAGGTCAAGGCGAGCTAGACCTGATCGGCGGCACTTCGTCGCCGATGCGTGGCAGACCGAGCGCTGCCCGGCAACCTCGGCTCAGCGAACTCCGTTCGCTGGACGCAGAGGTGCCGCGCTGCGCTCGGGGCGAGCGGTTGGGGTGCGGCGTCGTTCCGTGCGGATCAGTTCATGACCATCGAAACCGTCTCCCCCATCCTGCCCAGCGCTCCACCTTCCTTGAAGATCACCGACGTCGAGTGCTACGCCCTCCTCGCTCCCGACTTCGACCCCGGCTTCACCTCCTCGGCCCAGGACAGCTTCGTCGTCGTCATCCGCACCGACGGAGGCGTCTACGGCGTCGGCGAGTGCGACGCCAACCCCTGGATGGCCAAGGCCTGCATCGAGGCCCCCGGCACCCACACCATGGGCCTGTCGATCCGCGACCTGCTCATCGGCGCGGACCCCTTTCAGATCGGCGAGCTGTGGCGAAAGATGCTATCTCGGCACGGCCATGAACGGCCGCCGCGGCATGGTCATCCACGCCATGAGCGCGGTCGACATGGCGCTCTGGGATCTGTGCGGCAAGGCGGTCGGTCTCCCCGTCCACGCCCTGCTCGGCGGGGCCGTGCGCGACCCATCACCCCCTACGCCTCCCTCCTGCCGGTCGGCAACAGCTTCGAGGACTACCGCGACGCCCTCTGCGCTGCCGCCGCGAACGCGGTCAACCTCGGCTTCCGCGCCGTGAAGGCCGAGGTCATCATGAACGGCCCCTACGCCCACGACGGCATGCGCGAGAGCTTCGACGCGCCACACCGACGTGGTGGCCGCCGTGCGCGAGACGATCGGCCCCGACATCACGCTCATGGTCGACGTCGGCTACCTCTGGGACGACGCCGCGACCTGCCTGGCCACGGTGCGGGACTGGGCCGAGTTCGACTGCTTCTTCCTGGAAACCCCGGTCTGGTCAGACAATCTGCGCGAGATCGCCACGCGTCGCCGAGCGCGCCCCGATGCCGATCGCCTACGGCGAATGGCTGGCCACCCGCTTCGAGTTCGCGGAGCTGCTGGCCGCCGGCGTGCAGGTGCTGCAACCCGACGTCGGCCGCGTCGGCGGCATCGGCGAGGCGAAGATCGTCTGCGACATGGCGCAAGCGAGCGGCCGCACCATCGTGCCCCACTGCTGGAAGACCGGCATCTCCATCTCGGCCACCGCCCACCTCGCCTTCGTCACCGGCCACTGCGCCTTCATCGAGTACCTCCCGCCCCAGCTCTGCCACGAGCGCCTGCGCCGCGAGCTGGCCCAGGAGGAGCTGCAGCTCCTCCCCGACGGCACGATCCCCCTCCCTCAGCAACCCGGGCTCGGCGTCGAGCTCGACTGGGACGTCGTCCAGCGCTACCGGGTGGCGTGATGACCAGCGCCCGCGCGCGGTGGCTGGCGTTCGCCGCGGTCGCCGCCGTTCCCGCGCTGGCCGTCGTCGCCCCGATCCTCGCGTTCCTCGTCATGTCGTTCTTCCGGGTGGAGGACAACCAGATCGTGCGCGAGATCGGTCTCGGCAACTACGCCGAGGTCTTCGGCAACCCCACCTACCGCGGCACCTTCCTCGGGTCGCTCTGGCTCTGCGCCCAGGTCGCCGCCTTCACCCTGCTCATCGGCTACCCGGTGGCCTGGTTCGTCTGGCGCCGCCGCGGGCGCGCGCGCAACATCCTGCTCGCTGCTGACCGTGCTGCCCCTCTTCATGAGCTACATCGTCAAGCTCTACGCCCTGCGCGCGGCGCTGGGGCTCAACGGGTTGCTCAACCAGGCGCTCGTCGGTCTCGGTATCCTCGCCGAGCCGAGCAAGGCGTTTCTCTACAACCAGGGCGCCGTGCTGATGACGATGACGGTGATCTTCCTCCCCTTCGTCATCCTGCCCGTCTTCATCTCCCTGGAGCGCATCCCGCGCCGGCTCCTGGAAGCCTCGGACGACCTCGGCGCCAACCCGCGGCGCACCTTCCTCCGCGTCGTCCTGCCCCTCTCCCTGCCGGGCACGGTGGCCGGGGCGCTCTTCGCCTTCGTGCTGGCCATGGGCGACTTCATCACCCCGCAGATGGTGGGGGGCACCTCCGGGTTCACCTACGGGCGATTGATCTGGTCGCAGTTCGGGCTGGCCTACAACTGGCCGCTCGGCTCCGCCATGGCCGCCGTCCTCCTCGCTACCGCGCTGGTCGTGATCCTGGCTGGCGGGCTACGCCTCGCGCCAGGTCCGGGTCTGACCCGTGCGCTCGCCCGCCGAACGCATCGTCGAGTTCGCGGCGGGCATCCTGACCGCCGTCGTCCTGCTCGTCCTCTACTCGCCGGTGCTGATCAACGCCCTCTTCTCGGTCGTCCAACTCGACGATGGCCAGATCCTGTGGGACACCTTCTCCCTGGCGCCCTACCGCACGGTCTGGTCCGACCCGGACGTCATCGCCGCGCTGCGCAACACCGGCGTCGTCGCCCTCGTCGCCGTCGCCGCGGCCACCCTGCTCGCCGTCGCCTTCGCCCTCTACGCCGATCGCGAGGGCGCGGTCGGCCGCCGCTCGCTGGAGCTGACGATCTACCTGCCGTTCCTGCTGCCGCCCATCGTCACCGGGCTGTCCCTGCTCGTCGCCTGCGCCGAGCTCGGCGTCTCGCGCGGCGTGGCCACCATCATCCTCGGCCACACCGTCTTCGTGCTCGCCATCACCTACCGCCTGGTCCGCACCCGCCTGCAAGCCCTGCCCGCGCTCGATGGTCGAGGCCTCGGCCGATCTCGGGGCGACACCCTGGCAAACCTTCCGCCGAATCCTGCTGCCGCACCTGGCCACCGCCATCGTCACCGGCGCCCTCCTCGCCCTGACCCTGTCCTTCGACGAAACGCTCATCACCGTCTTCCTCAGCGGCGACCAGATGACCCTGCCGCTGCGGTTGTGGGCCATGATGCGGACCGGGTTCACTCAGGATATCAACGCCCTGGTGACGGTCGTGCTGGCCGTGTCGATCGCGTTGGCCGTTGTCGTTGCGCTGCGGATGAAGACCGCGGATTTCGACGGGCAGTAGGAAACCGGCTCATTGCCGATCCGGGGTCACATCACCAGCACCCAATCCCACGGCCGCTCTCCCCCGCCGCCGGGAGCAACGAAGTGGGCTGCTCCATCGTTGGCCACTCCGCTCGCGGCGCTCAGCTCGCCCGATCGGGGATCGAACCAACGCGCCCGTGCCGCGACGTCCTCCGGGATGTCGACGACAACCTCGCCCCCGGTCGGCAGATAAACGGCGGCCCGGGTGCGATCCTCATTCGCCAGCGCCAGCGGCCGGCGCCCAGGCTCCCAACCTTCTCCTGGAACAAGTTCCGGCGCCGGCCGCAGATCAAAGAATGGCAGTACCTCGGTGAAAAACCGGCGCACCTGAAGCAGATCGGCCAGCCCCGGTTGGTCTTCGCCCAGCACGGCCCACGGCCCCCACGAGTTTTCGAACCCGTGGATGATGCCCAGTCCCTGAACCGCCCCCCGCCACGCGCCGCGCCGGGTGTGGTCGCGGTCGCAGAACTCGTGGTGCGGCACCTTCAAGGCGAACTCGGGGTTGCGCTCGTACCCCCACTCGGCAAAGATCGCCGATCCTTGCCAGCCCCCCAGTGCCGCTGTGATCGCCTCTTCGATGCCGGTGGCCAGCCAGCCGCCTGCCTCGTCCCGCGCGCCCCACTCCTGGAACATGATGGCGTCGACCGCCTCCGGGTCGGCGGCGAAGCGCTGGGCAAACGGGGGGAGACGCGGCCCATTGTGGGCAGAGACGACATGGCCGTGCGGCGCGTGCGCCTTGATCCAGCGCGAGATACGCATCTGCCAGCGATCCGCCACCGGCTTGTAGTTCCAGTCGCCGTTCGGGTAGTACTCATACTCGTTCAAGGGAGTCCAGAAGTACGTGCTGCCAAACGCGTCGTAGCGGGCGATCAGGTACTGCAGCCACAGTTCCTCCCACTCCGGCAGGAAAATCTGGCGGCTGTTGAAGGGGAACTCGAACCCCCACCCCTCCATGATCATCTCGAGTCCAAGTCCGAGCCCGTCCGCCAGACGCACCACGTCATCGACCACCCGGAAATAGTCCAGATTGAAGCGGTCGAAGCGCGGTGCCTGCTCGCTGCCGCCCCACGGCCATGTGCGGCAGGTCTGCCAATCGCTGTCGCCGTCCGGCGGATGGAAGGGACTGACCGGCAGCCGCACCCGCAGCAGATTGAATCCCTGCTCGGCTCGCCGTCGCAGAAACGGCTCCACGTCGATGCCGCAGAACGCCATGCCAAAGAGGTGGTACACCGTGTCGCCGAAGGCGAAGAACGGTTCGCCATCCTCGTAGGCGAACCCCCAGTGCTCTTCCGGGGTGGTCCGCAGAAAACCGCGGGTCTCCCGCGGCGTGACCTCGAACGTTCCCTCTGTCTCCAGATCGGGATTGACCGGCCGCGAGACGGTGCGGTACGACCATTGGCCAACCTCGCCAGGGTTGAACCGAACGCGCCACGTGCCCTCACCGTCGCAAAAGGCGGGAATCCGCGCTTCCCGCCCGGACGGAGCCGTGAAGCTGGCCGCGACCTGGACATCCGCGAACGGGCTGGCATAGGCGCGGTCGCTGACGAGCGTCCACTCCCCGACGGTGCGATAGGGCAGACTGTTGACGCTTGCGGACACGTTCTCTCCTTGTCTCCGGTTTGCTCGCGTCCAAGGCCCTCGAGCACCGAGGGCGGCTCACTCACCTGGCGTCGCCGGCGTTTCGGGGAGACGCATGCGGTCCAGCGGGTTGCCCGGGCAAGCGGAGGCCCGGGTCTTCGCCGCGGGCGAAGCGGGCCAGCTTGGCGTAGAAATCCTCCAGGACGAAGCGAGCGTCGACCGTCTCGTAGACCCGGATGGGGCGGTGGCCGCGGTCGTGGACGTAAGCCATCCTGGGGTCGAACTCCGGCGCTGGCCGCATCGTCGCGGCGCCGCATTCGGGCGCCATCACCACCCCGACCGCCGGCGAATCGCCGAGCGACCGAAACTCCATCGGCCGCTCCACGTGGCGAGCGTTGAACTCCACCAATTGCTCGACCAGATAGCGCCCGAGCGGACCGTGCGGCCAGACCCGTTCCAGCAGCTCCGCGTACGACACCGAGAAGCGCTTGTAGACCGAGCTCGGAATCTGCCACACCGCCAGCGGCGAGCGCATCACCACGTTGGCCGCGCCGATGTCGTTGGAGAGGTTGAACTCCGGACCGCCGTCCGGCCATGGCCCACCGCCGATCCAGACGACGATCGCGTTGCGCTCCGCGATGCGCGGTTCTTCCAGCAGCGCGCTCGCCATGTCGGTCAACGGTCCGTAGAAGAGCACGTAAAGCGGCCGCGGGTCATCCTTCAGCGCCTCCTCGATGATGAGGGCCGAACCGGGCGAGGGGAGGGGTGTTTCCTCATCGGCCAGGGGGCGGGGTGCCCCGTCGGCGATCCGCACCTGCTCCTCCCACCCCATCAGCCCGAGGAGCTTATCGACCTCCTCGCGGCTCTCCCGCAGGGATGCGGATGTGCGGCGCTCGCCGAAGTGTGCCGGGATGATCCCGTGCATCTCGAACGACGGCGTCAGCAGGGCGTGGACGATGGCGAACTGGTCGTCCGCCTCGTTCTTGGCGTCGGTATTGACGATGACCCGAGCGTATTTTCCCGCTGGTAGGGACGAGTCCAAGACGCCCTCCACAACGTGTCGTACAACATCCGCGTGAAGCCTTCTGCGAATCCGCAAGCCCGTCGCGCGTTCCCCCCTCGCCCACCGCAGTGGGAGAGGGGTTGGGGGTGAGGGCCAATTACCCCTTGATCGCGCCGGCGGTCAGACCGGACACCATGTACCGCTGGAAGAGGACATATACGATCAAAACCGGCGCGATGCCGATGAGAATACCGGCGTTGAGCGCCGTCATCTGGGACGAGAACTGCCCCTGAAAATTCAGCAGCCCGAGCGGCACCGTGCGCACGCTCTCGGACGAGAGCAGAACCAGGGCGATCAGCAGCTCGTTCCAGGTCGCCAGCGCATCGATGATGAAGACAGTGGCCAGCGCCGGAATCGCCAGCGGCATCGTGATCCGCCAGTAGATCTGCCACTCGGACGCGCCATCGATCAGCGCCGCCTCGCGCAAATCGTCCGGGATGGAGCGGAAGTAGCCGCGCAGGATGAAGATGTGCAGCGGGAGACCGAAGGCGAGGTAGGGCGGGAAGAGGGCGGCCAGCGTGTTGTTGATCCCCAGCTCCCGCAGCATCGTGAAGATCGGCAGCAGCGTGACGTGGATGGGGATCGCCAGCCCGAGGAGGAGGAAGAGAAAGACGTGGTCGCGCAGCGGGAAGCTCAGCTTGGCCAGCGGATAGGCGGCCAGTGAGGCTACCAGGATGCCAAGCGGTACCTTGAGCCCGGTGACGATCAGGCTGTTGCGGTAGTAGGTCGAGAAGTTGCCGATGTCCCACGCCTTGACGAAGTTGTCGAGCCGCAGCTCCTTGGGGATCGAGAAGGGCCCGGAGCTCAGCAGCTCCCCCTGGCCGCGGATCGCGGTGGTCACGACGAAAAAGAAGGGAACGAGCCAGACCAGGGCCAGCACGATCATCCCCACCGTCAGCAGGAGGTTGCGGCGGCCTCCAGCCGTCTCGTCGCTCGTATCTCTGGCGCGGGCGCGGTTCCAGCCCCGGGCGCCCGTTATGGTGGCGTTCATCGCTCGCTCCCCGCGCTGCACCCGCTCGACGTCATCGGCGGGACATCATCCGGATGTAGGGAATCGTCACGACCAGGGCGATCGCCGCGATCACCCAGGCGAGGGCCGAGCCATAGCCGGCTTTGCCGTACTGGAACGTGTTGAAGTACATCCATGTGGCCAGCACCTGAGTGCGCTGACCCGGGCCGCCGTAGGTCATGGTGTAAATGAGGTCGAAAACGTTGAAGGAGCCGATGATCGCCAGGGTGACGACGACCACGTGCGTTTCCCGCAACCACGGCAGCGTGATCGCCTTGAAGCACTCGAACGCCCCGGCCCCGTCGATCTTCGCCGCGTCGTACTGCTCGCGGGGAATCGTCTGCATCCCGGCCAGGTAGAGCACCATCGGGAATCCGACCCCTTGCCACAGGGCGGTCACCATGGTGGCCGGGAGGGCCGTCTGGAAGTCGCCCAGCCACCCGCGCGCCAACCCGCCCAGCCCCACCAGACGGAGCACCTCATTGATCAACCCGAATGAGGGGTTGTAGATCCAGGCCCAGATCATCCCCACCGCGACGAGCGGCAGCACCGCCGGCAAATAAAAAATGCTGCGCAGCAGGGTCCGGCCGCGCACGGCGCCGTTCAGCGCCGTCGCCAGCAGCAACCCGAGGACCGTCGGCACCAGCAGGGTGAAGATCGTCCACAGGACGTTGTTGAGCAGCGCCCGCCGCGAGTCTTCGTCGCGGAAAAAGATGGCTTCGTAATTGGCCAGCCCGACGAAAGACCACTCCCGCGAAAGCCCGTCCCAGTCGGTCAGACTGATATAGAAGGAGCGCCCCATCGGGTAAACGAGGAAGGCGCAGTAGATCACCAGCGCCGGCAGCAGGAAGAGCCACGGCGTCAGTTTCGCCCCGCCAGTCCGTCCCATCCGCCGCCTCTCCTCCTGCCCACTGGCGAAAATGGACCCCTCCTCCTCCCTCGACCGAGAGCGAGAAGTATCGCCATCAGACACGTATTTCGACGTCGCGAGCCCCTCTCCCATCGCAATGGGAGAGGGGTTGGGGTGAGGGCCGTTCGTCCCTACGCGCCGCCGTGCTCGGCCTTCCACGCCTCGGCCGCCGCCTGCATCTGCGCGGCCCCCTCTTCCGGCGTCGTAGCCCCAGCCACGATGGCGTCCTGCACGGCGAAGAACTGGTCCATCAGTTCCTTGCGGAACGCCTGGTCGGTGGGCGGGTAGGCCTCGCTGGTCTCGATGATCTCCCGCCACTTGACCGAGAGCGGGAACTCCTCCTCACTCGGGAAAGCGTTGAGGACGCCAGTCGAGCCGCCGATGGCCTGGAAATATTTCTGCTGGATTTCCGGCGTGAGGAACCAGTCGAGAAAGACCGCCGCCTCGTCCGGATGCTGCGAGTCTTTGGTGATCATCACCTGCTCGGGGAAACCCGACATCCGCAGCGGCTCGTGCCCGGTCGGCGGGAGGAAGAAGTCGATATTCGTGGTGTCCTGCTCGTCCGCGTGCAGGACCGATTCCAGCCAGTCGCCCTCGAAGACCATGGCCGCCTGACCGCGGTAGAACGGCTGGCGGGCATCGTCGGGAGCCACGGCCAGGAAGCCGGGCACGATCCACTCGTTGTCGACCCAGGTCTTCAGCTTCTGGTAGGCAGCCACCACCTCAGGACTGTCCCAGCTCGCCTCGAGCGCGTTCAGCTGGTCGTGCATCTCCGGCCCGGCCTCGAGTTCGATGAAGTAGTCGAGCAGCCGCATCGTGTTCCAGCCGAACTTGCCGCCGAGCGAGAGACAGGCAATACCTGCTTCCTTCAGCGTGGTGCAGGCCGCTTCCAGCTCCTCGTAGGTTTGCGGGATCTCGATTCCGTTCTGCTCGAAAAGGTCCTTGCGGTACCAGAAGCCCATTCCGCGGGTCGACTTTGGAACCCCGTAGTAGACCCCATCGACCTGCATCGCCTCGGCCGCCCACGGCACGAGACGCTCAGCCCAGCCGTACTCTTCGTAATAGGGGTCGAGCGGAAGCACCTGGTCGGCCTCGATGAATGGCGCCGCGATCGAGCCGCCCCACATGTAGAAGAGGTCGGGCGGGTCGCCGCCGGCGATGCTGGTGCGCAGGACATCGGGATAGGTGGCCGCGCCGGTACCAGCCACCGTCTCGCTGGTAACCGTGATGTCCGGGTGGGCTGCGGTGAACTCGGCCAGCATCTCGTTGAATTGCTGTTCCTGGTTCGCCGCCGTCCAGGACAAGAACCGCAACTGCACCGGTTCCTGGGCGCGAACCAGCCCCGTCGTCAGGGCGGAGCCGAATCCGCTCACGAGCAGCGCCAGCGTCAGAAAGAGGATCAGACGTCGCGAATGCGTCATAGCCATCGGAGAGCACTCCTTCGTGCAGTGCGGATGCGGCCAGTCGTCCCAGCCGCTCGGGCGTAATTCCGGCGTACCCCCTTTCCAATCGAGCGTGGGTCCGAGAAGTCGGTGCTCACGCGGCCGGAGAGCCCGGCGGCGGAAACCGCCGATCGGCATCGTCGAGCACCAGGAGCCAATCGTCTTTGACGCCGCTCGTCGGCGGCGTGAAGTCCTCGACACCCGCCGCAGGAAGCGTGCCCGCCAGACGCGCCTCGCCCGTCCGCGGGTCATACCACCACGCTCGCACGGTGTCGCCGGAGAACTTGCCTGAATTGACGGCGAAGGGGCGGCCAGTCGGGGCGTACACGAAGGCATAGGCGCCGTCCGCCCCGCGCGTCGCCCGCAGGTGCTCGTCGCCCGTGCCCGGGTCCGTGGCCAGCATCCCCTGGTCCGGCACACGCGAGAGCAGCGGGCGGGACTCGATCAGGCGGCGCACGAGACCCATCTGGGCGGCGCCGGGCAACGCCAACGCCTCGTCCCAGCGGCGGCGGACGCCGAAACGGTCGCCGTCGCCCTCACCCTTCCAGAACTGGAAGACGCCGTTCGCCCCGTAGGTGTGGCCATGGGCGCCGGCGAAGAGCGCCCAGTAGGCGGTCTTGCGGGCGTCGTGATCGTCGAAATAGCCATTGGCGGCGTCCCAGTTGATAGCGTGGTCTTCGTAGCATGCCTCGCCGTCCATGCACGGTTTGGTTGGAACACGGGCGTAATCGCGCTCGATCGCGGCATAGTTGGGAAGGTCGCGCGCCGAGTGGCCCGACTGGATCATGTTGAACCCCAACCACTCGTCGTCATGGAAAAAGTCGGCCGACGAGGCGTTGCCCTGCGGATGGAAGGTCATGGGTTGCTCGGCCCCGCCGCGCCGCAGCCCGGTGGCCAGCGCGCGCCACGTTGCATAGTGGACGGGCTCGACCGGGTTGCGGTCGCCGCCGATGACCCAGATGATCGGGGCGTCCGTGTAGCGGGCGCCCAGGAATGCCCCGTAGCCCTCGGCATTCTCGGGGGTGAAAACCTGCGGTTCCGTACCCCACAACCGGGGTCCCACTTTGTCGCCCCAGGTCGGCAGCAGCGCCAGGTGGAGACCGCGCTCGGCTGCTTGCGCGACCACCCAATCCACATGGCGGAAATAGGCCTCGTTCGGCCGGGTCGGATCGGCCCCGTGGAAGGGCAGGTCGCCGAGGGCATTGGGCACGGAGAGCCCATCGAACTCCGAAATCCCCATCACCTGGATGACCGTGAAGCCCTTGGCGGCACGATCGTCGAGATAGCGAACGGTGCCGTCGCGGCCCAGGCGGTGGAGCAGCGTCCAGCCCGTATCCGCCAGGAAGAAGAACGGCGAACCGTCGCCGTGGACGAGGAAACGGTTGTTATCGGAGACGCGGAGCATCGATGCCCCCGGGCTCGCTGTCCGTTGGCCGCGACAGTCTCACCAGTTACGGTCACACGCCCGAAAAGGTCAACCGGTTAACCAGTGAGCGGAGCGTAACGGGCGGTGCGGAGCATGTCAATACGCGGTGGTTCGAGCCCCGTCCAGCGGTGGAGATGGAGACCAGAGCAGACATGGCGCGTTCGCGGCCTGTCCGACATCCAGAGGCAAGACTCGTCCGATTGCAGGACGACACGACTGGCGCCGAACCTTCGGCGCGAGCCTGGAGGGATTACGAATCGGCGCGGCCAGTCGGGGTGCTCGGGCTGACGGCGTTCCAGGTCCTCACCGTCTCCTCGCCACCTCCACCTTCCGCGTCCACGCCTCGTTCGGCAGCAGCTTCCGCTCGATCATATCGAACCGGTTCCCCGCGCTCAGCACGTGCAGCACCGCTCCGCTCACCGTGATCGCCCCGTGCCCCTTCACCCGGTGAATATCCGACTCGATATTCGCCCCGTCGACGATCGTCACGCTGTGCCGGCCCAGCACCTCCAGCGTATCGCCGCTGAACAGCGCCGCCGTATCCTCATCGATGCCGATGCCCAGCAACTCCGGACTCATCGCCACCAGCGCCAGCAACCGGCCAATGCGGTCGCGCTGGCGAAAGTGCTGGTCGATGACCACCCCCGGCACCAGCCCGAACCCCGCCGTCATCTGCGCCATGCGCATCCGTGGCGATGGACCACTCGCCCCATACGCCACCATGTGCGAGGAGAGGATCGAGGCCCCCGCGCTGGTCCCGGCCACCGCCGCCCCCGCCTGGTTCAGCGCCCGCACCTTGCGGGCCACCGGCGTGCCCCCCACGATGCTGGCCAGCCGCATCTGGTTGCCGCCGGTCATGAAGATGCCGGTGACGTCGTCCAGGATCTCCAGCACGTCGGGGGAGGCCGCCGCGGCGCGGTCGGACAGATAGAGCACGTCGGCCCGCTCCGCGCCCATCCCCAGGAAGAGCGCCTTGTACCGCTCGCCAGCCTCTTCAATGGAAGACGCCGTGGGCAATATGGCGATGCGCGCCTCGGGACCGCCGGCCAGGTTGACGAACGCGGAGAGGATCAGCTTGTCGCGCAGCTTGTCCTCCGCGCCGCCGATGGCCATCACCGGCCCCGGCGTCGACCACGCCATCCGCTCCGAACGCCGTGGGCCGTGTCGCCGCCCCCACCCTGGTCGCACTGCCCGCCACGTTCGCACAATCCTCGTATGAGCAGAATCGACGGCGCTGACGATCCTGAAACCAGCCACCAGCCAAGATATCGGGTAAGTATGAAACAGCGGGACCGTGCCTGACCGGAGCCCATGCCCGCCGCCCTCGCTCCCGGTACAATGCGGCCGTATCACCACGATTCGTCTCGTGCCATCAACGATCCGCGGAGGCCAGCATGGACGGACTTCGATTCGATCTCTGGACACGACGCAGATTCGGTCTGGCGGCGAGCGGGTTCGCCGCATTGCTGCTTGGCGTCACCCTTCGGCCCGATGCGGACGCGAAGAAGGGCAAGAAGAAGCGCTGCGTCAAGCCGGGCGCCGCGTGCCGCAAATCGAAAAAGGCAAAGCGATGCTGCGGCGGCCTCGCCTGCGACGTCACCCCTGGTGGACAGGGCCGCGCGTGCTGCCATCGCCAACGGCGAACCACATGCAACAACGACTTCGAGTGCTGCGGCGATCAGGTGCTCTGCTCGGACCGCATCAGCGATCCGACCTTCCGCTGCTGCGGCATCCTCAACGCCTCGTGCGGCGACACCGCCGACTGCTGCGGCAGCCTCTCTGCGTCGACGAAACCTGCCAACAGCCACCGAGCGACCGCGCCCTGAAAGCCAACTTCGCCACCGTCGACCCCGCCGACATGCTGGAGCGCGTGCGCGATCTCCCCATCTCCACCTGGAACTACACCGCCGACGACTCCGCCGTCCGCCACGTCGGTCCCATGGCCCAGGATTTCGCCGCCCTCTTCGGCGTCGGCGCCGACGACCGCCACATCCACCCCCTGGACGGCCAGGGCGTGGCCCTCGCCGCCATCCAGGGTCTCCTCGCCCAGATCGACGAACTCCAGGCGGACAACGCCCGCCTGGCGGCGCGGGTGGCGGCGCTGGAGCGCCCCGAGGAGCCGGTGACCATGCCGTACAATGAGGCGCCCGCGTCAACCAGGTGAGGTGGCTTCCGCCACCCACGCCACAGCAGAGGGAAGGGAATGGACGGCTCCCAATTCGACGCCTGGACGCGGCGGCGGTTCGGCATGGCGACCGGCGGCGCGGCGGCGGCAGCGCTGCTCGGCCTGATGGGGCTGGCGGACGCCGCCGCCAGGCACAAGAACAAGCACGACGGCAACAGCAACAAGAACAAGAACAAGAACAAACAACAACAACAACAAGAAGAAGTGCCGGAAGACCGGGCAATCGTGCGACCAGACCCAGAAAAAGAAGAAGTGCTGCAACAAGAACGAGCTCTGCGCCCAGGTGTCTGGCCAGGGCAGCGGCACCCGCTGCTGCAAGCAGAACGATGAGGGCTGCAAGAAAGACTCCGATTGCTGCGGTAACGACAGGTGCCAGAACCGGAAGTGCCGGCTGCCCTAGCGCTGGATCAGGGGATCTGCTGGGGCGCGGCAAACTTTGGGAACTTCGGGAACTTGGGAACTTCGGGAACATCGGGAACATCGGGAACGTCCGGGGGCTCGCGGCGCCGCGCGGCAAAGGTTGCCAGTGTGCCAAGAATGCCAACTCTGGCGGGGCAGGGCGGCTGGCATCCTTCCGGCGCCTATTCCGCCTCCGGCGGCTGATACGTCACCCCGAAAATCCGATCTCCCAGCCACTGCTTGAACGACGGATCGCCTTCGAAGTGCTTGTACAACTCCGCATGGTCCGCCACCGAGCTGGCAATGACATGCTTCAACACCCGATCGTGCTCGATCCGCGCGTTCTGCTTATCGGAGTTCCGGATCGCATTCTGATACGCCGGGTCCGCCAGCACCTTCTCCGGGATCTCCTCGAACAACAACCGCCGAATCTTGTCCTCATCCGCCCAGGATATGTTCCCGAACAAATCGTTGAACTCGCGGATGATCGCGCTCAGTAGCTCCAACTCCGGTTCGGGCGGCCCGCCAGCGCCGCCCATCGGCACCGGCCCGACCTCGCCTTCTTTGTCCTCCAACGCAATGATCGTGGCGCTGCGCACCTCCGCCCGGTAGCTATCGAGATCGATTGCCTCCAGGATGCCCTGCGACAGGTCATCCTCCTTGGGCGCCGGCAGCTTCGGAATCAGCAGATTGAGAAAGATTGACAGCTTCTCCCATTCCGCGTTCGCATACGGCAGGATCGCGCCCAGGAACGCGTATGTCCGCGTGAACGCCTTGGCATTCCCCTTGAACGCCACCTGCGCATCCTCGTCCAACTCGGCCAGATAAACCGCCACGCACGCATCCAGAATCGGGTCCAGCGCGTCCCGCGCCGCCCCCGCCAGGAACCGCTGCACCAGCGTTTCGACCTCTTCCGCTGAATAGACCTGCATCCCGTCCAGATCGGCCTTCAGGTCATGCAGCTTGTTCGGGTCGGTCTCGCCACTGAGCACCGTCGTGCGGTAATACGGCGCGAACGCCGCCTCGATCGTCTCCGCGTCGTTGCGGAAATCGAGCACGAACGTGTCGTGCTTGTGCGGGTGCGCCCGGTTCAGCCGCGACAGCGTCTGCACCGCCTTGATCCCGGCCAGCGTCTTATCCACATACATCGTATGCAGCAGCGGCTCGTCGTACCCCGTTTGGAACTTGTCCGCCGCGATCAGGAAGCGGTACGGGTCCTGCCGGAACCGCTCCGGGATGTCGGCGCTCGGGAACTTGTTCAGGTGCGCCTCCGTCACCTGAACCTCGTCCACCTCCCGCTCCCCAGAGAAGGCCACAATCGCCTTGTACGGGCTATGCCGCTCTTCCAGATACGCCGAAATCGCCCGCCAGTACTCGATGGCGCGCAGGACACCGTCCGTCACCACCATCGCCCGCGCCTGCCCGCCCACCAGATGCGCGCCGCTCACCTGCTCGTGGAAGTGGTCCACCATGATCTCCGCCTTGGTGCGGATGGCGTGGCTATGTTCCTCCACGTACCGGCGCAGCTTCCGCCCCGCCCGCCTCGTGTCGAACTCCGGATCCCCCTCCACCGTCTTCACCAGCCGGTAGTAGCTCTCGACCGGCGTGTAGTGCCGCAGCACGTCGACGATGAACCCCTCCTCGATCGCCTGCTTCATCGTGTAGCCGTGGAACGGCCGCCGCCTCGGCGTCGCCGTCGTCCGGAACCGGTTCCCCGAACAGCTCCAGCGTCTTGTTCTTCGGCGTCGCGGTGAAGGCGAAGTAGCTGGCGTTGCCCAGGAACTTCCGCGCCTCCATGATCCGGTTGATCTCGTCCTCGGTATCCTCGTCCTCCTCATCCGTCGCGTACGCCGCCCCCAGCACCCCGCTCATCGCCGCCGTCGTCTTGCCGCCCTGGCTGGAGTGCGCCTCGTCGATGACGATGGCGAAGCGCCGGTCCCGGTGCTGGTCCCCGATCTCGTCCAGAATCATCGGGAACTTCTGCACCGTCGAGACGACGATCCGCTTGCCCCCCTCGATGAAACGGCGCAGATCCCCTGAGCGCTCCGCCGCTCCCACGACAGCCGCCACCTGGGCGAACTGCTTGATCGTGTCCCGGATCTGCTTGTCCAGCACCCTCCGATCCGTGACCACCACCACGGTATCGAACAGCGGCGCGTCGTTCTCCTGACTTGCAAGTCGATCAGTTGGTGCGCCAGCCAGGCGATGGAATTGCTCTTGCCGCTCCCCGCCGAGTGCTGGATCAGGTAGCGATGCCCCACCCCGTGCCCGTCCGCGTGCGCCAGCAGCTTCCGCACCGCGTCGAGCTGGTGGTAGCGGGGAAAGATTTGCCGCTCCCGCTTCTTCCCCTTGCCGTCTTTCTCCTTCACCACCTGCGCGTAGTTCTCGATGATGTCGGTCGAGACTCTCGCGGCTGAGCACCTCGTCCCACAGATAGGCCGTCTTCAACCCGTGCGGATTCGGCGGATTCCCCGCGCCGTCGTTCCACCCCTGGTCGAACGGCAGGAACCACGACGTCCTTCCCCCGCAGCTCCGTGCACATCTCCACCCGCGCATCATCCACCGCGAAATGGACGATGCACCGCTTCGGCTGGAACAGCACTTCCCGCGGGTCGCGGTCCCGCTTGTACTGCGTCGATGGCGTCGTCGACCGTCTGCTTGGTGAGACTGTTCTTCAGCTCGAACGTCGCCACCGGCAACCCGTTGATGAACAGCGCCAGGTCGAGCGCTCGCGCCGTCTCGTCCGGGCTGTAGCGCAGTTGCCGCGTCACGCTGAACACATTGGCCGCGAACCGCTCCGCCGCCGCGACGTTCCCCGGCGTCGGCCTCCCGTAGAACAGATCGACCTGTGCCGGCCCGTGCTTGACCCCCTTGCGCAGCACATCGACCACGCCCCGCTTGGCGACCTCCCCCCGCACCCGCTCCAGGAACTGCCGTCGCTTCGCCTCGCTCGTCTCCAGTTCCAGCAGCTCGACGGCTTTTGGCTGCGTGGCCCGCAGGAAGTCGAGCAGCTTCGCCGTATCCACAGCGTGGACGCGGTCGTAGTCGGCCGGCGCGCCTTCGACATACCCACCCGCGACGTAGATCCCTTGCTCGTCCTGCACAGCGCCGTCTGCGCCCGCGGGCAGAACGCGCCGGTCAGCCGCTCCACGATCAGGGTTTCGAGCCCCTTTTCGGTAACGTCAGTCGGCGGCATCGGCATTCTCGATCGCGTCGCTCTCGTCGTCCGAGAACTCCTCGCCCTCGCCAAGCACCTCGTCAACGCCCAATGCGGGCTCAACCTCCTCGTCCTCGATGTCCGGCAGCGAGGCAGCCGCTTCCCGCACATCGAGTTGCCCAGTCACGACATCGGCAATGAGCCGAGTGCGGTACTCGCGGATGAGGTCGATTTCGCGCTGAGCTGTGCCGACGGCCTGCTCGATCTGAGAGGTCTCTTTCGCAATGAACCCGGCGATCGAATCTTGTTCTGCTCTCGGCGGAACCGGCAGTTGCAGGTTACGAATTCGGTCCATAGCCAACCCGGGTTGGGCTGCTGCTATGGAGTATTGATTCAAATTCATTGACCGTAGAAGTTCTCCGAACCACCGCACGTTGTAGTCTGTCACTGGATGCGCAACCACGGCATGCTCTGATGCCCAGAATTTGTCCTCCGCATAGTTGATGTTTCCGCAAAGCGCCCCTTGCCGCCCGATCAACACGAACTTCCCATTATGCGTGTATGAGAGTGTGTATCCACGGAACCCGTTCCCGCCAAAGACTGGAAACTCACCCGTGTCACCGATTTGCTCGGAGGTGATAGATTCGCCGCTCTGAAGCCGCGCGAGGTTCTTGATCCGCGTTACATCCCAATGCGCCGGAATCTTCCCCAACCACTCCACCCCGGACGGCTTCATCGCCACGTTCGGGTCCAGTCCCCGCGTCACCGCCTGCTGGACGATCGCCTGCTTCTCCTCGTTCAGCAGCGCGATGAGCCGGCGTTTGTTGCGGATGAACGCAGATACGGCTTTGGTCTTGTGTCGTAGAAAACGGGGAATGGCCGCTTGTTCTAGCAGAGGTGGAACCGGCACCTCCAGGTTCCGAATCCGCTCGACCGCAAGACCTGGCTGTGCCGCGGATATCGAGTACTGGTTCAAATCCATATGGCGAAGTAGTTCACCGAACCAGAACCGGTCAAACTCTCGAACTGGGGTGGCAACTACGGCGTGCTCGGAAGCCCAGAATTGCCCATCCGCATAGTTGATGTTTCCGCATAGAGCGCCTTGGCGACCGATGAGAACGAATTGGCCATCGTGCGTGAATGACGATGTGTAGCCCCTGAGGCCGTTCCCACCATAGACGGGATAACGGCCCTCAGGGTCAATCGCTTCGGAGGTTATCGATTGCCCGCTTCGAAGGTCCGCAAGGTGCTTTATTCGCATGCGCTCCCAATGATCGGGCACCGCTGCGTCCAAGACGGCATCCGGCCCAATTTGGAGATATGGCCTCAATTCGAAAGTCACACGCCATCTCCGGGCTAGCGGCCCCCGATTCACCGAAGGTAATCGGGGTCAAGCGTCAAAGTCCCTTGAACCATGCTTCGATCTTCCTGGCCATTAAGCGACGTCGTTCATCGAGAAACTGATCGTAGGACGGAATGATCCCATCCAGCATCGAATCGGGAACAGCGTTTGCAGCCAAGTTCGCCCGCATCTCTGCTTCATCTGTGATCCCGCCATACTTGCGCATTCCGCCGTTGCACTGTGCGGCCAATTCTCTGAAGTAAAGTTCCGGCGATCGATCGCCAACGGCGATGTTAATTTCACTCTGGGCAAGCACGAAGTTGGCGATCTGGTTGTAGCGGCCACGAGGCAGCCCTTGTTTTTTCAGGAAGCTCCGCGGGTAGATGTGATGTACATCGCCGCGATTGAGCAACAAATCCCGGACGGTGATATCTCGGGATAGGAACCCGCGGTCACTCATTTTTGCCTGAGCCGCTTTGTAAGCCAGAAAGTACGGACTTGTGGCAGACGACGTGTTCATTAGCTGCGGGAGAAGACCGGTCCAGAAACTGTCTGGAACCTCGTTGGCGATCACGGCATCGGCGTATTCTGCCAGTCCTTGCGTTGCGATCTGACGGATATCGAGATCAAACATCGTGTCGGCGCTGGCGCCGTATCGACTGCGTAGGATTGACATTGCGTACCAGCGGCGAACCAATCGCTCAATCTCTGCCGCAGGCATGCCTTCGGCGCGGCCTCGCAGGTAGACGATGTAAGCAAAGTTGACAGCGTTACGGCTTGCGATGAGGTCACTTGTGACGAATCCGGCCGAGCGCAGGATCATGGTGATGCGATCGAAATGCGTCTTGTTCATAAATCTCATAATGCCTTGCCGCAGATCAGCGAACGCCTGCTCGGCAATGGCTTCCTCGTACTGACGGGTCTCGAAGTTCCGACCGGACAGCAGGGCGACAAGATCCTGGAGTCGACCCCGTCGAAACTCTGACGTAAAAGCGACCCGCAACATGTCGGTGTACGTTGGGTCGTAGATGTCGTCGTTGGTATTTCGGAGCCAGCGCATCTGCGAAAAAAACTCTGAGGCGGCGAAACTCGGGTCGTTCAGTTCGATCCGCTCGAGGAACTCAGGAGCCACAGCGAGATGACAGAAGTAATCAATTGCCTTCCTAAGCGCGTTCCCGCCGTAGGTCTCGTTTGCTGCGATCTTCGACATCGCGAAGTCGGCTTGGGAGAGCGGGGCGCCGGATGAATTGACACGGATGAAGATCTCGGTAACTGTCTCGATGTCCAGATCGTCCGCAAGTACAATGATGCCGACATGGTTATGGACGATGTTCTTCAGCTTCTCGAGCACCAGGGATACGGCGTGGGCATCCGCGTCGGGGTTGCGCTCGGCATAGTTCATGCTGAGGGAGACGATGCCAGCGCCCGGCGCGAAAATGGCCGCCACATCAGGAATCCATGCCGCATCCTTTCGGATGGCAGGGTTGACGACTTCGAATCGTTCATCCACGGGATGAAAGGCAATCCTGATATTGACCGTCTCGTAGTCCTTATTCAGGACTTGTTGCCCCAGCATGGAAGCCATCAGGGCGGTTACTCGCTGCTGTCCGTCGATAAGAATGCGTTTCCCGGCCGACGATGTGCCGTCTTTTAGCTTGACTGTCGGGTTTCGCCAGGCGACCAGATAGCCGACGGGGAACCCGTTGTAGAGCGAGTCCAACAGGTCGCGGACCTTCGTGGCCTCCCACACGAATGGGCGTTGAATTTCTGGAATCGCGATCTCGCCAGATTTCACCCACGTAAGCAGCGTTTGGATCGAGTGCGGCGTTACCGAATAGCGTTGTGTAGACATATCTACGCCCCAACCTCCACCAGAATTTCATCCAGCAGCCCGTCCGTCTCCCGCTCCAACGCCTCGATATCCGCCCGAATCTCCGCCAGCGTCCGCAGCGGCTTCGGCTGGTAGAAATGGCGCGTGAACGAGATTTCGTACCCGATTTGCGTCTTGCTCGGGACCACCCAGGCGTCCGGCGCGTAGGGCCACACCTCCCGCTCCATGAATCCTTGGATGCCGCCCGGTGCCAACAGCGGAATCTGCTCCGTGTCGCGCAGGTCCGGATCGGGCTCGAGTTCCACCACGCGCTCATACGAGTCGGACCCATCCGGGTAGATGAAATCGATCTCGATTTGGCCGTGCAAGGGAATGTCTTCCCCTTGCCCAAGCGGGTACTTCTTGCGAATCACCGCCATGCCCTCGGGATCGGGCGGGCCGCTCGCTTTCAGATTTTTGATCATGGCCGCCGTGTACTCCGCGTTGGGATCGATGTTCTTGTAGCGCAACGGACGCTCCACCGTCACCTTCCAGTAGCCGAACGCCTCGTTGGGAAACACCTTGCTCTGCTCGCTCTCTTCCATAGAGAGATAGGCGCGCATGATGCGGGCGATATCCTCCGGTCCCAGCTCGCAGTTCTTGGCGCCCAAGTTGCGCCGCAGCGGCCGGAACCAGCCCGTGGCGTCGATCAGTTGCACCTTCCCCCGCCGCCGCGCCTCCTTGCGGTTGGAGAGCACCCAGATGTACGTGGCGATCCCCGTGTTGTAAAACATGTTCAACGGCAGCGCGATGATCGCCTCCAGCCAGTCGTTCTCGATGATCCAGCGCCGGATGTTGCTCTCCCCCTGCCCCGCGTCCCCCGTGAACAGCGCCGACCCGTTATGCACCTCCGCGATGCGGCTGCCCATGGCCGTGTCGTGCTTCATCTTGCTCAGCATGTTCACCAGAAACATCATCTGCCCGTCGCTCGTCCGCGTCACCAGACTCAACGGCTCGTCCCCGTGCTGCACGGCGAAGCGCGGGTCGCCCATCCCCTCCTTGCCGCCCAGCACTTCGAGGTCCTTCTTCCAGCTCTTGCCGTAGGGCGGATTGGAGAGCATGAAGTCGAACCGCCGCGAGGGAAACCCGTCGTTGGCCAACGTCGAGCCGAAGCGCATGTTGTCCGCCTCGTCCCCCTCCCCCTTCAGCAGCAGATCCGCCTTTGTGATCGCGTACGTCTCGGAGTTGATCTCCTGCCCGAACAGGTGGATCGAGACGGCCTTGCCGTGCTCCTCGGCCAGCACCTCCAGCCGCTCCGCCGCCACCGTCAGCATCCCGCCCGTGCCGCACGCCCCGTCGTAGACCAGATACGTCCCGGAGGTGATCGCCTCGGCGATCGGCAAAAAGATGAGATCGGCCATCAGCTTCACCACATCTCGTGGGGTGAAGTGCTCGCCCGCCTCCTCGTTGTTCTCCTCGTTGAAGCGCCGAATGAGCTCCTCGAAAATCGTCCCCATCCCGTGGTTGTCCAACCCCGGTTTGAGCACGTTCCCTTCGAAATCCAGCACCGGCTGCGGCGACAGGTTGATACTCGGGTCCACGAACTTCTCGACGAGATACCCCAGCGCGTCCGCCGCCACCAGCCGCGGGATTTGGTTGCGGAACTCGAACTTGTCCAGAATCTCCTGGATGTTCGGTGAGAACCCGTCCAGATACGCCTCGAAGTTCGCCCGCATCTGCTTCGGCTGCCCCAGCAGCGACCGCAGCGTAAACGGCGACGTGTTGTAGAACGCCTGCTTCGCCGCTCCCCGCAGCGCCGCGTCCTGGTTCTGCGCCGGGATCCCCGCCTCATCCAGCCGCGCCCGCATCGCCAGCACGTCATCCTTCGTCGGCTCCAGCACCGAGTCCAGCCGCCGCACCACCGTCATCGGCAGAATCACATCCCGATACTTGCCCCGCACGTAGATATCCCGCAGCACATCGTCCGCGATCCCCCAGATAAAATCGGCAATCCGACTGTGCTGAACGGTATCCATCGTCCCCCCACCGCATCGTCGAATCGGGCTGCGGCAATCAAGTTCAATAGCCGGGCTGCGGCTCGTCCCCGCCCCCAGGTTCACATGTCGCTCAGGAACATAATAACCGCATACACATCCGCAGTCTTGACCAAGGCACCCGAAGGGGCCGGGAGCCCGCCGCAGGCGGGGGACATGATCCCCCTCTCCCGGCTCGACGGGAGAGGGGGCAGGGGGTGAGGGCCGTACGTATTACTCAATTTCGCCGCAACCTGTCCTATTTTGCCCTCTCAAATCCGTCTTTATAGGTAGAGGGGCAAACCAACGCCGCGGCCACCGTCGACCCCGCCGCGTCCTTGCCCCGGCTCCGAGCTGACGCCCCAGCCCGGATGCCCGCGCCGGTCAGCAGCGACGCACCAGGGAATGGCCATTCCCTGGTGCCAACCGCTGCCCGCACCGCGCGGCCCATCGCTACCCGGTCGACCCCATACCCCATACCGATCGTCGGAGCGCCCCGTCGCGACCTCACTCTGCCACCCGATCCGCGGGGGCGGTCTCCCTCCCGGAAGCCGCCCTGCTCCCCGGCCTGTCTATCAGGCATCGCCCAGGGCGTTGGGCCACGGGGGGTTCCGCCGGTCCTGGCAGGGTCGCCGCGCCGCCGCTCCGGCCATCACCCCCTCCCTCCTCGGCCTCCCTCCTTCCCGGAACGTGGCCCAGGGGGATTTCGTCATGCCCGAAATCCGTGCTCCTTTCCGTCACAACCTCTGCCATGGTTCCGGTAAGCTGCCGCATATGAGCACACGACAACGGACGCACCGATATCAACGGCCCGGCTGCTGATGCCGACCAGGGAGCACGCGTTCTCTCTCGACGACCATGCGCGCGATTGGCTGCGCTTGCGCATCACGACACACCGCGGGCAGGTGACCGCGTTCCTGGTTCAGTACGAAACGACGATCGGCGGCGCGCGGAAACCGGTCGTGCGCTACGACGGCGCTCATGGATTTGCTCATCGAGATACGCTCAATCGGCGCGGAGACCTCATCGACAAGCATCGGCTCCCGGCCAATCTTTCGTTCGGAGAAGCTTTGCAGATTGGAGCGCGCGATCTGCGAGTAAACTGGAGACGCTACCGGCAACCGTTCTTGAGAGGCCCAGGATGATCGACACCGACGACATTGACGACGTTCAAGCCGCCCTTATCGACCGCCGCATCGGCCAAGCCTTCGCCTTCGCCCGCGTTGCCGTGGACGACCCGGCCATCATGGATGTGTTTGCCGGCGGATCGGACCTCGGCATCGAGGACGCCGCACCCGACCCGCACATCCCCGACCAGGCGTTCCTCGTCGCGGGAAGCACCCAGACCGGCGAATCCGTCACCATCGCCGTCGGCGTATGCGGCTGCAACACCACGCGCGATCCCGCCCGAGGCGCCTTCTGGCTCCGTGCCGGCGAACGGTGGGTCTGTCTCGAATGTCGCCGTATCTATGCCTTCGACGGCGAGCGGATCACCATTGCCAACGGCGCAGACGCCATGACCGGCTAACCCCGAGACCGATTCGGCGCCGTTCAGGCGGGAAAGCGCACCGGCAACGCCGCCGGTCCCCGGATCGCCGAGTCGCTCCGTCGCACCACCGTCTCCTCGACCAGCCGCAACCCCGGAAACCGCTCGCGCAACCCCCGCAACGCCGTCTGCATTTCCAGCCGCGCCAGCGCCGCCCCCAGGCAGTAATGCGCCCCCAGCCCGAAGCTCAGGTGCCGGTTGTCCTCCCGCGCCAGATCCAGCGCGTCCGGGTCGGCGAACCGCGCCGGATCCCGGTTCGCCCCGCCGATCCACACCTGCACCTGGTCGCCGGCGCGGATTCGCTCCCCGCCCAGCTCCGCGTCGACCGTCGCCCGCCGCGCCAACGCCTGGAATGGCGGGTCGTACCGCAGCAGCTCCTCCACCGCCGGCCCCATATCGCGCTCCGGCAGCGTTTCCCACGCCTCAGGGTGGCGCAGCAGATGCAGCACCGCGCTCCCCAGCGCGTAGGTCGTCGTCTCGTGCCCCGCTACCAGCAGCAGCGTGCACTGCCCGATCAGCTCCTCGTCCGAGAGCACGTCCCCCTCGTCCCGCGCCGCGATCAGCGCGCTCACCAGGTCCTCGGCCGGCTCGGCCCGCCGCTTGGCGATCAGCGCCTCCCAGTACCGGTCCAGGTCGTAGAGCTGCTCGAACGTCTCCTGCCTGGGAAAGAACGTGATCAACCCGTCGGACAGCTGCTTGACCTTCTGCCAGTCCGCGAACGGCACCCCCAGCAACGCGGCGATCACGATCGTCGGCAACGGGTACGAGACATCCCGCACCACATCGAAGACGCCCCCCTTCGCCGCCGCCTCGTCCAGCAGATCGCCCACGATCCGCCCGATGGTCGCCTCCATGTCCGCCACCACCCGTGGCGTGAACGCCGCCGCCACCAGCCGCCGCAGCCGCGTGTGGTCCGGCGCGTCCGACGTGATCATCGTCGGCTGCGCCATCGTCCGCCAGAAGTAATCCCGCGCCTCCCGCTGCCGCGGCGTCAGGTCATCCGGCCCGGGCGCCGCCTGCGGCGGGGTTGCATGCGGCATCCGCGAAGAGAACCGCCCATCCCGCAACACCACCGCCGCACGCTCGTAATCGAACACATGCCAGCGGTTGAGCCACCGCGGCCCACCCTCCGGCCCCTCGGCCCACAGCACCCGCCCCGCCTCCCGCAACTCGCGGTACATCGGGTACGGATCGGCCTGCACGCCCGCATCCCCGGCGAACAGCCTCATGATCTGCCCTGCGGTATCCGAAGCCACGGTGAACCTCTTCCTCAAGAGTGATTGCCGTGCAAACACGGCGCAATGGGCACGCCGCACGTAGCTGCCCCACGCGAAACGGGGAGATCGGGTTGCGCCACGATGCGAGCTAACGAATGGCGATGGTCAACGACGCGCCGCGCGGCGTGACGACCCGCTCCTTCACCCGTGCCTGAGGCAGTTCCGGGATCGGGGCATCGCCAGCGCCATTCACCGGCGCCATCGAGATAACAATCTCCAATCCCAGCACCTCCGACAATTTGAGCAGCGTCGGCAGCGTCGGCAGATGCTCCCCAAGCTCGAGTCGAAATACCGCGGGTTGCGACATGCCGAGGAGCCGCGCCAGCCCCGTCTGCGTCAACCCGTGGTCCGCGCGGTAGGCAATGAGCCGGTTCGCCACCGCACGTGCGGGGGCAAGGCGCTCCCACTCCGCCCGAAACTCAGGATCTTTCAGATGCTCTTCCAGCACTTGCTCAAAGGGGATCATGTCTTCCATCTTCATCGTATCTGGTCTCCATGGTGGTCGCGGCCAAGCGCGTGCAAGCGGTCAAGCGCAATGGCAACGGCGCGACGGAAGCCCGGAGGATCGACCGACGCTTCGGGGCCGACGGCCGCGATCAAGAACTCGTCGCCGACCCGGCGATAGAATGCTCGCCACCGGGATCGCCCTGCTCGTGGACGCAGTTCGCGCAAGGTTTCGCTCACGCCCCGAACCGAAGTACTGTGCGGAGCGCCCAGGCGGTCTCCACTCACCGCCAGCTTTTCGATTGCGTTGTCGATCGCCCGCTGTTCCCTCGCGGGTAGAGCGGCGAGTTCAGCGTCCACTTCCGGGTGGATAACGACCCGCCACGTCATGATAACAAGTTTGTGATACCGGTTCGAGACAGGTTGACCTGTCTGTCAATCACCCCCCACCGCCCCCTCGTCCGCCACCGCCTCCTCCACCGCCGGCTCCGATTTCACCGTATTATCCGGCCGCGTCCCCAGCTTCCCTTCCTCGACCAGCACCCCCAGCACGTTGTTGATCACCCGCACCCCCAGCAGCGAGGTCACGTCCCCCACGTCGTAGGGCGGCGCTACCTCCACCACCTCCATCCCCACCAGCCCCTCGCGGGTGACGATGTCGAGCATGCGAAACACTTCCCGCGGCGTGAACCCGCCGGATTCCGGCGTCCCCGTCCCCGGCGCGAACCCTGGGTCAACGCAGTCGATATCGAAGGAGAGAAAGACCGCCTTGGCATCCTTCCAGGCGATCTCCAGCGCCATCTCGCAGATCCGCTCGATCCCCCAGCGGTCGACGTCCGTCATCGTGATCACGGTGGCCCGCCGCTCCCGTGCCACCGCTACCCCGGCCCGGCTTCCCGTCCAGCCCCCGATGCCGATCTGGACCAGATTCGTCGCCGGGGCGTTCGGGATGTTCGTGGCGTGAAAAAACGGCGTCCCGTGCATCCGCTCGTCGAAGTTGTACTCCGACAAATCCGAATGCCGGTCGAAGTGGATGATCCCCACATTGCCGTCGATTTGCGGCGCGATCCCGCGCACGTCCGGGTAGCCGATCGAGTGGTCGCCCCCCAGCACCACCGGGAACACCGCCCGCTCGTGGAGGTACCCGATGGCCTTGTCGATCTGGTCGAACGTCTTCTCGATGTTGGCCGGGATGACCGAGACGTCCCCCACATCCACGATATCGAGCGACTCCCACAGATCGACGCCACGTCTCGAAGTTGTAGCCGCTGCTCAGCGCGGAGATGGCCCGCATCGCCGCCGGCCCGAAGCGCGTCCCGGAGCGGTATGTGGTCCCCCCGTCGAACGGCGCCCCCACGATCGCCACATCCTGCCCGCCCAGCTCGCGCATGTCCTCCAGAAACGGTCGCCCAGCAAACGGCCCGGAATGGCTGAAGCGCCAGCCGGTGCGGTTGAACAGCGGAATGGTCCGATCCTGGATACTCGCCGCCGACGCCAGCCCATGCTCCAGATTGACCTGGAGCATCTCCTTCATCCTCGTCGAAGGGAGCTCCGCCTCTCGCTCCAGCATCCGCGTCCCGAGCAGCCGCTCCCGGTCCATACCAGCCTCCCGCCAAGCTGTAGGGACCAGCCGTGCCCAGCCCCTCTCCCATTGCGATGGGAGAGGGGTTGGGGTGAGGGATCTCCGGGGTTGGGGAGAGGGTCGTTCGCCTCTCGCCGCCTCTCTGGCTCACCCACGCGCCGCTACCTTACCACCGCTACAATCGACGGACGTTCCGAACGCGCCAGACCCATCGTGAACCCTTTTCGGAGAGAACCGCGTTGTATCATTGGCGGGTTCTGCTCCCAGCAGAACTCCCGCTACCGTCCAAGCTGCCGGGAAGCATCCCCGCATCTGTGCACCCCATTCGGAGGTCGATCGCGCACCATGAGGAGAACTACAGGGCCGACCGGGCTGAAGCGAATCGTCGCACTGGCCATCGCGCTCGCGCTGCTGAGCCCGTTCCTGCCGCTGTCCGGCGTTGCCGCCCAGGAATCCGAAGAGACTCCACGCACCGAGGCAACCTCTGAAGTCCCCACCACCGGCGCCCGCCGCCCCGGCCCCGTGGTCCACTCCAGCGTGCGTGTCCGCACCCCGGAACCGGAGGCGGAAGGCTTCGCCCCGGTCGAGATGCAAGTCGAAAGCATCGGGCTCGACGCCCCCATCGAGATCGGCGACATCGTCGACGGCGCCATGGCCGATCCCACTGGTCCCTGGGTCGTGGCCTGGTATGAACCGCTCGGTCTGATCGGCGAGGGCAACAACGTCGTCATGTCCGGCCACGTCGATTACTGGAACACCGGCCCCAACGGCACCGCCGGCCCCGCCGTCTTCTGGGATGTCCCGGACCTGGCCCCCGGCGACGTCATCCGCCTCATCGGCGAAGATGGCCAGGAGGTCGAGTACGAGGTGGAGTGGAACGAGCTCTACAACGTCGCCACCGACCTTACTCCGGAAGTCATCCAGGAAGACATCGTCGGCAACACCGGCCAGGAAAGCCTGACCCTCATCACCTGCGGCGGACCCTTCGACCCCGCCACTGGCGAATACCTCGAACGCTGGGTGTTGCGCGCAAACATGGTCTAAAGAGTTATCGGCTATCGGCTATCGGCTTTCGCCGTTGGTCCGCTGGCGAATGGTATGATGGCGCCCTTGCCGACTCGCCAACTGACCGCCATCGACTGATAGCCGATAGCTGATAGCCCCCCGTTGTATCATTAAGCGTTCGATTCCCGAGGAGATGCCCGTCTCCGCGCCGTGGGGCGCGTAGTCCTCGCCCTGAAACCCGGAGGTTCATAGCGGGCGATGAAAAGCGATAAGCGGCTATCCAGGGCCGCCTGGGCTCTCGCCGTCCTGATCACGCTGGCGCTGGTGCTCAGCCTGCTGTTGCCACTGGTCGGCGCCGCGCAGGAAGCCGACGAGGACGCCCCCACCACCGAGGTGCTGGCCGAGGTGCCCACCACCGGCGGCAGCCGCATGGGGCCGGTCGTCCAGGCCAGCTCCCGCGTCGCCGCCCCGGAACCCGAGCCGGAACCGGAAGTGGTGGAAGGCATCGCCCCCATCGCGCTCCAGGTCGACAAGTTTGGCATCGACGCCCCCATCGAGATCGGAGCCATCGCCGAAGGCGTCATGCTCGACCCCAGCGGTCCCTGGGTCGTCTCCTGGTACGAGGGGTTGGGCAAGATCGGCGAGGGCGGCAACATCGTCATGGCCGGCCACGTCGACTACTACACCGTCGGCCCCGCCGTCTTCTGGAACGTGCGCGACCTGGTCCCGGGCGACATCGTCCGCCTCGTCGGCGAAGACGGCCAGAGCTACGAATACGCCGTGGAGTGGATGCAGCAATACAACGTGCTCACCGACTTGACGCCGCAAGTCATCCAGAACGACATCGTCGGCGACACCGGCCAGGAGAGCCTCACCCTCATCACCTGCGGCGGCGACTTCGATCCGACCACCGCCACCTACAACCAACGCTGGGTCCTGCGCGCGAACCTCGTTTAGATCGTCGTACTATTCGTGTCTTGCCGAGTGCCGCGACACGGCAATTGTGTCATGTTGAGCGCCAGCGAAGCATCTCGGCTCAGGGGACACGATGGTTGCGCGACGCGAGGTTCTTCTGATTTGCCTTCAGAACAACGTGACGTCGGCACGTCTCTTTGACGCCGTGATGCCCAGGTGACAGGTTGCGGCGCGGAGACTCATCTCGCGACGACGGGCCCCTCTCCCTGCGCACAGGGCCGGGTACCCTCTGGGTGGCGGTTGGGGTGAGGGTCGTTCGGCGGCGGCGGAAGTCATCAGCCGGATTCCGTAACAGCCGCGCCGCGATGCCTTGCCGAACTACCCCCCGACGCTCACGTCCAGCCGCTGCTTTTTCTCCCAGCGCGGATCGGTGATGAACGACGCGTACATCTTCTCCCCGCTCTGGGCGATGTAGGTCTTCACGTCGTCCTCGATCTGCGCCATGTGGCCCTTGTTGTCGGCGTTGATTTCGTCGTCGAACGTCGAGGAGTTGTTGAACCAGAAGCGAAACTGGTTCTTGGCCCGGGGATTGGGGCTGCGGTGGTGACTGGGGCCGATGCGCGAATCGACGATGGCCTCCAGCACCCGTAGATCCGGGTTGTGGTGCGCGCCGTTGCCGCAGAAGACGTAGTGGTTGGCGGTCACCCGCCGGCAGAACTCCTCGTCCAGATTGTGCTCCGAACCATGGTGCTGCACCTTCAGCACGTCCACGTGGATGCCGCCGTCGTCATGCAACCGCCCCTGCTGCTCCAGACCGCGCAGGATGTCCTGGCCGTGGCCATCGCCAGTAAGCAAGATGGTCCGCCCCGCTTCCTCGACCAGGAACATGAGCGACGCCAGATTCGGCGCCGACACCTTGCCGCGCCGGCCCAGACCCGTGGCGCGTGCGACCAGCGTGCGTTGCAGGCGCTCGAACTCGCTGGGCGTCAGGTCGCGCTCATCGCGCTCCCACTCCTCTTCGATGTCGCGTATGGCCGCCTCGTTGGCCGCGACCCACTCCCGCCACTCCTGCGCGAACGTGTCGAGATCCTCCTTGAACGGCCCGATCAGGTGGAATCGCATCGAACCGACCGCCAGCGGTTCTGGCGCCTGGGGGTGGTCGGGATCGATCTGCATCAGCTCGCCCCCGAATTCGGGGTTGACGCGATACCCGAGATGCGGGTTTTGCAGCCGGTGACTCAGTTTGATCCCGCTTCTGATGCTGGCGACGAGCTCCCGGTTGGCCAGGGCCGCCGCCCGCAGTTCGGCGGATCCGCTGGCGGCGGCCAGCGCCGTCGCGGTCTGGATCAGGGCGGCTTCGATGGCGCCGCTTTCTTCGGGGACGACCGCGGCGAAGGCGTTGTACCAGAACCGGTCGATGGCCGGCGGACGCGATCGGTCGCGCGGGCGCAAAAAGCCGTCGCCCGCGTCGCTCTCCCCATCGTCGGGCACGCCGTCGAGGTGGGCGTCGAAGATCTTCCAGTGGTACGCATCTTCCGTCAATTCCAGGATGCCCGTGATGTGGTCGTCGTCGGTGTGGGAGACGTAGACCGCATCGAGGGAGTGGCCGTCCCTGGCCATCGTCTCGAGTCTGGGGCCTACGTACCGGCGGTAGGAGCTGGGCATGCCGCCGTCGATGAGGACGTGCCGACCGTCCTTGCTGGTCAGAAGCAGGCAGTCGCCGTTGGCGGAAGGGAAGACCGTCAGCTTCATTGCTCGGTCCGATCCGTCTTGCGCCCCACCTTGGCCGCTTCGTCGAGGCATGCCCTGGGGTCGATGATGCCGAACCCGGCGTCGTTGCGCCACGTGTAGTCGGCTCCCGGCAGCGGGCGGGCGGTGCTCTGGATGATGCCCAGGACCTGGGCCGCGGTCAGATTCCGGTTGATGGAGAGCATCAGCCCGGCGATGCCCGCAACGAAGGGGGCGGCCATGCTCGTTCCGGTCATCGCAACCCACTGGTCGTCGCCGTCCACGAATCCCCTGGCCGCCACGATGTCGGTCCCCGGCGCGGCCACGTCCGGTTTGAAGCGGCCGTCGCGGGTGGGTCCCTGACTGCTGGAGATGTTGATGCGGCTGCCCGGTTCGTCATAGTTGGCCACCGAGATGATCCAGTTCCCGCAGCCCAGCGAGCTGACGGTCGACTCGTCGACGAATGAGTCATCGCCCAGGAAGGAGGGGAAGCTCCAGGCTTCGCCAGGCCCCAGGCGGCTGAGACGGCGGGGGTCGTCGCGCTCGATCCAGCCGTGATACGTGCCGTCGCGGACCTCCAACCCGCGCAAACGCACCTGCCATACGCCCGGCGTCACCCCGACGACGCCGTTGGGATCGAGCACGGGCGAAAGATAGATCGCGATGTAGTTGGCGCCGTTCGTCGGATGATAGAGCTCGTTGTAGATGCTGATGAACCCGCCGTGCGGCCCGGGCAAGAGCCGATTCTCGATGTACTCGCCCGGTGCAATCGGCCCGATCCAGGCGCCGTCCGGAGGGCGTACCTCGACGGCAAACCGGTCCTGGGGGCTGTACCAGATCTCCATCTCGTTCTCGGACAGGTCGGAGATACCGTCCCCGAAGACGACCCAATCGATGACGTTGTCCAGCCCGCGCGAGAGGATGGCGCCGCGGGTGTGAATGCGGCCCATCATGTGACCGATGTCCTCCGCCGACCGCGGCGTCTCCTGCCCGGCGTTGCCCGCGGCCACCGTTACCGAACGGCCAGGCTCGGCCAACGCGGAATCGATCCAGCGCGAGATGGCGCTGCTGGCATCGTGCGCGTGGCCGTTCGTGCCCAGGCTGATGTTGATGGAGACGGGCAACCACAGCTCGTTGGCGAGATCGATCAGGTAGTCGACGGCGTGGGCGATGCGGGTCGAGTCATAGAACGACGTGCGCCGCTCCAGATCCTCCGCCGGCAACGAGATGAGCACGCCGGCGATGAGCGCGTTCGGGCAGACGCCGCGGGCGCCGGCGGCGATGCTGGCCACGTGGGTGCCGTGCGACTGCTGAACCATCTGCGATTGCGGCTCCAGCTCATAGGCGGGGATGCCAAGCTCCTTCGCCCTGGCGATGGCCGCGTTGAGGTCGTCCTGCCGGAACTCCGCGCCGTAGCCGCGCTCTCCTGGGCGCATGGCCGGGGACGCACGCACGGTGCCGCCCTGGTCCCAGATGCGGACGAACCGGGTCTTCCCATCGCCGTCGAGGAAATCCTGGTGCGCGAAATCGAACCCGTGCACGTCGATCAACCCAATCAGCACCCCCTCGCCGCCGCGGTGATCGCCCTCGGACGCGAACCGCCAGCGGTGCTCCGACGGCGCCTCCGGTGTGCCCGCGGCGATCCGCGGCGTCGGCGCCACCAGCGGCTCACCGAGGCTGACGTGGGCCACCTCCGTGATCCCTGACGGCCGCTCGAGGTTCTTGACCTGCGCGAGCGGGATCTCGGCGACCGCGATATTGCCGCGCTTGAGGAACGACTCGGCCTCGACGCCGGTCGGCAAGACGAAATCGGCTTGTGCCTCGTCGGTCAGCTCCAGGAAGACGCTGACGACAATGTCCTCGTTGAGATCCTTCTTCCACGTTTCGCGATCTTCGGCCTGGAGGGGAGCAGTCTCCGCTTCCGTGGCGCGGACGTCGCCGATCGCCTCGTAGGCAGCGCCCTCCGCGATGGCGACGGAGGCGCTGGCATCGGCGCGCACCACGTTGACCTCGGTGTTGCCGTTGTAAAACATACGCAGTTTCGGCTGAAACATGCTCGAGGCGAGAGAGCGGTCGTCACTCATCGGGGAAGCCCTCCGCGACTCTATGGCGTTCCGCTGGAGCCGAACAGGCGGCTGCCGGAGCTGGGCCGCGGAACGTGTGGCGCCGGTGAATGCACCGCGACTATATCATGCGTGCATAACGTACGGGAAACCCATTATCGCAGTGATTTACCCCGACGCCACGGTTGATTCCGGCAGGGTAAGAGTTCAGACCAAGGCAATTTGGGGAGATGGTCGTGGGGCGCGCAGGAGCGCGAGAAACTCCTCGACCGGGTCGAGGTCGCGCAGGGCCCAGGTGGCCACCAGCGAGTGCAAGAGCATGCGGGTGGTGCTGCCCGGCCCCGAGCGGGTGCCGCCGCTAATCTTGCGCGCCACCACCAGCGGGCGCAGGGCGCGCTCGGCGGCATTGTTGGTCGGGGGCACGGCCGGATCGGCGACGAAGGTGAACAACTCGGCCTGATAGCGTTCGACGCGGGCGCACAGCACCGCCTGCGGGGTATCGGCCGGTTGCGCCCGGCAGTGGGCGACGAGCTCGGCCTGGAAGCGGTCGCGCGCCCGCTCGCGCAGGATGCCGTTCGTGCCCGCCGCCGTCGCCTCCGCCGCCCAGGCCACGGCGCGGTCGTAGACATCGCGCACCCCCGCCGCCCACGCCGCCACCCCCGGGTCGTCGGGATGGGCCAGGACCAGGTCATGGATGTCGCGCCACAGGTGCGCCCAGCACCGCTGCTGGACCCGCTCCAGCCGGTCGTAGGCCCCGAAAAAGTCGCTGACCACCACGCCCGTGCCCATCTCGCCCAGGAGGTCCTGCGCCACCGCCCCGGCGCGACTGCGCGCGAAGTGAAACACCTGGATCGAGGGCGTGGTCAGCGTCCACACCCAGCCGGTGCGGCCGTTCTCGCGCCAACTCGTCTCATCGAGATGGACGACCGGGCTGGCCCGCGCCTCCCCCAGCAGCGCCTCGTAGGCCGGGCGTCCGGCCCGCGCCGCCTCCGCCAGCAGCGCGCTCAGCTCCCCCACCGACAGCCGCAGCCCCCAGACCCGCTGCAGCAGCCATTGCACCTGGGCCAGCGGCAGCCGCAGTTTGGTGCGCAGCGTCGCGACCCACGCCGCCACCGACCACCCCACCCGCCGGTGGGCGCCGGCCTGCTCCCCCAGATCCGGCATCGTCCCCCGGCTGCGCGTCCCGCAGCGGCGGCAGGTCCGCTCCAGCACCCGGTGCTCGACGACCGCAGCCCGCACCGGCGGCACCTCGATGAGCTGGCGGCGCCGCACCACCCGTCCCCGTGCCAGCGGGGCGGCACAGGCCGGACAGACCCTCGGCGCGTGCAGCACGATGCGGTCCGGACGCTCACGGCGGCGCCCCGGCACGGGACGGCGCGGTCGCCGCGGCCGGCGCTGCTCGCGCACGACGACATTGGCCTTGACCCACGCGGGCGGACGTTTGGGCGGGGGAGCTGCGGGCGGCGACGGCCTCGCGCCCGCCTGGCCCCCCGCCGCGTGGTCGTCACCGCGCAGCGCGGCCACCTCGGCCCGCAGCGCGGCGTTCTCCGCGCTCAGTGCCTGCACCTGGGCCTGCAACTGCACCACCAGCTCCGCCAGTGCGTCGTAGCTGAGCCGCTCCGTGCCGCGGGTCATCTCCCGCCCCTTGCCCGTCCCTGCCGTGAGAACCGGCATTCTCCCACAATTTCGGGTCAGTCTGAACTCTTACCCGGCAGGTGGGAACTCTGGCTCGGAAATCCCGTTGTCATGGTGTGCCGTACCATTAGGGTTTGCACGAGTCTGGACTACGCCCGTTTGGAGTTCCCTCGACGTGATCGCCTCCGTACCTGATACCGCCATCGTTGAGACGCCCGATATTGCCGCCCTCCTCGCCCCGGAGTGCATCGGCCCCCGCGACGGCGCCGGCCGGACCTGCGTCGTGGCCATGAGCGGGGGTGTCGACAGCGCCGTCACCGCCCTCGTCATGCGTGAGCGCGGCTACCGCGTCATCGGCATCAATCTGCGCCTCTTCTCCCCCGACGACGCCGACCACCGCGCCAATCCCTGCTGCGGCATCCCCGCCATGGACGATGCCCGCATGACCTGCGCTCGTATCGGCGTCCCCTTCTACGCCATCAATATGGAAGGCGAATTCCGCGAGGCCGTCGTCCAGCGCTTCGTCGACGAGTACGCCGCTGGCCGCACCCCCAACCCCTGCCTGGAGTGCAACCGCCATGTGAAATTCCGCCACCTGGTGGAGCGCGCGAAGATGCTCGGCGCCGATTGCCTCGCCACCGGCCACTATGCCCGCGTCGAGCACGGCGATCCGGCCACGGGCGAACCGCACCGCCTGCTGCGCGCCGTCGACCCGCGCAAGGATCAGAGCTACGTCCTCTACACCATGACCCAGGAGCAGCTCGGTTTCATCCACTTCCCCCTCGGCGGCCTGCACAAGACCGAGACCCGCGCCCTGGCCCGCCATTTCGACCTCCCGGTGGCAGACAAGGCCGAGAGCCAGGAGATCTGCTTCGTCGGCAAGCGCTCCTACGCCGAGTTCGTCGCCGCCCGTCGCCCCGACGTCACTCGCCCCGGCGACATCGTCAACGTCGCCGGGGAAACCCTCGGCGCGCACCGCGGTCTGGTCCACCACACCGTCGGCCAGCGCCGCGGTCTCGGCATCGCCGCCAAAGAACCCCTCTTCGTCATCCGCCTCGAGCCGGCCCACAACCGCCTCGTCGTCGGTCCGCGTGAGGAGGCGGCCGCCCGCGAGATCACTCTGGACCGCGTCACCCTCACCCGCGGACTTTGGCCGGAGGACGCCTTCGAGGCGGAAGCTATGGTCCGCTACCGCGGCGCGCTCGCCCCTGCGGTCGTCGAGCTCGGTCCGGCAGGAAGCGGTACGGCGCACGTCCGCTTCACCGACGAGGGACCGATCGCCTCGCCCGGGCAGGCGCTCGTCCTTTACCGAGGGGATGAGGTGCTGGGTGGGGGAACCATTGCGGTTGTAAGGTAGTCGCCCCTCGAGCCGCCGCCGAACAGCGGGAGTCTTGGCGTCCTAAACTCCTCCCCAGTCGATGAAGAGATCGGGATCTTGAGTTTCCTCAACGAGGATCGAGGATTCGGGAAGGAGTCGATCCGGGAAGATCACGAGATTTCCCTCGGCGAACCTCGTGCAGCTTGGAATAATCAGCGCTTCGGCCACTTCTCGCGCAATCACCGCGATTTGCTGACATCGTCGGTAAGCAACGGGATCGCACAGCGTTTCAAGCTCCAGACCGTCAATGCCGGTTTCGGCGCACCTCGCTGAGGCACAGAGGACGAGGACGGCTTGGAGTTCGACCCGCAATCGGCTTATCCGCTGATTGCCGAGCTGGCCGAGGGTTTCAGGGGTTGTATGTCGAAGGCGCTCGCCAAGCGCGACGTGCAAGGCCAAGCTGGTGTAGAGCGCCGGCCAAGATTCACTATTCGGAAATTTGTCGGACCCGCGGTGGAAGCGCCCCGTTATCCTGATCGATCCACCCGGATCATCACCGCGGTATTTGCGAGAATGGCATCGCCAGACTTCACCAGTTCAGGGCTGAACCGGGCGATCACGAATGGCGGCAATCGCGTCCCTTGCGGATGTCTCATCCGCCGCTGGCATCGCCAAGAGCTACACGAAGATGCCCGAGTCCAATGCCTCGAGAGCGGTATCAACGGCGTCGATTCGGCCACGCAAGAGAGCATCGAGAGGACGGAGCCCCCCGAAGTACCCGCTTGGAGAATGCATCCATGCCGCGGAACCCTCCTGGGTCTTGAAACTCCCGTCAAGCCGAGCCACCAGGGACTCAAGCTCATCTAGGCGAGCCCGATTCTTTGCTTGCGGAAATGTCTCGTCGGCAAGCCAGCGGTAGACAGTTTTCCTGTCGGTGCCAAGCGCTTGGGCCAACTCCTCGTAAGAAATTCCGAGCGTCGAGCGCAAGTGGTCAAGTTGCTCGCTTAACACGATCGTCCAAGGCATGTCTCAAGCTCCATTGCCCAGCCACCAACCGGAGGTATTTTGCCGTCCGGTTCCCATGGCACGCACAACCCAGCCTACAACAATCCCCAAGTTCTGTCCACCAAATTATGTCTGACATAACGCGCTCGCGCTCATGCATTACGCCCGGCACGAATCTTGATAGGGAGTTATGCACGGGCGAGCCGCCGGTCGCCGTACGTCATTCATCGGTCGTCAGTCATCGTTCCGAAAAGCTCGAACCACTGGGGCGGCCTCATTGGCCTTTACCCGCGACCGGCGACTCGCTCCTTTTCGTGGGTGATAGGGTCACAGGGTGATGGGGTGAAGGAAGAACGGGCAATGACTCCCGCGACCCCCTATTACCCAAAGACCCCATCACCCTAACACCCGCGTCCCCGTGCTAGGATGCCTGCCAGCGGATAGACTCGCGACCACCCTCGGGAGATGTGCGCCGGGATGGATGATACGGACTTCAGGGAAGACGCGGAGCGCTGGAAGTGGTGGGCGTTGCTCGCCATCCTCCTCATCGGCATCGTCATCGTCGCCGTCTGCTACGGGCTGTACCAACTCGGCGGGGCGGACCAGGCGCCGCTGGAGCGCCTGCGCGATATCGCCGTCATCTTCCTCGTCTTCCAACTCCTGCTGGTCACGGTGATCCTGGCCGGCATCGCCGCCGGACTCGTTTTCCTCATCCTGGTGCTCAAGGACCAGGTCATCCCGCTCCTGCAGGAGCTGACCGAAACCGTCAAGAGATTGCGTGGCACGACCGAGTTCGTCACCGAAGAGGCGGTGAGACCGATCATTACCACCGCCGGCCAGATCGCCAAGATGCGCGCCATGGCGCGGGCCGTCACCGGCCAGAATCGCAAGAAGCGGTAGGAAGGGCGCTGCCTTCCCGGGACGCGACGGAACCTGGCGTTCCTCGGCAGTGTCGCCTCCGTCATGGTGATCGACCCACGGCGCCAGCGCCCGGCAATCAGGGCATGACTCCGAGTTGCTCAAGCAGGCTCAAGCGATCGAACTGCCCCCGGAACTCGGCGATCTTGCCATCGGCAATGCGGTAAAAGACCACCCCCGGCACGGCCACTGACTTCCCGGTGGGGCCGATGCCCTGGAACTCGCCCTGGTGGGTGCCGCGTCCAGTCCACCGCTCAACCACCCGATCCCCCTCCACGACCATCTCCTCCACCGTGGAACGCCAATCGGGGAACGCTGCCCGCATTGCGGCGGCTACCGCCTTGAGGTGCTCAGGGGTACCCGCCACCGGCTCGTGAACGACCGCATCGGGAGTCATCAGGTGGTCGGCCGCGTCCAGGTTGCCACGGCTCCAGAACTCTTCGACGAACTCGCGCACCAACGCTTTGTGAGCCTCCGCCTGCACATCACTGACCATGGGAACTTCCTCCTCTTCATCGTCGCCACGTCGCGGCCACTGCCGATCGTGGCGCACACGTTGACGCCCTCGCGGCAGCAGGTCCATACCACGACTCTGGTATTTTCCCGGGCCCGCCGAGCCCCTACACTTTGATCCTGCAGGGACGCTCCACCGGTCAGATTGTCGACGCGCTCTCAATCTCGGCGCTCACCGTGCAGCAGCACCTGAAAGCCGTCTTCGACAAGACCGGAGCCCGCGGCCGCCGCGAGTTCGTTGCCCTGATCTTCGCCCAGCAGTACCTGCCGCGCATGATCGCCGAGGCCCAAGCCCACGCCGGGCGGGACGCCGGAACCACGTAGCCCGCCAACCCCACCGGCCAATTGCGGCATAATGGGTGCTCAAGAAGGTTCGGGTGAGGGCCGTTACCCCAGCGCCGCAATCACCTTCAGCACCGGCTGCGCCTCCTACGTCAGCGTGTTCGCCACCTCATCAAACACGGCCGCGGCTCAGAGATTGATCGTGAACGTCTCGTCGTAGAACACCCCGACGGCGACACCCGGGCACGTCAGGGGAACACCGACGGCGTCCAGGGTCTGCGCCGCCCCGCCGACGGCTGCATGCAAATAGAGCGGGCTCAGTCTGTGGCAGAAGGCCAGGGCGTCGGTCGCCACGATGCGCAAGCTGTCTCCATTCCGCGCCTGGAACGGGATCGGTGGGATTGTGCTGGCGAGTCCGTTGTTGTCGTTGAAGATGACCTGGCCGTTCAACTCGAGTCGAAGGTCGTCGTCGACTAAAATCGATGTGGTGGGAGCTGGTCCGCCGGCCAGGATCACGTCCATCACCGGCCCGAAGCAATCGCCGCCGATGCACTCTCCGTCCGGATCGCAGGCATTCCCGCACGCCCCGCAGTTGTCGATGTCGTCGTCAAGGTCGAAGCACGCGTTGCCGCAGCACGTCTGGCCGGAAGGACACGTGCTCTGCTGCCCGGTGCCACAGCACTCGACATTGCGGCAGCGTCCGTTGCAGCAAAGCTGCCCGGTCGGACAGGGATTGGCCGCGTCGCAGGTCGGACAACAGGTCGTGCCCTTGCCGCAGCCGGAGTTGTTTTCCGAGCCGTCCGGCATGGTGGTGCGGCAGAAGATGGCGCTGCCGGTGTTGGTCGAACCGTTGAAGACGGCCCCCGTCAGGTTGGCGTCGACCAGGCAGGCGCCGAGGTTGGCGCCGCTGAAGTTGGCGCCGCTGGCATCGGCGTCGGCGAGGTTCGCCCCGCCGAGGTTAGCCCCCTTGAGGTTCTTGTTCCTGAGAGCCGGGGAGCCGCCGAAGTCGCATTTGCCCAGGTTCTTGCCCGGACCGGGAATGCAGGGAGAGCCGGTGAAGCAGGCGGCTTCGGCCTGCGCCTGACGCGCGGACCGTTGCTTGCCCTTGCGGTCCTGCTTGCCGCGAGCCTTGCCGCGGTTCTTGCCCCGGTGCTTTCGCTTCGTCTTGCCCAGCGCGGTCTCCACCGCGCCCAGGGCGCCGCCGCCGAGCAGGCCGCCGAGCGCGGCCCGCCGCGAGCCGGGTGTCCCCAGCAGCCGGACGATCCGATCGAACGTCTCATGGTCCATGACCTACCTCCGCCCTACGGACCTGACGGTCGCCGATTCTTTACCAGCCGTCAGCCGCGAAACTGCGGCTCTCCGCTAAGGCGCACTCCCGTCCTGACCGCGTCTCGGACGGGCGTCGGCGCCTATCACACGTGGGGCGACAACCCTCGCCGGTCGCTGACAGCCGGGGTGGTGGCCGCGACCGCCGAGCGCCGGTTCCACATCCGGTCGCCAGCCAGGCAGTCCGCCTCCGACCCCGGCGCCGGACGCCATCGTCCCGCATACCGCGAGTTTGGGCCGACCAGCGCCCGCGCGCATGACGAATAATCACTACCTCCACCGCTGGGGGTGTAGTGGTGTTGGAGGGGGTGGCGCGGGCTAGACCAGCCCCTCGCACACGGTGCGGACCGCCGCCGCAACGCGCGAAGCGATGCCGAATTTGTCTCAATTGGTCGTGACGTGGTTGGAGGCGGTGATCCAGAGGATGCCCGGCACCGCGGCGATCTTGCCCTTGCGGCCGCAACGACGTCGACAGGCGTGGCAGTCGCCCCGCCGCCGTGGCCACGGCGGCGTCCGACGGGAGCCGCTCGATCGGGACCGAGCGCCGCCGAACCGGCGATGAGGCGTACGGCAACTCTGGCGGCATGGCGTCGTCCCCTGAGGATCGACGGGTTCGATGATGGGTTCAGAGCGATCAGCCGACGACATTGTACATAGATTGATTGACTGGGGTTAGACGCCAGTGGCTTACGAGCGGAGATTTGCCCCGCATGCCGCGCTGTGCCGTGCCGCGAGACCCTCTCCCATCGCGATGGGAGAGGGGTTGGGGTGAGGGCCGTTACCCCAGCGCCGCGATCGCCTCCAGCACCGGCTGCGCCTCCTCGGTCAACGTGGCCGCCACCTCGTCGAACACCGGCTGCGGATCCTCGAGGTTGATGACGATCCGCTCCAGCCCGGCGCCGATGATCTGGTCCCCGTTCGGGATGAAGACCCGCGCCGAATCCTGCGGCTGCGTCAACTCGAGTTGCTCGACGGCCGTCTGGAAGTTCGGGTTCTCCGCGAAGAACGCTTGCATCTCCTCGCTCGCGACCGCCGACTTGCGCACCGGCATGTAGCCCGTGTTCTGCGACCAGAACGTCGTCGTCTCCGGCGAGGTGGCGAACTGGACGTACTGGAAGGCGGCCTCCTGCTTCTCCGGCGGCGAGCCCGCCATCACCGCCAGTCCCGCCCCGCCGGTGCAGCAGCCGAACTGCTCCGCCTTCGGCAGGAACGCGGTGCGAAACTCGAACTTGTCGCCGACGTTCTCCGTGATCCCGCGCAGGCTTCCCGTGGAGGCCATCACCGAGGCTGTCAGCCCGTTGGCAAAATCGGCCTCGTTGTCGGCCGGCAGCGTCGCCCAGCCGTCCGCCGTCGAGGAGCGGTAGAACTCGCCCGCTGCCACCCCGTTCGGCTCGTTGATGAGGATGTTGAACTCGGGGTCGGAGTAGGCCCCTTCGTGCTGCCAGATCACGCACTGGAACAGCCAGGCAATGTACGAGGCGCCGGTCGGATGCGAGAACGCGGCCCGGGTGATGGTGTCGCCGTCCTTCTGCACCAACTCCGGCGCGACCTCGACCAGATCCGACCAGAACTCCGGCGCTTCTTCCAGCCCGACCTCCGCGAAGGCTTCGGCGTTGTAGTAGAAGAGCGGCGTTGAGCGCGCGAACGGCAGCCAGTAGGACACGCCGTCTCGCACGCCCTCGTTGTAGAGCGAATCGACGTAGTCGGAGGTGTCGACCTCGTTGGCGGCGATCAGGTCGTTGAGCGGGGCCAACGCGTTGGCCAGGTAGAAGCGGAACCACCAGACGTCGGAGAGCACGGAGACGTCCGGCGCCTGCCGCGCCTGCAACGCCGCGGTCAGCTTCTGCGCCGTCTCCTCGTACGTTCCCTGGAACTGGTAGTTGACGACGATGTCGCTCTGCGACTCATTGAACATCTGGACCACGGCCTGCTCGGCCTCGCCCAGCACGTCGGAGTACGACCCCCAATACAGGACCTCGATCGGCCCGTTCTGCTTCAGCACCGCCGGCGCCGCGAACGCCGTGCTGCGCTTGCTCACCGGCGCGATTGCGGTTGCGCCGGCTGCCGCGGCGGCTCCTCCAATAAGGCCACGCCGAGAAATCGTCCCTGTCATGGTTTGCTCCTCCTTTTCCGACTCATGATCGACGCGGGCGACGCAGGCGTCGCCCCTACGCGGGCTCATGCCGATCGACACACCTCCGTCTTGCGACTTTCGACTGCCGACTTTCGACTCACCCCTTCGTCGCCCCCGCCGCGATGCCCTCGATAATGTGCCGCTGTGCCCAGGCGAAGATGTCCAGCAGCGGTACGATCACGAAGGTCGAGGGTTGCATTACCGGCATTCACCATACGAGCTGGTCGTTCCATGGGACCGCCTGGGAGTGCGTGGGGTGTGTGATGAAGGCTGGCTGGTTCAGGAGGAGGCAGGGGAACCACGCGGCGCGTCGGGTCGCTGGCTGCGCCGCCTTTCGGGTCGCTTCGAGGTTCTGCCGACGCTGGTAGGGATGCCCGGACGAGCAACCTGTCACTCCCTGCGCGCACGGGCATCATGGCCCGTATTGTCCTGGATCACCGGCGATCAAGGACTAAAGGATGGTCAAGTTTTATCACAGGTGGGGCGATGGCGCTTGGCCGCACGCGACAGGGGGCGCGCTCGTTGCGGCTAGCCGGAGGGACAGGGGAAGGCGCACAATGTCCGTGCCGACGTCACCAGGGCGACCCGATCGCAGCGATCTGTAGGCCGTGACCGGTCGTCGATTGGGCGTCGGCGGCGCAAGGACGGGTCGCGGGGAGCGTTGATTGAGGGTCGCGTTACGCATTTTCAGCTACGTGCGGCCGTACTGGCGGCGGGTGATCGTTCTCTACGTCGCGCTCTTCGCCGCGCTCGGCATCCAGTTGTCGATCCCGCTCGTGCTGGCAGAGGCGATTGACGACGGCATCGTGGCGCGGGACGCGGCATTGCTCGTGCGCGCCGCTCTCCTCATCGTCGGATTGACGCTGCTGCAAGGGGTGTTCACCTTCGTCCGGGCGTACGTGGCGCAGGCGCTGGCCGAGCAGGTCGCCTTCGATCTGCGCAATGAGCTCTACGCCCACCTGCAACGTTTACCGTTCGCCTTCTACGACCGGGCGCAAACGGGGCAGTTGATGTCGCGCGCCACGGAAGACATCAACAACATCCGCTCGATGCTGGTGATGTCGATGCGCGCGCTGGTGCTGGCGATTGGCACGCTGCTGGCGGTGACGGTGATCCTCTTCCGCATCGACGCCAGGCTGGCGGCCCTGGCGCTCGCGCCGCTGCCGTTCCTGGTCTGGTACTCGGTGCGCTTCGGCATCGCCATCCGGCCGATGTTCTTCAAGGTGCAGCAGCAGTTCGGGGCGATGACCTCCGCCCTGCAGGAGAACGTCTCCGGATTTCGCGTGGTGCGCGCCTTCGCGCAGGAGCGGGCCGAAAGCGCCCGCTTCGAAGCCGAGCTGGAGGAGCTGTTCGAGCGGAATCTGCTCGCGGCCAAGCGCTGGTCGTTCGCCTATCCGATGACGCTGCTGATGTCCGGGCTGGGGCTGGCGGCGGTGCTCTGGTTCGGCGGGTATCAGGTGATCGTCGGCGCCCTCTCGATCGGGACGCTGGTCGCCTTCAGCCGCTACCTGACGCTGCTGAACGAGCCGGTGCGCTGGCTCGGCTTCGTCGTCAACCGCATCGCCAAGGCGATCGCCTCCGGGGAGCGCATCTTCGAAACCCTCGACACCCGGCCGGCGATGCGCGAGCGGCCCGACGCCATCGCGCTGCGGCAGCCGCGGGGGGAGGTGCGCTTCGAGGGGGTGAGCTTCACCTTCCCGGGCGCGCAGGCGGGCGGCGTTGGAGGAGGTCATCGTTCACGGCGCGAGCCGGGGACGGTCACCGCGCTGGTCGGCCCGACCGGCTCCGGGAAGAGCGCGATCATCAATCTCATGCCCCGCTTCTACGATCCGACAGCCGGGCGCGTGCTGGTCGACGGCCACGACGTGCGCGAGCTGACGCTCGACTCGTTGCGCGGCCAGATCGCCATCGTCCATCAGGAGACCTTCCTCTTTTCGCTCAGCATCCGCGACAACATCGCCTATGGCCGGGAGGAGGCGACGCTGGAGGAGGTCATCGCCGCGGCGAAGGCCGCTCAGGCGCACGACTTCATCTGACGCCATGCCGGAGGGGTACGAGACGGAGGTTGGCGAGCGGGGCGTGACGCTCTCCGGCGGGCAGAAGCAGCGGATCGCGATCGCCCGCGCGCTCCTCCTCGACCCGCGCATCCTGATCCTCGACGACGCGACCTCGAGCGTCGATACCGAGACGGAGCAGGAGATTCAGCAGGCGCTGCGCACCCTGATGGCGGGGCGGACCTCGTTCGTCATCGCCCAGCGCCTGAGCACCGTGCAGGAGGCGGACCAGATCCTCGTGCTGGAGCGGGGCCGCATCGTGGCGCGCGGCGCGCACGACGAGCTCCTGCGAGGCGACGGCTTCTACCGCGAGATGCACGAGCTGCAACGGCGCGAGCAAGGCGAGCTATCGGCTATCGGCTATCAGTTATCAGTTATGGGCGAAGGAAGGCGCATGAACGTCTACGTCGATCCCGACGATCTCCTCGGCAAGGCGTACGACCCGCTCATCGCGCGGCGGCTCTTCGCCTTCGTCCTCCCCTATCGCCAGCGGGCGATCGCGGCGTTGCTGCTGATTCTGGTCGCCACGGTCAGCGACCTGCTGCTGCCGAAACTGTTCAGCATGGCGGTGGACGAGGTGACGCTGGAGCGGCGGCTGAGCGTGCTCAATCTCCTGGGCGTGGCATTTCTGGTCGCGCTCGTGGTGCGCTTCCTGGCGAGCTGGGGCGAGTTCTATCAGATCTCCTGGCTCGGGAACCGGATCGTCTTCGACATCCGCAATCAGATGTTCCGCCACTTGCAGACGCTCAATGTCGGCTACGTCGACCGGCGCGGGGTCGGCTCGATCATGAGCCGCATCCAGAACGACGTCGGGGTGATCAACGAGTTCTTCAGCGACGCGGTGGCCGGCATCTTCGGCAGCTCGCTGATCCTGGTCGGGATCGTGGTGCTGATGCTGTGGACCAACTGGAAGCTGGCGCTCCTCTCCTTCGCCGTGCTGCCGGTGATGGTGCTGGTCATGCGTTTCTGGCGGGAGCGGGCCATCGCCACCTACCGGGCGACGCGGCGCACGATCGCCATCGTCAACGCCAATCTGGCGGAGAGCATCGCCGGGGTGCGGGTGGCGCAGGCGTTCACCCGCGAGCCGGCGAACATCCGGCACTTCGAGCGCCTCAGCCGCGACAACCTCGAGGCCAGCATCGACGCGGCGAAGCTGTCGTCGATTCTGTTCCCGATCGTCTCGCTGATCGGCGCCATCGCCACGGCGACGACCGTCTACGTCGGCGGTCAGCTCGTCCTCGGCGAGACGCTGACGATCGGCGAGCTGGTCCTCTTCATCGCCTTGATCGACCGCTTCTTCGAGCCGATCCGCGATTTGAGCCAGCAGTACAACGTGCTGCAGGCGGCGATGGTGGCGGGAGAGCGCATCTTCGAGGTGCTGGACGTCGAGCCGGAGGTTCGCGACCGGCCGGACGCGTATCCGTTGCCGCCGATCGACGGGCGCGTCGACTACACCCATGTCTCTTTCGGGTACGGGGAGACGGAGATCCTGCACGACGTCGACCTGCACATCGCGCCGGGCGAGACGGTCGCCCTGGTCGGGCGAGACGGGGGCGGGCAAGAGCTCGATGATCAATCTGCTGCTGCGCTTCGCCGACGTCTGGTCCGGCAGTGTCGCCATCGATGGCCACGACGTGCGGGACGTGACGCAGACGTCGCTCCGCTCGCAACTGGGGGTGGTGCTGCAGGACACCTTCCTCTTCGGCGGCACGGTGCGGGACAACATCGCCTTCGCGCGGCCGGAGGCGAGTCTCAAGGAGGTCGAGTGGGCGGCGCGGGAGGTGGGGGCGCACGACTTCATCGTCGACCTGCGCGACGGGTACGAGACGGAGATTCAGGAGCGGGGCGTCAGTCTCTCCGCCGGGCAGCGGCAATTGCTCTCCTTCGCGCGGGCGCTGCTGGCCGATCCGCGGATTCTGATCCTGGACGAAGCGACGAGCAGCATCGATACGCAGACCGAGCGGGTCATTCAGCAGGCGTTGCGGCGGCTGTTGCGGGGGCGGACCTCGATCGTGATTGCGCACCGGCTGTCGACGATCCGCGAGGCGGACACGATCGTGGTGATGCACGAGGGGCGGATCGTGGAGCAGGGGACGCACGAGGAATTGATGGCGGGGCGGGGGCGGTATTTTGGGCTGGCGACGACGCGGTTGGCCCTCGCCCCTAAATCCCCAGCGTAATCATTCGCCCTTACCCCTCTCCGTCCCTGGCCCCGGCGAGTCAGGAGAGGTGACTTCTTGCTCGTCAGGAATGCGCGGCACAGGCGCCAGTAAGGCCCCGCCGCCAGCGGTGGAATGTCCGCGACGAACCGATTCTGGATCGGTGATACGCGGCTCCTTGCCTGCCCACCAGGCAGGCAAGGGAACGTGGATGGCGCCGCTAGAGGTGGAACTGGGCCTCGAAGAATGCGACCTCGGGAATGGAGGGCGGGGGGCAAGTCCTATAGACGACGAAGTCGATGCTATCTCCCTCGAAGTAGCTGCCGGGGCCCATGCTGATGACGGCCAGGCCATCGACCACCGTCGCCTTCACGGGGTCCCCGGCTCTGCCCGGGACGAGCATCACCTCGTAGCAGCCGCTGGCGCCGCCCTCCATGGCGAGGGTGACTCTCGGATCATTCAGACAGCCCCCGCCAGTACCGATGACCGTGTACCAGAGCGGAGACGCGCCCACGTCGCCTAATTCAAATGGGTTAAATCCCGGGAGCGGTGGCAGGTGTACGCGATTATCGGAAAAGATGGCGCCGGAGAATGATCCGACATTCGCGTCATGACAGCTCAGTGAGCCGAGGTCAGTCGCGGTTTGAAGCGTGTGGTTGGTCTGCGGGTCGAATTCCTCGCAACCATCGCTCACGTCGTTGTTCAAGTCGTAGTTCTGGCCTACGCACGAGAAGGAGCAGACAAACTGGCACTCGACGGACGAGGTTGTTGATCCCTGGAGACCAGGACAGACATTGCCGCAGGCGCCGCAGTTGTTAACGTCGATTTCCAGGAAGCGGCAGACGCCATTGCAGCACTTCTCCCTGGCGTGGCAGCGGTTGTCGCATGCACCACAGTTGGCGTCGGTGTTCAAGCTGCGGCAACCGCCGTTGCAGCAGGTTTGTCCGGCATTACAGGCGGCGCCGCCGTCGCACTCGCAGGCGCCATCGATGCACTGGCTGCCGCCCCGGCAAACGTTCCCGCATGCTCCGCAGTTATTCTGGTCCTGCAGCAAGTCAAAGCAGGCCTGGTTGCCGCAGCAGGTCAGGCCTTCGTCGCACGGCCTTTGGCCATCTCCGCACCTGCAGCCGCCCTGGAAACAGCGATTGGCCTCGGGGCCGCAGGCGCGGCCGCAGAACCCGCAGTGGTCCATATCCGTGTTGGTGTTCCGGCATTCACCGAGGAGTCCGACCTGGTTGCAGCAGGTTTCAGCCTCGGGGCATGGGGCGCCCGAGAAGCCGCACTTGCACGTGCTCTCATCGCAGATGTTGGCGCGCTGGGTCTGGCAGTCGTTGCCGCATGCGCCGCAGTTCCTCGAACTCCGCTCGGTGCTGACGCATTCCGTCCCGCAGCAAGACGGCTCGGTGCTGTTGGCTAAGCAGAAACCGGTCGCCCCGCACGGCACGCCGCAAAAGCCGTCCCGGCAGATCTGGTTATCGGCGCACTCGCGGCCACATTCACGACAATGGCTTTCGTCGGTTTGCAGGTTCACGCAGGCGCCGGCGCAGAAGTGCTGTCCCGTGGGACATTGGCAACTCCCGCTCTGGCAGCTCCGGCCGCCGGTGCATTCCTCACAGACCGCGCCGTTTGTGCCGCACAGCTCGTCGCTGTCACCCGTCCGGCACGCGGCGCCGTCGCAGCACCCGGCGCACGCCTCTCCGTTGCAGGTGCAGGTCCCGCCCTGGCAGCGTTGACCGGCCGCGCACGCGGCGCCGCAGTCTCCGCAGTTGTCGCCATCACTGCTCGTGTCGACGCAGCTCGCGCCGCACAGCGTCTTCCCGTTTGAGCATTTCCGCGGCGGCTTCTTCTTTGTCTTCCCCTTCTTTTTCTTCTTTTCCGCTTGCACTCCGTCGCGCTGGTCGCGGCCGCGGTCACGGTCTTTCCGCGCATCATCCTTGCCGCCGTCGCGGCGGTCGTTGCGCCGGTTCTTTCTGGCGTCGGTTTCCTCGTCGGCGACGACGGAGGTCAGCAGCCCGCCGACCAGGGCGACGAGCGCGGCACGCCGGGTGGTGGTGGCCGCGAGGGCGCGGGAGAGACGATCGAACCGGGATGGATCCAAGACTGTGCTCCAGACGACGGCCAGCAGGAAGGAACGCCCTCCTGTCGCCGGACAACGACCGCGGCATCACCTAGCCGCGGCAAGGTCCGCCGGCGCCCAGAAATCGGGAGGGCGCGGAGCGGGTGCGGATCGGTTTCATTCGGAATGCAGTGACAGCGTAGGGGTAGTCCTGGAAAGTGTCAAGTGAGGCGAACGGTTGGATGAAGGAGGTGTCTCCCCACGCACCGGGAGAAGAAAGCGTTGACGCCCAGAGTGGTGACACGATGAGGCGGGCGATGGTGCTGCGCCCGCCCTCACCCCAGCCCTCTCCCATCGCAATGGGAGAGGGTGTGTTGACGTCGAGAAGTGTTGAATCGCGGGGACGGCACGGTAAGGCGGCACTCGTGCTGCGTCCCGTACCCATAACCGCCTTCACCCCCTGGACCCCCTTCGCGGCTCTCCAACAATCACCCAGGCGCCTATCGCCACCCAGCCTTTGCCAGCGCGGATCATTTCGGTGGCAGAGATAGGAGCCAGCGCCCGCCGACCGATTGCTCCTTGCGGGCGATGATGCCCTCCGCTTTGCGCGCCACCTTGAGCGTTTGGGACGCGATGCCATGGATCGCCGCCTCTTGTCGAACCTCATTCGTAGGACGGGGACCAGAGGTAAGGGCTTCACGGAGCCAGGCACGAGCCTCGGCAAGGGCGGAGCGCGTCTCGGGACTTTCGGAGCTGGCCTGGAGGAGGGCGGCGGCGCTCAAGGAGGATTCGCCTTCCCAGACGATGCGGGTGACGCCGAGGTGGGGGACCGGTTCGAGGCGGAAGGCGAGCGAGGGAGGGGGTTGGCCGAGGTTGCCTTTGGTGGCGGCGAGGATGCGGCGCTGGGGATCGTCCGGGTCCGGCGCGACCAGGAGACCGCAGCGGGCGGCGCCGATGATGCCGATGCTGCCGCCGCCACGATAGAGGGGGTTGGCGCCGGCCGATTTGTTGAGGTGGCGGACGACGACGATGGCGGCTCCTGTGCGCTCGCCGAGGGTTTTCAGGGCGGCGAGGGCGCGCCGCACGTCCTGGTCGCTGTTGGCGTTGTGGCGGCGGTGGAGGTAGGCCATGAGGGGATCGACGATCACCAGGGCGGTCTCGGTGCGGAGGACGATCGATTCGAGGACGGAGACGTCGCCGGGGATGACGAAGGGGCGGCCGAACTGGCTGCCGTCGGGGACGGCGAGGAAGGAGACGACGCGGCGGGGGTCGCCGCCGGCGGCGTCGATGCGGGGGCGGATGGTGTCGTGGAGGTCGTCTTCGGCGGAGAGGATCATCACGGTCCGGGGCGGGCCGGGCTGACCGCCGGGCAGGGCTTCGCCTCTCGTGATGCGGGCGGCGAGCTCGCAGAGGAGGGTCGATTTGCCGAGACCGGGGTCGCCGTCGAGAACGGTGATCTTGCCGGCGGCGAGGCGGCCGGGGGAGAGCCAGTGGACGGTGTCGGCTGCGACCCGGCTCAAATGGACGACGTGGCCGAGGGGGTCGCGCCAGGGGCGATTGCGATTGTCGGCAGGCGGTTCGGGGTCGTGGGGCGGTGACGGCATCGTGGGTTTTCCTCATGTACGGGTCGGCAACGGGTCTGAAGTAGAACATATGTTCTATCCGCGGTCGTGTCAAGCGGTGGGCGGGGTGTCGGCTTGCGGGTTGGACGAGTCCCGATCAAACAGGAATGGCGAGGGAGCCGTTTCAAGGTCCTCGCTTCCTTAAGGAGGCCGTGACACGTTGAGCACGGTAACGAGGGTGAGGTCGTTGGAGTGCCTGATCGAGTGTGCGAGAGCGCATTTGAAGTAGGTCATCGGGATCGGCGCACTCGGCTACCTCACCCCGGTGGAGTTTGCGCGCGGCGCTATCACGGCAGCGGCGGCGCTGCCGACTGACGACGGACTCTCATAATGCGTGGACCAACCAACGGGGGCAGGTCACCTTGAATCCCACGTGGGCAGCGGTTCTGTCTTGCGATTCAACGGGCTGGTTCATTCTAGGAGTGGCACGAAGGTTGGTCAACTCGATGCCCTGAAGGGGGCATCGAGCTGGCGAACACCACACCGCGCCGGCACATCACATCGGGAAGTTACATCCATTCACCGTAGGTCCGACGCACGCTGTGACCACGGCTTCGTCCGCGCAGGCCGCACATTTGATGCAGGCCGCCCGCTTCCCGCAGAACGGCACGCAATCGGCGTCTTTCTTGCAGGCGAAACAATCGCCGTCGGCCGAGCAATAGGGGGCATTACCAGTCGTGGTGTCGCAGGCGGCCGTGTTCGCCCCAGTGCTGGAGACACATGGCACCGCCGCCGCGTCGTCGCAGGCATTCTGACCGGCGCGGCAGGTGCTGGCGTCATGCGCGCTGCACCGTTTCTTGCCCTTCTTACCCTTGCAGAGGCCGGAGCAGCACTGGTTGTTGTTCTTGCAGTAGTCGCCGACGTTGACGCAGCCGAATTTGTTGAACTTCGCCTTCTTCTTGTTCTTAGCCCCGGCGGTCCCTGGCAGCAGGATCGCACCCAGGCCGAGCGCGCCAAGAAGGCCGCGCCGCGACTGGACCGTCGAGAGTGTGCGAGCGATCTGATCGAATCGATGGTGGTCCACAGAATTCCTCCTGACGTGTCGTCGCGATCACGTACCGGACCTTTCGGCTGTACGGATGCGCCCACTATAGGGGGTTACATATGTCGTGCATATCCGCTTCGACGCCAACGCGCCTCCAGGCGATTCCCCACGACCCGGCTTCACTGGAGCTTTTCGAGCTCCGTACTGGGAGCGCACGCCTGCACCCGGTAGCCTCCCTAGCCTGCCTGGCCTCCCTGATCGGCCGCGAGGACGACATCGCGGCGGCCAGTCGCTTGCTGCGGGAGACGGGCGTCCGACTACTGACACGACCGCGCGCTCGGAATCCTCCGCTGCGTCGTCGCGGACCACTGGCGCGCGCGCACGTCTTGGCGGGTCATGCCGCGTGCTGCCAGGGCTGGCTGCAAACATGTGTCCAGGATCTCGTGGCGAGGCGTGATCATGAGAGGGCTCCGGGGCATGATATGATGCCTCCAGTTGAATAGGGCCACACCCGTTTCGGGTCTCGCCCGCTTTCGTCCGGGGTCGCCGCGTTCGCCCCATCCCGGTCGGGAGCGGGCGTTTTTGTGCGCGTCAGGCCCACCGGAGCCGTCATTCCGGGCAAGGGAGCGGAGCGATGAGCCCCTCGCGGTTGGAACGGTCACTCGTCTGCGGGCAGAGAGGTTCGTTTCTCTTGCCCCCTGATGGCGAAGGTGGCGGCAGCGGTGCCGGCGACGGCGAATCGAGCGCGGCGGGCCTCAGACGGGCTGCCGGCGGAACGGCAGCGGCTGCGACCCGGTTCAGATGGACGACGTGGCCGAGGGGATCGCGCCAGGACGTGCGGCGATGGTCGGTGGTCAATGCGTTGCGACGTTGCGATGATGGCATGGTGGGTCTTCCCTCGTTGCGCGGCAGGAATTGCCTTCAAGAATAGATCACACGTCCTATTGGAGATAGCGTCAAGGGGGGAGTCGGGTGTGAGTTTGCGGGTTGGGCGAGGCGCGGTCAGGCGGAAATGACGAGGGGTCCGCTTCTGGCTCTTCGCCTCTTCATGGCGCGTGACAACTGTGCATCGAAACGAGGATGCGGGCCAAATGGACGACGGACTCACAACGCGTGGACCAAACAACGGGGCAGGTCTGAAGGGACCGCGCTGCCCGAAGACTTAGGCACCGTTCCAGCCGCTTAGCCCTGGATCAGCTTTCGGGGGTCACATCAGGCGATCACGTCGCCAGCGCCGTGCCGTCGTCGGCCGCGCGGCGACGCACGATGACCGGCCCGGCGGAACGTGTACCTGTCAACCGGGATCGTCGTCTAGTGCTCCGTCACGCCTGAATTACCGGGTCGAGGCGCTTGCGCTTGATGCGGGCATCGCCGGTTGTGAAGCGCCGGTCGATGCTCGTCGCCGTCTCGTTCCTCGCCGCGACCCATGCCGCCACGTCCTGCTCCGTCGTGGCCCGGTTCCCGCGGCGACGGTCGAGGCGTCGCCGCGGGAGCACGCTCGGCTCGACCTCGGCCGTGTTCAGCCAACGGCCATGCCGGGACGCGGAGTGGGTCTCCAACCGGTCGGCCAACGATTGGCTTCGGGTAGCGTGACGACTGCCAAGCCGACATCCTGGGTGGCGGCGGCATCCGCAGAGCCCGCTGCCGTGCGCTCGTCGTCCACGAACGCGACGTCGACGGCTTCGTCCGTTGCCCCCTGGATGGCCGCCGCCACCGTCGACACATGGTCCGCACCCGCGCATTCGCCGGCGGAACACGCAGCGCCAGCGGGGGGCCAGGGTGTCGACGGCAGCACGGGGTTTGGTTCCCAAGCGTCGCTTGGAGTCGTCGTTGCCGGCGCGGGCGCCGCTCCCCGGCGTGCCTTGGGCCGTGCCCACCCGACCGGGCCGCAACAGCCGGGCGGACGGCCTATCGAGCACCCCTGCGCCCGCGGTTAGGCGCAGGCAACGCCGCGGCTCATTGCCCCACCCCAGCGGCTCGAATCTCCGCCGCAATCTCGATCGGCGGTCAGGTCGACAATCCGGCTCTCGATCCGGTTCATCGCCTTGATGTTCGCCGCGACCTGGTCGGCCAGGTTCGCCTGGTAGACCACGAGCAGACCGGCCGTTCCCGAGTCGAGCACATCGCCAAGCCGCTTGAGGTCGCCCCGATCCATGCCTGTCTGATGGTGCCCGACGAGCGCGCCGATGGCGGCGCCGCCGGCCCCTCCTACCGCCAGCGCGGCCCCGATGCCGATCGCCGGAAAGAGCGCCGCCGCCGCTCCGGCCGCGAGTCCCCAGCCCAACCCCTTGAGGGCTTCGTGCCTGGTGCCCGCCTCGTACGTCTTGTCGATGTGGACCTTGCCCTGTTCGCTCTTGGAAATCACGGCGGCATCGAACTTGTCCGACGCCTTGATCTCGTCATAGAGCGCTCGGACGGCTTCGAAATCGGCGCGAGCCTCCTCGACGCTGTCGTACGACGCGGCGAGCACGTATAGCACCTGCGGTTCCTGTGGCTTGGACATCCCTTTACCTCCCAACGCGAGATCGGCGAATGGCCCGCATGCTAACACTCACGGCGCTGCCCTGCCCCCGCGTCTCAATGTTCGCCTTCGCCCGAGCGACCCCTTGGCAGCGCCGCGATCCGGCCGGGCGCACCACGCCGGTGCGGTTAGCATGGGGGCGATCCCGCCAGGCGGCAATGCCCGCCGTCGCCGGCGCGGCGGGGTCGCGGCGGGGATGGCCGAAGCAGGACGGGGGGGACGCCATGACGCCGCGGGTCCGGTGGTTCGTCGCGTGCCTGGCAGTGAGGCTCGCCGCCCCCGTCGCCGGCACCTTCGCCATCAGGGGACAAGAGAAACGAACCTCTCTGCCCGCAGACGAGGGACCGTTCCAACCGCGAGAGGGTCATCGCTCCGCTCCTTGGCCCGGCTTGACGGCTCCGGTGGGCCTGGGCAAACAAAAACGCCCGCTCCCGACCGGGATGGGCCCAGACGCGGCGACCCCGGACGAAAGCGGGCGAGACCCGAAATGGGTGTGGCCCTATTCAACTGGAGGCATCATATCATGCCCCGGAGGCCTCCCAGGATCCGTGGACCAGTTCTCAGGGAGCACGTCAGACGGACTCATAATCGGTGGACCAACCAACGGGGGGCAGGTCACATGGCCTGCTACAAGCGCTCGGGTCGGAGCGCGGTCGGGTTAGCGTTCGGGATCGACGCCCGACGCGCGTCGGCCGCCGTGCGTCCAGGCGGCGAGGTCCCAGGCCGCCAACTCCGCGACCCGCGCCTCGTAGGCGGCGAGGTCGGCGGCGGCGAGGCGCCCGCGCCACTCGCCGGTGCCACCACCACGGAAAAAGGCGCGCACGTCCTTCCACAATCCCTGCGTCGCGTCTGGCGCAACCTCGGCCGCGCGCTCGCGCATCCGAGCCAGGCTTGCCTCCGCCGCCAGCTCCCGCGCGCGATCCGGTGAGCATGGGATGCCGAGGACGCGCGCCAGGCGGAGCAGCTCTCCTTCGAGGTCAGCCTGCAAGTCGGCGTAGTGGAAGAGGGCGACGTTCGGATCGCGCCGACGCTGCCAGCCTGTGTCGAGGTGATGCAGCACCGAGGCAAGCGTCGGCGGCGTCGGGGGTGGCCTGTTGTCGGCAACGAAACTCGGGATCCGCGCGACTGGGTCACTGAACGGGACGCGCTGCGCCAGCGGCGCGACGAGGTCCTCGTTGCCGACGGCCGCGGCGCGCAGCGACAGGAAGCGCTCGAAGTCGATATTGGCGAGGTGATGCTCGAACGAGATGGCGATGTCGCGTGGATCACGGCCGACCACGACATACGTGACGTCGGCGTGCAGGGGAAGGCCGTCCAGCGGCGTGTGCGTCTTGATGAAGCGGCGATGCGTCTGAGCGGCAAGCGCCGCCGTCACCTCCGCGAGTGGGCGGGTGCACATGTCTAGCCACGGCGACAGATCGGCGAGAGGCGCCGGGAACTCGGGCCCGTCGAAGATCAGGAGCGCACACAGCATCTGCATCCACGTGGTGCCGGACTTCGGCGGCGTGCTGATGACGATGTCGCGCGGACGGAACGCGAACCCGTCCCAGCGGCCGCTGTCGTCCACGATCGAGCGGTAGCGCGTGCGCGGAGCCTGTGACTCAGCCATGACGCGATTCTACGCCGTTATTCGACTCGGAGCATGTGAACCAACTTCACCTGAACTGGCCGGGGAGGGCCAGCTGCCCTGCCCCCCGTTGTTTGGTCCAATCATTATGAGAGTCCGTGGCCGGCTGAGAATAAAATACAGACATGTTAATGAGTGAAGGTACTACCGTCTCGACAAGCGATTGCAAGCCACAATCGGGAGGAGCCCCATGCTGACGCAGGTCGCGGAGGGTGTGCTGGTCCACCAGAGCGAGCTACTCCAGAACAACGCCGTTGTCGTGCAAGGCCGGGCCGGCGTGTTGCTCATCGACCCCGGAATAACGGGCGACGAAATGGTCTGCCTCGCGAACGACCTTCGTGAGTTGGGCCAACCCGTTGTGGCAGGCTTCTCGACGCATCCTGATTGGGATCACGTGCTTTGGCACGCCGAGCTCGGCGAAGCGCCCCGTTACGGTACAGCCCGCTGCGCGGCGTGTATGCGAGATTTACTGTCGAACGCGGACTGGAAGGCCCGCGTCGCCGAGGGGTTACCGCCGGAAATCGCCGAGGAGACACCGCTGGACCTGTTCGGCCTCATTACCGGTCTGCCTGCTGAAACTGCGCGGATTCCTTGGGATGGCCCTCAAGTCCGGATTATCGAGCATCAGGCGCATGCCCCGGGCCATGCGGCGCTGTTGATTGAGGAACGCAGGGTCCTCGTCGCCGGCGACATGCTTTCTGATGTCTTGATTCCGTTCCTCGACCTGGACGCCACTGACCCGATCGGGGACTACCTCGCCGCGCTGCGACTGCTCGAGGGCGTGGCGGACGACGTCGATGTCTTCGTCCCAGGTCACGGCTCCGTCGGCGGAGCTGATCAGGTACGCGCACGGATCGAACAGGACCGCGCGTACGTGCAGGCCCTGCGTGACAATCAGGGTGTCAGCGACCCGCGGATCGGCCCATCGGCCAAGAAAGGCTGGGAATGGGTGAGCGACGTGCACGCAGGACAACTCCAGCAGCTCGCCAAAATAAGAGAGCACGACGGGACGCCCAAATAGAGATCCACCTGTTATGGATTAGAGGGTGTGACCTGCTGGAGCTGCAAGACAAGATCGACAAGTACCGCTCGATGGCCAAGAAGCAGTGAACGTAGGCGACTAAAGCGCAGTGGCAGGCGGACTGGACTGCACGGCTGCGATGGCCGCGGTGCATACGTGATGCTCGTCCGGCGATCTCTCCCTCCGCCCCCTTTGCCCAAGACGAGGCGGGATCAGAAAGCAACGGCGAGGGTGCCGCTTCTCGCCCATCGCCTGCCCATAGATCGTGTCGGCAGAGTACCGGGTCGAGGGTGCCATCGTCGCAGTGCCAGAAAGGGGGTGCGGGAGGGCATTTGAAGTGGGGCATTGGGTCAGCCAAACACGCACGGGGCTGCTCATGAAGTGATGCGATGGAAGCTGGAACTGCTGTACCCACAGTTGGCAACGAGTGTGACACGTCCTGGTATCCGCGGATTACAGCGAGGATGAGCAGCGAACCCGATCCTCGCTGCGTGTCCTGATGGTCGCTATGGCGCTGGCGTCTCGTCTCCCGTCTTGTCCTCGGGCGGGAGCACCAGGATGGCCAGCCGCACGGCCGGCTCCTGGCTCTCGTTGCGGATCTCCCCGGCCACGTGGGCCGGGATGTAGGCGGCGTCGCCCGCCTCCAATATCACCGCCTGGCCCGCCGCGACCGCTTCCATCAGGGCGCCGAGATCCCCGGTGGCTTGCGCGGTCGCCATGGCCTCGCCCAATCCCGTGCCCCGCGTCACCGTCATCGGACCGTCCAGCCGGACGGTGAGCGTCCCCGATTCCACCAGCAGGATCCCGAGAGCCGGGTCGCTGGCGGCGATGGGGACCACACCCCCGGGCTCGAGGGCGGCGCGGCCCACGAACAGGTCCCCCGGACGCGGAAAATCGAGGCCGGGGGCGAAGGCCACCGGCTCGAAGGCTACCCCTCCGATCCGCACGCCCACCGGGGTCGCCTCCTGAGCGATGGCGGCCGGGCGCCCCCACAAGGCCACGATCGCCAGCAACACGACAATGGCAGGCAGAAGCACATGGGACCGACGCACGACAGACCTCCCCTCGATTCCTGTTGCGACCACCGTGGCAACCGCGCGGACGCATCATCGCACCGATCTTCGAGGAGCGTTTCTCGTAGGGAAGCACGACACCGGTTGGGCCATTCCAGCCACAGGCGCTTTCTTTAACGAAAGCAACCGTGGGGGCGGCTGTTGGGAGGACACGGGCGGCTACGCATGGTCTGCGAGGATCTGAGCCTCAGCGCACCGGACCGAGGTCGACGTCCACGGTCGCCACATAGGACCGCCGGGCGATCTCCTCGAGCACCGCCGGGTCCACGTCGGCCAGCTTGTTGAGATAGAGGCAGGCCTTGGAGCGCTTGTACTTGCCGAGCTTCGCGAGCAGCGCCTCATAGTCGGGGAAGCCGCCGACGTAGAGCACGAGATTGGCCGAGCGCGGCGAGAAGCCGACGCGGCACATGTCGCCCTCGTGCCCGCTGGCGTAGCGATAGTGATAGCTGCCGAAGCCGACGATCGAGGGACCCCACATCACCGCGGGCTCGCCGGTGACGCGCTCCATCATCGCGCGCACGGCCTGGCCGTCGGCGCGGCGCACGGGGTGCTCGACGCCGTCGAGGAAGGCGTCGACGCTCACATCGGTGGGCCTGGTCTTGATCTCGGCCATGCGCGCCTCCCTCGAATACGTGTCGATTGTATGCCGCCAGCGCAAGCGCGATCACATCGGCGTTTGGGGTGCTTGGCCATGCTCGCTCTCTGGCACGGCTCAACCTCGGATTGCAGAGGCATGCTCAAACTGACCCACCACCGCCGGTGGGTGGCAGGGGCGGCCGATCCGGTGGCACGGGCGCGGTCGTGTGCCGGGCTACACTCCCACCGGGCAGACGAGCAACGTGGTGTTGCGTCCTCCGGGACATCGCCCCCGGCGCGCTGTCCACCGCGCACCCGACTTCGCGGGGGTCGGTCACCGGTTCGCCTTCCCGCCGGGGAACGAGGGCAGCGGCACGACGGGGCGCCGGCCCGCTTTGGGAGGGATGCCGTGGGCAAGGTCATCATCCACTTCGTCATGTCACTCGACGGATACATTTCCAAGCCGGATGACATGGATTTCGCCTGGATGTTCAGGTACGGCAGCGACGATGACGAGATGGCTCTTCGCATAATGAACGAGATCGGCGCCGTCGTGATGGGGAACAAGGGCTTCCGCGATGGCACGATGAGCGAGGAGTATTTGCCGTACGGCGGCCATCACACGTCGCAGTTCGTCGTGACGCATCACGCCCGGGAGCCGGTGACCATCGGCCCGGTGACCTTTACGTTCGTGACCGGCGGGGTCGAGCACGCCATCGCGCTGGCCAAGGACGCGGCCGGCGACAAAGCGGTGGTGCTGCTCAGCGCCAGCGTCGCCCAGCAAGGGCTCAAGGCCGGGCTGGTCGATGAGCTCGTCATCCACCTGGTTCCGCTCCTGCTCGGCGATGGCACGCTCCTCTTCGATCACCTCGGTCAGGAAATCGAGCTGCGACGCGAAGAGGTGGCGACCTCCAGTCAGGAAACCAGCTTGCGCTTCAGTGTGGTTCCGACCGCATAGGAGGGCGGGGCCGTCGGGCGGGGCGTGCGGCCGCCGAGCGCGCGGACGCCTTGGCGGACTTCCGCCATCTCGGCGATCACCGTCAGGTGTGCATGGTCGTCGGCAACCTCGGCGCTGTGGCCGAACAGGCCGGCGACCTCGTGCGGGCGCGGACGGCGCTGGCCGAGTCGCTGGCCGTCGACGGGGCGCCGCCGGATCAGCACTCGGTCTCCGCCCGGACTTCACTCGGAACCAAGGTCTTGAACCTCGGGATTGCATGGGGCCGATCGCGGAAGCGCGTTCCACTCACATGGAGTGGCGCATCCGGTCCGCGTCTGAGGAGTGGGCGCCAGGATCGACGGGTTTGCCAATCCGGCGCTTGTCGTCGGCATGAGGAATGAACTCGTGCGTGTCGAGGCGCTGATGGCGCGGCGGGGCAGCAAAGGTCCATGCGAGCGCACGAAGCGATCGACAGGGCAGACAACACCAACGATTCCAGGAAGCGTTGATGAAGGCAATCCTGCTCCGAAGGTAGGGAGCCTCAAGCGGAAGTCGGCATCGCCAAGCGGGCCAGATGGACCGTGAGCAGGGCCAGCGCCATGGCCAGCAGGATGTTCCCGCTGCGCCGCATCACCAGCGCCGCCATCAGGGCGCTGAGCACGCCGGGCGTCCCAGCGGCGACGACGGCGGGCGCTGTCAGCGCCACCAGCGCCACGCCACCCAGCATCTCCAGGGAATGCGTCACCATTGGGGATGGCTGGAATCTGCCCGCCAGCCAGAACCCTCCTGCCCGCATACAGAACAGGATGATGGCCATGCCGGCGATGGTGAGCGCGAGGTCAGGACGCATGCAGCCACCGCTCGGATACGAGCCCGGCGATCAACCCGGCCACCGCGCCAAGCAGGACGTACCAGGGCCCCGGCACGATGGAATGAACGAGGATGCTGACGATGCCGGCCGCAAGCCAGGGGATAGCGTCACCCTTGCCGCGCCAGAGGCCGGCCACCAGCGCCACGAAGATGGCGGTGGGCATGAAATCGAGGCTCCAGGCTTCGGGATCGGGCAGGACATTGCCGATCGTGATGCCGAAGGCCGTGCCGATGCACCAGGATGCGAAAAACGCCAGACCACTCCCCAGCAGGAACCCGGCATCTCGTCGCCCGGAGCGATACTCCAGAAACGCCAGGGCCCAGCTCTGATCCGTCAGGGTGAAGAGGGAACCATAGGCACGGCCTGGGCTGATCTGACCCAGCCAGGGACGCAGGGACGCGCCAAGGACCAGATAGCGCAGGCTGACCAGCGCCGTGGTGAACCAGATGGTGAGCATGGGAGGCGGCACGGCCCAGAGATCCACGGCCGCCACCTGGGCCGCCCCGGAATTGACCAGCGCACTCATGACCACGGCTTCGCCGGCGGTCCACCCCACGTTGGCGGCCACAACACCGAAGATCATGCCCCAGACAACGCCGCCGAGCTCCAGTGGAATCGTCTTCTTCAGGCCATAGCCGATTCCGGCACGCGTAAACGTCACTGGCGCATCGCTGGCCTGGTCGTCCGCAGCAGCATCTCCCGCCCGCGGAATCTGTTCCTTCATGCCACCTGGCCCAAGTGTTCCCCGCCCTTCTCCCCGCGCCAGGACCAGTCCGCACACCATTTCGCATGCGGGTGAGCATGACGGCCCGGCCCTGGAACACACCTGGAGAAATGATTGCATACCAAGCTCGGCCAAGGGGGCGCGAGCGGTCGGCTCTAAGAGTGCCTTTCAAAACCCATCCGCAAGCGGCAGGTGGTTGAAGCAGTTCAACACGTACCTCAAGGTGAGGAACGCGTCATGCATCTCCCCTCGTCGCTCATACCGGATCGCGAGCCGCCGGTACCGGGCAAGCCAGGCTGCGGCGGTGGAACGGAGGACAAATGCCGAGCGAGATTGCCGACCACATTGCCAACGTCTCGGTGATCGATACGCACACCCACCAGCCGGGCGATTATGCCTGGGAGGGACCGGACGCGCCCGACATCCTCAGCGACCTCTTCGGATGGTACAGCTCGTCGGACCTGATCATCGCCGGCGCCTCGCTCGAAGCCGTCGCTCGCCTCCAGGACGGCAGCGACGAGGACCTCGAGGGCCGCTTCGCCGGCGTTGCGGCCGCATGGGACATGGCCCAGTTCACCGGGTACGGCGAGGCGGTGCGCATCGCCGCTCGTGATCTCTATGAGATCGAGGTGTTGAGCGAGGCAACCATTCGTGCGGGGCAGCAACGGCTGAAGGCGTTGCAACGCCAAGGCGGGTGCGTCGCCATCTTGCGCGACCGTGCGAAGGTGGATCACGTCCAGACGGATCTGGGGCTCGACATGATCGACCTTCCTCGGTCTTCCGCGGAGTTCTTCCTTCGCGACCTCTCGTTGCGCCGGTTCGCCATCGGCGCGATCGACGATCCGGTCATCGAAGCGGCGACCGGCGTGACGGTCCGGAATCTCGCCACGCTGAGGCAGGCGATGGAGGCGTTGTTTGCGCGATGCGCGCCGCTCTCCATCGCGCTGAAATCCCAGCACGCCTACGTACGCACTCTGGCGTGGCACAAGCGAACGGATGCCGAAGCCGAGCGTGCGGTGCAGGTGGTGCTTGGGGGTGGTCCGGGTAGCGACGACCCGCAATCGGAGGCCCGGCTCTGCCTCGGCGACTGGTGCCTGGCGCGCGGCGTGGAGCTGGCCGGCGCCTACCAGCTGCCGATCAAACTCCATACCGGATATCTCGCGGGGACGGGGCAACTCGGCACGTCCATGCCAGTCGACCGGTTACGCGCGGGGCATCTAGCGCCACTCCTGATGGAGTATCCGAACGCGCGTTTCGTGCTGATGCACATCGCCTATCCGTACAGCGACGAGCTGATTGCCCTGGCCAAGCACTTCGGCAACGCCTACGTGGATCTGTGCTGGGCGTGGGCGATCAATCCGCTTGCCAGTAAGGACTTCGTTCGTCGCTTCCTCCATGCCGTCCCAATGAACAAACTCTTCGCCTTTGGCGACGATGCGACAACGCCCTCGGCTGCCTATGCCTACGCGGTGCAGATGCGTCGCTGGCTCACCAGGGCCCTCGAAGAAGAAGTGGCTGATGGCGTATTGACCACACGACAAGCGATCGACAGTGCAACACGGCTGCTTCGCGGCAATCAGCTGGCGTGCTTCGACATCGAGGGGCGGCAACGGGCGGTGCGTGAAGCGACATCCGCGTACGAGCGCCATCCCTGGCCGTATCGCTATGACGGCATTGAATCGGCGCCGGAAGCGGCGCGTGACGTTGCGGCGTCGTAGGCCGTAAACCCGGTCATGCGGTAGACGACGATCACGGTGAATGCAGCTGTCGATGCCACCGAAGAGCGTGTTGCCAAATCCACTTCGGAGAACCCGGCGAGGCACCTGACCGAGAGGGGCTGGCACCCGAGCGAGAGCGCAGCGGCGCTTTGCCCCCTGCGGTTCCTCCACCGCGGTGCGGAGCCGTGATCCCGCTACGACGTCGGCGTGGCCGCCACCGGCGGCTCTCGAAGCGTGAAGACGTAGGTCTCGGCCTCCCCCGTAGGATCGTCGCCCGGGACCGTCGCCACGATCTCTGGCCGGCCGCCGGCACCCTCGCGGAAGGTGACCGAGGGGACTATGCCGTTGAGCGGCGGGTCGACGGAGACGTAGCCTTCTATCTTCCCGTTCTCATCGGCCAACGGTCGCAACGCCGACCGGACTTCACCCGCGTCGAAAACGAGCGTGCCGTCTCGCAGAACTAGATCGACCTCGCCCAGGGCCGGGTTGTCATAGCGTCCGACGTAGGGGGCAACGGCCGCGGGGTCGACCGGCCGCAGCCGGGACTGCAGTTCGGCGCGCTGTGCCGCCTGAGCGGGGAGGGACTGGTTCAGTAGCGCGTCGAACTCCGCCGGCTGGTCGAACAGCAGCTCGAACAGCTTGAACTGGATGGCGAACGCGAAGGGACCGCCTCCGGCCCCACCGTTGGTCAGGATCACGATGCCCAGGTTCGCCTCGGGCAAAAAGGCGACCTCGGAGGCGAAGCCGAGGCTGCCGCCGCTGTGGCTGATGAGCGGCTGGCCATGGTAGGCGCCGACGTTCCAGCCCAGGGCGTAGTGCTGAATCGCCTCGGCCATCACGGGCGGGGTGCCCGGCGGAAGCGCGATCGCCACCCGCGAAGCCCGCGTCTGGGCCAGGTTCTCGGCCGAGACGACCCGCGTCCCGTCCGGGGCGACGCCGTCGGCCAACTCGGTTTGCACGTAGCGCGCCATGTCCCGGGCGGTGGACCACAAGGCGCCGGCCGGGGCGACCGACGTCACGAAGTCCGCATCGACAAGCAATGGAAACGGTCGCGTCTCGCCTTCCAGGTCGGTGCCGTGTGGGAGGGCGTAATCGCCGCTGCCCAGGATGTCGGCCAGGGCGAAGGTCGAGCGCGTCATCCCCATTGGGTTGAGGAGCCGCGCCCGCATCGCCGCCTCGTAACCGCCGCGCAGCTCATTGGGGGCGGCGCCCGCCGCCCGCGCCGCCGCGTAGCCGCCGACGGCGTACAGCTGGTTGCTGTACTGGTAGCGCTCGCCAAAGGGGGCGGTCAGTGGGGTCTCCGCTACCTGGGAGATCACCCCATCCGGAGTGAGCGTGTCGAAGTTGAAGAGGATCTCCGGGTCCCGGCGCGGCAGGCCGGTGCAGGCGCAGAAGGCGTCGGCCACGGTTATGCGATCGGTCAACCGGGGGTCGGCGATGGCGAAGTCGGGGAGCAACTGCGCGATCGGCGTCTGCCACGACAGCCAGCCGGCGTCGACGAGCGTGGCCGCCATGGTGCTCGTCATCGACTTGGTGACGGAACCGATCATGAACTGGGTGTCCGGTGTGACCGGGTCGCTGCCGCCGACTTCCGTGACGCCGAAGCCCTGCGCGTAGACCACCGCGCCGTCCTGGACGACGGCGACGGCGGCACCGGGCACCTCCAATCGGTGCCATCGCGTCGGCGACGTAGGCCTCGAACGTGGCACGCCGCTCGCCGGTCAACGGCAACGGTGCGACGCCGGCCAGGTCCGGTTGCGCCGCGGCCTGCGGGGTAGCAATGGGGGTGGCCGGGGGTGCTGGCACGGGGGTCTCGACCTGGGCGACGGCGGCGGGGCCGCCGAGGGTGAGGGCGAGCAGCAGGGCGAGCGCGAGCGGGGTGCGGCGCATGGGTCTCCTCCCAACGGGAAGCCTCGGCCAGAGGCGTGCAGGTCCGCGCCGTGCGGCGTCCCCGACGCCGCCTACCTTACGCGGCCAGCCACGGATGTCAACCAATCCGACTCCGACGGGCCGCGTCCGTCACCCGATCGCGGGGCCGAGGAAGCGAACGCAGATCAGAGCGCAGGCCAGGTGAAGCAGCCCCTGGAGCAGGTCGGCCCGTCGCTGGTAGCGCACGCCGAGGCGGCGGCAACCGAGCAGCCAGGAGAAGGTGCGCTCAACCACCCAAAGTTGTTTTTTTGGAGCCCGGCTTGCCGCGGTCTGTCGGGTTCGGCCCGATCTGCGCTCCCCTTTTTGCCCGTACGCTGAGGCTATCGAGGCTCGCTCGGCTCCAGTCGATAGCCGCCTCGTCGCCAAGCCAGTTCAATAACCGCTCGTGCAGCTTCTCCTAGACGCCGGCCTCTTGCCAATCACGGGGCCGCCGCCAGCACGTGGTGCCGCTGCCGCAGCCCAGTTCTTTGGGCAAGAGCCGCCACAGGCAGCCTGTGCGCAGGACGAACACGATACCGGCGAGGGCCGCGCGGTTCGGCACCCGTGGGCGACCACCTTTGGGCTTTGGCGGCTCCGGCGGCAGAAAGGGTTCGATGGCCTCCCAGAGATCGTCGGGGACAAGGGATCTGGTGTTCATGGCCAGCCATCATGCCACCCCGCCCCCGTTTCTAAGAGTGTCGTTCATAGTCCGTCTGGAGGGGGCAAGTGGTTGAAGCAGATCAGCGCAAAGCCCAACGTCAGGAACGCCCGATGGATGTCGGCCCGCCGCTCGTAGCGGATCGTCAGCCGCCGATACCGGTTCAGCCACGCCAGGGTGCGCCCGACCACCCAGCGGCGCCGGGCTTGCCGCGATCGGTCGGGTTCGGTCCGACCGCGTCGCCCCCCTTTTGGCCGGGACGCTTGCGCTGTCCAGGCTGGCCCGCTCCCAATCGATGCGGTCGGCGTCACCCCGGCGGTCGAGGAGCGTCCGGTGCAAGCGATCCCAGACACCGGCCTGCTGCCAGTCGCGCAGGCGGCGCCCGAGCCGCAGCCCATCTCGACCGGCAGATACTCGACGCTGATCGCCGCCGCGCTGGTCAGGGGACAGCAGGGGCCGCGCGCCATCGCGCCGTGAGGGGCCGAGCCCGCCGCGGCACTGGGGCCGCTGGCGGGCGTGCCGCCGGGCCGAGTGCCGCGCGCGGCCACCGTGCGCCGCGCGGGGCGCGCCGGCGACTCGGCGGCGTTGGCGGCGCAGATCGCGGTCTTCGTGGCCGCGGGGCCGGCGCCGCCCCCGGCCCCGTCTCCCGCCGGGGTTCCGCCCGCCGCCCCTGCCAGCGCGTCGCCTTGGCCACCGGGGCCATTACGGGCGCGATGTGCCCTGGGGCGAGGACGCCGGCCAGGTCCGCCGCGGCCACGCTCCGCAGGCGTTGGCCGCCCTGCGCAACGACCTGCTCAGCTTGGTGCACGCCCTCGGCTGGACCCGCATCGCCGCCACCCGCCCCTACGGCGCCTACGCGCACCGGGCCATCCCCCTCCTCTCGTCACCGCCCCTACGTCTTTGACACCGCCCTAGCGCTGATGCTCGCTTTCGCGGTTGTGTTGGCGGGTTCGGCGATCTCGAGGAGATCCGAGCGCAGTTCGTTGGGTGTCAGGAACCCGGTGGAATACTCGGCGAGCACCAATTCGAGGGAGTATGCGAGGTGGACCGCTTCGGGCGACGCCGTCGCTTCCATGTTCCACGTAGCACTGACCAACCAGTCTTGAAGCTCGTTGAGCGACAGGTCCCCGGCGAGATACCTGATGAGGTGATGACGAATTGCCTTCTCTAACGGGTCCATCTGCTCCTCCCTCGGCAAGGGGGGATGCTCACTTGCTTCGGCTCTTTTTCAACACGATTGACGTCGTCGGCCAGGTTGATGCCCAGATTCTGGCCGAGATCGTCCTCAGAGACAAGGAAGTTCCGCCCGAGCGGTGCGCTGAATACAGGGTCCCGCGTGGAACCAGGAGCCAACTTGTGAGCGACCGGGCAGGCTCCGAGGAGTTGGCAAAAGCTCGCCGTTACCTCTTTCCGGATGGACGACTAGGGGGTTCCGGGCGGCCAGATCCCAAGCTCATCATCTGTTGTGGCGTCACGCTGTACCAGCAGCTTCACGAGGCGTGAGATGGCCGTTTCCTGACCCGCCGGTCGCCAGCAAATCACACTGTCACGCTGTCTCCGGGTTCGGCCAGCCGGTGGAAGCGCACGCCGATCTGGTCGAAGTGCTTCTCGTAGTTGTCGTAGCGGAGTTTCAGGAAGAAGGGCTTGCTGTAGCCGTCGTGGATGGGGATGACGTGTTGGGGGCGCATGCGCTGCGCGAAGGCGAAGGCGCCGACTTCGGTGAGGAAGGGGGCCATGACGGGCATGATGAGGATTTCCATGCCGGCGTGGGCCAGGAGTGGGTCGCCGAAGGAGTCGGCGCAGTTGAGGATGCGGTCGTTGACGAGGTAGGCGGTGTGGCGCGGGGTGGACGGGGCGAGGATTGGCTCGTGCGGGGTGGGGATGGCGAGGAGGCGGACGGGGCCGGCGGTGTGGGGACCCTCTTCGACCACGGTGGCGGCGATGCCTTCCCTGGCCAGGGTCTCGGCCACCTCGCCGTTCGTGATGATTTCGGCGTTGCTGAGGGCCAGGATCTGTTTCAGGTTCTCCAGGTCGAGGTGGTCGGGGTGGCCGTGGGTGATGACAATGGTGGAGACGTCGCGGAAGGTTTCAGGGGTGACGAGACCTTCGGCGAAGGTGATGGTGCCGGGGTCGAAGAGGAGTTTTTGCCCTTCGTCTTCGAAGAGCAGGCAGGAATGGAGGTATTTGGCGATCTTCAAGGGGCTCTCTCCTGACGAGACTGGCAACACCGCCCGTGGCCGTCTTCGCATCGTTCCGCGTTCAGGCTAAGCGAGTGCGGCGGGGACGGCAACGGGACCGGATTGATAGACTGCAATTCAAGGAGCGAGATGAACTGATGAACGAAGATTTCGTGTACGAGGAGCCTCCGGAGATTCAGATCATCGTCACGCCCCGTGCCCAGGCGGCGCTCGACGAACTCCGGGCCATGATCGCGGCGCGCTATCCTGAGGCGTCGTTCTCCGTCTACACCTGGTACGACATCGCGGGCATCTACCTCGAGGCGACGATCGACGTTGACGACACCGACGAGGTGCGCGATGTCTTCAGGGATCGGCTCCTCGACATCCAGGTCGAAGATGGGATCCCCGTGCATGTGCGCGTGAGCCAACCGCCGGAGCGCGCGTGGGCACAATCCCAAGCCGTTCAGGAAGAGCAATGGCGGGCGCGCAAGAGGTTTGCCTCGCTGCCGGACCGCATCACTCAGGACCGCGCGGTCATGGGTGGCAGCCCGGTGGTCAAGGGCACGCTGGTCCAGGTCGAGATGGTCCTCGCGCACCTGGCCCGTACCCTCGATGTCGACGAGGTATTGGCGTTCTACCCCGAGCTAACCCCGGACGATGTGCGGGCGTGCCTCGACTTCGCTCGGACCCAGGTGGCCGATGCTCCTCGCGAGGAGAACGCGGCCGTCGCCGCCACGGGCTGAGGTTACGTTTCACCAGATCGTGTGGCCCGCTCCCCGTTCAGCGCCAGCAGCCGAGCCAGGATTTCCTCGTCCGTCGTTTCGTCCGGGTCGTCGGGCCAGCCGTAGGCGGCCCAGACGGCGCAGTCGAGGGCGGCGTGGGCGGCGGCCAGCCAGGCGGGGCGGGTGTTGTAGAGGTTGGTCAGGGTGCGCTTTTTCAGGTCGGCCTCGGAGGCGTCGGGCGGGTTGAGCCAGGCTTCGCGCAGGTCGTTCAGGGCGTGGGCGGCGTTGGCGATGGCGTGCAGGCGCGGGTCGCGCCACGCTTCCTGGCCGGGGGCCAGGGGAGGGGGAAGGTTTCGAAGCAGGTGGTCGGGGTGTAGCGGGGGTCGTTGCCGACGCCGAGCCACGTCCCCATCCGGAGGGACCAAACTTCGTGGGCGCGGGAGTGGAGGATGCCGAAGAAGTAGTCGTCCTGGCGAGCGAAGACTACGAGCTGGTGATCGGGGACAAACGACGGCGATGTCCAAACGAATACCCGGTGCTTTGAAACCGTCGGCGTGCAGATGAACCGAGACAGGTCTCCCAGAGCGGCACGAAGCCCTTGTCTTGGCTCCGTATGAATCCACCAACGTTCGCGATAGGACTTGCGTGGATTCTTGTCACGCAATGGCTTGACATTGGTCCGAACGTGTTCAAAGGGCTCCTCGTAGAGCGAAGCCTGTTGTTGAGGCATATCGGGGCCGAAGTCGATGATCCAGTGGCCCTGCCATCGACGCATTATGTCGTAACCGTTCAGGCGTGGTCGCACAACATCGCTATTGGGCCTGCCGTTCGGATTCAGCGGTAAGGCTATCCAACTCCTTGCAAGATCCCCGTCAACATCAAATGGGCCGCCCTTCTGGACTCCGAGAAACCCAATTCCTTCGTTTTCCACCAATCGCTGCGCAGTTGTGACATCCACCGTCGAGGTGAGGTCGGCATTTATGACCGACACGGCTTGTCCGTCTAGCGTTCGCGATTCCTCGCTACCATCATCAAAGCCAACAATCGCGATCCGCACATCCGCCCCATCAAGTACCCAAGGCTCGTCATCCCAAGCAAGGAAGATGTCACCGCTCTCCTTGATGCTCTCAAGAACCTTCCGGTTCGCTCCACCGCGGATCGAGTTTGTTGCCAGAAGCCCCGCACGACCTGCGCGCCCCATCTCGATCTCAGCTCTCGCCTTTTCAAGGAAGTAGCAAACAAGATCTGCTCCCGGCGGGACACGGCCGCGAAACACCTTCCAAAGCGCGTCGATGTACGCGCTACTCAGTTCTCCGCGCATCTTCTTGTCGCCCAGAAACGGCGGGTTCCCGATGATGAACTCCGCCTCCGGCCATTCCGCCTCCTTCGGCTGCTCCGGGTCACTCAGATCCAGAAGGGCGTCCTGCAAGCGGATCGTCTCCAGCGGTTCCAGGACGGGGTCGGGTTGGCCGAGGAAGCCGTTGTCGATCATCCATTGCAGGTAGCCGATCCAGACGACGGTCTGGGCCAGCTTGCGGGCGTAGCCGTTGATCTCCAGGCCGTGCAGTTGGCTGGGGCGGACGGTGGGGTACATCACGGTAAGACCGTTGGCGGCGCCGTAGGCGATGACATCTTTTTCCAGGTCGAGGAGGGCGGCGAGGGCGACGTAGAGGAAATTGCCGCTGCCACAGGCGGGGTCGAGGATGCGCACGGCGGCCAGCTCTTCGAGGAAGCCGGCGAGTTTGGCCTGGAAGGCGGCGCGGGCGCGGTTGACCGACTGGTCGCGGAGGAGCGCGCTCATGCTCTTGCGGGCGGCGGCGGCGGTGGCCTTCTCCAGGGCGACGCGCAGCGGTTCGGCCTCGGTGCGGACTTCGTCCCAGCGACGGCGCAGCGGGGCCATCACCACCGGTTCCACCACGCGCTCGATGTCGGCGCGGCCGGTGTAGTGGGCGCCGAGCTGGGCGCGCTTGCCGGGGTCGAGCGAGCGCTCGAAGAGAGTGCCGAAGATAGCAGGTTCCACGCTGCCCCAGTCGAGGGAGGCCGCCTCGGCCAGCCCGCGCAATTCGTCTTTGGTGAGCGGGACGACGTCGATGTGGGCGAAGAGGCCGCCGTTGAAGCGGGTGATCCGCTCCAGGTTGAAATTGCCGCCGTCGCGCATCGCCTCCAGCAGGGCCTGCATCTGGGCGGGGAAATCGTCCGGATATTGCGCGCCGAAGGCGAGGAGCTTGGTGAAGACCCCCTTTGGCAGCAAGCCGACGTCTTCGGCGAAGAGGCAGAAGAGGAGCTGGACCAGGAACTGGGCGGCCCGCTCGGGGGCAATGCCGCGGGTGTGCAGCGCCCCGGCCAGGGTGCCGAAGCGGGCGGCGGCTTCTTCGGTGACGGCTTCGACGGTGGTGTCGGGGCGGAGGCTGTGCGGATCGTTCCAGAGAGCGCGGAGGACGGCCAGGTTTTGCGGTTGGTCGAGGTCGGCGAGGGCGAAGGTGTAGACCTTCTTGGCGGTGCCGGTGAAGTTGGTGTGGATCTCGAAGCGGTCGAGGTCGCAGACGACGAGGAGGGGCGGGTTTTCGAGGTCTTCGCGGTATTGCAGGAGCTGGTCGTAGGCCTTTTTCAGGTTGGCGTGGTGGCCTTTGTACTCCCAGGCGAAGTGGCCGCGGAACCAGACGTCGGCCCACCCCTTGCCGCCGCCGCTCTTTTCCGCGCCGCGCTCGAAGGTGTAGAAGTGGCCGGCGGGGTCGGCGTCGGTCGGGGTGGGCACGCCGAGCAGATGGCAGAGGTCGTTGAAGTGCGATTGCGATGCCGAGCGCTCGGTTAGCGTGATGTTGCGCCACTTGTGCTGAAATTGGGCGCCGGTCATCGTCGCCGGTTCCGCCACCATCGCGAGGCTCCTAGCCAAGGTCAATCTTCATAAAGGGCTGCCGACCAGCCGCCGCGGCGATCCTACGCGGTTGCCACGGTGGCGCAGATCACGTACGCCTGAATCGACCAGCTGCTTCCGCTGCTGTCTGCGCCCGCCACTGTCCAGACCGTGTCGCTGGTGGGCTGGTTCTTGTAGATGTTGATGGCGGCGACACCACCACCGCCGCTCACAAACGGGAGGGAGTAGCCGCCGCCAAGTGCCTTGCTCCCGTTGGGGCAGGTGGCGCTGACCTCCCTCGATAGCGCAGAACCTTCTCCCGAGGGATCGCCCTCGACCCGCAGGTAATTGCTCAGGCCCGGTGCTCCTGGTGCGCCCGGTTCGCCCGGGAGCCCCTGTGAACCCGGTGGGCCGGGAGGCCCTTTCTTGCCTGATTTTTTCCTTTCACCCGCGGCCTCGACGCCCTTCTTCCTGGCGTTATTGGCATCGGTGGTATTCGCCAGACCCAGCATGGCGAGCAGCGCCATCCCCGCCGCGCCCATCGTGCGCAAGGCGTCGCGTCTGACGGTCGCTGCCTCGACGGCAATGGTCGGCTGATCGGACGGTGTCTCGTCCACGGCACACTCCCTGGTTTGGTTGTTCGAGTGCAGCGTCCTGAGCCGGGATGCAGATCCCGCGTTGGTGTCGCTCGGGTCGACATAGTGCCACGTGCCTGTCCACTATACCCCGTGGTTGGTGCCAGAGCGTGGCGCTCACACCCATGCCGCGGGTTGCGTCTCCCTCATGATGCGATGGGCGCAATTCGGCCTCGTCAATGGTCGTTCGTGGGTGAGGGGAACGCACCGTCCAGCGCCCGCTTGCCCGCTTCTTACGATCGCCGCCCTCGCGTGAGGATCGGGAAGGGGTTCGCGGCTGTTTGTTCTCGGTTGCGGTTCACGGTTCACGGTTCACGAATCGGTTCTTGATTTCCCGGTTCCGGGAGTTGTCTTCAGGGGCCGTGGCGGGCGGGAGGGTGATCGGTCCTTCCGTTGCCGCGCGGCTGGCCTGCCTGGGCACCCGGCGCCGGACGGTGCGTCGAAGGGGAACGGGGCCGCGCGGTGTGATCGGGCCGCGGGGCGATCCGTCTTTCCCCCTCTACTTATAAAGACGGATTTGGGGGGGGGCAAAATAGGACACCCTGGCGAAGAATTTACCATTGGGGCGTGGGGGACGGGGTGTCAGGGCGATAGGGTCAAAGGGTCGCGGAATCGGGAAGCGTCGAGGTCATGTCCGGATGGCGTCCGTTCCCCCCCCATCACCCCATCACCCTAACACCCTAACACCCTACTTTTTGCGTGGCGCTCCCTTGGCGGGGGCGGCGTCGGGCGGGATCCAGCCTTCGGGGAGGCGGGCGTCTTCGCCGAAGAAGAACTCCTCCATCTGCTCGCGCAGGATGCGGCGGGTGTCGGGGTCGGCGGGGTTGAGACCGTAGTGGTTGATGAGGATGGTCATGTGCGGCTGCCAGAGGGCGTAGGCCTCGGCGGAGATGTTGTCGTAGATACGCTGGCCCAGCTCGCCGGGGAAGGGCGGTTTCTCCAGCCCGGGCAGCTCGCGGCCGATTTTGACGCATTGCACCATTCGCGGCATGGTCGTTCTCCGGAAATGAACCCTCACCCCCCTGCCCCCCTCTCCCTGTGCGCAGGGCGAGGGGGTGCCCCTCGCCCATCGCGGTGGGAGAGGGTTGGGGTGAGGGCGCTCGGCGGCAACGCGGGTCAGAGAATCTGCCGCGCGTCCTGCTAGGAGCAACCGTAGGTGAGTGGGGGGAGCGCGTCAACTTTTCGTGGTCTCGGGCTATCCTGTGGGTGCTATGCATGTGCTTTTTCTCGGCCAATCGTGCGCCGCGGCGCTGCCGCCGCTGACGGCGCTGCTGGAGGCCGGCCACGAGATCTCCGCCGTGGTTCTCGCCCGGCAGCCGGGGGCGCGGCTGGGCGACACGCAGCGGGTGGCCGAAGGAGCAGGAATCCCGGTGGTGTGGGTCCGCGCGGTGGCCGAAGCCGCTGCCGCCCTGCGCGCTGCCGCGCCGCGGGTGGCGGTGGCGGCCTGCTTCCCGTGGCGGTTGCCGGGGACGGTGCTGGAGGCGCCGCCGCTCGGCGTCCTCAACGTGCACCCGTCGCTGTTGCCGGCCGGGCGCGGGGCGGAACCGGTGTTCTGGACGTTGCGGCGGGGGGAGCGGGTGACTGGGGTCACGGTGCATCGCATGGACGCCGGGCTCGACACTGGGCCGATAGTGGCCCAGGCGAAGCTGGCGGTGGTCCAGGGCGTGCGCGCCCCCGATCTGGAACGGGAGCTGATGGCGATGGGGGGGCGGTTGCTGATCGCGGCGTTGCCGGCGCTGGAGGCGGGAACGTTGCGCCCGCGGGCTCAGTCCGCGGAGGGTGTCAGCTTTTCTCCCGTGCCGGCCGCGGTCGATTGGACCATTGCTCCGCTCCTTCCTGCCGCCTGGGCCTGGAACTTCGCCCGCGGCGTGGCTCCGTTGCAAGGACCGCTGACGGTTGTTGCCGGTGGCACGGTAATACCGGTCGCCGACGCCCTTGATTGGTCGGCGGATGAGCGGCTGCCGGAGCGGGTCATGGACGAGGGCGATGGGACGGTGCGGGTGCGGTTTGCGCCGGGGTGGGTGCGGTTCCGGCGCTCATAACCTTTCGGCGTGGTCAGATGCCGAGTTTGGGCGTCTCGGTCCATGGATCGCGGATGGGAAAGCCAAGATCGTTGCTCCATGCCTGTAGCCTATCGTCCGTGGTATGGCAGTCGGCGACTCGCATGAGCGAGGCGGTGGCAAGGTGGATGGCGTCCATGAGCTTCAATCCGCGACCGACTCCCAGCGATGCGCGCACCAACCGCCGCGCTTCACGAGCGATCAATTAGTTGAACTCGACGAGTTGCACGGCCGAGCGGTCGGCCCAGAGGGTGTCAATCGCCGGCTTATGCGCCAGTACGTGCGACGGGTCGCGGAGACGGGGCTACTTGGCGAGGATCGACGGGTGGTCCGCGCGTTGCCCCACCGCAAAGGAGCCCGTGATGGCGTCTCCGCCACGCGTCGCCGCGCCGTCGGTCGTGTCCGCGCGTGGGGCCGCCGTCTTCGCTCAGGTGCCCGATCCGCGCCGGGCGGCGAAGCAGGCGGTTGTGCGGTCCTTGATCCAGTTCTCCGTCTCGCCGCGCGCTTCCGCTAGCCGGTAGCAGTCCCGCGCCGAGAACGCATGCTCCAACCGCGAACCCGTCGGCTGGCTGGCCAGGTCGGGGTCGGTCTCGGGCAACCGGCCGCGGACCAGTTTCAGCAGTGGGTCGCCGCGCAAGGTATCGGCCTCGTCCGGCTGGTGGGAGTGATGCAACACCCCTACCGATACCCGCGTGGTGCCTCGCTGTCACTTCATGACGAATCCGGGCTACGCGACCCGGAAACCCAAGGAGCACTCCCTCACCGCCCCCGACGACCTGGTCCAAGTCGACACCATGCATCTGACCCCGTTGCCTGGCGTCGAGCGGCACCAGTTCACCGCGGTCGATGTGGTCTCCCGCTGCGGCGTGCTCGGGGTACGCGCCCGCGCCACCGCCGGCACCGCGGCCGCCTTCCTCGCCGAGCTCCGGGCGCGGATGCCGTTCCCCGTGCGCGCCATCCAGGGCGCCGGCGGCTCCGAGTTCATGGCCGAGCTCGAGACCGCCTGCCACGAGCGGGGGCTGGCGCTGTTCGTCCTCCCGCCGCGCTCGGCACCTCACTTGTAGCGGAGCTCCCGAACGAGGACAGCGGCTTGCCACCTACCCCCTTCCCCCCCATAATCCCGGCCACGAGAGACGACGCAGTCCCGATATCGCCAGCAGCCGCACGGACACGTCGATGTCCGCGCCACGAAGGGAGCAGCGTGAGCCGGTACCGCGTTTCGATGGACATCGGCGGGACGTTCACCGATGTCGTCGCCTACGACGAGGCGAGTGGTGCGTATGTCGCGGGTAAAGCCTCCACCACCCCGCGCGACCTCACCGAGGGTGTCTTCGCCGCACTCGATCAGGTCGTGGAGTCTCCGGCTGACATCGGGTTCACCGTCCATGGCACGACGCAGGGACTCAACGCCTTCCTGCAACGGCGCGGCGAGAAGGTGCTGCTCCTGGCCACCAAAGGGGCGGGCGACATCTACCACATTGCCCGCGGCAACCGCACCCGCCTCTACGACAACCACTACCGCAAACCCACCCCGCTCGTCCCCCGCGCCGACATCGTCGAGGTCGGCGGCCGGCTCAATTACGCGGGCGAGGAGTTGGACCCGCTCGACGAGGACGCCATTCGCGCCGCGGCACGGCGGGCCAAAGACGAGGGGTTTGGGGCCGTCGCCGTCGCCTTCCTGTTCAGCTACCTCAACCCGGCGCACGAGCTGCGCACCGGGGAGATCCTGGCCGAGGAGCTGAACGGCGTCTCCATCTCCCTCTCCCATCGCGTTGCCCGCGAGTGGCGCGAGTACGAGCGCACCTCCTCCACCGTGGTCGATGCTTACATCGCCCCCGTAGTCCGTCGCTACCTGGAGCGGCTCGAAGCGGAGATGCAGGAGCGCGGCCTCGGCGTGCCGCTGCACGTGATGCAGTCGAGTGGCGGCATCGTCACCGCCCAGTCGGCGCGCGACCTCGCCTTGCAGACGATCCTCTCCGGCCCGGTCGGGGGCGCGATGGGCGGGGTCGCCCTGGCTCGCATCCTCGACCGCCCGAATCTCATCGGCGTCGACATGGGCGGCACCAGTTTCGATGTCAGCCTCGTCGTCGACGGTAAACCGGACGTAGCCTCGGAGACGACCTTCGAAGGCTTCCCGCTGATGATGTCGGTCGTGAACATCCACACAATTGGCGCGGGCGGCGGTTCGCTGGCCTACAGCGAGGCTGGCGGATTGCGCGTCGGCCCGCGGAGCGCCGGCGCCGATCCTGGCCCCGCCAGCTACGGCCGCGGCGGCGACCGCCCCACCGTCACCGACGCCAACCTCGTCCTCGGCCGGGTCGATCCGGCGGCCTTTGCCGGCGGGCGCATGACGCTCGACCGCGCGGCGGCGGAAAAGGCCATTGGAACACTTGCCGCAGCACTCGGTCTCGGCGTGGCTGAACTGGCGGAAGGTATCTGCGACGTCATCAACGCCAAGATGGCCCAGGCCATCCGCACCCTGACCGTGGAGAAAGGGATCGAGCCGCGCGACTTCGCCCTGGTCGCCTTCGGCGGCGCGGGTCCCATGCACGCCGTCTTCCTGGCTCGCGAGCTGGGTATCCGCGAGGTGATCGTACCGCCCTTCCCCGGCGCCTTCTCCGCCTGGGGCATGCTGGAGACCGAAATCCGCAAGGATTTCTCTCGCACCTATTACACCCCCCTTGCCGCGCTGGCCCACACCGACTTGGCGCGCACACTCGAGGAACTGGAGGAGGAAGGGTTCACCTCGCTCCTGGACGAGGGCATCACGCAAGATACCGGCCGCGTGGCCCACGCCGTCGACGTACGCTACGTCGGGCAGGAGTACACCCTTACCATTCCCCTCACGAGCGCGGGGGAGCCGCTGGATCCCGATTTCGACCGCGCCGTCTCCGACCGCTTCCACGCCGCGCACGACACCCGCTTCGGGCATTCGAACTCGGGCGCCCCGGTCGAGTTCGTCGTCGTGCGCTCGATGGCCCTGGGCGACCTGGGGCGGATCGAACCGGTGCGCCAGAACGGGGCGAGCGATGTGTCATACCCGTCCACAACCGCTCAGGTCACGTTCGGGCGGACATCGCACCCGACCGAGATGATCCAGCGCGAGGATCTGCCGGTCGGGGCCGTCGTCATGGGACCGGCCATCGTCTCGGAAGCGACGGCGACGACCGTGGTGCCCCCCGGCACCACGCTGCAAGTCGATCCCTTCGGTTCGCTGGTCATCGCCGTGGGGGAGGAGGAGTAAATGGCGACTGCCGTCTCAACCCAGATCGACCCCATCACCACCGAGATCATCCGCAGCGCCTTCACCGCCGCCGCCGATGAGATGAACGCTACCCTCATCCGCTCGGCCTACACCCCGGTCATCTACGAGATGAAGGACTGTTCGGTCGCCCTGCTCGACGCCGAGCACCAGGTGCTGGGCCAATCCGCCGGCCTCCCCATCTTCCTCGGCAACCTCGAGATTTGCACCAAACTGACCGAGGAGATGTACGGCCGCGACGCCTGGCAGCCGGGCGATGTCTGGATCATGAACGATTCGTACCTGACCGGCACCCACCTCAACGACATGACCGTCTTCGGCCCCATCTTCCATGACGGGGATCTGGTCGGGTTCGCCGCCTCCCGCGCCCACTGGCTCGACGTGGGGGCCAAGGACCCCGGCGGCCCGATGGACTCCACGTCCATTTACCAGGAGGGCATCCGCCTCGGGCCGACCAAGGTGGTCGAGGGCGGCGTGCAGAAACCGGACGTGACCGATCTGCTCGGTCGCAACAGCCGCTTCTCCTACCCCGCCATCGGCGACCTCGGCGCGCAAATCGCCTGCGCCCGCACCGGGCAGCAACGGCTGGCCGCCATCATTGCCCGCTACGGTCCGGAGACGATCGCGGCGGCGCGGGAAGCGATCTTCGCCCAGACGGAACGCTTCGAGCGCGCCGCCGTGGCCGCCATCCCGGACGGCGTCTACTCCGCCGCAGGCTGCCTCGACAACGACGGCAACTCCGAGGAGCCGTGCTGGGTGCGCCTGACCGTCGAGATCCGCGGCGACGAGATGGCCATCGACCTCTCCGAGACGGACGATTCGAAGGGCGGTCCCGTCAACTGCGGCGAGGCGCAGGCGATCTCCGCCTGCCGCGTTGCCTACAAGCTCCTCATCAACCCGCACAACCCGCCCAACGGCGGAGGATTCCGGCCCCTTTCAGTGAAAGTCCGGCCGGGCTCGATGCTCGGCGCGCAGGAGCCCGCCCCCTGCCAGTGGTACTTCTCCCAGCTTGGGCTGCTGATCGATCTGGTGGTGAAGGCGCTGGCCGACGTGATGCCGGAGCAGGCGGCAGGGGCCAGCTACGGCGACTCGATGGTGATCAGCCTCTCCGGCATCGACCACCGCAACGGCCGCCCCTGGCTCGACCTGGAGCCGACCGTCGGCGGCTGGGGCGCCTGGGAGGGCAGCGACGGCGAGAGCGGCCTGATCAACAACGTCAACGGCTCCCTGAAAGACCTCACCATCGAGGTGCTGGAAACGAAGTACCCCATGCGCATGACCCACTACGGCTACCGCACCGACTCCGGCGGCCCTGGCAAATGGCGCGGCGGCAACGGCATCATCCGCGAGTACACCCTGGACGGCGAGGACGCCACCCTCTTCCTCTGGTTCGAGCGCTCCAAAACGCCCGGCTGGGGACTCTTCGGCGGCCAGGACGCGACCCCGCCCATCGTCGTCCTCAACCCCGGCCGCGCGGACGAGCGGCGGATGCTCAAGTGCAGCCGCGTCCCCCTCAAGCGCGGCGACGTGGTGCGCACCATGACGGGCGGCGGCGGCGGTTTCGGCAATCCTGTCGAGCGCGACCCGGAGGCGGTGCGCGAAGATGTGCGCAACCGGCACGTCTCGCCGGAAGCGGCGCGGGAAGTGTATGGGGTGGAGTAGCCCTCACCCCAACCCCTCGCCCATTGCGATGGGCGAGGGGCTCACGTGGCGGCGACGCGCCAAAGCTGGCAACCGAATTGTCAGTCCGGCCGCAAGCCAGCTCCCCTCTCCCTGCGCACAGGGCCGGGTGCCCTCTGGGCGGCGGCCGGGGGTGAGGGTTTTTCAGGGAGACGAGCCGCGCGCCTCGCAATGGAGTACAGGAGGAGAATCATGAACACAGCGTCACGATGGATGCGGTCGGCGACAATCCTCGCCATCGCCCCGCTGGCCTTCGGTTTCGCATCCCTGGCAACCGCCGCCCAGGACGCCACTCCAGAGGCCACCCCCGCCCTCGACTGCGCGACAGTCGAGCCAGTCGACGTCGCCTTCTTCGGCTTTGCCGCGGCCAACGGCTTCGCCCAGGCGACGTGGGCCGGGGTGCAGGAGGCGGCGGCGGAGATGTGCGCCACGGCCCGCTTCTTCGACCCCAACTTCGACTCGGCCACGCAGGTAGCCCAGATTCAGGACGCCATTACGTCCGGCGAGTTCGAGGCCTTCGTTATCCAGTCAAACGACGGCAACTCTGTCGTGCCGGTGGTCGAGGAGGCCGTCGCCGCGGGCATCGTCGTTGTCGGCGAGTTCACCCCGATCGGCAGCGACTACGACAGCATCGAGCCGCAGGTGGAAGGGATGACGTCCTACGTCGGCACCTCCATCGTCGCCAACGGCGAGGGGCTGGCCGAGCTGGGGGTCATGGCCTGCGAGTCGCTCGGCGTCGATCCCTGCCAGGTCGCCTATCTGCAAGGGTTCCGCGCCCTGCCGCTCGACAACGCCCGCACCGAGGCGGTGCTGGCCGGGCTGGAAGCCGCGGAGAACGTCGAGGTCGTCGCCTCTCCGGAAGGCGGCTACACCCAGGCCACCGGATTGGCCGCCGCGCAGGACGTGCTCCTGGCCAACCCCGACGTGGATGTCATCATTGGTTCCTCACAAGCCATCCTTGGCGCCGAGCAAGCCGTCGAGGACGCCGGGCTTACCGGGCAGGTGGCCCTGATCGGCAATGGCGCGCCGCGCCAGGCCGTGGCTGCTGTCAAGGACGGCCGCTGGTTCGCCATCTGGGCCGACGTGGAATCGAGCGCCGGCAAGGAAGCCGCCTCCGTCGCCATCCGCGCCGCGCGTGGCGAAGAGGTGCCCTCCTCGGTCGATACCACGAAGCTGCTGCCCACCCCGTTCGGCACGGCCGAGAACCTGCCGGAGGATTTCGAGGGGCAGTGGGACGCGTAACGGCCCTCACCCCCCGCCCCTCGCCCATCGCAATGGGAGAGGGGCGCACAACCTTGGCGTTAAGCATGACGCTTCGCGCCCCTCGCCCCGCGCACGGGGAGAGGGGTTGGGGTGAGGGGTGTTCGGGAGATGGCACATTATGACCGCCACCCCGACCCCCATCGAAGCAACCTCCCCCCGCGCCCGGTTCCTCGACACCATCGATGTCCGTTCCTACGGCATCGTGCTCAGCTTCCTGGCGCTCTTCGTCGTGCTGAGCCTGACCAGCCCGGTCTTTTTCACCCGGCGCAACCTGCTCAACATCCTCGACCAGTCCGCCCCCGTCGGCATCGTCGCCTGTGGGGTGACGATCGGCATCATCGCCGGGGTGTTCGATTTGTCGGTGGGGGCGATCTTCGCCGTCGCCGCGGTCGCCGCCTGCAAACTGGCCCTGATTACCGACCCATGGCTGGGCATCGCCGCGGGGATCCTGTTTGGAGCGGTGCTGGGCATCGTCAACGGGGTGCTGGTCAACGTCATCCAGATCAACTCGTTCATCGCCACGCTGGCCTCCAGCATCGTCTTTCGCGGTATCGCCATCCTGGTCACCGGCGGGATGATCGTCACCGTCACCGATGAGACGTTCTCCATCCTGGGCACGGAGACCTTTCTCGGGGTCAAATACACCGTCTGGGTCTTCGCCCTCTTTGTCCTGGCCACGTCGTTCCTGCTCACGAGCACCACACTCGGCCGCTACTTCTACGCCGTCGGCGGCAACGCCCGGGCCGCGCGCCTCTCCGGGGTGCCCGTGGGTCGGGTGCGCACCATTGCCTTCGTCATTTCCGGACTGAGCGCGGGTATCGCCGGGGTGCTGGCCGCCTCCCGCACCAGCTCGGCGCAACCGGACCTGGGGATGGACCTGGCCTTGCAGGCCATCGCCGCCTCGGTCGTCGGCGGCACGAGCATCATGGGCGGTCAGGGCGCCATCTGGCGGGCCGTGCTGGGCGTGCTGATCCTGGCCATGATCGGCAACGGCTTCAACCTGCTCGGCATCGACACGATCTATCAGCAGATCGTGCAGGGTTTGTTGATTGTGCTGGCCGTGGGATTGGATCAGTTGTTGCGGCGGCGGGGGTAATCTCAAAGAAGACGTTGGTTTGCCGCACGGCGGCGTAGGGTCGACGCCGGCGTCGCCCGGTGGCCCGGAGGGCCACAACCGTGTTGCCAGACGCTCACTGTCGGCCTGCGGCCGACCGGGCGATGCCTGCATCGCCCCTACAGCGCCCCGTCCCGTTGCCGCGTTCGCCTTCGCCTATCCGTGCCCCGCAGCCCCATCCGGATCATCCTCAACGTACGCAATCGCCTCGATCTCGACGAGCATCCCCGGCACCTGGTCGAGGTGCGCGCCAACCGTGGTGCGCGCCGGTTTGGGATCCTTGAAATATTCGGCGTAGACGGCGTTGAAGCGCGGGAACATACCCGGATTGGCCAGGTAGACATTGACCTTGAAGACATCGTCCATCGTGGCGCCGCCCGATTCCAGCACCGCCTTGATGCTGTCCAGCACGCGCCGCGTCTGCTCTTCCAGCGTCTCGCCGACCACCTTGCCTGTCTCGGGGTCGATCGGCCCGGTCCCCGCCGTGTAGACGAAATCGCCGACTCGCCAACCCTGGGAATAGGCTCCCAGCGGCGGCCCGGCGCCTTTAGTGGTGATGACGTGCTTTGCCACGAGTGCTTCCCCCTTGCCTCAAGTCCGCTTCCCACGCGCCGCGACTGGCCAGACGACTTCGGCCCGCCCATCCCGGACGCCGACCACCTCATCGGAGAGATTGACCGTCGTGCAGACGTGATTCGGGTAGAACGCGATACGATCGCCGATTGCCGGCTGCACCTCAGGCGGCAGCGCGACCAGCCCGTGCTCCTCGGTGAGTGCTTCGAGGTGGATCGGCAAATCCACCGCCTCCCCGAACCCCTTGAGAAACTTCGGTGGCGACGGGAACGCCTCACCCATGAAGGTTTTCATCCCGCCGTCCACCGTGGCCCGCCCTGGGCGCGGGCGGCTCTGGACCGTGCTGAGGATGGTCAGCGAGATATCGTCGCGGGCGATCGCACCCACTCCGGCCATGATGAGATCGCCGAAGACGTACGTTCCGGCCCGGGACTCGGTCACGCCCTCCACCGCGGCGGCAAACGCGGCCGTCGGCGTCGAGCCGCACGTCACTTCACGGATCGGGATACCCGCCTCCCGCAGTCGCGTGGCGAGCGCCACCATGATCTCGCCCTCTTCGCGGCCGAGCTCGGCTATCGGGCGGCCACCGTGAATGGGGAAGAACGCGCTGCGGTGCGTGGTGATGCCGTCGAGTTCGATGCCGGGTTGGGCCTGAAGGAATCGGCAGAGGGCCTCGGCGTCGTCGGGCTGGACTCCACAACGATGAAAGCCGGTATCGATGTCGACCTGGACCAGAATTGTCTTGCCAGCCGCTGTCGCCGCTTCGCTGAGGCCGCGCGCGGCGACCTCGCTGTCGACGTTCACGGTGACGCGGCAAGTCCGCGCTAGCTCGGCCAGCCGCCGCCACTTCTCTGCACCGACGACCGGGTACGCCACCACGATATCGTCAAAACCCACCGCGGCGAAGACCTCCGCCTCGGCGACCTTCGACACCGCGATACCCCTCGCCCCGGCGGCGAGCTGCATACGCGCGATCTCGGGGATCTTGTGCGTCTTGATGTGCGGTCGCAGCTTGGCCCCTGTTTGGTCGATGGCCGCCTGCAACCGCTGGATGTTGGCCTCGAGCTTGTCGAGGTCGACGATCTGCACGGGGGTATCGAGCTCGTCGACGGAGGTTCCTGGCGCGATCATGGCGGCATCTTCGCACGATTCGGGGTGATCGGCCATACACTCGCGAGCGCGCGAATGTGGGCAATTTGACGCCGTTGACAAGCCGGCACGTCCCTCATAGACTGCCGGGCAGTTCCCAGAATCAGGCGGCCCGTTCCCGATCGTGGGGCGGGCGTGTCACGACCGAAAGGAGCCTCGCCATGGTGACGAGTGGTCCGTTTACCGCCTTCGCCAATCGCCGCCGGTTGCTGCAACGCGGAGCGGCCGTCTCGGCCGCGGCCGCCGCTGCCGTCGGACTCGCCGCTGCGCCCGCGCGCGCCCAGGATGCCGGCCAGAGCACGTTGCAGCGTGCGCTCGACCGCGGCAGCCTCATCGTCGGCACCGGCGCCACCAACCCGCCCTGGCACTTCGAAGATGAAAATGGCGCCCTCACCGGCATGGACATCGAAATGGGCCGCATCCTGGCTCGCGCCCTTTTCGAAGACGTCGAGGCGGTCGAGTTCATGACTCAGGCCGCGGACGCGCGCATCCCCAACCTCCTCTCCGACAAGGTCGACATCACCATCCAGTTCATGAGCGTCACGCGCGACCGGGCGCAGCTTGTCAACTTCACGATCCCCTACTACCGGGAGGCCGTGACCCTGCTCCTCCCTGCCAACTCCCCGTACAACACCATCGAGGACGTGCAGGGCCAGGCGATCACGGTCTCCACGCTGCAGAATGTGTACGCCGAAGACCTCGTCCACACCGGCGTGCCGGACGCCGTCGTTTCCCAGTTCGACTCGATCGCCAACACCATCCTGGCCCTCGATTCCGGCCGCGTCGACGCGGCGTTGGCCGACTTCTCGACCGCGCAGTGGTATTTCGCGCAGTCGCCCGATCGCTACAAGTACGCCGCCGACCCATGGTCAACCCATAGCTACGCCGCCGCGGTCAAGCCGGGCGATCAGGTCTGGCTCAACTTCGTCAACACCGTCTTCCACTCGGCCATGACCGGACTCGATTTCGATCTCTACAAGCCCGCGTTTGAGAAATACTTCGGCGAGGCCCTGGAGTTGCCGGCGCCGGGGTTCCCGGGCGAGTTGCGGTAGCTCCTCCCGCCCGCGGCCAATGGATCTGGCCGCGGGCGTCGCCGATCTGGTCCTGGACGCGGGACGGGGTGCGTGTACGACCTCAACTGGGGTGTCATCGATTGGCAGGCGTTCGCCCTCGGGTTGCTACTTGGGCTGAAGCTGGCCTTTTTCGGGGTCGGTATTGGCATCGTCATCGGGCTCCTCGTCGCCTTCGCCCGAACTTCGGGGGTTCGTGCCCTCAGCCTGCCGGCCACGCTCTACATCGAGTCGATTCGCAACGTGCCGCTCCTGTTGCTGCTCTTTTTTCTCTACTTCGGCATCCCCATCTTTGCCTTGCGCACCTTCCCGCCTGAGACGGCTCGTCGCCTGATCCTTGACGGCGAGAACTCGGCCATCGTCGCCATCGCCATTTACGCCGGAGCCTACCTGGCGGAAGTGTTCCGCTCTGGCATCCAGGCGGTAGGCCGTCGCTACCTCGACGCCGGCCGCTCGCTCGGCCTGAGGCGCTGGGATCTGGCCCGATACGTGACCATGCCGATCATGATGCGCACGGTGCTTCCGGCCCTCGGCAACACCTTCATTTCCTTGTTCAAGGACACGTCTCTGGCTTCGGCCATCGCGGTTCCGGAACTCACGTTTACGGCGCGCGAGCTGTCGACCAACACGTTCCGGGTCTACGAAGCGTGGACTACCGCTGGCGTGCTGTACGTCGGCACGTGTTTCCTGATCGCGGCCGGGCTCCGAGCCGTCGAGCGCCGTATTCGCTGGTCGGTGTAACCGCGCATGGAGACGGTGAGAGAGAATGCCGACCTGCTGCTGATCGGGCTGCGCAACACGCTCCAGCTTTCGCTGTTGATCATCATCTTCGGCACGATCATCGGTTTCTTCGGCGGGCTGGCGCTCCTGTACGGGCCGACGCCCCTGCGCAAATTGCTCGGATTCGCCACCAGTCCGAACAGCCTCAGCCCCATCCGCGGGGTCATGCGCGGCTATGTCGACATCGTGCGGGGTCTGCCGCTCCTGGTGCTGATCTTCCTCCTCTTTTACGGGTTCCCTGCCGCCAATATCGATGTCAGCGGCTACCAGGCCGCCGTGCTGGCGTTCAGCCTCTTCGCGGGCGCGCACATCTCGGAGATCGTGCGGGGCGCCGTGGCCGCCGTGCCCTTTGGCCAGACCGACGCCGCCAAGTCGCTCGGGCTTACGTTCTGGCCGCGCACCTTTGCGGTCATCTTGCCGCAAGCGCTGCCGATCGCCCTGCCGCCGTGGGTCAACACGGCGGTCGAAACTGTCAAAGGCACGTCGCTGGTCGTGCTCGTCAGTGTCAATGACTTGATGTTCGCCACGGTCAAGATTGCGGAGCGCACCGGCGACCCCATGCCGCTTTACCTCACTGCGGCCGCGATCTATATCGTCGTGAATCTCGCCATCTCCCGCTTCGGAGCGTGGCTCGAGCGGCGGCTCAGCTACGGCGCCGTTGCCTGACCGCATACGGGAAAAGGGTCTGCGCGAATGACGACCAGAACCGGCGATCCAGAGGGCGCACTGGGGACGATCCCGACAACGTCGCGGCCAATGGTCCGCATCCGGGACGTCCACAAGCGCTTCGGCGCCCTGGAGGTGCTCAAGGGCATCGATCTCGACGTGCAGCAAGGCGAGGTCGTCTGCATCATCGGGGCCAGTGGCTCAGGGAAAACGACCCTGCTGCGCTGCATCAACTTCCTGGAGACATACGACAGCGGCCGGATTTACGTCGACGATGAGCTGGTCGGATACCACGAGCGGGGCGGCCGTCTTGTCCCGGCGCGGGAGAAGGATATCGCCCGCATCCGCGCCGAGACCGCCATGGTCTTCCAGCAGTTCAACCTCTTCCCGCACATGACCGCACTGAACAACGTCGCCTTCGGCCCGATCAAAGTTCGCGGCGTGACGAAAGACGCGGCCAGGGGACGCGCGCGGGAACTGCTGGCTCGCGTCGGGCTCAGCGACAAGGCCGATGTCTACCCGGCCCAACTCTCGGGTGGGCAGCAGCAGCGGGTGGCCATCGCGCGCGCCCTGGCCATGCAACCGAAGGTGATGCTCTTCGACGAGGTCACCTCTGCCCTCGACCCCGAGTTGGTCGGCGAGGTGCTGGCCGTGATGGAGGATCTGGCGGCCAGCCACGGGGTGACGATGATCGTCGTCACCCACGAGATGATGTTCGCCCGCGAGGCCGCCGACCGCGTCGTCTTCATGGACGGCGGCGTCATCGTCGAGGAAGGTCCGCCCGATCAGGTCATCGCCCACCCGCGCAGCGATCGCCTCCGCGCCTTCCTCCGCCGGTTCACGACGAGCCGTGAGTCGTCAGCCGTCAGTCGTGAGCCGGTAGCCGATAGCCCATAGCCGATGGCCCATCACCCATGGTGCCGGGCGTCCCCTTCGTGGCGTAGCTCGTCCTGGGAGACGCCGAGCGTGTCCGCCAGTTGGGGCAGGCCGCTCTCATCGACTTCCGCCTCGCCCGCTTCCCAGCGGCGCACCGTCGCGGCATCCACCCCCATGCGTTGGCTCAGATCGTCGACCGAAATGCCTCGCGCCTCGCGCAGTTCCTTGATCTTCTTTGCTTTCGCGGTGGCCAATCCTTTTCCCCTCCTGGTCCTGCGGCTTGCTGATGCCGCGGGGACCATGGTACATGCAAGACTCGACACGACATCTTGACGGGTTTATGCAGTCCGTCCTGGCAGCGAGCGGCTTTGCCCGGCCGGACTGGCACGGGCGCCGGCGGTCGGCGGCGACGCGGCGGCGGGTTCCGAACGGTTGGACTGGAACGTGAGGTCGTGTCAGCGTTCGGGATCGACGCCCGACGCGAGCCGGCCGCCGTGCGCCCAGGCGGCGAGATCCGGGCCGACGAGCGCCGCGACCCGCGCCTCGTACGCGGCAAGGTCGGCGACGGAGAGGCGCGCGCGCCACTCGCCGGTTCCGCCGCTGCGGAAGAAGGCACGCACGTCCTTCCAGGTCCCCAGCGACGCGTTCGGCGCGACATCGGCTGCCCGCTCGCGCATTCGTACCAAGCTCGCCTGCGCCGCAAGCTCACCTGCGCGTTCCGGCGAGCACGGGATGCCGAGGACGCGCGCCAGGCGGAGCAGCTCCCCCACGAGGTCGGCCTGCAAGTCCGCATAGTGGAAGAGGGTGACGTTCGGGTCGCGCCGGTGCCGCCAGCCCGTGTCGAGGTGGTGCAGCACCGACGCGAGCGTGGGCGGCGGAGGGGGGGCGCGTCTCGTCGGCGACGAAAGCCCGGAACCGCTCGACCGGATCCCCGCTCGGGACGGGGGGAGGCGGCAACTCGCCGAGGTCCTCGTTGCCGACGGCCGCGGCGCGCAGCTCCAGGGCGCGCGCGAAGTCCATGTTGGCGGCGTGGTGCTCCCACGAGACAGCGATGTCGCGCGGGTCGCGGCCGATCACGAGGTAGGTCACGTCGGCGCGCAGCGGCAGGCCGTCCAGGGGGGTGTGCGTCTTGATGAAGCGGCGATGCGTCTGGGCAGCGAGCGTCGCCTTCACCTCGGCGAGCGGGCGCAGGCTCATGTCGAGCCACGGCGACGCCTCCTCGAGCGGCGCCGGAAACTGGGGACCGTCGAAGATCAGGAGGGCGCACAGCGTCTGCGTCCACGTCGTGCCGCTCTTCGGTGGGGTGCTGATGACGACATCGCCCGGCCGAAACTCAAACCCGTCCCAGCGGCCGCTGTCGGCGATGATCGAGCGATAGCGCGTACGCGGAGCTCGTGAGTCGGCCATCGCGCCATTCTACGCCGTCGGTCGTCTTCGCCGCCGAGGAAGTCGGCATCTGAACCGAACCGGGAACGCCCACCACGCGCTGCCACACCTGATAGCATCCATGGGCCAAGAATGTAGCAGCGAGCAGTCAAAATGGCACGAGATTCGCGGGTCGCGAGGCTCGGTATCGCGATAACGTGGACGTGTGAGAGCCTTCGCGGTGTAGCATGGCGGTTCGCCGTCGCTCGCAGAGAGTGGAGTGTCTGCCCGTGAACCGTCGCCAATTGCTCAGGTATGGCCTGTTCGGGGTCGGCGCCGCTGCGCTCGGCCCCGGAATCGATTCCGGACGGGCGCGCCAAACCGCGGCGCTGGCGGATGTCGAGCGCATCGCCATCCATCCCGCCATCGGCATCGCCCGCGTCGGTAACAGTCCCGACGGGTGGTTCCCGGGTCCGGAGATGCCCGGCTCGCAACCAATTCCCGAAGGGGGATACAAGGACGGCACGGGCCGAATCAAACGGCAGGCCGCCCGCTTTCGGCTCTACGGGCTTGATGGCGATGGCAATGTCGTTCAGGAGATCACCGCCGCCGACGCCGACATTCGCTGGACGGTGCGACTGGCGAACACCAAAGCCGCCTGGTACGAGTTCCACGGCGCGTTGGACCTGCCGTCCGCCCGTGGCCAACCCCCCGCTCCCGGCTACGATGCGCCGGCGCCAACCCGCGCCCACCGCCGCAACGCGACGATCGATGACGGGGTCAGTCTGGTCATCGACCCCGGGGAGCGCTCGGTCGGTGGCACGAACGCCAACGCGGACGGCACGGACCCCGACGCCCGCTTCGACGGCGGCCGCTTTTTCGACACCGAGGTGCCCCTGGGAGAGTTGCGCACCGACGAGGCGGGGCGGCTGCTCGTCCTTGGTGGCCACGGCGCTTCCGGGCCCGCCGTCCCCGGTATCCGGGCCCTTGCCATCGACAACAACGACTACTGGTACGACGATATCAGCGATGGTCCGGTCGATGCCACGGTCAGCATCGAGGGCCGCGAGATTCCCGTCACCGGGGCCTGGGTGCTGGTGGCCCCGCCGAACTATGCGCCGGGGATCCAGTCGGTCGTCACCATGTACGACATCGTCTTCGAGGTGGCGACGCGCCTCGAACCGGAGCTTGCGCCGGCGCGCCCGTCGTTTGCCCGCATGATCTACCCCATATTCGCGCGCATGGTACAGAACCAGTGGGTCAATGCCGGGTTCCTGCGCGAGTTCGGTTCGGGCGCGCCGAGCGATTTTCTGGCTCCGGCGAACCTGGCCCGGCTGGCCAGCGCCGCACCGGAGGACCGGTTCCTGCGCCAGCAGCTCTTTGCCCGGTTTCGCGATCCCGCCTACGCCAGCATGGAATACGACAAGCTGCCGCCCTACTACGGCGACAGCGTGAACTTCCCGGGTGAGGATCCTCGCCAGTGGATGGCGGTCTTGCCCATGCAGTACGGCTGGCTACAGCAGTGGGCCGACGGCGATTTCGAGGCGGATTGGCCGGCCGAGGGGTTGGTGTTTCCGGAGCGGCTGGGCGATGTCCCGGCGGCCGAGCAGCCGGCCGCGCTCGACCGTGCCGCGCTCGACGACTGCCTGGGCGGGCCGTTTCATCCTGGACCCGAAATGACCTGGCCGATGCGGCAAACACTGCTCTACGAAGCGCCATTCCGGCTGCGGCGGCGAACGGATCCGGAGCCGGATTGGGGGCCGGAGATGACCTCGGAGATCGCGCTGGCCGACGATGGGCCACTCAGTGCCAGCGGCCCGGGCGATCTGACACGGTGGCTTTCGGTGCCCTGGCAGACCGACGTTGCCAGTTGCCTCTCTGCCTACGAGAGCGCCCTTGACGAGTACTTGCCGGCGTTCTGGCCGGCGCACGTGCCGAACGATGTCCTTTCCCTGGAGAGCTACCGCCTCGTCGCCGATCCCACCGCCAGCCCGGAAGAACGGCAGCGCGCGTTTGCCCACCGCGTGAAGTGGCTGCGCGATCTGCCCGGGTTCGGCGACTCCAACCGGGAGCGCATGAATGCCTTTATCCGCCAGTGGGGTGCCGCCGGGGTGGTGACCCGCCAACCCGGCCCCGAGGACGACGCGTCGTTTCCGGAGACGTTCTGGGTCGAGTTGGGTCATGACCTGGGAGACGAGTCGCGCTGAGATGGCGAGGCGGGTGGCGGGTCGGGAAGCCCGGGTTGCGGTCATCGGCGGCGGGCCGGCCGGAGCCAGCGCCGCGCTGGAGCTGGCCCGGCGCGGCGTCGACACGATCGTGCTGGAGCGGAGTGATGGGACGGGGAATGCGGTGGGGGAGTGTCTGGCCCCCACGATCAATCCGTTGCTGAAGCGGCTGCAGATCGGTCAGGTATTGGCGGCGTGCGGTGCGTTGCCGAGCCACGGCAACCGATCGTCGTGGGGCGGGGGCGGCGAGCCGCTGGACCGTGACTTTCTGCGCGAGCCGTTCGGGCATGGCTGGCATCTGGATCGGCCTGCCTTCAACGCAACTCTGCTCAATGGCGTGGAAGTCGCGGGCGTTCCCGTGTGGCGGCATGCGCGCGTCGTGTCGCTGGAGCGGGAGGGGCTTGGCTGGACGCTACGTGTCAATCTCCCCGCGGGGGAGCGGATCATCACGGCGGATGGTCTCGTCGACGCTTCGGGGCGGGCCGGGGTTGTCGCGCGGCGACTCGGGGTCCGGCGGCGGCGTTTCGATTCACAGGTCGCGGTCGTCGCCCTGCTCGAGCAAGCCGCGGGAGCCGCGCCTCTGCACGATGCGACCACCTTCATCGAGGCGGTCGAATCCGGATGGTGGTACGCGGCGCTCTTGCCCGATCGGCGTTTGGCGGTGACGTTTTTCAGCGACCCTGATCTGCTGACCAGGTCCAGCGCCTGGCACCCGGATGGCTGGTGGCGGCAGCTTGGCGCCAGTGAGCTGACGAGGAAATTGGTTGCCAGGCATCGGTACGGCATGCCCGAGCGAATCCGGACCGTAGCGGCGGGAAGCTGGCTGAGCACTGAACTGGCCGGGGCCGGCTGGGTCATCGCCGGCGATGCGGCGGCGGCGTTCGATCCCCTCTCCTCGCACGGGATTGGCAGTGCCCTGGCCGGGGGCAAGCACGCCGCCGCGGCATTCGCAACCGCCATGGCGGGGGATGGTGAGGCGCTTCCCGCGTACGCCAATCGCATTCGCGGCGCCTACGCGCGATACCTCTGGCTCCAGAACGCCTACTATGCTGACGAACGGCGATGGCCCAACGCCCCGTTCTGGTGTCGTCGTCACGAAAAGATGCGCGAGCCCGGATTTCATGAATCACACGGGGGACGGTGGCTCGCTCCCGCTCGGTGAGCAACTCGCAAACCAACCCCACTCCTCCGTTGATTCCGTCTCGGATGGGAGGGGCGTTGGCCGCGCCTGGCCAAGATTCCGGGAGTGGTTTTCCGGAATCCAGATCAGCATCGAAACCGAACCGGCCGCTGAGCGCGATGCTCAGCGGCCGGTGGCGACTTAAAACAGCCTTGGTATTCCGGGTTTCCCTTAACTAGCTCGCGGCGGCAGCGGCGGCGGCCTCGGCCTTCTTGGCCGCCCGCTTGGCGCGCAACGCGGCGTGCGCGTGGGCGCTACCGCGGCGGCGGCTCTCGGCGCTGTCGGCCGGGATCGCTGTGCCGGTGCGCTTCGAAGGGCGGCGGCCGATGGTGGTGCTGACCACATCGGCGAAGCAGGAAACGCGCTTCTCCTCGTCGCGCGGAAACCGCTCGGCGCAGATTTCGATGCCGTCGATGAAGGCGCGGTGGCGGTCCAGGCTTTCGGGAGTTTCGAGCGCGGGTGTGGTCGTGAGGGGAACGTCAATTTCATCCGTCCGAGGCAACATACGCTCCTTTTCTAGCGTGACACCGATGACCTTATCGGATAAGTATACGCTATTTCGTTACATAAGGCCAATCAGCGCAATTTCACCATAAACAACGACCAGCCGGGGATTCCCCGGCTGGCCATCGTGGCGTTTTCTGGCGCGGCCGAAGCCGCAAACCGGAAGGAGCCTAGTAGCGGCTGCCGTAGCTCGGGGCGGCAGAACGCCGCTCCTGGAAGCACTCGCGGCAGTAGACCGGCTTGTCGTTGCGCGGCTGGAAGGGGACCTCGGTCTCCTTGTTGCACGACGAGCACACGGCCGGGTACATCTGGCGCGGGCCAGACGAGTAGCCGCCACCGCCGCCGGAAGAATAGCTACCGCCGCCGGAAGAATAGCTGCCGCCGCCGCTCGAGTAGCCACCGCCACCGCGGGAGTACCCGCCGGAGCTGCCGCCGTCGTAGCCGCTGGCCGCGCGCTGGGCCTTGCGCTCCGCGCGGCAATTGGCGCAGCGCTGGGGCTCGGAATAGCCGCGCTCGGCGTAAAACGCCTGCTCACCGGCCGTAAAGGTGAATGCCTCGCCGCAATCGCGGCAGGTAATCGTTCGATCGGACACTTCGCCGAAACCTCTCTTGCCGTGCTTGATCACGGCCCTAGAAAAAAAGAACTCGAACCAACGGTTTCGGCGAAATGGGACGTCAGGATGCGCTAGCTAGCGGATCCAAACGAAAACCTCTTACGTCGATATCGTCTGGTCGTACGTTGAGTATAGCACATTTGTCGCGTGGAACGCGCGTCATGCAAAACGTCCGGAGCCTCGGCGTGTGCGAACAAGGCGACAGAACCTACACGCTGATCGGGCGAGACGGTCAGCCGTACGCGAGCGCAACGCCGGGGACACTTGGCGGTCACCGTCGCACCAGGATCTACGGAACCCTGGACTGTCCAGGCGCACGCCACTGGATCGCGCGGGGACACTATGTGAAGCAGCGCGTCTTCTTCGCCGACGAGGAGACGGCTCTTGCTGCCGGCTATCGTCCGTGCGCCCGATGCATGCCGGAGGCATACGCGGCCTGGAAGACCGCCCGCGAGAAGAGACACCTGGCAACCGGCAAGGATCTGCACGGCGCGGGGCGGTCGTTAGCCCGCGACTGAAGCGGCACGGACGCGGTCGGCGATGCGTACCATCGCCGCCAGACTGCGCTCTACGTCGTCGTCAGTCGTCGCCCAGGAAGACACGCTGATGCGCATGGCGGTGCGTCCCTGCCAGACCGTTCCGCCGCTCCAGCACGTCCCGTCGGCTTGCAGTTCGGCGATCACGCGCCGGGTCTGCTCCGCCGAACCAAACGAGACGAGAACCTGGTTGAGCACGACGTCGTTCAGAATCTCACACCCGGCCGCGGCGAGCCCCGTTGCGAAACGCTCCGCTTGACGGCAGCTTCGCTCGATCATTTCGGCGAGCCCCTCGCGTCCCAGCGAACGCAACGCCACCCAGACCTCGACGCCACGGGCCCGGCGCGACATCTCCGGTGTGTACTGATCCGGTTCGCGCATGCCGCTTGTGGCGAGATAGGCCGCCGTCGTTCCCATCGCCGCCGACAACGCCGCCGCATCATGGACGAAGGCCATACCGCTGTCGTACGGCACGTTCAGCCATTTGTGCGCGTCGATAGCCCACGAATCGGCATCGCCAAAGCCCTCGACCAGATGGGTCCGCTCCGGCGCCGCGGCCGCCCAAAGGCCGAACGCGCCGTCGACGTGGACCCAGGCATTAGTCGCGTGCGCGATCGCGCAGATCTCGTTTGCCGGGTCAAAGGCGCCCGTATTCACGTTTCCCGCCTGCATGCACACGATCGCCGGGCCGCGTAGCGTGGGGAAGGCCTCGACGCGCATCCGGCCGTCCCCATCCGCAGGAACCCGCACCACCCGCTGGCGGCCGAAGCCGAGCAGACCGAGCGCCTTGAGTACGGAGACGTGGACCTCTTCGCCGACGACAACAGTCACCGGGGGCGCGCCAAACATCCCGTCGGCATCGGGATCCCAACCAATTCGCGAGAGGACGGCATATCGGGCCGCGGCAAGCGCCGAGAAGTTCGCCATCGTGCCGCCGGTAACGAAGGCCGCGCCACTTTCGGCTGGCAGCCCGAGGATCTGCAGCAGCCATCGCCGGGCAACCTCTTCCAGGGTCGCGTTTATCGGGCAAACGGACGCCATGCCGGCGTCTTGATCCCAGGCGCTGGCCAGCCAGTTGGCCGCCAGTGCTGCTGGCAGGGAACCGCCAACGACGTAGCCAAAAAATCGTCCGCCCGCCGTCGCTGTGGTTGCGGGAGAACCGATGTTGTCCAGCAACTCCAGGACGACTTCCGGACTCGTTGGGCGTTCCGGCAATGGCTCATCGAGGGCATGGAGCCGTGAGATTGCTTCCGCTGAAACGCCGACATCCCGCTCGTTCAGACTGTTGAGGTAGCGGATTACGCGGTGTGCCGCGTCGCGAAGCACATCCGCCCGTTGCTCGGGATCCACCGCCGCTACCGCTCTGCCGCAGAACCGAGCACCAGACAGGCGTTGATGCCGCCGAACCCAAACGAATTCTTTACCAGGCGCCGGATTGGCACGTCCCTGCCGCCGGCCGGGATGATGTCGAGATCGCACGCCGGGTCGAGGTGGGCCAGGTTCGCGCAGCCTGGTAGGTGGCCGCGTTCCAGGGCCAGGGCGCTGATGGCGGTTTCGATCGCGCCGGTGGCGCCCAGAGCGTGCCCGTGCAACCCCTTGGTGCCGCTGACGGCGACTCGGTTGGCGTGGTCCCCCAGGGCGCGGCGAATGGCCAGGCATTCGATCGGATCGTTGAGGACGGTCGAGGAGGCGTGGGCGTTGACGTAGTCGATGGCCTCGGCGGGCAACTCCGCGTCGGCGAGGGCGTCGGACATGGCGCGGGCAGCCTGGGCGCCGTCAGGGCGGGGGGCGGTCATGTGGTGGGCGTCGTTGGTGGTGGCATAGCCGAGGACTTCGGCGTAGATACGGGCGTCGCGCCGCTGGGCGCGGTTCCACTCCTCCAGCACCAGCATGGCGCCGCCCTCGGCCATGACAAACCCGTCGCGGTCGCGGTCGAAGGGGCGGGAGGCGGTGGCGGGGTCGTCGTTGCGGCCAGAGAGGACCTTGATGATGTCGAAGGCGCCGAAGGTGAGCGGCGCAAGAGGCGCTTCCACCCCGCCGGCCAACATCGCCTCGGCACGGCCTTCCCGGATGAGGCGGGCCGCCTCGCCGATGGCGATCGTACCGGAGGCGCAGGAGTTGGCATTGGCGACGGACGGCCCCGTCAGGCCCAGCTCGATGGCGATGTTGCATGACGACGCCCCGCCGAAGACTGACAGGGCCAGCATCGGCGAAATAGCGCGGATGCCGCGCTCCAGGAAGACGACGTGCTGGTCCTCGGCGAACGCGATCCCGCCCAGGGCCGAACCGGTGTAGATGCCCATGCCGCACGACGCGGCGTCGGTAAGTCCAGCGTCGGCCAGGGCCATCAGGGCCGAAGCGAGCGCGATCTGGGAGAAGCGGTCGAGGCGGTGCGCCTTTTTGGGGGTCATGAAGTCGAGGGGCTCGAAATCGACTTCGGCGGCGACCCGCGACGCGAAAGAGGTGGGGTCGAACCGGGAAATTCCTTTGACCGCCGATTCACCTCGCCGGACGCCGTCCCACATTCCGTCGACGCCGTTGCCGATGGGGGTGATGGGCCCGAGACCGGTGATGGCGACCCGTCGCTGCCCGCTCAAGAAGGGATTCCTTCGGTTTCGGTTTCGCGCTCGACGATCTGTTTGATCGTGTGCAGGGTTCGCGCCGCGACGTACTCGATGAAGTGCGGCCCGATGATGTGATCCGCCACCACGTCGCCGACAACGGGCCACGGCGGCCGGAACGAGTGGGCGATGGCGACTTGGACCGCCTGTGGTCTCGCCGCGAACGTCCAGGCAACATCCATGCCGCGTGTTGGTCCCCAAATGTGGTGGTAGGCGATGACCGGAGTCGGTCCGGAGCGGTCGATCTCCTGCACGGCCCGCCAACGCAACGGGAAGCGCCCGCGCCGGGCCGCCATCTCGACCACTTTGCGGTCGCCGCCGTCCAGGAGCGTCACCCAGCGGTAGTGCGGCAGGATCACGGGCCAGCGCTCAACATCCGCGGCCAGCTCCACGATGCGCGCCAGCGGTCCTCGGATTTCGACGGCGGTTTCGGCGTGCATGGCGACCCCCGCAACGTATCCAGACGCACCATGCTACCCCAGGGGGGCTATGGGCTACGGGCTCAGCGTGTTGAAAAAAGCCATACGCGGCCCGCCCCGCCGCTCGGGCTGGTGCTGGACCCGGCCCGATCGCGCCCGGGGTCGGCGGCGGCCCCCCCCAGCACCCCGACGCCATGCGGGCCGCCGGCTCAGCACGCCACGTATGGCTTTTTTCAACACGCTGGGCTTTTGGCCATCTCGCCTTTGCCGACTTGCCGCCTTGCCGCCTTGCGGATATGAGGTTTCAATTCCTCGGCTGCCGTTTGGACCGGCGCTCGTCGATGCGAGCTTGCTTTGTCTTGTGCTTGGCCTTCTGCTTGTCGTTGTCGTTGTCGTTGTCGTCGCGGCCGGCGCGATCGCGGCTCTTGCCCGGTTTGCGCTTCGAAGGGGCGGCGGCGAGGGAGCTTCCTTCGGGGGGTAGCAGCGCAGGCTCCGGGCCGTTGCCGGCCGGCGCGGACGGGTCGGCGTTGCCCGGAGATGCCCCGTTCAAGGAATCGGGTGCGTCGCTCTGGCTCGATGCCCGCTCTACCGCGGCGGTGCGCGGCGCGGCGGGGAGGACGGCAAAGGTGGTGGAGGCGCGAGTGCCCTCCGACCCGACGACGTCCAGGCGGTGCCGACCCAACGGCGCATCCTCTGGCACGGTGAAGGCCAGGATCGCGGTGCCCGCCGCCGTCGCCGAAGCGGACTCCAGCGTCATGACCCGCTGCGGCTGCTGGGGCCGCTTGCCCCGTTTGCCCTTCTTGCCTTTCTTGCCGTTCTTCTTTTTGTTCTTGGTCTTTGGCTTCTGCTCCTGAACCAGGGAGGCGGTGATGGTCTCGCCAGACGCGAACCCACTCGCGGTGATCTGCACCGCGTCACCCCGTGCTGCCTCGGGCGGCGAGAGGTCCAGCCTGGGATCGGCGGGGGCGCACACGAAGCGCTTGGTGACGGTCCGGGTGGGCGTGTTGAACTGGTTGCCGGCGTTGTCGATGGCGCGAATTGCGAGCTCGACGTCCCCGTTGGGAACATCGTCAGCGCAGACATCCCACCGGTACCCGACTGGAGAGTGGGCGTGGCGGATTGTCGCGAGGGTGTGCCATTCGCCGCCCCACCGCGCCCGGAAGACGATCTCTTTGAGTCCGCTGCCCCCGGTGTCGGACACGGTCGCGCCCAGCATGAGCGTGCGCTCGGTGATCGTCGCGCCCGCGGGGGGCGTGCTCCAGGCCGCGGTCGGCGCGTTGGTGTCCGGGGGTGGGCTAACGGCAATGACTACCTCGTCGTCGTCCTGGTTGCCGAGGCTGTCGGTGACGACCATCGTGATGACGTGGGTGCCGACCGGCAGATTGGATGTGAGCCGCTTGCCGGAGCCGAGCGAGACGGGTGGGCGATTGTCCCAGCGGCCCTTCCAGGCAAAGGTGGCGGTGCGCTGCGGATCGTGCGTGCTGGCCTCGGCGTCAAGCGTCACCGATTCGGCGCCAGATTCGTCGGTGTCGAAGATCGTCTGGTCTGGCCCGGCATCGGCCGCGGGAGGCTCGTCGATGTTGTCAACGACGACTTCGACCGGATCGGCAATCGCCGTGCTGTCGCCGCTGTCGGTGGCTCGCGCGCGGACGGTATGAAGGCCGTCGGGGTTGCCGTTGGTATTCCAGACGGCGACGTGGCGACCGCTCTGGGTGTCGTACGTGGTGTCGGTCCAGCCTCCGTCGTCGATGCGGACCTCGACTCGCAATTCTTGCGGGGTGTCGTAGGAGTCGCTGGTGACGACGGCGATTGGCGCGTCGCCAACGACCCGCGACCCCTCGTCTGGAGAGGCGATGCGCGGCGTGTCTGGTGGCTGGTTCGGGGCGCAGTTGACGCGCTTGACGACCCCGATCGCCTCGACTGTCTCATTGTCGGCGTGATCGACGATATGCAGGCGCAGATCGAGGGGGCCGTCCGGCACTCCGGCTTGACAGAGATCCCAGTTGTGGCGGAAAGGTGGGGCGGTGAGGGAGGCCAGATCCCGCCACGCGCCGTTCCACCGGCCGCGGAAGATGACCCGGTCGATGCCGCTGCCGTTGTCGTCCGCGGTCGCTTCCAGGAGCACCGTGTCCTGCCGGATGGTGGCGCCGCCGGTGGGGGAGAGCCAATCGCCTGACGGCGGGGTGGTGTCGCAGGGTGGGGTCGCGGTCGTGGCCACGCTGCTGGCCGCCGATTCGTGGGTTGCCCGGTAGGCGCGAACGGCGAAGGGGTGATCGGCGCCTCCGGCCAGGTCGCGCGCCACGAACGCCGTTTCGCTGGCACCGGTCTGGCCGACGAGGGCGCCGTCGCGGTAGACGAGATAGCCGTCTTCGTTCTCGGAGTTGTCGCGCCAGGTCAGGCGGACCTCGGTGCAGGAGAGCGCCGTGGTCTGGATCTCCGTGGGCGTGGCCAGCCGCACCGAGAAGTCGCGCGGCTCGCTCCAGGGACCGTCGCCGCCGGGGCCGCGGGCCCTCACGCGCCACGTGTAGTCGTAGCCCGCGGGGAGTGGGCCGATCTCCTGGAAGGAGGAGCCCTGCGGGCCGAACGACCCGGCGCCGGACGGCCCCCCGTCGACCTCGGTGAAGTATTCGACGCCCGGCCCTGCCGCGGTCCAGTTCAGGTCGATGGAGGCACCCTCCGGAAAGATGTTGTCGTCGTCAGGGGCCGTCAGGACCGGCGCGGCGGGTGGCGGAATCGGCGTCGGAGTAGGCGGCACCGGCGTCGGTGACGGGGTGGCGGTGGGCGGGATAGGCGTCGCCGTCGCGGTTGGGGGCACGGGAGTCGGGCTCGGCATGGGTGTCGCGGTCGGGGGCACCGGCGTGGGCGTCGCGGTCGGCGGGATTGGTGTGGGCGTTAGTGGAACCAGGGTTGGGGTCGGAGGCGCAGGCGTCGGCGTTGGTGTCGGCGGGATCGCTGTCGGCGTGGCCGTGGGGAGCGGTGTGGCCGTCGGAGGCGCGGGCGTCGGCGACGGGGTGCTGGTCGGGGTTGGCGGAACGGGCGTTGGACTTGGCGTTGGCGGCGGGGTGGGCGGGACCGGAGTCGGCGATGGGGTTGCCGTGGGAGGCACCGGCGTCGCCGTCGCTGTCGGGGTGGCCGTGGGGAGAGGGGTCGCAGTCGGCGTCGGCAAGGGGGTAGCGGTTGGTGGCATCGGGGTTGGCGAAGGAGTCGCCGTTGGCGATGGCGATGGCGATGGCGTTGGGGTTGGCGTCGCGCCGCTGCCGATCGTGCCGTCGTTGAGGATCAAACCACTGGCGGCGCAGGCCTGCGTCGTGCCCTTGATCAGGCACCCCTGGTAGTCGCTGGCGCCTTCCTCGACCGTCCAGCCCCCGAGGTCGCGGTCGTCGATCTCCTGGTGGGCGCCGTTGCGCAGCAGGGTGAAGTGGACGTGGGGGCCGCTGGACCAGCCGCCGCAGTCGGTCGCGCCCGAAGCCAAACCCAGCACCTGGCCGCGCGTGACCGGTTGGTTGTTGCTGACGGCGATCCCGGTGAGGTGGTAGTAGCCCGTTTGCCAGCCGTTGGCGTGGTTGACGCGCACGAAATTCTGGCAGGGAACGAAGGCGATACCGTCGGCGGAAGCGCGGACCTCCTTGGGGTCGCCCGAGCGGGCGCTGAAATCGAGCGCGCTGCGGGGCCGGGTGCCGTTGCCCGAGTTGCTGTGTGGGCCGCCACCCATGTACCACGATTTGCCGATTTCCCACGGCAAGCCGAGCAGGGCGGCGCCGTCCCCCTCAATGGAGATGTCCGCGTCCGGAGCGAACAGGTTCCGCACTTGCGTGGGTACGAGGCTGTTCGGGGAGCGAGCGAGCAGCCGGGCGAACGCGGCGGTCCCTTCCACTCCGGCGTCCCAACTCTGGCCGCGCTTGCGGGCGACGAAGAGGAAGGCCTCGGGGCTCCGATCCTGGACCGACTCGGGCACCCGCACCGCGACGGTGCCGTAGCGCCACTTGTCGACCTTCTTGAAGACGGAGATTTCGATGCCGGCCGGGGGTGGCGAGCCCATCTTGCCGGTTACGGCCTGGTTCAGGGCGCGTTGCAGCGTCGCTTTGGCGGCGGCCGCGTCCTCCACCGGCAGCATGGGGACGAACCCCAGAGGAAGCACTAGGCAGAGGACACAGAGCCAGCAAACGAGGCGCGTGACGACGGACGCTCGCCAGGGAGAAGTTCGCGGTGGCCGAACGGGCATCCTCATCGATGGTACTCGACATCCGGCACGGCAAATCCAACGGGGTTTCCGGGTCAGACTACCACGCGATGCCGCATTCCGGGGCCAATTTTGCCTTCAGAAGTGCCTACTCCTGGGCTGTTGGACGCTGATCAGGAGGGTGGAATCGAACCTGGAGCTAAATTTTCACCGTGAGATTCACGAATCGTCTGGCTGACGTTATCGTACCGATAACCGCCCCTGTCGTCGCAGCTCGCTTCTCAGCACGCTCCCGCAACACGAACGCGCGCATGCCCAGTCAGGGCGAGATGCGGGTGGCCGTCACCGTTCCCGACACCGTTGCCGTCGTCGCACCGTCGGGACCGGCGATGGTGATGGTGAAGGGACCGCTCCAGCCCTGTCCGCCGGCGTCGGCGTCGACAGTCGCGGTGATCGTGTGCGTGCCGATTGCTGCGCCGTGCTCGTCGACGCCGAGGGCCTCGAAGATCATCGTCGCGCCGCGGTCGCCTGCTGGCTGCCAGGAGCCGACTGCCGGGGTCCAGTATTCGAGTTGGTAACTGGCGCCCGGGGCGGCCGGGGTGGGGGAGGGAAATGCGACCAGCACCGTGCCGTCCACGGACAGGATGGCCAGGTTCATTGGGCCGTGGACGTGCCCGACATCGACGGCGATCCGCCACGAGCCAACCACGGGATGCTGCGCACTCACGATCTGCTTCCCTCCTGCCGTGCGGCAACCGGTATCGGCTGCCTCGCCAACGCCTCTCGCTCGAGCCAACGAACTTGCGCCCAGCATAGCCGAGGTGCGCGGCATCGCCGGTCGGGAAATTTTCAGAGCGATCCTCTGGGGTCAGGTGTTGTTTGCTAAGTAAATAGTTTGCGTGGTAAATTGCAGCCCATGGAGAACGAGGTCGGGGCAGGGCCCATCATGAGCGAGAACGAGCTCCGGCGGTTGCGCGCGCACGCGTGTGCCGCCCACATCTTCGATCTGCTCCCGCTGCTGCGCCGGTTCGTGACGGCGCGGGTCACGTTGGCCGGGGTCGATCTGGGGATCAGCCTGCGCCAGTTTGCCGCCTTGCGCGGTATTCGCGACGGCGCCACGTCGCCGGGAGAGCTTGCTCGCCTCTGGCAGGTGACGCCGGCCGTCATCACCGGCATCGTCGACCGGCTGGAGGCGCGCGGACTCGTGCGGCGGGAGGCGGATCCCGACGACCGGCGCAGGCTGCGCCTGGTGTTGACCGACGCAGGTGTGCGCGCGAGCGACGAGATGGAGCGCGGTTTGACCGTGGACATGGCCGCGCAACTCCTGTCGGCATCCCCCGCGGAGCTGGGGGAGCTGGAGCGGTCACTCGCACTTCTCCAACGCGCGTTTGCCGATCTGAACGCGCGCATGCCTGGGGACGAGCCGTTCTGTGTGGATGAGCAGCTGCCGATCTGGGACGAGGACGAGCGGAACGATGCGGGATCTGCTCCCGCACGACCCGGCGCGCTGGAGCCGCCCCTTTTTCGATGAACCGTGCACCTGTCGGGCCACCGGATGGACCGGGGGCCGTTGAGAGACCAGCAATGCTGACGGAGGACCAGTCCATGGCGACGACAAGGCAGGAGACGCGCGTGGTGTCGGATGGCGCGCAGAGCCACGACACGGGGGGCGCGGATGGCCTGACCGAGATCAACATCACCGACTCGCAGTTCATGGCGACCGCGTACGACACCTACGATCGGCTGCGCGAGGCGGGGCCGGTGGCGCGGGTGCGGTTCAGCACCGGCCGCGAGACGGAGGAGACCAGCACGCCCCGCGACCGCTTTTTCAACAGCGAAGCCTTTTTCGTCACCGACTACGACGACGTGGTCGCCACGTTGTTCGACGATCGGTTCGCGGTTGATCCCCAGACGCTGATGACCTCGGAGGAGCGAGAGCAGGCGCCGGAGGCGCCGGAGGAGTTCCGGCCCCTGACGCGGAGTCTGCTCAACATCGATCCTCCCGACCACACCCGTATCCGCAAGTTGGTGCAGCCGAGTTTCACCGGCCGTGGCATGGAGGCGATGCGGCCTGGTATCCAGCAGATCGTCGACAATCTGCTCGATCGCGCCGAGCAGGAAGCGGCGGCGCGTGGGGAAGAGGCGCCGAACCGGCGCATGGAGTTGATCGAGGCGCTGGCGTACCCATTCCCGGTGGCGGTCATCAGCGACATGCTCGGCATCCCGCGCGAAGATCGCCAGCAGATCCGCGGTTGGACGCAGAACCTGCTGCGCGTCGACCGCGCTGGCGACAAGGCAGCGCAGGAGGAGGTTCGCGCCGGTCTGCGCGAGTTCACCGCCTACCTGACCGAGTTGTTCGAGCGGAAACGGCAGGCGCCGACCGACGACATGATCAGTCGCATGGTCCACATCACGGAGGACGACGACATCCTGACCGAGGAGGAGATGCTGGCGACGGTCTTCCTCATGTACCTCGCCGGCCACGTGACGACGGTCAATCTGGTCGGGAACGGCGTGGTGGCGCTGCTGTCGCACCCGGAGCAACTGGCGAAGATGCAGGCCGATCCCAGTCTGGCGAAGAACATGGTCGAAGAAACGCTGCGCTACTGGGGCCCGGTCGACTTCATTGCCCGTCGCCTGGCGAAGGAGGATCTGGAGATCGCGGGCACGCCGATCGCGCGGGGCGACCACGTCACGGTGGGGCTGGCCAGCGCCAATCGGGACCCGGAGCGATTCGCTGACCCCAATGCGTACGACATTACCCGTGAGGAGGCCAACCGGCACGTCGCCTTTGGCAAGGGGATCCACGTCTGCCTGGGCGCGCCGCTGGCCCGCGTGGAGGGGCAGGTGGCGTTCGAGACCCTCATCCGCCGCTACCCCGACCTGCGTCTGGCCGTCCCTGCCGACGAGATCATGTGGGGCGGGAGTTTTCTGCGCGGGTTCCGGCAGGTGCCGTTGTTGTTCTAGGCGGGCTATGAGCTATGAGCTATCAGCTATCAGCTATCAGTCACGGCCGGCTAGGCGGAGCGACGGAGAGACGGCGAGACGGCGGGCGCGGGAACACGACGGCCAGAATCCCATAGCCCATAGCTCATGGCTCGTAGCACAATAGGCGATGCAGCAGAGCAACGGTTCGCCATGGCGCGGCATGTGGCCGCGCCGTAATGTTCCGCAGGAGTAGGGCGTGAGTGTCCTCGCCGGGAATGGAATTGCAGCAGAGCGCAGTGAGGCAGCACGCAAGCGGGCGATGATTCGCATCGCCACGGTTGCGCTGGGATTCGCCGTGTTGCTGGCCTCAATCGCGTTCGTGCGGCGCCAGAGTCTCGATCCCTGGAGCTGGTTCGCCGAGGTCTGGGTGCTCATCGCGGCCATTCCGTTGCCGTTCGTGGTGCTGGCGTTGACGTTCAAGGCGGCGGAGGTCAGTCTCAACGCCGCGGCCTGGAAGACCGTGCTGCGCGCCGCGTATCCGGAGCAGCAGATCAGCTTCCGGCAGATGCTGGGGGTGGTGCAGGGCGGTGTCGGCATCTTCGCCGTGGTTCCGCCCAAGTTCGGCGGGTTTGCGGTGCTGGGGCTCTACCGGGTCGCCTTCCCCGATCTCAGCACCACCGCCGTATTGGCGACGCGGGTGGTGCAGGGGATCTCCTCGACCATCCTGGGTACGGTGCTGCTGTTGCTGTTCGGCGCGGTGACGGCCGGGCTCGGCACAGGCGGATTCGCCGCGAGCGTGGCGTCCGTCTATACGGAACGCACGCTGCTGGCCGTCGTCCTCACGGCGATCGTGGTGCTCCTCGTGGCGGCGGTGCTGCGGTACGGGCGCGAGTGGATGCGCGGGTTCGTGGCCGAGATGGCGCTAGGTGGCGCGATCCTGCGCACGCCGCGGCGATACCTGGCGCTCGTCGTCTTCCCGACCCTGCTCGCCTTCGCCCTGCGCTGGGCGGTGACCGGAACGTTGCTGGCCGCATTTGCCATTCCGGTGTCGCTGGAGACGCTGCTGCGGGTCAACGTCTCGCACGGCATCGCCCGTACGGTGCAGGTGACGCCGGGTGGGTTCGGTACCACGCAGGCGTTCGATTTGGTCGCCCTGCGCGGCGTCGCCCCGACCGAGGTGATCACGGCCTATTCGCTCTCCCAGGCCGCGATCCTGTTCGTCTTCAACATCGCCTTTGGCCTGATCGCGCTGACCTGGGCTTTCGGCTGGGAGCGCACGGCGCGCCTCATCCGGCTGCCGGGGCGGAATGCCGATCCGGCGCCGGTGCCGGCTGCCTGACGAAAGACGGCGAGACGGCAAGGCGAATGCCGATAGCCAGACGGCGCCGACGTCCGGTACGCTCAACATCCGTCGCTCTCCTTGTCGACTTGCCGTCTCGCCGTCTCGAATTGAAAGGACTTTGCGTGTCCCGTCCTCTCTCGCTTCTTGACCTGACGCCGATCGTGGCTGGGTCGTCGTCCACCGAGGCGGTGCAGACGTCGGTCGAGCTGGCGATGCTGGCGGATCGACTGGGGTATCACCGGGTCTGGTACGCCGAGCACCACAATTCGCCGGGGCTGGCCAGTGGCGCGCCGGAGATCATGATCGAGCATGTCGCCAGCCGCACCAGCCGGATACGGGTGGGGGCCGGCGGCGTGATGTTGCCGAACCACGCGCCGCTCAAGATCGCCGAGACGTTCCGCCTGCTGGAGGCATTGCATCCGGGACGGATCGATCTGGGGCTGGGGCGTGCGCCTGGCACCGACACGATCACCGCCTTCGCCATGCGCCGCTCGGCAGAGGCGATGAGCGCCGACGACTACCCCGAGCAACTGGCCGAACTGCTTGCCTTCGACGATGGCACGTTCCCGGGCGATCATCCCTTCCGTACCATCCGCCCCGTTCCGGTCGACACCCAGCTCCCTCCCGTCTGGCTCCTGGGGTCGAGCGATTTCAGCGCCCGGCTGGCGGCGCAGGCCGGGTTGGGGTACGCCTTCGCCGCGCACATCAATGGCCGGGGGGCGGTGTCGGCGCTGCGCGACTACCGGGCGTCGTTCGTGCCTTCGGAGCGGTACCCGGAGCCGTGGGCGATTCTGACCGTCTCGGTCACCGTGGGCGAGACGGCGGAGCATGCCCGCGAACTGTCGCTGGTCAACGATCTGCTGCTGGTGCGGTTGCGCAGTGGGCAACTCGGGACGTACCCGACGCTGGAGGAAGCGAAGGCGTACCCCTTCACAGCCGCAGAACGGCAGTTGATCGCCTCCATGCCGATGCGCTCGCTGGTGGGGGACGCGGACGAGGTGTATCGCCAGGTCAGCGAGCTGGCCGAGCGTGGCCAGGCGGATGAGGTGATGATCACAACCTTCCTGCCGGAGCCGGATGACCGGAGGCGGGCGATCGTGGACATGGCGCACATGTTCGAGCTCCGTGAAGGGTGGTCTCCGGCGACGACGGCGGAGTCGGTCGCAACCTGAGTCGGCCACGTCGATGGGGACATGGGCAGATGGCGTGTGCTGGTCCGCGAGTTGCGTGAGCGGGGCAGGCTGCGGCGTCGAGTCCGAAGCGACACCCGGGAGACGAGACGATGAGACCCAACCAGAATCTGGGATTGCTATTGCTGCGGCTGGGCGCCGGGGCGACATTGATGGCGCATGGCTACCCAAAGCTCTTCGGCGGACCGGAGAAGACGCCGTCGGAATCGGCGGCCAAGGTGCTGGGCCCGAACTTTGGGGAAGCAGTGCAGGGGGGCGGGCCGGAGTCGTTCGCGCAGGCGCTGGCGCAGATGGGCGTGCCGGAGCCGCAAGTGGCGGCCGTGCTCGCCGGCCTGGCCGAATTTGGCGGCGGGCTCGGTTTGATGCTGGGAGCCTTCACGCGACCGGCCGGACTGGCCGCGGCAGCCAACATGGCCGTGGCCGCGCGCAAGGCGCACTGGCCGCAGGGGTTCTACGGGCAAGGCGGCTACGAGTTTCCCTTGCTGCTGGGCCTGGTCGCCGCCGCGCTGGCGATCACGGGGCCAGGGGCGATCTCCGTCGATCACCTTTTGAGTCGCGACTGAGCGGGTCCGCACCGGGGCTGCAAGCACCAAGTGATGTCATGGTGGTGTCATGCTGAGCCCGCGGGCGAAGCATTTCGGTCCTTGGGAATGGGCGCGCCGCTGAGCCGAGATGCTTCACCGCGTTCAGCATAACACGATGAGGGCATGAAGGGACCCCGGCTGGGTAGCCGGGGTCACCGTGGGATGGTGTGGGCGTCACGCGCCCTTGGGTTTTGGGTAAGCCGCCGGAAGATGCGTACGCGTTTGACCTCACAAGCGTGATGGTCGGCCAGGTGGAGGCGCCGATCGCCGGCTAGCTTATGCTTACCTGCGTTGCACGAAGTGTGCCAGCGCCGGAATCCGTCTCAAGTAGCTACCTCATCTCGGCGCCATCGGCTCCGGTAGCGCGCTGCGCATCAACGTTGGACACTATGGTTTCGAGCAGCGATATACCCGCGGATGAATACCGGAGGGCGATTGGCGATGGCGGAAAGCGAGCGACGGCGAGCGGGTTGGCGAGGGTTCGGCGTGGCGGGGGCGTTGCCGCACGACATCATCCGCATCCTGGCCCCGGCGGCGGAAGCGGCCGGGTATCACACGTTCTGGGTCAACGACACGCCGCACGGCGACGGGTTGGCCGCGCTGCGGGTCGCGGCCGACGCCACGGCGGAGATTCGGCTGGGCGTCGGGGTGATCCCGCTGGACCGGCAACCGGCGGAAGAGATCGCCCGCCGCGTCGCGGAACTGGAGTTGCCGCAGGAGCGGGTGTTGCTCGGGATCGGGTCGGGCAATCCGCGGGGCGGGTTGGAACGGGTGCGGGACGGGGCGCGTCTGCTGGAGGAGCGGGTGCAGGCGCCGGTGGTCGTCGGCGCGCTGGGACCGCTGATGTGCGCCCTGGCCGGCGAAGAGGCGGACGGGGTGCTTCTGAACTGGCTGACCGCGGAGTACGTGGCGCCCTCGGCGGCGATCACCGATGAGGCGGCGCGGGAGGCCGGTCGGCCGCGGCCGTTGATCCTGGGGTACGTGCGCACGGTTTTCGGGCCGGGCGCGCGGGAGGTCTTCGCCGAGGAGGCGGGGCGGTACGCGAGCTACCCGGCGTATGCCGCGAACTTCGCCCGCATGGGCACCCCGGCCGAGCAGACCGCGGTGGTCGGCGACACGCGGGAGGAGATCCAGGCCGGGCTCGCGCCTTTCGCCAGCGGGCTGGACGAGACGGTGGTGCGGGCGATCGTGGGGGAGGAGAGCGCCGCGGCGTACCTGGCATTACTGGAGGCGGCCGCGCCGTGACGAGGCGGAGGGCGGGAGAGCGGGTGGAGCGCGGCGTCGGCCCGGGCTATGGGGATAGACTTCAGGATACAGAAAAGGATGGCCCATGAGGTGGGCGATGACGACGGAGCGGGCGAGCGTGGCGAGCACCCAGGCATCGCAGGTCGGCGTCATCCAGCGGACCTGGGCCGAGATTCTTGGGGTGGAACGCGTCGGGCCGGAGGACGATTTTTTCGACCTGGGCGGTCATTCCCTGCTTGTGCCGTCCGCGGTGGACCTCCTGGGGTCGCGAATCGGAATCGATCTGCAACCGCGGGCGTTGTTCGAGGCTCCCACGCCGACCGAGATGGCCGAGTTGATCGCCGAGTTGCGCACCGGCCCGGCATTGCTCCCGATCGACGGGACGACGCCCTTTATCCCGGACTGGGTGGTCACGCTGCAGCCCGAAGGCGCGGGGACACCGGTGTTCGTCTTTCCGGGCGGGCTGGGCGGAAAGTGGATCCTGCACCGCGACGCGCAGATCGCGGCCCTCGTGGGACGGCAGCATCCCTTTTTCGGGTTCCGTCGCGACCGGCAGCGGATTCCACGCGGAGGCCATACCGTTTCGGCCATGGCCGCCGCCTACGTCGAGCAAATCCGGACGCTGCAGGGCTCGGGTCCGTATCTCCTCTACGGGATTTGCAGCGGGGGCGCGCTGGCCTGGGAGACGGCGGCGCAACTCCTGGCCGCGGGCGAGACGATCGGCGGGATGCTCTTTTTTGAGGCTCCGCTGCGGGCGGGGCACGCGGATATCACGCCGGTTGTCCCGGAGTCGCGGAAGGCCCTGCCCGGACTCGTACCGCCGTACGCGCCGGAGCCACTGCCGATCGATCTCACTCTGCTCATGACCGAAGCCTGGCACCGCCGCGGCCGCTCGGATGGGTGGGCGCCGCTGGTGCACGGGCGCGTCGAGCGGGTGCTGATGCCGGGCGATTCGCCGGGCGCGCATAACCTCTACGCGGGCCGGGAGGCCACCATCGCCGCGCACGTTCGGGATTGGATCGTCCAGGCCGAGGAGCGCTGGGGGACGCCGTGAGCGCCGCGCCTGAATGGGCAACATCCTATTCCGAATCGCTAACTCATTGGGCAAAGCCGGAACGTGACGCGATGGCGCTTGTGCGGGCGTCGAGCGAGGCGCAGCGGTGAGCGAGAGCGGGCGTCTGCCCGACACGATCGAGACCATCCCCGAAGGGCTGGCCTACTGGGCCGAGCGTACCCCTGGCGCGCCAGCGGTCTGCTCCGTCGATGGGAGCTGGCTGTCGCACGGCGAGTTGCAGGAGGCCGCCGCCCGCTCAGCGCGACGACTCTGGTTGCTGGGGGTCAGGGGCGATGACCGTGTTGCTCTGTCGGTGCGGGGCGGAAACGATGCCCCGGTGGCGCTGCTCGCGGCGATAGCGGCGGGCATAGCCGTACCGTTCAACCCGGCCGCAACTGGGCACGAATTGACCCGGGATCTGAAACGCCTCCGGCCAAGCGTCCTCGTGACCGACGCCCCGGACGCGGCGATCTGCCTCCAGGTGGCGGCCGCGCTGGGTATCGACACGATCCCGGTAAGCGATCTGGTGGCCGCCGCAGACACAGACGTGGCACCCGCCGTCAGCCTGCCCCCAGCGCACCCCGACAGGATCGCCGCAATCCTGCACACCTCAGGGACCACAGGCATGCCGAAGCGCATCCCGCGCAACCACCGCTCGTTCCTTGCGGCTACGAGGGCGGTGCGGCAGAGTTCCAGTCTGACGCCGGAGGACGTCGCGCTCCTCGTGTCCGGGGTGTGTACGAATGCCGGGTTGCGCAACACGCTCTTCGCGCTCCTGACCGGAGGGTCGTGTGTCATTGCGCCACGGCTCGACCCGGCCCGGTATCCCGGCTGGCTCGCGGCGCACCGGCCGACGTGGACCTACCTGAATGCGACCGAGATGAATCTGATCCTGGATGCCGCCGCCAGAGTGGGCCGTGTCACCGTAGCCGGCGCCGGTTCCCGCTTGCGATTCATCCGCGCCGGATCGCAGGCGATGACGCCCGGAACGGCGGAGCGGGCCGAACGGAGTTTTTGCGCGCCCGTGTTCGAGGGCTATGGCATGAGCGAGGCCAGCAACATCGCGAAATGCGGACCTGGTCTGGAGGACCGCCGTCCCGGTTCGTGCGGTCGCCCGATGGCCGAGTCGGTGACGCTGCGCATCCTCGACGCGGCGGATGCCGATGTGGCGCCCGGCACGCCGGGGGCGGTCGTGGTGCGGGGTCCGGCCGTCTTTACGGGCTACCTCGAAGACCCCGAGGCAAACGCCGCCGCGTTCTTGCCGGGCGGCTGGTTCCGCACCGGCGATGTCGGGTATCTCGACGAGGATGGGTTCCTCTACCTGCTGGGCCGCACGAGCGAGATCGTCAACCGCGGGGGAGAGAACATCGCCCCGGCGGAGATCGATCGCGTGTTGCAGGATCATCCGGCAGTGGCGGAGGCGGCGGTGTTCGGCGTCCCCGATGCGCGGTTCGGCGAAGACCTGGTGGCGGCGGTCGTCATCCGGCCGGGGATGCGTGTGGCGTCCCGCGCGTTGCGCTCCTGGATGCTCGATCGGTTGTCGCCGTCCAGGTCGCCGCGTCGAATCTGGATGATCGCGGCGCTCCCGCGCACGCCAACCGGCAAGGTGCAACGTGGCGAGTTGGCGCGGCGCTGGAGTGAGGAGGTTGGATGATACCTTCGCCTCGTCTGCCCGACGCGATCGAGACCATCCCCGAAGGATTGACCTATTGGGCGGAACGCACCCCTGATGCGCCCGCGGTCTGCTCTGTCTCCGGTCACGGATTGACGCATGGCCAGGTGCAGGGAGCCGTCGCCGGGGCCGCGAGGCGCCTTCGCTCACTTGGTATCCGGGGCGATGACCAGATCGCGGTGTCGCTGCATGGTGGCGAGGAGGCCTGTGTGGCGCTGGTCGCAGCAATGACGGTGGGTGTTGCCGTGCCGTTCAACCCTGCAGCGACCGGCTTCGAATTGACGCGGGATCTGGAACGCCTTCGGCCAAAGGTGCTCGTGACCGATGCGCCAGGGGAGGCGTCGTGTCACCAGGTTGCCGCGGCGATGGGTCTCGCCACGATGGCCGTTGGTGAGCTGGTGGCGGATCCCGGCGCGCCACTCCCGGAGGCGGACCTGCAGCCGGCAACCCCCGAGCGCATCGCCGCGATCCTCCATACCTCGGGGACGACGGGGCTGCCGAAACGTGTCCTCAGGAACCATCGCTCCTTCGTGGTGGCCGCGCGGGCGGCGCGGCAAACGACCGGACTCACGCCACAGGATGTCGCGTTGCTGGTGACCGGGGTGTACACCAACGCCGGTTTGAGCAACATGCTCTTCGCATTGCTGACCGGCGGGTCGTGCGTGTTGGCTCCGGGGTTCGACCCCGCGCTGGTCCTCGATTGGGTGGCCGACCACCGGCCGACGTGGGCGCTGCTGAATGCGACCGAGCTGAACATGATTCTGGACGTTGCCGCGAGGTCTGGTCGACCGTCCCCGGCCGAACCCGGGTCGCGGCTACGCGCCATCCGTGCCGGGGCGCAGCCGATGACGCCAGGGACGACGGAGCGCGCCGAGCAGTTCTTCGGCGCCACCGTGTTCGAAGGCTATGGCATGAGCGAAGCGAGCAACATCGCCAAGAGCGGACCGGGTCCGGAGGACCGCCGCCCGGGTTCGTGCGGCCGGCCTGTGCCCGAAACCATCTCGGTGCGCATCCTCGATGATATAGATAAAGATGTGGCGCCGGGGTTGGTGGGGGCGGTCGTGGTGCGCGGGCCGACGGTCTTTTCGGGGTATCTGGATGACCCCGCGGCCAACGCCGCCGCGTTTCTTCCCGGCGGCTGGTTCCGCACCGGGGATCTTGGCTATCTCGACGAGGACGGCTTTCTCTTCTTGCGTGGCCGCGTGAACGAGCTGATCAACCGCGGCGGAGAGAAGATCGCCCCGGTCGAAGTCGATCTCGTGCTGCAGAGCCATCCGGCCGTAGCGGAGGCGGCCGTCTTCGCCGTGCCCGACGCGCGATTCGGTGAGGATGTCGTGGCGGCGGTTGTCGTTCGCGCGGGGATGAGCACCTCACCGCGCGAACTGCGCACCTGGATGCTCGGATCGCTTTCGCCGTCCAGGACTCCCCGGCGGATCTGGTTGATCGACGCGCTCCCGAGGACGCAGACCGGCAAGGTGCGGCGCGGGGAGTTGGCTCGGCGTTGGCACGAAGAGCTTGGATGATGGTGGCGCCCCTGCTTCCCGAGACGATCCAGACCATCCCCGACGCACTGGCGTTCTGGGCGGAGCAGACGCCGGACGCGCCCGCGCTCATCAAGCCGGGAGACGCCGTCACCACGTACGCCGATCTGTGCTTGGGCGCCTTCGCCCTGGCCGAATCGCTCGACCGTGCCGGGTTCGGCCGGGACGACCGGGTTGTTCTCCTCGTGCCGGAGGGCCCGGCTCTCGCCGTCTCGATGCTCGGAACCATGTCCGCCGCGGTCGCTGTGCCGCTTGCCGCCTCCCTCACCGCGTCGGAGGTCGCGGTTGCGCTAGGCGGGCTGAACGCCGCCGGGGCGGTCACGACAGCCGAGCTGTCCGCCGCGGTCAGAAACAGCTTGGATCGCCTCGGCGTGGCAACGATCGACCTCGAACCGGCGCGTCCGCGGCCCGGCGAGACGGGATTCGAACTCTCGACGCCCGCCCCGCCGTTCTCCTGGCCCCAACCGGGCGACACCGCGGTCATCAGCCAGACGTCTGGCACAACCGGGCGGCCCAAACGTGTACCCCGCATGCACGAGCGAATTGTCGAAAGCGGTCGCCGGCATCGCGATCGCTTCGGGTTGGACGGGCGGGACCGCGCGTTGGCCGTCGCGCCGATGACGGTGTCGATGGGCCGCACGGCGCTGCTGCACGGGATCGCGGCCGGGTCGTCGCTCATCTTCCCGGCTTCTCCCGAACTGGACGATCTCTGGGCGGCCATCGAAACAGTACGTCCAACCTGGATGCACGCGCCGGCCGGGTTCCTGGAACTGCTGCTGCGTTGGCTTCGACGCCACCCCACGCGGCCAGCGCCGTCCTCATTGCGGTTCGTGCGCGTCACCGCCGCGCCGATCGCCGCGGAGACGTGCGACGAGCTGGCCGCACGATTGGGCGCGCCAATCCTGCCCGCGTATAGCACGAGCGAGACAGGCATCATCGCCACGGCGCTGCCTCCGCCCGCCACGTCCAAACCCGGATCGTCCGGACGGCCCATGCAGGAGATCAGGATCGTCGCCGAAGGTGCGGATGTTGCTCCCGGGGCGGAAGGCGAGTTCTGGGTGCGTGGCCCGTCGGTCGTCTCCGGGTACCTGGACGATCCCGAGCTTGACGCGGTCGCCTTCACGCCGGACGGGTGGCTCCGGACTGGAGACGTGGGCTACCTGGATGCGGATGGGTTCCTTTTCCTCACCGGGCGACTCAAGGAGCTGATCAACCGGGGCGGAGCCAAGATTTCCCCCTCCGAGGTCGACGCCGTGTTGCTCGCCCATCCCGCGGTCAAAGTGGCCGCGACCTTCGCGGTTCCCGACGAGCGCCTGGGTGAGGACATCGTGGCCGCGGTCGTCGCCGAGGACCGTGTCGCGCCGACGCCCCGCGAGCTGCGAAAGTGGCTGCTGGATAGGCTGGCGCCGCAAAAGGCGCCGCGCCGCATCTGGTTCGTGGACGACCTGCCGCGCACCGCGTCGGGCAAGGTGCAGCGTGGCGAGCTGACCCGGCGCTGGCTCGAGGCGCGGGGATGAGCGGCGCCCCGCGCCTCCCCGACGCGGTACGGTCCGTCCCGGAAGCGTTGGCGTTCTGGGCCGAGACCACGCCCGGGATGCCAGCGGTCATCGGGCACGAGGGGACCGTCGTCACCTCTGCCGCGCTGTGGCAGAACGCCCAAGCCTTGGCCGCGGCGCTGCACTGCCGCGGCGTCAGACGGGGTGACCGCGTCGTCCTGCTCCTGCCAGAGGGGCCGCGGCTCGCCCTGGCGCTGCTGTGTACGGCCTGCGCGGCGATCGCGGTGCCGCTCCATGCTTCGCTGACGACGACGGAGTTGGGCAGCGCCCTGACGGGGCTGAACGCGGCAGCGGTGATCGTGGCGTCTCCCCTGCCAGGGGTGCGGGAGGTTCTGGCAAGACACGGGACCGCGGTTCTCGAACTCCGCGCCAGCGACGGTCTGCTTGCGCTCGAGGGAGCCCATGTGGGCGACTCCGGGGGAGCGGCGCACCTGAGACCGGATGCGGGGGACATCGCGATCGTGAGCCAGTCCTCGGGGACGACGGGGAAGCCGAAGCGCGTGCCGTATTTCCACGGCGGTCTGATGATCTCCGGCAGGGAACACCGCGACGCGTACGGTCTCGGGCCGGGGGACCGGGGGGTAGCGGTGTCGCCGATGAGCGTTTCCCTGGGAACGTCTACGCTGCTGCAAGGAATCGTGGCCGGCTCGGCGTTGATTGTCCCGGAGGCGCTTGATCCGAATTGCGTCTGGAGCGCCATGCGCGCGGAGCGTCCCACCTGGATGCAGGCGTCATCGGGATTCCTGGAACTGTTGACGCGGTATTTGCGTGGCCGGCCGGCGTCGGAATCGGTGCCGCTGCGGTTCGTGCGCGCCACGTCGGCGGCGATTTCGTCGGAGGTCCGCGAGGAACTGGCCCAACGGCTGGGTGGCCCGGTCCTCCCCAGCTACAGCTCCAGCGAGGCGGGCAGGATCTCCATGGCCTTGCCTCCACCGGCCGTGAACCCACCCGGCTCGGTCGGCAAGCCGGTGCAGGCGCTGGCGATCGTTGACGAACAGGGCGTGGCGGTCCGCTCCGGCGTGGTAGGAGAAATCTGGCTTCACGCGCCTCGCGTCTTCGCCGGCTACCTGGACGACCCGGACGCGACGGCAGCGGCACTCGCGCCCGGAGGCTGGTTCCGAACTGGGGATACCGGCTACCTCGATGAGGATGGATTCCTGTTCCTCACCGGCCGCCGCAACGAGCTTATCAACCGCGGCGGGGCCAAGATCGCACCGATCGAGGTGGATTCGGTGCTGCTAGCCCACCCCACGGTCAGCGACGCGGCCTGCTTCGCGGTCCCGGATGAACGGTTCGGCGAGGATATCGTCGCAGCGGTCATTCTGGAGCCGGGGCGGGCGGCGTCGCCACGAGAGTTGCGGACCTGGATGCTCGGTCACCTGGCGCCGCACAAGGTGCCACGGCGGATCTGGTTCGTGGACGTTCTGCCGCGCACGCTGTCGACCAAAGTACAACGCGGGGAATTGGCGCGGCGCTGGAGAGCTGGCCACGGGTGAACGGCGGGCTGCTCCTCCCTGAAACCATCGCAACCATCCCCGCGGCGCTGGCCTTCTGGGCAGACCTGACCCCGGACGCTCTCGCGTTGCGGTCGCTCGATGGGCGAGCGCTGTCACACGGGGAGCTGTTTCGCGTCACGGCAGGCGTGGCGGCCCGGCTGCGAGCGCTCGGGGTTGACCCTGGGGAAGGTGTGGCCTTCGTGCAGCCCCCTGGGTTTGCCGCTTGCATCGCTATGCTGGGCGCCATGATGGGGGTCGTGGCGGTCCCGCTGTCTCCTGAGGCGACGGACCACGAGTTGACGCGCGACCTGGAGCGCCTGCCGCCCCGGTTGGTCGTGACCGGCGGCGCAGAGGCGGAGCGCGTGCGCGACGTTGCCGCGACGTTGGGCATCGCCACGGTTGACGCGGACGAGCTTGTCGACCTGTCGCGATTGGAGACGGTGAGCGGCGGCGAGGCGCCGGACGTTGCCCCGGACAGCACCGCCGCGATGCTGCACACCTCGGGCACGACGGGGTTGCCAAAGCGAGTGCCACGGTCCCATCAGGCATTGGTGGTCGGGTCGCGGGCGGCGATTGAGCGCACCGGGCTGCAGTCGGACGACATTTTGCTGCTGGCGGCTGGGTTGCACAACATCTCGGGGCTGGGAAACCTGCTCAACGCCGTGTTGAGCGGGGGGTGTTGCATTGCCGCGCCGGGGCTCAACCCGGTGGCGTTTGGTGGCTGGCTCGATGTGGAGCGTCCGACGTGGACGTTTCTCACCCCGACGCATCTGCACGTGATCCTGGCGACCGCTGCCGCAGCGGGCCGGGAGCGGGTCGCCGGGGTGCAATCGCGGTTGCGGCTAGTGCGCGCCGGCACCCAGCCGCTGACGCCCCTAACCCGGATGCAGGCGGAGCGGAGTCTGTGCGCCACGATTCTTGATACCTTCGGCATGACCGAAGCGCATTCCATCGCGGCGTGGGGATCCGCCGTCGAGGAGCGGCGCGACGGGTCGGTCGGGAGGGCCCTCGCGGTTTCGCTCCGCATCCTGGACCAGGGTGGTGCGGACGTTCCCACCGGCACGGAGGGGGCGATCGTGGTGCGCGGACCCACCGTGATGGACGGCTACCTGGACGACCCGGAGGCGAATGCGGCGGCGTTCACCCCGGGTGGCTGGTTTCGTACCGGCGATCTGGGGTATCTGGATGCGGACGGGTTTCTCTTCATCACGGGCCGCGCTACAACGCAGATCAACCGCGGCGGTGAACAGATCGCGCCGGAGGAGATCGATCTGATCTTGCTGGAGCACCCCGCCGTGGCCGAGGCGGCGGCTTTTTCCGTTCCCGATGCCCGGCTCGGAGAGGATGTCGTGGCCGCGGTGGTGCTGCGGCCAGGCATGACCGCCACGGCGCGAGAGATGCGAGCCTTCCTGCTCGATCGGCTGGCGCCCTCCAGAGCGCCGCGGCGCATCTGGTTCGTGGACCGCCTGCCGCGGACGACGACCGGCAAGGTGCAGCGAGTGACTCTGAGCGAGCAGTACATCGCGGACGCGGTCGTGTCGACGGAGAGCGCGCCGGTTGGCGACGTCGCGCGTGGAGGGTGAGAACCGGTGCGTTGTGGCGATCACACCGTATGCAGCGCCGTCTATTTCCTGTAGGATGGCGGGCAGAGAACATACACGCACGTAGAGATCGATCTGACCCGCTCTTGGATCACGGTTCGCGCGGCATCCCGCAGGTTGAGGGCAGGTGGACGACCAGCGGGGCGACGACCTCACGCGGCTCCCTGGAGTCTCATTCCCCCGCATTCAGCAATGGAAGCCGCTGCCAGCGCAAGCAGAAGCTGATGTTGCAACGTTGCGCCAAATCCCGCGAGGAATGTAGCCAGGCTCCCGGCTGCTGCGCGCAGGCTATCGACTCCTGCGGCGATTGCGGCGAGTGCGGCGAGAATGCCAGCCAATCCAACAGCGACAACGAGTGCGCGCCTGGGTACAGTTGCGTGGGCAAGCGGTTGTTGGGTGGCCATGGCCGCTGTCGCCGGAATCGGCGCAAGCCGCCAAGCAATCGTCGCGGCCGGGGCGAAGATCCCATGCCGACGCTGGATCGTGCCGGGTGTGCGAGGAACCCCTTGATCGTTGGGTCCAATGGTCCGGTGCGCCGAGATTCGTCATTGAGCGGACCAGGATGCACATGCCGCCGCACCCCGGGCGAAGAGCGCGACAGTGTGGCGGCCGGCTACACCGGCTACTTTACTCGAACGCGTTCTGGCGGAATCCAGCCAGGCGCATTGCCTCTGCGGTGGAGGGGCTGAGGTGGGGTGATGGTGCCGGAAACCGCGCCGCGACTCGACAGCAACCTACGCGCAGACTCCCGGGTGGCGCTGCTTGCCACCATCCAGGAGATCTGGGCTGCCGTCCTGGGGGCCGAGCAGATCGGGCCGGACGACGACTTCATCGCGTGTGGCGGAACCTCGCTTGGCCTGACAACGGCGGCGGCGCTCCTCGGGGAGCGGATCGGCATCGACGTACCGCTGCGCATCCTTTTCACCGCATCGACCCCGGCCAGGATGGCGGACCTGATTGCGGAGCTTCGCGCCGGGACAGATCGGGACCTCGGTGATGGGATTACGCCGTTCTTTCCGGACTGGGTAGTTCACTTGCAGCCGGAAGGCGGCGAGCGACCGGTCTTCGTCTTCCCCGGGGGACGGGGAAGCCGGGTGGTTCTGGCCAAAGATGCGCAGATCGCCGCGATGGTGGGCCGCGTCCACCCCTTCTACGGGTTCCATCGCGAGGAAGCGCACATCGCGACCGACCGGGATGACTGGGTCGAGGCGACGGCGGCCGACTATCTGACGCAAATCCGGACCATCCAGGATCGGGGGCCGTACCTGCTCTACGCGATCTGCAGTGGCGCGCCATTTGCCTGGGAAGTGGCCCGCCAACTTGTCGACTCGGGCGCGGACATCGCCGGCATGCTCTTATACGAGGCGCAGTTGGCGGACGATTCTGGCGAGCCAGGCCGGCCTCGGTACATCCCGCTTGGGCCACCGCCAGGACGGGCGCCGACGTGTGTCCCGGAGCCTCTTGCCGTCGATCTGACGCTGCTCATGACCGAGGCCTGGCAGGCGGAGAGGAAATCCGACGGGTGGTTCCAGGTGGCCCGTGGGCGGATCGAAACGGTCGTCATGCCTGGCAGTACGCCGGGGGAGCATGCCCTCTATTACCGTCGCGAGGCCATGATCGCGAGGCATTTACGCGACTGGATCGCCCGAACGGAAGATCGCTGGGCCTCGCCGTGAGCATGCCCGCCGATGCCCGGACCGCGCTGTGGCGCTGACCTTCTGGGTGGCGCGGGCCCTTGTGGCAGCGCGGTGGCCTCGGGCACGTGGGGTGCCAGATTGGCGGGGCGAAACGGTATACATCCGTTCGAGTCTCATGTACGATGCACTGTAAGATAAACAAGCGCATTGAGGGGCTTGCAGGCCCCTCGTTTCACGAATCGCGCGGCATCCCGCAGGTGGAGGTCAGGGTGGACGGACAGCGTTTTGACGATCTGGCGCGGTTATTCTGCGCATCGCTGAACCGAAAGCGATTTCTCGCAATCGTCGCGGGCATCGCTGCGCCGGCCGCCCTGAGCGAAGATGGCGCGGCTAAGAAGCACAAGAAACGGAATCGAAGCAATGGCGGCGGGGACGTCGATCCGCAGGGCGCCGTCCCGGTGGTGTGCAGCGGCGCGTGCACGAAGGACGCCGAGTGCCCGGAATCGCCGGATTGCATGTGCGACCTGGAGACGAACCGGTGCCAGACGGTGCTGTGCGGCGGAGTCTGTGACGACGAAAGGCCTTGCCAGAATCTGCCCGGGTGCACCTGCGTGCAGGTCGCCGAAAATTTGAGCCTGTGCGAGACCGCGACCTGCGGCAATGTCTGTTCTAAGGGCGAGTGTGGCGATGTCGAGGACGATAGCTGTGTCTGCGATAACGAAACGAATCTGTGTGTGACCATCGCGTGCTTCGGCACGTGCGCGGACAACGCCGAGTGCGCGGAAAAGTGCGCATGCTTCTTCGGGAGCGACGTTGACGTGGCCAACGCGGCCGAAGTCGAGGCTGCCACGTTGGGAGCCGAGGGCGTTCCGGCGGGGGCGTGTGGCGCGTGCATCGGGGCCGGCGATCCATGCAATGCGTCGACGGAATGCTGCGGGCAACTCGTGTGCCGCGGATCGGGCGAAGGTCCGAGTCAAGAAGGTGAGTTCGCAGGCACCTGCCAACGCAAGCCCAAGCCAAAGCCGGACAAAGACCGCTGCGGCAAGCACGGGCAGAGTTGCCGTCGGGACAACGACTGCTGCGCGCAGGCCGTCTGCTTCAAGGGAAAGTGCGGCGAGAAGGACAGCCACTGCCACAACGATAGTGAATGTGCGCAGGGCTACAGTTGCCAGGGTGGGCCGCTCGCTCCTGGCCACAGACGTTGCCGCAAGAACGGGCGACGCAACCGAAACAGGCGAAACAAGAACGGCGACAAGCGCTGATCCACATAATCCGATTGGCCGCATACGAGCAGAAGGGCCACGCGGCCCTTCTGCTGTGTCTGCACCGGCGGTTGGATTGGTTCCTGCCGCGATGCCGTACACTCCCGCCACCATGACGCACAGTACCGGGGGGCGTCCGGGTCCAGGTTTCTTCGCGGATCGATGACATGAACGGCGACTGGCTCGATTCCGTTGCCAAATCGATTGCTTCACCGACGCGACGCGGTGCTTTGACGCTCGCCGGGATCGCGCTCTGCGGACTCGCCGGATTCCTGGAGAGATCCAGGGCCGAGCCCAGGCCCGGCCATCGCAAACGACAGCGCAAGCGAAAGCGTGCGCGGCGCCGGGATCGGCGGCGCAGTGCACTCTACCCCGATCTCGAGGCGCTCCTGCCGGAAAGACTGGAATTCTTCCGGCTCGGGGATGGGACGAATGTCCTGCGCTTCACCAGCACCGTCTGGAACTCCGGGGAGGGGCCGTTGGAGCTTCAGGCGCCGACCTCACCCCAGACCGGCGAGTCCGGGCAGCTCTATCAGAACCTTTACGACGCGGCGGTCGCCGGCACACGGGTGAGCCGAAGGCGCGTGAATGGCCGTATCAGCTACCACGCGGCTCATAACCATTTCCACTTCAACGACTTCGCCTCGTACCAGTTGCTGCGGCGCGACGAGGCCGGGGAGTACACACCGAACAGTGAGGGCACAAAGACAAGCTTCTGCATCATCGACAGCGTTCTCGTTAATGGGCAAATCGACGCTCAGTATCGCGTCTGTGAGCGGACGCGACAGGGACTGTCGCCTGGCCGGGGCGATACGTACGCCTTCAACCTTCCCGAGCAATGGGTCGAGGTCGGTCCAGAACCGCTTGGTGACGGGGCGTACGCGCTGCAAATCACGGCGGACCCGCGGAATCTGCTGGCCGAAGGCGGAGGGGAGCGCGAACAAAACAATACGGCGACGGGGTATTTCACGGTCACCAATGGCACCATCGGTCCTGTATCGAACGTTCCGCTTTCCGAGTAAGGTCATCGTCGCGATCGGTGCCTTATTGGGGCGTCACGCTCCTTATCAACTTTGGGCACAGTCGCCATCGATAGACTTCATATAGGCACGTCAAGGATTGATTTCTCCGTCTGTCGTGACCAAATTCGCGCTGTAAGAGTTCAGCCTGGGCCGATTCTGGGCGAGAATGCCGGTTCTCGGTGATGGGGGAGCGGCCAGGGGCGGGGGCTGCGCCGCGGTGGGCAGCGGCCGACCGACGACGAGGTGGCGCGGCTGGTGGCGCCGGTGCCGGCCCAGATGCACGCGCTCAGCGTGGAGACCGGGGGGCTGCGGGCGGAGGGGGCCGCCCTCCGCGGAGGCGACGGCGCGGGGCGCGGTCCGGCCGGGCCGCGCGCGGGGCGACCGGGCTCCGCGGCGCTGGTGGGGGAGGCGCGGGGCCGCCCCGTGGTCCACATCGACGAGACGAGGTGGCGCGCGAACGGGCGCCGCGGCGGGGTCTGGACCCTGAGCACCCCCACGGTGCGGCTCTGTCCCGGCGCGCGCCGCCGCGCCGGGGCGGTGGCTGCCGTCGTGCTGGGCGAGACGGGCACGACGCGGATGGTGCTGCACGCCGTGGCGGCCACCGGGGACGGGCGTGGCCGCCACCCCGGTCGCCGGGTTCCTCGCCCGGCGGCGCGCCCCACGCCCGGACCGCGAAATTGCCCCAGTCTGGACTCTTACGCGACGAGTTCGCGATTTTCAGTCGGCCGAGCTCGATGACTGCTGCGCCTGCCGCATGCCGTCGGCGATGTTGCGCGTTGCCTCGTCGACCGAAATCTCCGAGGCCTCGGCGGCGGCCTTCACGTCATCCATGATGATGTGGCGATCGTCGCCGTGGCGTTCGTTCGGTTCTCCGCATCCACAGTCCAGGCACATGACGTTGCTCCCTTTCTTGCGCTGCTGACCCCGTGTCGCGCCTACCTGGCGGACTTCCCGTTTGCCTTCTCGGCCGCCTTGGCCTGCTTGCCGAGCTCTTTGGAGAGCGCCTCGACACGCTTGGCCATCGCCTTCTCCTGGTCGAGGTTGTCCTGCAGGAGCTGGGCGGCGTCCCGCTCCCCGAGATCCTTGGCCATCTGCACCAGCCCGGTGTACATGACCATCTCGTAGTGCTCGGTCTTGGCCGCACCGCTGACGTTGGCCAACTCCAGCATCTCCGGGGATGGAGCTTCCTCGTGAAGTGCCTTGTGCTCGTCGGCAAGCCCTTTGACGCCGTAGCAGGTCGTCTCTTCCGGCTTCTCACCGATCTGCGTGAAGACCGTTTCCAGGTTCTTCACCTGTTGCCGGGTCTCCTGCTCGTGCTCCCTGAGGGCCTGCTTGAGATCGCTGTGGCGCGCCTCTTTCTGCAACTCGGGAAGCATCTTCAGGATTTGCTGTTCGGCGCTCATCGCGTCGGAGAGCTCGTGCACGAACAACTCGCGCGTCGTACTGATCGGCATTCGCGTGTCCTCCTACCCGATCCCGGGTCCGCTCGGGGCGTCAGGCGCACAATCGCATGAGGCATGCCAACGGCGCTGCTGCCCACACGCCGAGCAGCGGATGGGATAATCTCTGCCTTGCCGACTGAGAGCGGAGAGACGCAGAAGCGTATGTTCAAGCTCGCCGAATACCTGCCGCCGTTCCCCAACGCCACCTGGACCCTCGCCCGCCAGGCCGGCGTCACCCACGCCGTCTCCAACATTCCTCCCGATGGCCCCGACGGTGCCGGCTGGGACTACCTGCCGCTGCTGCGCATGAGAACGCGGTTTGCGGATGCCGGGCTCACCCTGGAGGTGATCGAGACCGGCTTCCCCTGGCTGCACGCCGCCAAGTTGGGGCTCCCCGGCGTGGAGGAGGAGATTGCCCGTGCCGAAACACTCCTGCGCAACCTCGGGGCGGTCGGCATCCCGGTGGTCTGCTGGAACTGGATGGCCGGCTTCAACTGGACGCGCACCTCGACCACCACTCCCAGCCGCGGCGGCGCGCTCGTCACCTCCTACGATCATGCGCTGATGAAGAATGCCCCCTCTACTGCCGACGGCGCTGTGGCCGACGATATCCTCTGGGAGAGCCTCGCCCGCTTCATGGAGCGCATCGTCCCCGTGGCCGAGGAAGCCGGGGTGAACCTCGCCCTCCACCCCGACGATCCGCCCATCTCCCCCATCCGCGGCATGGCCCGCATCCTGCGCACGCCGGAGGCGATGCGCCGCGCCATCGACCTCGTGCCCAGCCCGCACAACGGCATCACCATGTGCCAGGGCACCTTCGCCACCATGGGCGCCGACGTTCCCGCCGAGATTCGTGCCTTCCACGATCGCGACGCGCTCCACTTCGTTCACTTTCGCGATGTGCGCGGCACGCCGGAGCGCTTCGTCGAGACCTTTCACGACGACGGCCAGACCGACATGTTCGCCGCCATGCAGACCTACCACGAGCTTAGCTTCGCCGGGCCTCTTCGCCCCGATCACGTCCCGACCATGGAGGGCGAAGAGAACCTGGCACCGGGCTATGACGTCCTCGGCCGGTTGTTTGCGATTGGCTACATCAAGGGCTTGGCCGAAGGCGCGGCGAAGAGCGCGGGCGAGTAGGGTTATGAGGTGTGGGCGATGGGCTTTCAGCAATCAGCTTACGGCACGTGGGTTAGGGCCCGGCGTCAATCTTCAGGCGAGGTGGCATCGCCGCTGTGGCGCGAACCGCGGTCGTTGTGCTCCCTGGACCAGTTGGGCAACTTGCCGACGAGGATCACCAGCGAGAAGGCGGCGACGATGATGGCGGAGGCGATGCTCAGGTCCAGCACCGGCACGTCGTCGGCTTGTTCGACGAACGCCCCCAGGAAGGTGACGCCGACGAGCAGCACGATGACGCGCACCAGCATCTCCTTGAGATCGTCCAGATCCCCGATGGCCAGCCACGGCTCCTCCGGCAGCCGCGGATTGATGAACAGCATGTGCAACCCGAGTCCCACGAGGTAGATGACCGTGCCCAGCAAAAAGACGTCGGCCAACTGAATCAGATCGATGGCGAGATGCTCGGCGGTGGAGACAACGTCCGTCTCAGCCTGCCCGAACACGGCGCTATCGGCGGCGATCGTCGCCCACACGACGCGAACCACCGCCAGCAAGCCGTAGGTGAACAGGGCCGCGGCGGCGAGCAGGCAGCCGGCGATCGCCAGGACGACCAGGTAGCGGCTCGCGGTCAGGAACTGCGGCATGGCCAGGTCCGTTCTACGGCCCCAAGGCCGGGGTTGCGCCCAAGGGCTTCCGTTCGATTTGATGGCCTCCTTCAGTGACGTTGCGCATGTGCTGAGAAGTGGTTCTCAAGTCGCTTCTAGCGTAGGCACCGCGTCAAAGATCGACAATCGACGACATGATGCTAAATCCGAGGAAAGGTCGTCATTCATGGCGCCCTTCTCATCGGCATCAGACCGCCGACGATTTGCGCCACTCCATAAGGAAATCGGCCGGTAGCCCGAGGGAGCGCGACCAGCGGCGCAAACCTTTGACGCGCACTGCTACCGAGGTGTTCGTTCACGGACAGTGTCGACTGATCAATTCTTGCTGCTATTCCGCTCCGAAAACCACCAGGGCTGAGGGCCGCCAACTATGTCGTTGAGCTCCTTCAACTCTCGCATTGACGTCCAAGCCACGTCCCTGATCGCTCATTGAATCACCGGTCAGTGCGCCTGGACGGCGCGCTTCAAGTGATCTAGCGCAAGCGCCCGATCGTTTAGTAGGGCGTGCAGCCCTCCCTATCCATAGTGGCGAGGGCCTTCCGACGTTGGAGAATCTAGGTTCAACAACGAGATCCGAGTTCGCTCAATCGCATCCAGTCCCGCACGAAGGGTTAGTGTCCCGTCAAGATACCGTTGGTAAAAGGCCGTGCATGCTCGCCTCAGGCGGCGGGAGCCAGCCGCGCCAGGTGGGAGCGGCGGGTGGTGGCCCGCGGCTGGTCATCGAGCCAGGGGGTCACGCCCTGGACGTTGAGCGCCGCAGCGGTGGCCACCTGCTGGAGGTGGGTCTTGGCCAGGCCGCGGTAGCGCGCCGCCGACAGGTCGGAGGGGGGGCGCATCGAAATCGCCGATCCCCGTCACGCGCACGCCCCAGCGACGCGACCGGCGTGGGCGAAATGCCGTCAGGCGCACGGTCATTGCGAATGGGGAAGGGTGATCGCGCGGTGCGCCAACGTCGAGCCGCTGGGAATGTCGTCGACGATCTCCGGGCGACGCAGCACGTCGAGTAGGAAAGCGGACCCCAGCGCCGGATTGCGATCGATCACCTCTGCCTGCTCGTCGTCGACCTCGGGCAGGAACTCGTGCTCGCTCATGGCTGGTTCCTCATGAGCTGGCTGCGGTAGGCCCGCCAGTGACGCTTGACGTCATCATCAGCTATTTGCAACGCCTCGTTGTGCGAGAGTCGGTCTCCCAAGCGCGTCTTGATCGGTTCGCGGTCCCGAAACATCTGGTCCCGGTGCGCGTACCCGTGCGCCGTGTCATAGCGCACGACCGGCACGCGCCGCCCGCCGATTGTCGCCTCATATTGAACGACGAACCGTAGCACCCGCCCGGCCTCAATCCAGATACGCACGCGCCGCCACTCCTTGGCAGCTTCATCAAGCGCAGCTTCGGACTCGACTTCGGCACGTTGGCGAAATGACACAGCGCATCAGGCCGGGCGTGTGCCCTGTAGCAGCGGCAGGCTCACGTCAGAATGCTGCCCCTAATACCGCACCGCCGCCCCCGCGACACTCTCCCCAATCTCTGCGCCATCGGCCGCAGACCAATTCAGCTCGGCCAAATCCGCGCGCAGCCCCGAAAGCATGTAGCGCAGCTCACTGGCCAGGGCGCAGAACTGGAAACCCTCCTCAATCCGCTGGTTCACACCCGCCGCGCCCGAGCAGTGAATACCCGGCGCCACCCCGTTGCGCACGCACGCGTTGCGGATTTCGGCGATGGCCTCCATCAGCCGCGGGTCGTCGCTCTCCAGCGGCACCCCCAGCCCCAGCCCCATCGAGGCCGCCAGATCGTTCGGGCCGATGAAGCAGGCATCCACCCCCGGCACGCTCAGGATGGCGTCGGCGTTCTCCACCCCCTGGATGTGCTCGATTTGGAGCACCACCAGGATGTTGTCGTTGGCGTTGCGGAAATATTCCTCCGCACCGGCGTCGAACGACATCGGGAACCGCCCGCCGCCGACGCTGCGGGTCCCATCGGGATGATAGCGAGCCGCGGAAACGGCCTGCTCCGCTTCCTCCCGCGTGTTCACCATCGGCACCACGACGCCCCAGGCGCCCGCGTCGAGCACGCGCTTGAAGTTCTCCGCGCTGTTCCAGGGGATGCGCACCATCGGCGCCACCTGGCTGGCCGCCATGGCCCCGAACATCTGGGCCAGGGTGCGGATATCGATCGGATTGTGCTCCGTGTCGACCACCAGCCAGTCGACCCCGAGGCGGCTGACGTACTCGGCCGCTTCCGGGGAGGGGAGGGCGAGCCAGGTCCCGACCGAGGGTTCCCCCGCCTGCAATCGACGTCGAACGTGATTCGCGCGCATGACAACGGTCCTTTCCGATTTCCGGGTTCGAATCAGTTCCGATGCAGATCCTGGTTTCGGTCCTGAATGCTGCCGGCCATATTCGAGCCTTCGACCCAGCGCAACTCTTCGTCTGTTTCGATTTTCGCCGGGTCGATCTCTATCCCGAATCCGGGGCGATCGGAGACGGTAATCGTGCCATTGACTGGCTTGACGGGCTCCTGCCAGAAGAATTGCAGCAGCTCGTTCCACTTCACCAGGTACTCCACCAGCGGACAGAGCAGCTCCGGCATGGCCAGGGTGAGGTGGACGTTGCTCGGGACAGAGTGGCCATGCGCGATCACCGGAATGTCGTAGGTCGAGGCCAGGGTGCAGATCTTCACCATTTCGGAGAGCCCGCCCGCCCAGTAGGTATCCGCCTGCAAGTATTCGGAAGCGCCGGCGTCGAGCAGCTCTTTCTGGCCCCAGCGGGTGTACTCGTGCTCGCCCGTCGCGATGGGGACGGGTGAGGCGGCGTTGATTTCGGCGCAGAGGGCGATCTTGTCCGGCATCACCGGCTCTTCGATCCATTTGATGTCGAGATGCGCCACGCGCCGGGCGAACTCGAGCGTGTACGGCTTGTTCCAGCTCATCCAGGCGTCGAGCATGATGTCGACATCAGGCCCGGCCGCTTCGCGCAGCGCCTCCGCCAGCGCGATGTTGCGCCGCATCCCGTCACGGCCGTCGGTTGGCCCCCACAACGGAAACCATTTCACCGCGGTGAACCCCTCGGCGACTTTTTCCCGGGTGCGTTGGGCGGCCATCTCCGGCTCGATGCTGTAGCCGAGCATGGAGGCATAGGCGGGGGCCGAAGGGCGAATTGGACCCCCGAGCAGGCGATAGACCGGTTGCGCCAGCCAGCGCCCTTTGAGATCCCAGAGCGCGCAGTCGATGGCGCTGATCGCCATCATCGTCGCCCCTTTGCGGCCATGCACCGCCTCGCGGTACATGATGTCCCACAGCGCGCTCCGTGGCCAGGGCATCGGCCCCCTCGAGCACCCCCCGGAACTCGCGATCGATGATGTAGGCGACCTCGTGCGGAATCGGCCCGGCACAGCCAGTCACGCCTTCGTCCGTGTCGATTTCCAGGAAGATGGAGATCACACGCGAGCGATTGGCGTCGATGGGTTGCGGCATCCAGAAGCCGGGGCGCGCCCGTTGCGCCTTGTACTCCGGGTAGACGTCGATCGGGCGTTGCAGCCGCTCCTCCCAGAACGGCTCCTCGTGCTCCATGATGCCGGTGAGTTGCCGCAGCCGCAGACCCGTGATCTGCACGTTTCCCCCTTCCCGATGCAACCTGGATTTGATGATTCACTCACAACGTCGGGTGATGGTAACGGTCGCGCCGGAGCCTGTCTATGGTCGGCGGCTGTGCGATGATAGGCGCGAGGCAGACGAGTTATGGGAAGGAACCGGGTCGTGCCGCATGCATACTCATACTCCACGCGTGTCTCTCGCCGCCGCTTGCTCAAGGGAGCCGCGGCCACTGGCCTCACGGCCGCCTCCGCCACACTCGGCACGCGGCCGGGAGCGGCTCGGCAGGGTGGCACGCCGGTCGCCGGCACACCCGTCCCGGACTGGTCGCGGTTCGATGACGACATCCAGGCGGCGATGGAGACCTTCAGCATGGTCGGCGCCGCGATCGCCGTGGTCGACGCCGGCGGCATCGTGCACGGCAACACCTACGGACTCCGCGACCAAGCCAGCGGCGAACCGATCACCCCGGACACGCACTTTCTGGTCGCCTCGACCACCAAGTCGATGACCTCGCTCTTGGCCGCCACCTTCGTCGACGACGGCATCTTCGCCTGGGACCAACCGGTGCGCGAGGTCTGGGCCGACTTCCAGGCGCCGACCGCCGAGTTGACCGATACGCTGCGCGTGCGCGACCTGCTCGGGATGGCCTCCGGACTCGGGGAGGCGGATGCGGTCTCTGCCTTTCACCAGGGCGACGTGACTGCCGGCGAGCTGCTGCGCTCGGTCGCCACCTTGCCGATTATCGCCGCACCCAACACGACGTACTTCTACAACGGCACGGTCTATTCTACCGGCGGCTACCTGCCGCCCCTGGCTCAGGGCGTGGCCGAAGCCGATCTGGAAACGGCCTTCGCGACGTTAATGGCGGAGCGTGTCTACCGCCCGGCTGGCATGAGCAGCGCCCGCATCACCGACGACCCGCGCCCCTTCGTCGACAACTACGCCACGGGCTATGCGCCCGACATGACCCAGGACACGGCTCCGCAGCCATACGCGCCCGTCGGCAGCTTCGCCCCCGCTGGCGGCACACTGGCCACCCTCACCGACATGGCGAACTACGTCACCATGCAGCTCAATCGCGGCGTTTCGGTCACGGGCGAACGCGTCGTCTCGGCCGAGAACCTGGCCGAGTGCTGGAGGGGGCACATCGCGTTGCCCATGGCGACGTCAGAAGAGGAGCCGGCCCTCGTCCGCGCCAGCTACGGCATGGGCTGGGTGGACTACACGTACCGGGTCGGCCGCCGCTTCGTCGGCCACTCCGGTGGCATCGACGGCTTCACGACCTTCATCGGCTTCTTTCCCGACGACAACCTCGGCCTGGTGGTCCTCACGAACATGGGGCCGTATTCTCGCGGCCTCGCCTTCGCCCCGGTCTTCGTCCCCAATCTGCTGATGGCCAGCCAGCTCGGTCTCAGTATTGATGGGAACGATGCCGTCGTCGCCGACTATCAGGCGGCCGAGCGGCGTCTGGCCGAGCTTGCCGCGCAGGCTGCGCCGGTCGCCCCGGACGCGATATCGCCCTACCTCGGCCACTACGAGAAAGGCTGGCGCGTGGCGTTCGACGCCGACGGCGAGCTGCGCATGCACCAGAGTTCCCGTGCCATCCGCCTGCTCGCCATGCCCGACGGCAGCTACGTGATGGCGGGCGGAGTCATCCCCGGGAACGCCGTGCGCTTCTCCCACGACGAAGTAGGTATGCCTTGGCTGGAAATCGAGAATCAGGAAACCGTTCGCTGGCTGACGGGACTGGCCTCTACATCCAGCCCCGTGGCCACTCCGAGTCCGTAATACATATGGGATCTGGATGAACGCTGCCGCACTCCCTCCAATCCCTGCAGCCATCCCCCCTCGCCTGCTGCGGTCTCGCAGGGGGAGGTACTGGCGAGCGACGGCCCCGGCAGCCCCGACTGCCTCCGAAGACGAGGCGAAAGCCCTCTCCCGTCGCAATCTGACAGGGGAGGTATTGCAGGATTTACCCCGATTTCGGCGTCGAAAGCCCCTCTCCCATCGCAATGGGAGAGGGGTTGGGGTGAGGGTCGTCGAGCGAGAACTTACGCCGGCGCCCCCGCCAACACCGCCTCCCGCATCTCCTCGGCGGAGATGGAGCGCGTCACCTTGGAAATGAAGATCAAATAGCCATCCGGGTCGGCAACGCCCCAGTCCCGGTGACCCCAGAACTGATCGGTCGGATCCTGCGCCACGGTGGCGCCGGCCTCCTTGACCCGCTGGAAGTACGCGTCGATGTCCTCATCGTCGGCAACGGTGCAATAGAGAACGACACCTTTGCCGAGCGCCCCCTGGTCGTGGGCATCGGCTGGATCGAGCCGCCCGAACATCACGGACGCTTCGCCGCGGCCGACGGATGCGTGCGCAAGCGAGCCGTCTGCGCCGGGAAGGGTGAACAGAACATCGAACCCGAGCACCTCGGTATAGAACCGAACCGACTCGTCGATGTTCGCGACCGCCAGGCTGGGAACAAGACTGTTCATCGTGCGATCTGCTCCTCTTGGATGAATGGGCCGCGGTCGCGTGACCGCGGGTGACCACCGAACGGAGCGGGGATGGCGGCGGGGCCCTCGATGCCGCCACAGAGGAGGAAGCCACTCTGGGAGCGCGCGCCGGATCGCCCAGTTCGTTCCGTTTCAGTGACCACACCGGCCACCGCGCGCGTTCGCGCTACCTCACGCCTCGCACGATAGAACGCCTGTACTACTGTGTCAAGTGGTCATGGCCGTCATTGAAGCCGTGCCGGTTCCGCCCCAACGCGCCACCGCTGACGCCCCCTCCGAGCTACGAGGCTTCTTCATCGTCCCGCCGGAGCTTTGATCATCCGGGTAAAGACCACATCGAAAATCTGAGCAAGCGATGCATGAATTTACTGGGATGAAAGCATCCGCGCCGCGCCGCGCCTCCCGTTTGACAAGCCGCGGAACTCCGGGTACAAGAAACCCGCTTTCGCGGACAATGAGCGGCAAGGAGGCAACGAGTCAGGAGATACGATTTAGCTACCCGCATTGGGTAGAGGTCATCACTCGGGCACGACGCCAATGGTGTCGCAGGTGGCGGAGGAGCCACCCGGATCGTCAAGGAGGATCAGCAGGATGACCAGGCAGAATCCCGTGCAGACATTGACGCAGGAGTTCATCAACGGCGCCATCAGCCGTCGCAAGTTCATGAAGGGCGCCGCGGCCCTCGGTCTCACCGCGGCTGGGGCCACCTCGCTCGAAGGTCAGGTCGGCACGGCCGCGGCGACGAACGCCGCCTTCGCCCCGCACCTGGTCGCCCAGCGCGCCGCGGCGCAGGTGGCGGAGGTGCCGCGCGAGGAGACGCTGGTCGCCGTGCGCAGCGGTCACCGAGGGCAAGTACGTTGGGTACAACCTCTGGAATCCCTTCCTCCCGGCGCCGGGCCAACCACCAGTTCGGCTCGCACATGACAAGCGAGCCGCTGGCCTTCTACAGCGCCTTCATGGACGAGACGACAATGTGGCTCGCCGAGAGCTACGAGTACTCGGACGACTACAAGACGCTGACCATCAAGACCCGTCCGAACGTCACCTGGAGCGACGGCGAGCCGTTCTCCGCCAACGACGTGGCCTACACCTTCAACCAGCTCGTCGAGGTTGGCCCGGCGGTGCGCTGGGGCGCCGACGTCCAGCAGTTCCTCGACGCGGCGGCAGTCGACGACGAGAACACCGTCGTCTGCAACTTCAAGGTGCCGGCGCCGCGCTTCTTCGATTTCGTCGCCTACAAGTTCGACATCGGCGTCTACATCATGCCCGAGCACATCTTCGAGGAACGAGGACTTCGCCACCTTCAACTTCTTCGACATCGAAAAGGGCTGGCCGGTGACCACCGGCCCCTGGCGGGTCGTCTTCTCCTCGGAAGAGCAGAAGGTGCATGGACCGCGCCGACGACTGGTGGGGCGTGGAGGCCGGGGTCGCCGAGCTGCCGGCGCCGCGCCGCTTCGTCTATCTGCCCGATCCCGGCGAGCAGGGACTCATCTCCGGCATCATCGCCAACCAGTACGACATCGACACCGGCATTCAGCCGGCCGGCTTCGCCACCGTCTTTTCCGGCAACGACAAGGTGACCACCTGGACCGGGCAGGAGTCGCCCTTCGGCTACACCGACTGGTGGCCGCACTCCCTCTACGTCAACAACGAGGTCGAGCCCTGGAGCGACCCGAACGTCCGCTGGGCGCTCAGCTCCTACATCGACCGGCAGCAGATCATCGACATCGCCTGGATGGGCGCCAGCCTCCCCTCGACACTGTTCGTCCCGGACTACCCGCCGCTCCAGCCGTTCCTGGAGGCCGTGCAGGATCTGATCGAAGAGTACCCCTACCTGGAGTACAACCCGGCCAAGGGCGACGAGCTGCTGACGGCCAAGGGCTGGACCAAGAACGAGCAACGGGATGTGGACGGATGAGTCGGGGCAGCCGGTCTCGCTGGAGATCATCAGCTTCTTCGACTTCACCGCCGTCGGCCCGGTCCTGGTCGAGCAGTTGAAGCAGGCCGGGATCGAGGCGACCTACTGCCGAGCCGCCGAACATGTTCGACCGCTTCTCCGCTGGCGACTACACCGGCGCCCTCTTCGGGCACGGCGGCAGCTACAGCTCCGATGTCTACTACTCGCTGCGCCTCTACCAGACTGCGTCGGAGAAGATCCCTGGCGGCCACCTCGTCAACTTCTCGCGCTGGAACAACGCGGAGTACGACAAGCTCGTCGACGAGCTGTACAGCACCAGCCCGACCGAGATGGAAAAGGTGATGGAGATCTGGAAGCAGGCCCTGGCGATCTGGCTGCCGGAGTACCCGGACATCCAGATCTCGCAGGGACTTCACCGCCTGCCGACCAACACAACCTACTGGACCAACTGGCCAGACGCCGGAGAATCCCTACGTCAACACCGCCCACTGGCACCTCACCTGGCCGCTGGTGGTGCACACGATCAAGCCGGCCGGTTCGGCGTAGAGAGCCTCTACCCCGTCTCCCCTCGCCCACCGCGGTGGGCGAGGGGAGAAGCTCCATCTCTCGTTAGCAAAGGGAGAGGAGTTGGGGTGAGGAGCGTTCGAGGAGTTTTCTGTGCCCCTGGATTACGTCGCCAAACGCATCGGCATGTTCTTCCTGGTCGTCTGGTTAGCCGCGACCATCAACTTCTTCCTGCCGCGCATCGGCGGTCAGGACCCGATCCGCGAAATGATGATCCAGCAGGCCGCTCTCGGCGGCGCCGTCCAGACCGGTCTCGAGGAGATGATCGAGATCTACAACGAAAAATTCGGACTGAACCGGCCGCTCTGGCAAGCAATACTTGAACTATCTCGGGGACATGAGCCGTCTCGATTTCAACTACTCGATTACCAACTATCCGCAGCGCGTCAGTGACATGATCGTCCGCGCGATGCCGTGGACATTGTTCTTGCTCACCACCACCACGCTCATCTCCTGGGTCGTCGGCACCCTTCTCGGTGCCTTCATGGGCTGGCCGCGGGCGCCAAAGTTTCTCTCGTTTCTCCTGCCGCCGCTGCTCTCCCTGAGCGCCATCCCGTTCTTCCTCCTCGGGCTGATCCTGATCTATCTCTTCGCGTTCCACTGGCGCATCTTCCCGCTCTTCGGAGGGTACAGCCTGGGACCGTTCCCGACCCTAACCCCGGCGTTTCTCCGGGACGCGCTCTATCACTCCATCCTGCCCGCGCTCTCGATCATCCTCGTCTCCCTCGGTGGATGGGCGCTCGGCATGCGGGCGATGATGATCACCACCCGCGGCGAAGACTTCGTCACCTACGCCGACGCCAAGGGGCTCAAGGGCCGCACCATCTTCCTCAACTACGCCATCCGCAACGCGCTGCTGCCGCAGGCGACGGCGCTGGCGCTGGTCCTCGGGCAGTTGGTGTCGGGCGCGGTGCTGGTCGAGGTCGTCTTCCGTATCCGGGCATCGGCAACTCTGCTCTACCAGGGGATCCGCAGCAGTGATTTCTACGTCGTGCAGGGGATCATCTTCGTGCTGATCCTCTCGATCGGGCTTGTGACGCTTATCCTCGATCTCATCTACCCACTACTCGATCCGCGCATCACGTTCCGGAGGGCTTAGCATGAGCAGCGCGGCTCAGGTTTTGACCACTCCGGAACAACGCCAATACCAAGGTCCGCGCGCGGAGTCCGCCCGATCGGTGCTGGGCTACCTGCGGCGCAATCCTTCATTGGGGATTGGCCTACTCCTGCTTCTGGCGCTGGCGCTGTTCGTCGTCATCGGTCATTTGACGGTCGACACCATCCAGTTTCGCCCGTTGTCCGTCCGGCCCCTTGCAGTCCCCCTCCCTGGCGCTGCCGTTCGGCAGCGACAAGCAAGGCCGCAATCTCTACGCCGTCATGGTCGAGGGGACGCCGCTCACCTTGCGCATCGGCCTCCTGGCCGGTGTCATTGGAGTGACGATTGGCGCAATCATGGGCCTCATCGCCGGGTACTACGGCGGCTGGGTCGACAACGTCATCCGCGTCATTGTGGACGTCGGGCTGACGATCCCCGGCCTGCTGATCCTGATCATCATCGCCATGCGCGTCCGAGGCGGGTTGACCGTGGATCAGATGGCGCTGGTCGTTGGACTGCTGGCCTGGCTCTACCCGGCGCGCACCATCCGCTCCCAGGTGCTAACCCTCAAGCAGCGTGGGTTCGTGCAGGTGGCGCGGCTGTCTGGAATGAGTAACCCGGAGGTCATCGTCAAGGAGTTGCTGCCAAACCTGCTGCCGTACCTCGGCGCCTCCCTGGTGTGGTCCGTCTCCGCCGCCATCCTGGCCTCGATCGGCCTGGAAGTGCTCGGCCTCGGCCCCTTCGAGGCCCCGACGCTGGGCATGACCATCTACTGGGTGAACTACAACGCGGCCATCATCAACGGCTGGTGGTGGTGGTGGGTGCCCCCCATCTTCATCATCGCCATCCTCTTCATCGGCCTTTTCCTGGTGGCCGTCGGCCTGGACGAGATCGCCAACCCGCGGGTGCGCAGCCGGGCGTAGGCGATCCAGTTCAGACAAAGCCGGGGATCTCGACGCGGGCGTCGCCGCGCATCGCCGACGCGTGGGCGCAGATGCCGGGCGCCGTCCAGTTCGCCGTGGTCGCCGCGTCGACGCGCGAGCGTCGCCCCTCGACGATGGCCCGCTGGCGGCCGACGTGGACCCCATGCTGACGACGGTTCAGGTACCGTTGGAGAAGATCAAAACGCTGGCGGCGCAGCGCCTCCCTAATCTCCTGGCCAGTTCGGACCCGGGACCCGCCCACAGGACGTCATCCCCGCCGAGTTGATCCGGCGCGCGTCGGCCTGACGGTCGCCGCGGTTGCAGGCGTCGTGGGTTCCGAGGCTGGGTGGATCCGTTTGGTATGCTCGAATGGTTCGAGGAGCGCCAACTATGGTCGACGTCACAGAAGAAATCGTGATCCACATTGATCCGGGTAGCGAGCTCGCGAACGCACTTGGCAGCGCGGGCAAGAATCCGGTGACGATCGTCAGCAATGGACGCCGGTATGTTGTGGCCCGCGATCCGTTCGATCCAGTCAGGGATGACGATCCCGAGGCTTTTGAGGAGGCGCTTCGTGCCGTCGTTGGGACCTTGACTCCCGAAGAAGGCGAGCAATGGAAGCGAAACATCTATCGCTGGCGGGAAGAAGGATCGAAACCTCCGATCGTCCGTGACATACCTGATTGACACCGACTGGTTGATCGACGTCTTCGTCGGCGTGCTTCACGCAGTACGGACGTTGAGGTCCTTACCCACGGAGGAAATTGGGGTCAGCATTGTTTCCCACGGCGAGGTTTTTGAGGGAGCGTTTGGATTCCTTGACACTCCGGATCGACTGGCGCGCTATCGTGCGTTTCTCGGCCAGTACAACACGTTTCCACTTTCAGGTCCGATTGCGGAAATCTTCGGCTCCGTACGATCCGACTTGCGCCGTTCAGGCCGGCGAATCTCGGATCTCGATATTCTGATCGGGGCTACCGCCGTCCATCACGACCTCATCCTGCTCACCCGCAACTTGCGGCACTTCGACAGGATTCCGGGGCTGAAAATCTACCAGCCCAGTTGAGGAGCCCGGAATGCAATCGTGCCTATCAGACGACGAGATGTTCGCCATCGCCCGCCAGGAACTCTTCCCCGCGGTCGTCGGGGACGTGATGGACAAGATGGGCCTGCTCCACCAATTCCTTCCACCATCCATCCGCCCCCTGCGCGACGACATGGTCGTGCTGGGCCGAGCCATGCCGGTCCTGGAGGCAGACGTCTTCACCGAAGTCGGCAACCCGGAGCGCCACGACACGATGAAGAACCCCTTCGGCCTCATGTTCCGCGCCCTGGATGACCTGCAACCAAACGAGGTCTATCTCTGCACCGGCGCCTCGCCCCGCTATGCCCTGTGGGGCGAATTGATGTCAACGCGGGCCATGAAACTCGGCGCCGTCGGCGCGGTACTCGACGGCTACGCGCGCGACACCTCGGGAATTCTCCGCCTCGGCTTCCCCACCTTCTGCTTCGGCAGCTACGCCCAGGACCAGGGTCCACGCGGCAAGGTGATCGACTTCCGCACCCCGCTCGAATTCGGCGCCGTCCGCGTCAACCCCGGCGACATCATCTTCGGCGACCGCGACGGCGTCTGCATCATCCCGCAAGAGGCTGAGGAAGAGGCGTTCCGTCGCGCCCTGGAAAAGGTGCGCGGCGAGCAACTGGTTCGCCAGGCACTCGAGAATGGGGAGAGCGCCAGCGATGCGTTCGCGCGCTTCGGGATCATGTAATACGAAATCTGGATAAGCACGACCGGAGTGTCAGGAGATCGCGGTCAAAGCTCCCTCTCCCGTGCCCCGCGGGAGCCGGGCACCCTCTGGGTGTGGTGACGGTTGGGGTGAGGGCCAGCCGCCGCCCCCCTGGATCTTCAACTCCTTCAACATCTCCCGACAACCACACCAAATTCCAGACCGCAAAAAGCCCCCTCTCCCGTGCCCCTGCACAGACCGGAGAGAGGGGGGTTGGGGTGAGGGCAGGCCGCGGCAATGCGCAACGCATCAACCGGAAACCGTACAACTCCCCGCGTATCGTTACTCCCGCCCCTCCCATTCCGCATGGAACCGATCCAGAAACCGCTCCATGAACTCATGTCGCTCGCGCGCGATGCGCCGGCCAGTCTCGGTGTTCATGCGCTCCGGCATGCAGGAGGATCCGTTCGGAAAAGTGATTGATGGTCGAACCGTAGTGCGTCATGTACTCGGCAGAGCTGCGCGCGAAGAACGGCGCCAGGCTCGGGATCGTGCAACGGATGCCCCCGGTAGCCACCATAGGCAAACGCCCGCGCAACCCCGATGGCCCCAAGACCATCGAGCCGGTCGGCGTCCTGCACGACGTCACCCTCTCGCGTCCGCATCGGCGTCGGCACTCCAGCGCCCTTGAAGGAAATGTCCCGCACGATCTCACTCACGTGCGCGACCGTCTCATCATCGACCCCAAGGGAACGCAGCCAGGAACCGGCCGTGCGCGGCCCGATCTCCTCGTCACCGTCATGAAACTTCCAGTCGGCTACGTCGTGAAGCAACGCGGCCAATTCCACAACATGGAGATCCACACGTTCTTCGCTCCCAATGGCGACCGCTGTCCGGCACACACGGTCGATATGCCACCAGTCGTGACCGGACGATTCATCCTCGCACCGCTCGCGCACGAACGCCCGCGTCCGGTCGAGCACGGTGCGTTGATCCGGGTTCATCGAGTGCCGGAAGGAGACAGGGCCGTTGCGCCGCGCCGATCCCGCCGGGTTACGCGGAGCAGCAGGAGCGACACCAGTACCCCAACCGCGGCGATCCCAGCATCGAGGCGCAGACCGGATCGGACCCCGGCAGCAAAGGCCTCACCGGCGATGCCGAGCAGCTCCTGGGCTATCCCCGGGTCGAACTGTCTGACCACCTGCTGCGCCGACTCGGCACCCGCCAGAAGCCCCTCCAGCGCTCCCCGTTCCGCCGCGGTCAGGTCAGCTCCCGATGCCGCCAGATGGCCGTCCACCGCCGAGCGCTCCGAGGAGGCAACAATCGTCGTGGTGACCCCCAGGCCGACGGCCCCGCCTACGAACTGAGACATCAGTGTCAACCCCGAAGCCAGGCTCTTCCGATCCTTGTCGTCAGACTGCACCGCTTCGGTGGTGACCGTTGGTTGAAAGAGCCCCAACCCGACGCCAAACACGAGCATGCCCAACACCAGCGAGGTGTACCCGACCTCCACGTCGAACCTCGATATGAAGAGCGGGCCGGCCGCCAGGCAGGCCATCCCGGTGATGATGCCGAGCCGGGCATCCAGCCGGCCGGCAGCCAGCCCGACCAGGAAGGACACGATGGCGTAGCCCCCCAGCATCGGCAGCATGCCAGCCCCCGCCTCAAGCGGCGAAAGGCCCATCAGCTTCTGCATGATCTGGGGCAAATAGAGCACGGCGGCCGTGCAGGCCGGCGCCATGAGCGCCCGCAGCACGCAGGCGATGGAGATCCCGGGGTTGCGGATGATGTCGCCCGGGATCAGCGCCATCTCCCCGGCGCGGCGCTCGATGAAGGGAAACGCCGCGATGAGCGCCCCGGCCAGGACCAGGCTGGCGATGATACGCCAATCCCCCCACCCCCAGGAGGTCGCCTGGTCGAGCGCGAAGAGCAGGGCCACCAGCCCCGCCGAGAAGACGAGGATGCCCCGGTAGTCGATCTGGACCCGGGATCGCGGGGCCTGCGCCACGGGAATGAGACCCCGCACGCCGAGGATCACCAGCACGGCTCGGGACATTGACGAACTGGATCCAGCGCCAGCCTAGAAACTCGGTGAGACCGCCGCCGACGATCGGCCCCACCGCCATGCCCACCCCGTACGCGCCGACGATGATGCCGCCGGCCATCGCCGCCCGCTCGCGCGAGACCACGGCGTATCCCATACCCATGATGGCCGGGAGCATCAACCCGCTGCCCACGCCCATAAGCGCCCGCGACGCAATCAGCCAATAGACGTTCGGCGCAAACCCGGCCAATAGCGACGTGGCGGCAAAGACCCCGGCCCCAATGAGGAACACCCGCCGCCGCCCGATCTCGTCGGCCAGCCGCCCCGCGGTGACGATCATCATCCCGTAGACCAGCAGGTAGGCATTGACCACCCACTGCGCGGTGGTCAGATCGACGGCCAGATCGCGCTCGATGCTCGGCAACGCCACATTGAGCGCGGCCAGATCCTGGGCCAGCATCGCATTCGCCAGCCCCAGAATCCCCAGCGCCAGCGTCGTCTCTTTCCGCATCCGCTCCCCGCTTGACCCCACCCCACGATGTCCACGACCGACGCTCGATCCAGTCCTCATCCTCCCGCCAATGCGCCGCCGGGTCAACCACCACCGGCCGCCGACGATGACCAGGAGCGGGCTTCGCATCTAAAGCGCCGAGCGCACCTCGTGTCCCATAGCGTCGAGCGCACTCCATGTGATAAAGCGTCGCTCGCCTCGTGTCATGCTGAGTACCGCGTCTACGCAATCTTGCCACCTGTTGGCGGGTGCGGTAGGGTGGCCACCTGGTCCGAGAGGAGGAAGGAGCCCTGCTATGGCCAAACACCGCGTCGTCCTCGATGCCACCGACCGCCAGCGCTTGCAGGGGCTACTGCGGCGCAGCAGCACGAGCGCCATGCAGCAGCGGCGGGCGCGCATCCTGCTGGCCGTCGATGGCGGCGCCGGGCGGCGCGTGCCGACGGACGCCGCCGTGGCGGAGGCCACCCAGGTCGATGCGCGCACGGTGGCGCGGGTGCGCGCCGAGTTCGCCCGCTTCGGGCTGGAGCGGGCCTTGCGCGGACAGCGCCCCGTCTTTCCGCCCCGGCGCAAGCTCAGCGACCTCCAGGAAGCCCAGGTGCTGGTGCTGGCCCAGTCCGACCCGCCGCCGGGCCAGGCGCGCTGGAGTCTGCGCTTGCTGGCCAACCGGCTGGTCGAACTGGAGATCGTCGAGAGCGTCTGTCCCGAAACCGTGCGCCGCACGCTCAAAAAAACGATCTCCAGCCCTGGCGAGAGCGGTCGTGGGTGAAGCCGCCGCGCCACGACGCCAGCTTCGCCGCCCAGATGGAGGACGTGCTGGCCGTCTACGCCCGCCCGTCGATCCGGCGCGGCCCCTGATCTGCTTCGACGAGACCGGCAAGGCGCTGCGGTCCCACAAGCGGCCGCCGCAGCGCGCCACCCCCGGCCACCCCGCCCGCCAGGACAGCGAGTACGAACCCAGGGGAGCGCCAACATCTTCCTGGCCTGCGCCCCCCACGACGGCCGGCGCCACGTCGCCGTCACCGCGCGGCGCACCGCCATCGACGTGGCGCACAATTGCGCGAGTCTGGCCGACGTCCACTTCCCCGAGGCCGACGCCATCGTGCTGGTCACCGACCAACTCAACGTCCACGCCCCGTCCTCGCTGTATGCGGCCTTCCCGCCCGCCGAGGCGCGGCGTCTGACCGCGCGCTTCGAGTGGCACTACACCCCCACCCACGGCTCCTGGCTGAACATGGCCGAGATCGAGCTAGCGTGCTGGCCCGGCAGTGCCTGGATCGCCGCATCCCCGATGCCGACTACGGTGGCCGCCGAGGTCGCCGCCTGGGTGGCGGCCCGCAACGCCGCGGCCACCCCCATCTCCTGGCGCTTCACCCTGGAGGTGGCCCGCATCCGCCTCGCCCATGTCTACCCCGACCTCGAACATGGCATCATTGCGTAGACAGGGTACTGAGTGCCACGTCTATGAAATCGTGTCATTCTGACGAAGGAAGAATCTCGGCCGCGGATCGCGCCGTTTCCCGGAGAACGAGATGCTTCGCCTGAAGGCTCAGCATGACACCTTTGCTTGGACGCTGTACTCAGCATGACACGACTTCCGGTGGCTGACGCTCCATCTCGCATCAGTTGATCTTCTTCTCCTGCCCGGCCCACTCCCGCTCGCGCAGCACGAACTTCTGAACCTTTCCCGTCGAAGTCTTCGGTAACTCGCCGAACTCGATCGCCTTGGGGATCTTGAACCTGGCCAACCGACCGCGGCAAAAGTCGCGCAACTCCGCTTCGGTCATCTGCTGACCGGGTTTGAGCGCCACAAATGCCTTCGGCACCTCCCCCCAGTAGTCATCCGGGATGGCGACGACAGCAGCCTCCAGCACGGCGGGGTGGGCGCAGACAGCCTGCTCGACTTCGATGGTAGAGATATTCTCCCCGCCGGAAATGATGATGTCCTTCTTGCGGTCCCGCAGCTCGATGTAGCCGTCGGGGTGCATCACCGCCAGATCGCCGGAGTGGAACCAGCCCCCAGCAAAGGCGCGCTCGGTCGCCTCGGGGTCGCGGTAATAGCCTTTCATGGTGTTATTACCGCGCATGACGACCTCACCCAGAGTCTCGCCGTCGGCGGGAACGTCACACATCTGCTCGTCGATGACGCGCACGTCGTCCGCAATGAGATAGCCGACCCCCTGGCGCGCCTTGACCCGTGCCTGCTCCTCGGCGGGGAGCAGATTCCAGTGCGGTTGCCACTCGCAGACCGTGTAGGGCCCGTAGACCTCGGTCAGCCCGTAGACGTGGATGATTTCCGCCCCCAGCGCTTCGACCTGGGAAATGATCGTGGGCGAGGGTGGCGCGGCGGCGGTGGAGATGATGAGCGGCCGCGAAAGAGGCTCTTGCGGCGCGTCGGGATGATTGACCAAGGCGATCAACACCGTCGGCGCGGCGCAGAAATGCGTGACGCCCTGCTCCGCCACCAGGCGCCACACCGTCTCCGGGTCGAGCTTGCGCAGGCAGACGTGGGTGGCGCCGATCGCCGTCACCGCCCACGGGTAGCACCAGCCGTTGCAGTGGAACATCGGCAGCGTCCAGAGGTAGACGCTGTCGGAGGTCATGCGCGTTTCCAGCAGCTCGCCCAGGCTGTTCAGATACGCCCCGCGGTGGGTATACATCACCCCCTTCGGCCGGCCGGTGGTGCCCGAGGTGTAGTCGATGGCGATCGTCTCGTCCTCGTCCTCCAGCGGCCAGTCGAGCGGCTCCGGGCTGCCAGACGCGAGAAACTCCTCATATTCCGGCCCGACCAGACGCGTGCCGCCGGGAACATCCTCGACGCTGACGACCAGCCTCAACGCTGGCAGCCGCTCCAGCGCCGGTTCGACCAGATGCGCCAGCTCCGTTTCGACGACCAGAGCACTCGCCCCGGAATGATCGAGGATGTACTCGACCTCCGGCGCCGAAAGCCGGGTGTTGATGGCGACCAGGATCGCCCCTGCCAACGGCACGGCGAAATGCCCCTCCAGCATCGGCGGGATATTCGGCACCAGAAACGCGACCCGGTCGCCACGCTCGACCCCGCCGTTTGTCAGCGCCGAGGCAAGGCGATTGACCCGCTCTTCAAGTTCCGGGTACGTCCACGACCGATCGCCATACACCACGGCGGGTTTCTGCCGGAACACGCTCGCGCTCCGCTGCAAAAACCGCAGCGGCGTCAGGTGCGAGCGGTGCACCTCGGAAGGAAACATCGGCATGGAAGACCCGCCTCCGCAAGCAGCCCCTCTCCCATCGCAATGGGAGAGGGGTTGGGGTGAGGGGCGTCCGCCCCTCACCTACGAACGGCCTCGAAGCCACCATGATAGCCCTCCCCACCGTATCATTCCGGGTGCAGCACAAACGTTGGGAGCAGAGCCATGACCGACAAGCGCACCACCTTGACCGAAGCCATCTCCGCCATCCCCGATGGCGCCCGCATCGCGCTCGGCGGAAACACCCTGCACCGTGGCCCCGGCGCCGCCGTCCATGAGCTTGTCCGCCAGGGCAAACGCCAGCTCGAAATCGTCAAGACCGCCGGCGCCTACGACGTCGATCTGCTCTGCGCGGCCGGGTGCGTTGCCGCCGTTTCGGCGGGGTTCATCGGCTACGAGACCCCCTTCGGCATGGCCCCCGCCTACCGACGAACCGTCGAGTCCGGCCAGGTGCAGGCGCGAGAGCACGCCTGCGCCACGGTGATCGCCGGTCTGCGCGCCGCCATCCAGGGGGTGCCCGTTCATGCCGGTGGCAGGGTTGCAGGGGTCGGATCTCCCCGCGGCGCGCGGGTTCCAGGCGTTGCAAGACCCCTATTCCGACGCGGAGGTGTACGTCGTTCCGGCACTCATCCCGGATGTGGCGATCCTCCATGTCCAGGAAGCCGACGCGATCGGGAACGGGCGCATCATCGGCACCCGCTTCGAAGACGTTCTGATGGCCCAGGCGGCGCGGCGCGTCATCCTCACCACCGAGCGGATCGTCGATGGGGAGACGTTCGCGGCCGTTCCGGAAACCGTCGCCATCCCCGGATTCCTGGTCGATGCCGTGGTCGAAGCACCGCGAGGCGCCTGGCCCTTCTCCTGTACCCCGCTCTACGACTACGACGCCGAGTACCTGGCCGCCTGGGTGAGCGTGGCGCGCGATCCGGAGGCGGCTGGCCGCTTCATCGCCGAACGCATCCTCGGCCAGACAGCGGCCGTCGCGTGAGCCCATCGTCGCCAGAAATCGCCCCGTGGGACATGATGGCCGTCGCCATGGCGCGGCTGCTCCGGCCCGGCGAGACCGTATTCCACGGCGTGGCCTCGCCGCTGCCGATGGTGGCGACGCTGCTGGCCAAGCAGTTGCACGCCCCGGACTTGACCTACCTGAACATCACGGGCGCCATCGACGCCCAGCCTGATACCCTCCCGGTTTCGACGGTCGACCCGGCCCTGCTGACCGGCACCCGCGCGCTCGTCACGCTGGCCGACCTGTTCGATCTCTCCGCTCGCGGCCGGCTCGACGTGGCGTTCCTCAGCGGTGTCCAGATCGACGGGCAGGGGCGCATGAACATGAGCGCCATCGGCGACTGGAATCACCCGACGGTGCGGCTACCGGGCGGCGCCGGCAGCGCCATGCTGATGCCGACCGCGCGGCGCGTCATCCTGTGGCGGACCCGGCACGACCCGCGCACGTTCGTCGAGCGGCTCGATTTCGTGACCGCCGCCGGCAACGTCGATCGCGTCGTGACGCCGCTCGGAATCTTCATCCACCGCAATGGGCGGCTGGAGGTGGAAAGTCTGCACCCGGGCGTGACGCCCGAGGCATTTCGCGAGGCGACCGGATTTGCGGTGGAGGTCGGCGCAGCGACACCGATAACCCCGCCACCAACCGTGGAAGAATTGGCGGCCCTCCGGATGGTCGATCCCGAGGGCGTTGCACGTAGCGAGTTCCCATGAGTCAGACACGATCCCGAAAACACGCGGAGCAGCCCCTTCTCCTTGCCGAACTGCGAGAGCAGGTTGTGCAGGTCGGCATGGAGGCCCTGGATCGAGGCATCGTCCACGGCACAGCCGGGAACATGAGCATCCGCGATCCGGAAACTGGGCTTATCGCCATCTCTCCCAGTGGCATCCCGTACCCGGACGTCACCCCCGCCGACGTGGTCATCGTCAACGACGAAGGCGAGGTCGTCGATGGCCGGCGCAAACCCAGTTCCGAGACGCCGCTGCACACCATGGTCATGCGCGCCAGACCCGACATTCGGGCCATCGTCCACACCCATTCTCATTACTCGACGGTCGTCTCCTGCATGCGGCCCTATCTCCCCCCGATCCTGACCGAGGTGTGTTTGGTCGTCGGCGCCCGCGTGCCGGTCACCCGCTACGGACTGACCGGCACCCCCGATTTCGGCGAAAGCGTGATCGAGGTGCTCGAGCCAGAGTCGCGGGCCATCATCCTCAAGAACCACGGTCTGATCTGTTTCGGCGAGTCCTTCGACGCGGCGCTGGGTATCGCGGAAGTCGTCGAGGAGGCGGCCCGGGTCTACGTCCACGCCCTCGCCGCCAACGGCGGCCGGGAACCCGATCTGGTGCCCGAAGCACTGATTCCGGAGATGACCGAGCGATTCAGGCGAACCTACGGGCAACAGATGACCCCTCAGGAAACCGTCTCAGCCTGACCCAGGCGACGAAGGACTCTTGCCAACGATCCGCCGCGCGCATAGACTGCCGAAAATACCTACGGCTGCGAGTCGGCGATGGCGAAACGGACACTCACGGGAAGGGACGTGTCCGGACACACCATATTTCCGTAGGTTTGCTGGGGAGCGGAAACGATGGCCAACCAGGTCGATTCCCTCGATGAGCAGATCATCGCGGCGTTGCAGGAGAACGGCCGCCTGACGATGAAATCATTGGCCGAGCACGTCGGGCTCTCGAGCCCGGCCATGATCGAGCGGGTGCGGCGGCTGGAGGAGCGCGGCGTGATCTCCGGCTACCGGGCGGTGATTGCTCCGGCCGCGCTGGGCAGGCCGATCACGGCGCTGATCGCGGCCACGGTCGACCGCCGCGATCAGGACGCCTTTGCGCAGAAACTCCAGGACCAGCCAGCGGTGGCCGAGGTGCATCGCACCACGGGCGACACGACCCACCTGGTCAAGGTCAACGTGCCGGACATGGCCACCCTCGAGCAGATCGTGGACGACCTGAGCGACACGGGCGCCCGCTGCCAGACGACCATCGTGCTGTCGTCGCCGGTACCTTACCGACCGATCACCGCCCCCGAGGGCATGATCGTGCAGCGCTCGCGCCTCGCCCGCCGCCGCCGCCGGCAGGCCGCGGACGACGGCGCCGGCGGGGACGCCCCCAAGCGGCCCGGGCGGCCACGAGGCAGACGGCCGGCAGTCGCGTAAATGGTGTCATGCTGAACGAAGTGAAGCACCTCGGCTCAATGGACCTGCCGTTTCCCAGAGCCGGGATTCTTCGCTGGCGCTCAGTGCCCTGACCGGGTGACGATGCCACACCCTCCAGCGCCCTTCAGGGTGCTTCCGGTCGGGGCAGCATGGTCCTTTAGGACCACGCGAGGCGGCAGCGACGGCCATGATTGGCGTCTCCGGTGGCGTGACCTTCCGTCAGCTTTACCCGGTCACGGCGCTCAGAATGACACGTGGCGGCCTACCGAGCCGCGCGCGGCGCGTCCGGCGGATTCGGATGAGGGAACGTCGGCAGGAAATTTCCCGGCTCATTGAAGCGCACCGCCCGCGCGAAGCGATTGATGCTGTCGACGCCGTTACCGGAGATGTTGCCGCCGCGCTTGCGCATGTGGTCCATCGTGCGAGCCAGATCCATGTACTGCCATGGCGTGAGTTGATCGCAGCGCAGGGCCGGTGCGCCCCCGGCATCGAGCAGCTCGCCGCGGTTGGACGACTCATCCGTCGGTCGGCCGCCGGTTGCTTCGCAGACAACCCCATCGACAATGCCGGCCGGGCGGGGGAACTGCTCCGGCATCGGCTGGCCATCCGGGCCGCGCAGCAGCTCCATGAATTCCGGGCGGGTGTGCAGGTCGATCATCAGTTGTGCCCAGATCGGCCCCGCGCCCTGGATGCCGTCGATCTCGGCCAGCGGATCGTTGCGCGTGTTGCCGACCCAGACGCCGATAGCCACGTCGGTGGTAAAGCCCATCGTCCAGATGTCGCGGAAGTCGTTGGTCGTGCCCGACTTGGCCGCCGTCGGCCGGCCCAGGGTCTGCTGGGTCTGGCCGAAGAGGTTCTGGCGAGAGAAGATCATCGCCCGCGCCTCGTTGTCGGTCAGGATCGAGATGAGCTGGTAGGCGATCTCGGGGCGGATCGCCTGGTCGGCGACGTCGAGTGGTGTTCTCCCGCTCCAGCTCGTAGAGCACGTTGTCTTCGCTGTCGGTGATCTTCAGGATCGGGGTGACCGGGACATACTTGCCCAGGTTGGCGATGGTGGCATACGCGTTAGTCAGCTCCAGCGGCCAGACGTCGCCGGAGCCGAGACCGATCGAGAGCCCGTAGTCGGCCGGGCGGTTGCGACAGCTCGTGCTTGATGCCCAACCGGCGGGCCATCTCGACGATCGCCTCCGCGCCGCCGGCAAACTCGACCGCCTTCACCGCCGGGATGTTCAGCGAGTTCGCCAGCGCCGTGCGCACCGTGACGGCCCCGTTGAAGGTGCGCAGGTAGTTCTGCGGCTCGTAGAACGGCACGTCCTCGCCGGTGACCGGGTCGGTGGCGCCGGGGGTTTCGATCCGGATCGGCGCGTCGAGGACCACGGTGCCGGGGTGCCACCCCTGCTCGAAAGCCGCGGCGTAGACGATCGGCTTGATGGCCGATCCCGGTTGCTGCGGCGAGGTGGTGATGTTGACCTGACCCTCGATGGCGGCGTTGTTGAAATCGGCCGAGCCGACCATGGCCAGGATCTCGCCGCTCCACGGCACCACCACGGTGAGCGCGGCGTTGCGCGCGTTGTAGTACTGCAACTGGTTGGATACGTTTTGCGCGACGAGCTCCTCGGCCCGGTCTTGCAACGCTGTGTCGATCGTGGTGTAGATGTTGAACCCGCCCTTGGTGAAGTCCTTGTCCGGAAAGTTCTCGGCCAGGTACTCGTGGACGTACTGCACGAAGTGGGGATGGTCGAGCCAGGCGCCGTCGCCTTCGCGCGAGGGATAGACCGTCGGCCAGTTGGCTTTCGCCTCGTTGGCCTCGGCCCGGGTGATGTAGCCGAGCTTGACCATCTGGTCGAGGACGTACCTCTGGCGGCGCTTCGCGTTCTCGGGGTAGAGCGAGGGGTTGAAGTTGGTCGGCTGCTGGGGGATGCCCGCCAGCAGCGCGGCCTCGGAGAGGTTCAGCTCCGCGGCCGGCTTGTGGAAGTAGGTCTGCGCCGCCGCCTCGATGCCGTACGAGCGGTTCCCGTAGAAAATCTGGTTGACGTACATGGTCAGGATGTCGTGCTTGGAGAACTGGCGCTCCAGGGCGACCGCGGCCAGCGCCTCGCGCCACTTGCGCTGGATCGAAAACTCGGTGCCGATCGCCTCGGGGTGGACGGAGCGCACGAGCTGCTGGGTGATGGTGGAGCCGCCGGATGAGCCGGTGCCGCCGGCCATGATTACGGCGCCGCGGGCAATGGCGAACGGCTCGACACCCTCGTGGCCCCAGAAGGTCGCGTCCTCAGAGGCGACAGTGGCGTTGATCAGGTAGGGTGAGATCTTCTCGAATGGGACGAACGTGCGCCAGCCAAAATCCTGGTCGGCGATCTCCTGCAGCAGCACGCCATTGCGGTCGAGGATGCGCGTCGTCTGGAAGGTGTCGGCGGCGATGTGGGCCGCGTTCGGCAGGCTGCCGTTGATCTCCTCGTACTGCTGCTTGGTCGCGGCCACCGCCGCGGCGGTCGAGAGCGCTCCGGCGACGACCGTGACCCCAAAGAAGACCAGACCGAGCAGCGCCAGACCGACCAGCGCGCCAACCACCTTCCCGGTGGTCGACGTGCGGCGGGACAGGCCAGGCAACAGGTGCGGAGGCAACGCCTGCCGCCTGGCCCTGGCCGAGCGTCGTCCGCGCGACACGCCAGCTCGGGCAGCGGGGCGGTGATGACCATTGGTGGCAAAGCGATGCGCCATGCGGGTGTTTCGTGTTCCTCTCCGCGCGGGGCGCTGATTCCGGGGGCGATCCGCGCTTCTCCCATTCCCCATAACGCACGAGAGGCGCGGGCGGATATTACCACGGGGCAAATGGGGTGACCGGGCGAGCAGTCGATGGAACGAAATTTCCTGCGGCCGGCGATCTCACAAAGCGGGATGCCGCGCGTTTACCTCATTGGATGGCTGGTGACAGCCCCGCAGTGGGGCGTGCGAACGAGTAAGATCGGGGGTGACAGGTGATGGAGGCGGCAGTGGCGGAAGCGCCCATGGCCGCCGTCAGACCAGCGAGCTCGGCTGTGCTCGAACCGGCGGCGCATGAATCATTCGACGACACACTCGCGCGGCACGGCGCGGAGATCTACCGCTTTGCCTTGCACCTGACGCGCAACCGATCCGACGCGGACGACCTCTACCAGGAAACCGCGCTCAAAGCCTACCGCGCCTGGGACCGGCTCCCCTGCGATGCCAACCACCGCGCCTGGCTCTATCGCATTACCTCGAACACGTTTCTAAGCGACAAGCGCAAGACGAACCGCTTGCGGTCCCTGGACGCCGATGGCGCCGCGGAGACCATCCCGGCCGCCAGTCGGGACGATGATGGACGCCTGGACGCGGGCGCGCTGCTGCGGGAAGTGGAAAGCTATATCGAAGACCTCCCGCCGAAGCAACGTGTCGCCCTTGTCCAGCGCAAGTATCTTGACATAGGGTACGCTGAGATCGCGGCCACCCTCGGCTGTTCCGAGGAAGCCGCGCGCCGCAGCGTCCACGAGGCGCTGAAAAAATTACGAGACCGATTCGGCGACCGTATCTGACGGTCGCTCCGGCACGTCGAGTTTTTAGAAGGACAGGAACCATGGCTACGTCGACAGGGAAAGCATCTCGGCAGATCACCACTATTGGACTCAAGGACGCCGCCAGTCAGGCGGACAGCGATCCCTGCGACGTCGCCTGCGAGGCGCTCCCGGCCCGTGTCGTCGGCGATTTGACCGACGACGACCAGGGCTGGCTGCTGGAGCACACCGACACTTGCGGATATTGTGCCAATGAGCTGCGCAGTTTCGACCGTCTTGGCGAAGCGCTGGTCGCCGCCGGTGCGCTCGATGCGGACGTTCTCGAACCTCCACCCCTGAAGCTGCCCCGCCGCGACCGCGTCTGGTACACCCGCATCGGCAGCCCGATCGGCGACCTCATCCTGGCAGCGACCACCCATGGCCTACGGGAGATCGAGTTCGGAACAGATGTCGGGGATCCCGCGTTTGCCGACCGGTTGCGGCAACGCGGCGCCGAACCTGTCCACGTGAACCACATCGAAGATGCAAATCCCGAGGCGCGTGCGAATCTGGAGCGCGCCGCCGCCCAGCTCAGCGAATATTTCGGTGGCCAGCGATCGGGGTTCGACGTCCCGCTCGACTGGGGAGCGATGCCCCCCTTTCAACGCGCGGTCCTCGAGGCCACCGCGGATGTCCCGTTCGGCCACCTCGACACGTACGCCGGTATCGCGCGCAAGATCGGCAAGCCGGGCGCGACGCGTGCGGTCGGTAACGCCCTCGGCCGAAACCCCATCCCGGTAATTGTCCCCTGCCACCGGGTAATCCGTTCCGACGCGACCATAGGCGGCTACACGGGAGGGCTGGACAAGAAACAGCGCCTCCTTTCGCTTGAAGGCATAATGCTCTCCTGAGGACGCCGCGCCAAACGCTGATACACTCGCGGTCATGATTCCCCGGCCGCGACCCACCCCACACCGCTCCCGATGAAACTGTCCTCATTCCGTCCGGACGTCGCCGACGCGGCGATGTTGGTGGTGGTCCTGATGTGGGCGGCGAACAACATCCTCATCAAAGGCGCACAATCGCCCCGGCGCGGCCCCCTTCTCCCTGACGATCTCCCTGCCACAGACCGGGCGCGGCAAGACCGCCGAGACGCCAGCGCTGGCGGCAGACTAGAATGAAGGCCACGATGGGACGCAAACGCAAGCCGCCAACCGAGCCACGAGCCGCCATCATGACCCCCGCGTCACCATCCGGCCTCGGGGACCCCGCGCCACGTCCCCCCGTCGTCGGCATGACCGCTCCTGGCAAAAGCAGGCGCTGGCGCGTCAATTGCTGGCACTGCGGGCTGCGGTTGTCTCACGTGCTCATCATGCGGGGAATCAGCCGGAAATCTGAAGCTGACACATCAGAAACCATTCAGATAGACGACGATTACAGCGGGAACGCTTGGGGGTGGGCGCTCGACGGCACGACCCTCCGCCCCAATAATGACCATTTGGCGCGGCGGGCGCGAGATCGCGAGATCGTCCGCCTTGGCGGGCGCCGGGAAGCCAAGACCCGGCGGAAAGTCGCCGGCAAGGCCCCCTTGCTATCGCCCTTCCGCGACCTCCTACCTCGCACTCCTGCCGTCTTGGGGAAGACAGGCATCGAGTGCATGCAGTGCCCGCAGTGTAAAGCCGAAAATCTGCTTGCGCCGCACCGCAGTACGGAGTAAACTTCTCGCAATTGATGGATTGAGCTGGCGAGTGCGCCGGCTGCCCACGGGCCAAATGGCCCTTCATCCACCGGATTTGGCCGGTTGACCACGGCGCCGCCTCCTGGGCGGTGGCTCTGGTCCCGAGGAAGCCCTCCGGAGATGGAGGGCTTTTCTCTTGGCCGAAAACACCCTGACGCAAGCACAGGAACGCACGTTGCCCGCGCGCCGGGCATTCGCCGCACGGTTCCGAACCCCCGAAGAGCAGTCGGTGTATTTCCGAGACCTCGCCGAGCGCAGCCACGCGGGTCGCGTCACGCTGTCCGGCGAAGAGGCCGAAGCCGTCGCGGCCGCGTACCGGCTCCTGGCCTCGGTCGCGAGCAAGCTCCCCGCGTCGGAAGCCACGACCAACCAGGCGGCGACCACCTGACAACGGACAGCCCGAAACCTGCCTGGGCGACCAAGCTTGGCAGGCAACGGGCGGCATCAAGGAGTTCGCAGTGAGTATCTCACAGTCAAACCAGACGACGATTGCCGCATCGCCGCCGCGCTCGCGGTCGGCTGACGCGCCGTTCTTACTCATGTGCCGCGGCGAAGACGAGCGGGGCAGCGGATTCTGGACCATCACCGGCGTCGACGATGCCGAGGATGGCGATGCCGTGGCCAGGGCGTTGCAGGCAGTTGCGGACCCGCTTCCGATGCGCTGTGAGTTGGTCGCCAACACGGCGCACGCGCTGGCAAAGTGGGGCGCACAGGCCAGTCGGCGCAAGACGGCACAACGGGAGCGAGTGGGGTCGTGAGGGCGGCAACGGCCGGGGCGCCGCCAACGACCCTTCCCGTCATTCGGGAGGGCATCGTGCCTGAAATTGCGGAAATGCCGCAATGGGTTTGCTGGCGGTGGGAATGGATCGCGGACGACGAGCGGTGGACGAAGGTTCCCATCAATGCCCTGACGGGAAGGCGTGCCAGCTCCACACGTCGCGCGACCTGGAGCGCGCTCGACATTGCGCTCGCCTTCGCCCAGCGCGAGGGATTGCCCGGCGTCGGCTTTGTCGTCACCGCGAGCGATGCGTACGTCGGCATCGACTTGGACAAATGCCGCGGTCCGGAAACAGGACGAATCGAACCGTGGGCCAGGGTGATGATTGAGCGCTTCGACTCCTACACGGAAATCACCCCAACGGGTACCGGCGTCCGCGTGTGGATTCGGACAAGCTCCGGACTGCTTCCGGATGGTTCGAACGGCCGGCGCAAAGGAGGGGTGGAGATCTACGGCGCCAATCGATTCTTCACCGTCACCGGCCATCGCCTCAACGGTGATGCGCCATGATCGCCGAGCGCACTGACGAGCTGGCCGCGTTCTTCGTCGAAATATTCGGCCCGAAAGCCGAGGGCGCGGGCGGCCATACGCAAGGCAAGAAGACTGGCCCACTCAGCGACGACGAGATCATTGCCCTGGCTCGCCAATCAAAGATCGGCCCAAAGTTCATGCGGTTGTGGGCTGGCGATGCCAGCGATTACGGCGGAGATGACAGCGCCGCCGATTTGGCGTTGCTGTCGTATCTGGCCTTTTACACCCAGGACCCGGCCCAGCTCGATGACCTGTTCCGTCGCTCCGGACTCAATCGGGAAAAATGGAGGGAGCGAGAGGACTATCGAAAGCGGACGATCGAGCGGGCACTCGTGCGCGACGAGGTGTACGAACCCGGGACCGGGGCCACGATCACCCGATCTGCCAAACCGGGGAGCAACGGTAAGACGCCCCATGCGGATGCCGGCGAATCCGCCGAAGAAGCATCCAGGTCTGGCAGGACTGAACGCACACAAGACCCGACAAAGCCGAAGGTTTCACTCGCCGACGTCGCCATGACCTACCGCAAATGGCTCTACGTCCCTGGCGACGACAATGGACCGATCTACTACTCCCTCGCGACCGTGGCGGCCAATTTTCTGGACTCCGACCCGTTCTGGGGGCTGATCGTCGGCGCGTCGAGCGGCGGTAAAACGGAGCTCATTACCCCGGTCACCGCGCTGTCGGATGTCTACATGGCTGCCACGCTCACGGAGGCCTCACTCCTGTCGGGCACGCCGAATAGGGACAAAGCCAGTGGCAGCAAGGGCGGGTTGCTCCGGGTGATCGGCGACTTCGGGATCCTCGCGTTGAAAGATTTCACGAGCATCCTCTCGATGAACCGGGACCGACGCGCCGAGCTGCTGGCCGCCCTGCGCGAGATCTTTGACGGATCCTGGACGCGGCACGTGGGGACGGACGGCGGCAAGACGCTCTCCTGGAGCGGGAAGCTCGGCCTTATCGGTGGCTGCACCGCGGCGATCGACAGCCATCACGGCGTGATGTCCGTTATGGGCGAACGGTTCCTGCTCTACCGGTTGCCAGAGATCGACCGCGCCCAACAGGCCAGGCGTGCGCTGTCGAACGCCGGCCACGAGAAAGAGATGCGTGACGAGCTCGCCGTAGCGGTGCGCGGCCTCTTTTCCGGACTCGATTTTGGCACGGCGCTGCCCCCGATCGACGAGCACGAGATCGAGGCGCTGACCGCCTTGTCGGATCTCGCGACCGCTTCCCGCAGCGGCGTGGTCCGCGACGGCTATCAGCGCGAAATCGATCTGATCCTCGACACCGAGGCGCCGGCCCGCCTCGCTCAGATGCTGCGCCGCCTGTACGCCGGACTCATCGTCCTCGGCCTGGACCGTGAGACCGCCTGGCCGATCGTACGCAAGACCGGCCTGGACTGCATGCCGAAGTTGCGACGATCCGCGTTCGACATCCTCCTGAGCGCCTCGGACTGGACGAAGACGGCCGACATCGCGGCGACCGCGGGCTACCCGACAACCACAGCCAGACGGAGCCTGGAAGACCTCGCCGCGCATGGCGTGGTCATTCGCAAGTCCGCCGGCGGGCGTGGTCAAGCGGACCTCTGGCAGCTGTCCGACGCCTCGCGCGCCCAGTACGCGGCTTTCTTTCCCGAAATGTCCAAGAGGGGAAGTGAAGAGGAGGGATCGTCTTTTAAGAACCCCTACACCATTGACATGGACATTTCGGGAAAGAGTCAAGATTCCGCGCCGCCATGCGGAGAATCGACTGAAAACGAAATTCGCCGCTGCTGGCGATGCAAGGCAGGAATTCGGGGTGAGACGCGCTGCGAGGCGTGTGGATGGGTCGTGTGTGAGTGCGGAGCGTGCTCAAGCGAGTGTTCTTTCTGGCAGGAAATGCAAGGAGGCGCGGCATGACCATCGAACTTGCCTGCCGCCAATGCCGCGCCCCCTTCACCGTCGAACGCCGCGACCTGCTCCGCGGCCCGGTCACGCACTGCCCCGCCTGTCGCCCGGCAAGCGTCCCACCGCCCGACGATGCCAGGGGCCGCTGCGTGCGCTGTGGAGAGCCGCTGCCGGCGAACAGGCGCGGGATGTGTTCGGCGTGTGCGCGGGGAGCGCCGGCCCTATGAGCAAGCGGAAAGGAGGCTGACATGCCCTACATGGCCACGACCATCGCCCCGGACGGCGCCGTCTGCGAGAAAGGGGTTCCCGCCCCGGAGCAGGAGGCGCTGCTGGCCGCTGGCGGCGAACCCATCCCGCCGCGCGACGCCCGCGCGTCCCTCGTCAGCGTGACGCTCGCCGACAACACGCGCGCCATCATCGGCGACGCGCTGCGCAGCGTCGTCGACTGGGTCGATCGGGTGCTCGTCGTCGATACCGGCGTCACGGACGGCACGCTGGACGTGGCCCGCGCGATCGCCGGCGACAAGCTGATCGTGCGCGGGTTTCCCTGGTGCGACGACTTCAGCGCCGCGCAACGTCGCCCTCGCCGCCGCGGCCGAGACGGGCGCCGACTGGCCGACGATGGGGTGGAGGTTGGCCGTCGCACCCCATCCCGGTCGCGCCGTCGTGATGACGGCGACCGCACACGAGCGCGGCACGCCCTCGCCCACGGGCAGCGCCGGCGAAGCAGGAAGCGCCGCGACCGGCCAGCCTCGTCGCCGTTTGGCGAGGGGTTCCCCTTCAGCCGCCAGAACACCCCCATGCACAAGTCCATCCTGTGCGCCATCGCGGAGAGCGTGGCCCGGAGCCGGTAAGGAGACGCCATGACCGGCGACGCCGAAACCGATGAACCGATCCCCTCGTGGGCGACCGTGGCCCAACGGGCGCTGGACGTGATCCGCGATGACGCCGGCAGCTTCGATCCGGCCCGGGCCGGCAGCTACGCCGGCGCCGATGTGGAGCGCGTGCGGCGCGCCATTGACCGCGGCGATGGCATCCTCGCCGCCCATCGCTGCTCCGGCGACGACGAGGTCATCGACGTGGAGTTGGCCCGGACGGCGCTCTTCATCGCCCGCGCCATGCTCCGGCCACTGGCGGGGAACGCTCATGGCTGAGGACCGGGAACCACCGACCGGCACGCTCGTCCCCCTGCCGGTGCGGCCGCTGGCGCCGGGCCAGGCGTGGAGTCAGGAGATCGTGGCCTCCGCCTTCCTGCTGTGGGCGTCGTGTCGCAACGCGGAGGCCGCGGCGCGCATGCTTGAGCACGAGCTGCGCGCCGCGGGGCATACCGGACCCACGCCCTCGGCACGCACGATCCGCCACTGGATCGACTACCACCAGTGGCGGCAGCAGGCGGATGCGGCCTGGCGCGAGCACAAAGCCCGTGACCTCTTCGAAGTGCAAGCGCAGGCGGTGGCAGCGGTGAAAATCGGGTTGACGAACTTGCTCTTGGCGGCGAGTGGCGCGTTTGCCGAGAACCCCCAGGACGGGGCGCTTCGTTTGAAATCCGCCGAACTGGCGATCCGATTGGTCGAGCGTGGCGTGATCCCCCTGTCGGTGGACCCGCCCGCCGACGCCATCGACACCTCCGGCTGGTCCCGCGAGGAGAAGGAGGCCCACTACAGCGGGCTGCTCTCGCGAGGGCGACACCGGTAGGGCGGGCGTCTCTCGCACGCGCCCGCGGAACGGATGGTGGGGTGGCATCCCCGCCTCATGGTCCCGGCCATCTGGCAACGCGGCCCGGCGTAAACGTGGGACCCTCGCGATTGCCGCTGTTGCCGCCGGTGCGGGGAAGGCCCCGCTCCCCGCACGGCGCCCGTGGTCGCCGCCGTTGGCCGCCCTCAGGGGTTCGTCAGCGCGACGGTTCGCCGCGCGAGCCTCAAACGGTCCCAGGGACTCCGCACCCCAACACATACCCAAACAACCAATCCAGTAATCTCACAACCAGACAACCAACCATCATCCATCCATCACCATATCCACCATCACATCCATCCACCCTTACCTACCTACTCTGCTCATCCTCCCGTTCCTACCTGCTCCACTGCCTCTGCTCCTGCGTACCTGCCTGCCGCTCTCCCTCTATCCCCCTTCCCCTGCTCCTCTGTCCCGCTGTCTCCGTCCCTTCCCGTCTGACCACGCCGCATGCGCCTGCGGCTGACCCTCTTCCCGCTACCCGCGCACGATGCCCGCGTTTCCCGCTGCGGCTTCGCGGCCTCCTGTTGCCGTGCCTACGCATACGCACAAGGTCTGCTTACCGCCCCCAGGCATTCCGTGCCTCAACCTGGGGCCCGATTGCCCGTGCCCGGTCCTGAGAACGCGGGGAACGACTGTCTGAGCGAGTCGTCTGCATATCGGCCCTTGACGCCACGGTCCGTCGGCCCAAATCCCGCCAGTGTGGTCGCCCAGGTCGGCGCAGGCCCACACTGTCGATCAGTTGCCCGCGGGCCGCAGGTCTGATTCGTGAATGTAGCCCCTCACTATCTGGCCGACGGCTTCCGCCTCCGCCAGCGGTCCGGTGCCGGCGTCGGCGAGTGCGCTAGCAGGAATCACGGACTGGCCTAGAGGCCACATGTCGCAGTTGCCAGTTTCGACAGGCGGGCCGACGATGTCGATACGCATCCCTGAGGCAATATGCTCCTGGTGTTCGAATTCATACCCGCGGCGGTAGGAATAGATCGGAGAGTCACGCGCCAATACCAACCTCATACCGAGTGAATAGTCCTCGTTTGACAGACAGAACTCTTCCATCTGGCTCGTAAGCGCCTCGCGTTCTGGCGGAAGTGGTGCGATTTGATTCGGGAACTCGGGAGAGAGATCCCATTCGTCCAGGTAGGCCTCTTTCTCGGTGCCGGCCGATGTTCGGTAGCGAACGGGCCACAAGTCGCACGCCCCGTTCTCGACGTAGGGCCCGGTGATCTCGACCTCGGTGCCGGCAGGGATCGGGGCCGCCGGGGGATAATACGGGCGATACGGGAGATAGGCGTAGGCGAGGGCGCTTCCGGTTCCGGCCACTGACGCAATGGGCAGGGACCGCGCAGTCACGCCTCGGGGCAGCACGATCATCGTGCCGGGCGGGTAGATGGGACCGGTCCGGCACCAGTCCTCGGCATAGATGTACGACGTGGCCGCCGCAGGCTCCGCGGGAGCCGCATCGACCGTGGCCACGGGCGGCGCAGCAGTCGGCGCCGCTGCCACGGCAGGCACCTCGGGATCGACCGTTCCCGGCGCGAATCCGGCGCTGGCCAGGATCGGCAGCGCCAGGGCGGTCGGGCGCAGTTGCCCGATGGAGCCGCCCACGGGGATGCACCCGACATCCTCCGCATCGATGGTCCCGTCCTGGTTCGTGTCGCCCGGTCGGCAGTCCAGCTCCGTGCCTTGCGTCGGGACGCCGATGAGCTGGCCAGTGCGGTCAAGTGCGGTGCCGCCGCTGCTACCGCCCGACATCGTGGCGTTGGTCGTGATCCAGGCCGGGCCGTCGATGCCCGCCTCGAATTCGAACCCGCTCACCACCCCGTCGGTGTAGGTTAGCGCGTCGCCCCCGATCATCGGGTAGCCGAAGAGGTCGAGGGGATCGCCCTGACGGACGCTGGACGAGTCCCCGACCGGGACGAAGGGCAGGGCGTCCGTGCCCGACAGGCGCGCGCCGTACTCGTCGCCGGTGATGCCGAGGACGGCCAGGTCGAGGGCGTGGTCCTCGGCCACGACTTCGGCGGTGTACATCGGCGCCGGCGCGCTCGCGCCGTCGGTGCCCAGGATCAACACCCGATCCTCGTCGAGGACGAAGGCGAGCGGTTCGCCGTCTTCGGCGGCCTGCGCCTCCCAGGCGTCAAGCTGCGCCCGGTGCGCGCCCATGTCGACGACGTGCCAGTTGGTGAGGACCAGCCCGTCCGGGGAGACGACCGTGCCGCTGCCGGTGGGCAGGTATTGCGGTTCGGGTCCGCCGTTTTCGGTCACGTCGACGAGGATGGCGATCTGCACGACCGCCGGGACGACGCGGTCTCGGACGCCCGGGTCGAGCTGCGCGGCCTCGGCGGCGAGGCCGACGGTCGCCGCCACCAGGACGGCGACGACGGAAACCACGATTCGAGGGGAACGCCCGCGCACCACCCCAGGACACCTCGCCGGCGCTGATCGTAAACGCTAGCCATTATGCACGACGGAGGGACTACGCGAGGAACGGCCCGACGCCCAACTCCGGCGCCATCAGCCAGATGAGGCACCAGGCCAACGCCTCTTCCAGCGTGCGGCCGTGGAACTCCTGCTCCTCTGGCGAGTGCAGCGTCACGACCCAGCCCGCATGATCGACGTCCCACGAGCAGTACCCGCGGCGAGTGGCGATGGCGCGGCGCAGCGCGTCCTGCAAGGCGCGGCCGTCCAAGGTGGGATCGACGCCGGCCTGGGCCACGGCGCCGGCGAGATCGGGCGCGAGGATGGGACGGTCTTGGTTCACCACCGCTGCTCGACCCACCACCACGCCGCCCACGCCGCTGCGAATCCGAGGCACGTCAGGACGGCGATGGAGAACACCTCGGCCACTGGCCGGACATTGCTCGTCGAGCGCTGCACGCGCGGCAATGCCAGCGCGAAGCCGATCACGCCAGCGAGGATCAGCAACGGGGTTGGCAAGAGCCAGGAAATGGCGGCATCCTCCCGCGCATGAGCACCCCGCGCGCTGGTCCCGATCATCGCCGACGACGTGATCGACGCCGCTCTGTGGCGCGCCGAGAGCGAGGCGTGCGAACTGGGCCACCCCGCTGCTAGGGGTTTCCCTTTGGCGTCGAGGAGGCATGGCCGTCGCTGACGCCGGACGGCTGGTGCCGGATCGGGTGGGTGGCCGGCCGCGGCGGGCGGGATGACTGGGACGTGTGGTTCCACGTCGACACCCGCGAGGTCCGCACGCGGTAGTCTCCGTACCCGCCCGGCGGGGGCGGCGTGCCGGGCGGATGGCGCGTCATTAGGGATGCCGCGGGTGCCTGGCTCAGTCGATGTCGCACTCGTCGTCACCCGACTCGGGATTGACGCAGGCGGTCTGGACGTCGCCGGTGCAATCGGGGCAGACGATACAGGCGGCGCGGGTGCCACAGAACCCTTGACACTCCTCGTCCTTGGTGCAGGGGAAGCAGTCGCCGGCGATGGCGCAGTACCCGGCCCCGCCGGTGGTGGTCTCGCAGAAGCCTCCAGTGAAGCCCAAGCTGGTCGTGCAGGGCACGTCGCCGCCACCGGTGGCATCGCAGCTTTCGCTGCGGGCACCGGGCTGACAGGTCCCCGCATCGTGGGCGCGGCATTTGCGCTTGCCCTTGTTGCCCGCACAGATCCCGGAGCAGCATTGCCCGCCGTTCTTGCAGAAGCCCCCCACGTCGACGCAGCCGAACTCGTTGCGCTTGACCTTCCGCCGCCTGGGCTTCTTGGCACCAATGGGCGCAGGAACGGAGGAGATCGCCACGCCGAGGGCAGCCAGGACCGAGCGGCGGGAGGCCGGCGTGGCGACGGAGCGCGCCAGGCGATCGAAACGGCTGGCGTCCATGGTACCGAGGTCCTCTCAGCGTGTCGGTGCGGAATGGCGTGTGCCGGGATCGTAGGGCCGCGCACGAGCGGTGTCAATTGCGGTGCACGTGCGCAGACCGCCCACGCGCCGGCGCACACCCCGTTCCCCGTACGGGGCACGCTGGGCGGCTGGGTCGATGTCTGGGACGAGCCGATCGGCCACGCGGCGCTCAGGGCGGCAGGCGAGGCTTCCGAGCGCCGGTTCGGGCAGGCCGTGGCCACGATCGCGCCGCGCTGACAGGCGGAGCTGGCGTCGTGGCCGGCCCGCCCACGACCAGCGCCCCCACGCGTGGTACCCAAGGCCGTTATGATGCCCCGACGCGGCGGCCATGGCGGCAGCCGCTCCCGATCGGAGGAGGTCGCTCATGCGCCGGATCATCGTGATGCTGTCGGTTGTCGCCGTCATGCTGGCCGGGAGCGCGGCGCTCGGCGCACGCCTGGCGGTTCTGGCCCAGGACGCGACGCCATCCTCCGAGGAGTCGGCACCCGAAGGCGGCACGTTCGATGCGGTCGCTCTCGCCTTCGGCGTGGACGTCGCGAGCCCGATCGACATGGTCGTGGTGCGCATCGGGCTCGACCCGGGCGCCGGGTTCCCGATCGAGGACTCGGATCCGACGACGGGCATCCTGGTGGTGGAGACCGGGACGCTGACGGTCCGGGTGGACGCGCCGGTGACGGTGACACGGGGGACGGGTCTGGCTGGGACGCTTCCGCGGGCCGATGGCGACGGGGGAGACGTCCCGTCGACCGAGGAGATCGCCGGTGGCGAGTTGGTGACGCTGGAAGCGGGGGATACCGCCTTCGTCCCGGGCAACGTCAGCGGCGAGATCCGCAACGGGGGCGACGAGCGCGCGGTGGGGCTCGCCTTCCTCGTCGGGCCGTCGGAAGGACTGGCGACCGAGGGAACGCCGGCGCCGTAGGCCACCGGCGTCGGAGCGGGGCGCGCGCGGGCGAAATGGTCTGCCGGCGCTGTGGCGACCGGCCTCGCGTGGGCGGTGGCTCCGCCGGGGGCCGCGGTGGATGGCCGAGGTGCTCTCCACCCCGCCCGGCGCATCGCCGCGGTTCACGCCTGCCGGACGTGTTCCTCTGTCACGCGAGGCCACACATGGGCGCGCTCCGTTTCGGGGATGCGGGCCAACTCGCGGGCCCGGCGCTCGTTGGGTGGAGTGGCAGCCTATCCAATTGGATTGAGCTGGGTCGCCCCTGAGCGCGTTCCTGCCCCTGGCGGGGCGTTCGCCGCGACATGACGCCCAGGACCTCATGCCGGCCAACGTAGCGCCGAAGGCGGCGTTTCCCGTGCAGGGCGTGCCGGGTGGAACACTGAACGAACGGTCACGCCCACGGAGCGGATGCCAAGCAGGGCGACAGGGGAACCGGTATGATGCGCCCTTGCGGCCGTCGCCGCGGCGGCCCACGGCTCAGGAAAGGACAGCGCCATGGCCAAGTACGTCGTGCTCGTGGACTGGACCGATCAAGGTGTGCGTTCCGCCAAAGACACCGTCAAGCGCTTCGAGCAAGCGCGGGACGCCTTCCGACCGATGGGCGTCAGCTTCGACACCGTTTTGTGGACACTGGGACGCCACGACATCGTTGCCGTTTTGGATGCCCCGGATGATGCGACCGTGGCGGCGGCCCTGTTGGGGCTGGCGGGAGCGGGGAACGTCAGCACCGAGACGCTGCGGGCGTTCTCGGCTGAGGAGATGGGTGGCATCCTGCAGAAACTGGGCTGAGCGGCTCCGCCCGGCGCGCCGTGTGCCGGCACGCCCGAGCGCCAGCGTCCTGCGGCTCGTACTGGGCGCAGTGCTCACCTGGGCGGTACTGGTCCCGGTCAGTGCGACGGCGCACGGGCAGCCATGTGGTTCGATGGCGCCGGAGCACTGCCCCTTGCCGCCGTGGGCTGATCCGTTTCCGCGGGAGTGTGCGATCGAGCAGCCGAGCGTCATCGTGGCGCCGCCCGACCCCTGCATCCCGCCGCTTGGCCCCGGCGCATCGCAGGAGTGGGCCCTTCTGATTGGTCGAGGTTCCGGCATGGCGTCCAGCTTGGCGGCGATCTTCAGCGCGTCCGATTGTGGATAGCGTGTCAGTTCGGGGTAAGTGTCGATGGCCGCGACGTGGCGCTTTGCGTCGTTGAGGGTTTGCCGGGGGATGCCGACGCGCTCAGCGACGGCTTGCTCGGACACGCGATCCTTTGGAGGGCGCCCCAATGGAGGTTTTGCCGGAGTCCGGCAAAACCTCGGCGGCGACTTCGGCTAGGGCCACCATCTGACGGCTGCGCTCGGCTGCCGTCAGGTCTTTCCGGTTGAGGTTTTCGGCCAGTTCGATTTCGCGGCGCTCGTCTTCGGCGAGGTGCGGCCACAGACCCAGCACTCGGCCGAGGAGTCGTCGTCGGGTTCCATGCCGTCGCGAAAATCGCGGCCAGGGTCGGGCGTCACCACTGCTGCTCGACCCACCAGTACAGCGCCCACGCCGCGGCGAACACAGCGCATGACAGGATGCCAATGGCGAAGGATTCGGCCACGAGTCGAGGGGTGCTTGTGGGCCGGCTCAGACGCGGCCAGACGCAGGCGACCGCGAGGATGCCAGCGAGCACGAGCAACGGGGTTGGCAGCATCCAGGACATGGCGGCATCCTACTGCACGCCGAGTGGACTCGGCCCGCCGCGGCCGGTATCGTGGCGGATGCCTTCGGCCAGGAGAACCCCTATGGACCACCCGCGATTCGACGCCCTCGTCCGCCGCGCCGCCGCTCCGGTCACCCGCCGCCCTCGCGGCCTTATCCCTTCCCGGAACGGCAACACCGGCCCGCGCCAGGAAGCGCAAGAAGCGCTGCGGCTGCCGCCCGGCGTGCGGGGGTGACCGCTCCTTCTGCTGCAACGGCCGTTGCCGCGCCGAGTGTTGCGGCGACGGCCAGTGCGGGGCAGGGGAGGTCTGCCTGCGGGGCGAGTGCGTCGTGCCGTGCCCGCAGGGGATAGGGTACCCGGCGGGCACCGATACGTGCTGCGCTGGGGCCTGCGTGGACACCGACACCAACGCTCTCAATTGCGGAGCCTGCGGCGCGTTCTGCGCCCCGCCCGGCACCTGCGAGAACGGGAGCTGCGCCGCGGGCTGAGCCCGGCCGGCGACACGCCGTGCCGCTCATCACGTTGCCCTTCGCGACGTGGCACGCCGTCGCCGGAGGCGCACCGGGGGCCGCCGTATGTGCATGTGCACACCGACCGGCTGGCGCGCAAGCTCGACCAGCGCGGTCCCGGCGAGGCCGAGGTGGCGCTGTTCCTCAACGACGACTTGTATTTGAGGAGCTCCAACCACGCGCGCCTGGAGCTGGGCATCCCGCTGCCGTCGCCCGAGCGGTGAGCGCAGATACACCGACAGACACTCCCCACCGCCCCCGTTGCGACAAATACGGATACCGCTTCCGACCCCGGCACCGTATCATCGAGCCGTCGGGCCGCGCGCGCGGCCGCTCGGGTGGAGGAGCAGTCATGGACGAGACGCGATGCGACGGGCCGCCGCGGCGGCCCGCCCCGCTGGGGCGGCGGGCGGTGCTGCGCGCCGGCACCTGCCTAGGGCTCGCCGCGCTGGCCACCAGATGGGAACCGGCCGGTGCCGCAACCCAGGCCGGCTGGCGCTTCTGCACCAAGTGCCGCGGCCTGTTTTTCCAGGGGAGCACCCCGAAGCCGAAGAAAAAGAAGAAGGGCAAGAAGGGCAGGGGTGCCGGCGTCGGGCAGCGACGCGCTGGGCGTCTGTCCCGCGGGCGGCAAGCACGCCCCGCGCACGGACCTGAGCTACGTGCTGTTCACCGCCGACTCGCTCCCCACCAATCCGGAGCTGTTCAAGAACTTCCAGCAGTGCACGAAGTGCCGCGCGCTCTTCGCCAACGATCGCGGGGAAACCGGGGTGTGCCCGGTGGGCGGCGCCCACGCCAGCGGCGACCCGGGTGCGTTCTTCGCGCTGTGGCAGGGGGCGACCATCCCCGGGATGGACGATGCCTGGGATGAGTGTGCGAAGTGCAGCGGCGTGTACAACTACGCCGGGGGCAACGTGGGCGCCTGTCCGGCCGGCAGCGGGCACGAGCGCAGCGGCGCCAGCACGCGCTACACGCTCTTCGTTCTGAGTTAAGCAGCGCCCGGCTCCGGAGGGGGCCGTCCTGGCGTACCATGCAGTCGGGTGCTCCTCCTCATTGCGGTGGCATGGACGCCCACCCGCCCCGGCCGGCTTCCCACGGCCGGGGCTTCTGCGCCTGCGCTCACCCAAGGGTGAGGCAGGCTTGCGATGAATACGGATACCGCTGGGGCCGCGGGTGCCGTATCGTCAAGCCCTGGGCCGCGGTGGACGCGGCTGCTCGGGTGGAGGAACGACGATGGACGCCCACGACTTCGACCGCTTGACCCAGGAGTTCGGCCGGGCATTCACGCGCCGCCGCGTCGGGGCCCTCGTCGCCGCGCTGGGGTTGTGGATCGGGTTCGGCGCGGAGTCGCCCGCCAAGCCCAAGAAGAAAAAGAAGAAGAAAAAGCCGAAGCCCTGCGCGAACGGCACGGTTCGCTGCGGCACCGCCTGCATCGACACGCAATCCAACGCCCAGCACTGCGGCGATTGCGGGCAGCGTTGCGGGTCCGGCCAGGCCTGTGATGGCGGGCAATGTCAAACGGGAAGCTGCCCCGGCAATCAGGAGCGGTGCGGAGGACAGTGCGTCAACCTGAGCAACGACGAGGCGCACTGCGGCGCATGCGGCCGCTCATGCGCCGGTGACTTGACCTGCCTGAGTGGTGACTGCGCCTGCGCCCAGGGCACCACGTGCGGCACCGTGTGCGTCGACCTCCAGACCGATGATGACCACTGCGGGCAATGCAGCCGAGCCTGTACCGGTGACCTCACCTGTATCAACGGCGACTGCGGCTGTGCCACGGGAACCAAATGTGGCAATAACTGCGTCAACACCCAGACCAACAACCTCCATTGCGGCGGGTGCGGCACCGTGTGCGGCACCGGTACGACCTGCGTCGGCGGGCAGTGCGTCCAGCCGCCGGAGTGCACCAGCAACGCCGATTGCGGCGCCGGCACCGGTGATCTCATCTGCAGCAACGGCCGCTGCGTCTGCAGAACGGACGGAGAAGGCATCTGCTATCGCTATAGCCCTGGGCCCGGCTACGGCTCGGCCGGAGAGTGCAATCCCTGCTGCTCCGGTGGCAACGGTAGCTGCCTGCGCGATTATGTCTGCCGCGGCGACCTCGGCACCTCCTTCGGCGGCGTCCCCTACCCGATTTGCCATTGCCCGGTGGGGACCGTGACATGCAACTTCGGCGATTCCTTCCGCTGCACGACGGGTAGTGCAACGGACCATCGGCGGTGCGGTCTCAACTGCGTGAACTGCCTCGACACATTCGGCTACTGCCAGTTTGGAGCATGCGACCGCGGCTGCAACCTTGGATCGACTTGCGCCCCGAGCTCGACCCGTCCGTGCGGCGTCAACGGCCTCCCGTGCAACAGCGACTCGATCTGCTGCAACATGGGTCCCGGCACCTTCCCGCGCTGCATCCCCAACGTCAACGGGGTCTGTTACCAGAATTGAGGCCGGCGGGGCGACGGTCCTGCGTGTGCCCGCCAGATGGCGAGCGGCCATGAAAAACGTCCCCAGGCGCGAACCCTGGGGGCGGTGGCATTCGAGGACGGTCAGCTGGGAAGCCATGGGTGAGCGCTGCCGTGCTTCCGTCTCGTCAACGCGCTCGGTCCACTGCCGCGCCTCGTCGGGATCGAGGGGGCGCACGACGAACCAGAAGCCCTGGTCGTTGCGGCAGATCACCGCGTCGAAGCAATGCCAGTCCACCGGGTTGCACGATCCGCTGGGATCGGTCAGGACGCGCTCGGCCGTGGTCGTGTCGCAGCGGACATCGTTGATGACCGTGTTGGCGGGGCCTGTTTTCCAGCGGGAGGCCGCCGCGGTCGTGTCGGCGAATGGGGCGGCGGTCGGGGGTTCGGTGCCCATGGCGCGTGGCTCCATAGGCTCCTCACGCGATATGCTACCGCCCGAGGCCGGGGTGGCCGCGCGGCTCCCGCCCGGCGAGAAGAACGGCCGTGATGACCCGATGCTTGTCTGCTGCGCTCCTCGCGCTCGTCCTGGTGATGAGCGTGCCCTTGGCCAGCCGCGCGAGGGCGGCGAACCCCACCCCCACCGGGGCAGAGGCACCAACCCCCACCGCGCCCGGCATCGGTATTACGACGGAGTCCCTGGCGGTGGTCAGGTTGCCGGCCGCCGCCGTCCCGCCGCCGCCGGCCATCGTCGACGTCTGGCTCGCGACCCTCGCCCCGGGGGAGGCGCTCGCTTTCGGGACCGGGGCCTCGCCGCCCAGCATCGTGGCCGACGTCATCCTCAGCGGCGAGTTGACGGTGCGCTCCGAAGGGCGACTCCGGGTGCAGCGGGCCGCGGGGCGCGAAGACGTGCCCGCCAACACCGCCGTCACCGTCCGTCCCGGCGAGGCGGTCGTCTACGTCGACAACCGGGCCGCGCAATCGTTCCGCAACCCTGGCCGGGGGACGCTCACGGCCATCAGCTTCGGGGTCTTCTCCGCCGCCCCGCCCTCGACGTTCACGTCGGGGCCGGTGAGCCAGGAGGAGTGGGCGCGCTCGGGCCTCGCCGGGCACAATCTTACCGTCACGGTTGAACGGCTTACGGCTCCGCCGGGAACGAGCCTCCCCGCCTTTGCGCCGGACGTTCGCGCACCGCGCGTCTTCGCGGTGGCGGCGGGCGCGGCCCGGTCGGTGATCGTTGCGCCCACGGGCGCCACGTCGCCCACCGAACGGTTCGGCCCGGGCCAGGTCATCGGGTTCAGGACGCTCGGCGAGGGCGAGCGGCTGCAGGTGCGCAACGCGGGGATCCGACCGCTCGTCCTGCTCCGGGTGACCCTGAGCCCGGGCGACGCGCCACCGCACATGCCGAGCAAACTGCCTTCGCCGCCGACAACGACGAGGCCGGGCTTCCGAACCGCCCACGACCCGACCGCGGCACGGGTACGGGTCACCTCGGCGCGGACCGGTTGGCGTGCCCGCTCGACCAGCATGGCCCGGGCGCGTCCGCGGTGGCGCTGAGTCTGTCGGACGACGTGTGTCTGGGCGCATACAACCCCGCGCGGCTATAACTGGGCATTCCGCTGCCGCCTCCCGAGCCCTGAACGCTGGAACGCCTGAGCGCGCGGACCGCGCCGCTGGTGGGAGCAATCACTCCTCCCGCCGGCGAAAGGGGCCGGCCTACCCTCCCGCGGGGGCAGCGGCCGGCGTGGGGTGGCTCGGCGGCGACGCGCTCGGCGCCGTGGGAGCGGGCAGGAACGCAGCGACTAAGTAATTCCCTGGGTGGACCGGCTTCGGCGGCCGGCGCGTGGGGGCGCACGCGTGGCGCTTGGCGCGCCATCAGCCCTACCCCTTGCCGTGGGCTCCGTATCAAGGTTTGCGGACCGCGCTACCGCACGCCGATGGAGCCTTTCATATCCGGGTGGATCAGCCACGCGTAGTCGAACGCACCCGCCTCCTCGAACATGTAGCTGAGGCTCTCCCCTGGCTCGAAGACGCCCGAATCGGACGCACCGTCGGTGGCGGTGACCTGCTTTAGGCGTTGCTCCACTTGGCCCGTGCCCCGACCTTTGTCCGCTTCCTCTACCCCATCGATGCGAGTGATGGTCTTGGCCTTCAGGTGCGGGAGATTCGGAGGCAGATCACCGCAACGTACCTGATTCGGCACAAAGCCTGTATACTCC
>CAVXMK010000026.1:0-162963 GCA_963762985.1 uncultured Chloroflexia bacterium
GCCAATCAGCTCTGTCTCAAGGTCTCTTCGAATCTCAATCTGACCGCAGCCCCTCTTTGCTAGGAGCGTCGCGGCACACCTAGGCAGATCGGCGGTTGGGCTTCTTTCTAACCGCGCCGGCGGACCAACGCCGGCTCGGTCGCCGGCGCGCGCGCCCTAGCGGGACGCGCTGGTTCGCTCGCTTACCGCGCTCGCTCATCGGAAAAGCCCCCCTGTCTTTTCACTGTAGCGGGGTTCCCCTCCCGCAGCGGCTAGCCCGCGCTCGCTAACCGCGCTCGCGCCCCCTGCGGGGCTTCGGGGCTTGCCTTGCGGTCCCTCCCCGCGGTGAAAAAGACTGCCGGGGGGCGTTCTCCCGGTTTCGGTGGTGTGGGCGTTGCTCGCCCGGGGGTGGTTGCCGTGTCTGGCGTGGTGGCGTTTGCTGGTTCTCGGTCGGTCGTGTCGGGTTTGGTGTCGCCGGCCGTGGTGTCAGTGTTGGCCTCGGGGCGGGATGTCGTCGTCGGTTGTGCGCGCGGCTTGATACGGCTGCATCAGATCGGCCACCCCCGCCAGTCCGGCCGGATCCTCGGTGCACCAGATATAGGTCCGCGGGAGGTCAGGAGCGGGACCGAGGTGGACCGGGTCGGTGAACATGCGCAGCGGCGAGGGGACGTGGCGCCCCGCGCAAACGCCGCGATTCGGATCGTCCTCGAACGGCGGGGCTGGGACGCGCCACCCCTCGCCGTGGCTCTGCGCCGCCTCCGCGAAGCGCTGCCGCATGGCCGGCGGTAAGAGATCGAAGACTGCCTGCCCATTCTCGGGCACCAGCGCGTTGAGGTAGACCAGGTGCGCCAGGCGCTCCGGCATCCGATCAGCGACGGCCGTCACGACCATGCCGCCGTAGCTTTGGCAGGCGAGAATGACCTGGTGCAGATCTTCGTAGCGGAGCAGGTTGAGGATGTCCTGAATGTGGGTCTCCAGCCCCGTCTCCGGCGTCGCCAGATGGACGCGCTCGGCAAAGCCGGTGAGCGAGGGCGTGAAGACGTCGTGTCCCCGGGCACGCAGCAATGACGCGACCTCGCGCCATTCCCAGCCGCCGCCAAACGCCCCGTGCACGATCACGAAGGTCGCCATCGGCACACTCCGACTGAGTTACCCTATTCGTCGCAGCGCAGCATACCAGCCACTGGTCCGCCGATGAGTCCCCTCGCCGGGCCTTTTTCAACACGCAGGCCCATTACCGGAACCACGCTCCCCGGTTTTCCGCTTGACAGCGTATAACCGCGATTCCATATAAGGGTCAGTGCCGGTGGTTATCGGCCCCAGTTTTTTCTCTCATCGGGCAGCCGCTACGGCGCGGGAGTAGCCGCAGGCATGCCCGCCGCTGGCTCCAAGACCGCCATCAGCAGTACGAGCGGGTCCGCTCCATCGTTGCGGGCCTCAACCGCGACGTGTGGGGGACCAACGAAGGAGTCGCCCGGTCCGGCGGTGAACGCGGTCCCCGCGGCGATCGCCTCCGGTGTGCTCGGGGTGCCTATCGGCGCGGCACGGGTGATCATCACCGGCGCCGCGACGCGGGCGGTGAGGGCGCCGGCCTCGACATAGAGGAGGGCGAGCGACGGGCTCTCCGCGGGAAGCTGGAGGACCGCCCCCGGCGCGAACGTAAAGCGGACGAGCTCGAGGACGACCGGCTCTGGCGGCAAGGGCTCGGCGGGGCCCGCGGCGAGGCGCTCAGCCGTCACGCCCGCGGGCAACACGACTCCCTCCGCCTCGGCCTGGGGTGTGGCCACCTGAGCGGCGACGGGGCCGACCGCCGCGAGCACGAGGACCGCCGCGGCCAACCCGCTGATGAGTGCTCGGAGATGATGCATGGGACTTCCTCCTGTTGACCGACCGGCCACCACCCCGGCGGCCACGTGACGAGCCTGTTCGATCCCGGCGGACATCTGATGTGCCATGGATGATCCTCTCTGGGTAGCTTCACAGAACACTGGGACAACGGTTCAGCCGGCGACTGGGCGCAGCACGAGGGAACCAGTCTGGTCCTCCTCGGGCCGGCTGGCGGCGCGGAGCTGGCGCAACGACACGATGTGCAGCGCGACCGCCACCGGCACGGCCACGGTTGGAATGAGCGCGAGTGGAAGTAGGGTCAACGGTTCGGTCGACGGCGTGACCTCGACAATCCCGAACAGCAGGTAGCCGACGCTCAATGCGACGATCAGATCGACGAGGCCAAGGACGTGGAACCGCAGCGCCTCGGCGCGTCCGGTGCCGCGAGCCAGCTGCCGGGCAACGAACGGGGCGGCCACGCCGATCGCAATGTCGCCGAGTCCCGCGGGCACGGAAAGGCGGCCGGCAAGTGGCCTTGCGCCATCACGATCAGGAACACCACCCCTACCACCCGCAACGCGTGTGGGAGGACCAGGCGTGCGGGAGCGCCCGGGTCGGCCAGAATGCGCGACACGAGGGGAATTCGGGTGGCGAGCAGCAGCGCGACGAGGAAGCCGGCGAACGCCACCGGGAGCCAGGGCACCGCTTCGCCGGGATCCTGGCGGTACACCCCGTCACGGGCGAGCATGCCGCTGACCACGAGCCAGCCACCGAGCACGACGGCGGTGGCAACGGCAACTCCGACGGCCGTGCCCCGACCGATCCCGGCTGCCAGCGCGCTGCGGTAGAGCGCGAGGCCGGTGATCACCGGGAACCCAATCGCGGCGATGAGCACCAGCGCCGAGACATAAGTTGGCAGATCGTACATGGCAAACTCCTTTCACCCCGCGCGAGCATCCGGTCGTGCCGGGCACGGCGACATGGCTGTCTAGTCACTTGCGAATTGCAAGTTTCAGCCACGGTAACAGAGTCTGTTGCATAATGCAAGTGTCTGGAATTGACCGGACGTTTGGTTGCCGGCGAGGAGGAGCGATGACAACGATGACAGCGGGCGACGCCCCGGCGGGTGACCGGACCGGAGCACACCGATCACTGTGCCCGGTGGCGTGCGCCCTCGACGTCGTCGGCGATCGCTGGACCTTGTTGGTCATCCGCGACCTATTTGCAGGCAAGTCTCGCTATGGTGACTTCTTGGCCTCAGCCGAAAAGATCCCGACGAACATCCTGGCCGATCGGCTCAAGCGCCTGGAGCGCGAGGGGATCATCGGTGCGCGTTCCCTACAGCACCCGGCCACCCCGGATGGAGTATCACCTCACTTCAGAGGGGCCTGAACTCGGAGGCGCCGTCGATGCGCTGGCGAGTCTGGGGTCTCACGCACTGTCCTGGCACGGTGCGAAGCGTCTGGCCCAGCACGGAGTCGGGCGAGTTGCAGTCGGACACGACTGAACGTTGAACGATGACTAGAGATGAAGAGCGTCCCTTGCCCAGGATCAAAGCAAAGATAGGGTTCTTCCTATAATCACTCTGCGTGTTGAAAAAAGTGGATCGGTGTCCGAGAAGGACGCCCACGCAGGTCCAAATACTCGGTTTTACCCAAGTTTGACGCGTATGAGCGGTGCAGAAGGGTGCCTCTGAAGTCCGGTTGCAGGGGCTCAGCGAGTTTTTCAACAGGCTGGACCGTTTTCGGGACTAGCACGTGAGACCCCGTGTTCCACCCAGGCTTGCGCAGGACAGGTGTTCCACCGAGGCTTGCGCAGGACAGGTGTTCCACCGAGGCTTGCGCAGGACAGGTGTTCCACAACCCGTCCCACAATCATGGTCCGCATGCTTGGGTGCGTCGACGGGTTTGGAGACGACGGCTCCCCGATCTCGGGCCGCCAGACCGTCCGGTTCTGGGAACGCCCAGTATTGGAACCATTTTCCCAAGGACGCGCCCCGGCAGTACCCCAAGCTCACTGGCTCGCGTGATTGGGGGTCCGGAGTGGAACGGATCGGTCATGATGGACGATTCAGGGTCCCCTCTGGCTCAGGTTCCCCCACTCCCCCGCGCCGTCCGATCCCGCCAATCGATCTCGTCGAGGCGCGCCGTCAGCGCCGTGCTGATGAGCAAGTCATCGTGTCCCCGGCTGGCCGGCACACTCCACCGCAGCAGCTTCCCGGGCCCGGGGAGGACCTCGTAGGTACAGGCCGCCAGCTGATGACGATAGATCCGCGTGATGTCGGTGCCGTCGTCGACGTTATCCTTACTTCGGCGGACACGTGACGACCACGGCTCGACAGCGACGGTGCTGGCCGAGTTGACACAACAGTCCGCGGGTGTAGGGTAAGGCCACTGTCGTGACGAGCGGAGCCTGGATCGACGAGCCCCCAGCGACCCCAGCCGAAGGGAGAATCCCCATGCGCCCGATCCCCGTCCTTGCCCTGATCGCTCTGCTGCTCAGCGTGCCGCTCTCGGCCGAAGCGCAATCCTCCACGCCCGCAGCCGCGACGCCGATCTCGACTGCGGGTAGCACGCAGTTGACACCACTGCTCGATAGCGTTCTTGCACCTCCCCACTGGTTCACGGGCACGGATGGCCAAGTCCATCTGGTCTACGAGCTGCTGGTGACCAACGCGATTCCGGTGCCGGTGACCGTTAGCAAGGTCGACGTCCTCGACGCCGATTCGGGAGCCACCCTTATGCGTCTGAGCGGCGAGGCGCTGCTGGCAGCCATGTCGCTGGGCACGTCACCGGAGACGCCGGCCGTGATCTTGCCCCCTTCGACCACCGGCGTGGTCTGGCTCGACGTGCCGCTCGCCAGCGAAGGCGACATCCCGGCGGCCATTGCGCACCGGGTGACCATCGATCCGCCGCCCGACGTGCCCATTCCCGACGCCTGGTTGTCCTACACGACCGCGCCGGTAGCGGTTGATCGGCGGTCACCGGTGGTCCTCGGCGCTCCGCTCGTAGGGGCAGGGTGGGCCGCGCTCGGGAGTTGTTGCGACGGACCGCATCGCCGCGCGCTGCAACCGATCGACGGCCGGTGGTATCTGGCGCAGCGCTTCGCCATCGACTTCAACCAATTGGATGCCCAGAACCGGCCCGGCGTCGGTGATCCGACCCTGCCCTCCAGCTTTCCCACCTTTGGCCAGCCCGTGCTCGCGGTGGCCGACGCTACCGTCGTGGAAGCGGTTGATCGCTACCCGGACTTAATAGTGGGCCAAGCGCGGGAGGACTTCACGCCCGACTCCGCTGGCGGCAACCGCGTCGTGCTCGATCTCGGTGAGGGGCGGTTTGCGATCTATGCGCACCTGCAAGCGGGCAGCGTCGCGGTGCAACCCGGCGACCAGGTCAGACGTGGGGAACAGATCGCGAAGGCGGGGAGTTCCGGCACGTCGGGCGGGCCGCATTTGCACTTCCAGGTGACGGACCGTCCATCGATCATAGCCGGCGACGGCTTGCCCTACGTCTTCGACACCATTGAGTTGACCGGGCAGACGCCGCCCATGGCGGACGTCATTCCCTATTACGACACGCTGGAACCGATCCCCATCACGGCCGAACGCACCGGGGTGCGCCACGACGAGCTCCCGCTGGGGCGGGACGTCGTCACATTCCCCGCGGCACAATCCGCCACCCCAATCGTCGACGCTGGCGACCCAAGCGACTTCTCGGGGCTGGTCGACATCGGCGGCGGGCGGCAGATGTTCCTCCAGTGCCGCGGACAAGATGGTCCCACCGTCGTCCTCATCTCCGGCGGCGGCAACACTGGCGGTGCCTGGACCGTCCTGCCGGACGAGGTCGCGCCGCCGGCCGTCCTGCCCGGGGCGGCCGCCTTTACCCGTGTCTGCGCCTACGACCGCCCCGGCACCGCGCTCGAGGCCGATCCCCCCGACGACCGCGGCCGCAGCGACCCCGTCGCCCAGCCCACCACGGCCGAGGCGATGGTCGCCGACCTGCACGCCCTCTTGACCGCGGCCGGCGTCCCCGGCCCGTACGTCTTGGCCGGGCACTCGTTCGGCGGCCTGGTCGCCCGCCTCTACGCCGCCACCCATCCCGACGAGGTCGTCGGTCTCGTCCTGGTCGACCCCTTTAGTGAGGCGGTGCGGGCAGCGATGACGCCGGACCAGTGGCAGACGTGGCTGGCCACCAATGGTGTGCCGCCGCCGGACCTGCTGGCGACCTATCCGGAGGTTGAGCGGATCGACATCAATGCCTCGGCCGACGAGATGGAGCGGGCGGCCGCCGCCCAGCCGTTGCGGCCACTCCCCCTGGTGATCCTCTCCGCCGGCCGCACGGGGGAGATGACGCCCGAGCAGGCCGCGGAGCTGCCCCCAGGATATCCGGAGGCCCTGATGACGGCCCTCCGGGCGAACACGGCGTTTGTGGGTACGCTCTCGCCGGATGCCCGCTTGGTCAGCGTCGCCGATAGCGGCCACTACATCCAGGCGGAGCACCCGGAACTGGTCATCGATGCCATTCGGCAGGTCGTGGACGCGGTGCGCGACCCGGCCAGGTGGGCCACGCCAGGAGCAAGCCCGTCGCCCGCGGCCTGATGGCGTCCGACAATGCCGTTCACCTGTGGCGCACGGCGGTATCGGAGGGTGTCGCAGCACCCCGCGTCGCGGCCCGGTCGCGTCGTTGTCCGGGAGAATCCATGTGACGAGTTGCGAGGGACCGGCCACTCCACGCGATGCATTGAGAGGGTTTTGCAACACGCTCTAACGCCGCGAGGATGATGCGCGCCTTGCCACCATCCACCACGTAGTGATCGTGGTAGCCGAGGCGGATGGTGCCCCAGTCCCACATTGGTGAGGCGTCAGGATCGGTGGGACTGACGCGGAAGTCACTGGTGCGGCGGTAGCCGCCATGGGATGGGCGCTTCGGGTTCAGCCGCCGCTCCTCCAGCAGTCGCCACGGTGGATCAGCCGCAGTAAGCAGTCCTTCAGTACAAGGCTCAATTGGCAGCCGCACGATGCCTGAGGTCAGCTCGTCGCCGAGTGTCGTGTTCGTGTCCTTTGCGGCAAGATCGTCCGGGAAGAGTTCGGTGAGGTGGATCTTGGCATCATAGTAGAAGCGGGGGACAAGCGACGGGATGCCGGCATTGGCTTCGACCTTGGTCGCGTCGACGTACAGCTCTCGCCCCCAGACCAGCCCGACCGCCTGGCACAGGTCCACAACCTTCTCGAAGAAGCGCTGAAAGACGTCAACGCCGAGGCGTTGCCGGATGCGGGTCAAGCTGGAGTGGTCGGGGAGGGGTTCGTCCAGGGCGTAACCGAGGTACCAGCGGTGGGCGAGGTTCAGGCTCTCCGTCTGGATCAGCTGGCGCTCGGAACGGATCCCCTCGAAGAACATCACCAGCTGCAGCTTGAAGAAGACGACCGGATCGATGCTGGGGCGGCCCCGCTCAGCATAGAGTTCCTGTACCCACTCCCGGACAAATTTGAGGTCGAGCTGGTTCTCCAGATGGCGATAGAAGTGGTTGGGAGGGACCTGTTGCTCCAGGGAGACAGCAATGGGTTGGTCGAGGCGACGGGGCTTGGCGGGACCGAGCATGGGGACTCCCGGACACAGGTCAACTTGTGGTCGCGGCCCACGCAATCGCTCGCCGCGCTGCAGCTCGGGGCCTTGTCCCACCGGCTGCCCCTTTCCTGCCCCAACAGGGAACTGGACAGACTGTGGATTCGGAATCAGGCACGCTCTGCATTACCGCCTTCACGGGAAGTCGGCCACGGTCAGGTCGAGCGGCAGGGTCGCCGTTTGGGGTGCGGGCGTACCGACGACCTGGACGTCGCTGGCCGTGCTCTCCGGTGCGACCGATCCTACCAGCGTGTAGTGGTCGATGACGAAGGGCAGGCTGGTGGCCGTCAAGATGTCCGGTCCGTCGGCCAGCTGGAAGTGCAGGTGGGGACCAGTCGAGTTGCCGGTGTTGCCGAGCAACCCCAGCACCTGACCCTTCGTGACCGTCTCCCCGATCTGGACCCGAATGCTGCCCGGCTGCAGGTGGGCATAGAAGGCATAGACCCCCGGTGCGATCTCCAGCACGACCTCGTTGCCACCGTAGTCCAGCGGCTGGTGCAAGGTCGTGGGGGGTTCGTTGGGGGTGTCCTCGGGAAGCCCGTCGCGGACGAAGGCGACCGTGCCATCGGCGACGGCGAGGACCTCGGCACCGAAGGTGAAGTAGTCCTCGTTGCGGGTGCCGTCACCGGTAAACAGGCGGTTGTCCACGAGGCGAATCCAGTCGATGGCAAACAGCTCAAACTTCACCAGATGCGATCCATCGACGGCGAGGCGGGCTGAGCGATGGGCCGAGGCATCGCAGCAGCCGTTGGCATTGACCCAGCCGGCGCCGCGCAGGGGCGGGGCGATGACAACCGGCGCGAAGGGATCGACCGCCAGCTCCGGACCGACAATCTCATGGCTGCCGATGATGGCAAGGTTGGACGCATCCGGCGCAAGGTCGTAGGTGATGCGATGCGTGAGACGCGCCGGCACCTGGTCAGGTGGGACGACCACATCGAGCAGCACCGCGACCGCACCCGATTCCGGGACGAGATCGGTCGGAGTGCGCCCGAACAGTGGTTGCGTCATGGTCTCCAGCGCGTCGCCTTCGAGTCGGAGTAAGGACTGACCGTCCGGGGTGAGGACCTCGATCGCGGTGATGGTCACCGGGGCGGTGAAGACGTTGGTCAGGACCAAGTCGTACTCCAGGTGGACCATGCCGTCACTGCCGGTGACGCGCAGCGGATCATGGATGGCCGTCACCAGGAGCGCGGTGGTCCGCGCGGTCACACCGGGGGGCGCCACCGGGGTGGCTTGGCCGGCTGCCTCCCGAAGCGGCGCAGCGAGACCGACCACGGAACCGAGGACGACGAGGACGAGCAGGCGAAGGGGAGACACGGCGCACCTCCAGCGGCAAGGACAGAACCAAGACCGATGCTTGCACAGTATCGCGTCGTCGCCGTCGTGATGCTGAGACCGGGACACCAATTTTGGCCACATCGTGGCATCCCGCCCCAAACCGGTTGCAGCGTTGACCTTCGACCCGTCTTTTTCAACACGCTGCCCCGTCCCACGACTACAATCCCCGCATGCAGCCCGACTCGTCCGCGCGCCGGGTACGCCGGCTAGCGGACTCTTCCAAAGCTCATCCTCCCTCCGCCGACTCTGGCATTGTGGCTTCATCGCCACATGAACCGGCGACCGCAGCCGTCGCAAACGATCTCGCAGCACGAGTGAAAGGCCCGGAAGCCACTTTGCGCCAGCGCGAAGCCCGGCTCGGAATGGTCCTGAAGGCGGCCGGTGCGCTGGCGTACGAGCTCGACGTCGCCACAGGCCACGTCGAGGTGGCGGGAGACACGCAGCGAATTGTTGGTTACGACCAGGACGACGCCATGTCCTGGTGGCATCAGTGCGTCCACCCCGAGGATCTCGCCCGTGTCTCGGACGAACTTTCGGCGGCGATCGGGCGCGGCGATGAGGAGTTCGCGATCGAGTACCGACTCCGGCACCGCGACGGCAGCGAGCGACACGTCCGGAACACCAGCACAATCGTGCGCGACGAGACCGGCCAAGTGGTCCGCCTGCCGGGCGTTATGGTCGACATTACCGGTCTTAAACAGCGCGAAAATCGAACCGAGGAACTTCAGGCATTGACCGCCGCGCTCTCCGCCGCTCTCGATCCAAAAGGCGTCGGCGCGGCCATCATCGAGCGGGCCATGCCAGCGCTGGGCGCGAACGCCGGCAATGTTTTTCTGCTCGATGTCGGCGGCCGCACGCTGCTCAACGTGGCATTGCTGGGGTACGAGCCGGAGATCGAGGCGTGGTCGCAACGATTGACGGTCGATGGCGAAACGATGGTCGCGGAGGTGGTTCGCACCGGTCAGCCCATCCTCTTGTCGACCTGGAAGGAGCGCCTGCGCCGCTACCCGCACCACCGCACCGTCCACGCGCGGGACGGAGACCGGGCCGTCGCAGGAATACCACTTCAGGTCGAGGGCCGCATCATTGGCGCCCTTTCCCTGGCCTTTCCCACCGACCGCGCCTTCGACGATGACGACCTCCGCTTCATGACGGCGGTTGCGGATCTTTGCGCCCAGGCGCTGGAGCGGGCGCAGTTGTACGAGACCGTGCGCCAAGGTGACGAGGAGCTGCAACGGCAGGCGGCCCTCCTCAACCAGGCACACGACGCCATCTTCGCCTGGGAATGGGGCGGCCTCATCACCTACTGGAACAAGGGCGCCGAGCGCATGTACGGCCATTCCGCCGAGGAAGCCGTCGGCCGCATCAGCCACGATCTACTCGGCACCGCGCACGGCGCAGATCTCGTCGACCTTCTGGCACAGCTCGAGCAGCAGGGCGAGGTCGAACGGGAGCTGGAGCACGTCGACCGCGATGGTAGACGGATCATCGTCGAGTCTCGGCACCAATTAGTGGTTGCTGCCGGACAGCGCTACGTCCTCGAAGCGAATCGGGACATTACCGAGCGGCGCCTGCGCGAAGAACGGGCGCGGCACCTGCAGGAGTTGACCGAGGCCCTATCCGCGGCGCCCGACCCCGCCAGCGTCGGCGCCGCCATCATCGCCCACGCCATGCCCCCGTTGCGCGCCAGCGCCGGCATCGTCTACCTCCTCTGCGAAACGGGAACCGAACTGTTGAGTCTGGCCGCCACGGGATATCTCCCAGGGACCCGCGCCGCGGGCCAGCGGTCGGCACTTGAGCCCGGGAGACTGGCCACCGACGTCGTGCGCGGCGGTCAGCCCATCGTGATCGGCTCCTACGCAGAGCGCCTGGCGCGCTACCCACGGCACAGCGTGCGCTTCGCCCGAGGCGGCGATCGCGGGGTCGCGGGGCTGCCGCTCAACGTTGAGGAGCGAACGATTGGCGCCGTTTTGCTGATCTTTCCCGACGATCGCGCGTTCAGCGCGGACGACCGACTGTTCATGGCCACGATTGCGGACCTGTGCGCGCAGGCCCTGGAGCGCGCGCGGCTTTACGAGGCCGTGCGAACAAGCGAAACGCGTTTCCGGCAGCTCGCCGATTCGATGCCGCAAATCGCCTGGGTGATGGGCAGCGACGGCACAACGCTGGAGTACCTGAACGAGCGTTGGTTCGACTACACCGGTCAGGAACCCGGCCTGGGCAACGCCGCGCCGATTTTCGAGACCATCCACCTGCACGACCTCGATGCGGTCAAAGAACGCTGGTCGGAGGCGGTGCGTACAGGAGAGCCGTTCCACGGGGAGTTGCGGTTGCGTGGTCGAGACGGGAACTATCGTTGGTTCCTGAGCCGCACCGTTCCGGTGCGTGACGAGACGGGGACCATCGTTCGCTGGTTCGGCACCTCGACCGACATCGACGAGACCAAGCGCGTCGAAGCGCACCAGCGCTTGCTGGCCGAGTTGGGTCAGACCCTGGCGGGCTCCCTCGACCCGGAAGAGGTGCTCGCACAGGTGACGCGCCTGCTCGTCCCCGCGCTCGGCGACTACGACTTTGTCGATCTCGTGCAACCGGACGGGCAGCTCCGGCGCGTCGCCTGGGCTCACGTTGATCCCAAGGAGCAGCGACTGTTCGACGAGCGTCTCGCCCACTTCATGCCCGTGTGGCTGCACCCGGACCATCCGATCTCGCGCACGCTGAATACAGGCGAGTCCCAGTTCATCCCTCGGGTCACGGACGAGTGGTTGAGGCGGGCTGCGCTCTCCCCGGAGCACCTGAAATTCATGCGCGACCGGCGCTTCCGCTCGCAAATCACGGTGCCGCTGCGGGCCCGCGACCGCACCCAGGGGGCACTCACCCTCTGCTTCACCGATGCCTCCGGGCGGACCTATACACCCGAACTTCTCGATCTGGCGACCGAAATTGCCGATCGGGTTGCCCTGGCGGTCGACAACGCCCGCCTCTACACGGCGACGCACGAGGCCGAGGCGAAGGTGCGTCGCCTGCTCGATGCCGGCGTCATCGGCGTCATCGTCACCGACGACGAACGCATCCTGGAGGCCAACGACCATTTCCTGGAGATGGTCGGCTACACCAGGGAGGAGCTCGAAGCCGGGCGCCTGCGCTGGCCGGAAATGACGCCCCGGGAGTTTGCCTTACTCGACGAACAGGCTGTCTCCGAGCTGGCGTCGCGAGGCATCGCCACGCCGTACGAAAAGGAATACCTTCGCCGTGACGGTTCCCGCATCCCCATCCTGATCGGGATCGCGGCCTTGCAGCAGCGGCCCCCGCTCTATATCTGCTACATCCTCGACCTGACCGAGCGCAAGCGGGCCGAGGAGGAGTGGCGCGCCTTTGTCGACGCCACCGCCCACGACTTGCGCAACCCGCTGACCGCCGTCCTTGGCCAGACGCAGTTGATGCAACGACGGCTGCGCCGGGACGGGCTCGTCACCCACGACGACGGAGTCTCTCGCCTGGCCGCAATCGCCTCGTCGGCGCGCCGCGCGACGCGATTGATCGACGATCTGATGGACACCGTGCGCCTGCGCGCCGGCCAGCCCCTCGAATTCCGGCCAACCCCTATCGATCTCGTGGCCACCGTCGCCTCGAGTGTGGAGGATGCCATCCGCTCGTCGCCGTCACACCCGATCCGCACGGAATACGATCGCCCCGCGCTGATCGTCAGCGCGGATAGACCTCGGCTGGAGCGCGTCATCCGCAACATCCTCGACAACGCCATCAAGTACAGTCCGGACGGGGCGGGAGTGACCGTCCGCTTGCAGCAGGGAAGACGATGCATCGGGAAGCTGGGCGGTGCTGGTCGATCGAAGATCGTGGCATCGGCATCCCGGAAGCGGATCTGCCGTTCGTCTTCGAGCGGTTCCGCCGGGGACTCAACGTCGCGGGCCGCATCGCCGGATCGGGCATCGGTCTGACCGGCGCGCAGCAGATCGTGGCCCAACACGGAGGATCGATTGCGGCGGAGAGCGTGGAGGGTCAGGGCAGCACCTTCACCATGCGGCTACCGCTACTTTCACCCGGCTCCGCGGGCCGCGATTCAGGCGTTGCGTGACGTCAAGAGCGTCCGTCTTATCACACGACACCCGTCTGCCTCCCCCTTCGTATTCAACGAGATCGTTCGCGGGAACCGATCTCCCTGTTTCGCGGTACAAGTGACAAGAACCACGTCGCGTCGGTGGAGGAGCGTCCACTGGACGACTCGGATTCGGAACTGGTCGAGCGCGCTCGGTGCGGGGACCTCGCCGCCTATGAGGCGATCGTGCGCCGGTATCAAGACGTGGCCTTTCGGGTCGCCTTCTCCATCCTCGGCTCGGCGGAAGAGGCCGAGGACGTAGCGCAAGAGGGGTTCGTTCGCGCCTACCGTGCGCTCCATCGATTTCGGCCGGGAGCGCCATTGCGGCCATGGCTGCTGACTATCGTCGCCAACGCGGCGCGCACGCACCGTAGCGCCGCCGAGCGTCGCCCGGCACTGGTCCTCGACTGGTCGGCGGTCGATGCGCAACCTGACCCAGCGCCCGCTCCTGAGGCAGCGGCCCTCTCGCGGGAACTCCAGCGCGAGTTGCTGGCCGCTGTCGAATCCCTGCGCGAGGACGATCGGCGAGTGATTGTCTCCCGGTTTTTCCTGGGTCTCTCGGAAGCCGAGACCGCGGCCGTGCTTGGTTGCGCTCGGGGCACGGTCAAGTCCCGGTTGTCGCGAGCCCTGGGCCGCTTGCGCCAGCAGATGGAGTCGAACGCCACCGTGGCGAACAGGGCGTCCGATGAGTGAATGGCCTGGCGCTCTCGGCAGCGCGACAGATACCGAGTTGGAGCAAGCGCTGATCACGCTTGGCCGGCATGTCGCGTACCCGCCAACGCCCGACGTCGCCAGCCGCGTCCGCAGCACGCTCGAAAGCGAGCCTGCCCATTCCCCCACGCCATATCCAGGCGCCCGCCGCGGCCTCCCGCTGCCGCTCGCCACGGCCCGGATCTCTCGGCTCAGGTTTCTGGCAGCCTGCCTTCTCCTAGCGATCCTTGCTAGCCTGGTGCTCTTCCCCGACATGCGCACCGCGATCGCCGATCGGCTCGGCCTGCGTGGGGTGCGAATCTCCTGGCTCGAAGATGCACCCCCGCCACCAACCCCGGTTGGCGAGGCGCTGATGCTGGGCCGCCCGGTCACGCTGGCCGAAGCCCAGGCAGCGGCCGATTTCCCGCTCCTGCTGCCGACGGCAGAGGGCTTCGCCTCACCACGGGAAATCTACGTTTCTGGCGAAGGTGCAGACGCCATGATCTCGTTCGTCTATCCCTCGGCGCCCGGCCTCCCCGCGGCCAGCGAAACCGGCGCGGGTGCCCTGCTAACCCAATTTGCCGGCCGCACCGAGCGTTCTCTGATCGAGAAAGGATTACAGGGACCGAGTGGCGGCGGCGAACCAGAGACGCTGCTGGAGGCGGTCACCGTGCGCGGAGAACCAGGATTCTGGATATCCGGCGCTCCCCATGCCGTCTTCTTCGTTTGCTCGGGTCCCGGCGAATGCCGCCAGGAGCAGTACCGCTTGGCTGGGGACGTGCTGCTCTGGGAATACGAAGGTGTGACGCTGCGGTTGGAATCGGGCTTGAGCCGGAACAAGGCACTGGCGATTGCCGATTCGGTGCGCCCCATTGATCTGACCGATGCGGGAACCACTTCTCTCGCTGCACGGTACATAGGGTGAAACCGGTCGCGACACCTGCCACGAATAGTCGAACCGTTCGGGTGAGGAGATCCGCCATGTCGAAACGAGGCGCACTGATTGGGACGCTTGCGGTCATATTGCTGATTGCTCTCTCTGGGCCGGCGCTGGCCGGCGGCTACGCGGTGGTCCATCTCGATGAAGAGCCGGGTGACGTCCTCGTGGCCAGCCCGTGGCGATTCGGCTTCGTGGTGCTGCAGCACGACGTGACTCCGAATAGCGACGTCACCCCGGTCGTGCGCGCGCTGCACAAGGAGACCGGCGAGGAAGTCACGGCCACCGGCGTTCAGCACGGCGCGGTGGGCCACTTCGTCGTTGAAGTGACGTTTCCGCGCGCGGGCGAGTGGAAGTGGTCGATCGAGCCGCGGCCCTACGCCGAGACATCGTTTGCCACCCTCACCGTGATCGAACCCGAACCGCGCAGCGGGCGGCGCTGGCCTGCCTCACCGTGGGGGCGGTACTGGCTGAAACCGGACAAGATCATCGAGCGGCAGAGAGCGGCGACTACAGAACTTGGAGCTACGCGGATCGTGGCCATTCTGGATCCTTGGGTCTTTGCGCCATCCTCCCTCCAGGTTTCGCCCGGGACCACAGTGACCTGGGTCAACCGGACGGCAACGACACACGCGGTGACCGGGAACGATCTCGCCTTCGATGACTCCGGCCCGATCGCCCCCGGGCAGTCGTTCTCAACGACCTTCGAGCAGCCGGGAACGTACCGGTATCGCTGCGGGCCACACCCAGGCATGGTGGGGGAAATTATCGTCGCCTGAGAGCCGGAGAGACCCGCTCACGTGCTCGGCCCGAGTGCGTGAGCGGGCGACGACCTAGCCGGAGGGAGACGCCGCGTCCGCCACATCGGCCGACCGGACCCACAACAACCAGCCCAGAATAACCATGAACACGCTGAGAATCACCGCAAAAATCACCGCCGGACCGGAGGAGGACAGCCCGAGGAACATCGCGATCCCGATGACGACCGAGCCGGCGCCGCCGACGAATCCCACCCAGCCCAGCCAGGCGGGGTACCGCGGGCCCAGCGCCACCGCCAGACCAGCCAGGACAAAGGGCACACCGTGGAAGAGCGTGATTACGCCGGCCCAGGTCGCGTCCAGAATCTGAAGCAGCAGCTCGGCGCTTTGCACCAGCCCCTCTCGATCCCCTTCGGTCGTCGCCTCCCAGGTGCGGGCCAGACCCGCCAGCCCCCCGGCGTTGAGCGACCCGTCGACGGCATGCAGCGTTGCGCCAATGATGGCCGCTGCTACGGCGAGTCGGCCGAGCGCCCAGGGAGCACTCTCGGTCAACGTCGCGGCGAGCGCGACGAGAGCTCCAACCCAGAGGACCGCGCCAAAGATGAAACCGAAGTAGATGACCGGCCACATCCAGTCCGGCTGAGCGGCCAGCGACTCCAACGCGAGATCCGCTCCGGCGCCAAGTTGCGCGGTTTGACTAGTTCCGGCCGCCACTTGCAGGATCGTGCCGACAATGGCCGCCACTCCCCCAATGCGCAACAGGATCCGCTCGCCAGATCGTTCGGGTTGCTCGGTCATCGAGGTTCCTCCTGGATTGTGACCACGTGCGGCGATGTTGGCTGCCAGGAATCCACACCGCCGCACGCCGCGACGTTGTGAGCGGTTGCCGAATCAGAAGTCAGCGACGGCCGGAATGACCTCCCGGCCCATGATCTCGATCGGCGCGATGCGAAAATCGCCGACGACCCGGCCATAGACCATCTCGATGCCCATCCCGGCGAAAGCCCGCAATTGGTCAATGAGCGCGGCCACGCCCGCGCCGTTCTCGCCCACGTCAAAGAAATAGGGGCACGTCTTCAGAATGGCGTCGTAGTCGCGATTCTCGGTGTCGCAGTAGCGGCGCAACAGCTCCAGCTGACGGGGAATCTGCGGTCCAGGGCGCAGATTGCAGGCATCGGCGTACTTGGCGACCAGGGGCAACGTCCGCCGCTCGCCGCTTCCGGCGATCAGGATCGGCGGGTGTGGCCGGCTCAGGCTTTGCGGCGAGTTGAGTGGCCGCTCGAGCTGGACGTACTCGCCACGGTACGGGCGCTCGTCCCCGTGCACTCCGCTCCACATGCGCAGACAGACCTGGACCGTCTCCTCCAGCAGTCCATAACGGTCGGCGAGTGGCGGATAGGGGATCCCCAGCCCTTGGGCTTCCTCTTCGTAGTCGCCAACGCCGATGCCAAGCCAGGCCCGCCCTCCGGAAAGCACATCCAGCGTGGTCACCGTCTTGGCCAGCATACCGGGGAATCGGTAGGAGACCGGCGTCGCCAGCGCGATCAACTCGGCGCGCCTGGTGGATGCGGCCAGGAATGCCAGCGTGGCGTAACCCTCCAATACCGGGTCTTCCGGACCCCCACCGCCATAGGTGTGTCCCCAAACGTGATCCATGACGGCAATTGCGTCGAATCCAGCCGCCTCCGCGGCCTGGGCGATCTCACTCACGAGAGGTCCGAGACGGTCCCGAGGAACCGGCCAGGCCATGTCGTTGATGTGCAAGCCAAGTTTCACGCCATTGCTCCCGTACTGGTGCCGGGCGACTGGGCTATCGAGCCGCCTTCATGACTGCGGCCGGGAGCGTCGCCGTGCCAACCGCCAGCGAACCGGTCTCGATGCCGGCGACACCCCGTCCCCAGACCGCGGCAAGCGGGCTTTGACCTTCCCACTGGGAATACCGGCCCGAACGGCGGCAACAGCCAGAACGCACCGGCATGTGGGCGCATCGAACCGAGCGAATGCGTGCCCCTCAGCCTGGGGGTGAGCGTCGAATCGACGCGTCACGGGCTCCCGGATCGGCAGGGGTCACAGCGTCGGCTTGACCACCATCGCCCAGATCGTCGAAAGCAAGACGAGGAGATTGAGCGCGCCCAAGGTGCCAAGCCGGCCGCGCAGCGCCTCCAGGCGTGGATCGCCGGGGCTCGCACTCCGCGCCAATTCCCCAAGCTCAGCGGCGGTGCGGCCCGTGGCGACGATCCCGATGATCACAAAAAGGACGAATCCGACCAGACCCCAGACGATCCAGAGCGTGTTGAACGGGATTCCGAACTGACCGGCCATCCACAGCCCGGCAAGGAGCGTGACGACCATGGCGGGCCCGATCACCGTTCGCCCGAACTCTTCGCTCTGCCGTCCCATGGCAGCCTGTGCCGCCGGTTCCCCCAGGCGCCCGAAGCGGGCATTGAGTACGAGCAGCGCGACAACCCCGCCTACCCAGACCGTCACCGCCGCCACATGAAAAAACTTCAACCAGAGATACAGCGAATCCATCGGTATCCTCCTTCAACCTCGGTACTCGGTTGATGGCGGTTGCAACCGCTGTCGAATCGTCCCGGGCCAGCGGTCAGCCGATTCTGTGCCAACTCACGCCGCCAGGCGCTCGACAAACTCCCGGGCCAGGACTTGATGCCCGGCCAGCGTTGGATGCAGTCCGTCCGGTTCCTGATAGTCCGGCGGCGCCGGGCGGCCAAACCCCGCGTAGATATCGACGACCGGTTCTGCCTGCTCGCAGAGCCAGACGTTGATCGCCGCCAGGTCAGCATCGCGCCAGACGAACGGCACCGGTCCCATCCGGAACGGCTCGTACGCCTCCATGCGCGCCTCGTCGATCGGCATGCGGGTGAGCCAGGCCCACTGCGCTTCGGTCGCGACACCTGCCAGCCGGCGCAACTCTGCCAGATTTCCCTTCGTTTCCTCGAGCGTTACGAGTGTCTTGGTCGGCTCAGGCCCGATGCGACACGCGTCGTTGCCGCCCAGCGCGCAAAAGATCCAGTCCGGTTGCTGGGCCAGTATCGGCACGAGAGGGTTGAACGCCTGAGTTGTCGTGAGCGCCGAGATCCCGCTGTTCACCAACTGAATCCCGTCTTCGGGCCGGCGCAGATCGAGCAGGTGACGGACGATCTCGAACCAGGATTGCAGGGAGTCGGTGTCGCTCTCGCCCAGCACCGCCACGACCGCGCCCTGTTCGAACGGCAAACGGTCGACGCTCTGGGCGAACGATTCGTCGGAGAGCAGTTCTTCCGCCGCCCCGCGGGCGGCAGCGGCGAAGTCGGCCTTGATCGCCTCATAGGCGGCGACGTCAAGGCCGTAGAGACCAGCGCGCACCGTATCGTCAGCCAGACCGGGTACCCAGAAGAACGTCTTTTCCGGGTGGATGTACTGGACGAGATAGACGATCTCCGGGTTCGCGGAGTCGGTCGTTGACGTGCCCGCGGGGGAACCCTCCTGTGCGTGGGCAAATACTGGGGCGAGGCTGGCGATTGATGCCGACCCGAGGGACGCAGCCGCTATGCGTAAGGCATGGCGGCGGTTCAAGTTATAAGTGGGGGATTGGTGCTCAGTCATAGACTGCTCCTTGGGGACGAAAGACGGACAGAAGAAGACCGCCATACTGACTAATCGAGTGGGGGGTCGCAGATTCGACATCCTGCACCGATGATGAGTGGGTACTCATTCCGATCCCGAATAAGAGCGCCTATCGAAACCGGGGTAGGCCGTGGTAGACCTTGGGCATGAGCAAGCCCCTCGTCAGCGACGACCTCTGGGCCGTCGTCGCCCCGCTGCTGCCCCCCGAGCCGCCCAAGCCCACGGGCGGCCGACCGCGCGTGCCGGACCGCGCGGCCTTGACCGGCATCGTCTTCGTGCTGCGCTCCGGGATGCCTTGGGAGCTGCTGCCGCAGGAACTGGGCCGCGGCTCGGGCATGACCTGCTGGCGGCGCCTCCGCGACTGGCAGGAGACCGGCGTGTGGGGCGCCTTGCATCGGGCGTTGCCGGATCGGCTCGGCGAGGCCGACCGCATCGACTGGAGCCGGGCCAGCCCGGAAAGCGCCACCGGCCCGAACCCGACGGATCGGGGAAAACCGGGCGCGAAGCGCCATGTTGTGGTCGACCGCGGCGGCCCCCCGCTCGCGGCGCTCCTGACCGGCGCGAACCGCCACGACCCCGCGGTTTTCGAGAACCTGATCGCCGCCATCCCACCCAGCAAAGGCCACTCCGGACGGCGGCGCAAGCGGCCGAGCAAGGTCCACGCCGACTTGGTAGGCGCTCTTAGCCTCCGCGGGGCCGGCGCGGCATCTCGACGTCAAGATCGGTGGTTGCAAGCCCTGACCGCGGTTGCCCCTTCGCCTGGCCCTAAAGGACCAGGCTGCCTGAACGGAAAGGCCCCTGAAGGACCCTGGAGTGCGAGTTCCAATCCGCTCTGCGGTTAATACCTCACCGTCCTGGCCTCGACCGGTTCGATGACGTTGCCGCGGTTGTCCTCTTCCTCCTCGAACACTTCGTCCGAGTCGTACTCATCCTCGTACTCGTCCTCGTCCTCGTCCTCGTCCTCATAGTCGTCGGACGGCACTTCGAAGTCGAACAAGTGGCCAGAGAACCCCGGTAGCGCCTCCTGAACAAGGGGGTGTGCCGGGTTCAGCTCGGTCATCACCAGTTCCTGGCCCTGGCCGTTGATGGTCTGGCGCTTGGTGAGGATCCCCTTGCGCAGGAACTCCATGACCTTGGCTTCGATGTGCTCAGACGGGAGGGTGCCGCGATCGATGAACCGCCACAGGGTGCGGCTCATGTGACTCTGCGTGGGCACGAAACCGTCGTGGAGTTGACGCACGTACGCGTCGATAGCCTGGATGACCTGCCGGTCGACGTCGGCCGACTGCGCGAATTGCAGCATGTCCTCGGCGCCGGCGGCGACCACCAGATCGGGGCTGACCGAACCCGGCACTCCGCAGATGATGACCTTCTTGCCCAGGCGATTGCGCAGGGTGGTGACCAGGCGGATGAAATCCTTGTCCCCCGTAAAGAGCAGAAATGTTTCGATATCCGGCCGCGTCAGCGCCGTGTTGATGACGTCGATGACGAAGTTGAGATCGGCGCGGGACTGAATCTTTTCCCGCCCGCTTGCGTCCGATGTGCGTTTGGCCGGGTAGTGCTGGGCTTCGAACCCGGCGACATCCAGGCGCATGCGCACCGGGGGCGGGTGCTGATCGAAATCTGCGTAGGCGCGGGCCACGGCCATCAGCCCGTATTTCAGCGCCTTGTCCCGCCACGCCAACGGATCGGGCTCCCGCCCGAACGAATTGATACTGGAATAACGAATGTTCTCGAAGTCGACGAACGCGGCTACTTCCCCTCGTCCTGCCGCAGGTTGCGGTCCGTTTCCAACATCGACGCCTGGGCCCGGATACGCCACCGGAGCACCGTATTCTGCATGCGCCATGGATCCCCCTGCATCATCTTTTTGGCACTCGGTGCGTCATGGGCACAACGGGAATCGACAGAGGCAGCCCATCTCACGTTTCACGCCATGCTTTCCCGACGCCACGAGCCCGCTTAACCAGAAACATTACCGCCATTACCGGGCGCCGTCGCCCGAATCCATGCGGCGCTCCACCCGAACTTCGGCATTTACGCCGGACTCAGTTTATCACGAGGGCCGTTCATGCCCGTCGCAGGCATCGTGGCGATTCACGACTCGGCGGCGATCAGCGCCGCGCCCACGACGCCCGCGTGGTCGCCCAGCTCCGCCCGCGTGAACTCTACGGACTTGCACGGAGCCGCCAGCGCTTCCCGGCGGGCGTACTCGACGGCAACATCGAACATCAAGCCGACTGATTCGATGACACCCCCGCCAAGCACGATCCGTTGCGGGTTGAGGAGGTTGATCACCGAGGCGAGTCCGTAGCCGAGATAGCGGCCGGCTTCGGTGATCGTCTCAACGACCAACTCATCGTCCTTCTTCAAGGCATCTTCGAGCACGCCGGAGCGCACCGCGCCGCTCTCCGGCCACATCGCCGCCGTTGAGAGGTCCGGCGCCAGCTCGCGCAGGATCGATTCCCGGCCGCGCTTGAGATCGCCCATGAGACTGAAGGTGATGGCCGTCCGCGAGGCGTACGCCTCCAGGTGCCCACGCCCGCCACACCCGCAGAGCCGCCCCCCGGTGTCGACGACGATGTGGCCAATTTCTCCAGCGCTGCCACTGGCCCCCGCGACCAGTTTGCCTCCGATGACGACCGCGCCCCCGATCCCGGTACCGACAAAGCAGCACACGAAGTTCTGCACGTCACGACCGGCGCCGAACGCCAGTTCGCCGGTGGCGGCGACCTGGACATCGTTGCGCAGAGCGGCGCTGACGCCGTATCGCTTACGCAGCGAATCGGCGATGGGCAAGTCGATGACCGCCTGGCTAAGATTCGGGGTGCCGAGCAGGACGCCCTCCCGCGCATCGACCTGCCCTGCCGCGCCGACGCCGATACCCAGGAGGTGCTTGGGTTTCATGTCGGCGGACTTGAGCGCTTCGTCTGTCGCGTCGTGGATCTTGTCGAGAATCGCCTTGGGGCTGTCAGAAGCGGAGGTACGCTTCTTGGCCGTGGCCACGACCTCGCCGGAGTCGACATTGACCACCGCCGCCAGCAGCTTGGTGCCTCCGAAGTCAATTCCGATCGCGTGCCGTTTGGGCATGAGTCACCCCCCACGAACGATCCACGATCATGCTCAGGTCACGAGCGATCCAGGATCTCCAGCACCGGCGCGAACTCCTCGATCGCTTCGGCCGTGATCGGATCGAGCACCAACTGCACGTGCCCGATGCCGGCGTCAGCGTACTGCCGCAAGGCGGATGCCATCGTTTCGGGCGTCCCCGTGAGCGGCTCGATCTTCGCCTCGTCCGTGGCCCCCACGTGTCGCCCCTTGCCACCAGTCAGCCCGACATAGACGGCGCACGTGCGCTCGATCTCCCGCGGATCGCGCCCGGCGCGGGCGCACGCGTCGTCGACCTTCTGCATCCAAGGGCCGAGGTTCTCCGGCCGGTTGTCAAACCAGGCATACCAGGCGTTCCAGCTCTGGATGTGGGGCACGGTGATGTCGAGCATGCGCGGGCTGGCGGAGCCGACCATCAGGGGAACGCCTCCCACCCGGGGACCAGGTGGGACGATCACGCCATCGCTGGCGGAGTAATACTCCCCGTCGAAATCGACTACCTCGCCGTTCAGAAGGCGGCGAATAATGGTGAAGGCCTCTTCGAAACGCGACGCGCGGTGGTCATAAGGGTAGCCGAAGGCCGCGTACTCCCGCTCGTTCCACCCCGCGCCCAGTCCGAGGATGAGCCTGCCGCCCGACACCTCGTCGAGCGTCGCCGCTTTCTTGGCGATCATGCCCGGGTTGTGGAACGACGTGCAGGCCACGAGCGGGCCGATCTCCACCCGGCTCGTGATGGCGGCAATCGCGGCCATGACCGTCCAGGCTTCCCAGGGGCCTCGGGGCGGCTGGTCTCCCTCCTGGAAGATGAGGTGGTCCCCCACCCAGATCGAGTCGTACCCGAGGGCCTCGATCGTCGTTGCCATGCGCGCCAGGTCGCTCCAGGGAGCGACCCGCTCGACCTCCGGAAGCTGGACGCCGACCTTCAAGGGACGTCCGCGCGATGTCACGTCCGGCATACGCTTCTCCTGCACTGCGACTCACTGCCCGTAAGCGGAACGGGATCATACCGCAGCGGGGTGGGCGGAGTTTGGTGAGGGGGTGCTCAAGCTAACTGCAAGCGCCGCAACCGCCATACGGCAAGTACCAACGCCACCACGGCCACGACCGCCATCGTTAGCGCGGCACGTGAGACGGCGGACGTGTCTCCATCCAGGATGCCGGCGAAGACGCGCAGGGTGTACTCGCGACTGGAGACCGCCTCCACGCCGGGCAGGAACCGCCCAAGCAGACTCTCCCAGGCGAAGATGTAGATCATGCCGGCCAGCAACGCCCGCGGCACGACCAGACTCACCAGCAGGAAGACCGCGGCCAGCAGCACCGTTGCCGCCGCCGCCGCACCGACCATGGCGCCAAGAACCCGAGCCAGGTTTTCCGCTTCCGGCGCTCTCGACGCAATGAGGGTGGTGACCGCCAGCCCGAGGATCGACGCCGGGAGCGTGACCAGCAGCACCGCCGCGTACTTGCCGAGGATCAGGCGCGCCCGGCTCACCGGTTTCATCAGCAGGTAGGGGAGCGTGCCATCTTCCAACTCGTCGCCAAACGCCGCGGTCGCGGGGAGCAGGACCACGATTGGCAGCAGGGTCGGCACAATCAGCTCGCGAAAGAGATCGATCAGAAACTCGTCCGCCGGCACGCCCCAGGGGCGGGCGGCGAAGATGGCGGCGAAGATGGCCGGGATGAGGCTGAGGGCAAAGGTCAGCCGCGCCGTTCGCCCCCCGGTGAACTGGCGCACCGTCAGGGTGGTGACGGGCAGGGCTCTCCAGAACGCCGTCATCGCCTACGTGCCCACCAGATACGAAAAGACCGAGGCTAGCGATTCGTCGACCGGTTGCACTTCGAACAAGCGCACGCTCTCCCGTTGCGCCACGACAGGAACCAACTGGCTGAAGCCGCGGACATCGTTGGTTTCGGCGGTCAGCCGTCCATCGGAACCAACCCGGACCGAGGTCGTGAATGGCGCGGCGACGAGCGCCGCCGCCAGCCGGCGCGGATCGTCGCAGCGGATGCGGACCATGTGATCCCGCTCGTCCATGCGCTCCCGGATGGTGCGGAAATCGCCGGCTGCGGCCAGCTTGCCGTTGACGATGACGAGCACGTTGCGCGCAAAGCGCTCCACTTCGGAAAGGACATGGGAGGAGACGAGGACCGTTTTCCCCTCGGCGCCGAGACGGCGGATGAGGGCGATGAGACTGGCCCGTTGCACCGGGTCCGTGCCGTTCAACGGTTCATCGAGGAGCAGGACGCGCGGGTCGTGGACGAGCGCCGCGGCCACCTTGATACGTTGCCGCATCCCCTTCGAATAGCCACTCAGCGTCCGGCCGGCAGCGTCCGCCATGTCGACCGCCGCGATGCTGCGCTCCGCCGCGCTGTCGGGGTCCGCCGTCTTCTGAAGGATGGCGTTCAACCGGACGAACTCGCGGCCGGTCAGTGATCCGTAGAGTTGCTCCTGCTCCCCGGCGAGTCCAATGGCGCGGTAGATCCGCGAATTGTTGCGTACGCCCTGGTTGAGCACCTCGACTGTCCCGGTCGAGGGCGCAATCAGGCCGGCGATCATGTTCAGGACGGTCGATTTCCCAGCGCCGTTCGGCCCCAATAAGGCGGTCACGCCGGGACCGATGCCGAAGCTCAGCTCGGAGACGGCGACCACGTCGCCATACCACTTGGCGACCCGGCGCAGGGCGACCACGGCCTCCTCACCAGGTGGAAGGCCGGGAAGCTCGGTGACAGGCGTGGCCGCCGCAGTGGGAGCAACGAGATCAGTCACTGCGACGGTACCAGGCGAACATGGTCAGGCAACAGATGGCAATCACGGCCGCCATGACACCGATCACGATGCCGAGGGGGATGTCGGCGGCTATCTCGACGTTCCCGAACAAGCCGTCGACCATGGTCGAGACGGTCAGCGCCGGACTCAACACGAAAGACCAGCGGGCCAGATCGGGCTGGTCGCGGAGCGCTTCCGAAATGGCAAACGCGAGCGATTCCGACAAGACGAATCCCAGGATGATGACGCCAACCGCGACGCTCTTGCGCCCGGTGAAGGATGAGATCAGCAAGCCAATGGCGCCGAGGTAGAACGCGATGAGCGACCCGGCGACGACGATGCGGCCGAGATCATCCAGACCATCCCGCATGGCCATGAGCGGTTCGTCGGAGAGCAACCCATTGCCCAGCCAGAGGACGACCGCGGGAGCCAGCGACATGGTCAGCGTCAGCAATCCGGTCGCGAGCAGCTTGGCCAGGACGTATGACGTGCGCCCGATTGGGCGGGAAAAGTAGAGGGGCAGCAGCCGATCGTGGCGGTCGGTCGACATCATCTCCGGCGCGACGGTGGCCACAAAGATGCCAACCAGGATGAAAATGGCGGTAAAGAGCGAGGGATAGTCGAGAAACTCGAAGGCCGGCACGAATGCCCGGATGCCGATGGCAACGGCGACCGGGATGGCCACCGCGCCGTAGAGCACCATGGGGATGATCTTGGCGGTCCACGGCCTGCGGATGCCGAGCGCGCGCGCCATTGAGTAACGCGCCAGCGCCCAGATGGCGTGAGCTCTCCCGAGGCGGGGGCCGGTGTAGTGCCGGTAGCCCCGGTCGAAAACCTCTCCGTACTCTCCAGTCTGCGCGCTCACCTGGTGCTCCTCCGCGCCGGTTCATCCCCTCGTGCGGGGGATGACCCAACGGAGTCGACGTACAAATCTTCCAGCGAGCGGGTGGCGGGCCGCAGCAGGCGCAGCGGAGACCCGGTCAGGGCGGAGGCGTCGCGGATGGCGTCGAGCGTGGCATCGCCGTCCCGGGAAACGATGAACTCGTCGCTGAGATACTCGATACCGGCTGGTCTCGCAGCGAGGCCGCGTTCCCGCAGCGCCAGGAGAAATGGCTCCGGGTCGCCGTCGACGCGGACGTGGAGGTCGGCGTCGGCGTCGGCCTGAACGTGCAGGGGTTGGGAGGCCACGACCTGCCCGCCGTCGAGGACGACGACGTAGTCGCAGACCCGCTCGACATCGTCGAGGATGTGCGAGGAGAGGACGACCAGGATACCGAGCTGGCGATGGATGCGCTCGATGAGCGCGAGCATGTCCTCCCGGCCGCCCGGATCGAGACCGTTGGTCGGTTCGTCGAGGAAGACGAGCTCGGGGTCGTGGACGATGGCCTGGGCGAGTTTCACCCGTTGCCGCATCCCGGTCGAAAATCCGCCGATCAGCCGGTACCGCTCCTCGTCGAGCCCGACGTGGTAGAGCACGTCCGCCGCCCGCTGCCGCGCGGCGCGCTGGGGCAGACCGCTCATCTCAGCCATGTGCGAGACGAAATCGGCGGCCGTCGTCCCACCTGGCAGGGTGTCGGTCTCCGGCATGTATCCAACGATGCGGCGCACCTCGGCGCCGTCGCCAATGGCGTCGCGGCCAAGCACGGTGGCGCCGCCACTGGTGGGCCGTGTCAGCCCCAGCAGAATCTTGAGCAGCGTCGATTTGCCCGCGCCGTTCGGTCCCAGCAGACCGACCGCCGCCCGGGGCACGGCCAGATCGACACCGTCGAGGGCGACCACGGTGCCGTAGCGCTTCGTCAGCGCCGACGTCTCGATGCTCGTGCTTGCCCCCGCTTCCGCGCCCATGGCCCTCCCGCTGTCATCAAAGCGATGACATTCGGGCGGAGTCTAGCAGCGCCTCCTCCCCGAACGGCTAGGTTTAGCTCGCCCGCTTCGGCGATGGCGCGTTGATGCCTACGGTCTAGGCTGAACCTGTCGTCAGTGAGGCGGCGGTCGGGGATCGCAAAAGCCCGGTCGCAAGCACGCATTCACTTCGGACGGCTGGAAGTCGATGCGCCGTCCACGAGTCCAGAAGGAGCGTTTCTCATGTCCGCCACCCTGTCATCTTCGTCACTTCTCGTCGGCGTATCAAACGAACTGGCCGATGCGGTCGAGCGAGCGGGAGCCGGGGTCGTCACCGTCGATGCCCGCCGCCGGCACCCGGCCAGCGGCATCATCTGGTCGAGCGACGGGCTCATCGCCACCGCCAATCACGTCGTCGAGCGCGACGAGGAGATCGAAGTCGGTCTTGCAGACGGCCGCACCGCGAGCGCGGCGCTGGTCGGCCGCGACCCCGGCAGCGATCTGGCGCTGCTGCGCGTGGAGGCGTCCGATCTGACGCCGCTGGAGCGCACCGAGAGCGAACCGCGGGTTGGGAACCTCACCCTTGCCATCGGGCGGCCGGGACCGAGTGGCGCCATGGCCTCGCTCGGGGTGGTCACTGCGGTCGGTGGGCCCTTGCGGTTCCGCGGCGGTGGGTCGCTGGAGCGGTACGTGCGCGCCGATGTCGCCATGTTGCCTGGTTTCTCGGGTGGGCCGCTCGTGGACAGCGCTGGCCGCCTCATCGGCCTCAATTCCTCAACCTTGGGGCGTGCCGGGCAGTTGACGGTGCTCGCCGAGAGCATCGACGCCACGGTGGCGACGCTGCTTCAGCATGGGCGGGTGCGCCGGGGCTACCTCGGTGTTGGCGCCCAGGGCGTACAACTCCCGGACGCGCTGGCCCGCACACTGGATAATGGACAGACGCAGGGGCTCCTGATCGTCTCGGTCGAGAGCGGCGGCCCCGCCGACGCGGCCGGACTGATGCTCGGCGACGTCATCCTGGCCATCGACGGCGAGTCGGTCGGGCAGGTGGAGCAGCTTCAGGAGCGGCTGACTGGAGATCGCGTCGGCAGGACGGTCCCGGTACGCATCGCCCGCGGCGGCGAGCCGCGCGAAATTGGCGTCACGATCGGCGAGCGCCAGCGGCAGTCCGAGTAAGAGGATTCTGAACCATGTCGATCACCCTCGAAGCGCCGGTGGCGCCAGCCCTCTCCGGGCTGGCGCTCTCCGACGCCATCGCCGACATCGCCGCCGAGGTCAAGCAGAGCGTCGTGCTGATTGGGCAGAATGGCAGCCACGGCGCCGGGGTCATCTGGCGACCAGACGGTATCGTGGTCACCAATCGCCACGTGCTGCGCGACGACCGCGTCGACGTCATCCTCGACGACGGTCGCAAATTGACCGGAATCGTCGCGGCCCGCCATCCGGATCGGGATCTGGCGGTAGTGAAAATCGCCGCCGAGGATCTGCCTGCCGCCCGGCTCGGAGATTCCAGCACCGTGCGCCCGGGTCAACTCGTCATCGCGGTAGGGCATCCGCCGGGGTTGCGCAGCGCGGCCACGGCCGGCATCGTCGTCGCCGCGGGGCAGGCCGCAACATTGGAGGGGCCGCGCACAGGTGATTGGTTGCAGACCGACGTCACGCTGCGGCCGGGCAATTCCGGCGGTCCGCTGGTGGACGCCCATGGCGCGGTCATCGGCATCAACACCATGGTCAGCGGGCGATTGTCGTTGTCGATCCCCAGTTCGGCAGTAGAGCGGTTCGTCGCGGGCGAGCGTCCCGGCGATCCGCACGCCTGGCTCGGCGTCAATGGCCTCGCGGTGCCTTTGCGGCTACCGGGGCACGCCGCCGGGTTCCTCCTATCCGAAATCGCCGAGGGATCGCCCGCCGACCGCGCTGGGCTGATCGTCGGCGACATCATCGTCCGCATTGGTGATGTAGAGGTCGTTGACAACGAATCGGTGCCGGCGGCGGTGATTCGGATGACTCCCGGCGATGCAGTCGAGATCGCCATCCTGCGCGGAGGGGAGCCGCGCCACTTTACGGTGGTGCCGACGGAGCGGGCGTGAGCAAGAGCGGCGAAGCGCGGCAACGCGTGCTCGTCGTTGCCGCCTACCCGGCGCTGCGGGCGGGGTTGCTGGCGCTCCTCGCCAGCGACCCGTCGCTCGACCCGGTGGCCTCAGACAGGGCGGACCTCGGCAGCGATGCCGTGTCCGCCCCTGTCGCCATTGTCGTCGACTACTCCGCCGGGGAACCGGAGGAGAGCGCCTCAATGGCCGATCTCTTTCCCGGAACGCCATTAATAATGATCGGCGCCGATCCCGCCAGCGACGGGCCGGGGATCGCCGCCACGCCGGTCGCCTATCTCCCCGCCGACATCGACGCCCAGGCGCTGACCGCGGCCGTCCGCGCCGCGGCGGCCGGGCTGATCGTGCTCGACCCGACCATCGCCGGGGCCACCGGGGTCCACGCCCACGCGCGCTCCACCGGGGAGGCTGAATCGCTCACGGCACGAGAGCGGGAGGTGCTGTACCTGGTGGCGGAGGGGTTGCCGAACAAGGCAATCGCGCGCGAGCTGAACATCAGCGAGCACACGGCCAAGTTCCATGTGGGCTCGTTACTTGGGAAGTTGGGGGCGGCAAGCCGCACGGAGGCGGTGACGCTGGCGACGAGGCGGGGGATTCTGCCGGTGTAGCGGGCGTTTGCTTGCTCTCTGCCTCTCTCGTGAATTCACCGAAAAGGTGGCGCTGTCGCGCCAGAAACCCTCACCCCAACCCCTCTCCCAGATTGCGATGGGAGAGGGGCATTCGCCGCCGAAACGGGGTGCTTCCAGGCGTTACCTCCCCCTGTCAGCCACCACGGTGTGAGAGGGGCTAACTCCGGAGGAGGGTGGCATTAGACACGACGACAACTGGACCCGTAGATTCCCGGATCATCAGCGCCGGCACGAGCCGCACTTCGTCAGCGACCATCGCCTCTCCCGCGTCAAGGGCTCGAATCAGGCGCTCAGCGGCCACGATGCCGAGTTGCCGCGCCGGGGTAGCAACCGTCGTCAACGGTGGATCCAGCAGCGAGTCCCAGGGCGAGTCATCATAGCCAACCACCGAGATGTCCTCAGGGACGCGCAACCCGCGCCGCTTGATCGCCGCCAACACTTGCAGGTTGAGCATCGAGGTGGCTGAGAGGATGGCGGTCGGCGGATCGGGCAGGGACAGAAGTTCGAGGGTGCGGTCGACCCCGTCGCTCCAGCCATCCGCCGCGAAGCGAATGAGATCTGGGTCAGTGGCGATGCCTGCATCGGCTAGCGCGTCCACGTAGCCCTGGAGTCGCTCCTGGCGGTTACTCAGCGACCGCGGATGCCACGACACGAACCCGATCCGGCGATGGCCGAGTTCGACCAGGTGCTCTACCGCAAGTGCGATCCCGCGGGCGTTGTCCATGGCGACTAATCCGAAGGGCAGTCCCGGCAATGTGCGGTCGAGCGTCACCACCGGGATGGTCAGCGCGCTCCAATTGGCGATCAGCTCCGGCTCGGCGTGGGCCGGGTTGAAGAGGATGCCGTCGACGCGCTGCTCCAGAAACATCTGCAAATAGCGGTGCTCGATGTCGGCGCGGTCGCTGGCGCTGCTGACGATGACGCTGTAGTTGGCGCGCTGGCACGCTTCTTCGACCCCGGAGAGGACGAGGCTCCAGTATGGATGAGCGATGTTGGCGAGGAGAACCCCGATCAGCCGGGAGCGGCCGGTTTTGAGCGAGCGCGCCGCCAGATTCGGTACGTAGCCCAGGCGCTCGACGGCCGCTTGAATCCTGGCGCCGGTTGCGGGCGAAACCACCTCGGAGCGGCCATTGAGGTAGCGCGAGACCGTAGCGATGGAAACCCCGGCAGCTTTGGCGACATCCTCGATGGTCGAGCCCACGGCCGGGAACACTCCTCGATATATCCGGTGCCAATCGTGCCTGAGATGACAGTGTAAACGTTTTCGTCTAGACTCGGCCTCTCAGAACGGACCTCGGCAGCATGCGATGAGTCCAGGGAATGCCGGGAACGATGGACAACGCAGCCGGTCAGCCGCCCGCGAGCGTGAACTTGTCGCTCCAGCGCGACGGGCGCAAGGCGATCCTCACCTTCACCCGCGAGGACCGGCTCAACGCGCTCGATGCACAGACATTTCGCGATCTCCTGGTTGCCCTGGACGACATCGAAACTGACCCCGAGATCGGGATTCTGATCCTGACTGGCCGGGGGCGCGCGTTCGTTGCCGGGGCGGACATCACCGGCTACATCGATCGCACGGTCCTGGAGTACGTCGAGTTCCAGCGTTTGGGACGGCTCGTCTACGACCGCATTGAGCGGTTGCGGCAGCCGGTCATCGCCGCCGTCAACGGCTACGCCCTCGGCGGCGGGTTCGAGCTGGTGCTGGTGGCGGATCTGGTGGTGGCGGCGGAGAATGCCACCCTCGGGCTGCCGGAGGCGAAGGTGGGTCTGCTCCCCGGCGGCGGCGGTACGCAGCGGCTGCCACGCCTGGTTGGCCGCAACAAGGCCAAGGAGCTGCTGATGACCGCCGATTTCCTCACCGCCGCCGAGGCGCGCGAGCTTGGCATCGTCAACCGGGTCGTGCCGGCGGCGGAATTGATGACAGCGACACACGCGCTGGCCGACCGAATTCTGCAACGTGCCCCACTAGCCGTGGCGATGGCCAAGCAGCTCGTCAACGACGGCCTCGATGCCAGTCTTGGCACGGCCATCACCCAGGAGATGGGGATGACCGCGACGTTGTACGCGACCGCGGACGCGCGGGAAGGTATCGCCGCTTTCATCGAGAAGCGTCCGCCCCAATTCACCGGCCACTAGGATCGCTGCGAAAGGAGGCGCCCCGCCTGTCAGGACCCAGACAATCGCTCATCGCTCGGAATGGCCGCGTGCGGCATTGTGGCGCGCGCGGATCGCCCATCGCTCGTCGAGGAGGGAGATCGTGAAGGTGCAACATCTCGGGACGACCCGGGCTCGCTGGACCGCCAGGTTCATGGCAGTGGCCGCCGCCGCGTTACTGCTGGCGCCGGCGGCCATCGCCCAGGACGCCACGCCAACCGCCACCGAAATGGAAGGAGACGCGCTGGTCCGCTCCCTGGACCCGAGCGCCCTGCCGGACGGGTTCGAGGTTCCCGGGTCGGCGACGCACGTCACGAACTACGGCGTGCATGAGTGGTACCAGAACCTGACCAAGGGCGAGGCCGCCCGTGCCGAGGAGCACGGCATCGAGTTCAACCAGGTCGACGCCAATCTCGACCTGCAAGCCTCCCTGGCCGCGGTGCAGGAGATCGCCCCGCAAGTCGACGTGATCAACTTTACGCCGGTTAATGAGGAAGCCTCCGGTCCCACCCTGGTGGCCATCGCCGAGGAGACCGGGAAACCGATCATCTGCGAGTCGTCTCCGTCCGATGGCTGCACGACGCTCGTGTCGATCGACGACTACGCGGCCGGCTTCAAGGTCGGCGTCTGGGCCGGGGAGTACGCCCGCGACAACTTCGGCGGGGTTGCCAATGCGCTCGACGTTGGCCTGCCGGCCCTTTCCACCACCGTCGCCCGTTCGCAAGGGTTCACCGATGGGTTGGTGTCGGTGCTGCCGGATGCGCAAATCGTCGCCTCGGTCAACGGTGAGGGGCTCAAGGACACCGCGGTGCAGGTGGCCGGTGACGCGCTGACGGCCAACCCGGACGTCAACATCATTTTCGGTATCAACGACGACTCCGCGCTCGGCGGGCTGCAAGCCTTCGAGTCGCAGGGCGGCGACACGTCGCAATTGCTGGTCGTCGGGTTTGGCTGCGAGGGGAACGCCTGCAAGGATGCCCTGATGCAGGGCGGGCCGTACAAGGTGTCGGCGGCGATGTTCCCCGAGTACCAGGGGCGGCTGATCATCGACGCGGGGGTGGCGGCGCTCAACGGTGTCGAGCTGCCGCCGCACATCGTGGCGCCGACGCTGGCCATGACCGCCGAGAACATGGGGCAGTACTACACCCAGGAGGGCGACACCTACGCGGCGAACTTCGAGGAGATCGCGACGATCTCGGTTGAGGGGGAGAAGTAGCGGCCCTCACCCCAACCCCTCTCCCATTGCGATGGGAGAGGGGCTTTTCCCGCGTAGTCCTGCACGTCGAGGGAATGAGGTTGTTCGGCGGAGTCGGTTCCTGATGGGAGTGGAAAGCGCCCCAACCATCGGAGTAGGCGCGTCAGAAGAACGAGAGAGGTCCCACCCGCTGGCCGGGGCCGTGCATTGGCTTTTCAAGACGCAGGAGGGGATCCTCCTGCTGATCTTGGTCGTGCTGTGCGTGGCGCTGTCGCGGATGTCGCCGGTGTTCGCCTCGGAACGGAACATCTTCGTACTGCTCAGCCAGATGTCGATGACGATGATCGCGGCCATCGGCATGACGCTGCTGCTCATCGCTCGGGAGGTCGATCTCTCGGTGGGATCGATGCAGGCGTTCGCGGGCGTGGCGGCGATGCAGGCGCTGAACGCCAGCTCGAATCTGCTGGTGGGGCTGGGTGTAGCCATCCTGATCGGGGTTATCGTGGGGCTGGTCAATGCCGGGCTGACGCTGGGGCTGGGGATCAACTCCTTCATCGTCACCCTCGCCATGCTCTCGATCCTGCGCGGGCTGGCCTACACGTTCACCGACGCGGCGGTTCAGAACTCCCATAACCTGGAGGCGTTTCGCGCTATCGGTATCGGGTTCATCGTGCAACTGCCGATCGTCGGGCGCATTCCCTGGCCGGTGGTCATCACCGCGGTGATCTTCGCGATCTTCGCCATCCTGCTTAGCCGGACCACGCTGGGGCGGTACATCTACGCCGTCGGCGGCAATCCGCGGGCGGCGGCGCTCTCGGGCATCCGCGTCAACGGCATCAAGACCCTCGCCTTCGTCATCACCAGCGTGCTGGCGGCGCTGAGCGCGTTCATCCTCATTTCGCGCATGAACTCGGGCCAGAACAACGCCGGGTTCGGGTTCGAGCTGCAAGTGATCGGGGCCGTGCTGCTAGGCGGGGCCAGTCTCGCCGGTGGCCAGGGCACCCTAGTCGGAACCCTCCTGGCGGTGCTGCTGCTTGGCACGCTCAACAACGGGATCATCCTGCTCGGCATCAACTCGCACTGGCAGGTCGCGGTCAACGGGCTGGCAATTCTGATTGCGGTGTTTCTTGATGCCCGGCGGCGGCGGGCGTTGGGGCAGGAATAGATGGCGCCAAGTGCCCTCACCCCCCTACCCCCCTCTCCCATTGCGATGGGCGAGGGGGAACGATCCAGCCAAGGTTTCGGCAATGAGTGAATCGAGCACGCCGGGAAACGAACTGGGCCAGCCAGTGCTCGAGATGCACGGGATTCGCAAGGTCTTTCCGGGGGTGGTGGCGCTGGATGAGGTTGATTTCGACGTGCGGCCGGGGGAGGTGCATGCCCTGCTCGGGGAGAACGGGGCGGGCAAGAGCACTCTGATCAAGATCATCGCCGGGGTCTACCGCCGCGACGGCGGCACGATGCTCGTCGATGGCGAAGAAGTCGACTTCCACAGCCCTGCCGACTCGCTCGCCAAGCGGATCAAGGTCGTCTACCAAGAGCTCGATCTGGTCGACGGGTTGAGCGTGGCCGAGAACGTCTTCCTCGGCGGCTACCCAAAGACCGCCCGCGGGTTCGTCGATTTCCCGGTGCTCAAGAGCCAGACCCGTGACGTGCTCGCGGAATTGGGGCTGGATATCGACCCGGATCTGCCGGTCGGGGAGCTGCGCGTCGCCGAGCAGCAGATGGTCGAGATCGCCCGCGCCCTCTCACGGCAGGCGCGGTTGATCGTCATGGACGAGCCGACATCGGCGCTGAGTCCGGCCGAGGTCGATACGCTCTTCGCCGTCATCGAGCGGCTCAAGTCGCGCGGCGTGGCGATCGTCTACGTCTCGCACAAGCTGGACGAGATCTACCGCATCGCCGACCGGGTGACGGTCTTCCGCGACGGCAAGCGGGTCGTCACCGAGGATGTGGCCGCGACGACCCCGCGCCAACTGGTCGCCTGGATGGTCGGGCGCGATCTCCAGGATCTCTTCCCCAAAAGCGTGTCTGCGGTCGGGCGACCCTTGCTCGTTGTGGAGGGGCTGACCGGTTCCGGATTGAGTGACGTGTCGTTTATGGTCCACGCGGGGGAGATCGTCGGCATTTTCGGGCTGATGGGGGCCGGGATCAACACCCTGGGCCGTGTCGTGTACGGGGCCGCGCACCGTGATACAGGCACGGTCACCCTCGACGGTGAGCGGGTCCGCCCTAACGCCCCACGGGACGCCATCGCCAAGGGGATGGGATTGCTCACCGAGAGCCGCAAGGACGACGGACTGGTGCTGCCCCTCTCGGTGCGCGCCAACATGACGCTCGCCGCCTTGTCACGCTTTGCCGACCTGACCTGGATTCGGGGCGGGGCCGAGACCCGAGCCGCCGCCGAGTACGTCAACTTGCTGGGGATCAAGACGCCGTCGCTGCGTCAGCCGATCCGCTACCTCAGCGGCGGCAACCAGCAGAAGGTGCTGATGGCGCGCTGGCTGTTGCGCCAGGACTCGCTGAAGCTGCTGATCCTGGCCGAGCCGACGCGAGGGATCGACGTCGGGTCGAAGGCCGAGATTTACCGGCTGATCGACGCCATGGCGCAGCGCGGCATGGGCATTCTCTTCATGTCAACCGAGATTCCGGAGATCCTGGGTATCGCCGACCGCATCCTGGTCATGCGCGAGGGCGCGGTTTCGGCTGAGTTCACCCGGGAGGAAGCAACCCAGGAGCTGCTGGTTGCGGCGGCGGCGACGACCGATCCGGCAAGTGAGTCGGCGGTCCTCGTGCAGCCCGGCGCGAGCGCATAGAGTCGAAGGGGTTTACCAGCCGCCATGTCAGCCATCGAACAGGACCGAGGACCGCTGCCACTGGCGACGCGGAGACGGCAAGGGGTCGGCCGATGGGCACTGCCGCTCATCCGGCATGAGGAGATTCTGCTCTTCGCCTTGTTTCTGATCGTATCTGGCTTTTTCGCGGTGGCAGTCCCCGCGGCCCGCGAGCCAGGTACGTACCTCGATCTGCTGCGCGACGTCTCACCGAACCTGATCGCCGCCATCGGGGTGACGCTGCTCCTGCTGGCCGGGCAGTTCGACCTTTCGGTTGGTTCGATGCTCGCCGTCACCGGGGTGGTTACCGTCTCGGTCTTCAACCTTACCGACAACATGTGGCTAGGGATCATCGCCGGGCTGCTCACCGGGCCGCTGGTCGGGGCGATCAACGGCTACCTGGTCACCGTCCAGGGGATGAGCTCATTGATGACCACCCTGGGTATGATGTTCGCCCTGCGCGGGCTGGTCTACGTGTGGACCAATACCACGCCGGTTGTAGATGAGAACGGCTTCACCACGTTCACCGCCTTCTACCAAGGCAGCATCCTAGGGGTGCCGCTTCCGGGGCTGCTCGCCGTCGTCCTTATCGCGCTCGCCTGGGTGCTGCTCACCCGCACCGAGTTCGGCCGCAACATCTACGCCATCGGCGGCAACGCCACGGCGGCGCGGGTCTCCGGGATTCGCGTGCAGCGCGACACGTTCCTCCTTTTCGTGCTCTCCGGCACGACCGCAGCCATCGCGGGGTTACTGGTGGCATCGCAAACGGGGACGGGCTACTTCGACGCGGGCGTGCAAGGGTTCGAGCTGATCGTGATCGCCTCGGCCGTGCTGGGCGGTGTCAGCCTTTCCGGGGGTCAGGGGAGTCTCATCAGTGCCATGATCGGCGTTCTCATCCTGGGGATGACCGGCAAAGGTCTGCGGCTGATGAACGTCCACACCACGCAGCAACTGGTGGTGACCGGCATCGTCATGTTGGTCGCGGTCTATCTGCATGGAGTGCGGAACCGGATGCTGGTCGAGAGCCGGAGGCGCGACGGGTGAGGACGGAGTCGGCAGTCGGAAGTATGACGGGACGCTCGATGGGTGACGGTGGACACGAACGCTGCTCCGTTAGGGAAGCGACGATCCCGCGGGGCGTGCCGGCGCTGGTGCTGGAGAACGACTCGATCGCGGTGACGGTGCTGCCCGGCAAGGGAGCAGATATCTACGAACTGATTTCGAAGCCGGATGGCATAGATGTCTTGTGGAAGAGTTCGTGGGGTCTGTTGCCGCATGGCGGTGTCCACTCGGCGGCGGATTCGGCGGCGGCCTGGCTGGAAGCGTACGAAGGGGGTTGGCAGGAGATCTTTCCCAACGGGGGGACGGCCAACACCTACCGTGGCGTCGAGCTCAACTTTCATGGCGAGGCCTCCCTGGCCGCTTGGGAATACGAGATCACGCAGCGAGAAGGTGACGCGGCCGAGGTACGTCTTTCGACCCGATTGCGGCGCAGTCCGTTTCTGATCGAGCGCACGATGCGCGTGGAGGCCGGGAAGCCAGTTCTGCACATCAGCGAACACATCACGAACCAGGGGCGCGAAGATCTGGAGGCGATGTGGGGTCACCACCCCGCGTACGGCGCTCCATTCCTGAGCGGGGCCTGCCGGATCGACACCAATGCGCGCACCGTCTACGCCGACGACGAAATCGGTGGCCCGCTCAACCCGCTGACAAAGGGGGGAACTTTTACCTGGCCGCATGGCGAGCGGGATGGGGTCGCGACCGATCTGTCGCGGGTAGCTGGGCCGGACGACCCGCCGCATGAAACGATGGCCTACCTGACCAATTTCACGGACGAGCACGGCTGGTACGGCATCACCAACACGGAACTCGGTATTGGTGTGGGTCTCGTCTGGCCGAAGGCAGTTTTCCCCTTTGCCTGGTTCTGGCAGGAGATGCACGCCTCGCCCGGCTTCCCCTGGTACGGCGAGGTCTACGTGATGGCCATCGAGCCGTTTTCCAGCATGCCGGGTCATGGGTTGAGCGCGGTGATCGAGAAGACGGGCACGCAACTCACGATCCCGGCCGGGCAAAGCGTAGAGGTGGAGTTCGCGGCGGCGCTGTATCACGCGAGCGAGGGAATCGATGGGATTCAGCCGAATGGGACGGTCGTGGTGCGTGGATGATCCTTCACTGCAACGTCTTCTTCCTGAACGACCCTCACCCCAACCGCCGCCACACCACGCCCAGAGGGCACCCGGTACCCGGTACCCGGCCCGGTGCGCAGGGCGAGGGGCTCGCTGGCCGTGGAAGAGGGCGGAAGCCTGGCGAAGGGGGTCAAGAGGGCTAAGGGGGCTAAGGGTACGGGGAGAAGGGCCGGGGGTGAGGGGTCTTGAGCGGAGAAAAGGACTGTCCCATGGTGCTCACTACCGATCGACCAAGCCTGATGCGGATCGACGATTTTGCGCCGTTCGTCCACGGCCTGGATCATCCGGAAGGGGTGACGGCCGGGCCGGACGGCACGATCTACGCCGGCGGCGAGGCGGGGCAGATCTATCGCATCGATCTGGACGGGAGCTTTGAGCAGATCGCTTCGACAGGCGGGTTCGTGCTGGGGCTCTGCCTGGACGGGAATGGCGCCATCTACGCCTGCGATCTGGCGCACAGCGCGGTCATGCGCGTCGACCCGGACGGAACGGTTGCGCCCTACTCCGGCGGCGCACCGGACCGGACGATGGCCGTGCCGAACTTTCCGGTCTTCGACGCCGCGGGCAATCTGTACGTCTCCGATTCCGGAGGGTGGAAGGAGTACGGGGGCTGTCTCTTCCGCATTCGACCCGGGGGCGAGACGGAAATCGTCGGCGAAGGGCTGGAGGCATTTCCGAACGGGATGGCACTTCATCCGGACGGCAATCGGCTGTATGTCGTGCTCTCCAATTTGCCCGGGGTGATTGGTCTGGACTTACATGAGGATGGCTCGGTTGGTCCACCTCGCACGGTGGTCGAATTGCCGCGTACCGTGCCGGATGGGCTGGCCTTCGACGTCGAAGGCAATCTCTATATCGCCTGCTACACCCCGGACGTGATCTACCGGCTGACGCCCGGTGGCCAGCTCGCGGTGCTCGCCGAGGACTGGGAGAGTGTGACGTTTGCCACGCCAACGAACATCGTGTTCGCCGGCCCGGGGCGGGAAACGCTGATCGTCGCCAGCCTCTCCCGCTGGCACCTGACCAAAGGCCCCATGCCGATCGCTGGCGCGGCGCTCCAGTACCCGAGGCTGTAACGGAGTGCGGAGCCGGGAGGCGGGAGGACAAGGTAGGGGCACGGTATGCCGTGCCCGTCGCGCGGCAGCGCGACAGTGAGGCGAGGAGCAACACATGACCGACCGGAACAAGAGATTCGCGGGCAAAGTCATCGTCATTACCGGGGCCGGCAGCGGGATCGGACGCACCGCGGCGCTGGCTTTCGCGCGCGAAGGCGGGTCCGTCGTCATCGGCGACGTCAGTGAGGCAGATGGCGCAGAGACGGCGCGGCACATCCTCGAAGCCGGGGGGGTCGCTACGGCAGTCCGCTGCGATGTGCGCGATCCCGAACAGGTTCAAGCACTGATTGCTCACGCGGTAACCGACTTTGGCGGTGTCGACATCCTCTACAACAACGCCGGCGTGGTGCGCTACGGCACGGTGGTAGACAGCTCAATCGAGGATTGGGATTTTCAGGTCGACACCAACCTCAAGGGCACCTTCCTGACCTGCAAGTTCGCCATCCCGGAGATGCGCAAGCGGGGCGGCGGCGCCATCGTCAACACCGCCTCGGTGCAGGCCTTCGCCTCGCAGAAGACGGTGCCCGCCTATGCGGCCTCAAAGGGGGGAGTGGTGAGTCTGACGACGACCATCGCCCTCGACCACGCCGACGACAACATCCGGTGCAACTGCATCGCCCCGGGGACCATTCGCACGCCGATGGTAGATCAGGCGGCTGACACCTTCGGACCGGACGATCCGGAAGGAGCGATCGCCGAATGGGGCCGGTTGCACCCGCTGGGCCGAGTCGGGACGCCGGAGGAGGTCGCCAACCTCGTGCTCTTCCTGGCCAGCGACGAGGCCGCATTCTGCACCGGCGGCTGCTACCGGGTCGACGGCGGGCTGCTGTCGCCGCTGTTCAACGGGTAACGGAGAAGGCGGGAGAAGGACCAATCATGGCCGGACCGCTGGCAGGACTCGTCGTTGCCGACTTCGCGCAGCTCGCGCAAGGGCCATTCGCCACCCAGATGTTGGGCGACCTCGGCGCCGAGATCATCAAGATCGAGCCGATCAAGGGCGACTGGATGCGCCACTGGAGCATGGCGAACGTCTTCCTGGAGGGCGAAGGCGCCTCCTTTCTCAGCTTCAACCGCAACAAGCGCTCCATCGCCATCGACCTCAAGAATCCGCAGGGCAAGGATGTCGCCCTGCGGATCATCGACCGTGCCGACGTGGTCATCGAGAACTTCCGGCCGGGGGTCATGGAGCGCCTTGGGCTCGGGTACGAGACGCTGGCGGAGCGCAACCCCCGCCTCGTCTACTGCGCCAGCTCGGGCTGGGGCCAGACGGGGCCGTATGTCTCCCGCCCCGGGCAGGATTTGCTGGTGCAGGCGGTGGCCGGGGTCGGCTACCTCAACGGCGATGCGGATGGGCCGCCGCAAGGCGTGGGCGTTGGAATCGCCGATTTCACGGCCGGATTCCACATCGTCTACGGGGTGCTGGCCGCACTTTATGCCCGGGATCACACCGGACGCGGGCAGCGAGTCGATGTCAGTCTGCTGAACTCGATCCTCAACCTGCACATCCAGGAGTTGAGTCTGTACCTCAACGGGGCGGGGCTACCCGTGCGTAGCCGCTCCAACATCCCCGGCGCCTATCTCGGCGCGCCCTATGGGTTCTACGAGACGGCCGACGGCTACATCGCCATCGCCATGAACCCCATCGACAAGTTGGCGCGGCTGGTCGGAATCGAGGGCTACGAGAACCACCCCGAATCGCAGATCATGGAGGGTCGCGACCAGGTGCGGGCCGACTTTCAGAAGGGGTTCCTCAAGAAGACGACCCAGGAATGGCTCGACATCCTCCTGGCCGAGGACATCTGGGTGGCCCCGGTAAACGACTTCGCCGCCGTGGAGCAGGACCCGCAAATCCGCGAGAACGAGATGATCGTGGAGTGGGAACACCCCAGAGCGGGCACAGTGCGCGGGGTCGGCATCCCGGTGAAGTACAGCGAGACACCGGGAGAGATTCTGCGGCACGCACCGCTGCTGGGGGAGCACACGGAGGAGATTTTGCGCGAGTTTGGGGGGTATGGCGAGGAGGAAATTCGGGAGTTGCAGGGCGTAGGGGCGGTGAATTCTTGAGAATGGTGGCGCGTCTCCGCTTACCTTCAGCCCCGTTCACGGGGCTTCCGTTGCCGCAGCAGGAGGTCTTTAGCCTCCGGCGGCAAGAGGCGGGGTGTCCTTCCTTGGACCACGCTGCCGCCTCGCCTGGCCCTAAAGGACCAGGCTGCCGCCAACGAAAGCACCCTGAAGGGCGCTGGAGAGCATCTCGTGATTTCGTCGCCGCAGCCTTCCCATCACGGGTTGCACCGTAATGCGCGGCGAGGCATCGGTCTCCGCTCCGCCGGACAATCGCCCCAGCATTCTCAAACTCCCCGAGCTCGCCGCCCTCGTGCACTCCGGGCCGCGGCTCGGTATCGGCGGATTTCATTTCTCGCGTCTGCCAGTCGCTTTGATCCAGGAGGTTGTGCGCCAGGGTGTGCGCGATCTCGAGTACGTCAGTTGGGGTGGCAGTCTCGGGTTGGAGATGTTGCTGGAGGCGGGCGCGGTGCGGAGCATGGCGCTCTGCTTCAACAGTCTGGATGTGTTCGGGTTGGCGCCGCGGTTTCGGCGGGTTGTGGAAGAAGGGTCCGTTCCGTTGGAGGAATGGACCGCACTGGGGATGATGCAGGGGTTCCACGCGGCGCAGCATGGCGTGCCCTCGATGCCGTTTCCACTGCCGCACGGTTCCGAGATCGTGGAGCGTTCCGGGTTTGCCACGCCCTATGAGGATCCAGTTACGGGGGCAGAGGTTGGGGCGGCGCGGGCGCTGCCGCTGGACGTGTTTCTCTTGCATGCCCAGCGCGCCGATGAGGATGGAAATGTCGAGATTCAGGGAGGTCGCGGGCTCGACCTGAGCAGCATCTTTGCCGCCAGGCGGGTACTGGTTACGGTCGAGGAGATCGTGCCGGCCGGGACGTTTCATGCAGACGCTGCGGCACGGTCGTTCATCGTGCCGCGCTCGTTCGTTGCGGGTATCGCCGAGGTTCCTTTCGGGGCATACCCAACGTCGTGTTTGCCGTATTACCCCACGGACTACCGCGAGCTGCTACGGCTGACGAGTGGGAACGACCTGGAGATCGCGAGGCCCGCCGATGGGCGGAAGACGTTTCTCTCCGCGGCGGCGGTGATTCCACCGCGGCGCGTTACCGCGCCCGCACTGCTGCGGCATCGCGCGGGGGAGGACGAACCGGCGGACGCCACTCCGGACGAAGTGATGGTGGCCTGGCTGGCGCGGCAGATCGACAACGACAGCATCTGCTCGGTCGGGTCGGTGTCACCGCTGGCGACGGTCGCCTACCTCCTCGCCAAGCGGACTGACGCGCCGGATCTGGTGCTGATGACCTCCAACGGCGGGTTGATCGACGTGGCGGCGCGCCCGATGCTGATGACCCTGGCGGAGCCGCTCGATTTCCAGACCGCCGCGGACCATTGCGGCGGCGACGAGAGTTACCACTGGTACTACCAGCGCGGCCGGGTCACGCACGAGGTCGTCAGCGCGGCGCAGATCGACCGCTTCGCCAACACGAACAACATCGAGGTCACATCGCCGAGCGGGAAGCGGATCCGCCTGCCGGGGCAGGGCGGCATGGCCGACGTGGCGAACATGCACCGCCATTTCCTGCTCTACCTGACGCGGCACTCGCCACTTTCGCTGGTGGAGCGAGTCGAATACGTCAGCGCCGCGCGCGGATTGCTCGGCGCGGAGGAGCGGCTGGCCGCGGGGTACCAGCCGGGGGCGGTGAAGCTGATCACCAACCTTGGCGTGTTCGAGTTGGACGAGGCCAGCCGGGAACTGGTCCTCGTCTCGACACACCCTGGGGTGACGGTCGACGATGTTCAAGTGGCAACCGGATTTCCGTTGCGGTTGAGGTCGGGCCTGATGGAGACCACGCCGCCGACTGACGAGGAGCTGTCATTGATCCGGCGCGAGATCGACCCGCTGGGGATGCGCCGGCTGGAGTTCGTGGCGGGCAAGGAGCGGGGTCCGCTGCTGGCGGCGCTGATCGAGAGCGAAGAGGCGGCCATCGCCGAGCTGATCGGGAAGGGAGATGGGGATGACGGCCGTTGAGCTGCGGGGTGTGAGCTGGGACCATCCGCGCGGACACGACTGCATGGTCGCCACGGCCGAGGCCTACCGGGATGTCGCCCCGGACGTGCGCATCATCTGGGAGACGCGCTCCTTGCAGGATTTTGCCGATTTCCCGGTGCAGAAGCTGGCCGAACGGTATGACCTGCTGGTGATCGACCACCCCTTCGTCGGGTTCGCCGCCGCCGATGGCTGCCTGCTGCCGCTCGACGACTACCTCGATGCCACGTTCCTGGCCGATCAAGCAGCGAACAGTGTCGGGCCGAGCCACCGCAGCTACCACTATGGCGGTCACCGGTGGGGACTGGCCACCGACGCGGCCGGGCACGTCTCGGCCTACCGTCCCGACCTGATCGCCGAGGTGGGCGGTCTGCCGCGGACCTGGGATGAGGTGCTGGCGCTGGCCGAGAAGCGGCGGGGAACGGGACGGGCGCAGGTCGCCAACCCGCTCATCCCGATCGACGCGCTGATGAGCTTCTGTTCGATCTGTGCCGCGCTGGACGACCCGCCGTACCGGAGTCCGGACCGGGTGGTGGACCGGGCGACGGGGCGGCAGGCGCTGGGGATGCTGCGGGCGCTGGCAGATGCGGCGCACCCAGCCTCGCTGGAGCGCAATCCGCCGCGCACGCTCGACCTGATGAGCACGACGGATGAGATCGCCTATGTGCCGTTGCTGTTCGGGTATTCCAACTACGCCAGACCGGGATTTCGGCCATCGCTCGTCCGCTTCACGGGGGTTCCGACGAGCGATGGCGGCGCATCGCGGGGCGGCATCCTGGGCGGGGCCGGGGTGGCCATCTCGGCGCGGACGAAACACCCAGAGGCAGCCGCGGCTTACGCGTCGTTCGTTGCCAACGCGGATGTGCAGCGGGGCGTGTATTTCGCGGCCGGTGGGCAGCCAGGCCACCGAGCGGCCTGGCAGGATGAGGCGGTGAACGCGGCGTCTTCAGGTTTCTTCGCGGACACGCTGAATGCCCTTGACCGCGCCTATTTGCGTCCGCGCTACCTGGGGTTCATGGAGGTGCAGGAGCGCTCCGGGGAACTGGTGCATGCGTGGCTTGCCGAAGGGGGATCGAACGAGGGATTGCTTGACCGGCTGGATGAGTTGTACCGGGAGAGTGAGCCGGGGGGGAAGGAGTAAGAAGAAGCTCCACCCCAGCCCCTCGGCCGACCCTCACCCCAACCCCTCTCCCATTGCGATGGGAGAGGGGCTTTCTGTCGGCACGTCCATATCAGGGCACCGAAACCGTCGGCTCCTCCTCGATGAACCGCAATGTCGCGCGCATCCAGCCGAGGGCGTAGGCCATGCCGGCGTGCCAGGAGGCGGCGCAGGCCATCTGGGGAGTGTGGTCCGGGATGATGACGCCGTCGTAACCGTTGCGGTGGTAGATGCGCAGCGCCTGGACCATGTCGATATCGCCTTCGTCGACGAAGACTTCGTGGTACTCGGGGACTTTGCCTCGCACGTTGCGGAAGTGGACGTAGGCGATATGGCCGCCCTTGCTGTAGGTGTCGATGGCCTCGTAGACGTCCATCTCGCCGTTCATCTCGGCGATGGTGCCCTGGCAGAATTCCAGAGCGTTCGCCGGGCTGGGGTGGAGGTCGAGGAGCCGCCGGTAAAGCTCGGGCTTGTTGACGAGGCGGGCGGCGCCGCGCAGAGACGGCAGCGGCGGGTCGTCCGGGTGGGCAGCGAGGCGGACCCCGGCTTCCTCCGCCACGGGGACAACCTCGTGCAGGAATTCTTCCAGGCGGGACCAGAGCTGCTCGGCTGTGACCTCACCGACGATGCCGGGTGAGGCGTCGGGGTCGTAGGTCATGTTCCAGACCTGGCCATTGGGGATCGGGCTTTCTTCCGGCCCGGTTAAGGCGGAGAAGCCGACTGATTCCGCACCGCCGCGCGCCCACGGGCCGACGACGTGCCCCCAGACGCCGGCGATGCTGAAGTTGTAGCCGAGGACCGGAATACCAGCCGCGCCCAGGTTGCGGACGATGGTTTTCACGTCCTCGAGTTGCTGGCGCTTGCGGGGGCCATCGAGGAGCACGTCGTGCCAGTGGGAGGGGTCAAGGTTTTCAATGGCAGCCAGGGTGAGTCCTTCGGCCTCCACCGCGCGGCGCAGACCGGTCAGGTCTTCGACGGTCCAGAGACGCCCCTGGTTCTGGGTGACGCCCCAGCCGTATCCAGCACTCTCTGATTGGGGGATACGCGGACCGCCGCTGAAGTAGTCGACCCAATGGGCGACGATGTGGGTGGCCCCGGCCTGCCGGGCGAAACGGAAGTTCTCCGGCGTCAGCATGTGCCGGTAGAGACCCAGACCGAGCTGCATCACACGTTCCCTCGCCCTCGATGGGCTACCGGGCGATCTCCCGCCCGCTGATGAAACGGCCAGCCAGCAGGGTGCAGGCGATGGTGGTCACCAGGATCACGCTGGCCATGGCGTTGACCGACGGATCGATTCCCCGCCGCAGGTACCCCCAGATACGCACCGGCAGTGTGGCATCGCCGCCGCTGGTGAAAAAGGTGATCACCAACTCGTCGAATGACCACGCGACCACGATCAACACGGCACCGAGCAGCGCCGGGGCAACGAGCGGGAACACGATCATCCGGAACGACTGAAACGCGGTGGCGCCCAGATCGCGCGCCGCCTCTTCGATCGACCGGTCGAGCCGCATGAGCCGCGCGTTGACGATCACCACCACGAACGGCAGTGTCACCAGGGCGTGGCCAATGGCGGCGGTCCACAACGTCGGTTTGAGTCCAATCTGCGTGAAGAACGAAAGCAAGGCGATACCCAGAAAGAGGGCCGGCAGGATCAGCGGCGCGGTCACGAACGCGGTGAAGGCATCCAGCCAGCGTGAGCGGCGGCGAGAGAGGGCGAACGACGCCGCCGTGCCGGTGACAGTGGTGAACATCGCCACCACGAAGGCGACGCGGACACTATTCAGCAGGGCGTCGATCACGAGTGGGTTGCCGAACGCCGCTTCATACCAGCGCAGGCTGAACCCGGCGAATGGCAGCGCCGTCGTCGCGGCGGCGTTGAACGAAAAGAGCAGCATCACGACGACGGGCGCGAAGAGGAAGACCACGATGGCGACGACCGCCACCCACCACACTGCCTTGGCGCCGCCCCAGTTCATCGCACCACCCGACCGCTGGCCAGTTTGAGCACCCCGAGACTGACGAGCACGAAGAGCAACGTCAGGAACGACAACGCCGCCCCCAGCGGCCAGTTGAACGCGGTGCCGAAGGTGCTGGCGATGGTGCGGCCGATCATGGCGCCACCAGTGCCGCCAACGAGCTGCGGGGTGACGTAGTCTCCCGCGGCAATGATGAACGTCAGCGCGAAGGCGGCGAAAACTCCTGGCCATGCCAGCGGCAGCGTTACCCGCCAGAAGGCTCCCGCCGCGCCCGCGCCCAGATCGCGCGCGGCTTCGATCTCTTCGTCGCGCACGTTCTGCAACGCGGCATAGATGGGGAGCACCGCAAGGGGAACCAGGAAATTGACCAGGGTTATGGTGGTGGCGAAGCGGCTGAAGAGGAGGTAGCTCAATGGTTCCTGGACCACCCCGAGAGTCAGCAACGCGGTGTTGATCACTCCTTCTTCTCCCAGAATCGTGCGCCAGGCATAGATGCGCACGAGATACCCGGAAAAGAGGGCGATCACCACCAGAAAGAGCAGCGGCTCCTGGTAGCGCCGCAGCGGGAAGCGGATGGCGTGGGCGAAGACGTAGGCGACGACCGTCGTAATGGCCGCGGCCATCCCCGCCGTGGCTAGCGTCTGAGCGAAGAGGTCCCGGTAGATTGCGTCGCTCAGCGCGTCCCGGTAGTTGTCGAGATTCCAGACCGGCGCCAGATCAAAACCTTCGACGGTCCAGAAGGAGTACGCGAAGAAGACGGCGACCGGGCCCACCAGGAACACGAGTAGGAACAGCAGCGCCGGGATGAGCTGCGCGACCCATGCGTGCGGCCATCCCGACCGGGCGGGCGAGCCAGCATGCTCGCCTACCGCTGTTCCCAGGCCAGCCGGAACGCCTTCGGCCCCGGCGGTCAAGGCTCGCCCTCCGCGAGCAGAATGGTGTTGTCGGCACGCCAGGAGACCTCAACCGGCTCCCCCTCCTGGATCGTCTCGGCATCGACGTCCGTTTGAGCGGCGATCACGAGATCAGGGGTCAGGGTCACGTACTGGCGAACGATGTTGCCGAGGAAGATACGGCGTTGCAAGGTGCCGAGCACACGATTCTCGACCCCATTGGCCGATCCTGGCCGCCCGACCCGCAACCGCTCCGGGCGGACAGAAACCACCACCGAGCGGCCGGACGCGATACCGCGCGCCGGGGCGACGACCTCCAGGTCGCACTCGGCCACCCGCACCCGGGCGTGATCCCCAGCGATCACGGTCGTGATCCCGTGCAGCAAGTTCGCCTCGCCGATGAACCCGGAGGCAAACACCGTGGCCGGACGATCGTAGATCTCCGCGGGACTGCCCTCCTGCACGATGCGGCCCTCGTTCATGAGGACGATGCGGTCGGACATCGTCAGCGCTTCTTCCTGGTCGTGGGTCACGTAGAGGAAGGAGGTCCCTAGCTCTTCCTGGATGCGGCGCAACTCGAGCTGCATCGCCTTGCGCAATTTCAGATCGAGCGCCGCCAGCGGCTCATCGAGCAAGAGCACCTGCGGTTGCCCCACGAGTGCCCGCGCCAGCGCGACCCGCTGCGATTGCCCGCCGGAGAGTTGCGCCGGGTGGCGCGTTTCGATTCCGGGCAGTCGAACAAGCTCGAGCATGCGTTGCACCGCTTCTCTCTGCTGTGCGACGGGAACCCTGCGCAAGGCCAATGGGAACGCGATGTTCTCGAACACGGTCTTGTGCGGAAACAACGCATAGCGCTGGAACACGGTGTTGACGGGTCGCCGGTTTGGCGGCAACCCGTCCACCCGCTGGCCATGGATCGTAATGCCACCAGCATTGGGCGTTTCAAATCCGCCGATGATGCGCAGCAGCGTTGTCTTGCCGCAGCCGCTGGGGCCGAGCAGGGAAACGAAGGTTCCCGGCTCGACCCGCAGCGATACCCCGTCGAGGGCGGTCGTTGCGCCAAAGCGCTTGACGACCCCTTCGACGACGATGGCGGCGTCTGATGCCCCGGATTGTTCGCGGGCTATGACGCGCGCACCCGTTCCCATGCTTCCAGCCATCCGTTGTACGTCACGATGCCGTCACCCTGGTCTTCCAGCGGCGGGAAGCCCCAGACGGGCGCAATGGCGAAGATCTCATCTAGATTGTCGTACGGGAAGAGGGCCCGCGTCGCCTCGTCGAGGAGCGGGATAGCCTCCACATTGACCGTCGCACTGTCCATGTCGTCCATGGCAATTGCCTGCGCCTCGGGACTGAGCATGTGCTCGATGAAGGCGTACGCGGTGTCCAGATTCGGCGCTTCGGCCGGGATGCAGTAGGAGTCGACGAACGTGAAGTCGCCCGGCGCGGGGTGCGTGTAGCGTAGATCAGCCCCTTCGGCCACCGGAAACGCCGGAATCGCCTCCCAGCCGATCGTCGAGAGCCACGCTTCGCCACGGGCCATGATGTCGGCGAGGTCGCCCATGTTGGGTGAAAACGCGCGCGCCTGCTCGGTCTTGATCTGGATGAGCAGATCGGTCGTCGCGTCGAGTTGTTCCTGGGTGACCTGGGTCGGATCTTCGGCGCCGGTGACCTGATTCCAAATCAGATAGTGCCCCAGGGCGTCGTCGGTCATCACCACCTTGCCGGTGTACTCCGGCTTCATGACGTCCATCCACTCGGCCGGTGGGTCGGGGATGAATTCGGCGTTGTAGATCATCGGACCGGTGCCCCAGACGAAGGGCGCGGCGTAGGTCTTGCCGTCGAACGTGTTCCAGTCCGGCTTCTGGAAGATCGAGATGTAGTCAGCGGTGTTGGGCAGCCGGGTGTAGTCGATCTCCTGCAGCAAGCCGGCCTCGAAGAGGTTCTTGACGTAGCCGTGATACGGGGTGACGAGGTCGATCTCACCCAGCCCGCCGGCCCGGAGAGTGGCGAAGATCTCGTCATTGCTACCCAGGTAGATAGCGTTGATCTCGGTCCCGGTCTGTTCGACAAACGGTTTGTTGGCGTTCGGTCCGTCGTAGCCCTGCCAGCACATGATGGTCAGCACGCCGCCGACGTTCTCCTGCGCGGCGGCGGGCGCGGCGGGAGTGGCGCCGACTCCCGCGGCGAGCGCCAGTCCGCCGGTTGCCTGGAGAAGGCGGCGACGGCTCAGCCGTTGGCGACGCCACGCTGCAGCGACGCTGCCGTGGAGCGGATCTCGTACGGAATGCGAGAGCGAGTGCATCGTGCATCTCCTTGCCGACCGCGTGCATTTCTATCGGCCGGACGATCGTTGGTGTCGCCGTCGCGGGATACGCCATGACGGGTGGGGCGCGACCGCGGAATCTCCAATTACGCGCGAACCCGCACATCACGCCCCCACCTTGGGCGCGTCAATCCGCGCCACTTCAAACGGGGCAAGCGTCACCGTCGGGGTTCCTTTGGGAACGATCGCTTCACTGTGCGTCCGGAAGTGATCGGGATCGAGCGCGGCTACTTTCGCCGTGGTGGCGTTCAACCGCCGTACCGAAATCTCTCTGCCAGTCAGGGTATCGATCGTTACGGTCCGCGGCCGTGACGTGAGGTTGGCCAGCAGCAGATGGAGCGCCCCGTCGTCCTCGAGCGCCAGGGTTTCGACGGCCAGGGGGTTGCTGGATTGGCTGCGGACGACGCGGCCATCTTTCCATTCCGCCAGGTCGGCGAAGACGTGGTACAGCGGGAAAACCATCCCTGCTCGCGACGGGAACTTTGCCGGGGCGGAGGGAGCCTCGTCGCCCTGGATGACGCCGCGCCAGCCAGTCGTCTCGAAGTAGGTGGCGGAGGCCACCTCGCTTTCGAGCAGGGCGCGCAGACTGCCGACTGTCCAGCCCGCGGCGAACAGCGACATCTGGCGGGGATCGACTTGCGGCGGTAGCTCGCCAGGTGCCGGTTCCGGCTCGGCGGTGGTGGCCACGGCGTTGAAGCGCTGCTTGAGGGTGACCGGGCTGACCACCACTGGACGGCCGTCGCCATAGGCCCGCGCGGTCTGCACGGTTTCGGTTTGGCCGGCGATGTTCTCCACCAGCGAACGCTCATCGAAAGCGTGGATCTGGGGGTTGATGGAGTAGACGATGCCGTCCTCCGGCGCACCAGCCGGCCGGAAGCGGTTCAGTTCGCAGAAGTTGGCGTTCGTCCCGCCGGCGAAGAGCGCATCCGGGGCAATCTCGGCCAATCGATGGCGAGCCAACTCGACCCAGCGTGGATTGGTCGCCGGCTTCGACTGATGAAAGACCAGGACCCGATCGACACGAGTCCCGCCGATCCGCGGAGCCAGGTCCAGCAGTTGCGCGTTGGCGTCGCCGGTGAGGTGAAGGGCCAGTTCGAGCCCGCACTCCAGCTCGGTTGCGGCCGCGATGGCTCGCGCCAACTGCTCTGGATACGTGTTGTCGCCCAGTTGAAGTTCAACGCGCAAGTGATCGGGGCGGAGAGCGGACAGGAGTTCCGTTTCCCGTTGCGAGAGGCCGCGATCATGGCTGGCCATGCCGAGTCCAACCGGGGGCAGCCGTCGCGCGATGCGTTCGCCAACGGTGATGAGGACCTCCCCATCCTCTTTCGCGGCGGCGGGTGGCGTACCCGCTGGCGTGATGGTCACCTTCTGCCAGACGCGCTCCCCGCGGCGAATGGTGTTGACCCCGCCCCGGCGCGGCGGGTAGGACTGCGATTTGAACGACGCGTCCGTCCAGTTCCGCTGATCCTCGAACTCGAAGGTGTCCCCTTCGTAATCGAAGCGCACGGAGACGCCGTCGGTGAGGTCGACGGTGAGGCTTTCCACCGGCGGAAAGATGGGAACCTCGGTCTCGTCCGCGATGAGCTGCGGGGCGATTTCGACGGAGAAGGAATCGGCAATCGGTCCGTCCGGCGTCACCCCACGGCAGGGGCGACCGGCATACTCCCGCATGCCGTGGTGGATATTCAGTCCGATCAGCTTGTACGTCATATCGGTGCCGGCCGTCGCATCCATCGCGTAGCTGACGACGCCGTTCGGCTGGCCAACAACCTCACCCCGCCAGGTGAGATCGATGTCGTGTTGGCGATGCGTTACCGTGAAACGCACCGTGAACGAGTCGTCGCCCTGCTCCACGACGACAGCGGAGACCTCGCCGGGGACGGTGTCCCAGTTGCGGTCGCGCAGCGCCATGTACATCCGCTGCGCCACCTCGATCCCACCGAAACGGATGTTGCGCAAGTCGCGGCCGACCAGGGCCGCGGTGACCGGCCCCGCGCGGAGCGGGAGCGGTTCGATGGGCGGCTCGTCGCGGCCGTACCACCATTCGTACTCAGAGAGTGACGTGTCGGTCGTCATATCGGTCGATCCAGTCCCTCTTGCGATGAGCGGGTCATTCATCCCAACCGGCTCGTCGCGTCCTCGGTCAGCGCCTCGCGACAATGGAGAACGGTGCTGCGCACGTCGGCGAGCACGTCCTCATCGGACATTTCGAAGGGGTAGAAAAGCTCGATGACGACAGGCACGTGCGCCAATCCCGCCTGGCGGACAGTCCGGGCGAACTCTGCCACGTCGTAGCGGCCACCGTCGTGCGGCCAGCCCCAGTGGGCATCGCTGCGGAAGTCGTGGTTTTGCAGGTGGAACAGGCCGATTTCGTTGCGCAGTGGCCCGAGCCAGTCTGCCAGCGCCACATCTTCACCATAGAGCGGGCGGTAGAGCGCGTGACCGACATCGAGCACCCAGCGGATGGGGACGGCCAGGCGACCTTCGAGGTCGGCCACGAGCCGCTGCGCCTGGGCGACGGTGTGTGGCATCTCGCGCGGGAGGGGCGTCGGTTCGACGAGGAGCGCCTTCAGCCCGGCACTGGCGGCCGCCTCGCTGGCCGCGACCGCGTCGTTCAGCAGGCCCGTGTAACTTTCGGCGCGGATTTCGGCATCGCCCGCATCGGTGGCGCTCAGCGCCCCGAACGGGCCGCCCATGGCCGGTACGCCGAGCTCGGCGGCGGTCGCCGCGGCCCGCCGCCACCACTCCCGTCCCACCTCGCGTGCCGCGGCGTCGGGATGCAGCAGGCCGTTGAAGGTGTACCAGGCCAGCCCGAGCTGGGCACTGTGGATGGTGAGATCGAAGTCGTCGGCGGCGCGGCGCACCTGTTCCGCCAACATGCGCCGTTCCCGCTCCGGCCACCAGGGGTCGAGCAAATCGAAGGTGAACTGGACCATCCCCAGCCCGAGCTCTTCGCGCACGAGGCTGGCCCAGCGCTTCGGCTCCGGCCACCGCTTGCAAGCAAATCCCAGATTGATGCCAAGCTCCACGATCGCTCCCGAGCTACTGGCTGTCGGCCTTCGATGCCGATGCCGTCTTGCCGTCGTACGTTCGACTCTCAACTTTCGACTCACTCCAGATTCGTGTGCCGCGCCCGCATCTCTTCCAGCGTTTGCCCGGATCGCTCGCGCAGCAGGATTGAGATGAGATCAAAGAAGATGAGCTCGGCCGCTTCGAATAGGCTGCCCATCGGGAGCAGACTCGTTTGCGGGGCACGATCGTCGGCCATGGTCTGGGCCGGGAGGTGGATGGTGACGTCGGCGCGGCGTGCCGCTTCGCCCTCCGGTTGGGCGGTGATGACCAGGGTGCGCGCTCCCGCGTCACGCGCAACCCCGATCAGGGCGAGAGCAGTCGAGAACGCCCCTGGTCCCGCGCTGACCATCAGCAGGTCTCCTGGGCCGACGGGCGGGGTGGTCATGTCGCCGACGACATGCGCGTCGAACCCGAGGTGCATGAGCCGCATACCGAAGGCACGCATCATCAGCCCTTCCCGCCCAACGCCGTAGCAGGCGATGCGCCGCGCGCCTTCGATCTCCTCGCAGAGACTCGTCGCGGCGTCCGAGCTGGCCGGGGTGAAGACGGCCGCGACTTCATCGCAGGCGCGGCGCGCCAAGGCCGGAATGTTGGGGGCCGTCACGTTGCAAGTCGCCAAGCACGGCTGCCAATTGTCACCAGGCCGCCTTTCGTTCGCCCATCGCCAATTCGACTCACGACTCCGGGTACGTATATGCCGGTTTGAGGTCCACCGCGTGGCCGCTGCCGGATTCGATGATGACCTTCAGCATCGGCTCGGTGTTCAGGTAGTAGAACTCGATCGTTTCGCCGATGCGGCCGCCCATCATCACCTCGGCGCCCATCCCGGCGAAGCGCTGCTTGATCTGGTTCGATTCTTCCTGGGTATGGGCCATGCAGGCGATGTGGTGCAGCCCCTCGCCCTTCGTTTCCAGCCACTCCTTGTAGATGCTGGGACCCTCGACGGGTTGTAACAACTCGACCACGATCGGGCCGACGTGCGTTTCCGCGCCGATCATCGTGTACGCCTGCTCCTGGCCGTGAAGCTCGGTGTGGTGGAGAGAGGGCGGTTTGTGCTCGTAGACGTTCCATGGCCCCCAGCCGAGCGCCTCGTGGTAGGCCTTCATGGCGGCGTGGATGTCTTTGACCACGATGGCGATCTGTGAAATCGGCATCGGTGCCGACGGCGTCATCGTTGCACCCTCCTGTGCTTCACTACCGAATCCTCTGCCTCTGTATTCGTCGCGTCCGGCGTGGGCATGAGCGGCGCTCTCACCGATTGGCCAGACCACAATGCCCTGGTCCGCGGGGCACGATGGGCCAGATGTCGACGATCCCGTCATCCTCGACCACGTGATACGCGTCGTACATGTTGACGGTCGATGGCGCGTACCCTGGCAGCAGCCGCGCCATGTCCCCCACCGCGAGCGACCCATCGGCCGGTGCCGCGAAAATGCCGTGCTCCTCATCGAAGCGGATGTTTTCCAGAACGTGCCCGGCGATGACCGTGAGATCCGGAGCGGCGACCGACTTGTTACCGGCGTCGAAGACGATGCGGTCCGGAGAGCGGCTGATGACCGTCGTCAGCACCTGTGCGGCCGGTTCGAAGCCGCCTTCGATCCCGGAATGGAAGCGGTCCATCAGCACGTATGTGCCGGCCTGGATCTCGGTGACGCCGGGGGTGGCCGCGGTCAGCCACCAGGTGCGCGTGCCGCCGGCGGAGACGATGGGGCAGGCGATGCCGGAATTCTCGATTGCGGCGACGGCAGCGAGGAGCACGTCCATCGCCGCGCGTTGTTTGACGGTGCGTTGGGCGACGTCGTCTTCGAGCGAGCAGTGGCCCTCGTAGCCGGTGACTCCCTCGAAGCGGAGCCCGGGGAGATCGTCCAGCCGCCGCGCCAGATCGGCGGCCGCGACCGGATCGGTCAATCCGGCCCGGCGCATGCCGGTGTCGAATTCGATCAGGCGCCAAGAACGCTGCCGGCATCGGTGGCAGCGCGCGCGAGGTCGGCCGCATTGTCACGATCGTCGACCGCGACGAGCACCCGCCGCTCCCGGGCGAGTTCGGCCAGGGCTCGCATCTTGGCGGGACCGGCGACCGTGTTCACCACGAAGAGGTCATCGAATCCGGCCTCGGCAAGCACGACTGCTTCCCATACGGTCGCCGTCGAGAATCCCTGCGCTCCGGCATCGCGCTGCATCGCCGCGAGCTCCGGGCTCTTGTGCCCCTTGACGTGCGGGCGCAGCGCGGCGGGCAGCGCCGCCGTGCCGTGGGCCATGCGCTGGATGTTGCGGCGCGCCGCCGGCAGATCGAGCAGCAAGGCAGGGGTCGGGACGGTTTCGACCGGTTGCCCGATCGCCTGGCCGTAGCGGCGGTGAACCAGGTCGCGGGTTTCGTGGAGCAGTCGGGATGCGGCGCGCGAGATCATCACGCTTCCTCCAGGATGGCCGAGGCCGTGCGGTCGTCAGTGACCAGGACGTCGATGCATCCGGTCCGGGCCGCGCCCCGGATCGCGGCGGCTTTGTTGACACCCGCGGCGACGGCGATCACCGTCGGGATGGCCGCGAGATCGCTCCAGTCCAGGGCCACCGTGCGCCGGTCCAGGTGAGCGACCGGCTGGCCCTGCGCGTCGTGGAAGCGAGCGTTCATGCTGCCGACAGCGCCCTGCGCCACCAGCGCCTCCCGGTCGGCGGGCAGGATGTGGCTGGCCTTGAACAGGGTGGCCTCCGGCTCCATGTCGCCGATACCGACCAACGCGACTTCCGATCGCGCGGCCACGGCAAGCGCAGCCTGCACCGAACGATCCGCCAGGAACGCGTCGCGAATTATCGCCGAGTCAACGATCGACGGTGCATGCAGGTACGTCGCGCGGCTCAATGGGAAGAGGTCGGTAATCTGGCGCACCAGTTCGTGCCCCTGGATGCCGGGACGCCCTTCAGCGAGACCACCGGCCAGCGGGGCGACGTGCAACCCCTCTACGCCGCCCGGCTCGAGGTGACGGACAACGGCGGCGAGAGACTCTCCCCAGCCGATCCCGATTCGCGTCCCGCGTCGGAACTGATCGGAGGTGAACCGGGCTGCGAGTGGGGCGACGACGGCAAGACTGTCGTGCTCGCCGTTGAGTTCGGCCACCAGAACCCGGCTGACCTTGAGTTGCCGCGCCAATTCGCGGGCCAGCTCGACATTGGCTCGGCGCGGAGCCACGATCTCGATACGGACGATCCCCTCGTCCCGCGCCCGCTTCAAATACCGGGAGATGGTGGACGGGTCCAGACTCAGATCCCTGGCGATCTCGGTCTGGCTGCTGCCGTGCAGATAGTGCCGGGTGGCGACATCGATCAGCAGGTCGAGCGATTGGGAGTCGGCCCGGGGTGGCAGCCTGTCGCGCAGCATCGGAGCCCTCGTCTGTCGCGGGCGGTTCGGCGTGTGGTTCTGCATTGTGTCGTAACTGCTCCAAGATGTCCAGTTTGTGTTTGGACCGCACATCTTTGCCATGAGGAGTCCGTACAGGACATCCACTCGCTGTCTCCGCCAAGCCACTGCGACGCGGGCAACCTGCTGAACCCGTGAGATTGCCTCCTTCGCCCCAATTCTCGCTCCACATCGCGATCAATGATTCAGCGTGGGAGCCAGCAGCCATCGGGTGTGCCGCGGGCAGGGTCAGCCGTTCCCGCAAGAAGTTGACTCAGTGAACACGATCCTGTATGGTGCAGTGAGATGCTACAAGTGAACCTGGGCGGTGGCAACCGCGTCGCATCAAGTCGAGCAGCGAAGCTCGCTTTCAGCGGAAAGGATGGCGAACGCCGATGAGTCCGAAGATGGATCGCCGCACGTCGCAACTGGTCGATGCGTTCATGGCGGGGCAGATGCCGCGCCGCGCATTCGTTTCTCGCCTGCTGGCCATGGGTTTGGCGCCGGCCGCCGCGGGATCCGTCCTGGCCATGTGCGCCAGAGAGACGGCGGCGTTCGCCCAGAGCAGCGTGCCGGAAGACGTCAGCGGCGACATGCGCTTCATGATCGGCCCCTGGACCGACCGGGAGATCGAGAATCACGAGACTATCGCCGCCGCGTTCAACGAGCTCTATCCCAATGTCAACTTCTCCTTCAAGCTGTTCAGTTGGGGGACGTCGGGCGCGGAGGTCGATGCTTCGCTGGCCGACGGTGCTCACGACATCTACTACTTCGGCGAGGGCGGGTACATGGCCCGCGCCGAGCAGGAGAACGGGTTCGAGGACCTCACGGCGCGTATCAACGATCCCGCCTGGGCCGAGGAGAAGGCGAAGTACCTCTACTGGGACCGCATCGAGGCCTACGGGCCAAAGCTGATGGGCCTGCCCATTGTTTGGCACGTCGAGGACGCCCTCTTCGTCAACATGGACATGGTGCGCGAGGCCGGGTTCGACGAGACCTTTGTCGAGGACTGGGACACCTTCGTCGAGTGCGTCACGGCGATGACGAACGGCTCCGAAACCTACGGGCTCGGCATCGGCATGCAGCTCGGCGGCTTCGCAGAGTGGTATCAGCGTGCCCGAGCCGCGGGCGGCAGATTCCTGACGGAGGATCTCTCCGCACCCGCCATCAACACGCCCGATGTTGTCCTGGCGACGCAGCAACTCGTCGATTTCTTCACGCAGGGGATCGCGCCGCCGCAGGGTACGTTCGATTACAACACAGCCCCCGACGCCTTCATCGCCGGCAGGCTGGCCATCTACTCCTCTGACCTGACCATCGCCGCAGTTCTTGGGCTCAAGCCGGAGCCGCCTGCCTTCGAGTGGGCCGTGCTCCCCTATCCGCCGGGTCCGCAGACCCGCGTCAACTTCAACGACGTCGGTCTCTATGCCATGAGCTCGCAGACCCCGAACAAGGACCTCGCCTGGGAAGTGCTCAAGTGGTGGACGAGCGGCGAGCAAGCCGCGTTCTGGACGGGAGTCTCGGGAACGTACCCGGCGCGCATCGACGCCGAAGAGATGGGCTACGGCGAGCACAGCGCGCCCCAGCTCGCCGCGTCGTTCGCACAGTTCCAGGAGTTCAGTGTCGGCCCCGAGCCATTCGCGCAGTTCAGCACCGTCGAGGGTCAGGCCGCGGACCAGGCCGCCCGCGCCTACAGCGGAGAAATCTCGGCCGAGGAAGCCGTCTCCACCATCGAGCAGATCGTGCAGGTGGAGGTATTCGGCTAGAAGGCAGCCGCCCCGCATCCTAGATGCGGAGCGGCCAAACTCAGCGCCCTTCAGGGTGCTTCCGTTGGGTCAGCCTGATCCCTTTAGGGTCAGGCGACGGGGCAGCGGCGGTCCGGGTTGGCATCCTCGGACGCCGAAGCCCCTTCGCCGGAGGCTAAAGACCTCCGACCGCCCCAACGGAAGCCCCGTGAACGGGGCTGTAGGGTTGCAGCAGGGAGCAAGTCGCCAGCTATGGCCATCGCGTCGGATTCGCTTTCATTGCCGGTCGCCACTTCTGCGACCCGCTCGCGACAGCGGCTTAGCCCGGAGGAACACAAGCGCCTGGCTCGCCAACGGCGCTTGCGGCGGGAATTGACCGGTTGGGCGTTCCTGGCGCCGATGTTCGTGTTTTTCGTCGTCTTCCTCCTCGCCCCGACCATCCTCGTCTTTTGGTGGAGCACCCAGGAAGGGAGTCTCACCACCGGCACGGAGTACGTCGGGCTCGACAACTTCCGGCGGCTGCCGCGGCAGATCGATGCCCCCATCGCCATCCGCAACACGCTCACTTTCACGCTGATGGCGATTCCGGCCACGCTGGTGCTCGCGCTCGGGGTGGCGTTGCTGCTTGATCGCATCCGGCGAGGAGGGGCGGTCTATCGCTTCCTCGTCTACTTTCCGGCGCTGGTGCCGGGCGTGGTGGCGGGGCTGATCTGGATTTTCCTGACCAGCGTCGACTTCGGGCTGTTCAATACCATCCTGCGCCTGGTCGGGCAGGATCCGGTGGTCTGGCTGGGTCCGAAATCGGCGCTGCAGGTTCTGGCGGCGCTGGACGTGTGGCGCAGCGTGGGTTTCTGGGCGATTTTCTTCCTGGCCGCCATCATCGGGTTGCCGCGGGAGCTGTACCAGGCCGCCGAACTGGACGGGGCCAACGCCTGGCAGCGGTTTCTGCGGTTGACACTGCCGCTGCTGCGGCGGGTGATTCTGTTCGCGGTCGTCGTCGCCACCATCTATGGCCTACAGGTCTTCGACACCGCGCTGATTCTGACTGAAGGCGGGCCGGGCACGTCCACGCTGACGGTGGTCTTCCGCATCTGGACCTACATCTTCGGCTCGACCGACAAGGTGGGATACGGGGCCGCGATGTCGGTCGCACTGCTGCTGGCCATTCTCGTTCTTACCGTCGTCCAGTTGCGGCTAATGCGTGGTCAGCGGGGGGAGGACTGACGTGGCTACGTCGAGCGCCCTGCGGCCGCGGGCCATCCCCTCCCTCACCTCCGAAGTTCCTGGCGCGGAGTCGCGGGCGGCTCGACAGAAGACGATGTTGGAGCGGGCGCTCACCCACGCGGTCCTGATCGTCGCCGCACTCATGTGCGCCGCGCCATTCTTTTATGTCATCATGGCCTCCCTCAAGGACCAGGGCTCGCTCTTCCAGTACCCGCCGGTCTGGGTGCAGATCCCGCCCTACTTCGGCAACTACGAGCGGCTCCTCCTCGACAGCGGCTTCCCGCGCTGGATGCTCAACACGCTGATCGTGGCGACCACGGTGACGGTATTGAAGATCTTCCTCGACTCGATGGCCGGCTACGCCCTGGCCAAGCTGGAGTTCACGGGCAAGCGGGTCGTCTTCTTGCTGATGCTGATCCTGTTGATGGTGCCGTTCGCCGCGCTGCTGATCCCGCTCTGGTCGATCGCGCACACGCTCAACATCACGAATACGTACCTGGCGCTGATCCTGCCATCGCTGGCCAATCCGCTGGGGGTCTTTCTGATGCGCCAGTTCATCCTCGGTCTGCCCAAGGATCTGGAGAACGCGGCGCGGCTGGAAGGGGTGAGCGAGTTCGGCATCTACTGGCGCATCATCCTGCCGCTGGTCAAGCCGGGACTTGTTGTGCTGGCGGTGATCATCTTCACCGCCGAGTTCATGAGCTTTACCTGGCCTCTGGTGGCGGTCACCAGCGACGATCTGCTCGTGCTGACGGTCGGGGTCGCCGGGCTGCGCTCCAAGGGCGGGGTCAATTTCGGCCTCTGGTCGGCGGCGGCTGTCATGTCGCTGATCCCGATTGCGATATTCTTCTTCGTCCTGCAACGCCAGTTCCTGGCTCGCTCTCTGGCCGGAGCCCTGAAACAATGATGATGACTCAAGCGGCACCGGTTCAGAACCTCGTGTCCGATCCGTTCGCCATCGAGCTGCTGAGCGTTGCCAAGCGCTACGGCGACTTCTCCGCCTTGCAGAACATCGACATCGACATTGCGCCGGGCGAATTCCTCGTCTTGCTCGGGCCGTCCGGATGCGGCAAGAGCACGCTGCTGAAGATCATCGCCGGGCTGGAGGATGCCAGCGACGGCGAGATCTACATCAACGGCCGCCTGGCGAACTACCTGCCGCCGAAAGAGCGCGACGTGGCGATGGTCTTCCAGAACTACGCGCTCTACCCGCACATGTCGGTCGAAACCAACATCGGTTTTCCGCTGGCCATGCGCCGCCACAAGAAAGCGGCGGTCGCGGAGCGGGTGCGAGAAGTCGCGGCGCTGGTCGGCTTGACCGAGCACCTGAGCAAGTTCCCCGACCAGCTCTCCGGCGGGCAGCGGCAGCGGGTGGCGCTGGGGCGGGCGATCATCCGCGAACCGGTGGCCTTCCTCATGGATGAGCCTCTTTCCAACCTCGACGCGCTGCTCCGGGTGCAGATGCGCTCCGAGCTGCTCAAGCTGCACAAGCGCGTCGGACGCACGACCATCTATGTCACGCACGACCAGATCGAAGCGATGACGATGGCCGACCGGATCGTGATTCTGCGCGACGGGGTCGTGCAGCAGATCGGCAGCCCACACGAGGTCTACGACCGTCCCGCCAACACGTTCGTGGCGATGTTCGTCGGCAGCCCACCCATGAATCTGCTCCCCGGCCGCCTGATCGCCCAGGACGGCGGCCACCGCTTTCTGGGGCCAGTCTCGGTCGGACTCGACGGTCTCGGTCCAATCAACGCTTCGGGCAGCGACGAGATAACGCTCGGCATCCGACCCGAGAACATCGAACTTGTGGGGGCGAATGAGCCGGCGACCGTCGCCGGCACTATCGAGCTTGTCGAGGCGGTCGGCTCAGACTCGTTCCTGTCGGTCGCCGTCGGTGACGGAGCGTCGGTGATGGTGCGCGTTGCCGCCGATACGCGCCTCGAAGAGGGGGAGCGGGTCTCCCTGCGCTTTCCGCCACGCCGGATTCGGCTGTTTGATGCGAACGGGGAACGGGTCGCTCTTGCGGAGGCGGCACGATCGCGCGCTGTAGATCCGGTACGCCGGTGATGAGAGAGGAAGACATTCGTGGTTGAACCGTTGCCGGAGATTCCGTCTCCGGCCCGACTGCCCCTGCGGGTATCGCCAGACCGGCACCGGATTCTCGACCCCGACGGCAACGCCGTGCTGATGCAGGGGGACGCGGCGTGGTCGCTGATCGCGAACACGACCCTGGACGACGCCCGGTTCTACATCGAGGACCGCCGTCGCAAGGGGTTCAACACACTCATCGTCAGTCTCATCGAGTACTGCTTCGCGCAGGATCCGCCGCGCAATCTGGCCGGCGACGAACCGTTTACGACGCCGGGCGACTTTCGCACGCCGAACGAGGCGTACATGGCGCACGCGGAGCGGGTCCTGGAGATCGCCGCGGAGAACGGCATGTTCGTCATTCTTTGCCCGGCGTACCTGGGGTATCCCGGGTTGTTTCCCGGTTTCGAGACGCGGCCGCAGGGGTGGTGGGACGAAGTGCTCGCCAACGGCCCCGAGGGCATGCGCGGCTGGGGAGAATACCTGGGCCAGCGCTTCGGCGCCTTCCGGAACATCATCTGGTGCATCGGCGGCGACCGCAACCCGGGAGAGGCGACAGCCGGGCTCGACCAGATGGCGCGGGGTATCCGCGCCACCGGTGGCGACAACCTGTTTACCGCCCACGTTTTGCCCGAGCACTCCCCACTCGATGTCTTTCCCGATCACGACTGGCTGGATCTCAACCCGACCTACACGTACGACATCGTCCATCGCATGCTGCAAGAGGACTGGCGGCGCGACCCGGTCTGGCCCTTCTATCTCATCGAGTCGACGTACGAGGGGGAGCACAATTCGTCCGAATTACAGATCAGGCGGCAGGCCTATTGGTCCGTGCTCTGCGGTGGCAACGGCCACTGCATGGGCAACATGCCGATCTGGCCGTTCCTCGATGGGTGGAAAGCAGCGCTCGATTTACCGGGGTCGGTGGCGATGGCGCGCTGGGGCGCGTTTTTCCGGGCGCTGCCATGGTCCGAGCTGGGCCCCGATTTCGGCCGGGAGATCGTCACCGGGGGGTTGGGCGAGGCGCGCGGGCTGGATCGGGTGACGGCGGCGGCCACGCCGGATCGGCGGTTGACGGTCGCCTACCTGCCGGTGCAACGGGCGGTGACGGTGCAGGTCGGGGTGCTGGCCGGGCCGAATCTGCGCGTCGAGTGGTTCGAGCCGGGAACGGGTCGGCGGGAGCCGGGCGGGGTGCTGGTGGCCGAGGGGTGCGCGACGTTGACGCCGCCGTTTGCGGAGGATGCGGTGCTGACGTTGGAGTCGGAATCGGGGTTATGAGGCCGTTTCGCGGAGCTTGCCCTCACCCCCAACCCCTCTCCCATTGCGATGGGAGAGGGGGGATTGAGGCGTCAGCGTGGATCAGGTAGCGCGCTGGACGGCGCACGAGTTGACCTTTGAGGGGATTCAGGTGCGAGCTGATCCCTTCTGGGATGTCGATCTCTCCATCGAACTCTCGGCACCATCCGGTCGCGAGTTCACCATCGATGCCTTCTGGGATGGCGGGCGAATCTGGCGTTGCCGGGTGCGGCCGGACGAAACAGGAACGTGGCAGTGGCGATCGGTCGCCTCTGACCCGAATGACGCGGGGCTGAGCGGGCAATCGGGCGCGTTCACCTGTGTCCCGTACGACGGTCCCAACCCGGTCTACCGCCACGGTCCGGTCCGGGTCGCCACCGATGGCCGCTCGCTGGCGCACGCGGATGGCACGCCGTTCTTCTGGCTCGGCGATACCGTCTGGAATGGGCTCATTCGCTCGACCGCCGCGGATTGGGACGCGTACCTGGGCACGCGGCGCGCGCAGGGGTTCTCGGTCGTCCAGTTTTTCAGCACGCACTGGCGGGGGCTAGCTACCGATCCGGATGGCGAGGCGTCGTACACGGAAGACGGGCGGTTCACGGTCAACCCGGGGTTCTATCAACGGCTCGACCCGAAGGTCGAGGCCATTGCGCGGCACGGTCTGCTTGCCAGCGCCATCGTCGTGCTGTCGCTGTACGACGAGGAGCCGGGTTGGGCGTGGCCACCGGAACAGGTGATCCGGTTTGCCCGCTGGCTGCGCGCCCGGTGGGGGGCGCACCACATGGCGTGGTCGCTCGGGGGCGACGGGAATTTTGAAGGGGAGCGCGCGGCACGGTGGCGGGAGATCGGCGCGGCTGTCTACACGGATCCGCCTGAGCCACTGGTGACCATGCACCCCTTCGGTTGGAGCTGGGTGGGAGACGAGTTTCGCGATCAGTCCTGGTTGACGTTCTTCATCTACCAGAGCGGCCACTCCGCCGACGAGCCGAAGGTGCGCTGGCTGCCGGAGGGGCCGCACACTACCGACTGGGTGCAGTCGCCGCCACGGCCGATCATCAATGTCGAGCCGAACTACGAGGACCATCCGTCGTACGGGAGCGGGGTCCGATTCACGGCGGCCGAGGTGCGGCGGGCCAGCTACTGGAGCCTGCTGGTGACGCCGACGGCCGGAGTCAGCTACGGGCACTTCAGCCTGTGGGCCTGGGCGAACGAGTGCGAGCCGGTCGGTGCGGCGATCCGCCGGCAGTCCGAGTACACCCTCGAACCGTGGTGGACGGTGCTCGATACGCCGGGCGCAGCGAGCATGACGATCCTGCGCGCCTACTTCGCCTCCGGGGACTGGTGGCGGCTGCGCCCCGCCCAGCATCTGCTGGCCGAGCAACCCGGCGCCGGCGACGCGCGCCGGTTCATTGCCGCCGGTAACACGGAAGACGGCGACTGGACGGTGGCGTACCTACTTGCCGGGGGGACGGTGCGTCTGCATGGTGATGCCGCAAATGGCCGTTCGGCGCGCTGGTTCGACCCGCGCACTGGTCATTGGGCGGCGGCGCATGCGGAGGACGCAGGCGACCACGGCTGGGTGTTCGCCGCTCCGAGCGGGGCCGATTGGGTGCTGGATCTTCGCCGATAGGGACGCGGCACGCCGTGTCTCAGCGGAGGACCCAGGGATTCACGACCGATGATGGACACGCGCTACGACACGGTAATCGCGGGGGGGCACGTCATCGACCCGGCGAATGGCATTGACTGGCCGCGCGACGTGGCCATCGCCGACGGCCGGATTGCCGTGGTCGCCGAGCGGTTGCCACCCCACTCTGCGGCGCGGGTCATCGACGCCGCCGGACTGCTGGTGACTCCGGGTCTGGTCGACCTCCATGCCCACCTCTTCTGGGGCCGGGATTACCTGGGGATCGACGCCGATAGTCTCGCCTGGCGCTGTGGGGTGACGACCTGGGTCGACGCGGGCTCCGCGGGGGCGTTCAGCATCCCGGGCTTCCGCGAATACGTGGTCCGACGCGCGACCGTGCGCATGTTCGCCTTCGTCAACATCTCATACTTGGGTATCCCGGGGATGAATTATGACGAGTACTGCAACCCGAACGCCTGCGACGTGCCGCTCCTGGCACGCGTGGTGGACGCGAACCGTGACTTGATCGTCGGGGTCAAGGTGCGCATGGGCAAGGAGGGCGTCTGCTATCCGGGGTTGCGACCGCTGCGCAAAGCGGTAGAAGCGGCCGAGACCACGGGTCTGCCGATCATGTGCCACATCAGCAATACGCCGCCCGCGGTCGAGAGCGTGCTGCGGCTGCTGCGCCCCGGCGACATCGTGACCCACGCCTGGACCGGAGACGGGCAGCGGTTGATCGACGAGCGCGGCGGGGTGCGGCCGGCGGCTCTGCGGGCGCGCGACGCCGGCATCCTCTTCGACGTCGGGCATGGCGCGGGGTCGTTTTCGTTCGCGACCGGAGATGTGCTGGCCCGCCACGGGTTCTGGCCCGACACGATCTCGACCGATCTGCACCAGATCAGTCTCGCCGGTCCCAATCTGGTCGCGGATCAGGAGATGATGCCCCGCATTCGCGGCGATGGCTCGCCGCAACTGACGCTGCTGACGGTGATGACCAAGTTTCTCGCGCTCGGGATGCCGCTGGCCGAGGTCATCCGGGCCACGACCGCGACACCCGCCGCGGCGATTGGGCGGGCGGGAGAGGCTGGGACGCTCTCGCCGGGCGCGGCGGCGGACGTGGCGATGCTGCGTCTCGAACCCGGACCGGTCGAGCTGGTGGATATCGCGGGCAACCGGCGACCGTTCGATCGGACGTTTCGCGCGGTGCGCACCATGGTCGGCGGTCGGGAACTGGAGCCGCGCGGGTTGCCGCCGGCGCTGCCGTGGATTCGCCATGTCGAGCCGGAAGCGATGGCCGCGGCGACCTGTTGAGCCGGGAACGCACGGCGAAGTGCGGTCGTGAACACGTCGGGACGAGGAGGTGACAAGGATGAGTGGGCAGACGGCTGAACTTCCGGTCGGGATGGCGGGTCTGCGTTATCCCATTACGCAGATTTCGCTGGCGGTGCGCGATCTCGACCAGACCATGGAGCAGTACTACCGGGCCTTCGGCTGGGCGCCCTGGCAGGTCTTCGACCACGTGGCGCCGGTCCACCACCGCACGGAGCTGCGAGGGGAGCAGGTCGACTACTCGCTGCGGGGGGCGGAAGTTTACGTCGGCTCATTGAACTTCGAGCTGCTGCAGCCGCTGCACGGACCCAACCTGTGGTCGGAATTCATGGATCGGCGGGGCGAGGGCATCGCCTCGATCGCGACGATGTTCCTGGAACGCGAGGACGGCGACGCGGTCAAGAAGGCGTTCAAGGACGAGTTCGGGATCGACGTGAACATGAAGGCCGATATCGGCGATCACATCGAGTACTACTACCTGGACACCGAGGAGCAGTTCGGCTGCCTGATCGAATCGGGCAGCGGCCACGCCATCGACTTCGTCAAACCGGCCCAAGTCTACCCGCGCCCAGGCGCCGAGCCGGGGCCGTCGCCGGTGAGCGGTATCACCTACCCGATCACCCAGGTCTCGGTCGCGGTGCGCGATCTGGAAGCCAAGATGCAGCGGTACCACCAGGCGTTCGGGTGGGGGCCGTGGAAAATCTTCGAGTCTGATGGCACGTCGGTGATGCACCATTGCGAGTTCAAGGGCAAACCGGCCGAGTTCAACGTGCGGTGGGCCGAGACGATGGTCGGCGACCTCAACTTCGAGCTGATCGAACCGCTCGGCGGCGACAATCCCTGGCAGGAGTTCCTCGACACGAAGGGGGAGGGCATCTCGTCGATCGCGGTCATGTTCGATACGCCGGAGGAGTCGGAGCGGGTCAAGGCTCAGTTCGCCGGGGATGGGATTGGCGTCACCGCCGTGGGGCATATTGGCGACGAGATCGAGTGGTACTTCCTCGACACGGATGTGCCCTTCAAATGCGTGATCGAGTCCGGAAGTGGTCACGCCCTCGATTTCGAGGTTCCGCACGAGACGTACCCGTAATGGCGGCTCGCACAGACCGCTTTGCCGGCAAGCGGGCGGTCATTACCGGGGCCAGTAGCGGGATAGGCCGCGCCACCGCGCTGCGGCTGGCCCGAGAAGGGGCTCAGGTCGCCTTGATCGCGCGGCGACGAGATGGGCTCGAGGCCATTGCCGCCGAGATCGGCGGCGATCCATCCGTGCTCGTGCTGCCGGCCGACTGCGCGGACGAACCCTCCATCGCCGGCGCGATCGATGAGGCGGCTGCGACGTTCGGGGGACTCGATACTGTCATTTCCAACGCCGGGATCGAGCTGCTGGGCGAGGACGACCGCGTCGACCGGCTGGAGCTGTCGGTCTGGCGCCGTCTGCTGCAGAACAATCTCGATGGCCAGTTTCTGACCTGCAAGCACGGGGTGAAGCATTTGCTGGCTGGCGGGGGCGGCGCCGTCGTTTGCGTCGGCTCCAACTGCGGCTACCTCGGCATGGCCACCAACGAGCCGGCCTACAGCGCCAGCAAGGGCGGGGTCTTCGCCATGATGCGGGTGATGGCCATCGACTACGCGCGGGAAGGCATCCGCGTCAACATGGTGGTGCCGGGGTTCATCGACACGCCGATGAACGAGCCGGTGATGCGCGATGCGGACGAGCTGCGGTACTGGTCCGACCAAATCCCGATCGGGCGTGCCGGCACGGCCGATGAGTGCGCCGCGGCGATCCTCTGGCTGGCATCGGACGAGGCGTCGTATTGCGTGGGTACAGCGCTCGTGGTGGATGGGGGTCAGTCATCGATCTGAGATTGCGGGCGTTGTCGCCACAGAACCACGAGATCGTCTGCCGAGCCAGGGAGTTCCGATGACTGCCCCCGTGCGTACATTGGTGGTTGGGGACCGGTTCATCGGGGCCGATCTGTTTGCCGAGGCGCTGCACGCGGCGGCGGCAGAGGTGGGGTTGCCCATAACGATCGAGCGGTTGCAGCTCGATTACCCCGCCGTCGATGCGGTGCCGCTGCCGACGGCCGCCCCGAAGGCGCCGCCCAGGCCGCTATGGGAGGATCCGGTCGTCGCGATGGATCGCGCCGCCGCCGATCTGGCCGCCGATGCGACCATCCGGGAATACACCGGTCCGGTCGATCTGCTGGCGCCGCACCTGGCGGACGTCGAGGCGCTCGTGCTCCACCTGGCGCCCCTGTCGCTGAACGCGATTGCCGCCGCACCCCGGTTGCGGGTGGTCGGGTGTGCGCGGGGCGGGGCGGTCAACGTCAACCTGTCCAGTCTCACCGAACGGGGGATCCCGGTCTTTTTCTGTCCGGGGCGCAACGCGCAAGCGGTCGCCGAGTACGTGATGGGCGCCGTGCTGGCCTATGCGCGGGGGATCGCCGCCGGGCAGGCGGGGATCGCCCAGGGGTTGTGGCGGCTCGACCTGTACAGCTACGACCTGGCCGGACCGGAGTTTGCGGGCCGCACCTGTGGGCTGATCGGGTTCGGAGGGGTGGGACGGGCGTTCGCGCCGATCGCGCGCGGGTTCGGCATGCGCTTACTCGTGCATGACCCCTATGTGGACGCGGCGACGATGGAGGAGGCCGGGGCCGAAGCCGCCGCGCTGGATGAGGTGCTGGGCCGCGCCGACGTCGTCGTGCTGGCGGCGCGGTTGACCGACGAGACGCGCGGCATGATCGGCGCGCGAGAGTTGGATCTGATGCGCCCCGACGCGATCTTCGTCAATCCCGCCCGCGCCGAGCTGGTCGATGGCGCGGCGCTGCGCGAGGTTCTGGCCCACCGCGCAATCGGCGGGGCCATCGTCGACGTGTTCAGTCCGGAGCCGCCGCTGGCCGACGATCCGTTGCTGGCCATGGACAACGTGCTGCTGACCCCGCACATCGCCGGGGCGACACGGCAGGCGGCGGCGCGCGGGGCGGAGGTGGTCTGCCGCAAGGTGGTGGCCCACCTCGCCAGCGGGACGCTCGAGGGCAGTCTCAACGGGCGGGAGCTGGCGGCCGCCACGGCGCACGAGGCACGGACATGACAGCATTCACCCCGCCAGCGGTGGTCACCATCGATGCCGGGTCCGGCTCCTGCCGGGCGCTGGTATTCGACGCGACTGGCGAACTGCTGGGGCTGGCGCAACGGGAGTGGAACTACCGACCGGTTGCGGACGCGCCGGGAGGGTTCGATTTCGACCCGAACGATGGCTGGGACCAGGTTTCCCAATGCGTGCGCGAGGCGCTGCATACCGCCCGGGTGTCCGCGGACGAGGTCGCGGCGGTGACGGCGGCCAGCATGCGCGAGGGATTCGTCCTCTACGACGAGGCGGGGCGCGAGATCTGGGCCTGCCCCAATATCGACGCCCGCGCCGGGGTCGAGGCGACGGAGATGATCGCCGAGGGGTTGGCGCAGAGTCAGTACGAGCGCGGCGGGGACTGGACGTCGATCACGGCCCCGGCGAGGCTGCGCTGGATTCGGCGCCACCAACCGGACATCCTGGACCGGGCGCGGCACTTGACCATGCTCGGCGACTGGGTGATCGCCCGCCTGTGCGGCGTCTTTTGCTACCGACCCGTCGCTCGGGTCTTCCTCCAATATGTTCGACCTCGCGACGCGCACCTGGTCACCCGAGACAGCGGCCGAGCTGGGGTTGCCGGACTTGTTGCCGCCGGTGTACGAGGCGGGCACGGCGGTGGGCGAAGTCAGCCTGGAGGCCGCGGCGGCAACGGGGCTGCGGCAGGGAACGGCCGTCGTCGTCGGGGGGGCGGACACGCAGCTTGCGCTGCTGGCGGCGGGTTTGACCGAGGGGCTGCGCTTCGCCACGGTGGGGGGCACCTTCTGGCAGACGGCGGCGGTGACGAACGAACCGGTGATCGACCCCCGTATCCGGCTGCGCACGCTGTGCCACATCCTGCCCGGCACGTGGATGATCGAGGGGATCGGGTTTCTGCACGGGTTCTCGACGCGCTGGGTGCGCGATGGTCTGCTGCGCGCCATCGACCCGGCAGGTCGGTCCCGAGGAGGGGTACGAGGAACTGGAGCGGCTGGCGGCGGACGTTCCGGCGGGCAGCAATGGCCTGATGTACCTCTCGTCGAACGTGATGGAGGGGCGGCGCTGGCGGCATGGACCGCCGTCGCTGATCGGGCTCGACATCCTGCAACCGGAGCGCACCGGACCCGGCGCGATCTTCCGCGCCGTCGAGGAAGGGGCCGCCTACGTGGCCCGCGGGCACTACGAGATCCTGGCCGAGGTCTGTGGCGCAGAGCCAGAGGGTATCCGCTTTGTGGGCGGGCCATCCCGCGGGCGGCTCTGGCCGCAGATCCTGGCCGATGTGCTGGGCATTCCGGTGGATGTCCCGCCGGTGCGGGAAGCAACGTCCCTCGGTGCGGCGCTGTGCGCGCTCGTGGGCGCGGGGGTGTTCGCCGATCTCCCGGAGGCGGTCGCGGCCACGAGTAAGGACGCGGCTCGCTTCGAACCGGACGCGGCGAATCACGCCGTCTACGACGAGGCCTACGCCCGCTGGCGAGCGTTGAACGAGCACCTTCTTGCCGCCGCCGATCAGGGACTGGTGCCGTTTCTGTGGAAGGGGGCCGGGGCGTGAGTCGGGGGCGGGAGGCGCGAGGCGGGAGGCGGGAGGGTTCTGTGTCGGTTCCCGGCGAGACGGAGCTGGAGCGGCTGGTGGCCCGCTCGCGGCTGATCGGCGCCGATCCGACGCTCGTCGTTCACGGGGGCGGCAACACGTCGAGCAAGATCGCGGAGGTCGATCATCTCGGCCGCGAGCGGATGGTGCTGCGCGTCAAGGGGAGCGGGACTGATCTGAAGACGATCGGGGCGGACGGTTTTCCCGGGCTCTTCCTCGACGAGTTGCTGCCGTTGCGCGAGCGCGCCGCCATGACGCGACGAGGCGATGGTCGAGTATCTGGCGCATTGCATGGTGGAGCCGGGCTCGCGGCGTCCGTCGATCGAGACCCTGCTGCACGCCTTCCTGCCCGCCCGCCATGTCGACCACGTTCACGCGGACGCCATCTGCGCCCTGACCAACACGCCCGATGCCGAGGGGCGGGTACGGGAGGCGCTGGGATCGGACGTGGCCGTCGTGCCCTACATCCGGCCCGGATTTGATTTATCGCGGCAGGTGGCCGAGCTGGTCGGGGCGCGGGCGGTCGTGCTCGACAAGCATGGTCTGGTGACGTGGGGCGACAGCCACGAGGAGTCATACGGGCGGACTTTGGAGGTGGTAGCCGAGGCGGAGGCGTATCTGGCGGAGCGGGAACGGCCGCAAGCCGCCGCTATGCCCGATCTCGACGACGCGGCCACCGAGGCGCTGCTCCTCGAACTGCGTGGTCTCCTCTGCCGGGACGGGGGGCGCGTGCTCCACGTCGACCGGGGGCAGCGGGCCCTGGCGGACCGGGCAGACGTCGATGTGGTGGCGACGGCGGCCAGAGCCACCCCGGATCATGTCCTGCGCATTGGGGGGCGCTCGCTGGTGGTGCATGATCCGGCAGCGGTGGCGGAGGCGGTGGGCGCCTTCGAGGATTGGTATCGGGGGTACTTCGCGCGGCACCGGCATCGCCTGCCGGAGGGGCTGGGGATGCTGTCGCCCCTGCCGCGGGTGGTGCTGGTGCCGGGGCTTGGCTGCATCGCGGCCGGGGCAGATGCGCGCGCGGCGCGGGTCAATGCCGAAATCGCGGCGCGCAGCCATCTGGTGACGGCGCGGGCGCTGGACGCATTCGGCGAGGTTGCATGGCTGGACGAGCAGGAATTCTTCGACTTCGACTACTGGCCGCTGGAACTGGCAAAGCTGGCGAGTGCGCCGCCGCCGCGCGAGTTCTCGGGGCGCGTGGCGATCGTGTCTGGCGCCGATTCGGCGCTCGGATCCGCCGTTGCCGCGCGCTTGGGGCGCGAAGGCGCCCACCTGGTGCTGGCCGGTGGCGGGGAGTTGGATGGGATCGCGGAGTCGATTCCGGCAGCGGATGTTCACGTCGCCAGTGGTGATCCGCTGACGACCGCTGTCGGGGCGTTCGGCGGGGTGGACATTTTCGTGGCACTGGATGCGGTGGAATCCGCCATGTTAGGACGCCTGGAGGCCGCGCTGCAGCGGCAAGGCGGCGCCGGCGTGGTGGTCGGACTGGATGGTCCGGTCGGAAGCGTCTTCGACCTGGATATGGTGTCGGGGCGCCGGCTGCGGGCCAATCTGGTGCGCACCGGGGATGCCGCCGAGGCTGACCAGGTAGCGGAGGTGATCGCCTTTCTGGCCTCGCCGCGCTCGACCGCCATTGACCGGGCCAACGTATCGGCCGGGGTCACGCCGGGGTGACCGAGCGCCGGCTGATCAGCGGTCCCGTGAACCTCCTGGCGACGCGGATCGAAACCAACCCGACAGTTGAGGCGTTATGAACAACTGGGTGCGCTGAGCGACCGGGAACCATTTCTCGCGCAAACGTCGATGAAAGAGGTTCATTGACGACATCGCCTCACGAATTGGGGTCATCTGGCACATCATTGGCATAGAATATTCCCCTCTGCTACCCTACCCTACGAGAGAGACGCGATGCGTCTCGTTTTTTTGGCCGATGGCATAGGCCCGCCGTGCCGTCCAAGGGAGGAATCGCGTGCAATCGCAAGGGTGGAGGCAGCGCGCTCGCGCGCTCGCCAAGGTTGGGTCGCGCCCGCTGATCGCGGCCCTGTTGATCGCGCCGGCTATATTTCTCGCTGCGACCCCTACGGCACCCTCTACCGTCACGGCGCAGTCCAACGGCGGCGACGACGTAAGCGCCGAGGATTTTGAAGCGCCTCGATACAACAACTTCATCGCCATCATTGACAATAGTGAGGCGGACGAATACGACTCTTCGGTCGACGTGAGCGGCATGTCTGGCCGCATCGTCGACGTCAATCTCATTCTGCGCGATCTCACGCACGACCGCCCGGAGGACGTCTCGGTCATGCTCTCGCACGCGGGCCGGTCAGTGGTGGTGATGCGCCAGGCAGGCGGCGATTTCGCGCTCGCCCCGGCGAACATCGTGTTCGACAACGACGCGAGTGAGTTCATTCCGGACAATGCGCCGATCGTTGGCAATCGCGCATATGTCCCGCGAGACTACGATGCCGCCAACACGCCGTTCGGCGGCGGCGCACCTACGGCGAACGACAGTGGAAACATGCGGCTCGACTTCTTCAACGGCGTGACGGCCAACGGCGAGTGGACCGTTTGGGTGCGAGACGATCGAGCGCCGATCTCCGGGTCGCTGGACGGCTGGCAACTCGAGATTACGACGGACAACCACGGCGAGTTCATCGACGTGTTCAAGTACAAGGTCCGGCAGGACCGAACCCTTCGCGTCTCGGAGGGCAAGGGTCTGCTGCGCCACGTCGAAGGCCGCGAGAACTTCGAGGTCACGCTGGTGAACGAGCCTCGGAAGGGCAAGCTGCGGCTGCACTCCGACGGGAGTTTCACCTACGAGCCGAAAGGGAACAAGAAGGGCAAGGATTCCTTCACGTACCAAATCGAGGACGAGTTTGGCAGCTCCATCAGCGGGAGCGGCAACGTCAAGATCAAGATCAAGAAGAACAAGAAGCGCCAGTAACGGCCAGCATGCCTCTCACCCCAACCCCTCTTCCCATGCGCGGGGAGAGGGGGAGGTAACGCGTTCTCGGCGCCCAACCCTCACCCCAAACCGCCACCCAGAGGGTACCCGGCCCTGTGCGCAGGGAGAGGGGCTTTCGACGCCGAAATCGGGGACAATCCTGCAATACCTCCCCCTGTTAGCCCATGCGCGGGGAGAGAGGCTTTTTGCGCTCTGAAATTTGGCGTGGTTGTCGGAAGGTGTCGAAGGTGTTGAAGATCTAGAGAGGCGGGGGGTAGCCCTCATCTCTCAAACGGTTTCCGGATGATCGCTCCCGACCGGCGAACGCCCCTCACCCCCCTGCCCCCCTCTCCCTGTGCGCAGGGCGAGGGGGAAAAGCGAGCACATCGCGCAACGATGAGGCAGTGTTCATCCGGATTTCGTATCAGCTCGCCGCCCAGAAGGCACCAGGCCCGCGGGGACGGGATGGCGATCATGTCCATCTCTATTGGCGCTCACCTGGCTCGGCGACGGGTGCTGAGCATCGAGTGTCGCTTGGGCGTTTGGGTGAACTCCGATTGGGGTTCCTCGACCTCATGTTCCGGTTCGGCCGTGCGGTGTCTGTCCCGTCTGCGGCGGTTCCCCCACGCGCCAGCGGTACATGCTGGCGGCGAAGGGGAGATCACCGGTGTTGTAGACCGTGGGTGAGGCGGCCCCTGCATCGCTCGGGTGGAATTGGTCGGCGGGGCCGAAGCGGTAGTCGGGGCCGGGGAGGCCGTCGACGATCGATTCGAGGTCGGCGCGGAACTGGCGGACGCGGTCGTCGTTGAAGAAGGCGGCGAGGACGTGCTGGATGTCGTCGCGGCTGATTTCGAACTGGACGGCGTAGAAGCCGCTGCCGATGTAGGCCTCAATGGCGTCGATGCCGGCTTCGTTGGCGGCATCGTGGGGGAACTGCGCCTGCGCTTCACGGAGTCTGGGTTCAGCGCCGGGTTTGATGCGTCCGATAATGAGCAGGCGGATCGGTCTCGGGGTCAGCGCGACAAGTTGCCGCTCGTGGTTCGATTGACCTCCCAGGTGCTCCTCGTGCACGGCCCGTGCCTCCTTCGCATTGCCTTTGGTGTCGCCGGATTGCGGCGCGATTTTCCCGGCTTCCCACTCAAAAAGCAAGCGTGATGCCATCGTCCACCGCGTTCCTCGGCTTGAGCGCGCCGCGGTGGGCAAAGCGCCGCAGGAGCGGGGCGGCGTCTCTGTGACTTTACGGGATTCGGCGATTCCTTGACGCCCTCGCGGGTGGTACGGGCTTCAGGCCGCGAGGAGATCGGCGACCAGGAGGAGCAGCCGGTCGGCGGCGAACGGTTTGGGCAGGCAGGGCGCCGGGGCCTGACTCGGGGCCGGGCAGGCTCCGCTCATGAGCAGGATCGGGGTGCCCGGGGACTGTGCCGCCAGGAGTGTGGCCAGTTCAACCCCACTCAACTCCGGCATGGTTATGTCGCTGACGACGATGTCGGGCGGCTGCCCCTGGATGACGGCCAGGGCGTGTTCGCCGTCGATGGCCTGGCGCACGCAATGACCATCGCTTTCCAGCAGATCCGCGACCAGAACGCGGGTTGCCGCATCGTCATCCACTACCACGATATTTGCCATGGGTTTGTCCTCCTCCGCACGGGTTGGCCAGATGGCCGCATCCGGATGACACACGGATGTATGCATAGGTCGGGCCAGGGTGTGTCGAGGATTTACGCCAGTGTCGGTGGTGGGTGCTGGGAGGCACGTCAAACGACCCGTGGTCCATGGCTCCACCCTTCCACGCGCAGTCGATACGACGATGTTCACAGCTTTCCCGGCGCCCCACCTCACGCCGGCCGTCTGGTGGGAAGTAGGACTGTCCCCAGTTTTCTTGAAAGGTCTTGCGCCGCCGCAAGCTATCTCCACACTCATATTGATCAATACAGTTGGTGTTACTTAACTGTCGTGCCAATCAGGGCCGCCAATGGCGCCACCGTCTCGCGCAGCCGCGGCTCAGCGCCCTGCTTGATGCGCCCGATGATCAGGAGGCGGACCGGCCGCGGGGTGAGCGCGACGGGTTGCCGTTCGTGGTTGGGGTCTGTCCGCCCAGGTGCTGTTCGTGCGCTCCCTGTCCCTCTTTCACTTTGCCTACGGCATCCTCGCCTAGCGGCCCAATTCTCCCGGCTGCCCGCCTGAGAAGCAAGCGTGATGCCACGGCGGGCCAGGAAACAGGGCAGCCATTGGCGACTCTGCGCTCGCTCCGAATTGCGCCGACCGAATCAGAACGGGGTGCGTCCTTGCGGACGCCGCCCACATGGCGCGAGCCAGGGGTTACTGGATGCGCTCAACCATCTTTCATCCCGGTCGGCCGCCTTGCCGTTTTGCGCGGACCTTACGGCTTGTCGACGGGCCCGCTGGCGCTGCTGCGACGGGCGGCCGCGGTTTCGCCGCACTTGGGTGAACCCGCGCAGCTTGTGGGGGGCTCGCACGTACAGGGGTCCGGGGACGGACAGGGCGTGTAGCACCTGTGCTCGTTCAAGCAAAAACTGAAGGCGCAGCTCTGACCGGGCGGACATTCCGGATTCTGGGGCGAGCAGACTTGCCCGACACCAGTGACGTTATTGACGCACACTCCGCTACCGTCGATCGCGCTGGTTCGGCAATCGCAACTTGTGGCTGTGGCCGGCTCATCGCAAACGGCCACGCAATCGTTGTTGACGCATGCCTCACCGGCGCCGCACGGCGTACAGCACAAGTCGCTCGGCACGCCGCCGGGGCAGGAGTCGTTCCGGACCGTGCCGTCGCACCAGGTCGTGCCGCAGATGAAGGTGCGGTTGTTGGTCAGGATGCCGCCGCACGCCGACGAGCTCAGGTCGGCGAACGCCAGGTTGGTCTGGCGACCGGAGCCTTGGCCGATCGCGAACCCGCGGAAGTCGGTGTTGCGCAGGGTCGAAGACGACAGGTCGGCTCCGCACAGGTTGGCGCCGCGGAAGTTGGCGCCGCGCATGTTCGACGACGAGAGGTCGGTCCCCAGAAGGTCGGCATTGCGGAAAATGGTGCCCACCATGCTCGAGCTGGACAGGTTCTGGCCGGAGAAGTCCTCGCCTTCGTAGTTGCACCCGTTCATGTTGGAGCTGGGGCCGGGGTTGAGGCAGTCTGCCGCCTGGGCGGATACCTGGGCCTGGCCCCGATCCTTCCGGCCGGCCCTGCGCTTCTTGTTGCGGTCCTTCTTCGCGGCTTCTGCGGCACCGAGCGTCCCGGTCAGCCCTGTGCCGAGCAGCGCGCCGATCGCGGCGCGCCGAGAGCCCGCGCTCCCGAGGAGGCGGGCAAGACGATCGAACGACCCGTGGTCCATGGCTCCACTCTTCCACGCGTTTTCAAGGCTCGATCGTTCCCGGTGTTACCCAGACGCATCATCTCACGGCGATAGCCAAACGTGAAGTGGTTCTGCGATCGATTTTGGCTGCGTTTTCGCACGGTTGGGCGATTTTGGGACGGACGGATCGCGCCGCTGGTGCCGGTATCGCCTCACGCAAGCTTATGGCCGGCGGGGCGTTCGCCCCACCGGCCATTCCCGTGTGCCTTCCTGGGGACGGAACCTCCTTCCTGGGCGCACGCTTGTTGGGTAGCTGGTTATAGCGGCGTGCGGAAGTCGTGTCATGCTGAGTACCCTGACTACGCAACGGTGTCATGCTGAGCCTTCAGGCGAAGCATCTCGGCATTGGCGAACGGGCGCGATCCGCGGCCGAGATTCTTCCTTCGTCAGAATGACACGATTGCATAGACGTGGCACTGAGCCAAGCGAAGCATCTCGGCTCATCGCCACCATGGTTGCGGCGAACGAGATTCTTCGGCTTAGCCTTCAGAATGACACTATGTAGGCACGCCGCTGTAAGTCAGCTTCCTCGCACAGGCTGTCGACGCAACGACTGGAACAGCATTCGGCATTGCTGCTGCAGAGGCGGTCGTCCTTGGTGCAGCAGATCCTGACGCCCGATGGCGTGGTGCGGCCGCGAAACTCGGCGAGTTGCTCGCAGCAAACTGAGTCCTGGGTGCACGCTTCGCCATTGGCGCGTTTGCACACCCCGATATCAGTGTGGGGTAGCGTCCGGGTAGGGCGTTGTGAACACTTGGAAACGGTCCGCGAACTTGGGAGGCCTATCGTGGACGCCGCCCGGTTCAATGCCTGCCCTGCCGCCGAATGGGGATAGCCACGGGTACGGCGCTGATTGCGCTGCTGGAGGAGCCTGGCTGAGGTAGAGGGCGCCATGAACGGGAGGATCAAGCGCAACCGGTTCGTCCTCTTCGTTGTGGGCAAATCATGCCGGGGCAAAGACAAGGCGTACTGCCAGGGTATCTGCCCTGGCAAGAGGTCGAAAAGGGGCGAGCAGGGCACGAGCCGCTGCATCGCCCACGACGCTGGATGTTGCCGCGTCGGGACGACTTCGGTCCTGTACCGCGGCATGAGCAAAGCCTGGACGACCAGCACCGGGGATGCGGGGTCGTGCGCTGCTACTGCGGGCGGCGTGAAATAGTGCTCCTGGCGATGCGAATCGTAAGGGGGATCGACCCTGGGCGCACGGTGCGCCCAGGGTTGGCCAACTCATCGCGAACCGCCTCCGTCAGTGGTAACTCGCGCTCAACGCGTCCCTAGCCGCAGACATCGGCGACGAAGGACCCCGCCGCAGGTCATGCTCGCCGCAGCACTCGTCGTCGTGTTGGCACGAAGTATCTTCGCCGAGGCAGCAGACCCCGTTGTTGCTGCAGTGGGCGCCGATTTCCGACTCGTCGCCGTTCGTGCCGCAGCTGACTCCGTTGGACGTACCGCACTGATTGTCGACCTGGCAAGCGTTCTGGGGACCGCAGCACGTCTCGCAGGTCCGCGTGCCGCCGCAGCAGACCAGCCCCTCGCCACAGCCCGGCGTGCCGTTGGTGCAGCAGACGCTGCAGGTCCCACCGCAGCACGACTGGCCACCGGGGCAGCCGCCGCAGCAGTCGGTGTCGGGGATGCAGTTCCCGTTGCAGCACTTCTGGTTCTCGGCGCAGCAGTTGCCACCGCAGCACTCGCGCGGGGCGTCGCACTGAACTCCCGCCGCTCCATCGGTCTGGTTCTGGTAGACGCACTGCGAATTCTGGCACTGGCCGGTCTTGCAGGTCTGGGCAGGGCAATCCCCACCGCCGCAACAGGGGGTCACGCCGGCAGCGCAATCGGAGTTGTTGATGTTGCCGTCGCACATCCTGGTCTGACAGAAGACGGTGGCGCCGTTGAACTTGGTGCCTCTACAGCTCGAGAGCTTCAAGTTGGCTCGAACGAGATTGGCGCCTTCGAAGTTGGCATTGTTCAGGTTCGAGCCGGAGAGATTGAAGCCACAGAGGTTCTGCCCACTGAAGTCGCAGCCCTTCATGTTCGAGCTGGGGCCGGGGCTGAAGCAGCTGGGTACGGCCTCGTCCACAACGCCGCTGTCCGTTGGCGGCGGTTGGGTCTTCTGCTTGCTCTTGCTCTTGTTCTTGTTCTTGTTGCGGTTCTGGTTTTTCTTCTTTTTGCCCAGCGTCGTTTCAACCGCCGCCAGAGTACCGGTGCCCAGCAACGCGGTAACCGCCGCACGGCGGGTTCCCGCTTTACCCAGCAAACGCACGAACCGATCGAAGGTCTCGTTGTCCACGTCGATGCCTCCACCCAAAGCACGAAGCGCCAATGAACCCAATGACTCACGGTTGACCACGTTTGGTTATCGCGTGGCGGCGGCTTGCCGGGCCTCTGGGTGCGTTGCGCTCCAGGTTTCCTGGCCAGTCGTGACCAGACGTGAGCAACCCTGACGGACCGATGAACGAAGCGTCCACATCGCCCTGGGGGCATCAGGCGACCTGCCGCCTGTGCCTCGCCGCCGACGTGACCAGCCAAGTCAGTCCCTGGCTGACAGTAGCGTTCAGGTATTCCACCCGCAATTGGTAGGAATACGTATTTTCGTTCGCGTGGTCGCAGTCGCCCTCATGTCGCGATCGATGTCCGTGAACCACGGGATGGCTCGCGTCGCAAAACCACGAGAATTGGCGTACCGACTTCTTGACGATTCTAGGGATCATGCGCGAGTGCGTATATCCGTATTTCTACGGAGTCTTGATGTGATCAGGCCGCTCCCAGCGCACTCGGAACGGCGGGGCTGGTGGTTCTCAAGGGGCGCGACTCCCGAGGACGTTCGCATGGCAGAACCAGGACGCGCTCGCTGTTCGGGAGCGCAAGCAACCTCGCCCAGGAAGCACGAACTCGGGGCCGCCTTTTGGGCGACCCCGAGAGCCTTAGTTCACCAGATTGTTGCCGGGCGGGATCACCCGATCCCGCCCGGTTGCCGGTGGCTAGCGCCGGTTGCGGCCGCGCTGCCGGATGCGTCGGGTCGTGGCCCGCGCCGTCGCGTTGGCGTCGCCGCCAACCGCGCCCGCGCCGCCCGCGCCGCCGAAGCTGGAGGCCGCGGAGCCGCCCGCGCCGCCGGTGCCGCCGGTGGTGGTGCCACCGGTCGCCCCGGAGCCGCCCGTGGTGTTGCCACCCGCGCCGCCCGTCGCGCCGACCGCGCCGTCGCCACCAACGCCGACGCCGACGCCGACGCCGACGCCGGCACCGCCGTCGCCCGCGCCGCCGGAACCGCCGGTGGTCGTGCCGCCCGCGGCGCCGCTGCCGGCGGTCGCGCTGCCGCCGGTGGTCGTGCCGCCCGTGCCGCCCGCGCCACCGCTCGCGCCGGTGCCGCCGCCGCCCGCGGCGCCAGAGCCGGCAATGCCCGTGCCCGCGCCACCGCTCGCGCCTGCGCCCGAGCCGGTGCCCGCGGCACCAGAGCCGCCAGGACCGTTGGCCGCACCGCCGGTGCCGCCCGCGCCGCCGGTCGCGCCGATGCCGCCGCCGCCTGTGCCGGTGCCCGCGCCGCCGGTCGCCCCAGCTCCGCCTGACGCGCCAGAGCCGGCCGTACCGGAGCCGGTGCCGGTGGCAGTGCCGCCAGCTCCAGCACCGCCGGAGCCGCCGGGGCCGCTGCCCGCGCCGGTGCCGCCGCCGCCCGAGCCGCCGGTGGTCGTGCCGCCGGTGCCGCTGCCGCCCGGCGCGGTGTTGCCGTGCTTCAATGGCGCCACGGGCCGGCTTCAGACTCGTTGCCGCCGGAGCCGCCGGTGCCGTTGGAATTGCCGGCGTTCCCGCCGGAGCCGCCGGTGCCGGAGCCGCCGTCGCCGGAGCTGCCGCCCGCGCCGCCGTCGCCACCGCCGGCCAGGCCGAGGCCGTCGTTGTCGTTGGCATTGCCGCCGTTGCCGCCAGCGCCGCCGCTGCCGCCGTCGCCGCCGGTGCCGGTGCCGTCGCCGCCGGTGCCGTCGCCGCCGTCGCCGCCGCCGCCGCCGTCGCCGCCGGTGGCGTTTCCGTCGCCACCGTCGCCGCCGACGCCGACGCCGATGCCGGCACCGCCGTCGCCGCCGTCGTTATCGTTGGCGTTGCCGCCGGAGCCGCCAGCGCCGCCGGTGCCGTCGCCGCCGTTGCCGCCGTCGCCGCCGTTAGCGTTGCCGGAGGCGCCGCCCGTGGCATCGCCGCCGTCGCCGCCGTTGGCGTTGCCGGAGTTGCCGCCGTCGCCGCCGTCGCCGGAGCCGCCGGTGCCGGCGCCGGCGCCGTCGTTGTCGTTGGCATTGCCGCCGTCGCCGCCGTTGCCGCCATCGCCGCCAGCGCCGCCGTTGCCGGAGCCGCCGCCGTCGCCGCCGTTGGCATCGCCGGAGTCGCCGCCGTCGCCGCCGTCGCCGCCGTCGTTGCCGCCGGCATCGCCGCCGTCGCCGCCGTCGCCGCCGTCGCCGCCGACGGCGGTGGAACGCGCGCTGGCCCTGGCCTTGGCCTTCTGGTTCACGCGGTCGTTGCCGCTATTGCCGCCGCCCTTGCCTTTGCCTTTCTTCTTGCCGGCCATCGCGGACTCCGCGACAACCGCCGCTCCCAAGGCAGGAGCGGCCAGCGCCGCGAGCCCACGGAGCAGGGCTCGGCGGTCGATCTGACCGGACCGATACATCTGCATCAGGTCATCGTAAGACACGATTGTCCCTCCACCCGAACTAAAGACGCGTGAGGCGTGTCAACCAAGACACACCATCCCGCAGCCATCATAAGGTCGGGTAAACCCCTTGTCAACGGGCTATCGGGACGAATATTTTTAGGACATTCGTCCCGGATTCTGGCCGTTCCGTAGCTGGAGAAGGTGGAGAAGGCGCGCCGGCCCGCGGCAGCGCATCACCGTGCGACCAGCCGCCGCGCCAATGCCTGCCGCGCATCGCCCCGCAACGAGCCGTGCGCGCCAGGCGTTTATTGGGAACGATGGCGCCCGCGGGCGCTTCCAGGCGACGCGAACCGTATCTCACGATTTCCAATAGTAAGGACGGGGGTCATGCCCCAATCGGCCCCGGACAGGTTGACGCACGACTCGTGGAGTGCTAGCGTCCACCGTGGGAGCATCGGGAAGGATTTTCCGTCGTCTGAACCTCAACAGGGAGACGCTTGCAGCGGCGGGAAGCCGGCGGGGAGGGATGGCTTTATGGGGGGTCGCAGACTGGCCACACGACCCATCGCACGCGGACGAACCACGGCGCGGGCGGCGCTCGGCGGAGGCACGGCGCTTCTGGCCCTTGCCTTGCTGGTTTCGCCGGCGTTGGCGGACGTCGTCGATTCGGCGCCGAGCAACGCCGTGTCATCGACCGGCGGCGTGGCCACGGCCGAAGGCAGTTCGAGCGTCATCACGGGTGACATCGTCACCGGGCTCAATACCGGGCACAGCGTGGAGACGGGTGGCACCTCGCAGGGTGACCTGACCGTGACCGTGGCCGAGATGAGCAGCGCCGCGGATCTGGCGGTCATCGCCGAGGTTGGCTCTCAGATCGCGGACGCCAGCGGTGGTGACGGCGGCGAGTCTTCCAGCACGCCAGGGCCGCAGGGACCGGACATCACGGTTGACGTCGACAACACCGACAAGAACCGCAACGACAACCGCAGCAACGCCACCGGCATCGGCGAAGGCGGCGAAGGCGGCGAAGGCGGCGAAGGCGGCGACGTCATCATCGGGGACGAACCCGTCGAGTAGGGTGTCGGGGTCACAGGGTGTCAAGGTGACAGGGAGTACGGGGTTCCGTGCTCCCTTTCCCGTCTTCTTACCTCGTCGTCTGAGTTCCTTTGTTTGCCCCATTTCCTGGGAGCGCCGCGCGGGCGGCCGCGGCCTCGGCGAACAGGCGTTCCGCCTCCGCGGCGCCGGCATCGTCGCCGAGTTCTTTGAGGGCGACGCGCAGCACGTCGTACGGGCCTTCCCACAAGGCAAATGGATAGCGCCAGCCCGTGCGTAGCACGGTCGGTCCGATGCCGGCAAACCAGCCGAGCGATACAGACTGGCGCGCCCAGTACACGGCCTGCTGCGGCCGGCCCAGCCGCAGGGAGATATGGGCGGCAAACCAGGGGAAGTCGGCCAATCCGGCGTGACGCGCCATACCGAGGACGATGGTTTCCAGCGCCTCCTCGAGACGGCCCAGCTCGAAGAGGCACTGGGTGGCGCGGTACATAGCCCAGGCGCTTTCTTCGTCCCACCCGTGGAGGGCGTAGCAGGCGCGGAACGCGGTCACGGCTTCTGCGTACTGCCCGAGCCGCGTCAGGGCATCCCCCAGGTAATAGAACCAGCGAGGCTCATCAGGATTTTCCCTGGTATAGCGGGCGAGCATGTCGCGATCTCGCTCGTCCTTGCGTCGCATCCGTTCGGGGGATTTGGGAAGCTCCTCGAAAACGACGCCGGGCATCGTCCACCGTCCCGCCACCGATTTCACGCGTGATGTAGTAGGCCTCGTGGGTCGGGCCACGAAATCCCCCGACGACCGGAAGCCGAAAGAAGCGATCCTTGGTGTACTCGCCGCTGTCGTGCGGAACCAGCAACGTCAGCTCCGGCGAGCTGGCCAGGACGGCATGGATGTCGACCCCGTTCAGCACCAGCCGCTCGTCGGAGTCGACGAAGACGGCCCAGGAAGCACCGGTGTCGGCCGCCGCGGCCAGGGCGAAGTTCCGCGCGGCGCTGAAGTCGTCACACCACGCGAACTCGCGTACGATCAGCTTGTCGCCGGCGATCTGCCGGGCGATCTCGATGGTGTCGTCCTGGATACCGGTGTCGATGAGGACGCACCAGTCGACCCAGTCGACCACGCTGCGCAGCGCATCGCCGACAATCTCACGGTTGCTGCCGGTGATGGTCATCGACGCTATCGTCGGACGGATTCCGCGTTTCATCCGCGTCGGTATGCGGGGCCGCGGCGTGACCAGCGAGGCCGGCTGGGACACGGGTGCGCTCTCGAGCTGGCGCTCGACGGTTTCCACGTCGAGGTCCAGCGGCGGGGCAAGCAGTGGCAGCACGTCCGGTTCCGGGACGGAGCCGAGCCAGATCTCGCCCTGGTCGCTGACGACGCTGAAGACCAACTCCTCGCCGCGGCGGGTCAGGCCGGCAGCCTGCTCGGCCCCCCGCTGGCGCAGGACGAATGGCCGCGAGAGGCGAGCCAGGCACCAGCCGTCATCGAACCAGAGCCAGCGATGGACGGTCTGCACACGGCCGTCCTCGAGCGCGATCCGCTCGTACGCCAGGGACAGATACCCGCCATCGGCAGGGATGAGCTGCGAGCTGCCGATCAGGCGCCGCGCAATCAAGGGCGCGGCGTGTTGGGTTTGCGGATGGACGGATCTCGACTCGCCATGCATGCGCCAGACCACCGTGGGAAAGACCGTTGCCATGAACCGCGGCGCCGCGTCCACGGTGTCAACGACGGGATTCCAGCGGGGATCAGGGCCCACATTCCTTTTCAAGACCGAGGTGTCCCGTAGCCAGACGCCATCCAACCGGCCAAGCAGCGAAATGGGAATCTGACCTGCCTCAGGATCACCGATGGCGCAGACGATCCACCATCCATTCTGGTGGAAAAACGGACGGCCGTGGAAGAGGCCGGAATCGGGTATGGCGATGTCCCCCGGCTGCAATCCGTGATCGAAGATGGCGTGAACGGCGCGGACATCCAGCTCGGCATCGAGTTCGACCCAGTAACTCCGGCCGCGCGAAACACCTTTGGCATCGTGGATCGTGCGGGACTGGTCGGTGTGGCGGGTGAAGTTGGCCGACTGCACCAGCATGCGGAATCCGTCGGGTGCGTGGGCAATACTGGCGCCGTGCAGCGACCAGCCTCCTGGAAGGCGGATGCGCGCGGGCCGGAACTGGGTGGCGGGCGCGATGGCATCGAATGCCGGGGCCAGTTCGGCCATCCTGCGCCGCGTCTGCCTATCGACCTCCAGGGGCAGGCCATCGATCGACAGGAGACGCTCGCAGGCGTCCTGGCCGGAAGCAAGCTCGAACGCGGACAGTTTTTCACCGATGGCGGTCAGCGACCCGGCAGCCATGACATCCTTCAGTCGTTCCTGCCGTCGTCCTCGCGGCGGGGCCGGTTGCGATGGCTCCCGGCGCCGTGAGCGGGCCGACGCTTGTGTCTCCTGGCGCCGCGGCCGATGATGCACGTGCTCGGCGGCGGCTGGAGAAACGGCACCCCAGGCATGAAGCCGCCGACAGTGTACGCTGAACGATCCAGGCGGTTGGTGGAGGGTTGCGGTGAGAGAGTTCAGCGTTGATTGGTTCGGCTACCACCAGGAGCATCTGGCCCGCGCACTGGGGCCCTTTCGCGGACGGGCAGGGGTGCGCATGCTGGAGATCGGCGCGTACGAGGGCCGGTCCACGGTCTGGTTCCTGGAGGACATCCTGACCGGGGATGGGAGCCACCTGACCACTGTAGACACGTGGGAAGGCTCCGCCGAGAACGACGCCGGGGAGATGAACGCCGTCCGGGAGCGCTTCTGTCGCAATACCGAAGAGTTCGTCGCATCTGGCCGCCTGACGGTCGTGGTCGGCCGCAGCCAGCCGTTTCTGGCGAGCCAGATCGCCCGCGGCGAGACGGCCCCGGGGCAGGGCTACCACATCATCTACGTCGACGGGTCCCACGCCGCCCCGGACGTGCTGTCAGATACGGTCCTTTCCTGGGCGCTGCTGGAGCCGGGCGGCGTCATGGTGTGCGACGACTACGTGTGGGCCGGGATGACGACGGAGCAGGAACGGCCCCGCTTCGCCATCGACAGTTTTCTGGCCTGCTTCCTCGGCCAGTACGACGAGCTTCATCGCGGCATCCAGATGATCATCCGCCGGCACGATCCCGGCGAGGCCGATCGGTCCGAAGGGATGCCTGCCGCGGCGGTCGAAGCAGGCCCGGTCGTGGATGAAGCGGCCACACCGCCGGCTCTTCCCCAACATCCGAGTCTGGAGCGACGCCGACGAGGCAAGCGCTCACGGAGTTGAGCCCCACGCCGCGGATTCTCTATGGAAGCGCCGCCGCCACGGGCGTGGCGGCGGCCAGGTCCCCGGAGATATCGATGGCCCCCGGCGTTGCCGCGAGGTCCGCCGCGGGGGTCGCCAGCGGGATGACCTCGGGCTCGACCGGGGCTTCGACCGGAGCCGTGGGCGGGGCCGGTACGAGAAAGACGCTGATGTTGGTGCGGCCCAGATCGTCCTCCCCGGCGATGTACGCCACCCCGAGAAACCCGGAGCCGTTGCGCTGCGGCAGCGCGATGACGTAGCCGCCGATCTCGTCGACGATGCCGCCGATGTCCCCGCACGCGATCGACACATCTGGCGCATCGAACGATTGCCCCACGTTAATGGCATGTGGGACGGCCAGCAGGTCGCCAAGCAGGCGCGGCACGCGGGTGAATGTGGTCTCGGCGACGACGGCGCTCGGTTGGCCGGTGAACTCGCCGATGGGGTACGTGGCCTCGCGCAGGAACTCCACTGGTTCGCCCAGGTTGTCGCACGACCCGGCATGCAACGTCACGGGGCGGGGCGGCAGATCGGCCGGGGCGACCTGGGCGGATTCGGCTGGCGGCGCCTCGCCTGGCACGTCGTAGATCGCGAAGTCGCGCAATTCGATGACGCGGCCAGGGACCACCAGGTCGCCGAAGAAGCCGGTCGAGGCGTAGACATCCCCGCTAGGGTCGAGCTCGGGCAGGGCAACGACCCCGACGAATTCGCCGTTGATGCCGACGATGGTCTGAAACTCTTCGACGATGATGTCGAGCGTATTGATTGCCCCCGGGGCCGGATCGAAGTTCGGGGCGACGACCGACTGTTCGGGGGGATCGACGCCGATGCTGAGGTTCCAGGTGCCGTCGGAGACGATGAAGATGCGCAAATCCTCGTTATTGCCGGTGGTGCGGAACTGGAACCCGTAATCCCAATCGACGCCCTCATCGACTACGGGGTTAACGAACGCGGCGTGGGCCACGAAGTTGCGGACATCTACCCCGGCCTTGAAGGCTGACAAGACCCCGGGTTGCTGCTCCAGGGTGAAGTCAAATGGCCCAGCCAGCAGCGGCGCGCTCAACTCGCCGGTCACGACCTGCTCGAAGAACTCGGCGTTCGTCTGCGCGGCACCGCGCAACGGCAGCGCCGAAAATAGCAGTACGCCAAGCAACAGGGTCAGGCCGACGAGCCGTTGGCGGGTCATGCACACCTCCCTTGCGTCCGTTACCGCCGCGGAGCAACGGACGATTCCTGCCGCGATGGCGGGCACTCCGGCACCATTCTACCGGATGGTGATGCTGTACGAACGGTACATCCGGCCATTTCCAAAGCGACGTGTAACGTGGCACGATGCCGAGGATACTATCGGGTGTCGGTTTCTCGGACCATTTGAAACCAAGGACAGGACGATGGCAGGAAGCTTTATTTCACGCGGCTTTCGTGGGCGCCGCCGCGACGATCCCGCGCTGGCGGGGCGGGTTCCCCCGGGGCAGTACGTCACCCCGGACTTTCCGGTCCTCTCCGCGGGACCGACGCCGCACACGCCGCTCCGGGAGTGGGATTTCACGATCAGCGGCGCGGTCGAGCCCTCCCGGCGCTGGAATTGGGAGGAGTTTCGCGCGTTGCCGCGCGAGACGGTCACCGTCGACATCCACTGCGTGACCAAGTGGAGCAAGCTCGATACGACCTGGGAAGGCGTCTCCCTCGACACGCTCTTCGCGGACATCGACACCAGGGGCGCGTACGTTACCGCCTTCAGCGACGGGGGCTACACCACGAATCTACCGTTGAACGATCTGCTTGGCGGCAAGGCCTGGGTGGCGTTCGCCTTCGGCGAGGAACCGCTGGCGCCGGAGCATGGGGGACCGGCGCGGCTGCTGGTGCCGCACCTCTATTTCTGGAAGAGCGCCAAGTGGGTGCGCGGTTTGACCGTGATGGAGCGGGACAGATCCGGTTTCTGGGAATCGCTCGGTTATCACGACTATGGTGACCCATGGCGAGAACAGCGGTACCAGGGCGACTAGACTGGCAGCTCACCAGCGTCGTCGCCACGCAGTGGGAGACGCCGCGCGTCATCACGCTGGAGCTGAAATCCGAGGCGTGGGAGGGTCACCTCCCGGGTCAGCACATCGACGTCCGGCTGACGGCCGAAGACGGCTACCAGGCGCAGCGGTCGTACTCGGTGTCGTCGGCCCCAACGGCGGGGGCTCTGGAACTGACGGTCGAGAACATCCCTGACGGGGAAGTTTCGCCGTACCTGAGCGAAGAGCTGCGACCCGCGGATCTGCTCGAGCTGCGGGGACCCATCGGCGGGTATTTCACCTGGACGGACGCGGACGGGGGACCACTCCTGCTGATCGCGGGAGGCTCCGGCATCGCGCCGTTGATGTCGATACTGCGGTATCGCGAGGCGACTGGGAGCGACGTGGCAGCGACGTTGCTCTACTCCTCCCGTTCCTGGGAGGAGATCATCTATCGCGAGGAACTGGAGCGGCTCGCGGCCGACCCGTCGCTGCGCGTCCTCCATACCTTGACGCGCTCGCACCCGTCCGATTGGGCGGGCTATACACGGCGCATCGATGGCGCGATGCTCGATGAGGTGGTGGGTGCTCCGCGGCCCGGAAGCCGCGCCTACGTCTGCGGTCCGACGCGGCTGGTGGAGCAGGTGGCGAACGATCTGTTGCCGCGCGGCTATCCCCCCACGCGCGTCAAGACGGAGCGGTTCGGTCCGACCGGAGGGTGATCATGGCAGAAGACGACCGCGAGTCGCGGGTGGACGGCAACGCCGCCGCCGGGCTCCTCTCCACAGTATTTCGCTGCGAGCCGAGCGAGGTGATGCTCATCTGCGCCGGCTGCGGGGCGGACGCGCCGATGGGTGCTCTGCTGGCTTACGGGCTGGAACTGGGGGCCATCCTGCGCTGCCCGGTTTGCGACACGCCCGTGCTGCGGGCGGGGGCGGCGGGGACGATGCTCTGGCTCGACCTGCGAGGGGCGGTCAGCCTGCGTGTCTCGGTCGGCGTGTAGAACCTAGCTCTCCGATTCCTGCTCCCTGGCCCGCGCTTCTTCTTCGGCGACGCAGACGCGCTCGTGGATGGCGGCGATGTCGCCCGCGACCAGCGTCTCGCAATCGTCCCGCCGCTCCACCAGGGAGAGGGCGCGGTCGCCGGCGGCCATCCCCAGGGCGCGGCCATATTCCGCGCCCCGGCGCATGACGAGAAACTGGAACGCGGTGCCATAGGTGTTGACTGCCCGCTCCAGGGCATCGCTTCCAGCCGGGTGGCCCTTGTCGGCGATGCGGGCGATGGCGCGCGCGTAGCGGTCGATCTCGTTCGCATCGACGACGAATACTCTGGTTTTGTGTGTCATGTCCTCGTCCTCCACACGGCGACGGCTTCGCCATCCGGCCAGGGAGGCGAGTCATCATCGAATGCCCGCGGCATTCGCTCGAACGCGAGGAGTGGATGGATCGGGACGCGCTTCGAGCGTTTCTGTTGCTCCCTCTAGTCTACGGCTTTCGCCGGCTCGATCACGTTGCACACGGCAATCGAGACAGGTCGCGTGATCCGCGGTTGGCCGCACAATCGGAGCCGGGTATCGTATGGCCACGAGAATCGCCGCTTGTATCGTGGGGGTGAACGCATGGCCCGCGCCGATACGGTCATCGAGAAGGGAACCATCGTCAACGAGGGCGGATCGTTTCCCGCGGACGTCGTCATCAGCGAGGGGCGCATCGCCGCGTTTGCCATCGACGCGGGGGATTGGACGGCCGACGAGCGCATCGACGCCAGCGGGCTGTGGGTGATGCCGGGTGGGATCGACGTGCATACCCACTTCGAGGAACCGGACCCCCGCCTGCTGGAGGGGTTTGCCACGGGGTCGGCTGGCGCGGCGGCGGGGGGGCTGACGGCGGTCGTCGAGATGCCGCAGGCTCACCCCACGACCACGACTCCCGAGCATTTCCGGGAGAAGCGCCGGTGCGTGGAGGAGCACGCCGTCGTCGACATGGCGCTCTGGGGCGGGCTGATCGGGCCTCCGGCCCAGAGCGCCGACGATCTGGACGGGATGGCCGGAGAGGGCGCGGCGGCGTTCAAGTCGTTCATGGCCTCCTCGTCGCCGTTCTTTCCGGCGGTCGACCACGCGCAACTGTTGTGGGGCATGCGCGAGGCGGCCCGGCTCGGTCTGCCTTACGGATTGCACGCCGAGGATCAGCACCTCCTGAGCGACGGATTGAGCCGGATGGAGCGGGCGCAGCGGAAGGATGCACTGGCGCACGCGGAATCGCGGCCGCCGCTGGTGGAGATGGTGGCAGTGAACACGGCGCTGCTGCTGGCCGACGAGACGGGCTGCCACGTCCACATCTGCCACGTGGCATCGGCCGGGGCGCTGGCGATGATCAAGGAGGCCAAGCGGCGTGGGGTCCACGTCACGGCAGAGACGTGTCCACAATACCTGATGCTCAACACCGACGATCTGGACCGTCTGAAGGGGTTTGCCCGCTGCGCGCCAGCGCTCCGCGACCAGGCCGAGGTCGACGCCATCTGGCCGTACGTGCTGGATGGGACGATCGACCTGATCTGCTCCGACCACTGCCCCTTCACGAGGGCGAGCAAGGACGCCGGGCGGGACGACATTTTTCAGGCGCCGCTCGGTCTCTCCGGGGTGCAGACCCTGTTGCCGGGGTTCTTCTCCGAGGCGGTGGTCAAGCGGGGATTGTCGCCGGAGCGGTTCGTCTCCTTGATTTCCGCCAACCCGGCGCGCATCTTCGGTCTCTACCCTCGCAAGGGCACGCTGGCGGTGGGGGCGGACGCGGACGTTACCTTGCTCGACCCTCGGGCGACGTGGACGGTATCGGTGGACGATGCGCTGCACAAGCAGAAGTGGACACCATACGAGGGCAAGGAGATCACCGGTCGCGTCGTGCGGACCATCCGCCGTGGTGAGACGATATTCGACGACTCGCGGCAAGGGGAGGACCGTGTCACCGCGGCGCCCGGATCGGGGCGGTTCCTGCCACGCGGGTATGGGAAGGGGGATTGATGGCCGACACCACCGGGCGCTGGATCGACCCTGAACGCATCGAAAGCACCATCGCGGCATTGGCCGAGCACGGCGCGCACGGCGAAACCGGGGTTGCCCGGCTTGTCTATAGCCCGGAGTGGGTCGCCGCCCAGGACCAGGTCGCCGCCTGGATGGAGGAGGGGGGGTTGCGCGTCGAGCGCGACGCCGTGGGCAACGTCTGGGGGTATCTCGACGGCCGGGACCGCGAGGCGGGGATGATCGTCACCGGGTCGCACATCGACAGCCAAAACCCCGGGGGGCGGTTCGACGGCGCGCTCGGGGTGATCGCGGGCGTGACCGCGCTGGCCACATTGCGGGAGCGGTTCGGTCAACCGGAGCGAACGCTGGCGGCGGTGTCACTCGTCGAGGAGGAAGCATCGCGCTTCCCGACCGCCAACTTCTGGGGATCGCGGGCGATCATCGGGCGGATTGGTGCGGAGGAACCGAAGCGTCTGCGCGGGTACGATGGCGTGACGATGATCGAGGCCATGCGCGATGCCGGGCTGGACGCCGCGCGCATCCCCGAGGCAAAACGGGACGACATCGACACCTTCGTCGAGCTGCACATCGAGCAAGGGCCGTTTCTGGAGCGCGAAGACCTGCCCGTCGGCATCGTGGAAGCGATCACGGGGTATCGCCAGTATTTGGTGACGCTGGAGGGCGCGGCGAACCACGCCGGGACGACGCCGATGGACATGCGGCGCGATCCGATGGCCGCGGCCGCCGAGATTATCAGCGGCGTCATCGACACTGCGCATCGGATGGGCCGACCCTGCGTGACCACGGTCGGCCGGGTCAACGTTTCGCCGAACGAGCGGGCCGTCATTCCGCGGCAGGTCGCCTTCACCGTCGATGCGCGGTCGCCGCTCCCCGAGCAGCGGGAGACGCTGTTGGCCCGACACGAGGCCCTGATGCAGGAAGTAGCGGAGCGGCGAGATCTGACGCTGAATGTCCGCGTCGACAGCGACCGGCAGCCGGTGCGTTGCGACCCCGAGACCGTGGCGGTCATCGCCGCGGCGGCTGAAGAGGCGGGTGTGCCAGCCATGACGATGACCTCCGGCGCCGTCCACGACGCGATGCAGATGGCGGAGATTGCCCGCGTCGCGATGATTTTCGTGCGCTCGCGGGGGGGCATCAGCCACAGCCCGGAGGAGTTCACCGCGGCAGAGGACGCCGCGGCGGGGATCGAGGTGCTGGCCCGCGCGCTGCACGCGCTGGCCTATCGCGCGTGACAGGAGGACCCGTGGCCGCAGGCGATCGCATCGTGGCGATGATCACATCGCCGCTGGAACCCGAGTATGTCGAGCGTATGGCAGGCGCGTTTCCGGATCGGGTCGAGCTTGTCTGCCGGCCGGATCTGATGCCGGCCCTGCGCTACATCGGCGACCACGGCGACCCGGCATTCCGGCGGACGCCCGAGCAGGAGCAGGAGTGGCACCGGCTGCTGCATGAGGCCGAGGTGCTGTTCGATTTTCCGCAGCACGAGCGCTTCCCCTTGCTGGAACTGGCGCCCAAGCTGCGCTGGGTCCAGACCACGTCGGCCGGCGTTGGCCCGCTTGTGCAACGGCTCGGTTTGCAGGATTCCGACCTGATCGTGACCACCGCCAGCGGCATCCATGCGCAACCGCTGAGCGAGTTCGTCTTCGCCGCGTTGCTGTTCCACACCAAGAAGATCGGGCAGTTGCAACGGGACCAACAGATCAAGGCCTGGAACCGCTTCTCCGGCAACGAGCTTGCGGGGCAGACCATGGCCATCATCGGACCCGGACGGATTGGCCGCGAGATCGCGCGCATCGCGCGCGCGTTTCGCATGCGTGTCGTCGCCCTGGCCCGCACCGCCGATCCCGCCCGCGCCGAGGCGCTGGGCGTCGATCGGGTCTATGGCCGCGCGGAGATGCAGACGATGTTGGCCGAGGCGGATTGCCTGGTTATCTGCGCGCCGCAGACGCCGGAGACGGTCGACCTGCTGGGGCCGGAAGAGATGGCCGCGCTCAAGCCGGGCGCGGTCTTCATCAACATCGGGCGGGGCACGATCGTCGACGACGATGCACTGGAGCGGGGCTTGCGCAGCGGGCAGATCGCCTTTGCCGCGCTCGATGTCTTTCGCGAGGAACCGCTACCGGCCGATTCGCCCTTCTGGGAGTTGCCGAACGTGTTGATCAATCCGCATTCGGCGAGCACCGTCGACGCCGAGAATGCCAAGATCACCGATATCTTCATCCGCAACCTCGGGCATTACCTGGCCGGCGAGATCGAGCAGATGTCTCCCCAGTTGGACAAGCAGCGGTTGTATTAGGCGGGTGATTGCGGTGTCCTGCTGTACGACGTGAAGCCTGCCGGCTCATGGCGAATCCGGGCTGGGAAACGAGATTCTTCGACTTCGTCTTCAGAATGACACGATCGTTGCGGCCGGCAAGGACTCTGGCGATTCATTTGCGCCGACACTATGTCACCGAAACCGGCACGGGCTGTGCTCCGTAGATTCCGGCGACCCCGGCGTGGCGGCGCGATCGGGGTACTATAGGGGCCGTTTGTACACAGAGAACCCGCACGGCGGGCTGGGAGGTTCAAGGATGTTGCGACGATGGCGAGCGCTGGCGATCGTGTCGGTGGCGACACTGCTGGTGACCGGACCGGTACTGGCGCAGGAGAGCACGCCGGAATCGGGTGAGGCGGAAAGTCCGCGTCTGGTGGCGCCGGAAGAGTGCACCGGAGAGCCCAGAACGTTCGAAGAAGTCGCCACGATTCTGAATCTCGACGGCGAGGGCGTCGAGGCGCCGGCGATGACGCAGACGAACGCGCCGCTGGGCGAGATCGTCGACGCGGAAACGGCGGTTGCCATCGAAGAGGCGGCCCGCCACGTACTCGCCTGCTTCAACGCCGGGGACATCCTGCGCGCGGCGGGGTCGATGACCGACAATGGCGTGGTCCGCGCTTACTGGGGTTTGACGATCGACCAGGAGAACCGCGACCTGGCGCGCGAGCGTATTCCCGCCGCGCCCGAGCCCAGGGCGGCAGACGCCCTGGTGCGATTGATGACCGTCACCGACGCCTCGACACTGCCCGATGGCCGGGTGGCCGCGTTCGTCATCATCAATGAGCCGCTCCTGCCGCCGGCGGGTCCGGAGACGCTGCTGTTCATCTTCGCCGATCAGGACGGGCAGTGGCTGGTCGACGACTGGATTGACTTCTCGATCGTGCCGGCCAACTTCGGCGCGGAAGGGACGCCCGCTCCCTAGCCAGGACGAGATCGAATCGGTCAAAGCGAGAAGCGCCGGCGGGAAATCCCGCCGGCGCTTCTTCGTGCGATCCTGCGATATTGGGCGGCACTAGCGGCGAGCGGAGAAGGAGCGAGCGGATGCCAAGAAGACGGGTTGGTGATCTCGACATCGCCTGGGACGTCGCGGGGCCGGTGGATGGTGAACCGGTGCTGATGATCAATGGGCTCGGTGCGGTGCGCGGGAGCTGGGATCTGCAAGTTCCGGCCCTGGCGGAGCGATACCGGGTCTATACCTTCGACAACCGCGACGTGGGGGAGACGGGTCCTGGCACGGATACCGCGCCGTACGCCACCGAGCGCTTCGCGGCGGATGCGGCGGGGCTGATCGAGGCGCTGGAAATTGGTCCGGTCCATGTCATCGGCGCGTCGATGGGTGGGGCGATCGCCCAGGAGCTGGCTATCAGGCGACCCGATCTGGTTCGCAGCGTACAGATCGTCTGCTCGTGGCCGTGGATCGAGCCCTGGCTCGGCAATCTCCTCGAGCAATGGAACGAGCAGTTTGCGGCGATGGGAGGGCTGGCCTGGGCGCGGAGCTCATGGCTGTGGGTCTTCACCCCCCGCTGGTGCGATGACCAGGAGCGGATGGCTTCGCTGGTCAAAGGCGCTCGGAACGCGCCTCATCCGCAGTCGCCAGAGATGTTCGCTCGCCAATGCCGCGCCGCGCTCGACTTCGACGCACGCGATCGGCTGGGAAGCATCGGTGTGCCCGCCCACGTCATCGCGGGGGAGGAAGACATCTTCACACCGCCCCGCTACTCCGTCGAGATCGCCAACGCGATTCCGGGAGCAACGCTGACCATTCTGCCAGAGGTCGGACACGGCATGTTCTGGGAGACGCCGGAGGCATTCAACGCGGCGCTGCTCACGTTTCTCGACGCCAACAGCGCATAAGGCTGGAGATTTTCTCGAAACGACGCGGGTTTCCGGGGCGTTGCAGGGGTAGGTGATGCGTCAGCCTGGTACCGCTGTACCGGAGAGCGTCTTGCGTCTGGACGCATCGCCCGGCTATGTTGAGGTTCAGTCTGACCACCACCGGTCAGCCACAGGTGCGGTGCGGCGCAAAGGCTGCCGGGGTCTGCTCCAGGAGGGACAGGATGAAGCGGTATCTGGCATGGGCGGCCGCGGGCTTGCTCGCCATGTCCACGTCGTTTGGCGTCGTTTCGGCCCAGAACGGGGTGCCGGTCAATGCCGACGGCTCGTATGTTGTCGCCGATGACGACGCCCCGACGAACATCGTTTCCGGGCAGGGCGACGACATCACCTATGGGAATATCGACACCGGCGGTGGTGGGGGCGAGGTTCTCGGCGATCCGAGCGCCGTGTACTCACCGAACGTGCCGGCCCCGGGCGGCGGTGTTCCCATCATCGCGGGAGCGGGCGACGGGATGATCGGTGGCGTTCCCATTATCGCCACCGTGCCGGCAGCGCCCGACGCGACGACGCAAACGAGCACGACGCTGGCCACGAGCGAAGGTACCGCCACCGAGAACGTCCCGGTGGAGGCAAGCGCCCCACCGGCCGAGACCGCCCCGGCGCCGACACCAGTACGACGGCCACCGGGTTCTGCGCCCAGTACGCGAGCTGGTACGACGCCCAGGTCGCCTATGAGAATCTCGGCGCGACCGCGGCGGACCCGGCTCTTGTGCAGGAAGTCGACCCCAATTACGATGGAATCGCCTGCGAACAGTACATGGCGTAGGGACGGCGGTCGGCCCTCACCTCCTTGCCCCCCTCTTCTGGCTCGACTTGAGAAGGGGAAGTCTCGCGTTGTCGGCGGCTGACCCTCACCCCAACCCCTCTCCCATTGCGATGGGAGAGGGGCATTCTTGTCTCCCTGCGGCCAGCTTGGTGGGCTCAGAACCGCATGTCCGATGACGACCTCCGCCTAGCTGCCGGCTTGACGAGAGAGCGGGTGTATTGTGTGCCAGTCCGGTAGGATGAGCAGCGTCGAAGTGGCAACGAAGTGTGGAGGAGTCGAGATGGAGCGCGTGGTCCTCGGATCGACGATCGTCTTTGCGCCGTATACGATTGATGAGGCGCTGGAGGGGCTCGCCGAGGCGGGGTATCACGCCTGCGAGATCGGCGCGGTCAAGGGCTGGTTCGAGCACATTGACCCCGACACCGTCTCTGACGCGGAGATCGACCGCATCGGCCGCAAGCTCAACGATCTCGGAATCACCCCGGTCAGCCTGAGCGGCCACGCCCAGTTGCAGACCGAAGAGGGCGCGACGCGGTTCGGACGGGCGATCGATATCGCCGCGGCGCTCGGCATGGAGATCGTCAACACCTACACCGGGGATGCGAAAACGGACGAGGAACGCGAAGCGTACTTCGCCAACGTGGCGGAGCTATGCGACCGTGCCGAGCGTCACGGGCTGAAGATCGGTATGGAGACGGACAGCAATATGTTGCCGACCGCCGAGGTTGGCGTCGCCATCATCGACCGGATCGACCGCCCCAAGGTGCTGGGCTTCAACTACGACCCGGGCAACGTCGTCTATTACACGGGTGCGAATCCACTCACCGACATTCACTTTGCCTTGCCGCGCCTGATCCATTTCCACCTCAAGGACAAGATCGGCGGCAAGGGTGTGTTCCACTTTCCCCCGCCGGGGGACGGCGAGCTGGACATTTCCGGTCTGCTGGGGATCCTCGATGAAGCCGGGTACTCAGGGCCAATTAGTGCCGAAGTCGAGTTTGATGAGCGCGGCTGGCCGGATTACGACGCGTGCCGAGCGGCGGCGCGGCGGTCGGTGGAGAATTTGCGGGGGATGGGGCTGAGCGTTTGAGCGATTCCTGGCCAAACGTTGACCACCCTCACCCCAACCCCAACGGCCCTCACCCCAACCCCTCTCCCATTGCGATGGGCTTTTGCGTGCCAGTTAGCAATAGCCAAAAGCCCGTCAATCTCGCGCCTGATCGACCATCCAGCCGAGCATTTCGGCGTTGAGGGGGCCGAGGTGGAAGGCGTCAACGACGCCGTCGGGGCGGATGACGATGGTTGAGGGGTAGGCGTTAGGGACGCCGAACGCGGCCTCGATGGGGCCGATGCCGGGTTGGTCGGTGTCGGTGTCGCGGCCGATGGGGTAAGTGAAGTCGCCCTCGGCGACGAAAGCGCGGGCGTCGGCGTCGACGTCGGTGCGGACGCCCACGCCAATGATGGTGGTCTCCTCGCCGCGGTTCTGCGCCGCCTCCCAATAGGCTTGCAGCTCGGGCATTTCCTGGCGGCAGGGCGCGCACCAGGACGCCCAGAAATTGAGCACGACCACATCGCCGCGCAGGTCGGCGAGCCGCAACACGTCCCCATCGAGCAAGGTCAGGGAGATGTCGGGGGCCGGCTGGCCGGTGGCGCGGGCCGGGGAGAGGCCGCTTGGTGTTTCCTCCCGCTGCGCCCACCAGATGCCCACGACGACCAGGGCGAGCACCAGCCCAAGTACCAGCGGAGAAAACCGGCCCAGCCGGCCATAGCCGATGCGCCCGTGGGGCTTTGCCGTTTCGTCGGGGTCATCCGCCAGGATCGTGACCGGGGGTTCCGATGTCGTCGCGGCGTCCTGGGTCATCGTCTCGGCATCACGGGAGACTGGCAATCGCGGTCTCGACTTTCTGCCAGGTCTCATCACTGCCGCCCACGAGGATCACGATGACGTTGCTGCCCTGAGTCAGCCGGCGCTCGCCTTCGGGGGCCGGCGTTCCCCCCAGGCGCTCCGGGACGATGGCCGCCGGATCCGCGCCCGCCGCATCGGCGGCCGCCGATGCGGCATCAGGGTAGAGGAAGATGAACCCCGGAGAACCTTCGATGAGCACTCCTTGGCCGGGGGCATCGAGCGCTCCCATGGGGATGAATAGCCGCTGCGGTTGCTCGGTGCCGAGGCCCTGCGCTCGCAGCGCATCGGTGACGTTAACCAATTGGCTGCCGCCGGGCGCGGGTGTGGGGACGGGCGCCACCCCGCCACCAGGGTTCCTGATGTACAGGACCACCGCGAGGATGCCGAACGTGACCGCGGCCACGGCAAACAGATTGCTGAGGAGATTGCCCCGGCGCGACCGTCCGGTCTGTGGATTTGGCTCGTCTGTCACGCCACGGCCCGCTTCCGGTCACGCATGCGGACATAGTACGCGGTGCGGGGCGGCCGGGAACAGGAAAACGATCAGTCGGGAACGGGGAGCGGCGGGTGCCCCTCGGAGGGATGAAGACTCGACTCGTTTCTGACTTCCTCCGCGATCGCTACCGACCAGCGCGGCGCAAGGTTCGCCGCGCGAAGGACCTCGATGAGTCTCGCCTCTTGCGGGTCAACTCCTGCTGAATCCGGCCCGAGGCGAGCGGGCATGGAGACGAGTATGGAACGGTCGCCGAGGGGTTCCGCGTCCCAGCCGCCTTCGCCCAGAAGCTGCAACAGGGCTGAGCATTCGGTGGGGTCGTCGATGCTGAGGACCAGGGCACGGCGCATCCGCACCGGGCGATGGGCACGTGCCCAACGCTCCACATTGCCGGCAAGCGTTGGCGACAGGGGCTGGCGGCTGGCGCGCTCGAGAAACGCGGTGATCTGGTCGCGTTCGATGCCGGAGACGAGCGCGGCGGCGACCGAGCCAGGCGTCAGCCGGTAGTGGCTCTCCCGGCCGAGATCGACTTGCTCAGCGAACGCCGAGAGCGCCCAGACGCGCTCCGGTGATGGCGACCGCAACGCAATTTCGCCGGACGAGTCGATGCGCAGAGGCGCCACGGCGTCGCCGGTTGCTTCCTCGGCTGGCGGTTCCTGTCGGGCAGCGAGCGCGGCGCCGGTCTGAGTGAGCCGGACGGCACTGGGGTGTGCGGGCATGTCGACGGTCTCGGTGAGCCCGAACCAGACGAACGGTCCGCCCAGCTCGAGTACGATGACGTCGCTGAGCGCCGCGTTGCGCGCCTCCTGCTCGTCGACCCCGGCGCCCACCTCGCCGCCCATCCGCGCCGTCGCCGCCGAAAACGACGGGCCCAGCAGCCTGGGATAGCGGGCCGCCAACCGGGCGGCAAGGGTTTCCAGGGTTACCCACTCGCCGGCCACCAGACCGATCTCCGGGTCGGCCAGCGCGGCCATGAGGCGCGGCCGCATACCGCGCCAATCGGCGCCCCACACCTCGATGAGCCCCGCCGGTTCGCCTTCGACCCACCGCGGCAGGCGCAGCCAGCGATCGCGCAGGCGCGCCGTCTGCTCTCGGAACGACCTGCGCCGCCAGGCCCGAAGATTGGGGCCGAGCACCATGCGCGGCGGTCGGGATTCCTCATCGACGGCGAGCAGTCCTTCGGCAAGGGCAAACGCTTGCAGCGTTTCGAGATACCCCGTGGGGGGGCCATCCCCGCCGCGGAACCAGAGGCGCTGGTTCACGGACCGGCCCAACCAGCGGGGGACCGTGTCGGCAACCTGCCACACCGGCGCCTGCCGATCGGCGACGACGCGCAACAGGGTGAGGAGATCCCAGGCCAGGGCGTCGGGGTGTCGCCAGCGCGTTACCGCGTGCGGGTCGACCTGGACCGGAATGAGCGGCGGCACTTCCGCGGCGGGCGCCTCACCAGGAGTGCGAATCTCGGCCGGGATGAAGAGGCGCCGCGTCTGGCCGCCCTCATATGCGTGCCAGACGAGTAGAGCCCCTTCGAGCTCGGCAAGAGCGGAGCGAAGACGGGCGCCAGTAGCCACGTCCGATTTGCCGAGACCCGCTTTCGCCGCGGCATCGGAGAGGGCAACGGGCTCCTCAGAGGCGCCTACAACCTTCCAGATCGCCGCGGCGTCGCGGCTATGGCTCCGTACAACGCGGTCGATCCGGACCCGGTCATTGACCAGACGCAGGAGGCGCGAGGTCAGATCGACCCGTCGCATATCGCCGGGCAGCGTGCGCAATCCCCAAATGCGAGCGGCGGATTCGAGTTCCGCGTCGTCAAGGAGTTCGAGAAGGATGCGCAGCGGTGTCAGAGTGAGGTCGCCCGCCGCCATCTCATCCTGCAACCGGCGCACGTGGAGCGCGATCTCGCGCGGGAGGAGAAGCCGCGGGAGCATGCCGATGGGGAGGGGATCGTCATCCCCTTCACGGGCCAGGATGCCCGCCCGGTAGAGACGGAGGGCCGTTTCCCGCGCCTCTGGCTCGGCCACCCCGAGCCGGGCTCCAATGTCCGCGACTGTTGGCGCCTCGGCGGCGTCGGGGGTGTCCGCCATGGCCACTACCATCGCCCGCTCGGATGGGTCGAGCCGCTCCCAGATATCGCGCATGGTGCGGGGATCGGTCATGGCCCGGTAGAGCGTACCGACCACTTCGCCCTTGCTTTCGCCGGGGAGCGGCACGCCCCACGCCTCCGCGATGCGGAGCAACTCCGGCAGGCGCCGGGCGTGCAAGCGGCCAAGGAGATTGCGCATGGCGACGATCCACGAACGGGGCGAGGAACGGCAGCGGGTTCTCTGGAGTATATCGGCATGCCCACGCTGGGGCGTCGCTCCGACGACCACCCCACGCCAGGGCATGCTAGACAGAGCAGCCAGCGAAACGGCAAACTCCCGGCGGAGGAAGGCGCCCATGACCGCAGCCGCCCAACGAGGGAGACGATCGCCCGAAATCATCGTCGTCGGTGGGGGCGTGACCGGCACGTCGATCGCCTGGCGCCTGGCGGAGAGCGGCAGGCGCGTCCTGCTGCTCGAACAGCGCGGCATCTGCTCGGGGGCATCGGGGCGCAATGGGGGGATGACTGGCGCCGGATCGTCGATGCACGCCTCCGCCAGGACCGGCCGCGCGGTCAATGCGCTGACCACCGCGAACCTGCGCGCCCTGCGCGCGCTCCCGGAGGAGATCGGCAGGGATTTCGAGTTGCGCATGACCGGCACGATGGACGTGATTACCACGGACGAGCAGTGGGCGCACCTGGAGCAGGCGGTGAGGGCCGAACGCGACGCGGGGATCGCCATCGAGCTGATGGACCGTGACGCTGCACGGGAGATCATGCCCGCGCTCACCACGGAGATCCTGGGTGCCGCGTACGCCCGCGACCGGGGGCACCTCTGGCCGTTCGCGTTGGTCACCGGCATGGCCGACGCCGCGACCCGGCAGGGAGCAGAGATTCGCACCGGCACTGCAGTTTCGCGTCTGGAATGGTCGGGCAACCGGGTTCGCGGCGTCGTTGCCGGTGAGGAGACGATCGAAGCTGAGGAGGTCGTGCTGGCCACCAACGCGTGGACGCCGCGCCTGCTCCCCGATTTGCCGGTGGGGGCGATCGTTCCGGCGCGGGGGCAAATCCTGGTGACACAGCCGCTGCCGCCTTCGTTGACCTGCCCGTTCGGCACCAACTTCGACAAGGAATACGGGCGGCAAACCCCCGGCGGGCAGGTTCTCTGCGGCGGGTATCGCCGCTTCGATGAGAACGAGGGGCTGGGCACGTACCGCGAGGAAACCACGCTCCCGGTGCTGGCCGGCATCGCCCGCTGCCTGACGGGACTCTTTCCAACCTTGCGTGGAACGGCGCGTGTGGTGCGGGCGTGGTCCGGCATCATGGGGTTCACGGCGGACGGGTTGCCGCTGATCGGCCGCTACGACGCGGCGCCCGGACTGACCGTCGCCGCGGGGTTCAATGGCGGCGGGTTATCCTGGGGCGTCATTGTTGGCCGTGTCATCGCGGGCCTCCTCAACGGCGACGAGCCGGGATTCGACCTGGAGCCGTTCCGGCCGACGCGGTTCCACGACGCGGCCGTGACCTGGGCCAACCCATTCACGGCCGGAGAGAAAAACAACCCAGGCGCGGCGCACGCCGTGGCCGGCACGGTCTGATTTGATTGCCATGCGAAAGGATGGACCACCGTAGATACTCCCCTGCCAGAGCTGGAAACCGGATGGCTGCCAACGACGCCGGCCAACGATTCGTACCAGCGTCGATTTCTCCTCAATTGGGCGGGGATGTGCGCCGCCATCGACCGCACGGTCGGTGGCCCGAGCAAGGTGATCCCAACCGTTGCGCTCGCGGACAGCGGTCGCCCCTCGGCTCACTCGAATTGCGCCACTCTGCTGCAACCGCTGACCGCGGAGTCGGCGCCGACAACGCTGGCCGAGATCGAAGCGTTTTTTGCCTTCGACGATCCCACGCGCCGTGGGGAGGTCATCCTGATTTCCGCCTGGCCAACTGGCGATCTGAGCCCGTATGGATGGACGCTGGCGGGCCACCCTCCCCTGCACCTTCTTCCAATCGGAGCGGTCCCAAATCCACCCCCCGCGGAGCTTCGGGTTGAGGAAGTGGGCGATTTGGCCGGGCTTCATGCCTGGGAGCGAGTGGCGATCGAAGGATTCCCGATGGAGGGCCTTCAGGACGCGGGACCGGGGGCGCTCGTCAACCCCCGCTGGCTCGAGGAGCCGAGGGGCAAGCAATGGGTTGGTTGGGTCGATGAGCGGCCGGTCGCCGCATCCGCGGTCTGGGTCGACCATGGCATCAACAACGTGGCGCTGGTGGCGACGATGCCGGACGCGCGGCGTCGCGGCTACGGCGAAGCCCTGACCTGGCGCGCCGCGCTAGCCGACCCCTCCCTCCCGGCGATGCTTTTATCCTCGGACGACGGTCGCCCGGTTTACGATCGCATGGGGTTCTTGCCGCTGTGGCGGTTAACGTTCTGGTATCGGAACCGTCCGGAAAATTGCATCGGGTAGACAGGCCCGAGTTATTCCGAGGTCTCTGGCGAGGATTCTTTTTCTCTTCGGGCGTCTTGCCCCTGGGCCGAGATGCTTCGTTCCTCCGTATGACACGGGGGGCGCTCTCCTCGGGTTAGCGGTAATCGCTGACGGCGATTCGCGGGCGATCCAGCCGCTTGTCGGGGTGCTGGCGCAACTCCGCCCTCAGCTTGCGGTCGTAGCGGCGCCCGACGACGGCGTTGACGACGGCCCCCACGACGACGATGACGCTGCCGACGAAGAGGAGCCAGAGCAGGATAAGGACGCTCCCCGCCGCGCCAAACGCGGCCCCCGGATTCGAGATGGAGAAGATGAAATCGAGCGCGGCGAAGACGATCAGGATCCCGAGCGTGGCAACGGCCGTGCCGGGCAGGATCCAGCGGAACGAATGCGCGATGTTCGGCGCGAACCAGTAGAGCAGAAGCAGCGCCGCGGTCAGCATCAGTGCCGCCCAGACCGAGCCGGAGAGGAGAAAGTTCACCAGTGCCGTGCCGTAGCCGACGATGCCGACCAGCCACTCCCCCACCCGGCGCCCGAAGGTGAGCAGGAAGAACGATCCGATCACCAGGACACCGTCTAGCAGGAGCAACCCGAGCTTGAGCCCGGTGGCCTTGAAGAACGGTCGGGTTTCGCGGATGTCGTAGACGGTATTGATGGCGTGGACCAGCGCCCCGATTCCGCCCGCGCCGCCCCAGACCGCGATCCCCAGCGAGACGATCGCCGCCACGATCGCTTGCTGCTCGCTGATTTCGACGAACGCGTTCTGCACCAGCGCGGAGAGCAGGGGTTGAATTTCCTCCGGGGCTTGCTCGGCGATGAGGCGTTGCAGCGCATCTGAGATCCCTGCGTCAGTGTTCTTGTCCACGATGGCCACGAGCGAGATGAGTACGATCACGATTGAGGGCACCGCGTAGAGGAGCGAATAGGCCGACTGCTTGGCGAGGTTTGCCGGTTTGTGCTCGTGGATAGCCTGAGCAATAGCCGCCAGCAACGCGTACCCCGCGTGCTCCCGCTGCTGGGTCGCGTGGAAGCTGGCCAACCCCTCACGAATGTCTTTCACCCTGGTGAGTACACCGCCGAGTGGGCCGCCATCGGTCCCACGCCCCGGCGTGGGCTCCGATCGCTGAACAACCGCCATCGCATCCACCTACTCTTACGACACCAATCGAGAAGTCGTCATTCAGCCGGTACGATAGCGCACGAACGAGGCCAGACGCGGATGTCGGGGGTAGGAACGAAGTCGAACAGGATGCGGCTGGATGGGCTGGCGGCGATCGCCAGCCACCACCCTGACCCCTTCCACCGCGACGGCCCGACTTCCTTCGTTTATGGTACGCTCGCGCTGCACGCGTTCAGGATGTTTTCCTCGGGCGTTATCGAGCGATAGGTGCGTGCATCGAAGCCGCCACGCGGCATCGTCACCGTCGTGCGAGTTCGTGGCCGCTCCGGACCGCGGACAGTCGGAGGTGAGGATGACCGACCACCCAAATCGCGCGACCGCCCGGCCCAAGGATTCCAATCACCGTCGTGAGTGTGCCGCTCCCCTCCGCGAGCGCCCGATCGGGGCGTCCTGATGGAGGACAAGCGAATTCAGGTCATCGAGTTGCGAGGGGCCGGCGGGCTCGGTCTCTTTCTGCGCGTGGGCGACGACCAGCGGCTGTATCGGGTGGCGCCGGTGCGTGACCCGAACCAACCCCGGTTCTGGTGCCTCGCGGCCTTCGAGTGCAGCTCATGTGGTATCCCGGTGACCGGGACCGCCATCTGGGCCGGCGCCTGGGGTTCGGCGCACCACGAGCTATCCGGGCTCCTCGACACAATCAAGGGCGATGCCGACGCCTGGCTGGCGGAGGACGAATGCGCCAAGCTGCGCGCGCTGCTCATGCAGCCACGGGCTCCGCTCCCTCTGCCGATGGCGCGCACGCCACGGCGGGAAACCGGCGCACGGCCGGTCGAGGCGAGCGTCAATCCGGCCGAGCGAGCAAGTTGATTGCCTGAGCGGGTACAGTAGTATCCGTTGCGGACGCGGAGGTTGCCGTGGCAAAGGAGCCGCAGTACCGAACGCCGCTCCGTCCGGTCATGCCGGGAGCGCTCGAACGCGGTGACCACGGGCGGAATGATTGTCGCAGTGCAGCCCCACGCCGGGTTCATCATCGGGCTGGACAGTGGGCAATCGGAGCGCGGGCACCTGGGCGGCAAGAGACGAATGCACGCGATCCGCGTGCCGCCGGGTGGTCGAGTCGTCGAAACATGACTTGACGCGCGACCGCATCACGATCCGCCACCGGTAACAGCCGGGAGGGGCGGACTACCATAGGGCATGATCCGGTTGGCGCTCTGTGCCAACCGGAACTCGCTACAACACTGGGGAGGAGGGACTCCGACCCAGAGCGCTGGCGCCGCCGTGGCGCCGCGCAAGCAGTGCAGGAGAGGGAAGGCCGAAACAATGGCAACGGGTACGATCAAGACGCTCCGCGACCGCGGCTTCGGGTTCATCGAGCCCGACGGCGACACGTCGAGCGGCGAGCTGTTTTTCCACCACTCCGCGGTCGCCAACCGCGGCTTCGAGATGCTGCAGGTCGGGCAGCGCGTCACCTTCGACGTGACTCCGGACCCGCGCGACCCCAGCCGCCAGCGTGCCGTCAACGTGGTCCCCGAAGGCGCGGCGCCGTACGAGGAGTAACCTGCCCCGCGACATTCACGGGTGGATGAGGAAGAAGGGCTCGGAGCACTCCGAGCCCCTCTTCGTGGGTATCCCGCTGCCCGCATCTGCTCCGCGCCGGAAGGATCGCGTCGTCCACCGGCTTTGCTGGGGCTTCGGTTTACTTCGGAACAAAGCCGAGGAAGCACGACGAGCTGGCGACTGCGTCGCACTGCATCAGGGGTTGGCGACATGGGAGCAGATCGTCCAGACAAATCTGTAGCGGCAAACCGTCGATCGTGCATCGCCGCGCGACCATTGCCTCGCACTGCTCCACCTGCTCCTTGCATCTGTCCACCCGCCGCGGACGTCGCTTCCTGGTTTTCTTGCAGGACACTTTCTTCGCCGCCACGTCGCCGCCGGACCATCCGATAAGACCGGCGGCGGCCACGACCCGCAGCGCTGTTCGCCGGCGCGCTGGCGTCACCAAGCCCAACTCGATCAGGACTAACCCGGATTATTCATAAGCGGCCCTCACGGGTCGCGAGGCAGTGCCAGAGCGGCTCACTTGGATGACTGGAGGCCAGCCGGGGATGGACGCGCGTGGCAAGCTCACGGACGCGGCCGCCGATCTTGATCAGGAACCGTCGGGCGAGCCGTTGGTTCCGCTGGGTCGCGTCCAGCCCGGTCGAGGCGCGGCGCAACGCGGCCGGCCAGGAACGCGTTCACGCCGGGCACTCGGCAAAGACCGCGACGCAGTGCGTCTGCCCGTTGGACTTGTCGCAGCATTTGACGAGCGAGGTGTTGTCGTTGCAGCAATCGCCGTGACACCCGACGGTGCCTGACCCACAGCACGCTGGCACATCGTTGGCCCCGCCTTCGTAGCAGGTGGAGTTCGCGGGACAGCACCGGCCAAACCCACTACCAGGATTATTGCAACACGTTCTGTCGGCTGTGCAGCATGCATCGCCGCACGGCTGCTGTCCTTGGGGACAGCTGGCCTGCTCGCATTCCTCGGTGTCGGGGATGCAGCCCTCGTCTGGGCAGCACTTCTCGTCTTGCTGGCAGCACCCGGTCGGGGACGATGGGCAGGTGAGGACGCAGCACGCGTCCGTCGTCGGCCGGCAGCCGAGCCCGGCGCAGCACTTCTCGTTGGCCTCGCAGCACCCCTTCGGGTCGGAGGGGCAGGAGGAGGCACCGGCGGCGCAGCACTGCGTCTTGAGGACGCACCCCTCTCCCGGGCAGCATTTTTCGTTCTCTGGGCAGCACCACTTCCCGTCGCAGACCTCGTCACGAGCCAGGGGATTGCAGCAGCCGTCAAACTCGGTGCATACCTCTCCGCCCAACGGATTGCAGCACCCTTCCGCCGCGATCGGGCACGTCTGCTCGCCGGGGCAGCAGGCGGGTCTGGTCACGCAGAAGGTGACGGTCCTTTTCTTGCCGCGTTTCCTGATCGTCTTCCGGCACGTGCGCTCGGTGGCGTCGCAGCAGTCCTCCTGGGGGATGCAGTTACCGCCGCATCGCTTCTCATCCGGGCAGCAGCCACCGGGCGGGACACATCGGTTGCATCTGGTGACAAGGACCTCGGGCGGGAAGCAGGAGCACGTACAATCCGCGGGGCTCATGACAGCCCCAATGGCGCAACGCTTGACCCACGCGCCGTTGCACCTGACCTCGCCCCTGTGCTTGTTCCTGCGGGCTTCGGCCGCGTGGCGCGGCGATCCCGCGGCGAGACCGAGGCTCAGGGCCGAGAGGAGGACGACTCCCCGGCGGCGGGGGAAGCGGCGGCCAAGCATCCGGGTCAGGCGGTCGAAGTGGTCGCTGTCCATAGTGGTCTCCTGGCAGACATGGCGAATTCCTTTGCACGGAAGAAGCGCGGAGGGGCCTCCACGAAGCAGCCCCTCCGCGTCTCCACCCTATGACGCCGCCGGTGTCGCCGCCTCGTGGAACTGCGTCAAGGGCTCATCCGTCGCGGTGAGCGCCGCAATCCAGATGACGGCCGGCTCGTCGCCCAGGTTCTCGGTGACGTGGACCACGCCCTCTTCGTAGACGACGTCGCCCGGCCGCAAGACCGCCGCAGTCCCGGGTCCGATACGCTCAGTGGGGGCGGGAGTTCCCTCCTGCGCGGACCTGGTGACCAGCGCTTCGCCCTCGGAAACGGTGTAGGTCAGCTCCCCGGACTCGACGTAGATGACCAGGGCGCCGGGGTGATGGTGGAGCGGCACGATGCCGCTTGGCTCGAAGATGCCGCGCCGCAACGACAGGATATGCCCGGGGGCCGCGTCCGGCTCGCCGGAACCCACGGCGCCGCCGCTCACGCCGACGGAGCCGATGGCGGGGGTCGCCTCCTGGGCCGTGGAGGGCAATGCGGCGGAGAGGACAGCGCTGGCGAGAATGAGCGTGAGCCCGACCGTCGCGAAAGCAATCGATCGCATCCGAACCCTTTCCTTTCACGAGGACGACCAGACGATGCCTTGCGGCATGCCCCATCCTGCGCCGCCACGGCGGGCGGCGCATCGGGTAAGCGACCGATTCGACTTACCTATTCGGGGAAGGGTTCGGCGAGTCCGCGGGGTTCAGACCGCGTCGCACCGCCTCGACCGCTGCTTCGGCACGGGAATGAACGCCAAGCTTGTCAAAGATGTGCGTGACGTGCGCGTTGACGGTACGGTGGCTGATGAAGAGCGCATCGCCAATCTCTTTGTTGGTGCGACCGGAGTCGAGCAATCGCAGCACCTCGAGCTCGCGCGGCGAAAGCTCGGCGCTCTTGCGCGTTGCCGCCTCGGCCTCGCCCGCGATGAGTTCCGCCTCCGCGAATGCCTCTGCGAACGCCTGCTCGACGGGTAGCGACAGGCCGTCCCTCCATGCGCTGGCAAAGACTTCCGGATCGAGACGGTCGCGAGCGGCGGCCAGGACGCGCTCGTAATAGAGGTAGTGCGCGATGGAGGCGAGGTCGATGCTGCTCGCGAGGGTCCGGGCTGCTGCCAGAAACCTGACCGCCGAGCGCGGGCGACCCGCTGCCAGGAACAACCCCGCGATCGTTCCCAACACGCCGGCGATGCCTCGCCGATCACCAAGGGCGCGCGAGACGTCGAGGGTATCCTGGCAGAGCCTGATGGCCCGCCTGAAATCGGCTTGATCGATCGCGATCTGAGCCAGAACGCCGAGCGCGAGCCCCTCTGTCCAGGCGTGCCCGGTCTCTCGCGCGACCTGGCGCGCTTCTTCGGCCAGCGCCGCTCCTTGGACCAGATCGCCCTGGAGGTACACGGCGTCCGCCAGGGACACAAGCGATCGCGCGACCCAGTGCCGCTCCCGGAGCTGGTCCCGATGCGCCAGGGACGCCCGATAGAACGACGCCGCGAGATCGACGTCACCGCGCCACTCGGCGGCAATGCCGAGCAAGAACTGGGCGCGGTACTCACCAAACGGATAGCCATGCGCCCTGGCCAGCGCCAATCCACCCTCGGCGTGGGTTTGGGCGGCGGTGTTGTCGCCCTGCAGCGCGGCCAATCCGGCGATGGCCAGCATTCCGTCGATCCGGACGTTCGCCACTTCTGGTGAGGCGGCCATCGCCGCTTCCAACCAGCGCCGCCCCTCGCTCAGATGCCCGCGCAGATTCCAGAACGGGTAGAGCGCGGCGGCCACTCGCAGGGCCACGCTCGCATCCCCCTGATTCAGGGTCCAGGCGAGCGCCAGACGGATGTTTGGAAGCTCCGCCGAGAGCCGCGCCAGGCTTGCGGCCATGCCTGCATCCGTGAGCCGCGCCGCGAGCGACCGCGCCAGGTCGAGCACGTAGGCGGCGTGACATCGGCGCGCCCGCTCAGCTCCGCCGCTCGCCGCCAGGTGTTCCTGCGCATAGTCGCGAATCGTCTCCAGCATGGCGTAGCGCGGCTCGTCGCCGGCGTCGGCGGTCTGCTCGAGGAGGCTCCGATCGATCAATGAGGCGATGCCGTCGAAGGCGCTCGGGACCGGCACACCGGCGCATTGGACGACCGCTTCCGCGGCTTCGAGCGTGAACCCGCCGGCGAACACCGACAGCAGGTGAAACAACGACTTGTCGACCGGAGAGAGGAGACCGTCCGACCAGGCGATCGCGTCGCGCATCGTTTGCAGCCGGGCAGGCTGGTCGCGCGGACCGCCGGCCAGGAGCGGCAGGCTCTGGCCGAGCCGAGCCAGCAGCGCCTGCGGCGGCAGGTGCGCGATGCGGGCCGCGGCGAGTTCCAGGGCCAGCGGCAGCCCGTCCAGCCGCGCGCAGATGCCCGCCACGGCCGCGGCGTTCGCCGTGGTCACGGCGAAACCGGGCCGCAGCGCCTGAGCGCGGGTGACGAAGAGCTGCACGCTGGGGAATTCGGCCAAGTCCGATGGCGTGGGCGCCTTCGCCGGATCGGGAGTGGCCAGGGGCTTGACCGGGAACTCCTGCTCCCCGTGCAGGCCGAGCCGGGCGCGGCTCGTGACCAGGAGCGAGAGCCGGGGCGCGGCGGTCAGCAGATCGGCGAACAACAAGGCGGCGTCCGGAAGATGCTCGGCGTTGTCGAGGACCAACAAGAAGCGCTTGTCGCGCAGATACGCGACCAGCGCGGCCATGACCGATGTCCGGCCAGCCTCCGGCGCCTCCAGGGCCTGCGCAATCGCCGCGGGCACCAGGTCGGGATCGGAAACGGGAGCCAGCGGCACGAACCCGACGCCATCGGCGTACCTTTCGGCCAGCTCCGTGGCGACCCGGATGGCCAACCGCGTCTTGCCGACGCCACCCGGACCGGTCAGCGTCACGAGCCGAATCGTCTCCTGCCCAAGCAGTCCGCCAATCGCCTCGACTTCCCGCGCACGGCCGTGAAGCGACGTCAGAGGCTGGGGCAGCCGGACGGCGGCGCGCCGTTCGATCAGCGGTATGAGGGGGATAGGTGGGCGACCGGCGGGTTCGGGATGCGCGGGCATGGCTCAGCAGGCGTGGTCGGCGGCGCGAAGCGACGATGTCGATGATGGGTCGTCGCACCGCGCGCGTCAACCCCGTCGCGCGCCTTCGCGGCCGGGTAGGACAGCAGCACAGAACATCGCCGTGCGGCAGCGCCGCGAAAGGGCGTGGCCGGCCCGGTCAGTCTCCTGCGACGGCCGCGGAGAATCGGGTCGACGCCAGGAAGCCGATGCCGTGCCGCGTTTGCCCATCCGCGGCCAGGTCGGCCAGGATTTCGGGGACGACCGGGGCGAACTTGTAGCCGCGGCCGGAGAAGCCGCAGCCGAAGACCACCTGATCGTGGCCGGGGTGGCGGTCGATAACGAAATCGTGGTCGACGGTGTAGGTGCACATGCAGGTGATGCGTCGTCGCTCGGGGCCGCTGGCGCCTGGCAGGTAGCGGTCGAGCTTGGCCCGCAGGAAATCGATCTCGGCGTCGTCGATCGTGCGGCGGATGGTGCGGGCGGTCGTGGCCTCGCCAGCGCTGACGCCGATCTTGACCCCGATGTCGCCGACCGACGGCATGCCGTAGAAACTCCCCTCCGGTACGTCGAGCAGAAAATCGGGCGCGCCACGCTCGACCGACCATCAGTTCGGGTCGCGTCGGCATGAAGAAGGCGTTGACCCGTCGCTCTACCTGCATCGGGAAGACCCAGATCCCCGAGCAGCTCTTCCGCCCAGGGACCGGCAGTGACGACCAGGCGAGCGGCCCGAAACGCGCCGCGATCCGTTTCCACTCGGACTCCGTCCCCATCCGCCGCCCAGCCGAGCACTTCCTCCCCGAGCCTGATCGTTGCGCCAAGCTGCTTCGCCAGCGCCACGTGGGCGATGATGCCGGCCTCGCAGCGGATGTAGCCGACGTCCGCTTCGTAGAGCGCGGTCATACTGTCGTGGAGGCGGAATCCGGGGAAACTTTCGGTCAGGTCCCGTTCGCTCAGGACGATTCGGAACCCGCGTTCGATGGAGCGATCCGACCCCGGCGCGGTAACCCGGATTGCCATCTCCGTGGAGCAACCAGACCTCGCCGGTGATGTGGAGCAATTTCTCCCCCGATGCCTTCTCCGCCTCGTGCCAGAGGGCGAAAGCGCGATCGGCCAGCGGGACATAGCCGTCGTCCTGAAACGACGACTTGCGGATCATGCGGTGGAACCCGTGCGACGAGCCCTGATCGTGACCCGGCTGGAACATCTCGATACCGAGCACCTTGGCGCCGCGCTTCGCCAACTGGTAGAGCGTCGCGCTGCCCATGGCGCCGAGACCGACGACGATCGCGTCGTACGAGGTATCCATGGTCGCTCCCGGAGTTCCGGGGATCATCCTGTCGGGCGCTGCATCAGCCGGATCATCGGCTTGCGCGGTTTGTTGGCCGCGTCGCGGGCGAGTTGCACGGCCACCGCTTCGGCCAGATGCTCGAACGCCTTGGCGGTTTCGGAATCGGGGTGGGCGGCCACGATCGGCTGCCCGGTGTCGCCGCCCTCGCGCACCCGCGACTCGATCGGCACCTCGCCCAGGAACGGCACGCCGTGCTCCTCCGCGGTACGCCGCCCGCCACCCTCGCCGAAGATCGGGGTCACGGTGTTGCAGCACGGACAGACGAACCCGCTCATGTTCTCGATGATGCCGATGACCGGCGTCTTCACCTCCTGAAACATCTTCAACCCCTTGACCGCGTCGGCCAGGGCCACCTCCTGCGGCGTGGTGACGATGACCGCCCCGGAGAGCGGGATGCGCTGCGTCAGGGTGAGCTGGACATCACCGGTGCCCGGCGGCAGGTCGATGACCAGGTAGTCGAGGTCTTCCCAGAGCACGTCGTTGAGGAATTGGGTGATGAGCTGCGCCACCAGCGGGCCGCGCCAGATGAGCGCCTTCTCCGGGTCGAGGAGAAAGCCGATGCTCATCACCTTCACCCCGATACGCCTCCAGCGGCACGATCTTGCCGCCGCGCACCAGGGGTTTGGCCGCCTGCCCCATCATCAGCGGAATGCTCGGCCCGTACACGTCGGCATCGAGCAGGCCGACCTTGGCCCCCGCCTTGGCCAGGGCCACGGCCAGATTCGCCGCCACCGTCGATTTGCCGACGCCGCCTTTGCCGGAAGCGACCGCGATCGTGTTGCGCACCCCGGCGATGGGGTCGGCGTCGGTCTTGCCGGAACCGGAGGCCCGCACCCGTGTCAGGAAGGTGACGTCGACCTGCTCGACGCCGGGAATCGCACCCGCCGCGGTCTTCAGCTCTTGCTCGATCTTGTCGCGGTACGGGGCGATGGGAGAGAGGAGCTCCACCGTGAGGTTGACGCGCGACCCGTCGATCTCGATCGGCGGGGATCATCTTCAACTCGACGAGACCGCGGCCGACGGCCGGCTCCTGCACGCCGGAGACCGCCTCCAGCACGCGCTCTTTGGTCAACTCGCCTCCGGTGGGAGGCAGGGAACTGGACATGATCGCTGCTTTCTAGCGAGTGGAGCGCGGCGCGCCCCGACTCAACTTCATGACAGAGACGATACCCCAATGCTGAGCTATGGCTATCGGCTATCGGCTATTGGGTACTGGCGGGGATTGCAGAAGAGGGCGGCGTCTCGCACAATCGAGCGGTTGTGAGAGGCAGGCTGGGTATCGAAATGGGGAGAGGATGAACGAGACACATCGACACGCGGCGCCGAGCGAGCCGTCGGCGGCGGTGGACGCCGAGGCGGTACAGGTCGCGCGCGACGCCGCCGACACGAGCGACGAGCCGACGGGACCCAAGAAGATCGCCGTCTTCATGGCGCACCCGGACGACGCGGAGTTCATCTGCGCTGGCGCCGTGGCCCGCTGGGCGGACGAGGGGCACGAGGTCGTCTACGTGCTGCTCACCTCCGGCGACAAGGGGAGCGACGATCCCGAAATGACGTCGGAACGCCTGGTGGAAACACGCGAGGCCGAGCAGCGGGAAGCGGCGCGCATCCTGGGCGTGCGGGATGTGATCTTCATGAAGTATCCCGACGCGGAGCTGGAGCCGAACCTGGAGATGCGCCGGGAGCTGACGCGCATGATCCGCACGCTCAAACCGGACGTGGTGGTGTGCCAGGATCCGACGGTGCGCTGGGTCGATACGCAGTACATCAACCACCCCGACCACCGCGCGGCCGGCGAAGCGACCCTGGCCGCCGTGTTCCCGGCCGCGCGCGACCGGCTGACATTTCCGGAGTTGCTGGCGGAAGGGCTGGAGCCGCACAAGGTGCGCGAGATCTACCTGGCCGGGGCGCAGGAGCCCGACACGGCCATCGACATCACCGCCCAGATGGAGCGCAAGCTCGATTCGCTGCGCGCCCACGCCTCCCAACTCGGCGACTGGGACTTCGAGCCGATGGTCCGGCAGTGGGCGAAGGAAACGGCGGAGCAGCACCCGGGGAATGGGGAGTGTGTGGAGAGTTTCAAGTATTTCAAGCTCGACTGACTTCGGCCAAGCAGGTCAGGCAAGGCAGCGCGACTAACGCTGGCTCGGTTCGGTTGCGAGCAGGACTTCGTAATCCTGCAAGGTTGTGGCCCTGCCCGACCCGATCGTCCAGATCCAGACCGTCTTGCCCTCGGCCGCCAGCTTCCTGGCGATGCGAAGGTTCGCTTCGACCAGCCAGCGATCACCGCGGTCTTCCGGCGGGAGGAAGACGACATTGGCGCCTTCCGGAAAAAGCTCGGCGTCGTCTGGAAGGTCGAGGAATTCCTGAACAAACTCGGAGAGGAGATCAAGATTCGCGTTTGTGTGCGCAATATCTTCTTCGGTCAACTGGGTCGTTGCGTCGATCATGGCCGCCTCCGGAAAAAGTCCTCACGATAGTACTCCCAGTTTGACCGAATATCATGCATCGCGTCGGTAAAGGCGGCGTTCATGGTGGTTCCAGCTGACGCCCAACGTTTGTCGATCGTCTCGCCGGACCAGTCGAGGAGATCGCGGTGAGGAACGCCGTGGCTGCCATCGTGTCGAACAACCGCAAAGAACGCATCGTCGATCAAAGCCTCGTATTGCACCACAAAGTCCACAACCCACTTCCGATTTCGGGTCATCCGGACGCGCATGACGTCCCCGAATCTGTTCAGAGTGTCCAAAAACTCAACATCGACTTGTCGGGCCAACAATCCCTCCCTGCCGAGATCCGCGATGCGGGCAAACTTGCGCCACCGGATTATCTCGCTCCAGGAGCCTCGTTGAGCCCCGCTACCGTGCGATAATCACCCACGTTCCCACCGAGCTCGGCAGTTTCTGTCACCTGCCGAACCGGGATCGTGTCACACGGACTCAGGAGACTGCCGCGCCATGAGCTCATCGCCGATGCTGGAATACGCCTTCTTCGAGGGGCAATTCGTCCCCTTTGCCGATGCCAAGATCAGCGTCGGGACGCACGCCGTGCAGTACGGGACGGGGGCCTTCGCGGGCATCCGCGGGTATCTGGACGCCGACGGCGAGACGATCAACATCTTCCGGTTGCCGGAGCACGCGGCGCGGCTGCTGAACTCCGCCAAGCTGCTGCGGGCGACGCTTCCCTTCACGCGGGAGACGCTGGCGCAGACCATCGTCGATCTGGTGGAGAAGAATGCGCCGGACGGCGATGTCTACATCCGGCCCTTCGTCTACAAGTCGTCGGTGCAGCTCACGCCGCGACTGAACGGGCTCGATAACGAGCTGGCCATCTACATGCTGCAACTTGGGGACTATCTCGATACCACATCCGGGGTGAAGGCGGCCGTCTCCTCCTGGCAGCGGCTGCCCGACAACGCCGTGCCGGGCCGCGGCAAGCTCTCCGGCGGCTACATCAATTCGGCGCTGGCCAAGGACGAGGCCGAGGAGAAGGGCGCCGACGAGGCGATCCTGCTGGATGGGCACGGCCACGTGGCCGAGGGCAGCGGCTGCAACCTCTTCCTGGTCCGCGACGGCGCGCTGGTCACCGCCCCCATCACCGGCGACATCCTGGAGGGGATCACCCGGCGCACCATGATGCAGTTCGCCCGCGACGAGGGCATCCCGATCGAGGAGCGCAACATCGACCGCTCCGAGCTCTACATCGTCGACGAGGCGTTCTTCTGCGGGACGGGGGTGCAGATCGCCCCGATCACCAGCATCGACGGCCGCCCGGTGGGCGACGGCATCCCCGGCCCGATCACGATGAAGATTCGGGAGATGTTCTTCGAGACGGTGCGGGGCCGGAACCCGGACTACGCGCATTTTTTGACGCGGGTGCGGGCGAAGGTGGCGTCGGCGGCGGATTAACGACCCTCACCCCAAACCCCTCTCCCATTGCGATGGGAGAGGGGCTTTTTTGGCCTCGGCTGCAAGGATCAGGCGGTGGCGGAATCGACGGCGGGTTCGAAGCCGTGGAAGCGGTCGAACTCGGCGTGGTGGTGGGCTTGATCGACGGGGACGACGACGACGAAGGGGCGGCCGTAGGCATTGGCCTGTTTGGCGGCTTCCAATGCGGGGCGCAGGCCGGTGGCGGATTCGACGCGGATCGCCTCGATGCCGGCGGCACGCGCCGAGGCGGCGAGGTCGGTGCCGGGGGCGAACTGGGTGGCCACGATCGGGCCTTCGGTGCGCTTCTGGATCCATTGCACCCAGCCGAAGGCGCTGTCGTCCAGGACGACCCAGGTGACGGCGAGTGCCTTCCTGCACCGCGGTGCCCAGCTCGTGCAGTTGCATCTGGAAGGCGCCGTCGCCGGTGGTGCAGACCACCTGGCGGTCGGGGCGGGCCAGCTTGGCCGCCATGGCGCCGACGATGCCGTAGCCCATGGCGGTCTGCTCGGCGGGTGGCACGCAGCAGCCGGGGTCGAGCACCTGGTAGTAGGGCCAGAAGTAGGCCCACAAATCCTGACCGCCGTTCTCCTTGACCAGGATCGTGTTCGTGCCGAAGACGCGGTTGATCTCGTGGATGATCGACTTGCCCTTCAGGGGCATCTCGCCGCTGTCGAGCGCGGCGTCGCACTCGGCCCAGGCGGCCTTCGTCGCCGCCATGCGGCCCTCGTGGATCTCGGACGTGAAGTCGATATCGGAAGTCACCTCGCGCGCTTCGAGCGCGTCGAAGAGCGCCTCGATCGCCAGGCGGGCATCCGATTGGATGGCAACGTCCGGCTCCCAGTTGCGACCCAACTCGAAGGGGTCGATGTCGATCTGGATCAGCTTCGCGCCCTCCGGGCGAGGGGAGGAATCCGCCCTGGAACTCCTCCATGCGCGAACCGACGGTGATGATCAGATCGGCCGCTTCGTAGACGCGGCGCGGGAATGTCGTGCGGTAGAGACCGGTCAGGCCGCAGAAGAGCGGGTGGGTTTCCGCCACCGAGCCGCGGCCGGCGGGTGTCGTCTGGAGGGCGATGCCGTAGTGGCGAGAGAGCCGGTTCACGGCGCTGCCGGCGCCGGAGAGGATCACACCGCCCCCGGTGATGAGCAGCGGCCGCTTGGCGGCGGCAATAAGGTCGGCGGCGGCGGCGATGGACGACGGATCGGGGGCAGGGCGCGGTACGGGGAACGAGCGCGAGTACGCGGGGATGTCCCACACGCCCAGGCCGATGTCGCCGGGGAGCTCGACGTAGACCGGACCCGGTTGGCCGCTGGTGGCGAGCTGGACGGCGCGGCGCATGACCCAGGGGATATTCTCCGCCAGTTCGACAGTGGTGGCCCACTTCGTGATCGAGGAGAGCATGGCGAGGTGGTCGGTTTCCTGGAACGATCCCTTGCCGTAGGTCTGCCGCGGGGAGCGCACGCCGAGGACGAGCATCGGGGTGCAGCCGGAGTGCGCCTCCAGGATGCCGGGGACCAGGTTGGCGATGCCGGGACCGGGACAGCCGAAGCAGGCGGCGAGCTGGTTCGTCACGCGGGCGTAGGCCATGGCCATGAACGCGCCGGAGGTCTCGAAGCGGACGCCGACCGGGCGGGGACCGCCGTCTGGCTCGGCGGCGGCGAGGGCGTCGTAGAGGTGGCGCGGGTCGCCGGGAAGCCCGAAGACGTACGGCACGCCCTTCCGCCTTCATGGCGAGTACGACGGCTTCCCACCCGGTCATCTCTGGCATGGTTTCTCCTCCGGCTCCAGACCTGAGCCCACGGACGCGTTCGATTCTCCGACGAGCGGCAGGCTACGGGTGAGCGGCGCTGCCGTCAATGGCGCCCGGTCTGCTTCTCGGCAGCTTTTCGGGCGCGCACGGCGAGCGTCGAGGCGTACCCCGACAAGCAGGGCGGTCAGGGCGATCATCACGTTCAGGATCGAAATCGGGGTCCGTCGCCCGAGAACGGGACGGGCTCGCCGCCTGCCCGCTCCAGCAGACCCAGGGTGACCCGCAAGACGACGAATCCGGCCGTCAAGACTAACGGCCACAGCATCGTCGCAAACGCCACGCCGAAACCCATGGCCAGGAAGAGGACCAGCGCGGCCGCCGGCCAGACGATCCAGAGCCCGGTCTGGCGAGAAAGGGACAGGATCAAGCCGAAACCCGCAGACGAGCACCGCCGCCCATGACGAAGCGACTGCACGACCGGATCTCGGCTGGGCGTGATGGCCAGAAATGGCCGGATTGGCAAGCGCATGACGAGCAGGTCGATCGCGTCGAGGAACAAACCCGGCAGCGAACCGGGTCAACAACGCGGCCACGACGAACACGAGGATCAACGCCGCGAGCAACCAGATCCGTGCTCATGGTTGCTGCCGGAGTTCTTCGAGCCTGCGGAGCGCGCCGATCGGTCACCGCGGACGACCACGCCGCCAACAGGAAGCACCACGACGTCTACCACCCGCCAGGACGATGGCTGGCTGGCTCTCCAGTGTCGATGACCGACGCCCACGGGGACAGGGTTCGGGGAGGAAGACAGACACAGGCCCAAGGCGAGCAGGGCTCCGGCGAGGGCCAAGGGCCACCAGAAACTGGCGATGGCGCGGCTGCACCCAACCGCGAGCATCCCGGCGCCGACCAGGGCGACCACGATCACCCAGGTGCCGGCCGCGAGCGAAAGCATAGAACGCGAGTCCGAGGGCGCCGGCCAGGAGCGACGCCATCGTCAGCGATCTCCCGATGGCCGTGCGCCGCGGGACATCCACTCCAGAAACGGCGCGGCCGGTACGCGCCCGAACACCTGGGTTTCAATCCAGGCCGCCCGGAGGGCCGAATTCAAGGAGCCCAAGGAGCCAGATGATGAGTCTCGCCATCGATGTATATCCGCCCCGATGCAGCGAATAAAGACGTAGTCTCGCGCATTGGCCCAATGGCTCCGCCACGCGTACCGTTCGCGGGGTTTGGATCAACCGGTCGCCGTATTCGGCGGCCCATCCCCGTGCGTATCGCAAGGAACCGAACCCGATCGTGCTCGAATCCTAGCGCAAAGCACGTCCCTCCGCCGCCCCGATCGGGGCGGCGATGTCGACGGCGGGAAGCCGGTCGAGGAAGCGCCCGATCCGCTCCAGGGCCTCCTCGATCTGGGGCAGGCGGTGGCGTAGGCGCAGCGGACGTGGCCCGCGCCGCCGGGGCCGAAGGCATCGCCGGGGACGACGGCGACCCGGGCCTCGTGGAGCAGCCGTGGCGAAGTCGTGGGCGGAGAGGCCGGTGGCGGCGATGGAGGGGAAGGCGTAGAACGCGCCGGCTGGCATGTGGCAGGCCAATCCGAGCCGGTTCAGGCCGGAGACGATGGCCTGGCGGCGGAGGGCGTAGTCGTCGATGGTCGCCTGGACGTCGCGCTCCGGCACGCGCAGGGCCTCGATGGCCGCTTCCTGGGCCTGGCGCGAGGCGCAGAGCGCGGTGTACTGGTGGATGCGGGTCATGGCCGCGATCAACGGTTGCGGGCCGGCCGCGTAACCAACGCGCCAGCCGGTCATGCCGTAGGTCTTGGAGAAGCCGTTGAGGAGGAGCGTCCGCTCCAGCATCCCCGGCAGCGTGGCGAAGGGGACGTGCGGCGCGTCGTACGAGAGGCGGTCGTAGATCTCGTCACTGACGACGACCAGGTCGTGACGGCGCACAACCTCCGCGATGGCGTCCAGCGCGGCGCGATCGGGCACCGCCCCGGTCGGGTTGCCCGGGTAGTTGAGGAGCAACACCCGCGTGCGCGGGGTGATCGCTCTCTCCAGGGCATCGGCCGCCTGGCACAAACCCATCATCTGCTGGAGCGGGAACCCAGACCGGGACGCCACCGGCCAGCGAGACGCAGGGCGGATAGGCGACATACGCCGGGTCGGGGATGAGGACCTCGTCGCCGGGGTCGAGCAGTGCCCGCAGCGCCAGATCGAGACCTTCGCTGACACCGACCGTGATCAGCAGCTCACGGTCCGGGTCGTACTCCAGCCCGTAGCGAGCCGCCAACGACGCTGAAATAGCGGCCGCAGTTCCAGCAGACCGCTGTTGGCGGTATAGGTCGTGCGTCCCCGCTCCAGGCCGTAGATGGCCGCCTCGCGCACGCGCCAGGCGGTGCCGAAATCGGGCTCCCCGACCCCAAGCGAGATGACGTCCTCCATGCGGGATACAACATCGAAAAACTGCCGAATCCCCGACGGCGGAACCGCCTCCACCACCCGCGAAAGCCGCAACGAATTCCCGGACGGCCGAGCCTCCGTCCTTCCGACCTCCGACCTCCGACCTCCGACCTCCGTCATGGCGTCACCGGCAACCGGTCGTCGGCCGGGGCATCCTCAACCAGGATATCGCCGTCTTCCTTGTAGGCCTTGAGCAGGAAGTGCGTGTTGGTGGCGGTGACGTGGTCGATGGGAGCGAGCTTCTCGGAGACGAACTGGGCGATCTCGCGCATGGACGGCGCCTCGACGATGATGCGCAGATCGTGCCCCCCGGAGACGAGATGGACCGAGCGCACCTCCGGATGCCGGTAAATGCGGGCCGCCACCTGGTCGAAGCCGACATCGCGCTGGGGCGAGACGCTGACGTCGATGAAGGCGACGACGCGCTCGTCGCCCAGGCGCTCCCAATCGACGACGGTCTTGTAGCCCCGGATCACCCGCCGCTGTTCGAGGTGGGCGATGATCGCGGCGACCTGCTTCTCCGGCATTCCGGTGAGTGCGGCCAACCGGGTCGGGTCGCGGCGGGCATCGGCAGCCAGGGCCGCCAGCAGACGGCGCACCGCCGGATCGCGGCCATCGATGCGGTCCTCGTGCTCTTCGCCATTCGGGTTGAACTCTGCCAAGCGACCGTCCCTTCCCTCGTGCGTCGGCGATGATGGTGGCATGGCAGAGTGTACGCCGGGTGCAGGCGTCGTGACCGCGTCACGCCTCGGCTCGCTCGCAACACCCCCGGAAGAGACCTGGCTACGTCCGCTACAGCGTCGTGCAGAAATCGTGTCATGCTGAACGAAGTGAAGCATCTCGGCCGCAGGCTGCTGCCGTTCGCCGAGAACGAGATTCTTCGGCTTCGCCTTCAGAATGACACATCTTTGGCACGCCGCCTTAGAGTGGCGGCAACGATAAAGTGCTGTGACCTGAACCGCCGCTGGAACGAGGGACGCGGATGCGGGACGAACGACGATTGCCTGACCACATCGACACGATCCCCGATGCGCTCGCCTTCTGGGCGGAGGAGACTCCAGATGCCCCGGCGCTGCGCTCAATCGACGGACGCGAGCTTTCGCATCGTGAGCTCCGTGAGGCCATCGATCGGATCTCGCACCGGCTCATTGCGCGCGGAATCGTCCGTCAGGACCGGGTCGCCCTGGTGCTCCCGGCAGGGTTGGAGATGTGCGTCGCGTTGCTGGGGGTCATGGCCAGCGCGGTGGCCGTGCCGCTCAAGCCCGCGTCGTCTGCCCTCGAGCTGCCCCGCGACCTGGAGCGGTTGCGGCCGGCCCTTGTGGTGACAGGCGGACAGATCGAGGCCATGACACGCGATACTGCCGCCCGGCTGGCAATCCCCGTGATGACGGTCTCCGATCTGCTGGCCCCCACCAGTGCGAAGACGATCCTCGCAACGAACCGGCCGACCACGCGGCCGGACCACATCGCCGTGATCCAGCACACGTCGGGAACGACCGCGCTCCCCAAACGGGCTCCGCGCACGCACGGCAGTTACACCACGGCCGTACGCGTAGCACGCGATTCGTTGCTCCTGACCCCGGACGATGTCTTGCTCCTCACCGCCGGCACCCACCACAACCTGGGTCTGGCGGACCTCCTGGCCGCCCTGCTGAGCGGGGGTTCTTGCGTCGTCGCAGGCGGCTTCGACCCGGGCGCGTACCCCGGTCTGCTCCAGGAGCACCGACCGACCTGGGCGGTACTGACCCCGTATGAGCTCAACCTCCTCCTCGACCACGCAGAGGCGGCCGGGCACGAAGCCATTGCCGGACCGAATTCTCGACTACGAGCGATCCTGGCCGAGGCGCAGGCCCTGCCGCCGGAGACGCTCGCGCGAGCCGAGCGACGGCTTCGTGCGCCGGTGTTGACCGGGTACGGGATGACGGAGGCTGGCAACATCGCGAAGTTCGGACTCGATGATCACGTTCGCCGTGAAGGGTCGTGCGGCCGCTCCCGGTGTCTGGCGATTCGCATTGTCGACGCATCCGGACGGGAGGTGGCTCCCGGCGTGGCCGGAGAAGTCGTGGTGCGCGGCCCGACCGTCTTCGCCGGGTACCTGGACGACCCCGAGGCCACCGCCGCGGTCTTTCTGCCCGGCGGCTGGTTCCGCACGGGCGACTATGGCTACCTGGATGACGAAGGGTTTCTCTATCTGACCGGCCGCATCAGCGAGACCATCAATCGGGGTGGTGACAAGATCGCCCCGGAGGAAGTCGATTTCGTCCTGGCCAGCCACCCCGCCATCGCGAGGGCCGCGGTCTTCGCGGTGCCCGATGCGCGGTTGGGAGAGGACATCGTCGCTGCCGTCGTGCTGAAGCTGGGGGCAACGGCTTCGCCACGGGACCTGCGAAAGTGGATGCTGGAGCGGTTGACCCCTTCAAAGTCCCGCGCCGCATCTGGATCGTCGAGACTCTCCCCCAGACGGCGACCGGCAAGGTGCAGCGCGGGGTGCTGGCTGACCGATTCCTGCATGAGGCGTCCCGGAGAGACGCTGGTGCATGACGCACCGCGGCGGCGCGGGCCCCTGCACCCGATGCACCGGGAGGCTCCAGGGCTGGCCACCGCTGCTGGCCGTGGGCGCTGAAAGCGCGGATCGGCGCGTGAGACCGGATTCCCGAACGCCCGCCGAGAAAACTCCGTAGGAATCTCCGTACTCGATACGGAGGCGTCACGCTCGCGCCTGGCCCATGGTGTGACCCGGGCGACGCGGCGTCTGGTATGGACCGGATGCCGCCGCCCTCGATCCGGGTCGCCGGCCGAGGTTGGGCGGGATGTCAGCACGGACGATTTTGGTCACGGGCGCACGGGGCGCGGCGCTGGTCCTCGTGACCACCATGCTCGCATTTCTGCTTGGCGCCATGGCGCCCGGGTTCGAGATGGCGAGCGGGTCGACGTCAGCGGGATCGTACCAACCCGCCGTCGAAGCGCCGAACGCACGCGACGCGGTTCGCCCGAACCCGGCCGCGCCGTTCGGCCCGTTCAGTCGTGTTTCGGCTCCGGGGCACGAATTGGCGACGGTCGGGTTGCCGCGTGATGCAGGAAGGTTCAGTGGAGCGATCGTCGAGACATCCGCGGCGCAACCACCCTCCGAGCGGTTCTCCGGGGAAGGCGCCGGGCGCAAGCACGCCGTGGTCGCGCGCGATCCATACAATCGGCGCGCGTACCTCCTGGAGTCGGCGTCCCTGCTGCAGCGCCGTGGGTGGATCGGACTGTCCAGCGACGGCGGGGCGGCCGCTACAGGCGGCAGCAGTGGCGGGTTGGGATGGGCCGGGGACCATCGCGATCCCGAGTAGGCCCTCGCCGGATACTCAACAGGATGAGGGCAGCATCGCCGCAGCCGGCCCTCACCCCAACCCCTCTCCCATTGCGATGGGAGAGGGGCTTTGCGGCGCCGCGTGAGGTTTCCATAACCCAATACCGCCCCATGTCAGCTGGGGCATGGGAGAGAGGGGCTTTGCTGCGGCACTCCACTCCATTGCGGGAGTGTCATCCGCATTCCGTATGAACCCTCCCCCTCGCCCACCGCAGCGGGCGAGGGGGATAGCCGCGGGGAGTTCATGGAACGCGGTGGTGTTTTTCCGGATTGCGAAACCGTTACCAGTAGCGCATGGCCGCCAGGAAGAGTTGGCGCAGGTCCGATTCGCTTGCGGGGCGTGGGGAGAGCTTGGTCACCCGGTGCTGGGGTAGCGTGCCGGCCACGAGGGCATCGATGTCGTCCGGCCCGAGCCCGACGCCAGAGAGGCCGTTCGGCATGCCGACGCGGCGCATGATCGTTTCGATCTGCCCGGCCAGCACCTCGCCCGCGTCCTCCGGGGCCGCGCCCGCGGTGTCCGCGCCGAGGAGCCGCGCCGCTTCCAGGTGACGCTCCGGATTCGCCTGGGCCGTCCAGCGGAAGACGGCCGGGGCATTGAGGATGACCGACATGCCGTGGGGCACGATCGGGTGGTCGTCGGGATAGCCGGGGGGGACGTAGTCGCGCACCATGCCGGAGACGGGATAGCTCATGCCGTGTGGGAGATGGACCCCGGCGTTGCCGAACCCGATGCCGGCGTAGGCCGCGGCAAGGAGCATCTCGCCGCGCGCCTCATCGTCGCCGGGATCGTCGACGACGCGGGCGATGGCGCCCGCCATCATGGTCATCGCCTTTGCGGCCCAGATGTCGGAGATGGGGTTGGCGCCCTGATAGGCCGGGCGCAGGCCGGGGTGCTCTGGAGCGGGGCGCTCGTGGTACGGCAACGCGGTGAAGGACTCCACGGCGTGTGAGAGGACGTCCAGTCCGGAGCAGGCCGCCACCATCGGCGGCATGGTGCGGGTGTTGTCCGGGTCGATGATGCCCAGCGCCGGGCGCAAGGCGCGGTGGGCGATACCGGTTTTGGCGTGCAGCGCCTCGTAGTCGAAGATGGCCACGCCAGTCGTCTCCGAGCCGGTGCCGGCGGTGGTCGGGATGGCGATGAGCGGCCGCAGCGGTCCGGGAACCGGTGTGCCTTCGCCGATCGGCGGATTGACGTAGGTCAGTAGCGGCGCGGGGTAGGTGGCATAGAGGTTGGCCGCCTTGGCCGTGTCCATGACGCTGCCGCCACCGACGGCGACGTAGCCGTCGAAGCTGCCGTCGGTGGCGAACGCGGCGGCCTGCATGAAGGTGTCGTCGGTGGGTTCGACGCGGACCTGGTCGTAGAGGACCGCGTCGATGTTCTCTCGCCGCAGGGCATCGAGTGTGGTGGCAACCGTCTCGCCCACAGCCAGCCGGGGATCGGTGACGACCATGACCCGGCGCGCGCCGAGCCGCGCCATGTCGGCGCCGACCTCCACGCGTGGACCCCGCGCCGAACTTGATCGACGAGGTGTCCATGGTGAAGCGGGTTTCGGGGGGGGTGGGTGCTAGGGTCATGGGTTGATAGGGTGATGGGGAGAGAGGACTGCCGGCATCGTGGCGCAGTCGGACCTTGCCCTCATGAATGCCGCCTCTCACGCCCGAATGTTGGGATCGCCGTCGTAGGGAACATCAACGACATCGCCGTCCCCAAGTGTTCCACGACACCCTATCACCCTATCACCCCATCACCCGCTTCCTCCCTCCGGCAGCATTTCGGAAGCCTGTCGCAGTCACGATCGATGATGGCCGCTCCAACTCGGGTGTTGCACGCGAATGACAGGGCGAAGGGCTCTTCGCCCGGGAGGAAGATGTGGTTTGTCAGGTCGGTATCGAGCAGGCAGGCGCCGGGAAAGCTCGCGCCGCGCACGTCAACGCCAACCATCGAGGCGCCAGCCAGGTTGGCGTCGCGGAATATGGTCCCTTGCAGGTCGGCACCATCCATGTCCGCGTTCGCGAAATTCGTCCGGCGGAAGCTGGAGCCGCCGGCGTTGGCGCCGACGAAGATATTCGTGCCCGAATAGTCGCAGTCGTCGAAATCCTTGCCTGTTTCCGGCGGTGGGCACGCCAGCGTGCCGTAGCAGACGCGATTCTTGTTCGCCTGCCTGCGCTTCCTGCGCTTCCCGCGGTTCCTGCGGCGTTTCGCATCGGCATCGGCGGCGCCGCCGATACCGATCAGTGCCGAGCCGAGGAGCGCACCGAGGGCGGTGCGCCGCGTTCCAGCGGTGCTGATGAGACGGGCAATGCCGTCGAAGTGGTCCCGGTCCATGCTTTCTCCCATGCCCGCGTCATGGCGTCGCCACGCGCGGCCGTTTGGCTGGATGTTCTTGCATAGTGTAGACGGCGACTGGCGAACCGCTCGGCACATGGTTCGCGTCACCCCGTGCACACCGAATCCCCACCCCCGGAGCCGGGAGTGGGGATCGGATTCGGGTTGTCGGCGGGCGCGGCTAGTGACCGCGGCGGCGACGCCCAGCCGATGTGGCGGTAACCTCGTCCACCGTGCCACAGAGCGGGTGGCAATGCGGTCCGATTTCGCAGGCGCCGTCGTCAACGCAGAGCCAACCGGGGTTATCGACTTCGCACTCTGCATCGTTTGCGCACGGGAAGTCGCAGGCACCGGTGAAGTCGATGCAGGCGTCACCGGGACCGGGGACGCGCTGGGCGCAGTCGCAACCGCCGGGGCAGCACGCGTCGTTGCAGCAGACGCCATCGGGGCATTCGCCGTCCTTGAGGCAGACGGGCACCGGGGCCTGGCAGCATTCGTCGGTGTCGTCGCAGCCGCTGTCGTCGACCGTGCCGTCCGACAAGGTGGTGCCGCAGAAGATGGCGCCACCGAAGTGCGCGCCGTCGACGTTGGCTTCGAAGAAGTTGGCACCGGCGAGGCAGGCGTCGCGGAAGCTGGCGCCGCTCACGTCGGCCCCTTCCAGATCGGCCCCGCGCAGGTTGGCGTTGCGGAAGCTGACGCCCTGGAAGCTGCCTTCGCTGAGATCGGTGTCGCCCAGGTCGGCGCGCCGGAAGGTGCAGCCGTCGCAGGTTTCGATCTCCGTGCCGGACAGGTCGCAGTTCTCGAAGTCGAGCCCATCGCTGGGGAACTCGCACACGAGCGTGCCGAAGCAGGTTTGCGGCGCCTTCTTCTTGTTCTTCTTCTTCTTGTTCTTGCCCTTCTTGGCCTGAGTGACAAGTGCGCTGCCGCCCACGGTTGCGCCGAGCACCGCCCCGAGGGCGGCGCGGCGCGATCCGGCACGGCCCAGAAGCCGGGTCAGCGCGTCAAAACGATCACGGTCCATTTGAAGCCTCCCATCTGCGCCGCCATCCAGCGGCCTCCACCGCAGTCGGGCGCATCATGGCAGGGAAAAAGCGTCTTTGCAATCCCCACGGCGAAATTGCTTATGGAGACAAGAAACGAACGCCCCTCGCCTCGATGTAACCGGCGAGGGGCGCCAGTGGCAACGGCCGTTGCCGGGGGCGTCTTAGCGACGGCGACGACGACGGCGCCGACGACGGCCACGGCCACCACCTGCACCGCCGCCCGCGGTTGCGCTGCCGCCCGCGCCGCCACCTGCGCCAGCGCCTCCATTGGAGCCGGCGCCGCCTCCGGCCGGCCCACCGGCGCCGCCGGAACTCTGGGCGAAGAGATGTACGGCGGTGAATCGGGCCGCAACCGCCGCGAGCAGCGCCGCGGCGACACGCCGGCGTGAGTCTTTCTGCACAAGCACCTGGGCGATGCTGTCTTGTGTCCGAGTCATGTCCGCCCATCCTGTCGTGCGAGGATCACCTCGCGCCTGACTACGGCGATTCGCTCCTTCAACGCGGGGCATCATGACAGGTTGGCGCAAGATCGTGCAAACGCAATGCCCATCCCGGCCATTTTGATTTTGGCCGGAGTTGGCTCGGAGGGGCCGGGACAGCGATGCCATCCCGCCCACTCCGTCAATTCGAGCCGCTTCGCCGTGAACTGGTCGCCTTCCCCGTGAAGGCGGCCAGCACCGAGCGCTAAGGAGCAGGGTCGTCAGCGCGGGCTTCGTGCCTCAACTCGCCAACACGGACGGGTGCGGCCGCGATGGCCGCACCCGTCCGTGTTTTTGCTCGAGCCGCTATGCCTGCGGACGGCGACGGCCTACGCGCCGACGTTAAACCGGGTCCAGCCGCTGCCGTGCTCGCTGGAAAAGTCCCAGTCGCGCTCGCCGCCAAGGGCGAGGCGGACTTCAACGAACTCGTCAGCGGTGAACGTCCGCTGCACGACCACGGGATCGTCTATGCCGCGACTATCCACGCTGACTCCGGGGTAGATGACAGTCGCCGGTGATGACCGGGTGGGCGCTGCCGCAGTTGCAGCTTCTCGCCGTCGATGCGGAACTCGAAGAAGGCCAGCGAGTTGGTGTCGTTGACGAAATCGAGCGTGACCGACGTGGCGGTTGCACTCACCAACTTGACGTGCGGAAGGTTCTCGGCTTCGTTCTCCGCGTTCGTGTTCGGCAAGCAGACGTCCAACCGTCCGACCGTGCAGCACGCGTCGTAGGCGATGCAAACGGGGCCGTCGGATGATCCAACGTTTGTGCAGCACTTCTGGGTGTCCGGGTTGCAGCTCTCATCGCCGCAGGGGACGACGCACTCGTGGCTTTCCGGGTCACAGACCTGCGCGCCGCAGCAATCCGCATTGGTTTCACAGCATCCGGCATCAGGGTCGGCCTGGGGACCGCCGCATTCGAAGCAGGGGCCTTCGCCCTTGGCGGCGGCGGCGGTGCACTGGCCGGCTTCCTTGCCGTCGAAGTTGTCGTGGCACCACTTGGCGCAGACGCTGTTGCCAAGGTTGGCATTGTCGTTGCTGCTGGCCTTGACGCCCTTGCGGTTGTTGCCGCGCTTCTTCCCGCCGCCACGGGTTTTGCGCTTGTTCTTGCCATTCCCCTTGCTGGCAAGGGCGTCGAGGCCCGTGCCGAGGAGCCCGGCGCCGAGCAAGGCACCGAGCGCCGCGCGGCGCGAACCTGATTTCGCGAAGACGCGGGTCAAAGCGTCAAAACGATCGCGTTCCATCTCCACCCTCCTGTACGTGGACACGCGAACCGCCACGGCACCATTGTCGTGGCGGGTGTCCTCGGTGATTCCAGTATGGCATCCGTATTCCATTATGACAATGTTTGTTTTTCACCATTTGGGGTCGGATACCGCTCCTCTTGGAGCGATTTTTCGAGCGTCGTTCTTTTCTTGCTGCTTTCGGGATCGATCGCTTCACTTTCTTATGTCATTCGAGGATAAGAGCGTGTCGCAGACCCCCGGTGGGGTGGGACAATGCGGTCTGGCGCAACGCGTGGAGGGTGAGCAACATGGACGCCATTGTCTTCGGCGCGGCGGATGGCGAGGTGTACGACACCGGCGCGCTCCGCCTGCGACTCCTCGCCCAGGCCCCGGACCAGCCCGTCTCGGTCACCGACAGCACCATGCCGCCGGGGTTCCCGGGTCCGGTCCGGCACCGGCACGCCCGGATGACCGACATCTTCTACGTGCTGGAGGGGGAGCTGGCCATCGAGCTGGAGGGCGAATGGCGCGTCCTCGGCCCGGGCTCGTTCGCCCTCGTGCCGCCGGGGGTCGCCCACACGATCGCCAATCGCGGGTCCGTCGCGGCCCGGGTGCTGAACATCCAGCAGCCGGCCGGTCTCGAGCAGTACCTGAAGGAGGCGATGCGGCGCATGGCGGAGGGACACCCCTGGTCGCCGGCCGAGATGGCCGAGGTCGCCGCCCGGTACGACTTCGAACCCGTGGCGCAGGAGGGGTGAGGGGAAGCGACGTCGCGGCCACCGCCGGGCATTAGAGCGGCGTTCGCAGAAGGTGTCTGCCTGACTACACCGTCCACGTAAGGATGCCATGCCGAGGTGGCATCGAAGCCGCTCGCCAGCAGCGGACGGGCGCGCCCTTCGACCGAGATTCCTCGTGCCTGTGGAGATCGGGGACACAGGTAACAAGCGTTCGGAGACATGGGTAACACCTGATGCGGCATGCTGGCCCCGGAAAGGAGGGCGCCGGGATGCCGTGGCAGGAGCAAACGGTCATGTCGCAGCGGCGAGAATTCGTGGCCTTCGCGGCGCAGGAAGGAGCCACCATCAGCGCCTTGTGTGCGCACTACGGGATTAGCCGCAAAACGGGGTACAAGTGGTTGGCCCGCGCGGCGGCAGGGGATCGGGAACTGGCCGATCGGTCGCGCCGCCCGCACGCCTCCCCGGCCCAAACCTCCCCAGCGATGGAGGCGCGCATCCTGGAGCTGCGGGCGGAGCACCCGGCCTGGGGCGGGCGCAAGCTGCACCACCGGCTGGTGGCGCAAGGCGTTGCTGACGTCCCGGCGCCCAGCACCATCACCGCCATCCTGCGCCGCCACGGGCTGCTGGCCCCCGAGCCGCCGCCGCGCGATTTGCTCCGCTTTGAGCACCCGGCCCCGAACGAGCTGTGGCAGATGGACTTCATGGGCCATCGCCCCCTGGACTACACGGCCGGGTCCACCCGTGGACGCTGCTCGACGACCACTCGCGGTTCGCCTTGGGCCTGGCGGCCTGTGCCAACGAGCAGCAGACAGACCGTCAAAGCGCATCTGACCGCGGTCTTTCGCCGCTATGGGCTGCCCCGCATCGTCCTGAGCGACAACGGCGCGCCGTGGGCCACGCGCTGGCCGCGGCGGGCTGACGGCGCTGGAAGCGTGGCTGCTGCGCCTCGGCGTGGAGCCGTGGCATGGCGGCCTTTGCCCATCCCCAGACCCAGGGCAAGGTCGAGCACTTCCACGGCACGATCGCCGCCGAGGTCTTCGCCCACCGCCACCTCGCCGATCTGGGCGAGGCGCAGGTCCAGTTCGACGCCTTCCAGGGCCGTGCTACAACCTGGAGCGCCCGCACGAGGCGCTGGCCTACGCGGTGCCCGCCAGCCGCTACCAGCCCAGTCCTCGTCTCTTCCCAGAACCCGTTCCTCCGGTCACCTACGGCCCGGACGACATCGTGCGCACCGTCACCGTCCACGGCTCGATCAGTTGGCGGGGGCGGCGCCGCTTCATCAGCCGCGGGTTGGCCGGCGAGCCGGTGGCCATCCGCCCCACGCCGCAGGAAGGGGTGTGGCACGTCGTCTATTGCCATCGCCAGGTCGCCGCCATCGACCTCACCGACCCGGACGAGGTGTCACCTATGTCCCCGAACACGTGTTACCTATCTCTCCGGTCTGCACAGTGCCTCGGAATGACACGATTGCCTGGACGCTGTACTGAGGAATGAAGGACCTCGGCTCTCTATCGCGTCCGTTCGTGGAGATTACGAGATTCTTCGCAAGCTCAGAATGACACCTGGTTTGCAAACGGCTGTGGTGAGGGGTGGAGGGGGGCGTGGTGACGACGCGGCCCCGGCCGAGTGGCCGGGGCCGCGTTCGAGTGGCGGAGGCGGTCACGAAGGGTCAGGCGGTTAACCCTGATGCGGAGTTCTCGCCTGACGCTCGCGCCTAGCCTTCTTCGCCGCCGTCCTCGACGACGCACGTGCCTTCAGCATCGCAGGTTCCGGTCTCGCCGTCCTCCGCGACGCACGCATCGCCTTCGGCGGCGGCGTCGGCCTCGTAGGTGCATGCCGCTTCGCCGGACTCTTCGTCGACTTCACACCCGGTCACGGTCTGGCAGTCGAGATCGTCGCAGACCACGTCGCCGTGGCGCTCGTGCGCGGGGACGGCGGGGGCGCCGACACGGATCAAGCGGAATTCATCCTTGCCATTGCGGTGGCAGACGAAGACTTTCGTGCGGCCACGGCCTTGACCGTTGCCGCCATTGCCGCCATTGCCGCCATTGCCGCCGCCGTTGCCATTGCCGTTGCCGTTGCCGCCGTTGTTGCGGCCACGCCCTCGGCCACGTGCCTTGCCGTTGCCGCCGCGCTTGGCCTCGAGGGTCGCGGCGCCAGCCAACGCCGCGACCCCGCCGGCCAGCACGCCCAGCACGCGCCGGCGCGACCCATCGGTCGCCAGCGCCTGGGCGATGGCGTCGAATTTCCTGTTGTCCATCCTTGTACCTCCCGGTTCTGGATGCTCGTGCGATTCGGCATCATGCCTCTTCGCCTCCGCCTCGTGGTTCCAACGCACGAGCGACCGGGTGAGGTTTCGCAGAGGTCGTGACAGACGGTGAATCGGAGTTAACCGGGCACCCAACAACCAAGCGGGGCCATTGCTAGCCCCGCCTTCGTGGCCGAGGTTTTCGCCCTGCTCGTGGCCAGTGCCGACGACCTTCTTGAGGATTTTGGCTTTGCCTTTGCCCGGATTGGCAAGCAGGGAAGCGGAGCTGGCGCCGAGCAGCGTCGTGCCGAGCAGGGTGCCCAGCGCGGTCTGGCGACGCCGGCGGTTTCGCTCAAGGGGTGCCGTAGTCGAGTATGCGATCCCGGGGTGATCTTCATCACGCCGACCACGCAATGGACAGAACTCCAATAGAAGGAGCGGCGGCGGAGTTGCCCCCGCCGCCGCTCACACCGTTCGTAGGTTTCGGAACGAGCCGGTCCTCAGCCGGCTTCCTTCACGGCTGGCAGCGCTGCGTCGTGGTGTTACACGTCTGTCCGGCACCACAGCATCGGTTGCCGCAGCGGTTGGCCAGTGGACAGACGCACGCATTGGCCACGCATTGGAAGTTCGGGTTGCAACAGACCTCGTTGCCGACCGGGCCGCAGCATTCGTCGCCGCCGCACTGGGCATCAAAATTGCAGGTAGCCGGCCGGCAACACTTGTCGGGTCCACAGAAGGCCGGTTCCCCGACGCAGACCCAATCGTCGTCCCCGAAGAACAAGCGGCATTCCAGCGCGACCTGGCATTCGAGTTGACACGTGCCAGTCTCGGGAATACAGACAGTCCCGTCGCAACACTCGTCGGAGCTGCTGCATTCCTGGTCGATCCTGCAGCAGATATCCTGCACGCACTGGTTGCCGCAACAGATTTGGCCGGCTCCGCAGACCTGTCCACCGCACGTGCCGACGCATTGGCCGTTCTGGCAAGCGGTGCCGCTCGGGCAGTCCACACACCGCACGCCACCGATGCCACAGGTGTCGTTGCCGCTGGTCTGGCACGTGCCGGCATTCCCCGGGCCGTTGGAGCAACAGCCGTCGGGACAACTGGCGGCGTTGCATACGCAGTCGCCGTTGACGCACACGTTGCCGGCCGGACAGGCCGTGCATTGCTCGCCGCCCGTGCCGCAGGTCGTGTTGGAACTCGTCTGGCACGTGCCGGCGACGCCTGGACCATTGGAGCAGCACCCGTCCGGGCAGCTCGTCGCGTTGCAGACGCACTGGCCGCTGGCGTTGCAGACGGTCCCCGCCGGGCAGGTCACGCAGATGACGCCGTTGTCGCCGCAGTTCGCGGTCGTCGGCGGCGAGATGCACGGCCCGGTGGCCGTGTCGCAGCACCCGTCCGGGCAGCTCGTCGCGTTGCAGACGCAGTGGCCGCTCGATGCAGACGGTCCCCGCCGCGCAGGCCACGCAGATCGCCGTTGTCACCGCAGTTCGCGTTCGTCGCCGGCGAGAAGCACGGCCCGGTGGCCGTGTCGCAGCACCCGTCCGGGCAGCTCGTCGCGTTGCAGACGCACTGGCCGCTGGCGTTGCAGACGGTCCCCGCCGGGCAGGTCACGCAGATGACGCCGTTGTCACCGCAGTTCTCATTGGTGTTCCCCGGCGTGATGCAGGGGCCGTTGGCCGTGTCACAGCAGCCGTTGGGACAAGTCGTCGCGTTGCATCCGACGCAGACCCCCTGCGCGTTGCAGGTCTGCCCATCCGGGCAGGTCACACAGATCACGCCGTTGAAGCCGCAGTTCGCGGTCGTGGGAGGCGTGATGCACGGCCCCGCGGCCGTGTCACAACAGCCGTTGGGACAGCTGGTCGCGTTGCAGACGCACTGGCCGGTCGTGTTATTGCAGACCTCACCCGATGGGCAGGTGCCACAAGAACCGTCGCAGCCATCCGGGCCGCACTCCCTGCCCTGGCAGGCAGGCTGGCAGACGCAGTCACCGTTGACGCACTGCTCTTGCCCGGTGCAGGTGTCGCAAATCTCACCGCCCGTGCCGCAGTTCTCATTGGTGTTGCCCGGCGTGATGCACGGCCCCGCGGCCGTGTCACAACAGCCGTTGGGACAGCTGGTCGCGTTGCAGACGCACTGGCCGGTCGTGTTATTGCAGACCTCACCCGATGGGCAGGTGCCACAAGAACCGTCGCAGCCATCCGGGCCGCACTCCCTGCCCTGGCAGTTTGGCGTGCAGCACTGCCCGTTCTCATCGCAGGTCGTCGTGCCTGCTGGACAGCAGACCGGCGCCCCGGCCGCGTTCCGGCAGCAAATCGTGGCGCAGGTTCCCGGGTCTGGTTGGCCAAAGACCGGGGTGTACACGCACGTGTTGTTCGGTCCGGTACAGGCGCCGTTCTGGCACACAAGTTCGGCGCAAGCGCCGCAGTTGACGGTCTGCCCGCAGTTGTTGGTGACGTTGCCGCACTTGGGCGAGGGCGTTCCCACACCGCAGGTCTGATCCCGGGACTGTGGGGTGCAGCAAACATCGGGGTTGGGCCGCGTGTCGCAGACCTGGTTCGCCGCGCAGCAGACGCCGCCGCAGCACGTGCCGTTGGCGCCGCCGGAGATCGGGCAGGTTCCGCCCGTCACCGGCGAGTACTGGCACTGGTTGCCGACGCAGGTCTTGGTCTGGCAGACGCGATCCTCGCAGTCGCCGGCGGCGCAGCACTGGCCGGTCACGCAGCGGCCGTTGCAGCAGATCTGGCCGTTCGTGCAGGATGCTGGGCATCGCAGGCCGCGCAGCAGGCGGTCGCCCGGCCGCAGTCGCGGTTGCTGACGGTGCCATCCGGCAGGATGGTGCCGCACAGGAGCGCCCCGGAGAAGTTGACCGAGACGTTGAGGTTCCTGGCGCCGGTGAAATCGGCGAAGAAGAGGCAGGCTTTGTCGAAGTTGGTGCTGGAGACGTCGGTGCCGCGGAACGTGGCGCCCTGCAAGCAGGCCTCGCCGAAGTTGGCGCCGCGCACGTTGGCGTTGTTGAAGTTCGTTCCTCGCCCGTCGATCTTGCCGAAGTTGACGCCGGTCATGGTGCGACCGGACAGGTTCTGCCCGGCGAAGTTGCACTGGTAGCGATTGCTGCCGGCGGTGGGCAGGGCGCAGGAATTGGTGCCGCAACAGCGGGTGGCCTCGGCCTGGGCCTGGCTGGTGCGGCTGCCGGACTGCTTCTTGTTGCGGCCCTTGCCCTTGCTCTTGCCGCGGCCCTTGGCCTTCTTCTTCCCTCGTCCGCCGCCGCCCTGGGCTTCGGCCTGGACTTCCGGGGACGTCGTCGGACTCGGGAGCGGCCCTGACGCTCCTCGGACTGGACCTCTACCGGCTCGTCGGACTCGGTGTGGCCCTGGCCCTTGCCTTTGTCGTGGCCCTTGCCGCGGCCCTTGTCGTGGCCGTTGCGCTTGGCCTTGGCCTTCCCCTTGCTCTTGCCGGGTTTGGCGCCGGCGTCGTCGGGGTCGTGCCCCAGGATGGCGACGCTGAAAAGCGCCCCTAACGCACTACGCCGCGACCCCTTCGTCGCGAACAGACGAGCTAACTCGTCGAAACGCTCTCGGTCCATGCGCCTTCTCCACCCGATATTCGATTCGCCGCACCCGCAGGTCGGGGAGCCGCCCAATTCTACGTCAAATCGGGCGAGTCCGCGCCCGCGCGCAGGAACCGCAAACGCCACGCTGGCCGGACCCATTGGGGCACGTCCCACCGAGTTAGCCAGAACTCATAAATGGTTATGGAGAGCGCCCCTTGGGCACATCGTCCGGAAGGAGTGATTTGCAGACATGCCAAAAGGAGCGGCAAAATCACTCCATTTGGAGTGGTTCTGGCGTGTTTCTCAGCGGGGTAGGATGGGAACCGAAAAGCTGGATAAACGACGATCCAGGATCATTGCGGGGTGGCCGATCGTCTGGTGCGACGTCGCCCCGGAGGCGGTCGTCGGAGATGAGCGGCGAGTGTGACGCCACTATATTCTTCAATTGTTTATCAAGAACTCGATAATACTACGTAGGTGGCCACGACTTCCTGGCGCGCCGATTGGCCCGTGGTGGCGATGGCTGAATCGGCCTGTCGGCCGCAGGCCGAAGGCACGCGATGGGAACAGATGTTCTGGCCCTCCGGGCCACGGGCGACGCAGGCGTTCGCCCCTACGGACGGGCACTCCAGATGGCCATGTCCACCCACTTTGGCGGGCACGCGCAGATGTCAGCGCGCGGAAGACGCGCGAGATCGTCAGCCGACGGTACCGATGCCGTTGCGGATGGCGAAGATGGCGGCTTGCAAGCGTGATTCCACGTTGAGCTTGGCGAGCAGTTTCACCACGTGGGTGCGCGCGGTTTCGGAGCTGATGAAGAGGCGGTCGCCGATGGCCTTGTTGTCGAGACCCAGGGCGAGGGCTTCGAGGACCTGGCGTTCCCGCGGGGTGAGGCTGGCCAGAATCTGGCGAGCTTCCTGGTCCCGGTCGCGCTCGCGACACGCCAGCCGCAGCAAGTCGATGATCTCCTGCGACGATTGCACCGCCTCGCCGGCATGGACGCGCCTGATGGCGGAGACGATCTCATCCAGGTGCGCCGTCTTGCCAATCACCCCGCAGGCGCCGGCCTCGATGGCCCGGGCGTGGCTGCCCTTGTCGAGGTCCGCCGTCAGGGCCAGCGCGTGTCCCCGGGAGGTGCCCGCGCACATCTCGCGAATAATCTCGACGCCATTGCCATCGGGGAGCTGCAGATCGACCAGTGCCACATCGACGGCGGCGGTGCCATCGGACAGGGCCGTGCGCGCTTCGGCGAGCGAACCCGCCTGTGCGACGACGGTCAGATCCTGTTCGCGTTCGAGCATGAACGCGAGCGGCTGACGGAATGCCAGGTGGTCATCGAGCAACAGCAGGCGGATGGGCGGGATGCTCGTCGGGGCAACTTTCAATTCGAAGGCGAAGGTCGTTCCGATGTCGGGTGTGGATTCTACCCAAAGTTCGCCGCCGTGGGCTTCCACGATGCGGCGCGACAGATAGAGCCCAAGTCCGGTGCCGGCGGTCTGGCGTTCGGCGGCCTGTTGGCCCCGCCCGAACTTCTCGAAAATCAGTGCGTGTTCATGGGCTGGGATGGGCGGACCCTGGTTGGTCACCTCGAAGCGAATGCGCCTGGCGTGGCGTTTCGCCGACAGCGAGACCGGGGTGCCCGGCGGGGTGTGCTTGCCGGCGTTGGCGAGCAGGTTTGTCAGGACCTGGCTGATGCGCTCGGGATCGCACCAGACCTGGACGTCGGGCGCGGGCGCCATCGAGAAGACATGGTCGGCCAGGGCGGTGCGGGCAAAGAGGGCGGCGCCGCCGAGCAGTACGGCGAGAGGCACGGGGTACAACTGGACGGAAAAATCGTCCCGTTCGGCGACGGCACTGGCGGCCACGTCGGAGGCGAGGCGATCCATCTGGTCGATCTGGCCGCGCATGGTCTCGAGGGTTTGCGCCTGTACGGCGGGGGGTAACTCGCCGGTGGCCAGCATGTCGGTCATCAGGCGCAGGGCGGCCACCGGTGAGCGGAGCTCGTGGACGACCATGGCGGTCAGGTCGGCGCGCATCTCGGTCAGCTCACGCAGTTGCCTGGTGTACTCGCGCTCGCTGGCGAGCATGGTGGCCCGCTCCAGATCGAGGTGGCGGCGGGCGGAGATGTCCTCGATCTGAGCGATGGAGTAGCGCGAACCGCGATCATCTCGTACCGCGGAGACGGTGAGTTGGGCCCAGACCGCGTGGCCATCCTTGTGGATGTACCGTTTCTCCATGCCGTAGGCGTCGATCTCGCCCGCCCAGAGGCGAGCCACCTGAGCCAGGTCGTCCGCCAGGTCGTCCGGGTGGGTAATTTCCGGAACGTTCTTGGCCAGGAGCTCGCCCTCAGAGAAGCCGACCAGTTCGCACAATGACCGGTTGACTTGCTGGAAGCTGCCGTCTGGCGCGATGAGGGCAAACCCGATGGGGGCGTTGTCGAAGGCACTGCGGAAGCGCGTTTCGCTTTCGCGCAGGGCCTCTTCGGTGGCCTTGCGCGCGGAAATGTCCAGGATCTGCCCCAAGGCGGTGGTGATAGCGCCTCGCTCGTCGGGAATGGGGGTCGTGCTCAGCAGGCCCCACATGATGGTGCCGTCCTTGCGGAGGTAGCGTTTCTCGACTTGATACCGTTCGATCTCGCCGGACCATAGCTGGCGACGCAGCTCCTGTTGCTTGCTGTTGTCTTCGGGGTAGGAGATGGCGGCGGTCGTCAGCCCGGTCAATTCTTCCCGGTTGTATCCGAGCATCGTCGCCAGGGCGGGGTTGGCCACCAGGATGGTCCCCGCGGGATCGACCAGCGCCATCCCGGTGCTGGCACCTTCGAAGATCGAGCGGAAACGCGCTTCGCTCTGGAGCAGTGCGCTTTCGATCTCCTTGCGCGCCGTGATGCAGCGGGAGTTGAGCACGATCCCACCGACGGCGGGATTGTGGAGCAGATTGGTGCCAACGGTTTCGACGTACCGCCACGCTCCGTCCGGTGGAGAAACCGCAGCTCCAGTGGCGGCGTTTGCGCTGCACCGCGCACGCAGTCGGCAAGTGCTTCCTCAAGGCGGGCAATGTCATCGGGATGGATCATATCGAGCGCATTGCCACCGATGAGCTCGGCTGGCGCGTAGCCGAGAACCGCTTGATCGACGGGCTGACGTAGCCGCGGCGGCCGTCGGCATCGAGCACGATGATGACGTCGTAGCTGTTCTGGACGAGGGCCTGAAACCGCTCCTCGCTCTGGCGTAGCGCCTGACTCTGCCTGCCGTTGCTCGGTGATGTCCAGCAGGATGCCCTGCCAATGCAGGGGCTCGCCGGACGCGTCACGAATCAGGCGGCCTCGTCTCGGACGTGAACCCAGTGACCGTCTCGCGCCTGAAGGCGGTATTCCAGGCGAAACGGCTCGCCGGTGGCCGACGTGCGTTCGCCTTCCCGCCGGACCCGGCCTCGATCGTCCGGATGGATGCGCTCGATGGAGGCGCCGGGCTGAATGCCAGGATCTCGGCAGGGGAGAACCCCAAAGATGGACTCGGCTTGCGGACTGATATAGGTGTACGTGCCCGTGTCGCCCAGGCTTTCGGTGTAGACGACGGCCGGGATTTGCTCGACGAGCGCCTGGTATTGCGCCTCGGCGGCGGATCTCGCCGCCTCGGCGCGGCGCTGGGACGTCAGGTCCGCAATCTGGAAAATCGCACACTCGCGGCCGTCAAAGGCGGCAATTTCCAGCGCCGCGACGAAATGCCGCGTGTCGCCCGATTTGGTGCGGAAGAGCGCCTCGAGGTCACGCGATGCGGCGTTGCTGGCGCAGGTTCGCAATGACTTCGGCCCGATGGTCCGGATCGACCCACAATCCCAACGCCACGGCTGACGTGCCGATGGCCTCCTCGCGGCTGTATCCCGTCAGCCGCGAGAAGCCCTCGTTGACGTCGAGAACGGTGCCATCTTCCAGATCGCTGAGGACGATCCCGAACGGGCTGTTGTGCATGGTGCGGGCGAGCACATCGGCGTTTTCGAGCAACGCGGCGCTGGCTCCGACGGCTTTGCGAGCATCCGGGGACGGCGCACCGGGCGACGGCGCAGCGTCGTGCTGTTCGAATGAGGTCGCATCTTCGCGACGAGGTCGGATCACCACACTCACCAGCCGCTCATATCCGGTGCCGAACCAATCGGACCAACCGGGGAATGAGTCGAGCGGTCTCAGGAGCCGTACTCAGGCGACCGGGGGAGAATGGCATGATCCAAAGATGCCCTCTCGTTGATTCGCGCTACCCGACAATGCGGAATCATTTTCGCCTGTACGCAACCGGCATCTTACGCTATTTCATCGTTTATGACAATATTCCCCGCCGGGAGGCCGGCAAGCATGTGGAAAGATCTTGCTGGCGCCGGGCCGTGCATGCCACTGGCTTCGCTTCTTTACGCGAGTCTCGCCGGCTGGCCGCCGCGGATCATCCTCGGCGGGACAGAGGCGCTGCAGCCCGTCGCGGTACGGCTGACGAGGAAGAGGGGGGTGCGGTGGGGTGGCAAGCAGTCGCTGTCGGCGCGTTGCCTGGCACCCCACCCGTGAATTACCCGGCTGTGTCGGTCCCGCCGTCGGCGTTATTGCGCGGGCGGTCGCGGTTGCCGCTGTTGCCTTCTCCGTCTTCGGCGGCGGAGCTGGTGGCGCCGCTCGCCGGGGCACCGTCGGTTCCTGATTCGATGGAGGAACTCGTGGCGCCGCTCGCCGGGGCCGAGCCGGTTCCCGGTTCAGTCGAAATCGACGAGGTCTGGCCAGTGCCGCCCTGACCGCCGGTGTTGATGTCGGTCGGCACGGTGGTGACGGGCTCCTCCACTGGCGTCGGCAGCAACTCGACCGGGATCTGCAGACCGGTCAGGACGTCGATCCCCGCCATCGTCACGTCGTCCAGGACGCCCAACGCTTCGAGCAGCTCGGCGTTTTCCGGCAGCGACTCGGATGATGCCTCCGGATTCTCGGCGTTGCCGGTGTCGCCCGCGGTTCCCGCTGTGGCGGTGCCGGCATTGCCGTTGTTGTCTCGCCCGGCGTTACCGGAGGACATGTTTCCGGAGCCTGCCCCGGCGCCGGAGGTGCCGTCTTCCCCGGAGCGGGCCTGCTCCAGCACCACCGGAGCCTCTTGGGCGAGGATCGCATCCGGCGCCACGTGGCACCCACGATCGCGAAGCCGGCGGTCAGCGCGGCGGTGCGCGCCCAGCGTTGCCTGTTTCCCATAATGCGCGACGTCCTTCCCTGATCCAGCCAGGATCCGCGGGGAGCCGTGTCGTGCGGCCCGCCCTGGCAACCACGTGAACGTACCCTCAGGTACTCCCCTGCGTCAACGTGCAAGGGCCGCGCGGCGTTTCGGCGCCCGTCCAATCGAGCCAAGCGCGCGCGAGGCCGGCAGGCTGGCACGCTTTTCATCCAAGGTGTTCATTGACAGTTACAGAAAGAGGGCGTATTGTGCGCGCGGTCCGCGTTATTGTCATCGTTACGACTCCCGGAAAGAATGCCGGCATGGATGCCTCCCGTTTCGATCGTCTTGCCCGCTTGCTCGGTTCGACGTCCTCCCGGCGGGCCGTGGTCCCGGTCCTGCTCGCCGTGGGTGCCGGACTTGCTCCGCGGCTCGTGCCGGATGCCGCCGGCGCTCGGCGGCGCTCGTCCCGGCGTAAGCGCACCGCCGGACCCGCGGTGGACCCGAAAGGGGTCCCGTGCGACAACCGATGTCGTGCCTGCTCTCCGCTCGAGGTGCGTAGCGGCGCGGACTTGCGCGGCTGCGATCTCACCGGGCAAAGCCTGACCAAACGCGACCTCGCCTCGTCGAATCTGCGTGGCGCCTGCCTGCAAGGCGCCAATCTTCGCGGGGCGAAACTCGACGGGGCCGATCTCGGCGGAGCCTGTCTACGCGACGCGACGTTGATGGAGACGTCCCTGCGCGGGGCCACGCTGAAGAACGCGAACCTGTGCGGCGCAAACGTTTCCGGAGCTGACCTGAGCGGCGCAAGGGTAACCGCGTCGCAATTGGAGTGCGCACTGGTCTGCAACACCCGGATGCCAGATGGTTCAATCGGCGATGACGACCGGGGGACAAGCCGGGCCTGCGCCGCCTGCGACGACGCATGCGCCAAGGACGAGACGTGTTGCGGCAACGTCTGCGCCCGGCTCGAAACCGATACGAAGCACTGCGCCCGCTGCGACAACGAATGTCCGCCGCCGACGGCCAACGTGAGCGTCTCGTGTGGCGTGGCGCCGGATCTGACCGGCCAACCGGTGCATGACTGCATCTACACCTGCAACGACGGGTGGGAGGACTGCGACAACGACTTCGACACGGGTTGCGAGACGTTCACGCGTGGAGACATCAACAACTGCGGCGGTTGCGGCTCCGCGTGCGCCGACGGGATGATCTGCTGCGACTGCAGGTGTGTCCCGCCCGGCTCGGGGTTGTGCGGGATCTGCCCGACCGTCACCAGTGCCCGGTTGATCCGGAGGCGCTAGGCATCGTGGCCAGGCTGGTCGCGACCAGGTCTCCCTGAAAGTCGCTCCTGACACGCTGGCACACATTCTGCGGGCTTCGGGCTGCCTTGGCTCAGGGTTCGCATGCGTACGCGTGAAGGAGTGAACGATGCAGTGGGGACACCAGTTCAGGGCCGCCATCGGAGCGGCGGCAATAGCCAGCCTGGTCGCATTGAGCGGACCTGCCGCATGGGCGCAGGAGGCGACTCCGGAAGCGGAAGACGCGCTTGTGCCGCGGCCGGTCCACATCCACTCCGGAAGCTGCGACGAACTGGGCGACGTGGTGCAGCCGCTCACCGATCTGACGGCGCCGCAGGGCGACTGGGTCGGGCTGCGGCGAGCTGACCTCGCCGAGACCTCCTTTACCACCGTGCCGCTGACCCTCGACGCGATCCTTGCAGAGGACCACGCCATTAATGCTCACCTTTCGGCCGAGGAGATCGGCACCTACATCGCGTGCGGCAATATCGGCGGAGTCTTGAACGACAGCGGGGCGCTCGTCATCGGGTTGAGCGAGGACTCGAACTCCGGCTACACCGGCATCGCGTTCCTGGCGCCGGGCGCGGACGGCGCTTCCACTGACGTTTCGGTCTTCATCGCTCAAACCCAGGGCCGTGGCCGGGGTGGAGTCGGGGCCGCCGAGGCGGATGCGGCCGCGACCCCAGTCGCTGCTGCCGACACGGGCGATGACGTGATGGTGGCCGGGGAGCAGGTTCCCGTCTCGCTGATCGATTTCGCCATCGAGATGCCGGACACGTTGCCCGCCGGTCCCGTCACGTTCGCCGTGACGAACGACGGCCAGGCCACCCACAGTTTTGAGATCGAGGGCGCTGGCATCGAAGAGGAGTTGGAGATGGAGCTGGAGCCGGGCCAATCCGGGATGCTCTCGGTGAACCTGGAACCCGGCACGTACGAGGTCTATTGCCCGGTCGGCAATCATGCCGATCGGGGCATGCGGCTGGAGGTTACCGTCGCCTGATTCGTTCGACGTACAGCCGCGGCAGGCACGACCGGAGGCGACCGAGATTTGTGATCAATTGGCTCGCATCAAGCGGGTAACCATGCGACACTGATACTCCCCGGGTGGGGGTCGTGTCGCCCGCGAGCAACAAGGAGGTTCCCGTGACCGCCCGACGATCCGCTCTCATTGCCGGAAGCGCCCTGGCGCTCTTCGCCCTCGTCGCTGCCGCCGTTCCCGGCGTCATCGCGCAGGATGCAACACCCGTGACAGAAGAGGGCGCGGTTGCCCGCCCCGTGCACATCCACTCCGGAAGCTGCGCGGAGTTGGGCGACGTGGTCGCCCCGCTGAGTGATATGACCGCCCCAGTGGGTGAGGGAGCGGGTCTGGCGGACTCCGCGTTCCAGGCAGAATCCTCGGTGACGAACGTGCCGATGACACTCGACGCCATTCTGGCCGCGCCCCATGCCATCAATGCCCATCTCTCGGCCGAGGAGATCGGCACGTACATCGCGTGCGGCGACATCGGCGGCGCCGTCGAAGCCAACGGAGCGGTCATCATCGGACTGGCCGAAGATTCCGACTCCGGCTACACCGGGATCGCCTACCTGGGCCCGGGCGCCGACGGCGCCTCCACCGACGTCTCGGTCTTCATCGCGCCGGTCATCGGCGCGGCCGGGTAACCCACTTCGGGGGAGGCGCAGCAGTGCGCCTCCCCTGCTCCCCTTGCCCCAGGAACCCATACCGATGACCGCGCGTTTCGATCGCCGTCCGTGGCGGCCCTGGCGGTCGAAGGCCGTGTGGGTCGTTGTCGTTGCCTCCCTCGCCCTGGGGGTGCTCGGCGCCGAAACCGCCGGCGACAAGAAAGCATCGTCGCGGGACGCGCTCAGACGCTTCAATCGGCGCTGGTTCAATCCCCTGGTGCTGCGCTTCGCCGGACAGGCGCCCTGGCCGGTGGCCCGGCTCGAGCACCGGGGGCGACGTTCGGGAGCGTTTCGAACCACACCAGTCCTCGCCTGGCCGGTGGCGGGTGGATTCGTGGTGCCGATGCCATACGGGACGGAGGTCGACTGGGCGAAGAATCTGCGCCATGCCGGGGAGGGTGTCCTTCAATACCAGGGCGTGCGCTACCGCGTCGGCGATCCCCGGATTGTTTCGGTGCGTGACGTGGTCGGCGACCTGCCGTTCCCCATCGGATCGCTCGCTGAGGTATCCGGCGTTCGCCAGGTCATGCGCGTGGCCGTGCGGGCCAGCCTGACGCCCGAGGTGATCCTGCCGGTCTGAACGGGGTTGGCATGGCCCCGAATCTGCGACACGGAAGGCAACGCGCGTGTCGCCAGCCGATGAGGTCAGCCCCATCCCCACGTGCCACGGCATTTCCCGGAGGGTCCGATGCCTGTCCCATTCCGCGACCGCACCGATGCCGGCCAGCAACTCGCCACGCACCTGAGCCGCTATCGTGGACGGCCCGATGTGATCGTGCTCGGCCTCCCCCGCGGGGGCATTCCGGTTGCGGCCGAGGTGGCAAAGGCGCTCGATGCGCCGCTCGATGCTTTTCTGGTGCGCAAGCTCGGTGTGCCGGGGCACGAGGAGCTGGCCATGGGCGCCATCGCGTCCGGTGGGTTGCGCGTCCTCAACGAGGACACGGTGCGGGATCTGGGCATCCCTGCCGCGGCCATCGATGCGGTCGAGGCGAGCGAGCGGCGCGAGCTGACCCGGCGCGAGCGCCTCTACCGGGGAGCGCTGGCGCCTTTGGACGTGGCAGGCAAGACGGTCATCCTGGTCGACGACGGGTTGGCGACCGGGTCGACGATGCGGGCGGGCGCGCTGGCGTTGCGCGAGCGCAAGCCGGCCCGGCTGGTCGGCGCGGTGCCGGTCGCCTCGCGCAGCGTCTGCGAGGCGATGCGCGACGTGGTCGACGAAATGGTTTGCGCCGAAACACCCGATCCGTTCTACGCCGTCGGTCTCTGGTACGACAACTTCGGGCAAACCAGCGACGACGAGGTGCGGGCCGCGCTCGCTCACGCCCAGCGCCGCGTGTCCCCCGCCCCTTTCGTCCCTTCCGAGGAACAGCCCGCTCCTGAGCCACGTCCCGATTTTGGGGCGCGTGACACGATCGCCCATGCCTCGCTTCCGCTGCGCGGCGAGCGCGCCGACCACGACCCGCTGCTGGAACGGCTCGGCGCGGCCGAGATCGTGCTGCTGGGCGAGGCAACCCACGGTACGCACGAGTTTTACCGTGAGCGCGCCGTCATCACCCGCCGCCTCATCGAGGAGCATGGATTCAACGCCGTGGCGGTGGAGGCGGACTGGCCGGATGCCAACCGCGTCAACCGATTCGTCCGCGGCGAGAGCGATGACACCGATGCCGAAGCCGCGCTCGGCGATTTCGAGCGGTTTCCACGTTGGATGTGGCGCAACGAGGATGTTCTCGCTTTCGTGCAGTGGCTGCGCGAGTACAACGACGCTCTGTCGCCTGGCACGGCAAAGACCGGGTTCTACGGCGTCGATCTCTACTCGCTGCACCGCTCCATCGAGGCGGTCATCGCCTATCTGGACAAGGTCGACCCGGAAGCCGGGCAGCGCGCCCGCGCCCGCTATGGCTGCTTTGACGACTTCGGGGACAACCCGCAGATTTACGGTCAGATGGTCTCGCTGGGGATGGCCGAGGACTGCGAAAACGAGGTCGTCGGCCAACTCGTCGAGATGCAACGGCGAGCGCACGAGCTGGCCGCGGACAATGAACGCGCCCCGGACGCGGCGTTTTTCGCCGAGCAGAATGCCCGCGTGGCCCGCAACGCGGAGGCGTATTATCGGGCCATGTTCCGCGGCCGCGCCAACTCGTGGAATCTGCGCGACACCCACATGGCCGACACGATCGACGCGCTGATGGCGCACCTGACTGAGCGCGACGGCCACGCGCGCATTGCCGTCTGGGCGCACAACTCGCACCTCGGCGACGCCCGTGCCACGGAGATGGGTCTGAGCGGCGAGTTGAATGTGGGTCAGCTCATGCGCGAACGCCGCCCCCAGCAGACCTACGCTATCGGCTTCTCCACCTACGACGGCACGGTCACGGCCGCCGCGGAGTGGGACGGTCCGGCCCGAAAGCGGCGCGTCCTGCCTGGTTTGCCCGGGTCGTACGAAGAGCTCCTGCACGAGGCTTCCGCTGTGGCGGAGACGGACATTCTGTTGCCGCTGCACGGCGACAACGCGGCGATCGAGGCCCTCATGGAGCCCCGTTTGCAACGCGCCATCGGGGTGATTTACAAGCCGGAAACCGAACGATTCAGCCATTACTTCCACGCCATCCTGCCGCGGCAGTTCGACAGCGTGCTGCACCTGGATCGAACGTCCGCCGTGCAGCCCCTCGACCGTGACCCGGGGTACGAAGAACCCGACGAAGTCCCGGAGACCTGGCCGTTTGGCGTGTAATACGAGGGTGTCGGGGTGACCGGGTGACAGGGTTACCGGGTGACTGGACCGAAACGAGTTCCCTGTCACCCGGTCACCCCGACCCCCTGTCACCTGGAGGATGTTCATGAACGCGAATGACGCGCGGTTGTTACCGGCCCCGCGCGAGGTGCAACTCCGTCTCGACGGCGCCGACGTGGGAGGCGCACTCAGCATTCCCGATGGCGCCAGGGGCATCGTGCTTTTCGCGCACGGCAGCGGCTCTTCCCGGCACTCGCCGCGAAACCGGCTGGTAGCCGAGGATTTGCAGCAGGCGGGGCTCGGCACGTTGCTTATGGACCTGCTGACTTCCGAGGAGGATGCCATCGATCAGGTCACCCGCCAGATTCGCTTCGACATCCCGTTGCTGGGGGATCGCCTGACCGGCGCTATCGACTGGCTCCGGTCAGAGCCAGCGACTGGCGCGCTTCCCGTTGGCCTGTTCGGCGCCAGCACCGGCGCCGCCGCGGCGCTGCTGGCCGCGGCGGCCCGGCCCGATCACGTATCCGCCGTGGTCAGCCGGGGTGGCCGCCCTGATCTGGCCGGGGACGCCCTGGAACTGGTTCAAGCGCCCACGCTTCTCATCGTCGGCGCCAACGACGCCCCGGTCATCCCCCTCAACGAGGCGGCGCGGCGGCGGCTGCGCGCTCCCGTCGAACTGGCGCTCGTTCCGGGGGCGAGCCATCTGTTCGAAGAACCGGGTACGCTTGCCGAGGCGTCGGCGCTGGCCCGGGAGTGGTTTTTGCGCTACCTGTCCGCCGCGTCCAGAACCGCAGATGGCAGCGAGGAGCAGAGCGAGTGATGGTCGTCCTCACCCCCATCGATGGCTCGGAACTCGCACTGGGCGCTCTCCCGTGGGCAGCAAGCCTCGCCGGCCCTGCGGGAAACGTGATTCTGCTCCAGGTGATCCCTCCGGACCTCAGGGATCGGGAATCCCGGGTCGCCCAGGTCAGTATCGGCGACGAGGGATCGCAGGTCATCCAGGACGCGTGGGCCAGTTCCGCGGCCGCGGATCTGGACGAGGCCGCGCAAGCCCTGGCAGGAACTGGCGTCAACGTCGAGCGCGTAGTCGTGGCCGGCGAGCCCGATGAGGAGATCGTCTCGGCTGTCGCCCAACACGGCGTGGAGTTGATCGTCATGGCCAGCCATGGGCGTGGCGCCATCGGGCGGGCGATCTTTGGCAGCGTGGCCGATCGCGTGGCGCGCACGGCCACCGTGCCGGTGCTGATCGTGCGTTCCCCCGAGGAGGAAGCCGGAGAACCGGTTGCCATCGCGCGCCTGGTCGTCCCGCTCGACGGATCGGAGATCGCCGAACGCGCACTACCGGTCGCCAGCGACCTGGCGCGCCGCCTCGACGTGCCGGTCCACATCGTGCGCGCCACCGACCCGGTGACATCCATTCCAGTGGCACGCGGGGTGTTCGGGGCGGCGCCCGCGATCAACGCCGAGATCACCGATCGGCTCTGGCAGGAGGCGGAATCTGAAGCAGAATCCACTGTCGCGGGCGCGATGTCCGACCTGAAGGACGAGGGCATCGACGCCACGGGCGCGGTGCTCAACGGTTCGCCATTCTTCGCCATCAGCGAGGTCACGAAGCCGGGTGACCTGATCGTCCTGACCTCACACGGACGCGGCGGTGTGCGCCGCTGGCTGCTGGGCAGCGTGGCCGAGAAACTTGTGCGCGAGGCTCCGGTTCCCGTGTTGCTGGTGCCGGCGGCTGAACGTGGTGATGGGATGGTTGGGGGACGGGGGGATAGGGGGATAGGGGGATAGGGGGATAGCGGGATAGGTGCGTTCGAGTTCGCAAGCCGACTGGATCTCTGTATTTTCCGTACAATGGGGTGCGTGATGGGACTTTTTCAATCTCCTATCACCCCATGACCCTATCCCCCTATCACCCTCGTCTGGAGCAAAGAAGCACGTGACCTCGACCATGCCGATTGCGGCGGATGCCATCGCGGAAGCCCTGGCCGCGGGGCTCGGCCCCCTTGAGTACCTGAAACAGCGCGGCTATGTGCAGGACGTCTCGGACCCGGAGGGGTTGCGCCGGGCGTTTGCCGAGGGGGCCGTGACCGCCTACGTCGGGTTCGATCCGACCGCGCCGTCGCTGCACGTCGGCCACATGCTGGGCATGATGATGCTGGCCACGTTGCAGCGCTTCGGGCACCGGCCTATCGCGCTGGGCGGCGGGGGCACGGCGCTGGTCGGCGACCCATCGGGCAAGACGGCGACGCGGTCCATTGTCTCCGAAGAAGCCATCCGCGCCAACCTGGAGCGCATCCTGCCGCAATTCGCGCGGTACCTCGATTTCGACGGCGGGCGGTGGGGCGGCAACCCGCCAGCCCTGTTGCTCAACAATGCCGACTGGCTGCTCGATCTGCGATACATCCCGTTCCTGCGGGACATCGGCCGCTATTTTTCGGTCAACGAGATGCTGGCCGCCGAGACGTACCGCACCCGGCTGGAGACGACCGGGCTCAACTTCGTGGAGTTCAACTACCGCCTCGTGCAGGCCTACGACTTTCTGCACCTGTACCGGACCGAGGGCTGCGCGTTGCAGATGGGCGGCTCCGACCAGTGGGGCAACATCGTGGCTGGGGTCGAGCTGATCCGCAAGGCGGATGGGGGGCACGCGTTCGCGCTCGTCTGCCCGCTGCTGACGGTCGCCTCCGGCGAGAAGATGGGCAAGAGCGAAGGCAACTCCCTCTGGCTCGATCCGGACCTGACCACGCCCTACGACTTCTACCAGTACTGGATCAACGTCGACGACGCCGACGTGGAGCGGCTGCTGCGGCTGTTTACGTTCTTGCCGGAGTCGCGCATTGCCGAATTGACGGCGACTAGCGGAGAAGGACTGCGTGATGCGAAGCGGGCGCTGGCCCGCGAGGTCACGGCGTTGACGCATGGCGGCGAGGCAGTCGTGACCGCGGAGGCTGCGGCGCGCGCGCTATTTGGCGGGGCTCCGGACATCGACGACCCGAACATTCCCACAACCGAGATCGCTGCCGCCGCGGCCGCTAGCATGACCATCGCCGATGCGTTCATCATGGCCGGGCTCGTCTCCTCGCGGGGAGAAGCCCGGCGCAAGGCTGAGGAGGGGGCGCTGTGGCTGGATGGGGAGCGGATTGCCGAGGTTGACGTGCCGTTCCAGCCGGGCGACAGAGTTACGCTTCTTCGTTTCGGAAAGAAGCGATATCGGCGCGTACGCATTGTGTCTTGAAGAAACGCTGCGATGCCGCCCATCCAAGTCGTTCCGATTTGTGTATTCTGGCCGCGCGCTCGACAAGATGTGGGAACATGGCGTTGTTCAGAAGCAAACGGATTCGGTGCTGCTGGGACGGAGCGTTATCATTCGCAATCGGTCGAATCGGGCGGCTCCATACGTTCTCATTGGCCGCGATGAACAAGGGCAATGCTTGACCATACCCATCGTCCCGACGAGCGATCCGCTCGCCTGGAGAGTCATCACGGACTGGTACTGCAAACCAAGCGAAGTTGCCAAGCTGCGGCAGTTGAGGTGAACGATGAACAAACCAATCCGCTACGAATCGATCCAGGAGCCACTCGACGAGGAAGAACGAGAACTCATGGATCCGGACAACTGGGATTGGGAGAACCCGATCGACGTTGTAGTTTCAGACAACTTGATCATTACGCTGGAAATCGATCTGACGCCGGAGGAGAGTGCGTTGCTTTCGCAGGCCGCTGCCGCTGAAGGACTCCCCTCCCATCGGTTCATCAAGAACGTGGCACTCGACGCAGCCCGCGTACGAATGGCCGACATGGAAATCAATCGCCAAACCCGGGAACGGCGTTCCGGATAAGCTCGATGTCGGGCACGATTGTCAGCAGCCCGGCCAGCAGCAGAACGTCGCCGGCGATGACCAGGATGAGCAAGGCCAGCGGCCCGGCTGGACCGCCCTGGCGCAGCAGGCGCCCCATGCCCAGGAAATTCGCGCTGGCGCCGACGAAAATCAGCCAGATCAACCCGACCAGCAACCCGCCCAGCATCTGAGATTGTGTGTGCGGCAGGCCCCGCCAGAGCAGCACGGCGACGTTGAGGATGCCGAGGACGATCCCCGGCAGCAACAGCAGCGCCACAGCGCCCCAGGCGCCCTGCGCCGTGCGGGCCTGTGGGGCCATGCGGGCCGGCCGCCGCTGGTGGGGCCAAGCGCCTTCGGTCGCCGTCTCGACCGACTGGATGGTGAAGACGAGGGCGACGCAGAGGCCGATCAGGAGCCAGACCCGGCTGTCGTCGAGCCGGAGCAGTTCGCGAATCTCTTCGAGCGACACCCATTACTCCCTGGCCGCCATCGCCGACGCGGCGGGAGGGTAGCACAATCCCTGAAGCGATCCCCTCGCTGCGTCCACCTCGGCGAAAATGATGGTATCGCGACGAACCTCGTTCGCCCTTGGCAAGACAGGGACAGCGCGTAGCATCGCGATCGCCAAGAACTGGGATGTCTGGGGGAGTCAGTGGCGCAGATCAGGGTCCTGGAACTCGTGTTTACAGACACGGGCGAGGACAAGCTTTGGTCTCACGGGATCACGATCGATCAGGCCCAGTCGGTGCTCATGGACGTATCGTAGTCACCCGCAACCGAGCTGGCCGAACAGCCCCCTACGTGGTGATCGGTCGTGACGAGCACGGCCGCTGCCTTACACTTCCCATTTGTCCCGACCGATCAGTGGGGCGTCTGGCGGGTCATCACGGGCTGGCCCTGTAAGCCGAGTGAGGCCGCAAGACTGCGATAGGGCAAGAGAACCATGAAGAGACCAACCCGCCAAGCATCCAACCATGAAACGCTCGACGAGGAAGAGCGCGCACTCATGGATCCCGACCACTGGGACTGGGACAACCCCGTCGAAGCGATCATCGCTGAGAATCCGCTCGCGGTTTTCCCCATCAAGGTGACCATGGACGAGCATCGCGCCATTGCACAAGCGGCGCGAGCCAAAGGACTCTCCACCAGCGCATTCATCAAGCAATCGGCAATTGACGCCGCCCGCTTGACTCAGATCGACGTCGAAATGCCCTCCAAAGCACCTCACGCCGCCACGGGCTGACCGCGCATGACCTGCGCTCGCGCGAACGAGCCGTGCCTGCGCAGAGCCCAAAGTCTCCCTTTCGCTCTGCCTATGCTTTCAAGGCTTAATCTGCCCGATGCACGAACTGTTCTACGCCGATCCCGAGCACCAGCCTTTCCACTATCCGAGCGGTCCAGCCCGCGCGCTCTTGATCCATGGGTTCCTCGGTTCTCCGCGTGAGTTGCGCCCCCTGGCGCAAGAGCTCGCCAACGCGGGAGTAACCGCCCGCGGGGTGCTTCTGCCGGGATTCGGGGAGGACATCGCCAAACTCAGGCAGGCGAAAGCGAGCCAGTGGCTGGAGGCGGCCCGCGCCGCCTGGTTCGAGACGCGGGAGGGTGCGGAGCGCACGATGCTCATCGGGTTCTCCATGGGCGGGGCGGTAGCGCTGCGCCTTGCCGCCGAGGTTGGACTGGCGCCGGACCAGCTCATCCTGTTGGCGCCGCACTGGAAATTCGCCGACCGCCGCGCGGTGGTGCTGCCAGTAGCCAAGTACCTCATTCGTGAGTTCAAGCCCTTCGGCCGCGTCGATTTCGACAGCCCGGACATGCGGCGGATGCTTTCCGAGCTGGCCCCAGGGGCGAATCTGGACGATCCCGCGGTGCGCTATCAGCTTCGCGATGCCGCGACCATTCCTACCGGCGCTCTGGACGAACTGCGCCGCATTGGCGTCACGGCGGCGGCCGCGGCGCGGCGGATTTCGGCGCCGACGACGATCCTGCAGGGTCTGCAGGACACGACGACCTTGCCCGCGTACTCCCGCGAGCTTGCCCGGCGCATGGGTGCCGACCTGCGCGAGTTTCCCGGCGATCACCTCATCGTCGATCCGAACCGGCCCTCGTGGCCGATGGTCAGGGATGCGGTGGTCGAGCTCGCTGCCGGGGCGGCGAGGTGAGACATTCGCCTCATTCGGCTTCCGGATGATCGCTTCCGCCCGGCGGACGCCCCTCACCCCCCAACCGCCGCCCAGTGGGCACCCGGCCCTGTGCGCAGGGAGAGGGGAAAAGGCAAGCTCGCTTCGCTACGATTCGGCATTGTTCACGCGGATTCCGTATCAGGCTGGTGGAGCGAACCCCGCTTCCCGCAGCGCGGCAAGCTCGGTCTGGCCCGTTTCTCGCAGCGCGTCCAGCCAGGGTTCGCGATAGGGCCGCAGGATTTCCGCAAGTGCTTCGGCGACCGCCAGGTTGCGGTACCACTTGCGATCGGAGGGAATCACGTACCAGGGTGCCCAAGGGGTCGCCGTGGCGGCGATCGCGGCCTGGTAGGCCGCCATGTAGGCGTCCCAGTGCTGCCGCTCCTGCCAGTCTCCCAGCGAGAGTTTCCACCACTTCTCGACCTCTTCCTGGCGCGCCAGGAGCCGTTCCTTCTGCGTTTCGTTGCTGATGTGCAGAAAGAACTTGGCGACGATCGTGTTGGACTGGGTGAGCAACTGTTCGAAATCGTTGATGTGCGGGTAGCGGCTGGCGACCACCTCCGGCGTGGCGATCCCCTTCACCCGTTCCACGAGCACCGCCTCGTAATAGGATCGGTTGAAGATGGCGATCATCGAACGCGCGGGCGTGTGCAATTGATGGCGCCAGAGGAAATCGTGGCTCCGCTCCTCCTCGGTCGGCACCTTGAACGACCAGACATGGACGCCGGGTGGATCCATGTCGTCGAAGACCTTGCGGATCGTGCCGTCCTTGCCGGCGGTGTCCATGCCCTGGAGCACCACCAGCAGGGCGTCGGTCCCCACGGCGAAGAGGAGCTCCTGCAGCTCGCCGAGTTCCTTCGCGAGCGAGTCGAGGCGCTCCTCGCCCTCGTCCTTGTCGATCTCACCTTCGCCGTGGGTGTCTATCGCGGCGAGGTCCACCGTTTGGGAACCGTCAAACTTCAGGGCAAGGGCCATGGTCACTCCCCTCTTGCATTTGGCTCAGTTCGCGGTCCGGGCTATGGCAACCGCCGGCCGCGGCGCCGAGGTGTCTTCGGGCGTCGCGGCGGCCGTCACGACGCTCCGGCCCAGCACGCGCACCAACGTCGTCCCTGCCAGCACCATGAGCGCGCCGGCGATCCTGGCCGGCGTAAAGACCTCGCCGAGCGCGAGCGCCGACATGATGCCCGTCGCCACCGGCACCAGAAACAGGTAGGGCGCCGTGCGTGCCACGCCGCCCCTGTTCATGGCCCAGGCCCAGAGCGAGTACCCGATCAGCATCGAAACGGCCGCCGCGTAGAAAAGCGATCCCCAAGCCGGGAGGGGCAACGCCAGCCACGGCTCGCGCAGCGCCGGACCAAGACCCCACGGCACCACCGCCGCCAACCCGACGACCACGGCCCAGGCCGTGGTCACCAATGCCCCGTAGCGGGCGGTGAGGGGCCGCGCCGCCATGCTGTATACGGCGAAGATGAACGCCGAGACGAGGCTGAGCAAATCGCCCACGGCGGCGGACCCGAGCCCCCCGGCGCGCAATTTGTCCCCGACAAACACCAACACCCCGGCGGCCGCCAGCCCGGTGACGAGCCATTGCGCCGAGGTGGGATGTTCCATACCGATGACCCGGGCCAGGAGCATGGTGAAAATGGGGCTGAGCGAGAGCAGCAACGCCGCCGAAAAGGCCGACGTGTGCTGCATGCCGATCGTGAAGAGGGCGTTGTGGATGCCAAATCCGCACACTCCGGCCACGAGGAGCAGTGGCCAATCGGGCAGGGCGATCCGCACCGGCAGCCGTCGCCAAGCGATCCAGGTCCAGACCAGGGCGATGACGATCAGGAAGCGGCCCACCACGAACGGAAGCGGGGGCAGGACGTCAACGGTGACCTTGATGAGGATGAAAGCGTCACTAGTGCCCCTTCCTGTCCGCCTACAACACCGGTGATCCGCACCGTTTCGCGGTCAACGACGCGGACCTCCAAGCCCAATACGTCCAACAACTGCCGCACCTCCGCGGGCGTGGCGTGTGCGAAGGCGCGCGCCACAGTCGGGGCCAAGGCGGCGACGGCCGCCTCGATGTCCGGCAGGTCAACGTCGGCTAACTGCGTCAGGGATTGCTCGCGCTCGCGCAGCCTCCGCTCGCGCTCGGCGAGAAGATCGCGCTTTCGACCGGCGATCATGTCCGGCGGAAACTCGCCAGCGATCGCCTGATCGAGGAGTCGCCCCAGTTTCTCGTCGGCGGCCGCCAGGTGACGGTCTATCGCGTCCAAGTCCGCCGCGAGTCGCTCTCGCTCACCGACGACGCGCTCCCGCTCGGTTGCCACGCCAGCGGCACGTACGACGGGATCGAGCAAGAACGCCTCAACGGCGCCGAGCACGGCAGGCTCCAGTACGTCCTGCCGGATGGCGAACCGCGCCGAGCAGACGCCGGCCTGGGGGGTGTCGGAGTGGCTACAGCGGTAGTAGGTGTGCTTCTTGGCGCGACCGATCCACCGCCGGCCGCACGAGGGGCAGAACACCCGCCCCCGCAGCACGTACTCGCGCTTGGCGTTGCGCGTGGCTTCGGCCCTATTGCGCGCCAACCGCGCCTGCGCCCGCTCCCACGTCGCTTCGTCCACGAGTGCCGGTACGGCGACAGGGATCCACTCCTCGCGCGGCCGGGGCTCCTGCACCTTCTTGTCACCGCGCTTGACCATGCGGTACTTGCCCCAGTACCAGACGCCCTTGTGCGTCTCGTTGCGCAGGATGCGGGCGATGGTGCGCGCGTCCCAGAAATAGCGGGCGCTCTTCTTGCTCACCGCGTTGGCGGTGTCACCCCGCGTCGGCACACTAGCGGCGGAGAGCCGGCCGGCGATCTCGTAGGTCGTCAACCCATCGTCGGCGCACCAGGAGAACATCTGGCGCACGATGGGAGCCTCCTCGGGATGCGGCTCGAGCGAGCCGGTGTGCGCGCCCGAGACGGCGCGATAGCCATAGGGCGGGCGCGCCCCCACAAGCACCCCTCCGGCCTTGGCGCGGCCGTTCTTGCCCCGCCGCGATGCCTCGACGCGCTTGTAGTTGTCGTAGACGGCGATCAGTTGCTTGAACCCGATCGAGAGCACGTCGTCGGCAGAGTCCGAGCGACCGCCGAGGGCATACTCGATACGCGCCCCGTGTCGCGTCAACTCGCGCTCGGCGATGGCCTGCACATACTTGTCTCGCCCCAGCCGGTCCACATCATGCAGGATCACGACGGCGGGCTTCAGGGCCGCGACGGTCTCGATGGCGGCGTTGAGTCCGGGCCGGCTCAGTTCGGTGCCGGAGTGGGCGTCTCGGAACGCATCGAGCACGGGGTATCCGCGCCCCTCGCAGTACCGCCGGCACGACTCCTCCTGCGTCGGCAGGCTATAGCCGCGCGCTTGCTCGTCCGAACTGACACGGCAGTAGATGATGGCCGTGGTGATGGTTGGCGGGGCGATCGTGGCAGTCGCCATCGTGCTACCTTTCTGGCGCCCTCTTCCCTGTCCTACCAGGGTTGAGGCATCTCCCAGCCGCCTAGGCTCGATCTAGGCGGCTGCTTTTCCCTCAGCCGGCTCCAGGCCCATTTGCTCGCGGAGGCGGTCAATCGCCTCGGGCGTGAAGCGGCGATATCCGCTCGGCAACTTGACGTGCTCCACGAGCCCCTTGTCGGCCCACGCGCGGAGGGTGTTGGCATGCACGCCCAGGCGCCGCGCGGCTTGGCTGATCGTCAGCAATTTCTCGGCATCTGCCATCGTTATTACCTCCACCACCATCCTACCAAATTGTAGAGACTTTGGCAAGAACTATTGACTTTTGGTGTTGACTTTGGTAGACTTCGTGCAGAGGTTGGAGATGCCTCAACCCGGTAGGCGGGCCAACGGGTAGGACCGAAGGCCCCAAGCACAGAGGAGGAAGTCATGGCCCAGCAGATGCAGACCCGGCGGAATCGGACGGCCAGCCCGGAGCGGTGGCAGCGCGCAGCACAACGCGCCATCGAAGAGAACATCCAGGTCCGGCAGGTCAACGAAAACGGCATGTGGGTCGCTACCAGCGGCTGCGATCCGAAGGTCGCCTACCTGTTGGAGATTCGCAACGGCGTCGTCGTCTCGTGTTCCTGCCCGGCCGGCGCATTCGGCGACGCCTGCTGCAAGCACGCCGCCCGCTACTACCTCGATGCCGGAGTGCTGGACCCGGAGCCGGAACCCCCGGCTCCGGCCGCTCCGGTCGTCTGCTTTCGGTGCCGGGGGAAGGATGCCGGCTGCCCGGTCTGCGCCGGCGCCGGCATTGCGCTCCTCGACGCGCAGGCGGCGGCGCTGCGGGACACGGCCGACCGGCTCGCGGCGTGATTCAGGACGCGGCGCGGGAGTCATTGCTGTTAGGGAGGGGCCGCCGCCGTCGGGTCGGGCGCCACCTCCAAAGCCGGCTTGGTCCGGGCGCGCGCCCTCGGTTGCGTCGCGATCCAGGCGAGCGAATCGCTCCGCACCGCGCTGTCGCCGCGCTCGCGGGCCCACACGGCGGTGCGGAACAGCGCGAGCCGCGGGTCGCCCCGGCGTCTCGGCGGCGCCAATTCGCTGACCGCCTGGGGCTAATTTCAGACCAGGCTGGGGCGTTTTTGGGACAGCACATGAGGTGGCGGAGGTGCTGGGCATCCCATCGGGTCGTAACGGCGCAGGGGAGCCACGCCCGCTCCTCCGACGGCCCGCTTGGAGCCGGCGTCTTGGGTCGGACGCGCCATCGTCACTGCAGCCGGCCGAAGAGGAGGCTGACCGCCAGCGCCAGGATCGCGGTGTTGAAGACAAACGAGAGCACCGCGTGGCGCAAGACCACCCGGCGCAGCTCACGGTCCGTCACGGCCACGTCACTCGTTTGGTAGGCCATGCCGATGGTGAAGGCGAAGTACGCGAAGTCCAGGTCATCGGGCTCAGCGCCGCCGGGAAAGTCGAGCCCGCCCGGGGCGTCATCCTCACGGTAGTAGAGGTGCGCGTAGTGGAAGGTGAACGCGGTGTGGACCAGCGTCCAGGCCCCGACGACGGCGACGCCACCGAGCGCGATGAGGACGCCAACCCGGTTGGCGGGCATGAACGCTCCCGGATCGCGCAGCAGGACAATGGCCGCGAGCAGGCTCACCGCGCTGGCGAGGATGGTGATCATGAAGAGCACGAACTTGCCCGGATCCTCAACCGCCGCGAGCTGCCGCGTGATCCGGGCATCCGCTTGCAGGATCAATCGCCAGGGCACGCCGAGCAGGACCACCAGCGCGGCATCCCAGGCGGCGATGCCGCGCACCGGCCAGCCCAGGTCCGCGGGCACGACGAGGGCGACAACCGCGGCCAGCAACAGGGCGATCGCCCAGACGCGCAGGTAGTGGAGACCGGGCCCGTGTCGGAACTGTCCGTCCTGGTTGGAGGGGCGGTGGTTGGCCAACTATGTGACCTCGAGGTCCTTCATGCGACCGGCGCGAGCGAGGATGAGCCCTTGCTATCGCTCAGTCTATGGGCGGAGCACCCTCGGTCGGATTGACGAAGGGCGCGACACACCTCGCCCCGACGTGCTTGACCCATGGTTGCAGTCAGGCGTGGCAGCCCGCAGAATGCTGCTCGACTGGGCCTCATCGAGCGATTCACCGTCCGGTGGAGGGAAACTCATGGCCGACGCGACCGCGCCCTCCGTGTGGGGCGCCACCGACGCCTACGAGGCCCACATGGGGCGATGGAGTCGCCCGTTGGCGCGGGCGTTCGTCGCCTGGTTCGCGGTCCCCACGGGATGGCGGTGGGTGGACGTCGGCTGCGGCACCGGCGCCCTCACCGAAGCTGTGCTCGAGGAGGCCGAACCGGACTCGGTGCTGGGGATCGATCCCTCGGCGGAGTACCTTGGCGCCGCGACAGCTCGCCTCGCCGATCCGCGCGCCCGCTTCGAGGTCGGCGACGCGCGCGCCCTGCCGGTGGCCACCGGCGGCGGCGACGCCGTCGTCGCCGGGCTCGTCCTGAACCACGTGCCGGATCCGGCCGCCGCGGTCGCGGAGATGGCGCGCGCGGCCCGGTCCGGTGGCGCGGTCGGCGCCTACGTCTGGGACTACCTGGGCGAAATGCGGCTCGTGCGCACGTTCTGGGAAGCGGTCGCGGCCGTCGATGCCGACGCGGCGACCCAAGATCTGCGCGCGCACCACCACATCTGCCAACCCGAGCCGCTCGCCGCGCTGTTTCGCGCGGCCGGGCTGGGCGACGTGGCGGTCGACGCGCTCGACCTGCCGATGCGGTTCCGGGACTTCGATGACTTCTGGCGGCCGCACACCATGCCCGGCCCCGCCCCCCCCCAGCGCTTCGTCGCGGCGCTCGACGACGGACGGAAGGCGGCGCTGCGCGAGCAACTGCGGACCATGCTGCCCATCGCGGCAGACGGAACGATCGACCTGATCGGTCGGGCGTGGGCGATACGGGGCACGAAGCCGACGAACCGACGGGTCTGAGGTTCGGCCGGTCGCGTGTCCGCTGCGCATCGCAGCGAGCCCGCGCGTCCCCCGCGTCTGCCGCGCGGCGAGCACGGATCTGTGCCAGCACAGACCGCACCCATGGGTCACGCAGGTCGTGGCGAGATGTGGTGCGCCATCGCCCCCGGCCCGCGTTGCCCCGTCCGGCCGCGGTACCGCTCTCCCCCGCCCAGCCCACACCACCGACGCGGAAGCGACAGGCAAGGGAGAGTCCGCTGATCTGCCCCGTGCCGGCACACATCCCGGCACGGCGATCGGCGTCTGCCGCTACGGCAGCGGGATCACGGTCATGCGGGTGTACCGGAAGCTCACGAAACTCCCGGTGAGGCTCATGTACTTGGCGGTGAACGTGTGGCTCCCGGGACTGAGCCCGCTCACGGGGATCGCCGCGCTCGCGGAGCCCCCCACATCGACCACGAACTGAGGGTCGAAGGTGCCGTCGAAGTGGTGGAAAAACGAAAAGATCGCCCTCCTCTGGTCCGGACCCACGTCGCCGTCGCCGCCGGTGGACGCGAAGCTCATGATGGCCCCGGATTCGTTGCGGTGGAACAGGTCGGCGGAGAGCATCACCAGCACGCGCCCGGACGCGGGGACGTTCACGGTCACGGACGGCCCGGGCGTGGCGAGGTCGGTGAACTCCAGGGAGGTCGTGCCCTGCCCTATGCCCACCAGGACTTCGTCGGATGCGACACCGCCCGCCGTGGCCGGTCCGGTCGGGCCCGGGGGCCCGGTCACCTGGCTGTCCGCGCCCCGTGGGCCCTCCGGTCCCGTGGCGCCCTGGCTACCGCCCTCGCCCTGCGGTCCGGTCGGCCCGGTCGGCCCGGCGGGTCCGGTCGGACCATGTACCGGTAGGCCGCCGGGTGGACCGACGTTGTCGGGCGCCTCCTGTGCCGTGACCCCCTGCTCGCGCTCGCCGCCCTGCCGACCCTTGGGCTTCTGGTTCTTTCGGCCCTTGCCGCCGCCGTGCTTCTTGTCCTTGGCGGCGGCGGCGTTCAGGCCGAGCGCGGCCGGGAGCGCCACCCCCGCCGCGCCCAGCGAGAGCAAAGCGGACCGTCGGCCGGTGGCCCTGGCCAGTGTCTGCGGCGGTGCATCGATGCGATCCTCGTTCATGTCGGTCTCTCCCTTCCGGTTAACGACGACATCGGAGCGGAACACGTCGCGTGCTGTGGACCATCCCCTTCCTATCATCCCTCGACCCTGCGCGGCGGTGGCTGACCGTCCACGCCTTGCCTCCTTGTGTCCCGGAGCAGCTTTGATCCAACGCGAAAACGACCAAGGGATGGGCCCTTGGGCTCGCCTCGTCACACAATGGGCGGCCGCTTCGCGCCGCGCAACGGTCCGGCGCAGAAGACCTCGGCGCCGGCGCCCCGGCGTTCGGGGGACGGGGGATCGCGCCGGGCATGCCCCGGTCCTTTCGCGCGGGCCGGCGGCAGCGGTGGCACGCCGGTGAGCTCACGGGTCCGCTCAGGCCGGAGGCGCCGGATCCGGCATCCGACGCGGGCGATCGGAACCCGACGTGCGCCGAATGGATTGCTGTCTGAGGACTTGGCATGGTACGGACCGCGCCCGGCGGCGTCAACGCCGTGCCGCCCCGGACGCCGGAATCGCTCCTTTTGCGGTACCGCCGGCCCGTTGTCGCCGGAAGGCGATGGGATATGCTCCGGGGGCACGACGGCCGACGATCCCTAGGAGGTTCCGCGGTGGACGCAACCCGGTTCGACGCCCTGCTCAGCTCGCTCGCCGGCCCCGGCTCGCGCCGCGCGGCCCTCGGCGCCCTGGCCGGCGGCCTCGTGGTGGCCGGGAGCGACCCGCCCGCCGCGGCGGGCAAGCGCCGCGGCAAGAAGAGGCGCAAGCGCTGCCCCGACCGCCGGCGCAAGTGCCAGGGCACCTGCTGCCAGAAGGGGCAGACCTGCGTGACCGGGGACTGCGTCTGCTCGGCGGACGCCTGCGCCGCGGCCACTAACCCGGTCGACCCCTAGGAAGAGTGCTTCTGCGCCACGGTGACGGGGGACAAGCAGGTCTGCATGGCCACGATCCTGTGCACCGGCGCCCAGCCCTGCTCGGCGGAGGGCAAGTGCCCGAAGGGCCAGGTCTGCCAGGTGTTCGGCTGCGGCGGCAACCCGACCTGCGTGCCGGCCTGCACGACCGCCTGAGCGCGCGGCTGGCGCTCAACCCGGGAGCGCGCCCGCCTTAGCGGGCCGTACCGCCCCCGTGTCCACGTGGAACCACACGGCCCAGTCGTCGCGCCCGCAGCGGCCGGCCACCCAGCCGACGCGGCACCAGCCGTCCCGGTCCAGCGACCGCAGCGCATCCTCGACGGTGTAGGGGAAGCCGTAGCCGCGCGGGTCGCCCGGCGCGCACACCTCGCGCTCGGCGCGGCGGAGCGCGTCGTCGATTACCGCGTCGGACAATATCGGGGCAAGCGGCGGGGCGGTCATGCGCGGTAGGATGCCGCCATCTCGTGGTTGCTGCCAACCCCATTGCCGATCCTGGCTGGCGTGGTCGCGTTCGCCCTGGTTTTGCCGCGCCTGGACCGGCCTACGGGCGCGCTTCACCTGATGGCGGATGTGTTCGCCATCGACGTGCTGGCGTGCGCCGGGTTCGCGGCGGCGTGGGCGGTGCACTGGTGGGTCGAGCAGCGGTGGTGAATGCCCAACGCGGCCACCCGTCCGCGTCCGAGGTGCTCCGCCTGCGGGACGCGAAGGGGGTGTCGCGGAACGCGGTGGCCCGCGCGGCGGGCGTGTCGGCCAACACGCTGCGCACCTGGGAGAACAAGGGCCGCTGCCCGTGGCGGGGCACGCTGGAGGCCGTGGCGACCGTCCTCGACGCGGACGCCGCCGCGCTGGACCCGGCGTGCTGGGAAACGCGCACCAGCCGCCGCTACGGCGGCGACCCGGCCGGTACGGCGCTGCAGCGGTTGCGGCGGGCGGTCGGGCTGTCCGCCGACGACGTGGCGCGGGTCGTCGGCACGACGCGCTCGGCGGTCGGGCACTGGGAGAGCGGCGGCGGCAGCCCGGTCTCGAGCTATCGCGAGGCACTGGCGCGGCTCTACGGCGTGGACGAACTGCCCCTGCCGGCCAAGCGCCGCGCCAAGAAGGATCGCTCGGGGAGGGCGGCAGATGCGGACTGAGCGCCCGATCCTGGCGCCGGATCTGGCCGGGGCCGTCGCTCAAGCCGGGGTCGATCCGACGCTGGAAGGCCGCACGCTCCGAGATGCGCTGCGCCGCGCCATCGCGAGTCGCCGCGGCTCCTGCTCCTGGGACGTCGACCACGCCGGTTGGGTCGTGACGCTGCACTCCCCTGACGAGCAGGACTTCTATGGGCGCACGCTCGAAGAAGCGCTCGCCTGGCTCATGGCGCCGGAGCGGGGCGTGAAGCCGTTCCGAGTGTGATCCCTCCCGACCGCGCGCTTTTCGGGGAGGCGCCAACGCGATCGGCAGTGGCCGCCGGGCCGGGGCTGGCTACGCGGCCACGGCGCAAGGGCGCCGTGGCCGCGCCCCTCGGTCGCGATCGGCGGCGCCCCGGCTTGGCTACTCGAGGGAGATGCACACGCCCTCGGCCTCAGAACAGGCGAAGCCCGGGCAGCACTCGTCCCGGTCCAGGCTGAAGCGGCACGCGCGGTCCCTGGGCGTGCAGCAGAAGCTGCCGTCGATCTGGGAGGTTCCGCACACGGAGCCCTTGCAGCACCGCGGCGCCTCGCCCGGCGTGCAGCGGCGCAGGAGCTTGCGGCAGCGCTTCTTCCGTTTCTTCTTTTTCGCCTCGGCGCCGGGCGCCAGGATCGGGAGCGCCGCGAGGGCGACGGCGGCGCGGCGGGAGAGGGCGGACAGAGGCCTGGCTATCCTCCGCGATGGGGCACGTTCTTCGGAGAGTGGCCGTAGGTTTGCAGTCATGCGTCAACCCTTAATCCTCCCCAATTCCCTCGTCAAAATGGTACTGCCGCCTCGCGCCATTTTGCCCCGGTTGGGCATCGATCCGCGATGCCGAATGACCCCGAGCGAAAAACTCGTCTGCTCCTTCCCGGACGACAAGAAGCACGAGGGTTTCGAGAATTCGACCCGGCGCAACACAGTTGTCATTGACCGTCTTGCCCGAAAACTGCGGGACACCCTTAGGAATGGCGTGTTTGTGGATAAGGTCCGCGATGAGCACGAGCAGATGCAAAAATCCCGAGACGGTGCCGCGCGGCGCGAAACCGAGGTTTGTGCCGCCGTGGTCACGGCTCGGCGATCACGTGGCGAGCCCGGTTCAATCAGATGAAACATCTTCGTCAGGTGAGTCATCAGCCAGAGAAATTTCCACTAAGCTGTCTCCGCCGTCCTCCGTGTAGTACAGCTCGCCGTTTTCCCCAAGGACGATCCTCTGATTGCCACTATTTGGCGAGCCGGAACTTTCCACCAGGTATTCACAGTAATAGCCGTGAGGTCGAACAGGGAGTCGCGTGCCCACATTGGCAAAGACTGCTCCTGATTCTAGGGTGCCGGCCGAATTCTCCGTCCTGAGTTGTTTGACAACCCGCCGCACCTGCTTCGGAACATCCTGCAATGGAACCAGCAGGAGCGATGGGGACTTGCGCACTACGACACGCCCGAGATCATCGATATGCCCCTCAACCGCGCCCACCACCCGGCCAGAGCCGCCTTTGATCTGGGCCACCACGACGTCGTCCACCAAAATCATCACGTCAGGCCCAACCATGACGGCTTGCTTGCCTCCCTTCCCCAACACCGAACCCAGCTTTGCAGCCGGGAGGGTGAGAAGCGCGGTGTTGATGAGGATGTCGCGTGTGGCAATGTCGCCGTCCGGACTAAGCCCAGTGGCGAACTCGATTATCGGCCCTGCCGTTCCCTCCAACCCGGGATGAACGGTCATCACCTCGTCGTAGGCTTCCCAATGAACGCTTGAACTGAGCAGAGCGGCGAGTTCAGACTCGCTGAGCACAGCCCACGCTGTGGATCCAGCGCCAATGATTGCGTCAGCGACGTCGGACCCCTTCTCTCCCGCGGCTGCGACTAGGCTACCTGCCGCGCTGACTGCCGTAGCCAGAATGGCCGGTCGTTCCGGGGCCAACTCGTTCAGGGCCGTGGCAGCGGCGTCCTTCTTGCTGCGCGCGGCTTCGACAGCACCCTGAAAGATCGATCCGCCCTCGGCCGCTGGCTCCGCGACGGCACCTGCGTGCTGCTCGCAGCTCGCCGTGTCGACAGCATCCTGAACGATCGATTCGCTCGTATCGCCGGCCTCCTGGGCTCCGAGCTCCTGGGCTCCGCATCGCACAAGGATGGGTAAAAGGAGCAGTGTGCTGAGGAACAGTCGGCCAAGCCGAGATAGGAACGCGGTGTTGGCTTGGGAGAGGCGCGGATCCCACATCACGGTTGCTTCCTTGCCGGACTCGCGACCCGCGAACTCCGGCTGACAGGTTGGAGACTTTGACCTCCAGGGACGATCGCACGAGCTGTCTGGGCTATTCGATTTTGATGGTTCGTCAATCAGGGAATCTCTTG
>CAVXMK010000027.1:0-298940 GCA_963762985.1 uncultured Chloroflexia bacterium
CGGATGGTCAGCGAGGGGATCACCCGCGCCCGGCTGCCCGCCGACAACGCGGTGGTCTGCACGCTGCAGGACCCGGCGGTCGCCGGCCTCGCGGCGGCGATGGCCACGACCCGCTCGGCGGCGGCGCTGGAGCTGTGGCGGCCGCTTCGGCGGCGCGGTGGTGGCGATCGGCAACGCCCCGACGGCGCTCTACCACCTGCTGAACATGCTGGAGGATCCGGAGTGCCCGCGCCCCGCGGCCATCGTCGGCTGCCCGGTGGGCTTCGTCGGCGCTGCGGAGAGCAAGGCGGCGCTCTGGGCCGAGGCGCCGGTGCCCTGCTGCATCGTCGAAGGGCGGCTCGGCGGCAGCGCCATCGCCGTCGCCGCCATCAACGCGCTGGCGAGCCGGGCGGAATGACGGGACCGCGCACCGGACCGCGCAGCGGACCCCACACGGGCGCGAACCGGACCCCACATGGGCACCGTCGACGGCGTGGCCTCGGCCCCGGCGACCCCGAGCTGATGAGCGTCCGCGCCGACCGGCTGGTGCGCGGCGCCCGCCACGTCGCCTACTTCCGCAAGGCCGGCAACCCCGGGCGGGCGCGGGCCATGGTCGAGGGGATGCTCGCGCGCCGGCGCGGCCGAGCTGCCGATGGAGTACCCGGTCACGACCGAGCTGCCCTTCGACGGCGAGGACTACCGCGAGGCGCTCGGCGAGCTTCTACGCCGCCTGCACGGAGCGGCTCGCGGCGCTGGCCGGGGCCGGGGAGGACGTGGTCGTGCTGTGCGAGGGGGACCCGTTCTTCTACGGCTCGTTCATGCACCTGCACGCGCGGCTCCGGGTGCCGGTCGAGGTGGTGCCGGGGATCACCGGCATGTCCGGCGCCTGGACCGCGACCGGGCTGCCCGTGACCTGGGGCGACGACGTGCTGACCGTGCTCGCCGGCACCCTGCCCGAGGCCGAGCTCGCGCGGCGGATCGCCGACACCGACGCGGTGGTGGTGATGAAGCTCGGCCGCAACCTCGACAAGGTGCGCCGGGCGCTGGGGGCGCGGGGCGGCCGAGGCGGCTTGGCTCGTCGAGTGCGCCACCATGCCGGGGCAGCGCGTGGCGCGCCTCGCCGAGGCGCAGGGCCGGCGCCCTACTTCTCCATCGTCGTCGTGCACGGCCAGGGGCGGCGGCCGTGAGCGGCTGGCTGGGCGGACGCCGGCCCGATGGCCGGGGCGAAGCGGCGGGGGACGCCGGAGGCGGCGGCGGCCCTCGCCGAGGCGACAGACGTGCACGGCGACGCGCCTGGCGCGCTGCGGGCGGCCGGAGCACCCGGCCCACGTGCGTCCCGGCCGTGGTCACGCACGATCCACGGGCCGCGGCCGGGAGCGGCGGTGGCGGTCGCGGTCCCGAGGGCCGGGGCGGACCGGCGGGAGACGCCCGCGGTGCACGGCGGCGCACGCTCGAGGCGACGGACGTGAACGCGGGCAGGCGCCTCGCTCCGCGCGCGGGGCGATCGGGGGGCGCCGGCCCTCTGCTTCCCGAGGACGGTGGCCACGCACGACTACGGGCGACGGCCGTGAGCGGCTGGCTGGCGGTCGCGGGCCTCGGCCCCGGGGCGGAGCGGCTGGTGACGCCCGAGGTGACGGCGGCGCTCGCCGAGGCGACCGACGTGTCGGCTACGCGCCCTACGTCGCCCGCGTCCCGCACCGGCCCGACCTCGCCCGCCACCCCAGCGACAACCGCGAGGAGCTGGCGGGCGCGCCACGCGCTCGACGCTCGCGGCGGCGGGACGGCGGGTGGTCGTAGTGTCGTCGGGCGACCCCGGCGTCTTCGCCATGGCCGCGGCGGTGATCGAGGCGGCGGAGGCCGGGCCGCCCGAGTGGCGGGCGCTCGACCTGCGCGTGTTGCCGGGGATCACGGCGATGCTGGCGGCGGCGGCGCGGGTCGGCGCGCCGCTCGGCCACGACTTCTGCGCCATCAACCTCAGCGACAACCTCAAGCCGTGGGCCCTGGTCGAGCGGCGGCTGCGGCTCGCGGCCGAGGCGGACTTCGCCATCGCGCTCTACAACCCGCGCAGCCGGGCGCGCCCGGACGGGTTCGCGCGGGCGCTCTCGTCACCGTCGCGACGAATCCCGCGTGCGTAGCCAACGGCCCACCGTGGAAGATTGCCAGGGTCGCCCAGGAACGAAAAGACCTCCTCCACACTTGCCGGGATGGTGACCGCCCGCGTGTTAGACCGCATCGTCATGTGCAACCTCCTGCGTCTCCGTCCGGTTCACCGCGTGGCGAACTCAAGACGTTAGACTTGCGGCCACCCCTGCGTGTGACCGGTGCACATAGTCCTGGTGGCGATTCCCACCACCAGGTGCTCGGCTCCTCACGCGTCATCTTCCAGCCCGCGCATCCGCGAGATCGGCGAGCCGAGGAGCGGCACGAATGCCACGAGCATGCCCAGGGCGCCGACGGCGAGGGTCGCCGGCAGCCCGATGAGGCCGCCGAGATAGCCGCCAAGCAGGGAGCCAACCGGCCGCACGCCCCAGACCACGAAGCGCATCGTGCCGTTGACGCGCCCCAGCAACCGATCTGGCGTAATCGCCTGCCGCAGGCTGACCGAGTTGATGCTGAAAACCAGCACCATGACCCACTGCAGGAATTCAGCGGTGAGAATCAACGGCAGGGCAAAGCGGGGGAAGAGGACTGCCAGGGGTATCGTCAATCCAAACACGCCAAACAACACCAGCGAGGCCATCAGCGTAGGCCCGATACCCCATCGCGCGCGCAATGGGCCAGCCACGACGCTCCCCGCCAATGCCCCAACGCCCCCCAGTGCGAACACGAGACCGACCGCACCGGGTCCGAGTCCCAGCGTCCGCGTCAGATACAGCACGTAGACCGAGAGAAAGAGAAATCCCCCCAGGTTCATGACCCCGGAAGCCAGCGCCAACGCCCGCAAGCGGCGGTCGCGCCAGAGAACGCCCAGTCCCTGGGTCATCTCCTGGAAAACGCTCAGTCCCTGGCTCGGCGCGGGCTCTGGCTCCGGGGTGCGAATGCGGAGCAGAAACAGCGCGGACGCGAGAAAAGTCGTGGCATCGAACAGAATCGCAAACGGCGCTCCGAGAACGCGCACCAGCGTCCCGCCAAGCGCGGGCCCGATGACCTGCGCCCCGGAGGCGCTTGCCTGCACCTTGCTGTTCGCCTCCACGAGCTGCGTTCGGGAAACGAGGGTCGGAACGTACGTCAGATAGGCGACATCGAAAAAGACCGTCAGCGATTCGGCGAGAAACGCGATCGCAATGAGCAGCTCGATCCGCAACACGCCGACCCAGGCAGCCACGGGGATGACCGCCAGCAACGCGGCTCGCCCAAAGTCCGTCGCAATCATGATCGGACGCCGCCGCAAGCGGTCCACCCAGGCGCCCGCGAACAAGCCGAAGATCAGATGCGGCAAGCCAGCGGCGGCGGTGAGGGCACCGATCGCCATCGGCGAGGCGTCAAGGGTCAGTACCGCGAGCAGCGGCAGTGCTACCGCGGTGAACTGCGAGCCAACCGCGGAGATAGACTCGGCGGCCCAGAGGCGCGCGAAATCCGAATTGCGCGCGATGCCGAGCGCGCGATCCAGCCGCGCGCCGAACGAATGCGCCCGAGGTGTGACCGGGCCGATATCGTTCCCATTCAGTTCCGGTGTGAAAGATGGCGTGAGAGGCTGGCCGCCGACGGCCAACGACTCGTCCGTGATCGATTCCATGCCGATGCTCGCCCCCGAGAGAACGCGGGGCGCGCCAGGTTGGCGCTGCTTGCCGCTGACCCGTTCGCCGTTTCGCTAGGTCAGCGGGACATCGAGCATCAGAACGAACACGGCTCCTCCGAGATAGACGGCAAGTCGGTAAGATGGCCAGACGGCAAGAAATGGTGCCGCGATGCCGTCGCGCGGCGACACGATACATGGTCGCATCCCCTCTCCACAACCCCAATCACCTCGTCTCCTCGTGACCCTGTCACCCTGACACCCGGGTAGACTTGGTGCGTGTCCGACCAGACAGCCCCTTCGTCCGAGACCTTCGCCGCCATCGCCGATATCGCGGTTTCGGGAGCGCGCTCGGGGAGCGACGGCCTGCTCAGTTACGAGGTTCCCCCCGAACTGCGTGATTCGCTCCGCGCGGGGCAGGTGGTGTGGGTTCCCCTGCGCGGCAAACCGGCCCTCGGGGTCGTCGCCCGCCTGCACGACGACGCGCCGCCCTTCGCGCTCAAACCGATCGCGGCGGTCGCCGACCCACCCGCCATCATTTCGCCGGAACAGTTCACAACCGCCCGCTGGATGGCGCGGCAGACCGCCAGCAGCCTCTACGAGTCGCTCGCACTCTTCCTGCCACCGGGGTCCGCGCACCGGGCACGCCCCTATCTGCGGCTCACCGAGCCTGCGCCCGATCCCGGCAAGTTCACGCCGGCCCAGAGGCGTCTGCTGATGTTGCTGGCCGAGCGCGGCGAGACGAGTCTGGAGGCCGCCCGGTCAGCGCTGAAAACAAGCCTCGCCTCCGTCGTCCCGGCGCTGGAAGAAGCCGGGGCGATCGAGCGTGTCTTCCGCCTGGAAGGCAACGCTCCGGCGCCGCGCCACGAACGATGGCTCCGCCTCGTTCGCGATCCCGACGAGCAGGAGCTGCAGCGTGCGCCGAATCAGCACGCCATCGTCCTCGCCATGCGCCGCCGCTCCCGCTTCGCCGCCAGTGACGCCGATGGGTTCGTCTCCACCGCCGAGGTGCTGGCGCAATCGGGATCGCCTCGCTCCGCGCTCACCGCCCTGATCCGCAAGGGCATCGTCGAAGAGGTCGAGCGCCCGGGGGGGTTGGGGGTGGCGCGCGGAGCGAGCCGTCCCGATTCTGTCCCGGAGCTCACTCCTGCCCAGTCCCAGGCCTGGAACGCCATCGAAGTCGCCTTGCGCGACCGGGATCCGACCCCGTTCCTGCTCTACGGCGTCACCGGCAGCGGCAAGACCGAGCTCTACCTGCGCGCCGCCGCCTGGTGCCTGCGCCACGGCCGCTCGGCGCTGGTGCTGGTGCCGGAGATCGCCCTCTCCTCCCAGGTCGCCGACCGCTTCGCCGCGCGTTTCGGCGACCGCGTCGCGGTTCTCCACTCCGGTCTCTCGGATGGCGAGCGCTATGCTGCCTGGCAGGGCATCGCTGAGGGCCGCTACCCCGTCGTCGTCGGCCCGCGCTCCGCGCTCTTCGCCCCAGCGCCCGATATCGGCGTCATTATCCTCGACGAGGAGCACGACCCGGCCTACAAGCAGGATTCCGCTCCGCGCTACCACGCGCGCGCCGTCGCCGAGCACCTGGCCGGAATCACCGGCGCGGTCCTCATCCTGGGCAGCGCCACCCCTGCCGTGGAAACGTTCTGGCGGGCGCAGCAGGGTGAGATTCGCCTCCTGGCACTTCCGGAGCGAGTCGGCCCCGGATTGCTGGCCAAAGACGGCTGGCGCGAGAGCACGGCGCTCGAGCTGCCAAACGTTGACATCGTCGACATGCGGCTGGAGCTGCACCGCGGCAACACGTCGCTCCTCAGCGTGCCGCTTCAGGAACTTCTCACCACCACGCTCCGCCGCGGCGAGCAGGCCATTCTCCTGCTCAACCGGCGCGGTCTGGCCACCGTGGTCCTCTGCCGCTCCTGCGGCACGACCTTGCAGTGCCCGTTCTGCGACATCCCCCTCGTCTACCACCAGGACCGCGAGCGCCTCGTCTGCCACCGCTGCGACTATCGCGAAGCGCCTCGCCGCGCTTGCCCTACCTGCGGCGGCGCCCTCGACTACTTCGGCGCCGGCACACAGCGCGTCGAAGCCGAAGTGCGCCGCGTCTTTCCCTCGGCCCGCGTGCTCCGATGGGACCAGGATGCAGTGCGCCGCGCCGGCGGCCCGGATGGGCTCCTGCGACAAGTCGAACGCGGCGAGGTCGATTTCGTCGTCGGCACCCAGATGGTGGCCAAGGGCTTCGACCTAACTCGCGTCATGGCCATCGGCGTCATCAACGCCGATACCGGGCTGCACCTCCCCGACTTTCGCTCGGGGGAGCGCACCTTCAGCCTGCTGACTCAGGTCGCCGGCCGCGCGGGGCGCCGCGGCCCCGGGTCTCGCGTCATCGTTCAGAGCTACACCCCCGAGCACTACGCCATCCAGGCCGCGTCCCGCCACGACTATGAGACGTTTTTCGCCGAGGAGATCGATTTCCGGCGCCACCACCGCTACCCGCCGTTCGTCCGCCTGGCGCGCTTTCTCTTCCGCGACCGCAAGGACGCCGTCTGCGCCCAGGCCGCCGACGAGATGGCGCGCAAGCTGGCTCGCCACGCGCGGGAGCGTGGCGTGCCCATGGACCTGCTCGGTCCGGCTCCGGCGTTCGCCTCCCGCGTCCGCGGCGAATACCAGTGGCAGGTGGTGATGCGCACGCCCGATCTCGAATCGCTCCTTGACGACTTACCCGTCTCCCCCGGCTGGGTGGTCGACATCGACCCGCAAAGCCTGCTCTGAGCGTCTGGCACGGATTCGGCTTGCAGAACGGCAGTGTTGAGCGGACAGATGTGCAGCCCCGGCTCCGGCTGGGCGCTGGCAATGGGAGATTGGTGACTATGCCGGATCGGCGGAAGGCGCACTCGCTCTATCGCGCGGCGGCGGTCGTGCTGGCGATTGGACTCGTCGCGTGCGGCGACATGCCCGAAACGGGAACCGAGGTCACGCCACCAGTTCCCCTTTCTCCCACCGCGGGCGAAATCCCCGAAGATACCTTCATGGCGACGGCGACCATCACCGAGGATGGCCTCGACCCTGACCAGTTTGCCGGCCGGATCGGGACCGCCTTCGAGCTGGTAATCGAAGGCGACGGAACTGAGCACACGCTGCTCATTCAGGAGATGGTCGACGAAACGACGATCGCGCCCGAAGGCTCGACCACGGTCGCATTCACTATCGAAGGCGAGCCCGGGATCTCCGACATCTTCCTCGACGGCGAAATGGCCGGCACCTTCGAACGACAGATCGCGGGCGGCATCGTCGACACGTAGACCGAGGCTCGCGCCCATGGTTGAGTCCAAAGACCACGCTGACCGATACTCCACGGAGGTCAAACCGGCAGCTTTGAGCTCGCGGTCTGTGTGGAGTACGGTTCTGTCATGGCGTTACTCGAAATACTTCTGGAAGGCGATCCTCGCCTGAGGCAAAAGGCGCTGCGCATCCGCGGCGTCGACGACGGCCTGCGTGATCTTGCCGATGACATGTTTGAAACAATGCTGGAAGCGCCCGGGGTCGGCTTGGCCGCGCCTCAGGTCGGCGTGCTTCGCCGTTTCATCTGGGTCCACGTTCCCGAGAACTTTCACGACGAAGGCGGTTCCGAATTGTCGATCGCCCTGGTCAATCCGGAGATCGTCAAAGCCCACGGCCGCGTGTTCGGCTACGAAGGCTGCCTGAGTATCCCCGGCTGGACCGGCGAGGTACCGCGCGCCGAGGTGGTGACCGTCAAGGGCATCGGCCTCGACAACAAACCGATTCGAGTCAAGGCCCGCGGCTGGGGCGCCCGCGTGCTCCAGCACGAAATCGACCACCTGGATGGCATCCTCTTCCTCGACCGCGTCGAGGACAAATCGACCATCGTCCAGGTCCCCGAAGACGAGACGGTGGAGGGACCCGTCGAAGCCGCGGATTGAGAAGTCAAAGTGCCGACGTCATATTCTTATCTTCGGCGGCGTAATCGGGTGCCCAGCAACCTTCATGCCCGTTAGCCAGGCAACGATGAGTTCTTCGCCCCGCTCGGCCGCCTCCTCGCGCGTTGCCCCCTGCGTGCGCACGAATGGCACGTCGGGGAAGCTCGCGATAAATAACTCATCAACAGGCGACCAGTCGATGCACATGCTGTACTGCCGCGCCTCGGCCAGTTCCTCTTCCGATACATCCGACCAATCTGAAGGCTGCGTCGTGACACTGACTCTCTGTCACACGCAGCAGACCAACCCCGTGTCATTCTGATGGCGAAGCCGAAGAATCTCGTCGTTCGCATCGGGTCATACCTTGAACCGAGGTGCTTCGCTCCGCTCACATGTCACGATGCGCGCGCGGCGCTCAGGGCTGGCCGCTAGAGATGAATCTCCATCTGGTGCGTCCGGCACGTCTCGGCACGCACCACCGCGGAAATCTCGTCCAGGGCTTCATCGAGCCGGTCTTGCTTGTTGAAAATGACATAGTCGAAGTCGCCGGCCGCCGAAAGCTCGCGCGTTGCGGTGGCGAACCGGGTCATCAGCTCCGCCGCGTCATCCGTCTTGCGGTGCTTCAGCCGCTGCAGCAGCGTCCCGGCCGATTCCGGAGAAAGGAAGATCGACACCGCCCCCGTCACAATACGCTCGATCTCGGCGGCGCCTTGCACGTCGACCTTGACGAAAACGTCCTGACCGCGTGCCAACGCCGCACGCACGGGGCTTTTCAGCACTCCATAGAGGTTGCCGTAGACCGTCGCCGACTCCAGAAACTCGCCGTCCACCAGTCGCTCCCGGAAATCGTCATGGCTGAGGAAAAAGTAGTGGACGCCGTCGATCTCGCCGGGCCGCCGTTCCCGCGTAGTCGCGGTGACGGCGAAAAAGGCTTCCGGGAATCGCTCCCGCAATTGTTCGATGACGGCATCCTTGCCGACGCCCGAAGGGCCGGAGATGATGAACACGCGCGGTTTGCGCAGTGCACGCAGATCGCCGATAACATCGTCGGCGTCTTCGCCGAGGTGGTCTCCGGTGACCGGTCTCATTCCCACCAATCGGCGCTCCGGCCGCGGATCGCTGCCGATTCGCTCATCCGGCGCCGCCTCGACTGCCGCGCCGCCATCACGCCCGGTCTTCGTCACTCGCGTCGACTCTCAGGGCCACGGGGGCCACTACGGGAAAGGATGACGCGTGCCCGATCCCTACGATCTTCTTACCGTCGCCGCGGTCACCGACGAGTTGAGCGCCACGATCGGGGGCGGCCGCATTCAACGGATTGGCCTCCTCGATCCCCGCACGATCGGAGCGGAAATCTACGCCAGCGGCCAGCGGCACTACCTCATCGCCAGCGCCGATGACCGGTCTCCCCGCCTCCGTCTCGCGCCCCAGATGCCGTCGCTCGATTCCGCCCTGGTAACGCCATTCGGACTCTTGCTGCGCAAACACGTGCGCGGCAGCATCATCCTCGACATCGACCAGCCGCCGCTGGAGCGGCTCGTCCAATTCAGTATAGCCAGCCGTCTCCCGCCCCCCACAAACCGCCGTCCCGGTGTGGCCCATGGCACCGAACTTCTCGTTGACCCAGAAGTTCCCGAAGTTCCCGAAGTTACCGCGGCCGACGATCCCGATGAAAACCTTCCGCTCCACCACGTGACCCTCTACGTCGAGCTGATGGGGCGTCATTCAAACCTGATCCTCGTCGACGACGACGGGCTCATCATGGAGAGCGCGAAGCGGGTCACCCCCACCATGAGCCGCGTGCGTCAGATCCTGCCGCGTCTCCCCTATCTCCCCCCGCCGCCGCCCGACCGGCTCGATCCGCGCTTGTCCACCCCGTCCGAAGCCATGGCAGTACTCAAAGACGCCGACCCGACGCACGATCTGTCTGGCGTCATCGTTCGTGGCTGGCGCGGCATCAGCCCGGTCATGGCACGAGAAATCGTGTTCCGAGTCACCGGCGATAGTGATGCTGCGGTCGGCGAGTCCGACCCGGAATCGCTAATCGAAGCAATGCGCCACGTCCTAGCCCCACTTCAGTCGACAACCTGGCGCCCGCGACTGTACCGCCGGCGCGGAGACGACGCACCCGGCGACGTCGTGGCTTTCTCACCCACCCCCATGGCTCATCTTGCCGAGCTTTACGACGAGTCCCCAATCGACAACGTGTCCGCGGGCCTCGCGCTGGCCGAGCATGCCGTTCCCGATGACCGCCTGGGACAGGTACGGCATGCCCAGCGTCGGCAGCGCCTGCTCGACGCGGTACAAGCAGCCAGAGCAAGAGCGGAGCGGCGGCTGGCCGCACTGGCACATGAGGCAGTTCGCGCCGCCGAGGCGGAGCGGCTCAGGAAACGCGGGGAGTTGATCTACGCCCACCTGTGGCAGATCGAACCCGGTCAACGCGAATTGACTGTCGAGGAGGACACCATTCCCCTCGACCCGACCCTCTCCGCCAGTGACAACGCCCAGTCCTACTTCGAGCGGTATCGCAAGGCGCAGAGCGCGGACGCACAACTCCCCGGTCTGGTAGAGGAGAGCCGCACCGAAATCGCCTATCTCGATCAACTCGCTACCCTCATCACCCAGGCGCCCGGTTTTTCGGAGTTGGAGGCGCTTGCCGCGGAATGGGCCGATCTGGAGGCGCCGGAGACCGATGAGCGACCAAAGCGGCCCCGCGCCCCGCGCCGCCCCCGAGCGCTCGCCGACGGCGACGGCAACAGCGTCTACGTCGGCCGCAGCGGTCCCCAGAACGATCTCGTCACCTTCGACATCGCGGGACCGGACGACACCTGGCTACACGCGCGCGGGGTCGGCGGTTCCCATGTCGTCATCCGCTGGCGGTCACCCGGCATGGCGGAAAATCCGGACACCGTCGCCGCCGCCGCCGCGCTTGCCGCCTGGTACAGCGCGGCCCGAGAAAGCGGAGGCGTCGAGGTCGATGTCGCATCACGGCGCCACGTGCGCAAGATCAAGGGCGCCGGACCGGGTATGGTCACCTACCGCAACGAGCGCACCATCCGGGTCCAGCCCGCGCCGGAGGAGCAACTACGAGACATCCTGCGCGAACCGTAGTCTGGAGAGAAGGTGTGATTCTGAAGGCAAAACCGAAGAATCTCGATTTCCTCGAATGCTCCCGACCTTGAGCCGGGATGCTTCACTCCGTTCGGCATGACACGATTTTCGCAGGCTGCGTCAGTCGGGTTCGTCGGCGGCTACGGGTGGTCGTTGGCCATCGGTCGACACTAACACCCGATCGACCCGACGCCCATCCATATCGACCACTTCGAACCGGCGCCCTTCCCAATCCGTGGAGTCGCCAACATCCGGGATGCGCTCCAGCCGGAACATGAGGAAGCCACCCAAGGTCTCGTAGTCTCCCTCTTCCTCCCCGGGCAGCGGATCGTCGATATCCAGAACGTCGCGCACCTCGTGCACCGGTAGCGCCCCATCCAGCAGCCAGGAACCATCGGCCCGGCGCACGACCTCGCCACTCTGCCGCTGCGAGACTTCCAGATCGCCGGTGATCGCTTCCAGCAGATCGTGCAGGGTAACGAGTCCCTGGATTCCGCCGTACTCGTCGACCACCATCGCGGCGTTGCTCGCCCGGTCCCGGAACCGTTCCAGCACCTCAAATGCGGGCATCGATTCCGGCACGATCAACGCCGGCTCGGTCAACGCGCGCAAGTCGATCGGCTCCCCGTTGACCGACGCCGCCCAGAGCGTCTTGACCGGCGCCATGCCCAGGAGTCGGTCGAGATCGCCTTCGTAGACCGGGAAGATCTGGTGCGGCGCCTCGGCCATCTTCTGAAGGTTGGTGTCGAGAGGGTCGTCCACGTCGAGAGCGACGAGCCGGTAGCGCGGGGTCATCAATTCCCGCGCCTGTCGATCCCCGAGGTCGAAGATCCCTTCCACCATCTCGTGCTCGGCGGGGGCGAAGACCCCTGCTGCCGCGCCCTCTTGAAGCAGAATCTCGATCTCCTCTTCAGTGATCGGCGGATCCGCGGCGTGGCGCACGCCGAGCAGGCGCAGGATGAACTCCGACGAAACGCCGAGGAACTGCACGATCGGCGCCGTCACGCGGGCCAAAGCCGTCATCGGCAGGGCGACCAGCATGGCGATGCGCTCGGGGTTCTGCAACGCCAACCGCTTCGGCACGAGCTCCCCGACGAGCAGGGACAAGTAGGTGACCAGACCGACGACGAGTAGGACAGACAGTTCCTGGCTGCGCGGCGCGATGAATGCCACCTTCTCCAGTTGCCTTGCCACCGGCTCGGCAAGCGCCGCGCCACCGTAGAACCCGGTGATGATACCGATGAGCGTGATGCCGATCTGCACGGTCGCCAGGAAGCGGTTGGGGTGCTCGGCGAGCTTAAGTGCCGCCGCGGCGCGCCGATTGCCGCCCTCCGCCAACTGCTGCAATCGGGACTTGCGCGACGTGGCGATCGCCAGCTCCGACATGGCAAACACCCCGTTGAGCAAGAACAAGACGAACAGCAACAGGAGGTTCACAGCCATGTCAGCGGTTCCGCGGTCACTTGGATGCGCGTCCGGCGCGCCAGATGCTGGCGCGCCGGACTTCTACCGAGGTTGCTGTCCACCCGCTCACGTGCCGGCCGGGCTCTCCACCGGAGTCCGAGCGAACAGCCTCGATATGATGATGCCTATCTCGTAGAGGAGGTACAACGGCACGAAGACGATGGCCATATTGAACGGGTCGGTAGAAGGCGTGATTATGGCCGAAAGAATCAAAAGAATCAGGATGGCGTACTTCCGAAACGAGCGCATTTTGGCAGGACTCGCCACACCGAGCTTGGCCAGGATGAACATGACCAATGGCAGTTGGAACGCGAGGCCGAGCCCAAGCATCAGCGTCAGGAAAAACGTGATGACCGCGCTTCCTTCTGGCGACCAGTCGAAGAGGTCCGGCATGAAGGTGGAGAGAAACGTCAGCGCTCGCCCGGCGGCGAAGAAGAAGGCATAGGCGACCCCAGCCACGAAGAGCAAGATGACAAAGGGCATGGACAGGTAGAGAAGTCGTTTCTCTTTCCTTGTCAAACCTGGAGCCAGGAAGCCGATCAACTGCCAAAGCAGGACCGGCAACGCGATGGCGATCGCGATGTACAACGCGATCTTGAAATAGAGTGTAATCGGGTCAGTTGGGCTGACGACGTCAAAGCCACCAACGGCATTGGCCTCAACTTGCAGCCTTCGCAACAAGGGACCGGCAAAGATAATGCCGGCGATAAACGCGACCCCGATAGCGATGACGCTCTTGACGATCCGGTCCCGCAGCTCCTCCATGTGCTCGAGAAGCGTCATTTCCTCGAACACATCCGGTTCACTCGGGTCCGGCAGCCGCGGCCGCGAGGGCAATTTGGCCGGCAGCTTACCTGGTATCTTCAGCTTGGGTGGTTTGAGTGCGCGGGCCATGCGTGATCATCTCCCGTCAGTGCGTGCGGATGCCGGCCGTTTACGCCTGGGCGATTGGTTTGAACGTGTTTGGCGCCATCGCGAGCCCAGGCAGCCGGGGTCTGCGGCTATCCGCTCCCCACTGCGGAGCGCGCTAGCCGCCGTGCTCGTCGATGTATTGCACAGCATCCGAGACCGTGCGGATATTCTCGGCATCCTCGTCCTTGATCTCGAGGTCGAACTCCTGCTCCATCGCCATGATGACTTCGACCAGATCGAGCGAATCGGCGTTGAGATCGCCGATAAACTCGGACTCCATCGCCACTTTGTCTTCGTCGACACCCAGCCTGTCGGCGACGATCACGCGAACCCGCTCGAACGTCGTTGCCATCTTCGATCCTCCCCACCATGCGCCGCTCCGCGCGGTCGCCCTGGTTCAACGGGGACCCTTCCCCAGGCCCCACGGCAGGTACGTCGGAAGGCCGCCATCTACGAAAACCGCGAGAAGACGCGCCTTCAGCCGTCCGGACCTGACCGCCGCGATGATACACCAGGCACGAGTCGAAAGTCGGAAGTCGAAAGGACAAAGGAGATCGACTGGAGCAACGACCGTACATCGATGCCCTATGGCTCACCCGGTGACGAGTCGCCGGCTTTCGACTTCGGACTTTCGACTCGCGACTCGTATATCGTCCGCAGCACCCCGTTGACGAACTTCCCGGAGTTTTCGCCGCCGAATCGCTTCGCCAGTTCCACCCCCTCGTTGATCGCAACCTTCGGCGGCACACGCGGATCGTGGTAAAGCTCGAAGGTCGCCAACCGCAAGACGTTGCGCTCGATGGCCGCCTGCTCGGCCAGTGCGCGGGCTGGAGCAGCGTCAGCGATGACCGGGTCGAGCGTTTCTCGATGCTTGAGCACACCCTGCACCAGTGATTGGACATGCTTGACGACGTCGCCGGTGACCGGCTCGTGCTCGGCGAATGCCCGGGTCATCGCCTCCTCGGGGTCGTGATCGGTCAGGTCGATCTCGTACAGCACCTGCAGCGCCAGCATCCGCCCCTGATGACGCCGCGCGGCCGCGTCTGTCGAGCCGCCGAGGCTCCTCCCCTTGGGTCGCTTCGGTTCGGACGTGTCATCTGCCTGCTCACTGGTCAACGCCGACTCCTTGCGTGGTCCTGCGTGGTGCATTTGGCCTTGCCACCCTGACTACGCGAGAGCAGATTCACGTGCCTGCTCCTCGCCAGCCATTCCATCGTGGGAGTGGCCGGCCAGACGCTTGATGAAACCCGTATCGTACGTCCCGGCGCGGAAGGCTTCATCTTCCATCACCTGGCGCAAGAACGGGACCGTCTGCGGCACCCCGGTGATGACCGTCTCGGTCAGAGCGCGTCCCATCCGCGCCACCGCCTCGTCGCGGTCGCGCCCCCAGGCGATGATCTTGCCCAGCAGCGAATCGTAGAACGGAGGCACGGCGTAGCCGGCGTACAGATGGGAATCGACGCGCACCCCCGGCCCACCCGGCGCCACGAAGAGATCGATGACGCCGACGCTCGGCGCGAAGTCGCGGCTGGCGTCCTCGGCGGTGATGCGGCACTCGATGGCGTGCCCACGCGGCTCGCAGTCGCGCTCGGTCAAGGCGAGGCGCTCCCCGGCCGCGATGCGGATCTGCCAAACGACCAGGTCGATCCCGGTGGTGATCTCCGTCACCGGGTGCTCTACCTGGATGCGCGTGTTCATCTCCATGAAGTACAGTGTTGCCGCGTGGATCGACGAGGAACTCGAGCGTCCCCGCATTGGTGTACTTAGCCGCCTTAGCCCCCTTCACCGCCGCCTTGAGCAGGGCGTCGCGGGTCTTGCGGGGCAGATTTGGCGCGGGCGCCTCCTCGACCAGCTTCTGATGACGGCGCTGGATGGAACAGTCGCGCTCGCCGATCGCCAGCGTGTTTCCGAAGTCATCGGCCAGAATCTGGACCTCGACGTGGCGTGGGCGCTCGACGAGCCGCTCCAGGTAGACCGCGCCGTTGCCGAACGCCGCCTCGGCTTCCGCCTGCGCCAGCGGCAACGCGCGCAACATTTCAGTTTCATCCTGGACGATACGCATGCCCCGGCCACCGCCGCCCGCGACCGCCTTGACCAGCAGCGGGTAGCCGATCTTGCGCGCTACTTGCCGCGCCTCGCCCAGGTTCTCTATCGGTCCATCGCTGCCGGGTACGATGGGCACGCCGGCCTTGCGCATGAGCTCCCGCGCCTGCGCTTTGTTGCCCATCAGTTCGATCACGTCCGGCCGCGGACCGATAAAGGTCACGCCAACCTGGGCGCAAACCTCGGCCAGGTAGGGATTCTCCGCCAGAAATCCGTACCCTGGATGAATGGCGTCGCACCCGGTGATCAACGCCGCGCTGATGACGGCCGGGATGTTGTTGTACGACCGCGCCGCCTGCGCCGGGCCGATGCAGACCGCCTCATCGGCCAACCGCACCGGCAACGACTCTCGATCGGCATCGCTGTACGCCACCACCGCGCGCACACCCAGGTCGTGGCAGGCGCGCAGAATCCGGAGCGCGATCTCGCCCCGGTTGGCAATCAGAATCTTGCGGAACAGCGATGCGTCAGCCATCGGCGCCTGGTGAGAAATGCCTTTTCGACTCGCAAACGGCACGGAAGGCAAGCATAGTCCAGCGCCTTCCTCGACTCGGTCCTCCAGCGCCCTTCAGGGTCCTTCCCGTTCGGGGCAGCCTGGTCCTTTAGGGCCAGGCGAAGGGACAGCCTGGTTCATTTTTGGCCCAGAGAGTAGCGGCCTGGTTCACATTTGGCCCAAACCGGCAGCCCCACGCGTGGAGCCGAACTTGCAGATGCTTAGGACCCCCGAGCCTCACGGTCATCCCCCATCGCCGCCTCGCGCGATGCCTCATACCAGGCGGCCACACGCCCCGCGACGCCAGGATCGGCCATGGCCAGAATCTTGGCCGCCGCCAGCGCCGCGGCCTCCGGCTCCAGCACCAGCAGCGGCGCCACACCTCCCGGCATGCGCAGCGTGGAGAGGATGTCCATCCCGCCGAATCGCTCGCTGTACGGTGGACAAGCGATCACAGGATGCCGCGAATTGGCGTCCACCACCCCCGAGAGAGCGTTCGAGCGGCCGGCGACCGTGATGTACACCCGCGGTTGGCTGTCCGCCTCGTATGCCTCCAGCATCTCAAGCAGATACCGGGTGACCCGGTGCGCCGAGGCGATGCGCGTTTCGTGGGTGACGCCGTAGCGGTCGAGTCCCCGTGCAATCGCGGCGCGGTGCTCGTGATCGGACTTCGACCCCAGCAGGATGATGACCTGGGCTCCCGCCTTGTGCGTCGGTGTTCCCTCGCTCGCCACGTTCACTCCTCTCGATCAGAATGCGCCGCCAGCGCCATTGCCACCGCGCGCGGCAGCAACTGATGCTCGACGCGCTTGATACGCGCGTGCAGACAAGCCTCATCGTCCTCCGGATGCACCGGCACTTCCTCGCGCAAAATTACCGGTCCCGCGTCGACCGTGGAGGTCACCACGTGTACCGTCGCCCCAGTCACCGGGAGCTGTCTGGTCAGCGCATCGCGCACCACTCGTGCCCCGCGCAATGCAGGCAGCGGACCCCGGCTGGACGCCACCTCGTCGCCATCGTCGTCCGGCAGCAATGCGGGATGGACGTTGACGATTCGACCTGGAAAGCGCTCAAGAAACACCGGGCCGAGGATCAGCATCCATCCGGCCAGGACGACCAGGTCCGGGGCAAATGCCACGACGACGTCGGCCAATTGGCGATCGTGGACTGCCCGAATCTTCGGATTTCGCCGGTCGGCGAGGGGAAGCACGACCGTCGGCACACCCGCGTCCATTGCCCGGCAGAGCGCCCCGGCATCGCGCCGATTGCTGACAACCACGGCGATCTCGGCTACAAGCAGACCCGACGCGATGGCGTCGATGAGGGCCTGGAGATTCGTGCCTGACCCGGATGCGAGAACCGCGAACCGCTTCACGCCGGGACAAGCGCCGGAGTGCGGGCGATGTCGCGTCGCATCTGCTTGCCGGGAAAGTCGATCTGGCTCGCGGCCGCGTACGCGCGTTCAATCGCTTCGGGCAGATCGACCCCGGTTTCGACCACGGAAAGCACCCGTCCCCCATCCGTACCGAGCGTCCCATCGCGCAGCGCCGTCCCGGCGTGGAATACGCGCGCTCCGGCAAGGACGGCTTCGTCGATTCCAAGTATGACGTCGCCGCGGCGGGGAGATTCCGGATATCCCTCTGCCGCCAGAACCACGCACACCGCCGCGCCCGGCGCGATGCGCACCGAATCCGGATCGAGTCGCCCCTCGGCGCAAGAAAGCAGCAGATCCCCCATGTCGCCATCCAGCAACGGCACGATGACCTGCGTCTCCGGATCACCAAAGCGGCAGTTGAACTCCAGCACGGACGGTCCATTCGGCGTCAGCATCAATCCGGCGTAGAGCGCGCCATGGTAGGGCCGACCTTCCGCTCGCAACCCGGAAACGGTTGGCTCCAGAATCGTCTCGCGGACAGTGAGAAGCACGTCGGGAGGGAGATCGTCCACCGGTGCATAGCACCCCATGCCGCCCGTATTCGGCCCCCGGTTGCCGTCCTTGAGCCGCTTGTAGTCGCGGGCCGCGGGCAGCATCGCTATGCGCTCGCCATCTACCAGGGCGATGACGCTCAGCTCATCGCCTTCGAGAAACGCCTCGATTACGACTCGATCACCGGCCGCGCCAAACGCCCGCGTGACGAGGACCGACCGGATCGCCGTTTCGGCCTCGGCAGGAGACGCGCAGATCAGCACGCCTTTCCCCGCCGCCAATCCGTCCGCCTTGACGACCAGGGGATAGTCTGCGAACCGCGCAAAGTCGAGAGCCGCATCGGCCTCGGTGAAGACACGGTAATCGGCGGTCGGAATGCCGTGCCGGCGCATGAAGTCCTTGGCAAACGCCTTCGACCACTCCAGCTCCGCCGCTGCTCGATCAGGTCCGAAGACGGGGGTACCACGCGCTCGCAGCAGGTCGCCCAGTCCGAGCGCCAGCGGCGCCTCCGGCCCGATCACCACCATCCCAACCCGGTGCGCCGCTGCCCAGTCGGCAATCGCTTCCACGTCGGAGACCGCGAGGTCCACGATCTCGGCCAGCGCGCCTATCCCCGGATTCCCCGGCGCCGCCCAGATCGCGCCAACCGATGGCGACCGTGACAGCGCCCAGATCAGCGCGTGCTCTCTGGCTCCCGCGCCGACTACCAGAACGGAGCATGGCTTCCGCGCGGTCATCTGGATGCTCCCGCTCGTTGTCTCGCCGGTTTGTCGAGGACCGATTCGGTTTCGAGCGCATCCTTGGCGGGCGCGGCGTGGACCGGGATCGGGTAGTGACCGGTGAGGCAGCCCAGGCAGCGGTTGCGCTCCCCCGCCGCCCGCAGCAGGCCATCCAGGCTGAGATAGCCCAGGGTATCTGCCCCGAGGTGCCGGCGGATGGCGTCCAGATCCCGGCCGTGAGCGAGGAGCGTTTCGCTCGCTCCCATATCGATCCCGAAGTGGCAGGTGTGGGCGATCGGGGGTGCGGAGATCCGCAGGTGAATCGCCGTCGCCCCACCGCGGCGGAGCAGGTCGACGATCTGCGGCATGGTGTTGCCGCGCACCACACTGTCGTCGACGATCACCACCCGCTTGTCCTTGACCGCCCCCCGCAGCGGGTTGAATTTGAGGCGAATACCCGACTCGCGGGAATACTGATCGGGCTGGATGAACGTCCGCCCCACGTAGCGGTTCTTCACCAGCCCTTCGCTCAGGGGCAACCCCATCTCCTGCGCGTAGCCGATCGCCGCCGGCACCCCCGAATCGGGGACGCCGATCACCAGATCGGCCTGCGCCGGGTGCTCCTTGGCCAACTCGCGGCCCATCGCTACCCGCGCCTCGAAGGCGGTCTGCCCATCGAGCACGCTGTCCGGCCGCGCGAAGTAGATCTGCTCGAAAACGCACAGGGCCGGCGGCGGCGGGTCCGGCATCAGGTCGGAGCGGAGTCCGGCGTCGTCGAGGCGCAGGATTTCACCGGGCTGCACGTCCCGCACCAGATCTGCCCCGACCGTATCGAGCGCGCAACTCTCCGAGGCCACCATCCAGTGGTCGTCGCGCCAACCGAGGCAAAGCGGCCGCAATCCGAATGGATCACGCACCGCGAAGAGCGCATCATTGGTCAGAATTGTCAAAGAGTAAGCGCCCGAGGCCAGCTCCATCATGCGCCGGATGCGCTCTTCCCATGTCCCCTGCCCGTGCAAGATCAGCAGGGCCAACAACTCGCTGTCGGAACCGGTCGTCGGTTCCACCCCCCGCTCCCGCACCAGCCGCCGCAACTCCAGCGGGTTGACCACGTTGCCGTTGTGCGCCAGCGCCAGGGCCTCGCCAGCCGCCTCCACCAGCACCGGTTGCGCGTTCTCGATGCGAGAACTGCCCGTCGTCGAGTAGCGCGTGTGCCCGATTGCCGCGATGCCGGTCAGGCCGTCGATCTCCTCCGGCCGAAAGACCTGATCGACCCGCCCCATACCCAGCGCCACCCGGATACGGCTCTCCTCCAGGACCGCGACCCCCGCGCTCTCCTGCCCCCGGTGCTGCAACGCCATCAGCCCCAGCAGCGTCGTCCGGGCAACGTCGATCCCCTCGCCCCAGATGCCGAACACCCCGCACGCCTCGCGAGGTCGGCCTGCCGCGACGTCAACAAGCCCCTCGCCCACCGCGGTGGGCGAGGGGCTGGGGTGAGGGTTGTTCGGGTTGGGGTGAGGGCCTTGGGAAAAGGCGTCCGTAAGCTCGGCCACCTGCGCATACTTGATCAGCACCCCGCGCAGCGCATCATCAGTGACCTCGGCCGTGTCTCGGTACACCTGCTTGTCGAGCATCGCCTCCTTGCGGCCGCCGGGCCAGATGCGCCAGGAGTCGTTGTCGATCACGTCGGCGACCAGCAGCTCACCATCCGCATCGCGCCCAAATTCGATCTTGAGATCAACGAGCTGCACATCCTGCTCGGCCCAGGCCTGCTCCAATGCCGCGAAAACTTGCCGGCCGACGTCGCGCAGCGTCTCGATCTCCGCCGGCATGGCCACCTCGTGCTCTTCGATCCAGGCGTCGTCGACCAGGGGATCGTGATTGGCGTCGTCCTTGAAAAAGAACTCGACCACCGTCGGCTCGAACCGCGTCCCTTCCACGACAGGATTGCGCTTCAGGTACGACCCAGTGGCGATCCGGCGCATGACGACTTCAATCGGGATCATGGCGCAGCGGCGGACGACCATCTCATCATCGGCCGTGGCATCGACGAAATGGGTGGGAATGCCATGCTCGCGGAGCAGCCGAAAAACGTTGGCCGTCGTCCGTCCGCTGAGCGCACCCTTCCCCGGCAAGCGGTCCCGTCGCGCCCCGTCGCCAGCCGTGATGTCGTCCTTGTGGACGATGACGGCCAGCGCGGGATCGGTCGCATCCGCGTAGACCACCTTGGTTTTTCCTTCGGTTAGTCGCTCCCCGCGACCTGATTTCCTATCGGTCCCCATGCTCGCCTCCTCTTCAGCCGCCGAGCCCCAGCAGACGCACCTGAGGAGTGCCGTCGTCACGCGGAACAATTCGACCCATGGAAACAGCCTCGGGAACCACCGCCATCGCCTCTTCGAGACGGTTCGCGGGCACGCACGCGACCAGCCCGATCCCCATGTTGAACACCCGGTACATCTCCTCCGCGGCCACCGACCCGCCGGAGGCGATCTTGCGGAAGATCGCCGGAACTTCCCAGGAGTTCGTGTCTACCTCGGCGGCCAGATCGGCCGGCAGCATTCGGTCAATATTGCCCGTGTGACCGCCGCCGGTGATGTGGGCAAAACCCCGCGCCCCGGCGCCGATGAGCGCCTGGATCTCTGGCAGGTACGACCGGTGCGGAACAAGCAGCGCATCTCCCACCGTCGTGCCCAGCTCGGCGTTGAACGTGTCCCAGCCCTCGAACGGGAGCACGCGCCGGGCGAGGCTGTAGCCGTTGGTGTGTAACCCGTCGGATGGCAGCCCAAGCAGGATATCGCCGGCCCGCAGTTGCCCATTGGCACCGATCTCGTCCCGGTCCAGCACGCCCACGATGAATCCTGCCACGTCGAACTCCCCCGGCGGGTAGACATCGGGCATCTCCGCCGTCTCCCCACCCAGCAGGGAGCAGCCCGCCGCCTCGCAGGCAGCGGCGATACCTGAGACGAGGGCGGTCACGACCTCCGCATCGGCGCGGTGCAGCGCCAGATAGTCGAGGAAGAAAAGCGGGCGCGCCCCCTGCACCGCGATGTCGTTGAGGCAGTGATTAACGATATCCGCGCCTAACGTATCGTAGCGACCAAGCGCCGCGGCGATTTTCACCTTGGTGCCGATGCCGTCCGTCGAGGCCACCAGGACCGGATCTCGGAACGCGCCGGCCGCCCCAAGGCGGAACATGCCACCGAACGCCCCGACATCGGCCAGCACCCCGGTGCCCCGCGTCCGCGCGACCAACTCTCCCACACGCACTTTGGTCCGCTTCGAGTCGTCGAGATGGATGCCGACGTCCGCGTAGGTCGCCATTGCTCAGCCTCGCGCCATGCGCACGGCGTTGGTGAAGATCGTCAATCCAGCACCTTCCTCACGCCCGTCTGGCGCCTGTCCGGGAGAGACGTTGCGCTCCGGGTGGGGCATCAACCCCAGCACGTTGCCCGCGGCGTTGGTCAACGCCGCGACAGCGCCCTCGGACCCGTTCGGGTTGACCGGGTAGCCGCCATCTCGCCCATCCGCGTCGCGGTAGACGAGAGCCACCTGCCCTCGCTCATGCAACGCCTCCAACGTCAAGCCATCTTTGGCGACGAACCGGCCCTCGCCGTGCGCAACCGGCATGGCGATCTGGTCGATCCCGTCCAGAAGGGGGCTGTGCGCAGCTTCCGGACGCCGCATCCAGATCCATCGGCACTCGAATCGCCCGGACGCGTTCGGCGCGAGCGAGCCGCCTTCAAGCAAGCCCAGATTGAGCAGCGCCTGAAACCCGTTGCAGATGCCGAGCACCGGGCGCCCCACCTCCACAAACCGGTGCAGCGATTCCCCAAGCGCCCCCATGCGATGCGCCCACAGTGCACCCGCGCCGAGGTGATCGCCAAACGAGAAGCCGCCGGGCAGAACGAGCATCGAGAAATCATCCAAAGTATGAGCGCCGGCCAGAAGGCGCTCCAGATGGACCGACTCTACGCTGGCCCCCGCCATCTCCAGGGCGAGTGCCGTTTCCCGGTTGCAGTTCGTTCCCGGCGCTCGTAGCACCAGCGCCCGTGGCCGCGGCGGCACGCGCGACGATCTCGATCCGGGGCGGGTCGCCACGGTACTCATGCCGTGACCTCCGCCAGCGGGTTCTGCCACCGCGCACGCAACTCGTCTACCTCCCGAACGATGAGCGCACACTCCTTGCCGTGGATGAGTAACCGTGGTTCCTCGCGCACGCGGCCAATCCACGCATGCGGAACGCGCCGCAAAATCGCTTCGAAGTCTTCAGCATCGACTTCGGCTACCTCGATCAGGAATCTGGTCGGCGACTCGGCAAACAGCCGCGTGGCATCGGGCAGCCCTGGTTCGGAGATAGGTATCTCGTCCAGGCGGAGTTCCAACCCGAGCGCCCCCGCAATCGCCATCTCGCTCGCCGCGACGGCCAACCCACCCTCGCTCAGGTCATGGCAGGCTTGAACGAGCCCTTTCCGAATCGCGCGGTGGACCGCGCCGAGCGTGCGCCGGGCGGACGCCAGATGTACGACCGGCGCACGGTTTCCACGCTGTCCTTCGAGCCGCAGCGCCAACGAGCCGCCCAGGTCGTCCCCGGTCAATCCGATCAGGTAGATGCGATTGCCGGGCCGCTTGAAGTGCATCGAAACCGTCCCCCGGATATCGGGCACGATCCCAACGGCCGAGATCAGCAGCGTGCCGGGGATCGGGTGCGTCGTCCCGTCTGCCAGGCGATATTCGTTGAAGAGCGAATCCTTGCCGGAGATGAAGGGAACGCGGAAAGCTACCGCCGCGTCATGGCAGCCTTGCGCCGCGCGCACCAACCCTCCGAGGCGGTCGGGGAGATTCGGATTTCCCCAGCAGAAGTTGTCGAGCATGGCCGTTCGCGCCGGGTCCGCCCCGACCGCGACCACGTTGCGCAGCGCCTCGTCGATGGCCAGCAGCGCCATCGCGTAGGGATCGATCTCCCCGTACCAGGGGTTGATCCCGCACCCCACGGCGACGCCGCGCCACGAATCCGCCACCGGGCGCAGCACGGCCGCGTCTGCTGGTCCGATGTCCAGCGATCCCACGAACGGTTTTCCGACCGTGCGCCCCTGCACCTCGTGGTCGTATTGACGGACAATCGCCTCCTTCGAAGCGACGTTTGCGTCTGCTAACGCCCGTTCGAGGAGACAGTTCAGGTCAATATCTGGAGGAATGGCTCCGGATGTTTCCGACTGTGAAGGCGGTGCCCAAACGCTTTCGAGCCGGCGCAGCGGCATCCCGCCATGGAGAAAACCGCAATCGAGATTGGCGACGATCTCCCCTGCGTAGTGCACGCGCAACTGGCCGTCGCCCGTGAAGTGCCCGATCGCCGTCGCCTCGACACCCTCGCCCGCAAAGACCTCCTGCAGCGCCGGCCACCGCTCCGGCGGCACGGCCAGCACCATCCGCTCCTGCGCCTCGGAGAGCCAGATTTCCCAGGGCCGCAGCCCGTCATATTTCAGCGGCACCCGCGCCAGTTCGACCTCGGCGCCCAGCTCACTCGCCATCTCGCCGACCGCGGAAGACAGCCCGCCCGCCCCACAATCCGTGATGGCGCTGTACAACCCCAGATCCCGGGCCTTCGGCAAGGCATCCGCCAGCCGCTTTTCGACGATGGGATCGCCGATCTGGACAACGCTGCCCAACTCGGCATGGCTGGTCCCCAGCACGTCCGAAGAAAAGGTCGCGCCGTGAATGCCATCGCGGCCGGCGCGGCCCCCGGCCACCACGACCAGATCGCCAACCCGCGGTTCGGTGGGACGGCGATTGCGCGGCGCGAGTCCGACCGTGCCGCAGAACACGAGCGGATTGGCCACGTACCCTGGATCGAACAACGTGGCGCCATTCACCGTCGGGATACCCATCTTGTTGCCGTAATCGGCGATCCCGGCCACCACCCCCGCATACACTTCCTCGGGAGCCAGCGTGCCCGGCGGCAGCGCTGTTGCCGACGTGTCGAGCGGTCCGAAGCAGAGCACATCGGTGTTGGCGATCGGGTCCGCGGAGACGCCGAGCACGTCCCGCACCACGCCACCGACGCCCGTGTTGGCGCCTCCGAACGGTTCCAGCGCACTGGGATGGTTGTGCGTCTCGACTTTGAACGAAATCTCGTGTTTCCGGTCGAAGGCCATCACGCCCGCGTTGTCGCGGAAGGCTGAGAGCACCCAGGGCCGATTCACCTTCTCCGTCGCGGCCACGATGTACGTTTTCAGCAAGCCGTGGATCTCGTGCACCTCCGCGCCAGGCTCGCGGTGGCGGATCGTCGCCTTGAAGGTGCGGTGCGCGCAATGCTCCGACCAGGTCTGGGCGATGGTTTCCAGTTCGACGTCGGTGGGGTCGCGGCCGAGCGCCTCGTAGTGGTCGCCTATCGCGGCCATGTCGTCGCGTGGCAGCGAAAGGAGCTTTCGCGCACTCAGCTCCTGCAACTGCTCCACGTCGAGCTCGCGAATCGGGACGATATCGACCGTGGGATCGGTCTGCGCCTCCGGCATGAATGCCCCGCGCCACCAGTCATCGTCGGGCGGGCATGACGCGGGCCGCCACGAGACGCTCTCGACGACCGCGTGCGCCAGATGCCGTGCGGCCGTGGCGACAACCGCGAAATCGAGCTCGCCTTCGATCCGGTAGCGGTGTCCCGCCCGAGCACGGACGCCGGGGAAACCGTCGCGTACCAGGGCATCGGCGAGGCTGTCCCCCTCGGCATCGGTGACGCCGGGGTGCGGCAGGATCTCGATCGCCCATCCATCTGCGGTTGAGACGCCCGCCACGGGTCCCGCCTGGGCGAGGATTGGATCGAGACAAAGGTCGCGGACGGCCGCGTGCAGGTGTGGCGATTGGGGTCCGGAGATGAGGTAGAGCCGCCCGTGGGTGACACCTGACGGGTGCATCCCAAGATTGCGCAGTATCTGCTCGAGTGCCCGGGCGCGGGGATCGACCGACTGGTCGTTGGCAACGATCTCCAGCGCCCAGACCGCTTGCGCGGACATCTCCCCCCTTTACGCGGGGTTCTTGCGCGGAGCTACCCGGGCCGCGCGGCGAACGAACCGTAGCGCTCGACTGGCGCACGCTTCGATCGGTGAAGCGGTGGCCCGGTGTCGTGAGTCACGGTACCGGACTTCGGCGTGCGGCGCAAGAAGCAAACGACCTTGAACATCACATCCGAAGTCCAAACCACCGCAATAGGGACCAATGAGCGATCGCGCTACGGCATGAACAACCCGCCATCAACGGTCAGCGTATGCCCCGTGATAAAGCTCGCGTCCGGCCCCACCAAGTACGCCACGGCCCCTGCCACGTCCTCCGGCGTCCCGAACCGGTTCAGCGGCGTCCGCTCCAGGAGCATGGTTTTCATCTCGTCCGGCAGTCCGGCGGTCATGCGCGTGGCGATGAACCCGGGCGCAATCGCGTTGACGGTGATCCCGCGAGACCCCACTTCCTTCGCCAGCGATTTGGTGAACCCGATCAGGCCCGCCTTGGCTGCGGCATAATTTGCCTGCCCCGCATTGCCAACCTGCCCAACCACCGAAGAGATATTGACGATCCGCCCCGAACGCTGGCGCAGCATCGGCCGAATGGCGGCTTTCGAGGTCAGAAACGCACCCTTCAGATTCGTGGTGAGAACATCATCCCAGTCGTCGTCGTTCATGCGCATCAGCAGCGTGTCGCGGGTGATTCCCGCGTTGTTGACCAACACATCGAGCCGTCCCAACGTCTGCATCGCCGCCTCGATGGCCTGACCCGCGCCATCTGCTGTCGAACTATCCGCGGCGATGACTTCGACCCTTCGTCCGCTGTCGGCCAGCTCGGCTCTTGCCGCGTCCGCAGCCTCGCTATCGCCCCTGTACGTCAGCAGCACGTCGTACCCGTCGGCTGCAAGCCGCTTGGCCACCGCGAGCCCTATTCCGCGCGTGCCCCCGGTGATGACCGCGACTCCAGTGCGCTCCGAATCCGACTTTTCACTCATGCCTTCTGCTCCTCCCGCGCCCGACAAGTCACGCCAACCCCGGAATGGTGTCATGCTGAACGAAGTGAAGCATCTCGGCTCAAGGGAAACGTTGCTTCAGCAAACACGAGATTCTTCGCTGACGCTCAGCATGACACCAGTGACGTGTCGCCAAACCCAGGACGAAGCGACGAGCGAGCATCCAATTATGACGAAGAATCAGCCAGCATTCGCTCTGCGGTGAACACCGTCGCCTCCGGCGCACACCGCCCAATCAACCCCGCCAGCACGTTGCCCGGTCCGATCTCGTAATACGCCGTCACCCCGGCGCAATCGAGCGCCGACACCACGTCGACCCAACGCACCGAACCGCAGATGTGCTCGACCAACTCTTCACGCAAGTCCCCAGGTTCAACGAGGACGCTCGCATCCACGTTGGCCACCAGGGGCATGTGCGCCGCGCCGAACCTGGTCTCTGCGATCAGCGGGGCCATCGCGTCAGCCACCGGGGCCATCAACGAAGAGTGGAATGCGGCGCTGACCGGCAACGGTATGACGCGCTTCGCCCCGCGCTCTTTCGCCAGGTTGATGGCGCGCTCCACCGCATCGGCACGTCCAGAGACCGTGGTCTGGTCTGGCGCGTTGAAGTTGGCGACCTCCGCCCCGGCGTCCCGCGCCACGTCGGCCACGTCCTCCGCGGTCATGCCCAGGATCGCCGCCATCGCCCCCGCGCCGTGCTCCTGCATCAATTCCCCGCGTCGCCGCACCAGCCTCAGGGCATCTTCGAACCTGAGTGCCCCGGCAGCGACCAGGGCGGCGTACTCACCCAAACTGTGTCCGGCAACGAAATCCGCCTCCGGCAGTCGTTCCCGTTCTTGCAGCGCGCGGAGAAAGGCCACGCTCGTGAGGAGGATGGCCGGCTGCTGGACCGGGGTTTGTTGTAGCGCCTCGTTCGGCCCCCCGAAGATGATGTCGCTGAGCCCGAACCCGAGTGCGTCGTCAGCTGCCGTGTAGAGAGCCGCAATCTTTGGGTCGGATTCGGCCAACTCGCGGCCCATGCCGACCCATTGCGACCCCTGCCCCGGAAAGACCCATGCGACTTTCAACCCTCACCCCAACCCCTCTCCCTGTGCGCAGGGAGAGGGGCTTTCTCGAGTATCCGTGCCAGGGTCGTGCTCCCTTCTCCCCGCGCACGGGGAGAAGGGCTGGGGATGAGGGGCGCTTGCCGACGCGGTGATCACGTCCGGGCGACCTCTCTCGGCGCTACTTTCCGCCCTCATCCAATCGGAACCGCGTTCGCCGCGCCAACCACCTTGCCTCGCGCGCGGCACTCCGGATCGCGGCAGACCCCCGCCGTTCCCCAGCGCACCATCCCCGCCGCCCAGGCCAGCCCGCCCCCGAAGGCGACGAGCACCACATTGTCCCCTTCGTGCAGCGTGCCGGCCTCCGCCGCCTCGAACATCGCGATCGGGATGGAGGCGGCCGACGTGTTGCCGTAGCGGTCGAGATTGACCCACACCTTCTCCCGCGGCAGCGCCAGCCGCCGCGCGGCGGCGTCGATGATGCGCATATTGGCTTGGTGCGGGATCAACATGTCCACGTCGTCGAAGCTGAGACCGGCCTTTTCGACGACCTCAGCGGCGGCGTCCCCCATGACGCGCACCGCGAAGCGGAAGACCTCCTGCCCGTTCATGTGCAGATAAGGCCGGTACTCCGGGAACAGCTCGGCCGACTCCGGCACGAACGCGCCCCAGCCAGGGATGTAGAGGTGCTTGTACCCCGCGCCATCCGCGCCGAGGACGGTGGAGAGCAATCCCCGCGGCTCGTCAGTTGCTTCCAGCACCACCGCCCCAGCTCCGTCGCCGAAAAGGATGCAGGTCGAGCGGTCGGTGTAGTCCACAAAGCGCGTCAGCGTGTCGACGCCGATGACCATCACCCGGTCGTGCAACCCGGTCTGCACAAATTGCGACCCGACCGCCAGCGCGTAGACGAACCCGGAGCAGGCCGCCCCCAGATCGAAGGCCCCGGCGTTACCGCCCAGCTCGGCCTGCACCAGGCACGCCTGCGAGACCAGAAACTGGTCGGGGGTGCAGGTAGCGACCACAATGAGATCGATGTCTTCAGCAGTCAGCCCGGCCTTTTCCAACGCCTGCCGCGCCGCGGCGACCGAGAGGGAGGTCGTGCTGTCGTCAGGTCCGACGATGCGCCGTTCCTTGATGCCAGTGCGGCTGGTGATCCACTCGTCGGAAGTTTCGACCATCCGCTCCAGGTCGGCGTTCGTGAGCACCCGCTCCGGCACAGCCATGCCCCAGCCGGTGATCGCCGCGTTACGCATTGTCGTTCCTCGTGTTGCCGGATTGGGAGGGCGGGTGTCCATGGGTGGCGCTCCTTCGCGGGCTCAGGATGCCAGAGTGTCGTCCGAAACGACCGGGCCGCGCAAACTTTTTCACTGCAAAACGAAAGGGCAGACGTGTCGTCTGCCCTTCGCATCGCGGCTTCTTGCGCGGGGCAATCCGCCCCGGACTACTCGGCGCGGCGCCGCCGCTCCTCGATCACGATCACTTGCCGCCCGCGATAGTACCCACAGGTCGGGCAGACGTGATGCACCACGTGCGGCGAGCCGCAGGTGTTGCATGCCACCAGCGTCGGCACGTTGGTGAGGTAATGATGCCGCCGGCGGTTGCCCTGGCGGTGGCGGCTAATCCGTTGCTTGGGCAATGCTCCCATCGTTGCACTCCTGTTCCCCTGCTCGCCCGGCTCCCGGGTCGGCTGCTATCCGGTCTTTTTCGCCTGATCATCGCCGAGCAAGCTCGCCAATGCCGCCAAGCGCTCGTCTACGCCATCGTCTTCATCGTCGCCGACTTCGAGCACGTCCGGTCCCGGACACTCGGCCCCACAATCGGGGCGCATCGGCAACGCCACCAGAATCTCCTGCCGCAGCGGCTCCCGCAGATCGAGCTCGTGGCTCTCGTCGATCCGCGAGAACGCCTGCTCTCCGGCCAGCTCTTCTTCCAGATCGGCACCGGTGCGGACGTCGACTGTCTGCCGGTACTCCTCGTCGAACGCGACCGAAAACGGCTGGTCGTACTCGCGCAGGCAACGCACGCACGACATGGGAACGACGCCGGTCGCCTCGACACTGACCAGGACCCCTTCGCCTAACCGCGTCAGCCGCAGATCGCCGACGATATCCCGCGCGATCGCGCCGTCATCGATGACGAAGGCATCGAGCAGAAGGCGATAGGTGCGGGCGGCGCCGGTCTGCCCCTTGAGGAGTCCGGCTACATTGATCGCGGTGTCGTTCCGCAACTCCCGCTGCTGACCGCCCTCGGTAACCATTAGGAACGCATTCCCACCGTTGCAAGACACACGAAAGACGGCGCCGGATGAACTCCGGCGCAACCGGGGAAGTCTACCCCTCCCGGGATTTTTCCGTCAATTCTGGCCGCACGCTGTCTGGCAAGGTGCGTCAGCCCTTGACCGACCCGGCAACCGCGCCATAGACCATCGACTTCTGCACGAACAGCAGGAAAACCACCGTTGGCAGCATGGCCATCGTCGCGGCCGCCATCAGACTGCCCCAGTCGGTCTGGAACTGCTGCATGAACATCTGCACCCCAACCGGGATGGTCATTTTGCCTTCGTCGCGCAGAAAAATGCTGGCGATGAGGTACTCGTTGTACGAAAACAGGAGCGAGAAGATCGTCACCGCGGCGATACCGGGTCCGGAGAGCCGCAGCACGATCCTCCAGAACGCTCCAATGCGCGACGACCCGTCGACCTGAGCCGCCTCCTCGAGTTCGCGCGGGATGGCGTCAAAGAACGCCTTGAACATCCAGGTTGCGAACGGCAGGTGGACGACCGCGTAGAGCAGGAGGACTGAAGTCCGGGTATTGACCAAGCCAAGCTCACGGAACAGGATGAAGAGGGGAATCAGCGTCAGGATCAACGGGAACATCTGCACGAGGAGCAAGAGCCGCGAGTACCCGGTGATCGCCCGCGCGCGGAACCGCGAGAGCGCGTAGCCGGCCAGGGCGGCCACGACGATGGTCATCGCGGTGGCGCCGAACGCCACCAGCACACTGTTGCCGAAGTACGTCCAGAACGGTGTCCGCTCGACCAGGTACTGGTAGTTCGCCAGCGAGGGCGCCCGTGGCAGCAGTCCGCCGCTGAGGATCTCGTCGGTGCCACGCAGCGAGTTGAGGATCATCATGATGATCGGCAGGTCGACCACGATGACGATGGCCAGCAGCAGGGCGGACAGGCCCCACGTGCCAACCCGAGATGGCTGTCGCCGCGGCAACGGGGTAAGGGATGCAGTGGCCATGTCGCCGCTCACTCCTCGCCGCGCTGCTTACGCAGCAGCACCAGCGCCAGCGTCATCAGGATGACCATGCTGACCACCGCGATGGCCGAGCCGATCCCGACATCGCTGCGGGTAAACGTGTACTTGTAGGCGAGCACGATGAGATTTTCGGTGGCGTTGGATGGGCCGCCCTGGGTCAGCAGCCACGGCGTCTCGAAATCGTTGACGCTCCAGATCGTCATCAAAATCCACATCACGACCGAGATACCGAAAATCTGCGGCATCGTAATATCCCGGAACGACTGCCACCGCCCGGCGCCGTCGATCGTGGCCGCCTCGTACATGTCGCGGTCGATGCTCTGCAACGCGGCCAGGCACGACACCATCATGAAGGGGAAACTGCGCCAGATCTTGATCATGATCACCGAGAACATCGCCGAGTCCCCGGTGCTGAGAAAGAAGATCGGTCCCAACCCGACCAGACCGAGCGCCTGATTGACCAGACCGTTCTGGTCGGCAATGAGCCAGCGCCAACTGGCGATGGAGACGATAGAGGGGATCACCCACGGCAAGAGCAGAGCCACGCGGAAGAAGGCTCGGCCGGGAATTTCCTGATTCAGCAGGAGTGCCAGCCCCAGCCCCATCAGGTAGCTCCCGGCCACGCTGAACGCGGCGAAGAGCGCGCTGAACAGCAGCGCGTGCCGAAAGTCGGCCATGGTCAGGAGATCGCGGTAGTTGCCAAGCCCGACGAAGCCCTCGAGCCGCAGCAGCGAACCCTCGTTGAGACTGTAGTAGAGACCGGTCGCCAGGGGATAAAGGATGATCACCGCGATCAGCGCGATCGAGGGGAGCAGGAGTCCATAGGGCAGCAGGTCAGTCCGGCGCCGTCGCGCGCGGCGAGTCGTGTCGGTGGTGCGCCGGTTGAATGTCGAGGCCCGAACAGCCATGCCAATCTACCCTGGCGTGTCGACGAAGCGATCTCTTCGCTCGCGCGGCGCCGAAAAACGTCCCGGCGCCGCCCGGATGGCGGCTCGTCGTTATTCGACGATCGAGACCAACCGCTCGTTTGCCTTCTGCATCGCGTCCTGCACCGCTTGCCCCTGCAGCAAATCCTGCGCCAGCGTCTGCAGCACGCCTTCCCCTTCGACTTCGTTCAGCACCGGGAAGATTCCTTCGGCCAGGGCTCCCGTGCTCTTGCCCACCGGCACCCAGTTCTCGATGATGAACCGGATGTTCTCCTTGTCGGCAAAATAGTCGTCGTCGGCGATCGATTGGCGCACCGGGATCTGGGTGACGCGCCCCTCGGTCCACAGCGGCAAGAGGTTGTCCAGCCGCCAGGCGAGGAACTGCATCGCCTGCTCTTTGGCCTCGCTCTGCTCGTAGAGCATGATGTTGTTGACCCAGGAGACGGTGCCCTGCTCGCCGCTCGTTGACGTGAGCGGCTCCATCACCCCGATCTGGTCGGCAATCTCCGGGAGCCGTCCTTCCAGACCCGGGGTGGCCAGGATCATCGCCGCATCGCCCTGGCTGAAGGCCTTGAGCGCATCATCCCCGGTGTACCCGGCACTCGCTGGGTGGACCGCACCCGCCGCGACCATGTCGGCCAGCATCTGCAACGCCTCGACGTTGCGCTCGTCCATCAGGTTGACCGTGCGCTCAGGTGTGAACAGACCGCCGCCATTGTTGAGGCAGAAGGCCAGGATGTGGTGCACCCCGCCGTTCTCGGCGCCGGACAGGACGTAGCCATACTGCTGCTCCCCGGTCGTCAGCGCCGAGGCCGCGGCGGAAAAATCCTCCCAGGTTGCGGGCGGTTCGACTCCAGCCTCCTCGAGGAGATCCCGACGGTAGTAAAGGACGCGAATGTCGATGGCCCACGGGACCGCCACGTAGTGGTCATCGAAGCGCAGCCGGTCGACCGTGCCGGGCAGGAAATCGGCCAGCGCCCCGCTGCTCTCAAGCGAGGTCACCAGTTCGTCGACCGCGGCCACGGCGCCCTGATCGTAGAACTGCACCGCCTGGTACGCCGCGCCGGTGCTGACGTCCGGCGCCGACCCCGCACCGATCGCGGTCGTGAAGGTCTGGTACCAGTTGGCCCACGGCGTCGAGCGGTACTCGACCTGAATGGCTGGAAATTCCTCATTGAACTGGGCGATCAACGCCTCGTTGGTGTCGATGTATTCCGGCGGACCCCATACCATATCCCAGAATTCAAGATTCGCGGCGTCCTGAGCGGCGGCCTGGAACCCCGGTGACCACCCACCGAGTCCAGCGGCGAGCCCGAGCCCGGCGGCTCCCTGCAACACCGTGCGGCGACTATGCCGGTTGTGCTGGCTAGACAACATGTTCTCCTCCTCATGCGCGACATTTCGCGGCGACGAACGAACCGTCCGCTGCAACCGCGAGGATCCGGCTCCGATGCCATCACGTGACGTGGCTCCTGACCTCCTTTCTCGTTCAACGGGCCTGTCGAAGCCCTGACGATCAGGCGCGTGTCGGCACCCGCACAATGCGTTCCCGTCCCAGTCGTCCGGCTGGGCCAGAACGCCCCCTATGCCTGGTTGCCGCCCTCGCCTCGGTTCGTCGCATTCGCCAGAGTCCGCTCCGCCATGCGCAGGCTGGCGGCGTCGATGAGGTTGCCATCCAGGGCAATAGCGCCGAGGCCGTCCGCCGTGGCGGCGGCGTATTCGTCCACGACCCGACGGGCCCAGGCGAGCTCGGTCTCTGCCGGTGAAAAGATCTCGTTGACGACCGCGATCTGATCGGGGTGGATGCACCACTTGCCGTCGAAACCGAGCGCGCGGGCGACTCGGCAGGCGCGGCGCAATCCCTCCTCGTCCCGAAAGTCGGCGAAGGGACCGTCGAGGACCCGCACCCCGGCGGCGCGGGCCGCGATCACCAGGCGGCTCATCGCATAGTGCCAGCGGTGACCGGGATAAGCCGCGTCCCACTCGTCGGGGACGCCGATCTGGGCCATGGGCATACCGGTCGAGGCCGCGAAGTCGCCGGGGCCGAACGTGATCGCCTCGACACGGGGGCTGGCGGCAATGCGCTCGCAATTGAGAAGCCCCGCCGCGGTTTCGATTTGGACCTCGAGGCGGATCCGGGGCGCGATCCACACGTGCCGCTCGATCTGGCCGAGCAGCGTCGTCACGAAAGACACGTCTTCGGGGCCGCTGACCTTGGGCACGATTATCAGGTCAAGGCGCTCACCGGCGGCCTCGACGATCTCGACCAGATCGCGATAGCAGTACGACGTGTCGAGCGCGTTGATGCGCATGGCCAGCCGTTTCCCCTGCCAATCCTTGTCTCGCAGGGCGGCGATGACCTCGGCGCGGGCCGCCGGTTTCGCGGCGGGCGCCACCGCATCCTCCAGATCGAGAAACACCCCGTCGGCCGCGGAGGCCAGACCCTTGTCGATCATCCGCGGGTTCGAGGCGGGAACGGCGAGTTCGCTTCGCATCACATGTCCTGAGAGGCCTGCTTCGGCAACGTGATGGACGCCGGGGCCGCCATAGCACCTTCGTCGAACCGGGGAATGCCCCTGGAGACCGTTGGGCGTGGCAGATCGCGGAAGGGCAGACGCGCTCTATTTCCCAACGTGCCGCTTGGCCTGCTCCAGATTGGCGGAGGCCTCGCGCAGGGCGTCGATGACCATGTTCATCCCGTCCTGGATCGCATCCTCCACGCGCCCGATCTGCTGCAACGCGTACTCGTCGATCTGGCCCATGGAGCGGCGCGTGTCCAGTTCGACCTGGCGCAAATACTCCTCGCCGCGCTGCCGCGCCTCGTTGGTGATGCCCTGCTCGGAGATGATGTACTCGGCCTGGCTGCGCGCCATATCGAGGATCTTGGCCGCCTCCTGCTGCGCCCCCGTGATGATGTCGGAGCGCTCCTCGACCACTCGCTGCGCCTGCTGGATTTCGCGCGGGACCGCGGAGCGGATTCGGTCCAGCAGCCCCAGGAACTCCTCTTCTTCCACCATCACCCGCGTGCTGAACGGCATCCGCCGCCCGACCCCGACCAGCTCCTCCAGCCGGTCGAGCAGCACCAGGACATCGTCCGGGTCCTCGTCGACAATCTCCGGGTCGTACGGGTCTGGCGTGTCGTCGTCGCTCATCGTGCGCCGCTCCAGTCGCGGGAACGTCAGGCGCGGGCGGCGAGCTTCGCGCGCAGCGCGTCGCCCACGACCGCCGGCACCAGCCCGTCGATATCGCCGCCCAGCGCCGCCACCTCCCGGATCAGACTCGAGCTGATGAACGAGTGCCCGGATGAGGTCATCAGGCAGACCACTTCGATCCCTGGCGCCAGGTGGGCGTTCATGTGCGCCAGCTTGAACTCGTACTCGAAATCCGAAACCGCGCGCAGCCCGCGCACGATGACCCCGGCATCACGAGAACGGGCGTAATCTACGGTCAGTCCAGAAAAACTGTCAACGACGAGGTTCGACTCCGGCACGGAGGTCACCACCTCGCAGACCAAATCCATGCGCTCCTCCGGGGAAAAGAGCGCCCCAGGTTTCTCCTGCCCCTCATACACGGCAATGACGACCTCATCGAATAGGCGTGCCGCTCGCCGCGCCACATCGACGTGCCCCAACGTGATCGGGTCGAAACTCCCAGGATAGATCGCCCGTCGCGGATTCATACGTCTCCCGTGGGGCTACGAGCTATCAGCTATCAGCTATCAGCTTTCGGCTTCTGGCCCTCGGCCAGGGTCGCGTGCGCTCCCCCGGCGTCATGTTGGCTGATAGCTGATAGCCTCGTGCTCGTAGATCGAAAAGCAACTGTCGCCGTGGCAACGCTCGCGCAATCGCACCAACTGCCCCGCCCGCTCCGGCAACGTCACCCGCGGCGAGTGACCGATCGCCAGGATCGTGGCCGATTCTACCAACGGCGAGCGCCCGACCCGTTCGAGTGTGGCGACCAGCGCCGCATCGGCATAGGGCGGATCCATGATGACCAGGTCGTACGGACTGGCGTCTTCCGGGTTGCGCTCGGCGCGGGCGAGAAAGGTAGAAACCGCTTCCTGAAAAACGCGGGTGACGTCTGCATATCGGGTATGCGTCAGATTGGCCCGCACCACGGCCGCCGCCGCCGCATTCTGCTCCACAAAATCGGCCGCCTCCGCCCCCCGCGAAAGCGCTTCGATGCCGATTCCGCCGGTACCCGCGTACAGATCGAGCACCCGCACCGGCTCCACCCCGAGCGACGCGAGCATCGAAAAGAGCGCGCCTTTGATCTTGTCGGCCATCGGCCGGGTGAACTTCCCCGCCGGCCCCTTGAGCTGAAACCCTTTGCGTTCGCCTGCAATCACGCGCATGGGGAGGAGTATGACCGGAGTCTTAAGTCGAGAGTCGTATGTCGAAAGAACGAAGGCTGGCTGGTTTGCGAACGACCGGTTCTGCCAGCCGTACTTTCGACTTATACGGACTCCGGGTGATGACCGGTGCCTTGCCGCAGTCGGCCCTCACCCTCTGCCCCTCTCCCATTGCGATGGGAGAGGGGGGAACGGAGGCGCCGGGTCGGTACAAGCAACACCGTTCATCCGGATTCCGTATTACGACTTTCGACTGAAAACTCGGCCACAAACACGAACCCGGCCGCTGAGGGCCGGGCACGTGCGGGAAGGGGAAGGGGTGGAGCGCTTTCGCGCTCCTTGAGCTCTGGGAGGGCGTCGGGTTGTAGGGGACGACGCTCTCTGGAGATGTCTACGTCGCAACGCTGGCGCCGGATTCATGGCCTGGCGCGCCCGGTTTCGCCGCGCGGGGGTCGGCGATCACCTCTCCGGTAGCGGCGTCGATCCACTTGCGCCGCAATCCGTCGTAGTAGTAAGGACTGGTGACTGGCGCTGAAGGCATCGTCGCCACGGGTCTCTCCCGCTGGCTGACCCCAACCCGCCGCGCACCGGGGATGAACCAGACGCTGAACTCGGCGTCGGAAATCTCATCCAGCACGCGACCGACGAGCCACCACCCCCCGCGGCCGCGGCGTGGCGGCATGGTGATACCGGTGACGCGCTCGGCGATGGCGCTGGCGGTCAGCCGTTCCTGGGCCGGATCGGCGCGGTGCCTGGCCCGCCGCGCCGCAACGGCTTTGACGACCGCCAGGGTGCTCTCGTCGAGCGACGGATAGGGATCGTTCATGGCAGGATCCTCCCGGTGGCGCGTGGCGACCAACTTGCCCGATGGTCCCTACCGGTCGGCGCTGCGGCGCTCCGGGACGGAATAGATCATATGTTCTCATCCGGCAGCGGTCAATATCCGAGCCCGCCCTGTCACGTGTCAGCCCTCTGATTCGTCACCTTTCCGTGTCCCCTTCACACGATCTCCACATTTCGTGACTACCGTCGGGGACAGCAGGCGGATGCGCCCCGGGGAGACCGCCCGGGCCGACCACCCGAAGGAGAGAGAAGAACCGTGAACGACGGATCGCAATTGGTCCCCGTCCCGCAATCGTCACTCGACTCCGTGCCAATGCCCATGACCTGGGCGCGGGCAACAGCTTCCGCGCCGGGAACGCCCCGCCCCCTGGTGGCACATGCGCGCGAAACGACCGATCGCGCCAGAATGCTGAAGGCGGCAGCGGAAGCCAGGAAGGCATTGGAGGACGCTGTGATCGCCGCGGCGGTTGCCGCCCAGCGCGCCCGGTCCCTGACCTTTGCGCTGGAAGAAGCGTTGACGACCATGGCCGCCCCGGACGGGAGTTCCGCGAAGCCCGGTCCGCGCGTGCCCGAAACCAGGGAGAACCCCGCGGACACGCTCAGCCCGCGCGAGAAGGAGGTGTTGGCCCTGGTAGCCGAAGGGCGCTCCAACAAAGCCATCGCCGAGGCGCTCTACGTCTCGCCCAACACGGTCAAGACCCACGTCGCCTCGCTGCTGAACAAACTCCACGTCGATAGCCGGGTTCAACTCGCGGCCATTGCCGCCCGCCGATTCGCATACTGAAGCAGCAGGCAATCGTGTCCCTTGTCATGCCGCACATCGTGTCATGCTGAACGGAGGGAAGCACCCCGGCCCGCGCGAACGTCGGCTCACCGGAGACGAGATGCTTCCCCTGCGCGCCTTGCATGACACGAACCGTCATCGCTAATACGCTTCGCGTGGTGATCAAAACGTCACAGGCAATCGGACCAGTCCCCGCAGAAAGGTCCCGTCGCGCCATTGCACCTCGTCGCGGGGGATGGCCAGCGTCAAATGTGGCATCCGCGACAACAGCGTGGCGAAGGCGATCTGCCCTTCCAGCCGCGCCAGCGTCGCTCCCAGGCAGGCGTGGATGCCCGTGCCGAAGGCGATGTGCCGGTTCGGTTCCCGGCCAATGTCGAACGTCTCCGCATCGGGGAATTGCGTCTCGTCGTGGTTTGCGGATGCAAGCAACGCCAGGATCTGTTCCCCACGTCGTAGCGGCTCCCCACCGATCTCCGTATCCGCCCGCACCCAGCGGCTGAGGCTCATCTCAACCGGGCCGAAATAGCGCAGCATTTCTTCGATCGCGGAATTGAGCAATGCTGGATGTTCAACCAACCGGGTGCGCTGCTCCGGATGGTCGAAGAGCGCCAGCGTGCCGTTGCCAATGAGATTCACCGTCGTCTCGTGCCCCGCCACGATGAGCAGGAACATCATCGACAAAAGCTCGTTCTCCGAGAGCTTGTCCCCCTCTGCCTCCGCCAGCACCAGGCCGCTGAGCAGATCGTCGCCGGGATCGGCGCGCTTTTCGGCAACGAGGCGGCGGAGATAGGCGATGAACTCGATCAGCTTGGCGGTGATCTCCGGGTTTGCCGGATCGGCGGGGGTGAACGAGACGGCCGCTGCGGACCATTCGCGAAACCGGTCGCGGTCGGCGGGCGGGATGCCCAGCATCTCCGCGATCACGGTCAACGGGAGCGGATAGGCGAAATCATCGATCAGATCCATTTCGCGGCGCCCCGAGTTCAACGAACGCGTGTCGACCGCGTCGAGCAGCGCATCGGCGATCGCCTGTACCCGCGGCCGGAGCCCTTCGATGAACTTCGGGGTGAACGGGATGGCCACCAAGCGCCGCAGACGAGCGTGATCGGGCGGATCAACCGCGAGCAGGTTCCGGCTCAGGATTTCGTCGGTCTCCGCCGCGAACGCCTGCTGTTCGGGAGTCAGCCCCTCCGTCGCCTTCTGGAAGAGCGCGGCGTACTCGTCCTCCGACAGGGCATGGGCAGGGTCGTTGGCGAAGCGCTCGTGGTCCTTGAGCAGTTCCAGGCATTCGGCATATCGGGTGACGAGGCAAAACGCTTCACCGCTCGGCAGCGCGACGCGGGTCACGGGACCACGCTCGCGCATGGCCGCATAGACCGGAAAGGCTCGCGCCTTGAACGCCGCGTCGAACATCGCCGCACCGAGATCCTGTTCCATCGAGGCCGCTCCTTTCGATTGGCGCGTCACGTCGTCCGTTGCAACGCACGACGGCACCGACTGTACCATCGCCCCCGGCGCGCCCCGGCAAGTCGGCCCGCCCGGCCCGGATGCGACGAGACCGTGCGCGCAGATGAGATTGCCTCACCCCAGTTCGAGCTCCCGTCCCGGTCATGAGCGCTCGTACGAAGTGCTCCGCTACCCCTACTTCCGCCTCATCTGGTCAGCCGAGGTAGTCTCCCAAATCGGCACTCACATCCAGCGCGTGGCGGTGGCCTGGCAAGTGTTCGAGATGACCGGCGATCCGCTACAGCTCGGTTTGCTCGGGCTGGCGCGCTTCCACTGGATGCCGGGCACGGCTGGGAAGGGGGAGGTCAGTCCCCAACAGCCATGTTCGGTGTCAAAATCTATTGACGAAAGAGGTTCCGGCTCTATATGATGCGGCTGGGTGTCCCGGGGCAACCGTTCCTGTGCCATTGGTCGCAGGATGCGCGCGGACGAGGGCACCGTCAGGCGGTTCGCCGCCTGGCCGCATGGTACCGGGAGTGCTGGGTTCCTGGACCAGGCGTGGGGACGGGGCGCGACGGCTGACGCGGCGTGTTTCCTCTCGTCCTGGCAAGGGACCGAACGAGCGAGGGCTCCGTCGGCTCTCCACTCGTGACCGCTTTCGGGCTGAGCCCTGCGGCCGCGGGCTTCAGGCGTAGGGGACCTGGAGTCTGATGCGCACGACGCTCGGCGTCGGCGGTTGATCCACGGTTCAGCCAGTACGTGAAGGGGAGGAGCGTCTCAAGTGAAACTCGCACGTGTGGTCCTCGGTTCGGCAATCGCGGCTTCGTTGGTCGGCGCGGGCCTGATGGCGACTCCGGTCGCCGCGCAGGACGATTGCGTCGCCATTTACGGCGGCGATGTCTTCAACGAGACCGTTATCGATCTCAACGCCAACGCCGGCACGGCTATCTCCGATGCCAGCGGCGGCAGCAACAACGCCGCGACCACCGGTGGCGGCGGCGGCGAAGGCCTCGACGTCGCTTCCTCCGGCAACGGCGGCGTGGCCAACGCGGCGGCCAATGGCGGCGCCATCGGCACTGGCAACATCAACTCCGGCGGCAACGTCGGCAACGCCATCGCCGTGGGCGACACTCACTGCGCCGATGCCGTGGCCCCCGAGAAGGCCCCCGACAAGAAGGCCGAAAAGGGTGCGGACAAGGGCGATGTCGGCGGTGGCGAAGTCGTCGCTCTGCCTGACACCGGCGTTGGCGTCGGCGAGGCGAACGCGCTGTTCGCCCTCCTGGCCTCCGCCGGGGCCGCGGCTGCCTCCCTCGGGCTGCGCCGCCGCTAAGTCTTCGCGTTCCCCGCGATGGGGGCGGGGTGTCGGACACCGCCCCTATCCAGGAACCTGAACGAAAGAAGCCGCCGCGTCTCATCGACGCGGCGGCTTCTTTGTCACACCGCCTTTTCCGGCGCCGCCCGTTCCCAGAACGCGGTGAACCGCTGGTTGAGCCGCTGGTGCTCTGGCTGAGTCAGATAAGGATCCGCCGCCAGCAGCGCCTCGGCAGCGCGGCGGGCACGGTCCAGCAATCGAGTATCGAAGACCCCTTCCAGCCACGACATCTCCGGCAGACCGCTCTGCCGGGTGCCGATGAAGTCGCCCGGTCCCCGCAGTTCCAGATCCTTTTCGGCCAGGAGAAAACCATCGTCGCTGGCCACCATCGTCTGCAATCGTTCCTCGCCGTCCGGGCTTCCCTCTTCCGCCAGCAGCAGGCAATACGAGCGGCTCCCGCCCCGGCCCACTCGGCCCCGAAACTGGTGCAATTGGGCCAAGCCGAAGCGGTCTGCCCCTTCGATCAGCATCACCGTGGCGTTCGGCACATCGATGCCGACCTCGATCACCGAGGTGGAAACCAGCACGTCGTACTGGCGGTCGCGGAAATCGGTCATGACCGCGTCCTTGTCGCGCGACTTCATCCGCCCGTGCAAGGTAGCGATGCGCAGGTCGGGAAAGACGTCCCGGCTCAACCGCTCCGCCTCTTCCACCGCCGCTTTGGCCTCCACCGCCTCGGACGCCTCCACCAGCGGGCAGATGACGAAAACCTGGTGCCCTCTGGCTACCTCCTCGCGCACCAGGGCGTACGCCGCCGCCCGCTCGGCACCGATGTACCGCCGCGTCTCGATCGGGATGCGACCGGGCGGACGTTCCCCAGCACGGAGACATCGACATCGCCGTGGAGCACGAGGTTGAGCGTGCGCGGGATCGGCGTCGCGGTCATCGCTAGCTGATGCGGGAGCCTCCCCTCACCTTTCTCGCGCAACGCCGCCCGCTGCCGCACCCCGAACCGGTGCTGCTCGTCGACGACAGTGAGCGCCAGCCGCGGCGCTTCGACTCCATCCTGGATTAGCGCGTGCGTGCCGACCAGGATGTCGACCCCGCCAGACTGAAGCCCCTCCAGAATGTCACGCCGCACCGTCGCCCGAGTCGACCCCGTCAGCAGACGCACCGTCGGCCGAACACCGTCCGGGAGCGCTTTATAGAGCATGCCCAGACCGTGCAGATGTTGCTCGGCCAGAATCTCGGTCGGCGCCATGAGCGCCGCCTGATGACCCGCCGCCGTGGCGGTCAGCATTGCCGCGGCGGCGACCGCGGTCTTGCCGGAACCGACGTCGCCCTGAAGCAACCGGGCCATCGGTTTGTCCCCACCCATGTCCCGCAGAATCTCAGCCAGCGCCGATTGCTGGGCCCCGGTGAGCTGGAACGGCAACCCGGCGGCCCAGGACGCGAGTAGATCGGCATCAGCCCGAACCGGAATACCTTCGGATGCCTGATGGTCGTGCTTGCGCCGCACCAGCCCGAGCTGCAGGAGAAAGAGGTCATCGAACGCCAGGCGCCGTCTGGCCATGGCGAGGGATTGCTGATCGTCGGGGTAATGCACCTGCGCGAGGGCATCCCGCAGTGTGGGCAACCCGTCACCGGCAGCGAGACGCACATCGTCCGGCAGATACTCCTCGACCGCGTCGAGCGCCAGATCGAGCGCCTGCCGCGCGAAACCGCGCATCGACTTCTGGGCCAGACCAGCGGTCAACGGATAGACCGGAACGATGCGGCCCGTGGAGACGCTTCCGCTCGAACCGGACGTCACCGGCTCCCATTCCGGCCCGGTGAACGACAGGGGACCGTACCCTGCCTCCAGCGCGCCGCTGACGGCGATCTCGGCCCCCACCTTCAGAACGTTGGCCAGATATTGGTTAAACCACGTGACCCGCACCCAGCCGGAACTGTCCGCCAGCCGGATCGTGACGCGCGGGGCGCCCGGTCCGCGATGAAGTTGCACGTCCGTGATGCGGCCACGCACCGTGACGTCGCTCCCCGGTTGCAGATTGAGCGCCTCGCCGATGCGGATCGTCCGGGAGTAGTCGATATGCCGCCGCGGCGACAACAGCAGCAGATCGCCGACGGTCTCCACACCCAGCTTGGCGAGTTTCTTGCTCGTTGCGCCGCCCGCCCCCTTCAGCGCCGTCACCGGCTCGTCGAGCGAAAGCCGAGGTTTCGCCATCGAGGTCGGCGGAGCAACTGGATTCGCTTTCACTCGCCGTGTCCCGGCTTGCATCCGGGCCGGCAGCCGGTCCAGCGTTCCCATCGGCCGCGCCGGCGCCTCCAGCACGGCCACCTGAGGTATCAGGCGCTTGATGGCTGTGGCGATCTCGGTCAATCGCGCGGGACGAAGCTCGGGCGGGAGCGAGCGGTATGCGTCCATTCCGGCGATCACGTCGCCAAGATCGCGCGCAATCTGCTCTGTGGCGGCGAATTCGCGCAGGCGGCCCACGCTGCCGTAGGCTGTATCGAAGGTCATCCCCGCGCGGCAGCCATCGCGCCACTCCCGACGCAGGTACTCGACCGCTATCTCAAGCCGAGCGCGGCCGTCGCCAGGGGCAAGTGCGGTGCGTTCTCCATGCTTCGTCGTAGGTGTTTCGTTCTGGTCCTTCACGCCTGCGTCGGTGGCGCCAGTCGCCCTACATCACAAATCGGGGGCGCCGGCAAGTCTAGCGCAGCCGCCGCGGTCTCCCGGTTCATCCGACGTCAGCCTCCACGACCGCAACTCCCAGCGCACCCGGCCCGACCTGTGCCGCCACCGCCGCCCCAATCCGATGGACGGTGAGCCGATCCGGGGAAAGACCGGTATCCTCGGCGACGGCCCGCAGCAACCGGTTCGCATCGTTCCGGTTCGTGGCGTAGAGTACGGCGCACCGCTCAATGGCAGGCAGTTCGCGAACAAAATTGGCCAGTTCGGCAATGGCGCGGGCGCGCGTGCGCGCCCGTTCGTAGGGAACGATCTGACCTTCGTCAAGACGCAGCAACGGCTTGAGTTGTAGCGCCTCGGCGATCAACGCGGCAGAGCGGCCGATCTGCCCGCTCCGGTGTAGATGCTCGACGCTCTCGACCGAAAAGGCGACCTGATATCGGTCCCTGGCTGCCAGCAACTCGGCCGCGATCTCGTCCGCGTCTGCCCCGCGCTCGGCCATCTGGGCGGCATGCAACGCCTGGAAACCGAGCCCCAGCGAAACCGATCGGGAATCGATCACGGTGACCGCCACGTCGCCAGCAACTCGATCCCGCGCCGCGCTGGCGCCCGCGACACTTCCGCCGAGCCGTCCCGACAGGAGCACTGCCGCGACGGCGTCGGTGGTTTCTGCCAGCGCCGCAAACGCGGCAACGAAGGCATCGACTATTTCTGTCCCTGGGTCAGCGGTCTCTTCTTCGCCATCCCAGACCGCCCCGTCCCGGAGCATCCGCGTTCGACCGCGGATGGCCCCGTCGCCGAGCGCGATGGCGACGGGAACGACGGTCACCCCGCCCCTGGCTGCCTCGCGGGGGTCGAGATCGGCGCTGCTGTCGGTGACGATGGCGACGTGGGTCATGCGACGAAATCCAGCACGGGTCAAATCCGGACAGGCGAAATGGCTCGCATATATGGTAATCTTGCGGGTCGCGCGAGCATCGTCCGGGTTTGCAGCATCGGGCGCCCGCATCGGGGTCCGGTCTCGCGCCGTGAGTGAAGCATAGTGCAGTCCAGGGACCAAGGACGCGGGAGGATTCTCGAAGTGGCCGGCAAATGTGATGTCTGCGGCAAGACGACCAAGTTCGGCCGCAACGTGAGCTTTTCCAAGCGGCGAACGAACCGATTGTTCAAGCCGAACGTGCAGTCCCGGGTGATTGTGGTCGACGGCGTGGCCAAGCGGCAGAACGTCTGCACCCAGTGCCTGCGCACGATGGTGAAGACCTCGTAAGGCGGCTTCGCCATACCAGCGGCCGCACTCCAGACCCCCGCGCGAGGTTTCGCGCGGGGGTCTGCCGCATCCTCAGCCGACGCGAACCACGGAACCAATGAACCTGAAGCAACGCGCAGCCTTGAAACGCCAGACCAGACCGGAAAGGAAGGAACGGGTGACGCCACGCGGGAAGCGCCCCGATCGAGGCCGCCCCATTGTCCTGCCGGCCGCGCGCGGGGATGAAACAGAAACCGTCATCGAGCGCATCGTTCCGGGCGGTTTCGGGCTTGGCTATGGCGGCGGTCGCACTCTGTTCGTCTCCCGCGCCGCCCCCGGAGACCGTCTGCGCGTGCGGATCGATCGCGAGCAGGGTCGGGTGGCGCACGCCTCGATTGTCGACATCCTCGAACCAGGCCCCGATCGCGTCCCGGAGGCCCATCCCCTCCTCTCCCGCTGCGGCGCCGATTTCCAACACCTCAGCTACGGCGCTCAACTCGCTGCCAAGAGCGGCATGATCGCCGACAGCCTGCGCCGCATTGGTGGCATCGAGCTTGCCGAACCGACCGCGGTTAGCCCATCGCCCGAGACGTGGCGATACCGCGCCAGGGCCGATTGGAGGCACGATCCCGTGCCGCCCGCCCTTGGCTACCTGGAGACCGGAACCCGCCGGGTCATCGACCTGCCAGACGATCCGTTCGTCGTCCCCGCGCTCGGGGAACGGTTCGCGGAGCTTCGCGAGCGGCTTGTCGCGGGACGCCTCCCGGAATGGGCCACCGAGCTGCGTGCGGCCGCTGGAGACGACGGCGTCTCGTTCGCCCCGCCGTTGGAACTGCCCCAACCGCTGCCCGTTCATGCCACGGTCGCCGGGGAACGGTACGAATACGACGCCGACTGCTTTTTTCAGGTCAACCCGTTCGTGCTGGACGGCCTCGTCGCGGAAGCGCTCCGCTTCACCCCCGGCCCCGAAGCGCTACCGGCCTCAGCGGACCGGCTGGCGATCGATCTCTATTGCGGCGTGGGGCTTTTCACCGTGCCCCTGGCGCGCCGTTTCGGACGGGTCATCGGGGTCGAGGGCCAACCTCGCGCCGCCGAGTTCGCGCAGCGCAATGTCGACGCGGCCGGCCTGCGCAACACCCGCATCCAGATCGCCTCGGTCGAGCGCTGGCTGGATGGAGCCCACCGCAGCCACGGCCGCCCCCCCTTCGTCCTGCTCGATCCGCCTCGCACCGGGCTCCCAGCGCACGCCCAGCGCCTGCTCCCCCGCCTGCGCGCCGCCCGCATCGCCTACGTCTCCTGCGATCCGTCCACCCTGGCCCGCGACCTGAAAGGCCTCATCGGATCAGGCTACGGGCTGGTTGCGGTGGCCGCGTTCGACATGTTCCCCCAGACACACCACGTGGAGATCGTCGCGCACCTGGAGCGAACGGAGTCACTCCCACGGATTGTCCCCCTCCGGGAGCCTGCCGCCAAAATGCCCGGCTTCCCCGCGGTCGGCCTCGGCAAGTGACACGAGGGTATCCAGGAACGGGTCGAGCCCCGCGTCCGGATGGTGGAATCGGAAGCGCCCCAACTCGTAGAGAACGCGCTGATCGGGGGTGAAATCGTCGCCCGTGCCCGCCAGGCGTTGCAGCTCGATCAGGCGGGGATCATCGACGGAAAGGGTCGGGATGTAGTCGGCCAGCTCCTCGAGCGCCGCGGCGGTGCGCAGGTTGCGCTCGTCGCGGTCATACTCCTCGGCTTTGCGGCGGCGCCACGCGGCGGTGACGCGGCAGAACTCCGCCATGGAGCGCGCAAACGGTGAGGGACCCGCGTCCACCTTATTCCTCGTTCCCGGCCAGCACGCCTCGGTCGAGCAGGAAGCGGGCGATGTAGGCATTGTTGGCATCGAGCAGCTTGATCGCATAGGACGAGGCTGCCCGCGCCGCGGCAAATCCGACGGAGTCGAGTTCGTCTTCCACCGAGGTGCCGCGCTCGGCGGCGGCCTCGGCGGCTTCCTCCTGCAGAAGTGCTTCGATGTACGCCTGCATTTCTTCCGTGGTCATCCCGATCGTGTCGCGCGGTTCCGCCGTTGGCTGGTCCATGGCGCCCTCCTGCCTCACCCGTCGTTCACGCCGGGCGATGGTAGCACCCGCGTCCTCCCCGATTGTGCGCCGCGTCCAACCGCCCCTTGCTATACTCGCCGTACCCGCGAGTTCGTCAACGACGAGCGCATGTGCGATTCGCAGCGGGTCCGTAGCGCACGAACTCTCATCGCCCTGCATGCAGGGTAAGGAGCGATGTGCCGTGGCGTACGTGATCGCCCAGCCGTGTATCGGCGTCAAAGACAACAGTTGTGTGGAGGTCTGTCCGGTGGACTGCATTCACTCCACCGACGACGCCGAGCAATACTTCATCAACCCGGACGAGTGCATCGACTGCGGCGTCTGCGCCGAGGTCTGCCCCGTCGAGGCCATCTTCTTCGAGGACGATCTGCCCGAGCAGTGGGCCCAGTTCACCCTGATCAACGCGGAGTTTTTCAAGAAGTAGCCACTCACGGTCGATGACACCGCCGCCGTCCCTCGGGACGGCGGCGGTGCGTTGTCGTCGATCTCGCATACCGCGGCCGCACGCGACCACGCATGCCGTCAAGTCCTCCCAGGAATCTCAAAGCCGGTCCCATGTGGTTCAATGCCACTGCTCTCAGGCTCGGCGTTGCCCGCGGCGGCATCGCCCACGGATCCGGAGCGCACGACCCGGTTCGCCGCGAGATTTCACCCCCCGGTGCCCCCGCACGGACCGCGGGACAGGGATACACGCCCATGAATTGGGATTGGCAACGGATACGGCGCGTCGTTGGGCTGGTCCTGACGCAGGCCATCTTGCTGGCGCTCCTCACCCTGATCATCCCCGGTTTCCGCTTCGAGGATCCTCTCGCTCTCCTCCCCATGGCGGCGGGGCTGACCCTGGCCCAGGCGCTGATCTGGCCGCTCGTTTACGTCGTTGCCGCCCGCTCTGGTCCCTTGCTCTTTCCGGTGCTGAGCTTCGTCCTGACCGGCGCACTGGTCTCTGCGGTGGCCTGGCTGGACGACCGGTTCGGCATCGGCGGCGTCGAAGTGGTCGATCTCTGGACCGGCATCCTCATCGCCCTCGGACTGACCGCTGGAAACACGTTGCTGGCCGCGATTTTTTCCCGCGACGACGAGCGCGCCTACGACCGACTCGTCACCGAGCCGCTGCGCCGCCGTTACCGCGACGTGCCAAAGAGCGACGTCCCCGGCTTTCTCTTCCTGGAAATCGACGGACTCTCCCAACCAGTGCTGCGCGACGCACTAGCGCGCGGCTACATGCCGACCCTGAAACGCTGGCTCGATTCCGGCAGCCACAAGCTCGTACGCTGGGACCCCGACCTGTCGGCTCAGACCTCGGCCAGCCAGGCCGGTATCCTGCTCGGCTCCAACGACGGTATCCCCGCCTTCCGCTGGTGGGACAAGCCACGCCAGGAGCTGCTCGTCTCGTCCAAGATGAAAACGGCGCACACCCTGGAAGAAGGACTCTCCACCGGAAACGGCCTGCTGGCAGGCGGTGGCGCGGGCCGCTGGAACGCCTTTTCCGGCAACGCCTCGGAGAACATCGGCGTCTACAGCGTCTTCGGCGACGATGCGCTCGGCTCCCGCAACCAACTCCTGGGCTACCTGATATCGCCGTACATGCTGTCGCGCATCCTCACCCTCTACTTCATCGACGTGGTGCGCGAGTGGTGGCAAGCGTGGCAGCAGCGGCGGCAGAACGTGCTTCCCCGCGTCCACCGCGGCCTGAAATACTCCTTCATCCGCGCCGGGACCACCGTCGCCATGCAGGAGGCCAGCCGCCACATCCTCACCGCCGACATGTTGCGCGGCCTCCCGGCGGTCTACAACACCTTCTTCGGCTACGACGAAGTCGCCCACCACTCCGGCATCGATCGCGAAGACTCCCTGAAGGTACTCGCCACCATCGACACGATCTTCGCGCACCTGGAGCGAGTTGGACGGGAAGCACCACGTCCATACCACCTCATAGTCCTCTCCGACCACGGCCAGAGTGAGGGCGCGACCTTCCTCCAGAAGTACGGGCTATCGTTAGCCGACCTGACCCATCAGCTGGTCGCCGCTGAGGGCGCCACCGCCATGCTGGCCATGCTGCAGACTGACGAGGCGATGGGACATGTCAATCTGGCCCTCAGCGAGGCGACACAGGGGGAATCGCGTACCGCCGGCGTGCTGCGCCGGGTGCTCAAGCCCCGCATGACCGACGGCGAGGTCGAACTGGAAAAGAAGCGCCCCGGGGCGAGCAACGGCGCGGACCCCGACGAGGTCGACGTCGTCGTGCTCGCCTCGGGCAACCTGGGCATCATTTCATTCCCGCACTGGAAAGAGCGTATGACCCTCGAGCAGATCGACGCCGCATTCCCCCGCCTGATCCCGGGGCTGGTCGACCACCCGGGAATCGCCTTCGCCCTGGTCGATTCCAAGGATCACGGCCCCCTGGCCATCGGCGAGGAGGGCGTCCACCACCTGCGCGATGGCACGGTCGACGGCGACGATCCACTGACCCGGTTCGGTCCGCACGCGCCCACCCACCTCCTGCGCGCCTCCAGGTTCGCCAACGCGCCCGACCTGGTCGTCATCAGCGAACCCGACCCCCTCACCGGCGAGGTCCCCGCCTTCGAGGAGCTGGTCGGCAACCACGGCGGTCTCGGCGGCCCCCAGCGCGACCCTTTCCTCCTCTTCCCCGCTCAGTTCGATCCCGGCCCGGAGGAGATCGTCGGCGCCGGCCACCTGCACGACGTGCTCAAGGGTTGGATCGAACAGGAGCAGGGAGGAGGCGGCAGTGTGGACCGGGCTTTGGAACCTAGCCACCAGAAGCCATAGTCAAGACCTCCCCGCCGCTATTGAGTCCATCGGTGAGGCGCACCATTCGCTTCGGTGTCGAGGTCGGACCGGCAGGAAAAGGCGCCTGAACACCCCACATCACCCAAGCAACTCGCACCCATTCGCGGCCGCAACGGCGGCCACATGCTCCCAGTCCGGCTCAGCACCAGACGGCGGGGGAAGCGTGCGCTCGGAGGCGGGGAGGCTCATGCCGATGACCAGATTCTCGAACCCACCGGGCGTCATGAGGTACAGCATGCGGCAGCCCTCGTCGCCTACTGTGTAGCGGTGCGGGATGCCGCGCGGACCCAGCAAGTAGTCACCGGCGCTGGCTTCGATCGTCGCGTCGCCGACCTGGAACGTCGCGCTCCCCTCCAGGATCCAGAATCCCTCGTCCTCCCGATGGTGAACGTGCCACGGCGCTTCCGCCCCGGGCGCTTCGGTCATCTCGATGATGCTCATCAAGCCGCCCGTGTCGGCGGAGGTAACCTTGATGATCGCCAGGCTCCCCAGCCACCATCGTGCCTCGCCTTCCTGCGCGCCCACGACGACCGATTGCACCCCCTGGGATGGATTGGTCTCTACGGCCATGACTCCGTCTCCTTTCCGTTGCGTCCGTCGTTGCCCGCGACGGTTTGCCGCACGATGATGTACCGCCAGCCGCCATCACGGTCGCGCCGCGCCACATTGACGCCCCACGTCCCGACGATCAGGGCGATTTCGCGCGCCACCACCACTTGGCGGGGATCCGCGACATAGAGTTGGCCATTGCCCCATCGCTCGAGAACCGCGCGGGAGATGCCCTCGCCGTGCGCAAGCGGCTCGTCGTTCACGGCGAGCACGGCGCCCGCCACGAAGAGCGCTGCCAAGGCGGAGCGGTCGCGCAGGACCAGCGCGTCCTCGAAAAGCGCTTCCAACTCTTCCGGCGTTCGCGCCTCCACCGTGGTCGCCTCCTTTCCCGGCGCTCCACCCCGCCCGTCGCGGTTAGTCCGCCTACGACGTTAGGGGACGCGGACGCTACGGTCCATTCCAGAAATGTGGTATGGCCTTCGCGGCTGTCAGCAGTAAGATGCGCCCATGAGGGATCACGCGCCACAGCGCGCCAGGGACAGGATCATTCGCCTCGCGGGGCAAGGGCTCGACCTGCCCACCCTGTGGCGGGAGTCGGCCCCGGCCATCGCCAAAGTGGTCCCGCATTACATGTCCCCTTGCTGGTACACGTTCGACCCGATGTCCCTTCTGGTCACCAGCCATTTCCAGACCGAACTGCCCGAACTTCCCACGGAGTGGCTCGCGCACGAGTACTACGCGGAAGACATCCACCAGATGGCCGACGTCGCTCGCTCCGAGCGCGGCTTCTCCACCCTGCACGAGGCGACCGGCGGCGACCCCAGCCGCAGCCCGGCCTGGAATGAGGTCATCCGCCCCATGGGTGGCGACCAGGAGCTGCTCGTCACGCTGCGGACGCGGACCGGGGAGGCCTGGGGCATGCTGGGCCTCTACCGCGAACCCGGCCAGCCGCTCTTCTCGCCGGACGAGATCCGCTTCCTCTGCGATGTGGCCCCGCACCTCGCCGAGGGAGCCCGCCGCGGTCTCCTCGTCGGCGAAGCCGCCGACCCCGAAGGATCGGACGCGCCCGGGCTGGTCGTGCTCCGGGATGACTGGAGCGTCGAATCGCTGACCCCGGGTGTCGACCGCTGGCTGGCCGAACTGCCGGACAGCGAGTGGGAGACGCGGGGCCGGGTGCCCCCGGTGGTGATGGCGGTGGCCGGCCGCGCTCTGCGCACCGCCGAACACGCTGATGCGCCGGGGGAAGTCGCGCTGGCGCGAGTCCTCTCTCGCGCGGGGCGTTGGGTCGTCCTGCACGGCGCCTCGCTCGTCGCCGATGGCGCGCGGCGCGTCGCCGTGATCGTCGAGCCGGCCCACCCAGGGCGAGTCGCTTCACTCTTGATGTCCGCCTATGGGATGACTGAACGGGAGCAGGATGTAACGCGGCTGGTACTGCAAGGGTATTCCACCACGGAGATTGCATCGCGGCTGACCGTTTCGGCACAAACAGTCCAGCAGCACCTCAAGAGCATCTTCGAGAAGACGGAGGTGCACAGCCGCCGTGAGTTGGTCGGCAAGGTCTTCTTCGCCTTTTACGAGCCACGCGTGCGCGACAACGAGGCTCGCGTGCCAATCGGACGGTCACTACGTGGGGGACCACTGCTCCCGTCCGCCACCGCGCGATGACCCGTGATTCGAGACGACTCGGCAGAGCCCCGCCCCTGGCGCGGCCCGGATCGCTCCGCACCGGAATGCCCATTCGCGACCGGTTTTTTCTACGGCCCGGTGGGTGTCCCGATCAGCTCCTCCATCAGGGTTTCGAGTTCCAGATCAACCGCGTTGATCCGCCGCATCCGCGCGGCATCGACAGCGTCGATGGGGACGGCGTAGGCAACGGGTCGGGCACTCGGCGGGTAGTCCTCACGCTCCACCACGTAGTAGCTCGCGTTTCGCGTCGTGACCAGAATCAGGTCCGTCGCCGAAAGCGGGGCGCGCATGCCCTCTGCCCAGATGAAATCGATGGCGATACTTGCGTCCGCGAGCCCGGTCATCAGCAGCTCGGCGTCGTACTCGGCACCGTCCGCGGTCGCGACCAGGGCGTCGAGCAGGTAGAGTCCGAAGAGGAGTGCGATGGGAATGATCTTGTGAGCGCGGACCTGGGAAATGATGTCCTCGCGCGGTCCGAAGCTGAGCCAGATCACATAGACGACCAACATGGTTCCGAGCGTTCCCATCAGCCCTGCCACCTCACCCAGCACCGAACTGGCCCCGGACATGCCCTCGTCGATACCCGCTTGCCACGCCGAGGCGACGAGAGGCGAGACGATCACCGCGTTGACGAGGAGCAGAAAGACGCGGCCCCACCGTGCCCGGATGCGTTCATACCAACCGCGCACCCGCCCCATGCGCGAGGAAAGCACCCGGTACAGCAGATAGAAGACGAGCAACGTCGTGGGATACTCGAGCAGGCTCCCCAGCACGTGCGCCGATTGCAGCGCGATGAACGGCGGCGACAGGTCGAGCGACGTGGCGTCAATCGACATCCGTCCGAAATACGCATCGGTGTACACCGACCCGACGAGGTAGAGCCCTGTCGACGTGGCCACCGCAATCACCGCTGATTCGATGAGCCGCTGCGCCGTCCCAAGGTTGGGAGCTCGCGACAGCGCGGGCCTGGGCGCCGGTTCGTCCGACACAACGCCCGCGTCGTGCGTCGGTGATGGCTCCGGGGTCGGCATCATGGCGGGTCACGAAGGTGGCGCATCATCCTTTCACCCTAACACCCTGACACCCCGTCATCCATCCACTCGCTCCAACGCCGCCAACACCGGCAGGTGGTCCGATCCGGCATTCCCGCCAATCCACGAGCTCATCGTGCGAAAATGAGCGGTGTGCCAGACGTAATCCACCCGTAGCAGCGGCGGGAGTGCCACTTCGCCCAAGGGATGGCCCCGGTACGCGAGGTGGGACAGGCGCGTGGGCAACGTGAATCCCCTGCCCTGCCCGGCCACACCGAAGGCGTCGATCAGTCCCAGCTTCCGCAGTTGCCGGTACTCGGCCTGCCAACCGACCCGATTGAAATCGGTCAGCAGCACCGCCGGGTGGCCGCGGGTGGCCACGGCGGCAATCTCGGCGATCTGCTGCTCGGTCAACGCGGTCTGCCGCACCCGGTTGCGCCCGAAGCGGGGCGGCGGCGGGTGGGCCACGATCACCGTCATCACGCCGCCTGGCGCGTCAACTGCCGCTTGCAGGTCGGGGCGGCCGGGATGCAGGTCGAGCAATTCGGTCTCATGGACTGGAAAGCGGGAGAGAAGCCCCTTCCCCGGGATCCCGGTCGGGTGCAGCACCTGATGCGGATACTCGTGGCTCAGCTGCTCGGCGAGGGCCGCGCCTTGCTCGGGCGCCAGCTCTTGCAAGCCGATGATGTCGGCGCGGGACTGGCGCAGCATGTCGACCAGCCGCGCCGGACTCGCCAGTCCCGCGCCGACGTTGTAGGTCATCACGGTTAGCATCGTTCGCCACGGGCCGTGACCCATGCGCCAGCGCCTATGGGTTTCTGATAAGCCATCGTGCGGATGCCACCCTAGCCGCTTCGTCAGAGGTCGTGGCGACCCGGAACGGCGATAATACCCCCACTGTCTCGGAATCGTAGCCGCGATCGGCCACAGAGAAGTCAGGAGCACGATGGCGAACGCGACCGTCGCGAACGCGGCACCGGCCGAGAACACCCTGCGAAAACGGCTCAGAACATTCCTGATCGATCTGCGGCGCGCGTTGCGGGACGTGAACCTGACCGGGCTGGCGGCTCAGGTGTCCTACAGCCTGATCTTCGCCATGCCTTCCATCCTGCTCATCGTGGCCCTGGTGGCCTTGGGGATCGATCGACAGACAGGCTTCGCCATTTCGGACGAAGTGAAGGTGCTGGTGATCGGCACGTTGCCACCCGGGGTGCAGCCGGTCGTCACCGGGCTGATCGACGAAGCCACGAAGCAAGCCAGGGAAGGCCCGTCCACCATCAGCTCCGTCATCGCCATCGGCGTGGCGCTCTTCGCCGCCGGGAACGGCCTCGGGGAACTGGCCACCGCGTTCGACCGCGCCGCGGAGATCGACGACCCCCGCCCGGCTTGGCAAAAGCGCTTCCTCTTCACCGCATCGGCGGTGTTGATCGGGCTGGTGCTGGTCGTGGCCTTCACCCTCTACGTCTGGGGGGGCGATCTCTTTACCTTGCTCGCCCAGCGCTTTCGACCTGCCGGGGACTGGGAACGCGGGTGGTTGGCGCTGCAAGGGCCGGTGATCGTCTTGCTCGTCTTTTTCGGCACCACCCTGTTGTACATGACCAGCAGCGGTCGCTACTGTTTTCGGGAAACGGCCCCAGGCGCGGCGGTGGCGACCGGGCTCTGGCTGGTGATCGTGAAGGGATTCCAGTTCTATTTGCAAGTGGCCAACCCCGGCACCGCCTATGGCGCCGCCAGCAGTGTGCTGATCTTTCTCGTGTTCCTCTACCTCACCAGTATGGGCCTGATCGTCGGGGCCATGTGCGCTGCGGTAATCGTGCGCGGCTCGCGGGAGCGGGGCCGGTTGTTGCAATCAGTCCCGCTGACACAGCCCCAGAACGCCGCGACGGCCGCCTCCGGGCTAACGTCAGGTGGTGCCGGCCATGGATGAGCGCCGCGCGCCGATGTGGCGGACCGTTCTCTCCTGGCTGCTCTTGGTCATCTTCTGCCTGACGCTGCCAATCGCGCTGCTCACTGGCTGGGCGCGGCTGGTCGCCGTCGATTCCGCCGCGTTCGGTGGCGCCATGGCCAACCTCGCCGCCGATGGCCGCGTCCAGGACGCGGTGGGTCGGGTCGTCGCGGCGCGGGTCGCGGCGAGCGTTTCCGGAGAAAACCCCACCGCGACCCAGGCGCTGCAGTCGCGCCTCGTGGGGGAGGTCGTCCGCGAGGCGATGAGCGGGGTGGTGGGGAGTCAGGAGTTCCGCGACATCTGGGAGGCCACCACCGCCGGCGCTCATCGATGGCTGGTCACCGAGCTGGCCGGGAACTGGGGCCAGCCAGTCGTCCTCGACTTCACCCCCCTCAATGACAACATCCAGGCTGAGATCGCCGCGCTCGATCTGGAATTGCCGCCCGACTTTTCCTTCGACGCCGAAAACTTGCGCATCCAGGTCTTCGATGCGCCGACCGCGGATCGCATCCGGCTGGCCGCACAGCGTGTCGAGCTCGTGTTTTTCGCCACACTGACTCTGGCGCTGATCTCGTTGGTCCTGTCAATCGGGCTGGCCCCGGATCGTCTGGCGGCGCTGATCCGCGCCAGTTTCGGATTAGCCCTGGCCATGCTCGCCCTCATTGGGGTGATGCTGACCGCCCAGGGCTGGGTCATGGGCGAAACCGGGCCGGAGGGAGGGGCGGCAGTGGCCGGGGTGATCCTGGACGCCATCTCCCAGGGATTGCGAGTTGCGGCCGTTGGGCTGGCCATCTTCAGCCTCCTCCTGGCCGGGGCGCTCGCCGGAGTGCGTGCCTTGGGCGCGAGTCCGCCCCCTCGCGCGCCCGCCAGCACGGACGCATGACCGTGAATCCGCACGAGACATCTCACGGCGCGCCGTTCGTCATCCGCCCCGCGGAGCCGCGCGACGCCGATGCCATCGCCGCCGTGCACCGCGCTTCGATGCGGGAGGCAATGCCCTGGTTGCCTGACTTGCACACCCCGGAGGAGGATCGCTCCTGGGTCGCGCACACGGTCTTGCCTCAGCAGCAGGTCTGGGTTGCCGCAGCGGCGGGTCAGGTCGTTGGCGTCGCTTCGATGGACGCCGAGAACATGCTCACCCAGCTCTACATCCTGCCCGAGCATCAAGGAGCCGGCATCGGCAGTGCGCTGCTGGAGACGGCCAAAGCGGCCCGCCCCGAGGGCTTCAGCCTCTTCGCCTTTCAACGGAACACGCGCGCCCGGTTCTTCTACGAAAACCGCGGATTCGTCGCGGTCGCGTTCGGCGACGGTTCCGGCAACGAGGAAGGCGAGCCGGACGTCCTCTACCGGTGGACTCCCGGCGATTCCGAGCGACATACCGCCGAATGAGTGTCGTAACGTGCCACGCTGAAGGCGAAGCCGAAGCATCTCGTCCTCGATGAGTCACCGTGGTCGCCAGCAGAGTTGCCACTCTCCATTCGCCATGGCACGTGAGGCGAGACCTCGCTCACGCACGTGCATTGCGATCGTCAGGCATCGCAACGGCACAGAAGAGCCGTGCGAAAGTGACGTCTGGGTCTTGCGCGCGGCGATTTCGATCCGTACCCTGTCAATCTGAGACAACTTGACCAATGTTCGTGGGAAGGTCGCCAGGCGCGCGGACCGCAGTCCGGCCGCGACCTGCGTGGACAAGGAGACCCCACCGTGCGCTTGAGAGTGTTGCTCGTCTTCTGCTGCCTGGCACTGATCGCCGCCACGGCGCACTCGACCCGCGCCCAATCGGACGCGGTCGACCGTCCCGCCGAATTGCGCGGCGGCACCTGCGACAGCCTGGGCGAGGTCGTGGCCACACTGGCGCACCTGGTCGTCACCGTCGGCGACCCGCAGGGCCAGCTCGTGGCCACGCCTGTCGAGCAATCCGGAACCGTCGTGCCGTTCGCGGTTTCCGATTTCCTCAGCAGCGACCATAGCGTGGTCGTTCAGCAGTCGCCAGGGATAAGCACCGTCGTCGCCTGCGGCGAGGTCGGTGGCGCATTGAACCCGGATGGGACACTCGCCGTCGGCATGCGCCCGATGAACGCGTCCGCCTTGTCCGGGGTCGCCTACTTCACCCCGATCGACACCTTTTCCAACACCCTGATTACCATCCTTCTGGTCGACAACAACACCGCGACGACCACGGTGGACGGGGCCTCCGCAACTGGCGATTCCGGCGCCGTGCCGCAGTAACGGCACGGCGCCGCAGGCCTCAGCGAGCCGCGCCGGCCATAGCCTGCTCCCTCACTTCGACCAGATACTCGTGGCATAAGCGAACTGCCATCGAGCCCTCGCCAGCAGCCGACGCGGCCCGCCGAATGGCTCCGCTGCGCACGTCTCCGACGGCAAATACGCCCGGCAGGCTCGACTCGAACAAGTAGGGATCACGATGCGCATTCTGCCAGGCTGCGGTCGTCTTGACATCCGGGCCGGTCAGGATGAATCCCTCGCCGTCGAGTGCCAACGTGCCGGCGAGCCACGTAGTCGGCGCTTCCGCGCCGATGAAGACGAACAGGGCGCGGACATCGATGGTGCGCGGATCGCCCATGCCGCTTTTCGCAACTGAGATGCCCGTCAGTTCCTCATCCCCCAACAGCTCGAGCACTTCGGTCTCGGTGAGCACTTCGATGTTCTCGGTTTTGCCAATCCGTTCTACCAGGTAGTGCGACATCCCCTCGGCAATGTCTTTGCCGCGCACCAGCAGATAGACACGCCGCGCCCGCCCGGCAAGGAAAATGGCCGCCTGCCCCGCCGAGTTGCCGCCGCCGATGACGGCAACGTCCCGTCCTTGGCACGTCTGGGCTTCGACCTCGGTCGCCGCGTAGTAGATGTTGGTCCCCTGCAACCGCTCTTCACCCGGGGCCCCCAACTCCCGATAGCGGGCGCCGAGGGCGATGATCACGCTCTCCCCGATCACCTCCGCGCCGTCCTTGAGGGTGATGACGTACCGGCCGTTTTCGCGACGGAGATTGGTCGCATCGCAGGGCACGGCGATGCGCGCCCCGAACTTGTGCGCCTGCACCAGCGCCCGGCTCGCCAGCTCGATGCCCGAGATCCCGGCCGGAAAACCGAGGTAGTTCTCGATGCGGGAGGCCATGCCCGCCTGCCCGCCCGTGGCCACCGCCTCCAGCACCAGGGTATCGAGCCCCTCCGAGGCGCCATAGACCGCGGCGGCCAGGCCGCCCGGTCCCGCGCCGACCACGACCAGGTCGACCGGGTCCGTCGGCAGCTCGTCGATGCCGAGTCCCAGCACCATGGCCAGCTCGGCGTTCGACGGATTGTGCAGTACCTCGGCGCCTTTCCAGATCACCGCCGGCGTCTGCTCCGGGCGCAGCCGGTACTGGCGCAGGATTTCGAGCGCATCGGGATCCGACTCGATGTCGACCCAATCGTGGGGCAGCCGATTGCGGGACGCGAACTCCCGCAATCTGATGGCATCCTCCGAGTCGTGCCGCCCCACGATCTTGACCCCCGCGCCCGATCGCAGCAAGAGCGAACGCAGGAGCAGAAATGAGCGCATCAGGAAACCGCTGAACGCCTCGTCCTCGGTGATGAGCGCCTTCAGCTCGTCGGTCGGGATCGCCAGCACCTCTCCCGGCTTCCGCACGACCGCGGTCAGGTAGGTCGATTCTCCAGTGAGCAGGTTGAGCTCGCCGACGATCTCATTCCGGCCCCGGATGCCAATGCCACGCGGCGCGCTCCCGGTCGGCTCGACAAGTTCCACCTCACCGTCGAGAACTACGAAAAAGTCGCAGGTGGCATCACCCTGCTGGAACAGCGTCTGATCGGGTGTCGTCTTGCGCACCTCACCATGCGCGCGCAACAGCTCGAGCTGCTCGTCGGTCAGCTCCCAGAATGCTTCACTGGCCAGGTCCTGTTCGATTTCGGCAGCCATGGCTGGCTCTCCTTTCGCGGACACGCGCCGGCGCCCCTTTTCTGGTGCGGACACGGCGGGGCAACAAATCATAGTTCCTCAATCGCGACGCCGCGCTGCTCCTCGTGTGCTGGCAACTACGCCAGAACGCAGAGTCCACGCATGGCAGTTTCGGCGGTGTCGCGTGCTATCGGTCCGCGACAAACGCGCGGCGGATCAGGTTCCCCACCCTGTCTGTAACCGATGCTAAGGGGAAGAACCGCGCCGCGCATGAGCAGAATTGCCCATTCAGTACGCGCATTCCGGGAATAACCGCCAAGCGGACGGCGGAAGCGGTGTTTGCCGTCGGAGCAGCGACCAGGATCAGGAAAACCCCAGCGCCGCCTTCCCGATCGACGTTAGCGCCACGTCCTCGATCGGCGGTTGCCCGATGGCGGTGCGCGCATCCCGGAAGTTGCGCTGAAGCGGCGACGTCGCGGCAAGCCCGGCCGAACCCGCCACCTTGAGCGCCTCATCCGTGGCCCCGATGACCGCGGTCGTCACCGCATACTTGGCCGCGGCCAGGCGCCACATGTTTGCCTTCCGCTCCGCGGGATGCGCCAACCACCACTCGGCGGTGGCGTAGAGGAGCGCCCGCGCCTGCAGCAGGTCGAGCTCGATGCGCGCGATGCGGTGCTGGATGGTCTGCAACTCCGCGATGGGACCGGACATCCCGTTCGGCCGCCGCTCCTGCGCATAGCGCACCGCCTCGTCCCGCGCCGCCTGCCCGATGCCGAGGAAGACCGCCGCCCCACCGAACCCGGACCAACCAAACCCGTCGCCCGGAACATCGGAACCATCGATGGGAACCAGCGCCTCGAACGGCACCTCGACGTCCGTGAAGACCACATCGTCACTGGCCGTGCCCCGCATGCCCAGGTTGTCCCACGTCTTCTCGACTCGCACGCCGGGAGTGTTTGCCGGGATCAGGAAATTGCCGCGCCGGGGCGGGGCATCGCCGTCGACGACGGTCGCGAGCGCCAGCATGTACGAGAGCGCCGGAGCCAGACTCGCCCACCGCTTGCGGCCATTGATGACCCAGCCGGAGGTCGTCCGCTCGGCGGTCGTGGTCGGCAGACCTCCACGACTGGGACTCCCCATCTCCGGCTCGCTGTTGGCCGAATTGATCAGCGCCCCGTTCTCGACGATGTCCCGCGTCACCCGGCCCAATGTCTCCGCCGGCCACATCCCGGTCTCGGCGATTTTGCCGATCAGCGTAAGGTGCATGTTCGCCGCCAGCGCCGTCGATCCACAGGCACGGGCGACCCGCTCGTGGGCCAGGGCGTACTCCAGCACGTCCGCGCCCAACCCGCCCAGATCGCGCGGGATGGTGATCGCCAGGTAACCCGCCTCGTGCATCTCGCGAAAACTTTCGAACGGAAACGCGCCCTCCCGGTCGACTACTTCGGCCCGGGCCGCGATCGGCCCCGCCACCGACTCGGCGAGTGCAATGAACTCCGCCTGCCGCTCGGTTTTCGGATAGTCCATACCGTCCCGTGATCTCATGCGCGCCGCGGATCGACCGCGCAGACAAGATCCGCCGCCGCGCGCTCGATGACGCGCGGCTCTTCGTCCGCGTACCCGATCGGCATCGTCGCCACCAGGGCAAAATCCGCACCCGGCAGCCCGGCGAAGCGAGCCAGCCGTGCCCCCACCAGATGATCCCAGTGCTGCAGCGACGCGGCCATCCCCTCGGCAGTCACCGCCAGCCAGAGCGAAAGCTGCACCATCCCCATCGCCTGCTGCACGAACGACGCGGCCACCTCAGCCGACGCGCCCTTCCCCTCCCGCAACTCCCGCTCCACCCGCCTGTCAGCGAACACCAATGCTACCGCGACACCCGCCGCGAATCCCCGCAATCGATCCAGATACCGCGCGAGCTGTTCCCCTTCCAGAGTCTCCCGAAACCCGCTCTCCACTTCCGCCCAGAACGCCTCGCGCCGCTCGTGGACGATCACCACTCGCCACGGCGGAACGTTGTACGCCGCCGGTGCCAGCCGCGCCGCATTCAGTAGCCTCTCGCGCATTTCGGGTGTAAACGGCCCCGACCGCAGGCGGCGGATCGAACGTCGCTCCGTCAGGATTGTTTGCAGGGTAAGCGCCGGATGGTCGGGATAGTTGGGGACAAGGATGGACGATGTCTCGACGAACGTTGCACCATGGGTCACGCCGTACTCCCTCAATCCGCCGCCTGGCCCGATCGCTCCCGCCGCGCCACCCCTTCTCGCACCAGCGGAATCAGCTCCTTGCCAAACTCCGCCGCATCCTCCAACGGCTCGAACCCACGAATGAGAAAACTCGTGATCCCCAGGTCGTAATACCTCAGAAGCGACTCCGCTACCTGCTCCGCCGTCCCCACCAGCACCGACGAGTTCCCTCCGGCCCCTGTCGCCGCCGCAATCGCCATCCACAACCGCTCGTCGAACACATCCTGCTGCGCCGCCAGGTCGAGCAGCCGCTGCGACCCCGTCGCTGGCGCCGACCCCGGCGCCACGCCGCGATGCGAAACGACCCGTTCCAGGTAGCCGTGCGCCTTGTCCCAGGCTTCGGCCTCCGTCGCCCCCAGAATCGGCCGGAACGACACACTGAATGCCGGCGACCGCCCGGCAGGCGCCGCCGCGCGCACCGTCTCCATGCGCGCCTTCGTCTCCGCCAGCGGCTCCCCCCAGAACATGTAGACGTCCGCGTGCTTCGCCCCCACCGGCACCGCCGCCCCCGACGCTCCCCCGAAATAGATCGGGATCGACGGCTGCTGCAAAGGCTTCACGTCGGAGAAGGCATTCTGAACCTTGTAGAATTCCCCCTCATAGGAAAATGGCTCCGGGCTCGCCCACACCTTGCGTACGATATCGAGAAACTCGTCCGTGCGCCGGTAGCGGTCGTCCTTCACACTCCAGTCGCCATCCTTCGCCAACTCGCTGTCGCTCCCTCCGGAGACGATGTTCAACGACACCCGCCCACCCGTGAAGTGATCCAGCGTCACCGCCGCCCGCGCCGCCACTGTCGGCGCCTGGAAACCCGGCCGGTGCGCCACCAGCATATGCAACTTCTCGGTTTGCGCCGCCGCATGCCCCGCCACCGCCCACGCATCCGGCCCCGTCGAGTGATATCCGATCAACACCCGATCGAACCCGGCATCTTCATGCGCCCGCGCAAACGCCGCCAGAAAACCCGGATCGATCACCGCCTCCACCGACAACGCCACCGCGCTATCGATCTCCGAGATGTTGTCGGTGCGGATCATGCCGATAAGCTGAACGGGCATCACAGGATTCCTCTTACACTCGAACGCGAATAACTCCGAGAGAAAGCATAGTACTTGATCGACAAGTAAACATTCTGACTCGAAGGATTCCGCGGATCTGCTCGATGAGCCTCCTCGCGACGCGGTTGCCGACGGCTGCTAAAATCGCCACGTCGTGGCGCGCCCAGTGGGTGTGTCCCCGCCGGTTACTGCCGCCATTGCGGCTGAGGCGCCCGATGGCGTTCTACCCCAAAGATGCACCGATCCCCGCCGAGTTGCGCACCGAAGAGTTCTTGCTACGCCCGCTGTGTGCCGCCGACGTCGAGCTCGACTACGAGGCGGTGATGGCGACCCAGGAGGACCTGCGCCGGGGCAGCGGCGGCCGATGGCCGCGCCCGGATTTCACGATCGAGGAGAACCTGGCTGACCTGGAGGGCCATGAAGCGGACTTTCACGCGCGGCGCGGCTTCACCTACACCGTCACGAATCCGATGGAGACGCGCTGCCTCGGCTGCGTCTACGCCTATCCGCTCGAAGACGAGGATGGAGGCACCCGCGACGGCGAGGCGGCGGTCTGGTTCTGGGTCCGCCCGGACGGCGTCGCCAACGACCTCGATCGGCGACTGCTTGCGGCTTTGATGCAGTGGCTACGTGACAACTTCGCCTTCGCGCGCGTGCTCTACCGGGCTCGGGCCGGCAACGCACGACAGACAACCATCTTCGAGGAAGCGGGGCTGCGCATTGTGGCGACGCGCCGGGTCCGGGGCATTGAGGACATCCTGTTCGCGTGAGGCGTTTTGCACCAGCTTTGCCAGCGGACGTGGGCAAACCTCACGTCGATCGCATTGGATCGCCGCGAATGCCACCAGGACCTGTCTGCCGCACCGCGGAACCATCGGCGACCCGGCCAAGCATGGACCTTTTGTCCGGGATCAGGAACCGGAAGGCCTGTCAGCCGCCGCGCTGACTGGATTCCTAATCGTCCACCACACCCTCGCCACCGAACCGGCCTTGCCGGCTCGTCCCAATGAACCGCTCCAGCATCGCCCGGCACCCTTGAACCACGGTCGCGCTGCTACGAGAGAACGCATAGCATGGAATCGACAAATGAACATCGCAGTGGCAAGGCGAGAACAGTCGCTTACCAATCGCGTGCCCGCAGGAGGACAACATGCTGCGCATCCCGCGCGACCATCTCACCTACGAATTCTCGGCCACCACCGAACCCGTAGCCCGCATCTCCCCCGGCACCACCCTCCTGCTGGAAACCCACGATACCTCCACCGGCCGCATCCACCGCGCCGAGGACCTGCCGGAATACCTCCGCGTGCGCGATCCGCTCAAGGTGAACCCCGCCGCCGGTCCCATCTACATCGAGGGCGCCGCCCCCGGCGACGACCTCATCGTCGACATCCTCGACATCCGTCTTCAGCCACACGGCTTCGTCCGGGTCCACGCCGGAGCCGGTGTCCTGCAAAATGACATCGCCCCGGACGGCGTGCTCATGGCCCGCGTGGATGGCGACCACGTCGTGCTCGGCGAAAAAGTCCGGCTGCCCCTCCGCCCCATGATCGGCGTGATCGGGACCGCGCCGGCCGAGGGCGTGGTCTACACCGCCGCCCCGGGACCACAGGGCAGCAACATCGACGTCAACGCCGTCACCGTCGGCGCCCGCGTCCACCTCCCCGTCCACGTACCAGGCGCCCTGCTCTCCATCGGCGATGTCCACGCCGCCATGGGCGACGGCGAGGTCAGCGGTACCGGCATCGAGATCGGTGCCGAGGTCTCCGTCCGCGTCGACATCGTCCCTGGCGCCGCCCCAGCCCGGCCCTGGCTCGAAACGGCCGATGACTGGATCACCACCGGCAGCGGCCCAACCCTCGAAGACGCGGTCGAACTGGCGGTCGAGGAGCTGACCCGCCTCCTGATGACGCGGCTCGGGCTTGACCGCACCGAGGCTTTCCTGCTAGTCAGCGCCCGCGGCGACGTTCGCATCGGCCAGTGCGCCCGCATCCCCGGCCTCGACGCCACCGCCTACGCGATGTTCCCCAAGGCGGTAGAAATGCTTGAGCCCCTCTGAACAGCCCGCATCCGCGGCGTGGCGCGGTCGCCGCTTCGGTCGGTGGCCAGCCCCTCGGATGCCCGGCCACCTCATCGCGATTCACACCGGACGTATCTGGGAAGTTCCGTATTTTTACCGATGCGGTTTTCCCGCTCGTAACGCATCATGCGCGTGATCGCAGTCGATGCGCCACAAGGAGACCACGCCATGTCCGAGCGAGCCGACGAAACCCGGATGGATCCGGACGCCGTTCACGTCGAACCGGAGTTCGTGCGCATGCTGGAGGAGGTTTTCGTCCAGGCCGACATGGCCATGCCAGAAACCAGGCCCGAATCGGGAGCGGTCTACCAGGACGAGAGCGATAAACTCTACGTGGGGCGGGAATTCACCTCGGTGGCCGAGTTTGCGCGCTGGTTCGCCGTCCAACGCCTGGGCGGTCTGCCCTACAACGCGGTCGGTTACCATCACACCGAAAATCCCACACCCGACATCTGGGCCGGTCTCGATTCCCTGACCAGGATTTACGACTTCTACAGCACGAAGTGGAGTCCCTGGGGGCTTGGTCCGCACCTGTGGGTCTATGCGGGCAACGGCCCCTGGCGCTCCGGAACGCCCCACATCTTCGTCGGCACCCACCCGGCCCACGACGGCGCGGGCATCATCACCCGGAACGGCCGCTGGCTGCACATCGAGCACGTCCACAACGGAGATACCGCGCCATTCCCGGAGGAGATGAAGCGCATCAGCGGGGAGTTGCTCGCCGTCGTCTGCTCGCGCCACCCCCACGCCAACCGCGAGATCCCCCTGCGCTTCATCCGGGACGGCGGCGTCGAAAACCTCGGCCAACCCATTGGCATCATGTACCACCGGGACGAAAACCCGAATTGGTTCCCGGGAGCGTGGCCCAAGACCTGCCCCGGACTGCACGTCAGCCACGAAACCCTCGACACCGATCTGCTCGAACTCGCGCGAGCCCGCTCCCCCTGGCTCTGGGCCGGCATTGACGAGAGCGAAGACCCCGTCTCCGAAACCGGTACCCTGCTCGCCGTGGACGGCGCCACCGCCCGCCGCGAGCCCTCCCGCCAGGGTGACTTCGTGCGCCAGATCGCCGCCGGTCAGCCGGTACCCACCTCCGGCTACACCGACCGCGGCGAGTCCGTGGCCGGCTCGGCGCGCTGGTACCGCCTTGGCGACGATGACAGTTGGGTCCACAGCAGCGGCGGCTCCTACACCGCCACCGTGTAACCACCTCGAATCAGCGCCCTGACGCACGTTATCCGCCGGCCCCCTCTCACGGCGAATCGAGAGAGGGGGCCAGGGGGACGTGAGCGATCAGTTCTTGTCCCGGCACTTGTCGTTCTTGCACCGGAAGTTGTTGCAGCAATCGCCATTGTTCTTGCAGCGGTCGCCCTGCCGGCCGCAAGAGTCGTTGTTGTCCTGGTTGCGGCACCGATCGTTCTTGCACTTGAGCTTGTTGCAGCAATCGCCGTTGTTGTTGCAGCGATCGCCGTCCTTGCCGCAGTTGCCATTGTTGCCGTTGTTGCCGTTGTTCTTCTTGTCGCGGCACTTGTCGTTCTTGCAGCGGAACCGGTTGCAACAGTCGCCATTGTTACGGCAGCGGTCGCCCTTCTTGCCGCACGCGTCGGCCGCAACTTGCGCGGTCGCGCCCTGGGCCCCGACGACCGCCAGGGTCCCCGTCGCCAGTCCCGCGACGAGCAGCCGCATCGCTTCGCGCCGGTTTGACCTCCCGAGCGACCGCGTCCATCGGTCGAACGCCCGACCGTCCATGGTCTTTCCCTTTCGCGTCCCGACAAAGCAGCCGTTGCGGCAATCCCGCTTGCCCGTCGCCCTGCCGCACTCCATCCCACCATCGCCCCCGCGTTGACCGGACCCCGATCGGCGGCGGACTACCGACTGTACGTCCGGTCACACCGTTTGGCCCCATTATTTCCCTCCGGCGCGCACCCTCGTTCCCGGCGCGGCAGACGGGATAGAAAATCCCTCGCCCGGCGCGCCGGGCGAGGGGATACGTCGAGGGTTCTTCAGGAGCGGGCCGTCAGTCCTTGCTCGAGGTGTCAATCATCCACCGCACCCCGAACTTGTCCACCAGACTCCCGAAGTAGTCGCCCCAGAACATGTCCGCCATCTCCTGCTCCACCGTGCCCCCGGCCGAGAGCGCGGCGAACAACCGGTCGGCCTCGGCCCGGGTGTCCGGGTGCAAAGAGATGTAGACGTTGTTCCCCTGGTTCACGTTGAACCCCATCGATTCCGGAACGTCGGTGCCCATGAGAATGTGCCCGCCCAGGATCGGCAGCGCCACATTCATCACCAGGTTCTTGTCCGCGGCGCTCAACTCCGGCGCGCCCTCCGGCAACGGCACGTCGCCGTGGCGCATGATGCCGCCCATGAACTCGGTGCCAAACACCGCCTTGTAGAAGTTGAACGCGTCCTCCGTCCCGCTGGAAAAGTTCAGGTACGTGCTCGTCGTCGCCATCGCTGCCGTCTCCCTTCGTCGTTCTTGCCGTCTTGCCGTCCCGCCTACCCGTCGTACGCCGCTTGCAGCTCGGCGACGTCGAGCTTCTGCATCTGGAGCATGCGCCGCAACACACGCCCGGCGGCCTCGCGGTCGGGGTCGCGCAGCGCCTCCGTCAGCATCCGCGGAGTGACCTGCCAGGAAACCCCGTACTTGTCCTTCAGCCACCCGCACTCGCTCGGCTCGCCGCCGTCCGCGGTCAGTGCATTCCAGTAGTAATCGACTTCCTCCTGGTCCGCGCATTCGATGGCGAATGAGATCGCCTCGGTGAACGAAAAGAGCGGGCCGCCGTTGATGGCCTGGAACGGCTGCCCGTTGATCTGGAAGTCGATGTACATCACCGGCGCATCCGGGGCCGGTCCTTCGTTGGTGAACCGGCCGAGAAAGTCGACCTTCGAGTCCTTGAAGACCGCCACGTAGAAGTCGACCGCCTCCTCGGCGTTGTTGTCGAACCATAGGCATGGGGCAATCGGCCGCGTCATCCTGTTCTTCTCTCTCCACTCCACCCGATTCGTGCCCGGCTCGCCGCCGGACCCGCTCCACGGGCCGCTGCTGCCAGATGGTCGAACGCGAAAACGCCGATTCGACAGCGAAGGGCGCAAGAAGCCCCTCGCCCTGTGCGCAGGGAGAGGGGCTGAAGTGAGGAGTTCAGTCGTGGTGTGGGCAGGACCGACCCCGCTACGGCAGGTGCTCGCCAAACTCCCCGTCGAGCCAGTTCAGGTCATCCGCCCGGTCCACCCGATAGACCCCGCCGGTGCCGGCACAGGTGGCGTTGTTGCCGTACGAAGTTACGCCGCCGATCACATTGGAGGTTCCGAGGAAGTTCGGACCGCCGGAGTCCCCGAAGCAGGTTCCCCCGGTATGCGTATTGTTGGACAGCAGAATGGAGAAGTCCCCCGTGTACGCCGAGTTGATCTGGTTCAGCTTGGGCCGAGCAAACATCCGGATCTTGAGGGCCTGATCCTTCCAGGAGGCCGCATCAGGAAAACTCTTCTGCAGGCCGTACCCCACCGCGGTGAAGGTCACGTCCTTCTTGCCCCGCTTCTTGGCGAGACCATCGAGCTGGTTCAGCGCCGGCAGCTCCCCGTACTCGTCCATCACCATCGGCTCGTCGAGCACGACCACGCCGAGGTCGAAGAGGAAGAATGCGTTCGGGTCGTAATCCGGATGGGTGAAGGGTGTTCCCCGCGTGTCGCCCGTGTTCGGGTAGTCAATGGTTTCGTCGGCGATGCCCGCTTCCACGTCCGCGGCGAACCAGATTTCGGCGCTTGCCGCGGGAGACTCGGTGCAATGACCGGCTGTCAGAAACAGGGTCGACGAGAGTAATGTGCCGCTGCACCGCCACAGCGGCGCGCCGTCCGCGTCCTTGGCGACCATGAGCCCAACAAAGGGGTGGTTCTCCCTATCCAGCTGGCCATCGGTGATCTCGGCGTTGACACGGCCCCCGGTTCGCCCCCGTCCCTTGCGCCGGCCCCGCCGATCGCGCCGGTTGCGCCGCTTGCCCTCGACCTCGCCCAGCCCCAGCCCCGCTGTCCCGGCCAGGAGACCGAGCGCGCCGCGCCTCGTGGCACCCGCACCCAGTACGCGACTCAGCGCATCGAACCGCCCATCGTCCATGGCCACGCCCCCCTCGATGATGCCAGGGTTCACTCCCCGGCTCGCGACGATCCGCTCAGGCCGGACACGCCAGTCCCGACATGCCGGCGCGGTCAAATCTGATGATCACATGCGCCGCATGCATCGTTGCCTGAGATAGGAGCATCATACGCCCCAAGAGGTGATGTCAATCGGCAGCACGCCCGCGGCAACGCCTTTCCACGCTCGATCGGTTCAGTCGCCCCGGCCAGCGTGCAGCAGGCAACCAGCAAGGGCGCACCGCCGCGCCGTCCTGGTGCCCGAATGCCGGCGACCTTTGCCATCCCGGGAAAACCCGTACATGCTACGGGTGCCGCTCGGCGATCGCTGCACCACAATTCCTGCCCGAGCGCGTCTGCGCGCCGGCGATCGGGTGTGCCCCGGGAGGGATGAATGACAGGTCTGGGTTGGCAGGAACTCGTCATTGTGGCGGTCATCCTGGGCATCGTCCTGGGCGGAGCGCTTCCGATCTACCTGATCTTCCGCGCGCTCCGGCATCGCGCTCGCCACAGCGCCCTGCGCCAGCGCTATCGGCAAGCCGGAGACACGGCTATCCCCATCTATGCGGGATTCTGGGACCGCGCCGGCGCTGCGCTGCTCGATGGGTTGGTGCTGTTGATTCCCATTTGGGCGATCCAGACCGCCGGGCAAAGCCTTACGGGCGAACCGTACTCGATCGCCGCGTCGCTCCTGTCAACGGCGGTCTGGATTGCCTACATGATCATCGGCAATGGCCGCGGGGCCACGCTGGGCAAACGCTGGGCCGGGTTGCGCATCGTCGACGCCGCGGGCGCTGTCCCTGGGCTGCAACGGGCGTCGGTGCGCGTCCTCATCCCGCTCGCGGCGAGCCTGCTGACCTACTTTTCGGTCGCCAATCCGGTACCCATCGAGCGTGGCGAGCCCATCGTCTCGCTCCAATCGATTCTGCCGCTGCTGGCCTCCTGGCTCATCGTGCTCGTAGACACGCTGTGGATGATCTGGGATCCGCGCAAGCAGACGCTACACGACAAGCTGGCAGGGACGTTTGTAATCGTTCCGTGGTGAGGCGCCAACAGGTTGGGCCGCGCGAGGCGATTCCGTCTCCGGCGTCATCCCCGCTCTGCAAACGGCACGGCCGTCGCCATCCCCATCGCCAGTTCATCCGCCCCGGCTCCGGATGCCGTGACCGGCGCTGCGGCGAGCACTTGCTGCAGGAATTGCCGCGTGCGCGGGTGTTCCGGTTGGCTCAGCACCCGCCGCGCCGGCCCCTCCTCGAGGATGACGCCGGCCTCCAGAAACGCCACCCGGTCGGCGATCTGGTACGCAAATCCCATCTGGTGCGTGGCCAGCACCATCGTCATCCCCAGCCCCTTCAGCTCGGCGATGATGGTCAGCACCTCGCCCACCATCTCCGGGTCGAGCGCGGAGGTCACCTCATCCAGAAGAAGGACGCTGGGCTTCAAGGCCAGGGCACGGATGATCGCCACCCGCTGCTGCTGCCCGCCAGAGAGCCGGTCGGGGTACTCCCGCGCCTTGTCCTCCAACCCGAAGCGCGCCAGCAGGGCCAGCGCCGCCTCCGTCGCTTCCCGCCGTTCGATCCCCAGCGCCTTGGTCGGCGCCAGGATGATGTTCTCCAGCACCGACATGTGCGGAAAGAGGTTGAACGACTGAAATACCAGCCCGATTCGCTGTCGGATGCGGTCGGCATCGAGCCGTTCGCCCGAAATGCGCTCATTGCTCAGGTAGATCACCCCGGCGTTGATCTCCTCCAGCAGATTGATGCACCGCAGCAACGTCGACTTGCCACAACCGGAGGCCCCAATCAGGCAGACCACCTCATGCTCATCCACCGCCAGGCTGATGTTCTTCAGCACCAGATGCTGGTCATACGCCTTGTACAACCCCTCAATCCTCAGCAGCGGCCCTGACACGGCGCCTCTCGTTTCACTTTCGACTGTTGACTTTCGACTTTCGACTTCCATCCTCACACCGCCCCCCCAACCTCTCGCCGTTGCGCGGTGCGTTGCAGCAAGTAGTCCGTCAGCCTCGCCAACGGGATGGTGATGGCGATGAAAAGCACCCCGGCCACGACGTAGCTGGTGAAGTTGAACGTCATCCCGGCGTAAATCTGCGCCTGTCGCGTCGCCTCCAGCGGACCGATCACCGAGACCAGCGCCGTCTCCTTCTGCAACCCGACGAACCCGCTCAACGTCGGCGGAATCACGCGTCGGATCCCTTGGGGCAACACCACATAGCGCATCGCCTGGCTGTTCGACAGCCCCAGCGAACGCGCCGCCGCCCGCTGGCTGGCATGCACCGATTCGATCCCCGCCCGAAACGTCTCCGCCTGGTAAGCGGAGGAGCTGAGAATGATCGCCATCGTCCCCCAGAAAATCGCCGACGTCGGCAACCCCTCGATCCGCAACGCCGGCATCCCGAAGCCGAGGGTGAGGATCACCAGCAGCGCCGGCGCCCCGCGAAAGATGTCGACATAGATGACCGCCGCCGCTCGCGCCGGAAAAAGCACCGGGCTGCGCGTACTGCGCACCACTGCCAGGAGCAACCCGAACGCCAGGATGATCGGCTCGGCGATAAGAAAAATCCGCACGTTCAGCAGAAACCCCTCCCACACCATGGGAAAGGAATCGACGAAATCGGACGGACTCAGGAAGGCGCGTCGCACCTCCGCCCACCCTGCCGACTGCCCGATGACGTACCCCAGCACCCCGAAGACAACGACCGTGCTCAGCAGCGAGATCGCCACCGACCGCTGCACATCCCGCCGGCTCAACAGCGGCGGCTTGCGCAGCAGAGCCTGTATCTGCTCGGGACTCAGCTCGCGGGGAGACGCGGCAGCAGGAGCGGCCATGAAGAACCCGATTACCAGCCCCGCGGCTCCCCCCTCTCCCATCGCAATGGGAGAGGGGGGCAGGGGGGTGAGGGCCATCCGCGACGAAGAGAAAGTGCCCGCAAGAATGCCATCAAGGGACCATGTTCACGACGAACCAAGCGGCCCCAACTGCCCCAACGGCGTCGTCAGCGCATCCACAAACCGGTTCAGGAACCGCCGCGCGTCGACCTTGGTCACAATCTGCGCCGGTCTCCGTTCGGGCAATCCAAGTCGCGCGACGTCCGCGGCATCCCGCCCCACTCCGCGATGGACCTCTCCCACCGGCTCCAGATACATCGGGCGCTCGACCTTCTCCAACACCAATGCCGGATGCAGCAGCGCCGCGGCCGCCAGCGGGTCGTGCATGCACGACGACCAGCGCCCCAGCCGCCGCTGATAGAAATCAAAATAGTAGGGCAGGATCTGCCAGGCGAACTGACCCTGCGGTGTCTCGCCCGTCCGTAACCGCTCGATATGGTCGTCCTCCAGCTCCGATTGGGCAAAGCTGGTATCGACCGGCGTCACCAACAGCGGCGCCGTCGAGGCGAACAACCAGTCCGCGGCATCCGGGCTCTTGTAGACGTTGGGATCGACGGTGACCGCGTCCGGCTCTGGCGGCCCCGAGTACCCGCCCAGGATCGCCACCGTGCGGAACCGGCTCAGCACATCTGGATCCTGGTCCAGCGCCAGGGCCAGATTCGTCATCGTCCCCACCGCCAGCAGATCGAGCTCCCCGGGCCGCTCCCGCGAAAGCCGCAGGATTTGCTCGGCCGCCGATTCGCCAGTGACCTTGCCCTGCGGCGTGGGCAGTCCGATATCGGCCAGCCCGTCGTGACCGTGCACTTCGGCGGCCGGCATCGGGTCCGCCAGCGGACTCTCTGCCCCCAGCGCCACCGGCACGTCCTCCAACCCGACCACCTCCAGCACCCGGAGCGCATTGGCCGCGGAAAGCGCCGCCGAGCAGTTGCCGTGGCAGCTCCCAACCGCCACGATCTCCACACCAGGCTCCGCGGCGAGATACAGCATCATCACCGCGTCGTCGATCCCGACATCGACATCGAGCAGCAGGCTTCGTGCTACTGGCTGCTGGCTATTGGCTATTGGCTCTTCGCTCATGGCGCGTAACGTCTGCCCCCTCCGTACTCACATACCGGCCAACGACCAATAGCCAGGAGCCAGTAGCCAATAGCCAATAGCCCGTAGCACCATTATTCCGAAATCTGCGGGTAGTCCGGCGGCGCCGGCAGCCACTCCTCGACCAACGCGTCCAACGTGCCATTCTCGCGCAGGATGGCCAGCGCCTGGTTGATGAACGGCACAAGTGGGCTGTCCTTTTCGAAGACCATCCCCAGCTCCGTGCCAGGACCAGGCAGGATGCCCACGATACCCAGTTCGGGGAACTGGTCGGCGATCACCTCCTCGGCGATCTGCAACGACTCGACATTGACGTCGACCTGCCCGTTGGCCAGCGCCTGCAGGGCATCGGCGTTGGTGTTGTAGACGGAGATGTCCGGCTCCGGTTGGATCACCTCGGTGATGTACTGGGCGTAGGAGGAATTGACCAGTGTCCCGAATCGGAACTGGCGCAGATCCTCCAGCGAGGTCGCCTCCTGCGCCGGCGAGTCATCCGGGGCGATGATCACGAACGGGGTGCTGTAGTACCCGTCGCTGAAGGAGACGGCTTCCTTGCGCGGCTCGGTGATGGAGACCTCGGTGATGTAGAAATCGAACGGCTTCGGCCCCGGCGCGTAGGATGCGTTGAACGCGGTGTACCCCCACTCCACCTGATCGCGCGTGAAGCCCATTTCCTCCGCCAGTGCATAGACCAGGGCGCTCTCGAATCCCTCTCCGTTGGTCGGGTCGTTGTCGATGAACCACGGCTCATAGAGCGGCTGGTCGGCGTGGACGGTGAGCACCCCCGGCGTCTTCAGCGGTAGCTCATCAATGGTGAACGCCAGCGGCGTCGCCGCCGGGGTGGCATCCTGCGCGGTGGCGGCGAGACGAGCCAACGGCGTCGCGACCCCTGCCAGGGCAAGCCCGGCGACGACGCGGCGCCGGGACGACCGGCCCAGAATCAGATCAGCGGGTGTCCTGTCTTTCTGCTCGGTCCCCATCGTGAAGTCTCCTACTGAATCCTCGCGGCGCAAGCGAACGGACCATGCGAACCGCGTCTCTCTTCCGGATCACGCGGCATGGGTGGACGCAGGAACCCTAGTCCACCCACCCGGCACTGTCAACGAGTCGAAGCCATGCTGCCGGAACCAGCCCCGAGAAGCACTCGACTCGCCAGCCATTGTATTCTTGATAAAATGGATATACAACTACACAAATTGGTCAGTGATGGGTAACCGGGCCCGCGACCGGTTGCGTACGCCGCGGGAGAAGGTGTCATGAGGATCGGGGACCACTATGTGGCTGCATTGATTTCGGGGATCGGCCGCGCCAGCCTCCGTGCCCTGGCGCTGGCCTCTGCCGGTTTGGCCGCATATTGGGACGCTTGCGCGCGGCACGAGCGCTGCCTGAACTCGGCTTGATCCGGTCAGGGCGGCCGGTCTTGCGACCTCGCCAATACCGGGTATCGTTTCCGGGAGACAGCCGCGCCTATCGCGGCCTCGCCGACGCGAAAGGAGCACCTTGCCGATGCTGCAGGGCATCGACCACATCGTCATCGCCGTGCGCGATCTCGCCGCGGCCTCCGTCGACTACGCGGCGCTGGGCTTCACCGTCACCCCTGGCGGCGAGCACACCGGCGGCGCCACCCACAACGCGCTGATCTCGTTCGCCGATGGATCGTACTTCGAGCTGATCGCCTTCCGCGAGCCGGACCGCCCTCAGGAGCACAAATGGTGGGGCCGTTTCGCCAGGGGCGAGGGTACGGTCGATTTCGCGCTCCTCGCCGATGACGTCTCCGCCGAGGCCGCCCGGCTTGGCGCGGCTGGCATGGCGGTCGAAAGCCCTGTGGACGGTGGTCGCCTCCGCCCCGACGGGCAACAGATTGCCTGGCGCAACCTCGGGCTGAACGCCCCCGGCGTGCCCCTCCCCTTCGTCATCGAGGACGTCACACCTCGCGAGCTCCGCGTCCCCCCGCCCCCAGCCACCGAGCATCCGCTCGGGGTGACACGCATCGCCGGTCTGGCGCTCCTTGTCGCCGACCTCGACCAAGCCGCAGAACCCTTCGCCGCCCTGCTCGGCACAACCGGCGAACCAGCCCCGTTCAACATTCCGGGAGTACTGCGGGCCCAACGCTTCGCCACCAACACGTACTGGATCGATCTTGCCGAAGCGGACCCAGCCGCGGACGAACTGCAGACACTCATCGCCGAGCGTGGCGCCGCCCCATTCGAGATCGTGCTTGCCGCCGCGCCCATCGAGCCGCTGCCGCTCGACCAGACGCACGGGGCGCGCATTCGGTTCGAGCAACCGTAAGGCAGCGCTGGTTCGCGGCGGCTATCGCCAGAGGAGGAACGCATGGCCACGTGGGAATACTGTCAACTCCAGCCCGATGCCGACACTGGCGCGCAAGTGACGTACTTTTCGCCCGACCTGCTGGAGGCGGTCGAAGACGACGAAGAACGCGCCGACTTCTCCGACCTCCAGGACGCCCTCTCTTACCTGGGCGAAGAAGGTTGGGAAGCCTTCCATATCGACGCCGACGGCAACTGGTTCTTCCGTCGCCCCGATGACTGGGACGAGGACTGGGACGACGACGAGGATGACGATGAGTAATCGGTAGCAAAGGCCCGTCGCCGGGCCTCTAATTTAATACGATTCGCTACCCTCTTCGGAGATGTCTCCTTGAGCAACACGAAGGGGGCATCCACGGGGCGGGATGTGCCATCAGGAAAAATTAATACCGCCTGGGTAAGAAAGTATTCTTTTGCAGGGGAGAACCGTGCGCAGCGGCGAGCTGGTGGCGACGGTGCGCGAGCGCGGCCGCGCCGACGACGGGCTGGCCGCGGTGGCGGCGCGGCCGCGCCGTGCGCCCGGAGACGCCCAAGCTGCTGGTCGGGGACAACGCCCCGCCGCACCACCCGCACCGGGTGCGCGACGCGGCCGCGGCGGCGGGCATCACGCTGGCCTTCCTGCCCTTCCGTTCGCCGGAGTTGATGCCGCTGGAGGACCTGTGGCGCGGCCTCAAGGCCACGGTGTCTGTTGAATACGGATACGGCGATCGATCCTGGCTCTGATCGGCAACTAGATGCGAGACGATTCCGAAAGGACACAAGGAAAACGCATGACCCTCCGATTCGACACGTCGTTTTGCCGCCTCGTCGGCATCGAGCTGCCCATCGTGCAGGCGCCGGTCGGGGGCGTTTCGACGCCGGCGCTGGCTGCCGCGGTGAGTGGGGCCGGGGGGTTGGGGACGCTGTCGATTACGTGGCGGGAGCCGGATGCGTTGCGGGCGCTGCTGCGGGAGACGCGGGAGCGGACGGACAAGCCGTTCGCGGTCAATCTGGTGCTGGCGTGGGATCCGGAGGAGCGGCTGGCGATCGCGTTGGAGGAGGGGGTGCGTGTCGTCTCCTTTTTCTGGGGCGATTCGGCGCCATGGGTGCAGCAGGTCCATGCCGCGGGCGGGATCGTGCTGCACACCGTGGCCAGCGCGGAGGAGGCGCGGCGGGCGGCGGCGGCGGGGGTGGATGCCGTGGTGGCCCAGGGGTGGGAAGCGGGGGGGCACGTCTGGGGCGAAGTGGCGACGATGGCGCTGGTGCCGCGCGTGGTCGATGCCGTGGCGCCGCTGCCGGTCGTCGCCGCGGGCGGCATCGCCGATGGGCGTGGGCTGGCCGCGGTGCTCGCTCTGGGGGCCGGCGCGGGCTGGATGGGGACCCGCTTTCTGCTGGCCGAGGAAGCGGCGACGCACCCGCTCTATCGGGAGCGCCTGCTTGCCGCCACCGAAACGGATACGGTTTACAGTACCCTGTTCGATGTCGGCTGGCCCGACGCTCCGCTGCGGGCGCTGCGCAATTCCACCTGGGAAGCGTGGCGCGCGGCCGGCGAGCCGGCGCCGGGGTCGCGGCCCGGCGAAGGGGAGCCGGTGGCGACAGGGGAGGATGGACGTCCCATCGCTCGCTACAGCAACGATGCGCCCGTGGCCGGGGCCAGCGGCGATATTGCGGTCATGGCCCTCTACGCCGGTCAGGGCGTGGGACTGGCCGGGCGCGTGCAACCCGCCGCCGAGATCGTGCGCGAGGTGGCGGCGGACGCTGCCGCGGTGATCTCGGAGGTCAACGGTCTCATTCGCCGCGAGTAACGCCTCGTCGTGGCGCGCGGTGAACGTGCTTGCCTGATCGTTCTTTCATTCCCGGCGGGGATGGAGCATACTCCCCACCATAATCTTGACCCGCAAAAGCCGAGCGCTTGCCCGGGGCCGCGCTTTGCCCAAGGAGACCTTTCGATGGCGCACCGCCACATCGACTCCCTCGCCCGCGCGCTCGCGCTGCTTCTGGACCGGCGTGAGACGCTGGCCGCTACGTTGGCGCTGCTGCTCGCCGTTTTCCTGGCGGGGGATGAGGCCCTGGCGAAGAAGAAGGGCGGCAAAGGGGGCAAAGGGGGCAAAGGGGGCAAAGGCGGCGGCAAAGGGAAGAACAAGAAAAAGAAGAAGCGCAAGAAGCGGCGTGGTGGTGGCGGTGGCGGAAGCGCGACCCGCACCTGCGATGAGATCGCGCTGACCGAGGGGGCGGATCTGCATGGGTGCGACCTGCGGGAGCACCCGGATCTGGCAAATGCGGTCTTCACCGATGCCAAGCTAGAGGATTCGGTCCTGAGTGGGGCCGATCTGTCAGGCGTGTCGTTCCGGGGGGCGCGCCTGTGGCGGGCGAAGCTCGATGGCGCGAACCTGCAAGATGCCGACTTCGATGATGAAGACGGCCGGAAGACCGACATTTTCGAGACCGACTTCACGGACGCCGATCTGATGGGCGCCGACCTCGATCTGGACGGGGTCCTGTACGCGCACTACGCCATCTTCTGCCGGACGACGATGCCCAATGGCGATACTAACGACGACGACTGCCCAGCCTGATGACTGGCCGGGAGAGGTGGTGCGCTTGCGTGCCACCGAGTTGCCCGATGGCACCACGTGCCTCACGCTTGCGGCCGTGATAGGCTGACGCGCGATTGGTCCTCGTGAAAGGCTCTGGCTCATGGACGCCGTGCGTTTCGACGCCTGGACTCGCCGCCGCTTCGGTATTGCCGTGGGAGGAATGGCGACGGCCCTCTTCGGCGCGGCATCGCGCGATGCCGCGGCCGGGCGCAAGAAGAAGCGGAGGAGGCGCTGCAAGCGGCGCGGCGACGGCTGCACTCCTGGCGGAAAACGGAAGTGCTGCAACGTCCTTGAGTGCAAGTCGGCCTCCCCAAACGAGAATGGTCCGACCGTGTGCTGCCTGCCGGAAGGCGCGCGGTGCGAGCGCGAAGAGGACTGCTGCTGGCCGGGGTTTTGCTCGGAAACGTGCTTGATCAATAGCGACCGCAACCTGAAAGCGAACTTCGGCTCAGTCGATCCTGCCGACATGCTCGCCCGTGTCCACGCCTTGCCGATCACGACCTGGAATTACACTGGCGATGACCCCACCATCCGCCACATCGGGCCGATGGCGCAGGATTTCGCGGCCACGTTTGGCGTGGGCAGCGATGATCGACACATCCATCCGGTCGATGGCCAGGGCGTGGCGCTGGCCGCCATTCAGGCGTTGGCCGCAGAGTTGGAGCGGCTGCGCGCGGAAAACGCCGCGCTGTCCGACCGCCTTGCCGCGCTCGAGCAATCGCGGGACTAGCTGGCACGCCCGGGTGTTCACATGATGCCTTCTTCCCGCTTCGATGCCTGGACCCGCCGCCGCTTCGGCTTGGCGAGCGTCGGCGCCCTGGCCGGTCTGCTTGGCGTGTCAGGGCAGAAGGCGATGCTCGCCCGCAAGAAGAAGAAACGCGGCAAGCAGCGCAAGCGGCCCTGCGAGAAGCTGGGGACGCGGTGCAACCCCAACAACGACAAGCAGCTATGCTGCGGCGCCCTCTACTGCCAGAACGTCCCGGACCTGGGTGGCAACCGCTGCTGCAAATCGCTGCATCTGTCATGTTTACGCGACGCCGATTGCTGCGGCAACCTGGTTTGCGTTGGTAACGACGGCGCCCGCTCGTGCCGCACGGGGCCGTAGGCGGGCTATGGGCTGTGAGCTGTGAGCTATGAGCTATGAGCGGAGGCGGGCGGGAGTTTGGTGATGGGCGACTATCGCAAGCTGCAGGTGTGGGAGCGATCACACAGGCTGACGCTGGAGGTGTACAGCGCCACGAGGGCGTTCCCAAGGAGGAAATGTACAGGCTGACGGACCAACTCTGCCGTGCGGCTTCGTCAATCCCAGCCAATATCGCCGAAGGGAGCGGTCGCAACGGCGACGTAGAGTTCGCGCGCTTCCTGGACATTGCCAAGGGCTCCGCCACCGAACTCGAGTATCACCTTATTCTCGCCCGTGACCTCGATTACCTTACGACATCACACTACGAACTCCTGGCGAGCGAAGTCGACGCCGTCTCCCGCATGATTTCGGCTTTGGCTGCTCAACTCCGCAAGACCAGGCGCTCATAGCCCATAGCTCATAGCCGCTCACTCCACGATCAACACCGCCATCCCCACCGGGGCCCAGTCGTACATCCACTGGGCGACGTCCATGGGCAGGTTGATGCAGCCGTGGCTCATGGGGGTGCCGAAGCTCTCGTGCCAGTAGGTGCCGTGGATGGCGTGGCCGCGGTTGGTGAAATAGAGCACGTCGGGAACCTTGGGCACGTTGTAGTACTCGCCCCCGATGACGCCCTCCATATCCTGCTCGGGCACTTTGGTGTTGACGGTGAAGTACCCCGGCGGGGTTCGGAACTTCTCGGTGCCGGTGCTGACGTAGGTGCTTCGGATCACCGCCCCGTCCTCATAGGCCCAGAGCGCCTGCTGGCTGAGGGAGACGACCACGGAGCGTCCGCCGCTGGGGGCGGGTGGAGCCGCGCCCCAATCCGGAACCGGGATGGGCGGCACGAACAGCGATTCGTCGTACGTCGGGACGTTTCCCTGCGCGCGCGGCGCCATCGAGATGTCGTAGCGGTCGGCCAGCAGTGCGCCGACGGGGACCATGGTGATGTCTTCGCCCTCGCGCCAGCGGAGCTTGCCGCGCTCGAAGACCTGGTAGCTGACGCCGTCCGCGATGTACTCCTCACTGAGCGGGTTACCGATGTAGGCGGCCTCGCCGGTGGCCTCCCACCAGGCACGGAAGCCGCCCCAGACGCCGTGTTGCGTCTCCGGGACGTACCGGTACGAGGGCTTTTCAAACGCCATCGCCGAGGCCACCGCGCTGGGGACCGGCTGCCAGGCCCGGAGCACACTCAGGTCCCCGAGCGGGGCGGCGATGCCGCGCGCTGAAAATCGCCGCACCAGCAGCGGCGGACCCAGCTCGCGCCCGATCTCACCGAGCACGACGTAGTTGCCGTTCTTGTCGCCCTGGGCCCAGTACTCGAAGCGGGCGTACTCGTAGTACTGGATGATCTGCCCCTCGTCCTCGGTGATCTCGGGGGTGATCGGGTTGCCGTACGAGAGGGCGCCACCACCGCTGCGCCAGAGGTCGAGGAAGAGGCCGTCGATGGTGTGCCCGGTTTCGGGGACGTAGACGGTGCTGGGCGGGGCCCAGGTCGGATCGATGGGGTAGGCGCTCGCCGCCGGCGCGATCGCCGCCATGAGTACCGCGACAACCGCGATCAACCCCGTGAGACGTCCACCCCATGCGCGGCGCGCGGCCCAACTCCAGCGCGGCATACTCCCGATCCTCCCCGGTTCTTCGCCGCGTGGCGAACCAGCGGCCCCGCTCGGAACGTGCGTTGGCAGGTCGCTTCCTACCGGCCGGCGGCAATGAAGCGACGTTCAAGATTTTACCGCGAGGAGGTGAGGCGTCCAGTTCTCGCCAGGCGGCGTCCGCAGTCCTGACTACGGGATGACGGTGACCGGGGTGCCCTCAGGAGCCCAGCGGTACATCCACTCCGCCACGTCCATGGGCAAATTGACGCAGCCGTGGCTCATGGGCGTCCCGAAGTTGCTGTGCCAGTAGGTGCCGTGCAGGGCGTGGCCCTCCTCGGTGAAGTACATGACGTACGGCACGTCCTCGACGCGGTACTCCTCGCCGTTGGCGACCCCTTCCATGGTTTCGGACAGCAGTTTGACCGTGATGCGCCACTGCCCGACGGGCGTGGCTACCTCGGGTGTCTCGGCGGTGCCGGTGCTGACCCAGGTGGCCAGCACCGCGGTCTCGCCCTCGTAGGCCCAAAGTCGTTGCCCACCCAGGGTCACGACGATTTCCCGCTCCCCGGCTTGCCAACGGCCGGGTCCGGGGTCGACCCACTCCTGCGCCAGTGCCGTGGCAGGCGGCAACATCGCCAGGCTGGGGCCGGCAGCGAGCAGGCTCAGCGACATCAGGACAAAGCGGCGACGGGGTAGAGGCACGGGACCTTCCCTCAATGTTTGTGCGATCGCACCGGGGCACCGCCCGCACGCGGCGAGGCGCGATCGCTGAGGAACTCAGGCTACCGTGAATCGTCTGTGCCATCCAGTCCAAATGGATACCGATTTCGGCGCCGTCCGGGTTTGGCAGATCTCGGGCCATCGCTCGCAACGATCCGAGGGGGCCGTGCAGTCCATTGGCGCGAAACATGACACGCTGTATCGTCGTCGCAACCTGACGCTCGACTCATGCGGATGCCGGATGATCGCTTTCGCCCGGCGACCGGCCCTCACCCCCCTGCCCCCTCTCCCTGTGCGCAGGGCTATCCATGTAACTGTTCAGACTTGGGGTGAAGCGAGGAGGGCACGGCACGCTTCGAGCGGGGAGCGTTCCTGAAGCCGCCAGGTGCCGAACAGGGTAGCCAGCGTCATCGTGGTGGCGGTGCCGGCTGGGGAGCGGGAGCCGCCTCATTGCCCAGAAACGGTGCACAGAGCGCCCCCAACTCGGCTTCGTCGCCCTGCCGCTGCTGGCGGCGGACCAGGGAATCGGCATGGCCGAAGGCCGTGGCCCGGGCATAGAGTCCATGCACCGCATCGGCCCAGCCGTACACCTGCGCGTCCTGGCGGTGCTGCGCGGCCAGCTCGTCGACATCACGCAGCAGATGCGCCCAGCAGTACTGGTGGCGGCCGTCGTACCCGGTGTAGACCGCGTACAAGTCGCTGACCAGCCCCCCCGCGTAGTCCGCACCGAGGGTCGCGTCCAGCATCGCCCGGTCCCGCCCGCCATGCACGAACAGGCGCTGGGTCGGCGTACTGAACGTCCAAGCATAGCCGGTGCGCCCGTTCTGGCGCCACCCGGTCTCGTCCGCATGCAGCACGGGACTGTCCCGGATGTCGGCCGTGATCTGGGCGACCGCGCCCTCCCCGCGCGCCGCCAGCGTGGTGAGGGCACGGGTAATGCCGCCCACGCTCTCCCACCATTTCGAGCGATCCGAGGGGCAACGGGCTGATCCGGCCGGCGCCGCGCGTTCGGCCCTCCGCGGGGGGCCGCTGTCCTCCTCCAAGCCTCCGACGAGGACACCCGTACAACATACAAGGGGCTTTTTCGCCCCGTCACCCTCACTCTTCTGTTCCCGAATTGACACGACCACGGCCAAGCCGCTGGCGGTGGTCGCGGCGGCGCGCTGGTGGAATGGGGGTAGAGCCGTGACGACACGGAGCGGAGCAAGCGAGAAGGAGACAGGCAATGGCAAACGCGACGCGGCAGGCAGCGACTTCGCAAGGGATCGAACGAACGAACGAGCGACAGCGCGACGAAAGGCAAGGGAGCGAGATGGCAAGCGAGACGACATCCACGGCGGCGACGCGGTTCATCCTGCAGGCGCGGCCGAAGCTGCTGGCCGGGCTGCGCGTCGTCCCGGTGGCGATGCTGCTGATCGGGGCGGCGAGCGTGGCGGCTCCGGCGGGAGCCACCGGATGCAGTCAGGCGTCCAACATCGCGGTCAGTGGCGGCACAGTTTCCAACCAGACCACCGTCGACCTGAGCGCGGACGGCGGCACCGCGGTCGCCAACGCCGAGGGCGGCAACAACAACACCGCCACCGGTGGCGCTGGCGGGGCGGGCGGCGACGGCGGCGATGCCGACGCGGGCAATGGCGGCGTGGCCGTGGCCGAGGCCAACGGCGGCATGATCGACCTCGACGACATCAACTCGGGCGGCAATTCCGGCAACACCATCGTGGCCAGCGTGGGCTCGGCCGGGTGCGGCTCCGGCGCGCAGAATCTGACGATCGACGGCGGCCGGGTGTCCAACGAAACCACCGTCCGCCTCAGTGCCGACGGCGGAACCGCCGACGCGAATGCCGAAGGCGGCAACAACAACACCGCCACCGGTGGCGCTGGCGGGGCCGGCGGCGACGGTGGCGATGCCGACGCGGGGAACGGTGGCGTGGCCGTGGCGCAAGCCAACGGCGGGGCGATCACGGTCGGCGACATCAACTCCGGCAACAACCGCGGCAACAGCATCGTGGCCCGCCTCGGCGGCTGGTTCGGGCGTGCCTCCAACGTGCGCATCAGTGGCGGCACCGTGAGCAACGAGACGACCGTGCGCATCAGCGCCGATGGCGGCACCGCCGTGGCGAATGCCGAGGGCGGCAACAACAACACCGCCACCGGTGGCGCCGGTGGAGCGGGCGGCGACGGTGGCGATGCGGCGGCTGGCAACGGCGGCGTGGCCGTGGCCGAGGCCAACGGCGGCGCGGTGACGGTCGGCAACATCAACTCCGGCGGCAACTCCGGCAACAGCATCGTGGTGCAGGGCGGCCAGGGCGGCAACGTCAACGTCGATGGCGGCACGGTCACCAACGAGACGACCATCGACATCAGCGCGGATGGCGGCACGGCGGTCGCCAACGCCGAGGGCGGCAATAACAACACCGCCACCGGCGGCGCCGGTGGAGCGGGTGGCGACGGTGGCGATGCCAATGCCGGCAACGGCGGGGTCGCGGTCGCGGAGGCCAATGGCGGCTCGATCACCGTCGGCGACATCAACTCCGGCGGCAACGAGGGCAACACCATCATCGTCGGCGGGTAACACGATATCTGACCAAGCGGGGATCGGATGGGTGGAGACGATCCGATCCCCGCTGACAACCGAAACGGGGGCGAGCCGGTGAGGCTCGCCCCCTTCGTGTGCGGCTATGGGCTATGGGCTATGGGCTATGAGCTACTGGGCATTCGCTCTTGGCTCTTGACTCTTGACTCCCTCTGACCGTCGCGCCGCCGTCAGCCAACAGCCAGTAGCCCATAGCCCATAGCCCATAGCTCATAGCTCATAGCTCATAGCCCGCTACTGATCCAGCGTCAATCCGCGCATCAGTGCCTCACGCGGTTCAACCTGGTCGTTGAATTGCGCCGTGGGAACGTTCTGCACGATGGCGAGCACCGCCTCGTTCGGGATGAGCGGCACGCAGCCGACGAACAGGGTGTACTCCTCGACGCGGTCGGGGAAGGTGTAGTCGTGGTTGAAGATGGCGAAGGCGCCGGTAGCCTCCGTACCGCCTTGCAAGGGCTCGCCCGCCTCGTCGGTGGCCAGACCCAGATTGCTCACCGCCGGATCGGCCGTGAGCTGCGCCACGAAGGCGTCGACGCAGGCTTGCGGATCGCCGCCGTACTCGCGGGCCCCGGTGAAGGTGATGTAGCTGACATCATTGAACAGGACAAAGCGGTCGCGGCCGTTGCTGGAGAGATTTTCGGATTCCTCCCAGGTCGGCCCGTAGCCGATGGTGTAGCCGAAGGTCGGGCTGGTGTACGTGGAGCTTGGCGGCGGTTCGGGCAAAGCCGCGGCAGCCTCGGTGGCACCCGCGGAGGCGGCCAGGACGACCGATACCTGGGTGTCCCCATTAGGCGTGGGGCGCAGAGTGGTGAAGCCGCTGAACCCGGAGTCTTGCTGCTCGGTCGCCTGCAGGGTGAGCCCGTCGCTCTCGCTCCAGGGCGCTTCCGGTTGGCCACCGATGTCGGAGCAGGCCAGGTAGCGTTGCTTGTTCTGGGCGCTCTCGTGGATGTGGATGGAAAAAGGTTCGCCGAAGAGACTGCCCAACGCCGTCTGTGTCGTGCCGGTGATCAGCTCGACCGCGCCGAGGCCATCCCGCCCGCCCTCGATCTGGTAGGTGCGGATGTCCGGAAAGGAATAGACGACGATGCCAAGCTCCTCGCAGGTACCGGCGTGGATGTGGGCCAGGCGAGACTGCTCGACCGGGCTGAGGTTCTGCACCGGCCCGGCGGCATCCGACGGGGCCGTTGCCGCATCGTCGCTCGGCGTGTCGCCGGGGGTTGTGGTGGCGACCTCGATATCTTCGGTATCTTCGGAATCTTCGGTCTGCGCCTCCGCCACCATGACGGAGGCTTGCATCTCGGGGTGGAACCCGCAGACGTAGGTAAACGTGCCCGGCTGGTCAAAGGTGAAACTGAACTGCTCGCCCGGATCGAGGCGGCCGGAATCGAACGACCCATCGTCGGCGGTGACGGTGTGCGGGCGATCCCCCGCGTTGGTCCAGGTCACGGTGGTGCCGGGCTCGATCATCACCATCGCCGGTTCGAAGGCGAAATCGACCACCTGAACCTCGATCGTGGCGCCGGACTGCGCCAGGACGGAGTGGCTCGATGGCACGACGGTGAGGGTGACGAGCACCATGGCGAGGGAAACGGCGAGAACAGTTCTGGCTCGACGGCTCAGCGAATCGAACATGAGTCTTGCTCCTCTCGGCTACTGCATCATTCTCGCACCTCGCGGCTCGCCAGATAGAATGCCGTAAGGTCCGGGTGCACTCGTTGGCGCGCCGGCGCGGCTGCCGCGTGCCGCGTCGTGGTGAAAGGTGATGTCCATGCACGCCCCACCGTCTCCGCACTTCACGCCGCTCGACCTGAGCGAGGCATTCAACGCCGACCGCGCTCGGCTGGACGGCGGGTTGGCGCCGCGCGGCGGGGCAATGCCGGACTGGAGTCTCAGCGAGGCGTTTGGGCCGCGGGTCTATCACGGTATCCCCTTTGCGCTCGGGGAGCCAGACCGGCCGAACGTCGTACTCCTGAGCGAGGACTCTGCATCGGATGCCGTGCGCATCGACCTGGAGCCGATGCTGGCCAGCTATCTCGTCTTTCTGCACGCCGTCGAGGATTGCGCGGAGCCGGATTTGACCGGGTTCGGGCAGATCGGGCCGATGCCGTCGGGCAGCCGCAACGCCGGCAACACGCTGGGCGGCCACGTTTCCGACTATGGGCTGGTTTATGAGGATGGCCGCGACGTCGCCACACCGATCCTGCGCCGGTTTGCCATTCAGCAGCGCCACATCACCTGGGGCGCAAGCCCGTTCGCGGCGATCCCCGCCTTGGGCCCGGTGGTCTTCACGACGGGCAGTGACGACTATCTCCTCGGCCGTCGCGCCGCCGGCTCCTGGGGCCGGGGCGAGACGCGCCACGACTCCCTGCGTGCCGTCGACCTCGAGAATCTCTGGCTCTACGCCCTGCCCAATCCCGAGCCGGAGATTCCGATTCAAGCGGTGATCCTGCGCGGCGGCGCGGAGCGATCGGTGGTATACGCCATTTCGGCGACGCGCCTGGACGAGCATCCGTTGCGGCCGGGCGTGCGCCGCGCGCTGCGGCTGACGTTGCCCGAAGGCGCCACACTCAACGCTATCGGCGAGCTCGACGCCGACAGCCGTGACCCGGCTATCGCGATTGACCTGGGTACGATCATTTCCGCGCGCGCCGCGCTTGACTACGACGGCGCGGGCTGGCAGAGCGGTGATGCCGACGTGCAACCGACGGTGTCCGCCCGCGACGTAATCGTCGAGTACGCGGCGCATCCGGCTGGCCGTCTTTCCGTCGCCACCGGACCCGGCACGCATGAATCCGTGGATCTCCCGCCTGACGGCGCTCCCTCCGCAGAGCACGCCTCATTGCGCATCGAGCCAGTCGCCGCGGCCGGTCGCCCGGTGCGGGTGCGCGTGCTCGACAAAGCGACGCGCCAGCCGGTCGCGGTGCGGCTGCATCTGCACGGCGAGGCGGGCGAATACCTGCCGCCGCGCGGTCATCACCGCAAGGTGAACCCCTACTGGTTCGAGGATGTCTACGCCGAGTTCGTCAACGGCCACAACCAGTACAGCTACGTCCCCGGCGAGTGCGTGGTCGATCTGCCCCTGGGCCGCGTCGGCGTCGAGATCAGCCGCGGCTACGAGGTGGCGCCGGTGCGCGCGACGTTCGAGGTGACGGCAGAGACCGAGGAGGTCACGTTCGAACTGGAGCGGACGCTGCCGTGGCGGGAACGGGGCTGGGTGACGGCCGATACGCATGTCCATTTCCTCAGTCCAAAAGTGGCGCTGCTGGAGGGCGAGGCGGAGGGGATCAACGTCGTCAACCTGCTGGCCAGCCAGTGGGGTGAGATGTACAGCAACGTCGGCGACTTCGACGGGCGGACGACCTTCGGCGCCCGAGATTTCGGCGGCGATGGCGAGTTCCTGGTGCGCGTCGGCACCGAGAACCGGATGCAGGTGCTGGGGCACATCTCCCTACTCGGCTACTCCGGACAGATGATCGCCCCCCTTTGCACCGGTGGTCCCGCGGAATCGGCCATCGGCGATCCGCTGGAAGTGACGATGGCGGAGTGGGCCGAGCGCTGCATCCGTCAGGGCGGGTTGGTGGTGCTGCCGCACGCGCCGAACCCGCAGGCGGAGCGCGCGGCCGATATCGTCCTCGGCCTGGTGCATGCCATGGAGATGATGACCTTCAACCCCTACAACGCCCAGGTCAGCCCCTACGGCCTGGCCGACTGGTATCGCTTCCAGAATCTCGGCTATCAGCTCCCGGTCGTCGGCGGCTCGGACAAGATGGCGGCATCGTCGTTGCTGGGCGGTATCCGCACCTACGCCCACCTGGGCGAGCGGGAGTTCACCTACGAGAACTGGATGGACGCGGTGCGCGCCGGCAACACCTTCGTCACCGTCGGCCCGCTGCTCGAATTTTCGGTCAATGGGCAACCGGCCGGGAGCCGCATCGATCTCCCCGTTGGTGGGGGAACGGTCGACGTGGCGTGGACGGTCGCCTCGGTCAATGTCCCGATCGCCCAGGTCGAACTGATCGTCAGTGGGCAGGTGGCCGAGCAGATCACCATCGGGAATGCGCTATCGGCGACAGGTAGCGCCTCGGTCCGGATCGAGCGCTCGACCTGGGTCGCGCTCCGGGTGCGCGGCAGCTACCGCGGTCGCGACGGCGACGTTGCCGCCCACAGCAGTGCCGTGCAGGTGATCGTTGGCGACAAACCACTCTTCGTCGAGGCGGACGGGTTAGCGGTGCTGGAGCAGATCGAAGGCGCCATCGCCTACGTCGATACCCTCGCCCCGCGCCCGGAGGCGCAACGCTACAAGCGCCTGCGTGCCACCCTTGAAAGCGCCCACGCCCGGATGCACCAGCGATTACACCAGCAGGGGGTATTTCACCGGCACACGCCGTTGCATGGGTATGATGCGGTGCAGGAGCACTAAGTATGGGCAGGTAAAGGTGCGACACGACGGGCGCGGGGCGTGCGGTCCTTGGCGCCCGACGGGCACCCCGGCCGGCGGCCGGTCGGTTCCCGGCGGTGCCCGGCCAGCCACCACGGCGGTCCCGCGTCGCCGCTCAGGCTCCCCGCCCCGCCCAGGGCCTGCCACCCCACCGCCACCGCCTCGACGCAGACCCGCGGCGGCGGTGCCCGGTGGCCGCGGTGATCGCGCTTGCGGGGGCGCCACGCGCGCTCGTTGGGGGTGCGGTGGGGACGGGAACGGACCCGGGGGAGGACCGCCACCCCGTCCGCGCGCGCCGCCAGCGCGGCTGGGCCCACCTGCACCCGTAAGGCGGGCTCACCGGCGGCGACGGCGGCGGGGGCCTGGCGGTGATCCACGGGGGGGTGGTCCGCCCGCACCCGAAGCGCTGCCGGTGCCGCTCCCGCCACCCCGGCGCGACCCGGAGGCCGGGCGGCTCGGCCAGGCAGGCGCGCACCCGCCGCGCGCGCCAGCCCGCAACCGGCACGCCCCGGCGGCGCGGTGGGGTCGCCACGGCCGTCTCCAGCGCGGCCAGATCGGCGCCATCGGCCGTGCGCGGCCGTCCCGGGATCGGCCCGCCGGCCAGGGCGTCCCCCCGCCGTCCCGGCACGCCGCCAGCCAGCGCCGCACCGGGCGCGGGTGCGCCCCGACCACCGGGCGATCGTGGCATCTCCTCCCCCAGCCAGGCCGCCTGGACCCGCTCCAGCCGCGCCCGTGGCCGCGGGGCCCACGCGCGCGGCGCCACCAGCGCCGCCACCGCCGCCTGCGGCACCGGGGCAAGCGCTCCCGTCACGCCGATGCCCCGTTCCCTGGCAATGCCTCCGAACCGGCGCGGCCTTCCACCTCGTGCTCGTCTGTACCGGCACGGACTTAGGCCGGTTCCGCGCGCAATTCTGCTGCCGTCTCGGCCATGCGCTCGATGTGGGCGGGATCGAATGTGGCTGGCAACTGCAGAATCGCCTCGCGGATGCCGATTTCCTGGAGCCGGCCAGCGAAATCGCGTAGGGCTTCCGGCGAGTCCCACGGATGTTCGTCGGGCAAGATCGCCGGCACGTAGAGGTGGGAGCGCAGGACGGCGGCCGGGTCCCGCCCGACCTCGGCGCAGGCTTCATCGAGAGTCCGGTTGCGTTCGGCCATCTCGGCCATTGTGCCGGTCGAGTTCCAGCGATCACCGTAGCGGGCGACGATGCGCATCATGCGCGGGCCATGGGCACCCAGGGTGAAGGGGATGCGCTCCTGAACTGGGACAGGCCGAAAAGGGGCGTCGCGAATCTGGTGGTACTCGCCATCGTACGTGGTGATGTCCTGCGTGAAAAGTTGGTGGCAAATCTCGACAGCCTCGCGGAATCGCCCCACGAGCTCGGCGTTTGAGGGGTAGGGGATGCCGAACATCTCGTGTTCCGGCACGAACCAGCCGGCCCCCAATCCGAACTCCAGCCGCCCGCCGGAAATGTGGTCGACCGTCACCGCCTCCTTGGCTACGAGTGGCGGGTGGCGAAAGGTGTTGCAGGAGACGAGGACCCCGAGGCGGACGCGCTCCGTCACCAGCGCCAACCCGGCCAGCAGCGTCCAGGGCTCGAAAATCGGACCGTCGAGTTTGAATGGCGGCACGTAGTGGTCGGCCAGCCACAGACTGTCGAAGCCGAGACGCTCCAGCCACGTCCACCGTTCGGCCAACACCGGCCACGGCTGCTGGGTCGGCGTCTGAATTCCGACGAGCATGGCCCCGCTCACAATTTCCCCTTCCCGCGCTCGATCCGTTCGCTCAGGCCGGCAGCATAGCAGCGAAGCAAACTCTCGCGACGTGCTGCATTCGAGCGCGACGCTGCGTCGTCCAAACGGGTGAGTGCGGGGTCGGGAGCGATTCACCCATCGGAAGGAAGGCACGGCGGCGGCGGTCTGGCTTACTGGACGCATACCGGCAGAGGTTGTCGGGAACGCTCAAAAGGAGATGAACATGAGCACCGTACTGCAGCCGTTTGGCGAGTCCGCCGTTAGTTTCACCTCGCGCCAGAAGCGGCGCGAGCAGCGACGCGACGACCGCCGCGACGAGAAGGAAGACCGGCGCGAGGACCGTCGGCGCAAGCGCCGCCGGAACTAAGTCCCGGCTCGTCGCGCAGGGCTTACAACGAATAGCGGCACGTCCGCCTCGCCAATCGGCGAGGCGGACGTGTGTCGCGATCTGTAGTGTGTGGGAGTTTCATGGCACTGGGGGTCGAGCAACTCAACCGGTGGTTCACCCAGCCCGACGACGAGGCGTCCGTCGACGCCGCGCCAGCGGCGCCGATGCGGGAGATCGCGCGGCGCTTTTGGCCGGATGCCCGGCCCTATCGACGCTGGCTGCCGGTGTTGTTGCTGTTTGTGGCGCTCGGTCCGGCGCTCGATACGGCGGCGATCTGGCTCTACAAGCTGCTGGTGGACGGAGTGCTCGTCCCCCGCGAGTTCGCACTGTTTCCCCAGATCGCCCTGGCCTACGTGGGTCTGACTCTGCTTGGCGGTCTCGTTTCCTTCGCCGATGATCTGCTTTCGGACTGGATCGGCGAGCGTTTCCTGATCGATGTGCGCACGCGCGTTTTCGCGCACCTGCAACGGCTGCCGCTCGACTACGTCGGCGGTCAACGGCGGGGCGATCTCATGGCGCGCCTGACCGGAGACGTGGCGGAGATCGAGACGCTCATGATCTCCGGCGTGGCCGAGGCGCTGTCCCATGGGCTGCGCATCGTGTTTTTCGCGGGGGCATTGGTTTACCTGAACTGGCGTCTGGCACTGTTGGCGCTTGTCGCCGCGCCCTTCTTCTGGTTGGCGTCACAGGTCTTCGCGCGTCGCATCAAGCGCGTCTCTCGTGAGCAACGGCGTTGGAACGGGGCCATCAGCGCGGTCGCCGAGGAATCGTTGCGCAACGCGCCGCTGGTGCAGGCGTACAACCGGCAAGACGCCGAGGTTGCTCGATTTCGGCGCGACGCGCTGGGCAATTTCGCGGCGCAGATGGCGCTCACCCGGTTGCGGGCGCTGTTCGACCCTCTGCTGGAGTCGTTCCAGCTGGGCGGGGTGTTGGTGATCGTGGCCGCCGGCACATGGGAGCTGTCGCAGGGAAACCTCACGCTGGGCGGATTGCTGGTCTTTCTGACGTACCTGACGCAGTTGTTCGACCCGGTGCGGGGATTGGTGCAGCTCGTGGGCTCGATGTCGGCCGCTTCCGCTGGCGCCGAGCGGGTGATTGAGGTGCTGGACCAGCAGCCTGCCGTTGCCGAACGCAACGGTGCGCAGGTGCTTGATTCACCTCGTGGTTCGGTGGTCTTCGATGGGGTGTCGTTCCGGTATCCGGCTGCGCAGCGAGCGGCGCTCGAAAATGTCTCTTTCGCCGTGGGGCCGGGAGAAACCCTGGCATTGGTTGGGGCGAGCGGAGCGGGCAAGTCGACGATCGTGCGGTTGTTGCTGCGGTTTCACGACCCGGCGTCCGGCCGAATTGCCATTGATGGCCACGATGTCCGGGATATCGATCTCTGGTCGCTGCGGGAAAACATCGCCGTCGTCTTGCAGGAATCGCTCGTCGTTCCGGGGACGATCCGCGACAACATCGCCTACGGCCGGCCGGAGGCGAGCGACGAGGAGATCGTGCGCGCTGCCATCGCGGCCGATGCTCACGGCTTCATCACCGCGCTGCCCAAGGGATACGACACGCCGATCGGCCAGGACGGGGCGCGGCTCTCCGGTGGCCAGCGGCAGCGCATCGCCATCGCCCGCGCCATGGTGCGCGACGCGCCGATCCTGATCCTGGACGAGCCGACCACCGGGCTGGATGCCGCCAGCAGCGAGCGGATCATGGCCCCGCTGCGCCGCCTGATGGCCGGGCGGACCACCTTCATCGTCTCGCACAATCTGCGGACCGTGCGGGAGGCGACGGAGATCGCCGTGCTCGACGGAGGGCGGATCGTCGAACGGGGATCGCACGAGGAACTGCTTGAACTGGATGGGGCGTATGCGCGGCTGTATCGCTTGCACCATCCCGATACCGCGCTGACGAGGAACGAGCGGGAGTTGGCGGGAGTGGCGTGAGGGGGCACCGCATCAAGCAACGCCTCGAAGACGGCCGAGTCGTGGCGGTTGGCCCCGGTCAGGAGCGCGGCCAGCGGGAGACCGCCGCGTTCGGTCAGAACGTGCCGTTTGGTGCCCGGTTGGCCGCGATCGGCGGGGGTGGGCCCGCCGCACTCGCCCCCCTTTTGGCCGGCACGCTGGCCCTGTCCAGGCTGGCCCGCGACCAGTCGATGCGGTCGGCCCCCCGAGGCGATCGAGGAGCGTGCGGTGCAGCGCCTCCCAGATCCCGGCAGACTGCCAGTCGCGCAGCCGGCGCCAGCACGTCATCCCCGACCCGCAGCCCATCTCTTGGGGCAGCAGCTCCAATTGGATGGCCGTCTTGAGGACAAAGATGATCCCGGTCAGGGCGGCGCGGTCCGGCATGCTCGGTCGGCCGCCCTTGGGCTAGTGCAGCTTCAGAGTAGGTACTGAACCAAGGGGTATCCTGTGGGCCATGCACGCCCCGCTGTTCGTGCGTCCGCCGACCGAGGAGGAGCGGGCGGCCCTGGCGGCCGGTCTGCGCTCCGCGGACGCCTGCACCGTGCGCCGCGGCCAGATCGTGGTGGCCAGGGCGCGTGGCGAACGGGAAACCCGGGTCTGCGCCGCGTTCGCTTGTCCGCTCCATGATCACCTGGCCATCCTCCAGGAGGTCGCCTGATCTTGCACTAGAAGTTCCCGAAGCTCGCATCTTCCATCTCCATCTGCATCGTCAGCGCTGTCCGCCGTGGGATACTCCTGGATCGGTCCTCACCATGATCGAGCCTCCCGGCGCCCCGACGCCTGGCCGCCAAGGAGAGACGACTTCCGTGCCAAAAGCGCGCATCGTTCTCGACAAGGATTTTCGCATTGGCGACATCGATCCTCGCCTGTATGGGTCGTTCGTCGAGCATCTGGGCCGGTGCGTTTACGGCGGCATCTACGAACCGGAGCACCCGACCGCCGACGAGCTGGGGTTTCGCGGGGATGTACTCGATCTGGTGCGGGAGCTGGGCGTGCCGTTCGTCCGCTATCCCGGCGGCAATTTTGTCTCGGGGTACGACTGGCGGGATGGGGTGGGGCCGGTCGATGATCGGCCGCGGCGGCTCGATCTGGCCTGGGCCACGACCGAGACGAACGCGGTGGGCACCAACGAGTTCGCCGCCTGGGCCAGGAGGGCCGGGGCGGAGGTGAATCTGGCCGTCAACCTTGGCACTGCGGGGATAGACGAGGCGCGCTGGCTCGTGGAGTATTGCAACCATCCCTCTGGTACGTATTGGAGTGACCTGCGGCGCTCGCACGGCGTTCCCGAGCCGCTCGGCATCCGCACCTGGTGCCTCGGCAACGAGATGGATGGCCCCTGGCAGATCGGGCACATGACTGCCGATGCGTACGGGCGGCTGGCCTGCCAGACAGCCCGCGCCATGAAAGGGGTCGATCCATCGCTGGAGGTGGTCGCCTGCGGCAGCTCGAACCCGGACATGCCGACCTTCCCGCAATGGGACGAGACGGTGCTGGAGCACGTCTACGACGACGTCGAGTACCTCTCCCTCCATATCTACACCCGCAAGTTTGACGATGACCTCGGCACGTTCCTGGCCGAGTCGCTGGCCATGGATGAGCAGATCCGGACCATCATCGCCGCCTGCGACCTGGTCAAGGCCAAGAAGCGGCACCCGAAGACGATGCACCTGGCCTTCGACGAGTGGAAGAGATCACTATCGCGTCGCCGCCGAGCGGCTGCATCGTTCCGGACCAGCGCGGCAACGGCTCACCGGTCGCGCCGACCGCGTTCGGTCGCCAGACCTTGACGGCGACGCCGAGACCGGTCAACGCGTCGCGCCGGTCCGCGTAGCTGAGGCCGTTCAAGTTGGCGCCGACGCGCTGGCGCCACGCGGCGAGACTCGCGACTTTCGCGTCGTCGGCGGCGCGGTCCAGCGAGATCCGCCGCGCGACCGACTCGCGCTCGGCGAGCAGCGCGTCTTGCGCGCCGCGAGCGCCGGGAGTTCGGCGAGCAACGGCGCCGCGGCGTCGTCGTCGGCGACGGCGGCAATCGCGCGCGCCGTCCGCGTCTGCTTCTCGCTGACGCGCGACGATCTGCGCGTCGATCACGGCGAGGTCGCGGTCGAGTCCGCCGTCGGCGCGGCGGCGGTCGCTTCGCGGGCGATGATCGCCGGATCACCCAAGACGGCGGCGACCGCGTCAGACCGGACCGTCGAGCGCCGGCGCGTTGATGCTCGGCCGCGAGCAGCCGACGTGGTTGCAGTAGTACCGGGGCGGCGCGCCGGCGGCGCCAGAGCCGGCGTTGTTGACCTTCAATGCCCAGCCCGCAATCGCCGCAGAAGGCGAAGCCGGCGCGGAGCAGCGTCAACTCCGGCTGCGCGTTGCGGCGCGTCGAGTGCTGCTTGCTCGTCGTCAAGCGCAACCGCACCGCCGCCTGCTCGTCTGGCGTCACGATTGTCGGCGCGACGTTCGGCACGGCGACTTGCTCGTCGGCGGTCGCCGGCCGCTGGTGGTAGCCGCGTTGACCGGCCGGCCGGCGTTCGTGTTCTGCCGCCACGCGACCGCGGTGCCGGTCGCGACCGGGTTGAGCAGGATGCGGCGGATCGTCGTGATCGACCACGTCGGCTTGCCGTCCGGCGACGGGATCGCGTCGGCGGCGAGCGCGGCGGCGATGCTCCGCAGCGAGTTTCCGGCGAGCGCCAGATCGAAGATGCGGCGCACGACCGGCGCCGTGTCCGGATCGAGCGCGAGCCGGCGCTTGCCGCCCTTCTTCTTCGCCGGATCGGACCAGACGTAGCCGTACGGCGCTTTCTTGCCGACGAGCGGCAGTCCGCTGTCGACGCGCGCGCGCTTGCCGCGATCGGTCCGTTCCGCGATGCGCTCTCTTTCCAACTCGGCGGCGAAGCTCTTCGCCGAGCGCAGGAAGGTGCCGGTCGCCGAGCGCTCAAAATCCTCGGTCACGATCTCGAAGCGCGCCGACGCCGACTCGATGCGGTCGATCAGGATCGCGGTATCGATCTGCGAGCGGCTGAACCTGATCGAGCGCGTAGACGAGCAGCACGTCGCCGGGGATCAGCCGGTCGAGCAGCCGGTCGAGTTCGGGCCGGTGGCGGTCGCCGCCGGACCACGTCTCGCGGCTGACGGACGCAACCGGCAGCGAACGCTCGCCCGCCCATGCGCGGCAGGCGGCTTCCTGCGTGTGCAGCGAGCTACCGTCTTCCTGACCGGCGCTCGACACCCGCGCGTAGATGTGGACGCGGCCAGTCGTCGCGGTCATCGGACGCTCTCCGTCAATGCGGCCGGCTTGACGCCGAGCGCCGCGGCTAACTTCTTGACGGTCGAGAAGCGCGGGCGCGTCCGGCTGGTCTCGATCCGCGAAATCGCCACGTTGCTCAGCCCCGCTTTCGCGCCGAGTTCGTGCTGCGTGAGCAACTGCGCTTCGCGCAACCGCCGTAATTCCGTCAGCGTCGTCATCTCGCCTCGTCTCCGTTCGCTCGACCATCGTTTCGCCTGTCTCTGGCGTCAATGGAAGTATAAACGCAAGCGCAACGAGCGTCAAACGTATGCGGAACGGGGGTCGCGAGGACCGGCGACCTTCGATCCATCGGCCGGCGCGCGATCGAGACCGCGTCTACGGCTGCGATGAGGCCGGCTGAGAGCGACGATCGCGGCGAAGCAAGCGCCGGCCCTGTTTCGCGGCTGCGGTCGAGTTTTGGGCCGGTATTTTGCGCCGGTCGCGGCGCTATCGTCGCGCTGTGCGTATTTTCAGCACTCCCCGCCTCAGAACTCGCGCCACGATGCGGTTTGGGTTTCGCACGCCTCGCCAGAACATCCTTGACACATGTTTGCAGTCGGCCCTGGCAGAGCGAGCAACCTCCTTACTCCCTTCTACAATAGGTACCCACGGCAAGAGCAAGTGACCGTCCGTCGGTTTCGGGCAAAGGACGACTCGTCCCGATCGTGCCGTGATGCATCCGCCAGGAGGGAGCCATGGTCGTCGCCAGCGAAGTGGACCGGGTGCTTGCGGACGCCGTCGAAGCCGGCACAGTGCCGGGCGTCGTCGCGCTGGGGGCCGACGCCCGGGGTGTCGTCTACGCGGGCGCGTTCGGGACACGCGTAATTGACCAAGACTGGCCGATGAACCTGGACACGGTGATGCGGCTCGCGTCGATGACCAAGGTGGTGACCTCCGTCGCGGCGATGCGGCTCGTCGAGCAGGGCCGGATCGGGCTTGACGAAGCCGTGGACGCATACATGCCGGAGCTGGCCGCGGTCCAGGTCCTCGAGGCATTTGATGATCCCTGTAATCCCTGGTTGCGGCCGCCCCACCGCCCGATCACGCTGCGCCATTTGCTGACGCACACGGCGGGGTTCACCTATGACGATTTGAACGGCGACCTGCTCCGCTACCGCGACTACGCCGGGATTCCACCCTTCGACGAGCTGAAGAAGGCCTGCCTGGCGGTTCCGCTGGTCCGCGATCCGGGCGACCGTTGGGAATATGGCATCAGCACCGACTGGGTGGGTCAGGTCGTCGAGCGCCTCAGCGGGCAATCGCTCGAGGATTACTTCCGCGAGTACATTCTCGCTCCCCTCGGCATGAACGACACCGGGTTCGTCCTCCGGCCGGAGCAGCGGTCGCGCCTCGCCGGCATGCACGAGCGCCAGCCTGATGGCCCCTCCAGGTCGTTCCGTTCGCGGAGCCGCAAGAGCCCGAGTTCTTCAGCGGTGGCGGCGGTGGCGACGGCCTGTACTCGACCGGGACGGACTACCTGCGGTTCCTACGCATGCTGCTCGGCGGCGGCCAGCTCGACGGCGTGCGGATCCTGCGCCCGGAGACCGTCGCCGCGATGGGCGAGAACCAGATTGGGGAGCTGACCGTGGAGTTTTCCGCGTTGTTCCCCGGGATGGTCAAGAAGTGGGGACTGGGCGCCATGATCACCACGCACGAGATACCGACCGGCTGCGGGGCCGGCAGCTGGACGTGGGGAGGCGCCTTTCACACGTTCTTCTGGATCGACCCTGTGCGGCGCGTGACGGGGGTGTTCCTGACGCAGATCCAGCCGTTCGGCGACGCGGGCGTTCTCGACCTGTTCGCGCAGTTCGAGCGCGCCATCTACGCGGGCCGCGCCTAGCGGGGGATGCGTTCCGGCGGAAGAATCGACCCGCTGGGCTAACGGAGGCATCCTGGCGGGGTTGACTCTGTGCTCCTGGCTCGTCCAGATGACATCATCTCCGCCGCGCTTGACTGCAAACATGTGTCAAGGATGTTCTGGCGAGGCGTGTCGTGCTGTGCTTGTTTTCAGCACTTCCCGTCTTGATACGCGCGCGCGAGGGACGAACGTCGGGTGGGATTCTCGAACCGGTTCGAGAATGGGCTGCTCCGCGCGCGTTACTCCTCGTTGGTGTAGCTGTACGAGATCGTCTTGCTGTCGCGCATCGCCTGCGCGACGCTCACGCTCATCGCGTCCCAGAGCGCGCGGCTCTCGGCGTCGACGAGGACGTGGCCGGCGTCTTTCTTTTTGACGCCGCACAAGATCATGGTGAAGATTTTCTCGGCGCGGTCGTTCGGGTGGAAGCTGCCGTACAGGCCGATCTCGGTCGGCGGTGTCGCCGTGGTCATGGGGCGGTCCTTTCGATGTGGTGGTTTGGCGCTCTCAGTCTACTCTACGTAGAGAGCACCGGATTACTGGTCAGTCTTGACTAGTAATAACGTGTCGTGTTGCACGACTCGTGCAGCGTCGATTTCGACGCTCGGCGCCGCCGGATCGTCGTCATACACGCCGTTCTCGATACCGGCGGCGTCGATTTCGTCGCTGGTCCGCTCGCGCGCGGTTTAGAAGCTCCGGAGTTCGACCGGCAAGCGTTGGAGCGCCGCCTGCTTCTCCCTGATGGGGCCTTCCACGGCTTCGCGCTTCATGGCTTCGGCGCGGAGTTCGGGGTACTCGCGCTCGAAGTCGCGCTCGTCGGTGGCGGGATTGAACCGGAGAAACGTCTCGCGCAGGTCCGCCTTTAACTCGGCTTCGGCTCTGGCGCGGTTCTCCTCGACCTTCTTCTGGCGCTCGTCTTCCATCGCTTTGCAAGCGCTGCTGTTGCAGCATCGCGTTGTGGTGGTGGCGCAGCGAGCGCTGCCGTTTCTCGAGCGCGTCTCGCTCCTGCCGGAATTGGGACTCGATCTCCACGTCACCGCTCCCCTTCCGCGACCGGCTGACCGTTCGCGTCAACGTACCGACCGGCGACGAGATAGCGCCCGCTGCCAAGACTCACGTCCAGCCGGCTCTCGCGCGATTCGATCGCGGTCGCTTCGACGAGACGCGCGCGGCGCAACTGGTCGTCGTGGAGCACCAATTCTCGCGGCGCGGCGCCGGTCGTCTCGGTCGGTTCGCCGGTCGAGCCGCCGGTCGTCGTGCCGGTCGGTTCGCTCGCGTCCGGTTCCTGCGTTGCCGTTGCCATCGTGTCCTCCTGTTCGCTCGGTCGATCTGCCACGCGCCGCCGGCCGGCGGCGATCGGGCCGCGCCGCTCATACGCTAGCCGAGCGTTCCGTCGCGGTACTCGCGCAGGAGAAATTCCGCCTGCGCTTGAACCTCTTCGACGCTCAATCCGTACTCCCGCGCCGCGGCGGCGTACGCGGCCCTCTCGTGGTCGCCGCTCGACACGGCGATCTGGCGCGGAGCATCCAACCCCCAGAGCGCCGCGCGCCGCGTCATGATCTTCAGGACGCTGTCGACGTGGCGCGGAGAGCCACGCATCGCCGCCGGCCAGCACGCCAAGAGCAAGGCGTCCAATCGGGCATTTTCCAAGAGGCGCAACTCTTCCGCCGGCTCGGCTTGGATGGCGCGCAGCCCGGTCTGGACGTGCCGCCATGCCGTACTGGTCGAGCAGTCGAGGTGACGCGAGATCGTTTCGTAGTTGGCGCCGGCTGACCTCAATTTGAGTGCCGCGGCGCGCTGCTCGGCGCGACCAACGTCGCCATTTTTCGCGCTCATCATTCGCCTCCTTTTTTCACCAGCCGCGCATCCGGCCGAGATGCTTTCGCAGCCGGTCGGCGTCGTTCACGGCCAGCAAGTCGACGCCGATGTAGCCGGCGACGTCGACGATCCGGATACCGAGAAGCTGGCATTCTCCGCGCAAGACGGACGCGCTCATCCGGAGATCCCGCGCGACGCAGGAGAGCGGGGTGTACTCCTCCGGCGGCGGCTCGACGTACGGCTGGTCGGACCATTCGCCGGGTTCGGGCAGCCGGTACGCCGCATCATCGACGTCGCCGGCGTCGCTCGCGTACGGATCGCCGCTGATGCCGTGGGGTCGGCGCGTCACCGCTCGTCTCCTTCCTTAGAGAGGTCGGCGCATCATGACAGCGTACCGCCGATCGCGTCGATCTCGGCGACGTCCTCGTCATCGGGTTGCGGGCACGCCGTCAACTCGGAGCGCACCTCGTGCAGCGCGGCCAGCGCCTCGCGCCGCGCCTCGTCATCCCCCTCATACACCGCCTTCGCCGCCTTCAGCGCCCACAGATGCCCGCTCAGCAGCAGGTATTCCTCGCTCAGACGAGCGATCCCGGCCACCCCTTCTCATCGTGGCCGGGATCGTGAACGTGCCGTCGCCGAGGCGCGCTTGGGCCGAGGCCACCGCATCCGCCCCATCCACGTAGCCGCGCACGATGGCGTAGGCGTCATTGAGCGATAGGTGGTCGCCCAACACCGGCTCGACCAGCCCCGGCGCGTGCGCGACGACGGCGATGGCGCGGGAGAGATGACTGCCGCTCACCCCGGCGGCGCGGGCGGCCGCGCCTTTGCCCTGAGATTTTCCTGAGGAAAAATCCATCGCCTTGGCGACCGCCATCGCCCTCTGCCCCTTAGACAAATGCCGCCGCGCAACATTCGCGGAGAGGATGAAGCTGACCGGATCGACGCCGTTCAGGGTCGTGTAGCGCGGCTCGACGCCGGCGATCCGGCACGCCGCGAGTCGGTTGCGTCCGTCGAGCAACGTGCCGGCGGCGTCGAGCGTAAGCGGATGGATCAAGCCGTTCGCGGCAATGTCGGCGGCGAGGTCTTGCAACTCGTCGTCCGGTAAGAGCGGGAACAACTCGGCGACCGGATGCGTCGCGCCGGTCGGTTCGATGGCATCGTCGCTCACGATGCTCTCCCCTCTTGCCGTTCGGCGCGCGCCGTCGCGTGCCGTGCCGCGAGCGCGACCTCGTCACGGTCCGGAGCGCCGTCGATCACGCGGCGCCAGTCGGCGCGTTGATCGGGCGGCAGGTCGAGGACCAACGCCGCGAGTCCGTCGAGGTCGAGACCGTCGTAGTAGCTGCGTTGTTCCGGCGTCCGGATTTGGCCGGACGCCGCGAAGAGCACTTCGAGCGCGGCCGCGATCGCCGATCGCTCGTCGCGAAAGTCGACGACGTTCGCCGGTCGCACGCCGGCAGCGCTTTGTTCGTCTAACTTCGTTCGTTCGCCGAGCAGAGACGAGCCGGAACCGGGGCTTTGTTCGGCTAACTTCGTTCGTTCGCACGGTAACGAGTCCGGAAGCCAGTAGAGTTCGGCGGGTCGGCCTCCGGTCGAGACGCGTTCGGAGACGAGCCGGCCGCGGTCGCAGAGGTCGTCGAGCGCGCGCGAGAGATCGTCGCTGGCGACGTGTCCGCCGAGCAGACCGTGCAGATCGCGGCGGCTGACGCGCGGCGTCTCGGCGCGGTTGACGGCGGAAAGGATGCGCCGCGCCAGACCGACCGGCCGTGCCGGCGCGGCGGCGCCGAGCAGCGCGTACGCGCGAACGCCGTGCGCGGCGTAGTAGTCGACGAGGTCGATGGCATCGGCAACGCGATCGACCGGGATCTCCGACGTCGTCGCGTCGGGGTCGTGGACGCGCTGCAGGACGAGCGCGAGCTTGGCGGTTTGCAGCGGCAGCTTGCCGTACGCGGCGAGAAACAGATCGTGGACGCCGCCGCCGTCGATCGCGTCGGCGTTCTCGTCGCAGAAGCGTTTGAAGCGGTCGCGCGCGTCGCGGCTCAGCGGCAGCGGATCGTGGTAGTCGCGCTGGCGCAGCCGGAGACGATAGCGCGCGCGGCGTCGAGCGTGGCGCGGTCGATCGTCGACTCGGAGAAGCGCGGCGCTTTCGCGTCCGGCATCGCCAGCAGAAAGCGCGAGAGAAAGCCGTCGGCGCCGGCGTCTCTCGCCAGTTCCGGCAAGCGGCCGGTTTGGATGCCGCCAGTCACGCCGACGACCGGATGCTCGGCGAAGATCGTGTTGGCGCTTTTGCGGTCGATCTTGAGCGCGCCGCCGGACCAGAGCGAGAGCCAACTTTGGCGGTCGCCGCCGCGGCCGGCGCGGTAGCTGTCGAAGTCGAGCAGCCAGCCGAGGAGTTCGTCTCTGACCATCGCGACGCCGGCAGAGTCGCGCGCGGCCGGTCCGAACCATTCGAAGGTCGCGTTTGACGTGTAGAAGTGCTGCAGCGGTTCCGGCGCCGTACCGCCGGCGCTCGTCTGCTGCTGGAGCCGGTAGTCGGCGACGGCGTCCGCTTGGAGGCCGCTGACGAGATCGAGCGCATGGTCGAGCGCGCCGGATTTGCCGGTCGAGATGCTCGGCGACGACCGCCGTCCAGAGCGCCGGCCGGACGACCATGCCGGCTTTGACGAGCAGCGGACGCCGGTTGCCGATGACGGCGCCGATGATCGGCGTCGCCAGCGTCGCGACCATGTCGACCGGCGCGCCGACGGTTTCGGCACTCGCGCGGAAGTAGGCGGCGAGCGGGTGCGGCCAGACGTCGAGCGGATAGTCCGGAACTTCTATGGTGCGAACGAACGAAGTTAGACGAACAATCTCCGTCTGCGGATCGAGACCGTCCAGCGCCGCCAGCCGGCCCAGCGTCGCGCTCAGTTGCTCGAAGACGTCCGCGGTCGGTGGCTCGCTCATCGCCGCGTCTCGGCGAGGCTGTTCCAGAAGCAGAGCCGCATGGCGCATACGAGCGGCTGCGCTTCATCTCTGGCGATCCGGAGCGCGGCGAGCACGTTGACGCGCGAGAACAGGACGTTCAGGTCTGCCGGTTCGGCGCCGCCCGGCATGAACTGCTCGGCAGCACGGCGCTCGGCGAGCAAGGCGTCGGCGATCTCGGCGACCGCGTCGACGCCGAGCGCTGTCCAGACGTCGCGCTCCCACTGAAGCTCGCCGTCCGGAAGATCGTCGGCGCCGGTCCGGTAGTTCAACTCCCATGCGCGGGTGCGTTGCTCCGCGCTCAGGATCGTCGTGTCGTAGTATGGTGTCGCCATAGCAGACTCCTTGAGCAGACGCCCGGTTTCGGATGCGACCCCGACCGGGCGTCGTGCTGTGCTTATGCGGTCTCGCTCCGCTCGTCGTCTTGACGCAACCGAACCGGCGCCGAGATCGACGTCGGCCGATCGGCGACCGGCTCGGCGTCGTCGTCGCGCTCGGTAGCCGGTTGATCGAGCAACTTCGACCAGACGCGCCGCCACGCCGCTTCGCGAACGGCGTCGTCGGGCGGGCGGATCGGCGTCGGCGCGGTCACGAAGCCATGCTCGCCGACCGCGGCCGCTTCTGGCGGCGGCGCGGCAGTGGCGCCGGCGCGGTCATCTTTTCGAGATCGCTGCGCTTGAACAACATCTTTCGACCGTCGAACGGCGCGGCGTACGCCGCAAGCACGCCGGAGTCGACGCGGCGTCTGATCGCGTCGAGCGACACCCCGAACTGCTGCGACACTTCGCCGAGCGTCAACCATTCGTCGCTCTGCGTTGCCATACACCCCCCCATCGCGCCAAGCGGTCTAGAACGGAAGTTCTGCCAAAAGCAGATTACGGTATTCGCTGACAGAAATCAAGCGAAATCCGTAGATACAGACTACGTAGTTGACAGAACGACTTATAAAGGACGTGCTTCACACCATCTGGGCGACGAAAACGCGGTTCGCACGCGCTTCACCGGCGGATCAGCCGTTGCCGCGCCGAACGATAAGATTCCGGATTCTTACTCTTCCGACCGCGACCGGCGCCGAACGCGAAACGACCTCTCCGGAGTTGCGGAGAGGTCGTTTCCTCGAGCGCTCGTTGAAATCGCTGCCATATGTCAGGGATCTCAGTCGGCGGCGAGCGCGAGCAAACCGTCGCCGTCGAAGCGCAACTCGACGAGCGGCGACGTGCGATTCTGTGCCGTTCCGGAGTGGAACGTCTGGTACCACGCGCGGGAGTCGGACAAGGTCCTCATGCGGAAATCGCCCTGGCAGGTCGCCCCGCCCCTGGGCGAGGAGGCCTACACGCTGGAGGACGCGCTGGTCGTCGGCTGCATGCTGATCTCGCTGCTGAAGCACGCCGACCGGGTGAAAATCGCCTGCATGGCCCAGCTCGTGAACGTGTTGGCCCCGATCATGACGGCGACCGGCGGCGGCGCCTGGCGACAGACGATCTTCTACCCCTTCCTCCACGCCTCCCGCTACGGCCAGGGCGCTGCTCTTGCCCTCCATATCGACAGCCCCAGTTACGAGAACCGGCAGTTTGGCTCCGTGCCGCTGCTGGAAGCAGTGGCCACCCAAGATGAGGCGGGGGAAACGCTGACACTCTTTGCGGTGAATCGGGACCAGGAGAATGCGCTGACGCTGGAGGGGGAGTTGCGAGCCTTTCCCGACTACGACGTTGTCGAGCACCTGGTACTGGAGCACGCGGACCCGCTGGCGGGGAATACCGGCCAACACCCCGATGCGGTGACACCGCACGGGCGCGGGGACGCGACCAACCGGGATGGAGCCCTCACCGCGACGTTGCCGCGGCTCTCGTGGAACGTCATCCGACTCGGCGCGGGCTCGCGGGTGCGCAGTAGGTCGGCCTGAAGATGCCGTCGAACAAGTTGGCGACTCGGCGGTTGTTGCACGAGCAACACGACGCCCGGAATTCGGATAGACTGCGGCAACGACTCCGGCCGCGAAACGCAATGCATCTGGGGCCAGGGTGTGGCCTGCCGCCGGCTCCAGCCGTGGGCGGAGGCGTCGTTCTGGGAAGAGGCCGTCTCGAACAACAGGGTGGGGAGGACACCGGACATGGACGACCGGCGGTTCGACGCGTGGACAAGAACGCTGACTGATGCGACGTCTCGGCGTGGCGCACTGCGGCGGCTGGGGCTGGCCGGCGCGGTGGCCGCGCTGGTGGGAGGTTTTGGCCGACAGGGACCGACCTCTGCCAACCATTGCAGTTATGAAGGGTGTGGTTGTTCAAGCGGCACGCAGCACGCTTGCGGGCACGGATTGGTTTGCTGCTCCAGCAGCCCCGGCACGCCGGGCGGCGCGGGAGTCTGCACCCCGCGCGGGCAATGCGGCGGCGGCTGCACCAGCCGTGGTAACGCCTGCGCTGGCCATTGCAACTGGGGCGATGGCTGCGCGGAGTGCTGCACCGGCTATTGCGGCAACCGCGGCTCCTGCGACACGCCGCCGAATTTGAACGCGACTTGCACCAGCGGCACGCAGAGCCCGTGCTTGTACGGTTTGGCCTGCTGCTCGTACGTTCCCGGTCTGGTCGGCGGCGCCGGCTCCTGCGAGTACAACTGCTAACGAGCGGCCGCAGCCACGGGCCGTTGGAGAACTCCGGAGTCAAGCCGGGAACGGTGATTCGCGGTCCCCAGCGGGCCGATCGTCTATTCAGCCGGGTCGCCGTAGAGCCGTCTCTGCCGAGTCGGCTTGTTTCCGCTGATCCCAACGCCCTACCTAACAACGCGGATCGCTTCCGGTGGCACAGTCATGGCGATTGGCTCTCCGGCTTCGAGGTGTGCGGCCACGAAAGAGTCGAGGTCGAAGGGGGCCGGTTCGAGGGGCTCGGCCAAGGAGCGTGACACCGGATGGACCAGGCCGGTGTTGACAAGGAAGATGTTTCCGTAGACTTTGGATGTCATGCTTCGCTGACGCTCAGATGGACACATTCTCAGTGCCCCGGCGCGGGGTTGACACTGCCTTCATAATTGCCTTGAGCGACAAACCAGGAACCGACGTGCTTCTCCAGGGAGGAGTTGGCCATGGTCCGACCCGGCACCGAAGCCGGCCAGAACGCTTCGTCATCCCGCAAACGCCGTGGCTCGGCTGCGGTGCTGTTGCCGCTGGCCGCAGTGGCGGCGGTCGTGGCCTGGCTACGGCGGCGCAAGCAGGCGGCGGGTGGTGCAGGGGGCGGGCTCCTCGCCAACCTCTCGCTGCCGGTCGTCACCCTCATCGACCGTACGATCGGCTGGCACCGGCTGCCGTGGCCGCTGGGGTTGCCGATGATCTTCGTCCTGATGGGGCAGTTGCGGCGCGGCAACGTCTACGACCCGTCGACGATCACTCCATCGGAGCCGCGCGGCCCCGTCACCCCGGAGCCGGGGCATCTGACGCACCGCACCGCCGAAGGCACGTTCAACGACCTGTCGCGGCCGGAGATGGGGAGCGCCGGCACGCGGTTCGGGCGCAACGTGCCGTTGTCGTACTCCGCGCGGGAACCGGAGCCTGACCTGCTCTCGCCAAATCCGCGGGTGGTCAGCCGGGAACTGATGACGCGTCACACGTTCCAGCCGGCCGACACCCTCAACGTCTTCACTGCGGCCTGGATCCAGTTCATGATCCGCGACTGGTTCAGCCACGGCAGCGCTTCCTGGAGCCAGCGCTGGAAACTCCCGTTGGAAGCAGACGACCCGTGGCCCGCGCCGGATCGGGTCATGGGCATCGCGCGCACGGCCGACGATCCGACGCGACCGGAGGGGCAAACCTGGACGCCGCTGACATTTCTCAATCACGAGACCCATTGGTGGGACGGTTCGCAGATTTACGGCAGTGACGCACGCTACCAGCAGGTGGTGCGATCCGGGGTCGACGGCAAGTTGCGGGTGGATGAGAACAACCTGCCGGAGGTCGACCCGCTGCTGCCAATGCACCCGGCGGATGTGCCGGGCTTCTGGCTCGGTCTCGCCCTGCTCGGCATCCTCTTCATCCGGGAGCACAACGCCATCTGCGATCGGTTGCGCGAGAAGTACCCGCGCTGGTCGGACGAGGATCTATTTCAGCACGCGCGTCTGGTCAACGTGGCGCTGATGGCCAAGATCCACACCGTGGAGTGGACGACGGCGCTACTCGACCACCCCACCATGATCCGCGCCCTACGCGCCGACTGGTGGGGGCTGGCCGGGGAACGCTTCAGCCGCCTCTTCGGCCGAGTCGGGGATGGGGAACTGATCAGCGGGGTGTTGGGCTCGAAGACGGAGCACTTCGGCGCGCCGTACGCCATCACCGAGGAGTTTGTCGCTGTCTACCGCATGCACCCGCTGATCCCGGACGACTACGCCTTCCACGCCGCCGCGGACCACCGGCTGCTGGACACGCGAGATTTCGAGCACGTCACCAAGCGGCACGCCATCGACGTGCTGCGTGAGATGCCCCTGAGCGACCTGTTCTACTCGTTCGGGGTGGCCCACCCCGGAGCCATCCAGCTGCACAACTTCCCCAAGGGGTTGCAGGAATACGTACGGCCCGACGGGGAGCTGCAGGACCTGGCGGCGACGGACATCCTGCGCACCCGCGAGTTGGGCGTGCCGCGCTACAACGCCTTCCGCGAGCTGCTGCATCTGCCGCGGGTGACATCGTTCGAGGCGCTGACCGACAACACGGAGTGGGCGGAGGAACTGCGGCGGGTCTACGACAACGACATCGACCGGGTCGATCTCATCGCCGGCATGTTCGCCGAGCCGACGATCCCGGGGTTTGCCTTCAGCGAAACGGCGTTCCGCATTTTCGTGCTGATGGCGCCGCGGCGACTGAAGAGCGACCGCTTTTTCACCAACGATTTCACGGCGCAGGTCTACACCCAGACCGGGCTGGACTGGATCGCGGACAACACCTTCGGCACGGTGGTGCAGCGGCATTTTCCGGAATTGAAACCGGCGCTGCGGGGGGTGGAGAACGCGTTCAAGCCGTGGAATGTGGCGGGGCCAGTCACTTAGCGCACCTTCAGGGTGCTTTTCGTCTGAGACAGCCTGATCCCTTCCCTTCAGGGTCAGGCGCAGGGCCGGCGATGATCGGCGTTGGCAGCCTCGATCGCCGTAGACGCCCCGCCGGAGGCTCAAAGCCATCCGGCTGCCCTAGACGGGAAGCCCCGTGAACGGGGCTGGGATTTGCGGTCTGGATTACAACCCGACCATCGCCTCGTCTTCGCCCAGGAGATCGGCGTAGGCCCAGCCCTGGACACCGTCGAAATCGACGGTGACGTAGCCGTTCTCGGCCCCTTCGCGGGTGAGGGTGACGACGGCTCCCTCGGGTATGCCGGTGAGGGCTTCGGCGGTGACGTCGGGGCCGGTGCGGAGCATCAGCGGGCGCAGGGTGAAGCGGACGTCGCTGCTGTAGAGGATCGGGGCGGCGTTCTCCGTCACCGGGGCGGGCGCGGGATCGGGTCCAGTGGCGGCGGTGACCTCTTCCACCGTGCCCACGAGACCGAGGTCGACGACCCAGCCGGAGATACCGTTGTAGGTGACCGGCGCGTAGCCGTTGGTCGCGGCGCCGGTGCCGCGCAGCACTTCTCCGCCGAGGGGGACGACGGCGAGGATGGCGTCGGAGCTGCCCGGGCCCTTGCGCATGTTGAGGGCGGTCGAGGCGTAGACCGTCGGATCGGTCGTGGTTTGCGCCGCGACGAGGGCCGGGGCCAAAATCAAGGCCGCCATGCCACCCACAATCGCCGCGCGGGCGCGGGATGCGATTCGATGGTTCATCGTTGCGAATGCGGACATTTCCACCCCTCCTGGTTTGGCGATGATGCGGAGTTCCCCCACGAGCCCCGTTTGTAGCTAGAACGCACGTCGGATGCGATTCGGTGTCACGGTGGCACGATCGTGCCGTGCGTCGGCCGCGAACGCATGCGGGGGACGGACAATGGCCGCATTGGCCCATGCCCGATACTTCGTGGTGCGTGGTGAGCGCAGGCTGCTGCGCATGCCAGCTGAGTACGGCAGTGTTCGGCGGTCAGGTTTTCAGGCGGGGGTCGAGCACGTCGCGCAGCCCGTCGCCAAGGATGTTGAAGCCGAGGACGGCAATGAAGATGGCCATGCCAGGGGCGAACGCTGTCCAGGGGGCGAAGGTCATGAACCCGCGGCCGGTGCTGAGCATCGAGCCCCAGCTTGGCTCGGGGGGTTGCGCGCCCAGTCCGAGGAAGGAGAGACCGGCTTCGGCGAGGATGGCGTAGGAGATGGCGAGGGTGATCTGGACGAGGAGCGGCGCCATGGCGTTGGGCAGCACGTGGCGCAGCATGATCTGGCCGGGACCCGCGCCGCTGGCCTTGCTCGCCTCCACATATTGCTCTTGCATGATCACCAGCCCGGCGGCGCGGGTGACCCGGACGAAGATGGGGATGAAGATGATGCCAATGGCGACCATGACGTTCGCCAGCGAAGGGCCCAGCACGGCGAGCACCGCGATGGCGAGGAGGAGCGACGGGAAGGCGAAGAGAATGTCGGCGATGCGCATGATGACCATGTCCCAGGCGCCGCCGTGGTAGGCCGCCAGCAATCCCAGCGAGCCGCCGATGAGAAGTCCGATGGACACGGAGATGGCCGCGACCTGGATCGAGATGCGCGCTCCAAAGAGGATGCGGCTGAGAACGTCACGGCCGAGCTCGTCGGTGCCGAGCGGGTAGGTGGCGCTGGGACCAACCAATTGATCGGTGGTGAACTGCTCGTAAGGTGAATGCGGTGCGAGGATCGGCGCGAACAGGGCCGCCATCAGGACGACCAGGACGGTAGCGCCGCCGAAGACGACCAGCTTGTTCCGCGAGAATCGGCGAACCCAGCTACGGCTGGTGTGCGGCGACGTGGCGATGGGATCGAGCGTCGATGCCGCGGCGGACATGCTGGCGGTCATCTCATCGCCTCATTACGTCACGCGCAGGCGCGGGTCGAGATAGGTGTACAGCACGTCGACAATGAGATTGACCAGCATGAAGACGAGGGTAACGAGGAGGACAACCGTCTGCAGTACGGGGTAGTCACGCTGATTTACGGCGAGGAGGGTGTAGGTAGCGACGCCAGGCAGGTAAAAGACGGCTTCGACGAGGAAGGCGCCGCCGAAGATGTAGCCGAACTCCATGCCGACGACGGTGATGACCGGGATCAACGCGTTCTTGAGGAGGTGGCCGCGGGTGATGACGGCTTCTCGTAGACCCTTGGCGCGGGCGGTGCGGACGTAATCCTGCCGGATGACCTCCAGCATCGAGGACCGGGTCATGCGCATGACGACCGAAGCCGAGACCAGACCCAGGGAGAGCGCCGGGAGCACCATCGACTTGAGATTGCCGACGGGGTCTTCGGAGAAGGGGACGTAGCCGCCGGGGGGAAGATCGGGAACTTGATGGCGAAAAAGAACGCCAGGAGCGTGCCCAGCCAGAAGTTCGGCAGCGAGAGACCGATCATGCCGAGGCTGGTCAGGCCAAGGTCGAGCCCCTTGTTGTGGTTGAGCGCGGCCACGATGCCCAGGGGCACCGCGACGAGCACCGCGATGAACATGGCCAGGAAGGTCAACTCCGCGGTGATGGGGAGCCGATTGAGCAGCTCGGTCTTGATGTCGGTCCCGGTGGTGAGCGAGATGCCGACGTCGCCGCGCAGGAGGCGACCGATCCAGTCGAAATACTGCAGATACATGGGCTGATCGAGCCCGGCTTTCTCGCGGAAGGCGGCGATGGCCTCAGGCGTCGGTTTGGTGCCGAGGAAGATGACGGCGACGTCGCCGGGGATGAGGCGCATGGTGACGAAGACCAGAATCGACATGCCGATGAGGACCGGGACCATCGCCAGCAACCGGGTTCGGATGTAGCGGAGCATCGAGTGCCCTCACCCCCGACCCCTCTCCCATCGCGATGGGAGAGGGGAGAAGGGGCTTCCTGGTGGAGATTACTTGTTCAGCCAGACCTCGCGCACCCAGCGCATCATGCCGGTGGGGAGGGGCGTGAAGCCCTCGACATAGTCCTGCTGGGCCTGGACGAGACGGTTGTTGGTCGTGGCGGCAATCGGCGCCCGGGTGAAGATCATCTCCTGGACCTGGGCGTAGATTTCGGCGCGGCCTTCGCGCTCGAAGGTGGTGCGGCCTTCTTCCAGCAGCGCGTCGACCTCCGGATCGGCGAAGAGTTGGGGATTGAACCCCTGGTCGCTGTGGAACTCGGGGTAGAGGAACTCGTCCGGGTCGATGAAGGGGCCGCCCCAGCCACAGACCTGCATGTCGAAGTCGTGGTCGGCGCCGAACACATCGTTGATGAAGGTGCCCCACTCGAGATTGACGATCTCGGCGTTGATCCCGATGGCGCGGAGGGCCTCCTGGTTGATGGCCGCCTGGCTGGCGAGATCGGGATAGGCGGGCGAGACCTTGATCGTCGTCTCGAAGCCGTCGGGGTGGCCGGCTTCGGTGAGGAGCGCCTTGGCTTGTTCGATGTCCGGGGTAGCGGAGTACAGCTCAAGATCCTCCGTGTGCGCCCAACTCCACGGCGGGAGGATGCCGCCGGTCAAGGGCATGGCAAGCCCGAACATGACATTGTCGACGATGGCCTGGCGGTTGATGGCGTGGGCGACCGCCTGGCGCACGAGGAGGTTGTCGAAGGGGGCGCGGGTGCAGTTCACGCCGATGTAGTCCCAATTGCAGCTCCCCGATTCGAGCGCGATGGCCTGCACCCCGGGCATGGCGCTCAATTGCTGATAGTCCTTCTTGGCGATGTCCTGTGCGAGGTCGACTTGCTTCGAGATGACGGCGTTCAAACGGGAGGTGGCGTCGGTGATGAAGACGATCTCCAGCTCGTCGACCAGCGGTTGCCCCTCGACGTAGTAGTCCGGGTTCTTGACCATCTTGACCGAACTGCCGGGGGTGTAGGAGACGAACTTGAAAGGTCCGGTGCCGACCATGACCGTCTGCAGGTCGCCCTGCTCTTCGACGACGTGCCTGGGCACCATGCTAGCCCAGGGCGAGGCCATGAACGCCAGAAACGGTCCCTGGACCTGGTTGAAACGCACCTCAACCGTGAGGGGATCGACGACGGTGACCTCGGCCACCTCTGCGTACATATAGGCGTTCGGCGACCCGGTGTCGGGGTTCTTCTGACGCTCCATCGAGAACTTGACGTCTTCGGCGGTGAACGGCTTGCCGTCGTGCCAGAGCACGCCCTCGCGCAGCTTGAAGGTGTAGAGCAGGCGGTCGTCGGAGATCTCGACCGACTCGGCGAGATCGGGGAGGACCTCGTTGAGCTCCTTGTCGTACTGCATCAGGGAGCCGTAGACATGCTCGGTGATGAGGGCCGTGGAGTAGGCCGAGGAGATCATCGGGTCGAGGCCGACGGGATCGGTCGAGGTGGCGACGCGGAGGACGCCGCCCGGTGTCGGGTCGCCTTCCTGGGCGAGCCGCCTGGGGCTGGCCAAGGCTGAAGTCGCGGAACTGTGGCCGCCGATGACGAGGGCGCCGCCGGCGGCGCCCTGGACGAGGCGGCGGCGATTGATCATGACGCTGCGGATCTTCTCGAGCAACTGGGCGTCGTGTGCCGAGCGAGACATGGCGTCCTCCCTGGATACGGGTGAAGCACTTCGCGGTGAACGTCGAGACTGATCCTCCCCGCCGCCCCCTTTCTCATCCGATTCGCGCCAACCGTAAGCGCCGCTGACGAGGTCAATCAGGCCTGGTTGAACCCCATGAAGCGGCGCACGACCTCCACGAAGCGGTCCTGCTCTTCGACGAACGGGAGATGGCCGCTCTCCTCGAAGATGACCAATTCGCTGCCGGGAATGCCGGCGGCGATGATCTCGGACTCGCCGAACGGCGTCACCCAGTCGTGGCGGCCGCCGAGGACGAGCGTGGGCGCGGTGATCTCGGCCAGGCGAGGTCGCACATCGTAGGAAGGGATCACGTCGCGGAACATGTAGGAGGCGCACTCGGCGTTCGATGTGCCGCGGCTGAATCCCTCTTTGTAGCCCTCGTCCCAGCGGTGGTAGTAGAGCGGAGCCATCAGATCCCACCACGCGCCGAAATCTTCCTGGCTGCTGATCTTCCCTTCGAACACGTCGGGAACAGCGGCGATCTGCTCCGGCGTGCCCTTGCGCGCGGCTTCGGCTTTCGCTCCCTCGTAGAACTCGTGGCTGGGGGACGTGGTGATGAGGATGAGCTTGTTGAGCGAGCCGGGGTGGCGCAGGGCGTAGGTGAGGGCCCAGAACCCGCCGTAGGAGTTGCCCATGACGGTGATCTTGCCGAGGCCGAGGTACTGGCGCAGGGCTTCGACGTCGTCGGCCATCTGCTCGATGGTGCAGGACTCGAGGGGCACGCGCTGGGAGCGGCCGGTATTGCGGTGATCGACGTAGACGAGCTGCATGTCGTTCGCGAGGGGGGAGAGGTAGGGCTTGAAATAGGTGTGATCCATACCGGGGCCGCCGTGGAGGACGAAGCAGACCTCTTTTTCCTTCATTTCTCCGCCATCGGGGACGAGGCCGGACCCTTCGATGTCGAAGTAGAGGTCGACGCCATTGACCTTCGCGAACACGCGATCCTCCCCATGATCCACACGCCAAGCCGTATCCGACGTCACGAGAGTGCTCTGCGAGCTTTCGACGGTGGCGTCGATGGTTGTCGTGAGCGATTCCCGTCGGTTTCGGAAGCTTACCATCGCGTTGGTGGGAAATGAATGGTGGGAAAGGTGGGCGAACGGCATCTGGGGATTGATCGTCCCGCGATTCTTTTGACCCGCGCAGGCCCCGTTGATGTGAGAATGCGGGCCAGGGATCGCTAGCGGACGCTCGGCACGTCAGGAGGCTTCGGATGATCAGCGGAACCGAGGATGGCGTTCGCCCGCCCGGCTACCGGCTCATGCTGCGCGAGATGGCGCCGGACGAGCGCCCACGGGAGAAGCTCAAGCTGCGTGGTCCCTCCGCGCTGAGCGACGGCGATCTGCTGGCCATCATACTGAATACCGGTCTCGTGGGAGAAACCGTCACCGACGTGTCGCAGCGGCTGCTTGCCCAGCACGGCGGGTTGCGCGGGTTGTTCCAAATGGACGTGGCGGAACTGGCGCGTATCCGCGGCCTGGGGGACGCCAAGGCGGTGCGGCTCAAGGCCGCGTTGGAGTTGGGGCGGCGGCTGGCCGCGCTCTCACCGGACCAGCGCCCGCAGGTCGGCTCGCCGGAGGACATCGCCAACCTGTTGCAGATCGAAATGGCGGCGCTGGAGCAGGAGCAACTTCGCGTTGTCTTGCTCGACACGAAGCACCGCATCCTGGGCACGCGCACCGTCTACCAGGGGAGCGTCAACCAGAAGAAGTAGTCAACTGGGGGACCAAGGACGAGACGACCCAAACTGCCAAGACTGTCAAGGTTGAGATGGCGGAAGCGACGGGGATCGGTCTCGCACTTGCGTCATGAAGCCAACTACGTGGTCATCGCCGAGGTTCCGCCTCGCCGCCTCGTCGGTCAATCGCAGCGCGCCGGCTACCACACACCGCGGTAGCGGAAGCTCACGCCCGAGCAAGAGGCGACCATCCGCTCGCTCGCCTCGACCACGAGCCTGCGTGCGTTGGCCGCCGAGTTCGGCGACAGCCACGAGACAATCCGGGCCGTTCTAAATTCGGCAGCACGGCGCCTGTAATGTAATCAGTCCTGGACTGTGCATCGCCGGACACCAGAGGCGCACCGGGCACCCGCCGTGCGATCGCAGGTCAGGGGCGGACTGTCGGGTTGCAGCGCCCAGCCTTACCTCTGCGAGTCCCAGGAGCGGTGCCGCAAACAATAACGCTGCACTCTCGTTTCGCAGCCTCAACGACTACTGGGAAGGGCCGAGGCACTCATCCCATCCGCGCCTGCTGTTCGGCTATACGCATTTCGGTGGCGGAGGCGCGCCTGGGCAAACACCGTGCCGAGCCAGCGACATACTCGCACCACGCCGTTCTGAGCGGGAGGCACGCGCCGTCGTTCGGCTCCGGCTAGCCGCAAGCCGCCGGATGCGGCCAGCACCTCCGGGCGATGTCCCATGGCCATGCAGTACGTGGTGTAGATGACAGGCACCATTTCAAGTGCTCCTCTGCTGATGTGGTGGCGCTGCTCGCGAGGAGTGGGACGGCGTGCGGTGTTACGAGACGCCCGCGTGGAACGCCTCGAGCGCCGCACTCTGCTCCAAGGTTTCGACCTGCAAGAAGGTTCCCATCTGGATCAAGACCGAGCCCGCCCGGGTCCGCATCCGGCGCAGCACCCACGGCTGAGCGGGGCGGGATGGAACCGCGGCCATGGCCCTCCGCACCCGGAGGTTCTCGGCTTGCAGCTCCTGATGACGCAGGATCCCCAACGCGATGACAGAGTCTGGATGAGGGAGCACGATTGCACCTCCTGAGCGATGAGTCCGCGCCGGACCGGTGTGCCGGCACGGGCTCATCCTGCGCCCAGCAATCGCTCGGGGCATCGTCCGCTTGACCGATTTTCCGACAACATGTGGTTGTGGTTGTTCTACGTAGGGGTACGTAGGGCCGACGCGCGCCGGTGCCGACACGAGACGCCGTCTTAGTTCAGGCGAGCCCTTCCCGCACGGCCCAGGCGGTGGCTTCCGTGCGCGAGGAGACTGCGAGCTTGCCGAGAATATTGGCAACGTGCGTGCTCGCGGTGCGGTGGCTGACAAAGAGGGTGGCGGCAATTTCGCGGTTGGTGCGCCCTTGCGCGACCAGGCGAAGCACCTCGCGCTCCCGGGGTGTCAGGCCGAAGCGTACCGCGGGCGGCACCATGCGCTGACCTTCACCCGTCCTCGCACTGACCGTAGTCTCGCGGTTCACCTCAGCCAGGATGGCATCGGGCCGCATCGCCCGACCCACGTCCCACGCCGCGGTGAATGTCGCCTCGTCCAGTTCGTGCCGCACGGTCGCAAGCGCATGGTTGTAGTTGACTTGGCTCGTCGGCGTGAGGTTCATGCCCGTGACGTTGAGCATGCTCTCCACAGCGCCGCAGATGTGAGCTGCCTTCTCGGGGTCGCCTCGTGCGGCGAGAAGCTCTGCGACTCCGGCGAGCGCACTGGGGAGAAAGCGGCGCTCGCCGAGCTCCTGAGCCAGCATCAGGTTTTCGCGGAAGAGCGCATCCGCCCGTGCATAATCCCGTCGCTTCATCGCCAGGGATCCCATGAGGTTGAGGGTGTGCGTGGTCACCCAGACATTCCGACGCGCTCCACATAGGGCATGTGCCTCCTCGACCAGCGATGAAGCGCGGGCATCATCACCCAGCTGATACGTGACGCCCGCCAGGACCATCAGCCCGAGGGGCTCCCAAAGCGGCACGGCAGCGGCCCGCGCGAGAACCACAGCCTGTTCGAGGAGTTGTCGGCTCAGTTCGTAATCGCCCAAGTAGCGCGTCGTGATTCCCCGCCAACCGAGCGCGTAGGTGAGTGTTTCGCGATCATTGGTTTCACGGGCCAAGGCGATGCTTGCGTCGAGCAACTCCACGGCTCGCGGGAAATCATCCTGCATCATGGCAAAGTCGCCGACTCGCGCCAGAAGAGCGGCATGGAGGGGCGGTGACACCTCATGCGAGACGGCCAGCAGTGTCTCCGTCCTGCGACGGCCCTCGCTCACTGGCCCGCGCACCCGCCAAAACCAGTGCAATGCGATTGCTAGCCGGTAACCGAGCTCAGCCTGCCGCTGCGTGACCGCCCAGTCGAGCGCTGCCCGCAGGTTGTCGTGCTCCATCTCCAGCCGATCTAGCCACACCGCCGGTTCTCCGCCCCACCATTCCGGCGCCGCCCGCTCGGCCAAGGCCAAGAAGTACGCCGCGTGTGCCTGCCGAGCAGCATCAGCCTCGCCGCATGCTGCAAGCTGGTCCACGCCGAACGCGCGGATCGTCTCCAGCATGCGGTAGCGCGGTTCGTCAGCCATCTCGTCCAGTTGCAGGAAGCTCTTGTCAACCAGGGACGCGACCAGGTTCAGGACATCGCCTTTCTCCGGGACGAGCGCCTCGGCCGCGTCAAGCGTAAACCCGCCTTGGAAGACCGCCACATGGCGAAAGAGCCGCTGTTCATCGGGATCCAAAAGGTCGTAGCTCCACGCCATGGCATCACGCAGCGTGCGCAAACGATCGGGCTTGTCGAGGGCGCCACCGGTCAGGAACGCCAGCCGCTGCTCGAGCCGCGACAGAATGGCTCGCAGGGGCAAGTGACCGACTCGCGCCGCGGCAAGTTCGATGGCGAGGGGGAGACCGTCCAGCTGAGTGCAGATCGCCGCCACGATCGCAGCGTTGCTCTCCGTGAGGACGAAGTCCGGTCTGGACGCCCGCGCTCGGTCGAGGAAAAAGCGAACCGCGTCGGCTGACGCGATCTGCGCAACCGACGCATCGTCGTTCCCGGTGGACAACTGCAGGGGCGAGATCGGGAGGTTGCGCTCTGCTGAGAGGTGCAGCACGCTCTGGCTCGTTGTGAGGATCGTGAGCCGGGGACACGCCGTGAGGAGGTCGGCGACCAGCGGAGCGGCGTCGGTCAGCTGTTCGAGGTTATCCAGCACGAGCAGCATCTGGCGCTGCCGCAAAAACTCGACCAGCCGTTCCGCCAGTGGCCGGCTCCCCATGTCGCTCAGTCCCAGGACCCGAGCAATGGCGGGGAGGAAGTTGTCGGCGTCCCGGATCGTGGCCAGCGGGACAAAATGGACACCGTCGGCGAACTCGTTCTGCAGATCAGCCGCGACCTGGAGCGCGAGGCGGGTCTTGCCCACGCCGCCAGGGCCGGTCAGCGTCAACAGTGGAATTTCCTCCTGGATCACCAGGTCGTGGATTGCGGCGAGCTCGCGCTTCCGGCCGACCAAGGGCGTGCGGGGCAGCGTCAGCGTGTGGGGCGGGTCGGGGATCGTGGTGACCATGGTGGACTTCACCCTGCGATTGCCGTGCGGTGATCGTAGCGGATCATGGCGCACCACCCGGGCAAGGTCAACGTCCCGCGGTTCCCAGAACGCCCCAGTTTGTTGAAAAACGCCTCCGGCCGCGGCTGTCACGGTTCGGCGCCAACGGTCCAGGAACCGCAGCGTCTCGGCCCATGCGTCGGCCGCCGCCCGCGCGTTGGCTGCTGCCGTCCCCCCCAACGCGACCCGCACGCCTCGCACGGGATGCTGGCCGCCGGTCGGCATGGACAGATTGGGCAAGATGAAGGCATGCCCGGCACCAGCATACCGGCAATGGCGGACCGGGTAGAGGTGGCCGTGCTGCGCTAGCCGCTCGATGGCGATGCCGGCCAGCACCGGTGACGGCCACATCTGATCGTCCTCACCCGACAACAGCAGCACCGGCCCGGTGATGCGCTCGACCGGGATCGTCGCCTGCGCAACGGCCTCGCGGTGTTCCAGGTTGCCCAAGTACCACGGCGTGAGGACGACCGGCTCCTGGGTCGTGACCTGCTCGTGGCGCGCGGCGGCATCCGGCGGAAAGAGGTAGGGCACCGGCTCACCCCGGGAGGTCCACGTTGGCTCGCCGACCACGCCGATACTGCCATGGACGACGCCGCTCGGCACATAGCCCACCACGGCCGTCAGCGCCGAGAAGGTCGCTCCCAGCAGCAGGGCCAACTCCCCGCCTCGGGAGTACCCGAGGACCGCCAGCCGATCGGCCCGCACCTCGGGTCGCTGTTGCAGCCAGTGCAGGGCGGTCTCGAAGTACTCCAGGGGGATGACGTGGAGATACGGGGGCAAGTGCTCGAAGTTGAAGTAGGCGAGGGCTAAAGCGGCGTAGCCATGCGATGCGAGCAGGGCGGCCTGCTCCCAGGCACCGGCCAAGCCGCCCCCCGAGCCACCCAGGGTCAGGACGGCGGAGAACGGTCCGGCACCGGCTGGCCGGAAGAAGCGCCCGACCAGGCCGTCGTCGTGGACGGTCTCGTCGGTCACGCCGGGGGCGAGGAGCCGTCGCTCCAGGCGCGCCTCGGCCACCACCCGCCCGTCGGCGACCGCCGTTAACGCGACAATGAGTGGCTCCGGCGTGCGGAAGGGCAGAGATGGGCCGCCAGGGACCTGTAGGACCATGGACCAGAAGAGCCCCATCGGGTCAGCCCCGGCGTAGCTGCCGGCGCTGGGCACCTGGGTGGTGAGATCGACGACGCCAGCACTATTAGCGATGAATGTGGCCTCAGACTGCCAGCGCCGGTCAACGTGATCAGTCATCGTTGCCGTGAGCATCGCCCGCGCACTGGGATCGAGACCGGTCAGGCGGATATCCACCGGCTCGTCAAGGAGGGCGCTCGCCGGCGCGACCGTCAGCTGGGGGGAGGGCGCATCCAGTGCTCCAACGCCCATCATTGATGACTCCTTGCCACCCACGCGCTCTTGGGACCGAGGGGGCGCAGTATAGGTGGTGCCCTCGTGGTCGCCACGTCTGCCATCGGCGGCGGCACAGAGCGAGCAAAGTGAGCTGGACGGCTTGCTCCTACACAGCGAGTCGTAGACTGCACGACTTCCACGTCGACTGTTGTCCCGGAGCCCGCCACGCTCGGTCCCGCTAAACCCCGCCGCCAGGAACCGGTTGTCGGTTCGGCCAGACCGGAAGACGACCCCCGAACGGAGACCGAGGAGACGCCGACGGCAGGGCTGGTCTACATGCAGGTTAGGCGCGCCTGACCAGGCGCAGCATGAATAACGACACCACCGCCCCGATGACGGACACGACGAAGCTGCCGACGTTCCAGTCGAAATAGGTCCCCCGCCCGGTCAGCAAGCCAAATAGAAAGCCACCGAGAAAGGCGCCGATGATGCCGACGATGATATTCTCCAACCAGCCCTGCTCGCGGTTGGTGCCGGCGATCAGGCTGGCCACCCAGCCGGCCAACGCCCCAAAGATGATCCAGGAGATGATGCCGAGGCCGCTTTCCTTAGTGATCTCCTCTCCGGCTCTAAACCGCATACGACGAAGTCCCGGCCCACCGAGTGGCTATGCGGTTTCAAGACCCCAGCAACTACCTCAATCCGTAGAGTGGTTCAGCCTGCTGAACAAGTGAACTGGTGTCGCCTCACCGATGGATTCCGGTCTCAATACGGAGATGTGACCAAGATGTGGCCGTGAAATCAAACCGATCGAGGTCGGAACAGGAGCGGCGGTGCCGCTCATGGATCACCCGCGCTCTTCGAGAAGCCTCACTGCAGCGCACCCTATCACTCATGCCCTCTCGTTCACCGTCGCGGGGTTCAGCCGCACCACGAACGACACCCACGGGGCGTGCGCCAGCGCCGCGCGCATCGTGGCCTCGTCGGCGAACCGTGCGGGGAGGCGGCGCCCGGACATCGTGCGGATGACCGAGCGCCTCCCGGCCTGGCTCATGACCCCGTCGGGGTCCCGTCCACGAACTGGCGGGCCGGCTCGTCGGCTCCCCGCAGGTTGGCGACGAGGACGACCGCCGGCTCGTCGCCGTCGTTGCGCTCGGTCTGCACCGCCGCCCCGTCGTAGTAGACCGTGTCCCCGGCCGTGAGCGCGATCTCCTTCCCCACCGGGATCGGCTCGCCCGCCGTCGCGGTGGCGGCCGGGGCGGTGTGAACGGCGAGGTGCACAGCATCCCCGACGGTTTTGAAACGCACCCCGCCGTGCGCCGCACTCGCGGCCTCGAGCAGGGCGAGGTGGCGCGCGACGGCGGTGACCATCGCGGCCCGGTCCTGCTCCCAGCGTGCCGTGCTGCCTTCAATGTTCGTGAAAAGGAAGGTTACGGTGCCGGAGGGAAGATCGGGCAGGGTCGGTCCCTGCGCCGTTCTCATCCGGTGGTGGTGGGCGGGATTGTCGCACGCGATCGCGAGACGGGATGGGCTGACGTCTGGCTGCGCGCGGAGTGCCGCCGAGGCCGGGACGCTGGGCCTTGACGCGTGCCTCCGCTGTCGTATGATGCCGGCGCCTTCAGAGACTGCGGCATCCGCCGCTGCGCACTATCGGGGTCGTGCGGCGGTGGTCCCGCTGGCGTATCTGGTCGGAGCGATGCCGTCCGTGGGCCGGAGGTCAGCGATGCTCGACCGACCATCCACTGCGTATTTGTGGCGTCGGAGGTGGGCGCCATGCGTCCCTGATCGATTCCCGGTGGTGGCGCTGCCGCCGTGACGCCATCGCGTATCCCGCGGTGGGTGCGCAATCCGATGGCGCCCGCAGCGCGGCAGTTTGCTGGTCTTCACCCGTCCGGTTCCCGCGAAAGGAGGCACATGATGGCGATGCTCTCGGTGGTGACGTTCCAGGTCGCCCCTGGCCGCAGGGAGGATTTCCTCGCCGCAGCACGGAAGCTGCAGGCGATCGAGCAACGGCTGGCCGTCAACCTGACCGCGATGCGGCTGTTTGAAGCCGAGGTCGCGGGCGATGGGAGTGGCCAGGTCTCTCTGGTCTTTGAGTATGCGGATTTGGCGTCCTGGGGTGCGACGGTCGACCGCGAGCGCCAGGATGCGGAGTATCAGGAACTGGTGGCGTCCGCGGCGCAGGGGGACATCGCCACGATGGTCGATCGCACGCTCTACTCCGAACTCTTCTTCTGAGCGCGTTGTCCACACCCGGCGTGTCCTCGCGCGAGGCACGCGTGCCGGCGAGTCAGCACGCTGCTTGGCCCGGCACGACAGCGTCTCCGGGCACGGTCGTTCGCAGCAATAGCACACCCTTGGGAGGTCATCGATGGTGGTCGCGCGACAGGTGTTCCAAGCCGAGTACGGCCGCGGCGACGAGCTGGTCGCCCTGTGCAAAGAGCTCAACGAGCGCCTGCGGGACGAAGGCGGCGAAGCGGCGCCGCGCTTCCGCGTCCTCACCGACGTGTCCGGCCCATTCTTCACCGTCGTCACCGAGACCGAGGTGGAGAGCCTCGCCGCCTGGGAGACGGGCTTCCGGAAGGCCATGGCCCGGCCCTGGATGGAGGAGTGGTTCGGCCGGATGGCGCCCTTGGTCGAATCCGGCAGCCGCGAGTTCTACGCCGTCGTGGCGTAGCCGCCAACGAGGGCGGTCATCGCGACGGAGGTCCGCTTCCAGGACGTCGGCTCAGGTCGGTCTCCGCCGACGCAGCGAGACTCCGAGGGTGACGTCAAGACCGGCACGGCACGCCGGAACGGTACGGGTGGAGTGAGCCGTCTACCGGCAGCCGGGCGCTGGCCGTGCCGATGCTCCCGAGGCATTTCCCTCCTGCGGGGCTGCCGGCAGATCGACAGGGGGTTGCCGGGGCGGCTAGGACCCTTCGTAGACCGACTCGGCGACCGGGGGCGGCGCGGCGAGGTGGTCGAGCGGCATCCAGCCCGTCACCTCGGCGTAGCGCACGGTGACGTAGCCGCCGACCAGGTGGCCGGTCTGCTCGACCGTGCTCCCCGCCGGGGCGGTGGCGATCAGCCCGAAGCCGGGCCCGGGGCCGGCCAGGATCGGCACCTCGGCCGCGACGCGCGCCGGACCCAGCGGGCCGGCTCCCGGATCGGGGACCGGGGTGGCGGCCACCGCCTGCGGGGGGGTCGGCCGGCGGGTCGGGCGGCGCCAGCAGCAACGACGCCGCCGGCGCCCAGCCGGCGACGTCCTCCGTCCGGACCGGGTAGAAACCCGCGACCGGCGGGCCGTCGACGGCGACGGCGGTCCCCACCGGCAGCCAGCCGACGGCGGCTGCTCCCGGATCGGGCTCGGCCAGCAGCGGCGCGTCGGACAGCAGCGTCGCCGCGGCGAGCGCCGGACTCGGGCGCGCCGGCGGCAGGCCCGCGAGCGCGGCGAGGACGAGCAGGCAAACGACGGCACGCGTCGGCATCGGCGCCCATCCCCCCGGCGCCGGGCTCGTGCCCGGCGATCGCGTCGAGCGAGGACGGGGCAGGCCGACCGCGACCCGGTCTGCGCGGGCCTACGGCGCGGTGCTTCTACGGGGTTCGGGCGTCGGCCCTAGGGTGTACGTACACTGACGGGCTCCGGATTTCTTCGGTGCGCCCAAACCGTGGCGAGACGTCGGGTTCGGCCGGAACGGGGTGGGCGATGAGGCGGCGGGGGGTGCCACGCGCTCGTGTACCCAGCTTCGAGGCGCGAGAGCGTCAGGGCCGTGACCGGGTGCGGCTCCCCCACGTCGACGAGCGGGATGCCCGGTACGAACACCGTCGGGGCCATGGGCACGGCGAGGTCCTGGAAGTGGGTCTCGCCGTCGGGCGAGGCGTACACGCGGGGATACGTCAGCCGAACCGTCGCGTCGGTCGGAGTTGCGTCGACGTCGATCATCCCGGTCCTCCGCTGCTCCGGCACCGTCAGACACACGTCAGCGAGATGCCGCCGTCCACCGGCAGGTCGACGCCGGTGATGTACTTCGCCTCGTCCGAGGCCAGGAACAGCGCCGCGTAGGCGACGTCCCAGGCATCCCCCATCGCGCCGGTCGGGCACTGCGCGTGGCGCCGCTCGACCATCGCCGGCACGCCGCCCGGCCCGTAGGCGTCCTTCAGCGGCTCGACGATGAACGGGGTGTTCATGAGACCCGGCAGGATGGTGTTGCAGCGGATGCCCTGGGCCGCGTACTGCATGGCGACGACCTTGGAGAACTGGCTCACCGCCGCCTTGCTCGCGGCATACGAGACATAGGGCACGCCGATCCAGCGGATGCCGGCGAGCGAGCCGATGTTGACGATCACTCCACCCCGGCCATCGCGGTCGAACTGGGCCACCATCTGTGGCAGCACGTGCTTGCAGGTGAGGAACATGCTCGTGACGTTGACCCGCATCACGCGATCCCAGCTCGCCTCGCTCGCCTCGACCGGACCACCGAGTTCGACGATGCCGACGTTGTTGTGCAGGACGTCGACCCGGCCGAAGGCGGCGAGGCAGGCCGCAACCATGGCCTCCACATCGCGGGTCTTCGTCACGTCGCCGGCAAAGGCGAGGCAAGTCCCGCCCTCGGCGGCGATGATCGCGTGCGTCTCCCCGGCCGCCTCCTGCCGCAGGTCGGCGGCGAGCACCCGGGCGCCCTCGCGCGCGTAGAGCACCGCCGCGGCCTTGCCGTTGCCCCAGCCCGGCCCGCTCGAGCCGGCGCCGGTGACGATGACGACCTTGTCCTTGACGCGCTCGCCCATGGCGTGCCTCCCGGGTGACAACCGGCCTCCTGCGACAGGTGCGCTGGTGCTTGTGGTTGCGGTGGCCCACTCTACGCCGCCGGTCACCGATGTCAAGCGGGACGGTGGCGTGGGCGGTGGCCCGTTGGGCTCCTCCGTTCGGGCTCCGCGTATGCCGACACGCCCCAGGCTTCCGCTACGCAGGCGTCGGCCGACATGCTCCACCAATGCGTCGACGCCGCGCCGCAGCGATGCGATGACGCCAGCCGCAAGGGCCGCTACGGCGGCCGCCCGACGTCCACGGTCGGCGGCGTCCACCAGCCCGGCCACGCCTCGTTGGGCGCGGTCGGAGGGTCGTCGGTCACGTCCGACGTGATCGGTCCAATGCGTCGAAGGAGTCGCCGAAGATGGAGGTTCGTCGACGGACACGACGGGGATCGGATGCGGGAGATAGACGTGGTCGCACCGCCGCTGGTCCCGTTCCTGTATCCGGAGCGGCTGCTCCGCTCACGGCGACGATCTGGGGTCAGGCGCTACGCCCCTAGAACCCGTCGTTCGTGCATCGCCACCGACCAATGGGACCAAATAGCTGCCCGTGCCCAGCTTGAGGGTCTCCGGGCGGTGGCGCGCGACCTCGGCGTCTCCCACGAAACGGTGCGGACGGTCGTTCGGCGGGTCGGATACGCAGCGGTGCCGACCGGGGACGGTCCGGCCAGCCTGGCTCTTCCACATCACGGGTGCGGTGCTGATCGCACCCGTTGATCGTCCCCCTCAGCGCATTGGGCGAGCGCCGACACTCCCATTGTCGTCACGGTTCAGTACGGCCTCGGCCAATGCCTGCTCTAGCGTCAGCGCCCGGCCGGCAGGGCCACTGCCTGAACAGAGTCGCCGAGCGCTGTCTGGGTGCGAGCATGGGCCTGCTCGTAGTGCCCCCGCGCCGGTGGGGAGCACGCCGCGGCCTCGGCCTGGAGGTCTGCCTCCGCCTTGGCAAAAAGCCGCGCCACGGTTGGCCACGCCTCGCGGAGTATCGCCCGCGAGATGACCAGCGCCCCGGCAACTTCCGGATCGGAACGGCCGACGACGGGAGGGCGCAGGACATCGTGTTCCCTGGGTGTCAATCACTCCGTGGCGGACGCCGGAACTGCGAAATCGTCCGGAGACAGCGCTGCCTCGATGCGGTCCAGCGTTGCCAGCGCTTCGTCGAGCGCCTGTGTGAACGAGAGTTGCCGACCCGCCTCCCTGGCCGCCGCGTACCGCTCCGGACCGAGCTGAGTACGCATCGCCGTTTCGGTCCGGTCGCCCAGTCTCAACCTCATAGGGCTGCGGCATGGTTCCCGTAATGTGGTAGAGGGTTTCGCCCGCACCAAACAGGGACGCCGCTTGCTCCGCGTACCCAACGTCGGCGGCCAGGGCAGCGATCTGCTTCAGGAGCGCCGCCGCCACCCAGCGATCCGCGACATCCCGGTGCAGGGTCAGGCTTTCGCGGTACAGCGACGCCGCCTGCCGCCTATCTCCAAGGGCATGCCGCGTGACTCCCAGGTTCGTCGTGGCGTATGCCACCCCGATCCGATTCTGCGCGGCACGAAACCGCGCCAGTGCCTCGTCAAACAAGGCGACCGCCGGGGCAACGTCACCAGCGATGTGCATCTCGATCCCGAGTCGCTGCAGCGCCCACGGCAGCCCCGAGTGGTCACCAAGCTCCCGATAGAGCGCCACGGCTTGCGCCGCCAGGGCCATCGCCACCACGTGGTCTTCCCGCTGGTTGGCCGAACGGGAGAGCATGAGCAAGGCGTGGGCTTCACCGGCCCTATCTCCCGTCGCGCGCTCCAGCGCCAGGACTTCGTCCTCGAGCGCCGTTGCCAATACATGGTCGCCCAGTTGATTGGCGAGGTGGCACGCGCCGCGCAGGACGCTCGTCCGCGCCTGGGACGACACACCGCTGGCGCCGAGGGCTCGTTCCTGCCAGTCCAGCCCTTCCCGGGCGTGTCCCCGGAAATACCAGAACCAGGTCAGCGCGCCAGTGAACCGCGCCAGGGATTCCGCGTCCCCGCGCGACGCGACGCAGTCGAGAGCCAGGCGGAGGTTTTGGTGCTCGGTCGAGAGACGATCCAGGTGCGCCGTTTCAGCTGACATGAGGGATCCCGTCGCGAGCACCGTGGCCAGCTCCAGAAACCACTCCGCGTGCCGTTGCCTGACCGCGTCCGCCTCGCCGCTCGCGACCAGTTGCTCCAGTGCGTATTCACGGATCGTCTCGAACATGCCGAACCGCGGGCCTAGTCCATTGGCGGACAGGCGTCGCAGCAGACTCTTGTCGATCAGCCCGGTCAGCAGATCGAGGATCGATGGGGTGGCGGGTGTTATGTATTGAGTGTCGGGTGCCGGTTCCGTTGGCAACTGTGCCACGTTATCGCCTTCATCTCGATGCCGCGACGCCTCGACGCCTCGGCTCACGCCCTCGGCCGCTTCGACGGTGAAGCCACCGGCGAAGACGGCCAGACGACGGAACAGTTGCTGCTCCTCGTCAGTCAGAAGGTCGTAGCTCCAGGCGATGGCGTCGCGCATGGTGCGCTGGCGCATCGGGAGGTCAGCGCCGCCGCCGGTGAGGAGGGGCAACCGTGGCTCGAGGCGATCGCGGAGCGCGGCTGGGGGAAGCACTTTGACCCGCGCCGCGGCCAACTCGATGGCGAGCGGCAAGCCATCGAGCCGCCGACAGACGTCCGCGATTGCGTTGGCGTTGTCGAGGTTGAGCGCAAAGTGGGGTTGCACGGCCCGCGCGCGCTCCACAAAGAGCGTGATGGCCGGGACCTGCGCGACCTCCTCGACCGCCATCACGCGATCGGCGGCGGGAAGTGGCAGCGGGGCCAAGGGCACCTCGTGCTCGCCCCGCACCCGGAACGACTCGCGACTGGTGGCCAGGACGATCAGGCCAGGACTAGCCGCAAGGAGCGTCGTGATGGCCGATGCGGCCGCCAGCACCCGCTCGCAATTGTCCAGGACAAGGAGCAGCCGCTTAGAAGCAAGGAACGCGGCGAGCGCCGCGCTGAGGCGCCGCCCTGCAGACTCCCGGACGCCGAGCGCCGCGGCCACCGCAGAAACCACCAGGTCAGGATCGGTCAGGGGCGATAGGTCGACGAAGACCACACCGTCGGGGTAGATGTCGTTCATCTCCGCGGCGACCGCGATGGCCAAGCGGGTCTTCCCAACGCCCCCAGGCCCCGTCACCGTGAGCAAGCGGACATCCTCGCATTGCAGATCGGCGCGCAGCGTCAAGACCTCCGTCTCCCGCCCGATCAGCCGCGTCAGCGTCACCGGCAAGGCGACGGCCGGGGGACTCCCACGATCCGTAGAGGCGCGGAGGATCGCGGGACGGGCCGCGGCAAGCAAGGCTCTCCGGTCGTCCTCCCCGAGCGCCAGGGCGTCGGCGAGCAGACGCACGGTCTCCAACCGAGGAGTCGGGTGCTGTCCCCGCTCCAGATTGCTGATGCCGTTCCGGCTGAGGCCAGCGCGCTCGGCGAGGGCTTCCTGGGACAGCGCTGCGGCATAGCGCATCCGGCGCAAAAGGTCGCCGAACGGCGTCGGTGTCTCGCTCATCGCCGCCCTACCTCGGTGACGGCCAGGGCTGATCGAGGGCATCTGCCCGTTGGGTCGGCCTAGCGTAGCAGACGACCGGCCAAATTTGGCGGGAATTGGGCACCAATTGGGCACGTGGTGTCTGGCCGCACGGCGACGCCACACGGATGCTGGGACGGTCGCAGGAGCAGTCTCGCCAAGCGGGCGGCTGACGGATTCTCGTCAGGAGCCGGAACATGGTGCACCCTTCCCCCACCGTTCTACCGTCTTCGGTGCTCCCTGTCTGGTGGCTCCCGTCTCTGGGCGTCCTGCTGGCCGGGCTCGGGGCCTTGCTGATTGGCACTGGGATGATGGCGATGGTTCCGCCGGTCCGGCCTGCTGGTGCCGCTGCGATGCGCACGGGGGCAAGCACCACGATGGCGGTCCAGGCCGCGCTACTCGCGCCACCTCAGAGCGCCGGGATGCGCGGCTGGGGCGAGGAGTGGTCCGGGGCGGGGGAAACGAATCCTCGCGAGCGCTGGCAGCCACGTAGGCCGTCCGACTGCCTGGGTCGGGATCTCGCGACCGGCAAGCGTGCGGAGTCCGCCCACCTGGCGACGGTCGCCCTCCAGGGACCAGGCGAATGCGGGGACCTGCGCGAGGTCCTGTCGATGATGGCGGTCGCGCACCGCGCGGACCGAGGCACCGACTGGTGTCCTTCTTGTACGCGCAGAGGAGCCGCGGCTGACCCTCGCCCAGCCACCGGCATCGACCTCGTCTCGGCGGCGCTGTTCGGGCCGCCCGACCGGCAGCCCCAGGCGGCGTTTCCGGCGGATACGGCGATCGATGGGCGCGCCACGCCGCGCCCCAGCCTGGAGCAGACGGCGGAGGCACCCTGGCTGGCGCCACGACGCCGCACCAGCCAAGCGTGGGACGGGGCGGCTACGGGGCGGTAGAAGCAAGTCGTGCGGTGATCCGGTCAGGGCGAGGGCCAGCCAGCCCGGACGACCGCGGGACAGCGCCCGGTCGGAGCACGCGTGCAGAGTCTGGCCCGTTGTGGACCGTTCTCAAGCGACAGGCGCCTGTGCGGGCCACCGGCGACGACATCATCGCCGCGGCACTGTTCGGCGCTGACCGAGGCGACGCCGAGGAGGGACCAGCATGGACCCCTATGCCACGCGGGGCCAGGCCCGCATCCGGCAACGCGACATCGACGGCCTCGTGCGCACCTACGGGTTCCTGACCGCGGCCTCCCTGGCCGAGCTCGAGCGGCACCGCGGCCGGCAGGCCGAAGCGGAGATGGCGTGCCTGCTGAAGCAGCACGGCGTCCTCGCCGGCATCGGCCGCCTCGCTCGTCGCGCGGCTGCGGCAGGCGCTCGGCGCGGCGCTGGTCCGCGCCGGGGAACGGCTTGCGGGCAGCCCGCGAGCATGACGCCCTGCCAGATACGGCCCCCGCAGCGGGCGCGCTCGTTCCGCTCGGCTGAGCGGAGCCAGGAACCTCGCCCCCAGCGGCGCGTCGTCGCGGCGGGATGGTGTCGCCGGGGACCCGAAACGGGCCACTCCGGCCTCGCCCGTTCGCCCGGTCCCGCGCTAATCCGCCGGGTCACCCTCGGCGGTCGGCGCACCCGGGCTGCGGCTCCCGAGCCGGCGCATGGGCGCTCCCGTGGGGGCACGGGGCCCTTCGAGCGCGCTGCAAACCCGCGTGCGACATTGCGGTACGCTTGCCGCCGCGCGCCGGCGGTTGGCGCCGGCCCCCCGCTGAGGCTCGCCATGGTTCCGTCGTCCGCCCTCTCCCGCCGCGCCCTCGCCGCCACCGCCGTCCTCGCCGCCGCCCCGGCCGCGGCCAGGAAGCGGCGCGGCAAGAAGCGCCGCCATCCCCCGCCACCGCCGCTCGCCTTCGTCCACGCCCGGGTGACCGGCCTTGGGGCCCGCTCCACCGCCACCGAGATCGAGTGGATCGCCGTGGCCAAGCTCGCGCACCCGGCCTCCGACACCCTCGCCTCGTATTCGGTGGCGGTCTTCGTCGCCGCGCCGGCCACGACCGAGCAGGTGCGCGCGGGGATCGCGTCGCGGCTGCGCGAGCACGCCGCCGGCATCCTGGAGAACGGGGACCAGGCCGTGCCCGCCGGGCGCATCGCCGTGGTGCTGCTCTAGCGCCGCTGCCTCCCGCGCCGACCTGGAAGCCACCGTCGAAGGTGGCCCCGCCACGGTCGCCGAGGTCGGCGAGGTCGGCGAAGGGCTGCTGACGATCGCGTGGAACAGCGTCTTTGCCTCGCCCATATTGGCACTCGGACGGAGGTGCCCATGCCCGCCAAGATCGGGTCGTTTGCGGAGTGGTCCGAAGCGGAGTTCGAGGAGTTGCGGCGGCGCAGGGCGCGCGGCAAACGCCGCGTTGACGGACGTGCTCGTCGCGGTGGCGCGGGGCACGCCGGTGCGCGTGCCGCTGGTGACGGGGCAGGGCGCCCGCGGGATGCGCGCCGCGATTAGCCGGGCCGCCACCAGCCGCGGACCCGGCGCTGCCGCCGCCGATCGCCCCGCCGCATAGCCGGCGGAGCGTCCGTCGCCGGCGGAGAAGCATTGTTGCGCGATTTGGGGATGCGGTCTCGTTGCGGCCGGGCGGGCGCGTGACGCGTCCGTCACGCGGGTGCCCTTTTTCCGCCGTCTCGACCATGGGCGCCACCGACACGGGCTGTCGCCGCCCGCCAAGCCAGCACCGCCGCGCCCAGGGCAAACACCGGCAGGCCAATTGCGAGCGCCTCGTACCCCGACAGCGCGAGGAGCAGCCCGCCGATGAGTCCTCCCCCCGCCGCCCCGAGGTTGAACAGCGAGCCGCTCAGCGTCATCGTGGTCCCGGCTCCGCTCGGGGTTTCCGCCGTCAGCACCGTGGTCATGGCGACCCCTTCCACCCCCCACATCAGGGACGCCCCCGCCACGGCGACGACCGCCCCCGCTGTCCCGACCCGGCCAGAGAAGGCCAGGGCGACCAGTCCGGCGCCGGCGAGGAAGCCGAGAACGACCAACGATTGCGCCCGGATGCGCGCCAGCGGCCCGCCGACGACCAGACTGCCGAGGCAGTACGCGGCGCCGGCGCCCATGTAGGCGAGTCCGACGTGCCCGGTTCCGAGGCCCAGCGCCTCCGCCAGAAACGCTCCGAGGTAGGTCAACATCCCCATCCAGCAGACGGCCCCGAGCATCGTGGCCCCATAGAGCCGCCGCATGCCGCCGTGCCGGAGCAAGGGGCGATACGGCGCCAAGAGCGCGTCGACGCGCAGCGGCGCCGTCGGCTTGCGGTGGTCCCGGGGCAGCCACACGGTTGCCAGGACCACACCGGCGAGCGCCGCCAGGCCCGCCACGATGAATGCGACCCGCCAGCCGGCCGCCGCCCCAACTGCGGCCAGGACGGGCACCCCGACGATCGCCGACCCGGATTGCGCGGCCTGGGTCCACCCGATGGCCCGCCGCGCCGCCGGCCCGCTAAACGCGGTTCCGGCGACGGCGAAGGAGGGACCGAGCACCCCGGCGTCGGTCACGGCTCCAGCCACGCTGGCCAGCAGGAGCAGGAGGAGGGTGGGGGTGAGGCCAAAAACAAGGAAACAGATGGCAGACGCGACCAATCCGACGAGGATGAGCCGGCGGTAGCCGGAGCGGTCTGAGAGCGGACCGATGACCAGACCTAACACCACGCTGAGCCCCAGCATGGCCGTCATGATCTGCCCCAGGAGCGGCACGCTTACTTGAAGCTCGGCCGCCATCGGCGGGAAGAAGATCGGAGGGATGACGAACACCAGCGCGGCGACGAAGGCGCCGAAGCCGAGGGCCACGAGCGTGCGCCGTTCGGCCGCGTCCACGCCGTGAGCGACAGCTCCGTCACCCAGCGCTGGCAGGACATCGTCGACGACAGCGATGGGCAAGACCGGGAGGTCGGCATCCATGGCATACGGACCTTTCGCGGGCGTTCCCGCAGCACGACGGCCCAGCGCCGCAGCCAGGCGAGGAGCGCGCGGGCGCCTGAACAGGGCCCGTGCCGATGCGTGGACCCGACGAACGTCCGGTGGGATTCCGGGGTCTGCCTACCCTACACCAATTCCCGTCAGTGTCAAGCCCAGTCGCCTGTTCCACTGCAGACGCCTCGGTGGTGATCGGGGCGGGTGTCGACCTTGGCGCGGGGACGTCGCAGAAAAAGCCCTCGCCGAGTCGATGCTTCAGGGGCCCGCGTCGTCTGAGTTCTCCGTTGTCACGCGTAGTGGAAACCGTCTCGTGATCCATGTCCCAAATCACCCGCGCCGGGGCGGAGTTCCACGGCGTCCGGCCCTTGTTGCCGCGGGTGCGCGATGCGGCCAATTCATCAGCGTCACGCCCCCCAGCACCAACGCGAAGCCCGCGACCACGGGCCCGGTCACCCTCTCTCCCAACAGGAGGGTGGCCAGCGCCATGGCGGCGAGCGGGTTCAGGTTCACGTAGACGGCCACCTGGGTCGGGCTCAGCCGCGACAGCGCGAAGCCGTACAGGTACCAGACGACGGCCCCGCCCAGGATCCCGAGGAAGAGCACCAGGAGCAGGGTGTGGCCGTCCAGCGCCAGCGCCGCGGCCGGGAGGCCCTCGACGAGCGCCGCCGGCAACAGCACGAGCGTGCCGACGAGCATGGCGGAGGTGGTCACGGTCAGGGCGGTGTAGCGCCCGGAAAGGCGCTTGACCAGCACCCCGTAGGCGGCCCCGCACAGCGCGGCGAGCAGGATCAGCGCGTCGCCCAGGACGGCGTTCCCGGCGTCCCGCGCCCCGAACCCGCGCTCGGCCACCGCCACCGCCACGCCGGCCGTCGCCAGGGCCAGCCCGCAAAGCTGCCGCGGGGCCAGGCGTTCCTGCCCGGCCAGCCGCGCGAGGAGGGCGCTCCACACCGGCACCGTCGCCAGCATGAGCGACCCGCGCGAGGCTTCCGTCAGGCGCAAGCCGACGTTGAACAGCAGGGGGAACGCGGCAAACAGCAGCGTCCCGAGGACGGCGAGGAGCGCCCAGTCCTGGCGGCGCACCCGCGCCTGCGACGGCGCGAAGAGCACCAGGCACAGCGCCAGGATCAGGCCGCCCTGGGCGTAGCGCAGCACCGCCAGGCTGAGGGGGGGCACGCTCTGGACCGCCACGCGCGTGGCGACGACGGCGGCGCCGGAGAGGAGGCCGGAGGCGACCAGCCCCATGTTGGCGGCGAACGCCGGGTGTTTCGCGTCGGCGCTGGCCACGCGCGGTCTCCTCTCCCATACCGAGGGGTGGCGCTGGCAGGCACCGCCACCCCGCGTCGCATCGGGACGTATCAAACCCAATCGATGCTGGGCTACGATACGCGAACGCCGCCGGCGGGGCACGCCCGGCGGCGACGCAGCGCGCCTCGGCCTGCCGCGCGGCAGTTCGAATGAAGGGAGGAGCCCGTGTCGGCCCATGCACAACGGTGGCTCTGCACCGTCCCTGCGGATTACTTCCCGGACACCGTCCGGGGCGAGATCGACGCCATCGCGGGGAGGATCGCCTGGACCGGGTCGTCGCCCATCCCACGCGGCGACGTGCTCCGGCTGCTGGCAGACGCCGACGGCGTGCTGGTCTGGCCGCCGGACCGGGTGGACACGGAGTTCCTCGCCGCCGCCACGCGGTTGCGCGTGGTCAGCAGCGTCGGGACCGGGGTCGACCACATCGACCTGGCGGCGGCCACCGCCCGGGGCATCCCGGTGTGCCACACGCCGGGACTCAACGTCGACGCCGTGGCCGACCACACCTTCGCCCTCATGCTGGCCGTGGCGCGGCGGCTGGCCGAGCAGGGTCGGTTGCAGCGGGATGGGCGGTCGCTGGAGGTCCACCGGCGGGCGGTCTTCGGCCGCGCGCTGGCGGGCTCGACCCTCGGCCTGGTCGGCCTGGGGGCCATCGGGGCGGCGGTGGCGCGGCGGGCGCGCGGCTTCGGCATGCGCGTGCTCTACGCGAGCCGGAGCCGCAAACCGGACCTGGAGGCGGAGCTGAGGCTGGAGTGGATGGCGCTCGACGACCTCCTGCGGCAGGCCGACGTCGTGTCGCTGCACGCGGCGTTGACCCCCGAGACGCGCGGCCTGATCGGGGAGCGGGAACTGGCCCTCATGCGGCCCCGCGCGGTGCTGGTGAACACGGCGCGGGGCCCGCTGGTCGACACCGCCGCCCTCGTGGCCGCGCTCGGTGGCGGGCACCTCCTGGGGGCCGGGCTGGACGTGACCGACCCGGAACCGCTGCCCGTCGGCCACCCCCTCTTCGATGTGCCGAACGCGGTCCTGACGCCGCACACCGGCTACGCCAGCGACCGGACGCTGGCGGCCATGACCGGGACCGCAGTCGCCAACCTGGCCGACGGGTTGGCCGGGCGGCGCCCGCGGTACCTGGCCAACCCCGCCGCCTGGAATCCCGACGCCCGCTGAAATCCGGGTGGTTCCCGACCCTACGACGGTGCGGCCGAAGCGGCGGAAATCGGTCGCGCGCTAACTCTTCGCCGCCCGGCGCCGACGTCGGAGCCGAAGCTTCGCCTCGCCGCGTCGCGGGTGCTCCAGCAGGGCCGCCTGTTCAACCGGCTGGGGCGATAGGGGAGCCGGGTTCACGGCTCGTTGGGCGCTGGGGGCGGATCGGGCGGGGCGAGCAGGCGGCCGAGCACCGGGCTGCGGAACTCCTCGGCCAGGCAATCCATGTAGACCACGTCCCAGAACCGGCCCCCTATAGCGTAGGCGCGCCGGCGGCGGCCAATCTCGCGGAACCCGGCCTTCTCGTAGGCGCGCGGCCCGGCGCGGTTGAAGGCGAAGACCGCAGCTGCACGTTGTTCAGCCCGAGCCCGGTGAAGGCCAGGTCCAGCAGCAGCGCCACCGCCTCGCCGACGTAGCCCTGGCCGCGGACGGCGGGGTCGCCGATGGTCAGGCCGAACTCGGCGGTGCGGTGGCGCGGGTCGACGTCGCGCAGGACGGCGAAGCCGACCGCCCGCCAGACCGCCGTCTCGTAGGCGGTGAACCAGAGGTTCTGCGCGTCGGTCGCCGCCCGCTCGTACCACTGCCCCGTCCGCTCGGCGGTCCACGACTCCGGGCGGACGGGGTAGCCGGCCCACGCCTGCGTGGCGACGTCGTTCGTCCAAGCCTGGTAGCGCGGCAGCAGCACGCGGGCCAACGGCCCCAGCGCCACCCGCGCGCCCGCGAGGGTCACGACCGGTCGATCGCCTGCCGCACCCGCGTCTGGCTCCATCCCGCACCCCCGTCGGTCGCGCCCCGGCGCCCGCGGCGGGGCCGTCCGTTCCGGCGCCACCACCGAGGGTAGACCGACGGCACCGCGACGGGGGGCGCCGGGTCGGCGGAGGACGCCGAACACCGGTTCCGGGAACCGGGCCGCGCGTCGTCAGGGCATGGCCGCCGCCCCGGCCCGGCGCAGACCTCGCCGCGCGGCGCGGGGGACGCATGGCGTGTGCGCCCGTGTCCGGTATCCGCTGTCCGGTTGCGTCCGCACGCCGCACGGCGACCCCGGCCAAACGGGGAAGATTCCCCATGCGCACCGCCGGCGGAACGGCGATGATGGGGGGCGTCGGGCGCCGCCGCCGTCGGGGCCCGCGTCGTCCGCATCGGCGCCGTGTCGGCGCGGCCCGGGCCGTTGCCGCGGCGCCCGCGCCCGCCGGGGAGGTGACCCATGCCCGATTCCCGCTTCGACGTCGTCGCCCGAGGCCTCGCCGCGCCCGGCCGGTCGCGCCGGCGCTTCGCCGGCCTGCTCGCCGCGGGCTGGTTTGCCGCGCTGGTCGGCGCGTCGGCGCCCAGCGCGCACGCCAGGAAAAGCGGCGGAGGTGCAAGAGGCCGACTACGAAATGCGGCAAGCGTCGGTGCTGCCCACCGGGCCGCCCCTGCGTCCAGGGGCGCTGCGGCTGCCCGAGCGGCACGATCTTTTGCGCCGGCGGGGGAGGAGGGCCGACCGGTTGCTTCGCGGCCCAATGCTGCCTGGCCACCTGCTCCGGTGCGACCTGCTGCCCGGCCAACCAGGTCTGCGAAGGCGACCCCGACGGCGCCGTCTGCGACTGCGTCGGGGCGGAGTGCGGGGGGACCTGCTGCCCCCCGGGGGAGGCGTGCGCCGGCGACGCCTGCGGCGCCTGCCCGGCCGGCAGCCCCAACTGCCCGAACGCGGCGCAGTGCGGTCCGAACTGCTTTTGCGTGACGTCCGTCGAGCAGGTCACGGCCTGCGCCAACGATGCCGACTTCGTCTGCAACGACTGCGCGGACGACGATGCCTGTACGACGCTGCTCGGCAAGCCTGCGCTGTGCATCGCCGGCGACTGCCTGGGGTGCCCGCAGAACAAGGGCTGCACTGGGGCATCCTGCCCCGGCGCGTAGCGCCGAAGACGGGGTGGGCGGGGCACGCTGCCGACGGCGACGTGGCGCGGGCCGTTTGCCCTTGACCACGAACGTGGCCGGCGTATGCTGGGGGCGAGGAGTGGCCGGCCATGGAACTACTCGAGCGCGCAACCGACCTCGAGCGACTCGACCATCACTTGCGGCAGGCGACCGCGGGTCACGGGCGCGTGGTCTTCCTGGCTGGCCGCGGCTTCCCGCAGCCAGCCGTCGAGCGCCTCCAGGTGCGGTTCCCGCGCGAGCAGGTCCATGGGGGAAGGGTAGGTCGGCGCCGCTTTTTGTCAATTGGGCAGGCTGACCTGCATCGCCGCGCCGACGCGGCCGGCGTGGCGCCGCCACACTCGCGCGACGGCCGGCTCGGTCGTGGCGGGTGCGGCAGCAGCCAGCAGCACCGCGCCACCATCCGAGCGGCCCAGAGCCTGGCAATCGCTCCGGTGCGGCAACCGCCAGTCCCCCGGGGCACGGAGCGCGCCAGCAGGAACGGGCTCCCGACCCTCAGACCGTGTGGCAGAACCGCTCCGCCCCCGGACCGGTCGCTTAGCGCGCGACGAAGCCCCCGACGAGCCCGAGAAAGCTCGGGTTGAATGCGCCCAGAGCTTGCTGCACCGCGTCGCCCGGGGCCCCGAACACGGTCAACCGGGTCGGCGTCATCGCGGCCAGGAAGCGCTCGGCAAACCGCTCGCCGAAGGTCGCCAGGTGCGCCAGGGCGGCGCCATCGTCGGCGTAGCGCTCGTACACGGCGACGGTGGCGCCGTGCTCACCGGCATACCAGGCATAGCTGAGGGCGCCGGGTTCGCCGCGCGTGGAGGCGACCATCTCCGCCATCAAGTCGTGCACGGTCTCCGCCTCGCCCGGGTGGACCGCCATCTCCAGCAGCCACGTGACCTCGCGCTCCATCGCCCACCTTCCTTGTGTTCGTAAAGATCGAGTGCACACCGGGGCATCATGCCATGCCCCGCACGGTTTGCACCACGGTCTCTGGAAGGTCGTTCACGGGTCCGCCGGCGGCAAGAGGGAGCCTCGGTCCTCGACGGCGACGACGTTTCGAGTGCCGGCACGGCGGGCACCCAGGCGCTCACCCCGCCAGCGCCCGTCTGGGCGGAGCGTGTGCGCGACCAGCGATCCCGACCCGACAGGCCTTTCCGCCGTGCTCCCACCCTCCAGGTGGGCCGGTGGCTCCTCACGGCAGCGTCCCGCTCAGCCCCGGTAGCGCGGGTCGAGGCGCCGCGAGCGGCCGCGCAGCCGGCCGCTGGCCTCGAGCGCGGCCATCGCCGCCACCGGCACCCGCCACTGCCCCGACACCTTCACCCCCACCAGTTTGCCCCCCGCCAGCCAGGTCCGGACCCTATTTGCCGGCACCCCCAGCCGCCCTGCCGCCGCGGCCGCCGTGATCCCCACCGCCGCGAGCGCCTCCGGGTCGACGAATCGCGCCGGTTCCACCCGCAGCGCCCGCGCCAGGTTGCGCACCGTCTCGGCCTGCGGGGCGCGCCGCCCCAACTCCAGGCGGGAGATCGCCTCGTGGCTGAGGCTGCTGGCCGCCGCTAACTCGAGTTGGGTCAGCCCGGCCGCCTCCCGCAGCACGCGCAGCCGCCTGCCCGCCCGCCGCCGGTGGCGCCGCCAGGCCGGCACCACCCCGCCCGCGTGGCGGGAGGCCTGCGCCGCGGCGAGGTCGGCCGGCCGGACGTAGCGCCGGCGCGCGACCCGCACCGCCGGCAGGTAGCCGCCGGCGATCCAGCCGGCGACGGTCCCGCGCGAGACCCCGGCGTGCTGCGCGGCTAGCGCGACCGTCAGCAGCCCGGCGGTGGCGGGACGGGTGTTGTCCGGCGTGGTGTGGGGCGCCATGGGCGGGCCTCCGCCCCGCGCCGACCCGGGCGAGACCGCCGTCCAAGGGGGCTCGGACCGGGGGACGGGTGATCGCCGGTGGGGGCGCGCGGGTCCGGCCTCCGGGATTTCCTGGGGACGCCCCGCGGGCGCGGCCGGGCGCTACCAGCCTACATCCCGCTCGGCTCGTGTCAAGCCCCGGCGGCGCATCCCTTGGGTGCCGGAGCGAGCGCTGCTGGGCCCGCGCCCCTGGGATCGATCGCCACCGCCGCATCCTCCGCCGCGAACCGCAGCACGACCGGCTCCTGACGTAGGTGTGGCGTTGGCCGAGTCGAACCCCAAGGGAAACTCATCGCGCCGCCTTCAAGGGCAACGCCACGAGCAACGAAAACGCGGTGCCAAGGGGTCGATTGTGACGCGTTTGTCCTTGTTGGTGCCATGAATCCCTGCCCCTGCGGCTCCTTCGGCGACCCGCGCCGCGCCGGCGCCTGCGGCCTCAATACGGTCAGGCGCCAAAAAAAATGTAGTCAGCTAGGGCCAACAGCAACGAAGCTGATTGGGTGGTGCGCCGACCACGGCTCTGTGCCGGCGGTGGCGACGGCCGTCCACGTGTAGAAGAGGTGCGTGGCGTGGGCCGGGTCGCCGTGCGCTTGCTGCACCTCGGCCAGCTGCGCGTCGTACGCCGCGGGCATCACCCCGAACGATTCGACGTCGTTACCTACGTCGGGTCTAGTGGTGATAAAGTACGGGTGAACCAGCAGGAAACTCACTTCTCGTTCGAGAGGAGACCGCCGATGTTCGGGAGAGTCCTGGCGTTGCTCGTCGTGGCGGCCCTGGTGGTGCCGGCGGCGGACGTGACCCAGCCGGCCGAGGCCAAGAAGAAGTTCCGCAACAATACGGTCACGCGGACCTTTACCAACGGCGAGGCGATCGCCGTCCCCGGCACCGGCACAGAGGGCGAGGCAGACCCGTACCCGTCGACCATCCAGGTGGCAGGCATCAAAAAAGGAACCGTCCTCGACGTCAACCTGACGCTGAACGCGCTGAGCCACGAAGACCCGGGCGACCTCGGCGTCATGCTCCTCGCTCCCAACGGCAGGCCCGCGGTGCTGATGGACGGCGCGGCCGACAATGCCGCCGCCGAGGACGTCACGGTGACGTTCGACGACGAGGCCCCGGCGGCGATCGCCGCCGATGGCCCGCTGACGGCTGGCTCGTTCCGGCCGAGCGTATTCCCTTTTCCCTCGGGAACGACCGCCGCGCATCCCGGGCTCGCATCCTTCGACGGGGCAAACCCGAACGGCAGCTGGCAGCTCTTCGTCTTCGACGACAACGTCGACGATACCGGGGCCGTCGCCGACGGCTGGAGCCTCACGATCCGGGCGAAAGAAAAGATCAGGAAGAAAAAATGACCGCGGCCAACCATCGGGCCGTCCGCAGCGATCGCCGCCTTGGGTTTGCCCGGTCGAGGACGCAAGCGCCGAATCGACTATCGGGGGCGTGCCCCGGTTCAAGCCGTGGCGGGGTCGTTGCCCCCAAACAGGCTGGCCCCTCACAGGTTCCGCCCCACGTCTTTACACGTGACGGCGCTGTGACCCCGGTTCCATTTCAAAGGCGGCGCTGTGTCAAGCCGGGGTGGAGGTCGTCCACGTTGCGCGCCCGGGCGTCGACCATCTCGGGACCGACGCGTGGGTTCTCGGCGGCCCGATCATGCTGGCCTTCCTGGCGACGCAGCCGCACCCCGACCGGCAGAGCGGCAGGCGCCAAGAACGGCGGCATCCTCGGCTACGGCTCGTGGACTACGTACCATTTCTCGGAACGACCCGTTGCGCTCTTCCGATTCACTGCGTAGCGTCACGGTTCCTATCAGCCGTGGTTATCGGCCCCAGTTTGCCCGACAATCGCCTCCACGATTCCCGCTTAGTCCGCCGCCACCGCCGCCTCCGCCGCCGGGAAGCGCGGCACGATTGCTTCACTGGTACCCGTATCCGCCATTCCCCGTCGCGCCGGTCGTCAGCCCGCCGCCGACGCGACCAGGTCATCGGAGGTCCAGCGGAGGACCATCCCAACCTGTTCATTACGTCGGGAAACGATGCCGGGGCCGATCACTCCCCGCGCGGCAGCTCCATCTGCAGAGTGATCGCGAATACCTGCTGATGGTCGTCCTGCCGCTGTTCGGGGCAGCGCTCAGCACCGTGCTTCTGCAAGCTTTGTGAGCCTCGCCCACGCGCCAACACCAAACGGCCCCGAGCGATCGCGCATTCGGGGGCGGCTGGTTGACGCCCGATCCGTCAACCAGTGGGCCGGGTTCCATGGTGAGCTCCACCGGGAACCGCCCCGGCCGCGGACGTTAGCAAGCTGCTCGCAGGGCTACGAAGGGCAGACGTACGTGTTCGGATCGTGCGCGCCCTCGGGCAGGTTGTCGGCGATGAGCTGGTCAATCGAGGTGAGGCTGCGGGTCTTCCCGTTGATGCTGAAGACGTGCCAGCCGCGCTGGCCGAGCGTGAGGTTCGCCGGACTGGTCCAGCTCCGCACCAGCGAGGAGTCGGCGTTGCGCACGTACACCGTCACCTCCCCCGCGGGCGTCGCGGAATCCAGTTCGATCCAGTATTCGTACGTGCCGGGCAGGAATTGATAGATGGTGGTGATCTCGTCGCCCGGTCCCTGCGCGTCCTGGCTGACGCAGGCGAAGGGGTACTCGGTTTCGCAGTCCGAGCTGCCGAGATTGCAGGTGTAGTGGATGTAGGGGGAGTCGTCGGTGCTGTTCCCATGGCGGGGAACGAACAGAAAGGAATCGTGGTCGCCGTTGACGTTGGACCAGCCGGCCTTGATGCCGAGGGGGGGCCTGAGGCAGAACCTGGCCTGGCATTGCTTGCTCTTTTTCTTGCAGCGGGCGCCGTTGCGCCGACACCGCCGCCTCACCTTCGCGACGGCACGGTCGCCGGTGACGCCGCCGATCGACGCGGCGACGAGTGCGGCGGCCCGGACGATCGCGCGTCGGCCGAACAGCGCGTCGAGCCGGCGTGTCAACAGATCGAGGCGGGAACGGTTCATCGCCTGCTCCTTTCGCAGATGACGGCCATGGACCCGAGGAGGGGTGGTAGTACCCGCGCGACTTATTCGAGTTCGCCCATTCCGTCCTGGCAGACCAACGCCAGGCTGCAGCAGTCGTCGCTGGTCTCGCACGGACCGCCCGCGGGGGACCAGCACGTGCTTCGGTCGCCCAGTCAGAGTCCGAAATTGCCGCAGTCGCAGTCGCTATTGCACCGCCCACCCGGTTTGCTGCAGCGGCCACGGCTTAGTACAGGGCAGTGCCCTCGTCGGTGTCTGAGCGAGACCGAGTAGGGCAAGGGCGGTCAGTAGGCCAAGACAGGCGCGGCGGGTCGTGCAAGTGGCCAGGAGCCGGCTGAGATGGTCGAAGCGGATGCTGTCCATGATGTCCTTCCTGGGTTGGGCCAATGGGACGTGCCAGCCCGGGCCGACCGCCATCAGGAAGGGCCTCAATGTATGCAGAGCGCATACGCCACGATCGTCGCCCCCGCGGTGGAGCCGGTCTCGTTGGTTCGGCGCAAGGTCGCGAAAAACGTCTCACCTTCCAGATCGGGGGACGCCTCCACGACTAGGACGTTCACCTTTTTCTCGGCGGATCCATTGACGATGTACCCGCCGCCAAGCAACGTTCCAGGTCCGTCGCAGCTGGCTTGCGAACCCACCAGACTTCCCGTCGCAACCGGCAGCCCCTCGCTGGATGCGCCCTGCACCACCACCGATGAGATGGGAGAGATGGCCGGGTTGGGCGAGCCGCCCTTCTTCCGCCGTTTGCGCCGCTTCTTCCGTGCAGCGGAGGCCTCGCTGAGACCAAGCGTGGCCAGCAACGCCATACCCGCCGCACCGACGGCGCGCACGGCGACGCGCCGCCCGGCGGGAGTCGGCATGCCGGCCATCCGCTGAGTGAAGCGAATCTCCTCCATCGTGCGCTCCTTTGCTGGTGTTGGCGTGATGATTGGCGTCAGCGGGAGGGGATCGGCCCCGGCCCGCGCCAGGAGTCAATCCGGGCTATGCGGTGTGGTGTGGCCGGGGCCTGTCACCGACGGGGTTTGCCGCCGACGATGACGAAGGTACAGTCGTTCGGGTTGCCGACACCGCCGCGCTCCCGCTTGACGTGCTCGCGGCTGGCTGCCGCGGCGGGGGCGTCGCACGCCTTTTCCGGCATGCCGCCGATGATGATGATCGCCAGTGACGAACCCGCGGTGGCGACGAACACGGCGAGGCCGAGGCCGGCGGCGATGAGAGAGCGTTTCATGGGACGGCTCCTTTCCCGCCGCAGAAGGGAGGCGCGTGCCTCCGCACGGCGGAGTGTCATGATCGATCGTATCGACTTGCGAACGAGGAAACATCCGGGAAATTACGTCATTTCCGGGATGGCCACGTTTTGAGTTCCGGGAAAGTACGGAGTTGTGACGTGGATTGGATCAGGTCCGCCCAGGCGAGGCAGTGGCGAACCACGTGCTTGGCCGCCGCGGTTCGGTTGTGCAACCGCGCGCGTCACGGCGACGATGGCTGGCTTGCCATCATCCGCTCTGGCGATGATGCTGCGCGTCCGCAGTTTCGGCACCGGCGTCTTATGTGCACAGGTCGTCCAGGCTGAACTGGACACAGACGCCGGTGGCGAATTGGCCGCCGCAGAGGGTGGTCTTCTTCGCGCCGCCGACGGGTTGCGAGGCAGTCATGCACCCGCCGAACAACCCGCATTCCAGCTCGGTCGCCCCCGTGCATTCCTGCGTGCAGGAGGGAGTGAAGTCGGCCAGGCAACCAATGCCCCCGTCGACGGTATGCAGGCAAAAGTTGCAGGGTGGCTCGCTGCCGCATGCCTCCAGACAGCGACGGCGCAATTCCTTGCGACGGCGTTGGCGGCGCCTGGCCTTCCTGTTGGCTGCGACGGCCGCGATGGCTCTGTGCAGCCCAACGGCACCACTGAAGAGCATGACGACGACTTGACGCCGCCGCGTCAGATGCGTCAGCACGACGGTGAATGCATCGAACCGGTTCTTGTCCATGATGGTCACCTCCGCCGTGGCACCAATCAACTCCGCCGAGGAGTGGCGCCACTGACGCAACGCATCCCCAGCGCCCCCGCTACGGAAGTGGGATCACGATGATGGAACGGTCCTTGAAGGCCGCTCCGCTGGACGTGGACGATCTGTACTTAGCGGTGAACGTATGGTTGCCGGGACTCAGTCCCGCGACCGGATACGTCGCGCTTCCTTGGGAGGGGACTTGGGAACATGAGAGTGATCGATCGTCATCGGCCGCTACATCGCCACCGCCGCCAGTCGAAACGAAGCTCATGAACGCGAAGTTGAAGATAGTGCTCAGGGGCTCGAGGTATGCGGTCAGGGTCACCAGCACCCGTCCCGATGCCGGAACCATGACCGTCACGGTTGGTCCGAAGGTGGCGAGGTCCGTGTAACTCGACGAGCTTGTAGCCTGGCCGGTTGCGACTGTGGCGAAGGCGGCCCCACTGATCCCCACTGGACCGGTGGCGCCAGTTGCTCCGGTCGGTCCAGTCCCGCCCGTCGACCCGGTGGGGCCGGTCGGACCCAGCACGGTACTCGGTGCGCCAGTGGGTCCTGTGGGACCCATTGCCCCGTCGTCGCCATCTGCGCCAGGGGGACCAGTCGGTCCCGGCGGTCCTTGATCGCCGCGTGAGCCTACTGGTCCGGGCGCGCCTGGCGGCCCAGTGGGCCCCGGGTTGCCTTGGACACCCTGGGGACCAGGCGGTCCTTGGTTGCCTTGTGGTCCCGTTGCCCCTTGTGCTCCCGACAGGCCTTGCACGCCTTGGGGGCCGGCCGGGCCGGTATCGCCAGTGTTACCCGCCGGGCCAGTCGGACCCGTCAACCCCTGGCCGCCGGTCCCGCCGCCCGCCGGTCCAGTCGGGCCGGTAGGACCTCGCTTCCCCTTCCCCTTCTTTTTCTCTGCCTGCACCGTTCCGCCATGATCTACCGATTCGTCCGGCGCGCCGTCTTCAGCTTCGCCGGTCTCGTCGGGTCCGGTCGGTCGGGCTGGCGTCGCTTCCTCTGGGGCTTGCGGATGACCGTTGCTGGCATTGCGGTTGCGCTTGGTGTTCCGGTTGCGGTTCCTGTCCTTACCGTTGGCCCTCTTGCCGCCGCTGCCCTTGCCACCATCCTTGGTCTTCTTGGTACTAGCGCCATCCGCCAGGCCGAGTGCGGCGAGGACCACCATTCCGACTGCGCCTAGCAAGCGCACGGCGCTGCGTCGCCCGCTAGATTCTGCGAGGATTTTTAAAGTCTGGTCGAAGCTGGTCTCGTCCATCGCAGGCTTCTCTGGTCGTTCTCACTGTGCCCAGGTGTGGCGATCGCGCCCGGAGTCGAGGCTCCCCACTAGCGCCCTACTTCAGGCAGTTCGGATCGCACTTCAGCCCGCCGCCCTTGTCGCAGCACCCGACGCCCGGTGGGCAACAGTCACCGTTGCCGCAGCAGAGCGTGTCCTTGGGGCAGCAGTTCGGCGCCCCTTCGATGTCCAACGGACAAGGGTTGTGTCCCTCGTCGCAGGCACGGCAATCCGCGGCCGCCGGGTCTCCGCAGAAGTTGCCGGCTGGACAGCAGGTCTGGCCGCAGACCTGACCGGCCGGGCAGCACGCGCGACCCAGGCAGACCTCGCCCAGATCGCAGCAGACCCCGTTGCAGACCTGATGGAAGATTGAGCAACACTCGGAGTGCTCGGGGTCGAAACAGCGGCTCAGGTCGTCGCAGCAGACCTGGTTGCACACTTGGTCCGGCGGGCAGCACACCTTCAGTTCGCCCCCGCCTTCCGACGGCTTGCAGATGGCATCGACCTCGCAGCACGTCGTGCCGCAGACGACCTGGCCGGCCGGGCAGCACACGCCGTCCTGACATTCATCGAGGTGGCTTGGGCAGCAGACCCCGTCGCAATCGAGGACCTCGCGTGGACAACAGAGTCCCGGCTCCCGGCACGTCTCGCCTGATGGGCAGCACTCGCCAAAGCAGGGGGCTTCGTTCGGCCCGCAGCAGACGTCTTCCTTGCAGAACTTTCCCTGGGGACAGCACTTGCCATCACAAAAGTCGAGTCCGTCCTTGCAGCAAACGCCCCCCGGCCAGCAAGTCTCGTCCTTTTCGCAGCAATTGCCTTCGCAGCACGTTTCGCCCTCGCAACAGCAACTGCTCGGCAGATCGTTGCCGCATTCGACCGGACAGCACACGCCCTCGTTGCACGTGTCGAGACATTCCTCATAGGCCAAGTAGCACACGAGGCAACCGACGCCGAACGATGCCAAACAGCACGCGGCATTGGTGCTCCAACAGCCTCCCCAGCACACCAGGCACAACTCGTCCGCTCCGTCGCAGACCGTGGGGTTGGTTTCTGCGCCGACACTCCTCGGGCGCTTCCTTGCTCTGCGCTTCCTCTTGGCGTTCTCGGCATGGGCGACGCCAACGCCGAGCCAGTCCGGCATTTGGGAGAACCCGAGCCCCGATTCCAGCATCGCCGAGGTCGCGGCAGTGGCGCGAGGCTGGGCTCCGGCGCAGCTGACTATCTCCTCGCCTGCCCGATCCAGGAGCGACCGGACGGCGGACAGGAGGCGGGGATCGGTCTCCGTTTCCGGCGCCGGACCGCCATCGGCGAACTGCCAACCGTTCGGATCGCGGGCGGCGTCCTCAACGGGGCGCGGAACCAGTTCGCGGCCGTCGATCGCGCCGCCGATGGTTATCCGGCTGCCGTCGATGATGTATTCCGAGTCCTGGATGCCGTCGAACCCGATGCCGTATCGGGCGCGGAGCCGGGATGCGGCGCCGGCCGGCTTGTCGAGGTCAAACTGGGCCACGAGCTGCTGTCCCAGCTTCACGACCATCTGTTGGGTGAAGTCGCCGACCTCCGGCAACGTCGCACGATGCACCAACGTCAGGGGTTTGCCTTCGAAGGTATCCGCGGCCTCCACCAGCAAGACGGACGCATCGGTGGTCTGATCGAGCCGGCAGCTTCCTGTAGGCTTGCGATCGCCCTTGCCCTGCTTCGGCTTCTTTCGCTTGCGCTGGTTCTTGTTGCGCTTGGTCGGGGCCGTCGGTGGCGAGAAATTCGCCGCGACCCCGGCGATCAGTGCGGCCGCCGAGGCCCGGAACCCTGCGCGCCGAGATCCGCTGCGGCTCAGGGTTCGCGTGAGGTCATCGATCCAATCGGTTTTCATGATGCACCTCCGCTGGGTCAGTCGGTGGCAAGGCCGCAGGTTCTGCATTCAGGGCAGCGGCGCAAAGGAAACACGCCGCGCAGTTACTACGTCGGAGAGGGCTACTGGCGCGATACCGAGGGAGGCGGGGGCACGCGAGAGCAGTCGCCGGGAAGTGCCCGGAAAACCATGCGGCCGAAACGTTGCGTCATCCGGCGCCGCGAATGGCATTGACGAAGGGTGACGGTGAGGACGTCAACGGGTGTGGGATGCATAGGCGTGTCCTCGGTCGTAACGGAGTTTCGGAAACGGCGCCTCCCTGCATGCTAGCCATCCGCAGCGCCAACCACATCCGGGAAACCACGTCATTTTTGCCAGTCAGACGTTCGCAGTGTCCGGGATTCTACGGAGTCCCGATCATGCGAGAAGACCGGGACCGCTAGGCGAGGCCGTGACGAACGGCATAGGCGACGGCCGCGGTCCGGCTGTGCAGCCCCAGCTTGGTGAGGATGCGCCCGACGTGCGTCTCGACCGTGCGGGGGCTGATCGAGAGCGCTTCTGCGATCTCGCGGTCGGTCTGTCCCTCGCTCAGCAACCGCAGTACGCCCAGTTCGCGCGCCGTCAGACGGGAGCCTGCCGCGCTTGCGTCGCCGGGGCTGGAGGTCGCTCGTTGCTCCCCCGGACGCAACGCGGTAGGATCGCCCGATGGGGACGCTTCTTCGCCGGTTAGGGACGCTGCCGAAGTGACCGAGATCGCCTCGGCAATTGTTGCTTCCGGTCGCGCCCGCCCTTCGGCCTCGGCTGTCGCGAAGACCGATTCGCCCACGGCGCTGCGCGCGGCGGCCGTGGTCGCCTCGACGCCGCTCCGCTCCGCCGGCGGCACGCGACGTCCGGTGGCCTCGCGCAGGGCTGCCGCCGCGCCCAGCAGCCGCGCGGCCAGCGCGGCTCGACCGTCGACCACAGTTACGGCAGCCAATCGCTCCAACGTCTGGGCAGTCCAATGCCGGGCGCCGATTTCGCGGCAGAGAGTCAAGCTCTCAGCCAGGTTCGCCATCGCCCGCGCGGTGTCTCCTCGACGAAACGCGAGGAGTCCCAGGACGCCCAGCGCGTAGGCGATGACCTCCCGTTGGCCCAGTGGCCGCAGCAAGGCCAGGCCCTCGTTGAGCAGTTGCTCCGCGCGCGCGTCGTCACCCCGATCGAATGCGTGCTCGCTCAGGTTGACGAGGGCGCGGGCGAGGCGGTCCGCGTCGCCCGACTGGCGCAGCGGCACCAGGCTCTCGGTCAACAAGTGTTCTCCCCGCACCGCGTCGCCCGCATCGCCCACCAGGCAGCCGAGGTTCATCAGGGTCCCGCCGATCCCCCAGGCGTCGCCGATCGCTTGGAACCGCGCCAGCGCCTCCTCGTAGAGCACGGTTGCCCGCTCGTACTCCGTCTGCAGGACTGCCTGCACGCCGAGGCCTTGGAACGCGAAGGCGACACCCCACGCGTCTCCCGCTTCCTCGTAGAGGCGCAGGGCCGCCGAGTGGTGGGCGGCCGCCTCCTGGAGGCGACCCTGAATGCAGGCAAGGATGCCGGCTGCGGTCTGCGCCTTGGCGCGCACCGCCGGCGGAACCGTTCCCACCGCCTCGCCCTCGGCCGCGGCAAGCAGATCCTCCAGCCAACCCAAGCCCTCGGCGAGGTGGCCGTGCATCCACCAGAAGCGGCCGAGCGCCCCGGCTAGCCGCAGCGCCGATTCGATGTGGCTGCCATCCCGATACCAGGCGAGCGCCGTCCGCAGGTTCGGGTGCTCGATCTCCAGCCGGTCGAACCAGGCGGTCTGGTCCGGCCCCGCAAGCAGCGGCTCTGCGGTCTCGGACAACCCGAGGAACCAGGCAGCGTGGGCTCGTCGCGTGGCCTCCGCCTCCCCGCTGGCGGCGAGGCAGGCCAGTTCATACTCGCGGATGGTTTCCAGCATCGTAAATCGGGGGGTCGTTTCCGCCCCGACATCGATCGGCTCTCCGAGGTCGCCGGAACGCCGTCCGCCGCTCGCCGCGGCCAGCGGATGAACCAGGCTTTGGTCGACGAGCGAGGCCAGGAGGTCCAGCGTCCCGCCACATACCGCCTCGACCGATTCGAGGGTGAAGCCGCCGACGAAGACGGCGAGGCGACGAAAGAGCGCCTGCTCCTCAGGCGTGAGCAGATCGTGGCTCCAGGCGATGGCGGCGCGCATCGTTCGCAGCCGGTCCGGTTGGTCGCGAGGACCCCCGGTCAGGAGCGGCAGCCGGGGCTCCAGTCGCGCCAGGAGCGCGGCCGGCGGCAGGAGCGCGCTTCGCGCGGCGGCCAACTCGATGGCCAGGGGGAGACCGTCGAGGTGGTGGCAAATGTTGGCTACCGCCCCGGCGTTCGCCTCGGTGAGGACGAAGTCGGCCTTTGCCGCCGCAGCACGCTCGACGAACAGGAGGACCGCCTCGTACCGGGCGATGTCCGCGGCGCCCGGCGCGCAGGCAAGGTCCGGGAGCTGTAGGGGAGGCGCCAGGTAGTCGTGCTCGCCAGAAACATGGAGGACCGCCCGGCTGGTGACGAGGACCGTCAACTGGGGACAGGCCGCGAGGAGGTCGGCGACGACGGGCGCCGCCGCGACGAGGTGCTCGAAATTGTCGAGCACCAACAGGACATCCCGGCCGCGCAGAAACGTCTCGAGCCGCGCGACCATGGGCTGATCGCTGGATTCTCGCATCCCGAGCGCATGGGCAATGGCCGACCCGACCAGCTCGTGGTCCGCGATTGATGCGAGTTCGACGAAATAGACATCGCTAAATCCGTCCACGATGCCCGCCGCGACGTGGAGCGCCAGCCGGGTCTTGCCGACGCCGCCCGGACCAGTCAGGGTCAACAAGCGGACGTCGGCGCGGAGGAGAAGACCGCGAATATCGGCGACCTCTCTCCCTCGCCCGACGAGGTGCGTCAGCGGTGTGGGAAGACGAGCGACAGAGCGCCCACGTCGTGTGAGGGGGCTGAGTGGGACCGGCTCAGACGGCGACCGCTGCGGAGGCGTTGCGCCCATGGGTAGCCTCGGCCAACAGGTGCTTTACGTGCGCTGCGTGAATGATTGCCGTTTGGCGAACCGCCGTCAACGCGGAGCCGAGACCCGCCGCCAGGATGAGCGCCAACCGCGCGAACGCCTGTCTGCTGGGACCGCTTGCGCCCGTCGGCCGACCGGCGTCCGTCCGGCGGTCCGCGTGCTCCGCCTGCCGCCATCGACGCGCCCCCGCGACCTCGGCGTGCGTTCGCCGCCCGTTTCGGCAGCGGCACCACTAGCGTAAAGGCCGCCTCTAGGGATCGATTGCGACGCTTTTGTCACGGTCGGGGCGACGGACCGCCGCCCCTGCGGCTATTTCGGCGACCCGCGCCGCGCCTGCTCCTGCGCCCCCAGCGCCGTCAACCGCTGCCGCTTGCGGGTCGGAGATGCCTGCCTCAACCGGAGGTTTGAAATACCGACCGGCTCCGTCTCAAAAGGTCTGGGAAATGGCAAGTAGCGAGGCCTTGATTCCGAGAAGGGTTGTGCGACACTCATTCCTACCTAAACTCAGCACTTCGAGGCCCGTCGCGGTCTATCGCACATACGGCCGTTTTTGCGACGGTGGGACGGTTCGTGGTGCTCCGTCGAGAGGTGACGCAACGGTCATGGTGCAGCAACGAAATACTTATCGCTTATTCGATAGAGTACATGTCCGGATGGACCGGTTCGTCCCCATCGCGCACTATCGTATCTGAGAAGCGTGGACACGCCACGAAGAAGGAGGTTGCATGGATCCCTCCCCGTTCTGCTCCGCCCGACTGTCTCGCCGTCGTGCCCTATCGCTGGCCGCGAGTGCCACAGCCCTGGCCGTTACCGCGGGTCCTGCCCGGCGCTCGGCCGCCCAGGTCACCCCCATTGCCTCCCCAATCCCCGTCGAGGCCCCCGCAGGCACACCCGTCGCTGGTGCCACCACCGCAGCACCACCGCCACTGTCGCTAGCGAGCACCCTGGCCGCAGAAGCCTCGCCGGAATTCCGCACCGTGGTCGAAGCGCTGGTCGCAGCTATGCAGGAGCATCAGGTACCCGGCGCCGCTATTGGTCTCCTCGCCGGCGATCGCGAAGAGCACGCCACCGTCGGTCTGGCCAGCCTCTCCTCGTTGGAACCGGTCACGCCCGAAACACTCTTTCAGATCGGCTCCCTCACCAAGACCTACACCGCCACCGCCATCTGGCATCTCATCGATGCCGGAGCCCTAGAGCTCGATGCTCCGGTACGCACCTACCTCCCCGAGTTGACCCTGATCGATGAGGCGGCCGCGGCCGAGGGTCACCGTCGCCAACCTCCTCGACCACTCGGCCGGGTTTTACGGCGATGAGGGCTTCGATACGGGTGAAGATGATGACGCCATCGCCCGCTACGTCGCCGAGCGGCTGCCGCAATTGCCCCAGATCTTCCCGCTCGGCGCGTTCTTCTCCTACAACAACGCCGCCTTCACCGTTCTGGGGCGGCTGATCGAGGTGGCCACCGGTACGATCTACAACGCGGCCATGGAGCACCTCTTGCTGGAGCCACTGGGACTGCAGGACAGCCTGCTGGCCCATGACGCGGTCCGCCAGCGTCCCTACGCCGACGGGCATGTAGCCATGCCGATCAATGGCACGCCGGCGCTCAGCGTGATCACGCCGCTCTGGGTTCCGCGCTCGGTCGATCCCGCCGGTGGTATCTGGTCGACCACCCGCGACGTGCTTCGCTACGGCCGTTTTCACATCGATGCCGGGACGGTCCCCGGACCGGCGAACGTGGTCAGCCCGGAGAGCCTGCTCCAGATGCGGGAGCCGGCGATGCCTGTTCCGGGAACCTCGATACAGATGGGCCGGGATTGGTTCGTGCAGGACGGCGACGGGACGCGGGTCTTCTTCCATGGTGGCGACACCCTCGGCCAACATACCGACTTCTTCGCCATCCCGGAGCAGGGCTTCGTGCTGATCGTGCTGACCAATGGCCAGGGTGGTGGCGGCCTCGCGGCAGTCGCGGCGCTGAACGCCGCTCTCGCCCAGTTCCCGGCGCTGGCGCCTCTCGTCGGTCAGATCGGCCTCATGCAGTCGCTGCTCGTGCCCGCCGACGCGCCGACGGTGACCCTGTCCTCGGAGGAGTTGGCCGCGTATGCCGGCCGCTACGCCGATCCCGGCATGGTGATCACCTTCACGGTGAAGAGCGAGGGCAGCGAGGGTCTGGAAGGCTCCACGGAGATGATCGAGCAACCGGGGTCGTGGCAGCCGGCGCTGCGACCTCCTGCAGCACCACCAGTGCCGGTCGCCTTCCTGGCCAAGGACATGGGCGCGTCCCATGGGGGGCGGCTGCCGTTTGTGCGTGATGTGGAGGGACGCGTGCAGTGGGTCTCCGCTGGCCTGCGACTGGTGCCGCGCGTCGAGGCGCAGGCGTGATCGCACTGCGCGACGGGCCGATTCTGTGGGTTTGACGGCCTGGAGAGAACCTCGCCTCGCACCCGCCCAATCGACTCAGCTGTCTCAAAAACGAAGGTTTTCAAAGACGCGGGCGGGCCGCACGCGCCCGCTGCCGCGCGACCCGTCTCAGAACGGGTCCTTTGTGAGACAGGATGACGAACGAGGGAGCTACCTACGGTACGGCGCTATCATCCCCGGTGCGTGTCAGGTCCTCGGCCAGAGGTGCCATGACCGCCTCGTTGCCTTCCAGCCGACCGTTCTCGACCTGCCGCTGCCCCGCACCCCGCTGATTGGACGCGAGCGGGAACTGGCGGTGATCCGCGCACTGCTCGTTCGGGAGCGACGTTCCGCTCCTGACGCTGACCGGTCCGGGAGGCGTCGGTAAGACCCGGCTGGCGCTCAGTGTCGCGGCGTCGGCGGCGGAGCACTTCCCCGATGGCGTGGCCTTCGTCCCGCTCGCATCGATCACCGACCCGTCCTTGGTCATCTCGGTCATCGCCGAGGCACTCGGGCTGCGGGAGACGGGACCCGAGCTGCTCGTCGACCGGGTGCAGGCCGTCTTGCGCGACCGAGAGCTCCTGCTGGTGCTCGACAACTTCGAGCAGGTCGTCGAGGCCGCGCCGCTCGTGGCCGACCTGTTGGCCACCTGTCCGGGTCTCACGTGCCTGGTCACGAGCCGGGTGCGCCTGCGCCTCTCGGCTGAGCGCGAACACGCCGTACCCCCACTTGGGATGCCAGATGCCGGGCGACACGCCAACGGTTCAGGACGCCATCGACTCGGAGGCGGTGCGGCTCTTCGTGGAGCGGGCGCAAGCGGTGAAAGGCGACTTCGCCCTGACGCCCGACAACGCCGCGGTGCTCCTCGATATCTGCCGTCGCGTGGACGGACTGCCCCTCGCGATCGAGCTTGCCGCCGCTCGGGTCAAGGTCGTTCCGCCGTCGGCATTGCTCGCCCGATTGGAGAAACGGTTGCCGCTGCTCACCGGCGGCGGGCGGGATCTCCCTGCGCGGCAGCAAACGATGCGCGATGCCATCGCCTGGAGCCACGACCTGCTGACGGCGGAGGAGCAGCGGTTCTTTCGCCGGCTCGCCGTCTTCGTCGGTGGCTTCACGCTGGAGGCGGCCGAGGCGGTCGCCGGCGGGGACGACCTGGCGATCGACGTCCTGGATGGCGTGGCGTCACTGGTGGAGCAGAGCCTGCTGCGGGAGGAGGACGGTCCGGGCGGCGAACCGCGCTACCTGATGCTGGAGACGGTGCGGGAATTCGGCCTGGAGCAACTGGCGGCGGCCGGTGAGGAGGCAGCGATCCGAGACCGCCACGCGGCGTGGTGCCTGGGCTTCGCCGACCGGGCGGCGGCGGGCCTCATCCCGATCGTCCGACCCGGACATCGTCGACCGGTTGGAGGCCGAGCACCCCAACCTGCGGGCCGCGCTGGCGTGGCTGGACGGAGCCGACCGGGCGGCGGATTTGCTCACGCTCGCCGCCGCGCTCGGATGGTTCTGGTACCTCGTAGGGCACTATCGGGAGGGACTGGGCTGGCTGGAACGGGCGCTCGCGGTCAGCCGAGATGAGCAAGACCAGGAGTACGTCAAGGCGTTGTGCGACGCCGGCAACCTGGCGGAGACGCTGGACGCTCCCGAGGCGGCCGCGTATCTGGAGCAGGCCCGCGCACTTGCGCGGACAATCGGCCATGTGGCACTACGAGGCGGATGCCTCGCTGATGCTCGGCGTCATGGCCGAGGATCGGGGAGACTATGCGTCGGCCGAGAGATTACTCACCGCTGGCTCGGGAACTCGCCGAACAGGCTGGCGATCCTTGGCTACCGATCGTCGCCGACTACCACTTGGGAGTCGTCGCGTATGGCCGGGGAGACATGCGTGCGGGCGACCGCCCTCTTGGAGGAGGCACTCGCCGCCGCCCTGGCACTCGACGATCCGCTCGTTCCCACATGGAGTCTCGACCTACTTGGCGCTCATCGCCTGCGAGCAGGACGAGCCGAGGCCGCGCCGCTGGCCTCCTCCGTCAGCATCTCCCGTCGGCGTCAACCAGCGGCGTTGCGGCACCACCACGGGATGTTCCTGGAGGCGGTGGCGGTGCTGGCGAGCCATATCGGTGCGGCGGAGTCGACCGCCCGGCTGTTTGGCGCGGCAGAAACCGTGTCCTTCGGTAGTCCACGCGACCTGCCCGAAGCCGTCGCCTACGAGCACGCCGAGGCGGCGGCGCGCCAGCGGATCGGCGACGACGCCTACGATCGGGCGTGGGAAGCCGGCAAACGCATGCGACCGGAGGAGATCAAGCGCCGAGGTGGACCGGGTGCTGATTGCCGCCGAAGCGACAGGATCGCGGACGACCCCTGGCCGAGACGAATCCCAACTGACGCCCCGCGAACGCGAGGTCCTTCGGCTCCTGGTCGAGGGACGTTCCAATCCGGAGATCGCCGCCGCGCTGTTCGTCAGCCCCCGCACCGCCGAGACCCACGTCACGCACATCCTCGCCAAGCTCGGGGTCACCTCCCGCGCCGAGGCCGCCGCCCACGCCGTCCGCGTCGGGTTGGACTAATCCGTCCCCCATCGCCTACGTACCCGTACGACCCCCGTAGCCGACACCCGCCGCAACCGAGACAGCGAAATCCGGGATGTTATCCGGGAGTCACCGGATGCCAGCGCCGCACCGCGGCGCATGCTGGGACCGTGCCCCGAACCGTGGGGCGCGGATCGCCGGATCAAGGCCGCCCGACGCGGCACGGAGAGGATGACGCCAATGAGCCCCAATCTCACCGTCGGTTACATGGCCGAGCAGATCAACCGGGAACGGCTCGATGGCGTAGCGGCACGCGGCTGGCTGGCCGACGAGGCGGCGACGAACCGCTCCCGCGCCACGGGGGCCCGCCCGTGTTCCGACGAGGCGTGGCGGAGCGCTTGTCCGTCCGCGGCGTTCCCTGCGCTTCCCTGCGCTTGACGTGTCCTGCTCGCGCCCCTATGATGGCCACACTGAGGAAGCCTCTGCAGGCGGTCTGGCAATCGACGATATCCGCGCTCGGACTGGAGGTCGCACGATGCCCGAGCGCATCGAGACCGTCGTCATCGGGGGCGGGCAGGCCGGACTGGCGCTGAGCTCCTGCCTGACTCGACTCGGCCACGAGCACGTCGTCCTCGAACGGGGGCGGCTGGCCGAACGCTGGCGCAGCGAGCGCTGGGATTCCCTGGCCCTGATCACGCCCAACTGGATGACCCAGCTGCCGGGCTACGCCTATCGGGGCGATGACCCGGACGGCTTCGTCGGCCGGGACGAGGTGGTCCGGTTCCTCGAAGCCTACGCGGCGTGCACGCCGCGTCGGTCCAGCCGCGCGCCGGGTCCGCACGCTACCTGGTCGAGACGACCGACTCGGGGCAGGGCCGCGCCGCGACCATCGCCGTGCGCAACGTGGTCGTGGCGACCGGGCCGTTCCACCAGCCGCGGATGCCGCCCGCGAGCGCGGCGCTGCCCGCAGGCATCCGGCAGTTGCCGTCCCGGGACTACCGCAACCCCACCCAGCTCCCGCCGGGCGCCGTCCTGGTCGTCGGGTCCGGCGCCTCCGGCTGTCAGATCTGCGAGGACCTGTCCGAGAGCGGGCGCACGGTCTACTTCTCGATCGGCCGCTGCCAGCGCTGGCCGCGCCGCTACCGCGGCACGGACCTCGTCGCCTGGTTCGATGCCATGGGCCTGCTGGACGAGGTCGGCCGGCGGCACTTCCTGGATCCCGCCTACGGCTGCGCGGCCGTCCTGACCGGCGTGCGGGGCGGGTACGACCTCGACTACGACCGCTTTGCCGCGGCGGGCGTGCGGCTGCTGGGCCGCCTGCGGGGCGCCGAGGGCGGGACGCTCCTGTTCGCCGACGACCTCCGGGAGAGCCTGGCGCGCTGGGACGAGTCGCGGGAGATCCTCGCGCGCATGATCGACGTCCACATCCAGCGCGCCGGGCTCGAGGCGGCGGCGGATGAGGGGCCGGTCCCCGCCGCATCGACGGCCTGGCGCCGCCGGCCACCGATCCTCGAGCTCGACCTGGCCGCACGCGGCATTGCCACCGTCGTGTGGGCGACGGGGTTCAGCTCCGACTTCGGGTGGCTCCGTGCGCCGGCCCTGGACGAGAACGGCGAGCCGATCCAGCGGCGCGGCGTCACCGCCTCCCCGGGCCTCTACTTCCTCGGCTTGCGCAGGATGTACACGATCAAGTCGTCCTTCCTCTACGGCGTTGGCGACGACGCCGCCTACCTCGCCGAGCAGATCACGGCCAGAACGCCGGCCTAACCCGACAACCGACCTCGGGCGGCCACTTTGCCGCGGCCGGCCAGGACGCGGCAAAGTGGCGCCGCCGGGCGTTGGGGGACACAGCAGGCCGCACGCGGCCGTCCCGCAAACGAAGGTTTTCGAGACGCGGCGCGCCGCCCACGTCCGCGGCCTCGTGACCCGTCTCGGAACGGGTCGTTTTTGCGACAGTGCACGGGGTGGTCGCACGGCCGAGTCACCTGTCGGCGTCGGCCATCACCCGTGGCGGGTCGCGGCTAGCACGGTACACTGGGGGCCTCAGTCCGCGCAGCCACTCAGAGGAGGGCGCGCATGACGACCCAGCCGAGCGTCGAGCGGATTCCCGGCTACTGCGCGCTGTGCATCTCCCGCTGCGGGTCGGTCGCCGTGGTCGAGGACGGCCGCTTCGTGGCCCTGGAGCCGGACCCGTCGCACCCGACCGGCCAGGCGCTCTGCGCCAAGGGGCGGGCCGCCCCGGAACTGGTCTACCACCCGGACCGGCTGCTCTATCCGCTGAAGCGCACCCGGCCGAAGGGCGATCCAGATCCCGGCTGGCAGCGCATCAGTTGGGACGAGGCGCTCGACCTCACCGCCGCGAACCTGCGGCGGCTGGCCGCACGAGCACGGCCCCGAGAGCGTCGTCTTTACCTGCGCCTCGCCCTCCACCTCCGCGATCGCCGACTCCGCTGCACTGGGTCCAACGCCTGATGCGCGCGTTCGGCTCGCCGAACCTCTGCCCTCTCGATGGAGCTGTGCGGCTGGGGCCGCGCGGCCGCCGCTCTTCACCTTCGGCGTCGGCTTCGGGCTCGGCAGCGGCACGGCCATGCCCGACCTGGAGCACGCCGGCTGCATCCTCTTCTGGGGCTACAACCCCAGCCTCGCCCGCCTCGCCCACGCGACGGCCACCGTCGCGGCGCTGAAGCGCGGCGCGCGACTGATCGTCGTCGATCCCCGCCGCGTCGGGCTCGCCAATAAGGCCGACCTCTGGCTGCGGGTGCGGCCCGGCAGCGACGGCGCGCTCGCCCTCGGCATCGCCGGCGTCATGATCGAGCGCGGCTGGTACGACCGCGCCTTCGTCCGCGACTGGACCAACGGCCCGCTGCTCGTGCGCGCGGACACCGGCCGCCTGCTGACCGAGCGCGACCTCTCCCCTGAGGGTAGCGCGGGACGGTACGTCGCCTGGGACGACGCCACGTCGCAACCGCTCCTCTACGATCCGTCGACCGGCCGCTACGAGCGGGACGGCGCCGAGCCGGCCCTCTTCGGCGAGCACGCCATTGCCACGCCGGGAGGCGATCTTGCCTGCCGGCCCGCGTTCCAACTCGCCGCCGATCTCTGCCGGCGCTACCCCCCGGAAGCGGTCGAGTCGATCACCTGGGTTCCACGCGAACAGGTCGAGGAGGCGGCCCGCCTGCTCTGGGAGGCGCGGCCCGTCGCCTACTTCGCCTGGAGCGGGGTCGAGCAGCACACCAACGTCACCCAGTTCGCCCGCGCCCTCGCGCTGCTCTACACGCTCACCGGCAGCTTCGACGCGCCGGGCGGCAACGTGCTCTTCCCGACCGTGCCCTCCGCCAACGTCGACGGCAAGGAGTTCATCTCTGCGGAGCGGCGCGCCCACGCCCTCGGGCTGGCCGAGCGGCCCCTGGGCCCCGCGAGCTGGAGCTCGTCACCACGGACGAGCATCTACCGCGCCATCCTGGAGGGGCAGCCCTACCCCGTGCGCGGCCTCGTCGGCTTCGGCGCCAACCTCCTCCTTGCCCACGCGGACGGCGTACGCGGCCGCGCCGGCGCTGGCGGCGCTCGACTTCTACGTCCACGCCGACCTCTTCATGAACCCGACCGCCGAGCTGGCCGACGTCGTCCTGCCCGTCGCCACCCCCTTCGAGCGGGAGGCGCTCAAGATCGGCTTCGACGTCGAGCGCGGAGGCGCAGTCGCTCGTCCAGTTGCGGCGGCCGGTGGTCGCGCCCCGCGGCGAGGCCCGGGCGCGACACCGAGATCGTCTTCGACCTCGCCGGCCGGCTTGGCCTCGGCGCCCACTTCTGGGACGGCGACATCGAGGCCGCCTACCGCCACCAACTCGGCCCCTCCGGCGTCTCGCTCGACGCCCTCCGCGCGCATCCCGGCGGCGTGCGCGTGCCGCTGCAGCCGCGCTACCGCAAGTACGCCGAGGAGAACGGACGGCGCCCCCACCGGCTTCGCCACGCCGACCCGCAAGATCGAGCTCTACTCCGAGACCTTCCTCGAGCACGGCTACCCGCCGCTGCCGGACTACGAGGAGCCGCTCGTCGGCCCCGTGTCCCGACCGGACCTCGCCGCGCGCTACCCGCTGATCCTGACCTGCGCCAAGAGCACGCAGTTCTGCGAGAGCCAGCACCGCGCCCTGCCCAGCCTGCGCAGGCGGGCACGCGACCCGGAGGTCGAGCTCCATCCCGACGCCGCCGCGGCGCGCGGCATCGCCCCGGGCGACTGGGTGGCGATCGAGACGCCGGAGGGGGCCGTCCGGGCCCGCGCCCGCCTGAACGAGAGCCTGGACCCGCGCGTGGTGTGCGGCCAGCACGGCTGGTGGCAGGCCTGCCCCGAGATCGGCGCCCCCGCCTACGACCCGTTCAGCGCGGACGGGGCCAACCTCAACCTGGTCATCGGCAACGCGGCGATCGACCCGGTCAGCGGCTCGGTCCCCCACCGCTCCTACCTCTGCCAACTCCGGCCGGCCGCCGAGGAAGGACCCCGGCCTGGTCGGTCCCGCCCGTAGGCACCGCCACGCCAAGCCTCGCCACGACATGGGGTGCGGATGTGGGCAGCATCCCGGTCTCGCCTTGCGTCGACGCGGACGCAAACCGAACGCAGGCGCTCCATCCGCTTGCTCACGAAGCCGAGCGTCATGAACCCCAAGTGGTCAAGTTCGTCGTAGGGCGGCGGAGGCTCCGTAACCTCGCCCGCAAGCTGCAACAGGCGCTCGGCGAACTCACGAAGCATCGGGATGTCGACCCGGCTGGTCGGCAACCCCATCCGCTATTTGACCGAGAAACCGCCCCACTGCGACGAGCCCGTGCGGCAGACCACCCTGTTCGGCGCCTCAACGGAGTCGCCGACCGCGTCACCCCGCGCAGCTCGCCAACTCGGCGATCGCGGCGGTGCGCGCTAGCCGGTCGTGCCGGCGGCGCGCGGCGGCCGCTTTGGCACGGCGCGTCGCCCGCGCTGTTCCGCTTGCTGCGCCAACTGCGCGTGGAGGCGATCGAGCGCGGCGCCGGCTGTGCGCATCGACGGCGTGCGCGGCCGTGGCCAACGCCTCGTCGACCGCGCGCGGTCGGGGCGGCTCGGGCGCGCGCGCTTCGGGGGCGCCAAGAAACGAGGTCTGGTCCCACCGCACACCTCGTCATGACCTCCGAGACAGGGTTGGGGAATATCGCTGGCCGGCAGGGGTAGCCAGCGCATCCGCCCAGCTTCAGCCAACCGAGGCATCACCCCCCGGGACGAAGAGCCGCTCTTGACAGGCCTCGTCGCGGCGCCTTCGCCGCGGCCGGTAGGGCGCCAAGCGCTGGGCCGGGCGCCACGCGATGTCCTCCAACGGCGGCGGGAACGGCTGCGGGGAGGCGTGGTCCGTCGCGAACAGGCGCGGCGCGCCGACCTCTCGGAGGCGGCGGCACCCGGGGCGCTTCGTCGTCGCCAGGCCAGAGCGCAGCAAGAGCGACTCTTGGCGCCGGAGACCGGTGCGGCGACGGGGTAACCGGCTTTCGGACCGTGGACCCCCACGCTCTGGATCCTGCCCTGACTGGCCTCCGCTGGATAACGTTGCCCGAGCAATTGGGTGCGGCCCGAGGCATGACCCACGGGCGACACCCCCGTCGTGAGGGGGGGCGCGGCCCGACGGCGACCGTGCCCCTTCGTGCAAGATCGAGACATCGTTTCGGGCATGCACTGGAGCGACGGAAGCGGATCGGTCAGGCTCAAGCGTTTTCCGCTTGGCGCCGAGTCCCAATGCGATGCCCGAACCGGTCTCCGGTCCGCGCATGAGGCTCCGGAGCGGCAAGCCCGCTCACGGTGAATCAGGCCCACCCCAGCTGTTTGAGGGCGAATCCGTCGTTCCAAATCTTGGTCATGTGCCGGATCTTGTCGCCGTCGAACTGCATCGCGTAGACGTAGTCCGTGTGCGTGCTCTTCCCCGTCGGCGGGACCGGCCCACCCTCGCCGGTGTGCGTGCCCGAGAAGACCGCGTACGCGCAGACGATCCGCCGGGCCTCGTCCGTGGCGAACGACTTGAGTTCATAGCCGGCGTCAGGGACAGGCGTGAACAACCCCTTCATCCATTCGGCGTACTGTTCGAGCGTCTCGACGCCGGCCAGCGCGTCGGCTTGGACCGAAAACGTCGCGTCGGGATGGCAGTAGGCCTGGCACTCCTGCCACCCTTTGCCGGTCTCGCAGGCGACAAAGAACTTCTCGGCAATCGCCGCGATCGATGCCATGGCCGGACTCCCTTTCCTGACGACCCGAACCAAACCCGAGCGCTGGCGCCTATCGAGCGCCATCGGCTCCGCGAGCGGGATTTCAACTCCACCGCAGTGTATCGCATCGGACGCGGGGCATCGGAGGTCGTGACCTGGGACGGCGCGATTCCCCGTTTGCGTGAGACGGTGATTGCTGGCGCAAGATCAGGAGACCGTTCCGAGCACGCATTCGAGCGACGGACGGGGGCCGGTCAGGCTCACGACTCTTGAGCGCGGCGCAGCGCCCCGGTGCGATTCCCGAACCGATCGCTTGCGTACGCAGTAGGCAACGAACGGGGCACCAACGACCCCGCGCCCCGCTGTACCGACTGCCAGCAATTGGCGGAACCATGCCCTAGCTGCCGGGCCGGCTACTTGCTCCCCGCGGACGGGACCGTATGGCCCGTCCCTCGCCTGCTCGCGGTGGCGCGGCGGCACGGGCACGGGGTGCACCTACACCCGCGACAATTGAGATCGCCCGCTCGGGTTGGGGCTCTGCAGAGAGCGGTTGACCGGCCAGCGGTCTATGGGAACACGGGAACAGGAGCAATGCCGGCGACACCGGGGCGACCTCAAGCGGTCGCGGGCGCGGATGGAGGAGCTAGTCGACCACGGCTCCGACGCGTTGGGCCGCTATGATGTCGAGGTCGCCGCCGGCGGGGATGCGGAGAAGGCGCTGCGGACGGCGCTGTATTTGGCTGGCAACCAGTTCCGGCACTTCACGGAGCGAGTCAAAGAGTGCGACGGGATCCCGAGGCAGGCGACGCTGTTCGAGGCGTCCCGGCGCGCCTAATCCGCCGCGCTCGAGATCGAGACGCCATAACCACTGCGGGCAAGCGAACTTCTCCGCAAAAGGATTCATCGCGGCGATCGCTAGTCCCGACGGGCGACATAGGCGTAGAAGTTGCTCGCACCGAAAAACGTCCCAACGGCCGATTCCTGCAGCCGCGCATCGACCCAGGCGTTGACTGTCGCCTCGTCCATGACCCCCGACTGGGGCAGCAGGCGGCGAAACGAGGCGAGCCCTGGCTCGAAGAAATCCGCAGTGCCGATGTCGGCGACCACCGAGGGGAGGCCTGTCAGCAGCGTGAGGTCTGCCTCGCGCAGGAGCGCGGGCATCTGGCGCATGATCCGGGGCTGGGCGACGACGGCCCCCTGGATCGCCTCATCGTCACGCTTGCCCTGGACCGGGTCAGGTTGGCCAAAGGTGAGCGAGGCGTAGTCGCCGTCGAAGACGCTGACCGTGCCACCTGGCCTGACCACGCGTCGCATCTCTGCGAGGACGGCCCGGGGATCGGCGACGTGGCTGATGAGCGTATGGGCGATCACTGCGTCGAAGGAGGCATCTGGCACGTCGAGGTCCTGCGCATCACCGATCTCGAAGCGGATGCGGTCTCCGATGTCCTCGTCAGCGGCGAGTCGCCGGGCGACCTCCGCCAGGTACGGACTTTGGTCGATGGCGACGATGGTCCCGGCGAAGGCCTGACGGGCGGCGAGGAACCGCGGAACAACGCCGGTGCCGCTGCCGAGGACCAGGACGTCGGTGGCGTGGTCGATGTCCATCGCCGCGAGGTACTCGTTCAGCATCCGCTGCATCGCCGGATGGCGGCCGCGCGCTTCCAGGCGCGTGGCGATCGCCTCCAGGATCGCCTCGGGTAAGGTGTCGGTGGCCCCGTAGACATCAAACGTCCGCATCGTACGTCTCCGTGGGGGACGGCAACGGGTGCCGAGCAAGAAAAGCCGAGAGGATCTGTGCCATGCCCGCCGGGTTCATCATCTGCAACGCGTGCGTGGCTCCCGACAGTGCAGCGAGCTCGGCCTGGGGCAACCAGCCGCCGAGCATCGCCAGCGCCTCGCCATAGATCGGGGTCACTGTCTCACTCTCCGTGCCGTACACCAGCAGTACGGGCTGCTCGATTTGCGCTGCCTCCTCAGGGCCAAAGTGCCAATCGAGCCTGGCGGGCCACTCCGTCGCGAAGAAGGTGTCGGCATCAGTGGTCAACGCCTGGGCATACGCGCCGGGTGGCAACATCTGGTCGACGACCTCCCGAATGCGCGGCCCGCAGACCCCAATGAGGAACGCGTCGTTGGCGCCGGCCTTGTCCCCGGCCTGGTAGCGCGCCAGCGCCGGCAGTGCTACCTCGGATTGGAAGCGCTCCCCACCTGGTGTGGGGATCCCGCCTGGCTCGAGCAGCACCAATGATCCGATGCGCTGGGGCGCATCGAGCACCAACTGCAAGGCGATGGTGCCGCCGTAGGAGTGCCCGACCACATGGGCAGGCGCAACGCCGAGATGGTCGAGGACCGCACACGCATCGGCGGCTTGCTGGCTGATACTGCAGGGTCCTGTGTGCCGGCTGCTGCCCGCGAAGCCACGGCGGTGATAGTGGATGAGCCGGTAGCGATCGGTGAGGATGGACTGGTCCAGGAGCGGGGCGTAGGCATCCGCCAGGAATCCTCCATGGATGAGCAGCACGGGCTCGCCATCGCCCCGCGCCTCATACTCCAGCTCCACCCCGTTAATCAGCACCCGATCCACCATGATCCCCCACTCGTGCGTCGAGGTCGTGCCGCTACAGTCGCGAGAGATGGATGCTCTACACCCTACCGTACCCTGATCTGCGCCTCAATGCTCCGGTTATTCGATGGCATTTGCGGACAATCCGCATTGGCCGCGACTCACCGCGCCTCGGGCAACGCCCTTCAACGCTGCGGCTGTCGCCGATGGAGGCTACGCTGCGGAAACCTGGGCACCGGTAGGGCCGGGGACGACGGCCGCCTGCAGTCCGTCGCCCAGCGGCGTCCAAACGATCTCCACCCCGTAGCGTCCGCGCCCCACCTGCACCGGCACCACCCGCTCGACCAGCGCCGCCAGCACCTCCCGCCGCGCCGCCACGTCGCCCTCCCGCATCGCCGCGCCCCATCCCTCTGCTGCGGCAAGGACGATCTCCAGCGGCGGCAGCTCGGTTCGTGGCGCGGCCGGTTGCAGCCCGTCGAGCGCCTCGGTGGCCGTGCGCAGGTCGGCCTGGGCCTTGTCGCGCAGCAGCTCGTAGCCGAGCTTGTCGATCTGCCCGTCGGCGAACAGCACCGCCGCGTTGGTCAAACGCGATCGCGCCTGCTCGGCCTCCCGCGCGAGGCGGGTTCGTAGACGGTCCTGCAGCGCGTCCTGGACGGTGGCCGGTTCCCGCAGCGCGGCCCACGCCCGGTCCAGCGCCTCGCGCAGCTCGGGGAGTGCGGAGACGGCGGCCTCGACGACCGGGAGCACCTCGGCCATCACCGCTGCGTCGAGGTCATCGGCGCGCAGCTCGGCGTAGCACGCCTGCTTGCCGGGCTCTGCCCCGTGCCGCGCCGCGGTGCAGCGGTACTTGGGCACGCCGCGGCGCTGGTGGCCGTGCATCCGCTCGCCGCAGTGGCGGCATCTCAGAAAGCCCGCGAGCAAGTAGCACTGGCTGGCTTGCCTCGGCAGCCGTCGATGTTGGGCGACTCGCTCGCGGATACGCAGCCACGTTTGGTCGTCGACCAGCGCCTGCCACCGCGCGGAAGGACGCGCCAGAACGTCGGCATCCCCGTGAAGGGGGCGCGCGACGTAGTGGGGCGACGCCAAGAGCTTGCGCACCGCTTGGTAGGGCATCGCGCGGCCGCCCCGTGCCGCGTGGGGCAGCGAGCGGATCCACCGGTAAACGGCCTGCAGCGATTCGCCCTGCGCCGCCCGACGGTACGCCTCCTGAACCCAAGGAGCCTCTTCCTGATTGATCTCTAGGACGGACATCGGCGACCCTTGGGTCCGTTCCTCCGGAGTAGCGGGACGCGTGCGGTAGCCCCACGGAGCCCGGCCGCCGACGTACCAGCCTCCGTCGGCGATATGCCGTTTGGCAGCGGCGACCCTCTCGCCGAGGGAGCGACTTTCTTCTTCGGCCACCGAGGCGAGGATGTTGGCCACGAGGTCGCTGACCTCGCCGCCCTCGCGCACGGAGTGCACCGGCACCCCGAGCTCTTTCAATTCCTCCCGGCAGCGCACCCGCTCCAGGATGCGCCGCCCCAGCCGGTCCAGGCGGAAGACCACCACCGCCGCCGATTGCCCCGCGCCCCGCAGCCGCCGCGCCTCGGCCAGCAGGGCCTGGTAGGCGGGACGGTCGTCGCGCCTGCCGGACAGCACGTCCTGGAACTCTTGTCCCAGCACCCAGCCGCGCTGGGCGGCGTAGCGGCGGCACTCGGCCAGCTGGGCATCGAGGCTGACCCCGTCGCGGGCCTGCTCCTCGCAGCTGACCCGGGTGTAGACGAGCGCGGTGGCGATCCCGCCCTCGGAATGTCCGTTGGCTTTGGTCATCGTGGCTCGTGCTCCTGGGGGATGGACGGCGGCGCGTACAGCTCGTGGGGGGCGATCCCGAGCGCGGCGGCCAGCTTGCGGATCGTGCTGGGGCGGGCAACGGGCGGGTCGGGCTGCTCGAGGCGGCTGATGGTCGCCTGCGTCACCCCGGCTTTTTGCGCCAGATCGGCCTGGCTCACGGCGCGGTAACGGCGCCACTCCGATAGGAACACCCGGTCCATCGCTGGCCCTCGTCGCGTCGGCCCTCGGCGCGATTACGATATTGCTATTATATAGCAACTATATTGGAGTAGCAAGCCGACGGGGCATGGCTGCGTGGCCCCGATCCTAGCGCCGGGAGCGGCCGCTGGTGAGGACCGGGCCCGGCGGCTTGCGCTTCGCCGCGCCGAAGGCGAGGGCCCCCATCGGCGGCGGCTGGCGCGTGCTCGCCGTACCAGGCGGCCAGGGCCACGGCCAGCACCAAATCGTCGTGCGCCCCCTCCCGCCACTCCTCCCCAACGCCGTAGGTGTCGCGGCCGCTCGCCGAGATCGTCACCCGGAAGTTGAGCAGTTCCTGCACCAGCAGCTGCGCCTCGGGCAGCTCCTGGGCCACGCGCAGGCGTGCGGATTGGAGCAGGATGGCGAGGGTGCCGACCAGGTCGCGCTTGGGGACGTGGAAGCCGGCCTGCGTCGTCCGCCCGACCGGCTCTTCCACCTGCGTCACCGCCTGCCCGGCGGTGATGGTGACGGGCACGAGCCGGCACGGCAGCGACGCCGCGCGCAGCAGGTCGACCACCGGCCGCCCCACCCCGGTCTGGTCGACGACCAGGGTGGGGCCGCTCCCCAGGTCCGCCAGCGCGCGCACCCGCTCCCCGACCCGCGCCACCATGCCCGGGTACGGCGTCCCCAGCGGCATCCGTTCCAGGTGCCGCACGTCGTAGCGGGAGGTCTCCATCCCCTCGTCCTCGGGCCAGGCCTTCTCGAGGACGGCCAGGGCGGTGAAGTCGTTGGCCTGCCCCAGGTCGAGGCCCAGGATGAAGGTGCTCATGAGGCGATCCGGTCGAACAAGGGGTGGACCTCGTCGCTCAGGGCGCGCAGGACGTCTTCTTGGGCGAAGACCTGGTCGGCGCTGTCGACGAACTCGCAGCCGTACTCCTGGCGGTACCACCACTCGCCGATGGCCGCCCGCTCCCGCGCCAGCCACCCCGGGTCGATGCGCGGGCACTCCTCGGCGGTGACCTGGACCCGGAGCCAGTCCGCGCCGCCTTCGGCCCACTCGTGCCAGAAGAAGCCGCGCTGGCCGAAGGGGGTGGAGAGCAGCACCAGCGAGCCGCCGGAGACGGCCAGCATGGGGCGCACGCCGAAATACAACTCGTCGGGCACCCGGCTGGCCTCGTCGACGACCAGGAGGGTGGCCCCGGAGAAGCCGCGCACGGTGCTCTCCTTGCCGGGCAGGCTGACGACGCGGCTGCCGTTGGCCAGCTCCAGGCGCAGCGCCGTCTCCTCGACCACGCCGGGGGCGGTGTTGCCCAGCGCCCGGTAGCCGCTGCGCACCTTGCGGTACAGCTCCTGGCTCTGGCGCAGCGAGGGGGACAGCAGCAGGACGAGCGCCGGGGGAGCGGTAGAGCGCGGCGTGCAGGGCCAGCATCGCCGCGACGGTCGACTTGCCCGCTTGTCGACAGCAGAGGAGGATGCGTTGCCGGGTCTCGGATCGGAGCAGATCCGCTTGCCAGGGGTCGGGGGCGATTCCGATCTGCTGGGCCAGGACGACCGGGTCGAGGGCCAGGGCGAGGTCGCTCCCCAGACGACTACTCGACATCGCCCGCCTCCAGGGCCAGGAGCCGTCCTGCCACCGCGGTGCGGACGTCCGGGTACGGCGCGAGGGCGTCCAACACGACGCCGCGCACGGCGACCCATTCCGGGGCGGCGACGAGGGTGACGAGGGGCTGGTCGCGCAGCTCGCCGAGGAGCCGGGCCAGCAGTTCGAGGCAGCCGCGGACCTCCCGCACCGCCGCGAGGGCCGTACGCGTGTCGTCCTGCGCCTCGGCATCATGCAGCAGTTCCCAGGCTTTCGTCTGGAGGGCGGTGGCCTCGGCCAGCAATTCATCGGCGCGAAGCGTCTCGGCCACGTCGTGCGCCTTGACGAGCGTCCGCGGCAGGTGCGTCCGATGCCGTGCCAACGGCGTCTTCGCCGAGGCCGAACGTCCGCGCTATGCCGCGGATCGGCCGCCCGGCGACCAGGGCACGATCGATGGCGCGCCACCTGGTCGTGGCCGCACACGGTGCAGCGGCGCCCGCCCATCTAGGACCCGCCTTCCTCTGTAGAGGCATGGGTCGGGATCGCGGCGGGCCGAGGCGGACTGACAGGTGTCACCGAACGGCGCACCGCTCCAATCCTGCGCCACCGTGACCTCGACTCGCACCGGGACCCGAGTGAGGAAGCGGCGCATCCCGGCCTCAAGGCATTCGGCCACCCAGGCAGCAGCGCGGTCGGCGTCATCGGCATCGCACTCGACGACCAGCTCGTCGTGCACCGCGAGGATCGGGGCGGCGGACGGGACAGCGGTCCCGCGTGGCCCACAGCTCGGCGAGCGCGGCCTTGAAGCCGTCCGCCGCGAGCCCCTGCACCGGGGTGTTGACCCGCACCGTGCCGGGGGCGGCGGGGCCGAGCCGACGCAGCCGTCCCGCGGGGGTGCGCACGAGGGGTGCGGCGTCCCGAAGCTGCCGCGCGCGCCAGGCGGCGAGGTCCGGCCAGGCCGCCGCGAAGCGCTGCTGAATCTGCCGCGCCTCAGGTTCGGAGAGGGCCAGGCCGTGCTTGTGCGCCGCCTCGATCAGCCCGCGCAACCCCTGCCCGTAGAGCGTGCCGAAGTTGACCGTCTTGCCGAACGCCCGCTCCTCTGGGGTCACGGACCTCCGCGACCCTTGGTGAAGATGGCGGCGGCGGTGAGGCGGTGCAAGATCCTCACGTTGGTGATGGCCTCGAGCATGCGGGTGTCGCCCGCCAGGTCCGCGGCGGCGCACAGTTCGACGAGGGCCAGGTCGGCCTTGACCAGGACGCGGCCGGGTGCGGGGCGGATACAGGCGCGATAGGCGGGATCGCGGGGGACGTTTTGCAGGTTCGGCCGCGCGCAGGCCATCCGGCCCGTCTCCGCCCCGATCTGGTGGTAGTCGGCGTGGATCCGCCCCGTGTGGGGATGGACGTGGGCGAGGTAGCCGTCGCCGTAGGTGCCGACGCGCTTGGCGGCCTCCTTGTGCGCCAGCAGCAGCCCGACCACCGGGTGCGCGTCGGCGACCTGGCGCAGCGTGCCTTCCTGCGCGTTCGGGACGGGGACGCCGAGTTCCTGCAACGCCGCCACGAGCTGGCGCGATGAGTTGAGGTTGACGCCGGGCAGGTGCTGAGCGATCCGGTCCGCGAGGCGCCCCTGCTCGGCGCGGGCGCGGTCCCGCAGGGCCGTCCACGCCGCGACGTCCAGCGGCGCCCCGGTCTGTTCGAGCCAGACGAGGGCGGGCTCGGCGGCGAACTCGAGGGCGGCAACCTCCGCGAGCCCCTCCTCGCGCAGCCGTGCCCGCAGAGCGGCGTGCAACGGCAGGAGCACGGCGGCGTCGGCGGCCGCGTAGGCCACGAGCGCCGGCGTGAGGTGGGCTGACCAATCCGCAGTCTGGTGCGCTTTGTCGAGGACGATGCCGAGCTCGCGATGCACCAGGGCCGCCAGCGCGTGGTAGCCGATCGTCGCCGGCTTGCCGCCGCGCCCCGGTCCCCCGGATGGATCTTCTACTTGGGCTCGCAGGTGTCGGCCGCCGTCGAGCAGCTGGCTGGCCAGCATCGTGTCGAACACGTTCTCGACCGCCAGACCTGCGTGCGCCAGGAAGGCGAGGTCGAACTTGGCGTGGTGGAAGACCTTGGTGATGGTAGAGTCGGCCAGGAGCGGCGCCAGCGCGTGTTCCCACCCCGGGACGGCCTCGACATCGATGACGAGGGCATGGTCGCCGGCGCCGCGACGGTCACGACGCGCAGTCGATCACCGCGCGGGTCGAGCCCGGTCGTCTCGCAATCGACGCCGAGCACGGCCGCCGTGCCAATCGTGGCGAGCGCCGTCCGCAGATCGTCATCGTCCGCTACGAGAGAAATCTTCGAATCTTCGAATGCATTCCGGGAGGAAGACGTCCCCCGTGCGATGACGCGACCAATGCCGAGTGACAACCAGGCGCGTCCCGGAGTTGCTGGTTGTGGGCGAGGAAGTCGGGCCGCACGGTGGTTGCGATGTCGACTTTCTCCAATGTTGTCGCCATGGGAATCTTCGGATCTTCGAACCCAATCCGGGAAGAAGCACCCATGGATTCTGCGACGACCACGTCCGCGCTTGTCTCGGCGATCGTTGCTGGTCGCCCGACGCTGGGGGGGCCGCAGGAGGGGCGTGCGGGACCAGGGCCGCCGCCGCGCCTTCGACTTCCCTTGCCATCACCGGCATCGTCGAATCTGCGCTGTGCGCTTGGGGGTGATGGACCACGTGTTGCATCCACACGCGACGGCCGCTCCGCCTCGGGGCGTGGTTCTCGACCGTTCTGCGAGGGCTGGTTGGGATCCATGAGGACCTCGGCACCGGAGGTATGGCTCCCTTCCGAAGGGATTGAAATGCGGGGCATCTCTTTCTCCCGGAAATGACTCGAAGATTCGAAGATTTCGCGGAGGCGGTCGGGCTCGGGCAGGGCCGAGGTCGTCTCCGGCAACGGCGAGCCGCGCCGCACCTTGTACCCGGCCCGTCCCCGCGGCGCGTCGTTGACCAGCCAGCCGCGCTCGATCGCCCGGCGCAGGTGGTAGGAGACGGTGCTCTCGGCACGCCCGACCCTGCGCGCGAGATCGTGCACCGTGATCTCCCCGTCTTCCGGTACCGCCGCGACGATGGCGCGGATCGGTTTCGTGACCCCTTCTGCCGCCACCAGGTCGAAGCAGGAGGCGAAGACCTCCCGCGCCCGGACGTAGTCGTCGATGGTGGCCACCACCCAGCCTTCGGGGGTGCGCTCGCGTTGCTGCTGGTGGAGGAAGGCGACGGTCTGGACGGCGGTCAGCAGCTGCGGGAAGTCGCGGCGCGTCCGTACCGCGTCGGCCGGGACGAGGTCGGCCAGCACCGCGGCAAACGGCACGGCCACCTCGCGCACCCCGCGCAGGGCCAGGTAGCGCTGCAACGCGAGGAACGGCGTCGAGGTCCGGCGCGCGGATGGTCGGCGGCATGGCCCGCCGCGCCTGGGCGCGCAGCACCGCCCGCGTCTGCGCCTCCTCGTCGGGGATGGCGATTTCCAGCAGCCGCGTCCCCAGTTGCTCGCCCATCGACACGATGGACGTGGTGATGAGGCCGGTCGGCCCCTCCTTGCGGATGCGGCGGGTGGTGAAATCCCCCGTCAACTCGTTGCGGACGGTGACGTCGTACTCCATGACGTTGTCGGTGGCGAGGTTGCGCACCGCGGAGGCGGCGGGGCCTTCTTCCGGGATGGAGTCGGCCTCGGCGAAGACCACGGTGCGGTGTTGGAAGGTTTCGTCGCAGTAGATGAGGGCGCGCTCGCTGGCCGCCTTGACGACGTAGACCGCCTCCTCCGGCACGAGGGCGCAGGCCTCGTCGACGGCGCGGTTCTTGCCCGCGCCGGAGGGGGCGACGAAGGCGACGTTCATCGGGGCGCTCAGCAGGCGGGAGGTGACGGCCAGGTAGGCCGCCATGGCGGGCGTGGCGTCCCCGGCGTAGCCCCGGGCGGTGACGACGCTGCGGACGCGGTCGAGGAGGTCCGGGGCGTGGAGGAGGTCGCGGGCCAACGCCAACGCCGCCTGCGCCTCCTCGGCGCTCGTGTCCTCGGGATCCGGAAGGGGAACGGCGACGGCCTTCGCGGCCTCCCAGCGCTCGCGAAACCGATCCGGGTCGTCGCAATGGAGGCCGGAGGGGTCCTTGAACGCGCCGAGGTCGACGACCAGGACGCGGGGACGGATGCGGGACTGGGCGATCGCCGCCTTGAGGGCGCCGCCGCCGCGGTCAGGTTCCACCACCAGGAAGACGGTCTCGATGCCCTCGAGGTTTGGCGCGTCGCGTTCTTCCTGCCAGCTGTTGGCGCCCGCCACCCCGAGGACGGGTTCGTCGTGGTAGGCGAGGGTGTGCACATCCGACTCGCCCTCGACGATCGTCAGGGAGCCGCGTTCTCGCGCTTGATCCAACCGCCACAACCCGTAGGGAATCGCCGGGTCGCCCTTGGCCCGCTGGAAGCGGTCGTCGATGCCGTCGGTCTTGCCGAGCTGCATGCGGTAGTTGGTGGCCGCCAGTTGCCCGTCCGCGTCGAAGGCGGGCATCGCCACGCAGAACTGCCCCTTGCGGCGGACGGTGGCGAGCTGGAAGCGCTCCTGGAGGAAGTCCGGCGGCAGCCGCTTGGCCAGCGCGTAGCGTTCGACGGTGACGCCGGGAAGATCTTCGGACTTCCGGTTCGGGGGAAAGAGGTCGGCCAGCTCGAGGCCGAGCGCGGCGACGATCTGCTCGGCCGTGCAGCCCGCGAAGCAGTGCAGCAGGACGGTCCCGTCCCCGTCTTCGCCGACGCTCAGGCTGTTGCGGGCGTCGGCGTGGGCCGGGCAGCGGGCCGAGACCCGGGTGCCGCTCCGGGCCACGTTCCCGAGCCGGGAGAGGACACGATCCAAAGGACCCTGCATAGCATTTGTTGGTGGGTGCTCGCTGGTCACCGGTGGGCTCCGACGGGCCTCGAGGGGGCGCCACCCCCCGAGGCCGTTCCGTTCGATGCGGTCGGTTAGGCAGCGCCGAGGTCGGCGGGTTCGAGGGGAACCGCCGTCTCCGCGATGATTTGGTTGTAGCCGTTGTCCTTGCGGCGGATGGTGGCTTGCAGGCGCCGGCCGACGAAGGCTTCGAGGTCGACGTCGCCGTCGGGCAGCGGCGCGCCGCCGTTGAGGGCGGTCACGACTTGGCCCAGCTTGCTCTTGGGCCCCATCCGCGGCGTGCACAGGTCGGTGAAGGACGCGCCCTCCCACCGCGGGTGGCCGCGGACGGCGAACGTGAGCTCGATGCGAGCGGCCCTCTCAAGCGGATTGTCGAAGTCTTCGACGTCCACCTGGCGGACGCCGGTCAGTTCCAAGGCGTAGGTCGCGGGGTCGATATTCGGGGCTGCAGTCTGCTTGGTCACCCAGATCGGGCTCATGGCTGTCTCCTTGTCTGTCCCCTGGGCGTAGGGTGCAGTTCACTGTTGGGTGGAATCGAGGTCGATCCCTTGTCTTGGGCGGAGCCCGAGTCTGCTCGCTGGACGGCTGACGGTGCTTCCACCATGCCGCAAGTAGCTGAGCCAGGGCGTACGCAAGCCGGTCCAGATCGGCATGTGACGCGCTGCTCATCGCTGCTCGTTCTCGGGGTCCCTGCTTAGTTGGTCAATCTGGGGGAGAGGCAACTGGATCCAGGACGACGGCTGCCGGCCCTGCTCAGCCAGGCGCTCACGGACCCATCGTTGGACTTCGTCTGCGGGAACGCGGCGACCGCGTCCCACGCGGACCGTGGCGATCTCGCCCCGCGCCACCATGCGCTCAAGGTGCGACCGGCTGACGGCCATCGTGTCGGCCGCCTCGTCCATGCGGAGAAGTGCTTGTTGCATCGGGGGCTCCTGTCCTCGTCGTCCCGGGCAATCCCCAGGACCTGGCTAGAAGGGTAATGAGGGATCAGAATTACGGAGACGAAACGTCTTTTGAAACGTCTTTATTCCGCGGAGGGAGAGAAAATGGACCCAAAGTTCCTTGGATTCGAGGACATGCGGTTTGGCGCGTTTACGGCCCTTCTTCGCGTCCCTCTCGCCGGTTACCGCCTCGAGGCGCACGGCGAAGCTGGCGTCGGATCGGAGCTGCCGTGGCTCGTCGAGATTCCGGGGGTCGATGGAGAGCCGGCTGCCCGGCGCTATTCGCCATTCGATCGCCGCCACGCGGGGCTGCTCGGGTCCTTTGTCAATCTGCGGACGCCACAGCAGGCGCTGCGCTTCGCGAAGCGCTACGGGCTGTTGGAGCGACCGCCGCGATCGTTGACTCGGCCCGGCGGCGCGCTTCGAGGCGAGCCCTTAGGCTTGTGGCAAACGCACGTTCGAAGGCTGCTTGCGCTGGAAACGCTCGCTGAATTCATCGAACAGAATGATCGTGATGCTTTGTCCGAGATCGTCATTTGGGGCGACGACCCCCTCGGGGTGAGTATCTATCCCGGGATCGCCTTGCGCCGCGCGGTGGAAGAGGAACGCCTACCAGCCCCGCTGCTAGAGGTCAGATCGGGGCTAGCGGCCGGTCTCGTGCCGTTTCGACGCTACACGGACCTCACCGACCCAGAGGTGCTCCGGACGCCGAACGGGCGTCCCCGGTGGCGGCCAGGCGACGTGCTGGAGCCTGCGTGGTTGTATGTCTGCGACACTGTCAACCGGGCCGTGCGCGGAGGCGTGCACTCGAAAGTGATGCCCTTCGCTCGCGGTCAGCACAACGGCGCGCCGTTGTACTTCGAAGCGAATTCGCTGGTCACCAGCCTTTACTTGCTGCTCCAGTTCAAGCTCGCTCAATACGAGGCCCCGGGTAGTTGGCTCGTAGATGAGCGCCGGTGCCAACACCCCGGATGCAAGAACGTCTTCCCAGCAAAGGGCAACCGAGACTACTGCACCGACCCAGCGTGCCAGAAGTGGGCGAGAGGTCAACGTAACCTCCGTTACCGACTTTCGAAACAAGAATTGTCGCCGCGCTAGCGGTATAACTCTCGCCACTGTCTCGCTTAAGCACAGCGGCAATGTGAGGCGATCGTCATGCAGCGCGCGTTCGCAACGTGCGTGGGAACAGCCCAAGACTCAGACTTCGTCGAGTGACCCTCGACGGAACAGTGGACCCCGGTGCCAGCTGATCAAAACGAGCCCGGAAGGACCGCTTTGCGTGCAAACGGCCTTACGCGTTTCGCCATCCGGTCCGAACGTGCATAATGCCCCTCCTTCATCTCGCGGCGTCGCGAGGGGCGATGCATCGTGGGAACGGGAAACCCGGGAACGGGGCGGGACCGGCATCGGGAGGTGGCGACGGTGGCACCGGGGAGAATGCGGCTCGTTCTGGCGTTGATGCTGATCGTGACGACGGCGTTGCCCTTGTCGGTGCTCGCCCAAGACCAGCCGGACCCGGAGGCCACCATCGGCGCCCTGCAGACCCAGGTCGCCCTCCTCGAGGGGCAGGCGGCCACGCCCACGCCGGTCGTCACGCCAGTAGCAGCGCAAGACGATGCCGGAGCCAGCGAGGACGTCGCCGAACCGGCGGCCCCGCGCACCGTCAACCTCGAGATCCTCCTCGACGACTCCGGCTCCATGGGCCAGCTGGTCGACACCGGCGAGACGCGGCTGGAGGCGGCCAAGCGGGTCCTGAACGAGGTGCTCGCCGCGATCCCCACGGAACCCGGCGTCAACGTCGGGCTGCGCATCTACGGCCACCTCGGCGACAACAGCGACGCCGGGACGGCCCGTCAGCTGCGAGGCCTCCGAGCTGGCCGTGCCGGTGGATGGCGTCGACCGGGCGGCCATCGCCCAGAGCGTCGCCCCGCTCGTCCCGGTCGGCTGGACCCCATCGCCCTGTCGCTCCAGCGCGCCGAGGCCGATTTCCCAGATCCCGCCTCCGCCGCCACCAACGCGGTCGTGCTCGTGACCGACGGGCTGGAGACGTGCGGCGGGGACCCGGCGGCGGCGGCCGGGGCGCTCGCGTCGGAGGAGAAGGGGATCGTCACCCACGTGATCAGGTTCGCCGTCACGGCCGAAGAGCAACAGATCCTCGAGGGCATCACCGCGGCCAGCGGCGGGCTGCTGCTGGGCGCCGCCAACGCGACCGAGCTGACCGGGGCGCTGTTCGCCATCCTCGACGAGCTGGATGTCGTTAAGGGCGCGGGGTTCATCGGCGGCAGCGCGCTGTCGCTCCTGCCCCAGGGCGAGCCGGGCGCCCTCTCCGTCGTGGCGGTCGGTCCCTACGACGGCAACACGCTGCCGTTCGTGGTCCGCAACAACACCGGCGAGACCGTCATCAGCCTCGAGGCCACGGGCCGCGCCCTCAACCCGGCGGGCCAGCTGATCGCCACCGGCGGCGACCAGCTCCTGCACCCGAACCTGCTGCGCGCCGGGGGGTTGTCGTTGGGCTACATCTACTTCGGCGGGGCCGCCCTCCCTCCCGACACCACCTTCGAGATCGACGTGGAGGCCCTCCCGGTCGGCGAGGACGAGTTCGAGAACCAGCGCGACCTCGACGTGGTGGAGGCCGCCTACGTCGACGGACGCGTGGTGGGGACGCTGCGCAACGGCTACGACGAGCCCCTCAACGGCCCCTTCGGGGTGCAGGTGGCCTGCTTCGACGCGGGCGGCGCGCTGCTCGACCTGGAGCAGGTCTACACGCCGGAGCAGGGCGCCGCCCCGGGCGAGCCCGTGACGTTCCAGGCACCGCTCTTCGGGACGTTCGACTGCCCGCTGTTCCTCGTGGCCGGGGGCGGCTTCTCTCGCTCGTTCGACCGTCGGGCGTCCGAGATCCTGACGCCGGAGGCCGCCCAAGAGAGCCCGGCCCCGGCCCCGACGGCCGCCCCGGCGCAGGCGACCGCCGAGCCGACCCCGGTGCCCGCGGAGGAGGGCGGCGCCGCGGCCGTGTCCCAAGGCGCCGCTCTCGCGACCCCGGACGCCGAGGGGTGCTACGACCTCGGCAGCGCGATGGCGGTGGTGAGCGGGCTCGCCGCCCAGGGCCTGCCCATCGGCGAGCTCGTCGAGTTCACCGCCGAGACCGACCCCAACGAGCTGCTTGGGAGGCCGGGCGGCTACACCAGCAAGGTGAACTTCCAAGACACCCGACTCGAGCCGGAAAGCACCGACTTCGACGTGCAGGACGGGGGTGCCGTGGAGGTGTTTGCCACCCCGGAGGACCTGGAGGACCGCGTCGCGCGCCTGGAAGCGAGCTGGGAGGCATTCCCGCTCTTGGACGAAGACGTGCTCTTCACCCACGAATCGGTGTTGTTGCGCGTGTCGACGCGCCTGCTCACCGCCGACTCGGACACCTATGGGGCGGCACTGCGGGAGATCGCCGCGTGCCCGTAGCGGCTGAACCAGGGCTCGTCTTCGTCGTCGTCCCGTGCGGCCAGAGCAAGGTCTGGGACCGCGAACCGGATCTCGGCCCGGTCCTGGCAGCCGAGGCCTACGCCGACGCGTCGTTCGCGGTCAACCGCTTGTCTTCCGCAAGTCTCCTGCGATCGTAGAATGGCAAATGCGTCAACCGCTCCGTTGAGTCTTTGGATGGATGCCTTGATCGGTCCGGATCCATGGCAGATTTGACATGGCGGAAAGAACACTCCTCCCTATAGCCCGGATTTGGACGCCGGTTGGGGTCCAACCTCGGGATGCTCCGCTTATTGGCACTCTCGACGCGCTGTTGTATCGCGTCTCTCTTCCGGCCCGAGTCCCGAACCCTGGCGGAATTGGCCGCCGTTCCGTGCCTGTTCTTACTCGGCGAGCCGGCTCTTGGCAAATCGACGGCGATTCACCAGGAGGTTGAACGGCTGCGCCGCGATCTGCCGGGTGATGAACAGGTGGTGCGGGTCGACCTAGCCGAAGTCAGCTCCGATACCGCGCTCGACGCAGAGTTCCAAGCACCAGAGATACAGGCGTGGATCGACGGGACTGCGGTGCTCCACCTGTTCCTGGATAGCTACGACGAATGTTTGCGACACTACCCCGCCCTCGGCCGTCGCCTCGCGAGAAACCTAAGGGGGCTCCCTCTGGATCGCCTCCGGTTGAGAATCGCGTGTCGTTCCGGAGAATTCCCGAGTCCCCTCTACCAAGACATCTCCGATTTCTGGCCGGAGCAATCCGCAAACGAAACGCAACCGATCGAGCTGCTCCGCCTAGAGCCGGATGTCCGGACCGGACATCCGGCTTTGGGCCGAAGCAGAGGCCGTCCCCGACGTAGATGCGTTTCTTGCCGAGGTCCAGCGACGCAACGCCGGGATGTTTGCCCAACGCCCGCTTACGCTGAACGCGCTCATCGTGGCGTTCAAACGCGGCGAGTTCCCGTCGACCGAAGTGGCCCTTTACGATTTTGCCTCGCGCGCGCTGTGCTCCGGGCCAGATGGGGATCCCGGCCGAGACGTTCGTGTCTCGGCGGAGGGGCGAGTGGCGCTGGCCGAACGAGTTGCGGCGCTCATGACTTTAGCCGGGAAAGATCGCCTGTGGTTGGGCCCCTCGACGGCGAAACCGGAAGACGCAATGGGCATAGCCGAGGTCGCCGGGGGCGACGAAGCCGTTGCCGGGGCTCGTTTCTTGGCCGATAGCCTCGCAATCCGCGAGGTCGTCGAACGCTGCGCCCTGTTCGAAGTCCACGACGCGCAGTTGGTTCGCTGGAGTCAACAGGCGTACCGGGAGTTTCTTGCCGCCTCGTATTTCGCGCGCCGATTGGAACGCAAGGCCACGGCGCTCCAGTTCTTCGAGCACCCTGGTCGCCCCGGTTCCACCACGCGCCCCATCGCCCCGCAACTCGCGGAGTCGGTGGCGTGGCTGGCTGCAACGGACGAACCGTTCGCCACGCTCGTCGCCGAACGCGATCCGATCGTCCTCCTCCGCGCTCAACATTTCGTTTTCCCGTCGGTACGCCCCAGGCTGGCGACGTGGTTGCTCGAGGAGACGGAGGCAGGACGTGCCTCCGATCTCGGATGGACTGCGGAGCGAGCCCGGGACGCCGTGTGTCACGAGGTACTCGAGGGCCAACTGGCCGCGATCCTGAACGATAGGGCCGCCCATGCCGAAGTGCGCAGGCTGGCAAGCTGGCTAGCCGGCGTTTGCCGCTTCGAGGCGTTGGCGCCTGCCTTGCTCACGATCGCCCACGACGATGACGAGGCACTATCGACGCGATGGGCGGCAGTCCTCGCGCTGGGAGAGGTCGGCGCTGAGGATCACAAGCGCTCGCTGCGGCCCTTGCTGGAAAGCATCGACGGCGACTCCGGAGCGTCTCATCGGCTGCGCGCGCAAGTGCTCAAGGAACTTTGGCCGACCCACGTGACGACGTCGGAGGCGTTGGACTACCTCCGGGAACATCAACGCTCCAGCACCGACGAATACCGTGGTGTTTTCGGGGGCCGATTTGACCGGCCAACGACATGGGTCTCCTGGCCGAAGCGATAGAGTGGATGAGCATAGACGCGCCGGAAGAGGACGATCCGCTCGAATGGCACTTTGACGACGTCTTGCTGGCGGCGTCCCCATCGATCGACGACGAGCGTGTACGTGCCGCGCTGGCCCGCACGCTCGTCGCCCGAGCGCAGCCCCATTCTCGGCTCATTCCTTACCACGCGACGGAGTTCGTTCGGAACCTGCTTTCTGGCCAGGAAGAATCCGGACAGCCTTGGTTGAAGTGATCTCTTCCGAATTCGCCGACCGCGGGGCGAACTCGACAGCGACTGCATACCTCCTCACCGACCTCATCCTGAGCCTCGAACTGCCTTACGATCGGCTTGTTTGGGTTGCTTCCAAATCGGCTTCGAGCGCCGTGCTTTGGTGGACGGTGCTCGCCACCGACGGCCGAACTTGGGCGCCTCGACAGGGCGCCCATCCGGTTCGGGCGGCGCTCGAAAGCGGCGACCTCAATCCAGACGCGCGAGAGCTATTTCGTCATTTGGTCGATCAGATTAAGCGGAGGGACGCATCGGAACAGGGTGTAGAAAAATGAACGGGTCTGCGGCCGTCAGTCGACCACGGGCGGTTGAGGACGCACTAGCCGTTGCCCAGCTCGACCCTGCTTCTGGATGGATCCACATTGAGCGTGCCCTCAACTTGGACGAAACGACTGGCGCTTGGATACTCGGACGCTACGACCTCACCAGCTCAGAGGGCTGGGGTGAGGCCCAAGCCAACACGCGCCAGCGCATCTTGGAGGCAGCACTACACTTCCTGCGGACGATGCCGGAGAGCCACCCGAATGCCGCATTGGACGATCAAATTGCCAATGCGGGGTATGGAGTCGGTCTCCTGAAGCAAATTGCTCCCACAGAACTGGATCAACTGACCGACGGAGAATGGCGCTATTGGTTGCCGGGTCTCGCAAAGTCGGCGGCACTTACCACTGATCCCGAGCTGCTGAAAAGCTTCACGGCGATCGCCTACCGGCGATACCCGACGGCGCTACTCGAAGCGCTCCGATCGACGCTTGCGGACCCGGCGGCAATATCCGCAGTCCGTACGCTCCTGCAAAGTCTGAACCCAATCTGGGACGCGCCGATCGCCGATATCCTCGCCGAGGTCGGCAACGATGCTGGCAGTTCCGTGGCCGTGCAAAGCCATATTCTCGCCTCATTGCTTCGCCATGGTGATCCGCGAGGCGCCGGGCTTGCCGCGAGACTGCGAGGCGAGGGGACGCTTTCGGAGCAGGCAATCATGGCTGGTCGCGAAGTCTTGCTGAGCGACGACGCGGCGAGCATCGCGGAATGGGTCGGGTTCCTCGGCACGCAGCAGGATTTGGGCCGAGCGGTCTTGTTGGCGACGGCGTCCGCCGAAGATCGCATTCCGTTTTCATCCGCACCGCTGCCGCCCAACGTCCTCAAGAATCTGTATCTCTTGACCTCCGATCTCTTTCCGCCGGACGACGACTCCGAGCTTCTTGCGGGCACTCCGGTTCCGGACGACCCACGCGTCAAGGTCGGCTGGTTGCGCGACAGGCTGTTTGGACGCCTTGCAGGCGAAGGTGCTTGGGAGAGCGTGGAAGAGGTCGAGGCGATTATTGCGTTGCGGCCAAATCTTGCGCTTCCGCGCGAGCTCCACGGAGTTGCAGTCCAAGCCGCTTTGCGAAACACATGGACGCCCGTGGAACCGATACGATCGGTGCTCACCATCGTTCAGGACAGCCAGCATCACATCGTGCGGAACGCCGACCAACTCCTGGACCTCGTGGTCGAATCGCTCGGCCGGCTCCAGCGGGAGTTGGTTGAGGAAAACGCGGCCCAGGATCTTTGGTCCGAATGGGGCAATCCGGTTCGTTATCGTCCCAAGAGGGAATTGTCCTTCTCGGACTACGTGAAGCGATTCCTTGATCGGGACCTGGAGCGCTACCTCGTCGCGGCGAACCGCGAAGTGCAGAATCGCCGCGGAAACGCGACGGACATCCTGGTGCAGTGTCTCGTCGCTGACGAGGCGGGCGGACCGGCGCAACGGTTTGCCGTCGTCGTCGAGGCCAAAGGTAGCTGGAACCCAGGGTTGCTCGCGGCAATGGAGACCCAGCTCGCGGAGCGGTACTTGCGGGAGCACGAAGCCGATCGAGGCGTTTACCTGGTCGGCTGGTACAACTGCGAGGCCTGGGATCAAGATGATTCAGCCAAAGAGCAGTCGTGGCGGCATGATCTCGTAGAACTGAGGGCGGAACTGGCAAGACAAGCGTCTGCGCTCAGCAACGAGAATCGGAGAATAGAAGCGGTGGTGCTGGATGCTGCACTGAGGGGTGTCTAGTCTGCGCCGGACGTGTGATCTGGCGCTGGAGGCTGGAGGCAAGTCCGCGGGATCGAAGAGGTTTGCGGTTGCTCATTTAGCGTCAATCGCCTCGAGTGCTTTCCGGCCGATTTCGACGGGAGAGCCGTCGTCACGCCCATCTGTGACCTCCTGCCGAAAATCGCGCAAGCTCTTGCGGAGCGGCTGTGCGCGAGGTTACTGTGACGCGGGCACCCTCTCGTTCTGTTCTGTTCGCACCATTCGGTATTTTCCGCTTACTCTGAGCCACTGGCGTCGGGAAGCGGCAACCGTTGAGACCTGCGAACTCGGAATTGCATACCTCGCTCTACCGCCGTGGGTACGACTTAGCGCTTGATGATGTCGGAATTTGACAATAGCTTCTCGGATGGGGTCGTCAACTCGTCAAAGGGCAAGTTCGCGAAGCAGCGCAGTATGGCGGAGCGAGCAATCCTCGTGGCGGACATGACCCGGGTGCTGCGGCTGCCGTTGCCTGTTGCTTCGCCCGCTGCACGGGTGCCCGGACCGATTCGTGGGAGACGCCGAGATTCCGTCCCGCCGCGCGGGGGCTTCGTCCTTCGACCGAGCAGCGGTTTCCGGTCAGGCTCGGCTCCCTGCGGGATTCGGGGTTTGCTTGCCACTTGCATGAATCGGCCAGCTGGCGATAGCCGCTCAACGAAAACGTGTCGCTCCCGGGTACGAAAATGCGACGAGCGGCGCTCAAACCTCGTCTGTCTCGCGCGAGCGATACTCGTCAATACTGCGATCCCTTCCCTGAAAGCAATCGCTCTCGCTCGAACCAGTGCGCCCAATGGACCCCAGTTGACTACTAAACCCAGGCCCAGGTCCGGGTGGCGGAGGTCTTCGGTAGTAAACGTGCGGACCCGAGCACGGCGGCAACGTCCGGGTAGTACGCCATCTCGACGCTGGTCTCGCCGCACGACGGCGACGCCGAGCGCCTGCATGAATTGCGCGCGATACTCCGGCAGGCAGTGCGGGAGTTCCTCGCGCAGGTTCTGCAGCGTGCGTACCGCGGCTCTGCAGATCGTGGGCATCAGGGCCGAGAGGCCGTAAGGGCCGCTCGCTCGCTCGGCGATCGCCTCCAGCTCGGCGGTCACTTCGCTGTCGATCTGATCGAACCAGTCACCATCGCGCTTGCCATTAAGGTAGAGCGATTCGGCGCGCTCTCGCTTCTCGTGGGCGCGCTTCTCGCGCTGATCGAGCGCGCGGCTGCGGGGCGCGTGGTCGTCCTGGTCGGCGGCCGCCGACCTCCCGCGCAAAGGCGACGGCCTCCTCCGGCGAGAACATGCCCGCCAGATCGTCCACGACGATCTGCCCAGACCGCCTCTTCGAGGAGGCGCTGCGACTTCTCCTTCTTGCGGAACGCGCAACGCTCCTTGAGCTGGGCGGGAATGGCGCTGCCGCCGGACGGACAGCGGAAGGCGCCGAAGCCGTCGTCGCGGTTGGTCAAGTACATCGGCGCGCCGCACTCATGGCGGACGAACCCTTCGAGCCAGGACGAGACCGCCTTGCGCCGCCGCGGCCGGTGGGCGGCGTTGCGCGCGCGCGTTGGCCCGCTCCCACAGGTCGCGGCGTGACGAGCGCGGGATGCGCGTCCTTGACGACCACGGCATCGTCACCGGCGCCGACGACGCTGACGCCCAGGTACGCCGGGTTCTTGACGATTCCGGCGAGCGTGTTCAGGCACCAGATCCGCCCCCGCGCGGCGTGGGGACGCCGCGGCGTGAGAGTTCGAGGGCGACGTCGCTCACGTTCGCGCCGCCGGCGACGCGCTCGAAGATCTCGGCGACGATGGCGGCCTTCTCGTCGTCGACAATGAGCCGCTGGTTCTTGCCGTCCGGGCGGACGTAGCCATAGGGCACGATCCCGTGCCAGAGGCCGGTCTGCGCGCGCTGGCGGAGGGAGCGGCGGATATCGACGCTCATCTGCCGCGTCCGCTCTTCCGCTACCGCGCCGAGGATTTGCCGGAACATGGGTGCCGAGGCCCACGGCTCATTGAGACTGGCGATCTCGACCCCGGCGTCGGCCAGGCGGGCGACGATGTTCTCCTGGATGCGCAACTTCCGCGCAAGCCGCGAAAGGTCCCAGACGAGCAAGCACATCGCCATCCTCTTCGGCGCGCCGAAGAGCGGCGGCGAGACCTGGCCGCTCGTCCTCGTCCTGCCAGCCGCGCAAGTCGGCATCCCGCTCGACGGCAAGGACAGCCCAGCCGTGCGACTCGGCATATTGCCGGAGCCGCAGTTCCTGCGACTCGATGCTGAGCGATTCAACGCCGTCGCCGCCGCTGTCGCTTTGCCGGCAGTAGAGCACCACCCGCTTCGCCGTGGGCGTCGCCTCCCTTGGGAGCGTGTTACCTTTCATGCCGTCCTCCTCCCGTTCCAGCGGGTTGGGGATCACCGCTCGCCGCCTGGGCTCAATCTAGGCGGCGAGTCCTTTTGCCGGCGCATCCTCTGGCGATACCCGGCGCCGCTCCATAAACGCCTGCAAGTCCTCGATCGCGATGCGGTAGCCGGCGCGGTCGCCGAGCGCGTACGCCGTCAGCTCCCCGCTCTTGATCCACCGCCGCACCGTCTGCTCGTGGACGCCCAGGCGCTCGACCACATCCTGCACCGACAACCACTGCTCGGACGCCATGCGCGCCTCCTTTCACTTTGCCCATCATAGGTTATCACAGCCGATTATGCAACAAGATGGATGCTTGCATTGCATGTTCAGGCATGATAAGCTATACATGGTTGGTAATGGTGATCCCCCACCACGGAACAGGGCCCCAAGGCTGGAACCAAGGGGCAAGGGCACAGGAGGCAGTCATGGCCCAGCAGATGCAGACCAGGCGCACTCGGCAGGCATCCCCGGAGCGGTGGCAGCGGGCAGCGCAGCGCGCCATTGAAGAGAACATCAAAGTCCGGCAGGTCAACGAAAACGGCATGTGGGTGTCCACCAGCGGCAGCGATCCGAAGGTCGCCTACCTGTTGGAGATTCGCAACGGTATCGTCGTCTCGTGTTCTTGCCCCGCCGGCCAGTTCGGCGACCCGTGCTGCAAGCACGCGGCGAAGTTCTACCTCGACGCCGGCCTACTCGACCCGGAGTCGGAGCCCCCGGCGCCGTCGCCCCGGTGATGTGCTTCCGCTGCCAGGGCCGGGAGGAGAGCTGCCCGGTCTGCGCCGGCACCGCACTCGCCGACTTGGCAGCCCAAGCCGCGGCCCTGATTGCTGAGGCGGACGCGGGGTGGGAGTCCGCCCCGGCGGCGCCGGCGGCAGCGGTGGCGCACATCGGGCAGGCGGGCCACGTCGCCGGCTACGACGTGTTCCTCGCCGGCGACACCCTGCACGTTATCCACGCGGCGAGCGGGTACGAGTGGCGGCACGTCGTCCCTAACTTCGGCACCGCGCTGGCCGACCTGGCGCGGCAGCCGGGGTTGCGCCTGGGGTGGGCGCGCTTCCCCGACGACGCCGAGGCGGTCTACGTCTACGACGCCGAGGATGGCAATTTCGGCTACGCGCTGAACCTGAGCGACCAGGCCCTGAGCGAATGGGGATTTGCCCCCTTCGTCGGTGAGGAGGAACGCGCCTGCGACCACTGCGGCGGCACGCTCGACGACGAGGCCGAGACGGACGACGCGCTGCAGACGCTATGCGGGGCGTGCGTTGAGCACGGGCGGTCGGAGGCGGAAGCGACCTTCGCGGCGGCGATCGCGGACGGACACGCCTACGACGCCTGGGAACGCGCGCAGCGCGCCGCCTAGCGATCACCCCCACGTCGGCCGCGGCCCCTCCGGGAGGGTAAGCCGGCCCCCTTCGCCGGCGGGACGCCTGACCGGTCCTGCCGGCCCCGCGGCCCACGCGCCGAGAACCGTGGCCCGCGCCGTGCGTTCCTGATACAGAGCCGCGGCGCCTGGGATGGCAGGCGCCGCGGTCTCCGTGTGGAGGGAAGGCGGGTTGTGGGCACCCGGCGGGTGGGTCGCGGTATGCGGCTCCCTGCTCGCGGGTCTCGGCAGGCGTCGGGCGCACCCATCGAGGCTTTGCGCCGTCCCGATGCATGCACCGTGCCACGTGGCACCGCCGGTGCGTTACAGAACGCGAGGCCGCCGCGTCTGGATGGGGACGGGGCGGCCTCATCGTCGGATCGTTCGCCTCGCAGCGGCCAGCCAGCGCGGTCTCGCCACGTTTGAGAGCGGTGGGGCAAGCGCCGCGAGACCATCGACCGCATGATCCGCTCGGCGCAGGTGGTGGCGGAACTCAATCCAATTGGATTGACCCCCTTCCCGCCAACGAAGCCGAAGCCCGCGAGCTCGCCCGCATCCCCGACCCGACCGAACGCGCCGAGGTCTAGCAACGCGTCGTCACCGAACACGGCGAGCGGGTGACGGCCGAGGGCGTCTTCGACGACGGATGGGAGGGTTCATTCCGGTGACGCGTGCGTTAGCCCGTTCTCAATAACCCCTGCTTCCGAACTCGATCCAGATCGGGCCGCAGCACCACGCTCTCCTGCTCATGGGGATCGGTGCGCAGAGGATCCCGACACAGGGAACCGACGCGTGGGGATTGGCCGGAAGGTGCGGCACGCCGGCGGGGATATAGACATAGTCGCCGGCGTGCACCGTGACGTGCTCCTCAAGGTTCTCGCGGAACCACATTTCTGCCTCGCCGCTGAGAACATAGATCGCCGTTTCGTGGTTCTCGTGCAGATGCGCGTTCTCGCGGGCGCCCGGCGGGATGGTCACCATGTGCATGCAGATGCCGGTGGCGCCGGCCGATTCAGGCGGAAATGCCCGCGACGTAATCCAGCCCCTGCCTGCCGCGAAACGCCTCCGCACCGCGAACCACGCGGCAGGTCGGTTTCGTGTGTGTCGAGCTCATTGCGCTATCTCTTTCCGAAGCACGTCATTGGACCCAGCATCTGGGCACACCAGACAATCACCGCTTGTACGGCGCGCGGCGACGGTTGGATCATCGGCAAGGTCCGCGCGCCAACGCAGCGCGAATCCGTCCCTCGCCGTATGATGCGGGGGTTTTGCCGACGGTGGTCCAAATGGACCTACCAGACGACGAACCAGACGATCCGTTGTAGTGGGACAAGCAGTCGAAGGACACCGAGCCCGCGCGTCCCAATGCATCCAAACCCCACATCGCCCACAACAGCGGCGACCACGAGGTACACGCCAGCGGACTACATCGCCCCGCACAGGGGCAGGAACGCGGCCGCAGGGAACAAACGAAAGGCCCCGGCCGTTGGGAAGCCGGCCGGGGCGGGTGGGCGTCCATGCCACCGCAACGAGGGAGGAGCACCCGGGGACATGGTACGTCAGGACGATCCGCGCCTCCCACGGCGAAACGATCGCGCGCACGCGTCGTTCCCGTTACGCCTTCGTGTCGTCGCCTATGCCGTCGACGGCGAGGAGGATGGCCGCCACGCCGGCCTCCACCGCGGCCAGGTTCGCCAGCATCGCTTCCCGCTCGCCATCGGCCAGGGTGGCAGAACGCCGCGCGGCGCGGTCGACCATCTGCGCCCGCGCCCGAATCGCCGTCAACGGGGTGAGCACGTCGTGGCGGAGCCGGGCCCGATCGGCGCGCGCGTCGGCGGCATCGTCTCGTCGGGGCATCACGGAACCTTCCGGTCGGCGCGAGGCGGCTCGTCGCCCCGCCTACTGCACGAATCGGGCCGCCCCGTTGCCCGGCGTCACGCATGACACTTCCGGCGCGTTATTTAGCCCCGTAACGCGCTCTGGCGACGGAAGATGCCGTGCATGATTTACGGGCGAATCGCCCGGCACAGTGCCGCCGAGGCTACGCTGGCGGGAGGGTGCCGAGAAGTGGGCATGCGATGCTGGCGTTGAACATGCTATTCAGATGAACAACCGCGGCGGGCGGTCGCTTGGGAGGGGTGGAGATCCCGCGATCGTTCGTCGCGGCGCCGCATGCCCTCACGACGCGAACTCCAGCGCCGGAATGCGCAGCACGCGACTTGTCAGCCGGCCCTCGGCCGCTCCCGACACATACGTCTGCTGGCGCCATTGGTAACACCCCAGGCAGGCGACGCCGGACATGCTCGGCGGCATCCCCGGATCGTCCGGCAGGACCGGTATCAGGCGCCGCGGTTCGGCGGCAGCGAGCTCTCGGCCGCAGACCCAGCAGTCGGCGGGAGCATCATCGTCGTCCATGCGTGGAAGTTTCGCCGATCGGGCGGCGGCGTCAAGCGTGCGGGTCGCCGCCTTCCCGCGCGGTCCTAACCGCCCCCGTGTCGACGTGGAACCACACGTCCCAGTCGTCGCGCCCGCCGCGGCCGGCGACCCAGCCGACGCGGCACCAGCCGTCCGGGGTCATCGTCCCGAGGGCGTCCTCCACGGCATAGGCAAACCCGTAGCAGCGCGGGTCGCCCGGTTCGCACGCCTCGCGCTCGGCTCGGCGAAGGGCGTCGTCGATCACGGCGTCGGACAGGATCGGGGCAAGGCGCGGGGCAGTCATGAGCGGTAGGATGCCGCCATGTCGCCGTTGTTGCCAACCCCGTTGCTGATCCTGGCCGGCATCATCGGTTTCGCGCTGGCCCTGCCTCGCCTGCCGCGCCCCACGAGCGCTCTCCGGCTGATCGCCGAGGTGTTCGCGATCTGCGTGCTGACGTGCGCCGGGTTCGCGGCGGCGTGGGCGCTTTACTGGTGGGTTGAGCAGCGATGGTGACTGACGAGGACGAAGCGGCGATGTGCTGGGTTTGTGGCCGCGCCATCGCCGCCGACGAACCGTGCCGCCTCATCCCGATACTGCCAGACGATCCTGCGATGCCGCCACGCATGACCGGTGTCGCCTGCTTGGGATGCTACCGCGGGTCTAGGCAAACCTACGTACTCGGCGCGAGCGCGGGGCGTCTTACAAGCCGTGTGCTGGTGATTCCGGCATCGGAGTTCTCCTCGTGACGGCGAACCGCTCAGAGCAGTCGATGCTCGCGCCGGACCTCGCGGGCGGCGCTCGGTTCCTCACCGGGCCGCCTTTACTGCTGCTGGAAGCAGTACAGTCGGTGAACCTGGCTGCAAAGTACTTGCTCGTGTTGCGTCCACTGGCTACTGACGGCGGTGTTGGACCCCCTAATACCCCGTTTTGTGAAACCTGAAGAATCGTCGGTCCAACTCACGCAGTTAAAGAGGTCCTCGTTTCCAGCCGCTGCAGTGCCATCAGCATGCGTCCCCGTCCAGACCCCGACTCCCGACGACTCGTCGCCGAGTTCCGTCACGTCGATGGCGTGGAGCAGTTCGCCGTCGGTCAGATCGTCCCAGTCCGTCGCGATGAGGGTCTGCGCCGCATCGACCAGCCGGTAGCCCTCCTCCGAGCAACTAGCCGCCCTGCAGCGGAAGCGGGTAGACGGTGACGCACCAGCATGCACGCCATCGGAGAGCCAGGCCTTGTAACTGCCGGGCAACCGCCGCATTCCCCCGGCTCTGGCAGATGCCATCGGCCCCGGCGAGTCCACCCATCATCCCATTCCGCCCGGTGCTGGTCACGAACACCCGGCAGGCCCCGCATGACCCATCACTGCCACAACAACCGGAGCAGCAGACCCCGTTGCAGCAGGTGCTCCCGGCCGTGCACGCCGTGCCGTTGGGCTTGTTCGTCGGGTCCGAGCAGCTGCCGGTCCCTGGATCGCACGTTCCGGAAATCTGGCACTCAGTTGCGCCACAGATGACCGGGTCGCCGCTGGAACAGACCCCAGCTTGGCAGGTGTCGCCCGCGGTACACGGGTTGCCGTCGTCACACGGGGTGCCGTCGGGTTCGTCCGTGGGGAGACACTGATTGCCCGTGCATGCCTTGACTTTGCATATCGCAAGGTCCGGGCAATCGTCGGGGACGCAGCATTCCCCATCCGCTTTGCACTTGCCCGCGCAGCAAACTCCGGCACAAGGGGTGTACTCACACTCGTTACGGTTCGTGCAGGTGACGGTCTGGCACTCCCGCACGGGACAAGTCCCGCACTCGACGTCCCGATCACAATTGTTTGTGAGCGTGCCACATTTGTCCTGACAGGCGCTCTGGTGCGTCTGCGGCAGACAACACTGGTCCGCGGCGTCGCAGATCTGGTTCGCGCTGCAGCAGATTCCATCGCACGTGATGGCACTCAAGCATCTACAGGTCCCGGCATCGCACGTGAACCCGGACGCACAGCCGGGCGGGCAGGAGCCGGTGCACCCGTCGTCGCCGCATTCTCGGTCGATGCAGTTGGGGACGCAGACGCAGTTCCCGCCCTGGCAACTCGAGCCGGTAGGACAGCTACCACAGGAGATGGTCTGATCACAATTGTTGACGGCGTTGCCGCACTCTCCTCCGGCACAGGCCGCGGCATTGTCCGGCACGCAGCGCTGACCCTTCTTCTTTTTTCTTTTTCCCCCTACCCTTCTTCCGCTTGCGCTTGGCGGACGCCGCCCATCCCAACGCAACACCACCGGGCAGGGAAACAAGCGAGGCGCCAAACGCCCGCCGGGATCGACGGCGTAGCAAGGCGTGGCCAAGCGCTTTCGCCAGAGCATCGAATTGTGATGCGTCCAAGAGAGTCTCCGGCGCGAATCAAGTTTGCGGCCGTGCATGCAAGTGGTGGACGTGCTCGTTGGCCCTAGAGTAACCCGTATCTTCAAGGTGTCAACGTCAGACCCGCGGCAGTCTCAGCCGCGTTTCCTCGATGGTCGTGCTAGTAGGAGGTACCTTCGGCCTAGCGCGCTGTCTTGGAATTGGGCTGCAGGCGGTCGGGCGGCGCGGTGGCGGAGGATCAGGCGGGCAGGATGGCCGCGAGTGACGAGTCATGGGGCGCGGACAGGCGGACAGGACGGAGCCAGTAGGGCATAGCAGCAGGCAGGGTCCGCGTGCAGGCGAGCGGGGCCGGGGAGAGGTAGCGCCAGCGGAGCGCACTAGCAGAGACAGCGGCGGTGAGCAGGGATGCGGTGGTAAGGGGTGATGGAATGGTGAATGTGGCGATGGATGGGGTTGGCTGTCTGGGTGTGAGATTATTCGGGTGTCTGTTTGGCTGTGTGTCTATGGACGGGACTCCCGGGACTTTCTGAGGCTCCCCGCGAAGCTGCGCCATGCGGGCAGGGAGCGGGCGGTCAACTCCACGAGCAGCGTCCTCCCGCCGGCTTTCCGCATCGTGGCGCGCAAGACCGGGCGACGGCCTTTGACGGGTTCGGGCCTCTTCCCGCGGACCCACGCGCTCGCAGAGTGAGGGTGGCGGCAACCCACGCATGCTCCCGTGCGCGGGGAGGATCATCGCCCGTCCTACCACCGATGTCGGCCGCCGCGCGCGATGGCGGCCATGACCCGCGCTTCCCGTTCTTCCCTGGTCAGGCTCTGCTCGTCCTCCTCACGCGGGTCCGGAGGCGGCTGGATCGCGCTCAGGGAGATCGCGCCGGAGATGATGGGCCGCAACCCGATCTCGGCCGCTTTCAGGCGGACCGCGCCCGCAGCCGGGTCGTCGTCGAAGGCGCCGGTCTGCGCCGCGAGGATCGCCTCCGCCCCCCCCAGCACGATGGACCGCCACAGCAACGCCAGCTCGTGGGCGGTCCTGCCGGCCGTCTCCCGCAGTTGCACATCGGCCCGTTCCCGCCAGGCGTGCTGGATCGACCAGTTGTGGACCGTCTGACGGGTCGGCGCCGGTCCCTCGTCGCCGATCTCGGCGGCCAGCAGCCGCTGCACATGGGCGCAATTGCGGCCGGCCACGGTGGTGTAGATCTCGAAGGCTCGCTCGATCATCGCCTCATCGAAGGGCAGCGCCGGCTCCCGCCGTGGCAGCGGCACGAGCGCGCCCGTCAGTGGGTCCCGGTCCTCAGCCATCGTCTCGCTCCTGGCGACCCGTGCTCATCACGCTTCCTCTTTTCTCGGGTACATCTTGCGCGCAAGCTCCCTGGCACAGCGTCACCGGGCCGCGCAAGAGGTCGCGGCGATCGACGTCGAAGGGAGCGCCGCAGGAGCGGCAATGAAGCTCCAGGGTCATGCCGGATAAACCGTCCCAATCGGCCCAATCGGCCCATCGTCGCGCCGCTGCGCGAAGAATGGGCCGGTTTGCTGGGCCGATTCTTGCCCGGTGTCGTCAAAATCGGCCCAAGACACCGACCCATTGTCATCTGATTCGTGGCGTGATTCCGCGGTTTCGTCTCCCGCGTGGGCCGATTGGGCCGATTGGGCCGATTCTTCCGGGACTACGCTTGAGGCGGAGAGATGGAGGACGTTGCGCCGTGCGCCCTGCAGGGTGCGCCGGACGTGGAGGCGATTCCGCTCCGAGTCGATCGAGCGAAGGTATCCCCGCTGATAAAGGCGTTTCGCGAGTGTCTTGGCCCCGACGGCAACGCCGCTCCCGGTCGCTTGGCCGACGCGCTGCGTGGCGGTCAGCGCGGCTTCGAGATCGACGTATAGATCATCGCCGTCCACCCAGCCGATGCGCGTGCCTTTCTCCTGGTATTCGGTTCGCTGGCTTTCCCCGGCGCCAACGGTGACTTGCCGCCACCCCCAGGGGGCAAACTGGAACGGAGCATCGCCGTTCGTGTCGGCGACGTGGGCGAAGCCGCCGGCCAGGGCCGACACCAACAGATCCATGAACCGGCGAGCCGGCTCCTCTCCAATCTGATGCGTCGTTTGTTGCTCTGCGGAGTCTCCCAATGCCTGCCACACTCGGCCGAACATGGCGTTCGCCTCGCGTTGCGACATGAGACCGGCATCACTGGCGAACACCAGGAACTCCCGCCAGCCAAGCGCCATGTTTGCCACCGCCTCCGGTGTCCTGGCGTGGGCTCCTTCCCGATGGGCGAGTTGGCGATACTCGGTGAGCTTCTCGGGGAGTGCGGCGCGCAACTCGTCAAACTTTGGGGAGAGGTGTTGGATAAATCGGCCCAATAGGCCCACGAACGCACCGCGGCGCCCGGCGTCCTGGGCTGCGGCCAGCCCTTCGCGGCACACGTCGCCCGGGCCAACCTCGGTAATCACTATGCGCGAGCGCAACGAGTGGCCCCGCGGCACGTCCTCACCGGTGCCACCGATGACGCCCCGTGGCGGGTAGTCCGTCCGCAGGGAACTGTCGGCGTTCATGCGCCCGCGTCCGCCGCGGTTGCCAGCACCCCGGAACACACGCTCGGCGGTGGCGTGTTGGCGCGCGACCTCGTGCTGCGTCCCGCTCGGCGCGAAGTCGTCGATGAAGAGCAGGACGTCTTTGAAATCGAACGCGACCTTCTCCAGGTAGTTCGCCGTCGCGGACCAATTGGCCGGCAGGTGGAGTCGATCGAACCCCGCGCCGAAGTGCTGCATGGCGAGCGCGGCAAGTTCGGACTTGAACACGCCGGTCGGTCCCACCAGATACGGCGACGTGTCGGCGGGAACGATCGCGCACAGGAGGGCTCGATAGACCGATGCAAGCAGCGGAAACGTGATGACGTCGGGAGCCAGTTCGAGCAGCGCCATCTCGGCGCGAAACGCGTCCCGCAGCTCGTCATCGCCGATCGGCTCCGGGAACAGGATTCGCGACGCAGGGCCATGAAGAGACACGTCGACGCCGGAAACCGGCCCCTCGGGACCGATTGCGCCTCCCGCATGGAAGTAGCACCAACCGATGCCCGGAAGCTCGCGCCAGCCGGTGTGCTGGTAGTCGCGCCGGCGCTCAATCTCGGGCGAGAGGAACTGGATCGCTTCGCGCGCCCGATCCTTGACGCCCATCCCGGCCGATACCCGAAACCGGGCGCCGAGGTCGTACGGCCAGTCCATGCCCGCGAACCGCCGCGGCGGCACGCGCACCGGACCGAACGGCTCGCCGGCGAGGTCGCCCGCGATCACGTACTCGGTGCGCTCCGTGGCGCCGTCGTCGGCGATCACTTCCTCGGTGATGCGAGCATTGAAGTTTGTCAGGGGTTGATTGACCGACCCGTCTCGCGTCGACCTGCGGTACACGATGCCGGATGGGGTGGAGATGTACGGGCCGCTCGCGTCCTCGTGGGCGGCTTCGTCCGCGTCCTCCGTGAGCTCCACCATCTCGAGGCCAAACAGGTCGAGCCGGCTCTTGCCGCTGGCGAGGTAGTCGTCAAGCCCGACTTTGATGCCCGGCGTAGATTCCGGAAGTTGAATGTCGAAAACGATGGCCCCACGTTGACGCAGCACCGCGCCAAGTCGCCTCTTGCCAGTCCTCACTTGGGCATTGCGCCGATAGTCGGAGTCAAAGGCCAGATAGACGGTTCGGCCCTTTAGGCCGAGTTGGTCCAGGGTTGCCACGACCGGCACGGACCGCCAATTCCATACCCCGGCCACGCTCAAGCAGGGGATCTCGTGCGTGGCCGCGCTGTCGCCCTTTTTCACGCCCTCGGTGAACACGAGTGGTTGGCCGGGGTCGAGAATCCAGGAGCGCGCGCGCGGCGGGACGTCGAGTTGGCACACCGCCTTGGGCGTGGACTCGTACTTGTTCGGCTTGCCATCCTTAATCCTCGGCGTGTCTGCTTTGAACTGATAATCCGCGATCTCCAACCCCAGGTCGCGAACCGGAAGCAACAAACCGGGAACCTGGCATTGCGACTCGGCAAATCCCAGCTTCTTGACCTCACGAATCTTGGTCGCGGTGCGGTACCCGCGCTCCATCGCGACGGCGGGCGAAATGCCGGAGCGACTCAGCTCGTCGCGGTGATGATTGGCGAGTGGGAGGTCGTCCCAGGTGGCGCTCATAGTGCCGCCAACGCTTTCATCGCGTCACGCGCTGCGTTGAGTCGTTTCATGTGCTCCGCATCGCCTCCAACGTCAGGGTGATGCAGCCGCGCTAGCACGCGATAGCTGGCCCCAATCAACTCCACCGGGGCGCTTGGCAATAGATGCAACAGGGCGAAGTGTTCGCTCGGCGCACCAGCGCCTGGACGCGATTCAGCACGCCGGTGATTCCCCTCGATCCGCGCATCGGGAAAGCGTCCGCGTAACAGGTTGACAGCGATGGCCGCGTAGGGCGCTGCTACGCTCCAGGTATTGGATTCGGGGTCGTAGGACCGCGCATATGCGGGGATCTCGGCTTTGAGCAATTCGACCAGGCGGGCGTGGTAGGGAAAGCTAATCTCAACGTCGCCGCTTGCCGCGTAAGTTGCTCGTGGTATCGTGCTCACGAATCGATCTCCATGAGCGATCCGGGGTTGTGGTGTGGTGGCCGCCCCGGATCGCTCGCTCTTGAGCGGCTAACTTCGGGGGCAGCGTGTTCGACCACTTCTGCGGATCGCGCCTTGCGAGCGCGGGCGGACGCGAGCGCGAGGCGGGCAAAATGGGCTTTGCGGGCATGCGATGCTCGACGCGCGCGCTCCTCGGGATCGAGCACTCCGTCAGGGTCAACTTGTTCGGAGAACTGGGAGAGGAATGTTTCTCGGGCTGGCGCGGTTAGTGCCCTGCCATCATGCCGTGAGTGGGTGACATGCGCCCCGATCCGGCCGCGCCGGGCCATCTCTTCGGGGTCGAATTCGAGGGTAACGAGAATCGGAGACCGACGAGCCGCCATAGAAAAGGCTCCCTAGTCTCCTGGTGGTGCCGGCACCTTCACCGGCGAGCAGGAGAGCTAGCGAGCCCCGGGCATTACCCGGCCGCGACTCTTGAGGACGGGTGAACTTTCACCCTGTTATCAAGATAGTAGCATATGCTACAGCGGAACGCAATCTGCGGGCGGCGCTATCGCTGGGCCTTCGTCGGGGACCGCAGGTCATCGTTGTTTGGTGCGCGTACGTGATTGCGCGCTCGCACCGGTGGGCATCGTGGGCATCGAATCACGGCGGGGAGGGTGGGAACGTTGCCCAGCGTCCCGTACTCCACCGAGAATCCGTAGTGTCCATAGGGATCGATCCGCTCCTCGAGCGCGATCGCCCTCGCGAGCGTCATCGGGCGACGGGCCGCATTCGCTCCCGTGAGCCCGAACTTGTGCCGCTTGAGGATCTCGAACTCCGCCAGTTCCCCGACCCATCCAACCCATCGAAAGCCACTTTCATGGATTGCGACCCAGAGCCCCTCGTCGTCGCCGTTGTCCATGTCATGCGTGTGGGCCTTTCCCGGCGCCACGAGTGCGAGTTCGGGCGCGAGCCCTGCGAGCGCGAGGTGGTCAATCCCGCCGCCGCCGGGAACCCGGGGGACGATGTGGGGCGTCCAATAGCTCTCCGGGTCGCTCGGGTCGCTCCCCTTCTTCCGCGTGATCATCTCCGCACGGCCCAGTTGAGCGGGGCAGAGGTGGCCTGAGGGGTGTTGGTTTCCGCACAGAATGCGGAAGTAGCTGAACCCCTCGCGGTTTGGCGAATCCTTCTTCAGCCGCGCTAGGACAATTGGGGGTGTCGCTTGGCGACTCATAGCTGGCCTCCCATGGGCGAAGTATCGGTGCTGGCGCGTTCGTGGTGGAGGAAGATGCCCGCTCGCTTCGCCTGCCGCGCGGCGCCCTTGTCGTGGCGTCCCTTCCCTCTGTGACGAGGCGCACGTTTACGGCGAATGACTGAACGATGTCGCACAAATCATGGCGCTCATGCAATCAGGCGGCGCGCGCCCTGCGTCCACCACGACAGGCAGCACGGCCGGTTATACGTGCTCCGCGCCCCGGGCCAATCGTCGGCACCGTTGCCAACGGTTGACTCAAGCGTCGGGTTTCTATGCCGCTTCGTCATCCGACGCCGTGGAGCTATGCCGCTTGAGCCTCACTACCTTGACTTGGGGGTGGTCGCCGCTGGAGGCGGGCCGCCTAGGGGATCTCCTCGCTTTCGCCCACCCCCACGCGTCCTTGCCGATCTCCTTCAACGCTCCCGAGACCAGCTCCCGGAGTAGGAAGACAACCACGAGCGTGATGATGCCGCCGACCGGCTCCAGGCTGGGCGACTCGAAGGCGTCCATCGCCGCCGTCACCGCCGTCGGTGTTCGTCCGCCAGCTCGAGCAGCCCCTCGCACAGGGCCGCGCTGGTGAGGAGCATGTTGGAGAACTCGGCCAGGTCCGCCGTGGCCTTGGTCAGCGGCGGGAAGCCGAGCAGGTGGGTCGCCGCGTGGGTGCCGACGCGGCGGAGACAGTGTCGCGCGACGTTGAGGGCAGCAGCCTCAACAGCGGTCGGCAGGGGAATGGGGGGAAGCTGGGGGACGGGATCGGCCACGGCGGGACCTCCGGTTGACGAGCCGGGAGGGAGACTCTCCCCCTCCCGGCGCCCACGGTCCCTACCAGTTGCGCTCCGGCGCTCCGGGCCGGATTAGATCATATGTTCTCTTTTTCGGCTTGTCAAGCGCCAACATCGCCCGATCCTGATCCGCGCCTGCCCCGCACGTTTGGACGGCGACGCCGTCTGGCTAGACTTGGCGGAAGTCCCGGAGGGTCATCGCCTTGCCGAAAGGAGACGCACGTGGACAACCCGCTCGAACGACGCGGACTGCTGGGCCTCGGCAGCGCATCCCTGGCGCTCCTCGCGGCGACGCCGCTCGTGGCGGAAGGGAAGAAGAAAAAGCGCAAGAAGAAGGGCAAGGGCGGCGGGCGCGGCTTCTCCCGCCTCCGGAGCGGCACGGCGCAACTGTTCAGCGTGGAGGAGGGCAGCGCGGAGTCAGGAACTTCCTCGTGCCCGGCGAACACGCTCGCCATCAGCGGGGGGTATCTCCTGGCCAATGACGCCTGCCGGGTCGTCCTCGCCGGTCCGCTCGACACGGATTTCTCGGCCTGGGAAGTGACCATCAGTTGCCCCGAAGGTGAGGAATCGGTGAATAATGCGGTCGCGGCCATCTGCATCTCGTGACGGTCGCGCGCGCCCACGAGCAGCGGAACGGCGAGGTGCCGCTGCCGGGGGTGGTGGGGCGGCGATCCGGGGGGAGCGGGGGCAGCAGGATGCCCCGCCCCCGGTCTGCACGCCAACCAGACGATTTGACAGATGCCGGGGCGGACCCTATGCTGCCCGCGTTCGTATTCCGCGATAGGTCACGCCGTAGGTCGGACTCTCCCTCCTGGCCCGGATCGTCGCGTGCCGGTGCGTGGATGGAGGTTTTCCTTGGACCCGACCCGATTTGACCATCTCGTCCGTACCCTCGCCCAGCCCGCGTCGCGGCGCGGCGCCCTCGGCGCCGTGCTCGGTGGCAGTGCGGTGGCCTTCGGGGCGGTCGGTCTGGCCGCCGACCGGACCGACGCCAAAAAGAAGAAGAAGTGCGACAAGAAGGCGAAGCAAAAGTGTGCCAAGAAGGGCCGCACCTGCCTCGACGGCAAATGCATCTGCGACCGCTGCAAAGGATGCTTGGCGAGCTGCGACGGCAACGTCGAGTGCGCGAGTTTCCCCCGCGCCGAGGGGGGAATCGCCTGCAGCTACGACGTGTTCGGCGTCTGCGGCGAGTGCACCACCAATGCGCAGTGCGACGCGAAGTACCCCGACGATGCGGGCAACCTGGAGTGCGTTCTGTATCACGGGGAGATCTGTAAATCGGTGCAGTGCGCCAAGGGGGTGGCCCGCTGCGCTATCCGGTGCCCGACGGTCTGAGGTAGAGGCGACGGCCTGGCCACGCCGGGTGCACCCGGCGTGGCCCGCTCGGGGCTGGCGACGCGCCGCGAGGACCCAGATTCCGTGAAGCGGGGCATGGTGTCGGTCTCGGGTGCGGGCTGGCCGTCCTGCACGACCATAGCGTTGCCGGTGCGCTCTAGGGGCAACCGGCTGCCAGCGCGACGAGTTCGTCGCTGTCATGCCGAAGGATCAGGAACGGATCGAATCTACCTGTACCTGTCAACTGGAATTAACTTGCAAGCAGTCAGTCAGCCGTCGTGCTGGCAAAATCCTGCTCCGTCCACCTCAGCCTGACCACCGGAGCGCTCCTGTTGACAGATCGTCCCCTTGAACTACATGGGTCAGCATAAGTTTTCAGTACTTGGGACTTTGGGTCAGTCAGCCGCCAGAGCGAAGAGGGCACCGCTGTGGTGGCGAAGGATAACCGGCGGGCCCCGGAACCTGTACCTGTCAGCCGGCGTGATCCGGGAGACGAGGCGGCCAGGCTACGGCAGCACAACAGCGATGCAGCCGGCGTGCGTCATTCCGTCTCGGCCACGATGGATCGGCGCGACAACCGGTTCATCACTAGCACGTCGGGCCGCCGCTGACCTTGCAATGCTTGCGAGGGTCCATTGCCGCGATGCGGCCTACACACAGCACTGCGGCCCGCCGGTGCTGCAGCACTGCCGGTTCTCCGGGCAACAGTAGAAGAACGGGTTGGGTCCGGTTGTTTGGCAACACTTGCCGCCCGGATCGGGGCCGCAGCACCGCCCGCCGCACGGGATCTTGCCTTCCTCGCAACAGTACGGGGGAAAGTCGGGCTCGGTGATGCAGACCAGGCCTTCGGGGCAACAGGTCGCGCTGTTGCAGCAGAATTCATCCTCCCCGCAGCACCCCCCATGGCATGGCTCGACACCGTCCGGGCAGCAATACGGCTCTGTGTCGGGGTCGGTGACGTTAACGCACGATTCGCCGGATGGGCAGCAAAACCGGTCGGCGCCCGTGCCGCACGGCACGCGCCCCGCCTCGCAGCAGATCGACGGGTCGCCGCCGACGCCGGGGTGGCAGATTTCGTCGCGCAGGCAACACGTGTCGCCGCACACCTTGGTGGTGTCGCAGCACCGCGGGGGCGCCGAGTTGTCGCCCGGCAGGCACGTCTGGTCACTTTGGCAACACCCACTCTCGAACAGGTTCGCACACGGCTTCTCGGTGTCCTTGCAGCAGGCGGGCTTGGCGCCGGCATCGCCCGGATGGCACGCCTCGTCGCGCTCGCAGCACAGGCTTTCAAAGGCATTCCGGCAACAGGCGGTGTCCCGCGGGCAGCACCCATCGAGGCATGGCGTTTCGGGGTCAATGCAGCAGGCCGATGGATCGCCGGGCGACTCTGGTGGATGACACGTCTCAAAGGAGGAGCAGCACCTCTCTTGGCCACTCCCCTGGGCGCAGCACGAGGTCTGCTCCGGGCAGCAGAAGCGGCCGCACCGTTGCTCTTGGGGACAGCAAAACGGGGCGCCGCCGGCGGGCCGGACACAGGTGCCACGCGGACAGCAAAGCGTGCCGCCACAGCACTCCCAGGTGGTGCCTTTGCAGCACTCGCGCGTCTTTGGATTGCAGCAATGGAAGGCGCACTGATCGAGAAGCGACTTGCACTTGTTCTTCTTTTTCTTCCGCTTCGCCTCGGTTCGGTCCGTGACACGTTCGACCGCACGGCTCAGCAGTGCCGCGACGCCTCCGCTCGCCGCGGCCACCGCGCGGCGCCGCGAGGCCGGGACGACCAAAGACCGGGTCAGGGCGTCGAAGCGCTTGGGGTCCATGTGCGGCCTCCACGGGACGCTGGAATTCCGCTGCGGGCACCGCGTCGTGCGGCGGCGAGGGGGTCGCGGCAGACGGGGACGGCGGTTGGGAATGGAGCGGCGTCCATAAAAGGAGCTTTCGCGGACCGGGTGCGACGCAAGGGGCCGAATCGGACGCGACGGGCGGAACTCATCCTACTCCCGGACGCGGGTCAACACAAGATGAAGATGGCCTAATCGCCGTCCACACGAGCCGGCGCCCCCGGTCCTTGTGCGCGCAGGGATCGGACCCGGCGTTTCATCACGGCGTCAATCCGCCGTCGCCGCCACCGCATCCTCCGCCGTGAACCGCAGCACAACTAGTTGACGGGAAAACTGTTCCGTGCACGGATCACCTACACGAGCAGATCCTGGTGCTGGTCGGCGGCGCGTCCGGGCAGGCAGAAGACCGCTTCGCCACATTTGCCAAGGTGTGGGAATTGACCGAGCGGGCACGCGACACGGCGCAGAGCGACCCGTTTGCCCTCGTCGCCCAGGGCACGCCCAGCCGCGAGCCAATCCCGCACCTGAGCGAACCCTGGTACTGCTGAGCGGAACCAACCGCGGGGCAGTTCGCTCCGGATCGGGTGTAACGGGCTACGGGCTACGAGCTTCTGGCTACTGGCTCTTGCGCTTGGCGACCTGCCGATAACCAACGTGTTCGCTTTGCCGCTCGACGAGGTGCTCACGCCGCCAACCTGCGCTCACTTTGAGCCAATAGCCAACAGCCAAGAGCCAAGAGCCGGCAGCCGGTCTCTACTCCGTGCTGCCGTAGCCTGCGGCCAGGAACACGGGGCAGGCGTCGACTGTCAACGCCGTCGGGATGGCAAAGGGCAATATCCCACCCGGTTCGAGACGATCGCCGCCACTCGTGGAGTAGACGTAGCTCAGCGGCTGGCCCTCCGCGTCGAAGCAGATTCCCGCGTTGATCACGATACCCGTGATGGTTTCGTCGTGCGGATTGGTCAGGATCCCGACAATCCCGTCCTCGCCACCGTTGACCTCAGCCACGACCAGATCGCGCGCGCCGGAGATCTCGTCCGTGCCGGCCGGATCGGCGTTCAAGACGAACTCGAACTCGGCATCGGGGGGAAGGTCGGCGCCGCTGAAGTAGGCGTAGGCGAGCGCGTAACCGCCTTCTTCGACCACGAAAGGCTGGACGCCTTGCAGGGCGCCGACTCCGACCAGGGTCCCCGCATCGCGCACGAGTACCTCGCCCCCGACCGCCTCGACCGCCTGCCCTGTATTGTTGCGAATAACCACCGGCAGCCCGTCGATCGGCGGCCCGACCGCGACCACGGCCAGCTCGTCGTCGGCGCCGTCTTCGAGCAGTGGTCCGGCATTGCCGCCGACAAACTCCCCGACCTCCATCGCCGGAGCCTCGGCCACGGGCGCTTCCGGAGCGCGTTCTACTTCGCTCAGCGCCGTAAAGACCGCGTCGCTGAGCGTAGCGGCGTCCTCAGCCACGAAAAGCCGCCCGCCGCCCTCATCCGCGATACAGCGCACAGCCTCCTGTTGCTCATTGGTCAAGGCGAATCCGACCACATGAGTGGTTACGGCGATGTCCGCCGCGTGCAGCACGGCTGCCGCCTGGCAGGGGTCGCCCCCGCACGTTTCTTCGCCATCGGTGACCATGATGATCGCGTTGGTGACGCTCTCGCCACCGACGGCGAAATCGCCGGCCGCGGCCTCCAGAGCGCGGGCCAGCGGGGTCCAACCGGTCGGCGCGAACGTATTGACCTGCTCCAATAGGGCGGACTTGTCGACGCCGTCCAGCGGCACCAGCAACTCGGTGGCGCGGCAACTTTGCGGGCGATCGGCCTCCGCGTTGCTCCCTTCGTGGCCGTAGATGCGGAACCCGACGTTGAGCCCATCGCGATCCGGGATGCGCTCGATCACCTCGCGCATGGCGGCCTGCGCCGCCTCCATGCGGGACTGATTCTCCGTGCCGGCTACCGGCTCGGACATCGAACCGGAGGCATCGAGGATCAGTTCGACGTTGATGGACAGGGTGGCCGCGTCCAGCGGATCGCCTTCTTCGGTCTCTCCCTCCGCGGCAACCGGAAGGGCTGGTGGTGCCAGACCCAACCCGACCGCCGAGAACAGGATGACGTGCAGTCCGACTAATACTGTCCGCCATGACCTATGAACACCGTCTCGGGCTGGCATGGTCGTCTCCTTCCGTGTGTCGTTCGATACGGCGTGGTGTCTTCCGGGATAGTGCGAGTTGCGCGAGGCAGTCCCAGTGATCGTGGCCGGGACACGCAGAGGTGTACCGGCCACTGAAAGGCCACGGTCTCAGGGGAGGATGATTTTGATCGGCTGGCAGGTGATACCGCTCTTGATGTCGCAGAACAAACCGGGGCAGCACGCATCGCTGCCGACAAAGGCGCAAACTACACCCTCGCCCAGGCAGCATTCGCCACTGACACATTCGGCGCCCGCGATGCAGCAGTCGCTGTTCGACGAACACGTGTCTTCCAGCACTTTGCAGCACCGGTTCGTTTCGCCGGCTCCATTCGTGGCGCACTTCAGCTCGTTGCAGCAGGTGTTGTCGCTGAACGTGCCGGTGCAGGGCTCGCGCAACGTGCGGCAACGACACTTCTTGCCCTTGCACTTCTTGCTGCAACACTCCTTGTCCTTCTTGCACTTGCCGCCATCGTTCTTGCATTTCGCCGCGGCCTCTTCCAGGGTGAGCCGTCCCAGGCTGATCGCCACCGCTCCCGCGGCCACCCCGCGCAGCGTGGAGCGCCGGTCCTTGTGCACTGCGAGCCACTTCCCAATCAGATCGAATCGACGTCCGTCCATGACTTCGCCTCCTTGACGATTCGCCCCCTCCCTGGTGCCGCGCTCCGGTCGCGTGGCGAGGTAGGCGGCTTTGGTGGTCACCTTACGCAGACGTGATTGCCTGGCCATTACCGGAACCGGTCTTTGCCGGTAATGGCCGTGGTTGACGGGCTGCGATGTGGTTTTCTAGGCTGAGTGCGGCACGAGCCGGGAATCGCCGGATGGCGGCCGGATCCTGGGCGTGGCCGAGGCGACCGTGGAATCTTCAGCGCCACTGGCCATCAGCTTGCTTGGCCGCTTCCGCGTCTCCGTGCACGGGAGACCCATCCCGGACGTGGACTGGCGGCAGCGGCGGGCCGCGGCCGTCGTCAAACTCATCGCGCTTGATCCGGCGCATCGGCTCCATCGGGATCAACTCATTGACATCCTTTGGCCCGAGCTCGATGGCGACGCCGCGGCCAACAATCTCCGCGTGGCGCTGTCGCGCGCCCGGCGCGTCCTGGAAGCCAACGACGCCGATCCCGGCCGCTTTCTCACGCGAGACGGCGCGGTCTACGAGTTGGCGGCCCCGGACGATGTCTGGGTGGATGTCGATGCGTTCGAAGCGGCGCTGCGGCGTGCCTGGGCGTCCGACCGGCCAGAAGATGCGCAGGCCGCTCTCGATGGCTACGGTGGCGATCTCCTGCCCGACGATCTCTACGACGATTGGGCGGCGGGACGACGTTTGTCGCTGCGTACGAGTTACCTGGCGTTGCTGGCGCGGCTTGGCCGACTCCACGAGGAGCGGCGCGAGCGGCGGCACGCGATTGCGGCCTGGCAACGGTTGCTCCTCACCGACCCGCTCGACGAACCGGCGCACGCGGCGCTGATCGCCCTTTTCGCCCGGGTCGGTGAGCCGCGCCAGGCCATCGTGCAGTTCGACCGGCTCGCCGCGGTTCTCGCCAAAGAGCTTGGGGCCGAACCGGATGCCGCGACCTGCGAACTCGTCGCTGCAATTCGGACGGGCCGGTTCCCTCACGCAAGCGACCCCGATGCTCCGGAACCGGAGACCCACGTGTCTCTCCCGGAGAGACCACCCGGCTTAGGGGAGCCACCGATCCGCCTGCCGGTTCAGCCAGATGAACTGATCGGGCGCGAGCGCGAGCTCGGCGAGCTGCGACGACTCATCGCCGCGCGACGACTCGTGACCCTGACCGGCCCGGCGGGGGTCGGCAAGACGCGTCTCGCCCTGGCGGCCACGACGGAGTTTACGAATGCGCATCAAACCGCTGCGGCATGGACCGATCTCGCCGCGCTGCGCGACCCGACGTTGGTGTTGTCGGCGCTCGCGCGGACCTTGGGCGTGCGCGAATCAGCAGAGACTCCGCTCGATGCCGCTGTGCCCGCTCGGCTCGGTGCAGAGCCGTTCCTGCTGGCGATCGACAACTTCGAGCACGTCATGCCGGCCGCACCTGCGCTGGCCGATCTGCTGGCAGCGTGCCCTGCCCTGCGCCTGATCGTCACCAGCCGAGGGCCGTTGCGAATTCGCGGTGAGCAGGAATACCCCGTTCTGCCGTTGGCCGTGCCGGATCATGCTAGCCCCGACGCGGATGTCGTCGCGGCGGAAACCTTGCAGCGATCCGCGGCCGTCGATCTGTTTGTGCGGCGGATCCAGGGGGCGCGGCCCGACATGGAGCCCACTTGGGAGGACCTGGCGGCGATTGCGGAGATCTGCCGTCGCCTCGATGGATTGCCATTGGCGATCGAGTTGGCCGCGGCCCGCGCCCGCGTCTTGCCGCTCGCGGTGCTGCGCCGCTCCATCGAACGGCCCCTGGCGGTCCTGACCCAGGGTTCCCGCGATGCGCCGGACCGCCAGCGGACGCTGCGCGCGGCGATCGCCTGGAGTTACGACTTGCTCGATCCGTCGGAACGGACGCTGTTTTCGAGATTGGCCGTCTTTGCGGGGAGTTTTTCCCTGGGCGCGGTCACGGCTATCGCTTCCGAGTCGGTTGAGGCGCAGAACGAGTGCGCCGACGAACACGCTAGCGGCATTCTTGATTCGGTCTCCGCGCTCATTGACCAGGCGCTGGTGCAACGCCAGACCGCCGTGGACGACGCTCCCCGCTTTTCCATGCTGCTGACCATCCGGGATTTCGCGGCGGATCAACTTGCCGAGTCAGGCGCCGCCGCGGAGATCCTGCGGCGGCATGCAATGTGGTTCCTGGACCTTGCCGAGCGATCCGAGCCCGAGTTGGTCGGCCCCGACGCGGGCGCGTGGCTCGCGCGCCTCGAACAAGACCACGACAATCTGCGCGCGGCTTTTGTGACGTTCTTCGAGGCTGGCGACCCGGAGGGCGCCCTTCGCCTCGCATCAACTCTCTGGCGGTTCTGGTGGCTGCATGGACATCTCAGCGAAGGACGATCGCATCTGGATCGGGCATTGGATCACGGGTTTCACGCCCCGGCGGCGATGCGCGCCAAAGCGTTCGATGGCGCCGGTGGGCTGGCGTCCGCCCAGGGCGATCTCGGACGCGCGGCGACGTTGCATGCCGCCGCGTTGGACTTGTGGCGATCGGTCGGGGACCGCGCCGGCATGGCGAACGCCTTGATCAATCTCGGCCTGGTCGCGGACGAGCGCGGCGACCCCGAGCGGGCGGAGCGGTATTTGCGTGAGGCATTAGTCTTGGCCCGCGCGGCCGGCAATCGGCGCGGCGTCGCAGTCGCCCTGGCAAATCTGGGGCAGGCCGCCATGTCGCGCCAGGACCACGAGCACGCCGCGGCATTCCTTGCGGAAAGCGCGCACGTTTTCGCGGAACTTGGCGATGTACCAAGCCGGGCCGCGATCCTGGCCAACCTCGGCGTCCTGGCCTTTCTGACCGGTGATTACGTGCATGCCGAGACCTTGCACGAAACCGCTCTGGCGTCCATGCGGGAACTGTCCGACCGGCAAGGAGAGGCCGATGAACTGCTCAACCTCGGTCACGCGGTGCAGCAGCGAGGCGATCTCGTGCGCGCGGGTCATTTGTTCGACGAAGCCTTGAATGCATTTCGCCAGATTGGCGATCGCAGCGGGCAAGCGTTCGCGCTCATCCACCTGGGGAGGTTGGCGCGCGTGCGCGGTGATAACACCGCCTGCGATACGAATTTGCGCGCTGGTCTCGCCATTGGTCAGGAAATCGGCGACCAGGTTGCCGTGGTGGAAGCGCTGGAGGGACTCGCCATGCTGGCGTGTGGCCAGGACAACGCCGCTCGCTGCGCCCGATTGCTCGGTGCTTCGTCCGGCATTCGGGAGCGGACCAGCGTGCCATTGCCGGCCGTGCACCAGCCGGCTATTGACTGGTGCGTCGCGGAGGCACGACGAGTGCTCGGATCGGCCGAGTTTGCAACCGCCCTGGGCGAGGGCCGCGTTTATGTCGCAGCTCATCTCGGTGACGCTTCAGAAAACGGGCTTGCTGCCCTCGCGGGGTGACATCGTTCTCCCGACTCCCAAATTGCGCTCTCAACAAGCTGCTTTTGTTACGGCCGGATGCGAACCTTTTTTGAGGTCGTGCCGCAGGTGACGCCGTTGTCGCAACAAAATCCGGAGTCCGGGTCACAGTGCTTTCCGAGTGGGCAGCAGACGGGGCCATTGATGTCGGCGCAGATGCGATCGCCCGAGCAGCAGATGCCGCCGCGGCACGTTTCGCCGGCGAAGCAGTTACTGCTTGGCGGGCACGACCGGGAAGCATTGACGCACGCCAGCGCACCGCCCGATTGCATCGCGCAGACCTGGTTCGATCCGCAGCAGGCGCCGTTGCAGCACGAGACCGACGGGCAGCAGACGCCGCCGCAGGCGACCGTTCCTTCACATCCATCGCAGCAGCATTCGCCGTCGATGCAGACTTCGTCAGGCCAGCAACAGAGGTCGTCCGTGGGATCGCCCGTCCCGCTGTTGCAGACTGCCGCCGCCGCGCAGCAGAATTCAGTGCCGGGAATTGGTGGAGTAGTCACGCTCGTTGCCTCGGCAAAGCACTCGGCGCAACATGCCTGGCCGCACACGCTGCGGCCGCCCGCGCATCGGCACTTTCCGCTCCGGCAGCGCGCACCGCGGCAACAGTCCCTGCTGCGCTTGCAATGCTTGCCGACGCGCTTGCACTTGGCCGCGGCCGACGGGGATGATGCCAGGACCGAAGTGGCAGATCCTCCAATCGCGGACAGCAGCGAACGACGGGACCACGAGGGGGCCAATGAGCGGATGATGGCATCGAATCGTGAGCTGTGCATGGTGCCCTTTGTGGAAACGGTGGGGAGAGCGGTGCTCCGGGCGAGTATTGTCGCTTTCCACCTTACACCGCGTGTCAACGAAATTGGTCATCCGTGCGAAAGTCACCAGCTGACGTGTGCCGGAGTACTTGGTGAGCCTGAAATTGGTGCGCGCAAACCGGCGGCGACGGCGACCCCGGCGACGACTGAACCCGGGCGCGGCGAAGAATCCTCGCGGCAGGGCGTAGGACGGGAACCCGCTCGACCGGACCCGGACAACGGGGCTACGGACAGCGAGCGTCCCCGGCGGGGCGATGGTCCGAGAAGGACCCGATGGGCTAGAGGCGGTTCACCGAGGAGCAGTTCGACGATCTGCTGAAGGGAACGAAACGAACATGCCGGCGGGGCAGTCGGCCTCCAGCGCGACCTGTCCGGTGCTGTCGTATCGAAGGACGACGGGTAGATCGTCTCTACCTGTACATGTCAACCGGTCTCGTGGGAGAAACCGTCACCGACGTGTCGCAGCGGCTGCTTGCCCAGCACGGCGGGTTGCGCGGGTTGTTCCAAATGGACGTGGCGGAACTGGCGCGTATCCGCGGCCTGGGGGACGCCAAGGCGGTGCGGCTCAAGGCCGCGTTGGAGTTGGGGCGGCGGCTGGCCGCGCTCTCACCGGACCAGCGCCCGCAGGTCGGCTCGCCGGAGGACATCGCCAACCTGTTGCAGATCGAAATGGCGGCGCTGGAGCAGGAGCAACTTCGCGTTGTCTTGCCCGACACGAAGCACCGCATCTCGGGAGCCACATAGGACAGCATTCACTGTTGCTCGAACTTCACGATAATTGCGGCAGGAGAGCCTGCTCACTAGCGAGGAAGAGGCCTGCCCGTCGGGCCTGACGCGCCGTACCGTGGTCGCTGCGCTTTCGCTTACGGACCACACGTTTACGGCTGAAGACAGAGGTGTTTCGGGACGCGATCCGGCAGAACGCCACGGCCATCGTCGCCGTCCACAACCACCCCTCGGGCGACCCCACACCCTCGGCGGCGGACGTGGCGTTGACGGTGGAGGTCGTGGCGGCGGGGCGGCTGCTGGACATCGAGCTGCTGGACCACCTGATCTTGGGGCAGGGGCGGTGGGTGTCGCTCAAGCGGCTCGGGCTGGGGTTCGGCAAGGGGTAAATCGCTGGAGAGGATCGCGGCGAAGACAGAAGTGTCGAGCGACCCAATCGGGTCGCTCAACGGGGGATATGGGGGATACGGAGTGCGCCGCCGCGCTCGAATCCGGGCGCCGAGGTCGCGGGTGATGTCAGTCGCAGAGGATCTCGACGGTCAGGGAGCCGCTGAGGGTGAGGACGGGATTGACTTCGATTTCGCGACGCGCTGACGGCTCGTTCTGACTGGATTGGTTCAGGCCGTCCTCGGCTTTGGTGATCATCCGCAGGGCGAGCTTCTGGCCCTGGCCAACGATTTCGCGGCTGTAGATGTGGTCGGTCTGGTGGGCACCCCAGTTGGCGGCCGTGCCGTCGACGGAGAGTCCGAAGTCAATGTCAGCGTAGACGTCCCTGGCGAGCGAGGGATCGCCGTTGGGCTTGAAGATGTATCCCGCGTCGACACCGACTGATGGCAGCAGCGGGGCGTAGCCATTCAGGTAGCCGGAGACGCGCAGCCGGTAGCGTTTTCCGGCTTCCAGTTTTTCGGTGTAGACGATCGTGCCATCTTGGGGAACACGAACGCGGGCGTGCCGCTTGTCGCCGCAGATGCCCTTGCCACCTTTCTTGCCCTTGCGCTTGTTCTTCTTCTTGTTCCTGGCGCTGGCGTTCGCCGAACCGAGAGCAGCCAGGACAGGGCCGGCCAGGGCGAGACCGGCCAAGTAGCGGAGCGCGCTGCGGCGGCTGGTCGTTGCGGCCAGCGTGGACGCGATCTGGATCGTGCGCTCGTTCATCGTCGTCTCCTCCCTCGTCGGTGTCCGCGGCGCCGGGACGGCTTCGGCTTCCTGGTTCCACAGTAGAGGAGGACGGAGACGCGATCCGCCAAGCTGGGAACGGGAGGATTGTCAAATGCGGAACAGCGCCGGCGAGGAGCAGCGATTACCGCCCCGCTCGCCGGCTCGAGACAGCGGCGTGAGTGATGATCTCGTCACGCTCGCACTCCGCGAGTCGCTCGCGCGCGGCGACGCATAGGCTGTGCGCGACGATGAGGTGGGCGTCCTCGACTACTTCGATGCAGTCGGATGGCACCCGCACCGCGATGTCGACCAGCGTGGCCAAGCGGCCTCCCGCGCGGCCGGTGAGTCCGATGGAAACGAGTCCGATGGCGCGGGCCGTCTCGGCAGCGGCGAGCACGTTCGGCGAGTTGCCGCTGGCCGAGATGGCGACCAGCACGTCGCCGGGCCGTGCCAGGGAGGCGAGCTGCTCGGCAAAGACGCGCTCGTAGCTGGTGTCGTTGGCCCAGGCGGTCAGCAGCGGCACGTTATCGGTCAGCGCCATGACCTGGAAGGTGGGTGGGCCGTCCCGCCGCGTTCCCTTGGCCAGATCGCAGGCGAAGTGCGAGGCGGTGGCGGCGCTGCCGCCGTTGCCGGCGGCGAAGACGACGCGCCCGCGTGCCTGGCAGGAGAGCAGCGCCATCGCCGCCTCCTCCAGGCTGGCGAGGTCGATCGACGAGGCGACCTCCGCGACCTCCCTCCAGTAGTCGCGCAGCGAGGCGCGCAGGGAGAGGTCACGGGGAACCGACACGAGCGGCGTCATGGAGCGCTCCTTTCAGTGGGAAGTTGGACGCGGGGACAGGAGTGCCCGAGTCGTCGCGGGTCACGCACCCATCGTGGTCGAAGGCGAAAGGGAACGGCATGAGCCCTTCCGCACGGAGAGCCGCGAGCACGCCAGGGCGCCGTTCGGGCGGGACGCAGAAGAGGAAAAATCCGCCGCCGCCCGCGCCGGCGATCTTGCCTCCGTAGGCGCCAGCGGCGCGGGCGATGGCGTACCAACGGTCGATCTCGGCGGAGGTGACGCCCCGAGACAGACCGCGCTTCAGCTCCCAGCTTTGGTGGAGGAGGGCGCCGAAGGCGGGCAGATCGCCCAGGAGCAGGGCCACGCGCATGTCCGCGGCGATCCGCTTGAGGCGGTGCAGGCGCGCGGTGACTTCCCCATCGGCGCCGGAGGCGGTGCGCTGGGATTTGAGCACGGTCGCCGAGTCGCGCGTGCGGCGGGTGGAGACGAGCAGGAGGTGGTCGTGCAGCGATCGCTCAGCCGCCGCCGAGAGGGCCATAGGCGAGACGGTCACGCCCGCCCGCGAGAAAGTCAGGGTGTTGAGCCCGCCCAAGGCAGCCGCGTACTGGTCCTGGCGACCGATGGGGCGGCGCAGGAGGTCGATCTCGACCGTGCAGGCGATCTCGGCGATGGTGCGGCGGCTCAATGGGACGCCGACGTAGCGCGAAACCGCGGAGATGAGCCCGACCGCCATCGCGCTCGACGACCCGAGCCCGCTGCCGGGGGGGACATCGGCCCGCATCGAGATGCGGGCCCGGAAGGGAAAGAGCCCGCGGTTGGCGAACCAGGAGAGAACCGCCCGTGGCAGCGAGAGCTGATCCCCGATCGCCACGCGGCGGTGCGGCGGCACGGTGACGGTCAGGTCGTAGTCTTTCGAGTCGAGGACGACGCCGTCGCCGCCGCACGGCGCGATCGAGACATGGCAGGCCGGGGCGATCGCCGCGCTGACGACCATGCCGCCGAAGCGCTCGTAGTAGACGGGCAGGTCGGTGCCACCTCCCCCGAAGCTGATGCGCAGTGGTGCGCGGGCGGTGATCATGGCCAGCTCGTCTCCGTCAGCGGCGTGATCATCAACTCCTGCACGACGGAGCCGCGAGGTAGGGAGACGGCGTAGGCGACGGCGTCGGCGACGTTGGCCGGGTCCTGCAGATGCTGCTGATCCGGAAGGGGGATGCCCTGCTCCGGGAAGCGGTCGAACCAGTGGGTCCTCATGCCGCCGGGGATGATGGTCGTCACCCGGATGCCGTGGGGGCGGCCCTCGACGCCGAGTCCGCGGCTGAATCCCAGGAGCCCCCATTTCGAGGCGTGGTAGGCGGAGGCGTTGCCCCAGGCGCGCACGGCGGCGGTGGAGGCGACGTTGACGATGTCGCCTCCACCTTGGCGCTGCATGAGTGGGAAGACTGCTCTTGCCACCAGAAACGGTCCACGCAGGTTCACCCCGAGCACGCGGTCCCACTGCGCGACGGTCATCTCGTCAACGCCGACGACGAAGTCGACCCCGGCGCAGTTGACGGCGATGTCGACGCGGTCCCAGTGCTCCCGGACTGCCTCGGTGGCCGCAGCGACCGCGTCTTCGTCGCTGACGTCGCAACCGATGCCGATAGCGGTATCGGCGCCGATCACGGCCGCGGTCCTTTTGGCCCTCCCGGCGTCGAGGTCGATACAGGCGACGCGGGCTCCGGACGCGGCGAGGCGGCAGGCCGTGGCTTCGCCGAGACCGCTGCCGGCCCCCGTGACGAGGGCAATGCGCTGAGCAAGGGACTGCTCGATCACCAAGATATTCCTCCGAGGCGCCCTGCCGCGGCGTAGCCTCCGGCCGCGCTCGGCGACAGGTGCGGGCGAGGTGACGCAAGTGGCCGGGCCAGAAGGGCGTCGTAGAGGGCGGCGGTGTGGGCGCCCACGAGGTCCCAGGTGAAACCGCGGAGCACCCTGGCGCGCCCCGCCTGCCCCAGGCGCATGCGGAGTGCGGGGTCGCCCAACAGGCGATCGAGCCGTTCGCACAGCGCCCGCGGGTCGCGCGGCGGGACGAGGTATCCGGTCTCGCCATCGACGATGGTGAAGGCGATGCCGCCAACGCGTGAGCCGATGACCGGCACCGCGCAGGCCATCGCTTCCAGGGGGGTCAGGCCAAAGGGTTCGTACCAGGGGGTGGTAACCGCCACGTCGGCGGCGCTGTACCAGAGGTGCAGCTCATCCGGTTGCTTGCGGCCCACGAAGCGGAGGTGATCCGCCACACCGAGCGCGGCGGCCAGCTCGCGCAGGGAGGTGATCTCCGGGGTGGCGGCCGGGTCGGGCTGCTCCGTTTCGCCGCCGACGATCAGGAGCGTCGGCAGCAGACTGGTGCCGGAGGCGAGCCGCCGCGTTTTCAGGTGCGCCAGGGCGTGCACGACGTTGCGTACGTCCTTGCGGGGGATGATCCGCCCGACGTAGGCGACGATCTCCGCCGCCGGGTCGAGCCCGAGCGACTGGCGCGCGGCGCCCTGCGCGACCGGCTGGAAACGGTCGACGTCGACGGCGGAGGGGATCAGGGCGATCTGGTCGGGGCGGGCGCCGTAGTCGGCGAGCAATTCGTCGCGCTCGGCGGGGCATTGGGCGATGAGGCGGTCGACCGTGCGCACGACGTTCTTTTCAACCTCGATGCGGCCGTCGGGGCTGGTGTCGGCGACGCCTTGCTCGCGGGCTTTGGTGATACCAGTGGCGTGGAAGATCTGAACAGTCGGCATGCGCCAGCGCAGGCCCAGCTCGGCGGCGACCCAGCCGGACATCCAGAAGTTGCCGTGGATCAGGTCGTATGCCGTGCCTTCTCGAGCGGCGAAGTGGGCGATGGCGTCCCGGAAGGCGGGCATGTGCGGCCAGAGGGCGTCCTTGGGTAGCGGCTCACTCACCCCAACAGGCACGTTGACGACGCGCACGCCGTCGGCCCAGGCGATCGTCTCGGGGAGGTTGAGGTCGGTCGCCACGGTGAAGACATCGGTTTCATACCCGTGGCGGGTCAGGCCGCGGCTGACGGCATCGACGTAGACGTTCTGCCCCCCGGCGTCGACACCTCCCAGGAGGGCGACCGGGCTGGCGTGCTCGCTGATCATGGCGACGCGGCGGGTCATCGGCGTACTCCCGCGGATGAAGCAACCGCCTCCATCCTGAGCGCGATGGCCGCGTGCAGCGCCTCGTCCCAGTTGGCGCGGAAGCGGTCGAGGTTGAAGCGCTCGCGCGCGGTGGCGCGGCCCCGCTCGCCGATCTCGCGGGCGAGATCCGGATCGGCGATAAGCGTCTTCATGCGGTCGATGAGGGTCTCCGGATCGGCGGAGACGAAGCCGTTGACGCCGTCCTGGATGACGTCGGGCAGGGCGGTGGTGGCCAGGGCGACGACCGGAATGCCGATGGTCATCGCTTCCACGACGGCCAAGGGGAGGCTGGTGTAGCGCATGGGGCTGTAGAGGAAGCGGTAGCGGGCGGTGAGCCGGTGGAGATTGCGGTAGGGGACATCGCCGAGCCCGCCGAAGTCCTCCGTCTCCATACCGACGGCGTCGAGGGGGACGTGGCCGCGCGCGTGAAGGAAGAGATCGTAGCCAGCGATGCGGGGGCGATGCTGCATGCCGTTGACGACGGTGATGCCGCGCGGCATCCGGCCGTCGTACGCGATCTCGGGGTCGATGGCGACGCTGTGCTCGATGACCCGGGTGGGGAGACCGCCGTTGTCCCACATCAGGCGGTTGAACGGCGTCACGTGGACGAGCAATCCGGGCGTTGGCGAGTCGGCGAAGGGGTGCCGGGTATTGACGGCGTGCGGGCGCGGCACGTTGTGCTCCAGGTAGAGAAGCGGCAATCGCCGCTGCTCCGGGCCGAGCAGGGCCGGGAGGTCTTCCGTCAGGTTTTTCGGGGTTTGCAGCACGACGACGTCGAAATCGTGTTCGCGGACCTGCTCGGCGGGGATTTCGTGGAGGTTGTCGGGCAGGTCGAAAGTCCAGCCGCGACCGCCGTACCCCTCGGGGAGGCTGTCCTTGACCGGGAGATACCAATCGTGGTCGACGCGGGCGAGCGCGTTGAGATAGCTGCCGTGGATGTGCCAGATCAGGATCTTCAGCCGGCTCACGCGATTCGCTCCTCCGTCGTCTCCGCGGCGATCGGTTCGACGGCGTTCATCATCGCGATGCACTCCGCCAGCACACGCTCGACAGGCAGTTCTTGCAGGGCTGCCACGCCGTCGCTCGTGGCGGCGCACGCCGCCGCGACGATCCGGCAATGCAATTCCTGGTCCAGCGGCGCCCAGCGCTCGGGGCGAGAGGGGCCGTAGAGGACGACGCTGCGCGTCCGGGTCGCGGCGGCGACGTGGGAGGCGCCCGTGTCGTTGGTCACAAGCAGGTCGAGGGCGGCGACGACTGCGGCGAACTCGCCGAGGCCAGTCTGGCCGGCGAGGTCGATGGCGTCGCGATGCATGGATCGGCGCACGTGGGCGGTCAGGGGCCGTTCCGGCGCCGATCCGGTGAGGACGATGTGCGCGCCACAGTGGTCCGCCAACGCATCCCCGAGTCTGGCGAACGACGCCGCGGGCCAGCGGCGGTTGGGCAGCGAGGAGCCGACGTGGAGACCGATCAATGGCCGCTCATCCGGTATTCCGATCAATGCCGCTGCCCTGAGGCGTTCGGTCTGCGTGACGGGGAACTCGAGCGCGGCGCCCAGGGACCGGGCGCCCACCGCTTCGGCCAGCCGCAGCCAGCGCAGCGGTTCGGGTTCGTCTTCGACCCAGTCCAGGGTCTGGCTGAGGCGGTGGTCGCCGGAAGGGCCGTATCCAACCGAGTGTGTGGCCCCGAGGGTCGCGACGAAGCCGTTGCTGACTTCGCCGGAGCCGTGCATCTGGATGGCGAGGTCGAAATCGAGCCTGTTTGCGGCTGGAATGGCATTCCCAACCCGTGTCATTCCAACGAAGGAGGAATCTCGTTCGTCCCGGGCGCGGGCTTCACCTGGAGCCGAGATTCCTCGCTCCGCTCGGAATGACACCTTTTTTGCGCTGTCCCTGGGGACTGGCGGAGTCATGCCCTCGGTTGGCGACTCGGCGATGCCTGGGAAGCCGGGGAAGGGGAGGAAGCGATCGACCGTGCCCAATCGAGTGACCAACTCCTCTGACCACGGGCGGCCGATGAAGGTGATCTCGGCGGCCGGGAAGCCGTGACGCAGCGCTCGCAGCGCGGGGGTGGCGCAGAGGAAATCACCGAGGTTGAGCGCCTGGAAAACGGCGATGCGGCGCGGGTCCGTGCTCATGCCAGTGCCATCCCGATCGCGTCTCGTTCGGTCTTGGTCGAAGCGTTTGGTGGTGCAGCACTCTGGCCCAGCAGATCGGCCGCGGCCTGGGCCACAGCCGTGGGGGATACCTGGGTCAGGCAGTCGTGGGTGGTGGGGCAGACGCGGCTGTAGCAGAGGCGGCAGGGGACGTCGTGCCAGAGCATGCGGTGGGGGACGCGCCACGGTCCCCACTGCTCGGGCGGGTTGGTGAGCGCGAAGAGGGCGACGACCGAGGTCCCCAACGCGGCGGCGACGTGCATGGGGCCGGTGTTGTTGGTGACGACGACGTCGGCGGCGTCGATCAGCGCGCAGAATGCGGGGAAAGCGAGCATCGCCGCCGCAGCGGTCACGCGCGGCCGAATCCAGGGATCGAGGCGGGCGTGGATGGCTTCGACCAGCGGCCGTTCCTCCGCAACGCCGGTGACGACGACACGAGCGTTCAGTTCGCGCACCAGCAGATCGATCGCCTCGCTGTACTGCTCCCAGGGGTAGGTGCGGGCGGGCATGGTGCAGCCCGGATGCACCATGATTAGCGGGCGAGAACCGGCGACGAGCTCGGCGGCTTCGGCGCGCGCCTCGTCGGGGATGCGCAGGACGAGGCGGTCGTCGCTCGTTTGCATGCCGACAGCGGCCACCAGGTCGAGCCCGCGCTCGACCTCGTGCATCATCCGCTCGGGGTGCTTGTGGCGGGTGGTGAGCAGCGAGCCGGGACCGTCGATCGAGGCCGCGAGGCGGAGTGGGATGCCGGCCAGGTAGCAAAGGTACGCTGCGGGCAACGGGCTCTGGCGGAACGAGGTGAAGATGACGGACGCGTCGTACCGGCCGTCGCGGAGGCGGGCGATCGCCGCCATCTCTCGCTCCGGGTCGTGCGGGAGCCGGCTCCACGGGTCCATCCAAGGGGCGCGGTAGACGACGACCTCGTCGACATCAGGGTTCAGCTGCCCGACCTGCGCGCCGACTTCGCTGGTCAAGAGTGTGATTTTCGCTTCGGGGAGCGAGTCGCGGATCGCGTGGATGGCCGGGGTGGCCAGCAGGACGTCGCCGAGATTGTCCAGCCGGATCGCCAGGATTCGCCGGGCTGCCTGCCACTCCCGGGGGATCATGGCCGACGCTCCGAGCCGCTCGTGGCCGTGGCCACGATGTGGTCGATGAGGGCGGTGGTGCTGCGGCCCTCGACGAGGGAGAGGATTTCGACGTCGGCGCCGACCTCCTGGACCGCGCCGATCTCCGGCAGGGATGCCGCGTGGTAATCGCCCCCCTTGACATGGACGTGTGGCCGGATGGCGCGGATGAGCTCCTCCGGCGTGTCCTCGTCGAACAGGACCGCGAAGTCGACGGCATCGAGCGCGCTCACGAGCGCCAGCCGGTCCGATTCGCGGTTGACGGGGCGGGTGGGGCCCTTGAGCCGTCGCGTGCTGGCATCGGAGTTGAGCCCCACCACGAGGAGGTCGCCAAGGGCGCGGGCGCGGCGCAGGAGCTGGACGTGGCCGGCGTGGAGGATGTCGAAGACGCCGTTGGTGAAGACGATGCGCTTCCCGAGATGGCGCTCGGCCTCCAGGCGGGAGACGACTTCCTTGAGCGAGAGCGTCTCGGCGGTGTCATCGAGACTGACGCGGCGCAGCAGATCGCGGTAGGAGACGATCGAGGTGCGGCTGCGGGTGATGGCCAGCGACGCGGCGTCGATGCCGATGCGGACGGCTTGGGCGGCGTCCGCATCGGCGGCCAGCGCCAGGGCCGTTCCGGCCGTGAAGGTGTCGCCCGCGCCCACGTCGCCGGCCCGCTCGACGCGATGGCAGGGGAGGTGGGTGTGCTCGCCGGAGGGTCCGGTGAGGAGGACGCCTTCGTGGGCCATGGTGATTGCGAGGTGCTCGGCATCGAGGCGGGCGCGTAGCCGGGTCGCGATCTCGCGAGCAGCAGCCAGACCCGGCGGAGGGTCGTCGGTCGCCGTGGGGTTGGCGGTGCGGTGAGCCTCCTCGAGGTTCGGGGTGACCATGGTGGCCCGCGACTTGGCGAACTGCAGGAGGTTCTTCGAATCGACCACCATCGCGCGTGGAAGGCGTGTCTGGAGGACAGCGAGTGTGGCGACCATCTCGGGAATGATCGCGCCGTGGCAGTAGTCGGAGATCACGATGACATCGCAGGCGGCGTAGAGATCGGTTATGCGCTGCGTCATGCGGACATGGGAGGATCCGCTGGCCGTGCGCAGGTTGCCTTCGTCGAAGCGCACGACGTATTGGCCGTTGGCGACGACGCGCAGCTTGTGCAGTGTGGTGATTGCAGGATCCTCGACCAGATCGCCGTCATCGATGCTGGCGGCGTGGAGTGCGTCGCGCACGTGCCGGCCCGCGGCGTCCGGCCCGATGAGCGAGACGAAGCTGACCTCAGCCCCGAGGGCGGCCAGGTTGGCGGCGGTGTTGGCCGCGCCCCCGGCGCAGCGCGAGGTACTTGCCTCGCGCACCACCGGCACTGGCGCTTCCTTGCAGAGGCGGGTGGCCTCGCCCTCGAGCCAGGTGTCGAGCATCGCCTCGCCGACGACGAGGGCGCGCAGCCCCGGGAACCCACGGACGACGTCGACGGCCGAGCCGTGCTGGGGAATGGCGTTCATCGGCGTGCCATGGCCGTGGGCGAGTACCAGTGCGCCGGGCGGAAGGGCGGCGGGGGTGCGCTCAGCGGCAACAGATCCTCGGCGAAGGCGATCTGCTTGAGGGCGTCCGCCGTCGACCGCGCCATGAGACGCGGCCATCGCTCCGGGCGATCGGGCGTCTGCTCGGTGCCGAGGTCGACCAGTACGGTGCGGCAGCCGGCCCGGTTGCCGGCCTCGATGTCGTCCAGGATGTCCCCGATCATCCAGGAGCGGGGCAAGTCGATGCCGCGCTCGGCGGCGGCGCGCAGCAGCATGCCGGGTTGCGGTTTGCGGCAGGCGCAGGCGATGGCGAGGTGGGGGATGGCACCATCGACGTGGTGCGGGCAGAATTGGATGGCGTTCACCCCCACGCCCCAGACGCGCAGCATATGGCGCAAGCGGTCGTGCATCAACTCCAGGTCGCGCTCCGAGAAGTAACCGCGGGCGATGCCCGACTGGTTGGTGATGACGATCAGCTCCCAGCCGGACCGCTGGAACGAGCGCAGTAGCGGGCCGATACCGGGTGACAGCACCAGATCGTCCGGCTTGGAGGGGTAGTGGCGGGGTTCGACCAGAGTGCCATCGCGGTCCAGGAAGAGCGCGCGCTTCATGCTCGGGCGGCCTTTCCATCGTGCCTTTGCAGGGCGGTCAGGTTCGATTCGACGAACTCGCAGATGAGATGGACGAGCACGGAATGCACCTCCTGGACCAGGGCGGTCTCGGATGCGGGGACGGCGATCTCCGCGTCGGCTAGCGTCCCGAGCCGGGAGGGGCGGTTCCCGGTCAGAGCGACGATGCGCATGCCTCGCTCCCGCGCTTCCGTTGCGGCGTTGACCACATTGGGCGATTCGCCGCTGGTGCTGAGACCGACGAGGACATCGCCCGCGCAGCCGAACGCGGCGACTTGCCGGGCGAAGACGGTCTCGAAGCCGTAGTCGTTGGCGATGGCGGTGACGACGGCGGCGTCGGCGGTCAGGGCCAGCGCGGGCCACGGGTCCCGCTCGCGGCGGAAGCGGCCGACCAGCTCGCCGGCGAGGTGCTGGGCCTCGGCCGCGCTGCCGCCGTTGCCGCAGATCAGCACCTTGTGCCCGGAGGCGAGCGCCGCGACGATGATGGCGGCGGCTTCGGCGATGCGATCACTCTCCGTGGCGACCAGGGAGAGCGTCGCGGAGAGGGTGTGGGCTCGCTCCACCAGGGCCTCGGCGACGGCTCCGGGTGGCGAAGCGACCACATTGACCTGAGGCGCAGGACGCGCAAGGACCATGGCGTCGTTTCTCCAAGCGTTCCATGACGACTGGGGCGCCTGGCCGGTGCAACCGGCCGGCGAACTCGCGCAGTCGATTCCCTCGTGACGGATCGAAACCGACGGAACGGGCTCCATGATCGCGGGCTGCCAATCGCCTCGCCTCCGTCACGGTCTGCCTATGCATGAACCAAGCCAAGCCGGAGGCACCGGACCCCTGTCCGGCGGCGCATACGTACGGGTGCGGGTTCTCGCCGGACCGGGGGTGCGTGTGACCAACGCGGCCGATGCGGCAGGGAGCGCCGCGCGAGAGGGGAGCGCCGCGCACGTGTGGTGGCGACTTGCTACGCTGGGGTCTGGTCGTGATTGCCGCATGGGCTCGGAGGACTGACGGATGCCACAGGTTGACTACGACGTGGTCGTGGTTGGGGCCGGGCAGGGCGGCGGTCCGCTGGCCTCGGCTTTCGCCCGGGCGGGGAAGAGGACGGCGCTGATCGAGCGAGAGCACGTCGGCGGGACGTGCATCAACGAAGGATGCACGCCGACCAAGACGATGATCGCCAGCGCGCGGGTGGCGTACCTGGCACGCCGCGCCGGCGAGTACGGGGTGGAGACCGGGCCCGTCAGCGTCGATATGCGCGCCGTACGGGAGCGCAAGCGCGCCGTGGTCGAGAGCTTCCGCGCCGGATCGGAAAAGCGGATCGAGGGGACCCCCGGACTCGATCTGCTCCGCGGCGAGGCTCGTTTCACCGATCCGAAGACCTTGCGCGTCGCGTTGCCGGATGGGGAGCGGGAGATCAATGCTGACCTGATCGTGCTCGACGTGGGAACCCGGCCCGCGCCACCGTCGTTGACCGGTCTCGATCGGGTGCAGGCGCTCGACTCGACTTCGGTTATGGAGCTGGCCGAGGTGCCGGAGCACCTGCTGATTCTGGGGGGTGGGTATGTCGGGGTTGAGTTCAGCCAGATGTTCCACCGCTTCGGCAGCCGGGTGACGGTTGTGCAGCGGGGCGGCCAGCTCCTGGGGCGCGAGGACGGCGACGTAGCGGACGAGGTAGCCGATATCCTGCGCGCGGACGGCATCGGTCTCTTATTGGAGACCGAGGTCCGCGCCGTCGAGGCGATGGAGGATGGTGGGGTGCGGTTGACCGTTGTCGGGCCGGATGGCGAGCGGGCGCTGACCGGATCGCACCTGCTGGTCGCTGTGGGGCGGGCGCCGAATACCGACGACCTCGGATTGGACGCGGCCGGGGTGAAAACGGACAAGCGGGGTTTCATCGAGGTTGACGAGCGGCTGACGACGAACGTGCCCGGCATCTACGCTATTGGCGACGTCACCGGCGGTCCCGCCTTCACCCACATCTCGTATGACGATTTTCGGATTCTCCGCACCAACCTCATCGAGGGCGGAGACGCGACGACAAGCGGTCGCCTGGTCCCGTACGTGGTGTTCATCGATCCCCAGCTCGGGCGGGTGGGGATGACCGAAACGGAGGCGCGGAAGAAGGGCAAGGTTCGCGTGGCGAAGCTGCCCATGAGCGGCATCGCCCGCGCGGTGGAGGTGGACGAGGCGCGCGGGTTCCTGAAAGCGGTGGTGGGCGAGGACGACACGATACTCGGGTTCGCCGCGCTCGGGATGGAGGGTGGGGAGATCATGGCGATGGCGCAGGTGGCGATGATGGGCAAGCTGCCCTACAGCGCGCTGCGCGACGGCATCTTCGCCCACCCGACCTTGGCGGAGGCGTTCAACAACCTCTTCGCGAACCTCAAGGACTGAACGTGGCGGAAATGGAGGCGAGCATGGCAGCCACACCCGAAACCTCGGTGGCGGCGCTGTTGCGGGAGGCCGAGACGGCTCACGGCGAGTACGAAAGGACGGCGCTGGGCGGGGTCTTCGATGAGGACTGGCCCCGATGGTATGCGGAGTATCTACTCGATCACGGGCTGGCGGAGCATCTGCCTGCCGAGGGGCCAGGCGCTCCACATCGCCTGGCGACGGTCCTGAAGCGCCTGGCCGACGATTACGAGCGGGAGAGGGCGGGCAATCCCTGGCCGGAGGTGTACGCGCGGTGGCTGGTGGCCGGCCGAGATGAGTCAGAACACGGGTGATTGGCGGGAGTTTGCGGCCCGAGATTTTGGCGTGGTTGTCCGAAGATGTTGAAGGTGTTGAAGATCTGGGGAGGCGGGGAATTTGCCCTCACCCCCAACCCGCGAACGATCCTCACCCCAACCGCCGCCCAGTGGGCACCCGGCCCTTTGCGCAGGGAGAGGGGCTTCCACCGGGCGGGCTGACGGCCCCGACGCCAGAACTCATCACCTTTCAGCCTCGTGCGAGCAGGTCGCAGGCCAGGTGGACCAGCAGCGGGAGGTGGTGGCGATGGTAGGGATCTCGACCAATTCGTCTGCTTGATGGTAGCTGGCGCCGCGGGGGCCGATCATGGCGGTGGGGATGCCGGCATTCTCCGAGAAGAGGTTCATGTCGCCGAATCCCGCGTATCCCCATTGCGGTGACTTCCCGGTCTCAGTCTTGTAGGCGCGGGCGAGCGCGAGCGCCAGGGGGTGCTCGGTGTCGGTTTCCCATGGCGGATAGTAGGGCGGGTCGATGCTCAGTTCGAAGCGGGCCGGGGAGTGCAGATCGCCCACGAGCGATTGCACCTCGGCGAGGACGCTCTGGCTGCTCTCGCCGGCGACGATCATGCGGTTGAGGATGACGCGGGCCTGCTCCGGGACGGTGATGACGTACTGGGCGCTGCCGCTGTTGGACGAGAGGACGGAGCGGCTGCCGCGCATGCGCGGGTGCTCGGGGAGAGGCGGTCGCCGTCGCGGCGCGGGGTCCACGGATCGGAGGACCAGCCTTCGACGGCGAGTACGGTGTCGACGTGGCCGTTGAGAAGGAGGGTCGGTCCGGGGCCGTTGTCGACGCGGGCAATGACGTTGGGACGATCACCCTCGGGCGCTTGGAACTCCGGGTGGAGTCCGTGTTCCGTCAGCCAGGCGGCGCTGGACCGGCCCCTCTTCGCCGGGATAGCCGCGGATAGCCACCAGCTCGGCGGTCAGGTCGGCGGCTTCTTCGGGTGAAAACAGGCCGCACAGCCACGTGTCGGTCATCAAGGGTATCGCCCCCTGCTTGGGGCGATTGTGGCATGAGCGGACGCAAGGGGTCGAAGCCGCTCCTCGGAGCGGTTCCTGGTGGCGACGGTGTCAGCGTTTCCGGATCACCGTTGCCTGAATCGCTCGCGCAGGGCGAAGCCCCCGGCGACGACCGCACCGATCAGCGCACCCAGACCGAGCGAGCCGGCGCCTTCCGTGGCGATGGCGGCGGGGGCATAGACGCCCTGGGCCATCGTGGTCTCGGTTGTGACCAGGACCATGGCGCCAGCGACGACCGAAGGCGCCAGGAAACCACTGTCGTGGCGGCGGACGAGGACTCGCCGTGTCGCGTCCCGACCGCGCGTCGGGGGCGAGTTGGGGTTCGGAAATCCTGCGGGTTCCACTCGCAACGTGCAAGGCATTGTGCGTTCTCTTTCAAGTTGACGGCGATTGTTGCCGCGTGCGATTGACGGAAGGCAGCGACCAGGCATCGCCGCGCAGATGTGATCACCAATGCAACCGGCATGCCACGGGGCTATGGACGCGATGTGCAAGTTTCGGGACCAGGTCCGCGGGGGTGATTACCATGAGCGGTGGAATCCGCTGACTCATGGAGGTGCCCCGTGGACCTGGAGGACTTCACTATAGCCGTCTTGTGTCTGGTCGAGGAGTTGCTGGCCGAATCGCAAACCGATCCGGGCTGGCGGCGGGTGCGGCGGCGCGGTCCCGCCCCGACGTTGGCCGACAGCGAGGTGCTGACGATGGAGGTGGTGGGCGAGTTCCTGGGCCACGACTGCGACCTCGCCATCTACCGGTATTTCCGGCGCTGCCACCCGGGCTGGTTCCCGGCGCTGCGGCGGGTGCACCGCACCACGTTCGTTCGGCAAGCGGCCAATCTGTGGGCGGTCAAGGAGCGGCTATGGCGGCTGTTGCTGGACCGGGTGTTGCACGACCCGGCGTTGTCGTTCGTCGACTCGGTGCCGGTGCCGGTCTGCCGCTTCGGGCGCGCCTACGGGTGCTCCCGCTTCAAGGGGGAGGCCGCGTTCGGCTACGACGCGGGGTCCAAGGCCACGTTTTACGGCTTCCGCTCCCACCTGCGCGCCTGCTGGCCGGGGGTGGTGACCGCCGTGCAGCTGGCCGCGGCCAACGTCCACGATCTGGAACTGGTCCCCGAGCTGGTCGAGGGCGCGGCCGGCCAGGTCCTGGGCGACCGCAACTACTGGGACCCCAAGCTGACGGCCGCGCTGGAACCGGCCGGCATCGCGCTGGAGGCCCCGTTCAAGAAACGCGCCTCCGACCCCGATCCGGGGCGCTCCACGACGATCACGCGCGTGCGCTGGCGCATCGAAACCGTGGCCGCGCAGTTCGTGGCCCGGTTGCACCTCAAACGCACCTGGGCCCGCGACGCCTGGCACCTGACCAGCCGCGTGCTGCGCAAGACCCTCGGCCACACCATCGCCGTCTTCCTCTGCCGGGAACGCGGCCTCTCGCCCCTCGCCTTTGACGCCTTGGTGGCAGACTGACACCGTCAACTTGCACATCGCGTTATGGGCTATCGGCTATCGGCCCAGCGTGTTGAAAAAGGGGACGGGAGACTGGCCATTCGAGCCGCGCTGCCCCATGGGCCGGCGCCTGGCATGCTCGGCCCCGCCCAACCGCGTCGTCGCGACGAACTGATCGCCGTCTCGCCGGCGGCGCTGGGGCCGGCCGACCACTTCTCCCGCCATCTGGACGCGCGTCTCGACCTGGGCCTCGTGCGGGAGTGGACCCGGGAGCTGTCGGCGGAGCGCGGGCGGCCCAGCATCGCCCCGGTGATCTTGTTCACGTGGCGCCTGGTCATGTTCTGTGCAGGCATCCGCTCGGAGCGCCAGCGCATCGCCACGGCGAGGCTGCACCTGGCCCAGCGCTGGTACCTGGGCTCCGCCCTGGACGAAGCCCGGCCCGACCCCTCCAGCCTGACCCGCATCCGACAGCGGCTGGGAGTCGCCATCGTCCCGCGCTTTTTCAAGGAGGTCGTGGACCGGTGCCAGGCGGCGGGGCTGCTCTGGGGACGGGGACTGTCCTGCGATGCGGCCCAGGATGAGGCCAACGCGGCGCTGACAGCGCTGTCAGCGCTGATGCCGCGCGTCGCCTCTGCGGCGCGCACCCACCGCGCCGCGCTGTTCGACGCCGTGCCGGGCGACGACCCGCCACCGGACGACGCTCCTGGGGAAGCGTCTGCTCCGGCCGCGTGGCCCGCCGGCATCGTGCCCCTGCCCGGCGCATCACCGCCGCGCTCGCACCACCGACGATCGCGTCAGCCCCACCGACTCGGACGCCGCCCCGATGGGGGAATTGGGGATCACCGGACGCGGCGACCACGACCACTCCGTCGTCGCTGGCGGTCCGGCCCGCATCATCCTGGCCGCGCTGCTCACCCCGGCTGATGTCATGGAGAACCACGCGATGCTGGATCTGCTGTGGCGGGTCTGCTCCCGGCGCCAGATCTGGCTGCGCCAGGTCACGGGGGACGCCAGGGACGGCGCCACGGGGACCATCGCCGCCGTCTAGGACGCCGGCATCCGCGCCTCTGTGCCGCTGTCGGCCGACCCCGCACCACGCGTTTCGGGCGCAGCGCCTTCCGCGACGACGTGATGAGCGACCAGGCCGACCCGGTGCTGGGCCACGCCTGTGGGCTCAAGGCGCGGCACCAGCAGCGGCCAGGGGCGCATGGTCCATCGCGCGGTCTATGCCGACTCTCTGGAGACGGTGCGCGGCTCTCAGCCGACCGCGCCCTGCCGCAAAGCCAGGCGCAAGCGCCAGGTCTGGGTCGAACCGCTGTGCGCCGCGGCCAAACAGTGGCACGGCCTGAGGCGGCTGCGGCTGCGGGGCTCGATGAACGCCAATATCCAGGGACTGCTCATCGCCGCCGGCCAGAACCTCAAGCGCTGGCGGGCCGCCACCGGCTGGAGGCGACGCCACGCCCCCTGCGGCAGTCTCGGGGCGCGGCCCGCCCCGCCGGTGGGGCTGGTGCTGGACCCGGCCCGATCGCGCCCGGGCTCGGCGGCGGGCCCCCCAGTACCCCGACGCCGTGCGGGCCGCCGGCTCAGCACGCCGCGTATGGCTTTTTTCAACACGCTGGACAAATGGCCCATAGCCCATAGCCCGTCTGTGGTACAAAGCCCTCCGGGTTCCGCCCCACCCCGGGGCCACGGCCGGCGGTCGCAGGAGACCGGCGGCGAGGAAGGAGCAGTGATGCGATCCCCGCGGTTTGTTTCCCTCGTACTCGTGGTAATGCTCATGGTTCCGGTGTTCGCCGCGGGCGTAGCGGCGCCGACGCCGGTCGGAGCGCAGGCGGAGTGCACGATTGACGGCTTCACCGACACCCCGATCGAGATCATGGCCCCGGCCGCCCCCGGTGGCGGCTGGGACACCACCGCGCGTGAGCTGCAGCGGGTGATGCAGGAGGAAGGCATCGCCCCCACGGTCGAGGTCTACAACGTTGAAGGGGCCGGGGGCACCATCGGTATCGCCCAGCTCGTCAACGACGAGGCCGGCAACGACCACCACCTGATGATGATGGGGCTGGTCATGATCGGCGCCATCGCCACCAACCAGTCGCCGGTGACGCTCGACCAGACGACGCCGATATCCAGTCTCACAGCCGAGTACGAGGTCGTCGTCGTCCCGGCCGATTCCGAGTACCAGACGCTGGACGATCTGATTGCCGCCTTCCAGGCCGACCCGACCGCCATCTCCTGGGGCGGAGGCTCGGCCGGCGGTACCGATCACATCCTGGTCGGGCTGATCGCGCAGGCGGTCGGGGTGGATCCGACCCAGATCAACTACGTCCCCTTCTCGGGCGGCGGTGAGGCGCTGGCGGCCATCCTGGGCGGCCAGGTCTCGGCCGGCGTCTCGGGAGTCGGCGAGTGGCTCGACCAGATCGAGTCGGGCGAGCTGCGCGCCCTAGCCGTTTCGGGGACATCCGCAGGCGGGGAGGCGACACCGGAAGCCGGCGGCGCCACTCCCATGGCCGGCGTTGCCCAAGTCGCCGCCACCCTGCAAGAGCAAGGTATCGACGTCGAGTTGGCCAACTGGCGTGGGCTGGTGGCGCCTCCGGACATCTCGGAGGAAGGCCGCCAGTGCCTGATCGCGCTGGTCGAACAGACGACCACCAGCGACGCCTGGGCGGAGACGCGCGCCACCTACGGCTGGCAGGACTTCACCATGGTCGGCGACGACTACACGACATTCCTCGCCGAAGACCGGGACCGGGTGATCGAGATTCTGGCGGGGCTGGGGTTGATGGCGTAGGGTTTGCCCTCACCCGAACTCCTCGAACGACCCTCACCCCAACCGCCGCCACACCCAGAGGGTACCCGGCGCCCGGCCCTGTGCACAGGGCGAGGGGCTAACGCCTCGCTCGGAACATGCTCCCTTCTCCCCGCGCACGGGGAAAAGGGCTGGGGATGAGGGGCGTTCGCCGTGGATCCGCCGCCCTCTTCACGCCAGGTCGATTTCGGTGAACTCGCGCTGGCCCTGGGCGCGGTGCTCTTCGGGCTGCTCGTCATCTGGCAAACGACGAACATCCGGGTAGCCCCAATCTACTCCACGGTTGGTCCCAGGGTCATTCCCTACATCGTCGGCGCTGGCCTGGTGCTGACTGGGTTGTGGCTCGCCTTTGAGGCGCTGACTGGCCGCACCACCGCTGGGAGTGCCGAGTCTGAGGATGTCGACCTGAGTCTGCCGACCGACTGGCGCACGGTCGGGTTGCTGGCGTTGGTCCTGATCACCTATCTGCTGCTCATCGAACGGGCGGGGTTCGTCATTGCCAGCGCGGTGCTCTTCGTCGGGGCCGCCTACGCCATGGGCAGCCGCCGCTACGTGCGCGACACCGTCATCGGCGTGCTGCTGTCGCTCGGCCTCTATGTCCTTTTCAGTCGCGGACTCGGATTGGATTTGCCAGCCGGGGTATTGGAGGGAATCCTGTAGTTGGACCGGGTAGTCGTGTGGCGCATTGCGCGTTGGGGGTCGCGGGCGACGCAGGTGTCGCCCCTACGAACCGGGCCGTGGGCACGGCATGCCGTACCCCGGCAACCATCGTCCTTTCGACTTTCGACTTTCGACTTTTGACTCCGCTAGATGGATGCCCTCGGCCAGCTCGCTCACGGGTTCCAGGTCGCGCTGACGCCGGAGAATCTGGGCTGGGCTCTGATCGGGGTATTGCTGGGGACGGCGGTGGGCGTGCTGCCGGGGATCGGGCCGGCGCTGACGGTGGCGTTGCTGCTGCCGGTGACGTACCGGCTGGAGCCGATCAGCGCCTTCATCATGTTTGCCGGCATTTATTACGGTGGGATGTACGGCGGGTCGACCACGTCGATCCTGCTCAACACCCCCGGCGAGTCGGCCTCCATCGTCACCGCCATCGAAGGGAACCAGATGGCCAAACGGGGGCGCGGCGCGGCGGCGCTGGCCACGGCGGCCATCGGCTCGTTCGTGGCCGGGACGGTGGGGACCATCGGCCTGACCTTTCTGGCGCCCTTCATGGTGCAGATCGGGTTGCGCTTCGGACCCGCCGAGTATTTCGCCTTGGTTGTGCTGGCCTTCACCACCATCACGGCGCTGCTGGGGAGTTCGGTGGCGCGAGGTTTCTTCAGTCTGTTCATCGGGTTGGCGTTGGGATTGGTGGGGATCGATACCCTCTCCGGGCAGAGCCGCTTCACCTTCGGCATTCCGCAACTGCTGGATGGCATCGACGTCGTTACCGTCGCCGTCGGGTTGTTCGCGGTGGGAGAGACGTTCTGGGTGGCTTCGCGGATGCGCCACGACGCCGACCAGATCATCCCGGTAGAGGGCAAAGTCTGGATGACGCGGCAGGAGTGGTCGCGCTCCTGGAAACCGTGGCTGCGGGGGACAGCGATCGGCTTCCCCATCGGCAGCCTGCCGGCCGGCGGGGCCGAGATCCCGACCTTCCTGTCCTATGCGACGGAGAAACGGCTCTCGAAACATCCGGACGAGTTCGGGCACGGCGCCATCGAGGGGGTAGCCGGACCCGAAGCGGCCAACAACGCCTCGGCCGCCGGGGTGCTGGCCCCGTTGCTGACGCTGGGGCTGCCCACCTCGGCCACGGCGGCGATCCTGTTGGCCGCATTCCAGCGCTACGGGCTCAATCCGGGGCCGACCCTGTTCCGCTCGGACCCGGATCTGGTGTGGGGGTTGATAGCCAGTCTCTACATTGGCAACGTAATGCTGCTGGTGCTCAATCTGCCCCTGGCGGGTGTTTGGGTGCGGTTGCTGGCCATCCCCCGTCCGCTCCTCTATGCCGCCATCCTGGTCTTTGCCGGGCTTGGCACATACGGTATCAGCGGCTCGACCGTCGATCTGGTGGTCCTCTATCTGCTTGGCGCGTTGGGCTTCGTCATGCGCCGCTTCGATGTCCCGGTGGCCCCGGCGGTGGTCGGGGTAGTGCTGGGACCAGTGGCGGAGGACCATTTCCGCCGCGCCTTGCAGATTGCCCAGGGGAATTACACGACCTTCGTCACCCGCCCCATCTCGGCGTTCATTCTGTTGCTGGCTGCCCTGGCCCTCATCGTCCCGCCGCTCCTGCGCCGCTGGCAGGCACGGCGTGAGCGCATCGAGGGCGAAAGCCCCTCGCCCACTGCGGTGGGCGAGGGGTTGGGGTGAGGGCCGCTCACGGCCTGATGTTGATATTCCCCCGGAAGAGATTCTCCGGATCGTACCTGGCCTTGATCTGCTTCAGCCGGTCGTAGTTGGCGCCATAGCCCGCCCGCGCCAGGTCATCGTTCTCCTCGCCCAGCCCCGCGAAGTTGAGGTAGACGCCGCCGCCGGTACGATCGCGCAGCGTCTGCCAGGCCTGGCGCACCCAGGCGATCATGCGCTCGTCATCGGCGGGATCGTCCCACGTGGCGTCGATGCTCAGGTTGTACAGGGCGCGGCGGTGGGGGTAGGCGGTCGCCTCGACCGGCACGCGGCCGATGGCGCCGCCGAGGTGACGCAGCGCGATCAGCGTCTGCGGCGAGGGGCGGTCACCGAGCGTGGCGATGATGGCGTCGATCAGAGCGTCATCGAGCGCTTCCAGGTACAGTGATTTCCAGTAGTAGCGCTGCGTGTCAGGGAAGAACTCGTCGAAGGACGCTTGCGCCCCGACGTAGGTCGAGACCCCACTGAAATCCACGATGGGTTCGCCGCACGCTCGGAGCGGCTGCAGCGCCCGCTCACCCGCCTCGGCAGACCCGGCGTACATGCCGGCCAGGATCACTATCGGCTCGCCGTGCCGATGCTCGGGCAGATCCGGCAACGGCGGCAGGCCCCAGAACAGGACCTGCGTCGTCAGCTCGTCCGGCGCCTGCTGCGCGAATTCGTGCCAGGCGCGCATGATGCGGGTCGCCTCGGGGAAGGGGTAAAGCACGGCGGCGCTGAAGATCTCCGGTCCCAGGGAATGCAATCCGAACTCGAACGAGGTGACGATGCCGAAATTGCCGCCACCGCCGCGGATGGCCCAGTAGAGGTCCGAGTGCTCGATGGCACTGGCTGTAACCACTTCCCCGCTGGCCAGCACGACCTCGGCCGCAAGCACGTTGTCGCAGGCCAGGCCCCACTTGCGCTGCAGCAGACCCATGCCGCCGGAGAGGGTGTAGCCGGCGATCCCCGTCATCGAGACCTCGCCGCCGGGGGTCGCCAGCCCGAACGCCTGCGTCTCGTGGTCGAGATCACCCCAGTTCACACCGGGCTGGGCGCGTGCCGTGCGCTTTGCCGGGTCGACGAAGATGCCGTTCATCGGCGACAAGTCGATGACGATCCCACCGTCGTTGACGGCGTTGCCCGCCACGTTGTGCCCTCCTCCGCGGACGGCGACCGGCATATCGCGCCCACGCGTCCATTTCACCGCGGCCGCCACGTCGGCGGTCCCGGTGCAACGGGCGATGAGGGCCGGGTGCTTGTCGATCATGCCGTTCCAGACGCGGCGCGCTTCGTCGTAGCCAGCGTCGCCAGGGGAGATGATCTCGCCCCGGAAGTCGGCCGCCAACGCCGTGATGTCCGCTTCGTTCAGGCGAATTCGTCCATTGCTCTGCGCCAGGTCATAAGTGGTCGTTGCCATCGCGTTCCTCCAATTCGTCTGCCTCGCTGGGCGCGTCCAACTGCCGTTCCACGCGTTGCGTCCGCAGACTACGGATTCACGTCGGGGTTGCCATCGTGGCAATCACCCAATCAGGGTCTGGGTGATTTCACCCAATCGCGCGGCGGAGATCAGACGAGCCCTTCCCGCATGGCCAGCGTGGCCGCCGCGGTGCGCGAGGGGACGTTCAGCTTGGTGAGGATGCCGGTCACGTGGCGCATGACGGTGCGGGGGCTGATGAAGAGGGCCGCCGCAATCTCCCGATCCGATTTGCCATCGACCAGGTGGCGCAGGACATCGAGCTCGCGTGGCGACAGCTTCGACTCGCGAGGAAGCGTCGCGGCAGGTTCGCGAAGCGTGGGCAGGAGCGTGTCCGCCCGTTCGCGAAATTGCTGGCGAAGCTCGGCGTCGTCGATTGTGTCCGCCATCCAGCGGATAACGGCCCTCGCGCGTTGCCTCGCGTCGGCGGCCTCATCCATCCTGCCCTGCGCTGAATACAGCCGGCTGAGCCCTGCTTCGATGCGCCAAAGGATCGGACGGAAGTCGAGAATGATGGCGTCCTCGCGGGCGGTCAGGTACGCCTGCTCGGCTTCCTCCACGCGATCCAGCCGGGCCAGTGCCTCGCCCCGCACTTTGAAAAGGAGCGGGAGCCGGGAGCCTGAGGGTGATGGGGCGCGCGTCTCGAACAGCTCATCGATGACGGTCAACGCGTGCGCGGGTTCATCCCGCGCCATGAGCAGCTCGGCTTGCACGAATCGGCACTGGCGCTGGCTCAGGGAGCGGTGTTCCACCGTGGGGTGCATGACATCGCCCAGCAGCGCCGCGGCGTGCGACAGCTCGCCCCGCGAGATGTGCAGCGAGGCCAGGGTGCCGGCAATGGTCGTCGTCCAGAAGCGCGAACCGGAGACGCGCGCGGCGGTAAGCGCCTGCTCCAGCTCCGCCGCGGCTCGCAGTGGCTCCAGGGTCTCGATCCAGGCCGCGGCGACCGACTGCCGCGCGGCCAGGATCCACTGTTGATGCCCGATCCGCAGGGCGATGTCGAGACCCACCTCGGCATCGCGAAAGGCGCGGCCGAGGTCGCCACGCGTCACCGCGACCATGCTCAAGCACATCAGCGCGAACGCCTCCCCCGCGCTCCAGCCGATCTCGCGCGCGATGGAGAGCGCTTCTTCCCCGGTCTGAACCCAGTAGCCCGGCTCGCGGTACAGGGGCGATTCGGTCCAGGTAACATCACCGCCGGTCACGGAGAGCGCCACCAGGGCGGACGACAGCCGCTGCCGATCGTTCAATTCCCGGAACAGAGCGACCGCCCGCTCGCAATAGTGCGTGCCGCGAGCGAAATCGGCGCCCAGGTAGCTGCTCATGCCCAGGTAGTCGAGAGTGTCGGCGATCCCTGCCCGGTCGTCGGCCGCGGTGAAGAGCGCCAGGGCTTCTTCGTGCAGTGGGATGCCGACGTCGGGTTCGTCCAGGTTGACATACCAGTTGGCGACGCGGTTCAGGCTGTAGGCGAGCATGGCGGCATCGCCTGTTTCGCGGGCCAGGGCGAGGGCGCTTCGGTAGTATCCGCCTGTCCGCTCATAGTCCCGCTCGGCCCAGAGCATTCCCAGGCCGACGAGCGCCTGCCATTCGGCGCGATGGTCAGCCACGGCCCGTGCCCGGTCCAGGGCCAGTTCGTAGTCGCGCCGCGCCAGGTCGAACTCACCGAGCAGGGAGGCCGCCGTCGCCCGCGCCCGATAGGCGGCGGCTGGGAGTGTTTCGTCGAACCGTGTGGCAAGCTCCTGCGCGTGGTCGAGGGCCAGGAGCGCATCCCGCGCCGCGTAGAGCGTCAGCGCCTGCTCGCCCGCGCGGACGAGCCAATTGACGGCGCGGGGATCGTCGGCGAGGGCGAAGTGGGAGGCCACCTCGCTGAGGGTAGCGTCCGGACGCGCGGCCAAAACCTCGGCGATGCGGCGATGTCGCCGCTGCCGCGCGAGCAGCGGTTGCCGGCCGTAAACCGCGTCGCGCACGAGCGCGTGCGTGAAGGTGAGACGGGCCGGCAGGGACGACCCGCGCACCAGATGCGCCCCGACCGCCCGCTCGGCCGCGGTCAGGAGATCGTCCCGGCTGGCCTCGCTCGCGACTTTCCAGGTATCGAGCGGCGCTTCCTGGCCAAAGGCGGCGGCGATTTCCAGGAGCGACTGGGTCTCCTCAGGAAGCCGCGCTAGCCGCTCCTCGATGATCTGGCGGACCAACGGCGGCATGGGGGCGTGGCTCAGCTCGCCCAGATACCAGCCACCCGACGCCAACGTCAGAAGCCGTTCAGTCTCCAGCGTGCGCAGCAATTCGGTGACGAAGAGCGGATTTCCTTCCGCCCGCAGCAGGAGATACGTCACCAGTCGTGCTTCATCTGGAGCGGCGAGGTCGTAGCACTGCCGGACCAGTGCCCGCGTCGCCTCGTCATCAAGCGCTCGGAGTGCGAGGCGCTCGACGGCCGGTTCGCGCGCAAGGCGTGGCAAGTACGCAAAGAGCGGTTCTCGCGGGGAGACCTCATCGTCGCGGTAAGTGGCGATCACAAGGAGCGGCAGCGATCTCACACCGCGGGCGACGACGTGCAGCAACTCCAGACTGGCCGGGTCGGACCAGTGCAGATCTTCCAGCACGATCGCCAGCGGCTGCTGGGCAGCGGCGCGGGCCAGATCGGCGTGAACCCGATCGCACAGGTCCGATTGGCTGGCAACCGCTTCGGTAGCAAAGGGAGAAGCCCGGGGATGTGCGCCTTCGGTGAGCATCAACCCGGCGAGCGCATCGCGCCACGGGCCGTAAGGCGGCGTCTGGGCGAGGTCGATGCCGTATCCGGCAAGCACCTGCACCCCGGCTGCCTCGGCCTCGGCCGCGAACCAGTCGACGAGTGCCGACTTGCCAATCCCCGCTTCCCCGGCGATCAGGACCAGACCGCCGCGCCCGGTCAGGAGCGAAGACAGCCGCTGCCGCAGCACGCCCATCTCCCGTTCCCGGCCAACGGGCACGGCGGGAGACGGCGGCGGTGATGATAGGGGAGCGGCAGAAGTCACCATCGTCGATACCGGATTGCTGAAGGTACAGCGTTTGTTTGGGGAACCATGCCGCCGTCCTGGTCGCGTGTCAAATCAAGGCGGCGCCCGGCAAGGGCGGCGGGCGCGGGAACGCTCAGAAGTCGCCCCACGCCACCTGGAAACACGGCAGGTTCAATTCGTCCCGCCACAGCCGCACCACCTGGTCGCGGTCGTCAAACACCACGCGCACCGTGTACTTGCCCGCGATGTGGCGCTCGTAGATTTCGCGCTTGACGACGGTGTCCTTGCGCCGGTCCCCGGCGCGGCGCATGAACAGCCCGTCGTACGTGATGCCGTGGCGGTCCAGCCAGCGCTCGGTTTCGGCGCGCCAACGATCCTCTCGTCCCGATACGATCAAGACCACCGTCTCCGGCTTGCCGCGGCGGATCGCCTCATAGACGAAGTGGACCGCTGCGTTGACCTCGTCCCCTTCCGCCTTGCTGGCGTCGTAGGGACTGCGGTCGCCGAGGAAGGCGAAGGTGCCGTCCAGATCGAAGATGACGCACTCGCGCATGGCCACGTCCGGCCCTCCGTCGATGAGTCTTGCCAACATCCAAACCCATGAACACTATGCCAAATCAGGGGCCAGAGAGAACGATGCCTGCATCGGACACGAAAAGCCCCTCTCCCCGCGCACAGGGGAGAGGGGCTAGGGGGAGGGATGTTCGAGAGCCTGCCCTAGCTGACGAAGGCCAGGTTGTAATCACCGCCAGAGGCATCGGCGATGGCGGTGCCGCCGCCGGCGGAGACGCCGAGATCAGTCAGGTTGGCGATGTCGCCACCGTCGACGAACACCGGCCCACCGTACGTGTCCCCCACGCCGACGGCGCTCCCGACGTTGCCGCCGCTGTTGATGTCGGCGATGCCGACCGCCCCGCCGTTGGCGGATGCCGTGGCGACCCCGCCGTTGCCCGCGGAAACGACCTGGTCCCATTCGTCGTCACCGTCACCGAAGAGCCGATCGTGGAGGCTGGTCTGCGCCGCGGCATTCGCAGCGCCGGCAAGCCCCAGCGCCGCGCCGGCCGCGCCAGCAAGTGTTCGATCATTCGCCAAGATGCTCCTCCTTCAACCTGTGGGATGCGTCTGCACGGTCGTTGCCCGTCGTTCGGTGCATATCGTTGACGCATCGCGCTCGTATGGCTAGCGTGCTTGACCAACGTACCCGATTGGCCAGCCACAGCCATCTCCATCGCACACCATGTGCCAAAAGCGTGCGACGTGTCATAACCGTGACCTTGACGAGCGCAGCGAGGCGCGGGCGAAGATCTGATCCACAGAAGAAGTTGACGCCGCGGCGGACTATGAAGTGACCGGCTGGCTCACTCGCCAGCCGGTCACGACCGGGGGGATTTCCTTGCTCGTGCGCCTTGCTGAGCGGCGGCTGCTCGGTGGGCGGCCGCCGCTCGGCACGGTGCCGTTGTGCTAGCTGACGAAGGCGAGGTTGTAGTCGCCGCCCGAGGCGTCGGCGATCGAGGTGCCTCCGTTGGACGTGATGCCCAGATCGGTCAGGTTGGCGACATCGCCGCCGTCCACGCCGACCGAGCCGACGGTGTCGCCCACGCCAACCGCGTTGCCGGCGTTGCCGCCGCTGTTGACGTCGCCGACGCCCACCGCGCCGCCGTTGGACGACGCGGTGGCCACGCCGCCGTTGCCGGCGGAGACAATGTCCTCGGCCCCGCCATCATCGCCGCCGAAAAACTTGTCCTGCAGGGCGGTCTGGGCCGAAACCCCGGCCGCGCCCGCCAGCCCCGCGGCGAGTCCCGCCGCGGCGCCTTGTACGCGATGCTTCACGATGCGAATCCTCCTCCTTCTGTCGTGGTCACGGTGCGTGCCACGACCCAGCACCGATGGGATTCACCCACGACCGCGATGCGCTCGCGCCGTGCTGTTCGGACCCCTCGATGGATTGGACCCCTGCCCAACCTGGGAATATCAACGCACGAACTCCTCACTTCGTATCGAATTACCCAGATTCGTGTCGAAAAAGAGCCCCAATGTCGTCCTTGCCAGCATGCCGGCTCTGGTGGCCGGGATCATGCAAGTGAGGAACGTGGCGTCCGTAAGTTGTGCGGCGCCAGGTGATTGAGTTGGAGAGGTGGCTGCCCGCGATGGGTACGCCACTCAAGGAGCATCAGATGGCCAAGGTGGAAAAGTCGATCGAAGTCAATCTGCCGGTGCGCCCGGTCTACAACCAGTGGACCCAGTTCGAGGAGTTCCCCCGCTTCATGGATGGCGTGGAGGAGGTGCGTCAGCTCGACGACACGCACCTGCACTGGAAGGCGTCGATCGCCGGCAAGGACGAGGAGTGGGACGCGCTCATCACCGACCAGGTCCCCGACCAGCGAGTCGCCTGGCGCAGCACGAGCGGGTCGGAGAACTCCGGCGTCATCACCTTCACCCCGGTCGGCGTCAACAAGACCCGGGTCACGGCGGCGATCGGCTACGAGCCGGAGGGGATGGTCGAGAAAGCCGGCGATGCGTTGGGCGTGGTCGGCGCCCGTGTCCAGGGCGACCTGGAGCGGTTCAAGCAGTTCATCGAGGAGCGCGGCATGGCCACCGGCGCCTGGCGCGGCGAAGTCCACGGCGGCGTCGAAACGGGCGCGTGATACGAGGCTGACGGGGTGGCGGGGTGGCGGGGTATCGGTCGAAGCACACGCCGGGCGCGATTCGCGAGCCGCACCCTGTCACCCTGACACCCCGCCACCCTGTCACCCGTCACCCTGTCACTCGCGTACGCCTCGCTTCCAGACCGCGATGAGCGTGCTCGACTCCAGGATCTCCACGAAGCCGATGCCGAGGGCCAGCAGCAGCAGCCACTGCGCCTGCCAGGCAATGGAGGCGGCGACACCGATCAGCACCAGCCCGAAGACCGTCAGGCGGAACCCCTCCATGCGGCTCAGCATGTCCGTGCGCCGCAGGAGCAGGGCGCGCTCCCCGTGGGGGCCGCCGCGCAGGCCGCGCCACACGAGCTGAAACCCGAGGATGGCGAGCGCGGCGGCGATGACGTTGGCCCACACGGGACCGAGCGTGGTGAAGAATTCCATGCCCAGTACCTCCTGACCGCGCCGATGCGCGGTGACTTTCATGGTCCTGATTGGCGATCCGCGCCCTGCACCAGCCCTTGCACTTGCAGGAATTCGGCGGTCGCCGCATCGGCCGGGAAAAACGCCTCGATGGCCAGTTCCGACAACGTGACATCGACCGCCGTGCCGAAGACCATGGTCGTGCTGATGAAAGAGAGCATCCCCTGCTCGGTGCGCAGCCGCATCGGCACCGCCACCCCGGCCAGACCGGGCATCGCGCCGGCCTGGGTTTCCGACCCGGAGAGGTCGTCGCCGGGATAGCCCCGCAGCTCGGCCAGCAGCGCTTCCAGCCGCGAATCGGCGGTGACCTCGGCTTCGTGCCCGAGCCGGGTCAGCAGGTGCGCCCGCCATTGCGGCAGGTTGGCGATCTGTGGCGCCAGCCCCTCCGGGTGCAGGCTGAGCCGCAGCACGTTGATGGGAGGTTGCAACAGCTCGGGCGACACCCCGGTCAACAGGGCCGGGACGACTCGGTTGGCCGCGATCAGATTCCAGGTGCGGTCGATGGCGAGGGCCGGGTAGGGCTCGTGCCCGGCCAGCACCCGATCGACAACCGCCCGCGCCGCCTCCAGCGCGGGATCTTCCAGACTCCGCTCCGGGTACGCCGGGGCGAACCCCGCTGCCAGCAGCAGCGTGTTGCGCTCGCGCAGGGGAACGTCCAACCGTTCTGCCAGCCGCAGCACCATTTCCCGGCTCGGTTGCGCCTTGCCCGTTTCCAGGAAGCTCAGGTGCCGTGTGGAGACCTCGGCATCGAGGGCGAGGGCGAGTTGGCTCAGCCGCTTTCGCTCTCGCCACTCGCGTAGCAGATGTCCGATCGGTCGCGTGATGCCTCTGTCGATCGTCGTTTCCATGTCTTGACGATACGCCGGCTCGTGGACGGCGTCCATGACCTCACGCGTCATGGACGCCGCGCGTCGTAGAGGTCAGGATAGGCCCCAACCCGCCGGACGCCGGCCGGGAGGATCACCACCCACGGAGGACGCGCCCATGAGCACCGCAACGGCCACCGCCATCGAACAGCTCGTCGACCAGTATCTCGCGGTCTGGAACGAAACCGACCCCGATGCGCGGCGAGCATTGATCGCCCGCACCTGGACGGAGGACGGGACCTACCTCGACCCACTCCTGGAAGGGGAGGGCCACGCCGGCATCGACGCCACGATCGGCGGGGCGCAGCCGCAGTTCCCCGGCTTGCGCTTCCGCCGCACCAGCGATGTCGACGCGCATCACGACGTGGTCCGCTTTTCCTGGGCGCTCGGCCCCCAGGAGGACCCGGCGCTGGCCGGCGTCGATTTCGGGGTAATCGCCGATGGGCGTTTTCGGTCGATCACCGGGTTTTTCGACTTCATGCCGGGTGGCGAGGGGCAATAGCGAGCGCCTGTCTCGGCTGCTGGCCTCATCCCCGGCCCTGAGAAACCCTCACCCCAACCCCTCTCCCATCGCAATGGGAGAGGGGCTTTTGAGCCCCGCGCGACGGCGCCATAACCCGATCCCGCCCCCCTTCAGCCCTCGGTGAGGGGAGAAGGAAGCCCGCCGCACGCGGGGACATAGCCCCCTCTCCCATCGCCATGGGCCGGGTACCCTCTGGGTGGCGGTTGAAGGTGAGGATCGTTCGGCGGGTGGAAGCGGTCATCCGGAACCTGTCCCAGCCGCCGAGACGGGGAAGGGGATCACCGGCGGGGTATCCCGACGCCTTGAGCGCCTTGAGCGCCTTGAGCGCCTTGATCCCCTTGCCGGGCTTGCCGCATCGCCGGGCCACGACCAGCAATGTCCTGAGCCCGCACCCGACGCCCCGCCGATCCCGGGGATCAGACGCGGCGCCGCAGGGGGACGTCCGGTGAGCGCCGTCGTCGTCCCCTGGCGCGGTCCCCGCCACGGTGGCGGTTAGGCGCTCAAGGCGCTCAAGGCCGGGGGCATGATCGCCTTCTCCGACCGCACGCGGCAACGACCCCGTCCCACCGTGGCCCGCACGGCTTGACTCCTAACCTGGTTGCTCTCCCATGTCGATGGGAGCGGGGTTGAGAGGTGAGGGCTATTGCCTCGGCACCACCGGCAATACCAACCGCGACGGCCGCTCCGCATCATGAAACACCGTCTGCACCGCCGGCCGCATCTCCGCGTCCGCCCCCAGATCGTGCCCCGTATTCAGGTTCCGGTCGAAGCGCGGGAAGTTGCTGCTGCTCACCTCCAGGGCGATGCGGTGCCCTTTGCGGAAGAGATTGCTCGTCGCCCACATGTCGATCTCGTATTCCAGCGGCTCGTTGGGGGTGATCGGGCGCGGCTTGTCCGTCCCCTGGCGGTAGCGGGCGCGGATGATGCCGTCCGTCAGGTTGCGAGCGGTGCCGTCCGGGAAGACGTCGACCAGCTTGGCGGTGAAATCGGTGTCCGGGGCGGAGGTTGAGGCCCAGAAGTGCAGGCGCACCGGGCCGGTCACTTCCGTATCCTTCTCCAGCGGTGGCGTAGCGTAGACGAGCACATCCGGCCGCGTCTCGATCGCGCTCTGATCGTAGGCGCCGGGGTCGAAGGTGGGCGGATAGCAACAGAGCTGCCCGCCGACCGTCGGCACCGGGTGGAAGGGGTCGTAGAGGAAGACGTCCGGCCGGTCGTCGCTCGGAGCAGTCGCTATGAGTGCGCCGTCGCCCGCGGAGGAGTTGGCGTTGCCGCCGCTGCTGAGGAAGAAGTCGGTCTCCACGGCGCGGGCCAGCGGCCACTCGTTCTCGCCGCGCCAGACGTCCTCTCCCATGACGAAGATCTGCACCGGCGGCTCGTCGTCGTACCCGTCGTCGATCCCCTTCAGCCAGCGGTCGAAAAAGCGCAGCGTGGCCCCGTCGACGTCCATGCTCAATGGCATCAGACTCTGCCCGGCCTGCGCGCCGAAATCGACCTGGCCGGATTTCGCCAGCGGCGGGGTGGTGTGCGTCCAGGGACCGAGCAGGAGCCGGCTGCCGTTGCGGGTCGCGTCCGTCGCGCCCAGCTCCTGCACGCCGGTGAAATTGCGCAACGAGCCGTCGAGGAAGATATCGAACCAGCCGGCGATGTTGAGAGCCGGCACCTGGACCTGGTCGTGCCGCTCCTCGATGGAGCGCTCCTGCCAGAAGCTGTCGCGGCTGGGGTGGGCCATCCACTCGAAGAAGTACGGGGTCCACTCCTTGCTGACCGGAATGTCGGTCAGGGGCAACAGGGTGGCCTGCTCCTCGCCATCCCCGTCGATGGCGGCGATGAGCCGATCCTTCCAGGCCTCGAAATCGGCAACACCCTCCCGCGCGTGACGACGCAGCAGATCGGCGGTGGTCAGGAAGGGGAGCACCCAGTTCCACATGAAGCCCCACTGGAAGGCGCCGCCCTGGTAGGTCCACCCCTCGTAATAGTCGGAGGCGGTGAAGGCGGGCACGATGGCGCGCAGGCTGGGCGGGGCGGCGATGGCGGCCAGCCACTGCGTGGCCCCGACGTAGGAGGTGCCATACATGCCCACCTTGCCGTCTGACCACGGCTGTGTCCCGCACCACTCGACGGCGTCGTACCCGTCGTTGATCTCCTGCAGGAAGGGATTGAAGTCGCCGTCGGAGCGATAGCGGCCGCGGCAGTCCTGGATGACCACCGCATAGCCGCGGCGCACGGCGCGAAAGGCGTCGGTCTGAACCAGAGCCAGCCCGGTCAGCTCCTTGTTGTAGGGGGTGCGCTGCAGCAGCACCGGAAAGGGACCGTCGCCGGCCGGCCGGTAGACGTCGGTCATGAGCACTGTGCCGTCTCGCATTGCGATCGGTACGTCTTTCTCGACGGTGATGCTGATTGGTTCGCCTGCGATCACGGACTCTGGCCTCCCTGTAGCCGCCATCTCGACTGGTGCACGAGCACCGGCAGGGTCGCAGACATCCGTTGCCCGCGCAACCGGCATCGAACCTCGGTTCCGCGCACGCTTGACACGAGTTGATTTGCCGCTACTGTTGCGGCTGCAACAGCTTGCTCGCACAACACAAGGCGCGACACCAGGGGAGCCGCCGTGGACGACGCTCGCTTCGATGTCTTGACGCAACGACTGGGTCTGGCGACTACGCGCCGCTTCGCGGTACGGGGTGTCCTCGGCGGGTTCGCGGGGTTGCTCGCCTTGCTCGATCCGCTGGATTCGCGGGCGAAGAAGAAAAAGTGCAAGAAGAGTCAGAGGAATTGCGGCAAGCGGTGCATCCCGAAAACCGCATGCTGCGGCGGCTGCGGTAACGAGGCGTGCTGCAATGGAGCGTGTGTCGATCTCGCCATCGACGCCGCCAATTGCGGAGCATGCGGCAGAGCCTGCCCGGACGCCGAGGAATCATGCATCAACGGCGTTTGCACCTGCGGCGGCGTGCTGGATTGCCCCGCCCCGTGCACATGTGCCGGGCGTGCAGAAGTCGAAGAATCCGCCTGTATTCGCGTCATCACCGCGCAGAGCTGCAGCACCGACGCGGAGTGCGGACTCGGGAAGGCATGTCTCGTCAACAACAAGTGTGCGACGGCGTGTTTGAGCTGATCGAGCGCCATGAGTCGATGCCGGAATGGTTGGGAAGGACGGGTTGACGTGGATCACACGCGCTTCGATGCGCTCGTGCAACGGTTTGGCGTCGCCGCGTCGCGGCGCAACGCCGTACGTAGCCTGCTCGGTGGCGGCGTAGCCGGTCTGCTCGCAAGTCTCGACCCTGGAGGGGCAACGGCGCGCAAGAAGAAGTGCAAGCGCGGGAAAAAGAAATGTGACAAGAAGTGCATTCCAAAATCCCAATGCTGCGGGGGCTGCGGGACCGATACGTGCTGCAACGGGACATGCATCTCGGCGACCGAGTGTTGTGGCGGTTGCGGGGAACAGACCTGCTGCGATGGAACATGCGTTGATTTGGCCACCGACGGGGCAAACTGTGGGGTGTGCGGCAAGACGTGCCCGACTGGTGCGTGCAGCAATGGGGTCTGCACATGCACGGGCACAACCGACTGCCCCGTAGATGAAACTGATTGCCAGTGCAGTACACGTCTTGCCGGCGGTTCGGTTTGCCGCGACACTATTGGCCCGCAGACATGTAGTACCGACGCCGAATGCGGGCTCGGAAGCGCATGCATGGCTGCTGGGGGTGGCCGATGTGCCCCCGCCTGCCCCGAAGTGTGATGACACAGTGACACGGGGACACAGGGAATGAATGCTACGTTGACCGATACCTGGACCTGGGAACTGCTCGCCGGTCCGGCGACGATCGTCGAGGGGCCGGTCTGGGATGGCGAAGGGCTCTTTTTCACCAGCATCGCCGATAGCGAAATTCGCCGCTACGCCCCGACGACTGGCGAGATCATCACGGTCTATCGCGACACCGGCGAATCCAATGGGTTGGCGCTCGGGCGATTCGGCTCGCTCTATGCGTGCGAAGGGGGTGGCCGTGCCGTCGTGCGGTACAGCACGGATGGGGTGAAGTCGGTTCTCGCCGACCGCTTCGAGGGACGCCGTCTCAACAGTCCCAACGACCTGGTGCTCGATTCGACCGGCCGCGTCTGGTTCACCGACCCGCGCTACGGTGACGACCACGGCAACCGCGAGCTCGACCACGATTCGGTCTACCGCCTCACCCCGCCGGAGGGCGGCAAGGGTCCGTATGCCATCGAACGGCTCACCTTCGACACGACCCGGCCGAATGGGCTGCTCCTCTCCCCGGACGAGCGCACCCTCTACGTGGCCCAGAGCGACTACGACATGACCTCCGCGGTGCGCCAGTTGCGCGCTTATCCCGTCCTCGACGACGGCACGCTCGGCCCCTTCGCCGTCCTGCACGACTTCGGCGAGGCGCGCGGCATCGACGGCATGTGCTGGGACAAGGAGGGGAATATCGTCGCCTCCTGTGGCTGGGAGGTGAGCGGTCCGGGATCGCGCATTGCCGTCTTCGCTACGGACGGGACGGTGCTGGAGCAGCATCCCCTGCCCGCCGGGCGACCCAGCAACTGCGCGTTCGGCGGCGCCGATCTCGATGCGTTATACGTGACCGTCCTCGATGGGCGGCTGTACCGCGTTCCCAATACGGGACGACGCGGGTATTTGCAGCCGCCGAACACCAGACCGTACCTTCCGCCCGAAGTGGGATAAGGAAAACCCATCGTCGTGTGACCGGCACAGCGGGGTGCCCACCCCATGTCATTCTGAAGGCGAAGCCGAAGAATCTCGTTCTCCGCTAACCGCCACGTCGCTGGGCCAAGATGCTTCACTGCGTTCAGCATGACACGGTTTGAACGGTGAACAAACCGTGAGAACCCTCGGCCGTCGGATCGCGTCGACCCATCTATCATTCCCAAATGACCCTGCAGCGCCTCAAGTGGCTCACCGTGCTGGCTCCGCTCTTCTTCCTGGGCGTGCTGGAGCTGGTGCGGCAGAACCTCTTCCCTGACCTGTTCCGGTCATGGCCCGGGTATCTGCTCCTGGGCGGGGTGATCCTGCTCGGCAGCCTCTTTTTCGCCGAGGCGGTCTTCGGGGTGGTCAGCCGGTTGCAGGCGCGGCTGACCCGGCAGAACCGGGAGTTGCTTGCCCTGCACGGAGCGGGGCTCGGCATCCTGGGCGAGCGTGACTTGGAAACGCTCCTGCAGCGCGTCGTCGAAAACGCGCGCGATCTCATCGGCGCGCGCTACGGCGCGCTCTCGCTGTTGCGCCAGGAAGGCGGCATCGAGACGTTCATCGTCTCCGGGATCACGCCGGAGGAGCGGGCGCTGTTGGGGCCACCGCCGGTCGGACACGGGCTGCTCGGGGTGGTGCTCAGCGAGGGTGCGCCCTTGCGCCTCGAAGATCTCGCCCGCCATCCGCGCTCGGTCGGGTTCCCGCCTGGGCACCCGCCGATGCGCTCGCTGCTGGCGGTGCCGGTCGCGGCGCAGGGGCAGATCATGGGCAACCTCTACCTGACGGAAAAGGTGGGGGCGGCCGCCTTCGATGAGGCCGACGAGGAGGCGCTGGCCCGTTTCGCCACGCTCGCCGCGCTGGCCATCGAAAATGCCCGCCTGCACCGTCAGATCCAGGTGCTGGCGATCACGGAGGAGCGGGAGCGTATCGCGCGGGAGATGCACGACAGCCTGGCCCAGGTGCTGGGGTACGTCAACACCAAGGCCCAGGCCGCCGAAACCCTCCTCGCCGGTGGCCAGAGCGAGCGGGCGGCTGCCCAGATCGGACAGCTCGCCGAGGCCGCGCGTGCCGCCTACGCCGACGTGCGGGAGGGGATTCTGGGGTTAAGGACCTCGCTGGGCAATGACCGCGGCTTCATCGACACGCTGCACACGTATCTGGAACAGTGGCGGGGGCAAAGCGGCGTTGCGGCCGAGTTGGTCACCGACCCCGATCCCTTCCCGCCGCGCCTCACCCCAAACAGCGAGGTACAACTGCTGCGCATCATCCAGGAAGCGCTGGCCAACGTGCGCAAGCATGCCGGGGCGTCCCATGCCCGGATTCGCCTGGTCCTCGATGAGCGGTATCTCGAGGCCAGCATCGTCGACGACGGCACCGGCTTCGATCCGGATGCGCTGGGTCGGACATCAACTCCGCGCTTCGGCCTGTCGACGATGCGAGAGCGGGCCGAGGCTGTGGGTGGGACACTGACCGTCACCTCAGCACCGGGTGCTGGTACGCGGGTCGTCGTGCGCCTGCCGGTCGCAGCGGCGAATCAGAGGGAGGTTCTGGGTGCGCGTGCTGATCGCTGACGACCACGCCCTCTTTCGGGATGGTCTGCGCAGTCTGCTGGAGGCGCACGGTATCGACGTGGTGGCCGAGGCACGCAACGGGCGGGAGGCCGTGGAGCTGGCCCGCATCCACCGCCCGGAAGTCGTGCTGATGGACTTGGCCATGCCGGAGCTAGACGGACTCGGCGCCACCCGCCTGCTAACGGCCGAGCTGCCGGAGATTGCGGTCGTGGTGCTGACCGCGTCCGAGGACGACGAGGATCTCTTCGAAGCGGTCAAATCGGGCGCGCAGGGCTTTCTCCCCAAGGATCTGGAAGCGACCCGCTTCTTCGAGCTGCTGGAAGGTGTCACCCGCGGCGAGCCGGCCCTGACCCCGGCCCTGGCGCGCAAGGTGCTCGGCGCCTTCGCCCGCCCCGATCCCAAACCGGCTCAGTCGGTTCCCAACGCGCTGACCGACCGCGAGCGCGAGGTGCTGGAACTGCTGGTAGAAGGCGTCACCTCCAATCGCGAGCTGGCGGATCGCCTCTTCGTCAGCGAGAACACGGTCAAGTACCACCTGCGCAACATCTTGCAAAAGTTGCACCTGCAAAACCGGGCCCAGGTCATTGCCTATGCGGTTCGGCACGGGTTGGTGGACCCGTCGTGACCTGGAAAAGCGGCGCCATCCCCGTGTCAGGGCACTGAGCGAAGCGAAGCATCTCGGCCAATCGCCAGCGTGGTTGCGGGAATCGGGCTGCTTCACTTGCGGCTTTTAGCGCGGGACGATCTTGTCGGCTCCTCGTTACGGCAACAGCGGGTTCCCATCCAGCCCCGCCGGCTCGATCGTCAGCACCAGCAACTCGGCGGCTTCGTCCCCCGTTGATTCCAGAAAACGCAGCGCACCGTCGGGGGCAATCGCGAATGGGGCCGTCTCTCCCGCGCGGCGATGGATGCGCGGCCCGCCTTCCGCGGCTTCGGCCGTATGCGCGAACGTCCAGGCGATGGCGCCGCGCTCGACCCGGATCGACTCCAGCCCTCGCGGCCCGAACGGCGGCAGCAGCGTCTGCGCTGGGAGCGCCACCCGCCGCAGCGTCACCGTCACCGGACCATCCGGCAGCGCCTCCCAGTCCGAGACAATGCTGACGTCCAGCTCCTCCGCAGTGACCTCCGGCGGGAGATTGGGAATGGGCTCGCCGCCAGTCGCGTAGTCCACGATCGCCATGCCAAGGATGGCGGCCGGCTCCGACCCCGAACCGCGGATCTCCCCCGTGGCCAGGTAATCGTGAAAGATCGCGACGTCGCCGGGACCGAGCGTGACATCCTGCCCGGCCGGGATTTCCGCTTTCCCGAACGGAACGTCCGCGCGTTGGACCCAGATGGGGCGATCGAGACGGATCTCGTACGCGCCAGCCTCGACGATTTCGGCGCCGACGCCATTGGTGACCGCGTCCTTGTTACAGCTACTGTGTATGCAATGCGTGGCGGCCAGGTACGAGAGGCTGGTGTCGGGCGGCAGGGTCAGGCGGTAGAACAGGGCATCGGTGGCGCCGTCCGGCAGTTCGTCGGCGGCGAAGGTCGCCTCGAACAGAATCTCCTCGGCATAGCCGGCCGGGAGCGTGGACGCGATCGAGGGCGGCAGCCAGGTGGCCGCTTCCCGGTCCCGGCTCTGCCCTTGCCAGAGAAGGAAGAGCCCCCCCGCCAGAGCGATGAGCAGCAGCGCGGCCGTGGCCAGTTGGCTCAGAACCCACCGCGGCGGCGATTGGCGTGGGCGCGGCGTGGCCCACGGGGCGGTTGGCGACTCATTGCCGTTCGCGCCCCAGGTGAGCGCGCCGGGCGGATCGGCTGCCGCCGTTGCCGCCGTCGGCGCAGCATCCCTGGCCCGCAGCTCGCGCCAACCCTGCTCCGGGTCGGGGAAGAGCGTTGGGATCGCGCTCGTGGTCTGCAAGCGGGCGACGAAGGCGGTCAGGGCCGCATCCGCCTGCTCTGGGTCCGGGGCCGGTTCGCCGCGCGCCAGCGCGTCCCAGGCGCGGTCGAGGGCGGCGCGGCGGTCAGCGGGCGCCATGGACGTCCTCCCCCGCATCGATGTCGCGGCCAAGGTCGGCGCGCAGTTTTTCGATGGCGCGCAGTTGCAGTTTTCGTATCGCGTCGTGGCTGCGTCCCATTGCCGCGGCGACCTCGGGGCCGTTCTGCCCGGCCAGCCGCAACTCCACGGCGAAGCGTTGGTCGCCGGGCAGGCGCGCCACCGCGGCCAGGAGCGCCTGGCTCTCGGCCGCGCGGGCCGCCGCGTCTTCCGGCGTGGCGCCCGGGTCGGCAAGGTCGTGCGCGGCATCGAGGGCGATGGTCGGCCGTCTGCGGCGGGCATCGCCGGCCAGCACATTGCGGGCGATGGCATAGAGCCAGGCCCGAAACTGGCCCTGTTCGCGGTAACCCGCGAGCCCGGAGAGCGCGCGGGTAAAGATCTGCTGCGTGGCGTCGCGGGCCGCGTCCTCGTCGCGCAGCCGCACGTAGCAGAAGCGGGCGATCTCTTCCACATAGCGCAGGTAGAGCGGGGCAAAGGCCTGCGGGTCACTCTGGGCGCGGGCCACATCGACCGCGTCGTCGACTCCCGCTGCTGGCGGGCGCGTCTGACGACTGCGACGGAGACTGGCGACCACGGCGACGCCCCAAGCGCATCCCGACGTGCTCACTTCACACAAGTAAACGCCCCCGCCGGCAAACTGGGACGCGGGCTGATTCCTACCCCTGGGGGTAGGTCCGCGCCCACCCGCGCCGAGTGCCGAAACCACCCCGCCTGCCGGGGTTGCCGCGCGCCCCTCCTTCTAATCTCGTCATAGACCCGCTGGGGTCACGACGATGGGAGCAAGCGGCATGACCGGACAACGTCACACAGCAGCGCCGGGGGATGCCACCCCGCGCGATCCGGCCAAGGTGGAGCGTTTCCTGGCCGATACCCGCTTTGCCCCGCTCTGGCTGGCACTGCGGGTTGGCGTTGGCTGGTTCTGGCTGGAATCGGGGTGGCTTCGCCTCAATGGCGATGTCGCCGCTGGCATCGACACCCTGCGCGATCCGCTGGCGCTTGGTCTCACGCTCGCCGGGATCGCCGTGATCCTGGGCGCGCTCACGGGGCCGGCCGCGTTTCTCGGCGGGTTCCTCAGCAGCGGCGCGGCGGTGTCCACCGCGCTCTTGCCGGCGGCGGTCGTCTTCGCCGTGGCCGTGGGCCTGACCCTGGCCTGGAAAACGGCGGGGTGGATCGGGTTGGACCGCTGGTTGCTCCCCCTGTTGGGAATGCCGTGGCGAGGGGGAACCCTCTTCGGCGAGCGGCCGGCACGCGGGAGTGAACATCGCATCGGGAGGTCATCATGAACCGCCAAACATCGTTCGTCATGACACAGGGTAAGACGTGGGCGCTCACGGCGATCAGCGTCGCGCTCTTCGTCCTGTTGAGCTGGCTCTTCGCCGATGGCCTGCTGGGCCCGGCGCTCTGGAACGCGGAGGACGCGGTTTCCTCCCCGCTTATTACCTATCTGCTCATCCTCGTCATCGTCGGCGCGGGGTGGGCCCAGGCCCGGCAGCTCCCCGCGGAAGGGATCGCGCTGCGGGCCGGCAGCGATGCCCTGACGCCCGGCCAGGTCGAGGATCCGGTGGCCTGGCGGTTGCTCATGGGCAACGTCTTCCTGGCCATCTTCTGGCTGCCGATCCGCTTTTTCGTGGGACGGGAGTGGCTCTCCTCCGGCTTGGGCAAGGTCGTCGACCCGGCCTGGACCGGCAGCGGCGCGGCGCTGCAATCCTACTGGGAGCGGGCCGTGGCCATCCCCGAGGGCGGCCGGCCTCCCATCACCTACGACTGGTTCCGCCAGGTCCTGCAGTACATGCTCGACAACGGCTGGTACACGTGGTTCGCCACACTGGTCGCCTGGGGCGAAGTCCTCATCGGGCTGGGTCTGCTCATCGGGGCGCTGGTCGGCCTCGCTGCCTTCTTCGGTACGGTCATGAACTTCAGCTTCATGCTGGCCGGCTCGGCCTCGACCAACCCCGTCCTCTTCGGACTGGCCGTCTTCCTGGTCCTGGCCTGGAAAGTCGCCGGGTTCTGGGGACTCGACCGCTGGCTGCTGCCGCTGCTGGGTACGCCGTGGCAGCGTGGGCCACTGGCCCTGGACGCCCAGGCCAATCGCGGGGCGGTGGAAGGCAAACCAAGTCTCAACCGCGGATAAGCGATCGATTGCAAACACTCAGGGTATAGAGAAGGGAGAGGGAGAAACCATGAACGTTCTGACGAGCCGCACGTCGCGCCGCAACGCCGCCGGCCTCCTGGGACTGCTCGGGGTCAGCGCGGTCGGCGCGGCGGCGGCCCCGGCCCGGATCGAAGTCCATAGCGGGACGGCGCTGGCCGCCGCCCATGCCAGCGACGACCACAACGGCACGTTACTTCGCTCCGCGCCGGCGACGCAGTCAGAGGAACCGACCGCCGACGAGATGGACGCCATGCACGAGGAGGGTGTAAAGGCCTTCCCGGCCGCTACCGAGGGGCTCGGCGGCCAGCCGCTGGAGTTCACGATGGACGGCGACGTGAAGGTCTTCGACCTCGTCTGCCAGATCGTCGATTGGGAGGTGACCCCCGGCAAGCGGGTCGAGGCCTGGACCTATAACGGCGTCACGCCGGGGCCGGAGATCCGCGTCGCCGAGGGCGACAAGGTGCGCTTCAACGTCACCAACGAGCTGCCGCAGAGCACGGCGATTCACTGGCACGGCCTGATGGTGCCGAACAGCCAGGACGGTGTGCCCTTCCTCACCCAGCCGCCGATCAAGCCGGGCGAGATGTTCAGCTACGAGTTTCAGATCCGGGAGGGGAACGCCGGCGCGCACATGTACCACTCGCACCACAACGCCGCGTTCCAGGTCACCAAGGGGCTGCTCGGCGCCTTCATCGTCGACCCGAAGGATCCCTCTACCCGCCCGTCCTACGACCGCGACGTCACCTTGGTGCTGAACGACGGCCCCATCGGCGGGTTCAGCATCAACGGCAAGGGGTTCCCGGCGACGCGGCCGGTCGTGGTCAAAAAGGGCGAGCGGGTGCTGATCCGCTACATGAACGAGGGGTTGATGATCCACCCCATGCACCTGCACGGGATGCCGATGACCGTCTTCGCCGCCGACGGCTACCTGCTGCCGCAGCCGTACATGTGCGACACACTGAACATCGCCCCCGGGCAGCGGTTCGAGACGATTGTCGAGGCGACGGAGCCGGGTGTGTGGGCCTTTCACTGCCACATCCTCAACCACGCCGAGAGCGAGCACGGGATGTTTGGCATGGTTACGGCGATGATCGTCGAGGCGTAACTCGGAGTTTGGAGCGGCGCCGTCGCCGCCCCGGACGTCACGATGTGGCGGGGCGAAACCTGCCAGGAGGATTCACGCGATGGGTATCTATCAGTTTCCGGGCGGTCCGGCGTTCGATCCGGACAAGGCGGCCAAGGTGTTGAGCGCGGTCCCGGGTGACCGGCGCGCCTTCTTCAAGCGAGCGGCCGCGATGGGGCTCGCCGCCCCGATGCTGGGCGGCCTGGTCTCCGCGGTCCGCGCCCAGGAGGAGACCCCCGAGGCCGAAGAAGGGCACGACATGGGGGAGGACGGCTACGTCGGCTCCGACCCGGAGAGCCCCAGCACGGGCGCCGAGACCCCGGCGCCGGTCGAGGTGACGCCTTTCTCCCGCTATGACCCCGTCCTGCCACGCGTAGAGGCGGGACCGAAGGAGATCGAGATTGTCGCCAGGGACGCCTCGCTCTACATCGCCAAGGAGGTGCCGTACGCGGCGTGGACGTTCGACGGCACGGTGCCGGGGCGCGCGTTGCGGGTGGTGCAGGGCGACGAGATCAACTTCACCTTCAAGATCGACCCGAACGCCACCACCGCGCACTCGGTCGACTTCCACTCGGCGCAGACGCCGCCGGAGGTCAACTACAAGACGGTCCTGCCGGGTGAGGAGTTCTCCTGGAGCTTCGCTCCGCGCCACGCCGGCGCCTTCATGTATCACTGCGGCACGCCGCCGGTGCTGATGCACATTGGGGCCGGGATGTACGGGGCGATGATCGTCGACCCCCAGGAAGGGTGGCCGGAGGCGCAGGAATTGGTCTTCGTCCAGAGCGATTACTACCTGGCCGAGAGCGAGGCCGGGATCATGGTCCCGGATTACACCAAGATGATGGGCAACGGCAACATGGACTACGTGACCTTCAACGGGCACGCGACCCAGTACGTCGAGGAGCCTATCGTGGTGCGGGCTGGTGAGCCGATCCGCATCTTCCTGGTCAACGCCGGGCCGAACGCCTACAGCACATTCCACGTGGTGGGAGCCATCTTCGACCGGGTCTGCGTCAACGCCAACCCGCGCAACGAGCTGTTCAGCCTGCAATCGTGGACTGTTGGCCCAGGCGACGGCGCCTGCTTCGAGTTCACGCTCGACGAGCCGGGGCTCTACCCTGCCGTCAACCACGCCTTCGGCCACGCCGCGCACGGCGCGATCGCGCTGCTGCAGGCGGAGTAGCCCGGGCGACGGTTCGCGGGGCGATCCGCGAGCGGATCGCCCCGCGGGTTTCCGCGTCGTAGGGAGGAACCATGAATGCCATCTCCGCCGCTCCTCGACCGGACACGGCGGCCATCTCGGGCGTCACTGGTCGTTTCGCCAGGTTCGCGCGCGGCCACACACGGCGGCGAGCAGCCGCCACGATCGGGCAGTTGGCCCTCGCTGGCCTGATCCTCGCAGGCGCCGGTGCAGTGGGGCGTGCCGAGATCGTCGGGGGGGCGCCAGCACCCGGAATGGCCAGCGCGGCGCCGGAGCCCTACAGCGCCCCGACGATGCCGGCGGCACCGGTGGACGGCACGCTCACGCTGGCCATTCCGCCGGGGGCCGCCGCCGACCAGCAGGCCGGTGGGCGCGGCTACGTGATGCCCGACGTCATCCGGTTGACCATTGGCGACACGATCGTTCTGCGCAACGACGACTCCGTGCCGCACATGATCCTTTACGGCTTCCTGATGCCGGGCGAGACCGACGAGCGGGCGTTCACGACGACCGGATCGGAGGTCTATAGCTCCGGCTGCGGCGTCCATGCCGCGTCGTTCCTGAACTTCACGACGATCTTCGTCGCGGAGCCGGCATGAGTGCCGGGGATGTTTCCGCTAACCGACCCCGTATCTAAAAGGAGCCCACAATGACGACTCAACACACGCGACGCAGCACCGCCCCAGCCGTCGGGGCCGGCGCCCCGTTGGCCGACCGCCTCATCCGCGACCTGGTCGCAGCCCACCCGGAAACGCTGGGCGTGCTCGCCCCGCTCGGAATCGATCTCTGCTGCGGCGGCGGGCATCCGCTCGGCGAGGCGCTCGATCTGCACGGGCTCGACCGCGACGTGATCCTGCCACGAGTGGCTCGCGTGGTCGCCGGGTCGACCCCGGAAACGGAGTGAGACCGTGGGCCGGTATCTTGTTCCCATGGCGATGGTCGCGGCGATGGCCGCCTTCGCCGTGGCGGCGCTGACGGCGGGGCTGACACCCTATCAGCCCCGGCTCTGGGCGGGCGTCGTGCCCCTGACCGTGCTGGGGGGCGTCATCCCCATGATCTTCGCCATCAACATCCGCGTCGTGCCGGTCTTTTCCCGGCGGTCCTGGCCGGATGAAGGGTGGGTGCGGGCGCAAGTCGCCCTGGCTATCGCCGGGGCGTGGACGGTTTTTGCCGGTTATGTCGCGGGTTGGGAGGCGCTGGTGCTGGCTGGCAGCCTGCTGGCATTGGCGGGCGGGGTCGTCTTCATGGCTAATCTCGCGCGTCTGTTCCGCCGCGAGCCGGAGCCGCGGCCGGCGCCGCCGCTGCCGTACCCGGAGCACGCGGCCGTGGACGCGGTCGCCACCCGGTTCATGCGGCTGGCCGGCATCTTTCTGCTGCTTGGACTCACCGTCGGGGTCGTCACGGCGGTCTGGCGCCCGGAGGTTGGGCGCTGGGATCTGGTGTGGGCGCACACGATGCTGATCGGGGTCATGCTCTCGATGGTGGCGGGGATCTGCTACCACGTCCTGGCCCGCTGGACCGGGCGGCGGTGGCGCAGCGTCACCGCCATCCGGCTCCACTTCGCCCTGGTCGCGCTGGGGTTCCCCGTGATGCTCATGGCCCTAGCTGCCGATCAGACGGCGCTGTTCGCGATCGCCGGTCCGGTGGAGGCAGCCGCGATCGTGCTCTTCCTGGTCAATATCGCGCCGATGACCACGGCGCTGCCGTCACCGACGCGGCCAGCGGTGCTGGCCGCGATGGGGCTACTGGCGGTTGGCATTGGACTCGGCGCCGCATTCGCGATCGAGCCGATCCTTGGAGTGTGGCTCCGTCTGATCCATGCCGAGATCAACCTCTTCGGCTGGACGGGGCTGCTGATTTCCGGAATCGGCTACTACTTTCTGCCCCGACTCGCGGGCCAGCCGTTGCGCTGGCCCTGGCTGGCGCCGGTCCAGCTTGGAGCGGTCTTCGCCGGTGTCGGACTCAGCGTGGCCGCGCTCGGTTTGCGCGCCCACGCCCAGGGGCCGGACGGGTTCGTGCTGACTGCGGGCGCCGTCATCGCCGCCGGGTTCGTGCTCTTCGGTCTCCAGGTCGCCGGAACCTTCCGCCACACGGGCGTCGGGACCGTCGCGGCGCTGCCATATGTGCCGCGGCCCAGCCCGCCGGTCGGCGCCCCCCAGTGACGACGATGTGTCCCCGGCGCCATCAGGGGAGGGCGCCGGGGCTGTGCGCCGGCACAGGGCGGGGCTCCCACCCGAACGGGTGGGCACAACCCACCCTGCCTCCCGTGGCCGAACTACCCCACGTGTCGAGGCCGCATCCCGCCACGATCGGTACGCTAGGAACCAGAAAGCCGTGTCGCCCCGCAAGGATCCAAGGAGAAGGAGCCATGATCGTCACCGCGCCACTTCCCGCCACCAGGATCGAGCAGACGCTGCCTCAGCTCAGCGCGGGCAGCGCGGCGCGCGATCTCGCCACCGGGTTCCTCCGCTACGCGTCGGCGTGCTGGCGCGGCGATACATGCGCCGCCGCCTTTCCCCTTCGCCTGAGCGCGTACTGGCGCCCCGCGTTGCCGCCGCCTCCCGCCGCGGCGCCCGATGCCGTCAGCCTCCACGGCGCGGCCGGACGCGGCATCCGCTGGTATCAGGCGGGTCAGGACGTGCTCGGCTACGTCCCCGGCCTGGTAGGCGGCTATCAGGTGCCGGCGCGGGCGGTTACGCACCTGGTGCGTTGCGCTCCGGTGGCGTAACCACCCCGCGCCACCGCACATGACACAAAGGAGACTCCACTCCCATGTGGCAGCCGGTCCCGGTCCCCCTCGATGGCTCAGCGGCGACCGACGCCCAGCCGTCTCCCGGTTTGACAGTTCTGGCGGCGGGTTCCATAGTCATGAGCACGCCCTCGCCTATTGCCGCCACGGTACGTCAGAAAGGTTCAGAACCCTTGGCCGATCCCATATCCTCTCCAGCAGGAGTTCTGAGCCGGGTTTCGCTCGGCGAGGAAATCTCGCGGTTTGCCCCGGACGTGCCCAGCGGGCGGCGCTCGGAAACGCTGCTCAAGACCCCGACGTTGCGCGTCGTGCTGGTGACGATGCGCGCCGGTACGGAATTGCACGAGCACACCGCGCCCGGGGTAATCACGATGCAGGGGCTGCAGGGCCGGCTGGTCGTGACCGTGGGGGATGAGGAGTTGGACATGGCCGCTGGCGACCTCATCGCCCTGAAGGAAGACACGCACCATGCCGTGCGCGCCGCCGAAGACGGGGCCTTTCTCCTCACCATTGCCTGGAGCGGCAGGTCCCCGGAGGGCGAGGATACGAGCCAGTAGCGGTCGGCCAGCGGGCAAGCCTCGATGGATCCACTGAGTTCGGTCATGTTGCGGGTGTCCCTCCTCTGGCTGCTGGCGGGGGTCGCCATCGGGGCCGCGATGCTCGTCGACCGTGCGCTGCCCGGGCAATGGCGGGCCTGGCTGGCTCCGAGTCACGCTCACATGCTCTTTGTGAGGTGGTTTCTCCAGTTCGCGCTCGGTGTCGCCTACTGGTTGATGCCCCGCCGCCGGTCGCCAGAGCGGCCGTTTGGCTACCACGAGCGCGCCGCCTCGGTCGCGGTGATCGCCTTGAATCTCGGACTCGTGCTCAGGGTCGTCGCCGAACCGCTGGAACGGGCCGGACAGACGAGCGAGCTTACCCTGACGACCCTGGCCGCCTCCGCGCTGCTGCAACTGGGTGCGGTGCTCGTCTTCGTCATCCAGATGTGGCCCCGGCTGGGGGCGCGCCAAGTGCGCGGACGGGAGCGGACCGCGGCCTGAGACATCCGGGTGACCGGGCATCGAGATTTCAGGGTGACAGGGACAAGACGCCCGACACCCTGTCACCCCACGTACGCCTCCAGTTCCCCGCGATCCCGCACCGTAATGCGGTGCTTGGCGTCGACCGCGATCAGCTTGCGGCGGGTGAACCCGACGAGGACCTCGTTGACGCGGACACGGGTGGCCCCGACCAGGGCGGCCAGATCGGACTGGGTGATCCGCAGCGGGATGCGCACGCCGCCGTCGGGAAGCTCCTCGCCGAGCGCGTCGGCCAGGGCCAGCAGTTGGCGGGCGACGCGTCCATGCACGTCCAGCGTGGCCATGGCCTGAAGCTGGGCGTTGGCCAGACGGAGGCGGCGGGCCAGGAGGCGGAGGAGGTTCTCGGTGATGGCCGGGATGTCGCGGCGCAGCCCCTCGAACGAGCCGCGGTCGATCCAGACCAGGGTCGCCGGTTCCAGCGCGGTCACATCGGCGGAGCGGCCGGAGCGGTCGGCCAGGGCCAGCTCGCCGACGATCTCGCCGGGTCCGAGCAGGGCCAGCGTCAGCTCGCGGCCGCCGGCTTCCAGCGTCGAGACCTTCAGGGTGCCGTCGAGAACGACGTAGGCGATCTCGCCCGGCTGGGTGGCGGTCATGATCATGGCGCCGGTGGGAAATGTGGTGCGGCCCACCAGCCCGTTGACCCGCGCCAGCTCGGCGGCGGAGAGACCACGAAACAGTTCCAGTTTGCCGAGATCCGCGGGATCAGCCCACGCCCGTCATCCGCCTGCCCCCTGCTGCGCACCCGCGACGGCACCAGACGATCGACCGTATCATGCCCGAACCAATCGTTGGCACGCCTGGCTGTCTGTTCCGGGATTGACGTGCGTTCTGCCAAGTCGTTGACGCCGCCCCGGAGGGCAGTCTCATAGTGTGTCATTCTGAACGAAGTGAGGACATCTCGGCGCTTCTCCTGCCACTGCGTTGCGGGCGACGAGAGTTCTTCGCTCAACGCTCGAGATGACACGGGCGTTTGCGCGGCGCGACGCATGAATCGGGCAAAGGAGATCAACCATGAACGGGCATTTTCAATCGCTCCTCCCCCGCCGGCAGATGTTCGCCGCGGGCGCCGGCGCGTTGGCGCTCGTCGTGCCCAAGGCGCAGGGCGTCGCCACCCGCATCATCCTGCAACGGGGGATGAGCGGCGGCGGCATGGCCCAGCTCGAAGGCGGGGACGAACCGCTCCTGGCCAATTTCGGCCTCTTCGCCTCGTCATTGCAGCTCCCTGACGGCACGACCCTGGTGCTGGGGGGCATCCAGTGGATCGAGGCCGGCACCGATTTCCAACTCCAGAGCAGCGAAGTGAACCAGTGCATCCCCCTCGCCGACCGCGCCGACGGCGCCGAGGTGCGCGGCCGCATGCAGGTCAACGGCGAGGGCGACTATCCCTTCGTCATCCGCGCCTTCGACGCCGGCCGCCCCGGCTCCGCCCTTGACCGCATCGAAATCGAGGTCAACACCCCCACCGCGCTCGAAGGCGCCGACCCCGGCAGCGACGAAACCTTCACCTACGAAGCCGCCGGCAACCTCGTCGCCGGCGACTTCCAGTGGATCATCAACGACATCCCGATGGAGGTGCAGTAAGACGCGGCCCCTTTCCAGCGCCCTTCAGGGTGTTTTCGTTCAGACGGCCTGGTCCTTTAGGGCCAGGCGACGGGGCAGCTAGTTCATGGACTGCCGACTTCGACGGCAGCCAGCCCATCCATGCACGACCCAATCCCCTGCTCGTCCCCCACTTCGCGGTAAAGCCGCAACGCCTCCCGATAACGGTGCTCAGCCACCCGCGCATCGCCGGCGTGCCGGGTGAGGGCGGCAAGATTCTCCATAGCGATGGCCGCGTACAGGCGCTGGCCCTTCCGCCAGGGCCAGGGCGTGACTTTCGCGGAAGTACCCCATCGCGGTGTCGAACTCTTCCAGGCGGTTCGCGGCGCCGGCCAGGTTGTTGAGCGTGCTGGCGATCCCCTGCCGGTCGCCGACGCGGCGGTGCAGGGCCAGACTCTCGTCGCAGCAACTCGTGCGCCCTGCGCGAACTCGCCCAGGTTGAGCGCCACCCCGCCCAGGTTGTTGAGCGCGCGCGCCATGCACGATTCGTTGCCAAGCTCGCGGAACTGCTCCAGGCTGCGGGTGATACAGCGTCTTCGCCCGCTCGTGGTCGCCTTCGTGGTGGGCGATCTGGCCGAGATCCATCAGCGCCGTGGCGACCCCGGCCGTGTCTCCCGCCGCTTCGGCCAGGGACAGGTGCTCTTCGAGCAAGCTCCGCGCCCGCGCCAGATCGCCCTGGTTGATGGCGACCACCCCCAGATTGTTGAGCGACCAGGCGATCCCCTCGCGATCCCCGAGCTGCCGCGAGAAGCGCGAGCGCTTTCTTCGTGCAGCCGCTCGGCGCGTTCCCGATCGCCCTGGCTTTCGGCCAACACCCCGGCCGCGTTGAGCGCCTTGGCCCGGGTCGCGGGCGAAACCCCGTCGGCGTTGCCCAGCAGTCCTTCCAGATGGGCGCGGCCCTTCTGCCGTGTCGCCCCGCAGCCACCAGAACCGCCATAGGGCGCCCGCGAGACGGAGTGCCTGCTCGATGTCACCTTCGTCGCGCAGCCAGCCGATCGCCGCGCGCAGATTCGCCTGGTCCTGCTTCGAGCCGGTCGAGCCAGCGCGCCTGATCGCTCCCCGCCAGCAGTGGCTCTGCCTCCTCGGCCAGGCGCGAGATACCACGCCGCGTGCGCGTGCGGCGACGGCTCGCCGCTCATCGCTCTCGGCTAGCCGCTCCAGACCGTAGTCGCGGATCGTCTCGAACATCGTCACGCGCGGCTCGTCGTCCGTCTCCTCGATCCGGACCAGACTCTTGTCGGTCAGCGATTCGATCAGCTCCAGCGGGTCGAGCGAAGGTTCGCCGGCATCATCCTCAGCAACGGCGGCGCAGGCCTCGAGCGTGGCCCCGCCGACGAAGACCGCGAGCCGGGCGAAGAAGCGCGCTGCTCGTCGGGACCGAGCAAGTCGTAGCTCCAGGCGACGGCATCGCGCATCGTCTGCTGCCGCGCCGGCAGATCCCGGGCACCGCGGCTGAGCACGTCGAGTCGGCGGTCGAAGCGGTCGAGTCGTTCGAGCAGCGCCTGGGGGGAGAGGAGTTTTGCCCGCGCGGCCGCCAGTTCGATGGCCAGGGGCAGCCCGTCCAGGCGGCGACAGACCTCGACCACCGCGGCCGCGTTCTCCACGGAGAGCGCGAACCCGGGTTTCGACCGCTTGCGCGCGCTCGACGAAGAGACGCACCGCCGGCGAGCGTCGGATATCCTCCAGAGCGCTCGCCGCGGCAGCGCCCGCGTCCGCTTCGCCAGTCAGGGCCAGCGGAGGCAAACTCGGCAGTGCCAGCGGGGGCAGCGGCAGTTCCTGCTCGCCCCGCAACCCCAACCGTTCGCGGCTCGTTGCCAGCACCGCCAGGCGGGAACACAGTGCCAGCAGATCGGCCACCAGCGGTGCGGCGCCCATGATCTGCTCGAAGTTGTCCAGCACCAGCAGCAGGTGGCGGTCCCGCAGCTCCTCCAGGAGGAGATCGCGCGTCAGTTCGCTGCCAGGCTCGCCGGCATCGAGCGCCCCGAGGATGGCGGACGGCACGAGGTCCGGGTCGGTCAGGGCCGCCAGCGAAACAAACGCCGCGCCATCGCCGAACCCGACCCCCAGCTCCGACGCCAGGTGCAACGCCAGGCGGGTCTTCCCGGCCCCTCCCGGTCCCGTCAGCGTGAGCAGCCGCGCCGGTGGCCGCTCATCGGCCGGCGGCGATCCGTGGTCCTGGTCCGCCGCTGGCAAGCCCAGGAACGCGCGGGCCAGAGCGGCTTCCCGATCGCGTCCGATCAGCGGCGTGGTCGGGGATCGGCACGTTGCGCAGCAGTTGCCGCGGGGTACGCAGCGGGGGGAAATCGGTCGCGCAGTCCTGCCGCGACGACCTGAAACACGTGCTCGGCATGCTGCAAATCCTTGAGCGCGTGCTCGCCCAGGTCGCGCAGCGCCATTTCCGGCGGAAGCGTGTCGCGGAGCAGCTCGCTCGCCGCCCGCGAGACGACGACTTGCTCGCCGTGCGCGGTGGCCAGCAGCCGCGCCACCCGATTCAGCGGCGGCCCGAAGTAATCGCCGCCACGCGCTTCCGCGGCGCCGGCATGAATCGCCATGCGCACCTTCAGGGGCGCCAATGGCGTCTCGGCATCGATGGCGAGTGCCCGCTGCGCCGCGATGGCCCCGGCGACCGCGGCCGCGGGATGCGGGAAAACGGCGCAGAACGCGTCGCCCGCGGTCTTGAACACCGTGCCCCCTGCCTCCGCGATGGCCGCGGACAGCAGCGCGTCGTGCCGCGCCAACGCAACCGACATGGCGCGCGGATTGGCCTCCCAGAGGCGGGTACTCCCCTCCACGTCGGTGAAAAGGAAGGCCACAATCCCGGTTGGCGGTTCCGGTGCAGACACGGCTACCCCACACTGGGAGACGACTGAACCTCATGCAGTGCCCGAGCCACCGTGTCATTCCGAGGAACGAGGAATCTCTTGCTTCGCGGCCGGGCACGCCCCGAGCGCCGGGATGCCTCCTCCGTCGGCATGACACGGGCGTCGTGTCGCTGCCTCTGGACGCTGGCGGCCAACGGACGACTCCCCGGAGCCTCTGCCGACAACGTCGCATCTCAATCGTACATGCGCCGGAGAAGAAACATGGGTGCGGCCAGCAGCGCCGATCCTGCTAGGATTGCGCATCGCTCCCGGCTCGGATCGAAGTACGGCAAAGGATGCCGCGTGAAAAGCAGATCGGGCAGCATACCGGCAAGCGCCAAGTTGCAAACGCGCGGTACAGGCGCGGCAGCGCGCCTCGTCACGCTCCTGCTGGCCTTTGGCGTGGCAGCCTGGTTCGGAAGCGAGGCAAGACCGGTCGTGGCCCGGCAGGACGCGGCTTCCGTGCCGATCGAGATTGGCGCCGGGCCGGTGCGGGAGCAGGCCTTTGCGCTGGTGGGCCGCACGATCTACGAAGACGACACGGCGCGGGTGTTCGGCTATCTGACGGACATCATCGGGCTCGACCCGGCGCTGCTGTTTACCGATACCCTCCCCGCGATCCAAACCGCGCGCTTTACCTACGCCGGCGAGATCCCGCTCTCCTCGCGGACCAATCGCGGCGACGTCACCCACTTCGCCGGCGAAGGAACCGTCACCATCTTCTATGACGAGGACGCGGGCGCGGACTGGGATGATCCCGGGTCGTTCGCCGATGGCGAGCCGGTCTCGGAGTTTTCGCTGCTCCTGCGCGACACGTTGCAACGGCAGGCGCCCGCGATCGGCGTGGTCGTCGGGGACGAGCAATATCGCCAGGAAACAGCAGGCGAGCTTGTCATCGGCTGGCGGAACGTATCGGTTCGGCCAGATTGGGCTCGAGGGCCGGTTGCGCTCGGTCGGCGCCTTGATCGCCAGCGAAGACGGGCCGGGGGTGATCGTCGGGTTGACCGGATCGGGCAGCGTGTCCGCTCGCGAAGCGATCCCCGTCATTCCGGGGGCATCGGGCGCGTAGGCGTCCTCTCGATTCGCACGAAGGAGAAAGTCGATGGGTATTCGCCTTCTCCAGCGCCGGTGCCCGGGCATCTGGCGTCCATCACGGCTCGCGAGCGCACTTCTGTTTACGATCGCGCTCATCAGCCTGCCGTCGCACCAGACGGCGCGCGCCTGGCAGGCAGACCAGACGTTTTCTCCGGCGAGTGGGCCAGCGGAGGTGATCGCCCAGGGTGTCGCCGCGCTGCCGGCCGGTGACGCCGTCTGGCGCACCGTGCGTACCCGTGCCCCCCTGCCGGCCGAAGCGCCCTTCGAGGAGCGGCCCCTCGGATTCGTGCTGGCCTCGACCGGGCCAATGCTCCTCGTCGATCAGGCGACCGGGGAGCAAGTGCGCCTGGGGACAGGGGAGGCGGCGCTGACCCTCGCCGGCACACTGCAACAACGCACCAGTCTCGGGGGCGCAACCCGTCAGCTATCTCTCGATTGAGCTCGCCGTAGCGGACGCGCCGCCTCCGCCCGCCGACGCCATCGTGCTGCAACCGGGGCAACCCTTCCCCACGCCTCCGGTCTGCACGATCTCGACCTGCTGAGCGCGACCCTTGGTCAGGGCGAGACATTCACCATCCCCGATTCTGGCGCCAAGAACGTGGTGCTCATCACCGATGGCGCGGCCGGGGTGTCGGACGGGGCGAGGGCGAGCCGGTGGTGCTCCTCGCCGGCGAAGCGGCCAGCTTCAGCGGAGCATTGGATATCGCCCCGGCGCCCGACGGCGGGGAAGAGGCATTCGTCTCGTTCGTGGTCGCCATGATCGGCCCGGAGTTGCCGCCCGTGGCGGGCATTGCTGAAACACCAGCCGTCCCGACCGTGGAATCCGCCGCGGCGCCCGGCACGCCAGATGCGGCGATCGGCCAGGGAACGATTGCCATCCAGGTCTTCTCCTGCCCGCCGGGGATGGACGCGCAGAACGTGGCGGCAGCAGTCTGTGCTCCGGCGCCAGAGGGCTTCGATGCGACCCTGTCCGGGGAACGCTCCCTGCGCCGCTGACGATGGCCGACGCGGCGAGCGACGGCGGTTCCTTCACCTGGAGCGGTCTCCCCTTCGGCGACTATCTGTTGGGGGATGTCGTCCTGCCACCCGGCGCCACGACCTACACCCTCTCTGCCGCGAATGCCGTCGGCGACCCCGAATCCGGATACCAGATCACGCTGGATGAGGCGAATCCGGCATTGTCGGCACGGATCTATGCGTTTTCGCCGGGGTAAGAGGGAATTGCCCAGTTTGGAGAAAGAGCGCCTTTCAAAACCGGGTGCGGCCATGGTAGACCCGGGGCATGAGCAAACTCCTGGTCAGCGACGAGCCATGAGCCGTCGTCGCCCCGCTGCTGCCGCCCGAGCCCCCCTAGTGCAAGATCAGGCGACCTCCTGGAGGATGGCCAGGTGATCATGGAGCGGACAAGCGAACGCGGCGCAGACCCGGGTTTCCCGTTCGCCACGCGCCCTGGCCACCACGATCTGGCCGCGGCGCACGGTGCAGGCGTCCGCGGAGCGCAGACCGGCCGCCAGGGCCGCCCGCTCCTCCTCGGTCGGCGGACGCACGAACAGCGGGGCGTGCATGGCCCACAGGATACCCCTTGGTTCAGTACCTACTCTGAAGCTGCACTAGGGCGACGCTCGGGTTGGGCCGAGATTCCTCGCTACGCTCGGAATGACACCTTACCTGGCCCCTACACTCGGGAATGCGGAGACGGTCGGCCGCATCACTGCCGAGTGTGCCGCACGCATGAGAACCTTCCGACGGTTAGCCCGTAGCCCATAGCCCATAGCCCATGGCCATAGGAGCATGGATGGAGCGCGGAGTCTATTTCGACGCCTGGTTTCCGGGCCAGCACTGCTATCACCCCAGCCTGCCGCCGCGGCGGTTGCGCATGGTCGAGCACCTGATCGAGTTCCACGCCACCTCCCTGGTCTGGGCGGCGCTGGGGGGCGGATCGATCGCGCTGCCGTACCTTGAGCAGGAGGCGTTCGGGGAAATCGATCCCCGTTTCCGCTTCTACGGCTTCGTCAACGACGCCGAGTTCATCGCCGAGTGCCGCAAGCACGGCATCAAGGTGTTTGGCATCGTCTTCGAGGTGCAGGGCTGGGAGTTCCCGGTCGAACTCAACGAGAGCGAGGATCGCATCCTGGCCCTCAACGAGCCGCGGGGAGCGGGCAAGCGCGATTGGCTGGGACTACGCGAATTCTCACTGAATCGCTACCCGAACCTCTGGCCACCGTTCGAGCACTACTTCCCCGGCGGGCTTGTCAACAGCGACGGGGAGCCCGTCACCGACCTCCTGGAAGAAGCCTGCTCGCGCGACATCCACGGCGTCCCCTGCCACGCGCACTGGGTGGAGTGCCCGGATCGGGAGCACGTCTGCTACACGATGGACCGCAACAACCCGGTCTGGCGGGAGTACCTCAAAGCCATTATCCGCATCCAGATCGACGCCGGTGTCGATGGCGTGCAGCTCGACGAGGCGGAACTGCCGCTCACCACGCTGCAATACGGCGGCTGCTTTTGCAAAGACTGCATGAAAGGTTTTCGCGCCTGCGCTGCAAGCGCTACCCGCCGACGAACTGCCCGCCGAGTTGCATGGCGAAGATCTGGACACCTTCCATTACGGGAAATGGCTCCTGGCTCGCGGGTACGACTTCAAGAGCGGCCGCGAGGCGACACCTCTCTTCTCGCACTACCTCCGATTCCAGCGCGCGGCCATAACCCGCTACTTCGGCGAACTCGCCGACTACGCGCGGGACTACGCGGCGAGTAAAGGGCGCTCGGTCCTCGTCTCCGGCAATTTCTTCAACGTTCTGGACCAGTACTATCCCCTGGAGCCAAAGGTCGACCTGATCATCACCGAGATGCGCAACACCCGCTACCGGCAACCGGCCTGGTACCGCTACGTGGCCGGGTTCGCCGGGCCGAAACCGGTGGTGGTGGTGGAGAACCCGTACGGCGGGGTGGTGCCGGAGATGGTGGCCAGTCTCGACATCGGCCGGGGGTACGACCGCTTCCGCATGTCGCTCTATGAGGCGGCCGCGCTGGGGGCGAACATGAGCGTGCCCTACGGCGCCTGGCTGGGCAGCATCCAGCAGGATGCGTGGTATCCGCCGCACGGCCTCTGCGTCGAGATCCAGGATTTTCTTGCCGGTCACGAAGCCCTCTACAGCCGCGAGACGAGGAACGAGGTGGCCCTCGTCTACAGCGTCGAGAGCGAGTTTCGGCGCGTGGCGCGGCGCGACCCGGTCGCCAACGACCAACGCAACGTCGCCACCGAGGCGGCAATCCCCTTCTGGCAGGTCTCCGAGGCGCTTTGCGACGCCTCCCAACCGTACGATGTCCTCTTCTTCCCGGAGGGGGTACTGCGGGCGGACGCCTTGACGGTGACCGATCTGGCGCGATACCGGACCATCATCCTGCCAGACTGCGCAGTTCTCACCCCGGCCCAAGCCGCGTTACTGGAGGATGTCCTCGCGGCAGGCAAGCGGCTGCTGGTGCTGGGCGACCTCGGCACGAATCTGCCACCCGCAACCGTGCGGCCGATCCTCGAACACCCCGGCACGCTCCGAATGGAATCTGGGCATGCCTTCTCCGTCGACGATCTGCCCATCGGCCCTCAAGTCCGGGTCACCCCACCGTGCGACGTGATGGTCAACATCCAGCGGGTCGCGCACGGAGCCGCAGTGCATCTCATCCGCTACGACTTCGATGCGGAGCACGACCAGACACCGCCCCTACCGGAGCTGACCATCGAGATCGAACTGCCGCAGCGGTTCGGCCGGCTTTCGCTCCTTTCACCGGGCGGGGAGATGACGGGAACGTTGGCGGTCGAGGGTTCGCGACATCGGATTTCCCTGCGCGATGTGCCGCTGTACGGGATTGCCCTCTTGACGGCGGAATGACGGCGCCGGGAGCCGTCTTCCGGGCTCCCGGCGCCGTTGGCGTTATCCCATCCGCGTGGTGTGCTCCGGCTTGATCACGAGCACGACCCGCTCGTCGCCCGGCCGGTGCCAGGGGTAGACGTCTTCGCCCATGTACTTTTTGGCCATGCTGTTGATGAAGGCGTTGTCCGGGTCAGGGTCGACGCGCTCGACCGTGCCCCGGATTTCGAGGTAACGATACGGATTGCTCGCGTCGACGATGGAGAGAGCGACGCGCGGCTCGTCCTTGACGTTGCGGTACTTCTGGCGCCCGGTCGTCTGGCTGAACTTGAGATTCTCGCCATCCCACCCGAACCAGACGGGGTTCACAACACAATGCACCTTTGATTGCCGTGCATGCACCGGGGCGCACTCCTTCAATACCACTTGTGGTAGTGGAAAGAAATCGGGTCCCACGCTCCGGTGGACGGACCAGGATGAAGCAGGCGACTCATCTGTATAGGAAGGCGGGTTGAGCATTCAGACAGTCCGGCTAGCAAGCGTAGCGCTTTTCCACGCGGTGTTTCATTCAGAACCCCGAGAGGTTCTGAACACAATCGCATCCTGCTGCGCTGGACGGACGCGGACGTCGCGGCCAAGGCGAGGTAGCCCTCCGGGCTTGCGTCGTCCCGGATCCCAGCCTGCCCTCTTTAGCAACGGGTCGGGTTGGGGTCGCGGCTTCGGCCATGACGACCTGCGGAGCCACCGCGCGCCCGCTGCTTGACCCCGAGCCAGCTTCCCGACGGAGGTAATCCAACGGCTCCCAGGACACACGAGCAGGGGTGGAGAAGGTCGCCGAGAATTTCACAGGGGACGGGAGTCATCGCGCCCGCAAGCACACATGGCGTCACGGTCGACCCAGCAAATCTCGCCCTTTGGGCAAAGTGCGCCGCTGGCTCAGCCTGCGATTGCTGCCATCCCGCACTCCGTACCTTTTCCCCCGCGAAAGGGTCTTCGTGAACCTCACGTCCAGGCGCGTGGGGCCTACAGCGCTGTTCGAAGTACGTCGCGCAAGTGATCCTGCAGTGCGCCCTCGCTAGAGGGATATGCTGGAAGCGCCGCGATCTCGCTACCGAACTCCACGTGTGGTCCGGGGTAGAGGATGGCCGCGTAGCGCACCACGCGGATGCCCGTTTCGTCCCGGATGGCGTCCCGGTAGGCGTGCATCTTGTCGATGTCGACCTTCGTGGGCCGTCCGCCGATCTCGCCCTCCTCCCCCTCGCCGTCGAGTTTGTACTTCGGGTCGAACAGCCAGACGGCCGCCGGTTCGCCGGGTCTCCGCACCTCGAGGGCCAGGTCGGGGACCTGCGGGTAACTGATGCTGTGTAGTGCCCCCTTGCGCCGGTACGTGCGCTCCGGGATGGCCTCGACCGTGACGTCAGGCTCAGGGTGGTGGAGCACCACCGCGGGCCGCCCGTCCGGGAGGATCCGCACATACAATCCGGTGGCATCCCGCCCGACGAGGTGGTGGCTCACGACCCGATAGCCCAGCTCAGCCGGCGAGCTCGATCAGGGCGACCAGCACCTCGAGCGTGCCCCAGGTCTGGTAGAGGCTGGGCAGATTCTCCAGCGGCGCCTCCAGGCCCGGGTGCTCCAGCCGCACCCCTACGCTGCGGTGAAAGGCCAGAAACCCCTCCAGCGCGGCCCGGTAGGCGGGCCGCTTCATCAGCACCATGGTCAGGCGGGTGGTCAGGTGCGGCGGCAGGCTCACGTCGTCCAGAAAGCTCGCCCGGCGCCGTGCCAGGAGGAGCTCGTCGAGCAGCGCATGGCCGTCGGCGAACGCCTCTGGGGCACGGATCGCGGCCAGTGCCCTTACCAACCGGCGCAACCGCAGCTGCACCTGGTGGAAAAAGGCCAGCAGCAGCCGGTTCTCGTAGACGTCGACGTCCTCCTCGACGCGCGCGTCGATCACCCGCAGCGGCCGCCGCTCCCCGTCCAGGTTGTTGGCGCGGATCAGCGACTGGGCCAGGCGTGCCGGGTGGGGCCGGCGGGCGCGCTCCTGCCGCACCCACAGCTCCTCCGTCTGCAAGACGCGGTGGGGATCGTGCGCCACGTCGACCAACACCCGAGCCAAACCGGGCCGTGACTGGGGTTCCCCGGATCGCCGTGCGCAGCCGCTGCAGTTCCTGCGCCAGCGTCGTCTCGCCGGGCGGCGGCAGGGTGATCCCAGCCAGGGCACCGGCCCGCTGCAAGGCGATCGCCACCGTGGCCGGCAGCCGGGCCTCCAGGTCCTCCAGCATCCGCTCGTAGGCCGCCTCGCTGATCTTGCGCGGGCGGATGGTGAACTGGCGTGATTCGCTCGTCGGCCCGGCGGTGAGCTGCAGCCGGTAGTGCCCCGGTCCGGAGCGCGGCCAGTCGGCCAGGATGCGCGGCTCCCCGTGCAGGCGGCGCACGCTGGTCTCGACCGGGACGCCCTGGATGCGCAGCTCCGCGGTGGGCCACGCCTCTACGGGAATCGCAAGCTCGACGAGGGCCGGCATCCACTCGGGGATCGCGTCGATCGGCTCGCCGTCGGCGGTCCAGCAGCCGGATGGCGGGCTCTTCCGGGGCGTCAGCCGAAGTAGGAGGCGAAGCCATGGCTGCGGAACCCCTCCAGCATCGCGGCCGCCTTCGCGTGGCAGAGTGGGAAGCGATCTTCGGTCGCCGCCACGACGCGCGACAAGGCGTCGCCCACCCGCGGGTCGGCGCCCTTCAGCTTCGGCAGCACCTTCTGCAGCAGCTGCTCGTCGAGGGCCTCCTCCCAGGGCGTGCCCATCGCCACCGCGGCGTCGACGTAGGCGCGGATCTCGTCCAGCACGCGGAAGGCGAACGGGCCGACGTGGCGGACGGCGTCCCACACCTCGATGACGTCCGTCTGGTACGGGGTATCGGCGAGGTGGGCGACGAGATCCTCTCGTCGGGCGTTCAACTCGATCAGTTGGGCGCGGTCGTGGACCTTGTCGGCGAAGCCGTGGGTGGTCTCGTCGACGTTGACGGTCCCGATGACGACCAGGTTCGGCGGGAGCTGCAAGCAGCTCATCGGTCCCCAGGTCGATCGTGGCCGCACCGTGGCGGGCCCGCACCTCCATGGCCGAGAGGAACTGGGCGAAGTAGTACTCCACCCGGGCCAGGTTCATTTCGTCCAGCACCAGGTGGTACGGCTGTGGAGCAACGCCGGCACGCGCTGCCGCGCGGTATGCTCCCCCTGCCTCGCGCACAAAGCGACTGAAAGCCGTGTGGTGGTACTGCTCGGTCAGCGGGTTCAGGTAGCCGAGCAGGTCCTCGTTGGTGGTCCAGTTCGGGGCCACGGCCACCACCGCGTGGCGGGCCCCGACGGCGCGCGCGTAGGCCTCGGCCAGCCAGGTCTTGCCCGTGCCGCTCAAGCCGGAGAGCACCACGAAGCCGCGGGTGCGCAGGGCCAGGTGGTAGCGGCGCAGGGTGCGGGGGTCGATGCGCATTCCCTGAGCGCGCACGGCATCCAGGATGGCGTCGAAGGCCGGCTCCTCGTAGGGCGGAGACGTCCGGCACGGACATGTCCGTCGGTCCCAGGTCGAGTCCGGTCCTATCCTGGTAGGCATCCTTGAGGATCGCCACCAACTCCGGTGAGGCCGGGGTGAGGTAGGCGCCGCCCTTCAGGCGCAGCTCCGGCTCCACGCTATAGAACGTGTTGGTGTGCCCCTCGTTCGAGGAGGCGGCGCAGGCGCTCCGCGTAGGGCGGGGCGAAGAGCGTCTCCCGATCCAGGGGCGGATCGAGGCGAGTGGTAGTCCTCCAGGGGCACGACGAGCGTGCGCTCGAGGACCGATGCCGAACTCTGGGCGGGTATCGATCTCCTCGGCGGGGCCGGCGACCCGCGACCACCCGGTGAACGCGCGCTGGTCGGTGAAGTGCAGGACGACGTCGCCGGGGACGAGCTCGCGCACCTGGCGGTACAGGTCCGCGCCGCTGGCACTCTTCGCCGGCGCCACCAGGGCGCGCCCCACGGCGAACTCGCCCTCGATGCGGTAATCCCAGCCGCGGACCTCCGTCTTCTCCACCCACCACCGCGGCGATCGCGGCAAGGACCGGTCAGCGAGCAACTCCTGCAGCGCCTTCCATTGCTCCACAGTGACCTTGAAGTTCGTTCCCTGCGGTGCGCGGATGACCGACAACTCCTTGAGGACGGGGTGGGCCTGCAACTCGGGGCGCAGGAGTGGCGGCGCCACGATGGCCGTGTAGACGAAGGGCACGGCCCATTCTTCTGGTGGGCGCTGCTCGTGGTCCGGGAAGAAGTTGGAGGTCGGGCGGGCAAAGGGCACGTCGACGAGCTCGCCCAGCGCGTAGATTCCCGGCCGCCGGACCCGCCCTGCCACAGGACAACCGCGTCGCCGGGTTGCATCTGCTCCCGAAAGCGGCTGACCACCCAGGTGTCGTCGTCGCCGACGGCCCGGTGCCGGAGATCCTCGGCAAGGTTCCACACGCGGGGGTTGGCCTGAAAGAGCCAGACGGATTGGTCCATTGTCTCGGGTGCGGAGGATGCCCGGCTGCGGCAGGTCGCGCCCGAGTTCCTGCCGCAGGTAGTCGACCACCGCCGGGACGTGTTCCCCGAAGCGGTGGGCGCGGCGCTTGACGCGGCCCGCGCACAGCGCGATGAAGCGATGATTGGGTTCGCGGACAAGGGGGAGCAGTTCCTCCAGCTGGCCCAATGGCAGGTGGGCGCCATACGCGCTGGCATACTGCATTGAGGGATAGACCGGCCCGTTGCGCGGGTCTCCGGCAAACACGGCTTCGAGGCGGTCGCCTGCGTCCTCCGGCATGGTGTTGCGATCGACGACGAGGTACAGGTCGTCCTTACGCAAGGTGCACGGCTGGGTCCACAGCACGTTGAACCGGATGTCGTTCCGCCCTTGCGGCATGCTCACGCTCCAGCTCACGGGGGAAATGGCGTGCGCTTGCTCGATGGCCTCGGCCAGGACGGTCAGGCACGTGGTCCGGACCGCGGCATCGGGGTACATCGCCTCGACGGCGGCCCGCACGGCGGCGACCGCGGCGGGCTCTCCGGAGCCCTGGCTCGCCCGCCAATCGCGCGCAACCTGCGGCAGGCGATCGGGGAACTGCGCGACGAGGTGCTCCATGAAGTCCGTGGCCAGGGGAAAGAGGTAGCCCTGTTTGACGCCGCCGTCTTGGGTAAACGGTCCCGAGCCGGCGTATCGCCACTCGGCAGGAATCTCGCGCAGCGCAATCAAGGACGTAAGAGGGGAAATAGTCCACCCGCGCGAAATAGCCCGCCATCGCCCCAGGCCTCGGTGGGCAATTCGGCCGGGCGTGGCGCGTCGACGGCCGGCTCGCGGACCACGCCGATCGCCCGAATGGCGCTGTTGGCGTAATGGACCACCAGGTCGCCTGACCTGGAGCTTGGCCATGTTCGTCCAATGGCCAAAGGCATAGCCGGCCTTCCCCTGCTTGGGAGCCCAGAGGTAGCCGCCGGCGCGCTCCTGCTCATAGGTCGCGCCCTGATTGACCCACCACCACGATGGGAGCCGGTTGCCTTCGTGACTGCCAGGGCGGAGGTCGACGACCTCGAATCCCCGCCGCCGCAGCCAGCCATTTGCCTCCTCGCCGCCGCTGAATTCGCGCGTGCCCACGCCGGAGGCTTCGGCAACGATCTGCTTGACGGGGTACCGCTGCCCATCTCGGACAACAGCGAAGCGGTAGTTCCCGTTGGCTTCCCAGTCCAACCACGCGTCCGAGTCCCGCAGCTCGGCGTCGAACAGGTCCATCGCCGCAACCACGTCGTCGCGGCTGGCATCTGGGATCGGCACGATGGTCCACCTCCGTGCGATCGAGGTCGGCGGCTTCGGGACGGTGCCGAGCGTACAGCGTCATCGCCAGGATCAGCTCGTCGCGGGTCCACGGCGGGTTGCGGTTGCCGGCCATCGCTCGCCTCAGGTGGAACCAGCGTAAATCCAGGATGCCAGCAGTGTAGCGCCGTCGGCGCCGCCGGAGCGCGGCCGAAGGTTCATCGCACTTGACGAAGCGATAAATAGAACATACGATCTAATCCTCCCCGAGCGCGAAAGTGCCACCGCCTGGGATGACCGCGCCGGCAACCGCAGCCGGTTCGTCGAGGAGACCCCGCCGTGGCCGTTTCCCCGCCGTTGTTCCGTGCCGTCCCCGTCCCCACCCGAGGCCGAGGCCCTCCGCCTGGCCGAGACCTACCTGCGGCGCGCCGGCACCCAGGGGGCCAGCCGGCTCCTGGGCTGCCCCGAGCCCGATCGGGAAGCCACGCTCGTTGCCGGGTTGGGCGACGCGCTGCTGCGGTGCTCCGCCTGTGCGCCGGGCTGCGCGGCCTCGCCGACGCCGACGCCCACCGTGCTCGTGAGGCGTGGCCATGGACGTGCTGGATCCGCCGACCCTGCAGGTCGTCGGCGGGTGGCTGCTGGTCGCGATGCTGTTCGTGCTGCGCGAAGTCGCCTCGGGGGCGCTGAAGGTGGCGGGCAAGGAGCTGTGGGATCGGATGCGGCAGCGAAGGCGCTGGCATGCACCCGGATGCTTCTGCGATCCCTCGCGGCTGTGTAAACGATCGTGTCCCACCGGCCCTGAGATGGACCAATCGACACCGGGGCCACCATGACCGCAGGACGCGATCTCGGGAGCCGCGGTCTGCCCTGTTCGTGCATAGCGCGACACAATGACGTATTGGTGCCCAATACATTCACAGCTGGACGCGCGTCCAGTTCGACATTGGAACCTGAGGGTTAAATTAGGTACAGAAGGAACAGCACAACCAATACCTGGTGAGAGGATCGAGCAGCCCTGGTCCTGCGCCCGACTTGCTATGCCATGATGGGTAGCATGTGTGGGAAGACCTCGAAGGCCAACCCCTGCAACGCATCGACCGCCTCGCCGATTGAGCGCGGATCGTCCGGTTCCGCCTGATGGCCCGGGCGGATCAACAGGTCGATGCCATCGAAGCCGAGCGCATTGGTCGCTTCCGCGATCTCCGCCAGACTGCGTCCCCTGAAGAGCTTGGTGATGAGAACGGACTGCATGCTTCCTCCACGCTGCGGATGCCACAATCGCCATTCTGAAAAGCCAGCAGCGTTAGCCAAACGGTCTCGCCGGCGCTTGCCTCATTGCCCGCGCCTCGATAGTATTCTTCCCACACCAGAAAAGCAATTTCGCGATGTGAAATCCACACTTCGAGGACGGGAGTAAGCGAATGAGCGACGCTTTTTCCCTGCATGTCGCAGTCGATGGTGACGATGCCTGGTCAGGCACTGGCGAGAGGCCCGTGCGCACCCTCCACACCGCGCGCGACCGTGTTCGCCAGCTCAAGCAGGACCACCCTGGCCCGATCACGGTCCTGGTCCACGGTGGCACGCACGAGCTGGCGACTTCCCTTGAGTTGACCCACGCCGACTCCGGCACAGAATCAGCGCCCATCACCTATCGTGCCGCTCCCCGAGAGCTGGTAACCATCAGCGGCGGGCGCCGGCTTGATTGTCGCTGGCAGCCATATCGCGACGGCATCATGCAGTGCCGGCTACCCGCTGATAAGCGCGAGCTTGCCTTCAGTCAGCTCTTCGTCAACGGCCGCCGCCAGATCCTGGCCCGGTACCCCAACCGCGACGATTCCGACCCCCGCGCATACAGTGGCTACATCCTCGCCGCGGGCAAGATCGCGGACGATATCCCCGATCCGCTTCCCGGCCCGAACGACGATATGACTTTCTCCGGCGGCGCGCCGCGCGGTATCACCCTTGATCCCGTGACCTTTACCGCCAAGCGCTGGGCGAAGCCGCACGAGGCAGTGATCCACATCTTCCAGTCGCACTACTGGGGCAACCTGCAGTGGCGCCTCAAAGACGTTGATCGCGAAAACAATCGCCTCTGGTTCGGCCAGGGTGGGCAGCAGATGGGGGCCAAGTGGGCCGCGACCCCCTGCGAGGTCGATCACCGCTCCAGCTTCTTCGTCGAAAACGTCTTCGAGGAACTTGACGCGCCTGGAGAGTGGTATCTCGACTGTGAGACGGGCACCCTTTACTTCCTGCCTCCAGACGATCTCGACCTGGAGCCCGCCGTCGTCGAGGTCCCGCTCCTGCAACACCTCCTCCGCTTCACCGGCACAGCCGACGATCCGGTCCAGCACGTCATCTGGGACGGTTTCCGGTTTGCCCTCACCGCCGCGACCTTCCTCGAACCATACGCCGTCCCCTCGCTCAGCGACTGGGCGATCCATCGCGGCGGCGCACTCTTCCTGGAAGGCGCGCGCAACTGCGAAATCCGCGACTGCTATTTCGACGCCGTCGGCGGCAACGCCGTCTTCATGAACGGCTACAACCGCGACAACACCGTCACCGGATGCCGCTTCACCGAAACGGGCGACAGCGCCATCTGCTTCGTCGGCTCTATGGAAACGACGGTCGGCACCCAGCGCAATTTCCCGTACCAGTGCCGCGCCACCAACAATCTCATCCACGACTGCGGCGTCTTCGGCAAGCAGATCGCCGGGGTCTACATCTCCCGCGCCAAACGAATAACCGCCTCCCACAACGAGATCTTCCGCATGCCGCGCGCGGCCATCTGCATCGGCGATGGCACCTGGGGCGGGCACCGCATCGAATACAACATCATGCGCGACACCTGCCGCGAGACGGTCGATCACGGGCCGTTCAACGCCTGGGGCCGCGACAAGTTCTGGTGCCTGGTGCAGTCGCATACGCCCCACACGCCGCAGCGCAGCCACGACGCCGGCGACGTCTTCGTGGACGCCATGGAGACGGTCTACGTCCGCTTCAATTACTGCAAAGAGCAGTCCGGCTGGGGCATCGACATGGACGACGGTGCCTCGAACTACGTCATCTCCCACAACCTCTGCCTCGGCGTCAGCGTCAAGTTGCGCGAAGGCGCCCACCGCACGATCGAGAACAACATCTTCGTCCACGCCGCCAACTCGCCTTGCTTCCACGTCGGCAACGACGACAACCACGACCGCTATTGGCGCAACATCTGCGTCATGCGCATCGCCGCGATGCGGGCCGAGGACGACCTCAACTTCGAGATGGGGCACGGCTTACGGCGAGCTCTACACCCTGATCTTTCCGCCGGCGCGGGAGCCGTGGCTGGCCGAAATTGAGGACAACTGCTTCTTCAGCGATGTCGGCGAGTTCGTCGCCCGAGTCCTTCCTCGCCCCGCCGATGAACGAGCCTCGGCGTCCCTGGTGGGTCAGAAATACTCCCTGGAAGAATGGCGGGCCCTCGGTTTCGATCGCCGCTCCGTTTTCGCCGATCCGCAATTCGTCGCTCCCGAAAAGGGCGATTACCGCGTCCGCCCCGACTCCCCAGCCCTCGAACTCGGCTTCGAAAACTTCCCTATGGAACTGTGGGGCCTCACCCACGAGTTCCCGGCACGCTGGCGAGACCAGAGAGACGGCGTGAGGAAACCGTGTCATGATGAGCGGAGCGAAGCATCTCGGCTCATCGCCAGCCCCATTGCTGGGAACGAGATTATTCGCCCTGCGAGCTCAGAATGACACGATGTTGACGCGCCGCTGCCTTGCGGATTCGTGGACGCTCCGTTTGGGGTTTTATCTCAATGTCGCACTTCCTCTCCCATCGCGATGGGAGAGGGGCCGATGGTGAGGGCCAATCGTCCACAATTGACGCCATCGCTCCCAAGCGATAGACTGCAAAACGAGGCCATGAAACGTGATTTCATCATCTGAAAAGACGAACAAAGTCAATGGCGCGCAGCCGAGCGGCACGATCCGCTCGGTCGGCAAGGTGGTCGACATCCTGGAGGTCCTCTCCCGCGAGAGCCACGGGCTGCCGCTCGGCGAGCTGGCCAAGCGCCTCGACCTCAATGCCAGCACCGCCCATCACCTGCTTGCCACCCTCAAGGCGCGCGGCATCGTCGCCCAGGATGAGCGGACCAAGACCTACCGCATCGGCAACCGCCTCGTCTCGCTGGTGAGCCGCTTCCTGGCCGGCACCGAACTCTACCCGGCCGGCATTGGGCCGGTGGAAGAGTTGCGCGACCGCTCCGGGGAGACCTCCTACCTCTCGGCTTTCCAGGGCAACGACGTGGCCGTGATCATCGCCTTGACCGGAGCGCGCCCGGTCCAGGCGCGCCGCTTCCACCGCCCCGGCCAGTCCAACCTGCACTCCACCGCTACCGGCAAGATCCTGCTCGCCCACCTGCCGGAGGATGCGGCCGCGGCCCTCCTCGCCTCGCGCGAGATGGTGCCGTTCACGCCCAGGACCATCACCGATCCGGATCGCTTGTTCGCCGAGTTGGCGGGGATTCGGGGGCGTGGGTACGCCCTCGATAGCGAGGAGGACTACGTCGGAGTCGAGTGCGTCGCCGTGCCGATCTTCGATGCCGGCGGCGATTGTGTGGCCGCGGTCAGCGTCTCCTATCCCGCCGCCCCGCCGGAGCGGACGGCGGAATTGATCGGGCTCGTTTCCGATGCGGCGGCGAGGATCTCCGCCAACCTCGGGGCCGTTCCCCGGTATGTGGTCGGCTGACCGGCGTCGTTCCAGCCGATTCGCCAAAACCAGACCGGAGGTCGTCGCCGACGCAGCGATGCCTCCTGATGAGGAGGTCAGCAATGGTGTGCCCCAACTGTCGTGGCCAGCGTTCGCAGTCCCTCGGTGTCGATGGGCGACACTCGCGTCGAGACCTGATTCGGGGCGCGTTGGCGCTCGGTCTCGCCGGGAACGCCGCTGGCTCCACTTTGGCGCGCGCCCAGGACGCCACCCCGGCCGCCGATCTCAACCCCGCCACCGGGGTGCCTGCCTACATCCCCCAGCCGGATACCGAGATTCTCATCCCGATCGACGAGCCGTTGACGCCGGATACCGTCACCTTCCGGGTGCTCATGACTCGCAGCGATGAGGTCACCGACTACGACGACAACGCCTTTACCCGCTGGCTAGAGGAGAAGACCAATGTCCATGTCCAGTGGGACTTAGTCCCAGAAGAGGACATGCAGAGCAAGCTCAACGTGATGCTTTCCAGCGGCGACATCCCAGACATCATCTTCGGGGCCGTCAACCCCTCCCAGCTTCTGCTCTACGGGTCGCAGGGAATCTTCGTTCGGCTCAATGAGTTGATCGCGGAGCATGGGCCGCGCGCCACCAAGCTGATGGACGTCCAACCCGTGGTGCGGGACGTGATCACCGCCCCGGACGGCAGCATCTACGCCATGCCGGGATTCGGCGAGTGCTACCACTGCACGATGAGCCAGAAACTTTGGCTCTACCAGCCTTGGCTCGAGCAATTGGGCCTGGAGATCCCAGAGACGACCGACGAACTGGAGGAGGTGCTCAAGGCGTTCAAGGACCAGGATCCCAATGGAAATGGCGATGCGGACGAGATTCCGTTGTCCGGTTCCACAGTGGGACGAACAGTCCCTTCCCGCGTATCTCATGAACTCGTTTATCTACAATCCGGGCGAGATGGGCGGTGAAATCCCCGGTCAGCCGCGCTTCCTCATCGTGCGGGACGGGAAGGTGACGCCGATCTACAGCCGCGAGGAGTGGCGCGAAGGACTCCGCTATCTGAATCGGCTCTACACGCAGGGCGTCATCGACCCGCAGATTTTCACCCAGGACGAGGATGCCTTGCAGCGGCTCGGCAACAATCCAGATGACGTCATTCTGGGCGGAGTGCTCGGAGGCTCCGCCGGGTCGGCAGTGTCGATCGAGGGCACGCCGGGCGCGCGGTGGGCGGAATACATCTCTGTTCCGCCGGTGGCCGGGCCGGAGGTGTCCGCTATGCGGCGTGGAATCCCTACCAGCCCGCCTACGCGGCGGCCACGATCACGAATGCATGCAAAGATCCAGCGCTGGCGGTGGCCTGGATCGACACGCTGCTCTGGCAGGAGGCGACGCTGCGCCAGGACCGAGGGCCGCTCGACAAGATTGGCGCTGGGCGCTCGAAGGCGAGATCGACGTCGAAGGCGAGCAGGCGCTGTGGAAGCTCCTCGTCATCCACTGAGCCGAGCCGACGAACCAGTCGTGGCAAGGGACGCGGCCCCTCTACATGTCGCGGCACATGTTTTCGTCGATTGCCGTCGACCCGGAGGCAATGGATCTCAACCTGGAGAAAGTACTGCACGATGCGACGGCGAACAACTACGAACCGTATAAGCAACCGCGGGAAATGACGCTGCCGCCGCTCGCGTTCACAGCCGAGCAGGCGGTGGCTATCGCCGATCCGGAGGCGGCGATCGGGCAGTTCGTGCACGCAGATGATGGCGCAATTCATCCGCGGCGAGGCCGACCTGGACGCCGGCTGGGACACCTACCTGAGCACGTTGGAACAGATGGGACTGACTCCGTATGTGCAGGTGTACCAGGACGCGTACGATGCAAAGTACGGCGGGTAGCCGGCGGCTGAAGACAGGCGATGAACGGTTTGGGCGTTGACGCGGCAAGCGGGGCGGTAGCATGAGCGCGTCAACAACACCGGTGGGGACGCCTAGGCGGGGAGTCCGCGACACCGGAGGCGACCGCGTCTTCAACACCGTGAATTACGCCATCCTCACTATCTTTCTGATGATCATCCTCTACCCGTTGCTCTACATTCTCAGCTCCTCGATCAGCGACCCGGGCGCCGTGACCTCTGGTGAAGTCTGGTTGTGGCCAGTCGATCCGACGCTGATCGCCTACCAGCGCATCTTCCGCGAACCGGCCCTGATCAAAGGCTTTCTCAACTCGGTCTTCTACACCGTGGTCGGGGACGGCGATCAACGTCGTACTGACCATCCTGGCTGGTTATCCACTCTCTCGTAAGGACTTGCCGGGGCGCGGCATCATCCTGTTCTCTTCCTCTTTACGACGCTGTTCAACGGCGGTCTGATCCCGACCTACATCGTCGTTGGAGAACTGGGTCTGCTCAACACCCGCTGGGCCATGATCCTGCCCCCGGCGCTGGCGGTCTGGAATGTGATCATTACCCGCACGTACTTCCAAACGACGATCCCGGATGAGCTGCTGGAGGCGGCCCAGCTCGACGGAAGCGGCGATTTCCGCTTCCTGTGGGACGTGGTGCGGCCACTTTCCGGTCCCATCATCGCCGTCAATGCGCTCTTTTACGCGGTCGGTCACTGGAACGGGTATTTCGACGCTTTGATCTACCTAACTGACCCGGATCTCTACCCGTTGCAGCTCGTGTTGCGCTCGATCCTGGTGCAGAACCAGACGAACCTGCGCATGACCGGCGACATCGAGAGCATGCTGCTGCGGGAGAACCTGGCCGATCTGCTCAAGTACGCGCTGATCGTCGTCGCGAGCATCCCGCTGCTCATCGCTTACCCATTCGTGCAGCGGCACTTCGTCAAGGGAGCGCTCATTGGCTCCCTGAAGCGATAGACGAGGAACGGGTCGATGCGTGACGGGTTCATCCCAGGTAGGTCGCTGTCCCCGGCGCTGGTGGTGCGAGGCAGCGTTGGATCGAGAACAGGCGGGCAGAACCTGGCGCTTCGTGCGACGGAGCTGGCAGCTATACGTCATGCTGGGCCTGCCGCTGCTGTGGCTGCTATCTTCAAGTATTGGCCGATGTACGGCGTGCAAATAGCGTTCCGCAACTTCAACGTGGTCGACGGCATCACCGGAAGCCCCTGGGTCGGACTGGCGAACTTCGAGCGGTTCGTCAGCTCCTACAACTTCTGGCAGATCATCAGGAACACGCTCATCCTCAGCGTCTACAGTCTGGTGGCCGGATTTCCGCTACCAATCCTGCTCGCGCTGGCGCTGAATCACATCGGCCGCACCTGGTTCAAGAAACGGTGCAGATGGTCGGCTACGCTCCGGAGTTCATCTCGATGGTGGTGATGGTCGGGATCATCTTCGTCGTCCTCGATCCGCGCATCGGCATGGTCAACCAGATTCTCGGGTTGGTCGGAGCTGGGCCGATCGACTTCATGGGCAACGCCAGTTACTTCCGGCACATCTTCGTCTGGTCGGGCGTGTGGCAGACGTCGGCTTCGCCTGCATCATTTATCTCGCCGCGCTGTCCAGCATCGACCCTACGCTGCACGAAGCGGCGATGATGGACGGCGCCCCAAGCTGCAACGGATCCGCGACATCGACCTGCCGGGCATCATTCCCGCTGCCATCGTCCTGCTGATCCTGGACCTCAGCGCCATCCTCAGCATCGGCTTCGAGAAGGTGCTGCTGATGCAGAATCCCATCAACCTCCAGGTCTCGGAGGTCGTGGACAGCTATGTCTATCGCGTCGGTCTCGCCTCTCCCCTGCCGCAATTCTCCTACGCGGCCGCGATCGGGCTCTTCCAATCGGTGATCGCCCTGATCCTGATCGTGCTCGTCAACCAGCTCGCGCGGCGCATCGAAGATGCCAGCCTCTGGTGAGCGTGATGGCATGGAGCGCTGCGGAGGCGCCGACAGACTTAGACAGCCGGCCGTTTCGGATGCGTCGGCCATAGATCGAGGGGAGGAACGGTGAGACTCGGAGTCTCCGGTCAATTGCTTTCAGGGACGCACGCGTTGTCCGAGATCGTCGACGTCCTGCAATCGCTCGACGTCGACGCCATCGAGCTCTGGCCGCGCAACGTACCGGGTGGAGAGGGGCGGGAAGAGGAACAGCGTTACGAAAAGAAGGACATTGCCGGCACGAGGCGTCTCCTCGAGGAGCGCGGCATGTCCGTCGCCTGCGTCACGCTCGGCTTCGGCATTCTGCGCCATTGCCAGGAGCGTGGCCCGAGCTACGGGTCGGACGCCTTGAAGGGCGCCGTCGACGCCGCAGCCGCACTCGGCGCCCCGATCGTCAACTGCTACCTGGCCGGAATTTCGCCCGAGCTCTTCGTGGCCGCGGCGCAACCCGCCGCGGAGTATGCCGGCGTCGCCGGCGTCACCATCGTCCTCGAAAACGAAGCCCACGACGACTCGGGGCCGGCGGAAGGCGTGCGCGCCATCGTCGAGGCCGTTGGCTCTCCCCATTTCGGCACCCAGTACGACCCCTGCAACTACTACCACGCCAACGAGGAGCCCTATCCCGCCGCCTACGAGATCGTCAAGCCCTACGTCCGCTATGTCCACCTCAAGGGCGGTTGCTACTACGACCCGGTGGCGCGGCCGCACGACAAGAAGGGCGGCACGATGCGGGGCAGCGAGGACCGCTTCATAGGCTACACCTCGATCCCGGACGGCGTGGTCAACGCCGACGGCGTCCTGCGCCGCCTGGCCCAGGATGGCTACGACGGCTACGTCACCCTGGAACCGCACGTCGATGTCTCACAGGCCCTCGACTACTACCGCATCGACGTTCCCTACGTTCGTGAACGGATGCGCATGGCGCAGTCCGTTGCGGTCTAGAGGCGGCATGCGTCGGACTGGTGGCCGGGGCGTGTCCACTGCCCTCATTCCCGGCCCTTCTCCCCGTGCGTGGGGAAAAGGGAGCCATTGCTTGCCGCGTAGACAGGGACAACGAGCCCCTCGCCCCGCGCGCGGGGCGAGGGGTTGGAGCGGGGAACAGGAGCCGGCGACGCGCTCTCCCCTTGCTTGAGAGACTGGAGAAAGCATGAGCGTACTGCTCGGAATCCTCGGAGATTCCTATCGGCGGCAATTGCGCAAACCGCAGGACCGGCCCTCTGTAGACATCGTCATCGACAAGGTCGCCGCCGTCGCCGACGAAATCGGCGTCCACCCCTTCGGCGTCGATTTCGGTGTCGGCAAGCTCCCCGGCACGGACGACGCCTCCCTCGACGACTTGCGCGCCCGGCTGGCCGCGCGCGGTCTGGTGCCGACAGTGATCGTCGGCTCGCTCAACCTCAACGCCGACAAGGACCTCTCCGAGCCGCCGCTGGAGAAGGCCATCGCCAGCCTCGAGATTGCGTACCGGCTCGGCTCGCCGCTCGGACTTTTCTATTTCGGGTACGGTGGCCGCGTTACCCGCGACGGGCGCATCCGCCTCGCCGTCGACCAGGTCGCGCGGCTGGCCGATGCTGCGCGCGACTACGGTATCACCGTCACCACCGAGAACTACGACTACTTCACCAGCAACGATTTCCTGGAGATCTTCCGGCGGCTCGACCGCCCCAACGTCGGGCTGCACAACGACACCGGGAACTGGCTGCTGCTGGGCGAAGACCCGCTGGAAGCCACGCGCAAAATGGCCCCCTACACCTTCCACGCCCACGTCCGCGACTACGACCTGCGCGAGGGCGTCTACACCAGCGTCCCCATCGGACAGGGGATGGTCGATTTTCCCCCGATCCTCGACGAGTTGGGGCGCGTCGGCGAGACGCGCGACCGCTTCGTGCTGGCCATGGAGATGGACCTCGACAGCGGCACGCCGGAAGAGGAGGACGAGGCCGTGCGCGAGTGCGCGCGGTACATGGCCGGCTGGTACAGCCGCACGATGCAGGCGCCGGTGGCGTGAGGGACGAAGCGGTGACAAAACAGAAGACGGTGCGCTGGGGGATCATCGGCTGCGGGCAGATCGCGCACGACCGGGTGCTGCCGGCGCTCGATCTGGCGCAGAACGGAACGATCGTCGCCCTCTTCGATCCCGACCGCGAAAGGGTCGAGCGGGCTCTGCTGAAAGCGCCGAGCGCGGCCACCTACGACACACTCGACGGCATCCTCGGCGATCCGAACGTCGAGGCCGTCTACATCGCCACCCCAAACCACCTCCACGCCGAGCAGACGGTCGCCGCCGCCGCCGCCGGCAAACACGTCCTGGTCGAGAAACCGATGGCCCTCGACGCCGCGCAGGGCTGCGAAATGGTCAATGCCGCCGATCGTGCCGGCGTGGAGCTGATGGTCGCCTACATGACCCTCTTCAACCCGGCGTTCCAGGCGGCGAAGCGGCTGGTCGAAACCGGTTTGCTCGGCGAGATCGTCTCGGCGCGGGGGCGTCACTCCTACCGCATGTCGCCGGAGTCTCTCTCCGCCGCCAATACCTGGCGACTCGATCCCCGTTACGGCGGCGGCCCGCTGATGGACGTCGGCGTCTATTCGATCTTCACCCTGCGCGAACTGACCGGCGCCCGGCCGCGCGAAGTCTCCGCCACCGGCACGGTCAAGCGCCTGCGCGGCAAGACCGAGTACGACTCCATCATCTTCAGCTACCTCACCGACGACGACACTCCCGGCGTGATCGAGGCCAACTTCACCTTCAACTCTTCCAACTACGAGCTGGAGGGGACGCGCGGCCGCTTCAACCTGACCGGGCACATCACCCAACTGATCGCCGGCCGTCTCGACGCCGAGTTGTGGCCCGATGCCAAACCGCGCCGCGTCTCGGAAAAGGTCACGCACGAGGTCGTACCGACAGGTCTGCCCGAGTTCGCCAACTACCTGGGCGAGGTCGAGCACTTCGCCGATTGCGTGCTGAACGACAGGGAGCCGATCTCGTCCGGGCGGATCGCCGTCGGCGATCTCCGGGTCGCCGACGCCGTGCGCGAGTCGTTGCGTACCGGCCGGAGGGTCGAGGTTCCTGCCTAGCGGGGTATCCGTTCTCGCCGGGGTGCCGAAGCTGTGTTATTCCGAGCGCAGAGAGGAATCCCGGCTCGAGGGGACACCGGCTTACTGAAGTCAGGATGGATCGAGGAACACGGATGGCGCCACAGATCGCCTTGCAGCTCTACACCCTGCGCGAGCAGGCCAACGGAGATTTCGCCGGCATGCTTGCCGCGGTGGCCGATGCCGGTTACGACGCCGTCGAGTTCGCCGGCTACGGCGGCATGAGCGCCCCCGCGTTGCGCGCGGTGATCGACGGCCTGGGACTGCGGGCGGTGAGCTCGCACGTTCCCTTTCGCCGCATGGAGTCGGAGCCTGAGGCCGTCCTCGAGGAGCTCACCACCCTCGGCTGCGCCTACGCCACTGTCCCCGGCATACCCAAAGAAGCGCGCGGGCTCGCATCCATGCCCTATCTCATCGAGCGCTTCAACCAGTGGGGCGAGGCCAGCAAGGCGGCCGGGCTGCGGTTTGGCTATCACAACCATGGCTGGGAGCTGGAGCCGCTCAACGGCTCGACCATGTTGGATCGGCTGGCGGACGGCACCGATCCCGCGCTGGTCGATCTCCAGATCGACGTCTTCTGGGCGCTGGTCGGCGGAGCCGATCCGGTTGAGCTCATCAAACGTCACGCCGGCCGCGTACCGACGCTTCATGCCAAGGAGCTGGCAGTCGGGGACGAGGAAAGGGACACCACCATCGGCGATGGCGTGACCGATTGGGGCGGGGTCATGACGGCGGCGAAGGCGGCCGGCACGGAGTGGTTCATCGTCGAGCAGGAAGACGATCCTGCCAACGCCTACCGCGACATCCGGCGCAGCCTGGAGAATCTGAAGCGGATGACCTCGGCCTAGCCGGGATCAGAGGAAAGGGGCTGCCTCCCCATGGTGCTGCCGAACTTCAGCCCGCGCATGGGCGGTCGCATGAACCTCGCCGAGAAAAAGCGTCGGCTGCTTCGCTTCCACTGGGTGGAGATGGAGATCATGGAGCTCATCTCCTCCTGGTCTGAGACGATGATCTATATCCCTCTCCGCGCCGGCGTCGGCAGGCAGATGTGGGAGCAGACGCTCAACTGCGACCGCATCGGCTGGGCGCTGCGCAACCTGCGCCACCTGGGGCGCGTCGCCGTCTCGCGCGCCGACCGACGAGTTCGCCCGTTTCTGCGAGCAGCTTCACGATACCCGCGATCCGCTGCTGCGCCTGGTCGGCATGTACCGCGTGCTGGTTCTCGAACTCGCCTCGGCCAAGCGCGCCTACCTAGATGCCACCGATCTCCTCGGGGATGGCAATGCGACCGAGGCCCTTTCCCTTTGTCTGCAGCATCATGAGGCGCAGCGGCTTTGGGCCGAGCAGATGCTGGCCTCACTTCTGATCACGACAGCAACCAGGCAGCGCGCAGCCGAGTTCGAACATGCGCAACGGCTGGCGCTGATCGCCGCCAGCGGCATGGACGCGGATGGCGCAATAGCCTTTTTCCTGCCCTACCACGGCTGGCCGGAGTCTGGCGAGGCTGCCGGAGCACGATCTGATCTGCCGACGTCGCACGGCCAGTGGCAATCCGCCGGCTACACCTACACAAAGGATTTCGAACGGGGCGTCACGAAGTTGCACTGGGACGAGCGCTTCCATTACGCCGAGGGGTCGGAGGAACTGGAGGCGCAGGAGGCGCCGGGCACGGTCGAGAGTCTCGTGCATTGGCTCCACAACCTGTTCCACGGCGAGTGCCAGACGGTCGACCGCATGGGTTGGCTGCTGGGCGATTTTCCCGATCTCCCCTGGGAGATGCGCAAGGACATGGCGCAACAGGCCTGGGAGGAGGCGCGGCACATCCAGCTCGACGCGCAACTGATCGAGGGGCTCGGCGGCAAGCTGGGCTGCCACCCCTTCCCGCCCTATTTCGGACACTTGCGGCGCGACCATCACCACCCGGTGTCGCACCTGGTGACCGGCAACATCATCGACGAGGGAAACGCCGCGGCGGAAGCGAACGAGGCCTTGCGTCTCACCAGGGATTGGGCTAACCAGTGGCGGCGCCAAGGACTCGAACACCTGTCCGGTGACGAGGTGGTACACATCAATTTCGGCAAGAGCTGGGCGCGGCAGCTCGTGCAGGCGGACCCGGTCTACTACTGGGAGAAGGGCAAGGCCAAGGCGCTCGCTGGGCAAGTGGCGCTCGCGGCGACCAAGCGCGCCGCTGGGTTCGTTTCTAACGGCAATTCCGGGCCGGCACGCATCGGACGGGAGTTCGCGGAATTGCTCACGGCCACTGACACGCCGTCTGAGACACCATGAAATCGCCCATTTGAGAAGGGTATCGACTATCCGCTGCGATCCTTGATGATGGTCGGCAACGAATGTTCTGCTCGCGCGGCTAGAAACAACCAGTCCACGCATGACCGAGTTGCGTTGGCAAACTGCTTGCACCGGGAGCAGCCTGCTCCTTCTCTCAGCCCGCGCGGACGCCCAATGTGTGCGTTGCCAGTGAGCGTGCTCAGCACCTGGTCCAGAGCGTCGTCGGCGAAAGTGGCGCGAATTTTAACGAGGTCCTCACGTCCGCGCCGTACTTCTCGCCAAGGTGCCGCACGACCGACTCGGCGATGGCGCTCGTCTGTGAGGCCAACGTCGGCGGGCTCAGCCCGGCTGCGCCGTGGAACCGGCGCAGGCGATGCTCCGGCTAGGGGCCACTGGGTCAATGGATCGCTCTCGCCTCGATCCACGCAAAGCGTGATTCGGATAACTCCCGTTCATCGCAAGAACTCAGGTGCCGGCGGCATCGAACACCGGGCGGCCCAACCGGTCGGACTCGCGCCTTGGGTCTTCCCTCTCACCTCCCAGGTCGATCGCAGCCCCGCTGATCGCCATCCCGGCATGGCGGACGCTGACACGCCAGCCATGGGTCAATCCTCCGACCATCATCGCATCAGCGAGATCGTGCTGGCGAGGTGCTGGCAGAAGCGGTGCTTGGGGTGCTGGGCGCGGCGTTGCCAGTGGCCCACGCCGCAGTGGAGGCGCGCATCCGGGCGGGTGACCGCCGCTCTCGTCGCGCGCCGTCTCGCGCCCGCGCGGTATGGTCGCCAGCGCTCCTCCGCCCGCTCCTGCGCCCGAAACCGGCCGACGGCGCTGGGGGCGCAGGAGTCGGCGCGGCGCGGGTCGCCGAAGGAGCCGCAGGGGCAGGGTTGCATCGCCCCCGCCAAAGTGTGAGCGCCACGACCGACCCGGGGGGTGTTCACTCTGCTCGTTCGGTTGCCACAGCGAGTGACGTGAGGGCAGGTGGATTCCTTGTCGCATCGCCATCGGGATTACCTGTGGTGGCGAAAGAACAGAACATCAGGGCCGCCAACCTCAAACAGTTGGGCCAATGGAGAACCGCGATGAGCGGTTGGCATACAGCACCGCTGGCATCAGTGGCGCAATTGGGCATTAGGGGTACCATGTGGTATAGCGCGATCAGATGCGATCGAGGTGAAGAGTAGATGGTCTCATTTGCCCCGATGGGACGGATGGCGACGGCAGAGGAGATCGCACAGGCGGTGGTCTGGCTCTGTTCGGAAGCCGCCTCATTCATCACCGGCGAAACCCTCTCCGTCGAAGGAGGTCGTTGCGCGCTATGAACTGCAGTGTCGGCGTCACGACGAGCAAGCCTCCCACGAACGCATGACGGACGACGGGCGCATCACCTTTGAGATTGAAGGTCCCGTGGCGACGATCACGATGGACCGTCCGCCGCTGAACGCGATGACGCGGAGGATGCACGAGGCGTTGGCGTCGGCGTTCCTCGAACTGAGCCATGACGAGAGTGTGCGCGCGGTGGTGCTGACGGGGAGCGGGGAGCGCGCGTTTTGCGTCGGCTCGGATGTCCGCGAATTCGAGGCCACGGCGCACCCAGGTGGTGGACGAGCGAGAGCGCGGCGGGAACTTGAGCTCGCCAACGCGATCGACTTCTTTCCGAGACCGGTCATCGCGGCGATTCGCGGCTGGGCACTCGGGGGAGGACTGGAACTGGCCCTGGCGTGTGACCTGCGGATCGCCGAGGCGAGTGCTCAGCTTGGCATGCCCGAGATCAAGCTCGGCTGCTTTCCGGGTGCTGGCGGCACGGAGCGGCTGCCCTGGTTGATCGGCCCGGCGAAAGCCAAGGAGCTGATGTGGCTTGGCGAGCCGATCGACGCCGAGACCGCGCTGCGCATCGGATTGGTCGATCGCGTCGTGGAGGAAGGCGAGGCGCTTCCCGCCGCGTTGGAGTTGGCGGCGGAGCTGGCGACCAGGCCCGGCGTCGCGGTGCAAATGATCAACGAGCTCGTCGACGAAGCTATGCTACGCAAGCGGTTGGCGGAGGAGGCTTTGGCGCGGGTGCCGCCAGTCGTGGACGAGGTTTTCCTCACTGATGATCTTCGTGAAGGCGCGGCCGCCTTCTTCGAGAAGCGCCCGCCACGGTTCACCCACCGACGGTCAGGTGGCGGCGTTGACAGGCTGTGAGCGGTAGGGGTCCATTCTGGATCCATGCGTGGTGAAGACCTCCGTACCCGCCGCAGCAGCTGCGGCCAACAGCGCCAGGGCGGCTGCAGCGGGATCGTCACGGTGACCGGCACCTTTTCCCCCGCGCGGTAGCTGGCCTTGCCGTCTGGCTGGGACGCTACCACCGCTTCAGCGAAGAACGGCGGCTGGTTCCCGGCCGACTTGGCACCGAGCCGGCAGCGGCGCTGGCGCTCGGACTGGCTTGGCATCGCCGACGGCATGGTGCCGTGGGATGAGATCCTCGTCTTTTTGACTGACTTCGGGTACGACGGCGTGCTGCCGTTCCACAGCCACCATGAGGTGCCTCTGGTGGAGGCGCTGGCGCAGACACGGGTGACCTCGAGTTTCGTCCGGCGCCAGCTGGCGATGCGCCCCGTCGCGGCGGTCGCGTAGCCGGCGGCCAAGCCTTGATCCGGAAGACGTTGCGGCCGCCTGCCTTTTCGTGCTGAGCTTGCCACCCCGTGCCTGAGTACCCGAGCTGTTACTCTACCCGAGCGCACTCTGATGGCCACCCGTCCGCCAACCATGGAATGCGAAGACCCAGGTCAAGTATGACGATCACAACAGCCGCAAGCGAGTCCAGGAGCGCGGATGCCCTCAAGACGATCCGGGTGGCGATGATTGGCGCGGGTGGCATGGCCTCCCGTGTCCATTACCCGTCCTTGGCCGCGCTGCCGGGCGTCGAGTTCGCTGGCATCTGCGACATCGATCCCCAGCGGCTGCAACAGCTCGGCGACCAATACCGCATCGCGCAGCGCTTCAGCGACTACCGGCAGATGATCGAGGCGGTGGCGCCGGATGCCGTCTACGCCATCGGCCCGCCGCACCACATGTACGACGTCTGGACCTGGTGCCTGCGCCAGGGGTCGAACCTCTTCGTCGAGAAGCCACTCGGGCTGACCCTGCACCAGGCCAGGGCGTTGACTTACCTGGCGAAAGAGCACGGCTGCATCACTCAGGTCGGTTTTCAGCGCCGCTCCTCCCCGCTCGCCGGCCTGTTGCGCCGCAAGTGTCTGGAGCATGGCCCGATCGAGCACGCCGTGGTGCGCTTCTTCAAGAACGAGCCGGCACCCTTCCTCGGCGCCGCCAGCCACATCCTCGACGACAGCGTCCACGCCATCGACACCGTGCGCTGGCTCTGCGGGGGCGAGCTGATGGATCTCGACGTCATCACTCGCCGCCGGCGCACACCCGATGTCAACTTCATTGCCGCCCAGATGATCTTCGACAGTGGGGCTGTCGGCACGTTGCACAACAACTGGGCCAGTGGGAGACGCATCTTCGGCATCGAGATGCATGCGCCGGGCATTTGCGCCGAGGCCGACATCGAGGTGGTGGGCCGCGTCTACGAAAACAATGACACGGTCGGCATTCTCTACCAGGCGGGCGATGTGGCCGGCGGCGAAGACTTCTACCTCCGCGGCGGGTTTCTGGCCAAGAGTAACGAGTTCATCACCGCGATCCGCGAGAACGGCCTGCCGTCGTCGCACTTCGGCGACGCGGTCAAGACGATGGAGATCGCCGAGCGGATCACGGCGGCCGAGCTCGGCACGTGAGTCGAAGGCGAAAGACGGAGGATGGGAGAGCAAGCCCGTATGGAGAGTCGATACCTGCATCGCCGCCATCGGCGAACGCAGAGTTGAGGAGGTGAGCGGCGACGAGGAGAGTCCACGTGTCCGGCAATTGGTCAGGCGCACAATGGAAAGGATCGACCGATGAACACTCCTAGTGGTGCGAACCCGATGAGCAAGCTGTCCCGACGGCGGCTTCTGGAGGGATCGGCATTGGCGGGCGGCGGCCTCCTGCTCGGAGGCGCCCGCTCGCCGCTGACGTACGCGGCACCGGCTCGGCAGTCTGGTGAGCCGGTCACGCTGCGCCTGCAGAACTGGTTCAGCGACTCCGACATGCAGGACTGGCAGATCGGCCTGGACATGGTCAAAACCATGTATCCGAACATCGAGATCGCCCTCGAGTTCGCGCCCTACGACGACACGGTCACGCGCACCCTGACTGCGGCGACCGCCGGCGACCTCCCCGATCTGATCATGTGCAGCACCGACCACACGCCGAGCCTGGTCACCAGCGCCGTACTGGCCGACCTGAACACGTACATCGAGGATGCCGGCGACGTCGATCCCGATGAGTTTGCCCCGGGGGTGGCCCAGGGATTCCACATGTGGGACCGCTGGTGGGGATTCCCGTACGACGTCTCGACCTTCGGCATCTATTACAACAAAGACATGTTCGACGCGGCGGGCGTCGCCCACCCACCGGCGCATGGCGAGACGCCCTGGACGTGGGAGCAATTCATCGAGGCGGCGAAGGCCCTCACCAAGCCGAACGGCGAGCAGTGGGGCGTCTGGTGGGAGAATCCGCCCACTAATCAGTACTTAGCCTCGAATTTCATTTATAGTGCCGGTGGCCGCAATTTCGACGATGAGCTTCGCAAGTGCATCATCCACTCGGAGGAAGCCGCTGCCGGTTTGCAGTTTATGGTCGACCTTATTCACACGCACAAGGTCGCGCCGACTCCGGCGGAGACGGCGGGTGGCGACATCAACTACTTCGAGTCCGGGCTCTGCGCGATTATGCTCAACGGGCAGTGGGCGCTCGGCCAGACGACGCGCGGCGTCGATTTTCCTTTCGACATCTCCTATCTGCCGCTCCATACCGAAGAGCGCGTGGTCACGGGCGGCTCCGGCTTCGCCATGAGTGCCACGACCGCGCATCCCGAGGAGGCTTGGCAGTGGTTGCGGGCCTTCACCAGCACAGAAGTGCTGGCGGCGATGATCGGGGGCACCGGCCGCGGCATTCCAGCCCGGTTCAGCGCCACCCAGTCGTACATCGACTCGGCGGCTACGCCGAACGCTGCGATCTTCGTCGAGCAGCTCGACTACTCGTTCAACGACCGCTCCGTGCTCGGCTTCCCCGAATTCGTCGATTCCTACACCCGAAATCTGGACCCCATCTTCAATGACGGCCAGGGGAGTATCCTCGACGCACTGGCCACGGTCGAAGCTGACGCCAACACTGTCCTCGACGAGAAGTGGGCGGACGTGAAGATCGATATCGAGGAGTGAGTCGGTAGGCGGGTGTCGTAAGACATACGACCTACGAGTTAGGTCGTGTCCCCGGGCGCGGCGTGCCAGCGCCCGGGGAGACCAGCGGAGAGACGGCATGGCCAGCAACACCTTCCAACCCTTCAAGTCGATTGGCCGGCGCCGCGGGGCGAGCAACAAGCCGCTGGTGACGCTACTCCTCTGGCTCTCCGCGATTCTGGCAGCCTTCCCTTTCTTCTGGATGGTCCGCTCTTCGGTGATGCTCGAGAAGCAGATCATGCGCTTTCCGCCGATCTGGATTCCTTCCTCGCCGACACTGCAGAACTTCGCCGACGTGTTGACCAAGCAGCCTTTCGGCCGCTACATCGTCAACAGCCTGCTGGTTGCGCTGGTCGTCACCCTCGGTCAGGTCATCGTCGCTTCGATGGGCGCGTATGCCTTCGCCCGGCTGCGCTTTCCGGGGCGCGACCGCATCTTCCTCGTTTACCTGGCGACGATGATTATCCCGACGCAGGTCACGCTCATCCCGCAGTATGTACTCATCAGCCAGTTTGGCTGGGTCGACAGCTACGCCGCGCTGACCGTGCCTTTTCTGTCCAGCGCCCTCCTCACCTTTCTCTTGCGGCAGTTCTTCCTCTCCATCCCGCGCGACCTGGAGGACTCGGCGCGCATCGACGGCGCGGGGTACTTTCGCACCTTTGCCACGATCGTCATTCCCTTGTCGGGCCCGGCGCTGGCCACCAGCGCCCTGCTGGCCTTCATGGGAAGTTGGACCAACTTCCTCTGGCCGTTGATCGTCACCCGCTCGCGCGATCTGCGCACCGTGCCGGTCGGCTTGGCGGCGTTGCAGGAGGAGATGAGCCGCACCAACTACGCCCAGATCATGGCTGGCTCGGTGCTGGCCATACTGCCGATGTTCATCCTCTTTCTCTTCCTGCAGAAGTACATCATCGCCAGCGTCGCCACGACCGGCATGAGGGGATAAGGCCGTGGCCGTCACGCGCAGCGTCACTACCCAGCCGCGTCTCAGGCCGGCCATCCGTCCGCTCACCAACAGCGGGCGAGAGACGCTGGCCGCGCTCGGCTTTCTCGCCCCCGGGCTGATCGCCTTCCTTGCCTTCTCCCTCGGCCCGGCAACCTACTCTCTCTTCGTCGGCTTCACGAAATGGAATGGGCTAAGCGCGCCGGTCTGGGTTGGCCTACGAAATTACGTCGAGTTGGCTGGCGACCCGCTCTTTCGCACTGCGGTCCGCAATACCGCCGCCTTCACCGCGCTCTTCGTCATCCTCGTCGGCATCACCTCGACCGGGCTTGCCGTCTTGCTGAACCGAAAAGCCTTCGGCACTTCGGTGGTGCGCTTTCTCTGGTTCCTGCCGATCGTCACTGACATGGTCTCGGTCTCGCTCGTCTGGACCTGGATCTACCACTTCCGCTTCGGCGTCCTCAATTACCTGCTCAGTCTGGTCGACATTCCGCCGCAAGCCTGGCTGGGCGACAAGAACTTGGCCCTCATCTCGTTGGTGATCCTCTCGGTTTGGCGGTGGACCGGCTACTACGCCATCATCATCCTGGCCGGCCTGCAAGGGGTGCCGAACGATCTCTACGAAGCAGCGCACATCGACGGCGCGAACCGCTGGCAGTCGTTCACGCGCATCACCCTGCCACTCATCTCGCCGGCGATCTTCTTCGTCAGCATGATCGCCATGATGTCGAGCTTCCAGGTCTTCGAGCAGATGTGGGTGATGACCCGCGGCGGGACCCGAGGACTCCACCATCAGCATCGCCATGTTCCTCTACATCGAGGGGTTCCAGTTCTTGAACATGGGCTATGCCTCGGCTGTGGCCTGGGTGCTCTTCCTGATCATCTTCGCCCTGACCGTTCTCAACTGGCGGCTCCGCGGGCGCTGGGTGCATGAGGGCTAGAGCGGACTGACGTTATGGATGGAAGGGAGTTGCCAATGACTGAACCAGGACGGCCGGTGCGCGTGACCAGCATCAGCTTCAGTTGTCGCCCGCTGCAGGCGATCGTCGACGTCGTCGATCGCGAGGGTGAGCGCGGGGTCGATCTGATCGCCCTGCCGGAGACCTGGACGTACCAGAGCCTCAACCGGCCGGAGACACTGAGCGGGCCGGTAATCTCGGCCATGTCCGCGCTGGCGCGCGAGCACAAGACCTATATCGTCTGCCCACTCGACCGCCAGGACGGCGAGCGGCGCGTCAACTCGGCGGTGCTCATCGACCGCGCCGGCGAAGTCGCCGGCATCTACGACAAGGTCTATCCCTACTGGAGCGAGTTTGACCTCCTACCGGCCGTGGCGATCGGCTCCGAGGCGCCCGTCTTCGATACCGACTTTGGCAAGGTTGGGTTGTCAATCTGCTTTGACGTGAACTTCCCGGAGGTTTGGCAAGAGCTGGCCGACAACGGCGCGGAGCTGGTCATCTGGCCGAGCGCCTACTCAGCTGGCACGACGCTCCAGGCCCACGCGCTGATGCACCACTATTACATCGTCACTGCGACGCAGACTGCCGATTGTCTCGTCTACGACCTCGACGGTCAGGTGATGCTCGACGAAAAGAGCGACGATGTCACCATCAGCCGCATCACCCTCGACCTCGACCGCGGCATCTATCACGAAAACTTCAACCTCGACAAACGGGATCGCCTGCTGGCGGAGCACGGCAACGACGTCGAATTGGAACGACATTTGCTGCGCGAGCAGTGGTTCATCCTGCGAGCCAAGCGGCCAGGCGTCAGCGCGCGAGCACTGGCGCACGCTTACGGCCTGGAAGAACTGCGCGACTACATCAGCCGCAGCCGCCGCCAGATCGACGAGATGCGCGCCCGGCAATCGTCCGTGCCGGTTCTGGCGGGCGGCTAGCGCACCACCCACAACCTATGTCATCCCGATGAAGGAAGGATCTAGTCACCGGCTACTTCCGTTGATTGATCCTGGCGACCTCCGCGGGGGCCCTCGGAACTCCCTGAGCGAACACAGAACAAACGAGCGACCAAGGGAACAAGTGCACTTGACGGGGTGCGTGCTTGGCACGTGCTTGGTGAGACGCAATCATCCGGTTGGGGTACTGCAGTGCGATTCGAACGAAGCTGATACCGCTCCCGTCTCGTTATGCCATGGTGGGTAGCATCTGCGCCGAGACCTCGAAAACCATCGGTTCGCCACGCAGATACCGGCGCACGTCCTCGACCATCGCCTTGCCCTGCCGCAGATAGGTGTCGGTGGTGTGGCCGGCGGCGTGCGGAGAGAGGATCACGTTCGGCAGCGCGCGGAATGGACTGTCAGTAGGCAGCGGCTCGGTGGCGAAAACATCGAGCGCCGCGCTGATCCGTCCCGATTGCAGTTCGCGCAGCAGCGCATCCTCGTCAACCAGCGCCGCACGAGCGGTATTGATGAAGAGTGCGCCGTCGCGTAACCGGGCGAGTTGCGCGGCGCCGATCATGCCCCTCGTTTCTGGCAGGACCGGGGCGTGCAGGGAGACGACATCGCTCTCCGCCAGCAAATCGTCCAGCGATTGCGGCAATGCGCCCAATTCTGTCGCCGCTTTGGGACTGAGCAACGGATCATAGACCAGCATTCGCGAACCGAACGCCTGAAAAAGGTGGATCACCTTTCGGCCGACATAGCCCGCGCCCACGATCCCCACCGTGCAAGCGCTCAACAGCCTCCCCATGGTGCGTTCCCGGAGCGCCTTCCATTCTTCACCGGCTCGCATGCCGAGGTCGATTTCGTGTAGCGGCCGCAATCCCAGCAGCGCTTCGCTGATCACGAATTCCGCCACCGCGTCGGCGATGATCGCCGCCGCATGACTGACCCGAAGGCCACCCTCCATGAGATCGACCGGGACGAGGTTGCGAATGCTTCCCGCGGTGTGGGCCACCAATCTGACGTTTGGCTTGTCAGCAAGGAGATCTGCGCTCAGCGGCGGCGTGCCCCAGCCAGTGATACAGGCCACGGCCCCATCGAGCATGGGCGCGAGGTCGTCTGGTGTCAGTAACGATCCGTTTGGCAGCCGCACCTGGGCAAAGCTGGCCAGGTTTTCAAGTGCCTCAGGCGAGAGGATCTTTTTCCGCGTCGCCTCGGGGATCAGGATGGTGACGGTTGGCTTGTCCGAACCCACGACGTGTGCCTCCACTTGGCGTCCTTGTCCCGCGACCCCAACCCATGTCTTCAAGGTCGTCAGAGTTGGCTCGGATAGAGCAGCAGTTCTGGCACATATGCCCGCGGCGGGAGGCGCAGCACGAAGACACAGGCCGCCGCAACGTCCTCGGGTTGGAGCGCCCGGGCCAGGACGTCGGGCGGGGTCGGCGTCGGCCGTTTTTCCACCAGCGGCGTGTCGGTTAGTCCGGGGAAGATCACCGTGGTGCGGATGCCGTGCTTGCGTTCCTCTTCCATGGTCCCATGCGCCAGTCCGACGAGCCCCGCCTTCGTCGCCTGATAGGCGACCCCGGAGGCGTCCGGCTTCTTGGCCGCTGCCGAGGAGACGTAGACGATTTGGCCGCCCCGTTCGCGCAGCGCTGGCACGAAGGCCTGGGTGATGTTGAACGATGCTGTCAGATTGACCGCCAGCACGTCGGCCCAGCTCTCTGTGGTCAGTTCGTCGATCGTTCGCCGCGGAATGTTGGTGCCGGCAGTGATCACCGCCGCATCGACCTGGCCGTACTCCGCCAGCGTTGCTTCGACCAGCCGCTCCACGGCCTTACGGTCGGTGACATCGGTAGGAACCGCCAGTGCCCGGCCAGGAGTTCTCGCTATTTCGTCCGCGAGGATGTCCAGCGCGTGATGGTTGCGTGAGGCGAGGACAAGGCGCGCGCCGGTATCGGCCAGGGCTATCGCGGTCGCGCGGCCCATGCCGCTGCTGGCGCCGGCCACCAGAATCACACGATCACGCAGATCACCGACGTCGTTTGCCATCTAAAAGAGTCCCTGCCCGCCGTTGACCTCGATCGTCTCCCCCGTCAGGAACGACGACAACGGCGAGGCGAGAAAGACCACCGCATTGGCGACGTCCTGCGGCGTCCCTTCGCGCGCCAGCGGCGTCCGCGCAACCGTTGCCTTCCGTCCCTCCGGTGTGCTGAAGCGGTCGTGAAACTGGGTGCCGATCAAGCCCGGGGCCACGCCGTTGACGCGAATGCCGCGCGGGGCGACCTCCTTGGCCAGCGCCTTGGTGAAGGTCAGCACGCCACCCTTCGCCGCCGCGTAATGCGCTGCTCCCATTCCGCCGCCGTCGTGGGCCGCCAGCGAGCTCACGGTGACGATGCTCCCCGCGCCAGCCTCTTCCATGACCGGCAGCACGGCGCGGCAGGTCAAGAACGTGCTGGTCAGGTTGACGGCAAGGGCCGCGTTCCACAGGTCGAGCGGGCAATCGGCGATCGGACTCCGCTGCAGCAAACCGCCCGAGTTCGCGACCAGGATGTCGATCCGCCCGAACTCCGACAACGCCGTCTCGACGACCCGCGTTGCCTCGGCCTCCTGGGTCAAGTCGGCACGCGTCGCACGTGCCCGCGAACCGGCGCGTTCAATGGCCTCCACCGTCTCCGCGGCGCTCCCATCGCTCGCAAAATACGTCAGCAGGACGTTGACCCCGCATCGGCCCAACGACTCCGAAATCGCGCGGCCAATCCCGGAGGCTCCCCCGGTGATGATGGCCGCCTGCCCGCCCAGCCCGAAATCCATCCTCGACCCCTTCTGGCCTGCCTCCGTGCTCAACTGGCGAGGGCGGGCTCGGGTACGCCGATCAATCGTTTCATGTATCCCAGGTCGACCCGGGTCTGGGCGAGCACCTGATCGAGCGGCACCTCGTAATGACTGTGGAATGAAAGAAAGCCCTGATATCCTGTCTCCTTGAGGTAGGCGGCGATCTCGTCCCACGGAACCATGCCGTCGGGCACGCCCATCCAGTCGGAACGCCAGCGGCGCTGTCCAGCCTCCGACAGCTCTGCCGGGAACCAGCCGCCGTTCTTCACGCCCACGCAGCAGAGCCATGGCCGAGAACATCGAACGTGAAGCGCCAATCCTCGCGGCCATCCTGCACCGTCTGGTTGCCCGGATCGGGATAGGCGCCGATCAACGCGGGATCGTGCCCCGCCAGCAATGCCGCCGCCTGCGCCCCTGAGCTGTGGATGGTGCCGCCGTGCAGTTGGATCGCCAGGAGCACGCCGTGCTTTTCGGCCAGCCGGGCCAGTCCGTCCAGGTCGCGGCGCGCGGCATCGAAGCAGGCCGCGTAGCCTCGCTGAGGATCGTATTTCCAATAGCCGAGGCGGATCAGGCCGATCCCGGTTTCCGCGCACGTCGCCAGGACCCGCTCCGCCCGCTCATCCGTGGGATCGGTCAGATCGGTCGTCGCCATCGGCACGGCGAGCCCGGCTTGCCGCAGGTGTCGCACCGCCTCGTGAATCGAAGCGGGATCATCCGGCTCGGCCTGGTGCCCGGGTCGAATCAGGAGATCGATGCCGTCGAATCCGAGTTCCGATGCGGCATCGGCGATTTCCGCCAGGCTTCGCCCGCGAAATAGCTTGGTGAACAGGACGATCTGCATGATCTCCTCCGAATCTCCGGCATGTGGTCCTTCTTGGTCTCGCGGCGTTTACGCTTTTGCTGGCGGCGCGGCCGACGCGCGCACGATCAATTCCGGCCGAAACGTCAGGTGATCGGCTGGTCCCGTTCGCCGCCCCTCCAGCCGATCGATCAGCATCGACACCGTCACCTGCAGCATCTCCCGCAGCGGCTGACGAACCGTGGTGAGAGGCGGCTGGGCGACTTCCGCGAAGGCAATGTCGTCGAAGCCGACAATCGAGACGGCCTCCGGCACGCGCACTCCCAGATCCTGCGCTCCTGCGTAGGCGCCCAGGGCGTACATGTCGTTGATCGCGAAGAGGGCGGTCGGCGGGTCGGGGCGCTTCAGCAACTCGCGTGCGGCGCGCCGCCCGAACTCGGCTCCCTCGACGTCGCCGTAGCCGTGACTGGACGATCCCTCCCAGACCAGATCGCCGTCCGTTTCGAGGCCAGCGTCGGCCAGGGCGGCGCGAAAGCCATTGAGTCGTTCCAACCGGCTGGCCGTGCGCAGCGGCCCGGAGAGAAAGCCGATCCGCCGGTGGCCGAGGCTGAGCAGGTACTCGGTGGCGATGCGCGCCCCCTTGACGTTCTCGATGGTCACGCTGTCGATCTCCGATTCCGGCCGCCGATCGAGCGGCGCGGTGTCCCGGTCGAAACTGACGGCGCGCATCCCACGCCGCACCAGCGCCTGCACGTGAGCGAGCGAGAGGGGCGAGGAGCCAAAGATGACACCGCGAACGCCGTACGACGATAACGACTCGGCGTACCGCACCTCCTGAGCTGGATCGCGACCGGCATTGCCCAATAGCACCTGATAGCCGCGGCCGCGCGCCGCCTCCTCCACGAACTGGGCGAACGAGCCCCAGAAGGGGTTGGCCACCGAGGGAACGATGAGCCCGAGAATCGGCACGTGGCCGGTCTTGAGCTGCCGGGCGAGCTGATTCGGCGTGTAGCCGAGCTGAGCCATGGCCCGTTCGATACGGTCCCGCGTCTCAGGGCGCATGCGGTCCAGCCGCCCGTTGAGGACGTTGGAGACCGTGCTGGGCGAGGTCTGCGCCAGCAACGCCACGTCTTCGATGGTGACGACTTTGCCCGACATCACGCCCCGGCCGGCACGCTCGCCGCGTTTCGACTCTCGTGCTGCACGTCCTCGGCACGGCGATGGTAGTCGCGAAACGATTCGAGTCCATACTCGGTCTTGATCCGCGCCACTGGCCACGCCGGGTCGTTGCTCTCCAGCGTGAAGACGTGCTCCTCGGTCAAAGCCTCGACCTGGGCGCGGCTGCCGAGCTCGAGTTGCACGCGGTGCAACTTCTCGACCTGATCGTCGATATGGAATAGCTCCTTCTCCAGATCGATCGTCTCTGTGGCAAAGCGGTGCCAGCGGCTCGTCGAGGCAAGGATGCGCCCGGTGACGTCGATGATCCGGCTGTGCTCGGTCCGGACCGACGAGGCGACATAGTATTGATGTAACCAGGCGTATGCCCGGAGCGGGAATCCGCCATCATAGGCAGACGGCCAGACAACCAGCTCCGCGCCTTGGTCGGCAAGCGATTGCCAATGGTCCGGCCAGCCGATGTCGTAGCAGATCGCCAGGCCGAGACGGCCGAAATCAGTGTCGATCACCGTGGCAACTGTGCCAGGCACGATCGTCCGCCTGCGGCATTCGCCGATCGTCGGATGCACCTTGGAATAGATGCCGGCGATCTCGCCGCCGCGGTCAATCACCACCGCCGTGTTTTCGATCCCGGCGGTCGAGCAAAGCGAAATCGGGGCCACGACCCAGAGGCGATGCCTCTTGGCCAGACCGCTCAGGGCGTCAATCATGGGACCCGGAACCGGCTCGGCAACCGGTCGATCCTCGTGCGGAAGTCCGATTTCGAGCAACGTCTCCGGCAGGCAGAGGAGATCGGCCTGCTCGGCCGCGGCGGCCTCGACGCTGGTGCACGCGAAGGCGCGGTTGCTTCTCAACGGACGGCGCGGGAATTCCGTGAAACGACGCCGTCGTGACCCGAACTTTCCTCGGCATCAACATTCCTTCAGCGCGATCGAGCGACGTGTTCGCATGTGCATCTATTTGGTGCATCGATGCACTCAAGTCTCACCGTAGCAGTGGTCGACGGTGGTGTCAACTGGCACAGGTCTTGCGCCGCGGCGGTTGACAGCATCAGGGGCCGCTGATAGAGTCCGCGGCAACGAATTAGTAGAACGATGCACAAGTTGGCGCCGCCGTTGACGCGGCCAGAGGAGGTGGCCGCAGGAGATTCCCGCACGTTCGACGTCGATCGCTCGTTTCTCGCAGGTGAGGAGTGATACGCAATGGCACACGCGATTTCACGGCGATTCGTGCTCAAGGCAGGGGCGGCCACGCTCCTGGTCGGCGGATCGAGTCGCTCCCGGAGCGGCCGAGCCCGGCAGGAGACGATCCAGATTCGCGCTGCCGGTTTTGTCGAATCACAGGAGCAACTCGAGCACACCATCGCCGTGTTGGAGGCCTACTCCGCGAAGTTCCCCAACGTGCAGATCAGCCCAGAGTTCACCGACTACGATGCCTACGTCGACAAGCTGGCGACGGAGGCGGCCGGCGGCAACGCCCCCGACCTGATGAGCACCAACGCCGATATCGAGGGCGAGTACTCCCGGCGCGGCGTCTTGCGCCCGCTGGACGAATTCGTCCCCAGTGTTATCGATCTCTCCGACTATGCCGAGGGGACGATCTTTAGCAATACCATCGACGGGCAACTCTTCGGCATCCCGAATGACTGTATCGCGCCATCGTTGATTTACAACACCGCCGTTTTTGAAGAGATCGGCATGGAAGTGCCTGACCAGATGTGGACCTGGGAGCAGTACGCGCAAACCGCGAACGACATCGCCGCCGCCAAGGGCGAAGGCTTCTATGGAACCGAGGATGGGGGTAACTCCTATATCGCCTGCGACATGTTCCTCCGCGGTCGGGGCAAGGAGTTCTACACCGCCGATCGCAACCTCGGGTTCGACCAGACAGATCTGGCGGCTTGGCTCGGCTTCTGGCAGGACCTGCGCGAGTCCGGCGGCACCCCTCCCGGCGACGTCCAGGCGCTGGCCACCGGCGACGACCTCTCGCGTACCGGGCTCATCACCGGCAACGCGGCAATCCTGCCGCAGCTCACCGACACCTATTTCGGCCTGCAGGCCCTCACCGAGAACCCGCTCGGGATTCACCTCCTCCCCAACGGGTTCAACGGTGACGAGCTGACGCAGCACCACTACACCTATGCCGGCAATTCGTCCAGTGTTTCGGCGCAGACTGAGCATGCCGACACCGTCATGGATATCATCCAGTTCATGCACGCGGATCCGGAGGGTGTCGAGATCTTCTACCGGGGCAGCGGTCTCGTGCCCGCGTCGAACCCGGGGCGAGAGGGTCTGCGTGATGAAGGAACACCCGCCGATCTGACGATCCTCGATTACATCGATCTGATCCTGGAGGACTCGGCGAACCCGAGAAACCCGGCGATCGCCGGCGTTTCCGATATTCTGCGCCGCATGAACGAAGAGGTCGCTTTCGGCCAGTTGACCGTCGACGAAGCGGCTCAGCAGTTCTTCGACGAGGCGGCCGCGATCATCTCATGAGTCAGGCAGGCGTTGGTCTTGAGAATGGTCACGCCGCGAAACGGTCTGGGCGGGCGCATGTGCATGCGCCCGTCACGCCGCTCGCCATCAACCAGCAAGGGGTTCGGAAACGCTTTGCCTCCAGCCGGGCGCGCAAGGAGAACATCGCCGCCTATGTCTTCCTTACCCCGTGGTTGCTCGGCTTCTTTCTGCTGACGCTGGGGCCGATGGTCGCTTCGCTCTACCTTTCGCTGACCGACTTCGAGCTCTTCACGCCCCCAGAGTGGCTCGGTCTCGACAATTACCGGCGGCTCTTCACCGCCGACCGGAGATATCTGCACGCGCTGCAGGTCACGTTCAGCTTCGTCTTTCTCTCCGTCCCGTTGAAGCTGGCGTTCGCCCTCTTCATCGCCATGCTGCTCAACCGGGGACTGCGCGGACTCGGGTTCTACCGCTCGATCTACTACTTGCCTTCGCTGTTGGGTGGCAGCGTGGCCATCGCCATCATGTGGCGGCAGGTCTTCAGCAAAGATGGCCTCGTCAATCAGATTCTGGCCCAGTTCGGCATCGTCGGGCCGAGCTGGATCTCCAATCCCAATTACGCTCTCTACACCCTGGTCGCTCTGGCGGTCTGGCAGTTCGGAGCGCCGATGGTCATCTTCCTGGCCGGTCTGAAGCAGATTCCCCAGGATCTCTACGACGCCGCGGCGGTCGACGGTGCGGGCGCGATCTCGAAGTTCTTTCGTATTACCGTTCCGCTGCTCACGCCGATCATCTTCTTCAACTTTCTGATGCAGATGATCGGCTCCTACCAGGCCTTCACGTCAGCGTATGTCGTTAGTGGCGGCAGCGGCGGACCGGCGGACTCGACCCTGTTCTACACCCTCTATCTCTACGAGCGGGGATTCACCAACTTCGAGATGGGCTACGCCTCGGCGATGGCCTGGGTCCTGCTGGCGATCATCGCTGTCTCGACGGCTGTCGCGTTCCTGTCGTCGAAATACTGGGTCCACTATGCCGACGCCTGAGAGTCGGGGAAGTTCGTAATGTCTGCACGAGCCGTTGAGCGGCAAGAACTGAGCGCGTCGGGGCGATCGATTCCCTGGAATCGACTGGGCCTGCAAGTGCTCTTGCTCCTTGGCGCGGTGGTGATGCTCTACCCGCTTCTCTGGCTGGCCAGCAGCTCGCTCAAACCGGCGGAGCTGATCTTCAGCGACCCCAGCCTCTGGCCGAAGCGGATCGAACTCTCCAACTACACGCGGGGTTGGGAAGGCGTCGCCCTGCCATTCAGCCAGTTCTTCCGCAACTCGTTTATCGTCGCTGGCGGCGCCGTGGTGGGGAATCTGCTCGCCTGCTCGATGGCCGCCTACGCCTTCGCCCGGTTGAATTTCCGATTCAAACGCCTCTGGTTCGCGCTGATGCTCGGCACGATCATGTTGCCGGCGCACGCCACGCTGATCCCGCAGTACATCCTGTTTCTCAACTTCGGCTGGATCAACACGTTCTTGCCGTTGATCGCCCCCAAATTCCTGGCCACCGACTCCTTCTTCATCTTCCTGATGGTGCAGTTCATCCGCTCGATCCCGCGGGAGCTGGACGAGGCGGCGTCGATCGACGGTTGCGGTTTTTTCGGCATCTACTGGCGGATCATCCTCCCGCTGATGGTGCCGGCCCTGGTCACCACCGCCATCTTCACCTTCATCTGGACCTACGAGGACTTTCTGTTGCCCCTCGTCTACCTCTCCGACATGAACCTCTACACCGTGCCGCAGGGGCTCCGCCTCTTCATGGCCTCGACCGGCGAGTCGGCCTGGGGGCCGCTGATGGCCATGTCTCTCGTTTCGCTCGTTCCGGTCTTTGTCATTTTTCTCGTCTTCCAGCGCCTGCTGATCGAGGGGATTTCCACAACCGGCTTGAAGGGATAGCGGGGCATCTGGTCCTGTGGCTCGCCGGCAGCGGATTGAGCCAGGATCTGGCGATTAATGGGTTCCGTCACGTGGGATGTCGGCGTGCTGACCGTGGCGACGGTCAGCACAGAACGGCGACACTCACGCCGTGCGTGGGACGACACACCTTGACAGGGACTCGGCCGCACGATATCGTGACGATGGTAGATCGATTTACCGCCGATGCCCAGACGCTCCTTCAAGCGTGCGTGGGCGGCCCCGGCAAAGCGGGCAAAAACGCCCGAGAGGGAATCATGCGCCATGCCGCGCAAGCTTCGCGTCACGACGACCTCCTACCATATCCCTGGTCCGCGCACCGCTGAGCAGAACCGTGAACAAGCGTGCGCGTTTCTCGATGCGGCCGGCACTGAAGGCACCGATCTGGTCTGTCTTCCGGAGACCTTTCTTGAGACCGGCATTCCTGGCGATCAGTTGCCGTACGCGGAATCGCTGCCAGGCCCTACCTTTGACGCCCTATCTCGCTTAGCACGGAAGCATCATATGTGGGTCGTCGCTGGTTACTCCGTGAGGACCGATGACGGAGCTGTCGAGAATAGCGCGGTGGTAATCGACCGGAAGGGCCGACTTGCGGTTCGCTATGGCAAGGTCCATCCCACGATCTCCGAAATGACCAGACGGAACATCACGCCCGGAACGGAGTGCGCCACGGTCGTGGAGACGGACTTCGGCCGCATGGGGCTGGCCATCTGCTATGACCTGGGCTGGCCCGATCTTTGGGAGCAACTCAAAGAACAAGGGGCCGAACTCGTCGTCTGGCCCTCCGCCTACGGCGGCGGCTTGTCCCTGCAGGCCTATGCCTGGACCCACTCCTATTACATCGTGTCCACAGTCCTGAGCGAACACAGCCGCGTGATCGATATCTCCGGCTACGAGCTCGCCTCGACCAGCCGCTGGAGCCGGCTGGTGACGACGACGATCGACCTGGAGAAGGAGCTTCTCCATATCGCTCCCTCCCTGGGACAGCACGAAAAACTCTTCCTCCTGCAACAGGAAATGGGCGGGCGCGTCACCATGCAGGGGTTCACCGAGGAGAACTTCGTCACCCTGGAGAGCAACGATCCGGACTGGCCGGTGGCACGGATCAAAGAGCACTACGGCCTGCTGAACTGGCAGGAGTATCACGCGGCCGCTACACAGGTGCAGGACGAACATCGCCGCGCCCGGCAATCGGGCTAGCCAGCGAAGGCCGAGCTCGCTGACGGCATCCTCAGTATGACGGTCCGAGTCATTGGCCGGGCGGTGATCGCGCCTCACGGCCGGACAGGCAGCCCTGCCGAATAAACCGATCACCATCCAGGATGTCGCCATCCTGGTCTCGCTCGATTACGTCCTCGGCTTTGTCAAGCAGGGGTTACGGATCGTGGTCTTCGACCGGGACATCAGGGATGTCGACCTATCGATGCGCGCCGCGATTGACAGCATCAGCGTCGACAACGATCGCGGCGGGCAACTGGCGACTGCACACTTGGGAAGAGGAACGACAGCACGGCATTCGCACCACCGTCATCTTCCCCGGGCTGACCGACACGCCG